>NZ_NSGG01000001.1 GCF_002295065.1 Mesorhizobium sp. WSM3859
GGGGAATGGGTAGGGGCCTGATAGACGCCGGCCTCGGCGGGTCGATCCGCCGCGCAACGAACCCTATCGATCCCACGGAGGATCGTAATTCCGCGATCGCGCCACTTTCCAATTACCTGCCTCGCCGGAACCGGACATGGCGGATACGCTTCGCCGACGAGGCTGCAACCGGTTGGTCAGGGTCGGTTCGAGGCCGGCTTTCCCGCCGGCATCGCGGCCAGGCACTCCTCCAGCAGCCGAAGTCGCGCTTTTTGCCAGCGCAGCGTATGCGCAACCTCGTGCAGGTTACATCTTGCGTTCGAATTGGCTGTCTCGATCAGCCCCCGCTCGAGCCGATCGATCTCGCTGCGCAACTGATGCGCCTCCGCCTCCCGCAGCCCTCTGATCCAACCTGCCCCACGCATGGTTCCGGCACCAAAGCCGGCCCGATGCTCGCAGACAAAGGCTAATGAGATCGGTTTGCGGAATCTGGCATTTTAAACATCGCTAATATTACATCTTCGAAATGATGGTCTGCGGCGGCGCACTCCGCCTTGGCGCCATGCTCAACGGGATTTCTGGCTGGCCGGCGGCGTAATGTTGGTCGGGCTTGAGAATGCGAATGCCGCACTGCTCGGCGACCCCGGTGGACATCGCAGGGATGTGGAGCAGCGCGAATCAGCATGCTGGTTTTAGCGCGCCATCGGGTTCCAAACTATCAGGGCGTCATCGGCCGCCCATGGGCAGGGCGTCCAGCCCTTCCGCTGCTCTGGCGTCGTCGCATGGCTCGTGAACTGGAGGTTCCGACCGTCACGGTAGGCAGCACAGATCCAGCAGGCCATCCGACCGTCGCCCCCTGCGAATTCTTTCGACAGTCGCATGTCATGTGGCACAAAGGTCCGTAAGACCCTCTTGCTAAGGTCCAAAATATAAGCTTATCCTAAAATTGCGAGGAATGTCAGCGGCACAGGGGCAAGGGGGTGGCTGCGATGTTTCGGGGGATTCGTGCGTTTTGGAAGGATCAACGCGGCGTCGCGCTGATCTTGTTATCCGTGATGCTGCCAGCAATCATCGGCTTTTCCTTGCTGGCGATTGACGCGAGCAGGGTCAACAACCTGCACAACGATCTGCAGAAAGGCACCGACGCGCTCGCCTTGGCGGCCGCTGCAGAGCTGAACGGTAGATCGGATGCATGGACGCGAGCGGAGAACGCTCTGACAAACCTCGTGGCCAACAGCACGCGTTTCTCCGATGGCGGAACGGTGCCGCTGACCACCGGAAACGGAAGCGTCACCGTAGACCCCACTTATGCCGCGTGCCGATCGAAAGGGCAGGTATCGTGGTGCTTCCTTGGGAGTATCCCGGCGAACGACTCCTCGCCGATTACATCGGCCAACTACGCGGCGTCGGCCGTCGTAACACGCTTCATCCAGGTTAAGGCGCAACCCGAAAGCTTCACCGCGCTCTTCCCCATATCGATCGTCTCGGGCAACTCAGCTAACAACAGTTTGACGGTCGGCGGCGTGTCTGTTGCTGGCTTCACCTCGGGCGTCTGCAACTACACGCCGGTCTTCATGTGCAATCCCTACGAGATGGTGAACGGCACCAATAGCGCGGGCGGCGCGACCCTCGAACAGGCCGTATCGGATCCGGCTGTCCATCGCCGCCTGATCGAACTGCGCATGGTGGGGAACAACGCCGCATACGGCCCGGGCAATTTCGGTTTCCTGGCGCCGCCCGATGGCGTTGGCAATGGCGCCCAGGCATTGGCGCAGACGATCGCGACATCAAGGCCGATCGGCTGCTATTCGGCACAAGGCGTCGACACAAAGACCGGCCAGAACAATGGCCCGGTGCAAGATGCCTTCAATGTTCGCTTCGGCATCAGCCCCAACGGCAATCACTTCAACAGCGCCGAGTATGGGCCGGCCACCAACGTCCGCATGGGCGCATCGACTAGCGGCAAAGGCAACCAGTGCCCCGCCTACAATAAGCTCACGTTCAACGCGACGGGCAACATGGGCCTGCCCAACGACGCAACCACGCCGTATATGGGCGGGCGCATGGGCGATGGAAACTGGAATCTGTCCGGCTACTGGAGCACCAATTTCCAAAGCATTACCTACCCATCTTCCTGGAATACGACAAAGCCGACCCGATACCAGGTCTACAAATACGAGATTGCAAACAACCTCGTTGGACACGCTTCCAATGGGGGCGAGGTCGGAACTCCGCCAAATGCCTGCCTTGCACCGGTTACGACCGTTGATCGACGGCTGCTCTACGGAGCAATCCTCAACTGCAACGCACTGCAGGCGGCAGGCAACAATCTCAATGGCAACAGCACCAACCTTCCTGTCGAAGCCTTTGCCAGCTTCTTCATCACCCAGCCTGTCTCGGGCGCCAACAACGGAGGGTCTGTCTTCGTCGAACTCGTCGACATTACCGGCCGCGGGGGATCAGGAACGCTGGACAATTTCCTGCGCGACGAAGCTCAGCTCTATCGCTAGGGGCGAACGCAGAACTGTTGGGAACCGGGATATCTCGGTTGCGGTGGTCGTCCCCGTCCACGCCAGCCTAATATTAGCAGTTTCTTGTATTATGGCGCCGACGGGAGCATAATTCCATCAGCGTACGAGGAGCTTTGAGGGAGAGTTCCATGCGACCGATCCTTCTGATCGTCGCCGCTGTCGCTGCGTTCTTCGTCTGGGACCGGCTTGCCAATGACGGGCGCTTGTTGGCCGGAATAGAATCTAGCTGGACGCAAGCGACTGACTTCGCGAGCGGCAACGGTATCCAGATCACGCTCCACGACTTTACCGAACGGTGATGAACTAGGTCACCGACAAAACCAACCTGAAGAGGAATTCATCATGGAGTCTTGCTATCTGCCAAGTGCCATATGCGGCCTGTCGGTTTTCGCCTATCTCGCGTTCTCGTTCGCCGTCCTGGCTCCCCTGGCCATCGCACGCTTGAGGCAGCTGAATAAGCACCGCCGCGATAGGAGTGAAGGTTCCATGGTAATTGGACTGCTACAGCCCGCCTGAGTGATCCTGCAACACGTTTCCGGGCTTCATCCCAGCAGCGCCATTGCCGCGATGGTCAAGGCGCCTTCACCCTCGGGACGATGGTCAACCGGGTGTAGCGCTTGCCGCCGATGTATTCGACCTTGCCGGACCGCGCGGTCGTGGTGATGAAAGGGATCGTGATCAATGAAGTCGTCCAAATCGACCTGGTTGAAATTCGCTTCCGGCTCGTTGCTCTCTTCGAGCGTGAAGCCGTAGAGCGACGCGTCGGCGTCGGCGCGACAGATGCAGGCGATGGTGTATGTCGAAGCCGTCCAAATCGATGATGGCGCCGACGATGTCTCGGTCGGGGCTCGGCAAAGGTGGAATAACCACTCGGATATCCATCGCGGGATCCTCTCTCTCAAGCACGCGGATAGATGACCCGCCCATGTTCGCTCACCCTCGTCCCGGTCGGGCTGCCCGCCAAGCCGTATCGATCCCTCACCGGGCGGACCAACGGCGGAAGATCAGCCCGTTGCTGAACTGGGCCGGCGAGAAGCGCTTGGCGCGCTGGTGGCCTCGACGTGGTTGCAATTAGCCGCCGGCTAGGGCATGCCTCGCCCATGGTCACGCTGTCGGTCTACGCCCATTTGTTCAAGAAGTCGGACGAAGGCGCAGCAGCGGCGATTGAAGCTGCGATGAGAACGGGCGTGGAACAGCAATGAAGGGCATTCGGTGCCAAAACGGTGCCAAATCCACCCAAAGGGCTAGACCGGAATCGCCTTAAGTGCTTGAAATTGCGGCGCGCGGACGTGGCGGAATTGGTAGACGCAAGGGACTTAAAATCCCTCGATCTCTGATCGTACGGGTTCGATTCCCGTCGTCCGCACCATGTTGAAATTGTTCATTTATTCGAATTATACCGTTACGGCAGGCTACCCCGGAAAATCTGGATGTGGGTAGCCGTACGGGTAGCCAAAGATATGAAGAACCCTTCCGGAGGGCGGCGCCGCAGAGCCAATTTGAGAGACCCGGCGTCCTCTCTACCTCAACATCAGCCCGAGATATTTGCTTTTCAGCGGACTGTGCTGAATACTGTTGCCAGGGGAAGGCAATGGGCACAAATCCAAAGTATAGCGAGGCAATGGCCGAACTTGCGGCCATGAGAGCACGGGGCGATGTCGACCAGAGCGAATTTGAGGCTGCGCGTGACAAGCTGCGGGATCGCTATGGGGTAGCAGATCAGCCTTCGCCCGATCGTCCGCGAGTTGCAGCTTCGAACAAGGCCGACGGTGGGAAGGCCCAAAAGCTAATTGCTTGGATCATCACGGGGTTGATAGCGTATGCGCTCCTGAAGGCTTGTTCGACGTCCGATCATCGTCAGGCCGTCGACGACGTGGCTGTGAAAAAGCCGGATAATGGCCTGCAGTGCTTTAGTGCCTGGGACGGATCGAGCCGTGAGCTTGTTCGTATGGTCACTGAGCGGCTTCGTGATCCAGACTCCTTCAAGCACGTCGAGACAAAGACCTCCGAGCCCAAGAACGGACGCCGGACCGTGCTCATGGAGTATCGAGCGAAGAATGGCTTTGGCGGCTACAATGTGGGCTACGCAACAGGCGAGATGAATATCTCCACCTGCGCAATCACGGACTTTAGTTTGGTGGGGCAATAGAAAAGGCCCGGAAGCCGCAGCGTCCTAGTCAATTGCGGAGCAAACTCACCTACTTCCAATGGATGTGCCGGTGCCCCCAAACCTCCAAATTGATCGAACGGGCCCTGTCCTCTTAGGCTGCCAAAAACAGCGCTCGTAGCTCAAGTCAGGACAGAGCGGGACCCTCCCGGGCAGATGAAGGTTCGAGCCCTGCCGAGTGCACCAAATCTTCTTTGGCAAGAAAAAGCCCGGCCACCTGAGCAGCCGGGCCAAATACCCCTGGGAAGTTTTCAGAACCCCTTCGCCTCCCAATAGCGCGTGCGACCGTCCGCCCTGCCGACATCGGCCTGTGATAACGGCCCGGTATAGCCCGGCACCGTGACCACCGGCCCTACGATGGTCAGGGACGGCTCTGGACGCCTGCAACGGCCGTTGCGGAGCATTTGCCTCGCCATGTCGACACCTTCGCCAGTGAAGCCGCCGCAGCCGTAATCCGGGCTGTCCTCGACGTCGACCATTGCCGCCGTGCCGGCTCCGGAATCGGGATTGCTCCAGCCCAGCCACGGCTCGTCGTCGTCCCGCCCGTCATGCGGCTCGTCGAGGATATCCCCGCCGTGCTCGTTCTCTTCCTCAACGTCCTCGCACCAATGCCCGCCCTTTGCCCAGCTAGGGGTCGCAGAGGCGTCGCGCTCGTCGCCGTTGGGTTCGGTGTCACTGTCGGGCTCTAGATCGTCCCGCGGGCCTTCCAGATCGTCGCATGAGCCCATCACACCGTCCGCAGACCAACCGAGCGAAGGTTCAAGGTCGGCGCCGTCCTCGATGTCTGGATCCGGCGACAAGTCGTCGAGCATATCGATAAGCGCGGCGATCGAGAGTGACAGCGCCTTCCGGCTGCTGCGGTCTATCTGGAGCGTCAAGAGGTCGGTTTCGGCTGAACGCTCAGGCTGAGCGATTTGCGCAGCGACGTAGGCCTCGCCCTTCTTGGTGAGTTGGAGGTCATCCATTGAGGTCGGCCTCCAGATTGTCGATTGCACGGGCACCAGCGGCGTGCAGGGCGTTGGAGGCCTTCAGGAGCCACAAGGCGAGGCTTGCGCGTCCTAGGCGCGTACGGAGGCTCGCTGCGGCCAGCAGAAGCGCAATGGCGGCGTAGGTCATGACAACCTCCGCTGCACAAGCAGGACGCGGCCAGAAAAGCGGCCGAGGATCAACTATCCGGTCAGCGGGCATAGCTCCGCCGGCTGCCGGAACATGGGTGTTCGGCATCGTGTTGCTCCAAGTTGTAAGAACGTTGCACTAATGGTATAAGACTACACGATAATAACAGTCAACATTTTTGATATAAGGTTGCATCAAATTGTCAGTTTCGCCTGCGCAGTGCCGGGCTGGTCGAGCGCTTATCGGCTGGTCTCAAGATCAGCTCGCCGCGGCGTCCAAAGTCGCGAAGGCCACCATTGCTAACTTCGAGGCTGGCAAGCGCGCTCCCTATGATCGAACGCTTGAAGACATGCGCCGAGCCCTGGAAGCAGCCGGTGTCGAATTCATTCCCGAGAACGGCGGCGGCGCCGGCGTGAGGCTGAGGAAGGTGTGAGCTGCCGCAGCTTCCGAAAGTAATAGCCACATATATCTGCCTGGATATTCCACTGTGCAAAGCTGGCCGGGTTTACCGAAAGTAGCGCTTCCTCTTGCAGAAATATTCGCTTTAAGAGATGTTTAACCCTAAGCCGTGGGAGGGCTGGGGGTATGAGAGTAAAGGGGTTGATGGCACTTTGTGCTACTGCCGCGCTGTGCGGCTGTCAGACAAGCAATCAAGCCGATTACGTACAGATTGGATATGGGCCGAGTTTCGACGTCGCCCATGCTCAATGCGAGATGCAAAAGGGCTCTGTAGACCAGGGCTATCTTGCTATCGGATCGCCGGGCTTTGTTGCGGGAACCGGAATAGGCAATGCCCTCGGCAACTTGGCTCGCGAAGATCAATACATGAAAAACTGCCTCATCCTAAACGGATGGAAACGGGCGCCGCATGGCCAGGGAGCCGCCGCTGCCGCTGCGGAAGCCGCCGGCAAATCGCCGACGCCATACGGGATCGCGCGTGCACCCGGGAGCTGGATCAACACGGGTATGTTGGACTGGTCTGACGCCAACAAAAAATGCGTGGCAGGTGACAAAGCAGCGTGCGCCACTCGCGCCAGTCTTGGTGCGAAGCTCAGAGCGTCTGGCATCAACCCGTCTTAGGGAACGGGATTATCTGACCTGTTAAGAAAGGGGGCGACGTCATGGGGTGGCGTTTTCGTAAGTCAATCCGGCTTGTGCCGGGTGTCCGGCTGAATGTTGGCAAGAGGGGTGTCAGCGTCACAGCCGGGCCGCGCGGATTCAAAACAACAGTCGGAACGTCGGGGCGCACGACAACGGTCGGCATCCCCGGCACGGGGATCTCGCATACGTCACGCAAGAGCAGAAGCCGCAAGGCCGAAGCGGCATCGCCGCAGGTCGCGGCGCTCGCCAGTGTCGAGACGGTGTCCGAAACGGCGCCGAGGTCGCCAGGAAGACGCTGGGTAGGATGGGCGATCTTGCTGTTCATCAGCTACTGCCTGTGGGCGCGGTATTCCGGATAGACGTGAGGGCGCCCGTGAAAATCGAAATTCACTTATGAGGCCGCGTAGGTGCCTTCATGTTCATCTGCGGGCCAATCGTCAGTGGACTCGGCTATTTTTGGCTGATGAATGAACTATCGCGCGGATACCCTCAGATCGGCGGCCCGCTCCTCGTCCAAGCGGCCGGCGCGATCGTGTTCCTGTTGGGTTGCGTCATGATGTTGGTCGGTCGGACATATCGACATATGGCCGCTCTGTGTGCTTATGCGTTGATGCTTTCCCCAGCCCACTCAGAGCCGGCCAAGACCCCTATAGCCCGCTGCACAAGCTTCCTGCGCGTGTTCGTGCTCCCCCGTCATTATGGAGCGCTGAAATACCGCCTCATCAAGTCGACACAGCATGGAGATCCGCCGAGTGTGACGATCGAGTTCGAGACGCGTAACAAACTGCGTGCTCCAGGGCGATCAATCGGCACCTGCGAGTTCGACCGAGATCGGCGTCATATCAGTTTCTATACCTTCGACGGACAGCGCAGCCAGATCATCTACGATTAGCGAGCCCGCCAGCGCGCGTTCCCTCTCGCCGCTGTCCTACACCGGCTCGGCGTCCTGCGCGCTGTGGCGCTTCCCTGTGGCCTGGATTTGGGCAAGCATTCGCGCCTGCGCAGCAATGCGGACCCGATCGAGCGCTTCCTGCTGCGCCCGCTCTCGCTCGAGCCGGTAGACCTCGGGCAAAGGTTCCCAGTCGGCCGGCTTCTGCCGCATGCACCATTTCTCACGACGAAAGCCCCAATGCTCGATCCCGACCATCGTGCTGCCGTCCCCACCAAATCTTGTCGATCTCGACCTCGCCTTGGCCATCCTTCCAGGGCGTCCAGCCGCGGCCCGGCCGTTCGATCAAGTCGTCGTCGCGCATGCGGCGGATGATGCATAAGCCGCGACTTATTCGCAAGGCCAAGGAACGCCCTTAGCCATCCTCCATTCGCAGGTCGAGTACTTTAGCTGCCGCTGATATGCCAACCTCAGGCCGACTCCCCTACCCCGGGAGTGGGCTAGGCCCGGCGGTTCAATCAAACGCTACCCCAACACAGCGGAACTGTCGGGCCGCTACCTACCTGGCGCTCGTAAGCTCTCCATCGCGCAATTGAGCATCCTCCGAAATAGTTACTTTAGCAGACGCTGATATGTTGATACCCCTACCTGCTGCCGGGGCTGACCCGGCTAGGCCCGGCAGTCACATGGCCGCACACCCAAACGGCGGCTGTCGGGCCGCCTATGGGCACGGCGTCCAGCCCTTCCGCCGCTCCGGCGTGACGGCATGATTCGTGAACTGCAGGTTCCGATCGTCGCGGCCGGCGCCGCGGCACTCATGGCAGTAGATGATTTTCAGCAAATCCCAATGCAGGCCAGGGGCTGGTCCGGCCCGAACCTCCTGACAGGGCGTCAGGCCTTTTATCATCAGAACAGATGGCGACCCCGATCACGCGTAATGAAATTCTTGGATTATGAAGAGCACAGCGCCGAAGTGGGTTGGCATTTATCGATGCCGGGCGTCCCGCCATTTATCTGTGTGATTGACGGATCAAAGGGCGATTACATTTCGCGCGACGAATACATTGCTTCGGGTTTTAAGCCTGACGTCGATGTTCTCCCATGGGAATCCGAATATAGGACCTCCAAGAAGCCTTAGTCTGCAGTTCAGCCTTCCTTGGAGAGACGATAAGAGCTGATAGGGGAGTGAGACTGCGCACCACCTCATCAGGGACTTCCGCTACGGAGACCCGTTAGCTCCGGCGCGCCTGTCCTGTTTGAGGCAAATTTGTAGACGGCTTTGGAGAAGTGGGCGGGCGGGAGAAAGGTTCAATCTAAGCGCGTGCCCGTCGCCGCCTCAGCATGACAAGGCCGTTAAGCGGTTGTTAACATAGAATTCGGACTGCGCGATAACACCATATTCTGCGGAGCTACTTTAGCTAGGTTGAATGTTGCGGCGGAACTCCCCAGGACCGCCGGGCCGGCGTCCTTTGCCCACTCTACCCCAATGAGGGACGCATGTGGGTCAGTCCCCCTCTTGGGTAGCCGCGCGGGTGTAGGAGGAGCTTCGGGTGGCAGGCCACCAACGCTGAAGCATCGAAGCCGAAGACAGGCTCAAGCCTTGATCGGGTTGAGCTTCAGGTGCTGGAGCAGGATGATCGTCTTGGCGTCGACGATGCGGCCGTCGGCGATGCCGGCCAGCGCCTCGTCCAGTGGTATTTCCAGAACCTCGATGTCCTCGCCCTCCTCCGGCGCGCCGCCGCCGTCGGAAATGCGGTCGGCCGGCGAATAGCGCGCGGTGAAGAACCACAGCCGCTCCGTCACGCTGCCCGGGCTCATGAACGGCGCGAACAGCCGCTCGACATCCTTCAGATGGTAGCCCAGCTCCTCTTCCGCTTCCTTGCGGATGGCGGTTTCGGGATCGTTTTCGTCGAGCAGGCCGGCGCAGGCCTCGATCAGCGGCTCGCGGTGACCCACGGCGTAAGCCGGGAAGCGGAACTGCCGCACCAGGAGCACGGTCGAGCGCCGAGGATCGAACGGCAGGATCACCGCGCCGTCGCCGCGATCGTAGGTCTGCCGGATCTGCGTCTCCCATTGCCCGTCGCGGCGGCGATAGTCGAGCACAGTCTTTTTCAGCACAGCCCAGTCGTCCGAAAGGACCTCTTCCGAACGGATGCGAACGCGATCTTCCATGACGACCTCCCGATTGGCCGCAAAGGGATAGAGCAATTTCAGGAAAAGTGTGAAGCGGTTTTCCGTCCGAAATTGCGTCAAAAAAATAGAGCGGCGAAAGATGACCCGCGCAATCCTGGAAACCGAGTGGTCCAGCGGCGGTTTCACCGGCTCGTGTCTGGCGCGACGCGCCGCGACTGCCTAGATAGCGGTATCTTCCCAGGAGAGCCCGCTTCATGACGTCATCGCTTTTCCAGCCGATCACCCTCGGCGACCTCACCTTCCCCAATCGCATTGCGGTCGCCCCCATGTGCCAGTATTCGGCCGAGGACGGCTCGGCCAGCGACTGGCATCTCTATCACTGGATGAACTTGGCCATGTCGGGCGCCGGTATGGTCACCGTCGAGATGACCGATGTCGAGCGGCGCGGGCGCATCACGCATGGCTGCCTCGGTCTCTATTCGGACGACAATGAGGCGGCCGCCAAGCGCACGCTCGACGCCGCCAGGCGCGTCGCCGCGCCCGGCACGAAGTTCGGCGTCCAGCTTGCCCATGCCGGCCGCAAGGCCTCCAACCGCAGACCCTGGGAAGGCGGCGGCCCGCTGCAGCCCGGTGAAGATCCCTGGCAGACGGTTTCTGCCTCGGCCATCGCCTACGACACGGGCTGGAATGTGCCGCACTCGTTGGAGGATGAGGAGATTCTTGAGCTCATCGCGCGTTTTGCGCAGTCGGCCGTGCGCGCCGAACGCGCCGGCTTCGACTTTGCCGAACTGCACGCCGCGCATGGCTATCTGATCTTCCAGTTCCTCTCGCCGCTCTCCAACCAGCGGACAGACCGCTGGGGCGGGTCGCTCGAAAACCGCATGCGCTTCGCGGTCGAAATCGCCAGGGCGGTCAAGAAGGCCGCTCCGTCCATGATGCTGGGCGCGCGCCTTTCGGTGAAGGAATGGGTCGACGGCGGTTTCGACATCCAGGACGCGATCGAGGTGGCCAAGGCGCTGAAGGCCGAGGGCATCGCCTATATCTGCTGCTCCAGCGGCGGCAATTCGCCCCTGCAGCAGGTGCCGCCCGGCCCCGGCTACCAGGTGCATCTGGCGGAAGCCGTGCGCAACGGCGCCGGCATTCCGACGCGCGCCGTGGGGCTGATCGACGATCCGAGCCAGGCCGAGGCGATCGTCGCCGGCGGTCGGGCCGACATGGTGGCGCTGGCGCGCGCCTTCCTCGCCGACCCGCGCTGGGGCTGGCGCGCGGCGGCTGCCTTCGGCGAGGAGATCCATCCCGCGCCCCAGCTGGCACGTTCGGTGACGACGATGCGGCATTGGATGAAGGCCGCCGGCTAGAGCAATTGCGGGGAAAAGTGCTAGGCGGTTAGGCTCGGCGACTTCGCCGTAGCCTTCCGTCCGGAATTGCGTCAAAACGAAACCGGAAATCAGCGGGACCTGAGACGTTTGGGCGCAGGATCCTCGCCACAACTGCAACCAATTTGGCCGCTTTACGTTGGCGGCCATGATAGACAGCAAACCTTTTGAGAAGCCGGTGGTGGTCGAGCTCGGCCATGTCGGCAAATATCGCCATATAAGTAGCACCCGCGAGGCGGCCGAGTGCCTGATGACCGTTTGGCCGCTCAATCGCGGCGAGCGGCATCGTGATGCTCTCGACACTTGCCTCAAAGCGCTGGAAGGGTATCGTTCACCAGCGGACGCACGTCGCGCCCTTATCGAGGCGGCCAGGGAATCGGAAGTGCTGGTTCCCGAAGACAGGCTGCTCGACGGAAAGCTGCACTGAGCACGCTTCTTAACCGGAGGATTTCATGGCGAAGCTGACTTACAAGATCGTCGAGCATGATGGCGGCTGGGCCTACAAGGTCGGCTCGACGTTTTCCGAGACTTTCCGTACCCACCAGGAGGCGCTGCGCGCCGCCGAAATCGCCTCGTCCGAGCAGCAGGTCGCCGGAACCACGGACGGCATCCAGTATGAGGATGCCGAAGGAAAGTGGCACGATGAGCTTGCCGACGGCCGCGACCGGCCGCAGACCGAAGTATCGGACTGATTTTTACCCGCGCCCGCGGCCGACGATGCCCGAGCCTTCATGCCGGCCGCTGGGGGGTGCCAGAGCAATTCCAGGAAAAGCGCGTAGCGGTTTTCCGTCCAAATTGCGTAAAAACAAAGAGTTGGGGCGGACCAGCGATTCCATCAAACGCTGAACCGCTCAAGGCTTACTTGCCGCAGTACTGGTCGTTGACGTTACCGCCGGCATTGGCGTCCGGTCCGGGCGTGCTCGACGCGCACGGTCCCACGGGGCCGGTATTGCCGAGCGTATTGAGGCCGGAAGCGTCGCCGCCCGCGATGCTGCCGGTGGTGGTGCGATCGATCGGCCGCTCGCTCGACGCTGAGTGGCCGTGCCACCACGACCAGTCGTCGGATGACTGCGCCATCGCCGCGCCACTCATGGCCAGCACGAGCGCTGAAGCTGCTATGATTTTCCTAAGCATTGGAGTCTCCATTCTTTAAATCGCCGAGGCCTGCCCGGCGACCCGCGTGAAACCCGGGGTTGCGGCAAAGGTTCCGCCAGGAAAATCACGAAAAACCAACGCATTCGACACGTTTGTGTGACGGCTCCGTGAGCTGGCGGAATGCCAAACACCCAGATCCCCGACAGCGGAAACTCAGTTCACGTTTGCGAAGGCGCGGGCAGCGATACGTCGGATGAAGGCGACGGCCCGTTCGGGGTCAACGAACTGCGGCATATGGCCGAGGCCTTCGACCCGCTCGAAGTCGAGCCCCTGGATCCTGTCCAGCATCGGCTCGCCATGGACGGCTTCGCCGATGACGCGGTCGGCGCTGCCGAACAGAATGCCTGCCGGCATCGCTATTTCGCCATATCGCTTTTCGATGCGATCAAGATCCTGCTCGACCGCCACGAAGTCGGTGGACGTGGCGAAATAATGGGACGGGCGCAAGCCGAGCCATCCCCCGCCGGCGACCATGTAGTCCGCGGGAACCGCTTGCGGCGCGAAGATGAACCTCAGCGTCGGCTGCGCGTAGCGCAGGCTGAGTGGTATCGCCGTCGTATAGGCCAGGATCCGGCGCAGCAGCGCTGATGGAACATAGAGCAGGTCGAACCGCTGACGTATCCTCGCTTCCAGATGCGTCAGCGGCGACAGCAGCGCGATACCGGAAATCGCCGTCGGATGCTCGGTCGCCAGCGCAAGCGCGACAGCGCCGCCCAGCGAATGGCCGACGACCAAAGGTCGTTCCAGGCGCAGTTCCTCGATGAAGCGCCGCACGATCTCGGCCTGCTCGGGCAATCGGCCGGTCGCGCCGCTCGCCCGAACCGAATAGCCCGAGCCCGGCCGGTCGAGCGCGATCAGCCGGTAGCCGGCGCCGAAGCGTCCGAACAGCGTGTGGCGGAAATGGTGGAGTTGGGCGCCCAACCCATGCAGGAAAACGATCGGCCTACCCTCGCCTTCTTCCACGAAATGGATGCGGTTGCCGTCGATCTCGACGAATTTTCCGCACGCCGGCACCAGCCTTTCAGCCCTCACCGCGATCCGCCATGTTGCGAGCATCAGGACGAGCAGGACAAGGCCGGCCGCGGCGAGCAAGCCCGCGAGCAGCCACAGGACAATCGATATCAGCATGGTTTCATCTGCTCCCGACCGACCGCACCATATCCGCAGCAGCCGCCGCCACAAGCGCGCATCCGGCTTTCGCATTGCGGCGGGCCTCAGGCCGCGTTATCTCAGGCGAGCTTTTGCGCCGGAGTCCGCCATGCCTGAAATCGTCACCGCCGCCATGCTCGTCATCGGCGACGAAATCCTCTCCGGCCGCACCAAGGACAAGAATATCGGCCATCTCGCCGACATCATGACGGCGATCGGCATCGACCTGAAGGAAGTGCGCATCGTCCCCGACGAGGAAGACGAGATCGTTGCGGCGGTGAATGCCGTGCGCGCCCGTTATACCTACGTCTTCACCACCGGCGGCATCGGCCCCACGCATGACGACATCACCGCCGACTCGATCGCCAAGGCTTTCGGCGTGCCCTGCGAGTATGACGCCAAGGCTTACGCCCTGCTCGAGGCGAGCTATGCCGGGCGCGGCATCGAATTCACCGAAGCGCGCAAGCGCATGGCGCGCATGCCGCGCGGCGCCGACCTTATCGACAATCCCGTCTCCGTCGCGCCGGGCTTCCGCATCGGCAATGTCCATGTCATGGCCGGCGTACCGTCGATCTTCCAGGCCATGCTCGACAATGTCGTGCCGATGCTCAAGGCCGGCACGAAAATGCTGTCGGCCACGGTGCATTGCCCCTTTGGCGAAGGCCTGATCGGCGGGCCGCTGGCCGAGATCCAGAAGGCGCATCCCGACACCATCATCGGCTCCTATCCCAAATATGGCGACGGCAAGTTCTGGACCGAGCTCGTCGTCCGCGCCCGCAGCGAGGAAGCGCTCGAGGCCGCGCGCAAGGATGTCGAGGCGATGGTGGCGGGCTTCGCCAAGGCGGGCTGACCGGCGTTAGGCGGGAACCAGTCAACCCGTTGAGGCGTTCCCTTTGCCGCGCACGCACGTAGCGCAAGCAATTGAGGGACCTGTCATGCGCTTCAAGACAATCGTCGCCATTTTGCAGAACGAGCAGGACGCCGAGCGCGTTCTCGATTGCGCCCTTCCGCTTGCCGAAAGGTTCGAGAGCCATCTCGTCGGCATCCATGCCGAGGCGTTGCCCGTTCCCTACACGTCGGCCACCGGCTTCCCGGACACCGAATTCCTGCAGGTCTCGGCCGAGATGAACAAGGAGCGCGCCGACAAGCTGCAGGCCTATTTCCTGAAGCGGGTCGAGGAATCCGGCCTGTCCTTCGAATGGCGAAGCCTGGAAAGCTTCTCCGGCGACAGCGCGCTGACCGGCATAACGAGCGTGCGCGCCGCCGATCTGATCATCGCCGCGCAGCGTGACACCGGTGGCGACCCGAGCGCCGACGTCGACACACTGGTCTATGATGCCGGCCGGCCGGTGCTGGTCGTGCCCCATGCCGGGCCTCTGATCACCACCTTCAGACGCGTGCTGCTCGCCTGGAATGGCAGCAAGGAGGCCGCTCGCGCAGCCTTCGATGCCCTGCCCTTCATCGCCGAGGCCGACAAGACGGACATTCTCGTCATCGATCCCCCGGAGACGCTGGATGAATCTCCGGAAGCGGCCGGCGCCGAGATTGCAGCGGCCTTGTCGCGTCACGGCGCCAATGTCAGCGTCTGCGTGCAGAAATCCGGCGGCACTTCGGTCGATGACATGATTCAGGCCAGGATCGCCGAATCCGGCGCCGACCTTCTGGTGCTCGGCGCCTACAGTCACTCCTGGCTGCGCCAGCTTCTGTTCGGCGGCGTTACCCGCACGATGCTGCGCACGACGAATGTGGCAGCTTTCCTATCGCGTTGAGCATCCCTCGAAAGCGGGAGCCAGATTCAGGGCGATACCTTTGCAAGTCTGACGGGCGTCGCTTGAATTCCGTTTGAGCGCGGTGCCTGAAGCCGTCACCGGCCCCTGCTCTTGCCAAGCCTGGCGCTTTCCGGCTAATTCCGGCTGCATTCCAGTGTTTCTGCGCGCCACGGCGCGCCTTGCGGAGTGCGCGAACCATGTCCCTTCCCGAAAAAGCCTTTCCCGTCTCATGGGACCAGTTCCACCGCGACGCCCGCGCGCTTTCCTGGCGGCTTTCCGGCGCCAGCAAGGGACAATGGAAGGCGATCGTCTGCATTACCCGCGGCGGCCTGGTGCCGGCGGCCATCATTGCGCGCGAGCTCGGCATCCGCGTCATCGAGACGGTGTGCGTGGCTTCCTATCATGACTACACCAGCCAGGGTCAGATGCAGGTCCTGAAGGAGATTTCGCCTTCGCTGCTTGCCGACGAGGGTGCCGGCGTGCTGATCATCGACGACCTGACCGACACCGGCAAGACGGCCGGTATCGTGCGCGCCATGATGCCGAAGGCGCATTTCGCGACCGTCTATGCCAAGCCGAAGGGCCGTCCGCTGGTCGATACATTCGTCACTGAGGTCAGCCAGGACACCTGGATCTACTTTCCGTGGGACATGGGCTTCACTTACCAGAAGCCGATCGCGGACGATCATGTCGGCTGAACGGCCGTCATATTTTCCAGAGAATCCGCCTCAAAGGAGCGGCGTGTAGTCGAACCAATGAGCGCGTCTACTTTGTGAGATTGACCTTTTCTGGTGGTATTTTCCCGCGGAGTGAAGTTTTTTACTTTTAAAGCCCATAATTCGCCGTAAGATTCGTAAGGTGGCAAACGATTCTGGAGGCTGAGGGCAGCTTTCTTCCGATGTTGACGAGGCCGACAACGCACAACCAGATGGCCGAAAGGGTCCGGCGGCTCTTCGGCAAGGCGCCCTGTCGCCTGCAGGTTGCCGCCCTGCCCTGGCGTGACGGCAAAGACGGCGTCGAGATCATGCTGATCACCAGCCGCGACACCGGGCGCTGGGTTCTGCCGAAGGGCTGGCCGGAGGCCAGGGAACCGCTTTGCAAGGCCGCCGCCCGTGAAGCAGGCGAAGAGGCCGGCTTGCGCGGCACCATCTCGCATCTTGAAGCCGGCCGCTATTTCTATGCCAAGGTCCTCGCCTCCGGCGAGGAAGTGCCCTGCGAAGTCCTGGTCTTTCCGCTGCATGTCGACCGCATCGCGGACCGCTGGAAAGAAAAGCGCGCACGCACGCGCAAATGGGTTGGCGCGACCGAAGCCGCCCAAATGGTCAACGAACCGGACCTTTGCCAGATCATTGCCGGTTTTTGCGCCGCACCGCACACCTTCGTCTGATCGTCAGACGCGACCGAAATCATCGGAACTCAGCCGGGTCCAGCGATCGCCCATCAATCCGCCGATAAAGATGTCGCCGGCGCGGACCGCTTCTGCGACCTGGGCGATGCGTGAGCGCACCATCGTGCCGCCGGCATAGCGGAAGAAGAGACGGTTGTAGCCGAAGAGTTGCGGCAGGAACCTGCTTTGTGTCTGGCCGGTTATGCCCACGCAGCCCATCTCCCGAGCAGCCGCGATAAGGCCGTCCAGCGTCGTGCCCCAGTGGGGTCCGGGCGCCTGGATCTGCAACAGGTTCGCGATGCCGCCAGCCTGCCCGTAGAAGGCATGACAACCGACCATCTTGCCTGCTTCGTCGTAAGTCCCGCCGAAATGAAGTGGCCCGTCGGCCTGCTTTTCGGCCGCCAGTGCGAGCAGCCGCGGCAATTCGCTATCCTTCCAGCTCGGTCGAAGAGCAAAATCGGACATCAGTGCCGGCAGCCGGTCCGCAAACTGCGCGGCATCGATCCGCTCATGGTGGATCCGTCGCGACGATGAAGGCTGGACCGGGGGCTCGAGCCGTCTTCCCGCGAGAGCATCGAACGCTCGCGCGCAGGGGCCGAGCGCCAGCCGAGCCAGCCCGGGCCATTTACGCTGCAGCAAGGCGGCGGCCATGGCGCCCGGCTGAAAAACACAGGTCCATTCCAGACAGTGCACCGGCAAGAGCTGATACTTCATCGGACGCGCGAAGGCCAAGGATGTCCGGTTGGCCGAATCGGTCAGATATAGATCGAACTCGCCCTGATGCAGGGTACGCAGCAATTGTGGCCCGGCCCAACCGTGATCGGTGCTGGAATCGGTCATGAAGGGACCGATGATGGCCGCATTCAATGCCGATCCATTGAGCTCATAGCGGGCCTTCAGAACGCCCATGAACCCGCCGAGGCCGCCCTGCGGGTTTATCTGGACAAGGGCCTTGTTCTCACCGCGGTCAAGATAAAGCTTTCTCATATAGTCCGCCGTCTGCGCGACGGCGTGATCGCGAAGGCGGCGACGGCGGAACTTCGTCAGGAAGAGCGCGGCGACGCGCTCGAGATCCTCGGCGGCAAGCGGCCGTACCGAGCCATGGTGAGTGTCCGGCACCGACGGCGCCGGCATCTTTCCCGAACCCGCATTTGCGGAGACCAAATCCATCATGAATGCCTATGCATGGTCCTCTGTCGGCGGGCAAAATCCTGCAATATCCAAAGAAATCTCCTTCCGATCAGCATGCCTGTAGAAATCTCCAGGAGACCTGCGCATGCCAGATCCGATTTGCTTTCTGAAGGTATACGCCAACAACTGTTTAAAACAATGTATCTCCTGCGGAGTTGCTGATGAAATGACTCAAACTTTAAGTATATGGAAATGAATTTAAACGCCGCGTTACATCACTCAAGCCGCATGACGAGAGTGCGGTTGCAGACCTTACGGATTGATTTGCACTGCCGAAGCGGAGCCGGACAACCGGCGGCCCGGCCGGAGCCGGGCCGTCCTTTTCTCAGGCGACGAGGCCTTTGGTCAATTCGAGCGCCTGCCGCTCGAACAGCCGCCGGTAGATGCCGCCATTGAGGCGGATCAGGTCGTCATGCGAACCCTCTTCGGCGATACGGCCTCGATCGAAGACCAGCAGGCGGTCGAGCGCCCGCACCGTCGAGAGCCGGTGCGCGATGACAAGGGTCGTGCGTCCCACCATCAGCCGCTCCATCGCCCTCTGGATCAACACTTCCGATTCCGAATCCAGGCTCGATGTCGCCTCGTCCAGGATCAGGATGCGCGCGTCGGCCAGGAAGGCGCGGGCGATCGCCACGCGCTGGCGCTCGCCGCCCGACAATTTCACGCCACGCTCACCGACCAGGGTTCCGTAGCCCTTGGGCAGGTTGGTGATGAAATCATGGGCGCTGGCCAGCCTGGCGGCATGCTCGATCTCGGCCTGGCTGGCGCCGGGCCTGGCATAGGCGATGTTCTCGGCCAGCGAGCGGTGGAACAGGATCGGCTCCTGCTGGACGATGGCGATCTGGCTGCGCAGCGACGCCTGCTCGACCTGCGAGATGTCCTGCCCGTCGATCAGGATCCGCCCGGCGTTCACGTCATAGAGCCGCTGGATCAGCTTGACGAAGGTCGTCTTGCCCGAGCCTGAATGCCCGACCAGTCCGATGCGCTCGCCAGCCGCGATGTCGACCGAGAAATCGTGGTAGAGCGGCAGAAGATGATTGCCGTAGTGGAACGTCACCTTGTCGAAGGCGATACGCCCATCGGTGATCCGGATCGGCCGAGCGCCGGGCCGGTCCTCGATGCCGAGCGGCTCGGACTGGAAGTCGACCAGTTCCTCCATGTCGTTGATCGAGCGCTGCAGGTTGCGGATATGCGTTCCGATGTCGCGCAGATAGCCCTGCAGCACGAAGAACGAGGTGAGCACGAAAGCGACGTCGCCGGCGCTCGCCTGGCCCCAGGCCCACAGCATGAGGGCAAGACCGATGACCGCCGCCCGTATAACCAGCAGCAGCACCCCTTGCGTGGTGCCGTTGGCGGTGCCGCGCATCCAGGTGCGACCTGTGCGCAGGCGCCATTTGGCGGTCACGCGCGCCAGCCGAGCCTCCTCGCGAGCTTCCGCGCCGAAACCTTTGACGACGGCGTTGCAGCTCACCGCGTCGGCCAGCGCGCCGCCCAGCCGCGTGTCCCAGCTGTTGGCGAGCCGAGCCGCGGGGGCGACATAACCAAGCGAGAGCATTGCCGTGACCGCGATGAACAGCACCGAGCCGGCCGCCACCACCACCCCCATCAGCGGCCAGAACCAGCCGAGCAGCAGCGTCGAGCCGACAAGCATGACGACCGACGGCAAAAGCGCGATCAGGATCGTGTCGTTGAGCAGGTCCAGCGCCCACATGCCGCGCGTGATCTTGCGCACCGTCGATCCGGCGAAACTGTTGGCGTGCCAGTCTGTCGAGAAGCGCTGCACGCGGTGGAAGGCATCGGCGGCAATGTCCGACATCATCTTCAGCGTCAGCTCGACGATCCACAGGAAGGCGGCGTTGCGCAGCACGACGCCGGCCAGCGCCAGCGCCATCAGGATCGAGAACGCCGCCATCGCCGCATTCCAGGCGACTTCGTCGGTTCCGGCGCCGCTTGCGACCGCATCGACCAGCCGGCCGGAATAGAAGGGTGTCAGCACGTCGGCCAGCGTCGAGAGCAGGAAGGCGCCCATGATGAGCGAAAGCCGCCACGGCTGGCGCCGCCAGTGGCTGAACGTGAAGCCGAGCACGCTGCGAAAGGCGCCGGCGCGCAGGTCGATCTTGAAACGAGCCATAATGTCATCCGGGCGCGAACGAGCCCGGTCCCGGTAAAATCAAATTGGAAAACCCGCATCCGCGCCCTGCGGCGCCCCAAAATGGCGGGAGGTTCAGTATGGTAGGCCGCCTGCCCTGAGGCGGCGACCGGCAGCGGCAAATGCCTGACCTGCGTCCGGCTCTCCGAAAAACCTTCGGAAAGCCCGGGCAGACCTAGGCTTCGCGGCCTCGCATAACGATGTCAAATCCTGCCATACGGTCCTCCCGGAAGGGAATCGCGGAGAGCCCGTTATAGGGAGGCATCGGCCGATCGCCAAGTCGGCCCGTCGCCAAAACTGCATCTGGTCCAAGCACTGAGACGAATTTGCAACAACGGCAGGTTGCGCAGATCAGGCCGCGCAGAAACGGCTGAACCGTTTCAGTGCGACGAGCTTCAAGCCGTCAGCTCGCCCGCTGGCGGTCCAGTCGCATGTAGCGTCCGTCTGTCGACGCCTTGAATCCGAACTTCTCGTAGAGGCTGTGGGCGTCGTCGGTCGAAAGGCTCCAATGCGTCACAGTGCCGACCTCGGGGTGATCGATCAGCGCCTGGACGAGCCGCTTGCCGATCCCCCGCCCGCGATGCTGAGGCCAGATGATGACATCGGCGATATAGGCAAAGACTGTGTAGTCGGTGATCGCACGGGCGAAGCCGACCTGCTCGCCATCGAGATAGGCGCCGGCGCAGAGCGAGTTGTCGAAGGCGCGGCGATGGGCCTCGTCGGTCCGCGACGCACCCCAATAGCTTTGCATGAGCTGATCGGACGTTGCCCGGAAATCGATCCGCGACAGGTCGAAACTGATTTCAATGTCTTGCATGCGAAGGTTAACCGCGATCCCGGAACCGGTTGGTGATCGGATAGCGGCGGTCGCGGCCGAAATTCTTGCGCGTGATCTTCACGCCGGGCGCCGCCTGCCGGCGCTTGTATTCGGCGATGTAGAGCAGGTGCTCGACGCGGGTCACTGTCGCCCGGTCGTGGCCGCGCGCGACGATGTCGTCGACGCTCATCTCGTTCTCGACCAGGCATTCCAGAATGTCGTCCAGCACCGGATAGGGCGGCAGCGAATCCTGGTCGGTCTGGTTCTCGCGCAGCTCCGCTGAGGGCGCCTTGTCGATGATGTTCTTCGGAATGACCTCGCCGGAAGGACCGAGCGCGCCCGGCGGCACATGGGAATTGCGCCAGCGCGACAGCGCGTAAACCTGCATCTTGTAGAGATCCTTGATCGGGTTGAAGCCGCCATTCATGTCGCCGTAAAGCGTGGCGTAGCCGACCGACATCTCGCTCTTGTTGCCGGTGGTGACCACCATCGAGCCGAACTTGTTCGAGATCGCCATCAGGATGGTGCCGCGCGCGCGGCTCTGCAGGTTTTCCTCGGTGATGCCTTCCTGGGTGCCCTCGAAGAGCTGCGTCAGCGCATGCTTGAAGCCTTCGACCGGCTCGGAGATCGGCACGATATCATAGCGACAGCCGAGCGCGCGCGCGCAGTCTTCAGCGTCCTTCAGCGAACCTTTCGACGTATAGCGATAGGGCATCATGACGGTGCGCAGCCGCTCCTCGCCCAGCGCATCGACGGCCAAAGCCGCGCAGATCGCCGAGTCGATACCGCCGGAGAGGCCGAGCACGACATTCTTGAAGCCGTTCTTGTTGACGTAGTCGCGCAGGCCGAGCATGCAGGCCCGGTAGTCTGCCTCTTCGCGGTCGGGAATCTTCGACATCGGGCCTTCCGCACAGACCCAAGTATCTCCCTTTCTTTTCCAGGTGGTGACGTCGACCGCGTCCTCGAACTGGCTCATCTGGAAGGCCAGCGTCTTGTCGGCGCCGATGGCGAACGACGCACCGTCGAAGATCAGCTCGTCCTGGCCGCCGAGCTGGTTGGCATAGATCATCGGCAAGCCGGTTTCGATGACCTGGCGGATGACGACCTGGTGGCGCACGTCGATCTTGGCGCGGTAATAGGGCGAGCCGTTCGGCACCAGCAGGATCTCGGCGCCGCTTTCTGCCAGCGTCTCGCAGACAGCGATATCGCCCCAGATGTCCTCGCAGATCGGGACGCCGATGCGCACGCCGCGGAAATTGACCGGCCCCTGCAATTCCGGTCCGGCTTGGAAGACGCGCTTCTCGTCGAACTCGCCGTAATTCGGCAGATCGAGCTTGTAGCGTTCGGCGATGATCTTGCCGCCGTCGGCGAAGACGATGGAATTATGCGTGCCGCTTTTGCGCTTCAGCGGCGTGCCGATGATGACACCGGGCCCGCCATCGGCCGTATCCTTGGCGAAATCCTCGGCCGCCTTCTCGCAAGCTTTCAGGAAGGAAGGCTTCAACACGAGGTCTTCCGGCGGATACCCGGCGAGGAAGAGCTCGGTATAAAGCACCAGATCGGCGCCCTGTCGCGCCGCGTCCGCCCTCGCCTCTCGCGCTTTTGCCAGGTTGCCGGCGACGTCGCCGACAGTCGGGTTGAGCTGGGCGACGGCGATGCGCAGGATATCGGGAGCGGTCTTGGTCATGCAACGGATGTAGCGTGGCAGAAATCGCCCCGCAATGGCCATTGCTTATGCCAATCCAAGGTGCGCACGAACGCGCTCGGGCCTAGTCGCTCATATATTCGCGCAGCGCCTCCGCCGAACGGTTCTCGCCGATCGACATCGCCAGGATGCGCGAGATGTGACGGCGCGGCAGGCCGGTTTCGGCCGACCAGTGGTTGATCTGCGCCTGGATCTTTTCGAGGTCCCGCTTCGAGGTTGGATTCTCGGCTATGTCGAGGCCGGCGTCACGCAGGGCCGCCGCCATATCGGCCGAGACGACGAACGTGTCCCATTCCAGCCAGCGCAGGAAATACTGACCCGTGTTGCCACCCAGCCGACTGCCATGCTTGGCGAGATAAGCGGTCAGGCCGACCTGATCGTCCGCCGGCCAGGCGGCGATGAATTTGCCGAAACTGCCATGCTCCTTCGAGACGCGACCGACGAAGGCGGCGTTGTCGCGCACCGACTTGATCTTCTGCGGGTTGCGCACGATGCGGCTGTCGGATGCCAGCTCGTGCCAGAAATCGTCGGGCTGGAACAAAAGCCGCTTCGGCTCGAAGCCGAGGAACGCCTCCTCGAAACCCGGCCATTTCTGCTCGATGACGCGCCACACGAAGCCGGCGGCAAAGATCCGTTCGGCCATGGTGGAGAGAATGCGGTCATCGGGGACTTTCGCCACCGCCTTGTTATCAGGCGCAGGACCAAGCAGCGGCGCCAGCACCGCCTCCCCGCCCTTGCGCTTTGCCGCCCGCGCGTGGATTTTCTGGAAATCGAGCATCTTTGTCCTCGCCTGTTCGCCGCAATCTAGCACTTCACCTCGGGCCCGGCAGCCTCTACGTCTATCGATGCCCTGCCTAAGGAGAGGACCAATGAACAAGATCGTCGAGGATATGGCGAACCGCCTGCTCAAGCGCAAGCCGGAAGGCCTCGGCCCGCTCGAAAGCCGCGTGCTGCAGTCGACGCTCGAGCGCACCACGATCGCGCGCGACACCAACAAGGCCTTCGCTTTCCACGAGACCTATGGCGATCGCGTCGCCGACACGATCGCCAGGATCGGCGGTTCCTGGTCCTTCATCCTCAGCTTCCTGGGCTTTCTGGTTCTTTGGACTGCCGGCAACGCCTGGCTGCTCACGCGCGACGCCTTCGACCCCTACCCTTTCATCTTCCTCAACCTCGTGCTGTCGATGCTCGCGGCGATCCAGGCGCCGGTGATCATGATGTCGCAGAACCGCCAGACCGAGCGCGACCGCATCGACGCGGCGCATGACTATGAAGTCAATCTGAAGGCCGAGATCGAGATCATGGCGCTGCATGAAAAGCTCGACGAACTGCGCCACAGCGAGATCATTAGCATGCGGGACGAGATCTTGCGCATGGCCGAACAAATCAGGCGCATCGACGAGAAACTGTCGGCGCGGCCCGCAACAGAATGAACGAAACCATCCACCATCTCATCGAGCAATACGGGCTGATCGCGGTCTTCTTGGGCTGCGTCGCCGAAGGCGAAAGCGCCGCCATCTTGGGCGGCTTCTTCGCCCATCAGCATGTTTTCGTGCTGTGGCAGACTTTCCTTGCCGCCTTTCTCGGGGCCTTCGGCGGCGACACGTTCTTCTTCACCCTCGGCCGCAGCTTCGCCGAGCATCGCTATGTGAGAAGGCTGCGCCAGCGTCCGGGCTTCAGCCGTGCCTATAGCCTGCTCAACACCCATCCCAACATTTTCGTGCTGACCAACCGCTACATCTACGGCATGCGGCTGGTCGGCGGTATCGCCGCCGGCCTGTCGACGGTGCCAATGCCCCGTTTCGTTGTCCTGAACGCTATCTCTTCCGCCGTCTGGGCGGCCCTGTTCAGCGGCATCGGCTATGTCTTCGGCCTCGGCGCGGAGGAGATGGTGGGTCAGGCGTTCGAGCGGCATGAGCGTCTGCTCATTGCCCTTGGCGTCGGCGTGGTGGTGGCGGTTGTCGCCTGGCTGGTCGGCCATCACTTCGCCAGGCGCGAACGCGCCAGGGAAGATCAGACCGGCTCCTGATCCGCGAGGATCAGATCGGCGCGCCGGTGAGGCGCTCGATCAAGGCGATCGCCCAGACGCCGCCGGCGATCACGATCGAAATGAGCACCGCCAGCGAGCCGCAATCCTTGGCGAGCTGGATTTCGATGTGGAATTCGCGCGAGATCGCGTCGCAGGCCGCCTCGATGCCGGTGTTGAGCACTTCGACCATGATCAGGAGCAGCACAGCGCCGATTAGCAGGGCATAACCGCGCCAGGAGACCGAGATAAACCAGCCGGCCGGCAGGGCAAGCGCAAGCAACAGCAGCTCCTGCTGAAATGCCTTTTCATGCGCGGCCAACTTGCGGAAGGCCCGCACCGAATTGATGAAAGCGTCGATCAGCCGCTGCATGCCCAGCCCCGTTTCGAGTCACCGTGAGGGGATATCGCAACGGCCGGATCAAGGGAATAAGGCAGCCGCCGCAAATTCACCCGTCGGCGACCTTTATCGACGGCGTGGATTTTTCGAACTGCGGCAGCCCGTCCTCGATCGAATAGTAGTCGCCTTTGTCGCCCACGAAGATGTGGCTTTCCGCCGTGAGGCCACTCGGCCTCTCAAAGGATCCGGCCATGATGGAAATCGTGTCCAGTTCATTGTGCTTCCAGAAGAGCAGCGAGCCGCAGGTTCGGCAGAAGCCGCGTTTCGCCACGTCGGAGGCGCCGTACCAGCTGAGCGCGTCGGCCCCTTCTATGACGATATCGGCATCCCTGGAGGCGGTAGCCGCGACGAAATGGCCGGTCTGCCGGCGACATTGCGAGCAATGGCAGTAGACGACGCCGCGCAACGGGCCACTCGTCCTGAAGCGCACCGCCCCGCACAGGCATGATCCGCTGTGGTTGTCGTCCATTCCGGCCTCCTTCGATCATTGGCCCGATCCATTGCCGGACAGAATTTCAGCTTTGAAATGGCTGGGCGCAGGCAAATGCGACACCGAAGAGATGTGTTTCAAAAGCTGCGCCACACACGGCGCTACATCCTGCGGTAGCAGAGACATCGAGGAAAGGCAGGCCATTAAGGAAACTTTAGCGCAACTGCATCTATGTTTCCTGCAAGCGAAGGTCGTGTTGGGGACGCGCCGTCGCATTTAGGGTTCCGATACAAATCCCCGCGTGCGCGACACCCGGTGGTGGCAGGTCTCCGGTCGCACTGAAGGGGAATGAACAGAACATGCAGCCGGCAGCCATTGCGACCGACAGGAATACCGACATCGCCAGCACCGTCGTGGCGACGATGCGGCAGCTTGGCGTGCTCGGCCTGCCGCGCAACTACGAAATTTTCTATGAGGCGCTGAGCGGCAGCAATCACGAACTCAGCCTTGCCGTCGTCTCGTTGAGCAACCGACCGACCCAGGAGGACCTCGACGGCATCGGGCGCACCTTCTTCCCCCAGCATCACGGTCCGGCAATTGTCGAGCATGCCCGCGAGATGGTCGCCAAGGAGCTCGAGGACATCGCCGCGCTGTTGCGCAGCGAGCGCTCGCATATCGAGAAATACGGCCGTCTCCTCGACGAGACCTCGAGCGGCCTGAGCAATCGCAGCCTGCTTTCGCAGGAACTTCTGCAGAAGATCGCCGGCGCGATGTCGGCCGCCACCAGCTCGACGATCGACCATGGCCGCCAGATCGCCAGCACGCTCAGCGAAAAGACGGCCGAGCTGGAAAGCGTCAAGTCGAAGCTCGAGGAATACAAGCGGCTTGCCGACACCGACCCGCTGACGCAGTTGCGGAACCGACGCGCCTTCGACAAGGAGATCACCCGGATCTACAACAGCAATCGCGGCATCCTGTTCAATGCCTTGATCCTTGCCGATATCGATCATTTCAAGGACATAAACGATCGTTACGGCCATCCGGTCGGCGACAGGATCCTGCAGATCATTGCCGAGATCTTCCAGTCCAGCGTCCGTTCCGACATGTTCGTCGCGCGCACCGGAGGCGAGGAGTTCGCGCTCATCGTTGAAGGCGCCAGCGAGGACGCCACATACGAGATCGCCGAGCGGATCCGCGCGCTGATCGAGCGGACCCCGTTCACCAGCAGCCAGACCGGCATGAACTACGGCACCGTTACCGTGTCGCTGGGCATCTGCATGGCTTCGGAAGCGGAAAACCCCGAGGACCTCTACACCAAGGCGGACCGGGCGCTTTACCGCTCCAAGGTCGGCGGCCGCAACCGTGTGACAAGGCATTCGTCCACGGCCGGCCGGGCCGGCAAGGGCTGGCTGCTTTACAAGAAAGACTGACAAGCACCCTTTCCAGAAGAATTTTTGTGGACTATATTTTCCACAGAAATGAAAGGGTGCGCTATGCAACGTCCAGTCGCGGCCGCGACGGCGGCCGAAAACGCCGTCATCACCAAGGCCACGCTGCGCGCGGCCGACCTGCTCGACATCACCGCCAGGACGCTCGCTTTGGTCATCGGCGTGTCGGAGGCAACGGTCTCGCGCATGCGCAAGCAGGAATTCCTGCTTGAACGCGGCACCAAGCCCTTCGAGCTGGCGGTGCTGTTCGTCCGCCTGTTCCGCTCGCTCGACGCCATTGTTGGCGGCGACGAGACTGTTGCGCGGGCGTGGCTGAGGAACCCCAACGTCACGCTCGACGGCACGCCGCTCGAGAAAATCCTGACCATTGCCGGACTTGTCGATGTCATTGCCTACCTGGACTCCCGGCGCGCTCTCGTCTGAGGCCGTCAGGCTCGAAGGCAAACACTGGCGCATGGTCGAAGCGCAGCATCGCGTTTCGACCCTCAAGCTGGTCGACACGCTCGACGAGCAGTCGCTGCTCGAGGATCTCGTCGAGGACACCAAGCCCCGTATCCCGCTGGAATGCCGCCACTTCCACTATCTGCTGGCGACGCCTTTCCGCTACGGTTCGGTCTATCCGTACGGCTCGCGCTTCCGTCGCGCCGGCAAGACCAAAGGCGTCTACTACGCGGCCGAGACGGTGCTGACGGCGGTAGCGGAAATGGCCTTCTACCGCTTGCTGTTCTTTGCCGAATCGCCGGCGACGCCATGGCCGAACGACGCGGCGGAATACACTGCCTTCGCCGCCGCGATCAAATGCGAGCGCGCGATCGACCTGACGCGGCTACCGCTCGATCGCGACGAGAAGGCCTGGACGCAACCCACTGATTACAACGCCTGCCAGGCGATCGCCGATATCGCGCGCGAAGCCGACATCCAGGCGATCCGCTATCGCTCGGTGCGCGACCCCAAGGGCGCCAACATCGCCTTGTTGACCTGCAAGGGCTTTGCCAAGGCCAGGCCGCTGGAGCCGCAGACCTGGCGCATCCGGATCGGCTCCTTCGGCCTGCAGGCGATCTGCGAATTCCCCGACAAGCGGCTGGAATTCTCACGCACGGCCTTTTCGGATCCGCGGCTGACCGGCATGCGTTGGGAACGCGGCCACTGAACGCGGAAAACTCTCTCGAGATCCAGGACGAGCCGGCCGATAGCTACGCCAGGATGTTGACCGCCCGCGCCGCCACCAGCGCGATCGTCAGCAGCGAGATCATCGCTTCGGCCATCATCAGGAGCTTTGCGCGCTGCGTAAGCGGCAGAGTGTCGGTCGGCGAGAACGCGGTGGCATTGGTGAAAGCCAGGAAGAAATAGTCCACAAAACCCGGAAGCCAACCTTGTGTCTCGCGGTCGGGCAGCGTCATTTGCGGAAACAGGAAGTCGGCCTGCGCGCGCTTGACCAGCCCGCAGGTCGGCGGCCCGCCCCTGTCGGTGCTCCAGAACCATAGCGCAAAGACGATCACATTGGTGACCCAGATGTTGAGCGCATCGATGAGCAGCGTCGTGCCGGCGCCGGCATGCCCTTCCAGCAGCGCCCGCACCAGGAAAACCAGCGATCCGCAATTCATGATGCTGATGACGCCGGTCATCACCAATGCCGTGCGGCGAATGTAGAGGCGCAATCGGCCGATCGCGTACCAATGCTCGTGGTCGACTGCCTTCTGCGTCCGCATCTGCGTCCAGGCCGTCGCCACCGACAAGGGCGCCAGCAGCGCCGCCTCGACGGTCGGGGCCACCCAGCGCGGACCGAAGGACAGGTTGTTGATGACCAAAAGCTGCAGGCAGATGATGACGAGAACCGCCGCGCGCGCCGACCAGAAGTCGAGCGCGCGATGATGGATGACGGCATGCCGGTGGCGCATGGAGGAACCTGTTTGGGCTAAGACCGCGGCGCCTTGGGAGGCGACCCGCTCAACCAACATTCGCCGGCCACGGTTCTGCCCGAAGCACCGGCGACGGGTTCCATCGCAATCTTGGTTTTACAATGTTGCGGCAGCATACATTTTCGTAAGCTTTTGCTATCGGACTATTCGGAAGTCCACCGGTGTGATTTTAGGCCCGCATGTCGAGAACCAGCGAATCCGTTCATCTTTGGCCGGCGGCAGCCACCGCGCAAGGCAATCCGCCTTCGATCTGGAACGGCCTCGTCCGGCACCCATGGCGATTGCTAGCACTTTTGTGCCTCACCCAGGTCGCTTGCTGGACCGTCATGCCGGCGCTCGTCAACGTTGGGCCGCCATATGATGTCGTCGAGGGATTCATGTGGGGCCGCGAATGGGTTCTGCTGACCTATAAGCATCCGCAGTTGCCCTGCTGGCTGCTCGAGATCAGCCATCTCCTGACCGGCTCGTTCCGCTGGCCGCAATATATGCTTTCGCAACTGCTGATCTCGACGACATTCGTCCTGGTCTATCTTCTGGCGCGCGACATCATGGGTTCGACCCGCGCTCTCGCCGCGGTGTTGCTGATGCCCGCGATCTATTTCTTTGGCTGGCCGACCCCGCAATTCAACCACGACTATGCGCAGATGCCCTTCTGGGCCGGCATCTCATGGCTATTGTGGCGCGCGACGCGCGACGGACGGCCTGGCTGGTGGCTCGCCCTCGGCATCGTCTCCGGCCTGGGACTCTACGCCAAGTTCTCGACGGCCTTGCTGCTGGCTTTCGGCGGCATCTGGCTCTTATACGATAGCCGTGCCCGGAGCCGGCTCGCCACCCCGTGGCCGTGGCTTGGCCTTGCGGTTTTCCTTGGCATCGCGGCGCCGCTGGCGGTCGAGCTTTTCCGATTCGATTTCCTGCCGCTGACCTACGCCGCGCACCGCAACGAGTGGGTTCTCGCCCACCGCGCCCGGCTTTACTATATCGGCGTTCAGCTTGCCGGGCTTTCCGCTGTTCCCGTCGTTCTTGCTCTTTCCGGCCTGCTGCGGCGGCGAGCAGGCCCCGCGCGGGAACCCTTGCAGCCCCACCCGGCTCCCGAGCGACGCGCGGTCATCTACCTGGCATGGATGGGCCTGGGGCCAGCGCTCCTCATCATGATCGCCTCGCTGTTCACAGGCACCGGCGAATCCTGGGGCGCGACGATGTACAATCTCGTGGGCGCCCTGGCGATCGCGCTCCTGGGCCACCGGCTGGGAGCGACGGAATTGCGCCGGCTGACGGTGCTGGCGCTGCTATGCGTGGTCGCCGTATCGAGCGCCTACGCCGTCACCCGCTGGACCGGCTGCAACGTCCGCGGTCGCCTGCAGCCGATGTGCTGGCCGGCGCAGTCGATTTCACGGACGGCCGAGGCTATATGGCATGAAGCGGTGCCCGGGCCGTTGGGCATCGTCGGCGGCGAAGACGGCGTGGCCAGGCTCGGCGGACTGGAAGCCGCGGACCAGCCTTCCATCTTCACGATGCTCGACAGGCGCCTCGCTCCGTGGATCACCGACCAGCGCCTGCGGGATCAGGGAATGCTGCTGGTATGGCCGAAAGGCTGGCCACTCAGTCCGCAGCAATTGGCCTGGATCGGCGGCTTGCCGGTCAAGACGGTGTCTTTCGACTGGTCGCTCAGGGCGCCGCCCCTGGAGATCAACTTTGCCGTCATTCCGCCCGGCAGGGCCAGTTTCCCGGGAGACCCGCCCGGGCCGCCCGACCCGGAATGATCGGCCAAGCTTGATCCATCCGCCTGAATTGAAAAGGCGCCGGTTTCGCCGGCGCCTCCAATGATCAAGCACCAAGCGCTGCTCAGGCGTTGGCGACCTGCTTGTGCTGGATCGGATGGCTCTTCTTGAGCAGGTCCGAGACCAGGAAGGCGAGCTCGATCGCCTGATCCGCGTTAAGGCGCGGATCGCAATGGGTATGATAGCGGTCCTGCAGGTCTTCGGCCGTGATGGCGCGGGCGCCCCCCGTGCATTCGGTGACGTTCTTGCCGGTCATCTCGACATGGATGCCACCCGGATGCGTGCCTTCGGCGCGGTGCACCTCGAAGAAGGTCTGCACCTCCTTGAGAATCCGGTCGAACGGCCGCGTCTTGTAGCCGGCCGCCTCGATGGTGTTGCCATGCATTGGATCGGACGACCACACGACGCTGCGGCCTTCCTTCTTTACTGCCCGCACCAGCTTCGGCAGGTGCTCGGCCACCTTGTCGGAGCCGAAGCGCGCAATCAGCGTCAGCCGGCCAGGCTCATTCTCGGGATTGAGCAGGTCGATCAGTTCCAGCAAACCATCCGGCGTCAGCGAAGGTCCGCATTTCAGGCCAAGCGGGTTCTTGATGCCGCGGCAATATTCGACATGGGCATGGTCGGGCTGGCGGGTGCGGTCGCCGATCCAGATCATGTGGCCCGAGGTCGCGTACCAATCGCCGGAGGTGGAATCGACACGGGTCAGCGCTTCCTCGTAGCCGAGCAGCAATGCCTCGTGACTGGTGTAGAAATCCGTCTCGCGCAGCGCGAAATTAGTTTCCGACGTGATGCCCACAGCGCGCATGAATTCCATCGTCTCGGTGATGCGGTTGGCAAGCGCACCGTATTTCTCGCCCTGGGGGCTGTCGGCAACGAAGCCCAGCATCCAGCGATGCACGTTCTCCAGGCTGGCATAGCCGCCCTGCGCGAAGGCGCGCAGAAGGTTGAGCGTCGCGGCCGACTGGCGGTAGGCCATCTCCTGCCGCGCGGGATCCGGAATGCGCGACCTGGCGTCGAACTCGATGCCGTTGATGATGTCGCCGCGATAGCTCGGCAGCGTCACGCCGGCCTTGGTCTCGTTGTCGGACGAGCGCGGCTTGGCGAACTGGCCGGCGACGCGGCCGACCTTCACCACCGGCTGCGCGCCGGCGAAGGTCAGCACCACCGACATCTGCAGGAAGACGCGGAAGAAGTCGCGGATATTGTCGGCGCCATGCTCCGCGAAGCTTTCCGCGCAATCACCGCCCTGGAGCAGGAAGGCCTCCCCGGCGGCGACCGCCGCCAGTTGCTTCTTCAGCTTGCGCGCCTCACCGGCAAAAACCAGCGGCGGGAAAGTAGCGAGCTGGGCTTCCGTCGCCTTGAGCACGGCAGGATCCGGATAGGCCGGGACCTGCTTGATCGGCTTTGTTCTCCACGAATTCGGCGACCATTTCGTCATCGCTGCACCCAAACGCCCTTTAGGAGCAAGTCCGGGAAAGTCTCAAATTTCCATCGGAATTGCGTCAAAACAAACCGGCGAACGTTCCTTGCCCGCCATTTCAGCCTCGATACGAGGTCGCGGCTCCTTACACGAAGCCGACTGCCTATTCTAGCCGGGTTTTTCAGTGGTGGCGAATGCTTCCGCCGCCTCGCTATGCTGTGTCCCTCAGCGCGAGCAGGAACAAGCCCAGTCCCAGCAAAAGACATGATGGGCTATAGAGCAGACTGTCATACTTGGCGAAACGCGTGTTTTTTACGCGCTTGAACAGCCCGAAATATCTCGACCAGCTCAGTGCCCGCAGGGTGAATATCGCCGACCACAGGATAATTGCTGTCTTCAATAGCCAGTGCGCCACCGGCAGTTGAATCAGGCCTGCGAAGCCAAGAACGAGCAGAAAGACCAGCGCCAGAACCAGACCGACCAGCAGGGCGCCGGCGGCCGTCTCCTTCACCGCCGGGCTGCCGTCCTCGCGTTGGGGCAGCGAAACGCCGGCGCCGAGGCGGCCGCCCAAACCCCAATAGACATGAAATCCGGCCCCAAGCAAAAGCACAGCCGAACAAGCAGCGACAACCGCCGTTTCCATGCCTATCTGCCGGCTTCGTTCAGTCGTCTCAACTGGCGGCCGAGACCGCCCGTCAAATCGAGCGCGAGCATGCGAAGCAGTGCAATGGCACTCCACAAAGGCCGTTCCGCGAAAGGCTTGTTGCTGTTGTGCTCAAGCAATGGATGGGTGAACAGAGCCGCAAGGTAGAAGACCGGGATGATGACCAGAAAAGCCCACCAGACCACTAGAAAAGATGCCGCGACCCCGACGATCGGCGCAAAGAACAGGCCGAGGTAATGGATAAAGCGGGTTGATGGTTTCGAATGACCGGCAAGGTAGCCGAGCCAGTATTCATCGAAGGTTTGCGGGTTCATGGATTTCCCCTGCAGCGACGATTTGCAGGACCAATTCAAACATCGCGTGAAAATACTGCAATAGACCCAATCGTCGCAGGTCTTGCAAATGCATCCGATCTTTGCAGGTAGGTTACTATTTCCTTGCAAGGGCCTCGACGGCTGCGACCGGCGCCCAACGCAGTACTTACGCGGCCTTGTCGACCAGCCGGGCCAGTTGCGTCATCACCACGGCCGATCCCGCCAGGCGCTTTTCGGCGTTCGGCCAGTCGCGCATGAAGACGACGCTGTGGTCGGCCCTGATCTTGGCCAGCGAGCCCTGCTCGCCGATGAACTTGACCAGCCCGACCGGATTGGGGAACTCGCGCTTGCGGAAGTGGATGACGATGCCCTTGGGGCCGGCGTCGAGCTTCTCGACATTGGCCTTGCGGCAGAGCGCCTTGATGAAGACGATCTTCAACAGATGCGTCACCTCTTCCGGCAGCGGCCCGAACCGGTCGACAAGCTCCGCGCCGAAGCCATCGATCTCCTCGGTGGTTTCGAGGTCGCCGAGGCGCCGGTAGAGCGCCATGCGGAGCTGCAGGTCGGGCACATAGCTCTCCGGGATCATGACGGCGGTGCCGACCGCGATCTGCGGCGACCAGCCGCCGTCCTGAACCTCGCCGGTGTCCTTCACCTCCGCCACCGCCTCCTCCAGCATCTGCTGGTAGAGCTCGAAACCGACCTCCTTGATATGGCCCGACTGCTCTTCGCCGAGCAGATTGCCGGCGCCGCGGATATCGAGGTCGTGGCTGGCGAGCTGGAAGCCGGCGCCCAGCGTGTCGAGCGACTGCAGCACCTTGAGCCGGCGCTCGGCGGTGTCGGTGAGCTTGCGGTTGGCCGGCAGCGTGAACAGCGCATAGGCGCGCACCTTCGAGCGGCCGACGCGGCCACGCAGCTGGTAAAGCTGGGCGAGGCCGAACATGTCGGCGCGATGGATGATCAGCGTGTTTGCCGTCGGGATATCGAGGCCGGATTCGACGATGGTGGTCGACAGGAGCACGTCGTACTGGCCGTCATAGAAGGCGTTCATGATGTCGTCGAGCTCGCCCGGCGGCATCTGGCCATGCGCTACCGCCACCTTCAGCTCCGGCACCGATTCCCTCAGGAAATCATGGATTTCGGCCAAATCGCTGATGCGCGGCACGACATAGAAGGAATGGCCGCCTCTATAGCGCTCGCGCAGCAGCGTCTCGCGGATGACCAGTGGATCGAAGGGCGAGATGAAGGTGCGCACCGCCATGCGGTCGACCGGCGGCGTGGCGATCAGCGACAGCTCGCGCACGCCGGTCAGCGCCAGCTGCAGCGTGCGCGGGATCGGCGTCGCCGACAGCGTCAATACGTGCACGTCGGACTTGAGATCCTTCAGCCGCTCCTTGTGCTTGACGCCGAAATGCTGCTCCTCGTCGATGATCAGCAGGCCGAGATTCTTGAACGAAATCGAGCTGCCGAGCAGCGCATGCGTGCCGACGACGATATCGACCGTACCCTCGGCAATGCCTTTCTTCGTTTCGGCCAGCTCCTTGGAACCGACCAGGCGTGACGCCTGCGCGATGCGGATCGGCAGGCCGGAAAAACGCTGCGAGAAGGTCTTGAAATGCTGGCGCGACAGAAGCGTCGTCGGCACCACGATCGCGACCTGAAAACCCTCCATCGCCGAGATGAAGGCGGCGCGCAGCGCCACTTCCGTCTTGCCGAAGCCGACGTCGCCGCAGACCAGCCGGTCCATCGGCTTGCCGGCGCTGAGATCGTCCATCACGGCATCGATCGCGGTCTGCTGATCGTCGGTCTCCTCATAGGGGAAGCGCGCGGCGAACTCGCCATAGAGCCCTTCGGTGGGGATCATGGTTGGCGCTGAGCGCATCTGCCGCTCGGCCGCGATGCGGATCAGCTGCCCGGCCATGTCGAGCAGGCGCCGCTTCAGCCGCGCCTTGCGCGCCTGCCAGGCGCCGCCGCCGAGCTTGTCGAGCGTCGCTTCGGCCGAATCCGAGCCGTAGCGCGACAGAAGCTCGATGTTTTCAACCGGCAGGAACAGGCGGTCGTCGCCCGCATAGTGGATTTCGAGACAGTCATGCGGCGCGCCGACCGCCTCGATGGTGCGCAGGCCGATGAAGCGGCCGATGCCGTGGTCGGTATGGACGACGATGTCGCCGGAAGACAGCGACGAAGCTTCGGCAATGAAATCGGAAGCCTTCTTCTTGCGCTTCGAACGCCGGATCAGCCTGTCGCCGAGAATGTCCTGCTCGGCGACGACCACCATGTCGTCGGTCTCGAAGCCGGACTCGAGCGGCAGCACGGCAAGGCCTGCCTGCCCGGGTTCGAGCTTTTCGACCTCGGCAAGCGTCGCGACCGTTTTCAGATTGCCGAGATGATGTTCAGCCAGGATCTGGCCGAGCCGGTCGAGCGAGCCCTCCGTCCAGCCGGCGACGATGACGCGGCGACGCGCGGCGCGCTCATCGGCAATGTGCTTCACCACCACGTCAAACACGTTGATGTTCGGGTCGGCGCGCTCCTCGGCAAAGCTGCGGCCGTGCCGCGAGCCGGCATGGAAGACCTTTTTGCCTCCGACATCCGGGGCATCGAAGACTGTAAAGTCGATGTCCTCGCGGGGCCCGAGCGAGGCTTTGAGGTTCTCCGGCGACAGATAAAGCAGGTCCGGCGCCACCGGCTTGTAGGGCACGGCGTCCTTCAGCGCGCTGTCGGCCTGCTTCCGCCGCGCCTCGTAATGGTCGAGGATCAGGGTGTGACGTTCGGCTAGCGCCTCATGCGCCAGATGGTCGAAGACGACAGGCGCATCCGGCAGATAGTCGAACACCGTCTCCAGCCGCTCATAGAAGAAGGGCAGCCAGTGCTCCATGCCGGCGAAGCGCCGGCCTTCGCTCACCGCCGCATAGAGCGCGTCGTCGCGCGAGGGCGCGCCGAAAGCCTCGATATAGGAACGGCGGAAGCGGCTGATCGTTTCGGGCGTCAGCGCCACCTCGCTCATCGCCTGCAGCGACATCGACTTGCGTTGCCCGGTGGTGCGCTGTGTCGCCACGTCGAAGACACGGATCGATTCCAGCGTGTCGCCGAAGAAGTCGAGCCTGAGCGCCTCGCTCCAGCCGGGCGCGAAGAGGTCGAGAATGCCGCCCCGCACCGCGAACTCGCCAAGCCCGCGCACGGTCGGCACGCGTTCGAAGCCGGAAGTCTCCAGCCGCGCGATCAGCGCGTTCATGTCGATCTGGTTGCCGGGCCTGGCATGGAAGGTCTGCGCTTCGATCAACTCCGCCGGCGGGATACGCTGCAACAGCGCATTGGCGGTGGTGAGGATCACGGCGCGATGCGGCTTCTTCGCCAGTGCGATCATGGCGGAAAGCGCGTCGAGCCGTCGCGCCGCGGCGTCCGCTCCTGGCGAAACGCGATCGTAAGGCAGGCAGTCCCAGGCCGGCAGTTCCAGCACCGGCAGGCCCGGCGCGGCAAAAGCAAGCGCTTCGATGATTGCCGGCAACCGCTGGCCGTCGCGCGCAACGAACAGCACCGGCTTGTCGGGCGCGATTTCCTGCGCCGTCTGGACCAGGGCGAAGGCTTCGTAGCCGTCGGCGACGCCGTCGACGATGAACTGGCCGGCGCGGCCCTTGGGCAGGCCGATGGAAGGAATGAGGCTCATGGATATGCGTTTTTCAAAATGTCATGGTCCGGCGCGACGCCATGATTTTCCGCAGCACCGCGCACTCGATATCGGGCGGAACCGGGCGCTCACCGGTGACCATCGGGAAAAATTCGGTGTCTGGAATTTCGAGAAGTCTCTCATATTGGTCGATTTCATCGCCGGTCAAGGCGCCGATCTCGGCGTCGGCGAAGGAACCGAGGATCAGGTCCATCTCGCGCATGCCGCGATGCCAGGAGCGGAACAGGAGCTTGCGGCGGCGGGCATCCAACCCCTCGCTTGATCGCTGTGTTCCGGTCATGGCACGCTATCCTTGTTCGAAGCGGCGCATATAGCGTGGATAGAGACCGGTGTCAGCCTTTGCGCTGCAGCCGTCGCGACATAAGCTGACACGATGCGTCCCACCATCCTTGACCCGTTGTTCGTTCCGATCACCTCGCTCGCCGGCGTCGGCCCGAAGGTCGGCTTGCTGATCGAGCGTGTCGTGCCGGCCGACCTTGGCGATCGCGCTGCGCGCGCCGCCGATCTTCTGTTCTTGCTGCCCAATACCGTGATCGACCGCCGCAATCGGCCCGGCATCGCGCTGTCGGCCGAGGGCCAGATCGTCACGCTGGAAGTGCGGGTCGATCGCCATCAGCCGCCGCCGCGCGGCAACAGGTCGGTGCCGTACCGCGTATACGCCCATGACGACACTGGCGAGGTTGCGCTGACCTTCTTCCATGCCCATGCCGCCTATCTCCAGAAGATGCTTCCCGAAGGCGAGCGTGTGGTGATCTCCGGCCGCATGGAGTGGTTCAACGGCCGCCCGACCATGGTCCATCCCGACCACATCGCGCCGATCGACGAGGCCGAGGGGCTGCCGCTGGTCGAGCCGGTCTATCCGCTCACCGCCGGCCTGTCGGCCAAGGTGCTGCGCCGCGCCATCGGCCAGGCGCTCGGACGCCTGCCGGAACTGCCGGAATGGCAGGATGACGCCTTCATGCGCCGCCACACCTTCCCATTCTTCGGCGATGCGCTTGCCCGCATCCACTATCCGAAGGACCCGATCGACGTTGCGGTCGAAGGCTCGGCCTGGCGTCGCCTCGCCTATGACGAGTTGCTGGCCGGCCAGGTTTCGTTGGCGCTGGTGCGGGCCAGAATTCGCCGCCTCTCGGGCCGGCCGCTCATCGGCGACGACCGCATCGTCGAAAAGCTGCGCGCGGCCCTGCCCTACAAGCTGACACCCAGCCAGGAATTCGCGCTCGGCGAGATCAACGCCGACCTTGCCGATCCCGAACGCATGCTGCGCCTGCTGCAGGGCGATGTCGGCTCCGGCAAGACGGTGGTGGCGCTGCTTGCCATGGCGCGCGCGGTCGAGGCCGGCGGCCAGGCGGCGCTGATGGCGCCGACCGAAATCCTGGCGCGCCAGCATCTGGCGACCATCGCGCCGCTGGCCGAGAAAGTCGGCTTGCGCCTCGCCATCCTCACCGGGCGCGAGAAGGGCCGCGAGCGCACTGAGACGCTTGCAGGTCTTGCCAGCGGCGCGATCGACATCGTCGTCGGCACGCATGCGCTGTTCCAGGAGACGGTGACATTCCACGACCTTGTGCTCGCCGTCATCGACGAGCAGCATCGCTTCGGCGTCCACCAGCGCCTCGCGATTACCGCCAAGGGCGACGCGCCCGACATGCTGGTGATGACGGCGACGCCGATCCCGCGCACGCTCGTGCTGACCGCCTTCGGCGACATGGACGTCTCGAAGCTCACCGAGAAGCCCGCCGGCCGCCAGCCGATACGCACCGTGACCCTGCCGATGGAGCGGCTGGACGAATTGGTGGGTCGCATGCGCGATGCGGTTGCGGAGGGGCAAAAAATCTACTGGATCTGCCCGCTGGTCGAGGAATCCGAGGAAATAAAACTGATGTCGGCGGAGGATCGCTTTGCTTCGCTGAAACCGCTGTTCGGCGACCGGATAGGCCTCGTGCACGGCCGTATGAAGGGCGCGGAGAAGGATGAAGCGATGCGCGCCTTCAAGGACGGCGAGACGCGCATCCTGATCGCCACCACCGTCATCGAAGTCGGTGTCGACGTGCCTGACGCCACCATCATGGTGATTGAGCATGCGGAGCGCTTCGGCCTTGCCCAGTTGCACCAGTTGCGCGGCCGCGTCGGGCGCGGCGACAAGCCGTCCTCCTGCGTGCTGCTTTACAAGGACCCGCTCGGCGAAACGGCCAAACGCCGGCTTTCGGTGATGCGCGAGACCGAGGACGGCTTCAAGATCGCCGAGGAAGACCTGAAACTGCGCGGCGAAGGCGAATTGCTCGGCACCCGTCAGTCCGGCACGCCCGGCTTCCAGGTCGCGCGGATCGAATTCCATGCCGACCTGCTGGAGGCAGCACGCGACGATGCGCGTCTGATCCTGTCGCGCGACCCGGAACTGCAGTCCGAACGCGGCGAGGCGTTGCGCTTGTTGCTCTACCTGTTCGGCCGCGACGAAGCAGTACGGCTGCTGCGCGCGGGCTGAGCGCCAAGCGGCGGATTGGCAAGGCCGCCCTCGACCGGCTCACCATTCAGCGTCACCAGCTTGGCCTTGACTTCAGGCGCCACCATGCCGGCCGAGACGATCAGCTTGGCGCCGTCCTCGATCGACATGTCGAGCAGCACGATCTCGGATTTGTGCACATACATCAGGAAACCGGTGGTCGGGTTCGGCGTGCAGGGCATGAACACAGCGATCAGCGGATCGCCTTCCTGGTCGAGCTTCTGGTTGATCTCGGTTTCCTTCTCGCTGGCGACGAAGACCAGCGACCAGACTCCCTTGCGCGGATATTCGACCAAGCCGACCTGGCGGAACATGTCGCCCTTGTTCGACAGCACGGTCTCGAAAATCTGCTTCAGCGAGCCATAGATGCCGCGCACCAGCGGCATGCGGCCAAGCAGCCGCTCGCCGAAATTGACGATGGCGCGGCCGACGATGTTGGCCGTCAGAAAGCCGATCAGCGTGATCAGCACCAGCGCCACGATCAGCCCGAAGCCCGGAACCGGGAACGGCAGATAGGTGTCGGGATTGTAGCGGGCCGGAATGTAGGGCTTCACCCAGGAATCGACCCAGCCGATCAGCGACCAGGCGATATAGGCGGTGATCGCCAGCGGCGCGCAGACGACGAAGCCGGTCAGGAAATAGTTCCTCAGCCGGGTCATGCCAGAAGTCTTCAGGGCGTCGGACATGGGTTCACCGCGGCGCATGTTGCGCTGCAAGATTAATGAACCGCGAGCCGCTTTGGAACTGCGAAGTTTTTAAAGAATGCCCTTGTTAAGAAGGCCGCATACCCCGCTGCTCCAGGGGCCATCGCATATGGCTCTGGGAGTTCGGATAGCCTGCAGGCCTCGACGCCGTCATCCTCGGGCTTGTCCCGAGGATCTACTGGCCTCTCCGAACTGATCGCGCTCTATCCGCGTGCGACGGCGGATCCTCGGGACAAGCCCGAGGATGACGGCGTCGTGTTGGCATTCGCAATAAGCCCATATGCTATTGCCCTGACCGTTACTCCACCGTCACAGACTTCGCCAAATTGCGCGGCTGGTCGACGTCGGTACCCATGAACACGGCGGTGAAATAGGCGAGCATCTGGATCGGCAGCGCGTAGATGATCGGCGAGATGATCTCCGGGACGTCGGGCAGGATGATCGTCTCCATCGTCTTGATGCCGGCCTGCGCGGCGCCTTTGGCGTCGGTGATCAGGATGATCTTGCCGCCGCGCGCCGCCACTTCCTGCATATTCGACACCGTCTTTTCGAAGATGCGGTCATGCGGGGCGATCACGATCACCGGCATGTTCTCATCGATCAGCGCGATCGGCCCGTGCTTCAGCTCGCCGCCGGCATAGCCCTCGGCGTGGATGTAGGAGATTTCCTTGAGCTTCAGCGCCCCTTCCATGGCCAGCGGGAAATTGGTGTCGCGGCCGAGATAGAGCACGTCCTTGTAGCGCGACAGCTCGCGCGAGATGCGTTCGATCTGCTCCTCGAGCTTCAGCACCTGGGTGGCGAAACGCGGCGCTTCGGAAAGCTCGCGCACCAGCCGCTTTTCCTCATCGGGCGAGATGGTGCCGCGCGCCACGCCCGCGCGCACCGCCAGCGCCGCCAGCACCGACAGCTGGCAGGTGAAAGCCTTGGTCGAGGCGACGCCGATTTCCGGGCCGGCAAGCGTCGGCAGCACGACGTCGGATTCGCGCGCCATGGTCGATTCGCGCACATTGACCACGGCGCCGATCTTCATGCCGGCCTGGCGGCAATAGCGCAACGAGGCGAGCGTGTCGGCGGTCTCACCCGACTGCGAGATGAAGAAGGCCGCGTCGTTGGCTGACAGCGGCATTTCGCGGTAGCGGAACTCCGAGGCGACATCGATATCGACGGGAAGCCGCGCATAGCGCTCGAACCAGTATTTCGAGATCAGTCCGGCAAGATAGGCGGTGCCGCAGGCCGAAAGCGCCAGCCGGCCGATCCTGGCGAAGTCGAACGGCAGGTCGAGCGGCTTCGACTTGCCGGAGACGAAGTCGACATAATGCGCCAGCGTGTGCGAGATCACCTCCGGCTGCTCATGGATTTCCTTTTCCATGAAATGCCGGCGATTGCCCTTGTCGACCATGAAGCTGGTCGACAGCGACTGCTGGCGCTTGCGATCGACCTTGTTGCCGTCGATGTCGTAGATCGCGACCCCGTTGCGGCGCACCACCGCCCAGTCGCCATCCTCGAGATAGGTGATCGAGTTGGTGAAGGGCGCCAGCGCGATCGCGTCCGAGCCCAAAAACATCTCGCCATCGCCATGGCCGACGGCCAGAGGCGGACCGTTGCGGGCGCCGACGATCAGATCCTCGTCGCCCTGGAACATGATCGCCAGCGCGAACGCGCCAGACAGCCGCTTAAGCGCCGCATGCGCGGCCTCCACCGGCTTCAGCCCCCTGGCAAGCTCGCGCGCCACCAAATGCGCCACGACCTCGGTGTCGGTCTGCGAAGCGAATTTGTAGCCGTCGCGGGTGAGTTCGTCGCGCAGCTCGGCGAAATTCTCGATGATGCCGTTGTGGACGATGGCGACGCCCTTGGAAAAATGCGGATGCGCATTGGTCTCGTTGGGCACGCCATGGGTGGCCCAGCGCGTGTGGCCGATGCCGATCGTGCCGTCGAGCGGCTCGTCCTTCAGTCGGCGTTCGAGATTGATGAGCTTGCCTTCGGCGCGGCGGCGGCCAAGCTCGCCCTTCTCGATGGTGGCGACGCCGGCCGAGTCGTACCCGCGATATTCGAGCCGCTTCAGCGCGTCGACGATGAGTGGCGCGACCTGTGAATGGCCGACGATTCCAACGATACCGCACATGCGATAACCCCCGATTCCCAGCGGAAAACCCGGCGTTATCTAGGGGTTGCCGGCCTGCCGCGAAAGTCACTTTGCGTTTCGTTCCGTGTCAGCGGGACGGTCTTTTGCTCCATGCACCATGCCAGACGGCGCTTGCAATCCAGTTACTGCGATTGTTCGCCTTTTCAGGCATTTGGTTCTCTTTTCAGCAAGATCTAGCTAAATGTCCGGCCATGAGCGAAGCCACCACGACACTCTGGCGTCCGGTTGGACCGAAGGAACTGGAACTGATCAAGGCTTCGGGCATGCGCGAATTTCCGCCGCGCCTGCCCGACCAGCCGATTTTCTATCCAGTGCTGACCGAAGCCTATGCGGTCCAGATCGCCCGCGACTGGAATGTTCCGGCGAGCGGCTCCGGCTTCGTCACCCGCTTTGAGGTCCTGAAGAGCTTTCTCAACGGCTACCGGGTCGAGCACGCTGGCAGCAAGGCGCATCTCGAATATTGGATACCCGCCGAGGACCTGCCTCAATTCAACAAGGCGATCGTCGGCAGGATCGAGGTGACAGCCAGTTTCGGCAAGGCTACCGAAGGCGCCGCCTGAAACGCTATTCCGCCGCAGCTTTCTTCCTCGCCGCCGCGGCCGAGGCGAAGCGCTCGCGCAATTCCTTGCCCTTGCCGGGGATCGTCTTCTGGCGGGCGCGGCCGAAGGCCAGCGCGTCGTCCGGCACGTTTTCGGTGATCACGCTGCCGGACGCAATGTAGCCGCCCTTGCCGATCGTGACCGGCGCCACCAGCGAGGAATTCGAGCCGACAAAGGCGCCCTCGCCGATATCGGTGAAGAATTTGGAGTAGCCGTCGTAATTACACGTGATGGTGCCGGCGCCGATATTCGCGCTCGCACCCACCCGCGCGTCGCCGATATAGGTCAGGTGGTTGACCTTGGCGCCCTCCTCGATCGTCGCCTGCTTGACCTCGCAGAAATTGCCGACCTTTGCCTTGTTGCGAAGGTCTGCGCCCGGCCGCAGCCGCGCGAACGGCCCGACATCGCAATTGGACGCAATCGAAGCGCCCTCGATATGGCTGAAAGCGTGGATCTTGACGCCCGAGGCTATTCTGACGCCCGGCCCGAACCAGACATTCGGCTCGACGATCGTGTCGGCGCCGATCTCGGTATCGTGCGAGAAATAGACGGTTTCGGGCGCGATCAGCGTCACGCCCGACAGCATCGCCTCGCGCCGCCGGCGCGCCTGCCAGATCGATTCCGCCTCGGCAAGCTCGGCCCGGTTGTTGATGCCGAGAGCATTTTCGAAGCTCGCTTCCGTAGCCACCACGTCGAGCCCCTCAGCGCCGGCGATCTCGACAATGTCGGTGAGGTAGTATTCGCCCTTGGCGTTCTTGTTGCCGACCTTGTCGAGCAGCCGCAACGCATGCTTGCCCGCCACAGCCATCATGCCTGCATTGCAGAAGCCGATCTTCTTCTCCTCGTCGGAGCAGTCTTTTTCCTCGCGGATGGCGATGAGATGGCCGCCCTTTTCGATCAGCCGGCCATAGCCGGTCGGGCTCGGCGGTCGAAAGCCGATGACGACGACGGCGGCACCCGCCGCCAGCTTCTGCCGCGCGGCGGCCAGCGCTCCGGCATCGATCAGAGGCGTATCACCGAACATGACGAGGATGTCGTCGTAACCCTTTGATATCGCTTCGCGAGCAGCCAGAACGGCATGCGCGGTGCCGAGCCGCTTCTCCTGCACGAAAGTCTCCGCCTTGGGCGCGAATTTCTGTGCTGCCTTGCGCATTTCCTCCGCGCCGTGGCCAATCACCAGCGCCAGGCCGGTGGCCCCAGCCGCCTCGGCGGCCTTCACGACATGCGCCACCATGGGCAGGCCGGCAATGGCATGCAGCACCTTGGGCATCGCGCTTTTCATGCGCGTGCCCTCGCCGGCTGCGAGGATAACGGACAGGCAGGATCTCTGGCTCATGGGTGGCAACCGTATGAAATGGTTTGAATCAATGCATGCTAGCAGCGGCGTGATGCTGCACCAATGCGGTTAAATTCCGGTGAGACGGCGGAGCGAAGTCTCCAAGCGCGGATGTCCGGTGAGGTTCCAGATACAAAAGCACCGCCGCGGTGGCGTCAGCCGGTTACATAGGTCAGGAAATATCCCCGGCCTGCTGGGAGTGCTGTGTCAGCATCGGCGGAGGCCGCGAGCGTGTCGTCGGTTCTCTGTTGGCGGGGGCGACTCGAACGCTCCACGCCTCGAAAGCGGGATAGCGAATTCTCGTGAAGGCAAGGGTAAGCTGCGTTTCCGTTCCATATCGGCGGAGACTGGGAGAGGTGGATACCATGCGCGCGGCGCGTCTGGAAGTTGGCAGGACATGGACGCGGGGCGGCCCGCGTGCAGGCGTATGGCCGAGCACGCAGCGCCACCTCGCAGCGATCCTGGCTTGCGACGTGGTCGGCTACTCGCGCCTGATGGAGCGCGACGAACGTGGCACGCTCGAGCGGCTCAAGACCTACCGCAAGGATCTCCTCGAACCGCTGGTCTCCGAGCACCACGGTCGGGTCGTCAAGCTCACCGGCGACGGCATGCTGTGTGAGTTCGCGAGCGTCGTTAACGCGGTGACCTCGGCGATGGCAATCCAGCAGGCCTTGGCGGAGCACGAGTCGGAGACGCCCGAGGAAGAGCGGATTCGCTTCCGCATCGGCGTCAATCTCGGGGACGTGGTCTGCGAGGAGGACGGTGACATCTACGGCGACGGGGTCAATATCGCCGCCCGCCTCGAAAGCGTCGCCGATCCAGGCACAGTGGTCGTCTCGGGTACCGCTTACGACCACCTTCAGGGCAAGCTCGACTGCGGCTTCACGCCGCTTGGCGACCTGCGCCTCAAGAACATCGAGCGGCCGGTGCGCGCTTACCGCGTCGAGGCCGACGCCAGTGCCGCACCGCCTCCCCTGCCCGAGAAACCTTCGATCGCGGTTCTGCCCTTCACCAACATGAGCGGTGACCCCGACCAGGAATACTTCGCCGACGGGCTGGTGGAGGACATCATCACGGGATTGAGCCGGGTGGACTCCTTCTTCGTGATCGCCCGCAACTCGTCCTTCACCTACAAGGGCCGCGCCGTAGACCTGCGCCAGGTCGGGCGCGAGCTGGGCGTCCGCTACGTGCTCGAAGGCAGCATCCGCAGAGCAGGTTCGCGGGTCCGCATCAGTGGGCAGTTGGTTGACGCGATCAGCGGGCACCATGTCTGGGCCGACCGCTTCGAGGGCGACATGTGTGACATCTTCGACCTGCAGGACAAGGTGACCGAGAGCGTCGTCGGCGCTGTCGAGCCAAGCATCCGGCTGGAGGAGATCAAGCAGGCGCGCATGAAGCCGACCGACTACATGAGCGCCTACGACCTCTACCTTCGCGCGCTGCCGCGCTTCTACAGCATGACCCGCGAAGGCTTTGCCGACGTGCGTCGGCTCACCAACGAGGCGCTCAGCATTGACCCTGGCTTCAACTTGGCGAAGGCACTCGGCGCCTATATCCGCAGCATCTCCGTGAGCCAGTGCTGGCACGAGCCCGACGATACCAGAGTCGCCACGCGCATGGCGCGCGAGGTATTGGCGGAAGCGCGCGACGACCCCACGAGCCTGCGCTTCGCCGCGCAGGTGATTGCCTACAGCGCGAAGGACTACGAGATGGCGCTGGCCACTATCGAACGATCCCTGCGGCTCAATCCCAATTCGGCGCAGGGCCATACGAGCTGCGGCTGGGTCAACGCACATTCCGGCCGCCCGCTCGTCGCAATCGAGCATTTTCACAGGGCAATGCGGCTGAGCCCGGTCGATCCCGAGAAGGGCATCGCGCTCTCGGGCATCGGCATGAGCTACCTGATGCTCGAGCGCTACGAGGAAGCGCTGGCATGGGGAGAACGCGCGCTGCACGAGATGCCGAATTACGGGTCCTCGCACCGGGTGGTGATCATGGCGCTGGTCAAACTCAACCGGCTGGAGGAGGCGCGGGCGGCGGCGCGGCGGCTGATGGAGGCGTTCCCGACCTTCACGCTCACCCTGCAGAGACAGATCAACCCATGGCAGGACAAGGTGTTCGGCGAGCGTTACGTCGAGGCCTTGGGCATCGCCGGCGTGCCGGAGTGATCGTCGCGCATAAAATGGCAGCCTACCCCAACCGCCCCAGCGCCGGGAAATTCTCGAGCAGCCAGTAGGAGACGCTCTGCACGCCGCCGGTGAGGAAAAACACGCCGGCAACGACCAGCAGCGCGCCGATCCCCTTCTCGACGCGGCCGAGATGGACGCGGAACTTGCCGAGGAAGCGCATGAAAGCGCCAGAGAACAGCGCCGCGATCAGGAACGGAATGCCGAGCCCGAGCGAATAGGCGGCGAGCAGCAGCGCGCCCTCACCCACCGTTTCGCGCCCGCCGGCCAAGGTCAGGATCGGCCCCAGCACCGGGCCGATGCAGGGCGTCCAGCCGAAAGCGAAGGCCAATCCCATGACATAGGCGGCGACCATGTTTGCGGGCTTGCCCTGCGACTGGAAACGCGCCTCGCGCGAAAGCAGCGGGATGCGCAATATGCCAAGGAAGTTCAGCCCCATGATGATGATCAGCGCGCCCGCCGCCATCGCCAGCGGTTCCTGCCACACGCGCAGCAGCCTACCGATGGTCGAGGCACCGGCGCCGAGCGCGACGAACACCGTGGAGAAGCCGAGCACGAAAGCAAGCGATGCATAAAGCAGCGCGCCGCGCGTGCCCTCGCGCGCCGTGATGCCGGCATTGCCGCGGAAATCGTCGACCGAGACACCGGCCATGTAGCAGAGATAGGGCGGCACCAGCGGCAGCACGCAAGGTGACAGGAACGAGATCGCTCCCGCCCCGACCGCGCTGACATAGCCGATGTCCAATGCCATCCAATGAGTCTCGATTGTGCTGGGGTCGATATAGCGATGCGGGCACGCCCCTGCCAATCACCATTGTGTGGTGCGTCGCCGCTTCGCCGCAGGAAGAAACATGCTTCCCAACACGTTGACCAAATGAGCGCGCGATCGCCGCGCGCTTGTTCTCAGGGAGATTCAGCATGAAAACGATCGCACTCGGGTTTGCCGCCCTTCTGCTCGGCACCGCCGCGTCCCAGGCCGCGGAAGCCTGGAAGGAAGCCGAGGTTGGCGGCACGAAGATCTACACCGACGCCAAGGGCATGACGCTCTATACTTTCGACAAGGACGAGAAGGGCAAGTCCAACTGCTATGACAAATGCGCCGCCAACTGGCCGCCGCTGAAAGCCAAGGCGAGCGCGAAGACCGAAGGCGAATGGTCTGTCGTCAAGCGCACCGACGGCACCCATATGTGGGCCTATGACGGCAAGCCGGTCTACACCTTCGTCAAGGACAAGAAGGCCGGCGACATGACCGGCGAAGGCGTTGCCGGAGCCTGGCACGTCGTCAAGGCAGATTGAGCTCGCCTCATCGAGCGATCCGGCTGCCGGGTTCCTTGATCCGGCAGCCAGTCATCTTTCCGCCGGTCACCACCGGTTCGGCGCGCCCACGCCTCCTTCGCCAAAAATGTGATCCTTGCCATACACTCTAAGAGTGTATCGTCGGCGGCCGCTTCCCAAATTGGCCGCTTCCCCTTGACCGATTGCAAAAGCACGGCCATGTGAGCGACGAAAAGAGTGGGATTTCGTCGTGCGTCGCGGAGTTCTTCCGCCACCTCACAGCTGATTAAAGAGACCTCATGGACGTCGTCGTCGTCGAATCGCCGGCCAAGGCGAAGACAATCAACAAATATCTGGGCAAGAACTATAAGGTTCTGGCCTCGTTCGGCCATGTCCGCGATCTGCCGGCCAAGGACGGCTCGGTGCGCCCTGACGAGGACTTCGCCATGTCCTGGTCGGTCGACACGGCGTCCGGCAAGCGCCTCGCCGACATCGCCAAGGCGGTCAAGGACGCTGACGGCCTGATCCTCGCCACCGACCCGGATCGTGAGGGCGAGGCGATTTCATGGCATGTGCTGGAAGTCCTGAAGCAGAAGCGCGCGCTGAAGGACAAGCCGGTCAGCCGCGTCGTCTTCAACGCCATCACCAAGGCCTCGGTGCTCGACGCGATGGCCAACCCGCGCCAGATCGACGCGCCGCTGGTCGACGCCTATCTCGCCCGCCGCGCGCTCGACTATCTCGTCGGCTTCACGCTGTCGCCCGTGCTGTGGCGCAAGCTGCCGGGTGCCCGTTCCGCCGGCCGCGTCCAGTCGGTGGCGCTGCGCCTCGTCTGCGACCGCGAATCCGAGATCGAGCGCTTCATCCGCGAGGAATACTGGCAGATCGCGGCCATCCTCAACACGCCGCGTAACGACAGTTTCGAAGCGCGGCTGACCGCCTTTGCCGGCAAGAAGCTGCAAAAACTCGATATCGCCAACAAGGCGCAGGCTGACGACATCAAGGCGATGCTGGAAGGCGCGACCTTCAAGGCATTGTCGGTCGAGGCCAAGCCGACAAAGCGCAATCCCGGCCCGCCCTTCACCACCTCGACGCTGCAGCAGGCTGCCTCCTCCGGGCTCGGCTTCTCGGCGACGCGCACCATGCAGGTAGCGCAAAAGCTCTATGAAGGCATGGATGTCGGCGGCGAGACCGCCGGCCTCATCACCTATATGCGAACCGACGGCGTGCAGATGGCGCCGGAGGCGATCGAGGCCGCCCGTAACGCCATCGTCAGCGAATTCGGCGCGAAATACCTGCCGGAAAAGCCGCGTTTCTACACCACCAAGGCCAAGAACGCCCAGGAAGCGCACGAGGCGATTCGCCCGACCGATTTCCGGCGCACGCCGGCTTCCGTCCGGCAATATCTCGACGCCGACCAGGCCCGTCTCTACGAGCTGATCTGGAAGCGCGCCATCGCCAGCCAGATGCAGCCGGCCGAGATCGAGCGCACCACGGTCGAGATCGAGGCGGTCAACGGCGCCCGTACCGCGGAGCTGCGCGCGATCGGTTCGGTCGTCCGCTTCGATGGCTTCATCGCCGCCTATACCGACCAGAAGGACGAGGACGCGGAGGACGAGGAGAGCCGCCGCCTGCCCGAGATCCGCTCCGGCGAGCAGCTCGCCCGCCAGGCGATCAACGCCACCCAGCACACGACCGAGCCGCCGCCGCGCTATTCCGAAGCGTCGCTGATCAAGAAGCTGGAAGAGCTCGGCATCGGCCGGCCGTCGACCTACACCGCGATCCTGAAGACGCTCGAGGATCGCGACTATGTCACCATCGACCGGCGCAAGCTGGTGCCGCAGGCCAAGGGCCGGCTGCTCTCGGCCTTCCTCGAGAGTTTCTTCGAGCGTTACGTCGAATATGACTTCACCGCATCGCTCGAGGAGAAGCTCGACGAGATTTCCGACGGCAAGCTCGCCTGGAAGGACGTTCTGCGCGATTTCTGGAAGGATTTCTCCGGCGCCGTCGACGACATCAAGGAGCTGCGTGTCACCGACGTGCTCGATGCGCTCAACGAAGAGCTCGCGCCGCTTGTCTTCCCGGAGCGCGAGGACGGCTCCAACCCGCGCATCTGCCCGAAATGCGGCACCGGAAACCTGTCACTGAAACTTGGAAAGTTCGGCGCCTTCGTCGGCTGCTCGAACTATCCGGAGTGCTCCTACACCCGCCAGCTCGGCGACGCCGCCAACCCCAATGGCGAGAACGGCAATGGCGAGGACGGCGTCAAGCTGCTCGGCAAGGACCCCTACACCGCTGAGGAAATCACGCTGAGGAGCGGCCGTTTCGGCCCCTATATCCAGCGCGGCGAAGGCAAGGAAGCCAAGCGCTCCAGCCTGCCCAAGGGCTGGACGCCCGAGTCGATCGACCATGAGAAGGCGCTGGCGCTTCTGTCGCTGCCGCGCGATGTCGGAAAACATCCTGAAACCGGCAAGATGATCTCTGCCGGCCTCGGGCGCTACGGCCCGTTCGTGCTGCACGACGGCACCTACGCCAATCTGGAGAGCATCGACGACGTGTTCTCGATCGGCTTGAACCGCGCCGTCTCGGTGATCGCCGAGAAGCAGCAGAAGGGCAGGGGCGGCCGCAACGGCGCCACGCCGGCGGCGCTGAAGGAGCTTGGCGACCATCCCGACGGCGGCGGTAAGATCGTCGTGCGCGACGGCCGCTACGGGCCCTATGTCAATTACGGCAAGGTCAATGCGACGCTGCCCAAGGGCAAGGACCCGCAATCGGTGACGATGGAAGAGGCGCTCGCCCTGATCGCCGAAAAGGAAGCCAAGGGCGGGGGCGGCAAGAAGCCCTTCCGCAGGGCGGCGAAGAAGGGGTAGCAGGACGTGGCGCGCAGGATCTCCGGAAGAAGCCACGGCGATCCGCGCCACGCCGACACCAGAGCCAAGGTCAAGGACGACTATCGGCCCTCGCGCGACGAGATCCTGCGCTACATCGCCGAAAATCCCGACCGTTCCGGCAAGCGCGAAATCGCCAAGGCCTTTGCCCTGCGCGGCGAGGATCGCGTCTGGCTGAAAGACATGCTGCGCGACCTGCAGGATGAGGGTCTGCTCAACAAGGAGCGCAAGCGCCTCACCCGCGCCGGCGCCGTGCCGCACGTCGCCGTGCTCGACATTTTCGGCCGCGATGACGACGGCGTGCTCCTGGCCAATCCGAGCGAATATACCGGCGCCGGTTCGCCGCCTGTCATTGCCATCCGCATTTCGCGCGGTGCCAGCGGCCCCGCGCCCGGCATTGGCGACCGCGTGCTTGCAAAGACCTTCCCGACCGACGATCCGTCAGGCCCTGCCTATACCGGCCGGGTGATGAAGATCTTCGAGAAGCGCAGCGACGCGGTGCTCGGCGTCTTCCGCGTGCTGAAGGACGGCACGTTCCGCATCGAGCCTGTCGAACGGCGTCAGCCGGAACTGATCGTCGACAAGGAATTCCAGAACGGCGCCCGCAACGGCGACCTTGTCGAGGTCGAGCCGGCGCGCGCTTCGCGCTTCGGCCTGCCGCGCGCCAAGGTGCTGGCGGTGCTGGGGTCGCTCACCAGCGAGAAGGCGGTCTCGATGATCGCCATCCACGCCCATGACATTCCCCATGTCTTTCCGGCGGACGTGACTGCCGAGGCCGAGGCGGTGAAGCCGGCCACGCTTGCTCACCGCGAGGACTGGCGCGACCTGCCGCTGGTGACCATCGACCCCGCCGACGCCAAGGACCATGACGACGCTGTCTTCGCCGCGCCCGATACGGACGAGAAGAATCCCGGCGGCGTCGTCGTCACCGTGGCGATCGCCGATGTCGCCGCCTATATCCGCTACGGCACGCCGCTCGATCGCGAAGCGTTGAAGCGTGGCAATTCCGTCTATTTCCCGGACCGCGTCGTGCCGATGCTGCCCGAACGCATCTCGAACGATCTGTGCTCGCTGCGCGAAGGCGAGGACCGGCCGGCGATCGCCGTGCGCATGACTTTCTCCTCGGAAGGCCGCAAGCTCAAGCATTCCTTCCACCGCGTCATGATGAAATCGGCGGCCAAGCTCGCCTATCCGCAGGCGCAGGCGGCGATCGATGGCGTCCCCGACGACAAGACGCGGCCGATCCTCGACAGCGTCCTGAAGCCGCTTTGGGATGCTTACTCGGTGCTGAAGCGCGGCCGCGACGCCCGGCAGCCGCTTGAACTCGACCTGCCGGAACGCAAGATCCTGCTGAAGCCCGACGGCACCGTCGACCGGGTCGTGGTGCCGGAGCGTCTCGATGCGCATAAGCTCATCGAGGAGTTCATGATCCAGGCCAATGTCGCGGCCGCCGAGACATTGGAGGGCAAGAAAGAGCCCCTCGTCTACCGCATCCATGACGCGCCGTCGCTTGCCAAGCAGGAATCGCTGCGCGACTTCCTGCAGACGCTCAGCCTGTCCCTGGCGCGCGGCGCGCAGATGCGGCCCAGCCAGTTCAACGGCATTCTGGAACGGGTGCGCGGCGCCGACAACGAGGCGCTGGTCAATGAAGTCGTGCTGCGCTCGCAGAGCCAGGCCGAGTACTCGCCGAAGAACATCGGCCATTTCGGGCTCAACCTCCGGCGCTATGCGCATTTCACCTCGCCGATCCGCCGCTATGCCGATCTGATCGTGCACCGGGGGCTGATCTCGGCGCTTGGTCTGGGGCAAGGCGGCCTGACGCAGCAGGAGGCGGACCGGCTGGAAGAAGTCGCCGCGCTGATCTCCGCCACGGAACGCCGCGCCATGGCCGCCGAGCGCGACACAGTCGACCGGCTGATCGCCGCCTATCTCGCCGAGCGCGTCAACGACACATTCGACGCCCGCATTTCCGGCGTCACCAAGGCGGGGCTCTTTGTCCAATTGCCGCAGTATGGCGCCGACGGCTTTATTCCGGTGTCAACTCTGGGCGGCGACTACTATATCTACGACGAAACCGCCCGATCGCTCTTCGGAGAACGCACCGGCAAAGGCTACCAGCTTGCCGACCGCGTCGAGGTCCGGTTGGTCGAGGTCGCGCCGATGGCCGGCGCGATGCGCTTCGAGATGCTGACCGACCCGAAGCCCCTGCCCGGCTCGAGGCGGTCGTTCCACAAGGCCAAGGGTCGCGCCCGAGCGTCGCAATCGCGCGTCGGACCGCGCGGCAGGAGACGGTAATGCCAGGCAACTTCCAGGTGGAAGAACAGGTTTTCGGTGGCGAGCATCATTCGGGCCGCGTCGCCCGCCCGCTGTGGACAGCTATCAAGCGCGGCTTGCTCGGTCGCTGCCCGCATTGCGGCAAGGGAAAGTTGTTCCGCGCGTTCGTGAAATCCGTGGACAAATGCGAGGTCTGCGGCGAGGAACTGCATCACCATCGCGCGGACGACCTGCCTGCCTATCTGGTCATTGTCATCGTCGGCCACATCGTGGTTGGCTCCTTCATGGCAGTGGAGGCGACCACCACGCTGTCGAACTTACAGCACGCGCTGATCTGGGTGCCGCTGACCATCATTCTGGCCGTCGCGCTGCTGCAGCCGGTCAAGGGCGCTGTCATCGGCCTGCAATGGGCGCTTTATATGCACGGCTTCGGCGACGAGAAGGACGAATTCGAGAGCCATTCGTAAGCCAGGTCGCACCGCTGTCCGCCCTGGTTCAAAAGCCGCGACGCGCAAGCCACTTTCACATCAGGCAAGTTTCCGCTAGGTCGGGCGCATGGAAGGAATGACCAAGGCGGATGTCGACAAGCTCGATAAAGGCCTGGCCGTGCGCAGCGGCCGGGCGCTGCGTCCGCGTGATGCCGCGACCCTCATTCTGCTCGATCGCCGGGGCAAGGATGTCCTGGTGCTGATGGGCAGGCGCCATGCCCGGCACGCCTTCATGCCCGGAAAATTTGTCTTCCCGGGCGGTCGCACCGATCCCGCGGACAGCCGCATTGCCGTCGCCGCCCCTTTGCGCGGCGAAGAAGAGAAAAAGCTGGCCGCGGGCCCGGGGCGCGCCAGCGCGGCGCGGGCGCGCGCAATCGCCCTGTCGGCGATTCGCGAGACCTATGAGGAAGCCGGCCTGCTGATCGGCCGCAAGGGCGCCTTCTCGACCGCGAAGCGCGACTGGCAGGGTTTCGCCGAGCATGGCGTGATCCCGTCGCTGGACGTGCTCCGCTTCATCGCCCGCGCCATCACCCCGCCCAATCGCGTGCGCCGTTTCGATACGCGTTTCTTCAGCGCCTGGCGCCACGACGTTGCCGTGGAATTGCCCGGCGGCGGCCCGACCAACGAGCTGGAGGAACTCGTCTGGCTGCCGCTTGCCGACGCCCGCAAGGCCGACATCCCCGACATAACCGGCATGATCCTGGAAGAACTCGAAAGGCGGCTTGCCGATGATCCCTTGCTGCGGCCGGGGGGCGCCGTGCCGTTCTTCCGGCTCGTCCGCAACCGCTTTGTCCGCGAAGTCCTTTAGAAGCAGAGCATTTTGATCCCATGACGGTCGATACCCAAGAACAGGGCGACGAACGCGTACACTGGTTGCCGATGATCGCGGCGATCTCCTCGATCAGCGTCGTCGGCATCGCCATCGGCCTCGGCATGCCGCTGCTCAGTGTCATCCTGGAGACACGCGGCCACTCGGCCTCGATGATAGGCCTCAACACGGCCGTTGCCGGTCTTGCCTCGATCGCCGGCGCGCCTTTAGCCACCCCGCTTGCCATGCGGCTCGGCGTCGCCTGGACCATGCTGTTGATGATTGCCATAGGCGCGCTTGCCTTTGTCGGCTTCCATTTCGCGCCCGATTTCTGGATGTGGTTCCCGCTCCGCGTCGCCCTGCATATCTCGCTGACGGTGCTGTTCATCCTGTCGGAATTCTGGATCAGCACCTCCGCCCCGCCCAGCCGCCGCGGCCTTGTGCTCGGCATCTACGCCACCGTGCTGTCGCTCGGCTTCGCCGCCGGACCGTGGCTGTTCGCGCATCTCGGCAGTTCGGGCTTCCTGCCGTTCGGCGTCACCATAGCGCTGGTCACGCTTGCCGCGATTCCGGTGTTGGCGGCCCGCAACGAGAGCCCGACCATCGTCGCCGACAGCGAAACCAGCCATTTCCTGCGCTATGTCTGGCTGGTGCCGACCGCGACCTTCGCCGTGCTTGTCTTCGGCGCGGTCGAGACCGGCGGCTTCTCGCTCTTCCCCGTCTATGGCAGCCGCATCGGCTATTCGGAGGCCGACGCAGCACTGCTTTTGACCATGATCGGGCTCGGCAACGTGCTTCTGCAGATCCCGATCGGCATGATCAGCGACCGTGTCTCGGACCGCCGCCATCTGCTTCTGGGCTGCGCCACCGTCGGCTTGATCGGCACCGTATTCATGCCCTTCTTCGCGCAGAACTGGCATCTTATGGCCGCCCTTCTGTTTGTCTGGGGCGGCGGCGTCGCGGCCATGTACACGATCGGCCTTGCCCATCTCGGCTCCCAGCTTTCCGGCCATGAGCTGGCATCCGCCAATGCGGCCTTCGTGCTGTGCTATGGCGTCGGCATGGTGATCGGCCCGCAGGCGATCGGCATCGGCATGGACGCCTTCGGCCCCTCGGGCTTCGGCTGGTCGCTGGCCGTCTTCTTCGCCGCCTACATGCTTCTGGTCCTGGTCAGGCTGGTGCGCAAGATTCTCTAATGCATGTCGCCCAGAAGTGTGCAGCGGTTCTGGGGCAACGACATGCATGAAAATAAAGGCCTAAAGCGCGTCGCCTGAATCCGTTTCAGCGCGACGCGCTTTAGGCAAATGTCGCCGAAGCGCCGGGCATCCTGACATCACCGTGTCAGCAGCACCCCTGCTATACCCTGCCTCCAACGCCAGGCAGGAGAATTGCGATGATCGACAGCGGCTTTGAAACCAAATCCCTCAGGATGGAATTGCTTCTGCTCGTCACATTCCAGGCGCCGGCAGCCGATGTCGAGCGCATCATGGAGGCGGTGGTGGCGATCACGCCGCTGCGCATGGGCAAATATGACAGCAACGCCTATCAGTCGGCGCAGGGCATCGAGCGCTATCGGCCGCTCGACGGCGGCGCCGCCGGCGCCGAGACGGAATTGCGCCGGCGGCCCGGCACCGTCGAAGTGTCGTTCGAGATCGCCGACGACCAGCCGCTCGCCGCCCGAGTCGTCGAGGCGATATTTCAGGCCCATTCCTACCAGGAGCCCGTCATCCGCATCCAGCCGCTGCTCGCCAGTCGCTCCAAGGGCCTTGACGACCGCGCCAATCCCAACCGCTGGAACACCACGGGCGACTGGAAAAAGAAGGGACAGTTGGTCGAGCAGAACGCCTGAAGCAGTGAACCCCAACGATGCCGAAATGAGCCAAGGACGGCGCCCGGGCTTGACTTTCCGGGCGCGTTCTTTATGTGTCGCGCCAAGTTTCCCGCGTCCGGGTGTTTTCCCCGTGCTCCAGCGGCCAAAACTCCACGAACATTAACGGACGAACATCATGGCCAAAGCCGCAAACATCAAGATCAAGCTTCTGTCGACCGCCGACACCGGGTTCTTCTACGTGACCAGCAAGAACAGCCGTACCAAGACGGACAAGCTCTCGTTCCGCAAGTACGATCCGGTCGCCAAGAAGCACGTCGAGTTCAAGGAAACCAAGATCAAGTAATCTGGTTACCCCGAGAAATCGAACGCCGCCCTCCGGGCGGCGTTTTTGTTTTGGAGCAATTTTCAGGAAGCACGGTTTTCCGACGGGAACAAAGACCGCGACGCAGAGCCCCGTGCGGCTGTCAGCGCAAGGTCAGTCGGCACTTTGTAGGAAAAGGGGGCCGGTCGGCGTTTGGCAGCGGTACGAGGAGGCCACTATGTGCCAGCGCCGGCCGGCCGACCCCACGGACCCAGGAGATGCGGCGGACCTGAGCATCATGGGGTATTTTTCGGATCGGGCCGGCTTGTCTACCCTCGTGCCGGCCTCGTCATCTGTCTATGGGCCGCAGATTTGCGCAAGACCTTATAAAAATCAACCATTTCTTAACCACCGCTCGCGAATCGCTCGGGTTAAGGTAAATTCGTAACCCTGTGGGGACAGTCGCTAATCGGCGCCCTTTGCAGGCACGCCGCCGAAGCGCGAACATGCGCAAAATCTAAATCTAGAGCATAAACAGCGGGTCTGGAAGATCGCGAAGGCGCCTTAGGCCGCCTTGGCGACCACCCGGTTCCGGCCGCCGCTTTTGGCTTCGTAAAGCGCGAGGTCGGCGCGCTTCATCAACGCGGCGACGCTGTCGGTCCCCTTAAGCAGCGAGGACACGCCGACGCTGACCGTCACCTCGATCGTCTTGCCGTCGCTCCCGATGGCAAAAGGCGCCTGCGCGATCTCGGCGCGGATGCGCTCGGCCACCTTCTCGGCGACCGCGCCGTCGGTGTCAGGCATCACCACGACGAACTCCTCGCCGCCGAAGCGGCAGGCCAAATCGATGCCGCGCACATTCTTGCGCAGCCGCCTGGCGAATTCGCGCAGCACATCGTCGCCGCCGTCGTGGCCGTACGTGTCGTTGATCGACTTGAAGCGGTCGAGGTCGGTGATCATCACCGACAACGGCCGCCGCCGCGCTGCGGCGCGATCGAACAGCGTCTGCAGGTGGCTGTCGAGATAGCGCCGGTTGTGAAGCCCGGTCAGTCCGTCGATCACCGCCATTTCGATCGTCTGGGCGACGCTGGCGCGCAATTGGTCGTTGTAGCGCTTGCGCCGCACCTGCGTGCGCAGCCGTGCCGTCAGCTCATGCGGGTCGATCGGCCGGATCAGGTAGTCGTTGATGCCGAGCTCCAGACCGCGGAGGATGCGGCCCTCCTCGCCCTCGTCGGCGAGCAGCATGATCGGCAGGAAGCGGGTGCGGTCGAGAGAACGCAGCTGTGAGCAGAGCCTCAGCGCATCGAAGCCGGAGAAGGCTGTCGAGATCAGCACGCATTCATACGGCGTCTCGGCCGCCTGGAAAAACCCCGCGTTGGGATCGGTCGCGATATCGAGATCGGCGCTGTGGCGCAGCATCTTCTGGATGCGTTCGACCGAGGATCTGCGCTCGTCGATGAGAAGCACCTTCGGCTTGACGTCCTCAGTCGCGAAATCGCGGCTCAGAAGTTCCTCGATGCCGATATTGCGCGTGGTCGAGGCGCGCAGCCTGAGCTCGTCGGTCAGCGACTTCAGCCTGACGAGGCTCTTCACGCGCGTCATCAGCTGCAGGTCGTTGACCGGCTTGGTCAGGAAATCGTCCGCGCCGGCCTCGAGGCCGCGCACCCGATCTGAGACCTGGTCGAGCGCGGTGATCATGACCACCGGGATATGCGAGGTCGCCGGATCGCCCTTCAGGCGCTTGCAGACTTCGAACCCGTCCATGCCCGGCATCATCACGTCGAGCAGCACGACGTCGACCTTGCCGTTTTCGCAGGTCTCGATCGCATCCGGCCCGTTATTGGCCGTCAGCACCTCGAAATACTCGGCAAGCAGCCGAACCTCCAGCAGCCGCACATTGGCGGGGATATCGTCGACGACGAGGATCCGCGCGGTCATCTCAAAGGGCTCCGGTTCTGCTGGTCACGGGCATCAGGCATCGCCCAGATAGGATTTGATCGTCTCGATGAAGCGCGGCACCGAGATCGGCTTGGAGATATAGGCTTCGCAGCCGCCCTGGCGGATGCGCTCCTCATCGCCCTTCATGGCGAAGGCGGTGACGGCGATGACGGGGATCGAATGCAATTCGTCGTCTTCCTTCAGCCATTTTGTCACTTCCAGGCCGGAGACTTCGGGCAGCTGGATGTCCATCAGGATGAGGTCAGGCCGGTGCTGGCGCGCCAGATCCAGCGCCTCCAGCCCATTGCGCGTGCGGACCGTCTCGTAACCGCTGGCTTCGATGAGGTCCCGAAAGAGCTTCATATTGAGCTCATTGTCCTCGACGATCATGACCTTCTTAGCCATCAATTTCCCGTCCCGACCGCCCTCGAAGTCGAAGACCGTCGTAATGCGTCCCCTTCGGACCGCACCCAACCCTTGTCCACCCTAGCCCAATATAATTGACGAAACGGAAACCGGAGGTTGGAAAGCTGCATCAATTCCACCTTCGGACGCTGTACAGGAAAGAGCGAAGGCTTGCCGCAAGCGACGCTTGCCGTTACTGCGGTAGGAGACTCAAAAATCCACCATTCCAAAGGTAATTATGGCGAACGCAGCGTCAATGCGCGAGGAAGCGGAAACCATTGCCGTCAAGGCGCTGGGCTTCGTCGCCGCCGATCCGGAACTTCTGCCCCGCTTCCTGGCGATCACCGGCATCGAGGCCAACTCGATCCGCGAGGCCGCCGCGGAGCCCGGCTTCCTTGCCGGTGTCCTGCAATTCATCCTCGCTCATGAGCCGACGCTGCTGCGCTTCGCCGAGGAGACCGGCACGCCGCCAGCCGCTGTGGGCAAGGCATTGCGCGCGCTTCCGCTCGGCAACGACGATCACGAGCGTTCGACATGAGCGACGATCCCGAGACGGCGCGGCAGATCGAGGAGCTTGCCGCCGACGAACGGCCGCTGCTGGTGCTTGACGTCGACGACGTCGTGCTCGAATTCGTCCGACCGTTTCCGCATTTCCTCAAAACACGCGGCTTCGGACTGACGCTCTCGTCCTTCCGATTGACCGGCAACATCGCCGAAACGACGACCGGCCGGCTGATCGAGCAGCCCGAAGTGACGGCGCTGCTGGGCGATTTCTTCGACACCCAGGCGGATTGGCAAAGCATCACCGAGGGTGCGGCGGACGCCCTGATGATGCTTGGACAAGGTGCCGAGATCGTCTTGTTGACCGCGATGCCGCACAGGCATCGCGCCGTGCGACGCGCGCACCTCGATGCGCTGGGGCTCGACTACCCGCTGCTGACGACGGAGATGGCCAAGGGGCCGGCCATCGCGAAACTGCGCGGCGTTAAAGGCCGGCCGGTCGCATTCGTCGACGACCAGCCCTCCAACCTGCTTTCGGCCCGCAATTCCGTGGCCGACGCCCACCTCTTCCATCTGATGGCCGACAACTCGCTACGCGCCTTCCTGCCGCCAACGCCGGAAGACATCGTCTCGGTCGAGGATTGGCGCGAGGCCGCGCCCAAGATCGCGGCCGCGCTCGGGCTTTAGGGCACCTGTCCCGAAAAAGAACCAGTTTCGGGACAAAAACATGTTTGAAATCTGAGGCCTAATGCTCAGGGCTGCAGCTTCGCGCCTGCCCCGCCATTGTCGCCGCCGTCCGAATCGCCGCCTCCGGTGGAATCGTCCGTTCCGTTCGCGCCGTCATCGCCGCTCGAATTGTCGTCCTGTCCCGCGCTGTTGTCCTGGACCTCGTCCGGCCCCTTCAGCATGGCGCCATTGACGGCGACGGACCCATCGGCCTTGGTGTTGATCACCCACTCCAGGCGGCCGTCCGGCAGCGTCTTGCCGAAGCCCTTGACGGCCAACGCAAACGGGAAGGCCTGCGCCATCTGCTCGTCGCTCTTGGCGCCTTCCTTCAGGGCATCGACGATCTTGTCATAGCCGGCGACGTCGATGGTCACGGTCGCATCAGGCTTCTCGCCGGGAAATGTCATCTCGCCTTCCAGCGCGACCTCGATGTCGCCGTTCCTCACCGTGCTGTGCCCGATGACGACCTTGGGATTCTTGGCCTTGAAATCGGCGACCAAAGCCTTGCCGAATTCATCCGAAAGCGGTGGTTCCTTATTGAGATCAAAGGCTTCGATCGCCTTTTTCGCCATCGTATCGAGATCGATATTGGCGCCGCCGAAATTCAGGTCGATCTCCGTTGGCAGCAGCGGCACCGTCCATTCGGGCAGGGTCTGATGCGGGATCGTCAGCCCGGTTGCCTTGATCGTGTAATCGACCTTGCCGTTCTGGGAAACGCCGTCCATGCCGAATGCGGTGCTGAATTGCTTCGCCCCGAATTCGCCGACAGGGCTTTCCACGATGAAATCCTTGAAGCCGTAATTGCCGTCGACCCTTTGCCAAATCGGCAGCGCGGCCAGCATCAGCGATTTGAGCTCTGCCTGGTTCGCCTTGAGCTTGGCTTCGTCATCATTCGCCACGGCAAAGGCAAGCAGGTCGAGCAGCGGCTTCGTCCGCACGCCCTTGCCGGTTGCGTCGACGGAAAGTTCCGGCGTTTTCAAGGTGAGCGGAAAATTCATCCCGTTGTCGGGATCGTTGACCTTGATAGTCTCGACGAAGTCCGAGACTTTTTGCGTCGCCGTGAAGTCGACGCCGCCATTGGCGGATTTGGTCGCGACAACGGTGGCGGTGCCGGCCCCGGTCGAGGCCTCGGCCTGCTGCTTGGCGTCCCGGGACGTCATGGTCATTCCGGCCAAGGAACTGGTTGCATTGGTGAAGGCCGCAAGGGCCGGATCGTAGACGCTGGTCAGCTTGCCGTCCTTGATCGTGAATTCCATGCTCTGACGGCCTTCCGGCCCATCGAACTCAAACGACGCGCCCTGCGAGAAATTCGACGAGACGTCCCATGACCCGTCGCTGCGCGGCTTCACCATCAGCGCGTAGGGCGCCATGTCGAATTTCAGGAGCTTCTGCTCCGGCACCGCATTGACGAGCGCTTTGATGTCGAGCGCGATCTTGTAGGCGTCACCCTCCACCGAAACCTTGAGCACGCCCTTGTCGAACGCCTGCTTGCCGAAATAGCGCGCCAGATCGTCGGAAAGCTGCTTGGCGCCCTGGCTGTCGACAGTCTGGGCAAAGGCTGGCGCGCTGAGCGCGAGGGCAAAGGCGAGTGGCAAGATACGCTTCACGTCGGTTCTCCGTGCTGTCGGAAGACGAAACAATGGCTTCTGGTAGGCAAGAAGCGTTACAGCCGCAAGACGCGGACTGTAGGCCAAAAGCGCATCCGGCTAAAGCACCAGGCGCATCAGCGGCCGGCCGGGCTTGCGCTCCACGAGCCTTTCGAAGCCGGCCTTCTCGAACACCCGCGACGAGCCGACGAAAAGCCCGATCGAGCGCGAATCGCGCGACAGGTCGATCGGGCAGGCTTCGAGCAGCCTCGCGCCATTCTCGCGGGCGAAGGCGATGCCGCCTTCGACGAGGCGGTGCGTGATGCCGCGACCCCTCGCCTTGACGCGGATGAAGAAGCAGGAGATCGCCCAGACATCCGGGTCGCCGGCATCGGCCGGATCAATCGGGGCCGAGCCCCTGCCCTGATTGTTCCACTCGGGCACGTCGGCGCGCGGGCCGACCTGCATCCAGCCGACGGCCTTGCCGTCCTCGAACGCCAGGAGTCCCGGCGGCGGACCTGCCTCTATACGCGCCTTGATCAGATCCTTGTTGCGCTCTTTGTCGCTGGCGCGGCGCTCCGCCGGCGCCAGCCGGAAATGCGTGCACCAGCAGCCGTAACAGGCGCCCTGCTTGCCGAAGAGGTCCTCGAAATCGGCCCACCGCTCGGGGGTCAGCGGTGCTATGGTCGTGCTCATGCGTTCTCCCCAGGCCAAGCTTGTTGCCAGCCTTGCGCTGTCGTACCATTGCATTTGTTCTCTTTATGTTCGCAGCGATGGCGGCTCCTGTCAACAATCCCGAACACGGTTTTTGCCGTGACTGCCTGGCGTTCCAGCGCTCGGAGACGCGCCGTTGCGATCGCTGCGGCAGCCCGCGTCTTGTCCGGCACACGGAACTCTACCGGCTCAAGATCGCCCATATCGATTGCGACGCCTTCTACGCGGCGATCGAAAAGCGCGACAACCCTGCCCTGAAGGACAAGCCGGTCATCGTCGGCGGCGGCCGGCGCGGCGTCGTCTCCACCGCCTGCTACATCGCCCGCATCCAGGGCGTTCGCTCGGCCATGCCGATGTTCAAGGCGCTGGAACTCTGCCCGGAAGCGGTGGTGATCCCGCCCAACATGGAAAAATATGTCGGCGTCGGCCGCCAGGTGCGGGCGCTGATGCTGGCGCTGACGCCGCAGGTCGAGCCGCTGTCGATCGACGAGGCGTTTCTCGACCTCGCCGGCACCGAGCGGCTCCACGGGATGCCGCCGGCGCTGGTGCTGGCGCGCTTCGCGCAGACGGTGGAAAAGGAACTCGGCATCACCGTCTCGGCCGGCCTTTCCTACTGCAAGTTCCTGGCCAAGATCGCCTCGGATTTCCGCAAGCCGCGCGGCTTTTCGGTGATCGGCGAAGCGGAGGCCACGAGCTTCCTCGCCGCGCAGCCGGTGACGATGATCTGGGGCGTGGGCAAGGCGCTGGCCGCGACACTGGAGCGCGACGGCATCCGCATGATCGCGCAGTTGCAGCGCATGGAGCGCGGCGACCTGATGCGCCGCTATGGCGTCATGGGCGACCGGCTGTACAGACTTTCACGCGGCGAGGACGACCGCCCGGTCGACCCGGACGGCGATGCCAAGAGCGTCTCGGCCGAGACCACTTTCGACACCGATATCGGAGCCCTGGCGGATCTGGTGCCGGTTCTGCGCGGCCTCTCGGAAAAGGTCTCGGCGCGGCTGAAGAAATCCGGCATTGCGGGGCGCACCGTGGTGCTGAAGCTGAAGACCCAGGATTTCAAGACCCGCACCCGCAACCGCCAGCTCGGCGATCCGACCCGGCTGGCCGACCGCATTTTCCAGACCGGCCTCGACCTGTTGCGCCGCGAGGCCGACGGCACGAAGTTCCGCCTGCTCGGCATCGGCGTCAGCGACCTCTCCGACGACGACAAGGCCGATCCGCCCGATCTGGTCGACCTGCAGTCGCGCAAGCGCGCGCTGGCCGAAGGCGCGATGGACACGTTGCGCGACAAGTTCGGCAGGAAAGCCGTCGAGACCGGCTATACATTCGGCAAGGGCCGCGCCGCCAATCCGCCCGAGCCACTCGAGGATTGAGGGGTCAGAGCAATTCCAGGAAAAGTGTAAGCGGTTTTCCGTCCGGAATTGCGTCAAAGCAAGGTCAGTTGCGCTTCAGGTCGATCCGGCTGGTCACCACCATCTTGCCGGTGGCCGGATCCATGTCGGTCACCGTCATGCGCATATTGTCCGGCCCGATCTTTTCGACCGTCAGCTCGGCGTCGCGGTCGCCATTGACGATTTTCGCCCAGTGGATGTCGAGGTCGATCGCATCGCCCTTGCGGCTTCCGTTGAGCCCGGCGGGTCCGCTGCGCGAGCCGATATAGGTGCCTGTGTAGCTCTCCCCATCGACCTTCAGATCGGCGCGGATTTCCCGCGACATGATCAATAGCGCGCGGCAGGTGCCGTCGAGCGACAACGAGTTCGCCGTCGCGTCCGAGGTGAAGGTGCAGTTGATGTTCATCACCGGCGTGTTTGTCCTGATCCTGACCGTTCCCTTGCCGGAGAACTTTCCCTGCAGCGAGCGCAGGAAGCCCGCCTCATCGGCATGTGCGCCCGTCGAGCACAAAAGACAGGCGGCGGCCAGCAAGGCAGCGGTCGATTTCATCAAGATGTTCCCCTCTCGCGATCACTAGTAGAATTCCAGGAAAAGTATGAAACTGTTCGGCCGGCTCCTGCCGACGGAAGGTGTGGGGCTTAACGGATGCCCGGGCGTCAGGTTCCGCCGTGGCGATGACTGTTTTTTGACACGAATCCCCTGGCCCAGTCGAATGGCGCCGCTAACGGTTGCAGCCCAGAACCGGGCTTGCGAGATAGAGTCCCGAATGGCACCCGCTCCCTCGATCCCCAAAGCCGCATTCTGGATGGCGCTGTCAATCGCCTCCTTCCTGGCGATGACCGTCGCCGGCCGCGCCACGACCAGCGACCTCAACGTCTTCCAGGTGCTGGAACTGCGCTCGGTGATCGGTTTCTTCATCCTGCTGCCGCTGGTGATGACAAGCGGCGGCTTCCCGGCGATGCTCACGAAACGCCCGTTCACGCATATCGCCCGCAATGTCATCCACTATACCGGCCAGGCGGCGTGGCTCTATGCGCTGACGCTGATCCCAATCGCCGTGCTGATTTCGATTGAATTCACCACTCCGATCTGGACCGCGGTTTTCGCGGTCGGTTTTCTTGGCGAACGGCTCTCCAGGCCCAGGCTGACGGCTATCGTGCTCGGCCTGATCGGGGTGATCGTCATCGTGCGTCCAGGCTTCAGCTCGGTCAATCCTGGGCAGATCATCGTGCTGGGCGCCGCGGTCTGCTTTGGCACCTCGGTGGTCATGGTAAAGTCGCTGACGAGGACCGACAGCGTCGTGCGCATTATCTTCTGGATGCTGATCATCCAGTCGGTGCTCGGCCTGCTGCCCGCGCTTTACGAATGGCGCAACCCGCCGCTTGCGCTTTGGCCATGGATCGTGGTGATCGCTTTCACAGGCATGTCGTCACACTTCTGCATGGCGCGCGCACTGGCCTACGCGGACGCCACCCTCATCTCGCCGATGGATTTCCTGCGTGTGCCGCTGTCGGCACTGGTCGGCTGGCTGCTCTATCACGAGCAGATCGACATCTTCACCGCCGGCGGCGCGGCGCTGATTCTGGCCAGCAATTTGCTCAATTTGCAGAAGAAGACGCCGCAAGTGGCGGAGGCCGAGGCGGCAACGCCCTGAGCTAAACCAGCTCCACTTCCACCACGCCGGGCACTGCCCGCATCGCCGACGCAACCTGCGGCGAGATGCGGTAGCGATTGGGCAGCTCGATCTCCACCTCGCCCAGTCCTGCCTCCTTGATCAGCACGAAGCTCACCTGCCCTTCGCCCTTGACCGAAAGCTGGTTGGCGAGCGTGCCGAGGGGTGCTGCGTCGCGTACGAAGATGCGCAGCGCCTTCTGTATGCGGCTGGCCTCGTCTTCCAGCGACTGCACGGTCTGGATGCGCAGGTTGATGCCTTCCGGCCGGTCCTCCGCCGAAACGGTGATCACCACGGAGCGGCCGGGCTCCAGCATGTCGCGATACTGCGCCAGCCCCTCGGAGAACAGCACCGCCTCGTACTGGCCGGTCGTGTCGGAGAACTGCACCACGCCCATCTTGTTGCCGGTGCGGGTCTTGCGCTCCTGCTTGGTGGTGACGGTGCCGGCAAGCCGCCCGGCGGCCGCGCCGCGTTTGACCGCGGCCGAGAATTCCGCCCAGTTCTGTACCCGCATCTTCTGAAGTGCTGCCTTGTACTCGTCCAGCGGATGCGCCGAGAGATAGAAGCCGACCACCTGGAACTCACGGTGCAGCCGGTCGGCGGCAAGCCACGGATCGGTCGGCGGCAGGTTGAGCGCCTGCGACTGGCTGCCGAGCGACGCACCAAAGATGTCGGCCTGGCCGGAGATGGCGTTCTGCTGCGCCAGCGAGGCCAGTCCCATCATCCGCTCGACGCCGGCCATCATCTGGGCGCGGTCGTGGCCGAAGCAATCCAGCGCGCCGGCCATGATCAGGCTTTCGAAGACGCGCTTGCCGACGATCTTCGGATCGACGCGCTCGCAGAAATCGGCAAGATTCTTGAACGGCTTCTCGCCGCGCATCTCGACGATATGCTCGACCGCCGCGTCGCCGACGCCTTTCAGCGCCGCCAGCGAATAGAAGATCTTGTTCTCCCCGACCTCGAAGGGGCGGAAGCTCGACATCACCGACGGCGGCACCACCTCGATGCCGAGACGCATGGCGTCCTGGCGGAAGTCGGCCAGCTTGTCGGTGTTGCTCATGTCGAGCGTCATCGACGCCGCCAGGAACTCGACCGGGTAATGCGCCTTGAGATAGGCGGTCTGATAGGAGACGACAGCGTAGGCGGCCGCGTGCGACTTGTTGAAGCCGTAGTCGGCGAACTTCGCCAGGAGATCGAAGATGAAGTCGGCCTGTGGCTTGGAGACGCCGCGCTCGACCGCGCCGGAGACGAAGCGCTCGCGCTGCTTGTCCATTTCGGCGCGGATCTTCTTGCCCATGGCGCGGCGCAGAAGGTCGGCTTCGCCGAGCGAATAGCCGGACAGCTCCTGCGCGATCTGCATCACCTGTTCCTGATAGACGATGACGCCTTGCGTCTCCTTCACCAGATGGTCGATCTTGGGATGGATCGAGGCCATCTCCTCCTCGCCATGCTTTCTGGCGTTGTAGGTCGGGATGTTCTCCATCGGGCCCGGGCGGTAGAGCGCCACCAGCGCGATGATGTCCTCGATACAGTCCGGCCGCATCCCGATCAGCGCCTTGCGCATGCCGGCACTTTCAACCTGGAACACGCCGACCACCTCGCCGCGCGACAGCATGGCATAGGTGTCCTTGTCGTCCAGCGGGATCGTCGCGAGATCGATGTCGACGCCGCGCCGGCGGATGAGTTTCACCGCCGTTTCCAGCACTGTCAGCGTCTTCAGGCCGAGGAAGTCGAACTTCACCAGACCCGCCTGCTCGACATATTTCATGTTGAACTGGGTGACCGGCATGTCCGAGCGCGGATCGCGGTACATCGGCACCAGCTCGGACAGCGGCCGGTCGCCGATGACGATGCCGGCGGCATGCGTCGAGGCGTGGCGGTAGAGGCCTTCGAGCTTCTGCGCCGTATCGAGCAGCGTCTGCACGATCGGCTCCTTCTCCGCCTCCTCGGCGAAGCGCGGCTCGTTGGCGATGGCGTCCGCCAGCTTGACCGGATTGGCCGGATTCTGCGGCACCATCTTTGAGAGCTTGTCGACCTGGCCGTAAGGCATCTGCAGCACGCGGCCGACGTCGCGCAGCACCGCGCGCGCCTGCAGCGTACCGAAGGTGATGATCTGGCCAACCTGGTCGCGGCCGTATTTCTGCTGGACGTAGCGGATGACCTCTTCGCGGCGGTCCTGGCAGAAGTCGATGTCGAAGTCCGGCATCGAAACGCGGTCCGGATTGAGGAAGCGCTCGAACAGCAGCGAGAAGCGCAGCGGGTCGATGTCGGTGATGGTGGTCGAATAGGCGACCAGCGAACCCGCGCCCGAACCGCGCCCCGGCCCGACCGGGATGCCTTGCGATTTGGCCCATTTGATGAAGTCGGCAACGATCAGGAAGTAGCCGGGGAACTTCATCTTTTCGATGATGCCGAGCTCGAATTCGAGCCGCTCGCGATATTGCTCGACCGTGTAGCTGGGCGTCGGCCCGTGCGCGGCAAGCCGAGCCTCCAACCCCTCGCGCGCCTGGCGCGCAAGCTCGGCGGCCTCGGCTTTCTCGGCGGCGTCCTTGTCGGCTGCGTCGGCGCCGGTGAAGCGCGGCAGGATCGGGCTGCGGTTCTTCGGATAGTAGGAGCAGCGCATGGCGATCTCGACAGTGTTGTCGATCGCTTCCGGCAGATCGGAGAAGAGCCGCGCCATCTCGGCCTGGCTGCGCAGGAAATTGTCCGGCGAAAGCCGCCGGCGATTGTCCGCGGCGACCACCGATCCCTCGGCGATGGCGATCAGCGCGTCATGCGCCTCATAGTCTTCGCGCTTGGAGAAGAACGCCTCGTTGGTGGCGACTAGCGGCAGGTCGTGCGTGTAGGCCAGGTCGACCGTCGACTTCTCGACCATGCGGTCGTAGCCGGCGACCCGCTCCAGCTCGACATAAAGCCTGTCGCCGAACAGGCCCTTGAGGAACAGCAGCCGCTGTTCGGCGAGGTCGCGCCGGTCCGCTTTCAGCGCGCTGCCGATCGGACCGCGCGGGCCGCCGGTCAGACAGATCAGCCCGTCGCACCAGCCTTCCAGTGTGGCGCTGGTCAGGTGCACCGGCTCGCCGGGCGGCGTCTCCAGATAAACCTTGCTGATCAGCCGCACGAGATTGGCATAGCCAGCGTCGCTGGCGGCGATTAGCACGACCGGCGACATCTCCGGCCCATGGCGGCGGCGGTCGCGCTGGGCCTCGACCGCTTCGCCGGAAAAGGCGAGATCGATCTGGCAGCCGATGATCGGCTGGATACCGTCCTTGACCGCCTTCTGCGCGAATTCGAGCGCGCCGAAGAGGTTGTTGGTGTCGGTGACCGCTATCGCCGGCGCCTCGTCTTTGACCGCATGGCCGACGATCGCGCCGAGCTGAAGCGCGCCTTCGAGCAGCGAATAGGCCGAATGCACGCGCAGATGGATGAAGGTCCGCGCCGGCGTTTCCGGCCGCGCGGCCTTCACGGCTGCTTCGCGCTGCAACGGGTCGCGTGGAAGTCGTTCATCCGCCATGTTTTTTCGCGCTGTCCCAGAGACTCAAGATCTATGCAGATGTATTGTCCCGAACGGAGCCATGCCAGTCCAGCACAAATGACCCACAGGGCACAGGCTTACGGTTGGCTACCGCCTCTTCTCAGGCGAACTCCATGATCACGGCATCGACCGCCAGGCTGTCGCCGGGCTTGGCGTTGAGCTTGGCTATCGTGAGGTCGCGCTCGGCGCGCAGCACGTTTTCCATCTTCATGGCCTCGACCACGGCCAGCGTCTCGCCGGCCTTGACCTCTTGGCCCTCGGCGACCGCGATCGAGACGACGAGGCCTGGCATTGGGCACAGCAGCATCTTCGAGGTGTCCGGCGGCAGTTTTTCCGGCATCAGCCTTTCGAGTTCCGCGGTGCGCGGCAGCATGGCGCGCGCCATCACCGACATGCCTTTCCAGGCGATGCTCAAGCCGTTGAGCATCGGACGGATCTGTGCAACGACCTTGTCGCCGCCGACCGTACCCTGCCAGAGCGCGTCGCCCGGCCGCCAGTCGGAGGCCACGGTCAGCGGCTTGCCGCCGTCGATCGACAGATCGACCTCCATGGGAATGGAGACCATGCCGTCGACGATCTCGACCGGAAGATAGTCCGCGCCGATCTTCACCACCCAGTCGCGCTTGAGATGGCCGGAATGCGGCGCCAGCCGGCCGCTCAGACGGTCGAGCCGGTCGCGGCGCAAAAGTTCGATCGCGGTTGCGACGGCGGCGAATACCGCCCTCTCCTCGCCATCCGGCGCGGCCGGTGAAAAACCGTCCGGATATTCCTCGGCGATGAAGCCGGTCGACAGCCGTCCCTCGCGCCAGCGCGGATGCTGCATCAGCGCCGAAAGGAAAGGGATGTTGTGCTCGATACCGTCGACGACAAAACTGTCGAGCGCCTCTGACATGGCGTCGATCGCCTCCAGCCTTGTCGGCGCCCAGGTGCAGAGCTTCGCCACCATCGGGTCATAGAACATCGATATTTCCGAGCCTTCGGTGACGCCGGTATCGTTGCGGATGACTACGTCGCCGAACGTGCCCTCTTCCGGCGGCCTGTAGCGGGTCAGCCGCCCGATCGACGGCAGGAAGTTGCGGAAAGGATCCTCGGCATAGAGGCGGCTTTCCACCGCCCAGCCGTTGAGCTTCACGTCGCTCTGCTTGATGGCGAGCTTCTCGCCGGCGGCGACGCGGATCATCTGCTCGACCAGGTCGATGCCGGTGACCAGTTCGGTCACCGGGTGCTCGACCTGCAATCGCGTATTCATTTCAAGGAAATAGAAGTTCTTGTCCTTGTCGACGATGAACTCGACGGTGCCGGCGCTCTGGTAGTCGACGGCTCTCGCCAGCGCCACCGCCTGCTCGCCCATCGCCTTTCTGGTCTTGGCATCCAGGAATGGCGACGGCGCCTCCTCGACCACCTTCTGGTTGCGGCGCTGGATCGAGCATTCGCGCTCGCCGAGATAGAGCGCTGTGCCATGCGCGTCGGCCAGCACCTGGATCTCGATATGGCGCGGATCGACGACGAATTTCTCGATGAAGACACGGTCGTCGCCGAAGGAGCTTTTCGCCTCCGAACGCGCCCGGTCGAAACCGTCGCGCACCTCCGCCTTGCTCCAGGCGATGCGCATGCCCTTGCCGCCGCCGCCGGCCGAAGCCTTGATCATCACCGGATAGCCGATCTCGCCGGCGATCCGCTCGGCATGGTCGGCGTCTTCGATGACGCCGAGCCAACCCGGCACGGTCGAGACCTTGGCTTCGCTGGCGAACTTCTTCGATTCGATCTTGTCGCCCATCGCCTTGATAGCCTTGGGCTTCGGCCCGATGAAGACGATGCCTTGCTTCTCCAGCGCCTCGCAAAATGAGGCGCGCTCCGACAGGAAGCCGTAGCCCGGATGCACGGCCTCAGCACCGGTCTCCTTGCAGGCGGCGATGATCTTCTCCGGCAGCAAATAGCTCTGTGCCGCCGGCGAAGGCCCGATATGCACCGCTTCGTCGGCCATTTCGACATGCACGGCATCGCGATCGGCATCCGAATAGACCGCGACGGTGGCAATGCCCATCTTGCGCGCCGTCATGATGACGCGACAGGCGATCTCGCCGCGATTGGCGATCAGAATCTTCTTGAACATTCGGATGTCGTTCCTCCGGCGAAGCGGACCAGTTCTATGGACAATTCCAACGCGCCTCAAGTGCCAGCCGCTTAGCCCCTGCGGCTGGCACCAACTGCAGAAACAGCGCCGAAAAACGTCGCAAGAGACGTTGGCCGCCAGCGCGGAACTCGCTAAAGTTACGCCAACACCAAAGGGATGGCAGGCTGGCATTCGCCACGGGCAGCTTGCCGTTAGCTAAAACTTACAAATCGCTTGGGAGGAATGCCTCATGAAAACGCGTGCCGCCGTTGCCGTCGCCGCCGGAAAGCCGCTGGAGATCATGGAGGTGGACCTCGAAGGGCCGCGCGAGGGCGAGGTTCTGGTTGAGGTCAAGGCGACCGGCATCTGCCATACGGACGAATTCACGCTGTCGGGCGCCGATCCGGAAGGCATCTTTCCGGCGATCCTCGGCCATGAGGGCGCCGGCATCGTGGTCGATGTCGGCAAGGGCGTCACCTCGGTCAGGAAGGGCGACCATGTCATCCCGCTCTACACGCCCGAATGCCGCCAGTGCCCGTCCTGCCTGTCGCGCAAGACCAATCTGTGCACCGCCATCCGCGCCACGCAAGGGCAAGGCCTGATGCCGGACGGCACCTCGCGCTTCTCGGTCGGGGGCGAAAAACTCTTCCATTACATGGGCTGCTCGACCTTCTCCAACTTCACCGTGCTCCCGGAGATCGCGGTCGCCAAGGTCAATCCGGACGCGCCCTTCGATAAGATCTGCTACATCGGCTGCGGCGTCACTACCGGCATCGGCGCGGTCATCAACACCGCCAAGGTCGAGCAAGGCGCGACCGCTGTCGTCTTCGGCCTCGGCGGCATCGGCTTGAATGTCATCCAGGGGCTTCGCCTAGCCGGCGCCGACATGATCATCGGCGTCGACGTCAACAATGACAAGAAGGCCTGGGGCGAAAAGTTCGGCATGACGCATTTCGTCAATCCCAAGGAGATCGACGGCGATATCGTGCCCTACCTGGTCAACCTGACCAAGCGCGGCGCCGACCAGATCGGCGGCGCCGACTACACTTTCGACTGCACCGGCAACACCAAGGTGATGCGCCAGGCGCTGGAAGCCTCGCATCGCGGCTGGGGTAAGTCGGTCATTATCGGCGTTGCTGGCGCCGGCCAGGAGATCTCGACGCGCCCCTTCCAACTGGTCACCGGCCGCACCTGGATGGGCACCGCCTTCGGTGGCGCCCGCGGCCGCACCGATGTGCCGCGGATCGTCGACTGGTACATGGAAAAGAAGATTGAGATCGATCCGATGATCACCCACACGCTGAAGCTCGAGGACATCAACAAGGGTTTTGACCTCATGCATGAGGGTAAGTCGATCCGGAGCGTCGTGGTTTACTAGATGAAGGAGGTCCAAATTCGTGTTCGCATACGGTTCATCGACTGGGAAAAGTCGACGGTCCATCGAATACAGAATTTTGGCGAGGACCTGTGGCGCAGCTTTAGGGACAACAATCGCATTCAAATCGACTTGGGAGAAATCGATCGGGCAGTTGATGAAATCACTTTTGTCGTGCGCGACACTTTTTTGAAAAAGAGCCTGCCGGAGGTGCACCGCGTATTGCGGGCGCACCTTATGGAGACTGAAGCGATCGTCGACACCAAACCGGTGTGATAAAAAGGGAGGAAGTAGGAATGGCGGAAAAACTGCATCACTCGATCGACAACGGCCTGCCCAAGGAAAGCGCGAGCTTTGCCGGCGGCACGCTGGTCTGCCTCTGCACCAGCAAGCCGGTGAAGGTGAAGGTCAAGGGCCAGATCGCCCACAACCACGCCTGCGGCTGCACCAAGTGCTGGAAGCCGGAAGGCGCGGTGTTCTCGGTCGTGGCCGTTGCGGCCAGCGGCGACGTCACCGTCACCGAGAACGGCGACAAGCTGAAAGTGGTCGATCCGGCCGCGCTGATCCAGCGCCATGCCTGCACCGGCTGCGGCGTCCACATGCATGGCCCGGTCGAGCGCGACCATCCTTTCAAGGGCCTGTCCTTCATCCATCCGGAGCGCTTCGAGGAGGACGGCTGGTCGCCGCCGGGCTTCGCCGCCTTCGTCTCCTCGATCATCGAATCCGGCGTCGATCCGAACCGCATGGCCGGCATTCGCGGCCAGCTGAAGTCGATCGGGCTCGAGCCCTATGACTGTCTCAACCCCGGCCTGATGGACTATATGGCCACCTGGACGGCGAAGAAGTCCGGCGCGCTGCCGGCCTGACAAATCCTGCGATTTCTGCCATGGGGCTGGCCGACACGCCGGCCCCATATTTGTTTGGAGCAACGATGCCCGCACCCGTTGTCTACGTCGACGCCGACGCCTGCCCGGTGAAAGCCGAGGTCGAGAAGGTCGCAGAGCGCCATGGCGTCGTCGTTACCTATGTCTCCAACGGCGGGCTGCGGCCGTCGCGCGATCCGATGATCCGTAACGTCGTCGTCTCCAAGGGCGCCGATGCCGCCGACGACTGGATCGTCGAGAATGCAAGGGAGAACGACGTCGTGGTGACGGCCGATATCCCGCTTGCCGCGCGCACGGTGGCGCTCGGTGCGCATGTGCTGGGACCCACCGGCCGCCCCTTCACGCCGGAGACCATCGGCATGGCGGTGGCGATGCGCGATTTGAAGCAGCATCTGCGCGAGACAGGCGAAAGCCGCGGCTTCAATGCGTCGTTCACGCCGAAGGACAGGTCGCAGTTTCTCGGCGAGCTCGACCGCATCTTGCGACGCGCGCTCAAATCCGTCACACCGGACTGATCCGAACGCCTTTCAAGAGGCCGGCATGGGTGAGGACGTCAAGACGCCGATGCATCGGCATATGCAGTTCGCTTTGGCCTTTGCCATCGGGGTCGTCGCACTGCTGCTAGCCCTTCTGTTGCGCGCGCCGCTCCCCTATTCCATTGGCGCCAATGTCTTCTTTGCAAGCTATATCGTCCTGGTCCTGACGCTGATGCCACGGCTTACCGGCCGCTATCTCAGCAAGAACGCCCGTGCCACCGACATGCCCGTGCTGCTTATCTTCGCCGTCACGCTCTTCGTCGTCGTTGCGGCGATCGTCTCGCTGTTTCTTTTGATCAATCAGAAAAACGCAGCGCACCCTTGGCAGCTTGCCTTCGCCATGCTGTCGATCCCGCTCGGCTGGTTCACCATCCACGCCATGGCCTCGCTGCACTACGCCCATGTTTACTGGAAAGACGGCGACGAGATCGACCTAAAAACCCAGAGAAAAATGCCCGCCGGCGGGCTCGATTTTCCCGGAGGCAAGCGCCCGGAAGGCTGGGATTTCCTCTATTTCGCGACCGTCATCGGCATGACGGCGCAGACAGCCGACACTGCCATCACCACGTCGCAAATGCGCATGGTCGTGCTCGTCCATTCAATCCTGACCTTTTTCTTCAACACGGTGATCGTTGCAGCGGCGGTCAATCTCGCGGTCACCCTTGGCTCTCCTGTAATAAATCCGTGATCGCATGAAACATTGCCTTGTGCGGCGACGTATTGAGGGGAAGACAATGACCTGAGAAGCCGCTTCCCCATGGCGGCCGGAGGCAAGATGGACACTGTTGCCAACAACCGATCCGCCGCCGAGGCGGACGGCAAGGACACGACCCTTATCTATCGCCAGTCGCGCTGGACGCGGCTAACCCATTGGATCTGGGCTTTCTCGCTGTTCTTCATGCTGCTTTCCGGCCTGCAGATCTTCAACGCGCGGCCGCAGCTCTATATCGGCAAGCAATCCGGCTTCGAATTCAACAACACGATCCTCCAGATCGGCGCCGAGAACACCGCCAACGGTCCGCGCGGTTTTACCGAAATCTTCGGCCATCGCTTCGACACCACCGGCGTGCTCGGCTGGTCGGGTCTGCCGGGACAAGAGACGCCCCGCGCCTTTCCGGCTTGGGCGACGATCCCCTCTTATTACGACCTCGGCACCGCCCGCGTCGTGCATTTCTTCTTCGCCTGGATCCTGACCACCACGCTGCTCGTCTGGCTGATCGCCAGCCTGGTCAACGGCCATATCCGCCGTGACCTCGCCCCTCGCGTGTCGGACCTGCGCAAGCTGCCGCGCGACATCGTCGATCATGCGAAGCTGAAGTTCCATCACACGCGCGAATACAACACGCTGCAGAAAATGGCCTATGGCGGCGTGCTCTTCGTGCTCTTGCCGCTGATGATCGTCACCGGACTGGCCATGTCGCCGAGCATGGATTCGGTGCTGCCCTGGCTCAATGAAATCCTCGGCGGCCGGCAGACTGCGCGCACCATCCATTTCACCGTAATGGTGCTGCTCGTCCTCTTCTTCATCGTCCACATCCTGATGATCCTCGCCGCCGGTCCGATCAACGAGCTGCGCTCGATCATCACCGGCTGGTACCGCACCGACCCGCCTGCGAAGCACGACCAGTCGACCGAGAGGAGCGCCTGACATGGCAAAATTCCAGATCAGCCGCCGAAAATTCCTGACCGCCAGCAGCCTTGGCCTGTCCAGCATCGCGCTGTCGGGTTGCGATGCCTTCGACAGCGGTCTGGGCATCGGCGGCGGACTGCGCAGCTTCCTCGAAAACGCCAATGGCCTGACCTGGCGCGCGCAGCGCCTGCTTGCCGGCCGAGACGCGCTGGCGCCGGAATTCACCGAGGCCGACATCCGCCAGCCGCAGCGGCCGAACGGCGTCACGGCGCCTGACGACGACACCTACAAGGGCCTGCTCGCCAACAATTTTGCCGACTGGCGCCTGGAGGTAACCGGCCTTGTCGAGAAGCCGCTGTCACTGACCCGCGAGCAGCTCCAGAACATGCCGAGCCGTACCCAGATCACCCGCCACGACTGTGTGGAAGGCTGGAGCTGCATCGCCAAATGGACTGGCACGCCGCTGTCGCTGGTGCTCGACCAGGCGATGGTCAAGCCGCAGGCGCGCTACGTCATGTTCCACTGCCTCGACACGATCGAGCAGAGCCTGTCCGGCGACATCAAATATTACGGCACCATCGATCTGATCGATGCCCGCCATCCGCAGACCATTTTGGCCTACGGTCTCAACGGCAAGCCGCTGCCGGTCGAGAACGGCGCGCCTCTCAGAGTACGCGTTGAGCGCCAGCTCGGCTACAAGATGCCGAAATACATCTACAAGATCGAACTGGTCGACAGTTTCGCCAATGTCGGCGGCGGCCGCGGCGGCTACTGGGAGGACAATGGCTACGACTGGTATGGCGGGATTTGATGGCCCCTCGCCTGCGGGCCGAGCACGATCTGCCGTCCGCCGAGCTTGATGCCGTCGAGGAGCGTCTGAATGACGACAATCGGAGGCTGACCGGTCGTGACGACGACCGTGCCCTCATCTTTGCCTTGCGGGATGAGCAAGGGCGCGGCGTCGGGATCGCCGCCGGTTATTCCTGGGCCGGCATTGCCGAGCTCACGCTGATGTGGGTCGACGAAACCTATCGCGGCCTTGGCCATGGCAGGAAGCTGCTCGATGCCTTCATCGCCGAGGCTGCCGCGCGTGGCTCCCTGCGGATATGGGTTTCGACCCACGACTTCCAGGCACCTGGCTTGTACGAAAAGGCCGGCTTCGAGCGCATGGCCGAACTGACCGGGTGGCCGGAAGGCCATTCCAACATCATCCTTTGCAAGACAATTCAGAGGGCGCCTAAGCGACCTTATCCAGCAGCGTCTTCAGCGTCGGATGGATTTCCGGCGAAGCGTGCCTGATCAGCGCCAGCAGCGCGCGCTCGTTGTCGCGCAGCGGCCGCCGACCGCCACCGATGCGCTCGGCCAGCCATTGGGCTTCGTCGGCGTCGATGGTCTCGGCGCGGCGGGCTAGCGCCTCGCTAGCCCGGTTCCTGGCTTCCCATTCGGCCTCGATGTTGTCAGGGGAATCATAGGCTTCGAGGATTGCGGAAAACCCGCCCGAGACCATGCTGCTGAAGAATCCGCCGAGCGTCGGCGCCGCCTCGTCGAGGAAATTTTCATGGCGTAGCGCCATCTCGCGCGTCGGCGGCTCGTAGCCGGCCGAGCACATGACATAGTTGGCGATCGCCTTGACGAAGAGTTCGTTCCAGGACGGATCATTGTCGGCGGCCGCCGTTCGGTCGTTGATCCTGAACAGCACCTCTGCCTCGGCCTTGGTGATGGCGATATTGCCGTCGCCGCCAAAGGCATGGAGGATGCGGCGCAGGAGATCGACCTCGGCCTTGGCGATCAAGCCCGGAACCAGCTCGCCGCCGAGCATCAACGGCCCCTTGCCGTCGATCACCGCATGCGCGACCTGCTCCAGCGCATAGGCCGAGAGCTGGCCGGGCGAGGATTTCGCTTCCTCCAGCACATGCACCAGCAGCTCGAGCTCCGTGCGGCTGTCGACCATGCCGTCACGCGAGACGGTGCGGACCAGCCAGTCGGCATTCTGCTCCGAGATATAGCCTTCCGGCTTTTCCTGGTGGACGATGTAGTCGGTCACCGCCTCGACGAAGAACGGTGCCCATTCGCCGCATTTGTCGCGCGCCGTCTGGTCGAGCGCGAACAGCGCCTCCGCCTCGCCGCGACTCACCACGCCGTCGGCGAATACCTCGCGCCGCAGCATTGCCACGTCCTCGGCCGTAATCTTGTTTTTCGAGGTCAGCCCCGCCACCGGAGCGCTCATGATCAATTCGCCCATCTGCCGTCCCTGCCCATCGCCTTTGCCGGCGTTATCCCGTCAGGTTTATCAGCGTTGTCTTGAGAAACCGGCAAATGGCGTGGTTAGCGAAGCCTTGCCGGCGTTGCGCGCTTTAGGTGCGTTGAGATTCAGGTCAGGCCGAGTCGAAAATGATGGATTCCGAGAACCGGAGCGGAGCGTACTTAAGTACGTGAGCACCGGAAGCGCAGGAAGCCAGCATCTGCAGGCCGGCCTCACCTGAATATCAACGCACCTTAGATGTCGCAGGGAGGTGACAACGTGTCGCCGACGGGCTATGGATGACGAGTCGGGGGCTCGGTTTGTGAGTCCCACCTGTTTGCGGGAGAGAGCAGCGAGAGCTGTCGCCGAAGGGGAAATCGCCCGAAATCTCTCAGGCAAAAGAACCGTGGACGGGAAAGACAACTCTGGAAAGTCGGGGCCTGGCCCCGCGCCGAAGGTGTAAGCGCTGCCGACAGAGTTACGGGGCGCGAGTCTCTCAGGCTTCAGACAGAGGGGCACGGACTAGGCCGCCAATGGCGGTCGATTGCGTGCGACTCTGGAGAAGACATGACAGGCGAAGACACCAGGCACCTACCCCTCGAGGATTTGCATCAGGCCGCGGGCGCGCGCTTCGGCGCTTTCGCCGGCTGGTCGATGCCGCTCACCTATCCGCCGGGCGTGATGAAGGAGCACCTGCACACGCGCGAGCACGCCGGGCTGTTCGACATCTCGCATATGAAGCTGTTCGAGGTCGGCGGTCCAGGCGCCGCGGCGCTGTTGGACCGGGCCTGCCCGCTCGATGCCGGCGCGCTGGAGATCTCGCAGTCCAAATACACCTTCTTCCTCAACGAGGCAGCGGGCATTATCGACGACCTGATCGTCACGCGCCTGGGCGAAAACCGGTTCATGGTCGTGGCCAATGCCGGCAACGCCATCGAGGACGAGAAGCATCTGCGCGCTCTGGCAACGGATTTCGACGCCAAAGTCGAGCCGCTCGACCGCGTCTTCCTGGCGATCCAGGGACCCGAGGCGTGGGCCGCCCTGTCCCGCGCGGGCATCGAGACCGGCTCGCTGCTCTTCATGCATGGCATCGAGCCGCGCCAGAACTGGTTCATGAGCCGTTCCGGCTATACCGGCGAGGACGGTTTCGAGATCGGCCTGCCGGAAAAGGAGGCGCGCGATCTCATCGCCAAACTCCTGGAGGACGAGCGCGTGCAATGGATCGGCCTCGCCGCCCGCGACAGCCTGCGGCTCGAGGCCGGACTTTGCCTGCATGGCCAGGACCTGACGCCGGAAGTCGACCCGGCGAGCGCGGGCCTGATGTGGGCGATCCCCAAGGAAGTCCGCGCCGGCCATTTCATCGGCGCCGATGCGCTGCGCTCGATCATCGAACGAGGGCCGTCGCAGAAGCGCGCTGGCCTGAAGCCCGACGGGCGCCAGCCGGTGCGCGCCGGCGCGGCGCTGGTCGATGCCGGCGGCAACCCGGCCGGCCATGTCACCTCCGGCGGCTTCGGCCCCTCCACCGGCCACCCGGTCGCCATGGGTTATGTCGACACCGCGCTGGCCAAGCCCGGCACAAAACTCTTCGCCGATGTCCGCGGGACGAAAATCCCGGTCGACGTCACGTCCCTGCCCTTCACCCCACACCGCTATCGCAAAGGATGATCTCCAGATGGCAAAGACCTATTTCACTGAAGACCATGAATGGCTCCGCGTCGAAGGCGGCGTCGCCACTGTCGGCATCACCGACTATGCCCAGGAACAGCTCGGCGATCTCGTTTTCGTCGAGCTGCCGGAAATCGGCCGCAAGCTCGCCAAGGGCGATACCGCCGTCGTCGTCGAATCCGTCAAGGCAGCGTCGGACGTCTACGCGCCGGTCGACGGCGAGATCACCGAGGCCAACGGCTCACTGTCGGCCGACCCTTCGCTGGTCAATTCGGCGGCGACTGGCGACGGTTGGCTCTGGAAGATGAAGCTCTCCAACGAAAGCCAGCTCGACGGCCTCATGGATGAAGCCGCCTACAAAGCCCATATCGGCTGATATCAGGACATAAAGACATGACCGCAGCGCTTACTCCCTTCTCGGCCCGCCATATCGGCCCGGGCGTCAACGATGTCAGAGCCATGCTTGCCGTGCTCGGCGTTCCGTCCGTCGAAACGCTCATCAGCCAGGCCGTGCCGAGATCGATCCGCCTCGATCGACCGCTCGACCTGCCTGCTCCGGCGAGTGAAGCCGAAGCGCTGGCCGAACTGTCCGCGATCATGGCGAAGAACACGGTGCTGAAGAGCTTCATCGGCGCCGGCTATCATGGCGTCTTCGTGCCGCCCGTTATCCAGCGCAACCTGTTCGAGAATCCGGCCTGGTACACGGCCTACACGCCCTACCAGGCCGAGATCAGCCAGGGCCGGCTGGAAATGCTGTTCAACTTCCAGACTTTGGTGACGGAACTGACAGGCCTGCCGGTGGCGTCCGCCTCGCTGCTCGATGAGGCCACCGCCGTCGCCGAAGCCGTCGGCATTGCGCTGCGCCACCATCGCGACAAGCGCAGCAAGGTGGCGCTCGCAGGCACGCCGCATCCGCAGACGCTGGATGTCGTTCGCACCAGAGCCGAGCCGCTCGGCATCGAGGTCGACGGCGAGACGATCGACGACAACACCGCCGCGCTGCTCGTCTCCTGGCCGGATACGTTCGGCGTCTATGGCGACCACAAAGCGGCGATCGAAAAGGCCCGCGCTACCGGCGCGCTGGTGGTCTTCATCGCCGATCCGCTGGCGCTCGCCCTGACGGATGCGCCGGCGAAGCTTGGCGCCGATATCGCCGTCGGTCCGATGCAGCGCTTCGGCGTGCCGATGGGCTTCGGCGGTCCGCATGCCGCCTATTGCGCCGTTTCCGACAAGCTGACCCGTCTGATGCCCGGCCGTCTCGTCGGCCAGTCGACCGATACCAAGGGCCGCCCCGGCTACCGGCTGGCGCTGCAGACACGTGAGCAGCACATCCGCCGCGACAAGGCCACCTCCAACATCTGCACCGCGCAGGCGCTGCTGGCCAATATGGCCACGGCCTATGCGATCTGGCACGGCCCTGCCGGCCTCCGGGCGATTGCCGGTCGTATCCACAGCCTTGCCGACCGCCTCGCCTCAGGTCTCAAAGCCGCCGGCGTATCGGTGCTCGGCGCAAGCCGCTTCGACACGGTGACGGCCGAAATGAAGGGCAGGGCCGGCGCGATCGCCGCCGCCGCGGAGAAGACAGGCCGGCTGCTGCGCGTCATCGATGCGGACAAGATCAGCATCGCCTTCGACGAGACCTCGACGGAAGCTGATCTCGAGACGATCGCCGGCCTCTTCGGCGCCAAGCCAGGCGCTGAGGGCAGCTCGATGCCCGGCAAGCCGCGCGGCAAGGAGTTCCTGACGCAGCCGGTCTTCCACGAGAACCGCTCCGAAACCGAGATGATGCGCTTCCTGCGCCGGCTGGCCGACAAGGACCTGGCGCTCGACCGGGCGATGATCCCGCTCGGCTCCTGCACCATGAAGCTCAACGCCGCCGCCGAGATGATGCCGGTGAGTTGGCCGAGTGTCGCCAACCTGCATCCCTTCGCCCCTGCCGGCCATTCGGCCGGCTATCGTAAGATGGCCGGCGACCTGGAGTCCTGGCTGTCGGAAATCACCGGCTTCGATGCCGTCAGCCTGCAGCCCAATGCCGGCAGCCAAGGCGAATATGCCGGCCTGCTCGCCATCCGCGCCTATCACCGCGCGCGCGGCGAAGGCCATCGCACGATCTGCCTGATCCCGTCTTCCGCGCACGGCACCAATCCGGCGAGCGCCGCCATGGCCGGCATGAGTGTCGTCGTCGTGCGCTGCCTGGACGACGGCAACATTGACATGGACGACCTGCGCGCCAAGGCGAACGAGCATTCCAAGAACCTCGCGGCGCTGATGTTCACTTATCCTTCGACGCATGGCGTCTACGAGGAGGGTGCGCGCCATCTTTGCGCGCTGATCCACGAGCATGGCGGCCAAGTCTATTTCGACGGCGCCAACCTCAACGCCCTGGTGGGCCTTGCGCGGCCCGGCGATATCGGTGCCGACGTCTGCCACATGAACCTGCACAAGACCTTCTGCATCCCGCATGGCGGTGGCGGTCCCGGCGTCGGCCCGATCGGTGTCAGGGCGCATCTGAAACCCTATCTGCCGGGCCACGTCACAGAGGGTTCGGCGCATGCCGTGGCGGCGGCACCTTTCGGCAGCGCTTCTATCCTGCCGATCACCTGGATGTATATCCGCATGATGGGCGGTTCCGGCCTGAAGCAGGCGACCGAGACGGCGATCGTTTCGGCCAACTACGTGGCAACGCGGCTCGCGCCGCATTTCCCGCTCCTCTACAAAGGCCGGAGCGATCGCATCGCGCATGAGTGCATCCTCGACACCCGCGTGCTCAAGGAGAGCGCCGGCATCAGCGTCAACGACATCGCCAAGCGCCTGATCGACTACGGTTTCCACGCGCCGACCATGTCGTTCCCGGTCGCCGGCACGCTGATGGTCGAGCCGACCGAGTCCGAGCCCAAGCGCGAGCTCGACCGCTTCTGCGAGGCGATGATTGCGATCGCCGGCGAGGCGGCAAAAGTGGCAAAAGGCGAATGGCCGCCCAACGATAATCCGCTGGTCAACGCTCCGCACACCGCGGCGGAAGCGCTCGCAGCTGAGTGGAAGCATCCCTACTCGCGGCTCGATGCGGCCTATCCAGCGGGCGACGCCGACCTGGCGGCGAAATACTGGCCGCCGGTCTCGCGCATCGACAATGTCGCCGGCGACCGCAACCTGGTCTGCTCCTGCCCGCCGTTGTCGGAATATCTCGGCGCCGCGGAGTAGTCGTTCAGGCGGTTTTCTGGGCCGGCCCGCTATCGGGCTGACCCTCCTGGCGTTGGGCGATAACGCGGTTCCGCCCGGCGCGTTTGGCGGCATAGAGCGCGGCGTCCGCTTCGGCCAGCATCTCGTCCAGGGTCCGGCCGCTAGCTGCGCCAAATCCCATGCCGCCGCTTACGCTGCTGCGCAGCGGGCCGCGGTGTGTCGCGACTACCTCGGTGCCGAAGGCGACGCCGATGCGGCTTGCCATGTCATGCGCCTTTTCAGGCGTGATCCGCGACATGACGAGCGCGAATTCCTCGCCGCCGAGCCGGAAGGCGTCGACCCCTGTCCTGCCGTATTTCTTGATCACCGCCGCGAAGCGGCAAAGGACCTGGTCGCCGACGGGATGGCCGAAGACGTCATTGGTCGTCTTGAAATGATCGAGATCGAACATGGCGATCGCCATGAACGGACCGAAGCTGCGATCACCGTAGAGTTCGTTGAGCGCCCTGCGGTTCATCAGCCCGGTCAACGGATCGGTCATGGTCTCGGCCTTGAGCTCGATCTGCGCCTGCAGATGATGCAGCGAAAGCGTCAGCGCGCCGAGGCCGGTCATGCAGGCAACCGCGACGACGGTGTTCAACCGCTCTGCCCAATTGTCGGGCGCAGCACCGAGAACCCATTGCCCTTGCACCAGCAACACCAGGCCGCACAGCGCGAAGGACAAGCCGCAGGCTCCGCTCAGGAACGAGACGACGAGCAGGATCCTGCGGTCGTGATCGCCCTTCATCCAGAACATCGTTCCGATCGCCGCGAGCAGCGCCGTGACGGCCGAATAGGTGATGAGGAAGCCGATGCCATCGAATCCGAGATAGGTGAAGACGGCGCAGGCGGCCATGGCTGCCAGTGTCGGCAGAACAACGCTGCCATGGTTGCCGACGCCCAGATATTGCATCGCCGACATGCAGATGATGAGGAAACCCAGGCTGAGTAGCACCAGCACTGCCTGGCAGAGCCAGGGGTTGGGTTCCTTGGTGTATTGCCAGAACAGAACGACATGCGCGACAAGCACAAGGATGCCGCACGCCACCGTCAGCACGAAGCGCGCCCGCGGAGCGGTGAGCCAGATCGCAAGCATGGTGATGCTGAGGCACGTGCCCGACAACGCCGCCGCGAGCAGGAGCGAACTAAAATCCAACATTGTTGAGCCGCCGCCTCTTGGGAGTGGTCAGTGACGCTGCATTCTAGGTTAACGGCGGCCCGCTGATACCGTTTTCAGCTAACCTTTCGACCCAACCTTCCGACAAGGTTTACAAAGCATCCACTACTGCATCCAGCAGACGCGAAGACTAGAAATTGTTGGTTTATATTGAAACAGTTCTTTTTCACGAGCGCGAGGCGATCCACGCGAAAAAACGATAATCGCCCGACGTTGTACATCTGGTAAGCCGGTTGATAGGCGTGCGTCCGCCAGCCGGAAATTCAACCCTGTCGCTTTGATTTCGCCAATCGACAAACGAAAATTGTACCGGCTGGAACTTGTCCCGTTTCGCTGAAACGGCGTTCGGCCGGCGGCCGAGGAATTCGGGCGGAACGATTCAACCCAAGCCCGATAGGCTCTAGCTCTTGTTCAGAAGTGCCAGATTGGCGTCGACCACGGTCGGATCAGCCATGTGGGCCTTGGCCTCGAGCAGCAGCGCGCGCGCCTTCTTCTTGTTGCCGCGCAGGAGCTGCGAATAACCCATATTGTTGACGATCTGCGGCTTGCGGCCGGCAACCTTCAGCAACTGCGCATAGGCGCGGTCGGCGAAGTCGAAACGGCCGAGCTCGTCATAGGAAGCGGCAAGCCCCATCCAGGCTTCGGCATTGTCTGATCTGAGCTCGACCGCCTTGCGGAAATGCTGTTCGGCAAGGCCGAAATTCGCCTCGCGGAACTGTGCCTTGCCTTCGACAAGGTCGTTGGCGCTGACATCCTTGGCCACCGGCTGGATCGCCGTGGTCTTGGTCGTGTCGACGTTGTTGTTCGTCGTGCAGCCCGTGATCATCAAAATGGCTGCCAACGCCGCTGCTGCCTTGGGAAGTCTCTGACGCATGCCCCTGCCCCATCGCCCGATTTGCCGGGTCGTTCTTCAGGAAAAGACGATACAGCAGAGCGATTAAGCTTCGGTGCCGAAATGCAGCTAAATTTTGGTTGTCCGCCAAGGATGTATTAACCAGCGCCCCTTGAGGTGCTGCTGGATTCAGGTCAGGCCGAGTTGAAAACGGTGACTTCCGAGAACCGGAGCGGAGCGTACTTAAAGTACGTGAGCACCGGAAGCGCAGGAAGCCGCCGTTTGCAGACCGGCCTCACCTGAATCCTCAGTGGTGGGTGGTCAGCTTCACAATGATCGGAATAATGGCGATCATCAGCACCACCGGCAGGATGCAGACCGTCACCGGCACCGACATCTTGGCCGGCAAGGCATGCGCCTTCTCCTCCGCCAGCGACATGCGCTTGTGCCGCATTTCGTCGGAGAAGACGCGCAGCGAGCCCGACAGGCTGGTGCCGAGTTCCTTGGATTGCTGCAGCAGCGTCGCGAAGGAGCGCACCTCGTCGAGGCTGAGACGGTCGGCGAGCGCCTTGAGCGCGTCGTCGAGGCTGCGCCCGGCCCGCAGTTCCAGCGACACCAGGATCAGGTTCTGGCTGAGCGACGGATAGGTCCTGGAAAGCTCCCTTGAGACCCGCTCGATGCCGGCCTCCATGCTCATGCCGGCATCGGAGCAGACGATCATCAGATCCATGAAATCGGGAAAGCCGTTGCGGTATTCGCGCATCTTCTCCCGAACCTTCTGCGTCAGCACCAGGCCCGGCAGGAAGTAACCGCCGGCGCCCGACAGGATGATGAACGTCCAGCGGCTGGTCATGGTCGACTCGGCGCTTGCCGCCCAATGGTTGATCAGGAACGCGCCCAACGCGGCGCCGATCAGGGTGGCGAAGCGGATCAGGAAGAACATGCCGACGGCGCGGGGCTCCATATAGCCGGCCTGGATAAGCTTCATGCGCAGTCGCGCGACATTTTCCGGGTCGCTCTTGGCATAGAACTCCTGCGCCCGTTTCACCGCCTTCTCGCGCACGGCGCTGGTGCTCTTCTTGGGCGCGGCTTCCGCCTGCTCGACCTGCTGCACCACCTCGACCTTCAGCCGGCGCTTGACCTCGCCGCGATCGCCCTTGGCGAGCACAAGCGGCCAGGCGACGGCGCCGCCGCCCAGCACCAGCAGCAGCACGGCAACCGGCATCAGCGATGTCGGCGCGAGCGAAGCGAGGAAGCGGATGACGTCTTCCATTTCAGAACCTGAAATTCGACATCTTGAACATGATGGCGTTGCCGAGCAGCAGCCACAGGATGGTTCCGCTCAGCATGTACCAGGTCTTCGGCTCGTCCCAGACGTCCTGGTAGAACTGCGGCATCAGCACCATGATGGCGGTGAACAGAAGCACCGGCACCGCGGTCAGGATGTAGGCAGACATGCGCCCTTCGGTCGAAATGGCGCGCACCTTGCGGCGCAGCTTGCCGCGTTCGCGGATCGTCGCGGACAGACCGTCGAGGATCTCGCGCAGATTGCCGCCCGAACTGCTCTGGATCGACACCGCCGTGACGAACAGCGGCAGGTCCTCATGCCCCACCCGGTCGAACAGATTGTTCAGCGCCGATACCAGATCCGAGCCATAAGTCACCTCGTCGGCGACAACGCCGAATTCGGTGCCGATCGGGTCGGCCATTTCGCGCGCCACCATGGCGACCGCCACCGGCACCGGATGGCCGGCCTTCAAGCCGCGCGTGATCAGTTCCAGCGCCTCGGGCAACTGTATCCCGAACCGCTTGTGCCGGCGCTTGCGCATGAAGCGCATCGCCATCACCGGCAGCACCGGCAGCAGTATGAGAAACAGGATCAGGCCGAACAGAAGCGGCAAGCCCTTCCAGATCGTGAGAAGCGCCAGCGCGAAAGCGACCCCCGATGTGATCATCAGGAACTTCGGCAACGGCGTGGTCATGCCGGACTGCGTGCGCAGGGCGCGGAAACGGTCGAGGGAGAAGACGGAGCTGTGGCCATCGATCCCGCGCTCCTTGCGCAGTTGGATCAGCACCTGCTCCTGGCTGATCTTGTTCTCGGCGAGCTTCATGCGGCGGTTGATCGCCATGCGCTTGTCGCTGCGCCCGGCATAGAGCAGGTAAAGACCCTCGGCGATCATGATGCCAGTAAGCGCCGCCGCAGCGTACACGACGTAGATCGGGCTGAATCCCTCGAACACCGGCCTAGTCCTGCGGCCGGCCGGGTTCGAAATACTTGCCCGGGAATTCGATGCCCATGTTGCGCAGGTCCTCGAGGAAGCGAGGGCGGATGCCGGTCGCCTCGAAGTGGCCGAGGATCTTGCCGTCCGCCTCCATGCCGGTGCGCACGAAGCGGAATATTTCCTGCATCTGGATGACATCGCCTTCCATGCCGGTCACCTCGGCGACGCTGGTCACCTTGCGCTTGCCGTCGGAAAGGCGCGTCAGTTGGACGATGATTTCGATGGCGCTTGCTATCTGGCTGCGGATCGACTGCACCGTCATCGGCATGCCGGTCATGCCGAGCATCTGTTCCAGACGCGAGATCGCGTCGCGCGGCGTGTTGGCATGGATGGTCGCCATCGAGCCTTCATGGCCAGTGTTCATCGCCTGCAGCATGTCGAAGGCTTCCTCGCCGCGGCACTCGCCGAGGATGACGCGGTCGGGCCGCATGCGCAGCGCGTTCTTGACCAGGTCGCGCTGCTTCAATTCGCCATGGCCCTCGATGTTGGCCGGGCGCGTCTCCATGCGCGCCACATGCGGCTGCTGCAGTTGCAGCTCGGCCGCGTCCTCGATGGTGATCAGGCGCTCGTCTTCCGGGATAAAGGCCGACAGCGCATTGAGCATTGTCGTCTTGCCGGTGCCGGTGCCGCCGGAGATGATCGTGGTCTTGCGGGCGTGCACCGCCGCCGCCAGCACCTCGGCCATGTTCTGGGTGATGGCGCCGAACTCGACCAGCTTGTGCAGGCCGAGCTTGTTCTTGGAGAATTTGCGGATCGACACCAACGGCCCGTCGACGCCGACCGGACGGATCGCCGCGTTGAAGCGTGACCCGTCGAGCATGCGGGCGTCCACCATCGGCTGCGATTCATCGACGCGTCGGCCGACAGCCGCGACGATTTTATTAATGATTCGAAGCAGATGCGCTTCATCCTTGAACGGGATGTGGACCTGCTGCAGCTTGCCGCGCTTTTCGACGAAGCAGTTCTCGTGGCCGTTGATCAGGATGTCGTTGATCTCGGGGTCCTTGAGCAACGGCTCGAGCGGGCCGAGGCCGACCATCTCGTCGACAATGTCGTCGACCAGCGCATCGAGCTCGGCGATGTTGATCGCCATCCGCTCCTCGCGCGTCTTTTCCGAGACGAATTCATGCACCTGCCTGCGCATTTCATCCTTGGGCAGCCGCTCCAGCGCCACGAGGTTGATCTCCTCGAGCAGCATGCGGTGGATGCGCACGCGCGCGTCGAGCACCTTGTTGGCGCTTTTTGCGGGCGCCGCTTCCGGCTTCGGCGGCACCGGCTTGCGGGTCGTCGGGATGATCACCGCATTGTGCACCAGAGGAGCGGGCTCCGGTGCCCGCTGCGGGCGAAGGTCACGGTTCTGCAAGTTGGAAAAGCGACTGTTCATCCCGCCTTCCTCCTCAGCATGCCCTTGCCGAGGCCGAACAGCGATTTCGACTTGACCGTGGTCTGGACGGCCTCCTCCGGCAGGATGATCTTCTTCAGGTCGTTGACGACATTGGCGTTGGGGTCGATGGCGTGCAACGGCACGCCGCGGTCGACGGCCTCGCGCACCAGCCGGTAGTTGTTGGAGATGCCCCCGACGAAATGTTCGCCGAGTATCTCCTGGACATCGGCCTGCTTGATGCCGCTGTCGAACATCTTCTGCTCGAAGCGATTGACGATGACGTTGGGCTTCACTTCCTTGCCCGCGGTCTCATAGACGGCCTGGATGAGGCGCTGCGTATGGCGCAGGCACGGCACCGTCATCTCGGCGACGATATAGAGCTTGTTGGAACCCAAGAGCACGGTCTCGGTCCACGGGAACCAGGTGCGCGGCATATCGATGACGACATTGTCGAAATAAGCCGCGACGAGGTCGAGCATGCGCACCACCACATCGGTCTTGAACGAGCGCATGTCCGAGGGACGCGTCGGCGCCGCGAGCACGCATAGCCCGCTTGCATGCTTCGACAGCATCACATCGAGCAGTTGCCGGTCGAGGCGCTCCGGCTGGTTCTCGATTTCGGTGATGTCGAAGCGCGGTTCGAGGTCGAGATATTCGGCGCAGGCGCCCTGCTGAAAGTTGAGGTCGACGACACATGTCGAAGCGCCGCGCGTCACCGAATGATGCAGCTGGAAGGCCGTCTGCAGGGCGAGCGTGGTGGTGCCGACGCCGCCGGCGGCCGGCATGAAGGTATAGATGTGCGATTCGGTGTTCTCTTCCCGCCCCGGCCCCTGCAACGCCCGGATGACCGAACGCACCAGGTCTGCCGTCGTGATCGGCTTGACCAGGAAGTCGGCGACCTTGAGCTGCACCAGGATGCGCACCGCCGCCGCGTTGAATTCCTGGGTGACGACGACCACGGGGACGCTGCCTTCCAGCCGGCGCATGACGCGCTGCAGCGACTCGATCTCCTCGAGCTTGGCCGCGTCCATATCGACGATGACGGTGCCGAAATCGATCTCGAGGGCCTCGCCGCGGAGCTCGTTGATGCTCTTTTCCACCGTCAGGAGCTCGATCACCTCGGAGGTCGCAAACGCCGTCCGCGTGTCCTGCACAAACGCCCTGTCGGTGGAAACGAGCAGGATCTTCTTGGTCTTGGTAGCAGATGCCATCGTACGGCCGATCAATTCGATGTCGTTGATGATGTTATCGGCCCGGACGCGGCGCCGGCCTTCGCGCCGACGGCGCCAGTCTCGGAACCCGGACGTTGAGCCGGCACGAGAAGCCTTGTGTTCTGGACGCCGTACTTCCACGGATCGAACATCTGCATGGCGGTATTGGATGCCTGCGCGTTGCCGACTCCCGTCGTCACCCCTTCGGTGCGCACAAAGTCGTCGCTGGTGCAGCCGGCGACGACAGCGCCGGCCAGGAGCAGAACGATGCAAGAGAGGCTGCGCATGGCCTTAGTCCTTCGGCAGGTCGAGGAAGTGGCCGGAGGTGGCCGATGCGGAACGGGCGGCGGCGCCGTCGGCGAACGCCAGCGGACGCTTTGGCGCCGAGGCGTCCACTTCCTCGGTGTTGTTGAGGAAATAGTCGGCGGCGCTTGCAGGCCGGGTGCCGTCGGTCGGCTCGACCATCTTCTTCGAGGGGTCGACCGGCTTGACCAGGTAAGGCGTAACGATGATCACCAGATCGGTCTCGCGCCGCTGATAGGATTTCGAGGAGAACAGCGGACCGAGCACCGGCAGCTTGCCGATTCCCGGCACCCGCGACGTCGTGATGTCGTTCTGCGACTGCAGGAGGCCGGCGATCATGAAGCTCTGGCCGTTCTTGAGGTCGACCGACGTTCTGGCGCGGCGCACGATGAAGGCCGGAATGGAAATGCCGCTGCTGACCTGGATGGAAGCAGACGGATCGATCGAGGACACTTCCGGAGCGATGTCGAGGCTCACCAGCCCGTCCTTCAGCACCGTCGGTGTGAAATCCAGGCCGACGCCGTACTTCTTGTAGGTAACGCTGATCTTGCCGTTTTCTTCCGAGACCGGGATCGGGAACTCGCCGCCGGCAAGGAAGCTCGCCGTCTGGCCCGAACGCGCAATCAGGTTCGGCTCGGCCAGCCGCCGGGCAAGGCCTCGCTCTTCCAACGCCTTGATGGCGATGTCGATCGAGACGCCGTTGGAGAGCAGCCGGCCGATGATCTCGCCGGTGCCAGCCGATGGCACCGTGCCCGGATCGAGGATGACGTCGCGGCCGCCCATGCCGAAGGCAAAGTTGGCGCCGTATTTGGCGCCCAGATCCTGGCCGGCCTGGCGGTTGATCTCGACGAAGCGGACATTGAGCTGCACCTGCTGCGAGGACGAGATGTTGACCGAGTTGATGACTTCCTCATTGCCGGAAAAGCGCGAGGCGATCTTGCTGGCCTTGTCGGCGGCGACCGCATCCTCGGCCTCGCCCGACAACACGACGCGGCCGTTTGCCGAACCGACCTTGATCTTGGCGTCGGGCACGCTGGCGCGGATGGTGCTGGCCAGTTGGTCGGTGTCCAGCGTCACCTCGATGTCGATGGTGCCGACAAGCTGCTTGTTCTGATCGAACAGGGCGATACCGGTGGTGCCGAGATTGTTGCCCAGCACATAGAAGGACTTGTCGGTCAGCGGATTGACGTTGGCGATCTCCGGATCGCCGATGACGATTTGGTAGAAGGCCGCGCTCGTCATGATCGTCTTCGGCTTGCCCTTGGCGACCTTGATCGAGGCGTTCTTGTTCGCCGAGACATAGACGACGTCATTGTCCGCCCTTGCCGGCGCGGCGAAGCCAACCACAGCCAGCGACACCGCCAGCGCGATCGCGCCAGAAAGGCGCCATCCGCTGGCCGTCCGAAATGCATTAAACCCGAACATGTTGTCCCCGTCCCCGCCGGTCCCCACCGGCTATTCCTGCAGTTCCTGCGGCGCTTCCCGTGAAGGAACCTTGTATTCTTCGACCTTCTCGCCGCGCGTCACGATCACTGTCTTGAATTTCGGCTCGTCGGATTCCTTCGTCGCGGCGCTGAAGAGCGAAGCGGCGCTCGCCTGCACCTTTTCGGCGGCCGAACCGCCGAAGGACGAGATGGTCGTAAGCCCGCCATTGCCGGCAGTTGCGTCGGCGGCGGACCGCAGCGATAACGACAGCGTGCCGACGGTGCGGGCCAGCGCCACCTTCTGCGCTCCCTCGTTGGTCACCTCGATGGTCACGGAGTTGGCGACCTGCGGCTCGGTCTTGCGCTCGTCGGCGCCCTGGCCGACCGAAAGCACCTTGGCGTCGGAGACGACGACCTCGGACGTGACCGTCGAGCCGGCAGCGCCCTGCGCGTTCTTGGACACTTCCTGGATGTCTCCCGCATCGCGCGTCAGCACGACGTCGACCCGGTCTCCCGGCGTGATGAAGCCGCCGACACCGGCGATTTCGTCGGTGCGGATGGTGACGGCCCGCATCCCGGGCGACAGCATGTTGGAAAGCGTGGCGCGACCGTTCGGTCCCGACAGCTTGGTGAGCAGCACCGGTTCGTTGACCTCGATCGGCGACAGCACGACCCGGCTGCCGTCGGCAAGCAGCTTGTCGATCGTCGGGAAAGCGCCTTGCGGCAGGGAATCCTGCGGCCACGGGATCTCGGCGAGCTGCGGCCGTCCGAGTTCCATGCCGTAACGCAGCGGCGCCTGAGCCACCACGATGGTCTTGAATTCGACCTTGGGCTGTTGCGGAGCTTCGACCGTGACGACCTTGACTTCGGGCTGAGCCTTTGCCTGGCTCTTGACCCAGAAATCCGCCGCAAAGATCGAGATCGCGCCGAAGACGGCTGCGATACCGATCATGGTTATGACCCTGCCCCTCACAACGAAACCCCTGACGCCCGTGGTCTTTTGTTGGTTGGGCCTCACGCTAGGCGTTAATGTTAAAGAATAAGGAACAGCGGGCCGCGCGGGCCGCCCTATTTCGGCCGGCTTGGTTATCGAATGGTTTTGGAATAAGAGACAGTTTTATCCCTGAACGGAACAGGAACTCGTTCGCCCGCCAAAAGCGTGGCAGTATCGAGACGTGATTCGCATTACCGGACGCTAGACCTCGCATGGACGACAGCAACGATCTCTTCGGCAAGATGGAAAAGCCCGCACAGCCGGTGCGCGCGACCTCGCGCCCCGCCGATCCGCTCGTGCAGGCCGCGAAGCGCTCGACCGCAGCGCGCGACGGCAGCGAGAGCTATAGCGCCGCCGATATCGAGGTGCTGGAAGGGCTCGAGCCGGTGCGACGCCGTCCGGGCATGTATATCGGCGGCACCGACGACAAGGCGATGCACCACCTGTTCGCCGAGGTCATCGACAATTCGATGGACGAAGCCGTGGCCGGTCACGCCACCTTCATCGATGTCGAGCTTTCCGCCGACGGCTTCCTGACCGTCACCGACAATGGCCGCGGCATTCCGATCGACCCGCACCCGAAATTCAAGAAGCCGGCGCTCGAAGTCATCATGACTACGCTGCATTCGGGCGGCAAGTTCGACTCCAAGGTCTATGAGACCTCCGGCGGCCTGCACGGCGTCGGTGTTTCGGTCGTCAACGCGCTGTCCGACCACCTCGAGGTCGAGGTCGCGCGCGGCCGCCAGCTCTACCGCCAGCGTTTTTCCCGCGGCGTCCCGGTCAGCGGCCTCGAGCACCTGGGCGAGGTTCATAACCGCCGCGGCACGAGGACCCGCTTCCACCCCGACGAGCAGATTTTCGGCAAGGGCGCTGCCTTCGAGCCGGCGCGGCTTTATCGCATGGCGCGCTCGAAGGCCTATCTGTTCGGCGGCGTCGAGATCCGCTGGACCTGCGATCCGTCGCTGATCAAGGAGAAGGACCAGACGCCGGCCAAGGCCGAGTTTCATTTCCCCGGCGGCCTGAAGGACTATCTCAAGGCAACGCTGGGCGACGAGTTCCAGGTCACGCGCGAGGTTTTTGCCGGCAAGAGCGACAAGCAGGGTGGCCACGGTTCGCTGGAATGGGCCGTCACCTGGTTCGGCGGCGACGGGTTCCTCAACTCCTACTGCAACACCATCCCGACCCCCGAAGGCGGCACGCATGAGGCCGGTTTCCGCAACGTGCTGGCGCGCGGACTGCGCGCCTATGCCGACCTGATCGGCAATAAGCGCGCCTCGATCATCACCACCGAGGATGTGATGATCTCGGCCGCCGGCATGCTGTCGGTGTTCATCCGCGAGCCGGAATTCGTCGGCCAGACCAAGGACAGGCTGGCGACCATCGAGGCGATGCGCATCGTTGAAAACGCCATCCGCGACCCGTTCGACCATTGGCTCGCCGACAATCCGCAGGAAGCCTCTAAGCTTCTCGAATGGGTCATCGCGCGCGCCGACGAGCGCGTGCGCCGACGCCAGGAAAAAGAAGTCTCGCGCAAGACCGCCGTGCGCAAGCTGCGCCTTCCGGGCAAGCTCGCCGATTGCACGCAGAATGCGGCCGCTGGCGCCGAGATCTTCATCGTCGAGGGCGACTCGGCCGGCGGCTCGGCCAAGCAGGCGCGCGACCGCGCCAGCCAGGCGGTGCTGCCGTTGCGCGGCAAGATCCTCAACGTCGCCAGCGCCGGCAACGACAAGCTGGCCGGCAACCAGCAGATCTCCGACCTCATCCAGGCGCTCGGCTGCGGCACGCGCTCGAAGTATCGCGACGAGGACCTGCGCTACGACCGCGTGATCATCATGACCGACGCCGATGTCGACGGCGCGCACATCGCCTCGCTGTTGATCACCTTCTTCTATCAGGAGATGCCAAACCTGATCCGCGGCGGCCATCTCTACATGGCCGTGCCGCCGCTCTACTCGATCCGGCAGGGCGGCAAGGTCGACTACGCCCGCGACGACGCGCATAAGGACGAGTTGCTGCGCACCGAATTCACCGGACGCGGCAAGGTCGAGATCGGCCGCTTCAAGGGCTTGGGCGAGATGATGGCCTCGCAGCTCAAGGAGACCACGATGGATCCGAAGAAGCGCACGCTTCTGCGGGTCGATGTGATCGAAGCCGAGCAGGCCACCAAGGATGCAGTCGACGCGCTGATGGGCACCAAGCCCGAGGCCCGCTTCCGCTTCATCCAGGAGCACGCCGAATTCGCCGAGACGGACGTGCTGGATATCTGATCGCCGACTGGTCCATAAAGGCTCCGGTACGGAGACGAATGTGACCTGGACGCGGCTGAAAGGGCTTGTCGAGACATCGTTAAGCGGTCTGACGCAGCCGACCCGTTCCGACTGGATTTTTGCCTTGCGCACGGTTTCGGCCGGGCTGATTGCGCTGCTTGTTACCTACGCGTTGCAGCTCGACCATCCGCAATGGGCGATGATGACGGTGTTCATCGTAGCGCAGCCGGTGGCCGGAATGGTGCTGGCAAAGGGTTTTTACCGGCTGATCGGCACGCTGGCGGGCGGCCTTGCCGCGGTCGGCATCACCTCGCTGTTCGGCGCCAACCCTTGGCTGCTGGTCACTGTCCTGGCGCTCTGGATCGGCGTATGCACGCTCGTTTCGTCGCTGCTGCGCAACCCGGAAGCCTATGGCGCCGCCCTTGCCGGTTATACGGCCATGATCATCAGCCTGCCGGCGCTTGGACAGCCGCATGTCGTCGTCGACCTGGCGATCGCCCGGTGCGCCGAGATCGTGATTGGGATCGTCTGCGCCGGCGTCACGAGCCGGTTGATCCTGCCCAAGCTCGCGGCCGACGCCATCATCTCGCGGTTGAGGCGCAGCATCCTCGACCTCGCGGAATATGCGTCCGGAGCTTTTTCCGGCGGCGATCCGGCAAGCCTTGCCGCGCTCCAGCGCAAGCTGATCACCGACGCCCAGACGCTCGCTGAAATGCGCACCTATGCGCGGCTGGAAGCGCCGAGTTTCGCCCCCCGCGCCCACCCGGTGCGGCGCACCATCGGTCAGCTTCTATGGGCGCTGTCGGCGGCGCGTGCGCTGCACAGCCACCGCGCGCCAAAGAATGCGGCGCTCATCCCCATGCGACGCGACTTGAAAGCCTTTGTCGGCGAGCTGGCTGCGACACCCGGCGCGCTCGACGACACGGGCCCCTGGGTGGCGCGGCTCGACGCGATCGCGAGCAAGGCCAGAGAGGTGCCGGCGCTGCCCAACGATGCCGGTACAATCGATGGCGCCGAGGACAAGGTGGGCACCATCACTCGCCTCACCATCGCCGGCGATTTTGCCGAAGCGCTGAAGCAGGTGTTGGACGGCCTCGACGCGCTTCGCTCGCCTGTCTCCCGGAAATCGAATGAGCGAAGCCAGCCGGCGCTGGTCGTCCACCGCGACTATCAGGCCGCATGGCGCAACGCCGTGCGCGCCGCGCTCGCGACGCTGCTCGTCGCAGTCTTCTGGCTGACGACCAAATGGTCGGAAGCAGCCGGCACCGTTATCCTCGTCGCCGTCGTCTCCAGCCTGTTCGCGGCGCGCCCCAACCCCGTGCAGTCGGCCTGGGGTTTCTTCACCGGCACCCTGATCGCGTTGCCGTTTGCCTTTCTGGTCGGCCAGGTCGCGCTGCCGGCGCTGCCCGGCTTCGGCTGGTTCACGCTCTTCGTGGTGCCGATCCTGGTGCCTGCGGCGCTCGGCATGGCCAATCCACGCCATGTCGGCGTCGCCACCGCTTTCGCCATCAACTTCCTCGCCTTCCTCAGCCCGCATCAGCAGATGATCTATGATCCCGGGCCGTTCTTCGCGGGCTCGGCCTCGATCCTGGTCGGCATCCTGATTGCCATCGGCGTCTTCATCGTCGTGCTGCCCGCCGATCCTTGGGTCACCGTGGAGCGTATCTCGCAGGCGATGCGCGAGGATCTGGCACGGCTTTGCCTGCATGAGCGGATACCTCGGCGTTCGGCCTTCGAAAGCCTCGCCTATGACCGGATCAACCAACTGATGCCGCAGGTGCAGCGAACGGGCCGCAGGGGCGACCCCATTCTTGGCGGCAGCATCGCCGCCGTCACCGTCGGGCTGGAGGTGCTGCGGCTGCGCCATGCGCAACTGAATTCCGCAGTGCCGCGCGAGACAGTCGAATCTATCGGCAATTTTCTGCGCGGCCTGGCGCGTGAATTGTTGTTCCGGCGGCCGGGCGAGCCGCAGACCGCGACCATCGCGGTGGCAAGGCAATATGCGGCCAGCATCGGCGAACGCAGCGATCGGCTCGAAATGCTGCGGATCGCCGCCTCGCTGCGCATCATTGCCGCGGCAATGGAAGACTATCCGGATTTCTTTGCCAAGGGCCGCGCTTGAACAATTCGGGGGGTGTCGCGTTTCAGGTCGGACCGGTTTGGAAATGGTTCCTTGTTGGATTGGTCGACACTTTTAGGTTGGACACATGGCGCTCAAACGGATGGACAACGTCGGAATCGTCGTCGAAGACCTGAACGGGGCGATTGATTTCTTTCGCGAGCTCGGCCTTGAACTCGAAGGACGGGCCTCGATCGAAGGAGAATGGGCCGGACGCGTCACCGGACTGGGCGACCAGCATGTCGAGATTGCCATGATGCGCATGCCGGACGGCCACGGCCGGCTCGAGCTGTCCCGCTTCCTCAGGCCACCGGTCGTGGCGGATCACCGCAAGTCCCCGGTGAACGCCCTGGGCTACCTCCGTGTCATGTTCGCCGTGGACGACATCGACGACACGCTGGAGAGGCTCCGCAAGCGCGGCGCTGAGCTCGTCGGCGAAGTGGTCCGGTATAGGGACGTCTATCGGCTCTGCTACATCCGCGGGCCCGAAGGGGTTCTCATCGGACTTGCCGAGGAACTCAGCTGAGACCTGATATGTGTCCTAGGCGGCGGCAATCGCCAGCGCGTGTCCGCGCGCGTTTTCGCGCAGGGCGTCGAGATGGATCGACTTCACCAGCCCGGCAAGATCGCCCTCGGCTGATTGGCCGCCGAGTTCCTTCAGCATCAGCCAGCTGACTTCCTGCACGCCGGCGACACGCCGGCCATTGGCCACCTCGCGCCAGATCTTGAGCGCGCGCAGGATGATGGCATGCGTGGCCGGCGCAAGCCCGGCGCTGCGGAACAGCGCCTGCAGCGCCACGTCGTGCCCGCCGGCCAGAAGCGCCGTTACCCTCTGCTCGGACTGTCGGGCCAGCGCCACCAGCGTCGAACCGAAGAAGTCGACCTTGCCATGGGCAATGGTGCGGATGATGAAGCTGGCGGTGAGGTCGCCGCGCAGCCTTAGATGCTCGATCAGGGCGGCGTGCTCTTCCATGCGCGTTCCCTCGATCAGCGTCACCGAGGCCTTCACGCAGGCATCGCGCATGACGCGATCGGCGCGCGCCGCACCCATCATCGCCAGCACCAGCGGCGACCCCTTCAGCGACTCGCCGAGCTTGACCAGCAGCATATGCCGGCAGTCGGCCGGCAGGCGCCGATCGGCGATCAGCGCCTCGCGCACCAGCGGCAGATGGCCATGTCGCTCGGCCATGCGGCGGAAGCTGAGTGAAGCGATGTCCGCGCCGCTGTTTCCGACCAGCACGGCGCAGGCTTCCGGTTCGCCGATCTCGGCGATTGCCGCCGCCAGCGACATCGAGACGACCGGACGGTTGGCGATCAGCGTCCGCGTCGCCTTCTGGCCGCAGGCGACGCGCTCGACCAGATCGGCATCGGTAAGCAGCGGCGAACGCGCCAACACCAGCGCCGCCACTTCCGGCTGATCGGCGGCCAGCGCGCTGATCACCTGCGGCGGCGCGTGATGGCTCATCGACAGTGCCTCGGCGAGCGCCAGGCGCACCTTGGCGGAAGCGTCATCCAGGAGCAGCGTCAGCGCCGCCTCGGCGGCGCAGCGATCCTCGAACGGCAGATCGGAATTGATGTAGGCTCGCGCCAGCGCGCTCGCGGCGGCGGCGCGCTCGGAAACCCTTGCCGTATCAATCCATTTTAGAAAGTGCGAAACAACCATGCCGACCAGCTACGCCCTTGCCGGAATGTCCCCGGCCCCGCTGTGAACGGTAGGCTGGAAATGGTTTACGAACGGTTCACCATATTTCTTAACCGGCTTGATGGAGGCGCGGCCAACGCCTATCAAGCGGTGGAATTGGAGGAGATCGAGCATGGCCGGGCTTTATCTGGAAGAGTTTGTCGTCGGTCATGTCTTCCACCACACGCTGCGCAAGACTGTGACCGAGAGCGACAACATGCTGTTTTCGGTCATGACGCTGAACCCGCAGCCCCTGCACATCGATTTCGACTTCGCCTCAAAAACCGAATGGGGCAGGCCCCTGGTCAACTCCCTGTTCACGCTGGGCCTGATGATCGGCATTTCGGTGAACGACATCACGGTCGGCACAACGGTCGCCAATCTGGGCATGAAGGAAACGGTGTTCCCGCACCCCGTCTTCCACGGCGACACCATCCGGGTCGAGACGACGGTTGTCTCCGTGCGCGAGTCCAAATCGAAACCCGATCGCGGCATCGTCGAGTTCGAGCACCGCGCCTACAATCAAAACGACGTTCTTGTCGCCAAATGCACAAGGCAGGCGATGATGCTGAAGAAGGCTGGCTGATGCGCTCTTTGCTCTTCGTGCCCGGCGATTCCGAGCGCAAGCTGGAAAAGGGATTCGGAGCCGGCGCCGACGTGGTCATCGTCGATCTCGAGGATTCCGTCGCCGGCGCGAACAAGGTTGCGGCGCGCGCGGTTGCGGCCGGTTTCATCTCCGACAAAAGACACCGGACAGGTCCCACCGCCTATGTCCGGGTCAACGACCTGTCCACCGGCCTCACCGACGACGACCTCGCGGCCCTTGTACCGGCGAAGCCCGACGGCATCATGCTGCCCAAGTCGAACAGCGGGCAGGATGTCCAGCAATTGGCGGCGAAGCTTCGGGTCCATGAGGCCGAGAACGGGCTGCCGGACGGAGCCATAAAAATCCTGCCAATCATCACCGAGACCGCGGCGGGCGTGCTTGCGGCGGCGAGTTATGCCGGGACAAGCGCGCGGCTGGCCGGCCTAACCTGGGGCGCGGAGGATTTGTCGGCCGCGATCGGCGCGCGGGCGGCTCGCGACGGGAACGGTCGCTATACCGACATGTTCCGCCTGGCGCGTACCATGACCATCCTGGCCGCGGGCGCGGCGGAAGTCGCTGCTATCGACACCGTCTTCCCCGATTTCCGCGACATGGCCAGCTTCGAGACGGAATGCCGCGAGGCCGAGCGCGACGGCTTCACCGGCAAGATGGCGATCCATCCGGCGCAGGTGCCGGTCATCAACGTCGCCTTCACGCCATCCGCCGAAGCGGTCGAGCGGTCTCGGGCGATCGTCGATGCCTTCGCGGCGGCGGGAAATCCGGGCGTCGTCGGCATCGACGGCAAGATGTACGACCGCCCGCATCTGCGCCTGGCGGAGCGATTGCTGGCCCGCGCCAAGGCGTCGGGCACATCTGCCTGAACGGCCTCTACCAGACCATCGGGATCAGCTTGTAGCGGACGCGCGCGGCGTAATCGTCATAGCCCCGCAGGCCGGTCCGAAGCGCCTGCTCCTCGATAAAGGTACGGATCGCCAGTAGCGCGATGAAGAAAGGCACTGACGCCAGTCCCCACCAGGAGCCGAGCAATAGCGCCGTGCCGGCAAAGAAAAGGATGGCGCCGCTGTACATCGGGTGGCGAACATAGGCGTAGGGACCCGTGGTGATCACCTTCTGTCCGCGCTCGTCCTGGATCTTCACGACAGGTGCGGCGAAGCTGTTCTCGATCATCGTCAGGTAGCAAACCCAAATGCTGATCAGCAGCACCGCCGCGCCGACTGCCTGTACCCAAGCAGGTACCGCCGACCAGCCGAAGCGAAAATCGAGGCCCATCAGGGCAAGCCAGGCGAAGATTGCGAGAAGCAGTATCGAAAGCAGGATCTTGTCCGCCGCTGCCTGGTCCTTCTGGATCGGCGGGCTCAACCGCTCATTCATCAGGCCTGGATCACGCCGGGCGAGCGCAACGCCCAGCGTCAGGCTGAGCCCGACCATCAGCACCAGATAGACCCAGGCACCCCACCAGTGCATCGTGCCGGCAGACACGAACATCAGCGCGCCCATCACACCGAACCACACGAATGTCTGGAGAATCAGTTTCGCAATCATGAACCGTCTCTGCAGTATGTTCCCTGCGCTATTTCCTTCCCCAGCGCAGTCTTCTCATCGAGAAGATATCGCTGACGTTGCCATAGTCCATACGGCTCTAACCGGCCCAGGGACCGGTGTAGTCGGCATAAAGCTTTGCCGGATCCGGCCGCGGCCGGTCCGGCGCCGGCCCCTGATATGAGCCGATATGAACGAAACCAATGACCCGCTCCTGCGGCGAGAGCCCGAGGATCGCCCTACCCTCCGGCACATCGGAGTACCAGTTGCTGATCATGTTGGTGCCGTAGCCCAACGCGTTGGCCGCGATCATCAGGTTCATGGCCGCCATGCCGCCCGACAGGAACATCTCCCATTGCGGGATCTTCGGGCTCTCCTTCGGCACCGACACGACGCCGATCACCAGCGGCGCGCGCGAGAAGCGCGCCAGTTCCTGATTGCGCCTGCCCTCCGGCAACGGCCCCTCGCGCTGCTCGGCAAGTGCTGCCAGCTTCTTGCCGATCTCGACCCGCGCCTCACCGCGATAGAGGATGAAGCGCCAGGGCTCGAGCCGGCCATGGTCGGGGACGCGCGAGGCAGCCGCGATCATCGTCGCGATCTCGGCATCGCTCGGCGCCGGTTCCTTGAGGTCCGGGATCGGCGCGGAATTGCGGGTGAGCAGGAAGTCGATGATCGGCGACGCCATGGGCGCAAGTCTCCTCAGCATTCTATAGTATTCAATTTTGAGCTGAAGCACGCCATCGGGATGTCGGGCGGCTCGGGCGGTGGCGTTTTGCGCCGGATAAGAAGCCGCCGCGCAGGCCGACGCGCTTCTAGGCCTTGAAATTGCCACCGCCTTGGGCTTCAACGCAAGGCATGTTTGAGGGGACCCTGCGCCTTTTCGTGATCGCACTCGTCGCTGCGTTGTTCGCGGTGCCGGTTTCCTTCGCGCTGGCCCAGAACGCCAACGATGTCGGCGACATCAAGCTTCCAGGCATTTCGAGCTACGCGACGCCGAAGACAGGAGCACCGCTGGCGCTCGGCAATGGCGGCGCCATCACCCTGTCGGCGCAACTGACCGACAAGGGCGCCGACATCACCCGCGGCATTGTCTGGCGAGTGTTCAAACCTCAGCCGTCCAGCGACGGCAAGCTTCCGATGGTGGCGTCCGCGCATGGCGGCACGGCCGTATTCCAGCTCGCCCCCGGCAGCTATCTCGTCCACGCCTCTTATGGACGCGCCGGCGCCACCAAGCGCATCACCGTCGGCAAGGACGCCAGGCGCGAAAGCCTCGTCCTCGACGCCGGCGGCCTCAAGCTCGACGCGGTGACATCGGGCGGCGCGCCCATCCAGTCGAAGAAGCTGCGCTTCTCGATCTATGAAGACCATCCCGCCGCCAATGGCGACCGGGCGCTAATCGCCCCCGACGTGGCGCCGAACACCGTGGTGCGGCTGAACGCCGGCACCTACCACGTCGTCTCCACCTATGGCGCGGTCAACGCCGTGATCCGCTCCGATATCCGCGTCGAGGCCGGAAAGCTGACCGAGGCGACCGTCGAGCACCGGGCGGCCGAGATGACGATGAAGCTGGTGCGCGAGCCTGGCGGCGAAGCCATCGCCGACACATCCTGGTCGCTGCTCAACGAGAGCGGCGATCCGATCAAGGAAGCGGTCGGCGCCTTCGCCTCTATGGTGCTGGCCGAAGGCCAGTACACCATCATCGCCAAGAACCGCGACCGCATCTATCAGAAGGATTTCGCGGTCGTTGCCGGGCAGAACCAGGAAATCGAGGTTCTGGCCAATGAACAGTCCGCCATCGATCCCGAGGAAGGCGCGGACTAAAACAAGCTCACGCCTTCAGGCCGCCTTGCGCATCCGCTTCGGCAGGAACGGCACGCGGCCGCGTTGCACAGAAGGCGCAGCCAGGTCGAACACCGCGCGATAGAGCCGATCGAGCAGCGCCTTGCGGTCGCGCAGCGGCTCGAGGTCGGTCCATGTCAGCACATCGCCGATGCGCACCTCGATCGCCTTGCCCGACAAACGGGCGAACTCGCGGATAAGCAAGGAAAGGCGCAGCGTCAGCGATGTCCTGCCGATAAATTTGGCCACGCGGTTATCGCGCTCGGCCATGTTCATCGGGCCGCTGACGAGGTGGAACAGGCGGCCGTTCTGGCCGGAAAAGTGCATCGGGATGACAGAGGCCTGGGCCTCCTGCACCAGCTTTGCCGGGAACATCTTCCATGGCAGGTCGATGGCATGACCAAAGACCTTGGGCGCGGTGGCGACACCACCTGCGGGGAAGATCACTATGGTGACGCCTTCCTTCAGCAGCCGCACCGCTTCATGGCGCATCGCCATGTTGTTCTTCAGCGCTTCCTTCGTCTCGGAGAAATCGACAGGCAGCGAATAAGGCTCCATCTCGCGGATCCTGAGCAGGTCCTTGTGGATCATGACGCGGAACGGGCGGCCCAGTTGCTCGACAAGCGACAGCACCGCAATGCCGTCGCCGATGCCGAAGGGATGGTTGGCAATGATGACCAGCGGCGTCTCCGGCAGGGCTGCCGGCGGCCACTGAACGGCGTTGTGGACCTTAACGTCGATCAATTCCAACATGCGGCTGAACACGCGATCGCCGGTCGGCACCACCTGGCGGCGCCAAAATTCATAGAGCACCGCAAAGCGGTCGCGGCCCGACAGGCCTTCGACGGAATGGATGAACCACCGCGTCAGCCTCGGCTGGTCCGGGTTGGCGTAGGAAAGCTCGGGAAAACGTCGTTCCCGCAGTTTCAGCTTGAGCATGGCGGCTGGTTACAAGGCTGGCGTGACAGGCGTGTGAAAATGGCGGTGGACCACGCCACCGCCATTTTAGAAAGTGCTGGTATGTCAGGCCGCCGCGCGACGCTTGCGATCCGGCGAGACAGCCTCGTCGGCGAGTACCTTCACCGCGTCGTCGAGCTTTAGCGATTCCTGGTCGCGGGAGCCCAGCCGGCGGACATTGACGGTTTCCTCCTCGGCCTCGCGCTTGCCGCAGACGAGGATGACCGGAACCTTGGCGAGCGAATGCTCGCGCACCTTGTAGTTGATCTTCTCGTTGCGAAGGTCGGGTTCGGCGAGCAGCCCCGCGGCCTTCAACCGGTCGACGACTTTCAAGGCGTATTCATCCGCATCCGAGGTGATGGTCGCCACCACCACCTGCAGCGGCGCGAACCACAGCGGGAAATGGCCGGAATAGTTCTCGATCAGGATGCCGAGGAAGCGCTCCATCGAGCCGCAGACGGCGCGATGCACCATGACCGGCTGCTTCTTTTCCGAATCCGAGCCGATATAGAAGGCGCCGAAGCGTTCCGGCAGGTTGAAGTCGACCTGCGTGGTGCCGCACTGCCATTCGCGGCCGATGGCGTCCTTCAGCACATATTCGAATTTCGGTCCGTAAAAGGCGCCCTCGCCCGGATTGATCGAGGTCTTGATGCGGTTGCCGGAGCGTGTGCGGATCGTATCCAACACATTGCTCATGATCGCCTCGGCATGGTCCCAGGCCTCGTCGGTGCCGACGCGCTTGTCCGGCCGCGTCGACAGCTTCACGCTGACCTCGTCGAAGCCGAAATCGGCATAGGTCGACAGGATCAGATCGTTGATGCGCAGACACTCGGCGGCGAGCTGCTCCTCGGTGCAGAAGATATGCGCGTCGTCCTGCGTGAAGCCGCGCACGCGCATCAGCCCGTGCAGCGCGCCGGATGGCTCGTAGCGATGCACATTGCCGAACTCTGCAAGTTTCACGGGCAGTTCCCGGTAAGACTTCAACCCATGCTTGAAGATCTGCACGTGCCCGGGACAGTTCATCGGCTTCAGCGCGAAGACGCGGTCGTCGTCGGTATCGTCGCCAGCAACCGTAACCTTGAACATCGCGTCACGATACCAGCCCCAGTGCCCCGACGTCTCCCACAGGCTCTTGTCCAGAACCTGCGGCGCGTTGACTTCCTGGTAGCCATGCTCGTCCAGGCGGCGGCGCATGTAGTTGATCAGGTTCTGCACCATCTTCCAGCCCTTGGCGTGCCAGAAGACGACGCCCGGGCCCTCTTCCTGGAAATGGAACAGGTCCATCTCGCGGCCGAGCTTGCGGTGGTCGCGCTTCTCGGCCTCCTCCAACAGCGTCTGATAGGCGTCGAGCTGCGCCTGGTCAGCCCAGGCGGTACCGTAGATGCGCGTCAGCATCGGGTTGTTCGAGTCGCCGCGCCAATAGGCGCCGGCCACCTTCATCAGCTTGAAGGCGTTACCGATCTGCCCCGTCGAAGCCATATGCGGACCGCGGCAGAGGTCGAACCAGTCGCCCTGCGCGTAGATCTTGAGGTCCTGATCTTCCGGAATGGCGTCGATCAGCTCGAGCTTGTAGCGCTCGCCCTTGTCGGCGAACACCTTCTTCGCCTTCTCGCGCGACCAGACCTCCTTGGTGAACGGCTTGTTGCGCTGGATGATCTCGCGCATCTTCTTCTCGATCACCGGAAAATCGTCCGGCGTGAACGGCTCGTTGCGCGCAAAGTCGTAGTAGAACCCGTTCTCGATCACCGGCCCGATGGTCACCTGCGTTCCCGGCCAAAGCTCCTGCACGGCCTCGGCCAGCACATGCGCCGCATCATGGCGGATGAGCTCCAGCGCGCGCGGATCCTCGCGGGTGATAATCTCGACCTTGCCGGACGTGCCGAGCGGATCGGAGAGGTCGCGGACGGTGCCGTCGAGGCTGTAGGCGACAGCCTTCTTGGCCAGCGACTTTGAGATCGATTCGGCAAGGCCGGCACCGGTCAGCGCCGCATCGTAGTCGCGGATCGAACCATCGGGAAATGTCAGGGAAACGGAATTCGGCATCAGAGTTCTCCTATCCAGTCCCGCAAACGAGCGCGGGTGGTGAAAATGCGGGCCACAGGATGCGTTGCGGCATGCAGAGGGTTTAGCCGGAGGCGTCCGGCAAGCGGCGCGGTTTTAGAGGCAGTGCCGCGTCAGGTAAAGAGCGGCCGTCAGGAAATGTCGCCAGCGATGTCGCAGGCGCTTCGCGCGGGCTTGTGAACGCCGCGCGACGCGGTTTGTATATAGGTATGGAAGACGCATCGCCCAGCCGAACCGCCCTGCGCGTCGCGCGCTTGAGGGCCCTTCATCAGTTTTCACCGCAGGCGGCGCTGTTTCGCGATCCCTACGCGCTCGCGATTCTGGGCGAGGCCGCGCCGAACGCCGGGGAACTCTCGCAGGAAGACGAGCATGGCCGTCGCATGCGCCTGTTCGTTGCCTCACGCGCTCGCCTTGCCGAAGACTGGCTGGCGGCGGCGGTGCGGCGCGGCGTGCGCCAGGTCGTGGTGCTTGGCGCCGGCCTCGACACCTTCTCGCTGCGCAATCCGTATGCGGACGTCACAGTGTTCGAGGTCGATCATCCGGCCACACAGGCCTGGAAACGCCAACGCATCGCCGAGGCCGGTCTTGCCGAACCGGCCGGCGCCGCCTTCGTGCCGGTCAATTTCGAACGCCAGAGTCTGGCAGGCGAATTGGCGGCGGCTGGTCTGAAAACGACCGAGCCGAGCTTCTTCATCTGGCTGGGAGTCGTGCCCTACCTGACGCGCGAAGCGATTTTTGCCACGCTTGGCTACATTGCCGGCGTCGCCGGCTCAGAAGTCGTCTTCGACTACAGCGAGCCGGCCGGGAATCGTGACGCCGCGGGCCGGGAGACGCATGCCTTCTATGCCGCGCGCGTCGCGACCATCGGCGAGCCCTGGATCAGCTTCTTCGTTCCCGATGAATTGGCAAAGGCCCTCGCCGATCTCGGCTTCGACGGCATCGAAGACCTCGACAACCGCGAAATTGCCGCGCGCTTTGCCAGGTCTCCTAGCACCAAAAGCAATTCCGGCGAGCACATCCTGCGCTCCCGCCGCAGCGTCTGAGAAAAACTACTTCACCAGTTGCGGCAGATCCTTCAGGAAAGCCGCCCGCGTCGCGAGCCCCTTCGGCGTGTTGGTGCGTTTCGTGTCCACGACCAGCCTGGCAAAGACGATCTTTCGGCCGTCCTTCTCGGCCCAGCCGACGAACCAGCCGAGCGAGCGCTTGCCGTCCTGGCCGAGCCTGGTGCTGCCAGTCTTGCCTTGCACCGTCCAGTCCCCTGCCGTGAAGGTCGGGAGGATCGCCCTGGTCATCTCATGCGCCTTCATCGACACCGGCATCTTGCCGGCGAGCAGCTGGCGCAGGAATTCCGTCTGCTCGACAGGCGATATCTCCAGCGAGGAATTGACCCAGGATTGCGTCAGTCCATTGTCCTTGCCGGCATCGCCCGAGACGTCCTTGTTGCCATAGCCGAATTTCGAAACGTAGCCGGCGAACTTCTCGGCGCCGAGCCGCCGCGTGATCTCGCGCGAGTACCAGACGATGGAATCGCGTTCCCAGATCGTCGGATCGACAGTCTTCTGGTCGCGCTTCGCCGCCTTGAATTCCGGCTTGTAGTCCCAGCTCGGCGTATGCGCGTCGCTCAGGATACCGGCATCGTAGCCGATCAGCGCCAGGGGTACCTTGAACGTCGAGGCCGGACTGACGCGCTGGTCGCAGACGCCGTCCGGGTAAAGCGTTGCGCCGCTTTGCGCATCCTGGATCAGCGTGCAGCGGATGTCGTTGAGCGGCGCCGATTGCGCCCGCACCGGCAAGCCGAGCATCCAGGCCAGAAGAAAAAGGACGATGGCAAAAATGAAGGGATAGCGGTCCATCTGGCGCATGGCGAAGTCACTCCGGTCTGAGATTGCGGGAGCGGCTTAGCGAGGCGACTTGTCTCGATTTTGTCTCAAATGGGCAGTGTTTGTGCAGCTTCGCGTTAACCTTACCGGACCGTTACAGTCCGGGCGTAACGGCGAAGCAATCAGATTTCGGGGTTGCCTCGCTTCTTGCCGATTTGTAAATAGCGCCAGGGCATGAACCAGACATAGCGCGCCGCAAGCACCTCCGGCACGCGGTCGATGCCATGCGTTCCAAATGGCCCACAGCGCAACACCCGGAACAGGCCCATCCAGCCGCCGGCCCACAGGCCGTGGCGAGCGATCGCCTCATGCGCATATTCGGAACAGGTCGGCAGGTGCCGGCAGCTGTTGCCGACGAAGCCTGAGAGCGTCAGCTGATAGAGGCGCACGAGCGACGTGCCCAGGATGCGCCCGGGCGTCTTGCGCCATGGCCCCGGCCAATTGCGTCCCCGCTGGATCGGCCGGTGCGTATGTCCGTGATGGTCGCTCATCGCTCCGCAGCCTGTTTCACTGCGCGATAGATGTGGGCTTCGACGTTGAAACGCAATGCCCTCAAGGCCTGGAGCGCCGGATGGCATGGCTGCCGCTCCATGGGCGGTGGTGAGGAGGAAGATCACGGCAGTCATGGTGGCCTCCGCGCACGACTCCACCATGCCATTGGAAGGTCGCGATCCGTATCACGTCGCTGAAAATGGCCAGGAACTCGTTCATGGCAGATCTCCTTTCACGCGGATTAGACTGCCGCTGGCCTTCCTCCTCAAACGAGTATAATTTCCGTCTCGGATAACTTGAGGTTATGCGAATGAAGCGCGGCCGCCTGCCGCTGACGGCATTGAGAAGCTTCGAGACGGCCGGCCGGCATTTGAGCTTCAGCCGGGCGGCAGAGGAGCTTTATGTCTCGCAGGCCGCCATCAGCCGGCAGATACGCGAGCTCGAGATCTTTCTGGGAAGACCGCTGTTCCTGCGCCTCCATCGCCGCGTCGAACTGACGGATGCGGGACATCGGCTGCTTGGCCGACTGATCAGAAGCTTCGACGATATCGATCGCGTGCTTTCGGAGCTCGCGGCCTCGCCGGCGCAAGCCGTCGTGCGCGTCAGCGTCGAACCGTCGCTCGCCGCGGTGTGGCTGGTGCCACGGCTCAATCGCTTTCGCCAACTTCGGCCCGATATCGACGTTTCCCTTGAAGTCGATCCACGGCCGATCGAGTTCCGCAGCGACCAGCCTGAGCTCGCCTTGCGTTTCAGCGCTCATGCCACCTCATGGCCGCGCAGCGAGGCCGAGCACTTGGCCTCTACCGTCGATTCACCGGTCCTGTCGCCGGCGCTGCTTGCCGCCGGCCCTCCCCTGGAAAAGCCGATCGACCTTCGCCATTACACGCTGCTGCATGAGGAAAATCGCCAGGGTTGGGCGCGCTGGTTCCAGGCGGCCGGCGTGCCCGCCGAGGCGGTCCCCGCGCGCGGCCCGATGCTGACCGACGTCTCGCTTTCCAAACAGGCCGCGCTGCTCGGCCATGGGGTGGCGCTCGGCGATCTCCTGCAGGTCGGCGAAGAGCTCGCGTCAGGCACCTTGATCAAGCCGTTCGCTATCGATGTCGCTTCCGGCGCCTACTGGCTGGTGGCCAGGAGTCTGAAGAACCTGCCGGAACCGGCCAAAGCTTTTGCCGACTGGGTGAGAAGTGAATTCGCTGTAACCAGGGGAGCGGCCTAAGCTCTGTCCTCAAGCCGCCTGTCCGGCGCGCTTCTTCTCGATCTGGCCGATCGCGTCGACCACCGCGTCGAAGGTCAGCATGGTGGAGGCGTGGCGCGCCTTGTAGTCGCGCACCGGTTCCAGATATTTGAGGTCGGCGAAGCGGCCTTCCGGCGGCGCGCCGTTTTCCTTCAGCATCTTCAGCATGGTCTCGCGCACGGCACGCAATTCGTCGGCCCTGGCGCCTACCACATGCTGGGCCATGATCGAGGAGGACGCCTGGCCGAGCGCGCAGGCCTTCACATCATGCGCGAAATCGGTGACCACGTCGCCGTCCATCTTGAGGTCGACGGTGACGGTCGAGCCGCACAATTTGGAATGCGCCCTGGCCGTCGCGTCGGCGTCGTCGAGGCGGCCGATCCGCCCGATGTTTCCGGCGAAGCCGAGAATTTTCGCATTGTAGACGTCGTCGATCATATTTTTCCAATCCGTCGCCGCCCAGCGAACAGGCTTTGCCGCTCTCGCGTCTTCCTTTCGCTCCGCCAGAACCATATATAATGGTGGCAGTCGGGCATCGACAAGGCGACGACAAGCCATTGTCCGTGCCCACATGTTCACGCCGCTTGCGGGATGGAAATGGGCGATTTTCACCCAAAAGGTCGTGGTCCGTTCAACTCGTTCCACCTTTGAGTGGGACTACGGGAGACGCCTTTATGGATGCCGTCATCAAGAAAATCATGCCCCCGTCCGAATATATGGAAAAGCCGGTCACCGACCGGCCGAGCGAGGCCGAGGTCGAGGCCGCCGTGCGCACGCTGTTGCGCTGGACCGGCGACAATCCGGACCGCGAAGGGCTGGTTGACACGCCCAAGCGTGTCACCAAGGCCTTCCGCGAAATGTTCAACGGCTATGATATGTGCGCGGCCGACGAGCTCGGCCGCACCTTCGAGGAAGTTGCTGGCTATGACGATCTCGTCATCGTCAGGAACATAAAATTCCATTCGCATTGCGAGCACCATATGGTGCCGATCATCGGCAAGGCGCATGTCGGCTATTTGCCCGACGGCAAGGTCGTCGGCTTGTCCAAGATCGCACGCGTCGTCGACATCTTTGCGCATCGCCTGCAGACGCAGGAGGCAATGACCGCGCAGATTGCCGGCGTCATCCAGGACGTGCTCAACCCGCGCGGCGTCGCCGTCATGCTCGAGGCCGAGCATATGTGCATGGCCATGCGCGGCATCCGCAAGCAGGATTCGACGACGCTGACCTCCACTTTCACAGGCGTCTTCAAGGACACGCCCGAGGAGCAGGTCCGCTTCGTCACCATGGTGCGCGCCGGCGGCTGATGACCGGCCGGCGGACCATCATCCCGAACCGAAGGACCGCGTCAGCGAAAGTGGAGACCGGTTTTCGGATAAGATCATGGTCCAAAACAAAGAACTACCGGCACTGCAGTTCCCGAAAGCTCCGTCAGACAAGAAAGCGCTGGAGGAAGGTTCTGTTCTTTCTCCGCGCTTCGATGCCGCGGGCCTCGTCACCGTCGTCGTGACGGACGCTGCTGACGGCATGCTGTTGATGGTCGCCCATATGAACGCCGACGCGCTGGCGCTGACGCTCGAAACCGGCATTGCCCATTACTGGTCGCGCTCGCGCAGCACGCTTTGGAAGAAGGGCGAGACCTCCGGCAATTTCCAGCACGTCGTCGAGATGCGCACGGATTGTGACCAGGACGCGATATGGTTGCGCGTCAAAGTTTTGGGCCACGACGCAACTTGTCACACCGGTCGGCGTTCCTGCTTTTATCGGACGGTGGGGTTCAACGACGGCAAGGCGACGCTTGCCGACGATGGCAGCAAGCCGCTGTTCGATACGGACCAGACGTATCGGAAGCCGGTGTGAACCATTCAATATTCACAAACCACGCAGATTCACTATTCTCAAATATCCTTTTGGTAGAAGGGATATGGGACAAGGGAGATCGTGATGCTCGAATGGGCGTCATTGCGCAGCAAACCTGACGTTCGGGAGGCCAACGGTCCCGCATCGTCCGGCGGCTTGCCCGATCCTAACCCCGGCAGGAAGACCGGCATCTCCTTGGCGCTCGGCGGCGGCTGCGCGCGCGGCTGGGCTCATATCGGCGTGCTGCGCGCGCTCGACGAAGCCGGCATCGAAGTGTCGATGATCGCCGGCACCTCGGTCGGTGCCCTGGTCGGTGGCTGCTACCTGGCCGGCAAGCTCGACGAGCTGGAAGAGTTCGCCAGGAGCCTGACCAAGCGGCGCATCTTCGGCCTGCTCGATTTCAATCTGCGCGGCAGTGGTCTGTTCGGCGGCATGAAGCTCGATCAGCGTCTGCGCGAGCATCTCGAAGGCGCCCGCTTTGACGACCTGTCGAAACCCTTTGTCGCCGTTGCTTCCGAAATCCGCACCGGCCACGAGATCTGGCTGTCGAGCGGCTCGCTCGTCACCGCCATGCGCGCTTCCTATGCGCTGCCCGGCGTCTTCGAGCCGGTGGCCTGCAACGGCCGCATGCTGGTTGACGGCGCGCTGGTCAATCCGGTGCCGGTCTCGGTCTGCCGCGCCTACGAGCAGCCGCTCGTCGTGGCAGTCAACCTGCATTACGATTTGTTCGGACGCGCCGCAGTCATCAAGCACAGCGCTGGCGAGCTGGTCGTCGAGAAAGACGCGCCGCGCCCCGGCCAGGTCAATCCCCAGTCGCACCAGAGCCGCCTTGGCATCACCGGCGTCATGGTCGAGGCCTTCAACATCATCCAGGACCGGATTTCGCGCGCCAGGCTGGCCGGCGATCCGCCCGACATGTCGCTGCAGCCGAAACTCAGCCATATCGGCCTCACGGAATTCCACCGCGCCGACGAGGCGATCAGCCTCGGCTACCAGGCGACGATGTCCCAGATCAGCGAACTGACCCGCCTGCAGTCCGTCCTGGTGTGACCATTCCTGGCCGGCGTCTCATTGTGCGGCGAGAGAGACGGCAATCCGAAACCCCATCACGTTGAAACGCTCGTCGGAGCCGTCTGCCCGCGTCCACATGCCGTCATCGTGGCCTTCGACATAGCCAAAGAGCAGCCGCTCTGAGGCGCGCATCGAAAATTGTGTCAGCTCGAAGTCGCCGCTGCGCGCGACAAAGAGCGCGCAATCGCCTTCCATCCAGGCCGAGCCGTCGTTTGGCGCGCCGTTGTAGCTGTCGTGGAAGCAATCCTCGACCGCCTCCTGCGCGTTACCGGCCATGTCATAAAGGCCCCAGGGGTTGGGCTTGTAGCTACCGACTTCAGCTGTCCAGCCTGGCTGGATCTTCTCCGAGCACGTCGCGGCCATGCCGGCCTGATACCCGGACTTGCGGTCCCCGAAATTGGCGTATTCGCAGGCCCTCTTCAGATCGTCGCCCCAATGGGCGATCGTATCGACCCCCGCCCGATAGGCATATTCCCACTCGGCTTCGGTCGGCAGCCGATAGTGGCGCCCGGTCTTTTTGCTTAGCCAGTCGAGATATCCCTTGATTTCGTTGCGCGAAACGCAGGTTGCGGGCCGCTTTGATGTGACAGGCAGGCCGGGCTGAGCGTACGACCCATCGGCAATGTAGATCACATATGGGGCATCGCTTCCCTTGTCGCCGCCCGGGGAAAGCGTGCCGCTGTATTTGAAGGCAAACTCTCCGCTCTCCATCACGCGGACACCGCATTTGCCGCCGACTTTTACTCCGCTCTCCTTCACATAGGCGTCGAACTCTCCAACGCTGACTTCGTAGCGGCCGATGGCAAAAGGATGCGCGATCGTCACTTGGTGCTGCGGCAGCGACCAATTGACATATTTGAGCTGGCGGACTTCCTTCTTGCTGGCGCCCATCATGAAGGTGCCGGGCGACAAAGGCATCATCTCCGGACAATTCTCGCAATCGCGGAAAGCTTGGCCGGCGCCGGTAGACGGAGTGGTCGCGCTGCCAGACGTTGAGCCTTCGCCTGCTGTCTTGTCGGGCGGAGATTCACTTGCCGCGGCAACCTGCAGATTCCCAGGGCCGCATGTCTCGTGGACCGCGCGCTCGAAGCCCGCCACGCCTTTCAGGTCGAACTCGGCAATTTTTTCGCCGCGACCGTTTTCAAGCGTCAGGAGTGAACCCGCGCCCAGGGCTTCGACAAAGCCCGACGGAGCGTCGCCCGACAGGACCCAGGCCCTGTCCGGTTCGAAATAATGCATGCTGACATCGAAGCTGCTGCCGTCACTCTGGTGAGCAACAACCAGCTTGACGGGATATTCCTGTTCATCCGTCCGACCGAGCGCTTTGCCGGTATAGTCATAAAGCGACATACCCAAGCCCCACCCGACCAGCTTGTTGCAAGCTAGCGTGATGCGCCCTGCCCGATCGGCGGCAACCTTTTCCGTCTGAACCCGGTCGGGATCCGAGGATTTGAAAACGGGCCATGCCGAGGCGGTTGCGCTGCGGGTGATTGATATGCGGAACTTCTGCGGCTTCGCCGCGCGCATCAACTGGCCGACATTGATCCGGTAGCTCTCCTTCTGCGCCACAAAGGTGAAACGATCCTGCGCGTCCTGCACATCGACAATGGCAAAGACGGTGTTGACGCCGCGAAGGACCTTCAAGGTGACTTCGTCGCCGATCTCGGCAGCCAGCCGGTAGCATGGACCATCCTCCGGCGGCGCGATGCCGTTCAGAACGACGCTGTTTTCTCCGCCCGGAAATGTGATGGGTGAGCAGTTTCCCTGCGCCAGCGAAGAGGATGGCCGCAGAGTGGCAGCGACGGTGACGACTATGAATACGGCCAAGGCCGTCGCAATTCTGTGCATCCCATCCCCCCGGAACGATGAACAGTGAACAGTACCAAAGGCAGGGTCTGCGCGAACAGGATCGGTGTCAACGTTGCGGGCGATACCAATTCTGGAGGAACATGCCTCAGCTCAGCGCCGCATCGCTGATGCGAAACTGCACCGTGCGGTTGCCGTTCCAGTAATTGCCCGACAGCGAGCCGGCGATGTGCACGGTCTTGCCTCTGTTCTTGAACAGGAACTCGCCGAGCGCGGTATCGACGGCACGGAAGGCGATCGCCTGGATGTTGCCGCCGCTTTGCGACTGCAGGTCGACGCGAATGTGATTGGTTCCGATCGCGCGCGCGTCGGTCAGGCGGTGGCGCGGCAGCACGAACACCGGCGCGATGTGGCCGGCGCCGAACGGCCCGACTTTCTCCAGCGCGTCGAGCAGCGCGATCGTGGCGCCCTCGGCGGCCAGGGCGCCGTCGATCGCCAGGCTTTCCTCGTTCTGCAGCCGGAACACATCGGCCGCGGCGCGCTCCTCGAAAAAGGCGCGCAACTCGCCTAGCTTGGCGCGCTCGACGGTGATGCCTGCCGCCATCGCATGGCCGCCGCCCTTGACGATCAGCCCGGCATCCGCCGCCTCGCGGACCAGCCGGCCGAGATCGAAGCCGGTCACCGAACGGCCGGAGCCCGTGCCGATGCCGGTCGAATTGAAGGCGATGGCGAAGGCCGGCCGGCGCGCATAATCCTTGAGCCGCGAGGCGATCAGCCCGACGATGCCTGGATGCCAGCTGTTGCTGGCGGTGACGATGACGGCGGGACCGTTGCCGCCGGCAAGCTCGGCATCGGCCTCGGCGCGCGCCTGCGCCAGCATCTCCTGCTCCATCTGCTGCCGTTCCTGGTTCAGCCGGTCGAGCGTCTCGGCGATGCTTGCCGCCTCGACGGGATCGTCGGTGGCCAAAAGCCGGCTGCCGAGCGCCGCATCGCCGATACGGCCGCCGGCATTGATGCGCGGCCCGATCAGGAAGGAGAGATGGAAGGTGTTGATGGGCTCGCCGATGCGCGAAACCCGCGCCAGCGCCGCCAGCCCCTCATTCCTCTGTTGGCGCGCCACCTGCAGCCCCTTGACCACGAAGGCGCGGTTGACCCCGGTGAGCGGCACCACGTCGCAGACCGTGGCCAGCGCCACGAGGTCGAGCAGCGAAAGCAGATCGATCGGTGTGGTATTCGGCAGCCTTTCGCGCAACAGCTTTGCCGTCTGGACAAGGCATAGGAAGACGACGCCGGCGGCGCACAGGTGCCCCTGCCCCGACAAATCGTCCTCGCGATTGGGATTGACCACCGCGTTCGCCGCCGGCAGCGGGCCGCCAACCTGGTGGTGGTCGAGCACCACGACGTCGGCGGCGGCTTCCCTGGCCGCCTCGATCGACGTCGCGCTGTTGGTGCCGCAATCGACGGTGACGATCAGCTTCGCGCCGCGAGAGATCAGCTCGCGCATCGCTTCCGGATTGGGCCCGTAGCCCTCGAAGATGCGGTCTGGGATATAGATTTCGGACGGCACGGAAAAATGCGTGAGAAAGCGTTTCAGGAGCGCCGACGAGGCGGCGCCGTCGACATCGTAGTCGCCGAAGATCGCCACTTTCTCGTGGGTGACGATCGCATCGGCGAGCCTCGCCGCCGCTTTCTCCATATCGGTCAGCGATGCCGGATTCGGCAGAAGCTCGCGAATAGTCGGGTCAAGGAAGCGCTCGGCCTGCTCCGCGCTGACGCCACGCCCGGCAAGCACCCGTGCGACGATGTCGGGCACGCCGTGGCCCTGCGCGATCGCTAAGGCAGCCATGTCCTGCCGCTCGGTCAGCCGGTGTTGCCAGGAAACACCGGTCGCCGACTGCCTGACATCGAGGAAGAACCGTTTCTCGCCGTTCATGCGACGCGCCGTCTGCACATCATCTTGGGCAGATATCAATATGCGACGGCGGGAGCAATTCGGCGTAAGCGAGCAATCCGGGGATAAGTGTGGAAGGTTTTTCCCCGGAACGCCGCGGTGGCGCCCAAGTGGGCGAAATCAGAACTTATCCAGATCCTGGTGGCGCGCCTTGATCTCGCGCACCGTGCGCGAGGACGAGCGCAGCACGATGGTGTGAGTGGTGATGAAGGTGCGGCCGAACTTCACCCCGTCGAGCAGATTGCCGTCGGTGACACCGGTCGCCGCGAACAGCACGTCGCCGCGCGCCATGTCCTGGGCGCGATAGACCCGCTTCGGATCGGAAATGCCCATCTTCCCAGCCCGCGCCACCTTCTCCGGCGTGTCGAGGATCAGCCGGCCCTGCATCTGCCCGCCAGTGCAGCGAAGTGCTGCCGCGGCCAGCACGCCTTCCGGCGCGCCGCCCGTGCCGAGATAGATGTCGATGCCGGTCTCGTCGGGATCGGTGGTGTGGATGACGCCGGCGACATCGCCGTCGCCGATCAGCCGGATCGCCGCGCCCGTGGCGCGCACCGCGTCGATCAGCCTGGCGTGGCGCGGCCGGTCGAGGATGCAGGCGGTGATGTCGGAGACGGCCACGCCCTTGGCCTTGGCCAGGTTGGCGAGGTTTTCGGCCGGCGAAGCGTCGATGTCGATCAGGCCTTCCGGATAGCCGGGGCCGATCGCGATCTTGTCCATATAGACGTCGGGCGCGAACAGCAGGCTGCCCTTTTCCGCGATGGCGATGACCGCAAGCGCGTTGGGCAGGTTCTTGGCGCAGATCGTGGTGCCTTCCAGCGGATCGAGCGCGATGTCAACCGCCGGGCCTTTGCCCGTGCCGACCTCCTCGCCGATATAGAGCATCGGCGCCTCGTCGCGCTCGCCCTCGCCGATCACCACCGTGCCCTTGATGGCAAGGCGATTGAGCTCCTGGCGCATCGCGTCGACGGCCACCTGGTCGGCCGCCTTCTCATCACCGCGCCCGCGCAGCCTGGCGGCCGCGACGGCGGCCCGCTCGGTGACGCGCACCACTTCCATGGTGAGGATCCGGTCTAGGCCGGCAGCGATGTTCTGGGCGATGTTCATGGATGGGCATTCCTCGTTGTCATGAGAGCCGTTCAGTTCTGAACCGCTCTAATTGTTGCCTCGAGCAATCCCAGAACGGTTGAGCGCCGGAATTGCTCCGCCTCCCGCCAGAGGCGGGCTACTTCTGGCAAAGCTCCATGACAACGGCAAGACTTGGCCCGTCATTTTTCGAAATGACAGCAAAATCAATCGATTGAAGACGGACTCGGACCCGGCTTATTCCGCCCGCTCGATGCGGATCACTTGCGGCTTGTCGGTCAGATGACCGTCCTTGGTGATGCCTTCCACCGCCTTGCGCACCGCCGCTTCCGTCGTCTCGTGGGTGACGAGGATTACCGTCTTCTGCGCCTGCGTTTCCGTGCCGGCCGCTTGCTGGACGATCGATTCCAGCGAGATGTCGTTGTCGGCCATGCGCTTGGCAATGGCCGCGAAGACACCGGTGCGGTCATGCACGGTCAGCCGGATGAAATAGCCGCCGGCATGGCTGCGCATCTGCGCCTTCTTGTAAGGCTTCAACTCCTTCGCCGGCCAGCCGAACACCGGAGCATGCTGGAAGCCGGGCCGGCTCTTGGCGATATCGGCGATGTCGCCGATCACCGCCGACGCGGTGGCGTTGCCGCCGGCGCCTGGACCGGAAAGCAGAAGCTCGCCCAGAATGTCGGTCTCGATCGCCACGGCATTGGTGACGCCATGCACCTGCGCGATGACCGACGCCGTCGGCACCATCGTTGGATGGACGCGCTGCTCGATGCCGCTGTCGGTGCGCTGCGCGACGCCGAGCAGCTTGATGCGGTAGCCGAGATCGGCCGCCGCGCGGATGTCGGCCTGGGTGATGTTGGAGATGCCTTCCATATAGATGTCGTTGGCGGCGATCTTCGTGCCGAAGGCAAGGCTGGTCAGGATCGACAGCTTGTGCGCCGTGTCGTGGCCTTCGATATCGAAGGTCGGATCGGCCTCGGCGTAGCCCAGCCGCTGCGCGTCCTTCAGGCAGGCATCGAACGAAATGCCCTCAGCTTCCATGCGGGTCAGGATGTAGTTGCAGGTGCCGTTGAGGATGCCGAAGACACGCGTCACCGCGTTGCCGGCCATTGCCTCGCGCATTGTCTTGATGACCGGGATGCCGCCAGCCACCGCCGCCTCGTAATTGAGCAGAACACCCTTCTTCTCGGCGATCTCGGCAAGCGCCACGCCATGCTTGGCCAGCAGCGCCTTGTTGGCGGTGACGACATGCCGGCCCGCCTCGAGCGCTGCCTTCACCGAGAGCCGCGCCGGCCCTTCGTCGCCGCCGATCAGCTCGACAAAGACGTCGATGTCCGCCTTTTCGGCGAGCTTGACCGGATCGTCGAACCATGTCGCGGCGCTGAGATCGATGCCGCGGTCGCGCTTCTGATCGCGGGCGGAAACGGCCGTCACGACGATGTCGCGGCCGCATTGGCGGGTGAGCTCCGCCGCCTTGTCGCGCAGCACGCGCGCCACCGACGCGCCAACCGTGCCGAGGCCGGCAATTCCAACACGCAACGCTTCAGCCATGTCCGGCGACGCCCCTCAAAAATTCCAAAGATATTAGGCAGACTCAGCGCCGAGCGGCGAGCGGCACCACATTGTTGGGCTGCTTGGCGGTCGATGCCAGGAAGCGCTTGATGTTGCGCGCGGCCTGACGGATCCGGTGCTCGTTCTCGACCAGCGCCACGCGCACATAATCGTCGCCGTGCTCGCCGAAGCCGACACCCGGCGCCACCGCGACATCCGCATGCTCGATGAGCAGCTTGGAGAATTCGAGCGAGCCGAGATGGCGGAACTGTTCCGGGATCGGAGCCCAGGCAAACATCGAAGCCGCGGGCGCGGGAATGGTCCAGCCGGCGCGGCCGAAGGAATCGACCATCACGTCGCGCCGCTTATGGTAGACCTCGCGCACCTCCTCGATGTCGGCGCCGTCGCCGTTCAGCGCATGCGCTGCCGCCACCTGGATCGGTGTGAACGCGCCATAGTCGAGATAGGACTTCACGCGTGTCAGCGCCGCGATCAGCCGCTCGTTGCCGACAGCGAAGCCCATGCGCCAGCCCGGCATGGAGAAGGTCTTCGACATCGAGGTGAACTCGACGCAGATATCCATCGCGCCCGGCACCTGCAGCACCGAAGGCGGCGGATTGCCGTCGAAATAGATCTCGGAATAGGCAAGATCGGACAGGATGATGATGTCGTTCTTCTTCGCGAAGGCGACCACGTCCTTGTAGAAGTCGAGCGAGGCGACCAGCGCCGTCGGGTTTGACGGATAGTTGAGGATCAGCGCCAGCGGCTTCGGGATCGAATGGCGGATGCCGCGCTCGACCGCCGGGATGAAGCCGTCGTCGGGCTCGACCTGCAGCGAACGAATGACGCCGCCCGACATGATGAAGCCGAAGGCATGGATCGGATAGGTCGGATTGGGGCACAGGATGACGTCGCCCGGCGCGGTGATCGCCTGCGCCATGTTGGCGAAGCCTTCCTTCGAGCCCAGTGTCGCCACCACTTGCGTGTCGGCGTTGAGCTTCACGCCGAAGCGGCGGGCATAGTAGTTGGCTTGGGCGCGGCGCAGGCCCGGAATGCCGCGCGAGGACGAATAGCGATGCGTGCGCGGATCGCGCACCACCTCGCACAATTTGTCGACGATGGCTTTCGGCGTCGGCAAGTCCGGATTGCCCATGCCAAGGTCGATGATGTCGGCGCCGCGCGAACGGGCGCTGGCCTTCAGCCGATTGACCTGCTCGAACACGTAAGGCGGAAGCCGGCGGACCTTGTGAAATTCTTCCATTTCAGTTCCAAACGATCGAAGGGGGCGCTTTCGGCGCGCGATATAAACCTAATTGCAGTTAGGGTCGAGGGTCGGGTCGCATTTGCCCTCGATCTGCTTCAGCGCGTCGTCGCCATGCGTCTTGGCAAGCGTCTTCAGCGCCGCGGAATTCGTCGGCGCCTTGACGCGGCCGCCCTTGGCAGCCTGCGCCTGCTGCTCGGCCTTGAGCTTGGCCAGGTTCGCCGCGGTCTCCTCCTTGGTGAGCTGCTTGGCGGCCACCTGCGGGGGAATGTTGAGATTCGGGTAGGAGCCGGTGTCCTTCGGACCTTCGGTCAAGGCCGTGGGCGCTGCATTGTTGGTGCTGGTGCTCGTGCAGCCGCCGGCGGGCAACAGCACGCCGACAAGCCCGGCCAGCACCGCCTTGCGGCAGATCGAGCCCGGCCTGAGAAAAAAAGAACCGCCAACATTAATCGTCATATTGTTTTCCTGGCAGCCGGGTTACAGCGAATTGGACCCGGTCAGATGTCCCATGGTAATATGTCAAGAAAACGCTCCGGGAGGAACCCCGCGGACCATGTCCAAACCTGACGATTCGGACAAAGCGGAAAATGGCGGACCTTCGGCCATCGAGCAATATCTGGTGAAGGACCCCGAGCGTTTCGCCTTGAACATGGCGCGCATGATCGAGCAGGCCGGCAAGGCGGCTTCCGCCTGGACCGAGCCGCGCGAGAAGGGTGAGGTGCGCGACCATGTCGCCGAACCCGTCGTCGACATGGTGAAGACCTTCTCCAAGCTGTCGGAGTACTGGCTTGGCGACCCGCAACGCGCGCTCGAAGCGCAGACGCGTCTGTTCGCCGGCTATATGACGGTCTGGGCGAACGCTATCCAGAAGGTCAATCCCAACACCGAGGCGCCTCCGGACGCGGTTCAGCCCGAGCGCGGCGACAAGCGCTTCCAGGACCCGGAATGGGGCCGCAACGCCTTCTTCGACTTCCTCAAGCAGGCTTATCTCGTCACCTCCCGCTGGGCGAACGAACTCGTCGAGCATGCCGAGGGCCTTGACGAGCACACCCGCCACAAGGCGAGCTTCTACGTCAAGCAGGTGTCGAACGCGATCGCGCCGTCGAACTTCATCCTGACCAATCCGGAGCTGTTCCGCGAGACCGTGGCCTCGAATGGCGAGAACCTGGTGCGCGGCATGAAGATGCTGGCCGAGGACATCGCCGCCGGCCGCGGCGACCTGAAACTGCGCCAGGCCGACTACACGCCTTTCGAAATCGGCAAGAACATCGCCACCACGCCCGGCAAGGTCATCGGCCGCAGCGATGTCGCCGAGATCATCCAATATGATCCCGTGACGGAAACGGTGCTGAAGCGCCCGCTGCTGATCTGCCCGCCATGGATCAACAAATTCTACATTCTCGACCTCAACCCGCAGAAATCCTTCATCCGCTGGGCGATCGAGCAGGGCCACACGGTGTTCGTCATCTCCTGGATCAACCCCGACGAGCGCCATGGCGCCAAGGGCTGGGAAGCCTATATCCGCGAAGGCCTGCAATACGGCCTCGACATGGTGGAGAAGGCGACCGGCGAGAAGGAAGTCAACGCCATCGGCTATTGCGTCGGCGGCACGCTGCTTGGTGCTGCCCTGGCGCTGCTGGCGCAGGAAGGCGACCACCGCATCAAATCGGCCACCTTCTTCACCACCCAAGTCGACTTCACCTATGCCGGCGACCTCAAGGTCTTTGTCGACGAGGACCAGGTCGCCGCGGTCGAGCGCGCGATGAGCGAGAAGGGATATCTCGAAGGCACCAAGATGGCCACCGCCTTCAACATGCTGCGCTCGGGCGATCTGATCTGGCCCTATGTCATCAACAACTACATGCGCGGCAAAGAGCCCCTGCCCTTCGACCTGCTCTACTGGAATTCCGATTCCACGCGCATGGCGGCGGCCAACCATTCCTTCTATCTGCGCAACTGCTACCTCGAGAACAATCTCTCGCGCGGCACGATGGAGCTTGCCGGCCGCACGGTGTCGCTGGCCGACATCACCATCCCCGTCTACAACCTCGCCACGAAAGAAGACCACATCGCGCCGGCGCTTTCGGTGTTCCTGGGCTCGCGGTTCTTCGGCGGCGACGTCGAATATGTGATGGCGGGTTCCGGCCACATCGCAGGCGTCGTCAACCCGCCTGCCGCCAGGAAATATCAGTACTGGACCGGCGGTAAGCCGGTGGGTGACTTCAACGCGTGGCTCGCTGCAGCGCATGAGCATCCGGGGTCCTGGTGGACGCATTGGCAACACTGGATCGAGAACCAGGACAACATCCGCGTGCCCGCCCGCAAGCCGGGCAAGCGTATGAAAACCTTGGGAGATGCGCCGGGCACCTATGTCAAGGTGCGTGTGTAACGGACTGTAATGTCTGGTGAGTTGACGGGCCGCCAAAACAGGGCGAAATGGTGGCGTCAATCGTTTCACGGCCTCAATTCGCCTTCCGACGCAGAATAATTCCGAGGCTTGCAGATTCGACACATGTCCCGTTTCCGGTTGGGAACAGGAGGGTTATCGCAGCGCAATGCTGGAGTGGCGCGGCGATGACTAACCGACCGGATGCCGAGGGGGAATTTATTTTGAAATCAGTAGGTTGGCGTCTTGTACGAAGGGAAGGCCGAAGCATAGCGGCGGCGCTTTTCTCCGTGCTTCTGGCCTCCTGCACATCGACCGGCGACCCGACGATGTCGGTCGTTTCGCCCGCCTACAATTCAGCCGCCACCGAAATGAGCGCGACATCCGGCGCCAAGACGGCAACAACCGCCGATTCGTCGGCTCAGGCGGCATCCGCGACCACCAATGCGGCAGCGACCGTGATGAGCGAAGGCGACACGCCTTTGCCCGAAAAGGTCGCCTATGTGCCTGAGACGCGGCCGCAAGCCGCCTTCCCTGCCGTCGCGGTGCCCACTGGCGCCGCCGCGATTGCCGGCAACACACCGCAACCGCTGGTTCAGCCCGGGCAAACGGCGGAACAGACGCAAGCCGTGGCCCAGCAGGTCGCCGCCGGCGATGCCGCCGCCATTGCATCCAAGGCGCAGGCGACCACGCAGGCCATGAGCAACGGCGTCTATGTGACCGCCGGCGAGCCGGCGCAGCCGCAGCTCGCCGCGCCGAAGAAGAGCCTGTTCGCCTCGCTGTTCAGCACCACGCCGGCATCGGCCGCGCCCGCGCCACTGATCAATGCGCGCTCCGGCGACCAGACTGCGGCACAGGCCAAGACCGCGACCACCGCCCCCGCCCCTGCCAAGCCGATCGTTGAGCTGGCCTCCGCGACGCCGGCCGCAAAGCCGGTGCAACTCGCCTCGCTCGACGACCCGAGCTATCACATCACCGGCGCCGATGCCCTCCCCGGCGTGCGCCAGACCGCGCTGTTCGAGATCAAGCGCAAGTCCGGCATCGACGACGAGAGCGACGTCGACCTCAACGAGGATGAGGGCGGCGGCGGTTCCTACCAGGTCGCCTCGGCCGCCGGCATGGCAAGGCTCGCGCCCAACGGCCTTCTGAAACAGAACGAAAGCGTCGACGTCGCCTGCCTCAAGCCGTCGCTGGTGCGGGTGCTGAAGACGATCGAGGGCCATTTCGGCCGCAAGATGGTTGTCACCTCCGGCTACCGCGACCCCTCGCGCAACCGCCGCGCCAACGGCGCCAAGAACTCGCTGCACATGTACTGCGCCGCCGCCGACATCCAGTTGCCCGGCGTCTCGAAGTGGGAGTTGGCGAGCTATGTCCGCTCGATGCCCGGCCGCGGCGGCGTCGGCACCTACTGCCACACCGAATCCATCCATGTCGACGTCGGCCCCGAGCGCGACTGGAACTGGCGCTGCCGTCGCCGCAGCGGTGGTGGGGAAGACGGCTGATCCCTGCATAACCAGTTTGGCCGGTTGAAAGCCGCCACTGTCAACGCCACTGTTTGTTTCAACAAGCCGTCAGGAACGTTCGCGATTGGCCGAGGCCTTCCGAACTTCGTCATCCACGGGCGGAGCGGGAGCGAAGCGGACGCGCAGACCCGAGGATCCATTCCGTGACCTTGGCCGAGGAATGCAGCCGAGCAGAATTCTGCACCGCTGCTGCGCGCGTCGCTACGCTCCTTGCTCCGCCACAGAATGACGACCGCGACTGGCGTTCCAGCCAATCTCCAACGGTGCACGATCGAATGTGGCTGGGCACAATGCCCTGCCCCCGAAAAGCCGGCTTTTGCAGCCCTTTGAAAAAAGTTGTCGCATGTGGCGGCAGATGGGTTGCCGGTTGCCAACAACGCAATTATAAGCCGCTTCGTCTGAGCGCGCCCATCGTCTAGCGGTTAGGACACCGCCCTTTCACGGCGGTAACAGGGGTTCGATTCCCCTTGGGCGTACCAGACTTATTCCCCTGAACAGCAGCGAATCCGGCATTTCACGCTCTCCTAACGGAAACGCGTCGTTAACGGCGTTGTCGAGTGACGCATGTTGGCGGCAATCAGACGGTGTAGAGTTCCGCATCGCCATGGAGGCGCGGATGAACCTGCTTCGGACAAGTTCTCCTATGCGCGGCAATGAACGGCCTGGCCGGGCTGCAGCCCGCCCGCGCCGAGGATCAGCCTGTCCAGTCGAACGGCGACGCGGCGCAGCCGCCAATTCACTGCGAGGGGCAGAATTGCCTGCCGCCGAAGGACGATCCCGCCCTGGAGTGCAAGGGGCAGGATTGCACGCCGGCTCCGGCGACTGACCAGCCGGCAGGTCCCGAGATTAAGAAGGTCAAGTGAGCAGCATCGGGCGCTTTGCGGCGCGAACAGAAGGCCGCCGCGCTCGCCCAGGTCGCGTTGACGCTCACAAAAGCAGGCACCCAGCAAAACGAAGCGGCGGTCTCAGATCAAATCCGGAACCATTGGCGCGGGCTCTTCGCACCGATAGACCATGCACCGACCGTCACTGGCCGGGACATAGTCGACCATCGGCACGTAGGAAGCATCGCACTCATTGCCGAATTGGCGGACATAGCGCTCATAGGTGTTCGCCCCCGTAGACAGCACCACCGCATGCCGGCTCTGGATCAGCGCCTGGGTCTGCGCGCAGGTCATGGTGCGTGTGTCGGGCCGTGCATCGGCGAAAGTTGTGGCGGCAACGATCATCGTTGCCGCGCAAAACGCAATCTTGCCTGTGGGCATGGTGGCATCCTCGCAAATCGGCAAATTCGCATCTTGCGACACCGCTTCGCAACAGCGGTGTGGTCACGATGCAGCGAGCAAAGCCTTGAAAAGCAGTTGAAACCCCGCGCCCAAATCCTGGAATTGCCCGAGGACAAACAACGTCCGAGGTCAGGCTGTTGCAAAAACCGCTGTCTGCAGCAACCCTCCCCCCGGCCGGTTCTCCAGCGTGATCGAGCCGCCATAGCGCTCGATGATCTCCTTGGCGATCGCAAGCCCCAGCCCCGCGCCCGGGATGAACTGCGTGCGCGCCGGATCGACCCGGAAGAACGGCTCGAAGGCCTTGTTCAGGAGGTCCGGCGGGATGCCGGCGCCGCGGTCGGCGATGGTGAGGACCGCCTGGCCGTCTCGCCGCGCAAGCGCGACGGTGCAGCTCTTGCCATGCGTGGCGGCGTTGACGATCAGGTTGCGCAGCGCGCGGCGCAAGCCGAGCGCGCCGGCCTTGACCGACACATGGTCGAGATGGTCGATCGTCACTGCATGACCGAGCGAGACCATTTCGACCTCGATATCGCGGACCAGCCTGTCCAGTTCCACCGGCTCGACCGCATCCTGGTTCACCTCTTCGCGCACCAGGCGGATAGCGCTGTCGGCGATACGATCGAGCTCGTCGAGGTCGCTCAGCCATTTCTCGCGATCCTCTTCGAGGAATTCGGCCCTCAGCCGCATCCTGGTCATCGGGGTCCTGAGATCGTGGCCGGCCGCCGCGACTAGGCGCATGCGGCTTTCCATCGCCGTTTTCAATCTTGCCGACAGCTCGTTGAGCGCATGTGCTGTTGCCCTCACCTCGGCCGAGCCTTTCTCCGGCAAAGTCGCCAGCATGCCATCCGAGCCGATCTTGCTGACGGCGGCTTCGAGCATTTCGAGCGGCCGCACCAGCACGCCGGTGAAATAGATCGACACAGGCGTGGCCCCGAGGACGATCAGCACCATCCAGCCGGCCAGCCCGTACCAGACATCGCGTGGCGGGCCGAAATCGGGAACGTCGACGATCATAAAGCGATGGTCGGGCAGCGCGACTGAGGCAATCATTCGGGGCTGCCCGGCATTGCGGGTGACGACCGCCGAGACATCGAGACCATTCCGGCGCAGCATGTCGTTCAGCACCTGCGTGTGTTTGCGATCCTCGAAACCCGGCGCCGGACGATCGCTGATCATCACCGGCGCATCGCCGCTGCCCGGCACGTGGCCGGGTACCAACTGCACCATGTATTGGATCTGGTGCGCCAGCGGCCCCATGGTCAGTTCCGGCGATGGCCCGCCGAGCACCTTGACCGCCACGAAGGTGGCGAGCCCGACCACGCCGAGGATCGACGCGACGAGCAGGATGATCAGCCGCCGGCGCAGCGAAGTCACGCTTCTGTCTCCGCCGTCTCGACGCGCGCGGTCAGTTGATAGCCGCCATTGCGTACGGTCTTGAACAGGCTGTCCTCGCCCGCTTCGGCGAATTTCCTCCGCAGCCGGCTCATCAGCACGTCGACGGACCGGTCGAGCGGCTCGCGCTCGCGCCCTTGCGTCAGGTCGAGCAGCTTGTCCCGCGACAAAAGCCGTCCCGGCCGATCGAGAAAGACCTGCAGCAGATCGAACTCCGCGCCGGTCAGGTCGACCAGGGCGCCATCGGCATCCATCACCTTTCGCGTGTCCGGCTCCAGCCTGTAACCGGCAAAATGATAGACGCGAACCTTGGGCGGGGCGGCTTCTTCCGGCGCCGAGCGCCTGAGCACGGCGCGGATGCGGGCCGAAAGCTCGCGCGGGTTGAACGGCTTGCCGAGATAGTCGTCGGCGCCGAGTTCCAGGCCGATGATACGGTCGACATCTTCCTTCAGCGCCGTCAGCAGGATGACCGGAATGTGCGGCTTGCGATCGCGCAGGCTCCGGCAGATGTCGAGGCCGGAGCCGTCCGGCAGCATGACGTCGAGCACGATCAGGTCGAACTGGCCGGAGCCGAGCTTCTGTTCGCATTCGCGCCGGTCCGCCGCCACCGACACGCGAAAGCCCTGCCCGTCGAGATAGCGCCCGAGCAGCGTCCTGATCTCGCGATCATCGTCCACGACGAGGATGTGGGGTTGTGCCTGCATTCTTCGCCCGCTTGCCTTTTCGTTCCTGATTATAGGGAGCGACGCCGCCAAGCGGCATGGAAAATTGCAACGGAACGTTTCCAAGACCCCGCCGGAAACATTCGGAAACAAATCTCCTTTTTCTGGAAACCTTCGGCAACGCGCCGAAGCAAAGCGGCAAAAGACGCTTCCTATCCTCCCGGCATCCGAAGCACGCAGGAAAGGATAACGTCATGCGAAGCAGACTTCTGGCGCTTGGCCTGTTCTCGGTCGCGGCCGTCCATCCGGTGTTTGCCGCCCAGCCGGAGCCCGGCGCTGCACCCGCGGATGAGCCGCCGGCAATCGGCCGGCAAGACGATGCTGGCCCCGGCCCGATGAAGCCGTGGCCCGGTCAGCGCTGGGCGATGCGGCACGGCCCTGAGGACTTCGGTCCTCACCGCATGGGTCCGCCGCCGGAATTCCTTGCTGCCAGGCTCGCCGCGCTCGAGACCCGGATCGGCATCCGCTCCGAGCAGCTCGATGCCTGGCGCGACTATACCAGCGCGCTGCAGGCGGTGCTGGCGCCACCGCCGCGGCCCGATTTCGCCCCGCCCGGCCGCGGGCCTGACGATGCTATTGGCGGCAAGCCGAATCAGGCAAAGCGGGACCCTTTCGCCTTCCAGGAAAAGCTGGCCGACGAGGTGACCAAACGCGCCGCTTCCGCCGCCAAGCTCAAGGACGCCATCACGGTGTTGCGGGCCAAGCTGACGCCCGAACAGCTCGAAATACTCGCTTCGGCGGATCGGCCGCACGGCCCGCCCCCCGGTCCATGGGGTGATCCGCCGGACGCAGCTGGCCCCGGAGGTCTGCCTGATCATGGCGGACAGCTCCCTCCACCCCTACCCCCGAGTGGTGAGCAACTCTAACCGGCTGCGCCGGCCGGCCCCCTGACCCACCCGTTAAAGGGCCGGCCGGTTTCCGATCAAGGCCGCGTCTCACATGGTAGCGGCTCGCGAGGCGCACGGAGAACAATATGGGAAGCTTTTGATGATGCTGCGCTTGATCTCGTCTGCAGGCTCATTCGACCTCCTCCGTCGTTGTCTCTCCAATGCGCCCGCCTCAGCCATCGGGCGGCCATAGCAACTCCAGCGAAAAGATGATTCGGACCAATGCGCATTTCGTTCAGCCAGCATTCCTTGCCGACGCGCCGCATGGCAGTCGTCACCCTGTTTGGCGCCGCGCTGCTTGTGGCGGCCTGTTCGCAGGAAAAGAGCCAGGTGCCGGCGGGCATGGGGGGTGCCGGCAGGCCGGAGGTCGGCGTCGTCACCCTGCACCCGCAATCGGTCGCGATCACAGCCGAGCTGCCGGGTCGCACAGCGGCCTCGCTCGTCGCCGAGGTGCGCCCGCAGGTCGACGGCATCATCCGCCAGCGCCTATTCCAGGAAGGCGCCGAGGTGGTGGCGGGGCAGCCGCTCTACCTCATCGATCCGGCAAGCTATCAGGCCGCCTATGACAGCGCCGTCGCCACGCAGCAGAAGGCTGAAGCCGCAGTGCCCACCGCCCAGGCCAAGTTCGACCGCTACGCCGGGCTGCTGAAGCAGAACGTCGTCTCGAAGCAGGATTACGATGATGCCGCCGCGACGCTGGCGCAGGCGCAGGCCGACGTCGCAGCGGCCAAGGCCAGCGTCGAAACCGCCAAGATCAGCCTCAATCGCACCTCGATCACCGTGCCGATCGCCGGGCGTATAGACAAATCCTCGCTGACGCCGGGCGCGCTGGTCACCGCCAACCAGGAAACGGTGCTGACCACGATTCGCTCGCTCGATCCGATCAATGTCGACGTCACGCAGTCCAGCACCAACCTGCTCAATCTGCGACAGGCGATCAACGAAGGCCGGCTGAAATTCAGCGGGAACAATGTCAGCGTCAAGCTGAAGCTCGACAACGGCACCCTCTACGCGCAGAACGGCAAGCTGGAGTTCGCCGGCGCCAATGTCGACCAGTCGACCGGCACCTTCGCTCTCAGAGCCCAGTTCCCCAATCCCGACCGGCTGCTCTTGCCTGGCATGTATGTGCGCGCCATCGTCGAGGAAGGCGTCGCCCAAAACAGCTTCCTGGTGCCGCAGCGCGGCGTCACCCGCGACCCCAAGGGCCAGGCGACGGCCATGGTCGTCAATGCCCAGGGCAAGGTCGAGCAGCGCGTGCTCAGCGTGCGCAACAGTGTCGGCAACAATTGGCTGGTGGATTCCGGCGTCGGCGACGGCGACCGCGTCATCGTCGAGGGCCTGCAGCTGGTGCGCGCGGGAGGCGACGCGACAGCGGTCGAGGTGACGATCGACGAAACGACCGGCGAGATCAAGGACCGCGAGCAGAGCTCCGCCTCGGCGAACGCCGCCGGTGCCGCCAAGCAGCCGTCCTCCGGCGCAACCGGGAACTGACGCGATGTCGGGATTCTTCATCAACCGGCCGATCTTCGCCTGGGTGATCGCCATCGTCATCATGCTGGGCGGCCTCTTGGCGCTGCAGTCGCTGCCGATCTCGCAATACCCGCAGATCGCTCCAACCACGGTCAACATCAGCGCCAGCTATCCCGGCGCCGACGCCCAGACCGTCGAGAACTCGGTGACCAAGGTCATCGAACAGGGCATGACCGGCATCGACAACCTCGATTACATGACGGCGACGTCGACCTCGACCGGACAGGCCTCGATCACACTGACCTTCACCAGCGGCGCCAACGCGGACACCGCCCAGGTGCAGACGCAGAACAAGCTGCAGCTCGTGCAGTCGCAGCTGCCGCAGGTCGTCCAGAGCAACGGCATCACCGTCTCCAAATCCTCGACCGGCTTCCTGGTGGTCATCGGCTTCGTCTCCAGCGACGGCAAGATGAGCTCGACCGACCTCGCGGACTATGTCGACTCAACCATCAACGACACGCTGAAGCGGGTCGAAGGCGTCGGCTCGACGCAGCTCTTCGGCTCCGGCTATGCCATGCGCATCTGGCTCGACCCGGACAAACTAGCGCAATATTCGCTGATGCCGAGCGATGTGGCGACGGCGATCGAGGCGCAGAACACGCAGGTTTCGGCCGGTCAGCTCGGCAGCCTGCCGGCGCGCAAGGGCCAACAGCTCAACGCCACGGTGACGGCGAGGAGCCGGCTGCAGACCGCCGAACAGTTCCGCAACATCATCCTGAAGAGCAATACCGACGGCTCGCTGGTGCGGCTGAACGATGTCGCCAAGGTCGAGATCGGCGCCGAAAGCTACACCACCCAAGCCCATTACAACGGCAAGCCGGCAGCCGGCGTCGCCGTCAGCCTGGCGACCGGCGCCAACGCGATCAACACGGCGGAAGCGGTGCGCACGACGATCAATCGCCTGAGCTCGACCTTCCCGCAAGGCGTCGAGGTCGTCTACCCGTACGACACCTCGCCCTTCGTGCGCCTGTCGATCGAGGAAGTGGTGAAGACGCTGGCCGAAGCGATTGTGCTGGTGTTCTTGGTTATGTTCCTGTTCCTGCAGAACCTGCGCGCCACCATCATCCCGACGATCGCCGTGCCGGTGGTGCTGCTCGGCACGTTCGGCGTGCTCTCCTTCTTCGGCTATTCGATCAACACGCTGACCATGTTCGCCATGGTTCTCGCCATCGGCCTGCTCGTCGACGACGCCATCGTCGTGGTCGAGAATGTCGAGCGCGTCATGCAGGAGGAAGGCCTGCCGCCGAAAGAGGCGACGCGCAAATCGATGAACGAGATCACCGGCGCGCTGATCGGCATCGCCACCGTGCTGTCGGCGGTGTTCGTGCCAATGGCTTTCTTCGGCGGTTCCACCGGCATCATCTACCGGCAATTCTCGGTCACCATCGTCTCGGCGATGGTGCTCTCTGTGCTGGTTGCACTGGTCCTGACGCCGGCGCTCTGCGCCACGATCCTGCGCCCTGCCAAGGACCATGCGACGCGGAAAGGTCCGTTTGGCTGGTTCAACCGCGTCTTCGATCGCGGCACGATCGCCTACCGCGACGGCGCGCACGGCATCATCAACCGATCCTGGCGCTTCCTCGCGATTTTCCTGGCCATCGTGATCGCCATGGGCTGGATGTTTGCCCGGCTGCCGAGTTCCTTCCTGCCAGACGAGGATCAGGGCATTTTGATCACCAGCGCGTCGCTGCCCGTCGGCGCGACGCAGGACCGCACCGAGCGCGTGCTGGCCCAGGTGACCGACCATTATCTGAACGAAGAAAAGGATGCTGTCGAAGGCGTGTTCACCGCTTCCGGTTTCGGCTTCGGCGGCGCCGGGCAGAATGTCGGCATCGCTTTCGTGAGGATGAAGGATTTCGACCAGCGCAAATCGCCGGCTCTGGCCGCGCAAGCGGTCGCCGGCCGCGCCATGGGCGCCTTCTCCAAGATCAAGGATGCTCAGGTCTTCGCGCTCGCCCCGCCCGCCATCCAGGGTTTCGGCAACACTAACGGCTTCGATTTGTATTTGCAGGACGTCAACGGCGCCGGCCATGAGGCCCTGATCCAGACGCGCAACCAGCTTCTGGGTCTCGCTGCAAAGAGCAAGCTGCTCGCCAACACCCGTCCCAACGGGCAGGAGGATCAGCCGCAATTCTCGGTCGACATCGACCAGGAGAAGGCGAGCGCGCTAGGCATCAGCCTTGCCGACATCAACAACACGCTCTCCACTGCCTGGGGCAGCGATTACGTCAACGACTTCATCGATCGCGGGCGGGTGAAGCCGGTCTACCTGCAGTCGGGCGCGGATTTCCGCATGCAGCCGGAAGATCTCGACAAATGGCAGGTCCGCAACTCCGGCGGCGCCATGGTGCCGTTCTCGGCCTTCGCCTCCAGCCACTGGACCTACGGATCCCCCCGCCTCGAACGCTACAACGGCTCGGCGGCGGTCGAGATCCAGGGCGCCGCGGCCGCCGGCCAAAGCTCCGGCGCGGCGATGGACGAGATCGACAAATTGGTCGCGCAACTGCCCGCCGGATATTCGCATGAATGGACCGGGCTCTCGCACCAGGAGAAGCTTTCCGGCAACCAGGCGATGTCGCTCTACGCGATTTCGGCGCTGGTCGTGTTCCTGTGCCTTGCCGCGCTCTATGAGAGCTGGTCGATCCCGTTCGCCGTGATGCTGTCTGTGCCGATCGGCATCTTCGGCGCGCTGGCGGCGGCCACCCTCTTTGGCCAGACCAACGACGTCTATTTCAAGGTCGGACTGCTCACCACGATCGGTCTTGCCGCCAAGAACGCAATCCTCATCGTCGAGTTCGCCATCGAGCGGCAGGCGGCCGGAATGGGACTGGTCGAAGCGACCCTCGAAGCGGCGCGACAACGCCTGCGACCGATCCTGATGACCTCGCTGGCCTTCATCCTCGGCGTCACGCCTCTGGCGATCGCCAGCGGCGCGGGCTCGGGCGCGCAGAACTCGGTCGGCATCGGTGTCATGGGCGGCATGATCGCGGCGACCGTGATCGGCGTCTTCCTGGTGCCGCTTCTCTTCGTCACGGTGCGCCGCATCTTCAAGGGCAAGGCGACTAAGCAGGATACGAGCAGGACACAAGTCACAGCCACTCAAGAATAGAGGTTTCTTTTCATGCCAGGTTTTGAACGCGGTCTCGCGACCGCGAAGGGGTTTCTTTTGCCCGCGTTTGCCGCTGCCCTGCTTTCGGGATGCGTCGTCGGTCCGGACTACCAGAAGCCTCTTCTGGCGATGCCGGCGAGCTGGAGTGGGCAGAAGGCGGCAAAACCGGCGAAGCCTGCGCAATTGTCCAAATGGTGGCAGCGCCTGCGCGATCCCGAGTTGAACGCGCTCGTGGAGGAAGCGGTCGCCGGCAATCTCGATGTCGCCACCGCCAAGGCCAAGATCCGCGAGGCGCGGGCAAGCTACCGCCAGTCGGTGGGCAAGTTGCTCCCATCCGCCGACGGTTCGGCCTCGGCCACCCGCAATAGGACCGCGGCAACTAGTTCGGGCACGGCAACCAGTACAACCTATGACCAGTATCAGGCAGGCTTCGATGCCAGCTGGGAACTCGACCTCTTCGGCGCCAACCGCCGCGGCGTCGAGGCCGCCAGCTACGGCTTGGACGCTTCCGAGGAAAGCCTGCGCTCGACCCTACTGACCTTGGTCGGCGATGTCGCCTCCAACTATGTCCAGGCACGCGGCTATCAGGCCCGCATAGCGCTTGCCCGGCGCTCTGCCGCATCGCAGCGGCAAACCGCCCAGCTCACCCGCACAATGGCTTTAGCCGGCTCGGCGACCGCAGCGGACGTAGCCAAGGCGGAAGGACAGGCCAGCGGCACGGAAGCCGGCGTTCCGAGCCTGGAAGCGAGCTATGCCGAGGCCGTGCATCGCCTTTCCGTGCTGACCGGGCGGCAGCCAGCGGCCCTCAACGAGCGCTTGAAGCGCGCAACGCCGATTCCCGCGCCGCGCCTGCCGATCCCGACCGGCATCCCGGCCGACATCCTGCTCACCCGTCCGGACGTGCGCATGGCCGAGCGGCAGTATGCGCAGTCCACCGCCAAGATCGGCCAGGCCGAGGCGGCGCACTATCCGAGCGTCAGCCTGACCGGCGACATCAGCACCACGTCCCTGAAGCTCGGCGATCTCGGCAAGAACTCCACCATCGGCTGGTCCTTCGGACCGACGCTCAGCGTGCCATTGTTCAATGGCGGCCAGTTGCAGGCGGCCGTCGACGTCGCCAAAGCCCAGCGCGACCAATATTTCGTCGCCTACAAGGCCGCCGTGCTGACGGCGCTGGAAGACGTGGAGAACGCCACAGTTTCGCTGTCGCAGGAGCGCATCAGGAACGGCAAGCTCGCCTCCTCCGCGAAGTCCTATGGCGATGCCGCGCGGCTTGAGGGAACGCTCTACAAGGCTGGCGAGACGAGCCTTCTCGACGTGCTCGATGCCCAGCGGTCGGCCTATTCCGCCGACGACTCCGTCCTGCAAAGCCGCGTCTCGATCGCCACCGATTACATAGCCTTGAACAAGGCGCTTGGCGGTGGCTGGAACGGCGCGATCGACACAGCCAGGCCCGAAATCATCGATGTCCGCACCGGTCCGCGGCTGGCATCGAAGACGCAATGACCGACGAGCCGTGCTCGCCTATCCGCCGCTAACGGCCCGAACAAATCTCCGTGAGCGATGCCCGCAACCAATATCCCACTATATAACAGCCTCGTTGAGGTAATGAGATGACAGGCGCCTACGATCTCGGAACCAATCTGGTCCGCCGTATCTATGAAAAGCGCATAGATGCGCCGGCCATTCTTGACGCCGGCACGCATTTTCCCAATGCGGCGAAGTTCGCCGCCGCCTGGCAGGACATCCGCGACGAGGCGCTCGCGGCAAAGCTGAACAAAGCGCCGCGTTTCCACGACATCATGCCGGAGCAGGCCGATATCTCAGCCAATGACGGTCTCGACTGGCGCATGTTCGTGCTCAAGGCCTATGACATGACGGTCCCGGAAAACCTCGCGCGCATGCCGGTGCTGAGCCGGCTGCTGACCGAGTGCCCCGAGGTCAAGTCGGCGGCCGTCTCCTTCCTCGCCCCGCGCAAGCACATCCCGCCGCACCGCGGACCATTTCGCGGCATCATGCGCTTTCACCTCGGCCTGGTCATCCCGAAGCAGCCGGACGGCCGCCCGGCAACGATCATGATGATCAACCATGAGGAAAGGCGCATCGCCGACGGCGAATGCATGCTGTGGGACGACACGTTCGAGCACGAGGTCACGAACAACTCGGATCAGCCGCGCGTCGCGCTCCTGCTCGACGTGTGGCGTCCGCAAATGCCGCTGGATATGGAGATCTTGTCACGCGTGATCGTGCGCGGCGTGCAGGTGGGAATGCGCTACCGGGGCGTGTCGTTCGGCGGCTGAACCAGTGCGATCAAGGCCTTGTGCATGTCGCCCCGTAGGTAAGGTCTTGGGAAAGACCTGGACGAAATAAAGACTCAGGCGCGCGCCTCGCGATGCGTCCCTGCCCCACGCTTGCCGGGAAACATCGCGTCCCTCGCCAGCAATCCGCTGACGCGGCAGAAGGTTGCAAACGCCCGGCATGCTTCCTCGGCGCTGGCCACATCGACCGTCGCCCCGAAGCAGGCATTGAAGGCGGCTTCGTAGATCTTGCCCTGCCGGCGCTTCGGCCAATCCTGCAGGAAATCGAGCGCCTGCTCGACACTGTAGATTTCCTCGACCGGCAGGCCGGGCGCGGGCGTGATGCGCACCGGCACCTCGAATTGCAGTCTGTCCATTCCCTGTCTCCCGAACTGGCGCAGCCCCAGCAACGCCGCTCGATGTGAAAAGTTGCTTTGGCGGCCTTTTGACTCAGGAATGTGACCTCAGTGCGGTCAACAATCGGTTCACGGATGCGTCGGGCCGGGGCCCGGCCAATCCGCGCAGGCTAGGTGACAGGGCGACGCTACCCTCGCCGCCCTGCCCTCTGTCCCTTGCTCCATGCCTATGCCGCTACTGATTGGCCGGGTCCGTCTCCGCGTCATAGGCCATGCGGGTGACCACCATCAGCACATAGGCGGACGGCAGTGCGAAGATGGCGCCGAGCACGATCGCCGCCGGTTCGTCCATACGAAGGGTAGCGGCAACGGCCCAGTAGACGGTGCCGATGCAGATCACCGCCTGAACCCCCAGGAAGCAGGCCGCGGCCGCCGCGCGGGTGAGTGTCTTGAACGTCTTGATGCGTTGCATTGAAGAAAATCCGAATTGACGCGCACGCGACCGGCGGACGGCCGGCGGCCGTTGCTGGATCGCGACGCGAAGGAATGTTTTGATCTGAATGCCGCGCTCGGCGGCCAGGGGCTTATGCGGCGGGCGGTGCGCGTGGCTGGTTGGCGCGCGAGCCCGTTAGGCTCGCCGATACAGGCGTGACGCCCATTTCGGCTGGCAACGCCTGGCCGATAACCAGAAAATCGGCTGCGGGCGCAAGCAAGCCGGGATTGCCGCTGGCGAGCTTCACGGGAAGCGGCCGGCTGGCTCGAACCTCGAGCGCCTGCGCCTTGCCGGAGGTCCTGAGCAGCGCGACCATATCGCCCTGGCGGGCGGCGCTGATGCTGGAGCCACCTTGGAGCGAGACGGCCGATGCGGAGGTTCCGGCCTGGGCGAAACCCAGCAACGCGAGCATCAACAGCGCCATCAGGCCCGCAAAAGCGGTCCTGACCGGCAGCAGCTTCGATCTCTCGTGTTCAGGTGCCGTCAAGGCAATCTCCGGATCCAGTACCCGCCCCTAACCGATGGAATGGCTGAAGGAAAGCCGCAATGGACGGCGCGCTCGCACTTCGTCCTTGAACCTTGCGGCTTCCGGTGCCAAATCTGGGGCAGATTTTGGCACTCGGCTCCCTTTGGAGCCAACGCCGGCAAACGGACAAAAATGGTTACCTATCTCGACGCCTCCACGGCCCCCCTTCGAAACACCGGCCAGATCCGCCTCTACAGCGAGGAAGGTTTTGCCGGCATGCGCAAGGCCTGCGATCTCACCGCGCGCTGCCTTGATGAGCTGGTGCCAATGGTCAAGCCCGGTGTGACGACGGAAACCATCGATCGCTTCGTCTTCGAATTCGGCATGGACAACGGCGCGCTGCCGGCAACGCTCAACTATCGCGGCTACACCAAGTCGTCCTGCACGTCGATCAACCATGTCGTCTGCCACGGAATTCCTGACAACAAGCCGCTGAAGGATGGCGACATCGTCAACATCGACGTCACCTACATCCTCGACGGTTGGCACGGCGATTCCTCGCGCATGTACCCGGTGGGCACCATCAAGCGCGCCGCCGAGCGCCTGCTCGAGGTGACCTATGAGTGCCTGATGCGCGGCATCGCGGCGATCAAGCCCGGCGCCCGTACCGGCGCCATCGGCGCTGCGATCCAGACCTATGCCGAGGCCGAGCGCTGCTCGGTGGTGCGCGATTTCTGCGGCCACGGCGTCGGACAGCTGTTCCACGACGCGCCGAACATCCTCCATTACGGCACCGCCAACGAAGGCGTCGAGATGCGGCCGGGCATGATCTTCACCGTCGAGCCGATGATCAATCTCGGCCGCCCGCATGTGAAAGTGCTGTCGGACGGCTGGACCGCGGTCACCCGCGACCGCTCGCTGTCGGCGCAGTACGAACACACGATCGGCGTCACGGACACCGGCTGCGAGATCTTCACGCTGTCGCCGAAAAAGCTCGACCGGCCTGGTTTGCCTGCCTAGGTTTCAGCCAAAGCCTAAAGGGGGGCGGGCGAGCATGGGGAAAGTCGAAGACGAGCGGGCGTTCTTTTCCGAAGGCTGGATCGAGCCGCCTAAGGCGGCGCTGAAAAAGGCCGCAGCGGCAGAAGAAACGCCGCACTATCACGGCCATCGCGACCGTCTGCGCGAACGCTTTGCGACTGGCGGGCCGGACGCCCTGCCCGACTATGAACTACTCGAGCTGCTGCTGTTCCGGCTGATCCCGCGCGTCGACACCAAGCCGATCGCCAAGGCGCTGATCGCCCGCTTCGGCTCGCTGGCCGAAGTGCTTGGCGCGCCGCCTTCGCTGCTGGAGGAAGTGAAAGGCATCGGGCCGACGGTTGCTGTCGACCTCAAGGTCATCGCCGCGACGGCCCAACGCATGGCGCGCGGCGAGGTGCGCGGCCGCGAAGTCCTGTCCAACTGGACGCAACTGCTCGACTATTGCCGCTCCGCCATGGCCTTCGAGACCCGCGAGCAGTTCCGTATCCTGTTCCTCGACAAGAAGAACGGGCTGATCGCCGACGAGGTGCAGCAGACCGGCACCGTCGACCACACGCCGGTCTATCCGCGCGAGGTGGTGAAGCGCGCGCTCGAACTCTCGGCCAGCGCCGTGATCCTGGTGCACAACCACCCTTCGGGCGACCCCACACCGTCCCGCGCGGACATCGAGATGACCAAGCAGATCATCGATACGGCGAAGCCCCTCGGCATCGCCGTGCACGACCACATCATCATCGGCCGCAAGGGCAACGCCTCGATGAAGGGGCTGCTGCTGATCTGAAGAAGGCAGAGGCAACTTCGGATCACGATCGCAGTCGGAGTGAAACGCGATCCTCGGCCAGCCGTGCAAGAGAACGAGCACCGGTTTCTTCGTATCGCCGGCCCTGCTCGCTGCAATATTCAATGACCGATGGGGATCGTGAGGCGCTCGGCCATCGCGCTAGCGCGGTTGCACCGCGAGCGCCACCTTGCCCAGATGATGCCGCTCGACCGCGCGATGCGCTTCGGCCGCTTCACCGAGGGGGTACTTGGAGGCAACATGCACGGTGAACTGACCCATCTCGATCAGGCGATTGAGCCGTTCGGAAAGTTCAGGTTCCGAGCGGCCGTCATAGCCTTGGAGTTTCACGCCGGCGCGCGCTTTCGGTTCGGGCGCGACGCCGTTCGGGTACGCCGCGCGCCCGCTCTTGCGGATGGCTTTCAACACCGCCTCCAACCCATTGCTGTTTGCAGTGATGAGGACCGCGTCGAGCCCGTCGGGCGCGAATTCGCGCACGGCGGTATCGACTTCGGATGAATGGCCGTCGATTGCGGCGTCCGCGCCGAGGTGGCGCGCGAGCGCGACGCCATCCTCTCCAGAGGCGATCGCGAGCACGCCTGCGCCCATGCGTTTGGCCAGCTGGAGCGCGATATGACCGATGCCGCCGCTCGCGCCAAAGATGGCCAACTTTTCGCCGGGCTTGAGGTCAATCGCTTCAAGCCCGGTCAGGGCGGTCAACGCATCGGCCGGCATCGCGCCCGCTTGCTCGAGATCGAGGCCGTTGGGCACCGGGGCGGCGTGGCGGGCTTTCAGCCTCGCATACTCAGCGTAAAAGCCGCTCTTGGCGATGTCGGGATCGTAGCCGTAAACCTTGTCGCCTTCGCGAAAGCGCTTCACCCGCTTTCCGGCCGCGACGACCGTGCCCGCGCCGTCCACCCCGAGAACGAACGGAAAGGAAGGCCTGTCTTCCTTCGTTGCTTCGAAATACTCACCTTCCCGAAGTGATGGATCCCACGGCCCGACGCTCGCGGTATCGACGCGGATCAGCACTTCGTCTGCCTTGGGTTCGGGTACTGAGAGCGTGTGGAGCGCGATCTCATCCGCGCCGCCGAAGCGGTCGATCGCCGCTGCTTGCATTCTGTTTGCGCGCGCCATGTCTTGGCCTTTCTCTTTCTCGCTATTGAATCTTGACGATATCCTTGTTGCGCGTGCCGTCGAGCGTATGTCGAAGCCGCAGCTTGCCTGGGGGTGGCGTCGAGGCTCCGCTTTTCGCCATCGCGCCGACCGCGCCCTTCGCTGGCGTGATGCCCCCATCGACCAGCCAAACCGCGCCGGTGACGAAGCTCGCTTCGTCCGACGCCAGAAATGCATAGACATTTGCGACTTCTTCCGGCGTGCCGCGCCGGCCAAGCGGAACGGCCGTCACCAGCCTTCTCGATCGTCGCATCGACGGCGCCCGTCTCCTTATGGGTCCAAGCTGTGTCGATAGGCCCGGGGCTCACGCAATTGGCTCGCACGCCATATTGCGCCTGCTCGACAGCTATGCCCATGACAAAGGAATGTAGAAAGCCTTTGGTTCCGCCATAGGCGGCATTCCTGGGCTGGCCGTTAACGCCTCCTTCGGAGCCGGCACAGAGGATCACGCCCTTCGTTTTCCTCAGATGCGGCAGCGCGAACTTCGTCATTAAGAAAGCCGAGCGCACGTTACAGCGTATGTGCTCATCGAACTTGTCGGTCGGCATGTCGTCGGTCTCCGCATTGACCAGGAGTACGCCTGCATTGTTGACGAGCACGTCGAGCTTGTCGAAGCGATCGATGGCGGCGTCGACACAGGCGCGCGCCTGGCGCTCGTCCGCGACATCGGCGGCGAAAGCGATCGCCTCGCCACCGTCCTCCAGAATTGCGGCGGCGACGTCGTCGATCGGATCGTCGCGCAGCCCATTGACGATGACCTTTCCGCCTTCGCGCGCGAACTTGAGACAGATCGCCTCGCCAATTCCTGTTCCGCCGCCCGTGACGATCGCCACCTTGTCCTGCAATCGGCCTTCCATTGGGTGGTCTCCTTTGCGGTTCACATCCAGCCATCCCGCGGGTGATCCGTTCCCTCCACACCGACGCCCCGAGCGTCTGGCCGCCTTCGACTGGCGCTCCCGGCCCTTTACCGGAAACGAGTCGGGCGTAGCGACGTTCCGCCGGCGCCGTCTCCCGATCGAAAATGTGAACTGCGGCGCAAGCAACGCGTTCTCAATCTATCGATTGGATGGAGAGGACGATGGCCGCATCCTGCCCGCGAAGCACCGCCACGCGAGGCTCGGCCGCCTCAATGAAGGGCCTGCTGCTGGTCTAGCCACCAGCCTTGCGTCCCGAAAGCCGCGCGTAAAGAGCATCGTTTTATCAATCAGATAGTCGGCTCTGGAATTTCAACCGGAAATCGAGCATGATGCGCTCGGCATTTTGGGACGCTTCGCGTGTTTGGAATGCCGGGAGGAACGGGACATGGCCGTTGTGCTTGTACTCGTTTTAATCGTCGTGGGCTCGGTGTTGTTCCACCTCCTGAGCCCATGGTGGTGGACGCCTATTGCCTCGAATTGGGACTATATCGACAACACCATCATCATCAGCTTCTGGATCACCGGCATCGTCTTTGCCGCTGTCGTCCTGTTCATGGCTTATTGCGTCTTCCGCTTCCGGCATCGGGAAGGCAATCGCGCGGCGTACGAACCCGAGAACAGGCGCCTCGAATCGTGGCTGATGATCGTCACTGCGGTCGGCGTCACTGCCTTGCTGGTTCCCGGCCTGTTCGTCTGGAGCCGCTTCGTCACGGTGCCAGGCGATGCGACCGAAATCGAGGTCGTGGCTCAGCAGTGGCAGTGGAGCTTCCGTTTGCCGGGCAAGGACGGCAAGCTCGGCACTTCCGACACCCGCGACGTCACCGCCGACAATCCGTTGGGCGTCGCCCCCAAGGATCCGAACGGCCAGGATGATGTCCTGGTCCAAGCAGCCGATCTTCATCTGCCGGTCGGCAAGCCGGTCAAGGTGCTGCTGCGTTCGATCGACGTGCTGCATGATTTTTATATCCCGGAATTCCGCGCCAAGATGGACATGATCCCCGGCTCGGTGACCTATTTCTGGTTTACTCCGACCAGGACCGGCACCTTCCAGGTCCTGTGCGCCGAACTATGCGGCCAAGGGCACCCGCTGATGCATGGCGTGGTCGTTGTCGACACCGAGCAGGATTATCTGGCCTGGCTCGGCCAACAGCAGACCTTTGCGCAACTGTCGGCGCCCCAGCAATCGGGCTCGGTGAACCAGCCGCCAGGCAAGATAATGGCGTCCAATCTGGGCGTCGCGGCAATCTCGAGACTTTCGAGGTCCGCACAATAGGGCACGGAGATGCTCCAATGGTCGACGTTACACCCGCAGATGCTGTTCCGCCCGCCGAAGTTGGGGAGGTGGAACTCTACCATCCGCACAGCTGGTGGACGAAATATGTCTTCTCGCAGGATGCGAAGGTCATAGCGGTCCAGTACTCGGCAACGGCAACCGCGATCGGCCTTGTGGCGCTGGTTCTGTCCTGGCTCATGCGCCTGCAGCTCGGCTTTCCCGGCACGTTCGACTTCATCACGCCGGAGGCCTACTACCAGTTCATCACCATGCACGGCATGATCATGGTGATCTACCTGCTCACCGCGCTCTTCCTCGGCGGCTTCGGCAACTACCTCATCCCGCTGATGGTCGGCGCCCGCGACATGGTCTTTCCCTATGTCAACATGCTGAGCTACTGGATCTATCTACTCGCCGTGCTCGTTTTGGTGTCGAGCTTCTTTGCGCCGGGCGGACCGACCGGCGCCGGCTGGACGCTCTACCCGCCGCAGGCGATCATGACCGGCACGCCGGGCGGCCAGGACTGGGGCATCATCCTGATGCTCTCTTCGCTCATCCTGTTCATCATCGGCTTCACCATGGGTGGCCTCAACTATGTGGTGACGGTGTTGCAGGGCCGCACGCGCGGCATGACCCTGATGCGCCTGCCGCTTACCGTCTGGGGCATCTTCACCGCCACCGTCATGGCGCTGCTCGCCTTCCCGGCGCTGTTTGTCGCTTGTGTGATGATGCTGCTCGACCGCGCCCTCGGCACCTCATTCTTCATGCCGGCGATCGTCGAGATGGGCCAGCAATTGCAGCACAATGGCGGCAGTCCGATCCTGTTCCAGCATCTGTTCTGGTTCTTCGGCCATCCGGAGGTCTACATCGTCGCCCTGCCGGCCTTCGGCATCGTGTCAGACCTGATCAGCACGCATGCGCGCAAGAACATCTTCGGCTACCGCATGATGGTTTGGGCGATCATCGCCATCGGCGCCCTGAGCTTCGTTGTCTGGGCGCACCACATGTATGTCAGCGGCATGAACCCCTATTTCGGCTTCTTCTTCGCGACCACAACCCTGATCATTGCCGTGCCGACGGCAATCAAGGTCTATAACTGGGTGCTGACGCTGTGGCGCGGCGATATCCATCTGACCACACCGATGCTTTTCGCCCTCGCCTTCATCGTCACTTTCGTCAATGGCGGCCTGACCGGACTATTCCTCGGCAATGTCGTCGTCGACGTGCCGCTGTCGGACACGATGTTCGTCGTCGCCCATTTCCACATGGTCATGGGCGTCGCGCCGATCCTGGTCATCTTCGGCGCGATCTATCATTGGTATCCGAAGGTCACCGGACGGATGCTCGACGAAACGCTCGGCAAGTTCCACTTCTGGGTAACCTTCCTCGGCGCCTACCTGATCTTCTTCCCCATGCATTATCTCGGCCTGATGGGCGTTCCCCGGCGTTACGCCGAGCTCACCGACATGACCATAATGACGGAATCGGCTCATCACCTGAACTCGTTCATCTCGATCATGGCCTTCATCGTCGGTTTCGCCCAGATGGTGTTCCTATTCAACCTGATCTGGAGCATCCGGCATGGCCGCGAGGCCGGCGGCAACCCCTGGCGGGCGACGACGCTGGAATGGCAGACGCCGCAGACGCCACCGGCGCACGGCAATTTCGGCAAGGAACTGCCCATCGTCTATCGCTGGGCCTATGACTACAGCGTGCCGGGGGCCAAGGAGGACTTCATCCCGCAGAACGTGCCGGGCGACTTCGCACCCTCGAGGGAGTCGGCATGAGCGTCATCGTGGTCTTTCTGCTGGTGATCGCCGGCTTTGCCGGATGGTGGCTTTCGCACCAGCGGCTGACGGCCAAGCCCTGGCTGGAGCAAGGCCTGGCCGGGGATTTCGTCGGTTTCGACCGGTCGGCGCTGCCAACCGCCAAGATCGGCCTCGGCGTCTTCCTCGCCGTCGTCGGCTGCCTGTTTTCGCTGTTCACCAGCGCCTATTTCATGCGCATGGGCCTTCCCGACTGGCAGTCGCTGCCGCTGCCGCGCCTGCTCTGGCTCAACACCGGTGTGCTGGTGCTAAGCAGCGTCGCGCTGCAATGTGCCGTGGTCGCCGCGCGCAAGGGCCAGATCGACAACGTCCGGCTGGGCCTAGCCACGGCGGGACTCACGACGCTTGCCTTCCTCGTCGGTCAGTTGATGGCATGGCGACAACTGACCGGAGACGGCTATGTGCTCACGTCCAACCCGGCCAACAGCTTCTTCTATCTGATCACCGGCATGCATGGGCTGCACATACTCGGCGGTCTGGTCGGACTTGGGAGGACGAGCATCGGCGCCTGGAACGGAGCACGGCCGGAGCGGCTTCGTCTCAGCGTCGAGCTCTGCGCTATGTACTGGCATTTCCTGCTTTTCGTCTGGCTCTGCATCTTCGCTCTGCTGGCGGGTTGGGCCGCGACCTTCATCGACATCTGCCGACAGCTGCTGACCTAGGAGACTGGCGATGGCCGAGACGACCATGACACATACCAGCCAGATGGAGCCCAGGCCCGCCGGTTGGCGCGGCATCGCCGCCGATTGGGCCTCGGACCAGCGGGCGTTCAAGAACGTGTCCTGGGGCAAGGCCATGATGTGGATCTTCCTGCTCAGCGACACCTTCATCTTCGGCTGCTTCCTGCTCTCCTATATGACCGCGCGCATGTCGACGCGCGTGCCTTGGCCGAATCCGAGCGAAGTTTTCGCCCTGCGCATCGGCGGCTCGGAGATCCCGCTGATCCTGATTGCCATCATGACCTTCGTGCTGATCTCGAGCAGCGGCACCATGGCCATGGCTGTCAATTTCGGCTACCGCCACGATCGCCGCAAAACCGCGATCCTGATGCTTTTGACCGCCGCACTCGGCGCGACATTCGTCGGCATGCAGGCCTTCGAATGGACCAAGCTGATCACCGAAGGGGTGCGGCCATGGGGCAATCCCTGGGGGGCCGCGCAATTCGGCTCATGCTTCTTCATGATCACCGGCTTCCACGGCACCCATGTCACGATCGGCGTGATCTTCCTGATCATCGTGGCGCGAAAGGTCTGGCGTGGCGATTTCGACATCGGGCGGCCCGGCTTCTTCACCAGCCGCCGGGGTCGTTACGAGAATGTCGAGATCATGGGCCTCTACTGGCACTTCGTCGACCTGGTCTGGGTGTTCATCTTCGCCTTCTTCTATCTTTGGTGAGGCAGATAATATGGCTGAAGCAACCGCAAACGGTCTCGGACAACACGCACTGCACGCCACCCATGCGCATGATGCGCAGGCCGCCGCCACCACGGACACCCACCAGGAGCACCCGATCAAGCTCTACCTGGTGGTCTGGGCGTGGCTGTTCATCCTCAGTACATGCTCCTACCTGGTCGATTATTTCGGCATCCACGGCTATCTCAGATGGTCGCTGATCCTGATCTTCATGATGCTCAAGGCGGGATTGATCGTCGCCGTCTTCATGCACATGGCCTGGGAGCGGCTGGCGATGATGTATGCGATCATCCTGCCGCCGATATTGGTGCTGGTCTTCGTGACCATGATGGTTTTCGAAGCCGATTATACGCTGCTGACCCGTATCGCGTTTTTCGGACCCGGCCCCTGACCGGATACATTCTCGCGGCCGCCGGAGCCGCGGATGCCGGTGCCTTGAAACGACAGGCGGCCGATCCATTTTCCGGAGCAGCAACCGGGCGCAATCGTGATTGCCCGGTTTTGCGCATGCGTCGTGAACTCAAGCAAAAGGACGCGGACAATGACCATAGCAAACAGGCTGAGGCATTTTATCGACGGCAAGGGAATCCCGTACGACACCGTTGCGCATCACCGCACATCCACCAGCAGGCAGGCTGCCATCGCCGCGCATGTACCCGGCAGCATCATGGCCAAGTCCGTGGTCGTTCACCACGAGCTCGGTTATGCGCTGGCCGTGGTCCCGAGCACCCACAGGATCGAGCTCGGCAAGCTGCAGGACGTCATGGACAAGCGCCTTGGGCTCGCCTCGGAGGACGAGGTGGTGTCGCTCTTCGATGATTGCGACATCGGCGCCGTACCGCCGATCGGCGCGGCCTATGACGTACCAGTCTTTCTGGACGAAAGCCTGCGCGATGTCGCCGATGTCTATTTCGAAGGCGGCGACCACAAGACGCTGGTGCATGTCAGCGGCAAGGACTTCCGCAACCTGACCACCGGCGCGCGCCAGGCGCGGTTCAGCCACCCGGCTTTCTGAGCACTCCGGCACAGATCGCCAATACGCGACAGGGCTTGCTTACTGCGCCGGTCTGGGGCTGGCCGGCGGCTCCACGACCTTGCGATATACATGCCAGGTGGCGTGACCAAGGATCGGCAGCACCACCGCCAGTCCGGCGAACACGGGCAGCGAACCGATGATCAGCGCGACGGCGACGATCAGCCCCCAGACCGCCATCACGATCGGGTTGGCCAGGACCACGCGCACCGAGGTGTGGATGGCTTCATAGGCACCGACGTCGCGATCAAGCAGCAGCGGGAAGGCCACCACGGTGGTGCAGAGCACGACCACGGCGAACACGAACCCTATGGCGTGACCCAGCAGGATCAGCGTCCAGCCGCGCCCGGTGGCGAATATCTCCGCTATGAAACTGGACAGTGACGCCGGCGGCTCGGGACCGAACAGTTGCTCGTAAAAAATCTTGGCGGTCAAAAGCCAGGCGATGAAGACCGCAAACAACATGATCCCGACCGCGGCGATTGCCGGCACCGCCGGGGAGTTCCTGACTTCGAACGCGTGCTGCCAGGATGCATCGAGCCCGGCCTCCCGTCTGCGGCTGATTTCGTAGAGTCCGATTGCCGCGAAGGGGCCGATCAGCGCAAAACCCGAGACCAGCGGAAACAGCAGCGGCAGCGCGTTTGCGCCCGACGTCCATGTGGCAAGCACCACGCCGACGAGTGGATAGATCATGCACAGAAACACGATGTGCGAGGGTTTGACCATGAAGTCGTCGACACCGCGCTTGAGCGCATCGAAAAGATCGGAAACGCCGATCTTTCTTACCCTGGTATGTTCCAGCGTTTCGCTGGCGCCTGCAATCACGTGAAAGCTTGCCATGACCGTTCCTCCAGATCGGGCCCGGCAAGGTCGCGGAATTCACGCTGCTACCGCTCTGCGTGATGGCCACGCAAACCGCGACCTGCACCGACTGGCAACATACCCCTTTTTGCCTGATTTGTCGTCATTTCATTGGGACGGGTGCGGAAGCCAGCCAGGTCGGCACACTGGCTCCAGAAGGTTTTTTTCGATATTCTCTTGCAGCGTCGCGCGCGCCCTTTTTTGGGCCTGCAACGGGCGCTGTAGCGCTTTGATGATCCTATGGCCCCTTTTGAAGATCGATCCCGATTTTCGGGGCATACGCCCGGTCGAAGGTGAACGTGATGGACACGCGGACGCTTGTCATACTCGGCTTTGGCATAGTTGTTCTGCTGCTGTTGGGGTTCTTCGCGCTGCCGGCGTAACGGCGCGCGGCGCAACCTTTCAACAGTGCAATTGCCGGACGATCAGCGATGGCGCCCGGAAGGGCCGTCTATTTGGAAAATTGCTTCAGGTAGGCGATGACGTTGGCTATGTCCTTATCGTCCTTGAGGCCGGGAAATGTCATCTTCGTCCCCTTGACCATTGCCTGGGGGGCGTGGAGGTAGGTCGTCAGGGTCGACTCGTCCCATTTGACGCCGGACTTTCCAGCCGCGATCATGGCCGGGGAATAGGTGAAACCGGGATGCGTGCCGGCAACCCGCCCGATGACGCCGTTCAGAGACGGACCGATCCTGTTCTGGTCCTGGTCGGCAACGTGGCAGACCTTGCATTTGGTGAAGACCTTCTCGCCCGCGGCGGCATCTTGCGCCTGCGATGGGCTTGCGAAGAAGGTCGTAGCGGACAAGACGATGAAAAGCGCGATTATACGCATCGCATTTCCTCCCTGATGGTCTCGTTTTGCGTCGGAACGATCGGCACCACGCCGGTCCCCGCCTGCGTGTGCTGCACGTTAGAGCGGAGAATCCGGGTTTCTTCAGTGGAATTGCGGCACCTATATACCACAGAATCGCCCAAAAGGATAGAAAAAGCCAGCTTTTGCTGAGGCTTAGGTCCGCACAATGCGATGGTCGACTTCATCGGAAAGGTGGTCGGACGCGCCAATGACGACCGTCGAACTGGAAATCGTATTCCAAAGCATGTCTCCCGAAAGTGGGAACCGGTTTTGGGAGAAAGACATGCGTAAAATCAAAACCTAAAGCGCATGGAGCGAATATGAAGGATAGCGACGCGCTTTAGGCGGCGAGGTCAAGGTGGATCGGTTTTGCAGCTTGCGGCGATCTGGCCGATCGCTTTGGAGAGACCTGCAAGCTCGAAATCGGCCTCGCCGCGCCCCGACAGGAGGCCGAAGCGCCATGACAGCGTCAGCCGGCTCGCTGAAACCAGGCGCTTGATGCCGTCGTCCCCGTCCCTGACCAGCGTTCTGCCGCGCGGGCCGACCGACCAGCTTTCATCGGTCTTGCCGCCGTCGACAATGACGGAGATGGTGATCTTGCGGCTGGCGGAGACCGGATCCTTGAGCTGCAGCCATTCGCTCCAGCGTGGTTCGCCATCGCGCCGGCAAGCCAGCGTCAGCACCGGGCTGTAGCCCAGCGCTCCGCCCCCTGTGATGAGCTTGTTGATGGCATGCAGCGAGGCCGTTATCTGGGCGTCGCTGCCGGTGTCGACGCGCCAATTGCCGAGATCCGGCTCGGTCCGGGCGCCTCCTTCGGCCGCCGCCAAGAGGAGCGCCGGGACATCCGGCTCGGCGCGGACGCTCCCGCCCGTCGTCGCCAACAAGAGCGTCGCGGCAACGACTAAGCCTCTTACCATGAACCCCAGCCTCACAAATGCCTCCGACCCCGCGAACGCCATCGAAAACAGATAATCTTCAACGGTTGGTATCGCCAGCGGCAGACCATCAAGACAAGTTGCGTGTGTTGCCGCGCCGCCACAATGACACAGGCTGTAATGAAAAAGGCCGCCCGGAGGCGGCCTTTCGAAATTGCGGTGCTGAAACCGGTTATTCGGCTTCCTTGGCGGCCTTCTTCTTCGGCGCGGCCTTCTTCTTCGGCTCTTCCGCCTCAGCGGCGGCTTCGCCCGCCTCTGCCTTGGCTTCAGCCTTCTTCGAAGCCTTCTTGGCCGGCTTCGCCTTCGTCGCGGTTTCGGCTTCCTCGTCGTCGGCCATCAGCTCGTCCTTGCCGACCTTGACGTCATTGACCGAGATCTGGCCGAGCAGATAGTCCACGACCTTCTCTTCGAACATCGGTGCGCGCAGCGCGTTGATGGCTTCCGGATTGCTGCGATAGAACTCGAAGGCTTCCTGCTGCTGGTTGGCCGGGAAGCGGCGCACCTGCTCGAACAGGCCGCGCTGCAGCTCCTCGTCCGACACGGTGACGCGGGCCTTCTCGCCGATCTCGGCGAGCACCAGACCGAGACGCACGCGGCGCTCGGCAAGGCGCATATATTCGGCGCGCGCCTCTTCTTCCGTCGTCTCTTCGTCGGCGAAGGTTCGGCCGGCGGCCTCGAGGTCGCGGTTGACCTGAGCCCAGATGTTGTTGAACTCGGCCTCGACGAGCTTGGACGGCGCCTCGAACGAATAGGACGCGTCGAGCTGGTCGAGCAGCTGGCGCTTCACCTTCTGGCGGGTCATCGAGCCGAACTGGTTCTCGATCTGGCCGCGCACGATCTCGCGCAGGCGCTCGAGCGATTCCAGGCCGAGATTCTTGGCCGTCTCGTCATTGACTTCGAGCTCACCCGGCGCCGACACTTCCTTAACGGTGACGTCGAAGGTGGCTTCCTTGCCGGCCAGATGCGCGGCCTGATAATTCTCCGGGAACGTGACGGTGATCTGCTTCTCATCGCCGGCCTTCGTGCCGATCAGCTGGTCCTCGAAGCCCGGGATGAACTCCTTGGAGCCGAGCACCAGCGGCTGGTCGGTGCCGGCGCCGCCGGCGAAAGCCTCGCCGTCGATCTTGCCGAGATAATCGATGGTCACGCGGTCGCCCTCGGCGGCCTTGCCGGTCTTCGGCTCGTAGCTGCGCGCCGATTCGGCAACGCGCTTGACCTGATCGTCGACTTCCGATTCCGGCACGTCATAGACCTGGCGCGTCACCTTGATGTCGGAGAAGTCCTTGATCTCGATCGCCGGGATGACCTCGTAGTTGAGGCTGAATTCGAAATCGGTGCCGCCGGCCAGGATCTTCTCGGCTTCCTTCTCGTCCTCGGTCATGATCACTTCGGGCTGCATGGCGGCCTTTTCGCCGCGGCCGGTGATGATCGAACGGGTCGAGTCGTTGAGGATCTCGTTGACGACCTCGGCCATGAACGACTTGCCGTACATCTTGCGCAGATGCTGCACCGGCACCTTGCCCGGGCGGAAGCCGTTGATGCGCACCTTGTCGCGGGCGTCGGTCAGCCGCGCCATCAGCTTGGCTTCCATGTCACCGGCCGGCACGGTGATCTTGATCTCGCGCTTGAGACCGGAGTTGAGCGTTTCGGTGACCTGCATCCTAGAACCTTTGTTTTAACGATGAGACTGCCAAACGGTCCTAGCCGTTTACAGCCTGCCGGTATGATGTTGCCGGAAATGGCTTTTGGTACGGAACCTGGCGATTTGACCGCTAACGCGGTTCAAACTCTCCTGAACTACGCCGTGCAAGATGCGAATAAGTCTTTGTTTTTCCTATAACTTTTCACATCTTGCAGAAGCGGAAACTCACGTTCCGTCACATTCGACACGCCTTTTGTCACAGGCCAGGCCAATTTTCAACTATCTTCGCGTCTAGCCGGATAAGCATGGCTTGAGCCTCGACATTGACAGAATGATGGCTACATGGGATTGCCGGGGAAAGCGGATGTGGCGGAATTGGTAGACGCCCTGGATTTAGGTTCCAGTGCCGAAAGGCGTGGGGGTTCGAGTCCCTTCATCCGCACCACCCTACGCTCTAGCGAGCTTCGGGTGGCGAGCCACCCTGAAGATGAGTGGACATAGGGCCCCTCCGAAGCCTTGGCAAAAGAAGTCTCGGAGCCGTCAATCCTGGCGACGCAAGCAAGGTCCTTACGCGTGCCGAGGCAACCCGCCTTCGCGCTCGGTGCACTTGAAATAGCCCGATAACAAGTTCTTAGTTGGAACAGGCGGGTTAGGGCTCTGTCAGGTTGTGCGCGTAGTTTCTCTAGTTCTGCGGGTTGGGTCGGCTCTCGCGGTTGCAACGTCTCAGACTGCAGCTTTGGAGTACACTCCGGCTTCTCCTCCGGGTCAGCGGCCAATGCTCATCGTCTCCGGCGAGTTCGACGCCAATGAGTCCTTGAACGGCTTCAGCCGCGCTGTTGTGAGCAGCGGGGCCAAGGTGATTGTATTCGACTCCCCAGGTGGCAACGTTGGCGGTGCCATACGGTTGGGGCGCATGATACGCGCAGCGGGGCTGGACACGCTTCAGGTCCGCCAAGTGCGGTGCGCTTCAGCCTGCTCACTGGCCTTCCTGGGCGGCATTCACCGTTTCGCCGAACCAGATTCTATCGGCATTCACCGGGCGTTTCTCAAACCGACAGACGGGATGTCCACCCAAGAAGCGGCAGCCCGTGTCCAGTTCGGAACGGCCGCGATCATATCCTATGTGGTCGAGATGGGCGTGGACCCGAAGCTGATTGAATTGGCTTCTAGCTATGGCAAGCATGACCTACGATATCTATCGGCCAGCGAAATGGCTGAGTTGCGTGTGACCAATGTCGCAGCAGACCAATCGCCCGCCGATATGTCACAAGTGCCAACGAGGCCAAATCCTGCCCCCTTATCTGCGCCTGCATCCGATGCCAGGCAGCAGCCCGAGAGCATTGCGGTCGCTTTCGTCAAGGGTCTCATCGAGCATCACGGCGACAACGACGATTTCGCTCTTGCCCAAGTTCAGGCATCCTACGCTCCGAAGGTCGACTATTACGGCAAGCTGACGAACTTGAGGTCGATCATTCAGGACAAGAGGAACTATTACAAGCGATGGCCTCAACGCGTATATAACGTCCGCAATGAAAGCGTTGCGGTCAGTTGCACCAACGATCGCTGCATGGTGTCCGGCGTGTATGACTGGGTTGTGCGCAGCCCCTTGATACACAAGCAGGAACAAGGCGCAGCAAGCTTCAACTATACGATTTCGATCGGTCCCTATCCCAAAATCATCGCAGAGACAGGCAGTGTTCAGCGATAACCGCCGTTGAGGCGAACCACTAAGGCCAAGGCCTGTACACTCTAATAAAGCGGCTCCTCGAACAGCGTCTTGTCGCCGTCCATCAGCGCCTTGATCTGTGCCGTGCCGTCGGATGCGAGCGCAAGCTTGATGCCGAACGGCCGCACGCGAATGTCGTCCTGGATCGCCACGCCTTCGCCCTCCGGCAGATAGAAGCGGTCGATCCCGTAATCCGGCGCGATCGTCGCATCCGCGTCACGAAGGCCCCAGCCCTCCACGACATGCCCGGCAATGTCCGCTTCACCGTCGCCTGCCTGTGACGGCGCCTGGCCGAACCAGGCGGTCGTTGGCTGCCAGTAGCCGTCGGCGCCCCTCCTCAGCCGCACCACGATCGATGTGTCGTCGCTGGAGAACTTGCCTTCCGGAATGTTGGCGATCAGCTTCACCGGAATCCGCGAAATATTGTTGTTGAGCGAGATATAGTCGCCACGCAGCAGATCGCGCGGATCGACGGGCTGGACCTTCAGCAGCACTTCCTTGCCGTTGCGCAGGATCGCGGCGCGGCCGGCGATGATCCAGCTGAGAAAGCCGATCTGGACAAGCGCCAGCACCAGCGCTGAGATGATCAGTTTCTTCCCGGTCATACTGTCGCTCCTGTTCCGGCAGGCACCTTCATGCGCCTCTCGATGCGGATGATGATCAGCGCCAGTATGCCGAGCAGCACCGCCGCGGCCAGGAAGAAGCCGGCCGTATCCAGCATCGACCTCAAGGTGACGCTGTAGATGATGGCGAGTTCGAAGGCGAAGCCGGTATAGGCCAGCCAGCGCAAGCCCCTGCTCTCGCGCCCCGCCAGCATGATTGCCGCCACGATGCTGGCCAGCGCCACGATCGAAGCGACGGCAAACCCGCTGTTGTAGGTGCTTTCATCCGCCAGCTCGAACTGGATGATCGCCATGCCGGTGAGGAAGCCGAGCAAGGCGTGCAAGGGCAGCCGGCCGCCGAGCTGGAGGATCCTGTCGATCGGATCGCCCGCAAAGACCGAAGCGGCAAAGAGCAGCACGGAGGCGATGGCCAGCGACATGGCCACCGGCAGCGTCTCGCGATCCATGGCCAGCAGAACCAGATAGAGAATGACCGACAGAATGACGAGGTGGCGCGCGGCCTGGCTGCGCGTCCAGAACGAGATGGCGAACAAGACAATCGCCACGACGATGAAGAGATGCGGGGTTTCCGCGCGCCAATAGAAGCCGAACCCCTTGAGAACCAGCCAGGCGTCGGCGATGCCGACCGCCGCCACCGTCAGCGGGCTTGAACGCAGCGCGACTGCCGCCAGCGCCGTGCCGGCGCACCATGTCACCAGCGCCGAGGCCTCGTCGCCCGAAAGGTGGTACATCTGTCCGATCAGCGCGATCGATCCCCCGAACGCTGCCGCGGCAATGATCCACATCGCCTCGCCGATCGCGGCATGGTCTCGCGCCTTCAGCACCGCGCCGCCGACATAGCCGGCAAGAATGACCGCGAACAGAGCCGCCACGCGCAACAGGCGCGGGAAGGCCTCCCAATTGGCGGCGACGAAAATCAGGATCGCGGCGCCGAACAAAAGCGCCGCCATCATCGCCAGGATGGAGCCGAAGCTCAGCGACGCGCGCTCATTGGCGACGACATCGCGCGCCAGCGCCTCCGCCGTGGCGGGATTGATCAGCCCGATCTCCCGCCAGCGGGCGATATCCGCCCTCACCCGTGTGGCATAGCCCGCCATGCATTTCCCCCAAAGCCTGACCACTTCCTTAGTCGAAACAGCCAAACCGTTGACGCGGCGGCATTTTTCGATTCGGCCTTCTTTGTGACGCAGGCGTGAATGGCGATTAATGTTGCATTGCACAATTTGCATTGCTGCCATGCGCCGACGGCACTTTTAAACCGATATGATCCCACTTATTTTCTGTTCGTACACAAACGGAATGATCCGAACTGAAGACGAAACGAGAACTACCATGAACCTGATCCGCAACTACCGCAACTGGCGCCGCTACCGGGAAACCGTTTCCGAGCTGAACCGCCTGTCGAACCGTGAACTGACCGACCTCGGCATCAGCCGCAGCGACATCCACTACGTCGCCCGCAAGGCGGTCTAATCCGCTTCGGACCGCAAATGGTCCGAACCAGTTTTGAAGAGAGTAAGACAATGAACCTGATCCGTAGCTACCGTAACTGGCGCGTTTATCGCGAGACGGTTTCCGAGCTGGGTCGGCTTTCCAACCGTCAGCTCCATGATCTCGGCATCGTTCGCGACGAGATCAAGATGGTCGCCCGCAAGGCGATCTAACCAAGGAATTTCGCCAGGGTCGACCTCCTCCCCGACCCTGACGAATACGGTCAACCTTCACCTCCTCCCGAGGGTTGACCATCGAAACGGCGCCCGCCGGACCTCCTCCCCCGGCGGGCGTTGTTTAGAAGCGAACGAAGTTCGTCTTCCAAGCGAACGTAGTTTGTCTTCAAGCGAACGAAGTTCGTCTTCCAGGGGTTTCGCCCCCTCTAAAAAGCGAAAGGAATTTCGTCAAAGCCGACCTCCTCCCCGGCGATGACGAATCAGGTCGATCTTCACCTCCTCCCGGGGATCGACCCTCAAAACGACACCCGCCGGACCTCCTCCCCCGGCGGGTGTTGTTGTTTTTGGCGTCAGCTTCTCGCCGTCGCCGCCCGGCAATTGCAATCGGGCCGCCAAGCGATTATTCCGACGCCCATGAGCAAAAATCCCGTACACGTCGTCGGCGGCGGCCTCGCCGGCTCCGAAGCAGCATGGCAAATCGCCGAGGCCGGCGTTCCGGTCGTGCTGCACGAGATGCGCCCGGTGCGCGGCACCGACGCGCACAAGACCGATGGTCTGGCCGAGCTTGTCTGCTCGAACTCTTTCCGTTCCGACGATGCGCAGAGCAACGCGGTCGGCCTGCTGCATGCTGAAATGCGGCTGGCCGGCTCGCTGATCATGAGCGCCGGCGATGCCAACCAGGTTCCGGCCGGCGGCGCGCTGGCCGTCGACCGCGACCGGTTTTCCGACGCGGTCACCGCGAAGATCGAAGCGCATCCGCTGATCACCATCCAGCGCGAGGAAGTGCCTGGGCTCCCGCCGGCGGACTGGGACCAGGCGATCATTGCCACCGGTCCTCTGACGGCGCCGTCGCTGGCGCAATCGATCGCCGAGGCGACGGGCGCCGACGCGCTTGCCTTCTTCGACGCCATCGCGCCGATCGTGCATTTCGACACGATCGACATGAACACGGCCTGGTTCCAGTCGCGCTACGACAAGGTCGGTCCCGGCGGCACCGGCAAGGACTACATCAACTGCCCGATGGACAAGGACCAGTACTTCGACTTCGTCCAGGCGCTGCTGGACGGCCAGAAAACCGAGTTCAAGGAATGGGAAGGCACGCCCTATTTCGACGGCTGCCTGCCGATCGAGGTGATGGCCGAGCGCGGCGTCGAGACGCTACGCTACGGCCCGATGAAGCCGATGGGGCTGACCAACGCCCACAATCCCTCGGTAAAAGCCTATGCCGTGGTGCAGCTCCGTCAGGACAATGCGCTGGGCACGCTCTACAACATGGTCGGTTTCCAGACCAAGCTGAAGCACGCCGAGCAGGTGCGCATCTTCCGCACCATTCCCGGGCTCGAAAATGCCGAGTTCGCGCGCCTCGGCGGCCTGCACCGCAACACCTACATCAACTCGCCCACGCTGCTCGACCCCTCGCTGCAGCTGAAATTGCGGCCGGGCCTGCGCTTTGCCGGCCAGATCACCGGCTGCGAAGGCTATGTCGAAAGCGCCGCGATCGGCCTGCTTGCCGGCCGTTTTGCCGCCGCCGAGCGGCTCGGCCGGGCCCCCGCGCTGCCGCCGGCGACAACCGCCTTCGGCGCGCTGCTCAACCACATCACCGGCGGGCATATCGTGTCGGACGATGAGCCCGGCAAACGCTCCTTCCAGCCAATGAACGTCAATTTTGGGCTTTTCCCGCCGGCCGAAGCGCCGAAGACCGACGGCAAGCGCCTGCGCGGCAAGGACAAGACCGTCGCCAAACGTCACGCGATCACGGCGAGAGCGCTAGCCGATTGCCGCGAGTGGTTGGGACAGGCTCCCCGAACGGAAGCGGCAGCGTGACCTGCGGCTGACTTCTCGCGTCCGTCCCAGCTTTTGCCACCGGGCCACCAGTCCAGCGGCGACCCCTTCACCAGCGATTACGGACCGCTCCGAACGAAGTTGCCTGCGATACTGTGGCCAAGGAACACTTCCCCCATACGGTCTCATAGTGTATCACCCCGCATTTACGGGGGCGAAGGCGGTATAATGTCGGGTGTCGTCTTGGACGAAACAAATTTGTCGAGTGAGATCTTCGACGGTGAAGTCGTTGCGGTGAATTTTGCGACCGGCAAGTATTACGGCATGAAGGGAAGCGCGCAGCTTATCTGGGAGATGTTGCGCGAGCCCGTCGATCCCGCCATGATTGAGACGGCGTTGAGAACGGGTTATCCCAACTTGGACGACGAAGACGTTGCCTCGGTGCAACGTTTCCTCGACCTCCTCGTGGAGGAAGGCATGCTTCAGCCGGCCTCGCCGATCGCATCGCCCAAGCTGCCCGACATTTCCGACCGCGCATCGTTCGTGAGGCCGGAGATGGAGATCCACACGGACCTGCAGGAGCTGATTGTCCTCGATCCCATCCATGACGTGGATCCGGGTGGTGGATGGCCGTTGCGGCGGGAATTGGGGGACAGCTGATCCGAATGGTCCAAGCCGCCGTCGATTCCCGTACGGCGCCTGCAGCATTCGTCCGCCGCGTCATTGCCGACGCGAGTTTCCGGTGGTCCGAATCCGGCGCTGAGCATTGCTTTCGCCTTGGCGGGTTGACGCTGCGGCTGCGCACTTGCGGAACAGCGCTCGATCCGGTCATCCTGCCGGTTCTGCGTCATGCGCAAATAACGGGAGCCACCGCGGGAGACCGCTCGATCACTGTCTACGCCGTCTCGCATGAGGATGACGGCTTTGCGGCTCCGCCCGCCGAATGGTGCTTTGAAGCCGAGGAGGCCGACGCCGTCACCCGGACCGCGTGGGACACCGAGGCCGGTGTCGCAATCGTATCCGACGAGAGCCGTGAAATCTGGCATCTGCACGATCTGTCCGCCGGCACCGGCGTTTATTGGGTCGGGGCCGCTGCCCGGCTGCCGGTCTGGGAATATGGGTCTCCGCTCCGCCATCACATCCATTGGGGCGCGTTGGCCACCGGCCATGCGATGCTTCATTCCGCCGTTGTCGGCGAAAATGGCGTGGGCGTGATGCTTGCCGGTCCGGGAGGTTCCGGCAAATCGACGCTGACGGCCGCCGCGATTTCCGCGGGGATGCAGACCACGGGCGATGATATTGTGCTGGTGTCGCAGTCTGGGGCAGACTGGCGGTGCCACTCGCTTTTCGACACCATGAAACTCACTGGAATGGCGGAGACCCTCTTCAGCGGGCTTGCCGCGCAAGCGGTGAACCGGGACCGTCGCCCGGAAGAAAAGGCGCTCATCCCGATCAGCACGACGATACAGGATGCGCTGGTCCCGCAAATGGCGGTGAAGGCTCTTGTCTCATGCAAGCTCACCGGCGAGGATGTTTCGGTGATCCGTCCCGCTTCCCGGTTCGAGATGATCCGTGCCCTCTCGCCGAGCACGTCGAAAATCTTGCGGACCGGTCACAACGAGACATTCCAGCAGGTCGCCAGCCTGTCGCGGTCGCTTCCCTGCCATGAGTTCCTGATCGGCAATGATCCGATGGAAGCGACAACCGTGCTGCGAGGGTTCCTGCGGGAACTGAGAGCATGAGCGACGGCCCAACGATCAGCGTCATCATGCCGGTGCGAAATGGCGAGAAATACATCGCCGACGCGCTGAAAACCGTACTCGACCAGGCGTGGCCGGTGCAGGAAATCCTGGTGATCGACGACGGCTCGAGCGATCGCTCGCGCGAGATCGTGGAGTCCCTGGCCTCGCGTTTCCCGGCGATCCGTGTCCTCGACGGGCCGCGGCGCGGCCCGGGGCCGGCGCGAAATGTCGGTCTGCGGATCGCCGGTGGCGAGTTCATCGGCTTCCTGGATTGCGATGATCTCTGGCCGTCCGACAAGCTGTCGCTGCATCTCGCGCGCTTCGCTCGAACTCCTCATATGGATGTCGTTTCCGGCTTCGTGAGCTATTTCAATCGGCAGATGACGGATGCTCCCGCACCCGATCCAGCGGCGATAACAGAAGAACTTTTCCATGTTCATCTGGGTGCAACCCTTTATCGTCGGACAGTCTTCGAGCGGGTGGGGATATTCGACGAAAACTTCCTTTATTCCGAAGACGTGGACCTCATGCTTCGGATTCGCGAAGCCGAAATTCCGATGACGATCCTGAACGCGGTGACCCTGTGCTATCGCCGTCACGCGGAGTCCATGACGAGCACTTATACGGCGGAAGAAAAGCGCGACTTCAACCGCGCCCTGATGTTGTCGCTCATGCGTCGGCGCAAGAGCGGCAACACAAGGCCGTTGCCTCCCTTCAAGCATCTGATGGAGGAGTGAGTGGAAACGCCGTATTTCAGCGTCATCATTCCTGCGTGGAACGCAGCCACCACGCTTCGGCAGACGCTCGACAGCATCGCGGAGCAGAATGACCCTTCGCCGCGAGAGGTCATCGTCGTCGATGACGGCTCGACCGACCGCACGGTCCGGGTAGCTCAGGACCATTTATCGCGCCCGCGCATAATCAGGAAAGCCAATGGCGGAGCGCCGTCCGCATTCAATGTCGGCATAAAGGCCGCCACGGGCGCGGTTCTCGCCTTCCTCGATGCCGACGACCTCTGGATGCCCGATAAGCTAGCCCTGCAGCGGGCCGCGCTGGATTCGGATCCCTCGCTGGACGCCGTGCTTGGCCACAGCGAAACCTTCGAAAGCCCGGAATACCCCACCGAAGCCTTTCACTCTCTCCACTATAAGAAAGGCCGCTATCCGGGCTACCTCGCGAGTTCGCTTGCGATGCGGCGAGGCGCTGTCGAGCGGCTCGGCATCCTGTTCGATGAAAGCCTGCGCACTGGCTCCTTCATAGATTGGTACCGCAGAGCTATTGCCGCTGGCATGAAAATGACCATGCTGGACGAGACGGTTCATCGACGTCGCATTCGACCGGGCACGTTGTCCAGAAGGGTAGCCGGCGGCGCACCGGCCGGCATGGCGTCCGATTTTCTTGAAATCGCACGCCGGGCGATCATGGCCAAGCGGGGTGATGATGATGGAGAAAGAGGGGGGCAATGAATTGGCCTCTCTGGTACCCGTCTCTTGATCGCGCCTGGCCCGCTGGCGATCACGAGCGCCTCCTGCTGGCCGCCGTGCACATCGATCCGGGGGCGGCCGAAAGGGAACTGCGCGCCTGGATCGGCACACACGACCTGAACGACTGCACGTTCAGCGAGCAGCGGTTGATTCTCGCCGCCTGGAACAGGCTTGGACCTGGTTTGAGGGATCTGCCGGATGCGCCGAGGCTTGCCGGGCTTCAACGGATGCTGTGGACGCGAACCATGCTTCTGATGCGAGAGTGCCAACCGGCATTCGCGGCGCTGGCTTTCGCGGACGTGCCGATGATGCTCATCAAGGGAGCCGCGCGTGCCGCTGATCCCGTTGGGCGGGGTGGACGCTCGTTCCACGACCTCGATATCGTGGTCCCGAGGAACCGGCTGGGCGATGCCCTGGGCGTGTTCATTGAACTGGGCTGGGAGCCGTCGAGCGGTTCCAGCGCCATGCGCATGCTGACGCTGGCAGGACGGCTGCGCAGCGTCAATCTTCATAAGGGCCGCTACGGCGACATCGATCTTCACGGCTGCATCTTTCGTCCGGGCCAGGGCAGCCTCGGCGACGATGACCGGGTCTGGGCGCGGGCCAGGCCGGTGGAGTTCAATTCGGTGGCCTGCGGACTGCCGGTCCGGGAAGACCTGGCGGTGATCGCCATCGCGAATGGCGGTCTCGACGCCCATGCCAACAGCGACTGGCTGGTCGATCTGTCCCGCCTCATCGTTGAACCCGGTTTCGATTGGAAGCTGTTTTCCGATGAGATTCTCGCCCGCGACATTGCGGTGCCGACATTGATCGCGCTTGGCTGGCTGAAAGCGCGGGCAGGCTATGCGGTTGATGCAGCGGCGATGAGACGCTTCGAGGCGGCCCTTCCCGGGTCGATGGCCGCGTGGATGGCTTTCGTTCAAGCAAGGCCCAGGCAAAGTGAGACTCCTGCCGGTGCCGCCCTTCGTTGGCTTGCAAAGACGCGTCGCAAGTCGCTTGAGCTGGCCGAGTCCGAACCACGCGGAGAGCAGAAACCGAGACCGCGCCTGAAGACGAAATTCAGCAGGGGTTTGCCTGCCGGCCAAGGCGTGCTGCGCGCCGATCTGCCTCTCCCCGATCGCGCCGGCGTTTTACGCTTGCACATCCGATTGCCGGCGTCGGTGAAATGGCGGCGTCTCGCCTTCGAGATCAACAGCGACGCCGGGCATGTTGCCGCCTTTCATGTGCGCCCGAAGCTTCCGCGCGCGGAGAGCGCATTGGAGGTCTTTTGCGAAATCCAACTTGACACCCTCCCTGGCGCGACAAGGGTCTGGCTTGAAAGCCGGCCGCTGCGATCTTCGCGAATGCTGACCGAGGAGAACGCCGCGCGCTACGCCGCGCCCCGCTTTTGGCTGATCAGCTCGGAATTTCGTCCCGACGCCCGTCCGGAGGCGCTCATCGACGGCATTTCACGCAAAGACGCCGCAAAGGGGACGCGATGAAAGGCTTGCAGATCTTGTCGGAGGCATGGAGCGGCTCGCCTTGGCTGTCACCGAAGATGATATCGCGCGCATCACGGCAGCACCTTCCCCTTGGCGATGGCTATTCCGCCGGCTCGGCAGTCGCAGTCGGCAGGCCAGGCTTGCCCGCCTGGGAAGGATTTCGCCTGACATAAGCCGCCTTCAGCGTCGCCGACGTGTCGCGCGAGCCGTCATGGCTCCAGCCCGGCGGCTGGATGAGATAATTGAAGCGCTGGCCGGGCGTCAGCCCCGGCGCCAGCGCATCCTTGAACATGCCGATCCATTCGTGGAAGGCCACTTTCAGCGGGTTGAAGGTGCCGATATTCTTGACGATGCCGTAGCGCGGCCGGTCTTCCTCCAGTTCCTCGACGAAGGTGCCGAACATGCGATCCCAGATGATCAGCGTGCCGGCATAATTGGCGTCGAGGTAGCGCGGATTGGTGGCGTGGTGGACGCGGTGGTGCGAGGGCGTGTTGAAGACGAACTCGAACCAGCCCCACATCTTGCCGATCGTCTCGGTGTGGATCCAGAACTGCCAGACCAGGTTGAAGCCGAAGACGAAGGCGATCACCGCCGGATGAAAGCCGGCGAGCACAAGCGGCGCCTGCAGGATGAAGGTGAAGGTGAACAGGCCGGTCCAGCTCTGCCTCAGCGCCGTCGAGAGATTGTAATGCTGGCTGGAATGATGGTTGACATGCTCGGCCCACACCCAGCGCACGCGGTGCGCTATGCGGTGATAAACATAATAGCGCAAGTCATCGAGCAGGAAGGCGGCGACGAACACCCAGACGGACAGGCCGAGATTGAAGAAGCGGAATTGCCAGAGCCACAGCAGCGCCCAGTAGGACACGACGCCGAGCAGCAGACCGGCGACGACATTGCCGGTCCCCATCATCAGGCTGGTCAGCGTGTCGCGCGTCTCGAACGTTCCCTTGGCGCGGCCAGTGCGCACCAGCCAGAGCTCGATCAGGATCGCAGCGACAAAGAAGGGGATCGCAAGCTGGGTGACCTGCGGGAAATATACTCGTCCATCACGCCGCCTCCCGGATCCGATCGTTATTCTGCAGCGTCGCCGCCACGGCTCGCGCATCGGCTTCGCCGGCAAAGACGAACCTGCCGCCCTTCCAGGTGAAATCGTTGAGCCGCAGCGACACCGCTTTCCCTTCCCTCGCCAGCCCCAGAATGTCGTGCGGCGTGACGATGCGTGTGAGAAAACAGTCGCCGATGCTCTGGACAATGCCGCAGCGTTGCGGGCCGAGGTCGAGAAACGCGGCATGATTGTCGGCGGTCAGCCGCACAGCTCCAGGCTTCTCATCGGGAAAATCCTCGGCAAAGCGTGCGAGCGCCTGATCAGTGCCGGCAAGCGTCGCGGTTGTCGTGCCGCCGGTGAAATGCACGGCAGCAACGGACAATGCGATGCCGAACGCGACTAGGACGACCAGGACTGGCAGGCTCATGGAAACGCGGCTCCTCCGGCGGCCCGCATTTCTTTGACGCGGGTGCACGCGACAGAACCCCTAGCATGATTGACGTTTACGTCAAAGGGGCGTCCAGCCCCGCATCGCATGACGCAAGAGCAGCCAGTGCCGACGCAGGATGGAAAGCGTCGCCGTTGTGCCGAGCGGCGACCTGCGAGCCGTCTCCGTCTTGTCGAGATAGGCGCGGGTCAACGCCAGCGGCAGGAAGGCCGGCCGCAACGAAACGGGAAGCGCCGCCGCACCTTTCTCGAAGGCGCTGAGATGCTCCCGCGCCAGCGCGATCATCGCCGCAACCGCGCGCTCGGCGGCAGCCCCGCCCTCGCCCTTGATGAACTCTTCCGGCGTCGTGCCGGATGCCGCGAGGATATCTGCGGGCACAAAGCATTGCCCGCGCCGGCGGTGCAGCGGCAGCAGAAGCAGCAGGCCGGTGATGGCCTGGGCGCAACCGGCTCGGCCCGCCAGCTCGGCGAAGCCAGGCGCCGCCACCGGATCGAGCACCATGGCCGCAAGCTGGATCAGCGCCGCGGCCGTCTCGCCGCAATAGCCCTCGAGGTCGGTCCGCGACGGCATTGGATCGTCATAGAGATCGAAGATGCGCGCCTCGAGCATGTTCTCGAAAGCAGTTTTCGGCAGATGGTGGGCGGCGATCGTCGCGCGCAACGCATCGGCGGTCGGGTGGCCTGTCCCGGCATCCCCGTCGGCCAAAATGACGTCGCGCCACCATTGCAGCCTGACCTCGCCCGGCAGCGGCTCATGGATGCGATCGCGCACGCCGGCGATCTCGGCATTGAAGGCGTAGAGTGCAAGCAACGCGCCGCGCCTGTCGGCCGGCGCGTAGAGCGCCGACAAATAGCGGTCATGGTCGGCGGCGCGTACCGCATCCATGACGATGTCGCCATTCTCGACGATGTCGGGCGTGCCGGCCATTCAGTCGACGGCGATCAGCGCCGCGGCCACGGCGCGGTCTTCGGCCAGCAGCACATTGTAGGTCCGCACCGCCGCGCCCGTCGACATCGGGTCGGCGGAGATGCCGGCCTCCTTGAGCGCGGCGCGCAGCGCCGCCGGCAGCGGCCGCAAATCCTTGCCCATGCCGACCAGCAGTATCTCCACTCGGTCGGCTTCGGCGAGCAACTTGTCGAAGTCCGAGGCCTTCAGCGCCAGCGGATCGGCAGGTTCCCAGCCATGGATGCCCGACGGCAGAACGAGCAGCGATCCGCGATGCGACATGTCCGCGAAGCGGAAGCCGCCATTGCCATAGGCCTCGATCGCCGCCTTGCCGGGGAAATGCGCCTCGCGGATGATGATGCCTTTAGCCATGGATCTAGAGCGTAACTCATCCGGCTCTAGAGCATGATCCCGAACCGGAGGTCAGCGCACGCAAAAAGTGGGAACCGGTTTTCGGAAAAGATCATGCTCCAACAAAAGGTTAGATCAGGAGGACGGTTCAACGAAACGTCATCCTGATCCGGCAGGGTCAGGTCGTCAGGGCCTTGCCGTTCACCGGCTTCTTCTCCTCTTCGGTCGCGGCCTGCGGCCGCAACCGGAACAGGATCAGCAGCGGCGCGGCGATGAAGATCGACGAATAGGTGCCGAACACCACGCCGAACAGCATCGCCAGCGTGAAGGAGCGGATAACCTCGCCGCCGAAAAGCACCAGCGCCAGCAGCGCTAGCGACGTCGTCACCGAGGTGAGCGTGGTTCTCGACAGCGTCTCGTTGATGGCGTTATTCAGGAGCTGCGGCAGCGGCATCTTCTTGTATTTTCTGAGATCCTCGCGGACGCGGTCATAGACGACGATGGTGTCGTTCAGTGAGTAGCCTATGATGGTCAGGATCGCAGCCAGCGACGACTGGTTGAACTCCAGCCCAGTCAGGACGAAGAAGCCGATCGTCATCACCACATCGTGCACCGTGGCGACGATGGCTCCGACCGCGAACTGCCATTCGAAGCGGAACCAGACATAGAGCAGGATGCCGACCAGCGCGATCAGCATGGCGATCGTGCCCTGCTTGGCGAGCTCGCCCGATACCGTCGGGCCGACCACTTCGACGCGGCGGAAATCATACTGGTCCTGCAGCTCGCCCCGCACCTTGTCGATAACGGTCTGCTCGGCATTCTCGCCGGCATCCTGCGTGCCGACGCGGATCAGGACATCGTTCGGCGCGCCGAACTGCTGCACCTGGATCTCACCGATGTTGAGCTCGGACAACCGGTTGCGGATGTCGCCGAGGTCGGCGTCGCCCTGCTTCGCCTGCACCTCGATCATCGAGCCGCCCTTGAAGTCGATGCCGTAATTGATGTCGATGGTCAGGAAGCCGACGACCGAAAGCACCGACAGCAGGCTGGACAGAGCGAAGGTCCAGCGGCGGATGCCCATGAACGGGATTTTTGTGCCCGGTGGAATGAAGGTGACCGGCGCGCGCGGCAATTCCTTCGGGCGAGCGCGGCGCAGCCAGATCGCAACCAGCATGCGGGTGAAGGTGAAGGCGGTGAACACCGTGGTCAGAATGCCGATCGCATAGGTGACGGCAAAGCCTTTGACCGGACCGGTGCCGAGGAAAAACAGCACGACGGTCGCGATCAGCGATGTGACGTTGGAATCGACGATGGTCGCCAGGGCCTTGGAGAAGCCGGTGTCGATCGCCTGAATGACTGAGCGGCCGTTTCGTCGCTCCTCGCGGATGCGCTCATAGATCAGGACGTTGGAGTCCACCGCCATGCCGATGGTGAGCACGATACCGGCGATACCCGGCAACGTCAGCGTGGCGCCGAGCAGCGATAGCGCGCCCACGATCATCGCCACGTGCACGGCCAAGGCGATGTTGGCGATAAAGCCGAGGAAGCCATAGGCGACGAACATGAAGGCGACGACGAGGATCGAGCCGATCACGCCCGCCACCTTGCCGGCGTGGATCGAGTCCTGGCCGAGGCCCGGGCCGACTGTGCGCTCTTCGATGATGGTCAATTTCGCCGGCAAGGCGCCTGCGCGCAGCAGGACAGCGAGGTCGTTGGCGCTCTCGGCCGTGAAATTGCCGGAGATCTGGCCGCTACCGCCAAGGATCGGCTCGCGGATCACCGGCGCCGAAATCACCTGGTTGTCGAGCACGATGGCGAATGGCTTGCCGACATTCTGCTGGGTCGCCTGACCGAACCGGGTTGCCCCACGCGAATTGAAGGCAAACGAAACCACCGGCTCATTGGTCTGCGAGTTATAGGTTGGCGTGGCATTGGACAGGTCTTCGCCCGACACGATAACGCGGTTCTCGACGAGGTAAGGAACCGGAGGATCGTCCTGCGAATAGAGGATGGAATCGCCGGGCGGCGGCCGGTTCTTCAGCGCGTCCTGGACCGGCACGGACGTGTCGACCATCTGGAACGTCAGTTTGGCGGTCTGGCCGATAATGTCCTTCAGCCTCTGCGGGTTCTGCAGCCCAGGCACCTGGACCAGGATTCGATCATCACCCTGCCGTTGCACGATCGGCTCAGTCGTCCCGAGCGCATTGACGCGCCGCTCGACGACTTCAATCGCCTGCGACAGCGCTGTCGACGTGCGGTATTTGATACCGGCATCGGTGACGGTGAACTTCAACAGCCCGGATTCGGAATCGTCCAGCGTCATCGACTGCACCGAGCCGCCGGAAAAGAGGCCGGCCGCGACCGGATTGGTTATCGGCTTCAGCGCCGTCTTGGCGGCTTCGACCTGGCTTGGATCGTTGATGCGCACCTGAACGGTCCGGCCGGTTCCGCCAAGGCCGGTGTATTGGATCTTGGCGTCGCGCAGCAGCGTCCTGATCTCGTCGCGCGTGGTCTCCAGTTGATCCTTGATCAGGTCGTTCTGATCCATCTGGAGCAGGATGTGCGAACCGCCCTGAAGATCGAGGCCGAGCGTCATCTGCCGCTTGGGCACCCAACTCGGCAATTGCGCCAGCGTGCTCGCCGGGAAGAGATTGGGCGCGGCAAGGATCACTGTGATGGCCACGGCGAGCCAGATCAGGATCATCTTCAGGCGCGAGAAATAAAGCATTCGTTGTTATCCGTTCAGGCGTACAAGCGGCAGCGTTCCGCCATCGGCTAGGTTGTCAGCTATAGTTATCGTTCCGACCATGGCCGGCCCTATCGTGCTTCCTCGACGATTGTCAATCTCGCCGGCAGCGCGCCGGTGCGCAATAACACGGCGAATTCCTTGGCGCTCGCGGCCGTGAAATTCCCCGATATCTGCACGGTGCCATGCTCGATCGGTTCCCGGATGATAGGCGCGGAAATTACCTGATCGTCCAGAATCACCGCAAACGGCCTGCCGATATTGCGCGTGGTTGCCCACTTGAAACGTTGCGTACCCTTGGAATCGAGCCGGAATGCGACGACAAACTGCTCTGTCGAACTGTCGCGGATCGCTTCCGCGTCCAGCACGCTGTCGCCCGAGACAAGCACCCGGTCTTCGACCAGATAGGGAACTGGCGGATCGTCCTGCGTGTAGAGCACCGTTGAACCGGCAGGCGCCCGGCCATTGACTGCATCGTCCACGGGCATCGAAGTATCGACCAGTTGGAAGCTCAGTCGACCCTGCCGCGCAAGGGTTTGCGCCAGGCCGTGCAAATCCGCAACGCCTGGCGCCTGAACCAGTATGCCGTCATCCGTCAACTGGACCGCGGCATCGGCCACACCAAGTTCGTTGAGGCGATTTTTGATGACCTCCATCGACTGGGTGAGCGCCGCAGAGGTCCGATATTTCGCGCCGGCATCGGTCATGGTGAACTTCAGCAAGCCAGGCTCGCTGTCGTCGAGCGCAAACTCCTGGACCGGACCTTCCTTGCCGGCGACGGGATCGACGACCGCCTTGAGCGCCGCCTCGGCGGCCTCAACCTGCGCGGCATCGCTGATGCGCACCTGAACCGTAAGGCCGGATACAACAAGGCCGTTATAGTTGATCCTCGGTTCGGCGTCGCGAAGCAGCGTCCTGACCTGATCCCGCGCGGCTTCCAGCCGGCGGCTTCTTACCTGGTCCGTATCCAGGTGAAGCAGAACATGTGCGCCCGGCACCGATGCAAAAACGTTCGACGCGCCGAAGACCATCGAGACGAGGGCAAGCCCGATCAACATGATCTTCAGGCGCGAAAAATACACCATATGCCGCCGTTCGTCGGAGCCTTGCCCGCGGCCATCGCCGCCGGGATTTCGCCTTACTTCTTGGCGTTCTGGTTCGCCACCGGCTCGCCCTTGACGCGCACGTCCGAGATCGTCGAGCGCAGCGCCGTCACCTTGGTTCCACCAAGGTCGATCTCCAGCTCATTGTCGTCGATCACCTTGGTCACCTTGCCGACGAAGCCGCCGCCGGTCACCACCGTATCGCCGCGGCGCACCGCCGAAAGCATTTCCTGGCGCTTCTTCAGCTGCGCGCGCTGCGGCCGGATGATCAGAAAATACATGATCACGAAAATCAGGACAAACGGCAAAATCGAGATGAGCATGTCTGGCGAAGCGCCGACGCCCTGGGCGTATGCCGGTGTAACGAACATCAAGAAACTCCTGGATGGTGAAATTCCGCCGCGGCCGCCCCGCGAAAATTTGGCCGGAATATAGTCTGTAAACTTGCCAATGCAACTGCGCTGCCAGTTCAATCCGTTGCTTTTCCAGCCGTTTGCGGCGTGCTAGAGCGTCGCAGCGGAAGCGGCTTCGAGGCCACCGAAAAGATCATGCTCCAACAGAAGCTTGGAGATGGTTCTTGCAGCGATGTCATGGAAGCTGCTCCCACACGTTGAAAGACCTCAACAAAAAGACCTAAAATGACCGACAGCCTGGACGCCTTGAACAAGAAGCTCGACCGCCTGATCGAGGCGGTTTCCCGTCTCGCCCCGCCGCCAGTGCCACAGACCGATCTCGGCGTGGCGGACTGCTTCGTCTGGCAGGCGGAGCCCGGCTTTCTGGAGCCCGTGCGCAAGGTCAATCGGGTCGACATCGGCCTGATCCGCGGCGTCGACCGCGTGCGCGACATCCTGCTCGACAACACCGAGCGCTTCGCGTCCGGCTACGCGGCCAACAATGTGCTGTTGTGGGGCGCGCGCGGCATGGGCAAATCATCCCTGGTCAAGGCCGTGCATGCCACCGCCAACGCTTCGGACAAGCTCGACAAGCCGCTGAAGCTGATCGAGATCCACCGCGAGGACATCGACACGCTGCCCAAGCTGATGGGTCTCCTGAAGGCGGCTCCCTATCGCTTCATCCTGTTTTGCGACGACCTCTCCTTCGACCATGACGATACCTCCTACAAGTCGCTGAAGGCGGCGCTCGAAGGCGGCGTCGAAGGCCGGCCCGCCAACGTCATCTTCTACGCCACGTCCAACCGGCGACATCTGTTGCCGCGCGACATGATCGACAATGAGCGCTCGACTGCCATCAACCCCTCGGAAGCGGTTGAGGAAAAAGTCTCGCTATCCGACCGTTTCGGCCTGTGGCTCGGCTTCCACAAATGCTCGCAGGACGAATATCTCGACATGATCGACGGCTATGTCCGCTACCACGACCTGGCCATCGATCCCGAGCAATTGCGAGCGGAAGCGCTGGAATGGGCAACAACGCGGGGCAGCCGTTCCGGCCGCGTCGCCTGGCAGTTCACGCAGGACCTCGCCGGCCGGCTCGGCAAGCCGCTGAAGGATTGACGATCGTCATCCAACACCGGCGCACGCTGGTGGGACAGCGCGGTGCTGTTCTTTATTTGTTCCGACCCTTGTGGCATTTTCCGTCTTCTAGTGACTCGAAAGTCGAAGGAGAATGCAATTGGAAAGCAAGGGTGCCGCGCTTCGCAGGCTGCATGAGGAACCAGGCGCGTTCATCATCCCCAATCCTTGGGACGCCGGCACGGCGCGGATCCTGGCGGCCATGGGTTTTCGCGCCCTCGCCACCACCAGTGCCGGCATGGCATTCTCTCTTGGCGTCGCCGAGGGATCGGTCTCGCGAGAGGATACGCTTAGCCACTGTCGGACCATCGCAGGAGCGACGCCACTTCCCGTCTCAGCCGATCTCGAAAAAGGCTTCGGCGACAGTCCGGAGAGCGTCGCCGAGACGATCCAGGCCGCTGCTGGCATCGGCTTGGCCGGATGCTCCCTTGAGGATCATACCGGCAGGCGTGATGATCCGATTTATGAGTTCGCGCTCGCCGTCGAGCGGATCGAGGCGGCCGCGCAAGCGCGCCGCGCACTCCCCGATGATTTTGTCCTGACGGCACGCTGCGAAAACTTTCTGTGGGGCCGCCCCGATCTGGATGACACAATCAGAAGATTGCAGGCTTTCGAAAAGGCGGGCGCTGACGTTCTTTATGCGCCCGGCCTCCACGACCTCGGCATGATCCGCACCGTCTGCGGCGCGTTGACCAAACCGGTCAACATCGTCATGGGCATGCCCGGGGCAACGTTTGGGGTAGCCGAGTTGGCGGACGCCGGCGTCAAGCGCATCAGCGTCGGCTCGGCCCTGGCACGCCTTGCCTTTGGCGGTTTCGTCCACGCTGCACGGGAGATGAAATTCGAAGGGACCTTCCGCTTTTCAGAAAACGCCATGGGCTTCTCGGAACTGGAGGGCTTCTTTACCGGATCGACGAAGGCTTGATATCCGCCGCCGTTGCAAAGCCGCTTCAAAGCTACTCTGAAGCAGGGACCTCGCCGGCCGGCTCGGCAAGCCGCTGAAGGATTGAGTCACTTAGGCGGCTGCACCCGTCGCAGGTCACGTGGCGTCTGGCCGATCTCGCGGCGCATCCAATGCGCCAGATGTGACTGGTGCGCAAAGCCGGTCAACGCCGCAACCTCGCTCGTGCTGAGATCGCCGCGCCGCAACAGGACGCATGCCCTTTCCACGCGGCGCCGCAACACGTAGCGGTGCAAGGTGACGCCCATCGCCGCCTTGAACCATGTGCGCAGATGCGAGCTGCTCGCGCCGGCGACCCGGCTCAGGTGATCGATCGAAAGCGGCTCGTGGAGAGCGGCCTCGATGTGTTCCAAGACTCGCTTTAGCTGCGCGTCCGACAGCCGGTTCACTCGAATTATATCTGGGCCATCGAGGCCAAGCAGCCTCACCGCAAGCGCGGCGCCGATGCTGTCGGCAAACATGCGGCCGCTCGGTGCGCCTGCGGCTAGATCGCTCTGCAGCGCTCGAGCGAGATGCTCGATCCGCTGGTCACGAAGCAGATGCCGGGTGTCGAACCGCGATGTCCGCGCCTTGCCGCCAAGTTCCGCGGCGACCCTTTCCATCAAGGCCGGCGGCAACACGATCTCCATCGTCTCGAACGGCGTTTCGGCCTCGAAGCCGCCCTCCTCTCCGGCCGGCACCAGGTCGATATCGCCGGCGCGCCTGACGAAATATCGCCCGGCCTGATTGCAGTAGGAGCGCGTCGCAGCACTCGCATGCACCATGATGCGATGGTGCGGCGCCCGGGGCAGCCGATGCATGCCTGCCCCGATATGGCGAGAAACCATCATAACGTCGAACGGGACGGGCGCGAAGTGTGGAAGCATGCTCTCTCGATTCATGGCAAAACCTGTTCAAGATTTGGCAATTCCCGCGCGATTTTCAACGCCGCAACCCTGTATTCCCGCCTCTCCTTCAAAACATGGAAGAGAGGTTGCCATGAGTTCGTATGTTGTTGTCGGCGCGGGCCCAGTTGGACGCGAGACCGCTCGCCTTCTTGGCGAAGAAGGCCATGATGTCATCCTGACCAGCCGAAGCGTCGGTTCGAACGCGTTGCGCAATGTGCGGTCGATGCAGGCCGACGCCACGGACGCCTCGGCGCTGTCGCGTGTCTGCCGAGGCGCCGATGCTGTGTTCATGTGTGCCATGGCCACATATCATCGCTGGCCAACCGACTTTTTCCCCATAATTGACGGCACCGTGCGCGCAGCGGAAGCTGTCGACGCCAAGCTCATCGTGCTTGGAAACCTCTATGGTTACGGCAAGAATGGCGAAAGCCCGCTGCGCTCCGACATGCCGCTGGACCCGAATTCGAAGAAGGGAACGGCCAGGACGATCATGTGGCAGCGGGCGGCCCGCGCCAGCGTGCCGGCGATCGAGATACGCTCCAGCGACTATCTCGGGCACGGCGCGATCAGCTACTTCTCGCTGATCGCCCTGCCCTCGATCATCGAGGGCGAGCCCGTTACCTTCATTGGCGACCTTGACGCCATTCATGCCTGGAGCTTCACCAAGGACGTCGCCAGGACGCTGGTCGCCGCCTCGCGCCACACCGGCGAGTGGGGACGGGCGTTTCATGTCCCCTCGCAACACGCCTCGCCCAACGAGCTCATCCGCAAAACCGCGGCGATGCTCGGCCGCGAGGTTGCCGAGACGCACTCCTACTCCATCCCCGAGATGGAAGCGCTGGGCATGCAGGAGCTCATCGAGATGAGGTATCTCTTCGAGACCCCGCTGCTAGTCGATTCCTCCGATGCGGAGATGCTTCTGGGCGTGAGGGCCAGCAGCCTCGAGGAGATGATCGCCGACACGCTCCGGGATCATCTTTAAGCCCGGGCGTCAGGCATCTTCCGCAACTGAAAAAGCCCGCTCCTTGCGGAGCGGGCTGAAGACGGCGGGCCGGACTGGAGGTCAGGCGGCCCGCAATTGTTCTTGTTCTATTCGAGATAGCCCGACGGATCGACCGGGGCCGAGTTCTTGCGCACTTCGAAGTGCAGCTTGGGCGAGTCGGTGGTGCCGCTCATGCCGGACAGCGCAATCTCCTGGCCGCGCTTGACCTTCTGGCCGCGCTGCACCTCGATCGAGCTTGCATGGCCGTAGACGGTGACCAGGCCGTTCTCATGCCGCACCAGCACGGTGTTGCCGAATTCCTTGAGGCCGTCGCCGGCATAGATGACGACGCCGTTCTCGGCCGCCTTGATCGGCGTTCCTTCCGGCACCGCGATGTCGACGCCGTCCTTGCCGGAGCCGAAGCCGGAGATCACCCGGCCGCGCACCGGCCAGCGCATCTTGCCGATGCCGGTCGCATCGGGCGCCTCGGCATTGTCGTCCTCGGCCTGCTGGATGACCTTGGCGTCCTTCTTCGGCGGCGTGTAGGAGGCGAGCGTCTCGGTGGTCTTGGCCGCAGGCGGCGTCGTCGCCGTCGTCACCGGATCGACCGTGGGCTTGGCGGTGGTGGCCGCCGGCTTGGCAGCCGCCACAACGGTGCCGCCGGCCGGGACCTTGAGCACTTGGCCGATCTTGAGTAGACCGTCCTTCATGCCATTGGCCTGCTTCAGCGCCGTGGTGCCGACGCCAGTCTTCCTGGCGATCGACGACAGCGAGTCGCCCTGCTGGACAGTATAGGTGCCTCCGGCGCCGGCAGGCTTCGCCTCGGCCACCTGCGTCGCGGGCTTGGGGTTCTTGGAACCCGCGGCCGCAGCCGATGCATCGACCTGGGCGGCCGCCTTGCCATCCTTGACCTTGGGCTGCTGCGGCAGCACGGCGACCTTCTCCGGCGCGCCGGCAGGCTGCTTCGGCGCATTCGCCGGCTTGCCTTCGGCGACCTTCGGCTCCGCCTTGCTCGAATAGGCATAAGCGGGGATGACGATCTTCTGGCCGGACCGGATGCCCTTGTTCGGATCGATCCCGTTGACCTTGGCGATGGCGTCGGCCGGCACGTGATAGTGCGCCGCCAGGCCCGAAAGCGTCTCGCCGTCCCGGACCACGATTTCTGTTGCATGCGGCGCAGCACTTGCGTTGCGGACCGCATCGGGCTCGGCCGTCTTGAACGGCTTTGCAGCCGGCGCGACAGTGCCGGTGGCAGTCCTGTCGAGATGCGGCGCGGGAGCAAGCGCCGGAGCCGGTGCGGGAGCCGAAGCGCTACGCATCGGCTTTGCCGTAGCCGGCGCCGAGGGCGGCGGCAATTGCTGGGTCGTGACCGGCTCGAGGCTCGAGCGGCTCACCGACTGGGTGTGCGTGCCATCGACCTGCGCAGGCGCGACCGTGTCGCCCGGATAGGGCTGGTCGACATTCTGCTTGTTGATGATGGCGCGCTGATTGTTGGTGGATGATGTGAAGACATCATCGACACCGTTGAAGCGCATCGACTGGGAACTGCACCCGGCCGCCGCGCCGGCAATCATAAGGACAGCGCAACCGCGCGCCAGATTGCGTCTGTTTGCTTTCAAGTGATTGAATTGCATCGCACTAACCCGCACAGACCCGGTACAAACTGGCCCTGATTAAAGCGCGTTAATGTTACTGCCGGGTTAACCCATTAGAATCCGACGAAAATTTTCTTAAAACATTGGCGGAAATTTTGGCGAAGGTCCGAAGGCCCGCTAAATCACCGCGGCGACGCTGCGCAGGATCGGCTGCAATCTGACCATGCCGATGTCCTCGCGCTCGAAGCGGCTGCCGACCTTGGTGAGCTTGGCCAGTACCTGCTCGCCCTCTTCCGGGCCGATCGGCGCGATGACGATGCCGCCGCTCGACAATTGGTCGAGCAGGAAGCGCGGCAGGCTGTCGAAGGCCGCCCAGGCGACGATGCGGTCGAACGGCCCCTCATTGGGCAGGCCGTTGGAACCGTCGGCCTGGCGCACGATGATATTGCTGATGGCAAGCGCCTCGAAGCGCTGCTTGGCCTGCTCGGTGAGCGTCTTGTAACGGTCAATGGTAATGACACGCGCCGCGAGCCGCGACATGACCGCGGCCGTGTAACCCGAACCGGTGCCGATCTCGAGCACGCGGTTGCCCGGCTCGATGTGGAGCGCTGCTATCACGGCTGCTTGCAGATCGGCGCCCTCGATCGCTTCGCCGCATTCGATCGGCAGCATGCCGTCCGACCAGGCGAGCGCATGGAACTGGGCCGATAGGAAACCACGCCGCGGCGTCGCCTCGAAAGCGGCGACCAGCGGCTTCGGCGCCGCGCCCCTGCCCCGCAGCCTGAGCAGGAAAGCGGCAAACCCTTCGCGGTCGTCGATAGCCGTGTTCATGCCAAAACCTTATTTATGACAGCGCCTTGGTCAGTTGATCGCGGAGTTCATGGGCGGTGAGGTCGAGCTGCAGCGGCGTCACCGACACCAGCCGGTTGCGCAGCGCATGAAGGTCGGTGCCCTTCTTGCCTTCGACCGGCTCGCGGCCGAAGCGCAGCCAGTAGTAAGGCAGGCCGCGCCCGTCGCGCCGCTCGTCGACCCAAAGGCTGTGAACCAACTTGCCCTGCGAAGTGACGACGGTGCCTTCGACCTCGTCGGGAGCGCAGTTCGGGAAATTGACATTGAGCAGCACGCCTTCCGGCAGCGGCGTTTCCACCAGCCGCTTGAGCAACGCCGGGGCCAGCGCCTCGGTCGTCTCATAAGGAATGACGCGATCCTCGCCGACATAGGAATAGGCCTGGCTGACCGCGATCGAGCGCACGCCGAGCAGCGCACCTTCCATGGCGCCCGCCACCGTGCCGGAATAGGTCACATCATCGGCGATGTTGGCGCCGGAATTGACGCCGGACAGGATGAGGTCCGGCGGTCCGGGCAGGATTTTCTTCGTGCCCATGATGACGCAGTCGGTCGGCGTGCCGCGCACGGCGTAGTGCTTCTCGCCGATCTTGCGCAGCCGGAGCGGCTCCGAAATCGACAGCGAATGCGCATAGCCGGACTGGTCCTGCTCCGGCGCCACCACCCAGACATCATCCGACAGCGTGCGGGCGATGCGTTCGAGCGACGCCAGCCCTTCGGCGTGGATGCCGTCGTCGTTGGTCAGGAGAATGCGCATCAAGTTACTTCGCTTCGATCTTGGCGAGACCACCCATGTACGGCCGCAGCACTTCAGGAATGGTTACGCTGCCATCCTCATTCTGGTAGTTTTCGATGACGGCAATGAGAGCGCGACCGACAGCGGTGCCCGAGCCGTTCAACGTGTGGACGAAGCGGTTGCCCTTGCCGTCCTTGTCCTTGTAACGGGCATCCATGCGCCTGGCCTGGAAATCGCCGCAGACCGAGCAGGACGAGATTTCGCGATAGGCGTTCTGGCCAGGCAGCCAAACCTCGATGTCGTAGGTCTTGCGCGCGCCGAAACCCATGTCGCCGGTGCAGAGTGTCATCGTGCGGAACGGCAGGCCGAGCCGCTTCAGCACTTCCTCGGCGCATTGCGTCATACGCTCATGCTCCGCGATCGAGTTTTCCTGGTCGGTGATCGAGACCAGCTCGACCTTGTAGAACTGGTGCTGGCGCAGCATGCCGCGCGTGTCGCGGCCGGCCGAGCCCGCTTCCGAGCGGAAGCACGGCGTCAGCGCCGTGTAGCGCAGCGGCAGTTTTTCATGGGCGGTGATCTCTTCGCGCACGAGGTTGGTCAGCGGCACTTCGGCCGTCGGGATCAGGCCAAGCCGACCATCGCCATGCGGTGTGAAGAACAGGTCCTCCTCGAATTTCGGCAGCTGGTTGGTGCCGAAAAGCACCTCGTCGCGCACCATCAGCGGCGGGATGACCTCCTCATAGCCATGCTCCGTCGTATGCAGGTCGAGCATGAACTGGCCGAGCGCGCGCTCCATGCGGGCCAGCTGGCTTTTCAGCACGGTGAAACGCGCGCCGGACAATTTCGCCGCCCGCTCGAAATCCATCATGCCGAGCGCTTCGCCGATCTCGAAATGCTCTTTCACCCAGTTCGGGCGGGCCGGCACCTCGCCGACGATGCGCTTGACGACATTGTCGTGCTCGTCCTTGCCGACCGGCACGTCCTCCAGCGGCACGTTGGGCAGCACCGCTAGCGCGTCGTTCAGCGCCTTGTCGAGCTCGCGCTCGCGCGCCTCGCCGTTCTGGATAAAGGCCTTGATGTCGCTGACTTCACCCTTGAGCTTTTCGGCAAGTGCCGAATCGCCCGAACGCATGGCATTGCCGATCTCCTTCGAGGCGGCATTACGGCGCTCCTGCTTGACCTGCAGCTCACTGAGATGCGAACGCCGTGCCTCATCCTTGGCGATCAGATCGTCGACCGTGGACTGCGCCTCGTCAGCCGACCACGAGCGCTTCACCAGCGCCTCGACAAGGGCCTTCGGGTTGTCGCGAATCCATTTGATGTCAAGCATGGTCGATCCTCAAAAGTAAGGATCGAGGGCGTAAACCGCATCCGCCGTCGATGCAAGACAGCGGACAGGCGCGCCGCCTCGATTTCCCTGCCTTGCCGCCGCTTAGGTGGACGGCGCGTCCGGAGTGTTGCTGGCGCCCGAGCTCTCCGCCTGCTCGCGCGCCAGGCGGTCGCGCGCCTGGCTGCGCTCGATCATGCGCGACGACCAGATGGCGACCTCATAGAGAATGATCGTCGGGATGGCGAGGCCGCACTGGCTCATCGGATCGGGCGGCGTCAGCACCGCGGCGACCACGAAGGACAGCACGATCGCCCATTTGCGCTTCTCGGCCAGCGCCTGCGACGACAACAGGCCGACGCGCGTCAAAAGGCTGGTCACCACCGGCAGCTGGAACACCAGGCCGAAGGAGAAGATCAGCGTCATGATCAGGCTGAGATATTCCGAAACCTTTGGCAGCAGCGAAATCTGCACCTGGTCGTTGGTGCCGACCTGCTGCATGGCGAGGAAGAACCACATCACCATCGGGGTGAAGAAGAAATAGACCAGCGAGGCGCCCATCAGGAACAGGATGGGCGACGCGATCAGGAACGGCAGGAAGGCGTTGCGCTCGTTCTTGTAGAGGCCGGGCGCGATGAACTTGTAGATCTGCGTGGCGATCAGCGGGAAGGCGATCACCATGCCGCCGAACATGGCGAGCTTCACCTGGGTGAAGAAGAACTCCTGCGGCGCGGTGTAGATCAGCTCGACCTTATGCGGGTCTAGCCCCGCCCATTGCGTCGCCCATTTGAACGGGATGACCAGAAGATTGAACAGGCGTTTGGCGAAGAAAAAGCAGACGAGAAAAGCGACGAAAAAGCCGCCCAGCGACCAGATCAGGCGACGGCGCAACTCGATGAGATGCTCGATCAGCGGCGCCGACGATTTCTCGATTTCTTCCCGCTCCTTGTCCGATACGCTCACTTGGCGGCTCCCGCCGTCTTCTTGCTGTCAGCCGTCTTCCTGGCGGCCGGCTTCTTTGCCGCGGCAGGCTTTGCCTCAGCCTTGGGCGCGGCCTTTGCAGGCACGACGGCTTTGGCCGGTGCCTTTGCGGCCTTCGGTGCCACCACCGCTTTCGCCGCTGCGCCGCTGGTCTTGGCCTTTGTGGTCGCCGCTTTTTTCGCCGGCTTGGCCGCCAGCGGGGCCTCCGAAACCGATGCCGTGACAGAGGCGTCGGTCATGGAAGGGAAGATCGGGGCAGCCGGGGCAGGCTCGGTCGCGCCGACGCCGGGCATGTCCGTCGCGCCGTTTTTCAACGGCTCGGCGGGCTGCGGCGTGTCTGCTGCCGGCGCCGCCGGGTCGGCGGCCGGTTTCGGCTTCATCATCGTATCGACGCCGGCCCGCACATCGGCTGCAGCCTGCTCGAACGGATTGAGCTGCTTGCGCACCTCGTTCATCGGATTGAGGCTGCGGAGACTGTCGATCGAACTCTTGACGTCGTCGAGTTCGGCTTCCTTCAGCGCTTCGTTGAACTGCTTCTGGAAGTCGCCGGCCATGGCGCGCAGTTTCGCCGCGGTACGGCCGAAGGTGCGCAACATGTTGGGCAAATCCTTGGGCCCGACGACCACGATCATGACGACCGCGATCACCAGCAGTTCGCTCCAACCGACTTCGAACATGACAATCTATTCCGACGAGAGCACGCCGCCCGCACATGCGAAGCGGTTTTGGGACAACGGCATGCTCAAACCAACAATCGGATCAGCTCTTGCTGACCTTTTCCTTGCCCGGCGAAACAGTCTCGTCGGCGCGGTGCTCGACGGTCCGCTTGTCGTCAACGTCGTCGTCAGCCATGCCCTTCTTGAAGCTCTTGATGCCCTTGGCCATGTCGCCCATCAGCTCGGGGATCTTGCCGCGGCCGAACACCAGAAGCACGATGACCAGCACGATCATCCAGTGCCAAATCGAAAACGAACCCATAACGATCTCTCTCGAATGTTTTCCCTCGGCGATGATCTATGCGTTTTCGCTCGGGGATTCAAACACAACCGCAATGAAGTTGATAAAATGGCTAGCGGATGTCACGCACTTTCGACGTGAGCGCCTTGCTACGAATCCGCGCAGGCCTTGCTAAGAGACCATTCGTGCCGGTTCCGCGGTCACTCTTCCGTGACGCGCGGCGTCAGCAGCCCGAGCTCCTCGAGGTCGATATCGGTCAGCTCATCCTCGTCCTCGGCGAGCGCGTCGGGATCGGCCGGCGGCACCGGCATCGAGAAATTGGCCGGCATTCGCGTCGAGAGCAGGCCCGCGCCCTTCAGCTCTTCCATACCGGGCAGATCGCGGATCTCCTCCAGCGCGAAATGGTCGAGGAAGGCGTCGGTGGTGCCGTAGGTCACCGGCCGTCCGGGCGTGCGGCGGCGGCCGCGCATCCTGACCCATTCCGTTTCGAGCAGCGTGTCGAGCGTGCCTTTCGAGGTCTCCACGCCCCGGATGTCCTCGATTTCAGCGCGCGTCACCGGCTGGTGGTAGGCGATGATCGCCAGCACTTCGAGCGCCGCGCGCGACAGCTTTCTTTGCTGAATGGAGTCCCGGCTCATCAGGAAAGCCAGGTCGCCGGCGGTGCGGAAGGCCCAGGCATCGCCGACCCGCACCAGATTGACGCCGCGCTTGGCATAGATCTGCTGCAGATCGGCCATCGCGGCGGCGATGTTGACGCCTTCCGGCAGGCGCGCGGCAAGCTGCTTTTCGCTGACCGGCTCGGCGCTGGCGAAAATGATCGCCTCGGCCATCCGCACGGCTTCCGACAATTGCATCCGCTCGGCGGGGTTCTCGATCGAACCCTGCTCGGCCATCTCGTCTTCCGGCTCATCCTCGACCCTGAACGGGATCACCGAAGCGTTGGCGCGTTCACTCATGATACAACCTCGACTGCTTTTTCCCCTTGCGCGCGGCTGCGCAGATAGATCGGCGCGAACACCTGGTCCTGCCGCACTTCCAGTTTGCCCTCGCGCACCATTTCCAGCGTCGCGGCGAAGGAGCTTGCCATCGCCGTGCGCTTTTCTTCCGGCGCCGCCAGATACTCGATCAGGAAACTGTCGAGCGCCGTCCAGTCGCCGACCGCGCCGATCAGCCGCGCCAGCACCTCGCGCGCATCCTTCAGCGACCACACGGCGCGCCGGGCGATCGTCACATTGTTGATCGCCTGCCGCTGGCGCTGCTGCGCATAGGCGGTGAGCAGATCGTAGAGCGAAGCCGAAAACGCGTTGCGCCTCTCGACGATGACCATTTCCGGCATGCCGCGCGCGAAGACGTCGCGACCGAGGCGGTTGCGGTTGACCAGCCGCGCCGAGGCGTCGCGCATCGCTTCCAGTCGCTTCAGCCGGAATTGCAGCACCGCCGCCAGTTCCTCGCCGCTTTCGCCCTCCTCGCCCGGCTGTTTCGGGATCAGGAGCTTCGACTTCAGGAAGGCAAGCCATGCCGCCATCACCAGATAATCGGCGGCAAGCTCGAGCCTCAGCGCCCGCACCTTCTCGATGAAGGCCAAGTACTGCTCGGCCAAAGCCAGGATCGAAATGCGCGCCAGATCGACCTTCTGGTTGCGGGCAAGATGCAGCAAAAGGTCAAGCGGGCCCTCGAAGCCGGCCACGTCAACGACCAGCGACGGATCGCCGGTCAGGCGTGAATCGTCGTTCTCGGCCCACAGACGGTCCATCGGTGCGGCCTTCGCGGCCTTGCCTTCCAATGTCTCCGCCACTTGCCTTTCGTCCCTTCGGTTCAGGCCACCGCTTCGAAATAGGTGGCGAATTCCGCGCGTATCGCCGTTTCGTCGGCGACGTCGCGATCCTTTATATAGGTCAGAGCCCGCTCCGCGCGCTGCAAGGACTTGCCCGACAGCGCCGTCGTGCGCGACGCGATCCCCGACATTTCCTCGAAAACGCCGTTGCAGTGAAGGACGAGATCGCAGCCGGCCGCAAGGATCGAGGCCGCCTTTGTCGGGAAATCCCCAGAAAGTGCCTTCATCGAGGTGTCGTCGCTCATCAGCAGTCCGTCGAAGCCGATCTCGCCGCGGATCACCTGATCGACGACCTTGGCGGACGTCGTCGCCGGATTGTCGGGATCGACGGCGCTGTAGACGACATGCGCGGTCATCGCCATGGGCAGTTGGTTAAGCGCCTTGAACGGGGCGAAATCATGCCGGCGCAACGCATCGAGCGGCGTATCGACGGTCGGCAGCGCGAAATGCGTGTCGGCGGATGCCCGGCCGTGGCCAGGAATATGCTTCATCACCGGCAGCACGCCGCCGGCCATCAATCCCTCGGCCGAAGCCCGGCCAAGCTCGATCACGGCGTTAGGCTCCTTGCCATAGGCGCGCGCGCCGATGACGTCGCTGGCGCCTTCGACCGGCACGTCGAGCACCGGCAGGCAGTCGGCGGTGATGCCCAGGCGGGAAAGATCGAAGGCATGCAGCCGCGCCAGCAGCCAGGCCGCGCGGCGGCCAGCCTCGCGATCATCGCGCCACAACGCGCCAAGCGCACCTCCGGCCGGGTAGTTCGGCGCCAGCGGCGGACGCAGACGCTGCACCCTGCCGCCTTCCTGGTCGATGAAGACCGGTGCATCCGGGCGACCGACACAATCACGCATCGCGGCGACCAGATCGCGGATCTGCCCGGCTTCGCCGATGTTGCGCGCAAACAGGATGAAGCCCCAGGGACGCTCGTCCCGATAGAAACGGATTTCGTCTTCGGTGAGGGATTTCCCGGCGCAGCCGAGGATCATGGATTTTGATTCGCTCATAGACGCAAGCTTAAGGCTTTGAGCGGGCAAAGGGAATCACCCCCGCCCTCGGGCCGGCCACAGCCCCACAACCGTCCACAACGAAAAGCAGGCGCGGCCTCGCGGCGGCGCCGGCTTTGGAAGCTGAACCCTATCAGCGCGACACGAAGCAGTTGCCGCCGGCCGCCTTGTAGCTGGTGCAAAGGTTGATCGCATCGTTGCGCGACTGGGCCGGGACGCGGACGCGGTAGAAGGTGCCCTTGCCCGCGACCTCGGCCTTGACGATGTTGGCGGTGCGGCCGGAGAGCACGCTGCCATAGCGGCGCTGCAGGTCCTGATAGGTAGACTGCGCGCTTTCGACCGTCGCCTGCGAGGCGATCTGCATCGACCACGAGCCGCCGCCGGCTGCCGCCGCCGGATCGATGGAAGCGACCTGGTCCGGCTTGACCTCACCGACGATATCGACCGGCTGGTCGGACGGACGCGCCGGCGCCACCGGCACCACCGCCGGGGTGTTGGTCGACTGCGCCTTGGCTTCAGCCTTCTTCGTGGGCTTCGCCGGCTTGACGGTCGCCGCATCGGCCTGGCCAGCATTGGCCTGGCTCATATCGGCTTGGCCCGTGTCGGAAGCAACGGTTCCCGTCTGCTGACCCTCGGAGGCCGGCGCGACATGCTGCGGCGCCGGATCGCTCGGCTCGGCCGCCGCGACCTTCGGCGCGGCCGGAGCCGGATCCTCGCGCGGCACCAGCGAGCCGTCAGGCTTGACCATCATCGTCTTCACCTTGCGCGGCGCGACGGCGACGACGTCGTTGGTGGCGGTGTTGTCGGCATCCTGCTGCAGCACCTGTGCGATGCGGTCTTCCGACTTCGGCGCCGGTGCCGCCGGCTGCGTGCTTGCCGGCGCGGCCGGCTGGACGCTTTCGGGTGCAGCCGCCTGCTCGACGCCGGGCAATGCCGTGTTCGAACTGCCAGCGGCGTCAGTGCCGGCCGCGGCGTCGTTATCGTTGGGCGAAAGATCGACCACGCGGCTCGGCGGCGGTTCCTTCGAGGCCAAGTCCACGGGCTGCTCGGTGGTGTTCACCAGCTTCTGCTGCACCGGCTCGGCGGGCTTGGCCGCGCCGCCGCCCTTGGCGACCGCGTCGTAAACCTTGTTGTCCTGGTTCGGCACCACCGCGCCACCCGGATTTTCGGGCTTCACCTTGATCGGCGAATTATCGGCCTTGACGATCACCGGAGCATCGCTGCCGCCCTTGCCGCCGAAAGAGAAGGCCAGCGCACCAAGGCCGCCGAGAACCACCACGGCGCCGACCAGCGCCGCGATCATCATGCCGCGACGGCGCGGCTGCGCCGCTTCGCGTTCGCCAAGCCCTGGGATCGCCATCGTCTCTTCGATCTCAGGATCATAGTCGAGCTCATCGGTTGCGAACTCGTCCTGCTGCTGCACCGGCCGGCTGCCGGGCAGATCGTCGGCGTCGTAATCGTTCGCGGCCGCGAAGGAAGCCGGAGCGGCTGGAGCCGCCGGAGCCTCGGCCCGCAAGTCGCGACGGTCATAGCCGTTGAAGCCGGAGCTGTAGCTTTTGTCGTCATAGCCACGGTTCTGCACGGACGCGGATGCGATCTCCGTCGCGTTCATGTCGGTGAGCAGGCTCGCGAATTCCGCGTCCAGATCGTCATAAGCGGCGGCCGCCGGCTGATCCTCCTCGAAGCTGAGCTCCGGAATGTCGAGGTCGTCGGCGAGCGCAACCACGCGCTCCGGAACATCGACAGTCTCGACATCCGGCACCTCGTCATGCTGGCGGGGCTGCGGCGTGTCCATCGGGGCCTGCGCCGGCTTGGCATAGGCGGAATAATCCGCTGCCGGCTCATTGCGGTAAGCAGGCGCGCTCATCTGCAGCGGCACCGAAGGCGCTGCCATCTGCACCGGCGCCGCGGGGGCCGGCTGTACCGCAAACGAAGCCTGCACCGGCGGAGCCGAGGTCGGGGTAGAACGGCTCCACGACCTTGTCTGCTCGACCGGCGTCGGATGCATCCAATCAGACGAATTTGCCGAAGACTTCGCCCTGGCGGCCTCTTGCTCGGCCTCGATACTCCGGGCGAAAGCGGCGCCGAAGGCGTCGTCGTCGAAATCAATGCCCTGTACGTCCGCAGAAGGCCCGGTCCCGGCGGATTCGGCCTTGGCCGGGGGCGCAAAATCCTGGCGGTCAAGCTCGTTGGCGAGCAGGTCGTCCGGGTCGCTCCCGGCCGACTGAGTGTCCTGCCCGTCCTGCGCCGGCTGGTGCTCGTCGATATCCCAGTCGAGATCGTCGGCGGCTGCCTGCCCACCGGTGTGGCTCTCGGGTTCGGCAACCGGTCGTGGCGCGGGAGCAGGCTCCTTGATCGTGGGCATCGGCCGCGCGGTCATGGCGCCGAGCAGCGCGTTGAGCTCGTCCTCCAGGCTGCGCTCGCTGGCGGTCGGCTTGGCCGGCTCCATAGTCACGACCGGAGGGACCGGAGCAGCGGCGACTGGCGGGACCGGAGCCGGCGCGTCCGGCTGCAACGCGGCGGCGGGCTCCACGCCCGGAGCTTGCGGCTCTTCTTTCAGCGCGTCGCGGAAGCTCAGCTCGAAATCGTCATCGAGGGTCGGCGCGGCGGAAGGTTCGGGCGCGACGGGTTCCGGCTCCGCGGCAAAGCGGGCGGCTTCCGCTTCGACCATCGGGGCCGGCTCGTCGCCGAGCGACAGCTCTGGCTCCTGAAGACCCTGATCCTGGCCGAGATTGACATCGTCGCTCAGCGCCTGGTCGAAATGACCGGCGAAATCATCCTCGGAGATCAGCGGGGCGGCTGCATGAGCTTCGACCGGCTCGACGGCCTGCGCATGCTCCTCGGGCTCAGGGCTTTCAGCCTGCGCGTACTGCTCGGGCTCATGGCTTTCAAACGACAGCTCGTCTTCGAGCGACATCTGGACCGCGCTGTCGAAATCGGCGTCGAACGCCTCTTCGCTCGCGGCCTGCATAGCTTCGACGGCATCCTGACGGGTGTCCGCCGGCTGGTGATAGTCGAGGTTGGCTGGCTCGTGATGGTCGAGCTGGAAATCCTGGTCCAGCGACGCGGCCATCTCCTCATCGATCGGAAGATCGTCTTCGAGTGCCGAGACATCCAGCGAGCTGGCGACGGCCTTGTCGAAATCATCGTCGAAAGCGACTTCCGGCTCGGGAGCGACTTCCGGCTCCGGCGCGAAACGCTCGGATGCGAAATGCGCCTCTGGCGCGACTTCCGGCTCAGCCGCGAAGCGCGGTTCTGGAGCGAACTGCGGCTCCGGTGCGCGCGTCACCGCAAAGTCGGCGTGATCAGCCGCGTCGTCGAAGATAAAATCCTGCTCGAAGGATGCCATCAGTTCGTCGTCATTCGCGGCGACGCTGGCAGGCTCGAAAGCCGGTTCCTGCCTGATCTGATGCACGACAGCCTGCTGCGCGACGGGCTCGCTTTCCTCCAAGGAATCGAACTCGCCCATCAACTCCTTCTCGAGGTCGATGTCGAAGTCGTCCGCCGCAGGAGCCTGGTTAGCCGGCATGGCTTTCTCGTCCGCGGGGGCCGGCTGTCTCACCGGCTGGCGCGGATCGAAACCCATGATCCGGGTCAGCTCCGCGAACGGATCATCATCGGCGATATTGTTGTGGTCGGCTGCTTTCAGCGGGGTTCTGTCTGCCATTATTGTTCCCGAACTCGCACACAGTCGGACGCCATGGACGTCGCGCAGGGTTGGCCCTTACCAGCGCAATGTGGGCAAAAGGTGACAGGTTTTTTAGTTAAACCTAACGCATTTCGGTAGGCGCGTCAGCCCCGATCAGCGTCAGGCCGGAGGTCAAGACATCCGAAACAGCCTGCACCAGCCCTAGTCTGGCATAGGTTGATTCTCGGTCGTTAACCTTAACAAAACGTAAGTCCTGGTTGTCGTGGCCGCGATTCCACTGTGCATGGAAGCCGGAAGCCAGGTCGTAGAGGTAGAAAGCAAGCCGGTGCGGCTCCAGCGAAAGCGCCGCGGATTCGATCAATCTTGGATATTCAGCCAGCTTGCGGATCAACGCGATCTCGCCCTCGTCGGTCAGCGCCGCCACGGAAGCCGCGAGCCGGTTGCGGTCGAAATTCGCCTCACCGAGCTGCTCGCTCGCCTGCCGGAAAACCGAATGGCAGCGCGCCGAAGCGTACTGGACGTAGAACACCGGATTGTCCTTCGACTGCTCGGTGACCTTGGCGAAGTCGAAGTCGAGCGGCGCGTCGTTCTTGCGGTAAAGCATCATGAAGCGGATCGGGTCGCGGCCGACCTCCTCCACGACATCGCGCAAGGTGACGAAATCGCCGGACCGCTTCGACATCCGGACCGGCTCGCCGTCGCGGAACAGTTTTACGAGCTGGCAAAGCAGCACCGTCAGCTTGACGGTGTCGCCGGCAACCGCCCGGGCCAGCGCCTCGAGCCGCTTCACATAGCCGCCGTGATCGGCGCCGAGCACGTAGATGAGATCGACGAAGCCGCGCTCGACCTTGTCCTTGAGATAGGCGACGTCGGCGGCAAAATAGGTGAACGAGCCGTCCGACTTGACCAGCGCCCGGTCCATGTCGTCGCCGACCGCGGTCGAGCGGAACAGCGTCTGCTCGCGGTCTTCCCAGTCGTCGGGCTTCTCGCCCTTCGGCGGCGGCAGCGTGCCCTTGTAGATATGCCCCTTGAGCGTCAGGTCGGCGATCGCCGACCGGATCTTTCTGGCATTGTCAGCATGCAGCGTGCGCTCGGAGAAGAACACGTCGTGATGCACGTTGAGCAGCGCCAGATCCTCGCGGATCATCGCCATCATCGCATCGACGGTGCGGTCCTTGACGATCGCCAGCGCTTCGTCTTCCGGCATCTCCAGCAAGCCGAGGCCGAATTCTTCGGCCAGCGCCTGGCCCACGGGGACCAGATAGTCGCCCGGATAAAGGCCCGGCGGGATCTCGCCGATGGCTTCGCCAAGCGCCTCGCGGTAGCGCAGGAACGCCGAGCGGCCGAGCACGTCGATCTGCGAACCGGCGTCGTTGATCACATATTCCTTGGTCACGTCATAGCCGGCGAAGGCCATCAGATTGGCAAGCGCATCGCCGACCACGGCGCCGCGGCAATGGCCGACATGCATGGGCCCGGTCGGATTGGCCGAGACATATTCGACATTGGCCTTGCGACCGCCGCCGATCTTCGAGCGGCCATAGTTGCGCCCTTCGCCGAGAAGCGCTGCCAGATGCGTATGCCAGAAGCCATCCTTCAGCCTGAGGTTGACGAAGCCAGGACCGGCAACGTCGGCCGAGGCGATGTCGGCATCGGCCCTCAGCACCTCGACGAGCTTTTCCGCCAAGGCGCGCGGGTTCTGCCCGGTGGGCTTGGCCAGCACCATGGCTGCGTTGGTGGCGAGATCGCCATGGCTGGCGTCGCGCGGCGGCTCGACCGTGATGCGCGACAGGTCGAGCGCGGCCCCCTCCTTGTCCTTCAGGTCAAGGGTTTCGACGGCTTTTACGATCCGCGCGTTGAAATCGGCGAAGATATTCATTGGATATGCTCTGGGCTTTAAGAGGCGACCGGCCCAACCGGCCGGCAAAATCGAGGCTCGCCCTAGCTCAAATCCGGTGTGTGGTCAAACAGACGCCGATGTTCCTTCAGCGCATAGGTGTCGGTCATTCCGGCCAGGAAGTCGGCGACGCTGCGCGCCTTGATGCGGTCCTCGGCCCGGTCCAGCCCCTCGCGCCAGCCATCGGGCATGGCGCGAGGATCGGCGAAATAGATGTCGAACAGCTCACGCACGATCTGTTCGGCGTCGGCACGCACGCGCATCACTTCGGCGTGCCGGTAAAGATGCTTGTAGAGAAAGGCTTTCAGCTCCTTCTCGGCCGCCGCCATGCTGGCCGAAAAGGTCACAAGGGTTTCACCCGCCGTCCGCACCGCATCGGCGCTGTCCGGCTTCAGGCGTTCGATATTGGCGGTGGTCGATGCGATGACGTCCTCGACCATCAAGGTGATCTGCCGCCGCATCAGCTCGTGGCCGGTGCGGACGTCGTCAAGCTGGGGGTATTTGGCGCGCACGCCCTTCAGGATCGAGCCCGGCAGCCCGACCTCCTCCAGCATCTCCAGCGTCAGCAAACCGGCGCGCAGGCCGTCGTCTATGTCGTGGGTGTTGTAGGCGATATCGTCGGCGATCGCGGCGCACTGCGCCTCGATGCCGGCGAAACGGTCGAGCTCGAGATCGTGCAACTCCGAATAATCGCGGATCGCCTGCGGCACCGGACCTTTGATCCCCTTCCCGCTCGCATCGGTCAACGGGCCGTTGTGCTTGACCAGCCCTTCCAGCGTTTCCCAGGTGAGGTTCAGCCCGTCGAATTCGGCATAGCGCCGCTCAAGCCGCGTCACCACGCGCAGCGATTGGGCATTGTGATCGAAACCGCCCCAGGCGGCCATCTTCTCGTTGAGCGCATCCTCGCCTGTGTGCCCGAACGGCGTGTGGCCGAAATCATGCACAAGGGCCACGGCCTCGGCGAGATCCTCGTCGCCGCGCAGCGCCCGCGCCAGGGCACGAGCGATCTGCGCCACCTCGATCGAATGCGTCAGACGCGTGCGATAATGATCGCCCTCATGCGCGACGAAGACCTGGGTCTTGTGCTTCAGCCGGCGGAAAGCGGTGGAATGGATGATGCGGTCGCGGTCGCGCTGGAACGGCGTGCGCGTCGGACTTTCGGCCTCTGGGAACAGGCGCCCGCGCGAACGCGCCGGGTCGCTCGCATAGACGGCGCGCGGCCGGTAGCCGAACCCGATGTCGCCGAGAGCATCCTTGCCCTGCTGCTCTTCCATTGACCCACCAGTTGACTCAGGCCTGCCTGCTTCATACCTATCATGTCAAACCGAAAGCAAGGTGACGCCGATGGGCGCGGATGCCAAGACTGCCATGAAGGTCGAAATGACCGACGCCGCGGCAAAGCGGATCGCCAGGATCGTCTCCGCCGAACCCGGAAAGACGGCTCTGCGCGTCTCCGTGGAAGGTGGCGGCTGCTCTGGCTTTTCCTATAAGTTCGATCTCGTCGCAGGTGCGAATGATGACGATGTCGCCATCGAGAGGGACGGCGCGACCATCCTGATCGACGACCTGTCGCTGGTCTATATGGGCGGCTCGGTGATCGATTTCGTCGACGATCTGATGGGCCAGTCCTTCCAGATCAAAAACCCGAACGCTGTCGCCTCCTGCGGCTGCGGCACCAGCTTCTCCATCTGATCGGCTGCAAGTACGCGAGCCTGTGATCGGCGCGAACCGTCGGCGTACGGCTGTCGCGCGCTTATTGGCAGGAATGCGAATGGACGGCCTTTCGAAAGGTCCGGACAGGCAATACGATCCGCTCCGTCGAACGCCTTCCGTCCGAACAGCATCGAGGCCTGCATGAAGATCGTCACCTGGAACATCAACGGCGTTCGCGCCCGCATCGGCAACCTCACCCACTGGCTGACCGAAAGCGCGCCGGACATCGTCTGCCTGCAGGAGATCAAGACGGTCGACGACCAGTTCCCGCGCGCCGAGATCGAGGCGCTGGGCTACAATGTCGAGACCAACGGCCAGAAGAGCTTCAACGGCGTCGCCATCCTGTCGAAGCTTCCCTTCGACGAGGTCAATCGCGGCCTGCCAGGTGATGACGAGGACGACCACGCCCGCTTCATCGAAGGCGTCTTTTCGACCGACCAGGGTGCGCTACGCGTCGCCTCGCTCTATCTGCCGAACGGCAACCCGATCGATGATGAACGGAAGTTTTCCTACAAGCTCGCCTGGATGGCGCGGCTGGAGCGCTGGGCGGAAGAGCGGCTGCGCCTGGAAGAGGCGCTGGTGCTGGCCGGTGACTACAACGTCATTCCGGAGCCGGCCGATGCCCGCTTCCCCGAAAACTGGCTGGGCGACGCGCTGTTCCAGCCGCAGACGAGGCAGGCCTTCCGCCGGCTGAAGAATCTCGGCTTCACCGAGGCGGTGCGCTCGGTGACGGACTCTGCCGGTGTCTACACCTTCTGGGATTATCAGGCTGGCGCCTGGCAGAAGAACAACGGCATCCGCATCGACCACCTCTTGCTGTCACCGGAAGCTGCCAACCGTTTCTCTTCGGCCTCGGTGGAAAAGCACGTCCGCGCCTGGGAGAAGCCCTCCGATCACGTGCCGGTCGCGATCGAGCTCGCCCTGCAGCCGGCCTGAGACGCCCCGGGGACCCAGATATCGCCACAAATCCCGTCTTTGATGGGGGTTGCTGTGGGGGTTGAATGGCGATCCGATTTCTTTTCTGGCCGATCGGCCTTGCTTTGGCGCTCGCCGCGCCGACGCCATCATTGGCGGCGCCGACCTGTTTGGCCAACGGCAAGTCCTTCAATGTCAGCCAGACGGCGTGCCTGACTGTTGCCGGCGAGAGCCACCTCGCCCGCTGCGACATGGTTCTCAACAACACGTCCTGGACCAGGATCAAGGACGAATGTCCGGGAGAAGCGCCCAAACCGCACCCGACATCGATCTCGACCCCGCCCCCCGAGACGACGCCGACGGAGCCGACCGATAACTGATGCGCAGCGCCACCTTCCCCCCTCCGGAGGGGAAAGGAAGGGAGCGTTGCCGGAAAGGCTTGGCGCCTTTCTCTACCCCATCTATCGACTGGACAGGCGAAGCCGAGACGGAGCGGGGGTCGACCAGCGCTATGTTAGCCAATGCGTGCGCCAAGCTGCCACGCACGCTCTCGCCAAACCTGCGCTTACTGGTCGCCGTTATTGCCCCTGGTCAGGATGTCGTCGGCGAGCGAGATCGCTGTCCTCCGATCGGCCTCGCCGGCCGCGGCGAACGCCTCTTCCTGCATGTTGCGGATCCAGGGCTGGTCGGCCGCCGGAGCCCGCTCGAGTGCTGCCGTCATCATCGCCAGGCCGCGCACGATCTTGCCGCTCTGGAACAGGAGGTTGCCGAGCGTCGCTTGCGCGCCGGCATGGCCCTTCTCGGCCGCCAGTTGCAGCCAGCGGCCGGCCTGCTTGACGCTGGCCTTCACGCCCCCCTCGCCCTTCAGGAACATGCGGCCGATCTCGAACTGGGCGTTCGGATTGCGGTAGTTGGCGGCGGCGCGCATGTAATATTCCTGCGCCGCCACGTCGTTCTCCTCGACCGGGGTGCCGGGAATGCCCTTGCGCAGATAGTCGCCGAGCGCCACCAGCGCGTCCGACACATAGCTTTCTTCCGGCGAGCCGGGCTCGACATCCTGGTCGACGATTTCTGAGAAGAACTTGAAGGCCGCATAGTCGTCGCGCGTCACGCCGTCGCCCTCGGCATACATGCGCGCAAGCTTCCAGGTGGCGCCGATCTGACCGTTCTCGGCGGCGTATTTGTAGGCCTCGACCGCCTGGTCCTTGTGGCCGCTCTTGTAAGCTGAGAAGCCGAACTGGAACACCGCCCAAGGGCTCGACTGCGGCTTCACGCCGGTCTTGTCATCGAACACCTTGTCGTCGAAGGCCATGGCCTGCCCCACGGCGCCCAAGGTCGCCCCGAGACCGGCGATCACGACCAGTGCCGAAAAGACAGACGACCTCAACACCTCAGATGTCCGCATAGCAGTGCGTTTCTTTGGCCGCACCCGGATGGGTCACCGCCCCGTCGCGGGCCGACCCTACGGTCTGCGCATATTTCCAGATCGCGCCCGACTGATAGTCGGTCTTGCGCGCCTTCCAATTCTTTGCCCGGGCCGCCAGCTCGGCGTCCGACAGGGCCACTTCGATCGTGCCGTTCACGGCATCGATCGAGATCACGTCGCCATCCTTGATCAGTCCGATAGGTCCGCCGACCGCCGCCTCCGGCCCGACATGGCCGATGCAGAAGCCGCGCGTGGCGCCCGAGAAGCGTCCGTCGGTGATCAGCGCAACCTTGCCGCCCATCCCTTGGCCGTAGAGCGCCGCCGTCGTCGACAGCATCTCGCGCATGCCCGGTCCGCCGCGCGGCCCCTCGTAGCGGATGACGAGAACCTCGCCTTCCCGGTAATTGCGCTGCGTGACCGCTTCGAAGCACTCCTCTTCCGAATCGAAGCAACGCGCCGGGCCTGAGAATTTCAGTTCCGACATGCCCGCGACCTTCACGATCGCGCCTTCGGGGGCAAGGTTGCCCTTCAAGCCCACAACGCCGCCTGTCTTGGTGATCGGCCGATTGGCGGGACGCACAACATCCTGGCTCTCATTCCAAGAAACGTGCTCCATATTTTCGGCCAAAGTGCGGCCAGTGACCGTCATGCAGTCGCCGTGCAGATAGCCGTGGTCGAGCAGCGTTTTCATCAGGAGCGGAATGCCGCCGGCTTCGAACATGTCCTTGGCGACATATTTGCCGCCGGGCTTGAGGTCCGCGATATAGGGTGTCTTCTCGAAGATCGCCGCCACGTCGAACAGGTCGAACTTGATGCCGGCCTCATGCGCGATCGCCGGCAGATGCAGCGCCGCATTGGTCGAGCCGCCGGTGGCGGACACCACGGTCGCGGCGTTTTCCAGCGCCTTCAACGTAACGATGTCGCGCGGCCGGATGTTCTTGGCGATCAGCTCCATGACCTTTTCGCCCGAGGCGAAATTGAAACGGTCGCGCATCTCGTAGGGCGCCGGCGCGCCGCAGGAATAGGGCAGCGCCAGGCCGATCGCCTCGGCGACGGTGGCCATGGTGTTGGCGGTGAACTGGGCGCCGCAGGAGCCGGCCGAAGGGCACGCCACCTGCTCGATCTCGAGCAGTTCGGCATCGCTGATCGTGCCAACGGAATGCTGGCCGACTGCCTCGAACACGTCCTGCACGGTGATCTGCCGGCCGCGATAGCTGCCGGGCAGGATCGAGCCGCCATAGATGAAGATCGACGGCACGTTGAGGCGCACCATCGCCATCATCATGCCGGGCAGCGACTTGTCGCAGCCGGCAAGCCCGACCAGGGCATCATAGCAATGACCGCGCATGGTGAGCTCAACCGAATCGGCGATCACCTCGCGCGACACCAGCGACGACTTCATGCCTTGGTGGCCCATGGCGATGCCGTCGGTGACGGTGATGGTGCAGAACTCGCGCGGCGTGCCGTTGGCGGCTGCCACGCCCTTCTTGACCACCTGCGCCTGACGCATCAGCGAGATGTTGCAGGGCGCCGCCTCGTTCCAGCAGCTGGCGACGCCGACAAGTGGCTGCGCGATCTCGGCCGCCGACAGGCCCATGGCATAGAGATACGAGCGATGCGGCGCCCGCGCCGGACCTTCGGTCACGTAGCGGCTGGGCAGCTTGGCCTTCGAGATTACCCTGGCGTCCATACTCGTCCTTGCCGCACACCCCGCGGCCGGTCCCATCGCCGGGCCAACCTGGCACGCATCCCGAGACCTATCCGGGTTGCTCCGGGTTTATGGCGGGAAATGGGCAGTTCCCTCTGCCGGACTTGTAGCGCGGGGGTTGTTCATAAACTGTTGCCAAAACGTCACAATCGTATCGAGGGCCGGTTGTGCAGCGAATCTGCAACATCGGGCCGGGATTGAGGCTGCGATCGCCGTCCTCCAACGAAAAAAGCCGGGCATAGCCCGGCCTTTTTTCGTTCAAATTGAGATAGTTACCACTTGACCTTAACGGATCCTGAAATGGCCGACACGAGGTCGTTGCCGAAGTCGGCAGTATAGTCGGTGCCGTAGGTAACGCCATCGGAGCCGACGACCGAGTGGACGTGTCCGCTGGTAAGCACGCCCAACGCGCCGCCAAGACGGAGTTCCACGTTCTGGGTCGGTGTGTAAGCCACGCCGGCGCTGAGCGTCCACGTATCCGTCTGCGCGCTGAGGCCGGTGGTCGTGCCGCGATCCCAGCTGATGCCAGCCGCCCCGCTCCATTGATCGTTGAATTTGTGACCGATGCCAGCGGAGACTGTCCAGCCGTCGCGATAGAGGAGGTCAAGCGACGTAGCGCGTACAGGACTTGTCGTGGTGCAAGCAAGAATGCCTTTTGTCGAGGTCGGGCAGAAGGGGATGCTCTGCAGCACGCTCCAGTCCACCCACTTGATCGATCCGAACGCCAACCATCCAGGCGCAATGCCGGATTGAAGCTTCAATTCGACTGATTGAGGTACCTCGGAGGAACCGTATACGTCAGTTACTCTGCCGAGGATCGGATTCGTCGGGTCTATGAAGGCGGGGACCTGTGTTAGGTCAAGCGTTCCGGTCAGGTTGTCGAGCTTGACGGCCGAGTTGTAGACAAGGCTCGCGCGCAGGGCGATGTCCGGAATTTCGTAAGCGACACCGGCGCGCCATCCCCACCCGTCTCCTTCGAGATCAAGGCGGCCAATGCCGGTGCCAAGGAAGGCCGGGAGCGGTGCAACCAATTGCTCCTTGAACCCGGAAACATCTTCATGAAACACGCCGCCGATGAATCGAAACTGTCCTTTGCCCAGGTCCATCTTGTACGAGCAGGTTCCGCCCAAGGCCTCGCTTTCGACCTTGGTCACGACATTGCCGTTCGCACCGGCCCAATTGGCGCCAGGACTGCTGTACGCACCGATCGGTTGGCCGTAGTCGACAAGACAATCGATAGGCCCGACGCCAGCCTTGATGCCAGCGCTCGGCACCCAGTAGCTTTCCGTGTCGCGGGCAGTGTTAGAGAAGCCCAGCGCGTTAAGCGGGCCGTCGGCCGGATTCGTGTCCTTTACGTTCTTGAGGTCGCGTTGCGGCATCACATAGGTGCCGGTGACCTCGCCAGTGATCTGCGCCGGATCGAAAAGCAGATCGATGTCGTACCAACCCCGCTCCAGTCCGCCGGCATTCGCCTGGGTGACCACGGAGCCAATCATCGCCAGCGAAAAGCAGCCTGCCCCCAGCAGCGCTTTGAGCCGCAGATTGTTCATGGAAATCCCTCCCCGAAATACAAGTGGCTCAAGCTAGAACCAATTCGGGTTAACGACGCAACAACGATCTCAAGAGCTGTACATGTACATCTTGACAGCACGTAATTTTGCCATGGTGACCGGCGCCGCGATGGCCGCTTAAATCGCGCCAACCGCGATCGAGCGGCAGAAAAAATCCGAAGAAAGGACCCAAAACAGGGCAAAAACAGCTGATTTTGGGGCTGGCGGGCCTGATTGTTACATTATGGCAACAATGCGGCGCAAACTTTCCGTTTACGTCAAAATTAACGTAGCGGCACGCCCATTTTCGAGGCAGCTAACGTACCGGAAAGCACCTCCGCGCTGGGGCGATTCTTGCCGTTCAGCCGGCGTCGCGAACCCTGGTCAAAGCCACCGATAGCTTCTCCTGCGCCTCGCGGTATTCGGCGAGCTTCTCGCGCTCGGCCTCGACCACCTCTTCCGGCGCGTTGGCGACGAACTTTTCGTTCGAGAGCTTCTTGTGCAGGCGAGCAATCTCTTCGGTGACCTTCGCCAATTCCTTCTGCAGTCGCGCGGCTTCGGCCTTGAGATCGATCAGGCTGCCGAGCGGCAGGCTTATCGTCGCCTCGTTGAGCACGATCTGGGCCGAGCCCTTTGGCGGCGCGTCGACCAGCGCGATATCGCCGACGCGCGCCAGCCGCTTGATCGCCTGGGCGTGCCGCTCCAGCCTTTGATGCGTCAGCGTGTTGGCGCCAATCACCATCAGCGGCGCGATCGCCGCCGGCGGCACGTTCATTTCCGACCGCACCGAGCGGATGCCCGAGACCAGATCGACCAGCCAGTTGATGTCGGTGGCCGCCTCATCGTCCTCGAAGTCGGGCGACGGCCAGGCGGCATGGCAAAGCAGCGAGGAGCGCTCCTTGCCCTCGCCAGCGGTCTGCGCCCACAGCTCCTCCGTCATGAACGGCATCATCGGATGAAGGAGCTTGTAGATCTCGTCGAGCACGAAGGCGACACAGGCCCGGCTCTCGGCCTTGGCCGCCTCATCCGTGCCCATGAACACCGGCTTCAACAGCTCCAGGTACCAGTCGCAGAACAGGTTCCAGACGAAGCGGTAGGCAGCAGTCGCCGCCTCGTTGAAACGATAGGTGGTGATACCCTCGGTGACCGCGCGCGCCGCCCGCGTCAGTTCCGTCAGGATCCAGCGGTTGACCGGCAGCTTGGCGTCGTTCAGCCAGAAGTCGTCGTTGCGTGCGACCTCGTTCATCTCGGCGAAGCGCGTCGCGTTCCAGAGCTTGGTACCGAAATTGCGGTAGCCGGCGATGCGCGCCGGATCGAGCTTCACGTCGCGGCCCTGCGCCGCCATCACGGTCAGCGTGAAGCGCAGCGCGTCGGCGCCATATTCGTCGATCAGGTCGAGTGGATCGATGACGTTGCCTTTCGACTTCGACATCTTCTGCCCGTTCTTGTCGCGCACCAGCGCATGCACATAGACGGTGTGGAACGGCTCCTCGTCCATGAAGTGCAGGCCCATCATCATCATGCGGGCGACCCAGAAGAAGATGATGTCGAAGCCGGTCACCAGCACGTCGGTCTGGTAATAGGTCTTGAGCTCCGGCGTCCGGTCGGGCCAGCCGAGCGTCGAGAACGGCCATAGCGCCGACGAGAACCAGGTGTCGAGCACGTCCTCGTCACGGGTGAGGATCTCGCCCGGCTGAAAATTCTCGAGCTTATCCTCGACCCAGGCCTTCCAAGGCCCTTCCAGCGCCAGGTAATATTCGATGGCTGCAGCGAGCGCCTCTTCCTCGGTCTTTTCGACGAAGACGCGGCCGTCCGGCCCGTACCAGGCCGGGATCTGGTGACCCCACCAGAGCTGACGCGAGATGCACCAGGGTTGGATGTTTTCCATCCAGTCGAAATAGGTCTTTTCCCAGTTCTTGGGCACGAAGTTGGTACGGCCCTCGCGCACCGAGGCGATCGCCGGCTTGGCGAGTTCCGCCGCGTTCGCATACCACTGCTCCGTCAGAAACGGCTCGATCGGCACGCCGCCGCGGTCGCCATGCGGCACGGTGTGCCGGTGCGGTTCGATCTTGTCGAGGAACCCGCCAGCTTCCATCAGCTCGACGATCTTCTTGCGCGCGGTGAAACGGTCGAGCCCGTCGAGCTCGTCCCACACAGCCTGGCGCTCCGGCGTGACCTCGAGGCCGGCGAGGAAATCCTCATTGTCCTTGAGCTTGATAGCAGCTTCGACCGTCAGGATGTTGATCGCCGGCAGTTTGTGACGCTTGCCGACCTCGAAGTCGTTGAAGTCATGCGCCGGCGTGATCTTGACCGCGCCGGAGCCTTTTTCCGGGTCGGAATATTCATCCGCCACGATCGGTATCTTGCGGCCGACGATCGGCAGCACGACGTTGCGGCCAACGAGATCGGTGAAGCGCTCGTCGTCCGGATGCACGGCCACGGCCGTGTCGCCGAGCATCGTCTCGGGACGCGTCGTGGCGACCGTGATGAAGGTCTTCGGGTTCTCGGGATCGAACGCCTCGCCTTCGATTGGATAGCGGAAGTGCCAGAGATTGCCGTTGACCTCATGCTGCTCGACCTCCAGGTCGGAAATGGCGGTCAGCAGCTTCGGGTCCCAGTTCACAAGGCGCTTGTCCTTGTAGATGAGGCCTTCTTTGTAGAGCGTGACGAAGACTTCCAGCACGGCCTTGGACAGGCCTTCATCCATGGTGAAGCGTTCGCGCGACCAGTCGGCCGAGGCGCCGAGGCGCTTCAGCTGATTGAAGATCGCGCCGCCGGACTCGGCCTTCCACTCCCAGACCTTCTCGATGAACTGCTCACGCGTCAGATCGCGGCGATGGATCTGCTTTTCCATGAGCTGGCGCTCGACCACCATCTGCGTGGCGATGCCGGCATGATCCATGCCGGGTTGCCAAAGCACGTTCTTGCCGCGCATGCGCTCGAAGCGCACGAGAATGTCCTGCAGCGTGTTGTTGAGCGCATGCCCCATATGCAGCGAGCCGGTGACGTTCGGCGGCGGGATGACGATGGTGAAGGCTTCCGCCCCCTCCTCCGCGCCGGCGCCGGCCCGGAAGGCGTCGGCTTCTTCCCAGACTTTGGCGATCTTCGGCTCGACGGCTTTGGCGTCGTAGGTCTTTTCAAGCATGAAGGAGGTCCGAACTGTCGGTAACAAGCGTCCGCTGTAAATCGGAAGGTCCTGGCCGAGTCAACCGCGAGAGCAGCAATCACCGCCACAGATAGGCCTGCCCTCGACCAGCGACAATCCCGGCCAGTCCGGGCCAACGCCACTCACCTGATCAGCCTTGAACAAAAGCACCGCCCGAAGGCGGCGCTTTTCAGCTTGCGTGTTGCGGCAGCCTACTGCGCGCCGCGAGCCACGCGCTCGATCTCTTCGCGCACGAGCCTTTCGACCAGCGTCGGAAGGTTGTTGTCGAGCCAATCCTGCAGCATCGGCCGCAGCATCTCTTCGGCCATTTCATCGAAGCTCTTCTTGCCGCGGCTGGCAAAGGCATCGGAAAGCTCGCCGAAGGCAGCGGCAACCTGCCTGCCCGTGTGCTCGGAAAGGATCGCAGGCCGAGCCGACTGGGCCTCGGGTGCGGATGCCTGAGGAGCGCTCGCCTGCGAGGGCGCTTCAACCGCCGGCTCGTCCTGATCGATCTCGACTTTCGCGATCTCGGCCCGGGCCTCAGCCTCCGGAGCCCTGACTGCCGGCTTCGCGGTAACGGTGCTGCCGCCGGCGGCCGCGATTTCCCGCCGCCAATCGGCGACGATGGTCTCGGCGGTCTGCGGTGCATTTGCCGCGGCGGGCTTGCTCGCCGCCGGCGCGCTCGGCTCTACAGCATTCCTCACGCTGACCTCCGCCGGGGTCGCCGGCGCTGCCTTCACCGGCTCTGCGCGAGCCTCTGCGCGCGCAAACACGGGATCGGTCGCTGCAAGTTGGGCCTGGACTTCCGCCAGCGTCGCCGGCCTGCGGGGGCCGGCTTCGGCATGCAGTTCGGAACGAAAGGCGTCGACCTCGACGGCGGGCACGGCAGCGGGAGGCGTGTTGACGACGGCCGGTTCCAGGTCCTGGCGCAGTTCACCGGCCTCGGCCGGCTGCTTGCGACCGGTGTCGCTGTCCTCGATGATCCTTCGGATGGAAGCCAGTATCTCTTCCATGGAAGGTTCGCGCTGCGCGCTGCTTGCCGTCGCCATTGTCACATCCGCCGCCCTTGTGACCAATTACGCAATTCCGTTCCTGCCGGGGCCGGAATTCGAATCAATGGCAACAGCGTAACCGACCGATCGCCATCCGAGAATCCCCAATCTGGGGACTCTTTGGATTTCAACAGATTAGGGGATTTCAACAGATTGGGCGAAGCGCAACCCGGTCAGCCATCGGAAAGACAAACGCCGCGCATCCATGGGACGCGCGGCGTTTGTCGAAGCTTGGAACGGAATTCAGCGTCCGTCGGGCGTGCGCAGTCCTGTCCACTTGTCCTTGACGGCGTTGTAGTGCTCTTCCGGCCTGTATTTGGTGACCGCCAGGCCCAAGCGATCGACCGACAGCCGGCCCATCGCCGACAGGATGGCGTAGCTTGCCACCACCACGTCGCGTTCGGAGCTCGCCTGGTTGATCTTGGCAGTGATGACTGCGTTCTGCGCATTCAACACGTCCAGCGTCGTGCGTTGGCCGACATTGCGCTCCTCGATGACGCCGTTGAGCGCCAGCTGCGCGGCGTCGATGACCTGCCTGTTGGCATCCACGCTTTCGCGCGCAGAGACATATTGCGTCCAGGCCGAGACCACCGCCTGGCGCACCTGGTCGCGGCTGACGTCGACCTGGATGCGCGCCTCGCTGAGCGATTCCTTGTTTTGCCGAACCAGCGCCTCAGTCCGCCCGCCCGAATAGATCGGAATGGTCAGCGTGGCGCCGATATTGGCTGAGGTCGAGCTGCCGTTGGGGCTGCTGAGAGAACCAGGAGACTGGTGGCTATAATTGTCCGAAATGCCGGCGGAAGCCGTCAGTTGCGGCAGCAGCGCGCCTTCCGTTGACTTCACCGAAAACGCCGCCGCGTCCACCAGGTGCTGGGTCGACAGGATGGCCGGATGCTCGGCCGACGCCACAGCCAAGGCGGAATCGAGATTCCCCGGCAGCAGCTTGCCCAGCGGCGAGGCCCCCTTGAGATTGCCAGGCTCGTCGCCGACGATCTGGTGATAGGTGGCCGCACTCGCCAGCGCCGTCGCGCGGGCGGCGCTGAGCTGCGCCACAGCCGTGGCGCGCGAGGCGTCGGCCTGGGCTACGTCGGTGCGGGTGCCTTCACCGACCTCGAAGCGCGAGCGGGCCGCGCGCGCCTGTTCGGTCAGGAACTGCAGGTTCTGCTGGGTCAGCGCGGCGACCTGACGGTCGCGAATCACGTCCATATAGGCGCTTGCCGCGTTGAACAGGATGTTCTCTTCGGTGTTGCGCAGGCTTTCGACCGAGGCTTTCACCTGCGCTTCGGCGGCGGCGACATTGTTCTTGGTCTGAAACCCGTCGAACAGCGTTTGGTTGATGACGATGCCGAAGCTGCCCGTTGTCAGTCTCCTGCTGGTGCCGAACCCGTGCGTATTGGTGTAGTCGATGCTGGCAGAACCGTTGACGGTCGGGCGCCAGCCCGACTTGGCGATTGCCACGCCCTCATCGGTAACGCGCACGCCGGCGCGGGCGGCGTTGAGCTGCGAATTGTATTGATAGGCTTTGGCGAGCGCGCCCGTAATGGTCTCGGCGGAGGCGGCCAGCGGCGACAGCGCCGTCGCGGAAACGAGAATAGCTGCTAAAACTTTTTTGTGTCGGGGCGGCACGTTATTTCCCTCATTCGTTTACATGGGAACCACGCCACGTCAGCCTACCCTTACGGATCGGTCGGCGCCGCGTTGTTTATCGTTCCCCCGCTGACGGCCTCCCGCAAACGCTCGGTTAACCAAATCAGCAACGATTGTCACGCGCAAGCGATCATGACAACGCCTTCGCCGCAAGGCAAAAACGCTCAGAATTCAAATGCGTGAGCACGTTCGAAGCCCGGTAGTGGCTTAATTGCCGCATTAAAGGCCCGTCTTCCGGTTACAACCCCCCCGGCCTTAAAAAACAGCCGGGCCACGCCAGAGTTGCCCCGCCCTTCGACTGCAACCAGGCGTCCCTCTTCCGCGAGTTGATCGAGCAGTGCCGGCGGCACTTCCTCGACGCTGCCGCCGATGAAGATGACGTTGTAGGGCGCTTTAGCGGCATGCCCCTGCGGCAAAGGCCCGGTGATGACCGTGACGTTCTGGCAGCCGAGGCTGGAAAGCGTGGATTTGGCGGTCTCGGCCAGCGCGGAATCGCTCTCCAGTGCCACGACCGACCGTGCCAACCTGGACAGCAATGCGGTGCAATAGCCGCTGCCGCAACCGACATCGAGCACCGAATCGCTCGCGTCGATCTCGGCCAGTTGCAAAAGCTTGGCGAGCGGCGACGGCTCCATCAGGTAGCGCGCGGCGCCATTCGCGCCATCGGAAATGCGGATGTCTTCGTCGATATAGGCCAGATCCTTCTGTCCGGCGCCGACAAAGGCCTCGCGCGGGACGGTCAGCATCGCTTCGATGAGCGGCGCGCTGGTGACATCGGTGGTGCGGATCTGGCCATCGACCATCTTCACGCGGCGTTCGGAGAAATCAGCGCTCATGTCCCAACAATCCGCTCCCCGCGCCAAACGCGCGGCTCAACTTCAACAGGAACCCCGCTCCGGCGCGATTGCGCTGGAGCCCGCAAGCATCTGGAGGCCTCGCCCGGAATCGAACCGGGGTGCAAGGATTTGCAGTCCTCTGCGTAACCACTCCGCCACGAGGCCTCGCAATGCTCCCGGCGTTCCGAGCGAACTCATTATGTTGACGCTCAAGGGTCGTCAAGCGCCGCTGCGTCATTCCCGACGCTTTCGCATGGAGCGGCGAAAATGGTGATTACCAATCGGTTGTGACGGTTGGAACATCGCAGTCGCCCAGGCGGCGGCCCGCCGCCGCGGCCTCTCAGTCGGGTCGACGCCGGCGCTCCCACCAGACGACGAAACGCCGCCGGTGGCGTCGGATCATGGCGAATTCATAGGAAAGCACCAGGAGACCGAGTGGAATCATCCAGAAACCGAGAATCGGCAGAAAGCCAAGAATCCCGCCTAGGGTGAGCAGCATGCCAATCACGATTCGCAGACCGCGCGAGCGCGGCATCGTGAATTCGCGGCCGAAGATCGAGATCTTCCGCGCCGGGGCGTTGTCGTCGTCAGCTGCCGTCATTCAAAACCAAATCCTGTCCACGGGCAAAGCCATACCAGAAAGTCGATAGCCGGCCGCTTTGTTCCTGCCGGTGTGAAGCCGTTCATATGTGGGCACGCCGAACGATGGCACAAATAGCCGCATCAAAAACTGGAGAAAAATTGCGAATTGCTTCTTTGCAAAGCCGAAAGGTGTTTGCTATAGGCTGCGCCACTCACGTCAGAGCCTCCGTTCCCCGGTAGCTCAGTGGTAGAGCAACCGGCTGTTAACCGGTTGGTCGCTGGTTCGAATCCGGCCCGGGGAGCCAAACATTTCCAAGACTGCTTACGCTTGGCCCGCTTTCGACCGCGGCCGCGCAAAAATGCGGTGAACTCGGACAGTCGCGGTCATGGCCATTGTGCGGCCAATTTCGCTTCGCTGCTTGGTCATCCTGCCCGGCCTCCACTCGGACCTTTGCCGGCCCCCTCCACGCTCTGTGCGCGAACCGGTCGGCCGCGACCTCCCCAATGCGCATCAACGTCGTCGAGCGTAGGATCGCCGCCTTCCAGCCAAATTCGCGCTATGCGCGGATGAAGGTGAAGCGGATCATAGATCGCCCTTCCGCAGGTCCGAAATTCTGGATCTATCATTTGAAGGCCAGAGTTTTGGCAACCATTTGATCGCCTGGCCGCCGACCTTGGTCCGCCTTGCCGCACCCGGAGATCGCCACATATTATCGCCGAGGTCGGGGATCACTGATGGCGGGACTGCTTATTGCTTGGGTAATTGGGACGTTTTTGTATTTCAAGATCGTGATCGATTGGGCGTTTGACGCCGATATCATGATCAGCGCGGCCGTTTTGATAGCAATACTGGATGGGGTGTCGACGATCTTCATCGGAGCCCTCCATGCCGTTCAATTGTTAAACTACGACTGGACGACGGGTTCCGTGCTTGCAGGATTTCGGTCAGCAATGACGAGGAATTTAACGGTTATCGTCGCCACTATTCTCTTTAACGTCGTTTGCGCGCGCCTGATAATATTTGGCTTCTCCAAAGATCTGAACCACGAGATTCAGAATTTCTGTCAAAGCGGCTGTTTCGTGCACGGGACTATTCTAAAATTCACCCTCATCGTTGTATTTCCTCTATTGCTGCACTACGCCATCCTGGTCTTTGGAACATACCGAACCGCTAAATAGATTCGTCGGTCGTTCGCCCTCGTCATAGTGCACACCCTCTTCACTTTCGGCAGCGCGGAAAGCCTCGGGCGACCAACACGACCTGCAAGACAAGCGGCATTCAAGCGCCGCTTCCACAGGATGGAGGAGCCGACATACCTCGCCCTTTCGCAAGGGGCCGGCTCAAGAAGCTTAGCCTGCTCAGTTTCACGAAGGCTGTGCGGCAGCACGGTTGGCGGGAGGCGGGATCGAGGCAGGACCGACGAAGCAAGAAAGGCGCAATATCCCACTGTTCCCAAGCTGCCTGCCCTTCTCGCTACCAGAGGGGATAGTTGTCTTCGGGGTCAGCCTCTTCTTTGCCCTTCCGCCCTCGAATGCGCCTGAGAAGCAATGCCGCCGCGGCAGCGACCAGTACGGCAATCCCTATCCACACGACAAAACTGTTCATGGCTCTCCAGCCTAAAAAATGAGAGGCGTCCCGCCCTTAGCCGAATCGAGAAGACCGTTGTCGACAATTGCACCGGCGATGATCCTCGCTGCCGCATCCGCCCCCTTCTCGGAGAAATGGACCTCGTCCTTGTAGTTCTCATTCATGATTATCGCTCCTTCCTCCGGATAAGCCAGCGCGCCGTGCAGATCGACGACCGGCACCTCCAGCGCCATGCCGATATCGTCAACGATACGGCGATGCTCCCAGACGGCGCCCGGCACAGGATCCTGAGCGCTCTCCTGCCGGTAGTTCGGATTGACGAGAAGGACCCTCGCTCCCGCGGCTTTTGCCAGAACAACCAGGCTTGTGAGATTTGCGCGAAAGGCGACCGGCGGATTGCCCGCGATGTGCTTCGAATTGCGGCGCCCGCCTCCACGCCGCCGCACGACGTTGCCAACATAGGCAGTCGCGAGGTTCTGCCTTCTCTTGAACCAGCCGTAGAATCCGCCGCCCATAGCCGGCTCGAACCACGAGCACGAATATTCCCTGTAGTCGCGGGACAGGTTCGCCAGGCGACGGGGATGAACATCATTGTGAGTGTAATAGTAGACGATAAGATCCGGCCGCAAAGGCACCACGTGGAAGAGCAGCCTCAATATGTTCTCGATCGAGGTATAGCCGCCGACACCCGCGTTGATAACTTCGATGTCGGTGTCCGCCAGCATGCCCCTCAAATGCTCACAGAGGCGATAAGGGTAAGTGTCGCGGTCGTCGTCTATGCCCGCGCAATAGGTTGACGACTCGCCCATGCAGACGACCCTGAAACGGCCTTCCGGCTTGGGCACCGCAATTTCAGCCCCGCGAAATCCAAGACTGTTATGCATGGATTTGCCGCCCCCGGATCGCCAGGCGGGATTCAATTCGTAAAGCGTGTAGGGATGCGGGCGCACCAGCGGCGGGGGGCAGCCGAGCCATTTGGCGATCCGCCCGGGATAGCCAATCTGCAGCAATGCCCGGTCGCCGAAGATCATCACAAGGCTCTTCAGTGCGGCACGCTGCGCCCTCGAGCGTTTCTTGGCGATACTCATCTCAAGTTCCGGGCACGTAGCAAGGCCATAAGTTTCAATCAGGCTCGAATTCGTTGCGATAGTCCACGGCAAGGGTCATGTCCTGCGCCGACTTTTGCAGCACGCAATTGCCGACCACCAGCATATCCAGATCGGTGCCCATGAAGCATCGGAACGCATCCGACGGCGTGCACACGATCGGCTCGCTCCGCACGTTGAAGCTGGTATTGACCAGGACGGGACAGCCGGTGAGGGCCTCGAACCGGGAGATCAGCGCGTGGTAGAGCGGGTTGGTGTCCGGATGGACTGTTTGAACCCTGGCCGAGTAGTCGACATGCGTCACCGCCGGTATTTCGGAGCGCCGGACATTGAGCTTGTCGATGCCGAACATCGCCGCTTCCTGCGCGGTCATCTCGCGTCGCCGGCTCTCCTTGACCGGGGCAACGAGCAGCATGTAGGGCGAATCGACATCCAGTTCGAACCACTCGGACACTTTCGTCGACAGCACCGAGGGCGCGAACGGGCGGAAGCTCTCCCGGAACTTGACCTTCAGGTTCAGCGTCTTTTGCATCTGGTCGGAACGTGGGTCGGCCAGGATCGACCTGCCGCCGAGCGCCCTGGGTCCGAATTCCATCCGGCCCTGGAACCAACCCACGGCCTTGCCGGATGCCAGCGCGGCCGCCGTTGTGTCGACAAGCCGATCGGTCGGCATGATTTCGAACTCGGCCTTGAGGCCGGTGAGTTGCCTCTCGATCTCGTCCTGGCTGAATTCCGGCCCCAGCAGGCTGCCTCTCATCGAATCCCGGGCGGCGGGCACACGCTGTCCGCCCAGCTTCATGTGCCAGGCGGCGAGGGCTGAGCCAAGCGAGCCGCCGGCGTCACCCGCGGCGGGCTGGATCCACAGCCTCTTGAAGGCGCCGTCCCTGAGCACCTTGCCGTTTGCCACGCAATTGAGCGCGACGCCGCCCGCCAGGCATAGATTGGGGATCTGGAATTCACGCGCCAGGCTTCGGGTAAGCCGCAGAACGATCTCGTCCGTCACCGCCTGGATCGAGGCCGCCATGTCCATGTGGAAATCGGTAAGCAGATCGGCATCGGGCCGCCGCACCGGCTGGCCGAACAGGCTGGCGAAGCGCGCATTCGTCATCTTCACGCCGGTAGCATAGTCGAAATAGCTCTGGTCGAGGCGGAAGCTTCCGTCATCCTTCAGGTCGACCAGTTTTTCCAGGATCAGCGACTTGAACCGCGGCACGCCGTAAGGAGCAAGGCCCATCACCTTGTATTCGCCGCTGTTTATCTTGAAGCCGAGATAATAGCAGAAAGCCGCGTAGAGCAGCCCGAGCGAATGGGGAAAGTGCAGTTCCCTCACCACATCGAGCTTCGAGCCCCGGCCGATCGCGACCGTGGTCGTGGCCTTCTCACCCACGCCGTCAAGCGTCAGAACGACTGCCTCCTCGAAGGGCGAGGGAAAAAAGGCGCTGGCTGCGTGGCTGAGATGATGCTCGCAAAACAGAATCCGTGACGCGTCGACGAAACCGGGGTCGATCCTTTTCAATTCGTCATGGATGATCCGCTTCTGGAACAGCTTGCCGCCGAGCCAGGCGGGCATGGCCCTGCGAAAGGTCGGGAAGCCCTGCGGCGCGGCGTCGAGATAGGTGTCCAGCAGCCGCGAAAATTTGAGCAGCGGCTTTTCATAGAAGACGACGTGCTCGACGTCCTTCAAGGCCACGCCGCCGATCTGCAGGACGGAGCGGACGGCGTTCGAAGGGAAGCGCTCGTCGTGCTTGCGACGGGTGAAGCGCTCTTCCTGCGCCGCGGCGACAATGGCGCCGTCGACGACGAGGCTGGCCGCGCTGTCATGGTAGAAGGCCGAGATGCCGAGGATGCTGGTCACGATGGAGCCTTCAATACTGACGTGTCATCGAGTTCGCGTCCTTGTCCGGCTGCCTGGCGATCCAGAATGTGTCGCTTGGCGCTCTCGGCCGAAGCGCCTTGATGAGCCGGCGAACCAGGCCTGCCGGCAGGATCACGCCATAGAACACCAGCCCCGATATCAGGTCCGAAAACCAGGCGCTTGATTGAACTTTGTCCGACATTTGTCCCCTTCCCCGTCAAAGCGCCGCTGTTCATTCGCGGGCATCATGCCACGCGGATGGCCTTTTCAGGCCGTTTGCCCGCGCTCGAAACATCATTTGCATCAGCGCTCGAAGGCTTCCGCACCATAGCCTCGAACTCCTCGAACCGGTCGGGCCGCAGCCGCTCGATATAGTCGAGCGCCTGGCCCGAATTGTCGCTCGAATGCACCGTGTTGAGATGCTTCTTGCCAGCGAGCTTCGCCGTCTCTCTTCGCAACCTCTTCTTGAGCAGAAGGCGTTTGTTGTCGACGAAGGAGCGCTCGACCCTGACCTCGGTCGGCATCGGCAGCGGATCGGGGTCGAAGGTGACGATAAAGTGGGCCGGCACACCGGCCGGCTCGCTGTCTTGCGTCGACACCCAGTTACCGCCTCGGAACAGCGAGGCGATCTCCATACGACGCTCCACGGGTATCGCTTCCGACAGGCGGATCTGGAAGCCTTCCCCGGCCAGCATGGTTTCGATCGGGCCGACCAGATCGTATTTAAGGGCGGCTTCGCGGATGACGAACACGGCGAGCCCCGGCAGATAAGACGATGTGACCGCGTATCTCGACCGGACGAAGTCACTGGTTCTGGCAAGAAAATTGACAGTCTCGCTTTCCGGGAACCATTTTTCGCGCCGCAAAAGCGCTTCCATATCCCCCAACGTGCGAACCCGGCTGACGCCGGCGCCGTCGCAAAGCCGCATGAGTTCGGCAAAGCGCGCCTCGTCGTCCCACGTTTTCGGCAGAAGCGCCTCCCCCTCACCCAGCAGCAAGGGCTGTCTGTGGAAGAGCAAATGGTAGCAGTAGCTCAGGAGGGCATCCGCGGCAGAAGGACGCCACTCTCCCGCCTCGCCTCGCTCGCGCCGCTGCAGCAGGTCGAGCGCCCGCGGCGGCGGCAGATAAGCGACATTGCCGTCCGAATGCCCCGGCACGCTGAACGGCGTGTAGATATCGAGAGGCAGCGTGCCGAAGCGCGCCGTCACGCGCCGCACCAGCTCGCCGGCATCGTCGTTGTGGACCAGGAGATCGATGTCCCCCGACGTCGACGGATCCTTGATCTTCTGCGCCGACCGCAACGTGCTGTAGCGAAGGTCCGCGACGGACGCGAACATCTCCGTGATGTGACGCCCGAGCGCGGCGTAGTATTTGGCGCTGCGCTGCCTGCGCGACGTGTTCTCGAACACCAGCCATCGGGATTGGCTGCCGGCTTTGGTGCGGATTGTCACCTGTCCCCGCAGGACAAGCCGCCGACGCCGCATGTGGTTGGCGAGGTGAATGCCGCCGAGGAGCAAACGCACGCCGGGTCGTACCAGCAACAGTTTCGCGCCGCCGACATGCTTCAGGTCCTTCGAATACAGGGCGCGGACGGACACGCCCTCGAGCAGGACGACGTCGGCGTTGTTGCGACCGACGTCCCTGACGTTCCGATAGGTGAACCGGAGCTCGTCAGCCGATGCCGGACCGCGGCTATAGGTTGCGACATCAACGGCGCCGGACCGGCGGACCGCCTCGCCAAGCTGGCCATCTCGCGACAGGAAGACGGCGACTTTCTTGCCGCCGAAGACGTCGGACGGCGACAATTTCGTTCTAAGCTGACTTGAGACCGTCGCCATGGTTTTCCGCGTGAATCCGTTGCCAGTTCCGGCTGTCGAAGAATTCGTAGTTCCCATCGTTGCGAACCACTGTGTGCTTTAAATTGAGGGTCTCGCAAAACCGGAACCACCGGTCGTACCACGTCGTGAGGAAGTCCGGTGTATCGTAGAGTGCGTAAAGGATATCGCGCCGTGGCGGGCCGATTTCCTGCTTTTTTCGCTTCAATTTCTCCGCGGCCAGTTGCGCCCGCAATCGCGCCTTGGGCGTCATCAGCGTGAACATCGAGACCTGCTCGGCACTGCGGAAAAGCTCCGCCGCGGGATCGCGCTCGTATGTGCCCAGCGCGCGATCGAAGGGCCGCAGGAAATCATAGTGCAGGACCACGTGCGCGAGCTCGCCGGTCGGCAGCCGCCGCACCTCGTTCGCGTCGGCCTGCGCTGTCACCTCGGCGGGCAGACCCAATGACCGCCGGAAAGCCTCATCGCCGATGATGCGGTTCTTGAACGTGCTTTTTCCCGCCTTGGACGGTCCCGCCACGACGGTCAGGTGCTTGATGCGCCTTTTGGTGGCAACCACCAGGAAGCTTTTGCCCGCATTCGAGCTGAAGACCTGAACGGGCTCGAACGTGGCCATGTGCTGGTTGAGAATTCCCCCCATTGCCGCGGCGTTCGGCAGGAATGTGCAGTCAGCGACCTCATGCATCCTCGCCGCCAGCGGAACATCGATGACAGGCTCAGGCGCCCGAAAACGCGAAAGCCATCTGCGGCGCCGGCTTGGCAACTCGATGATCAGCCTCTCGCGCGCCATGGCCGCCATTCGCCGCAAGGCGTGAATCGGATCGAACAGCTCGGGCAGTACATTAAGGCAGGCCACGATATCGAAGTTTCCCGGTTCTTCTCCGCGCTCGAAGTCCCCTTGGATATACTCAGCAGCAAGCCCGGCCTGCTCCGCACGGTTCCTGGCGATGAGGACATTTTCCCGGATCAGCTCCACTCCGACAGCCCGCGCGGCGCCGCGGCGAAGCGCTTCGAGGCACAAATCGCCGTGGTGACTCCCGATATCGAGAAAGCTCCTGCCTTCTATTTTGCCGTCGAAGATGCGGGCGTTGCGAAAACCGACCTCCGCCGCATCCTGCCGGGCTGCGCCAGAATCGGTCAGCATCTCAGGCAGAAACCGCTCAACATCCATAGGCCCCACGCCATCGAGAACCCGACCAGGTCTCCGATATCTCAATCGCTTGAAAAGCATCTCTCACTAAATTAGCAATTAAGCAACACTGGCGGCCGTGCGCAGATCCATGACCGCGGCGCCGAGCCAATCCTGGCCTCAATACAAAAGGGGTTTGGCCGCACCGGCGCGCAGCAGATCACGGTCCACAATCTCCTCGGCAATGATCCTTGCCGCGGCATCGGCCCCTTTCCCGGTGAAATGCACTGCGTCCCGGTAGTTGTCGTTCAAACTCCGGTTGCCCACCGCGGAATAGTCCAGGCGACCGTTGAGGTCGACGATCGAGGCCCCCACCCTTTCGCCGATGTCCTCCACGACGCGCCTGTGCTCCCAGACGGCATGCGCCGCGGGATCATCCGAATTCGGCGGCCGGTAATTGGGATTGACGAAGACGACAGACGCTCCGGCGGCCTTCGCCAGCAGCGCCAGCGCGCTTAAATTGGCGCGGAACGCGTCCGGCCGGTTGCCTGCGATATGCCGCGCGCTGCGCAACCGCTTGTCGCGGCGCCGGACTATGTTGCCGACATAGGCCGTGGCCAGCTTATGGCGTTTCTTCTGCCATCCCGAAACGCCTCCGGACGGTGGCTCGAACCAGGAGCAGGAATATTCCCGATAGTCGCGGGACAGCCCGTCGTACCAGCGCGGATGGACGTCGTTGTGGGTGTAATAATAAACAATCAGATCAGGGGACAGAGGAACGACATTGAAGAGCAGCCTGAGGATGTTCTCGATCGATGTGTAGCCGGCGACGCCAGCGTTGATGACCTCGAGATCGACGCCTGGCTTCAATCTCTTCAGATGTTCTCCCAGCCGGTATGGATACGTGCTGACGTCGTTCAGGCCTGTGCAATAGGTCGACGACTCCCCCATGCAGACGATTCGCAGGCGCCCTTCCGGTTTCGCTACGGATACTTCCGGTCCCCGGAATCCCAGGCTGTTGTGCATGGAATTGCCGTCGGCCGAACGCCAGGCTGGATTGAGTTCATAGAGCGCATAGGGATGCGGGCGCACCACGGATGGCGGGCAACCAAGCCATCTGGCGATCCGGCCCGGATAGCCGGTCTGGAGCAAAGCCCGATTGCCGAAAATCATGACAAGGCTTCGCAGAAGGGCGCGCCGCGCTGCAGTGTATTTCCGCACCTTGCTCAAATGGCAGCCCCGCAACCGCACCCGAAGCCCGCCGGCTCGCTCGAGGAGCTTGCATTGCTGGAGCGGATGGCCCGTCCGGATGGTGTGAGGAAGCGGTTATTTGCCGACAACACGTCCTTATTTGTCCTCGCCAATGTCAACAACACGGCCTGCCGGCAGGCAGGGCCAAGACGCCAAATTGCCCGTGACCGGCGGTGCGGTGCACCACCCCCGGGTCGCCGTCGGTCGAAACCCGAAGCCCTCCAGCCGCGGCGCCGCCGGCGGAAGCAAGCGGCCTCCCTCTGAAATCAAATAAGCATATACGAATGTTATCGCGCAAGTTTCTGCTTCCCGGCCGGACGGACCACGCACATGATTTCCAGGCCCGCCTCGGGCAAAGGCCTTTGGCATTGACTGCAATCGAGAACGAAGCCACAGACAGGGTTTGTATTAGGAGTCGCGCAGAAGCCAGGGACCGGCCTGGATGAATTGACGGCTCGGATCACGGCGGACGATGTAATGAAGGCGAAGAAGCGAATTTCAGCCGCGCTGGCGTATCCGCTGGTGAAGCGACTAATCGTCGAGAATCTGCCGCCGCACAAGATGCTGTATCTGACGGGATTGCTGTGCTCGATCGCGGCCGCCGGCGCGACCGGCGCATCGGCCTGGATCATGAAAGTCATGATCAACACCATCTATGTGGAACGCAATGCCGCCGCCGTCTGGGGCATCAGCGCCGTGATCATCGGCATTTCGCTGGTCAAGGGCATCGCCGCCTACAGCCAGACGATCACGACGGGAAAGATTCGTCGTGCCATCGTCTCCGATCTGCAGAACCGTCAGTTTTCGCGGGTGGTGCGTTTCGACATCAGCCGTTTCACCAATCAGCACCCGGCGAAATTCGTCTCCAAGATCATGTTCAACGCGCGCGCCGGCGCTTCCGTCATCCTCACGCTGACGAGCAATACCGTTTCCGATGTGCTGACGCTGATCAGCCTGACAATTGTCATGATCAATCAGGACCCGATGATGTCGCTGATATCCGTGGCCGTTCTGCCGGTCCTGTTTGTCTCGGTGGGCGCCATAACGAGGAAGATCAAGGCGCTGGCGAGGGGAGAAACGGAGCTGGCTGCTATGGTTCAGTCGATCGGCACCGAAGCCATCGAAGGCATCCGCACCATCAAGTCGTTCCAGCTCGAGGACAAGGCGGTCGCCAGCTTCGCCAAGGCCGTCGGCAAGATGGAGAAGCGCGGCATTCAGATCAACCGGACATCGGCAATGATGAGCCCGCTGATGGAGACTGGCGGCGGTCTGATCATCGGTCTCTTCATCATCTATGCGAGTTGGCAAAGCCTCGGCAACGGCAAGACGCCCGGCGAGTTCATGGCCTTCATTACCGCTTTCCTGTTCGCATATGAGCCGGCCAAACGGCTGGCGCGAGTCAATGTCGATATTCAGAAGCAACTGGTCGCGGTGGAGCAGATGTACCACCTGATCGACACGCCGGTGCAGCAATCGCAAGGACCCGGCAGCGAAAGGCTGAGCGGCATTAAAGGCGCGATTCACTTCGAGGGCGTCTCCTTCTCTTATGACGGCAGCAGCCCGGCCCTGCACAATGTTTCCTTCGATGTGCGGCCGCGCGAGAAGCTTGCGGTGGTGGGACGCTCCGGCGCAGGCAAGACGACGATCGTCAATCTCCTGCTTCGCCTGGTCGAGCCCGGCAAGGGCAAGATCTTCATCGACGGGAAGGACAGCGCCGCGATCAGCCTCGCCGATATCCGGGACAACATCGCGCTGGTGTCGCAGGACGTGTTCCTGTTCGAAGGCACCATACGCGACAACATCCGCGACGGGCGTCCGGGCGCCAGCGACGCCCAAATAGAATCCGCGGCGGACCTCGCCCAGGTCAGCAGCTTCGCCTCCGGCCTCGAAAACGGGCTAGACACCCTTGTCGGGCCGGCCGGCACCAATCTGTCGGGCGGCCAGAAACAACGCGTCGCGATCGCGCGCGCCCTGCTGAAGAACGCGCCGATCATCATCTATGATGAAGCGACGTCCGCGCTTGACGGCGAGAACGAGCGAGCCGTGATGGACGCGGCATTCGACGCTGCCTCCCAGCGCACGGTGATCTGCATCGCGCATCGGCTTTCGACGATCAAGGCGGCCGACCGCATCCTGGTCTTCGACGCCGGCCTGCTCGTCGATTCGGGAACCCATGAGGAACTCGCCAAGCGCTGCGAAATCTATCGCTCGATTTTCCACCTCTCGACGCCGGCGGTGGTCCAAAGCGGCAGGAAGCTTCGCGCATGACCCCGGCGATCGGAATCGATTTCTGCCTCGATGACCCTCGGTCCGGAAGGGAGCATGCACCAGGTCGACACGCTACGGCGTCCCTTTGCGCATCGGCGAAAACGCGATGCTGTGGGGGCAAAATGTCTCGCCAAGGCCCATGACCAGCTTTTACCATGGATCCTACGTCCGCTACGCGATCGGCGGCCTGGGCCTGCGCCTGGGGCGGGCCATCAAGGCCCTGCGAAGGCTGCTCGGAGCCAACGGTCCAGTGGCCGCTCCGGCTCTGGCGCAGCAGACCAGGATCGACGCGCTGATCGCGCGCCGGTGCTGGAGCAGCCTGGCGGTCTGCGTCGATGAGATGGCCACCCTGGCCAAGGATACCGCCAATCCCCAACTGATGCAGAAGGCAGGCCAGGCCTATGAACGCCTCGGCGACTTCGCGCGCGCGGCCGAATTGCGCCTCGCGGCGCGGCACCGGCGCAAAGGCGAAAGCGCGGGAGACTGGGCCGGCGAGAACGTCGGAGCCGATACACTGCTTATCGATCTGGTCGAGGACGACCCGCGCAGCCTTGGCCGTGTCATCCGGCACGCAAGGCTTGCCGGCGCGGCCGCCGCGCGCGCCGAAAACGCGACGATACGGGTCGAGCCGCGCATCGTGCCGCTTCTGCAACGCACCTTTCCGAAGGCCACGATCATCTCCGCCAGGCAGGCCGCATCCGGCCAGAAGTTCGCCACGTTCGAGCATCTCGCCTGGGTATTCGGCCGCGACGCCGGAGAGCTTGCCGCCAGCTTTACGCCGCTGCGGGCGGACCCCGACCTCGTCGAGGCGTTCCGCAGACGGTACCGCGCGGCGACGGATCTGCCGCTGGTCGGCCTGTCGTGGGGAAGCAAGTCGCACACCAAGGATGTGCCGGACTTTCCCGAATGGGCAAGGTTCATGGCCGAAACGCCGGCGACCTTTGTCTCCCTCCAATATGGCCCGATCAAGCCGGCCCTGCGGCGCCTGCGCAAAGGCAATGATGCGCGCCTTATCCATGACGAAAGCGTCGACCAGATGGTCGAGATGGACCGTTTTGCCGCGCAGATCGCGGCGCTCGACGCGGTGGTGACGATCAGCAACACCGCAGCCCATCTGGCCGGCGCGCTCGGCGTGCCGACCATCTTCCTGATCGACGACAAATTTCAGACGGCCTGGCCGGTGGCCGGTGACCGGACCCCTTGGTACCCAAGCGGCGTCGTCCTCCACAAAGACGGACGCGAATGGCCGGCTGTGCTCGACGAGGCCCGCCGCCGCCTGGCACCGGTCCTGGCCGGGCGCTCCGATACCGGCTCCGCCGGAGGCGGCCGAAAATGACGCGGTCGATCCTTGAAAAGGCCAGGTCAGCGGACCTTCGACCGCAAAGCACCGCCGGCAAGCGTCTGCGGGCGATCGTCGACCGGGCGAAAGGTCTTTTCAAGCGACCTTCAGGGCATGCCGACGCGCAGGTTCGGCGGCACACGCGGTTGATGGAAGAGAGCATTGAGCGCAGGGATTGGCCGGCCGCCCGGGATCACGCGCTGGCGCTGGGCGAACTCGGCGAGCGCCTCGGTGACGCTGGCCTGGTCAAGAAGGCGGGGCGCGCCTTGCGACGTCTTCACGGCGGCAACCGCACCTGGCAACTGATAGCGGCGAGCAAGCGCGTATCGGGCAAGGCTGAATGGGACGGCGGCGACCTTGCCGGCCGAACGCTGCTCGTCGACCGTCGCGCCGGCGACCTGGCGATCTTCTTTCAGTTCGCGTCGCTGATTGGTCCGGCTGTCGCAGCCGCCGATCGATGCATCCTGTTCGTCGAGCCCAGGCTGGCGTCGCTCTATCGCCGGACCTATCCGAAGCTCGATGTCAGGGTCGAGGGAGACGAAGATCTTGACGCCGTCAAGGCTGACGTCTTCTCGGGCTTCGAGACGCTGGCGACGCATTTCTGGCCGGACGATCCGGCGGCACGCGTCCCCTTCGCACCGCTGCGGCCGAACCCCCAGTTGGTCGCCGAATTGCGCGGCAAGTACCTGGGTCGCGGTCCAGGCCCCCTGATCGGTTTCGCCTGGGGAAGCCTGAACAAAAGCAAGGACCTGCCGGCGCTGGAGGATTGGGGGGGCTTGCTCGACCGATTGCCGGGCTGGTTCGTCAGCTTGCAATATGGCGATGTCGGGCCGGCGCTTTCGGAATTCGAGCGCCATGCGCCGGGCCGCATTGTTCACGACACGTCCGTCGACCAGCTCTCGGATATGGACCGCTTTGCAGCGCAGATCGCGGCGCTCGACATGGTGGTGACGATCAGCAACACCGGCGCCAATCTGGCCGGGGCGCTGGGCGTGCCGACCATCGTCATGCTCGACGACGGTTTCCGCCTGTCCTGGCCCGCCTTCGGCGACACCGTGGCCGCCTATCCCAGCGTGCGACTGATCCGAAAGGGCGGCCGTGCCTGGGCACCTGCCTTGCAGGAAGCGGCCGATCTGGCGAAAAGCATCATGGGTGGGTCTCACGATGGGCAATAGCGGGATTGTGCGGGGGATTCGCCGTATGGCCGCGCTGGCGGGGTACCGGTACAAGGGGTGGTTCAGGCGCCACCGGCGCCAGCTCTTCCTTCGCCTGCGCGACGGCGACCTGGCTGTCCAGATGGCGGACTATCGGCAGAGCGTCGAGGATCGCGACTGGCAGGCCGCGCTGCCCAAGGCCCTTGCCCTGGGATCAAGAGCCAAGGAGAAGGGAGAGGTCCGCCTGCTCGACGAGCTTGGCCAGGGGCTGATGCGGATGGGCGCCTACGGCCCGGCGGCCGAGTTAAAGATCGCCCGGCGCCACGTCGTCCAGGGCCGTTCGGACGGCGAGTGGCTGGGACAGGACATTTCCGGAAAAACACTGCTCGTGGATCTCATGGAGACCGAGAAGCAGGGACTGGCCACGGCGATCCACCATGCCAGTTCGGTCGGCCGCGCGCTCGCCAGCGCGGCCCGGGTGATCGTGCTTGTCGAGCACCGGCTCGTTCCGCTTTTTCAGCGCACATTTCCCGCGGCCGATGTCAGACCCGTGGGTCCCGGGAAGAAGCAGGCCTATGCCGAGGCGCAGGCCTTTGCCGGTGTCCAGCATCTGACCGCCTTGTTTGAAGCCGACGAAAGAGCGATCCTGGCGCACTTCGTGCCGCTGAAGCCGGACCCTCAGCGCGTCGCCGAGCTCCGCGCCCGCTATCGCAAGGACGGCCGGCTGTTGGTCGGTGTCGCCTGGGGCAGCTCAAACCCCGGCAAGGATCTGCCGCCGCTTACTGCCTGGTGCGACTTGATCGGCCGTCCCGACTTCAATTTCGTCTCGCTGCAATACGGCCAGATAGACAATGACCTGAAGGTGCTGACCGACGGCGTACCGGAGCGCGTCCTCAACGACCGTACCGTCGACCAGCTGGTCGACATGGATCTCTTCGCGGCGCAGGTCGCGGCCATGGACGCCGTGGTGACCATCAGCAATACCGGCGCTCATCTTGCGGGGGCGCTCGGCGTTCCTTCGGTCTTCATACTGGGCGACGGCTTCAAACGCTCCTGGCCGGTCGAAGGCGACCGCACGCCTTATTATCCATCTGCCGTGCTCGTGTCGAAGCGGGAGCGGCCATGGGGCGCGGTGATGGCCGAGGCCGAGAAGATCCTTCTTGGCCTGTTTGCCGCGGGTACCCGCTGATGCGCACGGGATTCATCTGCGGTTGCGGACATAGTGGCACGACGCTGATCGCGACGATCCTGGCGTCCCATCCGGACGTTTACCTGCCCTTCGACGAGACCAATATCTTCTTCAAATGGACGCCGCTGGCAATGTTCCGTTACTGGAAGCTGAAGCTGGCGGCGAACGGTGCCGGCAAGAGCTTGCTGCTTGAAAAGACGCCGCGGCACATTCGTCGTGTCGCCCGGATCCGGACATTGGTGCCCGGAGCCCGCTTCATCATGCCGGTCCGGGACGGTCGCGACGTCGTGGCCTCGCTGACCAAGCGCCTGGGCGATCCGAAAGAGGCGCTCGACCGCTGGATCACCGACAATGGTCTCGTCCTTGCCGAGCGAGGCGAACCCGACGTGCTGATCTATCGCTACGAGGACCTTGTCGAGGAGCCGGCCAAGGTCGTCGAGCGGATTTGCACCTTTCTCGATTTGGCTTACAGCCCGGACCTGCTCGACTATCACAAGCGTCCGCCGAACTGGTTCAAGTCGAGCGGCGCCCAGGCCGAGCAGCAAGGGCATGTCGCGCTCCGCAACCAACAGGTCAGCCAGCCGATCTATGACGGGCGTGGACGATGGCGCTCGGAGGTCGGAGACCTCGAACTGCAGGACCTGATGCAGGGGCGAGGCGCGCAGCTTATGAAGGAATTCGGCTACCGGTAGAGTCGCAAATTCCTGTCTACCAGTCGATCGGCTTGATCAGGTTGGTTTCGGCCAGGCTCCGCACGCCCTGATAACGCACCGAATGGTCCGTCATCGCGCTGAGCACGGTCCTTTCGCTCGAGACCGCGTGATACTGGCGATATTTGGCGGCGCCGTTCCAGTACTGCCCCTCCTCCACCGCGGCCCGCGCTTTTTCGTTGAAGTCCGCGAAGAACTTGAAGTGAAGCAGCGCGCCGAACGCATCCGCGTAGTTGCGCCAGTAGGGCAGCGGCGCGTGGATCGAGGTGAAGATGGTTGGCCGGTCGACATAGATGAGCGGAAATTTCATCAGCTTGTGCTGCCTGTCGAAAAGCCGGGTCCTGGGCCCGCCGGTAATTTTCACGCCCCGGGGGCTCTTGGTCACCTGATAGCCGGTGCTGTCGAAATGATCGGCCACCTGCCACGGCGGCACGTCAGGATCGAATCTTGCATCCCAGATGTTGCCGCCGGGGTACATATCGATCATCGGCGCCAGCAGACGTGACATCTTCCGCAGTTCCAGCCAGCGGATCAGCGCGCTGAGCGGATGGCGATCCATGCCCTCATAGACAAGGTATTCGTCGGCATCCACCGTGACATGCCAGCGCGGCTGTCCGTAAATCCGCGCGATACGCTGTCTCCACAGATTCCCAAGGTCCGCCTGCGCATAGCTTATCGGCGAACGGAACAGATCGACGTCCGGCTGCTCGGCGAGCATTTCCGCCGTACCGTCGGTGGAACGGTCATCGAGCACCGCGAATCTGGTGATCCCAAGTTCGCGATAATGCCTCAGGAACGGCGCCAGCCGATCGGCCTCGTTGCGAACGACAACGATCAAGGACAGATCGTCCGGCTTCAGTGGCAAGACCGGTTTTGCCGAAGTAACCTCCGCGCCTCCCAGGCCATGCCGTAGCCGATAAAAGGCCGTATCGGTTATGCTTCTGCGCACAACGCTTGGCCAGGCCGTTCTGCTCAATGTCGCGTTTCCCCATCCCAGAAGTGACCGAACCTCCGGGGCCTGGCCCAAAAAGGCTTCAGACCGGGCGCCGGGTTGATCTTTGCCTGCTAAATGCAGCAATGCTAAAAAAACCGCAAGCTGACGGAAGCCGGAAGCGGATCGATCGGCTCGGCGCCGGGCTTTCCGACATCCCGCCGCTTGAGACAGCGAGGGTGCCCTCCAGATGCAGACAACAGCTCTCCGGCCCGACGGCACGTCCCGGAAGCCCATTCTGTTTGTGCGCCGGCAATATTCGCCATTCGGCGGCGGCGAGATCATGCTCGACACGATAGCCAAGGAATTCCGCGCGAGGGATATGGCGGTCGCGATCATGTCCGGCGACTGGCCGGCTAGCGAAGGCATAGAGTTCATTCGCTGCACCGGCCGCCGCTTCCCGCGGGCGTGGCGGGCTCGATCCTTCGCCATGGCGGCGTGTCGCAGGATTTCGCAGCTCGACCCGGCGCCGGCGCTTGTCCAGAGCAACGACAGGTTGCCCTGCTGTGATATCTTTCGCGCCGGAGAGGGTGTCCACGCGGCCTACCTCGCCGAGCGCCGCCGGCTGTCGAAATTGGACGGCGCAGGGCTCAGTCTCAGCCTGTTTCACAAGGAAATGCTGCGTCTTGAGCGGCTTACTTTTCGAAGCGCAGGGCTCAGGGCCGTGATCGCCATATCGAAAATGGTGGCCGACGACATTCGTCGCCACTATGATTTTCCGGCCGACAGGATCCACCACATACCCAATGGTATCTCTCTGGCCACGTACAACGTTGCGCTGCGCGACGAGCATCGGGCAAGGGTCAGGGCGCAGCTGGATGTTCCCCCGGACAAGCCCGTCATTCTGTTCGTCGGCTCCGGCTTCACGAGAAAGGGTCTCGCACCTCTCATCGAGGCCACGGCGACTCTGGAGTCCCTTCCGGAACTGTGGGTCGTCGGGCACGACACCCGAATGGAGACTTTCAGGCGCCTCGCGCAAAAGCGCGGCCTGGGTAACCGTGTGAAATTCATCGGGCCGCAAAAGGACGTGAGGCCATGGTACGGGGCAGCGGACATCGCCGCCCTTCCGTCGGTGTACGAGCCCTTCGGAACCGTAGTTCTGGAGGCCATGGCATGCGGGCTGCCGACCGTGGTGAGCACGATGTGCGGCGGCCGCGAGCTGGTCGAGCGCTTCGACCCTGCCCTTGTCTGCAACATTGCGGAGCGGGACGGGCTCGCGACGAGCCTAGGTCGAGCCCTGCAGCACTCCCGCTCGGGGGAGACCGCCCATTTGGTCAGGCAGGCTGCGAGCCAGTACGGCCTCGACACCATGATCGACAGGACCGTCTCCCTCTATGAAAACGTCCTGGCGGAAAAGCGTCGAGAAGAGGCAGCGGCCGCGCAGCGGATCTAAGTGTGACCGCGGCGCAACTTTCTTAGCCAACGACAGTTCCATCGACCTATTGTTGCCCTCACCCGCCCCCGCAGGCTTGCGTTGATAGCTGCCGTTGGGGCATATTCGTATCTACGAATGTTCTAAATCGGCGGGAAGAGGGCCGTCCGTAAATTCGTTGTACGTCGCGATGTCGGCGATTGCCGACATCATTCTGGCTTGGAGGTCCGGGGGCGGATGTTTAGTGATCATAAATTCAACGGACCTTGGCCGTTGATCGATGGGTTGAGATGATGCCGAAGCTATCGGTCATCGTCATCACCCTTAACGAAGAGGCGTGCATCGAGCGTTGTTTGCGTTCGGTTGGCTTTGCCAACGAAATCGTCGTCGTCGACAGTGGCAGCACAGACAGGACCCGTGAGATCGCTGGTGCCATGGGCGCTGAAGTGCACGTCACCGAAGACTGGCCGGGCTTCGGCGTGCAAAAAGGACGCGCGCTTGCCGCAGTTACCGGAGACTGGGTACTGTCCTTGGATGCCGATGAATGGGTGGACGCTTCTCTCGCCGCGGAAATAAAGAAAGCCATTGCGGACCCGCGAGGCTGTGCAGGTTTCGAGATTCCCCGGAAATCGCGCTTCTGCGGACGCGTTGTAAACCATGGAAGCTGGTCCGCGGACTATGTCCTGCGCCTGTTTCGCAGGGATGCCGGTCGCTTCACCGACTATCCTGTCCACGAGAAAGTTGTCTTGCGAGGTAATCTGTCTCGCCTTTCCCATCCTTTGGAGCATGATTGCGTCACCGATCTCGGTGACGCACACCGTAAGATTCAGATGTATGCCCAAGCGTCGGCTGCGCATATGGATAATATGGGAAAGAAAGGATCCACCACGAAGGCGATCCTCCACTCCGCCTGGGCCTATCTTAACAGCTATGTTATTCGTTTCGGCATGCTTGATGGAGCAGTTGGTCTTCTGGTGGCCGGATACTGCGCGAGTTATACCTATAGCAAGTGGTCGACGGCCCCATCCGTCGGCCGCGCCAATATACCGGTACGTGAAACCCCGGCTATAAAAATGAATTGAGCAAGTCTCCGATTATAGATCTTTCGACGATTATTTGCGCAGGGAATTAAATGGCGGGTAAGCAGTCAATCTGGATCGGTTTCGATCCTCGTGAAATCGATGCGTTTGCGGTCGCTCGCAACTCGATAAGACGCCACATGATCTCACCCGTGTCGGCGCGCGGGGTGGTGTTGGCAGATCTCAGGGCTCGGGGACTCTACACCCGCCCGACAAGCCGCAAGGACGGCCGCCTGTGGGATGAGATTTCTGAAGCTCCAATGGCAACGGAGTTCGCCTGCTCCCGTTTCCTGGTGCCGCATCTGTCAAATTCGGGTTGGGCTTTGTTTATGGATTGCGACATGCTGGTCCGCAGGGACCTGCAGCGGCTTTTCGGTCTTGCGGACCCGTCAAAGGCGGTGATGGTGGTCAAGCACAATCACCAGCCGACGGTGGACGTTAAAATGGATGGGCAAGCCCAGCTCCGTTATGCCCGCAAGAACTGGTCGAGCGTCATGCTTTTTAACTGCGACCATCCGGCGAACAAGGCTCTGACGATTGAACTTGTCAATTCCGTACCCGGGCGGGACCTGCACCGTTTCTGCTGGCTGGAAGACGATCTGATCGGCGAACTGTCGCCCGAGTGGAACTGGCTGGTCGGTCACTCCGACCCGGGGATTGATCCCTCCATCGTGCATTTTACGGATGGAACCCCGGCCATGCCCGGCTATGAGCATTGTGCTTATGCTGATGAATGGAGGTCGGAATTGATCAGATGGGCAAGCTGATGCCTCCGGTATCCGCCAGCCATTCGCAAAGACACTGAACCAGCGCTAGGAGACCCCTGCTCTTTCGGAAAAGGTTATTGTTCGTCAGGCGGCGCTAATGCCTTCCTCAATTCCTTCGTGATAGCCTGCCACCGAACAAACAGCACACATCACAGTAGCGGCGACCAGTATACTAGCACGGTCACCAAAGCCGACTCGCGCCAACAAGTAACTTATCGCTGTGGTGCCGATCAAACCGGATAAGCCGGACATCAATACAATCATCTTCCACGACGAAAACATTTCGCGATCTCCCGAACCGGTACAAACAAAAGCAAAATGCGAGCAAGATTGCCAGCTTAAATTTGAATCACTTAGATTCATTCCGGAGCAGGCCGACGACAGACCTCCGGTCGCCGCGAAGCCCGGATCGGCTTGAAGGTCGAAACGCAATGCGCGATTGCCCTCGTCCAGATGGATCAAAGGCCTTGGCAAAGGTCCAACGAGGCCAATGGATGCGTCATTTGAATTCGCGCTAATCCGCCGGGGGTGTCATCGGGTATGGGTTTGACCGAAATAGAAAGCACAGCCGGCACGACGGATATCCTTCTGATAAACCTGAATGGATCCGTAGACAGGTTGAGGCTTCAGGAAAGGCAGTTTCGGCGGATCGGGATGACGTTCCGAAGGCTGGAGGCTGTCGATGGAGCTTTGCTGCCCGACGACGAATTCCGCAAGCACGCCTATTTGTGGGAACGTCCTCTAAGCCGGTCTGAAGTGGGCTGCCTGCTTAGCCATCAAGCGTGCTGGCAGCAGGTGACCAGGAGCGGCGTGAACACGCTGATCCTGGAAGACGACGTGGTGCTCGCCCCCGAGATCGCCGCCTTCCTGCGTCATGCCGCAGCGGTAAAAGGTGCCGTCGCGATCAATCTCGAAGCGCGTAGAGACTTGCGGCATCTGTCGACTGAACCCGTGACGCTCGAAGGGCTCGGGGATTGCCGCATCTTTGAGATGCTGATTGGAACGAGTGGCTCGGGAGCCTATTTTCTAACGCCCGATGCTGCAACCCGGCTCGTCGCGGATATCGGCCGCCGGGGTCCGATCGCCGACATCTATATCTGGAATGCTCGAGGGGTGAGGCGGTTGCAGGCCGATCCCGGCTTTGCCGCGCCTATGGATAAGATGCGTGGGATATTCGGCCGTCATCTGCCCCGCCTGGGAGCAACGACGATCACCCGGGACATGAGCCTTAGCCGGAAAATTAGCAACCCCAGGCTGCTCGTCCGTAGGGCCATTGGCCAGCTGCGACTTGCCAGCGCCAAGTGGAAATCGTTCGGGCATGCGGAGCGCCGGCGCGTGTCCCCGCTACCTTCGATCCATGCCAGCTATCAGGCGATTGTGGATGACAGCATCAACGAGCATGTTCCGGAACTGCAGGGCGAGTAACCGCGCGCGGGGCTCCCGTCATCCTGACCGGCTGCAGCACCGCGTGATGGGAACATCGGCGTTCATTGGCGCTGAGCCGGGCGCTGGATCTGAAAGGCACGGGTATCGCGTCAAAAAAGGGAGAGTGACATTAGGCCCAACGGAATGGGCATTCAGTCCAAATTGCTGGTCTTCACGACGCCAAATAACCTGGCGAAGGGAAGGCAGGGGCACATGGCGGAAAAACGGGCGATTGCTGTCAAAGACTGGTCGTGCGCCATGAGCGACGAGATTGGCCGCGTGGTCTTGGCTATAAACTCGACCGAAGGTGAAACGACCTACGTTCTTATGACAGTCTTCCAAGCGGCAAAGATGGCCCAGGAACTGCGGTCGCCGAAGCTGGTCCCCCGATACGACATGTAGCCGTTTGCGACCTGCCTCGTGTTCGTAAATCCAAAAGCGTTGGGGCTTGATCAATAGCCTTCACAGCAATTTGTGCACTGTCATCCTACGCGGTTGTCAGGCCATGCCGGCATATATTAGCAAAGACTTGTATTTGTTGACCCGCAGGCGGATAATATCGATCGGGCATTTGAGGACTGTCCGATGCGTTGGCCCCTGTTCGTCATCGCGCTCATTATTGGCTTCATTCTCTGGGACCGCTTCGAGAACGACGGCACCTACACCGCCGAAGTCGAGCGGAGTTTCCGTAACGCATCGTTGGACATGCCGGGAGGCGGCGGGTGGAAGCCTCCAGCCATCACTGTCAACCGCGACGCATTTAAATAAACCCTGAACGCCCTCGCAGGGCGAGTTGATGACAATCACGATATCCCCGGTTGGCCCGGCTAACGACGAGAGTCCATGCGCCGCCTCCCCACCCGCATGGGCCAAAATCCCATAGCCATTGTGCCGGCGAATTTTGCTTTGCCGCTCGACCGCCCTGCCTTAGCCTCGCTCTTCGTAACACCTTGCGAATAAGCCGATAGCCGGACCTTTATGCCGTGCCCCTGAAAGCCACCGCCCATATCGAGGCCATGTCCGCTTTCGCGCTGGCGAATTTCGGCGGCTATGACAGGCCGACATTGGCTCAAAACGAGAGCGCCTTCCCGCCTAGCCCAAGCGCAATCGAAGCCGGCCGCGACGCCGTGGCGCGCAGCCACCTTTACCCCGACCCGGACTGGACCTTGCTGCGCGACGCGATCGCCAGAGCGTATGGCGTCGAGCGCGATCTTATCCTGTGCGGCGCCGGCTCGATGGAGCTGATCGCCTGCACCATTGCGGCCTTCGGCGGTCCGGGCGCGGACGTGCTCGCCACAAGCTACGCCTATAATTTCGCCGCCTCGGCGGCCGCGCGCGTCGGGGCGACCTATGTCAAGGCGCAGGAGCGCGGCTTTGAGGTTTCTATCGACGCCATCCTGGCGGCGCTCACGCCAGCGACGCGCATCGTCTTCGTCTGCAACCCGGGCAACCCGACCGGCACGCGCATCACAAACTCCGAACTGCTGCGCCTGCGCGCGGCGCTTCCCGGCGATGTTCTCCTAATGATCGACCAGGCCTATGGCGAATTCGACGACCAGGATCCGCAGGCCGTTTTCGCGCTGGCCGGACGCGGCGACACCGTCGTCTTGCGCAGCCTGTCCAAGGCATACGGGCTGGCGGGCGCGCGCATCGGCTGGGGGTTGTTCGCGCCCCAGATCGCCGCCGAAGTGCGCAAGATGCAGAACTCCAACCAGGTCTCGACGGTGAGCCTCGCCATGGGCGTCGCGGCCGTTGAGGACCAGGCTTATATGCGTGCCATCGTGGCCCGTACGTCCGATATTCGCGATCGCTTCGCGCAAGGCCTGCGGGCGGCCGGCTACGAGGTCCCGGAAAGCCGGACGAATTTCGTCCTGGTCCGCTTTGCCGATAAGGCGGCAGCGGCGGCCGCCGACAACGCCTTGCGCGGCGCCGACATCATCGTGCGCGGCCTTACCGGTTACGGCCTGACGGATTGCCTGCGCATCACGATCGGGCCGCAGGACGTCATGGACCGCACGCTGCGCGCGCTCATTGCGCTGCGCGGCCGGCAATGCTGGTAAGGGCTTCATCCGAGGGGATTTCGAGACGTGACGTCAGACATGCCGTATCTGCCCGCCCGCGATTTCATCGGCTATGGCGAGCGGCCTCCGCAGGCTGAATGGCCGGGCGGCGCGAAGCTGGCGCTCAACATCGTCGTCAACTACGAGGAAGGTGCTGAATACTCGATCGGCGAAGGCGACGGCGTTTCCGAGACGATCCTGTCCGACCTTGCCGTGTCGCCCGCCGTGCCGGACATGCGCAACCGCAACATGGAATCGCTCTACGAATACGGCTCGCGCGTGGGCGTCTGGCGGCTGCTCTCGCTGTTCCAGGACAAGGGTGTTGTTCCCACCTTCTATGTCGTCGGGCGCGCGCTGGAGCTCAACCCCGCCGCCGGCAAGGCGATCGCAGCGCTTGGCAGCGACATCGTCTGCCATGGCTGGCGCTGGATCGACTACGCGCCGCTCAGTGAAGAGGAAGAGCGCCAACACATTGCCATGACGGTGGACACGGTCCGCGAGATCACCGGCATCGATCCGCTGGGCTGGTACACCGGCCGGCCAAGCCTCAACACCCGCCGGCTGGTGGTCGAGCATGGCGGCTTCCTGTTCGACTGCGACGACTACAACGACGACCTTCCCTATTTCGTCGATGTCGGCGCCAAACGGCATCTGGTCGTGCCGCACTCTTTCGACAACAACGACAGCCGTTTTGCGCGTGGTTCAGGCCTGGAGACCGGCAGCCAGTTCTTCGACTATGTCAGCGACGGCGTCGACTGGCTGCTGAAGGAGGGCCAAAGGACCCCGCGCATGATGACGGTGTCGCTGCATTGCCGGCTGGCGGCGCGTCCCGGCCGCATGATCGGGCTGGAGCGTTTTCTCGACAAGATCACCGCCAACCCAGACGTCTGGGTCTGCCGCCGCTCCGACCTTGCCCGCCACTGGCTGGGCCGCTTCGGCGGCTGAGCCAACCGGCGGCGGCGCCGCCAGTTCCCCTGACGACGGCCCTTACGACCGCAGCCGCTTGCCCTCCGGGTCGAAGGGCGGATGCGCGAGCAGCACCGCGTCATGCGGCCTGCCCAGAATGGCGACGGTCACCTTGTCGCCCGCCTTGGCGGTTCCCGCCTTGACGTAGCCCATCGCCAGCGACTGCTCGACGAAATAGCCATAGGCGCCTGACGACACCTGGCCGATCGGCGTGCCGTCCGGCAGGAAGATCGGCTCGCCGCCGGTGGCGTCGGCATCCTTGGTCGAGACCGAAAGCATGATCAGCTCGTCGCGCGCCGGCTTCTCGGCGACGGCGAGATAGGCTTCGCGGTTGAGGAAGTCCTTATCGGTCTTGATCAGGCGATCGAGCTTGACCTCCTGCGGCCAGTATTCCGGCGAGTATTCCCGGCTCCAGCTGCCATAGCCCTTCTCGACGCGTAGCGACATCAGCGCCCGCGAGCCAACCGGTCCGGCGCCGACTTCCGCGCCTGCCTTGAGCAGCGCGCGGTAGAGCTCCACCTGGTCGGCGGCCTGGCAGTGCAGCTCCCAGCCGAGATCGCCGGTGAAGGAGACCCTCAGCGCCACGACGTCGAGGCCGGCGACAGTGATCTGGCGCGAGCGCATGAACGGGAAGGCCTCGTTCGACAGGTCGTCATTGGTGAGCCGCTGCAGCAGTTCGCGTGATTTCGGCCCGGCGACGTTGAAGCCGCCGAGATCCTCGGTGCGCGAGCGGAAGGTCGTGCCTTCCGGCAGCGGCACCGACTTGAAGAAGCGCTGATGAAAACGCTCGGCCATGCCCGAGCCGATCACCATGAACTCGTCCTCCGCCAGCCTGGTCACGGTGAAGTCGCCGGCAATGCCGCCGCGCTTGCCGATCAGCGGCGTGAGACAGGAGTTGCCGACCTTGGTCGGCATACGGTTGGCGAAGATCGCGTTGAGCCAGGCTTCCGCGCCTGGGCCCTTCACTTCGTATTTGGCGAAATTGGAGATGTCGATGATGCCGGCATGCTCGCGCAGCATGCGCGCCTCGCGGCCCACCGGCCCCCACCAGTTCTGCCGCGTGAAGCCGACCGTTTCCTCGCGCGGCTCGCCTTCCGCGGCGAACCACAGCGGATGCTCCCAGCCGAAATTGAGGCCGAAGACGGCGCCCATCTCCTTCTGCATTTCATAGGCTGGCCGCGTCCGCACCGGTCGGCCCGCGGCGCGCTCCTCGTTCGGGAAATGGATCTTGAAGCGGTGGCTGTACTGGTCCTGCACGCGCGCCTTGGTGAAGGCCTTGCCGGCCCAATGGCCGAAGCGCGCCATGTCCCAGCCGAACATGTCGAGCGAAGGCTCGCCCTCGATCATCCACTCGGCCGCGAGCTTGCCCATGCCGCCCGATTGCGAGAAACCGGGAATGATGCCGTTGCAGCAGAAATAGTTGCTGAGCTCGGGCGCCGGCCCGAACAGCACCGCGCTGTCCGGCGACCAGATCATCGGGCCGTTGATCACCTTCTTGACGCCGGCGGTGGCGGCCGCAGGCACACGCTGAACGGCGCGCATCATGTTTTCCTCGATGCGGTCGATATCGTCGGGAAACAGTTCGTGGCCGAAATCCAGCGGTGTGCCTGCCTCGGCCCAGAATTTCATGTTGCGCTCATAGGCGCCGATGAGCAGCCCGAGGCCTTCCTGGCGCAGGTAATATTCGCCGTCGCGATCGGCGACCGACGGCAGGCGCCGGCCCATCGAGGCGATTTCGGGAATGGTCTCGGTGACGAAATACTGGTGCTCGGTCGGGATCAGCGGCAGCTGCAAGCCGGCCATGGCGGCGACCTCCCTGCCCCACAGTCCAGCGGCGTTGACCACCCATTGCGCGCGGATATCGCCCTTCGGCGTGCGCACGATCCAGCTACCGTCAGCCTGCGCCTCGGTCGCTGTCACCGGCGTGAAGCGATGGATCTCCGCGCCGCGCTGGCGCGCGCCCGCGGCGTAGGCGGCGGTGACGCCCGACGGATCGACATTGCCGCCCTCCGGCTCATACATGATGCAGCGTATGCCGTCGAAATCGACCAGCGGATGCAGCCGCTCCGCCTCGTCGCGGCCGACCTCGTAAAAATTCATCTTGTAGCGCCGCGCCTTGGCTTCCTGGAGCCTCAGCTGATGCTCGCGCGCCTCGGTCTGGGCGAGATAGAGCGAGCCCGGCTGGAAGATGCCGCAGCCCTGGCCGGTCTCGGCCTCCAGGTCCTTGTAGAGCGCCATCGTATAATGCTGCAGGCGGCTGATGTTGGTGGAATCATGCAGGCCGTGGATGTTGGCCGCAGCGTGCCATGTCGAACCCGAGGTCAGCTCGCTGCGCTCCAGAAGCACGACATCCGTCCAACCGAACTTGGCGAGGTGATAGAGGATCGAGCAGCCGATCAGACCGCCGCCAATGACAACGGCTTGTGCATGAGTACGCATAGTTGAGCTTTCTTCCCTTGGTTCGGCGACTTGTTTGGCGCTCTCTTGCAGCGCTTTTGGTATTTCATTTAGCTGACTGATCAAGCGCAGTCGCCGGCTAAGTCAGGGGCGCAAAAAGCGCCCCTGACCATTGCTTTGATTGACCTGGTTTCAGGCCTTGTCCAACCAGACCTTGTCCAGTTGCAGTTCGAAAGTCTGATGCATGCCGAGGTTCTTCACGTAAGGGGCATGGTGGCGGTAGAGCGAGCGCCAGAACGCCTGGACCAGAATGCCGGAGTCCTGCAGGATGAACTCCACCTCCTTCATGAGCTCCTTGCGCTTCTCGGGATCGGCGACGGCCATCGCCGCGTTGAGCTTCTTGTCGAACTCCGGATTGGCGTAGCCCGACTCGTTCCAGGCCTCGCCGCTGCGATAGGCGATCGCCAGCACCTGCACGCCGAGCGGCCGCATGCCCCAGTCGGTGGTTGACCACGGATATTTCGTCCAGTCGTTCCAGAACGAGGAGCCCGGAATGATGGTGCGCTTGACCTTGAAGCCGGCGTCGCGCATCTGCGCGGCGACGACGTCGGCCGGGTCCTTCACATAGTCGGCATCGTAGGAGATCAGCTCGAACTCGTGATCCGTCTGGCCGGCCTCGGCCATCAGCGCCTTTGCCTTTGCGAGGTCGCGCGGAACTTTCGGCAGCGCGTAGTATTCCGGATGGATCTGGCAGACATGGTGGTTTTCGGCGACCTGGCCGAGGCCGCTATAGCCGAGCTTCAACACGGTCTCGTTGTCGACTGCGAGCTGGATGGCGTTGCGCACCCGCTTGTCGTCGTAAGGCTTGTTGGTCACGTTGGTGCGCAACACGATGGTGCCGGCGGTGACCACTTGCTCCTTGACCAGGCCCATGCTGTCATAGAGATCGACCGTGCCGCCGACCGTCTGGTAGTTGCAGTCGATCTCGCCGGCCTCGAAGGCGCTGCCGATGGCCGGGTTCGAGGCGTCCGATCCGTAATCGGTCCAGTCGACGCCGTCGAGATAGGGCTCGCCGCCGAACCAGGTGAAGTCCTTGCGCCGCCGCACCGAGGCCGATTCACCGACCTTGTAGGAGATCAGCTCATAGGGGCCGGTGCCGGGCGTCTTGAGCATGTCGGCGCCGCTCTTGTCGAAGTCGCGATGGACGATGACCGCCGGATAGTCGGAAAAGCCCGGGATAATGGTGACGTCCGACTGGTTGCATTTCAGCTTCACCGTATGGTCGTCGACCTTGGTGATGGCGCCGGCGGCGGCCTTCTTGGTGGTCGCATCGATCAGCGAGCCCATGCGGCCGGCCATCGAATTGCCCTCGGCCGCCTTATCGCACCAGCGTGCGATGTTGTAGGCGATGTCGTCGGCGTTGAAGTCGTCGCCGTTCGACCATTTCACGCCCTTGCGCAGGTGCAGCGTGTATTCGGTGGCGTCGTCGCTCACCTCCCAGCTCTCGACCAGATGGCCCTCGAAGGTGAAGTCGGTGGTGTAGCGGATCATGTAGTCATTGCACTGGCGCATGACATTGGCGATTTCCGACCAGTCCCAGCTGCGCGGATCCTTCATGTCTTTGATGATCATCTGCATCTTCAGGATGCCGCCCTTCTTGCCGGGCAAGGGTGCGGCGGCCTTGGCCGGCTCGATCCCCGCCATCGAATAGGCGAGCGCCGTGGAAGCGCCCATCACGCTTGCCATGGCCAGGAATTCGCGGCGGTCCATGCCGCCCTTTTTGACTTCGGCTGCGTAGCTTTCGATGATCGCCGGGACGCGGTCACCGTTGCTCTTGAACATTGTCATCGTTGTTCTCCGGTTCAGGGCTTTTTGCCCGTTGCATTCCCCTTGCGGCACGCATGTTAGGGGCGATGCAAAAATCCCGGAAGGGCTCGATCCTTCACAAACCGCAGAAAGCCGGCCGCTGAGGCCTAAAAAAACAATGCCATTGGCTCGCCAAATTTTTGAAGGCGGAACAGAGCTACGGTCGTGCCGCGTCTTCCCTGGCCCTGGACAGGATCCATTCCCTGACCGTACGCGCGATGTTTCCCTTCGAAAGCTGGCTCTCGGTTAGATAGTAGTTCCAGGGGCTTGGCGGCCGTATGGGAAACGGCTCGACGAGCAGCCCGCGATCCATGTAGGCGTGTGAGAGCGAACGCTGCGTGGCGACCAGGCCTGCGCCCATGGCGGCGAGCTCAAGCGCGATGTTGGAGGCGTTGGTCGACAAGCCCTTGTCATGGTCCTCCATATCGACACCGAGCGCCTCAGTGACAACCTGCCAGTATTCCTGGCGGCCATGCACGAAGATCCAGTCCACCTTGAGCATGTCCTGCGGCGTCTTCAGCGCATGCTCGCCCTCGAGCATGCTCGGGGCGCAGAGCAGGACCAGCTCGTCGTTCCAGAGCGGAATGGCCGCGGGCGGCCGGTCGTCGAAGCGCCGCGTCGAGATGGTGATGTCGGCGATCTGCTCGCTGATGTCCTCCCAGATCGTGCCGTGCAGCACGATCTCGATCTCAGGATGCTTTTTCCGGAACGCGGCCATGCAGCCGGCCAGCCAGTTCTCGGCAAGACTCATCGGGCAGGAAACGACCACGGTGCGGTTGCGCGAGGAAGCGACGATCGCCTCGGTCGCCTGGTCGATCTGGTCGAGCGCCTGGCGCAAGGTCGGCAGGAAGGCCTCCCCCATCTCGGTCAGCTTCAGACTGCGCGGATAGCGGATGAAGAGCTGCCGGCCGATATAGTGTTCGAGCGCGCGCACATGCGTGCTGACCGCGGCTTGCGTGTAGCCCAGTTCCTTGGCCGCCGTGGTGAAGCTCAAATGGCGGGCCGAACTCTCGAACGAACGGATATAGTTCAAGGGGGGTGGCGGCTTCATCCCGGTCTCCAGCTGCGTAGTCGGCATAGCTATCGCATGGGCAATCGGCCTTTCAATCGCAGACAAGCGACATGGCATCAATATTTTTGGTCAAAGCCGCCAAACTAATCGCGTGCCTGCGCGATGAACCCAATTTATTGATGTTGTGAAGAGACAGGGGAGAGAAGCGCGTGGCTGTGCCGTCGTACCGGCGTGAGGGGCCTGTCGTCAGCTCCGATACATTCACGCGTTTGGCCGATTTCGTGCTGCGGCGTCCCGCTTCCGTCTTCCCTCAGCCGGTGCTTGAACAGGCCCGTTACCTTCTGCTCGACACGCTCGGCATCGCCGCCGCCGCCGGACCGATGGAAGCAGGCCGGATTGCCCGCGATGCCGCCGTGCTGCTCTACGGTTCGAACGATCTGCAATACTCGGCCCGGATGCTCTTCGACGGGCGTCGCGCTAGCATCGCAGGCGCGGCTTACGCGGTCGCCACGCAGACAGACAACCTTGATGGCCATGACGGCTATAGCCCGACCAAGGGCCATATCGGCGTCGCGGTGATGCCGGCGCTTGCAGCGCTTGCGGAAGCAAGGCCCGACCTCAGCGGGCCGGAAGCGCTGGCGTCGCTGGTCATCGGCTACGAAGTCGCCGGCCGGGCCGGCATAGCCTTGCATGCAACGGTCAGCGACTATCATACGTCCGGCGCCTGGAATGCCTTGGGCGTGGCGGCGATCGCGGCACGGCTGCGGCGTCTCGACGAAACGCAATTGCGCGAGGCGCTCGGCATTGCCGAGTATCACGGCCCGCGCAGCCAGATGATGCGAGAGATCGCCACGCCCACGATGTTGCATGACGGCTCCGGCCCCGGTGCCCTCATCGGCCTCTCGGCGGCGGTGCTGGCCGAACGCGGCTTCACCGGAGCGCCGGCGATCACAGTGGAGGCGCCGGAAGTCGCGACGCATTGGCAGGACCTCGGCGTTTTCTGGCAATCATTGCATCAGTATGTGAAGCCTTATCCGATCTGCCGCTGGGCGCATGCGGCGATCGACGCGGTGCGCGGACTTTGCGTGGCGCATAATCTCGCCCCCTCCGACATCGCCCATGTCCAGGTCAACAGCTTCCATTATGCGGCCACGCTGTTCGACGGCATGCCGGACACGACCTCCAAAGCGCAGTACAGCCTGCGCTTCGCCGTCGCGACCTTCATCATCCACCGGCGCATCGGGCTGGAGCATATTTCCGGTGCCGGCCTCGCCGATGCCGCGGTCGCCGACATGCTCACCCGCATCACGGTGACCGAAAGCGAGCGCCACAGCGCCCGCTTCCCGGCCGGCCGCTGGGCCGACGTCGTCATCACGACCAACGATGGACGCGTGCTGATGTCGGGCGACGTGCATGCGCGCGGCGGCCCGGAAGCGCCGATGACCAAGCAGGACGTCGAGGCCAAATACGTGGAATTCGCCGCGCCCGTGCTCGGGTCCGGCCGCGCCGCGGCGATCCGCGACGCGGTGCTTTCGCTCGACGACCGCGACAGCCGCTTCTCCGATCTCTCGGCGCTGCTCTACGATCCTCCCACGACTTCGAGCTGAGCGCGCAATGCCCCTCAGGCTTCTGAAATACGGTCTCAGCAGGGACTATCCGGTCAGCGGCGACATCCCGGCAACGCCCGAGCTGAAGCCGGCCTACGACGTCGTCATCATCGGCGGCGGCGGGCATGGACTGTCCTGCGCGCATCATCTTGCCAAATACCACGGCATAAAGAGCGTGGCAGTGCTGGAAAAAGGCTATCTCGCTGGCGGCAACACGGCGCGCAACACCACCACCATCCGCTCCAACTACATCACGCCGGAAGGCATCGCCTTCTACAAGGAGGGCGTCGAGCTGTTCGAGCGGCTGTCGCAAGAGCTCGATTTCAACGTCATGTTCTCGCAGCGGGGGCAGCTCACGCTTGCGCATACCGAGGCGACGATGCGCAGCTTCCACATGCGCGCAGAAATGGGCAAGCACATGGGCACGCGCACCGAGGTCGTCGACCAGAAGGGCGTCGAGGAGCTCTGCCCGCTCATCAACATGGACTATGGCGGTCCGCTCGAAATCCTCGGCGGGCTCTGGCATGCCGATGGCGGAACGGCGCGCCACGATGCCGTCGCCTGGGGCTATGCCGCGCAGGCGTCGCGGCGCGGCGCGGAGATCCACCAGCGCACCGAAGTGCAGGGCTTCGAGATTGTCGGCGACCGCGTCCAGGTCGTCAAAACGAACAGGGGCCGCATCGCCTGCGGCCAGGTGCTGATCGCCACCGGCGGCATGAATTACGACGTAGCGCTGATGGCCGGCGTCGAGCTTCCCATCCGCTGCTATCCGCTGCAAGCGATGGTGACCCAACCCTTAAAGCCCTGGCTGCACACGTTGGTCTCGTCGGTCTCGCTGCACACCTATCTCGTCCAGTCATCGCGCGGCGAGGTCGTCATCGGCGGCGGCTCCGATCCCTACCAGCTCTACTCGACGCGCTCGACGCTCGACATGAAGGAGCACCTCGCCGAGGGCGCCGTCCACCTCTTCCCTTTTCTGCAAGGCGTGCGGCTGCTGAGACAATGGGCCGGCATCACCGACATGACGCCGGATTACAGCCCGATCATGGGTGCTAGCCCACTCACCAATCTCTGGCTCGATTGCGGCTGGGGCACCTGGGGCTTCAAGGCGACTCCTGTCGCCGGCAAGCGCATGGCACAGACCATCGCCGACGGCCGCGTGCCCGACATCCTGAAACCCTTTGCATTGGAGCGGTTCGAGACCTTCAGGCTGCTCAATGAAATGGGGGCGACCGCGGCGAGCCACTGACCGATGAAACTGCTTACCTGCCCCATGAACGGCCCGCGCAACATCGACGAGTTCCAGTCTTTCGGCCCGGTGCGCGCGAGGCCCGACCCGAACGCAACTGCCGACAGGGACTGGTCGCGGCATCTGTTTCGCGCCGAGAACCGCAAAGGCGTCGTGGTCGAGTGGTGGCGGCACGTGCCGAGCAACTATTTCTTCCTGGCCGAGCGCGATCTCGTCAGCAACGAGATCATCCGCACCTTCGACGCATCCGAACTGCGGGACCGCGCATGAACCGGCTGCCCGCCCCTTTCGGAAGCCGGATCGATCGAAGCCGCCGCATCCGCTTCACCTTCGAGGGCAAGCCCTTCGAAGGCTATGAAGGCGACAGCATCGCCAGCGCGCTCGCCGCTTCCGGCCAATGGGCGCTGTCGCGCTCGTTCAAATATCACCGTCCTCGCGGCATCCTGTCGATGACCGGAGCCGACGCCAACGCGCTGTTGCAACTGCCGTCCGAACCGAACGTCGCGGCCGAGCGCACGCCGATCAGCGAAGGGCTGCGGGTCAGCGCGCAGAACGTCAACGGCTCGCTCGAGCGCGACCGCGACGCCATCATGGACAGGTTTGGCCGCTTCCTGCCGGTCGGCTTCTACTATCGTACCTTCATGGGGCCGCGCCGCGACAGCTGGCTGAAATTCTGGGAGCCGATGATCCGCCGCAAGGCGGGCCTCGGCGTGGTCGACACCAAGGCTCCGCACCGGCATTTCGACAAGACGCATCTGCATTGCGACGTGCTCGTCGTCGGCGCCGGACCGGCGGGATTGAGCGCCGCGATTGCCGCCGCCGAGGCCGGTGCCGACGTGGTGCTGTGTGACGAGAACCCCGAGATCGGCGGCGCGCTGAGCTATGGCCGGTACGATCCGGCCATCCTCTCCGGCCTGTGGTCGCGGCTGGAGACGCTGCCCAATCTCAAGGTGCTGACCGGCACCGTCTGCAATGGCTGGTACGAAGACAATTGGCTGCCGCTGATCCAGGGCGATCGACTCCATCGGACACGCGCCCGGGAGGTGATCCTTGCGACTGGCGCCATCGAGCAGCCGGCCGTCTTCCGCAACAACGACCTGCCGGGAATCATGCTCGGCGGCGCCGCACAGCGCTTGATCCGGCACTATGGCGTGCGGCCCGGTCAGAGCGCCGTGGTGCTGGCGGCCAACGACGAGGGCTACCGGACGGCGCTCGATCTGCTGGACGCAGGCGTGTCGGTCGTCGAGCTTGTCGATCCGCGATCCGCTGATGAGGCCGGTCCGCTGGAAGCCGAACTCCGCGGCAAGGGAGTCGCCATCCGCAAAGGCGCGACTATCGAGGCGGCGGAAGGCACGGCCGGAAATCGTCACCTCGCCCGCGTCCGTGTCGGCGGAAGCTGGATCGGCTGCGAGCTGCTGACGGTTTCGATCGGCCAGGCGCCAGCGTGGCAGTTGCCGTGTCAGGCCGGCGGCAAGGTCGGCTACGACGCCGCCACGCAGATGATGACGATCACGCTGCCGCAAGGTCCGGTCCATCTCGCCGGCTCCGTTGCCGGCACGGACGAGATCGAGGATGCCGTCGCCAGCGGCCGGCGCGCGGCGGCAGCCGCGCTTTCGCAACTCGGCCATGCAGCGGCGGTAGAACCTCCGGCCACACCGAAGAGCGCCCGGCCACGCTATGTGCAGCCGATCGTCGCCGATCGCAAGGGACGCGACTTCGTCGATTTCGACGAGGATCTGCAGGTCAAGGATCTGCAGAACGCGACCAAGGACGGCTATCGCGAGATCGAGCTGGTCAAGCGCTTCACCACTGTCGGCATGGGCCCGAGCCAGGGACGCCATTCGGCGCTGGCGACCGCCCGGATCGTCGCGGAGGCAACCGGCCGGACGATCGGCGAGATCGGCATCACCACGGCGCGTCCTCCGGTGGGGCCGGAAACGCTCGGCGTGCTCGCAGGCCATCACGAAGTGCTGGAGCGCCGCACGGCGCTGCATGCGCGGCACATCGCGCTGAACGCCGCGATGTGGCCGGTCGGCGCCTGGTGGCGGCCCTATCATTACGGCAGCGCAACCAAGGCTGAGGAAGCCGTCCACGAGGAAATCCTGGCCGTGCGCGAGGGCGTCGGCCTGCTCGACGTCTCGACGCTCGGCAAGCTGGAGATCCGCGGGCCGGACGCCGGCGAGTTTCTCGACCGCCTCTATACGATGGCGCATGCCAACCAGCCGGTGGGCCGCGTCCGCTACTGCCTGATGCTCAACGAGATGGGCTCGGTGATCGACGATGGTGTCGCCTATAGGATGGCGCAGGACCAGTTCTACGTGACGGCAACCACCGGAGCCGTCGCGCGCGTCTATGCCGACATGCTGTTCTGGAATGCCGAGTGGCGCCTGAAGGTCGACGTGCTCAACCTCACCGGCGCCTTCTCAGGCCTCAACGTCACCGGACCCAAGGCGCGCATGGTGCTTGAGGCGCTGGACAGCGACATCGATTTCAGCCGCGACGCCTTCCCTTATCTCAGTGGCCGGGAAGGCACCCTCGCTGGGGTGCCGGTCCGCGTGATGCGCATCGGCTTCACCGGCGAGCTCAGCTACGAATTGCATTGCCCCTCGAGCCTGGCGCCCGCACTTTGGGACGCGGTGATGGCCGCCGGCAAGCCGCATGGCCTGCGCCCCTACGGACTGGAAGCGTCGCGCATATTGCGCCTGGAGAAAGGCCACATCCTGATCGGCCAGGACACGGATGCGATCACCACGCCCGATGAGCTCGGCTTCGGCTGGGCCGTGTCGAAGAAGAAGCTGTTCTTCGTCGGCAAGCGCTCCATCGAGATGCGTGCGAGGCTCGGCCAGACCCGCAAGCTGGTCGGCCTGCAATTCCCCGCCGGCGCCCGCAACATTCCCGGCGAGAGCTGCCTGGTGCTGCGCGGCGGCATGCCTGTCGGCCAGATCACCTCGGTGGGATACTCACCATCGCTAGGGACACACATCGCGCTCGCCTATGTCCATGTCGACGACCAGGCCGAAGGCAGCAGCGTGACGGTGAAGTGCCGCAACGGCGAGCTGGTCGAAGCTCCGGTCGTCGCCCACGCCTTCTTCGACCCGACCAACGCGCGGCAGGAGATCTAGATGGCCGCCGGCACCGCTGCTCGCATCTACCCCTTCATGCCCGGCGGCGCGGCCGACGGCACGAAGCTGGTTTCCGGCGCGATCATGCTGAGCGACCTCACCGACCGCCCGCGTTTCGGCCTGAAGGGCGGCGGCAGCGCCGACTGGCTTGCCGCGCAGGGCTTGACGCTGCCCGCCGTCAACCGCATCGGCGACCATCGCGGCATGCGGATCCTGCGCCTCGGCAACGAGGATATCCTGCTTCTGGCCGAAGACGCGGGCGAGACGCTCGCCCAGGTCAAGGCCGCCTGGCAGGCGGCGCCGGCGCCAAAAGGTTACTCGTCATGGCGCGAGGAAGGCTGGGCATGGACGCGCCTTTCCGGTCCTCGCCTTGCCGAAGCGATGAGCGCGCTTTGCGCGCTGGACCTGAGACCGCAAAAATTCGGCGCCGACGACATCGCTCAGACCCGCGTCGGCCATATCGAAGCCGTGACGTTTCGTTCGCCGAAGGGTTTCGACATACTCTTCGACATCACCGCTTCGGCCTACTTCGCCCGCGCCGTCGCGGCCGTGGCCGGCCACACAGCATAGAGGATAGCCATGACCCGCCCGCAAGGAACCATCGCCCCGATCCTGACGCCGTTCGAAGACGACGGCCGCATTGCGCGCGACCTCTGGATATCCCACGCCAAATGGGTGCTCGGTCAGGGCGCGCATTTCCTCTCGCCTTTCGGCACGACGGGCGAAGCGCTCTCGGTGTCCTTGCGCGAGCGCATGCAGGCGCTGGAATGGCTGGTCGAGGCCGGCATCGCGCCGGACCGGCTGATGCCCGGCACCGGCGTCACCGCCCTGCCCGAAACGGTCGAATTGTCGGCGCATGCCGTCGGCCTCGGCTGCGCCGCGGTCATGGTGCTGCCGTCCTTCTTCTACACCGGCGCCGGCGACAACGGTCAGGCGCGCTACTACAGCGAGCTGATCGAGAAGGTGGCAAAGCCTTCGATGCGCGTCATCCTCTACCACATCCCGCAGAATTCCGGCGTACCGGTCAGCCCCGCCCAGACGGCGCGATTGAGCAAGGCGTTCCCGAACACCGTCGTCGCCTACAAGGACAGCGCCGGCGACTGGAACAACACCGCTGCCGTCATCGCCGCCGCGCCCGATATTTCCGTCTTCCCGAGCTCCGAGGCGCAGCTCACCAAGGGTCTCGCCAGCGGCGCCGCCGGCTGCATTTCGGCGACCGTCAATTTGAACGCCGCCGCCATCCGCCGCCTCTATGACGCGGCCAAGAAGGGCGAGGACGTCACCGAGGCGGATGCCGCTATCAAGGCCTTCCGGAAGGTGATCCAGGATGCCGGGCTGATCCCGGCGATGAAGGCGGTGCTTGCGGTCAAGTCCGGCGACCGGCGGTGGCTGAACCTGCGCGCGCCGCATGAGAATGCGACGCTGGAAAACGGCAGGGTTTTGCTTGCCGCCCTCGGCAGCGCCGCCGACCATATCCGCCATAGCTGAGGTTGCGATGTCGGCGCGCCCAACAATCATCCTGCACACCGACAAACCGGCCGGCGCGGTTGCCGTTCTCGCCGAGACGCATCCTGACCTCGAAGTCCATGCCTGCGACACCTATGCCGGCCTCCCCGCTTTGATCGAGCGGACCGCGGCGGAAGTGGTCTATTCGATCCGCTTCGACGGCACGCCGCGCTACCCGCGCCAAGCCCTTGTCGAAAGCCCGACGGTCAAATGGGTGTCGATCGGCGGCTCCGGCACCGACCACCTCGGGCGCTGGGACCCGGCGCATGTGACCGTGACGAACTCGGCCGGCGTCGCTGCCGGCATGCTCGCCGAATATGCGCTCGGCGCCATGCTTTCCTTCTCGCTCGATCTGCGCGGCTTCGAACGCCGCCAGCAGGCCCGCCAATGGGGTGGCGGCCGCGTCGAGCCGATCGAGGGCAAGACCGTCTTGATCCTCGGCCTCGGCAAGACCGGCGAAGCCGTCGCGCGCCGCGCGCGGGCGATGGGCATGCACACGCTGGGCATCCGCGCGCGGCCGAAGCCGATGCCGTCGCTCGACGAGGTTCACGGCCCCGACGCGCTGCTGGCACTGATCGGCCGCGCCGATTTCATCGTCTGCTGCGTGCCCCTGCTGCCGACAACGCGCGGCCTGCTTGGCGAGGCCGCCTTCGCCGCGATGAAACCGTCCGCCGTGCTCGTCGACATTTCGCGCGGCGGCGTCGTCGAGGAAGCCGCATTGCTCAGTGCGCTCGACAATGGGCAGATCAAGGGCGCGGCGCTCGATGTCTTCGCGACCGAGCCGCTGCCGGCGGAGCATCCGCTCTGGGGCTACGACAAAGTCGCCGTCACGCCGCATTGCGCGGCGGTCTATGACGGCTGGGACATAAGGTCGGTGCGCATGTTCGCCGACAATCTGGCGCGCTACCGCAAAGGCGAGCCGCTGGAGAATGTGGTCAATCCGGGACGCGGGTACTGAAAGCAATTCCAGGAAAAGTGCGCAGCGGTTTTCCGTCCGGAATTGCGAGAACAAGAATCGAAGGGGAATGCTATGTCACAGGACAGGCGTGGCGGTGGCCGCCGATCGAAGCTCGGACGTAGTGGCGGCGGCATCGCGCAACTGCCGTGGCAGAGCGTGAAAAATCCCTACCCCCCGATGCAGCTCCTCGACGAAGAGCGCATGGATCAGTTGCACAAGACGTCGATGCGCATCCTCTCGGAGCTCGGCATTCGCGTCATGAGCGAGAAGGTGATGGACCTGTTCGCGAGGGCCGGCGCCATTGTCGACCGCGACAGCAACACCATTCGCATCGACGAGAGCATCGTCACCGAAGCCCTGAGCAACGTTCCCTCGTCCTTCACGCTGACCAGCCGCAATCCCGACAAGCAGGTCCATCTCGGCGACAATTCGCTGGTTTTCGGCCTGGTCGCCGGTCCGCCCAACGTGCATGACCGCATCAACGGCCGCCGTCCAGGCAACCTCCCCGACTACCAGAACTTCATCCGGCTGGCGCACCACTTCAACGCCATCCACATCATCGGCAACCAGGTGGTGGCGCCGATCGAATTGCCGGCCAATTCGCGCCATCTCGACACCTACCACGCCAATCTGACGCTGAGCGACCTCTCCTTCCATTGCACCGCGATCGGTCGCGCCCGCGCCATGGACGGGATCAAGATGATGGCCATCGCGCGCGGCATCTCGGTCGAGGAAATGCGCGCCTCGCCCGGCGTGACCACGATCATCTCGATCAACTCGCCGCGCCTGTTCGACGACGCGATGGCCGAAGGCCTGATCGCCATGGCCGAGCACGGCCAGCCGGTGACCGTCACGCCCTTCACGCTGATGGGGGCGATGACGCCGGTGACGCTTGCCGCAGCGCTCTGCCAGCAGAATGCCGAGGCGTTGTTTGGCATCACGCTGACGCAGCTCGTCAATCCCGGCACGCCGGTGATGTACGGCGCCTTCACCTCCAATGTCGACATGAAGTCCGGCGCGCCCGCTTTCGGCACGCCGGAAAATGCCAAGGCCAACATCATCGCCGGGCAGTTGGCGCGACGCTACAACCTGCCCTACCGCACCTCCAACGCGAACGCTTCCAACGTCGTCGACCTACAGGCGGCCTATGAGACCGAGATGGCGACCTGGGGCGCGGTGCTGGGCGGCGCCAATCTGATCTATCACGCGGCCGGCTGGCTGGAGGGTGGCCTGACGGCGTCCTACGAAAAGCTCGTGCTCGACGTCGAGATCCTGCAGAACATGATGGAGTTCCTGCGGCCGCTGCCGTTCCAGGAGGACGACCTCGGCTTCGAGGCGATCAAATCGGTGCCGGCCGGCGGTCATTTCTTCGGCGCCGAGCACACCATGTCGCGCTACACCACCGCGTTCTACCAACCGATGCTCTCCAACTGGCAAAACCATGGCGCCTGGGAGGAGGCCGGCGGCAAGGACGCGCTGGAGCGGGCGACCGAGCTCTGGCAGCAGGCCCTGCACGACTATGAGGAGCCGGTCACGGATCCCGCGATCCGCGAGGAACTCGACGCCTATGTCGCGCGCCGCCGCGAAGAGATCGCCGCCAATCCGGAAACTTAGGAAACTACTTGATGCCTTATGATCTCGTCATCCGCCACGCGACGCTGATCGCCGGCGACGGCTCGAAATCCTTCCAAGCCGACATCGCTGTCACCGGCGACCGCATCACCGCCATCGGCCGGCTCGACGACGCGCGAGGCAGCGAAGAGATCGACGCAAAGGGCAAGGTGGTCGCGCCCGGCTTCATCGACGTGCATACGCATGACGACGGCGCGCTGCTGGCGCCGGGCGGCATGGACCCGAAGATCAGCCAAGGCGTGACGACGGTGATCGCTGGCAATTGCGGCGTCAGCCTTGCGCCGCTGCTGCTCGACAAGACCCCACCGCCGCCCTTCACGCTGGTCGGCGGCCGCGAGAATTTCCGCTTCGACCGCTTTGCCGACTATGTCGCCGAACTAAAGCGCCGCGGCATTGCCACCAACGCGGCCCTGCTCGTCGGCCACACCACCTTGCGCCAACGCTGCATGCCGGTGACCGACCGGCCGGCCAACGACGCGGAAACGAGGGCGATGCAGGACGCGGTTGCCGAGGCGATGGCGGATGGAGCGTTCGGCCTCAGCACCGGGCTCGACTACCCGCCGGCCGTCAACTCGTCGACCGAGGAGGTCAAGGCGCTGGCCGCCACGGCGGCGGGCCTTGGCGGGCCCTATGTCACCCACACGCGCAACTATTTCGAGACGATGGACGAGGCGATCGAGGAAGCGATCGACATCGCCGATCATGCTGGCGGCAAGCTTTTCATCTCGCACCACCAGTGCACCGGGCGCGCCAATTTCGGCAAGAGCCTCCCATCTCTGGAGCGGATCGACCGGGCGCGCGACACGATGGATATCGGCATGGACGTCTACCCCTACGCCGCGAGTTCGACCGTGCTGCGGCTGGAGCGCTGCGACACCGGCCTGAAGATCCTCATCACCTGGTCCGATCCGCATCCGGAAATGGCGAGGCGCGAGATCGCCGACATCGCGCGCGAATGGAACTGCACCGAGCGCGAGGCCGGTCAGCGCCTGCTGCCGGCCGGAGCGGTCTACTTCCAGCTCGACGAGGACGATGTTCGCAACATCATCGCCCATCCGCGCACAATGATCGGCTCCGACGGCCTGCCGCACGACATCCACCCGCATCCGCGCCTGTGGGGCACATTTCCGCGCGTGCTTGGGCACTATGCTCGCGATGTTGGTCTGTTCAGCCTCGAGGAAGCCATGTTCCGCATGACGGGACTGCCCGCGAAGGAGTTCGGCATCGCTGAGCGCGGGCTGCTGGCTGAAGGCAACTTCGCCGATCTCGTCATCTTCGATCCCGAGACGATCATCGACACCGCCACCTTCGAGGAACCGCGTCGGCCCGCCGCCGGCATCGAGCACGTCTTCGTCAACGGCGTATCGGTGTGGCGCGGCGGCCGAGCGACGGGCGCGCTGCCGGGCTCGGTCCTGAAACCCTCGGCTTCAAAGCCGATCGTCAGAGGCGCATGCGGCTGCGGCGCCGATCACAGCGCCTCGTAAATCCGATCGACCGATTCCAGCGTGTAGGCGAACTCCACCGGCCGCGTGCAGCGCCAGCCCTCGAAGGGCTGGCCAGCAAGCGCCTTCAGTGCTTCGTGCAGACGCAGGATGCCGCCGCCATAGAGCCGGTTCGCCATGTCGAGCATGCCGGTGCGGTGCATGGTTTCGGTCATGCTGCCGCAGGCGTCCTTGACCAGCCAGACGCGAAAACCCTGATAGACGGCGTCGAACACGCTTTCCGTCACGCAGCTGTCGGTCAGCACCCCGGCGACAACAAGGTTTTCAACCCCGAGCGCGGCGAGCCGTTGCGACAGATCGGTCCGGCGGAAGGCGCTCGGCCAGTGCTTGTGGATGACGATATCGCCGGGCAGCACCGCCACCTCGGCGCAGATATCCGCGCCTTCGCTGCCTGCGACGGCGGAGCGGAATTCCTCGGTCAGGATTTCCTCCTGCCGCGCATAGCCGTCGCGTTCCTCCGGCTTCACCCAGGCCTGCGCATGGATGACCGGCACGCGAGCCTTGCGGGCGGCTTCGATCAGCGCAGCGGCATTGGCGAGCACCGCGTCATAGCCGACGACCGGCCAAGCCGCGCCCGGGCGGTATTCATTCTGCAGGTCGATGACGAGCAGGGCGGTCTTGGTAAGATTCATGGCTGATCCGGGGAATTGTCGAAATCGGTGACGAAACGCAGGAGCAGCCGGATCGCCTGATCGAGATCGGCGATCTCCATCGCTTCATACGGATTGTGGCTGCCATTCTCGTTGCGCACGAAGAGCATCGCTGTCGGAATGCCGGCGCCGGCAAAGGTTGCCGCGTCGTGCCCCGCTCCGCTCGGCACATGCGGCGCTCGCATCTGCAATTCGGTCGCGGCGTGATCCAGGCCCGCGATCCACGCAGGTGACATCGTCGCCGGCTCCCAAGTAAAGCGCGGGCCGAGCTCGAAGGTGACGCCGCGCCTGGCGCCTACTTCAGCGAAAATCTCATGCAGCCTTGCCTCGACACGATCCAGGATGGCTGCTTCGGCGCTGCGTACGTCCAGCGTGAAGCCAAGCTCCCCCAGAACCCGGCTGCCGCCATGCTGCGTCGGATCGGATTGAACCCGGCCGAAGGTGATGGTGGCCTCATGCCTTTCGTGTTCGAGCGCATCCCATTCGATCTCAAGCGCGGCAACAAGATCGGCAAAGCCGAGCACGGCGTCATGCCGGGCAAAGCGCGGCTCGGCGCCGGAATGAGCGTAAGCGCCAAGGCACTTCGCATCGACATAGCGGAACCCGCCGGCAATGCCGGTGACGATGCCGACCGGCGCCCCCGCGGCGACGAGGCGCGGTCCCTGCTCGATATGGACTTCGACGAAGGCCGCGATCCGGTTGGCATCAATCCCCGGAACCCCGCGCTGCACGGCGTCGGGGTCGAATCCTTCTTCCCGCATGTGATCGGCCAGCGTGCGGCCGCTGTCCGAGCGCCTGGCTTCGAGCGCCTGGGTATCGAGTAGACCAAGCGCCGCCTGGCTGCCCGGATAGGACAGCGGAAACCAAACCGCTTCCTCCGCGCGCGTCACAAGCACGATGAGATCGCGCTGCAATCGGACGCCTTGAGCCACCAGTTCAGCCATCACGGCCAGCCCGGCCACGACGCCGGCGGCCCCGTCGAAATTGCCGCCATGCGCCACGCTGTCGAGATGCGAGCCGATGACGATCGCCGGCAGGTTCGGATCGTGGCCGCTGAGCGTCAGGTAGAGGTTGCCGGCCGCGTCGACGCGCGCAACCGCGCCGAGCTTCTGCGCTTCCTCGCGCACGAGGTTGTGGGCGAAGCGTTCGCCCGGCCCGTAGGCGACGCGCGTGACGCCGGGCGCATCGGTCGTGGCTTCAGCGAGCGCATCCAGGATGCGCCCCGCCAGTTCACCCCCGGCCGTAAGGGCGGCGCCGTTCATGAAGCAACCTTGCCGGCTTCGGGCGAGACGTTGCGCAGCCGCTGCGGCGTGAGATCGTCCGAGGAAACGCCTTGCCTCGCGACATCGTCCGGCAGCCCACCGCCGGCGATCAGGCTGGCGCAGATGCGCGACAGCGCCGGCGAGGTCTTGATGCCGTAGCCGCCCTGCCCGACCAGCCAGACGAAATCCGGAAATTCGTCATCCGGCCCGACCACGGGTGAGCCGTCGGCGACGAAGGTCCGCAAGCCTGCCCAGGAACGCGACACGCGCTGCACCTCGATCGTCGTTGCCCGTTCCAGACGCTCGGCGCCGATCGCGACATCGATGTCTTCTGGATAGGCGTCCATCGGCTCCGACGGCGTCGCATCGGCCGGCGAGACGAACAGCTGCCCGGCATCCGGCTTGAAATAGAATTCCGCGCCGACGTCGTTGACCAGCGGCCAGTCGGCAATGTCGACACCCGCGGGTGCGGGAATGTTGAAGGCGGTGCGGCGCTTGGGCTGCAGACCGACCGGACGCACACCCGCCATCGCCGCGATCTCGTCGCCCCAGGCGCCGGCCGCATTGACGATCACCGGCGCGAGGAATGGTCCCGCTTCGGTCTCCACCCGCCACTGGCCGCCATGCCTGCCGATGCCCCTCACCCCGGCCTTGGTGACGATGCGCGCGCCCCGCGCTCGCGCGCCGCGCAGAAAACCCTGGTGCAGGCCGTTGACATCGATGTCCATGGAGTGCGGTTCGATGTAAGCGCCGGCAAGATAGTCCCGGCGCAGCACCGGCACGCGCGCGATCGCCTCGTCCGGCGTCATTTCAACGATGGAGGGGACCAGGGCCTGCGCTGCCGCAAGGTCCTCACGTAGGAGATCGAGTTGGTCGGCGCGCGCCACCGTGATCATGCCGCGCTTGCTAAGCAGCGGATAATCGCAAAAACCCGTGGGGGGCTCAGTCAGGAAGGCGCGGCTGGCCAGCACGATGCGACGGATGACGCCGTTGCCGTAATTCTCGGTGAAGCTTGCCGCCGAACGCCCCGTGGTGTGGTAGCCGCAATGGCTCTCCCGCTCGAGCAGCACGACCTTCCTGTCACGCGAAACCTCGAAGGCTGCACCCGCGCCGGCCATGCCGCCGCCGATAATAATGATTTCAGTTTGTTCGCTCATGGATCTCCCAAAACTGATCCGCGCGGCACGGCAGGCGACTCGCCCAATCGGCCGCGATGTGCGCGATCGCGGGCGCCTCGCCCTTCGGCCAGATTCGCGGCTGGCGAATTCTCCGCGGCGCAATCCCGCAATGCGAGGTCGGTGACAAAAGGCACCGGCTTGCCGGCGATCTCCATGCCCTTCAGCCGCGCCCACACGGCGCGCCGCTTGCGCACCTGATGCGACTGCAATTCGCTGATTTCGGCAATGCCGCTCTCGCGCTTGATCTCCAGCACGCCGGCTTCGACGGTCGCATCGAACAGCGCCCGTCCCCGCTCAGTCCGCACGATGATGGCGTTGAGCGGTTCATCCTCGACCGCCGGTCCGCCGTTCAGCCAGGCATCCGACACCGCGATATCCGCTACTTGGCCGATCGCGTCGGGACAAATCTTGCAGCGCGGCTGGATCATCCATTTGTCCTCGTCTTCCCAGAGCTGCCGGTAGCTGATCTCGAAGGCGTGGCCGTCCTTGGTTTCGATGCGGTTGAGGCCGGGATTGCCGTGGCCCCGGTAGCGGAAGAGCGCGAGCTCATCCTCGCTCAATCCGAAACGCTGCAGCACCTGCTCCGACTTGGTGAGGTCCGAGGCGCCGCCGCAGACGAAGGCGAGCGCATAGCGCATATGCTCGTCAACGCGCGGATCGAGCGGCGCCAGGTTGCGCACGGCCGTGATGTCGCAAGGTTTGGCAATCAGCGCGAAGGGCTCGCCGCGGTCGAGAACGTCGTTGAAATCCACCAGGGTCGCCGCCGGCCCATAGCGCGAGCCGGCGCCTTCGACCACGGAGGCCGCGTCGAAGCTCAGCCGGCGTTCCGTGCGCATCGGCATCGAGCGCGAAGCCGCGACATGCAGCACGAACTTGACGCGCCCCGAGTTGACCAGGAATTGGCCAAGCGCCGTCAGAGTGCCGCCGCCGGAGCCGACGAACCGGACCATAGGGTCAGCCGCGCGACCGAGTACAAGCCGTTCGACAGGCCCCCAGACCGTTTCCGCCAACGCAGCCTCGCTTATCTGCGCTGGTGGCGGACCGGCGATGCGCGTTCCCGGGCAAACGGCGTTGATCTTCGCCAATGTCGGCTTGTCCAATGCCTTTCGTGCCACCGGCCGCTCGCGCCCTTCCGGTGTCATCACCATCTCGACGTCGCGCCCGGCCGTCGACCGGCAGAGGCCGCAGCCGATGCAAAGACCGTTCTCGACGATCTCGCCGAGCGACAGCGGATCGGCCGCGAGCGGCGCCGTGTCCTGGCTGCATCTGGTCTCGATCGGGCCCATCGATGTCAGACCGGATCCGAGATGCGCTTGTACTGGTCCGGGCGGCGATAGAGCGCGAAGTTGAAGTTCACTTTGCGGCACGTCTCGATCAGGTCGAGATCGGCGCGATGCACGATGACTTCGTCGTCGAGCGACATGGCCTGCGCGGCGATCTCGCCGGTCGGCGCGATGATGCAGGAGCCGCCGATCAGCGCCTGCCCGTCTTCCAGCCCGGCCTTCGCGGCGGCGCCGATCCAGAGCGTGTTCTGGTAGGCGCCGGCCTGCATTGGCAGGTGATTGTGCAACATGCGCAGATGCGCCAGCGCCGGCGCCTCGTCGAGCAGGAGCGGTGTGTTGTAGCCGAGCAGCGCCACCTCCGCGCCGTTGAGGCATAGCATGCGATAGGTCTCCGGCCAGCGGCGATCGTTGCAGATGGCCAGCCCGACGCGGACGCCGCGATAATCGAAGACCGGAAAGCCGAGATTGCCGGGCTCGAAATAACGCCGTTCGAGATGCGTGGTGGTGCCCGCCTTCGGCTCGCTCGAGCCCGGCACATGCATCTTTCGGTAACGGCCGATGAAAGCGCCGTCCGGCCCGACCAGATCCATCGTGTTGAAATGATGCGTGCGGCCGTCTTCATGCGCAAGCTCGCAGTAACCCAGCGCGAAGCCAACCTTCAGCCGCGCCGCCGCATCATAGAGCCGCCGCGTCTCCGGGCCTGGCATCGAGGCTTCGAAGAACGCGTCGATCTCGGCCTCGTCGTCGATGCGCCAGCGCGGGAAGAAGGTGGTCAGCGCCATTTCCGGAAACACCGCGATCTCGGCGCCGGCAGCCGCTGCCTTTTCCAGCAGATGTACCAGCCGTCCGACCGTCTCGACGCGCGTGGCGCTGCGCTGGATCGGTCCGGTCTGGCAAACGGCGATGGTCAGGCATCGAGCCATGGTGTCCAATCCTCGACTGGTTTTCCTGAAAATGTGGGATCGGCTGCCGTTCGGGCCACAAATTGCCCGAAGCCAGGTTCGGCCTGCAATTTGCCGTCGGCGACCACCGGCACGCCGCGCACCAGGACGGTGGTCGGCTTGCCGGTAACGACCCTGCCCTCATAGGGCGTGAAATCGACCCGCGAATGCAGCGCCTGATGCCCGAGCGTCCAGCGCGCCGACGGATCCCACAGTGCCAGGTCCGCGTCGAGCCCGACGGCAATGCGACCCTTGCGATCGGCGAAACCGTAGATCGAGGCGGCATTGCGCGAGGTGAGATCGAGATAGCGCTCGAGCGTCAGCCGGCCGGTCAGCAGCCCTTCCGAGAACAGCAGCGGCAGACGCGTCTCGATGCCGGGGATGCCGCTTAGCGTCGTGGTGAAGCCGGGCGTTTCGGACCGGCCGATCTTGTCGGCGAAGTAATAGGGCGAATGGTCGGACGACCAGAGGTCGATGCCGCCATTGATCAGCTCTTGCCACAGATGCTCATGGCTGCGCGGCGAGCGCGGTGGCGGCGAGAAGACGAAACGCGCAGCGTCGATTGGAGACCGATCGAGATCGGCGCCGCCAAGGAAGAGATATTGCGGGCAGGTCTCGGCGATGGCGTCGACGCCGCGCTGCTTCGCCCGCGCCACCTCCTCCGCCGACTGCCAGGACGAGACATGCACGATGGTCATCCGCGCGCCGGTCATCTCGCCGAAGGCCAGCGCACGATGGGTCGCCTCGCGCTCCATCGTCTCGCTGTGGGCGACGACATGGTAACGGATGTCGGTGCGGCCGAGATCGATGAGACGCTGGCGCGTGCGCCGGATCGCGGCGTCGTTCTCGGCATGCACCATGACGATCCAGCCCAGCCGCCGCGCGGAATCGAGAACCTTGAAGAACAGATCGTCGTCGACGGCAAAACCCAGATAGGTCATGAACAGCTTGACCGAGGCGATGCCGCGCCCGGCAAGCGCCTCAAGCTGCGCCTCGACATCGGCGCCGGTGCCCATGGTCACCACGGCATGCAGCCCATAGTCGATCACGGCACGTCCCGCCGCGCGCTCCAGCGCGCGGTCGATGGCGCCGATCGTCGTCATGTCCTGTCCGGGCATGCCGAACGGCACGATGCAGGTGGTGCCGCCGAACGCCGCTGAGATCGTGCCGGAATAGAAATCGTCGGCATTGCCCGCCCCGCCCCAGACCGGCTGGTCGAGATGGCAATGCGCATCGATGCCGCCGGGCATCACCCAACGGCCGCCGGCATCGATCGACTTCTGGCCGGAGAGATCTTTGCCGATGGCGGCGATCAGCCCCCCGTCGATGCCGATGTCGCACTCGGCCCAGCCATCGTCGAGCGCCACGCGCCCGCCTCTGATCACCAGCTCATGCATTGGCGTTCCCTCGCCGGCCGGCTCAACCGACGGCCGCCGTCACCATGATCTCGACGCGATACTGGTCGCCGGCAAGCCGCGCTTCCACCGTGGCGCGCACCGGCATGGCGCTGCGGTCGATCCAGGCGTCCCAGGCGGCATTCATCATCTCGAAATCGGCGATGTCGCGGAGCCATATCTGCGCGCTCAAAAGCTTCGACTTGTCGCTTCCGGCCTTGGCCAGAAGCGCGTCGATCTTGGCGAGGATCTGCTTGGTCTGGCTCGTGGTGTCGCCGGAAAGATCGTCCGCGGTCAGTCCGGCCACATAGACGGTGCCGTTGTAGCGCAGCACCCGGCAGAAGCGCTGCCCGTTTTCGAGACGCTCGATCGTCATGGCTCGTTCCCTTCCGCTGGTTCCCGGTTCTTGGCTTTTGCCTATGGTAAGGAGGGTGCAAAACCGCTGTAAAGCCCGCGCCGCGCCGCGACACCGCTTTCCTTTGCCGGCATGGCCAAAAAAATTTAAGCCATAGCCGCGTCAATCTTCGTTTGTGGCAACCACGGCAGAGTGTAGCTTCTGCTCGGGCTGCCCGTCGGTCAACGGTCACGCCAAGGGAGCCACTGCAGCCGCATCCATGAGGTCGATCGCTCAATCCGCGGCGCGGCTCTGGCAGAATGCAGAGCGCTCCCGCGCCATGCTGCCCATCATGGTCGGCGTCTGCCTTGCCTGCATCGGCAGCGCCATGCTGACCACCGCCGTGTCGCTGCATCTCGGCAAGCCCGGCATTTCTCCTCAGGTCGTGCAGATCGTGCTGACCGCTTATCCCGTGGGCTTCCTCGTCGGATGTCTGGTGACGCGCCCGGCGGTTGCGCAATATGGCCATGAGCGCACTTTCGTAGCGATCCTGGTGCTGGCGTTGCTGGCGGCCTCCGGCTTCGTTTTCACCGACTTCCTGCCAAGCTGGATCTGCTTCCGCCTGCTCGGCGGCATGGCGATGGCGTCGCTCTTCGTCGTCTGCGAAAGCTGGATCAACCTCTATGCCGAGCAGCACAATCGTGGCGCGCTGTTCTCGCTCTACATGCTGACGACGGCAATCGCCGTGCTGCTCGGGCAGCTCCTTGTCGGCTTGGTCGGCCCGCAATCGCCGCATTTGTTCATGGTCGCGGCCGTGACCGTGCTGCTGGCGCTGGTCTCCAAATTCGTTGGCGGACGTTGGCCGGCGCTGCCTGCAACCGATCCGGAGCATGCGGGTTCAGCGAGACCGGTCAAGCGCCTCGGCCCGCTGGCGCTATTCCGGCTGGCGCCGGTCACGGTCGTCGCCATCTTCCAAGGCGGCATCACCAATATGAATATCTTCGTGCTGACGCCGATCTACGGCACCCAGATCGGGCTGCCGGCGGCGACGACGGTCGGGCTTGTCACGACCATCAGCATCGCCGGCATGCTGGCGCAGACGCCCGTCGGCTGGCTGTCGGACAGGTTTGAGCGGCGCATCATCCTGCTTGTCCAGGGCACTCTGTCCGTCACGCTCTGCGTCGCGATTGCATGGGTCGGCAATTCTTCGGTGCCGCTGCTCTTCGTGCTGTTCTTCGTCTATGGCTGCACGGCGCTGACCGTTTATCCGGTGGCGATGGCGTTCGGCGCCTCGCAACTGCACAGCCACCACATGGTCGGCGCTTCCGGCACGCTGCTCCTGCTCTATTCGATCGGCAATGTCGCGACGCCAGGCATTTCAGCCGGCCTGATGCAGCATATGGGTGCACCGGCTATGTTCCTGCTGCTCGGCGGCGGCGCAGTGCTGGTCACGCTCGCTGCCTGCTACAATCTGTTGCGCCGGCCGGTCACGCTGACGGCCATGCAGGCGATTGAGGAGCAGGTCTGATGACGGATTTGAATCGCCTTGAGAGCAAAGTCATCCTGATCGCCGGAGCTGCCAGCGGCATCGGCGCGGCGATCGCCCGACGCTGCATCGACGAAGGAGCAAGCGTCGTCTGCGCAGACTACGAAATGGAGCCGGCGACAAAACTTGCCGAAGCGCTCGGGCCTTCCGCCACCGCTTGCCAGTGCGACGTGACGAACATCGACTCCGCCAGATCGGCCGTCAACTTCGCCGGGAAAAAATACGGCCGGCTCGACGGGCTGGTGCACAATGCCGCGGCGCCCTCGACCAGCGCCACCGTCGTCAACCTCGACGAAAGCGCATGGCGGCATGAGATCGATGTCGGGCTGACCGGCGCCTTCCTGATGAGCAAGTTCGCACTGCCGCTGATCGCGGCGAGCGGCGGCGGTTCGGTCGTCTTCATCGGTTCGCAATTCGGGCGCGTCGCCACCACCAGGGCCGTGGCCTATTGCGCTGCCAAGGCCGGCCTGATCCACCTTGCCAAGGCGATGGCCGTCGACCACGCGCCCGACAAGATCCGTGTCAACAGCCTGTCGCCGGGTGCCGTGGCGACGACGCGGCTGCTGCGCCGGTTCGCCGATTTCGAGGCGGCCAATGCAGGCCTCGGGCCTGCCCATCTGCTCGGCCGCATCGCCGAGCCCGACGAGATCGCAGCGGCGGCGGCTTTCCTGCTTTCCTCCGACGCCTCCTTTGTCACCGGATCCGACATGCTCGTGGACGGCGGCTATGCGACGCGCTGAACCCGAAACCTTTTCTCCGTAGGAGTTCCCATGACCCTGCTCGTCACCGGCGGCACCGGTTTCGTCATGAGCGTGGTCGCCCGCGCATGGCTGGATCGCGACCCCAAAGCCCGCGCCGTGATCCTGGACCGGTCCGGCCTCGACGCGGCGGCCGAAAAGCACTTCGCACCGGTGAGCGACCGGTTGACGGTGATCTCCGCCGATATCCTTGACCAGAAAGCCTGGTCCGCGACGCTCGACAAGCAAGGCATCACTGCGATCGTGCATGGCGCGACGATCACGCCGATCTCGCGCGGCAGTGCCTCCGAGGCAAAGCGCCAGCCGGAGGCTGAAGACCCGGCCCGCATCGTCGACGTCAACCTCATGGGCACCGTGCGCATGCTGGACTGGGCGCGCACGAATCCGGACCTGAAACGCTTCATCTATGTCAGCTCCGGCTCCGTCTACCGCCACAATGGACCCGACTGGGCGAGCGAGCCGTTGCCGGAGGACGGTTATGTCGCGCCGCTGACCCTTTACGGCATCTCGAAATTCGCCTCCGAGATGGTCACCAACCGCTATGCCGACCTGTTTGGCCTGTCGGCAGTCTCGGTGCGGCTCGCTTCCGTCTACGGTCCGATGGACCGCGCCACCGAGAGCCGCAATTTTCGCCATGTTCCGAACCGCGTGGCGCATATGGCCCTGGCCGGCGAAACGATCAGGCCGAACAGCCTCGAGCCCGTCGGCGACTACCTGACCTCGACCGACGTTGCCGCGGCGATCTTGGCGCTGATCGATGCTCAGCACCTCAACTACCGCCACTACAACATCGGCTCCGGCTCCAGCCAGACCATCGGCGAGATCATCGGCTGGGCAAAAGAACGCGTGCCGGGGCTGAAGGCCGAGGTAACATCAGGCGAAGACGCCAACATCGTCCAGGATGTGCGGCTGAAAGGCGGCATGTGGGGCGCCTATGACATCGCCCGCATCATGCGCGACACAGAATGGCGGCCGCGCCCCGGCAAGGAGGCCTTCCACGCCTACATGGACTGGATTGCCGCCAACGAAAGCTGAGTCAAACCAAGCCGAAGGAGGACGAGAGATGCCGACCGAACCGCAGCAAGCGCAGCAGCCGCGCGACTTTGTCGGCTACGGCCCGCACCCGCCCTTCGTCACCTGGCCGGGCGGGGTCAAGCTCGCCGTCAACCTCGTGCTCAACTACGAGGAAGGGTCGGAATACAACTGGCTGGAAGATGGCCGCAACGACAATTGGGGCGAATACAATCTGACCGGCAGCATGCCGGTGCGCGACCTCGGCACCGAGACGCATTACGAATATGGCAGCCGCGCCGGCGTCTGGCGCCTAGCCAGGCTGTTCGAACGCTACGACATTCCGGTCACCTTTTCCGCCTGCGCCGTGGCGCTCGAACGCAACCCGCCTTTGGTCGAGTGGATGAAGGCGCGCAGGCACGACCTGATGGGCCATGGCCTGCGCTGGATCGACTACACGACCATGGAGCGAGGCGAGGAAGAGCGCCATCTGCACGAGGCGATCGCGCTTTACGAAAAGCTGCTCGGCAAGCGCCCGCTCGGCTGGAACTGCCGCTCGCTGCCGAGCGTCAACACGCGCGATCTTCTGGTCGAGGAGGGCGGCTTCCTCTACCACTCCGATCCCTGCAATGACGACCTGCCCTATTTCCTCGACCACCGCGGCACCGAGATTCTCGTCGTGCCCTACTCCAAGACGCTCAACGACAGCCGCTATCTCGTGGCGCCCGGCTACGGCAATCCGCGCGACTTCGCCGAGGACTGCCGCTCGGCCATCGACTACATGCTGGACGAGGCTGACGAGACCTGCGGCCGCATGCTGACCATTGGCATTCACGCCCGCTGGACGGGCCAACCCAACCGGGCATCGGGCCTGCGCGAGGTGATCGAGCATGTCCGGCAAAGCGACGGCGCCGCCTTCATGCGCCGCGAGGACATCGCGCGCTTTTGGCACGCGAACCACGCCCGCTTCGAGCAGCGCGGCTGAGGGATGTTGGAGACGCTGATCCGCGGCGCGACGGTGGTGAACGCCGATGGCCTCAGCAGCGGCGATATCGGCATTGCCGCGGGCAGGATCGCCGCAATCGTCGCGCCAGGCGAAGCCGCCGGAGCCAGGACAGTTGTCGACGCCGCCGGCAGCTTTCTGCTGCCCGGCCTGGTCGATGCGCACGCCCACCTGCGCGAGCCCGGGCTGACGCGTAAGGAAGATTTCTCCTCCGGCACCCATGCGGCGGCGCTCGGTGGCGTGACCACCGTGCTCGACATGCCGACCGACGAGCCTTGGGCGGCCACGGCCGAGCAACTCGCTGACAAGATGGCGACCGCCGCAAACCGCATCCATGTCGATGTCGGCCTGCAGGCCGTGGTCAGCCGCGACCTGTCGCTCATCCCTCGCCTGCTCGACCTCGCGCCGGTCTCGTTGGAACTCTTCACCGCCGACGTGCGGGACGAATTCCTGTTTGCAACGCTCGACGCAGTTGCCGAGGCTCTCAAAGCGTTCGCGGGCGCAGATACGCTGATCGGCATCTCGCCCGGCGATCAATCGATTCTCACCGGTAGCGCCGCGCGCGACCGCTCCGGCAGCATCGCCACCTTCCTGGACAGCCGGCCGCCCCTCGCGGAAGCCAACGGCATCGCCCGCGCGCTTATTGCTGCCGCCTCCACCGAAACAAGGATCCATGTCCGCCAGATCAATTCCGAACTGGTGTCGAGACGTGGAGCCGATTGCGCGGCATGGCCGACGCAAGCGTAGAAACGACGCCGCAGAACCTGTTCCTCACGGCGCAGGATTACGAAACGCAGGGCGCCAATCTCAAGGCCTCGCCGCCACTGCGCTCGCCGCATGATGTCGACGCGCTACGTGCCGCGCTCAGCGCGGGACTGATCGACATCGTCGCCACCGATCATGCCCCGCACGCGCCGGCCGAGAAGGCGGCGGCCTACGCGGCTTTCGCCGACATTCCGGGCGGCATGCCGGGGCTGCAGACGCTGCTTCCGACCATGCTGAGGCTGGTGGACGAAGGGCTCATCGCCTTGCCCGACCTGGTGCGCATGTGCTCGCGCACTCCGGCCGAGCGCTTCGGCCTCGGCCGGCGCAAGGGACGCATTGCCGTCGGCTACGACGCCGATTTGCTCATTCTCGACCCTCACCAATCCAGCGCCATCACCAACGCCGATCAGGTGTCGCGGGCCGGCTACACGCCGTTCGACGGCTGGGCCGTGAAATCGCGGCTGACAAACGTTTCCTGCGTGGCCGCGAGATCGTTTGCGACGGGCGGCTGGTCGGCCCGGCGCAAGGCAAGATCGTCAACCGGGAGAGCTGAACCATGGCCATGCTCGCCAACAAGACCGCCATCGTCACCGGAGCGAGCTCCGGCATTGGCCGCGCCATCGCGCTCAAATTCGCCGCCGAAGGGGCCAATATCGTCGTCGCCGACACGCTGGAGCAGCCGATCGAGGGCGGCCAGAGCACAGTCGAGTTGATCCGCTCCTCCGGCGGCAATGCCGTCTATATGAAAACCGATATCTCGGACTGGAGCGCCGTCGACGCGCTTGTTGGCGCGACTGTCGATCGCCTCGGGCGGCTGGACGTGATGGTGAACAACGCCGCTATCTACACCAGCACCAACCTGATCGAGACGACGCCGGAACAATGGAGCCGCGTCATCGGCGTCAATCTGACCGGTTTTTTCTATTGCAACAAACGCGCCGTCACGCAGATGCTGACCCAGGCGCCGGTCAACGAGGTGCGCGGCCGCATCATCAACATCTCCTCGCAGCACGGCATGGTCGCCTGCCCCGGCGATTTTCCCTACTCCGTGAGCAAAGGTGGCATCGTGCAGATGACGCGCCAGATCGCGGTCGACCACGCTGACGACCTCATCGTCTGCAACGCCATCGCACCTGGAAAAATCATCACCGGCAAGCCGGGAGTCGCCAACGATCCTGACGCGCTCGACTATTCACGCCGCCGCACACCCTGGCCACGGCTCGGGCATCCGAACGACGTGGCAGGCGCGGCGCTATTCCTCGCCAGCGACATGGCAAGTTACGTCACCGGCATTAACCTGATGGTGGACGGCGGCTGGATGGCCGGCTGACGGTCGGCCGGTCCCCGGCGGCAGGAACCTTTGCGGAAACCGCTCGTTGACCCTCCTGCGAGGGGGCCAACGATATCTGGGACCCGTTGCCTTGGACGCCAAAACTGAAAGAAAAGAGCGCGAAACCGCTCCCGCTGGGAAAACGCGGGCTCAGCCCCGCTCCGATCGGCAGCAGCGCCCGCCGGGCGATCAAAAACGCGCGGAAAATGAGCGCGCGGACGATAAGCGCGCGCAAGACACGCAGGCGAATGACAGTCCGTCGGACGGCAACAAACCCGGCCTCATCAGACGCCATCCCTACATAGCGGCGATCGCTGCCATCCTCATCCTGTTGGTCATCGCGGCCGTGGTCATCTGGTGGATCAACGCGCGGCAATATGAATGGACCGACGACGCCTTCATCGACGCCCGCACCGTGACGATCGGCGCGGAAATTGCCGGGCGCATCACCGATGTCGCCGTCACCGACAACCAGCCGGTCGAGGCCGGCGCGGTGCTTCTGCGCATCGACGACAGCGATTATCAGGCCTCGCTCAAACAGGCGGAAGCCGGCGTGGTGGCGGCGCGGGCCGAGATCGCCAACGTCCAGGCGCAGACCCAGGCGCAGAACGCCAAGATCGATGCGGCCGAAAAGCAAGTGGCGCAGGCGCAGGCGGCGCTCGAATTTGCAAAATCGGAGGACCAGCGCAACCGTGAGCTCCTGGCCAAGGGCACGGCGACACAGCAGCAGGCGCAGCAGGCCGCTTCGACCTTACGCCAGGACCAGGCGGCGCTGGACGCCGCCAACGCCAATGCCGAGGCGGCTAAAAGCCAGCTCGCCGTTCTGCAGGCGCAAGGCAAGAACGCCGAAGCCAAGCTTCGCCAGGCTGAGGCCGCCGAGAACCAGGCCAAGACCACCCTCACCCGCACCACCATCATGGCGCCTGTCGCCGGACATGCCACCAGCATCACGGCGGCAAAAGGCACCTATGCGCAGCCCGGCCAGGTGCTGATGATGTTCGTGCCCAACAACGTCTGGGTGAAGGCCAATTTCAAGGAGACGCAGCTCGATCTGATGCGGCCGGGCCAGCCCGTCGACATCGCCATAGACGCCTATCCGGAAAAGACCTTCCATGGCCATGTCGACAGCGTTCAGGCCGGAAGCGGCACGGCGTTCAGCCTGCTGCCGGCAGAAAACGCCACCGGCAATTTCGTCAAGGTGGTGCAACGCGTGCCGGTCAAGATCGTCTTCGACCAGCCGCCTGGCGTCTACCTCGGTCCGGGCATGTCCGTGGTGCCGACGGTCAAGGTCCGATGAGCGATGCCGCGACAGCAACGGGCGACCAAAGCCGTTCCGCCGCCGGCGGGCGCAACCCCTGGCTGATCGCGATCGTCGTCTCGATCGCGACCTTCATGCTGGTGCTCGACACCTCGATCGCCAATGTGGCGCTGCGCAACATCGCCGGCAGCCTGGCCGCCGGCATGGACGAGAGCACATGGGTGATCACCACCTATCTCGTCGCCAACTCCGTCATCATCCCGGTCAGCGGGTGGCTGACCAGCGTCATCGGCCGCAAGCGCTACTACATGATCTGCGTCGCGACCTTCACGCTGTCGTCGTTGCTATGCGGGCTGGCGCCAAACCTGCCGACGCTGATCGCCTTCCGCATCCTGCAGGGGCTCGGCGGCGGCGGCATGGCGCCAAGCGAGCAATCGATCCTCGCCGACACGTTTCCGCCCGAAAAGCGTTCGCAGGCCTTTGCACTCTACGGCATCGCGGTGATCGTCGCGCCGACGGTCGGGCCGACCATCGGCGGCTGGCTGACCGACAATTTCTCCTGGCATTGGATCTTCTTCATCAACGTGCCGTTCGGCATCATGTCGCTGGCGCTCGTGCAATGGCTGGTGATCGAGCCCGACATCCTCGAACGCGAGCGGCAGGAGCGGTTGAGCAAGGGGCGGAAGGTCGACTGGATCGGCTTCATCCTGGTAGCGATGGCGCTGGGCTGCCTCGAAGTCTTTCTCGACGAAGGCCAGCGCAACGATTGGTTCGCCTCGACCTTCATCACCACTTTCGCCGTGATCTCGGCCGTATCGTTCCTGCTGCTGGTCCCCTGGGAGTGGACAAGGCGCGATCCGATCGTCGACATCCGCCTGCTTTTCAGCCGGCAATTTCGGCATGTCCTTCCTGGTCATGATGGCGGTTGGCGCCGTGCTCTTCAGCACCACGCAGCTTTTGCCGCAGTTGCAGCAGACCACCTTCGACTACACGGCCACCCTTTCCGGCCTGTCGATGATGCCGGGCGGCATTGCCATGCTGATGCTGATGCCGATCTCGGGCTTTGCCGCCGGCTTCGTCCAGCCGCGTTATCTCATCATGCTGGGCATGTCGGTGGTCGCGGTTGCGCTCTGGCACACGACCTCGCTGACGCCCGACGCCAGCTTCAGCTTCTTCGCCTATGCGCGCGTCTATATGATGATCGGCCTGCCGTTCCTGTTCATCCCGATCTCCACCGCCGCCTATGTCGGCCTGCCGCCGCAGAAGACCGACCAGGCCTCCTCGCTGATCAATGTCGCGCGCAACATCGGCGGCAGCATCGGCGTGTCGCTGTCCAACACGGTGATTGCCCAGAACGCCCAGTTGCACCAGGCGGTGCTGGTCGGCCACACCGGGCAATCGAGCGACACCTATCAGCAGACGCTTCGTCAGGTGACGAACCATTTCGTCGCCGAGGGATCGCCGCTGATCGAGGCCAGGCAGCAGGCTGTCGGCTGGATCGGCCAGGAGATCGGTCGCCAGGCCTCGTTGCTCGCCTATGTCGATGTCTTTTTCTACTGCGCCGTGGCGACGGCGGTCCTTGTGCCGTTTGCCCTCTTGCTGCGGCCGCCCAAACAGGCGCCAGCGAAACGTTAGCTATTCCATTGTCCCGAGCTTGCGCCTTAGCGTCCTCCGCGCCAAGCTGGCGGCCTCTGGAGGAATCTCATGCGCAACATCACGGCATCGGCGCTGTTTTTGGCGGCGGCATTCTTCACGACCAGCGCAAACGCGCTGGACAGCTCGAACACACCCGTCGTCGTCACGCCGCTGGCATCGAAGACGACGACCGCGTCCGGCCAGCCGATCACGCTGCCGCAAAAGAATGTCGAGGTTCAGGTCTCTGCCTATCAGATCGCCCCGGGCACGACGCTCCCGGTGCACAAGCACCCCTTCCCGCGCTATGCCTATGTCGAGCAAGGCACGCTAAAGGTGACCAATGTTGAGACTGGTGTTGCCAACACCTACAAGACCGGCGACTTTATCGTCGAGATGATCGGCCAATGGCACCAGGCCACCAATATCGGCGCCGATCCGGTGAAGCTTCTGGTGATCGACCAGGTCGAGCAAGGCGCCAAGAACACCATCCTGAAGCAGTAGCTGACCGGCCCCTCGTCTCGAAGCGGCCTCTCGCCTCACCCCCAGGCACCCACGGGTTGCCTGGTCGTGGCGTTCAGGCGGTTGAAGGCGTTGATCAGCGCGATCTGGATCACCAGGGCGGCGAGCGCCTTGTCGTCATAGTGACGCGCGGCCTCGTCCCAGACATCGTCCGGCACCGCGTCGGACCGGTCGGCCAGGCGCGTCGCGGCTTCCGCCAGCGCAAGCGCCGCGCGTTCGGCGTCGTTGAAGTAAGGCGTCTCGCGCCATGCGGATACGGCAAAGATGCGCTCGTCCTACTCGCCTGCCTTCTTCAGCTCGCGCGCGTGCATGTCAACACAGACGGCGCAGGCATTGATCTGGCTGGCGCGCAGATGAATGAGCTTGCGCGTGACGTAAGGCACGTCGCCGGCTTCGGTCGACTTGTCGAGCGCCAGCAGCGCCTGCAGCGCGCCGGGAATGAGCATCACCGGGTTCTTCAATCTTGCTTCCCCCATCCGTCTCCTCAAGTTCGTGCAGCCAACAGGCCCGTATCAATCGATAACTTTTCAGTTATGAATTATCCATAACTTTGGAGTTATGCGTTGTCAAGCGCCTTCCCTGACTGGACCGATGGTTGCGGCTTTCGCGATGGCGCGCCCGATGGTAGGGCAGGACATCTCCTCGAAAGCATGGATGAAACCTGGTGGTGGACACGCAAAAACCCCTGATCGAGATCTGCGTCGAAGGCATTGACGGGCTGCTTGCCGCGCAGGCCGCCGGCGCCGACCGGGTCGAGCTCTGCGCCAGCCTGGTCGAGGGCGGCATCACGCCGAGCCTCGGCACGGTGCGCGCCGCGCTCGAAAGCGCGACCGTCCCCTTCCACGTGATCGTACGGCCGCGCGGCGGCGACTTCCTCTACAGCGAGACCGAATTCCGCTCGATGCTGGCAGATGTCGAAGCGCTTCGCGAGCTCGGTGTTGCCGGTGTCGTCGTCGGCTGCCTGACCGCGGACGGTGCCATCGACGAGGCGCGAATGAGCGCACTGGTTCAGGCCGCCGGCCCGCTCAATGTCACCTGCCACCGCGCCTTCGACATGACGCGCGATCCTGCCGAGGCGCTCGAGGCGCTGATCCGCTGCAAGGTCGGCCACGTGCTGACCAGCGGCCAGCGCGACTCGGCGGTCGAAGGGGTCGAGCTTCTGGCAAAGCTCGTGCGACAGGCCGGCTCGCGCATCATCATCCTCGGTTGCGGGGCGCTCGCGCCCGACACGATCGGCGACGTGCGCAGGCGGACCGGATTGACCGAGATGCATTTCGCCGCGCTAGCGGATGTGCCGAGCGCGATGCGCTACCGCAACCCGAATGTTGGCATGGGCGGCACCGATCTTGACCGCGAATACCGCAATACGGTGACTGACGAGGCCCTGGTGGCGGCGACGATCGCGGCCGCGAGAGCCTGATGGCCAGGACGATGGCCAAGCAGTTGCCGGCGATCGAACAGGTTTCGCCCGCAGACGAGCCCGTCATCCTCGCGCTCAACAATGAGCACGCGGCAGAGCTGTCCTGGCTCGAACCGGAACGGCTTTCATTCCTGCTCGGCGAAGCTTTCTACACCCGCCGCATCGGTGTGCTCGAAGCCTTCATCCTATGCTTCGACCAGGAGGCCCGCTACGACAGCCCGAACTTCCTCTGGTTTCGCAAGCGCTATCCGCGCTTCGTCTATGTCGACCGCGTGGTGGTCGCCGCCGCGGCGCGCGGCCGCGGCCACGCCCGGCGGCTCTATGAGGATCTGTTCGAGCAGGCCCGGCGCGCCGGCCACACGATCGTCACATGCGAGGTCAATGCCGAGCCGCCCAACCCGGCTTCCGATGCCTTCCACGCCGCGCTCGGTTTCGCCGAGGTCGGCGATGCGGTGATCCATGGCGGCAAGAAATCGGTGCGCTACTGGGCGAAGCCCATCACCTCCTGACCGGCATCCGGTCCACTGGCCAGAAGAACAAGCCGCAGCTAATATAGAAGCTCAGCTGGCTGGGGGGCGACATCATGGCGAGCAATGTCTTCCGCTTCGACGAAAGCTGGGACATCCCTGAAGGCAGCCCCCAGGAAGTGTGGGACGTGCTGTCGGACGCCCAGTTGCTGCCGCTCTGGTGGGGCGATGCCTATAAGGAAGTCGAGCCGCTCGACAAGAAGGGCAAGGGCGTCGTCGGCGCCCGCGCCAGGGCACGAGCGCGCGGCGCCCTGCCCTATGAGCTGAACTTCATCATCGAGGCTGCCGAGCTCATACCCGGCCGGCTGGTGGTGGTAAAAACCTTCGGCGATTTCGACGGGCTCTGGCGAGCGGAGCTGTCTCCTTTGGGAAGCGGAACGCATGTCGATCTGGTCTGGCAGGTCACCGTCGAGAGGCCGATCCTCAAATTCCTGGCGCCGCTGCTCAGGCCCGCCTTCGCCTGGAACCATCGCTGGACGACGCCGCGCGGCGAAGCCGGGCTTCGCCGCTATCTCGCCGCCCGGAAGAACGGCAAGGCCTGACCTCACCAGTTGCGGTTAAGCCAGCCGCGAGCCGGTTTCTCGACGATGTAGTAGCTCGCCAGCGCGCAGGCGAACACGGCCGCCAGCATCGGCACCGGCACGCTGCTGCGCTCATCGACGAATTTGTAGAAAGGCTGCTGCCAGAGATAGAGCGAATAGGACCATAGGCCGAGCATCACCATCGGCCGCGACGACAGCAGCCCCGTCAGGTAGCCGCCGGCGAAGTCGAGCGTGTTGACGGCCAGCGCCAGCAGCGGCACGGCGACGAGATAGTGGATCGGGGTCGGCACCGGATCGAGGAACAGCAATACGCCGGCAATTGCGGCTGCAAGCGCCACATGCTGGCTCCTCAGGAAAGCCGGCAGGCGGTCGTCGGCCTTGAGCAGGCAGATCGCGGCGGATAGCAAGATGGAAGCGATATGCACGTCGGTGCGCCAATAGGTGGTCTCGTAGCTCATGCCGAGAAGCCCATACGAAATGGCGCCGTTGGCCATTGCCAGCAGCGCCAGCACGACCAGCAGCCGCACGACATTCGCCCTGCCGGTGACGACCACGCTGATCAGCGCCAGCAGGATATAGGAGTGCTCCTCGACGCAGAGCGACCAGATGTGGTCGAGCGCGCCGGCGCGGGTGATGAAGATGCCGGCGTAATTGTAGGTGAAGGTCAGCGCCGTCAGCGCCGCCTTCCATTTAAACATGATGAAAGTCCCGGCAAGGCCGATCATGGCGGCAATCACGAACACCATCAGCGCCGGATAGATGCGCGAAAAGCGGCGCTTGAAGAATTTCTTCAGCGGAAAACGCTCGATGAACAGGATCTCGCCCATCAACCGGCCGCTCAGTACGAAGAAGAATTCGACGCCGAGCACGCCGAGGTTGATGCCTGGAACCGGAAAGAAATGACCGATCAGCACCAGGGCGATCGATAGGCCGCGCCAGCCGTCGAGATAGGCCAACCTTGCGCGTGCCGCTTTGTCTTCTGACGCCCGTGGCAAGGCACCGGCGGTCGCGGAGATGTCGGTCATGCCCGTCTTTCGCAACTCGAGGCCCCACACGGCATTACCGCGCCGGAACCGCTTCGTCTCCCGCCACGCTTATTTTGCAGTGCGGGATATTATTGTGCAAGTGCGAAGCCACGAATTCTCGGGGTATGCCCGCCAAGTGGTTGCGAATGCAAAAGAAAAGGGGCCGCGACGGTCCCTTCCTTCATCCGGGTCGAAAGCGTTTCAGGCGTTGGCCGCGGCTACCGCGCGCCTGGCCATCACCGCGATCAGACTGGCGCGGTAGTCGGCGGAGGCATGGATATCGCTCATCAGCCCCTTCGCCGGCACTTTGAGGCCGTCGAGCGCCGAGGCGTCGAAGCTCTTCGCCAGCGCAGCCTCGATTTCCTTGGAGCGGAAGACGCCGTCCTCGCCGGCGCCGGTCACCGCCGCCCTCACCCCGTCCTTGCCCTTGGCCACGAACACGCCGACAATGGCGTAGCGCGAAGCCGGGTTGCGGAACTTCTGATAGGCCGCCTTGGCCGGAGCGGTGAAGCTGACGGCCGTGACGATCTCGCCCTCCTTCAGTGCCGTCTCGAACAGGCCCTTGAAGAATTTGTCCGCCGCGATCTCGCGCTTGTTGGTGATGATCGTCGCGCCAAGCGCCAGCAACGCCGCCGGATAGTCGGCCGCCGGATCGTTATTGGCGATCGAACCGCCGATCGTGCCCTTGTAGCGCACCGCCGGATCGCCGATCAGCGATGCCATATGCGCCAGCGCCGGGCAGGCCTTCTTCAGCTTCTCGTCGGTGGAGACGTCGTAATGCGTGGTCGCCGCACCTATGGTGACCGTCTTGCCTGACACCTTGACGCCCTGCAGATCCTTCAGCCTCGACACGTCGACCAGGTCCGACGGCGCCGCGAGCCGCGTCTTCATGGCCGGGATCAAAGTCATGCCGCCGGAGAGAAGCTTGGCGTCGCCGTTCTTCAGCAGCTTGGCGGCATCTGCGACCGAGGCAGCGCGGTGATAGTTGACTGAGTACATGAAATCCTCCCCTGAAGTGGTTAGGCAGTAGTGAGTAGTCAGTAGTTAGAAGGGAATGGCTGCGGCCGACTCCCTATTCGCTACTCACTACTCCCCTACTCACTCATTTCTTCGCACGGATCGCCGACCACACGGTCGACGGCGACGCCGGCATGGCGATATCGACAACACCGAGCGCATCGGTGATGGCATTGATGATCGCGGGCGGCGAGCCGATCGCGCCGGCCTCGCCACAGCCCTTGATGCCGAGCGGATTGCTGGGGCAAGGCGTGTTCGAGGTGGAAACCTTGAATGACGGCAGGTCGCCTGCTCTCGGCATCGTGTAATCCATATAGCTTGCGGTCAGCAGCTGCCCGCTTCCGTCATAATGGGCTCCTTCGAGCAGCGCCTGCCCGATGCCTTGCGCGATGCCGCCATGCACCTGGCCCTCGACGATCATCGGATTGATGATGTTGCCGAAATCATCCGCCGCGACGAACTGGATGATGTCGGTGACCCCGGTCTCCGGATCGATTTCGACCTCGCTGATGTAGCAGCCCGCCGGGAAGGTGAAGTTCGCCGGATCGTAGAAGGCGGTTTCCTTCAGGCCCGGCTCCATGCCGGCCGGCAGATTGTGGGCGGTGTAGGCGGCAAGCGCCACCTGGAACCACGGCAGGCTCTTGTCGGTGCCGGCGACCTTGAACTCGCCATTCTCGATGACGATGTCGCCTTCGTCCGCTTCGAGCAGGTGCGCGGCGATCTTCTTCGCCTTGGCCTCGACCTTGTCGAGTGCCTTGGCGATGGCCGACATGCCGACGGCGCCCGAGCGCGAGCCATAGGTGCCCATGCCCATCTGCACCTTGTCGGTATCGCCATGGACGATCGAGACGGAATCGATCGGCACGCCGAAGCGCTGTGTGACCAGTTGCGCGAAGGTGGTCTCATGGCCCTGGCCATGACTGTGCGAGCCGGTCAGCACCTCGATGGTGCCCACGGCGTTGACGCGCACTTCCGCCGATTCCCAGAGGCCGACGCCGGCGCCGAGCGAGCCGACCGCCGACGACGGCGCGAGGCCGCAGGCCTCGATGTAGCAGCTCATGCCGATGCCGCGCAGCTTGCCGCGCTTCGCCGCATCCGCCTTGCGCCTGGTGAAGCCGGCATAGTCGGCGGCCTTCATCGCCGCATCGAGCGAGGCGCTATAGTCGCCGGCGTCATAATTCATGATCACCGGCGTTTGATGCGGGAAGGAGGTGATGAAGTTCTTGCGCCGCAATTCCGCCGGCGACACGCCGAGCTCGCGCGCGGCGGTTTCCATCGTCCGCTCCAGAAGATAGGTGGCTTCCGGCCGCCCTGCCCCACGATAGGCATCGACCGGCGCGGTGTTGGTGTAGACGGTGCGTACATTGGCGTGGATCGCCGGGATGTTGTACTGGCCCGACAGCAGCGTGGCGTAGAGATAGGTCGGCACGCAGGACGAAAACAGCGACATATAGGCGCCGAGATTGGCTATCGTGTCGACCTTGAGGCCGGTGATCCGGTTGTCCTTGTCGAACGCCATCTCCACCATCGAGACGTGGTCGCGGCCATGCGCGTCCGCCAGGAAGCTCTCGGTGCGGTCGGCCACCCATTTGACCGGGACGCCGGTCTTCTTCGAGGCCCACAGGCAGACGATCTCTTCCGGATAGATATAGATCTTCGAGCCGAAGCCGCCGCCGACATCCGGCGCGATGACCCTGAGCTTGTTCTCGGGCGCGACGTTGTAGAAGGCGCTCATCACCAGCCGCGCGACATGCGGATTCTGCGATGTCGTCCAGCAGGTATAGTGGTCCTCTGCCTTGTCGTAATGGCCGAGCGCCGCTCTTGGCTCCATGGCATTCGGCACCAGCCGGTTGTTGACGATCTTCATGCGCGTGACATGGGCCGCCGACTTGATCGCCGCGTCGGTCGCCTTGCCGTCGCCGAGCTCCCAGTCGAAGATCAGGTTGTTCTCCGCCTCGGCATGGACCTGCGGCGCACCGGACTGGATCGCCTTCGTGGCGTCGACCACCGCCTTCAGTTCCTTGTAGGTGATCTCGACCGCTTCCGCCGCGTCGCGCGCCTGGCCCTTGGTGTCGGCGACGACGATGACGACCGCGTCGCCGACATAGCGCACCTTGTCGACGGCCAGAGGCGACCACGCGCCCATCTTCATCGGCGTGCCGTCCTTGGAATGGATCATCCAGCCGCAGATCAAATTGCCGATGCCGTCGGCCTTGAGCTCCTTGCCGGTGAGCACGCCGACGACGCCGGGCATGCCTTGAGCCTTTTTCACATCGATCTTCTTGATCTGCGCATGCGCGTGCGGACTGCGCACGAACACAGCATGCTTCATGCCGGGAACCACCATGTCGTCGACATAGCGGCCGCCGCCGGTGATGAACCTCTTGTCTTCCTTGCGCGCCACGCGAGCGCCTACGCCTTCGATACCCATGGGAAATTCCTCCTCCGGTAAATGGTGAATTGTAAAATGGTGAATGGTCGAACGTGCCAGCCAGCGGCACTATTCACCATTCACTATTCACCATTCACTCTAAGCTGCCTGCTTCGCCTTGCCCTTCGACCCCTTCGCCATCGTTTGCGATGCTGCGAGGATCGCCTTCACGATGTTGTGGTAGCCGGTGCAGCGGCAGATATTGCCTTCGAGCTCGGTGCGCACCGTCGCCTCGTCGAGGCCCTCGGGATGACGCGCGATCATGTCGGTCGCCGTCATGATCATGCCCGGCGTGCAGAAGCCGCATTGCAGGCCGTGATGCTCCTTGAAAGCCGCTTGCACGGGATGCAGCTCGGCGCCGTTCGCCAGCCCTTCGATGGTGACGATGGTCGAGCCTGAGGCCTGAACAGCCAGCATCGTGCAGGATTTCACCGCCCGGCCGTCGACATGCACGACGCAGGCGCCGCATTGCGACGTATCGCAACCGACATGCGTTCCGGTGAGGCCCAGATGTTCCCGCAGGAAATGCACCAGCAACGTTCGGTCCTCGGCGCTCCCGCTGACCCGTTTCCCATTCACAGTCAACGACACGTCCGACATGCAACCTCCCTGGGTATTAACCTTGGTTATCACTTGCCGATGCCGTGCTTCGGCAGTGCGTTATTCGGGGTAGCGTACAACGGTCAAAACAGCGCTGCCAGCGCTCCGCTCCTTGTACTTTCGGTCATGGCCGGCATGCTGTTGGGCACGCTTGCCGGCCCATTGCCAAATCAGTGATTGAGGGCAAAGATGCCCTCGACGCGGAGCGTGCCTGGCACGCATAAGGAAAAGACACGCATAAAACCGCGTCGGAGGAATTACGGAGAAGGTAGCTGGCCAGTTCGAGCACACGCTATGCGTCGGGCCTTTCGGCGCTCACCACGGATGAGCCCGACCCGAATGCCTTTGCGCGGGCCATCGCCGCCGAAGCGGCAATCGTCGATGCCGGCTTCGCGCTCCTGTTCTTCTCCCAAGGCCTGGTCGACGCGGCGGCGCTGGCGCAGGCGCTGAAAGCATACGCGCCGTCGCTCGCCTATGCCGGCTGCTCGACCGCCGGCGAGATCACGCCGCAGGGACTGGAGGAAGGGCATATCCTTGCCCTGCTTTTGCCTTCGGCGTCGTTTTCAACCGTCTCCATCATGGTCGAAAACCTCTCTTCGTCCAGCATGGACAGTATCACCGGCGAGGTCGCGGCGTTGCGGCGCCTGCTGCGCGGGCGCATCGGCCACGACCGCTCCAAGGGAATATTCGCGCTCTGTTTCATCGACGGGCTGTCCTATGCCGAGGAAGCGGTGACCTCGGCGATCCACTGGGGGCTGGACGATGTCCCGCTGATCGGCGGCTCGGCCGGCGACGACCTCAAATTCGAGACGACCAGGCTGATGGCCAATGGCCGGGTTGCCTCCGACAGCGCCATCGTCGTGCTGGTCGCAACCGAGATCCCCTTCCACGTCTTCAAGACCGACAATTTCATCCCGACCGACGAGAAGCTGGTGGTGACGGCGTCCGACCCCGACCATCGCATCGTGCGCGAATTCAACGCCGCCAACGCGGCGGAGGAATATGCGGCCTCCGTCGGCATCGTGCCGCAGACGCTGACGCCGCTGAGCTTTGCGTCGCACCCCGTCGTGGTGAAGGTCGGCGGCGAATATTATTGCCGATCGATCCAGCGCATGCACCCTGACGGCTCGCTGTCCTTCTTCTGCGCCATCGACGACGGCGTCGTTCTGTCCATCGCCCAGCCGAAGAACATGGTGGAAGCGACGCGCAGCGCTCTCCAGGATGTCGAGCACAGGCTCGGCGGCATCGACATGATCCTCGGCTTCGATTGCGTGCTGCGCCGGCTCGACGCCCGCAACCGCCAGGTTTTTCGCGATATCTCCGAGCTCTACCGGACCAACAAGGTCATCGGCTTCGGCACCTATGGTGAGCAGTACCGCTCGATGCACCTCAACCAGACCTTCACCGGCATCGCCTTCGGCGAGCGCCAGGCGGCCGAGTGAGCGCGATGCCGCTTCGCGACATCAACGACATCGAACGGCTGAAGAAGATCAACGCAGCGCTGGTCAGCCGCGTCGAGCGTTCGATGGACCAGCAGGGCAATGCCTTCTCGCTGTTCCAGACCGCGATTTCGCTGGAAAACCGGGTGCGCAACCGCACCGAGGAATTGCACGCGACGCTGCGCAGGCTCGAGCAATCGAACATCGATCTCAGCGCGGCGAAGGAAAACGCCGAGCTGGCGAACCTCTCCAAGACCAGGTTCCTCGCCGCCGCCAGCCACGACGTGCTGCAGCCGCTCAACGCCGCGCATCTGTCGGTCTCGGCGCTGGCCGAGGTCCAGACCAGCGAGGAAGGCAAAAAGCTGGTGCGCCAGGTCGAGCGCTCGCTGGAGACGATGGAGGACCTCTTACGCACGCTGCTCGACATCTCCAAGCTCGACGCCGGCGTTGTGCAGCCCGAAATCGGCGACGTCAGCCTGGAAACGCTGTTTTCCTCGCTGCGCTCGGATTTCCAGCCCGAGGCTGAGAAAAAAGGCCTGTCGCTGAAGTTCCGGCCGGTCAATGTCGTGGTGCGCTCCGACCGCACGTTGCTCAGGCGCATCCTGCAGAACATCCTCTCCAACGCGCTGCGCTACACCCGCTCCGGCGGCGTGCTGGTCGGCACCAGGCATCGCGGCGACACCATCCGCATCGACGTCGCCGACACCGGCTGCGGCATTGCCGAGGACCAGCGCGAAGCGGTGTTCGAGGAGTTCCATCGCGGCACCTCGACGCTTGCCGACGGCGGGTTGACCGGCGGACTGGGGCTGGGCCTCGCCATCGTGCGCCGCATGGCGGCCGCGCTGGGCCATCCCGTCACCTTTTCCTCGAGGGTGGGGCGCGGCACCATCTTCCACATCGACGTGCCGATCGGCATGGCGCCCGCCGAGCCGGCGACGGCCGTCGCCGACATGGACCGTCCGCGCGGCTACGGCCTCTTCGGCACCAAGGTCCTGCTGGTCGAGAACGACGCCGACGTGCTCTCCGCCATGACCTCGCTGCTCGAACGCTGGCAGTGCCTGGTGCGCGCCGCGACCTCGACCGACGACGCGCTCGATCTTCTGGGCGACACCGACTGGGTGCCCGACATCATCATCGCCGACCAGCATCTCGACGGCGGCGATCTCGGCACCGCGACGATAGCCGAAGTGCGCGACTATCTCGGCCGTCCGGTGCCGGCCCTGATCGTCACCGCCGACGGCTCAGAGCTCGTCGCCAAGGCCGCCCGCGCCGCCGGCATAGAGCTGATGCGCAAGCCGCTGAAGCCGGCACAATTAAGGGCGCTGCTGGCGCATTTGTTGGCTTGACTAAGGATGACCAGGATCACCGCCTTTCTCTCCGTCAGATCAGAGACGCTGGCTCCCCACGAAATATCTGATCTCCTGGAAATGGATGCCGACCGGGACGTCATCAAGGGCAGTGAGAGGACGCCTCCCCAACTCCGACCAAAGTACCACGGCTGGAACATCAGTTGCCGGTTCGACGACTATGTGGATCTCGACCTAGCCATACGCGAGTTGGCCTTGAGGCTTGGAGAAAAAGTGGAAAACCTGTTTCGGTTACGCAATCATGATCAGGTGAGTGAGATATGCGTAAGCGTAGCGATTGCCCCGGAGCATGAGAAAATTCCACTGTTTTTCTCGAGGGAGACGATAGCCTTTCTAGGCAAAATCGGAGCGTCGTTGGATATTGAATATTTTCCGGAATAGTTGGGGCCGCGCCAGGGCCGCTCGCGCCGCCGGCATCGAGCTGATGCGCAAACCGCTGAAACCGGCGCAACTGCGCGCGCTGCTGGCGCACTTGCTGGCTTAGGTTGCGCCATAGGAATAGTGCACCGTCACCGTAATTACCGATGGGCTAAGGGGTTTCGGAGACGTGGCTCCCAAATCGAGTCCACTGGCAACTACAGGCTTTCAAGCCAACTTCGAAGTTTTTGACCGAGCAACAAGTAAGAGGATATCGAACGTTCACGTTCAGGTGGCTTAATGATAATAATAAAGCATATATATAGCCGAGACCTTTTGGTTGACGGTAGAATTGTTTCTTTGTGGTCTCTTCCAAAGCAAGCGAACATTTACTTAAATATTAGAGTTACGATAGGATTTGATGAAAATTCCTTTGAAGAAGTTTTTGATTCTGCGATTATAACTGGGAGTCTCGTGCAAAAATGCGCAGGAGCCGAGACCGATCCGTATAACGGAAAAGTATTCACGTACCCAGAATTTGACCCCAATTTTATAAAAGAAGATATCTACAGCAAGATAAATGCTTGCAATATGTTAGATTTTAGTGATAGTATTTCAGAATTGGCGAAGATGATGCAATGGGATTTTGAGGGAATGCAGTAAAAATTGGAAACTAACCTGACGTTAAACTATTTGGCTCTCACCTCAAACCAACCTGATCCCGAACAGATCCGCATTGTCCAGCCTCAAAGCCTCGATCACCGCTGCGTCCTGCCGTACACATTGAGCCTGCGCAAAATCTCCCAGACATGCGCCTTCACGTGAATTACAGTGACAGTGCACTCTTTACGCTAAATCAAAACCCCGCCTGATCCCGAAACAACTCCGCATTGTCCAGCTTCGACACCTCGATCACCGCTTGCGTGCGGCTATACACATTGAGCTTGCGCAGGATCTCCGAGACATGCGCCTTCACGGTCGTCTCGCCGACCTGCAGCTCGTAGGCGATCTGCTTGTTGAGCATGCCCTGGCGCAGCATCTGCAGGACCCTGAGCTGCTGCGGCGTCAGCCTCGCCAGGCGCTGCACCATGTCGGCGCGGTCGGTGCTCTCGGGGTCGGGCGGCTGGCCCTCGTAGTTTTCCGGCACGTAGACGGCGCCATCCATCACCGAGCGGATGGCGGCGGCGAGATCGCTCTTGCGCGCGGACTTCGGGATGAAGCCGGCCGCGCCGTAGGACAACGCCTCGGAAATGATCTTCGGCTCCTCATAGCCCGACACGATCACCACCGGCAGCCGCGGGTAGCGGGTCCTGAGTTGCAGCAGTCCTTCGAAGCCATGCACGTCGGGCATGCTGAGATCGAGCAGGGCCAGGTCGAACGGCTTGGCGTCGGCAAGAAGCTCGATCGCTTCCGCGATCGAGCGCGCCTCGACCGTGTCGACGTCCGGATAGGCCATCTGCACGGCGCTGTGCAGCGCCTCGCGAAACAGCGGGTGGTCGTCGATGATCAGGAAGCGGGCGCGGTCGCTGACGGAGCTCATTGCAAAGGTTCGGGCATGGGTTCGATTTCGTCGGTACAGGATAGTCCGGTCACCATGGCCAGATTATTGGCAAATAGTATATCGCCCAATGGTACAGGGCCCCAATGGTACAGGGCATTGCCATTGAAACGACAGGCCGATGCGCGCGTGAGCGTCCTCAGTCTTGCCCGCCCTTTGAAATCGGCCGAAGGTGCGCACGATTCACGTCAACACAGAGACCGTCCATGCCAGAATTCGTCCTTCCGCCGCCGCCGACCGCCTCGGTCGCCATTGCCGATTCGGCGGAACGGTTTGCCGTGCGCCGCATCTTCTGCGTCGGCCGCAATTACGCAGCACACGCGCGCGAGCTCGGCAATGACGAGCGCGACCCGCCCTTCTTCTTCACCAAGCCGGCCGACGCGGTTGTCGACAGCGGCGCCGCGATCCCCTACCCGCCGCTGACCTCGAACCTGCACCACGAGATCGAGCTGGTGGTCGCCATCGGCAAGGCGGGCTTCCGTATTCCGCGCGCCGATGCGCTCGCTCATGTCTGGGGCTACGGCGTCGGCGTCGACCTGACCCGCCGCGACTTGCAGGACCAGGCGAAGAAAGCTGCGCGTCCGTGGGATTGGTCGAAGGCCTTTGACCAATCCGCGCCTTGCGGCCCGCTGGTTCCGGCCGCGAAATCAGGGCATCCGGAGAAAGGCCGCATCTGGCTTGCCGTCAACGGCGCGGTGAGACAGGACGGCGATCTTGCCGAGCTGATCTGGCCGATCGCCGACATCGTCTCGATCTGCAGCGAGGCGGTCGAGCTGCGGCCGGGCGACCTGATCTTCACCGGCACGCCGGCCGGCGTCGGCGTGGTCCAGGCCGGGGAAAAAATCACCGGCGGTGTCGACGGCATCGGCACGATCGAGGTCACCATAGGGCAGCCGAGACGATGAGCGATCTCGTCCTCCACAATTACTACCGCTCCTCCACCTCATACCGGGTGCGGATCGCGCTGGCGATGAAAGGCCTGGACTATACATATGTGCCGCATCATCTGCGCCACGGCGAGCATCTCGAGCCCGCTTATCTCGCGGTCAACCCGCAAGGTCTGGTGCCGGCGCTGGTGCTGGACGACGGCCGGCTTTTGACGCAGTCGCTGGCGATCATCGAATATCTCGACGAGATTGAGCCTGAGCCGCCGCTGCTGCCGAAGGATGCGCTGGGCCGTGCCCGCGTCAGGATGCTGGCGCAGATGATCGCCTGCGACATCCACCCCGTGAACAATCTGCGCGTGCTGACATCGCTGCGCACCTTGTTCGGCGCCGGCGACGAGGATGTCGTCAACTGGTTCCGGCACTGGGTGAACGAAGGTTTCCAGCCGCTTGAAAAGATTCTCGCCTCCTCGCCCGAGACCGGCACCTTCTGCCACGGCGACACACCGGGCCTCGCCGATATCTGCCTCGCGGCGCAGGTCACCAACAACGCCCGCTTCGGCGTCGACATGGCACCCTATCCGGTGATTGCGCGCATCAACGCCGCCTGCATGGCGCTGCCGGCGTTCCAGAAGGCAGCGCCGCAGAACCAGATCGATGCCGAATAGGGAAGCCAAGGATCCGGACGAGGCAAAGGCACTCGCCGACATCGAAGAGTATGGCTGCCACATTCTCTATGTGCTGGAGGAGGACGAGCATCCGCCCTTCGCATACTCGGTCGGGATAGAGCACAATTTTGGCGTCCCGGAATTGGTCGTCATCGGGCTCAAGCCGGAGCTTTCGATGACCATTATCAACGAATACTGCAGACGAGTGCGCAGCGGCGAGAGGGTCCGCGTCGGTGAGCGGGCATCGGGTTTTCTGGGAGGTGGTTTCGACTGTCAGTTCGGTGCGGTCCACCCCGATCACTACCCCGAATATTTCGGCTGGGACATATGGTTCTACGACGGGCCGGATTTCCAGATTGTGCAGCTTATTTTTCCGTCGACGTCCGGGGTTTGGCCGTGGGATGCAGAAGCTGATGAATGGTTTCGCAAACGGCAGCCCCTTCTAGACCAACCACCGTTGCCACCTTAGTTCGGATCGTCGCCAACCACCTGCCATTGAACTGAGATATATGGAAGCAATCTTATGAAAGCCGTTGTCTTCGAAAAATTCGGCGAGGCGCCGACGATCCAGACCGTGCCCGATCCGAAGCCGGTCGCCGACGGCGTCGTCATCAAGGTCGAGGCGACCGGTCTTTGCCGCAGCGACTGGCATGGCTGGATGGGCCATGACGCCGGCATCACGCTGCCGCACATCCCGGGCCATGAGCTGGCCGGCGTCGTCGTCGCCGCCGGCAAGCAGGTCAGCCGCTGGAAGGCCGGCGATCGTGTCACGGTGCCCTTCGCCGTCGGCTGCGGCCGCTGCTTCGAATGCACCTCCGGCAATCATCAGGTCTGCGAGCATCAGACGCAGCCGGGCTTCACCGGCTGGGGCTCCTTCGCCGAATATGTCGGCATCGAGCATGCCGACACCAACCTGGTGCGCCTGCCCGACGCGATGGAATACGCCACCGCGGCAAGCCTCGGCTGCCGCTTCGTCACCTCGTTTCGCGCCATCGTCGACCAGGGCCGGGTGACGCCCGGCGAATGGGTGGCCGTGCATGGCTGCGGCGGCGTCGGCCTGTCGGCGATCATGATCGCCAGTTCGATGGGCGCCAACGTCATTGCCATCGACCTCACGGACGAGAAGCTGGAATTCGCCAAAAAGATCGGCGCGGTGGCGGCGATCAACGCCTCGACGACGCCGAATGTGGTCAAGGCCGTCAAGCAGATCACCAATGGCGGCGCGCATATGTCGATGGACGCGCTCGGGCACCCGACCACCTCGTTCAACTCGATCTCGAACCTGCGCCGGCGGGGCCGCCATGTTCAAGTCGGGCTGATGCTGGGCGAGCATGCCCGCCCGCAAGTGCCGATGGACAAGGTCATTGCCTTCGAGCTCGAAATCCTCGGCAGCCACGGCATGCAGGCCTACCGCTACTCCGCGATGATGGAGATGATCCGCACCGGCAAGCTGAAGCCCGAACTCCTGGTCGGCAAGAGGATCAGCCTCGAGGAAGCGCCCGCCGCCCTGATGGCGATGGGCGGCTTCGAGGGAATCGGTATTGGGGTGGTGACGAAGTTTGGATAGCTGCCATTCCACAAAAATTTGCGCGATCGCTTTACAACCAGCGTCAAATCTTGCACAATTTTAAGTAGATAACATCAGACGAACACGCATAGATTGAATTCATCAAATTCTCTTGGCCGAGGCCGGAAATGAGGCTGTTTCTGCTCTGTCTTTTGCTGCTGTGGCTTACGTTCAGTGCCCGAGCGCAGGACAATGGAGTTGGAGATCAATCATCAAATCAGGGCGATGAACCCGGGGCGGCAAAGGAATCCACTTTGCGGTTCGAAGATTTTCCGGCGAAAATCTTCCAAAAGAAGGCTGCGAGGAACATTCAAATTCGCCCCAATGATTCCTGGGCGCGGGCGGTTAAGCCGGATATTCGCGAAGCATTGAAACGAGGCGCTGATTTTGCCGGCCATTTTTCCGTTGTTTTGGTCAATTGCGGCAACGCTTGCATCGCTGCGCGCATGATCGATTTGCGCACCGGTCAGCTCTTTTGGATCCCAGGGGGCTACCAGTTGGATTTGGAATACTATCTGAGGAGCCGGCTGATGAGGGTTGCCTGGGCGCAGCCCTCCGAAAATCCGGTGTGCGTGCGTCAAGATTTCGAGTGGACGGGGCGGAAGTTCGTCAAGCGTTACGAGGATCGCGAAAACGTTGCCGATACCTCCTACTGCCCTCCTTTGCCGAACATAGGCAAGCAGCCTCGGTGAGCTCGGCGGAAGCGCTCACCGCGCAAACCTCTTCGCCCCGAACACGCAGGCCACGACGCCGAGCGTGACGACCACCATCATCGGGCTGACCTTTTCGCGCAGCAGGGTCGCCGCCAGCGCAAGGCCGAAGAAGGGTTGCAGCAATTGCAACTGACCGACGGCGGCGATGCCGCCTTGCGCCAGGCCGCGATACCAGAACACGAAGCCGATCAGCATGCTGAACAGCGAGACATAGGCGAGGCCGATCCAGGCGTTGGAACCGATGGCCGCGAAGGACGGCGGCAGCGTCGCGAGACTCAACGCCAGCATGACCGGCAGCGACAGCGCCAGCGCCCAGCAGATCACCTGCCAGCCGCCGAGCTTGCGCGACAGCTTGGCCCCTTCGGCGTAGCCCAGCCCGCAGACGATGATTGCGCCAAGCATCAGGCCGTCGCCGACCGGCGACGCGGTCACGCCTTGCGCCAGGGCAAAGCCGGCCACCAAAGCGCTTCCCAGGCACGAGAACAGCCAGAAGGCCGGGCGCGGACGGTCGCCGCCGCGCAGCACGCCGAAAATCGCGGTCGCCAGCGGCAGCAGGCCGACAAAGATGATCGAATGCGCCGAAGTGACATGTTTCAGCGCCAGCGCCGTCAGCAACGGGAAGCCGACCACGACACCCAGCGCCACGACGGCCAGCGAGACCAGATCTCCTCGCTCCGGACGTTTCTCGCGGAACAGCAGCAGCATCGCAATCCCGAGCAGACCGGCGATCGCCGCCCTGGCCGCCGTCAGGAAGGTCGGGTCGAAATCCATCACCGCCACCCGCGTCGCCGGCAGCGATCCGCTGAAGATCAGCACCCCGATGAAGCCGCTGAGCCAGCCGTCGAAACTCTTTTCCAATGATCTGCTCCGTTTGCGCTTCCGTAGCGGCGCGGGCCATGGTGTCGCCAGAGACAATGGAGTACAATTCTACAGAACTGTAATGGTCGGCAGGGAAGTACAGATGGACACATCGGGCCCAAATGCCAGCGGTGCCACCCTCGTCGAAACCGTCATGGCGGCAATCCGCCAGCGTATCGCGGCGCGCACGCTGACGCCCGGAGCCCGCCTGCCGTCGATACGGGCCATGGCCAAATCGATGCAGGTTTCGAAATCGACCGTGGTCGAAGCCTATGAGCGCCTCGCCGCCGAAGGCACGATCCGTTCGCGCCCAGGCTCGGGTTTCTACGCGGCCGGCCAGCTTGCGCCATTGTCGCTGGCCGAGATCGGCCCTCGGCTTGACCGCGCCGTCGACCCGCTCTGGGTGTCGCGGCAATCGCTGGAAGCGGGCGAGGAGATGCTGAAGCCCGGCTGCGGCTGGCTGCCGGCGTCCTGGATGCCGCAGGCCGGCTTGCGCCAGGCGCTGCGCAGCGCGGCCCGCGCGGACGACGTGGTGCTTGCGGACTACGGCACGCCGCTTGGCCTGCCGCCGCTGCGCCAATTGCTGGCAAGGCGCATGGCCGAGCATGGCGTCGAGGTCTCGCCGGACCAGATCATGCTGACCGACTGCGGCACCCAGGCGATCGACCTTTTGTGCCGCTACCTGATCGAGCCCGGCGACACGGTCCTGGTCGACGATCCCTGCTATTTCAACTTTCACGCGCTGTTGCGCGCCCATCAGGCCAAAGTAGTTGGCGTGCCTTATACGCCTTCGGGACCGGATATCGAGCTTTTCGCCGCCGCGCTCGCCGAGCTGCGGCCGCGCCTCTACATCACCAATTCCGGCATCCACAACCCGACGGGCGCGATCCTGTCGCCGGTCACCGCGCATCGGCTGCTCAAGCTCGCCGACCAGGCGGACCTCACCATTGTCGAGGACGATATCTTCGCCGACTTCGAGCACAGCCCTGCCCCCAGGCTCGCGGCCTTCGACGGACTGCAGCGCGTCGTCCAGATCGGCTCCTTCTCCAAGACGCTGTCGGCCTCGGTGCGCTGCGGCTTCATCGCGGCGCCCCCCGACTGGATGGAGGGCCTGACCGATCTCAAGATCGCCACGACATTCGGCGGTGCGCGGTTGTCCGCCGAACTGGTGCTGACCCTGTTGAAGGACGGCAGCTACCGCAAGCATGTCGAGCAGTTGCGCACGCGCCTGTCGCGCGCGATGGCCGAGACCGCCGGCCGGCTGAAGGCGATGGGCGTCACGCCCTGGATCGACCAGCCTGCCGGCATGTTCCTCTGGTGCCGCCTGCCCGACGGCATCGATGCCGCAGATGTCGCGCGCCATGCGCTTTCGGACAATGTAGTGCTGGCGCCCGGCAATGCCTTCAGCCTGTCGCACACCGCCGGCCGCTTCATGCGCTTCAACGTGGCGCAATGCGAAGATCAGCGCATTTTCAGGGCCCTGGACAAGGCGATGGCGGCATCGCGCCGCAAAGCCGCGTAGCGCGACCGTCGATTGCCCAGGCGATCTCGCGGGCTCAAAACCGGACGCCGGATTGCGCTTGCCTCCCGCCCTTCGGCCCAACCGGGCAATTGACAGGCCTCATCGCGCAAGGCATAGATAGACAGACCTGTCTTACTACCGTTGCTATCATGACCGAACCGACCAGAACGGACAAGCGCCGGCACATCGTTGAAACCGCCTATGCGTTGTTCAAGCGCTTGGGCTTTCACGCCACCGGCATCGACCGCATCATCGCCGAAGCCGACGTGGCCAAGATGACCATGTACCGGCACTTTCCCAGCAAGGACGATTTGATGGTTGAGGTCCTGGCCTACCGTGCGGGGCGCTTCGAGCGTCAACTCGACCGTCTCGCAGAACAGGCGGCCACGCCCGAACAGAAAATCGGCATAATCTTCGACTGGTACGGTCGATGGTTCCACAGCGCCGATTTCCACGGCTGCCTGTTCGCGCATGCCTTGGCCGAGTTCGGCGATCCGGCGCACCCGGTCTTTCAGGCCGCCGCCAGGCAGAAGAACGACCTCAAGCGGCGCATGCGGATGATCCTCGAAGAGAGGATGCCCGCCGACGAGGCCGACAGCACTTCGGCCGCCCTGCTGATGCTGATCGAAGGCGCGACGCTGATGGCCCGGATGGGGCAGCCAGACTTGGCCATTCGCGACGCCCGCAAGGCGGCAATGGCCATTCTCGCCGCGCGGGGGAGACCGCAATGAGCGCGACAGTCATCGGCCTGGCACTGTTCGCCGCGATCCTGCATGCCAGTTGGAATGCCTTCTTGCGAACCGGCAGCGACAGGCTGTGGACCGTCACGGTCATGAGCTTCTCGGCGACGATCGCCGCCGTTCCGCTGGCGATCTTCCATCCCCTGCCGATGTCATCGGCCTGGCCCTATATCGTTCTCTCGGCATGCCTTCAGGTCGGCTACAGCCTCTTTCTGGTGGCAGCCTACCGTTACGGTGAATTGGGACAGGTCTACCCGATCGTTCGCGGCTCGGTGCCGCTCCTGGTAGCGATTGGCGGTTTCATTGTGGCGGGCGAGCGCCTGAGCACGCTTCAGACCCTTGGCGTCGTTCTTGCCGCGCTCGGCATCATGAGCCTTTCGCTTGGCAAAGGGCGCGCGGCAACCACATCGATCCTGTATGCCCTGGCGACCGGCGCGATCATCGCCGCCTATGCGACGGTCGATGCCATCGGCGTCCGATCGGCGGGAAGCTCAGGCGCCTACACGGCCTGGGTGCTGTTGGTCTACGGCGTGCTGCTGCCGGTCACCTTCATCCTCTGCCGCGGCAAGCTCACGGTGGACTTTCGTTCGCCCGACGCGCTGAAGGCGCTTGGCGGCGGGATTTTCGCCCTGATTGCCTATGGCGCCGTGGTTGCGGCCTTCGTGCTCGGGCCGGCCGGTCCGATCACGGCCATCCGCGAGACGAGCGTGGTTTTCGCGGCGCTGATTGGACGGCTTTTCCTGGGAGAAACGCTGACGCCGAAGCGCATTGCGGCCTGCGGCGTTGTCGCGCTAGGTGCAATCTGCCTTGGCTATCATGGATGACTGCGGCCGAGAGGCTGTTTCGAAATTCGCTCTGGCGATGGCCGCCGGAGTAGAATTTCCAAACGGCCTCTAAGCGCCTGCCCGTTTGCGGCGCTCATACATCATCACCAGCGTCTCCGCGGTCAGCGCCGGCTTCTGCTCGCCTTCAATCTCGACGGTGTTGGCGGCCTTCATCAGATACTGGCCGGGGCCGCGATCTTCCATGGACAGCAGCGTGGTGCGCAGCCTGATGCGCGCCCCGGCCTTGACCGGCGCCAGGAAGCGCACCTTGTCGAAGCCGTAGTTGAAGGCGGCCTGCGTGTTTTCCGGCACGATGCCCATCTCCAGCGCCAGCGCGCCGATGATCGACAAGGTCAGATAGCCATGCGCGATCGTGGTGCGGAACGGACTCTGCCGCTTTGCCCGCTCGGGATCGACATGGATCCACTGATGGTCGCCCGTGCATTCGGCGAACTGGTCGATGCGCCGCTGGTCGACCGTCGTCCAATCGGACACGCCGAGCTCCTGCCCGGACATCGTGCGCAACTGTTCAAAAGTCGGCGGCGTTCTCCGCCGTGGTTCGGTCATTCCGGCTTTCCCGTCACTCTTGCCTGTCTCCCGACCATGAAGCGGCAGCCTCTGTCAATTCGCCGCTTCGCAATTTTCGCCGGTAGAGTTGAAGCTTTCACGGCAAGCGGAGAACGCGCCTGCGCATGGACCGGTTGCATCGCATGCGCGTCGACGATGGCCCGAAACCGCCGGATAACCTATTTCTTTTCGTAGCCGGCGCGGATTTCCGCCATCGCATCCCTGATCCGGTCGCGCAGGATCTCGATCGATTCAGTACTGGATTTCCGCACAAGGTCAGCCACTTCGCTGGCGTTCTTCAGCGTCGTCTCGAACGACTTGCGGGCAAATTCAGCCTGCTTGCTCATCAGATCCTGCGGGTTGCCGGGCGTCTGGTAGTTCTGCGCCATCCGCGTGATCTCGTTGATGGCATTCTGCACCATCTCATGCTGCCTCGCCAGCACCGAGGAGGCGCCGGCCGCGCCTGCCCTCGCCGACTTTTCCAGGGCTTCGAGGTTCTTGCGATGATGATCGAGGATCGCCTGGACATCGACATTCGGCAGTTTCAGGTCGCGGCCGAACCTGCTGAACATGTCGAGGAACGAGTCGGATTGCGGTTGTTTTGCCATGCCTGCCTCCCGTTTGCCGCGTTCGCGGCGTCCCAAGAGCAATTCCAGGAAAAGTGTGTAACGGTTAGGCTCGGCGACTTTGCCGTAGCCTTCCGTCCGGAATTGCTTAAGACCCAAGGCAGAATAGTGCACGCCGGGCCGGCGTCAATTGACCAGAAACAGCCGCTCCGCCGTATAGAGCGCCAAGCCGGCAAGCCCGCCGATGATCATGCCGTTGAAGCGGATATATTGCAGGTCCTTGCCGATATTCGTCTCGATCAGCCGCGTCAGCTGCACAAGGTCCCAGCGCTTGACCTGGTCGGCGATAAATGTCGACACGCCGCTCTTCTGGCTTTCCACGAACGAGGACAGCGCCACGACAAAGCCCTGGTTCATGTCGGCCCTGATCTGCGCGTCGTCGGCCAGATGCCGGCCGACCTCGACGAACATGTTGGCGAGGTGCTCGCGGATCGTCGACTTCTCCGCATTCGCGTCCTGCTCGATGAACAGGCGCAGGCTCGCCCAGGCATCGCCGGCCAGCGCCCTAACCTCCGGGCGGCCGAGAAAATCGCGCTTCAGCTTCTCGGCGCGCCTCGCATATTGCTTCGAGGTCCTGAGCCGCTCGATGAAGGCGAGCGCGAAACGGTCGAATTCGGCGCGCATCAGGTGATCGGGATCGGCCCTCACCTCATCCAGCAGCGAGCCCGCCGAAGCGACGATCTTCTTCAGGAGATACGCATCCGTGCGAAACAGGTTGAACAGCGACGGCAGTTCCTCGCGGATCTTTTCGCGCATGGTCGCCAGCGCCTGCTCGTCGTTGAGGAAACGTCCAACCACCCGCGTGAACTCATCGAACAGCTTCTGGTGGCGGCGATCGTCGGTCAGCGCCGATAGAAGGTCGGCGGCCAAAGGCGCCAGCGGCACTTTTTCGATCTGCTCCAGCATGCGGCTGGTGACGAAGTCGCGCAGGCCGGATTGCTCCACCGCCGTCAATGTCTGCGGCACCAGCCGCGCGACGAATCGCGACAGGCCGGCGGCTCGCTCGGCGTCGGCCAGCCAGTCGGCGACCAGAGCGGCGAAGTCGACCTCGGCGAGCTTTTCGCGCACCGGCTCCGGCGCCAGGAAATTGGCCTCGATGAAGCGGCCGAGATTGTCGGCGATGCGATGCTGGTTCTCCGGAATGATCGCCGTATGCGGAATGGGCAGCCCGAGCGGCCGCCTGAACAGCGCCACCACGGCATACCAGTCGGCGATGCCGCCTATGGTCGCCGCCTCGGCGAAAGCGGCAACGAAGCCGAGCCACGGATAGGCAGCCTGGAAGGACTTCGCCAGCGCAAAGACGAGGATGCAGAGCGCAAGCGCGGCCGCAGCGATGAACTTGGTCCGCCGCAGCGCCGAGCGCTTTGCCTGCGCATCGGTGTCGAATCGAACCGGCGCGAGAGCCGGAGCTGATTGAGACATGAAAAGGCCGTTTCCTGTTTGCACCCGCCTCTATCTAGTGCATGTCGCCCAAAAGTGCGCAGCGGTTTTGGGAAAACGACATGCATAAAAACAAAGACTTAAAGCGCGTCGCCTGAATCCGCTTCAGCGCGACGCGCATTATGCCTGCGCCTGCGAAGCGCTCGCTCGAATCTCAGGAGCCATATCGGGACGCCATCGGCGCGGGCGCGCACAAAAAGTTGACACGATTATTCAGCTATGGTCCGGTCCAGTCTGGAATTGTTCCAAACTATGGGCCATATTCGGCTTTAAGCTAATATTTTCGCGAGGATACCATGCGGCTCACGCGCCAGACCAATTATGCGATGCGCATCCTGATGTATTGCGCCGCAAATACCGACAGGCTGAGCCGCATCCCCGAGATCGCCGCCGCCTATTCGGTGTCGGAACTTTTCCTGTTCAAAATCCTGCAGCCGCTGGTCGAGGCCGGCCTTGTCGAAACCGTGCGTGGCCGCAACGGCGGTGTCAGGCTCGGCCGTCCGGCCGAGCAGATCAGCCTGTTCGATGTCGTGCGCGTCACCGAAGAGAGCTTCGCCATGGCCGAGTGCTTCGAGAACGACGCCGCCGAATGCCCGCTGGTCGACAGCTGCGCCCTGAATTCGGCGCTGCGCGAGGCGCTCAACGCCTTCTTCGCCGTGCTTTCCCGCTACACGATCGCCGACCTGATCGCCGCGCGCCCGAATGTGCGCCACCTGCTCGGCATCGACCTTCTGGAACAGCGCGCCCCGGCTGCCTAGGCGGCGGACTGCGGCAATACGAACGGCACGCTTCCGGCGGGCAGCGCGCCGACCTTCAGCCTGCAGTCGAACACGTTTTCGATCAGCTCGTCATTGAGCACGTCCATTGGTGCACCGGCTGCCGCCAACCGGCCGCGGGAGAGCACGAAAATCCGGTCGGCATACATGGCTGTCAGATTGAGGTCGTGCAGGATCGCCACCACGCCGCCGCCGCGCCGGGCGAAATCGCGCGCGATGTTCATGATGATGAGCTGGTGCTTGACATCGAGGCTGGAGACCGGCTCGTCGAGGAAGAGATAGCGCGGCCGCCCTTCCAGCACCGGCGCCCACACCTGGCAGAGCACGCGGGCAAGCTGCACGCGCTGCTGCTCGCCGCCGGAAAGCTCCTGGTAAAAGCGCCCGGCAAAGCCGTCGAGATCGACACGCGCCAGTGCCCGCTCAGGTAGCCGGGCATCCTCGCCGGGCAGCACGCCCGAGCGCCCGCCGATCAGGCCGAGGCGCACGATCTCGCGCACAGTGAACGGGAAGGACAGCGCCGTGGCCTGCGGCAGCACGGCGCGCAGCGTCGCCGCCTCCATCGGTTTCATCGAAGCGAGGTCGCGGCCGTTGAGCGTGACGGTGCCGGTATAGGCGAGCTCGCCGGTCAGCGCCTTGAGCAACGTCGTCTTGCCGGATCCGTTCGGCCCGACGATGGCCGAGACCTCGCCTGGAATCGCGGCGAAATCGACATGCGAGACGATGCGTTTGCCGCCGATCGCCACGGAGATGTCGCGCGCTTCGATCATCGCGGCCTCACAAATCGACGATGCCGCGCTTGCGCAGCAGGATCCACAGGAAGAACGGCGCGCCGGCAATCGCGGTGACGATGCCGATCGGCAGTTCGGCCGGCGCGACGATGGTGCGGGCAACCGCGTCGGCAAGCAGAAGCAGCGAGGCGCCGAGCAGAGCGGAAGCCGGCAGCAAATATCGGTTGTCCGGCCCGATCGCGAGCCGCAGGACATGCGGCACCACGATGCCGACGAAGCCGATGCCGCCGCTGACCGCGACCGAAGCGCCGACCGCCGCCGACACCCCGACGATCGCTATGTATTTCAACCGCTGCACCGGGATGCCCAGATGGCTCGCCGTCGCCTCGCCCAGCGCCAGCGCATTGAGGCCGCGCGACAGGAACGGCATCGCGGCCAGCGCCAGGATGATCACCGGTCCCACGGTGCCGACCTTCGGCCATGTCGAGCCGGCGAGCGACCCGAGCTGCCAGAAGGTCAGATCGCGCAGTTGCCGGTCGTCGGCCATGAAGATGAGGACGCCCGTCAGCGCCATGGCAAGGGCGCTGATGGCGATGCCGGCAAGCAGCATGGTGGCAACCGATGTCCGCCCCTGGCGCGTGGCGACGGCATAAAGCAGCAACGTCACCACCAGCCCGCCGAAGAAGGCCGCCAACGGCAAGGCGAGCGTGCCGAACGCAAGCGTGACGGGCGCAAGCCAGGTAGCGCCGAGCACGATGACGGCGACCGCGCCGAGGCTCGATCCGGCTGAGATGCCGATCAGGCCGGGGTCCGCAAGCGGGTTGCGGAACAGGCCCTGCATCACCGCTCCGGAAACCGCGAGCGCGGCCCCGATCAGCACCCCGAGCAAGACGCGCGGCATGCGGATGTCGTAGACGATCAGCTGGTCGCGCGCGGCAAGCGCCGCATCCGCCGGCACGGCCCCGGTGACCCAGTCGCGGATGACGCGGACGGCGGACGCATCGGAAGCGCCCGACGTCAGGGACAGGAACACGGAAAGGGTCAGCGCCAGGCACAAAAGCGCGATGACTGCCCTTGCTCGAGCCGAGCGGTCGCCCTCGGCCGCCACTACCCTGCCTGCCGCGCCGGCAATGGACTGTTGGAACATCGCCGCTCAGTCCGTGACCTGGTTGCCATAGAGCGCGACGGCAAGATCGTGGATCGCTTCGGCCGTGCGCGGGCCGAAGCCGAGCAGATAGCCGCCCCACATGCTGATCATCTTGCGGTTCGTGCCTGCCGGCGTCGAGGCGACGGCGGGATTGGCGAACAGCTCGTCTTCCGAGATCGGCGGCCCGCCGCCTTTCATCGTGAGGATGACATCCGGCCTGGCGCTGACGATCGCCTCGTCCGTCATCCCTTTGTAGCCGGAAAAGCCCTCGACGGCGTTGACCGCGCCGGCCAGCCTGATGATGCCGTCGGCCGCCGTGTCGCTGCCCGCGGCAAGGATCTTGCCGCCTTGCGTCGACAGCACGAACAACACGCGCTTGCGCTCCTTGATCGCAGCCGTCTGCTTTTCCGCCGCCGTCAGCTTCGCGTCCGTTTCTGCGGCGAGCTTCTCCGCCTTGGCATCGACCCCCAGCGCCTTGCCGACGATGCGGATCTTTTCGAGGATGCCCTCATGATTGTAGTGGTCCGGCACCTCGATGAAAGGCACGCTCGACTTCTTCAGCACGTCGACCGCTTCCTTCGGGCCGCTGCCCTGCAGCGCCAGGATTCCGGTCGGATTGACCGACAGAACGCCCTCGGGCGAGAGCGCGCGCATGTAACCGACATCCGGCAGCTTCGCCGCCGCCTCGGGATAATCGCTGGTCGAATCGCGGGCGACGAGACGGCCCTCCTCGCCGAGCGCGTAGACGATCTCGGTGATCGATCCGCCTACGGAGGCGACTCGCGAGGTGTTTGAAAAAACGGTTCTGCCTTCTTCCGCCTTGGCAGGTTGCATGGCGACGGCAAGCAGGACACCGAGCATCGGCGCAGCCGCCGCGCGGAAATTGAGAACAAAGCGCATTGGGTGCGGCCTCATGCAGCGGTCGGGCTGGGAATGCGCGGCAGTTTCTCGGCGAGAAAACGCCAGTCCTCGCGCTCGCTTTCGCCTTCATGACGCTTGCCGAAGAACTGGATGATCATGCCGCCATTGGCGTCATAGGCCTCCAGCGAGGTGACATGGCCGTCCTTGGTCGGCTTTCGCACCGCCCAGACCTCGTGGATGTGATCGGTCCTCAGATGCAGGTGGAAGGTCTCGTCGAGCACGTTGATCCACGGCCCCATCGGCTTGACCGACTTGACCGGGCCGGAATGGATCTGGATGCAGCCGCGATTGCCGACGAAGCACATGATGGGCATCTCGCCTGCAGCGGCGTGATGGAACATGGCGCTCACCCCATCATTGCCGAGCAGCCAGGCATAGTCCTGGCCCACCATGCGCACCGCCTCGCGGCGGCTGAGCTTCAGCGTCTTCAGCATGCCGAAGAACTGATGCACGTCGGTGAGTCGGCTCCAGCGGTCGCGCAGATCGTCGGTCGAGGCAACCGAACCCTGCCCCTCGCCCTCTCCTTCCGCGGCGCTTGGGAGGATCGCGACGATCGGTTCCTGGTTCGACGATTCGAGGCTCGCCACCAGTTTCTGGTAGGCATAGAGGTTGGAGGCCGGGCGCAGATGCACCTTGTGCACCGCCTCGCCCGCCGCGTCGAAGAACTGCAGGCTGCGGCGGATCTCGCCATCGTCGCGCTTCTCTACGGCGAAGCCATGCGCCCAGATTTTCGGGAAGATGCGCAGGTCGATGTTTTCGCCAAGCACCATGGCGTTATGGTTGCTGGTGACGACCTTGTCGTAGACGCCGATTTTCTCGTGCACCGCGCTTTCGTTGCGCGTCAGCGCCATTACCTCGCCGACCGCCTCGAGGCCGGTCAAAAGGTCGTTGACGCGCGGCTCGACACGCACCGCGCTGATGCCGCATTGCGCCGCGACCAGTTCCGCTTCCGAAATGCCCAGTTGCGCCGAAAGATCGCGCTCCCGCATTTTCGGATTTTCTTCTCGCGCCCGCCGGATTTCCTCCGGCGCCGGTTTTACGCGCTGGTCCATGTCGTTCACCTGTATTGCCTGATGTTCGTCCATCGCCCGCCGATGGCGGTCACTTGTTGAGGATCAGCTTGCCCTGGCGGGTGATCTTCAGACGATAGAGCGCGCCGTGATGCTCGATGCCGATCTCATGCTCGCCCTGGAACAGCGTGTTGCTGGAGAGCGTCCTCACCGCCAACGGCACCCGTTCGTAACGCATCTGCGTGTCTTCCGGACGGCGAACGCGATAGCGGAAATCGTTGGGATTGTGCGTGTTCATCGGGTCGGTCCCTTTCCTCTGACGGCCACCTTGGCCGCAGCCTCATAAAATGCCGATTCAATTCTTGACTCGAATAATCATGTTTACTAGTCAGTGCATTACCGGAGTAAATGAGTCAACATTTAAGACGCCGGACGTGATCAAAAATGCGAGCGAGCCAGTGGCCAGCCAGCTACGAGCCTGAAAATCTGGAGTTGGGGCATGGGGTTGGTTACTTGGGGACGGACGGGCCTGGCGGGCAATAATGCGGGTCCGGGCTTCCGATCGATGGCAAGCGGCATTGCCATCTTGATGGCCGGAGCGGCTGCGATCGCGATCAGCGTATCGGCGGCAAAAGCTCAACAGGTCGCGCGGCCGGCAGCCGACCAGCAGGCCGATCAGAAAGCGAAGGTTAATGAGGCGGCCGCCGCCGAAGGAACCCTTCTCGACAAGATCCTCGTCATCAGCCGCACGGGCGAAACGGCGATCCAGTCGCTGGCCTCGGCCAGCCATGTCGACCAGGAGCAGCTCGACCGCCGTATGGCGACCACGCCGAACGAAATGCTGCTCGGAGTGCCCGGCGTAGCCGTGCAGGCCGACGCGCGCCGCGTCTCTTCCAGCATCAACATTCGCGGCCTGCAGGACTTCGGCCGCGTCGCGGTCATTGTCGACGGCGCAAGGCAGGATTTCCAACGCTCCGACCACGGCACGCAGTCGACCTTCTATGTCGATCCCGAGCTCATCAAGTCGGTCGACGTCATCCGCGGTCCGGTCGCCAACACCTACGGCTCCGGCGCCATCGGCGGCGTCGTCTTCTTCGACACCAAGGACGCAGCCGATTTCCTCAAGCCGGAAGAGACCTGGGCCGGCTCGCTGACCGGGCGCTATGAAAGCAATGGCAAGGGCTGGACCACCAGCGCCACCGGCGCCTACAAGATCAACGACAACTGGGATGTTCTCGGCAACATCGTCTACCGCGACTATGGCGACTACAAGAACGGCGGCGGCGACACCGTTGCCGGCACCGGTTTCGACGTGCTGAGCGGCCTGCTCAAGACCGCCATACGCCCGACCGAAAACAGCGAATTGAAGCTTGGCTGGGTCGGCTCCAAGGACGGCTGGACCGAGACCAGCGGCGGCGTGCCCGCCAACGACGTCGACCTCAAGTCGAACACTTTTACCGCCCGCTACAACATCACCGACGATGCCAAGAGCTGGCTCGACCTCCACATCAACGCTTCCTACAACAAGACCAATCTCGACCTGACGACGCTCACCGCGCAGAACCGCTTCGATCCGACCACCGGCCTGCCCGTGGTGCTGCCGGCCGGCTCGCTGTCCACCTTCGATGTCGGCACGACCGGCATCGACATCTGGAACACGTCGCGCTTCGAGACGGCGAGTGTCGCCCATGAACTGACCTATGGCGGCGACTGGGTTGGCGACGATGTCGATACCGGCGGCAGCGCCGGCGGCGATAGTTTTTATACGCCGTCGGGCAAGCGCAACGTCTCCGGCGCCTACATCCAGGACAAGCTGACCTGGGAATGGCTCGAGGTCATTGGCGGCCTGCGCTACGACAATTACAGCCTGAAGGACGATACGAACGAGACCTCCGGCGACCGGGTGTCGCCGCGCATCACCGTCGGCATCTCGCCCTTTGAAACCGTCGGCCTGGCCGGCCTGCAATTCTATGGCACCTACGCCGAAGGCTATCGCTCGCCATCGCTGACCGAGACGCTGATCAGCGGCAACCATCCGGCCGGCGTCAGCTTCCCGTTCCTGCCCAATCCGAACCTGAAGCCCGAGACCGGCAAGACGATCGAATTCGGCGTCAACTACAAGCAGAACGACGTCATCGAGGGTGGCGACGCGCTGCGGCTCAAGGCCGCCTATTTCAACAACAATGTCGACGACTACATCGACGGCGTGACGCTCTCGCCCTTCGACCCGACCAGCGGCTGTCCGTTCGGCCCCGGCATTCCGATCTGCTTCCAGTACCAGAACTTCGCCAAGGCCAAGATCAACGGCTTCGAGCTGGAAAGCGTCTACGACGCCGGCTGGGGCTATGCCGGCCTGTCGGCCTCGATCATCAACGGCCACACCATCTCCTATGAAGGCGAGCGCGCCGACCTCGCCACCATCCCCTCCTCGCAGGTGACGGCTCAGCTCGGGCTGCGCTTCCTCGAGGACAAGCTGACCGTCGGCGGCGAGGTGCAGTACAACGGCAAGCCCAAGGGCAATCCGGTGGCCAAGGAGTTCACGCTGGTCAACGCCTTCGCCAGCTACCAGGCGACCGACAATCTCAAGCTCGACTTCCGCGCCGACAATCTGTTCGACGTCAAATACACCAACCCGCTCAACGGCAGCACGACCGCCGTCCTCTACGAGCCCGGCGTCACGCTGAAGCTGGCGGCAACCATGCGCTTCGGGGGCTGAGGGATGAAAAGCTCGACGACACCGCTTCGCCTCTTGACCTCGGCGCTGGCGATGTCGCTCGGTCTGGCGCCGGCGTGGGCCCAGTCCGCGCCGGCCCCGGCTCTCAGTCTCGAGCTCAATGCCGCGCAGCCTTCGGAAAAAGGCTGCCGGCTGACCTTCGTCGTCAACAACGCGCTCGGCGCCGACCTGTCGAAGGCCGCGTTCGAGATCGCGTTGTTCAATGAGGCCGGCGTTGTCGACCGCCTCACAGTGCTCGATTTCAAGGACCTGCCCGCCGGCAAGACCAAGGTCACGCGCTTCGACCTCGCCGGCGCCGACTGCGGCAAGCTCGGCCGCGTGCTGATCAACAGCGCGACCGAATGCGCCGGTACCGGCGTCGAGCCGGCGGCCTGCATGCGCGCGTTGAAGACATCCACCAGGACCGCCATCGCTTTCGGGGCCTGAACCGGTCATGGGGATGGAGCCGGCGCTCGCGCGCAACGCTGTCTTCTGGCCCTTGCCAGGGATCCGTATCGCGAAGCTTGCGGCAAGCGATCTTGATTTGACAATGTCCCGCTTGTCGCGGCAGCTTCCGGCCCGCGCCATGCAGGACACCAGCGACATTCCCGACACCGACAGCGTTTTGACGGCCGCTCCCGGCGAGGCGTTGGCCGGACCACGCCCGCGTGGCGAGCATGGCAAGTGGACGATGGCGATTGCCGCCTCATGCCTGGTCCACGGAGTGGTGGCCGTGGCCTTCCTGATCTCGCCGGGGTCGAAGGCCAATCTCCAGGATCCGACCCAGGCGGAAGGCAGCGACCGATCCGGCGCCAACGTTGCCGGCAGCGCCCTCAATCCCGAGCAGCAGTCGATCAACGTTGCCTTGGTGCCGCCTCCCCGGCCGCCGGTGAAACCGATGCCGCCAGCCGAAGCGGCGCCGCCGACTGAAAAGACGCCGCCGGTCAAAGCCGCGAAAACACGAGCCGAGTCCAACAAGCCCCCGGTCGATCCGGACATACTCGTCGCCGACGCGCCTCGAAACGACACCGACAGCGTAGCGCCGCACACGAAGTCTCCCGAACCCACCCCTGCTCAACAGCAGCAAAACCCCAGCCATCCGCCGACGCCGGCACAGCCGCCGGTCCCCGCCGCAAGGCCGGCGGCCGCTAACCCGCTAACGGCTGAAAAGAGCGGCGCTGCCGATGGTCAAACCCGGTCCGAGCCGGCGGTCAGCAAAGGCAAAAGGCAGAACGAGGCGGGCACCAAGGCGGAAGACAATTACCGCAGCGATGTGATCCGCAAGCTCGGCCGCGTCTACCGGGCCGTCCCGCCTTCGCTGCAGGCGTCGGCACGCAGCAACACGGTCGTCACTTTCGTCATCGGCAAACAGGGCACCATAGACGAGCTGCGTATCGTCGAAAGCTCAGGTTCGGACACTTTCGATCAGATCGTCCTTGGCTTCGTGCGCAAGGCGGCGCCCTTCCCTCCCATCCCGGCGAAGATCGGAAACCGCCTGGAATTCACCGGCGCGATCGGTCCGTTTTGAAGGCCTCTGCCCCCAGATCATCACCCTCGACTCGCCATTTCGAAAGGAAGCCAATGTACATCGCCATGAACCGCTTCAAGGTCCAGAACGGCTCGGAAGAAGCCTTCGAGGACGTCTGGAAGAACCGCGATTCCAGCCTCTCGGAGATGAAAGGCTTCAAGGAATTCCACCTGCTGCGCGGCCCGGTCAACGAGACCGAGGGCTACACGCTGTTTGCCTCGCACACGGTCTGGGCCAGCCAGGACGATTTCGTCGCCTGGACCAAATCGGAAAATTTCCGCGCCGCCCATCGCAACGCCGGCGGCTCGAAACTGCACTATCTCGGCCACCCGCAATTCGAGGGCTTTTCAGTTGTGGAAGGCGCTTAACACGCGCCTTCGATAGATCGTTTTTGCGCCTAAGCTGCGGCAAGCAGGCTGGCGTTCCCGCCGGCCGCCGTGGTGTCGACGCAGACCGCGCGCTCATGCGCGTAGGCCGCGGGGTTCAGCACTTCGCTGACCAGCGGCACGATCGGCCCGGCGCGCTCGGCGATCACCTTGCGCACGATTCGCGCCGCCTCCGGCGTGCCGGAGAAGGCGACGACATCGACACGCAGCGAGCGCGCCTCGACCGGGTGGGGCCGGCCGTCGATGGCCGCCAGCGGCAGACCCTTGCCGGTCAGCGCCGACAGCGCCGCCGGCGCGCCCGGCGCCACCGCCAGCACCGCATTGCCAGCCGCGAGCGCCTGGATCGTCTGGGCAAGCAGCGTCTCGGCATCCGGGCCAAGGCAAAGCACCCGGCCGCGCGGCGCCAGCGACAGCGTGTTGGCCTCGCCGGTCGGCCCGGGTAGGTCGACCTGGCCGAAATCGAGGCTGGCAGCGGCAGCGATTGCCGCCGCGCCCTTGCCGCGCAGATGCTTCCTCAGGATCGCCACGCGGTCCGGCCGCGTCGACCAGCCGCCGAGCGCCGGATCCGGCAGATTGTCGGCGAGCTCGGTCGCGGTCACCTTGTGGCCGTCGGCAACCTCGGTGCCGGCCTCCGGCCCCTTGCGGAAGCGGCGCAGATAATGCGGCCCGCCGGCCTTCGGGCCGGTGCCCGAAAGCCCCTCGCCGCCGAAGGGCTGTGAGCCAACCACGGCGCCGATCTGGTTGCGGTTGACATAGATGTTGCCGGCATGGATGCCGTCGACGAAATGCTGGACGCGGCCCTCGATGCGCGTATGCAGGCCGAAGGTGAGCCCATAGCCCTTGCGGTTGATGGCGGCGATCACCTGGTCGATCTCGTCGGCGTCGAAGGTCGCGACATGCAGCACGGGACCGAACACCTCGCGCTCCATCTCCTCGATGCCTTTGACGCGGAACACATGCGGCGCGACGAAGCGGCCGGAAGCCGGCGCTTCCAATTTCGCGATCAGCCGGCCCTCCAGTCCCTTCTTCTTGCAATAGTCGCTGATCGAAGCCTGCGCCTCGTCGTCGATGACAGGCCCGACATCGGTCGAGATGGCCCAGGGATTGCCGATGTTGAGCGCCTCCATCGCGCCTTTCAGCATCTCCAGCATCTTCTTCTCGACGTCTTTTTGGACATAGAGCACGCGCAGCGCCGAGCAGCGCTGCCCCGCACTCTGGAAGGCGGAAGCGAGTATGTCGCGCACCGCCTGCTCCGGCAGCGCGGTCGAGTCGACGATCATCGCGTTCAAGCCGCCCGTCTCGGCGATCAGCATCGCATCGGGCGCCGCGGTCTCGGCCAGTTGCTTTTCGATCAGCTTGGCGACCTCGGTCGAGCCGGTGAAGCACACGCCCGCGATGCGCGGATCGGCGGTGAGCGGCGCGCCGACCGAGGGCCCGTCGCCCGGCAGAAGCTGGATGACATCCTCCGGCACGCCCGCCTCGCGCAGCATCTCGACGGCGCGGAACGCGATCAGCGGCGTCTGCTCCGCCGGCTTGGCAATGACCGAATTGCCGGTGACCAGCGCCGCGGCGATCTGGCCGGTGAAGATCGCCAGCGGGAAGTTCCACGGCGAGATGCAGACGATCGCGCCGCGCGCCTCCGTACCCGCTTCGGCGTTCGCCGCCTCGGCCGCGTAGTAGCGCAGAAAATCGACCGCCTCGCGTACCTCGGCGACGCCGTCGGCCAGCGATTTGCCGGCCTCGCGGGTGGCGAGAGCGAAGAACTCGGCCGCATTGGCCTCGTAGAGGTCGGCGGCGCGGTTGAGGATCGCGGCGCGCTCGGCGACGGGGCGCTTCGCCCAGGCGGGCTGCGCGTCGACGGCGATGCGGACGGCGGTCGCCACCTGCTTGGCCGCCGCCTCATGCACGGTGCCGACGACCTCGTCGGGCTTGGCTGGATTGACGATCTGGCGCTGCTTGCCGTAGCCGGCGGCTCGCGTGACCGGCTTGGCGTGCCAGCGGTCCGCTCCGGCGAACTCCGCCCTCGCCTTGTCGATGGCCGCGAGCGTCACTGTGTCGCTGATATCGAAGCCCCTGGAATTGCGGCGTCCGGCGCCGAAGATCGCGGCGGGGCGCGCGATCGCCGGATTGGCGGCAGGACCCTGCGTCTCGACAACCGTGAGCGGGTCGCGCGCGATCTCCTCCGGCTCGACTTCCTCGTCGGTCAGTTGGTGCACGAAGGAGGAGTTGGCGCCGTTTTCCAAGAGACGCCGTACCAGATAGGCCAGCAGGTCGGAATGCGCGCCGACCGGCGCATAGATGCGGCAGCGCGTGCCCTCAGCCTGCCGCACGGTTTCATGCAGCGCCTCACCCATGCCGTGCAGGCGCTGGAACTCGAAGCTGTCGCGGTCCTTCGCCATCGACAGGATCGCCGCCACCGTGTGCGCATTGTGCGTGGCGAACTGCGGATAGATGCGGTCGGTCATCGACAGCAGTTTCTTGGCACAGGCGATGTAGGAGACGTCGGTGTTGGCCTTGCGGGTGAAGACCGGATAGCCGGAGAGCCCGAGCGTCTGCGCCCGCTTGATCTCCGTGTCCCAATAGGCGCCCTTGACCAGCCGCACCATGATCCGGCGGTCGTATTTCTTCGCCAGCGCATAGAGCCAGTCGATGGCGAAAGCCGCGCGCGGGCCGTAGGCTTGTACGACGACGCCGAAACCGTCCCAGCCGCCGAGCTCCGGCTCCGCCAGAACGCGTTCGATGACGTCGAGCGACAAATCGAGCCGGTCGGCCTCCTCGGCATCGATGTTGAGGCCCATGCGCGAATGCCGCGCGGCAAGCGCCAGCGACAGAAGCCGCTCGGCCATCACGGGCAGCATGGTCTCGCGCTGCGCCACCTCGTAGCGCGGATGCAGCGCCGAGAGCTTGACCGAAATGCCGTGATTGTAGCGGATGTCGGGGCCGTTCGAGCCGGAGTCGAGCGACGAGATCGCATCCGCATAGGCGCGGTGGTAGCGCAGCGCATCGGCCTCGGTGCGGGCCGCTTCGCCCAGCATGTCGAAGGAATAGAGATAGCCCTTCTGCGTCATCGGCCGGCCGCGCTTGACGGCCTCGGCGATGGTGCGGCCGAGCACGAACTGCTCGCCCATCTCGCGCATCGCAGCGGCGACCGCCTTGCGGATCACCGGCTCGCCCAGCCTGCGCACCATGGCGCGCAGCGTGCCTTCGATGCCGCCCTCGCCTTCGTCGAGCACGCGGCCGGTCAGCATCAGCGCCCAGGTCGAGGCGTTGACGAAGATCGAGCTGGTACCGCCCGAATGCGCCGACCAGTCATGCGGCGCGATCTTGTCCGCGATCAGATCGTCCATCGTCTCGGTATCGGGCACGCGCAGCAGCGCCTCGGCCAGACACATCAGCGCCACGCCTTCCTTAGTCGACAGGCCATAGGCCGAGAGGAAAACCTCCATCAGCCTGGGATCGGTCGAGCCGCGCACCGCGCGCACCAATTCGGCCGCGCGCGCCGAGATCGCCCTGCGCTCCTCGGCTGACAAGCCCGCCGTCGCCGACAGGCGCTTCACCGCCTCGTCTTCGTCGGGCAAATAATTGGCGCGGATCTGCTGGCGGATGGCGTCGAGCGGCATATCGGGTCCATAAAGCGAGCGTGAGCGAACGGTCTGGCGGCCGCCGGACCGAATGGCGCAAGCTAGCACAGCTGCGATTTTCAGTCGGTCCAAAGAAATCGACAAGATAGGCCAATTGAACTATCATAGACGCCGATCTCCCATCGTTACGGCTGCCAAATCCATGGCCGAAGACCAATTGGACCGCATCGACCGCAACATCCTGGCCGCGCTCGGGCGCGACGGCCGGCTTTCGATGTCGGAACTGGCTTTGAAGGTCGGCTTGTCGAAGACGCCGGTGCAGGCGCGCGTGAAGCGGCTTGAGAAGGACGGCTATATTCGAGGCTATCGCGCCGTCATCGACCGCGAACGCATGGGCGAAGGCCATGTCGCTTTCGTCCAGGTGAAGCTGTCGGACACGCGCTCGGCGGCATTGGACGCCTTCAACCGCGCGGTGCAGGGCGTGCCGGAGATCGAGCAATGCCACATGATGGCATCGAGCTTCGACTATCTGTTGAAGGTCCGCACCACCGACATCGCCGCCTATCGCCGGGTGCTCGGCGAGCGCATTTCCGCGCTGCCCCATGTCGCCCAGACGTCCACTTTCGTGGCGATGGAGACTGTCAAGGATCGTTAGTCCGACAACGTTTTCAAGAACGCCACCAGCGCCGCGCGCTCGCGCTCGGACAGGTCGAGCGGGTGCACCTCAGATACGCCTTCGACGCTGGGCGGCGCCTTCGAATAATGCGCCACCACCTCCTCGAGTGTCGCGAACTGCCCGGCATGCATGTAGGGCGGCCGGGTCGCGGCGCCCCTGAGCGACGGCGTCTTGTAGGCGCGCATGATTTGCGGCCCGTCCTTGACCATGAAGCGCAGCTCGCGGCAGGCGCTCTCGTCGCCGTCGCGGAATTTGCCAAGGCAGTTGAACGGGTCGGCGTCGACCTGCGCGACGGCATCCACGCGCCCGCGGTCCGGCGGCAATCCTTCAACCGGCGGCACCCCGGTGTTGTGGAAGCCGTTGTCGGTGAAGCGCGGCCCGTTGTGACAGGTCACGCAATTGGCCTTGCCGATGAACAGTTTCAGCCCGAGGATCTCTTCCGGCGAGAATGCAGCATCCCCTTCCGGCTTGGCGCCGGTACCGAGATCGATGGCAAAGCGGTCGAAGCGCGTCTGCTGAAGATCAATCGAACGCTCGAAGGCGGCGATGGCCTTGCCGATATTGGCATAGACGCGGTTGACGTCATCTTGCTGAGCGGCGGGCATGGCGCTCCACGCCGTTTTCTCGGCATCGGTGCCGAGCGGGCTGGCATTGGCCGGCACGGTGGAAAGGTCGGGCAGCGATCCGAAAATGCGCTCATAGCGCTCGCCGAACCGCTTCTTGATGTAATGCGCGAAGGCGGCCCGGTTGCCAGCCTGTTCCAGCGGGTTTTCAAGCGGCGTTAGCGCCTGCGCCCACAGGCTGTCGCGCCTGCCGTCCCAGAAGAACCACGGATTGCGCGCCACGCCCGCCAGCGGCATGGTGCGCCGGTTGGTGTGGCCGACGCCGACCGCCTGCGGCAGGTCGTCCTGGAACTGCCGGTCGATCTTGTGGCAGGTCGAGCAGGACACCGTGCCGTCACGGCTCATGCCGACATCGAAGAACAGGGTCGAGCCGAGCGCGGCAGCCGCCGGCGCATCCGCATACTGGTTCGTGGTGTCGGGTTTCAACGACGGCAGCGTGTTCAGCGCCAGTGACGCGATGGCCTTCTTCTCGGCGTCGCTGAATTGCGGCTCGCCGCAGCCGCCCAGCAAGGCAAGAGCGGCCAAGGCCAGCAGGCATGGAACGCTCGTCAGACGCCTCATCGCCCGCTCACAACACGACATTGAAGACGACGGAATCGGAACCGGCCGCCGCCGAGATACCGAAGTGCAGCTGCCACCAGCCGCTCATCGTGAATTTTATACCGTCGATACGGTAGCGCCCGTCGCCCAGATAATCGGTCGCCTGCGGACTGGTCGGCAGGCCGTGATCGTGCTGCGGCATGCCGCCAGAAACGGTGATGGCCGCCCCCTCGACCGGCGCGCCGGCAGCGGTTTTCAACGTCAGCATCCAAGACTGCAGCTCCCCCTGCCGGACGACGCCGCGCTCCGGCTCGAAGCTCGCCACGAACAGCCCGTTCGCTGTCTTCTTGGAGCGCGACAGGTCCGGACCGGACGCCGAATGCGGCAGCGTCAGATAGACGGCGGCCATGATGCCGACCAGCAAAGCGGCCAGGCCGAGACCCGCAAGGATGTAACGCCATATCGATGCCAAACCCGTTCCTCTTCGGCTGCTAACGTCGCGGGCCGCTCGTCGCGTCCCGCCCTGCCTGTGGGAAATCGTTTCTGGCGCAAAATTCGCCGGCAGCCAAGCATGGCGCTGCCGGCCGCAAAAAGCTACAGCAACAAGACCTTAAGAAGGATAGACCCACATGGCCGCCAAGGGTATCGCGTCGATCGGCGAGTGCATGATCGAATTGTCGGGACAGACCGGCGACAGCTGGCGCATGGGCTTTGCCGGCGACACCTTCAACACGCTGTGGGCATTGCACGCGCTGAGCCCGGGGCGCCCCGCGACTTATGTCTCGGCCTTCGGCGACGATCCCTTCTCGCGCGACCAGATCGCCTTCTTCGGCCGGAACGGCATCGGTATCGGCAACAGTCCGCTCATTGCCGGCGCGCGCCCCGGCCTTTACGCCATAACGCTCACCGGAGCCGAACGCGCCTTCACCTACTGGCGAAGCGATGCGGCCGCACGCCAGCTCGCCTCCGATCCGGCAGCGCTGGCGAAAAGCCTTGAAAACCAGGCGCTTGTCTATTTTTCTGGAATCACCCTGGCAATTCTGGACGAGGCCGCGCGGAAGACCTTGCTGACCGCCATCGGGGCAGCCCGCGAGGCGGGTTCGCTCGTCGCCTTCGACCCGAACTACCGGCCGCGTCTGTGGCCGAGCCGCGAAGCGGCGCAGGCGGCGATGTTGGAAGCGCTTGCGGTGGCCGACGTCGCGCTGCCGACCTTCCCGGACGAGCAGATGCTGTTCGGGGATCCGACGCCGCAGGCGACGGCGGAACGCCTTGGCAAGCTGACCGGCGAGGTCGTGGTCAAGAATGGCGAGCAGCCGGCCCTGATTGCGCTTAACGGCGCTTCACAAACCGTGGATGCGGTGCATGTTGCCACGCCGGTCGACACCACCGGCGCCGGAGACTCCTTCAATGGCGGCTATCTCGCGGCGAGACTTGCCGGCCATGCGCCGGCCGACGCGGCTCGTCGCGCGCACAAAGTCGCCGCCGCGGTCGTGCAGGTTCGCGGTGCGCTTGCTCCATTCGAGACGCTCAGGACCGCATTCGACAGTTAAGCGCCGTCGAAGCTTTAGCGCACATTACTTCGATATCGAGAAACTTTACGGCAAACGGAACCGGTATTCCGTGACCTGATGATAGATCTGCCCTGGCCACAATGTGGCCTGCGGGAAATAAGGCCGGTTCGGCGCGTCCGGCCAGGTCTGCGCTTCGAGGCAGAGGCCTGAAAACGCCTTGTAGTGGCGGCCGTCGAGCCCCGGCGATGCCGGCGCGACGAACTGGCCGCTATAGAGCTGCAGTCCAGGCTCGGTGGTCCAGACTTCCATCTCGACGCCGGAATTGGCGCCTTGCACCCAGGCAGCCTGGTGCAGCGGCCCGCGGCTGGAGGCGAGGCAGTAATTCAGGTCGTATTGAAGCTGCTCGCCCTCCATTTCCATGCGCAGCGCCCGCGCCTGGCGGAAATCGAAAGGCGTGCCGTCGACCGGCTTCACCACGCCAGTCGGGATCATCTCGTCATCGACGGGCGTGTAGGCGCCGGCATTGAGCATCAGCCGATGGTCGAGGATGTAGCCGGCGCCGCCATCGTCGAGATTGAAATAGGAGTGCTGCGCCAGATTGCAGAGCGTCGGCTCCTCGCAAGTCGCGGTCAGTTCCATGCTGAGCGTGCCGGGGATCTTCAGCCGATAGGTGCAGGTGACGTCGAGCGCGCCGGGAAAACCCATCGCGCCGTCCGGATCGTGCAGTGTCAGCGTCACGAAATCGCGGCCATGCAGCGACACGGTCCATGGCCGGTGGAAATAGCCTTCCGAGCCGCCATGCAGTGTGTGCTTGCCGAGAAAATTCCGCTCCGTCTGGTAGCGGTTGCCCGCGATCGTGAAACGGCCGCCGCCGATGCGGTTGGCGAAGCGGCCGACCACGGCGCCGAAGAAAGCGCGGTCGGTCTCGTAAGGTTCGAAACGGTCGTAGCCCAGCACCAGCGGCGCGTCGTGGCCGGAAAGGCGCAGGTCCTGGACGATCGCGCCAAGCCCGATGATGTTGGCGGTGAGCCCGCCTCCCTGGATCGTGAACCGGCGCACGGCCTCGCCCGCCTGCGTCGTGCCGAAGACCTCGCCGTCCTTCATCGCCATGCCCGAAATGTCATTTCCGATCCGTCGATTTAGGCCGGCCTCGTATCATCCGGCAAGGGCAGGCTAAACGCCTGCCCCTTTCAAGGGATCAGGATCAGAGCCCCAAGCCGCCGAAGCAGGCATATTTGGTGTCGAGATAGTCCTCGATACCCTGATGCCCGCCTTCGCGGCCGAGACCCGATTCCTTGACGCCGCCGAACGGCGCCTCCGGCGTGGTGATCAGGCCTTCATTGACGCCGACCATGCCGTATTTCAGGCCTTCCATGACCCGGAAGGCGCGGCCGAGATTGCCGGTGTAGAAATAAGCGGCCAGGCCGAACTCGGTGTCATTGGCCAAGGCCACCGCCTCTTCCTCGGTCTCGAACTTGAACACGGGCGCGATCGGCCCAAAGATCTCTTCCTTCATGAAGCGCATGTTCGGCGTGGCGCCGGAGATCACCGTCGGCTGGAAGAACGAGCCGCCAAGCGCATGGCGCTTGCCACCGGCGACGACCTTGCCGCCCTTGGACGTCGCGTCGGCGATGAATTCCTCGACCTTCTCGACCGCCTTCTCATCGATCAGCGGTCCCTGCTGCACGCCTTCCTCGAGGCCCGAGCCGACCTTGAGGTTGTTGCTGGCGGCGGCGAGCTTCTCGACGAACTGGTCATAGATGCCTGCCTGGACGAGGAAGCGGTTGGTGCACACGCAGGTCTGGCCGGAATTGCGGTATTTCGCGGTGATGGCGCCGGCCACCGCGCGGTCGACATCAGCGTCGTCGAAGACCAGGAACGGCGCGTTGCCGCCGAGCTCCATCGACACCTTCTTGACCGTCGTGGCGGACTTCTGGATCAGCAGCTTGCCGATCTCGGTCGAGCCGGTGAAGGTGATCTTCTTGACCAGCGGGTTGGTGCAGAGTTCGTCGCCGATTTCGCCGGCCGAACCGGTGACGACATTGACGACACCCTTCGGGAAGCCGACTTCCTCGACGAGCGCACCCCAGGCAAGGCCGGAATAAGGCGTCTGCGAGGCGGGCTTAACCACGGCCGTGCAGCCTGCGGCCAAGGCCGGACCGATCTTGCGCGCGAGCATCGAGGACGGAAAATTCCACGGCGTGATGGCGGCGATGACGCCGACCGGCTCCTTGGTCACCAGGATGCGGCGGTCGCCCCAGGGCGACGGAACGATGTCGCCATAGACGCGGCGGCCCTCCTCGGCGAACCACAGGATGTAGGCCGCGGACGAGCCGATCTCGCCCTTGGATTCGGCGAGCGACTTGCCCTGCTCGATGGTCAGCAGCTCGGCCAGCACGTCCTGATTGTCCATCATCGCGTCATGCAGCTTGCGCAACAGCTTCGAGCGCTCGAGCGCGGTGGTCTTGCGCCAGCTCTTGAAGGCTTCCTCGGCCGCCTCGATGGCGCGGCGGGTCTCGGCCTTGCCGGCCTTCGGCACGGTGCCGATCTTGAGGCCCGTCGCCGGATTGTTGACGTCTATGGTCTGGCCGCTGTCGGCCTGAACCCATTCGCCATTGATGAGATTGGCCTGGCGCATGAAATGGCTGGTTTTCTGAAGCATGGTCTGGCCTCCGTTCGGCGCGCTGATCGCGCCGCTTTTTTCTGGATATCCGTTGAAGCGTGCTTCAAGAGCCGCACGCCGGCGCATTGCTCTTACCTAGGGAAAGGCAGGCAAGCAATCACAAGATGGCATATAGGGGTTGGGCCAGCAAAGGCGAGCCGCGTTCGGCTTGCCGACGCTTATCCGAAAATATGCACGACCACAGTCAGCCAGAACGACGTGGTCACCACCGCACTTGCGGTGGCAAGCGTCATCTGGTTCGAGGCCAGCGCCTGGCCGGTGTTGAACTGGACGGCGATCAGATAGGAATTGATGCCCGACGGCAGCGCCGCGGCGACGACCGCGACCTTGGAGGTCAGCGGCGGCAGACCGAGCAGCCAGACGAAGACCAGCACCAGCGCCGGCATCAGGAACAGCTTCAGCACCGACAGCGCCAGCGCCGGCCGGATATTGCCGGAGATGCCGAAGCGGCGCAGGCTGAGCCCCATGGCGAACAGCGCCACCGGGCCTGCCGTATCGGCAAGCGTGTCGACCAGCCGCTCGACGAGGTCAGGCAGCGGCGCGCCAGTGAGGCGCCAGGCGAGCCCCGCCAGGATGCCGATGATCAGCGGATTGATGAACAGGCGCCTGAGGAAGCTTTTGACGACGCGCAGCGGGTGGACCGTCTCGCCGCTGCCGCGCCCGAACATCTCGAACAGCACGATCGAGGCCATCATCATGATCGGCAGGTGGATCGAGACCAGCAGCGACAGCACCTCGAAGCCGCTCGCGCCGAATATGCCCAGGATGAACGGCGCGCCGAGCAGCACGACATTGGAATAGGCCGAGGAAACGCCCCCGACGATGCCCGCGCGGGCATCCCGCCCGAAGACGCGCGTCATCACCAGATGGCCCGCGGCCCAGGTGATTGCGACGGCAGCGAAATAGGCGCCCCACAGCGACCATGGCGCCACACCGTGGAAATCCGACTTGACCATGGTCTGGAAGAGCAGCAGCGGCATCGCCACGTTGACGGCGAATTCGGAAATACCCTCCCCGCTGACCGGCTTCAGGTAGCCGGTCAGCCCGGCCAGATAGCCGAGCGCCACGAGACTGAAGACGAAGAGGACGGTTTCGGTGAGCGGAGTCATTTTGCGGGCGGGGACATTTTTCCCGTGATAGGCGAGCCCCGACCGCGGTGCAATTGGCGCAGCGCGCCTATCTCTTGCGCCTCCGCTTGTTTTCCGGCCGGCTTTGCGGTCCCTATATGCCGACCATGGCCCCAAATCCCCGGGTCGCCATAAGGGACTTCCGATGCTGCGACTTGTTCTGGCGCTTTTTCTCCTGGCCGTTCCGAACCTTGCTCACGCCACCGACGCCGGCTGGGCGCTGCTGCGCGACGGCGGCCATGTCGTGCTGCTTCGCCATGCCTTCGTCACCGGGGCGACCGACCCGGCGAGTTTCGACATCGGCAATTGCGCGACCCAGCTCAACTTGTCGGAGCGCGGCAAGCAGCAGGCAAGCCGCATCGGCGCGCTGTTCGCGGCCCGCGCCGCGCCCATCGATCACGTGCTCTCCAGCGGCTACTGCCGCTGCCTCGACACCGCCCGCATCGCTTTCGAAGCCGAGCCGCAGCCTTTCGCGCCGCTCGACCTGCTGAAAACCGACCCTGGTGAAAAAGCCGCGCAGCTCGCCGCGATCATCAAGGAGATCCGAGGCTATTCCGGTTCCGACAATCTGGTGCTGGTCACGCATCTCGAGGACATCGAGGCGCTTACCGGCATCGCGCCGCGCGAGGGCGAGGCCGTGGTGGTGGCGCCAGATGGCGATGGCCTCAAGGTGCTGGGACGCGTCACCTTCTAAGGCAACGCGCCAGCGGGTGTTGCCGAAATGCAACTTCCGGAAGACGCCGCAATCTGCCGTGACAATGCCGCTTGCGACAACCCGTCGCAGGGTCTATAGGCGCGCTCCCGGTCACGAAAACCGAAGCGAGCACAACGGTTGGAGCTTTCGTCTCCGCCCGCGCAGGCGGCTCTGCCGCGCTGTGTACGGCGCCGTTTCGGGTATTGGGATCGCCGATGTAGCTCAGAGGTTAGAGCGCCGGATTTGGGTCCGGAGGTCGAGGGTTCGAGTCCCTTCATCAGCACCACGGATAGCTCAGTTTGGTTAGAGCATCAGATTGTTAATCTGACTGTCGAAGGTTCGATTCCTTCTCCAACGGCCTGATAAGCCGACACCTTCAGGTGGTGTTATCCAAAACGGTCCGGGGACCGGAATGCGAGGACTTCACGGACGGCAAGGTTTCGGCCTCGCCGGGCGGCGACGTCCTGCGCCATCGGCTCGCGGCCAGGCCCGCGGTGACGATCAAGGCGCGGCGCGGCCGGCAAGGGAAGCTTGAGCTTCCGGCGCCCGCTTCGCCGCCCCGGGATCCGCTCCCGAAGGCCCGCCACGCGCCGATGCCACCGGTCTCCGGATCATTCGTGCCCAGGAACATGAAGTACGACGACGTGAAACGAGAAACGAAAAGGATGATCGACGCATGACGTGACGCCTCGCATGGGGCCATGCCCGACAGGAGTAAGACAATGAAGACCATTCTCGAAAAGGCCCTTGGACGCCAGCGCGTCCTCGTGAAGGAAAATGAGCGTGCAGTTGCCCTCTACAAGGGCGAGATCCAGGCTATCCTGATGCCGGGCGAGCATTGGCTCGCCAACCGGCGCGGCAACCTGGAAATCTCCAGGCACGACCTGAAGAACCCGGAATTCGTTTCGGCTTACGAGAAGGCGTTGTTCGACAAGCTCCCGGACGTGGCCGCGCGTCACTTCACCGTCGTCCGCACCGGACGCATGGAGATCGCCGTGGTCGAGCGTGACGGCGCGCTGCATTCCGTGCTGTCGCCGGACCGCAAGCTTGTGCTGTGGACGGATGCCGGTCCGTGGAAGGTGACGACCGTCGACACGGAGGCCGATCTCGCCATCGATCCGGCGCTGATGCGCCGGCTCGGCCAGGCCCGGAAGACGGAACACATGTTCCTCAACCCGGTCGTGGACGGCCAGGTCGGGCTGCTGTTCGTGGACGGTGTGCTCGTTCGCACGCTTGAAGCGGGTGTGCACGCCTTCTGGAATGTCGGGCGCATGGTCCAGGTGAAGGTCGTCGACATCAAGCGCCAGTCGCTCGATGTCGCCGGGCAGGAAGTGCTGACAAGGGATCGCGTGACGATCCGCGTCAACATCGCCGCCGAATACCGGGTCGTCGACCCGGTCAAGGCGGTGAGCACGGTGAAGGACTTCTCGGAAGCTCTCTACCGTGCCCTGCAGTATGCCTTCCGCAAGACGCTTGGCGCGCTCACGCTCGACCAGATCCTCGACAAGAAGGTGACGGTCGACGAGGACGCGGCGGCCAAGGTGCGCGACGACATGGCCGCGATCGGCGTCGAGGTCAGCGATATCGCTCTCAAGGATGTGATCCTGCCGGGCGATATGCGCGAGATCCTCAACCAGGTGGTTTCGGCCGAGAAGCAGGCCGAGGCCAACGTCATCCGCCGCCGCGAGGAGACGAACGCCACGCGTTCGCTGCTCAACACGGCAAAGGTGATGGCCGAGAACCCGGTGATGCTGCGGCTGAAGGAGCTCGAGGCTCTCGAAGCCATCGCCGGCAAGGTCGAGCGGCTCACCGTCCACAACGGGACGGGCGGACTGCTCAACGACCTGGTCAAGCTCCGCGACTGAGCATGTCGCCCAGCTGACGTAACGTAAAATGGGCAGGGCCGCCGGTTCGACCGGCGGCCCTTCTTGCCTTTCCACAACCCGCTACCCATCTGCCCCCGGCGCATCAGGCCTTTTCCTGCCGGGAAAAACCGATTAGACAGCGCCCAAACAAGATGCGGACAGATTCCGCCCGCAACCGAAGGAAGAGCCCTTGTCCACCACGTTCGAGAAAGTCGCCAAGATCATTGCCGACACCAGCGAGATCGATATCGACACCATTACGCCCGAGAGTCACACGATCGACGATCTCGGCATCGACAGCCTCGACTTCCTCGACATCGTCTTTGCCATCGACAAGGAATTCGGCATCAAGGTGCCGCTCGAGAAGTGGACGCAGGAAGTCAATGACGGCAAGGCTTCGACCGACGACTATTTCGTCATGAAGAACCTCTGCGCCAAGATCGACGCGCTGGTCGCGGCCAAGAACGCCTGAGGCGCTCGGGCGCAGTCTTGACGCGCCCAGCCTGCTGACCCAAAACAGCCGCCCATGAGCAGCCCGCACGACGTCGTCATCACCGGCATAGGCCTTGTCTCTTCGCTCGGAGAGGGTCCGGACGCGCATTGGCAAAAGCTGACCCAGCCCGGCCTGGAGCCGGTGCTGGAGGCGACGCGCTTCGCGCCCTACACCATCCATCCGCTGCCCGAGATCGACTGGAACCTGCAGATCGCCAAGCGCGGCGACCAGCGCCAGATGGAAACCTGGCAGCGCCTTGGCACCTATGCCGCCGGGCTTGCGCTGGACGATGCGGGCATAAAGGGCAATGACGAGCTTTCCACGACCATGGACATGGTTGTGGCGGCCGGCGGCGGCGAGCGCGACGAGGCCGTGGATGCCGCCATCCTGGCTGCTTCCGAAAGCCGCAACGACCGCGACGTGCTGCTCAACGAGAAGCTGACCACGGAATTGCGGCCGACTTTGTTCCTCGCCCAGCTTTCCAACCTCCTTGCCGGCAACATCTCGATCGTGCACAAGGTCACCGGTTCGTCCCGCACCTTCATGGGCGAGGAAGGCGCGGGCGTTTCGGCTGTCGAGACGGCGGCTGCCCGCATCCGCTCCGGACAGTCGACCCATGTTCTAGTCGGCGGCGCGTTCCAAACCGAGCATTCCGACATGCTGCTCGGCTACGAGCTTGCCGGCTATCTGCATCGCGGCCCGTGGAAGCCGGTCTGGCAGCGCCAGGGCTCCGAAGGCGGCGGTGTGGTGACTGGCTCCGGCGGCGCCTTCCTGGTGCTGGAACAGCGCGAGCATGCCAAGAACCGGGGCCGCAAGATCTACGCCGAACTTGGCCCGGTCGTCTCCAGCCGCGCCAGGCGCCGGCGCGGCGAGTTAAATTCAGAGATTGCCGCGCTGTTGAAACAGGCCGCCCTTCCCGATGGCGACCTGCTGACGATTTCCGCTGCCTCCGGCGCCCACGCCGCCACCGCGGCCGAAAAGGCGGTGCTCGACGCCAACCCGGCTTTGGCCGTGCGCGCCTTCTCGACGCTGACCGGCCATATGAAGGAAGCCCAATTTCCCTTCGCCGTAGCGCTCGCCGCGATGGCCGTCGACCGTAAGGCCGGCTACCCTGTCTTCGATGCAACAGTCGAACGCCCATTCGAAGGCACACCGACTTCCGTCCTTGCAACCGCGATCGGTTATCACCAATTCGAGGGCCTTGGGCTGGTTAAGGCCGCTTAGAAAGAAAGAATCATGGCCAATCTTCGCGACCACATGGGCAGGCCGATCGTCGCCGTGACCGGCATTGGCGTCGTCACCTCACTCGGCGTCGGTAAAAAGGATAATTGGGAAGCGCTGACCTCGGGCAAATCCGGCATCCATCCGATCACCCGCTTTCCGGTAGACCAGCTCAACACCCGCATCTCCGGCATGGTCGACTTCCTGCCGTCGAGCTCCAAAGGCGCCAGCCACCTCACTTACGAATTGGCCGAGACCGCAGCGCAGGAGGCAGTCTCCGAGGCCGGCCTCGATTCCGGCGATTTCGGCGGCCCGCTGTTCCTTGCCTCGCCGCCGGTCGAGCTCGATTGGGCCGACCGCTTCTCGCTCTATAATTCCGACAAGCAGGACAGCGGTTCCGAGAGATTGCTGCGCGTCGCCCGCGCTTTGAAGGAACTCGACGTCTTCGAGACCACCCAGTTCGGCTCGATCGCCGACCGGCTGGCCGACCGCTTCGGCACGCGCGGCCTGCCGATAACGCTCTCGACCGCATGCGCTTCAGGCGCCACCGCCATCCAGCTCGGCGTCGAGGCGATCCGCCGCGGCGAATGCGACAAGGCGCTGTCGATCGGCGCCGACGGCTCGGCCACAGCCGAGGCGCTGATCCGCTTCTCGCTGCTTTCTGCCCTTTCAACCCATAACGACATCCCGGAAAAGGCGTCGAAACCCTTCTCCAAGGATCGCGATGGCTTCGTGCTGGCCGAGGGATCTGGCGCTCTGGTGCTGGAATCGCTGGAAGCCGCCCTAGCCCGCGGCGCGACGATCCTCGGCATCATGCGCGGCTGCGGCGAAAAGGCCGACGATTTCCACCGCACCCGCTCCAAGCCCGATGCGTCACCGGCGATCGCGGCGGTGCGCGCCGTCCTTGCCGATGCAGGCATGAGCGAGGACGAGATCGAATATGTCAACGCGCACGGCACCTCGACGCCGGAAAACGACAAGATGGAGCATCTGTCGCTGTCCACCGTGTTCGGCGAGCGTATCGCCTCGATGCCGGTCTCGTCGAACAAGTCGATGATCGGCCATACGTTGTCGGCCGCCGGCGCGGTCGAGGCCGCCTTCTCGCTGATGACCATGCGCGAAAGCGTCATCCCGCCGACCATCAATTACGACAATCCCGATCCGGCCATTGTCCTCGACGTCGTGCCGAACAAGAAGCGCAACGCCGAGGTCGGCACGGTTTTGTCGAACTCTTTCGGCTTCGGCGGCCAGAACACCTGCCTTGTCATGGCGCGGGAACCGGTCTAAGCGGACGTTTTCCGCTCCGACAGAACCTGACAGGCCCTATGCGCGCATTGCAACTTATCGAGGACCGCCGTCTCGAAACGGTGGACCTGCCGCCTCCCCCGCCGCCTTCCTTGGGCGAAGTGACGCTGCGCATCAAGGCGGTCGCGCTCAACCATATCGATGTCTGGGGCTGGCGCGGCATGGCCTTTGCCAAGCGCAAGCTGCCGCTGGTCGTCGGCGCCGAAGCCGCCGGCGAGGTCGAAGCGGTCGGCCCTGGAGTCTCCAACCTGCGGCCGGGACAGTTGGTCTCGATCTACGGCGCGCGCACCTGCGGACTCTGCCGTGCCTGTCGCGAAGGCCGCGACAATCTCTGCGAGCATGTTTCCGGCGTCCACGGCTTCCATCTTGATGGCTTCGCCCAGGAAAAGATCAACCTGCCGGCGCGCCTGCTGGTACCCGCTCCTCCCGGCGTCACCGAGATCGGTGCGGCGGTCGCGCCCGTGACCTTCGGCACGGTCGAGCACATGCTGTTCGACAATGCGAAGCTGGAACCCGGCGAGACCATCCTGGTCCATGCCGGCGGCTCCGGCATCGGCACAGCCGCCATCCAGTTGGCCAAGAAGATGGGCTGCACGGTGATCACCACGGTCGGCTCGAACGACAAGATCGACAAGGCCAAGGCGCTCGGCGCCGACCACGTCATAAACTACCGCGAGGATCGCTTCGAGGGCGTCGTGCGCAAGTTGACCAAGAAGAAGGGCGTCGACGTCGTGTTCGAGCATGTCGGCGCCGACACCTTCGCCGGCTCGATGCTGTGCCTGAAGCGTGGCGGCCGCCTCGTCACCTGCGGCTCCACGTCGGGCGTGTCGACGCAGATCAATCTTATGCAGCTCTTCCAGCAGCAGCTGAAGCTGCTCGGCTCCTTCGGCTGCCGCATGGAGAACATGGCCAACGCCATGCAGAAGATGGCGGCCGGCCTCGTTGTCCCGGTGATCGATACCGAGGTGGGTTTCGACGACATCGATGCGGCGCTGAAGCGCATGGAAGGCCGCGACGTGTTCGGCAAGATCATCCTGCGCGTTTCCTAAGCATTCCAGGAAAGGCGGATGGTCGGCAAGGTGTTCAGGAAAGCCCGCCGGGACTTCATGTTCCGCTACGGCCTGCGGCTGCGCCAGATGGAGCACTGGCTGGTCGCCAGGCTCGCCATGGTGTTGCTCTCGCTGCTGCGCCTGTTGCCGCCGGACAGCGCGCTCAACTTCGCCGACCGCGCCGCCCGCCGGGTCGGCCCGCTGGTCGGGCGCCATCGCGTCGCGGTCAACAATCTGCGGCTTGCCTATCCGCAAAAGAGCGACGCCGAAATCGAGGCCATCGCACGCGACATGTGGGGCAACATGGCTCGCCTCGCGGCCGAATACATCTTTCTCGATGCATTGTTCGACTTCGACCCGGACGCTTCGAAGCCGGGCCGGGTCGAGGTTCGCGGCGTCGAACATTTCGTCGAGATCGCCGGGGAGAAGAAGCCTCACATCCTCTTCACCGGCCATCTCGGCAATTTCGAGCTGCTGCCGGTGGCCGCGGCCACGTTCGGCATGAACATCACAGCGCTGTTTCGCCCGCCGAACAACCCCTACCTCGCCGACTACATCCATTCGACGCGCCGCTCCTCGATGGGCGCGCTGCTGCCCTCCTCCACCGGCGCCTCCTTCGCCCTCGCCGCCATTCTCGAGAAAGGCGGCAACATCGGCGTGCTGGTCGATCAGAAATTCTCGGGCGGCGTGGAGACGGATTTCTTCGGCCGCCTGTGCCAGACCAATCCGATGCTCGGCATGCTGGCCCGCCACTACGACTGCGATGTCTACCCCGCGCGTTGCGTCAGGCTGCCGGGCAACCGCTTTCGTCTCGAGATCGAGGACAAGCTGGACTTGCCGCGCACCGAAGACGGCAGCGTCGACGTCGACGCCACCGCACAGCTGCTGACCGATGTGGTCGAGCGCTGGGTGCGCGAGGATCCGGGACAGTGGATGTGGTTCCACAAGCGATGGGAAATCAGCGGCCGCCGCCGCAAGCGCAGACAGGCGAAGGCGGCAGCCGGCCAGTAATCGGCTTTCAGTTGGTCACGACGATCCGCGTGTTGCCGAAGCCCACTTCCTTGACCATCGTGTAGAAGGTCGCGGCATTGGCCGGATGCAGGCGCACGCAGCCATGCGACGCCGGGCGTCCCAGATGTCTCACCGCCCCGGTGCCGTGAATGGCGAAGCCGCCGTGGAAGAACACCGAATAGGGCATCGGCGAGTTGTCATACTTGCGCGAATACCACATCCGGGCGGTCCATTGCGGCCGGTAGCTGCCGCGCGGCGTGAAATAGCCAGGGCGCGCCGTCGACACGCTCCAGCGGTAGAGCACCTGCCCGTATTTGCTGACGGTCATGGTCTGCGACGAGACGTCGATATTGGCGACCAGCGTGGCCGCCCGACTTGCGATAGACGTGCCGAACAACGCGGTTGCCAGCACGGTTGCCATGAGAACGAACTTTTTCATGCGATCAAACCCCTTTGATTGCCCCTGCCATTCGCGTGGTTTTTCCATTTTTTTGCCGGCAGATGCGTTAATTACCACACACTCGTTGACGATTCCGCCAATGCAATGCGATGAATTTGAACGATTTTCCCGGCATGGTTGCCGCTGCGACATGCACTCTCTTGAGTTTAAACGCGGGCATTGGGCCATGCCCGGATCGTTGTGTGGCAATGAGCGACTGCTTGCTTGCAAAAGTGCTGCGTTCCTTCTTCAATCCGCCGGATGAATGAACGGCTTCGCATGAATGAGCGACTTGTCGGGGCGGTCGAGGACCGGACAGACGACCTGGTAGCGCTGACCGCCGACCTGATCCGCTTCCCGACCGTCAATCCGCCAGGCGAGGCCTATCGGCCATGCGCCGAGTTCCTTGGCGCGCGCCTGAAGAAACTCGGCTTCGAAACCGAATTCATCCGTGCCGAGGGCGCCCCAGGCGACAGCGACCGCTATCCGCGCGTCAACGTGGTCGCCCGCTTCGACGGCCGCTCGCCCGGCCCCTGCGTGCATTTCAACTCGCATATCGACGTGGTCGAGGCGGGCGACGGCTGGACCGTCGATCCCTTTGCCGGCGTGGTGAAGGACGGCAGGGTCTACGGCCGCGGCGCCTGTGACATGAAGGGCGGCCTGGCGGCCTCCGTCATCGCCGTCGAAGCTTTCATGGCGACCTATCCCGACTTTCCCGGCGCCATCGAGATATCGGGCACGGCGGACGAGGAATCGGGCGGTTTCGGCGGCGTCGCCCATCTGGCGAGGCTCGGCTATTTCTCCAAGCCGAAGGTCGACCACGTCATCATCCCGGAGCCCTTAAACAAGGATCGGATCTGCCTTGGCCATCGCGGCGTCTGGTGGGCCGAGATCGAGACCAAGGGGGAGATCGCGCATGGCTCGATGCCGTTCCTCGGCGACAATGCGGTGCGCCATATGGGCGCCGTGCTGCAGGCTTTCGAGGAGGAACTGTTCCCGGCGCTCGACCGCAAGATGACACGCATGCCGGTGGTGCCGGAAGGCGCCCGGCGCTCGACCATGAACATCAATTCCATCCATGGCGGCCAGACCGAGGATTTCCGGCCCGGACTTCCCTCGCCCAACGTGCCTGATTGGTGCCGGCTCACCATCGACCGGCGCTTCCTGCTCGAAGAGGACATCGCCACCGTCAAAGGCGAGGTCACCGGCATCCTCGAACGGCTGAAGCGTGAGCGCAAGAAATTCGACTACGAGATCCGTGACCTGATGGAGGTATTGCCGTTGATGACCGAGCGCGACGCGCCGGTGGTGAAGGCCGTCGCGAAAGGCATCATGGAGGTGTTCGACCGCGAACCCGACTATGTGATCTCGCCCGGCACCTACGACCAGAAGCATGTCGCGCGCATCGGCCACCTCTATGACTGCATCGCCTATGGCCCGGGCATTCTCGACCTCGCGCATAGGCCGGACGAATGGGTGGGCATCGCCGACATGGTGGAATCGGCCAAGGTGATGGCGATCGGCCTCAATGTGCTCTTGCGCGGCACGGCCGGATGAGAGGTAAAAACATTCCGCCTGGCGCCGCCCGGCAGCACGAAACGCAATTTACTCGCGCGCGAAATCACGCTTCTATCCGCCGGCTTGAGCAAGCAATGGGAGTTCAGCGATGAAACTGTGGAAGACCATCCTGGCCGCGGCTACCCTGTCGCTTGCCGTCGCCACGTCGGCCTTTGCCGCCCGCACCGACCTCACGCTCGGCATCGTGCTCGAGCCGCCGCATCTCGATCCGACCGCCGGCGCGGCCGCGGCCATCGGCGAAATCACCTATGCCAATGTCTTTGAAGGGCTGACGCGCATCGACGACAACGGCCAGGTTCAGCCCGGTCTCGCCGAGGGCTGGACCGTCTCCGACGACGGCAAGGTCTACACGTTCAAGCTGCATTCCGGCGTGAAGTTCCACGATGGCTCGGCCTTCAGCGCCGACGACGTGAAATTCTCGCTGGACCGGGCGCGCGCCAAGGACTCGCTCAATCCGCAAAAGCCGCTCTTTGCGCACATCACCGATGTTACGGCGGTCGATCCGGCGACGGTCAAGGTCACCCTCGAGGGTCCGCAGGGCAATTTCCTCTACGACATGGGCCAGGTTGCGGCAGTGATCGTGGGGAAGGGATCGGCCGCCGGCAATAAGGACAAGCCGATCGGCACCGGGCCGTTCAAGCTCGATCACTGGGCCAAGGCTTCCGAGATCACGCTGGTCAAGAACCCGGACTACTGGGGCACACCCGCCGCGCTCGACAAGGCGACATTTCGCATCGTTCCCGACGCCGCCGCGGCCGTTCCCGCCTTGCTCTCGGGCGACATCCAGGCTTTCGCCAACATGCCAGCGCAGGACGCGCTCGCGCAGGTCCAGTCCGATCCGCGCTTCAGCGTCGTGATCGGCGCGACCGAGGGCGAGACGATCCTGTCGATCAACAACAAGAAGCCACCCTTCGACAAGCTGGCGGTGCGGCAGGCGCTCGCCTCCGCGATCGATCGCAATGCCATCATCGCCGCCGCCTCGAACGGTCTTGGAAAGCCGATCGGCTCTCATTTCTCGCCGGGCGACGCGGGCTATGTCGATCTCACGGGCGTCTATCCGCACGACATCGCCAAGGCCAAGGCATATCTGAAAGAAGCGGGGCTGGAGAACGGCTTCTCGGCCACGATCAAACTGCCGCCGGTGCCTTACGCACGCGATGGCGGCCAGGTGATTCAGTCCCAGCTGAAGGACATCGGGGTCGATCTGCAGATCATTCCGGTCGAATGGGCGGAGTGGCTGAGCCAGGTCTTCACCAACAAGGACTACGACCTGACGATCGTTTCCCATGTCGAGCCGAACGACATCGATATCTATTCGCGGCCCGGCTACTATTTCCAATATGACAACCCGAAGTTCAACGATGTCATCAAGGAGCTCGGCACCACGGTCGACAAGGACAAGAGAGTGGAGCTGCTGGGCGAGGCGCAGAAGATTCTCGCGCACGACGTGCCCGCCGTCTACCTGTTCGAGCTGCCCAAGATCGGCGTCTGGGACGCCAAGCTGCAGGGCATGTGGACGAACTGGCCGATCGAGGCGGATGATCTGACCAAGGTGAAGTGGAGCGAGTGAGGTCTGTCGGCCAAGGGCAAACGTTGCGCTCCACAGAACGCCATCTTTGCCCAGTCTCTGCACCCGGCAACCAAACCATTCCGCAATGACCGCCTTCCTCGTAAAGCGTCTCATCATCGCGGCCCTCACCCTGGTGCTGGCCTCGATGGTGGTGTTCGCGGTCATGGAGGTCCTGCCCGGCGATGCGGCGCGCCTGATGCTGGGCCTCAACGCCAGCGCCGACCAGGTCGAAGTGCTGCGCAACCAGATGGGGCTGAACGCCCCGCTGGTGCTGCGCTACCTGCACTGGGCGGGAGGGTTGCTGAGCCTCGATTTCGGCCGCTCCTACACCTATTCGGTGCCTGTCATCGACCTTGTGCGCGAACGCGTCGTCGTCTCCCTGCCGCTGGCGCTGATCGCGCTGGCGCTCTCGACCGTCATCGCCATTCCGGTCGGCGTGTTCTCGGCCAGCCGCCAGGGCCGCACGGGCGATACGCTGGCCATGGGCGCCGCCCAGCTCGGCGTCGCCGTGCCGAATTTCTGGTTCGCGCTGATGCTGATCTACCTGTTTGCCGTCTGGCTACGGCTAGTGCCGGCCGGCGGCTTTCCGGGTTGGGGCGCCGGTATCTGGACGGCGTTGAAATCCCTGATCCTGCCGGCCGTGGCCCTTGCCTTGCCGCAGGCGGCGATCCTGGGGCGGGTCGCCCGCTCGGCGCTGATCGAGGTGCTCAACGAGGACTATATCCGCACCGCGCGCGCCAAGGGCCTGCCCTACCGCGCCGTGCTGTGGCGCCATGCGCTGCGCAACGCCATGATTCCGGTGCTGACCATCCTCGGCCTGCAATTCGCATTCCTGCTTGCCGGCACCATCATCATCGAGAATGTCTTCTACCTGCCTGGCCTCGGCCGGCTGATCTTCCAGGCCATCACCCAGCGCGACCTGATCGTGGTCGAGAGCATCGTCATGCTTCTGGTCGCCGCCGTGATCCTGATCAACCTCCTCGTCGATTTCTCCTACGCCATCGTCGACCCGCGCCTCAGGGCCCGGCAATGACCATGCGCATCGACCTTCCCGAGGAAACCATCGCCGGCGTGTTGGCCAAGGCCTTCGGCAACCGCTCCTTCCTGATCGGCCTGGCCATCACGCTGCTGATCGTGGCCGTCGCGCTCATCTCCTTCTTCTGGACGCCTTACGACGTCACCAGGCTGGTGATCGCCGACAAGACGCAGGCGCCCTCTTGGGCACACTGGTTCGGCACCGACCATTTTGGCCGCGACATCCTGTCGATGATCATGGTCGGCGCCCGCAATTCGATCGCCGTGGCGCTGGTCGCGGTCGGCATCGGCATGGGCATCGGCGTGCCGCTCGGCGCTTTCGCCGCCGCGCGCGGCGGGATTGTTGACGAGGCGCTGATGCGCGTCAATGACCTCGTCTTCGCCTTCCCTGCGCTGCTCTCGGCGATCATGATCACCGCGATCTTCGGTCCGGGCGCCGTCAACGCCATCATCGCCATCGGCATCTTCAACATACCGGTCTTTGCGCGCGTCGCCCGCGCCGGTGCGCTGGCCATCTGGCCGCGCGAATTCATTCTCGCCGCGCGCGCCGCCGGCAAGGGCATGACGCGCATCACCGTCGAGCACATCCTGCCCAACATCGCGACGCTGCTCCTGGTCCAGGGCACCATCCAGTTCGCGCTGGGCATCCTCGCCGAAGCTGGGCTTTCCTATGTCGGCCTGGGTGCCCAGCCGCCGATGCCGAGCTGGGGCCGCATGCTGTTCGACGCGCAGACGCGCATGGTGATCGCGCCCTGGATGGCAATCTTCCCCGGCATGGCGATCGTCATCACCGTGCTTGGGCTGAACCTGCTCGGCGACGGTCTCGCCGACATCCTCGATCCGAAATCGCGGCGGCGCCGATGAGCCTGCTCGAGATCGAAAACCTGTCGCTGACGATCGGCGCCACCCCGATCCTCAAAGGCGTCGAGCTGACGGTCTCGCCGCGCGAGGTCGTGGGCCTTGTCGGCGAATCCGGTTCCGGCAAGTCGATGACGGCGCTGACCATCATGCAGCTCCTCCCCCATCTGGCGCGCGCCGAAGGCCGCGTCGCCTTCGACGGCATCGACATCCTCGGCGCCACCGAGGACCAGATGTGCGCCTTGCGCGGCGACGATATCGGCATGGTTTTCCAGGAGCCGATGACGGCGCTGAACCCGGTCAAGACCATCGGCGAACAGGTGGCCGAAGGCATACGCTGGCACACCAAGGCGGGCCGCGCCGAAGCCGAGGACCGCGCGCGAAAAATCCTCGACCGCGTCGGGCTGCCGGAAGCCAAGTTCCCGCTATCGCGCTATCCGCACCAACTGTCCGGCGGCCAGCGCCAGCGCGTTGTCATCGCCATCGCCTGCGCGCTGAAGCCGAAGCTGCTGATCGCCGACGAGCCGACGACGGCGCTCGACGTGGTGCTGCAGGCGCAGATCCTCGACCTGTTGCGCGATCTGGTCCGCGAGAACCGCATGGGCCTGCTGCTGATCTCGCACGACCTCGCGGTGGTGACCGAGATGGCCGATCGCCTGACCATCCTGCGCCACGGCGAGGTAACGGAAGCCGGCGACACGGCGCGCACGCTATCCGAGCAGCAGCATCCCTACACGCGCGAGCTGGCGCTGGCTTCCATGCACGTGCCGGCGCGGCCGAAGCCGCACCTTGCCGGGTCGGCAAAACCCTTGCTCGAAGTCGAAGGCATCGGCCGGGACTATCCGGGCCGGCGCAAATCCCTGTTCCGGCCGGCGCAGCCGATCCGTGCCGTCGACGATGTCTCGCTCACCATCGAGCCGGCGCAATCGGTGGCGCTCGTCGGCCGCTCGGGCTGCGGCAAGTCCACGCTTGCCCGCATGATCCTGGCATTGGACAAGCCGACGGCTGGCACGATCCGCTATCGCGGCGAGGCCATCAGCGGAAAAGCGGAAGCCGAGCTGAAGCCGGCGCGGCGCGACATGCAGGTCGTATTCCAGGACCCCTACGGCTCCTTCGACCCGCGCCAGAAGGTCGAGAAACTGGTGGCCGAGCCGCTGCATCTTCTGGAAAAGCAGCCGGCCGCGGCCGAGCGCCGCGAGATGGTCGCGCATGCGCTGCACGAAGTGGGGCTCGGTCCGCGCGACATGGACAAATATCCGCATGAATTCTCGGGCGGCCAGCGCCAGCGCCTGTCGATCGCCCGCGCCATCATCACCCGGCCGAAGCTCGTGGTTGCCGACGAGCCTGTCTCGGCGCTCGACGTCTCGATCCGCGCCCAGATCCTCGACCTTTTCGCCGAGCTCAATCAGAAGCTCGGCATCGCCTATCTCTTCATCACCCATGACCTGACGGTCGCCCGCGCCATGGCGGACGAGGTGCTGGTGATGCATGAAGGTAAGATCGTCGAGCGCGGCAAGACCCCCGACGTGCTCGACCATCCGCGCTCCGAAGCGGCGCGGGCGCTGGTCGCGGCTGCCCCCGACCTACACCGCGCGATCGCGCGCAAGATGCAGGAACAGGGCTAAGCAGCCGGTACCTGGCCGGACTGGTTATTCCTCCGGCTTCACCAGATCGACAGGGCTGATATCGAGCAGGTCGAGCGTGCGGCGCAGCAGCTTCACCTCGCTCTCCGCCAGCTTGGAATCGGCCTTGGCGATCTCGGCCATATGGCGGGCAAGCAGTTTGCGCCGCTCGACATCGAGGTCGCGGAACAGCGCGATCGCCTGCGAGCCATTGGTCTCGTAGCCATAGTCGTTGAGATATTCGATGACGCTGTCCATCGAGGTCTCCGGGATGCCGAAGGCTTCCTTGCAGATGTGGCGGAAGGCAACCATCTCGCTCTCCGAGACCGAACCGTCGGCCAGGATCATCCGAAACAGCATCAAAAGCTCCGCCGACAGCACCGGATCGTCCGCCACCTTGCGAACGCCCGGGTCGCCATCGAAGATCGAACGTATCTGGTCGAGCAGCGCCATCGCCACCAAGCTCCCTCTGCGAGTCTGGCCTGATTGTTAGCGTGGAATCTCTCTTGCGCAAACGGGTCGTGCGTGGTGGAAGCTGCAGTTTCCTTCCTTTGTGCCCCTCCTCCATGATCGACCTTACCCTACAGACTGTCCTTATCCTCGTCGGCGCGGCCTTTGCCGCCGGCTTTGTCGACTCGATCGCCGGCGGCGGCGGGCTGATTACGATCCCGGCGCTGCTGCTTGCCGGCTTTTCGCCGGTCGCAGCCCTCGGCACCAACAAATTGCAAGGCATGTTCGGGTCCGGCTCGGCCACCATCCATTATGCTGCCAACGGCCAGGTCGACCTGCGTCGTCAGTTGCCGTCGGCGCTGCTGGCGCTTGCCGGCGGCGCGGTCGGGGCGCTTTTGGCGACGGTCGTGCCCGGCGATTTCCTGCGCGCCCTCCTGCCGATGCTTCTGATCGCCATCGCGCTCTATTTCGCGCTGAAGCCGAGCATGGACGACGTCGACCGCGCCGAACGGTTGTCGCCTTTCCTGTTCGGGCTGATCATCCCGCCGCTGGTCGGCTTCTATGACGGCGTCTTCGGTCCCGGCGCCGGCTCCTTCTACATGCTCGCCTTCGTCACGCTCGCAGGCTATGGCGTGCTCAAGGCGACGGCGCACACCAAGCTGCTCAACTTCGCCTCCAACATCGGCGGCTTCATCGTCTTCGCCGCCGTCGGCGTCATCGACTGGAAGATCGGCCTGATGATGGGCGTGGCGCAGTTCATTGGCGCCCGTGTCGGCGCGAGCCTTGCCATCCGCATCGGCGCCAGGCTGATCAAGCCGCTGCTGGTGGTCGTCTGCCTGGCGCTCGCCGCGAAGCTGCTGGCCGACCCGGCCAATCCCTTGCGCCAGCTAATTGGTATGTGACTGCACCACTGGTAGAATAAGCGCGCGCGAATCATGTTGGAGGGACTAGACATGAATCTCAGTGCACCTACCCAAATCGTGTTCATTATTTCGTTGGTCATCGCCGTTATCGGCCTTCTCGCCGTTCTTGGCGTTCTTGCATTCATTCCGCTTGCGTCCGTTTGGATCATGCTCATCGCCTATATCGTGCTCGCCGCCGGCTGTTTGATGCGCGGCGCTTGAGCACTGCAAATCTCAGGCAACTCGGAGCGCCCGGCCCTGCCGGGCGCTTTTGATTCTTGCGAGCATGTTCTGCTAGGCTCGCACCATGTCCGACGAGACGGAGCGCCATCGCCAGGATAACCGCTCGCCCGCCCTCCATTTCGAGATGGTGCGGCGCAAGCCCGCCGCCTCGCTCGCAGGCATCGTCACCGATATCTGCGGCTATCGCGAGACAAGGCCGGGCCATTTCGGCATCGTCGAATATGCTTCGCTCACCGTGCCGCTGGTGATCAGCTTCGCCGAAGCCTTCGCCATCGGGCTCGGTCAGCCGCCTGGCGACAATGACCGCTACGCCAGCTTCGCCGCCGGCCTCTATGCCGGTCCGGTCATGATCGAATCCTTCGGCGGCGCCTGCTGCGTCCAGGTCAATTTCACGCCGCTCGGCGCCAGGCAATTCTTCGGCCTGCCGATGAGCGAGCTGCGCGACCGCATGGTCGGGCTGGACGACGCGCTGGGCTTTGACGGCATGGCATTGCGCGAACGGCTTGGCGAGGCGTCGGACTGGCACGCACGCTTCGACATAGCCGAGGGCTTCATTGCCAGCCGCCTTGCGGACGCGAATGCGCTGTCGCCCGAAATCGCCTGGGCCTACCGAACGGTCGTTGCGTCGGGCGGCCGCACCCGCATTGCGGCGCTTGCCGACGAGATCGGCTGGAGCCGCAAGCATCTGGCGGCAAAGTTCACCGACGCGATCGGCATCGGCCCGAAGACATTGTCGCGCATCGTGCGCTTCAACCGCGCGCTGTCGCTGTCTAAGCGGCAGGGCGATGACTGGGCCGGCATCGCCGCCGATTGCGGCTATGCCGACCAGGCGCATCTGGTGCGCGAGTTCCGCCAGCTTGCCGGCGAAACGCCGACTGCGCTCGCAGCGTTGATGTAGGCATCAGCCGAGGTAACATTTCTTCAAGACGCCAACACGGCCATGATGGACATTGGGCCGATCGACGCGAACAAGGAGATCGCCATGCCCTCGTCAACCGAAGCACCTCGTATCTACCCCGCCCTGCGCTATAGAAACGCCGCCAAGATGATCGACTGGCTGGGCGAAGCCTTCGGCTTCGAAGTGCGCGCCCGCTATGGCGAGGGAGACATCGTCCACCACGCGGAGCTGACCTTCGGCTCCTCGATGATCATGCTGGGCACCGCGCGCGACGACGACTACGGCAAGATGGTCGGCGATCCAAGCGGTGGCGGCGGCAAGTCGATCTACATCGCCGTCGATGATGCCGACGCCGCCTATGCCGGGGCGAAAAAGGCCGGCGCCAAAATCATCCAGGAACTGGTCGACCGCGACTATGGCAGCCGCGAGTTCATCTGCCTCGACCCCGAAGGCAATGTCTGGTCCTTCGGCACCTATTGGCCGAAGGCAGGAGAGAAGGCGTAGGAAGTCTCACCGACGTTGGGGATTGGCGACAGCGTCCGAGCTTCGTCATCCACGGGCTGAGCGGGAGCGAAGCGGACGCGCAGACCCGAGGATCCATTCCGTGACCTCGATCGAAGGGCAGCGGAGCTGAATTCTGCACCGTTCCAACCCGTTGAAGTCACGGAATGGATCCTCGGGTCTGCGCTGCGTCGCTTCGCTCCTTGCTCCGCCCGTGGATGACGATGGGATGGCGTTGCGGCGAATCGCCAAGGCTGAGGCTCCTTCAACGCAGCAAAGTTGGCGTGTTAAAAACGTCTGCATCGGGCACCTACCGCGCCTGCTTGAAAATCGCGTCGCAGTCGAGATGCCGTTCCAGCTCGGCCGCGACCTCGTCCAGCGCCTTCTCGACCTCGGCGCGATAGTCAACGCCGCCTCCCTTGACGCCAAGGCTCTCCAGATACGCGGCGCGAAAAGCGTCGGCGGAAAACAGTCCGTGCAGATAGGTGCCGATCACCTTGCCATCGGCGGAGACCGCGCCGTCCTCGGCGCCGTTGAGGATCGTCGAGGGCCGCGCCGTGTCCGGGCCGGTGGTGCGGCCGAGATGGATCTCATAGCCTTCGAGCGGCAGGCCGAATTGCACCGAATGCGCGCTCGAATTGCGCACGGTTTTTTCCGGCTCCATCACCGTCTCGATGTCGAGCAGGCCGAGGCCCTCAGCCTCTCTCACGCTGCCTTCGATGCCATCCGGGTCGGTGACCCTTCTGCCGAGCATCTGGTAGCCGCCGCAGATGCCGACGATGTGGCCGCCGCGCTTGCGATGGGCAAGAAGGTCGCGATCCCAGCCATTCTCGCGGAATATGAGGAGATCGCCGATCGTCGATTTCGAACCGGGGACGACAACCAGTCCCGCATCCTCCGGCAGCCTCTTCCCCGGCGGCACGAACACCACCTCGACCTGCGGCTCCGCCTTCAGCGGATCGAGGTCGTCGAAATTGGCGATGCGCGCCAGCATCGGCACGGCTACCTTCAGCGCCCGTTTCTCGCCGGAAGCGAGGCGTTCGAGCACGACGGAATCTTCCGAAGGCAACCGCCCGGCCGCCTTCAGCCACGGCACCACGCCGAAGCAGCGCCAGCCGGTGAACTTTTCGATCGCCTTGATGCCGTCGTCGAACAACGAGACATCGCCGCGAAACTTGTTGATGAGGTAGCCGGCGATCATGCGCCGGTCTTCTTCCGGCAGGATGAGATGCGTGCCGGCAACCGCGGCGATGACCCCGCCGCGATCGATGTCGCCGACAAGGATCACCGGCACATTGGCACGCGTCGCAAAGCCCATATTGGCAATGTCGCGGTTGCGCAGGTTGATCTCGGCGGGCGAACCCGCGCCCTCGACGATGACCAGGTCGGCGCCCTCGCCAACCTTGGTCCAGGAATCGAGCACCGCCTCCATCAGTCCGGCTTTCATCGCCTGATAGTCGCGCGCCCGCGCCTCGCCAAAGACCTTGCCCTGCACCACCACTTGCGAGCCGACGTCACTCTGCGGCTTAAGCAGCACCGGGTTCATATGCACGGTCGGGCGAACCCCACAGGCCAGCGCCTGCAGCCATTGCCCACGGCCGATCTCGCCTTCGACAACCTCGCCAGGAATGTCGGCGACGGCGGCATTGTTCGACATGTTCTGCGGCTTGAACGGCCGGACCTTCAGGCCGCGATTCTTCGCGGCGCGGCACAGCCCGGCGACCAGCACGGTCTTGCCGACATCGGAGCCGGTGCCCTGCAGCATGATCGCTTTTGCCATCAGCCCCTGCCTCTCAAGTCGATCATCGGGCCGATGGTCGATTTCTGCGCCAGCGGCCCCCCGCGCCAGAGATAGAGCGCCATCAGCGGTTCCTTGCCGGTGCGCATGGCATGGCTGACATTCGATGCGTGGTGAATCACCTCGCCGGCATCGCGGACATGAAAACTCCCCTCGCCCATTCGCCACTCCGTGCCGCCGGTCAGGGGGATATAAATCTCCTCGGCGATGTGGTGGTGGTCGGGATAGACGATGTTCGGACCGAGGATCACCAGGCCGCCCGCGACCTCGCCATTGACGAAATGCCCGCGCGTGCCGAACACTTCCAGCCAGCCGTAACTTTCGATGAAACCATGCCCGAAATCGGCGGCGCTATAGGTCTGCCCCCAGCGCAGCTCATCCCGATGATCGGCAACGAACCGCGCCAGCGGCTTGGCGTCGGCCGGCGCAAGCTCGGCGATACGATCGAGATGGCCGAGGCAGGCTAGCGCGCGCGGCTCAAGAGGACGGGCAGGCATATCCCAGCCGATGCGCGCGACTTCGTCTGCGACCAGGTCGTTGTCGACGCAGGCTAGATTGGCGTGGAATCGCTCCAGCAATTCCTCGAAAATTGGCGGCACGCAAGAGCTCCGTTAGTCATTCCATGCACAGCCGGTTCTCAGCGTCCCGGGTTGCGCGGCGGCATCATTGGTCTAGATTGAACGGCGCGCAAAGCCAAAAACGACAGGCCAGAAGGCCTGAAACGACAGGGAGCACGCCATGGACGCGGCAGTCGATGCGGGCACTGACCAATTCGAACTCACCGAGGAACAGCGCGCCATCCAGGAGATGGCTGAGGCCTTCGCGGCGGACCGCGTCGCGCCGAACGCGCTCGACTGGGACAAGGCAAAGCATTTCCCCGCCGATGTGATCCGCGAGACCGGCCCCCTCGGCCTCGGCGGCATCTATGTGCGCGACGATGTCGGTGGCTCTGCGCTTGGCCGGCTCGATGCCGTGCTGATCTTCGAGGCGCTTGCCCATGCCGACCCGACTTTTTCCTCCTTCATTTCCATCCACAACATGGCGGCCTCGATGATCGACCGCTTCGGCTCGGACGAGCAGCGCCAGCGGTTCCTGCCGAAACTGACGTCGATGGAGTGGCTGGCGAGCTATTGCCTGACCGAGCCCGGCTCCGGCTCGGATGCCGCCGCACTGAAGACGCGCGCGGTGAAGAGCGGCGGCGACTATGTCCTCAACGGCGCCAAGCAGTTCATTTCCGGCGCCGGCGACAGCGACCTCTATGTTGTGATGGCGCGCACCGGCGGTGACGGCCCGAAAGGCATCTCGACCTTTGTCGTGCCCAAGGACGCGTCGGGCCTCTCCTTCGGCGCCAACGAGCACAAGATGGGCTGGCACATGCAATCGACCCGCCAGGTCATCTTCGAGGATTGCAAGGTGCCGGCAGAAAACCTGCTTGCCACGGAAGGGGCCGGCTTCGGCATCGCCATGGCCGGGCTCGACGGCGGCCGCCTCAACATTGCCGCCTGCTCGCTCGGCGGCGCGCAGGCGGCGCTCGACAAGGCGCTCGCCTATACGGCCGAGCGCAAGGCCTTCGGCTCCAAGATCAACCAGTTCCAGGCGCTGCAGTTCAGGCTGGCCGACATGGAAACGGAGTTGCAGGCGGCTCGCATCTTCCTCTACGCCGCCGCCTCGAAGCTCGACCGCAAGGCGCCGGACGCCGGCAAATGGTCGGCGATGGCCAAGCGCTTCGTCACCGATATCGGCTTCGACGTTGCGAACGAGGCGCTGCAGCTGCATGGCGGCTACGGCTATCTGCACGATTACGGCATCGAGAAGCTGGTGCGGGATCTGCGCGTCCACCAGATCCTCGAAGGCACCAACGAGATCATGCGCGTCATCATCGCGCGGGCGCTGATTGGGCGATAAGGGATAGGCAGTAGGCAGTAGGCAGTAGGCAGTAGGGAAAGATGACCGGCAAGATCAACTCATACAAGGATTTGATCGTCTGGCAGCAAGCCATGGATTTGGCCGTCGCTACCTACTCCTTGACCAAGGCATGGCCGAGAGAGGAATTGTATGGGCTGACCAGCCAAATCCGCCGCTCAGCCACATCTATCCCCGCAAACATTGCGGAAGGTTACGGGCGAGATAACACCGGTTCCTATCAGCAGTTTCTCAGGATAGCGCAGGGCTCTCTAAAGGAGCTCGAGACGCACCTCCAGATCGCTGAACGCATCGGCCTGGCCACTCACGACCAGGTTCATCATATGCTGTCAGCCACAGAAGCCATCGGAAAAATGCTTCGCCAGCTTATTATTAGACTCGCACCTGAATAGACCTCCTACTGCCTACTGCCTACTGCCTACTGCCTACTGCCTACTGCCTACTGCCTAACCCTGGGAGCACCACTATGGCAACCATCGCCTTCATCGGCCTCGGCAACATGGGGAATCCCATGGCTGCCAATCTCGTAAAAGCTGGCCACGCTGTGCTGGGCTTCGACCTCATGCCCGAGAACCTTACAGTCGCGAAAGAGCATGGTGTGACAGTCATGGCGAATGCCGTCGCCGCGGTGAAGGACGCCGATGTGGTGATTACCATGCTGCCCGCTGGCAAGCATGTGCTGTCGGTTTACGAAGACATTGCGCCCAAGGCAAAGAAAGGCGCGCTGTTCATCGATTCCTCGACCATCGATGTCGAATCGGCACGCAAGGCGCATGCGATTGCCGCCAGGCACGGCCTGCCCTCGATCGACGCCCCGGTCTCTGGCGGCACCGGAGGCGCCACGGCCGGCACCCTCACTTTCATGGCCGGCGGTTCCGACGAGGCCTTTGCCACCGCCGAGCCGATCCTGAAGCCGATGGCCGGGCGCATCGTCCATTGCGGCGGCGACGGCGCCGGCCAGGCGGCCAAGATCTGCAACAACATGATTCTCGGCATCTCGATGATCGGCGTCGCCGAAGCCTTTGTGCTGGCCGAAAAGCTCGGTCTGTCGCACCAGGCGCTGTTCGACGTCGCCTCCACCTCTTCCGGCCAGTGCTGGTCGCTGACCACCTATTGCCCGGTGCCCGGCCCCGTGCCGGCATCGCCGGCCAATCGCGACTACAAGCCGGGCTTTGCCGCCGCGCTCATGCTGAAGGACCTGAAACTGTCGCAGGAAGCCGCGCAGAGCGCGGGCGCGGTGACGCCTCTCGGCGCCGAAGCCACGCAGCTTTATGCGCTGTTCAACGCGCAAGGGCATGCTGGCGTCGATTTTTCCGGCATCATAAATTTCTTGCGCGGCGATAAAAGCTAAGCGACTGCTTTCGAACGGTTATTAGCGCATTTTTTCGACCCAGAGCCGGCAAATTTAGATTTGCTTAAGGTCTCGCTAACTCACCGGTAACGATGTGCCTTTAAAACGGATTGCGAGGCGGACAACGCGTCCGCCCGGCGCTCCGGATCAGGTCTCGCGTACCGGAGCCCGTAAGTTTCGCAAGTATTCTTGTCGCGAAACGCCATGCGTATCTGGCAAAGCCGCGTTCCCGTTGGGGCGCGGTTTTTGCGTTTTGGAGACATCACACGAAACGTCCAGGAGTGGACCGGGCGCCCCTTGAGGAGCGCCCGGACAAGATCCCCTCAGCGCTTCCGCAAATCGGCGTCCGCGAGATCGAGCGCCTTCGCAATACGCTCACAAGCCATGTCGATCGTGTCGCGCGTCCAGATCAGCGGCGGCGAGAGAATCATCGTGTCGCCGGTGGCGCGCAGCATCATGTCGTTCGCGATCGCATGGTCGCGCACCACGACCGCCGCACTTCCCGACGGCAGATAGCGTTCCTTGGTCGCCTTGTCCTTGACGATCTCGATCGCGCCCATGAGGCCGATCGAACGGACCTCGCCGACCAGTCTGTGGCCGGCGATCCGCTCCTGCAGCGCCTGCGCGAAATACGGCCCGGTGTCATTCTTGACGCGCTCGACCAGCCCTTCCTTCTCGATGATCTCGAGGTTCTTGAGCGCCACCGCGCAGGCCACCGGATGACCGGAATAGGTGTAGCCGTGATAGAACTCGCCGCCCTTTTCCACCAGCGTGCTCGCGACGCGGTCGCCGACCAGCAGCGCCGACAGCGGCTGGTAGCCCGAGGTGAGCGCCTTGGCGGTGGTGATGGTATCGGGCTCGATGCCGAAAGTCTGCGCCGCGAACCATTCGCCGGTGCGGCCATAGCCGGTGATGACCTCGTCCAGCATCAGCAGCACATCGTATTTGCGGCAGATGCGCTCGACTTCGGGCCAGTAGCTCATCGGCGGGATTTTTACCCCACCTGCGCCCATCACCGGCTCGCCGATAAAGGCGGCGACCTTGTCGGCGCCGGCTTCGAGGATCGCGTCCTCGACCGCCTTCGCCGCACGGATGCCGAAATCATGGTCGCTTTCGCCCGGCAGCGCCAGCTCATAGGCATAGGGCATCATCACATGGACGATGTTCGGCACCGCGCCGCCGAGTTGCTTGTGCATCGGTTCCATGCCGCCCAGCGACGTGCCGGCGATCGTCGAGCCGTGATAGGCCGACTTGCGCGAGATGATGCGGTTCTTCTCGGGCTTGCCTTCGAGTGCCCAGTAGTGGCGCACGAGCCTGAGCGCCGTGTCGTTGGCCTCCGAGCCGGACGAGCCGTAAAAAACCTGGCTGACATGCGTGGGCGCAAGCTCCGCCAGCTTCTTCGACAACAGCACCGGCGTCGGCGTCGAGCATTTGAAGAAGGAGTTGTAGTAAGGCAGCTCCTTCATCTGCGCGTAAGCCGCCTCGGCCAGCTCATCACGGCCGTATCCGACATTGACGCACCAAAGGCCCGCCATGCCGTCGAGGATCTCCGTGCCGTCGGCATCGTAGATGAACGGACCCTTGGCATGGGTGATGATGCGCGAGCCCGCCTCGCGCAGCTCCTTGTGGTCGGTGAAGGGGTGAAGGTGATGCGCGGCGTCGATCTGCTGAAGCTGCTTCAGCGAATAATTCTGATAGGTCATGGATTTGATCTTTCCTCTTGAATCAATCCGGCAACGGCCGGGGCGGATTCGTCAGAGGAAGGCGGGCGGCGAATAGCCGATGCGGGCGCACAGTCGCAACAGCTCGGCGCGAAGGGTCCGCGGTGACGGCGTCACCGCGACCCCGAAGGCGCCTGAAGTGTTGAAGCGGATCATGGCGGCAGCTTATGCCGCCTGAGGCCCAAAATTCAAGCCGTGAGGGCCAGGATGGCGAGGCAATCGTTTCAGACAAGATTTGTGATTTTATCCGGCGGAGACCGCTAATCGTCCACGCCGGCGCCGCCCCTCATCGCCCTGCCGGGCACTTCTCCCCGTATAGTGACGGGGAGAAGGGGCTGGCCGCAACGCCGGCACCTTTCCTCAACGGCGGCGATTGGCGAAATCGCCGAAGAGAGCGCCCCTCTCCCCGTCACTATACAGGGAGAGGATGCCGGCAGGCAGGTGAGGGGCAGCGCCAGCGGTTTGACAGGTCGCGGACAAGTTCGAAACCTGAAGCGATTTTCCTGGTCAGGCGACGCCGCCGAGCGACCGCTTGAGGAACATATAGCGCATCGCCGTCTGCGCCGCCTGCGGCCGGCGGTCGCCGCGCCCGCCATGGCCGCCTTCGGTCTCCTCGAAGAACAGCGTCCGGCCATGGCCCGCCTCCTGCAGCCGCGCCGCCATCTTGCGCGCATGCCCGGGATGGACGCGGTCGTCGGCGGTCGAGGTCATCAGCAGTACCGGCGGATAGGCGACATTCGCCTCGACGTGCTGGTAGGGCGAATAGGCGGCGAGCCATGCCGCCTCCTCCGGCTTCGACGGGTCGCCATATTCGGCGATCCAAGAGGCGCCGGGCGGCAATTCGGTGTAGCGCAGCATGTCGAGCAGCGGCACGTCGATGATGACGGCGCCGAACAATTCCGGCCGCTGCGTCAGCGACGTGCCGGTAAGCAGGCCGCCATTCGAACCGCCCTGAATGCCGAGCTGCGCCGCCGTGGTGATGCCGCGCTTGACGACATCCTCGGCCACCGCCGCGAAATCGTCGAAGGCGTTCTGGCGCTTGCCTTTCAGCGCCGCCTGGTGCCAGGCCGGACCGAACTCGCCGCCGCCGCGGATGTTGGCCTGGATATAGGCGTTGCCCTTGTCCAGCCAGAGCTTGCCCCGAATGCCGGCATAGCCGGGCAGCAGCGGCACTTCAAAACCGCCATAGCCATACAGCAGCGCCCGCACAGGTCCGTTGTGGTCGCGGCGCCTGACCACGAAATACGGGATCATCGTGCCGTCCTTCGAGCGGGCCTCGAACTGCTCTGAAACATAAGGCGAGGCATCGAAGCGGGCCGGCTGCGACTTCACGGTTTCAAGCGTCTCGCCACTGTCGTCCGACCAGATGATCGAGCTCGGCGTCAGGAAATCGGTGAACGAGAAAGACACGCTCGAACCGAAATGCTCGGCATGGCCGATGCCGACATTGCCGTTGTCGGGCAATGCCACCGGCTTGAGCGACCAGCCATCGGCGGTGCGGTCGCAGGCGACGACCTTGCCGCGCACATTGTCCATCAGGTTGATGAACAGCCGGTCCTGCGTCCTGGCGAGCCCCGCGATCGAAACACGATGCGCCGGCGCAAGCACGGTTTCGAACGGACCGAACTCACCGTGCTCGATCCAGCGATCGAAATCGACCGAGTAGAGCCCGTCGGGCAGGCATTGCGTGCCGTCGGGCGCCGTCCACGGGCTGCGCACGCCGAAGATCAGCTGGCCTTTGAAGATCGCGGTGTCGGTGGCGTCGTCCGGCAGCGGAATGCGCCGGTTCTCGCCGGAAGCCAGCCGCAGGAAGCTGTGCGAGGTGAAGAAGGCGAGCGTCTTGCCGAGCAGCACATGCCGCTTGTCGCCGTCATATTCGACACCGCCGCCGACCGCGAGATGCTGCTTCTCGCCTTCGAAGATCGGCGTTGCCTCCTCAAGCTTCGTGCCGCGCCGCCAGAGTTTTATGACGCGCGGATAGCCGGACTGTGTCTTGTCTTCCTCTTCGAAAGCCGCCGAGACAAGCACCGTGTCCTTGTCCAGCCAGGAAAAGCCCGACTTGGACGCCGGAGCGCGAAACCCGCCCTCGACAAAGGACCTCGTGGCGACGTCGAACTCGCGCATCTCGCTGGCGTCGCCGCCATCCGGCGACATGTAGAGCAGGCAGCGGTCGAAATCGGGATAGAGCCGGCTCGCCCCGCCGAACACCCATTTGATGCCTTCCTTCGCCGAGAGCTGGTCGAAGTCGATGATCGTTTCCCACTCCGGCTTGTCGGTCTTGTAGGAACCGACAGGCGTGCGCCGCCACAGGCCCAGCGCATTGGTCTTGTCCTGCCAGAAATTATAGACGTATCCGGCAAGCGCTGCCCCGACCGGCATATTGTCCTCGGCGGTCATCAAGTCGAGCGCGGTCTCGAAGGTGGCCTGATAGGAAGGATCGCCCTGCAATTCGGCGACGGTCAGCGCATTCTGGCGATGAACCCAGTCGAGCGCTTCCTTGCCGTTGCGATCCTCCAGCCAGAGGAAAGGATCGTCAGCCGTCGACTCAGGCTGGGTTTTGGTCATCGTGCTGGTCATGCGGGTCTCCATCTGGCGGCCCGGCCTACATCGCGTTCGCTGCTTGGATATTCAAGAGCCTTGGCGAGATCGGTCACAAAACCCGCCGGCGCACGACCGTCGCCACCGCCAGGGCGGCGCAAATTACGCCCAGCGTGACCGGCAGGCCTGGGGCGCCGATGACATCCATCACGCCGCCGGTGAGCGGCGGCACGATGATGCCGCCGAGGCCCCACATCAGCGAGAAGGCGGCATTGCCGGCCACCAGCGCCGAGCCGGTGAACCGTTCGCCGAGCTCGATGATCGACATCGTGTAGATGCCGTAGGAAACGGCGCCCCAGACAAAGACGCAGACCCAGATCAGCGGCGTCTCGATCAGCGCGGGCAGGAGCACGCAGCCAAGGATGGTCACGACCACGCAGCCGAAGCGCACCAGGCGCGCCGTCAGCCTTTCGGCGAGCAGGCCGAGTGGCACCTGCATGGCGATGTTGCCGGCGATCATCACCGACAGCAGCGCCGACATGCGCGCCTCGGGAATGCCGTGATGCGTTCCGTAGACCGGCAGCAGCGCCAGGATCGCCTGCTCGAAACCGGCCGCGACGACGACCGCGGACAAAAGCAGCCAGGCCAATGGTATGAAGCCCAAGACCGAAACCTTGTTCTCGGCCTCCTCGACCTTGGGCAGCCGGCGCACGACCGCGCCCAGGCAGCCGCCGCAGAAGAGGAAGGCGCCGATACCAACCAAGAAAGGCGGCCAGCCCTCGGTGCCGACCGCGAGCAGGCAGAGCGGCCCGGCGGCGAAGCCGGCCGAGATGATGGTGGAATAGATGCCCATGACGCGGCCGCGCCGCGCCGGCGGTGCCAGCGCGATCACCCAGATTTCACTGAGCACATAAAGCGGGTTGGTCACCACGCCGATCAGGAAGCGCAGTGGGAACCACAGATAGACATTCTGCGTCCAGCCGACCAGCGCCAGCACCAGCGCCGAGAGCGCCGCGCAGGTGAGCGCGGTCCGCCCCGCCCCGAACCGGCGCGCCAATGCCGGAATTGGCGGCGAGGAAACGATGAAGCCGATCGGCGTCATCGCCGCCGACAGCCCGATCATCGCCGGCGAAACGCCCTGCCGCTGCAGGATGAAGCTGAGCAGCGGATAGGAAAGCCCCTGCGCGATGGCGAACACCGACACGGTCGCGATCACGCCGGTGATCGCGGCCCATTGCACGTTCTCGCTGCTCTCCGAACCAGCCAGAGCCATCGGTCCTGCTCCAATCGCTCGGAGGCTTAGCGGTTGTGGCCGGTTGCCGTAAGGCCCACAGTCGGCGAAAGCGGATGCTCCAGCCAAACCCTGTCAGGAACGTCGGCGCTGCTGAGAACGATACAAGGCGAACGCCACCAGCAGAACGTCGAGCCCGACGATGACAGTTGGCAGCCCGAGCGGCCCGATCGCCTGCATCAAGGCGCTGGCGCAGGTCGGGGCGCAAATGCCGCCGACAGCCCAGCAGCGGCTGCGGCGCTTCACCCGATCATGTCAACAATTTTGCGTATCCAGCGTCGACGATCATAGTGAGATGCTTCCGACAATCCTGATATTCGGCATCGCCTTGCTGAATGCGGCCCAGTTTCGGATTGCCGATGCCAGGCCATGGCAGCAGCGCGATCGGCGCTGCAACAGGAGTGAGATTGCTGCCCGCGCCGACGGCCAGCGTCGCGAGCAATCCATAGATTTCGCCACGGATATGCGGGCGGTTCAGGATGGCGACGCGCATCTGCCCCTGGTCGTTGGTGTAAAGATAGATTTGCCCGGATTTGCTGGGTATCGAGACCACTCCTTTTTGCGAAAACGGTGCATCCAGGCGGTCCATTTCGCGAAACGCCAGGCATTCTTGAGCCTCGTCCCAGTGGATCTGCGTGCGATAGGCATAGATGGCACCTGCGACCTCGAAGGACGGCCGCAGCGTCAGGTAGTCTCCTTCCAGCCAAGCAACGCCGGCTTTGGCATACCCGCCCAGATCCGATCGCGAAGTCGAAACCTTGGGGACCCGGTCGCGCAGGGAAACGCCTAAGGCAGCCTCCAGCCGCACGACACTCGCGACGGTGAACGGACGGCTGCCGTTCAGAGCCTTTTCAAGCGTCGAAATGGAGATCTTGGCGATGTCGGCCAGCATCTGACGAGACATGCGACGGCGGGCCAATTCTTCTCGAATTCGCGCTGCCATCGTTGCGTTCTGGCTCTCGGAGGGTTCGATATCTGGCCTCATCTCGCACCGGACAAGTCCGCACAACCGCATACATCGCGCGACCGACAGTGCCAATCAAGACCAAACAAGACGCTGGCCTCGCGAGCACCGCGAAACGCATTGTTCGCGTCGGTAACGAGCGAAGATGCGATGATCGTTTCTACCCTCTTCAGGCAATTGGCCATGGCTTGCGCCGGCCTGCTTTTCACAGCAAGCGCGGCGTTCGCGTGGCCGCTGATGACGGGCGACACACGGCGTTCAGAGTGCGTCGAGGCATTGGCGATAGCCTCGGCGCAATTCAAGTCCGACTCGTTCAGCATGAGAGCGCCCCTACCCATAGCGGCCGCCGCCATGTCCCGCTTGGTGCTCAGCATCGATCAGGAGGATATCGGGTCAGGCGACGCCCAGATCGCCGACTCCAATGTGTTCGGCAAAATGCCTTATCCTGGCGACCCCAACGTGCTGCGCAATCTGTACTGGCAAATCTCGCCGCGGAACGGCAAGCGACTGATCGTGGCCAAAAGAGCCTTCGGCTGGCATGGCGATCTCTATACCTATTATCTGGCCGATGCGTCTGTCCCCGTTGAAACCTTCTTGGTCGACCCCGAACAGGCACAGTCTTATGGCCTGCGGCCGGTCATCCAGGAAGCATGGCGGCCGCTGCAGCTGTTGCAGAATTCGGCATCGGGCCAACTCTGGGCAATCGACCAAAATGAGGAAAGGAGCTGGGATGTATACATCCTGGATGAGGCCGGGATGTCTACCCGTTGCCGCATCGCCTTCATGCCGGCAGTGACCCCGGCGGTCCAGCTGTTGCCGAAACCGGCGCAGCGCCTCGCGAGCCTGCTCGCCGGAACACTGGGACCTGGAAAGGATGAAGGCACGCTGCAGCCTACCGCGCGTATAAAATATCAGGTCGAACAAACATGGGCCAATGCAGCCATACGCCCATGGGCGTTGCAACGCGAGCTCTACAACTCACGCGCCGAAGTCGATGACGGGCTCAAGAAATGGGCAATGCAGGGTCCGGATTTCCGCAAAGCCTACCGCGCCATCCTCAGGCAGTACCCGCGGGCCATTGCGTCGCTGGGGTCATACTACCGCTCGACATTTCACGTGTCGTCGCGAGCCGCGCGGACAATGGCTATACATTCAATGGACTATCTATATCGCAGCTATTTTGTCTTCCGTCGCGAGCCGTCGGTTACCGTCCTCGGTTGGAATTGAGGACCAGCGCTCAGATTCAAGAGCGCGAAATCGATCAATCGATCAGTTGAGACTCTCTCGCAAAACTGTCCCTCCGTCATGTCGCTTCCCTCGCCCTAGTGGTCGCCGCCTCCTCACCGGCTGCATGGCCGCCGGTCCATTATGCCGGCCAAATACGGACCCTGACGAGGCATTTCATGACCGCTGCCCTCCATCCTGTCGAACCGGCACCGGCTACCGATCGCACCCGCCGTGGCGGCCGCGCGGGCAAGCGCGCCGGCGGCGCGGCCGCTTTCGAGCAGCCCGCCTTTCGGCAGTTGAAGAACCCGCTGACGCCGACCAAGTTCGTCTCCGACGACGAGTTGGAATCGATCCACCTCGCCTCGCTGCGGGTGCTGAAGGAAATCGGCGTCGACGTTCTGCATGAGGAAGCCCGCCGCATCATGAAGACGCATGGCGCGGATGTGCGCGAAGGCTCGGAGCGCGTGCGCTTCGACAGCGACATGATCCTCGAGCTTGTCTCGCACTGCCCGTCGGAGTTCACGCTGCACGCCCGCAACCCGGCGCACAATCTGCGCTTCGGCGGCAACAACGTCATCCTGTCGATGATGGCCTCGGCGCCGAACTGCTCCGACCTCGACCGCGGCCGCCGGCCCGGCAACCAGGCCGACTACCGCAACTTCCTGCGCCTGGCGCAGATGCACAACATCCTCAACTGCACCGGCGGCTATCCGGTCGAGCCGATCGACATCCACCCCTCGGTCCGCCACCTGGAGTGCATCCGCGACCTCGCCATGCTGACCGACAAGGTCTTCCACATCTATTCGCTCGGCAAGGAGCGCAATGTGGACGGCATCGAGATCACCCGCATCGCCCGCGGCATCAGCCGCGAGCAGCTAATGCAGGAGCCCTCGGTCTTCACCATCATCAACACCAATTCGCCGCTCAAGCTGGACGTGCCGATGATGGAAGGCATCATCCAGATGGCAAGCATGGGCCAGGCCGTCATCGTCACGCCGTTCACGCTGTCGGGCGCCATGGCGCCGGTCACCGTCGCCGGCGCGCTGGTGCAGCAGAATGCCGAGGCACTTTCCGGCATCGCCTTCGCGCAGATGGTCAAGAAAGGCGCGCCGGTCGGCTATGGCGGCTTCACCTCCAATGTCGACATGAAGTCAGGCGCGCCCGCTTTCGGCACGCCCGAATATATGAAGGCCCAGCTCGTCGGCGGCCAGCTCGCCCGCCGCTACAACATCCCCTACCGCACCTCCAACACCTGCGCCGCCAACACGGTCGACGCACAGGCCGCCTATGAAAGCGTGTTCTCGCTCTGGGGCGCGATCCAGGGCGGCGGCAATCTCATGATGCATGGCGCCGGCTGGCTGGAAGGTGGCCTGCGCTGCTCCTATGAAAAGACCATCCTCGACATCGACCTGTTGCAGATGGTGGCCGAGTACCTGACGCCTCTCGACCTCTCCGAGGACGCGCTCGGCTTCGACGCCATCCAGTCGGTCGGCCCGGGCGGCCATTTCTTCGGCACCCCGCACACGCAGGCGCGCTACAAGACCGCCTTCTACTCGCCGATCGTCTCCGACTGGCGCAACTTCGAGACCTGGACGGAGGCCGGCTCGCCGACGGCGATGGAGCGCACCAACAAAGTGTGGAAGGAGCGCCTTGCCTCTTATGAGGAGCCCTATATGGATCCGGCCATCCGCGAGGAACTCAACGACTTCGTCGAAAAGCGCCGCGCCGAGGGCGGCGCGCCGACGGATTTCTGATCTGCGGTCGGTCAGGCAACTGCCCGCCGCTCATCCTCATTTCTGACTCCACATTGCACAAGACGGACCTATCTGTATGAAATCTCATGTAAAAGCGGTTGTCATCGGCGGCGGTGTCGTCGGCTGCTCGGTGCTTTATCATCTGGCCAAGGCCGGCTGGACCGATATCATGCTGATCGAGCGCTCGGAGCTGACCTCCGGCTCGTCCTGGCATGCGGCGGGCGGCTTCCATACGCTGAACGGCGACCCAAACGTCGCCAAGCTGCAGGCCTACACGGTCCAGCTCTACAAGGAGATCGAGGAGCTATCCGGCCAGTCCTGCTCGCTGCATTTGACCGGCGGCGTCATGATGGCCGATACGCCGGAGCGCATGGACTTCCTGCGGCTGGCGCATGCCAAGGGCCGCTATCTCGGCATGGACACCGAACTGATCACGCCCTCGGAAGCCAAGGCGATGTTCCCGTTGATGGACGAGAAGAACTTCGTCGGCGCCATGTGGGATCCGGTCGAAGGCCATCTCGACCCTTCCGGCACCACCATCGCCTATTCCAAGGCCGCGAAAAAGCTCGGCGCCGAGATCGTGCTGCGCAACCGCGTCGTTGATCTCACACAGCAGCCGGACGGCACGTGGAACGTCGTCACCGAACAGGGCACGGTCCATGCCGAGCATGTCGTCAACTGCGGCGGCCTGTGGGCGCGCGAGATCGGCCGCATGGTCGGCGTCGAGCTGCCGGTGCTGGCGATGGAGCATATGTACCTCCTCACCGAGCCGATGCCGGAGGTCGAGGAATTCAACAAGTCGACCGGCCGCGAGATGATCGGCGTGCTCGACTTCAAGGGCGAGATCTACACCCGCCAGGAGCGCAACGGCATCCTGCTCGGCACCTATGAGAAGGCCTGCAAGCCGTGGTCCCCGGTCAACACGCCCTGGGATTTCGGCCATGAGCTTTTGCAGCCCGACATCGACCGCATCGCGCCGTCGCTGGAGATCGGCTTCAAGCATTTCCCCGGCATCGAGAAGGCTGGCATCAAGCAGATCATCAACGGCCCCTTCACCTTCGCGCTCGACGGCAATCCGCTGGTCGGCCCGGTGCAGGGCCTGACCAATTTCTGGTGCGCCTGCGCCGTCATGGCCGGCTTCAGCCAGGGCGGCGGCGTCGGCCTGGCGCTCTCCAACTGGATGGTGCATGGCGATCCGGGCTTCGACGTCTGGGGCATGGACGTCGCCCGCTTTGGCGAATGGGCGACGCTGCGCTACACCAACGCCAAGGTTCGCGAGAACTATTCGCGCCGCTTCTCGATCCGCTTCCCCAACGAGGAATTGCCGGCAGCGCGGCCGGCGCAGACGACGCCGCTCTACGACACCATGCTCGCCAACAACGCCGTCATGGGCGATTCATGGGGCCTGGAAACCCCGCTCTGGTTCGCGCCGAAGGGCACGGAACCGAAGGACATCGTATCCTTCCACCGGTCCAACGACTTCGGTCCGATCGGCGAGGAAGTGCGCGCCACGCGCGAGAAGGTCGGTGTCACCGAGATCGCCAACTTCGCCAAATACGAAGTGTCCGGACCGGGCGCCGAGGACTTCCTCAACCGGCTGATGACGAACCGCATGCCGAAGACCGGCCGCATCGTGCTGACCCCCATGGTCAACGAGTTCGGCAAGCTGATCGGCGACTTCACCATCGCCAAATCAGGCGAGGATCGTTTCATGATCTGGGGCTCGTCGGCCGCGCAGAAATATCACATGCGCTGGTTCGAGAAGCATTTGCCCAAGGATGGCTCGGTGCGCATTCACCGCTTCGACCAGACGCTGGTGGGTCTCTCGATCGCTGGTCCCAAATCGCGTGACCTTTTGCAGAAACTGGTCGACGTCGACGTCTCGACCAAGGCCTTCCGCTTCATGGACTTCCGCGAGATGGCGGTCGGCGGCGCGCCCTGCATGGTCAACCGCATCACCTATACCGGCGACCTCGGCTACGAGATCTGGATGGCTCCGGCCTACCAGCGCCTCGTCTATAAGGCGATCAAGGAGGCGGGCGAAGAATTCGGCATTGTCGATTTCGGCATGCGCGCGCTGCTGTCGATGCGCCTGGAAAAGAACTTCCCGACCTGGTTCCGCGAATTGCGCCCGATCTACGGCCCCTTCGAAGGCTCGATGGATCGCTTCATCAAGCTCGAGAAGAACGACTTCATCGGCCGCGAGGCCTCGGCCAAGGAGCATGCCGAAGGACCAAAACTGCGCCGCGTTTCCTTCATCGTCGACGCCATCGATGCCGATGTGATGGGCGACGAGCCGATCTGGGCCAAGGTCAGCAAGGACTACGGCTCGGTGGAGAAGCCGCATGGCTACGGCGCGCCGCGCTTCGACGAGGCTGGCAAGGAAGTCCGCGGCTCCAAAGCCGCCGAAGGCGCCTCCGCCGTGCGCGGCATCATCGATGGCGAATGGCGCGTCGTCGGCTGGGTGACCTCGGGCGGCTACGCGCATTACGTCCAGAAGTCGATGGCGCAGGGCTATGTCCCGGCTGCCCTTGCCGAGGACGAAAGCGCCGGCCTGTTCGAGATCGAGATCCTCGGACACCGCCGCCCGGCCCGCATCAATGTCGAGCCGCCCTTCGATCCGAGCGGCGAGAAGATGCGGACCTGAGACACGCGGATTTGTTGGATTGCCCCGGTTGCTGTGGCATGGTCGATGGCCCGCTACCGGCGCATCGGCATGAGAAGACTATCCCACTTGCGGCAGCTCGAAAAATGGACCGACTGGCTCTGCGATGAACGGGTCGGTCCGTTCAACGCCGCTGTCGCGTTTGTCCTCCTCTACTGCCTGACCCAGGTCGTGGCGATGACGCTGTTGTCCCACGTCGCGGGCACCGGCGTCGGCGTCGACGATTCCGAGCAGTTGATGGAGATGCGGTTCCTGGCCGCCGGCTACGGCAGCTCGCAACCGCCTTTGTACACCTGGCTCGCCATGCTTGCGGCCTCGTTGGTTGGAACCAGCGTCCTTGCCCTCAAGATCGTCAAATACGGGCTGCTGGCCGCCGGGCTGGCCGCCTATTTCACCGCCATACGCCGCCTGGGCTATTCGAACCGCGCCGCTGCCGCCGGCATGTTCGGGCTGCTTCTGTTTCCCCAGATCTTCTGGGAAATGCAGCACGCCCTCACCCACTCGGTCGCCATATTCTGTTTCACCTCGGTGCTGCTCCTGGCGCTGGTCGAGGTCGAGAAGCGGCGATCGGCCATCGCTTATGCGGTGTTTGGCCTCGCGACGGCGGCGGCGATGCTGTCGAAATACAACATCGTCATCTTCCTTGCCGCGTTGTTCCTGGCGGCACTGTCGCTTCGCGAAACGCGTGAGGCGATCTTCGACCGCCGCTTCCTGATCAGCGTGGTCGTGGCGATCCTCGCTTGCCTCCCGACGCTTCACTGGAACATCGCGCACCCGGATGACTTCCTGGCGCACCGCGGCGGCTTCGGCGCTGGCAAGGGCGATAGCCTCTTGGAGACGGCGGCGCTCGCCCTGCGAGGACTTGGCAACGCGATGCTCAATTTCGCGGGTCTGCCGATGGCCATCGTTGCCGTCGCGTTTTTCCTGGTCGCACGAAAAACCATGACAACGCCCCAGCCGGCGCGTTGGCCCGAAAAGCTGCTGTGGCGCACGATCGCCCTTGCCTTGCTGGTCACGCTGGTGGTGGTTCTGGCCGGTGGCATCACTCAGTTTCGCGATCGCTGGGTGCTGCCCATATTCGTCCTTTTGCCCGCCGCCCTTGCCATGCGTTTTGACGCGATCGGCCAAAGGGGCAGAAAAGCGCAAGCAACCATCGTCTTTGTCGGCACGGTCCTCGCCATCCTTGTGCTGCCGGTAAGCTGGTACATGCATGTGAACGGCGGCGACAGCCGCGGCGGCATCGTGCGCATGGACTACCGGTCGCTTTACGACCAGATCAGCGCCGACGGTCCGGTCAAGACCGTGGTCTCGAGCTGGTTCTGGGTCGGCAATCTGCGCCTCGTCGACGCCGACCTCATCGTGCTCGATGACGAGATACCGGACTTCGCCCGTTTCATCCGCGAACCGGCGGTGCTTGTGCTCGCCAATGACAGGGAACCGCCCTCGGATGTTTTCGTGGAGATGGCAAAGGCGGGCTACGCGATGGACACCGTCCACCGCCGTATTGAGGTGCCGCAGGCGCTCGGCTTCCCGCCGCGCCAGGTCATCGTCACCAGACTGCACAAGATAGCCGGGCAGTAGGTTTCAGGGGAACTGCATGGACAAGCAACGCTTCGGCCGCCACCGCAAGATCATGCCCTTCGAACCCGGCTCGGTCGAGGCGCTGCGCGAGGCCTCGCGCGAGAAGGCGGCCTCGCTCAACCAGCATGTGCTGGGCTATGGCGCGACGGCCGAAGCCGAATGGGCGGCTGCAGGCGTTGCCGCTCCAAACCTGGTTGCCATGCGGAGCTACCGGCTCGAGCGCATCCGCGCCGAGCTGAAGCGCCGCGACTATGGCGGCGCCCTGCTTTACGATCCGGTCAACATCCGCTACGCGACGGACTCGACCAACATGCAGCTCTGGGTCGCGCACAACCCGACGCGCCACTGTTTCGTCGCCACCGAGGGCCCGGTGGTGCTGTTCGACTATTTTTCCTGCGAGCACCTGTCGGATCATTCGAGCGTCGTCGACGAGGTGCGGCCGGCGGTGTCGTGGATGTATCTCTACAGCGGCGAGCTGACCGATGAGAAGGTCCGCCGCTGGGGTGCCGGCATCGCCGAGCTCGTGGCCGAGTTCGGCGGCAATCGCCGCATCGCCATCGACCACATCAATCCCGAGGGGGTCGAGGAACTCACCCGCCGCGGCATTTCCGTCGGTAACGGCGAGGCGGTGATGGAGAATGCGCGGCTGATCAAGTCGCCTGACGAAATCCTTGCCATGCGGCGCTCGATCGTCGCCTGCGAGGCGGCGATGGGCGAGATGGAAGCAGCTTTGAAGCCCGGCATCTCCGAGAACGAATTATGGGCTGAGTTGCATCGCGGCAACATCGCACGCGGCGGCGAATGGATCGAGACGCGGCTTCTGTCGTCGGGGCCGCGCACCAATCCCTGGTTCCAGGAATGTTCCTCGCGCGTCATCGAGAATGGCGACCTCGTCGCCTTCGACACCGACCTGATCGGCCCCTACGGCTTCTGCGCCGATCTTTCGCGCACATGGCTCTGCGGCGATAGGCAACCGTCGAACGAGCAGCTCGACCTCTTCCGCATCGCCGCCGACCAGATCGCCCACAACACGGATCTGATGCGGCCGGACATCTCCTTCCGCGACCTCGTCGAGCGCTCGGCGGTGCCGCCGGGCGACTGTTTCCCTGCCCGCTACGGCGTGCTCTATCACGGCGTCGGCCTGGCCGACGAATATCCGACGTTGCCGCACGCAAGCGACTGGACCGACGACACACCGGACGGCGAGCTCGAGCCCGGCATGGTGCTTTGCGTCGAAAGCTATATCGGCAGGCTTGGCGGGCGCGAAGGCGTCAAGATCGAGGAACAGATCCTGATCACCGAGACCGGCAACGCGAAACTGTCAGCCTACCCTCTGGAAGAGCGGCTGCTCTGACGCGCCGCCTTCGACCGCCGCGACGCCCTCGCGCATCGCGGCAATGAGCGAGGCCGGGGTGGTCCTCGCCGTGATATAGGGCAGGCCCTTGCGCCGCGCCGTCCAGCCGACGACTTTGACACCCCGCGCAGCCGGTTCGAAGCGCTGGGCCAGCGCCCAGCTCTGGCAGTCGATCGCCGCGATATCGGCCCTGCCTTCGGCGACGGCGACGATCGACGACCGGTGGCCTCCGCTCTCACCGCGCGAGGCAAAGATGTCCAGGCTTTCGCCCATCGCCTCCAGGTCGCGCGTCAGCCCGATCAGCCCGGACATCGAATCGGGACTGTTGAAGATGAAGCGCTTGCCGCGCAGAAGATCGATCGGGATGACGGCGTTGCCGTCCTGCGGCGATGCAGCCGACGAACCGCCGTCCGCGGCCATCATCAGCGCGCTGGAATAGAGTTCGCCCTGCCCGCCCTCGAATGCATCGTAGTTCGGCTGCGCGATCACTTGCACATGCCGGGCAAGGCCGAGTTCCAACGGCCCCCAGCAGGTTTGCCCGAACAGAAGCGCTGGGCTCAGCCACAGCTGGTGGAAATCGAACTCGTCCGGGGGCAGCGTCGCCGGATCCGATGCGATCACCTCGCCGACGGCGTCGAGGATGCCGCCGGACACCGGCGGCAGTTCGCGGTTGCTGCGCACGACAGACTCCGGCGCATCGATGCCGCGTTGCCGGAAGGCGTCGCGGAGAAGCGCCCATTGCGCATCGACCTCGCCCCGCGCTTCGGGCCAGTCATACATCGGCAGGGCCGCAACGAACTTGCTCATGTCGAATAGCTTTCAAGGACAGGTGATCTTCGGCGCCTGCATTCCGCCGTGAAAAGCGGTCGCGGAAAGCCGAGATTACTCCTTCGGCGGCTCCGCCGGAACCGGCGCGGTTCCAAGCCCGTTGACATTGCGCGCCCTGACGCGTGGCTTGAAGGCGCGGCCAGGTTCGGGCGAACGGCGCAATACCGGATGGATGACCGGCTCCTTTGCCTTGAAGGCGAAGGATTTGATCAGGGCCAGATAGTTCGGATAGACATAACCATTGTTCATCCGCAACCATTCCTCGCGGCGCTCGCGAAACAGCTTCGGCAATCTGTACCACGCAACCGTCGGGCTCTTGTGATGCACGAAATGCAGGTTGTTGTTGAGGAACAGGAACGACAGCGGCGAGCGTTCGACGATGATGGTGCGTCCTTCCGGATGTTCGGACCACTGGTGCTCGGCATAGGTGCGCACCGAGATCAGCGACTGTCCGAGCCAGACCGGCACCAGCACATAGAGCCAGAGCGGGATGCCGAAGCCGAAGGTGACGATCGGCGCAACCACGGCAATGCCGATGGCATGCAGCAGCCATGCCTTGCGGATTGCCTTGTCGCCCGCTGCGATCTGCCTGGCGTCATCGATGAAGAAGCCGACCGAGGACAGCCACGGGCCGAGGATCAAGCGGCCGACCATGGTGTTGTTGACCTTGAGCAGGAACTTCATCGTTGGAGGCAGTTCCTCATGCATCCAGAGCGCCTGGTAATAGGTCTCCGGGTCGTCGAGCGGATCGGTAAGCCGCTCGTCGGCATGGTGTCGAAGATGGATGGTCTTGAAACGCCGGAACGGCCAGACAAGTCCGATCGGCAGGAAGACGAAGGCTTCGTTGATGCGCGCGCTGCGGGTCGGGTGGCCGTGCAGCACCTCATGCATCAGCGAGGATTGCAGCGCCAGGATCACCGCCAGGGCGATAAGTGCGATCAGTGGATGGGCTGGCCAGAGCAGGAAGCCGACGGCGAGCCATGCGCCGTAGCAGAACAGTGCGAGGAATACCGTCGGCCATTCGATTGCCGGTGCGCTGCTACGTCTCTTGTTCATGCCGGTATTCATGCTTGCCATGCTATCGACCACTGCCTTTCAGTCGCCGGAACCCCTCGATTCCTGACAGCATTGTGTCAGGAGCCTGCAGTGACATCAACGCGACAATGCGCACAAACTGTTGCGAGTGCGCATTTTCGGCCGCATATGTTATACATTGTAAACAAATATGGGGATTCATTTCCGCCTGAGCGACGTTCAAAACGCTCCCGGCGCAAATTTTTCCTCTCCGAAGCAGGAACAGCGTGATGGACAAGCGCGATCTGTCGACCCTCTTTCGGGAGCGGTTGAAAATGCTCTTGACACGGTCCGACCTTAACCAGTCGGCCTTCGCGGCCACCGTCGGCATCGATCGCTCGGCGTTGTCGCAGCTCCTGTCAGGCGCCTCGACCCGCCTGCCCCGCGCCGAGACGCTTCTCAACATCGCGGCCGAGTTCAAGGTGTCGCTCGACTGGCTGCTCGGCCTCTCCCAGGACGAGGGCGTCACCGGCGAAATTAGAGAGAGCCTCGAGATCGAGGAGGCGCCGGACGGTTTCGACCGCACCTTGCTCGCCAAGTGGCATGCCGAGGCGGCAGGCACGAAAATCCGCTACGTGCCGGCAGGCATCCCTGACCTTTTGCGCACTGAGGCGCTGGTCGAATATGAGGCCGGAATAACCAACAAGAGCCGTGAAGCGCAGGCCGGCGAAACGCAGTACCGCATCGACTACAACCGGCGGCCGGAGACCGACATGGAGGTCTGCATGCCCCGCCACACGCTGGAGATCTTCGCGCGCGGCCTCGGCGTCTGGGATCGTTTTCCCGAAGCCGACCGGCGTGCCCAGTTGCTGCACATGGCAGCGCTCCTCGACGACCTTTACCCGACCTTCCGCCTGTTCCTCTATGATGGACGCATGCGCTACTCGATCCCATATACGATCTTCGGCCCCTACCGCGCTGCCATCTATGTCGGTGACATGTATCTGGTGTTGAACGCCACCCAGCCGATCCGCACCCTCACCAGCCATTTCGACAATCTGATCCGCGCCGCCGATATCAACGCGCATGAGGCGGCGAGCTTCGCGCAGAAGCTGGCCGCAATGTCCTTCCCGTCAGGCTCTGTCTGAGCGCTTGCCTGCCCGGTCGACCAACATCCGACCAATGGTGAGCCCTGCACCGGGATCGAGGTCGATATCACGCCGGCCCATAAAGTCCTCTCGGCCGCAAGCTCGTTGACTGGACATAAAGACTTCTTTATATCGTTATTTGAATTCCAAATACGAAAGTTATGGCCATGACCGCGACCAACCCCATCCACGCACTGCTGGCCGAAAAGGGTGTGCTTCTGGCCGACGGTGCCACCGGCACCAATCTGTTCGCCATGGGTCTTGAGGCCGGCGAAGCGCCTGAGCTGCTCAACGAGACGTCGCCCGGGACCATTGCCAGCTTGCATCAAAACTTCGTCGACGCCGGCGCCGATATCATCCTCACCAATTCCTTCGGCGGCACCCGCCACCGGCTCAAGCTGCATCACGCGCAGGACCGCGTGCATGACCTCAACAGGCGCGCCGCCGAAATCGCCCGCTCCGTCGCCGATAATGCCGGCCGCAAGGTGATCGTCGCCGGCTCGGTCGGCCCGACCGGCGAGCTGCTGGTGCCGCTCGGCGCCCTGACCTATGACGACGCCGTCGATGCCTTTGCCGAGCAGATCGAAGGCCTCAAGGCCGGCGGCGCCGAAGTCGCCTGGATCGAGACCATGTCGGCGCCCGACGAGATCCGCGCCGCGGCCGAAGCCGCGATCCGCGTCGGCTTGCCCTATACCTATACCGGTTCCTTCGACACCGCAGGCCGCACCATGATGGGGCTGCTGCCGAAGGACATTCACGCCGTCGCTGATGGCCTGTCGCAGGCTCCGCTCGGTGTCGGCGCCAATTGCGGCGTCGGCGCTTCCGATATCCTCGCTTCGCTGCTCGACATGACCGAGGCGAAGCCGGAGGCGACCGTGATCGTCAAGGGCAATTGCGGCATACCGGAATTCCGCGGCAGCGAGATCCATTACTCCGGCACGCCGGAGCTGATGTCAGACTACGTCCGGCTGGCGGTCGATGCCGGCGCCAAGATCGTCGGCGGCTGCTGTGGCACCTCGTTCGCTCACCTTGCCGCCATGCGCAAGGCGCTCGACGCGCACACCAAGGCCGAGCGGCCGACGGTGGAGACGATCGTCCAACGCATCGGCCCGATGCGCAACAAGACGGCAAGTGCCGGTGATACGGGTGAAGGCAGGCGCGAACGCCGGCGCAGCCGCGCCTGACGGGCCTGCTTTATTCGCTGCTTTCGGCGTAGCGCGACAGCGCCGTATTGAAATCGACAACCTTCTGGCTGTCGGAACCCATCGTCATCAGGGCGCCCGACGTGCCCGGGTCGCTGATCTGCTCCAGCATCGCGCGGAAGCGATCGTTGGTGAGCGCCGATAGCGCGGTGTTGCGGGCGGCGTCGACTTCACTGCGGATGCGCGTCGATTCCGGCGTCGGAGCACGCGTCGTGTTTGCCGTCGCCGTCGCGCTCCAGTTTGTGGTGATATGCAATGCCCGCCCCTGATGCTCGTCTATCGGCACGAACTAACAAAAGTTAATTGCAATGATATTCCGGAAAAGCAGCGCAATTTAACGATCGCGGAAAAGGCCGGCAGGAATTGCCCGCCGGCCTTCGCTATTTCGGCCCTTGGTTTCGGCTCTCTACTTGTTGCCGCCCAGCGATGAAGCCAGGCGCACCAGCGACAGGAACTCCGCCCTGTAGCCGAACGGATCGGCGCCGCGCGCGGCATTGGCGATCTCGGCGATCCGGTCATATTCGAAATTCGCCGTCTGGTCCTCGTCGCGCAGCTTCTGCCCGAAAGCCGCGACGGCGACCGAGAAACGCTGGTCGGCGCCGGCCGCATCGAAGGACTTGACCTCGTTGGCGGCGGTCACCGGCGTGGTGATCAGCTTCGAGACATTCTCGCTCGGCAGCTTGTAGCGGATCTTGACGAAGGCATATTCGTCGGCATTGGCGACGCCGCCATTGTCGACCTTGGCCTGGCCGTAGCGCAGCGGATCGACCTGCTCGCCGCCGCTCCCTTTCGGTGTGATCTCATAGAGCGCCGTCACCGAATGGCCGGAGCCGATATCGCCGGCATCGACGCGGTCGTTGTTGAAATCCTCGCGCTTCAGCGCCCGGGTCTCATAGCCGACGAGACGGTATTCGGAGACCTTGGCCGGATTGAACTCGACCTGGATCTTGACGTCCTTGGCGATGGTGAACAGCGTCGAGGAGGCATCCTCGACCAGTACCTTCTCGGCTTCGGCCAAAGTGTCGATATAGGCGGCCGTGCCGTTGCCGTTCTGGGCGATGGTCTGCATCATCTGGTCGTTCAGATTGCCTTGCCCGAAGCCGAACACCGACAGGAACACGCCGGTCTTGCGCTCTGTCTCGATCAGCCGCTTGAGATCCTCGTCATCGGTCTGACCGACATTGAAGTCGCCGTCGGTGGCAAGCATCACCCGGTTGACGCCATCCTTGACGAAGGATTGCTGGGCAAGCTTGTAGGCTTCGCGAATGCCTGCCTCGCCGGCCGTCGAGCCACCAGGCTCCAGATTGTCGATGGCCGCGAGGATCTTCTGCTTTTCCGCCGCCTTGGTCGGCATCAGCACCGTGCCGGCATTGCCGGCATAGGTGACGATCGAGACGGTGTCGTCGGGTTTGAGCTTGCTGATCAGGAGCCGGAAAGCGGATTTGAGCAGCGGCAGCTTGTCCGGCTCGTCCATCGAACCCGAGACGTCGATCAGGAAGACCAGGTTGGCCTTGGGCTGCTCGGCCGGCTTCACGTCGAAACCCTTGACCGCGACATGCATCAGCTTGGTGTGCTCGTTCCACGGCGTCGGCATGACGGTGACGGTCGAGTTGAACGGCGTTGTGGCCGAATCCGGACCCTTCCAGTCATAGGGGAAGTAGTTGATCATCTCCTCGACGCGCACCGTGTCGGCCTGAGGCAGCGCACCTTCCTTCAACGAGCGCCGCACGAAGGAATAGGAGGCCGTGTCGACATCGATCGAGAAGGTAGAGACCGGATCCTGCGCGGTCTCATGGACCGGATTGGTCTTGAACGTCTCGATGCGGTCGCGGTTTTGCTCCTGCGGCTGCATCTGGTCGGAAGGCATCGGCGCAGGCTGCACCATCAGCTTGGAGTCGGCGACCTTGGGCGGAGATGCCGGTATGGCGGCAGCGACACCGGCCGGTGCCTTGTCGGCCCGCTCCAACTCGTCGGCGCTCCGCTTCGCGGAATAGCCTGCAACTACCCCGGCCCCGTCCTTCCCGCCGGCCGCGAGCTGGCCGCTTTCGGCTGGCGCAGGTTGCGGGGCAGGCATCGCCTCTGGTGCCGCCTCCTGCTTAAGCAGGCTGTCGACCTCGGTCGCCGGCTTGGGCGCTGCGGGCGCCATCTGCGAATTGGCGCGCGTCTCGGTGTCCGTGTCGGTCTTCTTCTCCTTCGCCGGCGCCGCAGCCAGCGGCTCGTTGGTCGCCAGTTGCTCCGGCGCGGACTTCTGCGCCAGAGGCTTGTCGGCCAGCGTCTCTGCGATCTTGCCGTTGCCGGTAATGACCGGCGGCTGCTCCTTCAGCATCTCGAAAGCGGCATATCCGGCAATAGGCAGCGCAACCAGCGCGGTGATGGCCGGCGTGGAAATGAGTTTCCGTTGCATGATGTCTCTCCAGAGCTTTTGTGCTCGCTCCGTGAGACGAAGGCCTGCGGACGTTCCTTGGGAGGCCGTCGAATTTTTTTCATCGAGGTCGAACGCCTGCATTGCGGCGGCCAGCGCGCGCGCCTTTGCTTCGCCGCCCGGCGCCGGTACGGCGAGATTGTGCAGCCTTTCGAGTTCGTTGTCGTCGACCATGGTCACACTTCCCCGGCTGAGCGCATCAGCACCTTCAGCCGTTTCTTCGCTTCATGGATGTGCCAGGAAACCGTCGTCTCCGAGATCGCCATCACCTCCGCCGCCGCCGCGTGGTTGAGACCTTCGCCATAGACGAGCAGCACCGCGTCGCGCTGCTTGTCGGGCAGCATCCGCACCGCGACCCACAACGCCTCGGCGGGATCGTCGGTCTCCGCCGGCGCTTCGCCCGCGATCGACGCATAGGCGCCATAGGCATCGGCCTTGGCGGTGTCGCGGGCGCGCTTGCGCATCATGTCGCGCGCCGCGTTCAGCGTCATGGCGTAGAGCCATGTCGTGAACGCGCCGCTGCCCTGATAGTCGCGGATCGCGCGGCCGAGCCGCACGCAGACATCCTGGGCGATGTCCTCGGCATCGGCCTTCCTGCCGCACCAGCGATAGGCGGCGCGATAGACGAAGCCATAGTGCCTTTCGACCAGTTTGCCGAAAGCCCCCCTGTCTCCGCACCTCGCCCGCCCGATCAAGTCGGCATCGGAGGCTTCGCCGTCGTCCAGCATCATCGCCGTCATTTGCCTGTTGGACGAAGGCTAATGACCAATCCTTGGGATGATGGAAAGATTTTTTTGCGGCGGCACCTTTTCCTACGCGGTGCCCTCTCGGCGATCTGCGGGCTAGCCGAGCGTCTCTTTGAAAAACGTCGTCAGCCGCTTCCAGTGACGTTCGGCGCCCGCTTCGTCATAGACGCTATGATCCGGCACGCACCAGCCATGGCCGACGCCTACATAGTTCTCGATCGTATGGTCGACCTCTGCCACCCTGAGCGCCTCCGCCAGCCGCGCCGATTGCTCCGGCGGGAAGCTGCGGTCGATGCCGGCGACGCCGACATAGACGCGAGCCTCGATCGAGGCCGCCTTGCGATGCGGGCTGTCGGGCGCGTCGCTGGCCAGGTTGCCGCCATGGAAGCTTGCCGCGGCAGCAATGCGGTCGGGATAGGCCGCGGCCGCGTTGAGCGCCCGCGCGCCGCCCATGCAATAGCCGACGACGCCGATCGGCCCCTCAACCGCTTCGACCGCGAGCGCGTCGAGGAAGGCGCTGCCGTCGCGGATGGTCATGCCCTGCGTCGTGCCGCCGCTCAACGCAGAGAGCGCGGCCTTGCTCTTTTCCTCGGCAAAGGCGGTTTTGGGATCGAACGGACCGTAGGGCGCATTGCGGTAAAAGAGATCGGGCACCAGCACGGCATAGCCAAGCCCGGCGATGCGCTCGGCCATCCGGTCGAGTGCCGGACGCGGGCCGAAAATATCCATGTACAGGACGATTCCCGCCTTGGCCGGCGCGGCCGGACGAAACAGCCGTGCTTTCGCCGTACCGTCCTGGGTTTTGATCTCGACGTCCTGCTTCGTCATTGCGCGCTCCGCTTGTTGCTAGAGCGGTTCACCGTTTCACGGAAACGGTGAACCGCTCTATCTCCTTGTTTTTACGCAATTCCGGACGGAAAACCGCTCACACTTTTCCTGGAATTGCTCCAGCCGATAGATATCCGCGTCGCCCGTCAGGGCAAGCCACGACATCTCAATGGTGGTCAAGTTTCCGTGCGGATCAGAGAATGCCTACACCCCAGCGAACGCCGCCATATGGAAAGCCTGCACGTCAGCCGGATAGCGATACGCAGCGCCATAGGGACAGGCGTTGCGGTCGAGGCAGCCGCCGGCGCGGCAAGGCGCGCCATCAGCGCCGCGCACATGCGCCAGACAGGCCCGGTGCGCGAAACCGTCCGCCGAATAGGCGTCCACCGGACAGGATTTCAGGCAGGGTTTTGCGACACATGTGTCGCAAATATGAGTCGCTTTGTGAGCTTGGGCGAGAGAAATCTCGTCTTCGAACAGCAGCGCCCCGCGATAGGCATGCCAGAGCCCGTAGGTTGGATGCATCAGAACGCCGAGCGGCGACGGCTTCAGCCCTTCCGCGCGCATCGCCCATTGCTGGAACGGCAGATAGGGCCGATCCGAAGGCGACACCGCGCGCGCGCCGAATTCCTGCGCAAAGGCGCCGATCACCTCGCGCGACCAGGTGTCGAGCGGATTGGCGATGTCCCTCGCCTGCTGCCCCAGCCACCGCTGGAAATGCGGCCAAGGCGCCGCGCCCGCCTGCCCGATGAGCAGCGCAGATTTGGCGGAAACGCCTGATGGACCGAGGGGAACGTCTTCGTCATCGACGAAATTGAAGCCACCACGGACGATTAGTCCATATCGGACCAGAGCCTCACTGACAGGATGATAGCCACCGATCATAGGGCGATAGCTTCGCCTTGAGCTCGCGAGCTACGTCGCTCTCGTTTTGGATCATGCGGGCGGGAGCAGCCGAGGGCCTTGCGGATCCAAGCTTGCCCTCGGTCGTCAACGATTGTCACCGCGCAGATGAATCCGGCTTCGTCCGCCGAGCACTGGTTGGTTTTCGGAAGATCGAACTCGACTTCAATTTGACCGGCACGAATTCCCAAGCCCTTCGCGGCAGCCTGAGCTTCGATCATTGAACCGTATTTGGCGGCTATCGAAGCGAATTCGGACAGCGTGCTCGGCAACTTGCCCGATACATCGATCAGGATTTTAGTCGTCGAGTGTTCTCTCGCGTACGAATGAAGTTTGCCGACGGTCCAGTAGCCATCGCAATCGTTGTTACGGCTGATGAAAGACGCGGCGACATCAGCCGCGATCCCCTTCAACGCCCTTCGACGCATTTGGACCTCCGACTTGAACCGCCGGAGAATACTCGCGTCACGGGCAAAAATCATCCCTTCCGGTCCGGGTCGGAGAACGCGCTCCGCCAGACTTCCTTGTGGATGATGTCGGCCACTTTAGCCCGGCCTGACTCGGGCTCCTTTCAAGTGAAGGCGTCGGGCATCGAGCCCTTCTTTTTGGCGATGAACTCCTTCAGCGCCTCGTCGATCGCCGGATCGAGATGCGGCGCCTCGTAGCTCTCCAGCCAGCGGCGGGCGAGCTCGTTGGCACGCTGCGGCGCGGTCTTCTCGCCCTCGGCCAGCCACTGCTCGTAGGAATTGTTGTCGGCGATGTTGGAGCGGTAGAAGGCCGTCTGGAAATTCGCCTGGGTATGGTCGCAGCCGAGATAATGGCTGCCCGGACCGACCTGGCGGATGGCGTCCATCGCCTGGCCATTTTCCGACAGGTCGACACCCTCGGCAAACTTCTGCTGCATGCCGAGCTGGTCGATGTCCATCATGAATTTCTCGTAGCAGGAGGCGAGACCGCCCTCGAGCCAACCGGCCGAATGGAGCACGAAATTTGTGCCGGCAAGGATGGTCGAGTTGAGCGTGTTGGCGCTCTCATAGGCCGCCTGCGCATCCGGGATCTTCGAGGCGCAGAGCGAACCGCCGGTACGGAACGGCAGGCCGAGCCGGCGAGCGAGCTGCGCGGCGCCGTAAGAAACCAGCGACGGCTCTGGCGTGCCGAAAGTCGGCGCGCCCGACTGCATCGAGATCGACGAGGCGAAGGTGCCGAACAGCACCGGCGCGCCGGGCTTGATCAGCTGCGTGAACGAGGCGCCGGCCAGCACTTCGGCCAGCACCTGCGTCAGCGTGCCGGCAACCGTCACCGGGCTCATCGCGCCCGCCAGGATGAAGGGCGTGACGATGCAGGCCTGGTTGTGGCGCGAATAGACTTTGAGCGCCCCGAGCATGGTCTCGTCGAACACCATCGGCGAGTTGGCGTTGATCAGGCTGGTCAGAACCGTGTTGTTCTCGACGAAGTCGTCGCCGAACACCAGCTTGGCCATCGCCACGGTGTCCTCGGCCCGCTCCGGCGCCGTCACCGAACCCATGAACGGCTTATCCGAATAGCGAATGTGGCTGTAGACCATGTCGAGATGGCGCTTGTTGACCGGCACGTCGACCGGCTCGCAGACCGTGCCGCCCGAATGGTGGATCGACGGCGCCATGTAGGCGAGCTTCACGAAATTCTGGAAATCCTCGATCGTCGCGTAGCGGCGATTGCCGTCGAGGTCGCGCACGAAGGGCGGGCCGTAGACCGGCGCGAACACCGTCGCATTGCCGCCGATCTGCACCGAACGTTCCGGGTTGCGCGCATGCTGGGTGTAGATGGAGGGCGCGGTCTTGAGCAGCGAGCGGCAGAGCCCCTTGGGGAAGTGCACGCGCTCGCCCTTGACGTCGGCGCCGGCATCCTTCCACAGCGCCAGCGCCTCGGCATCATCGCGAAAAATGATGCCGATCTCTTCCAGCACTGTGTCGGTGTTCTTCTCGATCAGCGCCAGGCCTTCCTCGTTGAGGACCTCGTAGACGTTGATCTTGCGCTTGATATAGGTGAGCTGGGTGCCTGGGCCGCCGCCCGAACGCGCTGCTCGGCGTGCCGCCGCACCGCCGCTGGCGCCGCGACCGCGCCGTCCGCCCGACGCTTCCTGCTCGACTGCCGCGTTATCGCTCATGATCGTTCTTCCTATAACTTGGCCTGAATTGGCTGGGGCGGCTCATCGTCGCCGCTTCTTGCCGGATCGTAGCCATGCACCCTATTGGAAACGGCCAGCCAGCGCCAACGCCTGTCGCAAAATCGACAAGAAAAGCGCCAATTTTTCAGTCGCTTTCCTTTTGCGGGAAGTCGCAAATCAGCTATGGCTGGCTTGCCCTCGCGGGTTAGGTATTGGCGCATCGATTTTTAGGCTGCCGCAGTCATTCCGAGCAGCAAGGAGCCCGAGGAAAAATGGCCGACGACGAGATCATCCTTTCCGAGCTTTCCGACGAGGAGCTTGTGCAGCAGATGCATGACGACCTCTATGACGGTCTGAAGGAAGAAATCGAGGAAGGCACGCATATCCTTCTCGAGCGCAATTGGGCGCCTTACAAGGTGCTGACCGAAGCACTGGTCGAAGGCATGCGCATCGTCGGCGAAGATTTTCGCGACGGCATCCTCTTCGTGCCGGAAGTGCTGCTGTCGGCCAACGCCATGAAGGCCGGCATGGCCATCCTGCGTCCGCTGCTCGCCGCCACCGGCGCGCCGAAGCAGGGCAAGATGGTGATCGGCACCGTCAAGGGCGACATCCACGACATCGGCAAGAACCTCGTCGGCATGATGATGGAAGGCGCCGGCTTCGACGTCATCGACCTCGGCATCAACAACGCGGTCGAGAAATATCTCGACGCCATCGAGCAGCACCAGCCCGACATCATCGGCATGTCGGCGCTGCTCACCACCACCATGCCCTATATGAAGGTCGTCATCGATACGATGAAGGAAAAGGGCATCCGCGACGATTATGTCGTGCTGGTCGGCGGCGCACCGCTCAACGAGGAATTCGGCAAGGCCGTGGGCGCCGACGCCTATTGCCGCGACGCGGCGGTGGCGGTCGAGACCGCCAAGGATTATATGAAGCGCAAGCACAACGTTCGCGCTTCCGCCTGACCCAAGGCATCAGGATGGATCAAAAAAAGCCGCGCCTTGCAGCGCGGCTTTTTTGTTCCCAGATGATGGGAGAAGATCAGTTGACAGTGTCTTTGACCGCCCTTGCCGTCGATTTGACGTCCTTGCCGACGCCGCGGATGGTGTTGGCGCAGGCGGTGAGTGCAAGCGCGCAGGCCAGGATGGCGATCGGCGCGATGCGTAGCAGTTTCATGGACGGTGTCTCCCTCGACAGATATTAGCCCCGCAGCGAAAGCCGGCCTGACTTGGTCAAGACGCAAAAAACGGAACCGAATCAAACAGACAGGCTGCTCGTCATCGCCTGCGGAATGATTGCGCGCGAAGTTTTGGCCGTCAAGCAACAGCTAAAGCTCGACCATCTCGAACTGACCTGTCTGCCGGCCGAGTTCCATTTCTATCCGGACCGCATCGTGCCGGCGATGGACAAGGCGATCGAGAAAGCCAAGGCCGAAGGCTACGGGCGCATCTTTGTCGGCTATGCCGACTGCGGCACCGGCGGCATGCTGGACCGCGTCATCGAGAAGCATGGCGTCGAGCGGATGGCCGGGCCGCACTGCTTTGCCTTCTACCAGGGCATGGACGCCTATGCGAAGGTCGCCGAGGACGACATGATGTCGTTCTACATGACCGACTTCCTCTGCCGCCAGTTCGAGGCCTTCTTCATCAGGCCGCTCGGCCTCGACAGGCACCCCGAGCTGATCAAGGACTATTTCGGCAACTACGAGAAGCTGGTCTATCTCGCCCAGACCGACGATCCGGAACTCGACAAGGTCGCCGAGAAAGCCGCAATCATGCTCGGGCTTGCCTATGAGCGCCGACCGACCGGCTATGGTGATCTGACGAGCGAACTGGCGCGGGCGGCGGCATCTGGTTGAGACTTTCGATCGGGGGGAATTCCATGCCTGTTAGACCTTTGCTCCTCGCTTTGCTTGTGAGCGTCTGCGTAGCCTTGCCCGCCTATGCCGACGGCGAAGTGCAGAAGCTGATCACTGCCGCCGACAAGGCGCGATTGGACAAGTATGGCGAGACGCGCAAGGCGGCCCTCGAGGAGGCCAAGGCCGGCGATCCGGCCGAGGTGAAGCAACTGGATGAACTGCTCGCCAAGCCGCTCGTCGCCTTCTCCGACAAGGACCTCACCGGCAACTGGAAGTGCCGCACCATCAAGGCAGGTGGCCTGAGCCCGCTGATCATCTATGGCTGGTTCAAGTGCAAGGTGACAGACGACGGCTCGGGCTGGCGGCTTACCAAGATCACCGGCTCGCAGCGCACGATTGGCCGCTTCTTCGACGACAACGACAAGCGCGCCATCTATCTCGGCTCGTTCTCGGTCAATGACGACAAGCCCAAGCCCTATGGCAGCGGCCCGGAGAGCGACCAGGTCGGCTACGCCTTCCGCAACAGCGCCAGCGAATGGCGGATCGAATTCCCCGCGCCTTATTACGAATCGAAGCTCGACATCATGGAATTCAAACGCTGAACCACGCTCTGGCGGCTGACCGAAGACCTCCGGCACACCAAGGATTAACCCGCCCCGCATAGCATGCGCCCGGTCTTTAGACGGGTGCTTGCCGTGGCAGCGTTGGAATCGAGTACGCGACCTATCGTGGTCGTTACAGAAGGTGGCCCGCATATCTGGGCCATCATCAATGCGATTGCCGATCGCGTCGGTCCCGTCAGCGTCATCCTCGAGAACCCTGAATCCAAAAGGCGGCTGCTCTTGGGCCGTGCCCGGCGACAGGGCTGGATCTCGGCCATCGGCCAGCTCGGCACGATGGTGCTGACCAGGCTCGGCAAGCGCTTCCTTGCCGGCCATGCCGAGCGGCTGATTGCCGAGGAGAAGCTCGCGACCGAGCCGCGGCAAGGCCAGGCGATCATCCATGTGCCCTCGGCCAACGGGCCGGAATGCCTGAAGGAAATCACGGGCATCAAGCCGGGTGTCGTCCTGCTGGCCGGTTGCCGGCTGCTGTCGAAGGATACGCTGTCAAAGATGCCTTGTCCCGTTCTCAACTATCACGCCGGCCTCGCCCCGAAATATCGCGGCATGAACGGCGGCTACTGGGCGCTGGCTTCGGGCGATCAGGGGAACTTCGGCACGACCGTGCATCTGGTCGATGCCGGCGTCGATACCGGCGGTGTGCTGAAACAGGCACGCGGCAAACCCAAGACGGGCGATACAATCGCCAGCTACGCACTGCGCCAGGCAGCCTTTTCGCGCGATATCTGCGTCGAGGCGGTCGGCAATGCGCTGGCCGGCAGACTGGAAACGATCGATCCCGGCCTGCCGTCGAAGCAGTGGTATCACCCGACGATCTGGTACTATCTCTGGACCGGCTTGACCAAGCGCGTCTGGTAATCGGCCGGCGACGGATTTCCGCATTCGCTTTGCGTCATTGCCAGCGTCGCTTTTGAAGGGGCGCGCGTCGTCCCATAACAAGCGGCCCAACAGCGCATGCGGCAATGCTCCGACATATCGAGGAGTTGAGAATTCATGGCCGATCTGATCGTCGTCTATTGGCGCGACATTCCTGCCCAGGTCATCGTCAGGAAGGGCCGGCAGAACGCCAAGCGCGAGCTGCCGCTGCGCTTCACCGAGGCGATCGACATGTGCGCCATGCGCACCGGCGCCGGCGGCACCGACGACTATCTGGCGGAATGGCGCAAGGCCGACCCGGTCCCGGTCGGCGACGACATCGAGGCCGAGGTCGAGAAGGCTTTCCAGGAACTCGACGCGAAATATGACCGCGAGCGGCTGGTCGCTCTGGTCAAGGCTGGCGGGAAAGAAAATGTCTGACAAGCAGCCGGCGGTTACCCAGGCCACATTGGTCAAGAAGGCAGCGCCGAGATCCGACTACAAGCCTGCCGACGTGTCGCCGCAACGCCGCGTCCAGCGCACCTTCGCCGTGCGGCTTTGGTCTATCCGACACTCGCGACTGCTCGAATGGTTCTATAGCCGGTTCGCCGACGTCTTCCTGCTGTTGCATCCCCTGTGGAAAGGTATCGGCTATGGCCGTGTCGAAGCTCCGGTGAAATTCGTCGAAAAGCGCGTCAAGGGCTTCATGTTCGACTGCCGCATGTGCGGCCAGTGCGTGCTCTCCTCCACCGGCATGTCGTGCCCGATGAACTGCCCCAAGCAGCTGCGCAACGGCCCGTGCGGCGGCGTGCGCGCCAACGGCAATTGCGAGGTCGAGCCGGACATGCCCTGCGTCTGGGTCAAGGCCTGGGAAGGCTCGCGCAACATGGTGCATGGCGACAAGATCCTGACCGTGCAGAAGCCGGTCGACCAGTCGCTGCGCGAAACCTCGGCCTGGCTGCGGGTCACCGCGCAGGCCGCCGCCGCGCGTGAGACGGACCAGAACACCGGAGCTTCGGCATGAACGCCCGCCAGCGCGACGAGAATCCGGCCGGCATCCATCTGCCGCTCGAACCCCTGCCCGGCCACACGTCGCGCGGCCGGCTGGAGCGCGTGCTACGCCGCGGCGAGTTCGCGGTGACGACCGAGCTCAACCCGCCCGACAGCGCCGATCCGGAAGACGTCTACAACCGCGCCAAGATCTTCGACGGCTGGGTCGATGCCATCAACGCGGTCGACGCCTCGGGCGCCAACTGCCACATGTCCTCGGTCGGCATCTGCGCGCTGCTTACGCGCATGGGCTATGCGCCGATCATGCAGATCGCCTGCCGCGACAAGAACCGCATCGCCATCCAGGGCGACGTGCTGGGCGGCGCCGCCATGGGCGTCGCCAACATGCTCTGCCTCACCGGCGACGGCGTGCAGGCCGGCGACCAGCCGGGCGCCAAGCCGGTGTTCGACCTCGATTCCATGTCGCTGCTCGAAACCATCCGCATCATGCGCGACAACGGCAAGTTCCTGTCCGGCCGCAAGCTGACGACGCCGCCGCAGGTCTTCCTCGGCTGCGCGGTCAATCCCTTCGCGCCGCCTTACGACTTCCGCCCGATCCATCTCGGCAAGAAGATCGCTGCCGGCGCGCAGTTCGCGCAGACGCAGTACTGCTTTGACGTGCCGATGTTCAAAACCTTCATGCAGAAGGCCCGCGACCTCGGCCACACCGAGAAGCTCTTCCTGCTTTGCGGCGTCGGTCCGCTGGCTTCCGCCAAGACGGCGAAATGGATCCGCTCCAACGTGCCTGGCATCCACATCCCAGACGCGGTGATCAAGCGGCTGGAAGGCGCGCAGGACCAGAAGAAGGAAGGCAAGCAGCTCTGCATCGACATCATCAACGAGGTGAAGGAAATCCCGGGCGTCGCCGGCGTCCATGTGATGGCCTACCGCCAGGAGGAATATGTCGCCGAGATCGTCGATGAATCCGGCGTGCTGAAAGGCCGCCAGCCCTGGCAGCGCGAAATCCGCCGCGACGACCAGATCGTCGCCGAGCGGCTCGACCACATACTGCATGACGAGATTACCGAAACCCAGGTGGACATGGTGAAGACCGCGCATTGATGTATGTCGCCCAAAAGTGGGAACCGGTTTTGGGACAACGACATACATGAAGTTAGAGTCTAGGTGGCAGTCACCATTCGCTTGAACAAAATCAGATAACGATATAAAGAACTCTTTATATCCCGACGGAGAGATCGCATGACCCGCACCATCGTCGCCTCGGCGACCCGAGAAATCGTCATCGGCTTCGATCAGCCCTTCTGCGTGATCGGCGAACGCATCAACCCGACCGGCCGCAAGAAGCTGGCCGCCGAGATGGTGGCCGGCAATTTCGAAACCGTCATCAAGGACGCGCTGGAACAGGCCGCCTGCGGCGCCACCATGCTCGATGTCAATGCCGGCGTCACCGCTGTCGACCCCAACGCGACCGAGCCGGCGCTTCTGGTGCAGACGCTGGAGATCGTGCAGGGCCTGGTCGACCTGCCCCTATCGATCGACTCTTCGGTCACCGCCGCCATCGAGGCCGCGCTGAAGGTCGCCAAGGGCCGCCCGCTGGTCAATTCCGTCACCGGCGAGGAAGAGAAGCTCGAGGCGATCCTGCCGCTGGTCAAGAAATACAACGTTCCGGTCGTCGCCATCTCCAATGACGAGACCGGCATTTCGATGGACCCGGACGTCCGCTTCGCTGTCGCCAAGAAGATCGTCGAGCGCTGCGCCGACTTCGGCATCCCGGCGCATGACGTCGTCGTCGACCCGCTGGTGATGCCGATCGGCGCGCTGGGCGATGCTGGCCGCCAGGTGTTCGCGCTGCTGCGCCGCCTGCGTGAGGAGCTCAAGGTCAACACCACCTGCGGCCTCTCCAACATCTCCTTCGGCCTGCCGCACCGCCACGGCATCAACGCCGCCTTCATTCCGATGGTGATCGGCGCCGGCATGACCTCGGCAATCATGAACCCGGTCCGTCCGCAGGAAATGGAAGCCGTGCGCGGCGCCAATGTGCTCAACGGCACCGACGAGAACTGCACCAACTGGATCCGCACCTACAAGGACTACAAGCCGGCCGAAGGCGGCCATGCCGTTGCCGCGCCGGTCGCGGTCACCGCTCCCGGCGACGGCGCTGCCGCCGGCGGCCGCCGCCGCGGCGGCCGTGAAGCCCGCATGGCCAGGGGATAAGCGCGCAATCGTGGGCCGCATCGCAAACAAGGCTGGTCCGATCGCATCGTGGATGCGGTCGGACAGCTCTGCTTTGCGTTCAGGCCATACCCACTATGGCGTCGAACAGCGCCATGCCCGCCCACGACCCGAAAATGCCCGTGACGCCGCCGACGATGAAATCATCGTCATAGGCGGGCCAGTATGCATGCAGGACCAGCGCTCCGACGATCGCGCCGAGAATTCCGGTGGCGAGGTATTGCGGATTGCGCAGCCACGAGCCCTTGATCACGCGCACCATGGTGAAGGCGGTGAGGACGGCGGAGAGCAGCAGATCCGACATGGTTGGCCCCTGGACCAGCGGACTCTCCGCCCAATAGTAGAACGATCCGTTAAACGGCATCGGCAATTGCCATCGAGACGCGTGCCAGCATGAATCCTCCGCCCAACATCACCGATCCGCTCGTCCTGTTCATGCCGTCAGGCAAGCGCGGCCGGTTCCCGGTCGGAACGCCGGTGCTCGATGCCGCGCGCCAGCTCGGCGTCTATGTCGAAAGCGTTTGCGGCGGCCGTGCCACCTGCGGGCGCTGCCAGATCGAGGTGCAGGAAGGCAATTTCGCCAAGCATAAGATCGTCTCGTCCAACGACCACATCTCCCCCAAGGGCGCCAAGGAAGAGCGCTACGAGCGCGTGCGCGGCCTGCCCGAGCGGCGGCGCCTGTCCTGCTCTACCCAGATCCTTGGCGACCTCGTCATCGACGTGCCGCAGGACACGGTCATCAACGCCCAGACCATCCGCAAGGACGCCGACACCAGGGTGATCGCGCGCGATACGGCGATCCGCATGTGCTATGTCGAGATCGAAGAGCCCGACATGCACAAGCCGCTCGGCGACCTCGACCGGCTCAAGATCGCCCTGATGAAGGATTGGGGCCTCAAGAATCTCGAATTCGACTTCTACCTCATGCCGCAGGTGCAGGGCATCCTGCGCAAGGGCAACTGGACCGCGACGGCGGCCATCCACAAGGATGCCGACAGCGACGTCGCGCGGGTCATTGCGCTGTGGCCCGGACTCAAGAACGAAGCCTATGGCCTTGCCTGCGATATCGGCTCGACCACCATCGCCATGCATCTGGTGTCGCTGCTGTCGGGCCGCGTCGCCGCCTCGTCCGGCACGTCCAATCCGCAGATCCGCTTCGGCGAGGATCTGATGAGCCGCGTCTCCTATGTGATGATGAATCCGGATGGACGCGAAGGCATGACGGTCGCCGTGCGCGAGGCCATTTCCAGTCTGGTCGACAAAGTCTGCGCCGAAGGCAACGTCCAACGCGCGGACATCCTGGATTCCGTCTTCGTCGGCAATCCGATCATGCATCACCTTTTCCTCGGCATCGATCCGACCGAGCTCGGCGGCGCGCCCTTCGCGCTCGCCGTCTCGGGCGCGGTGCGCATCAAGGCCTCCGATATCGGCCTTAAGCTCAACCAGGGCGCCCGCCTCTACATGCTGCCTTGCATCGCCGGCCATGTCGGCGCCGACGCTGCCGCCGTCACCCTGTCGGAAGGTCCGCACCGGCAGGACGAGATGATGCTGATCGTCGACGTCGGCACCAACGCCGAGATCGTCCTCGGCAACTCCACGCGCGTCGTCGCGGCCTCCTCGCCCACCGGTCCGGCCTTCGAGGGCGCGGAAATCTCCGGCGGCCAGCGCGCGGCGCCCGGCGCCATCGAGCGCGTGCGTATCGATCCGGACACTTTAGAACCGCGCTACCGCGTCATCGGCTCGGAATTGTGGTCGGATCAGCCGGGCTTCGCCGAAAGCGTACAGGCGACCGGCGTCACCGGCATCTGCGGTTCGGGCATCATCGAAGTGATCGCCGAGATGTATCTGTCGGGCATCATTTCGGAAGACGGCGTCGTCGACGGATCGCTGGCAGCGCGCTCGCCGCGCATCGTGCCCAACGGCCGCACGTTCTCCTATGTGCTGAAGGAAGGCGAGCCGAAGATCACCATCACCCAGAACGACGTTCGCGCCATCCAGCTTGCCAAGGCGGCGCTCTATGCCGGCACCAAGCTTTTGATGGAAAAGCAGCACACCGACCACGTCGACCGCATCCATTTCGCCGGCGCCTTCGGTTCCTTCATCGATCCGAAATACGCCATGGTGCTCGGCCTGATCCCCGACTGCGATCTCGACAAGGTCTCGGCCGTCGGCAACGCCGCCGGCGCCGGCGCGCGCATGGCGCTGCTCAACCGCGGCTACCGCCGCGAGATCGAGGAGACCGTGAGCCGGATCGAGAAGATCGAGACGGCGCTGGAGCCGAAATTCCAGGAGCACTTCGTCTACGCCATGGCGCTGCCGAACAAGGTCGACCCGTTCCCGAAGCTGGCTGCAGCGGTGAAGCTGCCGCCGCGCAAGGCAATGAGCGAGGACGGCACCGCCGGCGACGTCACCCCGCGCCGGCGTTCGCGCGAGGAGCGCGCGGCACGCCGCGGCCGCGACTAGAACAAGGCTTTAGCCGATCTCATTCCGCGGCCCCTGCGGCCGCAGCGTTGCTTGCCTTGACGGCGCTCTTGGGACCTTGCGGGTGCAGCAGCCCGATCAACGGCTTTTCGACAATCAGATAGAGCATCGCCGAGAGTGCAAGCGTGGCGACCAGGATCGTCGCCGGTTGCAACACCGCCGGGACGCCGGTCCTCAAGATGACGCCCGTCGCCAGCACGCCAACCACGACGTGCCACAGATAGATCGAATAGGACGCGTCGCCGAGAAAAGTGGGCAAGGCAGCCGGCTTGAACGGCCGGGCGCGCTCGGCAAAGACAGCGCCGGCCACGATCAATGTGGCCGGGAGTCCCCAGCGCAGGACGCGCGGCAAATCGTCATCGAACAGCGGGCCGGCCGCAAGCAGAAGAAATCCCGCGCCAGACATCGCCAGTCCCGCCCCGAGCGGCAGCCTGGCGCCCTGAAGCCACAAGCGCGCCACGACGACGCCGGCCGCGAACTCGATCACGACAGGATCGGTGAAGGCACGCGCGTATCCCGCGGGAAGGGCGAAATGCAGCGCGACGATGGCGACAAGTGCGCCCACGAGAACGACGAACCGCCAGCGCTCGCCCAGAAACAGGACGAGCGTGAAAACGAGATAAAACATCATCTCATAGCAGAGCGTCCAACCCTGTATGACGATGGGATGCAGCGCATCGTCCTGCAGCACCGGCAGGAAGAACAGCGAGCCGACGAAATTCGAGACACTGAGGAAATGGCCGTAGAAGAACTGCGGCTTGAGCAGGATGCCCGCCGCAGTCAGCAGCGTGACGATCCAGTAGAGAGGCACGATGCGGGTGATCCGGCGGCTCATGAAACGCCAGGGATTGGCCGGCCTGCCCGCCGTCGTCACCCACATGATGAACCCGCTGATGACGAAGAAGACGTCGACGCCGGCTGCTCCGACATCGAACGGACCGCCGAACTGCTCGCTGACATGGAAGCACACGACCGCGCACGCGGCGAGGCCGCGTAGATATTGGATGCTGTGTATGCTTGTCATGATGCCCTGACCCGTCTCGCATCATGCTGCGGTGCACATACCCCCACGCCGCATTGCACAATAACTACGCAGCCGCTCCGCTGTGTCAACCACCCATGGCAGCTATTCGGACCGGGCTCGGCCGTCGGTCTGCTTAAATCATTGGCATGCAAATGTTTCCGGGTCGGCACCGTCCGGAAACCGAAACGCTGTTTTCGCGAAATCGACCCGATACATGCCTGACGCATTTAGCGGCCATCGCATGGCGGCAGCGACCAACCCTCGGCCGCCATTGCTCTTCAAGGGAGAAGAAAAAATGTCGATGTTCGGAAATCTCAGCCGCTTCGGTGTCACCATCCGGCAGGCTCATACCAGGAACAAGGCGATCCGCGCGCTCAACGATCTGCCGGCGCATGTCCAGAAGGATATCGGCTGGCCGGCCTCGCCGCCGAGCGACCCGCAGGCAGCACTGCACAAGCTGCTTCTGGGCACGTCGCGCTGATGACCTTCGCCGACAAATACAAGCTGCTTGGCAAGCGCCGGGGTCGCAACGCGGCCCCGGCGACCGGCGACAACAAACTGCGCGCCGCGCTGCTGCCGAAGCGGCGCTAGAGCATGATCCCGAAAAGTGGAACCGGTTTTCGGAGAAGATCATGCTCCAACAAGAAGTTAGATCGGGTTGACGATTCAGCGAAATGTCATTCTGATCTAAGCCAATTCCAGGGAGAGCGCGCGCGGTTGGGCTCGGCCACTCGCCGTAGCCTTCTGTCCGGAATTGCCCAAACAAGGAACCGGTGCCATCGGATCACGTCGATGTGCCAGCGTGAATCCTTGACATTTTCAACAGCGGTACGATCTTCAAAAAGCGGGGGGGAATTCTCTTAGTCGGCTCCGCCGAGATCCGTGTATCCGCATGCCCAGTTTGAAAAGCCATCTCGTTTCGTTTGTTCTCAGGCACAGCCGCAAGAAGGCGTTTTCCAGCCCCGAGAACCTGCAGCGCTGGATCGCCTACGCCCGCAAGACCGAGGACTATCATCCACCGGCCTTGCTGAAGGCGCGGCTGGACATTGCCGAGACCGAAATCGACGGCTTTCCGGTCTATGAGATCGCGCCGAAAGCGGGCGAGCGCCGGCGCATTCTTTACATGCATGGCGGCGCCTATGTCTTTCAGATCACCTCCTACCACTGGGGGCTGATCGCCGAGATGGCGGAACGTCTCGGTTTCGGCATCACCGTGCCGATTTACCCCATCGCGCCGGAGCATGGTTTCCACGACATGTTCGGTATGGTCGGCGACGTCTACCGGCGCATGCTTGAAGAGACCGACGCTGAGGACATCGTCTTCATGGGCGATTCCGCCGGCGGCAACATGGCGGTCGTGCTGACCATGATGGCGGCCGAGGAGGGCCTGCCCCCGCCGTCGCATCACGTGCTGATTTCGCCCGGCCTCGACGTTTCGCTTGCAAATCCTGAAGTCTTCGAGGCCGAGCGGCAGGATCCGTGGCTGGGTATTCCGGGCGGGCTGGAAGCGGTGCGGCTTTACAGCGCCGGTTTCGACCGCAAAGACTGGCACATCAGCCCGCTTTACGGCGACTTGTCCGTGCTGCCGAAGACGCTGCTGCTGACCGGTTCACGCGACATGCTGACACCAGATAATCTCATCTTCGCCGAAAGGGCGCGGGCTGCCGGCGTCGAGGTGGACGTGGTCTATGAGGAGGGCATGTTCCACGTCTGGCCGCTGATCGAGATGCCCGAGGCACGCCGCGCGCGCGACAGCATCGTGGCATTCCTCAACAGCGCTCCAGCAGTGCGCCCGGCGCACGCGCGACGCACGGCAAAGGCCGATTTCGCAGCGCGCCCGGCGCCGGCGGCCGAATAGCTCAGAACTTGCCGGTTTCGCGGAACAGTTCGAAGGTCGCGCGGATATGGTCGGCGACGGCCTTGACCGGCGCGCTGGCGTCGGGCGCCACCACCATGGCGAGATTGTAGTTGCCGATCTCGGGCATGCCGTCCTTGGCGCCCAGCGAGACCATCTCGTCTCCGAGGAAGGACTTGGGCAGCGGCGCCACCGCGAGGTCGGCCATGATCGCGGCGCGCTGACCGGCCGTGTGGGCGCTCATATAGGCGATGCGGTAATTGCGGCCCTCGCGTCCAAGCGCTTCCAGCGCACCGGCCCGCCAGGCGCAGCCCTCTTCCCACAACGACACCGGCAGTGGTTCGCGCAGATGCGCGCAGCCGCCCTTGGCGCCAGCCCACACGATCGGTTCGGTCAATAGAACCTCGGCGCCGATCGCGCTGGTCTTGTAGGAATTGGTGAGCAGCGTGATGTCGAGCGCGCGGTCATCCATGCGCCGGCGCAGATTGATGCTCTGGTCGATGGTGACGTCGACGGCGATCGAGGGATGCGACTGCGCGAAGCGCTTCAGCACATGCGGCAGCACGCGCTCGCCATAGTCGTCCGGGGAACCCAGGCGCACCACGCCGACAATGTCGGGGATGATGAACTTCGACACCACCTCGCGGTTGATCGACAGAAGCCGACGCGCATAGCCGAGAAGCATCTCGCCATCCGTGGTCAGTGTCACCGAACGCGCGTCGCGCGCGAAGACGGAACGGCCGAGAATATCCTCCAGCTTCTTGATCTGCATGGACACGGCCGACGGCGTGCGGAACACCGCGTTGGCGGCGGTGGTGAAGCTGCCGGTCTCGGCTATCGCCACGAAGGTGCGCAGCACATCGAGGTCAAGCAGCGGCAAGGGATGATTGAGCGGGGCATTCATGGGAGCGTGCCTTCAATTTTTCTGATGCAATCCATCATTCCATTTCGTTTGATTGAACATCACTCCAGGCGCATAGTCAACTCGATCGATGCAGGATGCTGCCAAAAGCAGCCATGAAACGATCCTGACACAGTCCTGCAATCGACATGAAATGAAGCTGAAACAGACCTGAATTAACGCAATGACGGGCGCCTCCCTGCCCGCATAGAGGAGAAGAAAATGTCTATTCTGTCATCCATTGGTCGGCTTGCGACCGAATTCAGCGCGGCCCGCGCCCGCTACCAGACCGAACGCGCCATCCATGCGCTGCCGATCGAACTGCAGAAGGATATCGGCTGGCCTGAAGCCGCCGACGTCAAGACCGGCTTGCGCCACGGTGTCGGAAGCTGGGCCGGAGCGAAGTAGTCACGTGTGTATGGAGTTCTGAAGGCCTGTCGCGTCAGCTCGGCAGGCCTTTTTGTTTGTTTTAGGCCTTCTTGTTTGCATTCAAACGACTTTTCAAGCCATGCCGCCGCTGCATGACGCATATGAACCACTCGCATAGCGGGTTAATAGGCCAGATAAGGCACTGTAAATAATAGGAAATTATGGGCACACTGCCCAAAAATGTCGCAAATCGTGTCGCTTTTCATATCAAGCGCTTCGTTTTTGCGATTTAGTTTTTGCCGAAGCGAGCCTATATCAGCGCCAGCAAAAACGAGCTGCCCCACTCCATCAAGCGAAGGCGACCCGTCTGAGCAACCAAATGGAGATGATGATGAAGCTCTTTGCCCGCCTTTTCGCCCGCCGCGAGATGAACCTGACGACCGCTCTGGAGCGTCAGCGCCTCGCCAACACCATGCCCGGACAGACCGGCGCCGTGGCCGCTGCCCGTCTCGGCTTTATTGCCTGAGACAATCCAGCACCGATAAGCTGAATTCAACGCCGCCCGGCTTGCCGAGGCGGCGTTTCCATTTGGGCCCGGCAGTTGTCGACCACGTAGTGACGCCCTGCGGTTGCACCTATTGCCCATTTGCGACCCGTGTCGCAAATTTAATCTTCACTTAGCCGCCTACCCGATTGACAGGAATGGTTTTTCCTGTTGTCGCTATGCTGTTCGCGACATCCTGTTCGCGTCATGGCTGCGTGAGGTTTCACCGTGAATGCCGTAAAGCACCCGATCAAGAGATCGTTTGTATTTTTCCTCGTTCCCGATTTCACGATGATCGCTTTCGCGACGGCGCTCGACCCGCTGCGTTCGGCCAACCGGATGCTGGGCTATGAGGCCTATAGCTGGCGCCTGGCAAGCATCGACGGCAAGCCGGTTCGCGCCTCGAACGGCGTCGAATGTGCCGTCAACACCTCGCTCGAGGAGGAGCGCAGGAAGATGGCCGGGCCGGACCGGCCAAACATGGCGATCGTCTGCAGCGGCATCAATGTCGAGCGCTACCACAACAAATCGGCCTTTGCCTGGCTGCGCGAGGAGTATAATCGCGGTGTCGCCGTGGGCGGCCTGTGCACCGGCGCCCATATCCTGGCCGCCGCCGGCCTGCTGTCCAACAAACGCTGCGCCATCCATTGGGAGAACCTTCCGGGCTTCTCCGAGGCCTTCCCGAAAGCCAATGTCTTCGCCGACCTCTTCGAGATCGACCAGAACGTCTACACCTGCGCCGGCGGCACCGCCGCGCTCGATATGATGCTGAAGCTGATCGGCGACGATTTCGACGAGAGCTTGGTCAACCGCGTCTGCGAGCAGGTGCTGACCGACCGCGTGCGCAGCCCGACGGACCGCCAGCGCCTGCCGCTGCGCGCCCGCCTCGGCGTCCAGAATTCCAAGGTGCTGACCATCATCGAGCTGATGGAGGCGAACCTCTCCGAGCCGCTGTCGCTGATCGAGATCGCCGACCATGTCGATCTTTCCCGCCGGCAGATCGAACGCCTGTTCCGCACCGAGATGGGCCGCTCCCCCGCCCGCTACTATCTGGAGATCCGGCTCGACCGGGCCAGGCACCTGCTCATCCAGTCGTCGATGCCGGTGGTCGAAGTGGCGGTTGCCTGCGGCTTCGTCTCCGCCTCGCATTTCTCCAAATGCTATCGCGAGCTTTACGCCCGCTCGCCGCAGCAGGAGCGCGTCGACCGCAAGCAGCTTCTGGCGGCCTGATCGAGTGTCACATGACTACGAGAGCTACCCAATTCGACAATCTGACCGGCGCAGCTTCCGTCTCGACGCGGAGAAATGGACTGCGTTCATGGCGGCTCTGGAAGCTCCCGTCGGTGATCTTCCACGGCTAAAACGTCTCGTGAACGAACCGAGCATTTTCCCCGACCCCGATCCAGTATGAGCCGAACTGACTACACCTGTGCCGTCCGCATCGCCTCAACGCGGATGTCTTCGGTGAGCTGTGCCTTGAGCGCGGAGAATTCCGGGCTGGTCTTCAGCGTGTAGTGGCGCGGATGCGGCAGGTCGACCGGGACATCCGATTTGATGCGGCCGGGCCGGGCGGTCATCACGATCACCCGCGACGCCATGAAGATCGCCTCCTCGATGTCGTGGGTGACGAACAGCACCGTCTTCTTGCGCCGCTCCCAGATGCCGAGCAGCAATTCCTGCATCAGCCCGCGCGTCTGGTTGTCCAGCGCCCCGAACGGCTCGTCGAGCAGCAGGATTTCGGGATCGTTGGCCAGCGCGCGGGCTATCGCCGTGCGCTGCTGCATGCCGCCCGAAAGCTGCTTCGGCCAATGGTTCTCAAAACCTTTGAGGCCGACCAGATCGACGTAGGAGGCGACGATCTCCTTGCGCTCGCGCTCGGGCCTGCCTTGCTCGCGCAGTCCGAAGCCGATGTTCTCGGCGACCGTCAGCCAGGGAAACAGCGTGTAGGACTGGAACACCATGCCGCGATCGGGTCCCGGCCTTGTGACTGCTTTGCCGTCGAGCAGCACCCGGCCCGTGCTCGGCGCCTCCAGTCCGGCGACGATCCTGAGCAGCGTCGACTTGCCGCAGCCGGATGGCCCCAGGATGGTGATGAAGTCATTGGCCGCGACCGCGAGGTCGACCGGCTGCAGCGCCCGCACCGGCCGCCCGCCGCCGACCCCGGCAAAGGTCCGCGAGACGCCCTCGATCAGAAGCTTGCTCACGCCAGGCTCCATGGAAAGAGCCAGCGGTTGAGCGCCTTGAAGGCGAAATCGGACAGCAGCCCGATCAGCCCGATGACTATGATGCCGAAGATGATCTGCCCGGTCGCCAGCCGCGACTGGCTGTTGATGATCATGTAGCCGATGCCCGACGATGAGCCGATCAGTTCGGCGACGATGACATAGGTCCACGCCCAGCCGAGCACCAGCCGCAGCGTTTCGGCGATCTCCGGCGCATTGGCCGGCATGATGACGCGCTTGACGATGCCGTTGTCGGTCGCCCCCAACGTATAGGCGGCTTCGACCAGGTCGCGGCGCGTAGCGCCGACCTTGACGGCAACGATCAGGATGATCTGGAACACCGAGCCGACGAAGATCACCAGGAGCTTTTCAAATTCGCCGATGCCGGCCCACAGGATGAGCAGCGGGATGAAGGCGGATGCCGGCAGGTAGCGCGCAAAGGACACGAACGGCTCGAGGAAGGCTTCGACCGGCTTCCAGGCGCCCATGGCGATGCCGATCGGCACCGCCACGATCGAGGCCAGCACAAAGCCGCCGAAGACACGCCAGATGGTAATCAGGATATCGAGCCAGAAGTGGTCTTCGACGAGCAGCCGCCAGCCATCCTTGAGCATCGACAGGGGATCGGCGAGGAAGATCCGGCTCACATGGCCGCCGAGCGTGATCCACGCCCAGAAGGCCACGAATAGCACGAAGAAGGCGATGCCGAGCACGGTTCGCGTGCCCGGCGCAACGGGATGTAAGGGACGCAGCATCAGGCCCTGTCCTTAAAGCATGTCTCTCGGAAGTGGGAACCGGTTTCGGGTAAAGACATGCGCAAAATCAAAGAGCTAAAGCGCGAGGGGCGTTTCCGGAGGATCGCGACGCGCTTTAGCGAGAAGGGATCGGCGGCCTTGCGCCGCCGATCGGGTGATGCGCGATCAGTTGGCCACCGCTCTGGTGTCGGCAAGCGTCGTCACATCCGGAATTTCCTTGATCAGCCCCATCTGCAGCAAAAGGTCGGCCGCGGTCTTGGAAAAATCCTGGAACTCCTTGGTGAAGAACTGCTTGTTCTCTTCCTTGTCGGCCCATTTCAGGTATTTGGCCGAGTCCTCGAACTCCTTGGCCGATTGCTTCACGTCGGCGCCCATGATCTCGTAGGATTTCTGCGGATCCTTCTTGATCAGGTCGAGCGCGTCGAAATAGCTGTCGGCGAGCGCCTTGGCGGCGTCGGGATTGGCCTTGAGGAAGTCCGGCGTGCAGCCGACCGTGTCCAGCACCATCGGGTAGTCGAGCGTGGTCGCCAGGATGTGACCCTGGTCGGCCTTGTCGCGGACCGCCGAAATGAACGGCTCATAGGTCACGGCGGCGTCGTTCTGGCCAGCCAGGAAGGCCTGCGCCGCCGCGTCCGGCTCCAGATTGACGACGGTGACGTCCTTGGTCGACATGCCGTTCTTGTTGAGCACCCAGGCAAGCAGGAAATAGGGCGAGGTGCCAGGCGCCGACGAGGCGACATTCTTGCCCTTGAGGTCGGCGACGGTCTTGATGTCGTTGCGCACCACGATGCCGTCGGCGCCATAGGATTTGTCGAGCTGGAAGATCTGTTTGGTGGTGACGCCGCTGGCGTTCCACACCATCCAGGTCTCGACCGTGGTCGCCGCGCATTGCAGGTCGCCGCTGGCAATCGCCAGCGGGCGGCTCGCCTGCGGCACTTTCTTCAGCGTGACGTCGAGCCCGTGCTTTTCGAAAAGCCCGGCCTGCTTGGCCAAGGTCAACGGCGCGAAGCCGGTCCAGCCGCTGATGCCGATTGTGAGCGAGGTGGCGGCCATCGCCGGCGCGCCGAGCACGGCAGCCGCCGTCAGCGCCGCCGCGAAAATGGTGGTTCTTTTCATCGTTGGTTCCCCTGTTTTGGTGGAGCACAATTGTCTCACAGAGGCCCAGAGGCTTGTCAATGAACCGACGTTTCAACGAAACGTCATCCTGATCGGGTGTAAGCTCAAGCCAGCTTCTCCACCCCTCAAGGCGTGCCCCAGCCGCGGTTGCGCCACATCTTCTCGCCGGCCTGGCAGTCCGCGGCTGATTTGTCGTCGGCGAGCACGATCGGTGCATGCGCTGCCTCTTCGGCCGCCCATTGCGGCGAAGCGGGACCGGCAAGCTCGAGCACCAGCTTGCGGCGGATCGCTTCGGGGAACTGCGTCCAGTCATTGACCGGGACCATGAAGGCGCCAGGCCCGCCGATGACGCAGTCGCTGTAATAGCGGTCGAGATTTTCCACATCGAAGGCGCCGCTGAACCCGCCGCGCGTCATCAGCGGCAGGCCGTTGATGGTGATGCCTTGCCTGACCACCTCGTCGCGCGTGAGGTCGACCGGCGCGCCCTGGTTGTTCGGCCCATCGCCGGAAACGTCGATGACACGCTTGGTCCCCTGGAATCCGCTTTCGGCGAACAGGTCGCTGCCGAAGCTCAGCGCCCCGGAGATCGAGGTGCGCCGGGCGCTGTCCGGCGGGTTGGCGTCCAGCTTCGCGACGAACCCCTCGGCGTCGGCGCGGTTTGCGATCACGGTCCACGGCACGACGACTCGCTGCCAGGTCGTGCCCGCCCATTCGACATAGGTCACGGCAATCTTGCCATAGGTGCCGTCGGCGATGGCCTTCAGCACATTGTCATGCGTCAGCGCCGCCGCGTAGCCGTGGCGCTGGATTTCCAGCTCGGCAGGCGACATCGAAAGCGAGACATCGACCGCCAGCACCAGCTCGACATCGACAGGCTCGGCCGGAGAAGCCGCTTGCGTCAGCCAAAGCGCCAGCGCCAGGGCGGCGCTGCCCGAAAAGATATGCCTTGCGCGGGCATAAGCAGACATGACGGAAGGTTAGGCGAAAATCGCCTCGCGCAAAAGCCGGGAATTCCCGGGGCATCGGATCCCGCCGGCCTGGATCTTTTAGAAATACCGCGCGAGGTTCGAGCGGATACGCTCCAGCACCGTGTCGCCAGACAGGTCAGGCACGAATTTGGCGCCGGTGATCGCTTCATAGGCCTGGATATAGACCGCCGAGGCCTGGTTGATGATTTCGTCCGGAATTTGCGGGATCGGGTCCTTGTAGGGATCGCAGCGCGCCGACACCCATGAGCGGACGAAATCCTTGTCGAAGCTCTGCGGCCGCCCGCCGCTTGCAAACGCCTCGTCATAGCTCGCAGCGATCCAGTAGCGGCTGCTGTCGGGCGTGTGGATCTCGTCCGCAAGCACAATGGTGCCGTCCGCCGCGGTGCCGAATTCATATTTGGTATCGGCCAGGATCAGGCCGCGCTCGGCGGCCCGCTGCTGGCCGCGGGCGAACAGCTCAAGCGCGTAGCGCGATACCGTATCCCACTGCGCCTGCGTGAGCAGCCCCTGGCCGATGATCTCGGCCTCCGACAGCGGCTCGTCATGGCCGCCATGGGCGGCCTTGCTGGTCGGCGTGATGATTGCCTCCGGCAGCTTTTCATTGTCGCGCAGCCCGTCGGGAAAGCTGTGACCGTAGAAGCTGCGTTCGCCTTTGCGATATTTGGTCAGGATCGAGGTGCTGGTCGTGCCTGCCAGATAGCCGCGCACGACCATCTCGACCGGCAGCATGTCGAGCCGCGTGCCGACGACGACGTTGGGGTCGGGATATTCCAGCACGTGGTTGGGACAGATGTCTGCGGTCTCCTCGAACCAGTAGCGCGCTGCCTGCGTGAGCACCTCGCCCTTGAACGGGAACGAGGCCAGGATGATGTCGAACGCGCTCAGACGGTCGGTGGCGATGATGATGCGGCGCCCGTCCGGCAGATCGTAATTTTCGCGCACCTTGCCCTGATAGTGATTGGGAAGTTCGGGAATGAAGGCGTCGGACAGGATGCGCATGGGGCGTAGGCTTTCGCAGGCTTCTGATCGGGCCACATAAGCCGCTGGCCCCCTGCACATCAAGCCGGATGCTGCGGAACCGGCTTCTTATTGCCGGCGGCGCGAAACGCCCGCCAGTTCGGCCTGAAGGAAGGCGGGAACCACAACAGGATTCCGGCCATTGCCGCAGGCACAATGACCGCAAAGCGCAGGATCGAAAGCACGACGCCGCAGAAGCCGACGATCCGCACGGCGGTATCCACGCCGAAACGCGGCGCCAGCAGATGCCGGGCGATCGCCCCGCCATCGAGCGGAAAGGCCGGGAGTAGGTTGAGAATAGCCAAAGCCGCATTCACCAGGGCGCCAAGCCAAAGCGTCCACTCCAAAAGTGTGTCCGGTCTCGGCGGCGGCGAACTGAAAAGACCGTCCGGATCGACAGGCAACAAGGGCCGGGCAAAAAGGTAATAGGTAGTTGCGAAACCTGCCGCCAGGACGATGTTCACCAGCGGCCCGGCGAAGGCGATCCACGCCCAGCCAAAGGGCGAAGCCGCGCCGGGCTTGAACCAGGCAATTCCGCCGAACAGGTACAGGTCTATCCGTTGGGTGCCGATGCCGCGCCGCCGCGCTGCCCACACATGGGCAAGTTCGTGCAGAAACACCGACAGGAACAGGAGCGCGGCGGATATGACTGTATGTGTCAGGGCGAGCCTGGGATGCCTCGACCATTCATGTACAAACGGCAGGACGGCGGGAATGGCAAAGGCCCAGCTGACATGAACGGGAATATCCCCCTTCATCACGAAAACGAACGCGTCGTTCGTCCTGTCCCAACCGAACTGTTGCAAACCTGCTTACTCCGCCCGGCGCAACGCTAGAGCAATTCAAGGAAAAGTGTGAGCGGTTTTCCGTCCGGAATTGCGCCAAAACAAAGGAGCTGGAGCGGTTCGCCGTTTCCTTCGACGGCGAACCGCTCCAGCGGAGATTCACGGCCCGCACAAAAGCAAAAGCCCGACCGGAGCCGGGCTTGCATCTTTCTGCCTCCGATCCTCAGCTCCTCGGCTTGAGGTTCTCCGGGTCGTAGAGCGGCTTGTAACCGACTCCCGCCACCTCGACCGGATAAGTCTCGCCGAAATACTCCACCTGCAGCTTCCGACCTTCTTGGGCATAGGCCCAGGGCAGATACGCGAGCGCGATGTTCTTGCCGATCGTCGGACCGTAGGCGACCGAGGTGGTGAAGGAACGCCGGCCGAGCTCGTCGACCAGCGTCTCGCCGCTCGCTGGATCCTGCACCGGCATGGTGCCGACCGGATAGCGCGCGACGCCCTTGGAATCGATATTTTCGGTCATCACCAGCGTGCACAGCATCGCCGGCTGGTGCTCGCGGGCGCGGTACTCCAGATGCTTGGCCTTGCCGCAGAAGTCGTTCTCCTTGACCTTCGGACGGGCAAGGTCGGCTTCGAGCAGATTGTATTCGGTGAGGAGGTCGGCGTTCTGGAGGCGCAGGCTCTTTTCCATGCGGCGCGTGTTGGCATAGGTCTCGACGCCGAACGGCATGACGCCGGTCGAGCGCAGCGCGTCCCAGACGGCAAGGCCGTCCTCGTAGCGCATATGCAACTCCCAGCCTTGCTCGCCGACATAGGAGATGCGGAAGGCCGTCACATCCTTGCCTCCGATCTTGATCGGCTTGATTGCGGCGAACGGAAAGTTCTCCGGCGTCAGGCCGTTCGGATCCTCGACCACCTTCTGCAGGGTCGTGCGGGCGTTCGGCCCCCAGATACCGATGGTGACGTATTTCTCGGTCACGTCGGTGACGGTGGCATCAAAACCTTTGTCCTGCGCGGTGCGCTGCATGTAGCGGAAGTCGCGCGGGCCGGCGTCGGCGCCGTCGATCACCCGGCAGCGGTCGGCCATGCGGATGACGGTGAAGTCGGCGCGCACCATGCCTTCCTCGTCGAGGAAGTGGGTGTAGATGCCCTTGCCGATGTTGTTGTCGCCGCCGATCTTGGCCGCGCACAGCCATTCGAGCAGCGCGACATGGTCGGGCCCTTCGACGTCATACATCGAGAAATGCGACAGGTTGACGATGCCGCAATCCTCGCTCATCGCCAGGTGCTCGGCATTGGAGACGCGCCAGAAATGGCGGTTGTCCCACTCGTTCTCGCGCACCGGCACGCGGTTGCCGTATTTCTCCAGGAGATGCTCGTTGGCAGCGTAGCCATGGGCGCGCTCCCAGCCGCCCAGCTCCATGAAATAGCCGCCAAGTTCCTTCTCGCGCTCCCAGAAGGGCGAGCGGCGGATGTTGCGGCCCTTCGAGAACGGCTCGCGCGGATGGACGGCCGGATTGTAGACCTTCATCGCCGTCTCGGTGCAGCGATCCCAGATGAACTGCTCCTGCGTCTGGTGCGGGTAGAAGCGCGAATAGTCGATCTGGTGATGGTCGATCGCGGTGCGGCCATCGGTCATCCAGTCGGCGATGAGCTTGCCCATGCCCGGGCCGTCCTTGACCCAGATGGCGACGGCGTACCACAGCCCCCTCACGTTCTGGCTCTCGCCCATGGACGGGCCGCCATCGCTGGTCACCTGCAACAGACCGTTGAAGGAATGGCCTTCATTGTAGCCGAGCTCGCCCAGGATCGGCGTCAGTTCCATGGCGCGCTCCAGCGGCGCCAGGATCTGCTCCATGTCGAGGTCGCGCTGCGACGGCGACAGCCGCGCCTCATGCTTTTCGAGCAGATCGCGCGGGTGGCAGAGACGCGGATTGGTCTCCTCGTAATAGCCCCATTCGATCTGCCCGCCCTCGGCGGTCTTCGGATCGCCGGTGTCGCGCATATAGGCCGAATTGCCCTGGTCGCGCAGCAGCGGCCAGCCTATCTCCTTGCCGGTGCCGGCAAACTCGTTGTAGGGGCCGAAGAAGGTAAGCGGATGGTCGATCGGCATGACCGGCAGATCCTCGCCGACCAGCGCCGCGGTGAGCCGGCCCCAGATGCCGGTACAGACCACGACATAGTCGGCCTCGATCGTGCCGCGCTCGGTGACCACGCCCTTGATGCGGCCGTTCTCGACGATCAGCTCCTTGGCCGAGGTGTTGGCGAAAGCCTGCAGCTTGCCGGAAGCGACGTCCTGGTCGACCAGCTTGCCGGCCACTGTCTGCGAGCGCGGGATGACGAGGCCGGCATCCGGGTCCCACAGGCCGCCCTGCACCAGATGTTCCTCGATCAGCGGGAATTTTTCCTTGATCTCGGCCGGCTCGATCAGCCGGGCACGGGTGCCGAACGCCTTGGCGGAGGCGATCTTGCGCTTGATCTCGTCCATGCGCGCATCGTCGCCGAGGCGGGCGACTTCGAGGCCTCCGACGCGCGCGTAGTGGCCCATCTTCTCGTAGAAATCGATGGAGTAAAGCGTCGTCCAGCAGGAGAGGAAATCGTGGCTGGTCGTGTAGCAGAAGTCCGAGGCATGCGCGGTCGAGCCGATATCGGTCGGAATGCCCGACTTGTCGATGCCGACGATGTCGTCCCAGCCGCGCTCGATCAGATGATGCGCGACGGACGCGCCGACGATACCGCCCAGACCGACGATGACGACCTTCGCCTTTTTCGGAAACTCTGCCATTGCCCGCGACTCCAGAAGCATAAAACGGGCGCGCCTGCGCCCTTTCGAATGGCGCACAATATGCAGAGGACGCGGATCGGGCTACCGCCTGTTTGCGACACGCCGCAGGTACGCCGCGACCCGGCGTCCGGACTCTGCTCGGAATGGAATTCCCGCTCTACGCGAAAGCCCAGATGTCCTCGGCCTGGAAGCCGACCTGGTAGCCGGCAGTCTTGAGCTTGACGACGACCTGGCCGATCTCGGCGGCAGGCAGCGCGCCGACCTCGACCTTGATCATGCCGGGGCGGTAGCGCTCAAGGTCGAGCTGCTCGAACACCATCCAGTCGGCGCCCTCGCAATCGACCAGGAAAGCGTCGATATGGGCGATGCCGTTGCGGTCGAGCAGCGTCTGCAAGGTTTCCGACGGCACCTCGATGTCCTTCAGATGCGGAGCGAACTTGTTGAAGTTGGCGTCCGCCTCGCCCCAGGCGTTCTTGCCCGACATCAGATTGGTGTCGGTGACCGACGAGCAGCCGATGAACTCGATCGGCAACGTGCCCGCTTCGAGCGCGGCGGCATCGAAGGTGTGAACGGTGATGGTGCCCTTGGTTTTCGTGACAGCCACCGGTTCGATGATGAAGCGCGTCGTGTCCGGGTAATTCGCGCGAAGCCGCTTCTGATTGTAGGGGATCGGCTCGACCAGCATGGCGCGCGCCCCGGGGATCCGGTGCAGCCAGGGCGTCACGTCGTCGAACAGCGCACCGTCGCACGCGCCGACATTCACCATCTGGAACGGCCGGCCGCCGCCGAAACGTGCCTTCAAGGCAGCATTGGCCAGGAACTTCGTGCCATGCAAAGCCGGCCCGCGATCGAGCAGGCCGGCCGGCAGGCCAAGCGACAACAGAATGCGCGCGAAGCTCGAAAGCGAACTCATGACTTGTCTCCGGGAATGACCTGCAGCGCCGCGCGGCGCCTGCCCTGGCCCGCCGCCGCCCACAGCGCCATCAACGGCGCGGCGAGCAACAGGAAGGGCGGCAGAAGAATGGGGAAGTAGATCCGGGTGTCGTGGATCGGGAAGACGGTGAACTTCGCCAGCACGCCGAGCACCAGCGCCGCCAGCAGGATGCCGGCGCGGCGGTCGAGTTGGAAGCCGGCACAGCTCAAGCCGAACCAGCCGGCCAAAGCCAGCACCGAGACACCGACCCAACCGTTGACGGTGACGGCGCGCACCACCGAGGCAGCGAAAGCCTTCAGATAAGCTACGACCGAAAAGGGCGGCTCGAAGCCTTCCATGTTGTAATGCTGCTCGATGCTTGAGAACCACAGATGCGGCCACCAGCCCGGGTGTTGCGCCCAGTGCGAGATGGCGAAATAGGCGACAAAGGAAGCAACGAAACCGGCCAGCGCGCCCCATGCCTTTTCGCGGAAAGCGACGAGCAGCACAGCGAAAACGGCGAGGAAGACGATGTTGTCAGGCCTGGCCATGAAAGCGAGGAACAGCAAGACCGCCGTCGCCGCCTCGCGCCTGCGCACATAGGCAAAGAGCCCGCCGAGGAACAACGCCGAGCACAAGAGATCGGGCGTCGAGGCCCGCGCCGCGTCGCCGAAATCGGCCATGATCAGGATCGCGCCGACGAGAGGCGCCAGCGCCAGCGCGCCTTCCGCGCGCAGCCAGGCGAGCGTGATGGCGCCGAACAGAAGCACCGAAAACACCTGAACCAGCCGCATCGCTTGCACCGGCGACACGACGTGGCTGAGGCTCGACAGGATCTCGGCATAAAGGAACTTGATCCGGTACATGCCGAGCAGCGAGTGGAAGTCGGCGGCATTCTCCGCCATGTGGCTGCGGAAGCCGCCGCCATCGTCGGTCAATGTCTTGTAGTCGGCAGTCGACAGGCCGGCCTTGACCGTGCCGTAGGCATAGTCATGCAGGGTCTGCGGATCGGGATAGGTGCCTTCCTCGGCGATCGCCAGATAGGGCAGCATGTCCCAGTTGGCGTCCGGCATGAACCAGGCGGTAGCGGCGGCGAGCAGGATGTAGAGCGAGAAGGCGACCGCCCCGATCGATGCCGCCCATTTCGCGTAAGTCCCCTCGCCCCACGCCAGGCCGGCGCCGGTCAAGCGGTCCAGCGGATTGGTCGGTGCGGACGGCCTGGTCAGCATGCTCTACTTACCGACCTGGCTTTTCACGAAATCCTTCACGATCGCCACGATGCCGCGCGACAGAAGGCTGTCGAAGGCATCGACGAAGCGGTCGACATGCTCGCGCTGGCAGATAAGCGGCGGCTCGAGCCGGATGACGTTGCGGTTGTATTCGGTGAAGGCGACGAGCATGTCGTAATCGCGCAACAGCAGCGACCCGACGAAGCCCGACAGCGAGCCCTTCAGCTTGTCGTCGAGCACGCTCACCACCGGACGCAATACCATCGGCAGGGTCTGCGAGAAATCGTGGAACTCGAGCCCGATCATGAAACCCTTGCCGCGCACGTCCTTGATGATCTTGGGGTATTTTTCCTTGAGCGCCTTGAGGCGCTGCAGAAGGTACTCGCCGGTCGAGGCGGCGTTGTCGATCAGCCCCTCGTCATAGAGGACATTGATGCCCTCGATCGCGGTGACGCAGGCTTCACCCATGCCGCCGAAGGTCGCCATGGCGTGGATCATCGCCGTCTTCGGCGTGCCATAGGCCTTCATGTAGACGTCGCGCCGGGCGATCATCGCGCCCACCGCCGCCTTGCCGGCGCCCAGCGATTTCGCCAGCGCCGTCACATCCGGCACCACGCCGTAATGCTCGAAGGCATAGAAACGGCCGGAGCGGCCATAGCCGCACTGCACCTCGTCGGCGACCCATAGCACGCCATGCCGGTCGCAAAGCGCGCGCAGCTTCTGCCAGTATTGCGCCTCTGCCTGGATGATGCCGCCGCCGCCCTGGATGGTTTCCAGCACGATGACGCCGATCTCGGGATCGCTCTTGAACAGCCGCTCGACGGCGTCGATGTCGGCGAAGGGCACGCGCACGACATTGTCTGCGACCTTGAAGTCGGCGCGGTAGAGCTGGCCGTCGGTGATCGCCAGCACGCCCTTGGTCTTGCCGTGAAAGGAATTCTCCGCATAGACGACCTTAGGCCGCTTCGAACCGGCGGAGCGCTCGGCGAGCTTCACCGCCGCTTCCATGGCTTCCGAGCCGGATGAGCCGAGGAACACCATGTCGAGGTCGCCGGGCGAGCATTTGGCGATGTTGTGCGCAAGTGCGGCCGCATATTGCGACATGAAGGCAATGGCGATCTCCTGGCGCTTCTCCTCCTGGAACTTTTTGCGGGCTTCCAGGATGCGCGGATGGTTGTGGCCGAAGGCCAGCGAGCCGAAGCCGCCGAAGAAATCGAGGATCTTGCGACCGTTCTGGTCGATATAGAACATGCCCTCGGCGCGCTCGATCTTGACCTTGTGGAAGCCGAGCAGTTTCATGAAATGCAGCTGGCCGGGATTGAGATGCGCTTTGAACAGGTCGGTGATGCGAGCGACATCCAATGCCTTGGCCTCTTCGACGCTGATCAAATCGGGCTTGGCGATGGAGGCAGGCGACAGCGCCGGCGCCTCGACCAGCGTTCGCATGCCTGTCTGTTCCGGCTTGGCCATGACGGTCATCTGAAAAATCTCCCCTTGGTCGCCTTTATTCGGCGGGCACGTGTCTGGTGACGACGGCCTGGCCGTCCTTCTTGGCGCGGTACTCGCTGTAGGCGGCGATCAGCATGTCCTCGTCGCGATATTGCGGCACCCAGCCGAGCTGGCGCTCGGCCTTGGACACGTCGAGCACGCATTCCTCGTCGGCGATCAGATACTGCTCCGGATCCATAATCGGCATGTTCAACAGGTCGAGCAGGTCGAGCGTGCGCTTGACCGCCCAGCCGGGCGTCGGCAGCAGGATCGATTTCGAGCCGGCATGGCGGATGAGGTCGCCGAGCAGTTTCTTGACCGGCGGCGGATTGAGCGAGCCCAGATTATAGGCCTCGTTCGGCACGCCGGCCTTCCAGGCGGCGCGGGCGGCTTCGGCGCAGTCGAACACCGAGATGAACTGATAGGGATTCCTGCCCGAGCCTATCATCGGCACCGGAAGATTCCAGTCGATCAGCTTGAACAGCTTTTCCAGGATGCCGAGCCGGCCGGGACCGATGATGAGGCGCGGCCTGAACAGCGAGATCGACATGCCGCGCTTGCGCCATTCGGCGGCGAGTTCTTCGGTCTTGAGCTTTGACAACCCATATTCGCCGAGCGGCGCGACCGGGTGATCCTCCGTCATCGGCAGCACCACCGTGTGGCCGTAGATCATATCGGTCGTGTAGTGGACGAGCTTCGAGGCGCCGGCCTTGTCCATCGCCTGGATGATGTTCTCGGTGCCGTGGAAATTCACCGGAAAGAAGAAGTCGTGCCGCTTGGCGCGCACCTGGATCGGCGAGAGCATCTTGGCCGACAGATTGTAGACCATGTCGTCGGCCCTAAGCCCGACCGCCGCGACCGAAGCCGGATCGGTGACATCGCATGTGATGAAGCGCATCGAGCGATAGTGCGGCAAGTCGCTCTTCACGATGTCGGCAACGACGACATTCTCGCCGTCGGCGACGAGCTTGGGGGCAAGGTGACGGCCGACGAAGCCGTCGCCGCCGAAAATCATATGTCTCATCGAACAATCTCGCTTGTGCCGATTTTGTCGGGAGTGATGGAGGCGGTCCGGTCCTCGTGTCCGCGCCCACCCATTTCTCTGCCACTCTGGGCAATCAGGATCGTGCCGACGCAGATGCAGGCGATGCCGGCGATGCGCCAGCCATTGAGGTCCTCGCGGAAGACGAAATAGGCAAAGATCGCCACGGCGACATAGGCGAGGCTGAGGAACGGATAGGCGAAGCTGAGCTCGACCTTGGACAGCACATAGAGATGCGACGCCATCGAGATGACGAAGGTGCACAGGCCGAGGAACACCCAGGGGCTGAACACGATCTGCAAAAGCCTGACGAGCGGATTGACCCCTTCGAAGGAGATCGGCCCCATCGACATCATGCCTTGCTTCAGCATCAGCTGCGCAGCGGCATTGGTCATGACCGTGAAGAGAATGAAGATTATGTATTTCATTGTTGCCACCCCGCCCCTTGGGCGGTCCTATTACAAACCTGCAAATATTTCGTGAAGCCGTGATATTGTTTCGAGTAAACCCTGGCGTAACACTTTATTTACCATGATCTATTCGAATTTTATCTATTCCGCGGCTTCAGCCCTCCCTTGTCCGATCTCCAATCTCATGGCGGTACGCGCCCAGAAGCTTGACAGGAAAGCCGGGTCGCGAAGCGCCTCCAGCCGCTGCCATTGCGGGAACGACGCGGCGAATGTCTCAGGCCCCATCCGGGCGTCCTTGTAGGGGTTCACCGCGCCACCCGCCTCGACCGTGATGCGATCGAGCTCGGCGAGCAGCCACAAAGTCCTTTGGCCCTTGTTCGGGAAATCGAGCGTCAGCGTGTAGCCGGGGCGCGGGAAGGACAGCAGCGCCGGTGAGCGGACGTCGCCGAAGCGCTTGAGCACCGTCAGGAACGACCCCTGCCCTGCCCGTCGTGCCGCCTCGAGCAGCGCCGGTACGGCGTGGCGGGCGTTGGCCTCCGGCACCAAGCTTTGGTGCTGGAAAAGTCCGCGTGGCCCGTAGAGCCGGTTCCAGTCGCGGACGCCGTCGAGCGGAAAGAAGAAACCCTGATAGCCCGCTTGGCGCGGAACCGGAGACTTGCCCTTTTTCCAGCGGTAGGCCGCGTTGAAGACGGTGAGGAACGGCCGGTTGAGGACATTGAATGGCGGCTGCACCGGCACGGAAAGCCGGCTGCCGGCGCGCGCGGCGGCATGCGAGCCGTGCTCGGCATGGTTGCCGGTGAGCAAAAGCCCGCGCCCGCGCCCATGGCCACGGGCAAGCTGGTCGATCCAGGCGACGGCATATTCATTGGCCTGGTCGGCCGCCTCGGCAAGATCGAAGAATTCGCCGAGGTCGCGAAACCGCGTCGCCTTTTCCGCTATGTCGAGCGAGGGCACCCGCATCAGCCTGATCGATGCCGAAAGGATCAGCCCGGTCAGCCCCATGCCGCCGATCGTTGCCGCGAACAGACGGACATTCTCGGTCTGCGAGCAGCGATAGGTTCGGCCGTCGGACCGAAGCAGCGTCAGGGCCTCGACATGGCAGCCGAAGGTACCGCGCCGATGGTGGTTCTTGCCATGGACGTCGTTGGCGATCGCGCCGCCCAGCGTCACGAACTGCGTGCCTGGAACCACGGCCGGAAAGAAGCCGTAGGGCGCGGCATGCGCGATGATGTCGCCAAGCAGCGTACCGGCACCCGCTTCGAGCACGCCGGTCTCGGCGTTGAAGGAACGGATGCGGTCGAGCGGCCGCATGTCGACCACCATGCCGGCATCATTCTGGCAACTGTCGCCATAGGAGCGGCCATTGCCGTAGCCGAGCAGCGATCCGGCTTTCGCATCGCCGCGCTTCAGCAAGGCGATCGCCTCGTCCGCCGGGATCGCCTTGCGTGCCGGCGGCGTCGCCAGTCCGAAGCTGCCGAAGCGCCTTTCCCCCATCACCAGCCTCCCGCGACGAGGAAGACCGCGCCGATGGCGACGACGATCTGGCTGCGCCAGTCGCGGATGATGAAGACGACCGGATCGTCATGCATCTCGTCGCGCCGGGCGAGGATCCAGACGCGCATCGTCAGGTAGAGCACGATCGGCGCCAGCGGCCATATCAGCCAGGGATGCGGGTAAAGCTCGCGCACCGCCGGGCTGTCCATATAAAGCGCCAGGACCAGCGCCGAGGAGAAGGCCGACGCCATGCCGGCCTGGGCGACGATCTCCTGGTCCTCGGTGCGATAGCCGCGGCCGGCAATGCGCTCGCCCGGGGGAATGGCGGTGGTGCGAAGTTCGACGAAGCGCTTCACCAGCGCCAGCGACAAGAAGAAGAAGATCGAGAAGGCAAGCAGCCAGAAGGAAACGTCGACGCCGGTGGCGGCCGCGCCCGCAAGCACGCGGATCGTGTAGAGACCCGCAAGCGTCAGCACGTCGATCAGAAGCATGCGCTTGAACGACAACGAATAGGCAGTGGTGACGACCAGATAGCCGGCAAGCACGCCGAGGAATTCGATCGGAAGGAAGAGGCCGGCCGCGATGCCGATCGCAAGCAGCGCCACGATCGCGCCCATGCCGAACGGAATCGACAATGCGCCGCTGGCGAAAGGCCGGTTGCGCTTGGTCGGATGCTTGCGGTCGAGGGCCAGGTCGAAGAAATCGTTGAGGATGTAGATGGCGGACGCCACGGCGCTGAAGGACACGAACGCCAGCAGGCATTCCCAGATCATATTGGGATTGAAATATTCGTGCGACAGCACCATCGGCACAGCGATCAGCGCGTTCTTCAGCCACTGATGCATGCGCAGCATCTTGATGTAGGTCCTGAGCGTCGACTTCGGCGCCGGCATGGCCTCGGCTTGATGCGCCGCCTGCCAGCGCCGCGCGCTGCGGTCGGGCGCCACCACGAGCGCGTTGCGCGCCGCGTCGAAAACCTTGAGGTCGTGGCGGCTGTTGCCGGCATAATCGAAGCCCGCATCGCCATAGGCGGCGACCAGAGCGGCACACTTGCGGCCCGAGGTCATGTTATGCGGGCCGTCGGTCGCCAGCACGCGATCGAAAATGCCGAGATGCGCCGCGATCGCCTCGGCGAATTTGCGCGGCGTTCCCGTCGCCAGCACGATCGCGCGGCCCTCCCGATGCTCGGCGCGCAAACGGTCGATCAATTCCTGACGGTAAGGCAGCGAGGCCGGGTCGATGTCGACGCGCAGGGAAATCTCCTGCTTGAGCCGCGCCGGACCGCCGGTCAGCCAGAGCGGCAGCAGAAAGAGATAGAGCGGGTTCTTCTTAAGGAGGATGAACAGGCCTTCCCACAGAAGGTCCGTTGCAACCAACGTACCGTCGAGATCGACCGCAAGCGGAATTGCGTTCCTGTCCGACCTCGCGTCCATTGTCCTGCCCTGATCGAGCGCAGGATCCCGAAACTCCAAATCTCGGAAAGGACCACGCGCCAATTCAACCCACGCCGTGTGCCGGCGTCCTTGGGGCAGATATAGCCGGGGTTGACGCAGCGAACGTTAAAACGTCCGGTTGCAGCGCGTAGTCATACCGGTTTTTCGGGTGTCATCGTTAAGCGTCGGCTACCGGAAACGATAAAAGGCCGGACAATGGTCCGGCCTTTGCCAATCTTACCGCGCCAATCTGTGGCGCGTTACTTGATGCGGGCGGTCCCGCCCGAAATTTCGACCGTTTCGGAACCGGTCAGCGCTTCGAGGTCACCGTTGGGCAGGGTGACGAAGCAGCCGTTCGGGCAGAACTCCACCGTCTCGCCGGCACCGAGCGTCAGCTCGCTCTTGGCGCCGCCTTCGGTCACGACCAGGGTCCGCGTCTGAGCGTCCCTGTTGATCGCGCTGGCGGCGAAAGCCGAACCGCCCAAGGCCAGCAAAGCGATGGCGGCAACGACAGACTTCCACATTGCATTTCCGGTGTTCACACACCGCCTCTGTTCAAATTTGCAAGGCATTCTCGCCCTTTGCATCGGAGCTTATATGAGATGTTACCTGAACCGCAACTGAATGCCGCATTCATGCCACAATCGGTTTCGGCTCCGGACAAGCGCAGGAAGCCGCTGTTTGCAGGCCGGCCTCACCTGAATATCGATGCACCTTAGCCGGGGTCGGGCTTGCGGCCCCTGCGCTTCATCTTGGCCAGCCGTTCCCGTTCGGCAGCGGCTTCCTCCTCCAGCCTCTGGCGCTCGGCGAATTCGGCTTCGATCTTGTCGTCGTCGATCGGCCAGGCTTCGTGCTTCTTGGTCTCGACCACCGCCCGCGGCGTCGAAGGGATCTCGATCTGCTCCTCCTCGAAGATATCGAAGATCGCGAAGCGGATATCGTTCTGCACGACACTGCTGTTCATGATGTCGGCCACGAACACGCGGATTTCGAACTCGAGCGCGGCAAGGCCGAAATTGGCGAAGAGAATGAACGGCTCGGGATTCTTCAGCACCATTGGATGGGCGCGCGCAATGTTGGTCAGCAGGGCATGGACGCGTTTGACGTCGCTGCCATAGGCGACGCCGACTTTGATGTCGACGCGCCCCAGCTTGTTGCGATGCGTCCAGTTGCCGACCGCATTGTTGATGAGGTTCGAATTGGGCAGGATCACCGACTGCCGCTGGAAGGTCTCGATCTCGGTGGCGCGCACGCTGATCTTGCGCACCGTGCCGCTGACGTCGCCGGCGACGATCCAATCGCCGACCTTGAAAGGCCGCTCGGCAAGCAGGATCAGGCCCGAAACGAAATTCGACACGACATTCTGCAGGCCGAAGCCGATACCCAGCGAAAGGGCGCCGGCAACCAGCGCCAGGTTGGAAAGATCGATGCCGGCCGCCGAGATGCCGACCAGGCCGGCAATCGCCACGCCGGCATAGCCGACACCGAGCCGGATCGAATTGCGCACGCCGGCATCGACCTTGCCGCGCGCCATCACCGAGCCGTCCAGCCAGCCCTGGAACCAACGCGTCAGGAAATAACCGATGACGAAGACGACAATGCCGCTGAGGATGCCGAGGAAAGAGATGGTCACCGAGCCGATCGAGACGCCGGTTGCCAGCTTGTAGGCCCAGGCCTCGATATCGCCGGGCTGGAATCCCCACATCAAAAGGATCAGCGGCAGGAACACCACGACGATCATCAGGTTGATGGCGATGCTGACCACCAGGCCGAGCTGGTCGAGGGCGGTATCCTCGTAACTCGAATTTGCCGAAAGCCAGCGCCCTACGGACGTGTCGGCGAAGCCACCCTCCTCGCCGATCGCGCGCGCCGACAGGAAGCCGATATAGGCCGTCACCAGGACCGTGCCGGTGACAACCACCTGCAGCGAAACGAAGATGGCCAGGCCGATATAGCCGAGCAGGGCCGCAGCGATAGTGAACAGGCCGAGCCCGATCGTAAGAAAGCGCAACCATGCCGGCCACGGGCGCCAAGAGCCATCGCTGGCCCTGAACGGTCTCAGCAATCCCATCAGAATCAGGATGACGCCGACAATAATGGTGGCGACGAAGCTTCTGGCGATGGTCAACGACAGCGGCGAACCCATCTTGTCGTTCACAACCGTCAGAAAATTGTTGAAGCCGAGAACAAGCGCCATCGCCGTCGCCAGGCGCACCAGCCAGCGCGCAGGGCGGGTTGCGACCGGGATCAGGCGCCAATTCGGCAGGCGCGGCTCCAGCGCCGCGTTGGCCAGCCGGTTGACGCAGAATACCAGCGCGACGACAGTCAGCAGTGCATTGAGGAACGTGCCGATGTCGCCGCGCAGCACATTGTAGTAGTTGAAGAAAAACACCGTCGAGGCGAGAAACACGCCAAGCGCCAAGGTCGGCAGCAGCGTCGACCAGAACGCCACGGAAAGCCGGCTTAGATAAGACGGCTCCTCGACCGAGGGATCGGGTTCGAAGATACGGCCGAACAGACGTCTGCCACCAACCAGAAGCACCGCCGCCAACATCAATGCCATCAAGGTCGCGGCAAGCATCGCCTGGAATTTGAATTTCAGCGCGAAGGTCAACCAGGAAGTTACTGCTTTATAAAGTCCGGTAAATTGCTCATGCGCGTCCGAGAAGGCCTGCGGGCTCAGCGCGTCGGTCAGATCATAATGCTTGGTGATGAAGCTCCGGAAAAGCTCGGTTCGCATCGTGCCAATCTTCTCGACCAGGCCGTTGATGCGAATCGCCAGGTTCTCCGCACTGGCGACAACCGCGTTGATCTCGGCCTTCTCGGAAGTGAGCGCGCCGCGTTCATTGCTGACGACCTCAGGCTCAGGCGGCTGCCCTTCGGCCGGGGGCGGTCCCAGCACCTGGACTCGGTTGTTGATGTCGGTGAGGCGCGAACGGAATGCCAGCGCGCTCGTCAGCGCCGCGCGCGAAATATCCTCGAGCTGCAGCCGGATGTCGACCAGCCCCGCATCGTCCTGGTCGGGGTCGCTGAGTTTTTTCTCCAGGCCGTCGGTCTTGGTCGTAAGGTCCTGGATGACCTTGGTCTGGTCGGCAATGAGCTGCGACGAGCCGTGGCCGATCGCCTGCGCCGACGCCTCGAACGCCGGCTGACCGAAGACAGCGACGATGACGACCAAGATCAGGCGTAGCAATCGGAAAAACATGGCGCTGTGGCGACTCGCGGCCGAAAAACCCTCGAAATTTCCGCCCTTGATAAAGACCGGCCTATCGGGCGGCAAGCCGTCCCGGTCGTGTCGGGCGGAGTCGGCCTGTCGAAAAGCAATGGCGCAATCTTGGCTTTGCGCTTCCCGCCTGCTCTATAGTCTGCCGCCTCGCATCATAAGGACGATAGGAAGAATGGCGGAATATTCAGCCTTTTCGCTGCTCAAGAACGCGCTGACGGGCAACAAGGATTGGAAGCCCGCGTGGCGCAAGCCGGACCCCAAGGCTTCCTATGATGTCATTGTCATCGGCGGCGGCGGCCACGGCCTTTCGACCGCCTATTACCTCGCCAAGGAACACGGCATCACCAACGTCGCGGTGCTGGAAAAAGGCTGGCTCGGCTCCGGCAATGTCGGCCGCAACACTACCGCCGTGCGCTCCAACTATCTCTTGCCGCAGAACACCCGCTTCTACGAACATTCGATGAAGCTGTGGGAGAACCTTTCGCACGACCTCAACTACAACGTCATGTTTTCGCAGCGAGGCTGCCTCAATCTCGCGCACACGCCCGCCCAGCTCGACGACTACGCAAGGCGCGGCAACGCCATGCGCCATCTCGGCGTTGATGCCGAACTGATGAGCGTCGACCAGATCAAGCGCCTCGTGCCGGCGCTGGACGTCTCGGGATCGGCGCGCTTCCCGGTTCTCGGCGGGCTGATGCAGCGGCGCGCCGGCAGCGCCCGCCACGACGCCGTCGCCTGGGGCTATGCGCGCGGCGCCGACCGGCGCGGCGTCGACATCATCGAGAATTGCGAGGTCACCGGCTTCCTGCGCGACGGCGGCCGCATCATCGGCGTTTCGACGACGCGCGGCGAGATCCGCGCCAAGAAGGTCGCGCTTGCTGTTGCCGGCAGCACCGGCCGCGTCATGCAGCTTGCCGGCATTTCGCACATGCCGATCGAGAGCCATGTGCTGCAGGCCTTCGTCTCGGAATCGCTGAAGCCGATCATCGACACGATCCTGACCTTCGGCATGGGTCACTTCTACATTTCCCAGTCGGACAAGGGCGGCCTCGTCTATGGCGGCGACCTCGACGGCTACAACAGCTACGCCCAGCGCGGCAGCCTGCCGATCGTCGACGAGGTGATGAGCGAGATGCTGGCGCTGTTCCCGGGTCTCGCCCGGGTGCGCATGCTGCGCTCCTGGGGCGGGCTGTGCGACATGACGATGGACGGCTCGCCGATCATCACCACCGGCCCGCTGCCGGGCATGTATCTCAATTGCGGCTGGTGCTATGGCGGCTTCAAGGCGACGCCCGCGTCGGGCTGGTGCTTTGCCTACACCATCGCCAAGGACGAGCCGCACGAGTTCAACGCGCCCTTCACGCTCGACCGTTTCTATCGCGGCTTGATCATCGACGACAAAGGCCAGGGCGCGACGCCCAGATTGCATTAGGTTTCGAAATACATGCTGATCACCTGTCCCTATTGCGGCCCGCGCGACGTCATCGAATTCACCTACCAGGGCGACGGCAATCGCGAACGGCCGCAGCCGGCCTCGCAAGATCTCGATGCCTGGAACGCCTATGTCTACGACCGCCTGAACCCGGCCGGCGACCACAATGAGATCTGGCAGCATTCCGGCGGTTGCCGCGCGCATCTGAGGGTCGTGCGCAACACCATCACCCATGAGATCCTGAGCACGGCCTTCGCCCGTGGCGGCCACAAATCCACTGAGAACAGGGCGGAGGGCCGCTCGTGAGCCCGCGCCGCACAGAGACCGGCGGCCGCATCGACCGGCTGCGCACCATCCGCTTCACTTTCGACGGCGCGCCTTACACCGGCCATGCCGGCGACACGCTGGCCTCGGCCCTGCTCGCCAACGGCGTGACGCTGTTCGGCCGTTCGTTCAAATACCATCGCCCGCGCGGCGTGCTTTCCGCCGGCGTCGAGGAGCCGAACGCGCTGGTGACGGTGCTGCGCGGCGAAGTGCGCGAACCCAACATCCCGGCCACCATGGTCGAGATCTATGACGGGCTCGTCGCCGTCAGCCAGAACCGCACGCCTTCGCTCGCCTGGGACATCGGCGCCATCAACCAGCTCGGCGGCAAGATCCTGTCGGCCGGCTTCTACTACAAGACCTTCATGGGGCCGGTGATCGGTCCGCTGAAAGGCACGCGCTTCTGGATGTTCTGCGAGCATTTCATCCGCCGCGCCGCCGGTCTCGGCAAGGCAGGCACCGCCCCAGACCCGGAGCGCTACGAGCGCATGAACGCATTTTGCGACGTGCTGGTCGTCGGCTCCGGTCCGGCCGGCCTGATGGCGGCGAAGGCCGCTGCCGACCAGGGCGCCCGCGTCATCCTCGCCGATCTCGAAGCCCACTTCGGCGGCTCCGCCAACTGGTCGGGCGAAACCATCGACGGCATGCCCGCCGCCGACTGGGCCCAGCGCATGGTGGGACAGCTCGGAGGCAACGACAATGTGCGACTTTTGCCGCGCACCACGGTTTGGGGCTATTACGACGGCAACACACTGGCCGCGCTGGAACGGGTGACCGACCATAAGGAAGTGGCGGCCAAGGGCGAGCCGCGCCAGCGCTACTGGGCGATCCGCGCGGGCAGCGTGGTGCTCGCCACCGGCTCCTTCGAGCGGCCGCTGGTGTTCCCCGGCAACGATCGTCCCGGCGTCATGCTGGCCCATGCGGCCGAACGTTACGCCAATGAATATGGTGTGCTGCCGGGACAGCGCATCGCGCTCTTCACCAACAACGACAGCGCTTACCGCTCGGCCGTCGCCTTGAAGAAGGCCGGCGCCGCGGTCGTTGCCATCATCGATGTCCGCAGCGACATCTCGAACGAGATGCGCCGGATGGCGAGCGAAGCCGAGGCCGAGCTGCTTGCCGGTCATGCCGTGGTCGCGACCGAAGGCGGCAAGGCGCTCACCGGCCTCAAGGTGCAGCGCTTCGACGCCATGAGCGGTTCGCTCAGCGGCGACGAGCGCAGCATCCATGCCGACAGCCTTCTGATGTCGGGCGGCTGGTCGCCGACCATCCATCTCGCCAGCCAGGCCGGCGCGAAGGCCGAATGGGACCCGGCGAGACAAGCCTTCCTGCCGCCGAAGCCGACGCAACGCTGGATCGGAGCCGGCGCCTTCACCGGCAGTTTCTCAACCGCCGAGGCGATCGCCGAAGGCCGCGCTGCCGGTCTCCAGGCCGCCGGGGGTGCGGCATCGTCCGCTCCCCTGCCCATCGTTGAGGCTGTACCTGGCGATCCCGATCCCGCGCCGGTCTTCGAGATCAAGGCCAAGGGCAAGAGCTTCGTCGACTTCCAGCACGACGTGACCGCCGAGGACGTGCGGCTCGCGCATCGCGAAGGCTTCGTCTCGGTCGAGCATCTGAAGCGCTACACCACGCTCGGCATGGCGACTGATCAAGGCAAGAACTCCAACGTGCCAGGCCTCGCCATCATGGCCGAGGCGCTGGGCAAGCCAATCCCCGAAGTCGGCACGACGCGCTTCCGCCCGCCCTATACGGCGGTGTCGATCGGCTCGCTGGCGGCCGAGCGCTTCGGCGACCTCAAGCCGGAACGGCTGACCCCGATGCATGACTGGCACATCGCGAATGGCGCAAGGATGTATTCCGCAGGCCTCTGGTACCGGCCGATGATCTACGGCCTTGCCGGCGAAACCGTCGAGCAGGCCTATGTCCGCGAATCCAAGGCAACGCGCGAAAGCGCCGGCATCGTCGATGTCTCGACACTGGGCAAGATAGCGGTTCAGGGGCCGGACGCGGCCGCGTTCCTCGATCGCGTCTACACCAACATGTTCTCCACGCTTGCGGTCGGCAAGGCGCGCTACGGCCTGATGCTGCGCGAGGACGGGCTTGCCTTCGACGACGGCACCACCTGGCGGCTCGGCGAGCAGGAATTCCTGATGACCACCACCACCGCCAATGCCGGCAAGGTGATGCAGCATCTGGAGTATTTCCTCGACGTCATCTGGCCGGAGCTGAAGGTCACTGTCACGTCGGTCACCGACGAATGGGCGGGTGCCGCGATCGGCGGCCCGAAGGCGCGGGTTATTCTTGCCGCTTGCGTCACCGGCACCGCCGTCGACAACGCCACCCTGCCCTTCATGGGCATCGTCCATGGCCGGATCGCCGGCGTGCCGGTGATGATCTGCCGGCTGTCCTTCTCCGGCGAAATGGCGTTCGAGGTCTATTCCGGCGCCGGCTACGGCACCCGCGTCTGGGAAGCCTTGATCGAGGCCGGCAAGCCTTTCGGACTTGTCACCTACGGGCTCGAGGCGCTCGGCACGATGCGCATCGAGAAGGGCCATGTCACCGGCGCCGAGATCGACGGCCGCACCACGGCGCGCGACCTCCATCTCGACTGGATGCTGTCGAAGAAGAAGCCCTTCATCGGCTCGGCCATGATGGACCGCGAAGGCCTGATCGCGTCCGACCGGTTGCAACTCGTCGGTGTGGTCGCGCTCGACAACCGGCCACTCAATGGCGGCGGACATATTGTCGAGGAGCTGGACGAGGCCAATCCGCACGACTCGCTCGGCCACATCACCGCCTGCTGCTATTCGCCGGCGCTGGGCAAATATATCGCGCTGGCCCTGGTCAAGGGCGGCAAGGCGCGCCACGGAACCCGCGCCTTCGTCTCGGATCCGCTGCGCAACCGGTTCGGGCCGATCGAGATCGTCTCCAACCATTTCTACGATCCGGACGGGAGCCGCATGCATGGCTGAGCCGCATTTGCCCGAACGCCAGTCGCCGCTCGAGCCGGAGCACCACCCGGGCTCGCATGGCAATTTCGAACATGGCGTCGATGTCATCTTGTCCGAGACGCGGGCAGGTTCGATCCTGCAGCTCGCCGCATGGCCGGGCGAAGAGAAGCGGCTGATCGAGATTATCCGCAAGGTCACCGGTCTCGCGCTGCCCGACGGCGCCGGCGGCGGCGTGAACAGCGGCGCCCGCGCCGTCTTCGGTTTCGCGCCGGGAAAGTTCACAGTGGTGGATGAGGCTGAAGGCCTGGCTCAGGCCTTTGCCGGGTCGATCACGCCGGCCATCGGCACGCTCACCGATCTCTCGCATGGCCGCACCGCGATCCGCATCGCCGGCCCGAAGGCCGAATGGGTGATGGCGAAGTTCTTCGCCATCGACTTCGCCTTGCCGGCCTTCCCCCTCGGCGCCGGCCGCTCGACCAACCATCACGACATCTTTGCCCAGATCCAGCGCAGCGGCGCCGACCAGTTCGACATCTACGTCTTCCGTTCCTTCGCGCGCTCGTTCTGGAAGGCCTTGTGCCACGCCAGCGAGGAAGTCGGTTATGAGGTGCAGTAGGGCATTTAAGGTGTGTTGAGATTCAGGTCAGGCCAACGCCGGCCTCACTTGAAAATCACGCACCTTTGGTCCAGCCGCTATCTGGCACTATGGACGGCTACAACTGCTGCTTGAGCCTTGGGCCAGCAGGGGCGATAGGTAAGCAATCACCGGCGTTTGCCAAGCAGACGTCCGCTCAGGCATCCAATTCGACCATACCCTTCCATGACTGTTGAGACTTCGGCGACGGCCACGACCCGCTTTGCTCCGGCGGAGGGTCCGTCGATGCTGTTGCCGGCAACCGTCGCTTGCGGCGTGTTCATGACCAGCCTCGACCAGAACGTCGTGGTCACCGCGCTGCCCGGCGTCGGCGAGAGCCTCGATCGCCCGCCAAGCCAGCTTGGGCTGCTGATCACCGTCTATGTCGCGAGCCTCATCGTCACCATGCCGCTCGGCGGCTGGCTGGCCGACCGCTTCGGCCTGCGCAACGTCTATTGCTTCGCCCTGCTCGTCTTCGCCAGCGCCTCGGCCTTGTGCGGCCTTTCGGAAAACATCTGGATGCTGGCCGGCTCGCGTGCCTTGCAGGGCTGCGGCGGCGCGCTGATGGGCACGCTCGGCCAGGTCGTGATCCTGTCGAGCTTCCCGCGCGACCGTACGCTCAAGATCAACATGTATATCTCGCTCGCCGGGCAATCAGGACCGCTGGTCGGGCCGCTTGTCGGCGGCGCGCTGACCACTTACGTCTCCTGGCGCTGGATCTTCTACATCAACATCCCGATCGCGCTGACCGCGGCGCTGCTGGCCGCCTCGCTGTTTCCGTCAACGACCAAGCCGGTGCGCACGCCGTTCGATTTTCCGGGCTTCCTGCTCGTCGGCAGCGGCATGGGCCTGCTGGTCTTCGGCATGGATTCGCTTGCCGCCAAGGATGCCCCGGGCAGCCTGATCGGCATCGAGCTTGGCCTGGCGATCGTCATCCTGGCGGTTGCCGCCTTCTACTGCCTGCGCGCCCGCAATCCGCTGCTCGACCTCAACCTGCTGCGCATCCGCACCTTTCGCATCTCCTTCCTCACCGGCGGTAGCCTCGACACGATCGGTCTCAGCTCCGTGGTCTTCCTGCTGCCGCTGATGTTCCAGCTCGGCTTCGGCATGAGCGCCGTGCAGGCCGGATCGCTGACCTTCGTCGCCGCGATCGGATCCCTGATCATGCGCTTCTTCATGCCGCGGCTTCTGAACCGCTTCGGTTTCCGGCGCGTGCTGGTCGCAAACACGCCGATCGTGGCTTCTCTGGTCGCCGGCTTTGCCCTGATGCAGGCGAGCACGCCAGCCTGGATCGTTCTGGCCTACATCTTCACTTTCGGCGTCTTCCGATCGGTGCAATGGGCCTCGACCGGCAATCTTTCCTATTCGGACATCGCGCCGGAGCAGCTCGCCCGCTTCAGCGCGCTCTATTACATCTTGTGGCAGCTCGCGGTGGCGATCAGCGTCGGCCTCGCGGCGGCGCTGCTCTCGCTGCTTGCCGGCGGCGGCAAGGCCAGCGTCGACGACTACCGCATCCTGTTCGTCGTCGAAGGGCTGATCACGCTTTGCGCGCTATCGGCTTACCTGCGGCTGACGCCGCGCGACGGCGCCCATGTCAGCGGCCACGGCGCGCACATGAGCACCGATTAGCTGGCCGAGATATTCGGCGAGCGGGCTTACTCCGAGAACGTCACCCAGTCCTCGATTGGCGCGCGGTCGGTGCGGAACTCATTTTCGGGCTTGGACGTGTCTTCGTAGCCGAGCGCCATGCCGCATACGACGATCTCCTCGTCGGGAATGTTGAGCACCGGCCTGATCTGCCGATGGTAGGGCGCGAAGGCGGCCTGCGGGCAGGTATGCAGCCCCCTGCCCCGTGCAGCGACCATGATGTTCTGCAGGAACATGCCGTAGTCGATCCACGAGCCCTGGTTCAGTCTGCGGTCGATCGTGAAGATCATGCCGACGGGCGCATCGAAGAAGATGAAGTTGCGGTCATGCTGCGCCCGCATCTTGTCCACCTCGCGCCGGCCGATGCCCAGCGCGCCGTAAAGCCCGAAGCCGTTGGCGCGGCGGCGCGTGAGGTAAGGTTCAAAGAACTGGTCGGGATAATAGCGATACTCGTTCCACTCCGCCTTTTCGGCGCGGATGCCGGAGTTGAGGATCGCGTCGCTGATGCGCTGCTTGACCTCACCCTTGATCACATAGACGCGCCAGGGCTGCATGTTGGTGCCGGACGGCGCGCGCGCGGCGACCGCCAGGATCGCGCGGATCGTATCGTCATCGACCATATCGGGCAGGAAAGCGCGCACCGACCGGCGCGAGGTGATCGCCTCATCGACGATCTCCGCATCCGACGCGATCCGGATGTTCTTCTCAAGCATGGGTCGTCCCTTTCGGCATGGCCAGAAACCCGCAACCCGGTTTCCTTGACGACCATCCGCAGACTATAAACTAGAACTGGTCTCCGACCGGGCGCCCCACTCGCCGCTCGTGCGCGAGCCTTTGCATCAACCGCCGAAAACGCGCAAGCAAATCTTGTGGCCTATGAAAATCTCCTTGATTTTTTCATGGTTTTACCCTCTCATGAAATTTATTCGGATTTTTTCATGAGAAGCCCTTGAGCTCGACCACGGCCAGATCGGAGCAGGACAATGGCGACCGGCTGCTGGCCGGCGACATCCGCGCGCTGCGCAAGGCGCGCGGCCTGACGCTCAGTGAAATTGCGCTCAAGTTGGGCCGTTCGGTCGGCTGGGTCAGTCAGGTCGAGCGGGGCCTCTCCGTGCCTTCGGTCGGCGATTTGCGCGCCTTCGCCGACCTCTTCGATGTGCCGATCAGCCTGTTCTTCAGCCATGACGTGCCGGCCGAGGAAGAGCGTGGCGTGATCGTGCGCGCCGGCCGCCGCCGCGTGCTTGGCACAAGCGAATCGGGTCTGGTGGAAGAGCTTCTGTCGCCCGATCTCGGCGGTAGTTTCGAGGTTGTGCGCTCGGTATTCGCGCCCGGCGCAGAGATGAAGGCCGCAGCACTGCGGCCGACCGAGGAGGCCGGATACATCGTCTCCGGACTGTTCGACATCGAGATTGCGGGCGTCTGGCACCGGCTTGGCGAAGGCGACTCGTTCCGCTTCGACGGCAAGCCCTATCGCTGGCGCAATCCGGGCACCGAGCCGGCGGTCGTCATCTGGGTGGTTTCACCGCCGGTATATTGATTTATTTTGGAGGACAAATATGGCCGGTTTACCGACCACGGCACGCGTGGTGATCATCGGAGGCGGTGTCGTCGGCTGCTCATCGCTCTATCATCTCTGCAAGGCGGGCTGGACCGATTGCGTGCTTCTGGAAAAGAACGAGCTGACCTCGGGCTCGACCTGGCATGCCGCCGGCAACGTGCCGACCTTCTCGTCGTCCTGGTCGCTGATGAACATGCAGCGCTATTCCACCGAGCTTTACCGGGGTCTGGCCGAAGCGGTCGACTATCCGATGAACTACCATGTCACCGGCTCGCTCCGGCTCGCCCACACCAATGAGCGCATGCAGGAATTCAAGCGCGCCAAGGGCATGGGCCGCTACCAGGGCATGGACATCGACGTCGTCGGCCTCGACGAGATCAAGCGCCGCTACCCGTTCATCGAGACGCATGAATTGAAGGGCGCGCTCTATGACCCGAGCGACGGCGACATCGATCCGGCGCAACTGACGCAGGCGCTCGCCAAGGGCGCGCGCGACATGGGCGCCAAGATCATCCGCTTCTGCCCGGTCACCGGCGTCCGTCGCGAGAACGGCGAATGGGTGGTCGCGACGCCGCAAGGCGAGATCCGCTGCGAGATCGTCATCAACGCGGCCGGCTACCGCGCCGCCGAGGTTGGAAAAATGTTCGGCCGCGACGTACCGATGATGGTGATGAGCCATCAGTACGTCTTGTTCGAGGAGATCCCCGAGCTTGCCGCCTGGACGAAGGAGCAGGGCCACAAGCTGCCGCTGCTGCGCGACGTCGATACGTCCTATTACCTGCGCCAGGAAAAGAGCGGCATGAACCTCGGCCCCTATGAGCGCAATTGCCGCGCGCATTGGGCAACCCATAACGATCCGATGCCGGAGGATTTTTCCTTCCAGCTGTTCCCCGACGATCTCGACCGTCTCGAGCACTATCTTGCCGATGCGGTCGCGCGTGTGCCGATTCTCGGCACCGCCGGCCTGTCCAAGGTGATCAATGGGCCGATCCCTTACGCACCGGACGGCAACCCGCTGATCGGGCCGATGCCCGGCGTGCCGAACGCCTTCGAGGCCTGCGTCTTCACCTTCGGCATCGCGCAAGGCGGCGGCGCTGGCAAGGTGCTGGCCGAATGGGTGACCGAGGGGCAGACCGAATGGGATATGTGGTCCTGCGATCCGCGCCGCTTCACCAGCTTCGCCTCGGCGCCCGATTATTGCGTTGCCAAAGGCATGGAGATCTACGGCAACGAATACGCCATCCAGTTCCCGCGCCATGCCTGGCCGGAGGGCCGCAATCGCAAGCTGTCGCCGCTGCATGAGCGCACCAAAGCGCTGGGCGGCCAGTTCGACGCCTATAATGGCTGGGAGCGCGCCACCTGGTATGCGAAGCCCGGCGACGACACGTCCGAGGAAGCGACGCTTACCTTCCGCCGCGACGGGCCGTGGCAGCGCGCGGTGCGCGAAGAATGCCTCGCCGTGCGCGACGCCGCTGCCATCCTCGACCTGCCCGGCTTCTCACGCTTCAACCTCGAAGGGCCGGGCGCCGCCGACTGGCTGGCGCTTCAAGTGACCGGCCTCGTGCCGAAGCCCGGCCGGATCGGCCTCGTTTACTTCTCGGACGACAAGGGCCGCATCGTCACCGAAATGTCGGTCGTGCGCCATGCAGAGGACCAGATGACGCTGATCACCGCCGCGGTGGCGCAATGGCACGACTTCGAATGGCTTAAATCGCGCATGCCGAAGAACGCAGCCTTCACGCTGACCGACCGTACCGAGGAATACTCGACCCAGATCCTCGCCGGCCCGAACTCGCGCAAAATCCTGGCCGAGGTCTGCGACGCCGATTTGACCCTGCCTTGGCTGACGCATCAGGAAACGACCATTGCCGGACGCTGGGCGAAGCTGGTGCGCGTCTCCTTCGCCGGCGAGCTCGGCTGGGAAATCCACACCAAGGTCGCCGACACGCTTACTGTCTTTGACACCGTCTGGGCAGCCGGCCAGAAGCACGGCCTGAAACCGTTCGGCATGTATGCGCTGGATTCGCTGCGACTCGAAAAAGGCTACCGCGCCTGGAAGGGCGATCTGTCGACCGACTATTCGGTCCTGCAGGGCGGGCTGGAACGCTTCGTCAAATGGGACAAGCCCGACTTCCGCGGCAAGGCGGCCTTGCTCAATGAGAAGCAGCAAGGCGTGAAGAAGCGCTTCGTCACCTTGGTCGTCGAAAACCCCGGCGACTGCGACGCGCCCTACATGTCGACGCTCTGGCATGACGGCAGGATCGTCGGCGAGACGACCTCAGGCGGCTGGGGCCACCGCGTCGGCAAGTCGATCGCGCTCGGCATGTTGCGCACTGATCTCACGGAGCCGGGCACGGCGGTCGAGGTCGAGATTTTTGGCGATCGCTTCAAGGCCGTCGTGCAGAAGGACGAACCGCTCTGGGATCCGAAGAACGAGAGGCTGCGCGCATGACCTCCGTCATCCTCACCGATGGCGGCATGGGCCAGGAGCTGGTTCGCCGCAGCAAATCCGAACCGACGCCGCTTTGGTCGGCCAGGGTGCTGATCGACGAGCCGGATCTGGTGCGCGACCTGCATGTCGAATTCATCCAGGCGGGCGCCCGGGTCATCACCATCAACACCTATGCGGCAACACCGGAGCGCCTGGCGCGCGAGGGCGCGGAGGACCTGTTCCAACCGCTGCAGAAGCGCGGTATCGAACTGGCGAGACAGGCCCGCGATGAAGCGGGTGACACAGCCATAGCCGGTTGCCTGTCGCCTCTGTTCGGCAGCTATGCGCCGGCGCTGACCATATCGTTCGAGGACACGCTCGACATCTATCGCCGCATCGTCGCCGAACAGGCCGATGGCATTGACCTGTTTCTCTGCGAGACGATGGCCTCGGCAGAGGAGGCACGCGCGGCCGTCACCGCGGCGTCGGAAAGCGGCAAGCCCGTATGGGTGTCCTGGACGCTTGCCGACCATGGCGCGCCGCGCCTGCGCAGCGGCGAGACCATCGCCCATGCGGTCGGTGCCCTCGGCGACCTGCCGGTCGCGGCCCGACTGCTCAACTGCTGCCGTCCCGAAGCCATCGCCGCCGCCTTGCCGGAGCTCATCGCACTTGGCGGACCGGTTGGCGCCTATGCCAATGGCTTCACCTCTGTCGAGGCGCTGAAGCATGGCGGCACCGTCGAGGTGCTGCATGCCCGCCACGACCTCGATCCGCAAGCCTATGCCGAACAGGCCCTGGGCTGGGTCGACGCCGGTGCCCATATCGTCGGTGGCTGCTGCGAGGTCGGCCCCGCTCATATCGCCGCCTTGCGCGACCGGCTCGAGCAGGCCGGACATCGGATCTCGGGAGTTCAGTGATGCCAAGACCATCGAAGCGGATTACCGCTATCGTTCCTTCGGGCAAGGACGGCTGGGAGGTCCATTCGGAAGCCTGGGCGCGCAAGCAGGCCGGCGAGGACATTATCATGCTGTCGGTCGGCGACCATGACTTCGACACACCTTCGAAGACGATCGAGGCCTGCGTCAACGCCGTGCGTGGCAGCAACCACCATTACACCCCTCTCCCCGGTCTGCCGCGCCTGCGCAAGGCAATGGCGACGGCGTCCACCGCCTGCACCGGCATCGAGACGGAGCCCGACGAGATCATCGCCACGCAAGGCGGCCAGGCGGCGCTTTATGCCGCCGTGCAAACCGTGCTCGATCCCGGCGACCACGCCATCGTGGTCGCGCCCTATTATGCCACCTATCCCAACACCTTCAGCGCCGCTGGCGCCACGTTCACCGTGGTCGAGACGCCGGCGGAGGACGGTTTCCAGCCCCGCGCCGACATGATCCGGGCCGCGCTGAAGCCCAACACCCGCGCCATTCTGATCAACACGCCGAACAATCCGACCGGTGCGGTCTATTCGCGCGAGCGGCTGGAGGAATTGGCCGATATCTGCAAGGAGCACGATCTCTGGCTGCTCTCCGACGAGGTCTACTGGACGCTCGGCGGCGGCGAACACATCTCGCCGCGCTCGCTTCCCGGCATGGCCGAGCGCACGCTGGTCATCAATTCCATGTCGAAAAGCCATGGCATGACCGGATGGCGCATGGGCTGGCTGACCGGCCCGACAAAGATGATCAGGCTGCTCACTGACCTCAACCTGGTGACGACCTACGGCCTGCCGGCCTTCATCTCGATCGCCTGTGCCGAAGCGCTCGAGAACCACTATGGCGTGAAAGAGATCGCCGAGCGCTATGCGGCGCGCCGCGCCCTGATGCTGGAGGCCGTGCGCGGCATGAACGATGTCACCGTGCACGGCTCGGAAGGTGGCATGTACGTCATGCTCGATATCTCCGCCATCGAGCCCGACGACGAGAAATTCGCCTGGGGCCTGCTCGACAAGGAGAAGGTCGGGGTCATGCCGGGATCGAGCTTCGGCGAAGCCGCCGCCGGGCACATCCGCATCAGTCTCTGCCAGCCCGAGCCCATCCTCAAGGAAGCAGCACTTCGTCTGCGCCGCTTTGCTTCCAACTATCGCCGCGAGGCCGCATGACCAAGACTGTTCCCACAAAAGCCCGCGCCGTCATCATCGGCGGCGGCGTCTCCGGCTGCTCGGTCGCCTATCACCTCGCCAAGCTCGGCTGGACCGACATCGTTCTCTTGGAGCGCAAGCAGCTCACCTCGGGCACCACCTGGCACGCGGCCGGCCTGATCGGCCAGCTGCGCGCCTCTCAGAACATGACACGGCTGGCGAAATACTCCGCCGACCTCTACGTCAAGCTCGAGGCCGAGACCGATGTCGGCACCGGCATGCGCCAGGTCGGCTCGATCACCGTGGCGCTGACGGAGGAGCGCAAGCACGAGATCTACCGGCAGGCATCGCTTGCCCGCGCCTTCGATGTCGACGTGCGCGAGATTTCGCCGCGCGAGGTCAAGGAGATGTATCCGCATCTCAACGTCTCGGATGTGGTGGGCGCGGTGCACCTGCCGCTCGACGGCCAGTGCGATCCGGCCAACATCGCCATGGCGCTGGCCAAGGGCGCGCGCCAGCGGGGTGCTGCGATCATCGAGAACGTCAAGGTCACCAAGGTTCACACCAGGAACGGCCGGGTCTTCGGCGTGTCATGGGCGCAGGACGAGGATCAGGGCACGATCGAGACCGACATCGTCGTCAACTGCGCCGGCATGTGGGCGCGCGAGCTTGGCCGACAGAACGGCGTCACCATTCCGCTGCATGCCTGCGAGCATTTCTATCTCGTCACAGAGCCGATCCCCGGCCTCTCTCGCCTGCCGGTGCTGCGCGTGCCGGACGAGTGCGCCTATTACAAGGAGGACGCCGGCAAGATGATGCTCGGCGCCTTCGAGCCGGTGGCGAAACCCTGGGGCATGGACGGCATCCGCGAGGATTTCTGCTTCGATCAGCTGCCTGAGGACATGGATCATTTCGAGCCGATCCTGGAAATGGGCGTCAACCGCATGCCGATGCTGGGCACCGCCGGCATCCATACCTTCTTCAACGGCCCTGAAAGTTTTACGCCTGACGACCGCTACTATCTCGGCGAAGCGCCGGAGCTTGCCGGCTACTGGATGGCGACCGGCTACAATTCGATCGGCATCGTCTCCTCCGGCGGCGCCGGCATGGCGCTGGCGCAGTGGATTAACGACGGCGAGGCGCCCTTCGATCTCTGGGAGGTCGATATCCGCCGCGCCCAGCCGTTCCAGAAGAACCGCCGCTATCTCAAGGAGCGCGTCTCCGAAACGCTCGGCCTGCTCTACGCCGATCATTTCCCCTACCGCCAGATGGCGACCTCGCGCGGCGTGCGCCGCTCGCCCTTGCACGAGCACCTGAAGGCGCGCGGCGCCGTCTTCGGCGAAGTCGCCGGCTGGGAGCGCGCCAACTGGTTCGCTGGGCCCGGCCAGGAACGCGAATACCGCTATTCCTGGAAGCGGCAGAACTGGTTCGACAACCAGCGCGAAGAACACCTCGCCGTGCGCAAGGGCGTCGGCCTCTTCGACATGACCTCCTTCGGCAAGATCCGTGTCGAGGGCCGCGGTGCTTGTGCCTTTCTGCAACGGCTCTGCGCCAACGACATGGACGTGGCTCCCGGAAAAATCGTCTACACGCAGATGCTCAACGCCAAGGGCGGCATCGAGAGCGACCTCACCGTGACGCGGCTTTCGGAAACCGCCTATTTCCTCGTCGTGCCGGGCGCCACCTTGCAACGCGATCTGGCCTGGCTGAGAAAGCATGTCGCCGACGAGTTCGTCGTCATCACCGACGTGACCGCGGCCGAAGCGGTCATCTGCGTGATGGGACCAGAGTCGCGAAAACTGATCCAGAAGGTCAGCCCGAACGACTTCTCCAACGAAGCCAATCCGTTCGGCACTTTTCAGGAGATCGAGATCGGCATGGGTCTCGCCCGGGCGCATCGCGTCACCTATGTCGGCGAGCTCGGCTGGGAGCTTTATGTCTCGACCGAGCAGGCGGCCCATGTCTTCGAGGCGATCGCCGACGCCGATGTCGGCCTGAAGCTCTGCGGCCTGCACACGTTCGATTCCTGCCGCATCGAAAAGGCCTTCCGCCATTTCGGCCACGACATCACCGACGAGGACAATGTGCTGGAAGCAGGCCTCGGCTTCGCCGTTAAGACGGCCAAGGCCGACTTCATCGGTCGCGACGCGGTGCTCAAGAAGAAGGAAGCCGGCCTGTCACGCCGGCTGGTGCAGTTCCGCCTCAAGGACCCTGAGCCGCTGCTCTTCCACAACGAAGCGATCCTGCGCGACGGCAAGATCGTCGGCCCGATCACCTCGGGTAATTACGGCCACCATCTCGGCGGAGCGATCGGGCTGGGTTACGTGCCCTGTGAGGGTGAGAGCGAGGCGGACGTGCTGGGTTCATCCTACGAGGTGGAGATTGCAGGTGAGCGGTTTGCCGCGGAAGCCTCGCTGAAGCCGATGTATGATCCGAAAGCGGAACGGGTGAGGATGTAGCGATTCCTCTGTCGCTTCGGACAGGACTGCCCGCATGAGTGATTATTGGGACCGTGTTACTTGTCCGGCATGGTTGAGGGATCGCGAGCACCATGACGAATACCGACAATCACGATTTCATCGGCGGAAGGCTCGTAGTAGATCAGATAAGGATAAGGCCTCACGACGATCCGGCGCATCGGCCTTTCGTCCGTAGCGACGCCGCTTAGGGGATGTTCAAGCAATAAATTGATGACCGCATGGAGCCTGGCTTGGATTCGCTTCGCTCCTTTGGGTGACTGCAGTGCGATATCGCCGAGAACCTCATCCAACTCGGCTAACGCCGCCAGCGTATAACGAAGCTTCACAGGCCGTGCTTCGCCCAAACAGCACGGACTTCCTCGTCGGTTGCAAATTCACTGCGCGCGGCCTGCGCCCGGGACGTTGCGAGCGAGGCTTTTTCCTCTCGGCCCAGTTGATGAACAGGTTCGTCCCCCTCATCACCCGCGAGGCGCAAGAGGACACGCGCATACTCGTCCTGCAATTCAGGAGGCAAGGTGCGGACACGTTGGACGGCATGTTCGAAGAGCTTGGTCATGCCTTTAATATGCACTTCATTTCCGCATAAAAAAAGGCAAACCCGTTCGGCGCGATCCCGCAGGGAAGCTGAAACCCCCTAAAACCGCTCCAGCGTCCTTCGAACTTTGACCAAGAACGTCGCCCTGCTCTTCGGCGTCGAGGAATCCATCAGATAGTGCGCCAGGAAGAACGTCTTGCAGCGCGTGGCGCAGAGCGCCCGCATGCCGCGCAGGATCGTCTTGCGGCCCGGCTGGCCGACGACCACGCTCCACCAGGTCGGGGCGCCGCAGGTGGTGATGACGCCGACCTTGGTGACATGCCGCATCAGCGACGTGATCCGTCCTTTGCCGGCCGGCAGCTTGAAGGCGATGTCGGTCGCCCAGACCCGGTCGAACCAGCCCTTCAGCATCGCCGGCAGGCCGTACCACCAGGTCGGGTAGATGAAGAGGATCGCCTCTGCCCACATAAGAAGGTCGAAATGCGGCTTGAGCGCCGGATCTTCCGGCGCGCGGTCGTTGTAGAAGCGCCGCTCCTCGCAGCTCATCACCGGATCGAAATTCTCGGCATAGAGGTCGAGCAAACGCACATCCCAGCCTCGTCGTCTCAGCACCTCGATCGCCGTGTCGCAGATCGCCGCGCAATAGCTTTCCGGCACCGGATGGCAATAGACCACCAGGACGCGCATCAGAAGGCGTCCATCGTGGCCGCGACCTTTGCCATGAACGCGTTGCGCGTCTCGTCGGTCGAAAGGTTCATCGAATAATGCGCGAGATAGGAAACGGGGGCGCCGGGCTTGATGGTCGCCCGCAGCATGCGCTTGACTATCTTGCGCGGCGGATCGCCCATCAGCATGGCGCGAAACCGGCTGCCGCCATAGGTGGTTATGGCCGCCATCTTGCGGATATTGTGCAGCGTCGGCTGCACCTTGCCGTCGACCAGCTTGAACGACACGCCGGGCAGGAAGACGCGGTCGAAAAAACCTTTCAGGATCGCTGGATAGCCGTAGTTCCAGACAGGGAAAGACAGCACCAGCGCCTCGGCCTTGCGCAGCCTTTCGACGTAGCCGGCGACTGCGTCTGCAGGACTGCGCTGGTCGTGATAGCCGAGCCGCTCAGTCCGCGTCAGCCGCGGATCGAAATCCTCGGCGTAGAGATCGCAATCGTCGATCATGTGACCCGCCGCGGTCAAGCGCTCGACGATCGTCCGGTGTAGGCCGGCGTTGAAGCTGGTCTCCACCGGATGCGCGTAGAGCACGAGGATGTTCATCAGCCCGCCTTTTGCAGGCCCTTGAACAGGAAGGGCTTGCCCGAGCGATAATCGTAGGCGGGGTTTTCCCAGGCGATCATCTTGCCCGGGTTGAGCAGCCCTTGCGGATCGGTCTGGCGCTTGAAGGCAAGCTGCACATCGTCTGTTCGCTTCATGCCGCCCTCTTCCAGCGTGTAGCGGTGCGGGTTGAAGATCCAGCAGCCATTGTCCTCATGGATACGGATGATCTCGTCGAGCCGCTCTTGCGTTGTGTAGCGCACCAGCGGCAGGCCGGCGGCACCGATCGCGCCGTCGAAGCGGATGAACTCCAGATGCGCCGGCACCTCGTCGCCGAAGCGCTCGACCATCGCCTTGACGTGGGCGAGATGATTCGGCGACGGATAGCGCGTCTGTAGATAGGTGATGGTCGGATCGACCCGGATGGCCCGCAGCGTCGTGTGGTTCCAGGTCAGTTCATAGGCCGGCGGCAACCCTTTGAGATCGGCCTCCTGGTCGGCCCGGAACACGATCTCGCCGCTGGTGCTGCGCACGAAGGCGACAAAGGCATCCATCGCATGCGGCGCGATCATGCACACCACGATGCTCTGCTCGCGCCGGAAGAATTTCTGGTGCCGCTTGAAATAGTCGTAAGGGATCGGCGCGGCGATCGGCGTGATCAGCTTGGCCAATATCCCGTCCTGGACGGCGAGGTCGTTGCCGAGGCCGGCCGCATCCATGAAATCGTCGAAGCCGACGATGACGTCGATCCAGTCATAGGAGGCGGTCAGCGGCATCTCGACCTCAGTGATGATGCCGTTGGTGCCATAGGCGTGCATGACCTTGAGCACCTCTTCGCCGGTCAGCTCCATGACGCGCGGCTCGGCCTCCATCGTCACGGTCCGCAGCCGGATGACGTTTCCGAGGTCGCGCAACCCGCCCCAGCGGATCGAGCCGACGCCGCCCGAGCCGCCGGCGATGAAGCCGCCGATCGACGCGGTGTTGTAGGTCGAGGGCGACATGCGCAATTCCTGGCTGGAATGCGCACGCGTCGCCTTGTCGATCTCGGCCAGCACCGCGCCCGGCCCGGTCACCACGCGCCCCGGCGCGATCGACTTGATCTCGTTCATCTCCGCGAGGTTGAGCACGACGCCACCCGACAGCGGCATGGCCTGCCCGTAGTTGCCGGTGCCGCTGCCTCGCGGCGTCACCGGAACCCCGTGCCGATGGCAGGCCGCAAGCACGCGGATCACCTCGTCCTCGTTCTTCGGCGTGACGATCAGGTCGCCTTTGACATGATCGAGCTGCGCCTTCAGCACCGGGCTGTACCAGTAGAAGTCGCGGCTCTTCTGCAGGACGATGGCGGGATGGTCGTCGATCTTGATCCCGTCGAGATCGCGCTTCAGCGCTGCGATATCCATCATCCCACCATCAATTCGTCGAGTTCGGCATAGTCCGGCAGTTGGCGTTCGATCGCCATGCCCTCGCGCACCACGATGCGATCCGATTCGGGCCGCGACAGCAATTCGGTCCAGCTCCGTCCCTTGAAGACGATGAAGTCGGCGCTGCCGCCGGCGGCAAGCGTGCCGGCGCCGTCGAGACGCATCACCTCGGCCGGCGTCGCCGCTACCGCCTTCGGCCAGTCGCCGACCGGATGGTCGAAATGCAGGATGCGCGTCGCCATGCGGTAGACTTCCAGCATGTCGAGATCGCCATAGGCGTAGAACGGATCGCGCGTGTTGTCGGAGGCGACAGCGACCTTGATGCCGCGCGCCTTCATCTCGTGCAGCAGCGTCACGCCGCGCCAGCGCGGTGTCGTTTGGTTGTTGCGCCGGTCCTGCAGATAGAGATTGCACATCGGCAGCGACACCACGGCAAGCCGCGCCTTTGCCACCTTGTCCAGCGTGTCGAGCACCTCGAGGTCCGGCTGGCGCGCCAGCGAACAGCAATGGCCGACCAGGATGTTGCCCTCAAAGCCGTTCCACAGCGAGGCCTCGGCGATCTTCTTCAGCGAAACGGCCGCGACGTCATCCGTCTCGTCGGCATGGAAGTCGAGATCGAGCCCATGCTTGATGGCTTCAGCGAAAACCTGGTCGAGCAGTTCCTCGAGATCGGGCACCATATAGGTGACGACGCCGAGCACCCCCTTGGCCGCGGCGACGCGCTTGGCCAGCTGCTCGAACCAGGCTTTGTCGCGCACGCCTTCGATGCCGAGCAGGCAGGCCGCTTGCAACTCTATCCGCCCGCGCCATTTCTCGCGCATCGCCTCGAACACCGGCCAGGAGATTTCCTCCTGCGGCGGCACGCTGTCGAGATGCGTGCGCAAGGCCTTGGTGCCATGCGCGTAGGCCGAGCGCAGCGAGAAATCCATGCGGCGCGCGACATCTTCCGCGCTCCAGCGCGCGGTGCGGTCGGCGCCGGTGGCATTGAGCGCGCCCATGAAGGTGCCGTCCGGATTGGGCTTTCGCGGCCAGATATGGCCTTTGTCGATATGGGTGTGACAGTCGACGAAACACGGCAGCACGATGCGACCGGCAAGGTCGATTGCGTTGTCTTCTGGCTTCGACTTGGCTTGGGCGACAATGCTTGTGATCCTGCCATCGGTGACCACCAGATCGGCCAGCGCGAAACCGTCCGAGTCGAACGGTGCTGCAAAGCCCGGCGTCAGCGACCGGTGAAGCCGAACGTTAGCCAGGCGATAAGAACCAGAGATAGGTATCAAGGCCTGCTCCCAGCTGTCCTACGCAACACCGTTCTGTTGGGTCGGAGACACGCCGAACGGCCGTGCGGAGACATCGCGAACAGTTTTGCACCGCCGCTAAGCTCAAAGGGAACGGCATGGATCCTCGGGTCTGCGCGTCCGCTTCGCTCCCGCTCCGCCCGTGGATGACGAAGAGAAAGGATGCCGCCACCAATCGCAAACGTCTGGGATACCGCGGCTCCTACAAATCTCCAGCATCGGCGATTTGCATATGCCGTCCTGTCCTTCGTCATCCACGGGCGCAGCGGGAGCGAAGCGGACGCGTAGACCCGAGGATCCATTCCGTTACGGTCGCCCAAGAGTGCGGCGGTATAAAACTGTTCGCGATGTCTCCGCACGCCTGTTCGCTGTGTCTCTGGCCCAAGCAGGCCGTCACCGTTCTTAATCACGCCAACCACTCTAGCGCTCCTGCTTCAGCGCGCTCTCGTGCCAGCGGCGCAGGATCAGATGCGACACCAGCGACAGCACCAGGAAAATCAGGATGCCGGTGAGCGAGATCAGGATCAGCGCCGCGAACAGCCGCGGCGCGTTGAGCCGGTAACCGGCCTCGATGATGCGCGAGGCAAGGCCAGACGACTGCCCCTGTGCGCCGGCGACGAATTCAGCGACCACGGCGCCGATCAGCGACAGGCCGCCGGCGATCTTCAACCCGCCGAGGAAATAGGGCATCGCCGCCGGCAGGCGCAGATAGCGCAATTGCTGCCAGCGTGTCGCGCCGTTGAGCTTGAACAGGTCGCGTAGGTTCCGGTCGACGGAGTTCAGCCCGAGCGTGGTGTTGGAGAGGATCGGGAAGAAGGCGACGATCCAGGCGCAGAGCAGCAGTTTGACGGTCTGGTTGTTCACATAGATGTTGATCAACGGAAAGATGGCCACGATCGGCGTCACCTGCAGCACGATGGCGAAGGGGAAGAACGACATCTCCACCCATTTCGACTGTGCGAACAGCACCGCCAGCCCGACGCCGCCAATGACGGCAAGCAGCAGGCTGAGAAAGGTGATCCTGAGCGTTACCAGCAGCGAGGAAAACAACAGGCCGGCATCATTGTGCAGCGTCTGCAGCACCACGCCGGGACGCGGCAGGATATATTGCGGGATCTCGTTCCAGACGCAGATGCGATCCCACAGCCAGATCGCCAGCACCATGATCGCCAGCGGCAGCACCCATTTGCCGATCCGCTCCAGCCGCTCCTGGCGGACGCGGCGCGCCTCCTCGGGATCAAGCTTCAGCCCAGTGTCTTCAATGGCCGTCATGATGGGGTCCGGCGGTTGAGTTGATGGCGTCGACCAGCACGTCCGAGGCCTGGCGGCAAAGCGCGGCGTAGTCGGGTGAGGTCCGGAATACCTCGTCGCGCGGATAGGGCGCGCCGATGGGAAGCTCACCGAAAACACGGCCCGGCCGCGCGGCCATGACAACGACGCGGCTGGAGAGGAACACGCTTTCGAAGACGCTGTGGGTAACGAAGACCACGGTGAAACGCTCGTCCTGCCACAGTTCCAGAAGGTCGTTGTTGAGCTTGAAGCGGGTGATCTCGTCCAGCGCCGCGAAGGGCTCGTCCATCAGAAGGATGCGCGGCTTCGTCACCATGGCGCGCGCGATCGAGACACGCATCTTCATGCCGCCGGAAAGCTCGCGCGGCACCGCGTTCTCGAAGCCGGTGAGATGGACGCGCGACAGCATCTCCATCACCGCCGGCGCCGCCTTGGCCCGCGACACGCCCTTCAGCCTCAGCGGCAGCCAGACATTGTCGAAGACGCTTGCCCAAGGCAACAGCGTCGGCTCCTGGAAGACGAAGCCGATGTTCGAGCGGTCGATCGAGCCGCGCCAGTCGAGCTGCCCGGAGGTCGGCGTCGATAGGCCGGCGATCAGCCTGAGCGCGGTCGACTTGCCGCAGCCGGACGGGCCGAGCAGGCTGAGGAAATCGCCCTCGCGGATGGCGAGATCGACCTTGCTCAGCGCCGTCACGCCGTTGGAAAAGACCTTGCCGACGTCGCGCAGCGAAAGCAGCATCGGGCCCTCGCCCGATGCCGCTTTCTGCGCCACTTTCTCCTGGATCATCTCAGGCAGGCCGCCTTACTTCTTCAACTCCAGCCCGACGCCCTTGTTGACGAAGGCCAGCGTGTAGGCCTTCTTGATGTCGATACCCGGCTGCGCGACCTTGGCCTTGACCATCTTGTCGTAGAAGCTCTGGATGCGCGCGTCGGTCATGGCGCCGATGCCGAGCTTTTCCGTATCGCCGGAATCGACGACGCCGAACTTCTTCAACTGCTCGATCGAGAAGGCGATCTGCTCATCCGTCATGTCCGGATTGTCCTTCTTGATCATGTCGTTGGCGGCTTTGTTGTCGCCGTAGAGATAATTATACCAGCCCTTGGCCGAGCCATCGACGAAGCACTGCACGACCTCCGGCCGCTTGTCGATCGTGTCCTGCATGACTTCGACGGTCGTCGCATAGGTATCCCAGCCGTAATCGGCGAGCAGGAACTGGTTCGGAACGAAGCCGCCGGCCTTCTGCACCGCAAACGGCTCGGACGTGACATAGCCCTGCTGGATCGATTTCTTGTTGGCGATGAACGGCGCCGGATTGAAGGTGTAAGGCACGCGCTTCGCCGCATCGAAACCGAGCTCGGTCACCATCCACTGGAAGAAGGTTTGCGCGCCCTCGTCGCCGAGAATGTACTGGTCGGCGTTTTTCAGGTCTTCCCACTTGTCCAGCCCCTGCCCCGGCTGGGACATGATGACCTGCGGGTCTTTCTGGAAATCGGCGGCGACGACACGCATCGGGATGCCCTGCTGCACGGCGTCGAAGGCCGACAGCAAATTGCCGCCCATGTAGAAATCGATCTTGCCGGCAAGCAGCATCGGCCGGCCGCTGACCTGCGGGCCGCCCTGCATGATGGTGACGTCGAGGCCGCACGCGGCATAGGTGCCGTCGGCAACGGCCTGATAGTAGCCGCCATGCTCCGGCTCGGCCAGCCAGTTGGTGCCGAACGTCACCTTCTCGTTTGCGGCAGCAGCCAGCGTGCCCGCCACCAGCAAGGCGATCGAGCCCGCCAGGATCTTCCCATTTCCGATCATAAACTCACCCTCTGTTGGCTCCGGCGCGCAGCGCGCTGGGCTCGACACCATTGGTTCAAGAAGCAAGACACATGCCACCGCCCGGACCGCCCGCTTGCGCGGCAGTCATTGCCGAGACCGGAAGGGTCATGCTGTACGCGAGGCATCGTGCCTATTTTTTGGACGCCTGTCCATAATCGCTCGGGCGGCATGCACCGCATCTTGAAGCTTTCATGAATCGAGCCTTAGTCTGCCGGCGCACAGGAGAATGCCATGCTGAAATACCTCGCCCCAAAGACCATCAAGCCGCCCTTCGCCCGTTACAGCCACGGCGTTGAAATACCTGCCGGAAAGCGGCTTGTGCTATGCTCCGGTCAACTGGGCATCGGGGCTGACGACCAAGTTCCCGAGGACGCCGGCGCGCAGACCGAGCTCTGCTTCAAGAACATCGCTGCGATTCTGAGCGAAGCCGGGCTGACCTTGAACGACACGGTGCGCATCAACGCCTTCGTCACCGGCCGCGAACATCTGCAGGCCTATATGGACGTCCGCAACCGGCTCTTTTCAGACCCGGCGCCCGCCTCCACGCTGATGATTGTTTCGGGCTTTGCTCGCCCGGAATTCAAGGTCGAGGTGGAGGTGCTCGCGGCAGGCTGACGGTTGCCCATCGACGCCGGGCGATTTAGACCCTGCTGGCTGGTTTTCAGAACTTTCGGGAGACGACATTGACGAAAAGACGAGTGTGGTGGGGCGACTACCGGACGACCGAATATGCCTCGATCGATGCCGAGGCGACCATCGCCGTGCTGCCGGTGGCGGCGATCGAGCAGCACGGCCCGCATCTGCCCGTCTCGACCGACACATCGATCATGACCGGCATGCTGGAAACGGTGATCGCGCGCCTGCCCGACGATCTCGACATCCGCATCCTGCCGGTGCAGGCGGTCGGCAAGTCGAACGAGCACCTGCATGCACCCGGCACCCTCACCCTGCCGGCGACCACGCTGGTGGATGCCTGGACCGAGCTTGGCCTGTCGATCGCGCGCGCCGGGGTCAGAAAGCTGATCATCGTCAATTCGCATGGCGGCAATGAAGAGATCATGGGCATCGTTTCCCGCGAATTGCGCGTGCGCGCCAAAATGCTGTCGGTGAAGACGAGCTGGCAGCGCTTCGGCCGGCCGGCCGGCATGTACACCGAGCTCGAGGACCGTCACGGCATCCATGGCGGCGATGTCGAGACCTCGCTGATGCTGCACTTCCGGCCCGACCTCGTCGACATGGGCAAGGCGGACAATTTCGTCTCAAATGTCGGCCGCGCCGAAAAGGAATTCGCCCTGCTCCGCCACACCGGAACGCACGCCTTTGCCTGGATCGCCAGCGACCTAAACCCAAACGGCGTGGTCGGCGATGCCTCGATCGCCACCGCCGAGAAAGGTCGGCTCACCGCCGAGCATCAGGCCGACGGCTTTATCAGCCTGGTCAAGGATGTTCGTAAGGCGAAGCTGACCGACTGGCTGTCGTAGCGGTGCGTCCGCTGTGATCTAAGCTTCGATCCCCAATTCGAAGGGGACTCCTTCGAACGCGTCGGCACCGCGCCCGATCGCCTCGATCGCCGTAATCATGCGGCCGTCGCGCTGAAGCAGCATGTCGGCAACCGCGATCAGCCGTGGATTGGGCGTCGCTGTCGGTGACAGGAAGCGCAGCGTCTTCGCGAGTTCCATCTCGTCGCGCGTCGGCGCCAGCGCCGCGGCGATGATGTAGGCCGACGCCGTCGAGCGGCTGACGCCGGCATAGCAATGCACGACCAGCGGTTTTGCCCGATCCCAACGATAGGCGAAATCGAGCAAGGCCCGCACGTGCTCCTCACCCGGCATCGTCATGCCTTCCTGCGCCACGGCGATATCGTGCATGACGAGATGCAGATGGTTTTCCGCCAGGATCGAGGCCGGGCGGGTCACCTCCGTGCCTGCGGCAAGCAGCGAAAGCAGCCGCTGTGCACCGGTCCTTGCCACGGTTTCGTCGACCTTCGACAGCGAACAGACATGGATCATTGTCCGATCTCCTTCGGCACATCCTTACGCCGTGCGGCCCAGGCGGCAAGCGCGCTTTCAAGGCGCTGCCATTCTGGCTCGCTGCCCGGCAAGCCAACACGCAGCACTCCAGGCCGCTCGGCGAAATGCCGGACCAGCACGCCCTGCTCGCCGAGCACCGAAAACAGGCTTGGAGCCTCGGCAAACGACAAATAGCGGAACAGGCTGGTGCCGCCGGCGACCGGCACATCGAAGCGGCCAAGCAGCAAGTCGAGCCGCATGGCTTCCTCTGCCAGGCGTTGCCGCATGGTGGCCTGCCATCCCGCATCCAACAGGGCGCGGATGCCATATTCGAGCGCCGGACCGGCCACCGCCCAAGGCCCGAGCTGCGCATCCAGCCGTTCGGCCGTCAGTTGATCCGCCAGCGCAAAGCCGAGCCTCACGCCGGCAAGGCCGAAGAACTTGCCGAACGAGCGCAGCACGACAATGCCGCCCGCCCCGACATCCCCCGCCAGGCTTTGCTCGATCGGGCCGACATCCATGAAGGCCTCGTCGACGACGAGCAGCCCGCCCTTGGCGCGAAGCAGCGCCGCGAGCTCAAGCAGGCGCGGCTTTTCGATCACCTGCCCGTCCGGATTGTTGGGATTGACCAGCACCGCGAGATCCGCGTCGGCCAGTGCGTTGAAATCGCTGACCTCCGCCACCGCATGGCCGGCGATGGCCGCGGCGCGGGCGTGTTCGGCATAGGTCGGGCCGAGCACCAGCGCCTTGCCGGGCCGTAGCAGCGAAGCAACGCGCGGCAGCAGAATCTGTGTGCCGGGCGCCGCCGCCACATGCGACGCCGACGGCGCGCCATAGGCCGTGGCCGCAATTTCGGCCAATTCGCGCAGTTGTGCTGCCTCCGGCAATCGGGACAGGGCGGTGGCGGGCAATTCGAAAAGCGGATAGGAGTGTGGGTTGATACCTGTCGAGAGGTCCACGAAAGGTTGTGGCGCATGAGGAAAAAGCGCGCTTGCCCGGCCAAGGCTGCCGCCATGATCAACCGCCGCGATCGCACCGCTTAGAAGCTTCATGTCTGTCCTGATCGCTTTCCTGTCACTCGCCGTCGAACGGGTCCTCGGCTATCCGGACTGGCTGTTCAATGCCATTGGCCATCCGGTCACCTGGATCGGCAGGCTGATATCCTTTCTCGATCGCAGGCTCAACCGCGCCACCGATTCCGACGAAATACGTCGCCGCCAGGGTGTGGGGGCGTTGCTCATTATATTGCTGGTGCCTGGCCTCATCGGCCTTGCGCTGCATGTCATGCTCTGGCTGATCTTCCCGTCGGGTCTGGTCATTGCCGCCATCCTCGGCTCCACGCTGCTGTCGCAGAAAAGCCTCGCCGAGCATGTCGAGGAGGTCGCCGACGCGCTGGAGACCGGCGGCCTGACGCTCGGCCGCATCGCCGTTTCGCGCATTGTCGGCCGCGACCCCGAAAAGCTCGACAAAGCGGGTGTCGCCCGCGCAGCGATCGAAAGCCTGGCTGAGAACTTCTCCGACGGCATCGTCGCGCCCGCTTTCTGGACTGGCGTCGGTGGTCTCGCCGGCGGCGCTGCCTACAAGGCCGCCAACACCGCCGATTCGATGATCGGCCACCGCACGCCGAAACACGAAGCCTTTGGCCGTGCGGCCGCCCGTTTCGACGATCTGATCAACCTGCCCGCATCGCGGCTGACAGGCCTGCTCATCGTGCTGGCGGCCTTTCTGGTCCCGGGCGCCGACCCACACGGCGCCTGGCAGGTGATGCGGCGCGATGCCAGGAAACACCGCTCGCCCAATGCCGGCTGGCCGGAAGCCGCGATGGCCGGTGCGCTGGGGCTTTCCCTCGCCGGACCGCGCAGCTATGGCGGCGAGGTCGTGGAGGACGCCTTCATGGGCGAAGGCGGCCGCCGCGAGGCCGAAAGCACCGACATCCGCCAGGCGCTGAAGCTCTACCGTGTCGCCGACTGGCTGCTGCTTGGCCTGTTCGCGGTGCTGTCGGCGATCGTGATCTATCTGACCATTTCGATCAGCGGCTCAGATTCGATCAGCCGCTAACGATGGTGTGTTGAGATTCAGGTCAGGCCGAGCCGAAAACGGTGGATTCCGAGAACCGGAGCGGAGCGTACTTAAGTACGTGAGCACCGGAAGCGCAGGAAGCCGGCGTTTGCAGGCCGGCCTCACCTGAATATCAGCACACCTTAGAACTCGATCCCCTGCTGCGCCTTCACGCCCGCCGAGAAATGATGCTTCGTCAGCCCCATTTCGGTGACGAGATCGGCCGCCTCGACAAGCAGCGGCTTGGCGTTGCGGCCTGTGACGATGACATGCAGATCGCCCCGCCGCGCCTTCAGCGCCGCCACCACCTGTTTCAGGTCCAGATAATCGTAGCGCAGCGCTATGTTGAGCTCGTCGAGCACCACGAGGCTGATCGACGGATCAGCCATCAGTTCCAGCGCCTTGGCCCAGGCGGCTTCGGCGGCGGCGATGTCGCGCTTCAAATCCTGGGTCTCCCAGGTGAACCCCTCGCCCATCGCATGCCAGACGACGCGGTCGCCGAAGGCTGCAAAGGCGTCCTTTTCGCCGGTATGCCATTTGCCCTTGATGAACTGAACGACGCCGACCCGCTTGCCGTAGCCAAGCATCCTCAGCGCCAGGCCGAAAGCCGCCGTGGTCTTGCCCTTGCCCGGCCCGGTGTTGACGATCAGCAGGCCTTTCTCGATCGTCTTGCCGGCGACCTCGGCATCCTGCACCGCTTTGCGCTTGGCCATCTTGGCGCGATGGCGCTCGGCGTCCCCCTCGCTAATCGTCTGGTCCTCGATTTCAGCCATGTCACTTCACCTTGAGCGGTAGCCCCGCCACCATCATGAGAACGCTGTCGGCAGCGGCCGCGACCTGCTGGTTGAGCCGGCCCGCGGCGTCGCGGAACCGGCGCGCCAGGGCGTTGTCGGGGACTATGCCGAGCCCGACTTCGTTGGAAACCACGAACCACGGCCCGCGCGGCCGCGACAGCACGTCAGCCAGCCGCCGGCATTCGGCCTCGACATCATGTTCGGCCAGCATGTGATTGGTGAGCCACAAAGTCAGGCAATCGATCAGCACCGGTTCGTGATTCGGCAAAGCCTCGACTGCGCCGACCAGGTCGAGCGGCGCATCGACAGTGACCCAACCTTCGCCGCGCCGCGACCGGTGCAGCGCAATGCGCTCGCGCATCTCGTCATCATAGGCCTGCGCCGTGGCGATGTAGGTCCAGGGCGACGGGTTCGCGGTCGTCAGGTTTTCGGCATGCGAACTCTTGCCTGAGCGCGCGCCGCCCAGGATGAAGGTCAGTCTCCGGTCGGAAGCTCTATTGCCGCTCGCGGCTGTCGCGCCGGTCATTCCTGTCTTGGTCCTCGGATGAAATCTTGCGGCAGCCAATGGGCTGACAGGGCGCGACTTTAGGCAGAAGCGCTCAAACCGGCAAACCAAATTCCGCCACCGCTCGGCGCGATTGCGGCACGGCTCACGACCGCTACGAGCCGGCGATCCGGGCGGCGACCAGCTGCTGCAACCGCCACAGATGCGCGTCATGGATGCCGCGCTGCTCCAGGTTTTTCACTGTGTTGTAGAGATAGTCGGCGCCCGAGCCCCAATGGCCGCAGGAGGTCGCCAGCCTTTCGACAACCGCTTCCTCGCTCAACGGGCCGGCATAGGTGGTGCCCTGCCGGTTGATGACGAAGGCCAGCGCCCGTAGCGGACCGGCATCGCTCGTCAGGTTGAGCAGGCGCGGATGGTAGCTGGTCGGCTTCAGCGTCACCTCTCGCCGCAGGATCTTGTCGAGTTGCTCGCGCCTGTTGCCGTCGCCCAGCCGAAAGGCGACGCCCTTGCACTGCCCGCCGCGGTCCAGCGCCATCATCAGGCCCGGACTTTCCTTGGTACCGCGCCAGCGCGTCATCTTCATGCAGAAGGACCTGCGCCAGCCGCGCAGCAGGGCCACCCGCTCCTCGACATGCTCGATCTCGGGCTTCCAGATCAGGGAACCGTAACCAAACAGCCAAAGCGGTTCGTTGGCGGGAAGCTGCGACTCCAGCGTACGCGTCATCGCGTCATAGTCGGCGTCATCCAGATGCTCGGCATCGGGATCGGGCCCGCTATCCTCGACAACGCGAAAGCAGCGGGCGACTAGCTCCTCGGTAAGCGACATGGTTCTTGGCAGCATGCGCGCGACCATAAGGTTCCTGCGCGACTGAAACAATGCGGCCGCCTCGCGATTGACAACTCCTTAGCCCGGGTGTCGGCTATTCGCAGCCAGGAGTAGCCGATGCAGCCCAATCCGAGCGAACGCGATCCTTACAACGGCCTGACCAGCCTCCACCCGACCTTGCCGTCGGCGGCCTATTGGGACGCCGAAGCATACCGGCGCGATCTGGACGCCATCTGGTACCGAAGCTGGCTGATGGTCTGTCGCGAGGCCGATCTCGCCGAGCCGCTTGCCTTCCGAACGGTGCGCATCGGCAGCCAGGAGATCGTCGTGCTGCGCGACGAGACCGGCGCCTTGCGCGCCTTCCACAACACCTGCCGGCATCGCGGCTCTCAGCTTTGCCAGGAAAACGCTGGGCGGCTGAAGGCCAGGTTGCTCACCTGCCCCTACCACGCATGGTCCTATTCGCTGCGCGGCGATCTCGTGCGGGTGCCGTCGAAATCGCTACCCGACGGCTTCGACAAGGCCGACTATCCGCTCTACCGGGTGGCGCTCTCGGTCTGGCGCGGTTTCGTCTTCATCAACCTTGCCGAAGATGCCAGCGGTTCAGCGGAAGCTGCCTTCGACCGGGCTTCCGGCGATCTTTCCAACTGGCCACTGGAAACGCTCGTCACCGGCCATCGGCTGACCAAGGTGATGAACTGCAACTGGAAGATTTTCTGGGAAAACTTCAACGAATGCCTGCACTGCCCGGGCGTGCACAAGGACCTGTCGCGGCTGGTGCCGATCTATGGTCGCGGCCTGATGGCCAGGCATGACGATCCCGAATGGGCTCGCCATGCCGACAATGACGATCCGGAATTCTCGGGTCGCCTGCGCGCCGGGGCCGAAACCTGGTCGCGGGACGGCCACGTCCATGGCCCGGTCTTCCCGAGCCTGACCCCGGCCGAGCGCGCCGCCGGCCAGACCTACGCCACGTCGCTGCCCTCGATGTTCATCGTCGGCCATGTCGATTATATGCGCACGGTGCAGCTCGCCCCGCTCGGTCCCGAGCGGACCGAGCTCACCGCGGAATGGCTGTTCGCTCCGGATGCGCTGGGAAAGACCGATATCGACAACATCGTCGCCTTCGGCAACCAGGTGCTGGAGGAGGACGCCGCGATCTGCGAGGTCAACCAGAAGGGCCTGCGCTCGATGCGCCACGAGGCCGGCGTGCTGATGCCCGAGGAATACGACCTGCACCGTTTTCACGATTGGGTGCGCGAGCGCCACGCGGCGCTCAAAACGCCTTCGGCAGATAGCGCCAGGTGACGAAGCCGCAGAAGGCGGCCAGGATGCCAAGCGTGACGAACACCGATCCCAGGCCGAAGAAGGTGAGCACAACCGAATAGACGAGCGGCGGCGTCAGCTCGGAGAAATCGAGATAGGTGCGGTAGACGGCCGCCATCTGGGCTTTCTCGTAGGAGCGCACCGAGCGCATGAAGGCTGTCGAGCCGAGCGCGTCGAGGGCGATGGTGAAGAGCGCGCCGCAGAGCAGCAGCGCGGCCGTGAGCAGCGGCGCGGCCTCGCCGATGCCGCCGGCCGCAAACAGCATGGCTGCCATGGCGAAATAGGCGAAGGTCATGACCCGGCGCCCGCCGAAGCGCCTGCCTGCCCTGCCCCAGAAGATCGCCACGAACAACAGCGCATTGCCGGCCGGGACCAGCAGGCCGCCGGCAAGCTTGCCCTCGCCGGTGATCACCATGAACAGCGGGCCATAGACGAAGAACGTCGTCCAGAAGCAGGAGCGGCCGAAGGCGATCAGCCAGGCAAGTCTCAGCCTCGGCTGCTTCACGAAGCGGCCGATATTGGCGAGCGGATTGGCCGGACGCGACTTGCCGGGCCGGATCGACTGATTATCGCTCAGCCGGTAGAACCAGAACAGGCAAAGCAGCGCGAAGGCAAACACCACGACCGCGCCATGCGCGGCATAGATGCCGAAATGGGTGTAGAGGAAGATGCCGAGCGTCGGCCCGCCCGTCCAGGCAAACATCGACCACGCCATGCGCAGCGATTCGGCCTGCATGAAGTCGGTCTTGCGGATGTGATCCATGATGTAGAGGTTGAGCGTGATCGACAGCGCGCTCGCCCCCATGACGCGGCACAGCATGCCGGCAATCTGTCCGGGCAGCGTGTGGGTGACGAAGAAGGCGGAGCCGATCGCCAGCAGCACGCACCCGGCCGTGTAGACCCAGCGCCGCGCGAAGCGGCGGATCAGCATCGGCATGAACAGCGTGACCGAAAGGCCCATCAGCGACACGATGGTGTAGAGGATCGAGACGATCCGCTCATTGTGCAGAATCTCGTAGGCCTGGATCGGGATCACGCTGGAGATGGTGGCGCGGGCGAAGGATTCCACCGCATAAAGCGAGGCGAATGTGCGCGCATCGGCCGGCCGCAGGGCCGGAAGCCAGATCGGATGGCGCACATGGGTGGACATCGGCCCTCCGGGACGTGAATCGCTTTGCCAAATCTGGCCGGACCAGCCGCCGGCAAGTAGCAGGAAACCGACCCCCGGGGGCCGAAAAGCGAAGCCTGCCAAAGGCTTTCCGCCGCTGGCCTAAAGCGGAATTTGATGGCTGCCATGAAACGCATTGATGGCCGTCTGCTTCTGTCGTCGGCTTGAACCGTGATAGTCGTTTGGCACGACTGAATCGGATTGTCAGACGATGAGCCTTCAAACGACGAGCGAACCCGTTCGGGGCGCGCCCAAGCAGGGCCGCATCGCCGCCTTCGACATCATGCGCGGCGTCGCGCTGATTGCGATGGCGAGCTATCACTTCACCTGGGACCTCGAAAACTTCGGCTACACCGCGCCCGCTTTGACCGCATTCGGCTGGTGGAAATTCTATGCGCGCTGCATTGCCTCGACCTTCCTGTTCCTGGTCGGCGTCAGCCTCTTCCTCGCCCATGGCCGCCAGATCCGCTGGCCAGGCTTCTGGAAGCGCTTCGCCATGGTCGCCGTGGCGGCGATCGCCATTTCGGCGGTCACCTATCTCGTCACGCCGGATGGTTTCATCTTCTTCGGCATCCTGCATGAGATCGCGCTGGCGAGCCTGCTCGGCCTCGCCTTTCTCAGGCTGCCCTGGCTGCTGACGGCAATCATTGCCGCCGCCGTCATCGCAGCACCCTATTATCTGCGGTCGGAATTCTTCGACCATCCGGCGCTGTGGTGGGTCGGCCTTTCAGCCACCAACCCGCGTTCCAACGACTATGTGCCGCTCTTTCCCTGGTTCGGCGCCGTGCTTGCGGGCATAGCCGCGGTCAAGCTTGCTTCGGCGTCAGGCCTGCTTGCCCGGCTGGCAGCGTGGACACCCGGCCGCTGGTCGAACCCGTTGACCTTCATCGGCCGTCACAGCCTCGCCTTCTACCTCATCCACCAGCCGCTTCTGTTCGGCTCGGTCTGGCTGTTCTCGCAAGTCATGCCCGCCGCCCCTCAGGACAAGGAAGCCGGCTTCCTGCCAGCCTGCCAGGCACAGTGCGAACAGCAGCGGGACAGCAAGTTCTGTACGAGCTATTGTGGCTGCATGCTGGACACGCTGAAGGGCGAAGGGTCTCTCGACAAGCTCTACGCCAACGACCAGTCCAGCGTCTGGAAATCGCATCTGGCCGACCTGGCGGAAACCTGCACCGCCGCGACCGAGGACCAGATGGAGGGAGGGCAGCAATGACAGGCATCGCAAAGCCCAGACACGGGATCATTCCCTGGCCGCCGGTTATCTATGTCGCAGCGATCGCGGCGAGCATCGTGCTCGGCATGCTCTACCCGCTGCCCTGGATCGGCGACATATTCGGCGATCTCATGTTCGGCGTCGGCTGGGTGGCGCTGTTCGGCGTCGCCATGCTCTGGATCACCGCCATCCGCGCCATGTTCAAGGCCAGGACGACGCTCGACCCCAATGCCGAGCCCGACCACCTGGTGACGTCCGGTCCCTTCGGCATCACCCGCAACCCGATGTATCTCGCCAACACGCTGCTTTTGATCGGCGTCGCCTTCATTACCGGCATCGCCTGGTTCCTGATCTTCGCCTTCCTCGCCGCCTTCGGCACGCAGAAGCTGGCGATCGAGAAGGAGGAAAAGATCCTAGCGGCGAAGTTCGGCAAGAAATACCGCGACTATGCCAAGAGGGTGCGGCGCTGGATTTGAGGTTGAGTGGCCTGGCGATTAGCCTGAGCGTTCGGGACGTCGTCATCCTCGGGCTTGACCCGAGGATCCATGCCGTGACATCCGTCATAGAGCGCAACAGCGCAGAATTCTGCAATCGTTGCAACGCCTTAGCGCCACGGCATGGATCCTAGGGTCTGCGCGCGTCGCTGCGCTCCTTGCTCCGCCCTAGGATGACGAAATTCAGGAGGCTCCAGCCAACCGCCACCAGTACTGATGGCTACGTATTCACCCCCAGCTCAGCCAGCCGCTCCACGCAGGACTCCTCGGCCTGGTCGAGCTCGGCCAGTGTTTCCTCCAGGTCGCGCCGCTTCTGGCGCAGGTCCTCGCGCTTTTCCTCGATACGCCGGATCATCAGCTTGAGCTGGCCGACCTCGCCGGGCGGCTCCTTGTACATCTGAATGATCTCGCGGATCTCGTTGATCGAGAAACCGAGCCTTTTTCCCCGCATGATCTGACGGATGAGATGCCGATCGGATGGACGAAACAGCCGCGTGCGGCCGCGCCTGACGGGCTGCACCAGCCCTTCATCCTCATAGAAACGCAACGTCCGTGTCGACACGTCGAACTCGCGTGTCAGCTCGGTGATCGTATAATATTCCCGCATTCCCGCTCCCAAAGTCCGGACACCGCCGCTCGGAGCGTCGCCCTTCCCGCCGATCAGACCCTTCCGTGCCGGAATCGGCACTTAACCCCAGGGCAACCTCGCACGGCATTTACGTAAAAGTCAATTGAGGTGCCTCGCTGGGGACTATCCAGATTCAGGTCAGGCCGAGACGAAAATGGTGGTTTCCGAGAACCGGAGCGGAGCGTACTTGAAGTACGTGAGCACCGGAAGCGCAGGAAACCGCCGTTTGCAGGCCGGCCTCACCTGAATATGGACAGTCCTAGGGCACGCTAAACCACCATGTCGCCAACCCCAGAAAGGCGAAGAAGCCGACGCAGTCGGTGACCGTGGTGACGAAGACGGCGGAAGCCACCGCCGGATCGATCTTAAAACGGTCGAGCACCAACGGGATCAGGATGCCGGCAAGTGCGGCGGCGAACATGTTGATGATCATCGCCGCCGCAATGATGCCGCCCAGATTGGGGTCGCGGAACCAGAAGCCAGCGACCATGCCGATCAGCACCGCGAACACCACACCATTGATGAAGCCGACGCCGAGTTCCCGGCGGATGATGCGGGCGGCGTTGTAGATGTCGAGGTCCCTGGTCGCCAGCGCGCGCACGGTCACGGTCATGGTCTGCGAGCCGGCATTGCCGCCCATGCCGGCCACGATCGGCATCAGCACGGCAAGCGCCACGATATGCTCGATCGTGCGGTCGAACAGGCCGATCACCGAGGCGGCGAGGAAAGCGGTCAACAGATTGACCAGCAGCCAGGGCACGCGCGAGCGCGAGGTGGCGAGCACGCTGTCGGACAGTTCTTCGTCGCCGACGCCGCCCATGCGCAGAAGGTCCTCTTCCGCCTCCTCCTGGATGACGTCGACCACGTCGTCGATGGTCAGCACGCCGACCAGCCGCCCGTTCTCGTCGACCACGGCGGCGGAGAGCAGATTGTATTGCTCGAACTCGCGGGCCGCCTCTTCCTGGTCCATCGTGGCCGGGATCGCGTGCAAAGTTTCATGCATGACCTCCTCGACCTTGACCGCGCGCTTGGTGCGCAGGATCTGGTCGAGGTCGATGGCGCCGAGCAGCTTGAAGCTCGGATCGATGACGAAGATCTGGCTGAAGCGATCGGGAAGGTTCTTGTCCTCGCGCATGTAGTCGATGGTCTGGCCGATCGTCCAGAACGGCGGCACGGCGACAAACTCGGTCTGCATGCGCCGGCCGGCGGTCTCTTCCGGATAGTCCAGCGCGCGCCGCAACCTGATCCGCTCGGTGAACGGCAGCTGCGACAGGATCTCGTCCTGGTCTTCCTTCTCGAGGTCCTCGAGGATGTAGACCGCGTCGTCGGAATCGAGCTCCTGCACCGCCTGCGCGATCTGCGCGTTGGGCAGGTTGTCGACGATGTCGAGTCGGATCGCCTCGTCGACCTCGGTCAGCGCGGAGAAATCGAAATCGGAGCCGAGCAACTCCACCAGCGCGCGGCGCTGTTCGGGATGCAGCGCCTCCAGCACGTCCCCGAGTTCCGACTGGTGCAGGTCGTCGACTTCGCGCTTGAGCGTGATCGTGTCGCGGTCGGCGATCGCCGCGCCGATCTGGGCAAGGAAGGCGGCGCGCACGGCGCCGTCCTCGCCATAGATGTCGGCGTGGTGCTCCTCGGCGGGCGCGGCGCCGGTCGTCTCTCGGTCCTGGACTTCCACCAGCGCCTCCCGCCAACAGGGATTCGGAAAGGGTTCAAAATCAGGTCTAGCGCATGACTCCAAGAACGGGAAACCGCATTCGGAGAAATCCCAGACCTTTGCGGCAGATAGCGCGGCAATAAGATTCGTCTTGGGAAGATGTCACGCTAGAGCCCGGAATAGCCGAAGAAATATTGCGGCGATCTTGCCACGGAGTCGGTGACTTACTCCATGTCGCGGCTGTGACAATCCCTCCAGCCGACGCGACAGCGCATGTCGCTGGGGAAAGAGCACCCCTTCCCCGTTGAGGCAGAATTGTCATGATGCACGATCCAGCAGGATCTGCGCATCCCCTAACCGATCGAGGACAAGCGCTGCCCTTGAACATCAAGTCCGCAAAGACGAACGAGGTGAATACCGAGCGGCGCGTTCGCGTGGTCGTTGCCGAACGCAATCCGCTCGTTGTCTCGGCGCTGCGTGAAATGCTGGAATGCGATGGCCGCTTCGATCTGCTCAGCGCCGTGCACAGCGGCGCGCAATTCCTGGAACTGGCCGCTGCCACGAAATTCGATGTCGGCGTCATCGGCTGGAAGCTCGCCGACATGGATGGCGCCGACGTGCTGACGGAAGTTCAAAGCCGCCAGCTTGGGGTGCGCATCACCGTTTTCTCCAACGACCACGACATCGGCATCCTGAAGCAATGCGTGCGCCTCGGCGCTCAAGGGTATTGCTTCCAGTTCGACGATCCGCCGGTGATCTTCGAGACGATCCTGGCGGTCGCGCATGGCCGCATCTGCATCCCCTATATCGACATCAACAAGGTCAACGACACGCCTTTGTCCCGGCTTACGGTGCGCGAGCGCGAGTTGCTGGCGGTGCTGTCCGACGGCTGGACCAATTTGCAGATCGCCACGCGTACCGGGATTTCCGAGAACACGGTGAAGTACCACCTGAAGAATCTCTACGATAAGCTCGACGTGCGCAACCGCGCCATGGCCGTCGCGCTCTATTCCAGCGAGAAGCGCCGCACCTCCAAATCGCCTGTCGGGTAGGCCTATCGGGTAGGCCGACCGGGTAGGACCATCCCACCCGCACGGGCCAACAACTTACCCGGCAAGGTGTTGTTGGCGAGCCTGTTCAAAACGAGAATTCCTCCACAATCCCAACGATCGGAGGAGTTTCGCGCATGGCTGGGTTCACCCATCTCTTCATCCCGGGGCCTACCAACATCCCGGAAGAGGTCCGGCAGGCCCTGAACCTGCCGATGGAGGATATGCGCGCCTCCACCTTCCCCAACCTGACGCTGCCGCTGTTCGACGACATCAGACGAGTCTTCAAGAACGAAACCGGCCGCGTCTTCATCTATCCCTCTTCCGGTACGGGCGCCTGGGAGGCGGCGATGACGAATGTGCTCAGCCCTGGCGACAAGGTGCTGATGTCGCGCTTCGGCCAGTTCTCGCATCTGTGGGTCGACATGGCCGAACGCCTCGGCTTCGAGGTCGACGTCATCGACTGCGAATGGGGCACCGGCGTTCCGCTCGAGCTCTATGCCGAGAAGCTTCGCGCCGACAAGGCCCACCGCATCAAGGCCGTATTCTGCACCCAGAACGAGACCGCGACCGGCGTCACCAGCGATGTCGCCGGCTGCCGCGCCGCCCTCGATGCGGTAAACCACCCAGCGCTGCTTTTCGTCGACGGCGTCTCCTCGATCGGCTCCATCGATTTCCGGCAGGAGGAATGGGGCGTCGACTGCGCCGTCAGCGGCTCGCAGAAGGGCTTCATGCTGCCGGCCGGTCTCGGCTTCCTGTCGGTCAGCCAGAAGGCGCTGGCAGCCTCGCGGGTCGCCACGCACCGGCACTGCTACTTCTCCTTCGAGGACATGATCCGCACCAACGACGCCGGCTATTTCCCCTACACGCCGGCGACGCAGCTGCTGCGCGGCCTGCGCGCCTCGCTCGACCTGATTGCCGAGGAAGGGCTGGAAAACATCTTCGCCCGTCACCATCGCCTCGCCGAAGGGGTGCGCAAGGCGGTCGACGCCTGGGGTTTGAAGCTTTGCGCCAAGGCGCCGCAATGGCACTCCGATACGGTGAGCGCCATCCTGGTGCCAGAAGGCATCGACAGCGCCAACGTCGTCAAGCGCGCCTACAACGCCTACCAGACGTCGCTGGGCGGCGGGCTGAACAAGGTTGCCGGCAAGGTCTTCCGCATCGGCCATCTCGGCTGGCTGAACGAAGTGATGGTGCTGGCCTCGCTGTCGGCCGCCGAAATGACGCTGCTCGATTGCGGCGTGCGGCTGGCGCCTGGCTCGGGCGTGGCGGCGGCGATCGAGCACTTCCGCCGCACGGCCGACATGCCGGTCGCCAAGGCGGCGTGAGGAGCGGACCATGAGCCACACCATCAACCACCTGAAGAAGCTCAGACTGCAGCGCAGCGAACTCGCCGTGCCCGGCTCCAGCCCGGAGATGATCGACAAGGCCGCGAACAGCGCCGCCGACTTCGTCTTCCTCGACATCGAGGACGCGGTGGCGCCGCCCGACAAGGAGCGCGCCCGCAAGAACATCATCCAGGCGCTGAACGACATCGACTGGCGCGCCAAGGGCAAGACCGTCTCGGTGCGCATCAACGGCCTCGACACCCATTACATGTACCGCGACGTCGTCGACGTCATGGAACAGGCCGGCGACAGGCTGGACACCATCCTGGTGCCGAAGGTCGGCGTGCCGGCCGACCTCTACATGGTCGAAGCCATGGTCAACCAGATCGAGATGGCCAAGGGTTTCAAGACCCGCGTCGGACTGGAAGCGCTGATCGAGACGGCGCTCGGCATGGCCAATGTCGAGGCGATCGCCGCCACGCCCGGCAGACTGGAAGCGATGCATTTCGGCGTTGCCGACTATGCCGCGAGCAACAAGGCGCGCACCGTCAACATCGGCGGGTTGAACCCCGACTATCCTGGCGACCAGTGGCATTTCGCGCTGTCGCGCATGACGGTCGCCTGCCGCGCCTATGGCCTGCGCGCCATCGACGGTCCGTTCGGCGATTTCTCCGATCCGGAAGGCTACAAGGCGGCCGCCAGGCGCGCCGCCGCGCTCGGCATCGAAGGCAAATGGGCGATCCATCCCTCGCAGATCGCGTTGGCCAACGACGTGTTCTCGCCGCCGGAAAAGGAGGTCACCCGCGCCCGCCGCATTCTCGAGGTGCTGAAGGAAGCGGAAGCGGCCGGCAAGGGTGCAGCCGCGCTCGACGGCAAGATGATCGACGCCGCGTCCGAGCGCATGGCGCGCAACGTGCTGGTGGTCAACGAGGCGATCGAGCGCGCCGGCCAGGCTCACGCCGCGCAGTAGAAAAATTACCGGGAGGACAAGATGGACATCCACGAATACCAGGCCAAGGAACTGCTTGCCCGCCACGGCGTGCATGTGCCGCGCGGCGGCCTCGCCTACAGCCCCGAGCAGGCGACGTACCGTGCCAGGGAGATCGGTGGCTCGAAATGGGTGTTGAAGGCGCAGGTCCATTCCGGCGCGCGCGGCAAGGCCGGCGGGATAAAACTCTGCTCGAATGACGAGGAGATCTCCAACGCGGCGGAAGCCATGCTCGGGCGCAAGCTGGTGACCCACCAGACCGGGCCGCGCGGCAAGCTGATCTCGCGGCTTTATCTGGAGGAAGCCGTCGATATCGCGCAGGAGCTCTATCTCGGCTTCGTGCTCGACCGTAAGGAAGAGCGCGTCATGATCGTGGCCTCGGCCGCCGGCGGGATGGAGATCGAAGATATCTCCGAGAAGAAGCCGGATTCGATCATCCGCGCCACCGTCGATCCCGGTGTCGGCATGCAGGGTTTCCAGGCGCGCGAGATCGCCTTCGGCCTCGGGCTCGAGAGCAACCTGATCGGCAAGGCGACCGAAACCATCCTCGGCTGCTACCAGGTGTTCCGCGACTACGACGCCTCCATGCTGGAGATCAATCCGCTGGTGGTGACGCGTGACGGCAGCCTGGTCGCGCTCGACGCGAAAATGTCGTTCGACGAGAACGCGCTGTTCCGCCGCCCGGAAATCTCCGAGCTGCGCGACAAGAGCCAGGAAGACCCGCGCGAGACTTTTGCCAGCGACCGCGGCCTCTCCTATGTCGGCCTGGACGGCAATATCGGCTGCATCATTAACGGCGCCGGTCTGGCCATGGCAACGATGGACATGATCAAGATCGCCGGCGGCGAGCCGGCCAACTTCCTCGACATCGGCGGCGGCGCCTCGCCCGAGCGCGTGGCAAAATCCTTCCGCGCGGTTCTCGGCGACAAGAATGTCGAGACGATCCTCGTCAACATCTTCGCCGGCATCAACCGCTGCGACTGGGTGGCCGAAGGCGTCATCAAGGCGATCCGCGAGGTTGGCGTCGACGTGCCGCTGGTAGTCCGCCTGTCCGGCACCAAGGTGGAGGAAGGTCGCAAGATCCTGGCCGATTCCGGCGAGGCGGTGATCGTTGCCGACACGCTGGCCGAAGCCGCCGAAAAGGCCGTCGCCGCCTGGCGCGAAGCCACCAAGAACAAGAAAGCAGCCTGAGGGAGGTCGAGAAATGGCAATCCTGCTCAACCGCAGCACGCGCGTGATCGTGCAAGGCTTCACCGGCAAGATCGGCAGCTTCCATGCCGAAGATATGAAGCGCTACGGCACCAAGCTGGTAGGCGGCGTCACCCCCGGCAAGGGCGGCCAGACGCATCTCGGCCTGCCGGTCTTCAACACTGTCAAGGGCGCGGTGCGCGAGACCCGCGCCGAGGCGAGCATCGTCTTCGTGCCGCCGCCCTTCGCCGCCGATTCGATCATGGAGGCGGCGGATGCCGGCATCAAGCTGTGCGTCTGCATCACCGACGGCATCCCTTCGCAGGACATGATGCAGGTGAAGCGCTACATGCGCCGCTACCGCTTCGAGGACCGCATGCGCCTGGTCGGGCCGAACTGCGCCGGCGTCATCACGCCTGGACAGGCGCTGATGGGCATCATGCCGGGCAGCATCTATCTGCCGGGACGCGTCGGCATTGTTGGCCGGTCCGGCACGCTGGGCTATGAGGCCGCCTCGCAGATGAAGGCGCTGGGCATCGGTGTGTCGACCAGCGTCGGCATCGGCGGCGACCCGATCAACGGCTCGTCCTTCAAGGACATCCTGCAGCTCTTCGAGCGCGACGACGACACCGACGCCGTGGTGATGATCGGCGAGATCGGCGGCCCGCAGGAGGCCGAAGCCGCGATCTGGGCGCGCGACAACATGCGCAAGCCGCTCATTGCCTACATCGCCGGGCTTTCGGCGCCGAAAGGCCGCCGCATGGGCCACGCCGGCGCCATCATATCCGCCTTCGGCGAGTCGGCTCAGGAAAAGGTCGAGATCCTCAAGGAAGCCGGCGTCGTCATCGTGCCGACTCCCGCCTCCTTCGGCGAAGTGGTGGCGGATACGCTGGCGCGAACGAAGAAGGCGGCGTGACAGTCGGCCAGGCGAAAGTCGCGGAAAGCGGCATGTGAAGCCGGCCGGCGATCTTCGCGATCGCCGGCACCCGAGCGGCTCGCCTTGCGGCAATTCGAGGCAAGCTGCGCAGCAATTTCTATCCGGACAGCGGCTTTGGAACAGAGCAAACGCATAAAATTTCGCGAGGACGAGCGCAGCCTGCTGTTGCGCCTGCTGCTCCAGGTCGCAAGCGCGCGCGAGCCCGAGATCGCCGCGGTCCTGAGCGGACGCAGGTCGCTTGTCTCCCTCGCCCCGGAACAGCGCATCCCGGCGCTTCAGGCGAGCGGCGTCTGGTTCCAGTTGCTGACGATTGCCGATGAACTGATGGCCATGCGGGCGCGGCGCGAACTCGAACAGGGCGCGGGCGTCAACGACGTGCCCGGGTCGTTCGCCAGCGTCATCGCTGAGATGGCGGTCAACGGCCACTCGGCGGCGGAAGCCCAGGCGGCGCTCGACCAGCTTTGCATCGGCCCGACCATGACCGCGCATCCGACCGAAGCCAAGCGCGTCACCGTGCTGGAGATCCATCGCCGCATCTATCGCAAGCTGACCGAGCTCGACCAGCCGCGCTGGGCGCCGCGCGAACGCGACCTCCTGGTCGCCGACCTGGAAAGCGAGATCGAGCTTCTATGGATGACCGGCGAGTTGCGGCTGGAGCGCCCGACGGTCGAGCGCGAGATCGCCTGGGGCCTGCATTTCTTCCGCGAAGTCATCTTCGAGGCAACGCCGCAGCTCTATGGCAAGCTTCAGGACGCCTTCGAACGCCACTATCCGGGCGAGCCGATCAGGATTCCCTCCTTGATGCGCTATGCCTCGTGGATCGGCGGCGACCGCGACGGCAACCCGAATGTGACGGCCGAAGTCACCGCTCACGCCATGGCCGAATACCGCGACACCGCCATCGGCTGGTACCTGGCGCAGGTGCAGCGGCTGGTGTCGGTGCTCAGCGCCAGCTCGAACATCATCGAGCTGCCGGCGAGCTTCAAGCCGGTGCTGCAAACCGCGCTTGAGAAGAGCGGCGATGCGCAAGAGATCGCCGCGCGCAACCCCGACGAACCGCTGCGCCAATTCGCTTCGGCCCTGTTTGCCCGGCTGGTCGCCACGCGCGACGGCAGCAAGGCGGCCTACCTCTCGGCGGATGCGTTTCGCGCCGATCTGAGCGCCCTGTGCTCGGTTCTCGAAGGGATCGGCGGACGCGCCGTGGCCAGGCGCTTCGTCCAGCCACTGCTTTGGCAGGTCGGAAGTTTTGGTTTTCGCACCGTCTCGCTCGACATCCGGCAGAACTCCACGGTCGTCAACCGGGTGCTGGCCGAGGTGTTTGCGCTGACGGATCCGGCCGATCCCGTCGTCCCTGGCACGCCGCAATGGTCGGCGCGCATTCGCGCTGCGCTCACCCAAGGTGAGCGGCTGCAGATCGATGAAGGACGGCTCTCGCCGGAAGCAGCCGAACTGCTTTCGACATTCTCGGTTATCGCCAGGCAAATCTCGGGCTCTGATGCCAACGCGATCGGCTCCTTCGTGCTCAGCATGACCCGCTCGGCCGACGATCTGCTCGCGGTCTACCTGCTGGCGCAATATTGCGGCCTATCGACCGCGCCCGGCAGTGGCGGCACGATCAGGCTGCGGATCGTGCCGTTGTTCGAGACCATCGCCGACCTGCAGGCCGCCCCTGCCATCCTGAGCGGACTGCTCGGCGTTTCGCTGGTGCGGCGCACGGTGCGCGATTTCGGCGCGCGCCAGGAAATCATGCTTGGCTATTCCGATTCCAACAAGGACGGCGGCTTCCTCGCTTCCAATTGGGAACTGGCAAAGGCGCAAAAGCGCCTCGCCGCCATCGGCCGCAAGCACAGCATCAGGATCAGCTTCTTTCACGGTCGCGGCGGCTCCGTCAGCCGTGGCGGGGCGCCGACCGGCCGCGCGATCGCGGCGCAGCCGCAGGGCACTGTCGCCGGAACCATGCGGGTGACCGAGCAGGGCGAGGTCGTGTCGTCGAAATTCGCCAATCGCGGCACCGGCCTCAATCAGCTCGAGGTTCTCGCCGCCGCGGTGCTGGCGCACGGTGTCCGATCGACCGGCGATACTGGGACAAAGGAATCGCCGGAGTTCGACGAAGCGCTGGAAGCGCTGGCCGGCATGTCGCAGGCATCCTATGCCGGGTTGATGGCCGAGCCCGGCTTCCTCGATTATTTCAACCAGGCGAGCCCGGTCGCCGAACTGGCGCTCTTGAAGATGGGCTCCCGGCCGGACCGTCGTTTCGGCGCCAGCGGCATTGCCGACTTGCGCGCCATTCCGTGGGTGTTCGCCTGGAGCCAGAACCGTCACCTGCTGACCGGCTGGTACGGCATCGGCAGTGCGCTCAGCGCCTTCGTCACGGTGCGCGGCGAGGCCGGACGCGAGCTTCTCGCCCGCATGTTCGAGCATTCGCGCTTCTTCCGCCTGATCGTCGACGAGGCCGAAAAGACGCTTTACCAGTCGGACATGGAGATCGCCGGGCTCTATGCCGGCCTGGTGTCTGACAGCGACGCTGCCAGCCGAATCCATGCCCGCATCGCCGCCGAATATGAGCTGACGCGACGCCTGATCGGCGACCTCACCGGAGGTGACCTTTCCGCGCGCTTCCCGATGTTCAAGCGGCGTTTCGACAATCTGCGCCGGCAGATGGACGACATCCACCGCCTGCAGGTCGACCTGCTGGGTGAGGTTCGGGCAAGCAGCGGCCCGGCGGATCGGAAGCGGGCGACCGACGCCTTGCTTGTATCGATCAACTGCATCTCGGCTGGACTGGGCTGGACGGGCTAGGGCTCGGCGCTTTTGATCAGTAACCGACTGGAAAACTTAAAGCAGCGGCGCAGTCCTCAGGACTTGGCGCCGCTTCTGTTTTGGCCCGCAGGACACAGACGACGCGCCGACCGCCCGCTCGCGTGCGAGGTCATCCAAGTAACGTCTTTGGAGGAAAATGGTGCGGTCGAGAAGACTCGAACTTCCACGGGTTGCCCCACAGCGACCTCAACGCTGCGCGTCTACCAATTCCGCCACGACCGCACGTGGTAGGAGCCGGAACCGTCCGGCCCGGGGCCTGTAGCAAATCGTTTCCGGCGAAACAAGTGCGCCATGCGGAATAATCGTCGCTGATTTGCACAACCCTTTGCGGAGCTGGTATCGCACTACCGGAACTGGACGTTTCGGCTGATTGCCGCCATATAAGCGCCAATGCATGCCGCCCAAAAGTGCAACGCGGTTTTTTGGGATTGCGGCATGCATATCGAGATCGAACATCCATGACAGAACGCAGCCAGTTCGCCACGTCGTTCCTGCCTCTTCCCGGTTCGGCGCCGGTCGAATGGGTGATCGAGCCCGGATTGACCGCCTATCCGGATGCGCTTGCCTTCATGGAGGCGCGCGCAGAGGCGATCCGCAGCGGTGCTGCCGGCGAGATGGTCTGGCTGGTCGAGCACCCGCCGCTCTACACCGCCGGAACCAGCGCCCGCAGCGAAGACCTGATCGATCCCGACCGCTTCCCGGTCTTTGCCGCGGGCCGCGGCGGCGAATACACCTATCACGGTCCGGGACAGCGCGTTGCCTATGTCATGCTCGACCTCAAGCGCCGGCGCGAGGATGTGCGCGCCTTCGTCGCGGCACTGGAGCAATGGATCATCGCCACGCTCGCCGCCTTCAATGTGCGCGGCGAGCGGCGCGAGGACCGCGTCGGCGTCTGGGTGGTGCGGCCGGACCGCCCTGCCCTGCCGGACGGCTTAGCCGCCGAGGACAAGATCGCGGCGATAGGCATCCGGCTGCGCCGCTGGGTGAGCTTTCACGGCATCGCCATCAATGTAGAGCCGGACCTCAGCCATTTCGACGGCATCGTGCCTTGCGGCGTCTCGGACCATGGCGTGACCAGCCTGGTCGATCTCGGGCTGCCGGTCACCATGGCCGATCTCGACCTGGCGCTGAAATCAGCCTTTGGGGAGGTGTTTGGTCCCGCAGCCGCACCTGCTGCCGACTTTGCCCGCCAGGCAGGCTAAGCCGCGCTACATCAGCTGGGCTGACGCCCACAGCATACCGTAGCCATGGATGGCAAAGACGGCGAGCAGCGCGCCGGCCATGGCTAGCCGGTCGAAGGTCTTGATAGGCTTCAACTCGTGGCGCGGCTTGACGCCGCTGCCCATGGTGATGAGGCTGAGGATCGAGAACACCGCGCCGGCGATCAACAGGAAGCTCGGCGAGAAACCGGCCCGCCAGCCGAGCGCGAGAAGCGCCGACAAGAGCAGGAAGGACGCCAGCGCGAGCGCTGCCGGGCCGGGGCAGATCTGGCGCAGCACCTGACCGCCGTCGAATTTCCACACCGGCACCAGATTGGCGATGTTGAACAGCGACGCGCAGCCAGCAAGCGTGGCCAAAAGCGCCGCGGCCAGGCGATGTCCTTCGCTGACGGCGAGGCCGCTGGCGGCGATCAGCACCGGCACCAGGAAAGCCGAGAAGCCGGCGCCCATCAGCGCCACGAAGGCCACCTCGAAGCGGCTGTCATAAGGCCTGCCGCCGATGGCAATGCCGCCAAGCAGCGGTATGAAGATCATCCGCGCCCGGCGATGCCCCGTCAGCCGAAAGGCGGCCATATGGCCAAGCTCGTGCAGGGCGACCACCGAGGTCAGGATCGCGGCCAGGGCCAGGCCGCCGATATTGAGGCCGAAGAAGGGCCACAGGATCAGCGCCGAGAGCACGGCGAAGCCGATTTGGCTCAGCGGATGCTCGAACCAGCCGCCCTTGCGATAGGTGCCGGTTGCCGCCCAGACATCGAGCTTGGTGAGCTCGCGGCGCATGGCGAAGAAGCGGAAGACCAGGAAGGCGACGCCGCGATAGCGGTCGGTCTGGGTCAGCGTGACCCGCGTGGCATCGCCCTCTGGTACAAGCGCGACGGTCTCGCGATAGTTCGCCCAGAACGACGGATCGAGCGCCGTATCCTCGATGACGGTCATCGAGAAGCGGGTGCCCTCGCAGACGTCCTCGAACCGCGCCTTGCGTTCGATCGGCCGGCCGTCCCGGCCATCCCAGGACAATCTGATCAGCGCCGTCCCCTCTTGGTCGAGCGGCTCGGCGGAAAGGATTTCGCCGGACCAGCCGGCATCTCTGCCGAACGGCCACAGCGCCTGCCAGAGGCGATTGCGGTCGGCCTTGATGACGCGGCTGACCGTCACCGTGCGCAGCCCGAGCGGCACGGTCATCAAAAGAAAGATCAGTCCGAGATTGCAGGCCACGAGGGTGACCGTGACGATGACCGACACTGAAGCCGCTCCCTAACTTAAGGGAGGAGCCTAACGGTGCGTGGCCAAGAAAGACTTAACAATAATGGGCGGTCCCTTGCCCGTCCCAGTGGCCTCTTGCCCATCCCAGCAGGCCTTTGCCGGTCTCAAACGGGCGGGGTCTTGCTCGGCCCGCAAAGGGCGGGCCCTTGCCCGCCCGAAACAGCGACGGCGAAGCCGCCTGATCACATGGCGCCGATCCAGATCGCCATGGAAACGAGAAAGGTGCTCATGCAAACCAGCGAGACGACATCCTGAACCAGATCAGACATAACTCTCTCCGTTGTTAGTATGTTCGTAATTTGTTCTAATTTTGTTCGAATGTCAACGACCGCCAATGGCCCGCCGGAGCGAATCCGGGCGGCCCGTTCGGGCACGGTTAAGGAAAGGTTAGCGGGCGCGGACATACAGCTGCCAAATACCTGCAGCGGCTAGGCAAATTATCGTTGGCGCAGCGGCCAGGGTGTGCCGAGATTCAGGTCAGGCCGAGTCGAAAACGCAGGTTTTCGAGAACCGGAGCGGAGCGTACTTCAGGTACGTGAGCACCGGAAGCGCAGGAAACCTGCGTTTGCAGGCCGGCCTCACCTGAATACCGGCACAGCCTCAGAGAGGCACGACCTTGCCCTCGGCCAGCGTCACCCGCCGGTCCATGCGCGAGGCCAGCTCGTGGTTGTGCGTGACGATCAGCGCCGCCAGCCCCGATTGCCGGACCAGCGCCTCCAGCGCGTCGAACACATAGGAGGCGGTCGTCGGATCGAGATTGCCGGTCGGCTCGTCGGCCAGGAGCACCAGCGGCGCATTGGCGACCGCGCGGGCGATGGCGACACGCTGCTGCTCGCCGCCGGAAAGCTCGGCCGGCCGGTGCTGCGCGCGCTTGCCGATCTGCATGTAGTCGAGAAGCTGTGCCGCCCGCTCCGACGCCTCCTTGGGAGACAGTCCCTTGATCAGCTGCGGCATCATGATGTTCTCGAGCGCGGAGAATTCCGGCAGCAGATGATGGAATTGGTAGACGAAGCCGATATCGTTGCGCCGGATCGCGGTTCGCTCTTCGTCGGAGAGCCGGCCACAGGCGCGCCCGCCAAGGATCACGTCGCCCGCGTCCGGGCGTTCCAGCAGTCCCGCCGTATGCAGCAAGGTCGACTTGCCGGAACCCGATGGCGCCACCAGCGCCACCATCTCACCGCGCCTGAGCGAAAAATCGGCGCCGTTCAGAATGGTGAGCTTGCGCGGCCCCTGGACATAATGCCGCTCGACGCCCTTCAACTCGATAATGGCCTCGGCCATCACTCGTACCTCAAGGCTTCGACCGGATCGAGCCGGGCGGCCCGCCAGGCCGGAAACACCGTCGCAATGAAGGACAGGCCCAGCGCCATGATGACGACATAGGTCGTCTCGCGCGGGTCCATCTTCGCCGGCAGCTGGCTGAGGAAATAGAGCTCCGGGTTGAACAGGATCCGGCCGGTCATCCAGGAGAAGAACTGGCGGATCGATTCGATGTTGATGCAGATGACTACGCCGAGCAGCACGCCGGCGATCGTGCCGGTGACGCCGATCGCCGCCCCGGTCATCAGAAAGATGCGCAGGATCGCGCCGCGCGAGGCGCCCATCGTGCGCAGGATGGCGATGTCGTGCCCTTTGTCCTTCACCAGCATGATGAGGCCGGAAATGATGTTGAGCGCCGCCACCAGCACGATCAGCGTGAGGATCATGAACATGACGTTGCGCTCGACCTGCAACGCCGAGAAGAAGGTCTCGTTGCGCTGGCGCCAGTCGACGAGGTCGACCGGCCGCTGCGCCGCCTGCTCGACCAGCGGCTTCAGCGCATCGACATTATCCGGATTGTCGACATAGATCTCGATGGTCTGCGCGCGCCCGTCCATGTTGAAATAGAGCTGCGCTTCCGAGAACGGCATGTAGACGATCGAGCTGTCATATTCCGACATGCCGACCTCGAAGATCGCCGCCACCTTGTAGCCCTTCATGCGCGGTGTGGTGCCGAGCGGCGTCACGTCGCCGTCCGGTGAGATCAGCGTGATGGTGTCGCCGAGCACCAGCCCGAGGCTTTCCGCCATGCGCTTGCCGATCGCCACGCCCTCACCGGTGTCGAAACCGTCGAGCGTGCCCTGCTTGATGTTGCTGGAAACGATCGAAATCTTGCTGAGGTCTTCGCCGCGGATGCCGCGCACCAGGGCGCCCGTGCCGCCGCCGACATTGCCTTGCGCCAGCACCTGGCCATCGATCAGCGGAATGGCGTATTTGACACCCGACACACCGTTGATGCGGCTCGCTACCTCAGCGTAATCCTCCAGCGGCGAATCGAGCGGCTGCACGATGAGATGGCCGTTGACGCCGAGGATCCGCGTCAGCAGCTCGGCGCGAAAACCGTTCATCACCGCCATGACGACGATCAGCGTCGCGACGCCGAGCATGATGCCGAGGAAGGAGATCGAGGCGATGACGGAGATCACCGTTTCCTTGCGCCGCGAGCGCAGATAGCGCCAAGCCACCATGCGCTCGAACCCGGAAAAGGCGCCCGCCCCTGACCTGGCCGCTGTCGCCGCCTCGCTCATGCGGCGATACCCAGGCGCTTCTTGGCCTCGGCGATCGGCAGCGTCTCGCGCTCGCCCGACTTGCGGTTCTTGATCTCGACCTCGCCCGCCGCCACGCCGCGCGGACCGACGATCACCTGCCACGGCAGTCCGATCAGGTCGGCGGTGGCGAACTTGCCGCCCGGCCGCTGGTCGGTATCGTCATAGAGCACGTCCTTGCCGGCCGAAGTCAGCGCCCCATAGAGATCGTCGCAGACGCGGTCGCATTCGCCGTCGCCGACCTTCATGTTGATCAGGCCGATGTCGAAGGGCGCCACCGCTTCCGGCCAGATGATGCCGTTCTCGTCATGGCTCGCCTCGATGATCGCCGCGACCAGCCGCGACGGACCGATGCCGTAGGAGCCGCCCGAGGCGTAATGGTCCTTACCGTCGGGCCCGGTCACCTTGGCGTTCATCGGCTTGGAATACTTCTCGCCGAAATGGAAGATGTGGCCGACCTCGATGCCGCGCGCCGAGAGCCGGTCGCCTTCGGCGACTTTCTCCCAGGCTGCCTCGTCATGCATTTCGTCGGTGGCCGCGTAAGGCGTCGTCCATTTCTGCACGATGCCGCCGATCTCGGCATCGTCGGCGAAGTTGGTGTTCGCGCCCGGCACGTCTAGCGAGAGATAGGCGCGGTCGCAGAACACCTGGCTCTCGCCGGTCTCGGCCAGGATGATGAACTCGTGGCTGAGGTCGCCGCCGATCGGGCCGGTGTCGGCGCGCATCGGGATGGCCTGCAGGCCCATGCGTGTGAAGGTTCTGAGATAGGAGACGAACATGCGGTTGTAGGCGGCCTTGGCGCCCTCGAAATCGAGGTCGAAGGAATAAGCGTCCTTCATCAGGAACTCTCTGCTGCGCATGACGCCGAAGCGCGGCCGCACCTCGTCGCGGAACTTCCACTGGATGTGGTAGAGATTGAGCGGCAGGTCCTTGTAGGACTTGACGTAGGCGCGAAAGATCTCGGTGACCATCTCTTCGTTGGTCGGACCGTAGAGCATGTCGCGGTCCTGACGATCCTTGATGCGCAGCATCTCCTTGCCGTAGTCGTTGTAGCGGCCGCTTTCCCGCCACAGATCCGCCGACTGGATGGTCGGCATCAGGATTTCCAGCGCGCCGGCGCGGTTCTGCTCCTCGCGGATGATCTGGCAAACCTTGTCCAGCACGCGCTTGCCCAATGGCAGCCACGAAAAGCTGCCCTGTCCCTGCTGGCGGATCATGCCGGCGCGCAGCATCAGCCGGTGCGAGACGATTTCGGCCTCGCGGGGATTTTCTTTGAGAATGGGCAGGAAATAGCGCGACAAACGCATGGACTGGTCCGTGAATGAAGATGGCGGCGCGGGAATCGGCGCGCCTTAGGCTGCTTGCCCGGGCTTCATAGCCATTTCATGGCCGAATTGAAACCCGAGTGCCTCAAAGTGTCGGGCCTTCTGCGCCCTACCAAAAAAGGGATTTTTGGCGGTAAAGTGCCTCAAATGGCTATTTGATCGATTCACAAGCAAGCCCTGCCGCACTATTGTGCAGTGCAGCACGATATTGCCCGTTTCCGGGCAAAATTCTTCGTGACATTTTCACCTGCCTTGGTCTAGTGTGCGCCGATAACCGAGAGGGCGGAGAAAAATCTGCTCTCCTACGCGGTCAAAGTCTTGGGAGGATGCGATCTAGGCGCGGTAACTCGCTGCCGCCGGACACCGGAAACGGATCGGACGCGTTTAAATTGCAAGGCCTCGTGCCTTGCATTTTTTTTGTGCAATCATCTGCTTAGCACAGCCAGCTGCCAGATAGCGTCAGCCACGGATAATCACCAAAATCGGAAGCCGGCTTCCGATTTCAACCTTCGCGCGCGTATGCTGCTCAATACTTGCGGAGACTGTGTCTTCAGCGTCAGTGATGGGTATTCGGACTAAAGTCCGGCATGATCCGCATGATGTCGTCGAAGCTGAACCCCAGCCCCATCGTCAGGCCGTAGAAAGTGCCCATCACGACCACCGTCACGAGCGTCGCGCGCAGGAAGGCGCGCAGCATATGCGGCCCGCGCGGCGCGCTGGAAACCGTGCCAAGCGTGACATCCTTGTCGTCGTCCTGCGTGCGCAGGCTGAACGGCAGAACGATGAACAGCGCCAGCCACCAGGTGACGAAGAAAAGCGCGACGAGCAGCACCCAGTTCATGCCTGCTCCAGTTCGACGAGCGTGCCGAAGAAATCCTTGGGATGCAGGAACAGCACCGGCTTGCCATGCGCGCCGGTCTTCGGGTTGCCGTCGCCCAGCACGCGCGCGCCGCTCGCCTTCAGATGATCGCGGGCAGCCAGGATATCGTCGACCTCGTAGCAGACATGATGCATGCCGCCTGAAGGATTCTTCTCCAGGAAAGCCGCGATCGGCGAAGCTTCACCCAGCGGCTCCAGCAGCTCGATCTTGGTGTTGCCGACATCGACGAACACCACCGTCACGCCATGCTCCGGCAGCGCCTGCGGCGCGCTCAATCGCGCGCCCAGCGTATCGCGATAGGCGGCTGTCGCCGCGGCGAGATCCGGCACGGCAAGGGCGACATGGTTCAGGCGTCCAAGCATAATGGGCTCCAAAGTGCAGTGAGTAGTGAGTAGTCAGTAGTGAATGGTGAATGGTGAATGGTTGCCTGGCGCACCGAACAGCGGATTTCACTACTCACTACTCACTACTCACTCACTACTCACCACTCACCATTCACCGCGTAACAAACACCGTCACCAGCGGCTTCTTGCCCCAGGCTTCGTTGGCGGCGGCGCGCACGGCGCGACGCACTGCTTCCTGTACCAGGTCGAGGTCTTTTCGGCGCTGGCGCGGAATGGAGTCCACGGCGCCGATTGCCGCATCGAGCATCAGGTCTTCCAGCGTTTCGCCGCTGGCATCCGCCTCGGCCACGCCGATCGCCACCAGGTCGGGGTCGCCGGCAAGCTCATATTTGTCGTCGAGCACGACATTGACCGCGACATGACCGGCGAAGGAGAGCTTTCGGCGGTCGCGTATGCCCATCGCCTGGTCGGTGCCGATCAAGAACCCGTCCTTGTACAGCCGGCCGAACGGCAGCTGGTCGATGATCGTCGCCGGGCCGGGCCAGAGCCTCAGCATGTCGCCGTCGCGCACCTGCGCCACCTGGCCGATGCCCGACATCGACATCAGCGAGCCCTGCGCCACCAGATGCGCCGCCTCGCCATGCACCGGAACGCCGATCTGCGGCCGCACCCATTCATACATCTTGCGCAATTCGCTGCGGCGCGGGTGGCCCGACACATGCACCAGCGCGTCGCCGTCCTCGATGATCTTCATGCCGAGGTCGATCAGCCGGTTCTTGATCTCGAGGATCGCCTTCTCGTTGCCGGGAATGGTGCGCGAGGAAAACACCACCGTGTCGCCGGCCGTCAGCGCCACCGACTTCATCTCGTCGCGCGACATCTTTGCAAGCGCGGCGAGCGGCTCGCCCTGGCTGCCGGTGCAGATGATCACCAGGTTCTCGCGCGGGATATAGCCATAGTCTTCCTCGGCGATGAACTCCGGCAGGCCATCCATATAGCCGAGCTCGCCCGCCACATCGATGACGCGCTTCAGCGAGCGGCCGAGCACCAGGCACTGTCGGCCGGCATCGCGCGCCGCGCGCGCTATCGAGACGATGCGCCCGACATTGGAGGAGAAAGTGGTGACCGCGACGCGGCCCTTGGCCTTCTCGATGACGCCCTTCAGGCCTTCGCCCACCGCCACTTCCGACGGCGACTCCCCTTCCCTCAACGCGTTGGTGGAATCGCAGATCAGCGCCAGCACGCCCTTGTCGCCATAGGTGCGGAACCGCGCCTCGTCGGTCTTCGGACCGATCGTCGGCTCGGGGTCGATCTTCCAGTCGCCGGTATGGATGACGGTGCCGGCCGGCGTGGTGATCGCCAGCGACATCGGCTCGGGAATCGAGTGCGCCACCGGAATGGCCTCGATCTCGAAAGGTCCGATGGTGAATTTCTCGCCGGCCCGGTAGATCGACGCCGGAATCTTCGGAGCGTTCTGCTCGCCCTGCCGCTTGGCTTCCAGCAAGCCTGCGGTGAACGGCGTCATCCAAACCGGCGCTTTGAGCCTCGGCCAAATATCGAGCAGCGCGCCGTAATGGTCCTCATGCGCGTGGGTGATGACGATGCCGCGCAAGCCGTCGATGTTCTCCTCGATGAAGCGCGTATCGGGCAGGATGAGATCGACGCCCGGATGTGCCGAGTCCGGAAAGGTGACGCCGACATCGACGACGATCCATTCGCGCGCATCCGCCGGCCCATAGCCGTAAAGGGCGAAATTCATGCCGATCTCGCCGACGCCGCCCAGCGGCGCGAAAACGAGCTCGGCGTTTTCCTTATTCGCCATGAATCCTTTCCTTCCTGGCCGCTTCGGCCAAGCCGTTAGAACAATTCCGGGAAAAGCGTATCAGGATTTTCCGTCCGGAATTGCGCAAGAACAAAAACTATGCCCTGGCCGAGGCGACCGCGCCGAAATGCACGTCGCCGGCCGCGATCGTCAAAACCGATCCTTCATTGTCGCGGATCACGAAACGGCAGTCCTCGTCAATGGTTTCGAAGACGCCGCGCACCACATTGCCGTCAATTCTGACAGCAACCTCGCCGCCAAGCCCCGCCGCGCGGGCAAGCCAGCGCTTCCGGATGGCATCGAGCCCGCGCCCGTCATCCCAGATCCGGGCATTCTCGCTCCAGGCGTCCGAAAGCGCCAGGAACAGCGTTTCGGCGTCGCAATCGGCGCCGAGCGCGCTCAGCGAGGTCGCTGGATAAGGCAAGTCCTCGGGATAAGCCACGACATTGACGCCGATGCCGATGGCGACGGCGAAACGGCTGCCCTCGAGCATCGCCGATTCCAGCAGGATGCCGGCAAGCTTGGCGCCCGAAGCCAGCACGTCGTTAGGCCATTTCAGCTCGAAGCGGTTGCGACCCTGGCTAGCGCCATCCAAGGCGACCGCGATCCGGCCCTTCGGCACGACGGCATCGAGCGCGTCGGCCAGCGCCAGCCCCGCGACGAAGCCAAGCGTCGCGGCCAGCCGAAGCTCGCCGCCCGGAACCACGAGCAATGTCGCCGCAAGATTGCCTTCCGGCGTCGCCCAGGCGCGGCCACGCCGGCCGCGACCGCTCTCCTGCTTCTTCGACACGACCCAGAGCTTGCCGGGATCGCCGGCGCGCGCGTGTTCCAGCGCCAGCGCGTTGGTGGAGCCGACGCTGTCATGCGCCTCGAGCCGGAACCCCTCCGACGCCGCGGTTGGAGCCAGCCGAAACGCCATCCCGTCAGAAGAACGTCTTGGCGGCAGCTTCGGCATAGCTGCCGATCGGTCCGCCGATCAGCACGTAGAACAGCACGAAGGCGCCGCTGACGCCGAGCACGAGACGCAGCTCGCTGGCCATCGGAACGAAGCCGCCGACAGGCTCGTCGAACCACATGATCTTGATGATGCGCAGGTAATAGTAGGCGCCCACCACCGAGGCCAGCACGCCGATGATCGCCAGCGCGTAGAGATGCGCGTTGATGGCGGCGAGGAACACGTACCACTTCCCCCAGAAGCCCGCGAGCGGCGGAATGCCGGCCAGCGAGAACATCAGGATGGTGAGGATGGTAGCCATGACCGGGTTGGTCGAGGCAAGCCCGGAAAGATCGCTGATCTGCTCGACATTGCCTTCCTTGCGCCGCATGGCGAGAATGAAGGCGAAGGTGCCGAGCGTCATCACCAGGTAGATCAGCATGTAGATGGCGACGCCGCGCACGCCGGCCTGGCTGTTGGCCGCAAGGCCGACCAGCGCGTAGCCCATATGTCCGATCGAGGAATAGGCCATCAGGCGCTTGATGTTGGTCTGCCCGATGGCGGCGAAAGCGCCGAGCGCCATCGAGGCGATCGAAATGAAGACCACGATCTGCTGCCAATCCGAAGCGATCGGCTTGAAGGCGCCCATGGTGACGCGCACGATTAGCGCCATCGCCGCCATCTTCGGAGCCGCCGCCAGGAAGGCGGTGATTGGGGTCGGCGCGCCTTCATAGACGTCCGGCGTCCACATGTGGAACGGGACGGCCGAGATTTTGAAGGCGAGGCCGGCTAGCACGAACACCAGGCCGAAGACAAGGCCGAGCTGGCGCTCGCCGCTGCCCAGAGCCGTCGCAATCTCCTGGAAGCCGGTGTTGCCGGTATACCCATAGACGAGGCTGATGCCGTAGAGCAGCATGCCCGAGGACAGCGCGCCGAGGACGAAATATTTCAGGCCCGCTTCGGTCGAGCGCAGGTTGTCGCGGTTGATCGCCGCCAGCACATAGATCGCCAGCGATTGCAGCTCGAGCCCGAGATAAAGCCCGATCATGCCGTTGGCCGAGATCATCAGAAGCATGCCGAGCGTGCAGAGCAGGATAAGCACCGGGAATTCGAACTTGTCGAAATGCTCCTGACGCGCAAAGCGCATCGACATGACCAGCGTCACCGCCGAGCCGATCAGCGCCAGTATCTTCATGAAAGCGCCGAAGGCATCCTGCACAAAGGCGCCGCCATAGGCAGCGCCCTGTCCGCCGGAGAAGACGAGCCACAGTCCGGCCACCACCAGAACAAGAACGGCCAAGCCGGTCACGGTCATGGTGTTGTTGGATCGCGAATAGGCTCCGATCATCAGGAGCACCAGCGCGCCGACGGCCAGGATCAGTTCCGGCGTCGAGAGCGAAAGACTGGAGATAAGGTCCGGCGTCATGGTCTATTCCCCAGTCAGTTCGCCGCCGCGGTCTGCGCGGAATTGATGGATGCGGTGACGTTGGTGACGAGCGACTTGACCGATTGGGCAGTCGCGTCGAACACCGGCGCCGGGTAGACGCCAAAGAAGATGACCAGCACCACCAGCGGGTAGATGATCGCCTTTTCGCGCGGCGACAGATCGAGCAGGTTTTTCAGGCTGTCCTTGGTCAGCGCGCCGAAGATGACCCGCCGATAGAGCCATAGCGCGTAAGCCGCCGACAGGATGACGCCGGTGGCGGCGAAGAACGCCACCCAGGTGTTGACCTTGAACACGCCAAGCATGGTCAGGAATTCGCCGATGAAGCCGCTGGTGCCGGGAAGGCCGACATTGGCCATGGTGAAGATCATGAACACGGTGGCGTATTTCGGCATGTTGTTGACCAGACCGCCATAAGCGTCGATCTCGCGCGTGTGCATGCGGTCGTAGATGACGCCGACGCACAGGAATAGCGCACCCGAAACGAGGCCATGGCTGAGCATCTGGTAGATCGCGCCCTGCACGCCCTCCTGATTCATAGCGAAGATGCCCATGGTGACGAAACCCATGTGCGCAACCGACGAATAAGCGATCAGCTTCTTCATGTCCTCCTGCATCAGCGCCACCAGCGAGGTGTAGATGATGGCCACGACTGAGAGCGTGAACACCAGCGGCGCGAACATCGCCGACGCTTCCGGGAACATCGGCAGCGAGAAGCGCAGGAAGCCATACCCGCCCATCTTCAGGAGGATGGCGGCCAGGATCACCGAGCCTGCCGTCGGCGCCTCGACGTGAGCGTCGGGCAGCCATGTATGCACCGGCCACATCGGCATCTTCACCGCGAAGGAGGCGAAGAAGGCCAGCCACAGCCAGGTCTGCATGTTGGCCGGGAAGTGATGCGTCAGAAGCGTGGTGATGTCGGTCGTACCGGACTGGAAGAACATCGCCATGATGGCGAGCAGCATCAGCACCGAGCCGGCGAGCGTGTAGAGGAAGAACTTGAACGAGGCATAGACGCGCCGCTTGCCGCCCCAGACGCCGATGATGATGAACATCGGGATCAGGCCGGCCTCGAAGAAGACGTAGAACAAGACGATGTCGAGCGCGCAGAACACGCCGATCATCAGCGTCTCGAGGATCAGGAAGGCGATCATATAGGCCTTGACCCGCTTCTCGATCGCTTCCCAGGAGGCGAGGATGGAAAGCGGCATCAGGAAGGTCGTCAGGATGACGAACAGCATCGAGATGCCGTCGACGCCCATGTGGTAGGAAATGCCCGAATCCAACCAGGCGTATTTCTCGACGAACTGGAAGCCGGCCTGCGAATTGTCGAAGCCTTTCCAGATGAACAGCGACACCAGGAAGGTGAAAGTGGTCGTCGCAAGCGCGATGCCGCGGATGTTGCGGCGCGCGTTTTCGCTGTCGTCGCTGATCGGCAGAATGAAGAGAACACCAACCAGCGGCAGGAAGGTGACCAGCGACAGGAGGTTGGACCAAGCGGTCATCAGAGCATCATCCAGGTGACGAGAGCGGCCACACCGATCAGCATGGCGAAGGCGTAGTGGTACAGATAGCCGGTCTGCAGCTTGACGACGCGGTTGGTGACATCGATGACGCGCGCCGAGATGCCGTCGGGCCCGAGGCCGTCGATAATCGTGCCGTCACCGGTCTTCCACAGGAACCTGCCGAGGCGCTTGGCCGGCTGCACGAACAGGAAGTCGTAGAGCTCGTCGAAATACCACTTGTTGAGCAGGAAGCCGTAGAGCAGGCGGTGGTTGGCGGCGACGCTTCGCGGCAGTTCCGGCGAGCGGATGTAGAACTTCCAGGCAACCGCAAGCCCGATCACCATGGCGACAAACGGCGCCAGTTCCACCCAGAGCGGCAGCTCGTGGATCTCGTGCAGGATGTGGTTGTCCGTCAGCGTGAACAGCGACGCTTTCCAGAATTCGGCATAGCCCTCGCCGATGAAGGCGCCGTGGAAGATGATGCCCGCGAACAGCGCGCCGGCTGCCAGCACATAGAGCGGCACCAGCATCACCGGCGGCGATTCATGGACATGGTGCATGACTTCGTGGCTGGCGCGCGGCTCGCCGTGGAAGGTCATGAAGATCAGGCGCCAGGAGTAGAAGCTGGTGAAGCAGGCAGCGACCACCAGCAGGATGAAGGCGAAGCCGGCGACCGCATTGTGGCTGGCGAAGGAGGTTTCGATGATGGCGTCCTTCGAGAAGAAGCCGGCAGTGCCGATCACCGTCGCTGGGATCCCCACGCCCGTCAGCGCCAGCGTGCCGACGATCATCATCCAGTAGGTGGCGGGGATCAACTTGCGCAGCCCGCCCATCTTGCGCATATCCTGCTCGTCGGACACGGCATGGATGACCGAACCGGAGCCGAGGAACAGCAGCGCCTTGAAGAAGGCATGCGTGAACAGATGGAAGATCGCCGCGCCATAGGCGCCAACGCCGAGCGCCACGAACATGTAGCCGAGCTGCGAGCAGGTCGAATAGGCGATGACGCGCTTGATGTCGTTCTGGACCAGGCCGACGGTCGCCGCGAAGAAGGCGGTGAAGGCGCCGATGAAGGTGACGACGGTCAGCGCCGTGTGCGACAACTCGAACAGCGGCGACAGCCTCGCCAGCATGAACACGCCGGCGGTCACCATGGTCGCGGCATGGATCAGCGCGGAGACCGGTGTCGGGCCTTCCATGGCGTCCGGCAGCCAGGTGTGCAGCGGCACCTGCGCCGACTTGCCCATGGCGCCCATGAAGAGCAGCAGGCAGACGACGGTCAGCGCCGTCTGCTTGTCGAGCGCATAGCCGAGGAAAGTAAGCACGGCGGCGCCGGGAGGCGCGCCTTCGGCCGGCAGGAACGACGCCGCATTGGCAAACACGGTGCTCAGGTTGACCGAGCCGAACAGCACGAACACGCCGAAGATGCCGAGCGCGAAGCCGAAGTCGCCGACGCGGTTGACGACGAAAGCCTTGATCGCCGCGGCATTGGCCGACGGCTTCTTGTACCAGAAGCCGATCAGTAGATAGGAGGCGAGGCCGACGCCTTCCCAGCCGAAGAACATCTGGATGAGGTTGTCGGCGGTCACCAGCATCAGCATGGCGAAGGTGAAAAGCGACAGATAGGCGAAGAAGCGCGGCCGATTCGGATCGTGGTGCATGTAGCCGATCGAATAGATGTGAACCAGCGCCGAAACGGTGTTGACGACGACCAGCATCACCACCGTCAGCGTGTCGACCCTGAGCGCCCAGGAGGCGTCGATGCCGCCCGACTGGATCCAGCGCAGCACCGGCACGGTGAAAACCTCGCCGTGGCCGAAGCCGACGGTGAAGAAGGCGACCCAGGACAGGATAGCCGCGATCACCAGGAAGCCGGAGGTAATGTATTCGGAAGCCTTGGCGCCGAGTGAATTGCCGAACAGGCCGACAATCAGGAAGCCGAGCAGCGGAAGGAAGACGATAGCCTGATACATGATGGTTCCCGTCAACCCTTCATCGCGCTCACGTCTTCGACCGCGATGGAGCCGCGGTTGCGGAAGAAGACGACAAGAATGGCAAGACCGATCGCGGCTTCGGCGGCTGCGACCGTCAGCACGAACAGGGCGAACACCTGTCCGACGAGATCATGCAGCGCCGCCGAGAAAGCGACGAAGTTGATGTTGACCGCAAGCAGGATGAGCTCGACCGACATCAGGATGACGATGATGTTGCGGCGGTTCAGGAAGATGCCGAACACGCCGAGCGTGAACAGGATCGCCGATACGGTCAGGTAATGTGCAATGCCGACGACCATCTCAGATGCCCTCGCCCGTTTTAACCTTGCGGATTTCCATGCCCGTCGCCGGCGTGCGGGCGACCTGCGCGGCGATCGACTGCCGCTTGACGCCTTCCTTGTGGCGCAGCGTCAGCACGATGGCGCCGATCATGGCGACCAAGAGCACCAGGCCGGAAATCTGGAAATAATAGAGGTAGTCCGTATAGAGGATGTCGCCGAGCGCGGCCGTATTGGACCGCGTGGCAAGATCCGGCGTGGCCTTGGCGACCGTCGAGGCAAGCTGCGGCGCAAATGTGTAGCCACCGAGCACGATGATCAGCTCCGCCGCCAGGATCAACCCGACCATCGCGCCGATCGGCGCATATTGCAGCGCGCCCTGCTTCATCTCGGCGAAGTCGACGTCGAGCATCATGACGACGAATAGGAACAGCACCATCACCGCGCCGACATAGACCACGAGCAGGATCATCGCCAGGAACTCGGCGCCGGTCAGCATGAACAGGCCGGCGGCGTTGAAGAAGGTGAGGATCAGGAACAGCACGGAGTGCACGGGGTTGCGCGACGAAATGACCATGAAGGCCGACGCCACGGCGATAAAGGCGAAGAGGTAGAAAAAAGCCGCCTCTAATCCAGTCAGCATGGGATTCCCCGGGTTCCTGTCGGATTGGACATTCGCCCTCTCCGTTGTCTCTGGCTTGGTTCCGCCTCCGGTACCGAAGCCGCGTGTTCCTTAGACGAGGGCCCTCGCCCCGTCCATGCGTCAAATGTCAGCGATACGCCGAGTCCAGCGCGATGTTGCGCGCCAGCTCCCGCTCCCAGCGATCGCCGTTCGCGAGCAGCTTTTCCTTGTTGTAGTAGAGCTCCTCGCGCGTCTCGGTCGCGAATTCGAAATTCGGCCCTTCGACGATGGCGTCGACCGGGCAAGCTTCCTGGCAGAAGCCGCAATAGATGCACTTCACCATGTCGATGTCGTAGCGCACCGTGCGGCGCGTGCCGTCATTGCGGCGCGGGCCGGCCTCGATGGTGATCGCCTGCGCCGGGCAGATCGCTTCGCACAGCTTGCAGGCGATGCAGCGTTCCTCGCCGTTTGGATAGCGGCGCAGCGCATGCTCGCCACGGAAGCGCGGGCTGATCGGCCCCTTCTCGTGCGGATAGTTGATCGTTTCCTTCGGCGCGAAGAACTGACGCATCGACAGGAAGAAGGCGCTGACGAAATCCTTCAGCAGCAGCGATTTTGCGGCCTGGGCCAGAGCGGACATCACGCAAACCCCGTGATCTTGAGGAAGGCCGCGGTGGCCACGACCATGAACAGCGAGATTGGCAGGAACACTTTCCAGCCCAGCCGCATCAGCTGGTCGTAGCGGTAGCGCGGCACAAAAGCCTTCACCATCGAGAACATAAAGAACATCAGGCAGATCTTCAGCACGAACCAGATCACGCCCGGGACCCAGGTGAAGGGCGCGAAATTGAACGGCGGCAGCCAGCCGCCGAGGAACAGAATGGTCGCCAGCGCGCACATCAGGACGACGGCGACATACTCGCCGAGGAAGAAGAGCAGGAAGGGCGTCGACGAATATTCAACCATGTGGCCGGCGACGAGTTCCGATTCCGCCTCCACCAGGTCGAAAGGCGGGCGGTTCGTCTCGGCGAGCGCCGAGATGAAGAACACCACGAACATCGGCAGCAGCGACAGCCAATGCCAGTCGAGGAAGGTGTTGGGTAGGCCGAGCCGCGTGCCGAGACCATCCTGCTGCGACATGACGATGTCGGAGAGATTGAGCGAGCCGACGGTGAGCAGCACGGTGACGATGACGAAGCCGATCGAGACTTCGTAGGACACCATCTGCGCGGCCGAACGCAGCGCGCCGAGGAACGGATATTTGGAATTCGACGCCCAGCCGCCCATGATCACGCCATAGACCTCGAGCGAGGAGATGGCGAAGACATAGAGAATGCCGACATTGATGTTGGCGATCGCCCAGCCCTCATTGACCGGAATGACCGCCCAGGCCGAAATCGCCAGCACCGCCGACACCAGCGGCGCCAGAAGGAACACGCCCTTGTTGGCGCCCGATGGGATCACCGGCTCCTTGAAGACGAATTTCAGAAGGTCGGCGAAGGCCTGCAGCGTTCCCCACGGACCGACGACGTTCGGCCCGCGGCGCAATTGCACCGCTGCCCAGATCTTGCGGTCGGCATAGAGCAGGTAGGCGACGCCGATCAGAAGCACGACGATCAGCACGACCGACTTTAAGAGGATTAGCAGCGCCGGCAGCACGTAAATCGAGAGGAAAGTATCCATGCTTATTCCGCCGCCTGCTTGAAGCCGCTCTTGGCCAGCGCCGAGCATTCAGCCATCACGGCCGACGCCCGCGCGATCGGGTTGGTGAGATAGAAGTCCTTCACCGGCGAGGTGAAGGTTCCCTTGTTCAGCCGGCCACCGAGCTTCGCCACCTTGGCGATGTCGTCACCGCTGCCCGCCTGCACCTGGTCGATGCGGGCGAGATGCGGGAATTCCCCATAGAGCTTGGCGCGCAACTGCGCCAGCGAATCGAAGGGCAGCTTCTTGCCGACCACATCCGAAAGCGCCCGCAGGATCGCCCAGTCCTCGCGCGCCTCGCCGGGAGCGAAACCGGCGCGGTTGGTCTGCTGCACGCGGCCTTCCGTGTTGACATAGGTGCCCGACTTTTCGGTGTAGGCGGCTGCCGGCAGGATGACGTTGGCGCGGTGCGCGCCGGCATCGCCATGCGTGCCGATATAGACGACGAACGCGCCCCCGGTCCTGGCCATGTCGATCTCGTCGGCGCCGAGCAGGAAGAGCACGTCGGTGTCGCCCAGCATGCCGGCGACGTTCTTGCCGCCCTCGCCCGGCACGAAGCCGACATCGAGGCCGCCGACGCGTGCCGCCGCATTGTGCAGCACCGCAAAGCCGTTCCATTCGGCGGTGACCGCGTTGACGGCGGTTGCGAGCTTTGCCGCCTGGCCGAGCACCGCAGTACCATCCGTGCGCGCCAGCGCGCCCTGGCCGACGATGATCAGCGGATGCGTGGCCTTGCTCAGCACCTCGAAGAACTTGCCGTTGCCGTCGGCAAGACTCTTCAAGGATTCCGGACCGGCGCCGATGAGCTCGTAATCGTAGCGTGTGTCGCCGATCTCGCCGATGACGCCGACCGGCAGATTGCCGACGCGCCAGCGCTTGCGGATGCGGGCGTTGAGCACAGAAGCCTCGAAGCGCGGATTGGCGCCGATGATCAGCACCGCATCGGCCTGCTCGATGCCTTCGATGGTCGGGTTGAAGATATAGCTGGCGCGGCCGAGCGACGGATCGAGCGCGGCGCCATCCTGGCGGCAGTCGATGTTCTTGGAGCCGAGCGCGCTCGTCAGAAGCTTCAGCGCATAGATCTCCTCGACCGCGGCGAGATCGCCGGCGATGGCGCCGATCCGCTCCGGCGCCGTCTTGCCGACCTCATCCTTGATCGCCGCGAAGGCTTCCGCCCAGCTTGCCGGAACGAGCTTGCCGTTCTTGCGAACATATGGCCGGTCGAGGCGCTGCGTGCGCAGGCCGTCCCAGATGAAACGGGTCTTGTCGGAGATCCACTCCTCGTTCACCTGTTCGTTGACGCGCGGCAGAATGCGCATCACTTCACGGCCTCGGGAGTCGACGCGGATCGCCGAGCCGACGGCGTCCATGACGTCGATCGATTCCGTCTTGGTCAGCTCCCACGGCCGCGCCTGGAAGGCGAACGGCTTGGAGGTCAGCGCGCCGACCGGGCAAAGGTCGATGACATTGCCCTGCAACTCCGACGTCATCGCCTGTTCGAGATAGGTGGTGATCTCGGCATCCTCGCCACGGCCGATCAGGCCGAGCTCGGAAATGCCGGCGACTTCGGTGGTGAAGCGGACGCAGCGCGTGCAGTGGATGCAGCGGTTCATCACCGTCTTGACCAGCGGGCCGATATATTTGTCTTCGACCGCGCGCTTGTTCTCGTGATAGCGCGAGGAATCGACGCCGAAGGCCATCGCCTGGTCTTGCAGGTCGCACTCGCCGCCCTGGTCGCAGATCGGGCAATCGAGCGGATGATTGATCAGCAGGAACTCCATCACGCCTTCGCGGGCCTTCTTGACCATCGGCGTGTTGGTAAAGATTTCCGGCGGCTCGCCATTCGGGCCGGGGCGCAGGTCGCGCACGCCCATGGCGCAGGACGCCTGCGGCTTGGGCGGGCCGCCTTTCACCTCGATCAGGCACATGCGGCAATTGCCGGCGATCGACAGCCGCTCATGGAAGCAGAAGCGCGGCACTTCCGCGCCGGCGTCCTCGGCCGCCTGCAGCAGCGTGTAATGGTCGGGTACCGTGATCTCTTTCCCGTCGACCTTCAGCTTTGCCATTCGCCTCAAACCTCTGCGGATGTCCGCAATCCATCTTCCGGGCGCGGTTTGCACCGCGCCCGGCTTTTCAAATCACTTCGCGGCGAGCGCCGCCGCCTGCGCAGTCCAGTCGTCGCGGCCTATGCGGCCAGCAAGCGACAGATAATCTTCCACCCAGGCGATCTCTTGCGACGTCCAGGCCGCGATCTGCTCATAGGTCCAGATCCCGAGACCGTTGAGCACCTTCTCAAGTTTCGGTCCGATACCCGAAATCGCCTTCAGGTCCGACGGCTTCGCCGGCTTGTCGACGGCCCTCGGTTGCCTGAAATCCTCGGGCATCAACCCGGTCGCTGCCGGTTGGGCGACAATATCGGCCCCAGTCGCGTCGAGCGCCTTCTCGGTCGCGTTTGCCGTGATGTCGGTCACGTCCCGGGCAAAGGTCTGCGCCTCGGCGATCAGCGTCTCGGTCGCCTTGCGCGCCTTGGACGCGTTGGCGGCCGCTTCGCTCTGCGCCTCGAGATCGTCGAGGAAGGGTTGGAACATGCGCTGCGACGCTTCCAGCGCGCCGGTGAAGGCGCCCATCCACATGCCAACGGCATGGTTGGCAAAACCGATGCCGAGCGCCGACATCGCCGCCGCGCCCGCGACCGGATGCGCCAGAAGGTTGACGGCGCTGGCCATCTCCGTCGGCATCATCTTGGTCAGGTCCTGGTTCATCTTCTCGAGCTGGTCCAAATCAGGCATGAACGGATAGGGTATCGAATACGGCGCCATAGAAATCTCCTGGTCGTTTCTTCGTATGCCCCGCCCCTGCTTTCCGTCTCGGGCTTGCGCCCGTATTTCGAAGTCTTATTCCGCCGCCACCATCACCGGCTCGACCCGGTGCGCGTTGCGCGAAAACTCGTCGATACGGCGTTCCACCTCGCCGCGGAAATGCCGCATCAGGCCCTGGATCGGCCAGGCCGCCGCGTCCCCCAGCGCGCAGATCGTGTGTCCCTCGACCTGTTTGGTGACGTCGAGCAGCATGTCGATCTCGCGCTTCTGCGCTTCGCCGCGCACCAGCCGCTCCATCACCCGCCACATCCAGCCGGTGCCTTCGCGGCACGGCGTGCACTGGCCGCAGCTTTCATGCTTGTAGAAGTAGGAGAGCCTGGCGATCGCCTTCACGACATCGGTCGACTTGTCCATGACGATGACGGCCGCCGTGCCGAGGCCGGATTTGAGGTCGCGCAGCGCGTCGAAATCCATCGGCGCGTCCATGATCTGCTCGGCCGGCACCAGCGGCACCGAAGCGCCACCCGGAATGACCGCGAGCAGATTGTCCCAGCCGCCGCGGATACCGCCGCAATGCGTCTCGATCAGTTCCCGGAACGGGATCGACATCGCTTCTTCGAAGGTGCACGGATTGTTGACGTGGCCGGAGACGCAGAACAGCTTGGTGCCGGCATTGTTCGGCCGGCCGAAGGACGAGAACCAGGCGGCACCCCGACGCAGGATGGTCGGCGCCACAGCGATCGATTCGACGTTGTTGACGGTCGTCGGGCAACCATAAAGGCCGACATTTGCCGGGAATGGCGGCTTCAGCCTGGGCTGGCCCTTCTTGCCTTCCAGGCTTTCGAGCAGCGCCGTCTCCTCGCCGCAGATATAGGCGCCGGCGCCGTGATGCATATAGACGTCGAAATCGTAGCCCGAGGTGTTGCCCTTGCCGATCAGCTTGGCCGCGTAAGCCTCGTCGATGGCGCGCTGCAGCGCCTCGCGCTCGCGGATGAACTCGCCGCGCACATAGATGTAGGCGGCGACCGCGCCCATGGCGAAGCCGGCGACCAGCGCGCCTTCGACCAGCGTGTGCGGGTCGTTGCGCAGTATGTCGCGGTCCTTGCAGGTACCGGGCTCTGATTCGTCGGCATTGATGACCAGATAACTCGGACGGCCGTCGCTCTGCTTGGGCATGAACGACCATTTCAGCCCGGTCGGGAAGCCTGCGCCGCCGCGGCCACGCAGGCCGGACGCCTTCATCTCGTTGACGATCCAGTCACGCCCCTTGGCGATGAGGCCGGGCGTATCGTCCCAAATGCCGCGCGACTGCGCGCCGGCCAGCGACGTGTCGAACAGGCCGTAGATGTTGGTGAAGATGCGGTCTTTGTCCTGAAGCATTTGTCGTCCCTCAGACCGGCTTCTTGCCGAAGACGCGGATGTATTCGGCGACGCCGCCCTTGGCGAGCGCCTTGGCCTGCTTCACCCAGTCGTCACGTTCGATGCGGCCGCGGAAATTGAGATAGCCGTCGACCCATTCACGCTCGGCCTTCTTCCAGGCGGCGACCTGCGCGAAGGTGTAGATGCCCAGCGTATGCAGGGTCGTTTCAATCTTCGGCCCGACGCCGGAGATCAGCTTGAGATCGTCGACCGTCGCCGGGCGCTCGATGCCGGCCGGCCGGTTCTTGTCCTCGAGCGAAGGTTTTGCCGTCTTGGCGACCGGCTGCTTGGTTTCCGGCGCCTTGAAGGCGGCGGCCGGTTCGGCCTTGTTCTTCGGCCCGCTGCGCGGCTTGGAGACCGCCTCGACTTCCGGAGAAGCCTGATTGGCATTGGCCGCCGAATGGCGCGGCGCCCGGACGCTGGCCGCCTTCTCGGTGGCCGGAGCGACCTTGACCGGCGACGGCGTCGCCAAGGCCGGGCTGGTCTCGGACGCATCGGTCTTCGGCTTGCCGGATTTAGACGGCGCAATCGGGCCGGAAGCTGGCGGCGCGGCGGGTGCCGGAGCCGCGGGCGCGGTGGAAACAGGTGCCGCCTGCGAGACGACATTGGCGGCGGCCGCAGCCGGCGCTGCCGCAGCGGCATCCTTGGCCGCCTTCGCGGCAGCCTTGGCTTCCTTGTCGCGCGTCGACTTCAGGATCGCCTTTTCGCTGGTCAGCGTCTTCAAACCGCCGGCCGGCTCGGAGCCGTGGCGGCCGTTCTGCGGACCGGGCTTCACCTCGGCGCCCTTGCCGACATCGTAGAGATCGATGATCTCGGCCAGGCGCTCCGGCGTCAGGTCTTCAAACGTGTCCTTGAAGATCATGACCATTGGCGCGTTAACGCAGGCGCCGAGGCATTCGACCTCCTCCCACGACAGCGTGCCCTTGTCGTTGGTGTGGAACTGGTCGTGATGGATTTTTGACCGGCACACATCCATCAGCGCTTCCGAACCGCGCAGCATGCAGGGCGTGGTGCCGCAGACCTGGATATGGGCGCGCGTGCCGACCGGATTGAGCTGGTACTGCGTGTAGAAGGTCGCGACCTCGAGGCCGCGGATGCGCGGCATGCCGAGCATGTCGGAGATCGTCTCGATCGCCGCCTTGGTGACCCAGCCTTCCTGCTCCTGCGCGATCATCAGCAACGGGATGATGGCCGACTGTTCGCGTCCCTTTGGGTATTTGGCGATCCACTGCTGAACCGCAGCCTCATTCGCCTTGCTGAAGGCGAAGGAAGCTGGCTGGACGCTGGCATCTGCGAGGCGGCGGACTGACATTAGCGATCGACCTCACCAAACACGATGTCGAGGGAGCCAAGCACGGCGGTGACGTCGGCCAACATGTGGCCGCGGCACAGGAAGTCCATGGCTTGCAGATGCGCGAAACCGGGCGCGCGCAGCTTGCAGCGGTAGGGTTTGTTGGTGCCGTCGGAGACCAGATAGACGCCGAACTCGCCCTTCGGCGCCTCGACGGCCACATAGACCTCGCCGGCCGGCACGCGGTAGCCCTCGGTGTAGAGCTTGAAGTGATGGATTAGCGCTTCCATCGAGCGCTTCATCGCCGCGCGCTTCGGCGGCACCACCTTGCCGTCCAGGTTCGACACCGGGCCGGCGCCTTCCTTGCCGAGCAACAGATCGACGCACTGGCGCATGATCTTGGCCGACTGGCGCATCTCTTCCATGCGCACCAGATACCGGTCGTAGCAGTCGCCGTTCTTGCCGATCGGGATGTCGAAATCCATCTCGGAATAGCATTCGTAAGGCTGCGATTTGCGCAGGTCCCAGGCGGCGCCCGAGCCGCGCACCATCACGCCCGAAAAGCCCCAGGCCCAGGCATCGGCCAGCGACACCGTGCCGATATCGACATTGCGCTGCTTGAAGATGCGGTTGCCGGTCAAGAGCGCGTCGAGATCGTCGATCGACTTCAGGAACGGGTCGATCCACTTGCCGATGTCCTCGACCAGCTTCTGCGGCAGGTCCTGGTGGACGCCGCCCGGGCGGAAATAGGCCGCATGCATGCGCGAACCGCTAGCGCGCTCGTAGAACACCATCAGCTTTTCGCGTTCGACGAAGCCCCAAAGCGGCGGCGTCAGCGCGCCGACATCCATCGCCTGCGTCGTCACATTCAAGATGTGCGACATGATGCGGCCCATCTCGGAATAGAGCACGCGTATCAACTGGCCGCGCTTCGGCACCTCGATGCCGAGCAGTCGCTCGGCAGCCAAAGCGAAGGCATGTTCCTGATTCATCGGCGCGCAATAGTCGAGCCGGTCGAGATAAGGCACGGCCTGCAGGTAGGTCTTGGCCTCGATCAGCTTCTCGGTACCGCGGTGCAGCAGGCCGATATGCGGATCGACGCGATCGACAACCTCGCCGTCGAGCTCCAGCACCAGGCGCAAAACGCCATGCGCCGCAGGATGCTGCGGACCGAAGTTGATGTTGAAGTTGCGGACGGAGGTTTCAGCCATCGTGGCGCCTCTGGCGAAGAGTCAGTAGTGAGTAGTGAGTAGTGATCATCAATCTCAATGCCTGCTTCATTCCGCCTGCTTGGCCTGCACGGTTCTGATCAGAGATCGCGTCATTTTTCCAATCTCTTCGCACCACAGTAGCAGTTCAGTCTCGTTGTCTCTTTCCAGCATACCGATCCGGCACGCCAGCAATATGTGCGTTTCCAGTTCCTTCAATGAACCCTGCGCCATGCGCAGAAATTGAACGAACGAACCTCTATTCTCACGACCGTACCCTTCAGCGATGTTCGCGGCGATCGAAACCGCCGAGCGGCGCATCTGGGAGGTCATTCCATAGATCTCGTCTCTCGGAAAACCTTTGGTGATGCGATAACAATCCTCGGCAAGTACCATTGCCGATTGCCACACCACCAAGTCACGATAAGATTCGATCCGCTTTCCCAATTCCTTCCCTACTGACTACTCACTACTTCCCTACTCACTGCTTCGCCTTCTCATCCCCCGGCAGGACGTAATCCGTCCCTTCCCATGGCGAGAGAAAATCGAAGTTTCTGAATTCCTGCTTGAGCTCGACCGGCTCGTAGATGACCCGCTTGGCCTCGTCGTCGTAGCGCACCTCCACGAAGCCGGTCAGCGGGAAATCCTTGCGCAGCGGGTGACCCTCGAAGCCGTAGTCAGTCAGGATGCGGCGCAGATCCGGATGGCCGCTGAACAGCACGCCGTAAAGGTCGTAGGTCTCGCGTTCGAACCAGTCGGCGCCGGGATAGACGGCGGTCAGCGACGGCACCAGCGTCTCCTCGTCGGCCTGGACCTTGAGGCGGATGCGAACATTCTGCTTCGGCGACAGAAGGTGATAGACGACGTCGAAACGCCTGGCGCGCGAGGGGTAGTCGGCGCCGCAAATGTCGATGATCGAGATGAACTGGCAGCGCGGATCGTCACGCAGGAACGTCGCCACCTCGATCAGATTGCCCGGCTCGACGGGAACCGTCAGCTCGCCATAGGCAAGCACGGCTTCGCCGATGCGGCCGGAGAGCTTCTCGCCGAGATAGGTGGAGAGTTCGTTCAACGCCAGGGTCATAGGCTCACCGTTCGATCGTGCCGGTGCGGCGGATCTTCTTCTGCAGAAGGAGAATGCCGTAGAGCAGCGCTTCGGCGCTCGGCGGGCAGCCGGGCACATAGATGTCGACCGGCACGACGCGGTCGCAGCCGCGCACCACCGAGTAGGAATAGTGGTAGTAGCCGCCGCCATTGGCGCAGGAGCCCATCGAGATGACGTAGCGCGGCTCCGGCATCTGGTCGTAGACCTTGCGCAGCGCCGGCGCCATCTTGTTGGTCAGCGTGCCGGCGACGATCATGATGTCGGACTGGCGCGGGGACGCGCGCGGCGCGACGCCGAAACGCTCCGAGTCATAGCGCGGCATCGAGGTGTGGATCATCTCGACCGCGCAGCAGGCGAGGCCGAAGGTCATGAACATCAGCGAGCCGCTGCGCGCCCAGGTGATCAGCGCTTCGGTCGAGGTGACAAGGAAACCCTTGTCGGCCAGCTCATTGTTGATTTCGAGGAAGAAGGGATCGTCCTCCCCCACCGGCCTGCCGGTGTTGGGGTCGATGATGCCCTTGGGCTTCGGCGCGACGAGGGTGCCTGAACTGTCGTTCAATCCCATTCCAGCGCTCCTTTTTTCCATTCATAGGCAAAGCCGATCGTCAGCACCGCCAGAAACACCATCATCGACCAGAAGCCGAGCATGCCGAGCTTGGAGAAGGACACCGCCCATGGGAACAGGAAGGCTACCTCGAGATCGAAGATAATGAACAGGATCGACACCAGGTAGAAGCGGATGTCGAACTTCATGCGAGCGTCGTCGAACGAGTTGAACCCGCATTCATAGGCGGAAAGCTTTTCCGGATCGGGATTGCGGTAGGCCACCAGGAAGGGGGCGATGATGAGCGCCAAACCCACGATCATCGCCACGGCGATGAACAGGACGATAGGCAGATATGAACTCAGGAGTGCGCTCATGCGGCGGCTTTTCCTTCGGCGGGGCAGTTCACGTTGATTACAGCAACGAACTCTAATGCGGAAGCGTGACAGTTTAACCGCTGAACCGTTTTAAGGAGGCCCATGCTGCAACGCGGCGAGGGTTAGCGCAGCGGTTTCGGTGACGCAAGTCAAACCTTGTTCAAATCGCGACCCTGGACGCCTTATCGGAAGAAACTGGTCCGATCCGCTCCTGTTTGATTTCCTTCGCTTTTTACTCCACTTTTCTCTCCTGACATATCTCCCGCCATTTGCCTGCTAGCATGGCCGGAATCACCGGCTAAAAATCCAACGGACGATCGGGGCAAGGACAGCTTGATGAAGGAGAAAATCTCGCTCGCCATGGCCAGGCGTATTGCGCTTGGAGCACAGGGGTTCAACGACCCTCGTCCCGGAGGGGTTCCGGATCGCCGGCACCTTGCGCGCGTGCTTTCGCGGACCGGCCTGTTGCAGATCGATTCCGTCAGCGCCGTGGTGCGCGCTCATTATATGCCGCTCTATTCGCGTCTCGGCCCCTACCCGCTTGCGCTGCTCGACAACGCCGCCGTCAGCCGCAAGCGCGCCGTCTTTGAATACTGGGCGCATGAGGCGTCGTTCCTGCCCGTCGAGACCTACCCTCTGCTGCGCTGGCGTATGCAGCGCGCCGAGCAGGGCGACGAGATGTATCTCGGCCTGGCCAAATGGGGCCGAGAGCGTAAGGAAATGATCGACGAGATATATAAAGAGGTCGCCGATCGCGGGCCGATCGCCGCCTCCGATATCGAAGGCCACAAGGGCAATGGCGGCTGGTGGGGCTGGAGCGAGGCCAAGCATGCCTTCGAATGGCTGTTCTGGGCCGGCCGCATCACCACCGCCTACCGGCGCGGCTTCGAGCGCTACTACGACCTGCCCGAGCGCGTTTTGCCGCAGGCCGTGCTCGACCTGCCCGTGCCCTCGGTGGAGGACGCGCATCGCGAATTGCTGCGCATTTCCGCCCGCGCCCACGGCATCGCCACCTATGGCGACCTGCGAGACTATTTTCGCCTGGCGCCCGGCGACACCAAGGACCGCATCGAGGAACTGGTCGAAGCCGGCGAATTGCTGCCGGTGAAGGTCGAAAGCTGGGACAAGACAGCTTATCGTCATAAAGACGCGCGCATCCCGCGCCGGATCGAGGCGCGCGCCGTGCTTGCCCCCTTCGATCCGGTGGTTTTCGAACGCACGCGCACCGAAAAGCTCTTCAATTTCCGCTATCGGATCGAGATCTACACGCCAGCCGAAAAGCGCCAATACGGCTACTATGTGCTGCCATTCCTGCTCGGCGACCGCATCGTCGCTCGTGTCGATCTGCGCGCCGACCGGCCCGCCAGCATCTTGCGCGTTTACGCGGCCTATGCCGAGGCCGGTGCTCCCGCCGACACCGCCGCCCAGCTTTTCGACGAGTTGAAGCAAATGCAGGGCTGGCTTGGCTTGGAAGCGATCGAAGTGACACCGGCCGGCGACCTCGGACCGGCGCTGGCCGACATCGCGATGCCATAGCAGCACGTTGACAAACAACAAGAACAAAAATAGAACAAAGTTTGCTATGAACCGAGCTTTGGTTTGATGACCCTCAATGGTTCAAGTGTCTGGTAGTAGCAGCTCTAACGCTGTCTTCTACGCTCGATGCAAACGCTGCGTCCCAGTCGAAATGGGTAGAAGTCACCAAACCCGTAATCTACTGCGGCGGCGTAGACGCCGACGCGGCGGCATTTTTGCTGCTGCGCTGGCTGGGCTCCGAACACGGAGAGATCGACGACGACATCAAGCAGTCCTGTGGCCTGCTGACGGTTGGCGATCAATATCTGCTGGACGATCAGCAACCAGAATCGGATAGAAGCCGGGTTATCTTGATGTGGAGCCCGATCTGCCCGAGAGGTTGTTCGCCAACCATGCTTCCGGCTGCCGCTCCGCCCCGTCGCCTCGCGGGAACATATCTTAAACCGACAAGGCCGCCGAAGGGCTGGGAGGGCTGGTAATGGCGCTGACCCACACGACCGTGTCGTAGCCGTGCGTTGACACCGCTGCCCGCAAAAGCCTAAATCCGCCACAGACGGTCTTCTCCCGGCAAAGGGAGGAGCCAAGAGGGAATGCGGTGCGGGCCTAAAAACCCAAATCCGCGGCTGTCCCCGCAACTGTAAGCGACGAGCCCCGGCCGAAAACCACTGGGATGTTCCCGGGAAGGCGGCATCTGAGGCGACGACCCGCGAGCCAGGAGACCTGCCGTCTGAGACTTTAAGTATCCGAATGCCCGGCGGGTTTTCCGGGCAAGGAGCCTGGTTTTGGATCGCAACGGCAGTTTCCCAGCAAACAGTGCGGAGATTTCGTCCGAGCCCGACGCGCTGGCAGGCGTCACCGTCATCGTCTGCTCTTCCTGCCGCGACGAGACCGGTTCCGATGCCCATCCGCGCGCCGGCGCCCTGCTGGCCGAAGACACGCGCCGTGCCGCCTCGAGCGAAAATATTCGCATCCGCACCGTCGAATGCCTCGGCAACTGTAAGCGCCGGCTCAGCGCGGCGCTTTTGCGCGACGGCTGCTGGAGCTATGTCTTCGGCGATCTGGCCGCGACCAGCGGCGCCGACCTCGTCGCCGGCGCAAAGCTCTTCGCCACCTCGACCGATGGCCTCATCCCTTGGCGCGACCGGCCCGATTCCCTCAAGCGCGGCCTGGTTGCCCGCATCCCACCCCTCGACATGCTGAAGGACTGACCATGAACGCTTCCGTTTCCCGCGTGCCTTGCACCGTCGTCACCGGCTTCCTCGGCGCCGGCAAGACGACGCTGATCCGCAACCTGCTCGAGAACGCCAAGGGCAAGCGGCTGGCGATCATCGTCAACGAGTTCGGCGATGTCGGCATCGATGGCGAGATCCTGAAAAGCTGCGGCGTCGACACCTGCCCGGAGGAAAACATCGTCGAGCTCGCCAATGGCTGCATCTGCTGCACCGTCGCCGACGATTTCGTGCCGGCGCTGGACCAGATCCTGTCCCGCACGCCGAAGGTCGACCACATCCTGATCGAGACCTCCGGTCTCGCTTTGCCGAAGCCTCTGGTCCAGGCCTTCCAATGGCCGACGGTGAAGAGCCGCGTCACGGTCGACGGCGTCGTCGCCGTGGTCGACGGGCCGGCGCTGGCCGACGGCCGCGTGGCCTCCGACATGGATGTGCTGCAGGCGCAGCGCGCCGCGGACGACTCGCTCGACCATGACGATCCGGTCGAGGAAGTGTTCGAGGACCAGATCGCCTGCGCAGACCTGATCATCCTGTCGAAGAGCGACCTGATGGATGCGGCAGGCTCTGAGCGCGCCAACGCCGTCATCGGCGAGCATGTGGCGCGCGCCGTGAAAGTCGTGCCGACCGCACAGGGCAAGGTCGACCCGTCTGTGCTGCTCGGCCTCGGCCTCGCCGTCGAGGACGACATCGAGAACCGCAAGACCCATCACGACGACGAGCTCGACCATGAGCACGACGATTTCGATTCCTTCGTCATCGACATCCCGTCGATCGCCAATCCGGACGAGCTTGCAAAACGTGTCGCCCTGGCCGCCGAGCAGGAAAACGTGTTGCGCGTCAAAGGCTTTGTCGAGGTCGGCGGCAAGCCGATGCGGCTTCTGTTGCAGGCTGTCGGCCCGCGCGTCAATCACTACTACGATCGCGCCTGGACCGCTGAGGACGACCGCCGCTCGCGGCTCGTCGTTATCGGCCTCAAGGGGCTGAACCGCCCGGCGATCGAGCGTATTCTCGCCGGCTGAGGCAAAATCCGGACCGCGATGCATATCCTCGCCACCACATCCGCTTCGCTCGACGATCTCGCCGAGCCGATCGACCTCAGGCAGACGCCTGCGGATGTTGTGGCGCTGTCCTTCACCGACAGCGATCTCGCCGGCCTGGCCGCCGCATGGAAGGCCGATGCGGAGCGGCTGCCATCGATGCGGCTTGCGGCGCTGCGCGACCTGCGCCATCCGATGTCGGTGGACCTTTGGATCGACAGCGTCGCCCGCCACGCCAGGGTCGTCCTCGTCCGCATCCTCGGCGGTTACGACTGGTGGCGCTACGGCTGCGACCAACTCGCCGCGGTCGCGCGTGAACGCGGCATAAAACTGGCGCTGCTGCCAGGCGAAAGCCATGACGAGGACCAGCGCCTGATCGAAAGCTCGACCCTGCCGCGCGCCGAGCTCGACGCCCTGCTTGGCTATTTCCGCGAAGGCGGCCCGGCGAATATGAATGCGCTGGTGCAAAGGCTGGCAAGGCTAGCGGGGGCTGAGGCGGCCGTGGCTGAGCCGGTCGGCGTACAGAAGGCTGGGTACTATCAGCCTGGTCTGGGAGTTGTAGCGAAGCCTATCTTACCGAGCGTTGGCGATCCGTCGCCCCCCTCTCTGTCCTGCCGGACATCTCCCCCTCAAGGGGGGAGATCAGCCGTCATCGACCCTGGCGCGTTTTCTTCAAGGGCGTCGAAAGAGCCATCTGCAGCATCCGCGATTGGCGAAACCGTCGACGACAGAGCAATCTCCCCCCTTGAGGGGGAGATGTCCGGCAGGACAGAGAGGGGGGCGACAGAACTCGACGCCGACAAGTTCGGCGTCATCCCCATCCTCTTCTACCGCTCGATGCTGTTGGCGGCAGACGTCGCGCCCATCGATGCTCTCGCGGAAGCGTTGAAGCTGCAACGCCTGATGCCCGTGCCGATCTTCGTCTCCAGCCTCAAGGACCGGGCGTCGCTCGCCTTCGTCGAAACCGCCATCGCCTCGCTGCACCCCGCCGCCATCATCACCGCCACCGCGTTCGCCTCCGGCGCGGAGCCCGGCGCCGAAACCCTGTTCGACCGCGCCGGCGTGCCGGTGTTCCAAGTCATCGTCGCCACGACGCGCCGCGAGGTCTGGGAGAGCAACCAGCGCGGCCTGGCGCCCGCCGATCTTGCCATGCATGTCGTCCTGCCCGAGCTCGACGGCCGCATCCTGGCCGGCGCCATCTCCTTCAAGGGCGAGGTCGAAACCGATCCGGCGCTGGCCTTCCGCGCCTTTGCCAATCGGCCGGAGGCGGATCGCGTCGTTCAGGTCGCCAAGCGCATTGGGGCGTTTATTCGCCTGCAGAGGACGGAGCGGGCTGAGCGCAAGCTTGCGGTCCTGATCCCGGATTACCCAAGCGCGCCCGGACGGACCGGCTACGCCGTTGGGCTGGACGTGCCGTCAAGCGTGCTCGCCATGCTTCATGACCTGAAGGAACAGGGCTATGCGATTGACGGGATTCCGCAATCGCCGCGGGAGTTGTTGGATGCGCTGGAGGTGGGTGGGCACGGCCTTTCTTTGGGTGACTACCTAGCCTATTCGGCCGAACTGCCTGCAACTGCACACGATACGCTGGAGGCAGCATGGGGAGAGGCAGAAGGGATAGGTCTGCGCGAGGCCCCCCTCTCTGTCCTGCCGGACATCTCCCCCTCAAGGGGGGAGATTGGCAGCTCCGCCGCCGGCTCTCCCCTTGCTAGTCCGAAAATTGGCGAAAGCCGTGCGGAAGGAATAATCTCCCCCCTTGCGGGGGAGATGTCCGGTAGGACAGAGAGGGGGGCGACAGAACGCCGACCTCCGCAGGCAAGTCCCGAAACCCACTTCCCCTTCCGCGCCGCCACCTTCGGCAACATCACCGTGGCACTGGCCCCCGATCGCGGCCGTTCCGCCGATCGCCGCGCCGACTACCACGACCCGACGCTCCCTCCGCGCCACGAGCTGATCGCCTTCGGGCTCTGGTTGCAGAAATCGCTCGGCGTGCATGCCATCGTCCATGTCGGCGCGCATGGCACGCTGGAATGGCTGCCGGGCAAGACCGTCGCTCTCTCCGACACCTGTTTCCCCGAGATCGTCACCGGTTCGCTGCCGGTCATCTATCCCTTCATCGTCTCCAATCCCGGTGAGGCTGCACAGGCTAAGCGCCGCATCTCTGCCGTTACGCTCGGCCATCTGCCGCCGCCGCTGACCGGCGCCGGCCTCGATGAGGCGCAACAGAAGCTGGAGCGGCTGGTCGACGAATATGCCCAGGCCGACGGCCTCGACCGCCGCCGCCGCGACCGCCTGGCAAAGCTGATCGTCGAGACGGCGCGCAAAACCGGACTTGCCTCGGAAGCCGGCGTCGCCAAGACCGATCAACCCGACGAAGCGCTGCGCCGCATCGACGCCTGGCTCTGCGATCTGAAGGATTTCGCCGTCAAGGACGGGCTGCATGTCTATGGCCGCGCGCCGGAAGACGAGACAGATCCGCTGCGCCGGCAAAGCGCGGCGGCCGAAAAAGCGAACCTGCTCGCCGCGCTCGACGGCCGCCACATCAAGGCCGGTCCCGCCGGCGCGCCGGCGCGTGGCCGCTCCGACGTGCTGCCGACAGGCCGCAACCTCTTCACCTCCGATCCGCGCACCATGCCGACGCCGACCGCCTATGACCTTGGCCAGGCGGCGGCGGAAGAAGTGGTGCGCAGTTATATGCAGAGCCATGGCGACTGGCCGCATTCGCTGGTCATCGATCTCTGGGGCTCGGCCTCGTTGCGCACCGGCGGCGAGGAGATCGCGCAAGGCCTGGCGCTGATGGGCTGCCGACCGCAATGGGATGCCGCAACGGGGCGCGTCACCGGCATCGAGGTGCTGCCGCCCGCAGCGCTCGGCCGCCCGCGCGTCGACGTCACCTGGCGTATTTCCGGCCTGTTCCGCGACATGTTCCCGACCCAGATCGCGCTGATCGACGCCGCCGCCAACGCGGTCGCCGGCCGCGACGAGGACGATTCGGAAAATCCGCTAGCCGCTGCGACACGCGCTCATGGCAAGGTCAGCCCGCGCATTTTCGGCACCTCGCCCGGCACCTATGGCGCCGGCGTCGAGGAGTTGCTGTCGCGCGGCGAATGGGGCGTGCGCGAGGAGATCGGCCGCGCCTATCTCGATGCCACCTCGCACGCCTATGGCGGTGCCGACGGCGAAGCGATTTCCGCCCCCGGCGCCTTCGAAGGCCGGATCGCGGAGGCGGATCTCCTGGTCCACACCGGCGACGACCCGGGCCGCGATATCCTCGAAGGCTCGGCCGACGTCGCCTTTATCGGCGGCTTTTCGGCCGCCCTTGCCGCGCTCGGCCGGAATGCCGATGTCATCGTGCTCGACACCACCGATCCGAAGAAGCCGAAGCCGCGCTCAGTCGGCGAAGCGGTTTCGCGCGTGGTCCGCGCCCGCGCCGTCAATCCGCGCTTCATCGCCGGCCAGATGCGCCACGGCCCGCGCGGCGCCTCGGAATTCGCCGAAACCGTTGACCGTCTGGTCGGCTTCGCCGAGACCACGCATGCCATTTCCGGCACGCTGATCGAGGCCGTGCATGACGCCTATCTCGGCGATCCGGATGTTCGCGCGTTCCTGCTGCGCGAGAACCCTGCCGCCGCAAAAGTTATTGCCGAGCGCTTCCTCGCCGCGCGGCGACGCGGCCTCTGGCACCCACTCCGCAATTCCATCGACGACGATCTCGCGGCCCTGATCGCCGAGGCCCAGGCGAGCGGGGTGGCGACATGAACGCCTTCTCGCGCCGCGGCGCCTGCCCTGCTCTTAGCGCCCCGATGCAAACCGGCGACGGGCTTTTGGTGCGGCTCAACCCGGTCGCTGGAGGACTTTCGCCGAAGTCGCTGATCGGACTCGGCGAATCCGCCCTGCGCCACGGCAACGGCATCATGGAAGTGACCGCGCGCGGCAGCCTGCAGATCCGAGGCCTGACAGCGGGAAGCGCCCGGCTGCTGGCGGCAGAAGTGGATGCGCTGGGGATTGCGGTGCGCAGCGGCGTGCCGGTTGAGATCGGGCCGCTGGCGGGGATCGATCCGCAAGAGATTGCCGACCCGCGTCCGCTGGCGGAGCGGATCAGGGTGGCGATCGAAGAGGCTGGGCTGACGGCACGGCTGGGGCCGAAAGTGTCGGTGGTTGTCGATGGCGGCGGGCAGCTTACGATGGATGCCGTGACGGCCGATGTGAGGCTCAAGGCGGTGCGCGCTGGCGGGGATACCCTTTGGAGCGTATCGGTTGCCGGCGACGCGCGAAGTGCAAAGCAGCTTGCGACGGTCGATGCGGATGCTGCACGCGACATTGCTGTGGCGGCACTCAGGATGGTCGCCGAAAAAGGCCGCGAGGCGCATACGCGGGATTTGACGGAGCGGCAGTTGGCCTCTCTCGCAGGTTGGCGTTCCTTCGCGCCCCCCTCTGTCCTGCCGGACATCTCCCCCACAAGGGGGGAGATTGAGCCGTCGCCGCCGGTTTCGCCAATCGCCAAGCTCGAGCCGAGCAGCAAGGTTGCAGGCAGGGCGCCATCGGCAGAGCTGCCAATCTCCCCCCTCGTGGGGGAGATGTCCGGCAGGACAGAGGGGGGCGCCGTAGAGCGCCGTCGCTCGCCGGTCGGCCTCTTCGACTTGAGCAACAGCCACGCCCTCGGCATCGCCCTCCCCTACGGCAGCTTGCCCGCTCAAAACCTCATCGACCTGGCAACACAAGCCACTAACCTCGGCGCCACAGAAATCCGCCTCGCCCCTGGCCGCGCCCTGCTCTTCCTCGGCCTCTCCACATACGCCTGCGTCTCACTAGATGCCTCCGCCGCCACCCTCGGCTTCGTCACCTCTCCCACCGACCCCCGCACCCGCATCGCCGCCTGTCCCGGCACGCCGGCCTGCGCCTCCGGCCGCATCGCCACACGCGCCATCGCCGAGACGATCGCTGCTCAACGCCCCGATCTCCTCGACAGCTCGCTGACGCTCCACATTTCCGGCTGCGCCAAGGGCTGCGCGCATCCGGGCACCGCTGCGCTGACATTGGTCGGCGACGAAAACGGAGCCGGACTTGTCGTGGACGGGACGGCAAAGGCCCTTCCTGCCGGATACAGGCCGGGCTATGACGCCGCGCGCGGCATCGCCGACATCCTTGCCGCGCTGCGGGCGCAAAGACATCCGGGCGAGACCGCCGCTGCCTGCCTGGCAAGGCTTGGCGCGGCGAGTGTTGCTGAACTCTATCGACGGAACCAGTGAATGGCCGCCTACGACTATATCCATGACGGGATGGCGATCTACGAGCGCTCTTTCGCCATTATCCGCGCCGAGGCTGACCTGTCGCGCTTCTCCGAAGCCGAGGCCGATGTCGCCATCCGCATGATCCATGCCTGCGGCCAGGTCGAAGCCGCCAGCCATTTCGTCTTCTCGAACGATTTCGTTGATGCGGCCCGCGCGGCGCTTGCCGCCGGCGCGCCGATTTTTTGCGATGCCGAGATGGTCGCGCATGGCGTCACCCGCGCCCGGCTGCCGGCCGGCAACGAGGTGGTCTGCACGCTGCGCGACCCGCGCACGCATGACATCGCCAAGGAAATCGGCAACACCCGCTCGGCCGCGGCGATCGACCTCTGGGGCGAGCGCATGGCCGGATCGGTCGTCGCCATCGGCAATGCTCCCACCGCGCTCTTCTATCTCTTGGAAAGGCTGCGCGACGGCGCGCCGAAGCCGGCCGCGATCATCGGCATGCCGGTCGGCTTCGTCGGTGCTGCAGAATCGAAAGATGCGCTGGCCGAGAATTCCTATGGCGTGCCCTACGCCATCGTGCGCGGCAGGCTGGGCGGCAGCGCCATGACCGCCGCCGCGCTCAATTCCTTGGCGAGGCCGGGCCTGTGAACGCGCCTGTTAAAGAAGGTTTGGCAAAAGGCCGGCTTGTCGGCGTCGGCACCGGCCCCGGCGATCCGGAGCTTCTGACGCTGAAGGCCGCGCGCGCGCTGGCCGAGGCCGATGTCGTCGCCTATTTCGCCAAGCGCGGCAACAACAGCAATGCGCGCGCCATCGTCGAGGCGCGCTTCCGGCCGGATATGATGGAATTGCCGCTGCTCTATCCGGTGACGACGGAGATCGACAAGGATCACGACGACTACCGCGCGCAGATCACTGATTTCTATGAGCAGTCGGCCGAACAGGTCGCCGAGCATCTCGGCGCCGGCAGGATGGTGGCGGTGCTGTCGGAAGGCGATCCGCTCTTCTACGGCTCCTACATGCATCTGCATGTGCGCCTGGCGCACCGCTTCCCGACCGAAGTCATCCCCGGCATCACCGCCATGTCCGGCTGCTGGTCGGCGACAGGTCTGCCGATCGTCCAGGGCGACGACGTGCTGACCGTGCTGCCCGGCACGATGAGCGAGTTCGAGCTGACCCGCCGGCTGGCCGACACCGATGCCGCCGTGATCATGAAGGTCGGCCGCAACCTGCCGAAGATCCGCCGCGCGCTGGAAGCGACCGGCAAGCTGGCCAAGGCCGTCTATGTCGAGCGCGGCACCATGCCGGGCAGCGTCTCGATGCGGCTCGCCGAAAAGCCGGACGACAAGGCCCCCTACTTCGCCATCGTGCTCGTTGCCGGCTGGTCGGCCCGGCCAGGGGCAAAGCCATGAGCGGCCGCCTTACCGTCATCGGGCTCGGCCCCGGCAATGCCGACCAGGTTACGCCGCAGGCTGCGCATGCCGTCGCCGAGGCGACCTTCTTCTATGGCTACAAGCCCTATCTCGACCGGCTGGAACTGCGGCCGGATCAGACCCGCATCGCTTCGGACAACCGCGAAGAGCTCGCCCGCTCCAACGACGCGCTGGCCAAGGCAGCCGAGGGCCACAGCGTCGCCGTCGTTTCCGGCGGCGATCCCGGCGTCTTCGCCATGGCCGCGGCCGTCTGCGAAGCGATCGAAGCAGGGCCCGCCGAATGGCGCGCCATCGACCTCTCGGTCGTTCCGGGCGTTACCGCCATGCTCGCGGTCGCCGCTCGCATCGGCGCGCCGCTCGGCCATGACTTCTGCGCCATCTCGCTCTCGGACAATCTGAAGCCCTGGGACCTGATCGAGCTGCGCCTGCTGGCGGCGGCCGGAGCCGGCTTCGTCATCGCGCTCTACAACCCGATCAGCAAGGCCCGCCCGTGGCAGCTCGGCCGCGCCTTCGAATGTCTGAAGGCGATCCTGCCGGGCACCACGCCGGTGATATTCGGCCGCGCCGCCGGCCGGCCCGACGAGCGCATCGAGGTGTTTTTGCTCGCGGACGCCGATGCGGCAAAGGCCGACATGTCGACCTGCATCATCATCGGCTCGCCCGAGACCCGCATCATCAAGCGCGGCGAACGGCCCGCGCTGGTCTACACGCCGCGTTCGGCGACGGGATCGAAAAGATGATCGACCTTTGCCGCCAGCGCATCGACGGTCTCGGCCGAAGGAACCTTCGGCAGTGCTGGCCGGCGGATTACGATCACTTCGATGCCGAGCGCCCGCGCCGCCGCGATCTTGCCATAGGTCGCCTCCCCGCCGCTGTTCTTGGAGACGACGGCATCGATCCGGTATTTTTTGAGCAACGCTCGCTCATCCACTTCCGGAAACGGTCCGCGCGCCAGCAGGTAGAGCGCATCGGGCACAGCGAGCTTCGGCTCGACCGGATCGACGCTGCGGATCAGGTAACGGTGCTGCGGCGCGGCCTCGAAGGCGCCGGCCTCCTGCCGGCCGATCGCGAGAAAAACGCGGCGCGGCGACGTGCCGAGCGCACTTGCTGTCTCGGCGACACTGTCGACCAGCGTCCAACGATCGTCCGCGACAGGCTCCCAGCCGGGCCGTCTCAAGGCAAGGATCGGCACGCCGGTTCGCTCGGCGGCCTCGGCGGCATTGGCCGAGATGCGCGCAGCATATGGATGCGTGGCGTCGATCAGCAGATCGATATGTTCCTCGTGAAGATAGGCAGCCAGCCCGTCGGCGCCGCCAAAGCCGCCGACACGCACCGGCACGCCTTGCGCGACCGGGCTTTCGGTGCGGCCGGCGAGCGAGAGGGTGACCGCGAAATCCTCGCGACGGACGAGCTTTGCCGCCAGTTGCCGGGCTTCCGTCGTTCCGCCGAGGATCAGAATGTTCTTCATGGGCACCATGATGTGCAGCGCCTGCGCTGCCCCTCACCCTTACCCTCTCCCCGTAAGGACGGGGAGAGGGGGTCGCCAGCGTTACGGCCAACCTCCTTCTCCCCGTCACTATACGGGGAGAAGGTGCCGGCAGGCGGATGAGGGGCGGCGCGGCATGTCAAAAAACAAGCAGCCAACGCAGAAATGGCTCACCATCGTCGGCATCGGCGAGGACGGTGTAGCGGGTCTCGGCGACGAGGCCAAGCAGCGCATCGCACAGGCAGAGGTCGTGTTCGGCGGCAAGCGGCATCTCAGTCTTGTCGCGTCGTTGGCCAAGGGCGAGGCGCGCCCATGGCCGACGCCCTTCGATGCCGATATGCGCGACGTGCTGGCGCTCAAGGGCAAAAAAATCTGCGTGCTCGCGTCCGGCGACCCGTTCTTCCATGGCGTCGGCGTCACGCTGGCCCGCAAAGTCAAGCCGGATGAGTTGTTTGTCCTGCCTGCGCCCTCCTCCCCGTCGCTAGCGGCATCACGCCTCGGCTGGGCGTTGCAGGAGGTGGAGACGATCTCGCTGCACGGCCATTCGATCGACCTGCTCCGCCCCCTGCTCCACCCCGGCGCGCGCATCCTAGCGCTTACCTCCGACGCCGATGCGCCAGCGGCCATCGCCACGCTGCTTGACGAACTCGGTTTCGGCCCGTCGCGGCTGACGGTGCTGGAAGCGCTAGGCGGTGAGGACGAGAAGCGTCGCACGGCCAGCGCCGACGCCTTCGATCTCAAAAACATCAATCCGCTCAACGTGCTGGCGCTTGAAATTGAATCAACGCCGGATGCGCGCGTCCTGCCTTTGACCGTCGGCCTCGCCGATCACCTGTTCGAGCATGATGGCCAGATCACCAAGCGCGAGATCCGTGCCATCACGCTGTCGGCGCTGGCGCCGCGGCGCGGCGAGTTGTTGTGGGACATCGGCGCCGGCTCCGGCTCGATCGGCATCGAATGGATGCTGGCGCATCCTTCACTGCGTGCCATTGCCATCGAGGCCAACAGCGAACGCGCCGCCCGCATCGCCCGCAACGCCGCGCATTGCGGCGCGCCCGGCCTGGTCGTGGTCGAGGGCGCGGCGCCAAGGGCCTTCGCCAAACTGGAAACGCCGGATGCGGTCTTCATCGGCGGCGGCGGCAGCGATGCCGGCGTGCTGGAGAAGGCGATCAAGGCGCTCCGTCCCGGCGGCCGTCTCGTCGCCAATGCGGTGACGCTTGAGATGGAAGCGCTGCTGCTCGACCAGCACAACAGGCGCGGCGGCGACCTGACCCGCATCGCCCTGTCGCGCGCCGCACCTATCGGCTCGATGCAAGCCTGGCGTCCAGCCATGCCGGTCACGCAGTGGAGCTGGACAAAACCATGATGGTCGCGGGCATCGGCAGCCGCAAGGGCGTGAGCGTCGAGGAAGTGCTGGCGGCGATCGAGACCGCGCTCGAAGCGCATGGCCTCGCGATGACGGCGCTTTCGGCGCTGGCGACGACCGAACTCAAACGCAACGAAGAAGCCATTTTCGCTGCCGGCCGTGAACTCAACCTTCCCGTAATAGTGGTTGATGCTTCCGGCTCCGAACCGTCACTCCCCCTCACCCGGCCTCCGCTTCGCTCGGCCGACCTCTCCCCAAGGGGAGAGGAGATGACAGGCGCCGCCGCCAGTCTCTTCTCCCCCAAGGGGAGAAGGTGGCCTGAAGGGCCGGATGAGGTGGCGCCTCTGCTCAGTCATTCGGATCTCTCGCAGAGCCGCGCCGGCACGCCGTCGGTTTCGGAGGCGTCCGCCCTCGCCGTCGCCGGAGCCGGGGCAAGACTGCTCGGGCCTCGCACGGTGGTCGGCCCGGTCACCTGCGCCATAGCCATCAGCGGAGATGCGCCATGACGGTCCATTTCATCGGCGCCGGTCCGGGTGCTGCCGATCTCATCACGCTGCGCGGCGCTCGGCTGCTGGCCAGTTGCCCGGTCTGCCTCCATGCCGGCTCGATCGTCGCGCCGGAACTGCTCGAACATTGCGCGCCCGGCACCAAACTGATCGATACCGCGCCGATGTCGCTCGACGAGATCGAGGCGGAATATGTCGCCGCCCACAAGGCCGGCCAGGATGTCGCGCGCCTGCATTCCGGCGACCTCTCCGTTTGGAGCGCGGTGGCCGAACAGATCAGGCGGTTGGGAAAGCACGGCATCCCATACACGCTGACCCCAGGCGTGCCCTCCTTCGCGGCGGCGGCAGCGGCACTGCGCCGCGAGCTCACTATTCCCGAACTCGCGCAAAGCCTTGTGCTGACCCGCGTTTCCGGCCGCGCCTCGAAAATGCCGCCGGGCGAGACGCTGGCCGGCTTCGGCCGCACCGGCGCCACGCTCGCCATCCATCTTGCCATCCACGCCATCGACCGCATCGTCGCCGATCTGACGCCGCTTTACGGCGCCGAATGCCCGGTCGCGGTCGTCTTCCGCGCCTCCTGGCCGGACGAACGCATCCTGACCGGCACGCTCGGCACCATCGAAGCGCAGCTGGCGGAAAACCCGATGGAGCGCACGGCGATCATCTTCGTCGGCAGCGCGCTCGCAGCGCAGGATTTCGGCGAAAGCTCACTCTACGACGCCCACTACCAGCGGCGTTTTCGCGGACGGGATGGATTGTGAACGGCAGCGCCAACATGAACGGACGGGCTACGGTTGAGCAGACGTTGGCGCGGCTGAACTTCAAGCCGCGCGAGCTGGAGCCCGGCCATGTCTGGCTGGCCGGCGCCGGCCCCGGCGATCCCGGCTGCCTGACGCTGGAAGTGCTGGCAGCGCTCGGGCAATGCGACGCGCTGGTCTATGACGCGCTGGTCTCGCCCGATGTCGTGGCGGTCGCTCAGGGCGCCGAGCTCTTCTACGCCGGAAAACGCGGCGGCCAGCCTTCGATGAAGCAGGCCGATATCAACGCCCTGCTGGTGCGGCTGGCGCGTCAAGGCCGCCGTGTCGTGCGGCTCAAGGGCGGCGATCCCTATATTTTCGGCCGCGGCGGCGAAGAAGCCTTGGCGCTTGCAGGCGAGAAAATTCCGTTCCGGGTGCTTTCCGGCCTGACCTCGGGCCTCAGTGCATTGGCCGCCACCGGCATTCCCGCCACCATGCGGGGCATCAACAAAGCCGTCATTCTCGCCACCGGCCATGCGGCAGGCACGGATGACGATATCGACTGGGCGGCGATCGCCCGCACCGGCCAGCCGGTCGTCGTCTATATGGGCATGGCCAATCTGCCGGTGATCGCGGCAAAGCTGCTCGAGGGCGGCCTCATGCCGACGACGCCCGCCGCGGTGATCGTCGCTGCTACCACCCCGCAGGAGCGCATCGTCGTCGCCACGCTCGAGACCATTGCTGAAGAGGCCGCTGCCGCCGGGCTTGCCTCGCCGGCGCTGATCGTCGTCGGCGGCATCGTCGCCATGCGCGCGGCACTGGCGGGCGGCGCATGACGGCACGCGCGATCATCATCGGCGCGCCGCGCTCCGGCTCGGGCAAGACCAGCGTCACCATCGGCCTGTTGCGCGCGCTTGCGCGGCGCGGCCTGAAAGTGCGCGGCGCGAAGTCCGGACCGGACTATATCGACCCCGGCTTCCACGCCGCCGCGACCGGCCTTTCCGGCGTCAATCTCGACAGCTGGGCAATGTCGCCTCCCCTCCTCAACGCGCTGGCGGCCCAGGCCGCGGACGACGCCGAATACGTTATCCTCGAAAGCGCGATGGGCCTGTTCGACGGCATTCCCGCGGCGCAGGGCCACTCGGGCTCAGCCGCCGATCTTGCGCGGCTCTACGGCCTGCCGGTGCTGCTGGTGCTCGACGTTTCCGGGCAGTCGACCACCGCAGCCGCCGTCGCCAAGGGTTTTGCCACTTACGATCCGGATGTGCGCATGGCCGGCGTCGTGCTCAACCGCCTCGGCAGCGAACGCCACCGCCGGCTGTCCGGCGACGCGATCGAAGCGATCGGCCTGCCCGTGGTCGGCGCAATCCTGCGCGATCCGACGCTCAACCTGCCGGAGCGGCATCTCGGCCTCGTCCAGGCCGGCGAATACGAGAACCTGATGGCACATCTCGACCGGCTGGCCGACATGGTCGAAAAGTCGCTCGACATCGACGCCATCTTGGCGTTGGCCACCCCGCTGGAGCCGGCGGCCGGCGACTTCGGTGACGCGCTGCAGCCGCCCGGGCAGCGCATCGCGCTGGCCGAGGACGCCGCCTTCACCTTCCTCTATCCGCATGTCGCCACGCATTGGCGCAAGGCGGGCGCGGAGATCGTGCCTTTCTCGCCGCTTGCCGACGAAAGGCCCTCGCAGGACTGCGACGTCTGCTGGCTGCCCGGCGGCTATCCCGAGCTGCATGCCGGCAAGCTCGCGGCCGCGACGAACTTCCAGGCGGCAATGGCGCGCTTTGCGGCGGCGAAGCCGGTCCACGGCGAATGCGGCGGCTTCATGGTGCTGGGCGAAATACTGGAAAACGCGGAGGGGACAAGCCACAGGATGCTCGGCCTGCTTGGACATTCGACCAGCTTCGCCAGGCGCAAGATGAATCTCGGCTATCGCCAGGCGCGGCTGCGCGCCGCCTGCCCGTTGGGACCGGAGGGCACGCTGATCCGCGGCCACGAATTCCACTATGCGCAGATGACGGCCACCGGCAATGACGAGCCCTTGGCCGACCTTGCCGATGGCCAGGGCAACCCGCTCGGCGCCTCCGGCTACCGGCGCGGCCATGTCAGCGGCACCTTCTTTCACGCCATAGCGAGGGGCGCATGAGCGGCCCTTCCGCACCTAGGCAGGTGCTTGACGATATCGGCCTCAGCCTCGTCTTCTTCACCCGACTGAGGTTGCCCTCGAGCGATTTCGGCGGCCGCGGCCTGGCGGATGCGATCTGGGCGGCGCCTTTCGCCGGTCTGGCCGTGGCGATCATCGGCGCGCTCGTCTACGCCATCGCCTACAGTCTGGGTCTTGCCAGCGGCCCGGCTGCCGCGCTGACGCTCGCCGCGACGATGCTCGTCACCGGCTGCCTGCATGAGGACGGGCTTTCCGATATCGCCGACGGTTTTGGCGGCGGCAGGACGCGCGACAGGAAACTGGAAATCATGCGCGACAGCCGCATCGGTGCCTATGGCGCCGCAGCCCTCGGCATCTCGCTGCTCATCCGCTGGAGCGCGCTGTCCGAACTCGCCGGTCCCGGCCACATCCTCCTGGCGCTGCTTGCCGCGCATGCCGCCTCGCGCGGCCTGTTCGGCGCCTTCATGCATCTTCTGCCACCGGCTCGCGCCGACGGCCTGTCCGCCAATGCGGGCTCCGTCACTGCCGAGACCGCCATCATCGGTGCGGCGCTCGGCGCGGTGGCGCTGCTGGCGCTCGGCCTCGGCGGCGCCATCGCGGCGCTCATCCTGCTCGGCTTGCTGTTTGCCGCCTTCCGCTCGCTTTGCCTCAGCCAGATCGGCGGCCAGACCGGCGACACGATCGGCGCGCTGCAGCAGCTCGGCGAGATCGCCGTGCTGCTTGCCGCTTCCGTTTGCCTATCCTGATTCTCTCTCGGAGACCTTGCCCCCATGTTCCCCCAATCGACCTCGTTCAAATCCCTCGAAGACCTGCGTGCCGCCTGCCTCGACCTCCCCGCCGGCAGCGACGTTGCCGCCAGCGCCGTGGCAAAACGCCAGGACACTCTGACCAAGCCGCCGGGCAGCCTCGGCCGGCTGGAAACGATCGCCGCCTGGCTGGGCCGCTGGCAGGGCCGCGACATGCCGAAGCTCGATGCGGTGAAAGTCTTTGTCTTCGCCGGCAATCACGGCGTCACCGCGCAGGGCGTCTCGGCCTATCCGTCTGAGGTGACCGTGCAGATGGTGGCGAATTTCGCCGGCGGCGGCGCCGCCATCAACCAGCTTGCCCGCATTGCCGGAGCAAAGCTGGACGTCATTCCCCTCGATCTCGATCATCCGACAGGCGATTTCACACAGGTGCCGGCGATGGACGAAAAGGCCTTCCTCGCCGCCGTCTCGACCGGCTACGACGCGGTAACCAAGGATCTCGATCTCGTCTGCTTCGGCGAGATGGGCATCGGCAACACCACGCCGGCCGCCGCGATCTCGACCGCCCTCTTCGGCGGCGGCGCGGAAAAATGGACCGGACGCGGCACCGGCGTCGACGATGCCGGCATGAAGCGCAAGGTGGTAGCCATCGAAGCAGGACTCAAGCGCCACGCCGATTCGCTGTCCGATCCGCTGAAGATTGCGGCTGCCCTTGGCGGACGCGAGCTCGCCGCCATCTTCGGCGCCACGCTGGCGGCGCGCAAGAACAACGTGCCGGTGCTGCTCGACGGTTTTGTGTGCACCGCCGCCGCGGCACCCCTGGCCCGGCTGCACCCGACCGGCCTCGCCCACACCATCGCCGCCCATGTCTCGGCCGAAGCCGGCCACCGCCGCCTGCTCGAAGCGCTCGGCCTGCCGCCGCTGCTCGATCTCGGCATGCGGCTCGGCGAAGGCTCCGGTGCCTGCCTTGCCGTCAACATCGTTCGCTCGGCGCTGGAATGTCACGCCAGGATGGCGAGCTTCGCCGAGGCCGGTGTTTCGGAGAAGTAGAATAGAAAGGGCGTTTCGCCGTTCGCGTGAAACGATGAAACGCCCAGTCAATCTTCGAAGGGTCTAGGCGCAATGTCACCCGGCTGCGACGCGGGCGATCGCTCGGGCAGGTTCACTGCGACGAGGCGGTGAACCCGCATTGCTTCTGTTCCATCTCGATCTGCTTCGTGATGCGGATGGCGTTCTGCGCATAGGCCTCCGTTACGGAGCCGCTGTTGACGGTCTTGTCCTTCAGCGGGCTCACGGCTGCACAGAGATGGAAAACATGCGGTTCGGAGGACTTCGCGGCTCCGTTTTCCGGCGCGATCCAGTACACGACGTCCTGACCGGCAGGGTGGCTCGCGTCCTTCGTCGCCGCCGTCACCGCGGCGGTGTCCGTGGCGATCTCCTGAGCCTGGGCGGCGACCTCGGGCGAGCAGGCGGTGGTCGGCTGTCCGGCCCTGATCTGGGCCGCGCACGAATTCATGTCCTGGGTGTACTGCTCGACCGACGGGGGCTTCAAGCTGACGCCCGTTATCGCCGCGATCACCGCCAGCACAGCACCGACGCCGCCAGCGACCTTCTTGGTCTGCGGATCCATGTTCTTGTCGGTGAGGATAAGGAAGATCAACGGGAGGAAGGCGATCAGCGTGATGATTGCGCCGAGCTGGTTTTGGAAGAAGAACCTGGCCGTGTCGGATGCCCGAGCCGGGTCGTGCCGGTTGGCAGCCTTCCAAAACAAGTTACCGGCGATTGCGAAAATCGCGATACCGACCAGAATGCCGATCAGCAGCGGCAGGTTGCCCTGGTCGAACTTGTGCTTGTAGAACAAAACGATCCCGGCAATCTCGCCGCCAATGGCGACGATCCACGAGAGCGCTGCGAAAAGGCGGAGGCGCGAGGCAGCGGACTTCTGGCCCTGCGTTGCTTGCCAATCCTTGGTGACGTCTACGGCCGGCTTGTTGTCGGTCATGACCAGTTCCCCTGAAAATCGACACTTTTGCAGGGCGGCGTCAATCAAAGGCCAACTCGCCCGGCGCAGCATCATTGAACGAACGTCTCGTCGTCTGCCTTCGCGACGCAGCGAAAATGCGAGCGCCACGACAGGCCACATCCCCATCCATATTGCGCATGAGCGAAAGCGTCCATACCCCCGGAGCAGACTCCAACATGGCGGTAGCTCTGCTCTTCCTGGCTCCGGCTGGGACCCGATGTCAGGATCCGCAAGACGATGTCTTTCGGCAGGCGTAAAGCGCTAGGAAAACAAGAGATTGATGGTGGGTGTGCACAGGATCGAACTGTGGACCCGCTGATTAAGAGTCAGCTGCTCTACCAACTGAGCTACACACCCACACCGCCGGAAAACTCAGCGTCGGCGGCGCATATAGCCGCCGATTCCAACGATGTCCACCCCCTCTTGGATCATTTCCCGACAAATCGCTGAAGCATGATCCGGAAAAGTGGATACCGGTTTTCGGAAAAGATCATGCTCGCTCAAAAGAGGCCGCACCCGTCAAACGGAAAGCTTGCCCTCGGCCACTTTCACGGCATGGCCGCCAATGCGCGCGGAGGCCAGTTTTCCGCCATCGACATTGAGTTCGAGGCGGATGCGCGAGGGCCGGCCCATTTCCAGCCCCTGCTCGATCCAGAGCTGCGATATGCCGTCGGTCGGGGCGTCGAAATGCATGATGGCGCCGGCAAAGGCCGCGGCAGCCGAACCGGTCGCCGGGTCTTCATAGGACGGAGTGCCGGGCACGATCATGCGCACGTGGAAGCCGCTGTCGTGATGCACCGTCTCGCGGCAGTAGACATACGGGCTGGCGAAGGCCCATTCGCTCTTGCGCGGCGCCAATTCCGACCATGCCTGGTTGTCGAGCCTGATCTTGGCCGCCTCCTCCAACCCGGCAACCGGAATCGTCACATAAGGCACGCCGGCCGACCAGAACGCGACGCGGTGATTCTCGAAGCCGATCTCATGCGGGGCAAGGCCGAGCGCCGCGCCGATCGCTTCCGGATCGGCCTTGAGCTCCAAGGCTTCCGGCAGTTTCGCCAGATCGAACTCGGCGAAAGTCGAGCCGTCATGCTTGCTCACCGCGCAACGCACCGGCCCGATATTCTCCTCCAAGACGAATATCCCGGCCTCCTCCTCGGCGAGTTCGGCCAGCGCGATCGCCGAGCCGACCGTCGGATGGCCCGCGAAAGGCATCTCATAGTCGGGCGTGAAGATGCGGATGCGCTTGCGATGCTTCGGGTTGTCTGGCGGCAGCACAAACACCGTCTCGGAAAGATTGAACTCGCGCGCGATCGCCTGCATGCCGGCAGTGTCGAGCCCATCACTGTCCAGCACCACTGCAACCGGATTTCCGGCCAGCCTTTCGGTGGTAAACACATCGTAAAGCAAGTAATTGCGCGCCATGGAGAAAACCTTTTGCCTCGCCCCGAATTGCTGCCTCAATCCCAACATGAGGGAAATTTAATTTGAAATTCGATCTTTGAGGCCTGATCTGTGAACGGATAGGGACGTCAATTTTTCAGCATAGGGGTCCGGGGTGGACCAGGTTGTCAATCCGCCAAAGGCGGAATCCGATACTTCCATCGAGGCAGCGCTCGGGCTCGATCGCAAGGGCGTAAACCGCAAACGCCGCCGCTTCTGGCTTTACGCCCTGCTGGCGATAGCGGTCGTCGCGGCCGGCATTGCCGCCTATCAATCGTACGCCGCCGCACCGCCAAGGATTGAGTATACCACCGTGTCTGCGGCGATCGCCGACCTCACCGTCGAGGTTTCCGCCACCGGCACGCTGCAGCCCCTCATCCAGGTCGACATCTCCAGCGAGTTGTCCGGCATCATCCGCTCGGTTGCGGTCAACGAAAACCAGCAGGTCAAGAAGGGTGACGTGCTGGCGACGCTCGATACCGCCAAGCTGGAGGTCCAGATCGAGCGTGCCACCGCCTCCGCCAAGGCGGCAGCCGCAGCTGTCGAGGACGCCAAGGTGACCTTGCAGGAAAACGAGAACGCGGTTGTGCGCGCGAGCGCGCTCACCAAGCGCGGCATGGCGACGGACCAGTCGCTCGAAGCGGCGACCGCGACGCGCGACCGCTCGAAGGCAGCGCTCGACAGCGCCGAGGCCAATCTCGCCATCGCCCAGGCCGACCTCAAGGCGCAGCAGACCGATCTGGCGAAAAGCACCATCTACGCGCCGATCGACGGCATCGTGCTCACACGCTCGGTCGATCCCGGCCAGACGGTCGCTTCCTCGCTGCAGGCGCCGGTGCTGTTCGTCATCGCCGCCGACCTTCGCAACATGGAATTGCAGGCTGCAGTGGACGAAGCCGATATCGGCGCGGTGAAGCCCGGCCAGCACGCCCGCTTCACCGTCGACGCTTTCCCCGACCGTCCCTTCGACGCGGAGATCCGCGACATCTCCTACGCCTCGGTGACCACCGACGGCGTCGTCACTTACAAAGCGCGCCTCGAAGTCGATAATGGCGAGCTTTTGCTCAGGCCCGGCATGACGGCGACGGTCTCGGTCGTTACCCGTCAGGCCAAGGGCGTGCTCACCGTTCCCTCGACCGCGCTCCGCTATCGCCCGATGCAACAGGCGGCGCGCGGTTGGAGCCTGAGCGACCTCTTCACCGGCCGCATGGGCCGCCCCAACCGGCAGCGCGAGCCGACCAAGGCGCCGACCGGCTCGCGCACGCTTTACGTGCTGGAGAATGGAAGGCCGCATCCGGTCAACGTCAAGATCGGTTCGACCGACGGCGAGCTGACCGAAATCACGTCAGGCCTCGATGAGGGCGCGCAAGTGATCACCGGCGCGCAGCAGCGGAGCTGACGACATGTCGGCTCCCCTCCTCATCACCTTCGACAAGGTCTGGAAAAGCTATGGCGAGGGCGAGGCCCGCGTGCATGCGCTGGCCAGCGTCGATCTCGCCATCCGGCGCGGCGAATTCGTCGCCATCATGGGTCCCTCGGGCTCAGGCAAGTCGACGGCGATGAACATCATCGGCTGCCTCGACACGCCGACGGCTGGAACTTACTCCTTCATGGGCGTCGATGCCGGCCGGCTCGACCGCAACCGCCGCGCGCTTTTGCGCAACCTTTATGTCGGCTTCGTCTTCCAGGGCTACAACCTGTTGCCGCGCACCACGGCGGCGGAAAATGTCGAGCTGCCGCTGATCTATCGCGGCGTCGCCGCGCGCAAGCGCCGCGACCTCGCCATGCAGGCGCTGGCCGAGGTCGGGCTCGTCGGGCGCGAGCACCACACCCCGGCCGAGCTGTCGGGCGGCCAGCAGCAGCGCGTGGCGATCGCCCGCGCCATCGTCACCAGGCCGACGTTGCTCGTTGCCGACGAACCGACCGGCAATCTCGACACCGCGCGCACGCATGAGATCATGGAGCTGCTGACAAGGCTCAATGCCGAACTCGGGCTCTCCATCGTCATGGTCACGCACGAGGCCGATGTCGCGGACTATGCCGGCCGCACCATCCGCTTCCTCGACGGCCATGTCGCCTCTGACACCTTGACAGCGGAGGAAGCGGCGTGATCTGGGAGACGGTCCGCCTTTCGCTGCGCTCGATCCGCCGCAACGTGCTGCGCTCCTTCCTGACGCTGCTTGGCATCGTCATCGGCGTCGCCGCCGTCATCGCCATGCTCACCATCGGCTCCGGCACGACGGAGAAGGTCAAGGCCGATATTTCCAAGCTCGGCAGCAATCTGCTCGTTGTTCGCGCCGGCCGGCCTGCCGGCCCCGGCGGTCCGGGAGGTCTCGACCAGGCGGTGCGGCCGCTGGCCGAAAAGGATGTCACGGCGCTCGTCGCGCATCTGAGCGGCGCCCGAGCGATTTCGCCTGCCTCGCAAAAACAGGTCCGCGTCATCTTCGGCACCGAAAGCCTGACATCGGGCGTGACCGGCACGGACAGCGCCTATCTCGACGCCCGCGACTGGAAGCTGGTGTCGGGGCGGCCGTTCAGCGATTCCGAAACGCGCGCCGGCACCGGTGTCTGCCTGATCGGCGAGACGGTGCGCCAGCAATTCTTCGGCGCCGGCGATCCGGAGGGCGAGATCATCCGCGTCAACCGCACCTCCTGCAAGATCATCGGCCTGCTCGAGCCCAAGGGCTATACCGGCTTCGGCCAGGACCAGGACAATGTCGTGCTGATGCCGCTGCACGCCTATCAGCGGCGCATCGCCGGCAACCGCGACATCGACAACATCTACATCGCCGCCGACGACCGCACGCCGACCAGTGAGTTGCAGCCGCGCGTCGAGGACATCTTGCGCGACACGCGCCGCATCACGCCGGACCGCGATGCCGATTTCGCCATCCGCGACATGACCCAGATCGCCGATGCGATGACCAGCGCCACGACCACCATGACCGGCATGCTGGGCGCCGTCGCCGGCGTCAGCCTCCTGGTCGGCGGTATCGGCATCATGAACATCATGCTCGTCTCGGTCACTGAACGCACGCGCGAGATCGGCATCAGGCTGGCGATCGGCGCGCACGAAAAACACATCCTCATCCAGTTCCTGGTCGAGGCAACGGTGCTGGCGCTGCTTGGCGGCATCATCGGGATCCTGATCGGGCTTTCGCTGGCGGGCCTTGCCTCGATGGCGCTGACGATACCTTTCGCGCCAAGCCCGGCCGTCATCCTGCTCGCCGTCGGCTTCTCGGCGCTGATCGGCATGGTGTTCGGCTTCTTCCCGGCGCTGCGCGGCGCCCGCCTCGATCCGATTGACGCGCTCCGGCACGAATAGCACCCGGCATCGCTCGGCTCTGTTGCCGCAAATCCTGCGGTGATAAAGCGGTCTCCTGGGAAACCTTGAAGGGGACAGACCGAATGAGCAGGAAGGCGCGCGTGATCGTCGTGGCAATTGTCGTTGAGGCGTTCCTGGGCGGCATCTGGTGGTATCTGGCCCGCTTCGGTCTGGCCAACCCGGATCGCGTCGCACCCAATTTCCAGGAAGTGGTCGGCCAGACGATGGGCATGGCGATGGGCGCGCTCCTCGGCCTCTGCTTCATCCTGTTCTTCGTCGCGGCGCGTAATGACCGCAAGGCATTGCCGCAAAAGGAACGGCTCTGATCGCCGCGACAGAATGGAGCCGCGAACTGCCTGTCAAAACGGCAGCCGCGCATTCTCCTTGACCTCTTTCATGACGAAGAACGTCCGGGTCTGCCGGACACCGGGCAGCGCGATCAGCTTCTGGCCGTGCAGCTTGTTGAAATCCGCCATGTCGCGCACGCGTATCTTCAACAGATAGTCGAAGTCGCCGGCCACGAGATTGCAGTCCAGAACTTCCTTGAGCTTCAGCACCGCCTCCTCGAAAGCGCCGAAGCTTTCGGGCGTCGAGCGGTCGAGCACGACTCCGACCATGACCAGCGCGCCAAGCCCCACCGCGGCGGGCGCGATCTCCGCCCTCACTCCGGTGATGTAGCCCTCTTCGAACAGGCGTTGCGTGCGCCGATGGCAGGTGGCGGCGCTGACATTCACCCGGGCCGCCAACTCGGCATTGGTCAACCGCCCTCGGCCTGCAGGGCCCGCAGGATCTTGACGTCGATGCGGTCGAAAGCTGAAGTGGAAGATTCTTCCATTTTCCTAACCTGTATAGCTGTTTTATCCAACACCTAGCGCGATCTTTGGCGCTTATATAAAATCTTGAAGGCAAGTTCGGGAGCACTTTTCATGCATTTCGCCCTATCCTGGGCGTGTTGAAAAACGGCTATGGCGGAGGGCAGGTCAATGTCGCTTCTCGAGAAATTTGAACGGTATCCGCTGACCTTCGGACCGACGCCGATCGAGCATCTGCCGCGTCTCAGCGCGGCGCTCGGCGGCAAGGTGCGGGTCTACGCAAAGCGTGACGATTGCAATTCCGGGCTGGCCATGGGCGGCAACAAGCTGCGCAAGCTCGAATATATCGTGCCCGATGCGATCGCGTCGGGCGCCGACACGCTGGTGTCGATCGGCGGCGTCCAATCGAACCACACGCGCATGGTCGCCGCGACGGCCGCCAAGATCGGCATGAAATGCGTGGTGATCCAGGAGAAATGGGTGCCGCACTATGATGCGGTCTACGACCGGGTCGGCAATATCCTGCTGACGCGCCTGATGGGCGCCGACAGCCGGCTCGTCGACGACGGTTTCGACATCGGCATCCGCAAGAGCTGGCAGGATGCGATCCAGTCGGTCAAGGATGCAGGTGGCAAGCCCTACCCTATCCCCGCCGGCGCTTCGGTGCACAAGTTCGGTGGCCTGGGCTATGTCGGCTTTGCCGAGGAGGTGGCGAAGCAGGAAGCCGAACTCGGTTTCAAATTCGACTACATCATCGTCTGTGTCGTGACCGGCTCGACACAGGCCGGCATGATCGTCGGCTTCGCCGCTCAAGATCGCGCCGACCGGGTGATCGGCATCGATGCCTCCGGCACGCCCGACCAGACCCGCGCCCAGGTCCGCCGCATCGTCGACGACACCGCCGCTCTCGTCGGGCTGGGCCGCGCCGTCCGCGAGGACGAAATCGTCATCAATCCCGACTATGCCCATCCCGCCTATGGCGTTCCATCGAACGAAACGAACGACGCGATCCGGCTGGCGGCTCGCACCGAGGCGATGATCACCGATCCGGTCTACGAGGGAAAGTCGATGCAGGGGCTGATCGACCTGACCCGGAAAGGGTTTTTCCCCGAAGGTTCGAGAATTCTCTATGCGCATCTCGGCGGCGCGCCGGCCATCAACGGTTACAGCTATTACTACAAGGACGACGGCGCCCCCGGAGAAGGCGCGTCGCATGACGACGCTCTGCCGCCGCTCTTTCCATGAGGCATTAGCAAACCTCGCCGCTGTCGGCGAAATGCCATTCGATCAGCGGTTTCATATGCCCCATAAGACCATCCGGCAGATCGGCGGCGTTGCGGATTATGACCGGCCCTTCGATCTCCGGCTCAGCTTCGGCGGCGACGAAGGCGCTGATGCGCCGCGCCAGCGCGTCGGCCGTTTCGGCAACATGGTAGCGGCGGAAGATCACCGTGCCACTCGCCGTCGACAGCGCGTGATAGCGCTGTCCGCGTTCAGCCTGCGACAGGTCGAGCCCTGTCTCCTCCCCCACCTCGCGGATCATGTTGAAATCGACATCGACCAGCCCGGCACGGAAGTCGACCGGCTCGAACGAGCCGGCGGCGAAATAGACGCGGCCCGCATTGACCGTGTGCCGGCCCATGCGGATCGCCACAAGCGCATTGTCGCCGGCGACCAGCATGGCGTGCGCATAGGCATGCTCGGCGCCGGAGTTCTCGCGCCGCTTGCGCCATAGCATGAAGGTCGAGAACCTCACCGCGTGGCAGCGGCCGACGAGGCGGCTGTCTCTGTAAGCGAGCTCGGAAAGCAGCACCACCGTGCCATCGAACAGCGCCGGGTTGGCCGCCATTTCCTGCCGCCAGTTCTCGGCGATCGCGTCCGCATTGCTCAGTGCAAAGGGATGCGGGCTGGGATCGAGGCGGACGTCGATCGCATCGACCGGCAGGATGACGTTGCGGGGCAGATCGAAACTCAATGGGGTCACGCCATGTCCAATGTGATCGCCACGGGGCAATGGTCGGACGCTTTCGGCCTGTCCCAGCCGGCGCGCGGGAAACGCTCGACCTCCTGGCCCGCCGGGAAGATGGTGCGCCAGGGCTGGCCGTGGCGGATGATGTCCGGCACGGCGGTCGCGTTCTTCGCCGCCAGGGCTTTCGACAGGAGGATGTAATCGAGCTGGCAGAGATGCCGCTCCTCCGGGCCGCGCGTGTGGTAGAAGCTCCAGCGGTCCATCTCCGGCCGCCGCTCGACGACGTTCTCGCAAAAGCCGCCGGCGGTCAGGACGTTGATCGAGGACAAGGCTTCGTCGACAACCTCGAAACGGTAGCCGTCGAAGCTGTCGCCCTCGATCCTCACACGCTGCCGGTAATCGTTCATGTCGCCGCAGATCGCCCAGCGCTTGTCGGCGGCATGGTCCTTGCCGAAACGCTCCTCGATGATGCGGCGCACGGCCTGCGCCTCGGCCATGCGCAGCGGCATTGTCGCCTCGCGGCCGTCTAGCCCGTTGCGCGGTGAGCCCATCGACTTGAAATGCACGAGATAGAGAGTCAGCGGCACGCCGCCGACAGTGAGGTCGACCTCCAGGCAGTCCCGGCGAAAGATGCGGTCGCTCGCCACATGTCCGAGCGCCGCAAGTTCCGGCGTGAAGAGGCCGAACCGCTCGAACGTGACATAGGCATGGCTCGTCATGCGCACGAACTCGATCGGCTGGCCCTCCAGGGTCTGGTTGCGCATCATCACTGCGACATCGATGCCGCGGGAGTCGTTCCCGGCCGTGGTGTATTTCTGCCGGTAGCCCTGCCCGATCATCTTGAACAGATAGCCATATTCGAACGCCTTGAGCGCCTCGATATTGTCGACCTCCTGCATGCAGATGATGTCCGCGCGGGTGGCCGCGATGGCGAGCGCCGTCAACTGGCGGGTGTCGTCGGACTGGGCGATCGCGCGGGCCTGTTCGAGGACCCGGTATTCGGCCTCGCTCTGGATCTCGAACAGCGCTAGCGTGCGGTCTTCATTGAGCTGGTTGCGATAGCCCGAAAAATCGAACCTGTTCATCAGGTTCTCGACATTGAAAGTGGCGAGCCGCAGCGACATGGCCGTGACCTTTGCCTGCAAGCGAGGGCGAAGACAAGAGCCAGGCTCGATGCTCGTTATGGTTGATGGAACCTTTCCGTTCATCTTCCGTTCAGACAGAAAGTTCCAACAATAACCCCATTCCCCGGGTGCTCTGGGCGTGGGGCCTTTACTCCTTGGAGAGTGAGATGAAACCGCTCTTTTCTTCCTTCAGATCCGGGCTTTTGGCCCTGGGTCTCGCCGCCGGCGTTACAGCGCCGTCGGTCGCAGGCCCGATCCTGCAACCCGATCTCTCGCCCGCCACCAGCGCGGTGGCACCCACGATCGTCCCCGTGCGCGACAGTTGGGCCGGCGGCAACAACTACTCGCCGCAGATGTATGACTGGCGCTGGCGGCGCGGCGGCGAGTGGCGCGGCCGCGATTTCAGACGCGACGGCAACCGGCACTTCTCCCGCAACTGGGACCGCAACTGGGACAGAGACAGGTGGAATGGCGATGGCGACTGGCGCTGGCGGCACCATCACCGCCGGCACTTCCGTGACAGCGACGCCGCGATCCTAGGGCTGGGTCTCGGCCTCGGCTTGGGCAGCTTGGCCTACAACAATTACTACGGTCCCGACTATTACGACCCCTATCCGCGCTACGTTCAGCCGCGGCGCATTTACCGGACCGAGCGGCTTTCCAGGGCCCATGTCCAATGGTGCTACGACCGCTACCGGTCTTATCGGGCCTGGGACAACACGTTCCAGCCCAACTACGGCCCGCGCCGGCAGTGCATTTCGCCCTATATCTGAGCGGCCTGCTTGCACAGAAACGGCGCCCATCGCGGGCGCCGTTTCTATTTTGGCAACCTGTGCTCGCCATCGGCCGATATAACCTTAAATTCATCGGCGGCTGCTATTCATCAATGCGGTGTCCCCCCAATATGACGATTCGCGCGAACGGAGTGCGAGACGTGCTCGCCATGGCCGAAAACGAACACAGAAACCAACACAGGCAACGCGTGCTGAAGGGCGCGGCGATCCTGACCGGCATCAACAATTCCGAAGTGAGATGCACGGTGCGCAACATGCATTCGAACGGCGCGGAGCTGAAAGTGCCGATCGATTCGCGAGTGCCGGACGAATTCCTGCTCTATGTGCCTGTCGACGGCATCGGCTACAGGGCCGTGGTGCGCTGGCGCCGCGAGGACCGCATCGGCGTCGAGTTCACCGGCACCGAGCCCAAGCCACACTGGCACTACGGCTGAAGGGCTGAGCACGCCTTATCAGGCGACGAATTGAACGCCGACCAGTCTCGCCGAGCGCCAGCGCACAAGCGCGGCACGCGCAATGCCATTGACCACCAGCTCGAAGCCCTGCGGCACGCCGGTCGCATCGCCGAAGCTCAGTTGCGCGCCGTGTTCGGACTCGTTGCGCACCGATCCTTCCACCGCTCCGAAGCCGCCGTTGAACCGCAAGGTTGCGCCCCTGAGCACACGCCTGCGCCGCTCCATCCGGCGTTCGCCGGCAAATGCCGCGCCATTATCCGTCGTTTCCATCGCCAGTCTCCTACCAAGTTCTGGGCCATCCGAAGCGAATCGTGTGCCAGCGTAGTCGTACCGGAATGAAACAGCCGGACGAAAAAAGCCGGCGGATCGCTCCACCGGCTTCTCCAAGCAGTATCAAATTTCGAACTGGTTATTCGCCTTGTCGACCAGCTTGTTCTTCGCGATCACCCGCGCTACCGCAGGGCAAAGCCCGAGGACGCGCAAGGGGGAAGAAGTGGATCGCCTTAGTTCTTCGCCTTGTCGACCAGCTTGTTCTTGGCGATCCACGGCATCATCGCGCGCAGCTTCGCACCCACCTCTTCGATCTGGTGGCTGTCGTTGTTGCGGCGGATGCCTTTGAAGCGCGCCAGGCCGGCCCGATATTCCTGCATCCACTCCGAGGTGAACTTGCCGGTCTGGATGTCCTTCAGCACGCGCTTCATTTCAGCCTTGGTGTCGGCGGTGATGATGCGCGGACCCGAGACATACTCGCCCCATTCGGCGGTGTTCGAGATCGAGTAGTTCATGTTGGCGATGCCGCCTTCATAGATCAGGTCGACGATCAGCTTCACCTCGTGCAGGCACTCGAAATAGGCCATTTCCGGCGCGTAGCCGGCTTCCACCAGCGTCTCGAAGCCGGCCCGGATCAGTTCGACCAGGCCGCCGCACAGCACCACCTGCTCGCCGAACAGGTCTGTCTCGCATTCCTCGCGGAAATTGGTCTCGATGATGCCAGAGCGGCCGCCGCCGACGCCGCAGGCATAGGAGAGCGCGAGGTCGAGCGCGTTGCCCGAAGCGTCCTGGTTGACGGCGACCAGGCACGGCACGCCGCCGCCCTTCTGGTATTCGCCGCGCACCGTGTGGCCCGGGCCCTTCGGCGCGATCATGACGACATCGACCGAAGCCTTCGGCTCGATCAGGCCGAAATGCACGTTGAGGCCGTGCGCGAAAGCGATCGCGGCGCCGTCGCGGATGTTCGGAGCGATTTCCGATTTGTAGATGTCGGCCTGCAATTCGTCGGGCGTCGTCATCATCATCAGGTCGGCCCATTTGGCGGCGTCCGCCACGCTCATGACCTTGAGGCCGTCGGCCTCGACCTTCTTTGCGGTCGCCGAGCCGGCCTTCAGGCCGATGGCGATCTCCTTGACGCCGGAATCCTTGAGGTTGAGCGCGTGTGCTCGGCCCTGGCTGCCATAGCCGATGATGGCGACCTTCTTGCCCTTGATGAGATTGAGATCGGCGTCACGATCGTAATAGACACGCATTTTGGTCTTCCTTCCCTTTTGAAGATCAGAGGCTTTTAAGCCGGTTGGTTGCTCCGAAGAGAGCGAGAAACTGTTGCGTCGCGCGGCGGGCATCGCCGCCGATCGTCGCCTCAGTCAATTCCACCCGGTCGCCGAGCAGCAGACGGATCTGCACGTCGCGGCCGACCAGGCCGAAGAAGGTCCGGAACGCCGTCTCGGCGTCCTCGAAATCAAGCAGCCCGGCTTGGCGCCCTGCTTCAAGCACCGGCTTCAGCCGCCTGGCGAGCGCGAAGCGGCCATTCTGCAGCACGACCGCGCCAAGGTCATCCTTGCCGGAGCCGGCATGGCCGACCGCCACGCGGTTGAGCGCGATCGAGGTATCGCTAGAGATCACCTTGAGCCAGTCGGACGCAAAGCGCTCGAGGCTAGCGGTGAGCGAGACGAGATCCAGCTTCTCGCGATCGACAGCGGCGACACGCACCTTGGACGCCTGCCACTGCACCGTCGCCGTCAGCAGCCCGTCGCGATCGCCGAACCATTTGTAGAGTGTTTCCTTGGAACAACTGGCCCGCCGCGCCACCGCGGTCATGGTGAGGTTGTCGCCCTCTTCCACTAGCAGGCGGAGCGCCGCGTCCAGAACGGCCTGCTGGCGCTCCGTCAGGGTTTCGCTTCTATCGATGTCGGCGCCTGCCTGCAGCACGGTCTTTCCCGTTCTTCCGGCCGCCCATGGCGTACCGTACGTTACGGTTCGGCTTATCGCGCATTCCGGTTTCCGATGCAAGGGGGCTGCCGCGAAAAATGACCGGCGGAATTGCCAAGGCTCGTCAGCTAATCGCTGGCCGGCGGATCGCGCAGCCTTCCGAGCAGGCTGGCCAATGTCTTCAGGTCCTGGACTGAAAGCCTGTCGCCCATTCGGTCGGCGATGCAAGCGCCATAGACCGCCCAGATGCAGCGGCGCATCTCCCGGCCGCTTGCCGTGATGCGAACGGTCTGCCCGCGGCCGTCGTCGGAAACGGGCAGCTTTTCGACCAGGCCATCCGCCTCCAGCCGGGCCAGCAGCCGTGAGACTCCGTATTGCGCCAACAGCACGCGATCGATCAGCTCGAACGGCCTGAGCCCGCCCTCGCCCGCTTCGGCAAGCTCGTGCAGCACGTCATACCAGGCGAGCGGCGGCAGGCCGTTTGCTTTCAGCGCATCCTCGGTGCTTTCGACCAGTTGGCGCGAGACGCGCACGAGGCGCGCCCAGGCTGCGATGGCTTCTAGCGATGGCGATTTCTTCGTCATCGGCGCAGCCTAGTGGATAGATGCAATTGCATCAAGCTTGACGATCGATGCATTTGCATTCATATAGATGCAATTGCATCGATAAGGAGTTCTCCGATGAAACATGAAATCTGCAAGATCGCCGATATCCCCCAGACCGGCAGCCTGATCGCGCCCTTTTTCGGCCGTGAGGTCCATGTCTGGCGCAGTGGCGAGCGCATCCGCGCCGCGGCCAATGTCTGCCTGCATTTCGGCGGACCGCTGGACTGCAAGGACGGCACGCTTGTCTGCCAATGGCATGGCGCGAAATTCGACATGGAAAGCGGCGAGCGTCTCGAAGGACCGGCGCCGAAAGGCTCGCGCCTGATGTTTTTGTCGACCCGCGTCGAGGATGGCGCGCTCAACTATGTCTGCGGGGAGTGAAATGACCGCAAGACTGACCCTCGTCAGCCATCATTTGTGCCCCTATGTCCAGCGCGCCGCGATTGCGCTCGCCGAAAAAGGCGTGGCGTTCGAGCGGGTCAACGTCGACCTTGCCGACAAGCCTGATTGGTTCAGAGCCATCTCGCCGCTCGGCAAGGTGCCTCTGCTCCGCGTCCGGTACGGCCACTCGGAGGAGGTGATTTTCGAATCCGCCGTCATCCTCGAATTCCTCGAGGAGACCGAGGCCAATCCCTTGCACCCTGCCGATCCACTCACGCGGGCCAGGCATCGCGCCTGGATCGAATTCGGTTCGGCCGTCCTCAACGCCATAGGCCGCTTCTATTCCGCCGCCGACGAAGCCGCTTTCCTCCATGAAAGCAGAGGTTTGTCCGAAATGTTCGCGCGCCTGGAGGCCGAACTTGCCGCAGGGCAAAGCGGCCCGTGGTTCGCCGGCGTGCGCTTCTCGCTGGTCGATGCCGTCTACGGGCCGATCTTCCGCTATTTCGACACCTTCGACCGCATCGGCGATTTCGGCATTCTCGACGGCAAGCCGCTCGTCCAAGCCTGGCGCGCGGCCTTGAGCGAGCGGCGATCGGTGAAGGAAGTCGTGGGCCTGGACTATCCGCGGCGGCTGCATGCCTTCCTTCGGGCAAAGGGATCCTATCTGTCCGGAATCATCCGGCTGCAGGCCACTGAAACTCCGCAAGCCCGATCCGCCTGAACGGATCGATCACCGTGCCGGCGACCATGGCGGCGAGGAATTGCGGCCCCGGCGGGAACTTCGCCAGCGTCGCCACCATGCGGTCGCGGACAAAGGGCAACGCCGCGGAGTCCGACTGGTAGAACGGCGTCAGCGACAGTGACAGCGCCTGGAAAACCCGCACATGCCAACGGCGTGCGCTGGCATAAGTCGCCAGCGCTTCGTCGACGCTGTCCGCTCGCGCCAGCGCATGGCTGAGCGCGGCAGCGTCGAGCAGCGCCATGTTCGCGCCTTGCCCAAGCTGCGGACTGGTCGAATGGGCGGCATCGCCGATGACGGCAAGTCTTCGGCCGGCCGGCAGCCCCATCGTGTGGTGGCCGTAACGGGCGAGCGAGAGCTGTTCGAAACTGTCGATCTGGCCGGTGAAAGCCTCGCACTCCGGCCACACCGAAACCACTCTCGCCTTCCAGGCTTCGAGCCCCTCGGCCTTTACCCGTTCGGCATCGGTCGGCTTGAGGCTCCAGAAGAAAGCCGCCATGTCTTGCGCGCCGGGCTCCGGCCGGCCGATCGGCAGCACGCCGACCATGATGCTTGCCTTGTCATAGCGCTGTAGCAGCGCGCTCCGATCGAAACCGTCACGCCAGGCGAGCGACGCCCAGAACGCGCCATAGGCGAGCGGCCGCGGCATAGCGGCATCGCCGAGATAGTGCCGCAGTTTCGAGCGCGCGCCGCTGGCGTCGACGATGAGGTCGAACGGTCCAAGCCGCTTGCCGTTGCCGCAGACCAGCGTCGCACGCTCACCTGTCTCCAGCGTCTCGACCTCGACATCGGTCTCGATGGCGATTTCCTCACGCAAGGCGGCGCGGAAAAGCACGCCGAACAGCGCCGCCCGGTGGACCGCGAGGCCGAAACGGCGGCCGCGCCGTGCATCGTAGCGGACTTGGAGCACCGTGCGTCCGGTCTGGGCGTCGGTGCCGTGCAGCCGCTCGATGCGGCTGCCGAGCGAAAGGATATCGTCGAGCAGGCCGAGGTCGGCGAGCACGGTCAGCCCGGTCGGCTGCAGGATCAGGCCGGAGCCGACCGGCTTCGGCGCGTCGAAGCGCTCGAAGATGGTGACCTGGTGCCCCGCCCGCTTGAGATAGAGCGCCGCGGCCAATCCGGCCGGCCCGGCGCCGGCAATCGCGATGTCGTAGGATCTGCTCATTGCCCGCCCAAGCCAAGCCGGCCGGACAATCTCCCAACACAGCAGTCAAATCAAGCTGGCGCTTTGACGCCCGTCAGGCTTGAGCCGCGTCGAAAGCGGCACGTGCCTCGCGCACGGCGTCATGGTTGAGCTCGGCCCATTGGACCAGCATCTGCAGGGGCGCAAACATCGAGCGCCCGAGATCGGTCAGGCTGTATTCCACACTCGGCGGCTTGGTCGGGAATACCTCGCGATGCACATAGCCGTCGCGCTGCAGGTCGTACAGCGTCTGTGTCAGCATACGCTGCGAGATGTCTGGGACCAGCCGGCGCAACTCGCCGAAGCGATAAGGCTTCTCGGCCAGCGCCATGACCAGCAGCGAGTTCCATTTGCCGCTGATTCCCTGGATGACGTCGCGGACCGGACAGTCGGCGAAATTGCCGCCGTTGGTCATCGCCTTATAGACCTCGAGCTTGGCTTTCAGATTGAAGATCTTGCTGTCCATCGCGACACCCACTGATCGAAACTGAAGCATGTCTCCCCAAGGCGGAAACCGGTTTCGGGATAAAGACATGCATAAAACAAAAAACCTAAAGCCGCATGGACCGAATCTGAAAGATCGCAACGCGCCTTAGGTCGGCCGGGGTGGTTCCCTCGCCGTGCCTACCTCCCGAAAAACTGCCTTCTTTACGACTTGAGGTCAATTCCTATTTTAGTGCTGGTCTCTTTTTGAGACTACCACTTGATCCGCCTCCGACACAATTTTAGGGACCCTCACATGACCGAAACCCTCCTCGTCACCGGCGCCTCCGGCCAGCTCGGACGCGCCGTCATCAATCACCTGCTGGATGCGCAGAAGGTGGCGCCGGCGAGCATCATCGCCGCCACCCGCAACCCCGAGAACCTTGCCGACCTTGCAGCGCGCGGCATTGCTGTCAGGGCCGCCGATTTCAACGACAGCGCCTCGCTGGAGGAGGCATTCGAAGGCGCTAACCGAGTGCTGATCATTTCGACGGGCGACCTCGACCTCAAGACTGGCCGCCGCCTGAAGCAGCATGAGACGGCCGTGGCCGCGGCCAAGGCGGCAGGCGTTTCGCATCTGCTCTACACCTCGATGCCCAATCCCGAGCCGGGCTCGCCGGTGCTCTTTGCCGGCGATCACTACGGCACCGAGCAGGCGATCAAGGCGAGCGGCATCCCGTACACCATCTTCCGCAACGGCTGGTATCAGGAGAACCTGTTCATGTCGCTGCCGCACGCCATTTCGTCGGGCAAGTGGTACACGTCGGCCGCCGACGGACGCATCGCCCACGGCGCGCGCGACGATATGGCGGCCGCTATCGCCGCCGGTCTCGCGTCCGGCTCCAAGGAAAGCCGCATCTACACGCTGACCGGCCCGCAGGCCTACACCACGAACGAGATCGCGGCGCTGGTAAGCGAGGTGACCGGCAAGCCGCTGGAGGTCATCCAACTGCCCGACGAGGCGTTGACCGAGGGCGTCAAGGCGGCGGGCATTCCCGAAGACTTCGCCCGCATCATCGTCTCCTTCGATGTCAACACGCGCGCCGGCCGCATAGGCGAGGTGACCGATGCCGTCGAAAAACTCTCGGGCCGCAAGCCGCGGACGCTGAAGCAGTTCCTCGAAGCGAACAAGACGGCCCTGCTCGGTTGAAGCCAGACGCGCCCGAGAGGGCCTCTCAGGCGCGCTTCACTTCGACTTCTTGAGCAATCCAAGCTGGACCAAGCTTTGACCGGTCGCGACAAGCGCCTCTTCCCGCGATCGCGGCGTCCAGCCGAGCAGGCGCATGGCCTTGGCGCCAGTCGCGTTCCTCGGCTTGCCCAGTTCCGTCACGATCTGGGCCGCCTGCCCGTCGAACAGGCCGACGATCCGGACCAGCCAGTCCGGCAGCACTCTGGTCGTGATGCGCGCCCCTGCATTGCCGAGCCGCGCCTTCAGCGTCCGCGCGATTTCCAGCACCGTCATGAAATCGCCGCTGATGGCCAGGAACCGCTCGCCCTTGGCGGCAGGATTGGTCATGGCCCGCAGATGGAGGTCGGCGACGTCGCGCGCATCGACCACGCCGAACACCATGCGGGGCAGTCCGGGCATCTCGCCATCCATCAGCCGCCTGATGAAATCGGTCGACGTCGAATGATCCGGCCCCAGAACCGGCCCGAAGATGCCGACCGGATTAACGACCGCCAACTCCAGTGACCCGCCTTCTCGATCGATGAAATCCCACGCCGCCCGCTCGGCCAGCGTCTTCGACTTCACATAGGCGCTGACCTTCTGCGACAGATCGGTCCAGTTCTCCTCCGTGAACGCACGTCCGGCGACCGGTGTCTGGCCATAGCCGACAGCGGCGAAGGACGAGGTGAGCACCACCCGTTCGACGCCGGCATCGCGCGCGGCGCGCAGCACGCGCAACGCCCCTTCCCTGGCCGGGACGATCAGGTCGTCCTCATGCTTCGGCACGCCCGGCGGAAAAGGCGAAGCGACGTGAAGGACGTACCGGCATCCGGCGACCGCTTCGGGCCAGCCCGTGTCGCTCGTGAGATCGGCATGGGCGAAGGAAAGCGCATCGCCCGGCTCGGCGCCGCCGACCTTCAGCATGGCAAGAACATCGGCCTCGCGCCTGGCCGAGCGCACCGTGCTGCGCACGCGGTGGCCAGCGTTGAGAAGCGCAAGGATGCAATGAGCGCCAAGAAAGCCGGACCCGCCGGTCACAAGCACCAACTCGCCGCTCATGCCCGCCTCCCGACAGCGGCTGTTCAAGCCGTCAAATAGCCACCTGCGTACCGATCTCCACGACGCGTCCGGTGGGGATCTGGAAATATTCCGTCGCGTCCGCCGCCGTGCGCGCCAGGCCGATGAACAGCCTGTCCTGCCAAAGAGGCATGCCGGAATTGGGGGAAGCCTTCAGCGAGCGCCGCGACAGGAAGAAGGACGTCGTCATGATGTCGAACTTCCAGCCCTGCTTGCGACAGATGGCCAGCGCCCGCGGAATGTTGGGCTGCTCCATATAGCCGAAGGTCAGCGTCACGCGCATGAACAGCTCGTTGACCGTCTCCAGCTTGACCCGCTCGCTGTCCGGCACGACCGGCTGCGGCGCCGTCACCACCGACAGGATAACGTTCTTCTCATGCAGCACCTTGTAGTGCTTCAGGCTGTGCATCAGTGCCGTCGGCGCGCTCAGCGGATCGCTGGTGAGGAACACTGCGGTGCCCGATACCAGTTGCGGCTTCTTCTTCAGGAGGTTCGCCGCCAGGAAATCGAGCGGGATCTCGTTGCGGCGCGTCTTGTCGAACAGGTAGCGGCTGCCGCGCACCCAGGTCCACATGCCGAGGATGATGGCGAAGGCTACCGCGAGCGAAGCCCAGCCGCCTTCGAACACCTTGACGATGTTGGAAGCGAAGAAGCCGAGGTCGATCAGCGCGAAAACCACCGTCAGGGCGACAGCCGGCCAGATGTTCCAGTTCCAGATTCGCGTCATGACGATGAACAGCAGCGTCGTCGTCACCAGCATGTTGCCGGTGACCGAGATGCCGTAAGCCGAGGCGAGCTTGCTGGATTCACCGAAACCGACCACCAGCAGCATCACCACCAGCGCGATCAGCATATTGACGCGGGGCATGTAGACCTGGCCGGACTGCTTCTCCGATGTATGCAGGATTTCGAGCCGCGGCAGCATGTTGAGCTGCACCGCCTGCCTCGTGAGCGAATAGGCGCCGGAGATCACCGCCTGGCTGGCGATGACCGTCGCCGCCGCCGCCAGCACAACCATCGGGATCAGCGCCCAGCCTTCGTTCATCTCGAAAAACGGGTGCCCGACCGTGCCGCCCTTGGCGAGCACATAGGCGCCCTGGCCGGCATAGTTCAAAAGCAGGCACGGGAACACGATGGCAAGCCAGGCCAGGACGATCGGTTTGCGGCCGAAATGGCCGAGGTCGGCATAGAGCGCTTCGGCGCCGGTCACGGCCAGGAAGACCGCGCCGATGGTGACAAAAGACACGTCCGGCGAATTGACCAGGAAGGCGACGATGTAATGCGGGCTTATGGCCCACAAGATTTCCGGATCGTCGATGATGTGATTGAGGCCGGACAGGCCGATGGCGAGAAACCACACTGCTGTCACCGGGCCGAACACCAGGCCCACGCCGCCGGTGCCGAACCGCTGGACCGCAAACAGCACCGCAAGGATCAGAAGGGTCAGCGGCACGACATAGGGCTGGAAGGCAGGTGTGACGACATTCATGCCTTCGACCGCCGACAGCACCGAGATGGCGGGCGTGATGACTGCATCGCCGAAGAACAGCGACGCGCCTACGATGCCGATGCCAAGCACGATCGCCGAACGCGCCGGGAAAGTGCCGCGCGCCAGCGCCATCAAGGACAGCACGCCGCCTTCGCCGCGATTGTCGGCGCGCAGGACGAACATGATGTACTTGATCGTCACCGTGATGGTGAGCGACCAGATGATCAGCGACAGCACGCCCAGAATGTCGGCGCGATTGGCGACATCGCCGCCCGAGGAAGCATGCAGCGCTTCGCGAAACGCGTAGATCGGGCTGGTGCCGATGTCGCCATAGACGACGCCGAGCGCACCCAGCATCAGCACCTTGGTGCTGTGCTGCTCGATTTCAGCGTGGCTCGATTGGTCGGCGGGCTCTGCGTCTGCACCACCACCATTGGCAAGGGCCATGGACGACACTCCGATAAAACGCGCGGTGCTCTACGCTTGCTGCAGTGCAATATCAAGTGCCCTTGCGTGAGGGCTCCCATGCCGCCCACGCACGGCTTTCAGTATAAGCGACGGCCGGGCCGGCTCATCCGGCGCGGCGGAGAGTGGTCTCATCAAATGGCGACCTGCGTCCCGATCTCAACCACGCGGCCGGTCGGAATCTGGAAGTACTCCGTGGCATCCGCAGCCGAGCGCGCCAGGCTGATGAACAGCCGGTCCTGCCAGACCGGCATGCCGGAATTGGGTGAAGCCTTCAGCGAGCGCCGCGACAGGAAGAAGGACGTCGTCATGATGTCGAATTTCCAGCCCTGCTTGCGGCAGATGGCCAGCGCCCGCGGAATGTTGGGCTGCTCCATGTACCCAAAGGTCAGCGTCACGCGCATGAACAGCTCGTTGACCGTCTCCATCTTCACGCGCTCGCTGTCGGGCACCACCGGCTGGGGCGCGGTCACCACCGACAGGATGACGTTCTTCTCGTGCAGCACCTTATAGTGCTTGAGGCTGTGCATCAGCGCCGTCGGCGCGCTCAGCGGATCGCTGGTCAGGAAAACTGCCGTGCCTGAGACGAGCTGAGGCTTCTTCTTCAGGAGGTTCGCCGCGAGGAAATCGAGCGGGATCTCGTTGCGGCGCGTCTTGTCGAACAAATAGCGGGTGCCGCGGATCCAGGTCCACATGATCAGCCCCATGATCGAGGCCACAGTGATCGACACCCAGCCGCCCTCGACGACCTTAACGACATTGGCCGAGAAGAAGCCGAGATCGATGACGCCGAAGAGCACCACCAGGGCCAGCGCGGTCGCAACCTGCCATTTCCACAGCCAGCGCATCACCACGAACAAAAGGATCGTCGTCATCAGCATCTCCCCGGTGACCGAAATGCCGTAGGCGGCGGCCAGCGCGCTCGAACTGCCAAAACCGACGACCAGGAGCATCACGCCGAGCGCCACCAGCAGATTGACCCGCGGCATATAGATCTGGCCGCTCTGCATCTCGGATGTGTGCTGCACCTCGATGCGCGGCAGAAGGTTGAGCTGCACCGCCTGCCTGGTCAGCGAGAAGGCGCCGGAAATGACCGCCTGGCTGGCGATGACGGTGGCTGCCGTTGCCAGGCCAACCATCGGCATCAGCGCCCATTCGGGCAGCATCTGGAAGAACGGGTTGGTCGGCTTGCCGCCATGCGAGAGCACGAAGGCGCCTTGGCCGAAATAGTTCAGCAGCAGGCAAGGAAACACAATCGCGAACCAGGCCATCACGATCGGCTTGCGGCCGAAATGGCCGAGGTCGACATAGAGCGCTTCGGCGCCCGTGACCGCCAGGAACACGGCGCCGACGGTGACGAAAGCGCCTGTCGGCGTGGTGGCGAGATAGTAGATCGCGTAATACGGATTGATCGCCAGAAAGACGGATGGATCGTCGACGATGTGGTAGACGCCGGCTGCGCCGATCGCCACGAACCATGTCGCCGTCACCGGCCCGAACACCGCCGCCACCTTGCCGGTGCCGAAGCGCTGCACGGCAAATAGCACCGCCAAGATGATCAGAGTGATCGGCACCACGAAGGCATCGAGCGCCGGCGTGACGACTTCCAGACCTTCGACCGCCGACAGCACCGATATCGCCGGGGTGATGATTGAATCCCCGAAGAACAGCGCGGCGCCGCAAAGGCCAATCACCAGGATGAGCTTGGAACCCGGCGGGTAGGCGCTGCGCGCCAGCGCCATCAGCGACAGCGTGCCGCCCTCGCCCTTGTTGTCGGCCCTGAGCACGAATGCGACATATTTGATCGTGACGATGATCGTTAGCGCCCAGACGATCAGCGACAGCACGCCGAGCACGTCATTGCGGGCAACCGAGCTCGAAGACGCGTGCAGCGCTTCGCGAAACGCATAGATCGGGCTCGTGCCGATATCGCCATAGACGACGCCCAGCGCCCCAAGCATGAGCACCTTGGTGCTGTGCTGCCGCTCGTTTTCGGCATGGCCCGCACGTTCGAGGGATTCTGTTTCGCCGACGTTGGCTAGCACCATGAACCCCATTTCACCGGATTCGCCACGTTCCGAGGTCGCCGCGACGCGCGGGATGCACCGGAATTGCCGAAACTACGCAAGGCGCCCTACCACCCGCAGGCCTTCAGAAACCGCCCCACCGTCCCGGCCATGCCATACTCCAATGCATCGGCTGTCAACCCATGTCCGATCGATACTTCGGCCAATGCCGGGATGCGTCTGGCCAGTGCCGGTAGGTTCTTCACCGTCAGATCGTGGCCGGCATTCACGCCGAGCCTGGCCTTGAACGCGGCGTCGGCGGTTTTTCCCAGCCTTTCCAGTTCTTTCGCCGCCTTTGCGGAATCGGAATGGAAACCTCCATACGGCCCGGTATAGAGCTCGATGCGGTCGGCGCCGGTATCGCGCGCCGCATTCACGCCCGCAGCGTCCGCATCGGAAAACAGCGACACCCTGAATCCGCCCCTCTTCAACCGCTTGACGATCGGAGTGAGGAACGCCGCCTGGGCAATGAAGTTCCAGCCATGGTCGGAAGTTGCCTGCGCCGGGTCGTCCGGCACCAGCGTCACCTGTTCGGGCTGGTTCTTCTCGACAAGGGCCAGGAAATCCTCGGTCGGATAGCCCTCGATGTTGAACTCCGCGCCGGGAAACTCATCGTCGATCAGCGCCCTGATCTCCAGCAGGTCGGAATGCCTTGTGTGCCGCTCGTCGGGCCTCGGATGCACCGTCAGCCCGTGCGCGCCGGCGGCAAGGGCGATGCGGCCAAGTCCGGTGACGCTGGGCCACGGCAGGTCGCGGCGGTTGCGCAGCATGGCGACAGCGTTGAGATTGACCGAGAGCTTGGCGGGCATGAGCTGGGGTCCATTGGATCGGCGGCATCTATACCGCCTTTGGTGGGAACAGATAGGGGGTTTCGCGTGTTCCAGGGGATAGTTGGAGGCTAAGATGAGGATTTGCCAGTGAATTTCCTCGAAGCCGTGCCGGCGGTCCGCCGCATCGAGACGAACCGCGACGCGATTTTCGCCATCGACGTCGTCGGCAATGTCTCGCCGGCCGATGCGGAAAACCTGTTCGGCCTGCTGGAAGCCGCCTACGCGCTGCATCCGAGGGTCGACGTGCTGATCAGGCTGACCGACGAGGAAAGCGTCGACTGGGCCAATATCAAGCAAGACACGCTCCGGCAGGGCGTGGCCGACGCGATGGAACATGTCGTTCGCTGCGCCATCATCGGCGAGCCGGCTTGGGCCTCCCTCGTCGCCGGCGTGTTCCCGAAGACGCTGCCCTTCGAAGTCAGACGCTTCGATGTCGACGATGAGGAAGCCGCCTGGCAGTGGCTTGGCGCAAGGCCGACCTGATGGCCAAAAACGTCAGCGAACGATGGTCAACCGCTCGGCGGCACGGGTAATGGCAGTATAGAGCCAGCGCTGCCGGGTCTCCTTGAAGGCCCACCTCTCGTCGAACAGAACCACGTCGTTCCACTGCGAGCCTTGCGCCTTGTGCACAGTCAGCGCATAGCCATAGTCGAAATCGTCGAAGCGCTTCTTCTGCTGCCAGGGGATTTCGGCGTCCGGATCCTCGAACGCCGCCTTGAGCAGCTTGATCTTGGCGACGCCGCGATCGGGATCGTCCTCTTCCGGCGAGACCAGAAGGTTGATGCCGGGCTTCACCGTCTCGCGCGAGGACGTCATCACCTTCCACAGCGAGCCGTTGAGCAGGCCCTTGGCTGGGTCGTTGCGCAGGCAGACCAGCTTGTCGCCGGCTTGCGGAAAGTCGGCATTGAACCCTTTCAGCTCGCGCAGCCTTTGATTGTAGCGCCGGCGCGTGCGGTTGGTGCCGACCAGCACCTGGTCGGCCTTGAGCACAAGGTCCTGGTTGACTGCTTCCCTGCCGATGACCTGCGCCGTGCCGTAATCGCCATGCATGAATTCCCGGCCTTCGCGCACGTCGAGCGCCAGCCGGATGATCGGGTTGTCGCGCGCCTGGCGGTGGATTTCCGTCAACAACACGTCAGGTTCGTGTTCGGTGAAGAAGCCGCCGCCCGAGATCGGCGGCAACTGCGCCGGATCGCCCAGCACCAGGATCGGTGTGCCGAAGCTTTGCAGGTCGCGGCCGAGCTGTTCGTCGACCATCGAGCATTCGTCGATGACGACGAGCTTGGCGCGCGAAATCGGGCTTTGCCGGTTGAGTGAAAAGGTCGGCGACATCGAGGTCTTGCCGGTCACCTCGTCCGCGACCGATTCCTCGCCTTTCGGCCGGTAGATCAGCGAATGGATGGTGCGGGCGTTGGTCGCCCCTTTGGAACGCAGCACCTGCGCCGCCTTGCCGGTGAAGGCGGCAAACTGGACCTGGCCGTCGACATGCTCGGCGAAATAGCGCGCCAGCGTCGTCTTGCCGGTGCCGGCATAGCCGAACAGCCGAAAGACCTGCGGCCGGCCCTCCTTGAGCCAGCGCCCGACCGCCTTCAGAGCCTCGTCCTGTTGGGGAGAAAATTCCATCAGTGCGACAGACCGGATTCGCAAGCGAAAGACAAGATTGGCCGCTGTATCGACCGTGTCAGTGGCAATCACAAGCGCCTCCGACAAGTAAGGCTATCAGCCGCAAACAAGAACGTAAAGAGAACAAAAATGATCTATCGCCTTGCGCGCGGATCATTCTCCAGCAGGATCGGCTTGCCGTGTGGCGTCGCATGGGCGGCGCGTTCCCAGGCGGCGGCCAGCTCATCCACCTCGCCCTTGCCGGCGATTCCCTTCCGGGACAAAAGCGTTTCCAGCGCCGCCAGCCAACGCTCGTAATAGTCAAGCCCGTCGCTCGCCGCGCCCGGCTTCTTCACCTCGGCCGACAGAGCCTCTGCCCATTCACTCCATGAAAATAGGCCCTTGTCGCGCAGCGCAACGGTCAGAGCGAAGGCTTCGGCCTGCCACGGCTCGGCGAAGACCTGCTCGTCGAAACCCGCCGGCAACTTGGCCTCATGCCGGCTCAAGATAGCTCTCCCAGGCATCGATCGAGACGCTGAGCGTCCGATCGGCGCCCTCGCCCCAGATTTCGGCTCCGTCGAACACCACGGTATAGACCCATTGCGGGTTCTCGCCCCGGCCATGCGCATTGCTGTCCGGAAAGACGAAGCCGTCGCGAACGGCATCGATCGCCGCGCGCGTAGCGCGGCAGGCGCGTATGGCCGGTCGGATTGAAATTCTTCGTCCGCACCCGGTCGCCCGCTCGGAACCGAGCCGGCGTGGCGACCGGCCGGTCGCACGGCCCGCCCTTGGCGAGCACGGCCGGCACGTCGGCCGCCTTCAAAACCCGCTTCGGCGTCGCGGCCGTATCGACCGCCTTGCCGGCAGCAAGGTCGCGCTCGGTAACGAAGCCGTGGCGTTTCAGGAGCGTTTCCAGCGCCTTGATCCAGATCTGGTAGTAGCTCGACGAATAGTAGTCGGCGGGATGCAGCGATTCCCGCGCATGCCGGCTCTCATCGATATTCCACGCACCCATGCCCCCGGCGGTGAGCGTCACGCCCAGCGCCCTTTTTTCCCATGCTGCGTGGAAATAAGGCTCGTCCTTCTCGGGCGCGACCGGCCCGAAACCCATCTGCCCGCCGAGATCCTGCGGCCCGTTCATGCCGGCTCCCCTTCCGGCTCCTTGGCCAGCGCCGTGCCGATCATCGCGTCTCGGCTGACCAGTTCGGCGAGCTGTTCCTCGCTCCAGCCCTCCGTGCCTTTCGGTCGCATCGGCACCACCAGATAGCGAAGCTCGGCGGTGGAATCCCACACGCGGATCTTCTTCTCCGCCGGCAGCGTCAGCCCGAACTCCTCGAGCACGCCGCGCGGATCGATCACCGCCCGCGAGCGGTAAGGCGGCGCCTTGTACCAGACCGGCGGCAGGCCGAGCACCGACCACGGATAGCAGGAGCAAAGCGTGCAGACGACGAGGTTATGCGTCTCCTCGCTGTTGAACACCGCCTGCATATGCTCGCCCTGGCGGCCGGTATAGGAGAGCGATTCGATCGCCGCCGTCGCATCACGCTTCAGCCAGTCGGCATAGGCCGGATCGTTCCAGGCTTTCGCCACCACCCGCGCGCCATTGCGCGGGCCGATCTTCGTCTCGTAGGTGTCGACGATGACGTCGATGGCCGCGGGGTCGATCAGGCCCTTTTGGGTCAGGATCGTCTCCAGCGCGCGCACACGCGCCGCGAACGGATCGAGCTCGTTGTCGTGGTCATGATCATGGGTCATGCCCCCGAGACTAGGATCGGCTGCCGTTGGCCGCAAGCGCGACGCCTTGGGCCAGTGGTGCTGGAGCGAAACTGAGGCTTCGCTCCAGGTTTGTTTTCTGAGGCATGATCTTGTCCGAAAAGTCTGCAACTTTTCGGGATCATGCTGCTACTCGGCCGCCACCTTCTTCGGCTCTGCCTCGCCGTCGAACAGCGAGGGTTGCTCGCCGCCTTCCACCACATGCAGCGTGGGCTGGCTCCGTCTCGAGGAGAAGCTGAGCAGCCAGCCGGAGAAGTTCTCGAAATAGACGTAGATCACCGGCGTGACGAACAGCGTCAGCGCCTGCGAGGCGAGCAGGCCGCCGACCACCGCGACGCCGAGCGGCTGACGCAATTCGGCGCTGGCGCCGGTGCCGAGCGCGATCGGAATTGTGCCCATCAACGCGGCAAGCGTCGTCATCATGATCGGCCGGAAACGCATCAGGCAGGCCTTGTGGATGGACTCCTTGGCCGACATGCCCTGTCGCCTGAGCTCCAGCGCGACGTCGACCATCATGATGCCGTTCTTCTTGACGATGCCGATCAGCATCAGGATGCCGATCACCGCGATGACCGACAGGTCCATGCCGGCAAAGCGCAGCGCCACCACCGCGCCCAGCACCGCCGACGGCAGGCCGGTGAGGATGGTGAGCGGGTGGATGAAGCTCTCATAGAGCATCCCGAGCACGATGTAGATCGTCAGGATAGCGCCGCCGATCAGCAGGCCCTGGTTGGCGAGCGAATCCTGGAAGGTCTTGGCGGTGCCGGCAAAGCTCGTCGAGATCGCCGTCGGCATGCCGATCTGCTCCTTGATCTGATCGATGCGGGTCACCGTGTCGCCGAGCGACACGCCCTGCGGCAGGTTGTAGGAGATCGTCACCGCGGGCAGCTGTCCAAGCTGGTTGACCGTCAGGGCGCCGGCCGTGCGGTCGACACGGGCGAAAGCGCCAAGCGGCACCAGACTGCCGCTCGCCGTCCTCACCTGGATGGCCAGCATATGTTCGGGCGACCACTCGATCTTGGGATCGAGCTCGGTGATGACTTGATAGCTGTCGGCCGAACCGAAGATCGTCGAGACCTGGTCGGTGCCGAAGCCACCATAGAGGGCCGAACGCAGCGTGCTGGTGTCGATGCCGAGCTGAGCGGCCTTGTCGCGGTCGACCACCAGTGATGCCTGCAAGGCGTTGTTCTGCAAATCGCTGGTGACGTCGGTGAAGTTCGTATGGTCGGCCGCCATCGCATCATTCAGCTTCTGCGCCCAGATATCCGTCTGGCCGGTATCGAGCCCCTGGACCACGAGCTGATAGGCGCTGGCCGACGAACGTGAGCCAAGCCTGAGGTTCTGCACCGGCTGCATATAGGTCTCGATACCCGCCACGCCGGCGAGTTGGCGCCTCAGATCCGCAAGCACCTTCTCGATGTTGGGACGCTGGTCCTTGCCCTTGAGCTGGACGAAGAGCTGCCCCTGGTTGAGCGCGTTGTTGCCGCTGCCCGCCGACCACGCCACATGGTCGACATAGGGCGACTTCGAGAACACGCTGGCCACCTGGCCCTGCAGCTTCGCCATGGCGTCGAACGAGATGTCCTGGCGCGCGATGGTGGTCACCGAGATCTGGCCGATGTCCTCCTGCGGGAAGAAGCCCTTCGGCGAAACCTGGATCACCCACACCGACGCCGCGGCAGTGGTGATGAAGACCAGGAAGATCAGGAAGGTGTGGCGCAGGCAGAAGCTCAAGAGCCAGTCATAGGCGCGGGTGACGATGTCATGCCTGCCGGCGCCATGCGCCTCGCGATCCGCCTTCGTCACCGACAACAGCCGCGAGCAGAGCATCGGCGTCAGCGTCAGCGAGACGAACATCGAGGCCAGGATGGCGACGGTCACCACGACGGCGAATTCGTTGAAGATGCGGCCGATGACGCCGCCCATCAGAAGCACGGGAATGAACACCGCCACCAGCGAGATCGAGATCGAGATGATGGTGGAGCCGATCTCGCGCGCGCCCTTCAGCGAGGCGTCAAAGGCCGATAGCCCATCCTCTTCCATGTGGCGGAAGATGTTTTCGAGCATGACAATGGCGTCGTCGACGACGAGGCCTACGGCCAAAGTCAGTCCCATCAGCGAGATGTTGTCGATGGAAAAGCCGAACAGGAACATCGCGCCAAGCGTGGCGATCAGCGAGATCGGCACGGCCACCGCCGGAATGATCGTCGCCGTCACCCTGCGCAGGAACACGAAGATCACCATCACCACGAGCGCGATGGTCAAGAGCAGCGTGAACTGAACGTCGTCGACGGCCTGGCGGATCGAGGTCGAGCGGTCGTTGAGCAGCTTGATCTGGGCGGCGGCCGGCATCTGGTCCTGGAAGGACGGCAGCATCGCCTTGACCTTGTCGACGACATCGACGGTGTTGGCGTCGGGCTGGCGCTGCACGGCCATGATGATCGCGCGGGTACCGTCGTACCAGCTCGCCGTCGTCGTGGTCTGCACGGAATCGACGACGCGCGTCACCTCGCCCAGCCGCACCGGATGGCCGTTCTTGGTGGCGATGATGAGGTTGGAGAAACCGGCGGCGTCGGTAAGCTGCGTGTTGGCGGTGATCGTCAGCTGCTGCTTGTTGTTCTGTAGCACGCCGAGCGGGGTGTTGCTGTTGGCAGAGGCGATCGCCGCCTGCAGCTGGTCGATCGAGATGCCGCGCGCGGCAAGCGCGGTCGGATCGATCTGGATGCGCACCGCGTATTTCTGTTGGCCGAAGATCGACACCTGGGCCACGCCGTCGATGGTCGACAGCGAAGGCGAGATGACGTTCTCGGCGAAGGCGTCGAGATCGGTCAGCGGAACCGTGTCGCTGACCAGCGACATCAGAAGGATCGGCGCATCGGCCGGATTGACCTTGCGATAGCTTGGCGGCGAGGTCATTTCCGGCGGCAGCGATTTTTGCGTGCGCGCGATCGCCGCCTGCACGTCGGCGGCCGCCGCGTCGATATCGCGGTTCAGCACGAACTGGATGGCGATCGAGGTCTGGCCAAGCGAATTGGTGGTCGAGATCGAATCGATGCCGGCGATCGTCGCGAATTGCTTGATCAGCGGCGTGGCCACCGATGTCGCCATGGTCTCCGGCGACGCGCCGGGCAGGCTGGCCGAAACATTGACCACCGGAAATTCGGCGCTGGGCAGCGCTGCCACCGGCAGGAACTTATAGGCAAAAATACCGCCCAGAATGAGGGCGAACGACATCAGCAGCGTGGCGACGGGCCTGCGAATGCAGAATTCGGAGATCATTGGCTCGCCCCGCCGGCCTTGTCTGCCTCCGCGACCTTGGGTGATGCCTGGTCACCGGATCCGGCGGCCTTGCCTTCATGCACCGCTGCGCCATTCTTCAATCGTGTCTGGCCTTCGACGACGACCTTCTCGCCGCTCTTGAGACCATCGCTGATGGCGCTGTTCTGGCCCTCCATCAGCGCCACCTGCACCGGACGCATCTCCACGGTGTTGTCCGGCTTGACGACATAGACGAAGGGACCCTTTTGGCTGGGCTGCACCGCGACCGTCGGCACCGAGGTCATGTGCGGCATTGTGCCGGCGTCGAGCACCACATTCAAATATTGCCCCGGCCACAGCGAAAGATCCGGGTTCGGTATGCTGGCCCGCGTTGCGATGGTGCCGGAGGCGGTGTCGACGCTGGAATCGACGAAGTCGAGCGTGCCCTTGCCGATCGGCGTCGGGTCGCCGTCCTTGGTCAGCGTCACGTTGCCTTGCTGCGGGTCGGCGAGCGCCTTGTGCAGCAGGGCGAGATTGCTTTCCGGCAGCGTGAAATTCACCTGCAGCGGATCCATCTGCGTGATGGTGACAAGCGGCGTCGAGCTGCTCGAGTTGCCGTTGCTGGTGGTGACGAGATCGCCGACCGAGACGTTGACGGCCCCGAGCCGGCCCGAGATCGGCGCGGTGATGGTCGCATAGCTCAATTGCACGGTGTCGGCATCGATCGTCGCCTTATCGGCGTCGATCGTCGCGGCCGCGGCTTTCTGTGCCGCCAGCGCCTGATCGTAGGTCTGCTGGGTGCCGGCCTGCTTGGCGACGAGGTCCTTGGCGCGCTGCAGGTCGGCCTGGGCGCTCACCAGCATCGCCTGGTCCTTGGTGAGCTGCGCCTGATCCTTGGCGAGTTGCGCCTTCAGCGCGCGGTCATCGAGCGAAATGACCAGATCGCCGGCCTTGACCATCTGTCCGTCCTTGACCGCGATCGACACGATCTGGCTGGAAACCCGGGCATTGATGTTGACCACCTCCGGTGACGACACAAAGCCGATGGCATAGCGGCGTATCGGGAAATCGGCGGTGGTCGCGGTGGCGGAGACGATCGAGGCCGAACGCGGCCCGCCGCCTTTCGCATTGTCGCCTTTCGCATTGTCCGAGGCGCCGGCCGCCTTATTGCCGCTCGCCGCCTTGTCCGCAGTCACGCCAGCCTGCTTGCCCGAAATCAGTTGCTGGACCTTGGTCAGCATTGTGGGGGCCAGCGTCGTGGGCGAAAAATAGAGCCCGCCGCCTGCCAGGCAGGCGACCGCCACAACTGCAAAGGCGATTTTTCCGCGCATCGATAAACAAGCCCTCTACCCGACACGCCGATCCCGGTGGTCCATTCTAGCTCGATCCACGGCCTTTCGCCGTAAATTTCGCCGAATAGATAGGACACGGCTTTGGCGGAAAAGGGCCAAAACGCGGCATTACGAAGATTTAATGTGCAGCGCACAAAAGCTGGGCAGCCGGCAAAAGAGGCCGCGAACCGCCCTCCAACCTGTTCGAAAAACTGCCAGATGTGTTGAGATTCAGGTCAGGCCGAGTCGAAAACGGTGGCTTTCGAGAACCGGAGCGGAGCGTACTTTTCGTACGTGAGCACCGGAAGCGCAGAAAGCCAGCGTTTGCAGGCCGGCCTCACCTGAATATCGACACATCTAACGGAGCATCGGCCACAGCGTTGCCGCGAGCAACAGACCCATGGCGATGTTGAACCATTTCAGCCGCACCGGATCTGACAGGAAACCGCGCAGCGCCGTACCGAAGCCGGCCCAAACCGAAACGCTGGGCAGGTTGACGATGGTGAAGGCGATCGAGATCAGCGCCACCGAGACGAATGGATGGTCGGCGTCGGTGTAGACAGCCATCGCGGTGATCGCCATCACCCAGGCCTTGGGATTGACCCACTGGAAGGCAGCGGCCTCGATGAAGCGCATCGGCCGCCCCTCCGCCCCTTTTCCATCGCTAATCGAGCGCGACATGGCGATCTTCCAAGCGAGGTAGAGCAGATAGGCGGCGCCCGCGATTTTCAGCGCCGTATGCAGCGCAGGCAGCGCTGTGAGCACGGCGCCGAGCCCTAAGGCGACGGCCAGCAGCAGGACCAGAAAGCCGATGCTGATGCCCAGCATGTGCGGAACCGTCCGGGCGATGCCGAAATTGGCGCCGGAAGCGAGCAGCATGAGGTTGTTCGGCCCCGGCGTGATCGAAGTCACGAAGGCGTAGACCAACAAAGCGGAAAAAGCTTCAAGAGACATCGCAGGTCACAAAGGTCAACAATACTGACTTAATCTGCAATGAACTCCGAGGCAAAGAGACCACCCGCGAGCAGACGAAACGCTGCCGTTGGCAAGCTAGTGGCCACGTAGAGTTTCCATGTAAGATTTGGCGTATTGGCAGGCCACGAAGCTGGCATCGATCTCGCAGGCCTTCTTGAACGCGGTCATGGCTGCGTCTTCGTCTTTCGCTACACCCTCGCCGTTTTGAAGCGCTGCGCCGTACATGGTGCATCCCCACGCATCGACTTCGCTGCAACTCAACTTGAAGGTCTCATATGTGCAGTGGTTTGCCGCTTTCTCGTTTCCGCGCAAATGGTCCGGCAATCTGCCTAGGCGCATGCCGGCGCCACGATTTGTGCAGCCGGCCGCGCTGCCGGCGGCGCAGGCTTGGGCGAACATCGCCTCGGCTTTCAGTTGCTGGTCCCCGCCGCCATTCTCCTGGATAACCCTGGCCGTCTCGAAACATGCTTCGGGGTTGTGCCCATTGAAGCAAAGCCTGGCGCAGTCCAGCGCGTCCCGCTCACAACGGTCGTAGTTTATTTCCGGCAGCACGACATTGCTGCGCGACACCGACTTGCGCCAGACGTCTGTCGGGCACTGCTGGAAATACGCATCGGGCGTGCCCCTACGGCCGACTTCCCTCAGCAATTTCGACATCACTCGGGGGTCGAACATCGGCTCGTCGCCGAGCGCTGCCGTCGCGGTGGCGACGACGGTCGCGATGGCCACCAGAATTGCCGCCCCCCGCGTCATCGTTACATGCCTTGTGGACCGCGGTTCATCGCGGCGACGCCGGTGCGGCAGATCTCGACCAGGCCGAGCGGCTTCATGATGGCGATGAACTGGTCGAGCTTGGATCCCTTGCCGGTGATCTCGAAGATGAAATGCTCGGTATTGGCGTCGATGACCGAGGCGCGGAAGGCATCCGCAAGCCGAAGCGCCTCGACGCGGGCATCGCCTGTGCCGGCGACCTTGACCAGCGCGAGCTCGCGCTCCAGCGGCCGCTCCTGCCCTAGCTCACGCGAGCGCACGGTCAGGTCCACCACCCGGTGCACCGGCACGATGCGCTCGAGCTGATGCTTGATCTGCTCCATCACATGCGGCGTGCCGCGCGTCACGATTGTGATGCGCGACAGATGCTTCTCGTGCTCGGTCTCGGAAACGGTCAGGCTTTCGATGTTGTAGCCACGGCCGGAGAAAAGGCCGATGACGCGGGCGAGCACGCCCGGTTCGTTGTCGACCAGCACGGAAAGCGTATGGGATTCCGGCTTCTCAGTTTCCTTGGCGATGAAATAAGCCGAACCGGTCGGCTGAAGCTGTGCGTTCATGACGTGAATCTCGATTTCAGACTTTTGAGCTAATTCTCTGTTTGCGCACGGCTTTCTCGCGACAGCCTCGCCTTTGTGGCTGGTGGATGGAGCATGATGTTGCCCGAAAACCGCTTCACACTTTTCGGCATCATGCTCTAGACCAATTCCCTGCCCTTGGCGTCGATGGCGTTGGCCACCGCTTCGTCGGTCGCCTCGTCCGGCAGGAGCATCTCGTTATGCGCCTTGCCGGACGGGATCATCGGGAAGCAGTTGGCCAAGGTCGCCACGCGGCAGTCGAACAGCACCGGCTTCTTCACCGAGATCATGTCGCGGATCGCGTCGTCGAGCTCGTCCGGCTTGTCGCAGCGAATGCCGTGGCCGCCATAGGCCTCCGCCAGCTTGACGAAGTCCGGCATCGCCTCGGTGTAGGAATGCGACAGCCGGTTGCCGTGCAGCAGCTGCTGCCACTGGCGCACCATGCCCATATACTGGTTGTTGAGAATGAAGATCTTGATCGGCGCCTCGTACTGCACCGCCGAGCTCATCTCCTGCATCGTCATCTGCACCGAGGCGTCGCCGGCGATGTCGATGACCAGCGCATCCGGATGCGCGATCTGCACGCCGAGCGCCGCCGGCAGGCCGTAGCCCATCGTTCCCAGGCCGCCCGACGTCATCCAGCGGTTCGGCTTGTCGAAATGATAGTGCTGCGCCGCCCACATCTGGTGCTGGCCGACCTCGGTGGTGATATAGGTGTCCATGTCCTTGGTCAGCGCATAGAGCCGCTGGATCGCATATTGCGGCATGATGACGTCGCTGTTCATCTTGTAGGCGAGCGAATCCCGCGCGCGCCATTTCGCGAGCTGCTCCCACCACGGATAGAGCGCCTTCTTGTCGGTCTTGGCAGTCGCCCGCCACAGCCGCACCAGATCCTCCAGCACACGACCGACATCGCCGAGGATCCCGATATCGGCATGGACGTTCTTGTTGATCGAGGACGGGTCGATATCGATATGGATCTTCTTCGAGTTCGGCGAGAACGCGTTGAGCCGGCCGGTGATGCGGTCGTCGAAGCGCGCGCCGATGCAGATCATCACGTCGCAGTCATGCATCGCCATATTGGCTTCGTAGGTGCCGTGCATGCCGAGCATGCCGACCCAGTTCTTGCCTGACGCCGGATAGGCGCCGAGCCCCATCAGCGTCGAGGTGATCGGGAAGCCGGTGAGGTCGACCAGCTCGCGCAGCAGGTGGCTGGCCTCCGGGCCGGAATTGATGACGCCGCCGCCCGAATAGATGATCGGCTTTTTCGCGCCAGCCATCAGCTCGACGGCAGCCTTCACCTTTTCCAGGTCGCCCTGGACTTTCGGCTGATAGCTGGTGCGCGGCGCCGTCTGCGGCGGCACATAGATGCCCTTGGCGAACTGGACGTCCTTCGGAATGTCGACCACGACCGGGCCGGGGCGGCCGGTCGTCGCCACATGGAACGCTTCATGGATGGTGGCGGCGAGATCGTTGACGTCCTTCACCAGCCAATTGTGCTTGGTGCAGGGCCGCGTGATGCCCACCGTGTCGCATTCCTGGAAGGCATCCGAGCCGATCAGCGAGGTCGGCACCTGGCCGGTGAGGCAGACCAGCGGGATGGAATCCATCAGCGCGTCCTGCAGCGGCGTCACCACGTTGGTGGCGCCGGGGCCGGACGTCACCAAAAGCACGCCGGCCTTGCCGGTCGAGCGCGCATAGCCTTCGGCCGCGTGGCCAGCGCCCTGCTCGTGCCGGACCAGGATGTGCTCGACATCGTCTTGTTGAAAAATCTCATCGTAAATTGGGAGAACCGCGCCGCCCGGATAGCCGAAGACATGCTTGACGCCGTTGTCCTTCAGCGCCTGCACCACCATCTCCGCGCCTGTCATTTCGCGCCGCTCGTTCTGTCCATTGCTCATCGGTCTGGTCCCGTACTGTCGCCGTTTGGGCGTTGCTGGTCGTTTAGTTGGATTTCAGGCAATAAAAAAGGCCCCCGAGGGAGCCTGTGTGATGCGCATGGGAGGTTTTCGCCCGGCGGTTACACCGCCTTGCCCACGCGCCAGCCTACGAGAATGAGTGCCGTTTTCATGGTCGCGGACACTAGAGGCGTGAAAGGCAGCCTGTCAACGGCAAAAATGACGCCTTTGCCCCACTCGCGGGCTCAAGCCATTGAAAACGCGCCAAACTATTGGAGGGCGTGACGCGAAGGAGGTTTTGCCGAAATACTTTGCGCATGCCGGTAGCCACATCCGGCCACAGCGCTCACCCAAAGAAGCGATCACAAGCCCGGAGGAAACTGATGCTCGAGAGAACACCCACCACCAAGGCGCAAGCGCTGCTCGACAGATTCGGCAAGGCGCTGGAAGCCGGCGACATCGACAGCGCCGTCAACTGCTTCCAGGCTGATTGCTACTGGCGCGACCTCGTCACCTTCACCTGGAACCTGAAGACCATGGAAGGCCAGGACCAGGTTCGCGACATGCTGCAGGCAACGCTGGCCAACACCAAGCCGACCGGCTGGGCGGTGGCCAAGGGCGAGGAAGCGAGCGAGGAAGGCGGCGTCATCACCGCCTGGATCACCTTTGAGACGAGCGTCGCGCGCGGCTTTGGCCTTGTGCGGTTCAAGGGCGACCTGATCTGGACCCTGCTCACCACGATGGCCGAGCTGAAAGGACATGAGGAGAAAGCTGGGTTCACCCGTCCGCTCGGCGCCAAGCACGGACACGGCAAGGACCGCACGACGTGGCGCGAGGAGCGCGAGGACGAAATCGCCAAGCTCGGCCATACCAGGCAACCCTATGTCGTCATCATCGGCGGCGGCCAAGGCGGTATCGCGCTCGGTGCCCGGCTGAAGCAGCTCGGCGTGCCGGCCATCATCATCGAGAAGAACGAGCGTCCCGGAGACTCCTGGCGCAAGCGCTACAAGTCGCTCTGCCTGCACGACCCGGTCTGGTACGATCACCTGCCCTATATCGACTTCCCGAAGAACTGGCCTGTCTTCTCGCCAAAGGACAAGATCGGCGACTGGTTGGAGATGTACACCAAGGTGATGGAGCTGAACTACTGGTCCTCCACCACCGCGAAGTCGGCAAGATATGACGAGAAGGCCAAGGAGTGGACCGTCGTCGTCCAACGCGACGGCAAGGAGATCACGATCAAGCCGAAGCAGTTGGTGCTGGCGACCGGCATGTCCGGCAAGGCGAACTGGCCGAAATACAAGGGCCAGGACATCTTCAAGGGCGAGCAGCAGCACTCCTCGACCCATCCCGGCCCGGACAAATACCGGGGCAAGAAGGTCGTGGTCATCGGCTCCAACAATTCGGCGCACGATATCTGCGCGGCGCTGTGGGAAGGCGGCGCCGACGTGACAATGGTGCAGCGCTCGTCGACCCACATCGTCAAGTCCGACACGCTGATGGATATCGGCCTTGGCTCGCTCTACTCAGAGCAAGCGGTGGAGAACGGCATGACGACGCGCAAGGCCGACATGATCTTCGCTTCGCTGCCCTACCGCATCCTGCACGAGTTCCAGATTCCGCTTTACAAGCAGATGAAGGAACGCGACGCGAAGTTCTACGAGGACTTGGAAAAGGCCGGCTTCATGCTCGACTGGGGCGACGACAACTCAGGTCTGTTCATGAAATATCTGCGTCGTGGCTCCGGCTACTACATCGATGTCGGCGCCTGCGACCTCGTCATCGACGGCTCGATCAAGCTGAAGAGCGGGCCGGGTGCGGCGGTGCAGGAGCTCACCGAAACCGGTGTCAAATTCGTCGACGGCACCGAATTGCCGGCCGACCTGGTGATCTATGCCACCGGCTACGGCTCGATGAATGGCTGGGCCGCCGACCTCATCTCGCAAGAGGTGGCGGACAAGGTCGGCAAGGTCTGGGGCCTCGGCTCCGCCACCACCAAGGATCCGGGTCCCTGGGAAGGCGAGCAGCGCAACATGTGGAAGCCGACGCAGCAGGAGGCGCTATGGTTCCATGGCGGCAACCTCCACCAGTCGCGGCACTACTCGCAATATCTGTCGCTGCAGCTGAAGGCCAGGCAGGTCGGGTTGCCTACCCCGGTCTACGGGCTGCAGGAGGTCTATCACAAGGGATAGATGCCACTGTGCAAAAAGACCCGCGCGGCTTCAGCCGCGCGGGTCTTGCGTTCAGGCCCTGAGTGTCACACCCCTCGCCTTGGCCCAGCGCTCGACGATCTTGCGCTCCTCCGGCAAGGCCAGACGGTTGCCAAAACCGCGCACCTGGATCGCGCGGTTTTGCGGATCGAGCTCGATCGTCAGCAGCCGCTCGATTTTGCCGAGCGCGGTGCGCCGCAGCACCCAGATCGAGGCGTTGCCGGCGATGCATTTGGCCGCGTAGGTAGAAACGCAGTGATGCATCGCGCGGCTCTCCGCGACCAAGTCCTCGGCCGTCTTCAACTGCCGAACGAAGAAACGCTCGCCGCGCACCTTCGCGTCCTTGGCCGATGGCTGCCACTCCCAGTCCTCCAGGCGCGAGCCGTCCCAGGCACCGCTCTGCGCCTGCGTTCCGGAGGCACGCTGGTTACGTCCGGCCGCGCGGCGGCGCATGGCCTCGATGCGTTCGATCGCAGCGATGTCGCGATGCCAATCCAACATCTGCCGGCGCAGCGAGAGAAGCGTGCGGCCCTTCAGGCTGTAGGCCGCATCACGTTGATGCATGGCACCGATGTAATCGCATAGATCGTCGATCTCCTCCTTCGAAGCGGGATGTCCGCAGAAGAAGCGCACCACCTCGCGCCAGAAGGCCAGTTCACGACGCGGCGTGCGAGCGATCTTCGTGCGCGCAAGCCGCGCCGCCAACCCCAGGTTATCCGTGTAGGACCGGGCGATCGCCACCCAGAACGCCTCGGCGAAACCAGTGTCGCCGGACGCGTTGAGGAAGCAATGCACCTCCTTGCGCGACAGCCATGCATTGGCGCCGGTCCTGTAGAGCGAGTCGCCACGCGCGACCGTCACATACCAGGACTTGCGAAACGCAATCTCGTTGGCGTCGAGGCCCGTGCTGTCCAGCCAGACGCCCTCAAGCGCGGCCGAAACCGGATAGCGCGCGTAGAGATAGCGCGCCGCGGCCAGCCGCAGTCGCGCACGGTCGCGCGTCTTCAGCTTGGGACGCCACAGCGCGCCGTCGCGGATCGCCATGCCGGCAAAGCCCGAGCGTGCGTCGTCCAGCGCCCGCTCGAAATCCGGAACGGGACGCGTGGCGGCGAAGACCTGCCGCAGCCTTGCATCATATGCTTCAATACGTTGGCGCTCGGCGTCCTGCCTGCGCTGGATCATGGACCTGGCCATGGCCGTTCTTCCCAGTTGGAACCCTGTCCGCCGCACGCATTCCCAGCGTCGGCACGGATCGTGACGATCTGGATTGCGGGATCTTTGACAGGTCTCCTCTCGGGATGACGGGTTATGATGGCGGGCTCTCTAGCCTCGGCGCAAAGATGGCGCAAGCGCCATTCTCTCAACATTTACAATGACCTGCTTGGCTGTTGCAAAGGCGCATCTGAGGCTTTCAGGCAGCCGGCATCGTTCGCGGAAAGCGCTCGGCTCACCCGTCGATTGGTCCCGCACGGTCAGCCGCGCGGAAAAGATAACTGCCCACCGCGGATTGCGGTCGGCGCTGGCATCGTCAGGAAGTTTGAAATCCGCGGTAGCGGGTCAACCGGTCCGTCCGCCGAGAAGGCGCGAAATGCGTGAACAGGATCTCATCGTCGCCTCCATCAAAAGCGTTGTCGGTACCGGGACGGCCGTTGAAAACCAACTGGCCGCATATCGGGCGCGGCTAATACATCTGATCGAGCACGACAGCAAGGCGCCGCCCATGCTCGGCATCGCCGGGTTCGAATGAGGTCTCGACATTTCGCCCATTCGGACTGGACGCCATTGGACCCGGAGCGCGAGCACTTGCGACCTGAAGGCGGTCGCGGCAGCCGTCCGGCAGGTATCCAATCAGGGCGTTTTCGCCGTCGAAGCAAAAACACATGACCGCATCCTTCCCGGTTATGTTCGGCTAGGCCGCCTTTTCCGCCGCGAATTTTCTCACGACGCGCTCCAGCATGGGCACATAGTCGCGAAAGGTGCGCGTCTTCATGTCGGCGACCTTGCCGCCCTCGTCCCAGATGCGCACGCGCACTGCTTCGTCGTGGAAGGGATTGCTGCGGAACTCGGCCACTTCCTCCGCACTCATCGGCCCGCCCTGCAGCGACAGCGTATGCACCGAGGCCGGCGACAGCTTGCTGAAATAGGTCGGGTCGGTAGCGCAAAGGTAGCGCTTGGCCGAAACGTGCAGCCTGACGCATTCGACGATAACCGGCGGGAAGAAAGGCGCGAGCACCTCGCCGCCCGCCTCGTCATGGTGCTTGTCCTCGACGTCGTCGGGCGAATAGGTGCCGAACTCGCTGGTGTAATGGCCGATGTCGTGCAGGAGCGCCGCCGCCACAAGTTCCTCCGGCGCGCCGTCCCGCTCGGCGAGCCACGCGCCCTGCAGCATGTGCTCGGACATCGTGACCGGCTCGCCGAGATAGGATTCGGCGCCGCGGCGCTCGAAAATATCGGCGATGAATTCGACGATGTTTCCTGCGTTCAATTCATTCGGCTTCATTCCGCCGCCTCCTTGAAATCATGCTCGATCGCGGCGAGCGTCGACAGCAGGCCGTCCTTGTCGGCGTAGCAGCCTTGCAGCCAGCGCTTGCCGCTGCCGGAAAACGCCTTGCGTGCATGCATGACGCGCGTGTTGTCGACTATGAAGGATTCTCCCGCCTCGAGCTTGAACGTCACCTCGAAGGCAGGGTCCTCGATCAACTCGGCGAATCTGCGATAGGCCGCGTAGTATTTCTCCATCTCGGCGAAAGGCACATCGACGGCCGGCGCCAGCGAGCGGTTGTTGAAGCGGATGCAGATCAGCTCGCCATCGGGCCCGAGCTCGATCATCGGCCGCTTCGACTGCAGCCGCACGCCCGACGAGCCGGCATATTCGAAGCGCGCCGGATAGGACGAAAGCAGCCGGAAGCCCTCCGGGTTTTCGGCCTGAAACGCGGCTGCCACCGCGAAACCGTCGACGACGCTGGATTCGCCGCCTTCGACCGTGTTCTCGATGCAGGCGAGAATCTGCAGCGTCGGCACCGGGTCGCGGTAGGGATTGTCGGTATGCGCCTGCAGGCCGAGATTGGTGTAGGCGAGATTGTTCGGATTGACCTCGGCCCGCACCTCGAACCAACGCCCGTAATTGGTCTCCCGGATGTAACCGAACAGGTCGGCCACCTTGCACAGCGCGCCGGATTCGGTCGGCAGGCCGTCCATGACGGCGAAACCATAACTGCGCACCGCGGTCAGCCATTGCCGCAGCACATTGCTGTCGGGGCTGGCATCCGCGTAGGCAGCGCGCGGCACGGAGTTCTGCATCGTGGCTTTCGTCCAGCGCTTTATCCCGCTTCCTGTCCAACCAGGCCGCTGGACCTCCCCACGATCGTAGGCATGAGCGCGGAGCCAGCCCGCGGGAAACTCAACGGTCTTGCCTTCAGGGACGAATGTGACCTCCAACACCTCGCCCTTGATCGAGGCGGCGCCGATCCGCGTCTCGGCCGGAATGTCGAGGATGGTGATCAGCCGCTGTCCGTTGCCGGCGCTGCGCGTCCTGTCGTCCAGCGCATTGTCGCGCAGCCACATGGCGTGGAAGCGATTGCGCGCCCCGTCTCTCCAGCCAAGCTCGATCGTTCGTCCCTCGTCGCCTAGCGTCGCTGTCGTCAGCATGTCCCAGAAGCTCCATCCTTACCCGCCGCTGCGGGCACGGATTGCATGCTGACTTCCAAAGAGGCATAATTCAAATTATCGTTTTTTGGGCAATGGCCGCAAATTTATAATGGCTGTAAAAGCTTTCGACACGATGCCTCCTCTCGACTGGCTACGCAGTTTCGAGGCAGCCGCGCGCCTGTCGAACTTCACCGCCGCGGCCGCCGAGCTCGGCCTCACCCAAGCCGCCGTCAGTCAGCACATCCGCTTCCTGGAGGAGCGGCTCAAGACGCGACTGTTCGCGCGCCTGGCGCGCGGCGTGGCGCTGTCGCCAGAAGGCGCGGCCTACCTCCCGCATATCCAGTCGGCATTCGCGACCATCGGCAACAGCACCAACGAGCTGTTCGAGCCGCGCGCCGTGCAGACCGTCAGCATCCGCGTCCCCATCTCCTTCGCGTTGTTGGTGCTGGTCCCAGCTCTTCCGGACCTTGCAAAGGCGCTGCCACGGGTCGGGCTCGATCTGGTGACCATCCATCGGCCGACCGATTACGACCAGCCGGGCTCGGCGCTCGACATACGCTTCGGCAACGGATCCTTTCCCGGGCGCGAAGCCGACCGGCTCACGGTCGAGCGGCTTGTCCCGGTCGCGGCGCCTGCGCTGGCCCACGGTGCGGATTGGACATCGTTGCCGCTCCTCCTGGTGGCCGGCGCGCGCGAAATGTGGGCGGAGTGGTTTGCCGCTGCCGGGCTTGCCGGGCACTCGGGACGCTCGCACCGCTTCGACAGTTTCGTCGCCGCCATGGAAGCCGCGAGGGCCGGCGCCGGAGCGCTGCTCGGCTCGCGGCCGCTGGTCGACGCCGCCCTCGAAAGCAATGCCCTCGTCAGGCTTTCGGATTTCGAGCTGTCGAGCCCATCGGGGCATTTCCTGACAAGACCGTCGTCGTCGCGGTTGTCCGGCGCCGAACAGGATTTTCGCCGCTGGCTTCTGTCGCGTATCGCCAGAAGGTCAGGATAGCGTACGGGCTCCCGCTCCTATCCGCTTCCAATAGATCAGCGTCCCGGTAAGTCCGCCATGCGGCTTCAGCGCAAAGTCCGGGATCTCGCCGGTCAGCGTGAAGCCGAGCTTCTCATAAAGGCCTGCCGCGCCCTCCTCGCTCGCCGTATCCAGGACGAGCAGCGTGCGGCCTTTCTCGACCGCCAGTTCTTCCGCGGCGCGCATCAGACGGGTCGCGACGCCTTTGCCGCGATGGTCCCGGCCGGTCATCAGCTTGGCGATCTCGGCGCGGTGCGGCTGGTTGGGCGGAAAGTCGAGCAGCAGCGTGACGGTGCCTGCAAGCACCCCATCCTGCCATGCGCCCAGCACCGCCCTTTCGCCGCGTGCCGCCGCTGCAAGCGACTTGCGCGAGAAATCCCGCGCAGCGTCCGGCGGCAACGGATGCATGAAGCTCACCGATCCTCCGGCGGCGACAGTCTCGATCAACAGATCGGCGAGCATCGCGACGGTCGCCGCATCGTCGCTCAACACCCGGATTTCAAATGCGTTCATGCTGGTGTTCTCCAAGGTGATGCGGCATCGGGGGAAATGGTCATTCGGGGAAATGGTCATGCGAAATGGCTGATCCGCCTGCGCCGGCCCGCCCGCCGGATTTCGGCGATCCGGTCGGCGTCGTCCTCGCTGAGATGGCGCCCACGCTCCAGGATCTCGAGCGTATATTCCTCATAGGTCAGCCCGAGGCGCTCGGCCCTCTCCAGCCGCATCAGCATGACGGCCCGGCTTGGCGCCTTCCAGGCCTTGTCGTGGGCGACGCGCCAGGCGAGGAAAATGCAGGCGTCGCCCTTGCCCCAGGGCGGTCCTTCATAGTCGTCGAGCGGCGGCCCGCCATTGTGCGAGCTTTTCGGTCGTCGAGGCATCCGGATCAGTCCCTGACCAGCGCCACGAGATACTCCGCCGCAGCCGGTCCGGGAGCGTGAAAGACGCAGTCCGCCGGCGCCCCCAGCGCCAGGCAGTCGCCGGGCTCGAGCCGGTGCACCACATCGCCCTCGGTGAAGTCCAGCCTTCCGTCGATCAGCCAAATCTGCTGCTTGATGAAGGCGTAGGAGGCGGCCGGAAGGCTGACCCTGGCGCCCGCCGGCAGGCTGACCCTGATCAATTCCAGCGGCATCTGCGATGCCGGCGACAGATGCCGCCTTATGTAACCCGTTGCCGGATCCTGCCACACCGGCTGGTCGTCCCTGCGCGAAACGCCGCCGCCTTGCAGCTCGGCCCGTGCGATCAGCGTCGACAGCGTCATGCCGAAGGCGGCCGCAATGCGCACCAGGAGTGCCGCGGTCGGACTGGTCGTGCCGCGTTCGATGGCGCTCAGCATCGCTTTGGACACGTCCGAGCGTCCCGCAAGCTCGGCCAGCGACCAGCCCCTCACCGTCCTTTCGGAACGTATCCGCCTGCCGATCGTGGCGGTAATATCATTCGATATATTATCCATTCGTCCAATATATCGGAATCCAGACGGTGGAAAGAGGCCATTCGATCGAATTGTCGCGACCGGCTTAACACCGTCTACACCATTCGACCTCACCTCAATTTAACCCCGCCTGGATAGGGTCGACGCTCCAGGGAATGGGACCAGGTCAATTATGTTTGTCGAACGCGAAGCCTCCGTTGGCGAACCGATTTCGCAGGAGCGCCGCAATGTCCTGCAAAGCGACAAACGCATTCTCGGCAATGTCGTGCAATGCGACGGCGCGCGCGCCACCATCAGCGCCTACGCCGAGGATGCCGACGGCACGGTCACCGGCCAGTGGACGGTCGGCAAGATGATCTCCATCAATCTCGGCACCACGCGCACGGTCGGCCTCGTCTATGAGATCGGCAAATCGGACCGTGCCTGGAGCAATGAGGGCCAGAACCCGATCGAGGTCAGCATCGAATTGATCGGCGAAGTGCGCGACGGCGCGGAGCCCGGCGCCAAGCCGATCTTCGACCGCGGCATCACCGCCTATCCGCATATCGGCGCCATTGCCCACCGTATCCGCAGCCGCGACCTGCAAGCGGTCTACGATCTGGCGGGACGCCATTCGGTCACCATCGGCACGCTGTCGCAGGATGAATCGATCGATGCCAACATCGCCATCGACGACACGCTGGCGCGCCATTTCGCCATCGTCGGCACCACCGGCGTCGGCAAGTCCACGGCTGTCTCGCTGCTGTTGCGCAAATCGATCGAGGCACGGCCGGACCTGCGCGTGCTCATCCTCGACCCGCACAACGAGTTCGCGGCCTCGCTGCCGGAATATTGCGTCAAGGTCGATTCCAAGACGCTTGACCTGCCATTCTGGATGTTCAGGCTGGAGGAATTCGCCGAAGTGTTGTTTCGCGGCCGCGAGACGGTGCCCGAGGAAGTGGATGTCCTGCGCGACCTGATCCCGGCGGCCAAGAACCTCTATCGCAACCCCAGTTCCGGCACCTATGTCAGGCGCGGCAGCGATGCGCTGACGGCGGATACGCCAGTGCCTTACCGCATCGCCGATCTCATCAAGCAGATCGACGAGCGCATGGGCCTGCTCGAAAGCAAGAACGATCGCCCCATCCTGAAGTCGCTGAAGACGCGCATCGAATCGGCGGCCGCCGATCCGCGTTACCGCTTCATGTTCAATTCCCGCCTGATCGAGGACACGATCCACGAGACGATCGGCAATATTTTCCGCGTCCCCAACCACGGCCGCCCGGTCACCTGCTTCGAAATGGCTGGCATGCCTTCGGAAGTGGTCAACTCGGTCTGCTCGGTGCTGGCGCGCCTGGCCTTCGACCTGGCCTTGTGGAGCGAGGGTCGGCTGAGGCTGCTCCTGCTTTGCGAGGAAGCGCACCGCTATATGCCGGCCGATCCGCGCCTCGGCTTCGCGCCGACCAGGCATGCGCTGTCGCGCATCGCCAAGGAAGGCCGCAAGTATGGCTGCTATCTGGGTGTCGTCACCCAGCGCCCGGGCGAGCTCGACCCGACCATCCTGTCGCAGTGCTCGACCTTCTTCGCCATGCGCCTTGCCAACGAGCAGGACCAGGCAATCATCCGCTCGGCGATCGCCGACTCCTCGGCCTCGACGCTGGCGTTCCTGTCGTCGATGGGGCAGCGCGAAGCCATCGCCTTCGGCGAAGGCGTCGCGACCACCATGCGGCTGAAATTCGAGAAGCTGGCGCAGGAGTTCATTCCCGGCACAGCGAAAGGCGAGCAGATCGAGGCTTCCGTGGACGGCAGCGACGTCGATCTGGCCATGATCGTCGAGCGGCTCCGCAACGTGCCGAAGCCGCAGCAGGCCATGGCCTTCGCCGAGGCCGTGGACTCGGCTCGGCAGGCCGGCGACCCGGACTATAAGAAGCCGGCCACCGCAGCCCCCCGTCCCCAGCCGGACGACGACTTCGACACCCGCTACGGCCTGAAGCCCTCGACCTTCGGCATGCGCCAGCTCAACGACTGAGAGCGCTCCTCCTTCAGACTACCTCCGATTCCTCCTGGGTAAATCCCACCAGGAAATTCGTCAGGCTGAGTCGAATGGAGTCGCTGTCGAGAACCGGAGCGGAGCGGACATAAAGTCCGTGAGCACCGGAAGCGCAGAGAGCGGCTCCAGGCGGCCAGCCTCACGAATTTAGTGGTGGGATTTTAGGCGCAGACGCGGTTGCGGCCCTGCTTCTTCGCCTCATAGAGCTGGCGGTCGGCGCGTCGGTAGAAATCCTCGGCGCTCTCCTTGTGGTCCCAGACGGCAAGGCCGACGCTGGTGGTGACCTTCAGCCGCACATTGCCCGACAGGATCGACAGGTTGGCAATCGCCTTGCGGATACGCTCGGCGAACCTGGCAAGCAGCTCGACATCCATGTTGGGCGTGACGACGGCAAACTCCTCGCCGCCCAGCCGCGCCACCACATCGTGATAGCGCGTCATGCCTCTCAGGCAGGTGGCGACGGCCCGCAGCACTTCGTCACCGACGTCATGGCCATGCGTGTCGTTGACCTGCTTGAAATGATCGAGATCGAGGATCATCAGCCCGACAGGCCTGTCGATGCGGCGAAATTCGTGGAGATATTCGCGCAGCGCATCGTCGAAATAGCGGCGGTTCTGCATGCCGGTCAGACCGTCGGTGAGTGCGGCCTGCTCGAGCGTCTGCGAACGGGCGCTGAGCGAGACCGTCATGGCCCTGAGCTTGCCCTCTTCCCGCACCTGGCCACGGATCAGCGGGTAGATGAAGAAGGTGCCGAAGAACAGCGCGGTCGCCAGCAGCGCGCCGGTGACGAACAGCAATTTGTTGAGATAGACGATTTTGTCGACGCGCGATGCGGCGTCGAGATCCGAGGCGATGTCCTGCAACTGACCATAGGCATGGAATGTCACCAGGCCAGCGGCCAGGATCACGAAAATAAAGACGAAAAATGCGGATTCCGCCTTGTGGAAACGCATCTACTCCCCGCGCCACTGTAACCCTTGAGCTTATGCCATAGCGGACCTTACGGACCGTTAACCCGGACAACCCTGGCGAGAATTAGAACAAAGGATTTTAAGGCGCTGATTGAAAAGGCTTTTGGTCAGTCGTGAACTGCCGCTTCATCGCCCGGCCGCAGCCTGCGCCACTCCGCGCCAAGCTGGTGCCTGAACCAGGTCGACTGGCGCTTGGCATACTGCCGCGTCGCGATCTTGGCCCGCTCGATCGCCTCGGGAAAGCCGGACTGGCCGGCCATCGCCGCCTGCAGCTCGCGCACCCCGATCGCTTTCATCGCCGGCAGGTCCGGGTCGAGGCCGAGCGCCGTAAGCTGCCGCACTTCGTCAAGCGCGCCCTTGTCGAGCATCTGGTCGAAACGCGCCTCGATGCGCCGGACCAGTTGCTCCCGGTCCGGCTCGATGACCAGGAAACGGGCGCTGTCGCGGTCGATCAGCGGCCGGCCGCGCGCCGCCTGCCACTCCAGGATGGAACGTCCCGAAGCATCGAGCACTTCGAGCGCCCGCACGATCCGCTGGCCGTCCGTCGGCCTGAGTTGCATGGCCATGGTTGAATCCTCATGCATCAGCAGGCGATGCAGCCTTTCGGCTCCTTGCTCCTTGAGCTCGTAGCGCCAGCGCTCGCGCACGGCCGGTGGAATGTCCGGCATATCCGAAATGCCTTCGGCCAGGGCCCGGAAATAGAGCCCGGTGCCGCCGACGAAAACAACCGGACGGCCCGACAGCGCGCCGCCTTCTATCAGTCTCGTCACGTCGCGCAGCCAGGCGCCGGTGGAATAGGCCGTGGAGGGATGCACGTGGCCGTAAAGGAAGTGCGGCACGCGTGCCGTTTCGGCGGCCGTCGGCCGCGCGGTCAAGACGTCGAGCACCGAATAGCCCTGCATGGAATCGGTGTTGACGATGACCCCGCCACCGCGCTCGGCAAGATCGAGCGCCAGCGCCGACTTGCCGCTGGCTGTCGGCCCGGCTATCAGGATCGCGTTCTTGACGCGGCCTTCGCCCGCCTGCCTGCCGGAATGTTCAATGCCGCTGATCGCCACTTTAGTGTCCCGTCCAGAAGCCCGCGCCGTGCCGACCTCGCTTGCGAATATGGCCTTGCGGGCCGCCGGTGCAAGCGCCGTCCGTTGGCTGGCCGAGGACGTCGCCTGCGATCTCGTTTTGCCGCAGACGCCGGATATCGGCGAAATGACCGCCAATCTGCGCGCCGCGCTGGCTTCCGAGCCGGTCGATGTCATCGTTCAGCCGGCTGAAGGCAGGCGAAAGAAGATCCTGCTCGCCGACATGGATTCGACCATGATCGACCAGGAATGCATCGACGAGCTCGCCGACGAGATCGGCGTCAAGGACCACGTGGCGGCGATCACCGCGCGCTCGATGAATGGCGAGATCGCCTTCGAGCCGGCCTTGCGCGAACGCGTCGCCTTGCTGAGAGGCCTCGACACCGCCGTGGTCGACCGCATCATCGCCAACCGGCTGACGCTCGCCGCCGGCGGCCGGGCCTTGGTACAGACGATGCGCGCCAACGGCGCCTGGACGGCGCTGGTCTCGGGCGGCTTCGACGTCTTCACCAGCCGCATCGCCGCCATGCTGGGGTTCCAGGAAAACCGGGCCAACCGCCTGATCGAGGAAGACGGCGCATTCACCGGCATGGTGGCCGAGCCGATCCTCGGCCGCGCCGCCAAGGCCGAGGCGCTGCTCGACATCGCGAAGAGGCTCGAGCTGACGACAGAGGACGCCATCGCGGTCGGTGACGGCGCCAACGATCTCGACATGATCCGCCTTGCCGGCACCGGCGTCGCCCTGCACGCCAAGCCGGCGGTGGCCGAGCAGGCCCGGATCCGCATTGATCATGGCGACCTGACCGCGCTGCTTTATCTGCAAGGCTATCGCCGTGAGGAGTTCGCCGAGTGAGACCTATTCGGACCGAACGTTTGATCCTGCGCAACTGGGAGGATCGCGACCGCGAGCTCTTCCACCGCATCAACTCCGACGAGCGCGTCATGGAGTTCTTTCCGTTTCGTCGCACCCGGGCCGAGACCGACGCCAAGATGGAGGAATTCCGCCACTGGATCGAGCAGGATGGCTACGGCTTCGCCGCCGCCGAGATCGCGGCCACCGGCGAATGCATCGGCTTCATCGGTCTTCTGGATACGGATGATGTGCCATCGCTGCCGAACGGCGCGATCGAGATCGGCTGGCGGCTGGTGCCGGAATTCTGGGGCAAGGGCTATGTTACCGAGGCATCGGAAGCCTGGCTCGCCTTCGGCTTCGAAACGCTTGGCGTCGACGAGATCGTGTCATTCGCGGTTGCCGAAAACCATCGCTCGACCGCCGTCATGAAACGGCTCGGCATGCATGCCGATCCGAGTGCCGATTTCGATCATCCAAGTGTCCCCGACAGCCACCCGCATCTCAAGCGCCATGTCATGTACAGGCTGTCGCGCGAGGGCTGGCAGGCAGGAAAAAAGGCGGCTCGCTAGCCGCCCTTTTTATTGAAACTCTGGCGATTGGCCTGTCTTCCGGACTCAATCCATCCGGATTGTCACGAAACGCAGTTCGCCGGTCTTCGAGGCCAGCATCAGGAGCGCGTTCTTGCGGCCCTGTTCCTTCAGCGCGCCGATCCGGTCCATCACGTCCTTCGGCGTGCCGACCGATTCCTGCGCGATCTCGGTGATCACCTCGCCGGGCTGAATGCCGCGCTCGGCCGCCGCCGAATTCTTCGCGACGTCGGTGATCACCACGCCCGACACGTCGGCCGCGATGCCGAACTTCTGCCGCGTCTGGTCGTTGAGCTCGCCGACCGTTATGCCCAGCACCGACGCTGTCGATACCGGAGGCGTTGCCTTGTCGCCACTGCCCTGATCGGTGCTGCCGTTCTCGCCGCTGGCCAATTTCTCGCCATCCTCGAGCCGTCCGAGCGTCACCTTGACCGTCTGCTCGACGCCCTTGCGCACGATGACGACATCGACCGCCTTGCCGACGGGGCTTTCCGCCACGACGCGCGGCAGGTCGCGCATTTCATGGATATCCTTGCCGTCGAACTTGATGATGACGTCGCCGGCCTGGATCGTGCCATTGTCGACCGGCCCGCCCTTGATGACGCCGGCCACCAGCGCCCCCTTGGCGGTCGCCATGCCGAGGCTTTCGGCGATGTCGTCCGTCACCGGCTGGATGCGCACGCCAAGCCAGCCGCGCCGCGTCTCGCCATACTGGCGGAGTTGGTCGACGACGCCGGCGGCAAGCTGCGAGGGGATGGAGAAACCGATGCCGATCGAGCCGCCCGACGGCGAGATGATCGCCGTGTTGATGCCGATGACTTCGCCGTCGGCGTTGAACAGCGGACCGCCGGAATTGCCGCGGTTGATGGCGGCGTCCGTCTGGATAAAGTCGTCATAGGGGCCGGAATTGATGTCGCGGTTGCGCGCCGAGACGATGCCGACCGTCACCGTGCCGCCCAGGCCGAACGGATTGCCGATCGCCATCACCCAGTCGCCGACGCGCATCTTGGTGGAATCGCCGAACTTCACCGCCGTCAGCTTGTGGCCCTTAGGGTCGACCTTCAGCACTGCGACGTCGGTCTTGGTGTCGGTGCCGACGAGCGTCGCCTTCAGCGTGATGCCGTCGGAGAAGTTGACCTCGATATCGTCGGCATCGGCGATGACATGGTTGTTGGTCACCACGATACCCTGCTCGGCGTCGATGACGAAACCGGAGCCGAGCGACTGCACTTTCTGCGCAGTTCCCCCCTTGTCGCCGCCGCGGTTCTTGAAGAAATCGTCGAAGAAATCCTGGAATGGCGAGCCCTCGGGCAGTTGCGGCATCGGCACCGCGCCCGGCCCTTCCGTGCCCTTTACCGTCTGCGAGGTCGAGATGTTGACCACCGCGCCGAGCAGGCGCTCGGCGAGATCGGCGACCGAAGGCGGACCGTCGGAGGCGATCGTCGGCGTGACGAAGGACGGAACGGCTACAATGCCGACCGCGAATGCCGTGACGCCGGCGAAGACCATACGCCGCGCCGCGCGCAACAGGGTGTCGGATATCATCATGGCCTCCGGTGGTTCTGAAAAGGAAAGGCGCATCCGCAAAGGCGCCTGTCGGTTCATGTTGGCAAGAAATACGGCACGTTTGCGGCTATAGCTATCGGCGGAGGATAAATCGTCAATCGCTTCGGCACCAAGGAATTTTCAGTCGAGCAATTCCAGGAAAAGTGCTTGGCGGTTGGGCTCGGCGCCTTCGCCGTAGCCTTCCGTCCGGAATTGAGTCAAACGACAACTAGCCGCGAACCAGCCAGACGATGCCGACGCCGACGGCGATCGCAACCAGCCCGCCGATCCGCAGCACATTTTCCGGCATCGACAGCACCTCGGTGGCGAGTTTCCGGGCCAAAGCCGGAAACCCGCCATAGACCAGCCCTTCGATCACAAGGACCAGGCCGATTGCCGCCAGAAAATCCTGCACCGCCCGCTACTGGGCGGTGCCGGGTTGGGTCGCAGGCGCGGCAGGTGCCGTCGCAGGCGCGGCAGGTGCAGTCGCAGGCGCGGCGGGAGCCGGACCGGGCTTGCTGCCCGGATCGCGGAAGTAGCGGAAGAACTCGGACTCGGGCGAGAGCACCATCGTCGTTCCGGTGTTGTCCAACGCCGTGCCATAGGCGTTCATCGAGCGATAGAAGTCAAAGAAGGCGGGATCGCGCTTATAGGCATCCGCGAAGGTCGCGCTGCGCTGCGCCTCGCCCTCACCACGCAGGATCTCCGATTCCTTCTGCGCCTCGGCGACGATTTCGACGACCTCGCGGTCGGCCCGCGCCCTGATGCGTTGCGCCGCCTCGTTGCCGCGCGCCCTCAGGCGCTCGGCTTCCGCCAGACGCTCAGCCTTCATGCGGTCATAGGTCTGCTGCGAGACCTCGGCCGTCAGGTCGGTCCGGCGGATGCGCACATCCTCGATGTCGAGGCCGAGCGAGGTCGCGTCGGGGCGAAGCTGATCGCGCACCTCGCGCATCATGTTGCCGCGCTCTTCCGAAAGAGCGGCCTCGAAATCGCGCAGGCCGTAGACACGGCGCAGCGCCGCGTCGAGGCGTGTCCTCAGGCGGGCTTCGGCCAGCTCAACCTGACCGGACACCGCCGCGCGGAACGTACGCGGATCCGAGATGCGGTAGGCGATGAAGGCATCGACTTCGTAGAACTTGCCGCCCGAGACCTGGACGCGGATGTTGTCGAGGTCGAAGCGCATCACGCGCTTCTCGACCATCTGCACGCTGTCGGCATCGAAGAAGGCGAACGGCGCCTTGAAGTAGATGCCGGGCTCGTTCTTGACGTCGATGATCTCGCCGAACCTAAGCACGATCGCCTGCTGGCCGGCATTGACCACGAATACCGAGGAATAGAGCAGGAACAAAAGGACCGCCGCGATGACGGCAATGATGGGGAGACGGTTGGCCATCACTGGTTACCTCCCGTCGTGGCGCCGAGCGGCGACGGCGGCGCTTTCGGTTGCAAAGCCGGCAGCGGCAGGTAAGGCAGCACGCCCTGACCGTTGCCCGGCTCGACGACGACCTTGTTCGAGTCCTTCAGGATCCTCTCCATGGTTTCGAGATAAAGGCGCTTGCGCGTGACGTCGGGCGCCTTGGCGTATTCGTTGTAGACGGAGATGAAGCGCTGCGCCTCGCCTTCCGCCTCCTGAACGACCCGGTTCTTGTAGGCGGCCGCGTCTTCGCGGATCTGCGCCGCTTGGCCGCGCGCCTGTCCGAGCTTCTGGTTGGAATACTGGTTGGCCTGCTCGACGAACTTGTCCTCGTCCTGCTCGGCGCGTTGCACTTCATCGAAGGCGTCGGCGACCTCGCGCGGCGGCGCCGCGTCCTCGATCGAGACAGCGTTGACCTGCAGACCGGTCTTGTAGCCGTCCAGCGTGCCCTGGATGATCTCGCGCACCGCGGTTGCGATGCCTTGGCGATCGTCGCGGAAAATATCCTGGGCCGGGCGCCGGCCGACGACTTCGCGCATCGCGCTCTCGGCGACCTGCGCCAGCATGCCGTCGGGATCGGAGACGTCGAACAGGTAGGCTTTAGGATCGGAGACCTGGTAGGCTACCGAGAACTGAACGTTGACGATGTTCTGGTCACCGGAGAGCATCAGCCCGGAGCCGCTGCTCGCACCGCCGCCGATGCTGACCAGCTGCTCGGAGATCTTGGCCGTCTCGACCGTTTCGATCGGCCACCAGTGAAAATGCAGGCCAGGCTGCGACAGCTCGGTCTTCGGCTGGCCGAAGCGCAACTCGACGGCGACCTCGTCCGGCTGCACGGTATAAATCGCCTTGAAGGCCCAAAGCACGAGGATCGCCAGAGCGATGAGCCCGAGCACCGCCGGGCTGGCGCCGCCGCCGCCCGGAAGCGCGCGCCGCAGCCTGTCCTGGCCACGGCGGATGATGTCCTCGAGATCGGGCGGGGAACCCTGCGGTCCGCTTGGCCCTTTCGGTCCCTGCCCCCAGGGTCCCTGATTGCCGCCGCCGCCCCATGGGCCGCCGCCGCCGCTCTTGTCGTTCCAGGGCATGAATGTCCTTTCGCTTCGGTTCCCTCAGGCCTTGCGGCGCAATCCTAACGCAAGACCCAGAAAACCCATATCGGTTTTCGAAAAGGAATCATGCGCCAAAATCAAAGTATTACGGCAACCTCTTGTGCGTCCGGTTGGACGCGGACCGCTGCAACACCGTTCTTCTATAGGGACGCGTCGATCCGCTTTCAACGCGATGGGCCATCGTCCCCATGCGATTTGGATCGATAGCGACCCTTTGTCGTCGTCAACGATCGTCGCGTCGGCGCTCGTAAACCGTATAACGCGTGGCGTGGCTGTCTTTCTCGCCGGCGGGGAAATCCTCGGCGCTGACGATTTGCCAGATGCTCGGGTCGATCGGCGGGAAATGCGCGTCGCCATCGACGCTGGCCAGCACATGCGTCACATGCAGCCGGTTGGCCAGCGGCAAGGCCTGGGCGTAGATCTCGCCGCCACCGACCACGCAGATCTCCTCGGCGCCCGCCATGCAGCGGCCGCGCACCTTGGCCAGCGCGATCGCGTCACCCAGCGAGTGGGCCACCTCGGTGCCTTCGGCGCGCCAGGCCTTGTCGCGCGTCACCACGATGTTGAGCCGCCCGGGCAGCGGCCGGCCGATGCCCTCATAGGTCTTGCGGCCCATGATGATCGGCTTGCCCATCGTGTCGGCCTTGAAGCGCTTGAGATCGGTGGAAAGCCGCCACGGCAGGCCGCCCTCGCGGCCGATCACGCCATTTTCGGCGATGGCGACATAGATTGCGATGTCCATCAGCCGCCGTTCCCGCCATTGTCGGACGGCTCGAGCAGCAGGATGTCGATGTCGCGCTCGGGATAAAAATCCTTCGCGGTGATCTCGAATGTCGTCGGTCCGACCTTTTTGACATTGTCGCCGCAGAAGGAGACGAGGTTTTTGGGGCTGCCCTTGTCGATGGTCAGCTTGAAATTACCGATGGTGCCGGAGGCCCAGTTGCCCCCGGTGGTGAGGATGTAGGCGATCCGGCTCTCGTAATATTTCGGGTAGCCGTCCGGATTCGCCTTGGCCGCCTTGCGCACCGCGCTCTCGAACGTCTGATCCATGCAGTAGCGGGTCTTGTAAGTATCGTATTGCGGGCTCTGGAACTGGCCGTCGGAGAAGAAGCTGACCGAGGACGTGCCACCTACGCTTGGCTTGTAGCGGTGCGAGACATGGACCTCCTTGTTGGCAGGGAAGGTCGAGCGCCACCAATTGGTCGAGCGCAATTGCCAGAAGGGCACATAGGCGGTCTGCATGCCTGAACCATAATCGGCGGTATCCTGGATGATGATGCCGCGGTCTTCCCAGTCCTTGGTGACATCCTTGGGCAGCTTCGCCAGCGCCGCCTTGGCGGCATCGCCGAACGGATAGAGCGGCACGTTTTGGGCCTTGAGGTCGGCAGTGATGTCGATGCCCAGCGCGAACGCCCTCTGCTCGAGCTGAGGCTTCGCGTCGACGCCGTCGATCGTCACTTCGAAGCCGAGGAAATTGTTGCTCTGCGCCTCCGGGATCGCCGGCATCTCGTTGGGATCGCCCTCGATGTCGGGCATCGGGAACGCGACGATGGAGCTGACATCCTTGTCGGTGTTGTTGCGAAAGACATAGTCGACCGTCACCTTCTCCGGCGAGATGAAAAGATCCTCGCTTTGCATGGCGACGGCATCGCTACGCGACAGGATCAGCCCGCCCGTGCCGAGCTCGGCGACGGAATCATTGGCGAAGGCCGGAACAGCCATGATCGCCACCGCCGCGGTCAGTATGGTGCGTAACATGGACCCCTCCTCTGCGCCGCGATACCGGGACAGCCGGATGCGCATTTCCATCTACCCGTTTCAAGGTAGCGTTTCAAAGCCCTTCGTCACAGACTATGGGTACTTCTGGACACCGCGCCGCCGATCGGGCAGGAGATCGCCATGCGCAAGCTTCTCGTCATCGGCATCGGCGCCGGCAATCCCGACCACATGACGGTCCAGGCCATCGACGGCCTGAACCGTGCCGACGTGCTGTTCATCCCCGACAAGGGAGCGAAGAAGAACGATCTCGCCGATTTGCGCCGGCAGATCTGCGACCGCTTCGTCATCAACCCGAAATCGCGCCGGGTCGAGTTCGATGTGCCGGTCCGGGCCGAGCCGACATCGTCCTATCGCGTGACAGTCGACGACTGGCATGAGGCGATAGCAGAGATCTACGAGACCCTGATCCGCGACGAGCTTGCCGAAGACGGCTGCGGCGCCTTGCTGATCTGGGGCGACCCTTCGCTCTATGACAGCGCGTTGCGCATCCTCGAGCGCGTGCGCCTGCGGAACAATGTCGGCTTCGAGCTCGAAGTCATCCCCGGCATCACCGCGATCCAGGCGCTGGCCGCCGCCCACGCGACGGCGCTCAACCGCATCGGCGATTCGATTCTGGTGACGACCGGCCGCCGGCTGACCGAAGAAGGCCTGCCCGAAAATGCCGGCTCGACCATAGTCATGCTCGACGGCAAATGCGCCTTCAACACGCTGGCCGACAAGGACGTCTTCATCCAATGGGGCGCTTATCTCGGCACGCCGGATGAGATCGTCATTTCCGGACGCCTGGGCGATGTCGGCGCCGAGATCGAGAAGGTCCGTGAAGAAGCCCGGCGAAGGAAGGGCTGGATCATGGATACTTATTTGCTGAGAAAGGCGGAGTGAGTAGTCAGTAGTCAGTAGTCAGTAGTGAATGGTGAATGGTGAATGGTGAATGGAAAACTGTGAGGGCACCGAAAGCTTGTGATATTCACTATTCACTATTCACTATTCACTATTCACTATTCACTACCCAGCATCGATCTCAGCCTGTAGCGCTTGCATATGCACGGCGGCGGCCGATGAAGCCGCTCGCTCTATGGCCCGGAAACGACTGACCACCGCCAGACCCACCGATGTCAATTGCGCGCCGCCGCCCTTCTTGCCGCCGGTCTGGGCGGCGACCAACGGCTTGCCGAAGACGCGGTTCATGTCCTCGACCAGATCCCAGGCATGCTTGTAGGACATCTCCATGCCGCGCGCCGCGGCCGAGATCGAGCCGAAGGCGGCGATCTGCTCCAGCAATTCGATCTTGCCCGGGCCGATCCGGCCGTCGGGGTCGAGGTTTATCCGCAAGCTCAGCGATGGCATGTCCTGTCCTCCGCGGTCACGTCGACACTAACCCTTCTCCCGCAATATCGCTATTCCAAATCAACATAGCGATATGGCCCTTTCGTCAACCGTCAGCCTCGGACGGCAGTCCGGCTCCGGTCGTCGCGCTGTCGAAGCTCACCGTCTTGATCACCGCGAAGACCTGCTGGCCGAGCGCCAGACGAAGGGTGTGTTTGGACTGTTCGGTGATCCGCGCCAGCACGATCGCGCCATTGCAGTCGATGGCGATTTCCACCGTCGGCCCGATGCCCGGCCTGACAGCGGTGATCGTTCCCGCCAGAATGTTGAGCGCACTGAGACCCGCCGGCCGCTCGGTCGCGATCATCACGTCGCGGGCGCGGATGCGAATGCGCACTGGAGCGCCCGCTGCCATCGCGAGTTTCGGCACCCGGATTTCGCCGGCCGGTGAGCCCAGCACCGTCATGCCGAAGGCTTCGTCGTGGCGCAGAACCTTGGCGTCGAGCACCGCCCCGCCCTCGCCGCGCTCTTCGGCCGGCAACAGGTCGAGCCGCTGCATGATCTCCTCGGTTGGGCCTGCGGCCGCCACCTTGCCTTGCGAAAGCACCACGACATCGCTGGCCAGCCGCGCCACCTCGGCGACGGAATGGCTGACATAGACGATCGGGATCTTAGTCTCGTCGCGCAGCCGCTCGATATAGGGCAGGATCTCGGCCTTGCGCGCCTCGTCGAGCGAGGCCAGCGGCTCGTCCATCAGAAGCAGTTTTGGGCTGGCAAGCAGGGCACGGCCGATCGCGACGCGCTGCTTTTCGCCGCCTGACAGCTTCGCCGGCCGCCGGTCGAGCAGATGAGCGATGCCGAGCAGCTCGACCACCGCATCCATCTTGGCGTAGCGCTCGGAAGACGGCGTGAACCAGCGGCCGTAGCGCAGATTGCCGGCGACGCTCATATGCGGGAACAGCCGGGCATCCTGGAAAACCATGCCGATCCGCCGCTTGTGCATCGGCACGAAGATGCGCGCTTCGGTGTCGACCAGCACGCGTCCGTCGACGTCGATGCGGCCCTTGTCCGGCCGGATCAGGCCTGCGATCAGGTTGATCAGCGTCGACTTGCCCGAACCGGAAGGCCCGAACAGCGCCGTCAGCCGGCCCGCGCTCTCGAAACGCGCTTCCACGGCGAAGTCGCCGAAGCGATGGCGGATGTCGACCGAGAGCGTCATTCGATGTCCATCCGCCGGCCGACGCGCCGCGCCAACACTTCCGAGGCGATGAGCGCGACCATCGAGATGGCGATCGAGATCAGCGTCAGCCTGAGCGCGCCCTCGTCGCCGCCGGGCACTTGCGTGAAGGTGTAGATCGCCGAAGGCAATGTCTGCGTTTCGTTGGGGATGTTGGAGACGAAGGTGATGGTGGCGCCGAATTCGCCCATCGCCTTGGCGAAGGAAAGGATCGCGCCGGCGATCAGGCCGGGCAGGATCAGCGGCAGCGTGATGGTGACGAACACCCAGAGTGGATTGGCGCCGAGCGTGCCGGCGGCGGCCTCGATTCTGCGGTCGACAGCCTCGATCGACAGCCGGATCGCGCGCACCATCAGCGGAAAGCCCATCACGCCGCAGGCCAATGCCGCGCCCGTCCAGCGGAACGAAAAGACGATGCCGAAATGCTCGGCAAGGAAGACGCCGGCCGGCCCGCGCCGGCCGAAGGTGAGGAGCAGCAGATAGCCGGTCACCACCGGCGGCAGGATCAGCGGCAGATGCACCAGCCCGTTGAGCAGGGTCTTGCCCCAGAAACGCCCGCGCGCGAGCAGCAGCGCAAGCAGAATGCCGGGCGGCAGGCTGGCGATCATCGCCACCGTCGCCACCTTGATCGACAGCCGGACCGCATTCCATTCGTCGGGAGTGAGGTCCAGCAGCCAGTTCATGTCAGTGTTTGCGCGGTCCTTCTCAGTTGCTGGGCGCGAGCACCGTAAAACCCTGCTCCTTGAAGAGCGCGGCAGCTTTGGCCGACTCGACGCATTTCAGGAAGGCAGTCGCATCCTTGTCCTTCGAATCCGCGGTCTGGGCAATCGGGTAGATGATCGGCGGATGCGAATCTTCTGGGAAGGTGCCGACCACCTTGACTCCCTTCTCCGCATGCGCGTCGGTGGCGTAGACGATGCCCAGCGCCGCCTCGCCGGTCGACACCAGCTTCAGTGCTGCACGTACATTCTCGGCCTGCGCGACCTTGCCCTCGACGGACGACCAGACGCCCAGCGATTCCAGCGCCGCCTTGCCATATTTGCCGGCCGGCACGGCCTTGAAATCGCCCATGGCAAGCTTGCCGTCGCCGATCAGCTTGGCGAGGTCGAAGCCCTTCTCGACCTTGGTCTCGACTGTGGAGTCCTTCGGCGCCACCAGCACGATCTGGTTGCCGAGCAGTTTCACCTCGGTATCAGACTTGGTCAGCTTCTTGTCGGAGAGATACTTCATCCAGTCGAGGTCGGCCGACACGAACACGTCGGCCGGCGCGCCGCCTTCGATCTGCTTGGCGAGCGCCGAGCTCGCCGCATAGGAAATCGTCGCGGCTTCGCCGACTTCCGGCTCGCAGGCCTTGTTGACTGCGTCGAGCGCATCCTTGAGGCTCGCCGCGGCAAACACGACCACTTTGCCGTCGGCATGGGCGGCCGGCACCGCGGCCATCAGCATCGCCGTCAGACCGCCGACGGCGATCGCCTTCAATCCAAAACCCTTGCCCGTCATGAAGTCTCTCCCTGGTTTCAAAATCCGTTCCGCCCAAAGCCTCGGACCGATTTATCCGGATGAACATAACAAGGGAAGGCTTTTCACAGGTCGTGGCATTGTGCGCCAGCATGGTCCCTGCCTACGATGAGAACGAAACGGCACAGCAAAACTCGACGGAGAGACGCATGAAGATCAGCGCCCGTAACATCCTCAAGGGGAAGGTCACCGAGATCGTCAAGGGAGCGACCACCTCGCATGTCCGGATCGACATCGGCGGCGGCGTGATCGTCACCGCATCAAAGGGCAAGCAGGCCTATGCGGTGATCAAGGCCTCGGATGTCATGGTCGGCATCGACTGATGCCGCAACTCTAGTGTGGCGCCAGAGGTGTGTTGAGATTCAGGTCAGGCCGAGTCGAAAACGGTGGCTTCCGAGAAACCGGAGCGGAGCGTACTTGAAGTACGTGAGCACCGGAAGCGCAGGAAGCCGCCGTTTGCAGGCCGGGCTCACCTGAATATCAACATACCTCATACCGCAATCGGCGCCTTGATATTCGCGTCGGCGAAGTAATTCTCGAGGCGGAAATCCTCGAAGCGGAAGGCGAACAGGTCCTTCACCTCCGGATTGATCCACATCGTCGGCAAGGCCTTAGGCGTGCGCCGCATCTGCTCGCGCGCCTGTTCGAAATGGTTCGCATAAAGATGCGCGTCGCCAAGCGTATGGACGAAATCGCCGGGCTTCAGCCCGGTGACCTGCGCCACCATCATGGTGAGCAGGGCATAGGAAGCGATGTTGAACGGCACGCCGAGAAAGATGTCGGCCGAGCGCTGGTAAAGCTGGCAGGAGAGCCTGCCTTCCGAGACATAGAACTGGAACAGGCAGTGGCAGGGCGGCAGCGCCATCGCCTCGACTTCGGCCGGATTCCAGGCCGAGACGATCAGGCGGCGCGAGTTGGGATTCCGGCGTATCTCCTTCAAAAGGCCCGCGATCTGGTCGATCGCGCCGCCATGCCCGTCCGGCCACGAGCGCCACTGCTTGCCGTAGATCGGGCCGAGATCGCCGTTCTCGTCGGCCCATTCGTCCCAGATGGTGACGCCATGATCATGGAGATATTTGATGTTGGTGTCGCCGGCCAGGAACCACAGAAGCTCATGGATGATCGACTTCAGATGCAGCTTCTTGGTGGTCGTGACCGGGAAGCCGCGCGAAAGGTCGAAGCGCATCTGATAGCCGAACACCGAGCGCGTGCCGGTGCCGGTACGGTCGCCACGGTCGCTGCCGTTCTCCAGCACATGCTTCAAAAGGTCGAGATATTGGTGCATCGGCTCCGCCTCGATTCGGGTTACAGGCTATCATACCCGACCGACAACCGGTCGAACACCGCAAAGCAGGCGACGGATGCGGATCGCACCCAAAAACCCACGGTGCCGGCACGGTTTCGTGCCGGCCGCCGGGTGGCCGGGCTCAGAGAGAGCCGAGCTTGCCGAGATCCTTGGCAACCAGATAATAGAAGGTCACGCGGCTTTTGGTGTTGTCCGCCTGCATGGCCTTGCAGGTCTTCTCGATCGAGGCGTTGGCCTTTGCGGCATCGGCGACGCCGAGCTTCTTGCCGATCCAGTTCTCCCGGACGCGGTCGAGTTCCTTCGGGTCGGTGCAGGATACCAACGAAGAATCGCGGTTCCTCAGCGCAATGCCCAGATGCTTGACGATCTTATCGACCGCGTCGGCGCTGGCGCCGGCATCGTATTTCTTCACATCCGCAAGATAGTCGGCCATCGAACTTCCCCTCGTCGGCGCCACGGATCCGGTCGATGAGGGTTGTGGCGCGCCGCGCAACCTTTGCGCTAGGTCAGAGACTCCTCACCGGGAGCGAGATTTGATTGAGTGGACGCGCAAGTCAACCCTTGGCTGCACAGTTTGGCATAACCGGATAAGCGCCGGTTTGGCCTTTATTTTTCCCTCATCGCTGCCTATATTCGCTTCGTCGGCTTGACCGACTATGGCGATAAACAGGCGATGAAATAAGCCGTTCGGACCCGGGGGCGGTACCCGGCGCCTCCACCAAAAACCGCTCTGGCTGACGGAGCGGCTTTTGCTGGGGGCGAAATAGGATCGACGAAGGTGTAAAGATCGTACTTTTGCCCGGCATTGTACCACCGTCATCGGGCTAAACTTATAGTTGCCAACGACAACTATGCGGAAGCTCGTCTCGCTGCTTAATGCGGCGCGAACGCTTCAAATCAAGTCCTAGCGGTTCGCACTTCTAGGCGGGGTTCGGAGGTACCTGGCAACAGAAACCTCCACCTTCCCTTTCTTGCTTCCTTCCCACTCAACCGAACGGCCAAGGCTCGTCCGGCGCTGATGAGCGGCAGAGTCTTGCCGCTCATCATCCATGGACAAGCGATGCAAAACGATTGCGATCGATTTTTCGTGCTGACCGGCGGCCTAGATATGAAAAAGGCCGGGCAGGTCCGGCCTTTTTCAATGCTTTGATCCGCCTTATTCCGCCGGCGCCTCGACCGCTTCACGCGCGCGGCCGAGCGTCAGCTTGGCCAGCGTGAACGAGATCACCGCGCAGAGCGTGATGCCGGCCACCATCGGCAGCGGCGTGCCGTCGAAGAAGATACCGGCAACACCCATCGCAAGCGCGCCGATGGCGAAATGCAGCGTGCCCATCAGCGCCGAGGCCGTGCCGGCGATCTCGCCATGCTCTTCCATCGCCAGCACTGAGGTGGTCGGGATGATGAGGCCGAGAAAGCCGTAGCCGATGAAAAGCAGAGCCGCCATCACGTCGAGCCGGTCGACGCCGGAGGCCGTGATCGCAAACAACGCCACCATGACACTGGCATAGCCGGTGACCGCCACCCAGACGACGCGCTTCAACCCGAAGCTGTCGGCCAAGAGCCCCGTCAGCTGCGACATGCCGATGAAGGCAACCGCGTTGATCGAGAAGAACACGCTGTAGACCGACGGCGACAGGCCGTAATGGTCGATCAGGATGAAGGACGAGCTCGACAGATAGACGAAGAAGCTCGCAATGCCGAAGCCGGCGATCGCCACAAGGCCGAGGAAATTGCGGTCTCCCATCAGATAGCGGTAGCCGGCAAGCGCCGTACCGAAGGACGAGCCGGCCCGCTCTTCAACCGGCCGCGTCTCCCTGAGCGAGGTGGCAAGCAGGATGGTGGCCAAGGCGGCCGCGCCCGTGACGGTCCAGAACACGGCGCGCCAACCAAAACTCTCGATGATCTGGCTACCGGTCAGCGGCGCCAGAATCGGCGACACCGAGAACACCAGCATCAGAAGCGACATAAGCTTGGCGGCCTCGTTGCCGGTGTGCAGATCGCGCACGATGGCGCGCGGCACCGCCATGCCGGCGCTGGCGCCGAGGCCCTGCAGGAAGCGGAAGGCGATCAGCCACTCGATGTTGGGCGCCATCGCCGAGCCGACGCCGCCGACCATGAACAGCGCGAGGCCGGCATAAAGCGGCAGCTTGCGCCCGACCATGTCGGATATCGGCCCGACGACGATCTGCCCGAAGCCCATCGACAGGAAGAAGATCAGAAGGCTCATCTGCACGGCGGCGGTGCCGGCATGCAGGTCCTGGCCGATCGAAGGCAGCGCGGGAAGATACATATCGATCGCGAAGGGGCCGATCGCGGACAACAAGCCGAGCACGACCGCGATGCGGAGGAATTTGGGACTCATGATAAGGCTCTTTCCGGATCTGGTTTCCGCCGCAAATAGCGGCGTCTAAACCCAGGACGTTCCATCCGGTGAAAATCCTACGTCCAACGGCAAAATTCTTCGCCCGTCGGCACGGATTTCCCTCTCTTATGTCCACAAATTTAGACAGCCTTGTCCAATTCGTCAATCACCGCTATATAGATTTTCATGAAGCACGGCGTTTCTCCTGACACTTTCCCGCCACGCAGCCACGAAGCCAAGCGCGTGTCGGTGGTGGATGCGGCCGCTTCCGTCTTCTGCCGCGAAGGTTATGCCGGCGCCAATATCGACCTGATCTCGGCCGAAGCCGGCGTTTCACGGCAGACCGTCTACAACCATCATGGCGACAAGGAAAACCTCTTCGTCGCCGTCGTGCGTGACCTGACGGAGCGCTGCAATGCCGGCATCTTCGCCACCATCGCCAGCTTCCCCGACCAGCCAACGGACTTGGAAGCGGACTTGATCGCCTTCGCGGTGCGCATGAACCGCAACTGCATCTGCAACCGCGACGGCCGTTTCCTGCGCAAGCTGATCCAGGCCGAGGGCGAGCGTTATCCGGAACTGTTTGCCGAATGGCGCGAACAGGGCCCTGGCCGCACCTGGTCGGCGCTTGCCGCCCGTTTCGCCCGGCTCGCCTTTGCCGGGCATCTCTCGATCGGCGACCCCGACGTCGCGGCGCGTCAGTTCCTCGCCCTCGTCAACGCCGAGCTTCAAATCACCTTCATGCTGGGCGGCACGCCGACCGAGGAAGAGGTGCTGCGTTCCGCCACCAACGGCGTGCGGACCTTCCTCAGCGCCTTCGCCAGGAAGAAGTTGCCAGCCGGCAAACAGGCGGCGCTCGTTCACGCCTGAGCGATCAAATCGTCGACACCCCTCTTGGCCTCACGGCTTTGCGCCTATATGCGGTTTACGCCGCGCTCAAGCTTGATTACAGCTATGCGGACGATTCAACGGAACCCGACCATCACATGGCCGACGACCACATCCGCTACGACATTCTGGCCCAGGAGGCTCTGCGCGGTGTCATGCGCAAGGTTCTGGCCGAGGTCGCGCGCACTGGCCTTCCGGGCAATCATCATTTCTTCATCACCTTCCTGACCGGCGCGCCGGGCGTGCGCATCTCGTCGAGGCTGCGCGAGCGCTATCCGGAGCAGATGACCATCGTCATCCAGTTCCAGTACTGGGACCTGAAGGTGACGGATGCGGGCTTCGAGGTCGGGCTTTCCTTCTCCGACGTGCCGGAAAAGCTCGAGATCCCCTTCTCCGCCGTGCGCGGCTTCTACGATCCGTCGGTGAATTTCGAGCTCGAATTCGACGTCAAGACCGAGAGCGTCGAAGACGAGGCCGCCGCTCCGGCACCCGAACCGATCGCCGTCGTTCCGGAGAAGAAGGCGGAAACGAAGAAGAAGGCCGCCGAGACCGAAAAGAAGCCGGCCGTCGCCGATACCGGCGGCAAGGGCGCCGACGTCGTCTCGCTCGACGCCTTCCGCAAGAAGTAGTCCGGCGCCATGGGCGAGGTCGTCAATCTCCGCCAGGCCCGCAAGCAGAAAGCGCGCACCGAGAAGGAACGCCTGGCGAGCGAGAACCGGGCACTGCATGGCCGCTCGAAGACGGAGCGCGAGCGCGACCGGCTGACGTCGGAGAACGCCGAGAAATTCGTGGCCGGCCATCGCCGTGAAAAACCCGACGACCCGGGCAAGCGCTGAGCACCTGCAATGGCCGCGGTCGAAAAACGTTCGGTAACGATCCGCGGTCACCGCACCAGCTTTTCCCTGGAGCAGCCCTTCTACGACGACCTCATCGCCATCGCCGCGCAGCGCTCGCTGTCGCTCGCGGCTTTGGTCGCGGAGATCGACGAGACGCGCACCCGCGACGCCAACCTGTCGTCGGCACTGAGGCTCTATGTACTGGCCTGGGCGAAGCGCGGCGGCAGCCTGACTTAGAGCGTTCACCGTTTCGCGGAAACGGCGAACCACTTTATCTGAAGCTCATCCGCCGTCGAGCGACTTCAACAGATTGTCGATCGTGAATGGGTTAACCTTCGGCTTTGCCGGCGCCGGGGTCGAACCGTCATTGACGCCGGGCAGCGACCCGTCGATCTTCCTCGTTTGCTCGGCCGCCTTGCGGGCGGCTTCCAGCTTCGCCTGCTCCGCCCTCTTGCGATCGGCCTCTGCCTGCGCTTTGGCCGCCTGGTCAGCGGCCCGCTGCTCGGCCTCGGCCTTTGCCTGCGCATCGGCCTGGGCTTTAGCGTCCGCTTCGGCCTGCGCCTTGGCGTCGGCTTCCGCCTTCGCCCTCGCCTCTTCGTCGGCCTTGGCTTTTGCCTCGGCTTCCGCCTGTGCCTGCGCTTCCGCTTCGGCTTTCGCCCTGGCTTCCGCCTCGGCCTTCTGACGCGCCTCTTCCTCTTGCCGGCGCAACTCCTCGGCCGCCCTCTCGCGCTCCGTCTGCAGCGCCGCGTAATAGCGCACCTCGCGCCGCAGCCGCTGCTTCTCCAGCAGCGCCGCTTGCATAGCCTCGACCCGCTGCTGCTCCTTCTCCAGCGCGCGCTGCGTCAGGAACTGCGCCAGCGGACCGCTGTCGAACTGGAGCGCGGTCGCCCCAAGCGGGCCGGCCAGGCTGAAATTGACGGCAGGTTCCGAGCCGACCAGTGCCTCGTCGCCGGGGCGATAGGTCAATGTCCCCTTTGCCGTGACCGTGCTCGTGTTGAGATCGGCGGTCACGTCGGCGGACAAGGTCGCGCCGGGATTGTCCAGACTGATCGGCGGCGCCCGCAATGTGCCGTTGGCGACGGTGAAGGCCACATCCGTGTCGCCGGCGGCGAAGCTGCCCTGCCCCGCGATCTCGGGCGCGAAGTCGGCTGTCTTGGCCGCGTCGATGTCGCGCCCGATCGCATCGGCCTCGGCGATGATGGCGGCGAAGCCGTCCGGATTGATGCCGTCCACCTTCAATCCCTTCAGCGCCGCGGTGCCGGATCCGGACAAGGCGGCAATCATGGCGTCGACCGACTTGCCGCTGGTCGACAGCGCCGCCGATAGGTCGCCGCTGCCGCCGATGCCGGCGCCTGGCAGCACGGCGGAAAGATCGCCGCCGGCAAGCCTCATCTGGCCGGAGAGCAGGCCGGTGCCTTCCGTGTTCTTCAGGTCGAACAGGCCGGTCAGATCGCCGCCATAGAGCTTCGCCTTGAGGTCGGAGACGTGGATGCCCTCGCGATCGAGCTTCAGCGAGAACGTGGCGTCATGCGCCGTCGCGAATGGCCCGACGGCCAGCGCCGATGTGTTGAGATCGAGGTCCGCGTTGAAAGGCAGCGTCGACTTCTGGCTGAACGGCGTCGTCGGCCATCCGCCCTTGGCGGGCGCGAAGGACTGATCGCCGAACAGCGAGACCGCCAGCGGATCGAGGTCGAGCTCGTCGAGGGCCAGTGCCCCCGCAAGATGCGGCAGCCCATCCTTGGCATCGATGTTGATGTCGCCGGACACCGCCGCCTTGTTGATCGAACCGGAGAGACCGCTCAACACGAGAAGCCCGTTACCGAAATCGGCATCGGCGCCCAGCGACGCTGACGTCCCGGTCCCCATGCCGGGCAGGCCTACGCCCGTCGTCATCAGCCACGGCTCGATGTCGGCGGCGTCGAGATTGACCTTGCCCTTGGCGGTGGCGCCTTGAGCCGTATCGGCGACGGTTCCGTCGAAGCTCGCCCTGAAGTCGTCGGCGGTCAGGTTGAAGCTGGTGGCGAGACCGCCGGCAATCGAGCCCTTCGCCGTGACGTCGGTGTTGGCATGGCCGAGCATGCCGAGCGGCAGCGCCGGCAGGCCGTAAAGCGCAAGCAGCGTCGTGGCGTTGTCGTTGCGGGCATTGAATGTGATCGATACTGGCGCTTCGAGCAGCTTATCAGCGGTTCCCTTACCGGAAAGCGAAGCCGAAAAGGCCGAACCGCCGGCATTACCCTGGGCGGAGAGCGCGAGCCCCGTGCTGCCGTCGCCATTGTCGGCGGCACTGGTCAAAAGATCGATGCGCGCATCCTGGAACAGTTCTGGATACGCCGCCGCACGGCTGGCCAGGCCTTTGAGCACGGCATTGTCGGGGTAATGCTCGGCCGCGACATCGATCAGCGGCTTCAGGTCCACCGCAACGATGGAGGCGTTGAGCTTGCCGGTCGGGCTTTCAGGAAAATCCTTGACCCGGCCCGTGGCGCTGATCGAGGCGCCGGCGAGACCGCCGATCGACAGCCTATCGATCTCGAGCAGGCCCTCGCGCAGCCGCAGCGCCGTGTCGACCGTATCGGCGCTGAGCCCGACGGCGCTGACCGGACCCGCCTTGATCTGGAAATCGAGATCGCGATCGGAAAAGCGGTTGGCGCCCTTGTCGCTGATGAAGATCGAGGCGAAGGCCGCGAGCCCATCGAGATCCATCTCGCCGCCGGTCAGCCGCATCAGCACCGACGGCTTGGCGCCGTCCGGCCGGCTGGAATCGATGTTGCCGGAAAATTTCGCCTTGCCGAGGATGAGTTCGAGATCGCTGAAGGACTGCCGGTTCTCGCTGAGATCGACCTTGGCCTTGAAGCCCGCCGCGGGCAGCCGGCGGATGGCCTCGTCGACATCCTTCGACAGCCAGGCGGCAAAGCCGGAAGGCTGCCCGACGGCGAGCAGCAGTGAGCCGGTGAAGCCGAAATGGTCCTCGACGCTCAGCATGCCGTCAGCTTCGAGCGTCGTGCGGCCGGGCAGCGTCGCGGCAAGCGACTTGACCGACCAGCCACCCTCGACCGGTTCGGCTGACAGCCGCACGTCGCGCACCGTCGTGTCGCCCGCCACCACTGCCGGCAGCCGCACCTCGAGCGTGCCCGGTATCGTCGGCTTTGGCAGGTGCTGCAGCGTCTGCTCGAAGGCGGCGATGCGCTGGTCGAGCGTGAAGCCCGAACCGGCAGCCCCGCCGACAGCCTCGTCGAACTGCACCTGCGCCCCGCTGGCCTCGACCGCGAAATGCGGCTTCAGGCCGAGATCGACCGATGCCTTGCCGTCGGCGGTATAGGGATTGTCGAGCGGCCCGGTCTCGAAGCGGAACTCGTCGACATTGAGCTTCTGGTGGTCGAGCGCGAACTTGCCATTCAGCCGGAAGCCCGGGTCGGGCTTGCCGGTGCTGATCTTGACCGGCTCGCCGTCCGTGCCGCGCAGCTCGGCCGAGTTCTTGTCCGCGCCCGAGATCTTGAACTGGCCGGAGTAGACCGCCGCGCCCTTGACGATGCCGGCATTGCCGTCGGCCTCGATGATCAGCGGATAGGCATCGGGATCGGCTTTCAGCCTGAGCCGCATCTGGCCGTCCGGCTCCACCTTCCCGGTCGAAGCCGAGACGTCGGCGCGCAGGCCGTCGAAGCGCAGCGTTCCGTCCATGCGCCATGGGCCGGTGAGCGCCTTGGCCGATATGGTCGAGTTGATCTCGGAGATCAGGTGTCGGCGTCCGCCGGCGGCGTGACGCAGTTCAATCTGCCCTTCGGTTATGGTCAGCTTTTCGATCGCGATCTGGCCGGGATCGAACGGTGTCGAGGGCCGGAGCGCCCAATCGACCGTGCCGTTACCGGCAACGTCGATGGTTGCCCTGGGATGCACCAGCCGCATGTCGAAGATCAGCACCTCGCCGCGCAGGAAGGGCGCGAGCTCCGCATCCATGGAGAAGGTCTCGGCTGTCATCGCCGGCTGGCCTGCCGGGCCGCCCGCGACCTCGACATTGGAGAAGGTCACCGAGGGAAACGGCAACAGCCGCGCCGTCGCATCGCCCTTCACCGTCACCTTACGGCCGAGGATGGCGCTCGCCTCGCGCTCGAAATCGCCCCGGTAACCCGTCCAGTCGATGAAATACGGCACAACCAGCGCCGCGCACAGCACCAGCACGAACAGGCCACCGAAGATCACGAACAGGCGGGCGAGCATCTGTTTCCCGGGTTGAAAGTCAGCCGCACTCTACCCGCATCCGCGTGTCGATAAAGAGGCAATTCAGCGTGCGGCGGCGCCAACCTCCGCAGTTGCGCTACGGCTCGCGGTCGGGATATCTCTTTTGCCGATCCCTGCCCTTTCGGCCATGTCCTTGGCCACACAGATCTGAACCCAACATGGAGCGTTCCCGATGTCAGGCAAGAACTGGGATAGAGTGCCAATCGACGCGCAGAGCGTCGACGCTCCACTGTCGACGGCGGCGATTTTCCTTGTCGTCACGGTCGGCAGCGACCAGGCCTCGATTTCAACCGCCGCCTCGGTACTGGGCGAGCTGGACGATCTCGTCAAGAATGTCGGCTTCCGCGACCTGTCGGGCCGGCTGTCCTGCATCGCCGGCATCGGCGCCAGGCTCTGGAACCGTCTGTCGCCGAACCGGCGGCCGCGCGAATTGAAACCCTTCACGCCGATCGAGGGAGCGGCCCATTCGGCGCCCTCGACGCCGGGCGATCTGCTTTTCCACATCCGCGCCGAGCGGCCCGATATGTGCTTCGAGTTCGAGCGCATCCTGCTCAACAGCCTGGGTGGCAGCGTGACCGTCGTCGACGAGGTATCCGGCTTTCGCTATTTCGATGCGCGCGACCTGCTGGGCTTCGTCGACGGCACCGCCAATCCGACCGGCCTCGACCTGCCCGCCTCCGCCTTGGTCGGCGACGAGGACGGCGACTTTGCCGGCGGCAGCTATGTCGTGGTGCAGAAATACCTGCACGACATGGCGGCCTGGAAAGAGACGCCGACGCATGTCCAGGAAGAGATCATCGGCCGCACCAAGATCGACAACATCGAGATCGATGACGACGACAAGCCGCGCAAGTCGCACAAGTCCCTGGCCACGATCGAGGACGACGCCGGCAACGAATACGACATCCTGCGCGACAACATGCCGTTCGGCCGTCCCGGGCAGAACGAGTTCGGCACCTATTTCATCGGCTACACGCGCTATCTGTGGGTGATCGAAAAAATGCTGCAGCGCATGTATGTCGGCGAGCCGCCCGGCGCCTACGACCGGCTGCTCGACTTCTCGACGCCTCACACCGGCACGACCTTCTTCGCGCCGACGCGGCCGATGCTGCAGAAGCTGGTCGAAGGGCCCAAGAATAGCATCGCCGGCGGCTAGGAGATCAGTCGTTCACCGCTTCAAGCAAAGCCTTCAGCACCGCGCCTTTTCGCAGGCTTACCTGGAAATCTCGCGCGATGAATTCCAGGGTCGAATCGTGGAACGTGAGAATGAAATGCCGGCGGCCCGAAAACACTCCGGCATATGGCGTGGGTGAACCCGGTTCGCCTCTTCGAGGGAAGCTATCCAGGACGAATTGACGACTTCGAATGCGGAATAGGGTTGCAGGCCGAGCGCGTAAAGCCGATGCCCCCTCAGGGCCTCGTCGTTTGGCGGGCCGAATTGGAATGCGACATAAGGGTCCACCGTCAGCATCGCGACGGCCTCCCCCTCCGCACCTGCCGAAACCGAGCGCGGATTGGTGCCGTCGAAGGACGCGTCGGGAACATTGGCGATGTAGGCAACCAACAGCCGTTCTTCATCCGCGAAAACATGCGGCAACGGAGCGCCCGCCGACGATGCCGGCAGGTCAAGAGGCAGCAGAGCTTCGGCCGTTGACATTCCTAGTGTCCGGCGCCCGGCAGAATCTTGCCCGGGTTCATGATGTTCAGCGGATCGAGCGCCTGCTTGATCGTGCGCATGACATCGACGCCATGGCCGAGCTCGTGGCGCAGGAAGCCGACCTTGCCCTGGCCGATTCCGTGCTCGCCGGTGCAGGTTCCCTCCATGGCGATGGCGCGCATGTTGAGCCGGGCGACGAATTTTTCGGCCAGCGCAATCTCATCCGGGTTGTCGACATCCATCAGCACCAGCACGTGGAAATTGCCGTCGCCGGCATGGCCGACGATCGGCGCGATCAGTCCCATCTCGGCAATGTCGGCCTCGGTCTCGGTGACGCATTCGGCAAGCCTGGAGATCGGCACGCAGACATCGGTTGACAGCCCCTTGGCGCCGGGGCGCAGCGTCAGCGACGACCAATAGGCGTCGTGCCGTGCCTTCCAGAGCTTTGTCCGCTCTTCCGCGACGCTGGTCCATAGGAACGGCCCACCACCATTCTCGTCGGCGATCATGCCGAAGGTCTCGGCCTGTTCGGCCACACCCGCGTCGCTGCCATGGAATTCGACGAACAGGCACGGACTTTCCGGATAGTCGAGCTTGGAATAATTCTTCATCGCCCGCATCTGCAGCGCGTTGACCAGTTCGATACGGGCCACCGGAATGCCCATCTGGATGGTCGCGATCACCGTGTTGCAGGCCGCCTCCAGGCTCGGAAACGGACAGACGCCGCCCGAGATCGCCTGCGGAATGCCTTGCAGCCGAAGCGTCAGGGACGTGATGACGCCGAGCGTGCCTTCCGAGCCGACCAGAAGCCGGGTCAGGTCGTAGCCGGCCGAGCTCTTCTTCGCCCGCTTGCCGGTCGTCACCGTCTCGCCGTCGGCCATGACGGCGGTGAGCGACAGCACGTTTTCGCGCATCGTGCCGTAGCGCACCGCGTTGGTGCCCGAGGCCCTGGTTGCCGCCATGCCGCCCAGCGACGCGTTGGCGCCGGGATCAATCGGAAAGAACAGCCCGGTGTCGCGCAGATGCCGGTTGAGGTCCTCGCGGGTCACGCCAGGCTCCACCGTGCAGTCGAGGTCCTGCGGATTGACGGCGAGGATCCGATTCATGCGCGAGGTGTCGATGGAAATGCCGCCGCCCGGCGCATTGGTGTGGCCCTCGAGCGAGGAGCCGACACCGAAGGCGATGACCGGAACGCGATGCGTCGCGCAGGCACGCACGATCTCCTGCACCTCCTCGGTCGTTTCGACGAAGGCGACGCCGTCTGGCGCCTGGGTCGGGATATAGGTGGTGGTGTGCGCGTGCTGGCCGCGGATCGCCTCGCCTGTCTGGAAACGTTCGCCGAGGCGCTGCTTGAGGATGCCGAGCACCGCGGCGATGCCTTCCTCGTTTCGTTCGACGGGATTGAGGTCGCTCAAAGCCATGGATTCCTCCGCGAATGGACCAGCGGCCACTCTTGTAAAGCAGCTAGGGATGATGCCTAAAGCAATTCCAGGAAAAGTGTGAAGCGGTTTTCGGTCTGGAATTGCGCCAGAACAACGAGACCTCACCAGCCACGCCCTGTCCAGCGACGATCGAGGAAACCACGATGACCATCCCCGCCCCCTTCATCTCCGACCCGATGGCCATCGAGAAGGACTGGATCGACTATAACGGCCATCTCAACATGGCCTATTACAACGTGCTGTTCGACCGCTGCTCCGACGTCGCCTTCGAGATGATGGGCATGGGGCCGAACTACGCCAAGGAACGGCGCCTCACCATCTACACTGCGGAAGTCCATGTCTGCTACGTGCAGGAGCTGCATCTCGACCACAAGGTGAAGGTCTCGTTTCAGCTCATCGACCATGACGAAAAGCGGCTGAGGGCCTATCAGGAGATCCGCCACGTCGACGGCTGGTTGGCCGCGACCTCCGAGCAGCTGGCGCTGCATGTCGACATGGCCGGACCGAGGGTCGCGCCCTTCCCCGCCGACGTGATGGCCAAGGTGGACGCCATGCGCACCGCCCATGCCGCGCTGCCAATGCCGGAGCGCGCTGGCCGGTCGATCGGCATCAAACGCAAGAGCGCTTGAGGCACCTCACCGCCGGCGTTAACCTTACCAAGGTTTTAACGTGAACAACTCACTTGAGTCCGTTGAACGACTCAGTGGCGCGTTTGAAAACCGCCGTACCGGGTTTGCGAGCGGGCGGCTGGCGGAATGCGGTACGAGGACAGTGCATGAAAACCGACATCAAGGTCGAGGTGGAGCGCCTGGCGGCCGATCCGCGCATCACCGACTATGATTTCTGGCGATCGCTGAAGAACGTCAACAACGAGATCTTTCACATCGCCAACAACAACGAGCCTATCCCCTTCGACATGATCCGCTGGCGCGCGATTCTGACCCAGGCGCGCATGCGGCGCGGCCACGCCTGATTCGTCCCCTCCGCTCCGTCATCTCTGCTTGAGCCCGCCCAGCGGCGAGCGCGGTTCGACCGGTGACGACTGGATGATGGCCGTGTTGGTCATCGCATAGGGAATGATCCGATCGATTACCCGCTCGAGTTCGCTCACCGAGCCGACATGCGCCAGCGCGATGAAACAGTCCTCGCCGGTCACGCGGTCGCATTGGGCGATTTCCGGCAGTTCGCGAATGATGTCCGCCACCACGGAAAGCTGTCCCGGGACCGGCCTGATCCTCAACCAGGCCGACAGTTTCAGCCCGAGCGCGGCCGGGTTGATCCTGACCGTATAAGCCTCGATCACGCCATTCTCCTGCAGCTTGCGGATGCGCTCCGCCACGCTCGGCGCCGACAGCCCGACGGCACGCGCCAGTTCCGCCGTGCTGGTGCGCGCGTCCTTTTCCAGGAGCCGCAGGATCTTCAGGTCCACGGCATCCAGGTCGGCATTTTCATTTCGAAGGTTTTTCAATTTTTTTATCTTCCATTGGAAGTTAGAAAATCAAATAGGCCGCCGATCACACATGTAAGTCGTGCATTTCGCCTGCGATAATGCGCGCATGATCGGACAAACGCAAACTCCAGCTGCAAACCACGTCACCAGCAGGACCGACGCCCCGCGCCCTGTCCTTGCCCTCGGCGGATTGGCCAATGCGCTGCCGCCGCATGTCTGGTTCTGCGTCAGTGCGGTGTTCCACTATCTCGGACCGGCTTTCGCGGTGCTGCTTTTCGATCAGGTCGGCGTGCTCGGCATGGCCTGGCTGCGCATCGCGACCGCCGCTCTCATCTTCGCCCCTTTGACTAGGCCCTGGCGCGTCTTCGCGCGCGCCGACCGCGCTCAGCGACTGCTGTTGCTGGCCTTCGGCGCCTGCCTTGCGGTGATGAACTGCTCGTTCTATCTGGCGCTCGACCGCCTGCCGATCTCGCTGGTGGCGGCGATCGAATTCGTCAGCACGATCGGGGTCGCGCTGGTCGGCCTGCGCAGCCCGCGCAACTTTGCCGCGCTGGCTGTCGCCGTGATCGGCACCTTGCTGCTCATCGACGTGAAATGGTCGAGCGATCCGGCCGGCCTGTTCTGGGCCTTTCTCAACGGCGCTCTCTTCGTCGGCTACATCGTGATCGGCCATCGCATTGCCCAGACCGGCATCGGGATTGCCGGCCTCGGCGCCGGCATGGCGGTCGCATTCTTCATCGTGCTGCCGATCGGCTTCCGCGAAGCGCTGCCCGCCTTCTCATCGCCGCAACTGCTTGTCGCCGCGATCGGCGTCGGCGTCTGCTCCTCGGTCATCCCCTATATCTGCGACCAGCTCGCCATGGCGAGGCTGCCGCGCGCGAGCTTCGCGCTGATGCTGTCGCTCCTTCCGCTCACGGCAACATTGATCGGGGTCATCGTGCTGCGCCAGGTGCCGAGCGTCACCGACTGCATCGGCATTGCGCTGGTCATCGCCGGCGTCGCTTTCCACAAACCGGCATTGGAGTGATCCATCGACGTTGCCATTTGAGGCGTGTCGTTTGCAGGCCTGCCTCACCTGAATATCAGCACGCCTCAGGCCAGCTTTTCCTTCAGGAAAGCAACCGTCCGGCCCCAGGCGAGATCGGCGGCTTTCTTGTCATAGCGCGCGGCCGAGGTGTCGTTGTTGAAGGCGTGGTTGGCGCCCTCATAGACATAGACCTTGTATTCGACATGCGCGGCGTCGAGCGCTTTCTTGTAGGCATCGATGCCGGCATTGGTCCGGCTGTCGAGACCGGCATAGTGAAGGAGCAGCGGCGCCTTGATCTTCGCAGCATCCTCCGCCTTGGGCTGCATGCCGTAATAGGCGACGCCGGCGCTGAGGTCGAGCGCATGGACGGCAAGCTGGTTCACCGCGCCGCCGCCCCAGCAGAAACCGACCGCACCGACCTTGGCGTTACCATCCTTGAGGCTCTTGAGGTACGCGACCGTCGCCACGCCGTCGGCCGCGACCTGTGCGGGATCGAGCTTGGTGAACATGTCGCGCGCCCTGTCCTCGTCGGAAGGCGTGCCACCAAGCGGCGACAGGAAATCCGGCGCCAGCGCGATGAATCCTTCCAGCGCCACGCGCCGGGCGACATCGCGGATATGCGGGTTCAGCCCCCTGTTCTCATGGATGACGATAACGGTGCCGAGTCTGCCCGACTGGTCGGCCGGCTTGACCAGGTAGGCTTTGATCTCGCCGCTCGAGCCAGGATAGGTGATGTCCTCGCCCTTAACGCGGCTGTCGTCCTCGGCGACGATCGCCGCCTTTGCGGAATTGGCCGCCAGCATCGGTGCGATCGCGGCCGCCGCGGCGCCCGAGCCCGCCAGCCTCGTCAACTGCTCCATGAAGCGGCGCCGGTCGAGCGTCAGATGCGTGTATTCGTCATAGGCGTCGATCATCGCCTGCGTGATGATGGGTTGCGTGGGCTTGGCAACGGGTTCGGTCATGGCTGTCCTCGACGTAGTGCATGTCGCCCAAAAGTGCGCAGCGGTTTTGGGACGACGACATGCATCAAGCAACAACCTAAAGCGCGACACGGGAATCCATTTCCGACGTGGCGCGCCTTAGGCGGGTGGTCCGCAAGATAGGGTCGAAAGTTGCACGGTCCAGTCACGCCGGGGTGACGATGCCGCGAGGGAGTCCTGGCGGAGCCGCCCGCCCTGCGCGCCGGGAAGCCAGCTTGATCCATCACATTTTGGTCATTTCCGAAAGGCTTGACGGTGCTGTCACATTAGGAGGCGAATTTGCCGGAGCCGCCTCACCGATACGAATGACGAAAAGGGGAATGCCATGAACGTCCAGGACATCATCAACACCGTTTCCTCGAAGGCCGGCCTCGACGAGCCCACCACCGAGAAGGTTGTCGGCACCATCTTCTCCGTGCTGGAGCACGAAGCGGAAGGCACCAGCGTTTCGTCTTTTTTCGCCCAGATCCCCGGCGCCGACGCGCTGGCGCAGAAATATGACGTGATGGCCGCCGGTGCGGCCAATTCGGGCGGCGGCCTTTTATCGTCGCTGCAAGGGGCGCTTGGAGGCGTGCTCGGCGAAAAGGCCGGCGCGCTGATCAATGGCATAGCGGCGCTCAAAGCGTCCGGCCTCGACATGGCGCAGATCCGGCAGGCCGGCGAGACCTTGATCAAGCAGGCCGAAGCCGCCGCCGGTCCCGACCTGACCAACCAGGTGCTGGACCAGGTGCCCAGCCTACGGGGCCATCTCGGGCTTTGAAGCCCGCCCTCACTTGGGCAGCGTGTAAGCCATGACATAGTCGCCCGGCTTGGTGCCGACCGAGCCGTGCCCGCCGGCGACGATGACGACAAACTGGCGGCCGTCGGCGACCGTATAGGTCATCGGTGTCGACTGTCCGCCCGCCGGCAGCCGCGCCCGCCAGAGCTGCCTGCCGGTGGTGAGGTCGTAGGCGCGCAGATAGTCGTCGACCGCCGCGCCCAGGAAAGCGACGCCGCCCGCCGTGATCATCGGCCCGCCTATGCCAGGAACGCCGACCTTGAGCGGCAGCGGCAGCGGCGTCATGTCGTAGACGGTGCCGTTGCGGTGCTTGTAGGCGATGTTTCCCGTCTTGAGATCGATGCCGGCGACATAGCCCCAGGGCGGCGCCTGGCAGGGAATGCCGAGCGGCGACAGGAACGGTCCCATCACCACTGCGTAAGGCGCGCCCTCGTTGCGGTTCAGCCCCTGCTCGCTGCCCTTGGTGTTGTCGCCCGGCGCCGGCACGTCCGCGCGCGGAACGAGCCTCGAGGTAAAGGCGAGATAGGTCGGCATGCCGAACATCACCTGCCGCACCGGGTCGACCGCGACGCCGCCCCAGTTGAAGACGCCGAAATTGCCGGGATAGATCAGCGAGCCCTGCAATGAGGGCGGCGTGTAACGCCCCTCATAGCGCAGCTTCTTCAATTCGATCCGGCACGCCAGCTGGTCGAATAGGGTGATGCCCCACATGTCGGCGCCGGTCAGCGGCTTCGGATTGAACGACAGGTCGGAGGCCGGCTGCGTCGGCGAGGCATGATCGCCTTCAATCGCCCCGCCAGGCGCCGGCACTTCCTTCACCGGAATGATCGGCTCGCCGGTGCGCCGGTCGAGCACGTAAAGATCGCCCTGCTTGGTCGGCCCGACCAGCGCAGGCACGACGCCGCTCGTCGTGGTGATGTCGACCAGCGACGGCTGCGCCGGCACGTCCATGTCCCACAGATCGTGATGCACGGTCTGCCGCACCCACCGCAATTGCCCGGTGTTGAGGTCGAGCGCGGTGATCGATGAGGAGAATTTCTCGACATTGGCGCTGCGGCCCATGCCGAGCTGGTCCGGCGTCTGGTTGCCGAGCGGCACGTAGAGCAGTCCGAGCTTCTCGTCGGCGCTGGCGGTCGACCACATGTTGGGAGAATTGTGGGTGTAGGTTTGCCCGGCGGGCAGCGGCGTCGTCACCTCCGGATTGCCGGAATCCCAGTTCCACAGCAGCGCGCCTGTGTCGACGTCGAAGGCACGGATGACGCCCGACGGCTCCTCGGTCGAGTAATTGTCGTTGACCGCGCCGCCGACGATGATCTTGCCGGCGGCGATCAGCGGCGCCGATGTCGAATAATAATAGCCCGACTTCGGATAGGGCATGTTGACCATCAGGTTCAGCGTGCCGCCCTCGGCGAAGGACGGACACACCTGCCCATTCGCGGCGTCGAGCGCGACCAGGCGAGCGTCCGACGTCGGCAGGTAGACGCGCTGCGCGCAGGGCTGGCCGGCGGCGATCTTGGCGTCGGCGTAGTAGGACACGCCGCGACAGGTCTGGTGCTGGCGGTTGGGGTCGAGCTTGATCTTCGGATCGTAGCGCCATTTTTCCTTGCCGGTCGCTGCATCGATGGCGATGGCGAAATTATGCGGCGTGCAGATGTAGAGCGCATCGCCGATCTTCAGCGGCGTCACCTGATAGGTCGTCTCGCCGATATCGTCGGGGCCTTTCACGTCACCGGTGCGGTAGGTCCAGGCCGGCTGCAATTTGGCGACATTGTCCGGCGTGATCTGGTCGAGCGGCGAATAGCGCTGGCCGAAAGGCGTGCGGCCATAGAAGTGCCACTCGCCTGCCGGCATGTCGCCACCGAGGTTGGCAGCTGTCGTAATCTTCTCAGTGCCGAGCGTCCCCGCGATATCCTTGGGATCGGCCGTCATCGAATAACCGGCGACCGCCAGCGAGGCGAGCACCGCCAGAATCAGCGGCGCGCGACCGTCCGGACCGCGCAAGCCCCGCCTTGCCCACGGGGTCAAAAGCCACAGGGCAATGAGCACGATGACGCCGCCGCGCGGGCCGAGCTGCCACCAGTCGAAGCCGATCTCCCACACTGCCCAGCACAAAGTGGCGAGCACGAACAGCGCGTAGAGCCAGAGCGATGTCGACCTGCGCCTGAAAAGCAGCCAGGCGGTGATCAGGAACACAAGTCCGGCGATCAAGTAGTACCAACTGCCCCCCAGCACTGCGAGCCAGATGCCGCCGCCGCCGAGAATGAGACCGATGAGGAAGAGGACGAGGGAGGTGATGGTGACAGCCAAGACGGTGCTCCTTCGACTGTTGCGCGCATCAAGCAATTCCAGGAAAAGTGTGAAGCGGTTTTCCGTCCGGAATTGCGTCAAACAAAGATAGAGCCGCCAGGCGACGTCATGCCGTCCCTGCCCTGCCGTTACAGCTTTCCCTTGCCCGCTCCGGCTGTCAAGTTGGTCCGGGACACGCGAAACTAGAACAAAACGTAGACAAGTTCTGGTCTTTCGCTGCCGAATCACTACATTCGGGGCGATGTCGGGCTTTTCCGAAGATATGCCTTTTTTCGATGAACCGAATGCGCGGCCCGCTGCGGCCCCGTCCGGCATAGCTGCGCGCGCCATGGCGGCGCGCAGCGGGCAGAACAGCGCACCCGATTACCTGAAGGGTCTGAACCCCGAGCAGCGTCTCGCCGTCGAAACGACAGAAGGCCCGGTCCTGGTGCTGGCCGGCGCCGGCACCGGCAAGACGCGCGTGCTCACCACCCGCATCGCCCACATTCTTGCCACCGGCAGGGCTTTCCCGTCGCAGATCCTGGCCGTCACCTTTACCAACAAGGCCGCGCGCGAGATGAAGCAGCGCATCGGCCATCTGATCGGCGAAGGCAATGTCGAGGGCATGCCGTGGCTCGGCACCTTCCATTCGATTGGTGTCAAGCTATTACGCCGTCATGCCGAGCTTGCCGGGCTGAAATCCGACTTCACCATCCTCGACACCGACGACGTGGTGCGGCTGATCAAGCAATTAATCCAGGCCGAGGGCCTGGACGACAAGCGGTGGCCGGCCAAGACCTTCGCCCAGATGCTCGACAACTGGAAGAACAAGGGGCTCGGTCCCGACGAGATTGCGGAAGGCGACGCGCGTAGCTTCGGCAACGGCAAAGGCCGCCAGCTCTATAAGGCCTATCAGGAGCGGCTGCAGACGCTGAATTCCTGCGACTTCGGCGATCTGCTCTACCATCCGATCCGCATCTTCCGCGCCTACCCGGACGTGCTGAAGGAATACCACCGCAAGTTCAAATACATACTGGTCGACGAGTACCAGGACACCAACACCGCGCAGTACATGTGGCTGCGGCTGCTGGCGCAGCGCCCCAATGCCGGGCGCGGTGCATCGGCCGAAGGCCGCAAGCCCGACCGGGCGTCGGCCGGTCAGGCCGCCCCCGCGGAGGCCAGCGAGCGGAGCGAGCGCGCGGCCGTGAGCGAGAACAAAGTTAATATTTGCTGCGTCGGCGACGACGACCAGTCGATCTATGGCTGGCGCGGCGCCGAGGTCGATAACATCCTGCGCTTCGACAAGGATTTTCCCGGCGCCACCATCATAAGGCTGGAGCGCAACTATCGCTCCACCGCGCATATCCTGGGCGCTGCCTCCCACCTCATCGCCCACAATGAGGGCCGCTTCGGCAAAACGCTGTTCACCGACCGCAACGATCCCGAGGACGACAAGGTGCATGTCCATGCCGCCTGGGACTCGGAGGAAGAGGCCAGAGCCGTCGGCGACGCGATCGAGGCTTATCAGCGGCAGAAGCACAATCTCAACGACATGGCGATTCTTGTCCGCGCGTCTTTCCAGATGCGCGCCTTCGAAGACCGCTTCATCACGCTCGGCCTCAACTACCGCGTCATCGGCGGCCCGCGCTTCTATGAGCGGCTGGAAATCCGCGACGCATTGGCCTTCTTCCGCGTCGTGGCGAATGGCGGCGACGACCTTGCCTTCGAACGCATCGTCAACGTGCCGAAGCGCGGGCTGGGCGAAGCCACCATCCGTCAAATTCATGATACCGCCCGCGCGATGCGCATTCCGATGCTGGAGGCCGCCGCCACGCTCGCCGAAAGCGACGAGCTGAAGCCGAAGCCGCGCGCAGCACTCCGCGAGGTCGCGGCCAATTTCGAGCGCTGGCAAAAAGCGCTGGAGACCACGCCGCACACCGAGCTCGCAGAGACCATTCTCGAAGAGAGCGGCTACACCGACATGTGGAAGAACGACCGTTCCGCGGACGCGCCGGGGCGGCTGGAGAACCTGAAAGAGCTGATCCGCTCCATGGAGGAGTATGAATCGCTTCGCTCGTTTCTCGAGCATGTCGCGCTCGTCATGGATGCCGAGCAGAATGCCGAGCAGGATGCGGTCTCGATCATGACGCTGCACTCCGCCAAGGGCCTCGAATTCGAGACCGTCTTTCTCCCCGGCTGGGAAGAGGGCCTGTTCCCGCACCAGCGCGCGCTGGATGAAGGCGGCCGCTCCGGCCTGGAGGAAGAACGCCGCCTTGCCTATGTCGGACTGACGCGGGCGAAGAAGAACCTGCACATCTGGTTCGTCTCCAACCGCCAGATCCACGGGCTGTGGCAATCGACCATCCCGTCGCGCTTCGTCGACGAGCTGCCGGAAACCCATATCGACATCGCCGAGGGCGGCAATAGCTACGGCGGCTACGGCAATCCCTATGGCGGCGGCGCTTTTGCATCGGGACGCGGTGGCGGCCGGCAGAACCCCTATGGCGCCTCGCGCTTCGACAATGTCGGGGCGAAGGACCAGGGCAGCTTCTCCAACACCTATGCCACGCCCGGCTGGCAACGCGCCCAGGCCAACCGCACCGAAGCGACCGACCGCAACTGGGGCACCCGCTCCGGCCACCAGGTCGAGCGCATCGGCTATGGCGAGACCGATAGCGGCTACGGCGCAGGCCGCACCTCGGTGAAAGGCCGCACCATCGAGGGCGAGCTGGTCGCCAAATCCGTCGCCGACACGCCGTCCGCCTTCAATGTCGGCGACCGCGTGTTCCACCAGAAATTCGGCAACGGCAACATCGCGGCGATCGAAGGCAATAAGCTCACCATCGACTTCGACAAGGCCGGCCAGAAACGCGTGCTGGACGGGTTTGTCATCGGCGTTTAATATCCCGCAAAACGCTCGACAATAAGTATAAAAATGCGCGAAAAAATCGACGCTAAGGATGGAGAGGACGCTCGAGGCCTTTCAAACCTCGTTCTCGATAATTTCGATCCAGAATACTTTGAAATTTCCAATTTAAAACTAAACAAGATATTGTATTTTATGCATGGATTTTACCTTGCAAGGTTTGGCGCTAAATTAATAAGAAATCACATTGAAGCATGGGACAATGGTCCCGTTGTACGTGTTGTATTCGATGCCTTCAAGCAGAATGGAAGGCAACCGATTAGAAACCGTGCGCTGATTTACGATTATATATTAGATCGCGAGGACGTAGCAAAAGCCCTGGAGAGAACTCCCGAAGAGCGCGATTACCTACTGAGAATTGCACAGTATTACGTGAAATTTACAGCCGGTCAGCTCGTTGAGCTAACCCATCAACCCGGAACGCCGTGGTTTCGGGCGATACAAACTGAGGATGAAGGCAAACGATTTCGAAACCGCATCCCCGACGAGTGGATATCAAATTTTTTTGTGGAAAACTTTGGTATGAAATCCGGAAACTGATTTTCCGATGAACTTACGCTGCGTGAGGGCTATATATTGCGGGAAACTGCGAATCGGGGGCTGAAATGCGCCTAAATATAGAACTGCTCGATATCGTTCAACACTCCCAGCCCGGCTTGTCCGACATCTCGTTGCTACCAACGGTCAAGGCACTCGACGCCCGAGAAGGCGGGTTTATGAGCTACAATCCTTCCTTCAGAGAGTGCTCAAAGATGCCCAGTGGGCTGATGCGAGACGAGCATATTAGGAAGGTAATTTTTGATAGCCGAGACTGGGTGCAACGCTCCATTGTCGAAGTTGCGCTCGCGATGAACCAGTTCCTCGGGTCAGGCGTGGACCGTTGGGTTCCCGTTGGCCGGAAGCCGATAAAGGTCCTGAATGGGCTCTGGGTTAAACCAAGTATTCGAGGAATTCTTATTCGAGATAGGATTGCGGCTCCAACTTTGGTTGTGACTCGGCGCTCAATCGAACTTGGATTTGAAGACGTACTTCCGTTTCTGATGCGGGGCGGGTATGAGTTTCACCTTCGTGACGATCCAAATTTCCACGATTTTGTTGTCCTAGACCTCAGCCGCGGCGAGTCCGGTGCAGCACGGCGGGTACGAGAGTTCAGGCTTTCGGATATAGGCATGATGTCGCTCCCAGAGTTTGAGCACATTCTGTCGACTTACGGCCAAGCCGCGTCATTGTCGAAGTATGGCCTGCAAATCCCGACGGGGACCTCGATGACAGACCTCTTCCGGGCATCCAAGCCATAGGGATCCTGCCCCATCACCTGTACCTTGCCTGGTTCCACTTATGGCCGAGCAGCGACAGGATGATGATCAGCCCGTTGAAGAACTGCACGTAGAAGCCGCTCAGTCCCGCCGCCACCACGCCGGTCTGGATGAATGACACCGTGACTGCGCCGATCGCGCCGCCGACCACCGTGCCGATGCCGCCCCAGGTCGGCGTGCCGCCGACGAACACCGAGGCCAACACGGGCAGCAGATAGCCATCGCCGGCCGTCGGCCACCAGGTGAAGTTGATCATCACCGAGAAGGTGCCGGCGATCGCCGCCCCTATGCCGGTGAAGACGAAGACCTTCACCCGCACGAGCTTGACGTCGATGCCCATCTGCTTGGCGCTGTCCGGATTGTCGCCGACGACCTTGACCTGCGCGCCGAAGCGGTGCCGGTTGTAGAGCAGCGCCGAGAACACGACGAAGGCGATGGCCCAGAAGATCTGCACCGGAATGCCCCAGATCTGGCTGGAGAAGATCTTGTAGGCCGCGCTGTCGGCCAGATTGGTCAGCGCCGTCGACTTGCCCTCGTTGATGATCTGGATCAGACCGCGCAGCAGGAAGTTCATGCCGAGCGTGGCGATCAGTGACGACAGCCCGCCATAGACGACCAGCGACCCGACGAGGAAGCCGAGCAGCGTGCCGGTGACGACCGCCGCCGCGATGCCGAGGAACGGATCGTAGCCCGCCTGCACCACCAGCGCGAAGACCCAGGAGGCGAAACCCATCGTCGCCGGGAACGACAGGTCGATCTCGCCGCAGGTGACGACGAAGACCAGCGGCACCACCACGAACAGCGCGACGGGCAGCGTCGTCAGCACCGAGCTGTAGAGATACCAGGTGCTGAAGACGGTCGGGTTGGCGATGATGAACACCGCCATCATGACGATGAACACCGCGAGCGTGCCGAGCGAAGCGCGGTTGTCGAGCACGAAGCCGCGCAGCCAGTGATTGGACGGATGGCTCCATTCCTTGGCAGCTTGGCCGCTTGTTCTCCTGAGAGGGGTTTGCAGATCGGGTTCCATGGCCTTGCTCATCACGCTCTCTGCTCCGCGCCCTCATGCAGCCCCGGCAGGCCGCCGGGATGCGCCACGTCTTCCATGAAATTGATCAGGTCCTCGGCCGACTTCACCTCGCTGCGGTCGGCCGTCAGCGCCACCTTGCCGCGGTCGAGCACGACGAAACGGTCGGCGATGTCGAAGACATGGTGGATGTTATGGCCGATGAACAGGATCGAGCGGCCGCTCGCCCGCACCTGGCGCACGAAATGGAACACTTTTGCCGTCTCAGTCAGCGACAGCGCCGTCGTCGGCTCGTCGAGGATGATCAGCTCCGCCTGCTTGTAGATGGCGCGCGCGATCGCCACGCCTTGCCGCTCGCCGCCCGAAAGCTGGCCGACGATCGACTGGGGTGTGAACACCTTCGAGGTGAAGCCGATCTCGCGCATCAGCCGGCTCGCCTCCGCGATCTCCTTGTTGACCTTCAGCCAGCCCATGAAGCCGGTGAGCTCGCGGCCCATGAAGATGTTGCGCACGATGGTCTGCTGCACGGCCAATGCCCGGTCCTGGAACACCGTCTCGATGCCGGCGTCGCGCGAGCGCGCTGCGCTCCATCCGCTGACCGGCTTGCCGCGCACCAGGATCTCGCCGCTGGTCGGCTTGACCACGCCGGACAGGATCTTGATCAGCGTCGACTTGCCGGCGCCGTTGTCGCCGATCAGACCGACCACCTCGCCGCGATCGACGCTGAGGTTGACGCCGCCCAAGGCATAGACCTGGCCGTAGGATTTCTTGATGTCGCGCAGTTCGATGATGCGTTCGCCCATGCGATCCTCGCTTGCAATGTCTGTTCTGCCGGCCTCGTCTGCCGGCGGTCCAGCCGGCCGGGTCAAGCCCGGCCGGCTGCCTGGGAGGTCAGCGCAGCGCCTGCTTGGCGAGCTCTGAGACGATCTCGTAGTTCTGCGGCGTGACGAAGCCGGCGCCGGTGTCTACATTCATGGGCGCAAGACCGAGCACCACCTGTTGGCAGAGGCTGAGGATCGGCAGGTAGCCCTGCATGAACGGCTGCTGGTCGGCCGTCAGTTGCACCCAGCCGCCCTTGAAGGCCTCGACAATCTGTGGGCTGGTGTCGAAGCCGAAATTGAAGATGTCGCCGGGCTTCCTGCCCGCCGCCTGCATGTAGGTGGCGACATTGCCGAGCATCTGCCCGCCGGGATAGCCGACCGCCTTGACGCCGGGATTGTTGAGCAGCGCGGCGGTGATCGGCGGGATCGCGAGATTGGGATCGGCTGCCCATTCGGTTTGCGAATTGATCTGAACGACATCGACGCCAGCCTCCTTCAGCGCGGCGACCGTCCCACGCTCGCGCGCGCCGCGGCTCTCATTCTCGAACGGACCGATCATGATCGCCTTGTCGCCGGCTTTCAGCCCGGCCAGCTTGAACGCCTCGGCGCCGAGCGCGCGCCCCTGCTGCTCCTGCTGCGCGCCGACATAACCGCCGCCGAACGCCGCCACCACCGTCGGCACCGGAACGTTCTGGTACATCATCTTGATGCCGTCCTTATGCGCCTGTTCGGCCAGCGGCATGATCGCCGCGTCGCCCGGATGGCCCATCATGGCGATGCCCTGGGGCTTGACGGCGACCGCCTCGCGCAATTGCTGCACCATCTTTTCGACGTCCCAACCGGAAAAGATGTAGTCGACCTTCGGCCCGAGATCGGCCGCTGCCTGCTTGGCGCCATTATAGACGATGGTGCCGAAGGCGTCGCCCTCGGCGCCGCCGACGAAGAAGCGGATGTGCACGTCCTTGCACCATTGGGCGTCAAGCGCCTGCGCCGGCAAGGTGGAAATCGAGGCGCAGAGCGCCGTGGCGGCCGCCACAACGGTCGAGCGCAGAACAGTTCTTCTGGTCGTGATGCTCATGCACGTTCCTCCCTTTTGGTCCCTCGCATCGGAGGGTTTTCAACAGTTGCTCGGATCAGCCGGCTCCTCCCGCCGGCCGGCACTCAAACCGGATTGGGCAGGTAGCCATCCCCTCCCCGGCATTGCTTGAGATATTCCAGCGCCCGGACCTGTCCGGTGATCTCGAGATCGTCGCGATAGACAGGGTCGTGCCAGCCCTCGATGTCGATGGCGCCCTTGTAGCCGGCCAGCCGCAATTCGCTGATCACGCGCGTCCAGTCGCTGTCGCCGAAGCCCGGCGTGCGCATCTGCACGAAGGGCAGGCGGCCGAACACGCCATGCTCGCGGATCACGTCCCAGCGCACGGTGGCGTCCTTGCCATGGACATGGAAGATGCGCGCTGCCCATTTGCGGATCTGCGGGATCGGATCGATCAGGTAGACGAGCTGGTGGCAGGGCTCCCATTCAAGGCCAAGGTTCTCATCCGGCACTTCGTTGAACATCAGCTCCCAGGCGTCCGGGTTGTGGGCGATGTTCCAGTCGCCGCTTGCCCAATTGCCGTCCATGGCGCAGTTCTCGAAGGCGATGCGCACGCCCTTGTCGGCGGCGCGCCTGGCCAGCGGTCCCCAGACCTCGCGGAAACGCGGCAGGCTGTCCGTCAGCTTCTTGCCACGGATGCGCCCGGTGAAGCCGCTGACCGTGGAAGCGCCGAACAGATGGGCGTTGTCGATCACCGTCTCCCAGGCCGCGAGCACGCCGCGATCGACCTCGCCGCTCTCCAGCGGATTGCCGAACACGCCGATCGACGACACGGTCACATCGGCATCGCCGATCGCCTCCTTTATCTGACCGGCCAGCCGAGGCAGATCCTTGCCGCCCAGCGTCTGCCAGAAGAAGGGCTGGATGCTCTCGAAGCCAAGCGGCAGGATCTGCCTGACATAGGCGGCCGGATCGTCGAGATTGGCCCGCACCATCGTGCCGATCCTGATATCGAGAAGCGGGTTCGGCATCGTCATCCTTCCTGGGTCGCGATCGCCACGCGCCGTCCGGTTTCCGCGCTTTCGATCGCGCCGAAGACCATGGCGAGGCTTTTGATGTTGTCGGCGCCGCGGGTCTCCGGCTCGGTGCCGGTTTCGATCGCGCGCATGAAATCCTGGATGATGCCGAGATGTCCGCCGACCCGGTCGGCCGGGTCGAGCGCCGGCACCTCGATGGCTTGCGTCTTATCGATGATGCCGTCGCGGCCGGAGGCAACCACCTCCGCCTTCAGCCCGTCATGGCCGTCCCACAACAGGCTGCCGCGCTCGGCGACGATGCGCCAGCTGCCTTCCCAACTGGTGCGGAAGCCGTCGGCGCACCAGGAACCGGCATAGGTGAAGACCTTGCCTCCGCCGAGGTCGAAGACGGCGCTCGCCGACGAGCCCTGCCGGTACCAGGAACTGGCCGGCTCCCACTCCTGGCAATAAACGCTGGCCGGCTCGCCGGCGACCATGTAGCGCGCGGCGTCGAAGGTGTGGATCGCCATGTCGAGCAGCAGCACGTGGGCCATCTCCTCGCGAAAGCCGCCGAAATGCGGCGCGATGAAGAAATCGGCATGGATGCTGGTCGGCTTGCCGATGGCGCCGGAATCGAGGAAGCGCCTGATCCGCCTGACATTGGCGACATAGCGCCGGTTCTGGACGACCGCATGGACGCGCCCGGCCTGGCGCGCCGCCGCGATGATGGTCCGCGCATTCTCTGGGCTGTCGGCCAGCGGCTTCTCGGTGAGCAGGTGGCAATGATGGGCAAAGGCCGAGAGCGCCACCTCGCGGCGTGCCGCCGGAACCACGACATCGAACACCGCGTCGGGCTTCGTCTCGTCGAGGACGGCGTCGAGGCTGGTGCCGACGACTGCGTTGGTGAGATCGTATTCGCGCGCCCTCGCCTGCGCCCGCTCAGCATCGAGGTCGACAAGCCCGGCAATGGCGAGCCCGTCGATCTGCCTTGCGGCATCGAGCCACTGCCTGCTCATGGCTCCGCACCCGACCAGGACGACCTTCATCATCCAGCGCTCCTCCTCCGCTCGGCCCCTCCAGTCCGAGTGTCACGGCATTTCCGGCATCACCGTAAACGTTTTTCCGTAAACGTTTACGAGAACACACCCGATGACGTAGAATGTCAATCACCCGTTCGCGAAAATCGACATCCACTGCTTGGCCTGAAGGGCGGCCGGTGCTAGCGAAGACGGGGGGAGAACCGGCCTTGGCGTCCAGCATCCACGATCTCGCGCGTCACCTGAACATTTCGATCGGCACCGTGTCTCGCGCGCTGAACGGCCGCGCCGATGTCAATGCGGAGACGCGCCAGCGCGTGCTCGAGGCGGCCAGGACGCTGAACTATTCTCCCAACCAGTCGGGCCGCAGCCTGCGCCAGGGCGCCACCCGGTCGATTGCCTTCATGCTGCAACCGCATCCCGGCGACCAGCAATATGGCGAGCCGTTCTTCATCCCGTTCCTGACCGGTCTGCAGGCACAGCTCGCCGAGCATGACCTGGATCTGATGGTCGTCATGGGTGAGCCCGGCCAATATCAGCCGGAGAGGCTGCGCCGCGTGGTTGAGACGCGCCGGGCCGACGCGGTCGTGTTGGCCAATACGCGGCGGGAAGACGATCGGATCGACTATCTCAGCAAGGCCGGCTTTCCCTTCGCCACGCTTGGCCGAAGTCAATCCGGCGGCGACACCTATCCCTCGCTCGATATCGATTTCGAGAGGGCGGGTGAGGAAGCCGTCGACCGGCTGGTCGCGCGCGGCCACCGCCGCATTGCCGCCATCCGCCCCTCGCTCGATCTCAACTTCGGCTACCTGTTCCTCGACGGCTACCGCAAGGCGCTGAGGCGGCATGGCATCGAAGTCGACCCCGGCCTGATCGCCGACGGATTCATCAACGAGACCGGCGGCTACCAGGTGACTCCGCGCGTGATGCTCTCCAAGGACCGGCCGACAGCCATCATCTTCAACAACGACGCCATGGCGCTCGGTGGCTGCAAGGCACTGGCCGAGATGGGCATCCGGCCGGGCCACGACATCGCGGTGATCGTCATCGTCGACACGCCGCTCTGCCGCTACTTCTCGCCGGCGCTGACCGCCTTCCGACCGTCGCTGGAGCCCATGGGCCGGCGGCTGGCCGAGATGCTGCTCGCCTCCCTTCCCGCCTTCGCCGGCCCCGAAGGCACGCGCATCATCCGCGAGGTCTGGCCGCTGGAGCTGGTCGCAAGAGAGAGCGATTGAGGCGGAGCGCTTTCCCTTCTCCCCTTGTGGGAGAAGGTGGATCGGCGCGCAGCGCCGAGACGGATGAGGGGTGTTCCAGCGGAGTGAGACGTGGCTTTCCCTGGAGCACCCCTCATCCGGCCGCTTCGCGGCCACCTTCTCCCACAAGGGGAGAAGGAGAGACCCACCCTGTCACGCAACCATCACGTTCACGTCCTAGACCGCTCGACGGCAAGGGCTGCCCGCATCGTCGATGCCGCGCCCTTTTGAGCCAATGGCCGCTCTGCTCGTTAAGAAGGGGATTTCCATGAAACATCTCAACCGAACCGTCGCGCTCGGCGCGGCGCTTGCCCTGTTCACCGCCATGACGCCGGCGCTCGCCGACGGCGTCGCCTATGTCAACAAGGGGATCGTCGGCGTCGGCCGAATTCCGGCCAGCCAGAAGGATAAGTTCGGCGAGACGTTCGGCTCGGGTTCCGGCATGGCGATCGACACCAAGGGCTGGTCGCGCGACGGCGCGATCTACAAGGGTTCGCTCTGGCTGCTGCCGGATCGCGGCTACAACGTCGCCGGCACCAGCGACTATCGCGCCCGTCTCAACACGATCGCGATCGAACTGACCCCGACCGTGCCGGGCGCCTCGCCCGTTGCCGGTCAGGAACAGGCGGGCGTCAATGCAACGCTTGCCGACACGATGCTCTTGACCGACGACAAGGGCGCCGACGCCACTGGCCTCGATCCGCTCAACGGCGTGCGCCAAGCCTCCGGCGACATGCTGATCCTGCCGCAGGCCGACAACGGCAAGCTGGCGCTCGACGACGAGGCGGTCGTGCGCCTGCCCGACGGCACCATGTTCATCTCCGACGAGTACGGCCCCAACATCTACCGTTTCTCGGCCGAAGGCCGCTTGATGTCGGCGACGCAACCGCCCGCGGCGCTGGTGCCGATACGCCACGGCAAGCCGAACTTCGCGTCCGACAATCCTGGCCCGGGCGCGGCTGAGCCCGATCCGAAGGATCCCGAGACCGGCCGCCAGAACAACCAGGGCCTCGAAGGCGTGTCGATGACGCCGGACGGCAAGTTCCTGATCGCCGTGCTGCAGTCGGCGACCCGCCAGGACGGCGGCGATTCCGGCTCGACCCGCCAGAACACCCGCGCGCTGGTCTATGACGCTTCCGACCTCGCCCATCTCAAACTGGCGCATGAATATGTCGTGCCGCTACCGGTGTTCAAGGACGCCAAGGGCAAGACCAAGGTGGCCGCGCAAAGCGAGATCGTGGCGCTCTCCGACACCAGCTTCCTGATGCTGGCGCGCGACTCGGGCAACGGCCAGGGCGTGAAGGGCGACGAGTCGGTCTATCGCAAGATCAACATTGTCGACCTCTCCGGCGCGACCGATATCGCCAACGGTCCGTTCGACACGGCCGACAAGCCGGTCGCGCCGAAGGGTGTGCTCGACCCGTCTGTGACGCCGGCCAAGCTCACCTCCTTCATCGACATCAACGACAACGGCGAACTTGGCCGCTTCGGCCTGCACAATGGCGCGCCGAACGACGGGAACAACCTCTCGGAAAAGTGGGAGGCGATGTCGCTGGCGCCTGTCCTCGATCCAAAACTACCCGACGATTATTTCCTGTTCGTCGCCAACGACAACGACTTCCTCACCCAGGACGGCTTCCAGGTCGGCGCGCCTTACAAGGCCGAGGATGGCGCCGACGTCGACACCACCTTCCTGGTCTATCAGGTCACCCTGCCCGGCCTTTCCAGCAACACCCAGTAAGGCACCTGGCCATCCTGACTCGCCCGGAAAAGGGTGCATGTGTCTCAGGCCTGCGATAGCATCGCGGGCCTGACACATTTCCGGTGCCTGCCATGAACAAAAAGCCTGCCCGCCCGCGCGTCGGCGACCTGACCAGCGGGCCGATCCCGCGCACGCTGCTGTTGTTCGCGCTGCCGGTGCTGGGCTCCAACGTGCTGCAGTCACTCAACGGCTCGATCAACGCGGTCTGGGTCGGCCGCTTCCTCGGCGAGGCGGCGCTGACTGCGACCTCAAACGCCAATTTGGTGCTGTTCCTGATCCTCGGCACGGTGTTCGGCATCGGCATGGCGGCGACCATCCTGGTGGCGCAATCGGTCGGCGCCCGCGACCTGCCCGAGGCAAGGCGCATCGTCGGCACCAGCGCCACCTTCTTCTTCCTAGTTTCCGTGCTGTTCGCCGTCTGCGGCTGGATCTGGGTCGATGCTATCCTGACCGGGCTCGGCACGCCGGCCGACGCGCTGCCGCTGGCGCGCAGCTACCTGCGCATCATCTTCGTCGCGGTGCCGATGATGAACCTTCTGTCCTTCGTCATGACCGTGCTGCGCGGCGCCGGCGACTCGCGAACCCCGTTTGTCTTCATGGCGCTGGCGGTCGTGCTTGACGTCGTGCTCAATCCGCTGCTGATCCGCGGTATCGGCCCCTTCCCCGAGCTCGGCATCGCCGGCTCGGCGACCTCGACGCTCATAGGCCAGACGGTCAGCGTCATCGCCATCCTGATCGTGCTTTATGTCCGCAAGCACCCGCTGCGGTTGGCCGGCGCCGATCTCGCTCTGCTCAAACCCGATCCGGCGCTGCTGCGCATCGTCGTCTTCAAGGGCATTCCGATGGGCCTGCAGATGATCGTCATCTCCGCAGCGGCGTTGACCGTGATGGGCATCGTCAACTCCTATGGCTCGCAGGTCGCCGCCGCCTACGGCATCGCAGCCCAACTCTGGACCTATATCCAGATGCCGGCTCTTGCCATCGGCGCAGCCGTCTCCTCCATGGCGGCGCAGAATGTCGGCGCCGGGCGCTGGGACCGCATCGGCAAGGTCGCGGCGTCCGGTTTCGGCTTCAACCTGGTGCTCACCGGCGCGCTGGTGGCGCTGCTCTTCGTCTTCGATCGCCCGGTGCTCAATCTTTTCCTAAGCAATGACAGCGCCGCGATCGACATTGCCGCTCATATCAACAGGGTGGCGTCCTGGTCGTTCATCCTCTTCGGCATCACGATCGTGCTCTTCGCCACTGTGCGCGCCACCGGCGCCGTCATGCCGCCGCTCATCATCCTGATCATCTCGGTGTTGTTCATTCGCACCGGCTTTGCCTATTCCATGCGCAGCGTCATCGGCCAAGAGGCGCTGTGGTGGAGCTTTCCGGCCGGCTCGATCGCCTCGCTGGCGCTGGCCGCCGCTTATTATCGCTTCGGCCGCTGGCGCACGATGCATATGATCGAGGCCCGGCCGGCGGCGGGCGAGCCGCCCGACACCGGCCTCGGCGTGCCGCGCCAGCGTGCCAATCTTGCGCCTGAGACACCGGCCAGTTGAGATCTGCTACCGCACGTATTTGGCGCCGAAGCCAAGCGCCACCAGCGAGAAGACGATGATCATGCCGGCAAAGGCCAGGCTTGCCACCGTGGCGTTGGCCAGGCTCGACAGGATGCCGATGCCAATCACCGGCAGCGCGTTGCCGCAGAAACAGCAGATGAAGAAGGCCGATACCACTTCGGCGCGACGGTCGGCCGGCGCGATTTGGTTCACCACTTGCAGGCCGCCGCGATAGCCGAGCGCCCCCGCCACGCCGCAGACCGCGGTCGCGATGATCATCAGGACCATCGACGCATAGACCTGCGCCGCCACGATCAACGCTGCGGTCGGGATCATCAGCACCAGCGCGGCGAGCATGGTGGAGCGGCTGGTGAGCCATGTGGTGCCGACGATGGTTGCCGCCGCCACGATCGATAGCTCGAAGAACAGTCCGCCGGCTTCGGCGTGATTGGTCGCGTGCAGTTGCTGCGCCAAAATGCTTGGCGCCAGCGCCGCATAGAAGCCGACCAGCGCCATCGCTCCGAAGCCCGTCACCGCCGGCGCGACGAATTGGGCGCGGATATTGCCGGGCACCGAAAGCCGCGGCCGCAGCGACACGTCGGAGAAGCGTCCGGGGCTGGAGACCGTTTCGCGCGTACGCCAAATCAGCAACGTGACCACCGCAAGCAGGACGAGATAGACCGCGAATGTCAGCCTGAGCGGCCACGGCGCATATTGGGCAAGCAGACCCGAGACCAGCGCGCCGACGCCGAGACCGACGAAATTGGTGCTGGTGGCGATGACGGCGGCGCGTGACTTGTCCTGGCCTTCGATCAATTCCGCCAGCCAGGCGGTGCCGGCGCCAGCGCCGACACCGATGCCAAGGCCGCTGAGAATGCGCGCGATGTCGAGCCAGGCGAGGTTTTCCGCGAAGAGGAAAAACAGCGCGCTGACCACGGCAACCGCCATCGCCGCGAGCGCGGCGGGACGGCGGCCGACGACATCCGACACCCGGCCGAAAAACAGCAGCGCCGTCAGATTGCCGACGACGTAGATGGCATAAACCAGCGTCAGCGTAATCTGCGAGAAGCCGAAGGCCTGCTTGTAGATCACGTAAAGCGGCGTCAGCGCGGTGCTGCCGGCAAAAAGCGCGGCGATCATGGCGGCGACGGCGGCCTTCGCAGCGCCCCCGCCAAGCTCATTGTCACGCGTCATGGTTTGAGCGTAGCTGGTCATGGCCACCTCCGGGGGTTGCAACCCCAACGCCTATATAGTGGCGCCGTTCCAGCCACCTAATCTGCTCCTGACAATTCCGGCAGGATGGCCAGGCGCCGCATCCTCCCGTAACGTCTGCCGGCAGCGAGGGAGAATCATGGGCAAGGGACGGGTCGAGGCATTCACCGATGGCGTCGTCGCCATCATCATCACCATCATGGTGCTGGAGCTGAAAGTGCCGCACGGCGAGGATTTCTCGGCCCTGGTACCGCTGTGGCCTGTCTTCTTCTCCTATGTGCTGTCCTTCATCAATGTCGGCATCTACTGGAACAATTTGCACAACATGTTCCACACCGTGCAGCGCGTCGACGGGTGGGTGCTGTGGGCGAACCTCAACATGCTGTTCTGGCTGTCACTGATGCCGGTGACGACGGCTTTCATGGGCGAAAACCATTTCGCGCCGGTGCCCGTCGCGGTCTACGGCGTCGACCTGGCGCTCTGCGCCGTCGGCTTCAACATCCTCTCGGCCGCCCTCCACCGCCTGCATGGCCCGGAAAGTATCTTCGCCAGAGCGTTGGGCAACGACCGCAAGGGAAAGATTTCGTTGGCGCTATACCTCGCGGCCATAGCTTTGACCTTCGTCAACCAGTGGATCGGTGTCGCGATCTATGTGCTGGTAGCGATGATCTGGTTCGTACCGGACAAGCGCTTCGAAAGGCTGCTGGAAAAATAGCTAGTTAGCTTCGCATCGCCTTCAGCTTCTCGGCCGCCGAGGCGGCAAGGTCGGCATATCGCTCCTCCAGCCGCTCGGCCGCCTTGATGATCGGGAAGTCATGGCCGAACTTCTCCAGCGCCAGCCGCAGCTTCTCGGCGAATTCCGCCTGCTTTTCCAGCGCCGCGAACAGTGTTTTCACCTGCGTCTCGCTGATATCGGGATTGGCGAGCATCTTCGGTACCTCGCGGTCCATCTGGTCGCCGTTGACGGTCTGCTCTTTCAGGATTCCGATCCAATCGCTCAAATGCCGAGCTCCTTTTTCCGGACAGCATGCGCGGCAGGCGCGGCAATGGTCAACCCGTTGCGACCTGTAAGTCGTCAACCCGTTGTGGCTATTGCCGTCAACCCACTGCGACTGTTGCGATCGCTGCCGGGCCTGACCGGCCTTGCCTCGGCGGCGGCGAGCGTTAAGTTCGGCCCGACCCGAACAAGGATGGAAAACCATGACCAGCGACGCCGAAATCCAGACCGCCCTGCCAGCTTTCGCCTCGGGCAACGTCGCCGTCATCACCGGCGGCGCCAGCGGCATCGGCCTTGCCGCCGCGAAACGGTTCGCGGCGATGGGCATGAAGGTGGTGCTGGCCGACATAGGCGGCGTGCGCCTCGACCAGGCCAGGCAAGCGGTCGCAGCGATCGCCGGCGACGATGCCGTGCTTCCGGTTCCCACCGACGTCTCCAAGGCCGAAGAGGTCGACCGGCTGGCGGACCTCGCTTACGGCGCCTTCGGTGCGGTGTCGGTGCTGATGAACAATGCCGGCGTCGGCAACAATCCAGGCAAGCCCTGGGAGAACCGCGACGCCTGGAAGCGGTTGCTCGACATCAATTTCTGGGGCGTCGTGCACGGCGTCGAGGCCTTCGCGCCGCGCATGCTCGCCGCCGCCGGGAAGCCGGGCCTGATCATCAACACGGGCTCCAAGCAGGGCATCACCACGCCGCCCGGCAACCTCGCCTACAACGTCTCCAAGGCCGGCGTGAAGACGTTCACCGAAGGGCTGGCGCATGCGCTGCGCAACGAGCCTGGGGCGAAGGTTTCGGCGCATCTGCTGATCCCCGGCTTCACCTATACCGGCCTGACAGAAGGCGCGACGCAAAAGCCTGCCGGCGCCTGGACCGGCGAGCAGGTGATCGACTTCATGCTGGCATCGCTGATCGACGACGACTTCTACATCCTTTGCCCCGACAACGAGGTGGCGCGGCCGACGGATGAAAAACGCATGGCCTGGGCGATTGGCGACATCATCGAGAACCGCCCTGCCCTGTCGCGCTGGCATCCCGATCACAAGGACGCGTTCGCCGCCTTCATGAACCGCTGACGCGCACTCAAGCGGCGGCTTTCTTCTTGGCACCGGTCTTGCCCGAGGCGGCCTTCTTGGCCGCCTCCGCTGTCTTGCGGTCGTGCCGCTTCGCCGCCGCCTCGCATTTGGCGCGGATCTCATCGACTTCGGATTCCGTCAGGTGCTCGATGCCGATGAACTGGTTGTGGGCGCGGCTGACCCTGATCAGCTCGTCGAGCTTGGCTTGGATCGCCGCGCCGTCGCGATTCTGCGTGTTCTGGATCAGGAACACCATCAGGAAGGTGACGATGGTGGTGCCGGTATTGATGACGAGTTGCCAGGTATCCGAAAACCCGAAGATCGGGCCACTTGCCGCCCATACGACCACGATCAGCACACAGATGGCGAAGGTCGGCGGCAGGCCGGCCAGATGCGCCACCCGGTTGGCCATCCAGGTAAAAGCCTTTTCGATCATGCAAATTCCTCGAAAACCGTTGACGCGCAGGCGTTTGCGAAGAAACAAGCAGCAGCCGCCTCGGGTTCCAGGATTTGAATTTTCGTGCCTGCGCGTGGCTGCAATCAGGCACACGCCAGAAGCGCAGCCGCGTGAAAAAACACCTTATCGGTTTGCTTGCGATAGTGGCGGTGCAGGCAAGAGAGCCTGTTCCTTCCGCTTCACGGCGGTTTACCTCCAGCCCCTTTCGCTGCGCCACCCCCGCATGGCGGAAGGGGCAACCACTCCCGACAGAAGCGTAACATCCAGACCGCGTCGTCTGCCTGCTATCGGCGTTCTTTATGTATCAGTGCGTATTGCCTTCCCAGCGATCGAGGAAGGCCTCGATCGGCATGGCCTGCATGTCGGGGATTGCGCTCGCCAGTTTCTCCGGCGCCCAGTCCCACCAGGCCAGGGCCTCGATACGCGCCGCAATTGCCGCTGAGAAGCGTTCCCGCAAGGGCTTCGCCGGAACGCCGGCGACGATCGTGTAGGCCGCGACGTCATGCGTCACAACGGCATTGGCGCCGACGATGGCGCCGTTGCCGATCACGACGCCGGGCATGACGACTGCGCCATGGCCGATCCAGACATCGTGGCCGACGCTGACCGATTTTGCCTGCCGGCGCGCACGGAATTCAGTGTCGACGCCGAGCCAGCGGAAATATTCGTTCGGCCGGTAGCTGACCTTGTGCTGCGTCAGCCGCTCGATCGGATGCTCGAGCGCGTTGATGCGGCTGTTTGCGGCGATCGAGCAGAACTTGCCGATCGTCGTGTAGATCGCCTCGGAATGGCGCTCGAAATAGGAAAAGTCGCCGACGCTCACCTCGCGCAGGATCACCCGCTCGCCGATCGAAGCATAGCGGCCGAGCTTGCACGCCTTCAGCTCCGCGGTCGGATGGATGCGCGGCTCCGGGTCCTTGAGAACGAGGTTTTCAGGGCGGTCCATGCCCGGGCTTTACGCCGGGGCGATTGCTCCCGCAAGCCGGGCAATCGCTTCTATTGCGGCTTGCCCTTCGTCCACACCACGTTCTGGCCGTAAAGCGGCACGGTCGTGACCGACATCTTCGCCGAGCCGTTCTGCACCTGGCGCGAATGCGAAAGATAGATCAGCGTCTCGTTCTTCCTGTCGTAGATGCGGTTCACCACCTGCTTTTTCCAGATCAGGCTGAGGCCCTGCTTGAACACCTCCTCGCCGCCCTCGCTCATGTCGATGTCGCCAATGCTGATAGGCCCCGTCTGGCGGCAGGAGATCGAAGAATCGGAAGGATCCTCGAACCAGTTGCCCTTGTGCAGCCGGTCGATGATGCTGCGGTCGAAATAGGCGACGTGGCAGGTGACGCCGTCGACTTTCGGATCCTTTATGGCGTCGATCATGATGTCGTTGCCGACCCAGTCGACACCGACTTTGCCCACCTCGTCCGCCATGGCCGCGCCGGCGCTGAGGGCAAGACATGCGGCGAACAAGCCGATCAGTTTTCGCAAAGGTTGCCTCCTGGGTTGGCGTTTGCCGATGTGAGGTGGGACAGGATCGTGGCGTTTGCAAGCCGCCCGATACGGGTTTGTGCTCCCGCCCGCATCTTCTGCTTGCGGCAACGCGACATCTTTGCGTGCCCGGCGCCGACCCGTTAAGACTGTCGCCAAAACTGGGTGCCCAAAGCAATCACGACGGACATTCACTGATGATGCGTTCAATCCTGGTCGGCATTCTCGTCCTGATGGCGGCGGGTATCGGCTGGCTGACATTCGACTGGTACCGCGGCCATTATGGCGGCGAGCCCTTCGGCGCGCCATTCACGCTGGTCGACCAGAAAGGCGCGCCGATCACCGAAGCGGCCTTCAGGGGCCACCCGAGCGTCGTGTTCTTCGGCTTCACCCATTGCCCGGAAGTCTGCCCGACGACCCTGTTCGAGCTGGCCGGCTGGCTGAAGGCGATGGGCGACAGCGGCAAGAACCTCAACGCCTATTTCGTCACCGTCGATCCGGAGCGCGATACGCCGCAGACGATGAACACCTATGTCAGCAACTTCTCCGACCGCATCACCGGCATCACCGGCGATCCGGACAAGGTCCACGCGATGGCCAAGGCCTTCGGCATCTATTGGAAGAAGGTCGACACCGGCGACGGCGACTACACGATGGACCATACGGCTTCGGTGCTGCTGCTCAACGCCAGGGGCGATTTCGCCGGCACCATCGCCTATGGCGAGAGCGCCGACACCGCCGTCGCCAAGCTGAAGCGGCTGGCTGCCGGCGGGCGAACATGATGGGCCAGACCAGGCTCCACCTCACCGCCAACAAGATTGAGGCCGACCGCATTTTCGCGGCGCTCGACGCCGCCTTCGAGGACGACGGCCTGCCGATTGCCGTGCTGGAGCTCGACGAGGAAAAAGACGTCCATGAAGTGTCGCTCTATGCCGACGGCGACATCGATCCCGTCGAGGCGCGAGTCAGGGATATCCTCGCCGGTCTCGGCCTGCCGAAGCCCGTCGAACGCGAGACCCTCCCCGACATCGACTGGGTGTCGCGCTCGCTGGAAGGCTTGAAGCCGGTCCGCGCGGGCCGCTTCCTTGTCCACGGCTCGCACGACCGGGCCAAGCGCCACGCCGGTGATCTCGCCATCGAGATCGAGGCAGGCCTTGCCTTCGGCACCGGCCATCACGGCACCACCGCGGGCTGCCTTGAAATGCTGGAGCAGGTGGTGCTGCGCGAACGGCCGCGCAACGCGCTCGACCTTGGAACGGGCAGCGCGGTGCTTGCCATCGCGCTCGCCAAGCTCGCGCATATCCCGGTGCTGGCGACCGACATCGATCCGGTCGCCGTCCGCGTCGCCGCCGCCAACGCCCGCCTCAACCATGTCAAGGCGTTGGTCGAGACCGTGACGGCGCCGGGCTTCCACAACCCGATCTTCGCCAGGCGCGCGCCTTTCGACCTCATCGTCGCCAACATCCTGGCCCGGCCGCTGATGCGTCTCGCGCCCGAAATGGCCAAGCATATCAGGCTCGGCGGCTCACTGGTGCTTTCCGGCATCCTCGACCGGCAGCGCGACGCGGTCATCTCCGCCTATGTCGGCCAAGCCTTCCGCCATGTGCGTACCTTGCATCGCGAGGGCTGGGTGACCATCCACCTCAAGCGCTGAGGCGCTTACTCACACATAAAGCGAGTTTGCCGCCTTCTTCAGCTCTTCGCGATCGTAGCCATTGGCGTTCAGCGTTTCATCGTCGAGACAAAGCAGCGCCCCGTTGACGTAGCGGCTCGCCTCGCGCCGGCGAGCTTCGATCAGCGCGCTCATGGCGTTTTTGAAAAATCCGCGTCTGGCTGGAAGCGTGGACATGACAGTCTCCTTTGCAGGACAACAGGATTCATTCCTCCACACCCGGGAAACTAAGCTCTGCCGACCTGTTTGGAAATCAATGATTCTGCATGGCGTCCATGCGCAAAGACACGGGGGGCGCGCTTGGCTTGCACGCCATCCCTTCAGCATATCTGGATCATATGGTGTCTGGTGACAGATCCGTTTCAATTGGCGCACGAAATGCTCTAGGTTCGCGACAAGCATCCGAGGAGAGGCCACGATGTTCCAGACCTTTGATTCCGTTGGTGATCCGGCTGTCGGCAAGCCGCGCGTGGCCCTGCTGCGGCAGTGGTTGGCCGACAATGGCTTGGATGGCTTCATCGTTCCCCGCGCGGATGAGCACCAGGGCGAATATGTCGCCGACCGCTCGGCGCGGCTGAAATGGCTGACCGGCTTTTCCGGTTCGGCCGGCGTCGCGATCGTGCTGCGCGACCGCGCCTTCATCTTCGTCGACGGCCGCTACACGCTGCAGGTCCGAAACGAGGTCGACCTTTCGATCTTCACCGTCGAAAGCCTCATCGACAATCCGCCGCCGAGCTGGATCAAGGACAATCTCGGCAAGGGCGCGAGGCTCGGCTTCGACCCCTGGCTGCATACGATCGGCGAGGTCAGGGCGCTGAAGGCATCGGCCGAGCAATCCGGCGCGACCTTGGTGCCGCTCGACAGAAACCCCATCGACATCATCTGGAAAGACCAGCCCGAGCCGCCGCGCGCGCCGGTGGAGTTGCAAGAGCTCAATTTTGCCGGTGAGCTCGCCAAGGACAAGCTTGTGCGGCTGGCAAGCGCCATCCAGAAGGACGGCGCCACCCATGCGGTGCTGACCGACCCCTCTTCCATCGCCTGGAGCTTCAACATCCGTGGCGCCGACGTGCCGCATACGCCCCTGGCGCTCGGCTTTGCCATCCTCGCCGCCGACGGCAAGCATCAGCTGTTCATGGACCAGCGCAAATTCCCGCGCCAGGTCGCGGCCTATCTCACCCAGCTTGCCGATCCGCATGATCCGGACGAGTTCGAAGCGGCGATCGTCGATCTGGCAAAGGGCGGAGCCAAAATTGCGCTCGATCCGGTGCTGGCAGCGGACAAGCTGAGAATGCTGACCGAGGACAATGGCGGTACGGTCGTGCTGGCCGCCGATCCGGCCCGCATCCCACGTGCGACGAAAAACCAGGCCGAGATCGCCGGCAGCCGCGCCGCGCATCGCCGTGATGGCGCGGCGATCGCCAAGCTGCTTTGCTGGCTCGACCGCCAAGAGCCGGGCTCGCTGGACGAAATCGCCGTCGTCTCCAAGCTGGAGGAAGTGCGCCGCCAGACCGGCGAGGAAACGCAGATGCCGCTGCGCGACGTCTCCTTCGACACGATTTCCGGCGCCGGCCCGAACGGCGCCATCATGCACTATCGCGTCTCACGCGCCACCAGCCGCAAATTGGAAAGCGGCGAGCTGTTCCTGCTCGATTCCGGCGGCCAGTATCAGGACGGCACCACCGACATCACCCGCACCGTTCCGATCGGTGAGCCCACCGAGGAGATGCGCGAGCGCTTCACCCTCGTGCTGAAGGGCATGATCGGCATCTCGTCGCTGCGTTTCCCCGCCGGCACGCGCGGCTCGGAAATCGACGCGATTGCCCGCGTGGCACTGTGGAAGTGTGGTTGCGACTTCGCCCATGGCACCGGCCACGGCGTCGGCTCCTACCTTGCCGTGCATGAAGGCCCGCAGCGTATCGCCCGCACCGGCACTGAAAAGCTGCTTGCCGGCATGATGCTGTCCAACGAGCCGGGCTACTACAAGGAAGGCGCCTACGGCATCCGCATCGAGAACCTGATCCTGGTGACGCCGGCGGAACAGATCGAAGGCGGCGACATCGCAATGCACGGCTTCGAGACGCTGACATTGGCGCCGATCGACAAGCGCCTCATCCGCACCGATCTTCTGACGCGCGATGAGTTGCACTGGCTCGACCAATATCATGCATGGGTGCTGTCCGAGATCGGCCCGATGGTCGATGGCGAGACGCTGGCCTGGCTGGAGAAGGCGACCGCGCCGCTGCCGCACGACGCGAAGATTTGATCCTTCGATAGGTCGGCGCTGCCCCTCATTGCTCTGCCGGGCATTTCTCCCCGTATAGTGACGGGGAGAAAAATGCTCCCGCTGGCGGTTTCGCAAACTACCAGCATCGCGGAATGGGCGCCGGCGTTGCGGCCAGCCCCTTCTCCCGGTCACTATACGGGGAGAAGGTGCCGGCAGGCGGATGAGGGGCGGCGCCGGCGATTCAGGATGAAATGGGCTACCCCACGAACTGCCGCGCTAGGATCAGCACCGCCGCGCCTGCCAAAAACATCGACATCAACCCGCCGCGCAGCGAGACCAAAGCGGTGACCACCAGCGCCGCCCATTCGGCGGGCCCGGCGCCAAGAACCGCCGGCGCGACCAGCGTCGTCAGCACCGCGGCCGGCACGGCGTTCAGCCCAGCCTCGACGCGCGGGTGGATATTCTCGAAGCGCGAGATGACGAGGTGGCCGCCGACCCGGGTCAGATAGGTGGCGATCGCGCCGGCGAGGATGATCCAGAAGGTCGTGCTCATGGCCGCTCCCCTATTCCGCTGTGATGCGGCGGCAGGACCACGGCCAGCAGCACGCCGGCGATCGCGCCGATCGAGACGTGCCAGGGAGACCCGACCGTCTTATAGGCGATGATCGATGCGGCCGCGCTTGCGGCGACGACGGGCAGCCAGAGCGGCCGCTTGCGGAAACCGAGGACAAGGCCGAGGAAGTAGATCGGCAGCAGGAAATCGATGCCCAGCGCGTGGGTATCGGGAATGAGCTTGCCGAACACCGCGCCCAACCCGCTTTCGATGACCCAGAACAGGTAGACCGGCAGGCCAAGCCCAAGATACCAGACGAACCCGACCGGCTTGCCCGACACGGCCCTCGCCTCCGCCACGGCAAATTGCGGGTCGGTCAGGATGAAGTAGCCCAACGCCTGCTGCAGCAGTGGCCAATGCGCGATGCGCCGGCCGATGCCGGCCGAATAGAGCACGTGGCGAAAATTCACCGCGAAGATCGACAGCACGATCAGCCATGGCGCGACATGCTGGCCGAACAATTCGATGCCGACCATCTGGCTGGCGCCGCCATAGATCATCGCGCTCATCAGAAAGGCTTCGAGGACGGAGAAACCATTGTCGACGGCCAACGCGCCGAACAGCACCGCGAACGGCGCCGAGGCGACGACGACCGGCATCGACAGCCGCACGCCATCCCAGAAATCGCTGGCGGGCCTGCCCTCAGAGATTGCTTCCGCCGTCATCAGCCGCTCCTAATGCATGTCGCCCAGAAATGCCCAGAGGTTCTGGGACAACATGCATGAAAACAAAGACTTGAAGCGCGCCGCCCGAATCCGTTCCAGCGCGACGCGCCTCAAGTACGGCCTGATGTAGGGAGCGTCGCCGTCAATGTCACACCAATTCGCTTGACCCGACGATCAGCGGAACTGATCACTTTACGGCCGTCCCCTGGATCGCCTTGCCCCAGTCGAGCAGCGGCCTGGCGCCAAGCGTGAAGTCGACGAGATCGTCGACCAGCGCCGGCGAATGGATCGTCGCCGGATCGATGTCGTGCCGGACCACGAAATGCCGGCTCCGTACCGCCTGGGCGAGATCCTCGTCGGCGACGTCCTCGAAACCGCGCGGCGCGCGCTTCAGGCGGTCCTCCGCATCGAGCTCCAGACCTGCCTTCTTGAGCGACGAAACCATGGCGCGGAACGTGGCCGGCTTGGTCACGATCGCCTTGCGCATCGCCTGCAGCAGCTCCGGCGCCGGTTGCCACCAGGCGACGCCGGCGAAGCAACGCTCCAGCCCGATATGCACATAGAAGACGCCTTGTGACATCTTGCTGCCGTCCGGCGACAGGATCGCCGACAGATGCCGGTTGTAGGGCCGCTTGTCCTTGGCGAAGCGCACGTCGCGATTGATGCGGAACAGCGATTTCTTGCGGTCGCCGCGCAAGCCGAGCTTGGCCGCCTCGAAGCGCTCGCTGAGCGTCTCGACGAGATCGCAAAACGGTCCATGCAGCTCGCTGTCGAAGAGGTCGCGGTTCTCCTGGAACCATTCCCGGCTCTGGTGGAAATCGAGCGCCTTCAGGAACGGGATGGCCTTCAGCCCGAACCCCTTGAACGCGCCGGCCATCAGCCGGCCCTGCCGATGCGCTGCAGCCAGGTATCCTCGTCGATCACCTCGATGCCGAGATCGCTTGCAACTTTCAGCTTCGAGCCGGCGCCGGGACCTGCCACCACCAGGTCGGTCTTGGCCGAAACCGAGCCCGCCACCTTGGCGCCGAGCCGCTCCGCCATCGCCTTGGCTTCCGAGCGCGTCATCTTTTCCAGCGAGCCGGTGAACACCACCGTCTTGCCGGAGACTTCGCTGCCGGCCGAGATTTCCATGACATAGGGTTTCGGGTGGACCTGCGCGAGCAAGGCCTCCAGCACGTCGTCATTACGCTCATTGCCGAAGAAGTCGCGCAGCGCGTTGATCACCGTGTCGCCGATGCCGTTGATCGACGGGAAGACGGTATGCGGATCCTCCGCCTTTGCCGTCTCCTTGCCCACGCGGATCAGCTCCTCGATGGTCGAGAACTGACGGGCAAGCACGGCCGCCGTCGTTTCGCCGATGTGGCGGATGCCGAGCGCGAAGATGAAGCGGTCGAGCTCCGGCTCGCGGCGCGCGTCGATGGCGGCGAAGAGCTTGTCGAGGCCCTCATAGTTGCGCTCCTCGACGCTGCGCACATTCTTGCGTGTCTTGCCCGAGGCTTCCTCGCGCAGCCGCGCCTGCTCCTCGCGCCGCTCGGCCAGCGCCTTGGTGACCGCCGGGCGGCGATCCTTCAGCGTGAAGATGTCGGCCGCGGTCTTGACCAGCCCCGCATTGAAGAAGAGGTCGATGTTTTCCGCGCCAAGGCCCTCGATGTCGAGCGCACCCCGCGACACGAAATGGCGCAGCCTTTCCACCGCCTGGGCGGCGCAGATCAGCTCGCCGGTGCAGCGCCGGCGCGAATCCTCCTTGCCCGTCTTCTCGTTGATCTCGCGCGTCGCCGGCGAGCCGCAGACCGGGCAGGTATGCGGGAATTCGTAAGGCACGGCATTGGCCGGCCGCTTGTCGATGACGACGCTGACGATCTGCGGGATGACGTCCCCTGCCCGCTGGATGACCACCGTGTCGCCGATGCGCACGTCGATGCCGTCGCGGATCGGCTGGCCGTTGCTGTCGAAGCCCTTGATATAGTCCTCGTTGTGCAGCGTGACGTTCTCGACCACCACGCCGCCGACGGTCACCGGCGCCAGCCGCGCCACCGGCGCCAGCGTGCCGGTGCGGCCGACCTGGATGTCGATCTTCTCGACCGTGGTCATTGCCTGCTCGGCCGGGAATTTGTGGGCGACCGCCCAGCGCGGTTCGCCGGTCACGAAACCCCAGCGGCGCTGCAGCTCCAGCTGGTCGACCTTGTAGACGACGCCGTCTATGTCGTAGCCGAGCGAGGAACGCTGTTCCTCGATCCGGTGGTAGTGGGCGACGAGTTCGTCCTTGGACTTCGCCCGGACCATCAGCGGGCTGACCTTAAAACCCCATTCGGCGAATTTCTGCACCGCGTCGAACTGCGTCGGAGCCGGATCCGCTGTCGTATAGCCCCAGGCATAGGCGAAAAATTTGAGGTTGCGGCTGGCGGTGACCGACGGATCCTTCTGGCGGAGCGATCCGGCCGCCGTGTTGCGCGGATTGACGTAGTCCTGGCCGCCGACCGCGGCCGAGCGCTGTTTCAAAGCTTCGAACTCGGCATAGGTCATGTAGACCTCGCCGCGGATTTCGATGACCTCCGGCCAGCCCGAGCCCTGCAGCTTCTTCGGGATGTCGGCAATGGTCTTCAGGTTGGCGGTGATGTCCTCGCCGACCGCGCCGTCGCCGCGCGTCGCGCCCTGCACGAACACGCCGTTCTCATAGCGCAGCGAGGCCGACAGGCCGTCGATCTTCGGCTCGGCGGTGAAGGCGATGTCGAGGTCCTTGTCGCGGTCGAAGAAGCGCCTTCCGCGTTCGATGAAATCGGCGACATCCTGATCGGTATAGGCCTTGGCGAGGCTGAGCATCGGCACCGCGTGCCGGACCTTGGCAAAGCCCTCCGCCGGCGCGGCACCGACCCTGAGCGACGGCGAATCCTCGCGCACGAGATCAGGAAAGCGCTCCTCGATCGCGAGATTGCGCCGCGCCAAGGCGTCATATTCAGCGTCCGAGATCGTCGGGGCGTCTTCGGTGTGGTAGCGCCGGTCGTGCTCGGCGATCTCCGCCGCGAGCCGCTTCAGCTCCTCCGCGGCTTCGCCTTCGCTCAGCGATTCGACTGGTTTTTCCGACATGAAAGGCGGTCCTCGAATTATGGCGGGCCACTATAAATCAGGATTCGCTGGCATGAAGTCGCCTTGCGCAAAAATCATTCCCGAACAGCAGGATGCAGCCATCTGCTGACTCAGCTTGCAAGGCCGGAGAATCAAACTCCAAGGATGTGTTGAGATTCAGGTCAGGCCGAGCACCGGAAGCGCAGGAAACCGCCGTTCGCAGACCGGCCTCACCTGAATATCAGCACATCCTAAGCGGCGGCCGTATTCTCGCGCAGCAACCTCTCCGCAGCGGCGCGCGCCTCGTCGGTGATGACGGCGCCCGCCAGCATGCGCGCGATCTCCTCCTGACGCGCCGCGCGGTCCATTTCGGCGATGCCGGTGGCGACACGGTCCTTGCCGCCGGATTTGGAGATCAGGAAATGCGTAGCCGCCCGCGCGGCCACCTGCGGCGCATGCGTGACCGAAAGCACCTGCACGCGCTTCGACAGCCGCGCCAGCCGCTGGCCGATGGCGTCGGCCACCGCGCCGCCGACGCCGGTGTCGATTTCGTCGAAGACCAGGGTGGGCGCCGACCCGCGATCGGCCAGCGCCACTTTCAGCGCCAAAAGAAACCGCGAGAGCTCGCCGCCGGAGGCGACCTTCATCATCGGCCCCGGCCTGGTGCCCGGATTGGTGCGCACCCAGAATTCGACCTGGTCGACGCCTTCTTCCATGCGGCTTTCGGCATCGCTTCCGATCTCGACGATGAACTCGGCCCGCTCGAGCTTCAGCGCCGGCAGCTCCGCCATCACCGCCTTGGTCAGGCCCGACGCCGCCGCCTGGCGCAGCGAGGAAAGCTGCGCCGCGGAAATATCGTAGGCCTCGCGCCCCGCGGCGGCCTGCTTTTCCAGCGCATGCAACCGCTCCTCGCCAGCATCGAGATCAGCAAGGTCGGCCACCATCGTGTCGCGCAGTTGCGCCAGGTCGTCCACCGCGACATTGTGCTTGCGCGAGGCCGCGCGCAGCGCAAACAGCCGCTCCTCCGCCTTGTCCAGGCGCTGCGGGTCATATTCGGTGGCGCGAAGCGCGGCTTCCACGCCGGACTGCGCCGCATCGAGCGAGATCATCGCCTCGTCCAGCGATTTCACCACATCGTCGAGCAGGCCCGGCGCCTCGCCCGACTTGCGCTGCAGCCGGCGCAACAGGCTGGCGAGTTGCGGCAGGGGCGAGGACGGTCCCGACAGCACATCCTGCGCGTCATGGATTTCGGCGGCGATCTTTTCCACCCGCATCATCTGCGCGCGCAGTTCCGCAAGCTCCGTCTCCTCGCCCGGCTGCGGATCGAGCTTGGCAAGCTCGGTGACGGAAGCGCGCAGATAATCGGCCTCGCGCGCCGCCGCCTCGACCTTGGCGCGATGCCGGGAAAGCTCGTGCTCGCAGTTTTGCCAGTAGCGCCAGGCTTCGCCCGTGCCGCGCACGGCGCCCAGATGGCCGCCGAAACTGTCCAGCAGTTCGCGATGCGCGCCAGGGTCGACCAGCGCGCGCTCGTCATGCTGGCCATGAATCTCGACCAATGCGCGGCCGACATCGCGCATCAGCGTGACGCTGGAGGGCTGGTCGTTGACAAAGACGCGGGTGCGGCCGTCGGCCGTCTGCACGCGGCGCAGGATGATGTCGCCGTCATCCTCGATGTCGTTTTCGGCAAGCAGCGCGCGCGCCGGATGGTTGCGCGGCACGTCGAACACCGCGATGACCTGGCCCTGCGCCGCGCCATGGCGCACGAGCGAGGCGTCGCCGCGCGCGCCGAGCGCCAGCGACAAGGCATCGAGCAGGATGGATTTGCCGGCGCCGGTTTCGCCGGTCAGCACAGAAAGCCCGGGCAGGAAGTCGATGTCCAGCTTCTCGATCAGGACGATATCGCGGATCGACAGTCTGGACAGCATCGCAAGCTTCAGGCGCCGGTGATCATCTTCCCAGCCTTGGAGATCCACGATCCGGCATTCTCGCGCGGCTCAAGCCCGTTGCTCTGCAGGAGCTTGTAGGAATCCTTGTACCACTGGCTGTCCGGATAGTTGGTGCCGAGCACCGCCGCGGCCGTCTGCGCTTCCGAGGTCAGGCCCATCGCATAATAGGATTCGGTCAGGCGCGCGAGCGCCTCCTCGACATGGCGGGTGTTGGAATAGGTTTCGACCACCGTGCGGAAGCGCTTCACGGCGGCGATGTATTCGCGGCGCTCGAGATAGTAGCGGCCGACCTGCATCTCCTTGCCGGCAAGCTGGTCGTTGGCAAAGCGGATCTTGTCCTTGGCGTCGGTGACATATTCGGAGTCCGGCCAACGCGTCACCAGATCCTGCATGGTCTGGATGGTCTGGCGCGCTTCCTTCTGGTCCTGGGTGACATCCTTGATCTGCCGGTAGTAGCTCAAGCCGATGATATATTGGGCGTAGGGCGCGTCATCGGTCGTCGGATAAAGCGTCAGATAACGCTTCGCGGTGCCGATCGCCTCATCGTATTTGCCGGCGCGATAATCGGCGAAAGCGCCCATCACCATCGATTTGCGGGCGAATTCCGAATAGGGATGCTGGCGGTCGACGGCATCGAATTTCTTGCTCGCCTCGTCGAGGCGGCCGGCATTCATGTTGGCCAGGCCCTGGTTGTAGAGGACGTCGGCCGGCTCGGTCTGATCGACATAGGTCGCCAGGTTGACGTCCTTCTCCGAGGACATGCAGGCCGACAGAACGAGCGCGGGAGCAACCACCGACAGCGCCAGCAAAACACCCCGACGCGGCGCTACCGATTGACCAACTCGCGAAAAAAACATGTTTGGATTCCGCCCCTTCGGCGTCGTTTCGGTCCGGGCCGAAGCCATAAACCATTATCCCCTTGCCCGGCAACGCTATGTCCGGCCAATCGCACATTTTTGTGGCGGCCCGGCGCTGCGTCCGAGGTTGTGCAATTTCAGCGATTCGTGATGCAATCGCGCAACACAGCCTCACTACAACGCCAGAAAACGGTTAAAAATCAGATCACCCAAGGCGCGTAGACCGGCCGGCTGACGGCAATCATCTCTGCAACGCGGCCGCGCTCGCGGCGCCTCGTCTCGACGATCTCGAAGGACGAGTGGTCGGAAAGCAGCCTGCGCAACGCGGACGCGTTCATCCGGTGGCCGCCGCGATAGGAACGGAAACAGCCGATGAAGCGCGCGCCGGCCAGCGCCAGGTCGCCCATCGCATCGAGCGTCTTGTGACGGGCGAACTCGTTGGGATAGCGCAGCCCGCCGACATTGATGACGCGGTTGTCGTCGCCGATGACCAGCGAGTTTTCCAGCGACGAGCCGAGCGCGTAGCCGGCGGCCCAAAGCCTCTCGACGTCCTTCATGAAGCCGAAGGTGCGGGCACGCGCGATGTCGCGGCGGAAGATGTCGGGATTGATGTCGGAGGCGAATTGCTGGCGGCCGATCGCCGGGCTTTCGAAATCGATCTCGACCTCGAACCGCGTGCCGTCATAGGGACGGAATTCCGCCCAGGATGCGCCGGCTTCCACGCGCACCGGCTTGACGACGCGGATATAGCGGCGCTTCACCGCCAGCGTCTCCATGCCGGCCTGGTCGAAGGCTTCGATGAACGCCATCGCGCTGCCGTCGAGTATCGGAACTTCCGAACCGTCGATCTCGATGATGAGATTGTCGATGCCGAGGCCGAACACCGTCGCCATCAGGTGCTCGACGGTGCCGATATGCGCGCCGGCCGGATCGCCGAGCATGGTGCAAAGATCGGTGGCGCCGACTTCCGCGACCAGGGCGCGGAGCTCATGGGTTTCGCCGCCGTTCGAAAGATGGAAGACAATACCCGTATCGGCGTCGGCCGGCAGGAAATGAACGGTGACGGTCTTGCCGCTATGGACGCCGATGCCAGCCAGCGTCGCACGCGATTTCACTGTCGTCTGATAGTCGTGCAAGAGTAACCCCATAGCCCCAAATGCCTGCGTCCGCTCATCGGCCTTGGGTATCTTGCAGCCAGATGAACTGTCTGGCGCTCGCATGGAATGCGGCAAAATAAGCAAGAGCATGCGGCTCTGTGTGATCGGCAGGCAGGGCTACTCCCCGAATCCCGGCAAACCGACTTTAGTCCGTGGCGAAGATAATGGCCCGCCCTGGAGACTCCAAATCACGGTTTCTTACCCCGTGTAACCACGGGATTGCGTCAAAAATGGTCGATAAGCCATTGTTTTTCTTGAATTTTACAAAAGCAACAGGCAGACGATTTCTCGTCTGCCTGTTAACAACCGTTATATATCGTTAACGATCGGCGGTACGCCGTCGCTCAGTTGGCCTGGCGGCGCAGGAAGGCCGGGATTTCCAGCTGGTCGTCTTCCTGGACCGTGCGGGCCTGCGGCGTCAGCCGGCCCTGGTCGTCGAGCTGGCCGCGGCGCGGCGCGTAGAGCTGCGGATCCTGGCTGGCGAGGCGGCGCATCTCGGGCGCTGCCTGGCGCAGCTTCGGTTCGCGCGGCTGCGCCGGCTGGAGCCGGGCCGGCTCTTCCTCGCGGCGGGTCAGGCCGTTGGTCAAGCGCTTGATCAGCCCCATCGGACCGCTGTTCTCATGGTCCGCGGGGCGGGTCTTGGCTTCGACCTCAGCCCTTACCACCGGCGGAAAATCCTCCACCCGCGGCATGCGCTGCGGCGCGGCGGCCACCGGCTGCGGCATCTCGCGCTGCGGCGCGGGCTGCTGCATGACCTGCGGCTGCATCACCGGCTGCGGCTGCGGTTGCGGCTGGGCCGGCGGGGCCTGGAAGATCTTGCTCTGCGGCCGGAAGTCGTCGACCGGGGCGGGGCGCGGCTGCGCCATCGCGGCTGCGTTTGCCTCGGCAAGCTGGATCGCCTCGGCGACCGGATCGACCGCGCGCGGCTCATAGGCCTGCGGCTGGACCGGAGCGGGACGGATTTCAGCGACCGGAGCCGCCGCCGGGCGGGCGGCCGGCTTCTGCGGCGCGCGAATCGAGATCGGCGCCGCGGCGATTTCGGCGGCCGACTTGTCGATGCCGGTGGCGACGACCGACACGCGGATCACGCCCTCCAGTTCCTCGTCGAAGGTAGCGCCCAGGATAATGTTGGCGTCCTGGTCGACCTCCTCGCGGATGCGGGTCGCGGCCTCGTCCACCTCGAAAAGCGTGAGGTCGCGGCCGCCGGTGATCGATATCAGCAGGCCCTTGGCGCCCTTCATCGAGGTCTCGTCGAGCAGCGGGTTGGCGATCGCGGCTTCGGCGGCGGCCATCGCGCGGCCCTCGCCCGAAGCTTCGCCGGTGCCCATCATCGCCTTGCCCATCTCGCGCATCACCGAGCGCACGTCGGCGAAGTCGAGATTGATCAGGCCTTCCTTGACCATCAGGTCGGTGATGCAGGCGACGCCCGAATAGAGCACCTGGTCGGCCATGGCGAAGGCATCGGCGAAGGTGGTCTTGTCATTGGCCAGCCGGAACAGGTTCTGGTTGGGGATGACGATCAGGGTGTCGACGCATTTCTGCAGTTCCTCGATGCCCATGTCGGCCGTCTTCATGCGGCGCTGGCCCTCGAAGTGGAACGGCTTGGTGACGACGCCCACGGTGAGGATGCCCTTCTCGCGCGCCGCGCGGGCAACGACCGGAGCGGCGCCCGTGCCGGTGCCGCCGCCCATGCCGGCGGTGACGAAGCACATATGGGTGTTGGACAGATGATCGATGATCTCGTCGATGCACTCTTCCGCCGCCGCGCGGCCGACTTCCGGCTGAGAGCCGGCGCCGAGGCCTTCGGTGACATGCGCGCCGAGCTGGATCAGCCGCTCGGCCTTCGACATCGTCAGCGCCTGTGCGTCGGTGTTGGCCACCACGAACTCGACGCCGCGCAAGCCGGCGGTGATCATGTTGTTGACGGCATTGCCGCCGCCGCCGCCGACACCGAAAACGGTGATGCGGGGCTTAAGCTCGGTGATGTCCGGCTTTTGCAGATTGATGGTCATTGTCTCCGTCCTTTGCCTTTCCCGCCGCCTCGCCGCTGCGGCCGCCTATGGGGCTGTCCCCGTCAAATTAAAAACTGTCTCTCAACCACTGACTCATGCGATGCAGTCTTCCGCCCGTTCCGGTCATCCTGAAACCGGAAAGTCCTTTCGCCGAATGGCTCTCGAAGCTCGCCATCTGCGGGTAGATCATCAATCCGACCGGGGTCGAGAATGCCGGCCCCTTGGCCGCCTCCGGCAGGCCCGCCACTCCAAGCGGACGGCCGATGCGCACATTGCGTCCGAGAATGCGGCGCGCCGCTTCCGGCAGACCGGAGAGCTGACTGGCGCCGCCGGTGAGCACGACGCGTTTTCCCACAGCATTGCCGTAGCCGGACTTGTTCAGCCGGTCGCGCAAAAGCTCGAGCGTCTCGTCGATGCGCGCGCGGATGATGCGCGTCATCACCGAGCGCGGTATCTGCGACGGCACATCGCCTTCCTCGCCGATCGGCTGGATCGAGACGAGGTCGCGGTCGTCGGCGCTTCCGGGCAGCGCCGAGCCATGCATCACCTTCAGCCGCTCCGCGGCATCGAGCGAAGTCGACAGGCCCTTGGCCATGTCGAGCGTCACATGGTTGCCGCCGATGGCGATGGCGTCGCCATGGATGAACTTGCCTTCCGAGAAGACCGAGATGGTCGTCGTGCCGCCGCCCATGTCGATGCAGGCGGCGCCCATTTCGAGTTCGTCGTCGACCAGCGAGGCAAGCCCGCTGGCATAGGGCGTCGCCACCATGCGCTCGACCGACAGATGCGAGCGGTTGATGCAAAGCTCGAGATTGCGCATCGGCGCCGCGTCGCCCGTCAGCACATGCATGTCGACGCCAAGCGCATCGCCCACCATGCCGCGTGGGTCGCGCATGCCGCGCTCACCATCGAGCGAGAAGCCGACAGGCAGCGAATGGATCACCTCGCGCTCGGCCCTGAGCGCGTGCTTGGCGCCGGCGGCGAGCACGCGCTTGATATCGACTTCCTCGACCTGATGACCACCGAGATTGATGGTCGCCGAAAAGGCTTCGCTCTTCAGGCGACCCGCCGTCATGTTGACGATAAGGGAATCGACCGTGAGCCCCGCCATACGCTCGGCCGCGTCCACAGCAAGGCGGATGGCATGCTCGGCGCGGTCGAGGTCGACCACGACGCCTGACTTCACGCCCTGCGATTTCTGATGGCCGATGCCGATCACCTGGATGCGGTGGGAACGTCCGCGCAGCAGCTTGCCGTCTTCGTTCGGCTTGAGCTTCGCCACCACGCAGCAAACTTTGCTGGAGCCGACATCGAGCACCGTGAGTGTGCCCGACCGGCGCGAAGATTGATCGGCACCGCCGCCAAGCCAACTCATATCTTCGTCCCCGCCTTGCGCTTGGCCAGGTTCTTCGGCTTGTCGCTGAGCGCGGCCTCGCGCTGCGTCGCGGCTTCCGGCGAAAGCTCCACGACCAGCCGGTCGGGGAGCCGCATGTCGACGGCGGCGATGTCGCGCGTCAAAAGCCCGTTGTCATGGTCGATCTTGACGAGCTCGGCGATCGCCTGGTCCTCGTCGTCTTCCGGCAGCTTGATCGTGATGCCGTTCTCGAGCCTCAGGTCCCAGCGCCGTTCGCCGACCCGGATATAGCCTTTGACCCGCGCCGCAAGCTCGGGATAGCGCTCGATCTTGGTGAGAAACGCCGGCGCCATCGCCGGCGCGCCGGTGCCGATGATCAGCGGCAGCTGTGCCTGCTTGCCGCCCGAGAACGGCGCGATCACTTCGCCCGACTTTTCGACGACCGAAACCGATGCACCCTGCTGCCAGAGCGCGAAGGGCTCGCGCTCCTCGATGCGCACTTCCAGCGTATGAGGGTAGATCTTGCGCACCGCCGCGCCCTCGACCCAGGGCAGCGTCGCGATGCGCTCGCGCGCAGCCTCGGCATCGAAGCCGATCAGCGATGTCCAGCCGTCAAGGCCGAGCCGGTCGAGCACGTCGATCTCGGACGTCTGACGGTTGCCGACCACCTTGATCTGATCGACGGCAAAGCCGGTGCGGGCCGTAATGCCCTGCACGACGCTGTCGGAGTAGCCGCCAAGAAAAGCGCCATAGGCGCTGCTCGACGCGATGAGCACGGCGGAAAGGATCGCTGCCGAAAAGCGCGGCGCCTCGTACTCGCCGCCACACAGGCGCGCCAGCACACGCACCGGCCGGCGAAGCTGACGCGGCAAGACGAAACGGTCGAATGACAGCGGCACGCCGAACAGCGCGGGACCAGCCGCGTTGCCGCCATTACCCTGTCCCCACCTCAACGCAGACACGAAGCGTCCTCCACCATCCAACTCAACAAATCGCCGAACGAGTGTCCCGCTTGCGCGGCGATTTCGGGCACCAGAGACGTCGGCGTCATGCCCGGCTGAGTGTTGACCTCGAGCCAGACAACCTCGCCGTTTTCGGAGTGACGGTCGTCGTAACGGAAGTCCGATCGGGAGACGCCCCGGCAACCAATGGCAAGATGAGCCTTGAGGGCCAGTGTCTGTATTTTTTGGTAAATATTCGGTGAAATTTTAGCAGGGATTTCGTGTTTTGATCCGCCGGGAACGTATTTTGAGTCGTAGTCGTAGAAGGAATGCCCGGTCGGGATGATCTCGCAGACGCCGAGCGCCACATCGCCCATCACCGCGCAGGTCAATTCGCGTCCATGGATGTAGCGCTCGACCATGACGGTCTCGCCATATTGCCACTCGGTCGAGCCGATCAGCTGCGGCGGATGCGACTGCCCCTCATGTACGATGACGACGCCGAAGCTCGACCCCTCATTGACCGGCTTGACCACATAAGGCGGCTTCATCGGGTGCTTGTTCTGGACAGCGAAGCGGTTGACCACCTTGGATTCCGCGACCGGAATGCCGGCCGCCTTGGCAACCTTCTTGGCCTGCTCCTTGTTCATGGCCAGCGCCGAAGCGAGCACGCCCGAATGGGTGTAGGGAATTGCGAGATATTCGAGAATTCCCTGGATGGTCCCGTCCTCGCCGAACGGGCCATGCAGCGCGTTGAAGGCAACGTCAGGCTTGAGCTCGGCAAGCACAGACCCGACATCGCGCGAAACATCGACGCGGGTGACCTGATAGCCTTCAGTCTCAAGCGCATCCGCACACGCCTTCCCCGAGGACAGAGACACGGGCCGCTCCGAGGAAAATCCCCCCAGGAGAACAGCCACATGCTTCTTCTTCATTCCCGTCACCCCTCTCACGCCGGGCCTGCAACCATTATTCCCGCACCGCATCCCCAAGCATTGAGTCCGAGTCTTCCGGCGGGTTGCCCCCCAGACGGAAAACGCGGCTGAACGCGTCGAACGACTCAAATCAGGAAACGCTTCAGGGCAGAGAATCAGAGAGTTGATTCGCTGGCAAGTGCCTATGATTCCGAGAGATTCACTTTCCGCGAAAACAGTCGAGAAAAGTGTGTTGTTGAGTCTTCGCAGCAACGGTTGACGCCGCCGCGAGGCGCGGAAGTTCAAGCATCACATGAACTTCAACAGGCGCTAAAGGAGCTGCCCGAGGAACTCCTGCACCTCATGTCCGGGCCGGAAATTGCCGAGGCGCTTGATTTCCCAGTGCAGCCGGATGCCGGAATTCTCGAGCACGCGCGCGCGCACCGTCTCGCCAAGATATTCCAGGTCATAGCCGGTCGCGGTGCCCGTGTTGATCATGAAGTTGCAATGCATCGGCGACATCTGCGCGCCGCCGATCATCAGCCCGCGGCAGCCGGCCTTGTCGATTTCCTTCCAGGCAGAGGTGCCTTCCGGATTCTTGAAGGTCGAGCCGCCGGTTTTCTCGCGGATCGGCTGCACCGTCTCGCGATGGTTCTGCACGGCATCCATCGCCGCCTTGATCGCCGCCTTGTCTTCCGCAAACCCTTCGAAGACGGCTGAGGTGAAGATCAACCCGGCAGGCGCGGACGAGTTGCGGTAGCCATAACCCATATCGGCATTGCTGAGCGTGTGGAGATTGCCCTTGCGGTCCAGCGCCGTCACCTCGACGACGCGCTCCCGGGTCTCGACGCCGTTGGCGCCCGCATTCATCCTGAGCGCGCCGCCAACGGCGCCGGGGATGCCGTGGTAGAAATGGAAGCCGCCGATGCCGGCTTCATAGGCCACCGCTGCGAGGCGCTTGTCGGGCGTAGCAGCGCCCGCCTTGATGCCGATCGACGAAACAACTTCGGCCTCACCAAAACCCTTGGCCGAAAGCCTGACGACGAAACCGGGAATGCCACCGTCACGCACCAGGAGGTTCGAGCCGACGCCGACCACCATGACCGGCACTTCTTCCGGCACCGCGCGCAGGAAGGCCGCCAGGTCTTCCTCGTCGGCCGGTTGGAAAAGCGCCTCCGCCAGGCCGCCGGCGCGGAACCAGGTGATCTTGTCCATTTCGGCGTTCGGCGTGATGCGGCCGCGCAGGCCTGAAAGCTTGTCGCCGAGCTTGTTGATGAGATCCTGGCCGCGCATCATGAGGGCGTCCCGCCAAGTTCCTTGGGCAGCGCGTAAGCCCATTGCGTGATGTTGCCAGCGCCAAGGAAGACGATGAAATCGCCGGGCTTGGCAAGCTCGCGAATGGCGGGCGCGATCGCCGCCGGGCCATCGATATAGCGCGCGTCGCGATGGCCGCCGGAACGGATGCGCGCAACCAGCGCATCGGACGTCACGCCGTCGATAGGCTCCTCGCCGGCCGCATAGACCGGCGCTACCATCACCGTATCCGCGTCGTTGAAGCAGACGGAGAATTCGTTGAACAGATCGTGCAGCCGGGTGAAGCGATGCGGTTGCGCGATGGCAATCACGCGCCCTTTGGTGGCGCTGCGCGCGGCCTTCAGCACCGCCGCGATCTCGACCGGGTGGTGGCCGTAATCGTCGAACACCTCGACGCCGTTCCACGAGCCAGTGTGCGTGAAGCGCCGCTTGACGCCGGCGAAGGACGACAGACCTTTCTTGATCGCGTCATCCGACAGGCCGAGTTCGTGCGCGACCGCGATCGCCGCCGTCGCGTTGGAGACGTTATGCTTGCCCGGCATGGGCAGGCGCAGGCCGGTTATCGTCGCGGTGCCGCGCCCCTTGCGGTCGCGGATCACCACGTCGAACTCCGAGATCGCGCCCAGCATGCGATGGTTGGTGAAGCGAACATCGGCCTGCGCGTTCTCGCCATAGGTGATGACGCGCCGATCCTCGATGCGGCCGACCAGCGCCTGCACTTCCGGATGGTCGGTGCACATCACGCCGAAGCCGTAGAACGGCACGTTCTCGACGAACTGGCGGAACGCCTCGCGCACCTTGTCGAAGCTACCATAGTGGTCAAGATGTTCGGGATCGATGTTGGTGACGACGGCAATATCGGCCGGCAGTTTGAGGAAAGTGCCGTCGCTCTCATCCGCCTCGACCACCATCCACTCGCCGTCACCCATGCGCGCGTTGGTGCCGTAGGCATTGATGATGCCGCCATTGATGACGGTCGGATCGAGCCCGCCGGCCTCGAGCAGCGTCGCCACCATCGAGGTGGTCGTCGTCTTGCCGTGCGTGCCGCCGATGGCGACCGCCTGGCGGAAGCGCATCAGTTCAGCCAGCATCTCGGCCCGGCGCACGATCGGCAAAAGCTTCTCCCGCGCAGCCTTCAGCTCGGGGTTGGATTTCTTGATCGCGGTCGAAACGACGACGACTTCGGCATCGCCGAGATTCTCGGCCTTGTGGCCGACGAAGCATTCGATGCCCTTGTCGCGCAGCCGCTGCACATTGGCGCCGTCGGCCTGGTCGGAACCCTGCACCTTGTAGCCGAGATTGTGCAGCACCTCGGCGATGCCGCTCATGCCGATGCCGCCAATGCCGATGAAATGCACAAGGCCGATCGTCTGCGGCATCTTCATGCGCGCGTCCTCCTATAATCCGAAACCGTTTTGCCGGACGCAATAGCCTCTGTCAGATCGGCGAGCAACCGCGCCGCGTTCGGTTTCCCGGCCGAACGGGCGGCGGCGGCCATGGCCACCAACCGATCCGGGTCCTGCATAAGCCCGCCGACCAGTTGCGCAATCCGCTCCGCCGACAGCGTCGACTGCGGATGGAGCTCGGCGCCGCCGGCGGCGGCAAGGGCGGCTGCATTCGCCGCCTGGTCGTGGTCGAGCGCGTGCGGATAAGGAACCAGCAGCGCCGGTCGGCCGATGACCGCTATCTCCGAAACCGTGGAGGCGCCGGAGCGCGACATCACCAGATGCGCCGCCGCCATGCGCGCCGCCATGTCGGTAAAGAAGGGCGAGACCTGGACGTCGACGCCGAGTTCGGCATAAGCCGCCTTCACCCGCGCCACATCTTCTGCGCGCGCCTGCTGGGTAATCACCAGGCGCTTGCGCAGGTCTTGCGGCAACAGCGCGACCGCCGCGGGAACCGCATCGGAAAAGAACTGCGCGCCCTGGCTGCCGCCGAACACCAGCAAGCGGAACGGCTCGCCCTCGTTCGATCCCGTATAGGGCGTTTTCGCTGCCTCGAGCACCTGCGGCCTGACCGGATTGCCGGTGGTCACCGTCTTTGCGCCGTCGGCGCTCGCGCCTTCCGGCAGGAAGCCGCCGGCAATCGCGTCGACGCGGCCGGCAAGCGCCTTGTTGGCGCGGCCCATGACGGCGTTCTGCTCGTGGATCAGCGTCGGCACCTTGCGCCTTGTCGCCGCATAGAGCGGCGGCAGCGTCGGATAGCCGCCGAAGCCGACGACCGCCTCCGGCTTGATCCGGGCGATGATCCGGCTTGCTTCGCGCACGCCCTGCCAGATCTTCCAGAACGCCGAGATCACGGCGACCGGATTTTTCGAGCCCAGCGTCGCCGATGGGATGGCGTGGATGTCGGTTGCCGGAAACTGTCCGGAATAGCGCTCGGCGCGCCGGTCGGTGGCAAGATGCACCTTCCAGCCGCGTTCGATCAGCTCATGCGCTAGCGCCTCTGCCGGAAACAGGTGTCCGCCCGTTCCGCCGGCTGCAAGCAGGATGACACCCTTCGCCATCCTGCCTCATTCCGCCGGGATTGCGCGCTGCGCGAGGACGAAGCCCATCTGCTTGCGCTTTTCCGGACGCTTGCGCGTCAATGCCAGCACCATGCCCATCGAGACGGCGATGGCGATCTGCGAGGAGCCGCCATAGGAGATGAAGGGCAGCGTCATGCCCTTGGCGGGCATCAGTTGCAGGTTCACGCACATGTTGATGGCCGACTGCAATCCGAAGATGGTGACGAGACCGCCCACCGCGTAGCGGGTGAAATCGTCGTGCTCCTTGAGCGCGATGCTCAAGCCGCGCAGCACGATGAAGGCGAAGATCGACATGATGAAGAAGCACATGATCAGGCCGAACTCCTCGCCCGCGACCGAGAACACGAAGTCGGTATGAGCGTCCGGAACAATGCGCTTGACAGTTCCCTCACCCGGCCCAACGCCGAACCAGCTGCCGTTGATCAGTGCCTCGCGGCCCATATCGACCTGAAACGTATCGCCCTCGCCTGTCAGGAACTTGTTGATGCGCAGGGCAACGTGCGGAAACACCGTATAAGCGGCGAACAGGCCAGTCGCACCAGTGACGCCGAGGGCCATGATCCACAGCCACGGCAGCCCGGCCATGAAGAACATAACGCCCCAAGTGCCGGTGACCAGCATGGTCTGGCCAAGATCGGGCTGAGCGACCAGAAGAGAAACCACAAGCACCAGAAGGAGGAGAGCGAACAGGTTGCCGGGGATGTCGAGCTGGCGCTTATGCTCGGCAAACAGCCACGCGCAGATGATGACGAAGGCCGGCTTGAGGAACTCGGACGGCTGGATGGACAGGCCGGCAAGCGACACCCAGCGCCTCGCGCCCTTCACCTCGACGCCGACGTAGAGCACCGCCACCATCAGCACCAGCATGATGCAGATCAGCACCAGCGACATGCGTCTTATCTGCCTCGCCTGCAGGAAGGAGACCGCCAGCATCACGACAAGCGCCGGGATGGTGAAGATGATCTGCCTGGTGGCGAAGTGAAAGCTGCTGAGGCCGATGCGTTCGGCCACCGCCGGGCTGGCGGCGAACGACAACACGATGCCCAGTCCCATCAGCGACAGGAACGCCGCCAGGAACCAGCGATCGATGGTCCACCACCAGGTGGCGACAGGACTTTTGTCGAGACGGCTTTGCATCAACGTGGCCCTCCGATGGGTTTCACACCATCAATAGCAGTCGCAGCTTGCCTGAAGGCTTCGCCGCGAACTTCGAAATTCTTAAACTGGTCGAAGCTGGCGCAGGCCGGTGAAAGCAGCACCACTGCCTCGCCGCCGGTGTCGCTCGCGGCGTCGCGGGCGGCGTGCTCAACCGCTGCCCTCAGCGTTCCCGATATCTCGTAGGGCACGGCTTCCCCGAGCGTCGCCGCAAAGGCGGGCGCGGCCTCGCCGATCAGATAGGCCTTGGCGATGCGCGGGAAGAAGCCGCGCAACGGCTCGATGCCGCCTTCCTTGGGCAGACCGCCGGCGATCCAGTAGATACGATTGGCAAAACTCGACAGCGCGGGAGCAGCCGCATCGGCATTGGTCGCCTTGGAATCGTTGACGAACAGCACATGGTCCTTGCGGCCGACCTGCTCCATGCGGTGCGCCAGTCCGGGGAAGCTCTCGAGCCCAGCCTGGATCTCGCCGAGCTCGAGCCCGACCTTGAGGCAGGCGGCGACGGCGGCCAGCGCGTTCTGGGCATTGTGCTGGCCACGCAGCGAGCCGATGCCCTCGAGGAAGGCGACGCGGCTGTAGCGGCCATGCACGGCTTCCATCAGATTGGTGCCGTCGGCGAAATAGCCGTCGGTCAGCGGCAGGCGCTTGGAAATGCGGACGACCTGCCGCCCTGCCCGCTCCAGCCGGTCGGCGATCTGGGCGCACCAGGAATCGTCGACGCCGACGATCGCGGTGTCTGAGCCGGCGACCAGCGTTTCCTTGATCGAGGCGTAATGCGCCATCGTGCCGTGCCGGTCGAGATGGTCGGGCGTCAGGTTGAGCAGTATGCCGGCGGTCGGGTTGATCGAGGGCGCGAGATCGATCTGGTAGGACGAGCACTCCACCACATAGTGCCGCTTCGGCTCGGGCGGATCGAGCGTCATGATGGCGCGGCCGATATTGCCGCCCATCTGCGTGTCGCGCCCCGCCGACTGCAGGATATGCGCCGTCAGCGCCGTCGTCGTCGACTTGCCGTTGGTGCCCGTGATCGCGATGAAGGGTGCTGCCGGCGCGCGGTTAGTGCGCTCGCGGCAGAACAGCTCGATATCGCCTATCACCTCGACGCCGGCGCCGCGCGCGAGCTCCACCGTCCAATGCGGCTTCGGATGCGTCAGCGGCACCCCCGGCGACAGCACGAAGGCGGCGAAGCGCGGCCAGTCGGCGGCGCGCAGATCACCCGTCGCGATGCCCGCGGCCGCTGCCCTGGCGACGCTTTCAGGATTGTCGTCCCAGGCCAGCACCTCCGCGCCGCCCGCGATCAGCGCATGCGCGGTGGCGATTCCGGAGCCGCCAAGCCCGAAGAGCGAAACGCGTTTGCCTGAAAAGGAAGCGGCGGGAATCAAGCGGGCATCCTATCTGAGCTTGAGGGTGGAGAGGCCGACCAGCGCCAGGATGACGGCAATGATCCAGAAGCGGATCACCACCTGGCTTTCGGTCCAGCCGAGCTTTTCGAAATGATGATGGATCGGCGCCATCAGGAAGACGCGCTTGCCGGTCATCTTGAAATAGCCGACCTGGATGATGACCGAGAAAATCTCGACCACGAACAGGCCGCCGACGATGACCAGCACGATCTCGTGCTTGGTTGCGACGGCGATCGTGCCGATCAGGCCGCCCATCGCCAGCGAGCCGGTGTCGCCCATGAAGATCGCCGCCGGCGGGGCATTGAACCAGAGGAAGCCGAGACCGGCGCCGATCACCGCGCCGAGCACGACGGCAAGCTCGCCGGTGCCGGGCACGAAATGGATCTGCAGATATTCGGCGAACACCGCGTTGCCCGAGAGATAGGCGATGACGCCGAAGGACGCCGCCGCGATCATGATCGGCACGATGGCGAGGCCATCGAGGCCGTCGGTCAAGTTCACCGCATTGCCGGCGCCGACGATAACGAAGCACGAGAACGGGACGAAGAACCAACCGAGGTTGATCAGGAATTCCTTGGCGAAAGGGAAGGTCAGCGACGATGAGAACGGCGCCTGGCCGTTATGCATGATCACCCACGCGGCGATCGCCGCGACGACGAATTCGATCGCCAGCCTCGCCTTGCCGGAGAAGCCCAGATGCGACTGCTTGGTGACCTTGAGATAGTCGTCGTAAAAGCCGATCGAGCCGAAGCCCACGGTGACCAGCAGCACAACCCAGACATAGATCGAGGAAAGATTTGCCCATAAAAGCGACGAACCGATGATGCCGGACAGGATCATCAGCCCGCCCATGGTCGGCGTTCCAGCCTTCTTGAAATGCGTCTGCGGGCCGTCGGCGCGGATCGGCTGGCCCTTGCCTTGCCGCAGGCGCAGCGAATTGATGATCGTCGGCCCGAAGATGAAGACGATCAGCGCCGAGGTGATCAGCGCGCCGCCGGTGCGAAAAGTGATGTAGCGGAAGACGTTGAAGAACGAGATCTTGTCCGCGAAATCGACGAGCAGTGTGAACATGGTCCTTCCGTCCCCCCGGAACCCGACCTAGGCCGGCTTAATGTTTGTGGCTTCCGCCGGAAATTTGCCGAGCAATGCCTCGACCAGCTTTGAAAACCCGATGCCCTTAGACGACTTGACCATCACCACGTCGCCGGGCCTGAGCGCGGAGATCACGATCGGCTTCAGCTCGTCGGCGCCTGCCCGATACTCCGTCTGGACCTCGGGGGGCAGAACCTTGGCCAATGCTTGCATTTCCGGCCCGCCTAGAAAGACGTTGCGCGTGCCCGTGCCGACGATCAGTTCGGCCAGTGCCGCATGGAGCTTCGCCGAATGGCTGCCAAGCTCCAGCATGTCGCCCAGCACCGCGATGCGCCGACCCTCGCCCGAGACGGGCGTAGCGTTGAGCAGCGCCATGGCGGCGGCCATCGACGCCGGATTGGCGTTGTAGCTCTCGTCGATCAGCGTGATCGGCCCGTTTGGATGGTGCAGGACATGGCGCCGGCCACGCCCGCGTTCGGCCGACAGGTCGGCAAGCGCCGCCGCGACCCTGTCGAGATCGGCGCCGACCAGTTGCGCGGCGCCAAGCACCGCCAGAACGTTCTGCACGATATGGCGGCCGGGCGCCCCGACACGGGCCGTCAGGTCCCTTTTGCCGACCTTGACGGCGATGTCGGAATGGTCGGCATGAAGCTCGCAGCCGACTAGGCGGAAGGCCGAGCGGACATTTTCGCCGAAGCCGAAGACATGCTCGACGCCTGCGTCTTTCGCCATTTTCCCGAGCAGCTTCCAGCGTGGATCGTCGCGGTTGAGCAGCGCGGCGCCGCCGGGCTCGATCCCCTCGAAGATCTCGGCCTTGGCCATGGCGATCTCGTCGAGATTCTTGAAGAAGCCGAGATGGGCGGCGGCAATCATCGTCACGATGGCGACGTGCGGCCTGACCATCTTGACAAGGGGCCTGATCTCGCCGGGATGGTTCATGCCGATCTCGAAGACCGCGTAGTCGCAGTCCTGCGGCATGCGCGCGAGCGTCAGCGGCACGCCCCAATGATTGTTGAACGACTGCGCCGAGGCATGCACCTTGCCGACCGCCGACAGCACATGGAGCAGCGCTTCCTTGGTGGTCGTCTTGCCGGCCGAGCCGGTGACGGCAATGACCTTCGCCTTCGAACGCGCGCGAGCCGCGACGCCGAGCTTCTCGAGGGCCGCAAGCACGTCCTGCACGACGATCATCGGCGCCGTCAGCCGGCCGAGCGAGGGCAGCTTGCCCTCGGCGACGACCAGCACGGCCGCTCCCGCTTTCACCGCCGCGGTCGCGAAATCATGGCCGTCCATCACCTCGCCCTTGATGGCGAAGAAGGCGTTTCCCGGCTCCAGGCTGCGGCTGTCGATCGAAATACCGGTGATGCGTTGCGGCAGCGAGCCGATCGGCCTGCCTTCCATGGCTTCGACCAGCGCTTCCGACGTCCACAGCAGGTTCATGCGGCGCGCTCCTTCAGCGCATCGCGAACTTCCTCATGATCGGAGAAGTGAAAGGTTTCGCTGCCGATGGTCTGGCCTTCCTCATGCCCCTTGCCGGCGACGATGAGCGTATCGCCGGCGCGCAGCATCGCCACCGCCTCATGGATCGCCTTGCGGCGGTCGCCGATCTCGATGGCGCCGGGTGCGGCGGCAAGGATCGCCGCGCGGATGGTTTCTGGCACCTCGCTGCGCGGATTGTCGTCGGTGACGATGACGACATCGGCGAGCCGGGTCGCGATCTCGCCCATGATCGGCCTCTTTCCCCGATCGCGGTCGCCGCCGCAGCCGAACACCACGACGACGCGGCCCGTGGTGAAAGGCCGCACCGAGGTCAGTACATTTTCCAGCGCGTCGGGCTTGTGCGCGTAGTCGACATAGACAGGGGCGCCGGCGGCAGTGGCGCCGACGAGGTCGAGCCGGCCCGGCGCGCCTTTCAATTTCTCCAATGCCGCCAAGGCTTTGGCCGCCGGCGTTCCAGTCGAAATGGCAAGGCCGGCCGAGACCAGCGCATTGGCGATCTGGAAATCGCCTGCCAAGGGCAGGTCGACCTCGTGCAGCATGCCGTCGGCCACGATTTCGGCGCGCTGGCGATGGCGCTCATGCTCGACCCGCTTCAGCGTCAGGAAATCGCCATGGCGACCGACGGTCAGGACCTTGAGGCCCGCCGCCTTTGCAGCATGAACCGTCGGCTCCGACCACGGGTCGTCGGCGAAGACGATCGCCGGGGCGCCTTTCGGCAGCAGCGTGTCGAACAGGCGCAGCTTGGCGCGGTGATAGTCCTCGACCGTCGGATGGTAGTCCATGTGGTCGCGGCCGAGATTGGTGAAGGCGCCGGCCACAAGCTTCACGCCATCGAGACGACGCTGGTCGAGGCCGTGGCTCGAGGCTTCCATCGAGGCATGGGTCACGCCGGCATCCGCGAGTTCCTTGAGCAACCGGTGCAGCGCTACCGGATCGGGCGTCGTCAGCGAGCCATATTCGTTGCGGCCGGGCGCCACCACGCCGGTCGTGCCGATCGAGGCGGCGGCAAAACCCGCCTGCTCCCAGATCTGGCGGGTGAAAGCAGCGACGGATGTCTTGCCGGCGGTGCCGGTGACGGCGACCATGGTCTCAGGCTGGCGGCCGAAGAAGCGTGCGGCGGCGAGCGCCAGCGCATGGCGCGGATCATCGACCGCAAGAACCGGGATCGACAGGCCGGAAACGGCCGCGCCCTTGCCGGCGACGATCGCGACAGCACCCCGGCCGGCGGCATCGGCGGCATAGGCCGAGCCATCGGCCTTGCTGCCGGCGAGCGCGAAGAAGACCACGCCCGTCTTGACCGAGCGGGAATCGGAGGAAAGTCCGGTCACCTCCAGATCGCCGGAAGCTGTTCCCTCGACAGGCAGGATACCGGCTAGATCTTTTAGATGCATTGAGTCCCGTTCACCGCAACAAAATAGCGCGCAGTTGCCGGCGCGCCCCAAGAATCACTGATACGAAACCAGCGTTGCACCATTTTCATGGCTGAAATCTGGCTTCACGCCAAGCATGGCCGCCGAGCGCCTGATGATATTGCCGGCGATAACCCCCGCATTGTTGGCGGCAACGTCCGTCATGCCGGGCTTTTCCGGATGCGGGGCGTCGGCGATGGTGAACACCAGAAATTGCGGATCGTCCATCGGGAAAGCGGCGACGAAGGTATTGAAGTTCAATTCCTTGGAGTAACGGCCGTTGATGACCTTCTCGGCCGTTCCGGTCTTGCCGCCGACACGATAGCCGGGGGCTCTGGCGTTTCTGGCCGAACCCTTCTCGGCATTGAGCGTATAGAGGTAGCGCATGCCTTCGACCGTCTTGTCGCTGACCACCTTCTTGGCCACCGCCATGGCCTCCTGTTCGCTGCGGACCAGGAAAGTCGGCTCGATCAGATAACCCTGCATCAGCGCCGCGCAGCCGACAGCGGCCTGCAGCGGCGTCGTCGACACGCCATGACCGAAGGCGATGGTGAACGAATTGACTTGTTTCCAGACCTTAGGCTCGGTCGGGCGCGCGACCTCCGGCAGTTCGGTCTGCATCCTTTCCAGAATGCCTAGGCGGTGCAGGAATTCGCGGTGCCCCTCGATGCCGACGAGTTCGGCCTCCCTGGCTGAGCCGATGTTGGACGAATAGAGGAACACCTCCGGCAGCGACAGCACGCGGTTCTTGCCGTGGAAATCGTGAATGGCCTGATGGCCGACCCGGATCGGATGCGACGCGTCGAAGCGGCTGTTCATCGTCGCCTTGCCGGAATCGAGCGCCATCGCCGAGGTGAAGCTCTTGAACGTGGAGCCCATCTCGTAGAGGCCTGCCGACATGCGGTTCAGCCGGTCTTTGTCCTGGGCATTGTAGGGATTGTTGGGGTCGAAGTCCGGCACCGAGGCCATCGCCATCACTTCGCCCGTCTTGATGTTCAGCACGACGGCGCCGGCGCCCATGGCGCGATAGCGCTCCAGGCCGGCGGCGATCTCGTCGCGCACTACATGCTGGACGCGCAGATCAATCGAAAGCCTGATAGGCTTGAGGTCCTTGGGGATGGCAAGGCCCGACGCCTGCAGGTCGCTCAGCCCCTGCTCGTCGATATACTTCTCCATGCCGGAGATGCCCTGGTTGTCGATATTGGTCAGGCCGACGACATAGGACGAGGTCTCGCCGCTCGGATAGAAGCGGCGCTTTTCGGTGCGGAAGCCGAGGCCGGGAACGCCCAACGCCATGATGTCGGCCTGCTGCTTCGGCGTCAGCTGGCGCTGCAGCCAGACGAAGCCGGCGCCGCTCTTGAGCTTGCGATAGGTCTGCTCGTAGTCGATCTCCGGCAGCACGGTCGACAATTTCTCGATCGCTTCGTCGGCATCGACGATGCGCCGCGGCTCGGCAAACAGCGAGGCTGTCTTGATGTCGGTCGCTAGCACTTCGCCGTTGCGGTCGACGATATCGGGACGCGACGCGGTGACCCTGCTCTGCGGGCCGTCCGACAGGTCCGGATTCTGCAGGCCGAGATAGACAAGCCGGCCGGCAATCGTCGAATAGAGGGTGAAGAACACCGCCATCGTCATGACGATGCGGGTCCTGGCCTTGCCGCCCGTCGCCTTGCGCGCGGCGTCGACGACGATCGAGCCGTCCTCGGTGCTCTTCTTCCGACGCTTCAGCAGGTCACCGATCCTTGGAAACCTGCTGATCATTGCACCGTGCTCCCCGTGACGACCGGATCCTTGTCGCCCGCAGGTCCATTGCCGGAATTGTCGGCCATGCCGCCAAGCCGTTGCGAGGAGAGGTCCTCGATGGTCAGCGGTTTCACCGGAATGTCGTCAAGGCCGCCAATCTGGCGGGCGCCGACCGGTTCGAGCCCGAGCTGGCTTTTGTAGACGTCGGCAAGCTTCTGCAGCCGCGATGGCTGGGTAAGCAGGCTCCAATCCGCCTTGAGGAGATCGATCGTGTCTTCCTCGTAGCGGATCTGCGCCTGGATCTTCTGCACGGCCGCCAGTTGCTCCTCGGCCTCGCGCTTGGTCTTGTAGGTCAGGGCCGCGGCCGAGACCATGACGGCGATCAGGACTATGTCGCTGGTACGAAACACGTGCTCACCTCTCTCCCGGCCGTTCGACGGCGGGAAGCTTTGGAAGGCCGAAAATCGAAAAATCGCCCGCGCGCGCCGGCGCTTCGGTGCGGATCGCCGCGCGCAGCCTAGCCGAGCGCGCTCGCGGGTTGGTCGCAATCTCGGCCTCCGCCGGCGTCACACCGCCGCCGGCCTTGCGGAAAGTCGCGGCGCGCTGGGGCGCGTCTGGCATGTGTCGCGAGCCGCTGGCGGCTTCGGAACGGTCGGCAATGAAGCGCTTGACGATGCGGTCTTCCAGGGAGTGGAAGGTCACGACCGCAAGCCGGCCACCGGGCTTCAGCGCCCGCTCGGCTGCCAGCAGCGCCCTTGCAAGCTCGCCAAGCTCATCATTGACGAAGATGCGCAACGCCTGGAAGACGCGGGTGGCCGGATGGATCTTGTCCTTCGGGCCTCGTCCGATATGCGTTTCGATGGCGTCGGCGAGTTCGAGCGTGCGCTCGAAAGGTTTCTTCTCGCGCCGGCTCTCGATCATGCGCGCGATGCGGCCGGCATGGCGCTCCTCGCCGAGAAAGCCGAAGATGCGGGCAAGGTCGCCGGCCTTGAAGGTGTTGACGACATCGGCGGCGGAAAGCCCCGACTGCGCCATGCGCATGTCGAGCGGCCCATCGGCGCGAAACGAAAAGCCGCGCTCCGCCTGGTCGAGCTGCATGGACGAAACGCCGATGTCGAGCACCACGCCGTCGGCGCCTTCGACATGTTCGTCCAGCGTCGAGAACGGCGCTTGAACGAGCCTCAGCCTGCCGCCGGCCTGCCGCTCCAGCGCCCTGCCCGCCGCAATTGCGTCCGGGTCGCGGTCGATGGCAACGACGGAGGCGCCGCGATCGAGGATCGCGCTGGTGTAGCCACCGGCGCCGAATGTCCCGTCGACGATCGTCTCGCCGGCCTTCGGCGCAAGCGCGTCGAGCACCTCGGCAAGGAGGACCGGAATGTGGCGGGCCGGTCCGCCAACGGCGTGAGGATCATCGCCGTGGCCTGCCATCATTCCGATCGCTCCCCAGGCTTCGTCCCCTGCCGAAGCTGCAAAAGCCTGGCGCGCGCCTGCGCCCCATAGGCGGAAAGCCGTCCCGGCTCCCAGATCTGAAAGAAATTGCCGCGGCCGACAAAGGCCACCTCGTTCGAGATGCCCGTATGTTCGCGGATGAAGTCGGTCATGGTGATGCGGCCGTCCTGGTCGAGCTTCAGGAATGTCCCATCGCCGTGGCAGAAGAAGGACATGTCGTCCGCCGTCTGCAGAAAGGGATCCTCCAGCGCGATCCGCTGCTCGTAGCGGTCGAGCAGGTCGAGTCCGCCGACATCCATGGCCGGCAGGTCCAGGCAACGCAGCGCGTAAAGCTCCGAATAGCCGCGTTTTTGAACCACCGCACGGAAATGCGCCGGAACGGAGACCCGCCCCTTCGCATCGATCCTGTTCACCGCGTTTGACAGAAATCGGTCCAATGAACGCTACAGCCGCTTCCGCCGCCGCACCCCTTCCCATGTTGTTCTCCGCGCCCTCGCCGCAATCGCGGCAAATCGCTTCATTCACCGGGGCGAAAACCGGCAAACGCGCAGCCGCCGCGGCTGCCCGATTGGCGTACGCTTCACCCTGACGCGGAACGAAAGCTTGATGATGTGAACGGGATATCATGGGGTACTATGGGCGTCAACGGGAACAGGCATCACAAATCTGCGCCACAACCAGAAAGCGCAGGCTGAAGGCACGTCTCGTCTTTATCCTCCATTAAGCCTAACGAAGCGTTTAGAGCCCTCTGGCCCAAAAGGACGCTGCTTGCCGCGAACAGCCGGCACGCCTAGCGTCGTGGGCAACTGCCATTCAGCCGGAGGGATGTAGCCTGATGTCCGAAACAGCGGAGTCCCGCGCCGCGGCGCTTGCCCATTTGCGCAGCCGCGATTTCGCCAAGGGCGACCCGATCCCTTTGCCGCTGACCATGGCATCGATCTTCCACACGGCGGGCGCTGAAGCCGGCTTCGATCAGTATGGCCGCTACGACAATCCGACCTGGCGCGCCGTCGAGCACGCGCTTGGCCACCTCGAAGACGCGCAATGCGTCGCTTTCCCGTCCGGAATGGGCGCGATCTCGTCGGTGTTTTTCGCGCTGCTGAAATCAGGCGACCGCGTGCTTCTGCCGTCAGACGGCTATCACGCCACGCGCGCCATGGCCGAGCGCTTCCTCAATCCCCTCGGTATTGCCTGCGACACCAGGCCGACGCCGACCTTCCTCGACGGCGGCTTCGAAGGTTACCGGCTGGTTTTTGCAGAGACGCCGTCCAATCCCCGGCTGGACATCTGCGATATCGCGGCGGTGGCCGGAGCCGTCCACCGGCAGGATGGGCTGCTGGTCGTCGACAACACGACGATGACGCCCTTCGGCCAGCGACCGCTCGACCTCGGCGCCGACATCGTCGTCTCCGCCGACACCAAGGCTGTGAACGGTCATTCCGATGTGCTCTTCGGCCATGTCGCGAGCCGCGATGCCGACCTCATCGCCAAGGTGACCGACTGGCGCAGCCTGGTCGGCGGCATCCCCGGTCCCTTCGAGGCCTGGCTTGTGCATCGCGGGTTGGAAACGCTGGAAGTGCGTTTCGACCGGATGTGTTCCACAGCCGAAACGATCGCCCGGCGGCTGAAGGATCACCGCGCGGTCAGCGGCCTGCGCTATCCCGGCCTCGAGGGCGATGCCTCGCACAATCTGGCCCGTGCCCAGATGGATCGCTTCGGCTTCCTCATCTCGTTCGAACTGACCTCGGAACAGAAGGCCGAGGCGTTCATCGACAATTGCGCGCTGATTGAATCGGCGACCTCTTTCGGCGGCGTGCACACGTCGGCTGAACGGCGCTCGAAGCGCGGCGACGCCGTGCCGCCGGGTTTCGTGCGCCTGTCGATCGGTTGCGAGCCGGTCGAGGAACTCTGGCAGGCGATTGAGGCGTCGTTGGACAAAGCCGGCAGCTGAGTGGCTAGGGTCCCAGATCCTCTGTCTCGATCCTGCGCCGGCCGTGCAGCACGCGCAGAATTTCGATCGCATCGTCGCCAATTCGATAAAACGTAAGGTATTCCCCGACAACAACGTGGCGAATGCCCGGCAGGATGTCGTCGCGCGGTGCGCCTGATCGGGGATGGAGAGTTAGCAAGTCCCATCGCCGCTGGAGAGTTTCCACAAAACGGATTGCGGCATTAGGATTGTGGGCGGCGATATAGTCGCCGATAGCTTCGAGGTCGACCAGTGCCTGTGGAAGCAGGCGGTACTTCACTCGTCAGCGCCTTTGGCTTCCGCCATCTTCGCATATCTGGCGCGCAATCGCTCCATTAAGGGGGGGCCGTCCAGCGCCGGTCCGCTATCGATCCCCTCCTGCACCAGTTCCCGCAATTCCTCGATAGTATATCCGAGCAGATCGCGGCGCTCCTTCCACTGCCTGAGTGCATCGCGGATGACTTCACTGGCTGATGCGTATTCGCCGGCGGCGACGACATCGTCGACAGCCTGCGCCAGTTCCGGCGAAAGCGTGATGCTGCGTTTGTCGACCTGGCCCATGACGTGCTCCTGTCCTTCTTGGAAGGTACGATTTAATCGCACCAGCTTCAAGGACGCGTTTTGACCGCGTCGAGGAGGCTGTTTTGCAGAAATGCTTGAATCGGAGGTCTCGCCCGTCGGCGTAACCTCCTGATCCCGTTTAGCTATCACGACGAGAAAAATGCCAGCTGGCCTGTAAGCCGGGTTCTGTATGGCCCTCGCCTTGCGGCGAGAACGTGGCGGCCATTCATCTTGGGCGCACGTTGCCACGCGCCTCACGCAACCTACCCGGACGGTGGGCCGGAAACAGCCCTCGAAGGTTTCCCCTCGCACCGCCCCTATTCGGTTTTGCTCCCGGTGGGGTTTGCCCTGCCGCTCCTGTTGCCAGTCGCGCGGTGGGCTCTTACCCCACCCTTTCACCCTTGCCACGGCAATGCCGCGGCGGTTTGCTTTCTGTGGCACTTTCCCTGGGGTCGCCCCCGCCGGCCGTTAGCCGGCACCGTGTCTCCATGGAGCCCGGACTTTCCTCACCCGCAACCTTTCGGTTCCCGCGGGTGCGGCCGCCCGGCCAGCTGGCAAGCGCGTATAAAGGGATTCCCGCCTGAAAACGCAAACAAAAAAGCGCCTCGTCCCAAATACGGCGGTTTGGGGCAACGACCCGCATAAAGCGCACGCGTTGCCCAAATCCACTTCGACGATGCGCTCAGGCCGGCGAGCCCAGCGCCACCATCTGCACCTTCACCTTGCTGCAATAGGCGGCGGAGACAGGGTTCATCCGCGTCGCGCCATGACCCGCATTGTATTTCAGGATCGTGCCGCAGGTGGTGCCGCCGCCAAGATCCCGCGCCATGGCAAGGTACTTCATGCCGTATTTGATGTTGGTGTCGGGATCGAACAATCCCTTGGCCGAACCGGTATAACCCATCATCCGCGCCGTCGCCGGCTTGATCTGCATCAGGCCGATCTCGCCGGCGCCGCCGACCATGTTCGGCCGATAGTTGCTTTCGATCTTGATGACGGCCTTGGCCAGGGACACCGGTACGCCATAGCTCGCGGCATAGCGGGCAATGATCGAGGAATACTGGCCGTCGCCGGCTGCAGAGGGCGTCGCCACCGCGATCTTGCTGGGGTGGATCGAAGCAGTCGTGGTGAGATCGATAGCCTTTCTGCCGGGCCTGGCGCGTTTGGCCGTCGATTTTGTCACCCGGGTTGCGGCGGCCTTCTGAACCCTTGCCGGAGCAGCCCGCGCGGTATTTGGTGTTTTGGCGCTCGCCTTTGGCGCTACGGCCGCGAAGCCGTTGTCTGACCTGGGGCTCAGCGGGGCACTGTTGGCCTGGTTGAACGCAAAACTTATCACTCCGGCAGCAACGGCTGCCGCTAAAACGGTCAATCTCTGCATGTAGTCCTGTTCTGTTAGAACCGCGCGAAGATCTTCACGCGGCTGCGCCAATTCAACATCGGATCGTCCGGGGGGATAGACGCCCGACAACTTGCGGGAGAGGCATTTGGCGGCGGAATTGGCGGCAAAGAAGGCGACGCAATTCACTTTGAATGACAGATTGTAATCTAAGGATCCCGGCGCGACTATTTGACGGGAGTTACCTTTACGGAAGCCAGGAGCCTCTGCAGCGTGCGGATCGTCGAATTGTCCGCCACGCCGTCTACCAGCCGTCGGCGGAAATGCCGCTGGAACGCGGCCACCCCGATTTCTGTCTGCCGGTCATAGACACCCGATATCTCGACGCCATAGCCATAGAGCGCCAGCATCGATTGCAACGCCTCGACCTCGGAGCCGGCATCGCCGGCCTTCAGCGCAGCGCCCGCCTTTATCGGCGCCGCCGGCACAAGGTGACCGACACCGGCCGCGAACAGCGCCTTCCAAGGGAATTTCTCGCCCGGATCGACCTTGCGGCCTGGCGCCACGTCCGAATGTGCGAGCACCCTTGCCGCGGGAATGGAATGGCGCCCCGCGATACCCGCGCACAACTCGATCACGGCGCCGATCTGCCGCCGCGGGAAGGCCTTGTAGCCCAGCGTGTGCCCGGGATTGACGATCTCGATGCCGACCGAGCAGGAGTTGATGTCGGTTCGCCCGAGCCAGGAACTCTTGCCGGCATGCCAGGCGCGATCGCTCTCGCGCACCATTTGCACGATACGGCCGTCCTCGTGAACGAGGTAGTGCGAGGACACCTCGCTCGCCGGATCGCATAGCCACGCCTCGGCGCCGGCGCCGCTTGCCATGCCGGTATAGTGCAGCACGATCATGTCGGGCCGGAGCGTCTCGCGGCGTGGGCCGAAATTCGGCGAGACCCGGACCTCCGCACTTGGCTGGTCGGGCAGAAAACCGCTCATGCGTGCCTGAGGCCCCGCTCGATCATCTCATAGGCGGCATTGATCGCGGCGACCCTGCTCGTGGCGATCTTGATGAATTCCTGCGGCAGGCCGCGCGCGATCAACCTGTCCGGGTGATTGTCGGAGATCAGCTTGCGATAGCGTTTCCTGATCTCCTCGAATGGCTTGCCGCGTTCGATGCCCAGAACGACGTAGGGATCGGCGGCGCCGAGATTGACATGCCGCGACAAGATCGCCTCGTAATGCGCCTCGTCGATGCGAAAAATCTCGGCGATCCGATGCAGGAACTGGCCTTCCCGCTCATGGATGAGCCCGTCCGCCTTGGCGATATGGAACAACCCGTCGAGTATGTCTTCCAGCATCATACAGTTGGCATGGCCGGACCCGCAGAGCTGCGCCATGCGCTGGGCATAGGTCTCGAAGCCGGCAACGTCCTGCTTGGCGATGTTGTAAAGCCGCGCCACGTTGCGCGTCTCGCTCGGCGGCACCTCGAAGATTTCCTGGAAGGCGCGCACCTCGTCCTGGGTGACGATGCCGTCGGCCTTGGCCATCTTGGCCGACAGCGCGATCATCGCCACCGAGAAGGCCACGCGCCGGCGCAGGTCCGGATCGCCGGAAAACACAGTGCGCACGGCTTCCACGACATCCGCGACGCCCGAGGACGCCGACGACGAAACACGAGCGATGAAGTCGCCGAGGCGGTCCCAAATCGACATGCCGGCTTCATAAAGCGAACCGGGCGGTTCTATCAAGCCTGGACATTGCCGCAGGTGATCGGCGACTTTGGGATCGATGGGACAAAAGAAAGGCCGGCAATGCCGGCCTTCCTCGAATCTATCGGTCGGCTCTTACTGCGCAGGCGCGGCAGGAGCCGGATTTGTTGCCGGAGCCGGTTCAGCAGGCTTCGAAGCGTCGGGCGAAGCAGGCTTCATCGGCTGCTCGTTGGCCGGCGGATTCGTACTCTGGGTGGTAGTGTTGTCGGTGCCATTGTCGCTACAAGCCGCGACCCCCAGCAGGGCGAGCGCCGAAACAGACGCCAGAATGAGCTTCTTCATGGTATCTCTCCTTCAACAGACGCTCACGTTTCGGTGAGCAGTCGCATAGGAAATGCACCAGCGGGCTCGCCGGTTTCGTAACGTTGCATTTCGATGTGTAACATCAACTTGCAATTGCTGGCGCCGAAATCCCGAACTAACAGAACATACGCTCGAAGACATGATGGGTAGAGAGAATGCCGGCAGTCGCGGAAACGCAGAAATGGGATTTTTGGATCGACCGCGGCGGCACTTTCACCGATATCATCGGCCGTGATCCGCAAGGCCGGCTGCACCCACGAAAACTTCTGTCCGAGAATCCCGAGGCTTATGCGGACGCCGCCATCCAGGGCATCCGCGACCTGTTGGGTTTGAAAGCCGGCGCTGCCATTTGGGCCGACGCGATCGGCGACGTCAAAATGGGCACGACCGTTGCCACCAATGCGCTGCTCGAGCGCAAGGGCGACCGCGTGCTGCTGCTGATCAGCAAGGGTTTTCGCGACGCATTGCGCATCGCCTATCAGGCGAGGCCGGACATCTTCGCCAAGGAGATCATCCTGCCTGAGCAACTCTATGAGCGGGTGATCGAGGTCGATGAACGCGTGCGCGCCGACGGCAGCGTCGAACGTCTGCTCGACATCGCCGCCTGCCGCCCGGCGATCGAACAGGCGAAGGCCGACGGAATCGAAGCGGTCGCCATCGTCTTCATGCATGCCTGGAAATACCCTGATCACGAAAAAGCCGTGGCAAAAGTCTGCCGCAAGATCGGCTTCAGCCAGATATCAGTCTCTCACGAGGTCTCGCCGCTCATCAAGCTGGTCGGCCGCGGCGACACCACCGTGGTTGATGCCTACCTGTCGCCGATCCTGTCGCGCTATGTGCAGCGTGTGGCGGGAGAACTGGGCGCCGGGCCGCGGCTGATGTTCATGATGTCGTCGGGCGGCCTGACCGCCGCCGACATGTTCCAGGGCAAGGACGCGCTGCTTTCCGGGCCGGCTGGCGGCGTCGTCGGCATGGTCGAGACGGCGAAGCTCGCCGGCTTCGACAAAGTCATCGGCTTCGATATGGGAGGCACCTCGACCGACGTCGCCCATTATGACGGCGAATATGAGCGCGCCTTCGACACCGAAGTCGCCGGCGTGCGCATCCGCGCGCCGATGATGCGCATCCACACGGTCGCCGCTGGCGGAGGCTCGATCTTGCATTATGAAGCAGGCCGCTTCCGCGTCGGCCCGGATTCCGCCGGCGCCAATCCCGGCCCGGCCGCCTATCGGCGCGGCGGGCCGCTTGCCGTCACCGACGCCAATGTCATGCTGGGCAAATTGCAGCCCGATTTCTTCCCGGCGATCTTCGGCGCCGGCCAGGACCAGCCGCTCGACGCCGGCACGGTTCGCGAGAAATTCGCGGCGCTTGCCGCCCAGATCGGCGACGGCCGCTCGCCCGAGGCAGTCGCCGAAGGCTTTGTCACCATCGCCGTCGAAAACATGGCCAACGCCATCAAGAAGATCTCGGTGCAGCGCGGCTACGATGTCACGGAATATCTGCTCAACTGTTTCGGCGGCGCCGGCGGCCAGCATGCCTGCTTGGTCGCCGACGCTCTCGGCATGGAAGCCGTTCTCATCCATCCCTTTTCCGGCCTGCTTTCGGCTTACGGCATCGGCCTCTCGTCGGTCTTCGCCTCGCGCCAGCAGGGCCTGCTGCAGCCGCTTGCCGACGAATCCCGAGTGGCGATCGAGGCGCTCATCGCGGCCTTGCGCGCCGACGTCATCGCCGAACTCGGCGAGCAAGGCATTGCCGAGGACGTCGTTTCAACGAGGCCTGTCCTGCATATCCGCTATGACGGCACCGACACGGCACTGGCTGTGATTTTCGAACACGGCTCGATCCTCCGCGCCAGAAGCGACTTCGAGGCCGCGCACAAGGCGCAGTTCGGATTCGTCTATGAAGACAAGCCGATCGTCGTCGAGACCGTCGCCGTCGAAGGCATGGAAGCCGCTCGACGGGACAAGGCTGAAGCCTTCGCCTCTGCCGGACTGGCAGGAGTCGAGCCCAAGCCTTCGGAAAGCCGGCGCATCTATACCGAGGGCCGGTGGCACGAGGCCGGCGTCTACCGCCGTGAAAACCTGCGGCCATCCAACACGGTCGCCGGACCCGCGCTGATCATCGAGCCGAACCAGACTATCGTCGTCGAGCCCGGCTGGCACGCCGAAATCACCAGTCTCGACCACGTCGTGATCCGCCGCACGGAAAGAAAGGCACGTGCCGCGGCACTCGGCACCGAGGCCGATCCGGTGATGCTGGAGGTCTTCAACAACCTCTTCATGTCGATCGCCGAACAGATGGGCGTGACGCTGCAGAACACCGCCTATTCGGTCAACATCAAGGAGCGGCTCGATTTCTCCTGCGCCGTGTTCGACCGCCATGGCGCGCTGGTCGCCAATGCGCCGCACATGCCGGTGCATCTGGGCTCCATGGACCGTTCGGTCGAAACCATCATCCGTCTGAATTCCGGCGATATCCATCCGGGCGACGTCTTCGCGCTCAACGCGCCGTACAATGGTGGCACGCATCTGCCCGACATCACAGTGGTGACGCCTGTCTTCGACGATGCGCTGAACGAGATCCTGTTCTGGGCGGCCTCGCGCGGCCATCACGCCGATGTCGGCGGCACCGCGCCCGGCTCGATGACGCCTCTTGCGACAACGGTCGATGAGGAAGGCGTGCTGTTCGACAATTTCCGCATTGTCGATCGCGGACGCTTCCGCGAGAAGGAGCTGGAGACGCTGCTTACCGACCATCCCTACCCCGCGCGCAACCCAACTCAGAACATCGCCGACCTCAAGGCGCAGATCGCCGCCAACGAAAAGGGCGTGGCGGAGCTGCGCAAGATGGTCGCGCATTTCGGCCTCGATGTCGTCGAGGCCTATATGGGCCACGTCCAGGACAATGCCGCCGAGAGCGTGCGCCGCGTGATCGAGCGGCTTCCGGACAGCGCGGCGTATGAATACCCCACCGACACTGGCCAGGTGATCAGGGTGAAGATCACCGTCGACCGGCAAAAGCGCGAGGCGACCGTCGATTTCACCGGCACCTCGCCCGTCATGAAGAACAATTTCAACGCGCCGGAGCCGGTGGCCCGCGCCGCCGTGCTCTACGCGTTCCGCGTCATGGTCGAGGACATGATCCCGATGAATGCCGGGTGCCTCAGGCCGATCAACATCGTCATCCCCGACGGCTCGATGCTGAAGCCCACCTACCCTGCCGCCGTCGTCGCCGGTAATGTCGAGACTTCGCAGCATGTCACCAATGCGCTGTTCGGCGCGATGGGCGCCATGGCCAATGCGCAAGGCACGATGAACAACCTCACCTTCGGCAACAGGAAATACCAATATTACGAGACCATCTGCTCCGGCTCGCCGGCCGGCCGGATGAATTCGGCCCGCGGCTTCGCCGGCACATCAGGCGTCCACACCCACATGACCAACTCGCGCCTCACCGACCCCGAGGTGCTGGAACTGCGCTTCCCCGTCGTGCTGGAGGACTTCCACATTCGCGAGGGCTCCGGCGGCAATGGCAAGTGGAACGCCGGCGATGGCACCAGGCGCACCATCCGTTTTCTCGAGAAGATGGAATGCGCGATCCTGTCCTCACATCGAAGCCGGCCGCCCCAGGGGCTCGACGGCGGCGGTGATGGCGAGGCCGGCTCGACCAAGATCAGGCGCAATGACGGCTCGTTCGACGTGCTGAAGGCGTGTGACCAGACCACGCTCGAAGCCGGCGAGGCGGTCATCGTCACCACGCCGACCCCCGGGGCGTTCGGCAAGGCGTGAGCGACGCGCCGACCCGGCGCAATCTGTCAGCCGTCGTGCGCGTTGGCGGCTTTGCAGGCCGCGGCGGCGGATGCGTTTGCGAACGACCCAGGCTTCTCGACACCAAGCAAATGGCCGCCTGGAAATGCGGTGACGGTGGCATTGGCCCAGCCCGCCGCTGATGGCATTCGCCGCTTTATCCAGGCAATCATGGGCTTCTCTATGCGCTCATGAACACGCCAAGACGCCACCAGCGAGACAAGGATGGCGACCACGATGATCACATTCGGCTCAACTGGATAGAAAACCCACATGATCACGAGCGCGGATATCAAAATCGGATGAACAAGGTAGAGCGAATACGAAGCCTCGCCGAGATAGGTCCACACGCTCTGTTGAGCCCTCAAGTGCATGGTGCCGTATACGATAAGGACGGCGGGGATCCCGAGAACGGCTAAGCGTTGGAGGTTTTCTTCGCCGGTCAGAAAGAGCCCGGTATGGCCGTTTGGAATAACCTCCAACCAAGCCATGAAGAAAAGGGCGGCAATGCCCAACGGCAGCATGGCAAAGCCCCACGGCACCTTGCCGACCTTGGCGATCGCCACGCCAGCCATGAATTCGAGAATGATCGGATTGCCAAGAAATTGAAAAACGGGGCCGGCCCAACGAAGCAGAAATGCGCCGACGAAAGTGGACGCAAGGGCATATAGCCATCGCCGGTCGCACAGGACGAGCGCAACCGCGGCATAAAACAGCATCTCGAAGCATAGTGTCCACGCGACGCCGAGCGCAGGTGCCGCCATCTGGTCCGTGGCCGGCCACAGGAACACCGTGGCAAGGATATTGCGCCACCCCAATCCAGGACCAATGGCCATCATCGGCAGCGCCGGAATGCTGCACAACAGGTAGATTGGGACAACCCTGAGCACGCGCGCCTGGATGAACTCGGCGGCTGTTCTGCCAGGGGCCACCGTCGCCATGATGACACCGGAAATGACGAAGAAGATGTCAACGCCGGCCGAGCCCACAAGTGCGTACTGGTAGGGAACTGCTCCGACGCCGGAAATCCGCATCGCGGATTGCACCGCATGCAGAACGAGGACCATCGACGCGGCTGCAAACCGCAGCGTTTGAAGTGGCCAGATCATAATATACTAATGTATCTATAGCTAAACAATAATATCATCATGTATCATGTAAGTTAGCGACAATCCATATCCGCAAATAAAGCCCATATGCGCGCGGAATGTTGTTATAGGCAGAAAACTTCCTATTTTTCCTTTAAACAAATCGAAGAATATCGAGGGGATTTGATCGACAAAGGAAAGTCCCGACGAAGCAATGGCGAGGGCCAAAGCCGGTAGGAGTTTCACAAGTTGCCGCGCCAAGCCGTCAGAAGGAGCAATCCCTCATCAACGGCTTCCAGATGGCTGAATGAAACTATGATGCCGGATTCCTAAGTGACCTCGGGCGAAGGTGCCGGCGGCTTTGCGCCCTACCTGGCGGCAAGTCGACATCAACAGGCTGTCACCTGCCTGTCATGACGCTGCGCTACCCGCTTGCGCCAACGCAAACGGGGAATCACCTTTCCATGTCGGACGTATCCGGAGAACTCGTTTATCGTCGAGGCAAGGAAGTCGGAAAAGCCGTCTACCAGAACCGGGCATTGTCGAAGGACGGCATTTCCGAGCGGCTCTTTGCCTTCCTGTTCTCCGGTCTGGTCTATCCGCAGATCTGGGAAGACCCGGATGTCGACATGGAGGCCATGCAGCTGGGCGCCGGTCACCGCGTCGTCACGATCGCTTCGGGCGGCTGCAACATTCTGGCTTACCTGACCCGCTCGCCGGCCAGAATCGACGCCGTCGATCTCAACGCCGCGCATATCGCGCTCAACCGCATGAAGCTGGAAGCGGTGCGTCATTTGCCTTCGCACGGCGACCTGTTCCGCTTCTTCGGCGCCGCCGACACCAGCCACAATTCCAATGCCTATGATCGCTTCATCGCGCCGCATCTCGATCCGGTCAGCCGCCACTACTGGGAGCGCCGCAACTGGCGCGGCCGCCGCCGCATCTCGGTCTTCGACCGCAACTTCTACCAGACCGGCCTGCTCGGCCTCTTCATCGCCATGGGCCATCGCGTCGGCAAGCTGTTCGGCGTCGACCCGGCCGGCATCATGAAGGCCCAGAACATTGGCGAGCAGCGCCGTTTCTTCAACGAGGAACTGGCGCCGGTCTTCGACAAGAAGCTGCTGCGCTGGGCGACCTCGCGCAAGGCTTCGCTGTTCGGCCTCGGCATCCCGCCGGCGCAGTACGACGCGCTGATCACCGCCGGAGACGGCTCGATGGCGAGCGTCTTGAAGGCGCGGCTGGAAAAGCTCGCTTGCGACTTCCCGCTCAAGAACAATTATTTCGCCTGGCAGGCCTTCGCCCGCCGCTATCCGCAGCCCGGCGAGGCGGCGCTGCCAGCCTATCTGGAACAGCGCAATTACAAGACGATCCGCGACAACATCGATCGCGTCGCCATCCACCATGCCAACCTGATCAAGTTCCTGGCCCCCAAGGACGCGGGCACGGTCGACCGCTTTGTCCTGCTCGACGCGCAGGACTGGATGACCGACGACCTGCTCAACGCGCTCTGGACCGAGATCACGCGCACGGCTTCCGTGGGGGCTCGCGTCATCTTCCGCACCGCGGCCGAGCCCAGCCTGTTGCCCGGCCGCGTTTCCAGCTCGCTGCTCGACCAGTGGACCTACGAAAGCGACGCCTCGCGCGAATTCTCCGCAAAGGACCGCTCGGCGATCTATGGCGGCTTCCACCTTTACGTGAAGCGCGCCGCATGAGCACGACGGAGCTGCCAGCCAGCCATGCCGAGCTGATGGACGGCGTCTACCGCTGGCAGCGCCACATCTACGACCTGACCCGCAAATACTACCTGCTCGGCCGCGACCGGCTGATCGACGGGTTGGACGTGCCGCAAGGCGGCACCGTGCTGGAGCTCGGCTGCGGCACCGGCCGCAACATCGTGCTTGCCGCCCGCCGCTACCCGAACGCTCGCCTCTTCGGTCTCGACATCTCGGCCGAGATGCTGGAGACGGCGGGCGCGGCTATCGCTCGCGAAGGCCTGTCCGGCAAGGTCAATCTGGCGCGCGGCGACGCCACCGATTTCGACGCCAAGGCTCTCTTCGGCATCGAACGCTTCGACCGCGTCTTCGTGTCCTATTCGCTGTCGATGATCCCCGGCTGGGAAAAGACCGTATCGGCCGCGCTTGCCGCGCTTGCCCCCGGCGGCTCGCTGCATGTCGTCGATTTCGGCCAGCAGGAAGGCCTGCCGCGCTGGTTCCGGACGATGCTGCGCGGCTGGCTGCGGAAATTCCATGTTTCTCCGCGCGCCTCGCTGCGCGACCTGCTTGAATCGGAATCCGAGCGCGCCGGCGCAACCTTCCGGTTCAGAACGCTTTATCGCGGTTATGCATATCTCGGCGTGATCGGATCTTCCAAATAGCAAGCGCTACTAGAGCAATTCCAGGAAAAGTGTGAGCGGTTTTCCGTCCGGAATTGCGTAAAAACAAATACAGCCGTTTCTATGAAACGGCGAAACGCACTAATGCAGCGCGTTGACTAGCGCACCCACCATCGCTTGTGGACGATAGCCGAGCTTGGCTGGGGTCAAACCAAGCCGCACCACGACCAACTGCTCCGACGGGATGATGGCCACCGTCTGGCCGTCATGCCCCTCCATCCAAACTGTGTCCTTGGGCAGGCCGGCGGCGGCACCCGCGCCGGGCTTTTCCTCATCGCCCGGTCCCTCGATCCATAGCTGACCCTTGCCGTAGACCTTCGAGGCCGGCGCCGGCTCGCGCATCCAGTCGACGAAACCGGCGGGCAGGATCTGGTTGCCGTTCCAGACGCCGCCCTGCAGCAGGAACTGGCCGAAGCGCGCCCAGTCATGCGCCGTGGCATAGAGATAGGACGAGCCGACGAAAGTGCCCTGCTCGTCGGTCTCGAGCACCGCGCTATGCATGCCGAGCGGCTCGAATAGCGCCGTGCGCGGCCATGCCAGCGCCTTGGCCTTGTCGCCGATCGCGTCCTGCCACAGCCGCGACAGCATCACCGCCGTGCCGCTCGAATAGGAAAACACCTTTCCCACCTCGCCGGTCAGCGGTTGGGCCTCGGCGAAACCAGCCATGTCCGGCTCGAGATAGAGCATTCGCGTCACGTCGGCGACATCGCCATAATCCTCGTTGAACGCCAGCCCGCTCGACATTGCCATCATATCGGCAAGGCTGATGGCGGCGCGGCCATCGGCCTTCCACGCCTTGAACAGACCCTTGTTGTCGATGGCGATCTTGCCATCCTTGACCAGCGTGCCGACGATCGCGGCATTCACCGTCTTGGTCATCGACCAGCCGAGCAACGGCGTCTTGGCCGAAAACCCCTCGCCATAGCGCTCGGCGACGACGCGGCCGTTCTTCACCACCACGATGGCGCGCATGCCGGTGCCGGCCATCGCGGCATCATCGACGATTTTCGCGACCTCGGGATTTTGCGAGGCATCCACGCGCTCGCCATCGGGCCAAAGCGCATCCGCCTGCGCCGGTGCGGAAGCTGCCGCGCGCAGCGACGTTTGTCGCGCCTTGCCGGTGTTGCCATCGGGAACTGAGGCGCAGCCGACGCCGTCGCGCTCGACCGCGACGCTCTTGCCCAGCACCCAGAGCAGGCCGGCCGAAACCAGCCCTCGCTCCTTGTCGACGGAGACCTTCATCAGCCTAAGCAGCGGATGGCCAGGTGCCTGCACGTCGACCGCCAGCACTTGGTTCGGATCGCGCCCGGCGATGAAGACGTTCGAGCAGACGATCTTGGCCGAATAGCCGGAGCCGACGCGGATCAGTTCCGGCGGCGCAAAATAGAGCCAGGCGAAGAGCGCGGCCACCGCCAGGATCACAACGCCAAGCAGCCATTTGATGAATTTCATGACAGCCCGCATCTTTCCCCCGGCTTTTTGGATTCGCAGGCTCGATTTATGTCATCGATTTGCCGCCATTGCTTCCGCAAAATCATCGCGTCGTCGAGCGCCGTCAATGGATTATCAACCATGTTCGGCGATCAACGATGGAGGCGGACGATCTCGTGGGGCGATCGTCCGGAGGGGGCCTGCGAAAGCAACGGCCATCTGCAAAGACCCATCAGCGGCCGGCTGAACCCGGCTCGGGGAATATCATGCGCCGTCTCGCGGCCATCCTGATGCTGACGCTGCTGGGCGCCTGCTCGACCATCGACGATCTTTCGCCGTTGTCGCCATCGTCGCAAACGGTTGCGGCGCGCGCGCCCAAATTCGAGGATTCCAAGCCGCATGAATGGGACAGCGGCGCGCCGTGGAACTATGCCATCCACGGCACGGATGTCTCCAAATACCAGACCTCGGTCGACTGGCCGACAGCGAGAGCCAGCGGCATCTCCTTCGCCTTCATCAAGGCGACGGAGGGTGGCGACCGCTTCGACGACTATTTCAACGAGCATTGGACGCGCACCAGGGCCGCCGGAATTCCGCGCGCCGCCTATCATTTCTTCTATTTCTGCACGCCGGCGGAAGCCCAGGCGCGCTGGTTCATCGCCAATGTCCCGAGGGACCCGTCGGCGATGCCGCCGGTGCTCGACATGGAATGGAACCCGAAATCGCCGACCTGCAGGCTGCGCCCCGATCCGGCCACCGTGCGCAGTGAAATGACCATCTTTCTGCGGATGGTCGAGCGTCACTACGGCAAGAAGCCGATCATCTACACCTCGGTCGACTTCTTCGACGACAACCAATTGGCGACCTTCCGCGGCTACCCCTACTGGCTGCGCTCGGTCGCAGGGCACCCACGTGAGAAATACGGCAGCCATCCGTTCACCTTCTGGCAGTACACCGGCACCGGCATCGTGCCCGGCATGACCGGCAAGTCCGACATCAACGTCTTCAACGGCTCGGAAGCCGCCTGGAAGAAGTGGCTGCGGCAGAACACCCGTTGACATCGGCCCTCCCGCCTGCTTTTCGACACGGCGGGCGGCGAAACATGCAACCGCTGGTAATCCGGAGCGGCGCGCTCGTGCGAGTGCCTGGCGCGGCTCCTGAATTTTGAAATCCCCGCATGCGCCTGTCCGACCCCGGTCCGGGGTCACGATGGGGCCATGCGCTGGTCTCGAAAGGAAAGCGATGCGATTGCGCGTTGAAATCCTGGCGGCGCTCTTTGTCGGCGCGTTTGCATTGCCCGCCGCGGCACAGGACTGCGGTGGCGATTTCGAGGCCTGGAAGCAAAGCGTAGCGGCTGAAGCCAAGGCGGCCGGCGTCGGCGTCGTCGGCCTCGACGCGCTGGAGGACGCCACCATCGACGAGCGGGCGCTGGCGCGCGACCGCGCCCAGGGCGTCTTCACCCAAACGTTCACCGAATTCTCCAACCGGATGATCTCGGCCTTCCGCCTGAAGCAGGGCGCGGCCAACCTGAAGAAATATGCCGAAATCTTCGACCGCGCCGACAAGGAGTTTGGCGTCCAGCCGGCCGTCATCACCGCCTTCTGGGGGCTGGAGACCGACTTCGGCGCCGTGCAGGGCGACTTCCATACGCTGAATGCGCTGGTCACGCTTTCGCATGACTGCCGCCGGCCTCAGCTCTTCCGCCAGCAATTGGTGCCGCTTTTGACGCTCATCGACCGCGGCGTGCTGCCGGCCGACGTCAAGGGCGCCTGGGCCGGCGAGATCGGCCAGACGCAGATCCTGCCGACCGATTATCTGGCGCACGGTGTCGACGGCGACGGCGACGGCAAGGTCGACCTCAGGAACAGCGTGCCGGACGTCATCATGACGACCGCCAGCAAGATCCAGTCGCGCGGCTGGAAGCGCGACCAGCCTTGGGTCCAGGAAGTGCGTGTCCCCGACGACATGCCATGGGACCAGACCGGCCGCACCAACAAGCTGCCGCTGTCGCAGTGGGCCGAGTGGGGCGTCACCGAGCCCAACGGCAACCCGCTCATCGACAACGGGCTGAAGGCCGGCCTGGCGCTGCCGATGGGCCGCAAGGGTCCCGCCTTCCTGACCTATGACAATTTCGATGTCTATCTGGAATGGAACCAGTCCTTCACCTACGCGCTGACCGCGGCCGTCATGGCGACGCGGTTTGCCGGCGCGCCGCAATTCGACCCGCGCACGCCCGAGCAAGGCTTGAGCGGCGACCAGATGAAGGCGCTGCAGACCAAGCTCGAAGCCAAGGGCTACGACGTAGGCACGGTCGACGGGATCCTGGGCACCAACACGCGCGAAGCGATCCGCAAGGAGCAGATGCGGCTTGGCCTGCCGGTGGATGGCTGGCCGACGCCGGAGCTTTTGGCCAAGCTGTGACGTGCTCTCCTTCTCCCCTTGTGGGAGAAGGTGGATCGGCGCGCAGCGCCGAGACGGATGAGGGGTGCTCCAGCGAAGTGAGACGTCGGCGTTCACTGGAGCACCCCTCATCCGTCGCCTTCGGCGACACCTTCTCCCACAACAAGGGGAGAAGGGGGAGCTCAATCCGCCATCGTCTCCAAACTCGCAAAGCCTTGCGGCGCGTCGCCTTCGTCGAACGGCGTCGTCACCTCCACGAAGGTGTCGGGGTAAAAGCCGTTGAAGCGGGTCCTCAGCGACAGCGAGTAGGCGCCGATATGGCCGATCTCGATCCAGTCGCCGGTGTCGACCGTTTCCGGCAGCCAGAACGGACGCGACAGGATGTCGACGGAATCGCAGGTCGCGCCGCAGACCTTGAACGGCACGATGTTTTTCTCGTCGCCATTACGCGTGCGGATCGCCGGATCGGGGATGAAGCGGGCCGGCAGCGTGATCTTGCCTGTCCATGAATCCGACAGCGACGCCCAGATGCCGTCATTGATGTAGAGCCGCTTGCCCTTGCGCAGCAGCACCCGCACGATCAGCGACAGGCAGCGCGCCACGATCACGCGGCCGGGCTCCGCCACCAGCGGCATCTGGTCGAACTGATATTCCTTCAGGTCGCCGGCAAGCCGCGACATCAGCTGGCCGAGCGACGGCATCTCGATGTGCTTGCGGTTGGGATCGTGGCCGTATTCGGCGGGAAAACCGCCGCCGACATCGAGCCCTGCAATGTCGAAGGTCAGGCGGTTGCGCACCCAGTCGGCCGAGGCCAGCGCCCGCTCATAGGTATCGGGATCCTCGATCTGGCTGCCGACATGGAAGCAGAGGCCGACCTTGTAGCCGGTGCGGTTGAGGCGCTCGGCAAGATCGACCGCGTTGGCCGGCCCGGCACCGAATTTCTTCGACAATTCGTAAGCCGCCTGACCCTTGGTCTGGATGCGCACGAAGACGGTGATAGCGCCTGGGTCGATATCGAGCGCCCGCACCACGCGCGTCAGCTTGGTGATCTCGTCCTCATGGTCGAGCGAGATCACCCGGATGCCGTATTTCTCCAGCGCCAGCTTGATGTCCGACTGCGCCTTGACCGGGTGCATGTAGAGCATCTCGGCATCCGCCGAGACCGCGCGCACGGCGGCGAACTCGCCAGGTGAAGCGACGTCGAAAGTGCTGACGCCGGCTTCCACCAGTGTCCTCAGCACGATCTGCTCGCCATTGGTTTTCACCGCATAGGCGGTCTTGCCGGGAAACATGCCCATGAACTGCAAGGCATCCGCCTTCAGCACCTGCGGGCGAAAACAGTAGACCGGATCGTCGGGACGAAGCGCCAGTGCCGCGTCACGGGCATTTTCGAATCGCTGCATTGACGAATCCTCAGGGGCTGGAGCGCGCACAATTAATCCTAGCTAGCCGCCAAAGAAAACAGTTCTATGTCTGGCGATCCGGCGCGGCCCGGCTGCACGTTTTGCCAACGCTAAACCACCGGTCAGGTTTCGGGTGGCCCTTGCCTGCGAACGCATTATCGGTTGGTGAAGTGCAACCGCCGAGATTGCGATCGGCCTGGGGAGGAACAGGACATGTCCACTATAGCCAGCGCCGCGCCGACGCGCGGACCGATGACGCTCAAGGATTGGGCGCAGCTTCTCCTGCTCGGCGCGATCTGGGGCGGCTCGTTCTTCTTTGCCCGCATTGCCGTGTCCGAGATCCATCCGCTGGCGCTGGTGCTCTTTCGTGTCGCCATTGCCGCGGCAGCGCTTCAGCTTTATCTCGCGATCCGCGGTCCTTCCTTCCGCCTCGCCTTCCCGCATGCCGGCCTGTTCTTCCTGCTGGCGCTGACCAACAATGTCGTCCCCTTCTCGCTGATCTTCGCCGGCCAGACGCAGCTCGGCGCCGGCGTCGCCTCGGTGCTCAACGCCACGACGCCGTTCTGGACGCTGGTGCTTGCCAATGCGCTCACAACCGACGAGAAGCTCTCCTGGAACAAGCTGGCCGGTATAGTGCTGGGCATAGCGGGAACGGCGGTGATGATCGGCCCTGGTCTTATTGCCGGCCTCGGCGGGCCGGTCTGGGCCAAGTTCGCGCTGATCGGCGCTTCGGTGTCCTATGCGATCGCCTTGATGATCGCGCGCCGCTTCAAGGGTGTGCCCTCGCCGGTGATTGCCACCGGGCAGCTGACCGCCTCGACCATCATCATGATCCCCATCGTGCTCATTGCCTATGGGCCGACGGGCTTGTTCTCGGCCTCGCCGCCGGTCTGGCCCGCAGTGCTGGGACTGGCGCTGATGTCTACCGCCTTCGCCTATATCCTCTATTTCAACCTCGTCGCCTCAGCCGGCGCCACCAATGCCTCGCTGGTCACCTTGATCGTGCCGGTCAGCGCGGTTCTGCTCGGCTTTCTCTTCCTCGGCGAACGGCTGGCGCTGTTCGAGATCGGCGGCATGACACTGATCGGACTCGGTCTGATCACGATTGACGGGCGGCTGTTCGGTCGATGGTAGCGGTGTCATGCCACACCGCCGCCACAATTTATTCACAACCGCGGAGCGGGCTTTTGCCGAAGAGTTTCAACGGCTAACGGCAAATTCGAAGTCGCAAATTCCACAATCATGTCGCAATGCAGCACGTTTTCCGCTTGCCTGTGGCCCAAATGACCCTAGACTCCTGCCATAGCTCTGAAGAGGAGGCTATGGCATGGGACTGACGAGGCCGATCAACGCTTTGATGATTTGTGCCGCATTCGCATTCATCGGTGCCCTTATCATAGGCGTTCTTCCCTGACCCGCCAAAGCCGGGAAGACCAGACACCGAGGATAGTCCAAGAGTTCGAAAAGGCCGGGTTCTAACCCGGCCTTTTCCATTGCAGCCTGACTTTCCTCGCAGCCTGTCTCATGCCGCGGCCGAACCAGCCGCCGCCTCCGCCTCATGCGAACGGATGCCGATCATGTGGCAGATGGCAAAGACGAGGTCGGCACGGTTCATCGTGTAGAAATGGAAGTCGCCGACGCCGCGCTCGACAAGGTCGAGCACCTGCTCCGCCGCCACGGCCGAGGCCACCAGCGCGTGCGTCTGCGGGTCGTTCTCCAGCCCTTCGAAACGCTCGGCGAGCCATGCCGGCACCAGCGCCCCGCAGCGCGACGAGAAATTGGCGACCTGCGTGAAATTATGCACCGGCAGGATGCCCGGCACGATCGGGATATAGATGCCGGCGCGGCGTGCCCGCTCGACATAGCGCTCGTAGAGGTCGTTGTCGAAGAAGAACTGGGTGATCGCCCGCGTCGCGCCGTTGTCGACCTTACGCTTCAGCATGTCGATGTCGGTGGCGAAATCCGGGCTTTCCGGATGCTTTTCCGGATAGGCCGAGACTGAGATGTCGAAATCGCCGACGCTCTTCAGCGCGCCGACCAGTTCGGCGCCATTGGCGTAGCCGTCGGGATGCGGGCGATAAGCGGTTCCGACGCCTGCGGCCGGATCGCCGCGCAGCGCGACGAAACGGGTGACGCCGAAGTCGACAAATTCCCGGATGACGGCGTCGACTTGGTCACGCGCCGCGTCGACGCAAGTCATATGCGCCGCCGGCGTCAGCGTCGTCTCGTTGAGGATGCGCTTGACCGTGCGCGCCGTGCGCTCGCGGGTCGAGCCGCCGGCGCCATAGGTCACCGAGACGAATTTCGGCTTCAGCGGCTCCAGCCGCGTGACCGTGTCCCACAGCCTTGCTTCCATCTCGTCGTTCTTCGGCGGGAAGAACTCGAATGACACCCTGACCTTGTCGCCGATATCAGGGCGGCGGGAAAAGCGGAACTGGTTCATCAAGCAGTTTCCCTCACTGGCAAGGAATCGTTGGACGGATCGGCGATCTGCAGGCGGCGGTCGCGGCCGAGCCAGAGTTTTACGGTGAGCCTTGCCTCGTTGCCGCCGCGCGGCTCGAATTCCTGGCTGTCCTCCAGGTCGAGGCCGGCCTCCGAGAACCAGTCCGACATCTGCCGGTCGGAGAAGCCGAGCCGCATATGCGCATGCTGGTCGCGCAGGAATTCGAGATCATGCGGCGCGAAGTCGACGACGATCAGCCGACCCGATGGGCGCAGCAGCCGCGCTGCTTCGGCGATGGCGCGGGCGGGATCGTCGAGATAGTGCAGCACCTGGTGGATGGTGACGAGATCGAAGGCGTTGCGCTCGACCGGCGGTGAGAAAATGTCGCCCTGGCGAACCTGCGCATTGGCGATGCCAGCCTTGTCGAGATTGGCGCGCGCCACCGTCAGCATCTCGCGCGACATGTCGATGCCGACGCCGCGCCGGTAGAGCGGCGAAAAGATTTCGAGCAGCCGGCCCGTGCCGGTGCCGAGGTCGAGCATCGACTGGAACGGCCGCTTGCCGACGAGCTTGATGAGCGCCGCCTCCACCGCGCGGTCCGGCGCATGCAGCGAGCGGATATGATCCCAGCTTGCGGCGTTCTCGGAGAAATATTCGGCGGCCCGGTCCTGCCTTTTGCGCTTGACCGCCGCCAGCCGCTCCAGATCGCGCACCACCTGCGGGTCGCCTTCGCTGATGCCTGAGACGAGACGCTGCACGAAATCGCGCGAATTGTCCGTATCGGTCAGCCGGAAGAAGGCCCAGGACCCCTCCTGGTAGCGGCCGATCAGCCCGGCATCGAGCAGCAGCTTCAGATGGCGCGAGACGCGCGGCTGCGACTGGCCGAGGATCTCGGTGAGGTCGGATACAGTGAGATCGCCCCGCGACAGCAGCACAAGGATGCGCAGCCGGCTGGATTCGGCCGCCGCCTTCAATGTATCTACCATTGTGTCGAGCGAGACATGCATGAGCGGGCTCTCGTTGAAAGATATAAAGATATGTTTATGTCGATTTTGAAACCATGGCAAGCGCTATGTCGCTTCCGGACAAGAAAATGGCGCAGCCGTGATCCGCGCCTGGCAGGCGGTTCTTGCGCGGAGTGAAGAGGATGTTCGAGACGCGCGAAGGCGAAACGCTTCTTGCAGCCGATCCGGCGGGATTGCGGCCGGATGGCCATGTCGTCTTTGTCGGCCGCATCGCCTCGCCCTGGGTCAGTCGCGAAGACTGCCCCAAGAACATGCGCGCCGCCCGCGAATCCGGGCGAACCGCGGAAGTTCTGATCGACGAGCCTTATCGCCCGGGCCTGCAAAACCTGGAACGCGCCAGCCACATCGTCATCCTGTCCTGGCTGCATCACGCGCCGCGCAATCTGATCGTGCAGAAACCCCGCCATGCGGCTGAACCGAAAGGCGTTTTCTCGCTGCGCTCCCCTGCCCGGCCGAACCCGGTCGGCCTGCATGTGGCGAAGCTCGTCGCGCTCGACATGGAGGCCGGCCGGATCGAGATCGACGCCATCGATGTGCTCGACGCCACGCCGGTCATCGACATCAAGCCCTACTACGCTTCAACCGACGCCTTCCCCGAAGCGACCATCGCCGGGCGCGACGACAAATGAGCGCCCCCACCGGCCGCCGCCGCGCCATTGCCAAGGCGCTGACCGCGCTTCTTCCCTTGGCGCCCTATGCCGACATGGAAAAGATCCGCGCCGACGCCGGTTCCGTGCACATGAAGACTCTGCCGCCGACGATCGCGGTGTGGCTGGCAACGATCGCCCATATCCGTCACGCCCATACCGACTATGAAAAGCTGCTCGCCGAAGGCTACGACCGGGATTCGGCGCGTTTCTTTGTCATCGAACAGACCAATGTGGTGCTCACCCGCTGGCGCGCCACGAGGCTGCTGGAGGAAGACGACGAGGACGAATGAGGCCAAGCAGCGCTGCCTGCCTGGCTCTACTGCATCCGCAACCGGACGCTAGCCTGCTTCACCGGAACGCCCGAGGAGGAATGAAATGAGCCAGGCCGCCGCGACGCCAGCCGAATCCTTCCCATTTCTCTCCGATCGCCATCTCGACCCGCACGCCTATCCGGACGGCGTCGCCTTCCTCGACGGGCAGTATCTGCCGATGTCGCAGGCCAAGATCTCGGTGCTGGATTGGGGCTTTCTGCATTCGGACGCCACCTACGACACGGTCCATGTCTGGGACGGCCGCTTCTTCCGCCTCGACCTGCATCTCGACCGGTTCTTCGGCGGGCTGGAGAAGCTGCGCATGACGATCCCGTTCGATCGCGATGGCGTTGCGGAGATTCTCCACAATTGCGTCGCGCTCTCCGGCCACCGCGCGGCTTACGTCGAGATGCTGTGCACGCGCGGCGCCTCGCCGACCTTCAGCCGCGACCCGCGCCAGGCGATCAACCGCTTCATGGCTTTCGCTGTTCCCTTCGGCTCGGTCGCCAATGCCGAACAGCTGCGGCAGGGCCTGCATGTTGCGATCAGCGACAAGGTGCGCATCCCGCCGGCCTCGATCGATCCTTCGATCAAGAACTACCACTGGCTCGATCTCGTGCGCGGCCTTTACGATGCCTATGACCGTGGCGCCGACACCGCGCTGATCCTCGACTTCAACGGCAATGTCGCCGAAGGCCCGGGATTCAACGTCTTCAGCGTCAAGGACGGCAAATTATCGACGCCGGCCGTCGGCGTGTTGCCCGGCATCACGCGCCGCACCGTCTTCGACCTGTGCGCCGAAATCGGTCTCGCCGTAACAGCTGAAGCGGTCGGCGTCGCCGCTCTCAAAGGCGCCGACGAGGTCTTCATCACCTCGACCGCCGGCGGCATCATGTCGGTCACCACGATCGACGGCGCGCCTGTCGCCGGCGGCAAGGTCGGTCCGATCACCGAGCGGCTGATGGCGCTGTACTGGAAAAGGCATGAGGACCCGGCCTGGTCGAGCGCGGTGCGCTATCCCTGACGTGCCCGCCAAATAAATCCGGCGGCGCCTCTGGAAAATCGCCGAAAGCGCCGTACATGCAGCAAGCGGAGTAACCTCCGCTTATATCCGGAATACATCGCCCCTAAGGCAATCCCAGGAAAAGCGCATAGCCGTTTTCCGTCCGGAATTGCGCAAAACAAACACTTGGAGTGCCCGCGATCCTGAGAGGCGCTGCACCGCTCCAAGGGCAAGGATCACAGATCATGACTGATAAGGTTTGGTTCATCACCGGATCGTCGAAGGGCTTTGGCCGCGTCTGGGCCGAGGCAGCGCTCGCCCGCGGCGATCGCGTCGCCGCCACCGCCCGCGACGCCGGCACGCTCGCCGATCTCGTCGAGAAATATGGCGACAGGATCGCGGCCATAAAACTCGATGTCACTGACAAGCAAGCCGTCGATGCCGCGGTCGCCGAGGCGCACAAGCGGTTCGGCCGGCTCGACGTTGTCATCAACAATGCCGGCTACGGCCATTTCGGCGCCATCGAGGAAGTCACCGAGCAGGAAGCGCGCGACCAGATTGAGACCAACGTCTTCGGCGCGCTTTGGGTGACGCAGGCGGCGCTGCCCATCATGCGGGCGCAGCGCTCCGGCCACATCATCCAGATCTCGTCGATCGGCGGCGTCAACGCGTTCGCCTCGCTCGGCCTCTACCACGCCTCGAAATGGGCGTTGGAAGCCTTCAGCCAGTCACTCAGCCTCGAGGTCGCGCAGTTCGGTATTCACGTGACCCTGGTCGAGCCGGGCGGTTTCTCCACCGACTGGGCCGGACCTTCGGCGAAGGTCTCGAAGCCGATCGACGCCTATGCGCCGGCACGCGCGGCCATGGCCGAGCGTCGCAGCCGAGCCGTGGCGGGCGACCCCGAAGCGACCGGCCCGGCGATGCTCGCCATCGTCGACGCTGCCGAGCCACCGCTCAGGGTCTTCTTCGGCGACGCCGGCCTGCCGATGATCAAGCAGGAATACGCCAATCGCATCGCCACCTGGGAAAAGTGGGATGATGTTTCGGTGATGGCGCAGGGCGCCAACAAGAACCGCAAGGCGGCCTGACCCCAAAACACTGGGCCATGTCGCCTTACGCGGCATGGCCCTCCCGTCAGCGATAGATCCACTGCTCCGGCACCCGCACGGAAATCTCTTCGCCGGCTCTTATCACGCCCGGCTTTTCCACCCAGGCGACAAGGCCGCGCAGCCGTTTCGCCTCCTTGGGAAAGAGCAGTGCGGTGGCATCGATATCCACGGCGCCGACATGCTCGGCAATCGACCGTCCGGCAAAGCGGCAGGGCTTGTTCTGGCCGTCGATTTTGAGCGTCACGCCGCCCTTGAAGAACATCAGCGAGCCGGCCGGCAGCATCGACAGATGCGGCACGCCTTCGACCATCAGATTGGCGCCGATCCATTCCGGCCTGATCTCATCAAGGCCCATGCGCTGCGCGACAATGTCGAGCTCATCGGCGGCAACGAGCGACAATTGCCGCTCATTGCGCATCTCGGTGCCGCGCGCATACCAGGGCTCGCGCCCGCCGGAACGCCGCGTCGTCCCGCCATGGAAGTCGCCCTCGATGCCGTCGAAGCCAAGCTGCAATTCCTCGACCGCCCGCGTCTCGAAATGATCATGCGGAGCGGCATAGAGCGCGGCTGCCCTTGCCGTCAGCTTGCGGCCGGGCACGATTTCCACCACCGGTTCCGCCACGGGAAAAAGTTCGAGGTTCGTTTCCTGCATGCCGCTGGTCTAAAGGTGCCGAAGAATGCGGTCCAGTCGAAAGCGCTGATGAACCGATCACGCCGCTTGATGGCGATCACGATCTTCTTACCGCAAATCGCTTTCGCCAACCTCTGCGAACCGCAATGCTGCCGCGCCGGCGGCATAGACGACTGCGCGCGCAATCGGGAAGGCTCGATCATGCAGGTTGGACAAGCTGTTGCCGCCCTTTGGCTGTTTTGGCTGATATCGTGGCTTCTTGCCGCGTCCTGGGCCGATCCCCCGCAAAAGCGAGCCGATCGCAAGTCGGAGGCGCGCTATCGTGTCCTTTGGCTGGCCGGCACGGTGCTGCTGTTCGTGCCGGCGCACGGCTATGCCGGCCGGCTGCGGCTCTGGACGCCGACGCTCGCCGAGGCCTGGATCTGCGTTTCTCTGATCGCGCTCGGCATCGCCTTCGCCTGGTGGGCGCGTCTGCATCTTGGCCGGCTGTGGTCGGCCAACGTCACCGCCAAGGCCGATCATCGCGTGATCGATACCGGCCCCTATAGCCTCGTCCGCCACCCGATCTACACCGGCCTGCTGCTGTCGATCCTCGCCACCATGGCCGTCAAGGGCACGGTCTGGGGCGTCGCCGGCGCCGCGCTGCTGCTCGTCGGCGTCGTCGTCAAGGCGAGGCTGGAAGAAAGCTTCCTGCGCGGCGAACTCGGCCCGGCCTATGACGACTATGCCAGGCGCGTGCCGATGCTGGTACCCTTCGCGCCGGCTTAAAGGCAGCTACAGCATTCTCAGCAACGCGCCGCCGATCGAATAGCCGGCGCCGAAGGCGCAGATCAGACCGAAATCGCCGGCCTTCATGTCGGCATGGTTCTCCGACAATGCCACGATCGCGCCGGCGCCGGCGGTGTTGCCGAGCCGCTCCAGCACCATCGGCGCGCGGTCATGGTCGACATCGTGGCCGAAGGACAATTTCAGGATCATCGCATTCATGCGCGCATTGGCCTGATGCAGCCAGAAGCGGCGGATGCCGTCCGGCGTCAGCCCGTGCTCGGCCAGGAACTCGACGATAAATTTCTGGCCGGCGACGGTGACTTCCTTGAACACCTTGTTGCCGACCTGCTTGATGAGATTGCCTTCCAGGTTGATCATGTAGGGATCGTCCTGGGCGGTGCGCGTGTGATAGCCGAGATTGGTGCGGATGTTGTTCGACATCTGCGTCCAGGTGCGCGTGTCGAGCACCTCGAAACGCCCCGGCCGCTTTTCGCCCTGCGCCAACCCCTCGACGACCATGGCGACCGAGGCATCGCCGAAGATGAAATGCGTCTGCCGGTCGCGGAAGTTGAGATGGCCGGTGATGATTTCCGGCGTCGACACCAGGATGCGCTTGTGCGCCCCTGCCCTCACCAGGTTGACGGCGACATGCAGCGCGGCCGCCGCTGAAGAGCAGCCCAGCCCCATATCGAAGCCGGCGCCCTTGGTCCCCAAGGCCTCCTGCATCTCGATGGCGATGGCCGGATAGGGCCGCTGATGATGCGAGGCCGAGCAGATGACCAGATCGATGTCCGAACCGTCGACGCCCGCATGGGCAAGCGCTTTCCTGGCCGAGGCGATGCCGAACTCCGCCTCCAATGACAGCGCGTCGTCCGGCCGCGCCGGAATGCGCGGTGACATGCGGGTCGGATCGAGGATGCCCTCGCGCTCGATGACATGGCGGCTCTTCACGCCCGAGGCATGCACGATGAAGTCGCTATCCGACTTCTGCAAAAGCGGCTCGCCAGTGTCGGCGCGGCGCGCATTCTCGATGTCGACCCAGCTGTTGAAGCTTGCGACCAGCTCTTCATTGGTGATGACGGGTTCAGGGATTTCGGCGCCGATGCCGCTGATGATGACGCGATGCATGTCCAATCCGTCTAGAGCAATTCCAGGAAAGGTGGGAACCGGTTTTCCGTTCGGAATTGCGTTGAACAAATGGCCCCGGGCGTGACGGGCTCTGATGTGGGCGCGGAAATGGCCCGGTGCAACCCTTGTCGCATTTGGCCGGTTTATGCCAGCTTAAATCGACAACCCTTGCTGGCATCGCGGCGAAACGCGCATTGCCGGAATTTGCTCACGCTCGCTTGGCGACGATGAATATCCGCGGAAAGCGCAGCAGCACCTTGCCGTTCGCGGTCTTCGGATAGGCCTTGGCGATCTTGGTGGTATAGCTGTCGAGAAACACCTTCTTTTCATCCGCGTCGAGCGGATCGAGGAACGGCTTCAGTCCTGTCGACTTGACCCATTCGACGATCGCTTCGGCATCGGCCAGCGGATGGTTGTAGATGGTGTGCCAGATATCGAGCCGGTCGGCGAGCGGCGACAGAAGATCGTAGTAGAAGGACACCGGCGGCAGCGGCCCGCGCGCGGCGCCCTCGAGCTTGGCCGCGAACGGCACTTCCACTGCTGTCTCGCGCATCAGCTGGTGCGAGGCTTCGCCGAGATTGTCCGGCATCTGGACGGCCAAAGCGCCGCCCGGCGCCAGAAGCCCCATCAGCCGCTGGAACACCGCCGGATGCTCCGGCAGCCACTGGAAGACGGCGTTGGCGAAGATGACGTCGACGGGATGCTCGGGCTGCCATCCGGCAGCATCCGCCAGCTCGAAATTGACATTGGGCAGCCGTGCCCGCGCCTTCTCGATCATGTCGGGCGAGGTGTCGAAGCCGCTGACCTGGGCGTCCGGCCAGCGCTCGACCAGAAGCTCCGTCGAGTTGCCTGGACCGCAGCCGATATCGACGACGCGGCGCGGAAAATCGACCGGCACCTGCGCCACGAGATCGCGCGCGGGCCGCGTGCGCTCATCTTCGAACTTCAGATATTGGGCGGCGGACCAGTCAGCCATGTTAGAACCTTCGCTCTGTTGCCGCCCTCGGACCGATGCTACCGCGTCAGCCGCTTGTGCGTCATGCGGTGCGGGGTGGCCGCTTCGGCGCCCAGGCGCCGCAGCTTGTCCTTCTCATATTCCTCGAAATTGCCTTCGAACCATTCGACATGCGCGTCGCCCTCGAAGGCCAGCATGTGGGTCGCCATGCGGTCGAGGAACATGCGATCGTGGCTGATGATGACGGCGCAGCCGGCATAGGCTTCCAGCGCGTCTTCCAGCGCGGCCAGTGTTTCGGTGTCGAGGTCGTTGGTCGGTTCGTCGAGCAGCAGAACATTGCCGCCGCCCTTCAGCATCTTGGCCAGGTGGACGCGGTTGCGCTGGCCGCCCGACAGGTTGCCGACCTTCTGCTGCTGGTCGCCGCCGCGGAAATTGAAGGACGAGCAGTAGGCGCGGCTGTTGACCTCGTGCTTGCCGAGCTTGATCACCTCGGCGCCGCCCGAAATCTCTTCCCACACCGTCTTGTTCGGATCGAGCGCGTCGCGGCTCTGGTCGACATAGCCGAGCTTGACCGTCTCGCCGATGCGGATCGAGCCGGAGTCCGGCTTTTCCTGGCCGGTGAAGGTCTTGAACAGCGTCGTCTTGCCGGCGCCGTTCGGGCCGATGACGCCGACAATGCCGCCCGGCGGCAGCCGGAACGACAGGTTCTCGATCAAGAGCTCGTCGCCAAAACCCTTGTTGAGGCCTTCGACCTCGATGACGACATTGCCGAGGCGCTCGCTCGCCGGGATGACGATCTGCGTGTCGGTCGGCTTGCGGTTCTGAGACTGCTCGACCAATTCCTCATAGGCCTTGATGCGCGCCTTCGACTTGGTCTGGCGTGCCTTCGGCGAGGATTGGATCCACTCGCGCTCGCGCCAGATCGACTTCTGGCGGGCGTCGTCCTCGCGGCCTTCCTGGATCAGGCGCTTGGCCTTGGCGTCGAGATATTTGGTGTAGTTGCCCTCGTAGGGGATGCCGCGGCCACGGTCGAGCTCAAGGATCCAGCCGGTGACGTTGTCGAGGAAGTAGCGATCGTGGGTGATGATCAGCACCGAGCCCGGATAGTCGCGCAGATGCTTTTCCAGCCACTGCGTGGTCTCGGCGTCGAGATGGTTGGTCGGTTCGTCGAGCAGCAACAGGTCAGGCTGTTCGAGCAGCAGCCGGCACAGCGCCACGCGGCGGCGCTCACCGCCCGACAGGTTGGTCACCTCGGAATCCGGCGGCGGGCACTGCAGCGCGTCCATCGCCATCTCGACCTGCTGTTCGAGATCCCACAGATTGAGGCGGTCCATCTCGTCCTGGAGCTTGGCCGACTCGTCGGCCGTCTCGTCGGAATAGTTCATCATCAGCTCGTTGTAGCGCTCGATGATGGCGGTCTTCCTGGCGACGCCGTCCATGACGTTTTCACGCACGGTCTTGTTGTTGTCGAGCTGAGGCTCCTGCGCGAGGTAGCCTACGGTGGCGCCCTCGGCCAGCCACGCCTCGCCCTGGAACTCCTTGTCGAGCCCGGCCATGATGCGCAGGATCGTCGACTTGCCCGAGCCGTTGGGGCCAAGGATGCCGATCTTGGCGTCCGGATAGAAGGACAGGTGAACGTTATCGAGCACCTTCTTGGTGCCATAGGCCTTCGACAGGCCTGACATGTGATAGATGAACTGGCGAGCCACGCGCGCTTTCCCTGGAAACTAGTGTCAAGGTGAATGGGGGTTGGGCGCTATGTAGGCGATGAAGCGCCGAACGGCAATCGCTTTCGGCACGCCGGCGGCCAAACGGGTCGCATTCTGCGGTTTGCGCCGCCAGTTCGTCGGTCCAGGTCCGTCAACAGCTTTTCGCTACTCCGCGATCGTGCGAAAGAAGCGGTTAACCATTCGCCTTCAAAACGACGCTAGGTTGGGAAATCGCGACCAATCCGCGATTTCGGGCAAGAACGGCCGACCAAAGAACTCCCGTCACTGGAAACCGATCGCGTCGACCGTGCCTTTCGGACAACCGGCCTTGCCTGTCGGCGCGGACGCCATCAAGAGATCGGCGAGCTTGCTGTCAGGGCCGATCGGGCCTGACAGGCCGAGCGTGATCTCGCCGATCAGGCGCCGGCCGCTCGACGGGTCGACCAGGCAGGAGACGCGCACGCGGTCCCCGGCGCCGGCGCCGAAGGCCGCGTTGAAGGCGCTGCGGATCTCGTCCGAGGTCAGTTGCTTGCCGATGTTCTTGGTGAAGAGATCGCGCACCGCCGAGGCGTTCACCGCCCGCATCAAGTTGAGGGCGTCGGAGAAATACTCCTGCTGGCTTTTGCCGTAGCAGGTGCCGTGCTTGATCCATTCATGCCGCTCCAGCTTGGAGGCGGTGCCCGGCATCACCTGGTCGAGCTCGGCGCGCGTGTTGGCATCGAGCTTTACCGGCGGCAAATCTCCCCAATGCGCCGGATTGTCATTGGCCTTGTCGGCCGCCGGCACCTGGCAATAGAAATTGCCGTTGGGCTGCGGCCACAGCCCATGCAGCGTAAAATGCGAGGCATCGAACTCAGTCGGGTTCTGCGCCTTGCATTCGGGCTTGCTCGCCTTGGTCTCGCAGAAGGCCGGCTGCCAGCTCAGCGCAAAGACATATTCGGGTTTTCCGGAGGCCGACGGCTTCGCCTGACCGCCAGGCGCCGGGGTCGTCGCCGCGCTGCCGCCGCTGACATGGCCGCAGCTGATCTTCACCCAGCGCCGCTCGGGGTCGGCGCCCGGCACCTGGATGAGGTAGTGGGTGGGCTCGTCCTTGTTGCCGGCAAGAAGCTCGTAGCTCTTGCCCGTCTCGGTCGAGATATTGCCGGGGTTCTTGCCGCTCTTGATGGCCTGCGTCGCCGGACAGGCGCTGTCTGCCACGAAAGTTCCGCTCATCTTGACGTCGGCATTAGCCGCGCCGGCGCCGGCCAGAGCCAGCACCATCGAACCCCACAATACCCAAACCCGCATCCCGCTCTCCCGGCGATCATTGAACCGTATTGGATTCGTCACACTAGAACAGGCGACGTGTCAGAATTGCGATCTTTTTCATCGTGCGAAAGAACAATCCCCAGCTGAGCACGCTCTCATCGGCGTGCTCGCAAGCGCGCTCGTCCACTTGACGTCCGTGGCGCCCTCGCCCAACAGTCGCCGAGGGAGCGAGATATGCCATTTGACAAGCAAACCAGGCTGGCCTCACCGACCGGGGCCGAGCTCAACCTTTATGTGAAGCAAGCGGCGAAGCCACGCGCGGTGGTCCAGATCAACCACGGCCTGGCCGAGCATGCGGCGCGCTATGCCCGTTTCGCCGATTACCTCGCGCCGCGCGGCTTCCACGTCTATGCCCATGACCACCGTGGCCATGGCGCGACGAAGGCGCCCGACGCGCCGCTCGGCAAGTTCGCCGACAGCGACGGCATCGCCAAGGTGATCGCCGATGTCGACGCCGTGCACGACCTGATCGCGGCCGAGCACCCGGGCTTGCCGGTGATCGTTTTTGGACATTCGCTCGGCGCCTCGATAGCGCTCAACTTCGTGCTGCGCCATTCGCCACGCGTCCATGCCGCCGCGATCTGGAACGGAAATTTCTCGCAAGGGCTTCTCGGCCATTTGGCGCTGCTCATCCTGGGCTGGGAACGGATGCGGCTGGGCTCCGACGTACCGTCGCGGCTTCTGCCGAAGCTCACCTTCCAGGCCTGGGGCAAGGCAGTGCCCAACCACCGCACCTTGTTCGACTGGCTCTCGCGCGATCCGGTCGAGGTCGACAAATATGTCGCCGACCCGCTCTGCGGCTGGGACGCCTCCATCTCGATGTGGCGCGACGTGGTCAACATGGCGCAGCACGCCGGCAAGGATTCGAGCTTTGCTGGCGTCCGGCGCGACCTCTTCGTCAACCTTGTCGGCGGAGAGAAGGATCCGGCGTCGGACTACGGCAAGGCCGTCCATCATCTCGCAAAGCGCATGCAGGCGATGGGCTTTTCGAATCTGGTTTCAAAGGTTTACCCGGAAACCCGCCATGAAAGCCTGAACGAGATCAACCGCGACGCCGTAATGAACGATTTTGCCGCCTGGGCGGACAGCGTGCTGAAATCCTGACGCGGTGGCCTATCGCATGGGTCGTGACACGGGCCGCCCCGATTGCTAGAGGCTGCGCTTTGTTTAACCACGGTGATCCATGGCCGAACCCCCGCTGAAAGGCATCCGCGTTATCGAACTTGCCCGCATCCTGGCCGGCCCCTGGGCCGGGCAATTGCTGGCCGACCTCGGCGCCGATGTCATCAAGGTCGAAAGCCCGGACGGCGGCGACGACACCCGCAAATGGGGTCCGCCTTTTGTCATGAGCCATGACGGCGAGAACCTTTCGGCCGCCTATTACCATTCCTGCAACCGCGGCAAGCGCTCCATAGCCATCGACTTCTCCAAGCCCGAGGGCGCCGAGACGCTGCGCAAGCTGGTCGCCACCGCCGACGTGCTGATCGAGAACTTCAAGCTCGGCGGCCTGAAGAAATACGGCCTCGACTATGAAAGCCTGAAGGCGATCAACCCGCGTCTCGTCTATTGCTCGATCACCGGCTTCGGCCAGGACGGTCCTTACGCGCCCCGCGCCGGCTACGATTTCATCATCCAGGCCATGGCCGGCATGATGTCGATCACCGGCGAGCCCGGCCGCGAGCCGCAGAAGGCCGGCGTGGCCATCTCCGATCTCTTCACCGGCCTCTATTCGGTGATCGCCATCCAGGCGGCCTTGCGCCATGCGGAAAAGACCGGCGACGGCCAGTACATCGACATGGCGCTCTACGACAGCCAGATCTCGGCGCTCGGCAATCAGAACCTCAACTATCTGGTCTCCGGCAAGTCGCCGGTGCAGATGGGCAATGCCCATATGAACATCGCGCCTTACGAGGTGCTGCCGGTGCGCGACGGCCACATCATCCTTGCGGTCGGCAATGACGGCCAGTTCGGCAAGTTCTGCGCCGCGGTCGGCTTGACCGACCTACCCACCAACCCGGATTTCGCCACCAACCCGGCCCGTGTCGCCAATCGCGCGAGACTGCGCGAGACGATCATAGCGAAGCTGGCTACATTCGACCGCGATCCGCTGCTGGCGAAGCTGGAAGCCGCCGGCGTGCCGGCAAGCCCGATCAACACGATCGGCCAGATGTTCGCCGACCCGCAGACCATCGCGCGCGGGATGCGCCTCGACCTCGACGACGGCCATGGCAACCGCCTGCCCTCGGTGCGCGCACCGATGGTGATGTCGGGCACGCCGCTCGTCTATGAGCGCCCCTCGCCGCGCCTTGGTGAGCACACGCAAGAAATCCTTGCCGAACTGGAGAGAACAGAATGAAGACCGGCGGACAACTGATCGTCGAGGCGCTCGAAGCGAACGGCACCGACCGCATCTTCTGCGTTCCGGGCGAATCCTATCTCGCGGTGCTCGACGCGCTGCATGACTCTTCGATCCGCACCATCGTCTGCCGCCAGGAGGGGGGCGCCGCGATGATGGCCGACTGCCAGGGCCGGCTGACCGGCAAGCCCGGCATCTGCTTCGTCACCCGCGGCCCCGGCGCCACCAACGCCTCGGCCGGCGTCCATATCGCCATGCAGGATTCGGTGCCGATGATCCTGTTCATCGGCCAGGTCGCTAGCCACGCCAAGGAACGCGAGGCTTTTCAAGAGGTCGACTACAAGCGCTTCTTCGGCGACATCGCCAAATGGGTAGTCGAGATCGACGATGCCGCACGCATCCCGGAATTCGTCACCCGCGCCTTCGCGGTGGCGACGTCAGGACGCCCCGGCCCGGTGGTCATCTCGCTGCCGGAGGACATGCTGACCAGCGAGGTCGAGGCTCCGGCAGCGCTGCCGCACACGCCCGTCGAGACGCGTCCCGGCGAAGCTGAGCTCGACGCGCTGCAAATGCTGCTCGCCAACGCCAAGCGGCCGTTCGTCATCCTCGGCGGCACGCGCTGGAACGAGGAGGCAGTGGCGCATATGCGCACCATCGCCGAGACGTGGTCGCTGCCCGTTGGCTGCTCCTTCCGCCGCCAGATGCTGTTCGACCATCTCCATCCCAACTACGCCGGCGATGTCGGCATCGGCATCAATCCAAAGCTCGCAGAGCGGATCAAGCAGGCCGACGTGGTGCTTCTGATCGGCGGCCGCCTGGGCGAGATGCCGTCTTCCGACTACACGCTGCTGAAAAGCCCTTACCCCGACCAGGCGCTGGTGCATGTCCATGCCGATGCCGGCGAGCTCGGCCGCGTCTACCGGCCGACGCTGGCCATCAATGCCTCGCCCGCCGCCTTCGTCGAGGCCTTCGCCAAACGCAAGCCCGCCGCTAGCCCTTCCTGGGCTGCCGAGGCGGAAAAGGCGCACGCCGCCTATCTGGAATGGTCGACGCCGCCGCAGACCGGCCCCGGGGCCGTCCAGATGGGTCCGATCATCGAACATCTGGGCAAGGTCCTGCCGGAGGACGCCATTCTCACCAACGGCGCCGGCAACTACGCCACCTGGGTGCATCGCTTCTACCGCAGCCGCCGCTTCGGCACACAAGCCGCACCGACGTCCGGCTCGATGGGCTACGGTACGCCGGCTGCCGTTGCCGCCAAATCATTGTTCCCGGATCGCACCGTGATTGCCTTCGCCGGCGACGGCTGCTTCCTGATGAACGGTCAGGAGTTCGCGACGGCTGTTCAATACGACCTGCCGATCATCGTCATCGTCGTCAACAACGGCATTTACGGCACCATCCGCATGCATCAGGAGCGGGAGTATCCGAGCCGCGTCGTCGCCACCGAGCTGAAGAATCCGGACTTTGCAGCACTTGCCCGTGCCTATGGCGGCCATGGCGAGACAGTCGAAAAGACCGCCGACTTCGCGCCGGCTTTCGAACGCGCGCTGGCCAGCGGCAAGCCGGCGATCGTCGAGATCAAGCTCGATCCCGAAGCGATCACGCCGACCCGCACGCTGACGCAGATCCGCAACAAGAGCTGAGTGCCTACAAGGCCTAGGCAGAGTTCCTTCGCGCCCCCCTCTGTCCTGCCGGACATCTCCCCCACTTGGGGGGAGATCGGCAGTTCCATCGCCCCGCCACTTTTGAAACGCCGGTGATTGGCGAAAGCCGACGTGACATCTGATCTCCCCCCTTGTGGGGGAGATGTCCGGCAGGACAGAGGGGGGCGCTGTCCCGCCAGCCTTCAAAGTTCAATGCAATTCGCCGTGCTACATCGCCTTCTCGATCTGGCCGCGGATCTCGCCGTCCTTGTTCTTGGCTGTGTGGATGTTGACGTAATATTTGCCGGCCTCCAGATCGGATGCCTGCGCGTCGGTCAGCGTCGCCGATCCCTTGATCGGGCTCTTCAGCTTCTTGAACGGGATGACGGGGTCCGCATTCGCGCCCTTATCCGCCGGGCCGTGGATGTGAGCGGCCACGGCAGGCCCGCTGAGACCGGAATATTTGACGTTCCAGCTCAGCTTCTTGGTTGTCGTATCGAAGGTGAGAGTGGCGGTTCCCTTGCCCTTGGTGGTCACGGGCGGGCTCTGCTGGCTGCCGTCGAGCGTCGCCGTGAACTTCATCGTCTCGGCCATAGCCGGCGATGCGAGAAGGAAGGCGGTCGAAACGGCCAAAGCCGAAAGCATCGGCACGGATAGGATGCGCATGAAGAACCTCCGTTGATTGCAGCATCCTGCGCAGCTCCCCGGCGCGCGGATGCGTCAATCAACGGTTGGGCGGCCCGATGTATCCCGGCACACGATTATTTTACCGCGGCCAAGAAAAAGGGGCGGTCGCCCGCCCCTTTCAATGTCGGTTGTAGAGACCCAAGCTTATTTGATCGCCTTGTCGGTGATCGCGGTCGTGTAGGCGCCGCTCGCCTCCTTGCTGATGATCTTCTGGTCGAGCAGCGCCTTGGCGGTGCGCTCGTAAGCGGCCGGGATCAGCTTGCCGTCGGCGTTGTCGACCAGCTTGGCCACTTCCTTCATCATGAACTTCTGGTGGTTCTCGTCCTGGCCGCCGGCGTCGACGACGATTTCGGCCGCCTCGTCGGTGTTCTCCGTGGCATATTTCCAGCCCTTCATCGAGGCGCGCACGAAGCGAACCATCTTGTCCTCGAAGGCCGGATCCTTGAGCTTGTCCTCGAGCGTGTAGAGCCCGTCTTCCAACAGGTCGTTGCCCATGGCCGAGTAGTTGAAGACGATCAGGTCTTCCGGCTTGTAGCCGGCATCCAGCACCTGACCGTATTCGTTGTAGGTCATGACCGAGATGCAGTCGGCCTGCTTCTGGATCAGCGGCTGCACGTCAAAGCTCTGCTTGAGCACGGTGACGCCATCCGGGCCGCCATCGGTCTTGAGACCGATCTTGTTCATCCAGGCGTAGAAGGGATATTCGTTGCCGAAGAACCAGACGCCGAGCGTATGACCCTTGAAGTCGGCTTCGGTCTTGATCGGCCCGGCCTTGGGGCAGACCAGTTCCATGCCGGCCTTCTTGAACGGCTGGGCGATGTTGACGAGCCCCACGCCCTTGTCGCGGGCCGCCAGCGCGCCACCCATCCAGTCGACGATGACGTCGGCGCCGCCGCCGGCGATCACCTGCTCGGGCGCGATGTCCGGGCCGCCCGGCTTGATTTCGACGTCGAGGCCTTCGGCTTCATAAAAACCCTTGGCCTTGGCGACATAGTAGCCGGCGAACTGGGCCTGCGTGACCCATTTCAATTGCAGTGTCACCTTGTCGGCGGCCATCGCCTGGAAGGCGGCCAGCGACATGGCGCCGGCCAAGGCGGAAATCAGCAGTCTTTTCATGTTTTTACCCTCTGGAGTTAGTGCCCAAACCCACCGCCCCTATCCACCTCGGACAGAGGGATGCCAAAACGTGACGGCTCTCTCGATGAGAGCAACCACGCCATAAAAGACCGAACCCGCCAGTGCTGCAACTGCGATTTCGGCCCACACCATGTCGATGTTCATCCGCCCGACTTCCGTCGAGATGCGGAATCCCATGCCCACGACAGGCGTGCCGAAGAACTCGGCGACGATGGCGCCGATCAGGGCCAGCGTCGAGTTGATCTTCAGCGCATTGAAGATGAAAGGCATTGCCGCCGGCAGCCTGAGCTTGAGCAGCGTCGGCCAGTAACCCGAGGCATAGGTGCGCATCAGGTCGCGTTCCATATGCCCGGAGGCGGCTAGGCCCGCGACAGTGTTCACCAGCATCGGGAAGAAGGTCATGATGATGACGACCGCGGCCTTGGACGGCCAGTCGAAGCCGAACCACATGACCATAATCGGTGCTACGCCGATGATCGGCAGCGCGGAAACCATGTTGCCGATCGGCAGCAGCCCGCGCCTGAGGAACGGCACGCGGTCGGCGAGGATGGCGACGACGAAGCCGGCGAGATTGCCGACGAGATAGCCGATGAGCACCGCCTTGAAGATCGTCTGCCGCACATCCGAGCCCAGGATCGGCAGCGAGTTGGCGATGCGCGCGCCGATGGCGCTGGGCGGCGGCAAGAGGATGAAGGGAATGCCGGCGCCGCGCGTCACCGCTTCCCAGATGATCAGGATCCAGGCGCCGAAGATCGCCGGGATGATCAGCCGCAGCGCGTTCCTTACGACGCTTTGGCCCGGACGCAATGAGGAGAGCAAGGCCACGCAGCGCCAGGCAAGCAGCCAGGCCGCGGTAAGCAGCAGGAAATACGGAGCAAGCGCGGTGCCCTCAAAACCGGCGATACCCTTGATCAGCAGCCAGGCTGCGGCATGGGCGCCTACGAACAGCACGATCGCCTCAGCGATCGGGGTGAGCTTCACGATCGAGACAAGCGCCGCGATCAGCAGCAGCCCGATGATCAGGCCTTTTGCGCCCATATAGGGATAGGCAATTATTGCCGTCGGCTGCGCCAGAGCCGTGGCCTCCGGTTTCGACATCACGCCAAGCGCCAAGGCGGCCAGGCAAAGAAGGATGGCAAGCGCTGCCTGCCAGGATGGCTTCAGCCAGGTCATGCCGGCCTCCCGCCCATGGCGCGGTCGACGAGGCGTCCGGCAATGCCCACCACCATCACCAGCAGCGCCGCGACGATGGAGCCTGCCACCAGCGCCGACCAGATATCGATGGTCTGGCTGTAATAGGCGCCGGCGAGCAGCTTGGCGCCGATGCCAGCGACCGCGCCCGTCGGCAGTTCGCCGACGATGGCGCCGACCAGGCTTGCCGCCACAGCCACCTTCATCGAGGTGAACAGGAACGGCACCGAGGCCGGCACGCGCAGTTTCCAGAAGGTCTGCGAGGCGCTGGCGTTATAGGTGTGCATGAGATCGAGATGCATGAGCTCGGGCGAGCGCAGGCCTTTCACCATGCCGACGGCAACGGGGAAGAACGACAGGTAGGTCGAGATGAGCGCCTTCGGGATCAGTCCGGTGATCCCGATCGCCGCCAGCACCACGATGATCATCGGCGCCACCGCCAGGATCGGAATGGTCTGCGAGGCGATGATCCACGGCATCAGGCTGCGGTCGAGCGTCGACACATGCACGATGCCCACTGCGATGACGATGCCGAGTGCGGTGCCGAAGGCGAAACCGAGCAGCGTCGAGGACAGCGTCACCCAGGCGTTGTAGACGAGGCTGCGGTTCGAGGTGACAGACCGCAGAAAAGTGTTTTCGAAGAAATTCACCGCCACCTGGTGCGGCGCCGGCAGGGTCGGCTTCGGCTGCGACAGCGTCTTGCCGATGAACTCGACCGTGCCGGGCGTCTCATTGCCTCGTTGATCGAGATCGCGCTGGAACGGCGCGTTGAGGATCACGGTAAAGACGTACCAGAGCACGACCACGCCGGCGAGGATGGTGGTGACGGGGATGATTTTGGAACGGAAGCTATCCATGGCGTTGCCCTCGCGGGCCGCGCGCCTTCGTCATCCTAGGGCGGAGCAAGGAGCGAAGCGACGCAGCGCAGACCCTAGGATCCATGCCGTTACCTCGACGCTCCGCAGCGGTGCAGAATATGACTGGCTGCGCTGCGCCCTGGCTGTTACGCATTCTGGACCGCTTACGCCCTTCAACCAGCGTCACGAAATGGATCCTAGGGTCTGCGCTCCGCTTCGCGTCGCTCCGCCCTAGGATGACGAAATCGCGGTCGCCGGTTGCCTTCACGCGCGCGTTGGCGCCTCTGCTCCGCCCTAGGATGACGAAGGCGCGGGGGGCCGTCCCCTCACCCGGCCGCTGCGCGGCCACCCTCTCCCCGGTGGGGAGAGGAGGGCGCATATTCTCATCCGCCTCAATCATCATAGCTGTGCCCGGCCCTCAACCCATCCCGCACGCGCGCGGCGATCGCCAAAAACTCCGGCGTCTCGCGGATGTCGAGCGGCCGCTCCTTCGGCAGCGTCGATTCGATGATGTCGGTGACGCGGCCCGGCCGTGGCGACATCACCACGATGCGGGTCGACAGATACACCGCCTCGGGGATCGAATGGGTGACGAAGCAGATCGTCTTGTTGGTCCGCGCCCAGAGGTCGAGGAGCTGTTCGTTGAGATGGTCGCGCACGATCTCGTCCAGCGCGCCGAACGGCTCGTCCATCAACAAAAGGTCCGCGTCGAAGGCGAGCGCGCGAGCGATCGACGCGCGCTGCTGCATGCCGCCGGAAAGCTGCCAGGGATATTTCTTCTCGAAGCCCGAGAGATTGACAAGTTCCAGCGTGCGCTTGATGCGCTTCGCCTGCTCGGCCTGGCTGAGCCCGATGATCTCCAGCGGCAATCCCACATTGCGCTCGATGGTGCGCCACGGGAACAAGGCGGCCGCCTGGAAGACATAGCCGTAAGCGCGCTTCTCGCGCGCCTGCTCGGGCGTCATGCCGTTGACGGAGATTGTCCCGGATGTCGCTCTTTCCAGATCGGCAATGACGCGCAGCAAGGTCGTCTTGCCGCAGCCGGACGGGCCGATGAAGGAGACGAATTCGCCCTTGCCGATGGTCAGGTCGACATTGGACAGCGCCTGCACCGGACCGTCATTGGTCTGGAAGGTGAGGCCGAGCTTGCTTGCCGAAACGACGGCTGGCGGCTGTTCGGTCATTGGCTGCAGCCTGCCTTTCGCAGCCGCTGCCGCGCCGTCCGCAATCCGGTTGATTTTATGATAGCGTTGCTTTCCACTCGTCCTGTCCCACCCGATCGACGCCGCCCGGAGCCTTGCCGATGTCGCCTAAACCCACCTGTCATCTCGTTCGACCCGAAAGCACCTATCAGGGCAAGCAGGGGCTGAGCTATTTCGCCGGCATCGCCGCCGAGACCGTCGGCTCCTCCGGCATCTGCATGCATCTTCTCACCATGCCGCCCGGCGCGCGCGCCAAGGCGCATATGCATGAAAGCCACGAGACGGCCATCTACGTGCTCTCGGGCGAAGTCCACACCTGGTACGGCGACCGGCTCGAGCACCACATCGTCGTCAAGGCCGGCGACCTCTTCTACATTCCGGCCGGGGTGCCGCATCTGCCCGCCAATCTGAGCGGGGCGCCGTCCTCGGCGGTCATCGCCCGCACCGATCCCAACGAACAGGAAAGCGTCGTCCTGCTGCCGGAACTGGATGGGCTGGTTGCCTGAGATGGAGGAAAAGCCTCTCGCCGTCATTTGCACCGGGAGACTTCGCCCATCACATTGCCGTCTTCGTCGGCCACCACCAGCTTCTTGGCACTCTTCGCGCTGCGCTTGATGGTGAACTTGGTCGGCGCCTGTCCCTCTTCGCCCTCCGCCTCGCATTTCGCCGTCACCACCAGCGATCCGTCGGCCTGGGGCTGCTTGTCGCTGAAGGTGCAGGCGCTGGCCGCCGTGATCAGTTCCTTGTCGGTCAAAAGCAGCATCTTGTCGGCGGCGACCTCCTGGCCGTTCCGGTTGATGCAGCCATATTTGTCGCCATAAGGTTTTGAGAGATCGATGCCGGCGGCCCATGCATGGCCGGCCGAAAGCACAAAGGCTACGCCTAAAAATAGTCCACCGCACCGCATCTCAGACCCCCGTCGCCGGAATGCCGGTACGCTCCACCTTGCGTGGCGCGGAGATCTCCTTCCAGGTCGACAGCGCCCGGTTGACCGCGGCGTTCGGCTCACGGGCGACGAACTCGCCATGCCCGGCCTTGGCCTTGACGTCCGCTTCCTCGATCGACAATTCGCCGCGCGAGAAGACGAATCGCGGCAGCCCGGTCACCTCGAAACCTTCGAAGACATTGTAGTCGATCACCGACTGCTGCTTCTTGGCCGAGATTGTCTTCTTGCGCTTCGGGTCCCACACGATGATGTCGGCGTCGGCGCCTTCGACGATCGCGCCCTTCTTCGGATACATGTTGAGGATCTTGGCGATGTTGGTCGAGGTCACCGCGACGAACTCGTTCATCGTCAACCGCCCGGTATTGACGCCGGTCGTCCACAGGACCGGCAAGCGGTCCTCGAGCCCGCCAGTCCCGTTCGGGATCTTGGTGAAATCGCCGATGCCGTTGCGTTTCTGCTTGGTGGTGAAGGAGCAGTGGTCGGTCGCAACCACCTGCAGCGAGCCGGCCTGCAGGCCGGCCCACAGCGAATCCTGGTGCCACTTGCTGCGGAAGGGCGGGCTCATCACGCGTCGCGCCGCATGGTCCCAGTCCTTGTTGAAATACTCGGTCTCGTCGAGCGTCAGATGCTGAATCAGCGGCTCGCCGAACACCCGCATGCCCTTCTGCCGGGCGCGGCGGATAGCCTCGTGGCTCTGCTCGCACGAGACATGCACGACATAGAGCGGCACGCCGGCCATGTCGGCGATCATGATGGCCCGGTTTGTCGCCTCGCCTTCCACTTCCGGCGGACGCGAATAGGCGTGCCCCTCGGGGCCGTTGTTGCCGGCGGCCAAAAGTTTTTGCGACAGGGCGGCGACCACGTCCCCATTCTCGGCATGCACCAGCGGCAGCGCGCCGAGATCGGCGCAGCGCTGGAACGACGCATACATCTCGTCATCGTCGACCATCAGCGCGCCCTTATAGGCCATGAAGTGCTTGAATGAGGTGATGCCCCGGTCGACCACCGTCGCCATCTCGTCGAACACCTGCTTGCCCCACCAGGTGATGGCCATGTGGAAGGAATAGTCACACGACGCCTTCGAGGTCTTGTTGTCCCACATCTGCAGCGCTTCCAGCAGCGACTGCTGCGGCGCCGGCAGGCAGAAATCGACCACCATCGTCGTGCCACCGGACAGTGCCGCGCGCGTGCCGGATTCGAAATCGTCGGCCGAATAAGTGCCCATGAAGGGCATTTCGAGATGGGTGTGCGGATCGATGCCGCCCGGCATGACATAGCAGCCGGTGGCGTCGAACTCATGATCGCCATGCAGGTTGGAGCCGATGGCGACGATCTTGCCGTGCTGCATCAGCACGTCGGCCTTCCACGTGCGGTCGGCCGTCACGATGGTGCCGTTGCGGATGACTTTGGTCATATCTCTCTCCCAACTATTGGTCCCGCTCGATCGCAATATCGCGATAGACCAAGGCGCCACCCGGGTTCATGTAAATTCCCCAGTCGACGTTTTCGCAGAGAAACGCCGCCGCCTTCTCGATCGTGGAAAATCGAACTGCTTTTCCGCGATTGTTCTCGCTCTTTGGAAAGCATTGATACAGACCATCGACCGGAACAGCCTCTTGCCCGGTGCTCCGCTTGACGATCTTCATTCGACGATTCCCGCCGTCTCCACCACCGCGTGGAACAAGACGTCGGCGCCAGCGCTCGCCCATTCCTTGGTGATCTCTTCGGCCTCGTTGTGGCTGAGCCCGTCGACGCAGGGGCACATCACCATCGCGGTCGGCGCGACGCGGTTGATCCAGCAGGCGTCATGGCCGGCGCCCGAGACGATGTTGCGATGCGAGTAGCCCAGCCTGTCGGCGGCGTCGCGGATCGCCTTGACGCAGTTCTTGTCGAAGGTGACCGGATCGAAATGACCGACCTGTTCGATCTCATATTTGATGTCGAGCGCATCGCAGATCGTGTCGATGCCTTCGCGGATGCGCCCGTCCATGGCGTCGAGCACTTCCTTTTCCGGCGAGCGTATGTCGATGGTGAAGACCGTGCGCCCGGCGATGATGTTGCGCGAGTTCGGATAGGCCTGCATGTGGCCGACCGCGCCGACGGCGTCGGGCTGGTAGTCCATGGCGATCTCGTGCACCAGCTCGATGACCCGCGCCATGCCGAGCCCGGCATTGCGGCGCTTCGGCATCGGCGTCGAGCCGGTATGCGCCTCCTTGCCGGTCAGCGTCACCTGCAGCCATTTCAGGCCCTGGCCGTGGGTGACGACGCCGATGTCGATGCCTTCGTCCTCCAGGATCGGTCCCTGCTCGATATGCAGTTCGAAGAAAGCGTGGATCTTGCGGTCGCCGACCTTCTCGGTGCCCTTCCAGCCGATGCGTTCGAGCTCCTCGCCGAACTTTTTGCCGTCCTTGTCGACATGCTGGTAGACATCGGCCTGGTCGAGCACGCCGGCAAAGACGCCGGAGGCCATCATCGCCGGCGCGAAGCGCGCGCCTTCCTCGTTGGTCCAGTTGGTGACGACGATCGGATGCCTGGTCTTGATGCCGAGATCGTTGAGCGAGCGCACGACTTCCAACCCGCCCAGCACGCCGAGGACGCCGTCATATTTGCCGCCGGTCGGCTGCGTGTCGAGATGGCTGCCGACATAGACGGGCGGCAGGCTGGGATCGGTGCTTTCGCGGCGGGCGAACATCGTGCCCATCTCGTCGACGCCCATTTCGAGCCCGGCGGCATCGCACCAGCGCTTGAACAGATGGCGGCCCTCGCCATCCTCGTCGGTCACGGTCTGGCGATTGTTGCCGCCGGCGATGCCGGGGCCAATCTTCGCCATCTCCATGATGGAATCCCACAAGCGGTCTGAATTGATTCGCAGATTTTCGCCCGGCGCGGCCATTTGCAGTTCCCATTTGCACCAGAGGTCTTGTCGCCTCTTGAGTGGTTTGCATCCTGACCGTATGGTCAGCTTTCAGACTACACAAGCTGACCAAGCGGTCAACGAGAATCTTGGGGAAGACATGGCCGAAACCACCCGCCCCATGCGCAGACAGGACATAAGGCGGGAGAATGAAAAAGCCATTCTGCTCGCCGCCGAAAAGGTGTTCGCGGAAGCCGGGTTCGGCGGCGCCACGATGCAGCTGATCGCCGATCTGGCGGGACTGCCGAAGGCAAACCTCCACTATTATTTCGCCACCAAGGAAGAGCTTTACCGATCCGTCGTCCAGAACATTTTCGAGATCTGGCTGCAGGCGGCCAATTGCTTCGACGCCGCGCGCGGCCCGGTGGACGGCATCAGCGCCTATATCGACGCCAAGATGGAGATATCGCGCCGCCACCCGGACGGTTCGAAAGTCTGGGCGTCGGAAGTGATGCACGGTGCGCCGGTGCTTCAGGACTATATGGAATCGACCCTGCGCGAATGGACCGACGGCCGCGTCGAGATCATCAGGCGCTGGATCGACGAGGGCAAGATGGACCCGGTCGACCCGCGGCATCTGCTCTACATGCTCTGGGCCACGACCCAGCATTACGCCGATTTCGGCCACCAGATCGAGACGCTGAACGGCGGCAAGTCGCTCTCCGACCGGCAATGGCGAGAAGCCAAGGAGAACATCAAACGGGTGATCCTGACCGGCATCGGCGCCCAGCCTGCCTGAATCGCACCACTGTCGAGGTCGGCGCTTCTTAGCCGACCTCGCCCAGCCGCTTCGCGGACACCCCCCTGAACGGGAAGGATGTCCGCACCGGCCAATCAGTCGATCGACCTCAGAACATCGCGCACATGGTCGATCAGCTCGTTGATCTGGCCCTTGGTGATGATCAGCGGCGGCGACAGCGCGATGATGTCGCCGGTGGTGCGGATAAGCGCGCCGCGCTCGAAGGCCTTGACGAAGGCCGAGAACGCCCGCTTGGTCGGGCTGCCGGCGATCGGCGCCAGCTCGATCGCGCCAATCAGGCCGATGTTGCGGATGTCGATGACATGCGGCTCGCCCTTGAGCGAATGCAGCGCGTCTTCCCAGTACGGCGCCAGTTCCTCGCCGCGCGTCAACAGGCCCTCTTCCTTGTAGGTGTCCAGAGTGCCGAGCGCCGCGGCGCAGGCGATCGGATTGCCCGAATAGGTGTAGCCGTGGAAGAACTCGATCATGTGCTCGGGGCCGGTCATGAAGGCGTCGTGGATCTCCTTCTTGACGAACACCGCGCCCATCGGGATGACGCCGTTGGAGACGCCCTTGGCGGTGGTCATGATATCCGGCGTGACACCGAAATAGTCCGCCGCGAAAGGCGCGCCGAGGCGGCCGAAGCCGGTGATCACTTCATCGAAAATCAACAATATGCCGTGCTTCGTGCAGATTTCCCGAAGTTTTTGCAGATAGCCCTTCGGCGGCAGGATGACGCCGGTGGAGCCGGCGACCGGCTCGACGATGACGGCCGCGATGGTCGAGGCGTCATGCAGCGTGACGAGACGCTCGAGCTCGTTGGCGAGTTCCGCGCCATGTTCCGGCACGCCCTTCGAGAAGGCGTTCTTCTCGGGCAGATGCGTGTGCGGCAGGTGGTCGACGCCGCCGAGCAGCGTGCCAAACATCTTGCGGTTGGTGACGATGCCGCCGACCGAGATGCCGCCGAAATTGACGCCGTGATAGCCGCGCTCGCGGCCGATCAGCCGGGTGCGCGAGCCTTCGCCTTTCACGCGGTGATAGGCGATCGCCATCTTGAGCGCGGTCTCCACCGATTCCGATCCGGAATTGGTGAAGAAGACATGGTCCATGCCCTTGGGCGCGATATCGACCAGGCGGTTCGCCAACTCGAACACGATCGGGTGGCCCATCTGGAAGGCCGGCGCGTAATCCAGTTCGGCCGCCTGGTTCTGGATCGCCTCGGTGATCTTCGGCCGGCAATGGCCGGCGTTGACGCACCACAGGCCGGCCGTGCCGTCGAGCACCTTGCGGCCGTCGCTGGTCGTGTAGTGCATGTCCTTGGCGGACACGAACATGCGTGGCGCCTGCTTGAACTGACGGTTTGCCGTGAACGGCATCCAGAATGCGCTGAGATCGTTCGGCGTGACTTTCAGCCGGTTGGACATAGCCAAGACTTCCCCTTGTAACCTGTTTCGGTGCGGCCAACGCTTGGTCTTTGCTGCGTTTTCGTGCTACGCAAATTTTTGACCGGTTGGACAAACGTTAGCGCCGCCAGTCGGCGGTCAGGGGATTACTAGCGGAAATGCGGCATAAAAAGCGCGCTCCACAGCCCAAGGAAAAACTGGTCCAGACAATTGGTCCAGATGGCCAGCGCGGCGGGCCGCAAGGATGACGGACACGATGGAAGGCTCCGCTCCCCGCCGCACCCGCATCCAGCAGGAAAAGCGCGAAGTGATCCTCGAAGCCGCGCTCGAAGTCTTCTCCGCAAACGGCTTTCGCGGCTCGACCATCGACCAGATCGCCGAAGCCGCCGGCATGTCGAAGCCGAACCTTCTCTATTACTTCCGCCGCAAGGAAGACATTCACGAGACGTTGATGCAGCGCCTGCTCGACACCTGGCTGGCGCCTTTGCGCGAGCTGGACGACATCGGCGACCCGCTGACGGAGCTAAGAAGCTATATCCGCAGGAAGCTGGAGATGGCGCGCGACTTCCCGCGCGAAAGCCGGCTCTTCGCCAATGAGATCCTGCAGGGCGCGCCCCGCATCAAGCCGATGCTGGAGGGCGAGCTGAAGACCCTGGTCGACGAGAAAGCCGCCGTCATCAAGGGCTGGATGCGCGCCGGCAAGATCGCCCGCACCGATCCCTGGCATCTGATCTTCTCGATCTGGGCGACGACGCAGCACTATGCCGATTTCGACGTCCAGGTGCGCGCCGTGCTCGGCGCCGACCGCGGCGGCGACGGCCGCTTCGAGGACGCGGCAAGGTTCCTCGAGCAGCTGTTTCTGGATGGGTTGAAGCCGAAGGGATAGCGTCGACAAGATGGCTTAGCGGGTGCGACCCCGCTCGTCATCTGGTTGTTGCCAACCTTGGAGACTGGCCGAGGCGCCTATCACTTCGTCATCCACGGGCGGAGCGGGAGCGAAGCGGACGCGGAGACCCGAGGATCCATTCCGTTACCTTGATCGAAGGGCGCTGCGGCGCAGAATTCTGCACCGCAGAAGCGCATTGAAGTCACGGAATGGATCCTCGGGTCTGCGCTGCGTCGCTACGCTCCTTGCTCCGCCCGTGGATGACGAAGTGATGGGCTTGCCGCTGCCTTTCTCGGACGGCTCCGCCTGGCAGCGATCGACCTCACGCGCTGCGCCGCTCGGTCGGCAGCCCCTCGAGCAGCTTCTTCAGCTTGGCAACCGAATTCTGCTCCGCCAGCGGCGTATAGACGATCAGCCTCATATCCGAGCCGTCGTCGATCGACAGGCTCATATGCTCGAACGTCATCGCGCCGGCGATCGGATGGCGCAGATGCTTCAGCCCGGAAAGCCGGTGCACGACATCGCGCTGCGGCCACCATTCGCGGAATTCGGGGCTCGAGCGCATCATCAGCGCGATCAGCCGCTCGAAATCAGGATCGCCGGTGTATTTCGCGCTCTCGGCGCGGAACGCGGCGAGCGTTGCACGGGCTACTTGCTCCCAGTCGACCAGCAGATGCCGCCGATGCGGATCGGTGAACACCCCGTGGATGATGTTGCGGGCATCGCCCTCTAGCTGGCCGTAGTCGCCGAAGACGGCGACGGCCGCGTCGTTCCAGGCCAGCACGTCCCAGCGCGGGCCGACGACATAGGCGGGCTGCAGCACCAGGCTCTGCAGCATGTGCAGCAGGGGTCCCTCGACCTTTGTCTGCACGATGCGCCGCCGCTCCGGCTGCTGGCGGCCGGCCAGCGTGAACAAATGCCGCTGCTCGGCGTCGTCGAGCCGCAGCGCCTGGCAGAGCGCCGACAGCACCTCGACCGAGGGCCGCACGTCCCTGCCCTGCTCCAGCCAGGTGTACCAGGTCGTGCCGACGCCGGCGATCATCGCCACTTCCTCGCGCCTTAAGCCCGGCGTGCGCCGCCGCGCGCCGCAAGCGATGCCGGCGGCATCGGGCGAAAGCCTCTCGCGGCGCGAACGCAGGAAGGCGCCAAGCTCGCGCCGGCGGTGATCTTCGGGAGAATGGGTCGCGACATCCATGCGCTTATTATAGCAGTATTGATACCAGGATAAAGTTTGAACTGTTTGAGACGCGCGCCGTGTCCCATCTTTCCGTTCAGAGCAGCGCAAGGAGGCTCTGGACATGGAACTCAAGGACAAAACCATTCTCGTCACCGGCTCGACCGATGGCGTCGGCCGTGTGGTCGCCGAAAGGCTCGGCGCCGCCGGCGCCCGCGTGCTGGTGCATGGCCGCGACGAAGGCCGCGGCAAGGCGACGGTCGCCGCGATCGGGGCCAAGGGCGGCAAGGCGGAATTCCTCGCCGCCGACCTCGCTTCGCTTGCCGAAGTACGCCGCCTCGCCGAAGCGGTGCGCGCCAGGACAGACCGGCTCGACATCCTGATCAACAATGCCGGAGTCGGCACCGGCGGCCAAGGCGCCAAGCGGCAGGTCAGCGCCGACGGCTACGAGCTGCGCTTCGCCGTCAACTATCTCGCAGGCTTCCTGCTGACCTCCGAGCTTCTGCCTTTGCTCAAGGCAAGCGCGCCGGCGCGCATCGTCAATGTCGCGTCGGCCGGCCAGCAAGCGATCGACTTCGACGATGTCATGCTGACGCATGGCTATAGCGGCGTGCGCGCCTACTGCCAGAGCAAGCTGGCGCAAATCCTGTTCACCATCGATCTGGCGGAGCAGCTCGACGGCACCGGCGTCAGCGTCAACGCCTTGCACCCGGCCAGCTACATGGACACCACGATGGTCAGGCAGGCCGGCGTCACGCCATGGAGCTCGGTCGAAACCGGCGCCGACGCTATCCTCAACCTGGCGACATCACCGGCGCTCGAAGGGCGCAGCGGCCGCTATTTCGACGGCCAGCGTGAATCGCGCGCCGATGCCCAGGCCTATGACGAAAAGGCTCGTCGCCGATTGCGGACGCTGAGCCTCGAACTGATCGGTCACCCATCACCAGCATCCAGGAAACAGCACTCATGAGCGACACCATCGAACATTGCGTCATCATCGGCGGCTCATCCGGCATTGGGCTCGCAACGGCCAGGCGGCTGGTCGGCCCCGGCATGAAAGTCACGATCACCGGCCGCAACGAGGAAAAACTTAAGGCTGCGTGGAAAAGCCTCGACGGCTCAGCCGACAAGGCAGCGTTCGACGCCACCAAGCCGGATGAAGTCCGGCTGTTCTTCGAGCGCCTCGGGCCGTTCGATCACCTGGTTCTCGCCGCCAGCGGCGGTAAGGGGCTGGGGCCGTTCGCGACGCTCGACCTCGCCGATATAGGCAGCGGTGTCGACGAGAAGATCCGGCCGCAATTGTCCTGCCTGCAGGCGGCCCTGCCGACCTTGAACAAGGCCGGATCCGTCACTTTCATCTCGGCCGTCTCAGCGCAGATCGCAGCACCCGGCGTCGCCGGCATCGGCGCCATCAACGGCATGCTCCTGACCGTCGCGCCGATCCTGGCGGTGGAGCTGAAGCCGCTGCGCGTCAACGTCGTGGCGCCCGGCGTCATCGACACGCCCTGGTGGGATTTTCTTCCCGATCAGCAGCGGCAGGCGGTGTTTGCCGAATATGCCGGCAAGACGCCGGTCGGCCGCATCGGCCGCGCCGAGGATGTCGCCGAAGCGATAGCTTTCCTGGTTTCCAACGGCTTCATGACCGGCCAGGTACTGACCTGCGACGGCGGCCTGCGGTTTGCGGCGTGAGTGGTAGTGGGCGAAAATCCGACGTCAGCGCTGCCCCTCATCTGGCTGCCGCCATCTTCTCCCGTAAACGGGGAGAAGGGATTCGCGTCAGCGATTTCGCCAATCTCCAAGCTTGCAAGAAGGGCGCGGCGCCGCGACCAGCCCTTTCTCCACGTTCACGGGGAGAAATGCCCGGCAGGGCAATGAGGGGCAGCGCCAACATTAGAAAATAGCTCGCCGACAACTGAAACGCCCTCGCGCCGCCCCGTTCGCTCAGGCAGCCTTCGCCTTCTCGACCGGATGAATGGCGTGGAAGGGAATGCAAAGCCGGTTCCAGGTGTTGATCATGCCGAGCGCGACCGAGAGCTTGACCAGTTCCTCTTCCGAGAAATGCTGAAGCGTGCTGGCGTAGAGCTCCTCCGATACGCCACTGTCGGCGATCAGCGTCACGGCTTCGGTCCACGCCAAGGCGGCGCGCTCACGCTCGGAAAACAGCGGCGATTCATTCCAGGCGGCGACGAGATAGAGCCGCGTCTCAGTCTCGCCGTCGCGCCTGGCCTCGCGGCTGTGCATCTCGACGCAATAGGAGCAACCATTGATCTGCGAGGCCCTGAGCTTGATCAGATGCAGCAAGCTCACTTCCAGCCCGCATTCGTCGACGGCCTTGTTGAGCGCCGACACCGCCTTCATGATCTCGGGCGCCTTGGCGAAGAACTGCAATCTCTGTTTCATGATCTTTCCTTCCAGTTTTTTTGAGCGGGGTTAGGGGTTTAGATCCGTTTGGATGAAGCGGATTTCTGCGGCCGCTGGTGGCGCTCGACGAAGGCGCAACTCGCGGCATAGGATCGCGGATCGCCTTCGGCCGCGTACTCCGCCACGATGTCGGACAGCTTTACTTCGGCGAGCGCCGCCCGATAGGCGCGTTCCGCCCTGAGCATTGCCGCATTGATGCCGCAGGGTTTGACATAGGCCGAGGCGTCGATCTTGACCGGGCCGCGCTGGCGGATCTCGCCGCAACGGAAAGCAGGCTCACGCCCCTCTACGGCCAACACAATATCGAGCAGCGTGATGCGTTCCGCCGCTCGCGCCAGCCGATAGCCGCCCGCCGGTCCCGGCACCGATTCAAGAATCCGCGCCGCCGTGAGCTGATTGAGATGCTTCAACAGATAGCTCGGCGACAGCCCGAAACACTCCGCAAGCGCCGCGCCAGGCATGGTGCTGTTGCCATCCACGCTGGCCAGCGTCGCCGCGCAGTGGATGGCCGCCTCAACGCCATCGCCCAGTTTCATCCTACGATCTCCAATTCATGGATATCTTTTATCGTGGATAATTTTTATCTGCAATAGCAAAATGAAAATTGCCCGCCAATTCATCGAGACAATGTGAGAGGACGACGCTTCGCAGGACCTGGGTTCCTCGCACCCCGCGAAGCGGGGGAGAGGTGGCCCGGCGAAGCCGGGACGGAGAGGGGGACGCCCTCTGCGAAGCCAAAACCGGTCAAGGACGAGGCGCAGGGAAAAAAGCAATCAAGGGCCTCGGCGGTGTCCAGCAGCCGCGCCGGCCCCTCTCCGTCCCGGCTTCGCCGGGCCACCTCTCCCCACTCTCGTGGGGCGAGGAACCTAAATCCTGCGAAGGCAACCCTACTCCGCAGCCACCTTGGCCATCGGATTGTTGGGGTGCGTCGTCCAGTTGGCGTAGATCGGCGACACCGGCTTGCCGGTGCGCTGGTCCACGACGCCGGCGGCCAGCGGTTCCATGGTGATGCAGCCCTCGACCGGGCAGACATTGACGCAAAGATTGCAGCCGACGCACTCGGCCTCGATCACCTCGAAATGTCTGGCCCCATTGACCATATTGGTGATCGCCTGGTGCGAGGTGTCCTCGCAGGCGATGTGGCAGCGGCCACATTTGATGCAGGCGTCCTGGTCGATATGCGCCTTGGCGACATAGTTGAGGTTGAGATACTGCCAATCGGTAACGTTGGGCGTGGCGCGGCCGATGATGTCGGAGAGCGAGGCGTGGCCCTTCTCGTCCATCCAGTTTTCCAGCCCCGCGATCATCTCCTGCACGATCTTGAAACCGTAGGTCATCGCCGCCGTGCAGACCTGCACATTCCCGGCGCCGAGCGCCATGAATTCGGCAGCGTCCCGCCAGGTGGTGATGCCGCCGATGCCCGAGATCGGCAGGCCGCGGGTTTCGGGATCGCGCGCGATCTCGGCCACCATGTTCATGGCGATCGGCTTCACCGCCGGACCGCAATAGCCGCCATGCGAGCCCTTGCCGTCGATGGTCGGCTGCGGCGCAAAGGAGTCGAGATCGACGCCGGTGATCGAGTTGATGGTGTTGATCAGCGACACCGCGTCCGTGCCGCCGGCATGCGCCGCCCGCGCGGGCTTGCGGATGTCGGTGATGTTTGGCGTCAGCTTGGTGATGACGGGCATGCGGGTGTACTGTTTGCACCAGCGCACGACCATCTCGATATATTCCGGCACCTGGCCGACCGCCGAGCCCATGCCGCGCTCGCTCATGCCGTGCGGGCAGCCGAAATTGAGCTCGATGCCGTCGGCGCCGGTCTCCTCGACCAGCGGCAGGATCGCCTTCCAGCTTTCCTCGACGCAGGGCACCATGATCGAGGCGATCAGCGCCCGGTCCGGCCAATTCATCTTCACCTGCTTCATCTCGCGCAGGTTGGTCTGCAGGTCGCGGTCGGTGATCAACTCGATGTTGTTCAGGCCAAGCAGCCGGCGGTCGGCGCCCCAGATCGCGCCGTAGCGCGGACCGTTGACGTTGACGACCGGCGGGCCTTCTTCGCCGAGCGTCTTCCACACCACGCCGCCCCAGCCCGCCTTGAAGGCGCGCTCGACATTATAGGCCTTGTCGGTCGGCGGCGCCGAGGCCAACCAGAACGGATTGGGCGACTTGATGCCGATGAAATTGTTGCGGATGTCTGCCATGCTCATGCCCTCCCGTTAGAGGTCAGTGCCCGGTGGATGCTCTCGGCGGCGTCGCGCCCTTGCGCCACCGCCGAGACAGTCAAATCGTCGCCGCCGAAGATGCAATCACCGCCCGCCCAGACTTTCGCCAGCGAGGTGCGGCCCTCGGCATCGACCTTGATGCGGCCGCCTTCGAGCTCGATCGCCTCCGCGCTGCCGTTGAGATGCGCCGGCACAAAACTCTGGCCGATCGCCTTGAACACCTGGTCGGCGACGAGCGTGAGCCTTTCGCCGGTGCCGGCGAGCTTGTCGCCGCTCATCGCGGTGTATTCGAGCTCGATCGCCGACACCTTGCCGTTCTCGGCAATGACGCGCTTCGGCTGCAGCCAGTGGCGGATGGTGACGCCGTTGGCGGCGGCCAGATCCTGCTCGAAGCCGGATGCGTTCATGTGCTCCTGGCCTCGGCGGTAGCAGATCGTCACCTCCTCCGCGCCGAGCAATTTCGACTGCACCGCTGCATCGATCGCCGTCATGCCGCCGCCGATAACGACGACGCGCCGGCCGACCGGCAGGCTGGAGAGGTCGCTTGCCTGGCGAAGCTCGGCGATGAACTCCACCGCATTAGCGACACCGTCGGCGTCCTCGCCGTCGGCGCGCAATGCATTGACCCCGCTGAGGCCGAGACCGAGGAAGACCGCATCGTAGTTGCGCATCAGGTCGGCCAGCTGGAAGTCGCGGCCGAGCGCCTTGCCGTTCTGGATGTCGATGCCGCCGATCGCGGTGACATAGTCGACCTCGGCCTGGGCGAAATCGTCGACGCTCTTATAGGCGGCGATGCCATACTCGTTGAGGCCGCCGGCCTTCGGCCGCGCCTCCAGGATCGTCACATCATGGCCATGACGGGCAAGGCGATGCGCCGCAGCCAGTCCGGCTGGCCCGGCGCCGACCACGGCAATGCTCTTGCCCGTCGCTTCGGCGCGCTTGTAGAACTGCTTGCCCTCGCTCATCGCCACATCGGTGGCATAGCGCTGCAGCCGGCCGATCTGCACCGGCTTGCCTTCGGCCACCTCGCGCACACAGACCTCTTCGCACAGCGTCTCGGTCGGGCAGACGCGGGCGCACATGCCGCCAAGGATGTTCTGGTCGAAAATGGTCTTGGCCGAGCCCAGCGCATTGCCGGTGGCGATCTGCCGAATGAACAGCGGGATGTCGATCGAGGTCGGACACGCATTCATGCACGGCGCGTCATAGCAGAAATAGCAGCGATCGGATTCGACCAGCGCCTCATGGTGGTCGAGCGGCGGGTGCAGGTCGGAAAAATTGTCGGCATATTGCTCGGAAGACAGCCGGCCGCCGGCAATGCCTTCGATGAAATGACCAGTCGCCATTCCAGTTCCCCTTGTTGTCGTTTTGGGGAAGGCTAGCACGTTTTATTTTTTTATCAATTGGTCAATTTTCGGCCAAGCCGCTGAAATGGTTGAGTAAAAACATGACAAATGAAGTCATGTTATGGCCACCTCGGTAACCTCTGCAATGTCGTGGCTTGCGACCCTGTGGCCGTGGATCGACCGTATCTCGTCCGCCACCAGCTCCTGCAGCCGCCACAGATTGCGGTCATGGATGCCGAAGGTCTCAAGGTGGCTGACGGTGTTGTAGAGATATTCGGCGCCGGAGCCGACATGACCGCACGCGCGCGCCAGCACCCAGGCCACCTTCTCCAGCGGCTGCCCGACAGACGTCCCCCTGCCTGTCACGCCGACCCAGAAGCCCAGCGGCCGCACCCAACCTTGCGCCGTCCGCACCGGAACCCATCTGACCGAAGCGACGCTCTCGTGGTCGTCGATCTCGCGTCGCAGCAGCCTCTCGATCTGGGCCGGCTTTTCGCCGTCCGGCAGGCGATAGATGACACCCTCGCAACGCCCGCCGCGTTCCAGAGCCATCATCAGCCCCGGCTGCGCGGCGCTGCCTCGCCAGCGGACCATGTCGAGACAGAAGGAGCGATGCCAGCCATGCGCCGAGGCGCGCTGCCGCTCGACGGACTCGAAAGCCGGTTTCCAGATCAGCGAGCCATAGGCGAAAACCCAGAGCGGTCCCGCGTCGGCTTCGCCGGCAAGACGTTTGGCGAGCGCGCCGAAATCGTCGTCGCTGAGCTGCGTCCACTCTCCGCTTGGACCGGGATCGATCTCCTCGCGATGGCAAAGCGCGACAAGCTCGGGCGTGAGCGACATCTGGCGCATGGAAACAAGCCCCTCTTTGACCGCAGCAAAGTCGAAAAGCGCTGGCTACGCAAGATCAGGGGACGGAGCGCCTTGCCGACCAGGATTTTCGGCCCAGATGTCGGATTTCTGTCGCCAGGATCGTCCTAGGATGGATCGAACCGCGATCGCTGCCTGAACCGGTGAGGAGACCGACCATGCCGAAATCCCCGCAACCTTTCTTCTGGTACGAACTGATGACCACCGACCTCGACGCCGCCGAGGCTTTCTACACGGCCGTGGTCGGCTGGAAGGCCGAGCCCTTCGACAAGGCGCCCGGCATGCCCCGCTACATCGTCGTGAACTCAGCCGTGCGCGGCGTCGGCGGGCTGATGACTATGCCGGAAGAACCCGCCAAGATGGGCATGCCGCCAACCTGGATGGGCTACATCCACACCAAGGATGTCGACGCCTCGACGCAGGCGCTCAAGAATGCCGGCGGTGCGGTGCACCGCGCGCCGGACGACATTCCGGGCGTCGGCCGCTTCGCGGTCGTTGCCGACCCGCAGGGTGCCGCCTTCATGTTCTTGCAGCCCAATCAGCCCGACCAGCCGCCGGTGCCGGCGACCACGCTCGGCCATGTCGGCTGGCATGAGCTCTACACCTCGGACTGGAAGGCAGCCTTCGATTTCTATTCCAGCCAGTTCGGCTGGGAGAGCGCCGGCGAGTTCGACATGGGCGAGATGGGTATCTACAAAACCTTCGGCGCCGGCCCGGAATCCGGCGGCGGCATGATGAACAAGCCGCCGCAGATTCCGGTTCCCGTCTGGCAGTTCTATTTCAACGTCGACGCCATCGATGCCGCCGCCAAGCGCGTCACCGACAATGGCGGCAAGGTCATCATGGGACCGATGGACGTGCCGAGCGGCCAGTGGATCATCCAGTGCCAAGACCCGCAAGGCGCGCATTTCGCCCTGTTGGCGGCGGTTCGGTAGAAGCTGCCAATCTCCCCCCTTGTGGGGGAGATGTCCGGCAGGACAGAGGGGGGCGCTGTCCCGCCAGCGTTATCCATTTGCGTCACTCCGGCGTCAGCACCGCCAGCTTCAGATCGGCCTTTTTCGCGCCGCTGACCTGGATGATCGCGGCGCCGCCCGCGAGCTTGAAGCGCACGCTCTTGCGGATGCCCGGACAGGTCTTCACGCCGCTGAACGCCGCCGATTTGACCGTCTTGCCATCCTGCACGACATCGACCCAGGCCTCATCGGACAGGCTGAGCTGCAGATCGCCTTCCGGCGGCACGGTCACATTTGCCGTCGCGCCGAAGGTGCCGGCTGCCGGCGCATGCTGCGGCGGCACCTCAAAGGGGACCGTATCGACCGCCGCGAGCGTGAGATCCACCGCTTCCCCGACCGTCAGCGTGGCGCCCGATTGGGCTGCGGGCGCCTCCGGAAACAGCGCCTGCTCGCGCTCGACCGGCCATTTGAAGGCATCGCAGCCGGTATCGGCGGCCATGGCGAAGCTGGTGCCAGCAAAGATTGCGATGAGGCCGATGATGACTTTTCTCATGATGAAGGGACTCGCTTGGGTTCGACGCATCACGCAGAGATACAACCATAAGGATAGATTTGCAACCATGGCGAGAAGAAATATCGGGGATTGAAACCGTTTCCACTCACTGATTGTTGATGGCGGGCCATGGGAAGTGAGTGGTCCGCTGCCGGGCGATAATTTATGGCCGGACAGGGGGTAAAATTGGAGTTTAGATGAAGCTTTTCGAAAGCCTTGCTCAATACCGGCCGCAGGCGCTGGGCATATTGCGCATCATGACCGCTCTGCAGTTCATCGAACATGGCTCGCAGAAACTGTTCAACTTCCCGGCCAGCGCCGAGCCGCATGCCCTCACCGGATTGACGACGGCGGCCGGCATTCTCGAATTCTCCGGCGGCATCCTTTTGGCGCTTGGCCTCTTCACCCGCCCGGTCGCCTTCCTTCTCGCAGGCGAAATGGCCATCGCCTATTTCATGGCGCATTTCCCGCGCGACTTCTTCCCGGCCAACAATGGCGGCGACGCGGCCATCCTGTTCTGCTTCGTCTTCCTCTATTTGTTCTTTGCCGGTTCGGGCGCCTTCGCGCTGGATAATCGCGAGAACGCCAAGGCCTGATGGCAGGATGCGCGCCAGGAGGCTTTTTGTTTTGACGCAATTCCGGACGGAAAACCGCTTCGCACTTTTCCTGGAATTGCTCTAGCCGCGCATCCGCTCGAAATTTGCGTCGAACAGCGGCGCCGTCTGGATGCGCGCCGCGTGGCGCTTGCCGAGGATCTCGATCTCGAACCCGTCCGCTCTGTCGGCGATCTCCTTCGGCACATAGCCCATGGCGACCGATTTCTTCGAATTGTGCGCGTAACCACCCGACGTGACCCAGCCTCGCACGACGCCGTCATGCCAGATCGCCTCGTCGCCGATCACATCGGCATCGGTGGCCTCTACGATGAAGCTGCGCAGCCGAAGCTTGCCGCCTTGCTTGCGCTCGGCAAGCGCTGTCTCCTTGCCGATGAAATCGGCGTCCTTGCCATAGGCGACGAAACGGTCGAGCCCGGCCTCGACCGGCCCGTAGATCGGCCGGTATTCGCGCGCCCATGAGCCGTAATTCTTTTCCAGCCTCAGCGCGTTCAGCGCGCGCGAGCCGAACAGGCCGATGCCGAATTCCTCGCCCGCGGTGACCAGCGCCTGGTAGGCGGCGCGCTGATATTCCGGCGCTACCCAGATTTCATAGCCGAGGTCGCCGGTATAGCTGACGCGGCCGACAAGGCACGGCGCCATGCCGATATCCATTCTCGTAACCGCCATGAACGGGAACGCCGCGTTGGAAACATCGGCGCGGGTAACTTTGCCGAGTACCTCCCTTGCCTTTGGCCCGGCAATCGCAAGGCCGGTGAGCTTCTGTCCCAGCGCCTCGATCCGCACCGAGCCATCCTTGGGCGGATGCGCCTCGAACCAGCGCATGTGATATTGCTCGGCGATGCCTGAGCCGGCAATGAACCACTCGCGGTCGTCGATATTGGCTAAAGTGAAATCGCCAATCAGTCTGCCGTCATCCTTGAGCATCGGCGCCAGCGTCATGCGGCCGCGCTTGGGCAGCTTGCAGGCGAAGATGCGGTCAAGCCAGGCCGCAGCGCCCTCGCCCGTCACCTTGTATTTGGCGAAGTTCGAGATTTCAGACAGGCCGACGCCGTTGCGCACCGCCGCGACTTCCCTGCCGACATGGTCGAAGTCGGTCGAACGCCGCCAGGAAAACTCGTCGGTGACGCCTTCCGGCGCATACCAGAGCGGCACTTCGAGCCCGTAGGACACACCCCATTGCGCGCCCCTGGCGCTAAGCGTGTCATAGAGAGGCGTCGTCTTTAGCGGTCGCCCGGCCGGCAGTTCCTCGTTCGGGAAGCGGATCGAAAAACGCCGCGAATAATTCTCGCGCACCTTGGCGTTGGTATAGGCCATCGTCGCCCAGTCGCCATAGCGCGCCACGTCCATCGCCCAGATGTCGGCGCCCGGATCGCCCTCGATCATCCAGTTGGAGAGCGCGAGGCCGACGCCGCCGCCCTGGCTGAAGCCGGCCATGACGCCGCAGGCGACCCAGAAGCCCGGCAGTCCGCGCACGGGGCCGACCAGCGGATTGCCGTCCGGCGCGAAGGTGAAGGGACCGTTGATGATCTGCTTGATGCCGGTCTTCTGGAAGGCCGGGAAATGGCGGAAGCCGACTTCCAGCGACGGCGCTATGCGATCTATGTCCGGCTCCAGCAATTCATGGCCGAAATTCCACGGCGTCTGGAATTCGGACCAGACCTTGTTCGCCTTCTCATAGGTGCCCATCAGCATGCCGCCGCGCTCCTGGCGCAGATAGAGCTCGCCATCGAAGTCGACTGCGTGGATGATCTCGGTGCCGGTCTTCTTGTTCCAGTCGGCGACCTCCGGCATGTCCTCGGTGATGAGGTACATGTGCTCCATCGCCAGCACCGGCAGCTCGAGCCCGACCATGCGGCCGACCTCGCGCGCCCACAGCCCGCCGGCATTGACGACATGCTCGGCAATGACATCGCCCTTGTTGGTGATGACGCGCCACAGCCCGTCGGGGCGGCGCACGATGTCCTCGACCTTGGTGAAGCGCTCGACCTCGGCGCCCAGTTTCCGAGCGGCCTTGGCATAGGCGTGCGTCACCCCCGACGGATCGAGATGGCCGTCCTCCTTGTTGCGCACCGCGCCGACGAACTGGCTGGGATCGATGAGCGGCATCAGTTCGGCCGCTTCCCTCGCCGAGATCACTTCGAGATCGATGCCGAGATAGCGGCCCTTCGACACCACGCCGCGCAGCCAGTCGAGCCGCGCCTCGGTCGCGGCCAGCAGCACGCCGCCGGTGAGATGCACGCCGGTCGCCTGTCCCGAAAGCTCCTCGATCTCCTTGTAGAGCGAGATCGTGTATTTCTGCAGCTTGGCGACGTTGGGATCGCCATTGATGGTGTGCATGCCGCCGGCCGCATGCCAGGTCGAACCGGAAGTCAACTCGTCGCGTTCCAGAAGCACGACATCGGTCCAGCCATGGCGGGCAAGATGAAACAGCACCGAGCATCCGACGACACCGCCGCCGATGACCACGACCTTTGCATGCGACTTCATGGGTTTTCTCTAATATCAGGATGTTAGACGGTTAAGCGGATTCAGGATGGTAGGGCGTTGACTCAAAATGGGAAGCATCACGGCTCGCCTTGCCCGATCGCTTCCTTGCGCCGCGCCGTATAGGCCTCGAGCGCCTCGCGCACCGCCGGATCGATGACCGGCTCGACATACTCCTCCAGCGCCTTCTTCCACAGCCGCGTCGCGCGCGCAGTCGTGTCGAGCCCGCCGGCCTCCTGCCAGGCTTCGTAATTCTGCCAGTTGGAGAGCATCGGCTGGTAGAAAGCGGTGGCGTAGCGCTCCAGCGTGTGCGGCTCGCCGAAGAAATGGCCCCCTGTCGGCACCGCGCCCAGTGCGTCCACCGCCAGTTCCGCCTCGTCGACAACGATCGGCCGCAGGAATTCCATCATGTGCTGGATCATCTCGACGTCGATGATGAGCTTTTCGAACGAAGCCGTCAGCCCGCCCTCCTGCCAGCCGGCCGCATGATAGACCAGATTGCCGTGACCGAGCACCGCGCCCCACAGCGCCATCATCGTCTCATAGGCGCCCTGCGCATCGGCGGCATTGGAGGCCGAGCCCGGCGTGGTGCGGTAGGGTAGGTTATAGCGCCGCGCCAACTGCCCGGACGCAATGTTGGCCTTGGTGTTCTCCGGCGTGCCGAAGGCCGGCGCGCCCGACTTCATGTCGACATTGGAGGTGAAGGCGCCATACATCACCGGCGCGCCGGGACGCACCAGTTGCGTCAGCACGATGCCGAACAGCGCCTCGGCATTCTGCTGCGCGAGCGCGCCGGCAAGCGTCACCGGGCTCATCGCGCCCATCAGCGTGAACGGCGTCACCGCCACCGACTGGCCGTATTCGGCCATCGTTATCAGCCCCTCGGCCATCATCTCGTCGAAACGGCGCGGCGAGTTGACCGAGATGATGGTGGTGACGCCGGGGTCCCGCGCCATCTCATCCAGCGTCAGCCCGCGCGCGATCGCCATCATCTCGATGCCATCGAGCGCCCTGCCCCGGCCGATCGCCGAGACATGGAAACATTTGTCGGTCAGCGTCAGATTGCCGAAATAGGTGTCCATGTGCCTGGTATTCGCCGGCAACTCGATCGGCGCGCAGACCTGGTTGCCCAGCATGTGGATGCAGTTGAAGTGCTGCGCCAGCCGAATAAGATCCTGATAGTCGGGCATGTTGCCCGCGCGACGGCCTCGCTCCATGTCGTGTACATTGGGCGGCCCGGCCACCATCGTGAAGTTGATCGTGCTGCCGCCGAGATGGATGACTCGAGCCGGGTTGCGCGGGGTAAGCGTGTAGCTGCTGCGCGTCGATTTCAACGCCTCTTCGACCATGCCGCGGTCGATGCGCACATTCATCGACCCGTGGTCGATCTTGGCGCCGGCGCGCTCGAACAGCGACAGCGCCCGAGGACTCATCACCTCGATGCCGAAATTCTCCAGTATATGCATCGAGGCCCGGTGGATGGCCTCGATCTGGTCGGCCGAGAGCAGCGCCATCGGCGGGTAAGGATTCTCCACCCGCCGCCGCGGCAATTGCGGGATGGCGGCTGGCCCGCGGTTGCTGGTGCGCTCGGCGCCGCGCTTGCGTCTTGGTTCGCTCATGCGCGCATCAGAGCGCCGGCATCCCACGCGAGCTGTCAGGAATTCGCCATTTGCCGGCGTGATTTTAGCCTAGGCGGCATTTTTCCGAAACCGATGAAAAGGATAACGACATAAATAGTCGCAACATCAACAATCGATTTTTCACGCGGCCACGCCCGCGTTAAGGAAGACGGCAAGACTCCTTTTATGATTTCGGCCTATTCGTCTCCCGATGCGTAGGTCGAGTTTTAGTAAAATTGTCGCTGTCTCCGTGCTGCTGGCGCTTTCGGCCTGCGCGACGGCGCCCAGCCACATCAACAATGTCTGCGCCGTCTTCGACCAGAATGACGGCTGGTTCGACAACTGGCAGTCCGCCGCCGAGCGGACGGAGCAGAAATACGGCATTCCCGTCCCCGTGCTGATGGCGACGGTGCGCAAGGAATCCGGCTTCAAGAGCAATGCCCGTCCGCCGCGCACAAAGCTGCTAGGCTTCATTCCGTGGACGCATGTCTCGAGCGCCACCGGCTACTCGCAGGCGCTCGACGGCACCTGGTCGCAATATCAAAGTGAGACAGGCAACTGGGCGGCGCGCCGCACGCGCTTCGCCGACGCCATCGATTTCGTCGGCTGGTATCACTCCAAGACCGCCGACACCTTCGGTGTCGCCCGTAACGACACCTATAATCTCTATCTGGCCTATTATCTCGGCTGGACCGCCTATGGCCGCGGCAATCGCGGCGACGCCGGCGTGCAAAGCTACGCGCGCGCCACCGACCAGATGGCCCGCGACTACGCAGCGCAGCTAAGGCAATGCGGCAGTTGACCCTTCGCTTGGTCTAGTGCCGCCTTGTCGTGTCCTTCGGCTTTGGAACACCGGTTTCCGAAACCTCGTCGCGCACTTCGTGGCGGCGGGCTCGCATGCCGGCCTCGCCCTGCTCCACGGCATCTCCGATCTCATCGGCTGCAGCGGTGCCTGTTTTGCCACGCGGCCGCTTGGGCGCCGTTCCGGCAAGGCCCGGCCCCGCGACATGCGGCGCGTCATCCGGCACGCCCTCATGCGCCGCGTGCTCCTTGTCGAATTTGATGACCTGCTCCATCTTGGCGAGCACATCGTCCGAAAGCCAGCACAGGCTGGTATGGCCGCCGCCGAGATTCTTCACCGGCGGCACCTTCGTCTCGCATAGATTGTCCGGCACCAGCTTCTTGTAGCCGCAGCGCGTCTGGAACGGGCAGCCGGTCGGCGGGTTCATCGCCGAGGGAATGTCGCCTTCGAGCACGATGTGCTTCTTGACCACGCTGGTGTCGGCGATCGGGATCGCGGACAGCAGCGCCTCGGTATAGGGATGGTAGGGCGGCGAGAAGATCTGGTCGGTCGTGCCCTGCTCGACGATATAGCCGAGATACATGACGACGACGCGGTCGGCGATGTAGCGCACCACCGACAGATCGTGGCTGATGAACAGCATCGTGGTCTTGTTCTTGCGCTGGATGTCCATCAGCAACTCGGTCACCGCCGCCTGCACCGAGACGTCGAGCGCCGAGACCGGCTCGTCGGCCACCACCACCTTGGCGTCGCCGGCAAAGGCGCGCGCGACGCCGATGCGCTGCTTCTGGCCACCCGACAGCTGGCGCGGCTTGCGGGTTTCGAACGCCCTGGGCAGCTTCACCAGGTCAAGCAGCTCCAGCATGCGCTGGCGCCGCTCGGCGACGGTCTTGCCGACATTGAACTTTTCCAGCGTGCGGATGATCTGCGAGCCGACGCTATGGCTTGGGTTCAGCGTGTCGAACGGGTTCTGGAACACCATTTGGATCGACGACACGGTGTCGACGCCGCGGCTCTCGATACCCGTCGACTGGATTTCCTTGTTGGCCAAGGTCACCGTGCCGGAGCTGGCGGTTTCGAGGCCGAGCAGCACCTTGGCCAGCGTCGACTTTCCGCAACCGGACTCGCCGACGATCGCCACCGTCTCGGATTCGCGTGCGGTGAACGAGATCGTCTCGTTGGCCTTGACGACGCGGCCTTCGCTGGAGCCGAACACCTCGCTGCCGCCGACCTTGTAGTATTTCTTGAGGTCCTGGATCTTCAGCACCGGCGCGCCGGGCTCGACCTTTTCATTGACCTTCTTGGCGCCGGGCGGGAGCGCCTCCCAGTCGATCTCGTTGAAGCGCACGCAGCGCGAGAAATGCCCCTCATGGCCCTCGACCGGAACCATCGGGATTTCCGCCGCGTTGCAGACGCCCTCGACGAAATGGTGGCAGCGCGGCCCGAAATTGCAGCCCTTCGGCCGCTCATGCGGCAGCGGCAACTGTCCAGGAATCGAGATCAGCGGCCGCGAGTTCTTGTCGGCGCCGGGCAGCGGGATCGAACGGAACAGCCCTTGCGTATAGGGATGGCGCATCCGGTCGAACACGTCCTTGATCTTGCCGGTCTCGACCGCTTCGCCGGAATACATCACCGTGATCCTGTCGCAGGTCTCCAGGATCAGGCCGAGATTGTGCGACACGAAGATCATCGAGGTGCCGAACTTCTCGCCCAGGCCCTTGACCAGCTCGACGATGCCGGCCTCGACGGTGACGTCGAGCGCGGTGGTCGGCTCGTCGAGCAGCAAGAGCGCCGGCTTCGACAGCAGCGCCATGGCGATGACGATGCGCTGCTGCTGGCCGCCGGAAAGCTGGTGCGGATAGGAGCGCATCATGCGCTCGGGATCGGGCAGCTTCACCGCGCGCACCATCTCCAGCGCCCTGTTGTAGGCCTCCTCCTTCGACACCTTGTCGTGGATCAGCGGCACTTCCATCAGCTGCTGTCCGATCTTCATCGCCGGATTGAGGCTCGCCATCGGCTCCTGATAGATCATGGCGATCTTGTTGCCGCGGATGGCGCGCAGTTCCTCGTCGGACATCTCGCCCATGTCCCGGCCCTGGAACTTGATGCGCCCGCCGACGATCTTCCCGATGTTGGAGAGGTCGCGCATGATGCCGAGCGACACGGTCGACTTGCCGCAGCCGGACTCGCCGACGATGCCCATCGCCTCGCCGGGCATCACCGTGCAGGAAAAATCCATCACCGCCGGAATCTCGCCCTTGCGGGTGAAGAAGGAGATCGAGAGGTTCTCGATCTCGATGATCGGCTGACCGGTCGCCTTGGCTGGATCTCGAACTGCCTCGTTCATGGGTCGCTCCAATCCTTGGTTTCTCGTTTGGGCATGATCCTGTCCGAAAACCGGGTCCCACTTTTCGGGATCATCCCCCGTGGGGCCTCAGCCCCAGTCATCAATCCTTCATCGACTGTTCGCGCAGCGAGTCCGCCAAAAGGTTCAGCCCCAGCACGAACGACATCAGGGCGATCGTCGGCGGCAGCGCCGGGTGGATGAAGGAACGCAGCAGCCGGCTGGCGTCCTTGATCGCGGTGCCCCAGTCGGGGCTTTCCGGGGCAAGGCCCAGGCCGAAATAGCCGAGCGTGCCGAGCAGGATCGTCGTATAGCCGATGCGCAGGCAGGCATCGACGATCAGCGGTCCGCGCGCATTGGGCAGGATCTCCCACAGCATGATGTACCAAGGCGATTCACCGCGCGTCTGCGCCGCCGCCACATAGTCGCGCGTCTTGATGTCCATGGTCAGCCCGCGCACGATGCGGAACACGCCGGGGCTGGAGGCGAACACCACCGCCACGAAGATGTTGAGCTGGTTCGGATCGATGTGGACGATGTGCAGCGGGTCCCTGTCGAAGACCAGGCCGACATAGATCCAGCCACCGAGGACAAGCGTGATACCGAGCAGGATATAGAGCCGGTCCGGCCGGTTCTTGAACCGCGTCCAGAACAGGACGCTGAAGAAGATGATCGGGAACAGGAAGAACAGCCCCGCCATCGCATAGGGGATGGGCGTGTCCATGATGCCCGGTGTCACCAAGAGGTAGAACAACAGGATCACCGGGAAAGCCAGCACCAGATTGGCGAGGAAGGACAAGAGCGTGTCGATCCTGCCGCCGTAATAACCGGCCGGCAGGCCGAGCGTGATGCCGACCATCAGCGCGAAGCCGGTGGCGGCCGGCGCGATGATCAGCACGATCTGGCTGCCATAGACCATGCGCGAAAACACGTCGCGCGCCAGCTTGTCGCCGCCGAAATAATAGATGAGCTTGGACCCCGGCTCGACCGCGCCGGGCAGCGCGTCCTTCATGATCGAGACCTGCGCCAGGGGATCGAAGGGCGAGATGGTCGAGGCGAAGATCGCCGTGAACAGCCAGAACAGGCAGATGAAGACGCCAGCGATGCCGACTCCGCTGTCGAAGAGCTGGCCGTAAAGGCCCAGCCGCTTCTTGTAGGCGAAGCTGACACCCATCACCAGGATCAACGCGATCCACACCGGCCAGAAACGCCAAAGCACGCCGACAACGATGTCGAAGGCATTGATATACTCGGTCTGCATCGGCCCTGCCCCTTATTGAACCCTGATGCGCGGATTGAGGAACGCGTAGCCGACATCGGAGATGAGCTGCGTGATCAAGACGATGAACACCGAAACCAGCGAGCAGCCGAGCAGAAGGTCGATGTCGTTGTTGCCGGCAGCCTCGACCAGCGTGTAGCCAAACCCCTGGTAGCGGAACATCACCTCGACAATGACGACGCCGGTGAGCAGCCAGGGAAACTGCAGCATGATGACGGTAAACGGCGCGATCAAAGCGTTGCGCAGAGCATGCTTGACGACCACGCTGCCGAAGGAGAGGCCCTTGAGGCGGGCAGTGCGGATATATTGCTGCGTCATCACCTCCACCATCGAGGCACGCGTCATGCGCGCGATGTAGCCGATGCCGTAGATAGCCAGCGTGATCACCGGCAGGGTGAAATTGTAGAAGGTGAGGCCCTGGCTCGCCGAGGCCGCAGAGCCGTTCAGCCACCCCAGCCACGAGGCGAAGATGACGGTGAAGATGACGCCCGAGACATATTCAGGCGTCGCCGTCGAGGCGATCGAGGCGACGGAGAGCGTGCGGTCGGTGCGCGAGCCCTCGCGCATGCCGGCAAGGATGCCGATCAGCAGCGAGATCGGCACCATCACCGCGAGCACCCAGAACATCAGCAATCCGGTGGCGCCGAGGGCTGGGAAAAGCTTCGCGCCGACCGTCGTCTTGAACTTGGTCGAGCAACCGAAATCGCCCTGCAGGACGCCCGAGAAGGTCGGCACGACCGGATCGTTGCAGAAAGAGAAGCGCTGCGCCGGCTTTCCGGTCGCCGGATCGGTGATCGGTTGCTTGGGCAGGATGCCCAGCCACTGACCGTAGCGGACGAAGAAATTCTGGCGGTAGCCATGGTTGACCAGCCAGCTTTCCAGCTGTTCGGCGGAGGTGTGCATCTCGGTCTGGCTGATTGCCAGCTTCTTCAGATTGGGACCGAGATTGATCAGGAAGAAGACGATCAGGGTCAGGCACAGCATCGTCAGCGCCATGGTGCCGAGGCGTCTCAGTATGAAAGAAAGCATGGCGGACCCCTGCCGATCGGTTGGGGAGCCTGATGACGGACGGCTCCGCCGCGATGCGGAGCAAGCCAGCAAACAGACCTTCGAATGCGATCAACCCAGTTTATTGCATGACCCCGCTCGATGAGTCCGCAACTTTTTTGCAGCGGCTCTCCGGTTCCGGGTCACGTGAGGAAGGGGACAAAGGGGCCAAACGCCCCTTTGTCCGTTCGCTCGGATCAGGCCTGTTCCAGCCAGACCTTGCCGTAGTCGTGCTCGTAGGTCGGGTGCATCTTGAAGTTCTGCACCGCCTTGGTCGAGTGGCAGTAGAGCTTGCGCCAGTACGGCTGGATGATGATGCCGGAATCCTGCAGGATCTGCTCGATGTCCTTCATCATTTCCTTGCGCTTGGCCGCGTCGGCGACCGCGAGCGCGGCGTTGAGCTTGGTATCCCAGTCGGGATTCGACCAGGCGGTCTCGTTCCAGGCTTCACCAGTGCGATAGCCGATCGCCAGAACCTGCACGCCGAGCGGGCGCATGTTCCAGTTGGTCATCGACAGCGGATACTTCGTCCAGTCGTTCCAGAAGGTCGAGCCCGGCAGCACCGTGCGCTTCACCTTGATGCCGGCGTCGCGCAGCTGGGCGGCGACCGCGTCGCCGGTGTTCTTGTGCCAGTCCTCGTCGACCGTGATCAGCTCGTGCTCGAAATCGGCCTGGCCGGCTTCCGCCATCAGGGCCTTGGCCTTGGCGGCGTCGCGCTTGATCTTCGGCAGCTCGAAATATTCCGGATGGATCGGGCTGACGTGATGGTTCTCGGCGGGCGTGCCGGCATTGCCGTAGCCGAGCTGCAGGACGACGGCGTTGTCGACGCCGAGCTGCAGCGCCTGACGAACCTTCTGGTTGTCATACGGCTTGTTGTTGACATTGGTGCGGCAGACGATGGTCGCAGCCGTCACCACCTCGGATTTCACCAGGTCCATGCCGTCGAGGATCGAGACATAGTCGGCCGTGGTCTCGAAATTGGTGTGCACTTCACCAGCCTCGAAGGCGCTGACCATGGCGCCAGGATCGGTGCCGTAGTCGATGAACTCGATGCCGTCGAGGAACACCTCGCCGTCCCACCACTTGTTGTCTGCGCGGCGCTTGTAGACGACCTTCTGGCCGACGTCGTAGGAAACGAGCTCGAACGGGCCGGTGCCGATCGGGCAGGCTTTGAAATCGCCGCCCTTCTCGTCGAAGCTCTTGTGGACGATCAGGCCCGGATAGTCGCACATGTTCGGGATCAGCGCGATGTCCGGCTTGCCGAGTTTCAGCTTGACGGTCATGTCGTCGACCTTGGTCACGGCGCTCTCGTCGAGCTTGTCGTCCTTGACCAGCGTGCCGAGGCGGCCGGGCATCGAGTTGCCTTCGGCCTTCTTGTCGGCCCAGCGCTTGAGATTGAAGAGGACGTCGTCGGCGGTGAAAGCATCGCCGTTCGACCAGGTCACGCCCTTGCGTACATGCAGCGTGTACTCGGTCGCGTCATCGTTCACGTCCCAGCTCTCGAGCAGATAGGGACGGAACGTGTATTCGGTGGTGTATTTGACCAGCGGCTCGAGCGCCTGACGCTCGGCGTTGGCGATCTCCGACCAGTCGGACTTGCGCGGGTCCTTCGGATCCTTGACCCACAGTGCGACCTTCAGGACGCCGCCCTTCTTGCCCTGCACGTCCTCGGCCCTTGCTGGGGTCGGATCGGCGAGGCCGATCAGGCCGTAGGCCATCGCCGTGGACGCTCCGAAAACGCTGGCGAGCGCCAGGAATTCGCGACGATCCACCTTTCCCGCCTTGGCTTCTTCGGCCATTTTTAGGATGTGATCCGGAACGCGATCACCGTTGCTTGTATAGATTGCCATGACTTGCTCCCATTGTTGGCTTTCCGCCTTTTAACATTCCGCATCCTGACCGCCTTGTCAAAAGACGGTTTGGGCTAGGAACATGTTAGGGAATGTGCATCTTTGGATGCAACCCGGTTCGCGCGATAGCGACAGTCTTGACGCAAATTTGTTATCGCAACGCGGATTTCCCAAAAAATCGGCGCGGGGGATTAAATCAATACATTTTACAAGGATAATGGCCCCATGGCCGTGGCGAGCAGTACGTTCGGTAGGTCAGGAGATGGGCGGCGCAACCTCAATATTCGCGTTCGTAAAAGACACCGCCCTTTGCTTCGCCGGCGTCGTTGGCCTCGCCGCGCAGCTTAACGCCCTTCCCGACATCGAGATCGATCGTCGCCTTGCCGGAGCCTGGCTTGTCGCCCTTCTGTATGGTCACATAGGTGCGGTCGTTGAGGTATTTGCCGGCCGAAACCGCGGTGCCGCCCTTCTCGTCCGTCGTCACGTCGAGATCGTCGATGCCGATCGCGTTGCGCAAATTGTCAAGCAGCGAGGTCGTGCCGCCGGCGCCTGCCAATTGCGCAGCAGCGTCCGCGAGTTGGGCGATTTGCAGAGGCGAAAGGTTAGACATCGAGCGGCCGAAGATTAGCTGTGCCAGCACCTCATCCTCCGGCAGCGCCGGAACAGAGGAGAAGTTGAATTTCGGATTGGTCGCCTCGCCGGAAACCACGATTGTCACGGTGGCGCTGCTTGTCGTCGTGGTCGCCGTGAGATTGAGGTAAGGCACCAGCGATCCCTGGAACCCGACCGTACCCTCCTTGAATGTCAGCCGCTTGGCGAGAATCGTTAGCCGTCCGCGCTGCAGGGTGAAGGTGCCGATCGCCCTCGGCGCCGAAGCCGGGCCTGTCAGCTTCAGCGAGCCGCCGAGTTCGGCATCGACGCCCCTGCCCTGGATGAAAATCTGGTTCGGCGCGTTCACCGTCACGTCGAGCGTCAGGCCGCTGCCGCTGTTGCTGCTGCCGCCGGACGTCACCGGGCGCAGCGCTTTGTCCTGCGCCCGCACGGACGCCGGCGCGTTCTTGTGCTTCACATCCAGCGCCGAGAGCGACCCTGGCAGCTTTTCCGGAACGGTGATGACCGTCCTCGCCAGGTTGATCGTGCCGGCGATCACCGGCGCGGAGACGAGCGGCCCCCTGACGGTCAGGTCGCCGCCAAGATTGGCGGTCACCACCCGGCCGTCGGTATAGCGGCCGTCCGTGAGCTTGATCGACAGGTCGGCCGGGAAGCCCTGCGCCGGCGTGATGCCCACGGTGCCGCTCGCCGACAGGCTGCCGCGCGTCGACAGCGTTCCGGTCAGGTGGTTGATCCTGGCGACGCCGCTCCCGATCGAGACGTCGGCCGCGATGTCGTTCACCGCCAGGCCGGAGCGCGCATCGATGAGGCGCGCGCCGGATGTCGTGACTTTGCCGCTGATAACCGGCGCGGATGCAGGACCACGCACCTGCACATCGACATTGGCGGTGCCGTTGAGCGCCAGCCCTTGCGCGGCGAGCTTTGCGGCCAGGAAGGAGAACGGCACCTTGCCGTTGAAGTCGAGCGCCAGGGTTGGGGTGCCTGCCGTCGTCACCGAGCCGCCGCCCTTGAGGCCGAGGCCTGCTCCGTCGCTGATGTTGGCGTCGAAGCCGAGCTTGTTGCCGGCGAAAGTACCGGACGACGAGACATTCATGCCGCCGAGGCCGGCGCCGCGCGTCTGCGAGGTCTGCACACCGGAAGCATCGATCTTGAAGGCGACCGACGGGCTGGCCGGCGCGCCGGTGACCTTGACCGTGCCCGAGATCGAGCCGGCCGCGTCGAGGCCTGGCGAGAAACTGTTGGCGAGCGAGATCGGCACTCTGGCGAGATTGGCGTTGATGTCGAGCGCCTGCGCGACCTTGCCCGTGACCGTCGCCGTGCCGCCGCCGAGGTTGAGCACCAGCCGGTCGAGCGTCGTCACGCCATTGGCGATGGTCACAGTCGAGGCCTGGGCGATCGCGGCCTTGATGCCCTGCACCGTCGCCTGGCCGGAGGCAAGCTCGATTGTTGTCGTGCCGTTCGCCACTTTCACGCGACCGGCCGCCTTGGCCGGAATGTTCTTGACGGTGGCGCCGCCGGAAAAACCGGTCCAGTCGCCGTCGCGCTTGAGATCGACATCGATGCCGGTGATGGCTGTGCCGCCAGAAGTCACGCTCTCGGCCCGCACCGTGCCTTGAATGACGGGCGCGGCCATGTAGTTCGCAATCTGCGCATCGATGGCAACGTTCCTGGCGGAGAGATCGCCGCGCCTGATCTGCGAGGTGTTCGCCTTGACCGCGACATTCGGGCCGTTGGCTGCCTTCGTAAAGGCGATCGTGCCGCGTACATTGCCCTCGGCCTTTTCCAGCGCCAGCGCGGCCAGTGGCCCGATATCGGGCAGGTCGAGCGAAACGGTGCCTACCGGCACGAAAGCGTCGTCGAGCACGAGATCGCCCGAAATCTTGTTCGGTCCGAGCGACAGCAGAAGCCCGTTGATCGCGCGGCTGCCATTGGTCGTGGCAAGCACCGCGCTGCCTTGCAAGTTCTGCCCGGCGACATTGCCGGTGAGTTGCACGTTGGCTGCCGGATTGGCGGCATCGGCCTTGCCGCTCGCCGTCAGCTTCAACCCGGTTATCTCGCGCGCCGCCACGAGGAGCCGGTCGCTCTCCACTGTCATCGACAGGTCGGGCGCGGTGACCGGGCCCTGCGCGTTGAGGGCAAAGGTGATGGCGCCCTTGGCGTCTTTCGACAGCCCCGAAACGTCGCCCAACGCGCCCCTGATCCCGGCGGCCAACTTGCCGTCGGCAAGGCTCGCCTGCCCATCGGCGCTGAGCGCGCCAGAATTCAGCTTCAGTCCTTCGACATTGACATTGCCATTGGCATCGCGCTTCAGCGCACCGCTCAACTGCGCGGTCTCGCCAAGCATGCCGCGCACCGCCGCCGGCAAGGCGGAAGAAACGACATCGGCCTTGATATTGAGGTCGACGGCGCCGTCGCCCAGCGATATCCGGCCGGCGACCTGGCTGTTGAGCGCATCGCTGGTCAGCGAGCCGCTGTTGACGGCGACGGCATCGGGAGCCAGTCGGCCGTTGACCTTGGCGATCACCTTGCCGGCGATCAGCGGTGCCAGCATGGGATTGTCGAGACCGATCCTATCCACCGAGACCGTGCCGGATACCGGACCCGCCCGCCCCTTGAGGTCGAAGGCGTCCGAATGCAGCGCCAGGGTGAGACCGTCCACCTTCGCCTGGCTGGCGGCAATGGAAGGCAGGATTGCGGACACATCGAGCCGCGCTTGCGTGCTTTCGCCCGCCATCTTAGCCGACAAGGACTGGACTTCGACCTTGATTGGGCTTTCGGCGCTGCCGACCGTCAAAGGCAGGCTGGCCCCGGACGAGGTAAGATCGAGGGAGAAATCGCTGGCGCCATTGGGATTGAGGGTGCCGGCGGCCTTGCCTGAAATCCCTTCGCCCGAGAGCGTGGCGTGATCCAGGGCCACACCGCCCGAAAGCGTATAAGTGCCGGCAGCGTCAAGATCCAGCGCCCCGAGCCCCGCCTGCCGGGTCTGGCTGGTCTCGGCGCCCGCCACCTTCGCGTTGAACTGCACGTCGGGGTTGGACGACGGACCCGTGACATGTGCCGTGCCTTCCACCGTTCCAGCTCCGTCGAGGCCAGGCACGAAATCATTGGCGAGCGCCACCGGGAGGTTGGCGAGATCGGCCGTGAGGTCCAGGGTCTGACCGGCGCTGCCGGAAACCGTCGCCGAACCGCCGCCGAGGTTGAGCGCGAGCTTCTCGATTGTCGTCACGCCGTTGGCGATGGAAAGGCTGGATGGTTCGGCGATGGCCGCCTTGATGCCGCGCACCGTCGCCTCGCCGGACGTGATTTCCACGCTCGTCGTGCCTTTGGCGATCTTCACCCGCCCGGTGGCGGTGGCCGGAATGCCGGACGCCGTGGCGCCGCCGGTAAAGTTTGTCCAATCGCCGTCGCGCTTCAAATCGATGCCGATGTCGCTGATGACGGTGCTGCCGGAGGTCACATTGTCGGCCTTGATCGTGCCCGAGATCGCCGGCCCCTTGAGATAGTTGGCGATCAGCGCGTTGACGGTGATGGCTTTCGCCGCCAGTTCGCCGCGCGCGATCGAGGTGCTCGCCGCATTGATGGTAACGGTCGGCGCCTCGCCCTCCTTGGCAAAGGCGATCGTGCCGTTGATGTCGCCGGTGGCGGTCTGGTTTGCGAGCGCCGCAAGCGGTCCGATGTCGGGAACGGCAAGCGTCAGCGTACCCAGCGGCAGGAACTTGTCGTCGAGCGCGAGATCGCCCGACACCTTGTTGTCGCCGAGCGCCAGGCTGAGCCCCTTGATCGAACGCTTGCCGTCGGCCGTCACCAGCGAAGCCTCGATGTCGAGCGCCTGCCCCTCGGCATTGCCGGTCAACGAGATGTCGGCGGTCGGATTGGCGACATCGGCCTTGCCCTTGGCCGAGAGCTTGATGTCCTTCACCGTGCGGCCGGCCGCCGTCAGGCTGGCGCTGTCGGCCGACACCGTGAAATCCGGCGCAAGGCGCGGTCCGCTTGCGCTCAGCGCGAAATTGATCCCACCCGCGAGCGGCGTGCCGGCGAGCGACGACAGCGGCGAGACATCGCCCAACGTACCCTTGACGCTCGCCTGGAGGTCCGTTCCTTGCATGCTGCCGGTGCCGCTGGCGCTGAGCGAGCCGGAACTGATCTCCAGCGAGTTGGCGGCGAACGCGCCTTGCGGATCGCGCGTGGCAGTGGCCGAGAATTTCACCCGCTCGCCGAGCAGCGAGCTGATCTGCGGCGGCAACGCCTTGGAGACGGCGTCGGCATTCATCTTCAGCGTCATCGACAGGTCGGCCAGCGCCACATTTGCCGTCAGCCCGGCATTGAGCGCATCGCTGCGCAAGGTGCCTTTGTCGATAGACACGGTCTCGCGGCTGATCGTGCCGGAAAGATCGGCGGACAGCTTGCCGGTCACCAGCGGCGCCAGTGTGGCGACGTCGGTCTTCAGCCCGGCGGCGGCGAGCTTGATGCTGACCGGTCCGCTGCGGTTTTCGAAGTCGAAGCCGTCGGAATGGATCGCGCCCGTAATGTTATTGAGCTGGGTGCCGCCGACGGCGACCGACGTGAGGGACGTGCCGATATCGACCATCGGCGCCTTGCCGTCGCCGAAGGCGCGCACCGTGGCCTTTTCGACCGCAACCAGGATTGGAACGGCGCTGTTGCCGACATCGACGGTGACCGGCTTATCCTTGGCGGAGAGCTCGATCGACAGGTCGCTGGCGCCCTTCGGATCGACATTGCCGGTCGCGGCCCCGTGCACGGAGTCGCTCTCTATGGTGGCCTGCTCGATGTCGACCCCACCCGATGCGGTCGCCGTGCCGGCGAGGTCGAAGCTCGTCTTGCCGGCAAACAGCGCCTTTATCTTCTCCGGCAAAAACCCTTCGAACTCGCCGTCGCCCTTGGCCTCGATGCGGTGACCCTTGTCGGTCAGCTGGTGCCGGCCGGTCAGCTGGCTGACGATCCGGCCGTCGACCATGAAGGTGCCGACGCCGCTCCAGTTGGCCAAAGGCCCGCTGCCGGAGACGACGATGTTGACGGGCGGCGCATCCGGCAGCTTGAGCAGATTGGCGATGATGCCGCCGGACGGCTCCGACGCCTTGAGATCGAGGTCGAGCTTGTTGTCGGCCGGCGCGAAATGGATCTTGGCGTCGACATTGCCTTGCTTGCCGTCATGGCGGAAGACGTTCAGCACGCTTTCGATAGCCAGCGGCGACGGATCGGCGTTGAGCGAGCCCTTGGCGGCCAGTTCGGCGATGCCGCTGCCGGCAAGCTCCTGTCCGAGCGCGATCTCCGGCAGGTCGATCTGCTTCACGTCGATCGACACCGGCAGGCTGGACGAGCCGCCCTGAGACGGCTGCTGGCTCGGCTGCGGCAGCCGCGCCAATTCGATGCGCTCGGCGGCGAAGCGGTCGGCATTGAAATTCCGGGAGAGCAGCGCCGTCGGCGACCAGTCGAGCGCCACCTTGCGCGCCACCATCCAGGGGCCGGCACGGTCTTCCAGCACCACGTGGTCGAGCCGAAGCTGACCCGACCAGATGCCTTCGATGCCGCTGACCGTCACCTTGCGGTCCTCGCTCGAAGCCATTCTCGAGATCAGGCCGGCGAGGTTCTGGCGGCCGCCTTCGGTGCCGGTGAGCACGAACAGCGCGCCGACCGCCACCACCAGCAGCAGAAGCAGCGTGTAGATCAAGATGCGGAGGATGCGCCAAAAGATCTTCATCGTTAGAACGCCTGGCCGATGCCGGCATAGATGCCGAAAAGCGGATCGCCCGGATCCCGGTTAAGCGGCACGGCCGCGTCGATGCGCAGCGGGCCGAACGGCGTGATGTAGCGCAGACCGACGCCGGCGCCGACCTTCACATCCGAGAAATCGGGGAATGATTTGATCGAGACCGTGCCGGCATCGACGAAGGGCACGATGCCGATCGTGTCGGTGACGCCGATGCGCATCTCGACCGAGGTTTCGAAGAAGGAGAGACCGCCGATCGGCTGGCCGTCAATGTCCTTCGGGCCGATGCCCTGGTAGGAATAGCCGCGCACCGAGCCGCCGCCGCCGGAATAGAAGCGCCGGTCGGCGGGCACGTTCTGCAGCCCCGTGCCGATGATCGAGCCCAGCGTCGCGCGTTCGGCGAGCACGAACCTGCTTGCCGTGTCGAGCGACTGGTAGGTGTAGCCCTCGCCCTTCAGCTTCAGGAAGGTCGCGCCGTTCAATATGTCGTAGCTCGGCTCGGCATAGGCGAGGAAGCGGAACCCCCTGGTCGGGTTCAGCTTGTTGTCGCGGCTGTCATAGACATATTGCAGCGGCACGCTGGCGATCAGATAGGTGTGTTTGCCGAAAGCGTCGGTGATCCGCGAATAATCAAGGTCGAACTCGGCCGAGACCCGCTGCTTCTTGTCGAGGTCGTAGGAGACGCCCACGTCACCCTTCACCGAGAAATGGTCATAGGCGTCGGGGTGTTCGAACACCGTCTTGACGCCGGTGAAGAATTTCGACGTCGGCCCGAGCACGCCCGGCTTCTCGAACATGACGCCGGCATTATAGTTGAGCGCGGAGATGCTGTTGCTGCCGATGCCGCTGATCGACCCGTCGATGCGCAGCTTCTCGGCCTGGCCGAACAGGTTGCGGTGCCCCCAATAGCCTTCGAGCCCGAGCCCTTCCGTGTTCGAGAAGGTGCCACCTAGGCCGAAGAAGCGCGGCTTGCGCTCGCTCACCTGGACATCGATCGGGATATTGCCATTGGCGTCGAGGCTGTCAGCTTCCTTGATGGTCACGCTGTTGAAGACCTCGAGCCCGAGCAGCCGGTCACGCGCGTCGTCGATCTCCTGCGGCGAATATTGCTGGCCCCGCTTCAGCCCGGTCATGTATTCGGTGAAGTCGCGATCGACCTTTTCCGTGCCCTCGACCGTGGTGTCGCCATAGCCTGCGACCGGGCCGGCGGCCACCGTCAGCGTGACGTCCAGCGTCGAGCTCGCATGCTCGGCGACGATCTCGCGCTCCGTGACCTTGGCCAGCGGCCTGCCCTCTTCCTTCAGCGCCCGCACGATCAGGGCCTCTGCCTTGAGCACCGCGCCGGAGCTTGCGTCGCCGCCGGCGATCAGCCCGAAATCGGCGCTCGCCAGCCCGGCGGCATCGCCCTTCAGCCGGATATTGCCCAGTGTGAATTTCGGCCCCGGCGCGACGTTGACGACGACCGGAATGGGCTGCGGCCCTTTGAACTCGGCATCCGGCGGCAATTCGTCTATCGACTTGCCTTCTATCGTTATGGTGACCACGCCTTCGTAGCGGGCATCGGCGTAGAGCGCGGCGACCAGTTGTTCGCGATCGCCGCGCGCCTTGGCCATCAGGCCTAGCGATCCCGACACCGGATGGTCCTCGTCGTTTTTCAGCGCCGAAGCGTTTTCGAGCTTTTTTACCAGGTCCTTGTCGGCATCCGGCGCATCGATGGTCACCGAATAGCGCAGCGGATCGACGATGTCGGCGTCCTCGTCTTTGGATGAGCCCCAAAGCTTGATGCCGAAAATCTCGAAAGCCGCCGCAGGCCGGATCTCCCCGGCCAGCACGGTCGAGCAGACGAGCGCGAAAAGCAGGGCACGCGGAAGCCCGCGCCCTGGCGCGAACCCTCCTGACATCTGCGTTTCACGCGCCGGCATTAAGACAACCTAGTCGACAAAACTAAAATTGGAATGAAGTTCCGAAACGTTCGTAAAGGGGCCACAATCCAATTGTCTGAAATAGACCGGGCTTGGAATTCACACCTTTTGCAATTTCGCAAGAAAGTGTGATCCGTCTCACAGAGGTTCTGTCGAAATACCGGCCTTTGGCCGGCATGGAAACCGTTCGCGGGCGAAAAACCTGCGGCGCTCCGGCGTTGACAAGCCTGCACGAAGCTTGATCATGCCCGGACGCTGGCGATGTCTGGAGGGTGGTATGGCAATGCGCGCGGCTCGTGGTCTCTCTTTCCTTCTCCTTATCTTTTTCGCCCTGGGCGGGGCGGCCCTTGCGGCCGAAGCCCGGCGAATCGTCACGACCGACAATTCCGACTATTTCGGCTTCGACCTGAGGTCGGAGCAGAATGTCAGCCTCGACCAGTGCAAGACCACATGCCTCGGCGATACCGCCTGCCGCGCCTTCACCTACAACACCAAGGCGAAGTGGTGCTTTCTCAAATCCGACTATAACCAGTTGAAATCCTTCACCGGCGCCGTCGCCGGCAAGGTCGCGAATGTCGATGGCGACCCCGATATTGGCGCTCCGCCGGCCTTGGCCTTCTTTCCGAACTGGATGGCCGACCAGGCCCAGCAGTTCCGCAACCACCTGACCGACCCGGCCTATGACAAGCCGACCGAAGGCCTTGCCGCCCTGCAGGCCGCGGCCGAGCAGGCCTCGCTGACCGGCGACCATCGCCTTGCCATGCAGAAATACCAGGCCGCGATCTCCGTTCTGCCCGATGACGGCCCGCTCTGGCTGGCGCTGGCGCACGAGATACTGGCCGTGGAGCCGGCGTCGAACACCACCGAACCCGCGACGCTCCCGATGAACGCCACCTCGGCGGCCTTCAACGCCTACAAGCTGGTGCGCACGGCAAAGACCCGCGCCGAGGCGCTGGCGCTGCTTGCCGCCGGCCTCGATAAGCGCGACCTCTTCCGTCCGTCGCTTCAGGCCTATGAGGCGAGCCTTGCGCTGGTGAGCTCGCCCGCCGTCCAAGCCGACTATGCCGACCTCAAGGCGCGCAAGGGTTTCCGCGTCGTCGAGCATACCGTCGATGCCGATTCCTCCTCGCCGCGCATCTGCGCCCAGTTCTCCGAGGAACTGGTCAAGACCGGCGTCGACTATGCGCAGTTCGTCACCGTCGACAATGCCGCGCCCAAAGCCGTCGAAGCCAAGGACAAGCAGATCTGCGTCGAAGGCCTGGAGCACGGCCAGCATTACGACGTGACCTTCCGCGCCGGCCTGCCGGCCGCGATCAGCGAGACGCTCGCCGCGCCCGTCGTGCTGTCGATCTACGTCCAGGACCGCGCTCCGTCCGCCCGCTTCACCGGCGACAGCTTCGTGCTGCCGGCCGGCGCGCGTCGCGGCATTCCGGTCGTCACCGTCAACATGAACGCCGCCAAGATGGCGCTCTACCGCATCGGCGATCGTTCGCTGGCGCAGCTTCTGTCCGGCTATCAGTTCCTGCATCAGCTCGACGGCTATGACATTTCCACCATTTCCGACCAGATGGGCGCGCCGGTCTGGTCCGGCACGCTCGACATCGCCAATGATCTCAACAAGGAAGTGACCACCTCTTTCCCGGTCGATGAAGCGATTCCGCAGCGCAAGCCCGGCGTCTATGTGCTGACGGCGCAACCGGTCGACGACAAGAGCGACGATTACGGCTCGCGCGCCACGCAGTGGTTCGTCGTCTCCGATATCGGCCTCTCAACCTATACCGGCCAGGACGGGCTCAACGTCTTTGCCCGTTCGCTGGGCTCGGCCAAGCCGATTTCCGGCGCCGAACTGACCCTGCTTGCCAGGAATAACGAAATCCTCGGCACCGCGACCACGGACGCCGAGGGCCACGCCGTCTTCAATCCGGGCCTTACCCGCGGCGAAAACGGCATGGTGCCGGCGGTGCTGATGGCCAAGCAGGGCGACAACGACTTCGTCTTCCTCGACATGGGCAAGGCCGGCTTCGACCTGTCGGATCGCGGCGTCGAAGGGCGCGCCTCGCCCGGCGCGCTCGACGTCTATGCCTGGACGGAGCGCGGCATCTACCGCGCCGGCGAGGACGTGCATGTCGCGGCGCTCGCCCGCGACGGCGCCGCCAAGGCGGTCGAGAACCTGCCGCTGACCTTCATCTTCACCCGTCCCGACGGTGTCGAGAACCGCCGAGTGGTCAGCAATGGCGAATCCGCCGGCGGCCATGCCGTCGACCTGCCGCTCGAGGCCAACGCCATGCGCGGCACCTGGACGGTGTCGATCTACACCGATCCCAAGCAGTCGCCGGTCGCCAGCCAGATGTTCCTTGTCGAGGATTTCGTGCCGGATCGCATCGAGTTCGACCTGACCGCCGACAAGAAGGAGATCGCCCAGGGCGAGACCGCCAACGCCACCGTCGACGGCCGCTTTCTCTACGGCGCGCCGGCCGCGGGCCTTGCGCTCGAAGGCGAGATGACGCTGTCGACCACCAGCAGTTGGGACAGCTTCAAGGACTTCACCTTCGGCCTCGCCGACGAGCAGTCGAGCGAGCCGACCGTGACGCCGCTGGCGAACCTTCCCGTCGTCGGCGACGACGGCAAGGCGACCTTCCCGATCACCATCGACCAGTTGCCGTCGACCACCAAGCTGGTCAACGCCAAGGTCACGGGGCGCATGCGCGAGGCCGGCGGCCGCGCCGTCGAGCGCTCGCTCGACATCGGCGTTCGCCCGCAGCGCGACGTCATCGGCATCCGCCCGGATTTCGAAGGCGATGAGGTGCCGCAAGGCGGAACCGCCAAGTTCAGCATCATCGCCGTCGATCCGAACGGCAAGCGCGAGGATCTGAAGGGCGCCCAGTGGTCGCTGGTCAAGGTCGAGCGCAATTATCAGTGGTACCGTTCCAACAATTCCTGGAACTACGAGGCAGTGAACCTCACCAAGGCCGTCGCCAATGGCGCGGTGGACCTGAAGGCCGATGGCGAGGCGACGGTGTCGCTGCCCGTCGACTGGGGCCGCTACCGGCTCGAGGTCGAGACCGCCGACCCCGACGGTCCGGCGTCCAGCTATGAGTTCGACGCCGGCTGGTATGTCGCCTCGACCACCACCGAGACCCCCGATGGCCTGGAGATCGCCCTCGACAAGGACAGCTACGCCGCCGGCGAAGTCGCCAAGCTGAAGGTCTCGCCGCATTTTGCCGGCGAACTTCTGGTCACCATCGGCGCCGAAAAGCTGTTGAAGACCGTCACCGCTTCGGTGCCGGCCGGCGGCAGCACCGTCGACATCCCGGTCGGCGACGACTGGGGCGCCGGCGCCTATGTCACGGCGACCTTGTTCCGGCCCGGCGACGCGCAGGAATCGCGCATGCCGGCCCGCGCCATCGGCATCCAGTGGCTGTCGGTCGATCCGGGTTCGAAGAAGCTGGCGGTCTCGCTGACGCCGCCGGAAAAGACCCTGCCGCGCCAGCAGCTGTCGATCCCCGTTGCGGTCAACGGCGCCCAGCCGGGCACAAACGCCTATGTGATGGTGGCTGCCGTCGATGTCGGCATCCTCAACCTCACCAACTACAAGGCGCCCGATCCTGAGGACTGGTTCTTCGGCCAGCGCATGCTGGGCCTGGAGATCCGCGACCTCTATGGCCGCCTGATCGACGGCTCGCTCGGCACCATGGGCAAGATACGGACCGGCGGCGACGGCGCCAACATGCAGGCGCAGGGCAGCCCGCCGACCGAAAAGCTGGTCGCCTTCTTCTCCGGCCCGGTCGAGCTCGACGCCAACGGCAAGGCGCGGATCGACTTCGACATCCCGCAGTTCAACGGCACCGTGCGTGTCATGGCGGTCGCCTGGACCAAGGAAGCCGTAGGCCATGCCCAGACCGACGTCATCGTGCGCGATCCGGTGGTGATCACCGCCGGCCTGCCGCGCTTCCTGGCGCCGGGCGACGCCGCGACCATGCGCCTCGACATAGCCGACACCGACGGCCCGGCCGGCGATTATGCGCTGTCCGTCACCACCACCGGCGATCTTTCCACCGGCGACAAGCCGCTGCCCGAGAAGCTGACGCTCGCCCAGGGCAAGCGCCAGTCGCTCACCTTCCCGCTGGTCGCCAGGACCGCGGGCGACGCCTCCGTCACCGTCAAGCTGGCGCATGCCGACGGCACCCAGGTCGAGCAGACGCTCTATCTGCCGGTGCGGCCGGCGCAGCTTCCGGTCACCAACCGCATGGTGGTCGACCTGAAGCCGCATGGCGGCTCGCTGCGGGTCGACAAGGAACTGCTTGCCGCCAGCGTGCTCGACGGCGCTTCGGTCAGCGTCGGCGTCTCGCAATCGTCCGCGCTCGACGTGCCGTCGCTGTTGATGTCGCTCGATCGCTATCCCTATGGCTGCGCCGAACAGACCACCAGCCGTGCCATGCCGCTGCTGTATGTCAACGACATGGCCAAGAGCATCGGCATGGAAAGCGATCCGGACCTGCATCAACGCATCCAGGACGCCATCTACAAAGTGCTCTCCTATCAGTCGGCAAGCGGCAGCTTCGGCCTCTGGGGCCCGGGTTCGGGCGACCTGTGGCTCGACGCCTATGTCAGCGAGTTCCTGACCCGGGCGCGCGAGGAGAAGTATGATGTTCCCGCGCTGGCGATGAACCAGGCGCTGAACAACCTGCAGAACTCGCTCGGCTACGACCAGGACGTCCAGGACAAGGGCAGCGATATCGCTTACGCGCTCTATGTGCTTGCCCGCAACAAGAAGGCCTCGATCGGCGACCTGCGCTACTACGCCGACACGCAGCTCGAGGCCTTCTCCAGCCCGATGGCGGTCGCGCAACTGGCGGCGAGCCTGGCACTCTACGGCGACACGCAGCGTTCGGAAGCCACGTTCCAGACGGCGCTCAGGCTGGCGCAGGCTGAACCCGACTACGACTGGTACCGCTCGGACTATGGCTCGCGGTTGCGTGACGGCGCGGCGCTGCTGGCCCTGGCGGCGGAATCGAAGCCGGTGCCGAGCATCATGCCGCAACTGATCAAGCTGGTGGGCGTGGCGCGCGCCGATGCCCGCTGGACGAGCACGCAGGACGAATCCTGGATGCTGCTTGCCGCAAGGGCGCTGAAGGAGGGCAATGATTCCATCACGCTTTCCGTCAACGGCGCGCCGCATTCGGGCGGCTATTCCGACCAGGTCGCCGGCAGCGACCTCATCGACAGCCCGCTCACCATCGCCAACACCGGCGCGACGCTGCTGCAGGCAGTGGTGACCGCGGTCGCCGCTCCGGTCGATCCGCTGCCCGCCGGCGGCGACGGCTTCACCATCGGTCGCACCTACTACAAGCTTGACGGCACCGAAGCCAACGTCACGGAGGCCAAGCAGAACGAGCGCTATGTGGTCGTGCTCAAGGTCTATGAGCAGAACAAATGGCCGTCGCGGGTGCTGATCACCGACCTGTTGCCGGCCGGCTTCGAGATCGACAATCCGAGCCTGGTGTCCAGCGCGCAATTGTCGAACTTCTCCTGGCTGGCGCAGACCGACGCCGCGCATCTGGAGTTCCGCGACGACCGCTTCGTCGCCGCCTTCAATCCGAACGAAGGCGACGGCGACCGCAACATCACGCTGGCCTATGTCGTGCGTGCCGTGACGCCCGGCACCTACGCCCATCCGGCGGCAACTGTGGAGGACATGTACCGGCCGCAATATTCGGCCCGCACCGCCACCGGCGTGATGGAGGTGAAGGCGGAGTAAGCGGCATGATAGACATAGCGATGGCGCTGCCCCTCATTGTCCTGCCGGACATTTCTCCCCGTATAGTGACGGGGAGAAAGGGGCTTGCGTCGACGCTTTCGCCAATCGGCAACGTCGCAAGACAGAAGCCGACATCGCAGCCAGCCTCCTTCTCCCCGTCATTATACGGGGAGAAGGTGCCGGCAGGCGGATGAGGGGCAGCGCCATGCTCTCCAAGAAATTTCTCCGTCGAACAGGCATCGCCGCAGCTTCACTCGCGGGGTTTGCGGCGATCGCCGCAGCCACCCTTTGGGAGCTCGACCGCGCCTTCCCGCCGCCGCTGCCGGCAAAGCTGACGGTCTCGACCGAAGTGCAGGACCGCGACGGCCATTTGCTGCGCGCCTTCGCCACGCCGGACGGCTACTGGCGGCTCGAGACCCGCCTCGACCAGGTCGACAAGCAATTCGTCGACATGCTGGTGACGTATGAGGACAAGCGCTTCTGGGACCACAGGGGTGTCGACGTCCTGGCGCTCTGCCGCGCCGCCGGCCAGCTCGTCACCAGCGGCCACATCGTGTCGGGCGGTTCGACCTTGTCGATGCAGCTTGCCCGGCTGATCGAGCCGCGCGACAGCCGCAGCCTCGGCTCCAAGCTCAGGCAGATGCTCAGGGCCATCCAGATCGAGCGGCGTCTGTCCAAGCAGGAAATCCTCGAACGCTACCTGACGCTGGCGCCCTATGGCGGAAATCTCGAGGGCGTGCGCGCCGCCTCGCTCGCCTATTTCGGCAAGGAGCCGAAGCGGCTGACCGTGTCGGAAGCCGCCCTCCTCGTCGCACTGCCGCAACTGCCGGAAAAGCGCCGGCCCGACCGCAACCTCGGCATAGCGCATGCCGCGCGCGACCGGGTGCTGACCCGCATGGTCTCGGCCGGCCTGCTCGGTGAGCGCGAAGCGCAGCGCGCGGCGCTGGACGACGTCTCCGGCCTGCGCAGAAAACTGCCGGCGCTGGCCGCGCACGCCTCCTACGCCATGCTGCCGAGGGCCGTGCCCGGCAAACCGCTGCAGCTCACCATCCGCAAAAGCGTGCAGCAAGGGCTGGAGCAGGTCGCAAGGGATGCCGCCAGGAAGCTCGGCCCGAAACTTTCCGTCGCCATGGTGATGGCCGACGCCCGCACCGGCGACATTCTCGGCGAAGTCGGCTCGGCCAATTTCTTCGACGCCAGCCGCTCCGGCTGGATCGACATGACCAAGGTGTTGCGTTCGCCCGGTTCGACGCTGAAGCCTTTCATCTATGGCCTGGCCTTCGAGCAAGGGCTGGTGGCGCAGGAGATGATCATCGAGGACAGCCCGGCCGATTTCGGCGGCTACCGGCCGAAGAATTTCGACACGGGCTACCAGGGCGACGTCTCGATCCGCCAGGCGCTGCAATTGTCGCTTAACGTGCCGGCGATCCGCGTGCTCGACGCGGTCGGTCCGGCGCGGCTGACGGCGCGGTTCCGCCAGGCCGGCGTCAACCCGATCCTGCCGGTGAACGAGGCGCCGGGCCTGGCGATCGGGCTTGGCGGCGTCGGCGTGACCTTGCGTGACCTGGTGCAGCTCTATACGGGGCTCGCCAATGGCGGCAAGATGCACACGCTGCATGACGGCACCGAGCCGGCCAATGTCGAGCGCACCACAGCCACCATCCTCGACGACCAGGCCGCCTGGCAGATCAACGACATCCTGTCCGGCGTGAAGCCGCCGGAAGGCGCCATGCAGCGCGGCATCGCCTACAAGACCGGCACCTCCTATGGCTATCGCGATGCCTGGTCCGTCGGCTTCGATGGCCGCTACGTCCTGGGTGTGTGGGTCGGCCGCGCCGATGCGAGCCCCGTCCCCGGTCTGTCGGGCTATGTCTCGGCGGCACCGATCCTGTTCGAAGGTTTCGTCCGTTGCGGCCTTGCCAGCGTGCCGTTGCCCGGCCGGCCGCCGGGCGTGTTCAATCCCAAGCGCGAGGAATTGCCGGTGACGCTCGCCCGTTTCGGTGCCGGCTCCGACGGGCTGGTGCAGGCCACCGCCACCGAACCCGCGCCGACCATCATCTTCCCGCCCAATGGCGCCCGCGTGGATCTTGGCACCAACTCCGCCGACGCCACGCCGCTGGTGCTGAAGCTGCAGGGCGGCCGCGCGCCGTTCCGCTGGCTCGCCAACGGCAAGCCGCTCGCCGGCATCGACCGCCGCCGCACCGCGACCTGGCAGCCGGACGGTACCGGCTATTCGACGCTGACCGTCATCGACGCCGCCGGCCGCGCGGCGAGCGTGAAGGTTTTCGTTGAATAGGATGCGGCAAGCGATTCTGCGAGGTGCGCTTTTTAGTCTGACATCCGGTGCGAGGCCCCCCTCTCTGGCCTGCCGGCCATCTCCCCCTCAAGGGGGGAGATTATTCGCTTCGCGGCTTTCGCTAATCATCAACGCAGGAAGGATGGACGCGGCGCCGACACCGCCAATCTCCCCCCTTGAGGGGGAGATGCCCGGCAGGGCAGAGAGGGGGGCCTCGCGCCATACCTTTCCATTAGGAGCTGCTCTAACCGCAACGCTGATCCTCCTATCCGCAACCCCCACCCCGGCCCTTGCCGATCCCCTGCCCGTCGGCTTCCTCAGGCTCACCGATGTCGATCCGACCATCCGCCAGGACATCCGCTACGCCAGCCTTGAAAACTTCCTGCACCGCAAGGTCGACGGCTATGACGCGCCTGTCTGCATCCTGACCGCGCAAGCGGCGAAGGCGCTGTCCAGCGTTCAGAGAACGATGACCGCCAAAGGCCTGACGCTGGTCGTCTTCGACTGCTACCGCCCGGCCCGCGCCGTTACAGATATGGTCAGATGGACAAGAGAAGGCGGCCCGCCGGACCCGCAATGGTATCCGACCGTCCGGCGTGGCGATCTTATCGCCAAGGGCTATGTCGGCGAATTGTCCAGCCATTCGCGCGGCTCGACCGTGGACCTCGCCATCGCCGAGACGGACAACAGCTCTGTAGATCCGGCCTGCGGCGCGCCGGACGTCGGAACACTCGACTTCGGCACCGGTTTTGACTGCTTCGATCCGATGAGCGAGACCGCGCACCGACCTCTTCCCGCCGAAGCGACGGCGAACCGCAAGATGCTGCTTGCCGCCATGCGTGCCGCCGGCTTCCGCAACTATGCGCGCGAATGGTGGCACTTCACGCTGGCCAAAGAGCCTTTTCCAAAACAGCGTTTCGATTTTCCGGTCACGGCCAATTAATGCGCCGGGGCTTGCCCTGACCCTGACCGCTTCTAATTAGGCCGGCTGATGCCGAGCCGAGCCAAAAGCGGAGGAGGAAGTTATTTCTTCAAAGAGCCGAATCTCGGCGAAAAATTGCTTTCATCAGGCGAAAAAGGCAACATTCAATGCATCTAATTTCTATAAACTCGCTAGAGTTCGCTGCAGTTCAACGGAGGCGGGAATGACCAAACCTCATTTCAGGAAACTGCTCGGCGCGCTGGTCGCCACATCTATCCAGTTCGGCACGCTCGGTTTCGCGTTCGCCGATACGACCATCTTGAACGTGTCCTACGATCCGACACGTGAGCTTTACAAGGCCTATGACGAGGCCTTCGCCGCGCACTGGAAAGCCGAGACCGGCGAGACGGTCACCATCCAGCAGTCGCATGGCGGATCGGGCGCCCAGGCCCGCGCGGTGATCGACGGGCTCAATGCCGACGTGGTGACGCTGGCGCTCGAAGGCGACATCAACGCCATCGTGACCAAGTCGAAGAAGATCAATCCCGACTGGCGCAAGAAATTCGAAAACAATTCAGCGCCTTACACCTCGACCATCATCTTCCTGGTGCGCAAGGGCAACCCCAAGGGCATCCACGACTGGAGCGATCTGGTGAAGGACGGCGTCCAGGTGATCACGCCGAACCCGAAAACCTCCGGCGGCGCGCGCTGGAACTATCTCGCGGCCTGGGCCTACGCCAACGCGCATGACGGTAATGACGAGGCTAAGACCAAGGAATTCATCGGCAAGCTGTATGCCAACGCGCCGGTGCTCGACAGCGGCGCACGCGGTTCGACCGTCACCTTTGCTCAGAAGGGCCTGGGCGACGTGCTGATCGGCTGGGAGAACGACGCCTATCTGGCCCTCGACGAATTCGGTGCCGACAATTTCGACATCGTCTACCCGCCGACCTCGATCCTGGCCGAACCGCCTGTCGCCGTCGTCGACGCCAATGTCGACGCCAAAGGCACGCGCAAGGTGGCCGAGGCCTATCTTTCCTGGCTCTATTCGAAGGAAGGCCAGACCATCATCGCCAAGAACCACTATCGCCCGGCCAAGCCCGAACTGGTTCCGGCCGAGGACCTTGCAAAGCTGCCCGCGATCAAGCTCGTCACCATCGACGACCCGCAATTTGGCGGCTGGAAGAAGGCACAGCCTTACCATTTCGGCGACGGTGGTATATTCGACCAGATTTATAAGCCAGCCCAGTGAGAGGCCGAGCCTCGAAAACTAGCGACTGCAATCTGGTTGAGTAAGAAGGGACGATCCAGAACAGCATGACCACAGCACCCGCTCATGCGGGGTGGCGATTCAGACAGCCGAGTGTCATTCCGGGTTTCGGACTGACGCTCGGCTTCTCGCTTGCCTACCTCACGCTCATCATCCTCATCCCGCTCTCCGGGCTGATCTGGCGCTCGGCCGCGCTCGGCTGGACCGATTTCTGGGCTTTGGCCACCGACCGGCGCACCCTCAAGGCGCTTGAAATCAGCTTCGGCACCGCTTTCATCGCCGCGGCAGTCAATGTCGTGTTCGGCACTTTAGTCGCCTGGGTGCTGGTCCGCTATCGTTTCCCCGGCCGCCGCGTCGTCGACGCCATGGTCGACCTACCTTTCGCGCTGCCTACCGCGGTCGCCGGCATCGCGCTGACCACGCTCTATGCACCGACCGGCTGGCTCGGCAAATTGCTGATGCCGCTCGGCCTCAAGGTCGCCTACACCCCGCTCGGCATCATCGTGGCGCTGGTGTTCATCGGCCTGCCCTTCGTCGTGCGCACCGTCCAGCCGATCATGGAAGAGCTCGACAAGGAGGTCGAAGAGGCCGCCGCCACGCTCGGCGCCAGCCGTTTCCAGATCATTACCCGCGTCCTATTTCCGGGGCTGGCGCCAGCCGTCATCACCGGTTTCTCGCTCGCGTTCGCACGCGGTGTCGGCGAATACGGCTCGGTCATCTTCATCGCCGGCAACCTGCCCTACAAATCCGAGATCGCGCCGCTTCTGATCGTCATCCGGCTGGAGGAGTACAACTATCCGGCCGCGACCGCGATCGCCGCGATCATGCTGGCGCTGTCCTTCGCCATGCTGCTCCTCATCAACCTCGTGCAGACATGGAGCCGCAAGCGCTATGGCTGATCCAGAGATCAAGTCCTATGAACCGCACCACGAGAGCCAGTCGGCCGCGGTCACGGAAAGCCGTCCCGTCCGCATCACGCTGACGACCGTCACGCTGGTCTTTCTCGGCATCTTCCTGCTGTTGCCGCTGATCATCGTGTTCAAGGAGGCTTTCGCCAAGGGCGTCGGCGCCTATTTCCAATCGCTCGGCGATGCCGACACGCGCTCCGCCATCCGGCTGACATTGCTGGTGGCGGCAATCTCGGTGCCGCTCAATCTCGTCTTCGGCCTTTCGGCCGCCTGGGCCATCGCCAAGTTCGAGTTCAAGGGCAAGGCGTTCCTGACCACGCTGATCGACCTGCCCTTCTCGGTCTCGCCGGTCATTTCCGGCCTGGTCTATGTGCTTTTGTTCGGCGCTCAAGGTTTGCTCGGCGAATGGCTGAACGCGCATGGCATCCAGATCCTGTTCGCCGTGCCGGGCATCGTTCTGGCCACCGTCTTCGTCACCTTCCCCTTCGTCGCCCGCGAGCTGATCCCGCTGATGCAGGAACAAGGCAATGGCGACGAGGAGGCTGCTCTTTCGCTCGGCGCCAACGGCTGGCAAGCCTTCTGGTATGTGACGCTGCCGAACATCAAATGGGGGCTGCTCTACGGCGTGCTGCTCTGCAATGCCCGCGCCATGGGCGAGTTCGGCGCTGTCTCCGTGGTGTCCGGCCACATACGCGGCCTCACCAACACCATGCCGCTGCATGTCGAGATCCTGTACAATGAGTACAACGCCGTCGGCGCCTTTGCGGTCGCTTCACTGCTCGCCGGCCTGGCGCTGGTGACGCTGGTCTTGAAAACACTTCTCGAGATGCGCTACGGCCCCGAGATCGCCGCGACACGCGGACACTAGGTGCATGTCACCCAAAAGTGCATAGCGGTTTTGGATAATGATATGCATCAGAGAACTGAGGGATTTGCATGGAAGTTCGCGTCGTCAACGTGCGCAAGGAGTTTGAGCGGTTTCCGGCGCTCCACGACGTGTCGCTCGACATCAAATCCGGCGAGCTCATCGCGCTGCTGGGTCCGTCGGGCTCCGGCAAGACGACGCTGCTGCGGCTGATCGCCGGCTTGGAGCGGCCGACCAAGGGAGCGATCTTCTTCGGCGAGGAAGACGCTTCGCAGAAGTCGATCCAGGAACGCAATGTCGGCTTCGTCTTCCAGCATTACGCGCTGTTCCGTCACATGACGGTCGCCGACAATATCGGCTTCGGCCTGAAGGTCCGGCACGGTGCCGCACGGCCGCGGGCGCAGGAAATCCGCCGCCGGGCATTGGAACTGCTCGACCTCGTCCAGCTGTCAGGCCTGGAAAAGCGCTATCCGGCGCAGCTCTCCGGCGGCCAGCGCCAGCGCGTGGCTCTGGCGCGCGCCATGGCGATCGAACCCAAGGTGCTTCTGCTCGACGAACCCTTCGGCGCGCTCGACGCGCAGGTGCGCCGCGAGTTGCGCCGCTGGCTGCGCGAGATCCATGATCGCACCGGCCACACGACCGTCTTCGTCACGCACGACCAGGAAGAGGCACTGGAACTCGCTGACCGCGTCGTCGTCATGAGCCAGGGCCGCATCGAGCAGGTCGGCACCGCCGACGACATCTACGACACGCCGAACTCGCCCTTCGTCTACTCCTTCATCGGCGAGTCGAGCTCGCTGCCGGTCAAGGTGGAGAACGGCGAGGTCTGGATTGCCGACCGGCCGATCGGACTTGAGGCGCCGCATGCGCCGACCGGAGAGGCGGTTCTCTACTTCCGCCCGCACGACGTCGATCTGCTCGACGGCTGCAGCGGCTGCATCGCCGGCACGGTCGCCGCCAGCCGTCGCGTCGCCGGCACAAGACGCGTCGAGCTGGAGATCGGCGGCGAGCGCCAGCGCGTCGAGATCGAGCTTCCGATCGACCATCCCGCTGCGCAGAAGAGCCGCGTGGCGTTCAGGCCACGGCGCTGGAAGCTTTTTCCCACGGCCTGAGCTATCTTTCGCTCTGACTCCTGCTCCGGCGCGACAGCCTGGGGCTGTTCATGAATCAGCTTGGAAGGAAATCCTAGCAAAGAGCTGTTTCGGCGAGATATTTTCCAGACCTTCGCTCGCCTGTCGGAGCGGGTGCCTCGTCGCTTCAGGCTTTCCCGACTATGGTCTCGCCGTAGCTTGATCCATTTCCAAGGAGCCTGTTTTCATGAAGCGTCTGTTGCTTGGCATCGCGGCTGTTGCCGGTCTCGTCCTCGCGTCCTCCCAAGCCTGGTCGGCCGACAAGCTCTTGAATGCATCCTATGACGTCGGCCGCGAACTGTTCGCCGACATCAACAAGGCCTTCGTCGCCAAGCACCCCGGCGTCACCATCGATCAGTCGCATGCCGGGACCTCGGCGCAGGCGCGCGCCATCGCCGAAGGTCTTGCAGCCGATGTCGTCACCTTCAACCAGGTCACCGACGTCGACTTCCTGGTCAAGAAGGGCCTCGTCTCGGCCGATTGGCAGAAGGATTTTCCGGACAACGCCTCGCCCTTTTATTCGCTGCCTTCGTTCCTTGTCCGCGCCGGCAACCCGAAACACATCAAGGACTGGAACGACCTGGTGCGCGACGACGTGCAGGTGATCTTCCCCAACCCGAAGACATCCGGCAATGCGCGCTACACCTATCTCGCCGCAACAGCCTATGCCAAGGAAGCCTTCAAGGGCGACGATGCCAAGGTCAAGGAGTTCATCACCAAGCTCTTCAACAACGTGCCGATCTTCGACACCGGCGGCCGCGCCGCCACCACCACCTTCGTCCAGCGTGAGATCGGCGACGTGCTGATCACCTTCGAGTCCGAGACGCGCGGCATCCGCAAGGAATATGGCGACGACAAGTTCGAGCAGGTCACCCCTTCGGTCAGCCTGCTGGCCGAGTTCCCGGTGGCAATCGTCGACAAGGTTGCCGACGAGCATGGCAGCCGCGATCTCGCCAAGTCCTATCTCGACTTCCTCTACACGCCGGACGGTCAGGAGATTGCCGCCGAGAACGGCTTGCGGACTCGCGACGCGGCTGTCGCCGCCAAGCACAAGGCCGACTTCCCCGACGTCCGCCTGCTGACGGTGAATGAGGTGTTCGGTGGTTGGGACAAGGTCCAGAAAGAGCACTTCGTCGCAGGCGGGCTGCTCGATCAGACCTATGGCAGCCGCTGAAAGGGCTCCACAATCAGGAAGCGCAAGGAGGCCGGCTTTGCCGGCTTTCTTCTTGTAAGCGGGGCTGCATGAGTTCGCAGGGGAAATCCCGGCCCCAACGTGAAAAACGTTACGAAGAATCAACGCGTTTGTGCCTAAGCTGCACCGGCAAATTGTTGGGCCAGAGGGCGTTCGACGGTCAAACTGTCATGATTTGCACACAAACAACCGCCAGATGCAGGGCGATTGGGGTTTGATGAATTGAATCGGGCATGCTGACCAAAAAAGGCAAATACGGCCTCAAGGCCCTCGTGCATCTTTCCAGCCTGCCGGCGGGTCAGCTTGCATTCGTCAACGACATTGCCGTTGCCAACAACATCCCGAAGAAATTCCTGGATGCGATCCTGGGCGAGCTGCGCAATGCCGGCTTCGTCCAGAGCCGCAAGGGCAAGGAAGGCGGCTATCGCCTCGCCCGGCCCGCTTCCGAGATCAAGATCGGCCATGTCGTGCGTGTGCTCGACGGGCCGCTGGCGCCGATCCCTTGCGCCAGCCGCACGCAATATCAGCGTTGCGAGGATTGCGACGAGGCCACCTGCCAGGTCCGCCACATGATGCTGGAAGTGCGCCAGGCTATCGCCGAGGTGCTCGACAACCGCAGCCTCGCCGCCATGCGCGACGCCGACAACGACGATTTCCCGGCCGAGTTGACTTCGCAGATCTAAGCCTCCCTGCCATGCAAGGGTGAGTAGTCCATCAGTTGAAAATGGTGGGCCTTGAATATGTCTCACGCCGGCCATGGAGTGGGGCGGCGCGGCTCGTGACGGCCAGTTAGCGCCGTCTGGACACTAAGCTCTGGGAGTAGCATCCTCTTGTTGGGAGAAGGGGGAAGACTTGCGATGACCAGCAAAGTCACGGCTATCCCAGTTTACACTGCCAAGGACTATCCTCGTATCCGCCAGCTTCCCGGTGCCGATGACATGCCGGCGACTTGGGATGACTGGCATGCAGATTTCGAAGCTTCCAAGGTGGAAAGGCTACACCGTCGCGACTTCACCCACGCCAAAGTCCTCATCAGGCCCGGCAAGTTCAAAGGGTGGCTGGACGACAACTCATTTTCGGCCACCGAGCATGTGCGACAGCTGCATGCTCAGGAGCGCTTGGATTCAAAACGGGCAAGGCAGGAAGGGCGCCGCGAGTTGGAACAAATGCTAATCATCCCACAACGGCAACTGACATCCTTTTATCGGTCGCCACCGCCACGTGTGTCCCACCACGAGCCCGTCACCAAGGGCCCGATCGGCTTGATCTACGCAGCCATAGCCGGTTTGTACCTCGCGTGGCTGGCTCATCATTGGCTTGGTTGAACATAGTCCCCGCGATCTCGCGAAGCGCCGGCCAGGTTGCAGATTTCAAACAGATGCACTACCCAATGCTGCCTTCGGCTGCTTGTCTCCTGTCGACGCAGTAAAGCAGCACGATCCCGAAAAGTTGGAACCGGTTTTCAGACAAGATCATGCTCCATCTAAAGGGTGAAACAGGGCTCTGACGCATGAGGCTGCTTTGGCTTGGCAAATCCCGCAGCGCCGGCCGGCAGCCAACGTCGAACGACATCTATCGCACCGAGATCATCGCCGATGTGCCGGTGCCGGAGCGCAACGAAACCGTTCGCTTCTTCAGCCGCAAGGTAATCCGCCCCGGAAAACTGCGCCGCTTCGCCAATCGGGACCTGCGCGAGAGCCTGCTGGCCTGTTTCTATCTCGGCGTCGCGGCGGTTCTGCCGGTCTCCTGGTGGGAGCCCATCTGCGGCTGGGTGTCGGGGCTCCGGCGCAAGCGCCATTTCCGCAAGGAGTTCGCCCGCTACGACATCGCGGTGAAGGCAGTGCTCGGCAATGCCGCCGACACGCGCGGCATGTTGGAAGCGCAGCTTGCCGCCGTTCACCGCCGACGCCTGACGCTTGCGGCGCATCTCGTGGCCGGGTGGCGCTGGTCGCCGGCGCTCCGGCTGGAAGGCCTCGAAGGACTGCAGCAAGCCGTGCGCAACGGGCGCGGCGTCATCATATGGTGCGACCAGTTCACCGCGCAAACGATCATGGGCAAGCGTGCCCTGCATGAGGCCGGCCTCGATACCCATCAGGTGAGCGCGCGGTACCACGGCTTCTCGCCAAGCGAGTTCGGCTTCCGCGTGATCAACCCGCCATTGATCAAACTCGAGAACCGTTTCCTGAAAAGCCGGATCGTCTTTGAGCGCACCGACGCCTATCAGGTCACAACGCGCATCCAGAAGGTGCTGAAAGCAAACGGCGTGGTGCTGATGACCAACACCGTCTATGCCGGCTCCGCCTTCGCCGAGACCGCCATGGGCGAACGTGGCTGGACCCACCTCGCCTCGGCGCCGGCAAACTTCGCCGCGCGCGCGGGTGCTGCGCTGTTTCACATGGCGACGATCGAGACGATCCCTTTCCGCCAATACCGGGCGATCGTCAGCGAACTGTCCGCGGGCACGCAAGCGCCCGCATTGCCGGCAGGGAACACAGCGGCGAAGAACCTTGCCGTCCAGGCGGGATACATCCTGTCGAAGCGCGACCATATGCTGGAAACGCTCAAACTCTGTCCGGAGCAGATGATGGCCTGGTCAAGCGCCGTGCGGCTGACCGAGCGGCCGACCGAGGCCGCCGTCGGCAATGACGGCGCATGAATACTCTAGCGGGGGATCTCTTTCACGATCCCGGCGACACTCCGCGTTCCGTCGACCGTCACCGCCCGTTCGTCGGCGACGGGCTCTTCCAGCGTGGCGAACTGGCTGTCGACCAGGCTTGCGGGCATGAAATGACCCTTGCGATTGGCGACCCGTCGCCAGGCGGTCTCGCGATCGATCTTCAGGTAGAGGAAGACGACCTCCGGGCAGAAGCGGCTCAGCCGGTCGCGGTAGCTGCGTTTCAGCGCCGAGCAGGCCGCCACCGCTTTCCGCCCGCCGGCGACGGAGCTCGCGATACGCTCGCCGATGGCGTCGAGCCAGCCCTCGCGCAGCGCATCCGTCAGCGGCTCGCCGCGCGCCATGCGCGCCACATTCTCCGGCGGATGCAGCCGGTCTCCTTCGATGAAATCGGCGCTGAGAGCCCTGGCAAGCGCCTCGCCGACGGCCGTCTTGCCGCAGCCGGCAACGCCCATCACGACGATGGCCGGCGCCGTCCGAAGATCGGTCATGCGAAGCTGCGGTCTTGCGCTTGCCCCATCCACGGTCAGCGGCTTGCCGGCGCGCGCCCGTAGAGCAGAAGCATGGAGACGATGACGGCGCCATAGATGATCTGCCGCCCCGCCTCGGGCATCTGCATGACCGAGAGGATGGATTGCAGGAGCGTGATCAGGATCACGCCCGCAACCGTGCCCAGATAGGAGCCGCGCCCGCCGAGGATCGACGTGCCGCCGAGCACGACCGCGGCGATCGACGGCAACAGATAGGCATCGCCCATCGATTGCGCCGCCTTGGACGCATAACCGGCCAAAAGCACGCCGCCAAAAGCCGACAGGCCACCGGAGACGGCGAAGGCGATCAGCACGATACGGCGCGTGTCGATCCCGGAAAGGTAGGCGGCGCGCTCACGATTGCCGATGCCGTAGACGGCGCGGCCGAAGCTGGTGCGGGTCAAAACGAAGACCATCGCGGCGCCGATCAGCGCCCAGATGATGACGGCGTTGGGAACGCCCGGAATGGTGAAGCCGGTTGCCAGATAGCGCATCGCCGCCGTCGCTGAATCCTGTGGCGAGAAACCGCCCGTATAGACAACCATCAACCCTTGCGCCACGGCATTGGTGGCCAAAGTGATGATCATCGAGGGAATGCGCAGATATGCGACGCCGATGCCGTTGACGAGGCCGATCGCGACACCGCACAGGACCCCGAAGGGAATTGCCAAAGCGACGCCGACAGACCCGTAGGCGGCCGCCGCGCAGGCCATCATCGCGCCTGTAGCCACGGACCACGGCACGGACAGATCGATCTGGCCGAGCAGGATCACCAGCATCATGCCGGTGGCGATGACGCCGAGGAAGGACGCGACCTTCAATTGCTGCAGCAGATATTCCGGTGAAAGGAAGCTGCGCGAATAAAGGCTGCCGAGCAGCAGCAGGACCACAATGCAGGCAAAGGCGGTGACGACGGCCGGATCGGCGCGTCGCAGAAATTTGGGCATGCGGCCGGCGATGCCGCCGAGTGTCGTCTCGCTCACAGGAACCACTCCAGCCGGTTGCGCACCCGAAACAGCGCGAAAGCGCCGAGGCTGACCGCGATCAACAGGATAACGCCCTGGAACAACGGCTGCCAGAGCGGATCGAAGTCGAAGACGAACAAGAGGTCGCCGATGGTGCGGAAGGCGAGCGCGCCGAAGATGGCGCCGATGGCGCTGCCCTTGCCGCCGAACAGCGAGACGCCGCCAAGCACGACGGCGGCGATCGAGAACAGCGTATAGGCGTTGCCGCTCGCATAGGCCGCCTCGCCCGTATAGGTGAAGAAGGTCAGGAACAGCCCCCCGATGGCCGCAAGCAGGCCGGCAAGCGTGTATGCCAGGAACTTGCCCCTGCGGATCGGCACGCCCGACATGTAAGCCGCCGTCTCGGATGAACCGGCGGCATAAGCGGCGCGCCCGAGTTCGGAGCGACTGAACGGCACCCAGACGACGAGCACTATGACGAGCAGCGCCACGAGGCTCGCCGGCACCACGCCGAAGAAACGCCCGGTCAGGAAATCCGCAAGATCCTCGTTGACCGAACCGCCCGGAACCGGTCGCAAAAGCAGCGCCAGGCCGAAAAAGACGGCGCCCGTGGCTATGGTGGCGACGATCGGCTGCAGCCGACCGTAGATGACGATAGCGCCGTTGACCGCGCCGCAGAGGAGCCCGGTGCCGAGCACAGCCAACACGCCAAACGCCGTCTCCAGGCCGGTGCCGATCACCAGCCATGAAGCCATGCAGTTGGTGAGCGTGAAGATCATGCCGACCGACAGGTCGATGCCGGCGGTGATCACCACCAATGTCTGCGCCATGGCGACGAAGGCCAGCAGCACGCCCTTGTTGGCGGCCGTCTGCACGACATTGGCGGTGAAGCCGGCCGGATGGTTCGCGCTGTAGATGGCGAACATGACGATGAAGATGCCGAATGCCAGCAGCGTTCCGCGCTGCTCGGCCAGCCAGTAGCGCCAGTCCTTCACGCGCCCGCTCCCTGCCTCGGCCCGGCACCTTCGCCATGGATGTTGAGCGCGCTGGCGATCAGCGCGTGCTCGGTGATCTCGGCGCCGACCAGCTCGCGCTTGACCGCGCCGTCATAGAGCACCAGCACGCGGTCGCAGCAGCCGATCAGCTCGTCATAGTCGGTCGAATAGAACAGGATCGCGGCGCCCGCGTCGGCCAGCTTGCGCATCAGCTGGTAGAGCTCCTGCTTGGTGCCAACATCGATGCCGCGCGTCGGATCGTTGAGCAGGATGATGCGCGGCTGCCGCATCAGCCATTTGGCGATCACAACCTTCTGCTGGTTGCCGCCGGAGAGCGCGCCGACAGGGATGTCGAGACCCGCCGTCTTGATGGCCAGAAGCCCGACCATGTCGTCGATCAGCCGCTGCTCGGCGGCGCGGTCGATGATGCCGCCTTTCGACAGCCTGTCGAGCGCCGCGAAGGACAGGTTCTCGCGCACCGTCATCGGCAGCATCAGCCCTTCGGTCTTGCGATCCTCGGGGATCAGCGCCATGCCGATGCGGCCGTGGCTGGCCGCGGTCGGGCTGGCGATCGAAACGGGCTTGCCGTCGATCAGGATCTCACCTGAAAGGCCACGCAGCACGCCGAAAAAGGCAAGCAGCAATTCGCGCTGCCCCTGCCCGTCGAGACCGCCGAGGCCCACGACTTCTCCTGCCCTGACGCTCAACGAGATATTGTCCAGCCGGTCGGCCCAGGAGAGATTGCGCGCTTCGAGAACCGTCGTCGCGGCCGCAGTTGGACCGGGTTTCGGCGGGAAGATATGACTGTATTCGCGGCCGATCATCAGCTCGACCACTTCATTGTCGCTCTTCGAGCCCGCGGGGTAGCTGGCGACGTTGCGGCCGTTGCGGAACACCGTGCAGTGGTCGGCGAGCTCGGCGATCTCGTTCATGCGGTGCGAGATGTAGAGCAGCGCCAGCCCTTCCGAGCGCAGCCGCTTCAGCACCTCGAACACCTTGGCGACATCCGCCGCCGTCAGCGCCGAGGTCGCCTCGTCGAGGATCAGGATGCGCGGTTTCCGGGCCAGCGCCTTGGCGATCTCCACCATCTGCCGGCGCGACAGCGGCAGATCCTTGACCAGGGCACAGGGATGGATGTCGGAAGCCCCGGCGCGTGCCAGCGCTTCCTCCGCGATGCGCCGCTGCGCCTTGCGGTCGATCATGCCGAAGCGTTTCGGCGGATCGGAAATGACGATGTTGTCGGCGACGCTCAATTCGGGAATGAGCGACAGTTCCTGGAAGATGCAAACGATGCCGGACTGATTGGCTGCTGCCGGCGAGGCGAAGCTCACTTCGCGGCCGTCGAGCGTCATCGTGCCTTCGTCGGGCGCCACGACGCCGGCCATGATCTTGATCAGCGTCGATTTGCCGGCGCCGTTCTCGCCCAGAATGGCGTGGATGCCGCCCGCGGCGACCGTCAGGTCGGCCTTTTCCAGGGCCCGCACGCCGCCATAACGCTTGGAGATGCCTTCCATGCGGAAGAGCGGAGCCGCGCCGTCCATCAGCCCTCCCTGGCCGTTTCGAGTTGAGAACAGGAGGACGGTGCCGCGAGCTCGCCGCGGCACCGTCCGGTCAGACTATTTGTTTTCCTTGGTCTGGCCCATGATTTCCTGCGCGGTGAAATTGATGCCGCAGGTCGGGAAGGAATTGCCGACGAAGAAATTGTCGGACTGGTCCGGGAAGTAGTCCTGGCCGGCCTTGAAGTTCGGATCCTCCACGATAGCCAAAGGCAACTTGACCGATTGCGGCACGACATTGCCCTCGAGCGCCGAGATCGCGGTCTTGATGGCAACCGCCACCTGTGCGGGGCCGGTGCCGGCGGACGAGCATTTCAGTCCATCGGCAGCGTGCGCGGCGCAGAACTTGCGGAAGCCGTTTTCCGTCTCGCCGCCGAAGGGCACGAAAGGATGCTTGGCGTCGATCATCGCCTGCACGATGCCGGTGTCGCCGCCCTGCCCGGTAACGCCGTCGAACGGCCCGCTGGTGGCGATGGCATCGGCCGTGGCCTTTTGCGCCACGCCGTCATCCCACTTGCCGACGACCTCGGTGACATCCCACTTCTTGCCCGACCCATCGAGCACCTCGTGGATGCCGTTGTGGCGATCGGTGTCGACCGAGGTGCCGGCAACGCCGCGCACTTCGAGCACCTTGCCGCCATTTGGCACATGCGCGACCAGCCACTTGCCCCAGAGCTCGCCGAGGCCCTTCTGGTCGACATTGACGTTGATGGCATCCTTGGTGTCGAGGATGTTGTCGAAGGCGACGAGCACGACGCCGGCTTCCTTGGCGCGCTTGATGACTGGCCCGAAGGCGGTCGGATTCTGGGCATTGACGACGATCGCGTCAAAGCCGGAATCGATGAAGTTGTTGATCGCCGAAATCTGCGCCGGCACATCCTCGCCGGTCGACACGACCTTGAATTCCTTGAGCTTCTTGGCGACATCCGGTTGCGCCGCGTAGGCCTTGGCCGTCTGGATCATCTGGATGCGCCAGGTGTTGGCGATATAGCCGTTGGCAAGCGCGATGCGATACGGACCGTCTTTCTTCGGAAACTTGAAAAACTGCGTGTCGGCCGCCCAGGGCGCGAAGCAGTCCGGCTCGGCCGCCGGTCCCTTGACCACTTCAGGTCCGGCGATCGCCGACGAACTCAGCATGACGAATGCAGTGGCGGCAACGACGCCGCCAACGAGTGACTTGATCATCGATATTCCTCCCAGTTGCAGTTCTGCTTGTGATGAATCATGGCGCTACCGGCCGGCATCCTCCACCGAACCGAACGCGCTCACAGGGCCGCCCGCGTCGCCCTGATCCTCCTCTCCCCCTCAGCTTCCTGGCAATTTAGAAAACTATCATATTATACATAGTAAACAAGCTCGGACTGTTGCTTATGTATAATAAACAGCCTCTCGACCTTGCCGGACGTTGATTTTACAGACAAATGGTAGCGCTACCATGATTGGGTGTAAAGCGCGCCTTCGACATTTTTCCGGACTTTTCAACGCGCTGTGCTCTCCCGCCGCACGAGCTCGAAACCGAGATCGAGGATCCGCTGTTTCGGTGGGTTTCCGGCAATCGCCGCAAGCGCCATGGCGACGGATCGGGTGCCGATCTCATAGCGGTGGGTGCGCACGCTGGTGATCGAGGGAAACGACACCTGCATCATGTCGAGGTCGTTGAAGCCGACAATGCCGATCTGCTTCGGCACGTCGATCGAAGCGCGGTGGCATTCGAACAGGACCCCGAGCGCGATATCGTCATTGTTGCAGAACACGCCGTCGAGCGTGGGCATCTTGGCCAGCGCGTCACGGAAAAGCTCGCGCCCGAGGCTCACGCTTGACGGCACCGGCGTCGTGGTGACCAGCCGCGGATCGAACAGCCCCGCTGCCTCCATGGCGGCGCGGTAGCCGGCAAGGCGCCGCTGCGAACGAGGATCCATCCTGGCGCCGATGAAGCCGATCCTGCGGTAGCCGGCCTGCAGAAGGTGCTCGGTGGCCGTCCTGCCGCCGTCGAAATGCGAGAAGCCGACCATCATGTCGACCGGATCCGGCCCGGTCTCCATCACCTGCACCACCGGGCAACCGGCATTCTCTAGCAGTCGTCGCGCGCTGGGCGTCTGGTCGATCCCGGCCACGATGAGCGCCGCCGGGCGCTGCGATCCGAAAACCTGCAGCAGTCGCTCCTCCTCCAGGCCGGAATAATGCGTGTTGCCGATCTGGATGCGGAACGGGCTGTCGGAGAGGCTGTCGTAGATGCCGCGCACCACCTCGGCGAAGACGTTGTTGGTGAGGGATGGCACCAGCACGCCGAACACTTCGGCGCGCGCCGAGGCAAGCGCGCGCGCGTTCGGATCGGGCACGTAGCCGAGTTCGTCGACCGCGGCCTGTATCTGCCGGCGAAGGTCCTCCGATACCCGTCCGGGCTCACGCAGCGCTCGCGATACGGTGATCGCGCCGACGCCCGCCTTGCGTGCCACATCGGCAATCGTCGGACGGCCGCCGCCGCGGCGGGAGCGCGGCCTGGTCAAGGGCGGGCCTCGTGCGGCAAATCCCGCCCGCTGCGCGCCTGCAATGCCATTGACCCTGGTGTCGCCATCTCGCAGGCCTGTACCGCGTTCACTGGCCTTGGCGTCGCGCAGCCGCGATTTGTTGTCAAGCCGAAGCGTCTTGCCGTAAAAGCGCCGGCACGAGCCTGTCAGGCCGCGACGACGACGCTGCGTCTTGCCTTCCAGAACACCAGGACCATCACCAGGATGTTGAGCAGGTTCCAGGCAATCCCGTTGAGGAAGGCGGCCGAGTAGGAACCGGTGAGGTCGTAAATCCAGCCCGACATCCAGCCCCCGATAGCCATGCCGAAAATGGTCGCCATGATGACGATGCCGACCCGTTGGCCAGCCTCTCTGGCAGGCATGTATTCCCGCACAATGATCGCATAGCAGGGCACGATGCCGCCTTGCGACAGGCCAAATACCAGCGAGACGAGATAGAGCGAGGCAAGACCGTCGAAGGGAATGTAAAAGAACAGCGACAGGCATTGCAGAACCGAACCGATAAGCAAGGTCCGCACTCCGCCGATCCGATCGGCGACGAAGCCGGAAGCAAGACGGCTGACGACGCCGGCGGCCATCATGATCGAAAGCATGTCGGCGCCATGCGCGACGCCGTAGCCGAGGTCCAGGCAATAGGCGACGATATGCACCTGCGGCATCGACATCGCCACGCAGCAGCCCAGACCAGCTATCACCAGCAGCATCTGAAGTGCCGCCGGCGACAATGCAATCGGCTGGACCAGGCGCGTGCCTGGCGAGCCTGCCACCACCACCGGGGCACGCCGGCGCAACATCAAAACCAGCGGCACCATCGTCACCAGGCACACGACGCCGATTGCCAGATAGGTGAAGCGCCAGCCCTCCGCCCTCATCAGCGGCGGTATGATCGCCGGCCAGACCGTTCCGGCGAGATAGCTGCCGGACGCAGCCGCAGCCACCGCAACGCCGCGCCGACGATTGAACCAGTGCGAGATGTCGGCGATCAGCGGTCCGAAAATCGCCGATGTTCCCAACCCGATCAGCAAGCCTTGAGCGAAGGTGAACTGCAGGATTGAACTGGAGAGCGACGCCAGCAGGAAGCCGGCAGCCAGCGCCGTTGAGGAAACAAGCGCCGGAATCCAGTAGCCGACACGATCGATGGCGCGCCCGACCAGCACGTTGCCGGCCGCGAAGCCAACCATGGTCGCGGTGTAAGGCATCGACGCCGCGGCGCGATCGACGCCGAACTCGGCCTGGACCGCCGGCAGAACGACGACCACCGCCCACATGCCGACGCCCCCTATGGTCGCCAGCAAGACGGAAATGGCCAACCTCGTCCAGGCATAAGCGCTGTCTATGCCTGGGGACGCTGCATTGCTGGAGATCGTCGTCAAGGCGTTCCCTGTCTGCTGTTCTCGAAGTCGGCGGTTCGGCCTCCACTATCGGCGTATTTGCCGGGCCGAGCAGCGCCACGACCGGTCAATCCGTGGCACCAGAGCCGGGAACCCCTCTCATTTCCTGGAGTTTTGCCTCAGAGCAATTCCAGGAAAAGTGTCTAACGGTTTTCCGTCCGGAATTGCTGGAAACAAAGAGATAGAGCGGTTCGGCGGCAAACCGCTGAACCGCTCTGGCAAGGAGTTTCGCCATGACCGCAAAGAAGAAATGGTCGGCCGATGTGACCGAGCACAGCGATGCGCTGGAGCTCGAGGAGCACGTCTTCGAATCCGACGACGCCAGGAAGATTGCCGCCTCGCTGAAGCGTTCGGCCGAGCACAGCGACCGCCGCAAGGCCGAGCCATTCCAATCCGCCATGTCGATGCTGAATTTCTACATCAACCGCGCCGGCAAGAACCTGCCCGAGGAGCGCAAAAAGGTGCTGGAAAAGGCGAAGGATGAGCTGCGCGTCGCCTTCGGCCGCGAGAAGCAGGGTTAGGATTCAGCGTCCCAACGGACTTAACGCGATTGAATGACTTCGTCGGTGTTGGCCAGCAGCTTGCGGACCGCGCTGCGCGCCGCATCGGGCCTTCTCAGGCGGATATTCCTCTCGATCGCCTCATGCAGCTTCTGGACATGCTGCAGATCGTCCAGCTCGCGCGTCGTGTAGGCGAAGAGGTGGTCGAACGCGGATTCGATCAGCACGCCCAACGGCACCAGGAGGTCGTTGCCCGAGGCCCTCAGGATGGCGAGGTGGAAGCGCGTGTCGGCGCGGGTTCGCTCCTGCAGGTTGGTGGCTTCGCCCATCTCGCGGCAGGCCTGGCTGATCTCGGCCATCTGCTCGTCGCTACGCCGCATCGCCGCGAAGGCCGTCGCCTCCGGCTCGATGATGTGGCGGAATTCCTGCACCGTCTTCAGGAAAACCTCGCGGTCCGGCGACGTCGCGTACCAGGCGAGCACGTCGCGGTCGAGAAGGTTCCAGCGTTCCTTCGGTTCGACCCAGCTGCCGATCTTCGGCCGCGACGCCAGAAGGCTCTTCGCCATCAGCATCTTGATCGCCTCGCGCACTGCCGAGCGGCTGACGTCGAAGGTCTCCGACCATTTCGCTTCATTGGGCAGGATGGTCCCCGGCGGATAGTCGCCGCGCACGATGCGAAGACCGATCTCGCTGGCCAAAGAGGTATGCACGCTGGCACCGGGGATGCGTGGCGCGTCGGCCCGGCGGAAGCCAGCCGGACGTTCCGCGGCCGCCATCTTCATCGGCCTTTTTTCCTTGTTCGGCTTAGCGTCCCGCATAGGTCCACAAAATCCCGTTTTCAGAGCCTGTCAAGCATGGCAAACCCGCTTTGCCACAACCTGCTGAGATGTGCACAGATCAGCCGGCTCTTGGCCTCGCCTTAGGCGGTTTTGACGTATTTGCGCCAGCTGTGCTCAGGCCGGAAGCCGAGCACGTCGCGCGCCTTGCGGTTCGAAAGCAGCGTCTCATATTCGCCGAGTTCGGCCTTGACCGGCACGCCCGGATAAAAGCGCCTCAAAAGCTCCGCCGTCGGCAGGTCCGACGAGCTATCGTCATTGGCCGCGTTGAACACCTGGTAGCCCAGGCCATCCTTCTCGATGGCGCGCAAGGTGATCTGGCCGAGGTCGCGCGCGTCGATGTAGCTCCAGGCGATGCGCTTTCGGAAACCTGGATCGGCAAACCATTTCGGGAACAGCGAATATTCATGCGGCTCGATGACGTTGCCGATGCGCAGCGCATAGATGTCGCCGCCGCTGCGCAGCGCGAAGGCGCGCGCCGTCTTCTCGTTGACGATCTTCGATAGCGCGTAAGAGTCCATCGGGTCGACGTCATAGTCCTCGTCGAGCGGAAAATGCGTGGGGTTGCGCGGCTCATTGGCGAAGACCAGCCCGTAGGTCGTCTCCGAAGAGGCGATGATGACCTTGCGGATGCCGAGCTTCACCGCCGCCTCTATGACGTTGTAAGTGCCCATCGCATTGACGCGGAACACCTCGTTGTCCGGCGTGATCATGATGCGCGGGATCGCCGCGAAATGCACCACGGCGTCGACCGGCTGGGCCCTCAGCGACGGATCGAATTCGTGCAGGCCCATATAGCTCGACAGGGCGTTGAACACCTGCCCGCTGTCGGTGATGTCGGTGATCAGGGTGCGCACCTTCGGATTGTCGAGCGGCTTGGTGTCGATGTTGAGCACCTGGCAGCCATGTTCGACCAGATACTGAACGACATGACGGCCTGCCTTGCCGCTGCCGCCGGTGAACATGATCCGCTTGGTCATTTTGCTCTCCACAAGGCTCGGGAATTATGTGTATTGTCGGACAATATGGCATTCCGCAATCGCCCGCTACCGCGATCCGCGAAAACCTATCGCCCGCCGAGCGCCCATCACCACGAAAGACAGGGAAGAGACGACATGAGCACCACCGCTGCCCGCGAGAACATCGGTTTCATCGGCCTCGGCCTGATGGGGCACGGCATCGCCAAGAACATCGTCGACAAGGGCTATCCGCTCACCTTCCTTGGCCGCAAGAACCGCAAGCCCGCGGAAGATCTTTTGGGACGCGGCGCCAAGGAAGTGGCCACCTCGAAGGAGGTGGCTGCTGCTTCCGACATCGTCTTCATCTGCGTCACCGGCTCGCGCGAGGTGGAGGCAATCATCCGCGGCCCCAGCGGGCTGAAGGAAGGCCTGAAGCAAGGCTCGGTGGTCGTCGACTGCTCGACCTCCGATCCGGTCTCGACCGTGGCCCTCGCCGCCGAACTCAAGGCGCTCGGAGTCGACTATGTCGATGCGCCGCTCAGCCGCACTCCGAAGGAGGCTTGGGAAGGCACGCTCGACGCCATGGTCGGCGCGCCGGACGCGGTGTTCTCCAGGCTCAAGCCGGTGATCGAGACCTGGGCCGGCCGCATCGTCCATATCGGCGACACCGGCGACGGCCACCGCATGAAGCTGCTCAACAACTTCGTCTCGCTGGGCTATGCGGCGATCTATTCGGAGGCTCTGGCGCTGGCGCAGAAGGTCGGCATCTCGCCGGCGCGCTTCGACAGCGTCATCCGCAACGGCCGCATGGATTGCGGCTTCTACCAGACCTTCATGCGCTGGACTTTGGAGGGCGACCGCGACGCGCACAAGTTCACCATCGCCAATGCCTTCAAGGACCTGACCTATCTGGAATCGATGGCGGGCGCGGCCGGCATCGCCAACCCGCTCGGCAACGCCACCAAGAATTCGTTCGCGACGGCGCATGCCGGCGGTCCCGCCGAACAATATGTACCGATGCTCGCCACCCATATCGGCAGGCTCAACGGCATCGACCTGATGCCTTCGAAGGACGGCGTGAAGCAGAAAATCTGAGAGCAATTCCAGGAAAAAAAGGGGCGCCTTGCGGGCGCCCCTTCTTTTCTCGATGGTTGCGGATGCAGCCGGCGCCTACTTCTGGATGCAGGTGTCTGCCGTTTCCTTGGTGCATTCGTCGAGGCCGGTGAAGACCGGATCGTCGACCTTCTTGCCGCCGATGAGATCGAGCATCACCGCCGGCGCCTTGTAGCCCATTTCGAACGGACGCTGCCCAACCAGCGCGGTCACCAGGCCTTCCTTGGCGATCGCCACCTCGTCGCCGATCGTGTCGGCGGCGCCGATGACGAATTCGTTCTTGGCGATCTTGTCGGCCATCGGCTTGAACAGGTCGCGATAGGGCTGCGGGGCGCCGAACAGCGGCCAGCCGCCCATGATGCCGAAGGCGTCGAGCTTCGGATTGGCGGCGAGGATGTCGGTCATCGCCTGCACGCCCTTGGCGCCGTCGTCATTGGTGAACACCGGGCAGCCGGGGGCTTCGGTCCAGCCGCCTTCGCCGGCAAGTGTCGCCAGGCCTTCCTTGCCCGTCAGCGCATCGCGCATGCCTTGCGCGCGGCGCAGGATGTTGTCGGCCGCCGGATTGCCCTCGATGGTGCAGACCGTGCCGCCATTCGGCTTGGCCTTCTTGATATATTCACCGATTTTCTTGCCCATCAGGTAGTTGTCGGTGCCGAGATAGGTCTTGCGAAGGGCGGCGTCTTCCTTGGCAAGGTCGGCGTCGACCGTCATGATCGGGATCGACGGATTGGCGCTCTTGATCGTCTGCGCGATCAGCGGCGCGTTGGACGGCGAGATCGCCATCGCGACCGTGTCGGGCTTGCTCAGCATGTCCTGCACGATCTGCGCCTCGCCGGCTTCGTCCGAGGTCGACGCCGGGCCGGTGTAGAAGCACTCATATTCCGAGCTGGCGTTTTCCTTGTTCCACTTCTCGCAGCCCTGATGGATGGCTTCGAAGAACGGGTTGTCGAGACCTTTTACGACGATGACGAGCTGTTTCTTGGCCAAAGCCGGCCCGGCGCCCAACGCCATGGCGGCGACGGCGGCAAGCAAAAGTGTTTTCCTCATATCAGTCCTCCCTTTAAACAGACGGACACCGCGTGCCCGCCACACCGATCAGACCGGATGTACAGAACGATGCCGAACATCTTCCCAATGCTCGTGTTCCGGGCCGGACTGATAAGCATTTGCCGATCCGTTTGCCCCAAATATTGGCGCAGCCGAATCCTTGATCGTCAAGCCATTTGCCCCGTTCCGCCCTATGCGCGCTCGATGGGCAAATTATTCCTCCAAGGCTAGCTAATATCGGCTTTTCGCCAACGGTCAATTGCTATTTGTCCTACAAAACCGATTTTTTGTCGAGTCTCGAAATTAATCGTCAGACAATTGATTGACGGCTTTGCCGGCTTTTGCCTAAATGCATGTATCGCACCGTTCGTGAGGAGATGGACGGGCGGAACGCAAGCGCTGCTGGCAAGCCGGCAAAACTGCTGCGTCAACAAATGGGGAGGCCTAAGGCTGGTGTCGGTTCTCGAACTCGCCAACATCTCGAAACATTTCGGCGCCATCCAGGCGGTCAACGACGTTTCGTTTTCGCTGGAGGCCGGCGAGGTCGTCGGCCTGATGGGCGACAACGGCGCCGGCAAGTCGACGCTGGTGAAGATGATCGCCGGCAATTTCCGCCCGAGCCATGGCACCATGCATCTGGAGGGCAAGGAGATTGTCATGCACAAGCCGGCCGAGGCCCGCCAGCACGGCATCGAGATCGTCCACCAGGACCTGGCGCTCTGCAACAATCTGACGGCCGCGGCAAACGTCTATCTCGGCCGCGAGCTCCGCCGCGGCGTCGGCCCGTTCCGCATCCTCGACTACGCCGCCATGTACAAGCGCGCCGGCCAGCTCTTTGCCGAGCTGAAATCCGAAACGCGGCCGCGCGACCTGGTCAAGCAGATGTCGGGCGGCCAGCGCCAGGCGGTGGCGATCGCCCGCACCATGCTGTCGCAGGCCAAGATCGTGCTGATGGACGAGCCGACGGCGGCGATCTCGGTCCGGCAGGTGGCCGAGGTGCTGAACCTCATCCGCCACCTGCGCGACCAGGGCATCGCGGTTGTGCTGATCAGCCACCGCATGCCCGACGTGTTCGACGTCGCCGACCGCGTCATCGTCATGCGACGCGGCCGCAAGGTGGCCGACAAGAAGATCGCCTCGAGCTCGCCCGAGGAAGTCACCGGGCTGATCACCGGCGCCATCGAACAGGTTGCGTAGTCGCGTGGAAAACTTGGCGCCCCAGCCCCTCAGGAAAGGTCGATAATGGCAGTCACTCTTGACCAGACGATCGCGCAGAAGCAGCACACTTTCCTGTCGCGGCTCTTGGCCAACCAGACATTCTGGGTGGTGATCGCGGTCGTCCTCGCCTGCCTGTTCCTGTCCTTCGCGACCGATTCCTTCGCCACGTCGAAGAACCTTTTCAACATCACCCGCAACGTCACCTTCGTCGCCATCGTCGCGCTCGGCATGACCTTCGTCATCATCACCGGCGGCATCGACCTGTCGGTCGGCTCGGTGCTTTGCCTGTGCTCGATGGTGCTCGCCGTCACCATGCATGCCGGCTATTCGATCGAGATCGGCATCCTGGCCACGATCGTCACCGCGCTCGCCATCGGCGCCTTCAACGGCGTGCTCATCGCCTATGTCGGCTTTCCGCCTTTCGTGGTGACGCTCGGCATGCTGTCGGTCGCGCGCAGCCTTGCCATGGTCGCCTCGAACAACACCGTGGTCTTCCAGTTCGGGCCGGACCACCAGAAGCTTCTGGCGTTGGGCGGCGGCGCCTGGCTCTTCGGCATCGCCAATCCGGTGCTCTACATGATCATCCTGGCGCTGATCACCGGCTTCATCCTGCGCTGGACAAAGTTCGGCCGGCACATCTTCGCCATCGGCGGCAATGAGCACGCGGCCACGCTGACCGGTGTGCCGGTCAAGCAGATCAAGGTGGCCGTCTATATGATCTCGGCGCTGTCGGCCGGGCTCGCCGGCATCATCCAGACCGGCTGGCTCGGCGCCGTCACCACCAATCTCGGCACCGGCATGGAGCTGCAGGTCATCGCCGCCACCGTCATCGGCGGCGCCAATCTCGCCGGCGGCGTCGGTACCGCGCTCGGCGCCATCGTCGGCGCCGCCCTCATCGAGGTGATCCGCAACAGCCTCGGCCTGCTTGGCATCAACGCCTTCTGGCAAGGCACCTTCATCGGCGGCGCGATCATCCTGGCGGTGCTCTTCGACCGCATCCGCAATTTCAGGCGCAGCGACTAGGCTCCCCCTTCCCCCCTTGTGGGGGAAGGTGTCGCCGAAGGCGACGGATGAGGGGTGTTCCAGGGAAAGCCAGCGTCTCACTCCGCTGGAACACCCCTCATCCGTCTCGGCGCTAGCGCGCCGATCCACCTTCTCCCACAAGGGGAGAAGGAGAAACCGCCCCTATCGCTCAGTCTGAAAATCCATTGTCGGCATCGGGCACAGCTTCCACGGCATTCTGCCCGCCTTGACGCAGCCGCACCCCGGCAGCACTATCCTCCGGCGGGCGAAGGGAGGCCAGTCGTCCGCGGGAGGAACGATACCCATGACGGACGCGATCAGGCTCTACTGGGGCCGGTTCGGACATGTTTCCGTGCTGAATGTCGCCAACGACTTCGTTACCCATGCCCATGGCGAGGCGCATCTCATTATCTGGCTGGAAGGCACGGCCGGCGAAATGACCATAGGCCGCGAGACGGTACGGCTTGGGCCTGGAACCGCGGCCGGCATCAACTCGTTCCAGCCGCACAGCCACGCGCTGTCGCATGACGGCAGGCCCGGCCTGTTCCTCGCCTTCTACATCGATCCCGATTGGGCGCGCCGGCGCCGCGACCTGCCATCCTCGGCGCCGCTGTTCACACAGGCCTCGATCACACTGGAGCCCTGGCTGCACCAGGCGGCGGCGAACCTGCTCGATCACCTCACCGACAATGAAAGCATCGACGACGTCGCCAATTACGAGATCGAGCGTTTCATCGACTCAGTGCTCGACGCCGCGGACGCTTCGTCGCCGCAGATAGCTCGTGCGCGCATCAACACGATGCTCGACTTCCGCGTCCGCAAGGCGATCCAGCTGATGAAGGCCAATGTCTGCGAGCGGATCTCCTTCGATGACGTCGCCCGCAGCGTCGGCCTCTCGCGGCCGCATTTCTTCGCGCTGTTCAAGGAACAGACCAACCTTACGCCGAACGTCTACTGGAACACGCTCCGCATGGAGGAAGCTGTGCGGCAACTGCAGTGGTCGCAGGAGCCGCTGATTTCGGTCGCCTGCAATCTCGGCTTCACCACCCAGGGCAATTTCTCGCGCTTCTTCCGTGACCATGTCGGCGTGCCGCCGACGCTCTACCGCGAAGCCGCAAGAGCGACAGTATAAGGCGCGTTGAGATTCAGGTCAGGCCGAGCCGAAAATGATGGTTTCCGAGAACCGGAGCGGAGCGTACTTTTCGTACGTGAGCACCGGAAGCGCAGGAAGCCGCCATTTGCAGGCCGGTCTCACCTGAATATCAACACGACTTTTTCCGACTGGTTGATACGCGCTCAAGACGCATTGATAAGCGTCAGCCCTTCAGCCGCCTTAGCCTTTCTCTCGATCTTTGCAAGGGAACCAGTCTATGGCGAAAGTCACCATTTCAAGCGTCATCGACGCGCCGGTCGAGCAGGTCTGGGCGCGCATCCGCGACTTCAACGGTTTGCCCGGTTGGCATCCGCGCATGGTGGAAAGCCAAATCGAGGACGGCAAGGACGCCACCACGATCGGCTGCGTGCGCAATTTCAAACTGGTTAGCGGCGCGACATTGCGTGAAAAACTGCTCGACTTCTCCGACGAGAATTTCCTAGTCAGCTACTCCATCCTCGAAACGCCGCAGCCGCTCACCAATCACAAGGCGACCCTGCAATTGCGCCGCGTCACCGACGGCAATCGCACCTATGCGGAATGGACGGCGAGCTTCGATGCAGCGCCGGAAGACGCCGATAAGCTGGCCGAGGGCATGGGCGCCAACGTCTTCCAGGGCGGCTTCAATGCCCTGAAGGCCCATTTCGCGGGCCAGACCTGACCGGAGCGCGCCATGTCGCTTGCGCTGCAGACTTTTTCGACCGTGAAGGACGCCAATGCCGCCTTGCGGGCCGCCGGCACGCGATATCTCGGCGGCGGCACGCTTGTCGTCCGCGCCGCCAATGAAGGCGACGTTTCCGTCTCCAGCCTGGTCCGCGTCACCGATCCTGGCCTGTCACGGATCGCGGTTTCCAGCGGCAAGGCCCGGCTCGGCGCTTCGGTCACCATGGCTGCGATCGCCCGTCATCCAGAGCTTGCCGCGCTCGCGCCGGCCGCGCGCGCCATCGGCGGGCCGGCGATCCGCAACATGGCGACCGTCGGCGGCAATCTGTTCGCCCCTGCCCCTTACGGCGATTTCGCCGTGGCGCTGCTGGCGCTGGACGCGACAGTCGTCACCGAAGACGGCGAGACGCCGATCGAGGCCTTCCTGGCCGGCCGCGACACCAGCCGCGCCATCGTCACCGGTGTCGGCTTTGCATTACCCATGGCGAAGAGTTTCCGTTTCCTGAAAGTGTCGCGCGTCAAGCCGAAGGGTGTGTCGGTGCTGAGCATCGCCGCGCTTCTGGAACTCGCCGCTGACGACACGGTGGCCTCGGCTCGCATCGCGCTGGGTTGCATGGCCGACCGGCCGATACGCGCCACCGCGGCGGAGAAGGCGCTGCTCGGCTGCACGCTCACGCCGCGGGAGATCGCGCCGGCGCTGGCCGCCGCGCCCCAAGGCACTGCGCCAATCACCGACCCGATCGCCAGCGCCTGGTATCGCGCCGAGGTCCTGCCGGTCCATCTCGGGCGACTGTTGCTGAGCTAACCATTCGTGGGGACGCGCGTCTGTTCGGTTCATCCGGGCAGGCGCGCAGGGAGGAAAGATGGCGAAGGTCCCGGTTCAATTCACGCTCAACGGCTCCGAAAAGGCCGAATTCATTGAAAGCGGCACGACGCTGCTCAACGCGCTGCGCGACAAGATCGGCGACACCTCCCCCAAGGGAGGCTGCCACCAGGGCACCTGCGGCGCCTGCTCGGTCATCATCGACGGCGAACTGCGGCTCTCATGCCTCACGCTGGCCGAGACCTGCAACGGCGCCGACATCAAGACCACTGCAGGCCTCGCCGAAGGCGGCGTGCTGCATCCGCTGCAGCGCGCCTTCCTCGATGCCTTCGCCACGCAATGCGGCTTCTGCACGCCGGGCATGATCATGGCGGCAAAAGTGCTGCTCGACCGCACGCCGAATCCCAGCCGCGACGATGTGGTCGAGGCGCTGTCCGGCAACATCTGCCGCTGCACCGGCTATGAGCCGATCATCCAGGCAGTGCTGACGGCCGCCCGTGCCAACTCGCAGAACGCCGCCTGAGGGAACGAGCCATGGAACTGCGCAAGGATTATTTCGCCGATGTCCGCAAGGACGGCCTACACGAGATTGGCCAGCCGCGGCCGCGCCTCGATTCGCCGGGACATGTCACCGGCAAGACCACCTATTTCGCCGACCGCAACTTTCCAGGCATGCTGCATCTGAAGATGGTGCGCAGCCCGCATCATCATGCTCGCATCCGCTCCATCGATACGTCTGAAGCCGAGAAGCATCCAGGCGTCGTGCGCGTGCTGACCGCCAGGGACGTGCCGCACAACGTCTACACCATCCTGATCTTGATCCAGGTCGGTCCCGAGGACGAGACCGTGCTCGCCGACGGCAAGGTGCGCTGGAAGGGCGAGGCCGTGGTGGCGGTGCTGGCCGAGACCGAGCGCGCCGCGCAGGAGGCTGCCGCCAAGGTCAAGGTCGATTACGAGGTGCTTCCCGCGGTCTTCGACATGGAGGAGGCGCTGAAGCCCGGCGCGCCTTTGGTCAACGAATATCACGGCCAGAACTACTATCTCTATGACAGCGGCGAGTGCCGTAAGGTGCGCTTCGGCGATGTCGAGGCGGGCTTTGCCCAGGCCGACCACATCCTCGAGCAATCCTATCAGTCCTCGCCGATCGAGCACGCGCCGACCGAGACGACCGGCTGCGTGGTGGCGCCCGAGGGCAACGACCGTTTCACCTGTTACACCAACACGCAGGCGATGTTCTTCACCCTCGACAATGCCTCGATCATCCTGCAGATGCCGGGGTCGAAACTGCATTTCGTCGGCGGCACGGTCGGCGGCGGTTTTGGCGGCAAGGTTGACGTCATCGTCGAGCCGATCGCCATTCTCGGCGCCAAGCTCACCGGACGCCCGGTCTCCTTCGTCTACAGCCGCGAAGAGGAGATGCAGATCTCCTCGCCGCGCGCGGCCGAGAAGGTCGTCATCAAGGACGGCGCCATGAAGGATGGCCGCATCGTCGCGCGCAAGGTGACCGGCTACACCGACGCCGGCGCCTATTCGCGCCATTCTCCCTATGGCGCGCAGAAGGGCGCCGCGCATTATCCCGGGCCCTACACGATCCCGAATGTCTGGATCGACACCTATTGCGTCTACACCAACCGCACCCCCTCGTCGGCCATGCGCGGCTTCGGCGTCACCATCGGCGACTTCGCGCTGGAGGTGCAGATGGACAAGCTGGCGCGGCTGATCGGCATGGACCCGCTCGAGTTCCGCTTCATCAACGCCTATCGCGACGGCGACATGAAGGCGCATCGCCAGCCGACCGAAGGTGCGGCGCTGATCGAATGTATGCAGGAAGCCTCGCGCGCCGCCAACTGGCCTGTGGCGGAGAAATACATGGCGATGTCCTCCTACAGGAAGGGAGCCTGAGATGGCGATCCGGCGTGGACGCGGCGTCGCCGCGATCAACTATCCGACCGGCATGAACCTCGGCGGCGATCCGACTCAGGCGCTGGTCCATTCGACGCCGACCGGCAATTTCATGGTCACGCTTTCCAGCGTCGATCTCGGCCAGGGCATGAAGCAGATCATGGCGCAGATCTGCGCCGAGACGATCGGCGTGCCGACCGACCGCGTCGTCATCGACACCGCCGACACCGACACCGGCCCGCACTGCATGGGCACCTTCGCCTCGCGCGGCACGCACCGCGCCGGCAATGCCGTCATCCAGGCCGCCAAGGAAGCCCGCCAGGTGATGCTGGAAGTGGCCGCCGAAGAACTCGAGGTGAACGCCTCCGACCTCGAGACCGACGGCCAGGGCAACATCCAGGTGAAGGGCGCGCCGCAGAAATCGATCTCGATCTTCGATGTCGCGCTGTCGGCGCATTTCAAGCGCGGCCGCTCGATCTCGGGCCGCGGCATGTTCCTGATCCCACGCTCCTATCCGGAGAAGGAGACCGGCGCGATGAAGCCGTCGACCTGCTATGCCCATGCCTGCACGGTGGCCGAGGTCGAGGTCGACGACGAGACCGGCGAAGTGACGGTGCTGACGGTGAAGAACGTCTTCGAGATCGGCCGCGCGCTCAACCCGAAGATGGTCGAGCAGCAGCTGGTCGGCGGCTCCTGGATGGGCATCAGCCACGCGCTCTACGAGACGACCGAGCCCTATTATCCAAACCGCGACCATGGCGGCACCGACTTCAACCAGTATCTGATGCCTGGCCCCGGAGATTTGGCGCAGACCGAAATCACCGTGCTGGAGCGCCCTTCCGCCGACGGACCGTTCGGCGCCAAGGGTCCAGGCGAAATGTGCGCCAACCCGCAGATCCCGGCCGTCGCCAATGCCGTCTTCGACGCGGTCGGCGTGCGCATCGACACGCTGCCGATCACGCCCGAGCGCATCCTGCGCGCGCTGAAAGCGCAGGCCGCGGGCTGAGGGGAAGATGGCAAACGCCGACGCCGTTGCGGTCGCGGCTTCCCCGGGGGCGATAGCCGAACGCCTTGCCGCCTCGCGCTATCTGGCTGACGACAGTCTTGCCACCGCGATCTTCCTGGCGATCCGGCTCGGCAAGCCGCTGCTCCTCGAGGGCGCGCCGGGCGTCGGCAAGACCGAGGCCGCCAAGGCGGTCGCCGACCTGCTCGGCCGCGAGCTGGTGCGGTTGCAATGCTATGAAGGCATCGACGCGGGGCATGCGCTTTACGAATGGAACTACCAGCGCCAGCTGCTCGCCATCCGCCATGCCGGCGAGCACGAGATCGACATTTATGACGACCGCTTCCTGATCGCCCGGCCGCTGCTGCAGGTGCTGCGCGCGCCGGTCGAGCGCGTGCTGCTGGTCGACGAGATCGACCGCTCGGACCACGAGTTCGAGGCGCTGCTACTCGAATTCCTCTCCGACTTCCAGATCAGCATTCCGGAGCGCGGCACCATCCGCGCGGCAACGCAGCCCATCGTCATCCTGACCTCCAACCGCACGCGCGAGCTGGCCGAAGCATTGCGCCGGCGCTGCGTCTATCACTGGATCGGCTATCCCGACGCTCGGCGCGAGGCCGAGATCATCATGCTGCGCGCGGGCGATGTCGCCGAGGCGACGGCAAAAGCGGTGGCGAATGCCGTGCAGCAGATCCGCGCACGTCCCCTGGCCAAGCCGCCGGGCATTGCCGAAGCAGTCGAATGGGCGAATGCCGCCACCATCCTCGAAAAGGGCGGCAGTCCGTGGCCGGAGGCCTTCCGCCGGGCCATCGGCGTGCTGATCAAGGACGAGGAGGATTTGTCGTCGATCGCGCCGGAGCTTGGGAGGATTGTCGAGGAGGCGTTGGCGTGATGAGCAATCGCAACACGCTGGCGCGATACTCCAGGGCTAATGCGCAACGCCGGCGGGACAGCGCCCCCCTCTGTCCTGCCGGACATCTCCCCCACAAGGGGGGAGATCACCTGTCACGTCGGCTTTCGCCAATCGCCGACGTCGCGAGAATAAGCGACGCGCCCAAGCTGCCAATCTCCCCCCTTGTGGGGGAGATGTCCGGCAGGACAGAGGGGGGCGCGAAGGAATGAGGCGCCCGGAAAACCTGAGCCCTGCCGCCGCACCCTTCCTCGGCTTCGCCCGTTTGCTCCGGGATCACGCCTTCCCCGTCGCCCCCGAACAAGTCACCAGCTTCATGCAGGCAGTGATACTTCTAGGCCCCCGCTCGATGAACGACATCCGTGAGGCGGCGCTTGCGACGCTTGCCCCCTCGCCCGATCGCCGCGGCGAATTCGAAGCGCATTTCCGCAGCTATTTCTACGGCGACGCCAGGCCTTCGATCGAAGGCGAGGAGGACGACGAAACCCGCGTCAAGGACGATCGCGGCACCCGCGAGGAAGAAAGACAAACCATTCGCCAGGAGAAAGGCGGCGAGCTGTCCTCGGCGCTCGAGCAACTGAGCAGCCGCGGTTTCCAGCGCGACGCCAATGGTCTCGGCCAGTTCCGCCGCAAGCTCGCATCCGCCCTGCCCGCGCGCCGCTCCTTCCGCACGATGCGCACCCGCTCGCGCGGCATACTCGACCTCAGGCGTTCGCTCAGCGAAATCGTCAGCGCCGATGGCGATATTCCGGCGCCGCTGCTGCGCCGCCGGCAGTTTGTGCAGCGCAAGTTGCTCCTGCTCATCGATGTCTCCGGCTCGATGAAGCTGCATACCGCCGACTACCTCAAGCTGGCGCATGCGGCAGTGCAGGGCGCTGACCGAGCCGAAGTCTTCACCTTCGGCACCAGGCTCACCCGCATCACTTCCGCGCTGCGCATCCGCGACCGCGAGCAGGCGCTCGCCCGCGCCGCGGCGCTCGTCGACGATTGGGACGGCGGCACCCGCATGGGCCCAACGCTGCTCGCTTTCCTGTCTGTGCCACGCTTTTCCGCCTTCGCGCGCGGCGCCTGCGTCGTCATCCTGTCCGATGGCCTGGAGCGCGGCGACCATTCCGACCTCGAAACCGCGATGCGGCGGTTCAGCGCCCGCGCCTTCCGGCTGTCGCTGGCAACGCCGCTCGCCGGCGATCCGCGCTTTCGCCCGGCGACGGCCGCACTTCGCGCCATCCTGCCGGTGCTCGACGATCTCATCGACGGCTCGTCGCTCGGGAGTCTCACCGATTTCATCCTGTCGCTCGCCCGCCCCGCCCCGGCTGCCGAGACCATCTGGAAAAGGGTATCGTGATGCAGAAAGCCATCGACGCGCATTTTCATATCTGGCGACAGAAGGACCAGCCCTGGCTGGTCGGCCCGATGGTGCCGCGCATCTTCGGCCCCTACGAGCCGATCCGCCGCGACTATCCGATCACGGAATTCCTCGAGGACCAGAAGGGCTCGGGCGTCGAGAAGGCCGTCTATGTCCAGACCAACTGGGCCAAGGAGGATTTCGAGAAGGAGGTCGCCTTGCTGCAGAAGACCGCAGACGAGACCGGCTGGCCGCATGCCATCGTCGGCTATGCCGACATGACGGTCGACGACGTCCGCCCGCAGATCGACCGGCTGAAAAAATATTCATTGCTGCGCGGCGTGCGTATGCAGTTGCACTGGCACGAGACGCCCGCCTTCCGCTTCGCCGCATCGGCCGACCAGGTGATCGATCCGAAAGTGCGGAAGAACGTGGCGCGGCTGAAGGATTATGGCCTCTCCTTCGACCTGCAGCTTTTTCCCGCTCAGATGAAGGACGGGCTGACGCTCGTCGGCGAAAACCCTGAGACCAACTTCATCCTCACCCATGCCGGCATGCTGACCGGCTTGGAGCCCGAAACCACGGAGGCGTGGAAGGCGGGCCTGCGAACGCTGGCGGCAGTGCCCAATTTCTACGCCAAGCTGTCCGGGCTAGGTACGTTCGTCCACCGCAACGACCCGGAGCTCATCGCCTACATCGTCGACAACGCGATCGATATCCTCGGCAGCGACCGGCTGATGTTCGGCTCCAACTTCCCGATCGAGAAGCTCTGGACCAGCCATGCCGAGCTGATCAAGGCGCACCGCGCGGCGGTGGCTAGGCACGGTGCGAATGCGGAGGCGGACATCTTCTGGAACACGGCGGAGAAAGTTTACCGGCCGGTGTGAAAGCTTTGCTGAGCATCACACCTAGCTGCCTCTATTGCGACGTGCCGGGCGCTTTAGGTCCGTTCTTCTGAAAGTTCGCCAGGGCGTCCAGAAATTCCTGTTCATTCTTCTTGCGAAAACCCTCGGCACCGTAACGTGCGATCAAGTCATCGAGCGATTTCGCGACGCTACTGCTAAAGGTCGGAAGTTGCGCTGGCTTCTTCGGCTTCGTCAACAGCCAGAAACCTACAACGGTCAAAGCCGTGAATAACATCGCCAGAAGAACGTTTCTATTGAATATCGCCTGCATTATCGACTTTCCAGCATTCTCCCCGTAGCTGCTTAGGGTCAATTTCCTAAAACTCGACGATGACGACGCTTACAATTTTAGCCAGAAGACGTAGCTCTTAAATAGCACATCCAGCTAAGCCGCCCATCACTTCACCTCGAACTGCGGGTCGAGCGGTATCTGCATGGCTGTCACCAGATGGTTCGTCTGCCCGGCCAGCCCGATGATCGACACAAGCTCGCCATGCTGCGGGTCGGTCATGCCCTTGGCCCGCGCGGCGGCGGTATGCGAGTGGATGCAGTAGGAACAGCCATTGGCGGTCGAAACGGCGATATAGATCATTTCCTTGGTCAGCGAATCGATGGCGCTCTCGGTGACCATCACCGCCTTCAGTTGCTCCCAGATCCGCTTCAGCGCTGCTGGATCGTTGGCCAGTCCGCGCCAGAAATTGTTGACGAAGTCGGACTTCCGCGTCGCCCGAATATCGTCGAACACGGCCTTCACCGCCGGGATCCTATCGACCTCGGCATCGCTGAGGAGTTTTGTGGTGGCCATGGTGCGGTCCTTTCGTTTGAATCGTCTTATCAGCATATTGAATCACACTCTGAGCCGCTGAACTCAATCCATTTGCCTGATTCACTTTTCCAGCGCCGGCGTCGAGATTCAGGTCAGGCCGAGCCGAAAATGACGGATTCCGAGAACCTGAGCGGAGCGTACTGAAGTACGTGAGCACCGGAAGCGCAGGAAGCCGCCATTTGCAGGCCGGCCTCACCTGAATTTAGTGAACCGCCGCGTACATGATCTTCTCCTCCGTCGCCTCCGCCGGCGAGAACTCTTCCACGATGCGACCCTGCCGGCAGACAAGGATGCGATCCGACAGGTTCATGATCTCCGGCAGGTAGGACGAGATGACGACCACAGCGAGCCCCTCGTCGGCCAGCCGGTTGATGATCTGGTGGATCTCGGCGATGGCGCCGACATCGACGCCGCGCGTCGGCTCGTCGAGGATGACGATGCGCGGCTGCTGCACCAGCCCCTTGCCGATCACCACCTTCTGCTGGTTGCCGCCGGAGAGCTCGACCACGCGGGCATTGTCGTTGATCGCCTTGATGTTGAGCGTCTTGGTCCATTCGGCCGAGAGCTGGCGCATCTCCTGCTGGTTGATCACCCAGGCCCTTTCACGGCCGGCGGCGAGCAGACCGCCGAACAGGTTCTCGGCGATGCCCATCGTCTCGAAAATGCCTTCGCTCTTGCGGTCCTCGGTGACATAGACGATGCCGTCGGCGACAGCCTCCGCCGGCACCAGATAGCGCACTGGCCTGTCGTCGAGCTCGATCGCGCCGCCGCGCAAAAAGTCGCGCTTGTAGATGCCAGACACGATCTTGAAGGTCTCGGTGCGGCCCGAGCCGATCAGCCCGAACACGCCGGTGATCTGGCCTTCGAAGATCGAGAAGGAATTGTTGCGCACGATGTTGCTCATCGAGATGTCCTGCACCGAGAGCACTTTCTTGCCGGCCTTGCGCAGCTTCGCTTCGTTGCGCTGGCGGTAGATCTGTCCCGACAGCGAGCGGCCGACCATGGCGGCGACGATCCTGTCGCGGTCGAAGGCCGACGTCTCGTCGGTGATCACCAGTTCGCCGTCGCGCAGGATGGTGATCCGGTCGGCGATCATCAGCGCCTCTTCCAGCGCATGGCTGATGAAGACGATCGACACGCCCCGCGCCTTCAGCCTGCGGATCAGCGCGAAGAAATGGCGCTTTTCCTCCGGCGTCAGCGTCGCCGTCGGCTCGTCGAAGATGATGATCTCGGCATTGTGGTGGACGGCGCGCGCGATCTCGACCATCTGCCGCTTGGCCGCACCCAGCGTCGCCACCATCGCGTTCGGGTCGACCGGAAAATTCAGCGACTGGAGGAATTGCTGCGCCGAGATGTAAGTGCCGCGCAAGCGGTTGAGGAATCTCTCAGTGCCGAGATAGAGATTCTGCGCCACCGTCATCGACGGCACCAAGCTGGTCTCCTGGAACACCATGGCGATGCCGGCTTCGAGTGCTGTATGTGGCGAGGCATAGGCGGTCTCGACGCCCTTGTGGAACATCTTGCCCGAGGTCGCGTCGACGACGCCGGCGATGATCTTGGTCAGCGTCGACTTGCCGGCGCCGTTCTCGCCAAGCAGCGCGTGGATCTCGCCCTTCCTTAGATCGAACGTGACGTTCTTCACCGCCGGCACGCCGCGATAGGTCTTGGTGACGTTCTCCAGCCGCACGATCGGGTACATCAAAAACCTCCCGCGATCGCATCGAGCGCAAGCACGCAGTCGCCGCCCCTCGAGGCGACGAAGAGGCGGCCGTCCTGCTCGGTCACGCTGCAGATGCCGTGGCGCGTGCCGTTGGCGCGGCTGTGCAGGCTGAACTGCGGCTGCAGGGTTCGGTCGAGCTTCACGACGAGGCCGTAGGAGCGGCTGGGCGACCACGGCTTATGGATGCCCATGGTGCGGATGCCGCCGCATTGCAGCGGCTCGAGGAAGCTGCGGTTGGAGGCCAACGCCGGCGCGATCCAGTGGGCTGGCGGCACCTGGTCGATCATGTCCTCGCGATAGCGCTTCTCCTGCAGCACGAATTCGATCAGCCGGTTGCGCGGCGCGAAGAGCGTGACCCAGGCGCCACCGTCGGCGGCCGGCGACAGCCGCGCAGGATAGCCGGGCAGATGCGTCAATACCGTAGAACGGTTGCCGGTCGTGCCATCGAAGCGGACGAGCTGATGGCGCCAGCTTTCGCTGACCAGCACATCGCTGCCGATCGGATGGAGCCCATAGGGAAAGGCGATATCCCCGGCAATCCTCTGGAAACCGATACCCCCTGGCCCGCACCGCCACAGCGAACCGGACGCGCCCTTCTTCATCAGGTCGGTCGCCCATTGCGACGGCAGGTGCTGTGCCGAACCATTGGCCAGCCACAGCGTGCCGTCACCGGCATAGGCGAGCGCGGTGATGCAGCGGATTTCGGCCGGCAGCGAAACCTCCTTGCCGGCAATCAGCAGCTTGCCGCTTTCCAGCCCGACAGTCAGTTCGCCCGCCGGCGACAGCGCCAGCGCGGTGACGGGAGATTGAAAGGTCTCGATCACGACGGGCTGGGAACCGGCCGCAACCGCAAGGACAGCGTTGCCGCTGGAGACGAGCAGCCGGCCGTCGGCCGTCAGCAGATTGTCCGGTTCGCTCAACTCGGCGAAGGCTGGCGCGTCGTCCAGCCGCGTGTTGGGGCGGAAGGCTCCGTCTAGCGGCGGGATGGTCACCGCCTTGCCGCGAAAGACATCCAGGATCGGATCGAGGATCATGCCTTCGCTCCCCAATAGGAAGCAGGGCTCGTCCAGTTCGGGTCGGCGCCCGAAATCTTGTAGCGCCCGATGCGGTTGTTGAGGATACCGCCGACGAACAGATAGCCCTTATGCTCGCGCATCGAGGTCACCATCGGATGTGCATTGCCGGAAAGATCGCCGAGCGTCTCGACGATACCGCCCTTCTCGTTGAACTTCACCACCCCGCCGGTGTTGATGTTGGGAAACAGCCATTCATCCTGCGGCAGGCGTCGCGTCATGCGCTTGCGCATATCAGGATGGCGCAGCGACAGGTCGAAGCTCGGCGTGCGCATGCCGAGCCAGGCCATCCAGTAATTGCCGTCGGACGCGCGGTTGATGTTGTCGGGATAGCCCGGCATGTCGCGGATGACGCATTCGGCGGTGCCGGCCTTCGGCCCCTCCAGCCAGTAGCGATGCACACGGCAGGCCCAGCTTTCGGCGAAGAACAGCGACTTGCCGTCATGCGCCATGCAGACGCCGTTGGTGTAGCGATAGCCGTCGAGCAGCGTCTTCGTCGAGCCGTCCTTCGGATCATAGACCAGCAGCCGGCCCGTGGCGCGGTTCTCGATCGAGTCCAGCGCCCAGTCATGCGCGTCATAGCGCTTGGTCGAGTCGGTAAAATAGATGCGCCCATCCGGCGCGATATCGCAATCGTTCGGGTCGCGCAGGCGCGCATCGTCGACGATCGAGGTCCAGGAGCGCGCCGTCTCTGCCGACAGACGCTTCACCTCCCGCTCCGGCGAGACTGAATAGAGCCCCATGGCGCCGACGCAGCTGATCAGGTTGCCTTGCTTGTCGAAGGCCAGGCCCAGCGGAAAGCCGCCGATATGGGCAAAGACTTCCGAGCGATTGTAGTCCGGCGCGAAGAAGCGAACGATCTCGCCGTGGCGCGTGCCGCAGTAAAGATGGTCGTCGCGGTCGAGGATGACGTCCTCCGGACCTTCCAGCTCGCCGAGCCCTATATGGTCCGCCGCCGACAGCCGGTTGTCGAGTTCGTAAGGCGTGCCGGAGCCGGACGCGGCCGATTGCGTCTCACCCATCTTGAGATAGACCGGCGCGACATAGACCTCGTTCAGCACCTTGTGGCGGTTCTTCAGCCAGCGGATGTCGATGGTGACGGCGACCGCGAGCAGGATGCCGAGCACCATCTGGTTGGTGCCGGTGCCGTAGCCCAGCCGGATCAACCCGTTGGTCATGGTAAGCACGATGATGGCGCCCATCAGGCCCTTGACCACCGAGCCGCGCCCACCGCCAAGGCTGACGCCGCCGACCACCGCCGCCGTCAGCGCCATAATCTCGAGATTGAGGCCGGTGCCCGGGCCCGCCCCGCTCAACCGGCAGGCGATGAGGAACCCGCCGATCGATGAGCAGAAGCCGGAAAAGACATAAGTCATGAACACGGTGCGGCGCACGCGGATGCCGGCATTGTGCGCCGAGCGGCGAGAGCCGCCCACCGCCAGGACATGCCAGCCCGGTCGCGATCGCGTCAGCGCGATATGCGTGATGACGGCAAGGATGATGGCCAGCCAGACCGACACCGAGAGCCCCCAGAACGTGCCGTCGCCGATGAAGTCGAGCACGTCGGACGAGGCTTGGGAGAGCTGCACATCGGCGGCATAGGTGCTGACCAATATGTCGAACAGCGCCCGCCCGAAGATGAAGGTGACCAGCGTGGTGAGAAAGGCGCGCAGCCTCAGATACCCGACGAGGTAGCCGTTGATGGCGCCGAAGACGAGCCCGGTGGCGAGCGCCGCGGCTAGGGCCAGCCAGATCGACTGCTCGAGGATGAAGAAGACATAGACGGCGGAAAAGCAGGACAGCGCGAAGATCGAGCCGACCGAAAGATCGATGCCGCCGCCCAGCATCACCACGGTCAGGCCGATGACGACGAGCGAGAATTCCCCGAGCTGGCGTGTCGATTCCTGCAGCGAGGTCAGCTTGAAGAAGCCAGGAATGATCGAGCCGAACACGCCGAGCGTCGCCACCAGCGCCAGGAATGGAATGGCATTGTCGGTCCAGCGCTTGGTCAGGATCTCGCCGACCAGATGGTCAGGCACGAGATTGTAGCGCCAGGCCTGGAGGCGTTCACGAAAAGTCATCGGCTCTACTGTCATTAAAAACGGGAAAGAGGTGGCCGGAATGATCCGACCACCTCGTGGATGCCTTTTTGACGGCGCAGCTTATTTCGCCGCGGCTTCCGCCTGCAGCGCCTTCAGGTCCCAGCAGCTGTCGGGCTTGAGGTCGGCCTTCGTCGTCGCCTTCTCCAGCGTGTAGATATAGGTATGCGAGGTGCCAGCCGGCTGGCCGCTCTGCAGCAGGAATTTGATGATGGCGTTCATGTCGCCCGACTGGCGGGCAAGGTCGGTCATCACCACGGCGCCGTAGGTGCCGTCGTTCAGCTTGTCGCAATCGGCCGTCTTCTCGCCGCCGCCGGTGGTGACCAGAAACACCTTGCCGTCGAGCTTGGCGTCGCGGATCGCGGCCGAGGCGCCGGTGGCGTCGCCGTCCCAGAAGTCGATGATCGAGCAGATGTCGGGGTGCTGCTGCAGCATCGTCGTCGTCACGTTGCGCGAGGTTGTCGCGTCCCAATTGGAATCCGGCTTGGCGACGACCTGGAAGTCGGGATGCTTCTCCAGCACCTTCATGATACCGGCATACTGATAGAGGCTGGACGAGTTCGCCTGGTCGCCCTGCACCAGGCCGATCTTCTTGGACGAATTCTCGCCGCAGCCCTTGATCGCTGCTTCGGCCTCGAGCTGGCCGAGCTTGTCCCAGTCGCTGCCGACGAACGCATCGGCCGGGAAGTTGGCGGGATTGTCGACCAGCAGTACATAGGTGCCGGCGGCTTGTGCCTTCTTCATCAGCTTCGAATAGGAGTTGAGGTCGGGCGCGTGGATGATCAGAACATCCGGCCTGGTGTCGGAAGCGATGGCGTCGGTGATCGCCTGCGCGCCGGCATCGACCACCCAGTTCGGATCGCGGGTCTCGAACGTGCCGCCCCAGGCCTCGACCTCCTTCTTCAGGTAGTGCGCCCAGCCCTGCGCCAGGTCGAAGCCCATCGCCAGCGGCACGAGCATGACGCGCTTGCCGTTGAGCGCTTTGGCATAGGCGGCCGGGCCTGGATCGTCGGCGGCAAAGCTCGGCGCCGCGAAGGCGGTCACGGCGAGCGCCGTGGCGGCGGCCATCAATGTTCTGAGTAGTCTCATGTCACACCCTCTGGTTCGGTTTCATTGCCGGGCGATCGTCGCGATCGCTCCGGGGTACCTCAGAGCAAGATGGGCTGGCCCATCTGCCCTAAATATCGCCCTGTTGCGCGGTCTGCTCGTCGCGCGGATTGATGACGCCGTCGACGATGATGGCTCCGAGCAGGATCGCCGCCTTGATCAGGTTCTGGTAGAGCAGCGGAATGTCGATGATGGTCATGGCGTTGAGCAGGATGCCGATCAGCGCCGCTCCCACCAGCACGTTGCGCACCCCTCCCCGCCCGCCCGAAAGCCCGATGCCGCCGATCACCGCCACCAGCACGATGTCGTAGAGCAGCGTCGAATTGACGACGCGCGTGTTGATCGAATGCAGGCTGGCCGCCGTGAGCAGACCGGCGATCAGCGCCACCACCGCCGAAAGCGCGTAGCGCAGCACCAGCATCGGGCGCACCGGAATGCCGATGTTTCGCGCAGCGACCGGGTTGTCGCCGGCGAAATAGATGAAGCGGCCCCATTTGGTGTAGCGCAGGAACAGGAAGACCAGGAACGCCAGCCCGGCAAAAACGAAGACCTCGACCGGGATGTCGAGGAAGCGTACGCCGCCGAGCAGTTCCACCCAATGGCCCTGCGGCACCGGCACGGCATCCTGCGTGATCAGTTGCGAGCGCACATAGCCGAAGACGAAGGAGCCGGTCGCCAAAGTGACGAAGATCGCCGGCACGTCGGCATAGGCGACCAGAAAGCCGTTGAGCAGGCCGATGGCTAAAACGCCGGCCAGCACGTAGGCGAAGGCGAGCCCGTCCGAGGTTCCGGTGTTGAGCAATTGCAGATACCAGGCGACCGACATCGCCATGATCGCGACCGCCGACAGGTCGATGCCGCGCCCTATGATGACGACGGCCATGCCGAGCGCCAGGATGCCCAGCACCGACACCGAGCGGACGATAGCTACCAGATTGTCGGCGGTCAGGAACCCGGGCAGGCCGAGGGCCGCGACAGCAAACAGCAGGATGGCGATGGCAAAGACGATGCCTTCCTGATTAAGGCGCCTCCAGTTCGGCCAGCCGATCGCGTTCATCGCTTTTGTCTTTCGCCCCGATGGCAAGGCCCTGCAGGCCGTCATCCTGCACGAAAGCTAATCGGCCCGACAACGGCTCGTCAAATGAATCCGCGTTCAAGAACCGCGCCTCTCCGACTATTTTCCGAGTGGACGCATCGATTGCCGCAACTGGCGCAATAGACGGAAAATCTTGAGCTTTTTGGTAGTCGGTTGCCCAGATCGCGCGGCCGGTGGAAGAGCCCGTTCGAAGGCCCCGCGGCCGGCGCAATTTGAGTCCGCGAAATGCGCCCGGCGCGACCTCAATTGTTCGTCGTATGGCCCGAAACCTCGCCCCCGGCGTTGGCCGGCAGCGTGCGCCGATATCGGCGCACGCTGGGACGATACCTCGTTGTCCGGGAATGCTGGCCACGGCGCGCTGGTTGAACAGCACAAGCCCGATCCAGTCCAGAGCTTATCCAACAAACTTCCGTGTCCCGGTTTGGCCTGATATGGATGAGCCCCGGGAGTGGCCGAGGAAAACGCATGAAGCCTATCTATATCGACTACCTCAATGCTCTCGACATCGAAGCGCTTGCCATGACCGACGCCGAGATCATCGGCGCCGTCGAAGCCGGGCTCGTCGCGCAGGGCAACGGCCAGACCGTTATCGAGCCGCGTGTCCATCTCGAGCCCGATCCCTCCTTCCACGGCCACTTCAACGTGCTTCGCGGCTATGTGGCGCCGCTCGACGCCGCCGGGGTGAAGATCGTCGGCGACTATGTCGACAACTACATGCACGGCCTGCCGTCGGAATTCGGCATCCTCAATCTTTTCGATCCGCGCACTGGCATGCCGCGCGCCATCCTCGACGCCACCGTCATCACCGACATGCGCACCGGCGCCGTCACCGCCATTGGCGCCAAGCATCTGGCGAAAAAGTCGTCCAAGGTGCTTGCCCATATCGGCGCGCGCGGCACCGCCTATTGGAACGTGCGGCTGCTCGACCATTTTTTCGACTTCGACGAGATCCGCGTCCATTCGCGCCGGCCCGAAAGCCGCGACAGCTTTGCCGCGAAACTGGCCGCCGATCTCGGCAAGCCGGTCCTGGCCGTGGCCGACTGGAAAAGCTGCGTCGAAGGCGCGGACATCGTCGTCGAGGCCTCGCGGCTGCCGGAACCGCAGCCGCTGCTCAAGACCGAATGGATCAAGCGCGGCGCACTGGTCGTGCCCTACGGCACGATGAGCGCCGTCGAGCTGTCGCTCACCGACATCATGCAGAAGATCGTCGTCGACGACTGGGGCCAGTGCAAGGGCGGCAAGTTCGGCTCGCTGCGCGCCCATGTCGAGACGGGCCGGCTGAGCGAGGCGACGCTGCATGCCGAACTCGGCCAGATCGCGGCCGGTCTCAAAGCCGGTCGCCAAAGCGATGGCGAGACGATCCTGTTCTGGCATCGCGGCCTCTCGCTCTCCGACATTGCGCTCGGCAAGGCCATGCTCGCCAAGGCCGGCGAAAACGGCATCGGCCAGAGGCTGCGCTTCGCATGAACCCGCTCGTTCTCACCGGCGCCGGCGTCAGCATCGAGGATGTGGTTGCCGCCGCGCGCAACGCCTGCAAGGTCGAGGTTACGCCTGCCGTCCTGGAAAAGCTCGGCATGGCTCGCCAGGTTCTGGATGCCGCCGCGGCCGGCGGCCAGCAGATCTATGGGCTGAACACCGGGCTTGGCGCCAATCTCGGCACAGCGGTGGAAGGTGATGTTGGCGCCTTCCAGCGTCAGCTTCTCGACGGACGCGGCGCCGCCGTCGGGGAAGGCTTGCCGATACAGACGGTGCGAGCAGTGATGTTTGCCCGCATCGCCATGCTTGCGGCAGGCGGCTCCGGTCTCTCGCCGCATGTGTTCACGGCGCTCGTCGAAGCCCTCAATGCCGGCGTCCATCCGGTCATGCCGTCGCTGGGCTCGATCGGCGCCGGCGACCTGGTGATGATGACGGCGATCGCGCATACGCTGATCGGCGAGGGCGATGCCGACTACCAGAGCCGTCGCATGCCTTCTGCCAAGGCGCTGATGATGGCGCGTCTGGCGCCGGTCAGTCTGGCGCCAAAGGACGGGCTGTCGCTGATCAATGCCTCGGCGGTCTCGGCTGGCGCCGGCGCGCTGGCGCTTGTCGACGCGCTGTCGGCGATGGAACAGCAGCAACAGGCCGGCGCACTCACCATGGAGGCGCTCGGCGCAAACCGTACCATTCTCGACCCGCGCCTGCATGTAGCCCGCCCTGCGGCATGCCAGGCTCTGGCCGCAAAGACGCTGCGCGAGCTGCTCGCGCGCGACCATGAACCGGCGCCGACTACCATTCAGGACCCGCTTTCGATCCGCTGCATGCCCTCGATTCACGGAGCGCTGATCCAGGCGATCGATCACGCCAGGCTGGCGGTAGAAATCGAGCTGAACGCGGCCGCCGACAACCCGCTGGTGCTTGCAGAAGACGCGCTCGTGCTGTCGACCGGCAATTTCCATACCGCGTCGCTGGCGCTCGCCTTCGAAACGCTTGGCCTCGCGATCGCTCAATGCGCGGCAGCATGCGCCGCCCGCTTCATCCAGCTCACCGGCTCCAGCCGCCACGGCCTGCCGAAATATCTGTCGCCGATCGGCGGCGCATCAGCCGGCTTCGTGCCGCTGCAGAAGACCGTCACGGCGATCCTCGCCGGCATCCGCCAGAAGGCCAATCCAGTGATGCTCGACTTCCTGCCGGTATCGGAGGGCGTCGAGGATCACGCCACGCAGACACCGCTCGCCATCGCCAAATGTGCCGAGATGATCACGCTGTGGCGGCGCCTGATCGCCTTGGAACTGATGGCGGCGGCCCAGGCCGTCGACCTGCGCGAAGGTCTGGTGCTGGCCCCGGCGACGGGGGTGATCCATGCGGCGGTCCGCACCCATGTCGCGACACTCAAGGAAGACAGGCCGCTCGGGACGAGCGCCAACACACTCTACGCCGCGCTCGCCGACGGAACCTGGCAGGCCTAGAGCGTTTCACCGTTTCAAGGAAACGGCGAACCGCTCTCTTCCTTCGTTTTAACGCAATTCCGGACAGAAAACCGCTCACACTTTTCCTGGAATTGCTCTGGTATCGCAATACCTTAACGCTGCCTGCTCAAACCTTTGCGTCCATCTTCCTCATGAAGAGGGTGAGCTCGTCCGGATCCATATGCACGATGTGCCTGTCCTCCGGATAGGCGCCGCTGTTGACGTCGGCGACATATTCGGAAAACGCCGCGATGCGCTCCTGCTGCAGCCGGTCATATTCGGCGGCGAAGTTGCGATAGACCTTCGAGTGGCGCGGCATGTGACCGCGATTGGCGCCGAGGATATCCTCGGCGAACAGATATTGCGCGTCGCAGCCCGTGCCGGCGCCCATCGACAGCATGATCAGCGACGTGCGCTCGGCGATCGCCTTTGCCACCTCCACCGGCACCACTTCGATCTCGGCGCCGATTGCGCCGGCAGCTTCCAGCTGCTTGACCGCCTCGAACACCTGCATGGCGGTGTCCGCGGTCTTGCCGACGGCCTTGAAGCCGCCGGTCCAGGTCGCGCGGGAAGGAATGAGGCCGACATGGCCGATCACCGGAATGGCATCGTCGGCCATGCGCTTGATCGTGGCGTAACCGGCGCTGCAATAGACGGCATCGGCACCGGCCTTGTAGAGCCGGAACGACCAGCGCAGGAAATCGTCGGCGGTGCCGATTTCGAAGAAATTCTCGCCCGGCATGGTGAAGAGGCTGGGCGCGGCATCGCGATATTGCGGGTTGAGCACCAGCTCCGGCGGCACCGAGACGATATCCACACCTGCCCGCTCGGCGGCCTCGGCTTCCTCCAGCGTCAGCACACGCAGCATGGTGAGCTGCCGCTTACCCTTCATGGCGCGCAGGTCGGCAACGGTCGGTCTCTTTCGGCTCATCGGTACATCCTGTATTGTCTGGCGGCTTTCAGCCGATATCGATCATCACCTTACCGGCCTCGACCCGGACCGGATAGGTCTTGAGGTTGACGCAGACCGGCGCGCCCTTGGCCTCGCCTGTCTTGTAGTTGAAGCGGCCGTTGTGCTTGGGGCATTCGATGATGTCGTCCATCACCAATCCGTCCGCGAGATGCGCCATTTCATGCGTGCAGAAGCCGTCGGTCGCGAAGAAGTCATCGTCCGGCGATCGGTAGATCGCGAAGCTGCGGCCACCATGGTCGAAGCGGATCACATCCTCCTTGTCCACGTCGTCGACCGCGCATGCTTCGACCCACTCCGCCATCGTCTATCTCCGGGTTTGCCGCAGCGCCTATTCGGCGGCCGCGGCCGTTATGTCGAGATCGTGGAACTCGCCACGATAGGGCTTGGCCGTCGGCGGCAATTCGCGCTTGAGGTAGAAATCCTCGTACTTCAGCTGCCTGAGCAGGACCGGCCAGACCTCGCGATAGGCGTGCCATATCGATGGGTTAGCCACCGGCAGATCGTGCTTGATCAGCTCATGCAGCTTCGGCAGCGCATGGTAGGGCACCATCGGGAACATGTGGTGCTCCACATGGTAGTTCATGTTCCAGTAGATGAACCGGCTGATCGGGTTCATATAGACGGTGCGCGTGTTGAGCCGATGGTCGGTGACGTTGTCGGCGAGCCCGATATGCTGCAAGAGGCCTGTCGTCACCATGTGCCAGGTGCCATAGAGGCGCGGCAGGCCGACCAGCACCAGCGGTATCCATGACCTAAGCGCGATCGCGACAGCGATCGTCGCGGCATCGATCACCATGTGCCAGCGCGCCGCGGTCACCGCTTTGTGCTGCTCCATCTCCGGGATGTAGCTCTTCTCATCGTCCGACAATGTGCCGAAGGCCTGGCGCACCAGCGTCGGCAGTGAATAGCGGAAGTCGAGGATGCCGGTGAAGGCCAAAGCCGCCTTGATGAGGTCCGGCGGTCGCATCACCGCGATCTCGGCATCGCGGCCGACGATGATGGTATCGGTGTGGTGGCGCGCATGGCTCCAGCGCCACTGCACCGGATTGCGCATCAGCATGAACGAGGCGATGTGATAGACGACGTCGTTCATCCAGCGCGTGCGGAAGGCGGTGCCATGGCCGCATTCGTGCCAGCGCGAGTCGCTCGACGAGCCGTAGAGCACGCCATAGACGAACAGGAACGGCACCACCCACCATGTGCCCCAGAACCAGACGATGCCGGCGGCCGAGCCCAGGATCGCGACGATCCAGATGATGGTGTCGCGGATCGCCGGGCCGTCCGAGCGCTGCATCAATTCCTTCATGGTCTTGCGCGGTACATCCGTGTGATACCACTCGGCCGAGGCAAGCCCGGTCTCGATCGCCCTTCGCGTGCTTTCGCCGACAAGGCTGTAGTCGCGCTTGGTGCTGGAGGCCGCCGTCATCATCCCTCCCCGATCAAAGACCGTTCGCGCGGAATTTGCCGTCGAGGAATGTCTTGGCGCGCGGCACATCGTCCTCGGTCAGATGCTCGATGATCACCGGCATGTTCGGGTGCTTCTCGCTGAGCCGCTTGAGATAGAGGTCGTAGTTCAGCGCGCCCAGCCCCGGCGCCGGCAACTCGATCTCGCCGACGCCGCGGAAGGTCAGCCCCTCATGCGCGTCCGCGTCGCCGATATCTGCATGCTTCTCGGTCTTGTCGCTGCCCGAACGCTTCACGTCCTTGGCATGCGCGATCCTGATCTTGTCGGTCAGCGTGTCGAACACCTGGTTCAGCACCTGGTCCATGCGGTCGATATTGTGCGCCTCGAAATAATTGGTCGGATCCATCAAAAGGCCGAGGCCGGGATGGTCGACCTGCGCGAACATTTTCACCGTCTCCTCGACCGAGCCGACGACATTGTTGACATAGGTCTCGAGCAGGAACACCGCGCCGTGGTCGTAAGCCGTCCGGGCGAGGTCGGAGATCACCTTGCGGCATTCCTCGAAGCCTTCCTCGGTCTTGTTCTTGGGGTGATGCACCCAGTCGGACTCGGTGTTGTAGGTGCCGGTCTCCGAGATCACGTAAGGGCTACCGAAGTCGCGCGCGTTGCGGATGATCTCCTTGAGATAGGCAAGCCGCCTTTCCCGCTCTCCCTTGTCCGGATGGATGATGTTGGTGTAGCCGGACACGCAGCAGACCGGCAGGTTGTGGTCGCGAAACGTGTCGCGCACCTTCCGCGCCTTGTCCTTTGTGATCTGCCCGGCCGACAGGTCGATGTCCTTGAAATGCAGGTCGAGCTGCACGGTGTTGAAATCGAGCCCGCGGATGCGCCTTGCCGATTCCTCCAGCCCATAGGGGAAATAGCCTGTGAAGATACCTGCCTGCATCATGAGGTGAAGTCCTCCGGGTAAGCGATTCAGTTGCCGCGTCTTTCGGCTGCCTCAGTCGACGCGGATTTCGGATAACTTGACGGTACGGCCCTCGGCCATCGACCGGTAGCCGGCCTCGACCAAGGCCATGGTTTTGACGTTGTCGGCAACGGACAGTGCCGGCGACGTGCCGGTCTTCAAGGCAAATTGGAGTTGCTCCATGACGCCGATGAAGGCATGCGGAAACCACATCGTCTCCCAGCTTGGGCTGACCCATTTCCCGCCCGTCGCCCCGGTCGAGGCGTAGGTCAGCGTCGAGGCGACGCCCTTCGGCCAGCCGATCGTGCCCTTGGCAACACCCTTGGTGCCGTCGACGCGCCAGTTAATGTGCTGGTCGTCATCGTAGTCCTCCTGACGCGGACCGGACCAGACATCCTCCAGCGATACCGCGAGCATGCCGGAAGGAAAGCGCAGCGTCGACACGGTGATGCCGTCGGTATGCTCGAACTGTGTGCGTGGGTCCTTGCGCGTCAGCGTGGTGATCTCGTCCGGATCGCCGAACAGGAAGCGCAGCACGTCGAGATGATGCACGCTCATATTGGCGAGCGTCAGCCGGTCGTAACCGGCCAGGAAGGTTTGCCAGTGTGGGATCGCGTGCATGTCGATCTCGGCAAAGACGATCTCGCCAAGCGCGCCGCTGTTGATGATCTGCTTCAACACGCGCATCGACTGGTCGTAGCGCATGTTCTGGTTGACCGAGAGGATCTTGCCGGAGGCAGCCGCCTCGTCGCGCAGCCTCACCGCTTCCTCGACCGAGAGCGCCAGCGGCTTCTGCGCCAGGATCGCCTTGATGTGCTTCTGCTTCAGCGCATGCCGGATCAGCGCCGGCTGCTGGTCGGGAGGAAAGGCGAGATCGACGATCTCGACGCGATCGTCCTCGATCAATTGCTCCGGCGTGTCGTGGACAGTCGGGATATGCCAGCGATCCGCCACCTTCGCGGCATTCGCCTTGGTGCGTGAGGCGATCGCCACCACGGGAAAGCCAGCCTGCGCATAGGCGGCAAGATGGCATTCGGCCATGATCATGCCGGCGCCGATGCAGCCGATCCGGTAGTCCTTGACGCGGACCTTTACGTCAGGCTCGAAACCCGTACTCGCCATCCATTCCTCCCGTCGAGGACTGGATATAACGCGATGGTCCGGGCCTCAGCCAAGGCCCGCGCAATCATTTCCCATCAGCGAGATCAGGCGGCCGCGACCAGCACCGTGCTGTCCGGAGACCAGCTAAGCACGACGGGCTCACCTTCGGCCAACCGTTCGGCCCCGGTGTTCTGGACGATCACCTTGAGCGTCTGACCATCGCGGTCGACAAAATAGGTGCTGTTGTTGCCGGCGAAGATGCGCTTCGAGACCTGTCCAGTGAGCATGTTGGCACCGGCTGGATCGGGCTCTGCCGCGCCGGTCGAAATCCGGATGCGCTCGGGCCTAACCGCGCAGCTTGCCTTGGCGCCGGCCGGCACTGATGCGCCTGTCGACGCGGCGATCGTCGTGCCGTCGGGCAGCTTGATCCCGGAGCCGGTGGCATCACCGCGAAAGATGTTGGCGTCGCCGAGGAAGGTCGCGGCGAACTCGCTTTGCGGCCTGTCGTAGATCTCTTCCGGCGGCCCTTCCTGCACCAGCCGGCCGTCGCGCAGGATGCCGATGCGGTCGCTCATCGTCAGCGCCTCTTCCTGGTCATGCGTGACGAAGATGGTGGTGATGCCGATCTCGCGCTGGATGCGCTTCAGCTCGATCTGCATGTCGACGCGCAGCGCCTTGTCGAGCGCGCCGAGAGGCTCGTCGAGCAACAGCACCCGCGGCTTGGTGACGATGGCGCGCGCCAGCGCGACGCGCTGCCGCTGGCCGCCGGAGAGCTGGTGCGGCTTTCGTCCGCCGAGCTTGCCGAGCTGCACCAGGTCCAGCGCGCGCTGCACCTCCGCCGCGATCGTCGCCTTCGGCTCGCCGCGAACCGAAAGTCCGAAAGCGACATTGTCGGCGACGCTCATATTGGGGAACAGCGCATAGTTCTGGAACACCATGCCTATCCGGCGCTTCTCGACCGGCACGCGCTCGACACTTTCGCCGCCGATGGCGATGCGCCCAGCATCCGGAAAATCGAAGCCGGCGATCTGGCGCAGCAGCGTGGTCTTGCCGCTGCCGGACGGCCCGAGCAGCGCATAGAAACCGCCATCGGCGAAATCGATCGAGACGTTATCCAACGCCTTGTGCGCGCCGAAACTGCGGGAGACGTTCGCGACCTGCACGCCAGCCATTATTTCTCTCCGCCGAATTTGAAGAAGCGCGCCGTGAGCAGCATCAACGCCATCGACACGACAATGATGATCGTCGAGACCGCGTTGATCTCGGGCGTGAAGCCTTTGCGGATCGCGGCGTAGATTTCCACCGGCAGCGTCGTCTGGCCGGGCGTCGACAGGAAGTAGGAGACCACGAACTGGTCGAACGACACGGCGAAGGCGAACAGCCCGCCAGCGATCACGCCGGGCATGATCCAGGGCAAGGTCACGCGCATGGTCACCTGCCACTGATTGGCGCCGAGCGAGCGGGCCGCCTCCTCCAGCTCCGGCGCGAAGGTCTGCAGCCGCGCCGAGACGACGACGATGACGTAAGGCAGCGCCAGCGCGACATGGCCGAGCAGGATGGCGATGAGCCCGCGGCCGATGCCGACGCCGAAGAAGAAAATCAGCATCGCCGTGCCGGTGATCAGCCATGGAATGGCGATCGGCGGGAAGAGCAGCGCCTGCAGGACTTTCTTGCCGCGGAACTCGTAGCGATAAAGCGCGAGCGAAGCCATGGAGCCGAGCACGGTCGAGATCAAAGTCGTGATGATCGCGATCTCGATGCTGTTCCAGGTCGCCGCGATCAGCTGGTCGTTCTGCCACAGCGAGGCGTACCAGTCCGTCGTCCATTCGAACGGCAATTGGTAGAAGGGTGAGGCATTGAAGGACATCGCCGCCATGATGATGATCGGCAGATAGAGGAAGCCGAGCAAAAGCACGATGTAGAAACGCCCGAGCCATTCGAGGATGCGCGTCATTGCCATCACGCAGCCCTCCGCAGGACGGGCGCGGCCAGCGCCAGGATGATCAGCACCACGGCCAGCAGGATGAAGGAGAGCGCCGCCCCCAGTGGCCAGTTGAAGACCGCTACGAACTGGTCCTCGATGACGGTGCCGTAGAAAGTGCCTGTGCGGCCGCCGAGGATGCGCGGCTCCATGAAGGAGCCGACCACCGGCACGAAGATCAGCGCGGCGCCCGCGATCAGCCCTGGCATCGACAGCGGGATGATCACCCGCCACAGCACCTGCCGCCGCGAGGCGCCGAGCGAGCGGCCGGCCTCGATCAGCGAGTCGTCGATGGCCTGCAGCGTCAGATAGCAGGTCAGCACCATATAAGGCACATAGGAGTGCACCAGGCCGATGATGACGGCCGGATAGGAATACATGAGATCGATGTTGATCTTGAACGGCAGCACCGCGTTGAGCGCGGTGTCGAGGATGCCGCCTTCGCGCAGCACCATCGCCCAGGAGAAGATGCGCACCAGTCCGTTCGACCAGAAGGGCAGGATGACGAGCAGGAAGATCGCCTCGCGGCTGCGCCCCTTGAGCACCTTGGCCAGCACATAGGCCGCCGGGTAGCCGATGACGATGCACCACAGCGTCACTTCGAGCCCGAGTCGCAGCGAGGCGAACAGAAGCGTCGAATAGAGGCTTTGCGAGAAGAAGGCGGCGTAGTTGCCGAGCGTGAAGGCCCACTCCTTGCCTGCCAGCGGCAGGTCGGTCATGAAGGAGAAGAACACCATGGCCGACAGCGGCAGGAAGATCGCCACCGTCAGCCACAGATAGGCGGGAAGGAGAAGCGGCAGGGCCGGCTTCAGTCCGCGGCGCGAACCGATCGCAAGCTGGTCAGCCATCTGCCTCTCCTCCCCGAAAGACATCGATTACTTCACGTTGACCTTCAGCTCCTGCCACAGCGCCAGATACTTCTCGCGCTGCTCGTCGGTAACCGGCGCCTGGAATTGGATGCGCTTGGCGACCTCGGGGCTGCCCATGACCTTGCGGTTGAAGGCGTCCTCGGGCAGTGCGTCCACCGCCTTAGTGTTGGCCGAAACCGGCGCGCCGACCTTGGTGACCCATTCGACATAGAACTTCGGATCGATCATGTAGTTGATGAAGGCCTCGGCGCCGGCGACGTTTTTCGAGCCGACGGGAATCGAGAAGGCGTCGAGCCAGGCGACGGCACCCTCTTGCGGGATGACGAGGGAGACCGGCAGCTTGAAATGCGTCTTGGCGCGGTCGGCCGAACCGCTCCAATAGGTGCCGATGTCGATCTGATTGGAGGCGAGCATCTGGTTCCAGTCGTTCTCCGAGCTCCAGAAGGTCTTGATCTGCGGCATCAGCGAGGTGAGCTTCGCCTTGACCGCTTCCATATCCTTGATGTCGTTGATGTTCTGGCCCGAAGCGATCGCGCCGAACTGCACCGCCTCGACGGCGTCGTCGCGGATGATGACGCGGCCCTTATGCGCCGGGTCCCACATCTCGGCGATCGACGTCGGCGGCTTGTCGAAGGACTTGTCGTTGATGGCCAGCGCCGTCAGGCCCCACACCCACGGCACGCCATAGACCTTGCCGTCATGGTTGAGCATCGGCGAGCCGGCCTTATCCTTGGCGATGTCGGCATAGTTGGAGAGCTTCGAGACATCGATCGGCTGGATCAGCTTGCCGGCCATCGCCTGGTCGTTGAAGGCGGCGTTGATCATGACGACGTCGTAGAGACCGGGATTGGTCCGGATCTTGGTCAGCATCTCCTGTTCGGAGTTGAAGAAGTCGTTGACCACCTTGAAGCCGGTCGCCTTCTCGAAATTGGCGACCGCCCAGGGCTCGTCGGCGCCATAACCTTTCCAGTTGAGCACATGCACTTCCTCGGCGGCTTGTGCTGCAAACGTGAATGCGGAGACGAAGACGGCGGTGGCCGTCAGAAAAGCGGTCAGTCTGGGCATGCGCATGTTCTGTTCCTCTCATTGTTTGCCCGATTGACGGGCTTGTTAAGTTGCAGTCGCGTCCGCCCGGCCAAGCGCGGTCGTCGCTTCGCCGCGCTCAGCCAGGAATTCCAGGATTTCCATATCGGTCGGCGCCGAAGACCCGCCATGGCGGGTGACCGAAAGCGCAGCGGCAGCGTTGGCATAACGAGCCGCCTCGCAGGGCGACTTGCTTCGCGACAATGCGCTGACGAAGGCGCCGATATGCGTGTCGCCGGCCCCGTTCGTGTCGACCGCCTCCACCTTGAAACCGGGAACCGCGCGAGTTCCGCCGTCGGCCATGCGCACCAGGCAGCCGTGCGCGCCGGCACGGATGACGACACCTTCGGCGCTGAGGCAATGCTCGGCCAGCAACCGGATGGCGACGGTCTGGGCGTCGCCGGCGCCCGCTATTTCGGCTGCTTCATTGGTGTTGCAGCTCAGCCAGCTCGTGCGCGCCAGCACCCTGTCCAGGATCGGGCGCGGAATATCGGTGATCACCGGTGTAGGATCGAAGACGAAAGGAATGCCGGCCGGCAGCGCCTCGATCCAGTCGGCCAGCGCATCGCGGCTCCCGGGATAGCTCAGCGTATAGCCCGAGGTGAAAACCCAGTCGCCCGGAAGGACTTGGACCGGCTTCATCATGTCGAGCGTCAGCCGGCTCTCGGCGCCCGGCCAGGAGACGAAAGTCCGTTCGGCGTCACCGCTGATCATGGCGACGCAATTGCCGCTATCCATCGAGGGCGACGGCGGCGTCAGCGTCTCGATGCCTTCGGCGGCGAAAGCGGCGCGCAGGAAGTCTCCGTCCGGCCCGGTGCCGAGTTGGCCGCCGAACACCACTTTCATGCCAGTGCGGCCTGCCGCCACCATCATGTTGAAGCCGCCGCCGGCGACCCGCGCGTAAGCTGACGCGGTCTTTTCCGTGCCGGCCGCCGGCAACGCATCGATGCGGTAGACGTAATCCACCACCGCACTGCCGACATGGACGAGCCGCCCGCTCATGCGGCGTTCTCCTTGCCCGGGCCGGATTTGGAGTCGCGTGCCGCGACCAGATCCGCAGCCAGCGCTCGGACCTCCACTATGTCGATGCCTTTCAGCTCGGCGATGCGGTCCTGCGGCAAGTTCGACAGGCCGGTGCAGGCGCCGGCCATGCCGGCGGCAATCGCCCCGATCGTGTCGGTGTCGCCGCCGAGATTGGCGGCGATCACGGCAGCCCGCCATGCATCTCCCTGCGCGACCTCGAGCACCGCGAACGCGGCCGGCACCGATTCCTGGCTGGCGACGCCGGTGCCGATCAGGTCGACGATCAGTGTGATGGCTTCCTTCTCCGCCTTGCCGCGGACAAGCTCCTGCGCCCAGAGGATGCGCGCGGCGATGTCGCCGCCGGTGACCCAATGGCCAAGCGTGGCGCCAAGTCTTGCCGCTGCGACCCCGTGACCGGAAGCGGCGCGCCAGTCGCCGCCCGAAATGCCAAGACTGACTGCAGCGGCAACGGCACTGGCGGAAGCTATTGCGATGGATGTGTTGTGCGTGGCCCGGCAGGTTTCCGCCACCTTGGCGACCAGTGCGCCAAGCGGCTCCGGCGGCGTCATGATACCGACCGGCGCGATGCGCATTGCAGCGCCGTTAGTGTCGCCGCCGCGCCCGGCCTCTTCCGCCGGCACGCCGCTGTTGATGGCGTCGATGGCGCGCTTGGTCGATGGTCCGAGCAGGTCATAGCTGCCACGCGCCTTGACGTCGCGCTCCCAGCCGAGCAGCGCGTTGACCCAGCGCGCATGGTCGAAGCGGTCGCCGGACTCGACAAGGATGCGGCCAAGCAGCAGCGCCTGCTCGGTGTCGTCGGTGATCGCGCCGGCCGGCAGCCCCTTCGACACCGGGTGATCGGCGGCGGGCGCGACGAAATCCTCGACATGGCCGTAAAGCTCGGCGATGCGGGCCGGCGACAGAAGCTGCGTCGGCATGCCCAGCGCATCGCCAAGCGCCCCGCCGACCAGCGCGCCCATTGCCCGATCGCCGATTGTTCGATCGCTCTCCTCTCCCGCCATGCTCAGAACTCCAGATGCAGCGCGAAATGCGCGGGGTTGAGCAGGCTGGTGACGAATTCGATGGCGCGCCCGTCGGCGGCGCGCGTCAGCCGGCGCGTGCGCAGGAACGGCGTGCCAGGCGCGCAGGCGAGGATGGCGGCGTCGGCCGCGCTCAGCATCTCGATGTCGACCCATTCCTCGCCGTGGTCGGGCACCAGCCCCGCCCCGCGCAGTGTCTGGTGCAGCGTGCCTTCGCGCAGGCCCCGCAACGGTATGTCTTCCAGTTCCGGCGACAGCGGCAGGCGGCTGCGCTCGATCGAGATGGCGTGGCCGTCATCGGCATTGGTGCGGGCGCGGTCTACGGCGATGAAGGAGGGGCCCTCGACGCCTAGCCTTGCCGCTAGTTCCGCGTCCTCGATGATCTCGAGCCGCAAGGTGCGGGTCTCGGCATTGGCGCCGGCATTGGCGAGCGCGCGCGACCAGCCGATCGCGTCGTCGACCGGCATGCCGTCGAAGGTCACGAAGGAACCGATGCCGACCTTGGTGGTGATGAGGCCCCGGCTGGAGAGTTCTTCCAACCCTTTGCGAACCGTGTTGCGGCTGACGGAGAAGCGCTGAACGAGCTCGTTCTCGCTCTGCAGGCGGTCGCCGAAACCGAGCACGCCGGAGCGTATCTCATGTTCCAGAACCGTTGCGATCTGCTCGGGCTTGCCCGTGCCGGGAGAGAGCTGCATCGCGCCACGGGCCATATCGATACCTGTTCAATGAACCTGTATAACCCTGTTCAATATCGTATCTGAAATGAAGCGTCAACGGCTAGGTCCTTCTTCCGGTCACTACACCGGGCAATCGCGTATGGGCTTATCGGCGAAGGCCAACGCAACGCCGTCATCCTCGGGCTTGTCCCGAGGATCCGCCGTCGCATGCGGATAATAGCGCGACTAGCTCAGAGAGGCCGGTAGATCCTCGGGACAGGCCCGAGGATGACGCCAACTAAGGTATGCCGGTTATCCGAACTCGCATATGCGACTGCCCTAGTCCCTATTATACGGGAGACCCGCCCGGCAGGGCGATCAGGGGGCAGCGCCCGACTTCGGGCGGTCTTGCTGCTCAAACGAAGAAGAACTCTTCCACCCGCTGCTTGGCCTGCCGCAGCACCGGCAGGATGTCGCGCTCCATCGCCTCGACCGAGAAACGCGCCGACTGCGTCGAGACATTGATGGCGGCCACTGTGCGGCCGGCGCGATCGACGATCGGCACCGCGATTGAGCGCAGGCCGAGCTCCAATTCCTCGTCGACGACGGCGAAGCCCTCCGCTCTTGCCTTGTCGATGGCCTTGCCGAGCGCGGCGCGGCCGGTGATCGTCTTCGGCGTTCGCCGCTCGATCGTCGCTTGCGCCAGGAAGGTCTTCAAGTCATCCGCCGACAGGCCGGAAAGCAGCACGCGCCCCATCGACGTGCAATAAGCCGGCAGCCTGGTGCCGACATCGAGCGCGACGCTTAAGATTCGCCGCCCGGGGATGCGCGCGACATAGACGACGTCCTCGCCCGAGAGCACAGCGGCGTTGCAGGCTTCGTCGAATTTCTCGGCCACCTCGCGCATGATGGGCGCGGCGAAGGTCCAGAGCGAGGCGCCGCCGAGCCAGGTCCGTGCAACCGTCAAAAGGCGCGGCGACAGCGAGAACAGCCGGCCGGATTGCGTCGCATAGCCCGTGGCGACCAATGTCAGCAGAAAGCGGCGGGCGCCCGCACGGGTCAGGCCGGCCTCCTCCGCCATCTCGGTCAGCGTCATGCCTTCGGGATGGCGCGCGAGGATTTCCATCACCGCCAGGCCGCGCTCCAGCGAACCGACATGGTCGCGTGAGCCAGCTTCATCGTCCGCCACCGCTTCCATGACATTGACTCCCAACCCGGGTCAGATTAAAAAGTATCACATATCAAACATATGTTCGCAATGCGAACTTTTCTGATTTGTCGGAGTTTGGAAATGGTGAAGTTTCTGCCGCTGAAGGAAGCCGTCGCGGAGAACCTGCACGATGGCAACACAGTGGCCTTCGAAGGCTTCACCCATCTGATCCCCACCGCCGCCGCGCATGAGGCGATCCGCCAGGGTTTTCGCGACCTGACGCTGATCCGCATGACGCCGGACCTGATCTACGACCAGATGATCGGCATGGGCATGGCGAGGAAGATCGTCTTCTCCTATGTCGGCAATCCGGGCGTCGGCCTGCTCAGGCGCGCCCGCGACGCCATCGAGAACGGCTTTCCGCATGCCATCGAGGTCGAAGAGCACAGCCACGCCGGCATGGCCAACGCCTATGAGGCGGGCGCCGCCGGCCTGCCCTGCGCGGTGTTCCGCGGCTATCGCGGCGCCGGTCTCGCCGCGGTCAATCCGAACATCAAATCGGTCACCTGCCCCTTCACTGGCGAGGTGCTGGCCGCCGTCCCGGCGATAAGGCCAGATGCCACCTTCATCCACGCGCAGAAGGCGGACCGGAAAGGCAATGTGCTGGTCGAGGGCATCATCGGCATCCAGAAGGAAGCAGTGCTGGCGGCAAAGCGCGCGGTGGTGACGGTCGAGGAAGTGGTCGACAATTTCGACGACCTCCACCCCAACCTCACCGTGCTGCCGAACTGGACGATCGCGGCGATTTCCGTCGTGCCGGGCGGCTCGCACCCGTCCTACACGCATGGCTATTATGAGCGCGACAACGCCGCCTATCTCGAATGGGACGAGATCGCCGCCGACCGCGACCGCTTCCAGGCGTGGATGCAGAAGAATGTCATCGAGAGCAGCCCCGACGACTTTGCCGGCCGCGTCGGACATCTGAGGAAAGCCGCATGAGCGACACGAAGGGCTTCACCCCCAACGAGATGATGACGATCGCCGCCAGCCGCGCCTTGAAAAGCGACGATGTCTGCTTCGTCGGCATCGGCGCGCCATCGGCCGCCTGCAACGTCGCGCGACTGACGCACGCGCCCGACATCACGCTGATCTATGAGAGCGGCACCATCGGCACCGCGCCCGACGTCTTGCCGCTGTCGATCGGCGACGGCGAGTTGTGCGAGACGGCGGTCACCACCGTTGCGGTGCCGGAGATGTTCCGCTACTGGCTGCAGGGCGGCCGCATCTCGATCGGCTTCCTGGGCGCCGCGCAGCTCGACAGGTTCGGCAACATCAACACCACCGTCATCGGCGACTATGCGCATCCCAAGACCCGCCTGCCCGGCGGCGGCGGCGCGCCGGAGATCGCCACCTCATCGAGGCAGGTCTACATCACCATGGCCCAGTCGAAGCGCGGCATGGTCGAGAAGATCGACTTCTTCACCTCATTCGGCCATGGCGAAGGCGGCGACCACCGCAAACGGCTCGGCATCGACACCGCCGGCCCGACGCTTCTGATCACCGACCTCGCCATCTGGAAGCCGGACCCGGTAACCAAGGAATTCACCGTGGTGTCGCTGCATCCAGGCGTCAGCCGCGAGCAGGTGCAGGAAACTTGTGGCTGGATCGTAAAATTCGCCGAGGCCCTTGACGAGACACCGGCGCCGACGGAACTCGAGCTGAGAACATTGCGCGACCTGCAGGCCCGCACCAAGGCGGCGCATCAAGGGACCGCCAAAGGGAAAGCTGCGTAAATGGCTGAAGCCTATATCTGCGACTACATCCGCACGCCCATCGGCCGCTTCGGCGGTTCGTTGTCCTCCGTGCGCGCCGACGATCTCGGCGCTATCCCGTTGCGAGCGCTCGTGGAGCGCAACAAGGGTCTCGATTGGGCTGCCATCGACGACGTCGTCTATGGCTGCGCCAATCAGGCCGGCGAGGACAACCGCAACGTGGCGCGCATGGCGCTGCTGCTGGCCGGCCTGCCTCAGGACATTCCCGGTTCGACGGTCAACCGCCTGTGCGGTTCGGGCATGGACGCCGTCACCATCGCCGCGCGCGCCATCAAGTCAGGCGAGGCCGAGCTGATGATCGCTGGCGGTGTGGAATCGATGAGCCGCGCGCCCTTCGTCATGCCGAAGGCCGACACGGCCTTCTCGCGCAATGCCGAGATCTACGACACCACCATCGGCTGGCGCTTCGTCAACCCGCTGATGAAGAAGCAGTATGGCGTCGATTCCATGCCGGAGACCGGCGAGAATGTCGCCGAGGATTTCTCCGTCTCACGCGCCGACCAGGACGCCTTCGCCGTCCGCAGCCAGGACAAGGCGGTGGCCGCGCAAGAGAATGGCCGGCTGGCGAAGGAGATCACGCCGGTGACCATCCCGCAGAGGAAGGGCGAGGCAATCGTCGTGTCGAAGGACGAGCATCCACGCGCCGGCACCACCATCGAAGCGCTGGCCAAATTGCCGACGCCGTTCCGCCAGGGCGGCACGGTCACCGCCGGCAATGCCTCCGGCGTTAATGACGGCGCGGCCGCTCTCATCATCGCATCCGAAGCAGCGGCGAAGAAGCACGGCCTGACGCCGATCGCCCGTATTCTCGGCGGCGCCGTCGCAGGCGTCGCGCCGCGCATCATGGGCATCGGACCGGCGCCGGCCACCAACAAGCTTTGCGCCCGCCTCGGCCTGACGCCCGAACAGTTCGACATCATCGAATTGAACGAAGCCTTCGCCTCCCAAGGCATTGCCGTGCTCCGCCAACTCGGAATTTCCGAGAAGGCGGAGCATGTAAACCCGAATGGCGGCGCGATCGCGCTCGGTCATCCGCTCGGCATGTCAGGCGCACGCATCACCGGCACGGCGGCGCTGGAACTCAGCGAGCGCGGCGGCAAGCTGGCTTTGGCCACCATGTGCATCGGCGTCGGCCAAGGCATCGCGATCGCGCTGGAGCGGGTTTGACCGCCCAGGCAGATCAATAAGGCAGACCGACGTAGTTTTCGGCCAGCGCCGTGGAAGCGGCCTTGGAGTGCACGAGATAATCGAGCTCGGCTTCCTGGATACGTTGGCCGAACTCGCCCGTCTCGGGAAAGCGGTGCAGCATCGTCGTCATCCACCAGGAAAAGCGCACCGCTTTCCACACCCGCGCCAGCGCCTTGGCCGAATAGGCGCCGAGCTCGGCCTCTGACCTCTCGCGGTAGAATTCGCGAAGTCCGGCAAAGAGATAGCGCACGTCGCTGGCGGCGAGGTTGAGGCCCTTGGCGCCGGTCGGCGGCACGATATGGGCGGCATCGCCGACCAGGAACAGTTTTCCGAAGCGCATCGGCTCGGCGACGAAGGAGCGCAGCGGCGCGATCGACTTCTCGAAGGACGGCCCGGTGGTGACGGCGGCGGCTATCTGCGCCGGCAGGCGGCTGCGCAGCTCGTCCCAGAAGCGGTCGTCGGACCAGGCCTCGACGCGCTCGTCGGTGGGAACCTGCACATAGTAGCGGCTGCGCTGCGGCGAGCGCATCGAGCAGAGCGCAAAGCCACGCTCGTGATTGGCATAGACCAATTCGTGGTCGGCCGGCGGCACCTCGGCCAGCACGCCCAGCCAGCCGAACGGATACTGCCGCTCGAACGTCTTCAGCGCGCCCTGCGGCACCGATTTGCGGCTGACGCCGTGATAGCCGTCGCAGCCGGCGATGAAGTCGCAATCGATGCGATGCGTGACGCCGCCCTTGTCGTAGGTGACGAAGGGCGACGCGCCGTCGAAATCATGCAGCACGACATTCGACGTTTCGAAGACGGTCTGGAGCTCCGCCCCTTCGCGCTTCTGCATCAGATCCAGCGTCACCTCGGTCTGGCCGTAGACGGTGACGTGCTTGCCGCCGGTGAGCGCCGTCATGTCGATGCGATGCGCGCGGCCGTCGAAGGCGAGCGAGATGCCTTCATGCGGCAGGCCCTGGGCATGCAGCCGGTCGGCCGCGCCCGCTTCGCCGAGCAGGTCGACCGTGCCTTGTTCCAGCACGCCGGCGCGGACGCGGCCAAGCACATGCTCGCGGCTCGATCGTTCGAGAATGATGGTCTCGACCCCGATGCCGGCGAGCAACTGTCCGAGCAGCAGGCCGGATGGTCCCGACCCGATAATGGCGACCTTCGTGCGCATCAGTGACCAAGGCTCTCGATCTGCGCGGTCAGCTCGGCGGCAAGCCTGAGCGCGGCCGCCGTCGCCACGACCATTTGCGGCAGGATCAGCCACTCCAGTGTCCAGGCCGCACCCGAGCGCTCCTGCTCATGCACCAGCGCCTGATGCATGCCGGAAAGCTGCACCGCATTGAAGCGCGCCAGCGCCACCAGCGCTTCCGCCTTCACCGGATTCTGCTTGTGCGGCATGGCCGACGAACCGCCGCCGCCCGACAGTTTGATGTCGGAACCGACTTGCGCCATCAGCGCAACGTCCTGCCCGAGCTTGCCGAGGCTGCCGGTGACGAGCGACAGCCAGCCGGCGAACTCGGCAAGCGCGTCGCGCTGACTATGCCATTGCGGCGCATCGGCAAGATCGAGCTTCGCGGCAAGTGCGGCGCGAACGGCCGCTGCCTTGTCGCCGAGCTTTTCCAGCGTGCCGGCGGCACCGCCGAATTGCAGCGCCAGCAGACGGTCGGACATTTCGGCAAGGCGCTGCTGGTGACGCTCGAGCGGCGCCCTCCAGGATGTAGTCCGATCCGTTACTGTTATCGGGATTGCCGGCTGCATGCGCGTCATCGCCATGAACTGACGTTCTCCGAACTCCAGCTCGAGACCGGTAAGGCGCACGACGTTCTCGCCAAGCAACAGGCCGATATGGTCGCTGGCCTGGCGCAGGCGCAGCACCAGCGAGGTGTCGATGGCGTCCTGGCTGGTGGCGCCGAAATGCACATATGCATCGTGCGGCGCGCCGACTGCAGCTTTGATCTGCCGCACCAGTTCCGGCACTACGACGCCGTCCCTGGCGACACCGGCGCGCAGCTTCGCCGTGTCCGGCCGGAATTCGGCCAAAGCTTGCAAGATCGCCGCCTCGGCATCACGCGGGATGACGCCACACTCGGCCTCCGCCTCAGCCAGCGCCCTCTCGAAATCGAACATCGCGGCAATGTCGGCTTCGACGGAAAAATGCCTGGCCGCCTCCTCGTCGCCGAGCAGGCCGGAAAGCAGCGGATGATCGAAGGGCGAAACGGTCATATTGGTTGCGGTCAGCTGTCGAAGAAGACCGTCTCCTTTTCGCCCTGCAGGTGGACATCGAAGACGTAAGTGTCGCCCTGGCGCTCGGCGATCAGCGTCGGCACGCGCAGGCGATGCTCGATGCGCGCCAGAATCGGATCCTCGGCATTGGCCTTTTCCTCATCCGAAAAATAGAGCCGGGTGTGCAGGCCGATATTGATGCCGCGCGCCACGATCCACAGCGTGATATGCGGGGCCATCAGCCGGCCATCGCGGAACGGCACGCGGCCCGGCTTGATCGTATGGAACCGGCAGACGCCTGTTTCCATGTCGGTCGGCTGCCGGCCCCAGCCCAAAAAGTTGGGATCGGCCGTGCCGCGCAGCTCGGCCGGCGAATTGTAGAGCCCGCCGGCATCGGCCTGCCAGATCTCGACCAGTGCGTCTTTCAGCGGTGTGCCGGTGCCGTCGAGCACGCGGATGCGCAATTCAATGCGCTCGCCCTTGGTCTCGCTGTTGACCATCGTCGAGCCGAGGTCGCCCGCATAGACGCCGCCGATGCCGCAGAAATTCGGCGTCAGCCCGATATGCACATAGGGGCCGGCGGTCTGCGAAGGGCTTTCCTTCAGCCGGTCGAGCGACTGCGCCATCAATTACCCTCCGGCCTGTTCTCGAACAGCGTCGAGCGGCGCCCACGCAGCACGATGTCGAACGTGTAGGCGAGCGCGTCCATCGGGATCGTCGCGTGCATGTCGAGCGCGGCGATCAGCGCCTCGACCGCCGCCTTGTTTGAAATGCCGCCGACGATCGGGCAGCGCCAGATCAGCGGATCGCCCTCGAAATACATCTGCGTGATCAGCCGCTGCGCGAAGCCGTGGCCGAACACAGAAAAATGGATATGCGCCGGCCGCCAGTCATTCGGCCCGTTCGGCCAGGGATAAGGCCCGGGCCTGACCGTGCGAAAGGCGTAGCTGCCATCTTCGCCGGTGATCGTGCGGCCGCAGCCGTCGAAATTCGGATCGAGCGGTGCGAGATAGCCGTCCTTCTTGTGGCGGTAGCGGCCACCGGCATTGGCTTGCCAGAACTCGAGCAGCACGCCCGGCACGCCTTTGCCGCGCTCGTCGAGCACGTGCCCATGGACGATGATGCGCTCACCGATGGCGCTCTCTCCGGCCTTGGCGAAATTGTGGATCAGGTCGTTGTCGAGCTCGCCGAGCATTGCGTGCCCGAACACCGGCCCGGTCAATTCCGACAGCGTGTTGTCGAACGACAAAAGCGCTTTCTGCGGCGAGCGCAGCACTGAGCTCTTGTAGTTCGGCGTGAAGGCCGGCGGATGCCACTGGCGGTCGCGTTGGAAGAAGGCGCCGGTTTCCGGCGAGCGGTTGGAGCCTCGCTCAGCCATGGCCGGCTTCATCCATCTGCGCGAACACCTCCTTGGCGATCTTGAAGGCGCGGTTGGCGGCCGGCACGCCGGCATAGATCGCGACATGCAGGAAGGCCTCGCAGATGTCGTCGCGCGATGCGCCGGTGTTGGCGGTAGCGCGCACATGCATGGCGACTTCCTCGTCATGGCCAAGTGCGGCAAGCAGCGCAAGCGTCACGATCGAGCGCTCGCGCTTCGACCAGCCGGGCCGCGCCCAAACCGTTCCCCAGGCCGCTTCGGTGATCAGTTGCTGGAACGGCCGATCGAAATCGGTCGCCGCGTCCTCGGCGCGGTCGACATGGGGATCACCGAGCACGGAGCGGCGGACCTCGAGACCGGTCCGGTAGCGGTTCTTCGTGACATCATCCATGAGCAGGCTTTCCCTCGGGCAACGAGGCGACGAAATCGCGGATCAAAGTGACGAGCGCTTCGGGCTGCTCGATGCACGGAATGTGTGCAGCGTTGCGGATCACTTCGAAGCGCGCACCTGGGATCAGTCCGGCCAGCGAGCGGACCAGCTCCGGCGGCGTCGAACCATCCTGGTCGCCGACGATGCAGATCGTCGGCACCGCGATGCGCCGCGCGCTGTCGGTGAAATCGGCATCGCGGACCGCTATACAGGTGCCGATATAGCCAGGCAGCGCCTGTCGGGTCAGCATGTTGCGGCAGCCGGCCAGATCGGCCGCGCGCGCGGCGTGGAATTCCGGCGTGAACCACACTTTCATGATGCCGTCGGCGATCGCCTCGATGCCGTCGCGCTCGATGGTTGCGATGCGCGTGTTCCAGCTCTCTGCGGTGCCTATCTTGTGCGCTGTGTCGCTGAGGATCAGCGCCTCTACACTTTTTGGATGGCGGGTATAGAGCCGCTGCGCGATCAGGCCGCCGACCGACAGGCCGTAGAGCACGACCTTCCCGAAACCGAAATGATCGATGAGGCCCAGCAGGTCGTCGACATGGTCGTCGATGGAGCGCACGCCGCCGCCGACATCCGACAGCCCATGGCCGCGCTTGTCGTAGACCAGCATCGGCATTTCGCCCGTCAGTTTCGCGACAACGTCGTCCCAGATGCGGAAGTCGGTGCCCAGTGAATTGATGAAGATGATCGGACGCGACGTGCCGGCCGCCTCGATATGGCGATGATGCAGCGTCACGCCGCCTATGCTGACAAATGGCACGATTTCGATCCTCCGAAGCCACATTGCACGAGCCGTTTGGTTCGGTAAAATGATATTTTGCGGCGTTTCATTAACTCTGAGGTTATCGAACCATGGCCGAAAGCCGGATCCGCTTCCGCCATCTGCAGGCGTTTCTCGAAGTGGCGCGGCAAGGCAGCGTCGCGCGCGCGGCCGACTTCCTGCATGTCAGCGCGCCTGCCGTCACCAAGACCTTGCGTGAGCTGGAAGAAGCGCTCGGCGTCGCCGTGGTCGAGCGTGACGGGCGCGGCATCCGTGTCACCCGTCTCGGCGAGATCTTCCTCGGACACGCCGGCTCGGCGATCTCGGCGCTGAAGCGCGGCGTCGATTCCGTGCGCCAGGACGGCGCCCTCAATCGTGACCCGATCCGTATCGGCGCGCTGCCGACCGTGTCGGCGCGCGTGATGCCGCTCGCCATGAACCTGTTCCTCGAGGAGAACACCGGCGCAGCGCTCAAGATCGTCACCGGCGAAAACGCGGTGCTTCTGGAACAACTGCGCGTCGGCGCGCTCGACCTCGTCGTCGGCCGCCTTGCCGCGCCGGAGCACATGACCGGCTTCTTCTTCGAACACCTCTATTCGGAGCAGGTGCTGTTCGTGGTGCGGGCCGGGCATCCCCTGTCCGAGCCGGGCGCCGACATCTTCGCACGGCTCGACGAGTTCCCCGTCCTGATGCCGACGCGGGAATCCGTCATCCGGCCTTTCGTCGACCGGCTCTTCATCACCAACGGCATGACCGCGCCGGCGACGGAAATCGAAACCGTCTCCGATTCCTTCGGCCGTTCCTTCATGCGCCAGAGCAACGCCGTGTGGATCATCTCGGCCGGCGTCGTAGCCAACGAGATCGCCAGCGGCGCCTTCGTCGCCCTGCCGGTGGATACGGAAGAGACCAAAGGGCCGGTGGGCTTGACCATGCGCACCGACACCGCGCCCTCGCCCGCCTTCACCATCCTCTTGCAGACAATCCGCGAGGCCGCGCGCCACCACGCCTGATGATCGGCCCTGGCAGTTCGAATTCCACTAACCCAGGGGTTAATAAAACACCGTAAAATATCATTTTACCGAACCAAACCGCTAGTGCAATGTGACCTCGGAGGATCGAAAGCCGTGCTGTCCGGAGGCAAACGGAAGACCCGTTTGCCGTCGTGTCGAACGGCCACTGAGGGAGGAGCAGATGTCTCACACTATCGGCAGCAGACCCACTCTATCGGGCATTTCAAGGCGCCAGTTCATCGCCACGTCGGTGGCCGGCGGCGCGGCACTGGCATTTGGCGGCAAGGCCTTCGCGCAAACCGCCGACGCGCTCAAGGTCGGCTTCGTCAGCCCGCGCACCGGCCCGCTTGCCGGCTTCGGCGAGACCGATGGCTATGTGCTCGACCTTGCCCGCAAGGCGCTGGCCAACGGCATCGACCTCGGAGGCAAGAAATACAGCGTCGAGATCCTCGACCAGGACACGCAATCCGACCCGTCCCGCGCCGGCCAGCTCGCCAAGGACCTGATCAACAACCAGGCGATCGACCTGATGCTCGCCGTCTCCACGCCGGAGGTGATCAATCCGGTGGCGGATGCCTGCGAAGCAGCCGGTGTGCCCTGCCTGTCGACGGTCATGCCGTGGGAGGCCTGGTATTTCGGCCGTGGCGCCAAGCCCGGCGCGCCCTCGCCTTTCAAATGGACCTATCATTTCGGCTTCGGCGTCGGTGAATTCTTCAAGACCTATATCTCGCAGTGGAATCTGATCGAGACCAACAAGAAGGTCGGCGTCATGTATCCCAACGACGCCGACGGCAACGCCATCCGCGCCCATCTGGCGCCGCTGCTCGCCAAGCAGGGTTTCACCATCGTCGATCCCGGCGCCTATGAGACCGGCACCACCGACTATTCCTCGCAGATCGCGCTGTTCAAGCAGGAGGGCGTCGAGATCTTCAACTCCTTCCCGATCCCGCCCGATTTCGCCGCCTTCTGGCGCCAGGCAGCGCAGCAGGGCCTGACGAGGCAGATCAAGATCGCCCAGGTGGCCAAGACCGGCCTGTTCCCCTCCGACATCGAGGCGCTCGGCGATCTCGGCACGAAGATTTCCAGCGCCGCCTACTGGCACAAGGCCTTTCCCTACAAGTCGCCGCTGACAGGCGTCTCGGGAACCGAGCTTGCCGATGGCTACGAGGCGGCGAGCGGCAAGCAGTGGACGCAGCAGCTCGGCGCCTCGATGTCGCTGCTCGATGCCGGCTTCGAAGCCCTCAAGGCGAGCTCCAACGCCAAGGACAAGGCGGCGGTCGCCAAGGCGCTGAGCACGCTGAAGACCGAGACCATGATCGGCAAGGTCGACTTCACCAGCGGCCCGGTTGCCAATGTCTCGCCTGGCCCGATCATCGGCACGCAATGGGTCGCCGCCAAGGAAGGCTCGAAGTTCCCGCTCGACTATGTCGTGACCGAAAACGCCACCGATCCGAAGGTGCCGGTCGAGGCCAAGCTCCAGCCGTATAACGGCTGATCCGTCGAGGGACCGCATCGTGAACGCCATGCCCAACGGTGCGATCCTCAGTGCCGCCGGCATCCACAAGCGCTTCGGCGCGCTTGTGGTGCTCGACGACATCGACTTCGCCATGGGCGCCGAAGAGGCGGTGGGCATCGTCGGCCCGAACGGCGCCGGCAAGACGACGCTGCTCAGCGTGCTTTCCGGCGCCTATCCACCAAGCGCTGGAACGATTGCCTTCAAGGGCGATGACGTGACAGCGCTGCCGGCGACGCAGCGCTGCCGGCTGGGCCTCGTCCGAACGCACCAGGTGCCAAAACCCTTCGGCGGCATGACCGCTTTCGAGAATGTCTTCGTCGCCGCTTCGCATGGCGCCGGCCTCGGCCGCGACGAGGCCTATGAGGAATCGCTTGGGTCACTGAAACTCTGCGGCATGCTGGGTGTCGCCAACCGGCGCGCCGAGACGCTTGGCCTGCTCGACCGCAAGCGGCTGGAGCTGGCGCGCGCGCTGGCGGCGAAGCCTACGCTGCTTCTGCTCGACGAGATCGGTGGCGGCCTGACCGATGGCGAGGCCGCCGAGCTCGTCGAGACCATCCGCGAATTGCGCCGCCGCAAGATCGGCATCGTCTGGATCGAGCATATCGTCCACATCCTTCTGCAGGTGGCCGAGCGGCTGATCTGCATGGATGCAGGAAAGATCATCGCCGACGGCGACCCGCGGGCGGTAATGGCCGACCCGCAGGTGATCAGTGCCTATCTCGGCGGAGGCCCGAAATGAGCCTGCTGTCGGTCGAGGATCTGGTCGTCCGGCATGGCCTGCTGCAGGCGGTGCGCGGCGTGAGCTTCGGGATCGAGCGCGGCGAGACGCTGGCGCTGGTCGGCGCCAACGGCGCTGGCAAGACGACGTTGTTGAGGGCGATCGCCGGCGCGCACCAGGCAGCCTCCGGCCGCGTGGTCTTCGACGGCGCCGACCTTTCCGGCGTGCCTTCGCATGAGCGCGTCCGCAAGGGCATCGCGCTGGTGCCCGAAGGCCGTCGGCTCTTCGTGCAGATGACGGTCGAGGAAAATCTCCTGCTCGGACGCGCCGCCGGCCGTCCGGGCGACTGGAGCGTCGAGCGCGTGCTCGAAACCTTCCCCAACCTCAAGCTGCGCCGCCACGCCAAGGCCGGGCATCTCTCCGGCGGCGAGCAGCAGGCGACGGCGATCGGCCGCGCGCTGATGAGCAATCCCGACCTGCTCCTGCTCGACGAGGTCTCGCTCGGCCTGTCGCCGCTTGTCGTCGACCGCGTCTATGCCTCCCTTCAGGGTTTGATCAGCTCCGGCACGACGATCATCCTCGTCGAGCAGGACCTCAACCGCGCCCTCTCGGTCTCCAACAAGGTCATCTGCATGCTGGAGGGCCGGGTCGCGCTTGCAGGCGACAGCAAGAATGTCTCACGTGACGAGGTGACCAAAGCCTATTTCGGCCTGCACCGCAAAGGCGCCGGGGGCGTGCCGGCATGATGAACCAGATCGTCCAGGGCATCCTGCTCGGCGGCTACTACGCGCTGATCGCCTGCGGCCTCTCCTTCATGTTCTCGGTGATGCGCATCATCAACCTGGCGCATGGCAGCCTCGCCGTGCTGTCGGCCTTCGCGCTGTGGCTGCTCGCCTCGCGCTTCCACATCTCGCCTTTCCTGGGCCTCGCCATCGTGTTGCCGCTGATGGCGGTGATCGGCTGGGCCTTGCAGCGCTTCCTGCTCGAGCGCAGCGCGCGCGGCGGCGCGCTGCTGCCGATCCTCACCACCTTCGGCCTCGCCATCGTCATCGACAATGTGCTGTTCGAGCAGTTCGGCGCCGACACCCGCTCGCTGGCGCCCTTCATCGGCAGCCTGTCCTACGATTCCTGGGAATGGCCGGGCAGCATCTATGTCGGCAAGCTCGCGGTGATCATCTTCGTCACCGCGGTCGTCCTGCTCGGCGGACTGCAGCTCTTCCTTACCCGCACCGGGCTCGGCCGCTCGATCCGCGCCACGTCGGAAGACCCCGATACCGCTGGCCTCGTCGGCGTCGATGCGCGCCGCGCCAACGCCTTGGCCGCCGCCATTGCCATGGTCACGGTCGGTCTCGCCGGCGCCTTCCTCGGCATGCGCGCCACCTTCGATCCCTATGCGGGCGCGACGCAATTGCTGTTCGCCTTCGAGGCAGCCGTCATCGGCGGCGCCGGTTCGCTCTGGGGCACGCTGGTCGGCGGCATCGTGCTGGCGCTCGCCCAGACGCTCGGCGCCAAGGTACACCCGCAAGGCTTTCTCATCGGCGGCCATGTCGCCTTCCTGATCGTGCTGTTCATCCGGCTCTACACTTCCGGCCTCGGCCTGCGCGGCTTGCTGCGGTTCTCGACGGGGAAGGTGTCATGAGCGCAGCTTCCCCCGTCATCGAGCGCGGCACTGCCGCCTCGCGCATCGCCGGCTTCGGCGTCGCGATCATCATCCTGCTGCTTGCCCTCGCGCCGCAGTTCCTCTCCGCAGGCGCGGTCGACCGCATGACCGCTTTGTTCATCTATGTCATCCTCGCCGCGATGTGGAATGCGCTCGCCGGCTTCGGCGGGCTGGTCTCGGTCGGCCAGCAGGTATTCTTCGGCCTCGGCGCCTACTTCGCCATCCGTCTCGCCAATGCCGGGCTCAATCCGTTCGTCTCGCTGTTCGTTTCGGCGGTCATCGTCGGCGCCGTGTCGTGGCCGATTTCGCTGTTCATGCTGCGCTTGAGGAACGGCGAGTTCGCCATCGGCATGTGGGTGATAGCGGCACTCACGCACCTTCTCGTCAATCTCGACCGGTTGATCCAAGGCGAGACCGGAACCTCGCTGATCTCGCTCAACGTCTACGACGCGTCGACACGCAGGCTAACCATCTACTGGCTGGCGCTGGCCTCGATGACGGCGCTGCTCGCCGTCCTGTTCGGCCTGCTGCGCGGCAGCACGGGTGCCGCCATCCGCGCTATCCGCGACAATGAGGACGCGGCAGCCTCCATCGGCGTGCGCGTCACCGGCACCAAGCGGCTGCTCTTCGTGCTCGCCGCCTTCGGCATCGGCGTCGCCGGCGCGCTGTGGCTGGCGACCGCGATCACCTTCCAGCCGAAAACTTATTTCAGCGTGCAGTGGACGGCCTACATGATCTTCATGGTGCTGGTCGGCGGCATCGGCACCTTCGAGGGCGCGATCCTCGGCGCGCTGCTGTTCTTTCTCATCGAGACGTGGTTCGGCGGCACCGGCGTCTGGTACCTGATCGGCCTCGGCGCCACGGCGCTGGTCTTCTCGCTGCTCTTGCCGCGTGGCCTGTGGGGGACGCTCGAAGAACGCTTCGGCTGGCGCCTGTTGTCGGTCGGCTACCGCGTCAGGCTGCCTGTCAACGCAAGCGACACGACCGGTGGGACCGCTTCGCCGGCACAGGTAACAACATCGCGGGAGAAAGCGTGAGCATGCTGTTCGGCAAGACGATCCTCATCACCGGCGTCGCGTCGGGCATCGGCGCCCGCACGGCGGAACTGGCGGGCCAACTTGGCGCCGATGTGATCGGCGTCGACATGCGCGAGCCGGCCGATCATCAGGGCATCTTCGTCAAGGCCGACATCTCGTCCAAGGCGGGCGTCGACGATCTTGTCGCGCAACTGCCGCAGCGTCTGGATGCGCTGTGCAACGTCGCCGGCCTCTCCGGCAACACCGGCGCGGCATCGACGCTCGCCGTCAATTTCTACGGCCTGCGCGCGCTCTCGGAGGAGCTGGCGCCGAAACTTCGCGAGGGCGGCGCCATCGTCAACGTCGCTTCGATCGCGGGCTATGGCTGGCGCGCCAATCTCAACCGCGCCGCCTCGATGGTGAGCGTCGAAGGCTTTCCCGATGTCGCCAAGGTGATCGCCGACCACGCGGTCAAGAACGAGGAAGGCTACCCGGTCTCGAAGGAGCTCCTGCTCCTGTGGACCTTCCGCGCCGCGCATCAGGAGCTGTTCAAGAGCCGTGGCATCCGCGTCAACGCGGTGAGCCCGGGCCCGGTGGAGACGCCGATCCTCAAACAGTTCCGTAGCGTGCTGGGCGACGCGAAGGTCGACAGCGACATCGCCCGGGTCGGCCGAGCCGGCGCATCGGGCGACATCGCGCCGGTCGTGCTGTTCCTGTGCTCGGATGGCGCGCGCTGGATCAATGGGGCCAACGTGCCCGTCGACGGCGGCCTTGAAGCATCTATAAACGCCGAAGTGCTCGGCTTCTAATTTTGTAGCGCTCCAGCGGGAGCGAGGGAGAGAACAATGGATATCGGACTTCTGATCGATGGCGACGAGCGAGCGGCAACCGGCAAGGCGTCCTACGAGCGCCTGGACCCCTTCACCGGCAAGCTCGCGACACGCGCCGCCGCCGCGAGCATTGCCGACGCCAATGCCGCCGCCGATGCGGCAGCCGTAGCGTTCGATGCTTGGTCGAAGATCGGTCCCGGCGAGCGCCGGACGCTGCTCTTGAAGGCGGCCGATGTGATGGCTTCGAAGGTTGGCGGGTTCACGAAGTTGATGATGGAAGAGACCGGCGCTACTGCACCCTGGGCCGGCTTCAACGTCATGCTGGCCTCCAACATGCTGCGCGAGGCGGCGGCGATGACCACGCAGATTTCCGGCGAGGTTATTCCGTCCGACAAGCCCGGCACGCTGGCCATGGCGATCCGTCAGCCGGCCGGCGTCTGCCTCGGCATCGCGCCGTGGAACGCGCCGGTCATCCTCGGCACGCGCGCGCTGGCCATGCCGCTCGCCTGTGGCAACACGGTGGTGCTGAAGGCGTCCGAAATGTGCCCGGGCACGCATCGCCTGATCGGCCAGGTACTGGTCGAGGCCGGCCTGCCCAAAGGCGTCGTCAACGTCGTCACCAACGACCCGAAGGACGCGGCGGCAATCGTCGAAGCGCTGATCGCGCATCCGGCGGTCAAGCGCGTCAATTTCACCGGCTCGACCAAGGTCGGCCGCATCATCGCCGAACTCTCCGGACGGCACCTCAAGCCGGCCCTGCTCGAGCTCGGCGGCAAGGCACCGCTCGTCGTGCTCGACGACGCCGACATCGACGCGGCCGTGAATGCCGCTGTTTTCGGCGCCTTCATGCATCAGGGCCAGATCTGCATGTCGACCGAACGTCTTATCGTTGACGAGAAGATCGCCGACGAGTTCGTCGCCAAGCTTGCCGCCCGTGCCTCAAAACTTCCGGCCGGCGATCCGCGCGGCCATGTCGTGCTGGGCTCGCTGATCAGCAGCCAGGCCGCCGACAAGATGGAGGAGCTGATTGCCGACGCGACCGCGAAAGGTGCAAAGCTTGCCGCCGGCGGCAAGCGGACGGGCACAGTCGTGGAAGCAACGCTCCTCGATCACGTGACGCCCGCCATGCGCGTCTACGCGGAAGAATCCTTCGGCCCGGTGAAGCCGGTCATTCGCGTCAAGGGCGAGGAAGAAGCAGTGCGCGTCGCCAACGATACCGAATACGGCCTGTCGTCGGCCGTCTTCAGCCGCGACATTCGCCGCGCCATGGCGGTTGCCGCGCGCATCCAGGCCGGCATTTGCCATATCAACGGCCCGACTGTCGGCGACGAGGCGCAGATGCCGTTCGGCGGCGTCAAGGGTTCGGGCTATGGCCGCTTCGGCGGCAAGGCCTCGATCGCCGAATTCACCGACCTGCGCTGGGTGACGATCGAGGACCCAGGCCAGCACTACCCGTTCTGATTAGCAGCATCTTCCTTCTCCCCTTGCGAGGGCTTTGCACGGGGGAGCGAGTTCTGTTTGTTGGGCTAGTGAGGCGCTTTTTGAAGGCCGGTGGAGCGGTTTTCGGCGGCTTTGCGGGGCATTTGCCGGGCTAGGCGGCCGATCCGCTGGATTGCGGACGCACTCCTCCTCATGCTCGTCTCTCAGCAGGTGGGAAGAGGGCTCCGATCATAGTCCTTAGATTGTAGGCACAGGCCGCCAGCATGCATTGCGTGCGGTTGGCGGCGAGATTGAAGAAGCGCACGCGCCGCATGCCGTAGTGCTCCTTGAACACGGCAAACGGCCGCTCCACCGCCGCCCGTACCTTGGCGATCAGCCGGTTGCGCAGCTTTTGGCGCGGCGGCAGTTCAGGGTGATGCCTGTTGGCCCGCCGCATCAGCCGATCCTTGATGTTGGCTTCGGCGAGCCGATCGTGCCTGGCGTGGGTGTAATAGGCCTGATCGCCATAGGCCGCCTTCTCGTCGCCGCAGATCAGCTCGTCAGCCGGCTCGGTG
>NZ_NSGG01000010.1 GCF_002295065.1 Mesorhizobium sp. WSM3859
GCGCGAGCCACCACGAAAACGCAAGTTTCAAGCCATGCCAAAGCTATCTTAGCGCATATGCCCTCAAGGGGGAGATTAGCAGTTTCGGCGCCGCCCTCATCCTACGACGTTAGTGACTGGCGAAAGCGGCGGCGATAGCTGATCTCCCCCCTTGCGGGGGAGATGTCCGGCAGGACAGAGGGGGGTGTGACGGATCTCGGCGCTTATTGTGCAGAGCGCTCCTACGCCGCCGCCATAATCTCCGCATAGGTGCTGAAATCGACATTGCCGCCGGACAGCACGACGGCAACAGTTTTGCCGGCGAGGTCGATCTCGCCGGAGGAGAGCGCGGCAAGGGCGACGCAGCCGCCCGGTTCGACCACCAGCTTGAGATGGGCCATGGCGTCGCGCATCGCCTGGGCGACGGCCTCGTCGGAGACGGCTATGGCGCCGGCGAGATTGCGGCGGTTGATCTCGAAGGTGATCAGGCCCGGCTCCGCGGTGAGGATCGCGTCGCAGATCGAGCTGTGGCCGGGTTCGTTCGCGACCCTTTCGCCCTTGGCCAGCGAGCGGCGCGTGTCGTCGAAGTGCTCCGGCTCGACCGCCCAGACTTGGGTGTTCGGCGAGGCGTCCTTGACCGCGACGGAAATGCCGCTCGACAGGCCGCCGCCGCCGCAAGGCACGACGACGGCGTCGAGCGTCACGCCCAGCGCCTTCGCCTGCCGCATCAATTCCAGCCCGATCGTGCCCTGGCCAGCGATGATGGCCGGATCGTCGAAGGGCGGCACCAGCGCCATGCCCTGTTCGATATAGGGGCGCACGACCGTCATGCGGTCATCCTTGAAGCGGTCGAACGGCACCACCTCGGCGCCCATCCTGCGGACATTGCCGATTTTCATCGCCGGCGCGTCGGCCGGCATGGCGATCACCGCCTTGACGCCGAATATCGCGGCCGACGCCGCCACCCCCTGCGCATGGTTGCCGGAGGAGAAGGCGACGACGCCGCGGCTGCGCTCTTCCTCGCTGAGCGACGACAATTTGTTATAGGCGCCGCGGATCTTGAAGGAACCGGTGCGCTGCAGCGTCTCCGGCTTGAACAGGATGCGCACGCCATGGCGCTTGTTGAGCTCGGGCGATTCGATCAGCGGCGTTTCGACGATCAGGCCGGAAAGCCGCGCGGCGGCGGCGCGGATGTCGGAGATGCCGGGCAGGGTGGTCATGGTGTGCCTCGTGATCTGAGCGCGTCTATGTGCACGCAAACCGAGGCGGCGCGCGAACGAAAAAATGTGATGGAGACAAGGTTGGTTGGCAGTTTTGGAAGTTGGCGTTCCTTCGCGCCCCCCTCTGTCCTGCCGGACATCTCCCCCACATGGGGGGAGATCAGACGTCACGCCGGCTTTCGCCAATCTCCCAGGTCGCAAGAATGGGCGGGCGCCGAAACAGCTAATCTCCCCCCTCGTGGGGGAGATGGCCGGCAGGCCAGAGAGGGGTGCTGTCCCGCCGACATATCAGCCGTTCAATGCTCAGCACGCTTGCAAGTTGCTGGCTCCTCCAGGTTTTCCGGAAAGGCTGGCGTTCCTTCACACCCCCCTCTGTCCTGCCGGACATCTCCCCCGCAAGGGGGGAGATTGGCAGCTTCCGCGCCGGCGCCATTCGCAGCAAAGGCCATGCTAGCGATTTTGCCGTGAGAACCTCCTCTGATCCTCCAACGAACCGCCCCCTACCCCAGCAGCGTCGGTGCCCGCTTCTTGCCGCCGAGGTTGCGCCAGGTGTTGAAACGGTGGGTGGCGGCGGCGAAGGATATCTTCATCTGCTGGGAAACCGTGTAGCGCGACTTGCCTTCGTCGAACATGCGGTAGCAGCACTCAGCGCCTTCCTCGGTCAGCTTGCCGTCCGGCGTCTTGTTGTGCGGGTTGGCCGGATCGAATTTCTCGAGCTGTTCTTCGACCAGGCCCTTCAGGCGCTGCAGGTCGGCCTCGATGCTGGCGATGAGATCGAGCACCGGTTTGGCGTCGAATGCGTGCGGCGGTTTCTTCTCCGTCATTGCGTTGGTCTCCTTCGATTTCGGCTGTCGCGTCTATATAGGCTAACATTCGGCAATAATGAAGGGCCGGTCCGATCACGCCCGGTCATCCATTTTCGCGCGCGGCCCGTGGCGTTCGCAATTGACGTTGGGCGCTTGAAACCATAGTTTAGAATTATTCTAAACTAGAGTGATCCCATCATGCTTTCCCGTGTTTTCGGCTTCGGCCGCCGTTCCTTCGATTCGCTGTCGGAGCAGGAAATCCTGGCGCTGGCGATCTCCTCCGAGGAGGATGACGGGCGCATCTACCGCGCCTATGCCGATGGCCTGGCGCAGGACTTTCCGCAATCGGCCAAGGTGTTCGAGGCGATGGCCGAGGAGGAGGACGGCCATCGCGACTCGCTGATCGAGCTTCACCGCAAGCGCTTCGGCGACCGCATTCCGTTGATCCGGCGCGAGCATGTGAGGGGCTATTACGAGCGCAAGCCGGACTGGCTGGTGCGGCCGCTCGGCATCGAGCATGTGCGCCGGCAGGCCGAGGATATGGAGCGGCAGGCCTACCGCTTCTATGTCGAGGCCGCCAAGCGCACCACCGACGCCTCGACGCGCAAATTGCTCGACGATCTCGCTTTGGCCGAGCAAGGCCATGAGAGTTCGGCGCATGAACTGGAGCAGGAGCATGTTCCGGGCGAGGTCAAGGCCGAGGAAGCGAGCGCCGAGCAGCGCCAGTTCATCCTCACCTATGTTCAGCCGGGGCTGGCCGGACTGATGGACGGCTCGGTCTCGACGCTGGCGCCGATCTTCGCTGCCGCTTTCGCAACCCATGCGACATTCCAGACTTTCCTTGTCGGCCTCGCCGCCTCGATCGGCGCCGGCATCTCGATGGGCTTCACCGAAGTGGCCTCCGACGACGGCAAGCTTTCGGGGCGCGGTTCGCCGATCAAGCGCGGCTTGACCGTCGGCATCATGACGACGCTGGGCGGGCTCGGCCACGCGCTGCCCTACCTCATCCCCCATTTCTGGACGGCCACGATCGTCGCCGCGGTGGTTGTGTTTTTCGAGCTCTGGGCGATCGCCTTCATCCAGAACCGCTACATGCAGACGCCGTTCTGGCGCGCCGCCTTCCAGGTGGTGCTGGGCGGCGCGCTGGTGTTCGGGGCGGGGGTGCTGATCGGGAACGCGTAGGCGCCGCGTCCTACTGCGTCAGCACGGTTTGCGACGGGCGCTGGTTATAGTCGCACTTGCCGGTGGTAGTGTAGAAGAAGTCGGCGTTGCTGACATCGGCGGGCACCGGGTTGCCGCCGTCTTCCCAGGCCTGGTAGCCGGTCTGGCCGCAGGGCACCGCGGTGAAGATGTTGACGGTCTGGCCGGTCGCCACCTCCGGCATGTTGGTGTCGCTGGCGCCGATATAGAGCCGGTTCGAGGTGGAGGGATCGTTCGACTTCAGCACCTTCGGATTGCCTGACGGCACATCCATCTCGAGATAGAGCTGGTCCATCTGGCTGACGTCGATCACAGCGCCGGCGCTATTGGCGGGACTGAACGTGCTGGTGCAGGTGGTGTTGAAGTAGATCGTCTTGCCGGTTCTCTTGTCATAGGTGCTGCCGGGGATAGATCCGGCCGGCGGGTTGCTGAAAGCGCTGGTCGAGCCGGTCGTGTTGCATGTCTGCCGCTGGACCTGCGTCTGCGTGCTGCCGTTCACCGTGGAGACGGTGGTGGTTCCGTAGCCCTTCGGCTCGCTCACCGTATAGCTGGTGTTGCCCACCTTGTAGGTATAGTTGAAGGGAACGTAGGTGTAGTCGATCTTCATCAGGTTCTGGGCGCTCGCCTGGGCGAACTTGTTGCCGTAGAGATACATGGTCTTGTTCCAGTAGCCTGACACCTTCGTCACCTTGAAGGTGGACTGCACCAGTGCCGGCGTCTTGCGCACCGCGGAGGCGACGCCGACCTGCACCGTGTTGATGCGGGCGATCTGCATGAAGTTGGTCGGCATCGGATAGCTGGCCGTGGCGCCGAAGGTCGCCGAGCCGTCGGCGGCGACATTGACGCTGGTGAGCGTCGCCGTGCCTTGCCCGCTATTGGCCACATAGGCCTGTTGCAGCGACGTCTGCCGGTCGGCAAAAGCCGTGGTGGTGGGCAGCGTGGTGATCGAGATGATCGCGGCGTCGAGCGCGTTCTGCATGTCGCTGCGGGTCGTCACCGCCGAGGTGTAGTCGACCGAAAAGCCGACTGCCGTCACCAGCGGGATCGTCAGCAGTACCATCATCGGCATGATCGAGCCGTCGCGGCTGGCGAGGAAGCGCCTCGCCGCTCCGGCCACCCCGGCCGGGCTGAACTTTCGGACTGAACTGGGCATGCTTAAGGCCTTCATCATCGCGGCATCGAGCCGGTTTACCATCCGGGCGCGGAGCATGCCCTAAAGCGGTGCACGAATGTTTAAGCGCATTTGAATGTTTTGGGAGCGGGGCGCCATCTTCCCTTCCCCCCTTGTGGGGGAAGGTGGCCGCGCAGCGGCCGGATGAGGGGTGCTCCAGGGAATGCAGACCTCTCACTCCGCTGGAACACCCCTCATCCGTCTCGGCGCTGGCGCGCCGAGCCACCTTCTCCCACAAGGGGAGAAGGAAAAGAGGCTACGCTTGCCCCTCAACCCCGCCCCTGCTAAAGCGCGCCGCATGACGACGCCCCTCGACCACATCCGCAATTTCTCCATCGTCGCCCATATCGACCATGGCAAATCCACGCTTGCCGACCGGCTGATCCAGCTCACCGGCGCGCTGGAGGAGCGCGACATGAAGGAGCAGGTGCTGGACTCGATGGATATCGAGCGCGAGCGCGGCATCACCATCAAGGCCCAGACCGTGAGGCTCAACTACCGCGCCAGGAACGGCGAGGACTATGTGCTGAACCTCATCGACACCCCCGGCCATGTCGACTTCGCCTATGAGGTGTCGCGTTCGCTCGCCGCCTGCGAGGGCTCGCTCTTGGTGGTCGACGCCAGCCAGGGCGTCGAGGCGCAGACGCTGGCGAACGTCTACCAGGCCATCGACAACAACCACGAGATCGTCGTGGTGCTGAACAAGGTCGACCTGCCGGCGGCCGAGCCCGAGCGCATCCGCGAGCAGGTGGAGGAGGTGATCGGCCTCGACGCCTCCAATGCCGTGCTGATCTCGGCCAAGACCGGCCTTGGCGTGCCGGACGTGCTGGAGGCGATCGTCCACCAGCTGCCGCCGCCGCGCGAGGGCGACATCGCGGCGCCCTTGAAGGCGATGCTGGTCGACTCCTGGTACGACGCCTATCTCGGCGTCATCGTGCTGGTCCGCATCATCGACGGCGTGATGAAGAAGGGCCAGACCATCCGCATGATGGGCACCGGCGCGAAATATCTCGTCGAGCGTACCGGCGTGTTCAAGCCGGCCCGCGTCAATGTCGACGAGCTCGGCCCCGGCGAGTTCGGCTTCTTCACCGGCTCGATCAAGGAAGTGGCCGACACCCGCGTCGGCGATACCATCACCGAGGACCGCCGCCCGACGCAAAAGGCGCTGCCCGGCTTCAAGCCGGCGCAGCCGGTGGTGTTCTGCGGCCTGTTCCCGGTCGACGCCGCCGATTTCGAGGATCTGCGCGCCGCCGTCGGCAAGCTTCGCCTCAACGACGCGTCCTTCTCCTATGAAATGGAAACCTCCGCCGCGCTCGGCTTCGGCTATCGCTGCGGCTTCCTCGGCCTGTTGCATCTGGAGATCATCCAGGAGCGGCTGGAGCGCGAGTTCAACCTCGACCTCATCGCCACCGCGCCTTCCGTCGTCTACCGGCTGCTCCTGAACGACGGCACGGTGAAGGAACTGCACAACCCGGCCGACATGCCCGACGTGGTGAAAATCTCGGCGATCGAGGAGCCGTGGATCCGCGCCACCATCCTCACCCCTGACGACTATCTCGGCGGCATCCTAAAACTCTGCCAGGACAGGCGCGGCATCCAGGCCGATCTTTCCTACGTGGGAAAACGCGCCATGCTCACCTACGACCTGCCGCTCAACGAGGTCGTCTTCGATTTCTACGATCGCCTGAAGTCGATCTCCAAGGGCTACGCCTCCTTCGACTATCATTTGACCGACTATCGCGAGGGCGACCTGGTGAAGATGTCGATCCTGGTCAACGAGGAGCCGGTCGACGCGCTCTCCATGCTGGTGCACCGCACGGCAGCCGAAAAGCGCGGCCGCGCCATGTGCGAGAAGCTGAAGGAGCTGATCCCGCACCATCTGTTCAAGATCCCGATCCAGGCCGCGATCGGCGGCAAGGTCATCGCTCGCGAAACCATCTCGGCGCTGCGCAAGGACGTCACCGCCAAATGCTACGGCGGCGACGTGACCCGCAAGCGCAAGCTGCTCGACAAGCAGAAAGAGGGCAAGAAGCGGATGCGGCAGTTCGGCAAGGTGGATATCCCGCAGGAGGCGTTTATCCAGGCGCTGAAGATGGGGGATTGAGAGAGAAACGTGTTCCTGTTATGTTCTGGGTGAAATGAGCTACGACGCCCGCGAAATCGCCAACGTCTTTCTGGATATGGCTGAAGTCAAAGGCCATCGCCTGACGTCTATGGCGTTGCTGAAGATTCTCTACTTCGCGCACGCCTGGCATCTGGCAAAATATAAGGAGCCGCTGGTAGGCCAGAAGTTCGAAGCCTGGAAGCATGGCCCCGTCAATAGGGTCGTTTATGATCAAATCAAGCGATTTGGAGCGGGGCCGATCACAGAACGCTTGCAGAAGTTGGATGTTTCGACTGGCGCTTTTATAGAAGCGAAAGCCGCAATTTACGGAGACCGACTCGTATTTCTGGAGAACGTATTCGCCTATTATTCTGAGTTCCACCCATACAAGCTATCAGATCTAACACACGAGAAAGGCACGCCTTGGGATATCGTGTGGAATGCCGCTGAAAAGAACGCGGTCCCGGGCATGTTGATCCCTGACAAACTGATTCTTGAATGGTTTGAAAAAACCGGAGGAAGGCTCTATCGTTCGGGAGAACAAGGAGCGAACACATGATTCCCCTTACCAATCCCCCGCTTGTCGAAATCCTGCGAGCCGACACTACGAACGTACAGACTGCAGTGCGGTCGCTGCTAGAGTTTTACAACCCGATAGATGGCGGCAAATTCAACTATTTGCGCGCTGTGAAGGCTGTACGGAAAGCATACAAAGGGCTTCATCGGATAGAGCAACTTTTGGCCGCGCCCCTCTCTGTCCAAGAGCGTGTCGGCTACAAGCCCAATCAGGATGTTATCGCTCTCGCAAGCCCTTTGGCGTTTGGTCGAAAGACTCAAGTTTTCGATCTAAACGGCCGCCGCTTTCCTTTCGCTCGGGATAGGTTCGCAACGTATAGAATACCATTCTTCTTCACTGAGGGTGGCGTTGTTAAGCTTTATTTTCTTCAATACAGAAAATCTTTCTTGCTTTCGGAAGATGTCTACTGCGGTATGCTTACGGTGCACAGGAGGTTTCTCCTGGAGCAAGAGTTTTATGGCGAAACCTGCGACGTCGAATACGTTGACTGCTCGTCGGACGAAGAGGGTGGCTCACGAAATCGTAAGACGTATTCTTCGGCGAGTTTGGACATGTGGTCAGAGGAGCGGCTTAGAGATCAACTCGGCATAGTGGCGTCCGCCATGGATGAGATTGAAAAGCGCGATCTGAAAGTGAAACGGATCAGACCACTTCGAGATGCGGAACTGCCACTGTTTGATTGAGAGGCAAGGCCCCTCTCACTCGGTCGAATGAGTTTGTCTCGCCGTGCGAGACGCGCAACGGCCTTCATAACAATTTCATTGGCAAATCCGGCGGGCATCGCGCATGCTTGCCAGAGTGATTTGCGTTTGCCAGTTGGGCGATAGGCGCAGGAGGTATCTATGACTGAGGCACTGAAAAAACTGATTGAAGCCACCAAAACGCTTGATCAGTCAAAGACCGACAAGGAACAGCAACGCCGAAGCTTTGCTTATGGAAACACGAAGTTTGAAAACGAGAGGATAACTCGTGAGATGATCGATAAGCAGGCCGAGCTTTTGAGCAAGAACCTAAAAAGGTAGTTAGCGGCCAAAGGTAATTTATTGTGACTGATTCCGTTCAACGCCACAGCAGGGCTTTTGAAGCTGATCTAATATCAGATCCGGAGCTTAAGGCAGAGGCGGAGGCAAGAAACGGCCTAAAGCAGTATGACTATGGCATTCAGACCGTTCATCAGGCGTTAGAGCGTGGCAACTTCAAGCTTAGGCCCTCCTTGATCCTTGCTCTGCAGCGAGAGGCATTAGCAGGCATCAGTGCCTACGCAGGCAATTTTCGGCCAGCGGGTGTAGAAATAGTTGGCAGCAAGCACAAGCCAGCCGAAGCGCATCTCGTTCCAGAATTGATTGAAGATCTCTGTGACTACGTGAACGAAAATTGGGAGAAAGCAACGGCTATCCATCTGGCGGCCTACATAATGTGGCGGCTTAATTGGGTGCACCCTTTCGCGGATGGAAACGGCAGGACATCGCGCATACTGTCTTACGTCGTATTATGTATCAAAGCGGAGACCGTGTTTCCAGGAACACCAACTATTCCGGAACAAATCGTAGAGAATAGAAATCCATACTTCGATGCGCTGGACGAAGCCGATGCTGCATCCAAGGAAGGGCGTATTGATCTTTCTCGTATGGAGGAATTGCTGTCTGGAATGCTGGCGCGTCAACTAACAAACGCCTATGAGAAAGCCGGCGGCCGAGCTTAGAGTCGCTGGTTCGCAGTCTCCTTTGGACTGTCCCTCTGCCTTCCGCTTTTCGGGCTCCCTGTTTGGCCTTTTGGGCCGCCCCACCTCGTTGTATCCTGCTCCCCGGCTTGGGGAGACACCACATGCGCTCCACCTCAGACACTATCTCCGCGATCGGTCTCGCCATCGGCGGCGTTGGGCATGGCGGGCACGTTCGTTGGCAGCGATGCGCTGCGCGAGACGCTGTGGACCATCGACGGCGTGGGCGTCGTCGTCGCGGCGGCACTCCTCACCATGAAATACCAGCGGCTCGGCAATGATCTCGTCGCGGCCGGCTTCCTCACCTTCCTTGCCGGCGAAAGCCTGCTTCTGGCCGGCAATGCGGCGGGGTTGCAGGCGAGCGTGCCTTCCTATGCCGGCGGCATTGCGCTCTGGGCGGCGGGGCTGGTGATGGTCAGCGCGCAGGCCACTTTCGCGCTGTGGATGCGGCTCACGGCTTTCGTCGCCGCCGCGCTCTTCACCGTCTCGGTCCTGATGATCCTTTGGGGCGCGCCGCTGCTGCCCACCTCGTCGCCGCTGCCGGCGCTCGGCTATCCGTTCCTGGTGCTTACCTTCATCGGCTGGATCTGGACTCTGCTGAAAGCGGAGCGTTGAGTGCCAAGGCCATGGCCGCGCCGCTCGAACTCCGCAACAGCCCGTCGGGAAAGATTTTTCCGGCGCTCGGACCGTTCCTGATCGGCGGCGTCTTCGGTTTCGGCGCGCTGCAGGGCGTGGCCTCGGGCGCGGATGGCGGGCATGTGCTGTGGATCACGCTGCTCGGCGCCGCCTGTCTCGCGCTCGGCGCCTTCATCGCCCGCGGCGCCTTCGACACTTCGGTCAAGGTGATCCTTGACCAGCGCGGTTTCCGCGATAGCCGCGCCGGCGACGTGCTGGTGCCGTGGAGCAAGGTGCGGAGCGTGCGCCTTGCCGCCGGCGGCAAGGGCGCGGCGATGCTCAATTTCGAGCTCACCGGGGAGCCGCCCGACGCGATCAAATATTCCTCCGCCAACGCCTTCGGCCTGATGCCCTTCGGCAGGAACACCGTGCATATGGAGATCTCCTCGCTCGACGTGCGCGGCCAAGACCTTGTGGATGCGGTGAAGAAATTTGCGCCGCATGCGGTGGTAAGGCGCTGATTCTTCCTTCCCCCCTTGTGGGGGAAGGTGGCCGCGAAGCGGTCGGATGAGGGGTGTCCCAGCGGAGTGAGCGTTGGCGATGCACACATCTGTAGCGAACGCCCTTGCCAAGCTGGAGCACCCCTCATCCGTCTCGGCGCTGCGCGCCGATCCACCGCCCGGCCCTTCGCAGGCTCAGCGCTTTCGTCGCTCGGAAAGCCAAGCAATTGGCTTCCCGTCCGCTACGCGGACCGCTCCTCAACCCCCACAAGGGGGAAGGGGAGGTCGCGCCTCGCCTCCACCCATGCTCTACTCCCGTCGGGGACACTCGCCATGATTCGCGCTCTGCTCGCCTTCCTTCTCCTCGCCACGCCAGCCTTCGCCGCCGACATGTCCGTCTTCGTGCGCAACCAGCGTTCCGACGGCGTCGCGCTGGAGCTGTTCAGCCGCGACAGCCAGAAAGTCTGGCCGGGCGGCGACAAGGTCTTTCTCATCCGGCCGAAGACGCGAAAATCCGTGCCGATCTCCTGCGAGCCCGGCGAGCATATCTGCTGGGGCGCCTGGGTGGAGGGCGACGACCAGGTCTCCGCCGGCGTCGGCCCCGACAACGACCAGCCCTGCGACACCTGCTGCTTCATCTGCACCGAGCATTCGACCGAGACGGTGGACCTGGCGGAGTAGGGCTCTTCCCTTCTCCCCTTGTGGGAGAAGGTGGATCGGCGCGAAGCGCCGAGACGGATGAGGGGTGCTCCAGCGGAGTGCGACGCCGGATGTTCAAGTCCACCACATTGGCTAATCTTCCACCATGCCGCACCAACCCGTAACCCCGGCCAAACGCAATTTCGCCCGGTCTATGCGCCGTGAGCCGACAGAAGCGGAAGACCGCTTGTGGCAAGAATTGCGCGGCCGGCGACTCGAAAATATCAAGTTCAAGCGGCAGGTGCCGATTGGTCGTTTTGTGGCGGACTTCCTCTGTGCCGAGGCAAAACTCATCGTCGAAATCGACGGCAGCCAGCATGCGGAGTCGCGCCATGACCAGGAGCGCGACGCCGCATTGAAGGTGAGGGGCTTTCGCGTGCTGCGGTTCTGGAACGATGATGTGCTGAAGGAACTGGATGCGGTGTGCGATACGATTATCGCTTATGTGCGGGACGAGAGTCTGCAGCCTTGGCGGTAGTGGTGCATCGGCTTCTTTGCCAAGCTGGAGCACCCCTCATCCGTCTCGGCGCTGCGCGCCGAGCCACCTTCTCCAACAGGGGGGGAAGGGGAAGTCGCGCCAAATTCCCTCAGCTATTTTCCTCCCCACCCCTTGGCATCGCCCCACGCCATGCCATCATCCACCCATCGGCCGTGGGGGCCGATTCTATCTCGGGGGTTCTCATGTCCATTCTTTCCGCGCGCCGCGTTGCCGCTGCGCTTTCGCTTGCCGTCCTCATCGCGCCCGCCGCCCGTGCCGGCGACGTCACCTTCCAGATCAAGAACAGCCATCCCAACGCCATGCGCGTCGAACTCTACAGCCAGGACCGCGACTATGTCTGGCCGGGCGACGGCAAGGATTTCTATCTCGATGACGGCGAGACCAAGCAATTGCCGATCTCCTGCAACGAGGGCGAGAAGATCTGCTACGGCGCCTGGGTCGACGGCGATGAAAGCACCTATTGGGGCGTCGGCCCCAACAACCAGGAAACCTGCGAGGACTGCTGCTACACCTGCAGCGGCGGGCAAACGGAGGAGATCGACCTGGAGGAGTGAGCGCCTCTTCCCCTTCTCCCCTTGTGGGAGAAGGTGGATCGGCGCGATAGCGCCGAGACGGATGAGGGGTGTTCCAGCGGAGTGAGACGCCGGCTGTTCAAGTCCACAACATTGGCTAATCTCGCGCCATGCCGCATCAACCCGTCACCCCGGCCAAACGCAAATTCGCCCGGTCGATGCGCCGTGAGCCGACAGAGGCGGAAGACCGCCTGTGGCACGAACTGCGCGGCCGGCGACTCGACAATATCAAGTTCAAGCGGCAGGTGCCGATAGGCAGGTTCGTCGCGGATTTCGTCTGCGCCGAGGCTCGGCTCATTGTTGAAATCGATGGCAGCCAGCATGCGGAGTCGCGCCATGACCAGGAGCGCGATGCGGAATTGAAGGCCAGGGGATTTCGCGTGCTGCGGTTCTGGAATGACGACATCCTGAGAGAACTGGATGCGGTCTGCGACACCATTATCGCTTATGTGCGGGACGAGAGTCTGCAGCCCTGGCGGTAGCGAGGCTCAGGCGCTTTGGCCAAGCTGGAGCACCCCTCATCCGTCTCGGCGCTGCGCGCCGAGCCACCTTCTCCCACAAGGGGAGAAGGGGGAGCTTGTCGCTTGACGCCCCTCGCACCTGCGCCCTAAGCCTTGTCTCCACCCCAACAGGAGACCCACCCAAATGGCAGGCACGGTCGAAGGCGAGAAGATCGACGTTTCCTTCAGAGGCAAGCGCTGCATCCATTCGCGCAATTGCGTGCTCGGCAACCCGCATGTCTTCGTGCCCAATGCGCCGGGCGAGTGGATCCATCCGGAGGCGGCCAGTGTCGAGCAGGTGGTGGCGCTGGCGCAGAACTGCCCATCGGGCGCGATCACCTATCATCGCAAGGATGGCGGGCCGCAGGAAAAGCCGCCGGTGGTCAACACGGTGCGCGTCCGCGAAAACGGCCCGCTGGCGGTGCATGCCGAGATCGTGCTGGGTGACGAGACGTTCTTCCGCGCCACGCTCTGCCGCTGCGGCGCCTCGCAGAACAAGCCGTTCTGCGACAACAGCCACATCAAGGCCGGTTTTTCCGCCACCGGCGAGCCGCCGCTGAAGGAAGCGCAGGTGCTGGAGGCGCGGGATGGCCCGCTGACGGTGACGCCCACCGTCAACGGCCCGCTCAAGGTCGAAGGCAATGCCGAGCTCGTCACCGGCACGGGGCATACCATCGCGCGCACCACCAAGGTATTCCTCTGCCGCTGCGGGCATTCGGCGAACAAGCCGTTTTGTGACGGGAGCCATAAAAGGGTGGGGTTTGTGGGGTAGTTAGTTGCGAAGGCCGGCGCGAGGCCCCCCTCTCTGCCCTGCCGGGCATCTCCCCCTCAAGGGGGGAGATTGGCAGCTTCGGCGCCGGCACTCTCCTTGCAACGTTGGCGATTGGCGAAAGCGGCGGCGACATCTGATCTCCCCCCTTGAGGGGGAGATGGCCGGCAGGCCAGAGAGGGGGGCCTCGCGCCGACGTCTCACAACTTGGGTTCCTCGCCCCCGCCAGAGGCGGGGGCGAGGTGTCCGCGAAGCGGACGGAGAGGGGGCCTTCGTAGGGCGCTCCCCTCTCCGTCTCGGCTTTGCCGAGCCACCTCTCCCCACTTCGTGTCACTTCGTGGGGCGAGGAACTTGCGCCCCTTGGCCCACCCCTCTCTTCTTTATCCGCCAGCCCGTATCGGCTAAGGGCTTCGCGACAAAGCCCTTGACCCCGGACTGCCCACTCATGACCGCCAAGCCTCACCCCCTCTTCCTCGGCATCGACACCGGCGGCACCTACACCGATGCGGTGCTGTGGTCGGAGGAGGGCGGGCCTAAGGGAAAAGTTCTGGCCAAGGCGAAGTCGCTGACGACGCGCCACGATCTCGCCGTCGGCATTTCCGGCGCCGTCGACGCGGTGCTTCAGGAATCCGGCACCGACCCGGCCGCCATCAAGCTCGTCTCGATGTCGACGACTTTGGCCACCAACGCGCTGGTCGAGGGCCAGGGCGGACGCGTGGCGCTGGTCATGATCGGCTTTTCCGAGGCAGACCTTGCCCGCGACGGGCTGAAGACGGCGCTCGGCACCGACCCGGTGGTGTTCTGCCCCGGCGGCCATGACGTGCACGGCAATGCCGCCAAGCTCGACCTGTCCGGGCTCAAGGCGGCGCTGCCGGAACTGGGGGGCTCGGTGTCGGGCTTCGCCGTCTGCGCCTATTTCGCCACCCGCAACCCGGCGCATGAGCTAAGCGCGCGGAACCTCATTCGCGACATCACGGGCCTGCCCGTCACCGCCAGCCACGAGCTTTCGGCCAAGCTCGGCGGTCCGCGCCGCGCGCTGACAACGCTGCTCAACGCAAGGCTGATCTCGATGATCGACCGGCTGGTCGCCGCGACCGAAGGGTTTCTCACTAAGCGCGGCATCGCGGCGCCCCTGATGGTGGTGCGCGGCGACGGCGCGCTGGTGTCGGCGGCCTTCGCCCGCCAGCGGCCGATCGAGACCATCCTGTCCGGCCCGGCTGCCTCACTTGTCGGCGCCCGCCACATGACCGGGCTGGACGACGCCATGGTGTCCGATATCGGCGGCACCACGACCGACGTCGCCGTGCTCGATGGCGGCCGCCCGCGCCTCGATCCGGAAGGCGCGACCGTCGGCGGCTTCCGCACCATGGTCGAGGCGGTCGCCATGCGCACCTTCGGCCTTGGCGGCGACTCGGAAGTGGCGCTGGAGGACGGCGCGCTCGATCCAAAAATCCTGCTCGGGCCGCGCCGACTTGTGCCGCTGGCGCTGGCGGGCATGGTGCATGGCGAGGCGGTGACGTCGGAGCTGGAGCGCCAGCTGCGCGCGCCGAATCCCGGCCGCATGGACGGGCGCTTTGCCCTGCGCACCGGCGTGCCGGATCGGCTCGCCGCCGGCCTGACCGCGCCGGAAGCGAAGCTTTACGAGGCGATCGGCACTGTCCCGCTGGCGCTCGACAGGCTGCTCTCGTCGAATGCGCAGAACGCCACGCTGAACCGACTGGTCGCGCGCGGCCTCGTCCACATCTCAGGCTTCACGCCGTCCGACGCCGCCCATGTGCTGGGCAAGCAGGCCAACTGGGACGCCGCCACCGCCCGCCTCGGCGCCGAGCTTTTCGCCCGCCGCCGCGACGGCCGCGGCCAGGCGATCGCCGCGACGCCGGAAGCGATCGCCGAGCGCGTGCTGGTCACGCTCACCCGCTGGTCCGCCGAATACATCCTCGAAACCGCCTTCGCCGAGGACGGCCTGGACGGCGCCGCGACCGTGGCGCACGCGCTGGTGCAGCGCGCGGTCGATGGCCATCCCGGCATCGCCCGCTTCACCGTCGCGCTCGACCGTCCGGTCATCGGCCTCGGCGCCTCGGCGCCGCTGCATTATGCCGGCCTGCCGCCGCTGATCGGCAATGGCTGCATCGTCCCGGAAGACACCGACGTCGCCAACGCGCTCGGCGCCGTGGTCGGCCAGGTGCGCGTCTCGGCCGAAGCCCGCGTCAGCCAGCCCAAGGAAGGCCTGTTCCGCCTCGCCTCCGGCCAGACGGTGCGCGACTTCACCGACGAGGCCAAGGCGATCGAGGCGGCTGAAGCGGACGTGCGGGCGATCGCCGCCGAGCGTGCGAAGGACGCCGGCACCGACAGCGCCGAGATCGACATCGCCACCGAGTTCAAGGTCTCGACCATCGAGGGCCAGCGCATGTTCATCGAAGCGCATGTGGTCGCGGTGGCGTCGGGACGGCCGCGGATTGCGGTGTAGCGCGACTTCCCCCTTCCCCCCTTGTGGGGGAAGGTGTCGCCGAAGGCGACGGATGAGGGGTGCTCCAGGGAAAGCCAGCGTCTCACTCCGCTGGAACACCCCTCATCCGTCTCGGCGCTACGCGCCGATCCACCTTCTCCCACAAGGGGAGAAGGAGAAAGCCGCCGCCTCCCTACATCCTAAGCTGAATTGACCCTCGGCCCCCAAACATGCCAAAGCCCCCGGCAAGCCTACCTATCTGGAGACGTGCAGATGACCGACCGCATCGAGATCGCCGGGTTGCGGATTGCCCGGGAGCTCCATGACTTCGTGGCCGAGGAGGCCGCGCCGGGCACCGGCATCGACCCGGAAAAGTTCTGGCAAGGCTTTTCCGTCATCGTCCACGACCTCGCGCCGAAAAACCGGGCGCTGCTCGCCAAGCGCGACGCCATGCAGGAAAAGCTCGACGGCTGGTATCGCGAAAACGGCGCGCCGATCGACATAGAGCCCTACAAAAACTTCCTGAAGGAGATCGGCTACCTGGTGCCGGAAGGGCCGGCCTTCAGCGTCTGGACCGAGCATGTCGATCCCGAGATCGCCGTCGTCGCCGGGCCGCAGCTCGTCGTGCCGGTGATGAATGCGCGCTATGCGCTCAACGCCGCCAACGCCCGCTGGGGCTCGCTCTATGACGCGCTCTACGGCACCGACGCCATTCCCGAGACGGGAGGCTCCGAGAAGGGCAAGGGTTTCAACCCCGCGCGTGGCACGAAAGTCATCACTTGGGCGAAGGATTTCCTCGACCAGTCCGTGCCGCTGACCACCGGCAAATGGGCCGGCGTCAACGGGCTATCGGTGGCGAACGGCGCGCTGAAGGCGGGCGAGGGCGCCGGCGCCACCACGCTCGCCGACCCGAAGCAGTTCGCCGGCTATCGCGGCGATGCCGAGAATCCGGAAGCCGTGCTCCTGGTCAAGAACGGCCTGCATATCGAGATCGTGATCGACCACGCCAACCAGATCGGCAGGACCGATCCGGCCGGCATCGCCGACGTCATCCTGGAATCGGCCTTGACCACCATCCAGGACTGCGAGGATTCGGTCGCCGCCGTCGATGCCGAGGACAAGGTCGTCGTCTACCGCAACTGGTTCGGCCTGATGAAGGGCGATCTCGCCGAGGAGATCACCAAGGGCGGCAAGACCTTTGTCCGCAAGCTCAATCCCGACCGCCGCTACACCGCACCCAATGGCGGCCAGCTTCTGCTGCCGGGGCGCTCGCTGATGCTGGTGCGCAATGTCGGCCACCTGATGACCAATCCGGCGATCACCGACCGCGAGGGCCATGAGGTGCCGGAAGGCATCATGGATGCCGCCATCACCGCGCTGATCGCGTTGCATGATGTCGGCGAGAACGGCCGCCGCGCCAATTCCCGCGCCGGCTCGATGTATGTGGTGAAGCCGAAGATGCACGGGCCGGAAGAGGTCGCCTTCGCGGTGGAGATCTTCGACCGCGTCGAGGCGCTGCTCGGCATGGCGAAGAACACCATCAAGATGGGCATCATGGACGAGGAGCGGCGCACCACCGTCAACCTCAAGGAAGCAATCCGCGTCGCGAAGGAACGCGTGGTGTTCATCAACACCGGCTTCCTCGACCGCACCGGCGACGAGATCCACACCTCGATGGAAGCCGGCCCGATGATCCGCAAGGGCGACATGAAGCAGGCCGCCTGGATCTCCGCCTACGAGGCCTGGAATGTCGATACGGGCCTGGAATGCGGGCTCGCCGGCCATGCCCAGATCGGCAAGGGCATGTGGGCGATGCCGGATCTGATGGCGGCGATGCTGGTTGAGAAGATCGCCCATCCCAAGGCCGGCGCCAACACCGCCTGGGTGCCGTCGCCGACGGCGGCGACGCTGCACGCCACGCACTATCACAAGGTCGACGTGCACGCAGTCCAAGCGGCGCTGAAGAGCCGGCCGAAGGCGAAGCTCGAGGACATATTGTCGGTGCCGGTCGCCGTGCGGCCGAACTGGACGCCGGACGAGATCCAGCGCGAGCTCGACAACAACGCGCAGGGCATCCTGGGCTATGTCGTGCGCTGGATCGACCAGGGCGTCGGCTGTTCGAAAGTGCCCGATATCAACGATGTCGGCCTGATGGAGGACCGCGCCACGCTGCGCATCTCCTCGCAGCACATCGCCAACTGGCTGCGCCACAAGGTGTGCTCGGAAATCCAGGTCAGGGATTCGCTGCAGCGCATGGCCGCGATCGTCGACCGCCAGAATGTCGGAGACCCGCTCTACCGGCCAATGGCGCCCGACTTCGACAATTCGATCGCCTTTCAGGCCGCCTGCGACCTGGTGTTCAAGGGCACGAGCCAGCCTAACGGCTATACCGAGCCGGTGCTGCATGCACGGCGACTGGAGCTGAAGGCGAAGGGCTGAACGCATCGGATCGAAGCGGGTCGTGTCAAACCGGCCATCTTGGGTGCATCGATCCTCTTTCGTCGGTCGGCGCCGCCCCTCATCCGCCTGCCGGCACCTTCTCCCCGTAAAGTGACGGGGAGAAGGAAGATGACCGCAACCTCGGCGCTCTTTCTGAGGCGCTGGAGATTGGCGAAACCATCGGCGAGGGCCTTTCTTCCCGTCACTATACGGGGAGAAATGCCCGGCAGGGCAATGAGGGGCGGCGCTGCGTGTGGTCGATTTGCAAACCACACCGAAGCCCACGAATGAGATGTCGAGCTGATTGGCGATGGGGCGCGCCCGGCCTGGTTTGCGGGCCGCCGGCAGCGGCACCCTCAAGCGCCCGGGACCTCCCGCGACAGGAACACATCCGTGTGCCTGACATGCGCCGGGGTGTCGCGAAAGGGCGCGCAGGGCCTGAAGCCGAATGCCTCGTACACGGTGATCGCGCTTTCCATATAGAAGGTCGTGTGGATCAGCACCGTGCGGGCCGGGCCTTTGTCGATCTCCGCCAGAACCGCGCCCATCAGCGCGCGGCCTATGCCTTGCCCCCGGAAAGCGGCGTCGACGAAGAACCTGTGAAGTTCCACCATGCCCTCGCCGAACGGATCGAAGGCGAGGCAGCCCGCCGGCAGGCCTCCGGATCTTGCGATGAACGCCATCGCATCCGGCGCGCCGAACTGCGCGGCCAGCTGCGGGCCACTTGTTTCGGGATGGAACAGAGCCCTCAGATCCGCGGCCGAAACGCCATGCGGTGCCGAAGCGTCGACATCCCATTGCGCGAGCCTGCGGCAGAGCCCTGCCAGTGTCTCGAAATCTTCGGCGCTGCGCGCCGGCAGAACTGAAATCATCCCCATGCCCCCGACCAGATCCGCGCCACCGTATCACGGGCGACCTTCGGGCGCGAAACGGCCTTTGCCCAGGGCAAGCAAGTGCGCGCCGATCACATAAATGAGATGTCGAGGTGATCGCCGGCACCTTGACGACCCGCCATCTACCTACTAGTTGGTAGGTAATCCAAACGAGAGAACTCATTATGTCTGCACAAATGAATGATCAAAGCCTGTCTTCAAACGCATGGCTCAAAAGCTACTATTACCTGCGGTTTGCCGTATCGGCGGCCTGGGTCGCGCTGGCCTTCACCGTCGCGAAAGACAGTCCACCACTCGCCGCGGTCATGCTTGTCGCCTATCCCCTGTGGGACGCGCTTGCGAACTATCTCGATGCGCGGCGCAGCGGCGGGCTCGGCCCCAACAGGTCACAACTGCTCAACTTCGTCGTCAGCATCGTCACCGCGATCGCGGTCGCCATCGCGCTTGGCCACAGCATGAAGGCGGTGCTCACGGTCTACGGCGTCTGGGCCGTTTTCTCCGGCGTGTTTCAGCTCCTGACGGCGGCCCGTCGCTGGAAGACCAACGGCGCCCAGTGGGCGATGATCCTGAGCGGCGCCCAATCGGCGCTGGCCGGTCTCTTCTTCGTCAAGATGGCAGGCGGCACCGAGGCCATCGGCATCGCCAACGTCGCGCCCTATGCCGCTTTCGGCGCCTTCTATTTCCTGGTGTCCGCCGTGTGGCTTTCGGTGAGCGATATGCTTCGCAAGTCGCCGCAGGCCGCGCGTTGAGATTTCTTCCGCCGGAGGTTAGAGCAATTCCAGGAAAAGTGTGCGCGGTTAGGCTCGGGGTCTTCGCCGGAGCCTTCCGTCAGGAATTGCGTCAAAACAAGGAGATAGAGCGTTTCGCCGTTTCTGTGAAACGGTGAAACGCTCTAGGCATGTCCATGAACAAGCCTTCGAACACCGCCGATGACATCCTGGCCGCCGCGCGACGCTTCATCGTCGCCGGCGGCTATAACGGGTTCAGCTACGCCGATATCGCCGAGGTGGTCGGTATCCGCAAGGCGAGCATCCATCATCATTTCCCGAGCAAGGTCGATCTCGTGCAGACCCTGGTGAGGCGCTACCTCGAGGATGCAGTGACGGGCATGACGGAGCTCGAGCGCAATGTGCCTGAACCGCCCGAGCTGCTGCGAACCTATGCCGGCTTCTGGGCCCAGTGCATCGAGGACGCGAGCAGGCCGTTTTGCGTATGCGCGTTGCTGGCGAGCGAGCTTCCGGTCCTGCCGCCGGAAGTTGCCGTGGAAGTGCGGGCCTATTTCCAGTTTCTGTCGGGCTGGCTGACAGGCGTGATCGAGCGCGGCGCCGAGCTGGGAACATTGACGATCGCCGCTCCGCCGCGCGTCGAGGCCGAGGCCTTCATGGCGACCGTGCACGGGGCGATGCTTTCCGCGCGGGCGTATGGCGACGTCCTGACCTTCGGCATGATCCTTGCGCCGACCCTGCAGAAGCTGATCCCGGCAACCGATTGACGTGAAATCGGTCAGGGCGGACCCGGCGTGGCTGCGAACGCCTTCCGACTCACGCCGCCTGCGCCATCCGCTCGGCACTCATGCGATAGGAAATCGCTTCGGCGAGATGGATGCGGCCGACGGTCTCGCTGGCGTCGAGGTCGGCCAGCGTGCGCGCCACTTTCAGCACCCGGTGATAGGCCCGCGCCGAAAAGGCGAGCTTCTCGCTGGCGTCCTTGAGCAGCGTCAGGCCGGCGCCATCGGGCCTGGCGATCTCCTCGATGATCGAAGGCGGGCAGTGCGCGTTGGTGGTGGCGCCCGCGCCCAGTTTTTCGAGCCGTTCGCGCTGCATGGCCCGCGCCCGCGCCACGCGCTGCGCCACCGAAGCACTCGTCTCGGCCTTGTCCGGCCGGATCAGGTCGCTCGCCGAGACCGCCGGCACTTCTATCCGAAGGTCGATGCGGTCGAGCAGCGGGCCGGAGATGCGCGCCTGGTATTCGGTGCGGCAGCGGTCGCCGCGCAGGCAGCGATAGCCGGGCTCGCCCGACATGCCGCAGCGGCACGGATTCATCGCCGCCACCAGCTGGATGCGCGCCGGATAGGTGACGCGATGGTTGGCGCGCGCGATCATGCAGTCGCCCGTCTCCAGCGGCTGGCGCAGCGCATCGAGCGTCTGCGGCGTGAACTCCGGAAACTCGTCGAGGAACAGCACGCCATGATGGGCAAGCGACACCTCGCCCGGCCGTACCCTCAGGCCGCCGCCGACCATCGCCGCCATCGAGGCCGAGTGGTGCGGGGCGCGGAACGGCCGCCGGTCGGTGAGCTTGCCCTCGCCGAGCTCGCCGGCGACGGACGCGATCATCGAGACCTCGAGCAGCTCCTTGGGCGCCAGCGGCGGCAGGATCGAGGGCAGCCTTTGCGCCAGCATCGACTTGCCTGAGCCCGGCGGTCCTACCATCAGGAGGTTGTGGCCGCCTGCCGCCGCGACCTCCACCGCCCGCTTGGCGCTTTCCTGGCCCTTGATGTCGGCGAGGTCCGGCAGGTCGCGCGCGGCGAGCTGGATGCCGGCTTCGGGCCGCGACAGCACCTGCGTGCCGCGGAAATGGTTGGCGACGGCGATCAGGCTGCGCGGCGCCAATATGTCGAAATCCTTGCCGGCCCAGGCCGCCTCCGGCCCGCAGGCGAAGGGGCAGATCAGGCCCTTGCCTTCGGCATTGGCGCCGATCGCCGCCGGCAGCGCGCCGGCCACGCCGGCGATCGTGCCGTCGAGCGACAATTCGCCCAGAACCACATAGCCGGCGAGCATATCGCCGGGGATGGCGCCCAGCGCCGCCATCAGGCCGAGCGCGATCGGCAGGTCGTAATGGCTGCCTTCCTTGGGCAGGTCGGCCGGCGCGAGGTTCACCGTCACCTTCTTCGACGGCATCGACAGGCCGGATGCATGCAGCGCCGCCTGCACGCGCTCGCGGCTCTCGGCCACCGCCTTGTCCGGCAGGCCGACGATCTGCATGCCAACCTTGCCCGGCCCGACCATCACCTGGACATCGACCGGCAAGGCCTCGATGCCCTGGAAAGCGACCGTGCGAACCCGCGCCACCATTTGTCCAACACCCCCGGCCTCAACGCGCCCGCATCCACCATCGGGCCGCGAGCGCGTGCAGTCCAGACAACCATAGATTTTCAAAACACGCAAGAACATTACAGGAACATCTATCCACGAAGATGATGGATTTCGGCCAAGGCTCCTTCTGAAGGCCGATGCGCCGCCCTCGGCGACGAGCACTTGAATGCGGTTTTCCGGTGGGCGCCATTCGGTTAAGGTGCGACGGACGCAAAATCGGACCTGGAGAGGCCACGGGGGAATTCGATATGCGCACCGGCTGGCGCGCTATGGGGAGAGCTAAGGCGGATACGGCTCTCTGCGAACTGCGGCAATGTCGATCATCTACTCCCGGAAACGCGTACTCCCCCAGGGTCAGCTGGTGGCGACTCGTTGCTGTTCTTGACTCGTGAAACCGTATGCCTGGCCCGCTGCCGGTTTGCAGGTTTCCCGGGAAGCGTAACCAAGATTCGCCGGATGGCCCGGCGGCAAGCGTGGCCAGCATCCTCGTACTAAGGTCCCCCGATTGAAGGAGAATGGCAAGTCATGGAAACTGCCCAACTGCGATACAATTGGACTGACTCCGACGTCTACGAGGCTTTCATGGGGCGCTGGAGTGAAGAACTGGCAGGGCCATTTCTCGCCCCATGTCAATGTCGCTCCAGGCGACCGCGTACTCGATGTGGCCTGCGGGACAGGTGTGTTGACGAAAGCATTGGCCGAGGCTGGCGCGCATGTGATCGGTGTTGATGCGTCGGAGGGATACTTGGAAGGAGCCCGCCTTCGTCGATCCCACCCCAATATCGCATATGAACACGGCGATGTCCGGTACATGCGGTTCGACGACAACGTATTCGATGCGGCTGTTTGCTCGCTGGCCCTGGACGTTATCCCGGAAATTGAACAGGTAGTTGCAGAGATGAAGCGCGTGACGCGTCCGGGGGGCGTGGTCGCATCGGCTGTAACTCAGTTCTATGGCGGCATGCCTGCATTCGATCTCGTGTACAACATTGGCGCCGTGCTTGAGGCCGAGGTGGCTAAGGTAAGGTCCATGCGGGCGGGGCGGACGCAATTCTGGCCCAACGGTCAGGCGGCGTTGTGGCGGAAGGTCGGCCTCGCCGACGTTGCCGAGGTTCCGGTCGTTGTGGATTGCGAGTATCAGTCCTTCGCGGATTACTGGGCCACGTTCACCGACGGCCCAGGCAGCGTCACAGGCATGTTGATGGCACTTTCGGATGACGCTCGCAGTTCGATCGAGCAGCATGTTCGTGCCGGATATCTGGTTGGCCTACCAGACGGACCCCGGTCATTTCCGATGCTGTTCCGTGTGGTGCGTGGCCGGGTTCCTGCCTGATCCTGGAGGGCGATGGGGCAGCGAGGGTAGAATAGCCGCGTGCTCTCGACCTGTCGAAAGGCGAGCACTCCCTCCGGCAATCCGGGGCTGTTGCCGTCTAAAGCATGTCTCCCGAAGGTGGGAACCGGTTCCGGGATAAAGATATGCGTAAAATAAAAGACCTAAAGCGCATGGAGCGAATCCGAAGGATCGCGACGCGCTTTAAGCGGTGGGGAAGGCATCGACCCTACCTGAAAGCGATCGATCGATTGCGATGTGGGGTGGAAGCCACTCCATGACAGGATATCGGAAAGGCCAAGGCATGGCGATCCGGCGCGAAGACCCGCTTTCCAGAAAAATCTCATTTACAAGGTCTATGAACCGCCGGCGGCCTCGTTCAATCCGTTTCAAAGTTTGCGAACGAATATAAGTCCGCGGGATTCGTCGCTCCTTCAGCGCTAGGACAGCCTCCGCGATGGATCGAGGATCGGGTGGAACTGTAAGCGAATAATCGCCATCCAGATAAAGGTCTCGGCCACCACGGTTCGGGGTCGAGACAACAGGTAGCCCCGCGAGAAGATATTCTGTGCTGGCGAACATTGGTCCCTCCATTTCAGAGAGACAAATTCCCACGGCTGCACGATTTAGATGCATGTTCACATGAGCCGGCGCCAATCGGACAGGCTTGCCGGTGCTGTCAAACTCGTTGATGAACACGTGACCCGGCGCGAGCTCCCTGTGCCATTTATTCGCGCCCTTTCCGACTCCGTCGTGGATGACCCGATTGAATCACGATAAAAGACAAATGCGCAACGCTCGATGCCAAGGGACAAGTCGTGGCGTTTCCACGAAGCCAGTTGCGCATTGTAGATTGCATCAAATTCTACAGGGACGTCCTCGAGGGGCCTGAATATGTGTTCGGAGGTTGCTGAAGTCTTGTTGTGCAGGACGGCGGCCTCACCGGACCGATTCAAGAGATCAGCCTCGGCTTGTGTGTTGGATAGGAAGATTAGCGAGTGACGGGGGTTCCGAACCCTATGCAGAACGGCATAGGTCCGGATCATTTTGACGCTGGAATTGTTTTCGATGGACCAGGTCGGCGAGATGAGAAACCAGGCACGGTGGCTGCGTGGAAGGAAAGGCATATGACTTGCCAATCCGAGGGGCGTAGCAGACATTCCCGAATAGGATATGAACGGATCGTCCGACAGCAAACTTGCCTGAAGAGCAGCTTGCGACTTCGCGGAAGGGTGCCCTTCCCGGAGATAGCGGCGATGACGCAACATTGCCCTGACAATCTCGGATACGGTAGCAGGGCGATACCCGTGCTGTAGAGTCAGCATGCGGCAATCACGCGGCCGACTTCGGCCGCTTCCCCTCCACGCAATCCCAGAACAGGCTGGCGATATCCGCGCCGCCGAAACGCTGCACTTCGCGCACGCCCGTCGGCGAGGTGACGTTGATCTCGGTCATGTAGTCGCCGATCACGTCGATGCCGACCAGGATGAAGCCGCGTTCCCTGAGCGCCGGTCCGATGCGGGCGCAGATCTCGCGCTCGCGCTCCGTCAGCTCGGTTTTTTCGGCGCGGCCGCCGACATGCATGTTGGAGCGCGAATCGTGCTCGGCCGGCACGCGGTTGATGGCGCCCACCGGCTCGCCGTCGATCAGGATGATGCGCTTGTCGCCCTTGCGCACGTCCTTGAGATAGCGCTGCACGATATAGGGCTCGCGGAACAGCTGGCCGAACATCTCGAGCAGCGAGGCAAGATTGCGGTCGGCCTCGTGCAGATGGAAGATGCCGGCGCCGCCATTGCCGTAGAGCGGCTTGACGATGATGTCGCCGAACTCCTTGCGGAAGGCCGCCACCTCTTGAGGATCCTTGGTGATCAGCGTCTCCGGCATCAGGTCGGGGAATTCGGTGACGAAGATCTTTTCCGGGCTGTTGCGCACCCAGGCCGGGTCGTTGACCACCAGCGTCTTCGGATGGATGCGCTCCAATATGTGCGTGGTGGTGATGTAGTTCATGTCGAAGGGCGGATCCTGCCTGAGCAGCACCACGTCCATCTCGGAGAGATCGGTGCGCACCTTCTCGCCCAGCGAATAGTGGTTGCCCTTCTCGTCGCGCACCTGCATCTCCTCGACGCGCGCGAACACCTTGCCGTCCCGCATCGATAGCTGGTCGGGTGTGTAGTGGAAAAGCTTGTGGCCGCGTCGCTGCGCCTCCAGCGACAGCGCGAAGCTGGTGTCGCCTGCGATCGACACGGTGGAGACATGGTCCATCTGGACGGCGATCTTCAGCGGCATTTTTCCTCTCCGGGGAAACTCAGCCGTCGATATAGGGAAATCGGCGGCTCCTGCCAATCGTGCTCGCTTGGTGCAGACGCTCAGAGACCGTTTCGAAACTCGCTCTGGCGAGTCATATGGTGGTGATTTCGAGAACCGGAGCGGAGCGAACATTTGGGTCCGTGAGCACCGGAAGCGCAGAAAACGCCACCAGATGGCCGCCGGAGTAGAATTCCAAACGGTATCAGCGGTCGAAGACCAGCCTTGAATATCCAACGAATGACAGCGTCATGGCGACGATCGAGGCGATGGCGAGCGCCGCCAGCGGCGGCAGGGCCGGCAATGCAAAGAGCAGCGCGCAGTAGACCAGGTAATTGACGATGCTGGTGGCGATGCCGACGCTGCCATAGCGCGCGCCTTCCTGGGCGATGCCACGGCTCGACGGCGCGAAGGTCATATTGCGGTTGATCTGCCAGCTGACGCAGAGCGCGAAGCCGATCGACAGCACGCGCGCCGCGAGCGCACCGAGCGGCGTGGTGGCAAGCAGCAGCCACAGCGCCGCCGCGTCGGCGGCGAAGCCGATACCGCCGGCAAGAGCGAAGCGGAAGAGGCGGCCCACTATGCCACCCACTAGGCCGCCCGCGAGGCCTTGCCAGCTTCGCCCTTCGGCAAGGCCTGCCCGGATACGGCGCGCTCTGCCCGGCCGGAGGAAATCGACAGATAGAAGATGCGCTTCTGCTCGGCCCGGCCGCGCGACACCGAATCGAGGATCAGCCCGGTCATCATGGAGAGCATGGCCAGGAGCAGCATGCCGATCGACAGCACCCAGGTCGGCATGCGCGGCACCAGTCCCGTCTCGGCGAACTCGATGAGCACGGGGATCATCAGACCGATGCTCGCCGCCAGGAAGAACAGCGCGAATGTGCCGAAGAAGCGCAGCGGCTGCGTCTCCTTCATCAGCATGGCGAACATCCAGAGAATCCTGGCGCCGTCGCGGAAGGTCGACAGTTTCGACGACGAGCCCTGCGGGCGGCGGCCATAGTCGAGCGCCATCTCGCTCACCGGCAGTTTCAGCTGCGAGGCATGCACCGACATCTCGGTCTCGATCTCGAAGCCGCCGGACACCGCCGGGAAGCTCTTGACGAAGCGGCGCGAAAACACCCGGTAGCCGGAGAAGATGTCGGTGAAATCGGTCCCGAACAGGCCCTTGTAGAGCCGGTTGAAGATGCGGTTGCCGAAGGCATGGCCGTTGCGGCCGGCATCGTCGGTCACGCCGCGCCTGGTGCCCACCACCATGTCGCAGCGCTCGGTCTGCAGCACGTTGATCAGCTGCGGCGCGTCCTCCGGCGCATAGGTGCCGTCGCCGTCGGCCATCACATAGATGTCGGCCTCGATGTCGGCGAACATGCGCCGCACCACATTGCCTTTGCCCTGGCGCGGCTCGCGCACGACGATGGCGCCGGCGGCCCGGGCCTTCAGCGCCGTGAGGTCCTTGGAATTGTTGTCGTAGACATAGATCGCGGCCGACGGCAGGGTCTCGCGGAAGCGCCGCACGACCTCGCCGATGGTGAGCTCCTCATTGTAGCAAGGCAGGAGCACGGCGATGACCGGCTCGTGGCGGACTGCATGCGGCATGTCTGTCTCCGGACGCCCGACCAGCCTCCGGCCGGCCTGATGCCGGTCCCGTCGAGCCGTTTTACTATTTATTGAAGCCGTTAAGGCTAGGTTTAAACCGATCCTCTCCCGTCAAAGGTCACGGCAATGGGCACAGCCGAGAACGGCGCCGCCTCGTGGAAATCCGACCTCTTGCTGGCGCTGCTTGCCGCCTTGCTCGCGCTCGCCGTCGACGCGTGGACGGGGTTCGGCCCGCTGACCGATGCCGGCGGCGACAACGACAATCTGCTGCGCCTCGTCGAGGTCCGCGATCTGCTTGCCGGACAGGGCTGGTTCGACCTGCACCAGTATCGGATGGGGCTGCAAGGCGGCTTCGTCATGCACTGGTCCAGGCTGGTGGATGCGCCGATCGCCGCGCTCGTGCTTGCCGCCTCGGCGCTCACCGGCAGCAGGCCGCTTGCCGAGGACGTGGCGCAGGTGCTGTGGCCGGCGCTGCTCTTCTGGTCGACCCTGTTCTTCACCGCGCGCGCCGCGCGCAGTTTCGGCGGCGGCGGCGCGGTGCTGCCCGCCGTCCTCATCGGTGGCGCCGGCTATTATTTCGTCGGCATCTATGCGCCGGGCGCGCTCGACCATCATAACGTCCAGCTGATGCTTACCATGGCGAGCCTCGCGCTGCTGCTCGAGGCGCCTGCCTGGCGCCGGGCCGCGCTGTTGTCCGGCCTCTGCGCCGCGCTGACGCTCGCCGTCGGCATGGAAACGGTTCCTTATGTCGCAGCCATCGGTGCTTGCGTGTCGCTGCTGTTCGTTGCCGATCCAGGCGGCGAGCGGGCGATCGCCCGGGATTTCGGCCTCGGCTTCGCCGGCGTCTCGGCTCTTGTCTTCCTCTCCACCATCCCGCCTTCCGCATGGGGCATGGCGCAATGCGACGCCTTTTCGGTCGCGCAATTCGCTGTCGCCGCCATCGCCGGCATCGGGCTGGCGGCGATCGCCTCGGTCGAGCCCGTTGCCCGCAACTGGCGGCGCAGACTGGGGTCGCTGGCCGCGCTGGGTATCGTCCTCGGCGTGGTCGTGGCGGCGCTGTTCCCGCAATGCCTCTCGGCGCCCTATGCCAATCTCGACCCGCGCCTCAAGGAACTGTGGCTCGACCATATCGACGAGGCCCAGTCGCTGTTCACGCTGCTTGTCCACGATCCGGCGCGCGTGGCGGCGCGTTATGCGACGCCGCTGGTCGCGATCACCCTGATGGCGCTGCGCTTGCGGGGCGGCGGCTGGCGGCGGCAGGACAGCCTCGTCGCGGCGCTGCTTGCCGTCTCCTTCGTGGTCGGCGCCTGGCAGCTGCGCGGCACCACCTTCTCGATCGCCTTCGCGGTCATTCCGCTGTCGGCCTGGATTGCGAAATGGCGGGCGCGGGCCGAAGCCGGCTCTTCGCCCGGCGTGGCGCTGCGCCTTGCGGCCGTCTGGCTGGTCTCGATCAACCCGGTCTGGACCGGCGTTGCCGCCGCCGCCTCGGTGGCATTCGAAAAAGTCCCGGCTGCCGCCGACCGCGGCACGACCGACAGGGCCTGCGAGAAGAAGGCCACCTTCGCGCCGCTTGGCGGCATGGCCGGCACCACCGTGCTTGCGATCTCCAATCTCGGCGCGCCGATCCTCGTCTATAGCGGCCACAAGGTCTTCGCCGGCCCCTACCATCGCAACGTCGCCGGCAATCTCCTGGCGCTGGATGCCTTTCTCGGCTCGGCCGATGACGCGCGGCGGATCGTCGAGGCGCATCATGTCGGCCTCGTCGCCATCTGCCCCGGCAATTTCGAGAGCCGGACCCTGACCCAAAAGGCGCCGCAGGGCTTCCTGGCCGGGCTGCTGCGCGGCAGCGTGCCGGACTGGCTTGAGCCGGTCAGCGAAAAGGGCAGCCCGATCGAGCTCTATCGCGTCAGGCAAGCCGGCTAAAAGGCAAGCGACAAGATTCACCGTCCGCGATCGTGCGACCAGAAGCCAACCCGGAAAGTGTATTCGGTACTTCTGTTAGAGATTACGCATAAACGAATATTTGGAAGCGCGTCGGAATTCCTTGTCCAAAGCTGGACAAGCGCCAGCGACGCCAGCAACTCTTGGGTGAAGAAAAACGATTTTCCGATACTTTTCCTAAACGCTTTGCTGCCAGTCTGGCCGAAAATACCGACATAAGAACAGAGGCATGATGCAAACGACGTTTGGCACCGGTCAGCCAGGCAGGGAAAACACGGATCTGGCCTTGACGGATTCGTTGACCGGGCTCGGCAACCATCGTCGCTTCTTCGACAAGGTCGATCGCCTGATCAGCGACCGCGCCGACGACCCCGCGCCCTTCACCGTCGGCATCCTCGACCTCGACGGCTTCAAGCCGATCAACGACCTGTTCGGCCACAAGGCCGGCGACGACATCCTGATCCAGGTGGCGATGCGGCTGCGCGCCTCGATGGACGGCTATTCCACCGTTTGCCGCATCGGCGCCGACGAGTTCGCCTATCTCTACCCAATGGTGTTCTCCGAGGAGCAGGCGGCCGAAAAGTCGCGCATGCTGATCGAGATCCTGTCGGCCCCCTATGATGTCGGCGAGCGCACCGCCAGGCTTTCCGCCTCGGTCGGCTGCTCGCTCTTCTATTCCGGCGACGAGACCACCGAGATCCTCGTCAACAAGGCCGAAACGGCACTCTATCATGCCAAGCGCTCGGGCCGCGGCCGCGTCGTCGTCTACACCCGCGAGATGGAGGAGGCGGCCAAGCGCGTCACTCGGATCGAGCAGGCGCTGCGCCGCGCCGTCTCGGCCGGCGAGGTCGAGCCGCATTTCCAGCCCATCGTCGACCTCAACAGCCGCCGCACCATCGGCTTCGAGACGCTGGCGCGCTGGACCGACCGCGACCTCGGCGTCGTGCCGCCATCCGTCTTCATCCCGATCGCCGAGGAACGCGGCATCATCGGCCCGCTGTCGCAGCTGGTGCTGCGCAAGGCGACGGAAGCGGCGCGCAGCTGGCCGAAGGATCTATTCCTGTCCTTCAACCTGTCGCCCTCGCAACTCGTCGACCAGAACACCGGCCTGCACATCCTCGCCATCCTCGACCGCACCGGCTTCGACCCGCGCCGCCTGGAGATCGAGATCACCGAGACCGGCCTGATGAATGATCCGGCCTCGGCCGAGAAGATCGTCGCGGACCTGCGCCGCGTCGGCATCCGCGTCTCGCTCGACGATTTCGGCACCGGCCAGTCCTCGCTCGGCCGCCTGCGCGAGTTCCATTTCGACAAGCTCAAGATCGACCGCGCCTTCGTCTCCTCCATCCTCGACGACCGGCCCTCGGAGCACATCATCCGCGCCATCCTCGCCATGTGCGAGGGGCTCGGCATGGATGTCGTCGCCGAAGGCATCGAGGACGAGGCCCAAGCCGACCGCCTCGTCCAGTTCGGCTGCGCCGGCGGCCAGGGCTACCTGTTCGGCAAGCCGGCCGATGCCGACGCCACGCTCGGCTATCTGCGCGATTCCTATCGCGGCGCGCTGCACGCCAAGGCGATCTGACCAATTCGCGGCGCCTAACCGCATATGACAGCGCCGGCCCCCTCATCCGGCCGCTTCGCGTCCACCCTCTCCCCGACGGGGAGAAGAGACTGGCGCCGACGTCGGCGATCTCCTCTCCCCTCGGGGAGAGGTCAGCCGAGCGAAGCGGAGGCTGGGTGAGGGGGAGTGCCTCATTTGTCGGACATAAGCTGCCGAATCCGCCTTTTCGCCCTTGCCCCCCGGCCCGGCGTGGCTAGGATGCGCGCCGGCCAAAGGGAGAAGAAATCATGATGCCATCGGCACGGTTCGCCGACCTCGACGGCGCCTCGGTGCTGATCACCGGCGGCGGCTCCGGCATCGGCGCGGCGCTGACCGAAGGTTTTATGCGCCAGGGCTCCAGGGTCGCCTTCATCGACATCGCCGAGAGGCCAAGCACCGCCCTTGCCGGGCGGCTGGAGAAGGAGCTCGGCCGCCGGCCGCTCCACCTCAAGGCCGACCTGCGCGACATCGAGGCGCTGCGCGCCGCCGCGGCCAAGGCGGCTGAGGCGCATGGCGACGTGACGGTGCTGGTCAACAATGCCGCGCTCGACGATCGCCACGCGGTGGAAGACGTCACGGTGGAGTTCTGGGACAACAACCTCGCCATCAACCTGCGGCCGCATTTCTTCACCGCGCAGGCCGTGGCGCCCGGCATGAAGCGCGCCGGCGGCGGCTCGATCATCAACTTCACCTCCACCTCCTATCTGATCAACCATCCCGATATGCCGGCCTACACGGCAGCCAAGGCGGGCATACTCGGCCTGACCAAGGGTCTCGCCGGCAAGCTCGGCGCCGACCGCATCCGCGTCAACGCGGTGGCGCCGGGCTGGGTCATCACCGAACGCCAGCGCGAGCTCTGGGTGACCGACGAGGGCCTCGCCGCCCATGTCGCCAAGCAATGCATCAAGGATGTGATGCAGCCCGACGACATGGTGGGCACGGTATTGTTCCTGGCGTCGGACGCCTCGCGCATGCTGACCGCCCAGATGCTTATCGTCGATGGAGGCTTCCTGTGAGCGCGGCACCCGCGGTCGCCGCGCTCGATTGGGGCACGACGCGGCTCAGGGCCTGGCTGCTCGACAACACCGGCAAGGTGCTTGCCGAGCGGCGGGGCGACGACGGGCTGATCACCGCCCGCGAAAAAGGCTTTGCCAACGTGCTGGAAGGCCACCTTGACGCCATGGGCGCGCCGGACACGCTGCCGGTCATCATCTGCGGCATGGCCGGCTCGCGGCAGGGCTGGATCGAGGCGCCCTATGTCACCGTGCCGGCGCCGATCGGCGCTATCCTGCGCGGCGCCGCCCGCATCGAGGGCTCGCGCCGCGACATCCGCATCGTGCCTGGCCTCGCGCAGCGCCAGGCGGCCGCGCCGGATGTCATGCGTGGCGAGGAGACCCAGCTTGCCGGCGCTGGTTTGCCGGCAAAGGGACGCCACCTCGTCTGCATGCCCGGCACCCATTCGAAATGGGTCGCGGTCGAGGACGGCGCCGTCGAAGGTTTTGGCACCTGGCCGACCGGCGAATTGTTTTCGGTGCTCGCCACGCACTCGATCCTGAAACATTCGCTGGGCGAGCATCCCGCTCCCGTCGCCGCGGACAGCCCGTTCTTCCGGCAATGGTGCGAGCGGGCCCTGGGCGAAGGCGGCGACGTCACCTCGAAACTGTTCGCCATCCGCGCCGCCGGACTGTTGCAGGACCTGCAGCCCGCCGATGCGGCAGCCTGCCTGTCCGGACTGCTGATCGGCGGCGAGATCGCCTCGGCGAGACGACGCTATGGCGCCAGCGAGGCGCCGGTGGTGCTCGTCGCCTCGGGCGCGCTGGCCACGCTTTATGGCGCGGCGCTCAGCCTTGCCGGCCTTGCCTTCCGCAGCGTGGACGCCGATGAAGCGGTGCGCGCCGGCCTCGTCGAGGCCGCGCGCGAGAACGGCATGATTGGAGGCGCTTGATGAGCCAGACCGCACCTTTCCCGAAGCTCAAGCGCGGCCTTGTCGCCATCCTGCGCGGCCTGAAGCCGTCCGAGGCGGTGGCGATCGGCAAGGCGATCCATGACGCCGGCATCGAGGCCATCGAAGTGCCGCTCAATTCGCCGGAGCCGTTCGTCTCCATCGCCGATCTGGTCAAGGCGCTGCCGCAAAGCGCGCTGATCGGCGCCGGCACGGTGCTGACGGCGGCGGATGTCGATGCCTTGCACAAGGCTGGCGGTCGCCTGCTGGTCAGTCCGAACATCGATGCCGAGGTCATGGGCCGCGCCATGCATCATGGCATGGTGACGATGCCCGGCGTATTCACGCCGACCGAGGCCTTCCAGGCGATCCGGCTCGGCGCCTCGGCGCTCAAATTCTTCCCGGCGAGCGTGCTTGGGTCGAGCGGCATCGCGGCGATCCGCGCCGTGCTGCCACCCGCAACCCCGATCGGCGCCGTGGGCGGCGTTTCCGACAAGGATTTTGCCGGCTACAAGGCGGTCGGCGTCAGCGTCTTCGGTCTGGGGTCCAGTCTCTACAAGCCGGGCGCGACGGTCGAGGAGGTGGCGCGGCGCGCCGGTGCCGCCGTCGCCGCCTGGGATGAGGCTTTCGGAGGATGACAATGGACGGCGTTTCGGTTTTTTCCGACCACATCTGCGAGCTCGGCGAAGGCCCGAGCTACGATCCCGCGACCGACAAGCTATTCTGGTTCGACATCGTCAACGGCAAGCTTCTGGAAAAACCGCTCGCCGGCGCGCTGAAGGTGCATGACCTCGGCGTCATGGCCAGCGCCATCGCCGTCATCGACGCCGACCGCCAGCTTATCGCCACCGATATCGGCCTGCAGGTCCGGGACGTGAAAACCGGCAGGCTGACGCTGCACACGCCGATCGAGGCCGACAATCCGGTCACGCGCTCCAACGATTCCCGCGTCCATCCCTGCGGCGCGCTGTGGACCGGCACGATGGGCAAGGGCGAGGAGAAGGGCGCGGGCTCGATCTACTGGTTCTTCAAGGGCGAATTGCGCCGGCTGTTTTCCGGCATCACCGTCTCGAATTCGATCTGTTTTTCCGAGGACGGTACGATCGCCTACTACACCGACACCGCGACCGGGCTTCTGATGCGCGTCGCCTGCGATCCGGCCACCGGCCTGCCGGCCGGCGAAGTGAAGGTGTTCGTCGATCATCGCGCCTCGAAAGGCTATATCGACGGTTCGGTCGTCGACCGCGACGGGGTTCTGTGGAACGCTGTCTGGGGCGGCAAGGCGGTGAAGGCCTATGCGCCGGATGGCACGCTGCTGCGCGAGATCGCCATGCCGGTGACGCAACCGTCCTGCCCGGCTTTCGTCGGCGCCAAGGGCGACCGCCTGGCCGTGACCTCGGCCTGGAGCGGCAAGGACGAAAAACAGCGCGCTCTCGATCCGCAGGCCGGCATGACCTTCCTGCTCGATATCCCGGTCAACGGCCGCTTCGAGCCGCGCGTGCTGATCGCATAAGGCGCTATCAGGCAATCGCCTTAGTCCGGTCGGTTTCCCGCAAGCCGGCCGCTGCGGCCATGCGATGGTAGCGCCTGATTTTTTCCCGGAGCATTCGATGCCGCAGCCGACGCTGATCCTTGTCTACGAGCCGGAAAAGGCCTGTCTCGACCGCCTATCCGCCGACGGATATCCGGTGGATCGTGCCCTGGAAATTTCGTCCTATCTGGCGCAGTCGACCGACCTTGCGCCCGAATTCAACCTGATCGCTGTCGCCTGCGAGAAGCGCGGTCTCGCTTTCAAGCCTGTCGAGCTCGACGACGCGGCGCCGGTTCTGGCGAGAGCCAATCCCGTATCAACGCTGGTCTGGACGCTGACCGACGGCATTGCCTATTTCCGCGGCGGCGCCTCACCAGCACTCGCCCGCCTCAACGGCCTGCGCACCATCGGCGCCGACGATTCGCTGTTCGCGCTCTGCCAGGACAAGCTGCGCTCCGGCGCCGTGCTCGGTGCGCTCGGTCTGCCGGTGCCGCAGGCCGGCCTGGCGCGCAGTGGCGAATGGCTGGTCGAGCCGCCGGCCTCGCCCAAGGGCTGGTTCGTCAAGCCGAACCGGCTCGGCGCCAAGATCGGCATCTGGCCGGATTCGCGCATCGCCGATCTCGGCCATGCGCTGGAGCTTAGCCGGCGCGTTTTTTCGCATTATCGCGACGACGTCGTCGTCCAGCCCTATGTCGCCGGCCGCAACGTGAGGGCGAGCTTCCTTGGGCTGAAGCCCGAAACCGGCGTCGAGGCTTTGGGCATCTTCTTCGTCGATTCCGGCGGCGATTTTCAGACCATGGCCGACTCGATGGCGCTTTATGGCGACACCGGCCAGGCAGCGAAAAATGCGGGAACCTATGCCCAGCCGGAGCTTGAGGCCGTCGGCGCCAGCCAGCCGGAGGCGGATCGGAAAATCCGTGCCATCGCGCGGAAACTGATAAGTGGTCTCGGCCTGAAAGATGTCTTTTCCGTCGACTTCAGGGTCGAGGCCGACGACACCGTCCATCTCATCGAGTTCGAAGTCTGCCCCGGCCTGCCCTGCTTCGATTTCCGCGACTATTGCCGCAGACAATGGGGCGTGAACCTTGCCGATGCGATGGCCGAGACGGCAGCTAACAGGCTGGCGTCGCGGCGTCCATGATTGGCTGAGGCCGGGCAACTTCATCATTCCAGGGCGAAGCAAGGAGCGAAGCGACGTGCGCAGACCCTGGAATCCATGCCGTTACCTCGGCCGTGGGGTGCAGCGGACCAGAATTCTGGACCGTGGCGGCGCGTTGAAGTCACGGAATGGATCCTCGGGTCTTCGCCGCGTCGCTACGCTCCTTGCTCCGCCCGTGGATGACGACGAGATGGGCGGCCGATCTCCAACCTACGCCGGCGCAGACGAACTAAACGCCTTCCACCAGCACGATCTCGCCCTCGGCCACTTTCTGGCGGATGGCGGCGGCGCGCTGGTATTCCGGCGAGTGGTAGCAGTCATGCGCCGTCGCCAGCGATTCGAACTCGATGATGACGTTGCGGGCGCGGCCCGGCCCCTCGGCCTTCTCATGCTCGCCGCCGCGCGCCAGGAATTTCGCGCCGAAGCGGTCGAAGGCGAGCTTCGCGGCGGCGACATAATCCTTGTACCCCTCGGCGTCGCGCACATCGACGCGAGCGATCCAATATCCCTTGGGCATTCTTTTTCTCCTGTTTGTTTTCGCGAAAAGGGCCGATGCTCAGGCCGACTGCATTTCGGCGAGGATCGCCTCGGCCGCGGAGCGGCGGTCCGGCGCCTTGACGATCGGCCTGCCGACCACGAGATGGCTGGCGCCGTTGCGGATCGCCTGCGCCGGCGTCACCACGCGTTTCTGGTCGCCATGGTCGCTGCCCGACGGGCGGATGCCCGGCGTCACCACCGCCATGTCGGGTCCGACGATGCGGCGCACCGCTTCCGCCTCCTCCGCCGAGCAGACGATGCCGCCCATGCCGGCATGCAGCGCCTGTTCGGAGCGCCGGAGCACCAGCGTGTGCGGGTCGTATTCATAGCCGGCGTCGATCATGTCCTGCTCGTCCATCGAGGTCAGCACCGTCACGCCCAGCAGGCACAGATCGCTGCCTTTGGCCGCCTCGACCGCCGCTCTCATGGCTTTTGGATAGGCATGCAGCGTGAGCATCGAAACACCCATCTTGATGATGTTCTCGACGCCCTTGGCCACCGTGTTGTCGATGTCGAGCAGCTTCATGTCGAGGAACACTTTCGTGCCGCCGCTGGCCAGTTCCCGCGCGAAGTCCAGCCCGCCGGCAAAGGCGAGCTGGTAGCCGATCTTGTAGAAGGAAACGGCGCCTTCGAGCTCACGCACCGCCTTCTCGGCCTCGCTCAGCGTCGGCAGGTCGAGCCCGACGATCAGCCTCTCTTGCATGGATTTGGCCTGCATCGTGTCAGCCTCCGCGAAGTTGATCACGCCTCGATCCGGGTGGACAGCATGCGCGAGATTTCCATCAGTGTACGGCATAGGCGCTCCATCGATTGGTGTAGTCTGTCGTCCCTGAATTGTCCGTCCTCGGCGAAGGCCTCATTGGCGCCGGAAACCGAGCATTCGGGCGTGATCACCTCCATCTGGCAGCGCACCAGCACCGCGCGCAGATGATTGATGCAGCGTATGCCGGCGAACTTTCCCTCGGAGGACGAGCAGAGGGCGACGGGTTTGCCGTAAAGCGGCCTGAACGAACGGCTGCCCTCGCGGCGTATCCGGCTCACCCAGTCGATCGAGTTCTTCAGCAGCGGCGGGATCGAGCCATTATATTCAGGCGTCGCGATCAGCAGCCCGTCATGCGCCGCGATCTGGCGGCCGAGCTTGACGGCATTCTCGGGGATACCTTTTTCCTTTTCGAGATCCTCGTCCATGATCGGCAGCGGATAGTCGCCGAGCGAGATGCGCGTCACCTCCGCGCCCTGCATGGCCAATTCCTTCTGCGCCACATCGGCCGTCCGGCCGCTGAACGCGCCGGTCCGGACCGAGCCGGCAAAGACGAGGATTCGTGGGATCACTGCCATTGGCCACCCTTGTTCGGGGACAGGTACAGCCAAGGAGTATTCAAATCAACGCGTCGCGGGGAGAAAACGTCGAAGGATTGGTCGCGACCTACCAACTTCGTCATCCACGGGCGGAGCAGCCGCGAAGCGGCGTCGCGAAGGATCCATTCCGTTACCCCAATCGTAGAGCGCAGCGGAGCAGAATTCTGGATCGTCGCAACGCGTCGAAGTCACGGAATGGATCCTCGGGTCTGCGCCGCGTCGCTTCGCTCCTTGCTCCGCCCGTGGATGACGAAGTGAGGGGCATTTCGGCCAATCGCCAGGACGCTGCCGCCACCCGCGATAAGCGAACACTCTCGCGTAAAAGCTAATGCGCCGCGCGGCGATAGATCCACAGCTGCGTCGGCGGGATATTACGGAAGATGAAATCGAAATGCTCGACCGTATAGTCGCCCCGCCCCGCAGGGATTGGCGACAGCGGGCCGTAGGTCAGCTGCACGATCGGCCGTCCGGCGGGTATGCGGTCGAGCAGGCTTTCGATATAGGCGATGCGCTGGGGGACGGGGAAATTGAGCAGCGGCACGCCGGAGACGACCGAATCGAACACCATGTCGCGCTTGTCGCCGAGGGTGGCGTTGAGATTGAAGGCATCGCCCTCGATCACGTTGACGCCGGGATAGAGCCCGCGCAGATGGCGCACGAAGTCGGTCGAATATTCGACCGCGTAGAGGTTTTCGGGCTTCACGCCCTGGGCGAGGATGGCGCGCGTGATGACGCCGGTGCCGGGCCCCACTTCAAGCACCGGCAGGCCCGATCTCGGATTGACGATCGACGCCATCTTGCGGGCGGTGACGGAGCTGGTGGGAACGATCGAGCCGACCGTTTTCGGCTTGTCGATCCAGCCTTTGAAGAACTTCAGCTCGTCGTCGAATTTTTCGGCCAGCGCTTTGCGCAACCCGGGACTACGTGCCATCAGAGCTCTCCTCAATGCTCGCCCCCGAACCGCTACTTAGCAGGTGGGTGGGACAAGGCAAGGCGTCAAGCTGGCATAAGATGTTGATGACGCTTGGGAAGCGGATCGCCGCTTCCGATGCCGTTCGCAATGCGGGCCATGCCGGTCAGTTTTCGCCGAACGACTCGAAGAAGTCCTTCATGCGAGCGAAAAAGCCGCTCGACTGGGGCGAATTGTCCTTCGAGGAGAGCTGCTCGAACTCTTCCAGCAATTCGCGCTGGCGGCGCGTCAGGTTCTGCGGCGTCTCGACCGCCGTCTGGATGTAGAGGTCGCCGACATTGGGCTGGCGCAGCACCGGCATGCCCTTGCCCTTCAAGCGGAACTGGCGGCCGTTCTGCGTGCCTTCCGGCACTTTCACCTTGGTCTGCGTGCCGTCCAGCGTGGCGACCTCGAAGGAACCGCCAAGGGCGGCCGTCGTCATCGAGATCGGCACCTTGCAATAGAGATCGGCGCCGTCGCGCTGGAAGAATTCGTGCGGCTTGACCGCCAGGAAGATGTAGAGGTCGCCGGACGGTCCGCCGCGCAGGCCGGCCTCGCCCTCATTGGCAAGCCGGATGCGCGTGCCGTCCTCGATGCCGGCCGGAATGTTGACCGACAGCGAGCGCTCCTCGGTGACGCGGCCCTGGCCGGCGCATTTCGGGCATGGATCCTTGATCGTCTGGCCGCGGCCCTGGCATTGCGGGCAGGTCCGCTCGATCGAGAAGAACCCCTGCGTGGCGCGCACCTTGCCGTGGCCGTGGCACATCGAGCAGGTCACCGGCTGGGTGCCGGGCTTGGCGCCGCTGCCGGAGCATTCCGAGCAGGAAATGGAAGCCGGCACGTGGATCTGCGCCGTCTTGCCGGAGAAGGCCTCTTCCAGCGTGATTTCCATGTTGTAGCGCAGGTCGGCGCCGCGCTCGCGGCCGCCCGACGAGCGGCGCTGCCGGCCGCCCATCATGTCGCCGAAAATATCCTCGAAGATGTCGGCGAATCCGCCGGCGCCAAAACCGTGCGCGGCGCCGTTCATGCCGCCCTGCTCGAAGGCGGCGTGGCCGAAGCGATCATAGGCGGCGCGCTTCTGCGGGTCCTTCAGCGTCTCGTAGGCTTCGTTGATTTCCTTGAATTTGTGCTCGCAGGCATGGTCGCCGGGGTTGCGGTCGGGATGGAACTGCATGGCGAGCTTACGAAAAGCGCTCTTGAGCTCCTTGTCGTCGGCGCCTCTTTGCACGCCCAGCGTTTCGTAGAAATCAGCTTTCATTTTTTCCCGCTGTCCGGATGCTCAATGTCTTCAAGCATTGTTGGCGACGTTTGCCGGCATGGCCTTGGATTTAGGAGCGATGTTTCCCGGATGCTAGTGCCAAGCCAGGGTCGCTCCGGGTTTTTCCGTCACTTTTTCGGGCAGGGTTGCAAAAAAGCCCGGCTTGCGCCGGGCTTTTCGCATGATCCGCCGTCAGCCGGCTCAGGCCGACTTCTTCTTGTCGTCGTCTTCGTCGATTTCCTCGAAGTCGGCGTCGACCACGTCCGAATCCTTGGCGGCATCCGCCTTGGCGTCGGCTTCGGCCGCTTCCTTCTGCGACGCCTCGTACATGGCCTGGCCGAGCTTCATCGACACTTCGGCGAGCGACTGCGACTTGGCCTCGATATCGGCCGGGTCGTCGCCTTCGGCGGCGGTCTTCAGCGCGGTGATGGCCTCGGAGATCGCGGTGCGGTCAGCATCCGAGACCTTGTCGCCATAGTCCTTCAGCGACTTCTCGGACGAATGCACCAGCGCCTCGGCCTGATTGCGGGCCTCGACGAGGGCACGGCGCTTCTTGTCGGCCTCGGCATTAGCCTCGGCGTCCTTCACCATCTTCTCGATGTCGGCGTCGGACAGACCGCCCGAAGCCTGGATGCGGATCTGGTGCTCCTTGCCGGTGCCCTTGTCCTTGGCCGAGACGTTGACGATGCCGTTGGCGTCGATGTCGAAGGTGACCTCGATCTGCGGCACGCCGCGCGGCGCCGGCGGGATGCCGACCAGATCGAACTGGCCGAGCAGCTTGTTGTCCGCCGCCATTTCGCGCTCGCCCTGGAAGACACGGATCGTCACCGCCGACTGCGAATCCTCGGCGGTCGAGAAGGTCTGGCTCTTCTTGGTCGGGATCGTCGTGTTTCGCTCGATCAGTCGGGTGAACACGCCACCCAGCGTCTCGATGCCCAGCGACAGCGGCGTCACGTCGAGCAGCAGGACGTCCTTGACATCGCCCTGCAGCACGCCGGCCTGGATGGCGGCGCCGAGCGCGACAACCTCATCCGGGTTGACGCCCTTGTGCGGCTCCTTGCCGAAGAACTGCTTCACGATCTCCTGGATCTTGGGCATGCGGGTCATGCCGCCGACCAGCACCACTTCGTCGATCTCGCCCGCCTTCAGGCCGGCATCCTTGAGCGCCGCCTTGCAGGGCTCGATGGTGCGCTGCACGAGGTCCTCGACCAGGCTTTCGAACTTCGCCCGGGTGAGCTTCATCGTCAGGTGCTTCGGGCCGCTGGCGTCGGCGGTGATGAAGGGCAGGTTGATCTCGGTCTGCGTCGTCGACGAGAGCTCGATCTTGGCCTTCTCGGCCGCTTCCTTCAGGCGCTGCAGCGCGAGCTTGTCGGCCTTGAGGTCGATGCCCTGTTCCTTCTTGAACTCGGCCGCCAGGTATTCGACGAGCCGCATGTCGAAGTCCTCGCCGCCGAGGAAGGTGTCGCCGTTGGTCGACTTCACCTCGAACACGCCGTCGCCGATCTCGAGCACCGAAATATCGAAGGTGCCGCCGCCAAGGTCATAGACGGCGATGGTCTTGCCGTCCTTCTTTTCCAGGCCGTAGGCGAGTGCCGCGGCCGTCGGCTCGTTGATGATGCGCAGCACCTCGAGGCCAGCGATCCTGCCGGCGTCCTTGGTGGCCTGGCGCTGGGCGTCGTTGAAATAGGCCGGAACGGTGATGACCGCCTTCTCGACCTTCTCGCCGAGATAGGCTTCCGCCGTCTCCTTCATCTTCTGCAGGATCATGGCCGAGATCTGGCTGGGCGACTGCTTCTTGCCGCCGGCCTCGACCCAGGCGTCGCCATTGTCGCCCTTGACGATCTTGTAGGGGACAAGCTTCTTGTCCTTCTCCGTCACCGGATCGTCATAGCGGCGGCCGATCAGGCGCTTGACCGCGAAGATGGTGTTTTCAGGATTGGTGACCGCCTGGCGCTTGGCCGGCTGGCCGACGAGACGTTCGCCGTCATTGGATATGGCGACGATGGAAGGCGTCGTGCGCGCGCCTTCAGCATTCTCGATCACCTTGGGGTCCTTGCCATCCATGATGGCGATACAGGAATTGGTGGTGCCGAGATCGATACCGATAACTTTTGCCATTGTTCTAGTCTCTCCTCTAAGCAGGCTCTCAGGACCCTTCAAAAGGCGTTCCGACGAAAGCCCCTGTTCACAAGAAATCCCGCCCCGGTCCCCGCTTTTCGGGGCCGGACGGCTTGGCGCGTATATAAGAACAGCCGACACGGGGCGCAAGCATTCTGCGCAAGCTGTCCATTGTCTCGACAGCGGCAACGAGGCGACCCGCCGCTATTTGCGGCAGAATCGGCGGGAGATCGCACTACCCTGTTGTTCCGAATGGCTTTTTTGGAATCGATGCCGCTGGCGTCGCACAGGTCGGGCATTTGGCGGGGGCAAGGCATCCCTTGGCGGGCGTGACTTTCGGTCGCGAAAGGGGCGGAAAATCAGCCTCCGCCAGTATCTGGAATCTGGCGGCAGGCCCTCGGCGCCCGGCGTGACATAGGTGAAGGTGGCCGTCAGCTCGCCCTTGTTCACCATCTGCAGCCGTCGCGCAAACCGTCAGCGGGTAGCTGCGAACGCCTCTGCGCACAGCGCCTGCAATTTCGCGAAGATGCGGCTGCCGCCGGTGATCACCTGCGTGCCCTGGTCGAGCACCGTCTTCGGATCAGCTCTGAGCACCGTGCCGCCGGCCTCTTCGACCAGCAGCATGCCGGCGAGGCAATCCCAGGCGTTCATATGCTCCTCGACATAGCCAAGCAGCCGGCCGGACGCCGCATAGGCAAGCATCAGCGCTCCGGAAGCATTGCGATAGAAGACGCCGCCCTCCGCCATGATCAGGCTGATGAGCACCGCGACATGCTCGGTCGCGGCGCGGTTGGAAAGCCCGGTGCCGACAGAGCCTTCGGAAAGCGACGCCGCATTGCTGGCCTTGATCGGCTTGCCGTTGAGAAAAGCGCCGCCGCCGAGGCGGCCGTAGAAGGTCTCGTCGGTGGAAGGCTCATGAATGACGCCGACCACCGTCACGCCGTCCCTGGCGCAGGCGATCACCACGCACCAGGCGGGAATGCCGCGCACGAAATTGGCGGTGCCGTCGATCGGGTCGATCACCCAGACATGGCCGGTTGTTCCGGTCACCGCCGCGTGCTCCTCGCCGACGATGCCGTCCTGCGGATAGGCCTCGGCGATCGCCGCGCGGATGAACAGCTCGACCTCGCGGTCGGCCTCTGAGACCAGATCCTGATGGCCCTTGCTCTCGACGGCCAGGTTGTCGAGGTCGCGGAAATATTTCAGCCCCAACTCGCCGGCGCGCCGCGCCAGGTCGATGGCAAAATGCATACGGTCGTCGATCTCTTTGGTCACAGGGAACTCTTGGCTGAGAGGGACATCTGCGCGCCCTTAACAGACCTATATGACAGGCAAAAGTGACTGCGCGATCACGCCGCCTTCGACATCGATTTGTGCACGTCGGCGAGGATCTCGTAGGAACGCACGCGCGCCGCGTGATCGAATATCTGCGCCGTCACCATCAATTCGTCGGCGCCGGTGCGGCGGATGAAGGCGTCGATGCCCTGGCGCACCGTTTCCGGCGACCCGACGACGGCGCAGGACAGCGCCTGGGCAAGCATGGTTTTCGCCATCGGGTCGAGATTGCGGTCGTAATTCTCGACCGGCGGCGGCAATTGCCCGGGCCGGCCGCTGCGCAGGTTGACGAAGGCCTGCTGCAGCGAGCTGAACAAGAGCTTCGCCTCGGCATCCGTCGGCGCGGCGGAAACATTGAGGCCAAGCATGACATAGGGTTTGTCGAGCTGCGCCGAGGGTTGGAACCGCGTGCGATAAACCTCCAGCGCATGGTCGAGCTCGGCCGGCGCGAAATGCGAGGCGAAGGCGTAAGGCAGGCCAAGAAGTGCTGCGAGCTGCGCGCCATAGAGGCTGGAGCCGAGGATCCAGACCGGCACCGTCTGGCCCTCGCCCGGCACGGCGCGGATGCGCTGGCCTTCCTCGGCCGGCTGGAAATAGCCCATCAGCTCGACCACGTCCTGCGGGAAATTGTCGGCGGACTCCAGGTTGCGCCGCAGCGCCCGCGCGGTCAGCATGTCGGTGCCCGGCGCGCGGCCGAGGCCGAGGTCGATGCGGCCGGGAAAAAGTGCGGCCAGCGTGCCGAACTGCTCGGCGATCACCAGCGGCGCGTGGTTGGGCAGCATGATGCCGCCGGCGCCGACACGGATCGTCTTGGTGCCGCCGGCGACATGCGCGATCACCACGGATGTCGCGGCGCTCGCAATGCCCGGCATGTTGTGGTGCTCGGCCAGCCAGTAGCGCCGGTAGCCCAGGCGCTCGGCATGGCGGGCGAGGTCGAGCGAATTGGCGAGCGACTGCGAGGCGGTGCTGCCTTGCGTGATCGGCGACAGGTCGAGAACCGAAAGGGCGGTCATTGGTCAGGTCTCCACGATGCGTTTTTCCTTGAGCCTCGCCTCGAGGGCGGCGCGGTCGGGAATGACGATGGCGAGCTGGTTCTCCAGCACGTCGGCGAGCTCGGCGGCCGTGGCGATCTCGCGCTGCTCGCTGCGGCCGCCGGCATGATGCGTCGACAGCCGGTTGTTGCGCAGCGCATAGCGCCGGTCGGGCAGGGCCAGCGCGGCGACCAGCGTCGACAGGAAATGCGAGCTCGGATGCGTGGACAGGAAATGGCTGGCGACCCGGTAGTCGACCTCATAGGCCTGGCTCAGGTCGAAGCGGTAGAGCATGCGCCATTCCTCGCCGATATTGGCCTGCAGGCGGAACTGGTCACCGGTCTCGACGAGGCGGAAGGTTTCGTGCGGCGTCTGCTGCTCTAGCCCGGCTTCCAAAAGCAGCGGCGCCGTCAGCGTCAGCCCGCCGAAGCCGACATCGGCAATATAAGTGCGGCCGCCGAGCTCGATGCGCAGCAGCATATGGCTGCGCGCCGTGACAGCGTCCTCCGGCTGGCCCCAGAGCACACGGGCGGCAAGTCCGCCGACGGTGAAGCCCAGCGCGTCAAGCGCGTGCATGAAGATCAGATTGTGCTCGAAGCAATAGCCGCCACGACCCTGGCCAAAAATCTTGTCCTGCAGCGAAGCGAGGTCGAGGCCGACGGAAACGCCCATCAAGGCGTCGATGTTCTCGAATGGGATCGCCTGCGGGTGCGCGGCGTGCAGCGCCTTAAGCGTGGCCAGCGAAGCGTCGGCCGGTCCGCCGTAGCCGATGCGGGCAAAATAGCCATCGAGATCGAAGTCGCTCATTAAGGACAGGTCCGGCTTGACCGGTCCGATATAGGCACTGGCCGGCGGTGCCGCAAACAATGGGCGAGGTTTGAGATTGGGCCAGCGTTTCAGGATTTGTGATTGTTTTCGGCGGGCTCTTCCTCGATGGCCATGGACTGCTGGGCGGCCAGGAAATTGCCGACGGGGCTCAGGCTTTCGAAATGGTCGCAGAACACCTTGATGACGACCAGCAGCGGCACCGCCATCAGCGCGCCGACGAATCCCCACAGCCATGACCAGAAGGCGATGGCGATGAAGATCGCCACGGCGTTGATCTCGAGGCGGCGCCCGACCACCATCGGTGTCACGAACTGCCCTTCGACGATGTCGCACACGAGCACGAAGGCCGGCGCGAGCAGCGCATAGGCGATCGTGTCGAAGCTGATCAGCGCGATGACGGCGACGAGCAGGATGGTCATCAGCGCGCCGACATAGGGCAGGAAATTGAGCAGGGCCGCTGTCGCGCCCCAGACCAGGGGATTGGGCATGCCCAGCCCCCACAGGCCGAGCCCGATAACCGTGCCGAGACCCACATTGATGAGGGAGACCGTAAGCAAGTAGTGGGAAATCTCGCGCTCGACGTCATAGACGACGCGCAGTGCCCGCTTCTTCTGGGTCATACTGGTGAAGGACTGAACGATCTTCTCGTAGAACAGCGTGCCGGAGGCGAGAAGGAACAGCGATAGCACGAAGACGATGGTGATCGAGGTCCCGGCTTCCAGGATGTTGCTGGCCGCCGAGGACAGCATGCCGGACGGCGCCACCGCGACCCGCTGCACGCCCGGCTCCTGCGAGGTCTCGGTCAGCGCTTCCAGCTGATGCGCGAGATCCATCGCCCGTTCGAGCGGCCGCCTGAACGGCGCCAGCCGCTCGGTCAACTGCTGGCCGATCGAATAGGAGTTGTTGATGAGGTCGATGACCGGGCCGCTGAGCAGATAGCCGGCGGCGGCGAAAATGACGAGCGACAGCAGCACCAAAAGCGTCGCTGAAACCACTTCCGGCATCCCGTGTTTTCTCAGGAAGCGCACGATCGGCGTCAGCGTCAGCGCCAGCAGGAAGGCAAGCATCACTGGCATGAAGAAGGCGCGGGCGAAATAGAGCGCGGCGGCCGTCATCAGAATGAAGATCCCGATCACCAGCGACCGCATCACGCGCATATCCGCCCTGGCATCGGCACGCGGGTCAGGGCTTTCGGCAGCGCTTGCGCCCGAAGCGATCTGTTCGGCTTTCATCGGTTCCCTTGCAAGCCGCCAGCCGACAATGAATGCATGGCGGCGGGCCTGCGCTCGAAACGCGGGAGTTCCGGGCAAGGTTCCAAGGGCCGGCCTTCCCGGCATCCGAAGGCCGGTTTCGAGCGGCCGCTCGTCAGGCAGCCGGCGCTGGCGCCGCCTTGGCTGTCTCCTTGCGCACGAGCGGCGCCACCTTGGTGCCGTAGAGCTCGATCGCCTTCATGATCTTGGCGTGCGACATGGTGCCGATCGCCATCTGCAGCAGGAAGCGATCGTTGTTGAAGATCCTGTGCTGGACGACGATCTTTTCCGCCACGGCTTCGGGATTGCCGACGAACAGCGCACCGTTCGGGCCGCGGGACTGGTCGAAATGCGCGCGCGAGGTCGGACCCCAGCCGCGCTCGCGGCCGATGCGGTTCATCACCTCGGCCTGCGGTCCGTAGAAGTCATCGGCCGCCTGTTCGGTCGTTTCGGCAATGAAGCCGTGCACGTTGATGCTGGTCGCAAGCGTTGTCGGATCGGTGCCGGCGCGCCGCGCCGCCTCGCGATAGATATCGAACAGCGGCGCGAAGCGCGCCGGCTCGCCGCCGATGATGGCTAAAGCCAGCGGCAGGCCGAGCACACCGGCGCGGGCGGCGGATTGCGGCGTGCCGCCGATGGCGATCCAGATCGGCAGCTTTTCCTGGAACGGACGCGGGTAGACGCCGCGGCCGTTGATCGGCGCGCGCAGCTTGCCCTGCCACGTCACCTTCACCTGGTCGCGGATGGTGAGCAACAGGTCGAGCTTCTCGGCGAAAAGCTCGTCATAGTCTTCCAAATTGTAGCCGAACAGCGGGAAGGATTCGATGAAGGAACCGCGCCCGGCCATGATCTCGGCGCGGCCGTTGGACAGAAGGTCGAGCGTCGCGAACTGCTGGAAGACGCGCACTGGATCGTCGGAGGAGAGCACCGTGACCGCGCTGCTAAGGCGGATCTTCTTCGTGCGCTCGGCCGCGGCGGCAAGCGCCACGACCGGCGCGGAGGCGGCATAGTCGGGGCGGTGATGCTCTCCGAGCCCGAACACGTCGAGACCGACCTGGTCGGCCAGCTCGATTTCCTCGATGAGGTTGCGCAGCCGCTCATGCGGGCCGATGGCGCCGGGACCCGGCTCCGGGCTGACATCGGCGAAAGTGTAGAGACCGAGTTCCATCTGATTGCGTCCTGAAGCTGTTCACGTGGGTTTTTGCCTGTCGGCGCTCTAGGTAGCCGTATGCCTTGCCGCCCGCCAGAGGCGCGATCGGTGAACAGTGCATCGCGCATCGCTGCGCCGTATCCCTGCGGCAACAAGCCCGTTTTTTCATGGCTGGCATACCGTTTTGGCGCTTGAACTCGGCGCTTTCACGCGTATGTAAGCGTCGCGAATAGACTGCAGGGAAGTACACTTGGCTATCTACAGGGAAAAAGACATTTTCGAGCGGCGCAATGCCGCGAACGAGGCAAAGAAGGCGCTGCTCGCGCGCTTCAAGGCAAAGCCGGCGGCGGATGATCCCGCTGTGCTGGCGCGCCAGGCCGAACGCAAGGCAATCCTCGAGGCTCGCGCCATCCGCGAAGCTGAGAAAGCCAGGCTGAAGCAGGAAAAGCTGGCTCGCGAAGCGGCGGAGAAGGCCGAGCGCGCAGCGATTGCCGAAGCGGCACGGCTTGCCGCGGAAGCGGCCGCGGCCGAGGAGGCCAGGCTTCGCGAGGCCGAGGAAGCCGAGCGCATCGCGGTCGAGCTTGCCGACGAGGCCTCGCGCAAAGCTAAGCGCGACGCGCGCTACGCCGCCCGCAAGGCGCGCGTCGGCAGGACGCCTCCGGGCTTCTCCGCCCGCTAGAGCAATTCCAGGAAAAGTGCGTAGCGGTTTTCCGTCCGGAATTGCGCAAGAACCAAAAAGCTTGGAGCGGGTCGGCGATTCTGTGAATCGCTGAACCGCTCTAAGTTCGGGTTCGAATAGGAAATATTCAGGGTCGCCGAAAGCGGCTCTGAACGCGTTTGTGCCTTTGGCGGATGGGCCTCTCAGGCGACCAGCTTCAACCCGACAATGCCGCAGACGATCAGGCCTATGCAGGCCAGCCGGACGACGGTTGCCGGTTCCCCGAGCAGCCAGATGCCGAGCAGCGCCGTGCCGACGGTGCCGATGCCGGTCCATACGGCATAGGCCGTGCCGACAGGCAGCTCCTTCAGCGCTAGGCCGAGCAGGCCGAGGCTGACGATCATCGAGGCGATGGTGAGAAGGGTCGGCAACGGCCTGGAAAAGCCGTCGGTATATTTGAGGCCGATCGCCCAGCCGATCTCGAACAGGCCGGCGACGAAAAGAAAGATCCACGACATCAAAACACTCCGTCATTCCGGCATCGGTCGGGATGCTCGGGTGGCGGGTCGTCCCGGCCGGTTTTCGGGGAAGCGAGGTCGTCCTCGCCGCGTGATATGGGAGTGCCCTGTCTCTCGATCAACAAAACACCGGCAGCATTGTCATGCCGCCGGTTCAGATTGCAGAGAGCCGGATCGACCGAATTCGGCCGCTTACTTTTCCTTGATGCGCATCGCCTTGACCGGCGGCGCCTTCGGAGCCGGGGCCGCGGCGGGCTTCTTGGCGTCCTTCTTCGGCTTGCGGGCTTCCTTGCCTGCCTTCATCGCGCCTTTTGCCATGATTCGCTCCTCCGATTGTGGACGCGCAAGTGAAACAAGAGAAATGCCGGACCGCAAGAGGCGGCGCCGCGCTTGCGAAGCCGCGCGGCCGGATGTCAACCGATTTTCCCTGCAGCGCGCTCCTTCGAGCAGCGCTTCAGCCGACTGAACCTCGGCCCGGCTGGCGCATTGTCTGTGGAGCTACGGCGTGCAGCCCGCTAAGTTCGATGCATCGCAGAGAGGTCAAAAGCCAATGGCAGGGCATGCCGGCTCGAAAAGGGTCATCTACGCCGCGCTTGCCGGCAATTTGGCGATCGCGGTCACCAAATTCGCGGCGGCAGCCTTCACCGGTTCGTCCGCCATGCTGTCGGAAGGCGTCCATTCGCTGGTCGACACGGGCAATGGCGCGCTGCTCCTCTACGGCATGCGTCGCGCCTCGCGGCCGCCCGACCGCACGCATCCGCTCGGCTATGGGCGCGAGCTCTATTTCTGGAGTTTCATCGTCGCGCTCCTGGTGTTCGCGCTCGGCGCCGGCATTTCCTTCTATGAAGGCGTCATCCACATCATGGAGCCCGAACCTGTCGTCAACGCCAGGGTCAACTATATCGTGCTCGGCCTGTCCTTCCTGTTCGAGGGCAGCTCGTGGCTGGTGGCGCTGAGGGAATTCCGCCAGCAGAAGGGCAAGCAGGGCTGGCTGCAGGCCGTGCAGTCGAGCAAGGATCCCAGCGTCTACACGGTGCTGTTCGAGGACAGCGCCGCATTGCTCGGCCTCACCGTCGCCTTCGTCGGTATCCTCTCGGCGCAACTTCTGGAAATGCCGGAACTCGACGGTGTCGGCTCGATCGGCATCGCCATTATCCTCGGCGCGACGGCGATCTTCCTGGCGCGCGAGAGCAAGGGCCTGCTGCTGGGCGAGCCCGCTTCTCCCGAAGTGCAGCGCCAGGTCCTCGCGATCGCCCAGGAGGATCCGGCGGTGCAGCAGGCGAACGGAATCCTGAGCGTTCATGTCGGTCCGGAAGAAATCGTCGCGGGCTTGAGCATTGAATTCGAGGATCATCTCACCGCGCCCGAGATCGAAGCCTGCGTCGAGCGCCTGGAGGCAAGGCTCAAGAAGGAAATGCCGCAAATATCGAGGCTCTTCGTCAAGCCGCAGGCAACTGGCACATGGGAGCGGCGGCGCAAGGCCATGGCCGAGGCTTCGGACGAGGATTAGGGTCAACACAACAGCGAACTTTTGAGGAGAATGCCGATGAAGATCGACGGTGGCTGCCATTGTGGCGCGATCACCTATGAGGCGGAGGTCGACCCGGAAAAGACCTCGATCTGCCACTGTACCGACTGCCAGCAACTGACCGGCACGGCGTTCCGCGTCTCGGTGCGGGTGCCGGAGGAGGATTACCGCATCACCAGAGGCGAGCCGAAGGTCTATATCAAGACCGGATCGAGCGGCGCCAAGCGGGCGCAGGGCTTTTGCGGCGATTGCGGCTCGCATCTCTATGCCACCTCGGTCGGTGACGGGCCGAAGGTCTACGGCATCAGGGTCGGCACGTCGCGCCAACGCGACCAGCTTGTGCCGAGGACGCAATACTGGCACCGCTCGGCGCTGCACTGGCTGCCGGAATTCGAGGGCACGAGGATCGTCGAGGAGCAGTAGATCGAATCTTGGCGATTGGCTGAAGTCTCCTCACCTTCGTCATCCTCGGGCTTGACCCGAGGATCCATTCCGTGACGCCTGCCGAGGAGCGCGGCGGACCAGAATTCTGCACCGCCGCAACGCCTTAATGTCACGGCATGGATTCCAGGGTCTGCGCGCGTCGCTTCGCTCCTTGCTCCGCCCTGGAATGACGAAGCGATGGGCGTTCCGGCCAATCTCCAGGTATTGCGACCTTGCCAGCGAAGGAAGAACTGCTCGTTCCAACATCGGCGTGGAGCGACTACTCGCCGTCCTCGACGACTCGCAGCCTCAACTGGCCCGTCTTGGAGTCCGCCACCCGCGCGCCGCCTTCGGTCTTCGCCGGGCGCTGCTGTTCGGTCTCGCCCTCGGCGAATTCCAGCGCCTCGATCTTCTGGCCGCGCTTGGTGACCTTCGACGTCGAGACCAAAATGTCGTCGATGTCCTTGGCCGCCTGGCCGAAATGCGTCTGCAGCCGGCGCACCCGCTCGTCGACCCTGGCCACATCCTCCATCAGCCGGATGACCTCGCCCTGGATCAGATGCGCCTGCTCGCGCATCCGGGCGTCCTTCAGGATCGCCTGGATGACCTGGATCGACAGCATCAGCAGCGACGGCGAGACGATGACGACGCGGGCGCGGTGCGCCTTCTGCACCACCGCTTCGAAATTCTCGTGGATTTCCGCGAACACCGATTCCGAGGGCACGAACATGAAGGCGGTGTCCTGCGTCTCGCCCTGGATCAGGTATTTTTCCGCGATATCGCGGATATGCACCTCGATGTCGCGCCGGAAGGCCTGTGCCGCCACCTTCTGCATGTCGGCGCCCTCGGCGGCGCGGATGGCGTTCCAGGCCTCCAACGGGAACTTGGCGTCGATGGCAAGCATCGGCGCGCCGTTGGGCATCCGCACCAGGCAGTCGGGCCGGCTGCCATTGCTGAGGCTGGCTTGGAATTCATAGGCGCCGTGCGGCAACCCATCGGCGACGATCGCTTCCATGCGTGATTGGCCGAAGGCGCCGCGCGTCTGCTTGTTGGAGAGGATCGCCTGCAACTGCACGACCTGCCCGGCCAGGGACTGGATATTGCCCTGCGCGGTATCGATCACCGCCAGCCGCTCCTGCAGCTTCGCCAGGCTTTCATGCGTCGACTTGGTCTGCTCGGCCATGGTCTGGCCGATGCGGCCGGTCATGGCGTCGAGTCGCTGCCCGAGCGATTGCGTAAGCTCCGCCTGCCTGGCGCCGAACACGTCGGCGATCGCGCCCATGCGCCCTTGCATCTCGGCCTGCGCCTGCATGATGTCGGCCATCCGCGCCTCTGTATCGCGGGCATGGTCAGCCGCTTCCGCGGCGGCAACCGCGCGCGCCTTGGCCGCGCGCCACAGGGCGATGACGAGCGCGGCGAATAGCACGACGAACAGGACAGCGACGATACCAAGCGCCTGGCCGAGCGTGATCGTGCTGGCGCCGAGCCGCACGACCGGTTGCGAAAGGATGGAGGTCATGTCGTTCATGTGCGCAGCATAACCGATTCGCATCGCCGGCACAGATCAAAACGTGAACATGGAAAAGCTGCCCCCGTTGACGCCTCTCAAGCGAAGTCTTAGGTGAGACGCCATGTCGATAAAGCCGCTCATCATCCTTCCCGATCCCGTCCTGCGCCAGGTTTCCAAGCCGGTGGAGCGCGTCGACGCCGATCTGCGCAACCTCGCCGACGACATGCTGGAGACCATGTATGACGCGCCGGGCATCGGCCTTGCGGCGATCCAGGTCGGCGAGCCTCGGCGGCTGCTGGTGATCGACCTCGCCAAGGAAGGCGAAGAGCCTCAGCCGCATGTCTTCATCAATCCGGAAGTGCTCGAGAGTTCCGACCAGCGTTCCGTCTACGAGGAAGGCTGCCTGTCGATCCCAGACTATTATGCCGAGGTCGAGCGCCCGGCTTCCGTGCGGGTGAAATATCTCGACCGCGACGGCAAATTGCAGGAGATGCAGGCCGAGGGGTTGATGGCAACTTGCCTGCAGCACGAGATCGACCACCTCAACGGCGTGCTGTTCATCGACCACATCTCCAAGCTGAAGCGCGACATGGTGGTGCGCAAGTTCAAGAAGCTCGCCAAGGACAAGGTGCCGGGCAAGATGGTGGGCTGAGGCGATATCCTCCTGGGCCCCGGATTCACTGAAATCAGTCGAAGGTTTCCATGGGCGACACTCCGATCAGCAGCATTCCTGAATCCAGGCGAGAACCGCGGGTTTCCGCATGGGATGCGATCCGCAGCGCCTTTGTGTCTGAAGGCGCGATCGGCGACGAATTTGCCGATATCATGATTGAGATTGAGGCTGAGAGAAAGCGCGACTTCGACGGATTGACCGGGAATTCGTGAACTTTTTGAAAGCAAGCGCCTGAGCGGGCGGTTGAAAAAGGGCAAATCCGTCATGCCGCTTCGCGTCATCTTCATGGGCACGCCGGACTTTTCCGTGCCGACGCTACGCGCTATCGCCGAGGCCGGCCACGAGATCGCGGCCGTCTACACGCAGCCGCCGCGTGCCGCCGGCCGGCGTGGGCTGGAGCTGACGCCGTCGCCGGTGCAGCGCGAGGCGGAGCGGCTGGGGCTCGAAGTGCGCACGCCGACATCGCTCAAGGGTGAGGCGGAGCAGGCGGCTTTCGCCGCCCTGCAGGCCGATGCCGCGGTGGTCGTCGCCTATGGATTGCTGCTGCCGAAAGCCATTCTGGACGCCCCCCGGCTCTGCCTGAACGGCCATGCCTCGCTTTTGCCACGCTGGCGTGGTGCTGCTCCCATCCAGCGTGCCATCATGGCCGGCGATGCCGAAACCGGCATGATGGTCATGAAGATGGAAGAGGGTCTCGATACCGGACCGGTGGCAATGGTTGAAAAATGCGCCATCGCACCCGATATGACGGCCGGCGAATTGCATGACCGCCTGATGGTTCAGGGCGCTTCGCTGATGGTCGAGGCGCTCGCGCAGTTGGGGATAAATTGTCTGACATTTACCCCGCAGGCGACGGAAGGGGTGACCTACGCCCGAAAGATCGATAAATCGGAGACACGCGTAGACTGGACGCGGCCTTCTGGCGAAGTCCACAATCACATTCGCGGCCTCTCGCCCTTCCCGGGCGCGTGGTGCGAGGTCGAAATTGGCGGCCGCATGGAGCGGCTGAAACTGCTTCGCTCGACGCTCTCGGATGGCGTCGGCGAGTCGGGAGGAATTCTCGATGACCGGCTGACGGTCGCCTGCGGATCGGGTGCGGTCAGGCTGGTCGAAGTTCAACGGGCGGGCGGAAAGCCTGCCGCCGCGCAGGAGTTTTTGCGCGGAGCCAAGATCGAAAAAGGAACGAAACTCACATGAGCATGATGTCGATACGCGCGGCGACGCCGCGGGATCGCGAGGCGATCCGCCTCGTCGAAGAGCATGCCTTTGGCCAGCAGGCGGAAGCCGGCCTGGTCGATGCCCTGGTCACCGGCGGCGACGCCGTCGTCGAGCTGGTGGTCGAGGAAGATGGCCAGGTCGTCGGCCACATCCTGTTTTCCAGGCTTTACGTGCAAAATGGCGGCAAGCGCTTCGCGGCCGTCGCGCTGGCGCCGCTGGCGGTCGAGCCCTCTTTCCACGGCACCGGCATCGGCGGCGCGCTGATCCGCGAGGCGCATGTCCGCCTTAAGGAAGCCGGCGAGACGTTGGCCGTGGTGCTGGGCGATCCGACCTATTACGGCCGTTTTGGCTACACCCATGACCGCGCCGCAAAGTTCGACAGCGAGTATCAGGGCGAGGCGCTGCAGGCTCTGGCCTGGGGCGACGCGCCCGAGACCGGCAGGCTGGTCTACGCTTCGGCCTTCACCGCTTTAGCCGCCTAGGCTAAGGCGAAAGCTCAAGCTGGCATGCCGCGTTTTCGGCTCGATATCGAATATGACGGCAGCCAGTTTGCCGGTTGGCAGCATCAGGCCGACCAGCCCTCGGTGCAGCAGGCGATCGAGCGGGCGATCGGGAAGTTTTGCGGCGAAGACCTGAGAATACGGGCCGCTGGCCGCACCGATGCCGGCGTGCACGCTACCGCCCAGGTAGCGCATGTCGATCTCGCCAAAGCGTGGCCGGGCGACAAGGTCCGAGACGCGGTGAATGCCCATTTGCAGGCGGCCGGCGCGCGAATCGCCATCCTCAAGGCGGCAATCGTCGCCGACGATTTCGACGCGCGCTTTTCCGCCACCGGCCGCCACTATCTCTACCGCATCCTCAACCGCCGCGCGCCGGCGGCGCTGGAAAAAGGCAAGGTCTGGTGGGTGCCGAAGCGGCTCGACGCTGAGGTCATGCATGAGGCGGCGAAAGTGCTGCTCGGCAAGCATGACTTCACCACCTTCCGCTCCACCCAGTGCCAGGCAGAAAGCCCGGTCCGCACGCTCGACCGCCTCGATGTCGGCCGCAATGGCGATTTCATCGAGGTGCGGACCTCGGCACGCTCCTTCCTGCACAACCAGGTGCGCTCGATGGTGGGCTCGCTGAGGCGCGTCGGCGACGGTTCCTGGGGCACGGCCGATCTCAAGGCGGCGCTCGAAGCGCGCGATCGTGCTGCCTGCGGCCAGGTCGCGCCGCCGGACGGGCTTTTTCTTGTCGGCGTCGACTATCCGGAAGAGGTCTGAGGTCGGCGCCGATCAGCCGGCGTCGTCCCCGGCGAGTACGTCCGACCAGTTCGCTCCGCCATAGAACAGGCGCAAAATCACGACCCGCTCAGGCTCCACAATGAACGCGACGGCGATCCGGCGTTCAAAGCCGACGACACGAAGGCCCGGCCGCACGTCATCACGGCGCTTACCACGTTCGGAGCCATGCTCGAGACGCTCGCAGAACGCCCGTATTCGACGATCATAGCCGTCCGCAGTGATGGGGCTGCTGGCTTCAGCAACAATGGTGTAGATGCGGTCGAGATCGTCGCCAGCATCAAGCGAGTAGACGACGACTCGGCGCTTCACGGTTTCTTCTGCGAATGGGCCTCGTGGCGCTTGCGCGCACGTTCCGCCATTTCCGCAGGCGAGATGACTTTGTCAGGGTTTGTCATCAACGCATCATAGGTCGGTGCGACTTCCTCGCGGAGCCAGCGTTCCACCGCCGCGTCGCGCTCCTGGAGGGCGCGAAGCCCCGCGCGGATGACTTCGCTCCTGGTCGCGTAGGTGCCCGAGCGGACGAGTTGATCGATGAAGGCGGCTTGCTCCGCCGGCAGGCTGAAGGTGCGTTTTTCGGTGGCGGACATAGCTTGTCTCCACGAGGAGAATGGTATGAAATTATCATACCACTTTGCCCCTGAATTGAAAGGCTTTGTCAATCGGTCAGGATCAACCCGTCGTGCTGTCCGGTATATCGATGCCGAGCAGCGCCTGCAGGCCGAACAGGACGAGCAGCGAGGCGATGAACATGCCGACAAAGACGGCGGTGCCCACGGCGGCGCCCTTGCCGATCGACGCGTTGGTCATGCGCCAGGTCAGCAGCGCCGACAGCGCGAACAGGAACAGTGAGACAAGGCTGCTGATTTCGCTGGTTGAGGGCAGGAAGAGCCTGAGCAGCGCGGAGGGCAGCATCAGCCAGGCGATGATCGCCGATGCCCAGTTGGAGGCAACGACATAGTGGACGAAGCGGCCGCCGATGCCGACGCGCGGCGCGACCAGCGCCAGCGCCACCAGCGGCAGCACCCAGGAGCCGATATCCACCGTCGCCAGCCTGATCAGCATGCCGAGGCGCCCGGCGAAGGCCTCCGGATCGCCGATCTCGTTGGCGATCCCGACCCAGCCGACAATCAGCGCCGGCGCCGCTACGACGATGGCGAAGAAGGAATTCCAGAAACCGTCCGCCGAAAGGTCGAGCAGGCGCAGCCCGTCGGCCTTGCCGAACATCAGCCGCCAGGCGCCGGCCAGCGAAGCATAGGTTTCGTCCGCCGATAGCATGGTCACGAAAGGCCTTTTGCGAACCAGTCTTCGATGAAGCGTTCGTAGATCTGCGTCAGCGTCTCGAGGTCGGCAAGCGCGACGCGCTCGTCCACCATATGCATGGTCTTGCCGACCAGGCCGAACTCGACCACCGGGCAATAATCCTTGATGAAGCGCGCGTCCGACGTGCCGCCGGAGGTGGAGAGCGCCGGCGTCTTGCCGACCACCGCCTTGACCGAGCTGCTCAGCGTATCGATCAGCCTGTCGTCGCGGGTGAGGAAGACATGGCTCGGCCGGTCGCGCCAGGCAAGCTCGTAGTCGACCGGCGTCTTCTTGCCGGGCCGGTATTTCTTGCGCCCCGCCGCCTGGTCGAGTCTGTTGTGGATCTCGGCCTGCACCGATTCGGCGTCCCAAGTGTCGTTGAAGCGGATGTTGAACGTTGCCGTCGCCTTGGCCGGGACCACGTTGGTCGCCGGGTTGCCGACATCGATCGACGTCACTTCGAGGTTGGTCGGCTGGAAATCCTTGGTTCCCTTGTCGAAAACGGGGTGGAGCAGCGCGTCGACCAGGCTCATCAGGCCGCGAACCGGGTTGTCGGCAAGCTGCGGATAGGCGGCATGGCCCTGGCGTCCGTTCACGGTCACGCTGCCAGACAGCGAGCCGCGCCGGCCGATCTTGATCATGTCGCCCAGCGCATCCGGATTGGTCGGCTCGCCGACGATCGAGGCGTCCCACTTCTCGCCCTTGGCCGCCGCCCAGCCGAGCAGCTTGGTGGTGCCGTTGATCGCCGGTCCTTCCTCGTCGCCGGTGATGAGCAGCGAGACCGAGCCTTTCGGGCCGCCGTTTTTCTCGACGCGGCGCGCCACCGCGGCGATGAAGCAGGCGATGCCGCCCTTCATGTCGACGGCGCCGCGGCCATACATCTCGCCTTTGGCGATTTCGGCGGCGAAGGGGGGATGCGTCCATGCCATCTCGTCCCCCACCGGCACGACATCGGTATGGCCGGCAAACATCAGGTGCGGGCCATTGCCCGAGCGCCGCGCATAGAGGTTTTCGATGTCCGGCGTGCCGTCTTCCGAGAAGACTGGACGCTCGACCGAGAAACCGAGCGGCTTCAGCATGTCCTCCAGCGCGGCGAGCGCCCCACCTTCGGCGGGTGTTACGGACGGACAGCGGATCAGGGCGGCAAGATTCGCGGCGGGATCGGTCGGCAATGTCATGGGCAAAGCGATAGTCGAAAGCGTTTGTCGTGTCACGGTGGCAGATGATCGCCGGTCATGGCGCCGACAATATGGTTTTCATCACGTATAAATGCATGTCGCCCGGACGTGCAGCGGTTCTGGGAGGACGACATGCATCATGGCAAGTCGGCAGCCAGGCGAGGACGCCAAACGGGGACAAATGCATGGCCAGCGAAGCAAGCACCATCGCGATAGCCGGCGCCGGCAGCATCGGCTGCTATGTCGGCGGCTGCCTGGCGCTCGCGGGACGCAAGGTTGTTTTCCTCGGCCGCGGCCGCGTCGTCGATGTCATGCGCAAAGACGGGCTCCGCGTCAGCGATCTCGATGGCCGCGACCGGCACCTCGCAGCGCAAGCGATTACGGTCACCGACGATCCGGCGATGGCGCTGCGCGAGGCGGACGTCATCCTGGTGACGGTGAAGAGCGGCGCGACCGCGGAAATGGCCGGGGTGATCGCCGTCCACGGGCGCCCGAATGCGGTCGTGATCAGCCTGCAGAACGGCGTCGACAATGCCGACCGGCTGCGCGCCGCGCTCCCTGAACGGCGGGTGCTGACCGGCATGGTGATGTTCAACGTCGTCCGGTCGCCGGATGGCGAGCTGCCGTTCCGCGTCCATCGCGCCAGCCAGGGCGAGGTGATGATCGACGCCGGCATCCATGGGCTTGCCGAGCGGCTCGATGTCGACGGGCTTGCCGTCGAGGCGCGCGCCGACATGAAGGCGGTGCAGTGGAGCAAACTGCTGATGAACCTCAACAATGCCCTGGTGGCGCTCTCCGACCTGCCGCTGGCCAGGCAACTGGCCGACCGGAGCTGGCGCGTGATCCTGGCCGCCCAGATCGACGAGGCGCTCGCCGCGATGAGGGCGGCGGGGATCGCGCCGGCGCGCATCAGCGGCCTGCCGCCGGCGCTGCTGCCGAAAGTGCTGCGGCTGCCCGACTGGCTGTTCGGCCTCCTGGCGCGCCGCATGCTGGCGATCGATCCAGAAGCCCGCTCGTCGATGTGGGACGATCTCAAGCGCGGCCGCCAGACCGAGATCGATGAATTGCAGGGCGCGGTCATTCGCCTGGCCAGGCAGGCCGGCATCCCGACGCCGATGAATGAACGGGTCGCGGCTCTGGTGCGTCAGGCGGAAACGGAAAAGCGCGGTCCCCCCGGCCTCGGGCCGGGTGCGGTCAGCGCAATTCCAGGAAAAGTGTGACGGTTTTCCGTCCGGAATTGCGCAAAAACAAAAGGATAGAGCGGTTCGCCGTTTCCTTGAAACGGTGAACCGCTCTATCGGCGGCCCTCGATCAGCGTGATCTTCTGCCAGATCTTGCGCGACAGGTTGGAGCTCAGGTTCTCGATGTCGTTGACCCCGTCGATGACGACATCGTCATTGACCGACTGCGCGAACAGCGCCGCGATCTTGCCGGTGATCGACAGCATCTCCGAGCAATAGTCGAGATAGCGCGCAAGGTCCGCGGCGTTGGTGATGCGGGCGGGCGAGTGCGCGGTCGGCTTGAACTCGGCCGACAGCGCCGCGGGATCCTTGGTCAGCTGGTGCATGTCGATGACATGGATCAGCGAGCGCAGCCCATGCAGCTGGCGGAAGACCTTCTTGCGCTTGATGCGCTCCTCGGTGCGGACCAGCGCCAGCAGCCCGAGCACGGCCAGGATCACCGTGTTGATCGTCGCTTCGATGCCTTGCACCGACTGCACTGCGTCGTCGGCGCCGGAGATGCGGTCGAGCGGCAGGATCGTGCCGACGAACAGGAACACCGCCACGCCGGCGATGAAGGCCGCGATGATGACGCCGCGCAGCCACCAGATCGGCGCCTCCAGTTCCCTCGCCGCCTTGGCGAGGTCCCGCGACAGCGACACCAGTTCGGCGGCGACGCCGCGCAGGCCGGCATCCGGAAAACGCTCGCCGATCCGTCCCTCCAGCCTTTCGGCCGTCTCGATGATCAGTTGCGGATCGAGCGCGCGGTAGCGCATGACGGCCTCACGAATCGGCCGGCGCGTTGGTGCGCCTGCCGTAGCGGTTCGGTCCGGGATCGCTGCGGAAACAGGAGAGGATGATGAGCAGGATGGGACCGATGATGAGCGAGATCAGCGCAAAATAGGTCGGCTTGCCGAAATCATGGAAGCGCTTTGCCGTCACCGCGAAGGTGGCCCAGGCCGAGATCAGCAGCACGCCCCAGCATATCATGGCCCAGTTCTGGCTGGCGGTGGTGTTCAACTCCACCCGCGCGAATTGGTAGAACGGGAAAAACTGGACGAGCACCAGCAAAACCCCGGCCAGCGCATAGGCGACCGGGCTCAGCCGCCCCGAAAGGCTGAAGAACAGCCAGAAGAATTGCGATCTTTCAGACAATCGCTTCCGCTCCGTCAAAGCATGTCTCCCGAAAGTGGGAACCGGTTTCGGGACAAAGACATGCGCAAGATCAAAACCTAAAGCGCAGGGAGCGATTCTGAAAGATCGCGACGCGCTTTAGGCAGGATCAATCGCGCAGCAATTCGTTGATCGAGGTCTTTGAACGCGTCTTGGCGTCGACGCGCTTGACGATGACGGCGCAGTAGAGGCTCGGACCGGGCTCATTGTTCGGGAAATTCTTGCCCGGCATCGAGCCGGCGACGACCACCGAGTTTGCCGGCACCTCGCCGTAGAACACCTCGCCGGTGGCGCGGTCGACGATCTTGGTCGACTGGCCGATGAACACGCCCATGCCGAGTACCGATCCTTCGCGCACGATGCAGCCCTCGACCACTTCCGAGCGCGCGCCGATGAAGCAATTGTCCTCGATGATGGTCGGGCCGGCCTGCATCGGCTCCAGCACGCCGCCGATGCCGACGCCGCCGGAAAGATGCACGTTCTTGCCGATCTGGGCGCAGGAGCCGACCGAGGCCCACGTGTCGACCATGGTGCCCGAATCGACATAGGCGCCGACATTGACGAAGGACGGCATCAGCACGGCGCCCGGCGCGACATAGGCCGAACGGCGCACGATCGAGGACGGCACGGCGCGGAAGCCGGCCTTCTCGAAATCGACGGCGCTCCAGCCGTCGAACTTCGATGGCACCTTGTCCCACCACACGGCCTGGCCGGGGCCGCCCTTGATGATCTCCATCGGGTTCAGCCGGAAGGAGAGCAGCACCGCCTTCTTCAGCCACTGGTTGACATGCCAGCTGCCGTCGTCCTGTCGCTGCGCGACGCGGGCGACGCCGCGGTCGAGCAGGTCGAGCGCCGCCTGGATGGCCTCGCGCGTCTCGCCGCGCGTCGCCGTCGAAATCGCCTCGCTCTCCTCGAAAGCCTTTTCGATGGTCGTTTCGAGGCTCGCCAGATCCGGCTTCGACATGATTTCGCTCCATTACCAAGCTGTTAAGGGGCTCAGCCTTAACCTGTTTAAAAGTCGCGCGGACCCTATGTTAAGGCTGAATGAGGGTCAATCGCGCCAGCGTCACGGGACGGCGCAGTTAAGGGAATTGGACGGGTGGATTCGATGACTCCCATGGAAAAGGCGGGGTGGACGCCGCTACCGCATTCGGACGAGGACCTGGAACGCGCGAAAAGCGTGCCGGACACCCCGCAGACACGTGCCGAAACCTATCGGCTCGCCTGGAACGATCCGGACTTCATGACGCGGCGCGAATTGCGCGCCGTGCGGCTGCAGCTCGAGCTCCTGAAGCCGGAAATGATCCTGGCCGAACGCGGCATCCGCTCGACCGTGATCCTGTTCGGCGGCGCCCGCTTGCCCGAGCCGGGCGGCGAAGCCTGGGCGGCCAAGAACGAGACGCAGAAGAAGAACCTCGAGGCGAACAGCAAATACTACGAGGAAGCGCGCAAATTCGCCCGTCTGTGCTCGCAGCAATCGGCCACCTCCTATTATCGTGAATATGTCGTCGTCACCGGCGGCGGGCCTGGTGTCATGGAGGCGGGCAACCGCGGCGCCGACGATGTCGGCGCCCCGTCGATCGGCTTGAACATCGTGCTGCCGCACGAGCAGGCGCCCAACGCCTATGTCACGCCGGAGCTCTGCTTCAACTTCCACTACTTCGCCATCCGCAAGATGCATTTCGTCATGCGCGCCAAGGCGGTCGCCGTGTTTCCGGGCGGCTTCGGCACGATGGACGAGTTCTTCGAGACGCTGACCCTGATCCAGACCGGGCGCATGGAGCGGGTGCCGGTGATCCTGTTCGGCAAGGCCTTCTGGCGAAGGGTGATCGACCTCGATTTCCTCGCCGAGCAGGGGACGATCTCGCCCGGCGATCAGGACATAATCGATTTCGTCGACACCGCCGAGGAAGCCTGGGACATCATCCGACGCTTCTACAAGCTCTAGATCGGCCACAGCCGCCGCCTGCTACGCGGGCAACTCGGCCAGCCAGCCATTCGAGTGCGCGAAGCGCACAATGGCCGCCCGCGAGCGGAGCTCGAGCTTCTCGGACGCCCTGGTGCGATAGGTTTCGATCGTCTTGATGCTGAGGTTGAGGCGGGACGAGATTTCCTTGTTGCTGTAGCCGAGCGCCACCAGCTGGATCACCGACCGCTCCCGTTGGCTGAGATTGCCCGGATCGCCCTGCGGGGCGCTGCGCGGGCTCAGGATGCGCGCCGCGAGTGCGGGATCGACATAATTGTCACCGGCCAGCACGCATCGGATCGCCTGCAAGAGGTCCGTCGCGGTCGCGCGCTTGACCACGAAGCCGCGGCCACCGGCTGCAAGCACCTGACGCAGGCAGCCGGGGTCCTCATGCGCCGTCAACGCTATGCAGCTGACCTCGGGAAAGCGCTCACCGAGCTTTTCGATCAGCGTGACCCCACTGTCGCCGGGAAGCGATATATCGACCACGGCGACATCGGGCAGCGTCTTGCCGATCCCTTCAAGGGCATCCTCGACGTTCCCGGCCAGGCCGACGACCGTCAGGTCGTCCTGGCTGTTGATCATCGCCCCGACCCCCGACAGCATGATCGGGTGGTCGTCGACCAAAAATATCCGCCTGCAGCGCACCTTTAACCTCCATCAGTCGTGAAGAGCCCTTCCTCCGGAAGAGGCCTCTTGTCCTTGATGGTCTAGGCAACTGCCCCGCATGTCGCGGGACGCCCGTCTTCCTCAGGCCTTAAACGACCGCAACGGGTAAGCCATCCCCCGCCTAACCCTATGAGCGCGAATTGTAAGTCGTGACTAATGTCCGGGATGTGCAGCGCTTCACGTAGACGAGTTTAGGAGGGGAGCGTCACGGTTTTGCCATCCGAACTGATGCAAAACGAGACACTTGGCAAAACGCGACGAACCAGGCCCGAAGCCGAAGCGACCGTGTCAGGCTGTCCTTGGAAGGCGCAACCCTCCCCCACCTTTCAATGTGCCAACGGCACATCCGCATAAACGGTAGTTCCTTTCATCGTGGCCGTTTCGACGGTCAATTCACCGCCGACCAGCGCCAGCCGCTCCCGCATTCCGGCAAGTCCCAGGTGGCCCGGACCGAGTTCGACGCGGCCGTCAAAGCCGCGGCCGTCATCCTCGATTGTCAGGCGCATTCGATCGTCCTGGATATGGGCCGTTACGCTTACCCGGCTTGGCTGGGCATGCTTGCCGACATTGGTAAGCGCCTCCTGTGCGATACGATAAAGCGTGAGCGCGGTCTCGGCGGGCAACGGGTTCGAAAGGGCTTCGAGATCCATCTCGCATGGAATGCCGAGCTGGCTGCAAAGCATTGTCGCCAGATCCTCGACCGAAGCGCGCAGGCCGAGACGATCGAGGTCGGCGGGCCGCAGGCTCCAGGCCACCTCATGCACCCTGGCGCTCAGCTGGTCGACAAGCATCGCGGCGCGCGCGAGGCGGTTGTCCATCAGGCGCGAGCCGGCGCGGACCATGTGCAACTCGAGCGCGACGCTGGCCAGCATCTGGCCCAGATCGTCATGCAACTCGCGCGACAGGCGCAGGCGCTGCTCTTCCTGCACGGCAACCAGATGCCGCGCCAGGCCCGGACGCCGGAGTTTCGCTCTATTGTCTTTGCCGGTGTCGATGCCACCCTCCATCGACTTTCTTCTCCCATCAACACCCAAGTGCCGGCCTCGCGAGAAAAGGCACAAGGGGCTGATACCTCGCGCAATATACACCCGGCATATGCTTTTATGCCTGTCAGTTTTTTCCTGATTGCTTCAACTTTTCCTGACACCGGGATCAGCAGAAAAACCGACAGCGCCTGCTGATCAGCCCGAATGTATCGCCACTATTTCTGCGTGCATCCTTCAAGCGTCCTCCCGGTCATCTTGAATTGCCTGGGAAGCTCAACGCAAACGAAGGAGAACGTCATGAGAAAGATCATCCTGGCCGCGGCTGTCCTGGCGGCTCTGACTGGCACGGCATCCGCAGTGTCCATCGGTAGCGGTAACGGCAATGGCAACGGCAATGTCGGCGTCGGCAACGGCAACGGCAACGGCAATGCCAATACCGGCGCCTTCAACGGCAACTTCAACGGCAATGGCAATTTCGGCTTCGGCAACGGCAACGGGAACGGCAACGGCAACTGGGGCGCCTTCAACGGCAACTATAACGGCAACTTGAATGCCGGCATCGCCAACGGCAATGGCAATGGCAACGGCAATTTCGGCCTCGGCAACGGCAACTTGAACGGCAACGCCAATGCCGGCCTCGGCAACGGCAATGCCAACGGCAACGGAAACTGGGGTGCCGGCAACGGCAACGGGAACGGCAACGCGAACCAGTAACGCCGTCCAACCGCCAGCGTCACCAAGCTTCACCTTGGAAAGACGCTGATGGCTCTGGGACCGCCGAGCCACGCGCCCGTCCCCCGCGCAAGGCTATCGCGACATGTCGCCGGCGGTCCCAGTCCTTTCGGACTGGTTCCAATTTCAAAAGCAAAGCCATGGAAGGAGCTCGCAGATGAAACGCTACGTCATACCGGCGCTATGCCTGGGGTTGTTGAGCGCAACCGCGGCGAAGGCCGACACCGCGACGGGCAGCCAGGCCTTCGGCAGGTCGGCCGTCCAGGCGGCGGTCGGCAAATACGGCCAGGCTATCGGCTCGAACGTCAGGGGCATGGATCCCCTCGGCAATTTCGGCGGCAATCTCGGCTATAAGAACAGCGGCAGCGGCAATGTCGGCGCCTTCAACAGCGGTACCGGCAATGTCGGCGCGTTCAACGGCAACAACAACACCTCGGCGACGAGCGGCAACGGCAACATCGGCTCCTTCAACGGCAACGGCAACACCGGCGAATACAACGGCAACAGCAACGTCGGCGCCGGCAATGGCAACTTCAACGGCGGGTCGTTCAACGGCAACGGCAATGTCGGTTCCTTCAACGGCAACTTCAACGGCCGGGGGAACCGCTGATGACCGGGCTGAAATCATCCCGACCCGCCCGGCCCGGCGAGCGTCGGGTAGCGGCGAGGCTGCTTGATGGCAACGGCCTCGCGCTCGGCACCCTGCTTGCCGCATTGCTGGCCGCCGATGCCTCGACCCTGGTCAGGATTGCCGATCTTCCAATCGGCGCCGGTGTCGCCAACGGCCTTGGCAATACCGGAAATTTCAACGGCAATGGGAATACCGGCAACTTCAACGGCAACGGCAACAGCGGCAATTTCAACGGCAACGGCAATGCCGGAAGCTTCAGCGGCAATTTCAATGGCGGCAGCTTCAACGGCAACGCCAATTGCGGCAACGGCCACGGCAACGGCTACGCGTCCGACGGCAATGGCAACGGTACGGGAGCAGCCGGCAATCCGGATCTGTGCCGGTTCTTGAAGGAGCTGAACGGCCGACTGGGATTGCCGCCCGGCACGATTCCGGATTTCGACTAGGTGCCCTCCGCCCGTGGATGACGATCGCGATGCGCATTTCGGCCAATCGCCAAGGCACGCCTATGCAACAGAGTTCAGGCCGCCACGTCGACGATCGAGGTCAGGAAACCGGAGAGGTCGTCGGTGACGAAATCGACGTCGTCATCATTCGCCGGGTCGCGTTCCCAGATTTCCGAGAAGGTCGGTTCGAAATTGCGCGGCACCACCAGCACGGTCGTCATGCCGAGCGATTTCGGCACGGCCAGATTGCGCGCCAGATCCTCGAACATCACCGCATTGTGCCCGGTCACCGAGTGCAACTCGGCGAAGCGTTCATAGGTCTGGCGCTCCGGCTTGGGATTGAGCCCGGCCGCGACGATGTCGAAGATGGCGTCGAAATGCTCCAAAATGCCCAGCTGGCGCGCGGTGCGCTCGGCATGCCTGCGGTCGCCATTGGTGAAGATGAATTTGCGCCCCGGAAGCTGGCGGATCGCCGCGCCCAGCACCGGATCCGGCACCAGCCGCGAATAGTCGATGTCGTGCACCTTCTCGAGGAAATCGTCGGGATCGATGCCGTGCCGCTTCATCAGCCCGTTCAGCGTCGTGCCGTATTCCAGGTAAAGTTCCTTCTGGAGCTTGCGCGCGTCGTCGCGTGAAAGCGTCAGCAGCTCGCCGACATAGGCGGTCATCTTCACATCGATCTGCGCGAACAGGTTCGAGTGATGCGGATAAAGCGTGTTGTCGAGGTCGAACACCCAGTCCGTGACATGGGCAAAGCGGGCGGGGTCGGGTGTCATCGTCATGGTTTCTTATGGCATGCCGACGCCGAGTTTATCCACAACTTATGCGCGTCACGAATTGTCAAAATGGCTTCTCGCTTCAAATTTTAAAAGTTCCGGAAAGGTCGCCTTTAGCGCTAGCTGGCACAGAGGCTATCCCTTGGGAGCAAGTGATGAGTCGCATATTTCTAAAGGCCGCTACCGTAGCCTTCGCTTCGGTCGCTGTCTCGCTGTTGTTGACGCTGATTGTGGTTCCGGCAATGGGCTTTCCGATGAGCCGCACCATCTGGCTGGCATCGACGGTATGCCCGCTCATGCTCGCCTGGGCCGCCAGCGCCGGCACCTTCTGGCACAGCGACCGGCTGCAGAACGCCCATCGCGAGCTTGCCCGTGCCCACGCGCAGCTCGCCGCCGCGCACAGGCGCCTCTCCGAAAAGGCAAGCCGCGACGACATGACCGGCATGCTCAATCGCGAAACCTTCTTTGCCGTGCTCGACGCGTCGCGGCGCAAGAGCGATCGCGGCGCGCTGCTCATCATCGACGCCGATCACTTCAAGCGGATCAATGACAGCTACGGTCATTTGACGGGAGACGAAGCGCTGCTTCTGATCGCCGGCGCGATCGAGCGCGGCGTGCGCAGCGGCGACGTGCTCGGCCGCATTGGCGGCGAGGAATTCGCGGCTTTCCTCGTCGGCGCCAGCGAGCATGAGGCCAAGCACGTCGCCGAACGCATCCGCCGCGAGGTCGAGCTGATCCGGTTTCGCCCTGGCGACGAGCGCACCGTGCCGCTCACCGTCTCGATCGGAGGCATAAGCTGCGGCGAGGGCGCAACCGTTTCCGATTTGATGCGCGCGGCAGACCGCAGGCTCTATGAGGCGAAGAACCGCGGCCGCAATCTTTCGATTGTCGACCGCGAACTTCCCGAAGCGGCTTGAAGCTTTGCCGCGGGCGTCATGCATGTCGCCCAAAAGTGCGAAGCGGTTTTGGGGCAACGACATGCATCAAAACAAAACTCAAAAGCGCGGTGCCTGAACCGCTTCAGTGCGACGCGCTTTAGGAAAGCCCTAACCATGTCCATATTCAACCGCGCTAAACTTACGGGTGTAACGCCGTCTTCACCCGGGTTTGGCACGGAATTGGCCTCCTCGGCGGTATGTGTGCCGTTCAGGAGCGGCATGCGTGGATCGAGGCCCCTAACGAGAGACGCGTCATGAGCAGCTTCATAAGAAAAATGTCGCGTCGCGCGATCGTGCGGGCGTTGATCGCGTTGCCCGCCCTGTCGCTGTTCCGCAACCAGCCGGCCCCTGCCAACCCTGACGAGATCGACCGCGATGAAATCGTCGAGATCAACGGATGGATCCTGCGGCGGAGCGACCTCGCATGATCTTCGACAGCTATGAAGCCTACAAGCAGGCCGGCTTCAAACCCAGGGCCTGCATCCTAGGCTCCGGTCCCGCCGGCACGACGATCGCCAGGAAGCTGGGCGCCGCCGGCATTCCGGTCGTCGTCCTGGAGGCGGGCTCGCGCGAGTTCAGCGACCAATCGCAGGATTTCTACCGCGGCAAGACGGTCGGCGATTTCTATTTCGACCTCGACATCACCAGGCTGCGCTTCATGGGCGGCTCGTCCAACCACTGGGCAGGCTGGTGCCGCGTGCTCGACAAGCAGGATTTCGAACCCAAGGCCTGGGCGCCGGACACCGGCTGGCCGATCAGCCGCGCCGACATCGAGCCCTATCTTGGCGAAGTCCATGACATCCTCGAGCTTCCGGCGTTCCGTCCGGACGTCCAGGTTTCGGACGACATTCGCTGGGTGCAGTTGATCAAGAGCCCGGCGGTTCGTTTCGCCGAGAAATTCGCCGACGAGCTCGACCAGAGCAAAAACATCGCCGTCGTGCTCAACACCTACGCGACCGAGCTCATCGGCGACGGCAAGCGCGTCATCGGCGCGAAGCTGTGGTCGAACGGGCAGGACGCCGGCACCTTCAGCGCGGACTATTTCGTCACCTGCACCGGCGGGCTGGAGAACTCGCGGCTGCTGTTGTGGTCGAACGAGCGCTCGAATGGCGGCGTGGTGCCGAACGCGGCGGCGCTCGGCCGCTACTGGATGGAGCATCCGACCTTCGAGGGCGGCAACGCCATCCTCGCCAACTATTCGGAGTTCGAGGTCGACGCCTCGAACGAAGCCTTCTTCTCGCCGACGCTTGCCGCGATGGAGCGGTTGCAGATCATGAATTTCGGCATCCGATTGATCGAGAGCCCCTATCCCAATGTCAAGAAGCTGATCGCCGACCTCGCCTGCACCGCGCCGAACATGGCGGAGTGGATGTCGTCCCAGCTCGACCAGAGGCTGCGCTGCGCCGCCCAACTCTACGTTGCCTGGGAGCAGGCGCCGCTCGCCTCGAACCAGATCGAGCTGTCGAAGACCGATGTCGACCCTGCCGGCGTGCCGCGCATCGAGCTGCACTGGAAGAAGTCGCCGCTCGAGCGTCGCACGCTGCTTGAGGGGCTGAGGCTTTTCGGCACGACGATGGCGCAGAAGAACCTCGGCCGCGTCCGCATCGACGACTGGATCAGCAATGGCGCCGATTACCCGACCAATGAGGAGACGGCCGGCCACCACCATATGGGCGGCACGCGCATGGGAACCGATGTCTCGAAGAGCGTCGTCGACGCCAATTGCAAGGTGCACGGCATGGACAATCTCTATGTCGGCGGCTCCTCGGTGTTCTGCACCTCGGGCCAGTGCAACCCGACGACGACCATCACCGCGCTCGCCTGCCGGCTGGGCGAGCATCTCGGCAAGGTGATCGCCGTCTGATCTCCGAGACGCCGGCGGCGCCGGCGTCTGGAGTGTCAACCGGCGACGCCCTGGCGCTTTTGGGGGAAATTGTGACTTCGCTCAAAGGCCGTAGACGGCGATGCGCACCAGCACGGCCGCGGCCGCAAGCGCCACCAGCAGGATGCCGAGGCCGATGGGCGAGCCCCAGCCATACCATTCCATCGCCAGCTTGGCGTATTTGTATTCCTCCTCGTTCGAGAGAGGGGTGCGCTGTTGGATCAAGCTCATTATTCACTCCTTGTCGGCGACTTTGCCCTTGCCTTGCAAAAGCATCACCGCATATTGATATGATAGTCTAAATGTTAGACAGATTGATAGTTAGATGGTCGAAATAAATTCGTCAAGCACCAAACGCGATGAAATGACCAAGGCTCTCAGCCTTGCCGTTATGCGCTGGCAGGACGCCACCCAGGCCTATGACGAAGCGGTGGGGGCGCGGCTAGGCCTGATCGCGGCCGAGCGGCATTGCCTGGGGCTGCTCTATGCCGGGCCGCAATCGGCGGGCGCCGTGGCCGCTGCGACCGGACTGACGCCGGCCGCCGTTACCGCATTGATCGACCGGCTGGAGGCGCGCGGCTACGTCACCCGAACCCGCAGCCTGGAGGACAGGCGCAAGGTGGTGATCGAGGCGACCGCGCTGACCAGGGAATTGTCAGAGCGCTATTACGGCGCGATCGCGCGGGAGGGCGAGAAGGTGGTGGCGAGCTTCAGCGATGCCGAGCTCGAGACCGTGCTGCGCTTCATCAATGCCGCGCTGGACCTGCAGAGCGAGCAGTTGGCCAGGATCAAGGCCGAGCCGGCTTAGATATCCTCAAGACAAAGCGGCCCAGCCGCCTGCCGGCAGCTGAACCGCCCTGAATGTCGGTTGGGCGAAAACCGACCTCAGACCGTCGCGGGGTCGAGCGCCGGCTGGCCTTTGAACCGCGCCACGATGCCGGCAAGGTCGCCCTTGGCGAAGGCATCGCGCAGCGCATCGAAGGACGGCAGCACGAAATAGGCGCGCTGGAACTTGTCGATCTCATAGCCGGTGCGCATCACCGTCTCGAGGTCGTACGGCACATGGTGGGCGTCCTTGCTCTCGACCGCGAATTGCAGCTCGGTGAAGGACGACATCAGCCCGGCGCCGAAGGCCTTCACGGGCTGGCCGGCTTCCTGGATGAGGCCGTATTCGGCGCTGTACCAGTAGAGCCTGGTGATCATCTCGTCGCCGCCCAGCGCGATCACGTCCTCGGCCTTCTCGCCATACATCTGCATGAAATCGGCGAAGACCGGCTGGGTCAGGATCGGCACGTGGCCGAAGAAATCGTGAAACATGTCGGGCTCGACGATGTAGTCGAGCTCCTTCTTTGTCCGCAGCCAGTTGGTGACCGGGAAGCGGCGATTGGCGAGATGATCGAAGAACGGGCCGGCCGGAATGAGGCCGGGCACCGCGACGATCTCCCAGCCGGTCAGCTTGGTGAGTTTCTCGCTGATCTCGTCGAAATCCGGAATCCTGTCGAGCAGGCCGAGCGCCGCGACGCCGTCGAGGTAGGAACGATGCGCGAGCTTCTGGGTCAGCCTCGTCTGGCGGTCGCAGAGCGTGCGCCACACCGCCTGCTCCTCGGCGGAATAATCGTAGCCTTGCGCAACCGTGAAATCGCTGCGGCAGACCGAATAGTCGCCGCGAAGGCCCTGTGCCGCGCATTCGGCGGCGTAATCGGCAACACTGATCGTCATCATATCCTCCTCAAAATCGTGATCCGCGGATCGTGGAAGGGAGTGTAGGAGCGATCGCTGAGGCAAATCAGCCCTTGTTTGTAGCTTGTCCGAAGATCTTGAGGTAAAATAACTCAGATCAATGTGAGATCGAGAAAACATGCCTCAGTTCGACGGTTTCGAAATCAAGATGCTTGATATCCTGCAGCGCGACGGCCGCAAGCCCGTGTCGGAGCTGGCGCAGGAGATCGGCCTTTCGACCACGCCTTGCGCGCGCCGATTCGAAGCCTTGCAGGAAACCGGCATCATCAAGGGCTTTGCTGCCGTGCTCAGTCGCCGCGCCGTTGGCCTGACGGTCGAGGTCTTCATCCAGGTGCGGCTGGTCAGCCATAGCGACGGCTCGCCGGAAAGCTTTATCGCCGCCGTGCAGCGCATGGACGAGGTTTCGTCCTGCTGGACGATGACCGGCGATCACGATTTCCTGCTGCATGTCATGGTGCCGTCGGTGGACGATCTTAACGCCTTCGTCATGCACCGGCTGATGCGGCTCCCCGGCGTGCGCGACGTCCACACGCAACTGGTGCTGCAGAACATCAAGGGCCCGGGTCACGTGCCGCTCAGCCATCTGCGGAAATGATCCGCTCAAATCTGGCGAAAAGCTGCTTGGAAACTGCTGAACCGCGCCAAGGCGGCTTCGACATCGGCCATTAGCACAAGCGGACCAACCTGGAGGTCCGCCTTGAACATCGTGCTGATCAATCCGCCGCACACGGCCATCGGCAGCCGCGTGCCCGACGACCATTTGCCGCCGCTCGGCCTGCTGGCGATCGGCGGTCCGCTGATCGATTCCGGCCATCAGGTGCGGCTGGTCGATGCCGAATTCGGGCCGATGCCGCTTGGCACGCTTGTCGACGAGGCTCTGCGCGGCGATCCGGATTTCATCCTGATCGGCCATTCCGGCTCGACCTCGGCGCATCCGACGGCCTTGAAAATCGCCGAAATGATCAAGGCCCGCGCGCCGGGCGTCATCGTCATCTATGGCGGCGTCTTTCCGACCTATCACTGGCGCGACATCCTGGTCGCGACCGACGTCTTCGACTTCATCGTGCGCGGCGAGGGCGAAGCGACCGCGACGGCGCTGGTCGAGGCGATCGAGATGCGCCAGCCGGTGGGAAGTGTCGCCGGCATCGCCTATCGCGACGATCTCGGCCGCGCCTTTGCCACGCAAGCTGCCATGACCATTGCCGATCTCGATGCCTGGCGTGTCGGCTGGGAGCTGATCGATCATCGCCGCTACTCCTATTGGGGCGGCAAGCGCGCGGTGGTCATGCAGTTCTCGCGCGGCTGCCCGCATCTGTGCAACTATTGCGGCCAGCGCGGCTTCTGGACCCGCTGGCGGCATCGCGATCCGATAAAGTTCGCCAGGGAGATAGCCTGGCTGCATCGCGAACACGGCGTCGAGCTGATCAACCTGGCGGACGAAAACCCGACCTCCTCGAAGAAAGCCTGGCGCGCCTTTTTGGACGCCATGATCGCCGAGAACGTGCCGGTGCTGATCGTCGGCTCGACCCGCGCCGACGACATCGTGCGCGATGCCGACATCCTGCACCTTTATCGCAAGGCCGGTGTGATCCGCTGGCTGCTCGGGATGGAGAATACCGACGAGGAGACGCTGTCGCTGATCCGCAAGGGCGGCAGCACGAAGTCGGACCGCGAAGCGATCCGGCTGCTTCGCCGGCACGGCATCCTATCGATGGCGACCTGGGTCGCCGGCTTCGAGGACGAGACCTTGCGCGACCTCTGGCGCGGCTTCCGTCAGCTCATCGCCTATGATCCCGACCAGATCCAGGCACTCTATGTTACCCCGCACCGCTGGACGCCGTTCTTCCGCATCGCCAGCGACCGCAAGGTGATCCAGAAGGACGTCCGCCTCTGGGACTACAAGCATCAGGTGCTGGCGATGACCCGGCTGAGGCCGTGTATGCTGTTCTTCGCCGTCAAGCTGATCGAGGTCGCGGTGCAGTCGCGGCCTAAGGCGCTGGTGCGCATCCTCTTCCACCCCGATCCCGAACAGCGGCACTCGATGCGCTGGTACACCAAGATGGGCCGCCGCGTCTGGTTCCGCGAAGTCTGGGGTTTCTTGGCTCACGACGGCCGCGTCAAGGACGGCCCGACGCTCGCCGAATTCTGGGGCGCGCCGCAGGACGCCGAGGAGGAATCGATGATCGTCCGGCGGCCGGCCGGTAAGCCGGTCGTGCCTGTCATCGAAGAACAGAGAAGATTAGCCGGCTGATTATGGCAGTTCACCGTGAAACGGTGAACTTGCCTGCTCTCGTTACGGAACGATCAGCGTGCCGGCGCCATGCTCGGTGAAGAGCTCCAGCAGCACGGAATGCGGCGTCTTGCCGTTGAGGATGACGACGCCCTCGACGCCGCGCTCGATTGCCTCGATGCAAGTCTCGACCTTCGGGATCATGCCTCCCGACACCGTGCCGTCCTTGATCAGCGCCTTGGCCTCGGCGACGGTCAGCTCGTCGATCAGCTTCTTGTTCTTGTCGAGCACGCCCGGCACGTCGGTGAGGAACAAGAGGCGCGAGGCGCGGCACGCGCCTGCGATGGCACCCGCGAACGTGTCGGCGTTGATGTTGTAGGTGTGGCCGTCGCGGCCGGGAGCCACAGGCGCCAGCACCGGGATCATCTCCGAGCGAGCAAGCAAGTCGAGCAGCGTGCGGTCGACTTCGACCGGCTCGCCGACGAAGCCGAGATCCAGCACCCGCTCGATATTGGAATCCGGGTCGATCATGGTCTTGCGCGCTTTTTCGGCGAACACCATGTTGCCGTCCTTGCCGCAGAGCCCGATCGCCCACTCGCCCTCGGCGTTGATCAGCGCCACGATCTCCTTGTTGATCGAGCCCGCCAGCACCATCTCGACGATCTCGACCGTCTTCTGGTCGGTGACGCGCAACCCCCCCTCGAACTTGGATTCGATGCCCATCTTGGTCAGCATCGCGCCGATCTGCGGCCCGCCGCCATGCACCACGATCGGGTTGACGCCCGACTGTTTCAAAAGAGCGATGTCGCGGGCGAAGGCCTTGCCGAGCTCGGTATCGCCCATGGCATGGCCGCCATATTTCACCACCACCGTCTTGTTCTCATAGCGTTGCATGTAAGGCAGCGCGCGCGAGAGGAGCGCGGCCTGCATTTCGGCGTTGGCGGCGATGTCCGTCATCGGTATCGATCCCAGCTAGCTTGAATGGCGGCCTCTTAGCGGGAATTGCCGCAGGCCGCAAACGGCTTTGCGGTCACAATGATGAAATCTGCTGGTTCCCCAGCACAGGGATTTGACCGGCCGGCTGTGTCTGCCTTGGCGGGTGGCATGTCTGGGAGACTCACGGAAATGCCCGCCACGTCATTCACGGGCGAAGCAAGGAGCGAAGCGACGCGCGCTGGATCCAAGGTCCATTCCATGACGCATGAGCGCTGCTGTGGTGCAGAATTCTGCTCCACTGCGCTCTTCGATCAAAGTGACGGCATGAATCCCAGGGTCTCGGCGCCGCCTCTTCGCGGTTGCTCCGCTCCTGCGGCGCGAGCTGCGCCCGCTTGCTTGGCCCGACATAGGTGCGGAATACTTCGGATTGGGTCGCCCCAGCTGGTGGACAACGCTTGCGGCACCCGTTGCAAATAAATCGCAATCTTCTAATTTGCCGCCATGGCGCCGCAGGACATCAGCAAGCTGATCGTCCGGACTTCGATGAAGGACCGGGCCGCGTTCGATCTGCTTTACAGGCAGACCAGCGCGAAACTTTTCGGTGTCTGCCTCCGTGTCTTGAAGGACAGGGGAGATGCGGAAGAAGCGCTGCAGGAGGTCTTCGTCAAGATATGGACGAAGGCGGACCGTTTCGCGGTTTCCGATCTGAGCCCGATTTCCTGGCTGGTGGCCGTTGCGCGCAATCATGCGATCGATCGCATCCGGGCGCGGCGCAGTCCTTCCGCCAACATCGATGTGGCCCTCGACGTCGCCGATCCGACGCCGGGACCCGAGGCGATGGCTGTGGCGGGCGGCGAGGCCGATCGCATCCACCATTGCCTCGACGAACTTGAACAAGACCGGGCGGCGGCCGTCCGGGGCGCCTATTTGAGCGGCGAAAGCTATGCCGAGCTGGCGGAGCGCTTCAAGGTTCCGCTGAACACGATGCGGACCTGGCTGCGGCGAAGCCTGCTCAAACTGAGGGAATGCCTGGAAAGATGACGCTGGCGGAAGACAACGGACCGGAACGTGGAGGCGACGACCTGCTCGCCGCCGAATACGTTCTCGGCGTTCTGCCAGCCGACGAACGCCAGATCGCGTCCCGCCGCATCGACACCGAGACGGCGTTTGCCCGCCTGGTCGATGCCTGGGAGGTCCATTTCGCGCCGATGGCCGCCGCCTATGCCGCGGTCGAGCCGCCGGCTTCGGTCAAGGTGGCGATCGACCGCCGCCTCTTCGCGTCGACTTCTTCCACATCTCCGGCACCCGGTGGCGGCCTGTGGGCGAGCCTTGCCTTCTGGCGCGGCCTTGCCGCCGCGGCCATTGCCGCTTTGGCCGTCTATGTCGCCCTGCCTTACGTCAATCCGCCGGTCCAGCCGCCCGGGTCCAGGCTCGTCGCGTCGCTCGCCGCCGACAACAGCAACGTCAAGTACCTCGCCGTCTACGATGCTGCCCGCCATGAGGTCGGCCTGTCGCTCGTCTCCGGCGATCACGGCGCCGGCAAGGACTTCGAGCTGTGGATGATCGAAGGCAAGAACGCGCCGGTCTCGATGGGCGTCATCCCGGCTGGCCAGACCGCGCGCATGGCCGTGGCCCCCGCCGTCCAGCAGAAGCTCGCGCAAGGCGCGGTGCTCGCCGTCAGCCTCGAGCCTTCGGGCGGTTCGCCGACCGGCCAGCCGACCGGTCCGGTCGTCGCCGCAGGTGACCTGAAGGGCATCTGACCGCCGGTTCGGCACAATCACGCCCATAAAGACTAATCGAAGTCTATTTTCTGTCAGCAGATGACAGGAGAATTATGCCGTCGTCGTAGCTAGGGCATATGAAATAAATCGCGCCAACAAAAAATTTGTAACAGTCGTGAAACTAGCTTTTCGACCGCGCCGTATCTCCTTGCGTTCCCAAGGACGGGAAAAACAACCCGAGGAGACTGACACAATGCGTAAACTCGCCACCCTTTTGCTTGCATCTACGCTTGGCCTTTCCGCGATCGGCGCCGTTGCCTATGCCAATCCGATGGTCGGCGGCGCGCCGATGTATGCCAAGAAGAACATCATCGAGAACGCCGTCAATTCGAAGGACCACACCACGCTGGTCGCCGCCGTCAAGGCCGCCGGCCTCGTCGACACGCTGCAGGGCGCCGGCCCCTTCACCGTCTTCGCGCCGACCAATGAAGCCTTTGCAGCACTGCCGCCGGGTACTGTCGACACGCTGCTCAAGCCCGAGAACAAGGACAAGCTGACCAAGGTGCTCACCTGCCATGTCGTCGCCGCCAAGGCGCTGGCTGCCGACGTCGCCAAGATGGCCAAGGCCGATGGCGGCGCCCACCAAGTCAAGACGGTCGGCGGTTGCGAGCTGACGCTGAAGGCCAAGGGCGGCAAGGTCACCGTCACCGACGAGAACGGCAATGTCGCCCACGTCACCATCGCCGATGTCCGCCAGTCGAACGGCGTCATCCACGTCATCGACAAGGTTCTCTTGCCGAAGATGTAACAAAGCGGACCTGGCCGGCGAAGACATGGCTGAGCGCCGGCCGCGACATCCAAGATCCGCGCCGCCGGCAAGGGTGTGCTCCGCGCTCCCATAAAGGCGGCGCGGAGCAGCAATTCCAGGAAAGCGCAAAGCGGTTTTCGGTCTGGGGTTGCTCAAGACAACCGATAGCGCGTCACCGGCTTTTGATTTCCGGGCGGCGCTCTATCTTGGCAAAATGCGTCAGGAGGAACGGCCATGAACCGTCGCGATTTTCTCTGGAGCGGGACTGCCGCCACCGCTCTCATCGTCGGAACCGGGGCGATGCTGCGCACCGGTGGACCGAAGCCGGCTTTGGCCGCCGAGACCTTCGAGGTCACCAAGACCGATGCCGAATGGCATGCCATTCTGTCGGACGAAGCCTTCGACGTGCTGCGCAAGCAAGGTACCGAATATCCCGGCACCAGCCCGCTGCTCAACGAGCATCGCAAGGGCATCTTCGCCTGCGCCGGCTGCGACCTGCCGGTTTACCCGTCGGAGACCAAATTCGATTCCGGCACCGGCTGGCCGAGCTTCTATCAGGAGATCCCCAAGGCTATCGGCGAGACGGTCGACCGCTCGCTAGGCATGACGCGCACCGAGGTTCACTGCCGCCGCTGCGGCGGTCATCTCGGCCATGTCTTCGACGACGGCCCGCCGCCCACAGGCCTGCGCCATTGCATCAACGGCGTGGCGCTGAGCTTCAAGCCGGCCGCGGCTTGAGCGGCGCCTTCTCGGGCCGACTTCAGTTGAGGCCGGACATGGTGATGCTGGGCTTGGCCAGCATCAGCCAGAAGATCGCGACAACGCAGAAGAAAGCGGGGAAGCCGAAGGCGAACCAGACGCGGTAGAGCCGGTCGAACCCGGGCGGCAGCGCGGACGCTTCCGCCGCCGCTTGCCTCGCCATGTCGCGCAGCCGGATCTGGATCCAGACCACCGGCAGCCAGAACAGGCCGACGACGACATAGAGGGCCAGCGCCAGCAGGATCCATCCCTCGTTGAGCGGCCAGCCGATGCTGCGCGCCAGGCCGTAGCCAGTCAGCGGCTGCAGCACCACGGCGGTGGCCGTGAAGACCGTGTCGGCAATCACCACGATGCCGGCGACATCGGCGACCACGCGGGGATCGCGCGTCCTGACGGCCATCACCATGAAGAAGGCGATGCCGATCCCGGTGCCGAACAAAACCGTCGCGCCGAGCACATGGACAAGCCGAAGAATGTCCTCGAGCGGCATCAGCGTTCGTCCAGTATGGCCAAGGCCGTGAGCGTCAGCAGCATCGACGGCACCACCTTGACCAGGGGGCCGAGCGGGTCGAGCCAGAGCGCTGGTTCCGCCAACGTCGCGGCGAGCAGGTATGTCAGAGTCAGCAGGAGCATGCCGAGCAGAGCGCGCCGTGCCCAGGGCCGGAACAGCACCGCAAGCCCCAGCGCGATATCGGCAAGGCACGTCGCCGCCAGCATGACGCTCGCCGGCAGGTCGGGCAGGAAGGTGGCGAAATGACCGCGCGCCGCCTCGAATCCCAGGAACGGCGCGATACCCGAGACCACCCAGAACAGCGCGAGCGTGACGATGATGGGCGCCTTCAGAAGGTAGAGGCGGGCAAACCACAGATCCTGCACGCCCGATGGGGCGGCGGCGAGTGTCTCTGCCGCCGACAAAAGGCGCCGGTCGGCCCGTGACCGCTGCCGAAAGCGGACACCGCCCGACATCACCGCCAGTGCCGCGGAGCGGAGCGGCGAGCGCCATCCAAGCCGCCCGGCGAGATCGGCCAGCCACGTCACCGGTCTTGCCGCCAGCCTCGGCACGGCAAGCACCGGGGCAGGGGGCAGGCCGAGCCAGCTGCGATGCAGCAGGACAAGGCCCTTCAGCGTCAACCGATCGTCGCTGCCGAGGGCGATATCGGAGCCGGACGGCAGCGTACCCTGAACGGCGGCGCTGACGGCGGCCGCGACATCTTCAAGCGCAACCGTCATGACCGGGCTGTCCGCATAGGCCAGGGGAACCACGAGCGGAAAGGCGGCGAGCGCTCGCAGCAAGGCGGAGCCGCCATGCGCATTGCGGCCGAGCACCAGCGCCGGGCGCAGGATGACATGGCGCACGCCGCTTGCCGAGAGCGCCGCATCGGCGCGCCTCTTGGTGTCGAGAAAGGGCAGGTCGGAGCCGGCCCCCTCCGTTTCCGCCGATATCTGAACGATCAGCAAATCCCGTCCGCGTGCCGCCTCATAGAGGGCGAGCATGGCCCGTTCCTGGGTGGCGCCGACATCATCCGAGTAGCCGTCCTGCAGCGCGCCGGCGCAATTGACGACCACTTGCTGCCCGTCCAGCGCATCCTGCCAGTCCTCGCGCCGCGTCATCCCGGCCAGGTTGGCCTTCAGCCAGCGAGCTTGCGGCATCTTCAGCGCCGCGCGCGCCGGCTCGCGCCCAAGCCCTGTGACCTGGTGGCCTTCCTCGATCAGTTTCCGTGCAACGGCCGAACCGATGAAGCCGGTCGCGCCGAGAATCAGGATGTTCATGCCGGAACTCTAGAGCGCTTCAGTGTTTCACGGAATCGCCGAACCGCTCTCAGCATTTGGTGTTGCCAATTCCGGACGGAGGGCTGCGGCGAAGTCGCCCAGCCTAACCGTTACACACACTTTTCCTGGAATTGCTCTCTGGCCGATGCGTGACGTGAATGCCGCGGCTTTCGCCGGGCCGCGGCGCGGCTCTCTCTGCCAGGCGGGCGGATTTTAAAAGAATGACCCCGGAAATCGTCGCCGATTTCCGGGGTCACGTGTTGAGGATGCCAGGCGGGGGTTCCGGCTCCTCAATGGCCTCCGCCGCCGCCGCGCTGTTGCGCCGGCTTGTTGATAAACAGCACGAAGAATCCCAGCGAGGCAAACAGCACCGTCAGCATCATGAACACGTCCATGAAGGACAACAGCGCCGCCTGCTGATGCACCATGCCCGACAGTTTCGAGATCGCCGCGCTGCCCGCGTCGAGGCCGGCGGTCTGCTCGAAGTTCAGGGTCATGTTCTGCAGCTTGGTCTGCGCGGCCTGGCTGCCCCACTGCACATGTTCGGATAGCCGCGCATAGTGGAAGGCGTTGCGGTCGATCAGCACCGTGTTGATCAGCGCGAGGCCGACGGCGCCGCCGAGGTTGCGGGTCAGGTTGAACAGGCCCGACGCATTCTTCAGCCGTTCCGGCGGCAGGGTGCCGAGCGCAATGTTGTTGATCGGCACCATGCACAGCATCATCGAGCAGCCGCGCAGGATCTGCGGGATCAACAGCTCATAGAAATCCCAGTCGGCGGTGAGGTGCGTCATCCACCAGGTGCCCATGGCGAAGCCGACGAAGCCGATCATCATCATCAGCCTGAGATCGATCCTGTTCGACAGGATGCCGGCAACGGGCGCGGTGAAGAACATCGCCAGGCCGCTGACGAACAGCGCCTCGCCGATCATCATCGAATCGTAGCCGCGGATACGGCCGAGGAACACCGGATACAGATAGGTGAGCCCGTAAAGGCCGATGCCGACGACGAAGGAGAACAGCGAGCCGAAGGCGAAGTTGATGTTGCCGAAGGCCCTCAGGTCGACGATCGGCTCCTCGGCGGTGAAGACGCGCCAGAAGAAGATGATGCCGCCGATGGTCATGATGATGGCGCAGGCAAAGACGGCCGGCTCCTGCAGCCAGTCGTGGTTCGGGCCTTCCTCCAGCACATATTCCATGCAGCCGAGGAAGGCGGCCATGCCGACGAGGCCCCACCAGTCGAACTTGGAGAACAGTTTGAGGTTGGGCTTGTCGAAGTCGATCAGCGCCCACGCCGCCGTCGCCACCAGGATGCCGGGCACGACATTGATCAGGAACAGCCAGTGCCAGGACATGGCATGGCTGATATAGCCGCCCACCGTCGGGCCGATCGTCGGCGCCAGCGTCGCCACCAGGCCGATCATCGGCGAGACGACGGCGCGCTTGGAAGGCGGGAAGATGGTGAAGGCGGCCGCGAAGACGCTCGGGATCATGCCGCCGCCGATGAAACCCTGGATGGCGCGGTAGACGATCATCTGGTCGATGTTGGTGGCCGTCGCTGCCAGCGCGCTGGCCGCGGTAAAGCCGGCGGCCGCGGCGGTAAACAGCACGCGCGTCGACAGCATGCGGCTGAGGAAGCCCGACAGCGGGATCATCACCACCTCGGCGATCAGATAGGCGGTCTGCACCCACGGGATCTCGTCGGAGCTGGCGCTGAGCCCCGCCTGGATTTCCGACAGCGAGGCCGAGACGATCTGGATGTCGAGGATCGCCATGAACATGCCGAACACCATCGCCAGGAAGGCGACGACGCGGCGCACAGGCATATGGTCCGCGGGCAGCGCCGGCGCAGCGGCTGCCGGACGTGCGGGCATTGATCCTGCGGTAATGGTTGCGGTTGCCATCTCATGGCCTCCCTAAGCAATTCCAGAACAACCGCGTGGCGGCTTCCGTCCGGAAATGCGTCGAAACATATGGTCGGAGCGGGTCTGCCGCTCGCAAACAGGCTGGGCGGCTCGGCGCTCGAATGGCCGCCGAACCGCCCCCCGATCAGTTGGTCGTCGAAGCCGGCGCGGTGCGGCTGTCGACCGCGACGACGACGCTAAGGCCGGCGCGCAGCTTGCCGGTCTTCAAGACGTCGGCCGGCACGTCGATGCGCACGGGCACGCGCTGCACCACCTTGGTGAAGTTGCCGGTGGCGTTTTCCGGCGGCAGCAGCGAGAACACCGCGCCCGAGGCCGGCGCCAGCGAGGAGACCGTGCCTTCGAAGCTCTTGCCGTCGATCGCGTCCACCGTGATGCGGACCTTTTCGCCGGGCACCATGCGGCCGAGCTGTGTCTCCTTGAAGTTGCCGACGATGTAGAGCTTGTCCATCGGCACGACGACGGCGAGCTTCTGGCCGGGGCTGACGAGGTCGCCCTGCTCGACCGAGCGGTTGCCGACGACGCCGTCATAGGGCGCTTTCAGCACGGTGAAGGAGAGGTCGCGCAGGGCCTTGTCGCGGGTGAGCTGCAACGAGGCGAGCGTCGAGGCCTGCTCCGCGCGCTGCGCTTCCAGCACGCCGATATTGGCCTGCGCCGCGGCGATCTGCGCATCGGCGCCGACAAGTGCCGCCTTGGCCTGGTCGAGCGCGGTCTGCGCGTCGTCGAGCTGCGCCTGCGTGCCGACATGGGTCTTGAGCAGCTGCGCCGCGCGGTCCTGGGCGCGCGCCGCATTGTCGGCGGCGGCCTGGTCGGCGATCTTCTGCGCCTGGGCCTGCGACAGCGAGGCCTGGGCCGCCTTGGTCTGGGCGTCGATGCGGTCGAGCGTCTTCGCCAGCGTGGCGATCTGCGCCTCGGCCTGGGCGACGGCTATTCTGTAGTCGCCATTGTCGATGACGAACAGCGGATCTCCGGCCTTGACCTGCTGGTTCTCGCTGACCAGCACCTTGTCGATATAACCGGATATTTTCGGCGACACGAACGACATATCGGCCTGGACATAGGCGTCGTCGGTGGAGATCATGAACCGGCCGTCGGTCCAGTAGTTATAGCCATAGTAGGAACCGGCGCCGAGCAGGGCCAGGCCGATGATCGGCAAAAGGAAAGAGCGCACCGAACGCTTCTTCTTGGCGGGTGCTTCAGCCGCGGGCGCAGCAACCGGAGCGGCGGGCTGGACAGGGACTTCCGGAGCCTCGGTCGACGGCTGGACCTTGGCGTTGGGAAACGTACGGACTTCGGCGGTGGCGGGCGCGTTGGAGGACATGGGTAACTCTCTGGATGTCAGTCAGACTGAACCGTTCGGTTCGAATTGGTGATTGACATAGCGCGGGAAGAGGATCATATCAAGAGGAAATCGAACCGAGCGGTTCGAAATATTTTCTAAGGAACGACTTCCATGGTCGACACGACAGCGGATAGCGATCTGCTCGACTTACGCAAGGGCCGTCCGGCGGCCGGGCAGGACCCGGTCAAGCGCGCCCAGATCATCGAAGGCGCGCGGCGCGTCTTCATAGACAAGGGCTTCGAGGCCGCCTCGATGAACGACATCACGCGCGAGGCCGGCGTCTCCAAGGGCACGATCTACGTCTATTTCGAAAACAAGGAAGAGCTGTTCGAGGCTCTCATCGAGGAAGAGCGCGGCACCATCTTCAAGAACATGTATGAGGTGCTCGATCATTTCGAGGACCTGCGCAAGACGCTGGTGAAGTTCGGAACGGGGCTGTCGATCAAGATCACCTCGGCCAAGGTCATCCAGGCGCAGCGCACCGTGGTCGGCGCCGCCGACCGGATCCCCGAGCTCGGCGCGCGTTTCTACGAGCGCGGCCCGAAGCGTGGGCATGACCGGGTGATGGTTTTCCTTGACGAGGCCGTCGCGCGCGGCCTGCTCAAGATCGACGATGTCGACCTTGCCGCCTATCAGTTCACCGAGCTCTGCCTCGCCGGCCTGTTCCGCCAGTGCATCTTTTCCTATCGCACCAAGGCGCCGACCCAGGCAGAGATCGAGAAGATCGTGACGTCCGGGGTCGATGTGTTTCTCAAGGCCTACGGCACGGAAAAATTCTTCGCCGAGGAACGGGCTTCCGCGTCGGCCTGATTGTCCCAGCTCGCGAAGTCCGTTGCGGGTAGCGCAAGCCTTGAGAATTCGCGCCCGCGACCTGAAAACTTCACCTCTATCGCGGCGGACCTCGCTGCCGTGAAGATCTGTCTGCCGATCTTTTTCGAACGCCGATCGGCATCCTATGCGGGCGCTTTCGGAAGGACCTGTTAACCATCGCTTTCTATGTCTCGGGAGACGTTCAATCGGCGAGTCTCGAGTATGACATCCATGCGCTTTCCCCGTGCCAATCTCTCCGGCGATTCCGCCTATCAAGGCGAAGGCGACGATCACCGCGCGGAGGATATTGGGCGCCGGGGCGGGGCGCCGCAGGCGCAAGCGGGGCAGGTGGTCGCGTTGCGCGTCGCGCCGGCAAGCGAATCGGAAGCGGCTCGCGCCGCGTCCGAATCGGCCGACGGCGAGTTCAGCCGCCCGGCCTGGCAGGACTATTTTTTCCTTGCGCCCAATGTGCGGTTCACCCGCACGCCGGACACCGATCTCGCCCGGCGAGCCGCCCCGCAGGAAGATGCCGCACCGGCCAGGACACCGGCCCGCGAGCCCGTCCGGCCTGCACCGCCAGCTCCGCCGCCAGCCACTTCGGCTCGCACGATTCCTGCGGCTCCCGCGGCTCGAGCCGCAGCACCCGCGCAAGCCAAACCGGTCATCGCGCCTGCCGCCGCCAAGCCCGTCGCTCCCGCTGAGCCGCCCCAGCCCATTGCCGCTCCGGCACAAAAACCACGCCCGAGCGGACTGCGCTGGTCCTATCTTTCCGATCACGCCTTCTTCGAATTCGGCATGCCTTTCCTCGCCGAGCGCCTGGCACGGGCGAAGGCGAACGAAACGGGGCAGGCGCCCGCGGTGCCAGTGTCGCCGACTGTCAGGCCGATGCCGGCGCCGGCGGCGCAACCGATACCGCCCCGCGCCGCCTTCATGGGCGAGGCGACATCGTTCTACCGCGTCATCGAATGGCGCTCCAATACGGACGCAAACCCCGCACCGACGCCAACACAGCCTCCGGCGGCCGCCCAACCAACGCCTGCCGAGACCATGCCGGTTTCCGCCCCGGTGAGCGCAAGGAAAGCCAGGCACGCACCCTCCTTGCCCATCGCCGGCGAGGTCGTGCCGTTGCCGGCTTCCGTCGGCTACGAGCTTCCCTCCGAGGAACTCCTGCAGATGCCGCCGGAAGGCCAGGGCTTCTACATGTCGCAGGAGCGGATGGAGCAGAACGCCGACTTGCTCGAAAGCGTGCTGGAGGATTTCGGCGTCAAGGGCGAGATCATCCATGTCCGGCCGGGTCCGGTCGTCACGCTTTACGAGTTCGAGCCGGCGCCCGGCGTGAAATCCAGCCGCGTCATCGGCCTGGCCGACGACATCGCCCGCTCGATGTCGGCGATCTCGGCGCGCGTCGCCGTGGTGCCGGGCCGCAATGTCATCGGCATCGAGCTGCCCAACGAGACGCGCGAGACGGTCTATTTCCGCGAGCTGATCGGATCGGCCGGTTTCCGCAACACCTCCTGCAAGCTGGCGCTCGGCCTCGGCAAGACGATCGGCGGCGAACCGGTCATCGCCGAGCTCGCCAAGATGCCGCATCTGCTGGTGGCGGGTACCACCGGTTCCGGCAAGTCGGTCGCCATCAACACCATGATCCTGTCGCTGCTTTACCGGATGAAGCCGGAGGAATGCCGCCTTATCATGGTCGATCCCAAGATGCTGGAGCTCTCCGTCTATGACGGCATCCCGCATCTTCTGACGCCGGTCGTCACCGATCCCAAGAAGGCGGTCACCGCGCTCAAATGGGCGGTGCGCGAGATGGAGGACCGATACCGCAAGATGGCGCGCCTCGGCGTGCGCAACATCGACGGCTACAACCAGCGCGCGGCAAGCGCCCGCGACAAGGGCGAGGTCGTGACCATGCAGGTGCAGACGGGCTTCGAGAAGGGCACCGGCGAGCCGCTGTTCGAGGAACGCGTGATCGACCTCGCGCCCATGCCCTATATCGTCATCATCGTCGACGAGATGGCCGACCTGATGATGGTGGCCGGCAAGGAGATCGAAGGCGCCATCCAGCGCCTGGCGCAGATGGCGCGCGCCGCCGGCATCCATCTGATCATGGCGACGCAGCGCCCCTCCGTCGACGTCATCACCGGCACGATCAAGGCCAATTTCCCCACCCGCATATCCTTCCAGGTGACGTCGAAGATCGACAGCCGCACGATCCTCGGCGAGCAGGGCGCGGAGCAGCTGCTCGGCCAGGGCGACATGCTGCACATGGCCGGCGGCGGCCGCATCTCGCGCGTGCACGGCCCCTTCGTTTCCGACCTGGAAGTCGAACATGTAGTGGCGCATCTGAAAGCGCAGGGACGTCCCGAATATCTCGACACAGTCACCGCCGACGAGGAAGAGGCTGAGGAGGCGGCCGATACCGGCCCGGTCTTCGACAAGGGCTCGATTGCCGAGGAGGATGGCGACGCGCTCTTTGAGGAGGCGGTCAAGGTGGTCAAGCGCGACAAGAAATGCTCGACCTCCTACATCCAGCGCCGCCTCGGCGTCGGCTACAACCGCGCCGCCTCGCTGGTCGAGCGCATGGAGAAGGAAGGTCTGGTCGGCGCCCCCAACCATGTCGGCAAGCGCGAAATCCTCACCGGCCGGCGCGATCGCGAGCCGGAACGCGAAGAGACGGAGTGATCCTGGCTGATCGGCCTCAGGCGGACGGCCTCAGCCGCCGTTCGCCACCAGCACGATCGCGGCGCGCAACTCGTCGAGGCCCGAGGCTTTTTCCGATGATGTCGCCAGGACCACGGGGAAAGCCGCCGGCCGCTTCTTGATCTTGGCCAGCGTCTCCTCGATCAGCCTCGGCACGCCGGCGGCCTTGATCTTGTCGGTCTTGGTCAGCACCACCTGGTAGGACACCGCCGCCTTGTCGAGCAGCGTCAGCACTTCCTCGTCCTTGGCCTTGATGCCGTGGCGGGCGTCGATCAGCACGTAGACGCGTTTCAGCGTCACGCGGCCCTGCAGATATTCGTAGATGAGCTTCGTCCACTCATCGACCTTGTCCTTTGGCGCGCTGGCATAGCCGTAGCCGGGCATGTCGACCAGCGCCATCGGCGGCAGGTCGGCGCCTTCGCCGGAAAACCCGTCGGGCACGAAATAGTTGAGCTCCTGCGTGCGCCCCGGTGTATTAGAGGTGCGCGCCAGCCCCTTGTGCCCGACCAGCGCGTTGATCAGCGACGACTTGCCGACATTGGAGCGGCCGGCGAAGGCGATCTCCGGCGGGCCTTCGGGCGGCAGGAATTTCATTGACGGCACGCCGCGGATGAAGATCCAGCCGCGGGTGAACAGCTCCGGATCGATCGCCATCTTGTCGCTTTTCATGTTTGGCGCGCTCAAGCCGCAGCCTCCAGTTTTGAAATGTCGGCGCCGCGAATGGCGTCGAGGTTGCGGCTGATCTTTTCGACCGGCCAGTCCCACCAGGCCGCCTTGAGCAGGCGGCGCACGGTAAAGTCGTCGAAGCGCATCTTCACCACCTTGGCAGCGTTGCCGGCCACGATCGCATAAGGCGGCACGTCGTGCGTGACAACCGATTTCGCTGCAACGATGACGCCATTGCCGATCCGGACGCCCGGCATGATCACCGCATCCATGCCGATCCACACGTCATTTTCGACGATCGTGTCGCCCCGGATCTCCTTCGACCATGTCTCAGGGTCAAAACCTTCCTCCCAGCCATGGCCGAAGATGTTGAACGGATAGGTCGAGAAGCCGGACATAGCGTGGTTGGCGCCGTTCATGATGAAGCGCGCGCCTTCGGCGATGGCGCAGAACTTGCCGATCACCAGCCGGTCGCCGATGAAGTCGTAGTGGTGCAGCACGCATTTCTCGGCGAATTTGTCGGGGCCGTCGGGATCGTCATAATAGGTGAAGTCGCCGATCTCGATGTTGGGTGCGTTCACCAGCGGCTTCAGGAAGCCGACGCGCGGATGCATCGCGATCGGATGCTTGATGTTGGGGTTGGGTCCGGTCATCGCCGTCCTCCGTGGCTAAAGGGCGTCCGGCGCGGTCAACGCCCGATCAAACTAACGTGATCCGGCCACGGCACCAACCGTTCAATGATTGCCGCGGCAGATCACGATCGGGTTGGAAAGGGCGCTGTCGAAGCCGCTGCCCTGATAGACCTGGACGTTCGACGCGCCGGGCGGCAGCGAGAAGCTGCCTTCGACGATTTTCTGCCCGCCGGCCGTCGTGCGCAAGGCCCAGCTGAAGGTGCAGAATTGCGGCGGCGCCTTGGGTTGCACGTGGCTGCAATTGAGCTGCGCGCCGCCCAGCATCGCCGCCCCGCCGCAGCTCACCGCGTCCTTCGCGGCGGCCGGAAAAGCGTATCCCATGAGCAGCGCCAGCATGGCGATCGTGAGCCGGTTCATCGTCGTGTCCTTGCCGAAAACCCAAGGCGGTCCGGCGGGTTCTGGCCTATGCGATATTTTTACCAAGCGCCTTAGTCGGTCTTGCGCTGCGCGTCCAGCGGGATTATGTGCATGATGATAATAAGCATGCTCACGAAAGTTTGTCCGCCGACTCGCTGACCCCATGTCCACCTCACCCACCCTCAGCTTCGTGCTGCACGGCGCCGCGCGCCTGTTCGGAACATGCTTGACCAATTGCAATCTGCTCGAGGCCTGCACTCAGCCGGCCGTCGACCGGGAGAAAGTCCATGTCTGAAGGAACCTCACCCAGAAAGCCCGCCGCCGAAGACATTGTCGGCGAAAGAGCAAGCGACCAGGTCATCCGCCTGGACAGCCAGCGCGAGCAAAGGCGCGGCAATCCGCCTGTCGTCGAAGACGATGAGCTGGAAACGCCCGTGGCGCCGGAGCCGGCGACGCTGGAGGCTCCCTCGGCTCAGCCGAAGCCGGCTTCAGTCACGGTGGCTCCGCCCGCTCCCGCCAAGCCGCGCCGCAGCCTGACGCGGCCGATCCTGTTTGCGCTGCTGCCGGTCGCGCTGGTGGCCGGCGGCTATTATTATGTCGTCGGCGGCCAGATCATGACCACCGACAACGCCTATATCCAGGCGCAGTCGCTCGGCGTGTCGACCGACGTCTCTGGCACCGTCGACGAGATCAACGTGCATGACAATCAGGCGGTGAAGAAGGGCGATGTGCTCTTCCGGCTGCGGCCGGCCTCCTTCGAGACCGCGCTCGCCGGCGCCACGGCGCAGCTCGGCACGGTGCGCAACCAGGTGCTGACGCTGCAGGCGAGCTACCAGCAGTCGCTGGCCTCGATCGAACAGGCCGAGGCCGACATCCCCTATTACGAGTCGGCCTTCCAGCGTCAGCAGGACCTGCTCAAGACCTCGACCGCTTCCAAGGCGACCTTCGACAGCGCCCAGCACGATCTGATCGCGGCTCGCCAGAAGGTGACCGTCGCCAAGGCGCAGGCGCAGGCGATGCTTGCCCAACTCGGCGGCGACGCCAGCCAGCCGGTCGAGCAGAACCCGTTCTACCTGCAGGCCCAGTCGGCGGTGGACGATGCGCAGCGCAACCTCAACGATTCCGTCGTCAAGGCGCCGTTCGACGGCATCGTCACCAATGTCGACGCGCTGCAGGTCGGCAAATACCTGCCGGCCTCGCAGCCAGCCTTCAGCCTGGTGTCGTCGACCGATATCTGGATCGCGGCCGAGCCGAAGGAAACCGAGCTCACCTATGTCCGGCCCGGACAGAAGGCGACGATCAGCATCGATGGCTATCCGGGCGAGGTCTGGCACGGCACCGTCGGCTCGATCAGCCCTGCATCGTCGTCGAGCTTCTCGCTGCTGCCGGCGCAGAACACCAGCGGCAACTGGGTCAAGGTCGTGCAGCGCATCCCGATGCGCGTGACGATCGATGATCCGGACGGCAAGCCGCCGCTGCGCGGCGGCATGAGCGCCGTGGTCGACATCGACACCGACCATGCGCGCGGCCTGCCCGATTTCATCACCAGCCTCTTAAAGCAATCCGGGTCAAAGTCATGACAACGGCTTCCGCGACAGGCGCGCCCGTGGCCGCCAATCGCGGCGCCATCACCGCCTGCGTCATCCTGGCGGTCATCATGCAGGCGCTGGACACCACCATCGCCAATGTCGCGCTGCCCTATATCCAGGGCAGCGTTTCGGCCAGCGCCGACCAGATCAACTGGGTGCTCACCTCCTACATCGTCGCCGCCGCGGTGATGACGCCGCCGTCCGGCTATCTCGCCAACCGCTTCGGCCGCAAGCGCATCCTTCTGGTGGCGATCACCGGCTTCGTCGTCGCTTCGGTGCTGTGCGGCTTTGCGCAGTCGCTGCCGCAGATCGTCGGCTTTCGCCTGCTGCAGGGCCTGTTCGGCGCGGCGCTCGTGCCGCTGTCGCAGTCGATCCTGCTCGACATCTACAGCGCCGAGGAGCGCGGCTCAGCCATGGCGCTGTTCGGCGTCTCGGTCATGGTCGGTCCGGTGCTCGGCCCGGTAATCGGCGGCTGGCTGACCGAGAACGTCTCCTGGCGCTGGGTGTTCTACATCAACGTGCCGATCGGCGCGCTGGCCTTTTTCGGCGTCTCCATGTTCGTCCAGGAAACCAAGCTCGACCTCAAGGCCAGACTGGATTGGCTGGGCTTCGGCATGCTCAGCGTCGCCATCGCCGCGCTGCAGATGTTCCTCGACCGCGGCGAGCAGCTCAACTGGTTCTCTTCGGCCGAGATCATTGTCGAGGCGCTGGTCTGCGCCTCGGCCTTCTACATCTTCATCGTCCACACCTTCACCGCGCGCGACACTTTCGTGAACCCGCGGCTTTTCCTTGACCGCAACTTCGCCGTCGGAATGATCTTCATCTTCATCATCGGCATCACCTATCTCGCCTCGCTGGCGCTGATGACGCCCTATCTGCAGACTCTGATGGGCTATCCGGTGGTCACCGCCGGCATCGTCATGGGGCCGCGCGGCCTCGGCACCATGGCCTGCATGTTCGTGGTCGGGCGCCTGGTCGGCAAGGTGGACACGCGCTGGCTGCTGTTCATCGGCCTCGCGATCACCGCCTGGGCGATGTACGACATGACCGGCTGGACGCCGGCCGTTTCGCAATGGACGATCATCAGCACCGGCTTCATCCAGGGCGCCGGCTTGGGCTTCCTGTTCGTGCCGCTCACCACGATCACCTTCGCCACGCTGGCGCCGGAGCGGCGCGCGGAAGGCACCGGCCTCTACAACCTGTCGCGCAACATCGGCTCCAGCGTCGGCATCTCGGTGGTCTCGGCGCTGCTGACGCAGAACCAGCAGATCAACCACGCCAACATCGCCACCTATGTGACGCCCTATAATCCGGCCTTCGGCGACCCGGCGATCTCGCAGGCGCTGAGCCCTTACACCGCCGCCGGCCGCGCCGCGCTCGACGGCCTCGTCACGCTGCAGGCGACGATCATCTCCTATGTCGACGACTTCAAGCTGATGATGATCCTGTCCTTGGCCGCCATCCCGCTGGTGCTTCTGCTGCGCAAGCCCGGCGCCCCGGCCAAGGTCGATCACAGCGCGGCCATGGAATAAAAGGACCGGGATCCCGCCGCCCGCGGGACCCCGGCCTGCCGGACGACCTCCAAAACACCGGCGTCGCTGCGCCGGAAGCCGTCGCGGCCTTTTTGGGGAGGACTGGAATCATACGAAGCGGGGCGGCGCGGAGTTTCAGGAACTCCTGATAATTTGCCGAAAATTATTCCCGCCCCGGTGCGTCGAGCGGGCAATCACATATGGGTTTATCGGCGAAGGCCAACGCCGTCATCCTCGGGCTTGACCCGAGGATCCATTCCGTGACCTCTGCCGCAGAGTGCGGCAGTGCAGAATTCTGTAACCGTTGCAACGCCTTGGCGTGACGGCATGGATTCCAGGGTCTGCGCGCGTCGCTCCGCTCCTTGCTCCGCCCTGGAATGACGACCGGGGTGTAAGCCACGGCCAATCGCGAGGGTTCGCGCTGTCCCGTCGGCATTTCCAACAAAAAACCCGACCGAGGCCGGGTTCTTGCTGGAGGGCGGGGATCCGTCTATTCCGCCGGCGATGGTTTCTTGCGGAACATCGCCGCCAGATTGTCCCACAATTCGATCTTGGCGCCCTGGCGCTTCATGATCACACCCTGCTGCAGGATCGACAGCGTGTTGTTCCAGGCCCAGTAGATGACGAGGCCGGCCGGGAACGAGCCCATCATGAAGGTGAAGATCACCGGCATCCAGGTGAAGATCGCGGCCTGCGTCGGGTCCGGCGGCGCCGGGTTCATGCGCATCTGCAGGAACATGGTGATGCCCATCACCACCGCCCAGGCGCCCATATGCGGCAGGAAGGCGGGCGCCGCGAAGGGCAGCAGGCCGAACAGGTTGAAGATCGACGTCGGATCGGGCGCCGCAAGGTCGTGGATCCAGCCGAAGAACGGCGCGTGCCGCATCTCGATGGTGATGTAGAGCACCTTGTAGAGCGAGAAGAAGACCGGGATCTGCAGCGCCACCGGCCAGCAGCCGGCCAGCGGATTGATCTTCTCGGTCTTGTAGAGCTCCATCATCGCCTGCTGCTGCTTCATCTTGTCGTCCGCGTATTTCTCGCGGATCTCGACCATCTTCGGCTGCACCTTCTTCATGTTCGCCATCGAGGCGTAGGACTTGTTGGCCAGGGGGAAGAAGATCGCCTTGACGATGACGGTGGTGGCGAGGATCGCCAGGCCGAAATTGCCGAAGAATTTGTAGAGCGTGTCGATCAGCCAGAACATCGGCTTGGTGATGAAATAGAACCAGCCCCAGTCGATCAACAGGTTGAACTGGCGAATGTGACGGTCGGCCTCGTAGGCGTTGATCTTGGCGACTTCCTTCGCGCCGGCGAAGATTTCAGACTCGATCGTCGTCGACTGGCCGGGTGCGACGCTGACCGCGTCGGACAGGAAGTCGGACTGATAGCTGTGGCTGTGCGGCCCGTCCTTGAACTCGAAATAGGAGAATTTCGGCTGGAAGGGCTGCTTCTCCGTCGGGATGAGCGTCACGGCCCAGTATTTGTCGGTGATGCCGAGCCAGCCATCGGTGGATTTGCCGGGCTTGACTTCCTTGTCCTTCTCGATGGCCGCGTATTTGTACTCCGTCAGCCCTTCGCTGCCGGTGACGCCGATCAGGCCCTCATGCAGGACATAGGTGCTGGCGACGGCTGGTTTGTCGAAACGGGTGACGCGCCCGTAATTGTAGAGCGAGACGGCGGCCGTTCCCGAATTCTGCACCGTGTCGGAAACGGTGAACATATATTCGTTGTCGATCGAGATGGTGCGCTTGAACGTCAGACCCTTGTCGTTGGTGAAGGTCAGCGTCACCGGCGTCGAGGGCGTCAGCGTCGGATTGCCTTCGACGCTCCACACCGTATCCGCGCCCGGCACCGCGCCGGTCGCATCGTTGCCGACGAAGCCGATCTCGGCGAAATAGCCATTAGGCAGCGACGATGGGTTGAGCAGCTCGATCTCGGGCGAGTTCTTGTCAACCGTCTCGGTATAGTGCTTGAGCTTCAGGTCATCGAGGCGCGCGCCCGTCAGGTTGATCGAGCCCTGGAGGCTCGGCGTGTCGATCTTGACGCGCTTGGTCGCGGCAATGGCCTGGTCGCGGCTGGCGGCGGTCACCGCTTCACCGCCGGGTGCGCCGGGAACGCTGCCGGCCGCCGGGGCCGGCGTTCCGACCGCGCCGGAGTTGGCGCCGCCGCCCGCTTCCTTCTTCTGCGCCTCGACGCGCTGCTGCTCGATGCGGGCCTGCTCCCGCTGCTGCTCCATCTTCGGGTTCATGTAGAACACCTGCCAGAGCGTCAGGATCAGCACCGACAGCGCGATGGTGATGAAGAAATTGCGGTTGTTTTCCATCGAAAGCCCTTGGCCTATCGTGTTCCGCGCAGCCGGCGGGAAAGCTCGGCCTTCAACTGGCCGAACGGAGTGGCAAGCACGTCTTCACGCCCGACGATGACATAGTCATTGCCGGGCGCCATGTCATCGGCGGCGTGAACGCGCACGGCTTCCCTCAGCCGCCGCCGGACGCGGTTGCGCACCACGGCGTTGCCGACCTTCTTGGTGACGGTGTAGCCGACGCGCGGCGCAAGGTCGTCGCCGCGGTCGAGAACTTCAACGAGAAAAAGCCGTCCGCGGCGTTTCTCGCCGCCGCGCACAGCCAGGAAGTCCGCGCGTTTCAGAAGCCGCCCGGGAGTTTTCCCCTTTGGCTTGCCGGTTGCGGGCAACGATCTCGTCTTTCGTTCAGGCGCTGAGCCGCTTGCGGCCGCGATTACGGCGGGCAGCAACGACGCCACGGCCACCCTTGGTGGCCATGCGGGCACGGAAACCATGCCGGCGCTTACGGACGAGCTTGGACGGTTGGTAGGTACGCTTCATTTGTTTTAATACCGCGGGGTGCGGCCCTTCTTGATTCTGTCACTCTGTAACAGGAGCTTTGCCGGGCCGGCTTAGGCGCGATCGAAACCGCGCCGGGACGAATGGCCCGAGCGTGAGCGGGCTTATAGAAAGAAGGTTTTTGGAAGTCAATCCGCCGTGGTCTCCGGGCATTTTTTCGCTGGACCAAGGTTGAAATTGGCAAAAAAGCCGCAAATCGCATAATCTTGCCCATCAAGGCTTCGTGAAGACCGCGTCATGACGAGTGAAGTCCTGTCCACGGATGAAAAGGCAACCCCGGCGGCGGCAAATCCGACGCGCCGGGTGCCGTTGTCGCGCGGCCTGTCGACCAAGCTTCTTCTGCTCACCATCGCCTTCGTGCTCTTGGCCGAAATCCTGATCTTCCTGCCCTGGATCGCCAGCTACCGGGTCAACTGGCTGAAGGAGCGGCTGAGCACCGCCGCCGCCGTGTCGATCGTGCTCCTGCAGGGCGAGCCCAACTCGCTGTCGCACAACGCCCAGAACGACGTGCTGATGGCGATCGGCGCCAAGGCGATCGCCGTGCGCGACGGCGGGGTCTCGCGGCTGCTCGTCGTTTCCGACATGCCGCCGCAGGTCGACGAGCACATCGACATCGCCAATGTCGGGCTGGTCAACGGCATGACCGGCGCGCTCGACACTTTGTTCTTCGGCCGCAAGCGAATGCTGCGCGTCTTCGGCCCGGTCGGCGACAGCGACAAGGAATTCGAGCTGATCATGCCGGATTACCGTCTGCGCGACGCCATGCTGAGATACTCGCGCAATGTCGCCGTCGTCTCGCTGCTGATCTCGCTGTTCACCGCCATGCTGGTCTATGCGGCGATCGACCTGATCATGATCGGGCCGATCCGCACCATGACGCGCTCGATCCTGTCCTTCTCCGAGGCGCCAGATGATCCCGGGCGCATAATCTGTCCGACCGAGCGCTCCGACGAGATCGGCGTCGCCGAGCGCGAGCTGGCGCAGATGCAGGATCGGCTGCAGAAGATGCTGTCGGAGCAGAAGCACCTCGCCGACCTCGGCTTGGCCGTGTCGAAGATCAATCACGACATGCGCAACATCCTGGCTTCCGCGCAGCTGATGTCGGACCGCCTGCGCCAGGTGAAGGATCCGACCGTGCAGTCCTTCGCGCCGAAGCTTCTGCGCGCGCTCGACCGTGCCGTCTCCTATTCCGAAGGCGTGCTTCACTATGGCCGCACCCAGGAGCCGGCGCCGTCGCGCCGACGTCTGCGGCTGCGCCAGCTGGTCGACGACGTGCACGGCCTGCTCGATATCGAGGAAGGCATCGAATTCATCAATGCCGTGGAGCTGACCTTCGAGGTCGACGCCGATTCCGACCATCTCTTCCGCGTGCTCACCAATCTGTGCCGCAACTCCATCCAGGCGATGGCCGCCGACACGGAGCGGACGGTGGTGCGCCGGCTGGCGGTCGCGGCGGAGCGCCATGGCAGCGTCAGCCGCATCACCGTCACCGACACCGGCCCCGGCCTGCCGCCCAAGGCGCGCGAGAACCTGTTCGCCGCCTTCCGTGGCTCGGCGCGAAGCGGCGGCACCGGCCTCGGCCTGGCCATCGCGCATGAATTGATCCGTGCCCATGGCGGCGCAGTCGAGCTGGTCGAATCGATCGGCGGCCGCACCGTCTTCGCCGTCACCATCCCCGACCAGCCGGTCCGGCTCGACCAGGCGCGCGGAAGTTTGCGTCGCCCCGCCTGAGCTGCACGCCGTCGGGCTCAGCCTCCGCCTAAGTCGCGCCACCCCCGGCATGGGCAAAAACCGCCTGCGACAAAACTTTTGCCGGATCGGCTTGCAATTCTCAAATTCAGTCGTTAGGGAACACTCCACATCGCGGCCGGCCGTCTCGACCGGAACGCGAGGCTTGTGTCACACACGGCCTGTTGCGCGCCCGTAGCTCAGCTGGATAGAGCACCAGACTACGAATCTGGGGGTCAGGAGTTCGAATCTCTTCGGGCGCGCCAGATTTCTAAGGGTCCGTTCCGGACACATGGGTTACGGTTCATACCTGAGACATGGGTAACACTTTCGGCCCGAAAGGGTTGTCGAGAGGTTCCAGTCTGCATGTCTCATCGTCGAAGTAGCCAAGATCGTAGTGCATGAAGATACCCCGCCCCTTTCGCCGCAACATGCGCCCTTCCAACCTGCAAGAATACTACTTTACCGGGCCACGTGTGATGGTCGTGAGTTCCCCGATCACGTCAAACGCCTTGATGCTCAACGTCGGGTCACCCTTCATCTCGGCAATGATTGGCCCGTCCAGGAAAGCTTGCACTGCGGCGTCATCGTCGAACAGGTAGATCCCGCCAGCCTCGCTTTCGGCCTCGTTTATGATCCAGACCTTCCAGTGCAGGCCAGGCATGTCCGCGATGGGTTGAGCATAGGGCAGGTTTTCTCTCTCATACTCGGCCCTCGGCCCGTTGATCTTGTAGTTGATTTGCAGGATTTTGGCCGACATGTGCTTCCTCCCTTATTCTCTGTAGTAGACTTTGCACGGCCACAAGCGACCCTCCACGCGTCGGTTGTTGCGTTTGAGCAGACGATCAAGAAAAGTGCCCGACACGCGCAGTGCGGTCCGCATCGTGGCGCCAGAAGGCGGGCAGGCGCTAGGGCAGCTTCGGAAGTGTTCCGCTTCAGATTGTGAACTGGCCTTAGACCTCCACAGGGACTAACTTGCGGCAGAGGAATCCTCGGCCATGACCCGACGGCCTTACGGACTGATCTGCCCGATCTCGCTCGCCTGCGAGCTCTTGGAACCGCGCTGGACGATCCAAATCCTGACCGAGCTCTGGAACGGCTCGACCCGCTTCAACGACATTCGCAAGGGGTTGGGCAACATCTCGTCCGCCATCCTGTCGAGGCGGCTCAAGCAGATGGAGTCGTCGGGCCTGGTCGAGCGCGTCGAGGACAAGGCGGCGGGCACCGTCGACTATTTCCGCACCGAGAAGGCGATCAAGCTCGAACCGGCGATGAACGCGCTGGCGGAATGGGCCCTATGCAACATCGAGGCGGAGATCGCGCTCAGTGGTGCGGATGCTTCGACCATCATGTGGGTCGTGCGGCGAATGATCGACCTCGCCGAACTGCCGCGGCGGCGCGCCGTCATCCGCTTCCATTTCCGCGACGATCCCCCACCGAAATGTCCCACCTGCTGGTTTGTCGTCGAGCCAGGCGCGGACTTCCCCGAGCTATGCTGGCTCGACCCCCGCCGGGACGTCGACCTTTACGTCGAGACCGGCGTTGTTTCGCTGGGGGCCATCATCGAGGGCCACTCCAGCATCGAGCGCGAGAAAGAAAGGGGCCGCCTTTTCCTGAGTGGCGACCCCGGCCTTGCCCGCAGCATGGACCGTTGGCTGCGACCCTCGGTCTATGCAGCGATCGAGGGAATCGTCCAGCTTTCCTGAAAGCGATATTGGGGTTGCAGCCTTGTTCAACCCCACCCAGGACGAAAGGCCCACATGGGTTCGCCTCAAAAAGCTATAGCGCAAACAATAACATAGCAGTGCACAGTTTCATCTCGTCCGGCGCGCCATATCCGGCCATTACTGCTGCCATCGCCGAAATTTGCTGCGGATAGCCGCCGGACTACGCTCAAGTAGGAAATTGAGAATGGCCAGCAGGCGAAAATCGTAACAACGGCGGCCATTGGCGGTAAAGAAGTTCGAATCCCATCGGGTCGAATCGTGAAGCCCGGCGCGGGGGCGTAGCGCCACATCGATGTCGATGATGCAGAGCACGCTGATGCCAGAGCATGGTCGGATTCCTCCATCGTCCTCCTGGTTGGCTCAATCGCGAATGATCGCGCAGCTTTCATCCTTCGCCCAATCGGCGAAGCTGAGGTAATAGGCGCGAACATCGCGATAGCCGGCCTGGGCCGCTGCGGCGGCAGCGAGAGCGGCGCGGCCGCCGCCGTCGCAATGGGTGACGATATGGTCGCCGGATTGGAAACCAGCCTGCGCGAGAAGATCGTGCAATTCCGCCGCCGGCCTCAGGCGCGAGCCGTCTAGCAGGTTCGCGTGCGGCAGCAGCCTTGCGCCGGGCAGATGGCCGCCGCGCGCATTGCGGCGCAGGTCTTCGCCTGTATATTCACCAGCGGTACGGGCATCGAAGATGCGCACATCGCCGTCGAGTTCAGCCTTCAAGGTCTCCCGATCGACGAGACCGACAGGACCCGCGCCGGGCCTGGCTCGAAAGACAGCCGAGGCGCCGGCTGCCTCGGCCGCTTCCGGCACGTCGTCGTGCCGTTCGAACGCCGGCCATCCACCGTTCAGGATGAACGCCTTCGCCCCGAAATACTGCAAGATGAACCAGACCCGCGCGGCCTCGGTCATGCGCCCGTCGTCATAGACGATGGCTGGCACCTCGCCATCGACACCGAGTTCGTCAATGGCGCGTTCCCAATAGGCGACGTTCTCAAACGACGTCTCTCCGGCTTTTGCTGCAGCTTCCCACACCTCGATCGGAACGCGGACGGCATTGGGCGCGTGGCCCAAGGAGAAGGCAGCCTGGTCGCGCACGTCGAGCAGGCGGAAAGCGGGCAACGCGCTCAGAGCGGACTGTTCGACGACGGGATCATGGGACATGAGGGACTCTTCCATCACCTTGGTTTCCCGGCCAGGCTGAAAGCGCGATGTCGACCAGACGTCTCAACCTTTCGGTACAAGCACCGTCACAGGCTTGCACCGACATTCCTTGCACGAAAGCTCCGTAGAATCGTGCAAGCGAATCCGTGTCGGTGCCGGCTGCAAGTTCCCCTTCGCTGACCGCCCTGTCGAAACGTTCGCGTATGGCCTTGATTGCAGCCTCGCGCCTTGCAGTTACGGATTTCGCGACCGTCTCGTTTTCCGCCGCGCATTGAACAACCGCTGTCGAGACGATGCATCCGCGCGGATCGCCGGGACGCGAGATGCCGGTCGCGACATCGTGCAGGTAGAAGGACAAAGCCTCATAAGCGCTCATGTCGCTCTGCAGCGCGTCCACCCGGGCCTTGCTCTCTCGCTCGGTGGCATGATCGAGCGCCTGCCTGTATAGCTCCTCCTTGGAGCCGAACGTCGCATAGAGCGACGGCGGGGTCACGCCCATGGCCGCCGTCAAGTCGGCGATCGATGTTCCTTCATAGCCGTGTTCCCAGAACAGTCGCGCCGCGACGTCAAGCCCGACATTGCGATCCAGGGTCCTCGGCCTGCCCCGTTTTTTCGGAGGCTCGGTCATTTATATATCGATCCCTATAAAATCTGTTGACAACCATCGACTTCGATTAATATATCGATCGCTATTAAAAATCGCAACGGAGTTGCAAATGTCTGGACGCCTCTCGAACAAGGTCGCGCTCGTAACCGGCGGATCGCGCGGCATCGGGCGAGCGGTGGCGCTCGCCTTCGCCAAGGAAGGTGCTGCGTTCATCGGCGTGCACTATGCCAGCAATAAGGAAGCCGCGGACGCTACGGTGCGGGATATCGAGGCGCTGGGGACGCGAGCCGTCGCCATCGGCGCGGATTTGCGCGACGCCAAGACCGCTGCCGACAGCATTGCCGGAACGTTTAGGGCCGGGGCGCTGGCCGCGACCGGTAAAGCCGGCCTCGACATCCTCGTCAACAATGCCGGCATCGCAGTGGCAACGCCGTTGGCGCAGACCAGCGAGGCCACGTTCGATGACCTCATGACCATCAACTTCAAGGCGCCGTTCTTCCTGATCCAGGCGCTGGCGAATGACATCCGAGACGACGGACGCATCATCAACGTTTCCACCGGCTTCACACGCATCGCAGCACCGACTCACCCGGCCTATGCAGCGTCAAAGGGCGCTCTCGAAACACTGACGCTGGCGCTCGCTCCCGATTTCGCAAGCCGCGGCATAACCGTTAACTCGGTCATGCCCGGTGTTACCGAGACCGATATGAACGCGGACTGGCTTGCCACGGATGCGCGCAGGCGCGGAAGCATTGTCGGTGTTTTCGCGTGTCGGCCAGCCTGCCGACGTGGCCGACGTCATCACCTTCGTCGCCTCAGGCGACGCACGGTGGACGACGGGGCAGTCCATCGACGCCACAGGCGGCGCTCGGATCTAAAGCATGTCTCCCGAAAGTGGGAACCGGCTTCGGGATAACATCGCCCGGGCCACCAGGCCCGGGCACCTCGGCAAGGTTCAATCACGGTCTGCCTTGCGGGGTTATCACGACCGCTTTCATTGTGATGCCTTCGCAGCAGCCTTCTCGATCAGCCGCGCCACGGGCTCAGGGTGCGACACCATCACCACATGCGAGGCGCCCTTGATGACCACGGTACCCTGTGAGTGGGCCCGGGCAGCCATGAATGCCAAGGCCTCGGCTGGTATGTTCTTGTCGCCGTCTCCGTAGATGAACCAGCTCGGAACCTTCTTCCACGCCGCTTCAGTTTGGACTTCGTTCAGCGCGGCTTCCTCAATGGGCCTCTGCGCCGCAGCCATAAGCCTGGCTTCGGCTTTGGGGACGTCAGCGGCGAACTGGTCGTGGAACTTGTCCTGCTGGATGTAGAGGTCCTTCCCGCCGCTTGACAGGGTGACCGGCGGCGCGAGGGTCGGACCGAGCGAGCTGCCGGGGAATTTGCCGGCGAGTTGCGCGGCTGTTTCGCCTGCATCCGGCGCGAAGGCCGCGACATAGACCAGCGCCTTGACGGTCGCATGGCCGTCGGCCGCTTCGCTGATGACCGAGCCGCCATAGGAATGCCCAACGAGGACGACAGGCGATTTGATGGAGCCAAGGATGTCGCCGACGTAGCCGGCGTCATTTTTGACGCCACGCAACGGATTGGCGACAGCCACGACCGGATAGCCATCCTTCTCCAGGATTTTGACGACGCCGTTCCAGCTCGACGAATCCGCGAACGCGCCGTGAACCAGGACGATGGTGGGTTTGTCGGCCTGCGCGTACGCATTGCCGAAAAAGGCGCTGGTGATCGCCAAGGCTGCAAGCAGTATTTTCATCTGAATGTCCTTCATGAGTGTCTTCGTCTGAACGTGTTCATGGTTGAACTACGGCGCAAGCCGCGTGAAGACATAATCGTGACCCTGAACGCGCGCCTCATGGCAGGCGAAGCAGGTCTGGTGCTGGGCTTCATCGACCGGCTTGCCGTCGACGAACCTGCCGAAGCCCCATCCGCCCGTAGCCGCGTATTTCTTCGAATCCTTGACCATGACCTGGACTGTCGTCGCCGCGCCGGGAACGGAAGCGGGTTCGAATTCGGCCGATTGCGCCCGTTTCCACGCGAGCTTGACGAGGACAGTGCCGTCTGGAAACGGCAGCCTGCCAGCCTGATATGCTTCGATCGCAACCCTGTTCGCGACGACCGCGCGAAGCTCGTTCAGCGGGTCCGCTTCCAACGCCGGGGCGACCAGCTCCCAACCCCGGTAGCCAGCGGGGATCGTCACGCCGTAGATCGGGGAGGCATTGGTCGTGTCCGAACCCGCACCGGCTTCACGCGTAGCGCACGCCCCTGCAGCCAATATCGCTGCCAGCCCGGCCAATGCGATACCAACGCCTCTCATCGCAATCTTCCCTCTGCCGAGCGCTCAGAGCCGGTCGACGTCGATGACTGCCTGAGCGAAAGCCTGGGGCGCTTCCTGCGGCAGGTTGTGACCGATGCCGCCCGTGATCAGCCGGTGCTCGTATTTGCCGGAAAATCGCTTGGCGTAGGCGCCAGGGTCCGGATGCGGCGCGCCGTTGGCATCGCCTTCCATTGTGATCGTGGGAACGCCGATCATCGGAAAGGTGGCGAGCTTCTTCTCCATCTCGTCGTATTTGGGTTCGCCTGCGGCGAGGCCGAGACGCCAACGGTAATTGTGGATGACGACATCGACATGGTCCGGATTGGCGAAGGCTGCCGCGCTGCGCGCGAAAGTGGCATCGTCGAACTGCCACTGCGGAGAGGCGAGCCTCCAGATCAGCTTGGCGAAGTCGTCCGTGTTTTTCGCATAGCCTGCACGGCCGCGCTCGGTGGCGAAATAGAACTGATACCACCATTGGAGCTCGGCCTGCGGCGGTAGCGGCGCCACATTAGCAGCCTGGCTGCCGATCAGATATCCACTGACAGACACCATGGCCTTGCAGCGCTCCGGCCACAGCGCGGCAATGATATTGGCAGTCCGCCCTCCCCAGTCGTAGCCCGCGACGACCGCCTTCTGGATGCCGAGCGCATCCATCAAGGCGATGATGTCGACGGCGACGGCCGCCTGCTGGCCGTTTCGGACAGTGGCATCCGACAGGAAGCGCGTCGTGCCGTACCCGCGCAGATAGGGCACGATCATGCGGTAGCCTGCATCCGCAAGCAGCGGTACGACGTCGACATAGCTGTAGATGTCATAGGGCCAGCCATGCAGAAGGATGACAGGAGCGCCGTCTGAAGGGCCGTCCTCGGCATATCCAATGTTCAGCAGGCCCGCGTCGATTTGCTTCAGCGATGCAAATGAAGTCCGCGGCTTTATGGAGCCTGAGACGATGGCTTTCGGCTCGCCCCCTTGTGCGCTCGCACCACTGATCGCGCCGAGTTGCGCGGCCGCCAAGGTCGCGGCGGCGATGCCGAACAGGCGCCGGCGGGAATGGTCGATGTCTTCCGGAGTTCTGATTGCATTCATTGGTGCACCGCCTTGCTGTGAGGTTTAGTCAGGTCCGACCGACAATCGGGACCGAGCTAGATCAGGTTGATTTCGGCATCGATGTTGCCACGCGTGGCCTTCGAGTAGGGACAGGTCTGATGGGCCGCGTCGACGACCGCTCGTGCGACGTTGGGGTCGAGACCCGGCAGGCTCACATTGAGGCGCGCGTTGAGGAAGTATGCACCTTCATCAACATTCAGATCCACCTCAGCGTCGATTGCTGTGCCGGCAGGCAGCACGACGTTCATCTTGCGGGCGGCGATCGCCATCGCTCCCTCGAAGCAGGCCGACCAGCCGGCCGCAAACAGCTGTTCCGGATTGGTGCCGCTGCCGGGACCTCCGGGTGTCGACAGCCGGATATCCAGCCTCCCGTCGGAGCTGCGGGACGCCCCCTCCCGACCACCGGTAGTGCGGACTTTGCCGGTGTAGAGCCGTTTTGCTTGTGCAGTCATGTCATCCTTCCTTGCTGCGGATTGAACGCCAATCAGCGCCTGGCTGAAGGCAACCGAATGGACGGGACGGCCAGCCGCCTCGTCATCGACGGACGCATCCGCTCTCGCGGAAAGCAGGGAGAGGACGCCCGCAGCCGCAAAATCGGCAAGCAGGTGCGGCCGCGTGAGCGATAGGAACGGGGCGGGCATCATCATTCTCCGAGGGTCGGCGGAAAGCTTGGCTGCTTCGACACATAGAGAGACGTCGCCCAGCTGGCCCGTTATGGGTTATGAGGAGATGTTAGTGCTCACCAGCAGGAGCAAATCCTGAAGCCGGGTTACCGCTTCGCCGGGCCTGGCAGTGGTCGCCTGAGTTTCTTGCAAGGGGACTCGAAGGTGGGCGGGCGGACTGGCCGCATCCCCGTGCTGCGTTCACGCACGCGCCAAAAACCAATTGCGAAATAAAACCAGTCGGCTTAACCTGAACCGATCGCACAACGCAATCAGATTGCGCGGATGCCATGCGAGGAACAGGCGATGGCCAGGCTCGTGTTTGGAATGAACCAGTCGCTGGACGGCTACGTCGATCATACGGAGTTTGGGCCAAGCCCCACGCTCTTCCGCCATTTCATCGAGGATGTGCGGAGGAAGGCGGGCAGCGTCTACGGCCGCCGCATGTATGAGATCATGCGTTACTGGGACGACGATCGTCCGGAATGGGATGCCGATCGACAGGCCTTCGCGGCGGCGTGGCGGAACCAGCCGAAATGGGTCGTCTCGCGCACGTTGCAATCGGTCGGTCCCAACGCCAGCCTCGTCGGAGAGGATCTTGAGGGCGCGATGCGCAAGCTGAAGGCCGATCGCGACGGCGAGATCGCCCTTGCCGGCCCTGACCTGGCGCGAAGCCTCACCGACCTCGGCTTGATCGACGAATATCGGATCTACCTGCATCCGGTCGTGCTTGGCCGTGGCAAGCCCTATTTCGCCGGACCCCGGCCGCCGCTCCGGCTTATCGCCAGTGATCGGATCGACCAGGATGTGATGAGGCTGGCCTATATTCCTGCGTGATCATGCCATGTCGGGCGCGCCGAGGTCCGTCGAAAAAACTCAGCCCGCCTGCGGTGCCGTTCGGGCTTGCACGAGCAGCCGGCGTTCGAACCCCCACAAAAGGACCGGGCAGGCTAGAAGAGCCGCCGAGCCAAGGCCGAGGGCCGCGCCGGCGCCGCCAGCCCAAAGCGCAAGCTTGCCGCCGAGCCAAGGCGCGATCAGCATCGTGGCGTAGTAGACCGAGTAGAAGAGCCCCATTCCCAGCGCGCGTCTCGCCGGCGCCAGCGCCCGCGCCGGCAGGCTCATGATGTGGCTCCGGCCGGCAGCCCGCAGACCAGGCCGAGCGCGACTACGGTGGGCAGCACAGCCGAACCGCGCCACAGCAAGAGGACCAAGGCCGCGAAAGCGAGACAGCTTGTCGCCAGCATGGCGTTGCGGCTCCTGGTTTGGTCCGCGAGATAGCCGCCGAAGGGAACGGAAACGGCCGCGAGCCACAGCACGATGCTGACAGCCGAGCCGGCGGCGGCGGTCGACCAGCCGCGCTCGACCAGCATCGACGGCGCGAAACTGAAGATCATCGCAAAGCCGACATTGTAGAAGGCCCAGATCAGGCCCGCCAGCAGCACGGCCCAGACGACCGGCTTCGCAAGCCGCGAGCCTTCCGCTGAAGCCGGGGCGGCGGCGGGTCCGGGTGGCTGGTACAGGAACCCCATCAGCGCGAGCGCCGCGACGATGAGCACCATCACCGCGATCTGCGTCCCCGTTATGCCGAATTGCGCCTGTATCAGCGGCAGCCCGGCGAGCGTGAGAGCGATGCCCAGAGGCCATGAGTTGATGAAGATCGCCATGGCCGTGGCGATCCGCCGGCCCGCGAACCAGTCGACGATCATTTTGGTCATCAGCACGTTCAGCAGCACGCCTCCGATCCCGGAGATCAGCCGTCCCGCGATCTGCACGCTCCATGAGGTCGAGGCGAAAAGCAGCATCTCGCCGGCCAGCATCATCACCAGGCCGGCGAGCACGCTTGCCTTGTCGCCGAAGCGCCTGCCGATCGCGCCGCCGGGAAGCGCGAGCGCAACGCCCGGGGCGAAGTACAGACCGATGAGTACTCCGATGTCAGCGAGGTTTGCATCGAGCGCCTTGCCCAGCTCCGGCGCGATGGCCGCAATGCTCTGGAATTGCACCGCAATTGCGGCGCGGGCGACAAAAAGCACAGCAAGGATCGTCCAGCGGCTGCGCACGGTTCCCCCACTCATTTTTTCGAATTATCCAGGCCTGATATTCTGGTTCAGTCGGAAGAAATTGGTCGGGTCGTACTGCTTCTTGACGGCGGCGAGACGCGCGTAATTGACACCATAGGCATCCCGCACCCGCTCGTCACCCTCGTCGCCCAGATTGTTGGCATAGACGCCGCCGGTTGAGAATGGCTGGACCGCATTCCACAGCTCGCGTGCCCAGCCCATATTGGCCGCGTCGTCTGCCGGGTCGTCCCAGATGGCGATCGGGAAGCAGTCGAGCGCCGCGTCGCGGTTGGCGTAGGGCGAGTCCGATGCGGGCACCCGGGCGATCGCGCCGCCGACCTGCTGGAAGACCAGCAGGGACGAGCGATTGGGAGCCTTGGCGTAAGTCTCGAGCAGCGCCTCGATCGCGCCGTCGCTGATTTCGCGCAGGAACTGCGCCTTCCAGTAATAACGTCGCCCGCGCGGAAAGAGGCTGTCGCCCGCCGATTGGATCTGGAGGTAGGGGATGGCCTGGAGACGACTTTCGACAGGGGATCCGAATTCCATCAGCGGCGCGATGACAGGCTCGCCCGCCTCGGGCGGCCCGGCGTAGCAGGCCGAGATGCTGAAGCCACGCTCGCCCGAGGGCAGCGTGACGAGCGCGGCATCGACGCTCACCTCGTCCGGAGCGTTGCACGAGAATTTGTCATAGAATCGCATAGCCTCGCGCGCATGATCGTAGGCATGCAGCACAGAGCCAACGAGAAGCGCCGGGCCGAGCGGGTGTAGCCGGTATTCGAAGACCGTCACGATGCCGAAATTGCCGCCGCCGCCCCGCAAGGCCCAGAACAGATCGGGGTGCTCGCCGGCGCTTGCCCGCAGCAGGCGTCCGTCGGCGGTGACGATTTCGGCGGCGATCAGATTGTCGCAGCTCAGGCCGTGCTTGCGGCCGAGCTTGCCGAAGCCGCCGCCCAGCGTCAGGCCGGCAATGCCGGTGTCGCCGTTGACGCCCATGGTCGTCGCGAGCCCATGCGCATGTGTCGCTGCGTCGAACTCGCCAAGGGTCAGTCCGGCTTCGGCCCTGGCGATGCGGCGTTCGGGGTCGACGACGATCTTCTTCATGCGCGATAGATCGATCACCATGCCGTCGTCGCACACCGACAGGCCGGCGACGTTGTGGCCACCGCTGCGGACGGCCACGAGGCAGTTTTGTGATCTGGCACAGGTCACAGCTAGGATGACGTCATCGGGATTGGCGCAAAAGACGATTGCGGCAGGGCGTTTGTCGATCGCCCCGTTCCAGACCCTGCGCGCCTGGTCGTAGCCTGCGTCCGCCGGCAACACCAGTTCGCCTCGCAAGCCCTGTCGCAGCCGTTCGATCGCCGTAGTCGAGGCGTGGGACAAGCCCGATAGCACGTAGGTCTGTTGTGGAAGCTCCATCGTCGTCGCCCCGGTTCCAATGGGATGAACGGTCTCACAGCGCCAAGCCTTCTGCAAAAGCAAAAATCTTAGCTCCTGGATGAACGAAATTCATCTACATTGCCGGCATGAGGAACAGTCCGCCGCTCCGCGCCTTGCATGCCTTCGAGGCCGCCGCGCGGCACGGCAGCTTCAAGGCTGCGGCGGCGGAGCTCGGCGTGACGCCGACGGCGATCAGCCATCAGGTCCGCCTGTTGGAACAGATATGCGGCCGCAAGCTGTTTCAGCGCCGGCCGCGCCCGCTCACGCTGACGAGCGCGGGAGCGCGCCTGTTTGAGGCGCCGCTGCGGGTGACGAGCCCGAACGCTTTCGCCAGCCGCTGGCTGGTGCCCCGCTTGCCGAAGTGGCGCGAGGCCAACCCGGCCGTGCCGCTGGAGATCATCGGAACGGACGCCGTCCTCGATCTGCGCGCCGGCGCCGCGGACGTGGCGATCCGCTACACACGGCGACCGCCTGTGGGATTTTCGGGGCAGGAGCTGTGCCGCGATTCCTTCTTTCCCATCTGCAGTCCGCGATTGCTGGCAAGCGACGGGCGGACGATCGAGCGTGCCGCCGATCTGTTGCGCTATCCGTTGATCCATTTCGACTGGATGAACCGGGATCCGGACGCGCCGACCTGGCGCCGCTGGCTGGCGACGGCTCGTTCGATCGATCCGGAGCTGATCCCGGACAAGGCATGGGATTTGAGCTTCCGCGAGGAACTGCATGCGATCGACGCGGTCGTCGCCGGGCAAGGCATCGCGATCCTGAGCGACGTCGTGGTCGGCCGCGAGCTGGAGAACGGCTCGCTCGTCAAGGCGCATCCCTTGTCCCTGCCGGGCTACAGCTTCTATGCCGTGTGGATGCAGCACAATCCGCGATCCGCAGTGACGGAGTCTTTCCTGGCGTGGATGAGGACGGTTCTGTGAGACTGCCGCCGCCTTGCGGCCCGGCAATCAGAACGCCGTCATTGCCAGGCAATGGCGCTCAACGTCACCCGCCCAATTCGACACTGGCTCACTAGCCGGAAATCTCCTCGGTTGCTCCGCCAAGCAGCCTGACATTGAGCCGGCCGCCGGTGAACAGCATGTCGTCCAGGGCCTCGGCGAGATCCCTGGAGGTCACGGCCTCTCCGTCGCCCTGCATGATGCTGGTCTGCGCGGCGCGGCGCATTAGTTCCTTGATGAAAGCCGCGCTGACGCCCTTCGTGCGCGCCACCGCCTCGCTCACGATCCCGTCGGAAAGTTTCAGCCCGCCGCCATAGAGGCGTACCAGCTTTTCCCGGCAGGCGTCGTCCGGCAGCGGCACCTCGATAGCTTGGTCGATGCGTCCCGGGCGTCCTGTGAGCGCCACTTCCAGCTGTTCGGGCCGGTTGGTGGTCAGCACGAACAGGATGTCGGCATTGTCCTTCAATCCGTCCATCTCGTTGAGCAGCGTGTTGAGGAGGGATTCTTCGCAGGGACTGCCCATGGTCTCGCGGTCGCGGGCGATTAGGTCCACGTCCTCGATCACCACGGTGGTCGGCTGCAGCAGGCGCGCCAGGGTCATGTATTGCGACAGAAGGCCCATCTGTCCCGCCGTTATGATCAGGGTCGTGTGGCCGGGAAGATTGGCGGCGAGGTAGCGGATAGTGTGCGTCTTCCCGGTGCCCGGAGGGCCGTAGAGCAGGATGCCCTTGCGGGTGGATTGCCCAAGCCGCCGCAGCGCCTCCCGGCTTTCGATGAATCGGATCACGTTGCGGTCGAGAAGCCTCAAAGTCTGTTCCGGCAGGATGACCGCGTCGCGCTGCACCTGCGGCAGCCGATGCACCATCACGCCTTTGGAGCGGCCCTGATAGTCGCCTTCCGTTTCGAGCGAGAGAACCTTGCCGCGATAGGAGCGCGCGGCGTTGATGGCAGCCTCCAACTGCGCAAAGCAGCGGTCCACCAGCGCCACGCCGGCCTCGCCCGCTGGCACGGCGATCTCGACGCAGGTTCCGGCTTCGCGGCCATATTCGCGGTGAAAGGACAGCACCACCGCGTAATGCAGGTCGCCGTCGCGGTTGAGCCATAAGCCGTTGTTGAGGCACTTGACCGGCTCGCTTTCGCCGATGTCGACCTCCTGGAATTGCGCCGCCGAGATGGTGACGGCGTATTGTCCGTCCTTTGTCAACGCGGCATAGGTCAGCGTCTCATAGCGGTGCTGCTCGTATAGGCCGAAGAAGCGAATGGGCGAGGCCGAGAACAATTTGTCGAGCGCCACCTGCACGTCGGCGCGCATATGGCCGGGAAACTGGCGCGAGGTCGCGATGATCTCGTCATGCGCCAGCCCGGAAAAATGCCAGGCGATTGCCTCGTGGGCGTATTTGAACTTCCTTTCGCGTGAATCCTGTGCCGGATGGCCGATGGCGGGCGCGGCTCCGTCGGAAGCTGCGGTGACGCGAAGCGAAACCCGTGTCGGCCGGCCGGTGGCGGCTACGGCATCGGTTTCGCCGGGAGCCGCGGTGATGCGAAGCGGATGACCGGCCGCCTTGATGCGCTGCTCAGCCGCCTCCAGCATCGCCTTCGCGACCGCGGATGGATAGCTGCCGCACACGGCCTTTCCCTGTTGCGATACCGTCGCGGTCAAGGCTTCGGCCTCCGCCTCCGATCGGCTGAACACCGAGCATATGAGATCGACCACAAACGCCCACGGCGTCTGGTCGTCATTGTGAATGACGAGTTGTAATGCCTCGTCGGGTGTGTGGCGCATTGTAACAGCTCACTTTCCCAGACTGCTTTGGGCCGGCAATATCTGTGCCATATCGCATGATTTATTAACAGATCGCCGGCCGAAAGCCTCGAAATTGTTCGAACGGCCGTCTCAATGGTGCATCTGCACGCGGAGGACTACGCATCCTCGCGGGGCTTCTTTTGAGGCATCGCTTTCTCGACGCCAAAAGCGAATGACGTCATCGCGGCCATCTTTCACATCGGAACAAGGTTTGGCCCTGGTGAAGGCCATCGGCTTCCTCGACAGGCCCCGGATCAGTTGTGCTTCAAAAATTCCTGCACGGCGCTGATTGTCGGTCCGGGAGCCTCTTCCATCAGCCAGTGCCCGGACTCGGGGATGACGACTTCGGTCACATTGGTGGCCGCGTTGCGCATCACGACCGCCTCCGTCTCGCCAAAGGATTTCGCGCCGCCGATGGCAAGCACGGGCATCGGCAATTTCCTGGCCAGGGTGGCCTGGTTGTCGACGGCGTCCTTACGGATCGATCGGAACTGGGCGAAGGCGGCGCGCATGGCGCCGGGCCTTGCATAGCGTTTCGCGTAGTGCCGGCGGGTCGCCTCGTCGATTTTTGCCGGCGTGCCCGCGAAGTCGTTCCAGAACCTGTCGAGATAGATGCGTTCGCGGCCGCGCACGAGGCGCTCCATGTCGGGACCGCCCAAGTCGAAATGCCACAGCCTTGGATCTCGCACGATATCGTTCCAGGGCGGAATGCCCGGCACCGGCGCATCCATGACGACGAGCTTGTCCGTCTTTTCAGGATAGCGGGCCGCGTAGGCATAAGCGACCATCGTGCCGATGTCGTGCCCGATGATATCGGCGTTTCCGACGCCCAGATGATCGAGCACGGCCCGGATGTCGGCGGCCTGGTTCCATTTTTCGTAGCCGCTCTCCGGGATCGAGGAAAGTCCCATGCCGCGCAGATCCGGAACGATGACGGTATGATCCTTGGAGAGATCGAGAGCCAGCGGCTTCCACATGTCGCCGGTGTCGCCAAATCCGTGGATCAGCACCACGGCCGGCCCCGATCCGCCGATGCGCGCATAGATTTTGGCCCCGTTCGCGGCCACCATTTCAGTGCGGAAACCCGGAAAGGTGCCGCCTTCCGCGTGAGCAGTCATCGGCGCTGTTATCGCCAGGAGCAACGAGAGCGCCACCACCTTGCCAAGCATCTTTCCCCCCACCATGTCGATCCATAGATGCTGAAATCTAGATCGATCATTCTACATTAGGCAAGCACTATCATGAAGACGTTGAGTCGGAGAGTTGACATGGGAGCAGGAAGACCACGCGAATTCGACATCGACCAGGCGCTCGACCGTGCGGTGCAGCTCTTCTGGCGCCATGGCTACGAGGGGACTTCAATTGCCGACCTTACCGAAGCGCTCGGCATCACCCGCGCCAGCCTTTACGCCGCCTTCGGCAGCAAGGAGGCCTTGTTCCAGCGCGTCATGGATCGCTATGAGAGCCGGGCGGGCGCTTACAGGCACGCGGCCCAGCAAGCCACGGTGCTCGAGGAAGCAATCAGGCTCCTGATGACCGGGCCTGTCGAGCTGCACGGAGACAGCCGCAATCCGCAAGGCTGTCTGGGTGTCCAAGGAGCGCTGTCTGTCAGCCCGATATCGCAGGCGGTCAGGGGCGATCTGGCCGCTCGCCGCCGCCGCGGGGAGGCAGGCATTCTAAAACGACTGCAGCGCGCGCAGGCCGAGGGCGAGTTGCAGGCCAGCGCGCGACCTGCGGATCTCGCTCGGTACCTTTCCGCGCTGATATACGGAATGGCGATATTGTCGGCTGATGGGGCGAACAAAAAGCAATTGCAAGCGGTCGCGGAGATCGCCCTTCGGGGCTGGCCGAACGTTCGTTAGGCGATGGCGATTGTATGAACCCCTAGCGGCATAGGAACACTGCCGCGACGCACGGCCTATGGATACCTCTCCCGCCCAGACGGCATTCCAGCCGCTTGTCCGGTAATTGCGAAGTGCTCGTTGACATATATGCAAATTAGATATATGTAGTTTGCGTATTATAGATGGTGCATGCGATGAACGAGACCGATTTCATCAAGGACTACGACCCGAGCGCCTTCCAGCGGCCTTCGGTGGCCGTCGACCTTGTCCTGCTCGGTATCCGCGACAACCGGCCGGCCGTGCTGCTGGTCAAGCGCGACCAGCATCCTCATGCCGGCCGCTGGGCGCTGCCGGGCGGTTTTGTCGGCATCGACGAGGCGCTCGATGCGGCCGCCGCGCGCGTGCTGCGCGAAAAGGCCGGCATGGCCGAGGCGCATCTCGAACAGCTCTACACGTTCGGCGCGGTGGATCGCGATCCGCGCATGCGCATCATCAGCGTCGCCTATCTGGCGCTGCTTACCGAGCGGGCCTTCGACGCGGCCCTCAGCGCGAAGCCGGCGCTGCTGCCGGCTGCTGTCGAAGTGCCATGGGTCGGCGAGACCGGCGGCGCCGTCAACGTGCTCTCGCCGGAGAACGAGGCACTGACGCTCGCTTTCGATCACGCCGATATCCTGACGATGGCGATGCTCAGGCTGCGCGGCAAGCTCGACTATTCCGATGTCGCTTTCGCGCTGCTGCCCGAGCTCTTCACATTGCGGCAGCTGCAGGATGTGCATGAGGCGATCCTGGGCGCGTCGCTCAACAAGCCGGCCTTCCGCCGGCGACAGCTCGACAGAGGATGGCTCAAGGCAACCGGCGCCTATGAATCGGGCGCCGCTTTCCGCCCGGCCGAGCTCTATCGTTTCCAACCTTCCACGGCCGATTGAGGGAGAGACCACCATGGCCACCATTCGCAGTCTAGGCTTCGTCGCCCAGCTTCGCAGCGAGGCAAGCAGCCACGTCATCCGCTACCGCAATGGCCGCGAAATGCAGAGCGGCCGCGGCCTGGTCTTCTGGTTCGTGCCGGAGACAGCCAGCATCGCCGAGCTGCCGATGGACGATCGCGAGATGACGCTCTTCGTCAAGGGCCGCAGCCAGGATTTCCAGACCGTCGCCGTGCAGGGCACGATTGGCTGGCATGTCGTCGACCCGGCGCGGCTCGCAGAGCGCGTCGATTTCAGCATCGATCTCAGGACCGGCAAGCTGCGCGGCGAGCCGATCGAAAAAATCCAGGCCCGCATCGCCGGCATCGCCAACCAGGCGGCGCAGCAATATCTCGGCCAAGCGCCGGTGCGGGCGCTGCTCGATGCCGGCCCGGCGCCCTTGCGCGAGCGACTGCAGGCCCTGGTCGCCGCCGATCCGGCGCTGACCGACATTGGTGTCGCCGCCGTCGCGGTCAGGCTCACCAATTTGACGCCGACCAGCGAGCTCGAGCGTGCGCTGCAGACGCCGACCTTCGAGGCGCTGCAGCAGAAGGCCGACGAGGCGACTTTCCAGCGCCGCGCTTTGGCCGTCGAGAAGGAGCGGGCGATCGCCGAGAACGAGCTGGCGAACAAGACCGAGCTGGCGCGGCGCGAGAAGCTCCTCATCGCCGAGGAGGCCGAGAACGCCCGCAATCGCGCTACCGGCGCGGCCGAAGCGCAGCAGATCGAAGCCGGCGCCGAGGCCGAGCGCATCCGCGCCATCGAGGGCGCGAAGGCGGAAGCCGAAAGGCAGCATATCGCCATCTATCGCGACCTGCCACCCACGATCCTGCTCGGCCTTGCCGCCCAGCAGCTCGCCGGCAAGCTGGACAGGATCGAGCATGTCAACGTCACGCCCGACCTGCTTGCCACCGTGCTTGGCGAGTTCCGCAAGGGCCCGGCGGTGATCGAGGCGCGCTGACAGAGGGCATCAATGACCGCGAACCCTCCCCGCGCGGTCTTCGTGACACGCGAGACCGATTACGAGCTGCTGATCGCGCACCACGCGACGCGCGGCCAGGCCCGCTTCTTCCTCGAGACGCGCGGCCAGCGGCTAGAAGACGTCGAGGCCCGCCACGATCGTTTCCACGCTGTGCTGGGCACCGCTCGCGCCACGGTGCCGGCCGACTGGCGCCAGACCCTGGTGACGCGCGCCGACCTCAACCGCTTCCTGTTCTCACCCGACGACGTCATTGTCGCCGTCGGGCAGGACGGCCTGGTCGCCAACGTCGCCAAATATCTCAACGGCCAGCCGGTGCTCGGCGTCAATCCCGCGCCCGATCTCTATGACGGCGTGCTGGTCCGGATCGGCGTCGGCAGGCTGGCCAGGCTGCTTACCGCCAGCAGCGCCGGCGATGTCCAGGTGGAATCGCGCACCATGGTCCAGGCCGAGCTCGAAGCGGGTGAGATGCTGCTTGCGCTCAACGAGATATTCGTCGGCCATCGCAGCCACCAGTCGGCCCGCTACCGCATCGAGGCGGAAGGCGAGGCCGAGGATCACTCCTCCAGCGGCCTCATCGTCGCCTCCGGCAGCGGCGCGACCGGCTGGGCGCGCTCGATCATGGAAGCGACGCATCTGGAGCTGTCGCTCGGCCGCGAGGAACATGCGGTCGGCTTCTGGGTGCGCGAACCCTTCCCGAGCATCGCCACCGCCACGAAACTGCGTGCCGGAAAGATCACCGAGAAGCCCCTTTTCATTACCTCGCGCATGAACGAAGGCGGCGTGATCTTCGCCGACGGCATCGAGCAGGATTTCATCGCCTTCGACTGGGGCAGGCAGGTGCGGCTCTCGCCGGCGTCACGGGTGCTGCGGCTGGTGGTCGATCGGTGAGCCGTGAATTGGCGGCAACCTGCAGCAGTCAGCCTTGGACGGCGCCGTCCTTTCCAGCCTTCCCGTTCGCGCCGTCGAGCAGGGCGATCAATCCCTTGAGGATCTCGATCGGCGGCGGCGGGCAGCCCGGGATGTGCAGGTCGACCGGCACCACGTCCGACACGCCGCCGACCACTGCGTAGCTGCCGGCGAAGCAGCCGCCGTCCTTGGCGCAATCGCCTAGCGCAACCACCCATTTCGGGTTGGGTGTCGCCTCATAAGTCCGCTTCAGCGCCTCGCGCATGTTCTTGGTGACCGGCCCGGTGACCATCAGCACATCGGCATGGCGCGGCGAGGCGACGAAGCGGAAGCCGAAGCGCTCGATGTCGTAGAAGGCGTTGTTGAGCGCATGCATCTCGAGCTCGCAGCCATTGCAGGAGCCGGCGTCGACCGCGCGGATCGACAGGCTCCGGCCGAGTTTCCTGCGAGCCATGCCGTCAAGCGCGCGCCCCAGCTCGTCGACGGCCGCATTGCTGACTTGCGGCGGGCGTTCCGTCAGGGGCGGGCGGATCAGGCTTTCGAAGAGCAGTTTTCGCATGGTTCTACAGGTCGTGGCCGGAATAGGAGCAGTTGAATGATTTGTTGCAGAGCGGGAAATCGGCGACGATGTTGCCTTCGATCGCCGCTTCCAGCAGCGGCCACTGGAACCATGAGGGGTCGCGCAGGTGGCAGCGCTCGATCAGGCCGTCCTCGCCGATGCGCAGCCAAACCAGTATGTCGCCGCGAAAACCCTCGACCAGCGCCATGCCCTCACGGGCCCCTTCTAGCGCAGCGACCTCGACGAGGGTCGGGCCGGCGGGCAGCCGCCCGAGAATCTGCTCAACGAGCGACAGGCTCTGCTCGACCTCCCGCACGCGGATCCAGACGCGCGCGTTGACGTCGCCCTCCTGCAGCACCGGCACATCGAAGGCGAGCTCGTCATAGGGCGCGTAACCCGGCACGCGGCGCGCGTCGAAATCGCGGCCCGAGGCGCGCCCGACATAGCCGCCGGCGGCATATTGCCGGGCAAGCTCGCCCTTTAGCCGGCCGGTCGCCACCGTGCGGTCCTGCAGCGAGGCGGTGTTGTCGTAGAGCTCCACCAGATGCGGGAAGCGCCGCCTGATTTCCGCGACCAGCGATCGGATGGCATCCGCCCCCGCCTCGTTCAGATCGCCTGCCGTGCCGCCGGGCAGGATGCGGTCGCGCATCAGGCGGTGGCCGAAGGCCGCATCGGCGGCGCGCAGCACACGTTCGCGCAGCACGCCACAATGCGCATGCATGATCGCGAAGGCAGCGTCGTTGCAGATGGCGCCGATGTCGCCCAGGTGGTTGGCAAGGCGCTCCAATTCGGCCATCAGCGCGCGCAGCCAGATCGCGCGCGGCGGCGGCGCGATGCCGAGCGCCGCCTCCACCGCGCGGGCGAAGGCCAGCGAATAGGCGACGGTGCTGTCGCCTGAAGTCCGGCCCGCGAGTTTCGCGGCACGATCGATCGATGCGCCCTGCATCAACCCTTCTATGCCCTTGTGCACATAGCCCAGCCGCTCCTCCAGCCGCACCACGGTTTCGCCGCCAGCCGTGAAGCGGAAATGCCCCGGCTCGATGATGCCGGCATGCACCGGCCCGACAGGAATCTGGTGGAGGCCCTCGCCCTCGGCCGTCAGGAACCGGTAGGACGACGCGACCGCCGGCCCGCCGGGCCGCGCCGCCAGCGGATGTGAGACGCCCCATTGGCCATGGTCGAGCCAGCGCCGGCTGTCGGGCAGGCCTTGCGGCGCCAGCCCGAACAGGTCCGCCGCGGCGCGTTCCAGCCGGAGCGCCGGCGAATGGTGCTGGCCGACCGACGGGTAGCGGCCGCCGCGGCAATCCATGCTGATCACGCCGATGGTCTGCGCCTCGTCGAGAAGTGCCATGTGCACCTTGTCCGGCTCCCCCCACAGGCCGAGCAGGCTCCAGCGTCCGGCGGCGAGCTGCTCGACGGCCAGGTTCCAGGCCTTCGGGGCGACCACGGCGCGCGGCCAGGGCGCGTGATGCTCGACCTGACGGTCGGCCGCGATGATATCGGCGAGCGCGGGCATGTTTTTCCTGCTCATGCGCCTACCCCAGGATACCGGCGACGTGCTGGAACCACGCCACCAACGGCGCCGGCAGATAGATGCCGGCGGCAAACACCAAAGCGAGGTGCGAATACATCGGTACATAGGACGCCTCGACCGGCGCCATGCCTCCGCGCGGCTCGCCGAAGGCGAGACCCGTCAGCCGCAGCAACAGCGCGCCGAAGGCGATGAGCAGCCCGAACACCAGCGGGATCGCCAGCCACGGATGCCTGGCGAAAGTCGAGCTGACGACCAGGAACTCGCTCATGAAGATGCCGAGCGGCGGCAGGCCGGCGATGGCCACGACGCCGATGACGAGCGCCCAGCCGAGCCCCGGATGGCTTTCGGTCAGGCCCCTGATCTCGGAGATCTTCTGCGTGCCCTTGACCTGCGCGATATGGCCGACGGCGAAGAAAATAGCCGATTTGGTCAGGCTGTGCATGACCATGTGCAGCAGGCCGGCGAAGTTGGCGAGCGGGCCGCCCATGCCGAAGGCAAAGACGATGATGCCCATATGCTCGATCGAGGAATAGGCGAACAGGCGTTTGATATCGCGGCGGCGGTAGAGCATGAAGCCCGCGAAAATCAGCGAGGTCAGCCCCATCGTGACCATCAGCGGCCCCGGTCCGATCGCCTGCGGGCTCGCCGCGAGCAAAAGCTTGAAGCGCAGCACGGCGTAGAGCGCGACGTTGAGCAGCAGGCCCGACAGCACCGCCGAGATCGGCGTCGGGCCCTCGGCATGCGCGTCGGGCAGCCAGGCATGCAAGGGGGCAAGGCCGACCTTGGTGCCGTAGCCGAGCAGCAGGAAGATGAAGGCGACGCTGAGCAGGGCCGGATCGAAATGCGCCGCCTTTTCGATCAGCACCGACCAGACCATGGCGTTGGTGCCTTCGCCGACGACCGGCTGCGCGGCCATGTAGACGAGGATCGTGCCGAACAAGGCCAGCGCGATGCCGACGCTGCCGAGGATGAAATATTTCCACGCCGCTTCCAGCGCCTCATGCGTGCGGTAGATACCGACCATCAGCACGGTGGTCAGCGTGGCGAGCTCCACCGCGACCCACATCAGGCCGATATTGTTCGACACGAAGGCCAGGTTCATGCCGAACATCATGATCTGGTACATGGCGTGGTAGAAGCGCAGGTTCGGCGCGGTCAGCCGGCGGGTTTCTAGCTCATGCGCGATGTAGGACGCGCTGAACACGCTGGTGGTGAAGCCGACGAATGTGTTGAGCACGATGAAGACGATGTTGAGGTCGTCGACCAGGAGGTACTGTCCCGGCGCCGGCCGCTCGGTGACGAACAACGACAGCGCCGCAAGCAGGGTGAGCAGGCTGGCCACAACATTGACGGTCGCTGTCATGCGGTAGTTCGGCATTGCCGCCAGGATGGCCGCGGCGCCCGCCGGGATGAAAAGGATCGCGGCCACCGCGTCGAAGGAGAACCCGGTCACCGGCGTTCTCCCCGGTAATCGTCGAGCGCGCCGATGTCGACCGAATCGAACCGTTCGCGGATGCGGAACAGGAAGACGCCGATGACGATGAAGGCGATCAGGATCGAGAAGGCGACGCTGATCTCGACGACCAGCGGCATGCCCTTGGCGCCGGTGGCGGCCAGCACCAGACCGTTCTCCAGCGACATGAAGCCGACGACCTGGCTGACGGCGTTGCGCCTTGTGACCATCACCAGCAGGCCCAGCAGGATGATCGACAGCGCGAAGGCGAGGTCCTCGCGGGCGAGCGGGTCGGCCTCGGGCGTCACCCGAAGCATCAGCACCATGGAGAGCGTCACCAGCCCGATGCCGGCAAGCATGGTCGGGCCGATGCCGACCGCGGTCTCGATGTCGCGGTGGATGCCGAGCCGCTGGATGATGCGATGCAGCCCGACGGGAATGACGATCGCCTTGAAGACCAGCGCTATCGCCGCTGTGATGTAGAGGTGATGCGCGTCCTGGATATAGGCCTGCCAGGCCACCGAGAGCGCAAGCACGACCGCATGCAGCGCAAAGACGTTGATCAGCGCGAACAGGCGGTCCTGGTAGAGCATCATGAAGGAGATCAGCACCAGGCTGCCGGCGAGCAGATGGGCGATGTCGAAGGTGAGACCGTTCATCACAGGCTCCGTGAGACGAACAGCAAAAGCGTGCCGAGCAGCGCCAGCATCAGCGCCGCGCCCAGGAAGTCCGGCACGCGGAAGACACGCATCTTAGCGACCGCCGTCTCGAACACGGCAAGCACGATGGCGAGCACGGCGAGCTTGCAGAGATAGGCGGCGGCGCCGACGGCCAGTGCTTTCGGCCCTGCGCTTGCGCCGTAAAGCCCCCAGGGCAGGAAGACGCAGGCGATCAGCGACATGTAGAGCAGCAGCTTGAGGAAGGTGGCGAGCTCGATCATCGCCAGATGGCGGCCGGAGTACTCCAGGATCATCGCCTCATGCACCATGGTGAGCTCCAGGTGCGTGGCCGGGTTGTCGACCGGGATGCGCGCATTCTCGGCGATCGCCACCATAACCAGGGCGATCAGCGACATGCCGAGCGATACCCGCAATCCGACCTCAGGCGAACCCATGAAGGCGGCGACCGTCGAAAGCTGCGTGGCGCCGGCAACGAGTGCCAGGCTGAACACGATGAGCAGCATCGCGGGCTCCGCCAGCGACGCGATCATCACCTCGCGGCTGGCGCCGATGCCGCCGAAGCTGGTGCCGACATCCATCCCGGCCAGCGCCTGGAAGAAGCGCGCGCTGCCGAGCAGCGCCACGATGACGATCAGATCTGCGGTCCAGCTGAACTCGAGGCCGGTGGCGAAGGTCGGCACGAGCGCCGCCGCGACCCAGGTGGCGGCGAAGATCAAATAGGGCGTCACCCGGAACAGCCAGGAGGCATTGTCGGCCAGCACGACCTCCTTGCGCATCAGCCTGACGAGGTCGCGATAGGGCTGGATCACCGAAGGCCCCTGCCGTCTGACCAGCCTCGCCTTCACCTTGCGCACGAAGCCGATCAGAAGCGGCGCCAGCAAAAGCACGACCAGCATCTGCGCGCCCTGCACGGCCAGTTGGGAGATCATGGCCATAGCGCGAGCACCAGAAGCAGGATGACGAGGTAGAGGAAGACCAGCGTCAGGTAGCGGCGGATGGTCAGGAACTGCAGGTGGTTCAGCCGCTCGGTGGCGAAATCGATCGCGCCGGTGATCGGCTGGTAGAAAACCTCCCAGGCCACATCATGCATCTCCACCTTGAGACGCGCCGGTTCCAGCGCGCCCGGCGCCGGCATGTCCACCGTCTCGCGCGAGCGGAACGCGAAGCCGCCGAAGACGCGGCGAATGGGCTGCGCGAAGCTGACGGCCGTGTATTGCGCGGCCGGCACCGCGTCAGGGAAGCCGCATCCCCACGCGATGCCCCGGCGCAGCGCATGCGAGGCGAAGCGGTGAATGAAGAAGGCCGCGAGCGACGCCGAGACGGTGATGAAGACGAGCACCAGCAGGCCGTTATAGGAGCTGCGGCTTTCGGCGATCGGCACGATCGACAGCCAGGGCTGCGCCATCTGGACCGGCATGCGCTCGCCGACGAGCGGAAGCGTCACCGTCGACAGGCTATCGATGACGAAGCCCGGCAGGATGCCGGCGAGCAGGCAGAAGGCGGCAAGCACGGCCATCGCCGCCAGTGACCAGCGATCGACTTCGTGCGCGCGTTCCACCGCCGCCGACCGCGCCCGGCCAAGGAAGGTGATGCCGAATGTCTTGACGAAGCAGGCCGCGGCCAGCGCGGCCGACAGCGCCAGCATGCCGCCGACCGCTGGCACGATCACTTTCAGCCCCCATTGCGGCAGCTCGGGGCTGCGCAATATGGCCTGGAAGACCAGCCATTCGGAGGCAAAGCCATTGAAGGGCGGCAGCGCCGAGATCGAGACGCAGCCGATCAGGAAGACAAAGCTGGTCACCGGCAGGCGATGGATGAGGCCGCCGAGCTTTTCCATGTCGCGTTCGCCGGTTGCCGAGAGCACGGCGCCGGCGCCGAAGAACAGCAGGCTCTTGAAGAAGGAGTGGTTGAGCACGTGGAAGAGCGCCGCGGTGAAGGCCAGCGCCGCGGCCGACGGCATGGCATTCGCCTTGAAGGCCAGCGCCAGGCCGAGACTGGCAAATATGACGCCGATATTCTCGATGGTCGAATAGGCAAGCAGCCGCTTGAGGTCTTTTTCCATCAGCGCGTGCAGGATGCCGAGCACCGCCGTCACGCCGCCGATGAGAAGCACCGCGACGCCGGACCACCAAGCCGGTTCGCCAAGCAGGTCGAACACCACGCGGATGAAGCCATAGATGGCGACCTTGGTCATGATGCCGCTCATCAGCGCCGAGACGTGGCTGGGTGCCGCCGGATGGGCAAGCGGCAGCCAGGCATGCAGCGGCACGAGGCCGGCCTTGGAGCCGGCGCCGAGCAGCATGAGAACCAGCACCGCGCCAGCGGCGAACCGATCCGGATGCGCCGTCCGCATCGCGTCGAACGCATAGGTTCCCGCCGGCCCGGCCAGCAGGCCGAAGGCAAGCAGCAGCGCCATCGTGCCGAAGCTTGCCATCACCAGGTAGATGTAGCCGGCCCGCCGGTTGGCCTCATCGCGGTGATGCGCCATGACCAGCGCCCAGGAGGCGAGCGACATGAATTCCCAGGACAACAGGAAGCTGAAGGCGTCGTTGGCCAGCACCACGAGGTTCATGCCGGCGAGGAAGGCGGGATAGAACGGCAGAACCCGGTGCGGCTGGGATTCATGCCGGCCGTAGCCGAGGCCGTAGAGGCTGGTGATCGTCCCGCCAAAATTGACGACGACGAGAAAGAACGCCGACAGGCCGTCGAGCCGGAACCGGGCGCCGGTCCAGGGCAGGCCAAGCGGCAAAGTGGCGGAGGCCTCGCCGAGGTTGCCGGCGAGATGGCTGGCGGCAGTCACGAGCAGCACGGCTGAAATGGCAAGCGTCGCGCCATAGACCAGTCGAGTCGCGGCGGCGAGCCGGCTGGCGGCCGCGGCCATTATGGCTGATGCCAGAAACGCGGCAGGGCCGCACAGCAGAAGCGCGACGGTCGAATTCACGGCGGGCTCCCGCCCGGCTCGGCATCGTCGCCAACGGTCTCGGACGCCTTGGCGGGATCGAAGCCGGCCTTCAGCCGCACGCCGCGCCCGCCGCCCTGGCTGGCCGCGCCTTCCCCGATCAGCTCGATGCCGGCCACTTCGAGCGCTGCGATCAGCTTCATCAGCGAATCGACATTGCCCCGGATGATCGAGCCGCTGGCTTCCATGCGCTGGATTGTCGGTACCGACAGGCCGGACAATTCGGCAAGCCGGCGTTGATCGATGCCGAGCAGGGATCTTGCGGCGCGCAATTGCGGTGCGGTTATCACCGACGACTCTCTCGTTCAGTTCTGAGATATGAGGTGTCGGTGCTGTAGCCTACATTAAAATGTTCTAACGTCAAGGATTGATGTTTCAAACATCTATGTTGATAGTGCTGCAGTTGTCGGGTCGGTTATGACCGTTTGCCGGCAGGAGATCGACTTCGAAGGCCCAAACGCGGCCCGGCGACGGTCATCCCTGTTCGCCGGGGACGAAGAGGACGTCGGCTTCCGCGATGCAGTAAGGGGCGTGGCGGAAATCGCGGATCTGGACGACCTCTTCGCCGCGCCAGTCGATCAGCATGAAGCCGCGCGGCGCTCCCCCCACCTGCGGATTTCGGATCAGGATCGCCGGCCGGGCCTCGACGAAGCCGAGCGACAGTGCCCAGTCGCCGAGGCGCTCGTAATTGCCGAGATAGGTCGAGGCTTCCTTCTTGCCGTTGAGGCGGGTGCGGTTGACGACGTCGACCTGGACGTCCTCGGCGATCAGCGCCCTGACCCCGTCGAAATCGCGCGCATTGAACAGGTCGATGTAGCGGCGCAGCCGGCGCTCTTCTTCCGGTTCGAGTCTTGGCATCGCGACGTCGGCCGGCGCCGAAGCCAGCGCCTTCAACTCAGCCCGGCCGCGATGCAGCGCCGCCTTTGTGGCGGCGAGCGTCGCGCCTGTCACTTCGCAGGTCTCATGCAAGGTGAGGCCAAGCACGTCGACGAGGATCACGGCGCTGCGCTGCGCCAGCGTAAGCTGCATGAAGCTGCGCAGGCTTGCCGCCGCCGCGAGCCGAACCTCCGCGTTGGCGGAGATATCTTCAATTTCGGTCATGTCGGCTTCGGTCATGCGCAAGCGCTCCCGCTGGCGGCGGCGCAGATGATCCTGCGCCGCATTGTGGGCGATGCGGAACAGCCACTGCTCGGGGCGTTCGACCAGGGCGCCGCCGTCATATGCGGCGAGCGCCTTCACCACCGCCTCCTGCACGATGTCCTCGCCCTCGATGGCGGAGCCCGCCATGCGCGCGACATAGCGGTGCAGTTTCGGGCGCAGGCCGACGAGCATGGCTTCAAGTTCCGCGCGGCCGAACCCTGCCAAGCTCATCGTCCTCTTTCTCGCCTCGCCAATGCCAAGGTCAGGCGGGCACGGCTTCATCGGCCCTGGCCAGCATACGATAATTGCCGACGATCCTTGCCGGCGCCCTCACCAGCGGCGTCGAACGCCGCCCGGCGTGATCGGCGCTGAACGCCTTGAACGCGTCGAGTTCGGTCAGCGCCGAGCTGTCCTTGTCATAGCCGACGAGGTGGACGAATTCGCCATTATCGAGTTCGAGCACCAGATAGCGCACGGATTGCGGCTGCGCTTCGTCCAGCGCCTCGAACACTTTCGCCACCAGCGCCCGGTTCTCGGCGATGCTATTTTCCTTCACGCCGTAGCGGATGAGATTGTAGGTCATAGGAGTCTCCTGTTCGCGGGTCTGCATGAGGAAGACGTTCCATGGGCTCGAAAGGATTCTCAGGCTGGATTCTATCTTTTGATCGCCTCCGGCGATCAGCCGGCTCCGCCGGGCGCGCCGATCATGGAGGCGATCGTATCGTCGCCCGCCGACTGCGGCAGCATCCGGCCGCTGGCCAGCTCGATCGACAGTTTGCACAGGGCTGCGTTGACCGGCGTCGCCATGCCGTGCAGCCGCCCAAGCAGCACGATCTCGCCATTGAGGAAGTCGGTTTCGAGGGAGCCGGTCCCGCGCACGATGCTCTGCAGCGTCGACGACCCGACGCGCGTTCGGCCGGGAATAGCGGTTATGGTCAGTTCCTCGCGGGCCATGGCGTCGGTCTTGTCCCACGCGATTCCGGCGGCAGCCAGCACCGCCTCCGCCTCGGCGAGTGCCCTGGCATACCATTTCCGCTGCAGCTCGGTGTCGCCCAGCGCCGCATCGATGATGTTGCGAAGATTGGCGAGCAGCTTGCGGTACTTGCTCTCCATCACATTGTCCCTCGCCTCGACGATGAAGCCGGACGCGCTGAGGATGCCGCACAGTTTCTCGACGGTGCCGTCGGTTCCGGACGGATAGTGGCCGATGTCGAAGGCGCCGATCCTGGGCGCGAAATAGGCCGCGACCTCGCCGGGCGTGTCGTAATCGGCCGGCAGCATCACTGTCGCGCCATAGACATTGGCGAAGAAACGCAAGGCGAGCGCCTCGTTGGCGACGCCGTTCTGGAAGCAGAACACCGGCTGCGCGGCCAAGCCGGCGGCGTTGAGCCGTTGCAGCGCGCCGAGCGTATCTGGCGTCTTCATCGTCAGCAGCACGACATCGTCCAGCTCGAAGGAAATCTCCGACGGGTCGGCATGGACGGGAAAGCGCGCGGTCCTGGTGCCTTGTGGGGTGGAAAGCGACAGTCCCGAGGCGCGGATGGCATCGAACTGCCTGCCGCGGGCGATGCCGAGGACCGTGTGGCCGGAAAAACTCAGCTGGGCCGCGATAGCGCCGCCGATCGCGCCGATGCCGTAGACGATAATGCGCATGTCGTTCTCATTGCGGTTGGAGTTCGTTCAGGAAAGCAATTCCGGGAGAAGCGGGAGCTGTTTCCGTGTGGAATTGCGACAAACAAAAACATAAGGCGCTTCACCGTTTCCGTGAAACGATGAAGCGCCTTATGTTCTCCCTTCACGTAATCGTGGCCGCCGCCGCTGGGTCAAAGGTGGTATTTCCCTTCGCGGTCACCGAACCTGCATTTCATCACATGGGCCGATGTGGCACCGAGCGCCGAGCCGGTGCTCGTCATGGTCGACGGTGATGTCGAGGCAACGGTCGCTTCTCTCAAGGCCAAAAGCTTCGAGATCATGACGAACCGCAGGAAGCGCCATGCCGGTGGCCCCGCACTGTGGTCTGCGACAGCGAAGGCAAACGCATGGTGCCACCAGCGCGGCATACCCTCACATCGTCGGATCGCGGGTCAACACACCACCGCGAGGCGCATAAGTCGGTCACGAGGCAGCCATCGGGGTTGCTAACCTCCCAGCTGTTGCAGCTTACGACAGGCACGCCTTGCGCCCTCACGGCATCTCTGGCGACATCTCTCTTTGTTGCCATCCCTGCATCGCCCAATGGATTCTGGTTTAGCAGCTGCGGTCGCTTCCGCCGAACGATTGGCGGAGGGTTCGGTGACAGGCAATGAGGTTAGCGGTTTACGACTGACGTTCTTCGGCAGACTCTTTTTGCGTGGCGGCGCAGGTGCTTCGAACTTGGCAATTCGGCTCTTTGCAATTTCGATGAATGCACCGTTCGGAAATGCCGCTAGATAAGCACGATACATCGAGACATCGGATGTATCCTTGATCGCTTTCCAAAATTCGAGCTCCGTCGCGGTGTTGATGTGTGGCTGATAGGGTTCTGCCGGAGACTGACTAGACGTGGCGTCTGGGTTGAATGAGAATCCGGGCTCCACGAGGGATGAGTTGCTCCAGGGGACCTGCCTCCCAAAAGTGGCGTTCATGACGTCCAACCGAACGCGACGCATAAGGATTTCAATGTCGATCGAAGGAGTTTTTATGCGCTTCACGAGAGAGTCTGCAAACGGGCTATGATCGACGGCCCCATCGAGAGCGACGTTGCCGGGCTGTGTTGCAAAGCCGATAAAAACTCCCCTGCCAGCATCCAGGGCTCCCAGTCCCTTTCCTATGGCAAGGCCGCGACTTTGACCCGGTCCACTCAATTGCTTAACGAAAGGATTGTCTCGACAGGCATCGAGAAGGACGATTGCGGTATTTTCCTCGGCCGTCATGGCGGCGATGATGTCTTGCAGGCGCTCGGCCTCCAGAGCCAAGTCGGCGGGACGTTGAAGGGCGGCATCGATGGGCAACAGGTAATTTTCCCCGTTCGCTTGGAGCCCGTGTCCGGCGAAGTAAAAAAGGGAGACGTCACCCGGATGCAAGTTTCGCCTGAATTTGCCGATGAGTTCCCTGAACGTTGATGCGTCAGCATCCAATCCGAGGGTGACCTCAAAGCCCGTCTCTTGCAAAACCCGGGAGATCGCGCTCGCATCATTCACCCCGTTGGGCAGTGATGGTGCATACCGGTAGGCCGAATTGCCGATGACAAGCGCATATCTGTGGCTGCGTTGAGCGATCTGGACCTCAGAGGAAGCCGCTGTTGACAAGCCGGCCAGAAAAAGAAGGCACGCGCACAACAAGCAAATCTTGGACATTGCGACGTTCCCGAGTATCGGAGAACATTAGCATCTGTTAAAGCGCGTGGGTACCCATCGTGTGAGACGCTCTTGCTTGGGAACACGTCCAAACTAGCCCGAGACCGCGCCCATAGCGTCACGCTTTTTCGGGCATCGACTTCCAGGACTATTCAATCGCCGGAATGATGCCGCAGACAAGGTGGGGCCAATTTTCACGAACTTGCGACAACACCATTCGATCGTTCAGACCACCGCACCCGCCGCCGCCCGTCCGGCGCTGCGGCCTGAAAAGATGCAGCCGCCGAGGAAGGTGCCTTCCAGCGCCGCGTAGCCATGCATGCCGCCGCCGCCGAAGCCGGCCACTTCGCCCACCGCATAGAGACCGGGCACAGGCTGTCCTGTGGCGTCGAGCACCCGGCTGTCGAGATCGGTCTCAAGCCCACCCAGCGTCTTGCGGGTGAGGATATTGAGGCGCACCGCGATCAGCGGGCCGTTCGCCGGATCGAGCATCTTGTGCGGCCTGGCCGTGCGGATCAGCTTGTCGCCGAGATAGGTGCGCGCGCCGCGCAGCGCCGTGATCTGCGCGTCCTTGGAGAACGGGTTGTCGAGCTGCCTATCGCGGGCACGGATCTCGCGCTCGACCTGGGCGACGTCCAGCAGCGGCCCGCCGCCGGCGAGCGCATTCATGCGCGCCACCAGCTTCGAAAGATCGGCCTCGACGATGAAGTCTTCGCCCTTTTCCATGAAGGCTTTGACCGGACCGGGAATGCCCGATGTCGCGCGTCCAAGCACCTGCCGCCAGCTCTTGCCCGTGAGGTCTGGATTCTGTTCGGAACCCGACAGCGCGAACTCCTTCTGGATGATCTTCTTGGTCAGAATGAACCAGGAATAGTCGAAGCCGGTGCGCATGATGTGGCTGAGCGTGCCCAGCGTGTCGAAGCCCGGATAGAGCGGCACCGGCAGGCGTTTGCCGCGCGCGTCGAGCCAGAGCGAGGACGGGCCGGGCAGGATGCGGATGGCGTGCTCGGTCCAGATAGGCGCCCAGTTCTTGATGCCCTCGACATAGTGCCACATGCGGTCGCGGTTGATGATCCTGCCGCCGGCTGCCTCGGTGATCGCCAGCATGCTCCCGTCGACATGGTCGGGCACGCCGGTGATCATCCGTTTCGGCGGCGTGCCCAGGCGCTCAGGCCAATTCCTGCGCACCAGCTCGTGATTGCCGCCGATGCCGCCGGAAGCGACGATCACCGCCTGCGCGCTAAGCTCGAATTCTCCGGCCACGGCGCGCGAGCTCTTATGTCCGCGCTCCACACTGCTCGGTTCCAGCACGTGGCCGCGAACCCCGGTGACGGTATCGCGGCTGCGGATGATTTCGTTGACCCGGTGGCGGAACCGGAATTGGACCAGCCCGCGCTTCTGCGCCTCGCGCACCCGCAGCGCGAAAGGTTCGAGCACGCCGGGCCCTGTGCCCCAGGTAACATGGAAGCGCGGCACCGAATTGCCGTGGCCGACGGCGTTGCCGCCGCCGCGTTCGGCCCAGCCGACGACGGGGAAGAATTTCAAGCCGCGCTCGATCAGCCAGGAGCGTTTTTCGCCGGCGGCGAAGCCGACATAGGCTTCAGCCCATTTGCGCGGCCAGAAATCCTCTGGACGGTCGAAAGCGGCCGTGCCCATCCAGTCCTCGAGCGCGAGGTCGTGCGAATCGCGGATGCGCATGCGCCGCTGCTCCGGCGAATCGACCAGGAACAGTCCGCCGAACGACCAGAAGGCCTGGCCGCCCAGCGACTGTTCCGGCTCCTGGTCGACGATGATGATTTTCTTGCCGGCGTCAGCCAGTTCGGCCGCGGCGACGAGGCCAGCCAGCCCCGCGCCGACAATGATCACGTCCGCGTCAGCCATTTTTCCTCCCAGAATTAGCCGGCGAATTTATCGCGTTCAGACGGGTTCCCAGCCGTCCTTTTCGCCGGCGCGGAAGATGGCGTCGATGACTTTCTGGTTGAGCACCGATTCCTCCAGCGTGAAGACGCGGTCCTTGCCGCCCTGGGCGGCGCGCACGAAGGCTTCGCATTCCAGCCGGTACTGCTGCGTGCCGGGGAAGCGGAACACCTGCGCCTCGGTATGGTTCTGGTTGTGCAGCTCGATGCGGTGGTGCTCGTAGAGCCCGGCATTGAACGGGCCGAAGACCTCGATGAAGCCTTTCTCGCCGTGGAACACCATCACCTGGCGCGCCGCCATCTGCGTCGACAGATAGAAGGATAATTCGAAGTCGCCGAAATCGGCCCGGATCGAGGAATAGATGTCGGTGCCGAAGGTCTTGTCGCGCTCGATCGTCGCCTGCACGCGGATCGGCTCCTTGCCGGTCGAAAAGCGCGTCGACACGGTCGGATAGACGCCGATATCGGGCAACGCGCCGCCGCCGAGATCGAGCTTGTTGCGCATGTTGTTGGGATCGACATTGTAGTAGGAGAAGGCGCCCTGCACGTGGCGCAGCCGGCCGATGGCGCCGCCGGCGATGAGATCGCGCACCTTGATCCATTGCGGGTGGTAGACGACCATGAAGGCCTCGCAGACCAGCACCTTCTTCTCGTCGCGCAGCTTGATCAGCGGCGGGATGACCCTGGCGTCGAGCGCCAGAGGTTTTTCCACCAGCACATGTTTTCCCGCTTCGATGGCTTTGGCCGTCCATTCGACATGCTGCGAGGTCGGCAGCGGAATGTAGACGCCGTCGACATCCGGCGAGGCAAGCAGCTCCTCATAGGAGCCGAAAGCGTGGCGGGCGCCAAAACGCTCGCCCAAAGCCTTGGCCTTCGACAGGTCGCGGCTGGCGATCGCCGACAGGACGCCGTTTTCCGAATCCACGATTGCCGGCAAAAGCTGCTCGCGGCCGATCTTCGCCGTCGACAGAACACCCCATCGGAACATCACGCTTCTCCATGTCGGTTTACAGGCGACGAGGTTTGCCCGAAATCGACGGAAAAGCCAATCGCAGACGCTCCGTGCCGCTTGGCGCATGCATTGTCTAATGTAGCGCTGGTCGACCCCCACTCCGTCTCGGCTTCGCCGAGCCACCTCTCCCCCGATCGACGGGGTAGAGGAAGGCGCCAAGCTTTTTGCCGGCAACGCTTGTCCAGCAACGCTCCCTTCCTTTCCCTCCGGAGGGGGGAAAGGTGGCGCTGCGAAGCAGCGACGGATTGGGGGAACCACGTGGCAATCAAGCCCCAGGTCGATCAGTCAATCACAGAAGATGTGTGCATAGCGTAGCCCGCCCGGCCGGGGGCGAGGAAAGGCGCTGTGCCTACCCCCTTCTCCCCGTCAGCGTCATGTCGAAATCGACGACATTGGAGTAGAGCGGCGTGCCGACATCCATGCCGTAGCGCGACCGCAGCACCTTGCCGGTGACGTGGAATTTGATCGTGCCGGATTTCAGCCCGCCGAGCTCGGCGGTGAACTTTTCCGGAAATGTCTTGCCGCGCGCGGTCAGCCGCCCGGTCACGACCGCCGTCGTGTCGCCGGTGCGGGTCACGCTGGTCGAGCGAAACTGGATTTCCGGGTTGTTGGCCGCGTCGAACACCGCGTCGGAGCGCAGGAAGGCGTCGATGCGGCCCTGACCGGTGCCGACGCTTTCGGGATAGATGGTGAGGTCGACCTTGGAGCGGCTTACATCGCTATTGTCGATGCGGATCGTGCCCTTGAAGCGGCCGAAGGCGCCGTCGAAGCCACCGCCGCCGGCCTTGCCGATGGTGAAGCGGATCGAGGAGCCCGATGGGCTGATCGTGTAGCTGCCGGCGGCGTCGCTGAGCGCCACCGCGGCAACGGCAGGCACGGCGAGGCAAGCGGCAAAAGCCGCCAATCCGAGGATGCGCGCGTTCATGGTTTTTTCCTTCCGCAGATACGCATTTTCTGCGTTCTCGCCCCACCAACGAATGATGGCGCGGTTCTATTCCCCGCCTGACGAAGGTGTGATCATGCGCGTCAGCACGCTGTCTCGCAGCAGGAAATGATGACGCAGCGCCGCCGCGATATGCAGCGCCACCAGCGCGATGCCGGCATAGGCGAGATACCAGTGCGCCGCCGACCAGAAGCTTTCCGCGGCGTCGGATTCAGCGAGCGGCAAACCGGGCATCACGAACAGGTTGAACGGCATGGTCGGGATCTCCAGCGTCGACACCGACACCAGTGCCCAGCCGGAGAGCGGCAGCGCGATCTGGAAGGCATAGAGCGCGAAATGCGCCAGCGGCGCGGTCCTGCGCTCCAGCGTGCCGACCGAGGCCGGCAATGCGGGCGCTACGTTGCCGAGCCGCCAGGCGATGCGCAGGATGATCAGGCCGAGCAGCAGGAAGCCGAAGGATTTGTGCAGCTGGATCAGCTCGAAGGCGGTGCGCTGGCTTTCGATCCGCATCATGACGAAGCCGAGCACGAACTGGCCGATGAAGATGACGCCGATCAGCCAGTGCAGGACGATCATCGCCCAGCCATAGCGGGTGGGGGTGTTGGTGAGGGATGTCCGCATGGCCGAAGAACGCCGCCGAGATCAGCTTTCTTCCGAAGTATCCTATGCCTTGTACCCCCGGACAATTCCAGACGCCGGCGCTGCCCCTCATTGCCCTGCCGGGCATTTCTCCCCGTAGACGGGGAGAAATGGGCTGGCCGCGACGCCGGTGTTCTTTCTTGCAGCGTTGGCGATTGGCGAAACCGACGGCAACAGCGCCCTTCTCCCCGTTCAACGGGGAGAGATGCCGGCAGGCAGATGAGGGGCAGCGCCGGCTTTTGACGGGATTTTGCGATCAACGCTGAATGGTAGCCCGCTGTAGAGGCCTCCAACGATCGCCTACCCGCTCACCTTGAAGAAATCCACGAACGCCCGCAGCGCCGGTCGCATCTGCCGGCGGCTGGGATAATAAACGAAGAAGCCCTCGAAAGTCGGGCACCAGTCCTCCAGCACGCGGATAAGCCTGCCGTCGGCCAGCGGCGCCCTGACATAGGGCTCGAAGACAAAGGCAAGTCCGGCGCCGTCGATCGCCGCTTGGGCGATCAGATGGTCTTCGTCGAGGATCAGCGGCCCTTGCGCCGCGATCTCGATTTCCTCGCCGCCCTTCTCGAATTCCCAGCGGTAAAGGATGCCGCTGGAAAAGCGGAAACGGATGCAGCGGTGGTCGGCCAGCTCGCCTGGATGGCGCGGTGTCGGCATCGTCGCAAAATAGGACGGCGCGGCGACCACCGCGCCGCGAAGGTCGGGCCCGATGCGCACCGCGATCATGTCGCGCTGCAGGCTTTCGCCGAGCCGCACGCCGGCATCGAAGCCGCCTTCGACCACATCGGTGAAGCGATCCTCGATGACGATCTCCAGCACGATATCGGGATAGGCCGCGGCAAAGGCGCCGAGCCTGGGCGTGAGCGTCAGGTGGGCGGCGGTGCGCGGCACGGTGAGCCGCAGATTGCCGGCCGGCCGGTCGCGCGCCTCGACCGCCGTCTCCAGCGCCAGGTCGATCTCGGACAGCGCCGGGCGCAGCCGTTCGAGCAGTTGCGCGCCTTCTTCGGTCGGCGCGACGCTGCGCGTGCTGCGCGCCAAGAGCCGCACGCCGAGCCGCGCTTCCAGGCTCGACACCGCGTGGCTGACCGCCGACGGGGCGATGCCGAGCTCGCGCGCCGCGCGGCGGAAGCTGGCGCATTGGGCGACAGTCGCGAGCACGGCGAGCTGCGAGAGATTGGTGCGGTTCATTGTTCTATTTTATAGAGCAAGCCGTGCGAAAGAGAACTAATTATCGAACGGAACGCGAGACGCTATCTCCCTCCCATCGCAACAAGGAGATGCGTGATGAAAACCCGCAAACTCGGAACTGAACTCGAAGTCTTCCCCGTCGGCCTCGGCTGCATGGGCATGAGCTTCGCTTATGGCGGCCAGCCGGAGGCGGAAGCCATCGCCACGCTGCGCCGCGCCGTCGAAATCGGCGTGACCTTCTTCGACACCGCCGAAGTCTACGGACCGTTCGAGAACGAAATCCTGCTCGGCAAGGCGCTGAAGCCGGTGCGCGACAAGGTCACCATCGCCACCAAATTCGGCTTCAAGATTTCCGAGCACGGCTCGGGCATCGACCGCATGATCGGTGTCGACAGCCGTCCCGAGCACGTCAAGGCGGTGGCGGAAGCTTCGCTGAAGCGGCTCGATACCGACGTCATCGACCTCTACTACCAGCACCGCGTTGATCCGAACGTGCCGATCGAGGACACGGTCGGCGCCATGGCCGAGCTGGTGCGCGAGGGCAAGGTGAGGGCGCTCGGCCTGTCGGAGGTCAGCGGCGCGACGCTCCGCCGGGCGCATGCAGTGCACCCGATCGCCGCGGTGCAGAGCGAATATTCGCTGTGGAGCCGCGATCCGGAGGACGAGGTCTTCGCCGTCTGCCGCGAGCTCGGCATCGGTTTCGTGCCCTACAGCCCGCTCGGTCGCGGCCTGCTCACCGGCACGCTCAGCAAGCCCGACGCGCTCGGCGCCGGCGACTGGCGCCTCACTCTGCCGCGCTTCCAGGCCGAGGCGATGGAAGCCAACGCCAAGGTTGTTGCCACGCTGGAAAAAATGGCTGCGGAGAAGAGCGTGACACCGGCGCAGCTGGCGCTCGCCTGGGTGCTGCACCAGGGCGATTTCATCGTGCCGATCCCGGGGGCAAGGAAGATACGGCACCTGGAGCAGAACACGGCGGCGGCGGGCGTTGCGCTGAGTGCCGCCGAGGTTGCGGCGATCGGCGATGCATTGTCGCCGGATAAGGTGGTCGGCAAGCGCTATACGGAGGAACTGCTGGCGCTGGTGAATGGGTGAGTTAGTCACCACTGAGGTGAAGCAAGGGAGGCGTTACGGCGCCTCTCTTTGCACGTCGCACGAGTTGAAAAATGCGAGAGGTAGGCGCGAGGCCCCCCTCTCTGGCCTGCCGGCCATCTCCCCCTCAAGGGGGAGATCAGAAGTCACACCGGCTTTCGCCAATCGCCAACGTTGCATGGGGAGCGCCGGCGCTGAAGCCGCCAATCTCCCCCCTTGAGGGGGAGATGCCCGGCAGGGCAGAGAGGGGGGCCTCGCGCCGACGTTTCTTATCTCTACGACCCTATCTCTACGCCCCTACCAGGCCACCACCTCAGTTTCCGGCCAATACTCCCGCGCCCGTTTCCCCTTCGCCTCATGCGTCCGCTGATTATCCAGCGCCCTGTTCGGCGTGATACGAAACGAAAAAACATCATCGAGCCCGAACGGCGCCACCAACTCCAGCGCTCCGTCTTTCCCGTACCGCACCCCAACCGCATGCGTCTTCGATGCAAAATAGCTCACTGATTCACTCGAACTCGCGTACCGCGGACATTCCCGCCCGAATTTTTGCGGATACCACAGATGCACCCGCGCCTGGTTGCGCACCTCGACCGGTAGCGGCAGCCCCTCGAAATGCGCCGCCGCCCTGCGGATCACCGCGTCCTCGGCCTCGTAGGACAAATCGGCGTCGTCGAAATAGAACAGGTCGACATCCTTGATGCCATAGCCCGGCGGCCTGCCGGTCAGATGGTTCCACACACTGTTGTAGAGCGCGCCGGAAACCACCAGCCAATCCGGCAGCGCAAGTTCTCGCGCCCGCGCCAGCGTCTCGGCCAACAGCGGGTCCGCCGCGACGATGGCGAGGAACGCCGCACACTGCTTTTCGAAGGGAAGGCCGGAATAGCGGAGATGGCTCATCGCCCTTTGGAGGCGATTCGCCACCTGCCGGCAATCCCATGGAAGCGCTTATGCGCGCAGCACGCCGCCCGTCTGCTTGTTGACGTTCTCGACGATGCGCTTTGCCAGCGCCTCGAAATCCTCGTCGGTCAGCGTTTTTTCGACCGGCTGGATCGAGACCTCGATGGCGATCGACTTCTTGGCCTCGCCGAGCGACGCGCCCTCGAAGACATCGAACACCGAAACGCCGGTGACCAGCTTCTTGTCTGCGGCCAAGGCTGCCCGCACCAGCGTGCCGGCTTCTACCGTCCGGTCGACGACGAAGGCGAAGTCGCGCTTCACCGCCTGGAACGGCGAGAGTTCCAGCTTCGGCTTGGTACGCGTCGGTTTGGCCTTCGGCTCCGGCACGACGTCGACGAAAACCTCGAAGCCGCAGATCGGCCCGGAGACATCGAGCGTCTCAAGCGTCTTCGGATGGAATTCGCCGAAAGTGCCGAGCACGGTCTTGGGGCCGAGCTTGATCGTGCCGGAGCGTCCCGGATGGTACCAGGCCGGGCCGCCGGGCTCGATCTGCAGCCGGTCGACCGGCGCGCCACAGGCTTCCAGCGCCGCGATCGCGTCCGCCTTGGCGTCGAACACGCCGACCGGCCCGGCATTGCCGGCCCAGCTGCGGCCCGAACCTTCGAGCTTGGCGGTGCCGCGCCTGACGCCGGCGGCAACGCGCCGCTGCTGGTCGGCCGCATCCCCCTCATAGGTGCCCGACACCTCGAACAGCGCTACGTCGCCGATGCCGCGGTCGGCATTGCGCTGCGCGGCGGATATCAGTCCCGGCAGCAGCGAGGGCCGCATGTCGGACATGTCGGCGGCGATCGGGTTGGCGAGTTTCAGGCCGTTCTGGCCGCCGCCGAACAGTTCGGCGTGCTTTGCCGGGATGAACGACCAGGTGACGGCCTCCATCATGCCGCGCACGGCGAGCGCCCGCTTGGCCGCGCGGGTGCGCACCTGCAGCGTGGTCAGGATCTTGCCGTTGACCGCGTCATGCGACGTGAGCGGCCGCGGCGCGATGTTGTCGACGCCGTGGATGCGCATCACCTCCTCGACCAGGTCGGCCTTGCCGTCGACATCCGGCCGCCACGACGGCACCTTCACCTTGACGACCTCGCCGGACCCCTGCGGCTCGAAGCCCAGCCGGGTCAGGATGTCCAGCGCCTCCGCCCTCGGCACCTCGATACCGGTCAGCCGCTTCACCTCCGAAAGCGGGAAGGTGACGATCTTCGGCTTGTGGCCTGCATAGCCGGCCACCTCCATTTCGGAAGGCGTGCCGCCGCAGAAATCGAGCACCAGCTTGGTCGCGAGCTCCACGCCCGGGACCATGAATTCGGGATCGACCCCGCGCTCGAAGCGATAGCGCGCATCGGTGATGATGCCGAGCGTCCGGCCGGTCCGGGCCGTCGTGATCGGATCCCAGAGCGCGGATTCGATCAGCACGTCTGTGGTGTTCTCGTCGCAGCCCGAATGCTCGCCGCCCATGATGCCGGCGATCGATTCGACGCCATTGTCGTCGGCGATCACGCACATTTCCGGAGTCAGCGTGTATTCGCGCCCGTCAAGCGCCATCACCTTCTCGCCGTCCCTGGCGCGCCGCACCACGAGGTTGCCGGCGACCTTCTTCGCGTCGAACACATGCAGCGGCCGGCCGCGGTCGAAGGTGACGTAGTTGGTGATGTCGACCAGCGCGCTGATCGGGCGAAGCCCGATGGCGATCAGCCGCTGCTGCAGCCATTTCGGCGACGGGCCGTTCTTGACGCCCTTGACCAGCCTGAGCGCGAAGCCCGGGCAAAGCTCCGGCGCCTCGATCGTGACCTTGACCGGGCACAGGCCTTCGCCGGCATGCGGCATGATCGCGCCGCCGGTGAGGCGGCCGAGCCCGCTCGCCGCGAGATCGCGCGCGATGCCGTAGACGCTGGTCGCGTCCGGCCGATTCGGCGTCAGATTGATCTCGATCACCGGATCGTCGAGATGCGCGTAAGCCGCGAAGCCGGTGCCGACCGGCGCGTCATCGGGCAAATCGATGATGCCGTTATGCTCGTCGGAGATTTGAAGCTCGCGCTCCGAGCACATCATGCCATGGCTCTCGACGCCGCGGATCTTGCCGACCGACAGCGTCACGTCGATGCCCGGAACATAGGTGCCGGGCGCGGCGAAGGCGCCGATCAGGCCTGCGCGGGCATTGGGCGCCCCGCACACCACCTGCACCGGCGGCTTGCCGTCGCCGGTGTCGACGGTCAGCACGCGCAGCCGGTCCGCGTCGGGATGCTGCATCGCCGTCAGCACCTTGGCGATGACGAAGGGTTTTAGGCCAGCCTTGTCGTCGACATGTTCGACTTCGAGGCCGATCGCGGTCAGCCGCTCGACGATCTCGGCAAGCGAGGCATCGGTCTCGAGATGGTCCTTGAGCCAGGAGAGGGTGAATTTCATGGTTCTGTTCCGTTCGGTCCTTGCCCTTCAGGCCCTTGTTGATTGGGTCGGGGCACGCTGGTCTTCAGATGCCTGGGCAAATCGTCCGGCATGTGCAGGAAGGGTAGTTGCTCGCGCACATGGGCATGCAGCGTCGGCTTGAAATAGGCCGGCATATCCATGGCGCCGAGCATGAAATAGATCTTGTTGTCGAGCCGCCGGTCGGTATAGGCGATCGGCGAGCCGCAAATGCCGCAGAAGGTGCGCTCCACCGGGCCGTTGCGGTAGCTTTTCAGCGATTTGCCGTTGAGCGCGACCTGGTCAGCCAGGAAGCCGACAAAGGCCGACACCGGCGCGCCGCTGGCGCGCCGGCAGTCGCCGCAATGGCAATAGCTGATGTGGTGCGGCTCGGCGGTAGCCTCGAACCGCACCGCGCCGCAACGGCAGCCGCCGGTGTGTGGTGCCGTCATGCAGACAGCCCCCCGAACAGCGTCGGCAGGTCGAGCGGCCGGAACCCGTAATGGCTGAGCCAGCGCACGTCGGCGTCGAAGAAGGCGCGCAGGTCCGGCATGCCGTATTTCAGCATGGCGATGCGGTCGATGCCCATGCCCCAGGCAAAGCCCTGATACTCGTCGGGATCGAGCCCGCCGGCGCGTAGCACGTTGGGATGCACCATGCCGCAGCCCAGGATCTCCATCCAGTCGGTGCCTTCGCCGAAGCGCACTTCGCCCGGACGCGACCGGTCGCACTGGATGTCGACCTCGAGGCTGGGCTCGGTGAACGGGAAGAAAGACGGACGGAAGCGCATCTTGACCGAAGGCACCTCGAAGAAGGCCTTGCAGAACTCCTCCAGCACCCATTTCATGTTGGCGACATTGGCCGACTTGTCGACCACCAGCCCCTCGACCTGATGGAACATCGGCGAGTGCGTGGCGTCCGAATCCTGCCGATAGGTCTTGCCGGGGATGACGATGCGGATCGGCGGCTTCTGCCGCTCCATGGTGCGGATCTGCACGGGCGAGGTGTGCGTGCGCAACAACTTGCGCTCACCCTTCTCGTCCGGCTGGAAGAAGAAGGTGTCGTGCATCTCCCGCGCCGGGTGGCCCTCGGGGAAATTCAGCGCCGTGAAATTGTAATAGTCGGTCTCGATATCCGGACCTTCGGCGATCGAGAAGCCGAGATCGCCGAAGATCGCCGCGATCTCGTCGATCACCTGGCTGATCGGATGGATGCGGCCGCGCTCCGCCGGCGACTGGCGAACGGGGAGCGTGACATCGACCTTCTCGGCCTCGAGCCTGGCGGCGATCGCCACGTCCTTGAGTTCCGCCTTGCGTTGGGTGAGCGCCTCGGTGACGCGGTTCTTGAGGCCGTTGATCGCCGGACCCTTCACCTGGCGCTCCTCGGCGCTCATCGCGCCCAGCGTCTTCAGCATTTCGGAGATCGAGCCCTTCTTGCCCAGCGCCGAGACGCGCACCGCCTCGATCGCGGCCTCGTCCGAAGCTGCCGCGATCTCGGCGAGCAACGAAGCTTCCAGGGCTTCAAGATTTCCAGCAGTGGCGTTCACGGCGAAACTCTCTTCGTTCGGGCGGACGGCACCCATGTGGCGCGTCACCATCTTGGTTTGATCAGGCATAAGAAAAACCCGCGCCAGCCGTGCCAGCGCGGGTTCCCCAAATCAGTACTAGAAATGCTTGGGAAGCGCTGGCTTAGGCGACAGCGCTCTCAAAAGCATTCGGCGTGGTGTTCTTCAGATATTCGAGCGCCACCTTGGCCTTGGCCACCAGCGCGGCGAAAGCCTGCGGCTCGTGGATGGCCATGTCCGAAAGGACCTTGCGGTCGATCTCGATGCCGGCCTTGTTGAGGCCGTCGATGAAGCGGCCATAGGTCAGGCCGTGCTCATGCACCGCCGCGTTGATGCGCTGGATCCACAGCGCGCGGAACGAGCGCTTGCGGTTCTTGCGGTCGCGGTAGGCGTACTGCAGCGACTTCTCCACCGCCTGCTTGGCGATGCGGATGGTGTTCTTGCGGCGGCCGTAGAAGCCCTTGGCGGCTTTCAGGACCTTCTTGTGCTTGGCGTGGGCGGTAACGCCTCTCTTTACGCGTGCCATGTCATGATCTCCTTAAAACGTAACCAGGCCGAATGCTCAGAGGCCGTTCGGCAGAAAATTCTTGATGACCTTCTTGCCGTCCGGTTCAGCCAGAACCATCGTGCCGCGGGCATCGCGAATGAACTTGTTGGAACGCTTGATCATGCCGTGGCGCTTGCCGGCGGCAGCCGACAGCACCTTGCCGGTGGCAGTAATCTTGAACCGCTTCTTGGCGGCCGATTTGGTCTTCATCTTGGGCATTTTGCTACTCCGTATTGGTGGCGCACCATCGCGCTTCTTTTCTCGCTTCGGGCCGACCAAAGCCCGAAAAGCAAATGAAACCGCCACGGCATGCCCTGCCGGGCGGTTTTCTTGGAACGGCGGTCCTATAGATCAAACGGCGCCGGTGCGCAACACCCTTGGACGTTGTCTGCCCCTGCTGCGCCGAAAGACGGCACGTCGCCTTTGATCCGTTCATTTGAAGAGTTCCGTGCTGAAATCCCCCGAATTGACCCGTTGAATATCAGACGCATCTTTCAGAAATTTGGGGGGATTTGGGATTAGCGTGGATCTGGATCGCCCAACCGCCTCAAGCCAGGGAAGATATCTTTCGACAATCCCTTCGGTCACCTTTTCATCGGTAATCTCAAGCCTGATAACTTTTAACGAAACGCCCGGGCCAAATGCCGCCGCGAGGTTCTCCGGATCTGCCTTACGTAAGGTAGTTGGATCGCTGAGATTTGTAAAAGTCACAAGCAACGGATATCGGTCATGCGAAACATCTCGTGAGCCGCGAAAACGCGCGATTGCCGGCAGGAGCCTTTCGTAGTCGCTGCGAGTGTAACCCAACTCATCGTGCAATGTGTATTGGGCGACGTATTTGGTCTGTTCACCTATCAGCGCGAAGAGTTTGCCTCTTGGCCCAAGGTCGACCATTGTCGCTTCGCCGTTGTAGCCCGATGGGTAGACGTCAAGCGCATTGGCCTCCTGCCACCAGACGTGCGACACCGCCGACCCGGAAACCACTTTGCCGTCGACGAATACCTCGACCGTCAACTTCTGGTTCCATTCCCAGACGTCGGCAAGGAAGCCGCACGCGGCGAGTGACAGCGCAAGGATAAGGGCAAGGCCCCGCAGCAAAGGCCGCGCAATTCGAAAGACATTCGCATACGCCGAAATACCAAGCCTCGCGCCCGTCACTACACGCCCGCCCGCTTTTGTTAGACGCGATTATCCCTACACTGCCCCCGTAGCCAGATTATTAATCTGTCTGTTTTCGCCAGCCAGAGTTTCAAGGGTGCTTGGGCTGTCAGCGCCTTAGGGCAGCGTGAACCACACCGGCAGCACTCCGGTTTGCTGCGCTCCGTCGATCAGCTCGAAGGCCGGCAGCGCCACCAGGAACACCAGGCCGTCGAGCAGCGTGTTCAACAGCAGGCGCGGCTTGAAGCTGCCGGTGTCGCCCTCCTGGTAGAGCGAAAGGTTCGGGAAGAAGCGCGGCACCTTGGCAAGATAGGCCGCATAAGGGCCGCCGAGCACTTCCTTCAGATAGCGCTCCTCGCGCAGGATGACGATGTGGAACGCGCCGGCGCACAGCAGCGCAAAGAGAATGATGCCTGAAAACGAGCCGATCTGCGCGCCGACGCCGGCGGCGGCCACCGTCGAAAACAGGTAGAGCGGATTGCGGGTGATCGAATAGGGCCCGCCGGTGACCACTTCGGAGGATTTGCGCCCGCCGATATAGAGCGTCGACCACAGCCGTCCGACAATGCCGAGGAAGATCAGGAGCACGCCGAACATCTCGATCGACTCGTGCACCGGCGTGTTCGGCGGAAAAGTCGACTGGCCGAACAGAAGCGCGGCAAACAGCACCACGATCAGAACGGCCAGCACGAGGCGGCGCATATGCTGATAGCCGCCGAGACCCGGCGTTTGCCGGGCAGGCTTGGACTTCAATTTATCGGCCATGAGGAAAACCCGATCGTTTGCTCGCGATCGCGAAGCGATCGTCGAGATTTGCTCGCGATCAAGGAAACTTGATCGTCGATTGGCTCGCGACCGGGAAAACCCGGTCGAGTAGCAGGCGATCGGATAGAAAACAGGCGTCCCGCCGATCGTCGGGACGCCCCTGCACCATGATTTTGGCGGGATTTAGCGCGGCGCCAGAACCATCATCATCTGGCGGCCTTCGAGCTTCGGCTCTGCCTCGACCTTGGCGATGGTCGCCACTTCCTCGCGCACCTTGTTCAGAAGCTGCATGCCGAGCTCCATATGCGCCATCTCGCGGCCGCGGAAGCGCAACGTCAGCTTGACCTTGTCGCCTTCCTCGAAGAAGCGCCGCACGGCCTTCATCTTAGTGTCGTAGTCATGGCTGTCGATGTTCGGGCGCATCTTGATCTCCTTGATCTCGATGACCTTCTGGTTCTTGCGCGCTTCGGCCGCCTTCTTCTGGTTGGCGTATTTCAGCTTGCCGAGATCGAGGATCTTGACGACCGGCGGTACCGCATTAGGCGATATCTCGACGAGATCGAGCCCGGCCTCTTCGGCGAGCAGCAACGCGTCGTTGATGGAAACATCGCCGCGGTTCTGGCCTTCGGCGTCGATAAGCTGGACCCGGGGAACCCGGATGTCTCGGTTGGAGCGCGGCCCGTCCTTGGTGGGTGCCGCTGCTTTGAAAGGTCTGCGAATGGTCGTGGTCTCCTCGGCCGTTTCGTTCAGGGTTTCTTCAGATGCGAAATAGGTGGACGCGCCTATGTGGTGAGCGCGCGGCCGGAGTCAATAGCATAGGCTGGTTGGAAAATCACCTGTCCGCTTGCCTTTACCTGCACCAAGCAAAGAAATGCCGCGAGCACTTTTCGTTGAACCACCGCCTGTGTCAAAAGACCGCCGGAAAGGACAAGCCCATGGCCGCCAGCGTTCCGGTTTTCATCGATGTGGACGGGTCGAGCATCGCCGTCAGGCAAGCGCCCGGCGCTGCGCCTGGTATCGTTTGGCTCGGCGGCTACAAGTCCGACATGCTGGGCACGAAGGCGGAGACGCTTGCCGGCTGGGCCGCTCGCGAGGGCCACGCCTATCTGCGTCATGACTATTCCGGGCACGGCGAGTCGGGGGGCGAATTCGCAGACGGTACGATCTCCAGATGGCTGGCCGAGAGCCTCGCCGTCTTCCGGCGCTTCAGCAAAGGCAAGCAGATCCTGGTCGGCTCCTCGATGGGGGCGTGGATTGCGCTGCGCATGGTGCAGGAATTGCGCCGGGCGGGCGATGACCGCGTGGCCGGTCTCGTGCTGCTTGCGCCGGCGCCTGACTTCACGATCGAATTGATCGAACCGGTGCTGACCAAGGCACAGAAGCGCGATCTTTCGAAAAAGGGGTTTTTCGCCGAGCCGTCCGACTATTCGGACGAGCCTTATATCTACACCCGAGCGCTGATCGAGGACGGCCGCGCCAACCGGGTCATGACCGGACCGATCGACACGCACTGTCCGGTGCACATATTGCAGGGCCTTGCCGATCCGGACGTGCCGTCCAGCCATGCCCTGAAGCTCGCATCGATGCTGCCCGCCGACGATGTGACGCTGTCGCTGATCCCCGATGGCGACCATCGTCTGTCCCGTCCCGAGGATCTCGACATGCTGAAGCGCGCCGTCGCCGACATGGTCAGGCGGGCGGCCTGACCATGCGCATCTCCATCCCGATATCCGCCTTCGTCGCCGCGATCGTCGGCTTTGGCGGCACGCTGGCCCTCGTCATCGCGGCCGCCAAGGCGGTCGGCGCCACCCAGATCGAGACCGCGAGCGGCGTGACGGCGATCTGCCTGGCCATGACGATCGAATGCCTGTGGCTGTCCTGGCGCACGAAAATGCCGATCATCACCGCGTGGTCGACGCCGGGTCTCGCGCTGATCGCGGCCTCCAGCGGTTTCACGATGCCGCAGACCGTCGGCGCCTTCATGGTCACCGGTGTCCTTCTGGTCGCCACCGGCCTGTTCAAGCCGCTGACCCGGCTGATCGCGCAGATCCCGGCCTCGGTCGCGTCCGGCATGCTAGCCGGCATCCTGGTCAGCTTCGCCGCCAATGCGGTGAGGACCATCCCCGCCGATCCCTGGCTGATCCTGCCGCTGATCGCCGCCTTCTTCGTCATCCGCCTGTTCAATCCGGCTCTGTCGGTGCTGGTGGTGCTGATCGGCGGCGGCCTTGCCGCTTTCCTCACCGGCCGCGTCGGCAGCCTGCCGATGCCGGAACTGTCGACATTGACGTTCATTGCGCCGCAATTCACCGCATCGGCGATCATCGGCCTCGCCCTGCCGCTCTATCTGGTAACCATGGCCTCGCAGAACCTTTCCGGCCTCGCGGTGCTGCGCGCCGCCGGCTATCACCCCGAACCCGGCCCGCTGATCGGCGTCACCGGCCTGTTTTCGCTGCTCTCGGCGCCGTTCGGCGCCGCGACCACCAATCTCGCGGCGATCTCGGCCGCCATCTGCACCGGCCCCGATGTCCATCCCGATCCCGCCGAGCGGTGGAAGACCGGGCCGTTCTACGCGCTCGCCTATTTCATCTTCGCGATCTTCGGCGCCTCGCTGGTGGCGATCTTCGCGGTTTTGCCGCAAAGCCTGATCGTGCTGGTCGCGGGGCTCGCCTTGACGGCGCCGCTTGCCAATGCGCTGTCGATAGCCCTTCATGACGCGGGCGACCGCATGCCGGCCACCGTCACCTTCGCCGTGACGGCTTCGGGGCTCACGCTCGTCGGTGTCGGCGCGGCATTTTGGGGGCTGGTTGCCGGAATGGCAGTGCTTTTCCTGGAAAAACTCAAAAAGCGATAATCATTTCAGACGCTTCGCCGGTTTTAGTCGGATTTGCCTTGAATCGCCGATTCCGCCTTCCCATTTCGATTCCACGCAGCCGGTTTGGCTGTCTCCAATGGAAGGATTGGGAGAAATGAATACGAGTGCATTGATCCGTCCGGCCTGGACGCCGGCCACCATCGCATTGATGGTCATCGGCTTCATGGTGTTCTGGCCGCTCGGCTTCGCCATGCTCGCCTACATCATCTGGGGCGACCGGCTGGAAGGGTTCAAGCGTGACGTCAACCGCGCGACCGACGGCATCTTCGCCGGCTGCCGCCGCGGGTCCGACAAGGCGGCCCGCTGGGGCCACGGTTCGGCCCGCACCGGCAACGTCGCCTTCGACGACTGGCGCGAGAAGGAACTGGAACGCCTGGCCGAAGAGCGCCGCAAGCTCGACGAGATGTTGACCGAGTTCGACGACTATGCCCGCGAACTGCGCCGCGCCAAAGACCAGGAAGAGTTCGACCGCTTCATGGCCAACCGCAACAAGCATACCGCGCCGACCACCACCGAGTCGGGCGATAAGCCCGCTTCCAAGCGCGGCAAGGGCACGAACCTGCTCGACGACTGAAGCCGGCGCATGACCCCGAAAATCGACGCCGATTTTCGGAAAAGGTCATGCGCCCATTTAAGGTGCTACAGCGTCCTTTGCGCGTCCGAAAAGGACGCGCGGCGCTGTAGGGACAGGCTCCGGTACGATATGCGGCGTCGCGTCTTGCGGCGCCGTTTCTTTTTTGTTCTCTATGGTGCACCCCGCCACTGGCCGTTTTTTTCGAATCGCGTATCGTCCAGCCATGACCCTCGGCTTCTTTCGCAATCTGACCAAGCCAAAGCCCACGCCAGTCGTGGAGCGCGAACATTGCGTCGCCGGCCGCACGCTGCCGCTGAAAATCGTCGAAAGCGCCAGGGCCAGGCGGCTCACTTTGCGCATCGATTCCGGCGGCCAGGGCCTGCGCGTCACCGTGCCGCCAGGCCTGCGCCGCGGCGAGGTGGAAAAATTCCTCCACCGCCACCAGGACTGGCTGGAGCAGCGTCTGGCCAAGGTGCCGACCCGCCCACAGGTGCGGCCCGGCATAAAAATCCCGATCCGCGGCGTGCCGCATCGCATCGTGCATGAGCCGTCGAAGCGCGGCACTGTCACCATCCTGCGCGACGATCGCGGCCCGCTGTTGGTCGTCCATGGCGAGCGCATCCATCTGCCGCGCCGCATCGCCGATTACCTCAAGCGCGAGGCCAAGAAGGAGATCGAGAAGCTGGTGGTCAAGCACACCGAGGCGGTCGGCAAGCGCGCCAAGGCTATAAGGTACAAGGATACCTCCAGCCGCTGGGGATCATGCACCTCGGAGGGCAATCTCTCCTTCTCCTGGCGCATCATGATGGCGCCGCCGGCGGTGATAAACTACCTGGTGGCGCATGAGGTGGCGCATCTCAAGGAGATGAACCACGGCCCGAAGTTCTGGAAATTGTGCGAGAAGCTGTGCCCCGACACCGACCGCTGCAAGGACTGGCTGAAGCGCAATGGCGGGGCGTTGCAAGCGATTGTGTTTGAGTAGTGTCAGCGGATGCAGCGGTGCGAAGAACGCCGCCACCGCTAGCGCAACGCTGGAGATTGGCCGAGCCATCTCAGCCTCGTCATCCTAGGGCGAAGCAAGGAGCGAAGCGACGCGCGCAGACCCTAGGATCCATGCCGTAACGTGCGAGCGCCGCAGCGGTGCAAACGATGCTATGTCGTTGAACGAAAAAGAGAATATTCTCCGCCGGTGCCCCTTCGGCTGATGTAACGGCATCGATCCTAGGGTCTGCGCGCCGCTTCGCGTCGGCCCGCCCTAGGATGACGACCGCGTGGTTGCCTCGCCTGAACGCACCCTCAATCGTCATTCGCCGCGTTCAATTCCTCCGGCCGCAACCCTTCCTCGATATGCGGCCAAGGCAGGAAATCCCGGTCGAAGGCATCGCTGCCGAAATAGTCCAGCGCTCGGTGCGCCTCGGCGCCGTTGAAGGCGGCCTTGTCCATCAGATGCGCGATCACCTCGCGCGCCTGCGCGATCTTCTGCTTGAGTTCGGCAACGGTCCGGTCGGCCATGATTGTCCTGCTCCCGCCTGTGGTCCCTATATGAAGGTAGTGTTTTCCGCCGTACCGGCAACAGCATGCTTTTTCTCGACTCTCTGGCCGTTTCGTGCCAAGCCCGGCCCATGACGCTCGACATCAAGATCTGCGGATTGAAGACCGACGCCGCGATGGCGGCCGCCCTTGCCGGCGGCGCCAGCCATGTCGGCTTTATTTTCTTTCCGAAGAGCCCGCGCTATGTCGAGCCGGCCGAGGCCGGCCGCCTGCGCGAAGCGGCGCGCGGCAAGGCCTTGGCGGTTGCCGTTACCGTCGACGCCGACGATGCGTTCCTGGATGACATCGTCGCAAAAATGCAGCCGGACGTGCTGCAGCTGCATGGTTCGGAAACGCCCGAGCGCGTGGCGGAGCTCAAGGCCCGATATGGCCTGCCGGTTATGAAGGTGTTTTCCGTCAGCGAGGCCGCCGATCTCGAGCGGACAAAGCCATTCGTAGGCATTGCCGATCGTTTCATGTTCGACGCCAAGCCGCCGAAGGGATCGCAACTGCCGGGCGGCAACGGCGTCGCCTTCGACTGGCGCATCCTTGCCGGCCTTGACGCCGGGCTCGATTACATGCTTTCCGGAGGGCTCAACGCCGCCAATATCGGCGATGCCCTGAGACTCGCCACCCCTCCCGGAATAGATGTTTCGTCCGGCGTGGAAAGCTCTCCGGGTGTCAAGGATCCGGCGCTGATCGAGCAGTTTTTCCGGGCCGTCAGGGCCGCGCGCGACGACCGCGCCGCCTGAGCAGGCTCAAACCCGAGCATGTCCCGGAAAAGTGGAATCCGGTTTTCCGACAGGGGCATGCTCACTTAAGTCAAGGAGAGATCGGCGATGAACAAGCCGGCTATGCCCAATTCCTTCCGTACCGGACCCGACGAGCAGGGCATGTTCGGCATTTTCGGCGGCCGTTTCGTTGCCGAAACGCTGATGCCGCTGATCCTCGACCTCGAGGAGCAGTGGAACCACGCCAAGAACGATCCGGAGTTCAAGGCCGAGCTGCAGAACCTGTCGACCCACTATGCCGGGCGGCCGTCGAAGCTTTATTTCGCCGAAGGGCTGACAAAGCATCTCGGCGGCGCCAAGGTCTATTTCAAGCGCGAGGACCTCAACCACACCGGCTCGCACAAGATCAACAACTGCCTCGGCCAAATCCTGCTCGCCAAGCGCATGGGCAAGAAGCGCATCATCGCCGAGACCGGCGCCGGCCAGCACGGCGTTGCCTCGGCAACCGTTGCCGCGCGCTTCGGTTATCCTTGTGTCGTCTACATGGGCGCCACCGATGTCGCCCGCCAGAGCCCGAACGTCTTCCGCATGAAGCTGCTCGGCGCCGAGGTGCGGCCGGTCACCGCCGGCCACGGCACGCTGAAGGACGCCATGAACGAGGCCCTGCGCGACTGGGTCACCAATGTCGAGGACACCTATTACCTGATCGGCACCGCCGCCGGCCCGCATCCCTATCCGGAACTGGTGCGCGACTTCCAGTCGGTGATCGGCTCGGAGGCCCGCGCCCAGATGCTGGAGCAGGAAGGCCGGTTGCCGGATGTCATCATCGCCGCTGTCGGCGGCGGTTCCAACGCCATTGGCCTCTTCCATCCCTTCCTCGACGACAAGGACGTGCGCATCATCGGCATCGAGGCCGGTGGGCGCGGCCTCGACGGTGTCGAGCATTGCGCCTCGATGAATGCCGGCAAGCCCGGCGTGCTGCACGGCAACCGCACCTATCTGTTGCAGAACGCCGACGGCCAGATCCTCGACGGCCATTCGATCTCGGCCGGCCTCGATTATCCCGGCGTCGGTCCGGAGCATTCCTGGCTGCGCGATTCCGGCCGCGTCCAGTATGAGCCGATCCTAGACGACGAGGCGCTGGAGGCGTTCCAGCTCACCACCAGGGTCGAAGGCATCATCCCGGCGCTGGAATCGGCGCATGCCATCGCCCATGCGATGAAGATCGTGCCGAAGATGGACAAGGACCAGCTCGTCATCGTCAATTTGTCCGGCCGCGGCGACAAGGACGTGCATACGGTGGCCAACATGCTGGGCATGGAGATCTGACAATGACCACCCGCATCGACCGTCGCATGGCGAAGCTCAAATCCGAGGGCCGTCCGGCTCTCGTCACCTACGTCATGGGCGGCGATCCTGACTACGACACCTCGCTGTCGATCATGAAGGCGCTGCCCGTCTCGGGCAGCGACCTCATCGAGCTCGGCATGCCCTTCTCCGACCCGATGGCCGACGGTCCGGCGATCCAGGCGGCGGGTCTTCGGGCGCTGAAAGGCGGCCAGACCCTGGCCAGGACGCTGAAGCTGGCGTCCGAATTCCGCGCCGGCGACGACGAGACGCCGATCGTGCTGATGGGCTACTACAATCCGATCTACATCTACGGCGTCGATCGATTCCTCGCCGATGCCAAGGCAAGCGGCATCGACGGCCTGATCGTCGTCGACCTGCCGCCGGAGATGGACGAGGAGCTTTGCATTCCGGCGCTGAAGGCCGGCGTCAACTTCATCCGGCTGGCGACGCCGACCACCGACGACAAGCGCCTGCCCAAGGTTTTGGAAAACACCTCCGGTTTCGTCTATTACGTCTCGATGACCGGCATCACCGGCTCGGCGCTCGCCGACACCGCCAAGGTCTCGGCCGCGGTCACCCGCATCAAGGGCCACACCGCGCTGCCGGTCTGCGTCGGCTTCGGCGTCAAGACCGCCGAGCAGGCGCGCGTCATCGGCGCCTCGGCCGACGGCGTCGTGGTCGGCACGGCGATCGTCAACGCGATCGCCAATGTGCTGGGGCCGAAGGGCGAGAAGACCGCCGATCCGGCCGAAGCCGTCGCAACTTTGGTCAGCGGCCTTGCCCAGGGCGTCCGCGCGGCGCGCCTTGCTGCCGCCGAATAGTTTTCCTACCTCTTTCTCGTAGGTACAGGAGCCGAAGCGATGAACTGGATCACGAACTACGTTCGCCCGAAGATCAATTCGATGCTCGGCCGGCGCACCGACATGCCGGAAAACCTCTGGATCAAGGATCCCGAGACCGGTGAGATGATCTTCCACAAGGACCTCGAGTCCAACCAGTTCGTCATCCCGGCTTCCGGCCATCACATGAAGATCTCGGCCAAGGAGCGGCTGAAATACTTCTTCGACGACGGCAAATACGAGGTGCTGGAAAACCCCAAGGTCGTCCAGGACCCGCTGAAGTTCCGCGACGAGAAGCGCTACACCGATCGCCTCAAGGAGGCGAAGGCCAAGACCAGCCTCGAGGATGCGATCCTCAACGGCGCCGGCACCATCGACGGGCTGCCGGTCATCGTCACCGTGCAGGATTTCGCCTTCATGGGCGGCTCGCTCGGCATGGCCGCCGGCGAAGCCATCGTGCACGCCTTCGAGGTGGCGCTGCAGCGCAAGCGGCCGCTGATCCTGTTTGCCGCCTCCGGCGGCGCCCGCATGCAGGAAGGCATCCTGTCGCTGATGCAATTGCCGCGCACCACGGTCGGCGTCGACCGGCTGAAGGAAGCCGGCCTGCCCTATATCGTCGTGCTGACCAACCCCACCACGGGCGGCGTCACCGCCTCCTACGCCATGCTGGGCGATGTCCACATTGCCGAGCCCGGCGCGCTGATCGGCTTTGCCGGCCCGCGCGTCATCGAGCAGACCATTCGCGAAAAGCTGCCCGATGGTTTTCAGCGCGCCGAATATCTGATGGAGCACGGCATGGTCGACATGGTCGTCTCGCGGCTCGAGATGCGCCAGACCATTTCCCGGCTCTTGAAGATGCTGCTCAAGATACCTGTGGCCGAGAAGCCGCTGGAGCCGGAAATCCTGCCGCCGGCGGTGGTCAAGGCCGAGGCACGGCCGCAAGCCTGACAGGATCGGCCCGACGCGACATCGTTCGCCGCGAACCGCGATTTGCGCCGTCCGTTGTCTGCTGTAGCCTCTGATTTGCGCGTGGCCGTTCCGAAACCGATTCCCGGTTTCGGATGCATGCGCTAGGATTCCATCATGACAACGCTCTCCGCCGAACGCGAAATCGAACATCTGATGACGCTGCATCCGAAAGGCTTCGACCTTTCGCTGGACCGCGTCAGCAGGCTTCTCGAACGCCTCGGCAATCCGCAGGACCGGCTGCCGCCGGTCATCCACATCGCCGGCACCAACGGCAAGGGTTCCTGCGCCGCCTTCTCGCGCGCGCTGCTGGAGGCGGCCGGCCATCTCGTCCACGTCCACACCTCGCCGCATCTGGTGAACTGGCATGAGCGCTACCGGCTGGCGGCCGAGGGCGGCGGCAAGCTCGTCGACGACGAGGTTTTTGCCGAGGCCATCGCGCGTGTCGCCGAGGCCAATCAAGGCCAGAAGATCACCGTCTTCGAGATTCTCACCGCCGTCACCTTCATTCTGTTTTCGGAGCACCCGGCGGAGGCCGCGATCATCGAGGTCGGCCTTGGCGGCCGCTTCGACGCTACCAACGTCGTCAAGCGGCCCGCCGTTTCGGTGATCATGCCGATCTCGATGGACCACGAAGCCTATCTCGGCGACCGCGTCGAGCTGATCGCTGCCGAGAAGGCCGGCATCATGAAGCGCGGCTGCCCGGTGGTGATCGGCGCCCAGGAAAGCGACACAGCGCTTCAGGCGCTGATCGAGACGGCCGAGCGGCTGGATTGCCCGACCGTGGTCTATGGCCAGGATTTCCTCGCTTTCGAGGAAAACGGCCGCATGGTCTACCAGGACGAGGACGGGTTGATGGACCTGCCCTTACCGCGCCTGCCCGGGCGCCATCAATACGCCAACGCTGCGGCGGCGATCGCCGCCGTCAAGGCGGCCGGCTTCGAGATCGGCCATCGCGCCGCCGAGCGGGCGATGACCCATGTCGCCTGGCCGGCACGCATGCAGAAGCTGACGCAGGGCAAGCTGGTGGAGCTTGCGCCGAAGGGCGCCGACATCTGGCTGGACGGCGGCCACAACCCCGGCGCCGGCATCGTCATCGCCGAGGCCCTGGCCGAACAGGAGGAGAAGAATCCGAGGCCGCTGGTGCTGATCTCGGGCATGATCAACACCAAGGACCAGACCGGCTATTTCAGCGCTTTCAAGGGCTTGGCCCGCCATGTCTATACCGTGCCGGTAGAGAACAGCGACGCCGGCGTGCCGAATGACGAGCTGGCATTGCGTGCCGAAGAGGCCGGCCTGTCGGCTGAGCCGGTCAGCTCCGTCGCCAGCGCGCTGATGCTGTTGCGCGACAGCTGGGACGGCCCCGCGCCGCGTATCCTCATCGGCGGCTCGCTCTATTTCGCCGGCGCCGTGCTGGCCGAGAACGGCACGCCGCCGACCTAGAGCAATTTCAGGAAAAGTGTGAAGCGGTTTTCCGTCTGAAATTGCGCCAAAAGATCAAGACAGCGCTGCGGATTTCGGCGGGGGCCGAAAGGAACCGGCCATGATCAAAGTCAGGCAGCTCGCCCATGTCTGCATCTTCGCGCATGACCTGGACGCAACGCGCTCCTTCTATCGCGACGTGCTTGGCATGGACACAAGGTTCAATTTCCTGCGCGACGGCAGGATTTTCGGCTTCTATCTCGACTGCGGCGGCCGCAGCCATGTCGAGGTCTTTGAAAAGCACGAGGCCAGCCACAGCGACCGCAACCAGATCAACCATTTCTGCCTGGAAGTGGAGGATATCGACGCAGCGATCGCCCACATCAGGTCGAAAGGCATCGCGGTCACCCCGAAAAAGCTCGCCTGCGACGACACTTACCAAGCCTGGATCAGTGACCCCAACGGCGTGAGGATCGAACTGTTCGAATACACCGGCAAAAGCGCGCAGTTTACCGGCGGCGATCGCGTCGCCGACTGGTGACTAATTTAGCAGCCTTCGCGGATAATTTTCTCCAGATCGATGTCGGCTCCGCTGCTTGCAATCAGTCGAGCATAGAAACTGGATGCGGGTTCGCGCCGTGCTTCCTGAATCTCATAGGACTCGAGCGCGCGTTCGATCACATCGGCTATGGAACGATTCTCGCGACGCGCAAGTCGATGAGCAAGGTTCCATGCTTTCGCGCTGCGGACTGAGAGTTTTGGTTCGGCCATTTCGAACTCCGCTTGCCGGAAATAGACACCGACAGAGCTTTGCCATCAAGATGGCAGGTGATGGCTAGCCGGCTACTTCAGCTCGATCTCGATAAAAGCGTATTCGCCGTCATTGGCGTTGATGACGTCGTGCTCCACGCCTTCCCTGCGGAAATAGGGCGCTCCCTTCTTCATTTCGGCGAAGGATTCGCCGTCCTTGGTCACCAGCCTCACCTTGCCGTCCATCAGCGGCACGACGACATAGTCATGGCCATGGCGGTGCCAGCCGGTGTTGGCGCCCGGCGCGAAGCGGTACTCGGTGACGATCACCCGCTCATTGTCGACATGGACTGTGGCCTTGGCTGTTCCGGTCATGGCGTTCTCCTTTTCCTGTAGAAGAGGAGATGGCGGGCGCGAAAGTCAGGGCCAGGGCGCCACGAGCGATGGCGCCAAAGAAAAGCCCGGCGCGATGGCCGGGCTTGATCTTGAACCTTTCGGACTGGCTTCAGGCGATGGCGCCATTGATCCAGTGCGACAGCGCGGTCTTCGGCGCGGCGCCCACCTTCATGTCGGCCACTTCGCCGCCCTTGAAGATCATCAGCGTCGGGATCGAGCGCACGCCAAACTGCGCGGCAAGCTCCGGATTCTCGTCAATGTTGAGCTTGGCGATCTTCACCTTCGGGCCGAGCTCCTTGGCGATCTCTTCCAGCGACGGGCCGATCATCTTGCACGGACCGCACCACTCCGCCCAGAAATCCACCACGACCGGCTCCTTGGCGTTGAGCACATCGGCCTGGAAATTGCCATTGTCGACCTTGACGGTGGCCATGCTGAAATCCTTTCAAAAACTCGGGTTGCACCAAATGTGGTGGTTGTGGCGGTGATGTTCAAGCAGTTCTTGTGTCACGCTGTCGTGAGTCGGGCAAGGGCAGCGTCCATAGTCGCGGCCGGCAGCTCGATCAGGCGCGGCGCCTCGGTGAACAGCAGCGCTGCCGTCACCTCGCGTCCCGGATAGAGCGGCTGGAGCAAGGCGCGGTAGAGCGCGAGCTGCAGCAGATAGGCAGGCGGCACTTCCGCCAGGTTTTTGGGGGCCGGCCGGTTGGTCTTGTAGTCGATGATCGAGACTGCTTGTGGCGTGACCGCCAGCCGGTCGATCTTGCCGGAGATCGAACGCAGCCTGCCCTTCACCTCGAGGCTGCCCATGATCGCGACTTCGGCGCGCGAGGACGGCGAGAAAAGCGGGCCGAAGCGGTTGTCGGACAGGATGGAGAGCACCGCCTCAAGCGCCTTGTCGCGCTCCTCGGCCGGCCAATCGGCGCCGGCGCGCGCCAGATAGCGCTCCGCGGCCTCCCGCCTTTGCGCCTCGGCGACGCCTGGCAGCATCTGCAGCAATTTGTGCAGGGCAAGGCCGCGTACGACGGCGAAGCCGGGCTCGGCAGCAGCGTCGAGCACCGGCGAGCGCGTATCGGGGGTGGCGTCTTTCGCTTCCTCGATCAGCGCCGAGGCGCCGGAAGGCGAAAGCGGCCGCGGCAGTTCCTCATAGGGCGGCAGCGGCCGGAACAGGCCGTCCGGCAATGGTGCGGTATGCTCGAACGGGCCTGCCTCGTCGACGCCGGTCGGCGCCACTGGCGGCAATCTGGTCATGTGGAAGCGATGCACCGTCACGTCGGCCGTCGCGGGATGCCGCCGTTCGGAACTCTCGGGGACACCCAGCAATGCCCGGCTGACGATCGAATGCCAGGTGCCGGGGCTGGGCTGCCGCTTGCCGTGATAGCCGCAGACGACCAGCCGGTCCTCGGCGCGTGTCATGCCGACATAGAGCAGCCGCCGGTATTCGTCGTCCGCCAGTGCGCGCGCCCGCACCGAGGCCGCCTTCGAGACGCCATTGGCGACGTCGCTGGCCGAGCGCCACAGATAGCCCTTGCCTTTCCACTGCGCCCCCGAGCTCTCGAACGGCATCAGCCGCGGCAGATGCTGGTCGCTGAACGGCGCCGAGCCGCCATCGACCAGGAAGACGATCGGTGCTTCGAGGCCCTTGGCGGCATGCACGGTCATGACCCGCACCTCGTTGCGCGTCTGGTCCATCTCGCGCTTGATCTCGGGGCCGGCATTTTCCAGCGTCGACAGGAAGGATTCCAGCCCCGGCAGTCCAGTGCGTTCTTCGGCCAGGCAAAAGCTCAGGAATTCGTCGAGGATGTCGCCGGCCTCGGGTCCCAGCCGCGCCGTCATCTTGCGGCGCAACCCGTCGCGCGCCAGGACCGCGGCATAGAATTCGAACACCGGCTTGAACGCCACTTCGGTCGCCCAGCCATCGAGCCGGCTAACGACAGCGGCGAGGGCCACATCTTCGGCCGCATGATGCCTGAGCGAGGCGATCAGCGACTGGCTCTTCGGCCGCTCGCCGGCAAGCGCCAGCAAGGTCTCTTCCGAAACCTCGAAGATCGGGCTGCGCAGCACCGCGGCCAAAGAAAGATCGTCCTCCGGCTGGATCAGGAAATGCCCGAGCGCGATCAGATCCTGCACGGCGATATGGCCGGGCAGGCTCAGCCTGTCGGCGCCTGCGACCGGGATCTGGCGGTTTTTCAGGCTGCGCGACAGCGCATGAACGAAGCGGTCGCGCTTGCGCACCAGGACCAGGATGTCGCCGGCAGTCAGTTTCCGGCCCTTACCCTCGATGATTTCGCCGTGCTTGAGCCAGGTCTGGATGGTCGTCGCCACATGCTCGGCGACGCGCACCGCGGGCGCGCTGGCATGGTTGACAGGCAAGGTCCAGTCGTCCGGCTCCTCGACCATTTCGGCGCCAATCGAGGGCCACACCTCGACATAGCCCGGCGCGTCGTTGCGGATCGCCTTATGGCTGAGCGGATCGGGATCGTGGCTGATGCCGCGCCTGACACCCGGTTCGGCAAAGACGCGGTCGACCGCGGCTAGCACGTCGTCGCTCGACCGGAACGACCAGGTGAGCTTGAGATTGGCGAAGGCGGCTTCGGCGTCGCGCACGCGCCCGGCAAACAACAGCCGGCTTTCGGCAAAGGAATCGGGCGCCGCGCCCTGGAAGGAGTAGATCGACTGCTTCTCGTCGCCGACGGCAAAGATCGTACGCGTGACCGCCTCGCGCTGGCCGAGCCCGGCAAAGAATTCTTCCGTCAGCTTCTTCACCACCTCCCACTGATCGGGGCTGGTGTCCTGCGCCTCGTCGAGCAGGATGTGGTCGATGCCCTGGTCGAGCTTGAACTGCACCCATGGTCCAGCATCGGGCCGCGACAAGAGGCTCACGGTGCGGGTGATGAGGTCGTTGAAGTCGAGGAAGCCCCGCCCGCGCTTCAACTGCTCGTAGCGCGCGATCAGCCAGCCGGCGACGGTCAGCGCCGCCGCTGTGCCTTCCAGCATGCGGAACAGCGCCAGCCGGTCGGTTACGTCGAGGATCGCCTTGGCCACAGCCAGATAGCGGTCCGGCAGATCCGGCAGCCGGTCGACCAGCGCCTTCTTGAAGATCTTGGGCGGGTCGTAGGGGTCGCCGTCGGCCTTCAGGAAGGCTTTTGCCAGCAGCCGCAGGCGTCGGATCGGGTCGGCTTCGGCGAAGGCGCCCCGCGCATAGGGGATGACATTGTTCATCACCTGCCGCGCGTCGGCTGCTTCGGCGGCCTGCGCGAATTCGGCGAACTGGCCGGGGTCGAAGCCGGGCAGCGGCCAGAGCGAAGCGGCGATGCCCCCGGCCGTCTGTCCGGGGCTAAAGCCGAACTCCGCGAACAACGGCCGGACGTCCCGATCCCTGCCGAGCTTGGCGATGAAACCGCGCAGCTCGTCGCGTTTGCCGACGATCTCGGCAAGCAGCGTATCGAGACCGAACTCGCCGCCGCGCTCCAGCACGGTGGCGAAGGCTTCCGCTAACCCTTCGACTCCGGCGCCCGCCCCCGAGATCATGTCGCGGCGGGCATCGGCGAACAGCGAGGCCTCCATCTGCGGATCGAGCATCTCGAAATGCGCCGGGATGTTGGCCTCGAGCGGGAACTGGTGCAGCACGGATTCGCAGAAGGCGTGGATGGTCTGGATCTTCAGCCCGCCCGGTGTCTCGAGCGCCTCGGCGAACAGGCGCCGCGCGCGCCGCATCATGTCACGGTCGGCGCCGCGGCCGTCCAGCGCCGCGATCCTGACCGCCAGCTCCGCATCGGGCAGCGCCGTCCATTCAGAGAGCGTCGAGAACACGCGGTTCGACATGTTGGCGGCGGCCGCGCGCGTGTAGGTCAGGCACAGGATCTTCGACGGATCGGTGCCGTTGAGCAGCAGCCGGATGACGCGCTGCGCCAGGACATGCGTCTTGCCCGAGCCGGCATTGGCCGACACCCAGGCGGAATAGGCGGGATCCGAGGCGCGCGCCTGGCTGGCGGCCGTATCGGAGGGGATCGGATATTTCATCCTTCCGCCTCGTCTTCGCTGGCGCCGCCGGCCGACCATTCGAGCACGCGCGCCAGATGATCGTAATCGCCGTCGGCTTCGCCCTCGCGGAAGGGCAGGGCGCGCGACAGATAGCCGGTGGTCGGGTCGGCGTAGTGGAAAAGCAGCCGCTCCAGCCGTGCCCAGGCTTCCTCGGACAGGTCGTTGGCGGTGCGGGGCTTGCGGTTGTATTCGAGGATCGATTCCTCGAACACCTCGCCATTCGGCTTCAGCCGCACGAAGGCAAGCTGCGAAGGCTCGCGGATGCCCAGGTCCCTGAATGCGCCACGCCTCAGCAGCGCGCCCTCCAGCGCAAGCTGCGGCGACAGCAGCGTGTGCGCCTGCGCTTTCGAGGGCGAGGAGCCGGTCTTGTAGTCGAGTATGTCGGCCATGCCGCCGGCAAGCAGGTCGACTCGGTCGGCATAGCCGGACAGCGTCACGCCGGTGCGGCCGACCACCGTCTTGTCGGCCCGTTCCTCAGCGTAGCGCCTCGTGACCGAATCGGCGCGGCCATGCTCCCATTCGATGATATTTTCGGCGAGCTTTTCGAAACGCGGCCACCAGATAGCTTCGATATCCGGCGGAAGCTTTGCCTCGGCAAAGCAGAGACGGCCGGCCTCGATGAGGCTCGCCAGCGCATTTGGCGCCCTTGGATCCTCCACCCGCCGCGAGAACAGATGCAGGATTTCGTGGAACAAAGTGCCGCGTTCGGCGGCGCCCGGATCGCGGATCAAAGGCTCGAGCGGCATCAGGCCGAGGATGCGCCGTGCATAGACCGCGTAGGGGTCGCGGCGCAGCATCTCGATCTCGGTGACCGAGAAATGCTGCGGGCGCATGCTGAGCGGCGGCTTGGGCTGCGGGCGGGCGGCAAAATCCTTCTTCTCGCCGGCATCGAGCGCGCGCGCCCAGGCAAGCAGCGCGTCGCCCCGCCCGCGCAGCGCCCCCGCCGGCTCCTTGCCGATGAAGGTTAGGATGCGCTGCAGCCAGCGCGACGGCACCGCCGGCGCGTCGCCCGACCGCGCCGACCGCGTCAGCACCACTTCCGCCGCGCCCATCGCCATCTGGAAATCATGCGCGGCAAGGCCGATGCGCCGCTCCGGCGGCTCGAGGTCGATGCCGGTCTTCATTAGCCGCGACATGAAGCGATCGCTCTCGGGCTTGCGCGGCCAAACCCCTTCATTGAGCCCGCCGATGACCAGCGTGTCGACATTCTGCAATCGGGCTTCCAGAGCGCCCCAGATGGCGATGTTGCGGTCGGTGCCTTGCGCCGGCTTCACCGTCTCCGGCGCGATCAGAGCTTCCATCACGTCGGGCCATTCCGAAGCGGCAAAGGTGAAGGGCGAGGATGCCGCCACCAGTCCGCGCAACAGCTCGGCGAGTTTTTCGCCCGCGTCGCCGATATAGAGGTCGGCGAGGCTGCCATCGGCGGCGCGGCCGAGATCCTCTAGCGCGACGACACTGGCGCGTGTCAGCGTCGCGATGTCGGCGTTTCTCTCATCGCGCATCGCGGTGAGCGGCAGCAGCGCCTTGGTAAGGCGGCTAAGCATGGCGTGCGCCTGCTCGATACCGCGCACGGTCAGGCGTGAAAACCAGAAGGGTTGGCGGGTGTCGCCGCTCAGTTCAGCGAGCCGCGTCTCGAAAAGCGCGCCGAGCGATGCGACATCCGGGCGGCCCGTGCCTCCTCGTAGAGCGACCAGCTCGATCAGCTCGGCGGCCTTGCGCACGCTCTGGCGTTCGAGGCTGAGCCCGAGCAGCGGATGCTTGAGCAGGGCGAGCAGGCCGACTGGATCGCCGGGCCGGAAAGCAGCGCTCAACGCGAGCCTGAGCAGGCTGGCGGCCCGCGTGTTGATGAGCGGCGCGCCGCCGGAATCGTCGGCGACGACGCCGAAGCGCAGCAGCTCCGCCGAAACCCGCCGCGCCAGCGCGCGGTCGCCGGTGACCAGTGCCGCGCGCTTACCCGGTGACTCGACGGCGCGCTTCAGCGCGATGGCGATTGCCGCGGCTTCGTCGCGTTCGTTCGGCGCTTCCACCAACGTCACGCCGGCAAGCGCCTGTTCGATGTCATATGACATGAAGCGCGGGCGCGTCTCGGTCCAGTATTCGGTGGTTTCGGCCGGCCGCAGCGCTTCGCCGACAAGCGCCGCGCGGAGCGCCAGCGGCGGCGGCGCGGCGACGACATCCTCGACATCGCGGCGCGGAATGCCGATGCCGCCGATCAGCTTGGCGAGGCCATATTGCGGATGGCCGAGCGTTGCCGGACGCGCGCCGGGCGCCGTGATCGCCGCGAAGGATGCGTCGTCCAGTTCGCGGTCGAGCCCGGGCAACACGACCGCGCCGTTGGGCAGTCCGGCGATCACGCCAAGCAATTCGGCGGTAGCGGGAATGGAGCCAGTTGAACCGGCGGCGATCACCGGCCCGGTCGGCCGATTGCGCTTCAGCCGCGCCGCTTCGAGCCGGATCAGCGCGCTGCGATGCGCGGCCGGATTGGAGCGGTTTCGTTCCTTGAGCAATTCCGGCCAGTTGTCGGTGACGATGCCGAGGAAATCGAGCGTCACCTGCCACCATCCGGCAAGGTTGCCGGTGACCAGCGTCGCAAGCTTCGCCCAATCCGTGCCTTCGGTCTCGATCTCGTCCATCAGCCGGGCGAGGTCGCGCGCCAGCCAGATGGCGTCGGCGGCCGAGGTCGGCACGACGAATTCCTCGTTGAACCGCTCTCTGACATGCGCCGGCAGGCTTTCCTTCCAGGCGCGCACTAACGGCGCCAGCAACAACAGCCGCTCCTGCGCCGCGATCGGCGGCGCGAGGTCTATCGCCGGCGCCGCCTCGGCGTCGAAGGCCGCCTCGTCCTCGTCAAATTCGCCGAGCGGCCGCACCGTCGGCAGGATGGCCGAGCGTTGACCGAGCATGTCGACGAAGGCTCCGCGCAGTGCTCGCGCCGCACGCCGCGTCGGCACATAGATGGTGGCGTCGGCGAGCGCCAATGGCTCGCCGTCAAAACGGAAGCTGGGAATCAGCCGCCCATCGAGCAACGCCTCCGCCAGCGTCGGCAGAAACGGCGCTCCGGATGGGATGGAAAGGACGCGGCGCGCGCCGCTCATACCGCATTAGATCGCCGTGCGTCCGTTTGGGCGCACAAAGGACGATCTAACCCTTTGACTCTACGCATCGTGCTTTCCGAAAATCGAAGCCGATTTTCGGGCCGATGCGGATGCGAGCGCGCCGGCCACGGCTGCTTCAGCCGCCGGAATGGCGTCGGGCGTGCCGACGGTGATCCAGCGTCCGTGCATCTTCATGCCGAACAGGCGGCCGGCGGCGATAGCCTTGTCGAAATAGACATTGAGCGAATGGGAGCCGGCGGGCGCATCCTCGAAGATGCGCGGATGGATGATGGCGGCGCCGGCATAGATCAGGCCGGTCGGATCACCCTTCGAGCGCCGTAGAGATCCATCGGCGGCAACCAGGAAATCGGTGCCGACGCAGTGCCCGGTCGCTGAGTCGAGATCGGTAAGCATCAGCAGAATATCCATTCTGGCGGCGTCCCATGCAAGGGCAAGGCGCTCGAGGCTGGGCTGGCCGCTGTCGATCCAGAACGTATCGGCGTTGATGATGTAGAAGGGCTCGCTGCCCAGAAGCGGCAGCGCCTTGACGATGCCGCCCGCCGATTCCAGCAGCGCCTCGCGCTCGTCGGAGATGACGATCTTCGGCGCTCTGCGTCCGGCGACATGGGCGACGATCTGCTCGGGCAGATAGTGCACATTGACGACGGCCTTGGCGATGCCGGCGGCTTCCAGGCTGTCCAGCCCCCAGTCGAGCAAGGACTTGCCGGCGATCTTCACCAGCGGCTTCGGCATCGTGTCGGTGATCGGTCGCATGCGCTTGCCGAGTCCGGCCGCCAGCACCATAGCGGTCTTCGGCGTCATGGCTGGGGGCTTCATGGGACCCGTTCCTCGAGCAGGCCGTGGGCCATGTAGAATTCCTTCAGGCTGGCAAGCGCCGGATGCGCCAGCGCCCGCCTCAGATAGTCGCGGATGCGCGGCAGGTGTTTCAGATAGTAAGGCTTGCCGTCGCGCTTTTCGAGCCGCACGAAGATGCCGAGGATCTTCGAATTACGCTGCGCCGCCATGATTGCATAGGCCTCGGCGAAAGCAGCCTCGTCGAAGGCGCCGGCGGCATGCCGCTCAGCGACATAGGCGGCCACCGTCCGCCGCTCGATCTCCGGCGAGACGGTGACGCGCGCATCCATGGCCAAGGAGGCGACGTCATAGGCCGCCGGCCCGATCAGCGCGTCCTGCACGTCGACGATGCCGAGCCGGTCGAGGCCGGACCGCTCCGCGCGCCAAATGATGTTGGGCGAATGGAAATCGCGCAGCATCAGCGTGTATTCGCTGCCCGCGAGGCGGTCGAGCACCGCGTTCCATTCCTTGTGATAGCCGGCCCGCAAGGCGTCGCTCGGCGGTTCGCCGGTAATCCACGGCACATACCAGTCGACCAGAAGATCGGCCTCGATCAGCATGGCGTCCCGATCGAAAGGCGGCACGTCGTGAAACACGCCGGGCGCCGCTTCCATGCGCGTGGGCCAGGCCTTGCCATGCATCATGGCCAGCAGCTCGGCCGCCGCTTCATAGCGTTCGGCGATGGGCTGGCCGTCGCTGCTCAAGAAACCTTCCGAACCGAGATGCTCGAGGAGCAGAAAACCCTGGTCGAGGTCCTGGGCATGGATCACCGGCACGCTGACGCCAGCGGCGAGCAGCGCCTTGTCTATGGCGACGAAGGCAGCGACGGATTGCGCCGTGTGGGCGATCACCGCATAGGGCTTGCCGTCGCGCACCGGCGGGCCGAGCACCAGGCGTGGCGAGTTCATCAGCACGCGCGGCGCCTGGCCAGGCAATGAGACGATCTCGTAGGAGCGGGCGGAAGCGTCGCCGACGAAATGGCGTCGGCTGGCTTCACCCCAACCGGCCGACGCCAGGAAATCGCGCATCGCCAGCGATCGTGCCGCGCGATCATAGGCCGGTCCCTGTCCGGACAATCTCGCCACGCGGCCTTCGCCATGTTCGGCGAGATCGACCCACAGCGCATTCGCGGGCAATCGATCCCCGGCCCGTTCCGGCCACTCGATCAGCGCCGCGCCTTGGCTGAGCGCATCGTCGAGGCCGAGCTCGTCGAGCTCGTCCGGCGCGGAAAGGCGGTAGAGATCGAAATGATGCACTGGAACGCGCGTCTCGTAGCTCTGCACCAGCGTGAAGGTCGGGCTCGGCACTTCGAGACCGCTATCATCGGCGAGCGCCCGGATCAGCGCGCGGGCCAGCGTCGACTTGCCGGCGCCGAGATCGCCTTTGAGCGCGATCGCGTCGCCGGCGCGCAATGCCATGGCGAGGTCCTCGCCAAGCCTTGCCGTTGCCGCCTCGTCGGCGAGAAAACGCTCCAGCACCATCCCTTCCATATAGGCTGCGCTACTCGGCCGCGTCGCGGATGCCCGCGGGCGTATCCGGGATTCCGGAAGGCTTGTCCGGGAAGGTGCAGATCACCGTGGTGCCCCTGTCCTGGCCGGTCTCGATGCGCACGGTTCCGCCATGCAGTTCGACGAAGCTCTTGACGATCGAGAGCCCGAGCCCCGCGCCACGCCGCCGCCCGCCATTGGCGCGCGGCTCGAAGCGGCGGAAGACCGACTCCAGCACGTCCGGCGGCATGCCGGGGCCGTCATCATGCACCGAGAACTCGACGCCGTCGGCCAGCCGCCGGCAGGTCAGCCGGATCGTGCTTGCCTCCGGTGCGTAGTTCGCCGCGTTGCTGAGCAGGTTGTAGAGGATCTGGCGGATGCGGGTCTCGTCGCCGTGGAAGCTCGCCGGCGCCTCCGTCGCGTCGATCGCGAGCTTGATCCGGTGCTCGTCCAGCCGGTCGGCGACCAGTTCGGCCGCCGCGGCGATCGTCCGGTCGATGTTCATCTCGGAAATGTCGAGCTGCATGATGCCGGCGTCTACGGTGGCCAGGTCGAGAATGTCGTTGACGATGGTGAGCAGCACCGATGACGACGAGCCGACATACTCGACATATTCGCGCTGCTTCGGCGTCAACGGCCCGGTGCCGGGCAGCGACAGCAACTCGGTGAAGCCGATGATGTTGGTCAGCGGCGAGCGCAGCTCATAGGACACGTGCTGCACGAATTCGTTTTTCAGCTGGTCGGATTTCTCCAGCGCTTCGTTCCTGTCCTTCAGCGCCCGCTCGACATTGACGGTGTCGGTGACGTCGACGAAGGTGATCATCACCTGGCCGTTGGGCAGGTGGATCACCGCGTAGCTCAGCACGTTGCCGTCGACGAGTTCGATCTGGCCGCGGCGGTCGCGGCGCTCGTCGTCGAAGCCGGTGACCGCGGCGACGAAGCCGCCCCACGGGCTGTTCGCGGCGCGCTGGTCGCACAGGTCGCGGATCGCCGAGACATGGACATTCGGCTTGACCGCTTCCGCCATCAGCCCCCACAGCGCCACGAAGGCCGGGTTGGACAGGCGCAGCCGCCCGTCCGGACCGAACACGACGACGCCTTCGGCGAGGTTGTCCAGCGTCTCGCCCTGCACCCGCACGGCGGTCTGGTAGCGGCTTTCGAGGTCCATCTTCTCGGTCAGGTTCTCGAACACCCAGGTGACGCCGCCCTTCGGCTGCGGGTTCGCCACCACGCGGATCGTCTTGCCGTCCGGCAGGTGCCACCAGTGCTCCTGCGACTCGACGGCGCGATAGGCGCTGAGCAGGTTTTCCTTCCAGCGCCGCCATTCCGGCTGCTCGGCGATCCTGCCTTCCGAGCGCAGCCGGTCGAGCAGCAGCGTGTTGGAAGGCGCGCTGAGCAGGAAGCCCGAATCGAGCCCCCAGAGTTTTTGGAAGGCCTGGTTGAAGAAGCGCAGCTTCTCGTCGGTGTCGAAGATCGCCACCGCGGTGTTCAGCTGGTCGAGCGTGTCGGCATGGCTGCGCACGGTCCGCTCATATTCGGCGCGGATCGTTTCGGCCGCGCTTGTGTCGCAGGCAAGCCCCGCCGAGCCGTCGGCGCCGGCAAAGTCGGTGACCGCGAACATGCGGCGGTCGCCCTCGATCACGGTGGAAAGCGTCTGTTCGAAGACGGGGCGCGTCTTGTGCTGCTCGGCGATCTGCTCGCGCGCCTGGCCGCCGAGGAACTCCTTGGCTTCGCGCACGGCGGCGGCCGGACTTTCGGCCTCCACCGCCTCGGCATAGGCGCGGTTGACCCATTGCAATCGGCCGTCCGCCGCGCGCAGCCATGCCGGCATCTTCAGCGCGTCGAGCAGACCGACCATGGTGTCGTAATCGGCGCTGAGCCGCTGGTTCTCGATCTTCAGCCTGGCCTGGCTGCGCAGCGTCTCCGACAGCGAGACGAAGCGCACCAGCACATGCGCCGCGCTCTTGCGGCCATGCACTTCCAGCGGCACGCCGGCCTGCGTCTCTATGACCAGATCGAAGGCCTTCGCCTGCTCGCGCAGCGCGGCGACCGCGTGCTCCAACGCCGCCGCCGAGCGCGGCATCAGCCAGCGGCCGAAGGCGAGGAAGGCGGACCTGTCCTCGGGCGCGCCGCTTTCCAAAGGAAGGCTGCCGATGAGCTCGGGTTTCTTGTTGTCCGTGGCCCAGACGATCAGCCGCTGATCGCGCAGGTTGAGCAGCGCCTCGGAGCGCTGCAGCGCCGCGTTGACGTCCGCGATGCGGGTCCTGAGCTGGGCATTCTGCGCGGCGGTGCGCGCGCGCTCGCGGATCAGGAAGATGGCCGAGACAAGTGCCGCGCCCATGACGCCGACGAACATGGCGAGCTGCATGACCTCGACGGTGCTGACCGGCGCCGCGGTTTTTGCCGGAAGGCTTGTGTTGGCGCGCGCGGCAACCGCGAGCAGCGGACTGGCAAGCGCCGAGGTGGCAAGAAGCAGGGCCGGCCGCAGGCGGGCGCGAAATCCGCCGCCGTTCACCGCGCGGCCGGCTTCGTTCGAATCCTTATGGCCGCCGGAAACGGCCTTTCCCGCGCTTGGCGGGTAATCCCCCGGCATGTCTTGGTCCTCTTCGCCGCTTGAATGCAAGACCGCCCTGAATGCGTCCCCGGCCCAACATGTCCCCGGACCGCGAATCACAACAATAACGCCTGCCGGAATCGGCGTGAAGAATCATTGGCGCAAAAAATAAAGCCGGGCGGAAAGTCAACCACCCGGCTTCAATATCTGGTAGATAATTTCGCTTTGGTTAATAGCGGTAGTGTTCCGGCTTATACGGGCCCTGCGGGGTCACGCCGATATAGGCAGCCTGTTCGCCGGAGAGCTCGGTCAGCTTGGCGCCGAGCTTGTCGAGATGCAGCCGCGCCACCTTCTCGTCGAGATGCTTGGGCAGCACATAGACCTGGTTCTGGTACTGGCCGTGCTTGGTGAAAAGCTCGATCTGCGCCAGCACCTGGTTGGTGAACGAGGCCGACATCACGAAGCTCGGGTGCCCGGTGGCGTTGCCGAGGTTGAGCAGGCGTCCTTCGGAGAGAAGGATCATCCGCTTGCCGTCCGGGAAGGTGATCAGGTCGACCTGCGGCTTGACGTTGGTCCATTTCAAATTGCGCAGCGCCGCCACCTGGATCTCGTTGTCGAAGTGGCCGATATTGCCGACGATCACCATGTCCTTCATCGCGCGCATGTGGTCGAGCGTGACGACATCCTTGTTGCCGGTGGTGGTGATGACGATGTCGGCGGTGGGGGCGGCGTCTTCCAGCGTCACTACCTCATAGCCGTCCATCGCTGCCTGCAGCGCGCAGATCGGGTCGACCTCGGTGACCTTGACGCGGGCGCCGGCGCCGCGCAGCGAGGCGGACGAGCCCTTGCCGACGTCGCCATAGCCGCAAACCACCGCGACCTTGCCGGCCATCATCGTGTCGGTGCCGCGGCGGATGCCGTCGACCAGCGATTCCTTGCAGCCATATTTGTTGTCGAACTTCGACTTGGTGACGGAGTCGTTGACGTTGATCGCCGGGAAGGGCAGCAGGCCCTTCTTCTGCAGCTGATAGAGACGGTTGACGCCCGTGGTGGTCTCCTCGGTGACGCCACGGATCGCTTCCCGCTGCTTGGTGAAGAAGCCGGGCGAAGCCTTCAGGCGCTTCTTGATCTGCGCGAACAGGATCTCTTCCTCCTCGCTGCCGGGATTGGACAGCACGTCCTCGCCAGCCTCGGCGCGCGCGCCGAGCAGGATGTACATGGTGGCGTCGCCGCCGTCGTCCAGGATCATGTTGGAGGTGCCGCCATCGGTCCACTGGAAGATGCGGTCGGTGAAGTCCCAGTAATCCTGGAGCGACTCGCCCTTGACGGCGAACACCGGAATGCCGGCCTCGGCGATTGCCGCGGCGGCGTGGTCCTGCGTGGAGAAGATGTTGCACGAGGCCCAGCGGATGTCGGCGCCCAGCGCCTTCAGCGTCTCGATCAGAACCGCGGTCTGGATGGTCATGTGCAGCGAGCCGGTGATGCGCGCGCCCTTCAGCGGCTGCTTGGCGCCGAACTCCTCGCGGCAGGCCATCAGGCCCGGCATTTCGGTTTCGGCGATCTCGATCTCCTTGCGGCCCCAGCCGGCAAGCGAGATGTCGGCGACCACATAGTCCTTGCTACCCGTCATGGCAGTGCTCCGGTGTGATTTTTCTCAAAGGCGCGCCGGCGCCGGGAGACGCGTGGGAGGGCGCGGTTGCCGGCCTGACTAGCAGATCGGTCGCCATCCGACAATGGGACATAAAGAAATCTTTATGCGCGCATGTCTTGGACGCGCGGAATGTGAGGCCGGGGACTAGATTTCCTCGCCGAAGCGCGAGGCGACCAGCTGCTCCAGCGCGTCCATGGCAGGCACGGCTTCCGGGCCGCTGGCGATGACGCGGATCGAATAGCCCGGGCTCGCCGCCAGCATCATCAGGCCCATGATCGAGGTGCCGCCCACCTTCACGCCGTCCTTCTCGACATGGATGGTGGCATTGAAGCCGCTGGCGACCTGGACGAATTTCGCCGAAGCGCGCGCATGCAGGCCGCGCTGATTGATGATCGGGAACTCCCGCACAACCTCGTCCGTCTGCGGCGCCGATGCGTTCATTTGCTGCTCAGGAGCTGGCTGGCGACGTTGATGTATTTGCGGCCCGCGGCTTGCGCTTCGTCGAGCGCGGCGGCCATGTTGTCGCCCTTGCGGATCGAGGAGAGCTTGATCAGCATCGGCAGGTTCATGCCGGCGATGACTTCGGTGCGGCCGGATTCCATCACCGAGATGGCCAGGTTGGACGGCGTGCCGCCGAACATGTCGGTGAGCACGATGACGCCGGCGCCCGTATCGACGCGCGCCACCGCATCGACAATGTCGGCCCGGCGCTGCTCCATGTCGTCGTCGGCGCCGATGGCCACGGTCTCGAAATTGTCCTGCGGCCCGACGACATGTTCTACGGCATGCCGGAACTCGGTGGCGAGTTGACCGTGCGTCACGAGCACGAGTCCGATCATTCTCTGGTGGCTCCCGTCATCGCCGCTTCACAGGCGTATATTATGTTCGCCAGCCATTCCAGGCGGCGGGAGCGCTATCTTGTCGACGCGCGGCCGGTTGACAAGCCCAAAATTGCGGCGGCTTGGGCCATTTTGACGCATCGCAGCAAAAAACCCGGGCCGGATCATGAAAAAGGCGGGATCGGCAGCCGCGCCATCAACATCGGCAGCGCGGCGGTGACATTTTGTCGGGCGATGTCGATGCGGGGCAGCCGGCAACCCTCGATCGTCTCGGTGGCTTCGTCCTGCAGCCGCGCCATAGCGGTCGGCTCGACCAGCCGAACGACAAGGTCGATCACGGCGGCCGGCTCGAAGGCCAACGGCCGCGGCCCGATGCCGTGCACCTCGCAAAGGCCGGCGATGGTTGGCGGCACGCGGCACACCAGCCGGCCGCCACGCGCGGTGGCGAACAGCTGGTCGTCGCCGACCAGACGGGAAAACATTCCGCTGGCGCGGCAATGATCGATCAGCGCAAGCGCCAGCGTCGTCTTGCCGGTGCCCGACGGCCCGGTGATCAGCACGCCGCGCTCGCCGATCAGGAGGGCCGTCCCATGGATGTTCCGAGGCTTCGCAGCAGTGTCTGGCATGTTCGGCCTGGCGTCAGCCTTCCGCCGGCAGCGTCACCACGAAGCGCGCGCCCTTGATCTCGCCGGGCTTGGTGCCGGGGATGTTCTCGGCCGTCAGCGTACCGCCATGCGCCTCGACGATCTGGCGGCTGATCGACAGCCCGAGGCCGGAGTTCTGGCCGAACGCCTCGCCGGCCGGCCGGTCTGTGTAGAAGCGCTCGAAGATGCGGTCGATGTTCTCGGCCCGGATACCCGGGCCGTTGTCGTCGACGGTGACAATGTTGAACTTGCCGGCGCGCGCCAATGAGATCGCTATGTGGCCGTGCTCGTCGGGCACGAAGGAGCGTGCGTTCTCGATCAGGTTGGTGATGACCTGGCCGATCCTCAGATCATGGCCGACGACGAAATAGCCCTTGGCGCCGGCCGGCAGCTTGGCGACCTTGAGCTCGATCTCGACGGCCTTCTTGTTGCGCGTGGTCTCGCGCGAGACCGCGACCAGATCGGTGATGAACTTCTTCAGGTCCACGGTTCCGGCGTCCTCACGCGCGAGCTCCGCATCGAGACGGGAGGCGTCGGAGATGTCGGTGATCAGCCGGTCGAGCCGCTTCACGTCGTGCTGGATTATCTCCATCAGACGCGCGCGAGACGTGTCGTTCTTCGCCAAGGGCAGTGTCTCGACGGCGCTGCGCAGCGATGTCAGCGGGTTCTTCAATTCGTGCGAGACGTCGGCGGCAAAGCTTTCGATCGCCTCGATGCGCGCGTAAAGCGCATTCGTCATGTCGCGCACGGCGATGGACAAATTGCCGATCTCGTCCTGCCGGTCGGAAAAGTCCGGAATTTCCTCGCGGTTCTTGACACCGCGCCGCACCCTGACGGCCGCGGCCGAAAGCCGCCGCAGCGGGTTGGCAATGGTCGACGCCAGAAGCATCGACAGGATCGCGGTGACCAGCGCCGCGACACCGAACACGCGCAGGATCGCCTTGCGCTCCGCCGCGACGATCTTGTCTATGTCGCCGCCCTCGGTGGACAGCATCAAGACGCCCAGCACGGCGCGAAAACGCTGGATCGGCACCGCGACGGAGACGATCTGCTCGCCCTGCTCGCTCACCCGCACGATGGTAGAAGGGCTGCCGGTCAGCGCCTTGACCACCTCCGGAAAGGCCGCGCCATTGCCGCCGGGCTGCTCGTGATAGACAGGCAGGTCCTTGTTGCGGAAGAAGTCGAAGATGAACTTCTCGACCCGCTCCACGAGGCCGGGCTGTTCGTCGTCGACGGGCGGCAGGTCGTAGCGCAGGATCTGGCCGCGCGAATAAAGATGCCGGGAATCGAGCAGGAGGTTCGCGTCGCGGTCATAGATGCGGGCGCGGGTGCGCGTCGGCGAAATCAGTCGTCTCAGCACCGGCGCGACGCGCTCGGGGTTGATCGGGAAGTCCAGATTGTCGAGCTGGTCCGATCCCGGCCCCAGGCTCTCGCCGGCCTGCAGCTCGAGCAGCTTTTCCGGGTCGATGCTGATCGAATCGGTTTCCACCGTCGCCGAGGCGGCGATCGCGCCGGCGATGATTTCGCCCTGCGTCATCAGGCTCTCGACGCGGGCGTCGATCAGGCCGTCGCGGAAGGTGTTGAGGTAGAGGATGCCGGTGACCAGCACGGCAAGGCCGGCCAGGTTGAGGAACAGGATGCGCCGCGTCAGGCTGGAGAAGATGTGATGGCCGAGAAACCGGCGCATCGGCACCGTGATTCTCGACACGAAGGCGGGCACGATCCGCGGCGGACGCCTAGCCGCGCCCGCCCGTCTGCCTCGCTCTACTTCCACTGCCATCGAATAGCAGGCCCTGGTTAATTAGTGAGTGGTGAGTAGGCAGTAGGGAATAGAGAAGTGGCTGGCCGGGACCGCGGCTGCCGTAACCGGCCGCTCGCACTATTCAAGACTGACTACCGACTATTCCCTACTGCCTACTCACTACTGCCTATTCATGCCTCGCGGAACCGGTACCCGACTCCGTAAAGGGTTTCGATCATCTCGAAGTCGTCGTCGACGGCCTTGAACTTCTTGCGCAGCCGCTTGATGTGGCTGTCGATGGTGCGGTCGTCGACATAGACCTGCTCATCATAGGCCGAATCCATCAGCGCATCACGGCTTTTCACCACGCCGGGGCGCTGCGCCAGCGAATGCAGGATGAGGAATTCGGTCACCGTCAGCGTCACCGGCTCGCCCTTCCAGGTGCAGGTATGGCGTTCCTGGTCCATTACCAGCTGGCCGCGTTCGAGCGAGCGGGCCTGCTGGGCGGGCGCCTTGGCCGCCGCCTCGCGGGCACTGGTCCGGCGCAGCACCGCCCGCACGCGCTCGACCAGGAGCCGCTGCGAGAAGGGTTTGCGGATGAAGTCGTCGGCGCCCATCTTGAGGCCGAACAATTCGTCGATCTCGTCGTCCTTCGACGTCAGGAAGATGACCGGCAGGTCGGATTTCTGCCGCATGCGGCGCAACAGTTCCATGCCGTCCATGCGCGGCATCTTGATGTCGAGGATGGCGAGGTTCGGCGGCCGCGCCGCCAGGCCCTCCAGCGCCGACGCTCCGTCGGTGTAGGTTTCGACCCGATAGCCCTCGGACTCGAGCGCGATCGACACCGAGGTCAGAATGTTGCGGTCGTCGTCGACAAGCGCGATTGTTGCCATTTCAAGCGGCTCCCTCATGAGCTGTCCCTTCTGTCGTCGAGAAGGGGCTTTTGCAGGACAAATTGGGTACAAAATGTGGCACGGGCCCTGTCCGAAGTCACGGGCGGCCTGCCGCTACACACCATCGCACCTATATCGGGATTGGACGATTGAAGTCTGCCAATCCTTTGTGCAACCTCCGTGATTTTTTGCACATATAAACGATTTAAACAACTTTCAAATTTTTTAAATCGATTAATGATTTGATATCATTCGGCTTTTCTGGTTCTGAACCTGACAGCCCCGGCGCGGGCTGCGGGAAATCACCCGTCACATGCGGCCAAATCCAGAGAGGAAATTTGATGTCGGAAGCCGGCAAACGCAACCCCGACTGCGCTATTGACGCGATCGGTCTGAAGACCACGGGCGTGGTGCGCTACAATTTCGGCGCGGCCGAACTCTACGAGGAAGCGATCCGGCGCTGCGAGGCAAGGCTGACCGCGCAGGGCGCGCTGGTCGCCGAGACCGGCCAGCACACCGGGCGTTCGCCGAAGGACAAATTCGTTGTCCGCGACGAGGCGACTGAACCGCATATCTGGTGGGACAACAACAAGGCGATCTCGCCCGCCCAGTTCGAGGCGCTGTTTGCCGATTTCCGTGCCCATGCGGCGGACAAGGATCTCTATGTCCAGGACCTGGTTGGCGGCGCAGACGCCGACCTCAAGCTGCCGACCCGGGTCATCACCGAATACGCCTGGCACTCGCTTTTCATCCGCAACCTGCTGATCCGCCCGCAAGCCGCCGAAGTCGAGCGCTTCCTCCCCGACATGACGATCATCGACCTGCCGTCCTTTCGCGCCGATCCGGCGCGTCATGGCACCCGCGCCGAAACGGTGATCGCGGTCGATCTGATCCGCAAGATCGTGCTGATCGGCGGCACGTCCTATGCCGGCGAGATGAAGAAGTCGGTGTTCACCATGCTGAACTACCTGCTGCCGGAAAAGAGCGTGATGCCCATGCACTGCTCCGCCAATGAAGGCCCGGCCGGCGACGCGGCCGTCTTCTTCGGCCTGTCCGGCACCGGCAAGACGACCCTTTCCGCGGATCCGTCGCGCACGCTAATCGGCGACGACGAGCATGGCTGGGGTCCGCACGGCATCTTCAATTTCGAGGGCGGCTGCTACGCCAAGACCATCAGGCTGTCGGCCGAGGCCGAGCCGGAAATCTTCGCCACCACGCAGCGCTTCGGCACGGTGCTGGAGAATGTCGTGCTCGATGCCGGCCGCGTGCCGGATTTCAACGATGGCAGCCTCACTGAGAACACGCGCTGCGCCTATCCGCTGGACTTCATCCCCAACGCCTCGAAGACCGGCCGCGCCGGCCATCCGAAGAACATCATCATGCTGACCGCCGACGCTTTCGGCGTGATGCCGCCGATCGCGAAATTGACCCCGGCGCAGGCGATGTATCACTTCCTTTCCGGTTACACCGCCAAGGTCGCCGGCACGGAAAAGGGCGTCACTGAGCCGGAAGCGACCTTCTCGACCTGCTTCGGCGCGCCCTTCATGCCGCGCCATCCCTCGGAATACGGCAATCTGCTGCGCGAGCTGATCGCCGAGCACAAGGTCGATTGCTGGCTGGTCAACACCGGCTGGACCGGCGGCGCCTACGGCACCGGCCGTCGCATGCCGATCAAGGTGACGCGCGCTCTTCTGGGCGCCGCGCTCGACGGTTCCTTGAAGTCGGCCGAGTTCCGCACGGACGCCAATTTCGGCTTCGAGGTGCCGGTGGCGGTTCCGGGCGTCGACGGCGCCATCCTCGACCCGCGCTCGACCTGGGCCGACAAGGCGGCTTATGACCGCCAGGCGGCAAAGCTGGTCGGCATGTTCGCGGTCAATTTCGAGAAGTTCGAGAAGCATGTCGATGCAACGGTCATGGGCGCGGCTCCTCGCCTGCAGGAAGCGGCCGAATAATCGCAGGCATCTTTCTTCCCAGGGCTCGGCTTGCGCCGGGCCTTTTCTTTTTGCGGCCGTCGCGTCATGAGTGCGTGCATGGCGAGCGACGACGACATCATTATCTCAGGCGAAGCGGTTATCCGTCCGGGCGACCTGCACGAGGATTTCATCCGATCCTCCGGTCCGGGCGGCCAGAACGTCAACAAGGTGGCCACCGCCGTGCAGTTGCGCTTCGACGCGGCGAACGCTTCGGGCCTTAGCGAGCGGGTCCGCGCCCGCGCGATCAAGCTTGCCGGCCAGCGCGCCACCAAGGACGGCGTCATCGTCATCGAGGCCGGCCGGTTCCGCACCCAGGAGCAGAACCGCGCCGACGCGCGGGCGCGCCTGACCGCGCTGGTCGCCAAGGCGGCCGAGCCGCCACCGCCACCGCGCAAGAAGACCAGGCCGTCCAAAGGCGCCGTGGAGCGCCGCCTCAAGAGCAAGGCAGGCCGGTCGACGGTGAAGAAGCTGCGGGGTCGGGTCGACAGCGACTGAGAACAGCATGCCGGAAGCGAGCGGCCGTTTTCGGGTCGCGGAACTGTTCCTTCGGTGGCATGCTCTCGGGCCAATTGATCGGATCGATCCATGCTCGTTCTGCCCAAAGGCGTCCGCCATATGCCGGGCTACATTGCTCGCCCCGCCCAGGAAGCGCTGGTCGAGGAAATAAGGCGCGTCGTGCAGGCGGCGCCCCTCTACGTGGCCGCCATGCCGCGCACCGGCAAGGAGATGAGCGTGCGCATGACCAATTGCGGCGCGCTCGGCTGGGTGACCGACAAGGAGCGCGGCTATCGCTACCAGCCGACGCATCCGGTGACGGGCGAGCCTTGGCCGCCGATCCCCGAGGCGCTACTGCAATTGTGGCGCGAGGTCGCGGCCTACCCGCATCCGCCCGAGGCCTGCCTTGTCAACTTCTATGCGGCGGATGCCAAAATGGGCCTGCACCAGGACCGCGACGAGCAGGATTTTGACGCACCCGTTGTGTCGGTCTCGCTGGGCGACGACTGCCTGTTCCGGGTCGGCCAGAGCACGCGGGAAGGCGGCACCAAATCGTTCAGGCTGAAGAGCGGCGACGTTGTCGTGCTCGGCGGAGAGGGGCGCCTCGCCTTCCATGGCGTCGACCGCATCTATCCCGCGACATCGGCCCTCCTGAAGAATGGCGGCCGCATCAATCTGACTCTGCGGCGGGTCACGATGCCGGCGGAGGCTGTTCAGCCTGCCGAGGGCCGATCGGGCCTTGCATAGTCGTTGCGCAGATAGATACGCAGGCGGCCTCGTTCGAAGAGCACGCGATAGCCGGCCAGGAAGCGATCGAAGCCGAAACGCTCGATCAACCGGTGTGTCCAGGGGCCGTCGTCCTTCTTGAAGATGATGAGATCCGGACGGAGGCGGTCGAACGCCTGGCGCTTTTCTTCGGCGTAGCGCGTCATGATCGCCTCGTAACGCGCCGCGCTGGCAGTGTCGCCGCTGCGGGTGGCTTGCACGTAGAGCGTCGTTGCATCTTGCCCGACCCAATCGTTGGCTCCGGCTGAAACATATCGCCCCCCGATCATGCGGCTCAGCGGATGTGCCGTATCCAGATCCGGACTGATGGTGGCGACGGTTGGTTCGAACACAGCCGCGCGAATGGTGTTCACCAATGCGCTGTCCGGCTTTTGCGTGACCCAGTTCAAGACAAACGCGGTCATGATCGCAAGCGACAGCAGTGCCGGCGGCGGATACGCCAGATAGGAGAGCAGTCCCGCCGATTGGCGTTTCATCCGTGGCAGGGCAAGCAGGCAGAGATTGGCCGCGACAGCCAGCGAAAGCGCGGGATAAGCGTGATAGGGCCAGCCCTTGGCTTGATAGAAGAGCGGCACCAGGGCCGCCGCCGATGCCGCCAGCGTTACGGCGGCCAGTTCCGGGAACCGGCCGACCGGCCAGCACCACAACGCGAGGAACCCCATGAAAAGCCAGGCGCAGCCGTAATAGGCCATGACATGCGCGGAGACGCTGCTTTTCGCGTAAAGCTCCACCAGCAGCGGGTAAACGTCGCGCAGGAATTCCGGATAGACGAGGAGGACGGCGACCAGATAGGCGACGCAAATGCCGCCGATGACCCAGTGCTCCAGCGCGAAGATCGGTTTCAGGCTGCGCCGATGCGCAGCGACAACCAAGGCCGAGGCCAGCACCATCACCGCATAGTAGGGCTTGACCAGCAGCAAGACGCTTCCGCAAAGGCCGGCAGAAGCCGCTATGGCGGCGCCCGGCTTGGCCTCGGCGTCCTTGCGCGCCCGCCAGGCATGAAGCGCCAGCAAAGGCATGAAAAGCGCGACGCCGAGGTGCTCGCGCTGGCTGAAGACGTTGCCGGGGAAGATCACCAGCACTGCGTAAAAGGCCGGTCCGAGAGCGGACAGGCTGGCCCTCTCGGGAAATCCCGCTCGTCTGACGATCGCGCCGGAAAACCAGACACCGGTCAGCGCAATGAGGTAAGTCCAGGCTTGGATAAGCATTTCCGGCGCCAGGCCGAGGATCCTGGCTATGGCCACCGGCGGCAGATAGAGCCATACGCTGAAGGGAGGATTGACCTCGCGCACCTGCGTATAGAGCCGCTCGCCCGAAAGCACGCGCTCGCAGATGATGATCAGCCAACTCGTGTCGGGGATCGTTCCCCAGCGCACCTGCCATAGGACAGCGATGGCCAGGAGAATGACAAAAGTGGCGACAGACCCGACATGGTGCGTTCGCGCGGACAGGAGGGAGACCCCCGCCATGGCATCGTCCGGCGTTGCAGTCGCGACCTGTTCCGACATGCTCATGGGCTGGCCGCCACGAAAACGAATTTCCGAAGCAACACGAAATTCAGCGCCGGCACCAGGATCGAGGACAGCGCCACCGGTACCGAGGGCGAAAGCCCGGCAACATCGGTGAGTACTGCGGCGAGCGCCAGCGAGAACAGGAACCCGATGGCGGTGGCCACGGCGAAGCGCGGGATCTCGAAGCCGACCGCGCCATCCGACATGAATGTCACGAAACGATGCCCGCAATAGGAAAACACGGCGCCGGCGCCGTAGCCCGCCATCGAGGCAATCGTCACCGGTATGCCGAGGCTGTGTCGGTCCGAAAGCGCCAGCGTGAGCACCGCATAGATCAATGTCGACACGCCGCCGATCGCAGCGAATCGCAGGATGCGGGCGGACTCCGAATGGCCCATGGCCCAGGCGATGAACCAACCACCCGCGAACGGCATATCGTCGGCCCTGTCAAGGATCGCTTCGGGGTCGGTCGCAGGTTGCCGCACGGTCAGCCGAACCGGCGTTCGAGCGACGCGGGCTGCCTGCCCGTCGTTGCGTCGGAGCGGCTCATCGCGGCGATCGCTTCCTCAAAACCGGTCAGCCGCTCGACCACATAGAGCGGCCGCCGTTTCACCTCCGCGTGGATGCCTCCGACATAGAGGCCGATCACGCCGGTCATGAACAGGTTGATGCCCGACAGGAAGGAGATGATGACTACCGTCGACGTCCAGCCGTGGACGGTGCCGCTGACGAACAGCCAGGAGAACAAGGCGTAGCAGCCGAGCAAGGCAGCGGCGCCGGAAACGGCGATGCCGCCCCACAGGGCCAGCCGCAGCGGCTTGTCGGAGAAGCTGACGATGCCGTGCACCGCCAGCCGCACCATCTTCCAGAACGGGTATTTGGTTTCGCCGGCCGCCCGCACCGGCCGCTCGAACGCCACCTCGGCCTGCTTGAAGCCCATCCAGCCGAACATGCCGCGCACGAAACGGTCCCGCTCCGGCATGCGCTTGAAGGTTTCCAACGCCTTGCGCCCGACGAGGCGGAAGTCGCCGACGTCGCGCGGGATGGTGACGGAGGTCATCTGCTCCAGCACGCGATAGAACAGGCTGGCGGTCAGCCGTTTGAGCAGCGTCTCGCCCTCGCGCTTGATGCGGCGGGCATAGACGATCTCGTAGCCTTCCTTCCATTTGGCGATGAGATCGAGCACCACTTCAGGCGGATCCTGGAGGTCGGCGTCCATGACGATGACGGCATCGCCCGCGGCCGCGTCCATGCCGGCGGTGATCGCGATCTGGTGGCCGAAATTGCGTGACAGTTCGATCAGTTTGAAGCGTGGTTCCTCGGCGGCCATGCCGCGCAGGAAGATGACGCTGGTGTCCCGGCTGCCGTCGTCGACGAAAATGGCTTCGGCGCTCGCATCCAGCGTATCGAGCAGGTTTGTGACCCGGCGCACCAGCAGCGGCAGCACCGCCTCTTCATTGAAGATCGGAATGACGAGTGAATAGACCGGGGCCTTGCGGCTCTCGGCATTGCCCGCATTGATCACCGATGCCTCCCGAGCACCCGCTGGAGTTGGGAGTGAAAGCTAATGGGATTTGCCTAAGGTGCCGTTAACTTATCGGATACGAGGGACGGGCGACGTCGCCTTGCCCGATGGAGGGGCGCTGCGGCCGGTGCCGGCAACGCGATCTTAAGGGCGCAAGGCTAAACAGGCTCCATGACCGAGGTCGCCATGCAATCAAGCCGGATCAGGTCGCGAAGCCTCTTTGACGTGGCCATCGTCACCATGGTGTCGATTGTCGCTTTCGGCATGGCGGACTTCTACCTGCGCAGATTGTGGACCATTGGCCCGGACGGCCTGTCGGCGCTCTCGAAGACGCTGCCTTACTGGGATTTCAGCAATCTCTGGGCCGGTGGGCGATTGGCGCTCGACGGCCATGTCGACGCGCTGTTCGACGTCGACGCCTACCGGGCGGCGCTCCGTGGCATGTTCGGGCCGGATCTCCCAAACCAGGAATGGAGCTATCCGCCGAGCATCCTGCTGATCGGTGCGCCGCTCGCGACGCTCCCGATATTCCCCGCCTATCTGGTGTGGACCTTTGGCACCGTTCTGTGTCTGTGGCTGGCGGTCCGGCCCCTGAAGCTGGGAGGAGCCGCCGAACTGGCGGTTGTCTTGAGCCCCGCCGTCATCTGGGACGCAGTCTTCGGCCAGAACGGCGCGCTGACGACCGCCTTGCTGATCGGCGGCCTCGCGGCGGCGCCAAGGCGCCCGGTGTTGGCGGGGATCCTGTTCGGCCTGCTGACGATCAAGCCGCATCTTGGCATCCTCGTCCCGTTCTGCCTGCTCGCCGGCGGCAATTGGCGAGCGATCGCCGCGGCCGCTGTGACAACGGCTCTCGTGGCGGCGGCCACGGGCCTGTCTTTCGGCTTCGATGTCTGGTCGCTGTTTTACACGCAAACCCGGCCGCTGATGACCGGGATCATGGAAGCACCCTTCCCCCAGCACTACCACGCCAATGCCATAACCGTTTTCTTCACGGCACGGGCGCTCGGCCTTGGTGTCCCGGCTGCTTATGGCCTGCAGGCGATTGCCACGATTGCCGCCATCGGCGCCGTCGTCTGGCTCTGGCGGCCGGGCCGGCAGGCGGAGCATCGTGAAAAGGTCGTGCTCACCGCGGTTCTTGCGATCCTCGCCACACCCTATGGCTATACCTACGACACGATCGCTGTGGCGGTGGCGGTTGCCCTGCTGTGGACGACGGTTTCGAGACCGCCCCGTGTCGCCCTCGCGATCTGCTGGCTCTACGCGTTCGTCGCGCATATCCTCAACAATGCCGGTTTGCACATCGGCGTGCTGGTGCCGTCGTTTCTTGCCGGCTGGATGTTTTTCTGGATATGGGTGCGAAGCCGTGGAGCGCAGCCGCGCCGGGAGCCGTCAGCGGCGTAGTCGATTGGGCGGCGTCATCAAGCGACGCGTCTCAGCCCCGATCAAAGCTTCCTCAGCGCCACTTCCTCGATCAAATGGTTGGCGCCCTTGCGCAGGATGAGGTCGGCGCGCGCCCTGGTCGGCAGGATGTTCTCGCGCAGGTTCTTCAGGTTGATATTGGCCCACAGCCCCTCGGCGATGGCGCGCGCGGCATCCTCGGAAAGCTGCGAATAGCGGTGGAAGAAGGAGTCCGGATTGCGGAAGGCGGTCTCGCGCAGCCGCATGAAGCGCTGGATGTACCACTGGTGGATCAGCTTCTCGTCGGCATCGATATAGATGGCGAAGTCGAAGAAGTCGGACAGGAACGGCACTATCTTGCCGTCCTTCGGCAGCTTGCCCGGCTGCAGCACGTTGATGCCTTCGAAGATCAGGATGTCGGGACGGTCGATGGTCACGAATTCGCCCGGAATGACGTCGTAGGTCAAATGCGAATAGACCGGCGCCTGGACGCTGCTTTGCGCCGACTTGATGCCGGACAGGAATCTCAGCAGCGCGCCGACATCGTAGCTCTCGGGAAATCCCTTGCGCTCCATGAGGTTCTCTCGGCGCAGGATCTCGTTGGGCAACAAGAAGCCGTCGGTGGTGATGAGATCGACCTTGGGGCTCGACGGCCAGCGCGCCAGCAGCTCCTTCAGCACGCGCGCCGTGGTCGACTTGCCGACCGCGACCGAGCCGGCGATGCCGATGATGAAAGGCGTCTTGACGATGTCCTGCACCTTGAAGAAGGCCTGGCGCTGCCGGAACAGCAACTGGCTCGCCTCGACATGCGCCGACAGCAGGCGCGACAGCGAAAGATAGATGCGCTTGACCTCTTCGAGGTCGACCGGGTCGTTCAGCGAACGCAGGCGATCGATCTCGTCCCCGGTCAGTGTCAGCGGCGTGTCGGCGCGAAACTGCGACCATTGCTCGGCGGAAAAGAAACGATAGGGGGAATATTTCTCGGTAGGAGCAAGCTGGTCCATCGAGTTTCCTGCCCTCCTGCCGGTCAACCCTCTGACCGGGCTGCCTTTTCGGCGATACCCGAGCTGCCGGTACGGCCCTCGAGCTCCTTGAGCACGTCGTCCAGAGGAATGCCCGCGATGCCGAGGACGACAAGCCAATGATATATAAGATCGGCGCTTTCCGAAACGAGGGCTTTCTTATCGCCCTTGACGGCGGCGATTACGCTCTCGACCGCCTCTTCGCCGAGCTTCTGCGCCGCCTTGTCCATGCCCTTGGCGAACAGTTTCGCGGTCCATGAATCCGGGTCGCCGGAATGGGCGCGTTGGTGGATGATCGTTTCCAGCTCGGCGAGCGAAAATTGAGCCATAGCAGTCATCTATCTGCTTGTTTAAGCATGATCTTTTCCGAAAACCAGTCCCCACCTTCCAGGACCATGCTTTAAGCCCGATGGACGGCCGAGTCCAGCCGCATCGGCAGGCCGGCCCTGGCCATATATGCCTTGGCCTCGGCGATCGAGTAGGTACCGAAATGGAAGATCGAGGCGGCAAGCACGGCACCCGCATGCCCGTCGCGTATGCCTTCGACCAGGTGATCGAGCGTTCCGACGCCGCCCGAAGCGATCACCGGCGCGCGCACCGCGTCGGCGACGGCGCGGGTCAGCGCGATGTCGTAGCCGGCCTTCGTGCCGTCGCGGTCCATCGAGGTGAGCAGGATCTCGCCGGCGCCGCGATCGACCATGCGTGCGGCGAAGTCGACGGCGTCGATGCCCGTCTTCTCGCGCCCGCCATGGGTGAAGATCTCCCAGCGGTCCGCCTCGCCGGCTGCCGACACCTTCTTGGCGTCGATGGCCACGACGATGCACTGGTTGCCGAACTTGTCGGCGGCTTCCGCGACGAAATCCGGGTTCTTCACCGCCGCCGTGTTGATCGACACCTTGTCGGCGCCGGCCAGAAGCAGCTTGCGGATGTCGGCCACCTGGCGCACGCCGCCGCCGACGGTGAGCGGCATGAAGCATTGCTCGGCCGTCCGGGCGACGACGTCGAAGATCGTCTCGCGATTGTCCGACGATGCGGTGATGTCGAGGAAGCAGAGTTCGTCGGCGCCCGCGGCATCATAAGCCTTGGCGGCTTCGACTGGATCGCCGGCATCGATGAGGTCGACGAAATTGACGCCCTTGACCACGCGGCCGTTCTTGACGTCCAGGCAGGGGATGACGCGGGCTTTCAGCATCACTTGCCTTCCAGGGTGGACAGCAGGTCGACCACCAGCTCGCCGACAAGCGGCGGCACGTCGCCCTTGGGGTCGAAGGCCGGATCGTAGGCGGAAATGGTGAGCCCGGCGATGGTGAGCGGGCCGGCGAGGCCGCACATCGCCGTGCGCACCTGCTCCGGCGCCGGGCCGCGGGGCGTGGTGTAGCGGTTGGCCTGCAGCTTCTCGGGATCGTGCACGTCGAGATCGACATGCATGTGGACCTGGCGCGCGCCGTCAGTCTTCAGTCTCTGCGCCGCGCTCTTCCAGTCCGGGCATTCGGTCCGGACGATCGGCAGCTTTTCCAGCAGTTCTCTTTCGGCGGCGTCGAGGTCGCGCGCGTTGACCAGGACGCTGCGCGACGGATCGACCGGCTTGAAGCCAGGGATCTGGTTCGCCATCCGCCGCCAGCAGAGGCCGAGCACGGTGGCCAGCGCCATGCCGTCGAGGAAGCCCGTTGTGGTGGTCTCCGGCGTGTTGAGGTCGCCATGCTGGTCGGCCCAGATGATGGCGTCGGCGCCGGCGCCTGCCACGGCGCCGGCGGCGGTCAGGCAGTTACCGGCCAGCACGATCGGAAACCGCTTCTTGTCCAGCGCCATGCGGACTTCGCCTGAAACGGCGTTGCAGACGGCAAAGCCGGTGCCGATCTCGCGCTCTTCTTCGTCCTCGACCACCTTGCCGATGTCGTTCACCTCGACGTCGTGACCGGCAAGCCTCAGCGCATCGGCCAATCCGCCGGAAATCAGCGCGTCCGGACCCTGGCCGCAGCCGCTGTGGAAATGGCCGCTGTCATAGGATGCCAGGATGATCGAAATGTTCACTATTCTGCCTCCGCCCGCTCGCCGCGCAGGATCGCCAGCGCCTCGGCCGGGTCGATACGTCCGTCATATAGGGCGCGGCCGGAGATCGCGCCTTCCAGTTTCTTTGCATCGGGCATGGTCATGCGCACGATGTCGGCAATCGATGCGAGGCCGCCAGATGCGATCACGGGAATGGAAACCGCCTCCGCGAGATCAATGGTCGAATCCCAGTTGATGCCGGTCAGCACGCCGTCGCGGTCGATGTCGGTGTAGATGATGGCGGCCACGCCGGCGCCCTCGAATTTCCTGGCGAGCTCGATGACGCCGAGCTCGGAAGCCTCGGCCCAGCCTTCCACTGCGACCTTGCCGCCCTTCGCGTCGATGCCGACCGCGATCTTTCCCGGAAAAGCCTTGCACGCTTCCTTGACGAGTTCGGGTTCGCGCACCGCCACGGTGCCGAGGATGACGCGCGTCAGGCCCCGGTCCAGCCAGTCTTCGATCTGCGGCAAGGTGCGGATGCCGCCGCCGAGCTGCACCGGGTTCTTCGTTGCCTTGAGGATGGCCCCGACCGCTGCACTGTTGACGCTCTGGCCCTTGAAGGCGCCGTTGAGGTCGACGACATGCAGCCACTCGAAGCCCTGGTCCTCGAAAGCCTTGGCCTGCGCGGCGGGGTCGTCATTGTAGATGGTGGCGGTGGCCATGTCGCCGTGCTTCAGGCGCACGCACTTGCCGTCTTTGAGGTCTATTGCCGGAAACAGGATCACGGTCAGGCACCCTCGACGATGACGAAATGGCCGGTCGAAGCGGCAAGCCGGAATTTCGAGGCGTGCTGATATTCAGGCGAATGATAGCATTCGATCGCCCTGTCGTAGGACTCGAACTCCACCAGCACGTGACGGTTGCCGGTCGGTCCTTCCGGACTCTCGTAGCGGCCCGCACGGATCGGGAATTTCGCGCCGTATTTCGCGAAAGCGACGGCATTCGCTTCGATATACTGCTTGTAGACGTCCGGATCGCGAACATCGATCATCGCCATCCAATAGCCCTTCCTGCTCATTTTCAGGGCCTCCATTTCAGGAAGTTGGTGATCAAAGCCAGGCCGAGCGCCTGGCTCTTCTCGGGATGGAACTGCGTGCCGGCGAGGTTGTCGCGGGCGACCGCGGCCGTCACCGGGCCGCCATAGTCGGCTGTCGCCAGCACCTCGTCAGGGTCCTTCGCCTCAAGATGGTAAGAGTGGACGAAATAGGCATGCAGCCCTTTCGGTCCGGTCTCGATGCCGGAAAACAGCGGGTGCTCGCGCGTAAGCTCGATCGTGTTCCAGCCGATCTGCGGGATCTTCAGCGTTGGGTCGGAGGGCTGGATCTCCTTGACGTCGCCGGCGATCCAGCCAAGGCCCTTGGTGATGGTCTTTTCCAACCCGCGTTGCGACATCAGTTGCATGCCGACGCAGATGCCGAGGAACGGCCGCCCCTTGGCGATTGCCGCTTCCTCAACCGCCTCCCACATGCCTGGCACCGCGTGCAGGCCGGCGGCGCAGTCGGCATAAGCGCCGACACCCGGCAGCACGATGCGGTTGGCGGACCGCACCCGCTCGGCATCGGCCGTCAGCTCGATCGTCGCGGCAATGCCTCCCTCGCGCGCCGCGCGCTCGAAAGCCTTGGTGGCCGAGCGCAGATTGCCCGAGCCGTAATCGATGATGGCTACCCGCATGTCAGGGCCTTCCAGGCGTATGGGTCAGTCCCAGCGCCATGCCGGTCTGCGGCGGGCGCGCCAGCGACGCGTCCGGTATGATGCGCGGCATTGGCGTTGGCTCTGCCTCATGGTCATCGACCTCCGCCGCAAAGCGTATCTCGGCATCGGCGAGATTGCCGGCCTCGACCGCGCCCCATTCGCGCCAGCCGCGCCGCCGCAGCGTCGCGATGCGCAGGGCCTGGCCTTCGAAGCCGACATAGAGCGAGACCAGCAGTGACAGCATTGATCCGGCCCATTCGAGCCCGAGCCTCTCACCGATCGCCGACAGCACCGCCATGACGACGAAGGCCAACACCGCCTCGATCCACAGCCGGTTCCAGGCGAGCCAGAGCGGCGAGAACAGGAAACCGAGCCAGGTGAAGCTGTCGCGCACGAAACGGACGTCCTCGGCTTTTTTGCCGGCCGGCGGCTCCATCACGACATAGATCGCCATAGCCTATCCTTTCAGGGATCCCTTGGTGGACGGCACGGCATCCGGCTGGCGCGGATCTGGCTCGAGTGCTGCCCGCAGCACGCGCGCCACGGCCTTGAAGCAGGTCTCGGCAATATGATGGTTGTTGGCGCCGTAGTGGTTGGTCACATGCAGCGTGATGCCGGCATTCTGCGCCAGGGCCTGGAAGAACTCGCGCACCAGCTCGGTGTCGAACGTGCCGATCTTCGGCGACGAGAACGCGACGTTCCAGACCAGGAACGGCCGGCCGGAGACGTCGATCGCCGCCCTGGTCAGCGTCTCGTCCATGGCAAGATCGATCGAGGCATAGCGCATGATGCCGCGCCGTTCGCCCACCGCCTTGCTCAGCGCCTGGCCGATGGCGATGCCGGTGTCCTCGACGGTGTGGTGGTCGTCGATATGCAGGTCGCCCTTGGCCTTGATGGTCATGTCGATCAGCGAGTGGCGCGACAGCTGGTCGAGCATATGGTCGAAGAAGCCGACGCCGGTCGAAATGTCGGCTTTGCCCTTGCCGTCGACATCGACCGAAACCGAAATCTCGGTTTCCTTGGTCTTGCGGCTGACTTCGGCCGAACGCGTCATCGCTATGTCCTTGTTGCCTGGTTTAGAGGCGCCGGGGCTTGAAAACGAGAGCCTTCTATCAGCATGATCCGGCGATTGCCAGTTTCCATTCCGGCCGCTATCGGCCTCGGCCGAGGGGCGGTTTGCAATCGTTCGCCATGTGCATACATATGGCCGATCCAACTCACTCGTACCGCGCCAATCGCCTTTCCAAGGGATAGCGCGCATCGGAGCTAAAATGTCGAATGAACTCAGCATGCACGCCACGACCATCATCAGCGTGCGCAAGGGCAACAAGGTCGTGATCGCCGGCGACGGCCAGGTCAGCCTTGGCCAGACGATCATGAAGGGCAATGCCCGCAAGGTGCGCCGCATCGGCAAGGGCGGCAGCGTCATTGCCGGCTTCGCCGGCGCTACCGCCGACGCCTTCACCCTCTTGGAGCGGCTCGAAGCCAAGCTCGAGCAATATCCGGACCAGCTGACCCGCGCCTGCGTCGAGCTCGCCAAGGACTGGCGCACCGACCGCTATCTGCGCCGCCTGGAAGCCATGATGCTGGTCGCCGACAAGTCGGTCTCGCTAGCGCTGACCGGCAATGGCGATGTGCTCGAGCCCGAACATGGCGTCATGGCCATCGGCTCCGGCGGCAATTACGCCCTGGCCGCGGCCCGCGCGCTGATCGACACCGACAAGGACGCCGAGGAGATCGCCCGCAAGGCCATGCAGATCGCGTCCGACATCTGCGTCTACACCAACAACAATTTTGTTGTCGAAACGCTCGATGCCGCTTGAGCTGGCAGACCATGATCCCAAAAAGTGGGAACCGGTTTTTGGATAAGATCATGGTCACTCAGCAGCATAGCTACGATTTTCGGCCGGTCACCGAAAAGGACCTGCCGTTGATCGCCCAATGGCTGCGCGAGCCGCATGTCGCTGAGTGGTGGGACGATCCGGAAAAGGAAATCGCCGAGATTCGCGAGCATATCGATTCGGTCTCGGTGGAGCCGCTGATCGTCGAGCTCGACGGCAGGCCGATCGCCTATCTGCAGAGCTATGACCCGCATATGGAGGACGACCATCCCTATGCCGACCAGCCCTTCGGCACGCTGGGCGTCGATCTCACGATCGGCCCGCCGGAGCTGGTCGGTGTGGGCCATGGCTCGGCAATCCTGAGCCAATTCGTCGAGGAGCTGTTCGAGGAAGGCGCGCCGCGCGTCATCATCGATCCGCATCCCGACAATGGCCGGGCCATCCGCGCCTATGAGAAGGCTGGCTTCAGGTCGATCGGCCGCAGGCATTCGCAATATGGGGACGTCGTGCTGATGGCCGTCGATGCGGACGACGATGAAAATCTGGGGGACTGACCGAATGACCGCGCCTGAGGACAAGACGCTTTCCGCCTATGAGGACAGCTGGCGCATGGGCCTGCTGCTCGTGCTCGCCTTGATCGTCTTCCAGGCGGGCACCTTGTACGGCATGGGGCATCCGCCGATCTGCACCTGCGGCTACGTCAAGCTCTGGCACGGCGTGGTCAACAGCTCGGAGAATTCCCAGCACATCGCCGACTGGTACACCTTCTCGCATATCATCCACGGCTTCCTGTTCTATGCGCTGGCCTGGGCGCTGTTCCCGCGCTCGCCGGTGGGCTTAAGGCTCGCCTTCGCCGTCCTCATCGAAGGCGGCTGGGAAATCCTGGAGAACAGCCCCTTCATAATTGACCGTTACCGCGCCGGCACGATCTCGCTCAACTATTACGGCGACTCGATCATCAACTCACTGTCCGACACGCTGTTCATGGCGCTGGGATTTGTGATGGCGCGAAAGCTACCTATATGGGTGATCGTGGCCCTGGCGCTCATTTTCGAGCTCGGCACGGGCTACATCATCCGGGACAATCTGACGCTCAACGTGATCATGCTGCTGCATCCGTTCGAGTCCATCAGGCAGTGGCAAAGTGGAATTTGAGTAATATGAGCACCTTTTCTCCCCGCGAAATCGTTTCGGAACTCGACCGCTTCATCATCGGCCAGAAGGACGCCAAGCGCGCCGTGGCCATCGCGCTTCGCAACCGCTGGCGTCGCCAGCAGCTGGAAGGCCAGATGCGCGAAGAGGTGATGCCGAAGAACATCCTGATGATCGGCCCGACCGGTGTCGGCAAGACCGAGATCTCGCGCCGCCTGGCGCGGCTCGCCGGCGCGCCCTTCGTCAAGGTCGAGGCGACCAAGTTCACCGAGGTCGGCTATGTCGGCCGCGACGTCGAGCAGATCGTGCGCGATCTCGTCGAGGTCGCCATCGGCCTGACCCGCGAAAAGATGCGCGAGGACGTCGCGGCGCGCGCCCAGATCAACGCCGAGGAGCGCGTGCTGGAAGCCCTCGTCGGCAAGACGGCGAGCCCGGCCACGCGCGATAGCTTCCGCAAGAAGCTGCGCGACGGCGAGCTCGACGACAAGGAGATCGAGATCGAGGTGGCCGACACCGGCAATGGCGGCATGCCAGGCTTCGAGATCCCCGGCATGCCCGGCGGCAATGTCGGCGTGCTCAACATCAACGACATGCTGTCGAAGGCGATGGGCGGCCGCAGGACCAAGACCCGCAAGACCACGGTCCGCGATTCCTATGCGCTGCTCGTCAACGACGAGTCCGACAAGCTGCTCGACCAGGACGAGGTCGTGCGTCGCGCGCTGGAATCGGCCGAGAACGACGGCATCGTCTTCCTCGACGAGATCGACAAGATCGCGGCCAGGAGCGACATTTCGGGCGGCCCGTCGCGCGAGGGCGTACAGCGCGACCTGCTGCCGCTGGTCGAAGGCACCACGGTCGCCACCAAATACGGGCCGATCAAGACCGACCATATATTGTTCATCGCGTCCGGCGCCTTCCACGTCTCCAAGCCGTCCGACCTTTTGCCGGAGCTGCAGGGCCGCCTGCCGATCCGCGTCGAGCTGCGGGCGCTGGAGAAGTCGGATTTCGTCCGCATCCTCACCGAGACGGAAGCGAGCCTCATCAAGCAGTATATCGCGCTGATGAAGACCGAGGGCGTCGAGCTGACCTTTACCGACGACGCCATCGATTCGCTCGCCGGCATCGCGGTGGACCTCAACGCCAGTGTCGAGAACATCGGCGCCCGGCGCCTGCAGACGGTGATGGAGCGCGTGCTGGACGAGATTTCCTACGATGCGCCGGACCGCAACGGCACGGCGGTCACCATCGATGCCGCCTATGTCGAGAAGCATGTCGGCGACCTGTCGCGCAACACCGACTTGTCGCGGTTTATCCTCTGATTTGTGAAGTCGGGCCGGCCTCAGCCGGCCCGACTTGGCCGGCCGACCAACTTCGGGTGTGGCCGAATGGAAGCATCTGGCCACCATTTTTGGTGGCGGGCCTAAGCCTTCTCTCGACTCTGTCGGACGCTTTACCTAGGTTGCCGCGCGTTCTGGAAGCGATTTCAGGAAAACTGTCCAGCGGTTTTCGCCTGAAATCGCGTTCAATCAAATGGTTGGGGTGGATCGGCGATAGCCGAGCCGCCCCAAAGCGGCGGCGGATGAAGAAGTACCTGTTTCTTTTTGTGTGTCTTGCACTGGCGGGGGCGGTGACGATCGCCGATGCCGCGACCATGGTGCCTCCGGGCAACCGCAACGCCGTGCAGCCGGATATTCCCGGCGCGTCCAGCCGGCGCACCCAGGCAACCAACACCACCTTCCAGGCCAAGTACCGGAAAGTCTACGCGTTGCTGCAGAACGATGCCGAGCTGCGCGGCAAGATCAGGAAGGTGGCGGCTGCCTATGGCATCGATCCGATGCACATTGTCGGCGCCATCGTCGGCGAGCACACCTACAATGTCGACGCCTACGACCGGCTGCAGACCTATTACGTCAAGGCGATGTCCTATCTGTCGAGCAAGCTGACCTTTGCCTATGAGGGCGAGGATGTCAGCGATTTCGTCCAGCGGCCGGAATTCAAGAAATGCGCCGGCATGGACGACAGCTACGATCTGTGGGAATGCCGCGAGCAGGTCTGGAACCATGCCTTCCGCGGCAAGACTGTCGGCGGCACAAGCTTCCCCAACGACCGCTTCGGCGCCACCTTCTTCCAGCCCTATTATGCCGGCCAGACTTTTGGCCTCGGCCAGCTGAACCCGCTGACGGCGCTGCAGATGAGCGATCTCGTGCACAAGGTCTCCGGCCTGCCGAAGCTCGATGTCGAGGATCCCAATGCGGTCTACAAGACCATCATGGATCCGGACCTGACGCTGCCTTACGTCGCTGCGACCATCAAGAAATCGATCGACGCCTATCGCAGCATCGCCGGCTTCGACATTTCGAAAAATCCTGGCCTGACGGCGACGCTCTACAATGTCGGCAACCCCGAGCAGCGCGCCTATGCGCTGAAGGCCGAGAACGACAGGCGCCGCGCCGCCGGCGAACCGGAAAAGCTGCCCGAGGAGAATTATTACGGCTGGCTGGTCAACGACAAGCTCGATGAGCTGAAGGCGCTATTTTAGCCAACGCGGGGGCACTCAGCGTCCCTCCGATTCCAGATACGCCTCGAATTTGCGCATTTCCTCCGGGCCCGCCTCCACCATGTGGCGCGGCTCCGGATAGGCGCCGGACTGGATATCGTCGGCATATTCGCGGAAGGCGGCGATGCGCTCGTTCTGGAGGCGATCGAACTCCGCCGCGAAGTCGCGGTAGCGCTTGGCATGGCGGGGATAGTGGCCGCGATTGGAGCCGAGCACGTCTTCCGAGAACAGATATTGCGCGTCGCAGCCGGCGCCGGCGCCCATAGAGATCATGACCAGCGGCGTGCGCTTGGAGATCGCGCTTGCGACGCCGGCCGGCACCACCTCGATCTCGGCCGCGAAGGCTCCGGCCGCTTCGAGGTCCTTGACCTGCTTCCACACGAAGGCGGCGCTTTCGGCGGTCTTGCCGACCGCCTTGAAGCCGCCCGTCCAGGTCGCATGCGCTGGGATCAGGCCGACATGGCCGCAGACCGGAATGTGCTCGTCGCGCAGTCGGCGGATCGTCCGCAGGCTGGCCGAGCAATACATGGCGTCGGCGCTTGCCGCGCGCAGCCTGACGGCCATGCGCAGGATCTCGTTCGTGGTGGCGCCCAGTTTTATGCGTTCATCGCCGGGAATGGCAAAGCAAGTGGGCGCGGCGTCGCGAAAACGCGGGTCAAGCATCACATCATATGGAACCGAGATGAGGTCGATACCGGCGCGTTCGGCGGCCTCGGCCTCTTCAAGCGAAAAGACGCGCAGCTTCGAGAGCTGGCGCTTACCCTTCAGCGACTGCAAATCGGCTACGGTCGGTCTGCTGCGTGCCATATCTCTTGATCCCTCAATGCCGGTTGGAGGCGAACTACGCCGCGAGCAGCGATTTCAGCTTGACCGCCTGCGAGCCCAGCGCTTCAGGCGCCGGCTTCGCCCGCCCGGCGATCAGCATTTCCGCCAGGCGGATGTCGCGCGCCACCGCATTGCCGGGGCCGATCCCGCTGGCGGCGACCAGCCTGCCGTCCTGCGCCAAATGGAACAGGATGAAGGCGCCGTCGTCGAGGTCGCGCCGCACGATGCTCTTGCCCTCGTCCGACAGCCCGGCGATCTGCAAAGTGAGCCCATACTGATCCGACCAGAACCAAGGCACGGCGGCGTGCGCCTCGTCGGCGCCCAGCATGTTCCTGGCGGCCAGCGCGCCCTGTTCCTGCGCGTTGCGCCAGGCCTCCAGCCGCACCCGCCGGCCGCCATAGACGGTGAGCGGGAACGAGCAGCAATCGCCGGCGGCGAAGATGTCCGGGTCGGCGGTGCGCAGGCGCTCGTCCACGGCGATGCCGTTGTCGATCGCCAGCCCCGCCTCGGCGGCAAGCACCGTCACCGGCACTGCGCCGATGCCGATCACGGCGAGATCGGCGACGATCTTCTGTCCGTCTGCCAGCGCGATGGCGACTTCCTTGCCGTCATCGGCGATTGCGGCGAGCCCCTGGCCGGTGCGGATCGAAACGCCTTCGGCCTCATGCGCCTTGTGGATAATCCCGGCGATCTCGGCCGGCACGCCGCGCATCAGGATGCGTGGTTGCGCCTCGATGACGATGACCTCGGCACCGAGTTTCCGGGCCGAGGCGGCAAGCTCAAGCCCGATGAAGCCGCCGCCGATGATGGCGACGCGACTTCCGGCGCTGAGATGGGCACGCATGGCGAGGGCGTCGTTGAAGGTCCTCAAATAGACGCAGCGCGAGCCGAGGCCCAGCATCGGCAGCTGGCGCGGCACGGACCCGGTCGCCAGCAGCAGTTTGTCGTAGGGAAGGGAAGAGCCGTCCGACAGCTGCACGACATGCGCGGCGCGGTCGACCGCAACGGCCCGGACGGAATGGATGTGTCGGATCGCGCGTTCGGCGAAGAGCGCATCGGTGGCGATCGCCTTGATGGCGGGCGCTTCGCCGGTCATCGCGTCCTTCGACAGCGGCGGCCGCTCATAGGGCAGATGCGGCTCGTCGCCGACCAGCGTCACCGGCCCTTCATAGCCGAGATCGCGGAGCGCAAGCGCCGCGCGTCCGCCGCACTCGCCCGCACCGATGATCGCTATCCCCGCCATTGTCTCACCCGATCCGGATCAGGATTTTTCCGGCGTCGACCTTGACCGGATAGGTTTTCAGGTTGACGCAGACGGGTGCGCCGCGCGCGTCGCCGGTCTTGTAGTTGAAGCGGCCGTTGTGCTTGGGGCATTCGATGATGTCATCCATCACCAACCCGTCGGCCAGGTGCACCTTTTCATGCGTGCACAGGCCGTCGGTCGCGAAATATTCGTCGTCCGGGCTGCGGTAAATGGCGAAGGTGCGGCCGGCATGGTCGAACCGCATCACGTCCTCTTCATCGATATCCCCGGCCGCGCAAGCCTCGACCCAGTCGCTCATCTCGTCCTCCTGAAATTCACGGTCAGCTGGTCGGGCTGCTCACTCGGCCGCCGCCGCCACCGGATTGTCGTTGTGCAGCTCTTCCCGGTAGGGCTTCGCCGTCGGCGGCAGCGCGCGCTTGAGGAAATAATCCTCGTTGCGCAGCTGGCGCAGGAAGGCCGGGATCATCTCTCGATAGCCGGCGAGGATCGACGGCGTGGGCGCCGGCAGGTCGTGCTTTATCATCTCGTGCAGCTTCGGCAGCGCGTGATAGGGCACCATCGGGAACATGTGGTGCTCCACATGATAGTTCATGTTCCAGTAGATGAAGCGGCTGATCGGGTTCATCAGCACCGTGCGGCTGTTCAGGCGGTGGTCGATGACATTGTCAGCGAGGCCGCCATGCTGCAGCAGGCCGGTCATCACGTGGTGCCATGCGCCGTAGAGGCGAGGCAGGCCAATAAGCATCAGCGGCAGCCAGGAATGCAGATAGAGGGCCAAGGCGATGGTCGCCAGATAGATGGCGAGCCAGATGCGTGCCACCCGGATCGCCTTCGGCTGCTCCGGCTCGGGAATGAAGGTCTTTTCCGCGGCGCTGATGACGCCGGCGGCATTGCGCACCATGTCGACCATTGCGTGCCAGGCGTCGAGAATACCGAAGAAGTTGAGCACCGCGCGCAAAAGGTCCGGCGGCCGCATGACGGCGATTTCGGGATCGCGGCCGACGATGATGGTGTCGGTGTGGTGGCGCGTGTGGCTCCAGCGCCAGGTCACCGGATTGCGCATGATCATGAAGCAGGCGAGCTGGTAGACGGCGTCGTTCATCCACTGCGTGCGAAAGGCCGTGCCGTGGCCGCATTCGTGCCAGCGGGAATCGGTCGAGGAACCGTAAAGCGTGCCGTAGACGAAGAAGAACGGCACGCACCACCAGCTTCCCCAGAACCAGATGCCACCCGCGGCGCTGACCACGAAAGCGGCGAGCCAGATGATGGTGTCGCGGATCGCCGGTTGGTCGGAGCGCTGCATCAGCTCCTTCATCTGCTTGCGCGGGATATCGGTGTGATACCACTCTGCCGCGGCGAGACCGTTCTCTATCGCGAGCCTGGCGTCTCGCCCGGTCAGGCTGTAGTCGCGCGGCGACGCCGCCGAAGACGTGATTGCCGTCATTGGGGTTCCTCCGCCAGCGCCTTGGCTAACCGCCCCGGCCGTGCGGGACTCGCGCATCGCTGACTTTCGACCTCAGCATAGCGCAAAGTCTGATAGTCTCAACATCACAAAGATAGTTTCTATCATTTCCTATCAACATGAGATATCGTGAATCGGATATCCGGAGCCGGGCAAGCGAGGAATCATTCATGGCAAAGCGACCGACAATCACCGACCTCGCGCGCATCTCGGGCGTCAGCGTCGCCACCGTCGACCGGGTGCTGAACAGCCGCCTCCCAGTGCGTGAGGAGACGGCGCGCCGGGTCTACGACGCCGCCACCGAGATAGGCTATCACGCCGCCGGGCTGATCAAGCAGCGCATGCGCCAGGAATTGCCGGAATATCGGCTCGGCTTCCTGCTGCTCAGGGGCAATGATGTCTTCTATGGCGATTTCGCGAAGGAGCTCGAACTGGCGGTCGCGCAGTCGCAGCGCTTTCGCGGCACTGCGACGATCGATTTCGCCGCCTCGCTGGCGCCCGATGAGATCGCCGCGCAGATGCGCAGGCTGGCGGCCAAGTCGAGAGCCATCGCCGTCGTCGGCCCGGACCATCCCAACCTCACGGCGGTCGTGGAAACGCTGAAGGCGAGGGGACAGCCGGTCTTCTCGCTTCTGTCGGACTTCGCCGCCGGCATCCGCGAGGGCTATGTCGGGCTCGACAACCGCAAGGTCGGGCGCAGCGCGGCGTGGATGATCGCCAAGGCCGCTAGGAAGCCGGGCAAGGTGGCGCTGTTCGTCGGCAGCCATCGCTTCCACGGCCATGAGCTGCGCGAGATCGGCTTCCGCTCTTATTTCCGCGAGCATGCGCCGGACTTCACCGTGATGGAGACGCTGGTCAACCTCGAGGCCAATGACGTGACGCATGACGCCATGCTCGATCTCCTGGCGCGCCATCCCGATCTCGCCGGCTGCTATGTTGCCGGCGGCGGCATGGAAGGCGCGGTCTCGGCGCTGAGGACGGCGAACCCGGCTGAGATGCCAGTCGTCATCTGCAACGAGATCAACGCCGTCTCGCGCGCGGCGCTTGCCGACAACATTCTCACCATGGTGATCTCGACGCCGCTCTCCGCGCTCTGCCGGGAACTCGTCGGGCTGATGGCGCATGCCATCGAAAGCGGTGCCGCCAATGCGCCTGGGCAGACCTTCCTGCCCTTCGACATCTATCTGCCGGAAAACATCTAGCGTCCGCCGTGAAAGAATCCATCAGGCTGATGGATTCTTTCATGGCGGGTTGCTCCTATTCGGGCCTAGGTTTCAACGATTTTTGTCGTCGTCATGCTCCTGATGAACGAAAAACCGGCCACCCCGGTCGGAATCGCCCTTGACGTTTCCCAAACCAAATGGAATAAATATTTCACTAACTAGGCCTTTTGGTTCTTTCGTTCCGAAGCGCCTGTTCGAACGGAGGAAGAGGCGTCCAGCCGGATTGGCGACGCCGCGTGGCCGCAGGGAAAGATTCCCCGGGCAAACCGGGGATTCCGGTTCAATGGGTGCAGCCGGACACCAAGTGGAGGAGAATAAAATGAAGAAACTTCTTTTGGGCGTCGCGCTTTCGGCGCTGATGTGTTCATCCGCCTTCGCCGCCAAGATCGGCGTTTCGATGGCCCTTTTCGACGACAACTTCCTCACCGTCCTGCGCAACGGCATGATCGCGCAGGCTAAGGGCATGAGCGGCGTCGAGCTTCAGGTCGAGGACGCGCAAAACGACGTTGCCAAGCAACTCGACCAGATCAAGAACTTCGCCGCCTCGGGCGTCGATGCGATCATCGTCAACCCGGTCGATACCTCGGCCACCCAGGCGATGTCGGATGCGGCCGCCGCGGCCAAGATCCCGCTGGTCTATGTCAATCGCGAGCCGGTCAACGTCGACAAGCTGCCCGACAACCAGGCTTTCGTCGCTTCCAACGAAGCCGATTCCGGCACGCTCGAGACCAAGGAAGTCTGCCGCCTGTTCAAGGAAGCCGGCAAGAAGGAAGCCAATGTCTATGTGATCATGGGCGAACTTTCCAACCAGGCCGCGGTGCAGCGCACCAAGGACATCGACGAGGTTATCGCCACGCCGGACTGCAACTTCATCAAGATCATCGACAAGCAGACCTCGAACTGGAAGCGTGACGAGGCGCAGAACCTGATGACCAACTGGCTGTCGTCCGGCAAGGCGTTCGATGGTGTCATCGCCAACAACGACGAAAGCGCCATCGGCGCCATCCAGGCGATGAAGGCGGCCAATATCGACATGAAGTCGGTCGTCGTCGGCGGCGTCGACGCCACCCAGGACGCGCTGGTTGCCATGCAGGCCGGCGATCTCGACGCAACGGTCTTCCAGGACGCCGCCGGCCAGGGCGCCGGCGCGCTCGACGCGGCGCTGAAGCTCGCCAAGGGCGAGAAGGTGGACAAGAAGGTCTACATCCCCTTCCAGCTCGTGACGCCGGCGAACATCGACAAGTTCTTGAAGAAGAACTGAGGCGCCTCGATACCAGCGGCGCGTCCAATCGGAACAGACGCGCCGCTTCGCCCTTCCTCCCGCCCGCGCGGGAGGCAGGACAAGGTGCGCCCGACGGAGGAAGAAGACGTGTCACAGACATCGCATGGCATTGGCGGGCTGAGCTATGACGCCAAGAAGCGTCCATGGCCGGCCGAGTTCAACGTGTTCCTGGCGCTGGTCATCCTGGTCGGCGCCTTCGAGCTGGTCGGCCGTGTCTTCCTCGGCGACAGCTTCCTGTTCAACACCCGCGAGAACGTCTCCGGCCTCTTCAACGAGCAGCGCCTGCAGATCATCATCCTGCAGGTGTCGATCGTCGGCATCATCGCCATCGGCGTCACCCAGGTCATCATCTGCGGCGGCATCGACCTGTCCTCGGGCTCGATCGTCGGCGCCACCGCCATGATCGCCATGAGCTTCGCGCAGGTCGCGACCGTCAACGGCAATCCCAACCCCAAGGCGATGTTTTTGGCACAGGGCTGGACCGACCTGCCGGTCATCGTGCCGCTGCTGGTCGCCATCGGCTGCGGCCTGTTCGCCGGCCTGATCAACGGCCTGCTGATCGCCTACACCCGTATCCCGCCCTTCATCGCCACGCTCGGCATGATGGTCACCGCCCGCGGCATCGCCAAATGGTGGTCCAAGGGCCAGCCGATCTCCTTCCCGACCGACAGTTTCGCGGCCATCGGCAAGGGCCTGATGCCGGTCGTCATCTTCATATCGCTGGCGCTCCTCTTCCAGCTGATCCTGACCTATACGAAATACGGCAAGCACTGTTACGCCATCGGCTCCAATGAGGACGCCGCGCGCATGTCCGGTATCAAGATCGCCAACCACAAGGTGCTGGTCTATGCGATCGCCGGCATCCTGGCCGCGATCGCCGCAGTGGTGCTGTCGTCCAAGAATCTCACCGCCCAGGCCGGCATGGGCGTCATGTACGAACTCGACGCCATCGCCATGGCGGTCATCGGCGGCGTTTCGCTGTCGGGCGGGCGCGGCTCCATCATCGGCACCGTGATCGGTTCGCTGATCTTCGGCGTCATCATTTCCGGCTTCACCTTCCTGCGCCTCGACGCCTATTATCAGGAAATGGTGAAGGGCGTGATCATCGTCGGCGCGGTCGTTCTCGATCAATGGCGCCAGCGCCGCCGGGCGATAGGAGCTTGACCATGTCGGACATCGTTCTGAAGACCGAAAACCTCACCAAGCATTATGGCGGCGTGCACGCGCTGCAGGAGGCGAATTTCGAGCTGCGCAAGGGCGAGCATGTCGCCATCATGGGCGACAACGGCGCCGGCAAGTCGACCTTCGTGCGCCAGATCACCGGCGTCGAGCAGCGCACCGACGGCAAGATCTGGTTCGACGGCAAGGAGGTCAATTTCGCCGGCCCTATCGAGGCGCGCGAGGCGGGCATCGAAACCGTGTTCCAGAACCTCGCTTTGGCCGACGATCTCGACGTGCCGTCGAACCTGTTTCTCGGCCGCGAGAAGGTGCTGTTCAACCTCGGCCCCTTCTCCATCCTCGACCGCAAGGCGATGCGCAAGGCGACCGAGGCGGCGCTTGTCCGCACGGCGGTGAAGATACCGAATCTCTCCAGCACCATCCGCCACATGTCGGGCGGCCAGCGCCAATGCGTGGCGATCGCCAGGACGGCGACCTTCGCCTCCAAGCTGATCATCATGGACGAGCCGACGGCGGCGCTCGGCGTGCAGGAGACTGCGCAGGTCGAAAACATCATCCGCACGCTGAAGGAAAACGGCGAGCCGCTGATCCTGGTCAGCCACAACATGCGCCAGGTGTTCGACCTGGTCGACCGCATCGTCGTCTTCCGCCGTGGCCGCATCGTCGCCAATTTGCGCAAGCAGGACACCGACGGCAACGACATCGTCGCCTACATCACCGGCGCCAAGACCGGACAGGCGGAGCTGCAGGCGGCCTGACGGCGCCACGACGGGAACAACCAATCGTCTGCGTCGAGAGGCGCGGACCGCCTATAAACCCACCCTCGAAGGACATTCCATGACACTCCGCTTCGCTCTTCTCGGCGCCGGCCGCATCGGCAAGGTGCACGCCCGCGCCGTCGGCTCAAATCCGCAGGCAAAACTGGTCGCCGTGGCGGACGCCTTCGAGAAAGCGGCGACGGAACTGGCCACCGCCTATGGCGCGGAAGTCCGCACCATCGAGGCGATCGAAAAGGCCAAGGACATCGACGCCGTCATCATCTGCACGCCGACCGACACCCATGCCGACCTGATCGAGCGCTTCGCCAAGGCCGGCAAGGCGATCTTCTGCGAGAAGCCGATCGATCTCTCCGTCGAGCGCGTCGAAAAATGCCTGGCCGTGGTCGAGAAGACCGGCGCCACGCTGATGGTCGGCTTCAACCGCCGCTTCGATCCGCATTTCGCCGCGGTGCGCAAGGCGATCGACGATGGCGCCATCGGCACGGTCGAGATGGTCACCATCACGTCGCGCGATCCAGGCGCCCCGCCGCTCGACTACATCGCCCGCTCCGGGGGCATTTTTCGCGACATGACCATCCATGATTTCGACATGGCGCGCTTCCTGCTCGGCGAGGAGCCGGTTGCCGTCAGCGCCCACGCTTCGGTGCTGGTCGACAAGAAGATCGGCGAAGCCGGCGATTTCGATTCGGTCAGCGTTATCCTCGAGACCGTATCCGGCAAGCAGGCCGTCATCTCAAACTCGCGCCGCGCCACCTATGGCTACGACCAGCGCATCGAGGTGCATGGCTCCAAGGGCATGGTTGCGGCCGAGAACCAGCGGCCGGTGTCGATCGAGCTCGCCAATGACAAGGGCTACACCCGTCCGCCGCTGCACGATTTCTTCATGACCCGCTACATCGACGCTTACGCCAACGAGATCGCCTCCTTCATCGCCGCAGCGACTGCCGGCAAGAAGGCGGCGCCGAGCGGCAAGGATGGGCTGGTCGCGCTGAAGTTAGCCGACGCGGCGCTGAAGTCGGCGAAGACGGGCAAGACCGTCCGCGTCGACTGATCGTTAGAAACACGGATTACAGGAGCACAGCGATGAGCGTTTTGGCCGATCGCAATTCAGAAACGCGCGCCATCGTCACCGGCGGCGCGCAGGGTATCGGCTTCGCCGTCGCCGAGGCGCTTGCCGATGAGGGCTGCCGCGCGCTGGCGCTGATCGGCCGTTCGCAGGAGAAGGGCGACAAGGCGGTGGCGGCGCTGAAGAAAAACGGCGTCGATGCCATCTTCATCAGCGCCGATGTCGCCAAGGTCGCCGACTGCAAGCGCGCCGTCGAGACGGCGATCAAGCATTTCGGCACGCTGAACGCTTTGGTCAACGCCGCCGCCACGTCGGCGCGCGGCTCACTGGTCGAGACGTCGGAAGAACTCTTCGACCAGATCTTTGACACCAATGTGCGCGGCCCCTTCTTCCTGATGCAGGGCCTTGTCGCGCATCTGCTGGAGCGCAAGGCGCCCGGCTCGATCGTCAACGTGCTGTCGATGTCGGCCCATGCCGGCCAGTCCTTCCTCACGCCCTATTCGACCAGCAAGGGCGCGCTGATGACGCTGACCAAGAATGTTGCAAGCGCCTACCGAAAGAACCGCATCCGCTGCAACGCCGTGCTGCCGGGATGGATGGACACCGAGGGCGAGGCGATCGTGCAGAAAAAATGGCATGGAGCGTCGGATGACTGGCTGGAGAAGGCCGAGGCCGCGCAGCCGATGGGCCAGCTGGTGAAGCCGGCGCAGCTTGCCCGATTGATCACCTATATGATCAGCCCCCAGGCCGGCGTCATGACGGGATCGCTGGTCGACTACGATCAGAATATAGCCGGTGTGATCGGGGAGTAGTGACAAACGCCCTCGCATCGACTATATGAGCCGCATGATCCACCTGACCGCCTCGTTTTGGTACTTTAGCTACGGTAGCTCGCTGGCGGCGGGAGGATTGCGCTCGATCTGAAAACTCCAGATCAAAATCCGACAAGCCGCCAGACCTGGCGGCTTTTTTGTTTCAGCCGGCAGGTCTCCTAAACCAGGAGCAGAAAGCCGTGTTGACCACCACAGACGACCTTCGGGTCACCGAAATCAGAGCCTTGAGCACGCCGGACGAGGTGATGCGCGAGATACCGCGCTCGCTCACGGCGACGCGCACCGTTGCCGCTTCGCGCAACGCCATCCATTCGATCCTTACCGGGGCCGACGATCGACTGCTTGTCATCGTCGGCCCTTGCTCCATCCACGATCCGGTCGCGGCCGTTGACTATGCCAGCCGTCTGGCGGCGCTGCGCGAGGCCCTGGCCGACCGGCTCGAGATCGTCATGCGCGTCTATTTTGAGAAGCCGCGCACAACGGTCGGCTGGAAGGGGCTGATCAACGATCCCGACCTCGACGGCAGCTTCAACATCGAGAAGGGCTTGCGAATGGCGCGCAATGTGCTCTCGGCCGTCAACAATCTCGGCCTGCCGGCGGCGACCGAGTTCCTCGACATGACCATCCCGCAATATATTGCCGATCTCGTCGCCTGGGGCGCTATCGGCGCGCGCACCACCGAAAGCCAGATCCATCGCGAGCTGGCCTCCGGCCTGTCCTGCCCGGTCGGCTTCAAGAACGGCACCGACGGCAATCTCAGGATCGCCGGCGAGGCGGTGAAGTCGGCCGCGCAGCCGCACCATTTCATGGCGGTGACCAAAGGCGGCCGCAGCGCCATCGCAGCGACCACCGGCAATGAGGATTGCCATGTCATCCTGCGCGGCGGCATTCAGCCGAATTACGATGCCGCCAGCGTCGACGCGGCCGCCGCCGAGCTCGGCCGCATCGGTGTGGCGCCGCGGCTGATGATCGATGTCAGCCACGCCAACAGCGCCAAGAAGCCGGAGAACCAGCCCAAGGTAGCGCATGATGTGGCGGGCCAGGTCGCGGCAGGCGACGAGCGCATCATCGGCGTCATGATCGAGAGCAATCTCGTCGCCGGCCGCCAGGACGTCGTGCCCGGCAAGCCGCTTACCTACGGCCAGAGCATCACCGATGGCTGCATCGACTGGGCGACCACCGAAACCGTGCTGCACGGCCTTGCCGGCGCCGTCGAATGGCGCCGGTCGGCGAAACGCGAGATGCTCGCGACCCGTCAGGGTGCGGCTTGAGCGAAACTGGAGAGGGCGGCGATCACGCCGCCCTCAAGCCTTCCCAGGCCGTGAATATTGAAACGGCAAACAGCAGCAGCCCTGCACCGCGTCCGGCCAGGATGGTCGCGCGTGGATTGTCGACCAGCAGCCCCCGGCTGCGGCCGGCGGTGACGGCGAGCCCGCCATAGATCGCCGCCTGCGTGGCGACCGTCAGCAATCCCATGATCGTCGCCTGCATCCAGATCGGGCCGTAAGCCGGCTTCAGGAATTGCGGATAGACGGCAAGGATGAAGAGATAGGCCTTCGGATTGATCAGGCAGGTGACCAGGCCCTGGCGAAACGCCTTCCAGGCCGAGCGGCTGCCGGCCGGGCCGTCATCGCCGACGGTGATCGAGCTGCGCATCAGCGAAATGCCGATATAGGCCATGTAGGCGGCGCCGGCGATAAGCAGCGGCGTGAACAGGATCGGCACGAAATGCATGAGCAGGCCGACGCCGATCGCCCCATTCAGCGTGTGCACCGCACCGCCGAGCATGATGCCTGCGGTCGCGGCCAGGCCTCGATTGCTGCCGCCGGTCAGCGCATTGGCCAGCACGAACAGCATGTCCATGCCCGGAACGGCGATGATGCCGAACAGAAGCACGAAGAACAGCCAGAGGTTTTCGGTGTAGCTCATGTCAGTTGCCTGTCGCCTCGTCCGCTTGGGTGCAAAGGAATCTGTTGATTTTCAAGCGGGTAGGCGGCCCTATTAGGTCACCCCAACTGACGGGGATGTGTCAGTTGCATTTCGGTCGAGTGGAAAAATGCGCAAGGCCTCGCGCCTGTTCGAGATCATACAGATCCTGCGGCTGGCCAAAAAACCGGTGACGGCGGCGACGATCGCCGAGCGGCTGGAGGTAACGGTGCGCTCGGTCTATCGCGACATTGCCGCCCTGCAGGCGATGCGCGTGCCGATCGAGGGCGGGCGCGGCATTGGCTACATATTGCGCCCCGGCTTCGATCTGCCGCCGCTGATGTTTTCCATCGAGGAGATGGAAGCGATCGTGCTGTCGCTGGCGCTGCTCGAGCGCACCGGCGATGACGAGTTGAAGCAAGCGGCGAAACGCGTCGGCGCCAAGATCGCCGGCGCCGTGCCGCTGCCCTTGCGGCAGACGCTCGACGCTAATGCGCTTCACGCCTGGGGTTTTGCGGCGCCTTCCGCTTCCGCGATCGACCTCGCGCTGGTTCGCCGCGCCATCCGCGACGAGGAGAAGCTCAGCCTCTCCTACCGCGACGAGGCGGGACGGCCGACGGAGCGCATCATCCGTCCGGTTGCGCTGATCTATTATGCCGAGACCGCCAACATCGTCGCCTGGTGCGAATTGCGCCAGGCCATCCGCAATTTCCGCAGCGACCGCGTCGAGGACTGCCGGCCGGCGGGCCTGTGGTTCAAGGGCGAAGGCGACCGGCTGCGCCAGGTCTGGGTCGACGGCTGGGAGACCAATGTCGCGGCGGCAGCCGGCAATTGACGCATTGCCCCACTTTCAGGGCACGATGCCGCGACACGCCCAGGCGACATTGGCGAAGGATCGCGGGCCGTCGGGCCGCCCGGCCTGATAGGCATCGCGCACCGCAGCCTCGACGCGCCCCCGCTCGGCCGCATCCAGCGTGGTCATATATTTGCCGAGCGGCCCTTCGCCGGCGCCGATCGGCGCCCAGAAGTCGTCGAAATTCGCGTAGTCCATGCGGATCATCAGCTCGGTCTCGCTGACATCGGCGAGACCCTGCTCGACAAAGGTCCGCTTCATCTCGCCCGGCTGCATCATCGGCTGGAAGCAATAGCGGCTGCGCATCTGGCGTCCGCTTTCGCTGAGCGCCGCCACGGTGTCGATTATCATGCGCATGCCGGTCATGCCGCCATAATGGTCCCAGACCACCGCCGCGACCACGCCGCCCGGCCGCACCACACGACGCATCTCGGCCACCGCCTTGCCGGCCTCCGGCACGAAATGCAGCACCAGCAGCGCCAGCGCGCGGTCGAATGCACTGTCGGTGAAGGGCAGCGCGGTGGCATCGGCCTGGCTGATGGTAACACGCGGATCGGTGTTTTTCTCCTTCGCCGCCGCGACGAAGACGGGCGAGAAGTCGATGGCCTGGATTTCGGCGAGATCGGTCGATTTCGCCAGCTCGAATGTCAGGCTCCCGGTGCCGCACCCGACGTCGAGGATTGTCTCGCCGGCGGCCAATCCTGCGAACTCGATGAATTTGGGCGCGAGCCTGCGGCTCCAGCGTCCCATCAGCTGCTCGTAACCGGATGCCGCATGGACGGTGAAGGTGGACGTCATCTGAGCCTCCCATTCATGAGCGTAGGCTAAACGACGGCGCAATTGCTGCATAGGCGTCGGGGGCAACCTCGTTGTCAGAGCAAGGATAGCGTGGCGTGCCCGAATTTTATGTGGGCAATCTCACGCTCCCCTGGCTATGGATCGGGCTCAGACCTTCGAGAATAACGCCTGCACGGTCTCGATCGGCAGCAGCATGACTCGCTCACCCAGCGGAGACGCAACGAAGCCGTGCCGTTGATAGAAGCCCATGGCGGCATCGTCGATAGCATGCGCCACCACGGCGCGAACTCCGGCGATGTCCGAGACAGCGAGACACCTGCGCAGCGCGTCGGAAAGCAAGTCGCCCCCCAGCCCAGTTCCCTGGAACGTCTGATCCACCGCAAGGCGGCCGATCAGCAGCAGTGGTACTTGCTCGGGCATGCTGCGTCGGAGCTTCGCGGTTGGAAGCGCGATCCGTTCTTCCATCGCCGTCGAGATCGCATAATAACCGACGACGCGATTTCTCGTGCCCGCCTCACAAACGACATAGGTTCGGGCGGACAGTCCTTCACCAACCAAGGCACGGTTTCGCAGCCAGTCATCAAGAGATGAATGCTTGCCATTGTGAAATTCAGAGACGTCGTGGCTAATGGTCAGCCGTTCGGGAGCGCGGACTCGCGATCCTCGCGGTGGGCCAGCCGACATTAGCGTTCCCAGGCCGGTCTGCGCGTCATACGCGAGCGAAGCTCCTCCGACGGTTTGTTCGGAGCATCAAGCAGGTCAAGAAATCTCTCGTGCGCGTCCGTACCGAGAAAGAAGGCGCGCTGGTCGAGAATGGTCTCTTCGGCTTGCTTGCGGGCACTGTCCAGCATGAACTCCGACAGCTTCTGTCCGCGCAAGCTCGCTGCGCGATTGAGAATAGCCTTCGTTCCCGCCGAAGCACGGATTTGAATTATGTCATCCTTGCGCGCTATGTCGTGATTGCTGTCAGCATGACCGGACTGCGCCATCGAATCCTCCTGTGTTCAGGATAAGACATTTAGTGGCTGTCAATACAATGTCAACACATAGCAAATTTCGACGTGGCGAACTGGGCTTCCTAACCCTTCGCATCCGCCACACTTTCCCGTTCCACCAGCGGGCACTCCAGCTTGGTGATGGGATACCGGCCGCGGCCGGGCGTCGGCGGCGTTTCGAGCTGCTCGATCGCCCATTGGCCCATCGCCAGATGCGGCAGGATCGAGGTGGTCAGCGGCGGGAAGAGATGGCGGGCGATCTCCTCGTCGTCATAGCCGACCACGGAGATGTCCTGCGGGATATGCAGGCCGGCTTCCTTCAGCGCCTCGTAGCAGCCGATCGCTGTGCGGTCGTTCTGGCAGAAGATGGCAGTGGGACGCTCCTTGAGCCCGAGCAGCTTGACCGTGGCGGCGTAGCCGGCGCTGGCCGACCAGTCGCCCTCGACCACCAGCTCGGGATCGAAGGGAATATCGGCGGTGGCCAGAGCGCGGCGATAACCTTTCAGCCGGTCCTGCGCGGCCTGCATCCACGGCTCGCCGGTGATGGTGGCGATACGGCGATGGCCATGCGCGATCAGGTGCCTGGTGGCGCTCTGGCCGCCGGCGATCTCGGAGGGAACCACGGCCGGGAAGGCATAGTCGGCGGTGTAGCAGTTGAGCAGGATGACCGGGATGTCGAGGCTGTAGAGAAAATCCGGCGCGGCGATCTCGCGGGTGAAGATGGTCATGTAGATCAGCGCCGAGATGCCGCGCCGCGTCAGCGCTGAAATCGCGCGCGGCTCCATCACCGCGTCGCCCATGGTCTGCGCCACCAGAAGCACGTTGCCGGCGTTCCACGAGGCCTGCCGCGCCCCCTCGATGGCGACAACCGCCTCGGGGCTGGTGGCGAGCTGGTCGACCGCGAAGCCGATGACGCCGTCCAGGCCTTCGAATGGCGTCACCGGCGGCCTGAGCGCCGAGAAGACCGGCGGCGAATAGCCCAGCGCCCGCGCCGCCTCGATCACCCGGTCGCGTGTCTGCTGCGACAGCCTGATCCCCGGCGAATTGTTGAGCACGAACGACACCGTCGCCTGCGAGCAGCCGGCGGCGCGCGCAATGTCGGTCATGGTGACGCGCCCCTTCGGCTTGGCCGCCGGCTTGCGGCGCCTGGAACTCCCGGGTTGATCACGCAGTTCTGTCGGTTCGCTCATAGTCGTTTCCCAAACGCCGCCGGCTCTAGAGCAAAGGCGGCGGCAACGGCAAGATGGTCGAGCCCGTCGCGTTTATCGAGATTGCGCCGATTAATACATATTAGCAGGCAGGGCATGCAAATCGCCGGCTACGCCGCTTCACGACGAAACCAGTCAGACAAGGTCAGCAATGCTGACAATTCGGCCATTTTCCGCACGGCAGTAAGCCTTGCCGCGCTCGCTCTCCTCACTCTCCGGCGCGTCCTTCGACAAGCGTCTCCTCCGCGTCGAAAGCGCCCTCGCGCTTCATAACTAATAGTCTTTACTAATAGCCGTAAGCGTTCTACTGTCAACTCGCCGTTGACCGACCGGGCCTCCGTTCGGCGCGGCAGGTGCGAGGGACGCTTGCTCGAAACCTGGCTTTATCGCCGGTCTGGGCCTGCATCCACTCTCACGAAAATGTCAGACAAATCGGACTATTTACGAACGCCACATGAGTGTCTAGTGTCTCGACCGCGGCCCGATCGGCACCGTTCTTAAGTCGGCGGACCTTTGCGCCAGACCCTTGAGGAGGAGGGTTGTCCGGACCGCAGCCGAGACATCGGCGACGAGTTCTACAGTCAGGTTCTACAAGGGAGGTTGAACTATGAAATCCATGATCCGTAACGCATCTGTCGCCGCGGCGGCTCTGCTCATCGGACTTGCGGCCACGACGGTTACCCGCGCGGACGACAAGCCGACGCTGGCCTTCGTCGTCAACGGTGCGTCAGACTTCTGGAAGGCGGCGGAAGCCGGCGTCAAGAAGGCGCAGGGCGAGCTGCCCGACTACAATCTCGAGCTCAAATATCCGGAACAGTCCTCGGTCGCCATCCAGCAGCGGCTGATGGACGATTTGGTGACGGCAGGCGTCAAGGGCATCATGGTCTCGGCCGTCGATCCCAAGACCTCGACCGACGGGCTGAACAAGATCGCGTCGCAAACAGCGCTGTTCACCACCGACTCCGATGCCCCGCAGACCAAGCGCGTCGCCTATATCGGCTCGTCCAATGTCGATGCCGGCAAGCAGGCGGCCGAGATCGCCAAGAAGGCGATGCCGGATGGCGGCAAGTGCCTGGGCTTCGTCGGCCTGCTCGGCGCCGACAACGCCAAGGAGCGCATCCAGGGCATGAAGGACGGGCTCGCCGGCAGCAAGATCGAGCTGGTCGACGTGCGCGGCGACGATATCGACCAGGCGCGCGCCAAGAAGAATGTCGAGGACGCGCTGGTCGCCAGCCCCGACATCACCTGCATGGTCGGCTTCTACTCCTACAACACGCCGCGCATCTATGAAGCGCTGCGCGACGCCGGCAAGCTCGGACAGATCACCGTCGTCGGCTTCGACGACGATCCGATCACGCTGGGCGGCGTCAAGGAAGGCACGGTCGCCGCGACCGTGGTGCAGCAGCCGTTCGAGTGGGCCTATCAGGGCATGAAGCTGATGGCTTCCTACCTCAAGGGCGACAAGTCGGGCATTCCGGCCGACGGCTTGATCATCATCCCGACCAAGATCATCGGCAAGGATGACGTCGACACCTACGCCGCCAACCTCAAGGCGATGCAGGGCAAGTAAGCCCGGCACGGTTGCGCCGGCTCAAGGGGTTCCTTGAGCCGGCGTTCGTATTGACGGACCCGCCAAGGCCGGTCAGTCTGTGGCCCACCGGCTGCTATCAGGCGCGATGACCTCTACCGACACCAATCACCCAGACACCGCTCCGTTCCTGAGCCTCGAGGCCGTGCGCAAGACCTATCCGGGCGTTGTCGCCCTGGACAGGTTCTCGATGGAGGTCCGGCCGGGCGAGGTCATCGGCCTTGTCGGCGAAAACGGCGCCGGCAAATCGACGCTGATGAAGATCCTCGGCGGCGTGACGTGGCCGGACAGCGGCACTATCACCGTCGACGGCGTTGCGCATGACGGACTGACCGTCGAGCAGAGCATCGGCTCAGGCATCGCCTTCGTGCATCAGGAATTGAATCTTTTCGAAAACCTCGACGTCGCCGCCAACATCTTCTTCGGCCGCGAGCCGCTGCGCGCCGGGCCGCTGAAGCTGGTCGACCGCGCCAGGCTGCGCGAAATGGTGGCGCCGCTCCTGAAGCGCGTCGGCGCCAATTTCTCGGCCGACGCGCCGGTCGCATCGCTGTCGCTCGCCCAGCAGCAGATGGTCGAGATCGCCAAGGCGCTGTCGATCAGGGCTCGGCTGGTGATCCTCGACGAACCGACCTCCAGCCTGCCGATGGCGGAAACCGAAAAACTGCTCGACGTCATCAAGGGACTGAAGGCGCAAGGCATCAGCGTCATCTTCATCTCGCACCGGCTGCATGAGATCGAGCGCGTTGCCGACCGTGTCGTGGTGCTGCGCGACGGCACGCTGGCCGGCACGCTGGCGAAGGACCGGATCAATCACGACGAGATGGTCAGGCTGATGATCGGCCGCATGCTGAAGGAGCGCGAGAAGGCGGGCGAAGCCACGCGCGCGCCGGGCAGCGTCGCGCTGTCTGCCGACGCGATCCGCACCAGCACCTATCCGGACCGGCCGGTCAGCCTCGAGCTGAGGCGCGCGGAGATCCTCGGTCTCGCCGGCCTAGTCGGCTCCGGCCGCACTGAGCTCGCGCGCGTGCTGTTCGGCATCGACGAGCGGCTCGGTGGCAGCGTCACGCTCGACGGCAAGCCGCTCAATGTCGGCTCGGCCGCCGACGCCGTGGCGAACGGCATCTTCCTGGTGCCGGAGGACCGCAAGCTGACGGGTATACTGCTCGATCTCTCGATCGCGCAGAACATTTCGCTGCCCAACCTGCCGGCTCATGCGAGGCGTTCGCTGGTCTCGGCCGGCGCCGAGCTCGCGACGGCGGAAAAGCAGAAGAAGAACCTCGGCATCAAGGCGCCCTCGGTCTTGACCCGCACCGGCACGCTCTCGGGCGGCAACCAGCAGAAGGTGGTCCTCGCCAAATGGCTGGCGATGAACCCCAAGGTGATGATCCTGGACGAGCCGACGCGTGGCATCGATATCGGCGCCAAGGCCGAAATCTACGGGCTGATGCGGGCGCTGGCCGATGCCGGCGTCGCGGTGCTGATGATCTCCAGCGACATGGAAGAGGTGATCGGCGTCTCGGACCGCATCGCGGTCATGCATGAGGGGCAGATCTCCGGCATCCTCGACAAAGAAGATTTCAGCCAGGAGAACGTGCTCTTGCTGGCGGTCGGCAAGAAGCCGAAACTGCTGCAAGCCGCGGGAGGAGTCGAATGAGCAAGAAAGATCTCGGCCTGCTGATCCTGATCCTGGTGGTCGGCGCGGTGGTGACGGCCATCAATCCGCGCTTCCTGTCGGCGATCAACCTTGCCAACACCTCCAACCTCGTCGCGCTGTTCGGCATCCTGTCGATCGGCCAGGCCTTCGTCATCATCACCGGCGGCATCGAATTGTCGGTTGGCTCGCTGATCGCCCTGCTCGGCACGTTGTTCATCGACTTCATCGCGGTGCGCGAATTGGACTGGCCGCTGGCCTTCGTGGTGATCATCGTGCTCGGCGCAGTCATCGGCTTCGTGCATGGCTGGCTGATCACAAGGCTGAAATTGCAGCCTTTCGTGGTGACGCTGTGCGGCCTCTTGATCTACCGCGGCGTGGCGCGTTTCTACACCGCCGACGGCACGGCGGGCTTCGCCTTCGGGCAGAATTTCCCGACACTCGAATTCCTGACCGCTGGCCGCTCCTACGGCCTGCCGAACTCCTTCATCGCGCTGATCGTCATTGCCATCGTCATGTGGGTGGTGCTGCACCGCTCGGTGTTCGGTCGCTATCTCTACGCGATCGGCAAGAACGAGGAAGCGGCGAAATATTCCGGCATCCGCACCGGCCGGATCATCATCGCGGCCTATGTCATCTGCGGCGTTCTGACGGCGCTGTCGGCGATCTATTTCGCCATGTACACGCGCTCGATCTCGCCGGCGAGCCACGGCCAGTTCTACGAGCTCTATGCCATCGCGGCCGCCGTGCTCGGCGGCTTTTCGCTGCGCGGCGGCGAAGGCTCGCTGGTCGGCGTGATCCTCGGCACGGTGCTGTTGCAGGAGCTGCAGAACCTCGTCAACCTGCTCGGCATCCCCTCATCGCTCAATTTCGCGGTGATGGGCGGCGTGATCCTGATCGGCGTGCTGGTCGACCAGCAATGGGGCGTCTTCCGCGCTCGGCGCCGCATGATCGAGGCGACGCGCCAGAACGTTGCGGGCGCGCCGGCGGAGTAGCTCGCTCCTCCCGCCAACGGCCTGATTGGATCGATGCTCGCGCCTGAGCCGCCGGGCGAGTTCGGATTCGTCGACGAATTGCAACAACCCGTGAACCGGAAAACAGCCCTTGTCGGCGAATCGGGGCTGGGCTAAGCAATTGGTATCTGAGGGTTCCAAGAACAAAAATGGGAGAAACTACCGTGACATCATCACGTTGGATCGCGCTCGCGGCGCTGGCGTTGACCTGCTCGACCCCGGCACTGGCCAAGGACTGGAAGACCGTCTCCGTCGCCATGGAGGGCTCCTACGCCCCCTGGAACCAGACGGACGCCAGCGGCAAGATCGTCGGCTTCGAGGTGGATATCCTCAACGACGTCTGCGCCCGCGCCAAGCTCGAATGCAATATCGTGGCGCAGGATTGGGACGGCGTCATTCCCGGCCTAACCGCCGGCAAATTCGACATCGTCATGGACGGCATGTCGATCACCGAAGAGCGCATGAAGACGATCGACTTCTCGATCCCTTATGCGTCTTCGCCGGTGGCTTTCCTGGCTGACAAGAACGGTCCGCTGGCCAACCTGTCCAACAAAGGCAAGATGATCGACCTGTCGAAGGACGACGCCGAATCCAAGGCGGCGCTCGACACGCTGCGCAAGGAGCTCACCGGCAAGAATGTCGGCCTGCAGGTCTCAACCACCGAAGCGACCTTCGCCGACAAATATCTGAAGGACGTCGCCAACGTCCATGAATACAAGACCACCGACGAGCACGACCTCGACCTGATGGCGGGCCGCATCGACGTGGCCTTCGCCGACACCACCTATTTCCTCGGCACGCTGGCCAAGCCCGACGCCAAGGACCTGGAATTCGTCGGGCCGCAATTCAAGGGTGGTCCGATCCTCGGGCCGGGCATCGGCGCCGCCTTCCGCAAGACCGACAAGGACCTGCAGGACATCTACAACAAGGCGCTCAAGGCCGCGCTCGACGACGGCTCGGTGTCGAAATACAGCCTGCAGTGGTTCAAGATCGACATTACCAAGTGATGTCGCAACGGGAGCAGCCAAGACTGCTCCCGTTTTTGCATTGAGACAAGCAACCGTCGCCGGGAGGGAAGGCGCACGTGGAGTTTCTCAGCGATCTGCAGGCGCAGTTTTCGACGGCCTATGAGCTGCTGGCCGCCGGCTGGGGCGTGCAACTGCTCTGGGGCATTGGCTGGACGCTCGCCGTCACCGTTGTCTCGATGCTGATCGGGGCTGTGCTGGGCTCGCTGGTGGCGTCCGCCAAGCTTTCGCATCGCGGCGGATTGAGGTTCATCGGGGAGAGCTACACCACGGTTTTCCGCGGCGAACCGGAACTTTTGATCATCTATCTTTTCTATTACGGCGGCACGCAGGTGCTGACCGGCGTGGCGCGGTCCACCGGGTCGATCGGCTCGACGGACATCTTGAACATGCCGAGCTTCCTCGGCGGCGTGCTCGCGGTCGGCATCATTTCTGGCGCCTACCAGGCCGAGGTTTTCCGCGGCTCGTTCCTGGCGATCCATCGCGGCGAGCTGGAGGCGGCCCGCGCCTACGGCATGTCGGCCTGGCTGCGGTTTCGCCTCGTGATCGTGCCGCAGGTGCTGCGCCTCGCTGTGCCGGGGCTGGGGAATGTCTGGCAATTGACCATCAAGGATTCGGCGCTGATCTCGGTCACCGGCGTCGCGGAGCTGATGCTCACCGCGAACAAGGCCGCGCGTTCGACGCATCATTCGCTGCTTTTCTACACGGTCGCAGGCATACTCTATCTGGTGATGACCTCGATCTCGACGCCGATCTTCGAGAAGGCCGAGCGTTACACCTCGCGCAGTTTCACGCGGCCGAAGTGAGAGGTGGCGGTGGCTTTCGACTTCTACGTTTCGACCATGTGGAGCGTGCTCAAGGCGCTGCCGCTGACGCTCGAGATCTGGTTCTTCGGCATCGCCTTCGGGCTCGTTATCGCCACCGGCCTGACCTGGCTGCGGGCTTCCGGTTCCAAATTGGGCGAGTATTTCACCCGTGCCTATGTCTTCATCTTCCGCGGCTCGCCGCTTCTGGTGCAGCTCTATTTGATCTATTTCGGCCTCTCCCAGTTCGACTTCGTCCGCCACAGCCCGATCCTGTGGCCGATCCTGCGCGATCCGATGTATTGCACGATCGTCGCCATGGCTTTGAACACGGCGGCCTATGAGAGCGAGATTTTCCGCGGCGCGCTGCGGGCGGTGCCGGTCGGCCAGATCGAAGCGGCCAAGGCGTTCGGCATGTCGGCCTTCACCCGCTTCCGCCTCGTCACGCTGCCCATCGCGCTGCGGCTGGCGCTGCCTGCCTATTCGACCGAAATCATTCTCATGACCAAGGCGACCGCGCTCGCCTCCGTGGTCACGATCATGGAGATGATGGGAACGGCGCAGAAGATCCAGCACGACACGTTCCGGCCGATCGAGGTGCTGACCTGCGCCGGCGTGATCTACCTGCTGCTCAATTTGTCGATCGCCCGGCTGTTCGCCTGGGTCGAATACCGGCTTTCACCGCATCTGCGGCCGCCGCCCGAGCAGAGCCAGCAAATCAGACCCGTACCGGAGGTGTTGTGATGTCGGCAAATGTCGCTGCTGCCGCGAAGGCAGCACCGCCCCCGGGCGACAAGTCGGCCATCAGCGTCAGGGACATGCGCAAATGCTTCGGCGACCATGAGGTGCTCAAGGGCATTTCGCTCGAAGCGCACAAGGGCGATGTGATTTCCATCCTCGGCTCATCGGGCTCCGGCAAGAGCACGATGCTGCGCTGCATCAATCTCCTGGAGACCCCTGACTCCGGCGAAGTGCGGGTCGACGGCGAGCTCATCAAGATGAAGCAAAGCCGCGACGGCCGTCAAATGCCGGCCGATATCCGCCAGGTGGAGCGGATCCGCGCCAACCTCGCCATGGTGTTCCAGAGCTTCAATCTCTGGTCGCACATGACCGTGCTGGAAAACCTCGTCGCGGCGCCGACGCATGTTTTGAAGCGGCCGCGCGCGGAGTGCCTGGAGCAGGCCGAGGCGCTGCTGAAGCGCGTCGGCATATGGGAGCGGCGCAACTACTATCCGCCGCATATGTCGGGCGGCCAGCAGCAGCGCGCCGCGATCGCCCGCGCCCTGGCGATGAACCCCAAGGTGATGCTGTTCGACGAGCCGACATCCGCGCTCGATCCGGAACTGGTCGGCGAGGTGCTGCGGGTCATGCGCTCGCTGGCCGAAGAAGGGCGCACCATGCTGGTCGTCACCCATGAAATGGGCTTCGCCCGCGACGTGTCCAGCAAGGTGATGTTCCTGCACAAGGGCGAGGTGGATTCGGTCGGCGAACCGAAGGAGATGTTCGCCAAACCGCCGACGCCGCAATTCAAGCAGTTCATCGCCAACTTCAACAAGTAGGCGCCTCTCCTTCTCCCCTTGTGGGAGAAGGTGGATCGGCGCGAAGCGCCGAGACGGATGAGGGATGTTCCAGCTTGGCAATGGCGTTCGCCTGGCAGCACCGTTGTGCCCAACCGCGAGCGCTTCGTTCCTTCCAGCACCCCTCATCCGGCCGCTTCGCGGCCACCTTCTCCCACAAGGGGAGAAGGGCAAGGCGCTTAGATCATGTCCGACAGGTCCGAAAACGCCATCGCCTTGCGCAGCACCTCGGCGAAGCGTTCGCCGGCGGCCTCCTTGTCGCCGCTATTGTCGATCGAGGTGACGTCCGGTCCCGTCAGCTTGACGCTGGTGCTGCGCGCCAGGCGGGCAAGCACCTCCCCGCGCGATTCGCGGCCGCGCGCCGCCAGCCGTTCGGCGAGGATCTCCGGCGCCGCGGTGATCTCGACCACGGCCAGATTGGCGTAGCGTTCGCGCAGCGCCGGGATGACCGCGCGGGAGACATTCGCCACAGCAACATGGCCGTTCGCCACCGCCCAGTCTACATCGGCCGGCAGGCCGTAGCGCAGGCCGTGCGCGTCCCAGCACAGGCAGAACGCGCCGTCCGCCTCCGCTTCGGCAAAGGCGGCGTCGGCCAGCGTGTCGTGGTCCTCGCTTGCCGTGTCGCTCGGCCTGGTGATGACGCGGCGCACGAATTCCAGCCGCGTCTCGCCGGCAAAGCGCAGCCTGGCGTAGCCGATCACCGTATCCTTGCCGGCGCCGCTAGGGCCCACCACCGCGACGAAGACGCCGTTGCGGATCGGCAGGCTCTCGGCCAGCTCGCGCTCGATGAGGGCCGAGACCATCATGCGACCCGGCGGCCCTGGCGCCACACGGTGCGCACGACCGGCACATGGTCGTCGACGCGCACGCGCACCAGGTCGGCGCGACGGCCGGGCTCTATGACGCCGCGGTCGGCGAGGCCGACCGCTTCGGCCGGGTTCTTGGAGACCATCGCTACCGCCTGCGGCAGCGTGATGCCTTCGACGACGTCGCCGAGGAAGAAGGCCGACTGGATCAGGCTGAAGGGGATGTAGTCCGACGACAGGATGTCGAGCAGGCCGTCGGCGGCAAGCGTGCGCGCCGAGACATTGCCGGAATGCGAAGCGCCGCGCATGACGTTCGGCGCGCCCATCAGCACGCCGAGACCTGCCGCCTTCGAGGCCTTGGCCGCTTCTTCCGTCGTCGGGAATTCGGCGACGCGCACGCCCTGCTCGATCGCTTCATCGACATGGCCGGCGGTCGCGTCGTCATGGCTGGCCAGCACGATGCCGCGTTCCTGGCACGCGGCCGAGATGAAGACCCGGTTCGGGCCGGAATTGCGGGCCGATTCCGCCATCCGCTTCTCGCAGAATTTCTGGAAGTCGCGGTCGGTCAGCTTCAGCTTGCGCTGATAGTAATAGGCATAGGTCTCGAGGTTGACGAACTGGCGCTGTCCGGGCGCATGGTCCATCAGCGAGGCGAGCTTCACCCGATCGTCGGTTTCGAAATTGGCGAAAGCCTCGAGGCAGTCCGGCGCCGAGACCTCGCAGCGCAGATGGATGAAATGGTCGGCCCTGAGCCGATCCTGGCGCACGCTGTCCTCGATCGCGTCGGCCAATTTGCGCACATCGTCGGATTTCAAGTCGGCGTCCTCGTCCATGCCGACGCGCAAGGCGTCGAGCACGGTGGTGATGCCGGCGGTCGCCACTTGCGCGTCATGGGCAAGCACGGCGGCGATTGGGTTCCAGCGCACTTTCGGGCGCGGCGCGTAGTGGCCCTCGAGATGATCGGTGTGCAGCTCGACGAGGCCCGGGATGATATAGTCGCCGCCCATATCCTCGCCGGCGCCGGCGGCGCCCGGTTCGACGGCGGCGATTAGGCCGTCGCGCAACAGGAGCGAGCCCTTGACGATTTCGTCGGGCAGCACGATGCGGGCATTGGTGAGAACGGTTTCGGCGGTCATCTCGGGCGGTCCTGTCTCAAGCGGTCATTTCAGAGCAATTCCAGGAAAAGTGTTTTGCGGTTTTCCGTCCGGAATTGCGTAAACAAAAAGATAGGGCGGGTCAGCGTTTCCGCTGATCCGCCCTATGCGGTCTTGCGGGCCTGGCCACGGCCAAGCGCATGATGGGAAAGCACCATGAACGGGGCGCCAGGCTCGCTTTCGACGAACAATGTCAGCGCATCCACCGGCACCGGCTGGCGCAGCACGTCGGCGAACAGGCCGTCGATTGCCGCGCGAAGACGCGGGCTTTCCTCGGGCCCGACGCGTCCCGACAGCGTCATGTGGAAGCGGAATGTTTCGAACACATAGGGATAACCCCATTGGCAGAGGTTGCGGAACTCGTCCGGCTTCAGCGCATCGGGGCTGCGGCGCTCGATCTCGGCCTCGGTCAGCGGTGCACGGAAACTGTCGAAGGCGCGCACGACCTCGCCGGCGAAATCGTTGAGCGGCGCGAACTGCGTTTCCGGCACCAGCGCGAAGAAGCCGTCGATCTGCCCGACGATAAGGCGTGGGATGACGACGGGCGGCGTCGCCTCGGCGAAACTGTCGAGCGCGGCGCGCAGCGAGGCTTCCGTCTCGCTCGGCGCCAGCCGGAACGGCGCCTTCAACGTTGCATGGAACCCGTAGCGCCGGGCGGACGCGGTATGGAAGGCAACCTCCGCGGCCGACAGATCGCCGACGGCCTCGACCGGCCGCGTCGCCGCGCCGAACGGGTCGCGGCCCAGCCAGTTCGCCGCAATGCGCGCCAGCTTCTCGTCCTGCCCCGGTGTGTAGTAGATGGCGTAGCGCATGGGCGTTCCTCGTCAAGCGCGCTGCACGCTCCGAGGGATCATGCGACGCGCTTCAAGTCATTATCCTGGCAAGTCGGTCCCAAAAACGCCAAGGCGTTTGCGGCGACATGCACCGGAACCGCTGCCATAGGTGATTTCCATGACGGATTGACGAAGCTTTCATGGGTTTTCGAAGGCAAGTCCAGTCGCGAGGTGGTTAGCCGACGATTTTTCCCGGCTGGACCAGCGGCTTTGCCGAGCTGCTTAGGGTGTGTGTTGAGATTCAGGTCATGCCGAGTCGGAGTCGAAGACGGGCGCGAAGCGACCAAACTGGGCGGCTTCCGAGAACCGGAGCGGAGCGTACTTGAAGTACGTGAGCACCGGAAGCGCAAGAAACCGCCATTTGCAGGCCGGGATCACCTGAATATCAACATACCTCAATCAGGCCTTCATCAGCCATTCGTGCTCGGCCGCGTTGTGGAATTTCCACGTCCGCTTCGGTCCGGCCATGACATTGAGGTAATAGAGGTCGTAGCCGTGGCAGGCCGCGCAGGGGTGATAGCCCTTCGGCACCAGCACGACATCGCCGTCCTCGATCGCCATCGCTTCGTCCAGCTCGCGCACGCCGTTGCGGTCGGCGTCGGTGTAGACGCGCTGGAAGGCAAAACCCTGGGGCGGGTTGAGGCGGTGGTAATAGGTTTCCTCGAGATAGGATTCCACGGGGAGATTGTCCCGGTCGTGTTTGTGCGGCGGATAGCTGGACGTATGGCCGCCGGGCGTGATCACCTCGACCACCAGCAGCGAATCCGCCGGCTTGCCCTCGGGCAGGATGTTGGTGACATAGCGCGTGTTGGTGCCCTTGCCGCGCACCTCCTGGCCGAGATCGTCAGGCCCGATGACGCGCACCGGCAGGCCGCCGTTTAGACCCGGCGCAGAGCAGACGGCGAGCTCCAGCTCAGTGTCGGCGGTCACCGACCATTCGGTGCCTTGCGGCACGTAGACCGACCACGGCTTGCCATCGAACGGCGACATGCGCTCGCCGAGCAGCCCGAGATCCTTGCCGCCGGCCGAGGCCTTGCCTTTGCCCGTGACGAAGACTAGGCAAACCTCGCGATCGCCCGTCTTGCCGGACGCCGTCTCACCCGCTTCCAGCCGATGCAGGTCGAAACCGACATAGGTCCAGCCGGCGCTTTGCGGCGTGACGTGCGCGACATGGCCGTGGCCCTTGTCGGCCCTGACGATGAGTTTCGACATGCGGGGCTCCTTTGGATCATTCCTTCGGCTCGGCTGGAGGCTTCGCTTCCTCGGCCGGCTTGTAGAGATAGAAAAACTGCCACACCGCATAACCGGCGAAGCCGAGCGCGATGACGCCCCAGAACGGCGTGCCGGAGGCGAACTCGATCACCGACCAGATGAGGCAAACCGCCACGACGGCGATGCGGCGCCACAGTGGCCGGAAGAAGGGATGTTCATAGTCTTTCATCGCGCCAATCCAGGATTTGCCCAAAGCGCAACGGATAAACCGGGCGCCCTGTCTAATCCACCGTTCATGTCTAATCCACCGTTCAGGCCGGAAAACCTTGCGTCTCCACCGTGTAGCCGGCGGCCGTCATCACCCGCATCAGCTCCTTGTGGCCGACTTGGGCCATTTTCAGCGGCGGGTTCTTCTTCGGATCCTGCTCGGCTTCCACGACGAACCAGCCCTCATAGCCATGATCGGCGAAACGCTGGACGATGGCGCCGAAATCGAGCGAGCCGTCGCCCGGCACGGTGAAGGCACCGAGCGCCACAGCATCGAGGAAGGACTGTTTCGAACGGTCGAGCCCGTCGATCACGCCCATGCGCACGTCCTTCACATGGACGTGGTTGATGCGCTTGTGGTGGTTGTCGATGGCGCGCAGCACGTCGCCGCCGGCAAAGGCGAGATGGCCGGCATCGAGCAGCAGCGGAATGCCTTCGCCGGAATGGCGCATGAAGGCGTCGAGCTCCGGCTCGGTCTCGACCACCGCCGCCATGTGATGATGGTAGGACAGCGGCATGCCCTGCTCGGCGCACCACTCGCCAAATTCGGTGACGCGCCGGCCATAGGCCTTCATCTCGTCGCCGGTGAGTTTCGGCTTGGTGGCTAGAGGCTTGGAGCGGTCGCCCTGGATCGAACGGCCAACCTCGCCATAGACGATGCAGGGGGCGTTGACCGCCTTGAACAGGTCGATCATCGGCTGGATGCGATCCTTGTTCCTGGCCAGGTCCTCATTGACCAGCGTTCCGGAGAACCAGCCGCCGCAAAGCGTGACATCCGCCTCTTTGAGGATCGGCAGCATCACCTTGGGATCGTCGGGAAAGCGGCGGCCCTTTTCCATGCCGGTGAAGCCGGCCGAGCGCGACTGGCGCAGACACTCCTCCAGCGACACGTCATCGCTCAGTTCCACGAGATCGTCGTTCCACCACGCGATGGGGGACATGCCCAGTTTGGCTTTCAAGTCTTCACTCCAATGTCAGTTCGTTTCTACCCTCCCCTTTTGTGGGGAGGGTCGCTGCAAAGCAGCGGGGAGGGGGCAGTGCCGCCCCCCACCCGGACCTTCGGTCCGACCTCCCCACAAGGGGGAGGTAGGGAGTTGGCAGCGCCGGCTTCAATTACCGATGCTTTGCATCTGCTTTTTGTCCTCATACGCCTTGCGCGCGGCGTTGACTTGCGGCCGCGACGAGACTTCCGGCACGGCGACATCCCACCAATGGCCGCCGGCTTCGGTCGATACAAGCGGATCGGTATCGATGACCAGCACCGTCGTCTTGTCGTTCTTCTTCGCCTTGGCCAGCGCCGACTCCAGCTCGGCGATCGAGGCCACCTTCTCGGCCACGGCGCCGAGGCTCGCCGCATGCGCGGCAAAATCGACGTCGGGCAGCACCTCGTGGCGCGCGTCCTTGAGCAGATTGTTGAAGTTGGCGCCTCCGGTCGCCATCTGCAGCCGGTTGATGCAGCCATAGCCACGATTGTCGAGCAGCACGATGGTGAGCTTCAGCCCCAGCATCACCGATGTGGCGATCTCGGAATTGAGCATCAGATAGGAGCCGTCGCCGACCATGACGACGACCTCCTGGTCGGGCTTCGCCATCTTGACGCCGAGCCCACCGGCGATCTCGTAGCCCATGGTCGAGAAGCCGTATTCGGCATGGTAGGAGCCCGGCGCGCCAGCCTGCCAGAGCTTGTGCAATTCGCCCGGCAGCCCGCCGGCGGCATGCAAAAGGGTGATGCCCGAGCCCATGGCGCGCTGCACGGCGCCGATCACCTGCGCGTCCGACGGATAGGCGGCGTTGGTCGAGGCGGTCACCTTGGCGGCGGCGGCCTGCCACTCCGTCTTGCCCTTCAGCGCATTGTCGGTCCAGGCGGCGGGCGCCTTCCAGCCCTTCAGCGCGGCGCTGAGGTCTGCCAGGCCCTCGGCCGCGTCGGCGACCAGCGGCAGCGCCCAATGCTTGCCGGCATCGAAACCTTGCGTGTTCAGCCCGACAATGGTGCGGCCGGCATTCTTGAACAGCGCCCAGGAGCCGGTGGTAAAATCCTGCAGCCTGGTGCCGACGGCGAGCACGACATCGGCTTCCTCGGCCAGCCGGTTGGCGGCCGATGTGCCGGTCACGCCGACAGCCGCCATGTTGAGCGGATGGTCGTCGGGCAGCGAGGATTTGCCGCCCTGCGTCTCGCAGACCGGAATGCCGGCGCCCTGCACCAGCTTTGCGAGCTCGTCCGAGGCCTGCGAGTAGAGGACGCCGCCGCCGGCGATCACCAGCGGCTTCTTCGCCCCCTTCAGCGCCGCGACGGTGGCGGCCAGCTCGTTGCGGTCCGGGCGCAGCCGACGCGGCGTCCAGACCCGCTCGGCAAACAGGCTTTCGGGATAGTCATAGGCCTCGGCCTGCACGTCCTGGCAGAGCGAGAGCGTCACTGGGCCGCATTCGGCCGGATCGGTCAGCACCTGCATGGCGCGACTGAGCGCGGGGATGATCTGCTCCGGCCGCGTGATGCGGTCGAAATAGCGAGATACCGGGCGGAAGCAGTCGTTGACGCTCGCCGTGCCGTCGGAGAAATCCTCCGCCTGCTGCAGCACCGGATCGGGCAGGCGGTTGGCGAAGACATCGCCTGGCAAGAACAGGACCGGCAACCGGTTCACATGCGCGAGCGCCGCCGCCGTCACCATGTTCAGAGCGCCGGGGCCGATCGAGGAGGTCGCGGCCATGAAGCGGCGGCGGAAATTGGCCTTGCCATAGGCAATCGCCGCATGCGCCATCGCCTGTTCGTTATGGGCGCGGAAAGTCGGCAGCTCTTCGCGCACCTGGTAGAGCGCCTCGCCGATACCGGCGACATTGCCATGGCCGAAGATCGCCCAGACGCCGCCGAAGATCGGCACCGTCTTGCCGTCGATCACGGTCATCTGCCGGCTGAGAAAGCGGGTCAGCGCCTGCGCCATCGTCAGGCGAACGGTCTTGCTCATTTGTCGTTTCCTCCGGCTTTTGTTGACGCCGTTTTCTTATGCTGCCCGTGTTCTTATGCTGCTTTACGGCCGCGCGCGGCAAGCCACGCTTCGGTCAACTGTTCGAAACGGGACGCCATGTCGGCGACAGCCTCGTCATCCGACATCCGGCCTGCCAGCCATTGTTCGGCGGCGTTGATGAAGATGGTGCGGCCGACGGCAAATCCTTTCACGATCGGCGCATTCGCCGTGGCGGCGAAAGCCGCGACCAGTTCGTCCTGCGGCGCCTCCAGCCCGAGCAGCACGACGCCGCGGCACCACGGATCATTCCTGACGATCACCTGCTCGATCTTCGCCCACGCGCCTGCCGAAGCCTGCGGTTCGAGCTTCCACCAGTCCGGCTTGATGCCCAGCGCATAGAGTTCATCCAGCGCGCGCGGAATGGTGGTGTCGTCGAGCTTGCCATGCTTGCCGGCGATGATCTCGACCAGCAGTTCCCGTCCGACTTTCCGGGCCGCCTCGAACAGCGCGCGCAGCTTCTGCTGCTGCTCGACTTTCAGCTCTTCCGGATCGTCCGGGTGGTAGAAGCACAGGCACTTGATGCAATGGTCGACCGGCCATTCGGTGAGCTGCGAGCCGATATCCTGCGAGAATTCGAAGCGCAGCGGCCGCGATCCAGGCAATTCGACCGGGCGGCCGAGCCAGGCAAAGGGATGACGGGCGAATTCGAACATGGCGTCGCGGCCGTATTTCTCATCGATCAGCATGCCGTAGCCGTCGCGGCCGGCCGCGACCTTGGCAGCCGCCTTCACGGTCAGCACCTTGAAGTCCGAAATACGCGCAACGTCGGCGCCGACCCTGGCCGCGACGTCCTCAAGCTGCACGCGGTGGTCGCAGGCCAGCGCCATCAGCGAGGGAATGTCGCGCCTTCGCGTCGTCGCCCAATGGATGTGGTTGATCGCCGCGTCCTTGCGCAGCGCCAGGTGCTTGCTGCCGTGCTTCAGGAAGAACTGCAGCTCCTCGAAGGTCGGATATTCCGGCGCGCAGAGCAGGCGCGACACGGCAAAGGCGCCGCAGGCATTGGCCCAGGTGGCGGCGGTGGCAAAGCTTTCACCGCCGAGCCAGCCGCGCAGGAAGCCCGACATGAAGGCGTCGCCGGCGCCGAGCACATTGTAGATCTCGATCGGGAAACCCTTGCCGACAATGCCGTCCTCGAGGTCGTCGCTGATCGGCCCGTCATAGACGATGCAGCCCTTGGCGCCGCGCTTCAGCACGATGGTGGCCGACGACAGCGCGCGGATCGTCTTCAGCGCGCTCAGGCAATCGTCGGCGCCCGAGGCGATCATGATCTCTTCCTCAGTGCCGACGATCAGGTCACAATCCGGCAGCACCGTCTTCAGCTGCGCTGAGACGCGGTCGGATTTGACATAGCGCTCGAAACCCTCGGCATGGCCGGCAAGGCCCCAGAGGTTCGGGCGGTAGTCGATGTCGAAGACAACCTTGCCACCCCGGGCCTTCATCAGGCGGATTGCCTTGCGCTGCGCGGCATCCGAGTTGGGCCGCGAGAAATGCGTGCCGGTGACGACCACCGAGCGCGCCGAGGCGACGAAAGCCTCGTCAATATCCTCTTCCGCGAGCGCCATGTCGGCGCAGTCGGAGCGGTAGAAAATCATCGGCGAGACGCCTTCGCTCTCGACCGAAAGCAGCACCAGCGCCGTCAGCCGTTCCTTGTCTGTCTTCAAGCCGTCGACCGAGACGCCCTCGCGCCGAAGCTGCTCGCGGATGAAGCGGCCCATCTGCTCGTCGCCGACGCGCGTCAGCAGCGCCGAGCGCAGGCCGAGCCTTGCCGTGCCGACGGAAATGTTGGCCGGGCAGCCGCCGACCGACTTGGCGAAGGAGGTGATGTCCTCCAGCCGCGAGCCGATCTGCTGGCCATAGAGATCGACCGAGGCGCGACCGATGGTGATGACGTCGAGCGGCGGGTATTTCCCTTCCACGGCTTCGCCCATTCGAACCTCCCATCGGCCTTGTTGTGCAGAGCGGCGTTGTTTTGGACAGCACGCGCAAGCGACGGCGTGGTGCCGTCAATATGAAATATTAATTCCAATCTGTAGTCAATATGGAATGAGCGTTCCTTTGCGGGAAAGTGCCAATGAAATGCCGAAAAACACCTCCCGACGGATGGGTACACTATGCCGTGGTGGACAATCAGCTGCGCGCCACAAGGGTATATGATTTCATCAGATCGAGTATCGTCTCGGCCTGCGCGGAGAGCTCGTCCGGCACATCGAGCTGGATGAAGAGAATGTCCGTTCCCTGCTCAATTCCGAACAAGCCGGCAAGCGGTCGGGGACCGTCGAACCGGCATGATACCCATCGCGGCGGTGATGCGTCTGTGTCAGTTTCCTTGAGGTCGTCTTCGAGAACCTTGCGCAAACCCTCATCAAGGGTTTCGCCGGCCATATACCCTAGTTGATCGATCAACGGGTTCCAATTCGCCAGCCAGACCCAACCCCGGACGAAGGCCATCTAAGAACCTAGCCCTTGCGCCGGCGTCCGGTTTCGCGGCGCTTTTCGCCGACGGCGACGGTCAGCGCCATGGCCAGCGCCATCGTCGCCGAGATCGAGCGGAAGCCGCCGAAATCGGCCTCGGCGACCTCGAACCAGATCTTGGCGAATTGCGCCAGCGGCGAGAAGGACGAGTCGGTGATCGCCACGATCGGCACGCCCTGTTCGGCAATCGCACGCGTCTCCTCGATAGTCGCCGGCGCGTAAGGCGAGAAGCTGATGGCGATGACGGCGTCGCGCGGCGTGGCGAAGCCGATCATCTCGGCATTCAGTCCGGCAGCCGACTCGATCAACTGGTTGCGGATCTTCAGCTTGCCCAGCGCATAGGCGATGTAGGACGCGACCGGATAGGAGCGGCGCTTGGCCAGCACATAAATGGTCTCGGCTTTCGCCAAAAGCGCGATCGCCTCTTCGAAATGCGCGTCGTTCAACGCGCGCGAAATGTCGCTGAGCGAGGTGCTGGCGGCGGCGACGAAACCGTCGAAGATCGCCCGGTGGCCGGCGCCTTCCTCCGCCTTGGCGCGGAGCGCCGCCAGTCTTTCGTCATAGGACGAATTGCGTTCGCGCAGCCGCTCGCGAAAAACCTGCTGCAGGCTGGTGAAGCCGTCGAAGCCGAGCTGCTGGGCAAACCGGATCAGCGTCGAAGGCTGCACGCCGGCGGAAGCGGCAATGCTTGCCGCCGTGCCGAAGGCGATATCGTCGGGGTTGTCGAGCGCGTAGGCGGCGATCTGGGCGATGCGCTTGGGCAGGCTCGCGCGCCTGTCCAGGATCGTCGCGCGCAACGTTTCGAAATCGCGAGGCACCCGTTCGTCCATCGTCGCTCCGTCCGCGCCCATATGGTTTGTCCCTCTCCTGCCTCATCATAGCGAGTTCGCGCAAGAACGCCATAAAAAATGATTTGTATGTTCCATTCGCAGCCAAAATGGACTAATCAATCCATACTTGTATTTCCCTCTTCTCGGAGACGATCGACATGGTCGGAGTGGGCCTCATCGGCACGGGCTTCATGGGCAAGTGCCACGCCATCGCCTGGAACGCGGTGGGCACCGTTTTCCCCGATGTCGACAAGCCGAAGCTAGTGCATCTGGGCGAGGTGAATGACGAGCTTGCCCGGCGCAAGGCCGGCGAGTTCGGCTTCGCCAAGGGCTCCGGCGACTGGCGCGCCGTGGTCAACGATCCGGAGGTCGATGTCGTCTCGCTGACCACGCCCAACCAGTTCCATCCCGAGATGGCGATCGCCATCCTCGAAGCCGGCAAGCATCTGTGGTGCGAGAAGCCGATGGCGCCGTGCTTTGCCGAAGCCGAGACGATGGCGGCCGCGGCGAAGACATCCGGCAAGGTCGCGGTGCTCGGCTACAACTACATCCAGAACCCCGCCATCCGCCACATCGGCGCGCTGCTCGAGGAGAAGGTCATCGGCGACGTCAACCTCGTGCGCATCGAGATGGACGAGGACTTCATGGCCGATCCGGAAGCGCTGTTCTTCTGGAAGCATGAGGCTTCGTCCGGCTATGGCGCGCTCGACGATTTCGCCGTCCATCCGCTGTCGCTGATCAAGGCGCTGTTCGGCCGCGTCAGCCGCGTCATGTGCGACATGGTCAAGCCCTATGCCGACCGTAAGACCGCTGCCGGCGCCCGCCGCGCGGTCGAGACCTACGATATCGCCAGCGTCTTGATGCATCTCGAGAACGGCGTAGCCGGCACGCTTCTGGTCAACCGCTCGGCCTGGGGCCGCAAGGGCCGCATCGCCATCCAGATTTTCGGCTCGAAGGGCTCGATCCTCTACGACCAGGAGCGGATGAACGAGTTCCAGCTCTACTTGACCGCCGACCGGCCGACCGAGCAGGGCTACCGCACCATCCTGGTCGCGCCGCACCACAAGCCCTATGATTCCTTCCTGCCGGCGCCCGGCCATGGCCTGGGCTTCAACGACCTCAAGATGATCGAATGCCGCGAGCTTCTGATGCGCATCGCCGGCAAGCCGGCCCGCATCATCGACTTCGACGAGGGGCTAGAGATCGAGCGCGCCGTGCATGCCATGGCGCGCTCGTTCCAGGAGCAGCGCTGGGTGGATGTGAGGTGATCGGGCCGAGCGCTGAGACCGGTTTGGTGCCCCACGGTGACCGGCCAATGCGGATTCGGGTCTGAGCATCAAGCCAGGTTGATGGCGACATTACGCAGCAACGCCACGGATTTGCGCATGCCTTCCATCGGCGACAGCATCATGTCCTCGTGCTCGATCGAGAGCACGTCGTCGTAGCCTGCCTGCTTCAGCGCGGTGCAGAACTGCCGCCACCAGGTCTCGCCATGGCCGTAGCCGAGCGTGATGTAGTTCCAGGCCCTTTCGGCATAATGGTTCGGCGGACGCGCATCGAGCACGCCGTCGATGGCCGCCGGTATCGGTTCGACGCGCGTGTCCTTGGCGTGGACATAGTAGATCGCCGAGCCAAGCTTGCGCACGGCGGCGATCGGATCGGCGCCCATCCACATCGGATGGCTCGGATCGTAGTTCGCGCCGACCGTCTCGCCGACGGCCTCGCGCAGGCGGAACAGCGTCTGGACATTGTAGACGGCCTGATGGCCGTGCAGTTCAAGGCACAATTTGGCTATGCCGAGATTGTTCGCGTACGCAACGAGATCGCGCCAGTAGGGAATGATGCAATCGTCCCACTGGTAGCGCTGGATGTCGGCGCATTCGGGCGGCCAGTCGGTGATGATCCAGTTGGGGTTGGCATCGCCGGGTCCGCCGGGCAGCCCGGACATCATCACCACGCGGTCGATGCCCATCAGGCTCGCCAGCCGGATCGTGTCCTCGGTCACCTGGCGGTGCTGCTTGCCCTGCGCTCCCGGATGCAGCGGGTTGCCCGAGCAGTTGAGCGCCGCGATCGTCAGCCCGTGGTCGCGGACCTTGGCGACGAATTCGGCCCGGGTCGCAGCACTGTCCAGCATCGCCGCCAGATCGATATGCGGCGCCGACGACCAGTTGCCGCAGGCGAATTCCAGCGTCTCCAGCCCGAGCTCGGCCGAGGCGCGCAGCATCTCGTCGAAGGACAGGTCGCCAAGGCTGTCGGTGATCATGCCAATCTTCATGTCGGTGACTCCCGCTTGCCTTCAGACCATCCGCTCAGAGTTTTACCGGCTCGAACCTGCCGGATCGGGCCGATGCAAGCGCCGCCTCGCAAAGGATCATCGCCTTGCGGCCATCGCTGGCGGTGACCGCCGGCTTCCTGCCGGTTTCGACGCAGGTGATGAAGTGATCGATCTCGGCGGCGTAGGACTCTGCATACCGTTCGACGAAGAAATAGTAGGGCTTGTCGCGCGATATGCCCTTGCCGCCATACATTTCCACCGAGGTCGGCAGCCGGTTGCCGGCCTGCAGCATGCCGTCTGCGCCGTGCACCTCGATACGCTGGTCATAGCCATAGGCGGCCCTGACGCTGTTGTTGATGTGACATTGCCGGCCCGACGCCGTGCGCAGGATGAACATCGCGGTGTCGTAGTCGCCGAGCTTCCTGTATTGCGGCGCCACAAGTGAGGAACCGGTCGCGAACAGTTCCACCGGCTCTTCGCCGAGCATGTTCCGCGCCATGTCGAAATCGTGGATGGTCATTTCGCGAAAGACGCCGCCGCCTCCCGCCAAGGCTTCCTCGGTTTCCGGTTCGGGATCGCGGCTGGTGATGATGACCTGCTCGACGGCGCCGATCTCGCCGCCGTCGAGGCGCTCCTTCAGCGCCCGGAAGCTCGGATCGAAGCGGCGGTTGAAGCCGATCTGGAACGGCACGCCGGCCTTCGCGACCGCGGCCAGGCATTCGTCCGTGCGCTTGAGGTCGAGATCGATCGGCTTTTCGCAGAAGATCGCCTTGCCTTTTGCCGCCGCGGCCATGGCAAGGTCGGCGTGGGTGCGCGTCGCCGAGGCGATGAACACCATCTTCACCGCCGGATCGTTCATCACCGTCTCGGTATCGGTGATCTCGGCGCCGGTCACCGCGGCGACCGTCTCAGCCGCCCCGCGATTGGGATCGACGATGTAGCGCAGCCGCACCTTTGGATGGCGCGCGAGATTGCCGGCATGCACACGGCCGATCAGCCCCACCCCGAACAGACAGACATCCATCATGCGTTCGACTTTCCTATCGGGCCGCGCCTTGGCGGAACGGCCGTTTCAGTTGTCCGCGTGGCATTCATTTCACCGCGCCCATGGTAAGCCCGCGAACCAGGTGCCGCTGCACCAGCAGCGCGAAGAAGACGATCGGCAGCGCTCCGATGACGCCGGCGGCGGCCATCGAGGCCCAGTCGGTATCGATGCGCCCAATGAGCGTGGCGGTGCCGCGCGGCATGGTCATCGCCCGCGGCGTCGCGGTCAGCGCCAGCGCGAAAAGGAATTCGTTGAAGGTGACCAGCACGGCGAAGATGGCGGTGGCCGCAAGCCCCGGGGCCGCCAGCGGCAGCGTGATGCGGCGGAAGGCGCCGAAGCGTGAATCGCCGTCCACCATGGCCGCCTCCTCGAGGTCGACGGGGATCTCGCGGAAGAAGCTCTCCATCATCCAGACGCAGAAGGTGACGTTGAAGGCTGTGTAGGTGGCGATCAGGCCGAGCCAACTGTCGAGCAGCCCGAGGCTCAGCATCAAGAGATAGACGGGTATCAGGATCACCACCGGCGGGATGATGCGCAGCGTGAGCAGGAAGAGACCGATCTTGCGCTCCGCGGCGAAGGGCAGGCGGAACCTTGCGATCGCGTAGGCGCCCATCGCGCCGAAGACCAGCGCTATCGCGACCGAGAAGAAGGTGACCACCACCGAGTTCGTCAAATAGGAGCCGAACTGCTTTTCGGTGAACAGCCTGACGTAATTGTCGAGCGTCGGCACATGCGGGTAGAGCGTGCCTTCCTGGGTGATCTCGCGATTGGACTTGAGCGAGGTGGAGACCAGCCAGTAGATCGGCAGCAGCACGACGGCCAGCACGAAGACGGTGGTGAGGATGCGCGCCAGACGGGTGCTCATGACGCGTCCACCCTGCGCAGGAGCCTGATGGCGCTGAAGGCGAGCGCGAGCACGACGAGGCCGATCGTCACGAACAGCGCCGCCGCGTATCCGGTCTGCTGGAACTTGAACGCGGTGTCATAGCCATAGATCGAGATCAGCCTCGTCGCTTCGCCCGGCCCGCCCCGGGTCAGCACGAAAACCTGGTCGAAGGTGCCGAAGGCGTCGATGGTCCTCAGCACAACCGCCACCGCCAGCACCGGCCGCATCATCGGGAAGGTGAGATCGGCGAAGACGCGCCAGGGCCCGGCGCCGTCGACGCGCGCCGCCTCGAACGGCTCGTGCGGCAGCGACTGCAGGCCGGCGAGCAGGATCAGGAACATCAGCGGCGTCCACTCCCAGACGTCGAGCACGACAAGGCCGATAAAAGCATTGAGCGGGTTTCCGAGGATCTGGACCCCGCCGCCGCCCATCGCCTCCGAGAGCGCCGTCAGCATGCCGGCGTCGCTGGCGTAGATCAGTCGGAACAGGATGGCGACGACGACCGGCGTGATCACCATGGGAATGATCAGCACCGTCCTGAGCAGCCGTATGCCGCGGAATTCGTGCAGGCAGAACAAGGCCAGCGCGAAGCCCAGCACCGCCTCGATCGACACCGAAAGCGCCACGAACTTGACCGTGACCCACAGCGAATTCAGGAACTGCGCGTCGCTCCAAAGCTGCACATAGTTCTTAAAGCCGACATCTGCGACCGGCGACCCGTAGCGGTAAGCCCTGGTGCTGGCGCGCAGCCCGTCCCAAAGCGGATAGACCAGCACGCCGAGCACGACCATCAGGCCCGGCGCCAGCATGAGATAGGGGAGGGCGAGGTCGAGCCCCGCCCCCTGCAGGCGATATTTGCGCGCCTGCGTGCCGGTTTGCATCAATAGTACCCGACCGTGGTCAGGTAGTCCTTGACCTGCTTGGCCGCCGTATCCAATGCGGCACCGCCGCCGGAGCCTGCCTGCAAGGCCTTGTTGAGCTCGATGCCGAGTAGTTCTTCGACCTTCGCCCAGTCGGGCGTGCGCGGCCTGGGCAGCGCGCCGGCGTCGAGCTGCTGGAGCGCGACCGGAATGAGCCGGTTGCCGGGCTTGGCGATGCCGAAGGCGCTTCGCTTGACGGGGATCGAGCCCGCTTCCGAGAGCTTGGCCTGGGTTTCGGCGCTGACATACCACTTCAGGAACTCGATCGAGTTCGCCTTGTTGGGCGCCGATTTCGGCACGCCGGCGATGAAGATGCCCATCTGCGCGATCGCCTTTTGCTGCTTCGGCACGACGCCGAAATCGAGCTTGCCGGCCACCTTGGTCTGGGCGGGATCGTCGGCCTTCAGCGCGTTGCCCGAGTATTGGATGATCGCGCCCGCGTCCCCGCCGAGGATCGCCGCGCCCTCCTGGTCGGAATCGAACTCCACCACGCCGCTCGGCGCGTTCTGCTTCATTGTGCCGACGAAGAAATCGGCCGAGGCCTTGCCTTCGGCCGAGTTGAAGATCGGATTCCACTTGTCGTCGAAGAAGGAACCGCCGAACGACAGGAAGACAGGGTACCAGCTGGTGACGATCGGGTTGCCGGAAACGCCGCGGAAGACAACGGGGTACTTGATCTTGCCGGCGGCGACGCCTTCCTTGCCCTTGGCGATCACCTCGTCCCAGGTCTTCGGCGCGCCGCCGGTGAAGACGTCGTTGCGATAGGTGAGCGTCTGCAGGTCGCCGACGAAGGGCACGCAGATCAGCGTCGGCTTGGCGTCCTCGAAGCCCTTGACGCGAGGCCCGTTCTGGGGCGGCCAGTAACCCATGTCGATCATCGGGCCGATCCAGTCCTTGTCGGCCCCGTCGATGCCGCCGGCGCCAAGGTCTTCCAGCACATTGGCGGCGCCGAACTGCGGCACCCACGGGTCGTCGAGCAGATAGAGGTCATACTGGCCGGCGCCGCTCTGGGCGTCGGCGAACCACTTCTCGAGCGTCACCCCGTATTCGTCCTCGAGGAACTGGACGTCGAAGCCCTTTTCCTTCGCCAGCGGGATGATCTTCTGCTTGAACGGCGTCAGCCCGCCATCGGCGAAGGCGCCGATGATCACCTTCTTGCCGGCGGCGCGGGCCGGCAGCGGCAGGCCGAGCGTGGTGAGGGCCGTGCTGGCCAAGGCGAAGCCGAGCCCGCCCTTGATGACGGAGCGGCGAGTAAGTCTGCTGGAATGCATCATGTCACTCTCCCATTGTTGTTGAGCCTGTGGACGGCTGTCAGGCCGGCCGAATTGAAGAAACAGGCGTTCGCCGGGTCGAAGGCGACGCCGATGCTTTCACCCACCACACCCCGGAAATCGCGGCCGGCCCGGACCGAGACGTTGCCGCCTTCCAGGCGGACATTGACCAGCGTCTCGTTGCCCATCGGTTCGACGACGTAGATTTCGCCGCGGAGCGCATCGGGCGTGTCGACCGCGGCAGCGCTGCAATCCTCCGGCCGCAGCCCGATTTCGGCGACGGAGGCGGCGCGGCAGGCGGCGAGCCGCGCGGCGTCCAGCGCGACGACCCTGCCGGCCACGACGACGCCTTGCTCGGAAAGCGCTGCCGGCAGGATGTTCATCGGCGGGTTGCCGACGAAGGTGGCGACGAAGCGGTTTGCCGGGCGGTCGTATATCTCGATGGGCGGCGCCATCTGCTGCAGCTCGCCGCCATGCATGACGGCGACGAAGTCGGCCATCGTCAGGGCCTCGACCTGATCATGGGTGACATAGATGGTGGTGGCGCTGAGGCGCTGGCAGAGCCGCTTGATCTCGCCGCGCATGGTGAGCCTAAGCCTCGCGTCGAGATTGGAGAGCGGCTCGTCCATCAGGAAGGCCGCCGGGTCGCGCACGATGGCGCGTGCCAGCGCGACGCGCTGGCGCTGTCCGCCCGAAAGTTGGCGTGGCCTGCGGTCGAGCAGATGGCCGATCTCGAGGATGGCGGCGACCTCGCCGATCTTGGCCTTTCGCCCGGCGTCCGGCGTGCCGCGGATCCACAACGGATAGCCGATATTTTCGGCGACCGTCATCTGCGGGTAGAGCGCGTAGCTCTGGAAGACCATGGCGATGTCGCGATCGCGCGGCTGCAGCCGCGTGACGTCGCGCTCGCCGATGAAGACCTTGCCCGCGCTCGGCATGTCGAGCCCGGCAAGGATGCGCAGCGCCGTGGTCTTGCCGCAGCCCGACGGGCCGAGCAAAGCGAGGAATTTGTGATCCGGCACGGCGAGGTCGAGCGATCGCAGCACGTTGAGCGCGCCGAAGCTCTTGACCACCTTCTGGTACAGAACCGAACTCATCTCCCTCCCCGGCGCCCCATGCTTTCTTCAGGCCCTCCGTTCGTGGACATAGAAGCCCGCGCCCTCGGCCAGCTTCTTGAGATTGCGATACCCCATCGTGGCATAGGTCAAGGGGTGCGCCTTGGCCGGGTCCTGCTCGGCCTCCACCACCAGCCAGCCGGAATAGCCGTGGTCGGCGAGGATCTTGAGCAGCGTCGCATAGTCGATCGCGCCGTCGCCGGGCACGGTGAAAATGCCTTCCATCACCGCGCCCATGAAGCTCATGTCGGCCTCGCGCGCCTTCTTCAGCATCGCCGGGCGCACATCCTTGCAATGCACATGCACGACGCGTTCGACATGCCGGCGCAGCAATTGCTCCGGGTCGCCGCCCGAAAAGGCGCAGTGCCCGGTGTCGTAGAGCAGGCCGACCGCCTCGCCGGTTGTGTGCATCAGCCTGTCGATCTCCTGGTCGGTCTCGACGATCGTCCCCATGTGATGATGGAAGGCCATGCCGACGCCGAAATCGGAAAATCGCTCGGCGAGCCTGGTGATCTTGGCGCCATAGGCCTTCCATTCGCCGTCCATCAGCTTCGGCCGCTGTGAGATCGGGTCGTGGATCGCGCCATGCCGGCCGCGCGAGGTGTCGGCATAGACGACGCGCCGGGCGCCGAGGTCGCGCAGCAGCGTCAGATGCGGCCGGATCGCCTCGAATTCCTCGTCGACCTCCTTCTCGCAGATGCGCCCGTCATACCAGCCGGAGACCAGCGCCAGCCCGTAATGGTCGAGGATGGGCCGAAGCGCGCGGCTGTCGCGCGGAAACTTGCCGCCAAGCTCTGTTCCCGCGTAACCAGCTTCCGCGGTTTCGCTGAGGCACGTCTCGAGCGGCGTGTCGCCGCCCAGTTCCGGCACGTCGTCATTGGTCCAGGTGATCGGGTTTATGCCAAGTCGAACGGTCGTCATTGCTCGCTTTCCGCCCCGCAGCCGGAGGGCTGCGGGGTTCATGGTCTCGGGAGGAGATCGCTGCGCTTGCTGGCGGCAGGGCGAAACCCTGCCGTTTCGTTCAGCAGGGCGCCCTCCCAGCACCCGCCTCACATGTCCCCTTACATGTCCTTGTCGACGCCTTACCCCAACGTCAGTGACCGAAGTCTACCCCGCTCTGTCTCCATCGCGAGGGCCAGTTTTCCGGAAAATGAAGGAACCAGTTTGTGCGGGGAGGCGGGTGTGGCAGGATGGGGGGATGGGTAATCTGGAAATCATCGAGCGGCAGCGCGAGGCCCCCCTCTCTGGCCTGCCGGCCATCTCCCCCTCAAGGGGGGAGATTGGCAGTTCAGGCGCCTCGCTCCCTTCTGCAACGGTGGCGATTGGCGAAAGTCGGCGTGACATCCGATCTCCCCCCTTGAGGGGGAGATGTCCGGCAGGACAGAGAGGGGGGCGAAGGAACTCGACGTCGGAAGCCAGGCGTATCTCGGCACGCCAATGCACCCACGGCGCGAGATAGCCCATGCGCCCCCACCCCAAACCCCAGC
>NZ_NSGG01000011.1 GCF_002295065.1 Mesorhizobium sp. WSM3859
GCGAAGGCACGCGCCTCGCCAAGCGTCTTGTTCATCTTCCAGCTCGTGCCGATCCAGACGTGGGGCATCTCAGTCATCGTTCCTTCGGTGACAGCGAGCGGGATGCGAGTGGGTGCGGCATGGCCATCAATCGCCGATACCGTCACGGATGGCCGAGAAATAGCGATCGGTCCCGACCTGCCCGCCCTTCAGCGCCACCTCCAGCCCGTCGATCGCGGTAATGCTCGAATGGGCGACGCATAGCGGCGAGCCGGGCGATGCCGGCAGCGGCATTCTCACCGTCAGCGCGTCGACGCCCATCTGGCCGAGCGCGTGGCTGGAGGTGTCGCCGCCGGCGATGATCACACGCTTCAGCTTCTGGTCCACGGTCAGCGCGCGAAGCAGTTCGCCGAGGGCGCGGCCGAGCTTGTGGCGGGCGCCTTGCTGGCGATCGATCTCGGCGCCTCGGTCGGCGGCGGGGCCAAGTGCGGTGTAAAGGATCACGCTGCGCCCGGCCTCGAGGCTGGCCTTGCCGGCCGCCGCCGCGCGCGCGATTGCAGTGTCGGAATGCTCCGATACCAGCTCGACCGGGTCTACCTCCACGCCGTCGAAACCGTCGCTCATCGCATGGCGGATCTGCCGTTCCGTCGTCGGCGAGCAACTGCCCGATACCACCGCGATGCGGTCGGCCGCTCCAGGCGGCGGGAAGCTCGTGCTTGCCCCCGTATTCTCATGCAATTCGGACAGCAGCGCATATTCGATGCCGGAGGAACCGACGACGAAATATCCGCCCGGCTTGCGGGCGCGCCAGATCTCCTTGCCGGTCAGCGCCTGGCTTTCGGGGCTGTCGACGTCGATCAGCAGGATCGCTGAACCGGCAGCCAGCCTGTCGAAGGCGGCGGCCCGGCCGGGCGAGCGCAGCGTCGCCAGATCGAGCAGTCCGGAGGCAAGCTCGGTCTGCCGCGACAGATGGACCAGCAGGTCGGATTCATCCATCGGCGTCGCCGGGTGGCGGCTCATCACCGGGTGGCGGTCGATGCGGTAGTATCTGTCGCGATAGGCCGCGAAGAGGTGGCCGAATGCGGTGTAACGCTTGAGCTGCGGCGCGCCGACGACCAGCGGCACGCAGGCTTGCGCGAAAACCGCGCGACCGATCTCGATCGCCCGGCCGATGCTGCCGATCGTCGGGCTGGAATCGAAGGTGGAGCAGACCTTGTAGTGGCAGATCTCGGCTTGAAGCGTCTTCAGCCAGGTGAAAGCATCTTTCAAATGCGTGTCCATCCATTGCGGGGACTCGCTGCGGCTGGTGCCGGCGAGCCCGACGGCACGGCAATGCGCGAAGCGCGCCATCAGCCCGGCATCCGGCTTGCGCATGAAAAGGACGGTCGGCACGCCGCCGAGCTCCAGAGCTTCCATGACGTCGGTCGAGCCGGTCAGGTCGTCGCCGTAATAGCTGAGGAGCAGGTTCTGCATGCTCAGGCCGCCTTGCCGTCGGCGAATTTCTCGATCGAACGCGCCAGCTCGACGTGGCTCTTGGCGAAGTCCTCGAGCGGGACGCCTTCGACCGCTGCCTGCCAGGCCTGCCGCACGGCGCGCACGCCGGCGCCCGGCCCGTCGGGATGGCTGACGATGCCGCCGCCGCAGAGATAGAGGAGATCGACCGTACGCCCGGTACGTGCGTAGGTCTCGGGCGCCTGTCCGCCCCATTGGCCGGAGCCGGCCACCGGCAGGGCGCAGTCATCAGGCGAGAACAGCGGCGTCGTCACCGCTTCGAAGGAGCGGATGAAGGAGTCGTCCGGTTCCCAGTATTTCGAGGCGATGCCGTTGATCTGGAACTGGTCGACGCCGAGCAGCCGCCAGAACTGCTGCCAGACCCTGAAATCCATGCCGAGGCCCGGATGACGGGTGAGGATGTCCCAGCCGTTGCGGTGCGCGTGCAGCACCAGGCCGGATCGCTTCCTGAGGAAGGCCATGCCGCCGAAGCCGATGGAGTTTATGTTGAGGACGGCGCAATTGCCGCCGGCTGCGAGCACCAGGTCGTGGTTGCGCATCATCTGGTCGGGATCGGCGTGCGAGATGCCGAAGGCGTACATCACCTTCTTGCCGGTCTTCTGCTCATGATCGAGGATCAGCGGCATGATCGCCTTCACCCGCTCCGGCAGCGGCGAATAAGCCGGGCTCATCAGCTTCTCGTCGTCCTTGATGAAGTCGACACCGGCCTCGATCAGCTCGCCAACCATCTCGGCCGTCTCATGCGGTCGCAAACCGAGCGCCGGCTTGACGATAGTGCCGATGATCGGACGGCCCTCGACGCCGGTCAGCCTGCGGCTGCCGGCGACGCCGAATTGCGGACCGGGATGGGCGCCCCTGAATTCCTCCGGCAGCTTCATATCGACGACGCGGATGCCCGACAGGCCCCTGATCGAATAGGTGCCGCCGATGGCAATCGTCATCAGCGCCGCTAGATCGGTTCCGATCGCGTCGAAAGGAAAGGTGATGTCGACATCGGCGCGCTTGAAGGGACCGCTGCCGGCCTCGGGTATCGAAGGTTGCGCCGCGTCCGGCAAATTCCGGATCGCCAACACGCGCGCCGCTACACGTGCCTTCAGCTCCTCGGTCTCGCCGGGCAAGGCGACGAAGGTGCCGGTCGACTGGTCACTGGCGATCTTGCCCGCCAGCGCCTCGATGCTGCCCGAGGTCTCGATGCGATAGGTGAGGGTGATCATGGCCGGCAATACCCAGTCGAGAAGGCAGGAAAAGAATTTTCTGCTCTTGAAATCTGGTATAATGAGTACATAAGCATTGCAAGCAATATCCTGCCCGGCGGGGCGGTCTGCGAATGACGGGCATTCCGGAAATTGCGGCTACGGTGTTAGATTGGGACTCGATCAAGGGAGTGATTCTCGGCGATGAACCGTTCGGAACCGATCGTCCGGCGCAAGCTTTCCGATGAAGTCTTTGCCAGGCTGAAGCGGCTGATCACCAGTGGCGAATTGCTGCCGGGCGACGACATGCCGTCGGAGCGCGAATTGATGGAGCGCTTCGAGGTCGGCCGGCCGGCAATCCGCGAAGCCATGCAGGCCCTGAGCAACATGGGGCTCGTCGCCATCTCGCATGGCGAGCGCGCCAAGGTGCTGCAGCTCACCGCCAAGTCGATCATCAAGCAGGTCGACGGCGCGGCCAAGATCATCCTGTCGTCGTCGAAGGACACGCTGGAGCATCTGAAGAACGCGCGCATCTTCTTCGAGCGCGGCATGGTGAGAGAGGCCGCCGAGAAGGCGACGCCCGAAGATGTGCAAAGGCTCAAGGCAACCGTTGCCGAGCAGCGCGCCGCCCGTGGCGACGCCGAGGCGTTCATCTCCGCCGACATGCGTTTCCACACCCAGATCGCGGCGATTTCGGGCAATCCGATCTATGTCGCCGTCAGCGAGGCGATGCTCGGCTGGCTGAAGGAATATCACACCGAGATGCTGATCTGGACCGGCAAGGAAAAGTTCACGCTGACCGAGCACGAAGAGATCATCGGCCGCATCGAGAAGAAGGACGCCGAGGGTGCCGAGAAGGCGATGATCAAGCATCTCGAGCGCTCGCGCGCTCTCTATGTGATGAGCTCGGAGAAATAGCTTCGTTCAGCCGATCCTTGCTATGGCGTAAGCCGGCATGGTGAAACGCCCTGAAGCCGCACTCCGGTCAAGAACGCGTTTACTTTCTACGTCCCAGATCGTAACCGCTCCTGCCGCTTGGCCGACAGCCGAGGCGTCGACCGGGACGTCGTCCGACGTGAGGTTTGCCAGCAAGGTTGTGATGGCGCCAGTCGGTGAACGTCCTGCAAGCACCGCCACGCGGTTCTCATCAGTTGAGCGCGCGGCGATATGCGTGTAGCCAGCCAGAGCGGCGAGGCCCCGCACTGCGTGGAAGATCGGTTGCGGTGTTCCTTCGCCAGCGGGTTCGTCTGCCGCCAGCACGCCGAATGACCCCGTGAAGCTGGAGAGCGTCAGCATCTCAAGCCCGGCCGGCGCCACGCGCGCGGCATAGCCGATCGTCCAGGCGGCCGCGAACAAGCCGGCATGGCGCGGATCGCGGTTGGCCATGGCGATGCGCTGGCCGTCACAATTGTCCTTGGTTGCGCCGCCATAAGGGTTCTGCCGCATGGCGATGGTCGAAGGGCCGATACGGTAGGGCTTCGTGCCGTAGATCGCCCGTACCGACTGGGTGATGAAAGGGAGCGCCTCCAAGGATTGCATGACGCTGAGATCGTCGGCGGCGTGCACGATCGGGCAGGTGCAATGGGTGACGAAGTCGAGCGCGCCCGCCGGAACGCGCTTGCGGTTGAGCTCGGTGAAATAGCTGAACATGCCGCCGCCGAGACAGATGTCCGGAAAGGCGCGGCGGGCCGCTGCATAGACATCCTCGAGCGGCGGGCAGGCCGGCCAGACGCTGCCGGGCGGCGTCGATTGCCGGTCGACCGAAGGCGAGACCGCGACGGCATCGAGCCGCAGGCCTGTCCTGCGCACCATCTCGGCGACATCGGAGAGTTCGCTGTCGAGATCGCCGGCGCAGGCGACGACGCATTCAAGCGTCGTCTTGGCAGGGAATGCGGCGGCGAGCTTGGCATGAGCCTGTAAGGCGTCCAGGCCATGGCCGTGCGTCGGATCGTAATGGAGGAGAAGCTGCTGCGGGCCAAGCGTATTGAGCAGCGACAGTTTGCCCAACGCCGCTTCGATATCTTCCGGATAGATCACCACGCCGACATCGGGCAGCTTCGCCCCGGCCTCGCCGGGCTCGATGCGGACCGGTGCGGCTCCGGTTGCCGCGTCAGTCACTTTGGGGCCGCCCGTTACGCGCAGGGTGATCGTCTGCCGATTGGTTTGTCCGGCTGGCAGCACGTAGGGCCATGGCAGAGCCAGCGGCCGGACGTAGGTCTTGTAGGAGGCGTCCGACCAGTTGCGCTGGTCTTCCATCTCGAATGTGTCGCCCTCCATCCGGCATTCCGCCGTGGCGCCCGGCCGGACCTGATGCGTGATGGCACGCATGTCCTTGAAAGGCTGCCAGGGATCGATCAGCAATGGCAGGTTGGTGTCCACCACGCTGCCGTCGGTGTGCTCGACCTTGACCGGGCTGCCGGCGAGGCCAGCGATCGGATGCAGGATGCAGAAGCCGCAGCGGTTGGTCTCGAAATCGCGTTCGGGCAGCGCGCTCACATCGAAGCTGAGACGGCCGTCGGCATGGCCCTCGATCTTGGCGTCAAAGCTGAGCCGGCTTCCGCCCGGCCCAGCGCAGCTTGCCGAATAGCGCACCGAGAAGCTGTCATCGCTCTTTTCGATGATCAGATCCTCAAGCGCCGGTTCGTAGGTGCCCCAGTCGCGATCGCGCACGATATAGGCGATGGCGCGCAGCACCTCGATGCCGCCGTGCCGGATGGTGCGTAGATTGCCGTTGACGAAATCGGCGCTGAGCGGTCCGGCGCTAAGCCGAACCGGTTCGACCTCGACCGCGCGCGTGCCGTAGAGGAGAAAGGGATCCTTGGTCATTTGAGCAGGTCGTCGATCCGCACCGGCTGCCGGCTGGCAGCGCCGGCATAGGCGGCCTCGACCAGCGCGAATGTCTTGAGATTGTCGGCGCCGGAGGTCGCCGGCTCCCTGGCCATTGTCAGGCAGTCCACCCAGTGCTTCTGGATCGCCAGGACGCTTTCCTGGATGTTGTGCCATGGCCGCGAGGCCCAGGAGAGCTGCGGCGGCGACACGTCAGTGACCTTGGTGCCGCTCTTGCCGGTGACCGTGAGTTGGTAGCCCTGCGCCAGCCGGATCGTGCCGTCTGAGCCGTCGAGCTCGATCAGCGTCTCGGGAAACGGTTCGGTGGTAAGCCTCGTCGCATAGCTGCAATCGACCACCGACGTTGCGCCGCCTTCATGGTCCATCAGCATCGTCGCCACGTCCTCGCCGGCGATGGCGGGATTGATGCGCGCGCTGCGGGCGGTGAGGCTCGACACGTCGCCGAGCAGGAAGCGGGCGATGTCGAGGATATGGATGCCGAGATCCTCGATGATGAAGCGCTTGCCGGTCGCCAGGTAAGGCTGGCCGGAAAACACGTCATAAGCGGAGCGGAAGGAGATGCGGCCGAAGAACGGCTTGCCGATCTCGCCGCTGTCGAGCACGGCGCGCACCGCCTGGATCGGCGACTGCCAGCGGAAATTTTCATGCACCATCAGCGGCACGCCGGCCCCAGCGCAAGCCTTCACCATGGCCTTGGCGTCGGAAAGCGTCGGCGCGAACGGCTTTTGGCAGATTACCGGAATACGGTTGGCGGCGGCCAGTTCGACCAGCGGCCGATGGCTGCCGACAGTGGTGGCGATATCGACGAAGTCGAGTGTCTCACCGGCAAACATCAGGGCCGCGTCGCTGTAGCGCCGCGCGATGCCGAACTGGTCGCCGACGATCCTCAGCCGCTCCGGATCGCGGTCGCAGATGGCGACGATCGAGGCGCCGTCGATGTCGCGCCAGCCATGCATCTGGTTGACGGCGAAGAAGCCGCAGCCGATCAGCGCTCCGCGCAACTTGGCCATGGTCAGCCCACCTTCGCCATCTGCATCAGCGTCACCCGGCTCTGCAGCCGGCGCTGCGCCTGGTCGACGACGACCGCGACGATGATGACGAGGCCCTTGATCACCATTTGCCAGAACGAGCTCACCCCCATCATCACCAGCCCGTCGGAGAGGATGCCGATGACGAAGGCGCCGACGATGGTGCCGCCGATCGTGCCCCGCCCGCCCGACATCGAGGTGCCGCCGAGCACCGCGGCCGCAATCGCATTCAGCTCGAAGCTTTCGCCTGTTGCCGGATGCGAGGCCATCAGCTCGGACGAGATGATGAGGCCGACGATCGCCGCGCAAAAGCCGGAGAACATGTAGACAAACATCTTGACCATGTTGACGCGCACGCCCGAGATGCGCGCCGCGCGCTCGTTGCCGCCGACCGCGAAGATGTGACGGCCGAGCGGCGTGTAACGCGCGAGATAGGCCGCGCCCAGCGCCACCACGAGGAGGATCCAGATCGAGACCGGGAGGCCGAGCAGCTTGCCGGCGCCGAGATAGCCGAAGCCGGTGGTGCCGAGGTCCGGCTTGCCGACAAGGTTGGGGAAGGTGCGGCCGTCCGACGACAACAGCGCCAGGCCGCGCGCGACATAGAGCGTGCCGAGCGTGGCGATGAAAGGCGCGACGTTCAGCCTCGTAATGAGCAACCCGTTGACGGCGCCGATCAGAATGCCGACGACAAGCGTGATCAGCGCGATCTCGACGACATTGAAATAGACGGTGTAGCCGATCTGCAGGTCGATGCCATTGAGCACCAGGTAGCCGGCGACCATGCCGCATAAGCCGACGATCGAGCCGACCGACAGGTCGATGCCGCCGGTGATGATGACGAAGGTCATGCCCATGGCGAGGAAGGCATTGAGCGCCACATGCTTGGCCATCAGGATCAGGTTGGCGGCGGAAAGGAAATTCGGCGCCGCGACCGAGAAGAACACCAGCACGGCGATCAGTGCGATGAAGGTCCTGAGCTTCATCAGCGTCAACAGAACGGATCCGCTGGATGCGGATGGCGCGGCAACCTTGGCTGGAATGTCGGTCATCGGCGTTGCTCTCCATGCACAGGTCCGTGGCCAAGCGCCGACGCGGCAACGATCGCCTCCTCCGTCGCCTCGGCGCGATCGAACATGCCCGTCAGTTTTCCGTTGCTCATCACCGCGATCCGGTCGGACAGCGCCATCACCTCGTCGAGGTCGGAGGTGGCGAACAGGATGCCGAGCCCATCGCGGGACAACTTGCGCATGGTGCGGAAGACGTCGGCCTTGGCGCCGACATCGATGCCGCGGCTGGGCTCGTCCATCAGAAGCACTTTCGGCCCAGTGAGCAGCGCCTTGCCGATCACCACCTTCTGCTGGTTGCCGCCCGACAGCGACGACACCTCCTGCGCCGGATCAGCGACCTTGATCGCCAGCTCGCGCACCATCTGCGTGACGGCCTGCCGCTCAGCGGCGCCGCGGATATGGAACAGGCTGACGAAGCGCGACAGGCTCGCCAGCGTCAGATTGCTGGCGACGGATAGGATCGACACCAGGCCCTCGCGCTGGCGGTCTTCCGGGATAAGCGCCAGACCCCGCTGGATGCGCCGCGTCGTGTCGCGCTCCCTGACCTGTTTTCCGTCGATGAAGATCCTGCCGCTCGCCTGGCCGTGGCGGCCCATGATGCAGTCGAACAGCTCGCTGCGTCCGGCGCCCATCAGCCCGTAGATGCCAAGGATCTCGCCGGCGCGCAGCGACAGCGACACATGGTCGACCGCAAGCCCGCCGGTGACGCGCGGCAGGCAGATCTCCTCGGCGCGGAACACCTCGTCGCCTGGCTGATGGCCGTCGGCCTTGGCGAAATCCTTGGCGTCGGAGCCGATCATCTGCCGCACGATCCACTGGGTGTCTACTCGTCTCATCTCCTCCTGGCCGGTGATGCGGCCGTCGCGCAGCACGGTGATGTAGTCGCCGATGCGGATCAGCTCTTCCAGCCGGTGCGAGATGTAGACGATGGCGACGCCGCGCGCCTTGAGGTCGGCAATCACCTTGAACAGGATCTCGACTTCCGCCGCGCTCAGCGCCGAGGTCGGCTCGTCCATGATCAGGATGCGCGCGTCCAGCGCCACCGCCTTGGCGATCTCGACCAACTGCTGCTGGCCGATGCGCAGGTCCTCGACCAGCATGTCCGGCCTGATACCGGCTTCGAGCTGTTCGAGGAATTCGGCGGCGCGCCGCTCCTGCTCCTTGTGGTCGATCTTGCGGAAGGCGTTGGTCAGCTCGCGCGTGGCAAAAATGTTCTCGGCGACCGAGAGATTGCCGAACAGGTTGAGCTCCTGGAACACCATGCCGATTCCGCGGCTGACGGCGTCTCCGGAAGACGAGAAGGAAACCTCGTTGCCGTCGAGCAGGATGCGGCCGGCCGTCGGCTGCTCGACGCCGGCGATGATCTTCATCAGCGTCGACTTGCCGGCGCCGTTCTCGCCGACCAGCACATTGACCGCGCCCTTGCGCACCTCGAAATTCGCGTGCTTGACCGCCACCGTGCCGGCATAGACCTTGGAGATGTCTTCCAGCTTTAGGATGACGTCATGACCGGACGAGGAACTCATGGCTTCGGCCCGATCTCGGCCTCCGCCGGCGTCACCAGCGGCAGGTCCTGGCCGCTCTCGATCGTGTAAGCGCCCAGCACCTTCGCGGCCCGGCCCTCGAGCGTATCGCGCGGCAGCTTGGACAGCACCGTCTTGTCAGCATGGGCGTTGAAGGCCTTGCCGAACTGGGCGAAGTCGATCTGGTTGGTGAAGTCGTTGAACTGCACGAAATCCAGGCTGTCGCGCAGCGCGGTGCCGCGCATCGCCGGCCCGATCTGCACCCGCGCGTCCGCCTTGCCGTCGCCGTCGACGTCGACATCGACGGTTGCCGCGCGCGACTGTGTGTTGGCGGCGACGATCTTGCCTTCGACGCGCACCGCGAAGGTCCATGACGAGTTCGCCTGCTTCTTCGGATTGCCGTATTTAGCGCCTGCGCCTGCGGGATCGGTCTGGGCCAGCGCATGGACTTCAGCGAACGGCCCCGCCTTCTGTTGCAGATAGGGAATGACTTTCGTGGCCCAGATCTCCTCGACTTTCTTGTCGGGACTGAAGGCCGAGCTGTTGGCGCTGTCGCCGCCCTGCGCCGACGGCGTCGGCAGGATCTTGCAGGCGCTGAGGCCGGGACCTGCCACCACGGCAAGGAGCAGCCCAAGGATCAGCCGGGTCAACTTATTCGGCATCGCGGTCAAAGGCACTCGGATGGTGAAATGGAGGCGAGGGACGAACGCGCGTTCGCCCCCCGCTGTTACAACCGCGCCGGCTCAATTCTTGAGCGCGAAGGTCTCCAGCTTGGGAGCATTGTCGGCGTTGATCAGCACGCAGTCCATCAGCTGCTTTTCCTTCTCAGGCGACTTTTTGTTCTTGATGAATTCGCTGGCCTGCTCGACGGCCATCTGCGCCTGGGCGTAGGCCGGCTGCAGCACCGTCGCCTTGATGCCGCCCGACGTGATTGAGTCGCGCACGTCGTTGGAGCCGTCGAAGCCGACGACGATGACGTCCTTGCGGCCGGCGGCGGCCAGCGCCGCGTAGGCGCCCATTGCCATCGTGTCATTGCCCGAGATCACGCCCTTGATGTCGGGATTCGCCTGCAGGATCGACTCCATCTTGGAATAGGCTTCGGTCTGGCTCCAATTTGCCGACTGCTGAGCGACCTTCTTAAGATCCGGATAGTCGTCGATGACATCGTGATAGCCCTTGGAGCGGATGCCTGCATTGGTGTCGGACTCCTTCCCGACCAGCTCGACATAGTTGCCCTTCTCGCCCATCAGCGTGACGAATTCCTGCGCGCCGAGCTGGGCGCCCTGGTAGTTGTTAGAGACGATCTGCGCCACGGCGACTCCTGTGGCGTTGATCTCGCGGTCGATCATGAAGGAGGGGACGCCCGCGTCCTTGGCCTTCTGCACGGCGGCCACAGTGGCGTCGGCGCCGGCATTGTCGAGAATGATCGCCTTGGCGCCGCGCCCGATCGCGGTATCGATCAGTTCCGACTGTTTGTTGGCGTCGTCGTCATGCACCATCACCAGCGTGTCATAGCCGAGCTCCTTGGCCTTGGCTTCGGCGCCGACGGCTTCCGCCTTGAAGAACGGATTGTCGTGCGAAGGCGTGATGATGGCGATGAGGTCCGCCGCATAGGCCGGCATGGCGGTGCCAAGCGCCAGCACGCCGGCGAAGGCCGCAAGCGTCATTCTGCGAGTGAGTTTCATGAAGTCCTCCCTTGAAAAACCGGCCTCGGACAGCCGAGCCGATGTCTGAATTCCTCAGGCGGTGGAGGTCGCGCCACCCGGATCTTGAAAAGCCTGCACAGCCTTTCATCCGAACCCGAGCCTCGCCGCTATTCCCCGCCTTCCTCCGCTTGTCCATCCCGGATCACAGCAAATCCGAGCCGGAACAGCTAAAGCTAACTGGTATGATGAGTCAACCACTAATTCAGGTGATATGTACCTGATGACGGCACTTCCATCAGCATGCCTTCAAAAGCAAGCGGGTCGACGCCTCAGGTGATGCGCTGGATGCTGGCGGCAATCTCTTCCGGCTCGAAGACGCGCTTCCAATCGTCGCGCATAAGCACCGGCTTGCCGAATTCGATCGCCTTGTTGCAGGCGTCCGAGAACACGCCCTTGGTTTCGCCGAATATGACGGCGCCGAGCACGTTCATGTGGCCGAGCAGGAAGTCGAGCGCCGCCTGCCGGTCGACACCGCGCGCCACGACCTCGTCGAGAGCTTCCTTCATGACGACGAGCAGCGAGGCGCAGACCGTCTCGGAGAGCCCGGGCTCGAGTAGCGCCATCTGTTCGACGGTGACGCGGTGCGAGCGCATGACCGGTGCCCAGATGATCTGGGCGATCTTCTCGCCTTTTGCGTAGTCTTCCTCCGGTCCCTGCATCAGCGCGCTGACGAAATGCTGCTTGGCCTTGACGCCGCCGAAGAAGTCCTTCTTGGCCGCCATGTCCGTCTCGTCGTTGAAGATGGGCGGATGGCAGGGGTGCGTGACGAAGTAGGTGAGGTCGGGACGCTTGGGCAGATGGCCGGCAAACGGCGCCGCGGCGTCGAGCACGATGACCATCGTGCCGGGCGCCAGCTTGCTTTCGATGCCGGCCGCGACCTTGCCGATATGCGTGTCGGGAACCGCCAGGATAACCACTTCGGCGCCCTGCAGCGCTTCATCGACGCTCAGAGTGTCGATGCCGAGCCCTGTTTTCAGCCGCTCCTTGCCTGCCTCGCTGATCTCAACGTGGCGTATCGTGTAGGGCGACCCGCGAAAATTGGTCGACAGACGGTAGCCCATTTTGCCACCGGCACCGAACAGCGCAATCGTTGTCATCTAACCTGCTCCTGATCTTCAGACGACGGTCCACGCCAATCGCCATCTTCTGTACTGGTATGATCACTCTACCACTATTTGGCAAGAGGGGATCGCTTGTCGTCCGTCAGTCATTTCGAATGGGCCGCCGTTGCGTTCGCTTCCGTTTTCGCTACCGAGTCCTTGTCGTCGTCCGCAAGATCCACAGACGCACGCCGAGCCAATGCCTGGCGTCCGGCTAGCGCGAGGACGAAGATCACGACGATGCCCTGCACGATGTCCTGCGCGCCCGGAGGCAGGCCGACGATCTGCATGGTGGTGACGATGAGGATGAGCAGGATGCTGGCAAAGAGTGTGCCGAGCGCCGTCGCGGAGCCGCCGAAGATCAGCGTCCCGCCAAGCACCACGGCGGCAATCGACTGCAACAGATAGGGCTGTCCCATTTCGAGGAAGGCGCCGCCGATATAGGCACCGAGCAGCAACCCGTCGAGCGAGGCCAGCACCGAGGAGATGACGAAGGCGGACGCGATCATCCGGCCGTTGCGGATGCCGGCGAGCCGCGCCGCGGCGCGGTTCTGGCCGACCGCCGACAGCAATTGTCCGAACACGGTATAGCGCAGCACGAAGGACGTCGCCGCGACGCCGATGATGACGATGACGGCCATGATCGGCACGCCGAAAATGCGGCCCGTCGCCAACTCCTTCAGCGCCGGGCTGACGGCAAAGCCCGGGATCGCCTTGTTCGAAAGAAGTGTCGCGGTCGCCAGCACATAGCCGGTCGCCAACGTCGCGATGATGGCCGGAATGCCGAGGCCGACGACGAGCAGCGAATTGAGCGCCCCGACAGCGAGGCCGAGCAGGATGGCGGCGATCACGCCGATGGCGAGGTTCGCGTCCTGACCCTTGATAGTCAGCAACGCGACGAAGGCGTTGAGCGTGATCACCGAGGCGACCGACAGATCGATGTTGCCGCGTCCGGTCGTGACTACGAACATCTGGCCGATGCCGACGACCGTCAGGAAGGATGCCGACAGAATGACGCCGGACAGGCTGGAGAGGCTGAAGCGGCTGGTGACGACGGAGAGCACCAGCCACAAAAGCAGCACGCCGATCGCCGCCCAGATCCAGCGGTTGCGCTGCGCCCAGATGCTGAAGCCCGCGAGTGCGTTCATGGCTCGCTCCTGCGGTCGGCGGTCAGGCTGCGCAGCGTGAGCAGCGCGATCAGGATCAGTCCTTGCGTGGCGGCGTTGTAGTCGCTGCTGACGCTGAGCGTGCCGAGCAGCGCACCGATCAAAGACAGCGTCACCGCGCCGGCGACGGCGCCGACCGGCGAGATGATGCCGCCGAGCAGCGAGCAGCCGCCCATCACCACGGCGGCAACGCTGAGCAGCGTGAAAGAATTGCCGGAGTTGATGTCGCTCGCCGTGTTGATGGCCGTCAGCGAAAGACCGGCGGCGCCTGCAAACAAGCCGGCAATAAGATAGCGCACCAAAGCATAGCGTGTCGGCGACCATCCCGAGCGGATCATCGCGGCGGGATTGTTGCCGAAGCCGCGCAGCACCACGCCGAGCGGCAGCCAGTCGATGACAAACACGATCAGCGCCACGGCTACGATCATGATGATCGAGGTGGGCATGAAGCCGATCGACCAGCCGAAGAGGGTCGACAACCACTCGGGGCTGGCGCCGCCCGGCGTCGGCTGCAGAGCATAGCCGATGCCGACCCAGATGAAGGACGCGCCCAGCGTGACGACGATGGCCGGGATCTTGCGCGCCTGGATGATGCCGCCGAGTCCAGTATAGGCAGCGAGCGCGGCTAGCAGCGCCAGCGCCCCGAGCCATGGCTGGTCGTAGAGCAGCGTCGCGCTGAGCACGCTGACCAGGCCGGCGAAAGCGCCGACGCCGAGATCGATCTCGCTGCCGCCGACGATGAACATCTGCGCCGCCGTCACCAGCACCAGCGACAGTGCCGGCATCAACAAAAGGTCGAGCCCGAAAGTCGAGGCAACCGCCGGGTTGATTGCGATCATGATGGCGAGCACGGCGGCAAGTCCGATGAAAGGCGCGGCATTGACCAGCTTGCGCCCGAGCCCGGCCATGGCGCTCTGCCTACGGGCAGTGCTTGTCAGGCTATCCGCCGGCTGCGCGAAGGAGGCGCCGACGATCGCCTGCTCGGTGATCGCCTCGCCCGCCAGCTCCTTCACGATCCGGCCGCTGGAAAAGACCAGCACGCGGTCGCAGGCGAGCAATTCCGCGTCCTCGGTCGTGTGCCAGACCAGCGCCCGGCCGCCGCGCGCGACCTCGTTGCAGAGCCGGTAGAAATCCTGCTTGGTGGCGATGTCGACGCCGCGCGTCGGGTCGTCGAGCAGGATGACAGGCGTGTCGGCGACCAGCGCCCGCGCCACGAGCGCCTTCTGCTGGTTGCCGCCGCTGAGGTCGGTGATGTTGGACTGGAAACGCTTGTCGTCGAGCCGCAGCTTGCCGGCGGCGCCGGTTGCCGTGTCGCGATTGGCGCGATCGGAAACCAGCCCGAGCGCCGAGCGGCGGGCAAGCGCGCCGATGCTGATGTTGGAAAGCACGCTCCAGAGCGGGAACACGCCTTCCTTCTGTCGGTCGCCGGCGATGAAGCCTGCCTCCGCCCGCCTCGAAACGCCCGCATGCTCGTTTCGGCCGGGGCTGAAGATGGAGTGCAGCAGTTCCTTCTGCCCGCTGCCTTCGAGACCGGCCAGCCCGACGATCTCGCCGCGCACGATGTCGATGTCACGGCCGAGCGCGGCTGTCAGCGGCCCTGAGAGCCGCACCAGCACGTCCTGGGAGGACGCCGCCGCCACGGCATGCTGATGGACCGGATTGGCGTCGCCGCCCATCAGTTGCACCAGCTTGCCGATCGAAGCATCCGCGGCATGGCCCTGCCAGGCGCTGCGGCCGTTGCGCAGCACCACCACCTCCGTCGCGATGTCGATGATCTCTTGCAGCTTGTGGCTGATGAAGATGAAGGCGAGCCCCGCCTTCGCCCGTTCGCGGATGAAGGCCCTGAGCTGTTTCGAGCGGTCGAGATCGAGCGACGATGTCGGCTCGTCGAGTACGATGAGCTTGACGCCGGGTGTGGCCGCGGCGCGCGCGATCTCCACCATCTGCCGCTCCGCGATGGTCAGGTGCCCGACCTCGGCGTCGGCGTCGATGCCGTTGCCGGGAAAGACGGCGTCAAGTGCCGCGCGGGCGCGGGCGCGGTAGAGCGCGCGCCAGCCCGGCCGGCTTGCCGAGTCGGCGGGGGTCTCCAGGAAGAAGTTCTCGGCGACCGACAGGTTGGCGCAGAGCGACAGCTCCTGATGCACCATGCGGATGCCGCGTCGCTGTGCCTCGCCGGTATCGTAGGCTGCGAACGCCACGTCTTCGCCGGCAAAGGAGATCGCGCCGAGCGTCGGCCACATCGCGCCGCACAGGATGCGCATCAGCGTCGACTTGCCGGCGCCGTTGCCGCCGACAAGCCCGATCACGTCGCCGGCGCCGACGGAAAGATCGATCCCCGCATTGGCTAGCGTCGGCCCAAAACTCTTGGTGATCCCGCTCAGCGAAACGACGCTCGGCCCGGCAGGAGCTGCGGCGGCAGCGGTGCCCTGTACGGCGACGGCGATGTGGGACATTCGTCCTCCGATTCTGCGCGGGCGAAGATCGGGCGCGGCCGCGCGGGCGGCGCCCGGTCCCTTAGCTGGTTGCCTTACTTGCTGACCAGGTTCTGCTTGACCCAATCCAGCGAATAGCTTGGGCTGATGATCTGGCCGCCGGGCAGCTTAGCGTATTCCTTGAGGTTGCTGGCATCGACCGTAGCAACCGGCATGATCATCAGCTTCGGCGCCTTGGCGCCCTTGAGCAGCGACAGCCCGAGCCAGAAGGCGGCGCCGCCGATGCCCGGCGTGGTGTTCATCGACACGGTCTGGTAGCCGTTCTTGGCATTCTCCTCGGCCCACCATTTGACGAAATCGGTGCCGCCGCCGCCTTCGATGACCGGCATCTTGTCCTTGTAGTCGCCGCCATACTGGACGAAGGCCTGGGCGATGCCGACATCGTCGCTGCCGCCCTGGCCGAGCACGGCGTCGACATGAGGCAGCGAGGGCAGCACGTTGGCGATCGCCGATTGCGCGACCGATGCAGTCGCCTGGCCGTAGACAGTCGCGACCACTTTGATGTCGGGATATTTGGCCAGCACAGACTGCTGCGCGTTGAACATGTCGTTGTCGGGCGCCGAGCCCTTCACGCCGCGCACCTGAATGACGTTGCCCTTGCCGCCGAGCATCTTGAACACGGCTTCCGCCTGGGCGGCCTTGTAGCCCTTGAAGTCGAAATTGAGCTGGTAGTTGCAGGGCGCCGAAGCGACCGAATCGAAGGAGATGACGATGATGCCAGCCTTGCACGCCTTCTCGATGACGCCGTTGACGGCAGTCTCCGAGGCGGCGTCGACGGCGAGCACATCGACCTTCTTCAGGATCAGTTCGGCGATCTGGCTGTTCTGCTGCGCGACCGAGCCGTCGCCGTTCATGACGATATAGTCGGCGATCTGTCCGGCGGCCTTCGCTTCCTTGGCCGAAGCCTCGAAGGCTTCCACCATCTGATGGCGCCACGTATTGCCGTAATAGGCATTGGCGAGTGCGATGACCGGCGCGTCCGGCGACGCCATCGCCGGCAACGTCGCAACACCCACCAGCGCGGCGCTGGCAAGCGCCGCCACGATTGAAAGTTTCATTGTTGTCCTCCCAGAAAGATCATAGGACGCAGCGCGTTCGCTTAGGATGACGCTATGTCAGGTACACATTATACCAGTATACCAACTTTCGACAAGAGGCTTTTTGTTGTGATCCAGGCGGCACTGCCGATGTACTGGCTTCTATGTGCTTGCGTCCACCGTGCCGGAATGGGGAGCACTCAGCGCGTTCCGCGCGTCTTTTCACTTATCTTGTCGATGTAGCAACTGCTAATCCAAGAGAAAGGCATCTGTGCAATCGCGGCAAACTATAGGTTCGCTCGGCTCCTTGGCATCGGTGCCGGCCCAGCTGGCGGTTTCGTCAGGAGCCGGTCGACTTCCGGAGCTAGGCTGAGGAAACCTTCGACAACGTCCAGCGCTTGACAGCTATCACGATCAGCAGGATCGCGCCCCAGGCGGTAAGCGCCAGTTGAGGGCTCAGGCCCAAAATGTTGAATCCGCTGGCGACAACCTGCAGGATGAGAAGCGCCAGGAAGAGGCCGGCGATCCTGCCAAAACCGCCGTAAGGATCGATTCCTCCAAGGATCGCGGCGAGCACGGTGATCAACAGATAGGATTGCGCAATGTCGGCACCGGCTGAATTGAACCTGGCCATCATGATCACGGCCGCCAGCCAGCATAGCACGCTCGAAAGCAGATAGACCCAAATCAGAACGCGGTCCGTGTCCACACCCGAGTAGCGGGTCCCCTCGAGGTTGGAGCCAATCATGTGGATTCTTATCCCGAGCGGCGTGCGGGTCATCAGCACATGCACTGCCGCTGCAACCATCGCGAACAGGATGAAGGAAAAAGGGATGCCGAAAAATGTTTCGTTTGCGATTGAAATCAACGCCTCCGGAAAGCCGGAAAGGGTCCGTCCGCGCGTCAGGTAGATGCTGGTCCCGTGCAACAGTGTCATCGTGCCGAGAGTGACAAGAATCGGGTGGACACCCACCGACGCGACCAGGAAGCCAGTGACCAAGCCGACGAGGCTGCAAAGGATCAGTCCGGCGCAAAGAGCCCCAGCAATCCAAAACGCCAAGCTTGCGCCCTGCAGTGGGCTCAGCTCTCCTGAAAATGGTCATTGCAAGTGGCCAGGGGAGGCCAATCGTGATCGATTCGGTTCGTTAGGCCGTGCGGCTGAAGCGGTCCACTCTGAAATCGTCCAGCGGCGTTTCGCATCGGTCGGTCATGATGAGCTCGGCCATGGTGTCGCCGACGCCCGGACCGAGCTGGAAGCCGTGCCCGCAAAAACCGAAGGCATGGAACAGGCCTGGCGTCGTCGCCGAGCGTCCCATGACCGGCAGCATGTCCCGCACATAGCCCTCGCAGCCGGACCATGTGCGGATGACCGCGACCTTTGCGATCGCCGGCAACAGCCGCGCGACGGCGCGCAATTGCAACGGAAGGCGCGCAGGATCGGCGGCCGCGTGGCCGGGATCGAGGTCTACCGATACCCGTTCGGCCGCCCCGCCGAATACGATGTTGCCACGCTCGACCTGACGCAGATAGGCGCCATAGTCCTTGTCGCGCGTCCAGATGCCGACCACCGGCAGGATTCGGTGCGGCACCGGCTCGGTCACGCCCATCTGCGGGCCGCGGGCATCGAGCGGAACCGTTTCGCCGAATTGCGCCGCGACGCGCGCGCCCCAGGCGCCGGCGGTGTTGAGCAGGCATTCAGCGGCGAACGAGCCTTTCGAAGTTGTGACAATGAAACCCGAACCCGCGTGCTTGATCGTCTCGACATCGACATCCTCGACGATTTCCACGCCGAGCTTGCGGGCCGCCTCGGCAAAGGCCGGCGCGATCAGCCGCGGATTGCCGCTGCCGTCATGCGGCGAGAACGACGCGGCGATCGCTTCAGGACCGAGGCCGGGAAAGCGGGACCGGATTTCGCGGGGGCCAAGTTCTTCCAACTCGAGCCCCCAGGGTCGTGCCGCTTGAGCATAGGCCCGCATGTCGGCAAGACTTCCCTCATCGAAGATCAGTCGGATGTGGCCGGTGGCGCGGAATTCGACGTCGCGGCCGAGCATTTTTTCGACCTCGCCCCAGAGCTTGAGCGAGCGATGGGCAAGCGGCAGCTGGGACAAATGGCGGCCCGTGCGCCGGATGTTGCCGAACGAAGCGACGGTCGCACCTGCGCCGATCCGGTTCCGCTCAATCAGCGTCACGCGCGCGCCCCGCCGGGCGAGGAAATAGGCCGAAGCCGTCCCCATCAGGCCGCCGCCCAGCACGATCACATCCATAGTCGTTCCTTGATCCTTGGATGCATCTTGTCGGCGCCGCGGCATTGCGTCAAAGATGGGTTTGGGCAAGACCCATAAGCTTTACCTATGGAGTGGCAATGCGGGCCCGGCAGCTCGAAGTGTTCATCGCCGTCATGCGCGCCGGCACCGTGACCGCCGCGGCGCGGATGCTGAACATCTCCCAGCCCGCGCTCAGCCAGATCCTGCTCCACACCGAGGACGAACTCGGCTTCACCCTGTTCGAGCGGGTTAAGGGCAGGCTGCGGCCGACGCCGGAGGCGCTCGAGCTCTTTGCCGATGCCGAGCGGCTGTCGGCGGGCCTCGACGGCCTGCGCCGCAAGACCACGGACCTGCGTCTCGGCCGGACCGGGCTGGTGCGCGTCGCGGCCTCGCCGCCGCCCGCCATGGCGATATTGCCGCGCGCCTTCACCGCATTCCGGGCGCAGCATCCCGGCATTTTGCTGCGTTCCCAGATGGCACCGATCGCGGCGATCATTGACATGCTGCGCGCTGGCGATGCCAGTCTCGGCGTGGCCCTTGACGACCGTTTGCCGCCCGATATCGAGGCTGAAGTGATCGGCAGCATCGGCTTCGCCTGCCTGCTGCCTGCCAGGCATGCGTTAGCCAGGAAAACCGAGCTGACGCTGGCCGACCTCGTCGGCGAGGAGCTGATATCCTACCGCGGCAACACCCGTCCCGCTGACGAACTGGCCCACGCTGCCCGCACGCAAGGTGTGGCGCTCTCGCCGTCGCTGGAGATCGATGTCTCTATCTCCGCGGCCGGTTTCGTCGCGGCCGGCCTGGGCATCGGCCTGGTCGATGCGCTGCTGCCTTGGCATCGGTTCGCCGGGCTCACCGTCAGGCCGCTGGCTGCCGGGCCGGAGTTCCCCATCGCATTGCTCACGTCGCGCGCCCGGGCCCTTTCGCGGGCCGACGAGATGATGCGCGACGAAATCCGTACCGCCTGCTCCGATGTGCTTCGGGAGCATCGCGCTAAGGTATAAGCAAGACTTATATTCTTGCCCCTCATCCATCTTGGACCCTGACTACACGCTCGTGCCAGCTTTGGTCGGCAGACAGGAAGGGACGCATTATGGACAGGGCCATCAGGGTGGATGAGGCGCGCAGCGAGGCCGATTGGAAGGTCGGCGTCGACATTGGCGGGACCTTCATCGATTTCTGTGCGCTAGAGGCAAACTCCGGACGCGTCGCTTCGCTGAAGGTGCTGACGACACCAGATGATCCGGGCGCCGAGCTGATGACGGGCCTCAAGCTTCTCGCTGAACGGGAGGGCTTCGATCCCACGCACATGACGCGCTTCGTGCACGGCACGACCGTCGGCATCAACACCATCATTCAACGCAAGGGCGCGCCGTTGGCGCTGTTCACCAATGCCGGCTTCGAGGACGTGATCGAACTGGCGCGGCTGCGCATGCCGGACATGTATTCGCTGTTCTGCTCACGCTCGGATCCGCTGATCCCGCGCGACATGGTGTTCGGTATTCCGGCCCGGATGCGCGCCGATGGCAGCGAGTCGCAGGCGCCTGATATGGCGGCGGTGGAAAGGTCGGTGGCAGCGGCGAAAGCCAACGGCGCGCAAGGAATCATCGTTTCCTTCCTCCACGCCTGGCGCAACGGCGCGCAGGAAGCCTCAGTGAAGTCGGCGATCGCTCGCCTTGCGCCCGAGCTCTTCGTCTTCACCTCGGCTGAGGTCTGGCCGGTCATCCGCGAATATGAGCGCAGCTCGACCGCCATTCTCAACGGCTATGTCCATCCGCGCGTCTCGGGCTATCTGACGGCGCTGGAGGAGCGGTTGACAAGCCGCGGCGTGTCGGCCCGGCCGATGCTGACGAAATCGAATGGCGGGCTGATGAACGCCGCCGAAGGCAAGCGCGCTTGCGTCAACATGCTGTTGTCCGGAACGGCTTCCGGCGTCATCGGCGCTTCCTGGTTGGCGCGCCAGGCCGGCGAGGACAGGATCCTCACTCTCGACATCGGCGGCACGTCCGCCGATTTCGCACTGATCATCGGCGGCGAGGCGCAGTTCGGCACCGGCGAGCTGATCGGAGAGTTTCCGCTGCATATTCCTTCCGTGTCGGTGAGCTCGATCGGTGTCGGTGGCGGCTCGATCGCCAGCGTCGATGCGCAAGGGGTGCTGCGCGTCGGACCGGAATCGGCCGGCTCGACGCCAGGACCCGCCTGCTACGGCCGCGGCGGCATGCGGGCGACGGTCACGGATGCCATGGTGGTGTGCGGATGGCTTGGTCACAGCGAGATGGCCTATGGCCAGCTCAGCATCGATACCGGATTGGCGCATCGCGCGGTCGGCGACCTTGCCGCCCGGCTGGGTCGCCCGGTCGAGCAGACCGCGCAGGCGATCCTCGACATCGCGGTGTCGGAAATGTTCGTCGAGGTCGAGAAACTCGCCTCGAGGGCCGGCGTCGACCTGCGCGATTTCACGCTGATGCCCTTTGGCGGCGGCGGCCCGATGCTCGGCGCCTTCCTTGCCCGCGAACTCGGCATGAAGCGCGTCATGGCGCCGCGCCGCCCTGGCGTGGTGTCGGCGCTGGGAGGACTGGTTGCGGATCTGCGCGGCGACTTCATCCGCACCATCTTCAGCCCGCTATCAGCCGCCTCGCTCCCCGCGATTCGCGCGGCTTTCGAGGCACTGGCGCAGGAGGGGCGCGACTGGCTTGCGGCGCAGGGGCATCATGCGGCCACTGAACTCAATCTCTCCTGCGACATGCGCTACATCGGGCAGAGCTATGAGATCGAAGTCGTCCTTTCGCCGAAATGGCTAGCAGAGAGCGATGCGGAGGCAATCGCGCAAGCCTTCCACCGAACCCATGAACAGCTCTACGATTTCCACGACCCGGACGGCGCAATCGAGCTTGTGAATGTCCGGCTGTCGGCAATCGGCTCAGGGCCGGCCCTCTCCTTCCCGGAGGCAGACGAGATAGAGGCCCTGGTCAGCCCAGCGCGCCGGATTCCGATCTACGCCGGCCTGAGCGTCGAGACTGTCGACCTCTACGACCGGCAGGCGCTCGAACCCGGCAGCACGTTCCAGGGTCCCGCCGTGGTGGTGCAGGAAGACACCACCTTCGCCATCCCCGCCGGAACGCAGGCTCGGGTCGACCGCCACCTCAACCTTCTTCTGACCTTTGCGGAGTGACGCCGTTGTTCGACCGCACAAACCTTCAGGTTCTGGCCAACCATGCCCGCGCGGCGGCCGAGAACATGGCCCACACGCTGCACCGCACCGCGCACTCGGCCTTCGTCAAGGAAACGCAGGATTTCACGGTGATGCTGATGGACCGCTCGGGCGCGACCTTCGCCGTCCCGATGGAACTCGGCGCCACCTGGTACCCCGGCCTTTCCTATCACCGCGCGATCGCGATGGTGGATGATTATCGGCCGGGCGATGTCGCCTTCACCAACGATCCCTATTCAGGCCATGTCGCCACGCACGCGCCCGATACGCATCTGTGGAAGCCGGTCTTCGTCGAAGGCGAGATCGTCGCCTGGACCGGTGGCCACATCCACAACACCGACATGGGCGGCGCGGTGCCGGCATCCCTTAGCCGCGCGCTGACCGAGATCCATCAGGAAGGCATCCGCTTTCCGCCGATGAAGCTGGTGCGCGAGGGCGTCTTCGACGAGACGATCCTGCGGATAATGAGCACCAATGTGCGCAAGCCCGACCTCAATATCGGCGACATCAAGGCGCTGGTCGGCGCGCTCAATACCGGCGAGCGCAAGATCCAGGCGATGGTCAAAAAGTTCGGCACGGCCGGCTTCGTCGAAGGGGTCGCCGCGCTTCTCGATCACGCGGAGGCGCAGGCGCGGGACGTGCTGCGCGCCATGCCCGACGGCACCTGGGAATTCGCCGACTATGCCGACGAGGATTCAGTCGAAGCCAATCCCTGCCGGCTGAAACTGAGGCTGACGATCAAGGGCGACGAGGCGGTGCTCGACTTCACCGGCTCCGATCCGCAGCTAGGTTCCTCGCTCAACGTGCCTTCGGGCGGCGATCCGCGACACACCATGCTGCTCGTCGGCGTCTACTACGTGCTCTACACGCTCAATCCGAAGATCCTGCTCAACACCGGGCTTACCCGGCCGTTCACCTGCATCACGCCGCAAGGTTCGGTGCTAAACCCGGTCCATCCCGCCGCCGTCGGCATGCGTTCGTTGACCTGCGCCCGGCTGCGCTCGGTCATCTTCGGCGCCTTTTCGCAAGCGGTGCCGGAACGCCTGCCCGCGGCGCCGGCCGGCAACAATTGCATCGTCAACGTCATGACCACGGACGAGCGCACCAGCCGCAGCGTCATCGCGGCGGTGAACCCGGTTGTGGGCGGCGGCGGCGCGATGCCGCATCGCGATGGCACCAACGGGTCGGGCGCCGATGCAGCCTATCTGAAGAACACGCCTATCGAGATCACCGAGACCGAGACGCCGGTGGAGTTTGTGAAATACGGGCTCGCCCGGGACAGCGGCGGTGCCGGCCGCTGGCGCGGTGGGCTGGCGACCGAGATGGCGTTTCGCGTCTTCGCGCCGGACTCCAGGATCACGGCGCGCAATCGCGATCGCAGTTTCTTCCGGCCGTGGGGCGTGCTGGGCGGCAAGGCGGCCGGCCTGTCGGACATGGTCGTCAATCCGGGAACCAGTCACGAGCGGCGGCTTGGCAACATCGACACCGCGGTGCTGCAGCCCGGCGATGTGCTCGAGATCCGCTCCGCCGGCGGCGGCGGGCGCGGCGATCCGAATCAGCGCGAGCCCTGGCGGGTCGCTGAGGATGTACGGCGCGGCTATCTCTCGGCGGCAGCCGCCGCGCGCGACTATGGCGTCGTCCTTCGCGACGGCGAGGTCGACGAGCAGGCAACCGATCAATTACGCACGCAGCAAAAGCCATCCGCCGGCCATTTCCATTTCGGCTCGGAGCGCGACGGCTTTGAGGCACAGTGGACTCCGGCCGCCTACGACCGGCTCCACGCCATATTGGACGCCTTGCCGATTCATTGGCGGTTCTTCGCCAAGACGGAGATTTTTCGGCGCATGAAAGGTCGCTCGGGGGCGGATGGCGTCCAAGCGGCCTTTGATGCGGTCTGCGAACGCTTCCCCGAATTGCCTCGTCCGCGTCCAGTGCGAGAGGCCGCGGAATGAATACCGGCCGGATCGTCCGGCTGGCTGAGCGCAACCGGGCGGAGGTGCATTTCCTTCTCGATGGTGAGACGTGCAGCGCGCTTGCAGGCGACACCGTGCTGACCGCCATGCTTGCTTCAGGACACGCGTTGCGGAGCTCCGAATTCGGGCCCGAGCCGCGCGCCGGCTTCTGCCTGATGGGAGCCTGCCAGGATTGCTGGATTTGGCAGGAGGAGGGTGCGCGCCTGCGGGCATGCTCGACGCCTGTCGCGGAAGGCATGCGGTTACGCACGACGCCGCCGGAGAGCTGGCCGTGAGCGAGGCCTCGTCGTCGAGGATCGTCATCGTCGGTGCCGGTCCCGCCGGCATAAGGGCGGCGGCAACACTGGTCGCGGCCGGGCTCCATCCGATTGTGATCGACGAAGGCCATCGCGCGGGCGGGCAGATCTATCGCCGCCCACCGGACGGGTTTGTCCGCACGCCGGAACAGCTCTACGGATCGGAGGCGGCGAAGGCGCGCGCCCTGCATATGCTCTTCGACCGGCAGGCGGCAGAGGGGCGGCTTACCCATCACGCGGGCAACTCCGTCATCGCCGTGCATGACGGGCGGCTGCATGTGCTGGGGGAAGGTGGGGTTCAGGTGATCGGCTACGACCGCCTGATCCTTGCCACCGGCGCGTCCGATCGCGTCGCTCCGATCCCCGGCTGGCAGAGCGCCGGCGTCTACAGCCTCGGCGCGGCGCAGATCGCGCTCAAGGCGCAGGGCGTGGCGCTCGGACGGCGCATCGTTCTCATCGGATCCGGGCCTTTGCTGACGCTGGTCGGCACGCAACTCCTCAAGGCTGGAGCCGATGTGGCGGCCGTGCTGGAGACGTCCTCATGGCGCCAGCAGATGCGCGGGCTCGGGGGGCTCGCCGCCCGGCCAATCGTTGCGCTGCGTGGTCTCGCCCTAAGGGCGCGGCTCGGCGGGCGCTATCATGCGGGCGTGACGCTGGAGCGGATCGAAGCGAACGCGTCAGGCGTCACGGCGATGCGCTGGCGCGACGCTGGCGGTCGGCAGCGCATCACCCCATGCGACATGGTCGGCATGGGCTGGCACCTGCGGGCGGAGACGCATCTGGCCGACCTGACTGGATGCGCCTTCGACTATGACGAGCAGTGGCGGCAATGGCTGCCGAAGACCGATGCGATGGGGCGGGCCGGCAACGGCATCTACCTTGCAGGCGACGGGACTCGTCTACTCGGCGCCGACGGGGCGGAGATCGCGGGGCGTCTCGCGGCGGCGGCATGCCTCACGGATCTCGGGCATGTGGCGCCTCCCATCCAAGCCGATCTGCGCAAGCTGGCGCGGCTCGAGCGCTTTGCCCGCGGTCTGGCTCGTGCCTTTCCCTGGCCGGCCGAGATGGTGCGAACACTGCCCGACGAGACTGTCGCCTGCCGCTGCGAGAACGTGACGGCCGCGGCGGTACGCGAGGGCGTGGATTTCGGCGGCGGCGAGGCCAACCGGGTGAAGTCGCTGTCACGCTCCGGCATGGGACGTTGCCAAGGCCGCTATTGTCAGTTGGCAGTCACCGAACTTGTGGCGGCGCGGAACGGCTGCTCGCCCAACGCCGTCGGCCGATTCCGAGGGCAGGCGCCTGTCCGACCAGCGCCCGTCGGCGCCTTTCTGCGGGACGAATGATGCGACTCTCAAAGTCACGGCCAGCCCTAGAAGTCGGCGACCTTGCCCCAGGACGAAGCGTCGAAACGCCGCGGATCATAGGAAGCCGGATCGACGATCGGCTCCGCCCCGGTCACCAGATCTGCGACGAGGTGCCCGGCGCCGGGTCCGATGCCGAAACCATGTCCGGAAAATCCGGCGGCCAGGAAAAAGCCTGGAACGGAATGGATCGAGCCGATGGCCGGCACGCCGTCCGGCGTGCTGTCGATGTAGCCGGCCCAGGCAGCACTTATCCTGGTCTTTCTGAGGTCGGGCAGAAGTTCGAGCGCGCGGGCATGCGTCAAACGGATCGTCGATTGATCCGGAGCTGGATCGAGGATGCGCATGCGCTCCATCGGCGTCGGCCGGTCGAGCTGCCAGCGTTTCAGCGTCTCGTGGCCCGAACGCACGCCCTGCAGGCCACCAGGTCCGAGGCTTCGCCAGCGCTTCAGGAACATCGGCACGAACTGCGAGGAGAAGCGCAGCTGTTGCGGCGTCACATCGACGCGTCCGCGTCCGCTGATGGCGAGCGTATAGCCACCGTCGCTGCGACGCGTCGCCGAAATCCTTGCCGTGTGCAGGGCATCCGGCAGGCGCTCCGCGCCGGGCGAGACCGACAGGATGGAGGAGCGGACCGACGCCTGCGGGAAGCGGAAGCCGAACTGGTTGCAAAACGAAGAGGCCCAGGCGCCGCCGGCCATCACCGCGATCTTCGTGCGGATCATTCCGCTTTCCGTGACCACGCCGCTCAAACGCCCGCCTTCGGTCTCGATGCCGCGCGCGGCGCAATTCTGGCGCACGCTGCCGCCAAGCTTGAGGATGGCGCGGGCGACCGCGGGTGCCGCCCGCGATGGATCGGCGGTGCCGTCACTCGGCGAGAAGACGCCGCCCTTCCAGGTCCGGCCGGTGGCGCGGCCTTGCCCGCTGGCCGCGGCGCTATCGAGCATATGCGTGGTGACGCCGGCGGTTCTGGCGAAGTCGCGCCAGCGCGCCCAGCCGGCCAGCTCCGCCTCGTCATTGCTGAGATAGAGCAGGCCGCAGCGGCGGAAGCCGGTGTCCTCGCCGGTCTCCGTCGCAAAGCGATCCCACAGATCGAGGCTGTGGGTTGCCATCGGCAGCTCGCGGGCATCGCGGTTCTGCTGCCGGCACCACCCCCAGTTCCTGCTGGACTGCTCGGCGCCGATGCGCCCCTTTTCGACAAGCGCGACCTTCATGCCGCGCCGCGCCAGGTAGTAAGCCGCGAAGACGCCGACGATGCCGCCGCCAATGACCACCGCGTCCGCGGATTGCGGCAGTTCGCTGGATGTCTCGATTTGCTGCAGTGGCGCGCGCATGATCCTCTCTGCCTTGAAACGCCAGTTTATCGCGTTGCGCAGGCAGCCGCTGCCGCAGTTGAGGCACAAGCAGAATTTTGTTCCGACAATCCCATTGAAATCGCGAGTCCCTGCGTTTCAAAGCGGTGTCGGCTCGGATGGACAGGCCGGCGGGCTGTGGTAGTCTCGGCGGTCACCTGCATGGCAGCATTTTGTGCTGTAGCACTCTTCCTCGGAGACAGCTCATGAAACTGGATCGGATCGACATCAAGATTCTGCACGAACTGCAGAAGAACGGCCGCATCACAAATGTCGAACTGGCCGAGCTGGTGCATCTGTCGCCGAGCCCGTGCCTGATGCGGGTCAAGAAGCTGCAGTCCGAGGGCTACATCGAGGGTTATTCGGCGCAGGTCAATATCGGCAAGCTCGGCCAGACGCTGACCGTGTTCACCGAGATCACCTTGAAGAACCATCGCCAGGTCGACTTCGCACGCTTCCTCGCCGTCGTGGAAAAGATCGATCAGGTCATCGAATGCCACCTCGTCTCGGGCGGCTACGACTATCTGATGAAATTCGTCACCGCCGGAATCGGCGAGTATCAGTCGATCATGGAGCGGCTGACCGACATGGATATCGGCATCGACAAGTATTTCAGCTTCGTCGTGTTGAAGTCGCCCATCGTCAAGGCGCACATGCCGCTGCCCAGCCTGTTCCCGATGTGAGAGCCCGTTGGCCCTCTGACTGTTTGTCCTCACGCAATTGCGGACGGAAGACCGCTGCGGACTTTGCTCTACCGGTGGCCGTACTGGCTGACGAGCTCCGGATCGCGGACGAGGCCGTCCAGCCAGGTCGGGTCGAGCTTCGGCACTGAAGAGAACAGAAGCTTGGAATAGGGGTGGGTGGCCGCGTTGACCTTGTCGGGCGTGATCTGCTCCACCCGTTGGCCATTATACATGACCATGATCTCGTCGCAGATGGCCTCGACGACGGAGAGGTCGTGGCTGATGAAGATGTAAGACAGACCCAGCTCGCGCTGCAGCTCCTTGAGCAGCTCGATCACGGCGGACGCCACCACCGTGTCGAGCGCCGAGGTTATTTCGTCGCAGATGATAAGTTTGGGGTTGGCGGCGAGAGCGCGTGCAAAATTCACGCGCTGTTTCTGACCGCCCGAGAGCTCCGAGGGATGGCGATAGCGCAGCGCCTTCGGCAGGCGCACCATGTCGAGCAGTTCATCGACGCGCTTGGAGCGCTTCCGCTTGTCGAGCCCGTGGTAGAAGGCCAAAGGGCGCGCAATGATGTCTTCGACGGGCTTGGCCGGATTGAGCGCGGTATCGGCGTATTGGAACACGATCTGCATCTCGCGCAATTGATCCTGGCTGCGTTTCCCGGCAGCCCGCCGCAGTGGCTTGCCGTCGAAGACGATGTCGCCGGCCGCCGCCGGATGGATGCCGGCGATGACGCGCGCCAGCGTCGACTTTCCGCAGCCGGATTCGCCGATGACACCGAGGTTGCGGCCCTTCTCTACGATCAGGCTGACGGAATCGACGGCGCGGATCAGCGGCAGTCCGTTGTCCCGTACCGCCCCGTAGCCGGCCGTCACATTGTCGATGCGCAGCAGCTGGTTGGTTGCGGGTTCCGCATCTGCGTGCGCTTGCCGCCGCTTCGGTTCGAAGGCGGCCAGCAGCTCGCGTGTGTAAGGGTGCTTGGCGGCTGAAAGGAGTTCAGCCGTAGTGCCGGTCTCCTGAACTTCGCCGCCCTTCAGCACCACGATGCGATCGGCAATCTGGGCGACGACGGCGAGGTCGTGGGACACATAGACACCCGCAATCCCGCCCGCCCGCATCACCGACTTGAAGGCCTTCAGCACGTCGATCTGCGTCGTCACGTCGAGAGCCGTCGTCGGCTCGTCGAAGATGACCAGCTTGGGATCGCCGATGAGCCCCATGGCCGCCGCAAGCCGCTGCAATTGTCCGCCCGAAACCTGGTGCGGATAGCGGCCGCCGATCCGTTCCGGGTCCGGCAGCGACAAGGACCTGAACAACTCGACCGCCCGTTTGCGGGCCTGCTCGGGCGGCATCAGCCTGTGGATGCGCGTGACCTCGATCACCTGCTCCATGATGGTGGACGCGGGATTGAACGATGCGGCCGCACTTTGCGGCACATAGGCGATGTCGGTCCCGCGCAGCTTTGCCCTTTCCTTCTCGGAGAGCGCCGCCATGTTCTTGCCGTTGACGTTGATCTCGCCGCCGGTGATCTGGCATCCGGGCCGCGCGTGGCCCATGAGCGAGAGCGCCACTGTCGTCTTGCCGGAGCCGCTCTCGCCGATCAGCGCGATGATCTCGCCATCGGCGATATCGAGGCTGACGCCCTTGATGATTTCGACGACACGTCCGGCGTCGGTCGTCGCCTTGATCATTAGGTTCCTGACCTCGACGAGATTGGTCATGTGTCACGGTCCCTGATCTTCTGCGGCAGGTTGTCGATCAGCAGGTTGACGCTGATGGTGAGGCTGGCGATCGCCAACGAGGGCACGACGACCGCTGGGGCCGCGAAGGGCAGGCCGCCAATGTTCTCACGCACCAGCGCGCCCCAGTCGGCCAAAGGCGGCTGCAAGCCGAGCCCGAGGAAGGACAGGCCTGAGAGCAGGAGCACGATGAAGACGAAACGCAGGCCGAAGTCGGCGAGCACCGGGCGAATGATGTTGGGCAGGATTTCGGACCCGATGAGATAGGCCGTGCTTTCGCCACGGACACGGGCGACGGTCATGAAATCCATAGTGTTGATGTTGACTGCGAGCGCCCGAGCGAAGCGGTAGGCGCCGGGGATGTAAATCACCGCGAGCGTCAGGATCAGCACAGGGATCGACGAGCCGACCGCAGCGACGACCACGAGGCCGAACAGCTTGCTTGGGATGGAGTTCATCGCGTCGAGGAAGCGGCTGAGGCAGGTGTCGAACCAGCCGCCGGTCACGGCCGCGAGCATGCCGAGCACGACACCCGAAAAGCAGGCTATGGAAACGGCGGCGAGCGATATGCCGACAGTGTAGCGTGCGCCCATCAGAACGCGCGAGAGCATATCGCGCCCAAGATAGTCCGAGCCAAGCCATAGCCCCTGGCGCATCGGGCCGAAATAATCGTCGTCGACGATGTCGCCGATCGGATGCGGAATGATGTAGGGCGCGAAGATCGCGACCAGTGTCCACGCCAGGATGACCAGCGAAGCCACGACGCCGACAAGGTTATAACTGTGGCCCAGGAAGGAGCGTCGGGAGGCTACTGCGCGCGCCATCGTTATCTCAGCCTCGGGTTGGACATGATGGCGACGATATCGGCGGCCGTGATGAGGAGGAGATATCCCAGGCAGAAGATCATCGCGCAGCTTTGGATCAGCGGCAGGTCGCGGGTGGCGACTGCATCGACCATCAGCTTGGCGATGCCGGGATAGTTGAAGATCGTCTCGACTATGATGACGCCGCCGACCAGATAGGACAAAGACAGCGCGACCGCGTTGACGATCGGTCCGAGCGCGTTGGGAAGCGCGTGCCGCAGGACCATGCGGCTGCGCGACGCGCCTTTGAGGAGCGCCATCTCGACATAGGGCGTGGACAGCGTCTCGATTACCGCGGCGCGGGTCATGCGGATCATCTGGGCGGAGATGACGAAGGTGAGCGTGATAACGGGCATCGCGTATATGCGCACCAAGTCGGTCAGCGAATGCGCCTCGTTGACCGAGGACAGCGCCGGCAGCCATTTGAGATAGACGGCGAAGAGCAGCACCGCGAGCGTCGCGACCATGAACTCCGGCACGGAGATGACGCCGATGGAAAGTACGGTGACGGCGCGGTCATAGAGGGAACCGCGCAGCATCGCGGCGTAGATGCCGAGCGTCAGCGCCAGCGGCACCGAGATGAGCGTAGTGACGCCGGCGAGCTTCATCGTGTTGACCAGGCGCCCGCCGATCAGCGCCGCGACGGGCATGTCGTTGGCATAGGAAGTGCCGAGGTCGCCATGGAGCAGCCCGAAAAGCCAGCGCAGGAAGCGCAGGATCGCCGGGTCGTTGAGATGCATGGCTTCGCGCAGGCCGGCGACAGCTTCAGGAGTCGCCGCCTGGCCGAGAAGGATCGACGCGGTATCGCCCGGCAGCATGCTGGTGGCGAAAAACACGGCGAACAACACGATCAGAAGCGTGACGACCGCGATCCCCAGCCGCTTGACCACGAGGTTGAGAACCCCAGATTTCATAGAAGCGCTCCCTGCTGTTGCGTTCGGTCAAACAATCCTGCGCAATGCAGTGCCGGGGCCGGCCGACCGGCCCCGGCGGGCGCCTCTCAGGCTTCGAGCCAGAGATATTCCGCCATTGCGTAGCCCATCATGCCACCGAGCGGGTTGGCTTCCAAACCCTTCACCTTGCTGGAGAGGGCATCGACGTTGGAAATATAGGCCGGGATGATGGTGCCGGCCTCTTCGGACACCATGGTCTGCATCTGGCCGTAGATCTCCTTGCGTTTGGCCTGGTCGAGCGATCCGCGCGCCTCGACCAGCAGCTTGTCGAACTTCTCGGACTTGTACTGGCTCTCGTTCCAGGGCGCGTTGGAAGCGTAGAGGAGGGAGAACAGGATGTCCGGCGTCGGGCGCGGATTGATGTTGCCGAAATGGATCGGCGCCTTCAGCCAGTAATTGTCCCAGTAGCCGTCGGACGGAACGCGCTGTACGTCGAGCTTCATGCCGATGTCGGCGCCCGCGGCCTGGATGATCACTGCCATGTCGATCGACGAGGTGGCGGCTTCGGAGGCGATCACAGGGATGGACTGGCCGAGCAGGCCTGACTTCTGGAAGTGGAACTTCGCCTTGTCGGGGTCGAACGCCTTCGGCTTGAGGTCGGCGTTGTGGAAGATGTTCGCCGGCGAGACGGGCTGGTCGTTGCCGATTTCGCCGAGGCCACGCAGGGCCGATTTGACGATCTGCTCGCGGTTGACGAGATATTTCATGCCGGCGACGAAATCGGCCTTCTTGCCCGGATCCATGTCGAGCCGGATGTTGAGGTCGGTGTAGTTGCCCGCGGTCGTCTTGGAGAGTTCAAAGCCCTGCTGGCCGCTGATGAGCTTCATCGCACGCGGGTTGATCGAGGCCGCGAAATTGATGTCGCCGGAAAGCAGCGCATTGACCCGCGCGCTGTCGTCGCTGATGGCGATGAACTCGAAGGAGTCGAGATAGGGCTTGCCCGATTTCCAGTAGTTCTTGTTCTTGGTGACCACCGAACGCACGCCAGGCTCGAAGGTCTCGAGCACGAAGGCGCCGGTGCCGTTGCCTTTTGAGAAATCAGTCGTGCCGTCCTGGACGATCATGAAATGATGCAGCGCCAGTATGGTCGGCAGGTCTGCATTCGGGTCGGCAAGCTCGATTTCCACGGTCGACTTGTCTACCGCCTTGAAGCCGGTCATCTGTGCGGCGATCTTGGCCACCTTGGAGCCGACCGCTTTATCGAGATGACGCTTCAGCGAGAAGACGACGTCGTCGGCGGTGAGGTCCTTCCCGTCGTGGAAGGTGACGCCCTTGCGCAGCTTCACGGTCCAGGTCTTGGCGTCCTTGCTGTCGAAGCTCTCGGCCAGCTCCATCTGCGTCTTGCCATCCTTGTCGAGGAAGGTCAGGCGGTTGTAGAGCGAGCAGCAGCGCACATAGTCGGTAGAGAGCGACGCCTTCGCGGGATCGAGCGTGTCGGCGGTCGAGGACGACCAGCCGGCCGCCTTGAAGGTTCCGCCCGAGACCGGCGTCGCGGCAACGGCCTGTGTCGCACGGCCAAGCACTACGCCGCCCGCGGCAATCGCGGCGCCGCCGGCCAGCAGCATCTTGAGAAGCTCGCGGCGGCTCGCGCCACGCCGGATGGCGTTTTCGACCATGGCATCGTCTGCGCTGGTCCAGTTGGTGATCTTGTCGGTCATATCATTCCCCTTTCTGTTGATTGGTCGGTATGCTCGTCTTGCTGCGGCTTTCCGGGCTTGGGTTCAGGTTCGCTCCTTCAGGCTTTCGCGCACGGCCGTCGCAAGCGCGGCCATCGAGTTGAAGTGATAGTCCGGCACGGTGAAGCGCTCGGGCTCGATCGTGCCGCCATAGCCCTTCTGGGCGTGCCGGCGCTCGATCCAGCAATTGGTCATGCCGAGCGCCCTGGAGATGCCGATGTCGTGGTATTGGCTTTGCGCGACATGCAGGATGTCGTCCTTGCTGTCCCCCCGACCCGCTACGAAATCGAAAACCTTTTGGAGGAAGGCCGGGTCGGGTTTTTCCGTACCGGTGTCGTCGGCGGTGAAGGTGGCGAAGAAGGGCGATCCGAGCTGCTTCTCGAAATGGTCGAGCGCCCAGCGCCGTGCATTGGTCATGGCGATCAGCTTGTGGGATTTCGCGAGATCGGCCAAGGCCGCTGCGCTGTCGGGAAAGCCTTTCCAAACGCTGGCTGAATCGCGCAGGCGGACACCGTATTTCTCCTCGGCCGGCAGGCCGAGCCATGGGGCGATGATCATGTAGACGCGCACGAGATCGTCCGGAAACAACCCCACGCCAGGCATGTAACGGGCCTGCCGATAGAGCGCCAGCGCCTGCTCGCCATCGATGGCGATGCCGGCCTCGATGGCAATGCCTGCCAGGCAGGTCGTGATGCCGCCTTCGAAGTCGATCAGCGTGCCGACCACATCGAAGGTCATGTATTTGAATTCGCTAAAGCCCCTGGCCAAATCTGGCTCTCCTCTGCGCGCGGCCGAATTGCATCATGCTGAACAGAACAAAATTCCGTGCTGTCCGGGGCGTCGGCCTTTTCAAAGCCCGATAATTCCGGGCTTTGTGGCCTTGTCTTAAGAGCAGTCTGGCACTTCCCCCGCGCTGGATTCGCCGAAAAGGCGCGGGGCTTCGGCACAAAATTGCGAAATCGTCCGCCCCGGCGATATTTCGCGACGCGAAAAATCCGCAGTTGTTCATGCGAGCGCCTTACGGACATCGGGATCCGCCAGCGTCTGGTCGAGAGTGAGACGCGTGCGCTCGACGATCGCATCGATATCGCCATCGGTGCAGCAGAGCGGCGGCGCGTAGCCGAGAACGCCATGCGCAAAGGCACGGATGATAAGACCGTTATCCCAGGCCCTGTCGAAGACCCGCCGCGCCGGCATCGCCGAAGCGGGAAGCGGCGTCTTCTTCTGCTTGTCAGTCACCAGCTCGACCGCCGCAAGCATGCCGCGGCCGCGCACATCACCGACAAGCGGATGGTCCCTCAGCCCGTCCAATCCTGCCATTAGCCGGGCGCCGGCCTTGATACCGTTTTCCAGGAGGCCGCCGTCTTCGTAAAGCTTCAGCACCTCGAGCGCGACGGCGGCGCTGACCGGATGAGCGGAATAGGTGTAGCCGTGGCCGACCGCAGCGTTGCCCGCGCCATCGGCGATGACCTGGTAGACATGGTCGGCCATGAGCACCGCGCCCATCGGCACATAGCCCGAAGTCAGGCCCTTGGCGGTCGTCATGAAATCGGGAACGATGTCCTCTTCCGTGCAGGCGAACAGCGGTCCTGTGCGGCCGAAGCCGGTGATCACCTCGTCGGCGATGAACAGGATGCCGTATTCACGGCAGATATCGCGTATCGCCTTGATCCAACCCTTTGGCGGTACGATGACGCCGCCCGAGCCCTGGATCGGCTCGGCATAGAAGGCGGCGACCCGCTCCGCTCCGATCGCCTCGATCTTGGCCTTCAGCGCGGCGAGCGATGCGGCGATGATCGCGGTGCCGTCCTCCCCGACCGGGTTACGATACGGATAGGGCGACGGGATCTTGTGCTGCCATTCGAAGGGAATGCCGAAGCCGGCGTGGAAGGCGGGCAGGGCCGTCAGGCCGGCACCGACCACCGACGATCCGTGATAGCCCTGCTCGATCGAAATGAACTGGTCGCGCTGCGGCTCGCCCTTTGCATTCCAGTAGTAGCGGATGAAGCGGATGGTGCTGTCGACCGCGTCTGATCCGCCAAGCGTGAAATAGACGTGGTTGAGGTCGCCCGGTGCGCGGTCAGCCAGTTCCGAAGCGAGCCGGATGGCCGGCTCCGAGCCGAGATCGAAATAGGCGGTGGCGTAAGGAAGCTCGCGCATTTGCCGGGCAGCCGCCTCGACGATGCTGTCATGGCCATAGCCGGCATTGACGCACCAAAGCCCGGCGAATCCGTCGACCAACTGCTTGCCGGACGCGTCGGTGACAGTTGCGCCCTTCGCCGACTTCAGCACGCGCACGCCAAGTGCCTCGTGACCGCGATAGGAGGAGACCGGATGTACGAGATGGGCGCGGTCGAGTTCGATCAGCGAATTGGCGAGCATTGTTTTTCTCCGAACTAGCCGAGCGCCTGGTTGGCGAGGGCATAAACTTTTGGCCGGGCCTGTGCCGCAGCCGTCCGAGATGGGCGATCCATGGCCACGCCGCCGCCGACATGGCCGAGGCCGATTTCCGTGAGCCAGCCGGCTATGCCGGTCCGGCTGTCGGTGTCGACGCGCAGGAAGGCGCCTGGGCGCGACGCGGCAAAGAACCCGATCAGTGCTTTGGCTTCCTCTACGCTGCCCGCGATGATCGGGCCGATCACCTCGCCGCGTCCGAACGGGCGGATCGCCGCGTAGGCCTCAAACGCGCCATTGCGGCGGATGATGGCGAATTGGCCGCGCTCGGCCAGCGCGTCGATCAAGGCTTCGCGGTCGGCGCCATAGGCGTCGCGGTCCAGCCTCTTGATCTCCGGCAGCTCATCGGCGCTTGCCGCTTCCACGCCGTCCGGCGCGCCAAGCTGAGCGACGCTGCCCTGATGTTGCAGGATGGTGCCCGAGGGCGCGAAGCCCAGTTTCTGATAGAGCGGCATGCCCTCCGCCGTCGCGACGAGCCGCAGGGGCCGATCTTCCGCAAGAGCGAAGGCCTGTTCCATAAGCCGACGCCCGAGCCCCATGCCGCGCGCGTTCCGGTCGACGATCACCATGTTGATCATGGCGCAGTCCGCACCATAGGGCGTCACCAGTATGGTTCCGGTGACCCGGCCCTGGTAGTCGAGCGCGACCGCGCCGCTCGAAAGCTGCAGCGCCATCTGCCAGTCCTGCGCGCGATGCGGCCAGTTCTCCTGGCGCGAAAGCGCCACCGCGCCCTCGATATGGTCCGGCCCGAAATCCCGGAGTTCGATCTCGCCCTGTTGCATGAGGCATCCTTCCGTCTCGCCCAAGTCTCGGCCATCGGCGCGCCGCAGATCGTCTGAAGGTTTCGGTCTCTGCGACATCTTTCGCCTTTGCGGGGGGCGCGCGCCGCATCTTCTGCTGGCAGCATCCTCGGTGGTCGCTTCACCCGTCGCGCAATGGCGGGCTTTGTCGACAGGCAGGATGCTACAGCGTGCCAAACCTGACGGCGGATACGGAACTTTCTGCTTTCGGAGAGCCGATTTCGGTCAAGTGGCTCGTCGCCTGCCCGCATATGATGACGTAAATCCCAGAGCGGGTGCGCTTCCACCGGAGATCGACAGACATGGCTTCTTTCAGGCCCAAATACATTACCTTCGACTGCTACGGCACGTTGACCTTTTTCCAGATGGCGGAAGCGGCGCGCGACCTCTATGGCAGCCGGCTTGACGAGCCGCGCATGCAGGAGTTCATCAAGAACTTCGCGGCCTATCGGCTGGACGAGATCCTGGGCGACTGGAAGCCTTATGCCGACGTCGTACACAACGCACTGGAGCGCGCTTGCAAGCGCAACGGCGTTGTCTTCAGCGCTGATGACGCCAAAATGGTCTATGAGCGTGTCCCGACCTGGGGACCGCATGCCGACGTTCCGGCAGGGCTTGCCAAGGTCGCCAAGGAAATCCCGCTGGTGATCCTCTCCAACGCCATGAACGCACAGATCATGTCCAATGTCGAAAAGCTCGGCGCCCCGTTCCATGCCGTCTACACGGCCGAGCAGGCACAGGCCTACAAACCGCGCTTCAAAGCCTTTGAGTATATGCTCGACATGCTGGGCTGTGGACCGGAAGACATCCTTCACTGCTCGTCTTCGTTCCGTTACGACCTGATGTCGGCGCATGATCTCGGCATCAAGAACAAGGTCTGGGTCAACCGCGGCCACGAGCCGGCCAACCCCTATTACGGTTACACTGAGATCGCCAATATTTCCGGTCTCCCGGGCGTGGTCGGTCTCTAAAGCAGGCGGATTGCCGATGAAGCTGATCTCCTACTGGCACGACACCGCCCCGGTCTTTTCCGGCGGGGCGCAAGGCCCGGTCGAGGGGCACTATGATGCCGCCATCGTCGGCGGCGGCTTCACCGGTCTCGCCGCCGCGCGCCAACTGGCGAAAGCCGGCGCCAAGGTGGTGGTGCTGGAAGCGGAGCGGGTCGGCTGGGGGGCGTCCGGGCGCAATGGGGGGCATCTTAACAATGGTCTCGCCCACAGCTACCTGTCGGCCAAGGCGGAACTCGGCAAGGAACGCGCGATTGCGCTCTACCGGGCGCTGGACGATTCCGTCGACACCATCGAGGCGCTGATCGCCGAGGAAGGCATCGACTGCAATTTCCGCCGCGCCGGCAAGCTGAAGCTCGCCTGCAAGCCGCAGCATTTCGAGGCGATCGCGCGCAACTTCGAAGCGGTCCAAGCCGAGGTCGATCCCGATACGGCGCTGCTGTCGGCCGCCGATCTCAAATCCGAGATCGGCTCGCCCTTCCATGGCGCGATGCTGTCGAAGAAGAGCGCCATGATGCATATGGGCCGCTATGTGACCGGCCTTGCCACGGCCGCCGCCCGCCACGGCGCGGTTATCCATGAGAACACCCGGGTGACGAACCGCAAGCAGGCCGGCGCCAGGCATGAGCTGACAACGTCCCGCGGTAAGATCAGCGCCGACAATGTGCTGGTGGCGACGGGTGCCTACACGACGCCGAATTTCGATTACTTCCGCCGCAGGCTCATCTCGGTCGGCAGCTTCATCATCGCCACGCGGCCGCTGAGCGACGCCGAGATCACTGCCACCATGCCGGGCAACCGGACCTGTGTGACCTCGATGAACATCGGCAACTACTTCCGGCTCGCACCCGACAAGCGTCTGATATTCGGCGGCCGCGCGCGCTTCTCGGCGACGTCGGACCAGCGCTCGGATGCCAAAAGCGGGCAGATATTGCGGGCGAGCCTCGCGGCGATTTTTCCGCAGCTCGCCAAGGTCGAGATCGACTATTGCTGGGGCGGTCTCGTCGACATGACCAAGGACCGCTTCCCGCGCGCCGGCTACTATGAGGGGGTCTGGTACGCGATGGGCTATTCCGGCCATGGCGCGCAGCTTTCCACCCATCTCGGCATGATTTTGGCCGATGCGATGCTCGGCCGCGAGGACCGCAATCCGCTGAAGGGGCTCGAGTGGCCTTCCATCCCGGGCTACTCGGGCAAGCCGTGGTTCCTGCCGATGGTCGGCCTCTACTACAAGGCGCTCGACCGGGTGAGTTAGGCAGTAGGGCAGTAGGGCAGTAGGGCAGTAGGGCAGTAGGGCAGTAGGGCAGTAGGGCAGTAGGGCAGTAGGGCAGTAGGTGCCGTCTTCCCTACCGCCCTATTGCCTTACTGCCCTATTCCCATGTGGAAGCTCTTCATCTCGAGATATTCCTCGATGCCGGCCTGCGCGCCCTCACGGCCGAGGCCGGACTGCTTGACGCCGCCGAAGGGGGCTACCTCCATCGAGACCGAGCCGGTGTTCAAGCCCACCATGCCGAACTCCAGCGCCTCGCCGACGCGCCAGGCGCGTTTCAAATTCTCCGTGTAGAAGTAGGAGGCAAGCCCGTAGGGCGTACCGTTGGCCAGCGCGATCGCCTCCTCTTCGGTCTCGAAACGAAAGAGCGGCGCGATCGGACCGAAAGTCTCTTCGCCGGCGAGCTGCATTTCCTTCGTGGCGCCGGCCAGCACCAGCGGCGCGACATATTGCTGACCTTCGGGCAAAGCCGGCTTCTCGGTGATGATCTTCGCACCCTTGGCGAGCGCGTCCTCGACATGGCGGTTGATCTTTTCGACCGCCGCCATGTTGATCATCGGCCCGATGGCGACGCCAGGCTGCGTGCCGGGCCCTACCGTCATGGCGTTGACGCGGGCGCTGAGCTTCGCGGCGAAGGCGTCATGGACACCGGCCTGGACGAGGATGCGGTTGGCGCACACGCAGGTCTGACCGCCATTGCGGAATTTTGAGACGAGCGCGCCCTCGACAGCGAGATCGAGATCGGCGTCGTCGAAGACGATGAAGGGGGCGTTGCCGCCAAGCTCGAGGCTGAGACGCTTCACGCCGTCGGCCGCGCCGCGCATCAGCAGCGAGCCGACGCGCGTCGAGCCGGTGAAGGAGATCTTGCGAACGGTCTCGTTGGCCATGATCTCGTTGCCGATGTCGGTCGGCATGCCGGTGACGATGTTGATGACGCCGGCCGGGATGCCGGCCCGCTCGGCGAGCACGCCGAGCGCCAGCGCCGAATAGGGCGTGAACTCGGACGGTTTGATCACCACCGTGCAGCCGGCGGCCAATGCCGGCGCGACCTTGCGGGTGATCATGGCGTTCGGAAAATTCCATGGCGTGATGATGCCGCAGACGCCGACCGGTTCCTTCAGCACGATGATGCGGCGGTCCTGCGTGGGCGAGGGGATGGTGTGGCCGTTGATGCGGCGTGCTTCCTCCGCGAACCATTTGACGAAGGACGCGCCGTAGCGTATCTCGCCCTTGGCCTCGTCCAGCGGCTTGCCCTGTTCTGTGGTCAGGATCAGTGCCAGATCGTCCAGATTCGCAAGCATCAGACCATGCCAGGCTTCCAGCAGCGCCGCGCGCTCGGCATTGGTCTTCTTCCTCCAGTCCCGATAGGCGGAGGCCGCGGCATCGATGGCAGCGCGGGTCTCCGCATTGGCCATGTCGGGCACTGTGCCGATCGTGGCCTGGGTCGCCGGGTCGATGACGTCGACCGTCTTGCCGGAGCCGGCAGCAACCCATTCACCGCCGATCAGGCCGGCTTCGCGGAAGAGGCTTTTGTCCTTCGGGGTTTTCATCGGAAACGATCTTGCATTCAGCTGAGCGCCGCGACGATGGCGGCTGTGATGGTGTCTGTTTTGTCCTTGCCGGCAGTGGTTCCGATGCCGCGCGCGGTCGTCGCTTCGACCGCCTTCATGATGCGATCTGCGGCGGCGGTTTCGCCGAGATGCTCGAGCATCATCGCACCCGACCAGATAGTGGCGATCGGATTGGCGATGCCGAGATGGGCGATGTCGGGCGCCGAGCCGTGCACCGGCTCGAACATTGACGGCGCCGAGCGGTCGGGATTGACGTTGGCGGAGGCGGCGTAGCCGAGCCCGCCCTGGATCGCCGCGCCGATGTCGGTCAGGATATCGCCGAAGAGATTGGAGGCGACGACGACGTCAAGGCTTTCCGGCTGCAGGATCATGCGGGCGGCGAGCGCGTCGACGTGGTAGCTGGTGACTATGACATCAGGATACTCCGCTGCCAGCTTGCGTGTGATCTCGTCCCAGAACACCATCGAATATTTCTGCGCGTTGGACTTGGTCACGGAGGCGAGCTTGCCGCGCCGTGCACGCGCCTGCTCGAAGCCGAAGCGCAGGATGCGCTCGACGCCGGCGCGGGTGAAGATCGAGGTTTCCACCGCGACTTCGTCCGGCGTGCCCTGGTGCACGCGACCGCCGGCGCCGGAATATTCGCCCTCAGTGTTCTCGCGGATGCACAGGATATCAAAACCTTCCGCTCGCAGCGGTCCGGTGACTCCCGGCAGCAGGCGATGCGGCCGGATGTTGGCGTATTGAACGAAGGCCTTGCGGATCGGCAGCAGCAAGCCATGCAGCGAGACTGAATCCGGTACCTCCGCCGGCCAGCCGACCGCGCCGAGCAGGATGGCGTCGAAGCCGCGCAGGGTCTTGATGCCGTCCTCCGGCATCATGCGGCCGGTATCCTTGTAGAATTTGCAGGACCAGCGAAATTCGGTTCCGGTCAAGGAAAAGCACGACTGTTTGGCCGCGGTTTCCAACACCGTCCAGGCGGCGGCGGTTACGTCGCGGCCAATGCCGTCACCGGGGATCAGGGCGATAGAATAGGACTTCATCGGCATCTCTTCACAGGCTGACCAGGACGCTCTTGGTCCTGCGGTTGGCGAGATAGGCCTCGCGGCCAAGGTCCTTGCCGATGCCGGAGCGCTTGTAGCCGCCGGTCGGCAGGATGTGGTCACGCGAGCGGCTGTAGCGGTTGACCCAGACCGTACCCGCCTCGAGCTTGCGCGCGATACGGATGGTGCGCGACAGGTCGGCGGTGAACAGGCCGGAAGCCAGCCCGTAGGTCGGGTGGCTGGACAGCGCCAGCGCCTCTTCCTCGGTCTCGAAGGTCTGGACGGTCAGGACCGGACCGAAGATTTCCTCGACAATTGCTGGATTGGCCTGGTCGACATTGGCGATCAGCGTCGGCGCGTAGAAATAGCCGGGCTCGTCCATGGCAGCGCCGCCGGTCAGGCATTCGCCGCCAGCCTCGACCGCGGTCCGTACGATGCCGTCGACGCGCGCGCGCTGCCGTTCCGAGATGAGCGGCGAATAGTGCGTCGCCTCGTCCCAGGTCGCGCCGGGCCGCACCGCTTTCACATTTTCCAGGATCGCCGTCGTCAGCCTGTCGGCAATGCTTTTTTCGACGACAAGGCGCGTGCCGGCCACGCAGGCCTGGCCGGCGTTGAAGGCGACGCTGCCGGCAATTGCCGTCGCCGCCTTGTCCAGATCGGCATCGGCAAAGACGAGCTGCGGACTCTTGCCGCCGAGCTCCAGCGTCATCGGCTTGACGCCGGTACGCGCGACATTTTCCATGATCGCCGAGCCGGCACGGGTCGAGCCGGTAAAGCTGACCTTGGCGATCTCTGGATGGCCGGTCAGCGCCGTGCCGGTCGTCGGACCGTCGCCAAGCACTACGTTGATCAGTCCGGCGGGCAGACCGGCTCTAAGGGCGAGTTGCGCCAGATAGACAGCCGAGAACGGCGTCATCTCGGAGGGTTTCAAGACGACCGCATTGCCCGCCGCCAGTGCCGGGCCGAGTTTCCAACCGGCCATCGAGATCGGAAAATTCCACGGCGTGATCGCGCCGACGACGCCATAGGGCTCGCTCATGATCATGCCGAGACTGGTGTCGTCGGTGGGGGCGAGCTCACTGCCTTCCTTGTCGGCGAATTCGGCGAAGAAGCGGATCTGCTCGGCGGTCACCGCGATGTCGCCGGCGACAAGCTGGCCGACGGGGCGAGTGGAGCACAGCGCCTCGATCCTGGCTAGCGTTGCGGCTTCCGCCTCGATCAGGTCGGCCCAGGCCTGCAGCGCCTTGGTGCGCTCGCGCGGCCGGACCCCGCCCCAATTGCTCGACTTCAGTGCCGCCTTGGCGGCTTCCACCGCACGGTCGACCACGTCGGCGCCGGCCACCGGGCAGGCGGTATATGCCTTGCCGTCCGACGGGCGGCGCATCTCGATCGCGCCATCGGCCACGATCAGCTCGCCGCCGATGAAATGGCCGACGGGAAGGGAGACGGTATCCGGGTCGAAGCTCAGGCTCATGGGCGCCTACTCTCAGCTATTCCGGGGAAGCCTAGCGCGGGCAGGCAAGCAGCATGCATCGTTCGCCGAACCGCTGCGGACGAATGTTGCGCTCGAGGCGGGCGGAACGGCAAAATCTGTTGCGGTGGCTGGAGGCCGGGCGCCGTCAACCGACCGTCACGTAGATCTTGCGCACCGTCTCGATGGTCTTCCAGACACCAGTGAAGCCCGGCTTCATCACGAAGCTGTCGCCGGCGCGATAGGTCACCGCCTCACCGGAGTCGGGCGTGATTTCGACCACGCCGGTGAGGATGTGGCAGAACTCGAAGGTCTCCCCCTTGATCGAGCGCGTCTCGCCCGGCGTCGCCTCCCATACGCCGGTATGGACGAGGTCGTCCTTGGCGACGTCCTGCGCCCAGGTCTTGAAGGCCGGGTCGCCGGCAATCAGCCGCTCGGGCAGCGCCTTGGATTCGCGCGGTGAAAAGCTCGGGTTGGTATCGACGGATTTGAGCAGGGACAAAGGTTGACCTTTCGGTTTGGACTTCAATAACCGCTCGAGCGGTCGACGAGCCCGATGGGATCGAGACCGGCGCGGTGGCGTCTGATGTTTTCGATGACGGCGCGCGCGGCGGTCGCGGGCTGGGTGACACTGGCGACATGCGGGGTCAGGATGATCTTGGGATGCGACCAGAACGGATGGCCAGCGGGCAGCGGTTCGGGGTCGGTCACATCGACCATCGCCGCCGACAGATGGCCGCTGTCGAGCGCGGCAATAAGCGCTTCGTGGTCGAGTTGCGGGCCACGGCCGGTGTGGACGAGAGTTGCGCCCTCGGGCAGTTTCGCGAGCAGCTTGGCGTTGAGGAACCCTCGTGTTTCCTCAGTCAGCGGCAGCAGGCAGATCAGTATGTCGCTGGCTGCGAGCATCTCCTCAAGGCCGAGTTGACCATGATGGCAGGTCACGCCCTCGATACGCCGCGGCGAGCGGCTCCAACCGGCAAGCGGAAAGCCGAACGGCTTCAACCGGTCGAGGACGGCCTGGCCAAGCTGCCCAAGACCAAGCACCCCGATCCGGCGCGACCCGGCCTGTGGCTGCGGGATATCGCGCCATTCGCCGGCACGCTGCTGCACCAGATAGGCTGGCAGGTTGCGGTGCAGCGCGAGCACGGCCAGCGTCACATATTCCTGCATCATGCGCACGATGCCTTCCTCGATCATGCGCACGACCTTCACCCTCGCGGGCACCGCATCGAAACGGAACTGATCGACGCCGGCGCCGATGGAGAACAGGATTTCCAGATCGCGGTAGCGATCGAGGTTTTCCGGCACCGTCCAGGTGATGAGAAAGCGCACCGCGTCTAGATCGACCGTCGCGGCGTCTGTGGCGAAGGGAAGGTCAGGCAATTCCTTCGCGAAGACCTCGGCGAAGATTGCGCCGCGCCGCGCATCGGAGTTGAACAGGAAGGTCATTCCGGTTGCTCCTTCAGCTCGCGCAACGCGCGCCAAGCGCCTCGATCATCCGCTGGCAGGCGGTGAGTTCGCTGGCCAGGATATATTCGTCCGGCTTGTGGGCGCGGGAGATGTCGCCAGGGCCGCAGATGATCGCATCGAAGCCAGCCGCCTGGTAAAGCCCGGCCTCGGTGCCATAGCTGACGGCGGCCAAAGGCGTCTCGCCGGTCAACGTGCCCAACAGTGCGGCCAATGTCGCATCCTGCGGCAGTGACAGCGCCGGATAGGCGCTGATTGGCGTCCATTCGACTTGGAAGCTCTTGGCGGCGAGAGCCTCGGCCCGCGCCTTGACCGGCGCGAGCAGGCTGGTCGGGTCGACGCCGGGTATGGCGCGGGCCTCCAGGTCCAGCGCGCAGCTGTCGGGGATGATGTTGACTGACTGTCCGCCTGTGATCACGCCAGCCTGTAGCGAGGAATAGGCAGGTTCGAAGGTCGCGTCGAACGGACCTTGCGTCAGCCGCCCGGCTTCGCTCACTGCTGCGGTCAGGACAGCGGCCATGGCATGGATGGCGTTAAGCCCAAGATCGGGCCGCGAGGAGTGACCAGAGCGCCCCCCTATGGTCACGCGGGCGGCCGCCTTGCCCTTGTGGCCGCGCACGGCGCGCATGCCGCTCGGTTCGCCGACGATCACGCCGAGCGGCTTGGCGCAAAGTTCGGGAAGCCGGGCAATCAGATGCGGCACGCCGCGGCACCCGATCTCCTCGTCATAGGAGAACGCGAGATGGACCGGTTTGGTAAGCCGAAACCCGGCCAACGTGGACACGGCCGCAAGCGCGGCGGCGAGAAACCCCTTCATGTCCGTTGTGCCGCGTCCATATAGCCGTTCGCCCTCGCGGCGCAACGCGAAAGGGGACGAGCTCCATTGCGGCTCACCGGCGGGGACGACGTCCATGTGGCCGGACAGGATATAGCCCGGAACATCGGCGGGACCGATCGTAGCGAAAAGATTGGAGCGGTCGCCTTCCGGCCCGGGAAGCAGGGTGACCTTTGCGCTATGTTGGCGGAGATAGGCGTCGACCCAACCAGCAATATCGCTGTTCGGCTTGCCGGCGACCGACGGAAAGGCGACGAGACGGTCGAGGATATCGAAGACGTCCATTTCAGTCCTCAACGCACTTTCGGGTTTGCGAATCCGGTCCCGCTGGTCATAACTGCAGGAATTGCGGAACAGCATGGGCGTGTTCTTTCGCGATTGCGTGCCGAAAGCGGAAGTGTTTCAGTCGAATCTTGCGTTGGCGCGCGGCATTCGAGCAAATCGTATCGGTCTGGTTGTTTAGCGTTGGCAGGGCAGGGGCGTTGTGTGTCACCTGTTACGCAATCTTTCAGAGGCAAGGAATTGAAGCCGTCCGAAAGCTTGAAAATCGATGCTTTCTCGATACGGATCGCCGACATCGCAGCCGTCGAGCTGGACCGCTTGCATGCGCTCTCATTGTCGGTGGGGTGGCCGCATCGTGCCGAGGACTGGCAATTCCTGCGCGAAACGGGACAAGGCTTCGTGGCGCTCGATGAGATTGGTCGGGTTCTGGGTTCTGCCATGTGGTTCGCTCACGGCGCCGGTTTGGCTACGGTCGGCATGGTCATCACCTCGCCACGACTTCAAACGCTGGGAGCGGCGCAATGGCTGATGAAGCGGGTCTTCGACAAGATCCCCAGCCGCGACTTGCGCCTCAATGCGACCCGCGCCGCGCGGCGGCTTTATCTTTCGCTGGACTTCCAGCCGGAGAAGACCGTCTATCAATGCCAGGGCATCGCCCGCGTGCCTGCGACAGGCGGCCTGACGGAGGCGCGCGGCGATATCCGTGGCTTGGATGCTAGCGACATTCGGGCGGCGACCGCGCTCGACTCGGCGGGCTTTGGCGTGAGGCGGACGGCGCTCGTTGAAAAGCTCTTCGCGCATTCGGCTGGCTATGGGCTTTTCGACGGGAAGAAGCTGACAGCATTTGCGCTCTGCCGCCCGTTTGGGCGTGGCCATGTCGTGGGGCCGGTCGTGGCCGAAAGCGATGCCGACGCCGTGGCGGTCGTGCGGCCGCACGTCGCCGATCATTCGGGATCCTTCCTTCGGATCGACACCCACATGGACGATGGCGAGTTCGCCGCCTTTTTGTCGCACGCCGGAATGCCGGTCTTCGACACGGTGCTGACCATGTCGTTAGGCAAACGCCTCGCCGATTTCGCTGACGGCGCCTCGGCTAGGCCGAAGACCTATGCTCTGGCAAGCCAAACTCTCGGGTAGTTCGGTGTTCCTATTAGGTCGACCAAAAAGCCGGCCAACGTTCACCATTGCACCGTTTGTATCCCGCGCATCTCCAAATCTGGACCGGACGTAGTCCTGAAACCTTGCGATCTGAACGTCCCGACACGGACATCTCGCGCCCGAACCCGACAGTCCTCTTTCGGCCCGAACCCGCCGCGCTCATACTCATTGATCCCTTTTTGTGAGATACGAAAGAAACACCGCTTGCATTGAAACTAGTCCTTCTGGTCCTTGGGTTCGCCAGACCATACGAGAGAATACGAGGGAAATGGGGTGGCGAACCACCCGCTAAGATATTGATTTCCGGTAGAAAACGACGACCCTCCGGGCCCACCATTCAGTCCGCCAGTTTTGGCGTTCTTTCGACCGTCTCAGAATAGTGTCGACATTTCCGTAGGTTAGCGACGCCATCGCGGCAACGCTTGGCGGAGACGCCGCCTTCGCTGCCCAGCCTGCCCGGAATTCGAGGCCTCGTCTCTCTAGGCCCATTTCCGTAGCCAACTGTTTGGAAAAGCGATGCTCGGGTGATGGTCGGAATCAGAGGCCGAGCAAGGCAGCCTGATCGGTCCAGGCGAGGGGAAGGCCGGACAGGCGCGACAGCCTATGGGCTGTGAGTTCGATCGGCTGGTTGCCGGTGATGATCTTCGACACGATCTTCGGCGAGAGAAACGCCAGCGGCAGGAGCCTGCTCACCTCGGAGACTGTCGTCGCGTTCAAGCTAGCGATCTCCGTCAGGCTTCGGCTAGAGCCATCTGTGAGTTGATGGAGATATCGCTGGGAGCGTTGCACTACGTCGATCAATCCGGCGTCCGGCTCGGCGGCGTTGGATGAGCGATCCGTTAAAACAATGCGCATCTCAACACCGCGTCGCTTGATGTCGAACGGGCAAGAGATAGAAATGGTTTCGGTATCGCCGCCATCAGATGGCAACGCTCTATCGTGCAGGTGTTCGGACAGTGCCCGGCCGTCGATGTCGATTGCCAGTGTCGTCTGACCAAGCGTGATGCGACGGACCAGTTTCTGCAGTAGTGATCGCTTATGGTCTGCAGTGTCGGAGGTCCAGGCAGTCTTGATCTCAGCCGCGCGACGCATCGCGTTTTGAATTTCGGCTGCGCTTCCCCATCGCTGAATCAAATCAGCGATTTGGCTGTGCTCGCTGAGAATACGATTCAGCAGATGTTCAACGACTGATTCAACTGCATCGGCGGGAAGGCGCCATCCGTCGGAGCTGCCGCGTCGCTGATCAACGAACTGTTTTGAAACGTAGTAGTGATAGCGGACGCCGCGCTTGTTGGCATGCACTGATCGAAGCTTCTCGCCGTGTTCGTCAAAGAGCAGCCCGGTGAGAAGATGCTGCTGAGTGACGTTTGATGTGCTCCTACGTCGCGGCGCCTGGGATGCCAAGAGCGCCTGCGCCTCATCGAACACCGGACCTGCGATGATCGGCTCGTGCTCGCCGTCGTGGACCTGATCCTTGTGCTTGGTCTTGCCGATGTAGATTGGGTTCGAAAGCAGGTGGTAGAGGTTGCCACGGCCGAATGGCATCGTGACGGAAATGGTTCCATCCTGGCGTTCTCGGGTTCGAGTGACGAGGCCATCCCGCGCGGCCTCGTCAGCGAGGTCACGCACGGACTTCAGCACAAGGTGGCGATCGAAGAGGTGTCGGACGATCTTCGCTTCAGCTTCATCGATCACAAGCTTTCGGTGCTCCACGCGATACCCGAGCGGCACCACACCACCCATCCACATGCCCTTCTTCTTGGAGGCTGCGATCTTGTCACGGATGCGCTCGGCCGTGACCTCGCGCTCGAACTGCGCGAAGGAGAGAAGCACATTGAGCGTCAGCCGGCCCATCGATGTGGTGGTGTTGAACTGCTGGGTGACGGAGACGAAGGACACCGAACTGGCGTCGAAGATCTCGACGATCTTGGAGAAGTCCATCAGCGAGCGGGTGAGGCGGTCGATCTTGTAGACGACCACGACATCCACCCTCTTGTCGCGGATGTCCTGGAGCAGTCGCTGCAGGGCAGGGCGCTCCATCGTCCCGCCAGAGATGCCGCCGTCGTCATAGCGATCAGGGACGAGCTTCCAGCCAAGCCCAATCTGCGACGCGATGAAGGCAACGCACGCCTCGCGCTGGGCGTCGAGGGAGTTGAATTCCTGATCGAGACCTTCCTCGCTCGATTTACGCGTGTAGACGGCGCAGCGCAGGCGCGGTGTGGAGTTGCCGCTCATAGGCCGAAGAACCTCGGACCGGACCAATGCGCGCCGGTGATCTTGCGCGCGATCGAGGATAGCGATGGATAGACTTTGGCCTCGAAGACGAAGCCATCTTCGATCACGTCGACGATGTGGGTCTTGCCGTTCCAGTCACGCACCAACCGGGCGCCTGGCAGAACTTGTTTGCGCTTTTGGGCGATCGTCACCTTGATGTCGTCGACAACGACGTTAGCTTTGTCGTCGCGGTTGGCGATCTTCTTTTCGACCCGGTCTATGGCGGACCTGAGCATGCGACGCGTCTCGGCGGAAAATCCACCTAGACGCTTTGCTTGAAGATGCCAGGCCGCTGCCCTGATCAGAAGTTCACGCCGGACACCTTTTGGTGGAGCACACCTGTAGATCTTCTCCCATTGGGCTGTGAGTTCCTCGCGGGAGAGGTCGCCCAGGGCGGCGACCTCTGCTTCGATATCGATCTTGGCTCGCATGACCATCAAGCGCCGCCCTTAGCGCTTTCATCGATGCGATATCGCCGAACCCCATCCTTGCCGACGTCGCTGACCAAGTTGAGGCCGAGCTTCTTCTTGACCACTGCCGACATGAAGCCGCGTACCGAGTGGGCCTGCCAGCCGGTCGTTTCCATCATCATCTCAATAGTGGCGCCCTTGGCCAGGCGGAGCTTCTTCAGCACCAGATCCGCCTTGCTCTGCTTGATGTCGGTGCGGGGCGTGGCCTTCGGTGGCTTTGCCTGTGCCGGCTCGACAGCGCCTTTTGCATCACAAGTTTTCTTTTCGGGCGGCTTCGGCTTCTTCGCCCGCTTAGACGCGGCAGGCGGTGCATCCCAAATATGCTCATGCGGTTCCGGCGGGATTTGAAGCTTGTCGTTGTCCGATACAGTGCCTTGATCGGTGCCGAGTGTCGCCATGGTCGTTCTCCTCAGTTTGAGGCGTCGGCCAATCCGGCGCCTGTACTGACTTGAGCCCGCTTGGCGGGCTGGAGACCTGGTCCTGGCGAAGGCGAAAACCGCCGCGTTGTTACCTAGAGAAATGCTTGCGTGCGCAACCAAGTCCAGTGGAATGTGCCTCGACGGCTAGTTATTTCAAAGGTATCGGGCAACAGGGATATTGCCGAGCCCGATAATATGCAGGTCTTGTAAGACTTTGGCCTTCGATCCGGGATCGACAGGCGGGGGCGGCGGTGTTGGCGGCTTCACCGTTTGACCAGGCAAAAGCTTTGTCGCTCGCTTCGGAGCAGGAGGCGCTTTAGGCGCTGCTTTCGCCGCCTTTGGCGCAAATGCGATGCTGATCTTGTTTACGTCTTTCCAAGAACCTTTGAGACCAAACCCGAGATTTGCAGCAGCCGAGTCGAAGGGAATTTTTGCGATCTTGACGCTCCCATCTGCCTTTTGAAGCAAAGTAAATTGAAGCACATAAGAAGCCCCTTCGGGCTTAGTGTGGGTTTCGGCATAGGCATCCTGGAGCTGCGCGAGCCACACGCCGATTCCTAGATCCCCCACCAACCGGGAATTGCGTTTACGACGTCCTTCAACGGCGTCCGTGTCACAGGTGATTTCGTCCTCGCTACCAAGTCCCATGGTGAACTTGTAGCCAACGAGACGATCAGCGGTACCTGTGACGTCGGTAGCGAGCGCCAAGCTCAACGTCTGCGGCACAAAAGGCACATCGTTTCCGGCACTAAAGTTTCCATTTGATTCGGCGACAACGTTCAGCGACAGGTCGACGGTCGCGTTGCCGGACAAGGCATCCGGTCCCGCCGTCACTCGAGCCGGTGATCTCTTCCTGCTTGCCGATCATCGGCTGATCTGCGGCAACGCGCTTTCGGCCGAGGTCTTTGCAGCGCTCATGCAAGGGGAAACGGCGTCAGTGTGTTTTACCGATCCCCCATACAACGTTCCCATCGGTGGACACGTCACCGGTCTCGGCAAGACGCAGCATCGTGAGTTCGCGATGGCTTCCGGCGAAATGTCCGACGACGAGTTCGCTCGTTTTCTCGAGCAATCATTCGCTGAGATAGCCGCCTGTTCTAAACAGGGCGCGATCGCTTTCGTGTGTATGGACTGGCGTCACATCGCGGAGACCGTTGTCGCAGGCAAAGCAGCGTTCGGCGACCTGCTCAATCTGTGCGTCTGGAACAAGACCAATGCCGGCATGGGCAGCCTCTACCGCTCGCAGCATGAGCTGGTCCTGGTGTTCAAGAATGGCAAGGGGCCGCATCGCAACAACGTCGAGCTTGGCAAGCACGGCCGTCACCGCTCCAACGTCTGGACTTATCGCGGTATCACCAGTTTTGGCGCCGACCGGATGGCCGATCTGGCGTCGCACCTCACCGTCAAGCCGATCAATCTGGTTGCCGACGCGCTGCTCGACGTCAGCAAGCGCGGCGATTTGGTTCTCGATCCATTTGGAGGGTCCGGGACCACGCTGCTTGCCGCGCAAAAGACCAGGCGCCGGGCCCGGCTGATCGAGATCGATCCTCATTACTGCGATCTCATCATCCGGCGCTTCGAAAAGCACACCGGGAAGCAGGCGACGTTCGCTGCGACCGGCGAAACTTTTGAGGAGCTGAGCGAACGGCGCGCTAGCGAAATTGTCCCGGCGCCCGAAAACGCGAAGGCATGGGCAACGCAATCTGAAAACGTGGAAGGTGTGCTGTGAGCGGCCGAAAGGGAAATCGAAAAAGATCCGCCGATTACGAGGTCGGCTATGGGAAACCGCCCTCGGAGCACCAGTTCGCAAAGGGCCAGTCGGGCAATCCGAGGGGCCGTCCGAAAGGCAAGAAGAACATTGACACGATGCTTCGAGAGGCGTTGTTCGCGCCGATCCCGATCCAGATGAATGGCAAGACCACGAACGTGTCTGCGCTTGAGGCCATAGTTCTCAAGTTGCGTAACAATGCGATCGCCGGCGACTACCGCTCGGCGGTGCAGGCGATTCAACTCGCAATACGCGCGCTCCAGCCTGAGGAGAGCGAATCCAGCGCCGCCAGCCCTCTCGATCAGACTGTAATGATGGACCTCATGCGCGACTATCTCGAGCATCAGGACCCAGCCGCGAACGACGACGGCGACGTCCCCAAAACCGATGAGGAAGAGGACCAATGAACGCACCCTTTTCCAATCACCAAAGAAGTGGGGCTCGCTCACCCGCAGCCCCTACGGCTTTCCAAATGCTGCTGGAGCTAGCTCGAAACGACCTGGCGACCTTTGTCGGGTTGGCCTTCTCGGCTGTTGATCGTTCGACCTATTTGCCCAATTGGCACATCCGTGCGATCGCCTACCAACTCCAGCGGGTCGCGCATGGCCAGTGCAAGCGACTGATCATCACGATGCCGCCCCGTTCGCTGAAATCAGTCACCACCTCGGTCGCCTTCCCGGCGTGGCTTCTCGGACGCGACCCGTCCAGGAAACTGATCTGCGTGTCCTATTCGCAACCATTGGCCGTCAAGCACGCGAACGATTTTCGAAATGTCGTCGACACTGCTTGGTATCGGTCGATGTTTCCGACCTTCAAGATCAGCTCGCGCAAGAACACCGAGAACGAGCTGCAGACGACGCTTGGCGGTGGCCGATTGACCACCTCCACCGGCGGCCAGCTGACTGGCCGCGGCGGCGATATCATCATCATCGATGATCCCCTGAAGGCAGAGGACGCATATTCCGAAACAGCACGCACCAAATGCGCCGAGTGGGTCCGAACGACTTTGATGTCGCGCTTCGACAACCCGGCTACCGGCGCCGTTATCCTCGTCATGCAGCGTCTCCATGTCGACGATCTGGCGGGTGTCCTTTTGGAGACGGGCGGCTGGGACCACCTCAACCTCTCCGCAATTGCCGACGAGGATGCGCGAATTCCAATGAGCGCAAGTCGTTGGCACGCTCGCAAGATCGGTGACCTGCTCCATCCTGCTCGGCTCGGAATGCCCGAACTTGACAGGCTCAAACGCGACCTCGGGTCGCTCGCCTTTTCAGCGCAATACCAACAGTCCCCTGCCCCGGCGGATGGCAATATCGTCAAGCGCGCCTGGTTTCGCTACTACGACCCCACTCAGCTTGAGCGGCGTTCGATGACGATCGTGCAGAGCTGGGATACTGCACTGAAAGGCGATCCGAGTTCCGACTACTCCGTCGGCACGACTTGGGCAAAAGACGACAACAACTACTACTTGCTCGATCTCGTTCGCGTCCGGGCTGCGTACCCCGACCTCATCCAGACGGTCAAAGGGTCGATCGAGAAACACGAGCCGGACATCGTCCTCATCGAAGACGCCGGCTCGGGATCAAGCTTGATCGCCGACTTGGACTACCAAGGCATCCCGTCAAGGCCCGTGAAAGCTCGGACCAACAAGGAGAGCAGGCTTTCGCGCGTCTCTGCAATGATCGAGAACGGCAACGTGCATCTGCCGAAAGACGCGCACTGGAAGGACGATTTCATGTTGGAGGTGCTTGCCTTTCCGAACGGCAGGCACGACGACCAGGTCGACTCAATGTCTCAGGCGCTGATCTGGATGAAGGACGACAAGCCGACGGGCGGATTCTACGTGGGGAGATTCTGAACTACGCTCAGACACCTACCTAATGTTGCGAAGTTCCTATTTTGCCGATTGATAGACGAGTGCCAGCACCAGCAAGCAAGGCGAGCAGGACGTCCTGGACGCTGCCCCACGTGGTGTTCGTCACCCACAACACCAGCACGCCGACGCTTGCGATCCCGGCAAGCGCGATCAGGTTTGCGATCCAGTCCCAAACGTTTAACTTTTCGGTGAGTTCACCTAACGACGCGCCGGCGGCCGGCTGAAACGTAGTATCGGGCACCGTGAATACCAGGGCACTATCGGCTCCTAGGATCACAGGCACATCGCTCGCGACACTTTCCAGGCCAGAGAGACTTTGAAGGACCTGTGACAGATCCACCGCTCTGGCCAAAACCGCTGTGGTTGGCGGCTGGATCGCCTTCAAATCTGTCAGAACCCTCTGCAGGTCATCCAGCTTGCTCTTTTGCTTGGCCGAGCGCTGCGGCTTGAGGGCGCCCGCGATCTCCCTCTCAATCTTGCCCAGCACCTTCGTCGCGGTCGGCGCCGTTGTCTTCTCCAGCTTGTCGGTTGCGTCGGCGAGCGCCTTGGCCCGGGTGACGGTTTGCACACCGCCGTCCGCGACCCCAGCCATTATCGGCTCAAACGCCGCTTGCCTTAGCCCGAGGGCGTCCTTCCACTCAGCTGTCTCACCGTCAACGCCCAAATAAGCGATTGCCGGCGCAAGGCCGGCGGCAACCTTGTCGTAGCGCTGGGCTGCATCGAACAGCGACTGAAAACCGGAGAGCTCAAAGCTGAGTTTATCTGCGGCAGCGGTAATAGTCTCACCCTTCCATTCCGTAGAGTCGAGTGCCGCAGACAACTGTTGTGTCAACGGGATGAACGTTTTGGCCGCTTCGCCTTTGGCCTGCGCCGCCGTCTCCAGCAACGCATTCGCGCGAGTGAGCAATGTTAACCGTTGCTGATAATCATCTGGCTTGGTCGATGCTTCCTTGCCAGCTACAATCTCAATATCCAGTGCTTTGAGTTCCAGAACGAGTTGCCTTGCCCGCCTCCCGACGGAAAGCTGACCGGTCTCCTGGGCCAGCTTCTGCGCATCTTCCCGCAGACGTGCTAGGTCGATGCGCCGGTTTACCGTCGGCCGCCCCGTTGTGCGCCAGTCGGTTACCAGCGCTCCGAGTGCTACTCCCAATGCGACGACAATGCCGGCCAGCCACGCCGAGGCGCGAATATCGACGCTGACCGTTCGCGCTGACTGTCCGCCGCCCCTGCCCGGCAGCAGCACGTCGACCCAATAACTCCCAGGGGAAAGGCCTCTCGGCAGTTCGACGTCGAAGACGCATGACTGGCCGGCAAGAACTTCGCCGGCGCAGCCATTTCCGACCACCACCGGTGCTTCCGAGGTCGCGGCTTGTGTCTTGGCGTCGGTGCTGCCGGTGAGCATCTGCCCTACCAGCGGCGCGTCGACCTCGACCGTATCGCCGCTCGCATTGCGCCCGGTAAGGCGGACCAAGTAGGGCGAAGACGTTGCAATGTCCGGAAAAGTCAACCCGATGTGCACCAGCTTCGGTTCCAGGAGAAACGCCGCGTCAATCGCTTTTATCGTGCGGGTGATGCGCACCGGATAGCGAAGCCTTCCCGTCTTTCCGGAGACTTCGATGAAGGTCTCGTAGACACCGGGGCGGGCAAACTCTCCGCTGACCTCGAATGTCGCAGTCTCGCCTGCCTTGAGCTTGAATACGCCACTCGGCTCAGCGGCGTGTGGATATTTGATCCATTCCGCCTTGACCGTGACCTCCGTCGTGTCGTGGCGAAACTCGGTGCCAACCGTGACTTCGGCGTCGACATCAGGGTCGTTCTTCAGCGTTATCGAAGCGCGCCCGTTGGCAGTTGTAGTTGTCGCCGTGACCGTATCGCCGGCTGCGTTGTCGACTTTCTCTATAGCTCCGGCCGGAGCGGCCGCCAGCGCTGCAACCGCTGCCAGCGACAGGATCATCCTCCGCCAACTTAATTTCAAGCTCAATTCGCCCTCCCGCAACAGTCAAAGGCGATACATTTTCAGCGAGGTTTTTTGTGATTTTATCTTTGACGCCGCTATGTTATCATCCCGCAGTATTCAGTCAATCTAGACTTGCGCGCAAACTGCCCACTCTGCAGGGGTTGACGCATCGGCTGCGATGGGACGGCGTTCCGCGCCTCCGACCAACCGCGATTGGATGCGGCAAAGCATAACACCGCAAGTTGGCTGACCACGGCGTGCACAATGATATTCTTTCTGATTGAAACCTGCTCTTGACTTAGTCAGTTTTATTGCAGTAGCTTTCTCTAATGGAGAAGTAGGCGACTTGCATGAACAATGTAGGCAAGGGACTGGGCGGTCGTCGCCTAGTGGTTCGCTTTGCTTGGCTTGCGCGTGCCTCTGACCGCATTACTCAACGTTCACTGTATGGCGCCAAGCGGCCTGGAAGTTTGCCAGGACTGCCCAGCCCGGGATGAGCCCTCCGGCCATAGTGGGCACGATTGATCTCACTGGAGCACCAGCTAGAGAGGCAGTTGATGTACGGGTTCGGCTTGAGGACACCACAATGATGGACGGCCCCTCAGAGGTCATCGCCGAGACGCTGGTGCGGCTAGAGCCAGATGCGCCAATGCCGGCGCCTTTCAGGCTCCTTCTTCCCGACGAGCGGCTCGATCCGCGCCGGCAATACACGCTGACTGCTCGCGGCAGGCGCGCTCCAGGCACCGAGTTCCGCGATTGCGGCACGGTTGAGGCCTTTCCTTGGAAGGTTGGCACCAAGACGCGCTATCGCCTCGCCATGAAATGGTTCGACCGGAACTGACAAAATCCAAAAGTCAATCGGTCGAACCGCGACACGAAACGAAGGCTTCGAGAAAGCGGCCACTAGGGAGCAAGAAGAGGAGGCAGGCATGGCTGACGGCGAACAGGGTGGCGGTAAAGAGCTCAAAACGACCTTCATGATGGTGGGCGGCACGCTCCGGCCTGTGCAGTACACGGTGCTTGACGGACTGGCCGTCGTAGAGGGCTGCGTTGTCATAGGTACACCCGAGGAAGCTGAAGCCAACCTGAAGGCTGTGCAAGACCAACCTGGTCTCCTGCGAGCGAATGCGGAGACGCAAGGGGCGGCAATAAAGGGGCAGGGATTCCGCTGGCCGGACGGCAAGCTGATCTACGAGATCGACCCTACGCTTCCCAATCCCGAGCGGATCGATCAGGCGATGGCGCATTGGAAAGAGAAAACGTCGATCAACTTCGAAAAGCGCGACCCGGCCAATCCCGGACACAAGAATTTCGTCCGCTTCGTGCCGGGGACAGGCTGCCGTTCGGCGGTCGGGATGCGGGGCGGCCAGCAGAACATCGTGCTCGGCCCGGAATGCACCAAAGGCAACGTCATACATGAGATCGGTCACGCGCTCGGACTTTTTCACGAGCAGAGTAGGGGCGACCGCGACGCCTTTATCCGCATCCGTTTCGATCGCATCCAGGAAGGCATGGAGCACAATTTCACCCAGCATATCCACGACGGCATTGATGTCGAAGCCTATGACCTCGGCTCCATCATGCATTATCCGCTGACCGCGTTCTCAGTCGATGGGCAGCCAACTATCGAGTTGGTCCACTCCTTTGCCGGTGTGGTTGGCCAGCGCGAGAGCTTGAGTGACGGTGATCGCAAGACGATCAAAAAGCTGTATCCCAAGAAGGTTGACCGATGACGCTGGTTTTCGACCGCACCGACCAACTCGCCGGCCAACCGCAGACACATGCCTTCCTGCTCGGCGTAAGCGAATACAAGCATCTTCCGGGAATGGAGGAGCCGGCGGACGCGGAGAGCTTCGGACTGAAACGGTTGGCCTCTCCGGCGCTGAGTGCCTGGGAAGTCTGCCGTTGGCTCGTCGGGCATGCGGATTCTCTATTCCGCCCGTTGGGGTCGATCCGGCTGCTGATGTCGCCCGCCGTCGACGAGGTGCGCAATTTGACTCCGATCGCTGCCCCGAAAGGCGTCCAGGTGGTAAACCCGCAAGGCATCCAAACTGCCGCCCCAGAAGGAACTCGGATCACGGCAGCAGGTGTTGAGCACGCCGACTGGACAAGTTTCGTCAAGGAAGCGCTTGCTTGGCGGGAAGCGGCCAAATCCGATCGCAATGGGGTAAGTCTTTTCTATTATTCCGGCCACGGTCTCGAACGCTCCGGCCGGCCGTTGATCACGCTTGCGGATTTCACCGACCCGCTCGCTGGGGGCAAACTGCAGCGCTCCTGCGAGGTAATCGCCAATTTTGTGCTTGGCATGGCTCCCTCTCCCGGTTTCGAAAATATCGCCAGGAACCAATTCTATTTTGTCGACGCCTGCCGAGAGCAGGTGCTGGACCCGGTAGGGCTTAGTGCTCAACCAGGAACGGTTTGGGATGTACTGCCGGGGATTGACGACCGCGCCACGCCCACTTTCATGGCCTCTTACCCAGGTTCTCGAGCACTGACGATCCGCGGCCAGCCGACGGATTTCTGCCGGGGCTTGATCGAGGCTCTCGACAAAGGCGCTGAAAACGTCGACCAGGAGGATGCCGCGAAACGCTGGCTGGTTGACAGCGTCACACTCAGCACCGCACTGGATACGTATTTCGAGCGGTTGGGTACCGGGCAATACACGCCGACAAGCGGGTCGATTTTCAAGCGACCGAAGCTGTGCTGGCTTCCAGAACCGCCTTCGGTCGACTTCCGCGTAGCCGTGAGCCCGGACATGGCGGTCAGCAAGACCGAAATCTCGCTCACCAACCGCGGGACCGGCCTGATAAAAAGGATTCCGGCATCCACAGCGGACCATCCTTATCAGGTAGAAATGCAAGCTGGTATTTATGAGCTGCTTGCCAAGTCCGACGGCACCTTTCCAGACCGCAGCGACTTTCAGCTTGTCAATCAGCAATTGCCGGTATGGTCGGTCGTGATGGGTTAGCCATGGGCAGGAAGCTCCGTCTCCAGGTACCAAAGGGCTTCGAAACCGTACGTGCGCTGGTATCGATCCTTGCGAGCGACCTCACGGTCAAGCGTTCGACCACGCTCAAAGAGGCGGCGGGCGGCATCGTGCTCGATCCAGGCGTCTATGCTGCACGCGCGGTGCTGGCGGATGGCCGCGTGCTGCAGGCGGCTTTCCAGCTGGACAAAGGCAGAAAGGAGGCAGTGGTCGAACTTGCCGCCATGCCGGCGCGACAGCCGCTTGCGGCTGCTGGTTCGTCATTGCAGCGAGGCGAGGAAAGCGATGTCCGTCAGGTCGACACGGTGCTGGAGAGCGCGGTTCTCAACCAGCTTGCGCGGCCTTTCGACGTACCGACGCTGGAGGTCCCCACAGATCTGATCTCTCCCCTCGAGCCGCCGTTGCTATCGCTGGCCACACTCGATCTTGACGGCAATACTGTCGGGGCAGAGTTTCCGTTGGTGGCGGATTCGGCAGGCAAGGCTGTCGTTTCGCGAGATGCCAGCCCCCGGTTTGTCAGAGCACGGTACCCTGCCGGCGAGTTGCTCGTCGCCGCACCTACCAGCTCCAGCGAGTCGGCGACGCTGGTGCTCACGCCTGGCAGTCCGCGGGAAGTCCACATCGACCTTGAGGACGACGATGCGGATCTTCTGCTCGCCTACCTCGACGGTCGTCGGGTCGAGCAGCTTTCGCAACTCGTCGAAGGCTACTGGGAGCGCTCGCGCGAACTCCTCGAGCACAAGTACGAACACCCGGTGGCAGCTGCTATCGGTGCGTATGTGATGGTGCTTGTCGGTTCGCCCCATCTAAGCGAGGCCGATTGCCTCTCGTCTGGCAACTGGTTGGATCGCTGGACCAGCAACCTGTTCTACGACTTTCCCTGGTTGGTCGACGGCCTATGCATTCGCGGCGAGATCCTGGCCAGGCGCGGCGAGCACGAGGAGGCTGTCGAGCTGTTTTGCCAAATGCCCGGGCGCGGATTGCCGATGTTCACATTCGGCTTCCGCTTTGCGCTCGACCGCTTGAGCGGCTATCGCAATGCCGCCGCCAAAGGGTTGCTAGCAAAGGACCACCTGACGCGCATTGACGTCGTCCTGAAGCGATTGCAAAGGCTCGCCGTGACGGTTGACTTCCGCCGCCCCGTGCTGAGTTCATGGCGCCCTTCTCCTGTAACTGGGCAGGCCGAGATGGGCACGCCAACAGCTGGTGACCCACCTAGTCAGGACGTCCCCCGGCGCACGGTTTCCGGCCCGACTGTCAAGGAATTGCAGCCTCGGTCATCCGCGACCGTGGGCCTGGCAGGCATCAACGCCGCATCACCAGAAGTGAGGGAAACTTCGATGACCGAGGCATTCGAGCGCGAACGCAGGCGCAATGCGCGCGCTTCGCGCAACGAGGAGTTCGTGCAGCGGCTGCTCGCCAGGCACTCCGAGGCGAGTGCACGCTACCGGGGCATGCTCCAGTCGGCTTCCGCGGTGGAAGAATCTGTGCTGGATGAAATGGACTCCGACGCGGCCGGGCCCTCGGCGGCGGGCCGCGAAGCTGTCCTGGAAACGATTGTGCGCAAAGAGCGCCCGGTGCTTTTTGTTTCCAACGATTGGCTGGACGTTGTCAACGTCACGACCTTCGGCGTCGAGGCGGAAGAACTGGTGCGCGACCTCAACGCGCGCCGCACCACCTTGCAGCCACTGATGCCGCTGGTCGGACGCATCGATGTGACCTCCTTCCCTGGCGCCGATTTCGTTGGCACGGGATGGTTCGTTGACAGCAACATCGTCGTCACCAATCGGCACGTGGCCGAGTTGATCGCCCACAGGGACGGCCGCAGATATGCTTTCACCCGCGGCGTCGGCGGAACGATCGCAGCCTCGCTTAATACTCTGCACGAGTTCGACGACCTCGCCGTCGACGCTGCGCGCGCCTTCGCGGTGGAGGAGGTGCTCTACATCGAGCGTGATCCGGCGATCGACATCGCATTCCTCAGAGTGCGTCGGCGCACCGACGGCGCGCGCCCAGATCGCATCGCAATTTCAGCAGCCGATGCGGTTCCGGATTCTTCGGTTGTGACCGTGGGTTATCCGGCGCGCGCCTCCAAACGTATCATACCCGACCAGCAGTTGATGGAGGATCTTTATCGCGGCCGCTATGACGTCAAGCGAGCGGCCCCCGGCCTGGCACTGCCGCGCGACGGTGCCTCCTGGCGCCACGATTGCACCACACTCGGCGGCGCCTCAGGCTCGCCTGTGCTCGATCCCACGACCGGGATGGCAGTAGGCCTGCATTTTGCCGGCCTCTACGAGGAGGCCAATTTCGCTGTCCCCGCTTCGATCTTGCGAGACTACGTGTCGAAGAAGCGCTGGACGACACCGCCGCCGGAAATCGAGACCTCCAGCCCGCCAAAGCCACAAATGGCGGCTAAAACGCAGGCGGCAGTCGGCGCCACATCCGCGCTCAGCGCGGGTGTAGTGAGCATCACCATTCCGCTCACCATCTCCGTCAGCCTTGGGCAGCCGGCTGCCGGAACCAACACAACCGCAGCTGTGGCCACGGTCGGCAATTCGGCCACCGAGGCCGAAGCCGCAGTCAAGGCGTTTTGGGCCGCCAGGCCAGACGGCGTGATCGCCGCACGAATAGGATTTGGCAGTGTGGCTGGCGCAATCGGCGATCAGCCTTACATCGCGGCCGCTGCGCCTGCGGACAAGTTGGCCGAGGTGACACGGCGTGGGCCGGCAAGCTTCGCTGGCTACGAGGTGCGCTATCAACCGGCCAACGCCACAGAGATGATCGACGGCCTGGCACTTGCCGAGTCGGTCGATAGCATTTCCTATGACGACGACGCCCGAACCGGACCGGCTTTCTCATTCGATCAAGTCAACGAAGAGATGACTGTCAGGGCACATGTGGGGCCGGAATATTCCTGGGACGAGCTCAAAGCCTTCCTGTCAGGTGACAGTAGCGAGCTTGTCTCGGCGATCTATGAATTCCACGCACCACAAATCAAGGACGCCATTGAGGTGCGGCTCGATAGCGGTGCGGCGCTGACACTGGTCTGTGACAACGTTACCTACGCTCCCGTCAAGAACCCCAGAGAGGAGTTCGATCGAGACCGCGTTTTCAACGACTGGAACAACCGCTTCCACGGACATTTTCAGCGCGTCGTGCCGCCGGAGGGCCGCGCGGGGCTGATTTCGGACGCTTACCACATCAAGGTAACCGTAAAAGACGATGAGAGCTTCTGGCTGTCTTCGGGGAACTGGAAGGCTGGTTCGAGCCAGCCCGTCATCACTCAGGCCCAGCGCGACGATGCGGCCCGCGTCGATCTGCCGGGTAATCGCGAGTGGCACGTGGTGATCGAAAACGCCAAACTGGCCGGCCGCTTCCGCAGCCACATCCTGCAGGATTTCCATCGTTCACAGGACCTCGGCGGCGGCGAGCGGCCGCGACAGCGCGAGGCGTCGGACATCCTTGTCGACGTGGCTCTCGACCAGCAAATCCTGGAGGAGCGCCCGCCGCCCAGCCGACTGCTCGAGCCCAGAACCTTCTCTGGCCGCATTCGGACTAAACCCCTGCTCACCCCCGACCAAGAAGGGGCCGTCTATTCAGAGGCGGTGCTGGAACTGATTCGGTCGGCACGCCAGAGCCTGCATTTTCAAATTCCCTATATCGCAATGCCATCGAACCCGAACGCGGATCGCGGCTTTATTGATCGGCTGATCGAAGCCCTGACAGACAAGCTCCTGTCGCTTCCGGACGCAAAGGTGATCCTGCGCTCGGGCGGGTCGAAATTCTCCGCCCCTACCCACGCTGCGTGGTTCTTCAAGTCGAAGGGCGTGGATATCGAAAATCGCCTCAAGCAGATTGAAAACCATCACACCAAGGGCATGGTCGTCGACGGTAAGCAGGTGCTGATCGGGAGTCACAACTGGAGCAAGCCGGGCGTGACGCTCAACCGCGACGCCTCGCTCATCTTCGCCGATCCTGACATCGCCAATTATTTCGAGGAGGCGTTCGATATCGACTGGCAGCGCGCCAGCCGTATTCGACCACGCGAGTTTAGCCGCGAATCCATCCGTGGGGCCGTTAGCGATGCCCCTCCCCAGGGGTTCATGCGGATTCCGCTGTCGGAGTTGCTCAAGGACGAGGACTAGGCACGAACGAAGGCGAGCGTCGCCGCCGCTTGTCTCCTTTTTGGGTCACGACTGGCGACGCTTTTCAGATCAAAGCCAACTTGGAGGGGAGCCCATGCCGCCTGTGATCACCGACAACAACTTCCCTGGATCCGATGACGGACTGGCCGTTCCCGTGCGGCGCCTTGTCGATGGCCCTTTCGGGCTTCGCATCGAAAATCTCGATCGAACCGATCCACCAACGCCCTACAAAGCAGGCGGCGTACCGCGCTCCGGCGCCTTTAACACCAACGTGCTGACGCTACCCGTCGGCGGCGGCATGCCCGAGCTTAAGGTGTTGTGCAAGATTTCCGGCTTTGATCCTTCCGCAACGCCGATCCTCTGGCGGCTGCAGACCAGGCATGTGCTGGGGCGCTTTCAGCGCAGTGGCGGCACGAAAAATGATCCGAGCTACAAGTCCAAGGTCGTGTCGCTCAGCGACGAATGGCGCGGCCAAAGTAGCGCACCAGGCTTCACGCTGTTTGCGAAGAGCGAGGCTGCGGCCGATCATGTCGGCGGCGGCCACGCCATCCTGAGCGTCGCGGTGAAGCCGCCGGGCGCGACCGCTTGGCTGCAGGATTTCACCCATTTGCGCATCGTCGGCGCCAATCCGGACCGTGATGCAGTGAAGGTTTATATCCGTGCAGCGTTACCCAAGCGCGACGCTAATCTCTGGTCGATGCTCGACGCGATCTTCGCCTGGGAGGCCGGCTACAAGCAGTTCCGTCCCAAGAGTTACTCCGGCGACATATACAAGGGTGTCTCGTTCAAGTGGCCGGCCGATCCTAGCTGGTTTCCGCTTTCATCTTTCGACTTCGGCGTCGGACTTTCTCAGTTCACCCACCCCGACCAGTTGACCGCATCGATCGCCTGGGACTGGCGCGACAACATGAGTTCGGGCATCAACATCTTTCTCGATGCGCTTCGCTCGAGCCACAAGCCGGGCGTCACCTGGATCGACTGGGCCATTGCCGGCTGGACACGCTATAACGGCAGTGGCGATTACGCTGCCAAGCGTGCCAAATCCGATGACGGCAAGCTGGTTTCGACCAAGGCCACTCCGAACAATCTCGATCTTAAGGCCCTCACGTCGAAACTGAAGCTGATCAAGGCACCGACTTGGCCGGCCTGGCCAGCCGATACGCTATTTGCCAGCACCACTGCAGTATTTGAAAGCGTTGCCGGGGTTTCGCGCTCAGGCGTCGAAGCGATCGTCGAAGCAGTCAGCGCCCGGGTGACTGACCGCGACACGCTCCTCTGGGTGTGGCCGCAAATCGAAGCTGAGGTACTCTCGTTCGATTCGCACTTGGAAACGCCTCTCTTTCCCGGCATCGACGCGGAACTTGTCGAAGATCTGCGCAGCCAACTCAGCCGAGCGGAACTTCAAAGCGCCCTGCAGCATGCACTCGTCACTGCCCTGCAGCAAATCGAGCGCTCAGCGAGCCGAGGAAGAATGTCCGGCCCAACGCTTGAGTCAACGATGGAATTGTCAGATGCCGCGGCCTCAGGCAGCGCGCAGGCCGAGTGGAACAAACTTTCGATATTCGTCAGGAAAAACATCGGACGCGGTTTTGCGGGATATATAGCGGTCCGAACGAACCTGCTGAGCCAATTCGGCGCACCCAATGATCCGGATAAGGCGATCAGGCGGATCAATGCTTATTATGGACAGTTAACCGGTGCCGCATTTCCAAAGCCCAACACGTCGGCGCCTGTACATCCGGATCTCAAGGCGCGCCTCGACAAAGGGAAGGCGCTGGCGGCGGCCAAAAATGCGTCGGCAGCGGTCGCATCCATCGGCAAGATCGGCGGATTCAATATCAGACCGAATGCCAACGATGGCAGCAAGCTGAGCTTCCACTCCTTCGGCTGGGCGGTTGATATAGACTGGGATTTCAACCCCAATATCAAGAGGGATGCCCTGCCCCTCGGTCTGATAAAGGCGATTACCGGTGTCGATCTCTACGGCCCCGAAAGCACCTCGCTGCGGACGCCTGCAGCGTATGACAAAATGTTACCTGCGGCTCAGGTCCTTTCCAAGGCCAACACGGATTTCAAGGCGGCCTTCGCGTCCGCGTCGGGTCTGAAAAGCGCTATGGGTGACGCCGTCAAGCGGCTTTGCGGGATCGCTCTATCCTCCGTTGACCTGATGACGATCAACGAATTCGCCACTGCACAGCCGCCTAAACTGGACAAGGTCCAAGGCGTACTCACAGGCCTCGGTGTGGCGTCGGCAAAAGCGAAAGCCGCCGCCAAGCTACTCGTCGATGCGGCAAATCTTTTCCGGCGTGCGGCAACTCAGCACACGCCGATCGCCAACGGGGCGACAGATGCGACAGTAGCCCATTACGGGTTCTTCAATCATGCGCCCGAGTTGGTGGCAGCACTGTCGAGTAGCGAAGGCGCGGGGCTGCGCTGGCTCGGCGCTGCGATTGGAACCAAGGACTACATGCACTTCGAGTTGTTCCCGCCAGATCAGCCGAAGCTCTTCTGAGCGCTGTGGGTTTTTGCGGCACAGATAGAGATGTGCCTTGGTCGCACTCAGGGAACCCTATCTTGAGACCCTTGGACCATGTCGCTAATCGCGCCGGCGGGCAACCAGTTCGCTGCCGCGATCATTCCTGAGAGATTAATAATCCTCATCATGCATCACTGGCTGGACCAGTTGCTCTACCGTCGCGGCCAGAACGGTGTCCAATGTTTAGGCGTCAGCGGAAAGAGCGGCGGCCTCGCCCAGTTGGATGGTGATTTGAAGCGGAACGGACAAGCGAACGGTGGCGCCTAGATCGGATAAACCGGCAGCGGCGATCGGTTGTTTCGGCTCGTTTCCCTTTCCTGAGCCGTTTCGCGCGGCAGTGGCCTGGACCTCCCCGGTGCGTTCCCAGTAGCCATGATATGGGCCGCCCTGTGGCTGCGGATTGCCTTCAAAAGTCACGCCGGCGTCGACAATCCGAGCATCCTTGGCCAGTTCACAGGCAGGCACACCGCAATTGAACTTGAGGTACTCGCCCGCAAAATGTAGTCCCATGACTTGACCGGATCCTGGATCGACGATCGCTGATCCTGAATTGCCGCCAAGCGTGGAAGCGTTGTGCAACATCGTGGGAACGAGCTTGTCGTAACTCTTATAGTCGAGGCGGGCTTGCCGGGCAGTTGCCCCCGAGCCGCCGATGGTTCCGGGCTGCAGGCGCTTGACTTGAAAGACACCGCCGAAGACCTGGTTCGTGACGTCGAGCGGATTGCGCGGGTCGGCTGCCGGATAGCCGATGACAACTATGTCTTGATCGAGCATGTCGTCCGGCGCCCGCAACGACAGCCGCAGCCGGTCATGCCCCTTGGGCAGATCGTCGATACGAAGCAAAGCCATGTCCCAATAAGGGTGGACCATGACGACCTCCGCGACCGGGAAGAGGCTTTGCTGCTTTTCGTCGACGTCGCTTTCCGCCTCACTTTCGGCTTCCCTGAGGAAGTCGACCTGCGTCTTCATGTCGGGAATGAGCGAGATCCTCCTGCGGCCAAGGCCGGAACTGAACAGCTCCGCCACGTGCCGGTTCGTCATCAGCAGCCCCTCGCCCACCAGAAAGCCTGTGCCGGCATAGGGAAGGCTCGGATGACCGGGGATCTCGATCCGGCAGACCGCGGCGATAGCCGGCTTGAGAACGGAACGCACCTTATCGCTGTCGATATGTTTCCAGGTGGCGTTGTCGATGCGGTAGTCGCCACCCTGTATCAGAAACGTGGGCCGCTTGTCGGGAATGATGATCGCCTCCAGGGCGAATGCCTCGGCCTCGTTGAGCGGCTGGCCCTCCACGATCTTGGTTGCCGCCGCTTCGGCGTGGACCTGCCAACTGCGTGGTATCGTGCCGGATGCCAGGGTGTCGCGCGCTTCAGCCGTGCCTTCAAGCGCGCCTTGCGGCACGATGGTTCTCAAAAATTCCCGAGCGTTGTCCTGACGTGCGTCCGACATGAATACTCCTCATCGAACCTTCTGTATTACCGCATCTTCGCCGCCGTTGTTTTGGCCCACACATTCTAGCTTGGTTGCTTGCCCTCGTCGTCAGAATAGTTAGTCCCATTGGCCGGACTGTATGGCTTTGATTGCGGGGTGAGCGGCCCAGGCTGAAAGCAGCACCGCCTCGTTTTGCATCCCCGGGCGACCGAAATAATGTAACCCTATCGGAACGGTGCTGCCCATCGCCACCAGCGGGCTGCCGGATGAGCCGTTGGTCGTGCTGCAATCATGCGCCAGCACATCGGCATCAAGCTGACCGATAAGCTTGCCTGGACTGAAGCGCTTCGTGCCGTCGAGAGCGCCGAAGGACAACGCGACGTTTGCGGCGTCGTCCTGGAGGTCCGCGATCGGATGCCCGACCGTATAGACTATCTTGCCGGACCGGTCTCCTTGCGTTGGCGGCACAAGCTCGAGCTTCAGAGGCTCGGGCATGGCGAACTCCGTCGACGGCGCGATTTGAAAGACGGCAAGGTCCGGATGCTGCGAGGTCTCCACGTGGAGCACATCTTCGATGGGCACGCTGATATGCTTGTTCGCATCGCCGATATTGCCGTGCTCGAAGCGGAAGGCTGCGGTGAAACATCGCCCGCTCGCCATGCGCCAGCGATCCCGCGGGTCGCTCGGCGACAGACCCGGCTTGCGGTAACAGAGGTTAAAAGCAACGTGGGCGTTGGTGACCAACGTGTTTGTCGCGGCAAGCCACCCGGTGCCGATCGGGGCGCCGTCGATCATGATCGCGGCGACGCTCGAGCAGACCTTTTTGACGCGCACGCGCTCGCCTTCGAACCTATCGCGCCAAAGACCGTCCAAACCATCGTCGATGGGGCGGATGTTGACTAGATAGTCGTCATCTTCGACATACCAAGAGACGCGCTCGACCGCATTGATGACAGCTTCGAGGTTGAGAAGTCCATCGGTACTGTCATCACCAAGTCGCCCCCCGCCCTCGGCGACGTGTCGAATTGCCTCGATGCCGCTTGCGACGATCTGCTCCAGTGAGGTCGCTGAAAGCGTGTTGGACGGACCGTCGAACGGAGAGGCGCGTCTTATCAACGAAGATCCGGCTGCCTCAATTGTCATCGATTCGCCATTCGGCTTTGTAAGCAACCCTCCCGGCGCGATCTGCTTAAGCCGTTCCTCTAGGCGCGCTGCTTTCGCATCCAGAGATTCTGGATGCCTTGGGCCGGAGCCGCGAGAGCTCATTGTTTGCCCCTCTGCAAGCTGTCTTGCAAAATGGCTTGGATCGGAATGCCTTGATTGTACCCTCCTGACCTGTTTGCTCCCTGATGCAGGGAGATCAACGAGCACTTAGGCAGCCGGTAGACGCCTGACCCTGACGTCCCCGCCTCTGTATCCGCGTCGTATCGCACACGCGTCTGTGCGCCGTCATTCTGGACTGTCTTTCCAAATGAAGCACTCAGACGCTCCTGGCCTGGATAATGCACAACCAATATCGGCACCCCCGCCTCGAATGGATCGATATTGGCTGGCTTTTCGAAACACCGCTTCTGGCCGTTCGTCAACGCCGGATGCGCCGCAAGCCTCACCAGGGCATAGTCCAGGTCCTTGGTGGGCGATGAAGCGGCAGCCTTGCCATTGGCAGCCTTCGGACTAAGGGCGATCACCCAGCTTTCACTGGCGGCAAGTGGAGCTACCACACTGGATTTATCAGTGCTTGAATAGCCGAACTCGCAGGCAAATCCTGCGGGGGGCATCATTCGCTTGCCAGTAAAATCAGGGCCAATCACGGCCTCAAGCACATGGCAATTGGTCAAGACGAGATCTTCGGCGACCAGAACGCCGGTGCCTATCGAGCTCCTACTCTCGCCCTGAGGTAGGATGAAGCGACAGGTTGCCTCCTTGATCTCCGCCAAGCGCTTCAAAAGATCATCGAAATCGACGATTCCGAGCCGGTTGGCGGCGCCCTGAAATTCGAAGCCCTGTATGCCGGAGATGGAAACCTCGGATGCTCCAACTTCCACCAGATCGGCTAGGTTGCGAAAGGTTACCGACCCAAGTTTGATCAGTTGCAGTCCTTTTACAAGAGACCCTAGCCGCTCATTTTCGACCGCCAGAGCAATGAGATCACTGAGCCGCTGCGCAGCACTCTCAGCCGCAGGCAGTTCACTATCTTTCCGTGTTAGGGTATCGAGACTGTCACTAGGCCGAAAGCCCATCGAGATAGCACGATCTATTTCGGTACGCTTGCAGTTGCGCAACAAGATGCCGGCCAGTACCTTTTGCTTGTCGGGATCGAGCGAATTCCAATCCATCACACCCTCCGTTGCTTACAAGACTTGCGCGACCGTTCCCATAGCGTTACACTTTTTAGTGCTACTATCCCAGGAGGGCGGTCGCGTGGTGGCCTGGTACGGTCCAAGTATTCAGAGTCAGTTCAGCCAGGTGCTGGAGCGGGCTTTCCCAGACATTGGCGTGTTTAATGCCATCATCAAAATTGAGCCACGCCCTCCCCTTAACCTTAGTTCAACTATCGCAAAGCCAGACGAGGATGGAAATTTCCAGGAAGTCGACCGGCCCGCAATTTTGAAAGATATTGCAGCTAAATCATATAAAAATCCGGAAAATATGCAGAAATGGTTGGAAGTAATTTCCGACAGATTTAAAGGCCAGCCTTTGGTCAAAGAAAAAATAGACAGGCAAATAGATTATCTTACAAAAGAGAAAGAAAAGGGAGCTTTGTGGATTATTGATGACAGTAATGGAAATATATCGGTATTAAAGAGTGAATTTTCAGACGCGATAAATCTTGAATTGTACGTTACTAAGTATTATAGAGAAGACGAGTTTACGTCGATTGCGGACCGAAAAGTCCAGGGAAGTTTCGACGACGAAAGGCCCGACTTTGAATACGCGAAATGCATTGTAATTTCTTGTATGCAAGGACTTGATGGTCCAGCGGGGCATGTGATCAGAAACATCTTTAATCTGGCTCTTGATGCCGCAAGTGACAGAAGATCGTATCCGAAGATAGCCTTTATCGGAGCCAACAAAGATCGATGCGATTCATTCTGGAACGAACTTCAGTTGAAATGGGATTTCCAAGTTTTACCGTTTCTATTTTTGTTTAACACCAAGAATCGGGTCGAGTTAAGAGCGCAGAAAGCGAAAGTGAAGAAATTTTTCTCGACAGCAGAACCAGATGAAGAAGGCGATATAGACATTAAAATACCATCAGGTTATGTAGAATTAGGGACAGCAGATGATCAGGTTTTGGCTAAAGAGGGGGTTGCACCGTCAGAGCTCGAGCCCATAGTCGCTTCGCCGCCAGGCGACCAGCATAGTCCAAAAGAAACTTTGGTTCCCGCGAATCCAAGCGCCGACACTTCAGGCGTAAAGCCCTTGCCCGCTGAGAACGACCTAGTCATTGTGGTGGGCGGAAAGATAACTGCCGAAGGCGATCTGGGGCGATTCAACGCGTTGAAGGAGGCGCTGGGCCAGGACAACTCGTTGGCGATCATCGACCCCTGGGATGACGGGGGTGAGGAATTAACACTTCATAGCGATCTCCAGGCGAAGTTCGATACGGCAAAAAATCCGCTGTTGATTGAGCATGTCGGCGAGAAGGATTTGGAAGACAAGGCAACTGCCTTTGAAGATTATCTCCATCTGTGCAGTTTAAGGCCGCTCGGTCTATTGAAATCATTGGTCGCCAGGGCCTCGGAGCGTCGATTGCTCTGGAAGCCCGACAGCACGCGATCCAGGAGGCAGGACGGAGTTGAAATTAATAATGATACTCCGAAGGACTTCGCACTACTGGTTCGTCGGCGCGCTGGACTGGAGAAGGCTGAAAGTCCGAAGGCCTTTGTCGCGGTAGAGGAGGTGATCGTCGACGGAAAGTTGGATACCAAGCTCAGGAAGGCGCTCAAGAGGCATCTCAGCCTTCTGGTGGGCGGCAACGGAGAACCGCCGGAGGACGAGTGCGTTGTGCCATTCTCATTCCAAGTCGCCGGAACCGATGACCCTTTGTACGAGGCCGCCCTAAATTTTGGGCGGCGCCCCCAGAAGAACATTGTTGCCACTTGTGATGTTAGCCGGGGGACACGGCGCCTTGAAGACTACCTTACGAGTATCACCGCCCGTATCCGCGACGGGGTGGCAAAGGGTTTCCGGGATAAGGGGGACCTGTTTCCAGATCGCATCTTGCACATACTTGTGATGATAGAAGGCAAACGGCTTGATACCGAACTGACTGACCGTGCCAATGGAAACTGGCGAGTGGTGAAGTTTCGGCAGGAGGCGGGTGAATATCAGCCCGACGAACGTGCTTTCAATGGGGCGAAGGCATGGATGAAAGCTCAATTGGACGCCTAGACGGGAAAGACAAAACGCGATTTCTCGCCAGATGACGATATCGGATGCCCTCATCAACGTGAACCAACGTTCGTCGTCAAGGAAGGCGGCTTTCCGCGCCAGCAAAGCCTTTCGCGCCAGGAAGGCCGCCTTCCGTGCCAAATGGCGTGAGGAGGCCAGTCGGCCACAGTCGACGAAGGTCAATCCATATCCCGGGCTGCGCAGCTTCAACGTTAACGAAGCTCACATTTTTCGTGCACGGACCAATCAAATCGAAGCATTGCGTGCGGCGCTCGGCGGGACTTCGGCAAATGGCAACGCCCGGCATGTGATCATGGTGATTGGCGGATCGAGTTCGGGCAAGTCTTCGATCGTCAAAGCAGGGCTGCTCGCCGACATTCATTCGCTGCGGATGAAGGATGGCGGGGGGAACTGGTATGTCGCCGAGTGTCGGCCCGCCGAACTCCCTATGCAGGAGTTTTTGTCTGCACTGGCGACGATGATCGTTGGCGCGATTTTCCGTGAGGTTCAGGCTCAGGAACCGAACCTTACCGAGAAAAGCCCAAAATTTGTGAAGAAAGTCAGGCGGGCGCTTGATGTGATCGAGGCGCATGTTGCTCCGTCGACAGGCCCTGGCGACCTTCGCGCTACCGCCACACAAAGTGTGGAAGCGCTCTTAAAGGTACGGCTGTGGAGCCCTCGTCATCAAAGGCAAACAACCTCGGTCGCGCCAGCTCTGGCTCTGTTTGTTCAGGAGGAACTGGAGAGGTTGGACCGTCACCTCCACCCACGTCGCGCCGGCCCCCCCCGTCTGCTGGTGAGCATCGATCAGTTCGAGGAGATATTCCGCTGTCCTGACAACTCGGAAAAGTCGGCGATTTTCGATTTCATCCGATTTGTCGATCAGGCCGAGCAGCAGGGAGCGCCTGAGCTTTATCTCGTTGCCTCAATGCGCAGTGAGGAACTCCACCGTTGCTCCGAGTTGGAAGGCATCTCGGACGTCGTCAATCGCTCTGTCCACCTTGTGGAACTGGTATCACATGACAATGTGAGGCAGGCCATCATAGAACCTGGCAGGCTGACCCTGCAAGGCTTTGATCTCTTAGACAGCCTGGGCGTCAACTGGCCTTACGAAGAGAAAGCCGTCGATGTCATTGCCGACTCCTACAATGAATTTGCCGGTGGCAAGGCGGACCACCGCGCCGACGCGCTCCCGCTCTTACAGCACTTCCTCAGACTGTTGTGGGACAGTTCGGTCGGCGCATGGCTGAACGAGGCGAATGACGACACCCGCCTCACAATCGATAGCGCGTCGTTGTCGGCCATCCCCGAATGGGAAGATCTAGTCCAGAGGAGGCCCGCAAAAAGAAGAACTGCGCTGCCCCCCGACGGCCCTCCCAAAGAGCAAAACCGCCTCGCTCGCGTCCTCAACAGCCGTGCCGATACGGTATACGGAAAGGCGATCAAAGCCTGGTGCAAGGTTGCCGGGGATCCGTCGCGCGAGACACAGGATTTGGCGCGGACGGTGCTCAAGGGCGCGTTTATTAGCATGGTTCGCCAGGATGATCGCCGCAGAGTGGTTCGCGATTGGCAATCGGTCGACGAGATGCTCTCGGTCTCGAGTGAAGTGGAAAGGCTCGTACCGCCCAACGGCGAAGGCCAGCAGGTTGAGCGAGCGGCCAGGTTCGAGAGGCCGCTCATCGCCGCGCTGAGGGAGTTTGAGTACGCTACCCTGATTGAGAAGCGGACCGACCCAGGCTCGCGTGAAAGCGGCGAACCTGTATCCAAATATTCTGTATTCCACGAATCTTTTATCCGCAATTGGAGGCAATACTCGGATTGGGTGGAGGAAGCGGGCAAGGCCTCCAACATTCTTCGTGTGGTCTACACAGCACTGAACGCCCCCCCGAAAGTTCCCGTGCCAGAGGATATCGTCACTGCCAGCGGCGAAGCGGACCTAAGCGCGGTGATCGGCGATATGGAGGGGGACGCGCAGCTGGCTGTCCCTCCGGTTGAGAAGTCTGCAGCATCTGAGCGGACCGTCACTCGATCCGGTTGGGCGAGCCAGGAATGGATCAGTAACGAGATCCGACGTTTCCAGACAGCCAGCATGCCGTTCGATGCATCCCGATTTCTCGCACAGCTTCATAGTGTTCGCACAGGTGCGAGCCAGGCCCGCAGGAAGCCCTTCGAATTGGCCACCCAAGCTGCTCTGGCTAACGAGAGAGCTGCGAAGGCCGAGACGGAGATGGCCGCGGCACAGACCAAAGCTGCCAACGCCGAAGCGGAAAGAGCAAGAGCCGAAAGCCGAGAAGCCGAGGCAAAGGCCAACGCCGCAAAGGCTGCGGCGGAGACGGCCAGCGCCTACGCAGCGACGGCTGAGGCCGAAAGGAAAGCGGCAGTAACCGAAAGGTTAAAAGCTGAGCGCGACAAGAAAATAAGTCAGAGACGTCTTGCTGTCGTTTCTGCCATTTCCTGTATTCTTGTATTTTGTTTCGCGGCAATATACTATCTAAATGGACAAAAAGAACTTAATCTATTTAGATTCACGATAGCAAAAATCGGACTGGTTGGGTTCGAGGCAACTGAGATAGGTGGGGGCATTAGCAGACCCCTGTATAGAGACCGTGACCTGTGGCTTGCGCTAAACGCACTCGAATCCAGCGACGACTGGAACGGCGCCGACAGCGAAATCGACAAAGAGCGCAACAAGATGCGGGGCAGAATCATGCATCGCGCGCGCCAGGTGCTGAGCGATCTCACTTTTGTGCCAGTTGACTCGACTTTCGCCCAGAGCACAAGCCAATCCCTTGGCGGAGGCAACTTTAAACACGAAAAGGCCACATGCCTGTCGCCTTCTGCCGGGAAAGAAGCGCTTTTCAGTAGAAAGGACGGGCGCACCGGACCCACTGAGGTGCGTTATACATTCCACAATGGCGTCCTGCAGTACGCGAGTGGGAAGTCTGAGGAGTTTCGCGATTTTGATGGTGTAAACGAGCTTGGATCGATTTCGGAGCTTTGTGCCTCCAGCGACTCAGCAACGATGTTGGTCATAAGCAATAAGGGCTCTCAACCTCTTCAACCATATGTCATATTAACTCAGTGGAACCAAACGACAGGTAATAGTCCGAGGTGGTATCTGCAGGCTTACGCAACTCGGCCGCTTCAATCATGGTCCTCCCTTGCATTGTTTACAGATTATCCGATAGATTTAACCAATATAGAAACATCATACTACGTAAGTAACGACACTGTGGTCGGCTTCGTTGTCCCTGTCAAAAGCATCCGCAAAGGGTCGCGCGAAGTGGCAAATGTCGGACCGCAGATGGGCGTCCTGTGGACGAATAGGGGCTACTCGACCCAGATGGTCGACTCGGATGCCTTTGGCAAATTTGAAACTCTCTCCCCTGCTTGTGGAGTAGGCGGATTGCCAGAAAGCCGGGAGTGCAGGATTGCGAAACAGGTGAGTACAGTTGAAAAAATCGTCGGAAAGTATACTGAACTCTCTTCAAACGACACGGCATGCGTCGACAACTCTGAGTATTGCCAGGTCCAGTTGCAGGTGTTTGAAGGTGATGATCCAAATCCGGTAGATGAGTTTAATTATATCGGTAGGCGACCTGTGAATTTTGATTCAGACGGAAATTACTTGTGGATTCAGAGCGACGATCGGATTGTACGGAAATTTGATCGGAGGCCCCAGGTGGCCAAGGATCTAATCGCTTCCCGGTGGCAGAACCTGACTTGCGAGCTAGGCCGTAATATTCTCGGGCACTTTAATGACACGTCGCTGGGTGTGAACGAGATTCCGCGCTTCTATCTGCAGAAACTTCCGCCATATCCAGACGGACAGGATTGTCATCCTGCTCAGGCAGGTTCCCCATGACACCGACACGCAGCCTCGCCCTGTTGGCCGCACTGGCGGCGATATCGACTGACGCCAGGGCCCGCGAGGCCGTAGACCCGCCGCCGACGCCGGCGGTCGAACGCCTGTCAATCATTCGCCAGCGCTACCTCGATACTCTCGGCTTGAAGCTGCAGCCACTAACCGACGAGGAGATGCAGCTGACGCAGTTTCCGAATTTTCCCAATTTCCCGAACTTCCCGAATTTCCCGAATTTCGCGAACTTCCCCAATTTCCCCAATTTCCCGAACTTCCCCAACTGGTTCAACGGATGGAGCAATTTCTGAAGGCGGGTGATTTTGCGGGCGTGACCAGGCTGCTGATCATGCAGCCGACGGCGTTTTGTAATGTCGACTGCGACTATTGCTACCTGCCGCATAGGGGCGACCGGCGGGTGATGAGCCATGAGACCGTAGCCGCGGCGGCCCACTTCATTTTCGAGGCCAATCTGCAGGCCCGCGACTTCACGGTAGTCTGGCATGCCGGCGAACCGCTGGTGGTGCCGCCCGACTGGTACGCCGAGGCTTTCGCGCGCGTGGCCGCCGAGGCGCCTATGGGCTCGTCCGTCCCGCACGCGATCCAAACCAACGGCATGCTCATCAACGATGCCTGGTGCGATCTTTTTCTGGCGCATGGCGTTCGCGTGGGCGTCAGCATCGACGGGCCCGCCTTTCTACATGACGCCCGCCGGCGCACCCGGTCGGGAGGCGGCACCCATGCCAAGGCGCTGAGAGGCTTGCGGCTGTTGAAGGCCCGGGGCGTCGCGCTGCATGTCATCTGCGTCATCACCAATGCCTCGCTCAGCCATGGGCGCGAGCTGATGGAATTTTTCCGCGACGAGGGCATCGAGGACGTTGGCTTCAATATCGAGGAGGTCGAGGGCGCGAATGCCGGCTCGAGCCTGGCGCGCCCGGGTGTGGTCGACGACTTCCGCGCGTTCTTCGAGACCGTGCTTGTGGAGTCCGACAGGATGGCGCCCCTATTGCGCGTGCGCGAATATCGAAACGTCCTGGCAATGCTGAGGCATCCAGGACTGGGCAGCGTGTCGGCGAATTCGCAGAACATGCCCTTTGCGATGGTGACAGTCGGCGTCGGCGGAGAGTTGTTCACCTTTTCGCCGGAGCTTGCGGGGCTATCCAGCAAGACCTACGATGACTTCATCATCGGCCGGCTGCCGGATGCGACGCTCGCATCTGTTCTCAAGAGCGCCTCCTTCGAGAAACTTCGCTCCGATATCTGGCAGGGAATAGCCCTCTGCCACCAGTCCTGTCGGTATTTCACAATGTGCCTGGGCGGCGCGCCCGTCAACAAACTGTCCGAGTGCGGCACCTTCATCGCCACAGAGACCCTGGCCTGCAAGCTGACGCAGCAGGTAATAACCGACGTCTCTCTCGAAAGGCTGGAGAAATCGCTGGCCAGCCCAGCGGCATAGCCCAACCTTCTTCCACCTATGTCCGTTCTTTTCATCATCTGGCCTCGACGTGAGGCAGGGCCAAGGTCCTAATTGTGTGGGCGCCTAAACCGTCGATTTGGCTTAGGTTATCGGTGACTTTGAAGTCGACGATCACCCGCGAGATGAAGCTGACTAGTAGTCAAACGTGCTTGGGAGGGAGCTGCTGGGCGATGTCCTTGGCTTGTCAATATGTCTGAGACGGGCACTGAGTTCGTCATTTGAATGGTGCGCAAAGCCAATCTAAGTGCATGTCCGGTTCTCGGTCACAAGATTTGTCTATCATTTGGGCGCGCTACGTCGGGCCGTAAAATAACTCTGTGGATAAGTGACTGTGACGGCCTTGTGTCGTATCAGGCAAGTGCGGATTGAGTATCGATAAGCAACTTGGCTTGGGGGTTTCATGAAGCGGTTGCTTGTTGGCGCGGCAGTGCTTGCCGCGGGCGTCGTCGGCGCGGATGTTTCTGTTGTCTCTTATATTAGCGAAAGTGCGGGCGCAGTAGCGGTTGCGCAGGAGCAGCAAAGCTCTCCGGGCAATACAGCTGCGCCGGCAAATGGCTTTGGCAATGGCGGGGCAGGGTTCGGATCGGGTGCGACGGTCCCTGATGGCTCAGGGGCATCCGATCAGTCTCAGGCCGCCGGTTCCGGCGGTACGCAGTCGAGCCCGGACGAAGCAGCCAAGATCGGCGCCGCGCCATCGGATGCAGCTTCGGCCGGCAATGGGGCGGACAGTGACGCCGCCAAGTCGGGCACGGCAGCGGCGAAGACCACCGATGGCGAGGCTGCGCCTGAGGAATCGTCCGCCGCAACGGCGGCGGCGACTGCAGCCGCAACAACCACGACAACCAGCGGCGATCCGGAGGCGATCGGGACGCCGAAGGTGGACCTGCCCAAGGCCGCCGGCAACGGCAACCTCGGCTATTCGATTGCGATCGATGCGCCGGCCTTCCACGACATCGAGCCGCAGATCGCGCTCAACTACAATTCCTCGCGCAAGACCAAGCTCGGCGGCCTCTACCAGGGCTGGCTCGGCTATGCCTGGGGGCTCGACGGCATCGATGTCATCGAGCGGGCAACACCCGGCTACGGAATGCCGGCCTACGATGCCAACGACATCTATCTGCTCGACGGCCAGGCGATGGTGGCCTGCGTTGCCGGCATGGTTTCTCCTTCATGCTCGACCGGCGGCACGCATGCGACGGAGAATGAGAGCTACCGCCGCATTGCGCTGAACAGCACCACCAATGAATGGAAGGTGACCGACAGGGACGGCACGGTCTCGACCTTCCGCTCGGTGGGTGCCGTCGCCAACCTCAATCCGGGAGCGGGAACGCCGGCCTACGATCTCGCCTTCAGTTATCGCTGGCTGCTGACCTCGGTCACCGACACCAACGGCAACACGGTCACCTACAGCTACACCTGCCCGGCCAGCCCCACCTGCTATCCGTCAAGCATCACCTATAACGGCGCCAGCATCCAGTTCTACTACGAGACCCGTCCCGACCTGATCCTGATGGGCAATGGCCGCGACATCTCGGCGACCGACAAACGCATCAAGACGATCGGCATCACGGTGTCCGGCGCGGTGCGCGGCGCCTACAAGCTCATCTACGACCAGGCGCCGTTCTCCAACACCTCGCGGCTGACCCAGGCCACCCGCTACGGCACCGATGCTACCATCGCCGCCGACGGGACCATAACCGGCGGGACGTCAAAGGTCATCGCCCAGATGACCTATCAGAATGCTGACGGAGTGTATGCGACGGTAAGTGGCGCGCCCACGAGGCTAGAACCGGGGCAGGTCGGCGATTTGGACTTTGATGGTCGGGACGAGGTCTTCGGTGTGTTGTCTAGCAGCACATACGACAGCGGTGGTCACGACGGTACGCCTAGCACGACCTACACACAGACAGAATACCTTTACAAATTCGCTGCTACCGGATCGCTGTCTACGACGAACAAGATTGTGCTCGGCTCACAAGCCGACAATCCGCCGAGCCTTTTCATCGAACCGGGCCGTTTCCTTGCGACAAAGAACACAATGGATTTCGCGGACTCCGTAACAACGTCGTACACAAACGGTGCAACAGGCCATACCACTACTACCACGACCAAAGCGATCGTTAAGACTGATGCTTCTCTGGCATTGACCAAGGCGGCCTGCTCGCCGACGGCGCCAACAGGTTACGAAGCGGTTTGTAACGCTGTTGCCGCCAGAGCAATAGTTGCGGACGCTGATGGAAACGGGGTTGATGCCGTAAACCCCAGCGGCTCCACTTACCGCGTCAACGGCGTCGGCGATTTCCTTGGCAACGGCAAACAGCAGCCGCTCTACTGGGGCCCCAACGGAACCTCAACGAAGGGTGTGCTGTCGAACGGCAAATGGCAGCCGGGCGGTACGTCGTATGGCATTGCATGCTCCGCCGGCGCCTACGATGGGGGCATAGGCAGTTGCGCGCTCGCCGACATCAATGGTGACGGGGCGACCGACGTCCTTCTCTACAACGGCACCAACGGCAACAGCCAAGTCTGGCTTTCGACCGGGGTTGGTTTCAAGAGCTATACGGTCTCTCCGATGGCAGGCGCCTCTGCTGTGGTGCGCGATTTCGACAACGATGGACGTACTGACGTCATCACCATTGGCGGCACAATAACGAGCCAGCCGGGTAGAACCGGCACGGTGAGAGTGTTCTCGCTGCGCCCCTCGTCGACAACGATGACGCCGGTGCAGTTCACACTGCCGGTTTCGCTGACGGCGGGCACTGTTGTCGGCGACTTCAACGGGGATGGGCTGCCGGACTTCACCAACTACAGCTCGATGATCATCTCGAACGCCGGGACGGGCAACCCGAACCTCATCAAGCAGATCGTGACGGAGCTCGGCGGGACGGTTGCGGTCGAGTACAGGCCGTCGTCCACCTGGACGAACAACTATCTGCCGCAGGTGGTGCATGCGGTGACGAAGCTGTCGGTAAGCGACGGCCGTGGCCAGACGGCGGTGAGCACCTACGCCTATTCGGGCGGCAAATACGATCCGGCGGCGCGCAAGTTTTTGGGCTTCGCCTCGATTGTCGAGACCAGGCCGCTGGCCAATGGCGAGACGGCGGCACCCACCGTGACGACCACCTATCGCCAGGATCTGGCGAGCTACGGCCTGCCGTCGCTGACAGTGTGGAAGGACGGTGCCGGCACCCTGCACAAGCAGGTGGCCGAGACCTATGCCGTCAACACGGCGACAAAACCTTACACCGTGCAGAACACGGCAACCGAGACAACGCTGACCGAGAATGTCACGCGCACGCTTCGGGTCGAGCGCGGCTTCGATGCCTATAACAACATCGTCAGCCTGAAGGACTATGGCCGCACCGATGTCAGCGGCGACGAGACCTGGACCGAGCGCTTCTTCTCGCCAAACACTACGGCCTATATCGTCTCTTCGCTGATTGCCGAGCGGACACATGCCGGGCTCACCGCCAGCGACCCCTATGTCGCCTACAAGCACAACTACTATGACGGCAGCACCGATGTCTGGGCGGTGCCCACCAAGGGCAACCTGACCTGGGTGCAGGCCTTCACTGATCCCGGCCTGACCAAGACGGTGAACCAGTATTTTGCCTACGACGCTTACGGCAACAAAATCGCGGCCACCAACGGTCTCGGCCACAAGACCGAGTGGGACTATGACGCGACCTATCATCTCTATCCGGTGACGGAGCGGGTGCCGCGCTATTTTGCCACCGGCGGCCAGTCTGCCGACACCCGCTTCGTCTCGACCGCGACCTTCAACCCGGTCTGCGGCCTGCCGGCGACCAAGACTGATGTCAACGGCCTGGTGAGGACCTTCACCTACGATCCCTTCTGCCGTCCCTACCAGGTCTCGCAGAGCGTCACCGGCGCCTATATCGCGACTCGCTTCGAGAACGAAGGCAATCCGGGCCTTCAATCAATCACCACATACACGCCGCTGCCCAACGACGCCGGTTCAGACTATCACCGCACGTACTATGATGGGCTCGGCCGGGTCTGGAGGCTGGAGAGCCCCGGAGAGACGGCGACAGGGCCGCAACGCATCACTGAGACCGCCTATGATGCACGCGGCAATGTTTTGCGCACCGCCTTCCCGCGCTTCAACGGCGATACGGCGCAGTGGACGACCAACTCCTATGACTGGGCCGACCGGTTGACGCTGACGGTCAATCCCGATGCCAGCCAGCGCACCTATCTTAACGAGCTCTCAACAGGCACCGGCGTCAACCCACGACTGAACGCGGTGACTGCTACCGACGAGCTCGGTCATCCGACCAAGACAGCATGGACAACGCATGGGGACATCGCGGCCATTGTCCGCGATGCCGGTGGGCTCAATCTGCCGGAGAACCGCAGCTACGACGCGCTCGGCCGGCTGATCGGGGTGACCGATCCGGGCGGCTCCAACTGGTCCTACAGCTACGACATGCTGGGCAACCGGCTGTCGGCAACCGATCCCGATCTCGGCAGCTGGACCTATGTCTACGATGCCGCCAATCGGCTCATCAGCCAGACCGACGCTAGGGGCACCGTCACCAACCTTTCCTACGACCAGATGGACCGGCTGACGCTGAAGACGGCAACACCTTCCGGTGGCAGCGCGGTGACGCTGACGCAGAACAGCTACGATCAGGCATCTGCCGGCTCCTACAACATCGGCCAGCTCACCACCTCGACCAATCCCGCCGCCACGCAAAGCTTCAAGTATGACGGTTTTGGCAAGGTTGCGCGCCAGGATGCCACGATCGGCACGCTGACCCATATCACCGTCACCACCCGCGATGCCTCAGGGCAGCCGATCGCCACGCAGTACCTGCCGGTTCAGCTCGACTTCGGCACTTCCGCCGCACCGCTGCAATACACGGCCTGTAACAAGCTTGCCTCCGCCTCCGGCTTCATCACCTCGACGCTCTATGAGGCCGATGGGCAGACGAAGGAGATCAACTACGCCAACGGCGTGAAAACCAGCTTCACCTATTCGCCGACACGGCGCTGGGTGACGCGTGTCACCACCTCGAAGGGCGCGACCGTCCTCCTCGACGATCAATATGCCCGCGACAACCTTGGCCGCATCACCGGCACGACGGGGCTCACCGCCTCCGACAGCTGGACCTATGGCTATGACAATGCCGACCGGCTGACCTCGTCGGACAATCTCGGCGACAACACGCTAGACGAAACTTTTGTCTATGCCGCCAACGACAATCTCACCTCGCGCACCCGTGTTGCGGGCACCTATGTCTATCCCGCCGCGAGTGCACCAAGGCCGCATGCGCCAATCAGTGTCGGCGCCAACGCCATGGCCTATGACGCCAACGGCAATCTGACTTCCGACGGCTCTCGCACGCTGACCTGGGACGAGGCCAACCGGCTGAAGACCGTCAGCCTCGCCTCCAACACCGTCAACCTCAGCTATGGTCCTGACGGCGCTCGAGCCAAGAAAGCCTCGACCTTCGCCACCACGCTCTATCCCGACGCTTCCGTCGAAATCGACCCCGCGACACCAGGAGCGGAGATCTACACCCGCTATCCGCATCCCGACATCAAGGTGGTCGGAGCGGCAAAATACTTCCTGCACCGCGATCACCTGGCCTCGGTGCGCATGGTCACCGACGGCGCCGGCGCCATCACCGAAGCCACCAACTATGCCACCTATGGCGAGCGCCTCAACTCAGGCTTCCAGACGCAGAAAGGATACATTGGCGAGCGCTTCGATCCGGAAACCGGGCTGCTATACCTCAATGCCAGATACATGGATCCTGTGCTGGGGCGCTTCATCTCGCCGGATGATTGGGACCCGACGCTGCCGGGCGTTGGTACCAATCGGTATGCCTATGCTCAGAATGATCCTGTCAACAAGAGTGACGCAAATGGACACATTATCGACACCGCATGGGATGCCGCTAACATAGCATACGATGTTGGGGTGATTGGCTATGGTTACTTCGCGGACGACAACGAATCTTGGCAGAATGGTTGGGTTGATTTAGGCGTCGATGCTGTTGCCGCTGCTATACCGGGCCTTCCGGCCGGATCGAGCAAGGTTGCGAGGGCTCTAGCAAAGGCTGAGGTAAAAACCGGAGTAAAGATTGCCGTCAAGGAAACCAAAACCCCGCCAAATCCTAATGGAAGCAAGGGGGCGATCGACCATCAGCAAAAGGTGAAGGACCTTGCAGACAAGGCACAGCAGGAAGTAGACAAAGGTCTACACCCTCCAGGATCTACGGTCGCTGTAGAGAGCCCTCTTGGAGGTTATGATTCAAACAGGCGACCAGACGTACAAGTGCAGGACGAAAACGGCAAGACACAGAAAGTTTTTGAAGCTGAACGTAGGCCGAATGGCAAAAGAAATCGTGCACGTGAAGACGAGTATGATCGCCTAGGCATCCCAAATGAAACCCACGGCGTCGGCCAAGGGCAAGGGAAAGGGAAATCCGATGGAAATAGCAACAAGGTAGAGCCTCCAGCCACTGACACATCAGGGCAGTAGGAGTGAACCGACTATTGGTGACGCCAAGGTAAGCAAGAAACAGGTTAATATGGCAATATGTGAATTTATCCTAATCGAAGAAGACTATCGAAAGATGCTTTCCCGCTTGCTCGCCTACGATTCGCAAATATGGTACATTCGAGCCAACTCAGATTCGGTAAAGAGTATTATTAGCAACGGTGTCGATGATCTAACTTCATCCGAAAATACATATATAGCTATCAAAAATCCTAGTTTTGCCCAAGATCTGCCAAAGGTAGCAAAGTTCGAAAAAGATGGCCATAAGTGGAGTATGTTCATCGAGCTGGAAGGCGACGGGCACTTAAAAATGAGATCGAGGAGGTTCGCTGCCCTCCAAGGATTTTTCTTCTACATTTCGATAGGATATACTACTTTTTTTGTAAGAAGCAACGGTGAGCACATACGTCCCCATGAAAACCTCATTGCGCTGTATAAAGATATTACCAATTTTACAAAAAATATTTCAAAAAGGGTGTCTTTTGGGAAAAGGACCGTGTACGTATCAAAAAGTGTACAAAGTAGCAATTTTGACTGGCATAGGGAGTTGAAAGAGAAGTCCGGTATTGTATAATACATATATGACACACATTAGTCGATTTGTGGAGTTGTAGCGACAGTGCACCCAGTCACCTGCCATGCTCGCTGTTGAAGTCCGTCGCCCCTGAACTAAGCATGTGGCTCGTCTTGCCCGGATCATCGTTCCCGGCCTGTCGCACGCAACGCAGCAATGGGGAGGACAATAATTACGGTGACGGTGCACTAATTGCCTGTCATGCTCGCAGTGGGAGTTCCTCGCTCCTGAATTGCGGTGACAGTGCACTTATTTCGGCGCTAACTGATTGAACCTCCTCAAAACCCCGCCTGATCCCGAAAAAGCTCCGCATTGTCGAGCTTCGAAACCTCGATCGCCGCCTGCGTCCTGCTCTACACGTTGAGCTTGCGCAGGATCTCCGAGACATGCGCCTTGACCGTCGTCTCGCCCGCCTGCAGCTCGTAGGCGATCTGCCTGTTGAGCATGCCTTGGTGCAGCATCTGCGGCACTCTCAGCCGCTGCGGAGTCAGCCTGACCAGCCGCAGCACCATGTCGGCGCGGCGGTGCTGTCGGGGTCCGGCGGCTGACCCTCGTACTTCTCCGGCACATAGACGGCGCCATCTATCACCGAGGATTACGGTGCCAGTGCAAACCTTTTTATCAGCCGATTTCTCATCGCCTCTCCCAAAATGCCTCGCGTCCGTGAGGCAGCGCACGCTCAGACTGGACTATTCCAAAAGGGCACCGTTGCAGTGGAAGAGGACCGTCTCACCGGCGGCATAGGTTAGCCTTAGCCCAGGCAGTCCGCGCTCGCCACAAACCTGTGATTAATAAGCCTCGTCCCCATCTTGTTTCACACGCGCGCCCAACACCGCCTGTAAACTACAAACGCACGCCCGGCCGAGAATCAGCCGCGGCTACCGGGTGGGGCGTCATGGCGACGTACAAGGCACAGGTCCTGGATGGGTTCGACTGGTGGCGCGATGAGCTTTGCGCTGCCTGGACGAGCCTTGCCCGCATGACAAGGCAGCCGAAACCTTCCGACTTCACCACTACCATTGCCGACGACGGCATCCGCGTGCATGCGGCGGGTGGGCCTGAATTCCAGTCGCCGCCGCTGCCGCTCGATGCCACCCCGGACGAGATCGCGGCACTCCTGCGCTCCGGCCGCAGGCATCCTTCTGTAGCCATCCGCGTCGACAGCGCGATTCTGCTTAAGCGGCAGCTTGGCGCGCGGCGGCTGCCCGTGCGGCAGGCGCGCGACATGGCCGAGCTCGACCTGATGGCCTCGACGCCGATCGACCTGTCGAAGGTCCATATCGTCTTTGCCGACAGGGCGGATGGCGGCTCGTCCTACCTCGTCGTCAAGAAGAGGACCGTGGCGGCGGCGCTGGAGGCGATCAAGGCGGTCGGCGGCGATCTCGCCTCGCTGAGCATCGCAGATGCTGGACAGATGCTGAGGCCCGACGCGCTCAGCCTGGCGGCGATCTGCCCCGCCCGCGCGCGCGATCGGTTTGCGCGGCGCGCCTGGACCGCTGCCGTCGCAACCGTCCTTCTTGGCTTTGTTGCGACCTATGGTCATGCGCAGTGGCGCAGCTGGCAGGCCGGCAGCGTGTTGGACGACGAGATCGCCAGGGCTCAGGTCGAAGCCCGGAAAGCGCGGGCCTCGCTGCAGAAGCGCCAGGCCGAGCTCGAGCAGACCGAAAAGCTGCGCGCCGAGAAGAAGAACGCGGTGCCTGTGGTGCGCATTCTGGCGGAGCTGACGCGGCTCCTGCCCGACAGCGCTTGGGTGAGCGATCTCTCCTCAAAGGGCGATCAGCTGACGATCACCGGCTTCTCCACCTCCGCCGCCGACTTGATCCAGCCCATCGACGCCTCGCCGCTGTTTTCCGCGCCGGAATTCTCCTCGCCGGTGACCAGGGTTCCGGGACAGACCGGCGAGCGCTTCACCATCACGGCCAAGGTGGAGGAGCCCTGAACCGATGCTGACCGCGATCCTCAACAGCCGCCTTTTGGTCCGCCGCTTCCTGGCCCTGACTATCGCCGCCTTCGGCGTGCTGATGGCCGGCTGGCTGATCTTTGCCGCGCTGGGCAGCATCGCTTCGGCAAGCGCCGACATCGACCAGAAACGCGAGACGCTGGGCCAGATCGAGGCCGTGGTGGCGTTGGCCAAGACGATGGAGGCCTCCGCCTCGCCGGCCGCGGCCGCCGGCAATGGCGAGTTCCTGTCCGGCGAGAGCGAAGCGGTCATTCGCGGCGCCCTTCAGACGAGGCTGAATGCGATGGCCGCCTCGAACAAGCTAGTGGTGCTGTCGGCCGGCAACGCGCCGGCGCTCAACGAGGACGGCGTCGCCTATCTCGGCCTGCGCGCCAATGTCTCGGGCACGGTAGAAGGCGTTCACGGCCTTATGCTCAGCCTCGAAACCACGCTGCCAGTGCTGTTCGTCCGCGAAGCCACCTTGCGGGTCACCAACGTCGTCCCATCCGAAACTCCGAACGTCGAGCCGGAGATCTTTGGCGAAGTGCTGTTCTATGGCGCGCTGCCGCCGGGCATAGCCACGGCCGCGGCAGGGGCGGCGCCATGATCCGGCTCGGGGTGGCGCTCGGTCTCGGTCTTGCCGCCGCCGCGCTGGCGCTCACCAATGTCTTGCTCTACGAAACGCCGGTCGACATCTCGCCGACCGCCCCATCTGCGCAGCGCAACATGCGCGAAGCACCGGCCGGCGCCCCGGGTCTGCCTGCAGCCGCAGATAGCACCGGCTTTGCCGAGACCTTCGCGCGCCCATTGTTCACGCCGACGCGGCGCAAATTCGTCGCCGTCGCCGAACGGGCGCCGGCGCCTGCCCAAGTGGCGTCGGATTCCACTCCGCCGGCCCAGCCGGTGGCGAGCGCGCCGCCCCTTCAGGCGCCCGCGCTGCTCGGCATCAGCATCAATGGCGCCAGTGCGCGCGCCCTGCTCAAATCGGCAGGCGCTGAAACGGCCAACTGGTACGGCAATGGCGAGACCATCGACGGCTGGACGGTGGCAAACGTCGAGAAGGATGCGGCGACCCTGGAGCAGGGCGGGAAATCGGCCCGCATCCTGCTCTACCCGCCGGCGCCGACGGCCACCGGAGGCGGCGATGGCCTTTGATCGGTACAACGATGCGGGTTTCGCGCTGGTTGCCGTGCTGGTGTTCATGCTGATCGTCTCCGCGATCGTCGCCCCCTTCGCGCTGACTGCGCGCGGCCGGCTGATGATCGCTGCCAACGAGACTGAGCAGCAGCGGCTCGCGATGGTCGCCGACGGCCTGGTCAATGTCGTGGCCAGTGAGTTGTTCGACGGTTCGGCGACGTCGAAATTGCCGCAAAATGCCCAGCCCGTGCGCTGCCATGCCGGACATTTCAGCTTCGAGCTCAGCGTCCAGGATCACCGCGGCCTGATCGATCTCAACGCCGCCACCGACGAGTTGCTGGCGCAAGGCCTTGCGTCGTTCGGCTTCGATCCGCGGATGGCGGGCGAGATCGCCAAGGCCATCGCCGCCTTCAGAAGCCCGCCCACCGCCTTTGCCGCCGGCACGCAGCCGCGCTCTTCGCTCGGCCCAAGTCAAAACAAGTTCGCGGCCTTCGAATCCGTATCGGAATTGCGGGAATTTTCCGAGCTCGCCTCGATCCCTTTGCGCGATCTCTACGCAATCTTCACCGTCGATCTCAAACAGGGAGCGATCCTTTTGGCCAAGGCTCCGAACAGGCTGCGCAATTTCGTCAACACGGCGTCGCAGGCCGAGCAGCCAACCGATCCGGACAAGAACGGCGGCAGCCTCTATACGGTCGAGGTCACCGCACGTCGCGACGATTCGGGCATTGCCGGCCAGGCCGGGCTCGTGGTCGAGAGATCGGCGCTGGCCGCCACGGGCTTCGTCCGGCTCTTGCGCATGCCCGCCGCCGGAATCGACAGCCCTGCCGCATCGGTGCCCGCCATCGGTTGCGACGGACTTTTTGGCACGACCGTGGCGCAGATATTGGCCCGCTGGAGCTAGACCATGAACGCCGCGCTCCAGACTTCCCGCATCGAAGCTTTTCTCGCCTTCCTGGAGAGCGAAAAAATCCTCACCGCGCACAGCGTCCAGCGGGCCCTGGGCGCGGCGAGCACATCGGGGCATCCGTTCGACACGGTGATGACCGAACTCGGCCTGATCGGCGAGCAGGAGCTGGCCAGCAGCCTATGTCGTTTCCTCGACGTGCCAATGCTTGCCGAGCTGCCGGAGGAGCTGAGGCCGCAGATTCTGGCCAGCGTGCCGCTCTCCTATCTCAAGGAAAACGCCGTGCTGCCGCTGGAGATGGACGAACGCCAGCTGGTCGTGGCGGTGGCGGATCCTTTTTCGTCGGCGACCATCGATGCGCTGGCCTTCCACTGGGAAAGGACACCGTCGCTGCGCGTCTTGCCGCGGCGCATGATCGGCGAATGCATCGACCGGCTGGAGCGCTCGGCGGCGGAAGCGGTATCGCTCGAAGCCGGCAGCGCCGGGCTGGCCGATTTCGGCTCGGACGATCTCGAGCGTCTGAAGGATTTCGCCCGCGAGGCGCCGATCGTTCGCTTCGTCGCCGACACCATCCACCGCGCCGTCGATGCCAAGGCGACCGATATCCATATCGAGCCGCTCGAGGACCACGTTCGCATCCGTTTCCGCAACGACGGCATGCTCTCCGTTGTCGACACGGCTCCGTCGGCGATGCTGTCCGGTGTCTCGACACGCATCAAGATCCTGGCGCGGCTGAACATCGCCGAGCGACGGCTGCCGCAGGACGGGCGCTTGCGCATTGCCGTGCGCGGCCGCGATGTCGATCTGCGCGTCTCGGTCATCCCGTCGATCCATGGCGAGGCCATCGTGCTGCGTATCCTCCACCGCGCAGGCGTCGAGCTGCGCCTGGAAAAGCTCGGCTTCGACGAAGCCGCACAGGCCAAGATCCGGCAGATGTCGCGTGGTGCCAACGGCATCGTGCTGGTGACCGGCCCGACCGGCAGCGGCAAGACGACGACGCTTTACTCGGTCCTGGCCGAGTGCTCCCGGCCCGATGTCAAGGTGTTCACCGTCGAGGACCCGGTCGAATACCGCATGGCCGGCATCACGCAGTTGCAGGTCAACCCGGCGATCGATCTCGATTTCGCCACGGCGCTGCGCTCGATCCTGCGCCAGGATCCCGACATCATCCTGCTCGGCGAAATTCGCGACCGCGAGACGGCGCAGATCGCCATCCAGGCGGCTTTGACCGGCCATCTGGTGTTTTCGACCTTGCACACCAACAGCGCGGCCGGCGCGCTGACGCGCCTGCGCGACATGGGCGTCGACGGCTATCTGCTCGGCGCCACCATTCGCGGCGTAATCGCACAGCGCCTGCTGCGGCGCGTCTGCCCGGCCTGCCGCGGCGCCGACAATGTCGCGTCCTGCAAGAGCTGCAACGGGTCCGGCTATAGCGGGCGCACGGTGACATACGAGATGCTGCAAGTTTCACCGCGCATCGCGGCTCTCATCGACGAGGGCGCCAGCGAGCTGGAGATCGGCAAGGCGGCTTCGGAAGCCGATCTGATACCGATGGCCGTGCACGTGGCCACGCTGGTCGAGCGTAGAGTCACCACATTAGAGGAAGTGCGGCGCGTCATCGACCTCGGTGGAGGCGGCTGATGCCGGCATTTGCCTATCGCGCCTATCTCGCCGATGGCGCCCGGGAGAGCGGAGTCGTCGAGGCGCCGACCAAGCAGGAGGCCGCCCGCAAGCTCGCCCAGCAGGGCCGCCGCTCCTACCATCTGGTGCCGGCAAGCGAGGAGAAGGCGCAGATCAGGCTGCCGGGCAAGGCCAGCCTCACGCTGACGCGGCGCGTCGATCTCAGCCGGCTTTTTGCCGAGCTTTCGGTGCTGCTCAATGCCGGTTTCACCATCGACCGCGCCTTGAACGCGGTGATTTCCGGCGAGGGCAACGCTGCCAGGCGCCAGCAGCTGCAGACCGTGTTGGACCTCACCACAGGTGGGCGCTCCATCGCCGATGCCTTCCTGACCTTGTCCGGCATCACGCCGGATGTCGCCGCCCTGCTTGCCAGCGGCGAGCGCAGCGGCAAGATGGCCTTTATCTGCCAGCGCCTGGCCGATGCATTCGAGGCCAGGGCCAAACGCAGGACTTCGATCATAGAGGCGCTGACCTATCCAGCCTTCCTGCTCCTGGTGATGTGCGGCGCCATGGTCATATTGGCGACGGTGCTGGTGCCGGCGCTGGAGCCGATCTTCGAGGGGTCTTCCGCCCGCAAGCCTTTCACCATGCGCATGCTCTCCGCCTTCGGCCGCGTCTTCAACGACTATCCGTTCGTCTTCCCGCTCGCTGCCTTGCTGGCGCTGCTCTTCTATCTCGCCCTCTCGAAGTCTCCCGCGGCGAAAAGCGCCTTCTCGCGCTGGCTTCTCAAAGTGCCGGTGATCGGCCCGCTGGTCCTCAACGCGGTGCTTGCCCGCTATCTCGAAACCATGTCGCTGCTGCTGGGTAACGGCGTCACGATGAGCGAGGCGCTGCGGCTGGCGACCAATGTTTCGCAGCAGGCATCGTTGAAAGCGAGCTTTGCCGCCATCGAGGAGGAAGTGGCGAATGGCGCGCGGCTGCACAATGCCGCCGCCAATGCCAAGCTGTTCGACAATGCCACAATGTCGCTGATCTCGCTTGGTGACGACGCCAACGCGCTTCCCGTCGTGCTCGACCGCGCCGGCAAAATGCTGCAGTCGGCGGTGACGCGTCGCATCGACACGCTGCTGAAGCTGCTGACGCCGGCGATGACGATCTCGCTCGGCTTCCTTGTCGGCAGCCTGGTTGTCTCGGTGATGACGACGATCCTCAGCATCAACGATCTGGCGCTGCAATGAGGACATTCGCCGCCGCGCCGCAACGAGCGGAGACCACTGCCGGCTTCACCTTGATCGAGATGATGGTCGTGCTGGCCATCATTGCCGTCCTCGCTGCAATAGCGGCACCCGGCATCGTCCAGCGATATCGGTCGGACAGTCTAGATACGCTATCGAACGAAATCGTTTCGCGCATGCGCATGTCGCGCATGCGCGCGATCGCCACGGCCCGGCCGCAGCAGATCGTCATCGATATCGGCGGCCGCACGATCCGGTTTGCGGACAGGCCTCTGCTCGGTCTGCCCGCGGATGTCAGGATGACCGTCACCACCGGCCACGAAACGGTGCAGGGCGACCGCCAGGCGGCCCTGACCTTCCTTCCCGATGGTAGTTCGTCTGGCATTGAAATCGACCTGCGGCGCGGCGGCCAAGCGTCGCATATCGCGGTGAACTGGCTGACCGGGCTCGCCAGCGGGACGATGAAGCCATGACGCCGGCGGACAGCGAAGATGGATTCTCGATCCTCGAAATGATCGTCGCCATGACCATTCTGGCGTTGGTCCTCGGCATCGCCAGCCAGACGATCGTGCTTGCCAGCCGCAGCATCGTGGCCGCGCGGGAACAGTTGGAAGCGGCACGCAAGGTCCGCGCCATCATGGCGCAATACGACGCCGATGCCGAAAGCGGCGGAACGGCCGGACTCGGCGCGCTCGCCCAATCCGGCTGGACGGTCAAGGTTCGGCCGATGGGGGATGGCAAGGCAAAGCTCGATGCCATCGTCATTGAAAAGAGCGGGACAGCGGCGGGAACATTTCTCACCTTCGTGCCTGCCGGGCGGCGGGGTCCGCAATGAGCGGCCTGTTTTCTCAGGCGACCTCGTTCCTCGCAGCTTCGTCCCATCGAAGGACGCAGCATCTCCAAAGGAAAGCGCCTACCGGGCGAACGCACCGGGCAACCGACCGATCTTCGATCGAGGGATTTGCGCTGATCGACGTACTGGTTGGCCTCGCCCTTGTGGGCGTGGTTTCCGCGCTGATGGTCACCTTTCTCGGCCATGCGCGAACGATGATACGTATCCAGAACGCCACCCAGATGCAGATGGAGGTGGACTCCGCGGCACGGTTTCTCGAAACCGCGCTCGGCAATGCCGAGGCCCTGCCTCTCATGCAGTCGACACCCGACGACGTGATCTATTTCAGCGGCGGACCCGACCGGCTGCAGTTCAACGGCATCATGGCGATCGGCTTCGGCTCGTCCGCGCTGAGGCAGATCGTGATCCAGCCCACCGGCAACAGCCTGACCGTCATTCAGATGCCGCGGCGGGGCGGCGCGGCGGGGGCCGATGACAAGACGGGCAATGTGACCGTGCCGCTGATCGCCGGCGTGACCGGCATGCGCTTCGAATATCTCGACGGCTCGAAGGGATCATGGTCAGCCGATTGGAAGCTCAACCGCCGCCTTCCGGCCGCCATCCGCTTCAAGATATCCGTCGCCAGGGATGGCGCGACCTATGCGTCCGACGGCTTTGCGCGGCTGAACCTGGCAAGCCTGCAGGGCGGGCGCGATAACTGACGGCAATCTCTTGTTCGCCCCGGCTCTGCCCGGCTCCAATCAGAACGCGTTCATCAGTTCGCTACGTCCTGATCCTCGCCGGCCCCGTCAGGGTTGCCGTCGCGGCCTAAGCTTCTGATCACGACACCGCTGGCATCGGCCTTGAGCTCATAGATATACGGCTTCCCCCACGGATCGGTAAGACCACTGGTCGTCTTCAGATACGGACCGTTCCAATGCGTTTCGCCGGGCGGCGCCGTCACCAGCGCCTTGAGGCCTTCGTCGTTGGAGGGGTATTTGGCGTTGTCGACATAGTAGAGTTCGAGCGCGCTCTCGATGTTCTTGATCTGCGCTTTGGCCGCGCTGGTGCGGGCGGAACCCAGATAGCGCAGCACCTGCGGCGCCACTAGCGTGGCGATCAGCGCGATAATGGCCAGCACGACCAAGAGCTCGACCAGGGTGAAGCCGGCTTCGCTATCGTGGGGCCGTTCGCTTTCGGTCCTGCCCCGTTTGTATCCGGTCAAGCCGATACGATGGAAAACCTGCATCACAGCATCCCCAAATTCAGTCCGAAAAATTGTTCGAGCATCCAGCTGCAAGCCAGTCCGAGCGCGATGAACGGCCCGAACGGAACACGCATTCGCGCCGCTGCGGGCCCAGCGGCAACGACTTGCCCGCCGACAAACAGCAGCGCGGCAGCGCTCGCGACGAACAGCAGCACCGGCGATAGCAAAGGGTTGATCCACAGCGCCGCCGCGCCCAGCATCTTCACGTCGCCAAGGCCGAGGCCGATCCTGCCCGTGAGCAGGAAATGACCGCGCCGCAGCGCCCAGAAGACGGCCAGCGTCAATGCGGCGATGAGCACCTGCATGACCGCATTGTCGCGCTGGACGCTCATCTGGAAACCAAACCCGCTCACCGCGAGCGCGATGTTGAGTGGGTCGGGAATGACCTGCCGCCTGAAGTCGACGACGGCAATGGCCATCAGGATGTTGGCCAGGACCAAGCCGGCGACGATCAGGATGGCGACATCCGTTTGCATCGTCAGTAGGCCAGTCTCTTCACATCCTGCCGCAGCTTGGTGCCGCCGCGCCGCTGCTGGATTGGCGTTTGCAGATTGATCTTCCCACGGAACTCTTCCGTCACCTCGCGGGCCTCGTTGATATCGCGAACGACATGCGGCTGGATGAAGATGATCAACTCGGTCCGCTTGATGCCGTCATCCTTCTGCTTGAACGCGTTGCCGATAACCGGAATGTCGCCGAGGATCGGCACCTGGGTGCGGCCGACGCTGTTTTTTTCCTGAATGAGGCCGCCAAGCGCGAGCGTCTCGCCATCATTGACCATTACGCGCGTTTGGACCTTGCGCTGCTGGATTGTCGGCGAATCAATGCCGGAGCTCCTCGTTGGGGTGGCGTCGCTGACCTCCTGCTGGATGTCGAGCATGACGCGACCTGCGTTGTTGATGCGCGGCGTCACCGTCAGGATGACGCCAGTGTCCTTCATCTCCACCGAGTTGATGATCGGCGCGGTGCCGTTGCCGGTGTCCTGGGATTGCTGGGTCAGGATCGGCACCTGGTCGCCGACCTGCAGGATCGCTTTCTGGTTGTTGAGCGCCATGATCGTAGGCGCCGAAATGACGTTGACGTCGGTTATCGAGGAGAGTGCGTTGAGCGTCACCTGGATGTTGTCGGTCGCGTAGCTCCAGCTGAAACCTCCCATGAAGGCGGAGGCGGCGCCCTTGGCCAGGTCGGACACCGAGACCTTGGTGCCGCCATTCTCGAAGAACCAGCGCAGGCCGTATTTCAAATCGTCGTCGAGCGTGACCTCGGCGATCACCGCTTCCAGCATGACCTGCGTCGGCAAGACGTCCACCTTGGCCAGGATCTGCTGGATGCGCTCATAGTCGCGCGCCGTGGTCTGGATCAGCAGCGCATTGTTTTCGACATCGGCGACGACCGTGGCATGGGCAGGGCCCTCGCTGTCCTGCTGAGGCAGTGAAGGCGATGGCCCGGTCAGCGGCGCCGGCGTGACGCCGTCCGACTGCATGGCGATCGGCGTCATGTCGGGCGACACATTGGAGCCGGCTGAGCCTCCTTCGGTCTTGACCGTGGTGCCGAGAACCGAACTCAGCACGGACGCCAGTTCCTTGGCCGGCCGGTTCTGGATCTGGTAGACGAAAAGCTGCTGCTCGTTGGTCTCGGCAAGCCGGTCCAGCTTGCCGATCCAGGTCGCGGCGCGCGCCAGATAGGCGGGACGCGACGTGATCACCAGCACCGAGTTCAAACGATCGTTGGGGATGAACTGGATCACCTTGGCGCCGGGACCGTCCTTGGTGCCGAAGATGGAATCGAGCTCCGTCGCCACGGCCTCCGGCTTCGAGGCCTTGAGCGGATGCAGCGCCACCGACATGCCCCGCATCCAGTCGACGTCGAACACCGAGACCGCCTCGCGGATTGCCGCGAGATCGGTGTTGTTGCCGGCGACGGTGATGAGGTTGCGCGTCGAATCCACCCGCAGCACTGAACCCTGCCGCGTGATCGGCTCGAGGATGGTCTTCATCTCATCGGCGGCGATGAACTGCAGCTGGATGACCTGTACTTTCACGCCGGGACCAGACGGCGAGACGGAGGGCACGCTGACCGCCGGCGTGCTCGACAAAGTCTCCGACAGCGGCACGACCTGGTAGGTGCCGGCGCGCTTGACGATGCCGGCGCCGTTCACGGCCAGCGCCGATTCCAGAATATCCGACAGTGCCTCCTTGGACACCGGCTTCGAGGTCTGCAGCGTCACCGTGCCCTGGACGCGCGGGTCGACGACGTAGTTAACCTGAAGCGCATCGCCAAGCACCGCCTTGGCCGCTTGCGCCACCGGCGCATTGACGAGGTTGAGCTCATACTTCCCGCTGCCGTCGCCCGTCACCTGGGCGACCGGCGCGGAGGAACCGACGAAGTCGCCTGACCCCTGATACTGCGCGCCATTGAAGCGCTGCGCCCGCTCCGCCGCCAAGCCGATGGTCGCGGGTCCGGTATAGCCCGCCCGCAGGGGCGAATTCTTGGCATGCAGGCTCTCGACGGTCTCGGTGAAGAAATCCCCGCCCGACGGCGACTGGCAACCGCCGATCGCCACCAGCAAGCAAAACACGACGCGACTGACTGACTTCCCTAGCATCCACCCGATTCCCCCGGTGGTTTACTTTAGGGCTTCGTGCGGGCGGATGTCGGGATTGATGGAGATGTTCGGAGTCTATCCACAGGGTTGGTGGGTTCAGGTCGGATTAGGGCAGTCCCTGTCAATAGAAACAAACTTTCGGTGCTCAGCTGCATTGTCGGGACCGCTAGTCCGGCCCCGGTCACGATCAAGCCGGCAAAGGCACAGAATTACTGTATCAACTTCTGCATAAATTTATGTTAAATTCAGGAAAGCTCGATACTGCCCAACGGTTCGAAGGAATCATATTTACCAAAATATAGCTTTAATTTATCTCCGATATTTACCACGGATGACGTATCAACTTTAACTGGCTCTCGAATATCGGTAGAGAACATCACGCCAATCCGACGCAACTCAGATTGTGCTCCTTCTGGCGTTCGCCAGATTTTGTCTATGTTAATCTTCAATGCGCTCTCAGTGAATTTTCCCCGCAATATTAATGCCTTTTTTGAGAATTTGAATGCTTTAAGTCGTATGAAATTGAAAATTCCTACGTTTCACGTGTCATTATATAAGCTTCAAGCGGTCCATATCCAATATAAAAGTTCAAAGCTCCTCCCGGCGAAAATCCCCAATGTTCGGGAGGGCCGACCTCGTTCCCAACTTCACTTAAATTCCTCCCTATTGAGAACGTGCCAATCGATGCATCATTGATGATATCACGCATTCCTATTTCATTTATTATTGGCATTGTTTCCGCCTTTGTCACTGTTGCCGCCGCCGCCGTCGTTGCCGTTTCCATTGCCATTATTGTTGTTGTTTTTTTGTCGGCCTTTACTAGCATCCAGCGGCCACAAGCACGCCTCAAGAAGAATTTTGATTACCATTGTTCGAACTTTTCGACCGCTGCTTCCATCAAAGTTGGACGACAAACCTTGCGATCAGGAAAGTCCATACTCAGTCCAGGTAACCTGAAGATAAGAGAGGCGCTTGAGGCGGGCCTAGCCAGCGCCGATATAGAATCGGAATTCGGGCGAATTGGGCCCCGGAACCATAAGGAACGATACGGGAAAATTCGCGTTTTGGTGCCCACGAAAAAGATAATAAAATCAGCTGCTTATTGACGTCCTCCGGGCCCACCAACTATTACGTATCAAAGCCTTACGCTTATTTCCTCGGGAATTAAGCGGGCGCTGCCAGATAAATTGATGAGTTTTGGATCGAATGATTTTGGGCCCGTTGGTTAATTTCTCCGTGGGCTATGCAAAGACCGCCTTCTATCACAGCCAGCGCGATCTCCCGCCGACGCAGTGGCGCGGGACGGGGCATTCTCTTGGATGTCCATTCGGACCCTCCGACGCGTGCTGAAGCCTGGTAACTCCAGTCTCCTCGGTCCGGTCCGAATAACCTCCTGAAGCCACGCCTAGATCACCGTCTCTCCTCCATCGATAACCAGAATCTGGCCCGTCATGTACGAGGACCGGTCGGACACAAGAAACAGCACCGCCTCCGCGATTTCCTCGACGCTTGCCCAACGACCAAGCGGCACTTTTTCGCGGATGTAGGCTTCGATGGCCTCCCGGCCTCCCATCTGGGCGATGAAAGGGCCATTGAAGGGCGTGTCGACCCAACCGGGGCAAAGCGCGTTGACGCGAATGCCGAAGCGGCCATAGTCGCCCGCCATCTGCTTCGTCATCGCGATCACCGCGTGCTTGGTCGTCGTATAGGCGATCATCTCGCGGTCGTAGAGCACGCCGGAACTCGACGACGTGTTGAGGATGACCCCGCGACCCTCCTTTTTCATGAACGGCATGACGATGCGGGCGCCGAGGAAGTGAGCACGCACGTTGAGCGTCCAGGACGTGTCGAAGCCTTTGACGCTCACACCGAGCACGTCACCCTCTACCTGTACGCCGGCATGATTGTGCAGGATGTCGATCCTGCCTTGTGTGTCGATGAAATTGCGGAAACAGGCTTCAAGCGCCTGATCGTCGGTCAGGTCGAACACAAGCGCTTTCGCTCGGCCACCAGCAGTAACAATCTGGTCGACGGTCGCGTTCGCGCTGTCAGCGCTGCGGTCCGCCACGCCGACCACCGCACCCTCGCGCGCGATAATCAGAGCTGCCGCCCTGCCGATGCCCGATCCTGCCCCGGTGACGATCGCGGTCCTGTCCTTCAGGATCATCTTTCAGCCCCTTTCTCCCTGGCCCGTAATCCTGCATCATCCGGCGAACGAGCCTCGCCAGCTTGGGTGCGCGCCGATCAACCTCTGGGGGAAAAAACAGGTATGTACGACTTCGGCCCCTTCAAGTTCGAGTCGAAGCAGGATTTTTTCGACAAGGCAATCCGTTTCTGGAATCCCGACAAGACCAGGTTCTGGCAGAAAGCCGGGATCGATCTGGTGATCGGCAGGCGGGAAGGTTATTTCCTCTACGACATGTCGGGCCGCCGCCTGATCGACCTGCACCTCAATGGTGGCACCTACAATCTCGGTCACCGCAATCCGGAACTGGTCGAGACGCTGAAGAGCGCGCTCGATTGTTTCGATATCGGCAACCACTGGTTTCCCTCCGTGGCGCGGACGGCGCTGGCCGAATCCCTCGTCAATGTCTCACCGGGAATGAGATATGCGATCTTCGCGCCGGGCGGCGCCGAGGCGGTGGACATCGCCATCAAGAGCGCTCGCTATGCCACCAAGCGGCGCAAGATCGTGTCAATCATCAAGGGTTATCACGGGCATTCGGGGCTCGCGGTGGCGACCGGTGACGATCGCTTCACCAAGATCTTTCTTTCCGACCAGCCGGAGACGTTCATCCAGGTTCCCTTCAACGATATCGACGCCATGGAGCAGGCGCTGAAGGGCGAAGACGTCGCGGCGCTGATCATGGAGACGATCCCCGCCACGTACGGCTTCCCGATGCCGAAGGACGGCTATCTCAGCGCCTGCAAGGCGCTGTGCGAAAAGCATGGCGTGATATACATCGCCGACGAGGTTCAGACCGGCCTGATGCGGACCGGCAGCATGTGGGGCTGGCAGGCCTATGGCGTCCAGCCGGATATCATGGTGACGGCAAAGGGCCTGTCCGGCGGCCTCTATCCGATCAGCGCGACGCTGGTGGACGACAGGGCCGGTGGCTGGCTCAGCGAGGACGGGGCGGCCCATATCTCGACGACCGGCGGGGCCGAACTCGGCTGTGTCGTTGCTCACAAGGTCATCGAGATGCTGCAGCGACCCGAGCTGGTGGCCAATGTCGGCACCGTGACCGAGTTCATGGCGCAGGCCATGCGCGAGATGCTGATTCGGCACGCCGACATCTTCACCGGGGTGCGCCAGAAAGGCGTGATCCTCGGCCTGGAATTCAGCAATCACAGCGAAGGTGCCGTCTTCGTGTCGCGTGCACTCTACGAGCAGGGCGTCTGGGCGATCTTCTCCTCGCTGGACAAGCGGGTGCTGCAGTGGAAGCCCGGCGTGCTTCTGGATCGCGAAACCTGCCAGGACATCATGGATCGTTTCGATGCGGCAATGCCGCGCGCCCGGGAGCTGCTGCATCAGGCAGGCAAGGCGAATTGACATGGTCCAAACCTAGTTGAAACTGCCAGGCCTCCAGTGCGGGCTGGCGGTTGGACTTGCTGGGATCGCAGGGTTCCGGCAGGGGACAAGGGTGCAAAGATAGGGCAGGACGGACAGTGACGGATTTCGACGCGCTCACCCATGACCAGCGACTCAGCATCCTGCAGGAGACGGCTGAGGCGGCCATCGCCAACTACGATCTGCCGGCGGACGTCTCCGTCGCGATGATCAACCTGTCGGAGAACGCAACCTATAAGGTTGCGGCTCCCGACGGCCGGCGCTGGGCGCTCCGCATCCATCGCGACGGCTACCATTCAAGGACGGCCATCCAGTCCGAACTGGCCTGGCTGACCGATTTGCGCCAGACCGGGATCGTGCCCACCCCCGTGCCGGTGGCGGGCAAGGATGGCGAGCAGATCCAGCGTGCCGGCCATGCCAGGCTGGCGCAACCCCGCAATGTCGTGCTGTCGCAATGGGAGACCGGTTCGGAGCCGGGCATAGGCGAAGCGCTCGCCGAACCTTTCGAGGTGCTTGGCGAGGTGACGGCTCGCATGCACATCCACGCCCGGCAATGGAAGCGCCCATCTTGGTTCACTCGCCATGTGTGGGATTTCGAGACAAGTCTCGGCGAGGAAAACCCCCATTGGGGGCGCTGGCGTGACGGCATGGGCGTCGACGCCGCGAAAGCCAAACTCTTTGGCCGCACCGCGGAGCTGATCTGCCGCAGGCTCGCCGCCTTCGGCAAGGGTCATGACCGCTTTGGCCTCATCCATTGCGACCTGCGGCTCGCCAATCTTTTGATCGACGGCAAGACGGTCAAGGTCATCGACTTCGACGACTGCGGTTTCGGCTGGTTTATGTACGACGCCGCTACACCCGTCTCTTTCTACGAGCATGAGCCGCAGGCAACCGATCTCATCCAGTCGTGGACGACCGGCTATCGCCGCGTGCTTGACCTGCCCAGGGCGGACGAGGACGAAATCCCGACCTTCGTGATGCTGCGCCGCCTGTTGCTGGTTGCCTGGATCGGCTCGCACGCTGAAACGGACCTCGCCAAGTCGATGGGCTTCCCATACACCGAGGGAACGGTCGGGCTGTGCGAGGCCTATCTGAGCAAGTTTTCCTAATGCATGTCGCCCAGAAGTGTGCGCGGTTCTGGTACAACGACATGCATCAAAACAGAGACTTAAAGCGCGTCTCCTGAATCCGGTTCAGCGCGACGCGCTTTAAGAGCAATTCCAGGAAAGTGTGAAACGGTTTTCGGTGCGGAATAGCGTCAAAAAATTGGAGATAGAGCGGTTCGCGACGAACAGCTTTATGCCAGGGCCTCCAAGCTCTCCGGCAGGATCTGGCCGCCATCGACGATGATCGTCTGTCCCGTCACGTATCCGGCTTCCTTCGACGCAAAGTAGAGTGCGGCGTAGCCGATGTCCTCCACGGTTCCAAGCCGCTTGAGCGGGACAGAGGCGGCCATCGTCTTCTGGTAATCATCGCCCAGGCCGACTAGGCCCTCGGTGATGATGTTGCCCGGCATAACGGCGTTGACGGTGATGCCGTATTTGGCCAGCTCGATGCAGGCGGTGCGCATGAAACCGAGCTGCCCCGCCTTGGTGGCGCCGTAGTGCGACCAACCGGGGAAGCCGGTGACCGGGCCGGTGATCGACGACGTCAGCACGATGCGGCCCTGGTCGGATCTCTTGAGGTAGGGAACGACTGCCTTGACCGCGTGGAAGGTACCCTTGAGGTTGGTGTCGACAACCTCGTCCCATTGTTTTGAAGTCATGTCCTCGAGCCGGGCCTGCGGGAAAATTCCGGCATTGGCGCACAACACGTCGATGCCCCCGTTTCTCCCGGCCACTGTCCCAAAAGCGCTCTCGATGCTGGCGAGCGAGGTGACATCGCCAACCACGCCAAAGGCGCCGTGGCCGATCTCGGCGGCAGCGGCTTCGGCCTGGTCGAGATGGCGCGCGATGATGGCGACCTTGGCGCCAGACAGCGCGAACACCCGCGATATGCCCTTGCCGATGCCTTTCGATCCGCCGGTAACAACGACGGACCGGCCCTTCAAAGACTGGGTCATGATCTGAAGCTCCAAAATGAGACGGGGACAGAGTGATACCCTGTCCCCGTTGTCGCAAGGATTTCTGGACGGTAGCGCTTTAGCCTTCGTTCACCATGTGACCGATGTTGTCGTACGCCTTGGGGTTGGCGGACTTCAGCACGAAGCCCCAGATCAGGCCGACGATAAGGATCGCAAGCCCGACATAGGGGATGCTCCTGGCGAAGCCATTGGTGCCGCCGAGCGTCGCGAGATTGGCCACCAGCGTGTAGACGAGGACCAGTTGGACCACGAGCGAGATCAACGGCGCGATGACCGTCGTCAGCATGCTGCCGCCGCCGTTCTTCTTGAACCACATGTAGATCGCCAGCGAGACAACGGCCTGCAGCACCAAAAGCAGTCCGGTGCCAAGCACAGCAAACAGCGTATAGACGCCAAGCCAGGCCTGTCCTGACGGATCGTCGAAGCCGTAGGCCAGACCGTAGAGCAGCACCCATACTGCCGCCAGCACCGACTGCAGCGCCGAGGCCTTGTGTGGGCTCTTGTGGTGATCATGCGTCTCTGCGATCGCCTGCGGCAGGACGCCTTCGCGCGCCAGCGAATACAAATAGCGTGAAGCGGTGTTGTGGAAGGCCATGCCGCAGGCGAAGGAACTGGTCAGGATCAGAAGCGACATCAACTGGTAGCCCCAGCTGCCGACAAAAGTCTGAATGGGCGTCAGGAAGAAGTTCACCCCGTCGGAGAAGGCCTTGGCCACCATGTCGGCCTCGGTGGGATAGGCCGCCACCGCGCACCAGCTGACGAAGGTGTAGAACAGGCCGAGGCCAATGACCGAGATCAGCAGCGATTGCGGAATGATGCGCTTGGGATCGCGGGATTCCTCGGCATAGTTCGGCGCCATCTCGAAGCCGACCCAGGACCAGAACGCCATGAAGATGCCGACGGCCGCCGCGCCCGCGGGGATGGCCACGGTTCCGACTGTCTGCTCGGCGACAGGCGTGAACACCTTGAACACATTCAGCGAGTCACCGGAAAAATTCGTCCCGCCATGAGCGAAAAGCACGCCCAGCGAGAAGATCACAAGCATGATCACTTCAAGAATGAGGGCGATCCCGAGCAGTCGTGCCGACACCTTCACGTCGCGATAGGCGAGTGCCGCGATGACCACGATCATGGCGAGCGCGAGCACGATCCACGGCACGTTGATGCCGAAGTGCTGGGAAATCCAAAGATTGCCGAAAAACGCAAACAAACCAGTGAGCGAGGCCTCGAACAGCGAGTAGCAGGCGAGCGAGCCAATGCCGGCCGACATGCCGACCTCGCGGCCGAGCCCTTGGCTGATGAATGAGTAGAAGCCACCGACGGACGATACCCGCGATGCCATCGCCGCATAGCCGACCGAGAAGATGGTCAGCACGATCGTCGCCATCAGGAAGGCGGCCGGCGTGTATTTGCCGATACCGTAGCCTGCCGCGAACGGCACATTGCCCAGCATCGCCGACATTGGCGCCGCGCCGGTGACGGCCAGAAAGAGCACCCCCGCAAGCCCCACGGCTTTCGAGTGCAAAAGGTTGATGCTGTTACTCTTCGAGACGTCGATCGTCCCGCTTGCAGTTTCCGTGACCATGAAGCCCTCTCCATTCGTGACAGCTGTATGCAGTTCCCCGCACGTGGCGGCCGATGTGTCCCGGCCTGCGAGTGCTGCATTGACACTACGGACGCGGCATCACTTTGCCAAGGCCATGATTTTGCAGAGCTCGGCGCTCGACATGACGTGGCAATAGATCATGTTGATGATTTCGAGCTCCTTGCGATGAAGCTCGTCGGTCGCCGCCGCGCAGCAATCCTCGATCACTATGACGGCAAAGCTTTCATCCGCCAGGCTGCGCACCGTCGAAGACACGCACTGGTCCGTGAAGATGCCGCAACAGATGACGTTCCTGATGCCGAGATTGTGAAGGATGAGGCGCAGATTCGTCCCGGTCAGCGCGGAATCGGTGGTCTTGGTCACCACGATTTCGTCGCCTGCCGGCTGAAGCTCGGCAACGAGCTGCGATGCCGCGTCGTTCTTTGGCAGCAGCAAATTGTTCCAGCCCGGCATTTTTTGGGAGAGCGAGCGGTCGCGCCCGTCCTTGGTATGGCAGGCGATGCGGGCGAAAAGGCATTCGATGCCATTTGCCCGTGCCAACTCCAGCAATCTTGCCGTGTTCGGTATGACCGCGCCGTGCATGCGCTCGTGGAACGGCGTCCACAGATCGTAGCGCTGCTGTTCCTGCGGTGAAAGCGACGCGCGATCCGGCCGTTCCAGGTAGGTGTTTTGAACGTCGATGATCAGGATGGCGGTCTGTGCCGGCACCAGCACCGGATCATCCGGCTCGGGTGCGCCGAGGTAGTAGAGCGAACGGAATCCGGTTTTCCAGCTCATGCGGTCCTTTCAGAAGCGGGCGGTCCTTCAGAAGCGGAACGTGAAAAGGCCGCGCGCCGCGTAGGTCTCGGCGGCTTCCTCGATGAAACGGGCGATGCGTTCGGCCTGGTAGGTCTCGCGCATCGTGGCGGCGGCCTCGAGCAATTCTTCCTTGGACTTGGCGCGGCCTGGGCGCAGCAGTTCGTAGACCTGCATGATGAAATCCTGCGGCACCTCGACCAGCTCTGCCCCGCGCTCGAAGTTGAGGGCGAGAGTCGGCCGGCCGACATCGCGCGCCACGTCGGCCTGCGCCTGCAGCGCTTGCGGCGTGATGCGAAGGTCTTCCATCGTCACCTCGCCGGCAAGCACCGCATCCAGCGTTATCTCCGGAAGCGCCTTGCCGTGCTTGCCGGTCACGGCGCCAGGCTGGGTTTCGGCGAGCGGATAGTCGGCACGCGTAAGGGTCACTATTTCGCTCCCGTCAGGACGACGTCGACCTCTTCGGGAGCCGCGCCGGCCTCGGTCAGCCCGGTTTCGATGGCGTAGATGAGGGCGACGCGCGCATGGTGGCGCGACCCCATGGCCTCGCCTCGCTGCGGCACCACGATGGGCTCCGGCATTTCGCCCAGCGCATAGGCCGCCGCATTGGCACCGAGAGCGCGATAGTGCTCGAGCCTGGTGATCGGGGCATTGGAAAACAGTTCCAGATTGTTGTGCGGCTGGCGGTCACGCTGATGGATGACGGCCGTGCCCTTGGCCTGGATGCCGATGCCGATGCCGCTGCCGGCAAGCCGGGCGGCGGACAGGCCAAGGAAGGAAGTATCGGCCGTATGGCGGAAGCGGACGACGCGCGCCTTGAGCCCGCGCGCGCGGATCGCATCCAGCATGGCGCCAAGCACTTCGGACAGCCGATGTCCGGCCGTCGTCCGGTAGAGCTTCAAGCCGAAGGCCGGGCTGATGCCGATGACCAAATCGTCGGTCGCCGACCCGTTGGCTGCCGGCCCAAGGTTGCGATAGCGGATGTGCCTTGCCTCGTCCTTCTCGTGCAGGGCCTCCGAGCGCAGCACTTCTTTCTGATCCAGCACATCGCGGATGTCGTTGAGCTGCAGGCGCCGTTCTTCGGACACGCGATAGCCAGAGCCGGGGCCGAGATAGTCGTTCGGGTCGTTGACCGCGCTGACGATCCGCCCATTGCGGATCATGGCCGAGGTCTGGAGATAGTCGCCGGAAAGGCGCAGCTTCACCACGTTCAGGAGGTTCTCGGCCTCTTCTCGGAAACCGCGGTTGGCCAGCGCCTTGATCGCGTCGATCACGGTGATGCCGCGCTCCTTGATGGCCTCGCTGATGAAGCTCACGTCGCGCGGCATCAGGCTGCACGTGTCGTCGGAACCGGAGGCATAAACCACGCTGGTCTTCATGTCCTCGGTCGGTGTCGACAGGCCGAGCTCCTCGAACACCGCGGCGATCGCCGCCACCGCCCGCTCGCGCAACTCTATCGCGCGGGACTCGGGCAGCGGCGTCAACCCGCCATCGGCCTCGAAATCGCGCTGCAGCACCAGATAGTCTTCCAGTTCCTCGCCGTTGATCAGCGAAGGGTTGAACGAATTGTCGTATTTCAGGATCGATCCCATCCCGGAGCAGATCAGGTCTGAGCCGGCAATCAGGTAGGGAAGGATCTTGGCGCCGACACGAATTTCCGATTCGGTGGAGCGCGCATCATTGCCTGATGCGCATTCGAGATCGAGCCAGACGGCGATGAGGTTCTCAGCCATCAACTCGCGGACGCCGCCAGGTATGGTGGCGGTCAAGGGCGCGCCGTCAATGCCGCCATTTTGTGTGCCCTGCACTCCCATGCCGCGCTGCAGGCAGAGGCAGCGCGCCTCCAAGTAAAGCAGCGATTTTGCTTCATGGAAGCCCATCAGCAATTCGGAGCCGGCACCCGACGTACACCGCATCTTGACGCCGCGCGAGGCATAGGCAGCGGCGAGAAATGCTTTGGACCACGGCGTATCGTCGCCATCGGTGAACGATTTTTCGGTGCCGTAGACGGAAACGGTTTCGGCATAGGACGTGAAGCCGGCCATGGCGATGCGCAGCTCCTCCGCCTCCTCGCTGGAGCATTGGAACAGCGTTCCCCAGCGGCCGACGGCGCCGCCCACCGCACACGCCACCGCGTTGGACCAGGCGTTGCGCGACACGCGCATCGTAGTCTCGATCTCGTCGAAGCCCAAGGCGACGGCGGTCGCGGCATCTGCGGCGAGCTGCAGCGGGTCGTCCTTGGCGTTGGTGACATGCGCCTGGTTACCCGGTGTTTTGCGTGCCCGCATCTTTGAGTAGGCGAAGGCGATCTCCAACGCGTTGAGCTGCGACACGACCTCGGCGAGTTTGGCGGGTGTCATGCCATGCGCGAGCCGCACCAGTGTTTCGCGCGGCACGTTCATGTCGACCAGCCAGCGTGCGACGGTCGCCGAGTCCAGCGCCATCGCTTCAGACGCCACCTCCGGGTCGATGTGATGGCGGGCTATGAAGCGGTCGATCATGTCGTAGTCGTGCTCGAGCACTCCATCAAGGGATACGACGCGCCCGCCCTTGATGCCGATGCCGGGTTTGGGGTCGGCCGGGCTGGAGAAGGCGGAGAAGCCGTTGGTAGGGTCTTCCGCCGCGAACTTGTCCAGCCGCAACGGCCGCTCGTCCCAGTCGGCGAAGCGCTTCCAGCGGTTCAGTTTCGGCGTCATGCGTGCATTCCTCGACCCAACGGAAAGACTATTGAATGCCCGATCGTCACACAATGGCCTGCATCGAATCTCGCCGAAGGGCTTGCCCTGGCTGCCATCACCACCGGAACCTTGGAGATAGGCGCGGCGCTCACGGAAATGAGTAACCGCCGGGATTTCGAGACCTGCCTACGACCTAGTCAAGATGTCAGTGCTCGCAGACAACATGCGCGGCTGTTGTTCAACTTGAGTGAACTTGCCCGATTTTGAGTGACTTGCCCGCTCTTCAGTGCCCTTTTTGGTTCATTTTGGGAGGCGTGTCTATTGGCGCAGGGCATAGGGTGGCAGCGAGAACCTACGGAACGATACGGGAAGGTTTTCGATTCTGGCCCGCGAAAAAAACAATGAAATCAAACTTCCCGCGGCATCCTCCGGGCCTACCAAATTTTGAATATCAGTCACTTCCCATCTACTTGCTTCACAAGAAGACGTAGCTCTCTCAGCCAACATCATAGCGTTCCAATGAAACTGGTTGGGCCTCTGTCCGTAAGTTTTCCTTTTCTTCGAAACCACTGGACGCAGACCTAACTCAAGAATTCTGGCTCCGAAAGACTTCGCTGCGATGCGTGCGGTGATCGGCGGCAATGACGTTCGAATAGGCGGGTTTCGACCCTAAGGCGGTCTTCGAGGCGATAGGCGACCACGGTGTCCGGTTGAATTATTTTGTCCAAACCCGCTCCCGACGAGATGCCCATTGAGCTAACATCGAATGTCTGAGGGCGCTGCAAGATGCTGGGAGGAAAAGAAGACGTTCCCGAGAAGCGGCGGCTGGTAGCCATAATGGCTGCCGACATCGTCGGCTACTCGCGGCTCGTTGAAGCGGACGAGAAGGCGACGCTCGACGCCATCCGTTCGCTGCGCTCCGAGGTGATCAATCCCCAGATCGTCGCGCATGACGGTCGCATCGTCAAGTTGATGGGCGACGGGGCCATCGTGGAATTCGGCTCAGTCGTCGACGCAGTGGCTAGCGCGGTCGCTATCCAGATGGGGGTGCGCGCGCGGCAGCGTGACAAGCTTCCGGATCGCCGCCTCACCCTTCGCATCGGCGTAAATCTCGGCGACGTCGTTGTTGAAGGCGATGATCTGATGGGCGACGGCGTCAATGTCGCGGCGCGGCTGGAACAACTCTGTCCGCCGGGCGGCTTGCTTGTCGCGGCTGCCGCGTACGACCAGCTGCAAGGCAAGCTCGACGTTACCTTCGACGATGCGGGCGAGCAGCAGGTCAAGAACATCGCGCGACCGGTGCACGTCTACAGCGCCCGGATCGATGGCGTGGCGCACGCGCTGCCGCGCAAGTCGCGGCAGCGTCGCCGGCTCCTGCCGATCGGAGCGACGGCCGTGCTGGCACTTCTTCTGGCGGCCGGCGGAACGTGGTGGTTTTGGCCAACTCCACCGGCCGACACGAAGCCCTCGGTCGCGGTGCTTCCATTCAATAACTATGCGGGTGACGAGGCTACGGGTCGCCTCGCTGACGGGCTCACAGAGGACATCATCACTGATCTCGCGCGCTATCCGGACTTCGAAGTCGTCGCCCGCAATTCGACAGAAGTCTACAAGGGCAAGCCGATCGATATTCGCGAAGTCGCGAGTGCGCTTCATATCAACTATGTGCTGGAAGGCTCGATTCAACGCCAAAACGGCCGGGTGCGAATTACTGCGCAGCTGATCAATGCAACGAGCGCCAACCATCTTTGGTCGGATCATTGGGACCGCCCGGACGAGGACGTCTTCGCCGTCCAGACCGAAATCGCTCAAGAGGTTTCCAATCAGCTCGGCGGTGGCGTCGGATTGATCAATCGGGCGGCGCGAGATGCGGCGCGGCGCAAGCGTCCCGGCAATCTTACGGCATATGAGTTGTATTTGCTGGGTGGCGAAAAGGTTGAACAGGGAAATAGCGCAAGCCTGAAGGAGGCTATCCCGCTCCTTACCCGGGCAGTCGAGCTCGACCCAGGACTGGCTCGCGCTTGGGTCAGCCTCTTCTTCGCCTACAACGTCTTGGCATTCGCTGGCGTTGATCAGGAACGCAATTGGAAGCTGGCCGGAGAAGCCGCAGAGCACGCCGTCAGCACGGATCCTGGCGACGCAATGGCACATGTTGCGCTCGGATCGAGTTTCGGAATCCAGAACGATCTCATCCGCGCCAAGGCGGAATTCGACACCGCCTTGCGCCTGGCGCCAAGCTCGGCTGAGGTTTTGATTCAGTATTCTTTTTGGGCCGCCACGCTCGGGCAGCCGAAGCAAGGTGGCGAAATGGCCGACCGGGCGATCAGGCTCGATCCGAATTATTCAATGGCGGCGGCAGGCCGATTCTCATATGCCTATTTTGCTGCGGACCGCTACGAGGACGCATTGAGCGTACTTGATCGCGCGACGCTGGATAGCTACTCGCCCGACAATTGGGTTGTACGCCCGTCAGCGCTGGCTGCCCTCGGCCGAATCGAGGAGGCGAAGCGTTGGGTCAAAGAAGCGCTCTCGCGCTCCGCGGACCTGACGATTGAAGGCTGGGCCAACCAACCTGGATACAGTGACGCCGAACGCCAGCGTTTTATCAAGACTATGGCGCTCGCAGGCTTTCCTGCCTGCGCTAAGCCAGATGTGCTGGCGAAAATTGCCAATCCTCTGCGCTTGCCAGAGTGCGCGAACCGGAGCCCGGCAAAATAGAGGAGGAATGAATAATACCCTAAGCGGGGCGCGAAGTCCGCTACTGGCGCGAAGGAGGCATAGGAAGATCGCGATTTGAGCGCGGCGGTGGCGAAACCATACGGAACTATCGATGCCGGAGCTGCGGCCACGACCATCCGATCACCGCCGAGGGGTATGACGATCGATCGATGCCTCGTGCCCAGCGTGCGGGACCGTGTTCGGCAATCGCGGAAACTTGGTCCGATACGCGATGTGGCTGGCGCTCGACGAGTGGACCTATGGGGAGCCGCAGCGCTTCAGGAAAAAGGACCAATGAGCGCCGAGCACATATCCCCATATCACGTGACCGGGTAGCGCCGGCGCACCACCCAGCAACGCTTTGCCAAGGATCCGGTCGTGGCCGCCTTCCTGGCACGTGGAGAACGCGGCACAGGGACCGAGCCGGTCGTGGCTTGTCCGCCAAAGGCACCGGTGCTGATCGACGGCGCAGCCGAGAAGGTCGAAGAGAAGGCCAATGCGTGAACAGGATCATATCGCCATCGTCGATGCCATGGCCGAGCTCTCTCACCTTGAAAACCGCAGTGGCCGCGCTGAGCCTATGAGAGTCGCCATTGCGCAAATGTGCGCAGGGGCACTATTTATCGAAGCGCAAGCCGGCAAGCAGCGGGCCGACCAGGTCATTGGCGCGCTCTGGCGCTCACAGCTGCAAGGCGATCCGGTTCCGCAGCGTTTCCCGCGCCCACGGCGGCAGACATGACGATCGTCACCTCGAGCTTTTTCACGCAGCTCCCGCCGCAGTTCGCGCCGATCTCGATCGCCCGCTGGGCGCCGCATCGATGCCGCGGCATTCCGACGATGCGCGAGTTGTCACCAGGCGAGTGGTTCAGGAGCGTCGACGCCGACGAATACCGCCGGCGCTACCTCGAGCAGCTCGACCGGCTGGATCCTGCCGAGACGGTCAGGAAAATCGAAGCGCTGTCGGCCGGGAGGCCGGCGGCGCTGCTGTGCTGGGAACGACCGAGAGACGCGCAGTTCTGCCATCGCGCCTACGTTTCGGTATGGTTGCACGACACGCTCGGGATCGAGGTGCCAGAGCTCGGCCTGGCCGGCTGCGGGCACTACCATCCGAACCTGCCGCCGGCTCACCGATCTGGGCCGGAGGAGCCTACGCTTTGTCCCGAAATGTGTCCTGATCGGCAAGGACATCGGATGGGAGACGGGATCTCGGCGCAACCCCTTGGAAAACTTGGTGCCGCTTGCGTGACTCGAACACGCGACCCCATCATTACGAATGATGTGCTCTACCAACTGAGCTAAAGCGGCCCGGGAAGCGAAGCGCTTCCAGAATGGGCTGGGTGATAGACTCAACCGCTCGCTAATTCAAGATGGGCAGCGGCGAATTCCGGCTCAGAGCCCGGCAATTCCCCTTTACGGTTAGCGCGCGACGGACGCGGCTAAAGGTTATGGCCGAGCGCAAGCCGACCTATGAACGAAGGCCCGGCCGATGGATTGCGGCGGCGCCTGCGAGGAAAAATGTTGATTCTTCAACAAAAAATGCCGAAATGGCGTTGAACGCGGCAAGGCAGCCGCTCGCCCGTTGATTGATCGGTCGCCTGCGGCTAACGATCGGGCGACCGGGAGCGGACGCTGAGAGGGAGCTCGCTTGGACCCCATCGAGAAAGCTATCCGCAATGCCTTCGAGAAAGGCAATGCCGAGGACCGGGCGTTCCGAGAGAAGGTCTATCGATCGGCCTTTGCCGCGCTGGACCGTGTGTTGCAGGCCAATCCGAACGTCACGGTCGAGGCCGCCATCGGCCGCCGCAAGGCGGTGCAAGCCAAGATCACCGAGATCGAATCAGAGTTCCTACCGGCCGTCCCCGATGTGACGCTGCCGCCGGAAAACGTCGTGCCGGCCGGCAATGGCGCGCCGGGGCCCCGCGTCGAGGCGCCGGCCGTTTCGGCCGCGCCTTCGGTCGATGCGCCGCTGCCGCCGTCGCAATCAGCACGCTCACCCTCGATCACCGTCGACGGGCCGGTGCAGCCGGATGCCTCGGACCAGCCGCGTTCGCGCGTGCTGCCGCGCGTGCCCGACATCATGCCGGACGAAACCGCGCTCCCCAACGCGCCGTCACTCGACGATTCGCCGGGCGCTCCCGTCGGCAACGGCGCCGAGGTCACGCCCGATCGCGACGAGCGGCGGATCAGGGGCCGGCGCCTGCCGCTGACCGCGATCTTCGTCGTCGCCACACTGCTCGCCGCCGCCGGCATCGGTCTCTACTTCGCCAAGCAGACCGGTGTCTTCAAGACGGCGGCCGAGCTCAACACCGGCCCGCCCGAACCGACACCGACGCTGGACGATGAGGACTCCTCGGAGCCGGCCGACACCGGCTCGCCGCAGAAGCCGGGCGAGGCGGACCAGTCGAAGAACTGGATCAACGTCTTCTCGCCCGCCGACCCGACTCATGTCAGTGCGCCATCCGACGCCGGCGCCGAGGTGATGAAGGACGACACCGGCCAGTTCCTGCGCATCCGCTCGGGCGCTTCCGGTTCGGCCATTGCCTTCGATGTCGGCCAGGGCGTGCTGGAGAAGCTTGTCGGCAAGCACGCCATGTTCGACGTCGTCGCTCGCTCGGAAGAGGGCAAGGAGACGCAGATATCGGTCGATTGCAATTTCGGCGATCTCGGCGATTGCGGCCGGAAGCGCTACGCCGTCGGCCACGAGCGCAATGAATATCTGTTCGACGTGCAGTTCCCGGACAAGCATCCGGGCGCCGCCGGCACCATCGCCATCAACTCCGATTTCGACAAGCAGGGCAAGTCGGTCGACATCTACGAGATACGCGTTTCGATCGCGCAGTGACCCGTGCGCTCTACCTATCAACGCTGGCGCTGCACCCCACCCGGCGCTTCACGCCGACCTCCCCATCGAGGGGAGGTAGGATGTAGCGCCAACCCCTACCTCCCCTTGATGGGGAGGTCGCGCCGCAGGCGCGGGTGGGTGAAGCGCCGACGTCGGATTTTTAGCCCTTAGCCATCCAGCAAGGCCTGCAGCGTCTCGATGCGGTCGGCTTCCGCCGCCGGCTTGTCCCAGCGCAGTCGCGAGATGCGGGGAAAGCGCATCGCCACACCCGATTTATGCCGGGTCGAGCGGTTAAGGCCTTCGAACGCCACTTCCAGCACCAGCCCGTTGCGGCGGTCGGCGCGCACCGAGCGCACCGGTCCGAAACGCTCTATCGTGTTGTCGCGTACATATTTGTCGATCTCTCTCAGCTCCTCGTCGGTGAAGCCGAAATAGGCCTTGCCGACCGGCACCAGCTCTTCCGAGCCCTCGGGGCCGGACCACACACCGAACGTGTAGTCGGAATAGAAGCTGGAGCGCTTGCCGTGGCCACGCTGCGCATACATCAGCACCGCGTCGATGGTGTGCGGGTCGCGCTTCCATTTGAACCACGGGCCTTTCGGCCGGCCGGCAAGGTAGGGCGAATCCCAGCGCTTCAGCATCACCCCTTCGATGATCGGATGCGGCGGCGCCTGGCGCAGCCGCTCCAGCGTCTCCCAATCGGAAAACGCGACAAAGGGCGAGAGATCGAAGCGGCTGGGATCGAGCGTCCCGACGAAGGCTTCGAGGCGGTTGCGGCGCTCCGCGAAAGGCAGCGCGCGCAGATCCTCGCCGTCGATCTGCAGCGCGTCGTAGCAGCGCATGAAAGCCGGATAGCGCTGCTGGATCTTTGGCGACACGCTCTTGCGGTTCAGCCGCTGCTGCAGGTCGGAGAAGGTTCCGGTCGCCTCGCGCGGATCGCCGACCAAAAGCTCGCCGTCGAGCGCCGCTTCGAAAGTCATCGCCGCGGCAAGGTCCGGGAAGGCGCCGGACACGTCGTCGCCGGTGCGCGAATAGAGCCGGCGCACGCCGCCCTCGCACACCGCCTGCACCCGGATGCCGTCCCATTTCCATTCAGCCACATAGTCGGCCGGTTCGAGCTTTTCGAGGTCGTTGTCGTCGACGGCGTTGGAAAGCATCACCGGCCGGAACAGCGCGAGCGCTGCGCTCCTCGGCTTTTCCGCCCGGCCTTCCAGCCAGGCGAACAGTTCGGTGTAAGGCGGCGCCAGCCCGTGCCAGAGCTCCTCGATCTCGGCGACGTCGACCTTGCCAAGATCGGCCAGAGCCTGTTTGGCGAGCCGCGCCGACACGCCGATGCGCAGGCCGCCGGTCACCAGCTTGATGATGGCGAAGCGCGCCGAGATGCTGGCGTCGTCGAGCAGCCGCGCCAGCACCTTCGGTCCGTCGGAACGGCTGGCGGCCTGCAATTTGCCGACCACCTCGGCAAGCGTCGGCACCTGGTTGGGAATATGCCTTTGCGGCTGCGGCCAGACCAGCGACACCGTTTCGGCGAGGTCGCCGACATAGTCGTAGGAATAGCCGAACAGCACCGGATCCATGCGCTCGACCACCAGCGCGCGCAGCATCGCCGGCTTCACCGCCGCGATGTTGAGATCGCCCGTGATCGCCGCCAGCGCCAGCCCGCGGTCGGGATCCTCGACGCTGTGGAAATAGTCTCTAAGGAGCGTCAGCTTGCCGTTGCGCGACGGCGTCAGCACCAGACGGTCGAGGAGCTCGGCGAACCGGTTCATGGCTGGGTAGGCCTGGTCAGTAGCGAAAGCCTGCGCGAGGCCCCCCTCTCTGGCCTGCCGGCCATCTCCCCCTCAAGGGGGGAGATCAGATGTCGCCACGGCTTTCGCCAATCTCCACCGCCGCGGGAGATGCGCCGGCGCTGAAGCTGCCAATCTCCCCCCTTGAGGGGGAGATGCCCGGCAGGGCAGAGAGGGGGGCCGTAGAACTCGACGGTGGCGATTGGCGAACACGGTCCCATCAATCGCCCTCGTCCTCGTAGCCCACCAGATGCAGCGGCCTTGCCGCGATCCCCTCCAGCTCGCACCAACGCACCAGCGCTTCCTCGCGGCCATGCGTGACCCAGATTTCCGCAGCACCCGTTTCCTTGATCGTGATGATCAGCTCGTCCCAGTCGGCGTGGTCGGAAATGATCAGCGGCAGCTCGACGCCGCCTTGCTTGGCGCGCTGGCGGATGCGCATCCATCCCGAGGCGAAGCAGGAGATCGGGTCCGGGAAACGCCGCGCCCAGCGGTCGGCGAAGGCGGAAGGCGGCCCGACGACGATGGCGCCGGCGAAGTCGGCTTTGGTCCCGCTCTCCACCGTCCCTGGCTCGAGCCGGCCAAGATCGATCCCCTGGCTCTGATAATATTCGCTGAGCTTGGCCAGCGCGCCGTGGATGTAGATCGGCTTGTCGTAGCCGGCGTCGCGCAACAGCCGCATCACGCGCTGCGCCTTGCCGAGCGCGTAGGCGCCGATCAAATGCGAACGTTCGGGAAACTGCGCCGCCGATTTCAGCACCCTCGCGATCTCCTCATGATCCGGCGGATGCCGGAACACCGGCAGGCCAAAGGTCGCCTCGGTGATGAAGACGTCGCACCGGATGGGCTCGAACGGCAGGCAGGTGGCGTCCTTCTGACGCTTGTAGTCGCCGGAGGCGACGATGCGCATGCCTTTGTATTCGACGCAGATCTGCGCCGAGCCCAGCACATGCCCGGCCGGGTGGAAGGTCACGGCGACGCTGTTTATGTCGAGTGTTTCGCCTGGCACTGCCGCCTGCGTCTTTCCGGCGAAATCCTCGCCATAGCGCAGCCCCATGATGTCGAGCGTCTCTTGCGTGGCGAGCACCGAGCTATGGCCGGAGCGCGCATGGTCGGAATGGCCATGCGTGATCAGCGCCCGCTCCACGGGCCGCACCGGATCGATGAAGAAATCGCCGGGCGGGCAATAGAGGCCCTCCGGCCGGGATTTGAGCAGGTCGCTGGCGCGCATGGCTTTGAACATAGTGGCTAAATTTGCTGCGGGAAGCCCGTTGCAAGAGACTGCTGACTCATCTTAAAGCCAGCCGCCGGCGGCCCCCGCCGGCAGGAAATTTGCGCAATGAAACCGCTTCAGGCCTCGTCCGGTGATTTGAACGCCGACCGTCGCGCCGATTTCGCCGAGATGCTGCTCGCCTCGGGCGAGCCGGCGCAGGCGGCGGAGCTTCTGCTCGGCGCCCTGGAGCTCGCGCCGCAATGGGCCGCCGGCTGGTTTCGCCTCGGCGAGATGCAGGAGGCGGCCGGCCTGCCCGACCAGGCCGCGCAGGCCTGGGTGATGGCGCTGAAGCTCGACCCCGCGGATCGCCTTGGCGCCGCGCTCAAGCTTCAACTGATCGGCAAGGAGCCGGCGGCCCCGGCGCCTCCCAGCGCCTTTGTCGAGACCTTGTTCGATCACTACGCCGACAGTTTCGAGGACTCACTTGTCGGGAAGCTGGGCTATCGACTGCCGGACTTCCTCAGCCAGGCCATCCGCAAGGCAAGGCCCGGACGGTTCCGGCTGGCCATCGACCTCGGCTGCGGCACCGGCCTGATGGGCGAAAGGCTGCGCCCGTTCGTCGACCGGCTGGACGGCTACGACATCTCGGCCGCCATGCTGAGGAAAGCGAAAGCCAAAGGCATCTACGACCTGCTGGCCAAGGCCGATCTTCAGCGTTTTTCCCACACCGGCGGGCGGGCCGACCTTGTGGTCGCGGCCGACGTGTTCATCTATCTGGGCGCCCTCGAACGCATCGTCGGCGCGGTCGCAAATATGCTTGCCCAGAATGGAATATTCGCCTTCTCGCTCGAGACGCTTGCCGGCGGCGATTTCGCCCTGCGGCCGTCACGGCGCTACGCCCATTCCGAGGCCTATGCGCGGCGCGTGCTCTCCGCCAGCGGGCTTGCGGTCCTGTCTCTCGAAAGCATGGTTATCCGGCACGACCGGCGTGATCCGGTCGAGGGCCTGGCCATCGTGGCCGGCTTCCCCGCCGCATTTGCCGAGGTGAGCAATCCGGCATCCGCATGAGCCCGACCTTGCTGCGAAAAAGCCTGAATGGCATGGTCGGGGTGGCTCGGGGCAGACATCACGAGGAGAAATCCATGCGCTGGACCATGGTTGTGTTGGCGTCCTGCCTGACGATCGCCGGCTGTGTCGGCGGCACGTCGATGGCCGAGCGCCAGGACGAGGATGTCCAATCCTCGTTGCAATATGACGATGTGCCTTGCGATCAATTGCTGGCGCAGCGCAACCAGCTGGCGCAGCAGAACAATCTGCCGATCACGGCCAAGCCGGGCTTCTCCAATCCGGCGATGGGCTTTGGCCCGTTCACGCCGGATATGCGCTCCAAGGCGCAGCGCACCAGCAACAAGGCGAGCGGCGAGATCGACGCCATGAACCGCTCGATCGAGCGCCGCGACTGCGGCAAGCCGAAGAAGAAGGAGACGTTCGGGCGGCCTGCTTCGAAACCGGCTTCGCCGCCTCAATAACCCGCTTCGCGGTCGACCAGGTTTTCGAGCTTTTGGCCGCGCTCGAAGGCAGCCATCTGGCGCAGCATGATCGGCACCAGATGGGCCGGGTCCGACGTCGCCGCCGCGTGCGGCGTGACGAACACTTTCGGATGGCTCCACAGCGGGCTGGTCTTCGGCAGCGGCTCGACCTCGAACACGTCGAGGCTCGCTTCCTTCAGCGTGCCGTCGTCCAGCGCGCGCAATATGTCGGCGTCCTTCTGCAGCCGTCCGCGTCCGGCATTGATCAGCACCGAGCCGCCGAGGCCATTGCGCTTGCGCAACTCCTTCAGCACGCCGTAGTTGACGATGCCTTTCGTGTCCGGCGTCAGCGGCAAAAGCACGACGAGGATGTCGGTGGCGTTGAGGAACGGGATCAGCCCGGTCTCGCCGGAATAGGTCGAAACGCCCTTCATCGGCCGCTCGCTGCGTGACCAGCCGTTGACGGCAAAGCCGAGCGACAACAGCGCCGAGGCCGCGGCACGGCCAAGACTGCCAAGCCCCATGATGCCGACGGAGATGTCTCCGGCCACCCGCTGCGGCGGCTCGTGCCATATCTTCTTCTGCTGCTGGCCTCGGTAGAGCATGGCCTGGCGATGGTGGTCGAGCACCCGCCAAACGACATATTCGACCATGTGCTGAGTGAGATTGTCGGCGACGATCTTGACGATCGGCACGTCGGGCAGGCCGGGATCGGCAAAGACGTGGTCGACGCCGGCGCCGATCGAAAAGATGACGCGCAGATTGGGCAGCGACGACAAAAGGTTGGGCTTCTGCTTCCACACCACCGCATAGGTGATCGACGGATCGTCGGCGCCATTCGGCTCCAGCACGACCTCGCGCTCGGCCGAGAGCAACTCATGCCAGCGCTGTGGGTGGATGCCGGTGAGAGCAAGCAGGATTTTGCCTTTTTCCATTCGCGGATTTTTCTTCCCTGTTTTGTCGGTCCCGAAACAATTCCGGGAAAAGTGTAGCGGTTTTCCGTCGGGAATTGCGCGAAATAGATAACTATTCGCTGACCACGCCGGTCGGCGCCGTCTCGATCTTGAAGGCCGCCGCCATCAGCGCCCGCGTGTAGTCGGTCTGAGGGCTGCTGAAGATCTGTTCGGAAGGTCCCGCTTCGACGACCTTGCCATTGCGCATGACGATGACGTCATTGGCAAGGGCGCGCACGACCTTGAGGTCGTGGCTGATGAAGAGATAGGCGAGATTGTGCTTGGCCTGCAGGTTGCGCAAAAGATCGACCACCTGCGCCTGCACGCTCATGTCGAGCGCCGAGGTCGGCTCGTCGAGCATGACGAAGCGCGGATTGAGCACCATGGCGCGCGCGATCGCCACGCGCTGGCGCTGGCCGCCGGAGAACTCGTGCGGGTAGCGATGGCGCGTTTCGGGATCGAGGCCGACCTCCTTCAGCACGGCGACCACCTTGTCGTCGCGCTGGTCGGGTGAGAGCTTCGGCTCGTGGATCTTCAAGCCTTCCTCGATGATCTCCGAGACCGACAGGCGTGGGCTGAGCGACCCGAACGGGTCCTGGAAAACGATCTGCAATTCGCGCCTGAGCGGCCGCATGGCGCTAAAGGAAAGCTGGTTGATGTCGCGGCCGTTGAAATTGACCGTCCCCGTCGAGGAGATCATGCGAGCCAGCGCCAGGCCGAGCGTGGTCTTGCCGGATCCGGACTCGCCGACGACGCCGAGCGTCTGGCCGGCCCGCACCGTGACGTCGATGCCGTCCACGGCCTTCACATGGTCGACGGTCTTGCGGAAGAAGCCCCTTTTGATCGGGAACCAGACCTTGATGTCCTTGCCCGTCATGACGGATTTGGCGCCCGGATCGGCTGCCGGCGGCTTGCCTTTCGGCTCGGCCGCAAGCAGATGCTTGGTGTAGGCATGCTGCGGATTGGCGAAGATTTCCCTGGTCGGACCGCTCTCGACGATCTTGCCCTTGGTCATCACGCAGACACGGTCGGCGATCTTCCTGACGATGCCGAGGTCGTGGGTGATGAACAGCATCGACATGCCCTTGCGGCTTTTCAACTCCGCGAGCAGTTGAAGGATCTGCGCCTGCACGGTGACGTCGAGCGCCGTCGTCGGCTCGTCGGCGATCAAAAGCTCCGGCTCGTTGGCGAGCGCCATGGCGATCATCACGCGCTGGCGCTGGCCGCCGGAGAGCTGGTGCGGATAGGCGTCGAGACGTTTTTCCGGCTCACGGATGCCGACCTCGTTGAGCAGCTCCAGCGTGCGCGCGCGGGCCGGCGCGTCGCGCATGCCTTGATGCAGCTGCAGCACCTCGACGATCTGCTGCTCGACCGTGTGCAGCGGGTTGAGCGAGGTCATTGGCTCCTGGAAGATCATGGTGATCTTGTTGCCGCGCACCCCGCGCAGCGCCTTCTCGTTCATTGCGAGCAGGTCTTTGCCACTGAACAGGATCTTGCCCGAGGGATGGCTGGCGGCGGGATAGGGCAGAAGCTTCAGCACCGACAGCGCCGATACCGATTTGCCCGAGCCGGATTCGCCGACCAGGGCAACCGTCTCGCCCTTGTCAATGTCGAACGAGATATGGTCGACGGCGATGGACTGCTTGCCGCCCTGCGCAAAGGCGACGCTCAGATCCTGGACGGACAGCAGGGCTTCGCTCATTTGAACGTCTTGCGCGGATCGAAGGCGTCGCGCGTCGCCTCGCCGATGAAGACCAGCAGGGACAGCATCAGCGAGATGACGATGAAGCCGGAAATGCCGAGCCAGGGGGCGTTGAGGTTGCGCTGCGCCTGTTTCAGCAACTCGCCGAGCGAGGCCGAGCCGGGCGGCAGGCCGAAGCCGAGATAGTCGAGCGAGGTCAGCGTCGAGATCGAGCCTGAGAGCAGGAAGGGCAGGAAGGTCAGCGTCGCCACCATGGCGTTCGGCAACAGGTGCCGGAACATGATGGTAAGGTTTGGCACGCCGAGCGCGCGCGCCGCGTTGACATATTCGAAGTTGCGGGCGCGCAGGAATTCGGCCCGCACCACGCCAACCAGGGCAACCCACGAGAACAGCAGCATCAGGCCGAGCAGGATGAAGAAGCCGGGCGGCAGGATGGCCGAGACGATAAGCAGTAGGTAGAGCACCGGGATCGCCGACCAGATCTCGATGAAACGCTGGAAGAGAAGGTCGGTCCAGCCGCCGAAATAGCCTTGCACCGCGCCGGCCGCGACGCCGATCAGCGATGAGCCGAGCGTCAGGATCAGCCCGAACAGAACCGAGATGCGGAAGCCGTAAAGCACGCGCGCCAGCACGTCGCGGGCTTGGTCGTCGGTGCCCAGCCAGTTCCAGTTGCCGACGGTGCAGTTCTCGTCGGCCTCGCCCTTCGGATACTGGCTGCAGCGCGTCTTCTTGTCGTAAAGCCAGGATGGTTTCGCCGGCGCCGGTTCCGGAATGGCGTTGTTGACCGTCTGATAGGAGTAACGGACCGGCGGCCAGATCATCCAGCCATTGGAATTGATCTCGTCCTGGATCACCGGATCGCGATAGTCGGTGACGGCATAGAAACCGCCGAACTTCTCCTCCGGATAGGCGACCAGGACCGGAAACAGGATCTCGCCCTTGTAGGAGGCGATGATCGGCTTGTCGTTGGCGATCAGTTCAGAAAACAGCGACAGCACGAACAGGAGAAGGAAAATCCAGAGCGACCAGTAGCCGCGCCTGTTGGCCTTGAAGTTCTGCAACCGCCGCTGGTTGAGCGGCGACAGGAATGGCCTGCGAGGCCTGGCCGGCGCGCTTTCGATTGCGGCCTCGGCCATCAGATGTCTCTCCGCTCGAAGTCGATGCGCGGATCGACCCAGGTGTAGATCAGGTCGGACAACAGGCCGACGAACAGGCCAAGCAGGGAGAAGATGTAGAGGGTGGCGAACACCACCGGATAGTCACGGTCGATCACCGATTTGAAGCCGAGCAGGCCGAGGCCGTCGAGCGAGAAGATGTTCTCGATCAGCAGCGAGCCGGTGAAGAAGGCCGAGATGAAGGCGCCGGGAAAGCCGGCGATGACGATCAGCATGGCGTTTCGGAAGACGTGGCCATAGAGCACCTTGCCCTCCGACAGGCCCTTGGCGCGCGCCGTCACGACATATTGCTTGCGGATCTCCTCCAGGAAGGAGTTCTTGGTGAGCAGGGTGGTCGTTGCGAAAGCCGACAGCACCAGCGCCGTCAGAGGCAGCGTCATGTGCCAGAAATAGTCGGCGATCTTGGCGGGCCAGGAGAGTTGATCCCAATTGTCCGACACGATGCCGCGCAGCGGGAACCAGTCCCAGAACGAACCGCCGGCGAACAGCACCATCAAAAGGATGCCGAACAGGAAGCCGGGAATGGCATAGCCGACGATGACGACGCCGCTGGTCCAGACGTCGAAGGTCGAGCCGTCCTTCACTGCCTTGCGGATGCCGAGCGGGATCGAGATCAGATAGGATAAAAGTGTGATCCACAGGCCGATCGAGATGGAGACCGGCATCTTCTCCAGGATCAGGTTCAGCACCGAGATATCGCGGAAATAGCTGTCGCCGAAATCGAAGCGGATATAGTTCCACAGCATCATGCCGAAGCGCTCGAGCGGCGGCTTGTCGAAGCCGAACTGCTTTTCGAGCTTCTTGATGAATTCGGGGTCGAGCCCCTGCGCGCCGCGATATTTCGAGCCGACATCGCCGGCAGCGTCGAAATTGGTGCCGCCCGCGTCGCCGCCACCGCCGCCGAGGCGGTCGTTGCCGCCCTGGTTGGTCAGCCGGGCAATTACCTGCTCGACCGGGCCGCCCGGCGCGAACTGGATGACCGCGAAGGAGATCGCCATGATGCCGAACAGCGTCGGGATCATGAGAAGAATGCGGCGCAGTATATAGGCGCCCATCAGGCGTCCGGCTCCGCGCAAACGTTCATGTCAGGCTTTGCCAATCTTTGCCGCCTTGCCTTTGTCGAACCACCACAGCGCCTCGACCGGAAAGCCGAAATCGGGCTTCTGTTCGGGGAAGCCGAACATGTCCCAATAGGCGCTTCGGTGATTCGCCAGATACCAACTTGGAATCCAATCGCGTCGCGCGCGCAAGGCCCGGTCCAACGCGCGCATGGCAGCGGTGAGGCTTTCACGGTCCTTGGCGGCGCCGACGGCATCGATCAGCGCATCGACGGCCGGGCTTGCGATGCCCGACAGGTTGCGCGAGCCCGATATTGCGGCGCTGCGCGAGTGGAAGAAGATTTCCAGGTCGTCGCGGGTCGGCGTGGCGCTGAAATTGAAGGCGGCCGACAGCAGATCGAAATCGAATGTCGATTGCCTGAGCTGGTACTGCGCAGAATCCACCAGGCGGATCGAGCCATCGATGCCGATGGCCTTCATGTTGGCGACCCAGGGCGAATAGACCTGCACGAAGGTTTCGTCGTCGACCAGGAATTCGGCGGTCAGCCGGCCGCCCTTGTCATTGAGCACGAAATCGCCGGAGCGCTTCCAGCCGGCCTCGGCGAGCAGCTTCAGCGCTGCGCTCAGTTGCTTGCGGTCTCGTCCGGATCCGTCCGATGGCGGTTGCATCACCGCCTCGCCGAAGGTCTCCGGCGGCAGTTGGTCGCGCAGTGGTTCCAGCAGCGCCAACTCCTGCGGCGTTGGCATGCCCGCGGCCCGGAAGTCGGATTTCTCGAAGCAGGACTGCGAGCGTTCATAGGAGCCATAGAAGAAGTTGCGCCGCGTCCATTCGAAATCGAAGCAGAGCGCGATCGCCTGCCGCACGCGCGGGTCCTTGAATTGCTCACGCCGCTGGTTGACCGCGGTGGCCTGCATGGAAGGCGTGGTTTCGGCCGAGAACTCATGCTTGATCACCTTGCCGGCGGTGAAGGCCGGAAAGTCGTAGGCCGTCGCCCAGACTCGTGACGTGAACTCCTCTCGGTAGAGGATCTCGCCCTTCTTGAAGGCCTCGAATCCGGCCGTGCGATCCTGGTAGAACTCGATGCGGATACGTCCGAAATTGTTCTGGCCGCGGTTGACCGGCAGGTCATTGCCCCAATAGTCGGCCACGCGCTCATATTCGATCCAGGCGCCCGCCGACCAGCGCCCGACCTTGTAGGCGCTTGAGCCGAGCGGCGGATTGAGCTGCGAGGAATCGAACGGGTTGGCCGTGAAGAAGGCTTTCGAAAGGATCGGAAAAACGACCACGTTGAGGATGGTGCGGGCCGATTGCTTGCCGGAGAATTTGAGCTCGACCGTGTGGGTGTCCTTCGCCACCGCATCATCCAGATGCGTCAACGACAGTGCGTAGTCCGGATGCCCTTTGTCCTTGAGCAGCTTGTAGGTGAAGGCGACGTCGTCGGCGGTGAGCGGCGTGCCGTCATGGAAACGCGCCTGCGGGCGCAGCGAGAAGGTGAAGCTGTTGCGGTCGTCCGAGATCGTGACGCCGTCGGCGATCAGCCCATAGACCGCGTCAGGCTCGTCGAGCGCCCGCACCATCAAGGAGTCGAAACACATTTCGATGCGCTGCGGGGAATCGCCCTTGGGGACGAAGGAATTCAGCGTGTTGAAGGTCTGCGGGCTCTGGTTCGCGCCCCAGTTGGGCGGTGAGAAGTTGAAGGTGCCGCCCTTGAGCGCATCGACATTGACATAGTCGAAATGCGTGAAGTCGGGCTTGTATTTAAGGTCGCCGAAGGCCGACAGGCCGTGCAGCTTGACGCCGGCCGGGATGTCGGCGAAGGCGCGGCCGGGCAGCAGCGCGGCTGCCGTCGCAGCGATGCCGAGCGCCAGGAAGTCGCGGCGAGGAAGCATAGTCCGCCGCTCCATCAATTGAGGCCCTTGTATTTGGCGGCTAGAGCCTTTTCCTTCTCGGGGTCGATCCACCAGGAATCGATATCGGCGCCGCGGTAGGTGGGCTGCTTGTCCGGCATGCCGAACTTGTTCCAATAGGCAAGCCACAACACTGCGCGGTAGTATTGCGGGACGACGTAGTAATTCCACAACAGCACCCGGTCGAGCGCATGGGTGGCCGCGACTAGATCGTCACGATCGGTGGCGAAGATGATGCGGTCGACCAGTGCGTCGACCACCGGGTCCTTGATGCCGGCATAGTTGCGCGATCCGGGCGAGTCGGCGGCCTTCGAGCTCCAGAAATCGCGCTGTTCGTTGCCCGGCGATTCCGACTGCTGCAGCAGGTTGGTGATGACGTCGTAGTCGAAATTGTTGACGCGGTTGACGTATTGGCTGGGATCGATGATCCGCAGCGTCGCATCGACGCCGATCTTGCGCAGATTGGCGATGTAGTTGCCCGCGAGGACCTGGTCCGTGTCGGACGTGCCGAGAATCTCGAATTTGAACGGCGCGCCGGTCTTGGCGTTCACCATCTTGCCGCCCTTGATCACCCAGCCTGCCTGGGCGAAGAGGTCCACTGCCTGCTTCAGATATTTCCGCTCCGCCTGCGGCGAGTCATAGACCGGCAGCTTGAATTCCTGGGTGAACAGTTCAGGCGGCAGCTTGTCGCGATACTTTTCCAGGATTTCGAGCTCCTTGCCTTGCGCCAGCCCGCTCGATGCCAATTCGGTGCCCTGGAAATAACTGTGCGTGCGCGTGTTGGAATTGAAGAACAGCGTGCGGTTCATCGTCTCGAAATCGTAAGGATAGGTCAGCGCTTCGCGCACCCGGCGATCCTGGAACAGCGGCCGGCGTTGGTTGAGCATGAAGGCCTGCATCGGCTCCGGCGAGGTTGTCTTGAATTCTTTCTTGATGACGTCGCCGGCGCTGATGGCGGGAAAATTATAGGCCGTCGCCCATCGCCTCGAGCTGTTCTCCGGCTTGATGTCGTCCAGCCCGCCCTTGGTGAAGGCCTGCCAGGAGGCGTTGTCGTCGAGGATGTAGGTGAACCGCTGGGTGTCGAAATTTTCGCGGCCGATCTTCACCGGCAGTTTGGCGCCCCAATAATCCGGGACGCGCTGCCAGACGATCTCCGAGCCCGGCTTGAAGCTGGCGATCTTGTAGGCTGCGGAGCCGAGCGGCGGCTCGAGCGTCGGCCTGGTGATGTCGCGCTTCTTGCCGCTTGCGTCCGTGCCTTCCCACCAGTGCTTCGGCAAAACGACGAGATCGCCGAGGATCTTGGGCAGCTCGCGGTTGCCCTTCTGATTGAAATGGAATTCGACCTCGCGATCGGAGATCGCCACCGCATCGGTGACGTTCTCGAAATAGCGGTTGTATTGCGGGCTGTTGGCCTTGAGCACCTGGAAGGACCAGATCACGTCGTCGACTGTGATCGGCTGGCCGTCATGCCATTTCGCGCGCGGATCGAGCCGGTAGGTCGCGGATGAATAATCGGAAGGGTATTTGTAGGCATCGGCAACCAGCGGGTGGCTGACGCTGCCCTCGTCGGTCGCCTGATCCATCAGCGTGTCGTAGAGCAGCCCGCCGCCGAACCCGACCAGCCCCGCGGCCGGCGATCCTTGCACGATATAGGGGTTGAAGCTGTCGAACGTGCCGGTGACCACGGAGTTGTAGCTGCCGCCCTTCGGCGCATCCGGATTGACGTAGTCGTAGCGCTGGAAATTCTCGCCGTATTTTGAAGGTCCGATCAGCGACGATGTCGTGCGCCATTCGTCGGCGAAGCTGGCCTGCAGACCCGAGGCTAAGGCAAGCGCGAATGCCGATGCGAAAAGCGTGCGGAAGCGGCCAACCTTCATGCGTTCTCCTCGTCGCTGGTTCCAACCACCCGCAATCTAGATCATTTGACGCTGGTGGAAACCGCAAGGGCCGGCTTTGTAGCGGTGCATGCAGGTTTCCTAACAGAAAAGCCGGGACGAACCCGGCTTTTCTGAGGATGCTTCGATTACAAATTGTTTATTGAGCGGGCGCCGCCGGCTTGGCCGGCGCTGCGCCTTCGGCGGGCTTGGCAGGCGCTGCACCTTCCGCCGGGTTCGCGGCTTCGGCCGGCTTCGCCGAGGCGTCGGCGGCGGCGCCCGGCTGAGGCAGCGGCTTCGGATTGTCCGACAGCGTGCGCAGATAGGCGATCACATTGGCCCGGTCTTCTTCCTTCGGCAGGCCGGCAAAGCCCATCGCCGTGCCCTTCACAAACTTCTTCGGCGAGGTGATGAAATGGTTGAGATTCTCGTAGGTCCAATGCTCCTGGCCGCCCTTGGAGAAATCCTTCATGCCGGACGAATAGGCAAAGCCCTCGTGCTCGGCGACGGGGCGGTCGACGATGTCCCAGAGATCCGGGCCGACCTTGTTCGGGCCGCCCTTTTCGCCGGAATGGCAGGCCTGGCACTTCTTGAAGATGGCGGCGCCCGCATCGGCGCTGGCGCTGGCAAGCAGGTCAGCGATCGGCTTTTCAGCCGCGGCAGGCGCGGCCGCGCCGCCTTCGGTCGGCTCCTGCGCCTCGATGGCGAAGCCGGGCTTCTCGGGGGCGGGCGAGGCAAACAGCCCGTCAGAGACGAGGCCTATCGAAAAGACGATGAAGCAGGTTCCCAGAAATCCGCCGAGCAGCTTGTTGACTTCGTTGGAATCCATACGCCCCTTGCTCCCTTTTCCGGCGGACAGTCCCGTCCACTCCGTCCGTCGGTATCGCGAACTGCCCTGAAAGGCCAGTCAAACCGGGCGGAAACTAGGTCTTTTGCTCTGGCGTTGCAACACCTATAAGGGCGCTTCCAGTGAGACCTTTTGCCACTTTTCCATCCCCGTTTTTCAACCGCTCCAAAATCCGATGTCAACCTTGATCCTGATCCCCGCCCGCATGGCCTCGACGCGCCTGCCGGGCAAGCCGCTGGCCGATATTGTCGGCGCGCCGATGATCGTCCATGTCGCCCGCCGCGCCGCCGAGGCCGGGCTTGGCCGCGTCGTGGTGGCGACCGACACACAAGCGGTCGCCGAAGCCGTACGATCCCACGGCTTCGAGGCGGTCATGACCCGTATGGATCACGAATCGGGCTCCGACCGCATCTTCGAGGCGCTGACCGCTCTCGACCCCGAAAAGCAGGTGGAAACGATCGTCAATGTCCAGGGCGACCTGCCGACAATCGACCCCGAGATCATCGGCGCGTCGCTGCGGCCCTTCGACGACAGATCGGTCGACATCGCCACGCTCGGCGTCGAGATCGTGCGTGACGAGGAGAAGACCAACCCCAATGTGGTCAAGATCGTCGGCTCGCCGCTGTCGTCGACACGGCTGAAAGCGCTCTATTTCACCCGCGCCACCGCGCCCTGGGGCGAGGGGCCGCTCTACCATCACATCGGCCTTTACGCTTATCGCCGTGCCGCGCTCGAACGCTTTGTCGCGCTCAAGCCCTCGCCGCTGGAGCGTCGCGAGCGACTGGAGCAATTGCGCGCGCTGGAAGCCGGCATGCGCATCGACGCCGAAATCGTCAAATCGCTGCCGCTTGGCGTCGACACGCCCGACGATCTTGAGCGCGCAAGACAGATCCTTTCAAACTGAGACGTCTCCATGACCGCCAAGACCAACAGAATCTCCTTCCAGGGCGAACCCGGCGCGAATTCCGACACGGCCTGCCGCAACATGTTCCCCACGATGGACCCGTTGCCCTGCCCGACCTTCGAGGATGCTTTCAACGCGGTCGAGACCGGCAAGGCCGAGCTCGCCATGATCCCGATCGAGAACACGATCGCCGGGCGCGTCGCCGACATCCATCACCTGTTGCCGGAATCGAAGCTGCACATCGTCGGCGAATATTTCCTGCCGATCCATTTCCAGCTGATGGTGTTGCCGGGGGTGAAGCGCGAGGAGATCAAGACCGTGCACAGCCACATCCACGCGCTGGGCCAGTGCCGCAAATACATCCGCAAGAACGGCTGGAAGCCGGTGGTCGCGGGCGATACGGCAGGTTCGGCCAAGATGGTGTCGGAGGTCAGGGATCGCACCATGGCCTCGCTGGCGCCGGCTCTGGCGGCCGAGCTCTATGGCCTCGACATTATCGAGAAGAATGTCGAGGACACCGATTCCAACGTCACCCGCTTCGTCGTCTTGACCAAGAACAAGCAATGGGTGGAGCGGCCCGCGCCGGACGCCAAGATGATGACGACCTTCATCTTCCGCGTCCGCAACGTGCCGGCCGCGCTTTATAAGGCGATGGGCGGCTTTGCTACCAACGGCATCAACATGACCAAGCTCGAGAGCTACCAGTTAGGCGCCTTCACCGCGACGCTATTCTACGCCGACATCGAAGGCCACCCGGACGATCCGCTGGTCAAGCTGGCGCTCGACGAGCTGCGCTTCTTCTCGCGCGAGATGCGCATCCTCGGCGTCTATCCGGCGAGCGCCTCGCGCGAGCAGTGGAAAGTGGCGGACTAGCGCCAGCCTCGACTACGAGATTGGCCGAGACGCTCAAGCTTCGTCATTCACGGGCGAAGCAAGGAGCGAAGCGACGCGCGCAGACCCGAGAATCCATGCCGTGACTTCGACGCGTTGCGGCGGTCCAGAATTCTGCACCGCTGCGTCTCTCGGCTGAGGTAACGGCATGGATTCCAGGGTCTGCGCTTCGCTCCGCCCTGGAATGACGACGTCACGGAGGTCTGCGCCAATCTCCGACGTCCGCGCTCAACTCAATCTCAGCCAAACCCCAGCGGCACGTAGTCTATCTCCAAGAACTTCTCGACCTCCGGCACCCAGCGGTCGCGAACGAAGGCGACGTGGTCGGGATGCTCGTTGTAGCGCGTGTAGGCCGCCTGGTCGGCGAACTCCATCGAGAAGCCGAACTGGTAGTCGTTCTTCGGGCTCACCTGCCGCAGCTGCTCGAAATGCGTGACGCCCTTGATCCCGGTCAGGATCTTCTTCGCGTCGTGCAGGAAGCGCTTTGTCTCCAGCGAATGCGGCTCGTGCTTCAGCGTGAACACCACGGTGTGACGGATCATTCTTGTGCTCCTATTCGCTGTCGACCCAGGCGCGGATGAGGTGATGGGCGATCGCCCCTTTCGGCGGCGTAATCAGGCCGTCGGCATGCGTCCTGTCCAGCATCGTGCGCACCTCGTCGCGGAAGAACCAGCGGCAGTCCTCCAGCTCGTTGAGGTCGGCCTGGATATCCTCATTCAGCGGCTCGCCGAAGCAGCCGATCATCAGCGAATAGGGAAACGGCCAGGGCTGGCTGGCATGGTAGACGACCCGGCCGAGCCGGATACCTGCCTCTTCCAACGTCTCGCGCCGCACCGCCGCCTCGATCGTCTCGCCCGGCTCGATGAAGCCGGCAAGCGCTGAATACATGCCCGGCGCGAAATGCCGGCCGCGCCCCAGCAGGCATTTTTCGCGCGTCGCCGTCAGCATGATCGCCACCGGGTCGGTGCGCGGGAAATGATCGGTGCCGCAGGCCGGGCAGTGGCGCCTGTAGCCGCCGGCGCGCATCTCCGAGCGGTTGCCGCATTTCGAGCAGAAGGCGTGGCTGGCGTGCCAGGCGAGCAGCGCCGCCCCTTGCGCCAGGGCGCCGGCGGCCGCCTCGTCGATCAGCCCCTGCATATAGACCGAGCGGTAATCGATCGCCTTGACCGTTTCGGGGAGATTTTCCGGCTCGATGCCCGCAGGGACGGCCACCACCGGGCCAGCGTCGGACAAGCCGAGCAGCACGCCATGGTCGAGCGAGACATCGAAGGCTTCGCTCTCGGCGACGTTGAACCAGGGGTCGAATTTGCCGTCGTCGAGTTTGAGATAAAGCCGGCCGGCATGCATCAGCATCAGCCGCGTGGTCCGGTCGGCGAGCGCCTTTTCGACCGCGTCGTCGGCGCGGTTCTCGGATTGCCGGTCGATCCGGTTGCCGGCGAAGCCGACAAACTGGCTCGGCTCGCGCAAGGGCGCGTCAAACAGGCGGAAGCTCATGGAGACTCGGAATGCGCTGGTGGACACTGGTCAGCTTATAGCGCCGCCTTGATCGTTTCGGCAAACCGCCTGATGTCGGATCGCTGATAGGGCTCGCGTATGCCGTGCCCCCAGACCGGACCCGGCCAGCCGGGATCGCCCTCGGAGCGGGCGACGACATGGACATGCAGCTGGCGCACGATGTTGCCCAGCGCGCCGGTGTTGATCTTGGTGCAGCCGGTCACCCGCTTCAGCGCCTGCGCCACCATATTGGTCTCGAAGGTCAGCATCGCCTGGTCGAGCGGCGTCATCTCGTGGATTTCCTCCACGCCGGGCCGCTGCGGCACCAGCACCAGCCAGGGCCAGCGGCGATCGTTCATCAATCTGAGTTCGCAAAGGCCAAGCCACATAAGCTGCTCGCTGTCCGCCTCCAGACGGGCGTCCAGCGTGAAACCGGCCTTGAGGCCAGGCAGCATGGGCGTTTCCTTTGTCTTTTGTATCATTCTTCAAACCAAGGAACGCTAGAGCGGCGGCAAGGTGGCTGCAAGCGATTCATTGACCGCTATTGGCGATTTGAATGACTTCCCGGTCTCCATATGGCACAGGTTTCGGCTCTCCCCTTGCATTTCGCCGCTGAATTGCCGATATGGAGCGCGGGAGGTTGGTGGTGGACGATCCACTCGCCAACCGGGTCAGGTCCGGAAGGAAGCAGCCCTAACGAGCCCGGAACGGGTCATTGTTCCAGCCTCCCGCCTCTTCGCCTTTCTCCCGCGACATTGACGGCGCCAAGCCGTGCGGGCGAGACTATGCGCAGGAATCGGCCGCCTTCCGTCGCGGTCCTGGGAGCTTTTGACGGCGAATGAGCGAAGCCGGAAATTCAGGGCCAGAAAGCCTGGAAACAGGAAAGGCCGGCGCCTATCGCGTCCTGGCGCGCAAATATCGCCCCTCGAATTTCTCCGAGCTGATCGGCCAGGAGCCGATGGTGCGCACGCTGACCAATGCCTTTGCCACCGGCCGCATCGCCCAGGCCTGGATGCTGACCGGGGTGCGCGGTGTCGGCAAGACGACGACCGCGCGCATCCTCGCGCGTGCCCTGAATTACAAGACGGCGACCGTCGACCAGCCCTCCGTCGACCTTTCGATCCCCGGCGAGCATTGCCAGGCGATCATGGAGGGCCGCCATGTCGACGTCATCGAGATGGACGCGGCCTCGCACACCGGCATCGACGACATCAGGGACATCATCGATCGCGTGCGCTACGCGCCGGTCTCGGCCCGCTACAAGGTCTACATCATCGACGAAGTGCATATGCTCTCCACCCAGGCCTTCAACGGCCTGCTGAAGACGCTGGAAGAGCCGCCGCCGCACGTCAAATTCATTTTCGCCACCACCGAAATCCGCAAGGTGCCGATCACGGTCCTATCGCGGTGCCAGCGCTTCGACCTGCGCCGCATCGATGCCGGCGCGCTGGTCACGCATCTGTCCTCGATCGCCGCCAAGGAAGGCATTTCCGTCGACGACGACGCGCTGGCGATGATCGCTCGCGCCGCCGAAGGCTCGGCGCGTGATTCGCTGTCCATCCTCGACCAGGCGATCGCTCATGGCAGCGGCACTGTCAGCGCCGATGCGGTGCGCGCCATGCTTGGCTTGGCGGACCGCGCCCGCATCATCGACCTGTTCGAGCATGTCATGAAGGGCGATGTGGCGGCGGCGCTCGCCGAATTCCGCGCGCAATATGATACCGGCGCCGATCCGGCCGCCGTGCTCACCGACCTTGCCGAGTTCAACCACCTCGTCACCCGCCTGCGCTTCGTGCCGTCGGCCGCCGACGATGCCTCGCTTTCCGAGGACGAGCGCCGGCGCGGCGCCGAGTTCGCCGGCACGCTCTCGGTGCGCGTGCTGTCGCGAACCTGGCAGATGCTGCTCAAGGGCATTCCCGAGGTGCAGTCCTCCAACCGGCCGGTCAGCGCCGCTGAGATGGTGCTGATCAGGCTGGCGCATGCCGCCGACCTGCCGACGCTGGACGAGGCGCTGAAATCGCTGGAAGGCGCAGGCCCGCTGCCGAATGGCGCGCCGCGCGCCAATGGCGCACCCGCAAATCCGGGCAATGGCGGCGCAAGCGCCGTCGCCCAGGCGCGGATGCCGGCCTCCACCGGCGGGGGCGCGCAGACGATGCGGCTGGTCGAGGCGCAGCCTGTGTCGGAGGCCTACGTTCCGGCGCCGGAGCCGGTCGCCGAAGCGCCCGTCGTTCCGGTGAAATCGCTGGCCGACATCGTCGCGCTCGCCGACGCCAATCGCGACATGGCCTTCAAGGTGTTGCTGAAACGCTGCGTGCGGCCGGTGCGCATCGAGCCTGGTCGTCTCGACGTCACCCTGACCGATGACGCGCCGAAGATGCTGCTCAACGACCTGACCTCAAAGCTGCGCGCCTGGACCGGCCGCAACTGGCTGGTGTCGCTGTCGAAGGAGGAGGGCGGCCAGACATTGGCCGAGATGGAGACGACGAAGCGCGAGAACGCCTTCTCCGACGCAAAGAGCGATCCGACGGTCGCCGCCATTCTGGCCCGTTTTCCCGGCGCCAAGATCATCGACGTGCGCATCCCGGACGTGCCGGACGTTGAAGAGGCCAAGGCCGAAGTGCCGGTCGAGCCCGCGGCCGACGACGACGAAATTTAGAGCATGATCCACGGCCGGTTCCGGTCGGATCACACCTGCGAGCAACAAAGAGGAACCACAAGGATGAAAGATCTTCTCGGCCTGATGGGCAAGGCAAAGGAAATGCAGGCCAAGTTCCAGGCCATGCAGGACGAGATCGCCACGCTCGAAGCCACCGGCCAGGCCGGCGGCGGCCTGGTCAGCATCACGCTCACCGGCAAGTTCGAGATGAGGGCGCTGAAAATCGATCCGTCGCTGATCAAGGCGGATGAAGCCGAGATCCTCGAGGACCTCATCCTGGCCGCCCACAATGACGCCAAAAATAAGGTCGAGCAGGTCATGCAGGAGAAGACCAAGGCGTTGACCGCGGGCCTGCCGATTCCCCCCGGAATGAAATTGCCGTTCTGAGGCGACGTCCGCCAGTTAATTGATTGTGAACGGAAATCGGTCCCGGGCGGCAATATTAACCGTTTTGCCGGCAATGCTCACGGGCTCATTTCGCGGCTTTCATAAAGTTTTACCCAAGTCCAGAAGTTGCTAACCTTATAGCCATCTTTTTGCCCGAAAGAGTCTCATTCTTGCCACATCTCGGGGCGGGCTGGCATCTTGGACATGAGGCTTTTTTGTTGATCGCGACGCGATGGAAGACGCCGCTGCTGCTTATCGGCATCGTCACTTCCCCCTTGCTCCTGGCCGGCTGCAGCCAGACCACTTCCTCCCATGGCATGTCGGTGGCGGGTCTGACCGACGCTCTCACGCCGAGTTTCCTCACCACCCGTTCAAGCCACTCGCTGAAGGACAAGGAATGCCTGCAAAGGGCGATGTTCTTCGAGTCCAACCGGTCGAGCCGCGACGGCATGATCGCTGTCGGCACGGTCGTGATGAACCGCCTGCGCTCGGGCCAGCATGGCAGCACCATCTGCGAGGTGGTCGGCGAGCCGGGCCAGTTCGCTCCGGGCGTGCTGACGCGGCCGATGAATTCTCGGGCGCTGCCCGATGTCGAAGCAGCGGCGGATGCCGTGCTCAAGGGCGAGCGCAAGGCCAAGCTCAAGAACACGATGTATTTCCACACCGCCGGCCTGCGTTTCCCCTACAAGAACATGCATTACACGATGGTAGCCGGCGGCAACGCCTTCTATGAGAAGCGCGGTCGCAATTGGCAGCCGCTGCCGGATGAGCCGATGGTCGCCATGGCCTCCGACAAACAGCAGAAGATCGACCCCGCCGCTCCGGTCCTGGTGGCTTCCGCCGAGCCGGTGGTCAAGACGATCGTGCGGCCGGATCCGGCCAAGGCGGCCGCCATGGCCGCGCGGACCGAGGCTGCTCCGGTCGAACAGACATATGTAACGGCTGCTGCGGCGCCGTCCGTCCCCTCCGCGAAGTCCAGCCGCCTCGCGCAGAAGCAGGTCGTTGTGGCGATGCAGGAACCGATGGCCGAACCGGACGCCTCGCGTTTCGGCGGCACGCTCAAGGGCCGCTACATCACCTCGGTGCCCAACGCGCCGCAGGAAGCGTCGATGGGCTTCCAGTCGACGCCTGAGAACACAGACGCCATCGGCGCGATGATCGCCAGCCAGGACCGGCCGCTGGAAACCAACTGAACCCGATTGCATCCAACGCAGGGCCCGTCATGGCAGCATGGCGGGCCCTGTGTCGTTGCGGCTGTTCCAAACCGCTCGGAAAAATCCTGGATCAGTCCGCCGTTTCACGAAACGACGAACTGATCCATCTTTTCGCTTTCACGCAATTCCGGACGGAAAACCGCTTCGCACTTTTCCTGGAATTGCTCTAGATCAAGGCGATGTCGAAGAGAATCGCCGGTCCGGAAATCGAACGCCTGATCCAGCTCCTGGCCAAGGTGCCGGGGCTTGGGCCGCGTTCGGCCAGGCGCGCCGCACTCCATCTCATCAAGAAGAAGGAACAGCTGCTCGAGCCTTTGGCCGCAGCCATGGGCGAGGCGGTCGACAAGGTGCGTATCTGCTCGACCTGCGGCAATGTCGACACCTCCGACCCTTGCATGATCTGCACCGATCCGCGCCGCGACGCCGGCACGCTGATCGTCGTCGAGGACGTCTCCGACCTCTGGGCGCTTGAGCGCGCGGCGGCCATGAATGTGCGTTACCACGTGCTCGGCGGCACGCTGTCGCCGCTCGACGGCATCGGTCCCGACCAGCTCAACATCCGCTCCCTGGTTGACCGGGTCGCCGGCGGCGAGGTGAAGGAGGTCATCCTTGCCGTCAACGCCACCGTAGAGGGGCAGACCACGGCACACTACCTCACCGACCAACTGTCAGGCTTCGAGGTCAAGGTGACGCGGCTTGCGCATGGCGTGCCGGTCGGCGGCGAGCTCGATTACCTCGACGAAGGAACGCTGGCAGCGGCGCTGCGATCGAGGACGGCGTTTTGAGGTTATTGGGGGGCAACCTGGAGATGACGGCATTCCTGCGCGTATTCGGCACCGTTTTCCTTTTGGCCGTCTTGGTTTTCTCTTTCACCATCCCCTCCCGCGCTGCACCTATCGACGACCAGTTCCAGGCCTGGCTTCAAACCGATCTCTGGCCCGAAGCCAAATCCAAAGGCATCTCGAAAAAAACCTTCGACGAAGCCTTCCTCGGCGTGAAGCCGAACCTCAAGCTGCCCGATCTCGTCCTGCCCGGCGAAAAGCCCTCGACGCCCGAGAAGCAGCACCAGGCCGAGTTCGGCCCGCCAGCCAACTATTTCGCCGAAAAAATCGTCCGTGCCGTCACCACGGGCGGGCGCACACGCGAGAGCGCCAATTCAAGGGTGCTCGGTCTGATCGAGAAGCGTTACGGCGTGCCGGGCGAGATCGTGCTGGCGATCTGGGGCCGCGAGACCGGCTTCGGCGCCGCCAAGATGCCTTACGATGCCTTCGAGGTGCTCGGCACCAAGGCCTTCATGTCGACGAAAAAGGATTTCTTCCGCACCGAGGTGCTGGCGGCGCTGGAAATCGTCGAGCGCGGCCTGGCGCCGGTCAATGCGATGAAATCGTCCTGGGCCGGCGCGCTTGGCCAGCCGCAATTCATGCCGACATCGTTCCTCAAGCACGCCGTCGACTTCGACGGCGACGGGCGACCCGACATCTGGAATTCGACGCCGGATGTGCTCGCTTCGATCGCCAACTACCTTGTCCACTACGGCTGGGTGAGGGGGCGCGGCTGGGGCGTCGAGGTGATCGTGCCGGCAAACGTTTCCTGTGCGCTCGAAGGTCCCGACCAGGGCAAGAAGATTTCCGACTGGGTGGCGATGGGCATCAGGCGCGCCGACAACAAGGCGTTTCAGGCCAGCGAATTGAGGGCCGAAGGCCTTCTGCTGATGCCGGCCGGGCGCAGCGGACCTGCTTTCATCGTCACGCCGAACTTCTATGTGATCAAGCAATACAATAACAGCGATCTCTACGGCCTGTTCATCGGCAATGCCGCCGACCGCATCGCCAAGGGCGACGCCAGCTTTGCCGGCAGTTGGGGGCCGGTCGGCGACCTGCACCGCTCCGACATCGCCGCGCTGCAGCGGGCGCTGGAAGCCAAGGGCTACGACGTCGGCAGCGCCGACGGCCTGCCCGGCTTCAAGACGCGCCGCTCGATCGGCGTCTGGCAGGCGAAGAACGGCAAGCCCGCCACCTGCTTTCCCGACGCAGGCTTGGTCGCGCAACTGAAATAACGGCTACTTCATGGCCAGGGACCCTGGCAAATTTTTCCGGATCGGTTGCTCCATTTAGTCGGCGCATGAGTCGACGGATCGCCACTCGTTCGGTCCGATATGCCGTCTCGCAAAATGCTTGTTGCGGAGGGGGGCACCGTCGAATAGGGAGTTGACCAACTGGACAAAAACCACGACGGTAAGTGGTCCAAGCCGCTGCCGGCTTCGCAAAGAATAATCAAACCCTGAGCCGGGAACTCAGGTCAACAAAAACAGGGAACGATCACAATGATGCTGGAAAAGTTTGCCGTCCGTAGCTTGCTTGCGGGTGTGGCGATGACTGCGCTTCTCGCAACGCCCGCTTTCGCGGTCACGCCCGCCGACACGCTGGTCGAGGGCTTCGCCATCGACGACATCATCTCGATGGATCCGGGCGAGGCGTTCGAGCTGTCGACGGCCGAAGTCACCGGCAACACCTATGATCTCCTGGTCCGTCTCGATCTCAGCGACACCTCCAAGGTCAAGCCCGACCTCGCCGAGAGCTGGACCGTTTCCGACGACGGCCTGACCTACACCTTCAAGCTCAAGCCCGGCATGAAGTTCGCGTCCGGCAATCCAATCACCGCGGCCGACGTCGCCTATTCCTTCGAGCGCGCCATCAAGCTCGACAAGAGCCCGGCCTTCATCATCAACCAGTTTGGCATCAGTGGCGACAACGTTACCGAGAAGGCCAAGGCGGTCGATGACACCACGTTCCAGTTCGTCGTCGACAAGGCCTATGCGCCGAGCTTCGTGCTCAACTGCCTGTCCGCCACCGTCGCCTCCGTCGTCGACGCCAAGCTGGTCAAGGAGCATGTCGCCGCCGCCACGCCGAGCGCGGACTATAAATGGGACAACGACTTCGGCAATGCCTGGCTGAAGACCGGCTATGCCGGTTCGGGCCAGTACAAGTTGCGCGAATGGCGCGCCAACGAAGCCGTAGTTCTGGAGCGCAACGACAACTACAACGGCGAGAAGGCCAAGCTCGCCCGCGTCATCTACCGCAACATGAAGGAAAGCTCGGCCCAGCGCCTGGCGCTCGAAGCCGGCGACATCGACGTCGCCCGCAACCTCGAGCCGAACGACCTCGACGCTATCGCCAAGAATGCCGACCTCACCACTACCAGCGCGCCGAAGGGCACCGTCTATTACATCAGCCTCAACCAGAAGAACCCGAACCTCGCCAAGCCCGAGGTGCGGCAGGCGTTCAAATATCTGGTCGACTATGACGCGCTGAGCACCACCATCCTCAAGGGCATCGGCGAGATCCACCAGTCCTTCCTGCCCAAGGGCGACCTCGGCGCCATCGACGACAACCCGTTCAAGCTCGACGTCGCCAAGGCCAAGGAACTGCTCGCCAAGGCCGGCCTGCCGGACGGGTTCAAGGTGACCATGGATGTGCGTGTCGGCCAGCCGACCACGGGCATGGCGGAATCGATCCAGCAGACGCTTGGCCAGGCCGGCATCCAGCTGGAGATCATCCCGGGTGACGGTAAGCAAACGCTTACCAAGTACCGCGCCCGCAACCACGACATCTATATCGGCAACTGGGGCCAGGACTACTTCGATCCGAACTCGAACGCCCAGACCTTCGCCTCCAATCCGGACAATTCCGACGCCGCTAAGATCAAGACGCTAGCCTGGCGCAACGCCTGGGATATCCCGGACCTGACCAAGCAGACCGAGGCGGCGCTTCTGGAAAAGGACTCGGGCAAGCGCGCCGACATGTACAAGGATCTGCAGAAGAAGATTCTCGACACCAGCCCCTTCGTCATCATCCACCAGCAGCTGGAAGTGGCGGGCTTGCGCAAGAACCTCAAGGGCTTCGCGCTCGGCCCGAGCTTCGACACCAACTTCGTCGGTCCGGTCTCGAAGGAATAGCGTCCGCGGACGCGCCTAGTGAGCGTAGCTGAAAACCAGGCGGCGGCAGGGCGCGGCAGCGCCCGTGCCGTCGCTATCCTATCCTCGCTCGGCCGCTTCCTGGTCGTCGCGGTGACGACCTATCTCGGTCTTCTCGCGGTTACCTTCTTCATCGGCCGCGTCATCCCGATCGATCCGGTGCTGGCCGTCCTCGGCGATCGCGCGCCGACCGCCGTCGTCGAGCGCACGCGCCGCGAGATGGGCCTCGATCTGCCCTGGATCGAGCAGTTCTATCTCTATGTCAAAGCAGCGCTGAGAGGTGACTTCGGCACCTCGGTGCTGACCACCAATCCGGTGATGTCAGACATCCGCCGGGTCTTTCCGGCAACCATCGAGCTGGCGACGCTGGGTACCCTGATCGGCGCCGTCCTCGGCGTGCCGCTCGGCGTGCTGGCCGCCGTCAAACGCGGCAGCCTGATCGACCAGATCGCGCGCATCATCGGCCTGATCGGCTATTCCGTGCCGATCTTCTGGCTGGGGCTGCTCGGGCTCGTCCTGTTCTACGCCAAGCTGCAATGGGTCGCCTTTCCGGCACGGCTCGACGTGGTCTACGAATATACCTTCACGCCGATCACCGGCTTCTACCTGCTCGACTCGGCCATGCAGGGCCAATGGGACGTCTTTTACGACGCCTACCGCCACATCATCCTGCCGGCGGCGCTGCTTGGCTATTTCGCGCTCGCCTATATCAGCCGCATGACCCGCTCCTTCATGCTGAACGAGCTGGCGCAGGAATATATCGTCGCCGCGCGCGCCAAGGGCCTGTCGGAGACGCGCATTATCTGGGGCCATGCGCTGCGCAACGCGGCGGTGCCGATGGTGACCGTGATTGCGCTTTCCTATGCCAGCCTGCTCGAAGGCTCGGTGCTGACCGAGACCGTCTTCTCGTGGCCCGGCATCGGCCTCTACATCACCAATTCCCTGACCAATGCCGACATGAACGCCGTGCTCGGCGGCACCATCGTCATCGGCTCCGTCTTCATCGCCATCAACCTTCTGTCGGACTTGCTTTACCGGCTGCTCGATCCAAGGACGAAGGTCGGATGAGCGCCGAGGCAATCCAGTCACGTCGCGAATGGTTGCTCAGCGACCGCCCGGCCTCGCGCCTGCAAGCGAAACTCGGCCGCGCCTATGTCGCCTGGCGGCGATTTTCCGCCAACCGGCTGGCTTTGGTCGGGCTGCTCATCATCCTCGCGCTGGTGGTGGTTGCCGCCCTTGCCGATGTGCTGGCGCCTTACTCGCCGACCGTCGGCGACCTGAAGAACGCCCGCCTGCTGGCGCCGAGCGCCGCGCATTGGTTCGGCACCGACGACCTCGGCCGCGACATCTATTCGCGCATCGTCTACGGCTCGCGCTGGACGCTTTATGTCGTCATCCTCGTCGCCATCATCGCCGCGCCCATTGGCCTTTTGGTCGGCACCGTCGCCGGTTACGCCGGCGGCTGGACCGACACGATCCTGATGCGCATCACCGACATCTTCCTCGCCTTTCCCAAGCTGGTGCTGGCGTTGGCTTTCGTTGCGGCGCTCGGCCCCGGCATCGAGAACGCCGTGCTGGCAATCGCCATCACCTCCTGGCCGCCTTACGCGCGCATCGCCCGCGCCGAGACGCTCACCGTCCGCAACTCCGACTACATCAAGGCAGTGCAATTGATGGGCGCCTCGCCCTTCCGCATCGTGCTGCGCCACATCATGCCGCTCTGCATCTCTTCGCTGATCATCCGGGTGACGCTCGACATGGCCGGCATCATCCTCACCGCCGCGGGCCTCGGCTTCCTCGGTCTCGGCGCGCAGCCGCCGCTGCCGGAATGGGGCGCGATGATCGCCTCCGGTCGCCGCTTCATCCTCGACCAATGGTGGGTGGCTGCCGCGCCCGGCGCCGCCATCCTCATCGTCAGCCTCGGCTTCAACCTGCTCGGCGATGGGCTGCGCGACGCGCTCGACCCCCGGAGTGGTGACCAATGAGTGGCGACCAATGAGCGACGCGCTCCTCGACATCGACGAACTGCGCGTCACCTTCCCGACCCGCACCGGCCTCGTGCAGGCGGTGCGCGGCGTGTCCTTCTCGCTGGGCCGCGAGCGTCTCGGCATCGTCGGCGAAAGCGGATCCGGCAAGTCGCAGACTGGCCGCGCCATCATGGGGCTGACCCCGCCGCAGGCCGAGGTTTCGGCCAAGAAGCTAGCCTTCGACGGCATCGACCTGCTCTCGATCTCGCCACGCCAGCGCCGGTCGCTCAGGGGAAACCGCATCGCCATGATCCTACAGGATCCGAAATATTCGCTGGATCCGGTGATGACCATCGGCCGCCAGATCGTCGAGACGCTGCGCACGCACGAAAAGGTCTCCAAGGCCGAGGCGCGGGAGCGGGCGCTGGCCATGCTGCAGGCGGTGCAAATCCGCGATCCGGCCCGCGTCTTCGACCTTTATCCGCACGAGGTCTCGGGCGGCATGGGCCAGCGCGCCATGATCGCCATGATGCTGATCACCGGACCCGAGCTGATGATCGCCGACGAGCCGACCTCGGCGCTCGACGTCACCGTGCAGCTCGACGTGCTCAAGATCCTCGACAAGCTCGTCGCCGAGCGCGGCATGGGGCTGATCTTCATCTCGCATGATCTGCGCCTGGTGTCGTCCTTCTGCGACCGCGTGGTCGTCATGTATGCCGGCAAGGTGGTCGAGCAGATCAAGGCGTCCGAACTGCGCGATGCCCAGCACCCCTACACGCGCGGCCTGCTCAACTGCATGCCGAGGATCGGCTTCGAGCGCCATCCGCTGCCGGTGCTCGACCGCAAGCCGGAGTGGGCTGCATGACCGCCGCGATCGCCATCGAGGGACTGGAAGTGGTCTTCGACCGTTTTCGCGCGCTGAAGGGCGTAAGCCTGGAAGTGCGCGAAGGCGAATCCTACGGCCTGGTCGGCGAAAGCGGCTCCGGCAAGTCGACGCTGCTGAAGGCGATCACCGGCCTTGCGCCTGTCGCTTCCGGCACCGTCACCGTCAACGGCAAGCCCCTGGGCAAGACGCGCGACAAGGCCTTCTACCGCGAAGTGCAGATGGTCTTCCAGGACCCGTACGGCTCGCTGCATCCGCGCCAGACTGTCGATCGCCTGCTGCAGGAGCCTTTGGCTATCCACGGCATTGCCGATGGCGAAAAGCGCATCGAGCGCGCGCTGGACGAGGTCGGCCTTGGCAAGGGTTTCCGCTTCCGCTATGCGCACCAACTCTCCGGCGGCCAACGCCAGCGTGTCGCCATCGCGCGTGCGCTGATCCTCGAACCTTCGATCCTTCTGCTCGACGAGCCGACCTCGGCGCTCGACGCCTCGGTGCAGGCAGAGGTGCTGAACCTGCTGGAAGAGGTGCGGCGGCGCCACAAGCTCACCTTCCTGATGGTCAGCCACGACCTCGCCATCATCACCCATATGTGCGAGCGGCTGATGGTGATGCAGAATGGCGAGGCGGTGGAAACGCTGACCGCAAGCCAGTTGATCGGGCATCGCGTCAGCGAGGATTATACGCGCAACCTGCTCAGGGCGAGCGAGGGGTTCGTGCGGACGGCTTGAGATGGTCCTGTTGGCGCATAGCCATTTAGGAGATTTCGCATGGAGCGATGGGACTTCGAAGACCCACCGAACGTCGCGGTCTTATCGGACACGGGCATATTCAGACACGGCGACTGGATCGCATACGTTGTGCATGAAAATGACGATGACGACGACGATAACGACAACGATGAAGGGGGCAGTTGGCAGTTCTACAGCAGCGACACGCGAGATCGGAATGAAAGCGACATGATGCTCGTAGGCTTGCGAGAGGTGGTTGACCGGGACAAAAGCATCCTGGAATTGGCCGATTTGCCAAAGGGTTGGCACGCTTGGCGCAGCTCAAAGTCATCGCCGTGGCAGCGCGCCAAGTCGCGTCCTCTCGGCCTACGCGATGACGAATGACGCCTTAGGTTGGGGTGGTCTGCGTCAGATCTCCGGTCTCTGAAACAGCCATGCTTTCCCTATTTTTCGGTTCCTTGACCCTGAACCACGTCACGTAAAGCGCCGGCAGGAAGAGCAGCGTGATCGCCGTGCCGGCGATGATCCCGCCCATCATCGCATAGGCCATCGGCCCCCAGAACACTTCGCGCGCGATCGGGATCAGCGCGAGACTGGCAGCCGCGGCCGTCAGCGCGATCGGCCGCATGCGATGCTCGGTCGCCTCGATCACGGCCGCCCAGCGGTCCTTGCCTTCCTTGACGAGATCCTCGATCTGCACGATCAGGATGACCGAGTTGCGGATCAGGATGCCGATCAGCGCCAAGACGCCGAGTATGGCGACGAAGCCGAGCGGCGCGCCGCTGGGCACCAGCGCCGCCACCACGCCGATCAGGCCGAGCGGCGCCACCGCCACCACAAGGAACAGGCGCTGGAAGCTCTGCAACTGGATCATCAGGATGGTCGCCATGACGAACAGCATCAGCGGCACCACCGCCGCGATCGGTCCCTGGCTCTTGGCGCTTTCCTCGACCGAGCCCGCGGTCTCGACCGAATAGCCGGGCGGCAGCTTGGCGATGAAGGCGTCGACCGACGGCTTCAACTCGTTGACGACCGTCGCCGGAAGCACGTCGCCGACCAGGCCGGCGCGTACGGTGATCGTCGGCGTGCGGTTGCGCCGCCAGACCGTCGGCTGTTCGAGGTCGTAGCGGAAGCTGGCGATTGCCGCCAAGGGGATCGACTCGCCGGTGCCGGTCGGCAATTGCAAGTTCTGCAGCGTCGAGATCGAGCTGCGGTCCGCCTCGCGCGAGCGCGCCACGACATCGATCAGATAGGTGGCGTCGCGCACTTGGGTGATCGTCGAACCGCCTACCGTGCTGTTCAGCGCGCTGGCGATGTCGGATGAGGTGATGCCGAGCTGGCGCGCCTTGTCCTGCAGCACGTCGACCCTCAGCACGCGCTGCGGCTCGTTCCAGTCGAAGGTCGGCGCGGCCAGCTTCGCATTGGCCGAGATCAGGCCGGCAAATTGCTGCGCGAGTTCCCGCACCGTCTGGATATCGGGGCCGCCGACGCGGTATTGCACGGGGCGACCAACCGGCGGGCCGAGCTCGAGCGGCTTGACGAAGGCGTCGGTGCCGACGAATTCCTCGCGCAGCAGCTTCTCCAGCGCCGGCTTCACCCGGTTGCGTGCCTCGATGCTCTTGGTGACGATCACGGTCTGGCCGAAATAAGGATTGGCCGGCTGCACGTCAAAGGCAAGCAGGAAGCGCACCGCGCCCTGGCCGATATAGGAACTGAAATGATCGATATCGGGATTGCCGACCAGCGCCCGCTGTTCAAAGCGCTCCATCTGGTCGCGTGTCTCGGTGATCGAGGAGTTCTGCGGCAGATTCCAGTCGACGATCAGCTCCGGCCGGTCGGAGGGCGGGAAGAACTGCTGCTGGACGAGGCCGAAGCCTGCGACCGAGGCGGCGAACAGAAGCACCGTCACGATGATCGTCAGCCAATGGCGGCGCACGGAGAAGACAAGCACGCGCCGGAACAGCGAGGTGAAGCGCCCGGGTTGGTCGTGATGTTTCTCCTTCATCGTCGCCGGCAGGATGGTGACGCCGAGCAGCGGCGCGAACAGCACCGCCACGATCCATGACACCAATAGCGACACGGCGATGACGACAAACAGCGTGAAGGTGTATTCGCCGGCGGCGCTTGAATTGAGCCCGATCGGGATGAAGCCGGCGACCGTCACCAGCGTTCCCGTCAGCATCGGAAAGGCGGTCGACGTATAGACAAAGGTCGCCGCCTTGCGCAGATTGTCGCCGACCTCCAGCCGCGCCACCATCATCTCGACCGCGATCATCGCGTCGTCGACCAACAGGCCGAGCGCGATGATCAAGGCGCCGAGCGAAATGCGCTGCAGCGAGATGCCGAGATATTCCATGACGGTGAAGGTGATCGCGAGCACAAGAGGTATCGACAGCGCTACGACGAAGCCGGCGCGCATGCCGAGGCTGACGAAGGAGACGGCGAGCACGATCGCGACGGCCTCGAACAGCGCCCGCGTGAAGCCCGAGACCGCTTCCTCGACAATTACCGGCTGGTCGGCCACCAGATGCACGCCGACGCCGACGGGCAGGTCGGCCAGCACCTTCTGCATCTCCTCATGCAGCGCCTCGCCGAATTTGAGCAGATTGGCGTTGGGCTTCATGCCGATGGCAAGGCCGATGGCATCCTGCCCGTTGAAGCGGAACAGGGTCGTCGGCGGGTCGACATAGCCGCGCCGGATCGTCGCCACATCGCTCAGCCGGAAGAAGCGGTCGTTGACGCGCAAATTGATGGCCCGCAGGCTCTCCTCGGAGGTGAACTGGCCGCCGACGCGCACGCTGATGCGCTCCGGTCCGGACTCGATGACGCCGGAGGGCGTGATCGCGTTCTGCGCCTGCAGGCTGGCGACGATTTGCTGCTGGTTGAGGCCGAGCGCCGCGATCTGCCGGCTCGAGAATTCGAGGTAGATCGCCTCGTCCTGCGCGCCGATCAGATCGACCTTGCCGGCATTCGGCACGGTCAGGATCTTGGTGCGGACATCCTCCACGTAATCGCGCAGCTGGCGCGGCGTCAGCCCGTCGGCGGTGAAGGCGTAGATGTTGCCGAAGACGTCGCCGAAGCGGTCGTTGAAGAACGGTCCCTGTACGCCTTGCGGAAGCTGCGCCTTGATGTCGTTGACCATGTTGCGCACCTGAAGCCAGTTCGGCACGACGTCGCGCGCCTTGGTGGTGTCCTTCAGGTTGACGAAGATGACGGTCTGGCCGGCGGTGGTGACGGATTTGGTATAGTCGAGGCTATCGAGCTCCTCGAGCTTCTTCTCGATGCGGTCAGTCACCTGCTGCACCGTCTCCTTGACCGAGGCGCCCGGCCAATTGGCCTGGATGATCATGGTCTTGATGGTGAAGGCGGGATCTTCCTCGCGGCCGAGATTGAGATAGGAGAAAATGCCGGCCACCACGAAGACCAGCATGAAATACCAGACCATGGAGCGGTGGCTGAGCGCCCAGTCGGAGAGGTTGAAGCCCTTCATCAGACGCCGCCCTCCGGCACTTTGACCTTCTGGCCCTCGGCCAGGCTGTGGGCGCCGGCGGTGACGACGCGCATGCCTGCTTCTAGTCCTTTCGCCACCGTGAAGGAGCCGCCATTTTTCGAAGCGACCTTGATCTCGCGCGCGCTCACGCTGGAGGATTGCGGATCGACGATCCAGACTTTCTCCGACCCATTCTTTTCGAGCAGTGCCGACATCGGCAGTTCGATCGTCGGCGCGACCTTGGTCATGCGCGTCGCGGTGATCGTCGAACCGAGCCGGAACGCCGTCGGCGGATCGACCAGCGTCAGCTTCACGCGCCGTGTGCGGGTAGCGCCTTCCGACTGCGGCGCGATCTCGCGCAGCTTGGCCTGCGTCTTGATCGTCGGCAGCGATTGCAGGACGATCTCGAAGGGCATGCCGACGGTGAGATCGCCGGTCAGCTGGTCGGGGATGTCGACCACGGCCTCGCGCGGGTCGGTGCGCGCCACGGTGACGACGGTCTGTCCCGGCGAAACGGTCTGGCCGACCTCGGCGCCGACCGCGGTGACGACGCCGTCGAAATCGGAGAACAGCCGGGCATAGCCGAGCTGCTCCTGCGACTTGGCCAAAGCGGCATTGGCGCGCTCGACGCCGGCTTCCGCCGCCTGCCGCGCCTGTTTGGCGGCATCGAATGTGGCTTGTGAGGTGTTGGCCGAGGCAAGCAGCTGGCGCTGGCGATCCTCGCTGGCGGCGGCGTTGACGAACTGTGCCTGGGCGTTCGACAGATCGGCTTTCGAAGCCTGGACGGCAAGCTCCAGTGCAGTCGGATCGAGCGCCGCGATGGTCGTGCCCTTGGTGACGAGATCGCCGACCTTGACGTCGCGCGAGACGACGCGACCGAGCAGGCGGAAGGCAAGGTCGGCGCTGTATTGCGGTTCGACCGAACCGGCGAAGCCGAAGGTCTCGACGGTCTTGGGCTCGATCACCACCGACAGCACCGGCCGTATGACCTCCGGAAGCTTCTCTTCCGAACGCGAGCAGGCGGCAAGCGTGGCAAGGATCAGCAAGGGAGCGATGCGCGGCAACCGGTTCATTGGCTGGCTCCAGCGACCTCGACGGTCTGTCCGGGGCTGAGCAATTGTCCGCCGGCGGTGACGACGCTCTGGCCCTCCTGCAAACCCTTGTCGACGGCGACCACGCCGGAATCGAAGGCGAGCACCTCGACCGGCGCCGTGCTTACAGCCTTGCTCGACGGATCGACGATCCAGACGGCGGGCTTGCCGGCGGTCGAAGTCAGCGCCTGCCAGGGCAACAGGATGGCCTTGACCGGCTTGGCGCTGACCGTGCCGATCACGGCCGCACCCAGCGGCATGCCTGCGGGCGTCTCGGGGATGCCGACCTTGACCCGGATCGACCCAGACTGGGTGTCGACCGCCGGCGAGACCTCGCGCACCTTGCCGGTCGCGCGCACCTGCGGGTCCGACAGAAGCGTGATCGTCACCGCCGGAGAAGGAGGTGTCTGGACAACCAGTGTCTCGTGTACGTTGAAGACAGCGTCGCGGTCGCCGTCCTCGGCGATGGTGAACACGGTCTGCGCCGCCTGCACCACCTGCCCGGCCTCGACCTGGCGCGCCGTGATGACGCCGGCGGCCCCAGCCTTGAGCTCGGTGTAGGACAGGTTTTCCTTGGCATTGGCCAAGGCGCTCTGCGCGGCATCGACGTTGCCCTGTGCCACTTTCAGCGTCTGGTCCGCGGTGTCGAAATCCCGTCTCGTCGTAAACCCTTGCGAAAGCAGCGTCTTTTGCCGCTGGTACGTGGCCGCGGCCTGGGTGAGCTGCGCCTGTGCGGCGTCGAGGTCGGCCTGCGCCGATCGCAGGTCCGATTGCTGTTCCTGCGGATCGATGCGGGCAAGCACCGCGCCCTGGTCGACATGCTGGCCGACATCGACCAGCCGCTCGGCGACGCGGCCGCCGACCCGGAACGACAGATTGTTGAGTGTGCGGGCCGCGATCACCCCGGTCAGCGAGGTCCGCGGCGCATAGTCGGCGAGCGCGACCGTCTGCGTGGTCACCAATACCGGCAATTTCTTCTCCGCCGCCTGCTGCTTTTGGCAGCCGGATGCCGAGATCGCCGCGCCGGCGCAGGCCAGCAGCAACAGCGTTTTTGAATGACAAAGAAGGCGGAGCGGCGAAGACCGCAACGCGGACGATGTCGCGTTCCTGTTCATGGTTCCCTCAACCCGTGGGAGTCGCTCCTGAGATTAATCGATGGGCGGGAAAAGGAAACCATTTCTGCGGTGCCTATCGGCAGGCTGGTTAAAGGCCTTTTCCGGGCCTGGCAGGCCCAATCGACTGGGCCATAGTGCCGACTTGAGGAAATCGTGAAATAAGGTCAGAAGGGTTTCGATCAACGGAACGGGGCCGATCTCGACGAGGGACGGCCCGATGAGGGACGCGATGAAGAATTCAGCCATTTCCGAACGCAAGAACCAGTCGATCTCGCGCGGCGTCGGCATGACGACGCAGATCTACGCCGATCGCGCCGAGAATTCGGAAATCTGGGATGTCGAGGGGCACCGCTACATCGACTTCTCCTCCGGCATCGCCGTGGTCAACACCGGCCATCGCCATCCGAAAGTCATCGAGGCGGTCAAGGCGCAGCTCGACCGCTTCACCCACACCTGCCACCAGGTCGTGCCCTACGAAAGCTATGTACGGCTGGCCGAGCGGCTGAACGGCATGCTGCCCGGCAAGTTCGAGAAGAAGACGGTCTTCGTCACCACCGGCGCCGAGGCGGTCGAGAACGCCATAAAAATCGCCCGCAACGCCACCGGCCGCCAGGCGGTCATCGCCTTTTCCGGCGGCTTCCACGGCCGCACCTTCATGGGCATGGCGCTGACCGGCAAGGTCGTGCCCTACAAGGTCGGCTTCGGCGCCATGCCCGCCGATGTCTTCCATGCGCCGTTCCCGGTCGCGCTGCATGGCGTTTCGGTCGCGGACTCGCTTGCCGCGCTCGACAAGCTGTTCAAGGCCGATGTCGATCCGAACCGGGTGGCCGCCATCATTGTCGAGCCTGTGCAGGGCGAGGGCGGCTTCTACGAAGCGCCGCGCGATTTCATGGCAGCACTGCGTAAGATCTGCGACCAGCATGGCATCCTGCTCGTCGCCGACGAGGTGCAGACCGGCTTTGCACGCACCGGCAAGATGTTCGCCATGGATCATCATGACGTGGCGCCCGACCTCACCACAATGGCCAAGAGCCTTGCCGGCGGCTTCCCGCTGTCGGCCGTCACCGGCCGCGCCGAGATCATGGACGCGCCCGGGCCGGGCGGGCTCGGCGGCACCTATGGCGGCAGCCCGATCGGAGTCGCCGCCGCGCATGCCGTGCTCGACGTGATCGACGAGGAAAAGCTCTGCGACCGCGCCAATGCGCTGGGCGCCCGGCTGAAGCAGCGGCTGGAATCGATCCGCGACGATGTGCCGGAGATCGTCGACATCCGCGGCCCGGGTTTCATGAACGCAGTCGAGTTCAACGACGTGAAGAAAGGCCTGCCGTCCGCCGAATTCGCCAATGCGGTCAGGTTGAAGGCGCTCGACAAGGGTCTGATCCTGCTCACCTGTGGCGTCTACGGCAATGTCATCCGCTTCCTGTCACCGATCACCATCCAGGACGGCGTGATGACCGAGGCGCTGGATATCCTGGAGAGCTCGATCCGCGACGCACGGGGGGCCTAACCAGCGGCTCTTGCCGGCTCGCTTTCGCTGAAGGTGGCAAGCGCGGCCTTCAGCGCATCCGGCCCGCCTCCCACCGTTTGCGGCGTCGGCGAGAAGCCCGCGCCGAGCATCTTGCGGCCAAGCATGTGGTCGGCCGGGCGGTTGACGGATTCGATGCCGAGCAGCCGGCTGCCGGCATAGTGGTAGATCGAGAATTTATTCTCGGCGGGATCGCCGAGCACCACGTGGCTGTCCCCGCCTTGCGTCAGGCCGACCATCTGCAGCTTCATGTCGCCGATATCCGACCAGAACCACGGGACGGCAGAGAAAGGCTCCACGTGCTCGAGGATGGTGCGCGCGGCGAGCCGCGCCTGGTCGGTGGCGTTCTGCACCGATTCCAGCCGCACGTCGCCGCCCGTGAACCAGTGCCGGTAGGAGGCCGCGTCGCCGATGGCGAGGATTTTGGGAACAGAGCTCTGCATGTGCTGGTCGACGCGGATGCCGTTTCCGATGGCGAGCCCAGCGGCCTCCGCCAGCTCGACATTGGGCACCACGCCGATGCCGATGATCACCATTTGCGCCGACAGGCGCTCGCCGCCGGATGTGATCGCGGCCGAGACGCGGCCGTTGTCGCCTTCCAGACGGGCAACGGTGGTGCCGGTCAGGATGCGTACGCCGATCGCCTCCAGGCGCTGGCGCACATGCGCGGCGATGACCGGCGCCACGGCGCGGCCGAGCAGCCGGTCGACCGCCTCGACGACGGTGACGTTGCGGCCCGCGGCCCTGAGCGTCGCCGCGATCTCAAGACCGATGAAGCCGCCGCCCAGAATGACCACGTCCTGGCTTTGCGCGCTGAACTCGCGGATCAGGCGCGCATCGGCCAGCGAGCGCAGCGAGACCACGCCGGCAAGGCCGACACCGTCGAGCTTGAGCAGCCGCGGCCGCGAGCCGGTCGCAAGCACCAGCCGGTCGAATCCGAGCGTTCCACCGCCTGCCACATTCAACCGGCCCAAGCCGGTATCGATGCTGTCGATGCGCACGCCTGGCCGGTAGTCGATGGTATTGCCCGTATAGAAGGCCTCGCCGCGCAAGGGCTGCGGCTTGGCTTCGGGGTCCTTGATGAAGGTCTTGGACAGCGGCGGTTTGTGATAAGGCAGTTCCTGCTCGTCGCCGATCAGGACGACGGGCCCTTCATAGCCCTCTTCGCGCAGGCTGGCTGCAGCCTGCACGCCGGCATGGCCCGCACCGACAATCACAACCCCGTTCGTCATCGCAATCCTTTTTTGCCTTGAAATCTAGGCTGTTGCGCCAAGTGGCGATTGTCTGCCGCCGCCGCAAGAGCCGCCGATCGGGTCGCACCCAGAACGGCTGTCTGTCAATCGAGCCACTGGCGAACTTTTCCTGCCTCGGCCGGCCTTAAAGTTGACATTTGTAGTTTAGAATAATTCTAAACTATTGTTTCAATTGAATTTTTCCTGTGGCGCCAGTTGACTTCCGGTCTTTCCATCGCTTTATGGAGAGCTGCGCGGAAAGCGCATCCCCTTTGATGTCTGGGCCTTGAACCCTTTCGATTGGAGGCAAGTGAGTGTCTTTTTATCGCGAACCGCGCATCGGCGCGGGCACCATTTTTCCCGGCATGCTCATGCCTCGGCGCGGGTGGACACATGCGCCTTTTGTCAAATTCCGAAAGAACTGGAGAAGCATAATGACGGCACGTAATGGCGGCAGGCTGGCTGCGATCTGCGCCACGGCTGCACTGACGGCGGCGGTGTTCGTGTTGCCGGCGAAAGCCGAGACCGACGCCAAAGCGGTGATCAAGACCTATGCCGACATCGCTTTGGCCAAATACGAGGATTCGCTGACCACCGCGCAGGCGCTGGACAAGGCGGTCGACGCGCTTGTCGCCAGCCCCTCCGCCGACACGCTGAACGCCGCGCGCGAAGCTTGGAAGGCGGCGCGCATTCCTTACCAGCAGACCGAGGTCTATCGCTTCGGCAACAAGATCGTCGACGACTGGGAAGGCAAGGTGAATTCCTGGCCGCTGGATGAGGGCCTGATCGACTATGTCGCCAAGAGCTACGGCACCGAGTCGGACGAGAACGCGCTCTACACGGCCAACGTCATCGCCAACAAGGAAATCGAGATCAACGGCAAGAAGGTCGACGCCTCGAAGCTGACGCCGGAATTCCTGTCCGGCACGCTGCAGGAAGCCGGCGGCGTCGAAGCCAATGTCGCAACCGGCTATCACGCGATCGAATTCCTGCTCTGGGGACAGGACCTGCACGGCACCGGTCCGGGCGCGGGCGAGCGGCCCTATACGGACTACGACCTCAAGAACTGCACGGGCGGCAATTGCGATCGCCGCGCCGAATATCTGAAGTCGGCGAGCGACCTTCTGGTGTCCGACCTGCAGGAGATGGTCGGCAACTGGAAGGAAGACGGCGCCGCGCGCAAGAACCTTACCGATGGTGACGCAAATGCCGGCATCTCCACCATCTTCACCGGCATGGGCTCGCTCTCCTATGGCGAACTGGCGGGCGAGCGCATGAAGCTTGGCCTCCTGCTGCACGATCCGGAGGAGGAGCACGACTGCTTCTCTGACAACACCTATAACTCGCATCTTTATGACGCCGTCGGCATCCGCGACGCCTATCATGCCAGCTACAAGCGGCTCGACGGCTCCGTGGTTTCCGGTCCGTCGGTGTCCGACATGGTGAAGGCCGCCGACCCGGCGATCGACAAGGAGCTGTCGGGCAAGCTCGACACCACCGTCGCCAAGATGGAGGCGATCAAGGCGCGCGCGCTGGCCGGCGAGGCCTACGACCAGCAGATCGCCGAGGGCAACACCGCAGGCAACGCCACAGTGCAGGCGGCGATCGACGCGCTGATCGATCAGACCAAGTCGATCGAGCGCGCCGTCGGCTCGCTGAAGCTGAACCAGATCGCCTTCGAGGGTTCCGACAGCCTCGACGCGCCTGACAAGGTGTTCAAGTAAGGTTTAGACGTAGCCGCTAGCCAAGCGGCGCCGGACCGGCGCCGTCAGCCAGAGCAAGTGAAAATGCTGATCTGCCATTGCAACATCATCACCGAGAAGGAGATCGAGCAGACGATCGTCGGCCTGCTGGATGAGGATCCCTGGCAGCTGATCGTGCCCGCGAAGGTCTACCACGCGATGCGCAAGCGCGGCCGCTGTTGCGGCTGTTTCCCAAATGTGGTGGAAACGATCATTCGGGTCACCGAGCACTACCACGCCCGCTCAGAGGTGGACGGCGTGGACATCGTTTCACACCTGGATCGCGTGCGAGGCTTGCGCGGCCAATACCGGAGCAGAACCCATGAAAGGCGAACCGCAGATCATCGAGCGGCTTAACGAAGCTCTGTTTCTAGAGCTTGGGGCCGTCAACCAGTACTGGGTGCATTACCGTCTGCTCGAGGATTGGGGCTACACCAAGCTGGCAAAGAAGGAGCGCGCGGAATCGATCGAGGAAATGCATCACGCCGACCGGCTGATCGCGCGCATCATCTTCCTCGAAGGACACCCGAACCTGCAGTCCGTCGCGCCGCTGCGCATCGGCCAGAATGTCAAGGAAGTGCTCGAATCCGATCTGGCCGGCGAATATGACGCGCGCAGCGCCTACAAGCGCTCGCGCGAGATCTGCCACGACGAAGGTGATTTCGTCTCGATGAAGCTGTTCGAGGACCTTTTGACCGACGAGGAAGGGCATATCGACTTCCTGGAAACGCAGCTCGACCTGCTTGCCTCGATCGGCGAGGAAAAGTACGGCCTGCTCAACGCCGACTCGGCCAACGAGGCGGAGTAAGGACATGCGGGAATGCGGCGCCCCGTAGATTCTTTGCGCCGCGCGTGGCGGGCCGCAATCGACGGCCTGCCGCTTCAGCAGACCCCGCGAGACCGTATTGGTCGCGGGGCTTCGCTTTTGCTGGCGACCATGCTTTCCATGCCTGTCTGGGCCGGCGAGCCGGCGGCTCTGCCGACGAGCCGCACCGATCTGACGCCGAAGGATCAGGCGCGGGTTCTGGCCGTCACCAGGCCAACGACCGACTTCACCAGGCCCGAGCCGTTCGAGCTGATGCAGGGCGGCGCCGGCACGTCGGAGAAGGACGTCAACCGCGATGCCTTCTCGCAATCCTCCGCCAACCTCACCTTCGAGGAGGAGGGCAATTTCAAGCTCGGCAATGCGCTGTTCCGCAAGAACTGGGTGTCGTCGCCGTCTTCGACCCAGGCTTCGGACGGCCTTGGTCCCCTGTTCAACGAGCGCGCCTGCCAGAACTGCCATTTGAAGGATGGCCGTGGCCGTCCGCCCGAAGGTGATGCCGGATCGACATCGATGTTCCTCAGGCTTGCGCGCGACGCGAGCAGCGCAGAGGAAAAAGCTGCGCTCGCCGACCACAAGGTGCTGAACTTTCCTGATCCTGTTTACGGCTCCCAACTACAGGAGCTCGCGGTCCCGGGCCTCAAGGGCGAAGGCACGATGCGCGTTGACTACCAGGAGCAGAAGGTCACGCTAGGCGACGGCGCAATCGTTTCGCTGCGCAAGCCGCGCTACTCGGTCGAAGATCTCGGCTACGGTCCGCTCGATCCGCGCACCACGCTCTCGCCGCGCCTGACGCCGCCGATGATCGGGCTCGGATTGATCGAGCAGATCGCGCCGACCGATATCCTTGCCAACGCTGATCCGGACGACCGCGACGGCGACGGCATTTCGGGCCGGGCGAACATCGTGCGCGACGAGCTGAGCGGCGCGGTGACCTTGGGCCGCTTCGGCTGGAAGGCGCAGACCGCCTCGATCCGCCAGCAGGCGGCCGATGCTTTTGCCGGCGATATCGGCATCTCGACCCCGGAAATGCCGAAGCATTGGGGCGATTGCACCGAGGCGCAGAAGGCTTGCCTTGCCCTGCCGAACGGTGTCCAGGAACGACTGGGCGCGGTGGAAGCGCCGCCGCCCGTAATGGACCTGGTCACCTTCTATTCGCGGAATCTCGCTGTGCCGGCGCGTCGCGACATCGACAAGCCCGACGTCCTTGCCGGCAAGAAGCAGTTCTACGGGATGGGCTGCGTTGCCTGCCACACGCCGAAATTCGTCACCACGCGAGGCACGCCCAACAAGGCGCAGGCCTTCCAGCTGATCTGGCCCTATTCCGACTTCCTGCTGCATGACATGGGCGAGGGCCTCGCCGACGGGCAGCGGGTCGGGGAGGCGACCGGCAGCGAGTGGCGCACCCCGCCGCTCTGGGGTATCGGGCTCACCGCGACAGTCAACGGCAACGCTTTCTATCTGCATGACGGCCGCGCCCGCACGCTTGCCGAGGCGATCCTGTGGCATGGCGGCGAGGGGCTGAAGGCCCGCGACCGCTTCGCCGGCGCCGCCACCGCCGATCGTGACGCGCTGATCAAATTCCTGGAGTCCCTCTGATGTCAAAACGCGTCGCTCTGATGTCGAAAAGCCTGGCCCTTGTTCTTCCGCTTCTTCTGGCCGCCGTGCTGCCCGCATCGGCCGCGGTCAAAGCCTCCGATGTTATCGGCCGTGCGATCGACGGGTTCGTTCGCCCGGCCTATGCCAGCCTCGACGAGCATGCGGTGGGGCTGACCAAAGCGATGCACCAGCTTTGCGAAGCACCGTCCGAACTGAATCTCGAAGCGGCGCGCTCTGCGTTTTCCGGCACCGTGGAGGCCTGGTCGGTGGCCGAGATCATCGCCTTCGGGCCGATCAAGGAAAGCAACCGGCTGGAGCGTATGCTCTACTGGCCGGACCGCAAGAGCATCGGCATGAGGCAAGTGCAGGCCACGATCGCATCGAAGGATCCGTCAGCCACCGATCCGGCGCAACTGGCGCAAAAGAGCGTCGCCATGCAGGGCCTCGGCGCGCTTGAATACGTGCTCTATGGCGACGGCGCCAACACGCTTGCCGGGAAGGACGATCCTTACCGCTGCGCCTATGGCGAGGCGGTTGCCGGCAACATCGAAACCATGGCCGCCGAGGTGCGCGACGCCTGGCAAAAGCCCGATGGCTTCGCTTCGCTCTGGGCCAATCCGGGGCCGGACAACCCGCTCTACCGCGACGGCAACGAGGCGGTGACGGAACTGGTCGGCGTCTTCATCAACGAACTGGACATGATCCGCGATGTGCGGCTCAAGGGCTTCCTTGGCGCCAAGCCGGACGCCGACAAGCCCAAGCAGGCAATCTACTGGCGCTCGCGGAACACGACCGTCTCGCTGGCCGGAAATCTCTCCGGCATCGACCAATTGTTCCAGGCCTCGAAGCTTGGCGATGCGCTGCCCGCCGATGCGCGATGGATGGCCGAGTCCATCCACATCCAGCTCGCCAACGGCGTGACAACAGCGAAATCGGTAGTCGGCCCGATCGACAAGGCGCTCGCCGATCCGGCGTTGCGCGACAAGCTCGAACACTTCGCGCTGATCACCTCCAGCCTGTCGACCCTGATCGGCACCAGGATGACCGCCGAGTTCGGCCTGACCGCCGGCTTCTCGTCGCTGGATGGGGACTGATGCCTTGAGAACCGCCCTCATCGACCGCCGCGATTTCCTGCGGGCTGCGGGCGCAAGCTTTGCCGCCGCCATGGCGCCGCGCGCCTGGGCCGAAACGCTGGCGGCGGACGCCGTCTTTGCCACGGCTTTCGTCAAGCGCGACGGGAGTTTTGGCGCCGCCGTGCTCTCCGAAGCGGGAAAAATCCTGCACACGGTCGACCTGCCCGATCGCGGCCATGACGTCACCTTCGATCCGGTGTCGAAACGCTCGGTGGTCTTTGCCCGTCAGCCCGGCACTTTCGCCGTCGTCTTCGACCATGCCGGCCGCGACAAGCCGCTGACCATCGCCAGCATCGCCGGCCGGCACTTCTTCGGCCATGGCGTGTTCTCGCCCGACGGCGCCTTTCTCTATGCGACCGAGAATGACTTCGACAATGCGGCAGGCGTCGTCGGCGTCTACGATGCGAAGGCAAGGTTCAACCGCGTCGGCGAGTTCCCGACCTATGGTATGGGTCCGCACGAACTGCTCCTGCTCGGCGATGGCCGAACGCTGGCTATCGCCAATGGCGGCATCGAAACCCATCCCGACTATGGCCGCGCCGAGCTCAACATCGCGACGATGAAGCCGTCCTATACTCTGGTGGACCGCGTGACCGGCGACCTGATCGAAAAGCATGAATTGCCGCCGGCGCTGCATCAGCTGTCGATCCGGCACATGGATCGCGACCAGGCGGGCACCGTCTGGTTCGGCTGCCAATATCGCGGGCCGGCGACAGACCGCCCGGCGCTGGTCGGCCGCGCCGCGCGCGGCAAGGAACTCGCGCTTCTCGAGATGCCGCAGGACGTGCTCTGCGGCTTTCGCAACTATATCGGTTCGGTCGCCGCCAATGCCGCTACCGGCACGGTCGCCGTCACCTCGCCGGAGGGCAATTCGCTGGCCGTTCTCGACGCCGTCAGCGGACGCGTGGTCGCGACCAGATCGCTGGCCGAGGTCTGCGGCCTCGCGCCCGATGGCGCTGGCTTCATGGCGACGACCGGCGCCGGTGAGATCGTAGGCGGCGCCGCCGCCCGTTCCGAGCCGGACTATGTCTGGGACAACCATATGCTGCGCATTGTCGCGACGGCGTGATCGCCGCGCCTAGAGCAATTCCAGGAAAAGTGTGAGCGGTTTTCCGTTCGGAATTGCGCCAAAACCTAGAGCAATTCCAGGAAAAGTGTGAGCGGTTTTCCGTCCGGAATTGCGCCAAAACAAAGAGATAGAGCGGCTCGCCGTTTCCGTGAAACGGTGAAACGCTCTAGAAGCAAAGCCGCTTAACATTTCTCCGCCCTGGCCCTTGCGGCGGCGGCACATGCCGGGCAGAGGGAATTGTGTTTCGATCCAGTTCGTCAATCGGCCTATGAAGCTGCCCGTATGAAGCTGCTTGCCATCGACTGCGCCGCCAATCTCTGCGCCGCCTGCGTTTATGACGCAGGCGCGGGTAAGGAGCTTGGCCGACAGGTGCGCGATCTCGGCAAGGGCCATGCCGAGCATTTGATGGCCGTCATCGAGACGGCCTTGCAAGGCGGTGGCCTCGGCTATCACGAGCTCGACGCCGTTGCCGTCTCGGTCGGGCCCGGCTCCTTCACCGGTCTGCGCGTCGGCGTCTCGACCGCGCGCGGCCTGGCGCTGGCGCTCAAGATTCCGGCGATCGGGGTGACGGCGCTGGAAGCCCTGGCGGCGGAGGGTGCGAACGCCTTTCCCGGGCGCGCGGTGCTTGCCGCGCTCGACGCCGGCCGCGAGGAAATCCACGCGGCGCTATACGATAAAGAGTTAGCGGAAACTTACGGAGCATCCGTAGCTACGCTTGCCGAGGCGGTGGCCATGGCTATCAGCGCCGAAGCGGTCCTTGTCGGAACCGCCGCGCCGCGGATTGCCCAGGCGGCAGGTCGCGCCTTCGACACCGGCCCGGTCGCTGCCACCGCCGATATTGCCACCTATGCCAGACTGGCCGCCGCAAGGGGACCCGGCGAGAAGCCGAAGCCGCTCTATCTGCGTGGCGCCGACGCCAAGCCGCAGGCGGGTTTCATCCTGCCAAGGCAGGACAAGGGAAGCGAACCCTGATGCGCATTCCGTTCTTTCAGCCGCGCCGCAGGGATTACGCGCTGGAACCGCTGACGGTCGCCGACAGCGCTGCTGTTTCGGTGCTGCATCGCGAGGATTTCGTGCGGCCCTGGACCGACGGCGAGTTTGCGGCACTCCTCGAACAGGACACGGTCTTCGGCTATGCCGCGCGGGAAACCGGCCAGGGCTCCAAGCCGCCGGTCGGCTTCGTGCTCGCCCGGCTCGCGGCCGGCGAGGGCGAGATCCTGACCGTGGCCGTCGCCCGTAGCCATCGCCGCCAGGGCCTTGGCTGGCGATTGATGGACGCTGTGCTGCGCGAGCTTCATGCGCAACGCGCCGAAGCGCTCTTCCTCGAGGTCGACGAGACCAATGCGCCCGCGATCGGGCTTTACCGCAGGCTCGGCTTCATCCAGGTCGGTCATCGCCCGAACTATTACCGTTCGACCGAGCACGGCTCGACCGGCGCGCTTGTCATGCGCCGCGATCTTCGCTAGCCAATCCGCGCGATACGGCATGATCCCGAAAAGTGGGAACCGGTTTTCGGAAAAGATCATGCTCCACAGAGAGTTAGATCAGGACGACGATTCAACGAAGCATCATCCTGATCTAGGGCCGGACCGAATGATCAAGAAATTGCGGATTTTCCTGGCGCTCTTCTATGTCGTCGTCTGTTCCCTGGTGCTGGTGCCGCTGCAGATCCTGTCGATGAAGACGGGGCTCTGGCCTGAGACCTTCATTCTGAAGATCTGGCACGGCATGATCCTGCGGGCGCTGGGCATGCGGGTGCATGTGAAGGGCGCGTTGGCCAAGGATCGTCCGCTGCTTGTGGCGGCCAACCACATTTCCTGGACCGACATCATGGTGCTCGGCTCCTTCGTCGATGTGAAGTTCATCGCCAGGGCCGACATGGAAGGCTGGCCCCTGATCGGCATGCTGTCCAAGCTGCAGCGCACCGTCTTCATCGAACGCGAGCGCAAGCGCACTTCCGGCGACCAGGCAAGCGAGATCGCCAAAAGGATGGCAAAAGGCGACGCCATGGTGTTGTTCGCCGAAGGCTCGACCGGCGACGGCAACCTCGTTCTGCCGTTCAAGAGCACGTTGTTCGGCGCGGCCTCGATGGCGATTTCGGAAGGCGCCGCGGAGCAGGTCTTCATCCAGCCCGTGGCGATCGCCTATACGCGCCTGCATGGCATGCCGATGGGCCGCCGCCATCGGCCGATCCCCGCCTGGATCGGCGATCAGGACCTGATGCCGCATCTGAAAACCCTGCTTGCCGAAGGCGCGATCGATGCCGAGGTGCATTTCGGCCAGCCGGTACCGTTCTCCAAGGGCTCGAACCGCAAGGAAACGGCGAGGCTGATGGAAGCCAAGGTGCGCGAGATGATGCAGGCCATCCTCGCCGACCCGGCCAAAAGCCGGTGAGTACGGGGCTGCGCGGCGCGTTTCGGGCAGAATCGTCTGTTTTTTGTCACGGAAAGGCGGTAGAAGCCGCCCAATGGAACTGAACACGATTGAAAGCCACGGCCTCGGCGCTGCCGCCGAGCGCTCGGCCGGCATTGACCGCACGGCAAAAAAGGTCTTCGTCAAGACCTATGGCTGCCAGATGAACGTCTACGATTCCCAGCGCATGACCGATGCGCTGGCCGCCGACGGCTATGTCGCCACCGACGCCGTCGAGGACGCCGATCTGGTGCTGCTCAACACCTGCCATATCCGCGAAAAGGCGGCGGAAAAGGTCTATTCCGAGCTCGGCCGCATTCGCGACATGAAGGCCGAGCGCGCCGAGGCTGGCCGCGAATTGCTGATCGGCGTCGCCGGCTGCGTGGCGCAGGCCGAGGGCGCCGAGATCATCCGCCGCGCTCCGGCGGTGGACCTGGTCATCGGCCCGCAGACCTATCACCGGCTGCCGGACGTGCTGGCAAGGGTGCGTGGCGGCGAGAAGATCGTCGAGACCGAATACGCCATCGAGGACAAGTTCGAGCATCTGCCGCAGCCGAAGCGCGCTGAGCTTGCCAGGCGCGGCGTCACCGCCTTCCTGACGGTGCAGGAAGGCTGCGACAAGTTTTGCACCTTCTGCGTGGTGCCCTATACGCGCGGCTCGGAGGTCTCGCGCCCGGTGGCGCAGATCGTCGCCGAGGCCGAGCGGCTGGCCGAGGCCGGCGTGCGCGAGGTGACGCTGCTCGGCCAGAACGTCAATGCCTGGCATGGCGTGGGCGAAAACGGCGAGAAATGGGGTCTCGGCCGCCTGCTGTTCCGGCTTGCGGAAATTCCCGGCCTGGCGCGGCTGCGCTACACCACCAGCCATCCGCGCGACATGGACGACGAATTGATCGCCGCGCATCGTGACCTGCCCGCCTTGATGCCCTATCTGCATTTGCCGGTGCAGTCGGGATCCGACAGGATTTTGAAGGCGATGAATCGTAGGCACACGGCACGCGACTATCTGGCGCTCATCGAGCAGATCCGCGCCGCCCGTCCCGATATCGCCATGTCCGGCGACTTCATCGTCGGCTTCCCCGGCGAGACGGAGGAGGATTTCGAGGCGACGCTGAAACTGGTGCGCGAGGTGGGCTATGCCTCGGCCTTCACCTTCAAATATTCCCCACGTCCTGGCACGCCGGGTGCCGAGATGGACGGCCATCTTTCCGAAACAGTGAAGGACGAACGGCTGCAGCGCCTGCAGGCACTGATCAACGAGCAGCAGCAGAATTTCATAGCCAGCGTGGTCGGCCGCACCGTCAGCACGCTGATCGAGAAGCCAGGTCGCCGCCCCGGCCAGGTTGTCGGCCGCTCGCCATGGCTGAACCCGGTGATTGTTGACGACAAGGCCGGTGGAATCGGTGACATTATTGATGTGCGAATCACGAAGACAGGCCCCAACAGCCTGTTCGCCGAGTTGGTCTGATGCATGTCGCCCAAAAGTGCCCGCGGTTTTGGGACAACGACATGCATAGCCACAAGCCTCGGCAGATGAGGAGAGACGGTTGAGCGCTGCTGAACTGAAGAATCCGCCCCAGAACCAGGCGTCCGGGGCTTCCGATATGGCGCACATCGTACTGACCTTCGACAACAACAAGCTAGCCAGCGCCCTTTACGGCCAGTTCGATGAGAACCTCGCCCGTCTGGAGCAGAAGCTCGGCGTCGATATCCGATCGCGCGGCAACCAGTTGACGATCAAAGGCTCGGCCGCTGCCGCCGAGCAGGCGCGCCGCGCGTTGGATACGCTCTACGGCATCCTGCAGAAGGGTGTCGACATCGGCCAGTCGGATGTCGACGGCGCCGTGCGCATGGCGATCGCCGCCGACGACCAGCTGACGCTGCCCACGATGGAGCGCAAGGGCAAGGTCTCGGCCGCCCAGATATCGACGCGCAAGAAGACGATCTACGCCCGCTCGCTCAACCAGGATGCCTACATGCGGGCGCTGGAGCGCTCCGAAATGGTCTTCGGCATCGGCCCGGCAGGCACCGGCAAGACCTATCTGGCGGTGGCGCATGCTGCGATGCTGCTCGAGCGCGGCATGGTCGAGCGCATCGTGCTGTCGCGCCCGGCCGTCGAAGCCGGCGAGCGGCTTGGCTTCCTGCCCGGCGACATGAAAGAGAAGGTCGATCCCTATCTGCGGCCGCTTTACGACGCGCTCTACGACATGATGCCGGCCGACAAGGTCGAGCGGGCGATCGCCGCCGAGGTCATCGAGATCGCGCCTCTGGCCTTCATGCGCGGCCGCACGCTGGCGCATGCGGCGGTGATCCTCGACGAGGCGCAGAACACCACGCCGATGCAGATGAAGATGTTCTTGACCCGTCTCGGCGAGAACTCGCGCATGATCGTCACCGGCGATCCGACCCAGATCGACCTGCCGCCCAACACCAAGTCGGGGCTGGTCGAGGCGCTGCGCATCCTCGACGGCGTGCCCGGCATCGTCACCGTCCGCTTCAACGAAGGCGACGTGGTGCGCCACCCGCTGGTCGCCGAGATCGTCAAGGCCTATGACCGCGACGGCAAGCTGGCGCGGGGCCTGGGCGCCGAAAGCTGATCAAAAGGCTATATGGCTGACAATCCAGCATCCAGCGGCGAGAAGCCGGTCGATATCGATATTTTCGTCGAGGCTGGCGATTGGCCTGCCGAAGCCGAGCTGACGCGGCTGGTCGATCGCGCCGTTGCAGCCGCCTTCGCCCAGACGGGCACGAACGGCACCTCCGAGCTCAGCGTCGTTTTTTCGGACGATGCTCATATCCGGACGCTCAACGCCGAATGGCGGGGCAAGGACAAGCCAACCAACGTCTTGTCTTTTCCGGCTTTTCCATTTCCGAAAGGCGGCAAGCTGCCGCCGATGCTGGGCGACATCGTGCTGGCTTCCGAGACGGTGGCGGACGAGGCCGCACTGGAAGACAAGCCGCTTGAGAACCATATCACCCATCTCGTTGTCCATGGCCTGCTGCATCTTTTGGGTCATGATCACGAGACCGACGCCGAGGCAGAGGAGATGGAAGCGATCGAGCGCGCCGCGCTTGCGAGGCTTGCCATTCCCGATCCCTACGCGTAACAAAAAAGCTCAATTGACCTGATGGCGATGAACGACACACCAGAAACTGCCGCCCGCCCGGACGCCGGCAGTGCTGCCAAGCCTTCCGAAAAGACGGAAGAGGGCTCGAGTCCGAGTATTCCCACCGGCAGCGCGGCGGCGGAGCCGACGCATGCCGGTCCTTCCCTCTTCGACCGCGTGCTCGGTCTGTTCCGGCACCGCAACGGCACCAGCCTGCGCGAGGAGATTGCCGGCGCGCTTGCCGAAACCGCGACCGATGCCGGCGCCTTCTCGCCCGGCGAACGCGCCATGCTCAACAACATCCTGCGCCTGCGCGAAGTGCGGGTCGAGGACGTCATGGTGCCGCGCGCCGATATCGAGGCGGTCGAGATCAACACCACGCTTGGCGACCTGCTCGGCCTTTTCGAGCAATCCGGTCATTCGCGCATGCCGGTCTATTCCGAGACGTTGGACGATCCGCGCGGCATGGTCCACATCCGCGACGTGCTCGCCCACATCACCAAGATCGCCCGCGTCAAGAAGGGCCGCGCCAGGGCGAAGGCGCCGGTGACGACGGCGCTCGACCTTGCGCAGGTCGATCTCGCGCGAACCATCGGCGATCTCAATCTGATCCGCCAGGTGCTGTTCGTGCCACCCTCGATGCTGGCCTCCGACCTCATGGGCCGCATGCAGACGACGCGCACGCAGATGGCCCTGGTCATCGACGAATATGGCGGCACCGACGGCCTCGCCTCGCTGGAAGACATCGTCGAGATGGTGGTCGGCGACATCGAGGACGAGCATGACGACGACGAGCCGATGATCACGCAGACCGGCGACGGCGTCTTCGTCGTCGACGGCAAGGCCGAGATCGACGAGGTCGCCAAGATGATCGGCGAGGATTTCGCCGCCGGCGAGCATGGCGAATATGTCGACACCATCGGCGGCATGATCTTCAACACGCTCGGCCGCGTCCCGGCCAGGGGCGAAGTCGTGCAGGCCATTCCCGGCTTCGAGTTCCATGTGCTCGACGCCGATCCGCGCCGCGTCAAGCGCGTGCGCATCGTGCAGAGCCCGAAGGGCGAACGTCAGCGTCGCCGCGCCGCCCGCACCGAACAGGCCTGACGTCGTCTGCATGCCGACCGACGATCCGTTCAAGCATGCGGTCCTGGGCTCAGGCGTTTTCTACCGCGATCCGCGCGCGGCTTTGTCCTTTCTGCTGGCGGCCTTCGGTTTTTGAGCCGAGCATGCTGGTGAGCGATGCCGACGGCCGGCTCGCGCATGCCGAAATGCGCTTCGGCGACGGCTATATCATCGTCGATTCCGAGTGGGCCGATCATGTCGCCAGTCCGGCCTCCGTCGGCGGCATGAACGCGCAAGCCGTCTATGTCCGTCTGCAACAAGACCTCGACGCGCATTGCGAAAAAGCACGCGCTGCGGGCGCGGAGATCGTCGAGGAGCCCGCTGATCATTTCTACGGCGAGCGCCAATATCGCGCCCGCGACCCCGAAGGCCATGTCTGGACATTCACCCGGACAGTGCGCGTCGTGCCGAAGGACGAGGCCGAGCGGCTGACCGGCCTGCGGATCGAAGGCTGGCATAGCTGAACATTTTGCAGCCAAGCGGAATCGCTTGGCGTTGCAGAAATGCGGCTAAACAAGGAGCTGTGGCGGGATACTTGTTCCCGCGATAGCGCGACCGTGTATCAGGCCGCCCCTATCTGGGTTTGGAACGCCGGGCCCAGCCTGTTAAACCTCTAGCTCCCTGATTCGCGCGACTTGGGAAGCTTGATGCAGCGCTTTGCCGGCCGGATAATTCTGCTGTGGGGGTGGCGGCGGGCGCTGGTGGCCTTTGCCGCCGGAGCGCTGGCGGTGGTTGCCCAGGCGCCGTACGACTTCTTCGCCGTCTGCTTCGTCTCGTTCCCGGTTCTGGTCTGGCTGCTCGACGGCGCCACCGGCGAGGCTTCCGATGGCTGGTTCAGGCGCCTGAGGCCGGCTTTCGCCACCGGCTGGTGGTTCGGCTTCGGTTACTTCCTGGCTGGCCTGTGGTGGATCGGCCAGGCATTGCTGGTCGAGGCCGACAGTTTCGCCTGGGCCTTGCCCTTCGCCGTCGTCGGCATCCCCTTTGCGCTCGCCTTCTTCTATGGCTTTGCCGCCGTCGTGGCGCGGCTGTTCTGGAGCAGCGATATCGGCCGCATCGCCGCCCTTGCCTTCGGTTTCGGCCTTGCCGAATGGTTGCGGGACTTTCTCTTCACCGGTTTTCCCTGGAACGCCGTCGGCTACGCGGCGATGCCGGTGCCGCTCCTGATGCAGAGCGTGTCGGTGACCGGCATGATCGGCATGAACGCGCTCGCGGTCTTCGTGTTTTCGCTCCCCGCGCTGGTTGCCGCGCGCCGGCATCTGAGGCTGGGCCTTGCCCTGTTCGTCATCCTGGTCGCCGGCCATGTCGGCTTCGGCTATGCCAGGCTCGCGGCCCCGGTCGAGCCGGCCCGCTCGATCGACGTTCGCATCGTCCAGCCATCGGTCGATCTCAGCGAAAAGTGGGACGCCTCGGTGCGCGACCGCATCTTCGCGACTTTGCTGGGGATATCGGGGAAAGCGCCGGAAGAGGGGCACGCCAAGCCGCAGCTCATCCTGTGGCCGGAAACATCGGTGCCCTTCCTGTTCACCGAGCGTCCGGACGCGCTGACGGCGCTGGGCGACATGCTGGCCGACGGCCAGATGCTGATTGCCGGCGTCGTGCGCGAGGAGGGCGGATCGGCGAATGCCGGCAGCCGCTATTACAATTCCGTTGTGGCGATCAACGACAAGGGCGAGATCGTCGATGCCGTCGACAAGGTGCACCTGGTTCCCTTCGGTGAGTATCTGCCCTTCGCCGATCTTTTCCAACGCTTCGGCATAGGCCAACTCGTTGCCGGACCGATGAATTTCGCCGCCGGCAACGAACGGCATCCGATCGGCTTGCCGGGCGGCCTGCGCGCCGCGCCATTCATCTGCTACGAGGTGATTTTTCCCGATCTCGTCGCAGCCGACTCTGAGTCATCTGACGTGATCGTGAACGTCACAAACGACGCCTGGTTTGGCGACACGCCAGGCCCGTACCAGCACTTCAGGCAGGCCCAGATTCGCGCGGTGGAGAACGGATTGCCGCTGCTGCGCGCGGCCAACAACGGCATCTCCACAGTCGTCGATTCACGCGGGCGCATCATCGATGCGCTTGCAGTCAACGCGCGCGGCGCCATCGACGCGCATGTACCGGTCTCTGGGCGCGCCCTTCTGCCTCCCGAACAGCGGCGAATTAACGGATTGCTGATCATGTTGCTGTTTGCGCTGGCGGCCTTCACATTGAATGTAAGGCAGCGGCTACGGGTGAATTGACAGTCGGCACATTAGAAACTCATACTGTAACGCCTAAAATTTTCTCGAAGTCGGTTGGAGGGTTCTGTTGGGGCAGGTGGCTCCGGCTTCATATGGGCGGAACAAAATAGAAAAAGCCGGAAAAATTCGGCGAGGAAAAAATGACAGAAGAGAACAAGAAGAAGCCGAATCCGATCGACATTCATGTCGGGAGTCGCATTCGGCTGCGCCGCAATATGCTTGGAATGAGCCAGGAAAAGCTGGGTGAAAATCTCGGCATCACCTTTCAGCAGATCCAGAAGTATGAAAAGGGCACGAACAGGGTTGGCGCGAGCCGTCTGCAGGCGATCGCCTCCATCCTGAGCGTTCCTGTCGCCTTCTTTTTCGAGGATGCCCCGGGCGAGGAGACCGGTGGCGGCAATCGGGGATTTGCCGAAGACTCCTCGATGGCCTTCGCCATCGAATTCTGTGGCAGTCCCGAAGGGCTTCAGCTCAACCGGGCTTTCGTCAAGATCGGCGACGTGAAGGTGCGCCGCCGGATCATCGATCTAGTGAAGGCGCTCTCCGCCGAAGACGCCGATTGATTTTTACCTATGCCGCCGGCAGCGCCTGCCGCCGGTGGCATAGCGGGCCTCGCCTACATTCATGCCAGATCCGTCGCCCCGCTTGACGAGCGGCGCCCGGCACCGCTAACACGTGGCGCGCCAAAAATCGGCAACCTGCCGATTTTTTTTCGAGAGGGGACACCCGTGACGCGGCAGAATTATCTCTTCACCTCGGAATCCGTCTCCGAGGGTCATCCCGACAAAGTTTGTGACCGCATCTCCGACGAAATCGTCGATCTGGTTTATCGCGAAGCCAAGAAGACAGGCATGGATCCGTGGAAGGTTCGCGTCGCCTGCGAAACGCTGGCCACCACCAACCGCGTCGTCATCGCCGGCGAGGTCCGCGTCCCCGACACACTCTTGAAGAAGGACAAGGCGGGCAACGTCCTCAAGGATGCGTCCGACCATCCCGTGGTCAATCCGACCAAGTTCAAGTCGGTTGCCCGCAAAGCTATCCGCGAGATCGGCTACGAGCAGTCCGGCTTCCACTGGAAGACCGCTAAGATCGACGTGCTGCTGCACGGCCAGTCGCCCGACATCGGCCAGGGCGTCGACAATGCCGCCGACCGCCAGGGCGAGGAAGGTGCCGGCGACCAGGGCATCATGTTCGGTTACGCCTGCCGCGAGACGCCCGACCTGATGCCGGCGCCGATCTATTACAGCCACAAGATTCTCGAATTGCTTGCCGCCGCGCGCCATGAAGGCAACGGCGAGGCCGGCAAGCTCGGCCCGGACGCCAAGAGCCAGGTCACCGTGCGCTATGCCGACGGCAAGGCGGCGGAAGTCACGCAGATCGTGCTCTCCACCCAGCATCTCGATGCCAGCTGGGACTCCAAGAAGGTCCGCAAGGTCGTCGAGCCCTATATCCGCGAGGCGCTTGGCGAGCTGAAGATCGCCGAGGACTGCAACTGGTACATCAATCCGACCGGCAAGTTCGTCATCGGCGGGCCTGACGGCGATGCCGGCCTCACCGGCCGCAAGATCATCGTCGACACCTATGGCGGCGCGGCACCGCACGGCGGCGGCGCTTTCTCGGGCAAGGACACCACCAAGGTCGACCGTTCGGCCGCCTATGCGGCGCGCTACCTTGCCAAGAACGTGGTGGCGGCCAAGCTCGCCGACCGCTGCACGATCCAGCTCTCCTATGCCATCGGCGTCGCCCAGCCGCTGTCGGTCTATGTCGACCTGCACGGCACCGGCAAGGTTGACGAATCGAAGCTTGAAGAGGCGCTGCGCAAGGTGATGGACCTGTCGCCGTCGGGCATCCGCCGTCACCTCGACCTCAACAAGCCGATCTACGCAAAAACCTCGTCCTACGGCCATTTCGGCCGCAAGGCCGGTCGCGACGGTTCCTTCTCCTGGGAGAAGACCGATCTCGCCAAGGCGCTCAAGGACGCCGTCGCCGCCTGACGCCAGCGAACGCAAAGGACAGGCCGAGCCGGGCGACCGAAGGATTCTTCGGCCGCCGGCACGGCAAGACCATACGCCCGCAGCAGGCGATCGCCCTCGAAAGCGGCTTGCGCGAATACCGGCTCGACCTGACGGCGCAAGCGCCGGCGGATCTACGGACCTTGTTCAAAGCCGAGGTTTCGGCTCTGCAGCTGGAGATCGGCTTTGGCGGCGGCGAGCATCTCCTGCACCGCGCCAAGGAAGCACCGGGGACCGGCTTCATCGGCGTCGAGCCCTTCGTCAACGGCATGGCCAAGATGATGACGGCGCTTGCCAAGGCCCCGCTTGGCAATCTGAGGGTCTATGACGACGACGCCACGCGCCTGCTCGACTGGCTGCCGTCGGGCTCGCTCGACGGCATCGACCTGCTCTATCCCGATCCATGGCCGAAGAAGAAGCACTGGAAGCGCCGCTTCGTCGGCGCTGCCAATCTCGGCCGCTTCGCCCGCGTCCTGAGGCCGGGCGGCAGGTTCCGCTTCGCCTCCGACATCGACAGCTATGTCAACTGGACGCTGCTTGCCTGCCGCGCTCACGGCGCCTTCGAGTGGCAGGCAGGAGAGGCTGCGGATTGGCATCGACCCTATGAGGGTTGGCCCGGCACGCGTTACGAGGCCAAGGCGATACGCGAGGGACGGCGGCCTGCCTATCTGACGTTCATCCGGAAATAAGCCACAAGATACCGAAGCAACCGCCTCAGTAGCGGCCGATCCTGTCGAAGGCGGCCGGATCGATGCCGAGCTTCCTCAGGTCACTGTGGCGCGGCTTGCGGCCGGCTTCGACGGCCCGCGCCGCGGCTGCTGCACTACCAAATGTGTTGAAGAAGTCACCGATGACGAAAAACAATCCACGTTCCATATGAATATCCTCGCGCGCCACCGCGCGCGTCCTTTCCTTTGCATTGCAACATAGATGGGCGCCGCCTGCGGCCCTTTACAAGGCAGCCGGCCGCATGGCCGCCATGCCCGGCACGCAACCCTGCGCCTCGGCACGAACCTCAGCCGGAGCGGAATGATTCAGCGTGTTCGACCCGAAATCTGAATCCGGTTCCAAATTGAAGCATGATCTCGTCCGAAAACCGCTTCACGCTTTCGGCATCGTGCTCCGCGCTGCCTGCAGGCTTGAAACGCCGGCGGCAATCGTCTATATCAGCGTCAAATTCTTGGTCGGTATGACGAAGAGTGGGTCCACCCGGTCCCGCTCTTTTTTGTTACCTGCCGGCCGGAAGCCAAGAAGCGACAGGGATCCGATGACTGCAGCGGCAGGCGAGGCCGACGACCGTATCATCCGCGAAAGCGGCATCGATGCGCGCATTGCGCTGATCGTACAGCCGGTGCTCAAGGCCATCGGCTTCCGTCTCGTGCGGGTGCAGCTGACCGGTCAGAACGGGCTGACGCTGCAGATCATGGCCGAACGCGAAGACGGCACCATGACCGTCGAGGATTGCGAAGAGGTCAGCCGTGCGGTGTCGCCGGCCCTCGATGTCGATGATCCGATCGAAAAGGCGTATCATCTCGAAGTGTCCTCGCCCGGTATCGATCGGCCGCTGGTGCGCAAGTCGGATTTCACCACCTGGACCGGCCATCTGGTCAAGCTGGAGACATCCGTCCTCATCGGCGACCGCAAGCGCTTCAAGGGCAAGATCGCCGAGGCCGACGCCGACGGCATCCTTATCGAACGCGACAAGGCTGCCTATGGCGAGCAGCCGACGGTGCGCGTGCCTTACGACGCGATCGCCGAGGCCCGGCTGGTGCTGACCGACGATCTCATCCGCGATGCCCTGTCGAAGGACAACCGGGCGCGCAAGGAAGCCAGGAAACGCCGCGGCGAAGCAGAAGACGCCGCCGAGGAAAACGAAACCGAACAGGAAAGTTGATAGCGCCGCCGGGCTGAAGTCCGAGGCGAAATCGGGAGAAAGACAATGGTTGTAAGCGCCAACAGGCTTGAACTGCTGCAGATCGCCGACGCGGTCGCGCGTGAAAAGTCGATCGACAAGTCGATCGTCATCGCCGCCATGGCCGATGCGATCCAGAAGGCGGCGCGCTCGCGTTACGGCCAGGAGACCAACATCCGCGCCGACATCAACCCGAACACCGGTGAGATGAAGCTGCAGCGGCTGATGGAAGTGGTCGAGAAGGTCGAGGACTACGCCACGCAGATCGCGCTTTCCACGGCGCGCGAGCGCAACCCCGACGCCCAGCTCGGCGACTTCATCGCGGAGCAGCTGCCGCCGATGGACTTCGGCCGTATCGCCGCCCAGTCGGCCAAGCAGGTCATCGTGCAGAAGGTGCGCGAGGCCGAACGCGATCGCCAGTATGACGAATACAAGGATCGCATTGGCGAGATCGTCAACGGCACCGTCAAGCGCGTCGAATACGGCAACGTCATCGTCGATCTCGGCCGCGGCGAGGCGATCATCCGCCGCGACGAGCTGATCCCGCGCGAGAACTATAAGTATGGCGACCGCGTCCGCGCCTATGTCTACGACGTGCGCCGTGAGCAGCGCGGCCCGCAGATCTTCCTGTCGCGCACGCATCCGCAGTTCATGGCCAAGCTCTTCACCATGGAAGTGCCGGAAATCTACGATGGTATAATCGAGATCAAATCGGTCGCGCGCGATCCGGGCTCGCGCGCCAAGATCGCCGTCATCTCGCGCGATTCCTCGATCGATCCGGTCGGCGCCTGCGTCGGCATGCGCGGCAGCCGCGTCCAGGCGGTGGTCGGTGAATTGCAGGGCGAGAAGATCGACATCATTCCGTGGTCGCCTTCGGCCGCTTCCTTCATCGTCAACGCGCTGCAGCCGGCAGAAGTCGCCAAGGTGGTGCTCGACGAGGACGCCGAGCGCATCGAGGTGGTGGTGCCGGACGACCAGCTCTCGCTGGCCATCGGCCGCCGCGGCCAGAACGTCCGCCTGGCCTCGCAGCTCACCGGCTGGGATATCGATATCCTGACCGAGCAGGAAGAGAGCGAGCGCCGCCAGAAGGAATTCGTCGAGCGTTCGGCACTGTTCATGGAAGCCCTCGACGTCGACGAGATGGTCGGCCAGGTGCTTGCCTCCGAAGGCTTCACCAGCGTCGAGGAAGTCGCCTATGTCGACTCGGGCGAAATCTCCTCGATCGACGGCTTCGACGAGGACACCGCTTCGGAAATCCAGACCCGCGCCCGCGAATATCTGGAGAAGATCGAGGCCGAGCATGACGAAAAGCGCAAGGCGCTGGGCGTCACGGACGAGCTGCGCGACATCCCCGGCGTCACCACCGCCATGATGGTGACGCTCGGCGAGGACGGCGTGAAGACGATCGAGGATTTCGCCGGCTATGCCGCCGACGACCTGATCGGCTGGAAAGAGCGCAAGGACGGCGAGACCAAGGTCTATCCGGGCGTCCTGGCCTCTCACGGCGTCTCGCGCGCCGATGCCGAGCAGATGGTGCTCGCGGCCCGCAAGCAGGCCGGCTGGATCACCGAGGAAGAACTTGCCGCCGAAGAGCCGGTGGCCGGCGAAACCGTCGGTGCGTGAGGTGACCACCAATCGCAAAGCCCGTGGACGAGATGAACGATCGCACTTGCATCGTTACGCGCAGGCAGGCCGAAGCGGATGAACTGATCCGCTTCGTCGTCGGCCCGGATTCGGCCGTCGTTCCGGACATCAAGAGAAATCTGCCCGGCCGCGGTTGCTGGGTCACCGCCGATCGCCTACATATCGAGAAGGCAGCGGCGAAGAACCTGTTTGCCCGCGCATTCAAGGCGCAGGTGACCGTTCCGGTCGATCTCGGCGGCATGGTCGACGGGCTGCTTTCCAGATCCGCTCTGGGTATGCTTGGCCTTGCCCGCAAGGCTGGCGCCGTCGTTCTTGGCGCCGCCAAGGTCGAGGGTGCGGTGCGCGACGGGCAGGCGCTGCTCGTGCTGCATGCGGCGGAGGCGTCGGACGACGGTGTCCGCAAGATCGGTCAGGCGCGGCGGGCGACCGTCCATCTTGGCGGTCCCGCTATCCTTGCCTACAAACTTTTCTCCGAGGCCGAGTTGAGCTTGGCATTGGGGGGTACAAATGTGATACATGCTGCCGTCCTCGCGCAGGACGCGGGACTGGCGGTTGAGAAGCGCGTTGTTGCGCTCGACCGATATCGGGGCGGTACCCCGAACGATCTGGCAATGCTTGCGGCCGTTGCCGACGAAGATGATGCCGCAGAGGATATGGAATGAACGATACGAAATCGGGCGACGACAAGACGTTGAGCGTTACGCCGAAGAAGACCTTGACGCTGAAGCGCCCCGGTCTCGAGCAGAGCACCGTGCGCCAGAATTTCTCGCACGGCCGCACCAAGTCGGTCGTCGTCGAGACCAAGAAGCGCAAGTTCTCGCTGCCCGGCGACAAGCCGGAGCCGGTGGCGCCGTCCGTGTTCACGCCGAAGCCCGCCGCGGCCGCTCCTGTCGCCGCCGCGCCTGTCGTGCAGGAAGCGCCGAAGGCGCCGCCTCCGCCGCCGGAACGTTCGGGCATGGTCCTGAACGAGCTGTCGCGTGGCGAGATGGAAGCGCGCCGGAGGGCCCTGGAGGGCTCCAAGGCCCGCGAGGCCGAGGATCGCCAGCGCGCTCAGGAGGATGCCAAGCGCCGCGCCGAGGAAGAGGAACGCCGCAAGCGCGAGCGCGACGAATCCGCGCGCCGTCAGGCGGAGGAGGAAGCGCGCCTGCAGGCCGAGGCCGAGTCGCGGCGTCGTGCGGAGGAAGAGGCTCGCCGTCGTGCGCCGCAGGCAGCCGATATCGCTACGGCCGATGACGAGGAAGAGGCCAAGCCGAGGCGCACGGGTGCCGGCGGTGGCGCGGGCGCCAGCGCGCCGCCGCGCCGTCTCGCGACCCCGGAAGTGGCCCGTCCGGCCAAGCCGACCAAGGGCGAGGAAGATCGCCGCCGTGGCAAGCTGACACTGAACTCCGCGCTGTCTGATGACGACGCGCGCGCCCGCTCGCTGTCGTCGATGCGTCGTCGCCAGGAAAAATTCAAACGCGCGCTCCACAACGAGCCGCGCGAGAAAGTCATGCGCGAAGTGATCCTGCCCGAAACCATCACCATCCAGGAACTGGCGCAGCGCATGTCCGAGCGCGCCGTGGACGTGGTCAAGTTCTTCATGAAGCAGGGCCAGATCCTGAAGCCAGGCGACGTCATCGACGCCGACACGGCCGAGCTGGTCGCTTCCGAATTTGGCCACACGGTCCGCCGCGTTGCAGAGTCCGACATCGAGGAAGGCCTGTTCAACATCGCCGACCGTCCGGAGGATCTGGTGTCGCGTCCGCCGGTCGTGACCATCATGGGCCATGTCGACCACGGCAAGACCTCATTGCTTGACGCCATCCGCAACGCCAATGTCGTCTCCGGCGAGGCCGGCGGCATCACTCAGCATATCGGCGCCTACCAGATCGAGAAGAACGGTCAGAAGATCACCTTCATCGACACGCCCGGCCACGCCGCCTTCACGGCCATGCGCGCCCGCGGCGCCCAGGTCACCGACATCGCCGTGCTGGTGGTGGCGGCGGATGACAGCGTGATGCCGCAGACGATCGAATCGATCAACCACGCCAAGGCGGCCGGCGTGCCGATCATCGTGGCGATCAACAAGATCGACAAGCGCGACGCCGATCCGCAGAAGGTTCGGACCGAACTGCTGCGCCACGAGGTATTCGTGGAATCGATGGGCGGCGAAGTGCTGGACGTCGAGGTTTCGGCGACCAAGGGCACCAATCTCGACAAGCTGCTCGAAGCGATCCTGCTGCAGGCCGAAGTTCTCGACCTCAAGGCCAATCCCGACCGCACCGCCGAAGGCGCGGTGATCGAAGCCAAGCTCGACAAGGGCCGCGGTCCGGTCGCCACCGTTCTGGTGCAGACCGGCACGCTGATGCCCGGCGACATCATTGTCGCCGGCAACGAGTGGGGCCGTGTGCGCGCGCTTGTCGACGACCGCGGCGAGCATGTGCCGGAGGCGCCGCCGGCGATGCCGGTCGAGGTGCTTGGCCTTCAGGGCACGCCGCAGGCCGGCGACCGCTTCGCCGTCGTCAACAACGAGGCCCGCGCCCGCGAGATCACCGAATACCGTCAGCGCCTGGCGCGCGACAAGGCGGTGGCCAAGCATGCCGGCCAGCGCGGCTCGCTCGAACAGATGATGTCGCAGTTGCAGACGAGCGGGCTGAAGGAGTTTCCGCTGGTCATCAAGGGCGACGTGCAGGGATCCATCGAGGCGATCAACGCCGCTCTCGAAAAGCTCGGCAACGACGAGGTCAGGGTGCGGATCGTCCATTCGGGCGCCGGCGGCATCACCGAAAGCGACGTCTCGCTGGCCGAGACGTCGGGTGCCGCGATCATCGGCTTCAACGTCCGCGCCAACGCGCAGGCGCGCACCGCGGCGGCCGCCGCTGACATCGAGATCCGCTACTACTCGATCATCTACAACCTCGTCGACGACGTGAAGGCGGCCCTTTCCGGCATGCTTTCGCCGGAACGCCGGGAGACCTTCATCGGCAATGCCGAGATCCTCGAGATCTTCGACATCTCCAAGATCGGCAAGATCGCCGGCTGCCGCGTCACCGAAGGCAAGGTCGAGCGTGGTGCGGGCGTGCGTCTGATCCGCGACAACGTCGTCGTCCACGAAGGCACGCTGAAGACGCTCAAGCGCTTCAAGGACGAGGTTTCGGAAGTACCAGCCGGCCAGGAATGCGGCATGGCCTTCCAGAACTACGAGGACATGCGCGCCGGCGACGTCATCGAATGCTTCCGCGTCGAGATGGTGAGCAGGACGCTCTAAATTCGGGTATACTTGCCGAAATGAAACGGGCGGCGGCCGCAAGGCTGCCGCCCAGACCGCTCATGCATTTTGAGACATGCGGCGTGGTCCCATCCCGCGCTTCACGATTTCAGGACCGAAGAAAATGTCCCGTTCGACAACGTCAGGCCCCTCCCAGCGCATGCTGCGCGTCGGCGAGCAGGTGCGCCATGCCCTTTCCGAAACGCTGCAGCGCGGCGAGATCATCGATCCGGTGATCGAGAACAGCGTCGTCTCGGTCTCCGAGGTGCGCATGTCGCCCGATCTCAAGATCGCCACCGCCTTCGTCTCGCCGCTTGGCGCGGGTGACGACAACGCCGTGGTCGAGGCGCTCAACAGGCACGCGAAATTCATCCGCGGCCGCGTCTCCGGCGCACTGAGGCAGATGAAGTACATGCCGGAGTTCCGCTTCCGGCTCGATACCTCCTTCGACAATTTCGCGAAGATCAATGAACTGCTGAAATCGCCCGAAGTGGCGCGCGATCTCGGCGACGGCAAGAACAGCGACAAGGACGAGGAATAGTGGCGCGCCGCGGCAAAAAGAAGGGTCGGCCGGTCTCCGGCTGGGTGGTGCTGGACAAGCCGGTCGGCATGGGCTCGACCGAGGCCGTCTCCAAGATTAAATGGCTGTTCCAGGCCGAGAAGGCCGGCCATGCTGGCACGCTCGATCCGCTCGCTTCCGGCATGCTGCCGATCGCGCTTGGCGAGGCGACCAAGACCGTTCCCTATGTGCAGGACGGCGCCAAAGTCTACCGCTTCACCGTCGCCTGGGGCGAGGAACGCTCGACCGACGACCTCGAAGGCCCCGTGACCAACAGCTCCGACCGGCGCCCGGCCGAGGCCGAGCTGCGGGCGCTGCTGCCGAAATACACCGGCGTCATCATGCAGACGCCACCGCAATTCTCGGCGATCAAGATCGCCGGCGAGCGCGCCTACGACCTTGCCCGCGACGGCGAAACGGTCGAGATACCCGCGCGGGAAATTGAAATCGGCCGTTTGGATATTATCGAGCACAGTGCCGACAAGACCGTCTTCGAGGTCGAATGCGGCAAGGGCACCTATGTGCGCTCGCTGGCGCGCGACATGGGCCGCGATCTTGACTGCTTCGGCCACATCGCTGAATTGCGCCGCGTCGAGGTCGAGCCGTTCACGCCGGACGATTTCGTCACGGTTGCCGAACTGGAAGCGGCTCGTTTTGGCGGCAAGACCGAAGAAGGTCCGGATGAGGCCGAGGCGCCCGTCGATTTCAGCGCCATCGATGCGCTGCTGGTCGAAACGGCGGCAGCGCTCGATTGCCTGCCGCAGGTCGCGGTCAGCGACGACGCGGCGACGAAGATCCGCCTCGGCAATCCCGTCATCATTCGCGGCCGCGATGCGCCGGTCGAGGCGGAGGAGGCCTGCGCCACCGCGCGCGGCAAGCTCGTCGCCATCGGCGCCATCGAGCAGGGCATGTTCAAGCCTAAGCGGGTCTTTGTCGGCTGAATCCGGCGCAAGTGTCTGTTATTTATCCAATTCCGAACGGAAAACCGCTGCACGCTTGTCCTGGAATGCTCTAATCTCGGCCGAGCGCGGAAGCCCGGGGAACTCATGGCCCCAGGAAGAACATGGCTGATACAGGCAACAAGAGGGCGCCGCTGCGAACCCGTCGGCCGCCGGTCGGGGCGTCGCCCGGCACGCTGATCGCCGATCCGGCGGCACGGCGCAGCGAGCTTCGGCTGACATTGATCTCGCCTCAGAAATACGAGACCATCGACAATGCCTCGATCGATGACCTCAACACCCATTGCCAGAAATGGCCTATCGTCTGGCTGGACTGCACAGGGCTTGCCAACATTCCGCTGATCGAGGAGATCGGCCGTATCTTCAATCTACACCCGCTGGCGCTGGAGGACGTTGTCAACACCGGCCAGCGGCCGAAGGTGGATTTCTTCGAGGACCATGCCTTCGTCGTCATGCGCATGATCGACGATGTCACCTCGCATCGCTACGAGCAGATCGCGCTGTTCTTCGGCCGGAATTTCGTCGTCACTTTCCAGGAACGCGAAGGCGATCCGTTCGATCCGGTGCGCAAGCGCATCGCGGCCGCGATGCCGAACCGGCTGCGCTCGCGCGGCGCCGACTATCTTGCCTATGCGCTGATCGATGCCATCGTCGACAGCTATTTCCCGCCGATCGAGGCGGCGAGTGAGCTGGTCGACGGCATCGAGGACGAGATGCTGAACAAGCCGCACAAGCATCAGATGCGGCAGTTGCATGAACTCAGGCGCGACGCCAACGTGCTCAAGGGCGTGCTGTGGCCGATGCGCGATGCGCTGGCGACGCTGATCCGCAACGACGTGCCCTTCGTGAAGGCCGAAACCAAGATCTTCTTCAACGACACGCTCGACCATTCGCTGCGGCTGATCGAACTGGTCGAGAACCAGCGCGACATGCTCACCGGCCTGATCGAGATGCATCTCTCGCTGTCCCAGGCCCGCACCAACGACGTCATTTCCTATCTGACGATCGTCTCGGTGATCTTCATGCCGCTGACCTTCCTGGTCGGCGTCTGGGGCATGAATTTCGATCCGGAAAGCTCGCCCTGGAACATGCCCGAGCTGAAGGCCTACTACGGTTACCCCGCGTCGCTCGTGTTCATGGTGATCATTGCGATCGGTCTGATCGCGTTCTTCAAATGGAAGAAGTGGCTGTAGCCTTTGCAATCTCCTGTTTTCGCAACCGGAACCTGCGACAAGCCGGCTTGACAATTGGGCTGGTGTTTTTTCCGGAATTGCACTATATGCGCCGCAGCTTCGCGCCCTGACGCGTCGCTTGCACTGGCCCCTGCTGGACGACATCCCGGCTGTGGGCGTCCCGTTTCCTCCAACAGATAAGGAAAAGCACGATGTCGATCACTGCCGATCGCAAGAAGGAATTGATGACCGAATACGCAACCGCAAAGGGCGATACCGGGTCTCCGGAAGTCCAGGTTGCCATCCTTTCCGAGCGCATCAAGAACCTGACCGAGCACTTCAAGGACCACAAGAAGGATAACCATTCCCGTCGTGGCCTGCTTGCTCTGGTTTCCCAGCGCCGCAGCCTGCTTGATTATCTCAAGCGCAAGGATGACGCGCGCTATCAGACGCTGATCGACAAGCTCGGTCTCCGTCGCTGACCAATTGACCGGCGGGCTCTCCAAGGGAGCCCGCCGGTCGCGCATTGGCGCATCGGATGGTCCGGTGTCTCGATGCTGGAGAAGGAAATTTCCCTCCGCGCGTGGCGCGTTCCGGAGACAGCGGTTTCCGGCGTCATGCGCAAGGCCGGCCGACCAATCGGCCAATCGGGTTCCGGACTTGCAGAGGGCTATCCGGAACCGCCCATGGACGGTCATGGGGCAGGATTGCAGGATGCTCGCTCGGCCTTGAGCCGGATCTGTCGAGCTTCCCGTTGTCTTGCCCGTGGCTGCCCGAAGGAAGCCAGGAAAGGGAGAACCCGCGACCGTCGAGACGGTGCGGCCCTTTCCGCATATGAAGGACAAGATATGTTCAATCATCACAAAGTGGAAATCGAATGGGGCGGCCGTCCGCTCATTCTGGAGACCGGCAAGATCGCGCGCCAGGCTGACGGCGCGGTGCTCGCCACCTATGGCGAGACCGTGGTTCTGGCCACCGTCGTCTCGATGAAGGAGCCGAAGCCCGGCCTCGATTTCTTCCCGCTCACCGTCAACTACCAGGAAAAGACCTACGCCGCCGGCAAGATCCCTGGCGGCTATTTCAAGCGCGAGGGCCGTCCGAGCGAAAAGGAAACGCTGGTTTCCCGCCTGATCGATCGCCCCATCCGCCCGCTTTTCGCCGACGGCTACAAGAACGACACCCAGATCGTTGTCACCGTCGTCCAGCATGATCTCGAGAATGATCCGGACATCCTGTCGATCGTCGCCACCTCCGCCGCGCTGACGCTTTCGGGCGTGCCCTTCATGGGCCCGATCGGCGGTGCCCGCGTCGGCTACATCAACGGCGAATATGTGCTCAACCCGCACATCGACGAGATGCAGGAATCCAAGCTCGACCTCGTCGTCGCCGGTACCGCCGACGCTGTGCTGATGGTCGAATCCGAGGCCAAGGAACTCTCCGAGGACCTGATGCTCGGCGCAGTCGTGTTCGGCCACAAGAGCTTCCAGCCGGTGATCGAGGCGATCATCAAGCTGGCCGAGGTCGCCGCCAAGGAGCCGCGCGACTTCACGGCGCCGGATTACTCCGCCCTCGAAGCCGAGATGCTGAAGATCGTCGGCGATGAGCTGCGCGAGGCCTACAAGATCACCGACAAGCAGAAGCGCTACGCCGCCGTCGACGTCGTCAAGGCAAAGGTCAAGGCCGCGTTCGCGCCGGCCGAAGGCGAAGAGGCCAAGCACACTTCCGAGCAGATCGGCTCGGTGTTCAAGGAGCTCCAGGCCAAGGTCGTGCGCTGGAACATCCTCGACACCGGCTCGCGCATCGACGGCCGCGACCTGAAGACGGTCCGCAAGATCGTCTCCGAAGTTGGCGTCCTGGCGCGCACCCATGGTTCGGCGCTGTTCACCCGCGGCGAGACCCAGGCGCTGGTCGTTGCCACGCTCGGCACCGGCGAAGACGAGCAGTATGTCGATTCGCTGACCGGCATGTACAAGGAGAAGTTCCTCCTTCACTACAACTTCCCGCCCTATTCCGTCGGTGAGACCGGCCGCATGGGCTCGCCGGGCCGCCGCGAAATCGGCCATGGCAAGCTCGCCTGGCGCGCCATCCGCCCGATGCTGCCGAGCGCGGAGCAGTTCCCCTACACGCTGCGCGTTGTTTCGGAGATCACCGAATCCAACGGCTCGTCCTCGATGGCCACCGTCTGCGGCACCTCGCTGGCGCTGATGGATGCCGGCGTGCCGCTGGCAAAGCCGGTCGCAGGCATCGCCATGGGCCTGATCAAGGAAGGCGAGCGCTTCGCGGTGCTCTCCGACATCCTCGGTGACGAGGACCACCTCGGCGACATGGACTTCAAGGTCGCCGGCACCGCCAACGGCGTCACCTCGCTGCAGATGGACATCAAGATCGATGGCATCACCGAGGAGATCATGGGCATCGCGCTTGCCCAGGCCAAGGACGGCCGCCTGCATATCCTCGGCGAGATGGCGCATGCGCTGTCGGGCGCCCGCGCCGAGCTCGGCGAGTTCGCGCCGCGCATCGAGGTCATGCACATCCCGACCGACAAGATCCGCGATGTCATCGGCTCCGGCGGCAAGGTGATCCGCGAGATCGTCGAGAAGACCGGCGCCAAGATCAACATCGAGGACGACGGCACGGTCAAGATCGCTTCGGCGAACGCCAAGGAGATCGAGGCGGCGAAGAAGTGGATCCACACCATCGTCGCCGAACCGGAAGTCGGAGAGATCTACGAAGGCACCGTCGTCAAGACGGCGGACTTCGGCGCCTTCGTCAACTTCTTCGGCCCGCGTGACGGTCTGGTCCACATCTCGCAGCTCGCCAATGAGCGCGTCGCCAAGACCTCCGACGTCGTCAAGGAAGGCGACAAGGTTTGGGTCAAGCTGATGGGCTTCGACGAGCGCGGCAAGGTTCGCCTGTCGATGAAGGTCGTCGACCAGGCGACCGGCAAGGAAATCGTCCAGGACAAGAAGAAGGCCGAAGGCGAGGAAGACGCCGCCTGATCGGTCTGGCTGGATAGTTTAAGACGGGCGCGCCGCGAGGTCGCGCCCGTTTTGTTTCACGAGCAGATGAATGACCGCGGAGCCATTGAAGACGCTGTTCTACCCTTTCGAGGCCGAGGCGCTGCCTCTGCCGCGAAAGGATGCCCGCGTCCTGTTTCTGGGCGCCGAACCCGGCTTCCGCTTGCCTGAAGGCTTCGATGCGGCGCTGCACCTCGTGCAAGGCTTCCGACCGCATTTCCGCGCCTTGCAGGCCTCAGGCCATGATGTGATGCCGCGCGCGGAAGGCGAGGGCTATGACATGGCTCTCGTGCTCGCCGGGCGGCATCGCGGGCAAAATGAGTTGCGCATCGCCGAGGCCATCGAGCGCGTCGCGCCGGGCGCGCTGATCGCGGTTGCGGGCGGCAAGGACGACGGCACCGATAGCCTGCGCAAGCGGATCAACGCGCTGGCGCCGCTCGACGGCCATCTTCCGAAACATCACGGCGTGGCCTTCTGGTTCCGTCGGACCGGCCCGGAGATGGCCGCAAGGCTGCGCGCCGGCAACCCCGACCTGGTCGTCGAAGGCGGCTTCAAGACCACGCCTGGCATGTTCTCTTTTGACCGAGTCGACGCCGGTTCAAAACTGCTCGCCGCGAACCTGCCCGACGATCTCAGAGGCAATGTCGCCGATTTCTGTGCCGGCTGGGGTTACCTGGCGATGGAAGTCCTGCAGCGCTCGCACGGTCTCACCGCGCTCGATCTCCATGAAGCGGATTTCGATGCCCTGGAAGCGGCCAGGCTGAATGTCCATGGCGCCATCGAGCCCCGCCTTTTCTGGATCGATCTTCTCACCGAGGCGGTCGAACGGCGCTACGACGCGATCGTCATGAACCCGCCGTTCCACAGCGGCCGCGCGGCAGAGCCCGGCATCGGCGCCGGCATCATCCGCGCGGCGTCGAAGGCGCTGAAGCCGGGCGGCCGCCTGTTCATGGTCGCCAACCGCCAGCTTCCTTATGAACAGGTGCTGTCCGCGGCCTTTGCCAGCCATGCCGAGATCGCCCGCGACGGCATGTTCAAGGTGTTTTCGGCGCGGCGCTGAAAGCAATTCCAGGAAAAGTGTGCTGCGGTTAGGCTCGGCGGCTTCGCCGTAGCCTTCCGTTCGGAATTGCGCCGGGAGAAAGCGCTCTACTGCAGGCTGACGATGCGGGCGGGCTCGCGCGCGTCGAAAGCGGATCGCGCTTCGCCGAGCTCGACCGTGAGCGGCGCCGGCCGGCCGAACAGATAGCCCTGGACCACCTCACAGCCCGCGGCCCTGAGCAGCGTGGCCTGGTTCTCGGTCTCCACGCCTTCGGCGATGATGCCGACACCCAGCGCCCGCGATAGACCGACAATGGTCGAGACGATCGCGCCGGAACTGGAGTCGGTGTCGATGCGGCTGACGAAGGAACGGTCGATCTTCAGCTTGCCGAAGGAGAAGTCGATCAGGTAGCTCAAATTGGAATAGCCGGTGCCGAAATCGTCGACGGCCACCGAAATCCCCATCTCGGCAAGCTGCTTCAGGATCGTGGCGGCGCGGTCGCGATCCTGCATCATCGCCGTCTCGGTGACCTCGAGCTCCAGCCGCGACGGCTTGATGCCGGTCGATTCCATCACCTCGCGCACGATGCCGACGAAATCCCTGGTCATGAACTGGACCGGCGAGATGTTGACGGCGACGAAGCAGTCCTGCGGCAGATGCTTGGCATCGCTGCAGGCCTTGCGCAGCACCCATTCGCCGATCGGGTTGATCATGCCGGTTTCCTCGGCGATCGGAATGAACTCCATCGGCGGGATCATGCCACGTTCCGGGTGCTTCCAGCGGATAAGCGCCTCGTAGCCGACGACACGACCACTCGGCAGATTGAGCTGCGGCTGGTAGTGGAGGCTGAAGTCGCCGCGGTCGAAAGCGGTCTTCAGCTCCGACTCGATCCATTGCCGATAGTCGGCCACGCGGCCCATGTCGGCGTGGAAGACAGACCAGTTGCCGACGCCGCTGGCCCGCGCATTCTGCAGCGCCAGATTCGAGCGGCGCAGGACCTGGACCGGGTCGACGCCGTCCTTCGGCATCGCCACGATGCCGACGGACAGGCTGACCGACTGCAGGTGGCTCTGCAACTGATAGGGTTCCATCATTTCGTTGATGAGCTTCTCGATGAGCCGCTCGATCGAACCACTGATGTCGCGGTCCGGCAGCAGCACTCCGAACTCGCCGGCGCCGATCCGCCCGATCACCGCATCTTTCGGCATGCTCTCCTTCAGCCTGCTGGTGAAGGCGCGGACAAGGTCGTCGCCATGGCTGTAGCCGATGGCGTCGTTGATCTGCTTGAAGCGGTCGATGTCGATGTCGATCAGGAACACCGGCTCGCCGGTTCGGATCGTCTCCGAGGCGGCATCGGCTATCTTGCCGACCATGGCCTGGCGCGACAGAAGTCCCGTCAGCTTGTCGAAATGGGTTTCCTTGACGACATAGGCCACCGATTCATCGACGCCGGCGAAGAACGACATCGCCGCGCCACCGGCGGCAAGCGCGCACAGCGCGGCAATGGCGCCGATCATCGTCTCGGCCGGCATGCCGGCCATGCCGTCGCCGAAGCCGAACCGCAGCCCCCATAATCCGAGGATGAAACTGCCCATGCCGGAGCTGGCGATGGTGATCAGCCGGAACAGCGGTGTTCGCTTCGGGTTACTGACTGCAGACATGCAAGGTCCCTGGATTAAGGGGCCTTATAGCGGAAATCTCCTTAAAATGAGTTTCCGCCGATGCATCCAATTTTACTGGAAAATACTCTTTGCCTTAGCGAACTATTCGCGACCACCGTCGTTCTGCTTCAGCTCCTCCAGCGACGGCATCGAAACGATGTGATAACCGGAATCCACATAATGGATCTCGCCGGTAACACCCGACGAAAGATCGGAGAGCAGGTAAAGCGCCGCGCCGCCGACTTCGTCGAGGGTCACGGTGCGCCGCAGAGGCGAATTGCGCTGCTGATAGGAGAACATATGGCGGGCGTCGGAAACGCCCGAGCCGGCCAGCGTGCGCACCGGTCCGGCCGAGATGCCGTTCACCCTGATGCCGCGCGGCCCGTAGTCATTGGCAAGATAGCGCACGCTGGCCTCGAGCCCGGCCTTGGCGACGCCCATGACATTGTAGTTCGGCATCACCCGCACCGACCCTGCATAGGTGAGCGTGATCATCGAGCCGCCATTGCCCATCAGCGCGGCGGCATTGCGGGCGACCTCGGTGAAGGAATAGCAGGAGATCACCATGGTGCGCACGAAATTGTCGCGGCTGGTGTCCGCATAGAGGCCCTTGAGCTCGTTCTTGTCGGAAAAGCCGATGGCGTGCACCACGAAGTCCAGCCCGCCCCAGGCCTTGCCGAGGGTCTCGAAAGTCGCGGTGACCGAGGCGCTGTCCTCGACATCGCATGGCACGACGAGCGAAGCGCCGAGCTTCTCGGCCAGCGGCTTGACCCGCCGCCCGAAGGCATCGCCCTGGTAGGTGAAGGCAAGCTCCGCCCCGTGCTCGGACAATTTCTTGGCGATGCCCCAGGCGATCGAGTGATCGTTGGCGACCCCCATGACAAGCCCGCGCTTGCCCTTCATCAACCCTTCCATGTGCGGCAGATCCTTATGCGGAATAGCGCTGGAAAATCAGCGTTGCGTTGGTGCCACCGAAACCGAAGGAATTGGACAAAACGGTGTCGATCTTGGCGTTGTCGATGCGCTTGCGCACGATCGGCATGCCCTCGAATTCCGGATCGAGTTCGTCGATATGGGCGCTCTCGCCGATGAAGCCGCCCTGCATCATCAGGATAGAATAGATCGACTCCTGCACGCCGGCCGCGCCCAGCGAGTGGCCGGTGAGCGACTTGGTCGAGGTGATGTAGGGCATCTTGTCGCCGAACACCTCGCGGATGGCGCCCATTTCCTTGGAATCGCCGACCGGCGTCGAGGTGCCGTGGGTGTTGATGTAGTCGACCGGGGTCGAGACGGTGGTAAGCGCCTGCCGCATGCAGCGGATGGCGCCTTCTCCCGAAGGCGCGACCATGTCATAGCCGTCGGAGGTCGCGCCGTAGCCAACGATTTCGGCATAGATCTTGGCGCCGCGCGCCTTGGCGTGCTCCAGTTCTTCCAGCACCAGCACGCCGGCGCCGCCGGCGATGACGAAACCGTCGCGGTTGACGTCATAGGCGCGCGAAGCGGCCGATGCCTTGTCGTTAAACTTCGACGACATGGCGCCCATGGCGTCGAACAGGTCCGACATCGTCCAGTCCAGGTCTTCGTGTCCGCCGGCGAACATCACGTCCTGCTTGCCCCACTGGATCAGTTCGTAGGCATTGCCGATGCAATGCGCCGAGGTCGAGCAGGCCGATGAGATCGAATAGTTGACGCCGTGGATCTTGAACCATGTGGCCAGGGTGGCCGATGCCGTCGACGACATCGCCTTCGGCACGGCGAATGGACCGATGCGCTTGGGGCTGTTGTTCTTGATCGTGGTTTCGGCCGCTTCGACGATGGTCCGGGTCGACGGGCCGCCGGACCCCATCACGATGCCCGTCCGCTCATTGGTGATATCGCTTTCGCTTAAGCCCGCATCGGCGATCGCCTGGTCCATGGCGACGTGGTTCCAAGCCGCGCCCTGGCTCAGGAAGCGCATGGCGCGGCGATCGATCATCGGGGTGGGATCGAGCGTCGGCGCGCCCCAGACCTGGCAGCGGAAGCCGTGCTCGGCGAAGGAATTGGAAAAGCTGATGCCGGATTTGGCATCGTAAAGCGAGCTCTGCACCTCGTTGGCATTGTTGCCGATCGACGACACAATGCCGAGCCCTGTCACTACGACCCGTCTCATTCGCAACTCCTTCCGGCGTATCCGGGCGGAAAACCTAGCCGGTTTTCACCTGTGATCATACGCAAATAAACTGACGTGGCGCCCATGGGTACGCGGACGCCGTGGCGAAAAACGGTCAGGCGGCCGACTGCTTGGACAAGCCGACCTTCAGATCCGTGGCGGCGTATATGGGTTCGCCATCCGCCTTAAGCCAGCCGTCGGCGATGCCGAGCACCAGCCGGCCGCGCATCACGCGCTTGAAGTCGACGCCGTACTCGACCTTCTTCACCGACGGCGTCACCATGCCCTTGAACTTCACCTCGCCGGTCGAGAGCGCCATGCCCTTGCCGGGTTCGCCCAGCCAGCCGAGATAGAAACCGGTCAACTGCCACATCGCGTCGAGGCCGAGGCAGCCCGGCATGATCGGATTGCCGATGAAGTGGCAGGCGAAGAACCACAGGTCCGGCTTGATGTCGAATTCGGCGCGGATGAAGCCCTTGTCGAAAGCGCCGCCGGTCTCGCTGATCTCGGTGATGCGGTCGAACATCAGCATAGGTGGGTAGGGCAGCTGGGCGTTGCCTGGCCCGAACAGGTCGCCGCGGGCGCAGGTGAGCAGTTCCTCGTAATCGTAGCTGGACTTTTGATCCGCCATCAAATTTCCGTCCCCGTGTTCTTCGCGGGCGGCAGGGCGCCCTTGTCGTTGGTTTCCTAACACACTCTGTTTGCGGCCGGAAACCGGCGTTTGCGCTTACCCCGTGCGCCTGCCCGGGTCAATGCGCGCTATTGATCGCATTCAGACTACAGAATATATGTCGGCTGATGTCCGGTTTTGGCTTTCGACGTCTTTTTGCCACTCTGGACCTGTTGGTGGGCTGGGCAACAAGCTTCGAAGCGAAGAGATGGATTCGGGCTACCGGAAGGAAAATGTCGCTGTGGACAAGCGGGTTCGCGAAGCCGGCCTGAGGCCGACGCGCCAGCGCATCGCGCTGGCCGATCTGCTTTTCGCCAAGGGCGACCGCCACCTTTCGGCCGAGGAACTGCATGAGGAGGCGATCGCCGCCGGTGTGCCGGTTTCGCTGGCGACGGTCTATAACGCGCTCCATCAGTTCACGGAGGCCGGCCTGTTGCGCATCCTGGCGGTCGAAGGCTCGAAAACCTATTTCGACACCAACACCTCCGACCATCATCACTTCTACGTCGAGGGCGAGAACCGGATTTTCGACATCGAAAGCGGACCGGTCACCATCTCCAACCTGCCGGCACCGCCGGAGGGCATGGAGATCGCCAATGTCGACATCGTCGTGAGGCTTCGCCCGAAGCGCGGCGACTGATCTCGTGGCGACGCGGCCCGTCGACCTGATCGTCCGGTTTGAGTGGGGCACCGTCGCCGCCTTGGCCGTCGTTTGCTACGCACTGGCCGGCTTTTCCTGGTGGCTGTTTGCGCTGCTTATCCTGGCGCCGGACCTGTCGATGCTGGGCTACCTCGCCGGGCCGCGCGTCGGCGCCGTTACCTACAACGCCTTGCATATCCTGATTGCCCCGCTCGTCCTTCTGCTCGCGGGCGCGTTGCTCGCCGGCCCGCTCACGACCGCCGTGGCGCTGATCTGGATAGCGCATATCGCGATCGACCGCGCCCTGGGTTATGGGCTGAAGCTGCCGACAGGCTTCCAGGATACGCATCTCGGCCGCATCGGCCGCGACCGCAGCGGCGCGACCGACTGAGGCGTATCGAGATTCAGGTCAGGCCGAGTCGAGAATGATGGTTTGCGAAAACCGGCCTTCGCCGGCCGTAGCCTGCATCGGCGGAAACACTTATGAGGCTTCGGCCGGCGAAGGCGGGAAGCGCCGTAGGCCGGCCTCACCTGAATATCGACACGGACCTTAGTTCTTGAACTTCTCGCCCGGATAGGCGCCCCAGACCTGCGACTGGGCCATCCAGCCGGTGTGGCCGTCAAAGGTCATTTCGCACCATTGGCCGTCGCATTTCTTGATCGAGCCGATCACGCCCGGCTCGATGATGGCGATGACGCCGGCATCCTTGTCGGGCTCGTCAAGCAGGTTCACCTGCCCGCCCTTGCCACGCTGCCAGGGCGCGACGATGGCGGTGCGACGGCCGGAGAGCAGCGACTGGTTGATCCAGCCTTCCGAGCCGTCGGCATCGCGCACGCGGCGCCAGGTGTCGAATTCCTGGATGACTTCCATCGGCAGGCCGGCCTTCATGTACATCCAGTTGACGGAATAATTGGCGCCGGGGCCGACGCGCGAATTGACGCGGGCCGGTTTCAGGCTGACGAAGCGCGGCAGCGGCAGGCCGCTCGGGCCAAGCGTTATGGTTTGTGCCGGCGCGGCCGCGCTTTGCGCGAATGCCTGCGGCGCGCAAAGGAGGGCGCCAAGGATGGCTGCGCTGAAGGCCAGGCGAAGCGACGCGAAACCAGACACTTTCGTTCCTTTCGGCGCCGGTCCGTCGGATGAGCGCCCCTTTTTCTTTGTCTTCGGCGGCACCGCTTGTTACAGGAGTGGGCTGATGCCGCGACTGGCTACAAGTTTCGCCGGTCTTGGTTAAAGAGGTCTCAACGAGATCGGTTTCGAGAGCATGATCCCGAAAAGCGGGAACAGGTTTTCGGAAAAGATCATGCTCCAAAAAAGAGTAGGATCAGGATGACGATTCAACGAAACGTCATCCTGATCGAGGAAGCTTCGGGGATAAAATGCCAGGCAAAAAACGGCCCCTCGTCGTCATCACGCGCAAGCTGCCCGACCCTGTCGAGACCCGCATGCGCGAGCTGTTCGACGCAAGGCTGAATGTCGAGGACCGGCCGATGACCCAGCCTGAGCTGGTGGCGGCGGTCAAGGAAGCCGACGTGCTGGTTCCCACCATCACCGACCACATCGACGCGGCGCTGATCGCCCAGGCCGGCGAAAACCTGAAGCTGATCGCCAATTTCGGCAACGGCGTCGACAAGATCGACGTCGCGGCGGCCGCCAAGAAAGGCATCACCGTCACCAACACGCCGAATGTGCTGACCGAAGACACCGCCGACATGACCCTGGCGCTGATGCTTGCCGTGCCGCGCCGGCTCGCCGAAGGCGCCAATGTGCTGACGGGCGAGAAGAAATGGGCCGGCTGGTCGCCGACCTGGATGCTCGGCCGGCGCATCTGGGGCAAACGTCTCGGCATCGTCGGCATGGGCCGCATCGGCACGGCCGTCGCCAGGCGGGCCAAGGCCTTCGGCCTCTCGATCCACTACCACAACCGGCACCGGGTGCTGCCGGCGGTCGAGGAGGAGCTTGAGGCAACCTATTGGGAAAGCCTCGACCAGATGCTGGCCCGCATGGACATCATCTCCGTCAATTGTCCCTCGACGCCGGCGACGTTCCACCTTTTATCCGGCCGTCGGCTGGCGCTGATGCAGCCTTCGGCCTACCTCGTCAACACCGCGCGCGGCGACATCATCGACGAGGAAGCGCTGATCAAGCTGATCCACGACGGCAAGATCGCCGGCGCCGGGCTCGACGTCTATGAGCACGAGCCGGCGCTGAACACCAAGCTGTTGAAGCTTGCGGCCAAGGGCAAGGTGGTGCTTCTGCCGCATATGGGCTCGGCCACGCTCGAGGGCCGCATCGACATGGGCGAGAAGGTGATCATCAACATCCGCGCCTTCTTCGACGGCCACCGCCCGCCGGACCGCGTTCTGCCGCTGAGGGCCTGAAGGCCTAAACGGCCACGGCAACCGCGCCGTCCGCGCCGACGCTTACCGCGCCTCCGCGGTAGGCATCGAACGCGCCGCGGTCGAGCCGCACCGCGATTGGCGTTTCCCAGCTCATCTCGCGGGCGACGATCAGGCCGAGCAGCAGGATGGCGTCCGGCTCGTGCAGCACCAGGGCCGCCGGCGCGCGGCCGTTGTGGACCAACTCCATCAGTACCGCCGAAGCCGATGATGAGCCGATCGTGCCCGGCAGGAACAGCACTTTGCCTGCAATGACCTCGCCATGCTGCGGATGGCGGACATCGGCGATGCGGCCCGTCTTCGGGTTGACGCCGCCCCAGAAGCTGATTGGCGCCGTCAGCACCAGCGCCTCGCCTTCGCCCGCTCTGCCCGGCACCAAGATCTCGGCTGCTGCGCTCATGCGGCGATATCCGTGAAGACCGGTCTGCCGAGGACTGCGCTTTCGACGCAGTCGGCGAGCGAGGCGTAGAGCACCGCATAGCCGGTGTTGCCCGGCGCGTAATGCGCGAACTTGCCCGAATTGGTCATCAGCACGCCATTGCCGATGTCTGGCATGATCGGCGTCACCACCACGCATGTGTCGGCGACGATGACCACGCCGCTGGCCTCGAGCCTTTTGCGCCGGCCGTCCTTGTCTAGCGAGGCAAGCGCGTGACGGCCGGTGCAGGCATAGATCGGCACGGCTAGCCGCCGTCCAGCGATCAGTCGCTCCAGGCTGTCGAATTCGATGGCTGACAAATGCGGGCTGCCGATTGCCACCGCATCGATCGTCTTGGCCGCCGCCGCGGTGGACAAGCCGGCGCGCGCCTTGGCAACCATCTGAGGCGTCACGCGGATCACCGCCTCCGGCTCCGGTCCGGCCAGAATGGTTGCGACGTCGGGAGCCTCGGGCGTGACGCCGGCGATGTGGAACAGGCCGACCGCGCCGGACGATGCGGCCGCCGCGCCGAAGGCTTTCAGCGCGTCCTCGCCGGGATGACCGGCCACGCCCGTGACGACACCGATCGCGTTGCCGACCTCGCGGCCGTAGAGGCTGCCCAGGACAGGCCAGGCGATCTCCGAGGCAAGGAAGGAAGGCGACAGGCACGAGACATCGAAAATGAGCCGCCCCCGGCGATTCTCGGGCCGGTGCAGCCCGTAATCCGGGGCGCGGCCGACAATGGCGCAGGCAATGTCGAGAAAATCGCCATAGCGGTTGGTGCGCGCGCCCAGCACCGAGTTGCAGAAGACGACCGCGTTGGACTCGCCCCAGGCCACGTCGCTGCCGAGTGCTGGCCTGTGTCCGGCCTGATAGGGCGCGCAGGTCCAGCTCTGCTCGCAGCCGAGCTTGCGATAGGCCTCCATCATCCGCCGCGCCATGCCGCGCTGCGGCTCTTCGAGACGAATGCGCGAGCAGCCCATCAGGTCGAGCGCTCCGACATTGAGCGTCGAGCGCACCGCGACCTTCGCGCCGCCTTCGACCAGTTTCTCGGCAAACAACGTGCCGGAATCGCCGTGATAGAGCGCCCCGTCGATATGCGCGGACGCGATCGGGATGAGTCGCGGCGCGCCGAGCAGCCTGGCGCTTTCGGCGACGATGCGCATCGCCATGCTCGCGCCGTCCTGGCCAGCGGCGATCGCCTGTTCTTCCGGGCTAAATGAAAGGCTCAAGTTAGCACCTTGCGCATGGTGATTGAGGTCGGCCTGTCATACCCCGCATGCGCCGTGCGCCCGGTCTCGCGAAAGCCGAGCCGGGCGAAGGTTGCATGGTTCGCGGTCAGTTCGATGCGGGTCTGCAACTCGATCGCATCCTTGCCGCGTTCGCGGGTAAGATCCTCGACCCCTTGCATCAGCCGGGCTCCGACGCCTTGACCCTGGAGCGCTGGTTCGACCGCGAGCTTGCCGACATAGAAATCCCGCGCCCGCTCCAGCGCGAAGACGCAGCCGACGATGCGGTCGTTCTCGACGGCCAGAAACCCCGTCTCCTTCTTCGCTTTCTCGGCAAGGCTGTCGGCGCTCAGAAGATGTGCTGAGGATGGCGGGTCGATGACGCCGTCCATAGAGGCAAAGGCGCGGCGAATCAGCGCGAGCAAGTCGCCCCATCGGTCGAAATCCGCGGGAAGGCCGATTATGGAGATGCCGACGGTCTGGTCCATGCGCTCAGACGGCCTTGTAGCGGATGGTGTCGAAGCGGGCCGTGAGCCCGTCATAGAGCAGCAGCCTGCCGATGAGCGGCTCTCCTATGCCGGTGATCAGCTTGATCGCCTCCATCGCCTCCAGCGCACCGATGACGCCCGTCAGCGCCCCGACGATGCCGGCAACGGCGCAGGACGGCACCAGCCCTTCGGGCGGGGCTTCCGGGAACAGGTCGCGATAGCTCGGATTGCGCCTGCCGTCGGCGCCAGTCTCGAACGGTTTCAGCACCGTCACCGAGCCGTCGAAACGGCCGACGGCGGCGGTCACCAGGGGTTTCTTCTCGCTGGCGCAGGCATCGGCGACCGCGTAGCGCGTCTCGAAATTGTCGGAGCCGTCGACAACGATATCGTAACGGGCGACGAGGGCAGGGGCGTTCTCCTCCGTCAGCCTCAGGCGGTGCGCTTCCACCGTGACGTTGGAGTTGATGCGCATGATCGCTGCGGCGGCGCTGTCGGTCTTGGCCAGGCCGATCGTGTCGCTGCCATGGATCACCTGCCGCTGCAGGTTGGACAGGGAAACCGTGTCGTCATCGACGATGCCGAGCGTGCCGACGCCGGCGGCGGCAAGATATTCGAGCACCGGAGCGCCGAGCCCGCCGGCGCCGATCACCAGCACCCGCGCCCGTTTCAGCTTCTGCTGGCCCGGCCCGCCGATCTCGGGCAGCACGATGTGCCGGGCATAGCGTTCGAGCTCTTCGTCGGTGAGGGCGGCATCGGTCATGGCTGGACTTTATCGCTGGCGCAGAGCCTTGTCAGTAAGCGCAAGGCAAAGCCTTGTGGTCCACATGACGAGGCAAAGGTTTGGCATGACGCAAGGCAAAGCCTCGTGGCGCAGTGCCGAAATAGCTTCACCGGCTAGCCGGTCGGCTCGACGCTGCCATGATGGACCGTGAGGAACTGCGCCTGGCTGGCGAGGCTCGAAAACAGGGCGGCATCCGTGCCCGTCATGAAGGCCTGGCAGTTGAGCTCCTCGAGGATGGAGAACAGAGCCGCGCGCCGGCGTGCATCGAGATGCGCGGCGATCTCGTCCAGCAGCAGGATCGGCGTCAGGCCCGACATCTCGCCTGTCAGCCTGGCATGCGACAGCACGATGCCGACCAGCAGCGCCTTCTGCTCGCCGGTCGAGCAAAGTTCCGCCGGCATCGACTTGGGCCGGTGCCGCACCACGAGGTCGGAGCGGTGCGGGCCGTCCAGCGTGCGGCCGGCGGCGCGGTCGCGCTCACGACCATTGGCAAGAGCGGCACGATACCGCTCCTCGATATCGACCGCCGGTGCGCTGCCGAGCGCGCCCTCCAGGTCGCCCGCGAGGCTGATGTCGGCCTGCGGAAACGGGCCGCTGCCGGGCAATCTGGCGATCATGGCGGCAAGCAGCCGCACCAGCTCGGCCCGCGCCGCGGCGATCGCCACGCCGGTTTCGGCCATCTGCGTCTCGATCGCGTCGAACCAGGAGCTGTCCCGCGAGCCTTCGGTAAGCAAACGGTTACGTCCGCGCATGGCCTTCTCATAGTCTAGCGTGCGCTGGCCATGGCCTGGATCGATCGCCAGCACCAGCCGGTCGAGGAAGCGGCGGCGGTCCGCCGCCGGCCCGGGAAACAGCCCGTCCATCGCCGGCGTCAGCCAGACGACCCTAAGCCATTCCAGCATCTCCTCGGCCGACCGCGCCGGCGCGCCGTTGATCCGCACCTTCCTGCCGCCTTCGCCGGCGGCGTCGCCGCCGGAAATGCCGGTACCGATCTCGACCTGTCCTTCCGGTCCCTCGCTGCGCGCATGCAGGGCGAAGCCGCCATCGCCGCCTTCGCGCGCTACATCCGCATAAGGCGCGCGGCGCAGCCCCCTGCCAGGCGTCAGGAACGAGATCGCTTCCAGGAGATTGGTCTTGCCGGCGCCATTGTCGCCCGACAGCACCACCGCGCCGGGCGCAAGATCGAGCGAAAGCGCCGCATAGTTGCGGAAATTAGTAAGCGTTAACTTACTTATATAGCTTTGCTGCCGAAGCTGTTTCGCATCCGCGGTCACGGCGACACATCAGGCCCGCTGGAGCAATTCCAGGAAAAGTGCACGGCGGTTTTCCGTCCGGAATTGCGACAGACAAGAGCGCAATTCCAGGAAAAGTGCACGGCGGTTTTCCGTCCGGAATTGCGACAGACAAAAGCGCAATTCCAGGAAAAGTGCACGGCGGTATTCCGTCCGGAATTGCGTCGACAAGAGACCTAGACCCGCATCGGCATCAGCACGTAGAGCGCGGTTTCGTCGGCCATGTCGTGGATCAGCGTCGGCGAGCCGGCATCCGCCAGCATGAACTTGGCCTCCGACCCGGTGAGCTGGGCCGCCACGTCGAGCAGGTATTTGGCGTTGAAGCCGATCTCGATCGGATCCGACGAATAGTCGGCCGCCAGTTCCTCGGTGGCGCTCCCCGAATCCGGATTGTTGACCGCGAGCGTGAGCTGGCCGTCATTGATCGACAGCTTCACGGCCCGGCCGCGTTCCGAGGAAATGGTCGAAACGCGGTCCACCGCGGCTGCGAAGCTCTGGCGGTCGATGATCAGCTTCTTGTCGTTTCCGGTCGGGATGACGCGCTGATAATCGGGGAAGGTGCCGTCGATCAGCTTCGACGTCAAAACGACGCTGCCGATGGTGAAGCGGATCTTTGTGTCCGACAGTTCCGTGGTCACCGCGACATCGGGGTCGTCCACCAGCTTCTGCAGCTCGCTCACTGTCTTGCGCGGAATAATGATGCCCGGCATGCCTTCCGAACCGGCCGGCGCGTCGATCTCGGCGCGCGCCAGGCGGTGTCCGTCGGTGGCGACCGAGCGCAGCTTCAGCTTGCCGCCGACCTCAACGGCGTGCAGGTAGATACCGTTGAGGTAGTAGCGCGTTTCCTCTGTCGAGATGGCGAACTGGGTCTTGTCGATTAGCCCCTTCAGCGCCGCCGATTCCAGCCGGAAGATATGCGAGAACGAGCCGGCAGAAAGCTCCGGGAAGTCGGATTGCGGCAGGCACTGCAGGCGGAAGCTCGAACGTCCCGAGGTGACGGTCATCGCGTTGCCGTCCTCGTCCGTCTTCAGCATCACCTCTGCGCCATCGGAAAGCTTGCGCACGATGTCGTAGAGCAGATGCGCCGGCACCGTCGTCGCGCCGCCACGCTCGACCTTGGCTGGTGTCGCCTCCGTCACCTCGAGGTCGAGGTCGGTCGCCTTCATCTCGAGGCTCGCGCCCTCGGCGCTGAGCAGCACGTTGGAGAGGATCGGGATGGTGTTGCGCCGCTCGACCACGCGGTGGACGTGGTTGAGGGACTTCAGGAGATTTGACCGTTCCAGGATAACACGCATGACGAACAGGCTCGCTTCAATGAATGAACGGGTCACCGTCAGGCGGCATCCCGCGAAAGCCCTGAAAGGCTTCCAGAATCTCAGTAAGCTGACAGTAAAAAGCCTGCGAAGGCAAGCCCGCGGCACCGGTTCCGGCCGGTTGCGCGGGCTTTCTGGGGATAAAGCCGGCGATGCGGGTCGCCGGCCATTTTCGCATTGCCTCAGGCCTGGTCGTTGATCAGCCTTCTGAGCAGTTCGAGCTCCTGCGCCAGCGTGTTGTCGCCGCCCGAGAGATCCTCGATCTTGCGCACGGCATGCAGCACGGTCGTGTGGTCGCGGCCGCCGAAACGCCGCCCGATCTCCGGCAGCGAGCGCGGCGTCATCACTTTCGACAGGTACATGGCCACCTGCCGCGGCTTGACGATGGTGCGCGTGCGCCGGTTGGACAGAAGCTCCGTCTTCGACACGTTGTAGTGGCGCGCCACGATGCGCTGGATGTCCTCGATGCGCACCCGCTTCGGCTCGCCCGAGCGATAGATGTGGCCGAGGATCTCGTCGATGCGGTCGATCGTGATCTGCGGCTCGAAGGACTGGCGAAACAGAAGCTGGTTGAAGGCGCCTTCAAGCTCGCGCCCGCTGCCGGTGACGGTACGGGCGACATGCTCCAGGATCTCGTCCGAGATGTCGAGCGAGGTGTCATCGGTCTTGGCGGTGCCGCGGCGCAGCTTCAGCATGCCGAGCCGCATGGCGAAATCCGGCGCCGACATTTCCAGCGCCACGCCGCCATTGAGGCGCGAACGCACGCGCGGCTCCAGCGATTCCAGTTCCGACGGCGGCCGGTCGGCCGCCACCACCACCTGCTTGGCGCTGTCGAGCAGCATGTTGATGAGGTGGCAGAATTCGTGCTGGATCGACTTGCCCTGCAAGAACTGCATGTCGTCGATGATCAGCAGATCGATGTCGCGAAGCTGCTCTTTCAGCGTCAGCGCGTTGTTGTCGCGGATCGCGGTGGCGAAGCGCCACATGAAATACTCCGCCGTCAGATAGACGACGCGCGATTTCGGATTGTGCCGAAGCGATTCCGCCGCGATCGCCTGCAAGAGGTGCGTCTTGCCGAGTCCGACGGTGGCATGCAGGAAAAGCGGGTTGAAACGCACCGCGCTCGACTGCGATTCCGCCACGGCTCTCGCCGCCGCGAAGGCCACCCTGTTGGACGGTCCCTCGATGAAGGAGGCGAATGTGTAGCGCGGGTCGAGCGGCGACCCCAGAACATTGTGGCGGAACTCCGGTTCCACGGGTGCGCCCTGGCGGGGCGCCGGTGCCCGTTGTTCCACGCGTCCGGCGCTCGCGGTGCCGTTGGCGAGCGCGGTGTGCGTCTGCCTGGTCATCTTGCGGGCCGGCACGATTTCCGGCTCGACATGGTTGCGCCCCTGGCGCGTCGCGGTGCGCACGACGATCTCGATCTTGAGGACGTCGGGATCCTCATGCCGCCACAGCTCCGCGATAAGCTCAAGATAGTGGCCGTTGATCCATGACCGCAGGAAGGCGGTCGGCACCGAGATGCGGACAATGCCGCGGGAGGCCTCGGCGACCTTCATGCGACCAAACCAACTCGAATAGACCTCGGCCCCGAGACGCGCCTTCAGCTGGGTCTTGACCCGCTCGAACCTCTGTTCCGCGTCGTTGGATGCCGCCACGTCGTCCCCTCCGACAAAAGTTGCTGAAAATGGGAGCTCGCCCGCTATTTCCCTCTCGATGCCGCCCTGCATGATCAAAGTTCCTTGTCTTCTCGTACCCTTTTCCCGCCGGGGATGCGCCTCCTGCATCCTTGGTCCGGCGACCTCATTCGCTGCGCTGCCGATGCCGCCGCCGGCAAACGGTCGTCGCAACTCGCGCAAAGGACCAGCCGCCGGCTCCGCGCGCCGGCTTTCGACAAAGACAAGGCAATACGCCACCCTCCGGCGAAAACGCCGGCGAGACATCGACCGCCAATGTACAATTACGCCAGTCCCCTACCGCACCGAAGAGACAAACCAAGCCACGCGCGGAATTGCTCCACGTCATGAATTCTGCCATTTTGTGCTGGCCGATTCAGGCTGGGTCAGGGGCTAGAGCCCGTCCCTTCGATGGATGGACATTACCGAAATCGCTGTGGATAGGGCAAGGCCACATCTAACGGTTTTTTAACGAATCTGGTTACCGGAAGGGGCTTGAATTCGGGTGCCGCCACGACACGTTTTGACAAAGCCATTGTGATTCAAACCCTTTTCCGGCGAATATGAAAAAGGCCGCCCGAAACGAAATATTCTGAAATAATTCTCTTGACAGCTACTTCTCCCCCGCCGTCCGACCGCGCGTTGAATAAGCTGTGGATGACCGCGTGTAAGCCTTTGAAAAAAATGCAGAATTTCTGACAGGGGAATTTGGGCAGCTGCCGCAGCGGAGGCGCGCAGATATAAGCGGCACTGTATATGCCGGCAAAACATTACCGGCATTTGAATCGCCTCACAAGTGCAGCTTCCGGGCAAACTTTTTAAGTACTTGCCGGCAAACGAAAAAACCCGGCCTGTACGGCCGGGTTCAATATCGACGGAGTGAAAGAGGGAGTCGGTCAGGCCGACAGCGTCTTGACCCGCTGGGCCAGCCGCGAAACCTTGCGGGAAGCCGTGTTCTTGTGGACGACGCCCTTGGTGGCGGCGCGCATCAATTCCGGTTCGGCAGCCTTGAAGGCTTCCACCGCAGCGGCCTTGTCGCCGGCGGCCAGCGCCTCTTCGACCTTGCGGACATAGCTGCGGACGCGCGAGCGGCGGTTCTTGTTGACCGCAGCGCGGCGGGCGATCTTGCGCGTAGCCTTTTTGGCCGAGGAAGTATTGGCCATGATGCCTCTCTTCTGATCTGGTGAACGCCAGCGATGTCGCAGGGCGCAAAAAACAAACGGGCAGCCACGGGCCGCCTCGGTTGGTGCGGCTTATAGTTCAGCTTTTCCGACGCGTCAACGCCGCTTTGCGGTCTTTTTGGGCCTCGATGTCGTGTCCCGCAAAATCGCGGCCACTTGGCCCACGCGCCTAGCGGTTGGTGAAATTCGGCTTCCGCTTTTCGACGAAGGCGGCCATGCCTTCTTTCTGGTCGTCGAGCGCAAACAGCGAATGGAACAGCCGGCGCTCGAAGCGTAGCCCTTCGGCGAGCGTCGTCTCGTAGGCGCGGTTGACGGCTTCCTTGGTCATCATGACCGACGGCAGCGAGAACTCGGCGATCTTCGCCGCTGCCTTCAGCGCCTCGTCGAGCAGTTCGGCGACCGGGACCACCCGCGACACCAGTCCGCAGCGCTCGGCCTCGGCCGCGTCCATCATCCGGCCGGTCAGGCACATGTCCATCGCCTTGGACTTGCCGACGAATCGGGTCAGCCGCTGCGAGCCGCCCATGCCCGGCATGACGCCGAGCGTGATTTCGGGCTGGCCGAACTTGGCATTGTCGCCGGCGATGATGAAGTCGCACATCATGGCCAGTTCGCAGCCGCCGCCGAGCGCATAGCCCGCGACCGCCGCGACGATGGGCTTGCGCATGCGCGTGAATTCCTCCCAGCCGACGAAGAAATCCTGCGTGTAGGCGTCGGCGAAGGAGATCGCCTGCATTTCCTTGATGTCGGCGCCGGCGGCGAACGCCTTTTCCGAGCCGGTGAGCACCATCGCGCCGATCCCCGCATCGGCGTTGAACGCACCCGCCGCCGCCACCACCTCCGCAAGGACCTGCGAATTCAGCGCATTGAGCGCCTTGGGCCGGTTCAGCGTGATCAGCCCGACCTTGCCGCGTGTCTCTGCGAGAATGGTTTCATAGGTCATGGCGTACGTCTCCTCGCTTCTCTTGGAGAGACCGGTCTAGCTCACCGCTGACAGGTGCGGCAATAGAAGGTAGAGCGGCCGCTCTGCACGATGCGCTCGATATGGCCGCGGCAGCCCGGTTTCGGACATGGCTCTCCCTCGCGATCATAGACCGCGAAGGAATGCTGGAAATAGCCGAGCGATCCATCGGCCTGCACATAGTCACGCAGCGAGGAGCCTCCGGCGGCGATCGCATCGGCGATGACCGAGCGGATCGCCTCCGCGAGGCGCCCGCTTTGCTCTTTCGCCCTCTTGGCCGACCCGGCAATGGTACCGGCTTCGCGCAGCGGCGACAGGCCGGCCCGCCACAAGGCCTCCGCCACATATATATTGCCAAGCCCGGCGATCAGCCGCTGGTCGAGCAGCGCCGCCTTGAGCGGTGATCTGCGATCCTTGAGCAGTGAGGCGAGCAGGGGGCCGTCAAGCGCGTTGCCGGTCGGCTCGACGCCGAGTCCGGCCAGCATCGGATGCGTGTCCGGCGCGCCTTCGGCAAACAGCATGAAGCCGAAGCGGCGCGGGTCGTTGAAGATGACGCTGGATCGCATGCCCTTCGGCGAGACGACGTCGAACACGACATGATCGTGCGCCGCACTTTTCGACCGCTCGTGATGGAAGGCGCCGGGGACGCCGCTGCTCCCAGTGGTTTCGACCCGGATTGATCCTGACATGCCGAGGTGGCAGATCAGCACCGGACCATCCTCGATATGCATCGTCAGATATTTGGCGCGCCGGCCAAGCGCCGTCACGGTCTTGCCGGTGAGCCGCTCCGAAAAGCGTTCGGGAAAAGGAAAGCGAAGGTCGGGCCTGCGCGCTTCGACCTTGACGAGCCGCGCCCCCTCCAGGACCGGCTGCAGTCCGCGCCGGACGGTCTCGACTTCGGGCAGCTCAGGCATGGCCGCCTATCGTTGCGAGGAAGGATGTTCCATGGCGGCCCGCTGCCAGGCCAAGGTGATCCGCAACGGTTTCGCCGATATCGGCGAAGGTCGGCCTGAGCCCGATGTCGCCGCCCTTCAGCCCCGGCCCGATGCCGATCACCGGAACGCGCTCACGCGTATGGTCGGTGCCGCGCCAGGTCGGGTCGTTGCCGTGATCGGCTGTGAGGATGAGAAGATCGCCAGGCCTGATGCGCGACAGCGCCTCGGGCAGCCGGCGGTCGAAGGCTTCGAGCGCCGCCGCATAGCCGGCGACATCGCGCCGGTGGCCGAACTCGGTGTCAAAATCGACGAAATTGGCGAAGACCAGGTCGCCTTCGCCGGCATCGTCCATGGCGCCGAGCGCCTTGTCGAACATCGCCATGTTGCCGCCGGCCTTGCGCACTTGCGAGATGCCGCGATGGGCGAAGATATCGCCGATCTTGCCGACCGCGATGACCTTGCTGCCGCGCGCCGTCAGCCGGTCGAGCAGGGTCTCCTCCGGCGGCGGCACCGCATAGTCGCGGCGGTTGTGGGTGCGCTGGAAGGTGGCGGGCGTCTCGCCCACGAAAGGCCGCGCGATCACGCGCCCGATCTTGAGTGGATCGACCAGCCGGCGCACCGTGAGGCAAAGCTCATAAAGCCTCTCCAGGCCGAAATGCGTTTCATGCGCGGCGATCTGCAGCACCGAGTCCACCGAGGTGTAACAGATCGGGCTGCCGGTGCGGATATGCTCTTCGCCGAAGCGTTCGATGATCTCGGTTCCCGGCGCATGGCAATTGCCGAGGATGCCCGGCACCTTGCCTTCACGGATGATCTTCTCGGTCAGCTCGGGCGGGAACGCCGGCAGGGTATCGGGAAAGTAACCCCAGTCGAAGCGCACGGGCAGGCCTGCGATCTCCCAATGGCCCGACGGCGTGTCCTTGCCGCTCGACACCTCCTGGGCGGCGCCGTGGAAGGCCGAGGCGATCAGCGGCGCATCGATGCCGGTTCTGTGCCCAGTCGCGGTTTGCGCCGCCCGGCCAAGCCCGAGCGACATCATGTTGGGCACGGCGAGCGGTCCTTTGCGCAGACCCTCCCGATCGGCGCGGCCTTCGGCGCAGGCCTTGAAGATGTGCCCGAACGTGTCGGCGCCGGCATCGCCATAGCGTTCGGCGTCGGCCGCGCCGCCGATGCCGAAAGAATCGAGAACGAACAGGAACGCGCGCGCCATGGGTGTCATTGTTGTCAGTCCTGGTCGCCAGACATAAGGTTCCCTCGCGGCGTTGGCAAATCGGAAACCAAACCGCAACCGCTTCGCGCCATAGTTGCGATGAGGCGTGACTATGGCGGGAGCAAAGCAAGCATGGCGAGGCGCGGCAAAACCGCGGCAAGGCAGGCCGTGAAAATGTGCGCGGCCACTCTCCTGGCGTCCGGCGCCGCCGCATGGCCGGCACACGCCGACTGGCGTGACGACATCGGCACATTCCGCATCGGCATCGTTGCCGAGCCGGGCGGCGGCAACACCGTCCCCGGACTTGCGCGTCTGACCGAAGCCTATGCCAATGCGCTCGGCATGAAGGTCGAGTTCGTCGTTGCGCGTGACTATGCGGCGCTGATCGAGGCGCAGGCGAGCGGGCGCGTGCAATACGCGGTCTATTCGGCGCTTGCCTATGCCACGGCCTTGGAGCGCTGCGGCTGTGTCGAACCGCTGGTGGCGCCGGTCGACGACGACGGCGCCGTCGGCATCCGCTCCGTCCTGGTGACACGCGACGGCAGGCTTCAGGATCTTGCGGCCATGGCTTCGCATCGGATCGCGATTGCACCGGCCGATAATGTCGGCGGCGCGCTGCTGCCACTGGCGGCCCTTTCCGCCGCAGGGGTCAAGATTGCCCAGGATTCGCCGTTCCTGGCACGCGCCGCGTCGGCCACGGCGGCCGAGACGATATTGAGCGACGGCGATGCGGATGGCCTGTTCGGATGGGAGCCCGCCGATGCCGACGGCCGATCCACCCATTCCGGCGGTACGGTCGCGCGGCTGGAGGCTGCCGGCATCCCCGGGGCATCGCTTAGGGTGCTATGGACCTCCGACCTGTTGCGCTACGGGCCGCATGCCGTCCGCAGCGATCTCGATCCCGAGGCGAAACGACGGCTGACCGTCTTTCTGACCAATCTCAAATCACAGACGCCTGATGTGTACGACCTTCTGGAGGCGACGCATTCCGGTGGCTTCGTGCCGGCAACGTCCAAGGATTACGCCATGGCGATGGGCATTGTGCGGCAGGCATTGGATGGCCGCGAATGACCGTCAGCAGTCGCTGCAAGGGATCGTCGGACTCCGGCGAGGCCTGAGATAATAAGTCTCGCTCATGTTTATGTTGCTGAAGGTCGACAGCAATCCAAACGATTTCGCTTTTTCATCGGTCGCGCTCCAGGCGATGACCGGTGTATAGCCGAGATCACTTTCCACACGGATTAGGAAAGTGTTGCGGATTTTCAGCGTCGACGGGACAGTCGTGGTGTCGCCGGGCTTGGCATCGGCGCTGTAGGTGCTGCCTACCAGCTTGCGCGACCACACCACCTTCACTGTCGGCGACGCCTCGTCCGACATCTGTATGGCGGTGATGATGATCTTGGGATCCGAGCGGTGGTAGGGCAGAAGCGTCGTGCTGCCGATCTTCATGATGGCATCGAGGTTCGCCTTCATGACCGTCTGCTGCTGCGTGACGAGGTCGGCCACCATGCTGCCGATGCGGCTGACCTTCTTGCTGGTCTCGATGGCTTGCGAGGCTTCCATCGTGATGAAATACATGATGAGCAGCACCGGCGCGATGAACGCAAACTCGATCGCGGCGACGCCGCGCCGATCGTGGCCGAACCGCCTCGCTCGCGCCACGATGGCCGAAATCCCCCAATGTGCCCCCGCACGGTACATCCTATCCCTCCAAGCCGCCCCAGTCTCAGCCGTCCGCTGGCCTTAGTTGTCGTCGAATGGTTCGTTCTGCCAGGTCACGGACGCAAAATGCAGCGTGGTGCCGTCGCTGAAATTCTGCATCTGCTTGGCCAGCAGATCCGTCATCACCGGCCATTTGTAGAACACCCGCAGCATGTTGATGGATTCTGCCAGGCCGGGCGTAACCGCGAAGGTCATGTCGCTTCCGGACTGCGTCAGCACGATGTCGTTGCCGACGATCTTGTAGCCTGCCGTGGCGGCCTGCGCAAAACTCGAATATTCGCGCAGATCGACCTTCAGCCCCGGGCAGTTCTGGGCGACCATGATCTGCAGGCGGCTGCAGATCGCTTGCTTGATGGAAGCTTCGGTGACGTTCGACTTCTGCAACTGCCCGGTGCGCAGCTGGCGGGCGACGTCATCCGTGGCGTTGGCCATCACCTCCTGGCCGGCAAACGAGATGCAGCTCTCGAGGATAGCGAAGACGAGAAGCGCGAACGGGATGGCCAGCATCGCAAATTCCATTGCCGTGCTGCCGCGTCTGTCGCTGAAGAAGCCGGGGCGGGATTTGGCGCGCGCCGTGCTGTCCATGCCGTTGCCGGATATGGCATCCTTGCTCATTTGCGTTCCTGCCGATCCCCTTGCGGTACCGGCGGCAAGGTAGCGAAAACCCGTTGAGGTCCGGTTTGGATGATCGTTAAATTCGCCGGGCAGGCTTTAAGCTGTCCTTAACGCCTGCTCCAACGCTCTCTTCGGGCTTAGTGCGTGGCGCTCATTTCGGTCTCGGAAGCCTTCTCGGCGTCGGTCTTGTAGGCGCTCTCGCAATAGGGCGTGCAAGACATGGTCTGGACTTCGGCACGCCTGTAGATGCGCACCGAGGAAGCGGCCTGTCGCACGACGGTCACCTGCTCATCGATGATCGGGGTGCCGTCCGAGTCGAGCACCACCAGGTTGGTGACGCCAAAACCTTTGCCGGTGAGAACGATGGTCGAGGCGTCCTGCACCGAGGCGTCGGCGATGGCCGGGTTGCCGATGACGACGGTGTCGGCCGCGCGGGACAATTTGACGATCTTTGCCTGGTTCATGGTCACTTCGACACCCGCGCCGGCCCTGGCCGGCATCACCAAGGCGGCAGCCGCCAGCAGCGCGGCGACTGGAGACAGTGATCTCGACAACGTCATGGAACAGCTCCCCGGCAGGCGGATTCTTCAACGGAACATGAACGAGATTGGTGAAGCAACGGTTAAACCGGACCTTGTCGCGAAGGGGGATCGGTTAGCCGATGCCTCACATATCCATTGTGCCCGCTGTTTTAGCAAGATTGCGGGAGCCGCTGGTTTCCGCTGTTTTGCGGGGGGCGCACGTTGGCCGATGGCGTTTAGGCCGCGGTTAACCACGCAGCGCGTTCACCCCCGGAAAGGAATCGGTAAGGCTGTTTATTAAGCCGATCGAAACGGCTTCTCCCTAGATTCGCAGCATCCGATCAACCGCAAAGAGAAGTTGACGGAAGTGCTGTAACACGTGGAGTAGGAGCTCTCGAATGTCTAATCTCATTGCACGTTTCGTGAAGGACGAATCCGGCGCGACCGCCATCGAATACGGTCTGATCGCCGCCCTCATCGCGCTCGCCATCATGGTCGGCGCTTCGCAGCTCGGCGGCGCGCTGAACGCCAAGTTCACCGCCATCGCAGGCGCGGTCAACACCGGCACCGCTCCGTGATGAACGGAACTATTCTTGTCTAGGAAAAGGGGCCGCCGTTTGGCGGCCCTTCTTCATGAAGGCAACCAATGCTGTCGTTCGGATGCGGGCAGCGATCTTGCCCCGCGATGAGAGATGCATCCAGCAAGCGCTTGAACCGCATCGCCCGCACCCGCTTCGTTGCGGCGCACGTCAGCAGTGTCCCGTCTCACCGATTGTTAACGGGATGTGCTTAAGTTCCAAACCGAGCTTCCACGGGTGCCGCTTCAATGCTTGAAGCCGTTATCTTCGTCGTCTTCCCATTCTGCATGCTGTTTGCTGCGATCTCCGACACGTTGTCGATGACGATCGCCAACCGCGTTCCGGTACTGTTGGTGGCGACATTCGCGCTTGTCGCGCCGCTCACCGGGATGGACTGGGCGACCTATGGCTGGCACTTCGCCGCCGGCGCCCTCGTGCTTGCCACGACATTCGGCCTCTTTGCGCTCGGCGGCATGGGCGGCGGCGACGCCAAGCTGCTGGCCGCGACCGCTCTATGGATGGGCCTCAACATCAACTTGATCGGCTATCTGGTGACGTCGGCTTTCATCGGGGGCCTGCTGACCATCGCAATCCTGGCTTACCGGAAATCGCCGCTGGCCGCGTATACCGGCCACAGCCGATTCCTGCGCTACTTTGCCGACGAGAAAGTGGGTATTCCCTATGGCATCGCGCTTGGCGCCGGTGGACTGATCACGTTCCCGGATTCGCCGCTGATGGTCTGGGCGCTGCAGAGGCTCACGGCATAGGTTTTGGTGACAGCGATGTCGGCGACCGAAGGCGGCGAGGCCGCCCTTTTTTGTTAACGGCGGGCCGTTCGATCTAATTTGAGTAAACCTTAAATTAATCACGATCGTAAGCATTACATTAACCTTGTTTTGACGATTGCAGCTGCAAAGTCCGGCCAGGCGTGGGTGGTTTGCCACGAGGCGAAGGGTTTCGGACGAATGCCAGCATCCCGATTGATTATTCTGGGCGTGGCTGCGGTCGCGGCGGGTGGCGCGGGCTATGTGGCCAAGAACATGGTCGTGGCGCCGCCAGCGCAGGTCGTTGTCAATGCGCCCGCGCAGCCGGCGGTCGCATTGCAGGACGTTCTGGTGCTTTCCGGCGACGTGGCGATGGGCAGCCAGCTCGGCAACAACATCAGCTGGGAAGAATGGCCGGCCGACGGCGTCAACGCCAATTTCATCACGCGCGCCGCCGAACCTGACGCGGTCGAAAAGCTCAAGGGCTCGGTCGCGCGCGTCGCCATGTATACGGGCGAGCCGCTGCGCCGCTCCAAGCTGGTCGGCGAGGGGCAGAGCTTCATGTCCTCGATCCTGCCTTCGGGGATGCGCGCTGTCGCCACCGCGATATCGGCCGACACCTCCGCCGGCGGCTTCATCCTGCCCAACGACTTCGTCGATGTCATCATGACCCGCCGTGCCGACACCGGCAACGGCGGCAGCGGCTTCAACACCTCGACCATCCTCAAGAACATCCGCGTGCTGGCCATCGACCAGACCATCCAGGAAGACGAGGAAGGCAAGAAGACCAGGGTCGGCCAGACCGCGACGCTGGAACTGACGCCGCAGCAGGCCGAGATCATCACCGTGGCGCAGCAGATGGCGGACCGCCTGACGCTCGCGCTGCGGCCGATTACCGACATCCATGAAAAGAGTACGGACGAAGCCGACTATCTGGTCAACGGCAATGGCCGGCACGGAACAGTGCGTCTGATCAAGTCGGGCGAAGTTTCCGAGGTTGGAGCAAGGAAATGAGGCTAAACGGTAAACTGCTGCCCTTCCTGGCGGCCGCGGCGATCGGCCTGCTCCTGATTGGCACCAACGCTTCGGGACTGGTCGAAGCCAAAGCCGCGAGCGCCGGCGTATCGGCTTCCGTCGCCACGCAGCGCGTCAAGCTCGGCCTCAACAAATCCGTGGTCATCGATCTGCCGAACGACGCCTATGACATCCTAGTCGCCAATCCGGCGGTTGCCGACGCGGTGACGCGCACGGCGCGGCGCATCTACCTGTTCGGCAAGGCGGTCGGCGAAACCAACATCTTTGTCTTCGGCCCCAACGGCGAGCAGATTGTCAGCCTCGACCTGGCCGTCGAGCGCGATGTCGCCGGGCTGGAAGACTATCTGAGGCGCTTCATCCCGTCCTCGCAGATCAAGGTAGAGCTGCTCAACGACAACGTCGTGCTGACGGGCATGGTCGACACGCCGCTCGATGCCAAGCGCGCCGTCGACCTTGCAACCATCTTCGTGTCCGGCGGCGAAGCGACGACCGGTCAATATTCGCAGACCGCCGCCGGCGGCTCCGTCAATGGCGGCGTCGACATCAACAACCCCGACCAGGAGCGCCGGACCTCCAAGATCGTCAACCTGTTGCAGATCATCGGCGACGACCAGGTAACGCTCAAGGTGACGGTCGCCGAAGTCAGCCGCTCGGTGATGAAACAGCTCGGCGTCAATATGCTCGCCAGCGGCGGCAGCAACGGCATTTCCTGGGCGGCGCTCAGCGACCCCTACACGGGTCTTGGCAAACCGCTGTCGAACGCGGGCCTCTCTATCAGCTCGTCAGGGCTGCAGTCCTATATCAACGCAATGGAACAGTCGGGGGTCATGAAGACCCTGGCTGAGCCGACTTTGACCGCCGTATCCGGGGAAAAGGCGACCTTCAAGGTCGGCGGCGAGTACAATATTGTGAAGAGCGTTTCCGCCAACGTGTCCACCGACAACCAGACCGGTCTGAAGAACTATTCGGTCGACAAGATCGAGTACGGTATCGGGCTGGAGTTCCAGCCGGTTGTTCTGTCGCCCGGTCGCATAAGCCTGAAGGTTAGGACGTCGGTTTCCGAACCGACAACCGAAGGCTCCGTGTCATCATCCACGGACAATCAGAGCATCGGCATGAACGCTTTGTCGCTGCGCAAGCGCCTGGCCGATACGACGGTGGAGCTGCCTTCCGGTGGCTCGATGATGATCGCGGGCCTCGTGCGCGACGATCTCAGGCAGGCTGTCACCGGATTGCCCGGCCTGACCAAGATCCCCGTGCTCGGGACGCTCTTCCGCAGCCGCGACTTCGTCCGCAACGAAAGCGAGCTCGTCATCATCATCACGCCTTACCTGGCGCGGCCGGTCGCGCGCAACGACCTGGCCAAGCCGGATGACAACTTCAATGCGGCGAGCGACGGCGCCGGAATGTTCCTCGGCCGCGTCAACCGCGTCTACGGCACCATGCAGACCGACAGGCCGCCGGGCCGCTATCACGGCGTCGTCGGCTTCATCTACAAATGAGTGGGAATGCGGATATGTCCAAGTCAGCATCGAAGGTCATGACGGTCCGGACAGCATCCGGCATCGCAAGGATACGCCGGCAGGTGGTCCCGGCACTGGCGGTCGCGCTTGCGGCGTCGCTCGCCGGATGCGCCAATCGCGACAGCGTCACGGTCGGAGCGATACCGGACGACTACCGCACGACGCATCCCATCGTCATTGCCGAAAAGAACCTGAAGATCGACCTGCCGGTCGGCGCCGGCGATCGCGGCATGACGGGCGCGCAACGCGACGCGCTGCTCGGTTTTCTCGACGGTTACGACAAGAGCGCCGCGCCGGCGCTGACGATCGCGATGCCGGCCGGCTCCGCCAACGAAGTTGCCGCCCGCGCGGCCGGTCGCGATTTCGCCAGGCTTGCCATGGCCGCGGGCGTCAAGCGCAACCGCATCGTCATGACATCCTATCAGTCGGCCGTGCCGGAGGCGTCCGCGCCGGTGCGCGTCGCCTTCGTCGCGGTGCGGGCCCAGACCAACAAATGCGGCCGTTGGCCAGATGATCTGGCGGAGACGTCCGAGAATAAGCACTATGCCGACTTCGGCTGCTCCTACCAGAACAACCTCGCGGCCCAGGTCGCCAATCCCAACGATCTGATCGGGCCGCGCAAGCAATCCGAAATCGACGCCGAAAATCGCGGCGCGGTGATCGATGTGTACCGGGCAAGAGGCATCTCCGACGAGTTCCTGGGCAATTCTGAAGTGACGTACTGAACCGCCGGACGACGAAGAGAGCAGTCACGGAAAGAGCATGACGATGAGCAATCTTGCCTACGACACGCCCGCGGAAACCGGCGACCTTTCGCAGCAGGACATCGCCGCCATGCAGGCGCTGCGCCCTGTGCCGCGCATTTCGATCCAGGCTTTCTGCGAGACCGAAGGGGTCGCCAGCCCCGTGGAGCGCGCCGGCGAGGATCGCCGGATGGCCAAGGCCCATCTCAAGGTCCACATGGGCGGCGTGCCGACCGCGATCGAGTTCTACCAGTCCGCGCCGACGCCGAACCTGATCCTGCTGGAATCGCGCAGCGAGCCGAAGCAACTGTTAGAACAACTCGGCCAGCTTGCGGAATATTGCGATCCGTCGTCCAAGGTCGTGGTCATCGGCCACTACAACGATGTCGGGCTCTACCGCGAGCTCATCCGTTCCGGAATTTCCGAATATGTCATCGCGCCGGTCTCGATGACCGACATCGTCAGCGTCGTGTCGTCGATCTTCGTCGATCCGGAATCGGAGCCGATCGGCCGCTCGATTGCTTTCATCGGCGCCAAGGGCGGAGTCGGCTCATCGACCATTGCTCACAATACCGCTTGGGCGATGTCGTCGCTGTTCAAATCCGAAGTCGTCATCGCCGATCTCGACCTCGCCTTCGGCACCGCCAACATCAACTTCGACCAGGATCCGGCCCAGGGGGTCGCCGAGGCCGTGTTCTCGCCCGAGCGGGTCGACGAGGTCTATCTCGATCGCCTGCTCGCGCAATGCGCCGAGCATCTGTCCCTGCTTGCGGCCCCCTCCACCTTGGAGCGCGTCTATGATTTCGACGCCGAGGCGTTCTCGCAGGTCATCGAGATGGCGCAGCGCAGCGCGCCCCTCCTGGTTCTCGATATCCCTCACATCTGGAGCGGGTGGACGAAGAACACGCTGATCAAGGCCGACGAGATCGTCATCACAGCCACGCCCGAGCTCGCAAATCTTCGCAACACCAAGAACATGGTGGACATGCTGAAGCGGCTGCGTCCGAACGATCCACCGCCGAAGCTGGTCATCAACCAGGCAGGTGTGCCGAAACGGCCGGAGATAGCGCCTTCCGATTTCGCCGAGCCGCTCGGCATCACGCCCATGGCGGTGATCAATTTCGAACCGGTGCTATTCGGCAATGCCGCCAACAACGGCCGCATGCTCTCCGAGATGGACGCCAAGAACCCGGTCGTCGCCACCATCAATGAGATAGCGCATGTGCTGACCGGACGTAGCGAAATCAAGACGAAGAAGAAGGCGGGCCTGGGTTCGATCCTCGGCAAGCTCTCGCGCAACAAGAAGTGACGCTGTTTGAGCGGCATCGGGTAGTCGATCATGTTTGGTAAGAGAGGCAAAGACGACGGCAACCGGGTGACGCCCGAATTCCGTCCGCCGGTATCGGCGCCCGCCGCTCCCGCTTTGACGGGAACGATGACGGCCGAGCGGCCGCCGGCCGCGCCGGCGTCCGGCGCGCCGCCTGCGCCGTCCGCGCCGCCGGCTCGCCGTCCCGTCGAGGCTCCGCCGATGGCGCCCGAGCCGCCAAGAAGGGTCCAGCGCGAGCGCAGCGAGACCTATTACGACACCAAGAGCCAGGTTTTCTCCGCGCTCATCGACACGATCGACCTGTCGCAGCTCGCCAAGCTCGATCCCGAGAGCGCGCGCGAGGAAATCCGCGACATCGTCAACGACATCATCGCGATCAAGAATTTCGCGATGTCGATCTCCGAGCAGGAGGAGCTGCTCGAGGATATCTGCAACGACGTTCTGGGCTATGGGCCGCTGGAGCCGTTGCTTGCCCGCGACGACATCGCCGACATCATGGTCAACGGCTCCAAGAACGTATACATCGAAGTCAACGGCAAGGTCGAACAGACTGGCGTCCGCTTCCGCGACAACCAACAACTGCTCAACATCTGCCAGCGCATCGTCAGCCAGGTCGGCCGCCGCGTCGATGAGTCGAGCCCGATCTGCGACGCGCGCCTGCCCGACGGCTCGCGCGTCAACGTTATCGCGCCGCCGCTCTCCATCGACGGCACCGCGCTCACCATCCGCAAATTCAAGAAGGACAAGCTGACGCTGGACCAGCTGGTCAAGTTCGGCGCCATCTCGCCGCAAGGTGCGGAAATCCTCAAGATCATAGGCCGGGTCCGCTGCAATGTCGTCATCTCTGGCGGCACCGGCTCCGGCAAGACGACGCTGCTCAACTGCCTGACCAACTATATCGACCGCGAGGAGCGGGTCATCACATGCGAGGACTCGGCCGAACTGCAGCTGCAGCAGCCGCATGTGGTCCGTCTCGAAACGCGGCCCCCCAATCTCGAGGGTGAGGGCGAGGTGACCATGCGCGACCTCGTCAAGAACTGCCTGCGCATGCGGCCCGAGCGCATCATCGTCGGCGAAGTGCGCGGACCGGAAGTGTTCGACCTTCTGCAGGCGATGAACACCGGTCACGACGGCTCGATGGGAACGATCCACTCGAACAGCCCGCGCGAATGCCTCAACCGTATCGAATCGATGATCGCCATGGGCGGCTATTCGCTGCCGCAGCGCACGGTGCGCGAGATCGTCGTCGGCTCGATCGACGTGATCATCCAGGCCGCCCGCCTGCGCGACGGTTCGCGCCGCATCACCCACATCACTGAGGTGGTCGGCATGGAAGGTGACGTCATCATCACCCAGGATCTCGTCCTCTATAACATCAAGGGTGAGGACTCGAGCGGCCGGCTGGTCGGCGAGCACGTGTCGACGGGCATCGGCCGCCCGCATTTCTGGGATCGCGCCCGCTATTATGGCGAGGAGCAGCGCCTCGCCAATGCGCTCGAGGCGATGGAGAAACGCGCTGACTGATTTGTCTGGAGGTCTGACGCAATTCCAGGAAAAGTGTGAAGCGGTCGGGTTCGGCGACTTCGCCGTAACTTTCCGTCCGGAATTGCGTCTAAACAAAGAGATAGGGCGGTTCGCCGTTTCTTTGAAACGGCGAAAGGGCCTAGGGGCACCGGTCGATGTTCGGAATTGACACCACCGTCCTGGCGTTCATCGTGCTTGCCGGCTTCAGCGCCGGCGCGGTGGCCTATGCTTTCCTGTTCACGCGCCTCGACAATGAGAAGCAGGCCGGCAAGCGGCTTCAGACCATCAAGACGGCCGAAACCGACCGGTCGGTGGTAAAAGCCACGCGCGATCGCGCCGCGGAGGCGGTCAAGCGGCGCAAAAGTCTCCAGGACTCGCTCAAGCAGCTCGACGAGAAACAGAAGACCAACGACCGCAACGTCAAGAAACCGCCGTTGAAGGTTCAGATCCGCCAGGCCGGCATGCAGGTCCCGATCGAGCGCTTCTACATGTACTCCGCCGTCTGCGGCATCATCCTGACGGCCCTTCTCTTTTTCGTCGGAGCGCCCCTGTTGGCGCTGCCCGGCGCCCTGCTGGTGGGCGGGCTCGGCCTGCCGCGCTGGTACGTTTCGTTTCGCCGCACACGTCGCGTCAAGGCCTTCCTGGAAGAGTTTCCGAACGCGCTCGACATCATCGTGCGCGCGGTCAAGTCCGGTCTGCCGCTCAACGACGCGATCCGCCTGATCGCCAATGAATCGCCCGAACCGGTCCGGTCGGAGTTCCGCCGCATCGTCGATTCCCAGCAGATGGGCATGTCGGTCCCCGACGCCGCCATGCGCATGTCCGAGACCATGCCCTGCAGCGAGGCCGGCTTCTTCGGCATCGTCATCCAGATCCAGTCGCAAGCCGGCGGCAACCTGTCCGAGGCGCTGGGCAATCTTTCGCGCGTGCTGCGCGACCGCAAGAAGATGAAAGCCAAGGTCCAGGCGCTGTCGATGGAAGCGAAGGCATCCGCCGTCATCATCGGCGCCCTGCCTTTCGTCGTCGCCTTCCTCGTCTATCTGTCGAGCCCGACCTATATCATGCCGCTGTTCACCACCAGTGTCGGCAACCTGATCCTCGGCTGCTCGGGCGTCTGGATGTCGATCGGCATCCTGGTGATGCGCAAGATGATGAACTTCGAGGTGTAGGGGCGCGGATCCGGTGACAGAACAGGTCGTCAAAACACTCACCGACCCTTCCTTCCTGATCGCGATGCTGGTCGGCATCGCTGTGTTCGCAACCGTGTTCACCCTCATGCCGGCGTTCGGCGGCACGTCGCTAAAATCGCGCATGAAGTCCGTGGCGCTTGAACGCGACAGATTGCGCGCCGAGCAGCGCGCGCGGCTGGCCAGCGAGGCGGACCGTCGCCGCAAGGGCCTGCGCGAGGAACAGTCCGTCGGCATGCGCAACATCGTCGACCGCCTGGACCTGAAGCGCGCGCTTGCCGACGAAAGCACGATCCAGAAGCTCAAGGTCGCGGGCTTCCGCGGCCAGAACCCGCTGACGCGCTTCCTGTTCTTCCGCCTCGTCCTGCCATTCGTGGGTTTTGCGCTGGCGGCCGTCTACCTGTTCGTGCTCGGCGGCCTGCCGCAGCAGCCGGCTTTCATCAAGCTGTTCGTCTGTGTCGTCGTCGCCTATGGCGGCTTCTACGCGCCGATCCTCTACGTCAACAACCGCGCGACCAAGCGCAAGCAGTCGATCCAGCTGGCGTGGCCGGACGCGCTCGACCTGATGCTGATCTGCGTGGAATCCGGCATGTCTGTGGAAGCGGCCCTGCGCAAGGTCGCCGACGAAATCGGCGCGCAGTCGGTCGCGCTTGCCGAGGAATTCGTGCTCACCAATGCCGAGCTGTCCTATCTGCAGGATCGCAAGATCGCCTATGAGAACCTGGCAAGCCGCACCGGCCTGGAATCGGTCAAGTCGGTGTCGCAGGCCCTGGTCCAGGCCGAACGCTACGGCACGCCGGTGGCGCACGCGCTGCGCGTGCTCGCCTCGGAAAGCCGTGACATGCGCATGAACGCGGCCGAGAAGAAGGCCGCAGCACTTCCGCCGAAGCTCACCGTGCCGATGATCCTGTTCTTCCTGCCGGTGCTGTTCGCCATCATCCTTGGCCCGGCCGGCATCCAGGTCAGCCAGCGCGGCATCTTCGGCGACCAGCACAGCTCCTCGAGCCAGTAGGTTATCGGTTGGCCTCATTCAAAAAGCCGCGCGGATCTGAACTGACCCCATAAAGTTGGACGGTTCATTGAGCTGGTGGATTTAAGGGCTGTGTCCTGTATTGCACAGGGCTCAGCCCTTAAATCCACCAGCTCAATGAACCGTCCAACTTTATGGGGTCAGTTCACTTTCGCCTTGTTCTTGTCCTGATCCTTCAACTGGGTCCAGGCGTTCTGCTGAGCAAGCATCTGGCGCAGATAGGCGACGTTGGCCTGCGCCTGCTCGGGCGACAATTCCTGCGAGGCGATCTTCTCGGCCTCGTCGAAGCGGCCCTGCAGGCCCACCACCAGCGCCAGGTTCTGCCGCACCCGGCTGTCGGCGCCGGGCTGCTGCGCGGCCGAGCGCATATAGGTCTCGGCCGTGCGCAGATCGCCTTCGAGCACATAGGACATGCCGAGATTGGACAGCACCGAAGGCTCGTTCGGTTTGAGCTCCAGCGCCTTGCGGTAGTCCTGACGCGCCTCGTCCTTCTGGCCCATCTGGTCGAGGATCGCGGCTTCCGCCGACACCAGCTTCCAGTCCGGATATTCGGGCGTCTGCGCGCGGCGCACGGCGTCGAGCGCCGGCTCGAACTGACCGTTGGCGGCGAGCGCCTTGCCATAGGCGGCAAGCACCTCGCGATCCTTGGGATAGGCGATCGCCAGCTTGCGCATCACGGCGAGCGACTGATCGGCGTCGCCGTCCATCTGCAGCGCCGCCGCGAAATTCATCGCCATGTGCTTGTCATTGGGATTGTGAGCGTAGGATTCGCCAAGCCTGGACGTGGCCGTGTGCAGTTCGCCGGCCGACATCGTTTCCAGCGGCCTTCTGTCGGAGCGCGAGATCGAGCCGGTGGTCATTTGGCTGGTGCTGCCGCAACCTGCCACGCTGGCTGCCAGTGCCGCCATGAAGGCCGTGCTGATCAGACGCCTGGCTCTATGGTTCAACGCTTTGATCGGCATCGGCGCCCGGTCTCCATTCCTGTGCGGCCATAGGCTGGCCGTCTTCCCTCCCGCAGAAATATTCTGTTAACCCTAACGGACCGTTAAGAAGCCGACTCGTCCTGTTCGGCCGGAGATCATCGCATGCCTGTCGAACTCGTCGAACAAAAGCCGCAAGGCGCCTTGCCTGTCTATCTGGTGGCAAAGGACGCCCTTGAAGCCGCGGCATTGCCGCCGCCAGCCATCGCCTGGGCAAGGGCCAACGCTTTTTCCGGCGAGGCGGGACGCACCCTGGTCCTGCCCGGCGAGGGCGGTGGTCTCGCCGGCGCGCTGTTCGGCACCGGCGACGGCGAAAGCGCGCTTGCCCTCGGCGCGCTCGCAAGGGCGCTGCCGGAAGGCGACTGGTATTTCGCGTCGGGCCTGGCACAACCCGAACTCGCAGCGCTCGCGCTTGACCTGGGCGGCTATGTCTTCACCCGCTACGGCAAGAAGCCCGGCAAGGCCTTGCGCTTTGCGCTTCCGGAGGGCGCTGACGCCGCGCATGTCCGCCACGTCGCCGACAGCGTGTTCCTGACACGCGACCTCGTCAACACGCCGACCAGCGACCTCGGTCCGGTCGAGCTGGAAGAAGCCGCCCGGCAACTGGCGGCCGCCCATGGCGCCGAGATTTCCGCAATCCACGGCGACGATCTTCTGGCGCGGAATTTCCCGATGATCCATGCCGTCGGCAGGGCTTCCGCCGATGCGCCGCGGCTGATCGACATGAACTGGGGGCCCAGCGATGCGCCGAAGGTGACGCTCGTCGGCAAGGGCGTCTGCTTCGACACCGGCGGCCTCGACATCAAGCCGTCGTCCGGCATGCTTTTGATGAAGAAGGACATGGGCGGCGCCGCCAATGTGCTGGGCCTCGCTTCCATGATCATGGCGGCGAAACTGAATGTCCGGTTGCGCGTGTTGATTCCGGCCGTCGAGAATTCGATCGCCGGCAATGCCTTCCGGCCCGGCGACGTGCTCAGGAGCCGCAAGGGCATCACTGTCGAAATCGGCAACACGGACGCTGAAGGGCGGCTGATCCTGGCCGACGCGCTGGCGCTGGCCGATGAGGAGAAGCCCGATTTGCTGGTCGACATGGCGACGCTGACCGGAGCCGCGCGCGTCGCCCTGGGGCCTGATCTGCCGCCCTTCTACACCGCCGATGAGACGCTGGCTGCCGACATTGCCGCCGCGTCCGTCGCCGTCGAGGATCCGCTGTGGCGGATGCCGCTGTGGCGTCCTTATGACACAAAGCTTTCCTCGAAGATCGCCGACATCAACAACGTCACCACCGACGGCTTTGCCGGATCGATCACCGCGGCGCTTTTCCTCAAGCGCTTCGTCGAGAAGACCCACAGCTGGGCGCATTTCGACATCTTCGCCTGGAACCCGGCCGACCGTCCGCACGGTCTCACCGGCGGCGAGGCGCAGGGCATTCGCGCGCTGGAGCGGGTTATCGCCGGGCGTTTTGGTTAGACCATGATCCCGAAAAGTGGGGAACCGGTTTTCGGACAAGATCATGGTCCAACAAACGAGTCTCCACTGAAACGGAACCGAAACAATTTGCCGGCATGCTTGGGCGATGTCGATCTCGATGCGCCCGAGCCAGGCCTTGCGACTGTGGCAGCAGGTGATGCTGGCCCAGGTGCGCGATGGCGAGCCCGATCTCACCATGCGCCAGACGGCGATCCTGTTCACCATCTACCTCGATCCGCCGCCGCATACGGTGCGCGGGCTGGCCGCCAGGCTCAACGTCACCAAGCCGGTCATCACCCGGGCGCTGGACACGATGGGCGCGCTGAAGCTCGTCTCGCGCCATCGCGACGAGCTCGACAAGCGCAATGTGCTGATCCGGCGCACGGTGGAAGGCGCGCTCTTTGTCGAGCGCTTCGGCGATGGTATCGTCGCCAGGGCGCTCGAACTGCCCATCTAGAGCATGATCCCGAACCGAAGGACCGCGTCAGCGAAAAGTGGGAGCCGGTTTTCGGATAAGATCATGCTCCAACAAAAACTAGAGCATGATCCCGAAAAGTGGGAACCGGTTTTCGGACAAGATCATGCTCCAACAAAAAATTGACTGGATTATCGATTTGACCGCCAGGGATGCCCGCCTTCACGCCTTCCGCTCCGACCTTGCCGACGCAAGGCTGAAAGGCGAGGTCGCCGCCGACCGCTTCGTCACCGGCCGCCCGGCGCGGATCACGGCGTCGGTGGCCGACCTGCGCAAGGCGCCGCGCCCCGATGCGGGCGTGAACACGCAGGCGCTGTTTGGCGACGACGTGCTCGTCTTCGAGGACACGGAGGGCTGGGCCTGGGTGCAGGCCGAGCGCGACGGCTATGTCGGCTATGTCGCGGACAATCTTCTTGGTGCGCGAGACCACGCGCCGACCCACATCGTCTCCGTGCCGCGCACCTTCCTCTATCCCGGGCCAGATCTGCGCTTTCCGACCAGCGGACAGCTGTCGATGGGTTCGACGGTCACGGTGACCGGCTCGGCCGAGACGCGCGGCACGCAATATGCGCTGCTGCCCTCCGGCCAGGCGATCATCGCGCGCCATTTGCGCCTCATCGGCGAACTCGCGGAGGATTACGTCACCGTCGCCGAAGGCTTCCTGGGCACGCCCTATCTCTGGGGTGGCATCTCCGGCTTCGGCATCGACTGCTCCGGTCTCGTGCAACTGGCAATGCGCATGACGGGCAAGGACGTGCTGCGCGATTCCGACATGCAGGCGGCGTCGATCGGCACGCCGCTCGAGCCGGGCCCGGACTATACAGGGCTTCGGCGCGGCGACCTCGTCTTCTGGAAAGGCCATGTGGCGATCATGACCGACGCAGAAAACATGATCCACGCCAACGGGCACACCATGCTGGTCTCGCGCGAAGGGCTGAAAGAGGCGGTCGAGCGCATCAGCTATCTCTATGGCGGCCCGACGGGGTTCAGGAGGCCGTAGCGCCCTTTACCTCTCCCCTTGTGGGAGAGGTCGGATTGTCCCGATTTGCCCTTTGCAAATCGGCTGGCAATCCGGGTGAGGGGTAGCTTGGCGCCAAGCTGGAACACCCCTCATCCGTCTCGGCGTTGCGCGCCGATCCACCTTCTCCCACAAGGGGAGAAGGGAAAGCGATCCCCTTTTGTTCCGATTTTCCTTGGCGAGCGCGCGCCGTCGCGCTACCTGTTGCGCGTGACCGAGCAGCCGCGCCTTGCCGAACAGAATGCCGCCGTCCTGCTGCCTGAACCGTTCGTCAAATGGTTCGGCGAAAAGGGCTGGTCGCCGCGCGTCCATCAGCTCGAGCTGCTGACGAAGGCGCAAAGCGGGCAATCGGTGCTGCTGATCGCGCCAACCGGCGCCGGCAAGACGCTGGCCGGCTTCCTGCCGTCGCTGACCGAGCTTGCCAACCGATCCAGGCGCAAGCCAGGCCAGGCGCATCGCGGCATCCACACGCTCTACATCTCGCCGCTGAAAGCGCTGGCCGTCGATATCGAGCGCAATCTCGGCAAGCCGGTCGAGGAGATCGGTCTTCCCGTCACCATCGAGACCCGCACCGGCGACACGCCCTCGCACAAGCGCCAGCGGCAGAAGCTGGCGCCGCCCGACATCCTGCTCACCACGCCCGAGCAGCTCGCGCTTCTGATCGCGTCGAACGACGCCAAGCGCTTCTTCGAGGATCTGCGCTATGTCGTGCTTGACGAGCTGCATTCGCTGGTTACCTCGAAGCGGGGCCATCTTCTGGCGTTAGGCTTGGCGCGTTTGCGTGCTTTTGTCCCCGACCTCCAGACCATCGGCTTGTCGGCAACCGTCGCCGAGCCCGATGAGTTGCGGCGCTGGCTGGTCAGTCAGGCTTCTCCGGGCGCCATGTCCGAGCTCATCGTCGTCACGGGCGGCGCGAAGCCCGACATATCGATCCTCGATTCCGAAGAGCGCGTTCCCTGGGCCGGCCATTCGGCGCGCTACGCCACGCCGGAAATCTATCGCGAGATCAAGCGGCACAAGACCACTCTGCTCTTCGTCAACACGCGCAGCCAGGCCGAGCTGCTGTTCCAGGAGCTATGGCGCGTCAATGAAGACACGCTGCCGATTGCGCTCCATCACGGCTCGCTGGATGTCGCCCAACGCCGCCGCGTCGAGAAGGCCATGGGCGAAAACGCGTTGCGCGCCATCGTCGCCACCTCGACGCTGGATCTGGGCATCGACTGGGGCGACGTCGATCTGGTCGTGCATGTCGGCGCGCCGAAGGGGGCGAGCCGCCTTGCGCAGCGTATCGGCCGCGCCAACCACCGCATGGACGAGCCGTCGAAGGCTATTCTTATCCCGGCAAACCGCTTCGAGGTGCTGGAATGCCGCGCCGCGCTGGACGCAAATTATCTCGGCGCCCAGGACACGCCGCCATTGGTCAATGGCGGCCTCGACGTGTTGGCGCAGCATGTGCTCGGATGCGCCTGCGGCGCTCCGTTCCATGCCGATGCCTTGTTCGATGAAGTGAGGACGGCCGCGCCTTACACCAGCCTTGATCGGCCGACATTCGATCGGGTCATCGACTTTGTCGCCACCGGCGGCTACGCGCTCAGGAATTACGAGCGCTATGCCCGCATCCGGCAGACCAAGGAGGGCTTGTGGCGGGTTTCAAATCCGGCCGTCGCCCAGCAATACAGGCTCAATGTCGGCACCATCATCGAAGTGCCGGCGCTCAATGTGCGCTACGTCCAGGCTGGCAGCAGGGGGGCAGCCTCGCGCGGCGGCAGGGTGCTGGGAAAGATCGAGGAAGCATTTCTGGAGACTTTGACCCATGGCGACACCTTCATGTTCGCCGGCAAGATCCTGCGCTTCGAAGGCATTCGCGAGAACGAGTGCTTCGTCTCGAACGCGCCGGGCAGCGACGCGAAAGTGCCCTATTATGGCGGCGGCAAATTCCCGCTTTCGACCTACCTGGCCGAGCAGGTTCGAGCCATGCTCGACGACCCGCAACGCTGGAGGAAGCTGCCCGAGCAGGTCGCGGATTGGCTGCGGTTCCAGGCGGACAAGTCCGTTCTGCCGAAACGCGACGACCTGTTGATCGAGACCTTTCCGCGCGGCAATCGCTACTACCTCGTGGCCTATCCGTTCGAGGGCAGGCTTGCGCACCAGACGCTCGGCATGCTGCTCACCCGCCGGCTGGATCGGGCGGGCGCGAAGCCGGTCGGCTTTGTGGCCACCGACTATTCGCTGGCCATCTGGTCGCTGGCCGATATGGGCTGGATGTTCAAGAACAGAAAACCCTCGCTGGCCACGCTGTTCGATCAAGACATGCTGGGCGATGATCTAGAAGCCTGGTTTGCCGACAGCTGGCTCTTGAAGCGCACCTTCCGCAACTGCGCGCTGATTTCCGGACTGATCGAAAAGCGCCACCCCGGCAAGGAGAAAAGCGGCCGCCAGGTGACCATTTCGACCGACCTGATCTATGACGTGCTGCGCAGCCACGAACCCGACCATATTCTGCTGCAGGCCACCCGTACGGATGCCGCGACGGGGTTGCTCGATGTCAGCAGACTTGCCGAGATGCTCTCGCGCATCCATGGTCGAATCATGCATAAGAATCTCGAACAGATATCGCCGCTCGCCGTGCCGATCATGCTCGAAATCGGCAAGATGCCCGTGAATGGCGAGGCGGACGAAACGCTGTTGATGGATGCCGCCACCCTCGTCGAAGAGGCCATGGGTCCCGAGATGACGGACTGAAAGTGAGAGCCGAGAGGGGATGAATTTTTCGCTGTCGCGCGCAACGCTGATCGCCGAGGCCGACCTCGTTGGCATCGCCGGCGAGCGCGCTGTCTGCGACCGGCGTGGCGTTCTCTACTTCCCCGATCTGCGGCTGCTCGCGGTCTCCGACCTGCATCTCGAAAAAGGCTCGTCCTTCGCCAGGCGCGGCGCGCTGATTCCACCTTACGATACCGGCGCGACCTTGCTGCGGCTGCAGGCGGTGATCGCCGACTACCAGCCGCGGATCGTCGTCAGCCTCGGCGACTCCTTCCATGACGGCGGCGGTGCCGAGCGCATGCATTCGAGCTTCCGCGGCCAGTTGCAGGCGATGATGGCCGGCCGCGACTGGTTCTGGGTCGCCGGCAACCACGATCCCGAGGCGCCTGCCGATCTGCCCGGCGAGACGGTGCGGGAACTTGCCATCGGCTCGCTGCTCTTCCGGCATGAGCCCTCGAAGACCCGCGTCGAAGGCGAGATATCCGGCCATCTCCATCCATGCGCGCGCATCGTCCAGCGCGGCCGCTCGGTCCGGCGGCGCTGCTTCGCCGGCGACGGTGGACGCATGATCATGCCTGCCTTCGGCGCCTATACCGGCTCGCTCAACGTGCTCGACCGAGCCTATGCCGGCCTGTTCCGCCTGGAAACGCTTGTTGCATACATGCTGGGCACCGAGCGCATTTTTGCTATTTCCGGCTCGATGCTCAGGCCAGGCTGAACCTTACTGCCTGCCGTAATAGAGCGTGACTGTGTGCTTGGCCTCGGCGAAGAACAGCCAGCGCTCGACCAGCATGCCGGCGAACTGACAAACAGCTGCAAGCACCGAGGCAATCGCCGCGAACGGCCAAGGCAGGGCGAAGGCGATGGCCAACAGGATAGCCGGCGCAATGAATGCCAGTGCCTGCGTGATCCGCCTCAGCTTCGCGCTATGCTTGCGGGCAATGCGAAAACCCATTTCCTTGAGCAGGTAGTTTTCTTCTGTATGCGGCCATTCGATCGACCGCACGGTACCACCTGCGAGCCCGGTCGCGGTGTTGGCGTTGGTCGGGATTTCAAGGCGATCATTGTAGCGCCAGGTCGCGAGTTTCCAGACCCAGCCGGCGAGCGTGGCAAGCAGAGCGAGCGCTAGTATAGCGCTGGACCCAACGCTGAAGCTTTGAAGGAGAGCGTTGGCGAGAACGCTTCCGGTCATCGCCGCGAAAATCAGATAGGCCGGCAGCGTATAGCGGCTGTGCCACTGCGCGATCGGCTTCAGCGAGGCATAGATCATGCCCGTCGTGCAGACAGTCACCACGGCACCTGCCGCTGCCAGCACCCCGGCGGCGGCCACCCAGCCACCGCTCTTGCCGAGAAGCACCCAGCCGATACCGAAGATACTAGCCGGGATGAAGGTCGCGACCGACGCCACGCCTTCGCGTGACAGCCAGGAGCTGCGCCATTGCGAGAAGGCCCGCCAGGCTCGCTCAGGCCGGCCGAGATGACCGGTGGAGGACAAAAGCCCGGCCACGATCAGCCCGAGCGCCAGCGCCATGCCGACAAGGCCAAGCCAGAAATCGGCGGGAATGAACTCCAACCCGCCAAGCAGGCCGAGCAGCGCCAGTAGGCCGTAGCCGGCGCCGGTGGCGGTGGTGAAGAAGACGACCGAGAAAGCGGGATGCATGATCAGTTCGAAAGCATGCGGTCGATCCAGCCGAGGAAGCCGCCCTCGGCCTTGATTGGCTCCAGCGCCGGCGCGTCGACCTTCGCCGCCCGTTCGCTGCGGGCGCGCGGCGGCAGATAGCGGTTGGTCGGCTTGTAGCCGAGCTCCGGCATCAGGGCGACTCCGCCGCGCTCCTCGACCAATTGCGAGATCGCTGAGGCCGGATCGCCGAGATCGCCGAAATGCCGGGCGCTGGTCGGGCAGGCGGCGACGCAGGCGGGCACGCGGTCTTCTTCGGCCAGATTGTCGTTGTAGATGCGGTCGACACAGAGCGTGCATTTCTTCATCACGCCGACATCCGCGTCGAACTCGCGCGCGCCATAAGGGCAGGCCCAGCTGCACAATTTGCAGCCGATGCATTTATCCTCGTCGACCAGCACGATGCCATCGGAGGCGCGCTTGTAGGAGGCGCCGGTCGGGCAGACGGTGACGCAGGCCGGCGTCTCGCAATGCAGGCAGGAGCGCGGGAAGTTCACTGTGCGGCTGCCGCTCTCTGTCGTGTGTTCGTAACTGTGCACGCGGTTGAACCAGACGCCGTCGACATGCCCGCCATAGGGATCGACATCGGTCAGCGGCGCCATATGACCGCCGGTGTTCCACTCCTTGCAGGCGGTCACGCAGGCCTGGCAGCCGACGCAGGTGTCGAGGTCGATGACGAGGCCGAGCTTCTTGTCGGTTTGGGCGGGAAGGCAGGTCATTCGGCCGCGTCCCTCTTCATGCGAAACGCGGCGCCGACGCGAAGTATTTCCGGCGGCGCCTCCATATGGGGTGGCTGTGCAAAGCGCTCGAATTGCGGCTCGGTGAAGCCGGCTTCTTCGCGAGCGCATTTGACGATCCGCACGCGCACGTCGAACCATGCCGCCTGTCCGGTGACCGGGTCTGAATTGGAGTAGCGCTTGCCGTTGGCGTCGGCCTCGGTCTGGTCGCCGATGATGTGATTGAGCAGGAAGCCGCGATTGCTCTCCGCCGCATCGTCCTTCAGCCCCCAACTGCCGCGCCGCTTGCCGATCGCGTTCCAGGTCCACACCGTATCCGGATTTACGCCCTCGATCAGCTTGATCTGGCCCTTCACCCTTCCGTTGATGCTTTCGATCCACACCCAGTCATCGTCGGCAAGGTCTAGCCGGGCGGCCGTCTGGTGATGCACGAACAGCCGGTTCTGGCTGGTGATCTGCCTGAGCCACGCATTCTGCGAGCCCCAGGAATGGTACATGTGCATCGGCCGCTGCGTCAGCGCGTGCAGCGGGTATTTTTCGAGGTCGACGGTGTCATCCTCGAAGGGCGCATACCAGAAGGGCAGCGGGTCCATATGGGCCTCGATGCGCCCGCGCTCGGCCTCCGGTGGCTGCGCCTTGCCATGGCCGCGCGCCGCCAGCCTGAACCGCTGCATCGGCTCCGAGTAGAGCTGGAAGACTATGGGCTCGGCCTTGGCGATGAAACCCATCTCCATCGCGAAATCGAGATAGCTCCGGTTGCCCATCTTGTAGTAGCGCTGGTCGTCGGAAAAGTCGTGGTGCCAGAAGCCGCCATTGTCGATGTAGCGCTGCAACTGGTCGGGGTTGGCGTCGCCCTTGCCGATCGATGCGCCATCCTTGCCGCGCCAGCCGGCTAAAGGGCCGATGCCGGGCGTGCGCTCGTGGTTGACGATGTAGTCGGCATAGTCGCGATATTTCGCCGAGCCGTCCTCGTTGACGAAGCCTGGCAGGCCAAGCCGTGCGCCAAGCTCGATCAGCACCGACTGGAACGGCCGCACGTCGCGGTCCGGCTGCACCACCGGATGGCGAATGGCGTCGCCCGGGCCGTCGGCATGGCTGATCGGCCGGTCGAGCAGGCTGATGCAGTCGTGCCGCTCGAGATAGGTGGTGTCGGGCAGGACCAGATCAGCGAACGGCACGGTCTCGGAATAATAGGCGTCGGAATAGATGATGAAGGGGATCTTGTACGCGCCATCCTCGTCCCTGTCGGTCAGCATGTGAATCGTCTCGACGGTGTTCATCGAGGAATTCCACGCCATGTTCGACATGTATATGAACAGCGTGTCGATCGGATAAGGATCGCCGGCCCAGGCGTTGCGGATCACCGTGTGCATCAAGCCATGCGCGGCCAGGGGCGCTTCCCAGGAATAGGCCTTGTCGATGCGAGTGGGCCGGCCGGCTTCGTCGACCAGAAGATCGTCCGGGCCGCAGACAAAGCCGAGAGGCATGCCATCCAGCGGCGTCATCGGCTGGGCGTTTTTTCCGCATGGCTTCGGCCCCGGCGGCGCGCAGCGCGGGTAGGGGGGCTTGAAGCGGAAGCCGCCTGGAACGTCCACCGTGCCGAGCAGAACCTGCAGCAGGTGGATGGCGCGGCAGGTGTGAAAACCGTTGGAATGGGCTGAGATGCCGCGCATGGCATGCATCGAGACCGGCCGGCCCTTGATCGTTTCGTGTCTCCGTCCCGCCCAGTCGGTCCAGGCGACCGGCAGTTCGATCGCCTGTTCGAAGGCGACATGCGCCAGCTCCGCCGCGATGCGCCTGATCGCTTCGGCGCTGACGCCGCAACGCTCCGCCACGGCATCCGGCGAATGGCTCTCGTCGAGATAGCGCTCGGCCATGAGCTGGAACACCGGCACGCAGCGTCGCCCGACTACCTCATAGCTGCCGGTCAGCGCTGGCTTAGCCTCGGGGCTGGCAGCGTTGATCGGCTGCTTCGCCACACGGTCCCACGCAAGCAGGTTGCCGTCGGCGTCGCGCACAAACAGTCCGTCATTAGCGGACCCGGGCTCCTGTACAACCAGCACCGGCGCGTTGGTGTAACGCAGCAGATAGTCGAGGTCGACGCGCCCGGCCTTGAGCAGTTCATGGATCAGCGCCAGCACGAACAGTCCGTCCGTGCCCGGCCTGATGCCGATCCAGTCGTCGGCGATGGCGTTGTAGCCGGTACGGCAGGGGTTGATCGAGAGAACCTTGGCGCCCCGCGCCTTGAGCTTGCCCAGCCCGATCTTGATCGGGTTGGAATCATGGTCCTCGGCGACGCCGAACAGCATGAAGTATTTCGTGTTGTCCCAGTCGGGCTCGCCGAACTCCCAGAATGAGCCGCCGATCGTATAGAGCCCGCCGGCCGCCATGTTGACCGAGCAGAAGCCGCCATGCGCGGCGCAATTGGGTGTGCCGAATTTCGACGCCCACCAGCCGGTCAGCGATTGCGACTGGTCGCGTCCGGTGAAAAAGGCGAGTTTTTTCGGATCGGTGCGGCGGATCGCCGACAGCCGTTCAGTGGCGATGGTCAGCGCCTCGTCCCATTCGATCTCGCGGAATTCGCCCGAGCCGCGCGGCCCTGTCCTCAGCAGCGGTTTCTTCAGCCGCGCCGGGCTGTAATGCTGCATGATGCCGGCGCTGCCCTTGCCGCAGATCACGCCGCGGTTCACCGGATGGTCCTTGTTGCCGTTGATGTAGCGCACCTTGCCGTCCTTGATGTGGACGTCGATGCCGCAGCGGCAGGCGCACATGTAGCAGGTGGTCTTGGCGATACTGTCGGAGACGGTTGGCGAGGTTTCGACGCCGTCGCCCTCGTCCGGCGCGCGGCTGTCGGCCAGCGGCCGTTGCGAGGGTGCGGAATTGGCGCCACGCGGCGCGGCTTTGCTCATGGTTGGCGAACGCTCTTGCCGTTCGTCATCTTGGCCTTGGTCTTCGGTCCCGGGCCGCGCATGTAATGAAGTTCAGGATGATAGCGCTCACCGGCGAACTGCCGCTTCAGTCGGCGGCTCCAATGCGCGAATAGGGATTTGAAGCGCCCTGCCATTTCCCACTCTTGGCCTCTGGCGACCAATTTTTTCCAACTCCAGCTAAAAACTTAGAACAAAGCAATTGATCCGTCTAACAAGCAGCCCTTGTAATTCCGATCGATTTTGCTTCTTAGTTGCGCCATGACCCTCGATCAGTTGCGCATCTTCGTCGCCGTCGCCGAGCATGGCCACATGACCAAGGCGGCCGAGCGGCTCGGCATCTCGCAGTCGGCTGCGTCGGCGGCCATCCGCGCGCTCGAAACCCAGCACGACGTGCGCCTGTTCAACCGGGTCGGCCGCAACATCGAATTGGCAGAGACCGGTCACCGCTTCCTGCCGGAGGCGAAGGCTGTCCTGGACCGTGCCGCCGCCGCCCGCGGCGTTCTGGAGGACGTCTCGCAGACCATCGCCGGCAGCCTGTCGATCGCGGCCAGCCAGACCATCGCCAGCTACTGGCTCCCGCGCCGGCTTGCGTCCTTCCATGAGGCCTATCCCGCTGTGAAGCTGAGCGTGACGATCGGCAACACCAGGCAGGTCGAGACCAATGTGCTGGACGGCCGCGCCGATTTCGGCCTGGTCGAGGGCCGCACCGAGTCCGACATCCTGCGCCGCGCCACGGTCGACGAGGACCGCATGATGCTGGTGGTGGCGCGCTCACATCCCGAGATTCCGATGACGCGAGCGGGCAATCTCGACATCAGGGCGCTGCGCTGGATCATCAGGGAAGGCGGGTCGGGCACGCGCGAGGCGCTGGAGGATTTCGCGCATGGTCAGGGCGTCCCGCCGGCCGAGCTGCAGATTTTTCTCGTCTTGCCGAGCAACGAGGCCGTGCGTCAGGCGGTCGAGGCCGGCGCGGGCGCCACGATCATCTCGGAGCTGGTGGTCGCGCGCTCCCTGGCCGAGGGCAGCCTCAGGGCCGTGCCGGTCGAACTGCCGAAGCGCGACTTCGCCATGATCACGCACCGCGACCGCCAAGCCAGCCTCGCCCAGATGGCGCTGAAGGCGCATCTCACCGGCAAGGCGGAGGCGCCGGCAAGCGCGGAATAGTCAGGAGTATTTGCGCTGCGCGTCGAGCGCGAGGCCGAGGCCGACCGAGCCGAACATGTCGCCTTCGATGACAGCGGCCTGCGGCACCAGCGACAGGATTTCGCGCTTCGCCAGCGGGATGGCGGTCGAGCCGCCGGTGAGGAACACGGCGGTGATGGCGGAGGCTGGAACGCCGGCGTCGGCGATCGTGTGTTTGACCGTCGCGGCCACGCGTTCGATGTCGCCGGCGATGGTCTCCTCGAGGCCCGCGCGCGTGATCTCGGCCGCGAAGCGCGCGCCGGGTAGCGACACCTTCACTTCGGCCGAAGGCTGGTCGGTCAGCGCGATCTTCGCCCTTTCGACCAGCCCCGCCATCGCATGGCCATAGCGATGCTCGACGACATGGATGAAGCGGTCGACCAGGTCGGCACGCTCGGCCTCGTAGCGGATCTGCCTCAGATCCGACATCGCCTTGGCGGTATAGACGAGGTTGATGCGCTGCCAGGTCGCGAGATCGATGAAATAGGCCGCGGGCAGATTGCGCTTGTGGTCCTTGGTCCGCGTCAGATAGCCGAGCTCGGGCATGACATGGGCGATGCTGAGCAGCCGGTCGAAATCGGTGCCGCCGATATGGATGCCGCGATTGGCCAGGATGTCGGCCTTGCGGTCGCTTAAGCGCGCGCGCTCCGGCGAGACCCGCACGATCGAGAAGTCGGATGTGCCGCCGCCCATGTCGACGATCAGCGCCAGCTCTTCGCGGGTGACCTTCTGTTCGTAGTCGAGCGCCGCCGCGATCGGCTCGAACTGGAAGGCGATGTGCTTGAAGCCTTGCGTGCGCGCCGCCTTCTCCAACTCGCCCTGCGCCTTCGCATCGGCGGCAGCGTCGTCGTCGACGAATTGCACGGGCCGGCCCAGCACCACGTTCTCGACCGTCCCGCCGGCGTCTTCTTCGAGCCGCTTCTTCAAATGGCCGACGAACATGCCGACAATGTCGATGAAGCCGATCTGGCGCGCCTTGATCCGCGTCTTCTCGTTAGCGAGCGTGCTGCCGAGCACGCTCTTCAGCGAGCGCATCAGCCGGCCTTCGATACTGTCGGTATAGTCACTGATCGCGCGGCGGCCGAAATAGGTGTAGCCGTCCTCGAAATTGAAGAACACGGCGCTCGGCAAGGTGGGCTGTTCGCCCTCCAATGCCACCAGTCGAGCCCGGCCGTCGCGGATCACGCCCACGGTGGAATTGGACGTGCCGAAATCGATGCCGCCGAATGCCGATTGCATCGCAGCCTCCTGTCGTTGCTTCATGCCGGCAGAACTGCCAGCGACGCGTTGCGCGCCGTCATCCGGAAAGCCGGACCGCTCTGCCGAAAATCGAAATGTGTGTGCTTGTCCCTAGGGCTGGGAGGCGGCGATGTATCGCAAAACCGGGAAAAGGGAAACCCTCTTTTGAAGGGAAATGGGGTGCTCCCATTTCCCCGAAGCATCAATCCTTGCGGAAAATGATCCGGCCTAGCCAGCCGGTCAGCATGGCGAGCGATATGGCGAACACGCCGTAGAGGAAGGAATAGTCATGCGCGACGCGAAAGACCGATTGCTCGAAACCGGACTTGCGGATCTCGAGCTGGGCCGAGCTTTCCTTGACGAACATGCCGCTCTTGAACAGGAAGGCCCGTGCTTTGTGGGTGCCGACCGGCACGTTGGGCGCGAGCCGCACGGTGGCGCGAAACAGGTTCTGCGACAGGAACTGCACGCCGCCGACATTCTCGCTGTAGAGGCCCGTCGCCGCCTTACGCTCGCGAAGTGCAGCGGTGAATTCCTCGATGGTCGCCGGGCTGTCGGTCTCGTCGGCGGGTTTCATGTAGAGGTTCTGCGCCCCGAGCGAGAGCTGCTTGTATTTGGCAGGGTCGGCGATGTCCTGCAGTGGCCGCGTCGTCGCGACGGAATAGGAGACCGGCACGTTCTCGAACGTCTCCGAGTCGAGGTTGATCCAGACGCCGAGCACGCGGTCCTTGCGCCGGACGACCACGGGTCGTGGGGGACCTTCGAGCACCACGACCACGTCGTAGCGCCCCTGGCGCGCGATCAGCGGATCGGGATTTTCCAGCGATCCGAAAATCGTCAGATCGGCGCCGGAGAACCCCGCCGTGATGGAAATGGCGTCGGTGGACAGCCCGATCTGGATGTTTTCGGTCGGCGGCGTCTGCGCCGTTGCCGGTGAAAAGGCAAAGAGCATCGACAACGGGACGGCGGCTGCAAACGCTCTCAATCCCGCCATCAGTTGAGGCCCGCGGCGGACAGCGAATAGAGATTGGGCGGCGTCACGAAAAGATCGACGGCGAGGCGGATGGCGACGGCCAGCACCAGCATTGCCAAAAGCGCGCGCAGCTGCTCGCCGCGCAGCCTCTGGCCGGCCTTGGCGCCGTACTGCGCGCCGGCGACGCCGCCTGCCATCAGCAGGAACGCCAGGATCACGTCAACGGTCTGGTTGGTCGTGGCATGCACAAGCGTGGTGTAGGCCGAGGTGAAGATGATCTGGAACAGCGAGGTGCCGATAACGACATTGGTCGGCACCTTGAGCAGATAGATCAGCGCCGGCACCATGATGAAGCCGCCGCCGACGCCCATAATCGACGACAGGAAGCCGATCCCGGCGCCCAGCCCGAGCACCGGGATGACGCTGACGAACAGCTTCGAGGCACGGAAGCGCATCTTGAACGGCAGCCGGTGAATCCAGTTGTGCTGCCCGGATTTCTTGAGCACGGGTGCTGCGCCGCTGCGGCTGGCGCGCAGCGCATTGAGGCTTTCGACCAGCATCAGCCCGCCGACGGTGCCGAGCAACACCACATAAAGCAGCGAGATGAAGAGGTCCAACTGGCCGAGCCGGCGCAACAGCGCGAAGACGTAGATGCCCGCCGTCGAGCCGACGATGCCGCCTGCCAGAAGCACGCCGCCCAGCTTGAAGTCGAGCGTGCCGCGCTTGAAATGCGACAGCGCGCCTGAAAAGGAGGAGGCGATGACCTGGTTTGCGCCGGTGGCCACCGCGATCGCCGGCGGGATGTTGTAGAAGATCAAAAGCGGCGTGATGAGGAAACCGCCGCCGACCCCGAACATGCCCGACAGGAAACCCACCGCCGCGCCCATTGCCAGCAGCACGAAGACGTTGACGGAAATTTCCGCGATCGGGAGATAGATGCCCACCCGTCTGTCTCGATCAGTTTGCCTGTCGGCGCAAGTGCCGTTTCCGGACAATAAAGCACCGAAAAGCCAATTTTTTATTGCGCCGGCGGGGGGGGGGGGGGGGGCGCCCCCCCCCCGCCCCCCAAAAAAAAAAACAAAAAGATATTTAACGAGAAAAATTGTGTGGCGGGGCGGGTGGTGGACGCGCGCCGGCGTTTAT
>NZ_NSGG01000012.1 GCF_002295065.1 Mesorhizobium sp. WSM3859
CCGCGGGACAGAAAAGCTAAATCCTGTCCCCGCAACCAAACAAACGCCCGCGAAAGCGGGCGTTTTGCTTTTTGGCCTTGGTGGCCGGTAGTTCATCCTTGCTTACCGAATCCAGCAGGATCGCCGCGCGCCAGTTCCTCCAGATATGCACGCAGCGACCGCGGCAAGGGGCGGGTGTTCTATTCCTCGCTGGAGCACGTGGCGTCGAAATTCCAGCTGCCGCAGATGCGCACCATGCTACGCTGCGGACTGGCGTGGGCCCCGCTGAGTCGACGGGTAAACCCGGCTAGAGCGTTTCACCGTTTCACGGAAACGGTAAACGCCTCTATCTCATTGTTTTTACGCAATTCCGGACGGAAAACCGCGTCGCACTTCCTGGAATTGCTCTAAACGCTCTCGAGATAGGTCTCGATCTCGAAGTCGCTGACATTCAGCGCGAACGTGTTCAACTCCTGGCGCTTGCAGGCGACAAAGGCGTCGCGCAGCACGTCCGGAAATATCTCGGCCACGCGGGGACCGGCTTCGAAGGCGGCGATGGCCGAGGCCCAGTCTGGCGGCAGCTTGGCGAGCGTCAGCCCCTGGCCTTCGCCGCCCGTCGGCTCGCCGGGCGAGAGCTGGCGCTCGATGCCGATCAATGCCGCGCCGAGGATCGCCGCCAGCACCAGATAAGGATTGGCGTCGGCGCCGGAGACGCGATGCTCGATGCGGCGCGCGGCCGACGGTCCGCCCGGAATGCGAATCGCCACCATGCGGTTCTCGTAGCCCCAGGCGACGGCGGTCGGCGCATAGGATCTCGGCCGCAGCCGGCGATAGGAATTGAAGTGCGGCGCAAACACCAGCGTGCTTTGCGCCATCGCAGCCAGCAGGCCGCCGACGGCATGGCGCATGGTGCCGGAGCCCTGGTCGGAGCCGTCGTCGAAGATATTGCGGCCGTCCCTGTCGAGGACGCTGAAATGGACATGGAAACCGTTGCCGGCGCGCTCGCCATAGGGCTTGGCCATGAAGCAGGCGGCGAAGCCATGCTTGCGGGCGATTCCCTTGACGGTACGCTTGAAAAGCACCGCATCGTCGGCGGCGCGCAAGGCGTCGGGCACATGGTTCAAATTGATCTCGAACTGGCCGACGCCGTTCTCGGCAATCGCGGTGTCGACCGGAATGTCCTGCATGCGGCAGGCTTCGTAGATGTCGTGGATGAAGGCCTCGAAATCGTCGACCTCGTCGATCGAGAGCGCCGCGTCGGAATCGAGGCGCCTGCCGGTGACCGGCGAGACGGGGCCGACAGGCCGCTGCGAGGTCGGATCGACGAGGTAGAATTCGAGCTCGGTCGCGGTGACCGGCGTCAGACCGAGCGCCGCGTAGCGGTCGAGGATGCGGGCCAGCGCGCGGCGCGGATCGCCGAGATAGGGCGCGCCGCCGTCGTCCGCCAGCCAGAGGGGCAGAAGCGCGGTCGGATGGGCCGTCCAGTTGACGGGCAGGATGCCGCGCCCGGTCCAGTGGCAAAGGCCGTCGGCGTCGCCGGTCGAGAACACCTGGGCGTTGCCTTCGATATCCTCGCCCCAGATGTCGAGGCCGATGGCCGAATAGGGCATGCGCAGCTTGCCTTCGAGCGCCTTGCGCGCCTGCTCGACCGGAATGCGCTTGCCGCGCATGATGCCATTCAGGTCGCACACCGCCGCCCTGAGGCTCTGGATATCCTTCCTGCTTTCAAGCCAATTCAAAACGTCCGTGACCGCATCGCTCAATTTCCAGCCCCTTTTTAGGTGCTGTAGCCCTTGCTGGGCTACGATATCCAATTTTCAGCTTGTGAGTCTATGAAGGCCGTATCGACTGGCGCCGAAGTGGCTTTCTTCATTTTTTCAAGTCACTAGCTGGGATATCGGGCGGCATTTCAGGTTCATTTTCGCGATCTGCGATCGCAACATAGCTGGGCGGTGAGGGAAAGCCAAGTCGAGATTTCTCGTCATTCTCGGGCGGAGCAAGGAGCGAAGCGACGCGGCGCGGACCCGAGAATCCATTCCGTGGCTTCCAAGCTTCGCGACTCGTGCAGAATTCTGCACCGCTGCATCCTTCGGTAGAGGTAACGGAATGGATCCCAGGGTCTCCGCGACGGAGCTTCGCTCCTGCTTCGCCCTGGGATGACGAGCTTTGAGGCGCTTTCGGCCAACCTCGAAGGCTTTTCCTAATGCCGCATCTCCGGAAACTTCACCTGGCCGAGGATGTGCTTGGCGCCCTCGTCGATGTCGCGCACGATCGCCTTACGCGCCCGCTCGCCGTCGCCGGCCTCGATCGCCGCCACGACCTCCTCATGGTAATCGATGCCGAGAATCCCGGCGAGATCGTCCTCGAAGCCGATGCGCAGGTTGCGCAGGAACGGACCGACCTGCATCCACACCGTCTCGATCAGGAAGATCATCTGCTCGTTGCCGCAGTGGCGGTAGACCCCGAATTTGAAGTCGTGGTTCTTGCGCAGATAGTTTTCGATGTCGCCGCTGCGCGCGGCCTGGGTAAGTTCGGCGCAATGGCGGCGGATGGCGCGCAGATTGTTGCCGTTGATGCGTTTTGTGGCGAGCTCGGCGGCCGTGCCTTCCAGGACCGTTCGCACGGCGGTCAATTGCGCAAACCGCTCGGCGGAGATCAGAGGCACCTCGACGCTACCGTTCGGCATCGGGCTCAGCGCCCTCAGCGCCTGCAGCCGGGTGAAGGCGCTGCGCACAGGCATGTCGCTGGTGCCAAGCTCCTTGGCGAGCTTGCGCGAGGTCAGCTTCTGGCCAGGCTGCAACTGTCCAGACATAAGGGCCCGAACCAGCTCCAAATAGACTTTCTCATGCAGTGGAACGGTATCGACAGCGGTCAGTCCGAATCGTGTTTTGTCGGCCATTGGCTCTGCGTTACTTCGTCGTCCTGAAAGCTGCTTCGTCGCTCTATCCGCCGCGGGGATAGATTCCGATGGCATTGGGGTGCACGATAGACGGTTAACGCGCGCCCTCGCAAGGGAGCGCGCGTCGGCTCCCAACCGCGTCATTGCGACTGCTGCGTTATCGAACTCCGATGCCCGCCAAAAGGCCGCCGTCGATCCTGTAGTCCGCCCCGGTGCAAAAGCTTGCCTTGGACGAGCACAGGAACGCGATCAGCTCGGCCACTTCCTCCGGCTCGCCGATGCGGCCGAGCGGATGCGCTTCGCCAAAGCGTTTGAAGGCAGCTTCGACATCCGCATTGGGATCGTCGGCGCGGGCAGCGCGTTCGAGGATCGGGGTGCGGACGGATCCCGGGCTGACGGAGTTCACGCGGATGCCTTTCCGGGCATAATCGAGCGCCAGCGAGCGCGTCAGCGTGTGGATCGCGCCCTTGGTGGTGGCGTAGGCCGCGACATTCTCCTGGCAGGCGGTGCCTTGCACCGAGGCGACGTTGACGATGGCGCCGCCACCGCGCTTGATTATTTCGGGTATGCCGAAACGGGCGGTGAGGTAGATCGACCCGACATTGACCGACATCGCCCGGTTCCAGGTCTCGAAATCCGTCGTCGTGGCCGTGCCGTAAGGATGCACGGCGGCCGAATTGACGATGACGTCCAGTCCGCCGAATTTTTCGACGCCGTCGGCGATTGCCTTCTCCACCTGGTCTGGCATGGCAACATCCGTGGCCAGCACGAGCGCGGCCGCACCCGCGCGGTTGAGCTCGGCCTGCAGCATCGCGTTGGCGGCCTGGTCGATGCCCAGCGCGATGATGGCGGCGCCGCCCTCGGCAAGACGCCGCGCGGTTGCCTCGGCGATGCCGGTCGTTCCCGTCACCAGGGCGACCTTGCCGTCGAAATCGTTCATGGACAAAACTCCTGCAATGATGGACGAAAGCGCCTGTCGGTGGTCCGTCGCAAGGCGTCGCAATCACCTGATTTGACGGCCATTGTCATCCGACAATATGGTCGATCGCAACCGCGCTGAAGCGCTCGCGCTGAAACAGAACCGGTCGGCGCGGCTTTACGCCTTTGTTTTGATGCATGGCGGCCAATCAGAACCGACATGTATGAAAACGCATGCTTTGAGAGGCAGTCATGGAACAATGCTGGCGCTGGTATGGCCCGAACGACCCAGTCACGCTCGACCACATCAAGCAGGCCGGGGCGACTGGTATCGTGACAGCGCTGCACCACATCTATGACGGCAGCGCCTGGCCGCCCGACGCCATCCTCGAACGCAAGCGCATCATCGAGGCGGCGGGCCTGACCTGGTCGGTGGTGGAAAGCATCCCCGTCCACAACTCGATCAAGACCGGAATGCCTGGAAGGGAACGTTACGCCGGCTGGTACAGGGATACGATCCGGGCGCTGGCCAAGGCCGGCATCTCGACGATCTGCTACAATTTCATGCCAGTGGTGGACTGGACCCGCACCGACCTGATGTACCGGCTGCCGACCACCGGCTATGCGCTGCGCTTCGACGCCCTCGACTTCGCCGCGTACGACGTCTTCGTGCTGAAGCGGCCGAATGCCGAGGCGAGCTATAGCCCGGTGCGGTTGCAGGAAGCGGAAGCGCGGCTCAAGACCCTGAGCAGCGAGGACATCGACAGAATAGAGCGCAATCTGATCGCCGGCCTGCCGGCCACCGAGCGCACTTACAATCGCGAGACGATGCGTCAGGCGCTTGCCGACTATGCCGCGATCGGCCCGGCCGAACTGCGCGCCAACCTCGCCTGGTTCCTGAAGGAGATCATCCCGGCCGCCGAGGAAGTCGGCGCGCGCATGTGCATCCATCCCGACGATCCGCCCTTCTCGCTCTACGGCCTGCCGCGCGTGGTTTCCACGGCGGGCGACGCGCGTTTCATCCTAGGCGTGGTCGACAGCCCGTCGAACGGACTGACCTTCTGCACCGGCTCCTACGGTGTGCGCGCCGACAATCACCTCGTCGCGATGATCGAGGCGTTCGGTCCGAAGATCCATTTCGCGCATCTGCGCAACGTGACGCGCGAGGCGGATGGCTCGTTCTACGAGGCCGAGCATCTGGAAGGTTCGACCGACATGACCGAAGTCATCCTGGCGCTGATGAAGGAAGAGGCGCGTCGGCGCAAGGAGGGGCGCTCCGACTGGCGCATTCCGATGCGGCCGGACCATGGCCATCTGCTCGCCGACGATATCGGCAAGACCAAGATCAATCCCGGCTATTCGCTGATCGGCCGACTGAAAGGCCTTGCCGAGCTGCGTGGCATCATGCGCGCCGTGGAGCGGTTCGAGCTGGCTTGAGGTGGACTTCCGAAGTGCTTCGACATGGCGCGGCCTGACCGCCTCCGGCGAGATTGCCGCTGAACGAGCCGCCGCTCAGTTGGAGGGAACGCTCTCCAGTTGTCGTTGAATCCCGCTCGCTCGGGCAACATAGCTGCGCCAGCCGCCATATGCCGAGATGTCAGTCGCCGCCAACAGACCGACGCTCTCCGCCAGGAAACCCTTCGCCGAGGTGCCGTCGTCGAGCTCGATGGTGCCGATGCCGAGCGGCGGTGGGATGGCAGCTACGAAGCGGCCGAACGCGTCGGCGTAAAGCCGCCAGACCTCGATCTCGATGGCGGTGCCGCCGTGGCCGACCCGGACAAGCCCGGGCTTGGGCGGGGTCTGGTCGGCGAGCTCATAGAGCTTGTAGGACGGCGTCGTCCGCGCCGATCTGCAGAAGCGGGCGCCGGCCTCTTTCAATTGGCCGTTGAGCGGCATTCCCGAAAGATGCGCCCCGACCACCACCAGTTCGATCGTGCCATCCTCGGCCGATGCGTTGACGGCTAGCGCGCCCGATTGCCGCCATCCGGTCGCACCGAGAGCGAGGCCGCTCGCGGCATGGAGATCGCGCGCCACCGCCGCGACGAGGCCGTCGCGTCCTGCGGCGGCAAGGAGGGTCACGCTCATCGGCAAACCGTCGTCGCGCGTGCCGGCCGGCACGGCGATGCCGCACATGTCGAGCAGATTGACGAAATTGGTGTAGGTGCCGAGCCGGCTGTTGGTGGCGATCGGATCGGCAAGCACGGCATCGACGCTATAGTGGGTCGGCGCGGTCGGCACGCAGAACAGATCGACGGAGGCGATGACTGGGGCGAGGCGCGCCTTGTAGGCCTGCAAGGCGTAGAGCCCGCGGAAAGCGTCGGCGGCGGACAGGTTCCTGGCGCCGCCGATGATCTTGCGCGTCACCGGATGGAGGGCCGCTTCATTCGCCTCGAAGAAATCGCGGATCGCGGCATAGCGCTCCGCCACCCAGGCGCCTTCGTAGAGCAGGTCGGCGGCGGCGTAGAAGTCGCCGAACGGGATTTCGACAAGCTTGGCGCCGAGCGTTTCCAAGGATGCGAGAGCTGCCTCGAAGCCGGCCTGCGTCGTCGCGTCGCCAAAGAACTTCAGGTCGTCTCTGGCCGGGATGCCGACGGTCAGCACCGGCGGTCGGGCGGCGAGGGGCTGGACGGCGACCGCGCGTGAATAGGGATCGGCGGCATCGTGCGCCGCGGCGACCGAGAATACCGCATAGGCGTCGTCGACGGTCAGCGCGAAGACCGAGACGCAGTCCAGCGTCCGGCAAGCCGGCACGACGCCTGCCGTCGACAGGGCGCCGACGGTAGGCTTCAGCCCGACGATGTTGTTGAGGCCGGCCGGGATGCGCCCCGAGCCTGCGGTGTCGGTGCCGAGCGCGAAGGAGACGATGCCGCGCGCCGTCGCAACGGCCGAGCCCGACGAAGAGCCGCCCGGCACCAGCTTGGAATCGATCGCATTCCTTGGGATCGGCCAGGGTGTGCGCACGCCGACAAGGCCGGTGGCGAACTGGTCGAGATTGGTCTTGCCGACGACAAAAGCGCCCGCGGCCCTGAGCTTTGCCACGACCGTCGCGTCTTTGTCCGGCGTGTAGGCATATTCGGCGCAGGCCGCCGTGGTCGGCATGCCGGCGACGTCGATATTGTCCTTGACGGCGAAAGGGATGCCCCAGAGCGGCTTCGATACCGGATCGAACGGGCCGAGCGCCTCGGCCTGGGCCAGCATCGCGGCTCTCGTCGCAAGGTGGATGAAGGTGCCGGGATCGCCAGCGGCTGCGATGCGCGCCAGCACCGCATCGATCACCTCGGCGATGCTAAGCCCGCTTTGGTAGGCCGCGTGCAGGCTGCCGATGTCGAAGCGGATGTCGTTCATTTCGTCTCCCCCAGAATGATCACCGGCAGGTCCCACTGGATCAGCACCACGCAGCCGTCCTTCGTCCACACCGAATGCTCGGTGCCGACCGGATTGAGTATGACGCTGCCCGTAGGATAGTCGCCGTTCTCGTCGCTCTGGGTGCCGTCCAGCACGACGATGGTCTCCAGCCCGGCATGGCGGTGGCGCGGCACGCCGGCGCCGGGTTGGTATTTGAGGATCGCGACCGACGGTTCGACCGGGCCGCCCCTGAGCAGCCAATGCACGGTGACGCCATCGCGGAAAGGCTCGAACGCCAGATCGCGCCAGCCGCCATCGACGAGGCCGGCAAAGGCAAGATTAGGCATTCGCAATTCCCTCGAGGACCTGGTCGGTGGTCGCCGTCCAGCCGACGATGGCGCCCTGCGCCCGGATCATGGCGAGCGCGGCCGCCTTGAATTCGGGAAAGTAGCTTTCCGTTGCATCCTCGGCGACCAGGCATTCGTAGCCGCGGTCGTTGGCCTCGCGCACCGTCGTCTGCACGCAGACTTCGGTCGTCACGCCGGCAAACACCAGTTGCCGCGCGCCGATCCGTTTCAGGTCGTCGCCGAGGCCGGTTGCGTAGAAGGCGCCCTTGCCGGGTTTCTCGATGACGATCTCGCCGGGCAGTGGCGCGAGCTCCTCGAGGATCGCGGTGCCAGGCTCGCCGGCGATCAGCACACGGCCCATCGGACCGGCATCGCCGATGCGGATCGACGGGTTGCCGCGATCGCGCTTGGCGGGGGGCAGGTCGGAAAGGTCGGGCCTGTGGCACTCCATGGTATGGATCACCGGCAGGCCCGCGGCGCGAAACCCCTCGATCAGCCGCTTCACCGTCGGCACGATCGCCGTGACCCGGCTGACGTCGTTGCCGAGACTGGCGCCGAAGCCGCCGGGCTCGGCGAAGTCGCGCTGCATGTCGATGACGATGAGCGCTGTCGTTTCGGGCTTGAAGGCAAAGGCGAAGGGCTGCGCTGCGATTTCCCCCATCAGTGATGCCCCGCCATATGCTCGCCGATCGTCTGCACGCTGGCCTGCGCGATCGGAGTCTCGTAGACGAGCGCGCCGTCGGACATGACGAGGATGCGGTCCGAGAGTTCCAGCAGCTCGTCGAGGTCTTCGGACATCAGGAGCACCGCGGCCCCCGCATTGCGCGCCTTCATGATGCGGGCGCGGATTTCGGCGACGGCGGAGAAATCGAGTCCGAAGCAGGGGTTGGAGACGATCAAAAGGTCGACCTCGCCCGTGAGCTCGCGGGCAAGCACTGCGCGCTGCACATTGCCGCCCGAGAGCGAGGCGATCGGCGACGACAGCGATGCCGTCTTGACCTTGAACTGCTCGACCAGGCGGGCGCTGAACGATTTGATGGCGCCGGCGCTGATCCAGCTCACCGGCTTGCCGTTACCGTCCACGTCGAAGGTGCGGAAAGCGATGTTCTCGGCGACCGTCATCCTTGGCGCGCAGGCATTCTTCAGCGGCTCCTCCGGGATCAGCCGGACATTGAGCGCGCGCGCCTCGGTGCGCGTCGCCGCATAGGCGGCGCCGCGCACCATGACTTCCCCCTGGTCACGGGCGCGCTGCCCGGCCAGCACTTCCAGGAACTCCTTCTGGCCGTTGCCGGAGATACCGGCGATGCCGACGATCTCTCCCGAACGCACCCCGAGATCGGCGATGTCGATCGACTTCAGCCCGGTGCGGTCCGGCGCCTTCAGCGCCTTCACCTTGAGCACGATCTCGGCGTCCGGCTTCGGCGCCGCGCGGCTGTCGAGCGCGGCGATCGGCTGGTCGCCGATCATCATCGCCGCCATCGCCTTGTGGGTGAGATCGGAGACCTTGCCGGTCCCGGTGAGCCTGCCCTTGCGCAGCACCGTGATGTCGTCGGCGAATGCGGTGACCTCGTGGAACTTGTGCGAGATCATCAGCACGGTGAGGTCGCCGGCCTTGGTCATGCCGCGGACCAGGCCGAGCACTTCCTGCGCCTCGCCCGGGGTGAGCACGGATGTCGGCTCGTCCAACACCAGGAAATTGCGGCCGAGATAAAGCTGCTTGATGATCTCCAGCTTCTGCTTCTCGCCGGCGGCGAGCTCGGCCACCTTGACGTCGAGCGGCAGCTTGAAGGGCATGCGCTCCATGAATTGGCCAAGTGCTGTGCGCTCCTTGCGCCAGTCGATGACGCCCGGCACTTTTTCGCGCGAGATGACCAGGTTCTCGGCGCCCGTCAGGGACGGCACGAGCGTGAAATGCTGGTAGACCATGCCGAGGCCGAGCGCCGATGCGTCCCTCGGGCTGGCGATCTCGACCTGGCGTCCGTCGACCAGCATGTCGCCCGATGTCGGGTGATAGAAACCCATCATGCATTTGACCAGCGTCGACTTGCCGGCGCCGTTCTCGCCGAGCAGGGCATGGAAGGAGCCTGCCGGCACCTTGATGGAGACATCGTCCAGCGCGGTGAAGGCGCCGAAGCGCATGGTCATGCCGATGGTCTCGACGCCGGTCGCCTTTCTATGCGTTCCGCTCATCGCCGGCTCCTCACGGCAGCTGCGCGACGAGCGCTGCCGAATTCGACACCGCGCCGAAAACGCCACCCTGCATCTTGATCATCTTGATCGCCGCCAGGTGGTTGCCGTAGTCGGTCGCTCCGCAGCAATCCTCCAGCATCACGCATTCGAAGCCGCGGTCGTTGGCTTCGCGCATGGTGGTGTGCACGCAGACATCGGTGGTGATGCCGGTGAGCACGATGTTTTCGATGCCGCGCTGGTTGAGGATCAGCTCGAGATCGGTTGCGCAGAACGAGCCCTTGCCGGGCTTGTCGATGATCGGCTCGCCCTCGGCCGGATAGAGGTCGGGGATGATGTCCCAGCCCGGCTCGCCGCGTACCAGGATACGCCCGCACGGGCCGGGATCGCCGATGCCGGCATTGATGCGGCGCGAGCGCCAGCGCTTGTTGGCGGGCAGGTCGGCGAGGTCGGGGCGATGGCCCTCGCGGGTATGGATGATGGGGTAGCCCTTGGCTCGCATAGCCGACAGGACAGACTTGATCGGCTCGATTGGTGCGCGGACCAGCGACAGGTCGTAGCCCATATGGTCGACATAGCCGCCGGGCCCGCAGAAATCGGTCTGCATGTCGATGATGATCAGCGCCGTGTTGTCCGGCCGGAGATCGCCATTATAGGGCCAGGGATAGGGATCGGCATCGATGTAGCGCTGGGGGATCTCGGCTCTGGCGTTCATGGCGAAAACTCCGGTCTTGCGAGCGGTTCGTGGTGCGCGGTCATTTGGTGATCGACAGTTCGCCGGGCGCGCCGGCGAGCGTGCGGCTCGGCGACGAGGTGGCGATCATGATGATGAGGGTGAGGATGTAGGGCGCGGCGTAGAAGAGGTAGTAGCCCTGCGTGACGCCCACCGACTGCAGCGCCGGGCCGAGCGCGCCGGCGCCGCCGAACAGGAGCGCGGCAGCGAAGCAGCCAAGCGGATTCCAGCGCGCGAAGATGACCAGCGCCACCGCCATAAGCCCCTGGCCGGACGAGATGCGCTCGGTCCAACTGCCTGGATAGTAGAGCGACAGATAGGCGCCGCCGATGCCGGCCAGCGCGCCGCCGACGCCGGTGGCCAGCAGCCTGACCGTGTTGGGGTTGAGACCCATGGCGCGCGCGGCATCGGCGCTGTCGCCGACCACGCGCACGATCAGGCCGATGCGCGTGTTGCGGAAGGCCCACCAGAGGAAAACGGCAAGAGCGGCACCGATCAGGAACAGCACGTTGACGTTGAGCGCCGCCTGCACCTGCGGGATGTCGGACCAGGCGCCGAAGGCGATTGCCGGCAGGTCGGGCGCCGAGGGCTGGATGAAGGGCTTGCCGAAAAAGAAGGCGAGTCCCGTACCGAACAGCATCAGGGCGATGCCGATGGCGATGTCGTTGACCTTCGGGAATTTGCAGATCCAGCCATGGAAGAGACCGAAACAGAGGCCGGCAAGCGCCGCTGCCAGCAGGCCGGGCCATGGCGAGCCGGTCATCACCGCGACCGCGTAGGCGCTCATGGCGCCGAACACCAGCGTGCCTTCGAGGCCGAGATTGATGCGACCGGAGCGCTCGGTGATGGCTTCGCCGAGCGAGACGAAGATGAAGGGTGTGGAGACGCGGATGGCGCCGCCCAGCATCGCGAGCGGCACGCCCCACAGGCCGATGTCGGTCGTTTCCATCAGGTGCTCCTCTGCCAGAGGTCCGGGTTGAAGAGCTTGAAGCGGCCGTAGAAGGTCTCGCTGAACAGGATGACGATGAAAAGCATGCCCTGCAGCACGAGCACAGTCGCGTCGGGCAGATCCATGCGGCGCTGGATCAGGCCGCCGGACGCGTCGATGCCGCCGAGCAGGATGGCGACGGGGATGATGGCAAGCGGGTTGTGGCGGGCGAGGAAGGCGACGAGGATGCCGGTATAGCCGTAGCCGGCGGCAAGCGAGCCGTTGGCGCTGCCCTGCACGGCCGCGACCTCCAGCATGCCGGCAAGGCCGGCGAAACCACCCGCCAGTGCGGTGAAGCCGACGATCAGCGGCCCGACGGCCAGCCCCTGGACCTGCGCTGCCCTGACATTGCCGCCAGCGATGCGGGCGGCGAAGCCCCAGCGAGTCTTCTCGATTAGCAGCCAGGAGAGCACGCAGGCGAGGATGCCGACCACCAGGCCCCAATGCACCTCCATGCCCGGTATGTTGCCGATGCGGTAGATGTCGGCCAGCGGCTGGGTCGAGGGCTTGTTCAGCGAGGCCGGGTCACGCAGCGGTCCTTCCACCAGATGGTTCATCAGGGCGATGGCGATATAGGCCATCAGCAGGCTGGAGATGGTCTCGTTGACGGCGCGATAGTGGCGGAGCGCGCCGACGACACCTATCCAGGTGCCGCCGGCGGCTGCGCCCCCCACGCCCATGAGAAGGATAACAAGAAAAGACGGCGCGCCGTTCAGCGCCACGCCGATGGCGGCCGCGGCGACGCCGCCCAGCACGATCGCGCCTTCGCCGCCGATCACGACCAGGCCAAGGCGCGCCGGCAGCGCCACGCAGAGCGCCGCAAGCAGAAGCGGCGCGCCGCGCGACAGCGAGTTCTGGATCGAGAACCAGGAGCCGAAGCCGCCCCGCCACATCGTCTCATAGAGCTGGACCGGCGACTTGCCGACAGCCAGGACGAACAGGCTGAACAGCACCATGCCGACGACCAGCGCCGCGAGCGGAATGACGAAGGCTTCCGCCCGCCTGGCGGTCCATTCGAGTGCCGCCCGGTATCCCCTGGCATCGAGGATGGTCCGCACGTCCGGGCTGCTCACAGTGTCCGCCATAGTCCCCGTCTCCGCTCGGCTCGCGCTTGAAGCGTGCTTCAAGCCCTTGTTCGGATGCGTGTCGTCATCCCAAAACCGCTGTGCACTTTTGGGCGACACGCAATGCCTCAGGCCGTCGAACCGACGACGCCCTCGACGAGATAGTCCATGCTTTCGAGTTCGATGGCGGTCTCGACGAAGGCCTGGCCTTCGGTCGCGACGACGGTGCCCTTGTTGCTCTTCAACGGTCCCTTGATGACGGAGAAGCCGCCCTTCATCATTTCGGCCAGCGTGGCGTCGAACTGCTTGCGCGCCGCTTCGCCGACGGCGGGGCCGAGCGGGCTCATCTTGACGAAGCCGTCGGCAAGGCCGCCGCGCGTGAAATTGGGCAGCGGCTTGCCGGCGATGAGGTCGTCGACGAACATCTTGTAGACCTTGGCCCAGTTCCATTCCGCGCCGGTCAGGTATTTTTCCGGCGCCAGCGGGCTCTGGTTGGCGTGGTAGCCGCAGATGAAGGCGCCGCGTCCGGCAGCCGTCTCGACCACCACCTTGGGGCTGTCGACATGGCAGGTGACGACATCGGCGCCCTGGTCGATCAGCGCATTGGTGGCCTCGGCCTCCTTCACCGCCAGCGACCATTCGCCGGTGAAGATCACCTGACAGGTGATTGCAGGATCGACCGAGCGCGCGCCGAGCAGGAAGGAGTTGATGTTGAGCAGGACCTGCGGGATCGGCTTGGCGGCGACGAAGCCGAGCTTCTTCGACTTGGTGGTGTGGCCGGCGACCACGCCGTTCAGGTACTGGCCCATGCCGATATAGCCGAAATAGGAGCCGGCGTTCATCGGATGCTTGTCCTTGTTCCACATGCCGCCACAATGGCGGAACTGCACGTCGGGGAATTTGGCGCACATGGCCAGCATATGCGGATCGAAATAACCGAAGGAGGTCGGGAAGATCAGCGAGGCGCCGTCGAGATTGATCATCGATTCCATCGTCTTCTGGACGTCGACGGTCTCGGGGACGTTCTCTTCCTCGACGATGGAGATGCCTTCGACGCCCTTCAGCGACGCAGCACCTTCGGCATGCGCCTGGTTGTAGCCATAGTCATCCTTCGGGCCAACATAGATGAAGCCGACGGTCGCGGCGGCGGCGCGCGCGGCGCGGATCGGAAAGGCGGCCGAGGCCAGACCGAGCGCCGCTCCGGCGGCGGTGGTCTTGAGCAGGTCGCGGCGGCTAAGCATGAATTTCCCGGTCATATCGAATGCTCCCCTTTCTTGGACCCTGGTGGGGTCGGTTAACGCCTCGTCAGGAAAGTGCATGCAATCGCTGTGCCAGTTCCTTTTTCTGATTTTCTGTAATAAAATCAACAGATGAATTTAGAAGGCCTGCATAAACCGAAGGCAAGTGCATGCACTTTTTGACTGAAAAGTAATCAATTTGACATTGAGGTCAAAATCTAGGCATACAGGGATGCGGCCTTGAGTCGAAACTGCCCGTGGGCCGTCCACCTTGCGGGCCGTCCGCAATAAACTGGGCGGAGGAGACGTGTCGGGAAAGCGCGGCTTGGTCAGGTCGGGGACGACCGTGGATCAGATGGTGCGGGCGATCGCCGACCGCATCGTCACCGGCTATCTGCGTCCCGGTGAAAGGCTCGACGAGGGCTCGCTTGCCGCCCGCTTCGACGTCTCGCGCACGCCGGTCCGGGAGGCGCTCGGCCAGTTGAGCGCCATGGGGCTGGTCGAAAGGCGGCCCAACAGGGGCGCCATCGTCGCCGTGATCACGCAGGAGCATCTGGCCTCGATGTTCGAGAGCATGGCCGAGCTGGAAGCGATCTGCGCGCGCTTCTCGGCCGAGCGCATGACCAGCGCAGAGCGCCGCTCGCTGGAGCTCGAGCATCAGGGGTCGGCGCGTCTGGTGCAGCTCGGCGCCGAGGAGGACTACGAGTATTTCAACACCGACTTCCACAGCAGGCTTTATCGCGGCGCGCACAGCACGCATATCCATGATCTGACCGTGACGACCCGCAGCCGGCTGGCGCCGTTCCGGCGCGCGCAGTTCATGCTGCCGGGCCGGCTGGCCAAATCCTGGCAGGAACATGACGTCATCGTCACCGCGATCATGCGGGGCGACGGCGCGGCTGCAGGCAAGGCGGCGCGGGACCACGTTTCGATCGTCAGCGAGGCAAGCGCGGTGTTTGCGGTCCCGAACCCGATGGAGTCGAGGCTCAGCCTATCCGTGCGTCGATGATCTCGACCGGACAGGCCCTAGTCGTGGATGGCGGCGAGAGCATCGGCTGATCTGGTCCAGCTAAGCGGACTTGCGCCAGCGGCGATGATCGGTCAAATCATAAGCTCACTTTGACAGGATCAGTCATGCAAGCCGCAAACCAGCAATACCGCGCCAGGCATTTTGTTGCCTGCGGTTTTTCTTTTGCGCGCGCGGGGTATCACTGATCATGCGCTGCTGCCGCCACGAGAATCTGCAGCGCGCGGAGGAGACCAAGGTGGGCTCGCATGTCGTTCGCGACGGTTGGACCGAAGGGGTGCAAGGCGCGTCGCACCCGGCCCTTCGGCCGGCCATCAGGCGGGCGTCCGTCCTCGGATAACGCAGCTTAGATAACGCCCCACCCGGAACGGACATGCCCGCCGAAGCGATCTCTCCTTCGTATGGACATGAGCAATGCCTGACAATCTGAACACCTCATTCCCCGGCGCGGACACGCAAAGCTGGCTGAAGACGCACGCGATCAACGAAGTCGAATGCTTCGTGCCGGACGTCAACGGCGTGTTGCGCGGCAAGACCTTGCCGGTCGCCAAGTTCCTCAAGTCGCTCGACGACCGCGCGCTCTATTTGCCGAGCAGCGCGTTCCTGGTGGCGATCGATGGCCGCTATTCCGGCTCTATCGACGAGGGCTTTGCCTATTCCGATCCGGACATGCGCATGGTGCCCGACGTTTCGAGCCTGTGCCTTGCGCCCGGCAGTGCCGGCAGAGCCTATGTTTTCGCCGATACGTTCCACATGGACGAACGGCCGTGGATGGCTTCGCCGCGCCATGTGCTGAGGGCGGTGCTTGAGCTTTATGAGCAGCGCGGCTGGCGCGCGGTGATGGCGCCGGAACTTGAATTCTATCTGACGGCGCCAAACCCGGATCCGGATCGCCCGATCACCGCGCCAACCGGGCGCAACGGCCGTCCGGAAAGCGTGCAGCATCCTTACGACATGCAGGCGATGGAGGAGTTCGAAGCGGTGACGCAACGGATATACGACCATGCCGCTGTCACCGGGCTGCCGCTGGAGACGCTGATCCATGAATCCGGCACGGCGCAGCTCGAGATCAATCTCCTGCATGGCGATCCGCTGGCGCTCGCCGACAAGGTGCTGCTGTTCAAGCGCCTCGCCAGACAGGCGGCGCAGGCGAACGGCATGCACGCCACCTTCATGGCCAAGCCGATCGCCGCGCAGGCGGGCAGCTCGATGCATCTGCACATGTCGATCGTCGACCGGAAGGGCGAACCCTTGTTCGCCGGCGAAGACGGCGAGGACAGCGAAATGTTCGCGCATTTCATCGGCGGCCTGCAGAAATACATCCCCGAGATCATGCCGCTGTTCGCGCCCAACGTGAATTCCTACCGGCGTATCCGCCCGAACCACAGCGCTCCGGCCAACATCGAGTGGTCGCACGACAATCGCTCCTGCGGCCTGCGCGTGCCGATGGGCGGCCGCGCCGCCCGCCGCATCGAGAACCGGCTGCCGGGAGCGGACGCCAATCCCTACCTTGCCATGGCCGGCTCGCTGATCGCCGGCTATCTCGGCATCGAGGAGAAGCTTGCGCGCTCGCCGGAAGCCTTCGGCAATGCCTATAAAAGCAAGAGCACGCTGCCAAAGACGATGGAGGAAGCGCTCGATCGTTTCGCCGCCTGCGAGCCCGTCCGGGCGTTGCTCGGCAAGGATTTCTTCCAGACCTATCTGCGCGTGAAGAGCGTTGAGCTCGACCTGTTCCAGAGCGTCGTGACGTCCTGGGAACGCGACCACCTGCTGCTCAAGGTGTGACCATGGCTTCGCGTTCGACAGGTTTCAATTCCGGTCTCGATATCGGCAAATCCTATTATGTCGCGACGGCCAATCCGGCGCCCGACCATCCGGCACTTGCCGGCGATGTCGAAGCCGACCTGGTGGTGGTGGGCGGCGGCTGCACCGGCCTTTCGGCGGCGCTGCATGCGGCTGAACGCGGGCTGAAGGTGGTGCTGCTCGAGGGCGGTAAGATCGGCTGGGGCGCCTCGGGCCGCAATGGCGGCCAGATGATCCCCGGGCTGCGCAAGGGCGCCAAGGGGCTGGTCAAGTCCTTCGGGCCGGAGCGGGCGAAGGCGCTGTTCGACCTCGCCTTCGAGGCACGCGGGCTGGTGCTCGACATCATCGAGCGCTACGGCATCGAATGCGATCTGCGCCAGACCGGGCACCTGGTCGGCGCGGTCAGCGCTTCGGATGTGCGCGACTTCGAAGACGAAGCCGAATGCCTCGCCAAGGTGATGAAGTTCACCGATGTCGAGATCCTGTCGGCGGCTGAGGCGCGGCAGATGGTCGACACGCCCTACCAAGGCGCGGTGTTCGAGCCGCTCGGCGGCCACATGCATCCGCTCAACTACACGCTGGGGCTTGCCCGCGCGGCGGTCAGCGCCGGCGTCGTCATCCATGAGAATTCGGTTGCGGTCCGGCTGGAGCGCGAGCCGTCGATCCGGGTGTTCACCGACAAAGGATCGGTCCGGGCCCGGCATGTTGTGCTGGCCGGCGATGCGCTGTTGAAAGGATTGGAGCCGCGCGTCAACAGCCGCATCATGCCGGTCGGCAACTACATCGTCGCCACCGAGCCGCTGGACGGAAAGGCCGACGTCATCCCGGCCAATGTCGCCGTCTCGGACACGCTGTTCGTGGTCAACTACTACCGCATGTCGGCGGATGGCCGCCTGCTGTTCGGCGGCGGCGAGCGCTACACGCCGTCGCCGCCGGCCGACATCGCCGGCTTCGTGCGGCCGCATTTGGAAAAGACCTTTCCACAACTCAAGGGCTGCCGCATCTACCACGCGTGGGGCGGGCTGGTGTCGGTGACGACGTCGCGCCTGCCGCATGTCGGGCACTATGGCGAGGTCTATTTCGCGCATGGCTATTCCGGCAAGGGCGTCATCCTGTCGACGCTGTCGGGCAAGCTTTTGGCGGAAGCGATCACAGGCGACGCCTCGCGGCTCGACCTGTTCTCGACGCTGACGCCGATGCCGTTCCCCGGCGGCACCGCGTTGCGCGGGCCGCTCTATGTGCTCGGCATGCTTTGGTACGCCATGCGCGACCGGCTCAGGCACTGAGGGTCTATTGATATTCAGGTGAGGCCGGCCTGCAAATGGCGGTCTCCTGCGCTTCCGGTGCTTACCTGAATCCCAACAGACCCCGGGCTGGCTTTCCTGCCCCCGGCGTGGCTAATGTTTGGCGGCGCCGGGGACGAGTCTTCGGTGTTGCAGCTAGGGAAGACCGATGAACATCGAGCCGGGCCGACTGACGAAGAAGGAACGACATGAGCTGATCCTGTCGGAGGTCCGGCGCTCCGCCTCGATCCGTATCTCGAAGCTGGCGCGCCGCATCGGCGTCGCCGGCGAGACCATCCGCCGCGATCTGATCGAGCTCGGTGATGCGGGGCTCATCAACCGCACCTATGGCGGCGCCACTATCTCGCTGGTGACGTCGGAACCGGTGATCGCCGAACGCGGCCTTACAATGGTCGAGGAGCGGGCCCGCATCGGGCGCGGCGCGGCCGGGCTGATCGAGAAAGGCTCGATCGTGATGATCGACGGCGGGTCGACCACCTACGAGGTGGCGCGCAGCCTGTCGCAACACGGCCGAGACCTGACGATTATCACCAACTCCATCGGCGTCGCCTCGGTGGCCGGTGCCAATCCCGGCTTCCGCGTCATCCTCTGCCCCGGCACCTATGACAGCCGCGAGGCCGCGGTGCTGGGCGAGGACACGGTCGAATTCGTGCGCCGCTACAATGCCGACGTCGCCATCATCGGCGCCTCGGCGCTGAACGCCGAGGGGCCGAGCGACATGATCTCGGGCGCGGCGGCGGTGAAGCGGGCGATGATGAGGCGGTCGCTGTCGACGATGCTGGTCGTCACCAACGACAAGTTCGGCCGCAGCGGCCTGGAGCGCGTCTGCGCGCTGAACGAGATTTCCGATGTCGTCACCGACAGCGAGCCGGCAGCCGAACTGCGCGCCGCGATCGACGAGGCGGGCGGCGAGCTGCACGTCTTTGCCGACGGTTAGGGCTGTAGCCGGCTAGTCTCTTTGTTGTTGCGCAATTCCGGACGGAAGGCTACGGCGAGTCGCCGAGCCCAACCGCTGCGCACTTTTCCTGGAATTGCTTTAGGCGTCGCGGTTGGTCAGCGCGATGTGGCAACAGTCGGAGCCGTGGCCCGGCGTCCAGGTGACATTGGCGAAGCGCACGCCGGTCGCCTCGAACAGGCCGCGGTCGAAGGCGCCGGCGATGCGGCAGAGCGTGGCAAGTTTTTCCTCGCCGACGCCGGCCTCGGCCCAGGCGTCCTTCAGCGGGCAGCGCTTTACCTTGAAGGCGATGTGGTCCGGCCCGCGATCGACGTCGGTCGGATACATGCGCCCGCCGTCAGGGCTGACGGAGAGGAACGCTTCGCCGATCGCCGGCGCGTCGTTGGGGCCGAAGTTGGCGAAAGCCGCTGCCGCGACTTCCCGGCCGCGCTTCTCGATGCTGCGGATCATCACCGCCTCGGCCTTCTCGGCGCCGAGCTCGGCGATCAGTTCGTCGAGGATCAGGCGGTAGAGATCGGCGCGGTTGCGGAAGGCGGAATCAAGCTCGCGCGACAGTTTTTCGGCTCTGGCGGCGTGGGGGTCGGTCATGACGCATCCTGATTTTGTAGTTTGACCATGATCTTGTCCGCAGATCGGTTGCCACTTTGCGGGATCATGGTCGGTTCCTGATCAGTCTTGGTGTCGCCGCGACCAGCGCCTTGCCGATCGCCGATTGCGGTTTGGCGATGACGTCGCGGGCATCGCCGCTCTCGGCGATCCGACCGGCATCGAGGATGACGACGCGATGGGCGACGGCGCGGATGACACCGAGATCATGCGAAATGAACAGATAGGCGATGCGTTCCTGCCGTTGCAGGTCGAGCAGCAATTCCAGGATCTGTCCACGCACCGATACGTCGAGCGCCGAGACGGCCTCATCGAGCACGATCAGCGACGGCCGCGTGGCGATGGCGCGCGCGATCGCAACGCGCTGGCGCTGGCCGCCGGAAATCTCGTGGATGGCGCGCGCAGCAAGGCCGGCGTCGAGGCCGACGCGCTCCAGCAGTGCCGCGATCCGGCGCGGGCGATCGGCGCGCGAAGCGATGTTATGGGTGCGCAAAGGGTCGTCGAGCACGCGCGCCACGGTGGCGCGGGGATTGAAGGCGGCGAGCGGATCCTGGAACACCATTTGCACCTTCGCGCGCTTGGCGCGCAGCGTAGCGCCCGACAGCGCAAGCAAGTCCTGCCCTTCGAAATCAATGCGGCCGGCATCGGGCTCGATCAGCCGCAGCACCAGCTTGGCGATCGTAGATTTGCCGCTGCCGGAGGGGCCGGCAACCGCCAGCGTTTCGGCCGGGTTGATTTCGAAGGACACGTCGTCGACTGCCGCGAAAGGCTTGCCGCCGCGGCGGTAGCGCTTGGCGAGACTGGAGACGGTAAGCACGCTCATGCCGGGCTGCCTTGCCGGTCGAACAAGGGCTCCGCGTCGAGACCGAGATGGGCGTCGAGCAATGCGCGCGTGTAGGCGTGGCGCGGCGCGTTGAGGATCTGGTCGGTCTCGCCGAGTTCGACCAGTTCGCCATGGCGCAGCACCGCGATACGATCGGCAAGGGAAGCTGCGAGCGCGATGTCGTGGCTGATGAAGATGAGCGTCATGCCGTCCTCGGCCACCAACCGGCGGATCAGGGAAACGATCTCGGCCTGGACGATGGTGTCGAGCGCGCTGGTCGCTTCGTCGGCGATCAGGAGTTTCGGTGCGGCGGCGATTGCCGCGGCGATGGCCACGCGCTGCTTCTGGCCGCCGGAGAGCTGGTGGGGGTAGGCGTGGAGGGTGGCGTCGAGATTGGGGAGGCGGACGCGTTCGAGCAGGGTTTTGGCCTTGGCGATGGCTTCGCGCCAAGTGAGGTGGAGATGCGTGTGCGCGACCTCGGCGATCTGCTTGCCGATTGGCATGACCGGGTCGAGGCTGGAGGAGGGGTCCTGGAAGACAAAGCCGATGTCGCGACCGAGGAGGGGGTGGCTTGTGGCAAGTGCGGACGGTTGGCGATCCTTCGCCCCCCTCTCTGTCCTGCCGGACATCTCCCCCTCAAGGGGGGAGATTACGCTGTGATCTCCGCCTTCGCCAATCTTCGAGGCCGCAAGAAGAGGGCCGGCGACGGAACTGCCAATCTCCCCCCTTGAGGGGGAGATGTCCGGCAGGACAGAGAGGGGGGCCTTGGCGCCAGCGCTTGCCGGCAGGAACCAATCCATGCGTCCGCCAATCTCCACACCCCTCGCCAACAACCCCGCAACCGCCAGTGCCAGGGTGCTCTTGCCCGAGCCGCTTTCGCCAATGATCGCCAGGCGCTCGCCTGCGAGAACGTCCAGGCTCACACCTTTCAGCGCCGCCACACCGTCGCGCTGATACCGCACCGACAGATCCCGAATGGAAAGCAACACCGTCACGACAGGCTCCTGCGCACTGCGGTGCTTTCCACCACGCCCTCCCCAGCGAGATAGACGCCGAGAACGGTCAGCACGAGCGCAACGCCGGGAACGATCGACAGAAACGGGGCGGTTCGCAAAACAGTGCGCCCCTCGGAGATCATGCCGCCCCAGGTGACGCGGTTGGGGTCGCCGAGCCCAAGGAAGGAGAGCGCTGCCTCTGTCAGGATCGCCGCCGCGACGATCACGGAAGACAGCGCCAGCACCGGCGGGAGCGCGTTGGGAAGCACCTCGCGAAAAGCAATCTCCAGCGGGTGCATGCCGATGACGCGCGCGCCGGCAACATAGTCGCGTTCGCGGATCGAGAGAACCTCCGCGCGGGCGACGCGCGCGGGTCCGGTCCAGGCGCCGAGCGTGATCGCGGCGACGACGACGCCCAGCGAGGGACCGACAATGCTGACAAAGGCGAGCGCGAGAAGAAAGCTCGGCACGGTCTGAAAGGCGTCGGTGATGCGCATGAGCGCCTCGTCGATCAGGCCGCCGGCGAAGCCGGCCAGAGTACCGACAACGGCACCGATCAGGAGCGCCGCCGCGGCTGCCGCCAGCCCAACCGCGAGCGAGGTGCGGGCGCCGTGGAAAAGCTCGGCCAGCACGTCGCGGCCGAGGCGGTCGGTACCGAGCGGCAGCGACCAGTCCTGAAATGGCGGCAGCAGCGCCGGGCCGGCGATCGCCTGCGGGTCGCCCGGGAAGAGCAGCGGCGCCGCCAGCGCCATCGCGGCCAGCAGGGCGAGGATAAGCGCGCCCGCGACCGCTTCCGGGGTGCGGAAGAAATGGCGTAGCCAGTTCATGCGCTTGCCTCGCCTGCGCCGACGCGCGGATCGAGGACAGCGTAGGCGAGGTCGACCAGAAGGTTGATGATGACGACGAGGATGGCGCTAACCAGGATGATGCCGAGCAGCAGCGGCGTGTCGCGTCCGGCCACGGCTTCCTGCGCCAGGCGGCCGAGGCCGGGCACGGCAAAGACGCTCTCGATGACGACGCTGCCGCCAAGCATCTGAGCCGATTGCAGGCCGAGCATGGTGACCAATGGCAAGAGCGCGTTGCGGGCAACATGAGCAAGCACGATGCGGCGCCGCGTCAATCCCCTCGCGCGAGCGGCAAGGACAAAATCCTGCCGCCAGGCCTCGGCCATGCCGGCGCGCATCATGCGCAGATAGAGCGCCAGATAGATGAAGCCGAGCGCCGAGACCGGCAATACGAGATGGATGGCGATGTCGGTGGCGCGGGAAAACCCGGTTTTGCCGGAGGCGATGGTCTCGATGCCGCCGATCGGTAGCCAGCGCAAATCGACGGCGAAGACGACGATGAGCACAAGGCCGAGCCAGAAGCCGGGCACGGCATAGAGCGCCAGCGATCCGATCGACAGGAAGCGGTCGCGAAAGCTGCCAGGTCGCGCACCGGCATAGACGCCGAGCGCGGAGCCGAGGCCGAAGGAAAGCGCGGTGGCGCTGCCCATCAGGACCAGCGTGGTCGGCAAGCGTTCAAGGATGATGTCGCGGATCGGCCGCGAGAAGGTGACGGACTGCCCGAGATCGAAATGCAGCAGCGCCCAGAGGTAGTTGGCGAGCCGCGTCAGTTCCGACTGGTCGAGGCCCCAGCGGTGGCGCAGCAGTTCGATCATGCCGGCGTCGCCGCCGGTCGAGACGATATAGGCGTCGACCGCATCGCCTGGCGCGGCTTCGAGAAGAAGGAAGCTGCCGATGACGACGATGAGCAGCACGAAGACGCTGCCGACGAGACGGCGGCGGAGGAGGCGGAGGGCGCGGGTCATGGCGAAAGGACGCTGCTCGCAATCCTCCGAGGTCGCGCTCTACGGTAAGGAACTCTCATTCTCGAAGCTGAGCACCCCGACTGCCGATCCGCAAGTGCCGGATCAGCCCGCCAAATAGGTGTCCGCCCAGTTCGACACCGCCCAGCGCGGGTTGTTGGCGATGTTGCCCACCCTATCGCGCGCGACGCTGATAAAACTCCACTCCGCAACGTTGATCAGCGGCAAATCGGCAGCCACCTTCTTCTGGAACTCCTTGTAGAGCTCGGTGCGAGCCGAGGTGTCGAGCGTCTCGGACGCCTTGACGATCAGCGCGTCGAGCTCTGCGTTCTTGTAGCCGCCCTGGTTGGAGAAGGGGACGCCGTCGGGAATGCCGCTCTGCACCAGGATGGTGGTCGAGATCGCCGGATCGCCGCGGAACACCGGCGGGCCGACGGCGAGGTCGAAGGCATGGTCGGTGTAGACGGCCTTGATGTGGGCGGCCGAGTCGTTGTTGACGATCTCGGCGTCGATGCCGATGGCAGCGAGCGCCTGGCGCAGGTAATCGCCGAACTGCTTCGTCTCGTTGAAATAGGGAGCCGGCAAAAGCTTCAGCGCGAAGCGCTTGCCGTCATCGGCGCGCTTGTAACCGGCTTCGTCCAGCAGCGCATTGGCCTTGGCGACGTCGAAAGGATAGGTCGGCACGTCGGCGGTGTAGAATTGCGGGTCGTTCTTCGGCACCGGGCCGGTGGCGGTCGCGGCGTAGCCGAGGAAGACCGTCTTGACGACGAAATCCTTGTCGATGGCATGGGCGATTGCCTGCCGCACTTTCAGATCGGCCAGTTCCTTGCGGCGGTGGTTGATCTCGACGACGAGTTGATAGGTCAGCCCCTCATAACCCTTGGTGATGACCTTCAGTCCCGGCACCTTGGAGATCCGGTCGAGATCGGCGAGCGGCACGGCGGAGAAGGCGGCGAGCTGGATCTCTTCGGCTTCGAGCGCAGCCGCGGCGGACGTGCGGTCCGGCAGCACCTGGTAGACGATCTCGTCGAGATAGGGCTCGTCCTTACCCCAATAGGCGTCGTTCTTCGTCAGCCGGTAATATTGGCCGGCCTTGTATTCGGCGAATTTGAACGGACCGGTGCCGACCGGCGCGTTGTTGGCCGGGTTTTCCTCGATCTTGCCCACCTCATAAAGGTGCTTCGGCACGACGCTCGACAGCGCCGGCAGCGCGTTGCGGATCAGCTGGAACGGCGTCGGTTTGGCGAATTTGAAGATTGCGGTGAGGTCGTCCGGTGTGTCGACGGCCTCCAGATCCTTGAACACGGTGCGGCCGAGATTCTGCAGCGGCTTCCAGATCTGCAGCGCTGAGAAGGCGACGTCGGCGGCGGTGAAGGGCTTGCCGTCATGCCATTTGACGCCGTCGCGCAATCTGAAGGTCACCGACAGGCCGTCGGCCGCACCTTCCCAGGAAAGCGCGAGCCGCGGCTGAAGCCCGTCCTTGCCGTCGAAGGAGGCTTCGGCCAGCGTCTCGACGATCTTGCTGGAGATGAAGAAGACGCCGTTGGAGGCGACGATCGCCGGGTTGAGGTTGCGCGGTTCGGAATCGGCGGCCAGAACGAGACGGCCGCCCTTCTTCGGCGTCTGCGCAAAGCCGATGGTCGGCAGCGCGGTCGAAGCCAGCAGCAGGGCCGAACCGGCCAGCAGGCCGCGGCGTGAAATCGTGAATTCGGACATCGTTCAAACTCCCCTCTTCGCACCGTGGCAGGTGCGCCAATGCCGTGATTATGGCTCTCGGCAACGGTTTCGCCAGAGACGGATTTGGCGCATCATGGCTTGGCTTTGAAATTTCCGTCCGCTGGACCAGCCAGTCGAAAGACACTCCGATGTCCTTGTCTGGTAGGACCAGATTATGACGAAGCAGGTGCCGAGGCTCAGACAGAAATCGCCCTTGGCGCCATTTGGTCAATTCTGGCTAGACCAGAGCGGCCAAAATGATGCAGATTTGACTGACAGCCATAAATCATAACGTTCGGCGCTCCTGCAGCCGATGAAGATAGGGAGAGGCAGATGAACATTGCTCCGGGCAAGGCCGAGGTCAGCAGCGTTCCGTTCGACCAGGCGCGGGTGGACCGGTTGATGGAAGAGGCCGGCATCGACGTGCTCTTCGCCACCTCCAAGCACAACACGCAATATCTGCTCGGCGGCTACAAGTTCATCTTCTTCGCGGCGATGGATGCCATCGGCCACAGCCGCTATCTGCCGATCGTGCTTTATGAGAAGGGCGGGCCGGAGCATGCGGCCTATATCGGCAACAAGATGGAAGGCGGCGAGCATCAGAACCATCCGTTCTGGACGCCGACCTTGCACGCCGCCTGCTGGGGCACGCTCGATGCCGCCAATCTGGCAGTGGAGCACCTACGCAAGATCGGCAAGGAAGCCGCCCGCATCGGCATCGAGCCGGGCTTCCTGCCGTCCGACGCCTATGCGCTGGTCCGCAAGGCGTTGCCGGACGCGAAGCTGATCGATGCGACCGGCATGCTTGAGAGCATGCGCGCCATCAAGACCGAGGCGGAGCTGGAGCAGCTGCGCATCGCGTCCGAACTGATCACCGACTCGATGCTGGCGACGATCGCCTGGGCGCGCGAAGGAACAACAAAGGCCGATATCATCGAGCGGCTAAGGCGCGAGGAGACCAATCGCGGCGCGCATTTCGAATATTGCCTGCTGACGCTGGGCTCCAGCCACAACCGCGCTTCGTCCAGCCAGGCGTGGAAAAAGGGCGAGGTGCTGTCGATCGATTCCGGCGGCAATTATCACGGCTATATCGGCGACCTCTGCCGAATGGGCGTGCTCGGCGAGCCGGATGCCGAGCTGGAGGATCTGCTGGCCGAGGTCGAAGCGGTGCAGCAGGCAGCCTTTTCAAAGGTCAAGGCAGGCACGCTGGGCGGCGACATGATTTCGCATGCGGAAAGCCTGCTGAAGGCCTCGAAGGTCGCGGCCTATACGGATTTTTTCGCCCATGGCATGGGGCTGATCACGCATGAGGCGCCGTTCCTGATGACCAACCATCCGGTCGCCTATGAAGGCACCTATGCGGCAAAGCCGCTGGAAAAGAACATGGTGCTGTCGGTCGAGACGACCATGCTCCACCCGACGCGTGGTTTCATCAAGCTGGAGGATACGGTCGCGGTGACGGACAGCGGTTATGTGATGTTCGGCGATCGCGGTAGGGGGTGGAACAGGGGTGGGGCTGCATAAAGCGAAAGGCTGGCGCTGCCCCTCATCCGCCTGCCGGCACCTTCTCCCCGTATAGTGACGGGGAGAAGGGAGCTGCTGCTATCTCGGCGCTCGTCTTGCAACTTCGAAAATTGGCGAAAGCGCAGATGAAAGCGTCTTTCTCCCCGTCACTATTCGGGGAGAAATGTCCGGCAGGACAATGAGGGGCAGCGCTGCCCTGGACAGGAATTAAATCTACTATTGCCCCGCCGGCAGCAGCCTGAAATCCGGCAGATCGCGAAGTGCCAACTCAGGCCCCGCGGGCGAATAGACGACGAAGAGCTGCATCGGCTGGTCGCCGGTGTTGAGCGTCGAATGGAAGCGGCTTTCCGGCACATAGATGGTGCAGCCGGGGCCGACCTTCGCCACAACCGGATTGCCCTTCTCGTCCTCCACCATCTGCTCGCCATGGCCGGAGATGACGAAGATGATCTCCTCGGCGCCCGGATGGTTGTGGCGGGTGTGGCCCTGGCCGGGCGGCAGGTCGACGACGCCGCCGGAGAAGCGCTCAGCGCCGTTCACTTCCGGCGCGACGGTCAGCGACAGTCTGCCCCAATCGAAGCCGAAGGCGCTGACATCCTTCGGGTAGACGAACACTTTGCTCTTGTCGGCCATTGCCTCATCCCTTCGTTTTCATTTTTGTCGGGGCATCGGATTTCCCAGAACCGGCTTCCACTTTTAGGTCCGATGCCCCAGCGCGACCGCCTTGAAATCCGCCGTCTGCCTGGCGATTGCCGCCTCGGCCGGCAGCCGTTCCATCGAGCTTGCGCCATAGAAGCCGTGCAGCCCCTCGCAGCGCTCGAGGATGTAGCGCGCGTCATCGGGCATCGAGATCGGCCCGCCATGGCAGAGCAGGATGACGTCCTTGCGCACCGAGCGCGCGGCATCGGCAATGGCGTCGATCTCCTTGACGCAGGCGTCGAGGGTCTTCGCCGAGGTGGCGCCGATCGAGCCGCCCGTGGTGACGCCCATATGGGCGACGACGATATCGGCGCCGGCCCTGGTCATGGCGCGCGCCTCATCCGGATTGAAGACATAGGGCGTGGTGAGAAGGTCGAGCTTGTGCGCTTCGGCGATCATGTCGACCTCGAGCCCAAAACCCATGCCGGTCTCCTCGAAGCTCTGGCGCATGGTGCCGTCGAACAGGCCGACGGTCGGAAAATTCTGCACGCCGGAAAAGCCCATCGTCTTCAGCTCGGAGAGCAGCAGCGGCATGATGACGAAGGGATCGGTGCCGTTGACGCCGGCCAGCACCGGCGTCTTCTTCACGACCGGCAGCACCTCATAGGCCATCTCCTTGACGATCTCGTTGGCGTTGCCATAGGCGAGCAGGCCAGCGGCCGAGCCGCGCCCGGCCATGCGGTAGCGGCCGGAATTGTAGATGATGATCAGGTCGATGCCCCCGGCTTCCTCGGCCTTGGCCGAGAGGCCGGTGCCGGCGCCGCCGCCGACGATCGGCACGCCGTCGGCAATCATCTTGCGGAATTTCTCCAGGATCGTTTTGCGCGGAATGGCGGCCATGCCTTTTTGTCTCACTTGCTGGCAATGTCGAGGAAAGCCTCGGCGGCGGCCGTGGCGAATGCGGGATCGTTGATGTGCAGCGGCAGGCGCGTCACGGTGCGGTCTTTCGTCGGCTCGATCGTGCGCTCGATGGCATCGAACAGCGCTTGATCGGCCTCCGGGTCGAAGAAGGCGCCGCCTTCTATATCCAGCGCCGAGACGCCTTTTTCCGGGATCAGGAAGTGGACCGGACCGTCGCAGCGGGCGAGGCGGCCGCCGATCCATTCGCCGATCCGGCGGCATTCCTCCGCCGTGGTGCGCATCAGCGTGACGTTGGGATTGTGCTCGTAGAAGCGACGGCCGCGGTAGCGCTCCGGAATTGTCGGCGGTGCCCAGAAGTTCACCATGTCGAGCGCTCCCACTGAGCCGACATAGGGCAATTTCGTGCGGGCGATGGCGCCGAAGCGATCTTCCGTCGCCGGCAACACGCCGCCGAACAGCAAATCGCAGACCTCGGTCGTGGTGATGTCGAGCACGCCGGCGAGCAGACCGCTGCCGGCGAGCCTTTCCATCGAGCGGCCGCCGGTGCCGGTGGCGTGAAAAACCATGCAGTCGTAGTCGGCGCGCAAGCGGTCGACGATCGCCGTCACGCAAGGCGTCGTGACGCCGAACATGGTGAGCCCCAGCGCCGGCTTGCCGGCGGCGATCGGCGCCGGTTTCGCGGCCATGCCGGCGATCGCCTGGGCGGCATTGTGCAGCACGACGCGAGAGAGCCTGTTCAGTCCCGCCATGTCGGTCACCGACGGCATCATGATGATGTCGGACACGTCGACATAAGGCGCGGTATCGCCGGAGGCCAGCGTCGACACCATGAGCTTCGGCAGGCCGAGCGGCAGCGCGCGCATGCCGGCAGTGACGATCGAGGTGCCGCCGCCACCGCCGATGCCGATCACGCCGGCGATGTCGGCGCGCGACTGGATGAAACTGGCGAAAGCGGTGCCCATGCCCGCAACGGCGGCGCCGCGGTCATCGGTGCCCAGAACCGCGTGGGCTCCCTTGGGATGATGCGCGGCGACCTCGTTTGCGGGGACGTCGACCGGGACGGTGGCGCCGCGCGTGCCGATATCAACCCGCACGACCGCGCCACCGGCAGTAGTGACGGCATCGGCCAGGAAGGCGAGCTCCTCACCTTTGGTGTCGGCGGTGCCGACCACATAGATGCGCTTCATGCGCGTTTCCCCGTCGTCGGCCATGGTCGGCTTTGCCGCCCGCCTGCTTTTTTGCCCCGCGCTCAAGCTCCTCGGCAAAAGCCTCGTCGCTGGTGGAGACCCCGTCCTTGCCCGGCGTTGCGCCATTGTAAATTTTTGAGACGCGCGTATCGTATTGGTATGGATGTCTCACGTCAACAAGCCGCCTCAAGCGATGATGCCGCCCAGGCGCCGGTCGTCGAGAAGGGGGCGCGCGCCCGTACCAGGCGGCTGATGCTGGAAACGGCGACAAGGCTGATGCAGTCCGGCATGACGCCCTCGGTCAGCGAGGTCGCGGAGGCGGCGGAGGTTTCACGCGCAACCGCCTACCGGTATTTCCCGAGCCAGGCGGCGCTGGTGCAGGCCGTGGTCGATGAAGGGCTCGGCCCGATCCTCAACTGGAAGTCTAAGTCGAATGATGCCGAGCGGCGCGTGGCGGACCTCTTCGCCACCGCGATGCCGCGCATCGAAGCCTTCGAGGCGACGTTCAAAGCGGCGCTGAAGCTGTCCCTCGACCAATGGGCGCGGCGCCAGGCCGGCACGCTCGGATCGGAGCCCGCCTTCACGCGCGGCCATCGCGTCGACCTGCTGAAGGACGCGATAACGCCGCTCGAGGGCCGCCTGAAGCCGCGCCAGTTCAGGCGCTTGGCGCAGGCGCTGTCGCTGGTGTTCGGCGTCGAGGTGGTCACGGTGCTGAAGGACATCTGGGGGCTGGACAGCGCCGAGATGATGTCGGTGGCGCAATGGGCGGCGGGGGCGCTGGTGCGCGCCGCGATGGCGGAATCAGGAGCGAAATGAGCAGGAATGTCGGCAGCGTCAAAGTTGACAGCCGCTTAGATCTGGTTCGACCAGATTGCGAAGCCCGTTTCGAATGTTAGTTGTGGTGGGCGGCCCGCGACAAGGGCTCCACATATCGCAGAGTAGGAAAAACAAGGGAAAACAGCCAGATATCGCAACGGTCCGCTTGTTCGGCTGCTATCGGACGCTTAAGAAAGCGCTTGACGCCAAGCTGAAATTGGTAATACCAGATTAAGACCGACAACGCGGGTCAAAAGTAAAGGCTGCGACCCATTTCCGGCAGGCGAGGAGGGCCCGGAACCGGGGAGGTGCATCACAGGAGGAACTACCAGGGTCGGCCTCACCGCCGGCTCGCATGACACGGTGGAATGCGCACAAGGGAGGAAAACTATGCGCAAGATAATGACCAGCGTGATCGCTGGTATCGGGTTGGCACTTGCCTGCGGGACATCCGTCCGCGCGCAGGACAAGGAACTCACCATCTTCTGGGCGGAATGGGATCCGGCGAACTACCTGCAGGAACTCGTCAACGACTACACGGCCGAGACCGGCGTGAAGGTCACGGTTCAGACCACGCCGTGGCCCGACTTCCAGACCAAGGCTTTCACCGAATTCAACGCGCATGGCGACGCCTACGATATGGTTGTCGGCGACTCGCAATGGCTGGGCGCCGGTTCAACGCAAGGCCACTATGTCGACCTGACCGACTTCTTCAACCAGCACAAGCTCAACGACGTGATGGCGCCCGCGACCATCAAATACTATGCCGAATATCCAGGTGGTTCCAGCAAGTACTGGGCGATCCCGCTGGAAGGCGACGCGATCGGCTGGTCCTACCGGAAGGACTGGTTCGAGGATCCGAAGGAGAAGGAAGCGTTCAAGGCGAAGTACGGCTACGACCTCGCCGTGCCGACGACGTATGCGCAGCTGCGCGACATCGCCGAGTTCTTCCACCGTCCGGACCAGAAGCGTTACGGCGTCGCCATCTACACCGACAACTCCTATGACGCGATGGCGATGGGCGTCGAAAGCGCCATCTTCAGCTATGGCGGCGATCTCGGCGACTACGCCACCTACAAGGTCGACGGCATCACCAATTCGAAAGAGGCTGCAGCCGGCCTCGACATGTACAAAGAACTCTACAAGTTCACGCCTCCCGGCTGGGGCAAGACCTTCTTCGTGGAAGACAACCAGGCCATCACCGGCGGTCTCGCTGCCATGAGCATGAACTTCTTCGCCTTCTTCCCGCCGCTGGTGAACAAGGCCACAAACCCCTATGCCGACGCCACCGGCTTCTTCGCCAATCCGGCCGGTCCGGACGGCAAGCGCTTTGCTGCTCTCGGCGGCCAGGGAATCTCGGTCGTCTCGTATTCGAAGAACAAGGACGAGGCGATGAAGTTCCTGCAGTGGTTCATCAAGGACGAGACCCAGAGGAAATGGGCCGAACTCGGCGGCTACACCTGCAGCCAGGCCGTGCTGAAGTCGGATGCTTTCCAGAACGCAACGCCCTACAACAAGGCGTTCTACGACACGATGTTCATGGTCAAGGACTTCTGGGCAACGCCTGAATACGCCGAAGTGCTCGATCAGCTGAACCAGAACATCTATCCGTTCGTGGTCGGCGGCAAGGGCACCGCCCAGGAGGCGCTCGACAAGACCGCCGCCGACTGGAAGGCGACCTTCACCAAGTACAACCGCTACAAGTAAGCACCACAGTCAGAATGCCGGAGGAGGGTTTCCCCTCCGGCATTCCTGTTTTCAGGGAGACATTCGTTGGCTTCGGTAGCCCTCACCAATCTTGATCCGGCCTCCAGGGCCGCCGCGCGCGGCTGGTCGGATCTGACCATCCGCAACCTGTTCATCATCCCGACGCTGGTTTTCCTGATCGTCTTCAACATTTTTCCGCTGATCTATTCGCTCGGCTATTCCTTCACCAATTTCGCCGCAAACCGCAGCGAGCCATGGCAATTCGTCGGCTTGCAGAATTATCGCGAGCTGCTCAGCGACGACCACATCTGGTCGAACTTCGTCATCACAGCGAAATACGTCATCGTTTCGGTGGCGGGTCAGATGGTCGTCGGCTTCGGCCTTGCGCTGCTGCTCAACCGCTCCTTTCCGATGAAGGGCCTGATCACCACGCTGCTTTTGTTGCCGATGATGATGTCGGCGGCGGTCGTCGGCCTGTTCTGGCAGCTGCTCTACAGCCCGTCCTGGGGCCCGATCAACTACGTCTTCGGCCTTGGCGACTTCGCCTGGCTCTCCAATCCCGACAGCGCGCTCTACGCGGTCGCGATCACCGACATATGGATGTGGTCGCCCTTCGTCATGCTCTTGTCGCTTGCCGGCCTGTCGGCGGTGCCGCAGCATCTCTACGAGGCCGCCGCGATCGACCGCGCCGGATGGTGGTACACCTTCACCCGCATCACCTTGCCGCTGGTCTCGCCGATCCTTCTGATCGCGCTGATCTTCCGCACCATGGAAGCTTTCAAGACCTTCGACATCGCCTACACGATGACGACCCAGCCGACCGCCGAGCTGATCGCGATCCGGCTCTACAAGCAGGCCTTCCAGCAGTGGGATACGGGCAAGTCCTGCGCGCTGGCCTACATCGTGCTGATCATGGTGCTGGCCATCACCAACCTCTACGTGAAGTATCTCAACAAGGTGAAGGAGCGCTGACATGGCCGCCGTCCGCACTTCTTCCGAGGTCGCTTTCAACCGCATCGCCATCGCCGCGGTGCTGGTCGCGACGCTGATCTTCCTGGCGCCGATCTACTGGATCGCCTCGACGGCGTTCAAGCCGAAGGAACTCGCCGTCAGCGTGCCGCCGACCGTGCTTTTCCAGCCGGAAGTGACGCCGTTCATCCGCCTGTTCACCAAGCGCGTCCAGATGCAGAAGCCCGTCGACCCGCAAGTCTACGAGGCCGCGCCGTGGTGGGAAAAGCGCATCTATGACGGCGGCGAGCGGGTGCTGAAGGTCGGCAAGGACGTGCAGCTTTCGCAATATCCCGACCGGTTCATGAACAGCCTGATCGTGGCGGTGATCAGCACGGTGCTGGCGGTCGGCATGGGAACCTTCACCGCCTACGGCTTCTCCCGCTTCAAGATCGCCGGCGAGGCGGATCTTTTGTTCTTCATCCTGTCGACGCGCATGCTGCCGCCAGTGGTGGTCGCCATCCCGATGTTCCTGATGTACCGGATGGTCGGCCTCAACGACTCGCATATCGGGCTGATCATCCTCTACGTCGCCTTCAACCTGTCCTTCTCGGTCTGGCTGATGAAAGGCTTCATGGATGAGATCCCGAAGGAATATGAGGAAGCAGCGCTCGTCGACGGCTACACGCGCATGCAGGCCTTCTTCAAGATCGTGCTGCCGGAAGCGGCGACGGGCATCGCTGCGACAGCCGTGTTCTGCTTCATCACTGCCTGGAACGAATACGCCTTCGCGCTGATCATGACCAACCGGCGCGCCCAGACGGCGCCGCCCTTCATCCCTTCGCAGATCGGCTCCGGTCTGCCGGATTGGACCACGATCGCGGCAGGCACTTTCCTGTTCCTGCTGCCGGTCGCGATCTTCACCTTCCTGCTGCGCAACCATCTGCTTCGCGGCGTGACGTTCGGGGCGATCCGCAAATGAGTTTTCGAGCCGCCAACGAGAAGTACCTTTTGCCGGCCTCGCAGATCCTGATGGTGCTCGGCATCGTCGCGCTCTGCCAGCCATGGAGCCTCAACCTGCATTCCTACGGCGTGACGATCATCCTGATCGGGCTGATCGGCTTCAACATCACGTCCAAGATCGCGCCGGAGCAAAGCGAGGAAACCGGCGCCGCGACGCATGAGGGAGCCCGGCAGTGACGCAGATCGAACTTCGCGGCATCGAGAAATTCTTCGGTGCCGTCCAGGTCATCCACAATTTGAACCTCGCCATCGCCGACAACGAGTTCATCGTGCTGCTCGGCCAGTCCGGCTGCGGCAAGACCACGACGCTGCGCGCGGTCGCGGGGCTGGAGACGATCGACAAGGGCGACATCCTGATCGACGGCAAGCCGGTGCAGCACCTCAAGGCCGCCGACCGCGACATCGCCATGGTGTTCCAGTCCTTCTCGCTCTACCCGCATATGACGGTGTTCGAGAACGTCGCCTTTCCGCTGCGCGCCACGCGCATGAGCAGCGGCGAGGTCGACAAGTCCGTGCGCGAGGTCGCCCGGGTCCTGCGTATCACCGACCTGCTTGACAAGCGGCCGTCGGCGCTTTCGGGCGGCGACATGCAGCGCGTGGCGATCGGCCGGGCGTTGGTGCGGCGGCCGAAGGCGATGCTGATGGACGAACCGATCGGCGCGCTGGACGCCAAGCTGCGCGAGGAGATGCGGGCCGAGATCAAGCGCCTGCACGTGAAGCAGGGGTCGACCACGATCTACGTCACCCACGACCAGATCGAGGCGATGAGCCTCGCCGACCGTATCGTCATCATGCACGAGGGCTTCATCCAGCAGGTCGGCACGCCGGACGAGGTCTATTCGCACCCGGCTAATTTGTTCGTGGCACAGTTCGTCGGCAGCCCGGTGATGAACATCGCCGAGGCCCGCGTCGCGGATCAGGCCGGCGCCGCTTCCGTGACGGTCGGCGAGGCGCCGGCGGGCTTCGAGTTCCCCCACCAACTCCTGTCCAAGCTCAACGGGCATGCAGCCAATGGCGGCCTGACGATGGGAATCCGGCCGGAGGGCGTGCTTGTCCGGCACGATGCGGCGCCCGGCTACATGCCGGTCGAGGCGAGCATCATCGAGCCGTTGGGATCCTTCGACATCGTCGACCTCAAGGTCGGCTCCACGATGCTGCGCGCGCGCACCAAAGCCGGTTACGTCTCGGGTCCCGGCGAGAGGGTTCATGTCCGCATCGATCCTGAGCAGGCGCATTTCTTCGACACGGCAAGCGGCAAGTCGCTTGGGGTGAGATTGTGATGGCCGAAGGACATGAAAGGCCAACGATTTGGACTTTCGAACAATCGAACGCCCGGAGCCATAGCGGAGGGCTGATCACCCTCGAAATGGAAATGAGACAGTAGACATGGCCCATATCGAGCTCAAGAACATCACCAAGAAGTTCGGCAGCCACACCGCGCTGACCGGCCTCAACCTCGACATTGCCGACGGCGAGTTCTTCGTGCTGCTCGGCGAAACCGGTGCCGGCAAAACGACGACGCTGCGCCTGATCGCCGGGCTGGACAAGCCGACCGAGGGCCAGGTTCTGATCGACGGCGTCGACGTTGCCGGGTGGGGTGCCGCGGAGCGCGACGTGGCGCTGGTGCTGCAGCAATATTCGCTCTATCCGCGCTACACGGTGCGCGAGAACCTCGAATTCCCACTGAAGCCGAAGATCCGCCGGCTGCCGGATGCCGAGATCAAGGATCGTGTCGCTCGCGCTGCTCGCACGCTCAGGATCGAGCATCTTCTCGACCGTAAGACCGACCGGCTTTCCGGCGGCGAGATGCAGCGCGTCTCTATCGGTCGTGCCATCGTGCGCAAGCCGCGCGTCTTTCTGATGGACGAGCCGCTGTCGGCGCTCGATGCCAAGCTGCGCGAGGCGCTGCGCACGGAGCTGAAGAATTTGCAGATGCAGCTCGGCGCCACCTTCCTGTTCGTCACGCATGACCAGATCGAGGCGATGTCGATGGGCGACAAGGTCGGCGTCCTCAACCATGGCCGCATCGTCCAGACCGGCACGCCGCAGGAGATATATAACAATCCGCGCGACACCTATGTGGCGAGCTTCGTCGGCTCGCCGCCGATGAACCTGATCGACGGCAAACTGGTCAACGACCGCGCGGTGATGGCGCCGATGAATTTCGAACTGCCGCTTGCAACTGGGGGCAAGAGTTTTGGCGGGGGCAGGACGAGTGGCGCGACCGATGGCCGGCCACTCGTCTTCGGTATCCGTCCGGAGGACGTGTATCTGGAAAGCAGCGCTCCGGTAGAGGCCCAGGTCCACGATGTCGAGAACCACGGCGTGGAAAAGATCCTCACGCTCAGGGTCGGCGATACCATGCTGCGCGCCACCGTGCCGGCCAGGACAGATGTCGCGATCGAACAGGCCGTGCGCTTTGCCTGGAATCCCGACAAGGTGGTGATGTTCGACAAGGGCAGCGGGGTGAGCCTGCGGCATGCAGGATAGCGGCTTCGCCTGCCGCCTTATCGCGCCGCGCCCGACCAGGCCAAGAGCCGGCGGGCAGCCTGGCTGACGGGTCGACCGCCTCTGACCATGTCAGCCATCCACCATCATGCGATGACCGAAGCCACCGGCCTCCTTGGCGAAAACGGACGTTCCGGCGCCGCCTAGGCGGCGCGACCGTCGAACGCGAAGACCTCCACCACGGCAAGATCGACGTCCTCGAGGCAGTTGACGTTGATATAGGCCGTTCGCTCGCCGCTTTCGCCGACATCCTCGGCGAACGGATGAATGCCGCAGGTGCGGCAGAAACGATGCGCGATTTGCGCCTTGCCGAAAGTGTAGCGGCCGAGGTCATCGCCCCAGGCGACCAGGCGCAGGCTGCCATGCGGCACGGCCCACAGCAGCGCGCCCTTGCGGGCGCAGATCGAGCAGTTGCAGCGCACCGCGCCGCCGATCTCACCCTTGACCTCGAACGCCACCTTGCCGCAGTGGCAGCTGCCTTTGTACAGCATCAGCATCTTCCCATCGCTGGCAGGGTGCAAAGGCACGCTTGCCGGGTTATCTCTTTGCCGGCCCAACATCGGGCCGCGCCTAAAAGACGCTGCAACTTTGCAAGGCCCGACATCGAAAATGCAATCCGTCCGCGACCGTCTTGAAAACATCCTGTCACGTCTTGCCAATCGCGCGGCCGACGAGAAGGTCTACACGAAGCTCTATAGCGAGGCGGCGCGGGCAGCCGCCGATGCGTCCGACGCTCGCCGCAAGGCCGGCGTCAGCGTTGGCCCGCTCGACGGGCGCATCGTCTCGATCAAGGACCTGTTCGATGTCGCCGGCGAGCCGACGAGGGCCGGGTCGCTGATCCACGCCGGCGCCGCGCCGGCAAAGCGGGATGCGATAATCGTGCAGCGTCTGCGCCACGCGGGCGCCGTCATCCTCGGCAAGACCAATATGACCGAATTCGCCTTCACCGCGATCGGCGACAATCCGCATTATGGCACGCCCGGCAATGCCGCCGACGCAAGCCTGATCCCGGGCGGTTCGTCATCGGGAGCGGGCGTTGCAGTCGGTGAGGGCACGAGCGACATGTCGATCGGTTCGGACACCGGCGGCTCGGTGCGCATCCCGGCCGCGCTCAACGGTGTCGTCGGCTTGAAGCCGACGGCGAAGCGCGTGCCTTTGACCGGAGCCTTTCCGCTGTCGATGACGCTGGATTCGATCGGTCCGCTTGCCCGCAGCGTCGCCGATTGCGCGCTTGCCGATGCGATCATGGCCGCAGATGAGCCGGCGGCGCTTCAGCCGGCATCGCTCGCGACCTTGCGCATCGGCATCCCGCGTGGCGTGCTGTTCGACGAGATGCAAGCCGAGGTCGCCGGAGCTTTCGAGGGCTGCATCGACAGGAGCGGGCAAGCCGGTGCGCGTGTCGCCGATTTGTCCATCGACGATCTCATCGCGGAGATGCGCGCGGCGACCAGAAGCGGCACGATCGCGTCGATGGAAGGCGCCGAAGTGCATGCCGACTGGCTGGCGAGCCGCGCCTCGGTGCCGGTCGATCCGCATGTCACTGGGCCGTTGTCGCGCGCGCTGGCGGTTCCCGCCTCGACCTATATCCGCACGATGCGCCGTCGCGGGGAGCTTGTGGCGGCCATGACGGAGCGGCTGGAGACGGTTGATGTGCTGGCATTGCCGACCGTGCCGATGGTCGCGGCGTCCATTGCCGCCATGGCCGGCGACGAGGCGTTGCGCGACAGGACCGAAGGGCTGCTCTTGCGCAACACGCAGGTCGCCAACCAGTTCGACCTCTGCGCGATCTCGCTGCCGATGCCCGGCACGAAACTGCCGGCCGGGTTGATGCTGGTGGGCAGGCATGGGGAAGATCGGCGGCTTCTATCCATCGCGGCAGCCGTTGAGGCTTTGCTCGGCCGTTGATGAGGATGCCGCGAGCCGAGGCAAAATTGGCGTCAGGGAAATTTGCCGTTGCGTTCCTTCGCGCCCCCCTCTGGCCTGCCGGCCATCTCCCCCACAAGGGGGGAGATCAGACGTCACGCCGGCTTTCGCCAATCTCTGACGCTGCAGGATCGAGCGCGGCGTTGAAACTGCAAATCTCCCCCCTTGTGGGGGAGATGTCCGGCAGGACAGAGGGGGGCGCTGTCCCGCCAGCGTCTCCGGCCTGCGTCGTCGCAACGCTCCGGGCGAATTAATCGCCAGCCGGAAAGCGTTGCCGGTAGTGCTCGATCACTTCCGGATTGCGCAGGTTGACCGGCAGCTTGCCGGCGAGCACCAGCAGCGCCTCGCCCGCCGCGCCGACGCCCATGCGCATCATCGATTCCTCGGTGATGCCGGCCATATGCGGGGTGATGATCACATTGTCGAAGCCGAAATAGGGATGGTTGGGCGGCAGCGGCTGCGTGGAAAAGACGTCGAGCGCCGCACCCCCGATGCGGCCCTTTTGCAGGGCTTCTATCAGCGCCTCGTCATCGACCACCGGACCGCGCGAGACGTTGATCAGCAGCGCATTGGGTTTCATGCGGGCAATGCGCTCGCGGCTGATCAGGCCGCGCGTTTCGTCCGTCAGCGGGCAGCAGAGCAGGATGATGTCGCTTTGCTCGACCAGCGCGTCGATCGACAGGAAGCCGACACGTTCGGGCGCCGGGCGCAGGCTGCGCGTCGCCGCCACGACATTGAGGTCGAAGCCGTGCGCGGCGATATGGCCGACAGCCTGGCCGACCGCGCCGAGGCCGACAATGCCGATCGTCTTGCCGGCCAGCTCGCTGGTCGAATTGGCATGCTCGCGCCCTGCAAGCCAGCCCTTGGCGCGCAGGTCGCGGTCCATCACGCGGAAGCGCCGCAGCAAAGCAAGCGCGGTGAGCATCACATGCTCGGCGACGGAGCGGGCGTTGACGGCGGGCACGTTCGCGACCAGCACGCCGGCGGTGGTCGCCGCCTCGACCGGGATCATGTCCAACCCGGCGCCATGGCGGATCGCGGCGCGCAGGTTCGAAGCACCCGCAAACAGTTCCGGCGGCAGCGGCGCGCGCACGATGACGATGTCTGCGTCGCGGGCCTCAGCGGTCAATGTCTTGGGATCGAGCGCGGAAGCGACGACCAGCCGTCCGGCGCCCGCCAGCATGGCCGTGGCGCGAGGATGCAGCGGATGCGTCGTCAGGATCTTGCGCATGGAGGGTCCATTTGTTTCACGCAATTCCGGACGGAAAACCGCGTCAAACTTTTCCTGGAATTGCTCAAGCCTTTTCGAGCGCCGCGCTTTTCGGCTCCGTGCCGTGGCCTTCGATGATCCCCTTCCAGTAGCTCTCGGCGCCCTGCAGATGGGCATTCATCAGGGCCTGGGCGAGATTGCCGTCGCGGCGCAGCAGCGCCTCGTAGATCTGGACGTGCTCGGCATGCGAGCGCACTGAGCGTTCGGGATCGTTGAAATAGATCGGCAGGCGCTGCTCGCCCATCAGGTAATAGACGCTACAGATGTTGTGGAAGACGCTGTTCTTGGTTGCGCGCACGATCTCGAGGTGGAACTCGCGGTCCTCCTTGGCGAGGCCCTCGCCGGCGGCGATGCGTTCTTCGGAAGCCTTCAGGATCTCGCGCAGGCGCTCGAAGTTCTCCTCGGTGGCGCGCGAGCAGGCAAGCTCGGCCGCCTTGATCTCGTGGATCTTGCGCAGCTCGACGGTCTCGTAGATCTGCACCGGATCGAGCGGCAGGCCGGCGCGGGCGAAGAGTGCCAGCGCTTCCACGCTTGCCTGCTTGGTGTCGATATAGATGCCGGACTTGGCGCGCCGCTCGACGATGCGCATGGCCTCGAGGATCGCCAGCGCCTCGCGGATCTGGCCGCGGCTGACGCCGAAATGTTCCGCCAGCTCGCGCTCCGACGGCGTGCGGCCGGACTCGTTGTCCGAGTTGGAGAAGAGATAGGCGGCGAGTTCCGCGAGAAGGTTCTTTTCTTTCATCGTCAAATACGTTGCGCGTGCGCCTCCAGGAATCGCTCGGCGATGGTGAATCCCAATCCAGGCTTGTCAGGGATCGCTATCATACCGTCCTTCGCTTCGACAGTCTCCTCGACCAGGTCGTGGATCATCGGGTTGGCGCCGAGCGAATATTCGATGATGAAGCTGGCGGGCGAGGCGGCGCAGACATGCAGCCCGGCAAAGAAGCAGGGCGCGCCGGCCCAAAGATGCGGCGCGAAGCGCAGGTTGAAGGCGCTGGCGATGGTGCCGATCCTCATCGCCTCGCTGATGCCGCCGCAAAACGCCGGATCCGGCTGGAAGATGTCGGCCGATTTCAGCACCGCCAGGTCACGGAAGGCGTAGCGCGTCGCCTCGCTTTCGCCTGTCGCAATCGGCGTCGAGCCCGAGGCGCGCACCTCGGCCATGCCCGGCTTGTCGTCGGCGATCACCGGCTCCTCGAACCAGGCGAGGTCGAGATCGGCGGTGAGGCTGATGAAGCGCTTGGCCTCGGCGACGGTGTAGGTGCCGTGCGCATCGACCATCAGGTCGATGTCGGGACCGAGCGCCTGCCTTGCGGCGCGCACGCGCGCGGCCGAAAGATGCGGGGCACCGTCCATGGCGCCGACGCGCATCTTCAGCGCCTTGAAGCCGCCCTTGGCGATGTAGGATTTCAATTGCTCGCCGATGGCATCGGGGGAGGCCCAGCCGCCCGAAGCGTAGGCCTGCATGCGCTCGACCTTGCGGCCGCCGAGCAGCCGCCACACCGGCTGCCCGAGCGACTTGCCGAGGATATCCCAGAGCGCGATGTCGACGGCACTGATCGCCGCCACGCTCACGCCGCGCCGCGCCAGCTGCGGCATGGCATGGCCGGCATGCGCGGCCGTCTCGTGCCGTACGCCGTTGTAGAGCATCTCCCAGATGATGCCGATGTCGGCGGGGTCGCGGCCGATGAGCTGAGGGCCGATCTCGTGGTTGAGCATATGGACGAGCGCGCCATAGCTGCCGGCGCTGCCGGCGGCGTTCTTGCCTTCGCCCCAGCCGACCAGGCCGTCATCGGTCTCGATGCGCACAATGGCGGCGTCAAACGTCGTCACCTGACCGAAGTCGCTGCGATGCTGCTTCGCGACTTCGATCGGGATGCGGACCCACCAGGCCTGGACGCTTTTGATGCGCATGTTTTCCCTTCGCCCCCTCCGCCCGCCTGGCGGAAGGACAAGCTTTGATCGGAGGTCTACTTGATCAGCGGCAGCAGCGTTTCGGCGGTGATGCGCATCTGGTCGGTGTAGAATTTCTCCGTAAGCACGCTGGAGCCGTGGTCCTGGATGAATTTGAGCTGCTCGGGCGAGATGTCGACCGGATTGCGCTCGACCATCTCCGGATAGGGCGCGGCCGGCGTGCGGTCGACGGGCGCGACGAATTCGTTGGTCAGCGCGCCGTCATAGTCGACTTCCTTCAGCGTGCGCACGATCTTCGGCCAGTCGATCTGGCCAAGGCCGGCGGCGAAGCGGTTGTTGTCGGCGACATGGAAGTCGAACAGGCGCTTTCCGACCTGGCGGATCGCGTCATAGACGTTAAATTCCTCCATGTGGATGTGGTAGGCGTCGAGGCAGACGCCGCATTCGGGGCTCACCGCGTCGGCGAGCGCGAGCGCCTGGGCGCCGCGATTGAAGAGGTAGGTCTCGAAGCGGTTCAGCGGTTCAACGGCAATCCTGACGCCGACCTTCTTGGCATGAGTGAAGCATTCGCGCGTGGCGTCGACCACCCAGCCCCATTCCTCCGCCTCGGTGCCGTCCGGCACGACCTTGCCGACGGTCGCGGGCACCAGCGTGATGATCTCGCCGTCGAGCTCGCTCACCATGGTGAGCACGTCCTTGACATATTGGACCGACCGCTCGCGCTGGCCCTGGTTCTTGGCGGCGAGGTTGCGTTCGCCCAGCATCAGCGTCACCGAACCCCAGCAGCGGATGCCATGCTCCTTCAGGAGCGCGCGCGTCTCCTTGGTCTTGTACTGCTCGGGCTCGCCGGAAATCTCGATCGATTCGTAGCCGAACTTCTTGATGCGCTTCAGCGTCACCTCCAGCGGCTCCGCCCGCATCCAATTGTGCGTCGAAAGATGCATGGTCTATCCTTCCCAGAATTCGCCTGTCACATTTTACCCCGCGACGTCTCCGACAGAGGCGGCCGCACGTTTCCTCCCCAAGGCGTTGCCAGCATTTTCCTTGAAACTGGTTCGACCAATTGGGCCTGTCATGACCTCTACAGCAAATTTTAATATACGGCAAGGAGCGGACAGGTGGCACTGACTGTCCTGATCAATGCTATGATTTTGCGAGGAAATTTTGCCCATTTGACAGCAAGGTTGGCGCCCGTTTGAGGCTTTCAGGCGCTTGACCGAATTACGAGATTTGGTATTACCAGAATGGCATGGCGTTTCGATGCCGTCAGGACTGACCAAACAGGCTGGCCCTCGCTCAAATCGGCGCTATGCTTTGGTCGCGAAAACAAGAGAGGGAGGATGCCGATGCCGACGACGATGAAGGGTCCCGGGCTGTTTCTGGCGCAGTTCGCGGGCGACGCCGCACCGTTCAATTCACTGGCTTCGATCACCAAATGGGCGGCCGGCCTCGGCTACAAGGGCGTGCAGATTCCGACCTGGGACGGACGCCTGTTCGACCTCAAGAAAGCAGCCTCGTCGAAAGCCTATTGCGACGAGGTGAAAGGCATCTGCTCGGACGCGAGCGTCGAGATCACCGAATTGTCGACGCATCTGCAAGGGCAACTGGTGGCGGTGCATCCTGCCTATGACGCGCAGATGGACGGCTTCGCGCCGCCATCGGTGCACAACAATCCCAAGGCGCGGCAGAAATGGGCTGTCGAACAGATGGAGTTCGGCGCCAAGGCATCGCGCAATCTCGGGCTGAACGCTTCGGTGTCGTTCACCGGCTCGCTGGCTTTCCCTTACCTCTATCCCTTCCCGCAGCGGCCGGCGGGGCTGATCGAGGAAGCCTTTGGCGAGCTCGGCAAACGCTGGAAGCCGATTCTCGATGTCTATGAGGACAATGGCGTCGATATCGGCTACGAGATCCACCCTTCAGAGGACGTGTTCGATGGCGCGACCTTCGAGATGTTCCTGGACGCGGTCGGCGGGCACAAGCGCTGCAACATCAATTACGACCCGTCGCATTTCCTGCTGCAGCAGCTCGACTATCTCGAATTCATCGATATCTACCACGAGCGGATCAAGGCGTTCCACGTCAAGGATGCCGAGTTCAACCCGACCGGACGGCAGGGCGTCTATTCCGGCTATCAGGGCTGGGTAAACCGGGCGGGCCGCTTCCGTTCGCTTGGCGACGGGCAAGTGGATTTCGGCGGCATCTTCTCAAAACTCACCCAGTATAATTACGATTCCTGGGCGGTGCTGGAATGGGAATGCTGCCTGAAGCATCCCGAGGACGGCGCTGCCGAAGGCGCGCCTTTCATCCAGCATCACATCATCCGGGTGACGGAGAAGGCCTTCGACGATTTCGCCGCCGGCACGACCGACAAGAAGCTGCTGCGCGCCATGATGGGGATTTGACCCGATTTATGCTCCCCCTTGAGGGGAGGATGGCCCGAAGGGCCGGGTGGGTCGGTTCATGCCGAGCTCCACGCCGGGCGACCCCACCCGATCCGCTGCGCGGATCGACCTCCCCTCAAGGGGGAGGTGACAACCAAGAGGAGAGGACAAAAAATGGTCGGCGCATCGAAGTCGGAAACAGGAGGCGGCCCGATCCGCTACGGCATGGTTGGCGGCGGGCAGGGCGCCTTCATCGGTGCGGTACACCGTATCGCGGCGCGCATGGACAATGACTTCGTGCTGGTGGCCGGCGCGCTGTCGTCGAACCCGGAACGGGCGAAGGCCTCGGCCGCGGAACTCGGGCTCGATCCGGCACGCAGCTACGGCTCCTATGCGGAGATGGCCAAGGCGGAAGCCAAGCGTCCCGACGGCATCGAGGCGGTGGCCATCGTCACGCCCAACAACGTGCATGTGCCGGCGGCCAAGGCCTTCCTCGAGGCCGGCATCCATGTCATCTGCGACAAGCCGCTGGCGACCTCGCTGGCCGAGGCGAAGAAGCTTGCCGCCCTGGTCGAGAAGGCCGGCAAGGTGTTTGTGCTTACCCACAATTACACCGCCTATCCGATGATCCGGCAGGCGCGCGACATGGTGGCCAAGGGCCAGCTCGGCGACATCCGCATCGTGCAGTCGGAATATCCGCAGGACTGGCTGACCGAGGATCTCGCCGCCACCGGCCAGAAGCAGGCCTCGTGGCGCTCCGACCCCAAGCAGGCCGGCGCCGGCGGCGCGCTGGGCGACATCGGCACGCATGCCTACAACCTTGCCCGTTTCGTCTCGGGGCTGGAGCTGGATTCTTTGTCGGCCGATCTCGACGCCTTCGTGCCGGGCCGCCAGCTCGACGACAATGTCAATGTCATGCTGCGCTTCAAGCCGGTCGGCAACAAGCATCCGGCCAAGGGCATGATCTGGGCAAGCCAGGTGGCGCCGGGCCATGAGAACGGGCTGAAGCTGCGCATCTACGGCTCGAAGGGCGGGTTGGAATGGGTGCAGGCCGATCCGAACTATCTCTGGTACACGCCGTTCGGCCAGCCAAAGCAGCTTTTGACGCGGGCCGGCGCTGGCGCGATGCCAGTTGCGGCGCGTGTGACCCGTGTGCCATCCGGCCATCCGGAAGGCTATCTCGAAGGTTTCGCCAACATCTACCAGGAGGCCGCCCGCGCCATCCGCGCGGCGCGCAGAAGAGGCGGCAAGCCGGCTAAGGACGTGGTCTTCCCGACGATCGCGGACGGCGTCGAGGGCATGGCCTTCATCGAGGCTTGCGTGAAGTCGTCGAAGAAAAATGGGGCGTGGACGAAGCTCTAGGGGTGCCGATACTCAGGTGAGGCCGGCCTGCGAACGGCGGCTTCCTGCGCTTCCGGTGCTCACGTACCTAAGTACGCTCCGCTCCGGTTCTCGGAAGCCACCGTTCTCGACTCGGCATGACCTGAATCTCATCACCCCTTGATCGAAGGTAATGGGGAGGGGGTGTCGATGAAAATCGGCATGTGCATGTTCTTATGGACCACCAGCGTGTCGAAGAGGCACGAGGCGCTGCTGAAGGACATCAAGGCGACGGGCTTCGACGGTGTCGAGATACCGGTCTTTGCCGGCGCGCCTGACGACTACAAGAAACTCGGCGCCATGCTCGACCGTATCGGGCTGGAGCGCACCGCGGTCTCGGCGATGGGCGATCCGGCGATGAACCTGATCTCGCCGGATGCCGCCACGCGCAAGGCCGGTATTGACTACATGAAATGGGCGATCGACTGCAGCGCTGCCCTTGGCGCCAACACGTTGAGCGGACCGCTGCATTCGACGCTCGGCGCCTTTTCCGGCAGCGGGCCGACTTCCGCCGAGAAGAAGCGCTCGATCGCCTCGCAGCGCGCCATCGGCGACCATGCCGGCAAGAAGGGCGTGACCATCGGATTGGAAGCGCTCAACCGCTTCGAATGCTATCTGGTCAACACCATGGCCGACCTGTCGGAGCATATCGACGCGATCGACCGGCCGCACATCAAGGCGATGTACGACACGTTCCACGCCAACATCGAGGAGGCCGATCCAATCGGCGCCTATACGAAGCATTGCCGCAATATCGTTCACATCCACATCTCAGAGAACGATCGCGGCGTGCCGGGGCGTGGCAACATCCCGTGGAAGGAGACTTTCTCCGCCATCCGCAAAAGCGGCTATGACGACTGGCTGACGATCGAGTCGTTCGGACGCTCGCTGAAAGATCTCGCTGCGGCGACGAAGGTTTGGAGGGATTTCGCGGAGAGCCCGGAGGCGGTTTATCGCGAGGGATATCGGCATATCAGGGAAGGGTGGAAGGCTGCCGCGTAGGCGCCTCTCCGTTCGTCATCCACGGGCGGAGCGGGAGCGAAGCGGACGCGGAGACCCGAGGATCCATTCCGTGACGTCGACGCTCCGCGACGATGCAGAATTCTGCACCGCTGCATTCGACGGCTCAGGGAACGGAATGGATCCTCGGGTCAAGCCCGAGGATGACGAAGTTAGGGTTACCCCCGCTCGGCCTGCAGCCGGTTGTAATCATGCAGCGTGCGGCTCAGCCGGCGGCGCAGGAAGTTCGAGATGTTGTCGAAGATGAAGACGACGAGCAGCGTCAAAAGCACCATGTAGAAGACGTTGGCCCAGTTCGAATTGGTGCGCATCGCTTCCCACAGCTTCAGGCCGATGCCGCCGGCGCCGACGGCGCCGATGATGGTCGCGCCGCGGATGTTGGATTCCCACTGGTAGAGCGTCTGGCTGATGAAGACCGGCACCACTTCCGGCAGCACGCCGTAGCGCTGCACCAAAATCCCGTTGGCGCCGGTCGAGAGCACGCCTTCGCGCGGCTTGTCGTCGATGTTCTCCAGCGCCTCGGAATAGGTTTTGCCGAGCGTGCCTATCTCGGTGAAGAAGATCGCGGCGCTGCCGGCCAGCGGTCCAGGGCCGAAGGCGCGGGTGAAGAACAGCGCCCAAATCAACATGTCGACCGAGCGCATGAAATCGAAGAAGCGCTTCAGCACCTGGCTCAGAACGCCGCTCGGCGTGATGTTGCGGGCGGCGAAGAAGGCGAGCGGGAAGGCGACGATGCCGCCGAGCAGCGTGCCGAGGAACGCCATGACGATGGTCTGCAGGAGCTTCGTCCAGACATCGCCATGCTGCCACTGCGCATTGTTCCAGAAATTGTCGGCGGCCAGAGCGAGGTTCGACGTGCCGGGCCGGAGCTCAGGCCCCGAGACGATCAGCGAGATGACCTCGCCGGCCGGTTTGCCGAAGAAGGGCGAGCGAGTGTCGAAGACGAAATTGGCCCAGCCGAGGAAGCGCTTGCGTACCTTGACGCGGTCGACGGTGACGCGCACCTCGCCGGCAAAGCCCAGCTTGGCGACGATCTCGTCGTCATGGACGGTCACCCAGTCGGGCACCGGACCTGTGATCACAGGCTTGCCGCCGGTCAGCGATATCGGCACGGTCACGCCGTTGGCCGTGATCGCCGCTTTGGTCTTGTCGAAGGTGACGGATTTGGCATCGCCGTCGACCTGCACGGTGTAAGTGCCGTCAGGATTCTTGATCACCCAGTCCGGGTTGGGGTTTTCGCCGAGCGCCGAGAAGCGCAGATATTTCGGCGTGATCTCGGGCTGATCGAGGCGGAATTCCGGCTGCAGGTCGTAGCTGATCCATTGCGACAGGAAGAGCGGCAGGCGCTCCCAATGCGACTCGCGCAGCACCTGCGGCAGGCTGAAGAACCACAGAGCATAGCCAAGATAGAGCACTGTGCCCGCCATCAGCAGCAGCGGCCAGAAGCGCTTGTAGGCAGGCCGCTGGAAGATCTGCGGGTGGCGGTCTTCGATGGCGCTTAGTTCGTCGGCGGTCATGACCATAGGCCACCTTTTCGGTTGACCATGATCTTGTCCGAAAACCGGCGTCCACTTTTCGCTAGCGCGGTCCTTCGGTTCGAGAACATGGTCTAGGCGCTCATCAGGAAAGCCTGCTCGCCGACAAGCTTGCGGCGCAGCCAGGCGGAAAACTGGTCGACGAGGACGATGGTGATGAAGAGCAGGAGCACCAGCGCCAGCGTCTTGGCGCCGAAGCCGCGCGAGATGGCGAGCTTCAACTCCTCGCCGATGCCGCCGCCGCCGACCGCGCCCATGATGGTCGAGATGCGCACATTGATCTCGATTCTCAGCAGCGTATAGGACATGAAATTGGGCAGCACCTGCGGCAGGTCGGCAAAGCGCACGCGCTCGAACCAGTTGGCGCCGACCGCGCGCAGGCCCTCCTCCGGGCGCATGTCGATATTCTCGTTGATCTCGTAGAACAGCTTACCCAGCGCGCCGATCGAATGCAGGCCGATGGCGATGATGGCGGCGACCGGGCCGATCGAAACGATGGCCGCGAACAGGCCGGCAATAACGATCTCGGGAAAGGCGCGCAGCAATTCCATGAAGCGCTTGACGACAAGCCGCAGGATCGGGCTCGGCGTCAGGTTGCGCGCGGCGATGAAGGAGAAGGGAACGGCGAAGACGAAGCCGATGAAGGTCGAGACCAGCGCCACGTTCACCGTGGTCAGCATCAGCTCGAAATATTCGGGGATGTAGAAGCCATCCCATATATAGACGCGGCCGAGCGGGAAGTTGAATTCCTGCGTGCCCCTGTCGCTGGGCGAGGCGATGTCGAACAGCGCCCGCCAGACATCGTTCAAATCCTTCGGGATCAGCCAGCTCAGGAAATCGAGGATATGCGGCAGGCGGTCGAAGAAATGGCCGGCATTGGCCTCGTCGGCGAACCACATGGTCGCGAACATGGCGGCAAGCAGCAGGCCGACGCCGAGCGCGGTGTAGAAACGGCGCAGCGAGGTCTGGCGTCGCCAGGCGTCGGCCTGCTGGCGGGTGGCGTCGGAATGAAGTGTCGCTGATGTCATGATCGGGACATGCAAAAAGGGCGGCGCCGCCGCATCGGCCCGAAAATCGAAATCCGATTTTCGGAAAGTCCGATGCGGCAATCCAAAGTGCCAAAGCGTACTTTGTGCGTCCAAGTGGACGCACGTCGCTTTGGTGAGCGCCGCCCTTTTCCTGATGCCTTTAGCCGCCGATGGCGGCTTTGCGGGCTTCGACGATGACGTTGTAGAAGTCCGGCTTAACGGGCACGTAGCCGGTGAAGTCGCCGCCTTCGACGCCTTCGAAGCAGGCCTTGTCCTTGGCCGGCAGGGCGGTGAAGAAAGCGGTGAGCTTGGCGGTCATGTCGTCGCCCAGCGCAGTGCGGACAACCAGCGGACCGTTCGGGATCAGGCCCGAGCGCCACACTTCGACGAAGTCGTTCGGGTCGACGGCGCCCTTGGCGACTTCCTTGTGGAAGGTGCCGGAGGTGTAGCCGTTCTTGAAGTCGCCGATGCCCGAGGAATCGTCCACCGCCACGTCGACCTTGCCGTCGCGCACGGCCAGGATGTTGTTCTCGTGGCCGCCGTTGAACTGGGTCGAGGCGAAGTAGGTTTCGTTGGAAGCGCCGGTGTCCTTCGGGATCTGGGTCAGCGGGATCAGATAGCCCGAGGTCGAGTCCGGATCGGCGTAGCCAAGCTTCTTGCCCCTGGCCGACTTGATGTCGGTGATGCCGGAGGTCTTCAGCGCCAGGCCGACCGAATAATAGCCGGTCGAGCCGTCGGTCTGCTTGGTGGTGAGGATCGGGGTGACCGCCTTCGGGTCCTTCAGATAGACGCTGGCGTAGCCGGACGCGCCAAGCTCGGCGAAGTCGAGCGTGCCGCCGAGCAGGCCCTGGATGACGCCGTCATAGTCGGCGGCCGGGAACAGCGAAACCTTCTCGAAGCCGAATTCCGACTTCAGATGGTCGGCGAGGCACTGATAGTTGCGCAGGCGGTCGGTCTCATTCTCGCCGCCGAGGATGCCGACGCGGAATTCCTTGATATCAGCGGCGTGCGCGGCGCTTGCCGCCATGGCGAGCAGCGAAACCGCTCCAAAAACCATCTTCCTGAACATTTTGCTCTCTCTCCTGTTGTTCCGGCTGCGCGCCGGCGGCGTTCTGATTTTTCAAGTCTTGCCTTTGACGCTGGCGGGCGATCCGGGTTGCTCTGCCGAAATCCACGATTTGCCCGGACCGACTGGGGTCGGGGCGATGGACTTAGTAACCAGGGAAGGCGGGTTCGAGCGGTCCGGCGGATGCGGTGATCTTCGGCCTGACGGTCACGCTGGTCGACGTGATCGCCTCGGAGATCTCGGCGCCGCTGGCATCGGCGCCGTAGACGGTGCGCACGGCGTCGCGGTCGAGGTCTTCCGGGGCGCCGTCGAAGACGACCTTGCCGGCGGCCATGCCGATGATGCGGTTGCAGTAGGCGCGCGCGGTGTCCAGCGTGTGCAGGTTGGTGACGACGGTGATGCCTTCGCGCAGATTGATGTCGCGCAGCGAATCCATCACCACCTTGGCGTTGAGCGGGTCGAGCGAGGCGATCGGCTCGTCGGCCAGGAGCACCTTGGGCTGCTGCATCATGGCGCGCGCGATCGCGACACGCTGCTGCTGGCCGCCGGACAGCGTGCCGGCCGGCTGCAGCGCGGTGCGGGCTATGTCGAGGCGCTCAAGCGCGGCCACCGCCTCGGCGCATTCGGTGCGCGTGAACATGCCGAGCAGGTTGGAAACCGTGGAGCGATGGTTGAGGCGGCCGAGCAGGACATTGGTCAAGACGTCGAGACGCGGCACGAGGTTGAACTGCTGGAAGATCATGGCGCAGTCGCGCTGCCAGCGGCGCAGCGGCGAGCCCTGCAGGCTGGAGACCTCGGCGCCGTCAAAAAAAATCGACCCCTGGCTGGGATCGATGAGGCGGTTGATCATGCGCAGCAATGTCGACTTGCCCGCGCCGGAGCGGCCGATGATACCGACCATCTGACCGCGCGGGATCGAGATGTTGATGTCGCTGACAGCGGTGTTCTTGCCAAATCGTCGGGTTACGCCGCGGATTTCGAGCGTGGCCGATGATGCTGACATGGCAAAACTCCGGTACGTCGCGGTTTCGAAGGTCCGTTAACCTTCGCTAGCGCAGCCCGATGAAGCTGGGGTGTCGGATTGATGTCAGTTTTGTTACGAGTCACAGGCTTGGCGGGGAATGCTGGGCTGTGTCGCTGCTCGGCGTCAGCCAAGCACCAGCAATTCCTCGAAATGCTTCATGTCCCTGAAGCTGCAGAAGGCCGGCGGCTCAAGCTCAATCACGGGGGCTTCCCGCTCGAGGAAGGACAGGCTCTCGTCGAACAGATCCTGCCAGGCTGCCGTCCGTTCGTCGGCGAGGCGGCGGAGCTGGTAGGCGAAGGTGATGTGGAAGACATAGGCGTCGTGGTCCGGATGGCGGTAGCCGAACGGCACGGATAGCGCATCGCGCCACGCTTTCAGGATTTGGCGGTCTTCCTCGGTGGCGCCGGCGACGGTCAGGCCGTTCGGTGTGACGCCTATGGTCTTGACCCGGAATGCGCCGTTGCCCTCGAAGCCCTGCAGGCGTTCCAGATAAAGACGCGTCATATCGTCGATGCCGGTGTCGAGCGGGACGTCGGACGGCCAGTAGGGAAGCCGGCGGCGGTATTCGATGATGCCCTGGAACAGCGTCATATGCAGGCTGGAGATCGGCGTGAAGGCAAGGCGATTGGCGTCAGGCATGGCCAGCATGCGTTCGCGCACCTCGACAATGGCTGCTTGCGAAGGCGAGTCTTCAACCAGATGGCAGACGACGGTGTTGCCCGGTTCGAGGAGGAAGTTGCCCGACGCGTCGTAACGAGTGCCGAGATGGATCGGCGGCTTCGGATTGGAGCCTTCGAAGAATCCGGCGAGCGAGGGTCTAACAGTGGCGAGCATGGCGATCTCCTGGGGAGATCGGCTCTTGTCCGAGTCATGTGTCAAGGGTGTGAATGGTGAATGGTGAATGGTGAATGGTGAATGGTGAATGGTGAATGGTGAATGGTGAATGGTGAATGGTGAATGGTGAGAAGAAGGCTTCGTTGCCATTCACTATTGACCATTCACCATTCACTGAAATCAGCCACCATACTTCTCCAGAAACGCCTCGGCCGACAGCTCGCGAAAATCGTCGAGCGCGGCGCGCAGCCTTGCATGGTCCCAATCCCACCAGGCGAGCGCCTGGTAGCGCTCGGCGGTGCGGCGGTCGAAGCGCTCGCGGATCGGTTTCGCCGGCACGCCGCCGATGATGGTGTAGGGAGCGACGTCCTTCGACACCACCGCGCCGGCGCCGACCGCCGCGCCGTCGCCGACGGTGACGCCGGGCAGGATGGTCGAGCCGTGGCCGAGCCAGGTGTCGTGGCCGATGGTGACGCGCCTGGCACGGCGCTGAGCGAAGAACTCGCTTTCGTGCTCGGCGTCGTCCCAATAATCCGACGCGCGGTAGGTGAAGTGGTGCAGCGTCGGACGCCAGGTCGGATGGTTCGTGGCGTTGATGCGCACGCTCGCCGCGATGTTGGAGAACTTGCCGATGGTGGCGCACCAGACGGCGCAGTCCTGCATCATGTAGGAATAGTCGCCGATCTCGCATTCGGCGACGCGGCTGCGCTCGGCGATTTCGGTCCAGCGGCCGAGGGTCGAGTTTTCGACCTCCGCCGTCGGATGGATCAGCGGCGTCTCCGAAAGCTTCTTCATGCGGCGATCTTTCCGGCGGCGAAGGCGGTGACGTCGATGACGCGGTCGGCCACCGCGTCACGCACGTCGAGGTCATGGAAGATGCCGAGCAGGGCAACGCCTGCCGCCTTCTTCGCTGCGATGAGCTCGACCACGACATCACGATTCCGGGCATCGAGCGAGGCGGTCGGCTCGTCGAGCAAAAGGATCGGATGCTCGGTGATGAAGCCGCGCGCGATGTTGACGCGCTGCTGCTCGCCGCCCGAGAAGGTCGCCGGCGGCAGCGCCCAGAGTTTTTCGGGCAGATTGAGCTGCGCAAGCAAGGCCCGAGCCTTCGCTCGCGCAGTCTCGCGATCCTCGCCGCGCTCGACCAGCGGTTCGGCGACGACGTCGAGCGCCGAAACGCGCGGCACGGTGCGCAGGAACTGGCTGACATAGCCGATCGTGTGGCGGCGCACGGAAAGCACGGTGCGCGGGCTGGCGGAGGCGAGGTCGATCAACCCGCCGCCATGCTGGACGATGATCTGGCCTTCATCGACGGCGTAGTTGCCGTAGAGCATCTTCAGGATCGAGCTTTTTCCGGCACCGGACGGACCGCCGAGCACGGCGCATTCGCCGGCGCGGATCGAGAAGGAGACGCCCGCCACCACCGGCAGCGTGACGCCGTCGCGCAGATGCATGGTGAAGCTTTTGGCGACGTCGGAAACAACAAGCGGCGTAGCCATGATTAGAGTCCTTTGTTTTGCCGCATGGTCTGGTCCGAAAACCGGCTTCCACTTTTCGGGACCATGCGGCTAGACCTGCAAAATCGAGGAAACAAGAAGCTGGGTATAAGGCGCGCGCGGATCGTCGAGGACGCGGTCGGTGAGGCCGCTTTCAACGACGCGGCCGTCCTTCATCACCATCATGCGCTGCGACAAAAGCCGCGCCACGGCGAGGTCATGGGTGACGACAACCGCCGCCAGCCCGAGATCGGTTACCAGCCCGCGCAATAGATCGAGCAGACGCGCCTGCACCGAGACGTCCAGACCGCCGGTAGGCTCGTCCATGAACACCAGGCGCGGTCCGGTCACCAGGTTGCGGGCGATCTGCAGGCGCTGGCGCATGCCGCCGGAGAAGGCGCGCGGCTCGTCGTCGATGCGGTCCTCGTCGATCTCGACGCGCGACAGCCAGTCGACGGCGGTGGCGCGGATCTTGCCGTAGTGGCGGTCGCCGACAGCCATCAGCCTTTCGCCGACATTAGCGCCGGCCGACACCGTCATGCGCAGCCCGTCCGCCGGGTTCTGATGGACAAAGCCCCAATCGGTGCGCATCAGGAAGCGGCGCTCGGCCTCGCTCATGCGGTAGAGCTCGCGCCACTGGCCATCGCGCATGCGGTAGCTGGCGGTGCCGGAGGAGGGCAGCAGCCGGGTAGACAGGCAGTTGAGCAGCGTCGTCTTGCCGGAGCCGGACTCGCCGACGATCGCCAGCACCTCGCCCGGCCAGAGATCGAAGGTGACGTTCTCGCAGCCGACGCGCGAGCCGTAGAATTTGGACAGCGCTGAAACGCGCAGCAGCGGTTCGTCGGTCATTCGGCCTCCTTACCCTCCCTCTTGTGGGGAGGGTCGGCGCGTAGCGCCGGGGTGGGGGTTGAAGAAAGAGAAGATTGGCCGCTCCCCCCACCCGCGCCTTCGGCGCGACCTCCCCACGAGGGGGAGGTAGGGTCGGCGCGCCGCTTCTCACAGTGGTCGGTGTCCGAGCAGACGAACATGTGGCCGCCATGGTCGTCGAGGATGACCTCGTCGAGATAGACATTCTCGGCGCCGCAGAGCGCGCATGGCTGGTCGAAGGTCTGCACCTCGAAGGGATGGTCCTCGAAATCGAGGCTGACGACGTCGGTGAAGGGCGGCACCGCGTAGATGCGCTTCTCGCGGCCGGCGCCGAACAATTGCAAAGCCGGCGAACGATGCATCTTCGGATTGTCGAATTTCGGCGTCGGCGACGGGTCCATCACGTAACGGCCCTCGACCTTGACCGGATAGGCGTAAGTGGTGGCGATGCGGCCGTGCTTTGCGATGTCCTCGTAGAGCTTCACATGCATGAGGCCGTATTCCTCCAGCGCATGCATCTTGCGCGTCTCAGTCTCGCGCGGCTCGAGGAAGCGCAGCGGCTCAGGGATCGGCACCTGGAAGACCAGCACTTGGCCGGCGGTCAGTGGCTGCTCGGGGATGCGGTGGCGGGTCTGGATGATCGTCGCCTTCGCCGTCTCGGTGGTGACGTCGACCTTGGCGACCTTCTTGAAAAAGGCGCGGATCGAGACGGCGTTGGTGGTGTCGTCGGCGCCCTGGTCTATGACTTTCAACACATCGTCCGGACCGATGATCGAGGCGGTGACCTGCACGCCGCCGGTGCCCCAACCATAGGGCATCGGCATCTCGCGCGACGCGAAAGGCACCTGGTAACCGGGAATGGCGATGCCCTTCAGGATGGCCCGGCGGATCATCCGCTTTGTCTGCTCATCGAGATAGGCGAAGTTGTAGGTGGCGATGTCGGTCATGGTGATACCATCCGCTTCGTGCTATCGAATTGAATTGCAAGGCGTGGAAACCGGACCGGATCGAAATGAATTCTGCCGGATGGATGCACCTCGGGATCGTGTTGCTGGCATTCGTCGGCGCGGTCGTCATGTTTCTTCGGCGCACGATTTTTCCGACGCCAAGTAAAGGTTCCAACAATTCCGAAAGTTGGTACGGCGGCGGTGGTGGCTACGAGGGCCACAGTGGACACGATGGCGGTGGGCACGCCGGTCACGGTGGCGGAGACAGCTGAGCTCATTGCACGCCCTCCAGTGAGAATTGCCGAGCGCCACTGTCGACCTCACGCGCATCGAAGACGCCGGTCAAGATCTCGGTCATGCGGTCGAGGTCGCGCACGACGAAGGTCATGTGAGAGAGGCTCTGGATCATTCCGCTGCCTCCCGCTTCTCCTCGGCGGCCCTGTCCTCATTTTCCCGCGCCTCGTATTCGGCGCGCATGCGGCGCACGAGGCCAAGCTCGGCCTGGAAATCGACATAGTGCGGCAGCTTCAAATGCTCGACGAAGCCGGTCGCCTGGACATTGTCGGAATGGGAGATGACGAACTCCTCGTCCTGCGCGGCGGCAACGACATCCTCGCCGAGCTCGCTCGCGCGCAGCGCCCGGTCGCATAGCGCCATGGCCATCGCCTTACGCTCGCTCTGGCCGAAGACCAGGCCGTAGCCGCGGGTGAACTGCGGCGGCGCCTTGGCCGATCCCTTGAACTGGTTGACCATCTGGCATTCGGTGACGCGGATGGAGCCGAGCGGCACGGCGAAGGGCAGTTCCGGCACGTCGAGCTCCAACTCGACCTCGCCGATGCGGATCTCACCGACGAAGGGGTGGTTGCGGGCGTAGCCGCGCTGGGTCGAATAGCCGAGCGCCAGCAGAAAACCCTCGTCGCCGCGCGACAGCGCCTGCAGGCGAATGTCGCGCGCCATCGGGAACTGCAGCGGTTCTCGCGTGATGTCGCCGGGCACGTGGTCAAGCGGCATCTCGCCGTCGGCCTCGATCAGGCCCTCATGGGCAAGAATCGCCGAGACGCGCGGCATGGTCTCCGGCTCGACCGGGCGCTGCGCCGGCGTCTCGACCTCGGCGCCGGCGGCTAGCTCCGGATCGAGCAGGCGGTGGGTGTAGTCGAAGGTCGGGCCGAGCACCTGGCCGCCCGGCAGGTCCTTGTAGGTGGCCGAGATACGACGCTCGACCTGCATCGCGCCGGTATCGACCGGATTGGTGTAGCCGAAGCGCGGCAGCGTGGTGCGGTAGGCGCGCACCAGGAAGATCGCCTCGATCATGTCGCCGCGCGCCTGGACGACGGCGAGAGCCGCAAGCTCGCGATCGTAGAGTGAGCCTTCGCTCATCACCCGGTCGACGCCGAGCGCCAGCTGCTCGACGATCTGGTCGAGGCGCAGCGCCGGCACCGAGCGGTCGCCGCGGCGGCGGTCGGCAAGCAGACGATGGGCGTTGGCAATGGCGGCTTCGCCGCCTTTCACCGCGACATACATGTCACGCCTCCATCGTCTTGATGCGGGTGGTGCGCGGCAGGCAGGCGAGGTGGCCTGGCGCCGCCAGGATGATGTCGACGCCGCGCGGGAAACGCTGGTTGTTCTGCTTCCACTGTTCGACGAAATGGCGCGGCATGCCCGGAGGCGCGATCATCGACGTTTTTTCGATGCCGGGGCCCTCAAGCAGCAGCGACGGGCCCGAGGCGAGGTCGTCGACCAGAAGGATCAGCGTCGTCGAGCGGTCGGGATATTCCTGCGTGCCTTGCGCAAAACCGTCGAGCGCGGCCATCTCCTTCGGATTGGCGATCAGGGCGAAATGCGCGTCGGCCGGCGTGTTGGCCAAGGGCGCGCCGGTGTGGAAGCCAAGCCAGGCCTTGACCGAAGCTTCCGCCTGCAGCGGCGGGTCAAGCCAGACCGGCGTATCGTTGTCGCAGAGCGAGAGCGCCACCGCGCCACCGGTCGCCGACAGCGGCGCCGGCGGGCGGGCGAGCTGCGGAAGGCCCAGGACGGTGCCGGGGCGCGCCATCGCGTCCATGATGGCGCGGAAGACGGTCTGGGCGTTGAAGACCGGCTCGGCGAAGCCGCCGTCGATCGATTGCGTGCCGATGTTCATCAGTCCTCTCCGCGCACCATGGTGAAGAAATCCACTTTCGTTGCCGCCGTCTCGACGCGCCGCGTCTCGCGCGCCGCATCGAGCGCCGCGCGCAACGGCGCGGCGAGCTTCGTCTCGACTGCTTCACGGTGCGCCGCGTCCTGCCACAGCGCGTCGGCGATCGCCGCGAGCCTGGCCTTGCCCTTGTCGCGGCCGAGCGCATAGGAATGGCCGACCTGGCCGGACGGCAGCCGCACCGTGGCGCGGGTGACGGTCGCCTCGCCGACATTGAAGGGCGCGCCGCCGCCGCCGATCCGCCCGCGCACCGTCACCAGTCCGGTTTCGGGGCCGCGCAAAAGCTCGGCCTCGGAGGGCAGGCCCGCTTCGTTCCACAGGCGCGCGATCTCATCGGCTTCGGCATGCGCCAGCGTCGCCATCAAGGCTTTCCGCCCGGCCTGCTTGCGCGCTTCCTGTCCTCGCATGGCACTGCTCCCTGCATGCGTAAAATTTGTCTATTGATATAGACAACTATACAAATTATACTTATCTCGTAACGGGAGTCCATGACGGGTGGATGACAACCCGGCAAAAAAGCTTGGGGGCGATGGGTGACCGGACTGGCGAGCAGCATCGAAAGGCGTAACGGCGTGTCGCTGTGGCGGCAGATCGCCGACCGGATCCTGCAGGGGATCGCGAGCGGCGATTTCGCCGAGAACGCGGCGCTGCCGCCCGAAGTCGCGTTGGCGGAACGCTACGGCGTCAACCGCCACACGGTGCGCAGCGCCATTGCGGCACTTGTGCAGGAGGGCGTGCTGAAGGCCGAACAGGGCCGTGGCACCTTCGTCCTGTCGCGCAAGCGGCTGTCCTATCCGATCGGCGCGCGCACGCGCTTCTCGACCGGGCTGCAGGGGCAGACGAGCGAGCGGCATATCGCGCTGTTGTCTTCATCGACGGAGCCGGCCAGCCGGCGCATCGCCGAGGCGCTGGGCCTCGCCAAGGGCGCGGCCGTCATCCGCCTGGAGACACGCGGCGAGGCCGATGGTCATGCGGTGTCACGCGCGACGACCTGGTTCGACGCCAAGCGCTTCGCCGGCATCGAGGCGGCAATGGCGGAAACGGGATCGATCACCGCCTCGCTGAAGCGTTTCGGCATCAACGATTATCTGCGGCATTCGACGGTGCTGTCGGCGCGCCACGCCGACGCCGACGACCTCGCAGCGCTCGATCTGCAGCCCGGCGCCATCGTGCTGGTCACAGTCGCCGTCAACGTCACGCTCGACGGTGAGCCGATTCAGTTCGCGGAATCGAGGTTCCCGGCGGAACGAGTGGAGTTGAGGCTGTTGGCGTTGTAGGAGATGCTGGTCTTGTCTGAGACCTGTGATTGAATCTGCCTCACGCTGATGTCAGACCAGCTGCTTGTCCGCGGCTTGGCGTTTGAGGACCGCCTTCCCCCACTCCGTCGCCGCTTCGCGGCGCCACCTCTCCCCCCTCCGGAGGGAGAGGAAGGGAACCCGCTGGAATCGCCTCGCGCCCTTCCTCTACCCCGTCGATCGGGGGAGAGGTGGCTCGGCGAAGCCGAGACGGAGTGGGGGTCGACTGCGCGTCGCGTCGTCAATTCGGGCCGACTCGCCGCCTGCCATGTCGTCACCCGACCTCAATAACCGCTTTGATAAGCCCCGACTTCTCATGCGTCCATCTGGCGAGGTCGCGCGGCGTTCCGGCAAGCGTGGTGCGATGGGTGACGAGCTTGCCCAACGGCACGGCGCCGTCGCGGATCGAAGCCGCGACATGCTCGAAATCGGCCTTGAGCGCGTTGCGGCTGCCGACCAGCGTCATCTCGCGCTTGTGGAATTCAGGGTCGGAGAAGGTGATATCGTCCTTGACGACGCTGACCAGCACCAGCGTGCCGCCATGCGCGACATGGGAGAATGCCGACTGCACCGATGCCGTGTTGCCGGTCGCGTCGAAAACGAGGTCGAACCCTTCGCCGCCGGTTGCCTGCCGCACGAGTTCGTCGGCTGCCGCCTTCGAGGTGTCGAGCGGGGCAAAGCCGAGTTCCTTTTCGGCGAAGCCGAGGCGCTCGCTGCTCATGTCGAGCAGACTGACGTCGAGCCCGGCGATGCGCGCGAAGATCGCCGTGCCCAGCCCGATCGGGCCCGCGCCGATGACCAGCGTGCGCTGGCCGGGGAGCCCAAGCGATCGGCGCACGGCATGCGCGCCGATCGCCAGAAATTCCACCGCCGCGGCATCGGCCAGCGACAGGCCGTTTGTCGGATAAAGGTTCTGCGCCGGCACCAGGATCTCGTCGCACATGGCGCCGTCGCGATGAACGCCCAGCACCTCGATCTTCACGCAGCAATTAGGCTTGCCGTTCCGGCAGGCGATGCATTTGCCGCATGAAAGATAGGGGTTGATGATGACCGCCTCGCCGACGCTGAGATCGACGCCTTCTCCCTTTTCGACGATGGTGCCGGAAACCTCATGGCCCATTATGCGCGGATAGGCGAGGAAGGGATGCTTGCCTTCGAAGATGTGATAGTCGGTGCCGCAGATGCCGACATGGCTGACCGCGACGCGTGCCCAACCTGATGGAGGTGCGCCTGGATCGGCGCGGTCTTCGAGGACAAGGTCGCCGGGCGAGCGGCAGACGACGGCTTTCATGGGCAATCCAAAGCAAAAAGGCGCGCCGGCCTCGGTCTTGCGAGGCCGGCGCGGAGTTTCAGGGAGGAGTCACTTGCCGCGACGGCGCAGGCCGTCGAAGTAGACGATGACGATGATCAGCAGGCCGGTGATGATCCGCTGCCAGAAGGCATTGACGTTGAGCAGGTTGGCGCCGTTGTTGATGGTGGCGAGGATGAAGGCGCCGAGCAGCGGCCCGTGCACCGAACCCACCGCGCCGAACAGCGAGGTGCCGCCGATCACCGACGAGGCGATCGCCTGGAGCTCCCAGCCCTCGGCCTGCGTCGGATTGCCGATGCCGATGCGCGAGGCGAGCAGCACGCCGACGAAGGCCGCGCACAGGCCGGACAGCGTATAGGCCATATAGATGGTGCGCGGGACGTTGACGCCGGACAGGCGCGAGGCCTCGGCATTGGAGCCAACCGAGAACAGATAGCGGCCCCAGCGGCTGTGATGCAGGAAAATGTAGGCCGGGATACCGACCAGGATCACCATCCAGAACAGGTTGGGGATGCCGACAAAGGAGTTGCGCGAGAATTCCTGGAAGGCGTCGTTGTTGATCGAGATCGAATTGCCGTTGGTCATCAGCAGGCCGATGCCGCGCAGCGATGTCAGCGTCGCCAGCGTGATGATGAAGGGCGGCAGGCCCATCTTGACGATGCCGAAACCGTGGAACAGGCCAATGGCAACACCGACCAGCAGTGTGATCAGGATGGCGGCGAAGACCGGCACGCCGGCATTGATCAGCATGGCTGCGATGACCGTCGAGAAGCCGACGACCGCGCCGACGGAAAGATCGATACCGCCGGTGATGATGACGAAGGTCTGGCCGACCGCCAGGATGGCGATCATCGAACCCTGACGCAAAAGGTTCGAGATGTTGTTGGCCGAGGCGAAGCTCGTCGTCGCCAGCGACAGGATCACCCACAGCAGGACCAGCAGCGCCAGCAGCGTCAGCCCGAACAGGGCATTGTAATTTCGCTTCGGCCGTTCGGCGGCGATAGCCTCGGTGCTCATGTCTGACCTCCCTGTTTTTCTTGCTTCTCGGCGAGCGCCTGCGTGAGGATTTCCTCGTGGTCGGCGGTGCGGAAGCCATGCGTGGCGACCAGCTTGCCGCGCCGGAACACATGCAGCGTGTCGGCAAGCTCGTAGACTTCCGGCAGATAGGACGAGATCAGGATGATGCCGGCACCCTTCGACAGAAGCGCGCTGAACAGGCGGTAGATCTCGGCCTTGGTGCCGACGTCGACGCCGACCGTCGGCTCGTCGAAGATGAACAGCTTGGCGCCATGCGCCAGCCATTTGCCGATGACGATCTTCTGCTGGTTGCCGCCGGACAGGCTGGAGGCGAGTGCGTTGCGCGTCGGCGTCTTGATGCGCAGGTCGGCGATCTGGCGGTCGGCCTCGGCCTTTTCCTTGGCGCCGGAGATCAGCATGTTGCTGGAAATGCGCTTGTAGATCGGCAGGTTGAGGTTCATGCCGACCGGCAGATTGAGGCACAGGCCCTGGTCGCGGCGGCTTTCCGGGGCAAGGGCCATGCCGAGCCTTATGGCGTCATGCTCGGAATTGACCTGAACCTCCTTGCCCTCCCACAGGATCTGGCCGGCTGATTTCCTGTGGCGGCCGTAGAGCGTGGTGACGAACTCGCTGCGGCCGGCGCCGATCAGGCCGTAGAGGCCGACGATCTCGCCGGCGCGGACAGTCACCGAGACATTCTCGAAACCTTTGCCAGAAAGGTTCCTCGTCTCGACGATCGTGGCGCCGGGGGTGAAATGCTCCTTGTGGTAGATCTGCTCGATCGAGCGGTTGATCATCAGCTTGACCAGCTCCGGCTCGTTGGTCTCGGCGATGTTGCGGGTGCCGACCAAAGTGCCGTCGCGCAGCACGGAGACGCGGTCGGCGAGCTCGAACACTTCCTCCATGCGGTGGCTGATATAGATGATGGTGACGCCTTCGCCCTTCAGCCTTCGGATCAGCTTGAACAGTTGGTCGGCCTCCTTGCGGGTAAGGTAGGCGGTCGGTTCGTCGAAGATCAGAAACTTCGTGCCGCGAACGGTGGCTCTAGCCGCGGCGATCAGCTGCTGCTGGCCGATGGTGAGGTCGCCGAGCACGACATGCGCCGGCAGGTCGAAGCCGAGGCCGTTGATGATCTTCTGCGCGTCCTTGACCATGGTGCGCTGCTGCAGGAGGCCGAAGCGGGACTCCTCCTCGCCGAGGAACATATTGGCGGCGACGGTGAGATGGCGGCACAGCACCACCTCCTGGTGCACGGCGTTGATGCCCAGCGCCATCGCTTCATGCGGCGTGGCCAGGGCGGCCGGCTTGCCCTCCCAGATCACCTCGCCCGAGGTGCGCGGCATGACGCCGGTCAGAAGTTTTATCAGGGTCGATTTGCCGGCGCCGTTCTCGCCGACGATGGCGTGGATCTCGCCCGCCTTGAAGGCGAGGTGCACCGGCTTCAGCGCATGCGTGCCGGGGTAGCGCTTTTCTAGCCCGTTGAGTTCGAGGATCGTCCTGCCCGGCTGCAGCGTGGGGGCGGGGTGCAGTTCCTGCGCCGTCGACGTCATGACAATCCTCCCAGATTGGTCTCAACCATTGGGTACGCAGCGATGCGTCTGACGCGCATCTTGAAGCAGGAGCCTAAATCAGGCCGGCGAATTTCCAAATCGCCCGGTGGAGTTTCCGGGGCGCAGAGGCCCCGGAAACGGATTGGGTCACGATGCTCAGTTGAGCTTCGGATTGAGCAGCGCGTCGATCTTCGGGTCCTTCATGTTCGCCTTGGTGACGAGGTTCGCGCCAGTATCGACATTGGCTTCGACCTTCTCGCCCTTCGAGGCGGCCAGAGCGGTCTTGATGCCGTCATAGCCCATCCGGTACGGATCCTGGACGACGAGGCCGGAGATGACGCCGTCGTTGAGGAACTTGATCAGCTTCTCGTCGCTGTCGAAGCCGATCAGCCCCACCTTGCCGGCAAGGTTGTTCTCGGCGATCGCCTGACCGACGCCCTGGGCCATGATCAGGTTGGAGGCGAAGATGCCCTTGAGGTCCGGATTGGCGGTGATCAGGTCGGTGGCGATGTTGAGGCCGGTGGTGGCCTGGCCGTCGGCGTATTTGTCGGCGACCAGCTCGAGGCCGGGATATTTGGCCTTGATCTGTTCGATGAAGCCCTGCTTGCGCTGCTCGAGCGAGCCGGCGCCGGGAAGGGCCGTGATCAGCGCGACCTTGCCTTCCACCTTGCCCCCATTGGCGGCGCCGATGGCGGCGGCGAGACCGTCAGCGGCGACGCGGCCGCCCTGGACGTTGTCGGTGGTGAGGAAGGAGGTGAAGGCCTTGGAGTCGGCGCCGGAGTCGATGCCGATGACCTTGACCTTGGAAGCCGCCTCATCGATCGGCTTGCCGAGCGCCTTGAATTCGGTCGGCGAGATGACGACGGCAGCGGGGTTGCTGGCGACGGCGTTCTCGAGGATTGAGATCTGGCCGTTGACGTCGGTCTCAGCCTGGGCGCCGAGCTCCGGCACGTTGATGCCGAGGTCCTTGCCGGCCTTGCGGGCGCCGGCCAGCACGATCTGCCAGTAGAAGGAGGTGGTGTCCTTGACGATGATCGGAATGGTCACGTCGGCCGCCGAGGCGGGCGCGGAATGCATGGCGCCGGCAAGCATCGACGCAGCGGCCAGGGCCACGAAAGCACGGCGGTTGAGAAGGCTGGTCACGAATTTCATTAGGTTCCTCCCTAAGTCGCCTGGTGAAGGTTTCGGAAGCTCCATCTGGATAGGCGCGGCCCAAACAGAACTTTATCAATAAAAAACAGATGCCATTTTTTGATAGAGCATTGCCATGGCGGATGCAAGCGGTGTCTGGTACCGTTTGTGTGATGTGCGATGGATTTGCTCCGCCCTGCGGCTCCTCATTGGCAGCATGTCGGCGCTTCCGTTCCTCCCTATGACATGGAACGATAATTTCACTGAACTGTCAATGTGGAATATTCATTCCATCATGAAGTCATACGGCAATGAAGGCCCGCGTCCTAGTCGCACTTCGGCCGAAGGTCTTCGGACTAAAGCGTCGCGCCGAGATGCCAGGGCACGAACTCGTTGTCGCCGTAGCCGAACGCCTCGCTCTTGGTCTTGCGGCCGGACGCCGTCTCGATGATCAGCTCGAAGATCTCGCGGCCCATGCCGGCGATGGTCTTCTCGCCCGAGGCGATGACGCCGCAATTGACGTCCATGTCCTCTTCCATCTGGTGGTACATGGTCGAGTTGGTCGCGACCTTGATCGACGGCGTCGGCCGGCAGCCGAAGCAAGAACCGCGGCCGGTGGTGAAGACGATGACATTGGCGCCGCCCGCCACCTGCCCGGTGGCCGAGACCGGGTCGTAGCCGGGCGTGTCCATGAACACCAGGCCGTGGCCCGAAACCTTCTCGGCATAGCCGAAGACGCCGTTGAGCGGCGTCTGGCCGCCCTTGGCAACCGCGCCCAGAGATTTTTCCAGGATCGTGGTCAGGCCGCCGCGCTTGTTGCCGGGCGAGGGGTTGTTGTCGATCGAGGCGCCGTGCTTGGCGGTATGGTCCTCCCACCACTTCACAAACCCGTCGAGCTTGGCGGCGATCTCGGGCGAGGCGGCGCGATAGGCGAGCAGATGCTCGGCGCCGTAGATCTCGGTCGTCTCCGACAAGATGCCAATGCCGCCGACGCCGGCCAGGATGTCGACAGCGGCGCCCAATGCCGGATTGGCGGTGATGCCGGACATGCCGTCCGAGCCGCCGCATTGCAGGCCGACGACGATCTCGCTGACCGGGATGGGCTCGCGCTTGAGGTGGCCGACTTCCTCGGCGATCTCGGTGAGGACGCCCATCGCCTTCTCGACAGATTTGCGCGAGCCACCGGCCTCCTGGATGTTGAAATGGCGTTTTCCCGCCGCCACGCCCTTCTGGCCGTAGAGGGTGAGCTGGTTGACCTCGCAGCCGAGCCCGACCATCATCACGCCGCCGAAATTCGGATGACGAGCATAGCCCGCGAGCGTGCGGTGCAGAACCATCATGCCGTCACCGGTGCCGCTCATGCCGCAGCCCTGGCCATGCACGATCGGCACGAAGCCGTCGATGCCGGGATATTTCGGCAGAATCGTGCGGTTGGCCTCGTCGGCAATGGCATGGCAGACGGTTGCCGAACAATTGACGCTGGCGATGATGCCGATGAAGTTGCGCGTGCCGGCGCGCCCGTCGGCGCGGCGATAGCCCATGAAGGTGCGCTTGCGGTCGGCCTCGGTGGCGTGCTCGGCCTCGCTCGGCGGCACCACCGGCAGGCGGCCGCTCTCGAAGACCAGATTGTGCGAATGGACGTGCTCGCCGGGCGCGATGTCCTGTGTGGCGCGGCCGATCGCCTGCGCGTATTTCACAACCGCTTCGCCTGCGGCGATCGGCCTGATCGCAACTTTGTGGCCAGGCTCGATCACCGCGATCGCGGTGGCGCCGCCCGGCAGCGCCGTGCCGATCTCGATGCGGCCATTGGCGACCGCGACATTGTCGGCGGGGGAAAGAAGAATGGTGTTTGCGGGGGTCACGAGCGGCTGTCCTGAGTCATCCTGGGAATGCGGGCGGATTGACATGCGCCCGTTTGGGGGTAATGTCTTTTATCGTGAAAAAACATTTTTGCGTCAATTGTTTTTTCATCAGCGGCGGCTGGCGCCTCTTGTTCGATGCGCGACCGCCCGTTTGGCAAGCCGGCGAAAAACGATTCCGCTTTTCGGGGCCGTGCGCTAGGAGACACCGATCATATCGCGCTTCCGGCCGCCCGCCGCAAGCGCTGGGGGTTACAGGCATGTCGAAGAGCAACAACGTCTATAAGGACGCGTTCAACCGCTGCCTGCGGCTGCTCGACGAGACCCAAAGCCTGCCGTCGGAGCCGGAACTCGGCACGCTGCTCGGTGTCAGCCGCACCACGGTGCGCAGCATCCTTTCGCGCATGGAAGAGACCGGGCTGATCGCCTGGAACAAGCGCAACAAGACAGTGCTCAGGACGCCGCGGCCGGAGGATTTCTTCCCCGAGGAAGAGACGGACTCGCTGGCCGAGATCATCGAGCGCTCCTTCATGCGCAGGCTGCTTGCCGGCGGCGCCGAGGCCGGCATGCAGATCAACGAGCTGGAGCTGGCGCGCGAGATCGGGGTGGGCACCACCAGCGTGCGAGAATTCCTGATCCGCTTCTCGCGCTTCGGGCTGATCGAGAAGCGGCGCAACAGCCACTGGGTGCTGAAGGGTTTCACGCGCGCCTTCGCGCTGGAGCTGACCGAAATCCGCGAGATGTTCGAGCTGCGCTCGGCGGCGGCCTTCGCCGCGCTGCCGCAAGACAGCGCGGTGTGGGCCGATCTCGACCGGCTGGAGGTCGAACACCGCCAGCTTGCCAGCGATATCGCCACGCGCTTCAACGAGTTCTCCGAGCTCGACGAGCGCCTACACCGGCTGATCCACCGCGCATCGCACAACCGCTTCATCGTCGACTTCTATGACGTGATCGCGATGATCTTCCACTACCACTATCAGTGGAACAAGGCCGAGGAGCGCCAGCGCAACGAGGTCGCGATCCAGGAGCATCTCGCCTATATTGCGGCGCTGAAGTCGCGCGATCCCGCCAAGGTGGACACCGCTTGCCGCAAGCACCTGAAGTCGGCGCGCCAGACGCTGCTGAGCTCGATTCCCGAAGGACGCCAGGCGCAGCCCGCCGACGGCACGTTATCGGGCACATTTGCCCGGGCATGAACGGGTATCGCGCCGCGTTGCCGCAGCACGGTTTTGCCGATTTTCCCGCCTTATCGTCCGTGTTACGGTCGATCGAATTTCCGGGAGAGGATTTCCGTTGCATATCCGGCTGAGACGAGGGAGCATGCCGGCCGCGTTCGTCGCGGCGCTGTTCCTGTTGCTTCAGTCCTCGCTCGGCGCCTTCGCCTTTGGCGCGCCGTCGCAGCTCGATGCCTTCGGCAACGTCATCTGCACGCATGAAGGGGCCGTAAAACTCCCCGGCGGCGATCCGCACCAGCAGCATATGCCGGCCTGTTGCTCGCTCGGCTGCAGCATGGTTTCGCCGGCGCATCTGCCGCCACCGGACGCAGGCGCGCTGGCCGGAACCCGGATTTTCGAGGCGGTCACCTTCCAGCTTCCGGCCTTCCGGCACCAGGATTTCGCCCGCGACCGTTCTCCAGCCAATCCGCGCGCGCCGCCGGCAATGGTCTGAGCCGCGGAACCTTTTCGCGGACCCATTCATCCAAAGATCAGACTGTTCGCGGCCGCAAAGGCGGCGCGATCCTCATATTCATGGAGCAACCATGTCCAATCTTTTTTCCACGGCTCGTACCTATGCCCTTCGCGCCACGCCGCCGTTCCACCTTCAGCAGCGCGTCGGCCTTGCCGTGCTCAGCCTTCTGCTTCTCCTAGCCTGCGTTCCCTCCGCCATCGCGCATGAATTCAAGGCCGGCGACCTCGAGATCGAGCATCCATGGTCACGGGCGACGCCGCCCGGCGCCAAGGTGGCCGGCGGCTATTTCACCGTGGTCAACAAGGGCAGCGCGCCTGACCGGCTGCTGTCGATTTCCTCCGACATCTCCGACAAGGCCGAGCTGCATGAGATGGGCGTCAAGGACGGCGTCATGACCATGCGGCCGGTCGAGGGCGGGCTCGAGATTCCGGCCGGCGGCAAGGTCGCGCTGAAGCCCGGCGCCTACCATCTGATGTTCACCGGCCTGAAGCGGCAGCCGAAGCAGGGCGAGAAATTCCCCGCGACCCTGACCTTCGAGAAGGCCGGCAGCGTCAAAGTCGAGTTTGCCGTCGAAGGCATGGGCGAGACGGGCAGTGGCGATATGGATCACGCCGAATAATCCGGGCATCGTTGAAGACACGAACCGGGCGTTGGCGCGCTCGCCGCGTCATCGCTCCCTCGAAGTGATAGGATGAGCCCAATTCTCCTGCTGTCGACTGCTTCCCAGGACGGCTCCCGCACCAGGCTGCTCGCCAGCGGCCTGGTCGGAATTTTCGTGCTGATCGCCATGCTGATCCTGCCCGGGCGCGCCTTCGCGCATGCGGCGCTGGTCGCGACCGACCCAGCCGACGGCGCCGTGCTGGCGCAAAGCCCGGCGCAGTTTTCGCTGACCTTCAGCGAACCCGTCTCGCCGCTGGTCCTGACCCTTGTGCGGCCCGATGGCTCGCGGCTTGCGCTGACATCCTTCCGCCTCAACGACCAGACGGTCGAGATCGATAATCCCGAGGTGCTCAAATCCGGCACGCATGTGCTGAGTTGGCGGGTGGTGTCGGTCGACGGCCATCCGGTCGGGGGCTCGGCGCTGTTTTCCATCGGCGCGCCAAGTGCGGCACCGAACGCGGGCGAAGCCGTGGACTGGACGCTGCGCGCGGCGATCTGGGCAGTCAGGCCGTTTTTCTATGCCGGGCTCTTCCTCGGCGTCGGCGGCGCGTTCGCGCTCGCCTGGCTGGCCGGGGACGGGCGCCGCGGCCAGCGCTTTGTCACGGCGGCGCTGCTTTTTGGTCTCGTCGCGGCGCCGGTGTCGCTCGGCCTGCAGGGGCTGGATGGGCTTGGCGCGCCGCTCGCGCGGTTTGCGACGCCGGCGGTTTGGAAGACGGCGGTTGAGACGAGCTTCGTCTGGACGGTGCTGATCGGCCTGATCGCGCTTGGTGTCGCTCTGCTGTCGCTTGCCGGGCCGGCAGGTCTTCGCAAGCTGTCGGCAGGCGCGGCGTTGCTTGGTGTCGGCGCAGCCCTTGCCGCCAGCGGCCACGCCAGCGCCGCCGAACCGCAATGGCTGACGCGGCCGCTGGTGTTCCTGCACGGCACGGCAATCGCCTTCTGGGCCGGTTCGCTCGCGCCGCTCGGCCTGGCATTGCGGCGAGAACCGGCGGAAGCAAAAGTCTTTCTGCGCCGCTTCTCCCGCGCGATCCTGCCGGTGGTCATCCTGCTTGCCGCAAGCGGCATCGTGCTGGCGATCATCCAGGTGCAGGAACCGGCGGCGTTGATCAACACGTCCTATGGCCGACTTCTGCTGTTGAAGCTGGCGCTGCTGCTTTTCGTGTTCACGCTTGCCGCAGTCAACCGCTGGACGCTGACGGCGCCCGCCCAAGCGGGCGACACGGAGGTGCAGCGACGGCTGGTGCGCTCGATCGGCATCGAGGTCGTCATCGTGCTTGCCATCTTCGGCGTCGCCGCCGGCTGGCGCTTCACCCCGCCGCCGCGCGCGCTGGCGATCGCCGCCGCCCAGCCGGTGTCGATCCACATCCACACGCTGGAAGCGATGGCCGATCTCAGCATCACGCCCGGACATGCCGGCGCGGTCGCCGCTTCGATGGTGATCATGACTGGCGATTTCGGACCACTCGACGCCAAGCAGGTGACGCTGGTGCTGTCCAAGCCTGATTCCGGCATCGAGCCGATCAAGCGGCCGGCGAGGAAACCCGGCGATGGCACCTGGCGCGTCGACAATCTCGTCATTCCGCTGCCTGGCCGATGGAACGCCCGGCTCGACATCCTCGTTTCCGACTTCGAGATGGTGAAGATCGAAGCGCCGATCGATATCCGCGCTGACTAGGCTTTCACTGGGATGGCTTCTTAAAAGAGTGGATGGGTGTCCTAGTCTAGCGTGAATATACCAGGTAGCTATGTTTTCGTTTTCCATATAAGCTGTGGATCGGCTTGTGTCGTTTATTGGTATTTACTATTGCATAGGTATGTCAGGATTGGGCAATGCCGCGGAGCTGCGATAGGGGCTGCGTCCATGAAGGACAGGAAACTCACGTGAAGATCGAGTCTTTGGCGTTCACACGCTACAATGCGCTCGACGACAAGGTGCTTCTGTAGTGTCAAAAATTGTCGCTGACGGCGCGCCACGGATTTTGTTCGCGGGCAGGACCGCCATTTCGACCCGGTTTATCGCGAAGGCATGTTGGGGCCTTCTGGTCCTCTTCGTTATCTGCGGATGCGATCTTACAGGTAAAACAAGCTTGATGCAGCCAAGTTTGACCCGTGAGCAACGTCTAAAGTTTGCGCTGGACTCCTTCTCCGAAGGCCAATGTAAAAAGCAGTGGGCTGTGCTTTGGCCCTTGGCGCGAGAAGGCGATGGCGAAGCTCTTTCAGAGCTGGCCTTTGAGCTTGAGCTAGGGCTCAAGATGCCGGCCTCGGATTCGGATATGAAAGGTGATCGGCATGATGCCAATGTGATTGTCATTGCCGTCTACGGTGCATCAAAACACCCTGACGGCAAACGCAATCTCAACTACGTCTTTGACCCTGCTCGATGGAACAAGGCCGATGTCACGGTTGTATCCATTCGTTCAGGCTTGATCAGTTATAGCTCAATCAAGCCTCCCCCTCCGGTTTTAATGACAAAGTTGAAAAATTGCCTGTCTCAGGCAAATTCCCCTCCTGCCGGTGATAGATGTGTCGCTCAGGCCATCGAATTGGGGCTCATTCCAGGCTTTTCCGAATACAGCAAGGCCATGGACGCAGTCCTGGCCACGTACCGCCCGGAGAGCTGCATTCCTCGTCCCTGGTAAGAGGACGGTACCCAATGTCAGAACGTAATTTGACCCGCGGAGAAGTCGTCATGGGCCGCTCCGCCTGGGAGATACAAAGTGCTTGTAACAGCTGAAGTGCGGAGTGGCCTTCCAGAACTCTTTGGGCTATTAGGCGACAAAAATCGACCACCGAAGCGTTGCGGTGATCCGCGACGACAGTGGGACGGTTGACGTGGCGCGAAAGGCCCGTCAATCATCCGCGCAAATCGCGGGCTCCAACCAACAAGCATGCGAAAGCAGGGAAGAAACGATGGAAAAAGCCGAAATCGGCCTGATCGGCCTTGGCACGATGGGTTCCAACCTGGCGCTCAACATCGCCGAGCACGGGCACCGCATCGCCGTCTTCAACCGCACGCCGGCACGCACCGACGCCTTCGTCGAGAGCGCCGGTCCGCTGAAGGACAGGGTCGTTCCCTGCTACAGCCTGGAGGAGCTTGCCGCGGCGATCCGGCCGCCGCGGCCGATCATCATCATGGTGCTGGCCGGCAAGCCGGTCGATGAGCAGATCGCGGCATTGCGCGGCGTGCTCTCCAACAACGACATCGTCATCGATGCCGGCAACGCCAATTTCCGCGACACGATGCGGCGCTTCTCGGAGCTCAACGGCTCGGGCCTGACCTTCATCGGCATGGGCGTTTCGGGCGGCGAGGAAGGCGCGCGCCACGGTCCGTCGATCATGGTCGGCGGCACGGAAGACTCGTGGAAGCGCGTCGAGAAGGTGCTCACGGCGATCTCCGCCAAGTTCAAGGACGAGCCCTGCGCGGCCTGGCTCGGGCATGACGGCGCCGGTCATTTCGTAAAAACCATCCACAACGGCATCGAATATGCCGACATGCAGATGATCGCCGAGATCTACGGCATATTGCGCGACGGGCTCGGCATGGCGCCCAAGGAGATCGGCAAGGTCTTCGAGGAATGGAACAAGGGCCGCCTCAACTCCTACCTGATCGAGATCACCGCCAAGGTGCTGGCCGCCGACGATCCGAAGACCGGCAAGCCCGTGGTCGACATCATCCTCGACCGCGCCGGACAGAAGGGCACCGGCAAATGGTCGGTCATCGAAGCGCAGCAGCTCGGCATTCCGGCCACCGCCATCGAGGCGGCGGTTGCGGCGCGCGTATTGTCCTCGATCAAGGATGAGCGGCAGGCAGCGGAAAAAGCCTACGGCAATATCGGCGTCGAGAAGATTTCCGGCGACAAGGCCGCGTTGCTGAAGGATCTGGAGCTGGCACTGTTCGCCGGCAAGATCGCGGCCTACGCGCAGGGCTTCGCGGTGATGAGCGGCGCCTCGAAGGAGTTCAACTGGAACCTGCCGATGCCGACCATCGCCAAGATCTGGCGCGCCGGCTGCATCATCCGCTCGCAGATGCTGGACACGATGGCCGAAGCGTTCGGCTCGGGCAGCGCGTCCACCAACCTCCTGATGGCGCCGGCCTTCATCGCGATGATGAAGGAGGCGCATCCCTCGCTCCGGCGTATCGTGGCGCGGGCCTCCGAAGCCGGCTCGCCGGTGCCGGCGCTGTCGTCGGCGCTCGCCTATTTCGACAGCTACCGCCAGGGACGCGGCACGTCGAACCTGATCCAGGCGCAGCGCGATTTCTTCGGCGCGCATGGTTTCGAGCGCATCGGCGAGCAGGGGGCGTTCCACGGTCCTTGGGGGAGTGGGGCCGGGCATTAGCCCCGATAGGGCAGAACCTCACTCGGCTTGCTCAGCGACTGTAGCGAGCCGGGTTCCTTGCCTGCAATCCAACCGAGCACGGCACGGGCGAGCTCTGAGCCGGCCAGCCGGAAATCCTCGTTGACGACGAGCAGCTCTCGCCGGAACAGGTGCAGCACCTCCGAGGACTGTTTCGACACCACGTCGACATCGCGGCCGAGCTTCAGGCCGGCATCCTCGATGCCGGCGACGACGGCGAGCGTTGCTGCGGCGGCGCTGCTGATGATGCCGTCCGGGCGGTCGTCTCGGCGCATGAGCTGGGCGGTGCGCATCCTGATCTGCTCGATCGTATGGTCGATCGAGACGGTATTGAACGGCACCTCTGAGGCGCCGACCTCGCTCAGCGCATCGGCAAAGCCGTTCACCGTATAGCGGAAATAGGTGAGGCCAACCGGCGGCGTCACGAGCGCAAGCCGGTTGCGGCCCTTGGCGGCGAGCGCGCGGACAGCTTCGCCGGCAAAGGCGTAATTGTCGAAATCGTGATAGGGATGCACCAGCCCCATGTCGGTGCGCCCATGTGTGGCGAAGGGAACGCCGTGCTCCAGCATGTAGCGCGCCCGCGGATCGTTTGGCTGCGTGCGCGAGATGATGACGCCGTCGGCCGAGCCGGTCTCGACCAGATAGCGCACCGGGTCGAGCGGATCCTGCGAGCGCGAATAGGGCGTGACGATCAAATGGTAGGGCGTGTCGGCGATCACCTCGGTGACGCCGTAGATGATGTCCGAGACGAAGCTCATCAGCTCGTGCTCGGTGTTCAGCACGAGCGAGATGACGTTGGTCTTGCCGGTCCTCAGGCGCACGCCAGCACGGTTGGGGCGATATCCGATTTGCTTGGCGACGAGCTGGACGCGGCGCCTGGTCTCGGCGCCGATCTCGGGTGCATCCTTCAGCGCACGCGACACCGTCGTGACGCCAAGCCCGGTCATGAAGGCGAGCGTCTTCAGCGTCGGGCGCTCCTTGCCCGACGTGTCGTCGCCCTTCTTCGTTACCCGTCTATCCATTCGTCCCGCCCGTCAGGCGCATAGCAGCCGCAGGGCCGACCGGCAATCGTGCAGCGTTGACGATTGCGCGACTTCAGGCTGCGGTCGGGTCCAATATACTGAAACGTTACAGATTGCCAATCTTCGTGATTGACCGGCGAGGCCGCCGATTCTGCCTTCCCGACATAGAGATGGGTGAAAGTTGCCGGAATCCCAAGGAAATGTCGGCCTGGACCCATTTTTGGCACGGATCGGCCGTTCGGGTTTCAACTCCGCCGCCCCAGCGGAAAGAATTTGTTCGCGCCTCGAAAAAATCTCAACGCATTTTGAAACGAGGGGTTGCCTAGGCGGAGCATTTGCCGTATCGAAAATCTGTAACGTTTCAGATTCTGGGAGGAAGCCGAAATGCGATACAAATTCCTGACCGCCGCCTTTGCCGCGACGGTTGCTGCACTCAACTTCGCCGGTCCGGCGGCCGCGACCGACCTCGAAGTCACCCATTGGTGGACTTCCGGCGGCGAGGCGGCGGCGGTGGCCGAGCTTGCCAAAGCCTTCGACGGGACCGGCAATCACTGGGTCGACGGCGCCATCGCCGGCTCCGGCGGCACGGCGCGGCCGATCATGATCAGCCGCATCACCGGCGGCGACCCGATGGGCGCCACGCAGTTCAACCACGGCCGCCAGGCCGAGGAACTGGTGCAGGCCGGGCTGATGCGCGACCTCACCGATATCGCCACCAAGGACAAGTGGACCGAAATCGTGCGGCCGAAGAGCCTGCTCGACAGCTGCACCATCGACGGCAAGATCTATTGCGTGCCGGTCAACATCCATTCCTGGCAATGGCTGTGGCTGTCGAACGAGGCCTTCCAGAAGGCCGGCGTGCCGACGCCGAAGGACTGGAATGAATTCGTGGCCGCCGCTCCGGCGCTGCAGAAGGCCGGCATCATCCCGCTCGCGGTCGGCGGGCAGCCCTGGCAGGCATCGGGCGCCTTCGACGTGCTGCTGGCGGCGGTCGGCGGCACCGACGCCTTCCTCAAGGTCTACAAGGACAAGGACGCCAAGTTCGCCGCCGGCCCCGAGATCGCCAAGGTGTTCAAAGCGGCGGACGACGCCCGCAAGATGGCCAAGAACACCAATGTGCAGGACTGGAATCAGGCGACGAACCTGGTCATCACCGGCAAGGCCGGCGGCCAGATCATGGGTGATTGGGCGCAGGGCGAGTTCCAGGTCGCCGGCAAGACCGCCGGCAAGGACTATACTTGCCTGCCCGGCCTTGGGCTCAACGAGGTCATCGCCACCGGCGGCGACGCCTTCTACTTCCCGCTGCTCAAGGACGCCGACAAGTCCAAGGCGCAGGAGGTGCTGGCCGAGACGCTGCTCGATCCGAAGACGCAAGTCGCCTTCAACCTCAAGAAGGGCTCGCTGCCGGTGCGCGGCGACGTCGACCTCAACGCGGCGAACGACTGCATGAAGAAGGGTCTTGCCATCCTCGCCAAGGGCGCCGTCATCCCGTGGACGGACCAATTGCTTTCGCAGGACAGCCAGAAGCAGAAGGAGGATCTGTTCTCCGAGTTCTTCGCCAAGCCCGACATGACGCTCGAAGAGGCGCAGAAGCGCTTCGCCGAGATCATCGCTTCGGCCGACTGATCAACGGCGCCCCCGCCAACTCCCGACCCCAGCCTATCCGGGGCCGGGAGCCTGACGTCTCATTGTCCGGCTGCCTAGATGAGCAACAACGAACGCCCCAACCAGCTTTTCCGCAACCTGAACGCCAAGATCGCGTCGATCCCGATGATCTTGACGGCTGTGGTGGTGTTCGTCGGCGGCACGGCCTGGACAGTGCTCTATTCCTTTACCAATTCGAAGCTCTTGCCGCGGCTCAACTTCGTCGGGCTCGACCAATATCACCGGCTGTGGTCGACATCGCGCTGGCTGGTCTCGATCGAGAACCTCTTGATCTATGGCGCGATCTCGCTGGTGTTCTCGCTGGTCATCGGCTTCCTGCTGGCGGCGCTTCTCGACCAGAAGATCCGCTTCGAGGACACGTTCCGAACCATCTTCCTCTATCCCTTCGCGCTGTCCTTCATCGTCACCGGGCTGGTCTGGCAGTGGCTGCTCAATCCGGATTTCGGCGTGCAGCGCGTCGTGCGCGATCTCGGCTGGACGAGCTTCAGCTTCGACCCGCTCTATAATTCCAGCATCGTCATCTACGGCATTTCGATCGCTGCGCTCTGGCAGGGCACCGGGCTCATCATGTGCCTGATGCTCGCCGGTCTGCGCGGCATCGACGAAGACATCTGGAAGGCGGCGAGGGTGGACGGCATTCCCGCCTGGAAGACCTATCTCTTCATCATCATCCCGATGATGCGGCCGGTCTTCATCACCACGTTGGTGATCATCGCCGCCGGCATCGTCAAGGTCTACGACCTCGTCGTGGCACAGACCAGCGGCGGTCCCGGCATCGCCTCCGAAGTGCCGGCGAAATATGTCTATGACTACATGTTCTTCGCCCAGAATCTCGGCCAGGGCTTTGCCGCCTCGACGATGATGCTGTTGTCGGTGGTGATCGTCATCGTGCCCTGGGCCTATCTCGAATTCGGAGGCAAGAAGCATGGCTGACGTCGCCTCCCTGTCCCCAGGCGCCGAAGCGCTCAGGCGCGGTGCCGCCGGTCCCAGCGGCCCGAAGCCGCGGCATGTGCTGTCGCGCCGCAATATCTTCCTCTACGGCACGCTGATCGTCGTGGCGCTCTACTATCTTTTGCCGCTCTACGTGATGATCGTCACCTCGCTGAAGGGCATGCCCGAGATCCGCCTCGGCAACATCTTCTCGCCGCCGATGGAGATCACCTTCGAGCCTTGGGTGAAGGCCTGGGCCACCGCCTGCACCGGGCTCAATTGTGACGGGCTCTCGCGCGGCTTCTGGAATTCGGTGCGCATCACGGTGCCGTCGGTGTTGCTCTCGATCGCGATCGCCTCGGTGAATGGCTATGCGCTGGCCAACTGGCGATTCAAGGGCGCCGACACCTTCTTCATCATCCTGATCGTCGGCGCCTTCATCCCCTACCAGGTGATGATCTACCCGATCGTCATCATCCTGCGCGAAATCGGCATCTACGGCACGCTGACCGGCCTTGTGATCGTGCATTCGATCTTCGGCATGCCGATCCTGACGCTGCTCTTCCGCAACTATTTCACCTCGATGCCGGAGGAGTTGTTTCGCGCCGCGCGCGTCGACGGCGCCGGCTTCTGGGGCATCTATCTGCGCATCATGCTGCCGATGTCGCTGCCGATCTTCGTCGTCGCCATCATCCTGCAGGTCACAGGCATCTGGAACGACTTCCTGTTCGGCGTCGTCTATACCCGCCCCGACACCTACCCGATGACGGTGCAGCTCAACAACATCGTCAATTCGGTCCAGGGCGTGAAGGAATACAACGTCAACATGGCTGCGACCATCCTGACGGGCCTCGTTCCGCTCATCGTCTACTTCGTTTCCGGCAAGCTCTTCGTGCGCGGTATCGCCGCCGGCGCGGTGAAAGGATGATGATGGACATCGCCAATCCCAGCGTTTCGATCCAGGACCTGTCGCTCAATTTCGGCGCCGTCTCGGTGCTGCAGACGCTCAACCTGGATGTCGCCGAGGGCGAGTTCATCGTGCTGCTCGGCCCGTCCGGCTGTGGCAAGTCGACCTTGCTCAACTGCATTGCCGGCCTGCTCGACATTTCGGACGGCCGCATCTTCATCAAGGGCAAGAACGTCACCTGGGAAGAGCCGAAGGACCGCGGCATCGGCATGGTGTTCCAGTCCTACGCGCTCTATCCGCAGATGACGGTGGAGAAGAACCTTTCTTTCGGCCTGCGTGTCGCCGGCGTGCCGAAGGACGAGATCGCCAAGCGCATCGCCCGCGCCGCCGAGATCCTGCAGATCGAACCGCTTTTGCAGAGGAAGCCCTCGGCGCTGTCCGGCGGCCAGCGCCAGCGTGTGGCGATCGGCCGGGCGCTGGTGCGCGACGTCGATGTCTTCCTGTTCGACGAGCCGCTCTCCAATCTCGACGCCAAGCTGCGTTCGGAACTGCGCGTCGAGATCAAGCTGCTGCACCGCCGCCTGGAGAACACGATGATCTACGTCACCCACGACCAGATCGAGGCCATGACGCTGGCCGACCGCATCGCCGTCATGAGAGGCGGGGTTATCCAGCAGCTCGATGCGCCGCAGACGATCTACAACCGGCCGGTCAACCGCTTCGTCGCCGGGTTCCTCGGTTCGCCGGCGATGAATTTCCTCAAGGGCGAGTTGGAGGTGGGCGCCGTCCCCGTCTTCAAAGCGGACGGCATATCGGTGCCGCTCGGCCGCTATCAATTCGACGGCGACGGTGGCCGGGCCGCCAAGCCTTGCATCTTCGGCATCCGGCCTGAGCACATCGCCTTCGGCGACGCCGCCCAGGCAATGCCGTTCACCGCCGAGTCGACAGTCGAGATCGTCGATCCGATGGGCTCCGACACGCTGGTGTGGACCAAGCTCGGCGGCCAGATCATCTCCTTCCGCGTCGAAGCGGATAAGACGCTGCGCAACGGCGATGCAATCCGCATCGGCTTCGATCCAGCGCGCGCCTCGCTGTTCGACGCTCAAACCGACAATCGCCTCTAACTCCGAAAAAATCCCCCAAGCAGAACGGACAGGACAGATGAACTGGTCATTCCAACTCTACAGCGCCCGCAATTTCCAGCCATGGGACGGCGTGGTGAAGATGCTCGGCGAGCTCGGCTACAAGCAAGTCGAGGGCTTCGGTGGCGTCTATGACGACCCCAAAGCGTTCCGCGCCGAGCTCGACAAGAACGGCCTTGCGATGCCGACCGGGCATTTCTCGATCGACGCGCTGGAAAACGACTTCGACGGCGTGCGCAAAACCGCCGACGCGCTCGGCATCACGCTGCTGATCTGCCCCTATCTGATGCCCGACCAGCGCCCGTCGGATGCTGCCGGCTGGCGCGGCTTCGGCGAACGTCTCGCCAAGGTGGGCGAGGTGGCAAAAAAGGCCGGCTACGGCTTTGCCTGGCACAACCATGATTTCGAGTTCAAGGCGCTTGCCGACGGCTCGCTGCCGCAGGACCACATCCTGTCCGCCGCACCCGACATCGGCTGGGAAATGGACGTCGCCTGGGTGGTGCGCGGCGGTGCCGATCCGCTGCCCTGGATCGAAAAACACGGCAAGCGCATCGTCGCGGTCCACGTCAAGGATATCGCCAAGCCGGGCGAGGGGCTGGACGAGGACGGCTGGTCCGATGTCGGTCACGGCACAATCGACTGGGCAGGCCTTTTCAAGACATTGCGCGCCAAGAGCGCGGCGCAGTATTTCATCATGGAACAGGACAACCCCAACGACATCGAGCGTTACGCCCGGCGCTCGATCGCGACGGCCAAGAGCTGGCAGGAGTAATCGAAATGGCAGACAAGCTTGGCGTCGGCGTTATCGGCTGCGGCAACATATCGAAGGCGTATTTCTCACTGGCGCCACTGTTCCGCGGCATCAAGATGCGCGCCTGCGCGGATATCAACATGGATGCGGCGAAAGCGCGGGCAAAGGAGTTCAAGCTGCGCGCCGAGACGGTCAACGACCTTCTCAACGACGACGAGATCGACATCATCGTCAACCTGACTATCCCGGCCGTGCACTACGAAATCTCGAAAGCTGTGCTCGACGCCGGCAAGCACGTCTATTCGGAAAAGCCGTTCGTGCTGTCGATCGAGGAAGGACTCGATCTCAAGAAACGGGCCGAGAAGAAGGGCCTGCGCATCGGTTCGGCGCCGGACACGTTTCTCGGCGGTGCACACCAGCTGGTGCGCGAGCTGATCGACACCGGCAAGCTCGGCAAGATCACCAGCGGCACCTGCCATGTGATGGGCCACGGCATGGAGCACTGGCACCCCAATCCCGATTTCTTCTTCCAGCCGGGCGCCGGTCCGGTGCTGGACATTGGGCCTTACTATGTCACCAACCTGATCCAGCTGATCGGGCCGGTGAAACAGGTGGCGGCCTTCGCGACGACGCCGGCCAAGGAGCGGACGATCTCGTCGAAACCGCGGGCGGGCGAGAAGATCCCGGTCAACACGCCGACCACGATCCATGCGCTGCTCGAATTCGCCAACGGCGCGGTGATCACGCTCAACACCTCCTGGGACGTCTGGAGCCACGGTCACGCGCCGATGGAGCTCTATGGCGAGTTGGGCACCGTCTTCGTGCCGGACCCGAATTTCTTCGGCGGCGAGGTGCGCTTCACCGACGCGGCCAAGCCGGTGAAGAAGCTGCCGAAATGGAACCATCCGTTCGGCGTGCCGAACGAGATGCACGGCCAAGGCATGATGGCCAACTACCGCACCGCCGGCCTTGCCGACATGGCGATCGCGATCGCCGAAGGGCGGCCGCACCGCTGCTCGATGGAGCTGGCGCTGCACGCTGTCGATGTCATGACCGGCATCCTGCGTTCCGGCGAAACCGGCAAATACGTCGCCATGCAGACGAGCTGCGAACGGCCGGCCGCGCTCGGCGTCAAGGACGCGAAGGCGCTGCTGGCGAAGAAAAACTAGGTGGCAACCCCTCTCCCCGTTTCGGCGGGGAGAGGGTAAGGGTTAGGGGCAAGCATCGATTCAATTAACCCCTGAGCCGAGCATGAAGTCGCTCGAAAACCGCTCCACACTTTGCGGCTTCATGTTCTAGCGGCGCTTGCGGCGCCGCTTCGATCCCGAGGATTTTCCCATGCCCTATGTCGCCGCCGAAAACCGCTACGAGAAGATGATCTACAACCGCTGCGGCCGGTCCGGCCTGAAACTGCCGGCAATCTCGCTCGGGCTGTGGCACAATTTCGGCAACGACACGCCGCACAGGACAAAGCAGGCGATCGTGCGCAAGGCCTTCGACCTCGGCATCACGCATTTCGACCTCGCCAACAATTACGGCCCGCCGCCCGGCTCGGCGGAAACCGCGTTCGGCGAGATCCTGCGCACCGATTTCGCCGCCTATCGCGACGAGATGATCATCTCGACCAAGGCCGGCTACGAGATGTGGGCTGGTCCCTACGGCGAATGGGGCAGCCGCAAATATGTGCTGGCGAGCCTCGACCAGAGCCTGAAGCGCATGGGGCTCGACTATGTCGACATCTTCTACTCGCACCGCTTCGATCCCGAGACACCGCTGGAAGAGACCATGGGCGCACTCGACCATGCCGTGCGCTCCGGCAAGGCGCTTTATGCCGGCATCTCGTCCTACAATTCGCAACGCACGCGCGAAGCGGCCGACATATTGAGGCAGCTCGGCACGCCCTGCCTGATCCATCAGCCGAGCTATTCGATGCTCAACCGCTGGGTCGAGGAGGACGGGCTGCTCGACATGCTGGAGGGGCTGGGCATCGGTTCGATCGTCTTCTCGCCGCTGGCCCAAGGCATGCTGACCGACAAATATCTCGGCGGCATTCCCGAGGGCAGCCGCGCGTCCCAAAGCAAGTCGCTCAGGCCGGCCTTCATCAACGACAAGTCGATCGCCAACATCAAGGCGCTGAACGAAATCGCCAAGAAGCGCGGTCAGACCCTGGCGCAGATGGCGCTGGCCTGGGTGCTGCGCAAAGGCCGCGTGACCACCGCGCTGATCGGCGCCAGCCGGCCGGAACAGGTCGAGGATTGCGTCGGCGCGCTGAAGGCGCTCGACTTCAGCGATGCCGAGCTCGCGGACATCGATACCTACGCGCGCGAGTCCGACATCAACCTGTGGGCGGCCTCGGCCGAACGCAAGGGACCGCCGCGCAAGTAGAGGTTAGCCGCCGAAGCATCCCGATCCGGCCCGTGCTTGAAGGGACGCGCTGCGGAAACAGTGGCAAAATCATCCGTTCGTCGTTATCTCAGGGGAATTCAAGTCGTTCGCATTAGAGATTTAATGCGGGCGTCGATTGGGCGAACAAGATGACGGCAAGAGATGCGCTGACCAAGAACCAGCTCTGCGTGCTCGAGAAGCTCGAGGCGTCCAGCGGGCCGCTCAGCGCCTATACGCTGCTCGACCAGCTGCGCGAGCGTGGTTTTCGCGCCCCGCTGCAGGTCTACCGGGCGCTCGACACGCTGGTGAAGTCGGGCTTCGTGCACCGTCTCGAAAGCCTCAACTCGTTCGTCGCCTGCGCCGAGCCGCATGATCACAGCCATTCGATGACGGCCTTCGCCATCTGCGACAATTGCGGCCAGGTGACCGAGATGTCGGACCACGATGTCGACCACCGGCTGGACGAGTGGGTGCGCTCGACTGGATTCGCCGCCAAGAAGGCGGTGATCGAGTTTCGCGGCGTGTGCGCCAAGTGCCGGGCTGAAGCGGCCTGAGATAGCTTTGGGCAGCTAACGCGCCGTCGACCAGGCGAACCAAATCGCGACCAGCGCCAGCATGGCGGAGAGCACTTTGCGGGCGATGCTTTCGCGACGCGGATCGTTGAGGAACGGCTCCAGCGTTCCCGCCAAAATCACGATGATCGCATGGACGGCGGTCGCGATGGCGACATAGACCGCCGTCAGCAACTCGGTCTGGGCAAGCGCCGGCCGATCGGCCTCGATGAATGTCGGAAGCACCGCAATGTAGAAGATCGCCGCCTTCGGGTTGAGCAGATTGGTCACAAGCCCGCCGGTGAAATACCTGCCGCCCGGCATGCCGTTGGCCGAAACCACATCGGTGCCGGCCGTCCAGCCTTCCCAGGCGAGATAGAGAAGAAACAGCGTGCCTGCCCAGCGAAGGCCTTCGTAGAGCAGCCTGGAAGCCTGGATCAGCTCGGCGACGCCGAAAGCGGCGATGGCGCCGATGATGGCCAGCCCTGACGCGATGCCGGCGACCGTGGCGAATCCGGCGCGGTGGCCATCATTGGCCGAAACCAGCGCCAGATAAGTCATGTTCGGTCCCGGCGTCAGCTCGATCAGCAGGGCAGCAAGCGCGAAGGAGAGCAGCGTGGCCGTCGAGAGCGGCAGCATCTCGCTCACATCAATGCGCCTCGTCCCAGTTGTTCGCCGCCCGCGCATCGACATGCAGCGGTACCGACATCGAGACGGCCGGCATCGGCGCGTTTTCCATCACGCGGCGCACAACGGGAATAGTCGCTTCGACTTCCGCTTCCACCGTTTCGAAGATCAGCTCGTCATGCACCTGCAGCAGCATGCGGGCCGAGAGCTTCGCCTTCTCCAGCGCCTCCTCCATATGCACCATCGCGCGGCGGATGATGTCGGCGGCGGTGCCTTGCAGCCTGGCGTTGATCGAGGCGCGCTCGTTGAAGGCGCGGACCGACGGGTTGGAGGACCTAATCTCCGGGTAGTGGATGCGGCGGCCGAAGATGGTCTCGACGAAGCCGTTCTCCCGCGCATAGGCCTTGGTTTCCTCGATATAGTCGCGGATGCCGGGAAAGCGCTCGAAATAGCGCTTGATATAGGCGCCGGCCTCGTCGCGCGGGATCGACAGCTGGTTGGCGAGGCCGAAGGCCGAGATGCCGTAGATGATGCCGAAATTGATCGCCTTGGCGCGGCGGCGCACTTCCGAAGGCATGCCCTCGACCGGCACGTTGAACATTTCCGACGCGGTGATGGCATGGATGTCGGCGCCGTCGGCGAAGGCCTGCTTGAGCTGCGGGATCTCGGCGACATGGGCAAGCACGCGCAATTCGATCTGGCTGTAGTCGGCCGAGACCAGCTTGTGGCCTTTCTCGGCGATGAAGGCGGTCCTGATCTTGCGGCCCTCGGCGGTGCGCACCGGGATGTTCTGCAGGTTGGGATCGGAGGACGACAGCCGCCCGGTCGTGGTCGCGGCAAGCGCATAGGACGTATGCACGCGGTTGGTGCCGGGGTTGATGAAGCCGGGCAGGGCATCGGTGTAGGTCGACTTCAGCTTGGTGAGCTGGCGCCAGTCAACGATCTTGCGCGGCAGCTCATGACCTTCGGCGGCGAGGTCTTCCAGCAGTTGCGCCGAGGTCGACCACTGGCCGGTCTTGGTCTTCGAGCCGCCCGGCAGGCCCATCTTGCCGAACAAAATGTCACCGAGCTGCTTCGGCGAGCCGATGTTGATGCGCTCGCCGACAATCCCGTAGATCTCTTCCTCGACGCGGGCGGCGCCCTGCGCCAGTTCGCCCGACAGCCGCGACAGAATCTGGCGGTCGACCGAGATGCCGCGTTGCTCCATGCGGGCAAGCACAGGCACCAGCGGCCGTTCCAGCCGCTCGTAGACGGAAGCCAGCCCCTTGGCGGCGAGCCTCGGCTTCAGCACCTGCCAGAGCTGCAGCGCAATATCGGCCTGCTCGGCGGCATATTTCGTAGCGCGCTCGATGTCGACCTGGTCGAAGCCGATGGCGCTCTTGCCCGAGCCCGCAAGTTCCTTTTTCACCGCCGGCGCGTGGCCGAGCCACTTTTCCGAGAGTGAGGCGAGATCGTGGCCGCCTGAGGTGCCTGCGTCGAGCACGTAGGAGATCAGCATCGTGTCGTCGAACGGGCCGACCTCGATGCCGTGCCGGCTCATCACGACAATGTCGTATTTCATGTCCTGCACGATTTTCAGGACAGACCGGTCCTCGAGCAGCGGCTTGAGCAGCGCCAGCGCTTCGCGGACCGGAATCTGGTTCTCCAACTGGCCGCCGCCGAGCAGGTCGCCATTGCCGCTATTGTGGGCAAGCGGCACATAGACCGCCCGACCGGGCGCGATTGCCATGGACAAGCCGATCAAATCGGCCTGCATCGGGTCGGACGAGCTGGTCTCGGCGTCGAAGGCGAGGATGCCGGCGTCGCGGGCTTCGGCGATCCACGCTTTCAGCCCGGCCGCGTCGCGGATGGCGCCATAGGCCGAAGGGTCGATCTTGCGCGCTGCCGCTTGTTCCAGCCGCAGCGCCGAGAGGAGCGATGGAGTGTCGCCCTGCGGCGGCGCGTCCTCACCCCTTGTGGCCGGCGCGGCGGGTTTTGCGTCGCCGTTTGATTGAGGTGCCGGCCGTCTCGGCGGCACTCCGGCGCCGACATCGGGCCCGTGCGCGGCATCGGCCCGCTCGACGACGACTGCGGAAGCCTGAACGTCGCCGATCTCGGTGGCGGTCGCCTCGGCGACGCGTCGCGTCAGCGTGGTGAATTCCATGGTCTTCAGGAAGCCGATCAGCTTCGGTCCGTCCGGCGCGTGCAGCACCAGATCGTCCAGCTCCTCTTTCAGCGGCACATCGTTCTTCAGCGTCACCAGCTCGCGCGAGATCCGAGCCTTGTCGGCATTGGCGATGATGGTCTCGCGCCGCTTTTCCTGCTTGATCTCGGAAGCACGCGCCAGCAGCCCGTCAAGGTCGCCGAACTGCTCCAGCAGCTGCGCGGCGGTCTTCGGGCCGATGCCGGGCACGCCCGGCACGTTGTCGACCGAGTCGCCGGTCAGCGCCTGCAGGTCGATCATCTTTTCCGGCGGCACCCCCCATTTCTCGATCACTTCCGGGATGCCGATCTGGCGGTCCTTCATCGGGTCGTACATGCCGACCGTCGGGCCGACCAGCTGCATCAGGTCCTTGTCGGAGGAGATGATGGTGGTGTCGGCGCCGACCTCGCAGGCGAGCCGGCAATAGGTGGCGATGATGTCGTCGGCCTCGAAACCCTCCATCTCGATGCAGGGCAGGTTGAAGGCCACGGTCGCCTGGCGGATCAGCCCGAATTGCGGGATCAGGTCCTCTGGCGGAGCGGAGCGGTTCGCCTTGTATTCGGGGTAGAGATCGCTGCGGAAGGTCTTCGAGGAATAATCGAAAATGACGGCGAAATGCGTCGGCACGATGCCAACATTGGTGTTGCGGGCGTCCTGCATCAGCTTCCACACCATGTTGCAGAAGCCGAGCACGGCGCTGGTCGGCAGGCCGTCGGATTTGCGGTTGAGCGGCGGCAACGCGTGGTAGGCGCGAAAAATGTAGCCGGAGCCGTCGACGAGGAAGAGGTGATCGCCTTTTTTCATGCCGGCAGGGATAGCGCGGCCAGCCTTCGCGGTCCATGCCAAAGGCGGAGGAACCCGCCGGTACGGGCAACACCCCTGACAGATCCTGTCCGGCCCGAATTCGGGCGCTCACGGGCATGTTACAAAAGTGTAATTCTCGTGCCCTTGAATCGCCATGTTCAGAGACCCAAATAGACGTCATCGGCAATTTTCGCCGAAGTCCGGAGCAAGGCCCGTCCCCCGCCTATTCCGGGCAAACTGCGGCAGCCTATCCCCCCTCTCCGGGCTGCCGCAACGTTTCGAGTAGAGACCGCCGTGGTTCCCCCCTCCACCACGGCGGTCTTCTTTTTATCCTCGGCGACGATTGCGTCTTGGTCCAACGATCGCGCCTTTTCGTTTTGGGCGTGGCCCTTTAGGGTCTGCCCAAAATCGAAAGGCAAAAGCATGTCCAGAATCTCCGCCGTCCTCGAACGTCTCGACCAGAATCTCGACCAGAGCCTGGAGCGGCTGTTCGGCCTGCTCGGCGTCAAGTCGATCTCCACCGATCCGGCCTTTGCCGCCGACTGCCGCAAGGGCGCCGAATGGCTGGTCGCCGAGCTCAAGCTGATCGGCTTCGACGCAAGCGTGCGCGACACGCCCGGACATCCGATGGTGGTGGCGCATCACGAGGGACCGGCAGGCGCGCCGCATGTTTTGTTCTACGGCCATTACGACGTGCAGCCGGTCGATCCGATCGAATTGTGGGAAACCGATCCGTTCGCGCCTTCGATCAAGGAGATCGAGCCCGGTCGCAAGGTGATCACCGGCCGCGGCTCGGCCGATGACAAGGGGCAGTTGATGACCTTCGTCGAGGCCTGCCGCGCCTGGAAGCAGGTGCATGGCAATCTGCCTTGCCGCGTCACCATACTGTTCGAGGGCGAGGAGGAATCCGGCTCGCCGTCGCTGAAGCCGTTCCTGGAAGCCAACGCCGCCGAGCTGAAAGCCGATTTCGCGCTGGTCTGCGACACCAGCATGTGGAACTGCGAGACGCCGTCGATCTGCGTGTCGCTGCGCGGCATGGTCGGCGAGGAGGTCACCGTCAAGGCGGCCAGCCGCGACCTGCATTCGGGCCTCTATGGCGGCCCGGCCGCCAACCCGATCCGCATCCTGACCAAGGTGCTGGCCGACATTCACGACAAGGATGGCCGCGTCACCATTCAGGGCTTCTATGACGGCGTCGAGGAGACACCCAGCCAAGTGCTGAAATCCTGGGAAGGCCTGGGCGAGACAGCCGAGACGTTTCTCGGACCGGTCGGCCTTTCCATCCCGGCCGGCGAAAAGGGCCGCTCGGTGCTCGAAATGATCTGGGCGCGGCCGACGGCCGAATTCAACGGCATCATCGGCGGTTATACCGGCAAGGGTTTCAAGACGGTGATCGCGGCGGAAGCCTCGGCGAAAGTGTCGTTCCGGCTCGTCCACAAACAGGACCCGAAGAAGATCCGCGCCGCATTCCAGGCTTTCGTACGCGAACGCATCCCCGGCGACTGCTCGGTCGAATTCCACCCGCATGGCGGCTCGCCGGCGATCCAGCTTTCCTACGACTCGCCGTTCCTGGCCAAGGCCAAGGACGCGCTGTCGGACGAGTGGCAGAAGCAGGCTATCACCACCGGCGGCGGCGGTTCGATCCCGGTGGTCGGCGATTTCCAGACCTATCTCGGCATGGAGTCGCTGCTGGTCGGCTTCGGACTGGATGACGACCGCATCCATTCGCCCAACGAGAAATACGAGCTGACCTCCTTCCACAAGGGGCAGCGGTCCTGGGCGCGCATCCTCGATGCGCTGACCCGCTGAGGCGAAAGTCACGAAAGACGTGAGATTCAACTTTCTGTTGATTTTTCTCCGGATCGCGGCGAGGACGAATTAGCTGGCGCGAAGCGCCGCGGCGTTCTTCGCGCATCCCAGGGATGCGCGGCGCCGCAGGTGCGATCCGGAGAAGAGAATGACCGATATCCGTTTCCACAAGAACGATCTGCCCGATCTCGCCCGGTACAATGTCGGGGCGGTGGCCATCGATACGGAAACGTTGGGCTTGAACCCGCATCGCGACCGGCTCTGCGTGGTGCAGATCTCTCCCGGCGACGGCAGCGCCGACGTCATCCAGATCGCACCCGGCCAGAAGAAGGCGCCCAACCTCGTCAGCCTGCTCCGCAACCGCGCGATCACCAAGCTGTTCCACTACGGCCGCTTCGACATCGCCGTGCTCTACAATGCCTTCGGCGTGATGGCGGAGCCGGTGTTCTGCACCAAGATCGCCTCGCGACTCGTGCGCACCTACACCGACCGCCACGGGCTGAAGGATCTGTGCAACGAGTTGCTCGGCATCGGCCTGTCCAAGGCGCAGCAATCCTCGGACTGGGCAGCGGAGACGCTGTCGCCCGAGCAGCTCGACTATGCCGCCTCCGACGTGCTTTACCTGCACCGTCTGCGCGAGGTGCTGGCGGCGCGCCTGGCGCGCGAAAACCGCACCAAGGAGGCGGACGCCTGCTTCCGTTTCCTGCCGACGCGCGCCAAGCTCGATCTGATGGGCTGGGCCGAGGAAGACATCTTCGCGCATAGCTGACGGAACCCGGCGCTCCGAAAGGACGTTGGGCCGGTTCGTGGAGGAGTGAGATGGCAGACCGCAAACCGATGGACAGCGCCCCGAAGGACGGCTCGAAGGTCACCATCCTGTGGAAGGACGGCGACGGCGTCGTCAACGAATCCGTCGGCCAGTATCGCGACGGTGGCTGGTGGGTTTACACCGACAGCGACACGCAGAAGAAGGTCGATCCGACGAGCTGGCGTCCGGCATCGGGCGATGACGACGACGACCAGTAGGCGACCGCGGCCCGCCATTTCAAAGCAGGCGTGAGACTGTCGCAATGAGGGGACGCGAATGAGGCAGAACACGCTCTATCTCATCATCGGAGCGCTGGTCGCGGTGATCATCGCGCTCGGCATCTATGTCTATCGTGAGCAGACCAAGCCGAAAGGCGTCGAGCTCAAGATCGACGACAAGGGCATTTCAATCCAGCAGAATTGATCACGGTGGCCAGCCGCCGGCGCCGTGAGGGGCTAGACTGACTTTGCGAGACGACATTGCGTCGGGGGGATTTCGGCCGGAAATACAGGGGCTGCGCGGGCTTGCCGTAGCCTTTGTGGTGATCTTCCACATCTGGCCGGCGGCGCTTCCCGGCGGCTATGTCGGCGTCGACATCTTCTTCGTCATCTCCGGCTTCCTCATCACCGGCCTGCTCACCCGCATGGCGCTCGGCGAGGGCGGCATCTCGCTTGTCGGCTTTTACACGCGCCGGGTGAGGCGGTTGCTGCCGACGGCGATCGTCACACTTCTGGTCACGCTCGCGGGAACGCTGTTGTTTGTGTCGGACGCCTGGTGGGAAGAGACCGCCAAGCAAGTGATTGCAAGCGCGCTCTACGTGCAGAACTGGCGGCTTGCCGGGCAGGCCGTGGATTATCTCGGCGCCGAGGACGCGCCGAGCCCCGTCCAGCATTTCTGGTCGCTGTCGATCGAGGAGCAGTTCTACATCGTCTGGCCGGTGCTGATGATCGGGGCGCTGTGGTGGGCCAGGCGTCGCGGGCACTCACCGGTGCAAATACTCACCTTCGTGCTCGGCGTGGTCCTGGCGGGCTCGCTCGCGGCTTCCGTCGCTCTCACCCGGTCCGATCCGGCATGGGCCTATTTCGTCACCCACACCCGGATCTGGGAACTGGCCCTGGGCGGGCTGCTGGCGCTGATCCTCGGCCGATTCCAGCCAAGCGGGGGCGTGCGGGCGGCGATGGCTGGAGCCGGCATGCTGGCGGCGCTTGCTTCGGCCATGCTGTTTTCAAGGTCGACCGATTTTCCGGGCTTCAAGGCGCTGCTGCCGACGCTCGGCGCGGCTCTGGTCATTGCGGCCGGTGGCATACGCATCGGCCGCTTCCGCGGCCTGGATATCGCCGCGTTGCGCTATATCGGCGATCGTTCCTATTCGATCTATCTGTGGCACTGGCCGCTGATCATTTTCTATGCCGCACAGCGAGGTTCGATCGGCCTCGTCGACGGTCTTCTGCTGACCGTCGCCACCCTGGCCATCTCCGAACTCTCCTATCGCTTTGTTGAACAGCCCTATCGCCATTCGCGCTCGCGCCTGGAATGGCGGCCGCTGATCGACGGCACGGTGGCGGTGGGGTTGTGTGTGGCGGTGGCCGGCGGGCTCGTCTATGCGATCGACCGGCAGCCCATCGATACCAGCCTGGTCGGTACGGCAAGTTACCCGGGGCCGGCCGCCTTGCTGTCGAACGCTGCCGTCCCCGATGGCGTCAGGCCGCTGCCCCCCTTGAGCAAGATCGGCAGCGACGTGCCCGTCATCTACAGGATGAAATGTCATCAGGAGCAGAAGGGCATCGATGCGACCGGTTGCCGGCTCGGCGACCCGGCGGGGACGAGGACCATTGTCGTGATGGGCGATTCCCACGCGGCGCAATGGGTGCCGGCGGTCGACAAGATCGCCAAGGACAGGAAGTGGAAGCTCATCAGCTTCACCAAGGCGGCATGCCCGGTGAGCCGGGTCACGATCCTGGACCACGGCAAGCCGTATGAGCAATGCGCGCTGTGGCGGGAGAAGGTTCTCGCCGAGATTGCGAGATTGAAGCCCGATTTCGTGATCACCAGCCAGAGCAACTACGCCAGCGTTGCGCAGGATGCGATGATCGAGGGTTTGCGCAGCGTCTGGAGCGAGCTCGCCGGTGAGGGCGTGCACGTAATTGCCATACGAAATACGCCCTTCAGCCTGTTCGACCCACGCAATTGCCTGGGAACGGATCCCGGCAAATGCGTCAATCCGCGCGGCAAGGTCGAACGGGAAAACATCTTCGCGCTCGCGGCCCGCTCCGTGACGGGAGTGACCGTGGTCGACATGAACGACGCGCTGTGCGGCAAGGACAGCTGCCCGGCGGTGGTCGGCAACATCGTCGTGCTGCGCGACAACCATCATCTTACCGCCACCTACGCGCTGGCGCTGGCGCCCTATCTGGCCAAGGCGGCGGGACTTTGAGCAATCTCCACACGCAATGGTACGGCGTCCAGCAGGGTGGTCGACCTGACTTCGAACCGGACCGCGAGACAGCTGGATTTAGAAAATCCAAGGGTTTTCAACAGGCTGCATAAACCCGCCTTTAACCCGCAGCCTCTAGTCTGCAACTCGAACGCCATAGGCGCCGGGCAGGCACGCACGAGCCCATGGCGAACCGCAGGGACGGTCGCATCGAACCGAGCTTCGAGGGCGCACCGAGCGAGCGTGTGGCAGCGACTTAAGGTCGGGGATTCTCGGAATTGGTGGCGGCAAGGCGCGGGAGCGCGTGATCTCGAAATGAAGTCCTCGACCGGAGAATACTATCCAGCGCTGGATCACATCCGTGGTATGGCGGCCTTTCTGGTCTTCTCCTTTCACTTCCTTCATGCATCTCCGGATGGGCCGGTGGCCTATGGCTTCGTGCCAGCTCTGCCCTTGTTCAGCATCCTGGATGAAGGGCACACAGGCGTCTCGTTGTTCATGGCGCTTTCCGGCTACCTTTTTGCCAAGCTTCTTGACGGCAAGCAGGTCAGATATCTGCCGTTCTTCGCCAACAGGGCGCTCAGGCTGCTGCCCCTTTTGTTCGCCGTGATTTGCGTCGAGGCTTGCCGCAGATATCTGGCAGGCGAGGACCTCAACACGTACTTCACCGATGTCGGCAAGGGACTGATTTTCCCCACGCTTCCCAATGGCGGCTGGTCGGTCACCGTCGAAGCTCATTTCTACCTTTTGCTGCCATTCCTGCTGATGGCGTCCAGGCGATTCCAGTTTGCCCCGTTGCTGTTCATTGCTGCAGCCATCTTGTTGAGGCTCGCTTTGTATGTGCAGTTCGGCGAGGTGCAGTGGGCAGCGTACTGGACGATCATAGGACATGCGGACCAGTTCCTGGCCGGCATTCTTGCCTTCCACTTTCGCGCCTATGCGAAGGGCAGGCACTGGCTGGCGCTGGCCGTTCTGGCGTCATTTTCGGCGTTCTTCTGGTGGTTCGACGCGGCGGGCGGTTTCTACCATCTAGGGCCCGGCTCGGCGCCGCCCTGGATATGGGTGATCCTGCCCACCCTGGAAGCGGCCGCCTATGCCTTCGGGATCGCCTACTACGACATGACCTTTGCCAGGAAGCGAACGAGCCTGCCCTTCAGGATCATGGAGAAGGCCGGATCTTACAGTTATTCGATCTACCTGCTGCACCTGTTTTTCGTGCATCAGCTGGCCGCGTTCATCAACGACAACATCATGGACATCAGCAATTTCTACATCGCATGCCTCTGGTCCCTGGCATGCTTCCTGGCAACCATCCCGATCGGTCATCTCAGCTATTCCTGCATCGAAGTGCCGTTCCTGCGGCTGCGTCTTCGCTATGCCGTGCCGGCGAGCGCCGATCCTGCCCCGGTAAGAGCCAGACCCGCCGCGGCAGTCTCCCAGCCGGGCTGACGGTGCGATTGAGGCTGCGACAAGGTCGTGTGGCCGCCTAATGCGGTGCCAGGAGCCGCGCACCGACCGGCCGGGCTCTCCTCGTGCCGCCGGGATGTCGATGGTGATGGCACATTCAGAAAATCCCAAGGGTTTTCAAAACCGTGCATAAACCCTGCTTTAACGCGCCTTTAAACCGCCGCATCTACTCTTCAACCCGAACGCCATCGGTACCGGGGACAGACAGCTAGAGCGCATGGCGAACCGCAGAGATAGTCGCATCGAACCGAGCTTCGAGGAATCGCCGCGGGCGAAATCCTCCGTGGGCTTTTCGGTGAGCGAGGAGGATCGCGTCGTGCCGCGCACCCGCAAATCCGCTGCAAAGGGCAAATCCGCCAAGGCGAAATCACGCGGACGTGGCCGCGACCGCAATCGGCGCGGACTGCTCGGCATCGCCACGCGGCTTGCCTACTGGTGCTTCGTGCTGTGCATCTGGGGCGGCATCGCGGCGGCCGGCATCGTCGTCTATTACGGCGCCAAGATGCCGGCGGCTACGACGTGGTCGGTCCCGGACCGCGCGCCCAACATCAAGATCGTCTCGGTCGATGGCGCGCTGATCGCCAATCGCGGCGCGTCGGGCGGCGAGGCCGTCGGCCTGGATGAAATGTCGCCCTATATCCCCGAGGCGGTCGTGGCCATCGAGGATCGGCGCTTCTATTCGCATTTCGGCATCGACCCGATCGGCCTGTCGCGCGCCATGGTCACCAACCTGCTTGGCGGGCATTTCTCGCAGGGTGGCTCGACGCTGACGCAGCAGCTGGCGAAGAACCTCTTCCTGACGCCGGACCGCACGCTGGAGCGCAAGGTGCAGGAAGTGCTGCTCGCGCTCTGGCTCGAGCACAAGCACACGAAGGACCAGATTCTCGAAATGTACCTCAACAGGGTCTATTTCGGTTCGGGCGCCTATGGCGTCGAGGCCGCTTCGCGGCGCTATTTCGGCAAGAGCGCGCGCGACGTGTCGCTTTCGGAAGCCGCGTTGCTGGCTGGGCTGCTGAAGGCACCGTCGAAGCTTTCGCCGGCGCGCGACCCTAAGGCGGCTGAGGAACGTGCGCAGCTCGTGCTCGCGGCCATGCGCGAGACAGGCAAGATCGGCGACAAGGAATACAAGACCGCGCTGAGCGCGCCGGCAACGCGCGCGCCGTCCTACTGGACCGGCTCGGAAAACTACGTCGCCGACACGGTAATGGACGAGCTTCCCGACCTGATCGGCGATGTGCGCGGCGACATCGTCATCGACACCACGATCGACCTCAACCTGCAGAAGCTTGCCGAACAGTCGATCCGCCGGCTGATCGACGAAAGCGGCAAGAAGCTCAACGTCACGCAGGGCGCGCTGGTGTCGATCGACGATTCCGGCGCGGTTCGCGCCATGGTCGGCGGCTATGATTATTCGACCAGCCAGTTCGATCGCGCCTCGGAAGCACGCCGGCAGCCAGGTTCGGCCTTCAAGCCCTTCGTCTATATGGCGGCGCTGGAGGCCGGCCGCACGCCGGACAGCATCCGCAACGACGCGCCGATCAAGATCGGCAAATGGACGCCCGACAATTACGGCGGCAAATATTACGGCAAGGTCACGCTGGCGACCGCACTGGCCAAGTCGCTCAACTCAGTGGCGGCGCAGCTCACCATGGAAGTCGGCCCAGACGCCGTGGTCGAGGCCGCGCATCGCATGGGCATCCAATCCGATCTGCAGGCCAACACCTCAATCGCGCTCGGCACCTCGGAAGTGACGCCGCTGGAGTTGACCTCGGCCTATGTGCCCTTCGCCAATGGCGGCTACAAACCGGACATCCACTTCATCCAGCGCATCACCACCGCCAACGGCAAGGTGCTCTACGAGGGCACCGCCGGCAGCGCGCCGCGCGTAATCAAGGCCGATATCGTCGGCATGATGAATTCAATGATGACCGGCACGGTCGAGGTCGGCACCGCCAAGAAGGCGGCGTTCAACTGGCCCTCGGCCGGTAAGACCGGCACCAGCCAGAACTCGCGCGACGCCTGGTTCGTCGGCTACACCGCCAATCTCACCACGGGCGTCTGGTTCGGCAATGACGACGGCAGCCCGATGAAGAAGGTCACCGGCGGCGCGCTCCCGGCGCAGGCCTGGCACGAATTCATGGTGGCGGCGCATCAAGGCGTGCCCGTGCGGCCGCTGCCCGGCACCTGGAAGTCGACCCCGTCCGACACGATCGTGCCGGATGAGATCCCGTCGGCGGACGCCTCGCAGCCGCCCGCGCCGCCCGCGGCCGTCGGCCAGTCGCAGCCTGTTGCCCCATCGCAGCCCGTCGCCCAGGCGCCGGCACGGCAAGCGCGTCCAGCCCAGACCGTCGATGCCGAGGGCTTCGACATGCCCAGCGACAGCGGGTCGACCGCCTCGATCAAGCATCCGGTGCCGCCCGGCGATGTCGGCGGCCCGAAGAAAAAGCGGCAGACCTCGATCCTCGATATCCTCGGCGGCGGCTGAAGCGGCAACTTCGCCTCTCGCCATGGCAAGCGCCTTCGGCTACATGTCCGGCCGGAGACAAAGCTCATGGCCGAAACCGACAGCAGAAAAACCATCGTGCTCACCGGCGCCAGCCGGGGCATCGGCCATGCGACGGTGAAGCGTTTTTCGCGCGAGGGCTGGCGCGTCATCACCTGCTCGCGCCAGGCCTTCGCCGAGGACTGCCCGTGGCCGGCCGGGCCGGAAGACCACATCAAGGTCGATCTCGCCGATCAGGAGGACGTCGGCATCGCCATCTCGGAAATCCGCCACCGGCTGGAGGCGCATGGCGGCCAGCTGCACGCGCTGGTCAACAATGCCGGCATCTCGCCGAAGCTGAAAGACGGCAGCCGGATGAACTCGATCGAGACGCCGATGCATGTCTGGCGCGACGTCTTCCAGGTCAATTTCTTCGCGCCGATCATGCTGGCGCGCGGCCTGTTCAAGGAACTCGCCGCCGCTAAGGGCTCGATCGTCAACGTCACCTCGATCGCCGGCACCCGCGTGCATCCGTTCGCCGGCACGGCCTATGCGACATCGAAGGCCGCGCTTGGTTCGCTGACGCGTGAGATGGCGCATGATTTCGGCCCGCACGGCATCCGCGTCAACGCGATTGCGCCGGGCGAGATCGACACGGCGATCCTGTCGCCCGGCACGGACAGAATAGTCGAGGCGATCCCGCTGAGAAGGCTGGGCGCCACCTCGGAAGTTGCCGACATCATCTACTTCCTGTGCTCCGGCCAGTCGTCCTACGTGACCGGATCGGAAATCCACATCAATGGCGGCCAGCACGTGTGACGTGACTGCCTTCAAGCCAGTGTGAGAACGGCCTTACCGCTGAAGCTGCGCCGCCTGAGCGCATCCAGGGCCTGGCCGATGTCGGTCCAGGGCATGGTCATGGCCACGCGGGTTTCGAGCCTGCCAGCTGCGACCAGATCGAGCAGCGCGGCGATGTCGGCGCCGATGGCTGAACCAGAGGTGTAATAGGCGAAGGTCTGCAGCCGCGCGCCTTCGTGGCCCGGGACGAACTGACGAAACCCGATCGGCGTGAGCTCGCCGCTGCTCGACCCGAACATGACGATAGTGCCGCCCGGCGCGACGCGTTCGATCGCAGCGGCGAGGCTTTTGCCCCCGACCGACTCGGTGATCAGCGAAAAGGGTCCCTCGGCCAGTTCGATCGACTCCACGACCTGCCCCGCGCCAAGATTGCGAAGATCATCATGGTGCCGGGCCGAGGCGACCGCCGTCGCCGAAGCGCCTTGCTCGCGGGCGATCTGAATCTGGAAGCGGCCGACCGCGCCGCTTGCGCCGGTAATCAGGATTTTCTGGCCGGCGAGGTCGACGCCATGGCGCAACGTTCGCAGCGCCGTCGTGCCCGACACTGGAAGCGTCGCGGCGGAGGCGAAGCCGACGCCCTCGGGTATGACGGCGAGTCGGTCGGTCGGAACGGCGACGCGTTCGGCCCAGCCGGCCTGGTCGACCAAAGCCGCAACGCGCGTGCCCGCGGCCGGGCCGGAGCGATCGGCCGCCGCGCGTTCCACGATGCCGACGATGTCCTGGCCGGGTATCCAGCCGTCGGGACGGATGCCGAGCAGGCGCAGCTCGCCACGATTCAACGATGTTGCATGAACAGCCACCAATGCTTCATTCGCATTGCAGCTTGGCTCGTCGGCCTGGGCGAGCTTCAGCCCGCTGGGGCTGTCGGAAGAAATAACGAGAGCGAGCATGGCCCACCTTTGAAATTGGCGCCTGACAGACGCGATTGCGACGATATTGGCGCGAGCCTATCGACTTTCGCGGCTGAAGAATTTAGAGATAAAGCCAAATGATCGCTAAAATCAGTCAAGCATGAGACAGCCGCTTCGCTGGCCCTGGCTGGATTTCGATGTCGACGACGTCGTCGCGCCGGCGATCGCCGTCGGCGTCGACGTGACCGAGACAAAGGCCGAGGTGCCGGCACATTGGCATCGCAAGGGACAACTCGTCTTCGCGTTGGGCGGCGGCGTCACATGCCGGGTTCCCAGCGGGCTTTGGATGGTGCCGCCGCATTGCGGGGTCTGGGTGCCGAGCCGCATGGAGCACAGCAACACCGCAACAGCCAACGCGCAGATTTTCTTCGTCTATATCGAGCCGGGCGCCGCTGCGCTGCCGGATCGTTGCTGCACGCTGTCGATCTCGCCGCTGCTGCGCGAACTGATCATCGAACTGTCGGAGTGCGCGCCGGACGACGCGCGATGCGATTTCCTGGGAGGCGTCCTGCTTGCCGAGCTGCCGTCTATGCCGGTTCAGCAATTGCACTTGCCGATCTCGGCCGAGCCGCGGCTGCGGCGGATAGCCGAAGCATTGGCCGACGACCCTGCCGACCGCAGCACGTTGGCGGAATGGGCGGATCGCGTGGCGCTCAGCGAGAGCAGCCTGGCGCGCCTCATCGTCAAGGAGACGGGCCTGAGCTTCGGCCGCTGGCGCCAGCAATTGCACCTGATCGTGGCGCTGCGGGAACTGTCCGCCGGCGCCAGCGTACAGCGGGTGTCGGGCGATCTCGGCTATGAATCCGTCACCGCCTTCATCACCATGTTCAAGAAGGCGCTGGGCAAGCCGCCGGCGAAATATCTCAGCGATATCGCGCAGAACGGCGGCTCCGCATTCGCGGCGTGACACTGGTCAAGCGGGCTGCGGCTTGATCTCCATGACGGGCTTTGCCGCAACGGCGGCTTTGCCGGTCACCACCTCGACGATGCCGCGGGCGATCTCGCGTTCGCCCATGATCACGATGTCGGCGCCGAGGCCTTTCAGGTGCTCGACCTCGGCATCGGAATGGGCGCGGGCGATCACGTTGATCGCCGGATTGGCCGCGCGGGCCCTGAGCACAATCTGCCCGGCCTCGAACGCATTGGGGATGGCGAGGATAAGCCGCTTGGCGCCTTCCGGATTGGCGGCCGAGAAGACGTCCGCATTGGCGGCGTTGCCGGCGACGGTTTCGACGCCGTCGCTCTTCAGCTTTGCCAGCGTCTTGTCGGCATCCTCGATGACCAGGAAGGGCAGGGCGGCTTCCTTCAGCGCCGCGCCCACAAGGCTGCCGACGCGGCCGTAGCCGATCAGGATGGAATGGCCGGCAAGCGCGGTCTTGGGCGGCGGGCCGTCTTCCTTGCCTGGAGCTGCCTGGACCGAAGCGACCTGGCCGGGCTCGGTGGCCGGGCCGATCGGCCTTGCCTCTTCGACCGGTGCCGTCTTGCCAGCGCGCTTTTCCAGCCACGGCTTCATCCAGTCGACAACCAGGAACATCAGCGGATTGAGCAGGATCGAGAGGATGGCGCCCGCCAGGATCAGGTCGCGGCCCTGCTCGGGCAACAGCTTCAGGCCGACGCCAAGCTCGGCCAGGATGAAGGAGAATTCGCCGATCTGGGCAAGGCTCGCCGAAATCATCAGCGCGGTCGCGATCGGATGGCGGAAGGCGATGACGATGACGAAAGCGGCGATCGACTTGCCGATGATGATGATGGCCAGGGTGGCGAGGATCGGCAGGCCGTTGCTGATCAGGCTGAGTGGGTCGAACAGCATGCCGACCGAGACGAAGAACAGCACAGAGAAGGCGTCGCGCAGCGGCAGCGATTCTTCCGCAGCGCGGTGGCTGAGCTCAGACTCGCTCATGATCATGCCGGCGAAGAACGCGCCGAGCGCCAGCGAGACGCCGAACAGCTTTGCCGCGCCGAAGGCGACGCCGAGCGCGATGGCCAGCACCGAAAGCCGGAACAGTTCGCGCGAGCCGGTATGGGCGACGTAGTGCAGGATCCAGGGGATGACCCTGCGGCCGACCACCAGCATGACGACGACGAAGGCGGCGACCTTGGCGAGCGTGATGCCGACCACGCCCCATATGCCGTAGCTGGCGGGCAGCGAGAGCAGGCTCGTATGATCGTCGACCTGCGGCTGGCCGCCAAGCACGCCGGCGAGCGCGGGCAAAAGCACCAGCGCCAGCACCATGGCGAGGTCCTCGACGATCAGCCAGCCGACGGCGATGCGGCCACGCTCGGTCTCGATCAGCCGCCGCTCCTGCAGCGCGCGCAAAAGCACCACGGTCGAGGCGACCGAAAGCGCTAGGCCGAAGACTAGGCCGGCGCCAAGCGACCAGCCCAGCAGCCAGGCAAGCCCGACGCCAAGCAGGGTTGCAAAACCGATCTGCACGATCGCGCCCGGCACGGCGATGGCACGGACGGACAGGAGATCCTTCAGCGAAAAATGCAGGCCGACGCCGAACATCAAAAGGATGACGCCGATTTCCGCGAGCTCGTTGGCAAGGCTAGCGTCGGCGACGAAGCCCGGCGTGTTCGGCCCGACCAGCACGCCGGCGACAAGATAACCGACAAGCGGCGGAATGCGGAAACGGTTGGCTAAGGCCCCGAAGACGAAAGCAAGCCCCAGACCGGCGACGATGGTGGCGATAAGGGGCGTGTCATGCGGCATTGTCTTTTGCGCGGCTTTCGAAAATTCACGATGTCGGATGGGCGCCCGCCGAGGCTGCCGCCTTTGGCAATATGGTGGAGGGAGCGGCGATGACGCAACCGCCGGCGCGCAGAAATCGACGCTGAGGCAGGGCGCGGCGCGCAAAATCAGCGCCACGCCGTCAAAGAGGCGGCTTCGAGGCCCTTTTCGGCCTTGAACCCGCTGCCTTTCGGCCGCTTTATGCGGCCTGCAGCAGGCTCTCGATATCCGAAATCGTGTGGTTGGTCAGCGTCTTCGGGATTTCGGCCTGCACCTTCTCGCTGACTTCCTTGTGCAGTTTCTGGCGCATCTCGCCAAGCACCTGCGGCGGCGCGATCAGCACGACCGCGTCGAACGCGCCACGATGCGCGAGCTTGTAGAGCCGGTCGGCAATGTCGATGGCGAAGCGTTCCTTGTTCAGGCGGTGCCAGTCGGTCTCCTCAACGGCGCTGCGAGGTCCCTCGTTGCCATACCGGCCCGGCTTGTCCGTGCCTTGCTCACGCGTCGCGGGATTCTCCTGCTCCATCTCCTGCACCACCTCCAGGTTCGGGAACTTGTTGTCGCCCTGGTTGCGCAGGAAAAGCGCCTTTTCGCCATCGGCCACGACGACCCACAATCCGTGCTTCAGCTTGATGTTCATGGCGTTCCTCCTTTGCTTGCGGGTTGTCGACTGGTCGAGCCCAGGATCGACAGAATGGATTGCTAGCCAAACGAGCCGCGAAGCAGGATTGTTCCGCTTGACGGCGATGCCTCGATCGCTCGCCGCAGATCAGGGCTGGGCGCTGACCGGCAAGGTCGGCTTTAATCTACTAAGTTAGTAGAATTTAGAAAAAACTGTTTTGCCGTTTTCCCGAGACGGTGCTAAAAATCGCGGCGGATCAAGGTGGTTTCTCACGCCGTTCTGGCTCTCTTATTCTCAAAGTAGAATTTTTTTCTCTTGCTCTTCGCGGCTGCGAAAAAGCGATTGCCTGCCGTTCGGCGACGCGCGAGTGCTTGCCTTCTGGTTTTTGGCCAGCCCGCGTAAAACTGCCAAACTGTTCCAGTATCGCTAATCGCCATGCCGCAAGCCAATACCAAGCTCAATGCCTTTCCCGTCTTCATGAGGGTCGACGGCCAAGCCGTAGCCATCGTCGGCAATGGCGAGGAAGCGCTCGCCAAGGCCAGGCTGCTTTCGCAGTCGAGCGCCGTGCTGCGCATCGTCGCCGACCATGCCAGTGGCGGGTTGCTGGATTTCATCGCATCGACCGGCGCCGTTCACATCAACGCAGCCTATGAGGCCGCGCATCTCCAGGGTGCTGCCCTGGTGTTCGCTGCGAGCGGTGATGAAGCCCTCGATCGCCGCGTCGTTGACGACGCGCGCTGGTTGGGCATTCCGGTCAATGCGGTAGACCAGCCAGAAATGTGCGATTTCTTCACTCCGGCGCTGGTGAACCGCGCGCCGGTGGCGATCGCCATCGGCACCGAAGGGGCCGGACCGGTTCTGGCGCAGATGCTGCGTGGGCGCATCGACCGCATGCTGTCGCCGTCGCTCGGCCGGCTGGCGGCACTTGCCGCGTCATTTCGCGCTGCTGCCGAGCGGCTGCCGAAGGGAAATCGCCGCCGCCGCTTCTGGAGCGATTTCTTCGCCGGCGCGCCGGCCAAGGCTATCGAAGCCGGTGACCTCGCCCAGGCGCATGGCGCGGCGCTCGAACTCCTGAGTGCGGATGCGTCGGCCGAGGGTCACATCGCGCTGGTCGGCGCCGGCCCCGGCGCGGAGGACTTGTTGACGCTGCGCGCGCACCGCCTGCTGATGGAAGCCGATGCCATCGTCTATGACGCGCTGGTGCCGGAGGCGATCGTCGCCATGGGGCGCCGCGACGCCGAGCGCCTGCCGGTCGGCAAGCGCAAGGGCTGCCATTCCAAGAGCCAGGAAGAGATCAACGCATTGCTCATCGAACTCGGCCAAGCCGGCAAGCGCGTGGTGCGGTTGAAGTCGGGCGATCCGCTGGTGTTCGGCCGCGCCGGCGAGGAAATGGCGGCGCTGCGCGAGGCCGGCATCGCCTATGAGGTGGTTCCGGGCGTTACCGCCGCCTTTGCCGCGGCCGCCGATTTCGAATTGCCGCTGACGCTGCGCGGTGTTTCGTCCTCCATGGTGTTCACCACCGGCCACGATCTCAAGGGCAACTCGCTGCCCGATTGGGCCAAGCTCGCCATCTCGGGCGCCACGGTCGCTGTCTATATGGGCCGTTCGGTCGCGGCGGAAGTCGCTGGCCGGCTGATCGAAGCCGGGCTGTCGCCGGACACCGCCGTCGCCGTTGTCGAGAATGCCAGCCTCGGCAACCGGCGCCGTTTCCACGGCACGCTCGCCGACCTGCCGTCACTGGAAGAGCGCGCCGACCTCACCGGCCCGGTCATGACCATCATTGGCGATGCGGTCGCGGGCGCCAACTTCGAACAATCTGAGCCGCTCGCGGCACATAAGCATGAGGGAGCGGCTTCAGCCGTCGCCGAAGGAGTCGAGCAATGAAGGTTCTGACCGCGAACAGGCTCTCCGATGGAATCGCCGTCTGGTACGCCGATGGCGGCTGGGCGGAGACGGTGGGTCATGCGGATATCGCGCATGACAAGGCGGCGGAGGACCGGCTGGAAGCGATCGGCGCAGCGGCCTACGCCAACAATGAGGTGGTCGACGTCAACCTGATCGACGTCGAAGTGGTCGATGGCCTGGCCGAGCCGGTGCGGCTGCGCGAAAAGATCCGCGCCGCGGGGCCGACCATCCGCACCGATCTTGGCAAGCAGGCGGCCCCGGAAGCGATCCAGGCCGCTTAAGATTTGAAGTAAAGAGCGGGCGGACGCGCCCGGAAAGACGAAGCATGTACCGCTACGACGAGTTCGACCAGGATTTCGTACACGCCCGCGTCGCCGAGTTCAGCGACCAGGTGCAGCGCCGGCTTGCCGGCGAGATCACGGAGGACCAGTTCCGGCCGCTCAGGCTGATGAACGGCGTCTATCTGCAACTGCACGCCTATATGCTGCGCATCGCCGTGCCCTACGGCACGCTGAACAGCAGGCAGTTGCGCATGCTCGGCCATATCGCGCGCAAATACGACAAGGGCTACGGCCACTTCACCACGCGCCAGAACATCCAGTTCAACTGGCCGGCGCTGTCGGACATTCCGGCGATCCTGGCTGATCTCGCCAGCGTCGAGATGCACGCGATCCAGACCAGCGGCAACTGCATCCGCAACGTCACCGCCGACCATTTCGCGGGTGCCGCCGCCGATGAGGTCGCCGATCCGCGGCCCTATGCGGAAATCCTGCGTCAATGGTCTTCGGTGCATCCGGAGTTTTCTTTCCTGCCGCGCAAGTTCAAGATTGCGGTCACGGGCGCCGAGCGCGACCGCGCCGCCATCCAGACGCATGACATCGGCCTGCACTTGAAGAAGAACGCGGCCGGCGAGCTCGGCTTTGCGGTCTATGTCGGCGGCGGCCAGGGCCGCACCCCGATGGTGGCCAAGAAGATCCGCGACTTTCTGCCGGAAGCCGATCTTCTGTCCTATTGCACGGCGATCCTGCGCGTTTACAATCTCTATGGCCGCCGCGACAACAAGTACAAGGCGCGCATCAAGATCCTGGTGCATGAGACCGGCGTCGAGGAGATCACGCGCCAGATCGAGTCCGAATGGCAGGAGCTGAAGGACGCCGAGCTGAAGCTGCCGGAGGCCGACATTCAGGCCATCAACGCCTATTTCGCGCCGCCCGCCCTGACGGATAGGCCTGAAGGCGATGCGCTGGTTAAGCAGGCGCGCCTCGATTCCAAGAGCTTTTCGGAATGGCTCGACCAGAATGTCGTGACGCATCGCCACCCCGACTATGCGGCGGTCACCGTCTCGCTCAAGGGCATCGGCGAGGTGCCGGGCGATGCCACCGACAGCCAGATGGAGGCGGTGGCCGACATCGCCGAGAAATACGCCTTCGACGAACTGCGGGTCAGCCATGAGCAGAACCTGATCCTGCCTCATGTGGCGCGCGCCGACCTGAAGACGGTCTATGACGCGCTGGTCGAGATCGGCCTCGCGACCGCCAATTCCAACCTGATCAGCGACATCATCTCGTGCCCGGGCCTGGATTATTGCGCGCTGGCCACGGCCCGATCCATTCCGATCGCGCAGGAAATCTCGCAGCGCTTCGCCTCGCTGGAGCGGCAGCGCGAGATCGGCGAGTTGAAACTGAAGATCTCCGGCTGCATCAACGCCTGTGGCCACCACCATGTCGGCCATATCGGCATTCTGGGCGTCGAGAAGAAGGGCTCCGAGCTCTACCAGGTGACGCTTGGCGGCTCGGCCGACGAGAACACCTCCGTGGGCGAGATCATCGGCCGCGGCTTTTCATCGGAAGAGATCACCGATGCCATCGAGCAGATCGTCGATACCTATCTCGGCCTTCGGCTCAGTCCCGACGAACGTTTTATCGACGCCTACCGCAGAGTCGGTCCCGCGCCGTTCAAGGAGGCGCTCTATGCTGGCGAAACCAAGGCCGCTTGACCGTATTGTCGACGCCGAGGCCGGCATCGCCGCCGAAGCGGCGGGGCTCGACGCGCTGCTCGGCCATCTGAAGCCGATCGAGATCATCGAGCGCGCGGCGCGCGAATCCTTCCGCGGCGAGGTCGCGGCGGTGTCGTCCTTCGGCGCGGATTCGGCGGTGCTGCTGCACATGATTTCGGAGATCGACCGCTCAACGCCGGTGATCTTCCTCGACACCGGCAAGCATTTCGAGGAGACGCTCGGCTATCGCGACGCGCTGGTCGCCGATTTCGGCCTGACGGATATAAGGGTGATCAACCCGGACGAGACGGCGCTCGAACGCGTCGACCCGACCGGCCAGCTCAACGAGACCGACACCGACGCCTGCTGCAACGTGCGCAAGGTGGAGCCCTTGGCGCGCGGCGTCGAGCCGTTCCGTGCCTGGTTCACCGGGCGCAAGCGCTTCCAGGCTTCGACGCGCGCGGCGCTGCCCGTCTTCGAGGCGGTCGGCTCGCGCATCCGCATCAATCCGCTGGCGCATTGGACGACCTCGGACCAGGCCGACTATATGCGCGCGCATGCGCTGCGCGAAAATCCGCTGGTCGCCTATGGCTACCTCTCGATCGGCTGCTTCCCCTGCACACAGCCGGTGCAGCCCGGTGAGGACGCGCGCAGCGGCCGTTGGGCCGGCCACGCCAAGACCGAGTGCGGCATTCATCTCTCCGGACTGGAGAAGTCGCTGACCGACGCCTCGCTTTAAGGATACGCCGATATTCAGGTGAGGCCGGCCTGCAAATGGCGACTTCCTGCGCTTCCGGTGCTCACGTACTTCAAGTACGCTCCGCTCCGGTTCTCGGAAGCCACCATTTTCGGCTCGGCCTGACCTGAATCTCGACATATCCTTGGAATCTTTGGCACTTTAGGATTTTTGATGACTGGATCGACTATAGCGGGGACCCGCCTCTGGACCCCGGACGGTTTTCGCGAGGATGAGTGGACGCACGCCGAAAGTGCCGAGGCGCTTGCCGGCAATGGCCGTTTCATCCTGCCGCTGCAGGCTTTTCTCGGGCTGGATGAAGAAGTCCGCAAGTCAGCCAAGGAACGCCTCGGGGTGCTGCTGCAGCCGGGCGACGAGCTCGACAAGATAACCGGCCTGCTGGACCAGCTGTCGCTGGTGGCGCTCGCCTTCCCGGCCTTCAATGACGGCCGCTCCTTCTCCAAGGGCGAATTGCTGCGCGCCCGGCATCATTTCAAGGGCGCGGTGCGCGCCACCGGCCAGGTGCTAGTCGACCAGCTTCCGCATATGCTGCGGCTCGGCTTCGACGAGTTCGAGGTCTCCAATCCAGTGCTGTTGAAGCGGCTGGAGGAAGGCCGCATCGGCGGCCTGCCGGTCCATTACCAGCCGGCCGTGGAGCCGGAGCCCAAGGGGCCTAAATATTCCTGGCGGCGTAAGCGCGCTGGATCAGAATGACGTTCGGTTGAAACGTCATCCCTGATCCAGTCCTTTGCCGGAGCATGATCTTTTCCGAACCCTCGGTCCGGGATCATGCTCTGGCTAACGCAACGGCATCTTTACAAGGCGCTTCAGCAAGCATTCTCTCCAGGTAACGGACGGAAAGATCCGCCGGGAGGGAACCATGCGCTACGACTATGTGATTGCCGGCGGCGGCTCCGCCGGCTCGACGCTTGCCGCCAGGCTTTCCGAAGATCCGTCGAAGACGGTCTGTCTGCTCGAAGCCGGCGGCGCCGGCAAGGATCTCTTGATCCGCGCGCCGGCCGGCATCATCGCTTTGCTGCCCGGCCGGCCGAAGATCAACAATTGGGGCTTCCAGACAATACCGCAGGAAGGTCTCAACGGCCGCAGGGGCTATCAGCCGCGCGGCAAGGCGTTGGGCGGCTCAAGTGCCATCAACGCCATGCTCTACACGCGGGGCAACCGCCGCGACTATGATGAATGGGCCGAGCTCGGCTGCGACGGCTGGTCGTGGGACGAGGTGCTGCCCTACTTCCGGCGCGCCGAAGGCAACCAGCGGGGCGCTGATGAACTGCATGGCGGCGACGGGCCGCTGAAGGTCTGCGAGCAGCAGGAGCCGCGCGCGATCTCCAGGGCCTTCGTCGAGGCCTGCGGCGAAAACCAGATCAGGCTGAACGACGATTTCAATGGGCCAGAGCAGGAAGGGGCCGGCCTCTACCAGGTGACGCAGTTCTGGGGCGAGCGCCGCAATGGCGAGCGCTGCTCGGCGGCGGCTGCCTATCTGCATCCGGCGATGAACCGGCCGAACCTCACTGTGGTCACCGGCGCGCATGCGACGGGGGTCGCGCTCAACGGCAAGCGCGCCAAGGGCGTGCGCTATCGTATCGGTAAAAGGGAAGACGTGGCGGAGGCCAAGCGCGAAGTCATCCTTTGCGGCGGGGCGTTCGGCTCGCCACAGCTGCTCCTGCTCTCGGGCGTCGGGCCGGCGGTCGAGCTCGCGGCGCACGGCATTCCGCTCGTCCACGAATTGCCGGGCGTCGGCAGGAATCTCCAGGACCATCTCGATTTCATCCTCGCCTGGAAGTCCAGGCAGACGGATCTGATGGGCATCGGCCTCCGTGGCATGCCGGGTCTGATCAGGCACATGCTGCGCTGGCGCAAGGACGGCACCGGAATGATCGCAACGCCCTATGCCGAAGGCGGCGCTTTCCTGAAATCCGACCCGGCGATCGAGCGTCCCGACCTGCAACTGCATTTTTGCATCGCCATCGTCGACGACCACGGCCGCAAGCTGCATCTGGGCTATGGCTTTTCCTGCCATGTCTGTGTGCTTCGGCCGTATTCGCGCGGCGAGGTGGGTTTGAACAGCGCCGATCCGCTGGCGCCGCCGCGCATCGATCCGCGCTTCCTCGAGGACGAGCGCGACGCCGACCTGCTGCTCAAGGGCGTGCGGATGATGCGCGCCATATTGGAGGCGCCGGCGCTGGCGAAATACCGCGCCAGGGAAATCTACACCACCGGCGCGTCCAGCGATGCCGAGCTGATGGCGCATATCAGGGCGCGCGCCGACACGATCTACCACCCTGCCGGCACCTGCAAGATGGGCGTAGACGACATGGCCGTGGTCGACCCGCAGCTCAGGGTTCACGGGCTGGAGGGACTGCGTGTGGTCGATGCCTCGGTGATGCCGACCCTGATCGGCGGCAATACCAATGCGCCGACGATCATGATCGCCGAGAAGGCCGCGGATATGATCCGGGCCGCGGCCTGAATGGCGGGTCTTGGTCGGACCAGCCTCTTTCGGTTCTGTCACCGGGATGTCGCCTTTGCCCGCCCGCCACCAATAGGATCGAATCCATCTGGTCAGACCAATTCGGCGATTTGCGCTTCCCCTTTTGCCGCCCTCACCTTAGGATAGGGTTGTTATTTTGCGCCCCGAAATAAATGCCAGCTAAAGGAGGAAACGGCATGGCAGGCAAGAAGATATTGATGCTCGTTGGCGAGTTCAGCGAGGAGTACGAGATTTTCGTCTTTGAACAGGCCATGCACGCGGTGGGTCATACCGTCCATGTCGTCTGCCCTGACAAGAAGGCGGGCGACGTGCTCAAGACCTCATTGCACGACTTCGAGGGCCATCAGACCTATACCGAAAAACTCGGCCACGATTACATCCTCAACAAGGCCTTCGCCGAGGTGAACCCCGCCGACTATGACGCGGTCTACGCCGCGGGCGGGCGCGGACCGGAATATATCCGCATCGACAAGCGCGTGCAGGCGCTGGTCAGGCATTTCCATGAGGTCGGCAAGCCGATCTTCACCATTTGCCACGGCGTGCAGATCCTGATCGCTGTCGACGGCGTGGTGCGCGGCAAGGAAGTGGCGGCGCTGCATTATTGCGAGCCGGAAGTGACGCTTGCCGGCGGCACCTATATTGACGTCGCGCCGACCGGCGCGCATGTCGACGGCAATCTGGTTTCGGCGAAAGGCTGGCCTGGCCTTGCAGCCTTCATGCGGGAATGCCTGAAGGTGCTCGGCACCGAGATTCGCCACGGCGAAGCGCTGATGCGTGAGGACCGAAAGGCGGCCTAAACTTGTTCTTTGCGCAATTCCGGACGGAAAACCGCTACACACTTTTCCTGGAATTGCTCTAACCGCGGCGCGCGGCTATTGACGCCGCTCGCCGCCTGCTTTCCTGGCATCGACCCCGTCCAGGCGGTCAAGCAGGTCGCTCAGCCGCCGGGGCACCTCTTTTTCCAGGCGAAATGCCGGCAAGGTACGCAGAAAGCGCTTTGTCGCTTCGCTGCCTGCCTGCCGCCTGATATCGTTGGCCAATTCGGCGCGCCGGTTGCCGTTGTTGCCGTTCATCGTCCCAAAATCCTGTGTCGGCTTCGAAACTCCTCCAGCCCGTTTATGGTTCCCGCAACGGCATTCGAGGGCAAGCAAAGCTGCGTGATACGGTAAAATTTGAATTAATTTGGAATGATGGCTCGACATCCGCCGCGAGCGCTTACCCCTTGATTTTTGGCCTCCAAACCTCGATATCGGGCGCAAATCCAGACCAATCCGAATGACGGGAAACGGCGATGAGCGACCAGGCAAAAGACGAACGCACGCCCGAAGATATGGAAGCCACCCAGGCTTCCGGCGAGCGTGCGGAAGGTGGCGTCGACGGCGACTATGAGGCGCTTGTACGGCTGCTGAAGGAAAACGAGGAACTGAAGGACCGGGCGCTGCGCGTCGCGGCCGAAATGGAGAATTTGCGGCGGCGCACCGCGCGCGACGTGCATGACGCGCGCACTTATGCGGTGGCCAATTTCGCACGTGACATGCTGTCGGTGTCGGACAATCTGCGCCGCGCGCTCGATGCCATTCCGGCCGAGGCCAAGGCCTCCGGCGATGCCGGCTTCAAGGCGCTTATCGAGGGTGTCGATCTTACCGAGCGCGCCATGCTTTCCGCACTGGAGCGCCATGGCGTGAAGAAACTCTCGCCCGAGGGCGAGAAGTTCGATCCGAACTTCCACCAGGCGATGTTCGAAGTGCCCAACCCGGAGGTCCCGGCCGGCACCGTCGTCCAGGTGGTGCAGCCCGGCTATTCGATCGGCGAGCGCGTGCTGCGGCCGGCGATGGTCGGTGTCGCCAAGGGTGGCCCGAAGGCAACCGCCGAAGCGAAGGTCGAGCCCGGCCCGGTGAACGAGCAGGCCGAGAAGGATGCGTGAGAGTGAGTAGCGAATAGTGAGTAGCGAATAGTGAGTAGTGAGTAGTGAGTAGCGAATAGGGAAGCTGGCTATCAACGGCTCGGCTTCGTGGTATTCACTACTCACTATTCGCTACTCACTACTCGCTCAACCATGAATCCCATCGCCTTGCTCGACTACGCCGGCGTCGCCGTCTTCGCGGCGACGGGCGCGCTTGCCGCATCGCGCAAGCAGCTCGACATTATCGGCTTCCTGTTCCTGGCCAGCATCACCGGCATCGGCGGCGGGACGCTGCGCGACGTCATCCTCAACCTGCCCGTATTCTGGGTCGCCAACAGCGGCTATGTGCTGATCTGCGCCGTCGTCGCGGTGCTGGTCTTCTTCAGCGCCCACCGGTTCGAATCCCGCTACAAGCTGCTGCTCTGGCTGGATGCCATCGGGCTTGCCGCGTTCTCGGTGATGGGCGCGGCAAAGGGGCTGGCGATCACCGGTTCGCCGGTCGTTTCGGTCATCATGGGCGTGCTGACGGCGACCTTCGGCGGCATATTGCGCGACCTGCTTGCCGGCGAACCCTCGGTGCTGCTCAGGCCTGAAATCTATGTCACGGCCGCCCTTGCCGGCGCCGCCATTTTCACAATTGGCGATATTGCCGGCCTGCCGGCGCTGGCGTCCAGCCTGCTCGGCTTCGCGGCCGCATTCGTCGTGCGCGGCGGGGCGCTCAGGTTCGGCTGGTCGTTTCCGGCTTACAAGAGCCGGCCGGGGCGAAGGCCGGAAGACATCCCGTGAGCGAATAGCGAATAGGGAGTAGCGAATAGAGATCACCCGAGATAGCGCTCTATTCGCTATTCGCTATTCGCTATTCGCTATTCGCTAGGCCGCGAAGCGCTGCCCTTCGCCGCCATAATAATTGACGTAGCGGGCGCCGATCTCCTTGACCGGCATGACGACGAACACGTCGACGGTCGAGAATTCGTGGTCGATCACGCAGCCGTCGCCGATGCGGGCGCCGACGCGCAGGTAACCCTTGACCAGCGGCGGCATGGCGGCGATCGCCGCCTTGGTGTTCACCGCTTCGATCGGCATCAGGTCCATCGAGCAATAGCGTCCCGGAACCGCGCGGACATCCCAGGCGGAGTTGGTGCGACAATGATGGGCGAGGTAGGTCAGCGCCTCGGCATGCGCCGCCGGCACGATGCCGTGGAAAGAGGCGCAGCCGGTCATCACGCCGATGTTGTAGTGATTGATGTAGGCCCAGATGCCTTGCCAGAGCGCCTCGATGGTGCGCTTGGAGCGGTATTCGGGCAGAACACAGGAGCGGCCGAGCTCGAGGAAGCGCTGGCCGGGGTGGCGCGCGATCAGCTTGGTGAGCTCGAACTCGCCCTCGGAATAGAAGCCGCCGGCGGTCGCGGCTATCTCCTGCCGCAGCAGGCGATAGGTGCCGACGATGCGGCGATGCTCGGGACCTGGAAGGGACGTGTCCAACACGAGAAGGTGATCGCAGAGCGGGTCGAAACGGTCAGCATCGCGCCGGTCCTGCGCCTGGAACAGGTCCTTCCTCGCGCCAAGCTCGTCATAAAATACCCGATAGCGGACTTCCTGGGCGGCGGCGATCTCAGCCTCGTTGCGGGCGAGCCGCACTTCGAGGTTGCCGATCCGGCCCAGCGGAGCACCGCTTGCGACGGCATCGGCGGTACGGGCGGCGAGCAGGGCGCCGCCGGCATTCGGCCGAGTGTCACATTCAGGCATAACTGTATGCACGAGTGATTCTCCTTCGAGCCATCCCTCTTGGCACGGGGATACGGTGTAGGTGCAACAGGATTGTGACAGTACCGTGATACGAGGTGGCGGGCAATACTTTGTCGGCTGGACAATACCCTCAACCGGCTATCTTACGGTCGCGAAAGCCAGGCAATGCACGGCTTTCAAGGCTTCAAAATTTCGTCAGGCGGCGACCTGGCCCTCGACCGCCTGAACGAGCGCGTCCGGGTCGAGCGGCTTGGTCACGAAACCGCTGGCGCCATGGGCGAGCACGGCATGCCGGGTCTTTTCCTGGCTGTCGGCCGAAAGCACCATGATCGGGATCGGCGGCATGGCCAGGGACTCTTCATGGCGGCGGATGGCGGCGATCGCATCCAGGCCGTCCATGACAGGCATATGCAGGTCCATCAGAACCACATCGAAGCGGAACTTGAGGCCGGCCTCGGTAACGGCGTCGACCGCGGCCTTGCCGTTGCCGACAACCTTGACGCGATGCCCTGCCTTGAGCAGCGTGGCGCGGGCGAGCATGGCGTTGATGTCATTGTCCTCGGCGATCAGCACTGACAGGCCCTGGTCGCGCCTGCGCACCGAGGTGGCGCCGCGCGGCTCCGGCCGCGGCTGGGTGAGTGGGGAGCCATGGCTGGTCAACAGCACCCGCAAAAGCGTCTCGCCGCGCACGGGCCTCGCGAGGAAGGTGGCGTAGCCGTTGGCGCGGAATTCACCGAGCATGCCTCGGTCCGTGGGCGCGATCAGGGTGATGGCTTCACAATCGGCAAAGCCTGAGTCGCGCATCCGCTTGAGCAATCTGCCATCACTGTTTTCGAGCGCCGCGTCGATCAGCAACACGTTGCAGCCGGCAGCGAACGGAGCGGCCTGGCCTGGCGTCGCCGCAACCTCGACAATGCCGCCATGGGCTCTGATGGCGCGGGCGATGGCATCGGCCTCGATGGTGTTCTTCGAAACGATCACCGCCCGCCGGTCGGCAAGGATGTTCTGCCGGTGCGGCGGCGGCTCGGTCGCCGCGACCGCCGGGATCTCGAGGAAGAATTCCGATCCTTCACCGAGCCGGCTCGAAACGGAGATCGTGCCGCCCATCGCCGTCACCAGCCGCTTCGAGATGGCAAGGCCGAGGCCGGCGCCGCCATGCACCCTGGTCGAGGTGCCGTCGGATTGCTCGAACTCCTCGAAGATACGCTCCATGTCCTCTTCACGCAGTCCGGGGCCGGTGTCGGCGACGGTGAAGCAGATGCAGTCGCTGGTTTCGGTGCGGGCGCGCGCCACGGTAAGCAGCACGCCGCCCGTATCGGTGAACTTGACCGCGTTGCCGATGAGGTTGAGCAGCACCTGGCGCAGGCGGCCGGGGTCTGCGGTGATCATCTGCGGCACATCGGGTTCGACATAGCAGCCGAGACCGATATTCTTGGCAAAGGCCTTCGCGGCCAGAAGTTCGATGATGTTGTCGGCGATTTCACGCAGCGAAGTCGGCTGAGGCTCGGGCTCGAAGCGGCCAGCCTCGATCTTGGAATAGTCGAGCAGGTCCTCGATAAGCGCGAGCAGCGCGCTGGCCGAGGTGGAAACAGCGCCGACATAGGTCCGCTGTTCCGGCGACAGGTCGGTGTCGGCAAGCAGCTTCGCCATGCCCATGATGCCGTTCATCGGCGTGCGGATCTCGTGGCTGACCGTGGCGAGGAAGCGCGACTTGGCTTGGCTCGCATATTCGGCCCGCTCGCGCGCGGTGATCAGCGAGGATTCGGCGCGCTTGCGGGCGGTGATGTCGCGGGCGATCGCCCGGTGCGAGACGGCGCCGGTGTCCTTGTCGCGCACCGACAATTCGATCCAGGAGAACCAACGCGGCCCGTTCGGCGTGCGGATCGCGACATCGGTGGAGCTCAGGCATTCATGGTCGGAGAAGGCGGCGTCGGGAACGATGCCGACGTCGATGCCAAGCTCGGACAGGGTCTTGCCGGCGAGATTGCGAGGGTCGATCTCGACAAGCGAGGCAAAGACGCTGTTGGCATAGACGATATGGCCGTCGCGATCGCGATGGACGACGAGGTCGCCGAGCGCGTCGATCAGGCCGCGGAAGCGTTCCTCGCTCTCTTGCATCTCCCACATGCGGTCGGCGAGGGTCTCGATCTCGGCGCGGCTGCGTGCGGCGGTCTCGTCGAGAAGTGCCGCGGTGCGCCGCTCGTCGCGGCGGCTGCGCAGGTGCATGGCAAGGCCGGCGAAGGCCGCGGCGGCGAGCCCGATGGTGACGATGATAGGCGCCCCGGTGAGACGCGCCAGCCCCGCCAGGACGACGATGGCGACGATCGTCAGGAAGGGCAGGCCTTCGTGGCTGGCGGCAGGCAAGTCGGGAGCCAGCGGCGGCGCGACAAGCACCTGCCGCTTCGGCGCATCGGGGATGAGCCTGTCAGCGCCCGCGGCTTTGCTGTCCTGCCTGATGTGGGAGTCCGCGACCATGCGCGGACCATGCCAGACAGAAATTATGGAAGACTGGGGCGGATCGTTCGAATTTTAGCGATTGCCCGGATTCCGGCCGCCCGCATGCGCGGGCGAACGGGACTTTTTGCGGGGCCTGCCGGCTACATGTCGACAACGACGCGGCCCCGGACCTTGCCTTCGACGATGTCGCGCGCGGCGGCGATAATGCCGTCGAAGCCGATGGTGCGTGACAATGTCGACAGCTTCTTCAGGTCGAGGTCGGCGCCGATGCGGCGCCATGCCTCCAGGCGGACCGGCTTCGGCGCCATCACCGAATCGATGCCGAGCAGCGAGACGCCGCGCAGGATGAAGGGCGCGACGCTTCCCGGCAGGTCCATTCCGCCGGCCAGGCCGCAAGCGGCGATCGCGCCGCCATAAGAGGTCATCGACAGCACATTGGCCAAGGTATGGCTGCCGACCGAGTCGACGCCGCCCGCCCAGCGCTCCTTGGCCAGCGGCTTCGCCGGCTGGCTGAGCTCGTCGCGCGAAATGACCTCGGCCGCGCCGAGGTCGATCAGATAGGGGCTTTCGGCGTTGCGGCCGGTCGAGGCGATGACATGATAGCCGAGGCTGGACAGGATCGAGATGGCGACCGAGCCGACGCCGCCGGCCGCGCCCGTCACCACCACCGGACCGCGATCCGGCACGATGCCGTGACGCTCCAGCGCCATGACGGAGAGTATGGCCGTGTAGCCGGCCGTGCCGACGGCCATCGCATCATGCGCGCTCATGCCCTCGGGCAGCGGCACCAGCCAGTCGCCCTTGACGCGGGCGCGGCCGGCATAAGCGCCGTAATGCGTCTCGCCAACGCCCCAGCCGTTCAGGATCACCTTGTCGCCCTTGCGCCAATCGGCATGGGAAGAGTCGATCACGGTGCCGGCGAAATCGATACCCGGAACCAGCGGCCAGCGGCGCACGACCGGCGCCTTGCCGGTGATGGCGAGCCCGTCCTTGTAGTTCACCGTTGTCGCCTCGACGGCGACTGTGACGTCGCCCTCCATCAGGTCGGCCTCGGTGAGGTCGACGACATCGACCGACTGCTTCTTTTCGGCATCGCGCGAAACGAGGATGGCTTTGAAGGTGTCGGACACGGTTTTCTCCTCTGGTTGCGGCGATGGAGCTGACTGTGGGGCGGCAGCCGCGCGCCGTCAATCTTGCGAAGGTTTCGGCTCGCGCCGCCAGCCGATCAGCTCGTCGAAGACCACGAGCGCCGCACCGACCGAAATGAAGGCGTCGGCAAGATTGAACACCGCGAAGGACCAGACGGGCGTATGGAACAGCACGTAATCGATGACGTGGCCGTAGACGGCCCGGTCGATGAGGTTGCCGAGCGCGCCGCCGATGATGAGCGCAAAGCCGATGCGGGCGATGACATGGCCGGCCGGCGTGCGCGTGGCGAGATAGAGCACGAAGGCGACGACCAGCACGGCGATGACCACCAGGCCGGTATCGCCGAAGGACTGGAACATCGAGAAGGCGATGCCGGTGTTGTAGGTGCGGAACAGCGCCAGGAAGGGCAGGAAATCGACCTTCTCCTGAAAGGCGAGACCGTTCTCGACCAGTTGCTTGATCCACTGGTCGAGCGCAATGGCAACGACGACCAGCAGGGCATAAGGGGACCAGGATTTCACTTATCAGTCCTCATCGCCAGTCTTCATCGGACATCGCTGGCAGGCTCGAGTTTCAGCGCGCCGCGCCGGATCTCGAACAGCATCACGCCGGTGGCGACCGCCAGATTCAGCGAATCGGCCCGGCCTGCCTGGGGGATTCGGAGCAGCCGGTCGCAGCTCTCGGCCAGGCTGTCGGGCAGTCCCTGCTGCTCGTTTCCCATCAGCAGTAGAACCGGTCCCCTGGAAAAATCGACCGAGCGATAGTCGACCGCGCCCTTGAGATGCGTTCCAACGACCAGGCCCGAAAAATCGCGCCGCCAGGCGAGGAAGGCCTGCTCGGTTGCTCTCGCGACCGGCACGGCGAAGATCGAGCCCATCGTGGCGCGCACCGTCTCCAGCGAGAACGGATCGGTGGTGTCACCGACCAGGATGACCCCCTTGGCGCCGACGGCGTCGACGGTGCGGATCACGGTGCCGAGATTGCCGGGGTCGCGCACGCGGTCGAGCGCCACCCAGACGTCGCCGTCCCTGGCGCGGATGTCCTTCAGCGGCACGGTCTGCTGGGCAAAGACCCCGACCACCATTTGCGGGTTTTCACGGCGGGTAATGGCCGCGAGCACTTTTTCGGAGACCTCCAGCACCGTGCCGCCGGCGGCGACAGTCCGCGCGGCGACCTTTTCGACGGCCGCGTTGCCGCGTCCGGCCTTGGCGAAGACCAGGGTCTTGATCGACCAGCCGAGATCGAGGGCGTCGATGACCAGCTTCAGGCCCTCGGCCATGAAGGCGTTCTGCTGGTCGCGGAACTTCTTCAGCGCCAGCGCCTTGATGTCCTTGACCAGCGGATTGGCGAGGCTGGTAACTTCCTTGACCTGCCCGACCGGGCGAGCGCCGTCATGTGCGTTCATTGGAAGCCACCCAGCGCGAGAACAGCGAGGTCGACAGCGCGCGGCCGGCGGATCTCTCGCGAATGATCAATTCGCCGGATTCGACCGTGCCGCCCATGCCGGCGAATGTATCGCGCATCAGCGCATGGATCGCGAAGAAAGAGGCGCGGATCGAATAGGCGGTGAGAACGACAGCCAGGGGTTTCGGCGTCAGGATCGCGCGGCAAAGGTCGGTAAGACCTGGCAGGTCCTCGAACAATTGCCAGACCTCGCCCTTGGGGCCGCGGCCATAGGCCGGCGGGTCGAACAGCACGATGTCGTAGCGGCTGCCGCGGCGCTCTTCACGCTCGGCGAATTTCACCGCATCCTCGACGATCCAGCGGATCGGCTTGTCGGCAAGGCCGGCCATTTCCTGGTTCTCGCGCGCCCAGCCGATCGCCTTCTTCGAGGCATCGACATGAGTGACCTCGGCGCCGGCGCGGGCCGCCACCAGCGAGGCCAAGCCGGTATAGCCGAACAGGTTGAGAACCTTGACCGGACGCTTCGCAGCCGCGATCAGCCCCGCCACATGGTCCCAATGCGAAGCCTGCTCGGGAAAGACGCCGACATGGCGAAACGAGGTGAAGCGGCCGAGATAGTCGATCCCGTCATGCTTCATCGGCCAGGTCTCGCCGAGCGGCGATTTCGGAAAGCGCCAGCGGCCGATGCCTTCCTCGTCAGTGTCGCCGGTGAAGATGGCGTCGGCGCGCTCCCATTCCTTCGCCGGAAGGGCCCGCTGCCAGATCGCCTGGCCTTCGGGGCGCACGATGCGGTAGGGGCCGTATTGCTCGAGCTTTTCGCCCGCGCCGCTGTCCAGCAGCGCGTAATCGGCGTTGGGCGCGACTTCGAGGATCAGCGGCAGGCGCTCGGCGGGCAAGGAGCCCTCGCGGCGCGCAAGCACGCGCTGCGTCGGTTTGGCGTCCTGCCGATCCGCTGGTTTGACTTCGCGGCGCTCGGCGGGTGCGGCCTGCTGCCGGCCGGCCGGGGACGCCTCACGCAAGCGGGGCTGTTCCGTCCTTGCGGGATGCGGTCGATTATCGCGGCGTTTGTCGCGAAAAGATTTCAAGAAGGATCATCTCCGGCGGTTCGGCCCGCTTCTGCCACAGCTAAGCCCCCCGGCGCAACAAAGCCTGGCCTATTCAATGGTGGGGTCATCAACCATGCCGGACGCCGAGCAGGCCGAAACAAAGCGAAATGAAGCCAAGGACCTTCGCCGCGGTCACCGCCATGTGGCCGGTTTCCCAACGCAGCCGGACGGTGTCGAAGTTTTCCGGAATTGGCCCCGGCGTCCAGGTCGCGAGGATATCGTTCGCCGGTTTGACGAGAACAGTCCAAAGCACGAGCGCCAGCGCATAAAGCAAGGTGGCGGCCAGCAAAAACCAGAAGGCGCTAGCCTCGTCGCGCAGCATCCAGACAAGCACCGCCGGGCAGACGATGGCCGCGATATCGAGCGGCGCTCCGATCAGCAGAAAGAGCTGGAACTGCGCATTGAAGACGGTCGTCTCGCGCCAAAGCGCGGGCGACCATTTCATCAATCTGGGAAGAGATTCCAAGGTATGAGCAAATGATGGTCCGAGGCTTAGCGCGGCGACAGTGACGCTAAGCACAGACCAGAACAACAGGAACCCGCGCATCTCCATTCGGGGTAACGATGCCGGAGCGGAGGTGTTCCAACGCTATCTTGCCGTGGCGTGCGTTGCCGACCTATCGTCCGGCCGCAGCAAACAGCAAATCGATGTCCCGCTCTGAACGACTGCTCGACCTTATCCAGATCCTGCGCCGCCATCGCCGGCCGGTGAGCGGCCGCACGCTTGCGGACGAGATGGGTGTGTCGATCCGCACCCTCTATCGCGACATTGCGACGCTGCAGGGGCAGGGCGCGCCGATCGACGGCGAGGCGGGGCTTGGCTATGTGCTGAAGCCCGGCTTCATGCTGCCGCCGCTGATGTTCACCGACGAGGAGATCGAGGCGATCGTGCTCGGCTCGCGCTGGGTGGCGAAGCAGCCGGACAAAAGGTTGGCGACCTCCGCGGCGGATGCGCTGGCCAAGATTGCGGCGGTGCTGCCGGGTGATCTGCGCGATGACCTCGACGCGACGACGCTGTTGGTCGGACCGCGATCGGACAACCTCGAAGCGATCGACCTCGGCGTTGTGCGGCAGGCGATCCGCGAGGAACGCAAGCTGGGCTTTCTCTATCGCGATGCCGGTGGCTCGCCGTCGAAGCGCGTGGTCTGGCCGTTCGCGCTTGCTTTCTTCGACAAAGTGCGGGTGATGGCGGCGTGGTGCGAAACGCGCCAGGATTTCCGGCATTTCCGCGCCGATCGTATGTCCGACCTGACAGCGACCGGCATCCGCTATCCGCGCCGCCGCCAGTCAATGCTGAAGGAGTGGCGGGCGACGCTCAACGGGCCGGATCAGAACCGCGCGAAAGACGCTTCCGGTTGATTGCTGCTGCCAGAATCTGACAGCAAGTCTGCGTATGGGTCCCCAAGGTCCAGACACATTGGAGATCAGATATGACCACGCCGAATTTCGTCATCCTCTATGTCGACAGCCCGGAAAAGAGCGGTGCGTTCTACGCTTCGCTGCTCGGGCGCGAGCCGGTCGAGTCCTCGCCGACCTTCGTCATGTTCGTGCTCGACAAGGGCTTCAAGCTCGGCCTCTGGTCGCGCCATACGGTGCAACCGGCGGCTGCGGCCGCAGGCGGTGGCGGCGAGCTCGTGATCGCGGTGGCGGATGCGAGCGCCGTCGATGCCACCCATGCCGATTGGACCGGCAGAGGCCTCAAAATGCTGCAAGCTCCAACCGATCTCGATTTCGGCCGAACCTTCGTGGCGCTCGATCCGGACAATCATCGCCTGCGCGTCTACTGGCCTTTCGCGGGAGCGCAGGGATGAGTGCCTTCTGGCTCGCTGTCGCATCGGCCGAGCATGTGCGGATCGGCCGCAAGAACGGCTCATGCAGGTCAACCACGGCAAGGCGGCACCGCTACGCCGCATCAAGCCGGGCGACGGCATCGTCTACTACTCGCCAAGCACCGTGCTCGGCGAGAAAGACGGGCTGCAATCCTTCACGGCCGTCGGCACGGTGCGGCAAGGGGAGGTGTATGAGGGCGTCATGGGCGGCGGTTTCACGCCTGCCCGGCGCGACGTCGACTGGTTCGACGCCAAGGAAGCGCCAATCAAGCCGTTGCTCGAACGGCTCGACTTCACCGCGGGTAAGCCGAACTGGGGTTATCAGCTTCGTTTCGGACTTTTCGAGATCAGCGAAGACGATTTCCGGCTGGTCGGCGAAGCGATGGGAGCCGGGCCGGCCTAGCCGCTACCTCAGCGCCTTATATATGGCGATACCGGCGGCGAGATCTTCAAGGGCCGCACCAACCGACTTGAACAGCGTGATCTCGCTGTCGGTTTGGCGGCCTTCTTTCTCGCCGCGCGCGAGTTCATGCAGGTCGGCGATGATCGCCTCCGGCTTCAGCAGGCCCGAGGCCAGAGGCTGGACGATGTCGCCGGCCTCCTTGGTGGCTCCGGCGCGGGTGTCGACATAGACGCGGGCGCGCGAAATGGCATCGTCGTCGGCCTCGCGCATTTCGGGCGTGAAGCCGCCGACCAGATCGACATGGGCGCCCGGCTTCAGCAGCGCGCCTTTGACCAACGGCGTGTTCGAGATGGTCGCGGAGGCGACGATGTCGGCCTCGGCAAGCTCCGCGTCGAGATCGCCGGCCGCACTTGCCGGAAGGCCTTCGGCGCGCAAGGCGGCGGCCACCTTTTCGGCATTGGCCGGCGTGCGGTTCCAGATGCGGATGGAGGTGATCGGCCTGACCGCCGAATGCGCCTTGGCCAGGAACGGCGACAGCGCGCCGGCGCCGATGACCAAGAGCCGCGAGGCATCCTTGCGGGCGAGATAGGAGGCGGCGAGCGCCGAGGCGCAGGTCGTGCGCCACTGCGTCAGCCGCTGGCCGTCGATCATCGCCTGCGGCTCGCCGGTGACGCCGTCGAGCAAAAGATAGAGACCCATCACCGCCGGCTTGCCGATGGCGTTATTGTCCGGCGAGACGGTGACAATCTTGACGCCGATATGGCCTCCCGCCGAGGTGCCGGCGGCGTTGAAGTCGGTCCAGGCCGGCATCAAAAGCAGGGTCGAGGCCGCACCATCCGGCCTCTCGACGCCATGATGGTGACGAACTGGCTGCACGGCGCCCTCGCGGAAAGCGGTGCGCAATGTCTCGACCAGGCCGGGAAAGGTCAGCGCGCGGTCGACCTCAGCGGCCGAAATGGTCAGCATCGAAGGCTCCGGATTGCTTTAATTGGTCGGCTTGGGCAGCGCCGGTCCATTCGGCGCCGCCGGCGCGCGGCTCACCGCCTGGCGCAGGTTTTCAGCCTCCAGGCCGCGCTGGCGCGCGAGCTTGCGGTAGCGCCCCTGCTTCACCCAGGTCGCCATGCTGCCGACGACCATGCCGATGGCCAAGGCCAGGAACAGGAAGATGAAAAGCGGCAGGTTCAGCGTCAGCGCGGGATTGCCGGGATGGAATGGATCGAGCGTGAAGGCGACGGCGCCGCGGTTGGCGACGGCGAGCGCGATCAGGATGATGGCCAGCGGCACGAAGACCACGACGAGGATGAAGCGATTGAACATCAGATCTCCATAGAGAGAAGCTTCCTAAGCGCGCATGTCTTTGCCCCGAGACCGGCCTCCACTTTCGGGAGACATGCTTTAAGCCCCAAGATGCCGTCTCACTCGCCGGCGCGGCGCCTATTTGCCGCCGTTCAGCCTTTCGCGCAACTCCTTGCCGGTCTTGAAGAACGGCACCCACTTTTCCTCGACCTCGACGGATTCGCCGGTGCGTGGATTGCGGCCGGTGCGGGCGGGACGATTTTTCACCGAAAAGGCGCCGAAACCGCGCAACTCGACCCGGTTGCCCTCGGCAAGCGCGTCGGTGATTTCGTCAAAGATCGCACCGACGATATTTTCGACGTCGCGCAGAAAAAGGTGCGGGTTGCGTGCAGCGATGATCTGCACAAGCTCGGATTTGATCATAGAACGTTCCCCGTAAAACCACTGCAGACGATTATCAGGATGATTTTTATTGCTTTTTTGGCTCTTGCCAACGGCATGTCAAGGGTGCCAGACCGAAACGAGACCGTCAAGAAACAAGCGGTCGGCGCCGAGCTCGTGAATGACATCGCCGCCGGCATCCGGCAGGCCAAGCGCCCTGGCGGCCATTTTTGCCATCGACTGCGAGAACAGGAAACCGCCACGCCTGTCCTTGTCCTTCCACTCGACGACCTTGAGCTTGGCATCCACGCCCTTCGTCGCCAGCCAGTCGATCGCCTCCTGTTCGCCGCCGACGGCGTCGACCAGATGGTTGGCCAAAGCCTGGCGGCCGGTGAAGATCGAACCGTCGGCCAGCGCCAGCGCCTGCTCATGCGTCATCTTGCGGCGGTCCGCGACGATGCCGACGAACCAGTCGTAGCTGTCGAGGATCAGCTTGCGCACCATGGCGCGCTCATCGTCATTGGTCGGCTTGAAGGGCGAGGGCGAAGCCTTGAGCGGCGAGGATTTCACTTCCTCCAGCTTGATGCCGAGCTTGTCCATGAGGCCGCTGACATCAGGATACTGGATCAGCACACCGATCGAGCCGACGATCGAGGTCTTGCGGGCGACGATATGGTCGGCGGCACTTGCGATCATATAGCCGGCCGATGCCGCCAGCGTGCCGACCTCGGCCACCACGGGCTTGTCGCCGGCAAGCTTGCGCACGGCTTCGAATGTCGACTCGCCACCGACGGTGGTGCCTCCGGGCGAGTCGATCGACAGGATGACGCCCTTCACCTGCGGCGACTTGCCGATCGCTTCCAGCCTTTTGAGCAGTTCCTCGTCCTCGGTGATGGTGCCTTCGATCTTCACCATGGCGATGTGAGGGACCGCGCGGCCGGTAAAATTGTCGTCATAGAACCAGGCCGAGAAGGCGATGACGGCTGCCGCCAGAACCACAAAAGCGGCCACGCGCCAGAAAGTCAGCTTGCGGCGCAAGCGGCGGCGGTCGATCAGGTCGTCGGCTCTCATTGCCATCGTCAGCCTCATGGGTCGGTGGGAAAGCAAGCTTTTAAAGCAAGCCTCGGCACACGGCTACCGTTTCCTGAACGCCGGCTTCGAGCCTCGGCGTTGATGCCGACCTCACGAAAAATTAACGCAGTCCCCGTCTGTATCTGCTATGAAGTGCGGGCCGTCTCCCCGAATTCCTCCCGATTTTGTGGGCGGCAGCCGTCACATTTTTGCAGTTTTCGTCCCCTTGTGCTTGCGTGTAGGTGCCGGCATACCACCTATAGGCGATGTTTGGGCGGGCAAAGGTCCATTAGAAAAGTCATGTTGGCGCGATCTGACGAAACGAGCGATGCCGCACCGGCACCGGCTCCCGCGATCCCAGACGGCACGCGCGGCGAGGCGTTCAACCGCGCGCGACGACACTCGCGCCGCGTGCGCGTGCTGAAATTCGCAGTGCCGCTGCTCGCGGTCGCGATTGCGATCGCCTTTCCAGTCTATTCCTACCTTAAAGCGCCCATGTCCATTTCCGTGCAGGCCGACGGCACGGCGTTTTCGAACGGCAAGCTGGTGATGGCCAATCCGAAGCTCAACGGCTTCACCAAGCAGAAGCTGCCCTATTCACTGACGGCGACCAGGGCGACGCAGGATGTCGGCCAGCAGGCAGTGATCGATCTCGAAGGCATCAACGCCAAACTGCCAGTCGCCACCGACAATATCGTATCGGTCGATGCCGAGCACGGTATCTACAATCGCGACGCCAATACGATGAACCTCACCAGCGACGTCAGCGTGACGACGACGGACGGCCTTGCGGCGAAATTCAAATCGATCTTCCTAGACATGGGCAAAGGCTCTATGAAGACGAGCAATCCGGTCGACGTCAGCCGTGGCGGGTCGCGCATCACCGCGGACTCGATGTCGGTCGAGGACAATGGCAGGCTTGTGGTCTTCGAGAACCGGGTTCGCGTCAACATCGATCCGACTGCGCTGAAGGCGGCAGGGGTAAACAGTGGAGAACAGAATGCGTCGCAGTAAATCCGCGTGGGCTCTGGGTGCTGCCTCCGCGTTGCTGTTTCTGGGAGCGGCGCATTCCTTCGCGCAGTCGAGCGCGACCAGCCAGATCTCGGGACTCAAGCTTTCGGGTGACCAGCCGATCCAGATCGAGAGCGACAAGCTCGAGGTCCGCCAAGCGGAAAGCATGGCCATATTCAGCGGCAACGTCACCGTCAATCAAGGGCCGACCTTGCTGAAGGCCGGCAAGATGACGGTGTATTATGTCAAGGATGCCAATGCCGGCAAAAGCGCCGCGGCCGGCGCGTCGGCGATGACGGGCGCCGCCAATATCGACCGCCTGGAGGTCGAGAACAAAGTCTACGTCAAATCGAACGACCAAATCGCCACCGGCGACAGCGGCACATTCAACATGAAGACGCAGGTTCTGGTGCTCACAGGCAAGGAAGTGGTGTTGTCGCAGGGCGACAATGTGCTCAAGGGCTGCAAGCTGACCGTGCAGATGAAAAGCGGCCTAGCCAATGTCGACGGCTGCGGCAGCAGCGGCCGCGTCATCATGTCGATCACGCCCCAGAAGCAGGGCACGGCCCAGCAGGGAGCGTCGAGCAAGTAATGGCCGGCGTATCCTCGCTGCTTGCCCGTCTTCCGGGACGGGCGGCCGCAAAGCCGGCTGCCCCGGCGACGGTCGGCACCGACAAGGCGAAGTTCAAGGGTACCCTGATCGCCAAGGGCCTGACCAAAAGCTACAAGGGCCGCAAGGTGGTGAGCGGGGTGACGCTCGGCGTGCGCGCCGGCGAGGCCGTCGGCCTGCTTGGCCCCAACGGCGCCGGCAAGACCACCTGTTTCTACATGGTGACCGGCCTTGTCCCCGTCGATGAGGGCTCCATCGAGATCGACGGCTTCGATGTCACCTCGATGCCGATGTACCGGCGCGCCCGCCTTGGCATCGGCTATCTGCCGCAGGAAGCGTCGATCTTCCGTGGCCTGAACGTCGAGCAGAATATCCGCGCCGTGCTGGAAGTGGTCGAAAAGGATCGCAAGGTGCGCGAACGCAACCTCGACGAGCTGCTCGAGGAGTTCCACATCAGCCATCTGCGCAAGGCGCCATCGATGTCGCTGTCGGGCGGCGAACGGCGTCGCCTCGAAATCGCGCGGGCGCTGGCGACGCGGCCTGCCTATATGCTGCTCGACGAGCCCTTCGCCGGCATCGACCCGATCGCCGTCGCCGACATTCAGCAGCTCGTCCGCCACCTCACGGCGCGCGGCATCGGCGTCTTGATCACCGACCACAATGTGCGCGAGACGCTCGGCCTGATCGATCGCGCCTATATCATCCATGCCGGCCAGGTGCTGACGCATGGCCGGGCCGACGAAATCGTCGCCAACGCGGATGTGCGGCGTCTCTATCTCGGCGAGGGTTTCACGCTCTGAGCGTAAAATACCTTTCTCCAGAGTGAATTTGAGCGAATTTCGACCGGTTTGCCGCGATTTTTTGGCCCGATAACGCTCCGGTAAGCCGATCCTGCTAGCGTTTTCCTTGACAAGCAAAAGCCGGGCCAGTTTCTATGCCCGACCGGAAAGCAACTGTACGACGCGTAGACGAGGCGTTTGAATCCCATCATGGCGCTGGCAGCCAAACTGCAGCTCAGACAATCCCAGTCGCTGGTGATGACGCCGCAGCTGATGCAGTCGATCCGGCTGCTGCAGCTCACCCATGTCGAACTCGAGCGCTTCATCGACGACGAGATCGAGCGCAACCCCCTCCTGGAGCGTGCCGAGCCGCAGGACGACGCCGCCAGCGACCAGGCCCAGAAAAGCGAGGCCGCGCCGGAGCGGGATAGCGCGGGCGATTGGTTCGAGGGCGAGACGGAGTGGAGCGCGGAAGCGATCTCGCAAAAACTCGACTCTTCCCTGGAGAACCTGTTTCCCGACGATCCCGGCACCAGCGAGCGGCTGGGGCCGGACCTCACGGCGCAGTGGAAGTCGGCAGCGGGCAGCGCCGGCACGGCCTCATCCGAGGGGTTCGACGTCGGTGACATGGCTGCGGCCGCCGTCACATTGCGCGAACATGTCGGCGAGCAGATCGCGCTTGCCTCGCTGAGCCCTGGCGAAAGCCTCATCGCTGGCGAGCTTGCCGACGGGCTCGACGAGGCTGGTTATCTGCGCGCCGACCTGGTGGAGACCGCGGTCCGGCTCGGCACGGATGAAGCGGCGGTGGCGCATGTGCTTGGCGTCTGCCAGAGCTTCGAGCCGGCAGGGCTTTTCGCACGCGACCTTGCCGAGTGCCTGTCGCTGCAGCTTCAGGCGCGCGACAGGTTCGATCCGGCGATGAAAGCGCTGGTCGCCAATCTCGAGCTTTTGGCGCGGCGCGATTTCCAGACGCTGAAGCGCATCTGCGGCGTCGACGAGGAGGACCTTCTCGACATGCTGGCAGAGATCCGCGCGCTCGATCCGCGGCCAGGCCTGGCATTCTCAGGCGGCGCAAGCGACGCGATCGTCGCCGATGTCGAGGTCCGCGCCGCCAATGACGGCAGCTGGGCGGTTGAGCTCAACGCAGACACGCTGCCGCGCGTGCTGGTGGACAATGTCTATTTTGCCCGCGTTTCGAGCCACGCCAGGGAGCAGGCGGAAAAGGATTTTCTCGCCGAATGCTTGCAGAACGCCAACTGGCTGACGCGCAGCCTTGACCAGCGGGCCAAGACCATTCTGAAAGTGGCCTCGGAAATCGTGCGGCAGCAGGACGCCTTCCTCGTCAATGGCGTGCGCCACCTCAAGCCGCTCAACCTGCGCACGGTGGCCGACGCCATCGGGATGCATGAATCGACTGTCAGCCGTGTCACCGCCAACAAATACATGCTGACGCCGCGCGGGGTTTTCGAGCTGCGCTATTTCTTCACCGCGTCGATCGCCTCGGCCGAAGGCGGCGAAGCGCACTCGTCCGAGGCCGTGCGCGACCGCATCAAGCAGATGATCGACGAGGAAAAGCCCGCCGACGTGCTCTCCGATGACGCCATTGTCGACATGCTCAAGGAAAGCGGCGTCGACATCGCGCGCCGCACCGTCGCGAAATACCGCGAAGGCATGAACATTCCATCGTCGGTGCAGCGGCGACGGGAGAAGCGAGCGCTCGCGAACGCCGGCCGCTAGGCCTGCCGGTATTCGGGGTGATGCCGGCCCGACCCGAAACCCCACAAGCCCTGGCCGGTGCGAGACAGGCTGATTTTCCACAATTCCCAAGCTTCATTGACAAGCCGCAATGAAGTGTCTAGAAGCCCGCCCGCATGAGCGGGGCGGTAATGCCCGCTTGCGAATGGGTCCGTCAGATACGGCCACGGATGGCCAAGAAGGCGACTTGTGATCAACCGGAAAGTTCGGGTCTAAAATCGGCGCGCATGCCGTTGCGAAGCTTGTGCGCGCGCGCCACGGGTATAAACTCGGAACCAGTTTGAAGCCTGAGCAAGGAAGGTCAGTTTTCAGATGAATCTACGCATTTCGGGAAAACACATGGACATCGGCGATGCGTTCCGCACGCGCATCAACGACCGGGTCGGCGAGGCGATCGAGAAATATTTCGACCGGGGTTTTTCAGGACATGTCACGGTCATCAAATCGGGGTCGCGTTTCTCCGCCGACTGTATGGTCCGGCTCGATTCCGGCGCTTCCTTGCAGGCGACCGGCGACGCCCAGGACCCGACGCTTGCCTTCGAGGCGGCGGCCGACCGCCTGGAAACGCGCCTGCGCCGCTACAAGCGCCGGCTGAAATCGCGCAACACCGGCAACGGCAATGGCGAAGAGCCGACCGACATCGCCTACACCGTGATGGCGCCTCTCACCGACGATGAAGAAGACATTCCGGCGGACTTCGCTCCGGCCATCGTCGCCGAATCAAGCATGACGCTGCGGACCATGTCGGTGGCGTCGGCTGTCATCGAGCTCGACAACAGCGACAGCCCGGTATTCCTATTCCGCAACGCCGGGACCGACCATCTCAACATCGTCTACCGCCGGCCGGATGGCAATATCGGCTGGATCGATCCGTCGACGACCAAAGTCGCACAGGCATAAAAAGCCAGCCGCGCGAGGGGGCGACGACTGGCGCGGCAGGCGAGCAAGGGATTTTTCAAGCATGGATCTCAGCGATCTCATCAGCGTCCCGGCGATCATGCCGGCGTTGAAGGCGAATTCCAAAAAGCAGCTTCTGCAATTGCTGTCGGAGAGGGCGGCGGCGATTTCGGGAATCCCGGAACGGGAGGTGTTCGACACCATCCTGCAGCGCGAACGGTTGGGCTCGACTGGCGTCGGCAACGGCATCGCCATCCCGCACGGCAAGCTCGCCGGCGTGAAGCGGATCGCCGGCGTTTTCGCGCGGCTGGAAACGCCTGTCGATTTCGAGGCATTGGACGACCAGCCGGTCGACCTGGTGTTTCTGCTGCTTGCGCCAGAAGGCGCGGGCGCCGACCATCTCAAGGCGCTGTCGCGCATCGCGCGCGTGCTGCGCGATGCCGATACGGTTGCCAAGATCAGGGGTACGCGCGACGCGGTGGCGATCCACGCCCTGCTGTCCGACACGCAGGCCTCGCACGCGGCCTGAAGTTTTCGGATTAAAGCTTCCAAGGGCCGCCCCAAGCGGCCCTTTCCGTTTCAAACGTCCAAAGTCGCGTTAGTGGATCGCGACAGTGGTCAGGTCGTTCTCCAACGCACCCGCCAGCGCCCGGTCACGGGCGTCGGAAAGCAGGATCGGCTGGCCGTTGGCGGCAAACAGTGCCCACAACTCCAGCCCGGGCGCGATTTCGCCGAGGCCCGGGAAGCGGCCGCGCAGGTCGTCGCTCGACACTTTCCTCAGATAGGCCACAGAGCCTTCGCCGAGATGGGCGAGTTCGCCGCTGGTCATGGTGATCGTTTCATCAGTTCTGGTCATTTCAAAGCCTCCTTGGCGCGAGGACGCCAGGATTGGCCGCCTCGCATAGAGCCATCGGCAAAGGTCAGTCTTTCACCGATATGTTTATTTTCCGTACCAGCCGCTCGGCCTCCGGCCGATCGAGATCTATCGACAGCAGGCCGTTCTTCAGCTCGGCCGCAATCACCCGCATGCCGTCGGCCAGCACGAAGCAGCGCTGGAACTGGCGCGCGGCGATGCCGCGGTGGAGGAATTCGCGCTCGGTGTCGTCTGTCTGGCGACCGCGCACGATCAGCTGGTTTTCCTCCGTGGTGACATCGAGGTCGCTTTCGGCGAAACCGGCAACGGCCAGTGTGATGCGCAGCCTTTCGGCCTTGCCGTCAGCGGCGCTGAGGCGTTCGATATTGTACGGGGGATAGCTGTCGCCGGTCTTCGCCAGACGCTCAAGCGTCTTTTCCATGGCATCGAAGCCCAGAAGAAGCGGGCTGGAGAAGGGCGTCATTCGACTCATTGTTACACTGTCCTCTGAAGAGCGACACAAACTGGAAAAACCCGGATGGCATTTTTCCCGATGGTCTTGATATGGTCCGCCGGCCGATCAAGTTCAAGCCGCTGAATCAGGATGATGTTTCGTTGAACCGTCCTCCTGGCTCAGCCCTTCGTTGGAGCATAATCTCGTCCGAAATCGGTTCCCACTTTTCGCTGACGCGGTCCTTCGGTTCGGGATCATGCTCGAAACCCCGCCCAAAAAGACTCCCCAAAAGGAAATGAAATGCCCCAGTCCAGAAAGATCATCATCGACACCGATCCCGGCCAGGACGATGCCGTCGCCATAATGTTGGCGCTTGGCAGTTCCGAGCTGGAGATCGTCGGTATCACCGCAGTTGCAGGCAACGTGCCGCTGAAGCTAACCCAGAACAACGCCCGCAAGATCTGCGAGCTGGCCGGCAGGCCCGACATCAAGGTCTATGCCGGCGCTATCCGCCCGCTGGCGCGCGAGCTCGTCACCGCCGAGGAAGTGCATGGCAAGACCGGCCTGAACGGCCCGCAGCTGCCTGAGCCCACCATGCCGTTGCAGGAGCAATACGCCGTCGATTTCATCGTCGACACGCTGATGCGCGAGGAAAGCGGCACAATCACGCTCTGCCCGCTCGGCCCGCTCACCAACATCGCGCTGGCGCTGATCCGCGAGCCCAGGATCGCGCCGCGCATCAAGGAAATCGTCCTGATGGGCGGCGGCTTCTTCGAAGGCGGCAACCTCACTCCGGCCGCCGAGTTCAACATCTATGTCGACCCGCAGGCCGCCGATGTCGTTTTCAAGTCGGGCATTCCGATCGTGATGATGCCGCTCGACGTCACCCACAAGGCGCTGACCACCTCCAAGCGCATCCAGGCTTTCCGCCAGCTCGGCACCAAGGTTGGCACCGCGACCGCCGAGATGCTGGAGTTCTTCGAGCGCTACGACGAGGGAAAATACGGCACCGACGGCGGGCCCCTGCATGATCCGTGCGTGATCGCCTATCTCCTCAAGCCGGAACTGTTCAAAGGCCGTCACTGCAATGTCAGCGTCGAGACCGCGTCGGAGCTCACCATGGGCATGACGGTGATCGACTGGTGGGGCGTCACCAAGCGCGAGAAGAACGCCATGGTGATGCGCGACATCGACCATGACGGCTTCTTCGCGCTGCTGGTGGAGAGGTTGGGGCGGTTGTAGGGCCGCTCCTTCCCCCCTTGTGGGGGAAGGTGGCCTCGCGAGGCGAGTTCGGATGTGTTCCAGGGAGCGCCAATGTCTCACTCCGCCGGAACACCCCTCATCCGTCTCGGCGCTGCGCGCCGATCCACCTTCTCCCACAAGGGGAGAAGGGAAAGAGTTGCTACTTCGCCTTGGAGAACGCCAGCCATAGGCCGCCACCGACGAGAAAACTGCCGCTGATACGCGACATCAGCCTGACGCGGCTGGCCGACAGCAGCCGGCCGGCGCGGCCGGCGGCAAGGGCGTAGGTCGAGTCCGACATGGCGGCGAAGATCATCGCCGTCAGGCCCATGACCACGATCTGCAGCGTATAGTTTCCCTGCGGCGCGATGAACTGCGGGAAGAAGGCGCCGAAGAAGACAAGCGTCTTCGGATTGGAGATCGCCACCAGAAACCCCTGCAGGAAGAAGCCGCCGCGCGGCTTCTTCGCCGACCCGTCAGGGTTCAGCGTGCCTTTGGCGCGGAACATCTGCACGCCCATCCAGATCAGATAGGCGGCGCCGAGCAGCCGCACCCATTCGAACCAGTGGCCCATGCCGGCGATCAGCGTGTTGAGGCCAATGCCGACAATGGCGATCATGATGGCGAGCCCGGCCTGCGTGCCGGCGACGTTGGCCAAGCCCGCGCGCGAACCGTGGCGGATGCTGTTGGCGATGATCAGCGTGACCGTGGGACCCGGCACGAGGACGATGACGATGCAGGCGACGACATAGGTTGCGTAGAGTTCCAGCGACATGATTTCCTCGAACGGGACGGCGCCGACTTGGGCGGAGCGCGATCAATGCACGGGATTGGCGTTGGCGCAAGCTCGCCGGGCAGGGCGGCCCGTCACGCAGCCCCCGCCGGCCATGGCATCGTCGCCTCATAGGCGGCGCCAGCCTTGAGCACGCCGAGGTCGCCGCGCGGGCGGCCGATCAACTGCATGCCCATTGGCCGGCCTTTTGCGTCGAACCCGGCCGGCACGTTGAGCGCAGGGCAGCCGCCCAGCGTGGCGAAGGCGGAGACTTCCATCCAGCGGTGATAGCTGTCCATGGTCCGCCCCGCGACCTTGTCCGGCCAGTGGGTCGAGACGTCGAACGGAAAGACTTGCGCGGTCGGCAAGGCGACGAGGTCGAAGCGCTCGAACAGCGACAGCAGCGTCCCGTGCCAGGAGGTGCGCCGGACCGTTGCCGCATGGATCTGCGGCGCAGTGAGACGCATCGCCTGCTCCACTTCCCAGACGGCCTCGGGCTTCAGCAATTTGCGTTTTTCCGGATCGTCGCAATGCGCCTTCAGCCCGCAGCCGCTGCTTGCCTGGCGCAAGGTGACAAAAGCCTGCCACAGCGCCTCGAAATCGACATCCGGCACCAGCTTTTCGCTGTGGAACGACGCGTCCGCAAAGCGGGCAAGGGCGGCCTCGCAAAGGTCGATGACGCCCGGCTCCGTCGGCAGGTGGCCGCCGAGGTCGCTCAGCCAGGCGACGCGGCCGCCGGAGGCTTTTGTGCTCAAGCCGTCGAGGAACGAGCCTTCCTTGGCATGGGACAAGGGCGCCTGCGGGTGGTAGCCCGCCTGTTCGTCGAGCAGCAGCGCGATGTCGCGGACGCTGCGGCCCATCGGTCCCTCGACGCCCATCTGCGAATGGAAGACGTCGATGTCGGGACCGGCCGGCACGAGCCCCTGCGAGGGACGGAAGCCGTAGACATTGTTGTAGGCGGCCGGATTGCGCAGCGAGCCGCCGAAGTCGCTGCCGTCGGCGACCGGCAGCATATCCAGCGCCAGCGCCACCGCCGCGCCGCCGCTCGAGCCGCCGGCGGTGAGCGCCGGGTCGAAGGCGTTGAGCGTCGGCCCGAAGACCGGATTGTAGGTGTTGGAGCCAAGGCCGAATTCCGGAACGTTGGTCTTGCCGATGATGATGGCGCCGGCCTTGCGGATGCGCTCGACGAAGAAGTCGTCCGTGTCAGGGATGAAGTCGGCGAAGATCGGCGAGCCGAAGGTGGTCCTGAGTCCCTTGGTCAGGGCGAGGTCCTTGATGGCAATCGGCAGGCCGAACAGCGATCCGGCCGAGCCGCCGCGGGCCAGATGAGCATCGGCGCTCTCGGCCTCGGCCAGGATCTCGGCGCGCTCGCGCAGCGATACGATCGCGTTGACCAGCGGGTTCACGGCCTCGATGCGATCGAGGAAAGCGCTGACGACTTCAGGCACCGAGAGTTGTCGCTGCCTGATCCTGTCGGCGAGCTCGACGGCGGGGAGGCGGCAGATATCGCCGGCCGGCGGTACGGCATGCTTGGTGACGGGACGCATGCTTAACGCGTTCCCGCCAAAGCCACGTCGACATCCTTGCCCAGCGGGATCGCCGGCTGCGCGCCGGGCTTCAGGCAGGCGAGCGAGCCGGCCGCGGCGGCGCGGGTAAGCGCCTGTTCGAGCGAAAGACCCGACGACAGGCCGGCGCCGAAATACCCGCAGAAAGTGTCGCCGGCGCCGACCGTGTCGACCGGGGTGATCTTCAGCGCCGGAATCGTGAGGAAATCATCCGGCGTGGCTGCGAGCACGCCGTCGCCACCCAGCGTGACGACGATGGCGCGGCCGGTTTTTTGGGCATAGTCGCGCATGCGGGCGGGGCGGTCGCGCCCCGAAAGCGCCAGCGCCTCGCCATAGAGATCGAACTCGGTTTCGTTGGCGACCGCATAGTCGGCCTTGCCGACGAAGCCGGCCGCTTCGGCACGGAAGGGGGCGGTGTTGAGCACGCTGACGGCACCCGCGGCGCGCGCAGCATCAAGCGTGGCCTCGACCGTCTGCAGCGGGATCTCGTGCTGCAGAAGCACGACATCGCCCTTTTTGAGATAGGCCTTGGCAATATCGCCAGGCACCACCGAATCATTGGCGCCCGGCACGACGGCGATGACATTCTCCCCGTCGGCGCCGACCAGGATCAACGCCGTGCCGGTCGATGCGAAGCTCTGGCCGACACCGGAGAGATCGACATTGCCGGCCTTGAGCAGCGTGAGCGCGTCGGCGGCAAAGCTATCCTTGCCGACCGCGCCCACCATGCGCACTTGGGCTCCCGCGCGCGCCGCGGCCAGCGCCTGGTTGGCACCCTTGCCGCCGGGCGCGGTGGCGAAGCTGGAGCCGCGCACCGTCTCGCCGGGTTCCGGCAGGCGGTCGACATTGGCGATAAGGTCGAGGTTGATCGAACCGACAACGATAATCAAAAAACTGCCTCCCATCGAAGCGGCTCAGCCCGTGCTGAAAGGCGGACCTGCTCCAAGACTTTGCTTTTGCGCAAGTCCAGGCGAAATGCGCGAAGCGCTTTTCCTGCAATTGCGGGCTGGGCGCGAAGCTAGCCGCAAAGCCCGCCGGTTGCCAGATCATGTCGGTTGTGCGCGCCCACGGCCCACAGGCATCATTCGCAGCGCACGGTGACGGTGCCCTGATAATTGCCCGCCGGGAAGATGCCGGGCGACTTCGTGGCGGTCAGATCGACCTGGATGGTATGGGTACCGTTGGTCACCCGCTGCGGCGAGCTGCCCGGAATGTCCACGCCTGAGCCGTCGAGCCGGAAAACAGTGGCGAAAGTGACATTGGTGTCGCCGCCGCTTGGCGCTGAGGTGAAGGCGATCGGCGCCGGCGCGGAGACGGAATAGCAGTCCAGGAGGTTTAGGATGGAACACAGCGTCGAGTTCGCGGTGATGGTGGCGCCGGCGCTCGACCCGCCTGCCTGCTTGGAGCCGAAGATGTTGATTGCGGGATTGGATTTCATCGTTCCCGACGCCCCGATCATGATCGTGCAGGTGCCGATGATCGCCGCCTGCGCCGGGAGACAAAAGCCGGCAAGCGCTGCTGCCGCGAACAGCGCGCGGCTATTTTCGCTTCTTGCCATTGCCGGTCGTGCCTCTGATGGTCCAGCCTTCATTGGCCCATCCCGCTGATTTGACCTGTGCTGCACTGGCTTGGGCCGCACTGGTCTGGGGCGCGGGGCCTTGGGGTGTGGAGGCGGCCACACTCCCCGTCGTCTGGCCGTCGGCGCCGAGACCCATTTTGAGGAGTTTCAATTCAAGCTGCAGGCGCTCGACTTCCAACTCGTAAAGGCGGCTGCAATCGACGCGCTTCGGCGTCCGCCCGATCGGGATGACCACGCGGCCATAGGTGGCGATGTCGCTGTTGGTCAGGTTGCTCGAGTTGTTGCCGTGGATGACGCCGAGGTCGAGATAGGCGCCGCTGCCGGAAACGGCCGATCGGCAGGTCGTGCCGTCGCTGGCATGAACCTCGTCCTGGCCCTGGGGCAGAGTGACGCCGGGCAGGCTGAAACCGGTCTGGTTCTGGTTCAGGTTCAGGATATCCTCTGCAAGCCCCTGACTGACGGCAGCCAGGGCGGGCAGCAAGGACAAGGTCAGAACCTGCGATGCCCGAAGAACTTTCCGCATATCTGTGCCCTTATCTGGGTCTGCTCGCTTGGAAAGGGGATGCTCTCGGTACAGATACGCACTTTACGCTCGTTCGCGCCGTCGAACGGGACGACCACCAGGACAGGGCGCGAAGCCTGGCCGGCCAGAAGGAAGGCGCTCGGCGTGATCCTGGCCGCGACGGGCTGGAAATCCTGGTCGTAGACATGGACCTCCACGCGGATGCGCTGGTTGTACGGGTTGCCCGGAAAGACGCGGACGGCAAAGGCATCGGTGAAGGATCGCACCTCGCCCCGCATCGGCGTCATCGACTGGCCGGTCGCGGCCACGGGAGACAGCGCGGCGATCAGGCCCGCCGCCAGGATTGCAATTCTTCTCAAGGATCGCTCCTTTCGCGTTAGGACTATTCGCAGCGCAGCGTCACCGTTGCCTGGTAGTTGCCGGCGGAGAACCGGTTTGTGCCGCTCTTGGTGCCGGCAAGATTGACCGCCACCGTCGATGTGCCCGGCACCGTCAGCGCGGTCGCGGTGCCGGTTTCGGCAATCGTCTGCGCGCCTGAAGTGGCGAAGGTCGGAGTCCATGTCGTCGCCGTCGTGTCCGATGCCGGCACGGTCGTCGTGGTTACCGGGTCCACACTGAGCGAGACGCCGCCCGTCGTATCGACCTGAGCGCTACCCGCCGAGCCGCCGGCATTGTGCGAGCTCAGCGACTGAAGATTGCTGCTCACGGTCATCGTGCCGTTGGAGTTGATCGTGATGGTGCAGGTGGCGGTGATCGTGCCATTGAACAGCACGTTTCCGGTGGCGGCCGATGCCGTCTGGCCGGCGCAGGCGGCCAGCAGGCTCGCAGCCATGGCGACGCGAAAGAACTTCATTGAGACCCCTCTTTCGAGCCGGATGGGGCCGGCTCAACGTCGGGTCATCTTCCCTTTATCGTGGTTAATTAAGCGTTAAGTGAAGTAACATCCGGAAGCAACTTAACAGACAACCGACGATAACCATGGGTTGTCGCCGGTTGTATTTTGCGAATAGATCGATCGGTCTATTTAGGATGTACCGATTTATATTACGATACGCGGTTTTTCGCAATGGCATGCCAAAAAATCGATTGTTTCAGGAGCCCACTTGCCCCGCTTCCCAGCCGAGGATGGCGCGCTTGCGTGTCAGGCCCCAGTGATAGCCGGTGAGCGCGCCGGATTTGCCGATCGCGCGATGGCAGGGCACCACGAACGACATCGGGTTGGCGCCCACCGCCGCGCCGACGGCCCGGCTGGCGCTGGGATGGCCGATGCTCGCTGCGATCGAGGAGTAGGTGCAGGCCCTGCCCATGGGGATGCGCAGCAGGGCTTCCCAGACGCGCAGCTGGAAATCGGTGCCGATCATCACCACGCGCAGCGGCTGGTCGGCGCGCCACTTCGTCGGGTCGAAGACCCGCGCGGCGTAAGCCTGGGTGGCTGACATGTCCTCGACATAGGTCGCGTTCGGCCAGCGGCCGGACATGTCTGCGAAGGCAGCCCGCTCGCTGCCGGCATCGCAGAAGGCGAGACCCGCGAGGCCGCGGTCGGTGACCATGATCAGCGCGATGCCAAAAGGCGAGATGTGGTAGCCGTAGCGGATGGTGAGACCCGCGCCCCTGGTCTTGTAGTCGCCGGGCGACATCGCCTCATGGGTGACGAAGAGGTCGTGCAGCCGGCCGGGGCCGGACATGCCGAGCTCGAACGACGTCTCCAGGAGCGGCATGCCGGAATCGAGCAGCCTGCGCGCATGGTCGAGCGTCACCGCCTGCAGGAAGGCTTTCGGCGACAGGCCGGCCCAGCGCGTGAACAGCTTCTGTAGGCCGGTCGGCGTCTCGCCGACTTCCGCGGCCAGCACCTCCAGCGAGGGCTGGTCGCGATAGTCGAGGCTGATCTTCTCGATGGCGCGGCGCACGACGTCGTAGTCGCTGCCTTCCGGCGTGATGTCGTTCTCAAGGATCGCGATCGGGCGCATCTGCGTATTCATGGTCATCTGAGCGTTCATGGCAATATCTCCTTGGCCGCGAATATCGGTCTTCCAGAGCTTTGCAACCACCCGAAACTTGCCTTCCTGACGCCGGCACCCAGACCGTCCTACAAGCTGCGACAAGGGGCGCGGCTTAGCTGGTCCGCGCGCTTGTTCGTTGGCCTCTGGAGGCTTATCACGCCATGCGCAAGGTCGGCAGGTTGCTGCGCTACCGGTTCAGATTTGCTTGGACGTCAGCGCGTCTTGGCGGTCGCCAGCGCGCGCGAAAAGGCGGTGGCGAAGCTTTCGCGGTCGTCGGGATTGAGGAAGCCGCCGATCGCCACGCTCTTGCCCTGCGCCTCGACGGCCATCTTGGTGATGCCGATCTCAGCATGGCGGGCGATCGAGAACCGCGTCCAGAACGGGTTGAAGCGGTGGCTCTCGGAGCGGCCGGAAGGCGCCGTCTTGCGGATGTCGAGGCTGGTGCGCGATACCGAGATTTCCTCGCGGGCGCGCGCGGCGCGATAGTTGGCGCGGAAAGCAATATAGACGGCGATCACATCGAGGCCGAAGAAGCCAAACACCGGCCAGGCGCCGTGCGCCAGGAAGAAGGCGCCGGTGACCGCCCAGCCGAACAGAAGCGCTCCCATCAGGATCAGGAAGCCGGTGCGGCCGAGCGAGCGATGCGGCGTGAGCAAGGCCTGGAAAAATGGCTCGTCGGCCTGAAACGAGGCGTTTGTGTCGCTCATGAGGGACTATTATAGGAGGGAAATGGCGCCTCCCAAGTCGAAAAAATCCGCAGCTGTCAAAAAGTCTCAACCCTCCACTGCCAGCGGCGGTCGGGCGCTCGCTGGGCGGCCGCGAAAGGCCGCCTCGCGCTCGCTTTACAGCTCCGCCGAGGTGCATGAGATCTTCCGGCGCTTTTCGGTGCAGCGGCCGGAGCCGAAAGGCGAGCTCGACTATGTCAACGCCTTCACCCTGCTGGTCGCGGTGGTGTTGTCGGCGCAGGCGACCGACGCCGGCGTCAACAAGGCGACCAAGGCACTGTTCGCGGCTGCCGACACGCCAGCCAAGATGCTGGCGCTGGGCGAGGCCAAGGTCGGCGATTACATCCGCACGATAGGGCTGTGGCGCAACAAGGCGAAGAACGTGATCGCGCTGTCGAAAGCGCTGATCGACGATCACGCGGGCGAGGTGCCGCAGGATCGCGACGAGTTGGTGAAGCTGCCGGGCGTCGGGCGCAAGACCGCCAATGTCGTGCTCAACGTCGCCTTCGGCCAGCACACGATGGCGGTCGACACGCATATCTTCCGTATCGGCAACCGGATTGGGCTCGCCCCCGGCAAGACGCCGGACCAGGTCGAACAGGGGCTTCTCAAGGTCATTCCGGCCGAGTTTATGCGTCATGCGCATCACTGGCTGATCCTGCATGGCCGCTATGTCTGCAAGGCGCGCAAGCCCGATTGCCCGGCTTGCGTGATCGCCGATATCTGCAAGTCGAAGGAGAAGACCACCGACATTCCGGCGCCGCTGGTGCCGATCGCGCCGCTGGATGAGACGTTTCCCGCCGAGGCCTAGAGCCGATCAGCGGTTCGCCGAATCGCCGAGCCGCTCTAGGTCTTTGTTTGCGCAACTCGGGACGGAAAACCGCTGCGCACTTTTCCTGGAATTGCTCAGTAGCCGTAGCCGCGCGCCATGGCCGCGGCAAAAACCGGGATGAGCAGGAAGATGAAGCCCTCGGCGCGGACATAATTCTTTACCGAGGCGAGTTCCGCCGCCGGCACCGCGAAAGAGGGATCGCCGCTGGCCTGCCTGTTCCAGGAGATGAAGCGCATGGTGGGCACGATCGACAGCAGGCCGACGATGGCGAAGGCCGCCATCTTTGCCCAGAACACCCAGTTGTAGACGTAGAAATCCCAACCCTTCAGACCGAAGAATACCCGGCAGACGCCGACGATGATGATCAGCGCGGCGATGATGCCGTAATGGCGGTCGATGCCGGAAAGGCGCGTCGTCGCGCCCAGATCGCCGCGCACCAGCACGAACTCGGCGCCGATGATGCCGGCCAGCGAAAACACCAGCAGATGATGGAGAATGGCCAATACAAGATCAGTAGTGTCCATGTTCTTCCCTTCGCATGATGGCCGCAACACGGCTGGATACTGGGTCCGAAGAGTAGCATTATTGGTCAAGAATCCCAGACGGCGAAATCGTTGCGCTGGAGGATGATCCCGGCCAATCCTGGCCCTTGCCAGGGGACGCCGGTTTGCTAGAGCAATTCCAGGAAAAGTGCGAGCGGTTTTCCGTCCGGAATTGCCTAAAAACAAAGAGTTAGTGTGTTTCACCGTTTCCGCGAAACGGTGAAACACACTAAGCGCTGCCGTCTCAACGAGAGGAGTGCCATGAGCATCAAAACGGAAGCTGGCGTGCCGATACTGGAGACGGCGCGGACTATCCTGCGGCCCCATCGCCTGGGCGATTTCGAGACGTATGCCGCTATATGGGCGGAACCTGCGGTGACCCGTTTCATCGGCGGCAAGCCGCGCACGCGCGAGGAAAGCTGGATGCGCTTCCTGCGCCATGCCGGCCTGTGGTCGCTGATCGGCTACGGCTTCTGGGCGATCGAAGACAAGGCGACGGGGCATTTCATCGGCGAGGCCGGCTTCCATGACTTGAAGCGCGAGATCGAACCTTCGATCGAAGGCGTGCCGGAAGCCGGCTGGGCCCTGGCCTCGGAGGTACAAGGCCGAGGGCTTGCGAGCGAGGTTGTCGGGCGGATCGTCGCCTGGAGCGACGAGGCGTTCGGAGAGGCGAGAACCGTCTGCATCATCGATCCGGAAAACGGCGCTTCGTTGAAGGTGGCCGAAAAGAACGGTTATGGAGAGATTTTGCGGACCACCTATCACGAGAAGCCGACGATCCTGCTGGAACGGCGGGCCGGAGGGGTTGTCGCCTAGAGCATTTCACCGTTTCACGGAAACGGCGAACCGCTCTATCTTCTTGTTTTTACGCGATTCCGGACGGAAAACCGCTCACACTTTTCCTGGAATTGCTCTAGAGCATGTCTCCCGAAAATGGGAACCGGTTTCGGGATAAAGATGCGTAAAATCAAAAACCTAAAGCGCATGGAGCGAATCTGAAAGATCGCGACGCGCTTTGGAGTTTGGCAATCAGCCGGCTTTGCGTCGCAGCGTCCGCGTCAAAGTCTCCCAGCTATCCGCCGTCGCATCGCGCTCGCTGCGATTGGCGCGCAGCACCGTGGTTGCGTCGAATGGCTGGGGCCGCGCAATCGCATAGCCTTGTGCATAGTCCACGCCTATCGCTTTCAAGGCGTCGAGGATGCCGTCGCTTTCGACGAATTCGGCGATGGTGCGCTTTCCCGTCACCTTGCCGATGTGATGGATCATTTCGACCATGGCGCGATCGATGCGGTCGTCGAGCATGTCCTTGACGAAGCTGCCGTCGATCTTGAGGTAGTCGACCGGCAAATGCTTCAGATAGGCGAAGGACGACATGCCGGAGCCGAAATCGTCGAGCGCGAAGCGGCAGCCCAGCCCGCGCAGATCGGCGATGAAGCGCATGGCTTCGGAAAGATTGGCGATGGCGCTGGTCTCGGTGATCTCCAGGCAAATCGTTTCGGGCGCAACGGCGTGCGTGGCGAACTGCTCGCGCATGAAGCCGAGGAAGGCCTCGTCGCCGAAGGTGGCGCCGGAGAGATTGATCGCGCAGGTGGATATCGGCGTCGCGCGCGGATCGGCCTGCCTGGCCGCCAAGGTGGCGAAGGTGTTGCGCACCACCCAGCGATCGATCGCCGGCATCAATCCGTAGCGCTCGGCCGCCGGGATGAAGCTCTGCGGCGTGACGAAGCTGCCGTCCTCGTCGGTCAGCCTGAGCAGGATTTCGATATGCGCGCCCTGCTCCGGGATATCGTCGCGCAGGGGCGCGATCTCCTGCGCATGCAGCCTGAAGCGGTTCTGATCCAGCGCGGCATGCAGACGCTGCACCCAAGCCATCTCGCCGAAGCGCTCGCGCAGCGCGGTGTCGCCCTCGCTGTGGAACTGGACGCGGTTGCGGCCCTTTTCCTTCGCCATGTAGCAGGCGACGTCGGCGGCGCGCAGCACCTCCTCCAGCGTCATGCCGACATTGGCGACTTCGACCATGCCGATGCTGACGCTGATGTTGAAGGGGCGCCCGTCCCAGGAGAAATGCAGGTCCTGGACGGTGGCGCGCAGCCGTTCGGCCGTTGCGGCGGCACAATCGGCATCGCAGTCGAAGAGCAGCACGCCGAACTCGTCGCCGCCGAGCCTGGCCAGAATATCGCCGGGCGGCAGCTCGTTGGCGAGCAGCACCGAGATCTGGCGCAGCAGCTGGTCGCCGGCGGCATGGCCGCATGTGTCGTTGACCAGCTTGAACTGATCGAGATCGAGATACATCAGCGCGTGCCGGCGCGACCTTTCCGGCGCTTCGGAGATCGCACCCGCCAGCCGGTTCTCGAAGTCGCGGCGGTTGACGAGACCTGTCAGCGCATCATGCGATGCCTGCCACGACAGGCGCTCAATATAATCCTGCTCGCGCGTCATGTCGTGCAGGGCCAGGACACAGCCGAGGATCTGGCCTGAAACGATCAGCGGCGCGCCATTCAGCGCCACCGGCACGACCGAGCCGTCGAGACGCTCCAGGAGTTGCGGGCGCACATTGGAGCGGCGCGGCTCGCCCGCCAGCAGGCGCGGGATCAGATCGGTCTCCTCGACGCCGCTGTCCTTGTCGAGGAGCCGGAACAAGGAGGGGATGGGTCTGCCCCTGGCTGCGGCCAGCGCGCAAGCAAGCAACCGCTCCGCCCCGGCATTCATATAGTCGAGCCGCCCCTCGGCATCGGTGCTGATGACGGCCTGGCCGATCGAGGCCAGCGTGGTCTGGGCGCGCTCGCGCTCGGCGTTGAGGGCGCTCTGAAACGCCTGACGCTGTATCATCAGCTTGCGCGTGCGCCAGACGACGAGCAGGATAAGCAGGGCGGCGGTGGCGAGATTGGCCGCCGTCAGCGCCATCTTGATGAAGCGCGATCCCTCACCGAGGCTGTCGGAAAAGGCCTTGGCAAGCGGTCCGATCCGGCGGTCGAGCTGGTGGATTTTTTCCTTCCAGAGACCGATCTCAGCCGCGGATGCCGGCCCCTTCTCAAGCCTTCGATGCATGTCGTCGCCAAGTCCCTCGATGGCGAGGATCATCTCATCGGCTGATGTCCAGTGGCGGATCGCGGTGTCGAGATAGCTGACGCGGCGGAAATTCCGGAACAGCCAGATCAGGCCGTCAACATCGTCGGGGTGGTTGTTGCCGCCGAGAAAGCCAATCCTGGCCGCATTCATGTCGGGCTCGACCCGTTCGAGCGCCAGCCGCGCGGCCCGATCGGCGAGCGGCACGGCGATGGCTTGACGATATTCGTTGAAATACTCCTGCTGGCCGGTATCGGCATAGAGGTTCAGGAAGTAGATGGCGTGCTTCTGGCCTTTCGACCATTGGCTTTCGCCGCCGACATAGGCGCGGACCGCCGATAGTGTGTGAAGGCTGAGGGTTGCAACCAGCGCCTGGATCAGAACCACCGCGACGAAGGGCCAGACCAGCCCTATCAGACGCGGACCGGCATCGGTCGACGAGAGCTTCATCCCATTCCCATGGAGCTCGTTCTGGCTCCCCCGGTGTCTGTCCGACTGGCTCATCCGTCGGTTGAGACGATATTCTTTCCCGCATGTCGCCCGGTTATTGGCGACATCGATCCAGATAGCGCGCCTGGCTTAACGGCCGATAAATTTGCCCAGTATTTGTTTCATGAATTATTGCTCAGAAGCAGAAGGACGCTTACGCTGCGTGATGGCGATACTTGGCGCATAGTATCGATCCGTGTTGCCGGGGCGCGGAAGAAAAAGGTCGGCAACATCAACCCGATAGCATTACACCGCAGCCATCTCTCAGCGCTTGGCCTTCGATCTGTTGAGGGCCACGGCTTCGCGGACGAGCGCCTTCAGCGCATCGGCGTCGATGGTGTCGCCTTGCTTGAAATCGATGGCGCGCCTCGTGTTGCCTTCGAGGCTGGAGTTGAAGAGCTTCTTGGGATCGGGCAGCGCCGCGCCCCTGGCGAAGGTCAGCTTGACGACGGCCTTGTAGGTCTCGCCGGTGCAGATGATGCCGGCATCCTCCCAGACCGGCACGCCGCGCCATTTCCACGTCTCGATGGCTTCCGGCGCGGCCTGCCGGATCAGGGCGCGGAGCCGGGCAAGCATCTCGCCGCGCCAGTCGCCCAGTTCCTTGATCCTTCCGTCGATCAGCTCGGACGCAGACTTGCCGTCCTGCTCGCCGTCTTTTTGCATGTCTGGTTTCTCCTCGATGCTGAATATGAGATCGCCGCCGTGGTCTTTCGGGGAGACGGCGCTTCTCTCGTGCGCTTACATCCGTTCGCCGGGCAGCTGGCTCGCCTGTTTCACCCAGGAAAGGAACTGCTCCTCGTCGAGCCGATCGGTCTCATGGATATGGACATAGCGCGTGTCCCTGCTCTTGGATTCGACCGGAGGCACGGGGTCCAGCGACAGGCCACGAAAGAACGCCACCTTGATGTATTTGGCGAAGCAATGGATGCCGAGAAACCAGCCTTCGCCCTCCATGCCGTAGAATGGAGAATTCCATTTGACGGCCTTTTGCACATTGGGAATGGCTTGCTCGATGAGCTGGTCGAGCCGCCGCCCGACCTCGCTCTTCCAGCCCGGCATTGCCGCGATGTAGGCCTGCACGGGCGCGTCGCCATGGCCCTTGGCGATCTGCGGATTGCCGCCCGAAAGCAGGACCGGCTTCTTGTCCGGAGATGCGTCGGCCTTCGATTTCGCCTTCGCCATCAGGCCGATCCCGTGCGCTCGCGCGTCGGCCCGCCGCGCCATCTGGCGGCATAGGGCAGCACGAACATGTAGAGCCCGCTGAACAAGAGCAGGAAAAGCGGGATCAACGGCGAATATACGATCCAGGCGGGCGGCGGGCCCATGGCCATGGCGGCGAAATTGGCAACGACCGTCGCGGTGAAGATGATCGACAGCCAGCGATGAAGCTGCCTGATCCATTTGCTCCAGTCCAATCTGACCTCCCTTGCAAATGACGAGACGGATCGAGCTCGCTACCAGCGCGCCAGCTGCGAAAGCTGGACGATGTTGCCGCAGGTGTCGTTGAGCTGCGCGATGGTCGCGCCGGTCACCGCGGTCGGCGCCATGGCAAAATTGCCGCCATTGGCCTTGATGCGCTCATGGTCGGCCTTGATGTCGTCGCTGAAAAGCATCAGCGCCGGCTGGCCCTGCTTGAACATCGCCTGCTGGTAGGTCTTCGCCGCGGGATTGTCGTTCAGCGCCAGTTGCAGTTCGGTGCCGTCGACATCTTCCGGCGAAGCAACGGTCAGCCAACGGAACGGACCGTTGGTGAAATCCGCCTTCTTGGTGAAGCCCAGAACGTCAGTGTAGAAGCCGAGGGCCTTCTCCTGGTCGTCGACATAGATGCTGGTCAGCTTGATCTTCATTTCGATATCTCCATGGCTTGCGCCTGCGGTGTGCCGCCCGCCAAACAGTGTGTGGTTCCGAGCAGTCCTGCTGTTGGCCGGACCTCAGTCGAGCCGCGAAAGGACTTCCTCCAAGCTCGCCAGGTACCTCTTCCAGCCGACAGTGGCGCCGCGGTAGTACGGCTCCTGATCGGTGCGGAAGCCGACCTGCTCCATGCGCAGATGCGTGCCCGTGCCCGTCGGGGTCAGCGTCCAGGTGACCACGCTCTCGAGGTCCTTGGTGTCCCAGCTGTAAGACAGCGTCCGGTTCGGCTCGACCGTCTTCACCCGGCAGTCGACGCCTCCCCAGTCCGCGCTCAGATTGAAGCGATGGTCCACGACAGGCTTGAAGTCGTTCTTCATCAGCCATGCCTCGATGAGATGCGGCTGGGTGAGCGCGCGCCAGATCTTTTCCGGCGCAAAAGGTATCTCGCGCTCGACAATGACGGAGCGCGTTGTTGCTTCATTCATTGATCCATCCTTTTGAGGAGGTCTTCCAGCTCGTCGAACCGGCTTTCCCAAAACCCAGCCATGTCGCGCGTCCAGTCCATGAGCGGCGCAAGCGCCTTGAGCTGCGCGCTATAATGGGTCTGGCGCCCTTCATGGCGGTCCCGCACCAGCCCCGCCTCCTTGAGCACGCCGAGATGCTTCGACACCGCCGGCTGCGACACACCTGCCTGCGCGGTGAGGGCTCCGACCGTCTGCTCGCCCTGGCGGCACAGACGTTCGAAGATGGCGCGCCGCGTCGGATCGGCAAGCGTCCTGAACAGCATATCGTGCGTGGCCGGCATCTCAGATCGATAACCCGTTGGCTATTGATTGACGTATAACTATTGGGGTATATGTGAGTCAAGCAGAAAGCTGGACGGCGCTAGTTGCCGGCGCCCGCGTTGAGGGCTGCCACGTCCAGCATGAAGGCATCCTCGCCGAAGGCGCGGGTGGCGCGCGCGGCGGCTTCCAGCAGCGGGCGTTTCATGCGCTCGAGAAAGGCCGCGTCGACGCGCGTGCTCGGCCCTGCGAGCGTCAGCGCGCCGAGCAGTGTGAGTCCTGGTCCGAAGACGGGCGCGGATATGCCGGCGGTCTGCGGGTCGCGGTCGCCGATCGAGATGTAGTTGTAGGTCTTGCGGATCGTTTCGTAGGGCGCGCCCTCCTGGCCCGAAAAGGCGGCAAGCACCCGGCCGCCGGAGCCGACAAGCAGAGGCAGCACGTCGCCTTCGCGGATCGTGTAGCGGATCGGATGCTTGGATTCGACACGGTAAAGGCAAGTGCGCAGATCGCCGGAGCGCACGTAGAAAGCGACGCTTTCCCAGCTTTGCTCAGAAAGATCGCGCATGATTGGCAGCAGGACGTCCATCGCCACGACGGACCGCTGGTAGAGCGCGCCGAGCCGGAATGCGGCAGGCCCGATGCGATAGCGCCCATCATCCAGACGCTCCAGCAATTGGCCGCGTATCAGCGAATTTGCCAGCCGCAGGATCGTGCTCTTGTAAAGGCCGGTACGGGCGGCGATTTCGGCCAGACCGAGCGAGCGGTCGGCAGCGGTGAAGGCATCGAGAATGGCGATGGCGCGGTCGAGCGCGGCAACGCCGTCGGCTCGTGCCGAACTGGGAGGCGTATCTGTCATTGCAACGGTGATTTCATCGCAGTCGCCCATCCGGGACTGATCCGGACACGAGATTTAATCCCGGCGCCGCTGTTCTGTCTAGCAGAATGGTATTCCTATTGACAGAACGAGATAACATTTGCTTGAAATCGAAGTGAAGGCCTGTGATCGGGCCTCGTCTTGGCAGGCACCTGGAGGAGAGGTGTCGTGATTTGGAGGAAATCCCATGCTGAACAGACGCAAATTCCTGACGACCACGGCAGCCGTCGGCGCCGCCGGTTTCGCCGCGCTGCATCTTGCGCCCGCCTTGGCGCAGGACGCGCCGCAGATCCAGATTTTCGTTCCGGCGGCGCCCGGTGGCGGCTGGGACCAGACAGCGCGCACGATCGATCAGGTGCTGCGCTCCGAGAAGCTCATCTCCGGCTCGCAGATCACCAATGTCGGCGGCGCCGGTGGCACGGTCGGCCTGCCGCAATTCGTCAATCAGTGGAAGGGCAAGGGCAATTCGTTGATGGTCGCCGGCATGGTCATGGTCGGCGCCATCATCGCCAACAAGGCAGCCAACAATCTTACCGAGGTGACACCGATCGCCCGCCTTACGGGTGAGTTCGAGGCGCTGGTGGTGCCGGCGGAATCGCCGTTCAAGACGGCCGCCGATTTCGTTGCCGCGCTGAAAGCCGATCCGACCAAGGTTCCGGTCGCCGGCGGCTCGGCAGGCGGTTCCGACCACATCCTGTTCGGCCTGATCGCCAAGACGGCTGGCGTGCCCGCCGCGAACCTTTCCTATGTGCCGTTCGCCGGCGGCGGCGAGGCACTGTCGGCGCTGCTCGGCAACCAGGTCGCGGCCGGCATTTCCGGCTACGGCGAATTCTCCGAGCAGATCAAGGCAGGCGCGCTCCGGCTGCTCGCCATCTCGGCCGACAAGCGCCAGGACGGCATCGATGCGCCGACGCTGAAGGAGGCCGGTTTCGATGTCGAACTGTTCAACTGGCGCGGCGTCTTCGCGCCGCCCGGCGTGTCCGACGACGACAAGGCGGCGATGATCAAGCTGATCGAGACCATGGCCAAAAGCGACGCCTGGGCGACAGAGTGCAAGAACCGCAACTGGACGCCGATCCTGCTCACCGGCGACGACTACGCCAAGTTCGTCACCGAGGACACCGCCCGCATCGGCGCCATTTTGAAGGATCTCGGTCTCGCCTGAGGTCTCCACCGGCTCACGGAGGCGGTACCGCCTCCGTGACAGCATGCAAGCAGGAAATGGACTGCGGCGATGCCGGCAGCCGCGTGCCGGCCATCCGGGGAGGAGATCATGAGCACCAGCGACCATCAGGCGTCACCGCCGCGTCTTGCCTTACCTGAATTGCTGATCGGCGTCGGGCTTCTCGCCTGCGCCGGCGCCGTGGCCTGGCAGACGCTGGCGATCCCGGTCTCGCCGCTCTACTCCAAGGTCGGCCCGACGGTCTTCCCCTATATCACCATGGCCGGGATGATCTTGCTGTCGCTGCTGCTCATTCTCGCCGCCATGCGCGGCGGCTGGCAGCCTGACGAAGAGAAGGAAACGCCGACCGATTGGAAGGCGATGGGCCTGGTGGCGGCGGGTCTCGTCGCCAACCTCGTGCTTATCCAGCCGCTCGGCTTCACCGCGGCCTCGGTCATCATGTTCGTTCTGGTTTGTTTCGGCTTCGGCAGCCGGCACCCGCTGCGTGACGCGCTGCTCGGCCTGGTGCTGGCGCTTGCCGCCTATTTCGGCTTCGCCAAGGCGCTCGGCGTCAACATCGGCGCCGGCTTGATCGAGAATCAGCTCAACGCGCTGATCGGCGCCATGCTCGGCGGCAAGGGGGGCTGAGATCATGGACACGCTCAGCCATCTCGCGCACGGGTTCGCTGTCGCCTTCACGCCGACCAACCTGTTGTGGTGCCTGGTCGGCACGACGCTCGGAACGGCCATCGGCGTGCTGCCCGGGCTCGGGCCGGCGCTGACCATCGCGCTGTTGTTGCCGATCACCTACCAGGTGGCGCCGGAAGCCTCGTTCATCTTGTTTGCCGGCATCTACTACGGCGCCATGTATGGCGGCTCGACAACGTCGATCCTGCTCAACACGCCTGGCGAAAGCGCCACGATCGTCACCGCGCTCGAGGGCAACCGCATGGCGCGTTCGGGGCGCGGAGGTGCTGCGCTCGCCACCTCGGCGATCGGCTCCTTCGTCGCCGGCACGCTTGGCACGCTGGGCGTCGCCTTCCTGGCCCCGACCGTGGTCAAATACGCGCTGAAGTTCGGGCCGGCCGAATATTTCTCGCTGATGGTGCTGGCCTTCATCACCGTCTCGGCGGTGCTCGGTTCGTCGTCGGTGCGAGGACTGACCAGCCTGTTCCTCGGCTTTGTCGTCGGCATGATCGGCGTCGATCTGCAGACCGGACAGCCGCGCTTCACGTTCGGCACGGCTGAATTGCTCGACGGTGTCGACGTCATCATCGTCGCGGTCGGCCTTTTCGCGGTCGGCGAGACGCTCTACATGGCCTCGCGCCGCTATGCCGGCAAGGACGAGATCGTGCCGCTGAAAGGTTCGCTCTACATGACGGCGGCCGAATGGGCGCGCTCGTGGAAGCCTTGGCTCAGGGGGGCCGCGATCGGCTTCCCGATCGGTGCCATGCCGGCCGGCGGCGCCGAGATCCCGACCTTCCTGTCCTATGCGATCGAGAAGAAGCTTTCCAGGCACAAGGAGGAGTTCGGCACTGTCGGCGCCATCGAAGGCGTCGCGGGGCCGGAAGCCGCCAACAACGCGTCCGCCGCCGGCGTGCTGGTGCCGATGCTGACCCTCGGCCTGCCGACCTCGGCGACCGCGGCGATCATGCTGTCGGCCTTCCAGAGCTACGGCATCAATCCGGGGCCGCTGCTTTTGACGACGCAGGCCAATCTGGTCTGGGGCCTCATCGCCAGCCTGTTCATCGCCAACGTCATCCTGGTCGTCCTCAACCTGCCGCTGATCGGCCTTTGGGTGCGGCTCCTGAAGATCCCAGCACCGCAGCTTTATGCCGGCATCCTGGTGTTCGCCACCGTCGGCACCTACGGCATCTCGCAGTCGCCGATCGACCTCGCGATCCTCTATCTCTTGGGCGCGGCAGGGTTTCTGATGCGGCGCTTCGACTTCCCGACCGCGCCGGTCATCATCGGCATGATCCTAGGACCGCTCGCCGAAACGCAGTTCCGCCGCGCGATGACGATAGAAAACGGCGACTGGACGGTGTTCTTCCGGCATCCGCTGTCGCTGACGCTTTTGACGCTCGCCTTCATCGGCCTTGTCGGGCCGCATATCTGGGCCTGGATCGAGCACCGGCGCAGGCGCGGGCCGGAGCATGTGCCGGGCGATGCCTGACCGGGTTGGAGCATCATGACAGACCTGCTTTCCGGCATCCGCGTCCTCGACCTCACAAATGTGCTGGCGGGTCCCTACTGCGCCTATCAGCTGGCGCTGCTCGGCGCCGACGTCATAAAGGTCGAGGCGCCGCCGGGCGGGGATCTGGCGCGCCAGCTCGGCGCCTCGCCTGACCTCAACCAGGCCGGTATGGGGGCCTCGTTCCTGGCGCAGAACGCCGGCAAACGATCGGTCGTGCTCGACATGAAGAAGCCCAACGATCGCGAGCGTTTCCTCGACCTGGTGGCGACGGCCGACGCACTGGTCGAGAATTTCCGGCCGGGGGTGATGGAACGCCTCGGCCTCGGCCATGAGAAGCTGAAGGAGATCCGGCCGAGCCTGGTCTATTGCGCCATATCTGGCTTCGGCCAGACTGGGCCGATGCGCGGCAATCCGGCCTATGACCAGATCATCCAGGGCCTGTCGGGGATCATGAGCATCACCGGCACGCCGGAAACGGCGCCGCTGCGCGTCGGTTATCCAGTCGCCGACACGCTGGGCGGGCTGGTCGGCGCCTTCGCCATCGCCGCGGCGCTGGTGAAGCAGAAGACAAAAGGCGAGGGCGCCTTTCTCGACGTCTCGATGCTCGAATGCACGCTGTCGGCGCTGGGCTGGCCGGTGTCGAACTACCTGACGGCCGGGGTCGAGCCACAGCCGATGGGCAATGAGAACATGACGGCCGCACCTTCCGGCGCGTTCCGCACCGGCGAGGGGTTGCTCAACATTGCGGCCAACAAGCAGGAGCAGTTCGTGACCCTTTGCGGGTTGATCGGGCGGCCGGAGCTGGCGTCGGATACACGCTTTGCCGAGCGCGAGACGCGCAAGCAGAACCGGGCGGCGCTGAAGGTGCTGATCGAGGACGCGCTTGGCAGCGCTTCGGCGGCGGCGTGGGAAGAGAAACTCAACCGCGCCGGCGTGCCGGCAGGGCGGGTGCTGACGATCCCGCAGGTGCTCGAGGAGCCTCAGGTCACCGAGCGCGGCATGGCGACCTCGTTCGAAGGCGTGTCCGGCATGGATCGGCCGCTGACGGTGGTGCGCGGCGGCTTCATGGTCGACGGCGTGGCGCCCACGCCAACGGCACCGCCGCCGCGCCTTGGCGAGCATATGGACGAGGTGTTCGCCGCCTTGCCCGGGCGCGGCACGTCGAGGGCACGGGCATGAGCGATGAGAAGAAGACCGGCCGCGAGCGCGCGGAGGAATGGTGGCAGACGTCCATCATGGAGATGCGGCCGGGCCTCATCCGGCTGCGCGGCTACGAGATCCAGGATCTGATCGGCCGCGTCAGCTTCCCGGCGATGATCTGGCTGATGCTGCGCGGCGAATTGCCGAGCGAAGACCAGGCGGCACTCCTCGGCATTGCGCTGGGTGCGGCCGTCGACCACGGTCCGCAGGCCCCGTCGATCGCGATCGCCCGCATGGCCGCCACTTGCGGCGTCGGCATCAACAACGCGATGGCGTCGGCCATCAACGTGCTTGGCGACGTGCATGGGGGCGCCGGCGAGCAGGCGCTTTCCTTCTATGGCGATATCGCCGCGGCGATGGATGGCGGCACGCCTCTTGCCCAGGCAGTAAAGACGCGGCTCGATCGTTTCTTCGCCGAGGAGAAAGGCTATGTGCCAGGGCTTGGCCACCGCTTCCATCCGGTCGATCCGCGCGCGCCGCGCCTCATCGAGCTGACGCGGGAATTCGCCGCGCGCGGCGTGGTCGGTGGGCGTTTTGCCGACATTGCCGGGGCAATCGAGGCGGAGGTCGCCGCGCGCAAGGGCAAGACGATCCCGCTCAACATCGACGGCGCGACGGCCGTCATCTATGGCGAGCTCGGATTCCCCCCGGCGCTGACGCGCGGCCTTTTCGTTTTGTCGCGGTCGGTCGGCATTCTGGCGCATGCATGGGAACAGTCGCAACAAAGCGACCGCAACAAGGGGCCGCTGCCCCGGGAATGGCTGTGGGCCTATACCGGCGCACCGGCACGGCCTTTCCCGAACGACACGGAATAGAGTGGCTATCTATGCCGGGGAAGTTCGAGAAATGGTCAAATCCCGGAGCAGCGTCGAAAGCTCAGGCTCGTCGATGAGCAGGGCAGCGTCTGCCGGCGGCAGCCATGCGCGTTGCCGGTTCGCGGCTTCCCGCCAATCGGCAAGTTCCTCGGTGACTTGGAGGAGATAGACCGAAACGTCCACCCGAATGAAGCCATCGGTCATGCGTTTCCAATAGGAATAGGTACCGGCGGGCTGCTTCAGGGCCTTGCCGAGAACACCGGCCTCTTCCTGGGCTTCGATCGTTGCCGCCCTGCGTCCGGATTTGCCCTTCATCGGCCAACCCTTGGGCACGATGAAGCGCCGCGTGGCGCGCGAGGTGACGAGCAGCACTTCGAGGCCACCGTCTTCCCGCAACCGAAACGGAATGGCCGCCACCTGGCGGATCCGTTGCCCTTTCTTGGCTCGGCGAACTGCTTTCTTCTTGGTTGTTGCCATCCCAAATTCCGGTGAGAGCAGCATCCCTGCCATACGCTATCGGCGCCGGCAAAACCTGTCCCCTGCAAACCCTAGAGCGTCTCACCGTTTCGTGGAAACGGCGAACCGCTCTATTTCTCTGTCTTGACGCAATTCCTTACGGAAAACCGTGTCACACTTTTCCTGGAATTGCTCTAAAACCACCGCCCTTGCAATCTGGTATTTTGCCGGTAAGTAAGTCGGCTAATAAACTGAAAAAAACAAAATGTCAGCGGCAAACTCGCGAAATCGTGTTGCCGACCGCTTCCATTCGACATGTCTGATCATATACCGGCACGTTGGGCTGAGGCTGGCGCGCGGTCGGCCGGTCGAGCTCACGATAGATTTGTTGCTGCTGCTGGTATTGCTGCCGCTGCAATTGGTTCTGCAACTGCTGCAGTTGGTTCTGCTGCACCAATGCGTTGCGGTTCGTCGGGATGACGACCTGGGCCGACACGCCGGAAGCCATGCCCACCAGGCCGGTGGCCGCCAGGGCAGCTGAAATCAGAAACGTCGACAGGTAGCGGGACGACATGGCTTCTTTGTCCGCATGAAAAACAGAACCTCGATCTAATATAGGGTGTTCGACCGGCGGTGCCATGGTCAGCTGATCGATTGTCATGCCAAAGAAAACCCGGCCCGTGCCCCAGCATTGCACTTGACGGCGGCGACGGCTGGCGGCTCTAACAGCGGCTCCGCCCGTCCGCGCGACTGGCCGGTTGGCAAAGAGGGATTCGATGAAAATCAGGTATAAGTTCGCCATAGCGATGCTGGCCGTCGCGAGTATCGTCGGTCTGCCGGCATTTGCGGCGCAGAACAAGGGCGACAAGGTTGCCGCTCAGCCCGCCGACGCGGCGGCCAAGCCGCAGTTGCCGGGCGGCGCCTCGGCGCTGTCGGAAACGCATGGCGACTGGACGGTCAATTGCCAGGTCACCGGCACCAACAAGGTCTGCAGCCTGTCGCATCAGCAGTTCAACAAGCAAAGCGGCCAGCGGCTGCTGGCGATCGAATTGACGACCAAGACCGGTCAGGACGCCGCGGGCACGCTGGCGCTGCCCTTCGGACTTGCGCTGGCCAACGGCGTCGCGCTCGAAATCGACGACAAGAAGCTCGACGGCGCGCTGCAGTTCAACACCTGCCAGGCGGTGGGTTGCCTGGTGCCGGTGACGTTCGATGCCGATACCACGCCGCTGCTGCAGAACGCCACCATGCTGAAGATCAACGCCACAGCGGCGGACACCTTGCAGCCGATCTCCTTCACCATCTCGCTCAACGGTTTTGGAAGCGCGCTTGCACGGACGGCGGATTTGTCGGCGGATTAGTTCGTTTTAGGCCGGCCGGCTGAATGCTTCGTCATCTCAGGGTCTCCGCGACGGAGCTTCGCTCCTGCTTCGCCCTGGGATGACGACCTTGAGATGCTTCGGCCAACCACCACGGCTTGCCTCAGCTACTCCACCTCGCGCAGACGATAGCCGACGCCCGTCTCGGTGATGATGTAGCGCGGCTGGTCCGGCGTCTTCTCGATCTTCTGCCGCAGCTGGCGGACATAGACCCTCAGATATTGCACGTCGGTCGAGTCGTTCCAGATCTGCTTCATCAGGAACTGATGCGTCAGCACCTTGCCTGCATATTGCACGAGCATGCGCAGGATGTCGTATTCCTTGGGCGACAGTTTCACTTCCTTGCCCTCAACCTTGACGATGCGCTTCACCAGGTCGACGGAGAGATCGCCGGTGTGGAACACCGGCTTCTCGCCCTGTTGCTGGAACTTGTGGCGCAGCGCCACGCGGATACGGGCGACCAGCTCGTTCATGCCAAAGGGCTTTGTCACATAGTCGTCGGCGCCGAGCTCGAGCGCCGAGACGATGCCGGCCTCGTCGGTGCGGCTGGAGAGGATCACGACCGGAATGTCGAGCCCGTCGCCGCGCCACTTGCCGAGCAGCTCCAGGCCGGTCATGCCGGGCAGGCCGAGATCGAGCAGGATCAGATCCGGCCGTTCGGTCTGCATGAGTTCGATCGCCGCCTTGGCATTCGGCGCCTCGGAGACCGTATAGCCCTGGCTGCCCAAGCCGACGCGCAGCAATTTGCGGATCGGCGGCTCGTCGTCGACGACCAAAATGGAAACGGTCTGATTTGTCATGCCGCATCATCCGTAAGGGGTGCGCCGAGCGCCGGCAAGTCAGCCGGCACGGGCATGCGGATGGTGAATATCGCACCCGGACGGTCGGTGCGGTTGGCCGCCGCGATCGTGCCGCCCATCGCCTCGATGAAGCCGCGGCTGATCGACAGGCCGAGACCGGTGCCGGCACGCACCTGGTCGCGTTTGCGCACGCGGTAGAAGGTGTCGAATATCCGCTCCAGGTCGCCCGGCGGGATGCCCGGCCCCTCATCCATCACCTGCAGGATGATGGCGCCGTTGTCGACCCAGGCCTGCAGCCGGATGATCGAGCCGGGCGACGCGTATTTGGCGGCATTGTCGAGGAGGTTGAATAGTGCCTGCTCGAACAGCACGGGATCGAGCCTCAGCATCGGCAGGTCGGCCGGAATGTCGGTCTCTATTGTGTGCTCGGCGGTGATCGTCTGCGCCCGGTTCAGAGCCGAGCCGACGACATCGCCGACATAATGGAGCGCGTAATTCGGCTCCATCGCGCCCGACTCGATCCTGGTCATGTCGAGGAGATTGGCGATGAAGCGGTTCAGCCGCTCCGACTCGCTGACGACCGTCGACAAAAGCTCCGCGCGATCCTTTTCCGGCAGCGCCGGCGCGAATTCCTTCAGCGTGCCGGCCGCGCCCATGATCGCGGCGAGCGGCGTCTTCAGATCGTGAGAGATGGAGGTGAGCAGCGCCGAGCGCAACCGGTCCGCTTCAGCCGCGAGCCTGGCGCGGTCGACATCGTCGACGAGTTGGACGCGCTCGATGGCCACCGCTGCCTGGTCGGCCAGGGCGTCGAGCAGGCGCTGCTGCTCAGGCGTCAGCAGCGGTCCCTGCTTGTCGTTGTCGAGGCCGACCACGCCGATCGCGGTCCGCCCCGTCCGCAAGGGCAGATAGAGACGCTTTGCGCCGGGCAAGGTGTCGGCGCCGCGGCCGGCGGCGCGGTTGTGCTCCCAGGCCCAGCGGGCGGCCGCGATGTCGGCCTCGGCCAATGTATCGTCGGGCGGATAGCCGGCCTTGACGGTGATGGTGCCGTTTTCCGGCAGAAGCAGCACGACACGGACTTTCAGCATCGAGGCGATCTGGAAGGCGGTGGCCCACAGCACGTCGTCGAGCGTGCCGGCGCCGGCGAGCTTCTTGGAAAAGGAATAGATGTCCTCGGTGGCGCGCGCCCGCGAGCGCGCGGCGGCGGCCTGGCGCTGCACGCGCGCCGTCAGATTGCTGGCGATCACGGCGACGACGACGAAGACGACGAAGGCTACGATGCTTTCCGGATCCCGGATCGTCAGCGTGTAGCGCGGCTCGAGGAAGAAGAAGTTGAAGGCAAGCGCGCTCACGAAGCAGGCATAGAGCGCCGGCCAGAGCCCGAAGGTCACAGCCGCGGTCAGCACCGCCAGAAGCAGGACGCTGGCGAGATTGCGGACATCCAGGAACTGGTCGAGGATCGAGCTGACGGCCAGCGCGCCGACGACATAGACGGTCGAGATCAGATAGGGCCAGATCTGGAAAGGCTTCTGCTCGGGCGCTGCCTTGACGCGTACCGGCGGGGCGTCGCCATCGCGCTCAGCGCCCGAGATGACGTGGACGCTGATGTCGCCGGCATTGCGGATCAGGTCATAGGTGAGCGAGCCCTCGATCAGCTCGCGCCAGCGCGAGCGCGTCGGCCTGCCGATGACGATATGGGTAAAATTGTTCGTCGTCGCGTGGCGCACGATGTCCTGGGCGACGTTCTGGCCGGGAATGGTGGTGATCTCGGCGCCGAGCTGCTCGGCGAGGCGCAGGTTCCTGGCCAGGCGGTCCTTGTCTTCCTCGGACATGCCGGCCAAACGCGGCGTGTCGATGTGAAGCGCCGTCCAGGGCGCGCGCAGCCGGTCGGCGAGCCGGCGCGCATAGCGGATGCGGGCCGCGCCGCCAGGCTGCGAATCGACGCAGACGAGCACCCGTTCGCCAGCCGCCCAGGGACCGGGAATGGCGTGTGACTGCATGTGGTTGAGCAGCTGTTCGTCAACGCGCTGGGCGGTGCGGCGCAGCGCCAGCTCGCGCAGCGCCGTCAGATTACCCGGCGAGAAATAATTCTCGATGGCGCGCTGCGCGGTGTTGGGGAAATAGACCTTGCCGTCCTGCAGCCGCTTGATGAGATCGTCAGGCGTGAGGTCGATGATCTCGATGTCGTCGGCCTCGTCAATGATGGAATCGGGAACCGTCTCGCGCACCCTGACGCGCGTGATCTGGGCGACGACGTCATTCAGGCTCTCGACATGCTGGATGTTCAGCGTGGTGTACACGTCGATGCCTTGCGCCAGGATCTCCTGCACGTCGAGATAGCGCTTTGGATGCCGGCTGCCTGGCGCGTTGGTGTGGGCAAGCTCGTCGACCAGGACCAAAGCGGGGCGCCGCTTCAGGATGGCGTCGATGTCCATCTCGTCCAAGGTCTGGCCGCGATAGTCGACCAGGCGGCGCGCGATCACCTCATAGCCGTCGACCAGCGCCTGGGTTTCCTTGCGGCCATGCGTCTCGACGATGCCGATCACGACATCGACGCCGTCGGCGCGGCGGGCGCGGCCCGCCATCAGCATCTCGTAGGTCTTGCCGACGCCGGGTGCCGCGCCGAGAAATATGCGCAGGCGGCCGCGGCCCTCGCGCTCGGCATGCTCCAGCAGCGCGTCGGGGGAGGGGCGGTTCTCGGAGTCGGTCCTGTCGTCGGGCATCAGTCCAATCATGGATTGCGCCGGGGACCGTGTCGATCCCCGGCGCGCGTGGATCACTTCAGCTCGTCCAGTGCCAGGTTCAGCGCAAGCACATTGACCACCGGCTCGCCCAGGACGCCAAGCTCGCGAGCTTCGACATGGCCGTCGACGAGCGCCTTAAGCTTGGCCTCGTCGACGCCGCGCGCCTTGGCGACGCGCGGCACCTGGAAATAGGCGGCCTCGGGGCTGATGTCGGGATCGAGGCCGCTGCCGGAGGTGGTGACGAGGTCCATCGGCACCGGCGCGTTCGGGTTCTCGGCCTTCAGCTTCTCGGCGTCGCCCTTGATGCGTTCGATCAGCCTCGGATTGGTCGGGCCGAGATTCGAGCCGCTGGAGGACGTCGCATTGTAGCCGTCGCCGGCGGCCGACGGCCGGCCGTGGAAATAGCGTTCGCCGACAAAGGCCTGGCCGATCAGGCTGGAGCCGATGACCTTTCCGTCCTTCTCGATCAGGCTGCCGTTGGCCCGGCTCGGAAACAGCGCCTGGGCGATGCCGGTCATGCCGATCGGATAGATCAGGCCGGTCAGCACCGTGAAGAAGACGATCATGACAAAAGCGGGTCTGAGTTGCTTGAACATCGGGATAAATCCTTATGCGAGGCCGAGGGCCGTGACGATCAGGTCGATCGCCTTGATGCCGACGAAGGGCACGATGATGCCGCCCAGGCCGTAGACGAGCAGGTTGCGGGTGAGCAGCGAGCCGGCGCCGATGGCACGATATTTCACGCCTTTCAGCGACAGCGGGATCAGCGCGATGATGATCAGCGCGTTGAAGATGATGGCCGACAGGATGGCGCTCTGCGGCGTCGCCAGATGCATGATGTTGAGCGCCTGCAGCGGTCCGGTGGACTGGCCGGGCGCGACATAGAAGACCGCGAACATCGCCGGGATTATGGCGAAGTACTTGGCCACGTCGTTGGCGATCGAGAAGGTCGTCAGCGAGCCGCGCGTCATCAACAGCGCCTTGCCGATCTCGACGATCTCGATCAGCTTGGTCGGGTCGCTGTCGAGGTCGACCATGTTGCCGGCCTCGCGCGCGGCGACCGTGCCGGTGTTCATGGCGACGCCGACATCGGCCTGGGCGAGCGCCGGCGCGTCGTTGGTGCCGTCGCCGCACATGGCAACCAGCTTGCCCTTGGCCTGCTCCTCGCGGATCAGCGACAGCTTGTTCTCAGGCGTCGCCTGGGCAAGGAAGTCGTCAACGCCGGCTTCAGCGGCGATCGCCGCTGCAGTCAGGGGGTTGTCGCCGGTGATCATCACCGTGCGGATGCCCATCTTGCGCAGCTCGGCGAAACGCTCGGCTATGCCGCCCTTGACGATGTCCTTGAGGTGGACGACGCCGAGCAGGCGTCCGTCCCGCTCGACCGCCAGCGGCGTGCCGCCGGCCTTGGCGATCTCGTCGGCAACGGCCTGGAGATCGCGGATGGTGTCGCTTGTCGGGCGTGTGCCGTGGGCTGCGACGGTCGCCTGGTTGACATGGGCGAGCACCGCATCGACGGCGCCCTTGCGCACCGACGAGCCGTCGATGTCGACGCCGCTCATGCGGGTCTGCGCGGTGAAGGGCACGAAAGCCGCGTGCAGGGTCGCCATGTCGCGGGCGCGGATGCCGTATTTCTCCTTGGCCAGCACGACGATCGAGCGGCCTTCCGGCGTCTCGTCGGCGAGCGAGGCCAGCTGGGCGGCATCGGCCAGCTCCTGTTCGGTGACACCCTTGACCGGACGGAACTCGGTCGCCTGGCGGTTGCCGAGCGTGATGGTGCCGGTCTTGTCGAGGAGCAGCGTGTCGACATCGCCTGCGGCCTCGACGGCGCGGCCGGACATGGCAAGCACGTTGAAGCGCACGAGGCGGTCCATGCCGGCGATGCCGATGGCCGACAGCAGCGCGCCGATCGTGGTCGGGATCAACGTCACGAACAGGGCAACCAGGATTGTCACCGGAATATAGCCGCCCGAGTAGGAGGCGAAGCTCGGGATGGTCGCGGTCGCCAGCACGAAGATCAGCGTCATGCCGACCAGCAGGATGTTGAGCGCGATCTCGTTCGGGGTCTTCTGGCGCTCGGCGCCCTCGACCAGCGAGATCATGCGGTCGAGAAAGGTATGGCCGGACGCGGCGGAGATGCGCACACGGATCCAGTCGGAAAGCACCTGGGTGCCGCCGGTGACGGCGGAGCGGTCGCCGCCGGATTCGCGGATGACGGGCGCAGATTCGCCGGTGATCGCTGCCTCGTTGACGGAGGCCACGCCTTCGATCACCTCGCCGTCGGACGGGATTATGTCGCCGGCCTCGACCAACACGACATCGCCGACCTTCAGGCTGGTGCCAGGCACCAGCTTGAACTTGGCGCGGTCGCCATTGGTGAGCAGCTTGGCCTGGGTCTCGGTGCGCGCCTTGCGCAGCGAGTCGGCCTGCGCCTTGCCGCGGCCTTCGGCGACGGCCTCGGCGAAATTGGCGAACAGCACCGTGAACCACAGCCAGATGATGATCTGCAGGGTGAAGCCGAGATCGCCGCCGCCGGAGATGAGATCCCGGATGAAAAGCACGGTGGTGAGCAACGAGACAATGGCGACGACAAACATCACCGGATTCTTGATCAGCGTGCGCGGGTTCAGCTTGCGGAAGGCGCCGCCGATGGCGGGCACAAGGATGCGGGCATCGACAATGCTCGCGGATTTGGACTGGCTCATTTCGAGGCTCCAGTATCGGTTATGTTGGACGGCGCCGGGTGTTCGGTCTTCGGGAGGAGGTGCGGAAGGCCGACGGCCAGCAGCCACAGCACGAACAGCACAGCCGCCATGCCGAGAAAGGTTGAAAGGGTGGGGAAAGGACGAGGCTTCTCGTCCCTTCCGTTGTCGGGCGATCCGTCACCAGGCTGGTGAGGATCGTTCCGAAGGATGTCGTTGAAGCGGAGCATGGCCATCTCAGAAAGTCTGTCCATGGATCATCGCCAGGTGTTCGACGATCGGACCGACGGCGAGCGACGGAAAGAAGGTGAGGCCGCCGACGATGATGATGACGCCGACCAGCAGGCCGACGAACAGCGTGCCGTCGGTCGGGAAGGTGCCCGCCGAAGCAGGCACGGTCTTCTTCGCCGCCAGCGAGCCGGCAATCGCCAGAGCCGGGATGATGACCAGGAAGCGGCCCATCAGCATGCCGATGGCCATGGTCAGGTTGTACCAAGGCGTATTGCCGGTGAGGCCGCCGAAGGCCGAGCCGTTGTTGGCGGCCGCCGAGGTATAGGCATAGAGCACTTCGGTGAAGCCATGCGGGCCGCCATTGGCGATCGAGGCGACGGCGCTCGGCAGGACCACGGCGATGGCCGTGAAGATCAGCATGGCCAGTGGCAGGCACAGGATGGCGAGCATCGCCATCTTGACCTCCCTGGCCTCGATCTTCTTGCCGAGATATTCCGGCGTGCGGCCGACCATCAGGCCGGCAACGAAAACGGCGATGACGACAAACATCAGAATGCCGTAGAAACCGGCGCCGACGCCGCCGACGATGACTTCGCCAAGTTGCATGTTGATGAGCGGGATCATGCCCCCGAGCGCGGTGAAGCTATCGTGCATGGCGTTGACGGCGCCGCAGGAGGCAGCCGTGGTGATAACCGCGAACAGTGCCGAGGCGGCAATGCCGAAGCGGGTCTCCTTGCCTTCCATGTTGCCGCCGTCGATGCCGAGCGCATGGACCAGCGGGTTGCCCGCGGCCTCGGCCCAGTAGCAGACGATGACGCCGATTATGAACAGCGCCCCCATCGAGGCGAGGATCGCCCAGCCCTGGCGCTGATTGCCGACCATGCGGCCGAAGACGTTGGTGAGGCCGGCGCCGAGCGCGAAGATCGTCAGCATCTGGATCATGTTCGAGATCGCATCCGGATTCTCGAACGGATGCGCGGCATTGGCGTTGAAGAAGCCGCCGCCATTGGTGCCGAGCATCTTGATGGCGATCTGCGAGGCGACCGGGCCGAGCGCGATGGTCTGCTTGGCGCCTTCCAGCGTGGTGGCGTCGACATAAGGTCCAAGCGTCTGCGGAATGCCGAGCCAGACATAGACCAGCGTCAGCACGATGCACATCGGCAGGAGCACGTAGAGCGTGCAGCGGGTCAGATCGACCCAGAAATTGCCGATCGACTTGCCCGAAGCACGAGCGAAGCCGCGGATCAGCGCGATAGCGATGGCGATGCCGGTGGCGGCCGAGACGAAATTCTGGACGGTGAGGCCCGCCATCTGCACGAGATAGGACATCGTGCTTTCGCCGCCGTAGTTCTGCCAGTTGGTGTTGGTGACGAAGCTCGCGGCGGTGTTGAAGGCGAGCTGCGGGTCGACCGCGCTCATGCCTGCCGGATTGTAGGGCAGCACACCCTGCAGCCGCTGCAGCGCATAGAGAACGAGAAGGCCCACAAGGTTGAAGAGCAGCATGGCCGTCGCATAGACGGCCCAATGCTGTTCTTCCTTCTCGCTTGTCCCGGAGAGACGGTAGAGGCCGCGCTCGATCGGGACGAGCACGGGCGAGAGCAAGGTGCGGTCGCCATTGAAGACGCGGTGCATGTAGAAGCCAAGCGGCTTAACGAGCGCGACGAGAATGGCGCAGTAGATAAGGATCTGTATCCAGCCGTAGATTGTCATTGGGATGGCTTTCCGTGCCTGGCGCCGGAGCGTTCTAAAAACGCTCGGGGCGGATGAGGGCGTAGGTGAGGTAGGCGAGCAGGAACAGGGTCACCGCGCCGCCAAGGATGTAATCAAGAAGCATGATAGCGCCCTTCCGCTCAGATTCTGTCGCAGGCTTTGACGTAGGCTAAAGACAGGGCAAAGAACAAAATCCCGATCCCGAGAACTATAAGGTCCATGGCAGGTCTTCCTTGTTTGCATTTGTATTTTCGGTCCGCGTCGGCAGGCACGAAACTGCACGCGCGCGCACGCCACCTTGGCAGCAACGGCGACAATGCGTCTTTTCAAATGGAAATATGGACCCGATCGCCATAAAGGTTCGAGACGGGGCGGATCGGCAAGATATAGGAATTTTATAGGAATTTGGCCTGACTATTCAGCCGTGAACCTGTCGCCAAGGTGAGCTGTCCGCAGGTGCTCTTTCCCTGAGGCGGCGACTCACCACCGGAAAGTCTGTCGCTTTGGGCCCCACCGCCGCCGACGGGGTCTTCGACGCCTGGTTCAGACATCAGAAAATAGAAACGGTCGACCTCAATGCCCTCGCTCGATAGCATGCAAAACTGTTCGCGATGTCCTCGCACACCTCTTCGCGATGAGGGCCACGCGCCGGCTTTCGAATTGAAGCAAGGGAAGGACAAAAATGCTCGGCATCGCACCATCGCAACAGGCGGCAAGCTGGCTCGGCTCATTCGGCCGGGCGCTTGAGGCCGGCGACATCGAGGCAGCGACCGGCCTTTTCGCGGAGGATTGCTACTGGCGCGATCTTTTGACCTTCACATGGAACATCAAGACCATGGAGGGGCAGGCCGCGATCCGCGAGATGCTGAAGGCAACGCTGTCGCTGGCGCGGCCGTCGCATTGGCACCTGACCGGAAAGCCAAGCGTCGACGACGGCACCGTCGAGGCATGGTTCAGCTTCGAGACGGCGGTGGCGCGGGGCGAGGGGATCCTGCGGCTCAAGGAGGGTCGCTGCCGCACGCTGTTCACGGCTATGAGCGAGCTCAAGGGTTTCGAGGAGCGGAAGGGCCCGGCACGGCCGCTCGGCATTCGCCACAAGGCGGACCCGAAGCGCGAGACCTGGGCGGAAGCACGGGCGCGCGAGGCGCGCGATCTCGGCGTGCACGAGCAGCCCTATTGCCTGGTGATCGGCGGCGGGCAGGGCGGCATCATGCTGGGCGCCCGGCTGCGGCAGCTCGGCGTGCCCGCACTCATCATCGAGAAGAATGCGCGCGCCGGCGATTCCTGGCGCAACCGCTACCGCTCGCTCGTGCTGCACGATCCGGTCTGGTACGACCATCTGCCTTACATTCCGTTCCCGGAAAACTGGCCGGTCTTCACGCCCAAGGACAAGATGGGCGACTGGCTGGAGATGTACACGCGCGTCATGGAGCTGAACTATTGGGTGGCCACCAAATGCATCAGCGCCGCCTATGACGAGGCCGAAAAGGTCTGGACCGTGGTGGTCGACCGCGTCGGCCAGCGCGTCACGCTGAAGCCGAAGCACATCGTCTTCGCCACCGGCGCCTATGGCCCGCCGCGGCAGATCGAATTGCCGGGAGCGGACAGCTTCAAGGGCGAGCTCCTGCATTCCAGCCAGTATTCCACCGGCGAGAAATTCCGCGGCAAGCGCGTCGCGGTGATCGGCGCCGCAAGCTCAGGCCACGATGTCAGTGTCGACCTCTGGGAAGCGGGTGCCAGGGTGACCATGGTCCAGCGTTCGCCGACGACTGTGGTGAAGTCCGATACGCTGATGGAGGTCGGCTTCGAGATCTTTTCCGAGAAGGCGCTGGCGCGCGGCATCACCACCGACAAGGCCGACATGATTGTCGCCTCGACGCCCTTTGCCTTGGTGCCGAAGGGGCAGCGCGCGCTCTACGACGTCATCCGGGCGCGCGACGCGGATTTCTACAAGCGTCTCAGCGACAGCGGCTTTGCCATCGATTTCGGCGAGGACGAGACCGGGCTGCTGATGAAGGCCTATCGGACAGGCTCCGGCTTCTACATCGATGTCGGCGCCTGCGAGTTGATCCTGAACGGCGAGATCAAGGTGAAGAGCGGCGTCGGCATCACGTCGCTGACGCCGAGCGGCATCCTGTTCGAGGACGGCAGCGAATTGGAAGTCGATGCGATCGTCTGCTGCACCGGCTACCAGTCGATGAACGAGACGGTGGCGGGGATCGTCTCGCGCGAGGTCGCCGACAAGGTCGGCCCGTGCTGGGGCCTTGGCTCCGGCGTCAAGGGCGATCCGGGTCCCTGGCAGGGCGAATTGCGCAACATGTGGAAGCCGACGGCGCAGGAAGCGCTGTGGTTCCATGGCGGCAATCTGGCGCTGTCGAGGTTCTACTCGAAATATGTGGCGCTGCAGCTCAAGGCGCGCATGGAAGGGATTGCGACGCCGGTCTATGGCGAGCCGAGTAATGCAGGGCGGTGACGTTCGATCTCCCCCCTCGAGGGGGAGATGCCGGCAGGCAGAGGGGGGTCGTCGCACCGGCCTCTCACCGCTTGCGTTCCTCGCCCCCGCCTTTGTGTTTGTGCTGGAGACAAGGTGAACGGGTGTTCGGGGACATCGTGGACGCTTTTGTTCATCACGAACTGCTGGGTTGTTTTTGTTGTTCGGCCTGTGGACCCTGTGGGCAACGCTCAGCGTTGTCCACAAGTCCACAGGTCTCGCTTGCGCCCTGACGTAGGTTCAGGGTGGCAATTCGATGCGAGCAGTAGTGCACGCTGAAGACACCATCCTCAACGGTCGGGCGAAGCGCCACCAGCTCGCCGCGGAATGCCTTGCCGAGTCGCCAGGGTCGGTTCCTGAAGCTGATGAAGCCATCACTGTCGACCTTGCGAACCTGGTCGCCCGGTGCGTACTCGATCGCGGGCAGGACGTCGGGAAAGCTGCGCGGGCTCGGCCGGTAGCGCTCGGCCGGCGTGGCCATGTCGAGTGCTTCGTGTGGTCGTTCGTAGTTATAGCGCGGGCACCATCGATCGAAGGCTCGCTGGCACTCGGCGAGATCTCCGAAGCTTCGCCCATTGATCACCTCGGCCTTGAGTGTGCGATGGAAGCGTTCTTCCTTGCCTTGGGTCTGCGGATGGCGCGGCCGACCGTGCAGCACGCGGATGCCGAGCCGCAACAGCCAGAAGCTGAAGCCGGTGTAAGGCTCACCGCCGGAATCGCTCCACGGCGAGCCGCCGTCCATCAGCATCGCCAGCGGCAAGCCATAGCGGCGAAAGGTAATCTCCAGCTCCCGGCGTACCGTCCGGCCCTGCTCGTCGCCGCAGGCGGACAGCACCAGGTTGAAGCGCGAGTGATCGTCGAGCGTGGTGAGCGGATGGCAGCGCCCGCCATGGATGGCGAAGTGACCCTTGAAGTCCATCTGCCACAGCTCGTTGGGAGCCTCCCGCTCGAAGCGCTGCCATGGTCCCGGATGTTGCGCTGCTGTCGACTCCGTCAGCCGATCATGACGACGCAGGATCGCGGTGATCGTGCTCGCCGCCGGGATGTCGAGCTCACCATGTCTCTTCATCGCCTGTCTGATCTTGCGACCGCCCCAGACGTCGTTGCTCTCGTCGCGTACCTGCAACACCCTTGCCTCAATTGCCGAAGCGGTGCGTTGCGGGCTCAAGTGCGGGCGACGCGATCGTTCGACCAATCCAGCCGGCCCTTCCGACCGGTATCGCTCGAGCCACTTATAGCCGGTCGTCGGACTGATCCCGAACCGTCGACAAAGTTCACGCACATTCGCCCCCTCTCGCGAGGCAAACTCCACGAACTCTCGCTTCTGATCCATCATGGACACCTCGTAAAACGGCATTCCATCCCTCCCGATCCAAGGATCGGGAAGTGTCCACGATGTCTCCGAACGCCTGTCCACCATCTCCCCAGTCTGTACACAGAGGCGGGGGAGAGGTGTCCGCGAAGCGGACGGAGAGGGGGCCTCGTAGGGCGCTCCCCTCTCCGTCTCGGCTTCGCCGAGCCACCTCTCCCCACTTCGTGGGGCGAGGAACCTTGATCTTGGCGCGCCGCGTTCCTTCGCGCCCCCTCATCACTTCCCAAAATGCCTCGCCGCCACATCCACATGCGCGTGGTGCGCATGCGGCTCAAAACGCTCGGTCTCGTTGTGGTCGGGCGCGTCGTTCGGCCACCATTTGCCGGCGACGACGATGCCGCTGGAGACCAACCGCTGGTCCGCGACCAATGACGCTCCGACAGCGTCGACGAAGGTGAAGCGGCCAGGTTGCTGCCTCAGCACCGCGACATCGCCGATGCCACCGGCCTTCAACGCGCCGAGCTCGGGCCGCGCGATCGCCTGCGCGGGGTTCACCGTCGCCGCGCGCAGCACCTCGACCAGCGGCATGCCGAGCGCCATCAGCTTCGACATGCAGACCAGCATGTCGAAGGCCGGGCCGTCGACGCAGTAGAGATGCACGTCGCTGGAGATGACGTCGGGCGCCAGGCCCTCCGCGAGCATCGCCTTCGCCACCTCGAAGTCGAAGGAACCCATGCCGTGACCGATGTCGAAGATGACGCCGCGCTCGCGCGCCAGCCGCATGTCCGGCCGCACCGCGCCCGAGGCGAAGACCGGCGCGTTGGGGAATGGCCGGAAGCAGTGGGTGAGGATATCGCCACGGCGCAATCTCGGGAGCACTTCCGAACGGCCCGGCGGCGGCTCGTCGATATGCGCCATAAGCGGCAGGCCGACCTTGTCGGCGGCCTCGAGCGCGAGGTCGACCGGAGCGATACCGCTGGTACCGCCGGCATGCTTGCCGGATCGAACCTTGACGCCGACGACGACATCGGCGTGCTCGCGCACCGCCGCCACCGTCTCGCGCGGCTCGCAGAGCCTCAGATCGCTGCACTCGCCGACCGACACGGTGTTCGAGAAGCCGAAAATGCCGGCAAAGGAGATGTTGACGTAAGCGAGGATGCGGACCTTCGAACGCTCGATGACATGGCGGCGGAAGCCGAGGAAATTGCCGGCGCCGGCGCTGCCGGCGTCGACGAAGGTGGTGGTGCCGCTCTTGGCGGCCAGCCGGTCGGCATCGACGCCGAGCGAGGTGCCGCCCCAATAGACATGGCTGTGCAGGTCGACGAGGCCGGGCGTGACGATGCAGTCCCTGGCATCGACCACCTGCGTGGCGTGTTCGGCATCGATGGCGGCCTCGATCGCGGCGACGCGGCCATCGGCGATGGCGACATCGCGCTGCGCGTCCAGGCCCGATGCGGGGTCAATGACGCGCCCGCCCTTGATCAGGAGATCGAACTGCATCGCTGCCCTCCCTGTTGTTTGACGCAATCCCGAACGGAAAACAGCTACACACTTTCCTGGAATTGCTTTTTGCGATCAGAGCGGCCGGTAGGCGACCGCCTCGACCTCGATCTTGATGTCGATCATCAGCCGCGATTCGACGGTGGTGCGCGCCGGCGGATCCTTCGAGAAATGTTTTGCATAGACGGTGTTGAAGGTGCCGAAGTCGCGCGCGTCCTCCAGCCAGACCGTGGTCTTCACCACATCGTCCATGGTGCAGCCGGCCAGCGCCAGCGCCGCGCTGACGTTTTGCAGCACCTGCTCGGTCTGCTCGGCGATGCCGCCCTTCACCACCAGCCCGTCGCTGCCCACTGGCACCTGGCCGGAGACAAAGACGAAATCGCCGGCGCGCACGGCCGGCGAGAGCGGGACATGCGATTTTCCAAAGCATTGCTTGGGCAAGTAAGCCTCCTCTTGGCGATCGAGCGGAACCGTTCGCGTGGCCGTCTACGCTTGTCGGCATGATCCTCATAGAGGCAATGTCGGAAAGCAACATTTTTTCGAAATCTATGTTGCTTTATTACAAAGGCCTGAGCATCTTGCGCTCGACGCCGCTTTCGTCCGGCTGCGCGATATGAGAGGAGATCGGGCATGACCTTCGACAACAATCCGTTTCCGGAAGGTGATGCCGATCGCCACGCGCTGTGGGAAATGCTGGTGCGGCGCGACATCGACGCCTTCCTCGGCCAGGATTGGTCGATGGTCGAGGACGATTTCATCGCCGAGAGTTTTTTCGGCATGCATGCGCATTTCCTCAACAATGCCGATGCCTGGCGGCTGCAGTTTCCGAGGCTCGACGTCTATCGCGACGAATGGCTGCGGCAGGCCAAGGAGACAGCCGCGACGAAATTCGCCGAGCCGCTGCGCGAGGCGATTTTCCGTGTCACCAACATGCGCGATATCGACGTCGACGGCGATCGTGCGGTGCTGCACAAGAAGTTCGATGGCTCGATCGCCAAGGCCGACGGCGGCATCGACCGGCTCAAATGGCAGACGCTCTACTTCTGCCGCAAGGTCGGCGGGCGCTGGAAGATCGCCGGCTTTGTCGGTTACATGCCGCATCCGCTGGGCTAATGCATGTCGAAATTCAGGTGAGCCCGGCCTGCAAATAGCGGGTTCCCGCGCTTCCAGTTCTCATGTATCCGCAGGTAAACGCTTCGGAGCCTATGACAGCCGCGGCAACCGCTCGTCAGGCGACCGGTGGTCGAACACGACCCCCATGGTCTTACCAACGGCGGCCATCACGATCAGCTCGACCAGATGGTCATCGCTGTCCCCGCAGGATGGATCGGCATGGCGTATGGCCTCGAGCATGGCGCGTGTGGACACGGTGTCGCCGGCGCGAAATTTCGAAAGGGCAGACGAAACAAGGTCTTGCACCGTCGGGTCCATGACGGGCACTTCCGCAGCGACGTTCATTGGCCTCCTCCTGCCATGAACCCTCCCTGGAAAGATGATACGCCAATGGCTGGATTGCGCCAGCGAAATGGTGGTCCGACCAGTGCCGATGGCGACACCCTGCCGCCAGTTGCCCCGTGGGGACGAGCTGACGCTCGCCCTTGGGAAGAGCTCACGCTCGCCCTTAGATGTGGAACACCGCCCGGCCGTGCGCTGCCATGCTCGACGCGCCCGGCTTCGGTTGATAAGCCCGTGGCGCGCAGGGAGACGATCCGAGTCGAAATATGACGGTTGCAATCGAGATGGGGCAGACAGGAGCAGGCGCTCCGGCCGCCCTCGACCTTGAGGAACTGCTGGCGACCCGCTTGCTGGTGCAGGGCAATTCGGGCTCCGGCAAGTCGCATCTGCTGCGCCGGCTGCTCGAGCAGAGCGCGCCGTGGGTGCAGCAGACCATCATCGACCCCGAAGGCGACTTCGTGTCGCTGGGTGAACGCTTTGGCCATCTGGTGATCGACGCCGAGGAGCATACCGAGCGCGGCCTGCAGGCGGCGGGCGAGCGAGCGCGCATCCACCGCGTCTCGACTGTGCTCAACCTCGAGGGACTCGACGCCGAGAACCAGATGCGACGCGCCGCGGCTTTCCTCGGCGGGCTGTTCGAGGTCGCGCGCGACCACTGGTATCCCATGCTGGTGGTCGTCGACGAGGCGCAGCTCTTCGCGCCCGCCGCCGCCGGCGAGGTTTCGGACGAAGCGCGAAAACTCTCGCTCGGTGCGATGACCAATCTGATGTGCCGCGGCCGCAAGCGCGGGCTTGCCGGTATCATCGCCACGCAGAGGCTGGCGAAGCTCGCCAAGAACGTCGCGGCGGAAGCCTCCAACTTCCTGATGGGACGCACCTTCCTCGACATCGACATGGCGCGCGCGGCCGACCTGCTCGGCATGGAACGGCGCCAGGCCGAAGCGTTTCGCGACCTGGAGCGCGGGCATTTCATGGCGCTTGGGCCCGCCTTGTCGCGCCGTCCGCTCGGCGTGCGCATCGGCCAGACCGAGACCAGCCCGCGCAACGGCACGCCGCGGCTGATGCCGCTGCCGGAAGCGACGCTGGAAGATGCACGTTCGATCATTCTCGCGGCGCCGCCGCCGGAGACGGTCAGGCCGCAACGTCGGCCTTCGCCCGACCTGCTCGACCAGCTGATGGCGGCCAAGGCCGCGCCGCTGGACATGCGCCCCGAGCCGGCGGAGCCGCAGCCCAGCGCCGAGGACCTGGCCGAGCGGCGCGAGCGCATGGACCGCATCCTGCGCGCCATCCTGGCCGAGCCGGATGCCGGGTTCCGTGTCATCGGCGTGCTTTACCAGGAGTTCGTGGTCCGCTGCCGCATCGAGGGCCTTGCTTCGGTCGTGCCCGATCTATCGGAATTCCGCCGCATGCTGACGCGGGCTCGTGCCGGCGTCGGCTCCGACATGGGCGAGGACGACGCGTGGCGCGACGTTTCGGTCCGCGCCTCGCTGCTGCCGGAGGACATGCAGGGCGTGTTCATGATGATCGCCCGGGCGGCCAAGGAAGGCTGGCCCTGCCCGAGCGACGCGGCGATCGCGCGCGCCTATGGCTCGCATTCGTTGCGCCGCGCGCGGCGGTTGCTCGACTATATCGAGGAACAGGGCCTCATCGTCTGCCAGATCGACGGCACCGGTCGCCGCACCGTGACGCTGGTCGAGCTCGCCTGGGCGACGGCGCCGGGCGATCCCAACGCAGCGGAGCAGGACAGCTCAGCGGCGTGATTACGGCCGCAGCTCGATCGCGCTGGCGCCGTGCAGCGACGCGTGATGGGTGGAGACGACGACGATCCTATCGCTGAAGCGGGCGAGCAGCCGCTCAAGGATACGCTCCCCCTGCGCCTCGTCGAGGTGTTCGGTCGGCTCGTCGAGCAGCACGAGGGGGCGGGATGACAGCCAGGCGCGCGCTAGGTTGATGCGCTGCGCTTCGCCGAGCGAGAACCTGTCCTGCCTGACCCAGCTGTCCAGCCCGCCCGCGTCGCGGATACGGCCGTCCATCTCGGCGGCTTCGAGCGCCCGCCAGAGCGCGGCATCCGGGACATCGCCGGCGAAGAGATTGGCGCGGACGGTGTCCTCGAGCACGACCGCGTCGTGCAGGACGAGCGACGCGAGCGCCCGCCGCTCGCCTGCCGACAGGATGCGGTCGCCGGCGGCGAAGGCATCGTCGCCGATCCAGCCGGCGATCTGCTTGAGCAGGCTCGTCTTGCCCGAGCCGCTTGCCCCGACAAGCACCGTCGGCTGGCCCCGCGCGAGGAGCAGGGAGATGGGCGTTCCGATCGAGCGGCCGTCGGGCGCACGGCGTTGCAGGGCGCCGTGACGCAGCAGGCCGGGCTTGATGTTATCCGGCGCGAATTCGCTCCTGTCGGCCGCGCGTGTCCATTGGCCGATCTCGGCGCGAGCCGCGTTGCGGCGAAGCACGGCAACCAGCATGCGCGATGCGCCATTCATGGCTTCGCCCAGCGCCAGCCAGGAGAAGGCGAGCAGCATTGGCGCGAGAAGATCCGTGCCCTGCCGCCCGGCATGCCAGACCGCCGCCATCACGCTGACGCCGGCAACCGGACCGAAGGCCGCGCCGATCATGTCGAACATGGCCTGCATCCGGCGAAGCGAAAGCAGCGCGCCGTCGGCGCGAGAGAACGCGGCAAGGGCCTCCGTGCATTCGCGGTTCCAGGCGCCCTCCGCCTTCAGGGGTACGCCTGACGCCATGGCCGCGCCGAGCCGGCTTGCGCCCCCGCGACGCAGCGACCTGGCTTCACCCCACGCCATGGCGCCAGCTCTGGCCACCCGGTTTCCCGCGAACAGGATGGCAAGCAGCAAGAATGTGATCGGCAGGAGGGATAAAGGCGCCAGCACCGCCGAGCCGGCGATCAGGACCGCGAGGCCACAGGCGAGCGTCAGCGCCGGCAGGCCGGCGCGCAGCCTGGCGAAGTCGAGATCCTCGACGTCGTCGAGATAGTCGGCGAGACGCGAATCGTCGCCGAGTTGCCATCCCGCCTGGCGCACGGCCGGTGCCGCCGCCATGGCGGCGAAAAGTTCGGCCCGACGCGCTACCTGATCGGCGAGCGCCGCCTTGTGGCCGGCCAGGCGCTCGCCGTAGCGGGCAGCGGTGCGGCCGACCGCGAAGAACCGGATCAGTGCCCCCGCGATGTGGAAATTGAAGGTGAAAGCGGTGGCGGAAAGGCCGGCGATCGCCACCGATCCCAGCAGCCAGGCAGAAACGCCGCCGAGCAATATGGCGCAAAAGAGCGCGGCGAAGGCGAAACCCGTCGCCAGCCGCCACGACTTCCGGCTCGATGATTGAACTGCTGCGCTCATGCCGCAACCTCGACGGCATCGCTGTCGGTAAGGTCGACGGTCAGGTGGGCGGCGGCAGCCAGATCGCGGTCATGTGTCGCCACAACGACCAGCCGCCCGCGCGAAATCTCAAGCAGCACGCTCCGCACGGCTTCGGCTGTCTCGCGGTCGAGCTTTGCCGTCGGCTCGTCGGCCAGCACGGTACGGCCGGAAAGTTGCGCGCGGGCAACGGCGACGCGAAGCCGCTGGCCGCCCGAAAGGTTGGCGCCGCCCTGGTCCAGCCTTGCATCGAGGCCGCCCGGCAGCAGCGTGTCGTCGAGCAGCCCGATCGCGTGGGCGGCATCTTCCAGCCGGTTCCGGGCTACCGCACCGGCATTCCACGAAATCGCCTCGGCCAGCATTCCCTCGGGTACGTAGGCGTCCGTCGAAACCCAGGCGATGTCTTCAGCAACCAACGAACGGGTCCCTGGCGCCGGCGCGACGCCAGGTTCGAGGCCGGCGAGACGTCGCAGCAAGGTCGATTTGCCTGATCCGCTAGGCCCGACGATGGCGACGAGGCCTTTCGCCGGCAGCATCAGACGCAGGCGGTCGAGCGCTGGCAGGGCCTTTGCCTTGACCGGCTCGGCATTCATCAGCCGGTTCAGTGCGGCAGCCGCCGCCTGTCCCTCAGCCTTGGCGTGGTACTGCTCCGAAAAGCGGCGGAACGGCGCGAAATATTCCGGGGCGATCATCAGGATGAACAGGCTCTGCCAGAGTGCCAGGTTGGAGAAACCGGGGATCATCGCGAGCTTGAGGTGGCCGAGGCCGAGGAAGACGGCGAGGATGGCGATCGAGAGCGAGGCGAAGAAGTCGATAATGCCGGCGTTGGCGAAGGCGATGCGCAGCACACCCATGGTGTTGTCCGAATAGGCTTCAAGGCGCCGGGCGAGCTTGGCCTCTTCGCCGCTCGCGGCATGGTTGGCGAGGATCGTCGGCAAGGTGCGGATGCGATCGGCGAACTGGTCGGCCAGCCGGCCCAAGGCGCGTTCCTGCGCATCGGCACGGCGGCGGATGGCGTCGCCAATCAGCGCGAAGAACAGGATCATCACCGGCGTCAGGCAGATGACCAGCAGGGCTGCCTGCCAGGAGACGAGGAAAAGCGCCGCCGCCGCAAGGAGCGGCCCCGCCGCCATCATGGCGCTTGCCGCGCGGTGGCCGACGACAAGGCCGGCGATCGCTTCGGGATGACGCTGCATCGACAGGATGACGCTGCCGACGGAGAGCGATTGCAGCCGGCGTGCCGGCATCTCGTCCAGGCGCTTGCCCGCCAGCCGGCGCAGAGCGATCGATACGGTGCTCTCCGCGAAGGCTTGCGCCCTGTCGGCAGCAAACCCGGCGACGCAGGCAGCCAAGAGAAAAACCATCGTGACCGGGACGAGCCAGGAGGCGACAGGCTCGCCCATGACGAGCCGGCCCACCGCCATGGCTGCCGTCGCGGCAAAACCCAGCCGCAACGCCGTGCGGGCGACTTGCAGGCAGAGCAAGCGGCGCAACCCGCGTTTTGCCAGACGCTGGGCGGTGGCGAGCGCCTCGAAAGCGTCCGGCGCCGAGGCGGCTGGATCATGAGCTGAGGCGGAAGCGGCTGGCGATCTCATGCGCAGGTTTTCGCACGCGCAAGGAGGAAAGGAATTGATCCAGATCAAGTCGCCGGCGTTCGTCCGGCGCTATCAGGCTGTATCCAGAAAGGATGCTCCCATGTCCGACTTTCTTCTCGTCGACCTGTCGCGGCTGCAATTCGCGCTGACGGCCCTCTATCATTTCCTCTTCGTCCCGCTCACGCTCGGCCTTTCCATCCTGATCGCCATGATGGAAACCGTCTATGTGATGACCCGCCGCACCGTATGGCGCGACATGACGAAATTCTGGGGCGTGCTGTTCGGCATCAACTTCGCGCTCGGCGTCGCGACCGGCATCACCATGGAATTCCAGTTCGGCATGAACTGGGCCTACTACTCGCACTATGTCGGCGACGTGTTCGGAGCGCCTCTCGCCATCGAAGGGCTGATGGCCTTCTTCCTGGAGGCCACTTTCGTCGGCCTGTTCTTCTTCGGTTGGGATCGGCTCTCGCCGCGCGCGCATATGATCGTGACCTGGCTGATGGCGCTTGGCACGAACTTCTCTGCGCTCTGGATCCTGATCGCCAATGGCTGGATGCAGAATCCCGTCGGTTCGGCTTTCAACCCGGACACAATGCGCATGGAAGTCACGGACTTCATGGCGGTGATCTTCAATCCGGTGGCGCAGGCGAAGTTCGTCCACACCGTTTCGGCCGGCTATGTCTGCGCCGCCACGTTCGTGCTCGGCGTATCGGCCTGGTATTTGCTCAGGGGACGCCATGTCGAGCTCGCCAAGCGCTCCTTCGTGATCGCTTCGGCCTTCGGCGTGGCATCGGCGCTGTCCGTCATCGTGCTCGGCGACGAGAGCGGCTATGCGCTCACCGACAACCAGAAAATGAAGCTCGCGGCCATCGAGGCCATGTGGGAGACCGAGCCGGCGCCCGCGTCGTTCACGGTGTTCGGCATTCCGAGCCAGAGCGATCGCCAAACGCATTTCGCCATCCACATTCCATGGGTGATGGGCATCATCGGCACCCGCTCTTTCGACAAGCAGATCGCCGGCATCGACGAACTCGTCGCCCATGCCGAAGCCCGCATCCGCAACGGCGTCGTCGCCTATGACGCGCTGGAGAAGATAAAGGCGGACCGCAACGACACCGCCGCCCGTGCGGTCTTCGACGCCAGCTCCAAGGATCTCGGCTACGCGCTGCTGCTCAAGCGCTACCTACCCGATCCGCGGCTAGCGAGCGAGCAGCAGATCAAGGACGCCGCCTGGTCGACAGTGCCTTACGTGCCGCTGCTCTTCTTCGGCTTCCGCCTGATGGTGGCCTGCGGCTTCACGCTGCTGGCGCTGTTCGCGGTATCGCTTTGGCATACGACGCGGGAGACCGGAGCGCCGCGCTGGCTGTTCCGCGCCGCGCTCGTCGCCATGCCGCTGCCCTGGATCGCCATCGAGGTTGGCTGGTTCGTGGCCGAGTTCGGACGCCAGCCGTGGATCATCGACGGCGTGCTGCCGACCTTCCTTGCGACGTCGGAGCTCGGCGTCAGCGATCTTCTGCTCACCGTCGCCGGCTTCACGCTCGTCTATGGCGTGCTCGCGATCATCGAGGTCAGGCTGATGCTGGCCGCCATCCGCAAGGGGCCGGAGGTGGCGAAGGTCATCGATGACCTGCGCCCGAGCGCCGACCCCGCAATGCAACCGGCAGAGTGAAGGATCACGACGATGATCGAATTTCTCTTCGACTATGAAACGCTGCGCGTGATGTGGTGGATACTGCTCGGCGTGCTTTTGATCGGCTTCGCCGCGACCGACGGGTTCGACATGGGGGTCGGCGCGCTTCTCACCTTCGTGGCCAAGACAGATGCCGAGCGTCGCGTGGCGATCAATACGATCGGGCCTGTCTGGGAAGGCAATCAGGTGTGGTTCATCCTCGGCGGCGGCGCCATCTTCGCGGCATGGCCGGCGCTTTACGCGGTGAGCTTCTCCGGCTTCTACCTCGCCATGTTCCTGGTGCTCCTGGCACTGATCATGCGTCCCGTCGGCTTCAAGTATCGCTCGAAAAGGCCCGATCCGGCCTGGCGCACGCGCTGGGACTGGGCGCTGTTCGTCGGTGGCGCGGTGCCGGCGTTGATCTTCGGCGTCGCCGTCGGCAACACGCTGCAGGGCGTGCCGTTCCATTTCACGCCGGACCTGCGCCCGGTCTATGAAGGCAGCCTTTTCGGTTTGCTCAATCCGCTCGCGCTCTATTGCGGCCTGGTGTCGCTCGCCATGCTGGTGACCCATGGCGCGGCCTGGCTGACCTTCAAGGCGGAGGGCAGCGTCGCCGAGCGCGCCCGCGTCGTCGGCACGCGCTCCGCGATCATCACGGCGGTGCTGTTTGCCGGCGGCGGCGTGCTGGTCTGGCTCGGCCTGCTCGGCGGCTACCGCGTGACGTCGCCGATCGTCTGGGACGGGCCCTCCAATCCGCTGGTGAAGACGGTGGTGGCTGACGGCGGCGCCTGGCTGGGAAACTTCCATGCCCACCCGCTGCTCTGGATCGTGCCCGGGCTCGGCGTCGCAGCACCTTTGCTTGCCGCCGCCGGTTTCCAGGCGCGGCTCGAAGGGTGGACTTTCATCGCCTCGAAGCTCGGCGTCGTGACGATCATCGCTACGGTGGGACTGGCCATGTTCCCGATCCTGTTGCCGTCGAGCAGCAATCCCGGCCATTCGCTGGCGGTCTTCGACGCTTCGTCGAGCCGCGCCACGCTGCGCAACATGCTGATTGCCACGGTGATCTTCATGCCGCTGATCCTTGCCTACACCGCCTGGGTCTACAGGGTGCTGTGGGGCAAGGTCGGTGAAAAGAGCATCGAGAAAGCGGGTTCGTCGGCCTATTGATCCAACCGGAGTTTCTGACCATGTGGTATTTTTCCTGGATACTTGGCCTCGGGCTGGCGGCCTCCGTCGGCATCCTCAACGCGCTCTGGTACGAGTTGCGCACGGTTCGCGAAGAACCCGTAGAGGACGCCGTCTCATTGCCCACTCCTTGAGTCTGGGCATGACGGAGGAGCTATCATGACGGGCACCGGGCCGGAGCCGCTGCATGGCCCGGCGGATATGCGGCGGGCGCATATGCAGAAGCTCGCGCTCTGCCACATGCTCGAGGGCATCGCCGACGACCTGCCGTCGCGCGTCGACCGGCTCCAGTGCCTCGCTGTGGCGGCCGACCTGTTGCCGCTGATGCGCGAGTGCCACCGCTTCGAGGAAGAGGTCGTCTTCCCTGACTTCGCGCGGCAGACGGGCGAGGAAGACACCGTCGCCCGACTGAAGCTCGAGCACCTGGAGGATGAAAGCGCGGCGGCGGACCTCAGCGAGGCGCTGCTGGCCTATGGCCACGGGCGGCAGATCGAGAATCCCGAGGCGTTCGGCTACATGCTGCGCGCCTTTTTCGAATCGTTGCGCCGCCACATTGCCTTTGAGCGCGACCACGTGCTGCCGAAGGTTCTCGGCACTCAATAATCGAACGCCGCGGGATCAGTCTCCGGCCCGCGCGGCCAGACGCCCGATGTCGTCGACGATGACGTGGCGGTTGTTTTCGACTCGGATGACGCTCTCGCCCCGCAGGCGGGTGATCTGCCGGCTCACCGTCTCGATGGTGAGGCCCAGGAAATCCGCGATCTCCGCGCGCGACAGCGGCAGGTCGAAAGCGGCGCCGCGCCGCTCAGGTCCGGCGGCGGGATCGATGTTGCGCACGATCATCAAAAGGAAGCTGGCGATCTTCTCGGAGGCCGTCTTGCGGCCGAGCGCCACCATCCAGTCGCGCGCCTGATCGAGCTCGCGCAGCTTCTGTTCGAGCAGGCGATGCTCGAGATTCGGCTGCTCCCTCATCATGCGTTCCAGCGCATGGCGCGGGAAAGAGCAGAGTTCGACCTTGGTTGCAGCCTCGGCGGTGAGCGTGCTCTCGCTCTGGAAGGGTCTGCCGAGGAAATCGGGAGCGAATTGCAAGCCGACGATCTGCTGGCGGCCGTCGGAGAGCGTCTTGGTCAGCTTCACGACACCCGAAAGCACGTTCGAGAAGCGCTCGACGCTCCGGGAATCACCCACCAGTTCCTTGCCGGCTTCGGCGTTGTGCCGCTTCGTCGATTTGGCAAGCGCCATGAGCTGCTCAGAGTTGAGCGCGCCGCATATGCCGCGATGCCGCGCCTCGCATGAAGCGCAGAGCACCGGGACGCCTGCCGTGTGAATATCCTCGCGCACGATGGAATATCTATAGTGTTCCCGCCCCTCAGCGGCAACGCAGGCCGGGACACGAAAGCGTCGCAGCCCATGCCGCGAGGATCGGATGCAAACCATTCCCGTCGACCACCGCATTGCACAATTGCGGTCCGCCTGCACAATAGGCGCATGTCCGCCGGTTCGTTGACCATCCTTGTTATCGACGAGAACAGCATCCGTGCCTCGATCATCGAGGCCGGATTGCGGGACGCCGGCCATCGCCATGTCACGGTCATCCATGACGTGGCGGGCATTGCCCGGCGTATCGCCGAGATCGAGCCGGATGTCATCGTCATCGATCTGGAAAATCCCAACCGCGACATGCTGGAGAACATGTTCCAGCTGTCGCGCGCGGTGAAACGACCGATCGCCATGTTCGTCGACCGCTCCGACCAGGCCTCGATCGAGGCGGCCGTCGATGCCGGCGTGTCCGCCTATGTCGTCGACGGGCTGAAGAAGGAACGCATCAAACCGATCCTCGACATGGCGATCAGCCGCTTCAACGCCTTCTCACGCATGGCGCGCGAATTGGAGGAGGCGCGCAGCGAGCTGGAGAACCGCAAGGTCATCGACCGGGCCAAGGGCATCTTGATGAAGTCGCGCGGCTTGAGCGAGGAGGCTGCCTACACGCTTCTGCGCAAGACCGCCATGAACCAGAACCGCAAGATTGCCGAGATCGCCCAGAGCCTGGTGACGGCGGCAGGGCTGCTGGGCCCGCTGGAGGGCGAATGAGTACGACGCATGAGATTACCGCCGGCTTCATGCCGCTCTTCGACAGCGCCGTCCTGGTCGCGACCGGCGAAATGGGCTTTGCCGCCCGCGAGGGCATCGAGCTCAAGCTGCAGCGCGAGACCTCCTGGGCCAACATCCGTGACCGCATCGCCATCGGCCATTTCGACGTCGCGCACATGCTGGGGCCGATGCCGCTCGCCTGCAGCCTCGGCCTCACGCCGCTTGCCTCTGACACCATTGTGCCGTTCTCGCTCGGGCTCGGCGGTAATTGCATCACCGTCTCCAACGCCGTGTGGGACGGCATGGTGGCGAACGGAGCCATCCCTGACCTCGATCCGGCGCGCGCTGGAGCGGCGCTCGGCGCGCTGATCCGCGAGCGGTCGGCTGCCGGCCGCGAGCCGCTGCGCTTCGCGGTCGTGCATCCGCATTCCGGGCACAACTACGAGCTCCGCTATTGGCTCGCCGCCTGCGGCATCGACCCCGATCGCGACATCGAGATCGTCATCGTGCCGCCGCCCTTCATGGCCGATGCGCTGGCTGCCGGCCGCATCGACGGCTATTGCGTCGGCGAGCCTTGGAACAGCGCCGCTGTTGCAGCCGGAACCGGCCGCATCGTCACCGTCAAGGCGCTGCTCTGGCGCAACAGCCCGGAAAAGGTGATCGGCGCGCGCAAAGCCTGGGCGGAGGAGAACCCGGAAGCGCTGGCGGCGCTGCTGAGAGCGCTGCATCATTCCGCCCGCTGGTGCCAGGATCCGGTAAACCGCGGCGAGCTGGCCGCGCTGATGGCGAGGCCCGCTTTCCTCGGTCAGCCGGAGGCGATCCAGATGCCGGCGCTCACTGGACGCCTTCAACTGGGCGGCGGTGTGGAGCGGAGCGTCGAGGATTTCTTCCTGCCCTTCGACAAAGCGGCGAACTTCCCCTGGAAGAGCCATGCGCTGTGGTTCTACACGCAGATGGTGCGCTGGGGGCAATTGCCGCACACGCCGCAAAACCTCGCCATCGCCCGCGACTGCTACCGGCCCGACCTCTACCGCTCGGCCCTGAAGCCGCTTGGCGTGGCGCTGCCCGGCGCCAATGCCAAGGTCGAGGGGGCGCTGAAGGTTGCGACGCCGGTCGGCTCGGCGGGAGCGAGCCTGGTGCTTGGCCCGGATGGATTCTTCGACGGCCAGATCTTCGATCCAGACCAGATCGACGCCTACATTGCGAGCCAGATAAGTGCCTGATCATTTGCGCGCCATTCTTGTGCATTGCACAAAATTTATGCGACCTGTCTATGCCATTGATCAATGTTTGACCGCGTTGCCGCTTGGCTCCGTCGCAGGCCGATTCCGTTATCTACTTGATTCTAATTGAAATTCTTATTTCTCGCAGAACTGGCACGCTTCGTGCTTTGAAATAAACCGAGCCCCTCGTGGGCAACAGAATCGGCGTCCAATGGCGGGCGCCACAGGCAAAGCTGCCGCTCAGGTCACCACGCGATCCCGGATGTACGGACGCGAGGGGGCCTGGTCGGCAGCTTTTTTCGTTTTGGACCGGAGACGACGATGACGAGACGGATCGGACCTTCGCTCAGGGATTTCACCCGCCGCGATGTCCTGGCGAGCAGCGCGCTGACGGCGGTGCTGTTCATCGCCGCGCTGCTCTTGTTTCCCGCCAGCCACGAAGCCGAGGGCAAGGGTCCGCAAGTGACCGCGCAAGCCCCGTCGCGCTGACCGATGCCGTGCCCCTGATCAACACCACACGCGGCGCGTGCCATGCCGCAAACCGGAGCCGACCATGACCGCAAACCTCCCAGCCGCGCCCAGCCAGGACAGTGCTCCCCGGCAGGCGCTCGTCATGTCCACCATCGCCTTCACCGTGTGCTTCGCGGTGTGGACGATCTTTTCCATCATCGGCGTGCGCATCAAGCAGGAGCTTGGGCTCAACGAGACCGAATTCGGCCTGCTGGTCGGCACGCCTATCCTCACCGGCTCGCTTGTGCGCATGGTGCTCGGCGTCTGGACCGACCGCTATGGCGGCCGGCTGGTCTACACGCTCACCATGCTCGCGGCGGCGGTCGCGACCTTCCTGCTCGCTTTCGCCCACACCTATCAGCAGATGCTGCTTGCCGCGCTCGGCGTCGGGCTTGCTGGCGGCTCCTTTGCGGTCGGCGTCGCCTATGTCTCGCGCTTCTTCCCCGCCGGCAGACAGGGCACGGCGCTCGGCATTTTCGGTGTCGGCAATGTCGGCGCGGCGGTCACCAAGTTCCTGGCGCCGCTCGTGCTGCTTGCCTGGGGCTGGCAGTCGGTGGCGCTGATCTGGGCGGCGGCGCTGGTCGTCATGGCCATTGTCTTCTGGTTCACCACCAACGACGATCCGGTCATCCGCGAGCGCCGCGCCGGCAAGGCGGCACCGGCGAGGAGCTTCTGGCAGGAATTCGCGCCGCTGAAGAACCTGCAGGTCTGGCGCTTCGCCTTCTACTATTTCTTCGCCTTTGGCGCGTTCGTGGCGCTGTCGCTCTGGCTGCCGCGCTACCTGATCGGCGTCTACGGTTTCGGCATCGCCACCGCCGGCATGATCGGCGCCGCCTATTCGATCCCGGCAAGCATCTTCCGCGCCTATGGCGGCGTGCTTTCCGACCGCATCGGCGCCCGCACCGTGCTCTACTGGACCTTCAGCGTCTCTGCCGTCGCGACCCTCGTTCTGTCTCTCCCCTCGGCAGATTACGTGGTGCGCGGCATCAGCGGGCCGATCCCGTTCCACTTCGAGATCGGCCCGCTCGCCTTCATCGCCGTCGCCTCCGTGCTCGGCTTCTTCATGAGCCTCGGCAAGGCCGCCGTCTACAAGCACATCCCGGCCTACTACCCGCAGAGCGTCGGCGCGGTCGGCGGCGTCGTCGGCATGATCGGCGGCCTCGGCGGCTTCATCCTGCCGATCGCCTTCGGCGCGCTGAACGACCTCACCGGCGTCTGGTCGAGCTGCTTCATGCTGCTTTTCGTGATCGTCGTCTCCTGCCTGGTCTGGATGCATCTCAGCATCCGCCGGATGGAGCGCGCGGCCGCCGTCAAGACATCGTCCCTTTCGTACGCCGCCGAATAGACCGGAGACCGACATGAGCGAAAAACTCGTCATCATCGGCAACGGCATGGCGCCCGGCAGGATGCTCGAGCACCTGCTGGAGGCCGCGCCCGACCGCTACGCCGTGACCATCTTCAACGCCGAGCCGCGCGTGAACTACGACCGCATCATGCTGTCGCCGGTGCTCTCGGGCGAGAAGGCGTTCGAGGAAATCGTCATCCATGGCGACGGCTGGTACATCAAGCACGGCATCACCCTCTACAAGGGCCACCGCATCGTCGCCATCGATCGCGAGGCCAAGACCGTTACCTCGGACCATGGCGTGACCGAGAGCTACGACCGGCTGGTCATCGCCACCGGCTCGGTGCCCTTCATCATTCCGGTGCCGGGCAAGGACCTGCCCGGCGTGCTCACCTATCGCGACCTCGACGACGTCAACGCCATGCTGCTTGCCGCGCAGTCGCGCGCCAAGGCGGTCGTCATCGGTGGCGGCCTGCTCGGGCTCGAGGCCGCGGCGGGGCTCAAGGAGCGCGGCATGGACGTGACCGTGCTGCACGTCATGCCGACGCTGATGGAGCGCCAGCTCGATCCGGCCGCCGGCTATCTGCTGCAGAAGGCCGTCGAGGCGCGCGGCATCAAGGTCATGGCCAAGGCCAATACCAAGGCGATTTTCGGCAACGGCAAGGTTGAGGGCGTCGAGCTGATGGACGGCACGATCATCCCGGCAACGCTGGTGGTGATGGCGGTTGGCATCCGCCCCAGCACTGCGCTCGCCAAGGAGGCAGGGCTCGAGGTCAATCGCGGTATCGTCGTCGACGACCGAATGCGGACGTCCGATCCGGCGATCATGGCGCTCGGCGAATGCGCGGAGGTCGGCGGCCATGTTTACGGACTGGTCGCGCCTCTCTACGAGATGGCCCGCGTCGCGGCGGCCGGGCTCGCGGATGGCGAAGACAGGCGCTTCGTCCACTCCGACACGCCGACCAAGCTCAAGGTCACCGGCATCGACCTCTATTCGCTAGGCGACTTCGCCGACGGCGAGGACCGCGAGGAGATCATCCTGCGCGACGCTTCGGCCGGCATCTACAAGCGCGTCGTGCTGCAGGACAACCGCATCATCGGCACGGTGCTGTTCGGCGAGACGGCCGACGGCGCCTGGTTCAACGACCTCAAGAAGAAGGCGACCGACATCTCCGAGATGCGCGACACGCTGATCTTCGGCCAGGCGTTCCAGGGAGGTGCTTCCTCGGACCCTTTGGCGGCCGTTGCGGCACTGGCGGATGATGCGGAAATCTGCGGCTGCAACGGCGTCTGCAAGGGCAAGATCACCGGCGCGATCACCGTCAAGGGCCTGACCGGGCTCGATGACGTGCGCGGCCACACCAAGGCCTCGGCCTCCTGCGGCTCATGCACGGGTCTCGTCGAGCAACTGCTGAAGCTCACGCTCGGCGAAGCCTACAACCCGGCGGCGGTGCAGCCCATGTGCGGCTGCACGTCGCTCGGCCATGACGATGTGCGGCGCCTGATCAAGGCGAAGGGGCTGAAGACGATCCCCGCCGTCATGCAGGAGCTCGAATGGAAGACCTCCTGCGGCTGCGCCAAATGCCGCCCGGCCCTCAACTATTATCTGGTCTGCGATTGGCCGGACCAATATGCCGACGACTATCAGTCGCGCTTCATCAACGAGCGCGTGCACGCCAACATCCAGAAGGACGGCACCTATTCGGTGGTGCCGCGCATGTGGGGCGGCGTGACCAGCGCCGCTGAACTGCGCGCCATCGCGGACGTCGTCGACAAGTTCGAGATCCCGATGGTCAAGGTCACTGGCGGCCAGCGCATCGACATGCTGGGCATCCGCAAGGAGGACCTGCCGGCGGTCTGGTCCGATCTCGGCAAGGCCGGCTTCGTCTCAGGCCACGCCTATGCCAAGGGCCTGCGCACGGTGAAGACCTGCGTCGGCACCGACTGGTGCCGTTTCGGCACGCAGGATTCGACCGGCCTCGGCATCCGCATCGAAAAGTTCATGTGGGGGTCGTGGACGCCGGCCAAGGTGAAGATGGCGGTGTCGGGATGCCCACGCAACTGTGCCGAAGCGACCTGCAAGGATGTCGGCGTGGTGTGCGTCGAGTCCGGCTACGAGATACACTTCGCGGGTGCGGCCGGCCTCGACATCAAAGGCACCGAAGTGCTGGGTCTCGTGAAGACCGAGGACGAGGCGCTGGAGGTGATCGTGGCGCTCGTCCAGATGTATCGCGAGCAGGCCCGCTATCTGGAGCGCATCTACAAATGGGCCAAGCGGATTGGCACTGCCGAGATCAAGCGGCAGATCCTGGATGACGGCGAGAAGCGCAAGGTCTATTACCAGCGCTTCGTCTTTTCCCAGAAATTCGCCCAGGTGGATCCGTGGTCGGAGCGCGTCTCCGGCAAGGACAAGCATGAGTTTCGACCGATGGCCTCGGTCGGGTTCGCGGAGGCGGCGGAGTGATGGGGATGGTTGCGTCATTCACACCGCCAGCGTCCAGTCGTTCGGCCCGTTTCTTACCGACATCGAGCTTGGACACCCCCCTCTGGCCTGCCGGCCATCTCCCCCGCAAGGGGGGAGATCGGGTGTCATCGCGGCTTTCGCCAATCTCCACCGTTGCAGGATTGGGCGGAGCGCCCAAGCTGTCAATCTCCCCCCTTGCGGGGGAGATGTCCGGCAGGACAGAGGGGGGTGCCTGGGCGCATTCCTATCAATCGAATGCGGGAGCGTCCCAATGACCTGGATCGCCATCGGCGCCATCGCCGACATTCCGCCGCGCGGCGCGCGTTGCGTCGCCACACCGCAGGGCAAGATCGCGGTCTTCCGCACGGCGGACGACCAGGTCTTCGCCATCGACGACCATTGCCCGCACAAAGGCGGGCCGCTCAGCCAGGGCATCGTCCATGGCGCGGCGGTGACCTGCCCGCTGCACAATTGGGTGATCTCGCTGGAGACGGGCAAGGCGCTCGGCGCGGACGAGGGCTCGGTGAGGACGCTTCCCCTCAAGGTCGAGGGCGAACGGATCTTCATCGCGCTCGAAGCGCTGGCCTCGAAAGCGGCCTGAGGCATGGAAGAAGCGCGCGAGGTGAGGACCACCTGCCCCTATTGCGGGGTGGGCTGCGGCGTGCTGGCCGGGATCGCCGCTGACGGCACGACAACCGTCCGCGGCGATCCCGACCATCCGGCCAATTTCGGCCGGCTGTGCTCGAAGGGCGCCGCCCTCGGCGAGACGCTCGGCCTCGACGGCCGGCTGCTGCAGCCGGAGGTTCTCGGCAAGCAGGCCGGTTGGGACGAAGCGCTCGACCTCGTCGCCGAAAAATTCTCGCGGGCGATTGCCGAGCATGGTCCGGACTCGGTCGCCTTCTACGTCTCCGGCCAGTTGCTCACTGAGGACTATTACGTCGCCAACAAGCTGATGAAGGGTTTTATCGGCTCGGCCAATATCGACACCAATTCGCGGCTCTGCATGGCGTCGTCCGTCGCCGGCCACCGCCGCGCCTTCGGCGAGGACATCGTTCCCGGCATCTACGAGGATTTCGAGCACGCCGATCTCATCGTGCTCACCGGCTCCAACACCGCATGGTGCCATCCCGTGCTCTACCAGCGCATGCTTGTCGCGCGCAAGAAGCGCGGCACCAGGATCGTCGTAATCGATCCTCGCCGCACCGCCACGGCCGACGAATGCGACCTGCATCTGGCGCTCGATCCGGGCACGGATGTGCTGTTGTTCAACGGGCTGCTGGCGCACCTCGCGCAATCTGGAAAGATCGATGCCGGCTTCATCCGCGACCATACGTCGGGCTTCGACGCCACGGCCGCGCTGGCCGGCGCCGATGCGCCATCGGTCGCGCGTGTCGCGAAAGGCTGCGGATTGGCGGCCGCCGATGTGCAGGACTTCTACGATCTCTTCGCCGAGACCGAGCGTACTGTCACTGTCTACAGCCAGGGCGTCAACCAGTCGGCGCATGGCACCGACAAGGTCAACGCCATCATCAACTGCCATCTCGCCACCGGCCGCATCGGCAAGCCCGGCATGGGGCCGTTCTCGGTCACCGGGCAGCCGAACGCCATGGGCGGTCGCGAGGTGGGAGGGCTGGCCAACCAGCTCGCGGCGCATATGGACTTCGCCGACGAGGCCAACATCGATCGTGTGTCCCGCTTCTGGAACGCGCCGAACATCGCGCAACGCGCCGGCCTGAAAGCGGTGGACATGTTCCAGGCGGTCGCCGACGGCCGCATCAAGGCGCTGTGGGTGATGGGCACCAACCCAGCCGTGAGCATGCCGGACGCTTCGCGCGTGCGCGCCGCGCTCGCCAAATGCGATTTCGTCGTGGTCTCGGATGTCACCCGCACCGACACCACGCGCTATGCCGATGTGCTGCTGCCGGCCGCCGTCTGGGGCGAGAAGGACGGCACCGTCACCAATTCGGAGCGGCGCCTCTCGCGTCAGCGACCGTTCCTGTCATCGCCGGGCGAGGCAAAGGCCGACTGGCGCATCGTCTGCGAGGTTGCCGCGCGCATGGGGTTTGGCGATGCCTTCGCCTACCAGTCGCCGGCCGACATCTTCTGCGAGCATGCCGCACTCTCAGCTTTTGAGAACAGGGGCGAGCGCCTGTTCGATCTCGGCGGCATGGCTGATTTCGGCGATGAAGAGTATGCCGCTTTCGCGCCGCGCCATTGGCCCGCGTCGGAGCGGGGCGAGCAGCAGACACGATTGTTCGCCAACGGCCGTTTCCCGACGCCGGACGGCCGCGCGCGCTTCGTGCCCGTGCGGCAGGAGGCGACCGCCTTCACGGTCGATGCCGACTATCCGCTTGCCCTGAACACCGGCCGGCTTCGCGACCAGTGGCACACGATGACGCGCACCGGGAATGTGCCTCGTTTGATGGCGAATGCGCCGGAGCCGGCGGTCGATCTCCATCCGGCCGATGCGGCAGCGCACCATCTCAGGGATGGCGATCTCGCCCGGCTTTCGACACGCTTTGGCTTCGTTCGAGCGAGGGTGCGCGTGGCCGATGCACAGCGGCGCGGCCAGGCCTTCATGCCCATGCATTGGAGCGGGCAGTTCGCAGCCAGGGCTTCCGCCGGCCTGCTGTCGTCACCGGTCACCGATCCGCATTCCGGCCAACCGGAGCTCAAGCATGTTCCGGCGAGGATCGTGCGCGAGAACACTGGCTGGACCGGCGTGCTCATCACGCGCGGCGATCTGCGGCCGACGGGTTTCGTCCACTGGAGCCGGTACGCGGTCGAGGGCGGCTGGGTCTACGAACTGACCGGAACCGAGCCGCCGGACCAGGGCATTCTGCTCTCGCGCAAGCTGCTCGCTGTCCAGCGGCGGGATCAGCTGCTGGAATACACCGATCGCCGCGGGCTCGCCTATCGCGCGGCAGCTATCGACGATGCAGGCGCCATGGCTGAAGCCCTGCTCGTCGCCGCTCCGGACCAGCTGCCGGCGCGCGACTGGCTGGTGTCGCTGCTTGCCACGCGCCAACCGCTGTCGACAACCGATCGCCATGCGCTTCTATCCGGCCGCTCGCCCGTGCCGATGCCGGCCATCGGCCGCGTCGTGTGCGCGTGCTTCCATGTTGGCGTCAACCAGCTCGCATCGGCAGTCGCGGGCGGATGCGACAGCCTCGAAGCGATAGGCTCGACGCTGCGCGCCGGCACCAATTGCGGCTCGTGCCGCTCGGAGATCAGGGCGATCATCGATGCCCGTCAGGTGCAGGCGGCGGAGTGAAATGTGCCTGCCTTTCGACCGGTTCTACCGGTCCTCGATGATCCGCAGATACGCCGCCGTCACGAACAGCACGATGAAGCCGAACAGGATGCGCCGGCCGCCTTCGGGCATCTGCAGGATGGTGAGCAGCGTCGTCAGCACGGTCAGGATCAGGGCGCCGATGATGGTGCCCGTGTAGCCGCCGCGGCCGCCGAAGATCGAGGTGCCGCCGATGACGGCGGCGGCCACCGAAGGCAGCACCAGCGGTTCGGCGAGCGACAGCGAGGGCGCCTTGATCAGGCCGATATAGAGCAGGCCGGTGATGCCGGCGAGCAGGCTGGAAAGCACGTAGAGCGCGGTGATCACCTGCCAGTAGCGGACGCCGGACAGCCTTGCGGCGCGTTCATTGTCGCCCACGGCATAGAGCAGGCGGCCGAAGCCGGTGCGGTTCAGCATGAAGACGATCAGCACCGCCACCGGCACGAACAGCAGAAGCGCATTGGGAAAACCGTAGGTGACGCCGGTGCCCAGCCAGTTGAGGAAATCCGGAATTTTCGCGCCGGAAGCGATCACCGTGCGCTGGTAGACCTGCAGGAAGCCGGTGCCGATCAGGCTGGTGCCGAGCGTCATGATCAGCGGATGCACCCGGAACACGCCGACGCCGATGCCGTTGACGAGGCCGATCAGCACGGCGGGCAGGATGGCCAGCAGGAAAGCCACCGTCGGATCCTGGCTGACGATCTGGGTGGCCATGATGAAGGCGCTCATCGTCGCCACCGTGCCGACGGAAAGGTCGATGCCGCCGGTCAGCATGGTCATGGTCTGGCAGCCGGCGAGGATCGCCAGCGGGATGGCGAACTTCGCCGTGTTGGCGAGCCAGCGCTCGTTGACGATGCCGGGGCGCAGGATCTGCAGGATCGCCACGAGGATGATCAAAAGGATGATCAGCGGAATGAGCGGCCGGTCCGCCATGAAGCGCTTGATGCGGCGGCCGAATGAGACCGGCCGGGGCATGGTCGCGATGTCGGTCATGGCGTTGCTCCCGCCGGGCGGCCGCGGATGGTGATGAAGGCGCCGAACATCACGACCGCGACCATGATCAGGCCTTCGATGATCGCGGTGACATTCGGATCGATGGCCAGAAGCGTCAGGTCGGTGCGCACCAGCCTCAGCACGAAGACGGCGATGATCGGTCCGAACAGGCCGCCCTTGCCGCCCCCGAGGGCGACACCGCCCAGCACCACCGCGGCGACGCTGGCGAGCAGATAAGGCCCGGGGATCGGCGCGCCGATACCGGTGCTGATAGTCAACGACAGGCCGCCCATCGCCGCGAAGAGGCCGGAGAGCGCATAGGCGATGATCCTGGTCCGCGCCACCGGCACGCCGCTGCGAAAGGCGGCAAGCTCGTTGCTGCCGATGGCGTAGATGGAGAGGCCGAGGCGCGAGCGCGTGAGCGGTATCCAGACGATGCAGAGGCAAACGACGAGCAGCACCAGCGCCCTCGGCACCCAGGCGTCCGCCCAGTCGGGCAGGCCGGGGATCGGCGCGGTGCCGATGACGCTCGCCTTCAGCCATTCGGCCGCGGCACCGCCGGGAGCGCCGAGCACGAGCAATGCCGCGCCCTGCAGCACGAACAGCGTCGCAAGCGTGACCACGATATCCGGCACGCGGGTGACGACGATGAGGATGCCGTTCAGCGCGCCGAGCACGAACCCCATGGCCAGCACGAAGGGCACGACGAAGAGCGCGTATTCCTCGCTGGCGCCGTTCATCATCGAGGCGGCGGTGACGCTGGTCAGCGCCATCATGGCGGCGACCGACAGGTCGATGCCGCCGGCGATGACGACGACGGTCTGCGCCGCGACGGCGAAGGCATAGGGTAAGACTGCTCGCGCGAGCGAACCGAAGTCGCCGCTGCCATAACCGGGCTGGATCAGCTTGGTGATGACGAAGAGGAAGATGAGCAGGGCAAACAGGCCGGCGACCCAGCCCTGGTTGCGGAAGAAGCGGCTCATGACGCGGCCTCCGCATCGGAGGCGGGCCTGACGTCGGCAAGAATGCCGACATCGGCCCTGGCGCCGCGCGGCAGGCCGTAGGCGGCGCGCATCAGAGCGGGCTCGTCGGCCTCTTCGACCGAAAAAGTGTCGACGACGCGGCCGCCGAAGATGACGATGACGCGGTCGCAAACACGCTGCACCTCTTCCATTTCGGACGTGTAGAACAGCACTGACTTGCCCTGGCCGGCGAGCTCGCGCAGCAGCTTGTAGATCTCCTGCTTGGTGCCGACATCGATGCCGCGCGTCGGGTCGAAGCACAGGATGGTGCGGGCGTTGGCCGCGATCCAGCGGGCAATGGTCACCTTCTGCTGGTTACCGCCGGAAAGGCGCTGCACCTCGCCCTGGGCGCGGGTGTCGATCTGCAATCTGCCGATGGCGCCGGAAACCACCACCTGCTCGCGGCGCATGCGGATCGGCCCCCATTTGCGCAGCCCGGCGCTGAAAGGCAGCGCGATGTTCTCGCGCACGGAGCGCTGCATGGCCAAGGCCTCGCTACGGTCGCCCGGCACATAGGCGATGCCGGCCTGGATGGCGTCGCTCGGATGCGAGAATTTCACCGGCGCGCCGTCGACGTCGATCGTGCCGCCGCTCGGGCGGATCGAGCCGGCAAGGGCTGCGAAGAGCTCGTCCTGGCCCTGGCCCTCGAGGGCGAAGACGCCGGCGACCTCGCCATTGGCGAGATCGAAGGAGACGTCGTTGAGCTTGGTGCCGAGCTGCAGGTTGCGGACCGATAGGCGCGTACGGCCGCCGGCCGCAACCGCCACATCATTCGCCGCGCGCGCGGCGACGCGCGTCTTCTCGATGCGGGTGCCGAGCATCATCTCGACTATTCTTTCCTCGATACCCGGCTCGATGTCGACGACACCGACCGTGGAGCCGTCACGCAAAACGGTGGCGCGGTCGCAGAGCGCGGAAATCTCGACGAAACGGTGCGAGATGAAGATGACGGAGCGGCCGGCGTCGCCCTGGCGGCGCACGACTTCCAGCACCTTTTCGGCGAGGTTCGCCGGCAGGGCAGCGGTCATCTCGTCAAGCAGGAGCACGTCGGGCTCTACGGCGAGCGCGCGCGCCAGGTCGAGCACGCGCAGGATGGCCAACGGGATGTCGCGCGCGGTGTCGCGAATGTCGAGGTTCGGAATGCCGAGCTCGCGCACCCAGGCGCGGAATGGCTCGACCGGCGTGCCGGTAAGCCGCAAATTGGACAGGACATCGAGGTCGGGGATGAGCGACGGTTCCTGGTAGACCGGCAGCAGGCCGGCGCGGCGGGCGTCGGCGGGCGAACGGACATCAAGGTGCTTGCCGCGGATCAGGATGCGGCCGGCATCCGCCTTGATCGCGCCGGTCAGGATCTTCACCAGCGTCGACTTGCCGGCGCCGTTGGCGCCCATCAGCGCATGGACTTCGCCAGGCAGCACGGACAGCGAGGCGTTGCGCAGCCCTGCAACCGCACCGTAGTTTTTCGCGACACCGGTGGCGTCGAGGAGAGGGTTGGTGGTCAAAGCGTTCTCGATTAAAAGGCTCAAACTATGCGCGACAAATCAAATGGCAAGGACGCCAGACTTAAAGCGCGTCGCGCTGAAACGGATTCAGGCGACGCGCTTTAAGTTCTTGTTTCATGCATGTCGTTGCCCCAGAACCGCGCACACTCCTGGGCGACATGCATTAGTCCGGCGTCCTTGCGCTGCCGTTTCAGATCAGGCGCTTATTCGCCCGGGCCCTTGCAGGCTACGATCTGGTCCTTGGTGTAGGTCGTCCAGTCGGGGATCGAGATCGAGACCGGCCATTCGGGGCTGAGCGAGGGGTCGGCGGCGGACTTCAGCTTAGCCTTGCCTTCCTCGGTGGCGTTTTCCCAAAGCTGCGGCTCGACCAGCACGGTCTGCTGCGCCGGCTTCTTGCCGTCGAGGATCTGCAGCGCCAGCGTCACGCCGGCGCCGCCGATCGAGCCGGGGTTGGTGACGGCAGCGCCGACCAGGTCCTTGACCGTATTCAACTGGCCTACGAAGCCGGCATTGTCGGCGCCGACGACCGGCACCATGGGCGCCTGCTGCTCGACCAGCGCGTCGACGATGACGTTGTCGATGCCCGAGGTCCAGATGCCGTTGATCGGCGTGCCGGTGGCGAGGAACGAGAGGATCTGCTGCTTGGCCTGATCCTGCTGCCAGCCGGTGAAGACTTCCTGTGCGACCTTCACGTCCGGGAATTCGGCGAGCGCCTTCTTGAAGCCCTTGTCACGATCGCTGTCGGCCGATGCGCCGGCGGCGCCGCGCATGTAGAACACCTCGCCCTTGCCGCCCATCTGCTGGAACAGCCATTTGGCGCCGAGATAGGCGTATTGTTCCTGGTTGTTGGAGATGATGTAGGCGGAGGGCTCGGTCACCGCCTGGTCGACGGCGACGACGACGATGCCGGCCTTGGTGGCTTCCTCGAGGCCTGCCTTGATGCCGGCCGGATCGGCCGGGTTGACGACGATGGCGTCGACCTTGGCGCTGATCAGGTTGCGGATGTCCTCGAGCTGGCCGGCGGCGTCGGTGTTGCGGTGGGCGATGTTGAGCTTCGCCACTTCGCCGGAAGCGAGTGCCTGCGCCTTCATCGCGCAGATCATTTCCTCGCGCCAGCCATTGCCCTGCACGGTGTTGGAAATGCCGATCGTGTATTTGCCGGCGGCGGCCGAGACGCCCACCGAGGCAAGCAAGGCGGCGCCGGCAAGAAGCGAGGCCACGGTCAGATGTTTCTTCATGTCAGTACTCCTCCACATTGATCTTTCAGTTCAGTTCGATTTTTCAGTTCGCGGGCGCCGATGCGACCGGCGTCAAGCTTTTCGTCATTTGATGAAAGGACGCAGCACGTCGCGAGCAAGCAGGAAGCCGCGCTTGACCTTTTCATCCGTCCCCTCGAAGCGCCGGTCCTCATGCTCGATGATGACCGGCCCGTCATATCCGGCCCGGTAGAGGCCCGAAAAAATCCTGCTCCAGTCGATGTCCCCAAGCCCCGGCATGCGCGGCACCTGCCAGCCTATGCCAGCGGAAAGAATTCCGCGCTCGTACAAACCATCATGATCAATCATCAGGTCCTTGGCATGCACATGCAGCATGCTCTTGCCGAACTCGCGGATGAAGCGCTCCTTGTCGATCATCTGCCAGACGAGATGCGAGGGGTCGAAGTTCATGCCGACATCGCCGCCCCAGGCTTCGAGGATGCGGCGCCAGACATAGGGCGAGTAGGCGATGTTGTGCCCGCCCGGCCATTCGTCATAGCTGAAGATCATCGGGCAATTCTCGAAGGCGAGTTTTACACCGTGCTCGCGGGCGTGGGCGATGATCGCCGGCCAGACCTTTTGCGCGTCCTCCCAGTTGGCGTCGACATGCTTCGAGGCGTCGCCGCCGCAGAACGTGTTGACCAGCGAGACCCCCATGCGGCTCGCCAGCACGATCACCTTCTTCAGGTGATCGATCACCGCCTCGCGATGCGCCCGGTCGGGATGAAGCGGATTGGGGTAGAAGCCGAGGCCGGAGATGGCGAGGCCCTTGCCGGCAAGCCCGGCGGCAATGTCCTGGGCTTCAGCGGACGAGATGTCCACGTCGATATGGCTGGTGCCGGCATAGCGGCGGCTGGCACCGGAAGTCTTCGGCCAGCAGGCGATTTCCAACGCCTCGAAACCGGCCGAGCGCGCCCAGTCGGCAACATCGCCGAGAGCAGTATCCGGAAATGGTGCCGTGAGCAGTCCAAGTTTCATGATGCCTCCCAATAGCTAACTATGCAGATCGAGCCGGCTGCTTCAACGGCGCATCTGTTGGCCCAGAACAGGTTTGTTTGACAAAGCCCATTGGATCATTCGAGAGCAAGCCGTCGAGGCCGGCGACGACGTGCGCGCGGAAAGTCGCGTTGGCGGCCAAGGACGGGTCGAAGACAGCGTCGATTGCCAAGATCGCGTCGGCGAGCAGTTTGCTGTGCGAACCAATGCGGTCGGCGATTATTGCAATTCTTTCGGCGAAGGGGTCGGACACCTGCCAGGCGCGGCCGAAGCGCGCCGACGCCTTGATCAGATAGGCCATCCAGCCTGCCACGGGAACCGAAAGAAGCTCGATGCTCCCGCCCTTCGCCAGGCGGTCGCGGATCGGGTTGAGCAGGCGCTGCACGATCTTCTGCGAGCCGTCGGTGGCGATCTGGTGATTGCGGTGGCGAATCGCGGTGTTGGTGAGGCGCGACAGGCTCTGCTCGACATAGGCCGCCGGCTCGATGCCGGGGACCGGCATCAGCGTCGGCAGTGTTTCCTCGGTCAGCATGCGGCGAACGAAGCCTGCCAGAAACGGGTCGGCTATCGCCTCGAACGTGTGCTCGAAACCGCCCAAAACCCCGAGATAGCTAAGCGTCGTCTGGGCGCCGTTCAGCACCCGCATCTTGAGATGCTCGAACGGCGTGACGTCATCGACGAAACTGGCGCCGACAAGGTCCCAGCGCGGCACGCGGCCGGCGAAGCGGTTCTCGATCACCCATTGGCGGAAGCGCTCGCCGACGACGACGGCGGCGTCGCGGTAGCCGAAGCGCTGCTCGACCGTGTCGATATCGGCAGCGGTCGTCGCCGGCGCGATGCGGTCGACCATGGCCGAAGGGAAGGCGACATTGGCTTCGATCCAGTCGGCCAGCTTCGCGTCGCGCCGCTCTGCGAACGCCTGCACGACATTGCCGAGGATGGTGCCGTTGGCTGGGATGTTGTCGCAGGACAGCAGCGTCACCGGACGACCGCGCGAGGCCATGCGCAATTCCAGCGCCCTTGCCAATATGCCGGGCACGCTGCGTGGCTTTTCCGGATTGGCGAGGTCATGGACGATGTCGGGATGGTCAAGGTCGAGCGCGCCGCTCGACGGGATGTGGCAATAGCCTTTCTCGGTTACCGTCATGGTAACGATCTCGATGTCGGAAGAGGCGAGCACGTCCAGCGCCGGCGCGGCACTCTCCTGGCTGTCGATGACGCGCATGATGCTGCCGATGACGAGCGCCTCGACCTCGTCGTTCTGGCGGATGAGCCGCGTGTAGAGACCGTCCTGCCGCCCCAGCGTATTGGCCAGCAAAGGAGGGCGGATGTTGATGCCGACCAGTCCCCAGCGGTCGAAATCCTTCGCCAGCAGATCGTCGGTGTATTCGGCCTGGTGGCAGCGGTGGAACGCGCCGACGCCGATATGGGCGATCCCCGGCTTCAGCGCGGGGCGATCGTAAGCCGGCTTGCGGACTTCCGATGGCAAGCGTTCCAGGAGAGCAGGGCTGAGGTTCTCGGCGCTCACCGGTTGGCTCCGATCACCCATTGCTCCTGGTCGACCAGCGTGCCGGTCATCGGGCCGGCCGCGTCGGAAAGCAGGAAGACCGCAAGATTGGCGATGTCGGAGACGGAGAACAGCCGGCCGAAGGGCTGCGTCGCATTGGCCGCGTCGAGCCAGCCCGGACCCTGGCCGAGCGTCTCGGCCTGCATGACGCGCTCGGCTGGGGTGTCGGTCCAGCCGACATTGATGCCGTTGACGCGGATGCGGTCGAAGCGATGGGCGTTGGCGGCGTTCTTGGTCAGTGTCGCCAGCGCGCCCTTGGTGGCGGAATAGACGGCAAGCTCCGGCGCGCCGCAATGCGCGTTGATCGACAGGATGTTGACGATCGCGCCGCCCTGGCCGCGCTTCTTCATGTCGGCGATCGCCGCCTGCATGAGGAAGAAGGGCGCGCGGGCGTTGACGGCGAACAGCGACGCCCAATCGTCGAGCGTGGCATCGACGAAGGACGCGCGATCGGTGAGGCCGGCGGCGTTGACGAGACCGTCGATGCGGCCGAAGCGTTCGATGCAGGCCCCGGCCAACCGCGCTGGGGCTTCGGGATCGCCGAGGTCGGCGGCAACGAAAGCGGTGGCGGCTCCCATGGCCGTGAGTTCGGCGGCGACAGCGTCGCCGCGCTTTTGGTCCCGGCCGGTTATCAGCAGTCCGGCAGCGCCCGAGCGCGCAAGCGTCTCGGCAACCGCCCGGCCGATGCCTTGCGTCGCGCCGGTGACCAGCACAACCTTGCCGTCGAGACGAACCTCCATTCCTCCTCCCGGAACAAAGTTTCCATTTTTTAGAATATGGAACGATAGTTCCCTTTAGTCAACCGCGCTAGAGCGGTTCACCGTTTTCATGGAACCGGCGAACCGCTCTATCTCCTTGTCTTGCGCAATTCCGGACGGAAAACCGCTCCACACTTTTCCTGGAATTGCTCTTGTCAGCCTGTCCGGCGCGCGACGACGCCGTGGACCAAGGCCATGCCGACCGCGAGCGAGGCGGCGAGCGAGCGGAAGCCGGCAAAATCCTGCTCGACCACTTCCAGCCAGGTGTCGGAAAGCTTCACCAACGGCGAGAACGTGCTGTCGGTGATGGTCACGATGCGCGCCTTGCGCTCATGCGCGACGGCGACGAGGTCTGGCGTGATCGAATTGTAGGGGCTGAAGGAGACGGCGAGCACCGCGTCGCGCGGCGTAATGCAGCCGACCTGGTCGAGCGCAGTCGAGCCGACATTGTCGACCAGCACATTGCGCACGCCCTGCTGCGACAGCGTCAACGACACATAGGTGGTGACCGGGAAGGCGCGCTTGCTGCCGATGACGTAGATCAGCTCCGCCGCCGCCAGATGATCAACCATCGTCTCGAAAGCGGCGGTATCGAAATTATTGCCGATGCGGCCGAGCGAGGCCTGGCAGGCGCCGACCATGCCATGAAGGAAATGCAGATCGGCATTCGGCTCCTCGGCCTTGTCGGGGCTGCCCTGCGCATCCGGCCAGGAGCCCTTCATGCGATCCTTGAACAGCAGCTGGAAATCGGAAAAGCCGGAATAGCCGAAGATCTGCGCGAAGCGCACCAGGGTCGACGGCTGCACGCCGGCCTGGTCCGCCACCTGCGCGATCGTGCCCAGCGCCACTTCGCTCGGATGCTGCCAGAGGAAGATCGCCACCTGGCGAAGCCGTTTCGGGAAATGCACGGTGCCTGACGAAAGCACCGCCCGCAGCTCTTCATAGGTTTGAGGCTTGGTGTAGCCCAGCGCCGCCAGCGAACGGCTTCGCTTTCTCGCAGCCGTCTCCAGGCTATGTGTGGACGGCTCGTCGGCCGCCTTGCCGCGGCCGCTCATACGATATGCCCCATCGTGACCCTAACCATCGGATGCGTCATCCGATCCCTGCCCTCCGGATGCAGTCCATCGCTGGACCTTGATCAAAAGCTAACGCGGCACAATCGTTTTACAAACCGGAAAATAGAAATATCATTCGAAAACAAGCAATCGACTTTGGTCGAAACTCGCGACAGCTATCGTCGCCAACCGTCCTACCCTGGAGAATAATCACAATCATGGTCTATGCAACCGCTGATGGTATGTCGCGTCAACGCCTGCGGGTCGGCATGGTCGGCGGCGGCCGCAATGCCTTTATCGGCGCCGTGCACCGCCTCGCCATGCGGCTCGACGACCAGATCGCGCTGGTCGCTGGAGCGCTGTCTTCGGATCCGGATAACGCCGCGGCCTCCGCCGCCGAGATCGGCATCGCGCCGGAGCGCAGCTATGCCGACTACCACGCCATGGCGAAGGCCGAAGCGGCACGGCCGGACGGGATCGAGGCGGTGGTCATCGTCACGCCCAATCATCTGCATGCGCCGATCGCGACGGCCTTCCTCGAGGCTGGCATCGACGTCATCTGCGACAAGCCACTGTCGACGACGCTTGGCGAGGCCGAGGCCCTGGTGGCGCTGACGAAAGCGAGGAAGCGCCGCTTCGTCGTCACGCTCAACAACACCGGCTACGCCATGGTGCGCCAGGCGCGCGAGATGGTGGCGACGGGCGAGCTCGGCCGCATCGTGTCGGTGCATGGCGCCTATATCCAGGACTGGCTGACCAAGCCGATCGACGCCGAGGGCCAGAAGCAGGCGGAATGGCGCACCGATCCGGCGCGCGCGGGCCAGTCGGCCGTGCTCGCCGATATCGGCGTACATGCCTTCAACCTGGCGAGCTTCGTCTCCGGCTTCGAGGCCGAGGCGGTTTCGGCCGACCTCTTCACCGCCGTGCCGGGACGGCGGCTCGACGACAACGCGCATGTGCTCGTGCGCTGGGCGAGCGGCGCGCGCGGCACGATCCTCGCCAGCCAGACCTCGCCCGGCCATTACAACGACCTCTCGGTGCGCATCTATGGCGAAAAGGCCGGGCTCGAATGGTCTGGATCGCGGCCGGAGGAACTGCGCTTCTCGCCCTATGGCGAGGAAACGCGCACGCTGGTGCGTGGCGGCCATGGCACGACGGCGGAAGCCCGGCGCGTCTCGCGCATGCCGGCCGCGCACCCGGAAGGCTATATCGAGGCCTTCGCCAATTTCTATCGCGATGCGGCGGACATCATCCGCGCGCATCGCGCGGGCGGTGCGGTCGATGCCGCGCGGGCGGCGCAGGTGCCCGACGTGGTCGACGGCGCGCGCGGCGTGAAGTTCGTTGCGGCGGCGGTGGAGTCGAGTGCCGCGGGCGGGGCTTGGACGGCGGCGCGACTCGGGTGAGGCACGCGAAGCCTTGTGCGATAAGACGCAAGCCATGATCTCGATCAATGGCTAGCTTGCGACGCGCAACCGACGAGCTCGAACGAAGCTTCTCAGCGCGTCGGAATCCATTGCGCGACCGAATGCGTAGCCTTGGAGAATGTCGCAGCCAAGACCTTTGAGCAGACGTGCGTGCTTCATCGTCTCGACGCCTTCGGCAATGATTTCGATGCCCAGGGACTTGCCGATTTCGATGATCGACGAGACGACCTGCCGTTGCGCGGGTGAGTTTACGATAGGATCCACCAACTGCCGGTCTATCTTGAGGCGGCGAGGTTGCAGTTTGAGCAAGCTGACAATGGATGCATAACCGGTGCCGAAATCGTCGATTTCGATGTCGATGCCTAGTTGCTTGATTTGCTCGACGTTCCACGTGACCAGATCGTCGTTGTTGTCGAGGAAGATCGACTCGACGAGTTCAAAGGAGAAAGTCCCCTTCCTGATGTTAAGGACCCGCAGACTCTTCAGCAGTTCCTCATCCTGAAGACGCCGCGCCGAAACGTTGACCGAAACGCGCGGAATGCCAATTTTCTCGGCCGACCAAACGTCGAAGTCCAAAAGCGATTGCTGGAGGACTTTCCGGTCTATCACCGAGACGACGTTCAGTTCTTCGGCGGTCTTCAGGAACACGTCGGGTGCCAGAATGCCCCTCTCTGGATGCTTCCACCGCGCCAGCGCCTCAACGCCCACAATCTCCAGCGTCTTGGCGTCAAATTGAGGCTGGTAGTACACGATGAATTCGTCGCGCTCGAGACCGGCTAGAATCTCGTCGGCAATCCTCTTCGTGTTGACGATTTCGCTTTGCAGCTCTCCGCTGAAGAATTCATGCCGGTTGCGGCCCCGCCTCTTTGCCCGGTAGAGGGCAATATCGGCGTTGACCAGCAACTGCTTGGCATCGGCAACCCGGCCATTGTCGATGGCAATTCCGACGCTGACGCCAAAGCGGCATTGATGACCGTGGTAGTAAACCGGTCTGCGCATCTGTTCGATAATGCGGTTCGCGAGCACGGCCGCTTGATCGACATCCTCATGCACCGTGCAGAGCACGATGAATTCGTCGCCGCCGACCCGGGCGACGAAACCGCGGTCGCCGACGTTGGACTGGAGGACGGAGGATGCATGCACCAGCATTGCATCGCCCGCCGCGTGGCCGAGCGTATCGTTGATGTGCTTGAAGCGGTCCAGATCAACGTGAAGTAACGCTGCGTAGCCGCCGCTCAGCCTGGCTTTTGCCGCATAATCCTCCAGCACCTGGTCCAGGTAACGGCGATTGGGCAAATCCGTCAGCGAATCGTGCAGTGCGATGTGTTCTATGCGCGCCTTGGCGGACTCAAGTTCCGTATTTTTCGACTCGGTCAGCTGCTTTGCGCGAACCAGATCGGTGTTCAGCAGAACGTCCGCAGTCACGTCCCATTCGGCACCGACCATTCGAGGGGAATTGTTTGCAGTCTGGTAGAAGATCGCCCTGGAGCGGACGTGGCGAATTTCGCCGTCCGGGCGAATGATCCGGTATTCCGACGAATAGGTGCCGCGCCCGGCCGCGGCATTGTCGAAGTCTGCAAGCGCGCCAGGCAGATCGGCGGGATGAATGGCTCCGGCCCAATCCGAGTATCCGGGCGGTCCACCATCGGGGTCTCTGCCGTATATTTCGTTGACGCGGTCATCCCAGGTCAGATCGTTGGTTTCGAGGTCGTGCTCCCACACTCCGATGGTCGACGCCTCCAGAGCGAGTTCCAGTCGCCGCGACAGCCGATGCTGTTCCCAGTAATTGCGCTGCCTTTCACCAATCAGGCGGCCCGCCGTCAGGAAAGGGATCAAGATCAGTGCCGCCGCCGCCGCCATGATCGCCCGGAGCTGCCATGCATTGCCGGGCGTGTCGGGCCAACCGCTAGTGGGGACGGCAGCGATCCGCCAGGAGCCTGACGGGACGAGAACGTCGGCCGTCACCGGATTGCTTTTGACGACGCGTTCGTCGCCGAAGAACTGGATTCCCTTTGTGCCAAGGGCATCATTGCCGATGAGTGCGATGTCGATCCCGAGATCCTTGTCGAGAAGACCGCTCGCCTTGTAGAGGCGCTGCACGTCGACGACCGCTGAAACGATGCCCCAGAACCGGTCGGTGTTGCCCGCGCTTTTGACGAAAACCGGAAAGCGGCCGATGAAAGCCTGCCCACCCTGCGCCAGATCGACCGGGCCGGCGAGAATGAGCTTGCGCTCGTCACGCGCACGCAAGGCAGCGGCACGCTGCTGATCGTTCTTGCGGTAATCGAGACCGATGGCCTTTTCATTGCCGGCCATCGGATACATCAAGGAAATCACCAGATCCGGCGCGCCGGCAATGTTGCGAAGCTGGGACTCCTCGCTGAACAGCCTGCTGGCAAGCTCCGCGAAGCGCTGCTGGCCCATATAGGGTTCGGTCGTGACTGCCGCGACCAGTCCCCGCACCAGCTGGAGGTTGCCGTTGATGTTGCCTTCGAGCTTGGCGCGAATGACATTGACCTTGGCCAGGACCTCCGCGCGAGAGGCCTGGTCCGAAACGATCTTGTTCTGATGATCAGCGAATATCGCGCAAACGGCCATGACCACGACCGCGATCGCCGCCGGTATCCTTGCCGGTGAAAGGACGGCTCCCCTCATGCGGCTGTACATGTTGGCAAAAAGAGCCAATAAAGCGAGAATCCCTGTGGCTGTCAGGCTCTCCGGGTGAGCCTCATCAAGGGAATATTAGTTCGCAATAAATTAATTTTAGACTTCACAGTCCTTAAAATTTCGCGCCGTCGGGCGCTGATACGCCGGCAATCGCACGAGAAACTCGCCGCGTGGTGGGCTAGTGGCGATCGACCTTCTTCTGGACGATCCGATACGTCCCAACACCGCGCTTGGTCGCACCAATTGAATAAGCCATCGGAATCTTGGGAGCGTTTTCGGGCAGGCCATACATGTCCTTGCCGGCCCTCACCGCGAATGAAAAGTGCTGCCAGGAAACAGTGTCGTGCTCATTGAGAAAATCGAGCGTCAGACCCGCGGCAATCAGCGCGTTCACCACGTCGCTGATCGGATGGATCCACTCGTAATATCGAGGATGCTTCAAGGTTCGTTCATCGCCGGTATAGGTCCGCTGCTCGTTCCAGACGAGCGGTCGCGCCACCGGCGTTCGCCAGTCGTCCTTCAATTCGAGGGCGGCAGCCTTGCGATTGCATTGGAACATCAAGGGATGGCCCTCGGCCATATAGAGCCTACCGCCAGGCCGCAGAAGATCGGCGACCACTCGCGCCCAACGGAAGACATCGTCAAGCCAGTTCACCGACCCCCAGGTGACGTAGACAATATCAAAGGTCCGGTCGAGCGCTTCGACAGCTTCGTATAGCGGCGCTTCGACGAAGCGAACGTCGCTGCCTGCCTTGGATGCGAAATCCCGCGCCGCCGCGATTGCCCTTGGTGAAAAGTCCAGGCCGGTCACACTGCCCGCGCCGAGATTCCTCAAGCTGATCGTGTCGAGCCCGATGTGGCATTGCAGATGAACGATGTCCTTGCCGAAAATGTCTCCGACCTCACGCGTTTCCAACTCATAGAGATTGGATCCGCCAGCCAGCACATTCTCGATGCGGTAACTACCCGTATTGTCGGTCGCGTGCAGTTCGGCCCGATCATCCCAATTCAGGAGGTTCGCGTCCAAAAACGGTTCCAAATCGCCCCCCACCTCGATCTCAGCCGCAAGGTTAACAGCTGGTTAACAACCATTGCAGCCTGAGGGCAGGCGCGTCAATCCGCAACGTCGCATTGGCGTGGTGCTGAGAGGCCCGGGAGGCGTATCCGCCGCCTCCTATGAGCCATTCAAGGTCGGTGCCGGCCCGGGCGTGGAATGCTTGGGCGGCGCGTCATTCTCATCGGGATTGGGGACCGGCTCCTCATCGGGAAGCCGATCCGGATCCGGCTCGCGCATCGGCTCGGGTTCCGGGATCGGCGGAGGCGTGGGCACCGGCGTTGGAGACGGGTCCGGATTGGGGAGAATGGCCATCGCTTTTTCCTTCCGCTCGGCGCCTTGGCAGGGCTCTGCGCGATCCCGACAAGCGGGATGTCCTGCCCGGCCTGAAATGATGGAGGCGATCGCCGCGTTCGGACGTTTCGTCGGGGGCGATCGGCGGCGCAAGCTGGCAGAACGGCCGCGCCGGCGGATGGTTCCCACACGATCGCTCCGCGAGATTGCGACAGGTGACGATCAAATGATTCTGCGCGTCCGTTTCGGCTCTTGCCGGCGCCGGTCGGCGCATTAATTCCCATTGCGGGCGGGTGATTGTCTGTCGATACAGGAGACGGCCGTGAAGCACCAAACCCTTGACCAAATCAACGCCGTTGCCGACGTTCATGCCGAAGCACCGGCTCTCATCGCCAATCGGGGCCAGCGCCTTGAGCGCTGGGCGCAACTTCTCGAACAAAGCCCCAGCCGCCGCCTCACGGCGTTGGCGGGCACCGAATACGCTCCACCCGACGTGCGTGAAAGAATGCGCACCGACGGATCGGCGATCACCGTCGCATTCGAAGATCCGATCTTCCGTGCGCAGGGCCTGCAGGACGATACTTACGGCGAAGCCAAGCGCTTCTTCGAGATGAGCGACTGGCAACTGCATGAGGTTGTCTGCCATTGCCATGTCGGCGCCAACATGCCGGCACGCTGGGCGGCGTCGCGCGTGCGCGCGGCGGTCTCTCCGGGGGCAGGCATTCTTGCGTGGCTGAGAGCTGTGTTCATGCATTGAGGCAGTTCCGTCGGCGAGCGCGCCGGGCTCGACGGTTGATGGAAGAGATGGGGAGGCGCCGGGCGCTCCTCCGCGTCGGCGATCGATCTAGTCAGCGATCGATCTCGCCGAAGACGATGTCGAGCGAGCCGATGATCGCCGCGACGTCCGCCACCATGTGCCCGCGCGACAGGAAATCAATCGCCTGGAGATGGGCGAAGGATGGCGCGCGTATCTTGCAGCGGTAGGGCTTGTTGCTGCCGTCGGAGACCAGATAGACGCCGAACTCGCCCTTCGGCGCCTCAACCGCGGCATAGACCTCGCCACGCGGCACGCGGTGGCCTTCGGTATAAAGCTTGAAATGATGGATGGTCGCTTCCATGGAGCGCTTCATGGTGGCGCGCGGCGGCGGCGTGATCTTCTGATTGGGCACCGCGACCGGGCCCTGGCCATCGGGTGAACGCAGCTTCTCCAGGCACTGCCGCATGATGCGCACCGACTGGCGCATCTCTTCCATGCGTACCAGGTAGCGGTCGTAGCAGTCGCCGTTCTTGCCGATCGGGATATCGAATTCCATCTCGGGATAGCATTCATAGGGCTGTGCCTTGCGCAGGTCCCAAGCGGCGCCCGAGCCGCGCACCATGGGGCCGGAGAAACCCAGGGCCCAGGCGTCATCGAGCGAGATCGCACCGATATCGACGTTGCGCTGCTTGAAGATGCGGTTGTCGGTAAGCAGGCCTTCGAGATTGTCGCAGACCTTCAGGAACGGATCGCAGAAATTCCAGATGTCGTCCAGGAGCTGTTCCGGCAGATCCTGATGCACGCCGCCGACGCGGAAATAATTGGCGTGCATGCGGGCGCCGGATGCGCGTTCATAGAACACCATCAGCTTCTCGCGTTCGGCGAAACCCCAGAGCGGCGGGGTCAGCGCGCCGATATCCATGGCCTGCGTGGTGACGTTGAGAAGATGCGAGAGCAGTCGCCCGATCTCGCAGAACAGCACGCGGATGAGTTGCCCGCGCCGGGGAACCGATATTTCCAGCAGCTTTTCGGCGGCAAGGCAGAAGGCATGCTCCTGGTTCATTGGTGCGACATAGTCGAGCCGGTCGAAATAGGGCAGGGCCTGCAGGTAATTCTTGTACTCAATCAGCTTCTCGGTGCCGCGATGGAGCAAGCCGATATGCGGATCGGCTCGGTCGACGATCTCGCCGTCCAATTCCAGCACCAGCCGCAGCACGCCATGCGCGGACGGGTGCTGCGGCCCGAAATTCAGGGTGAAGTTGCGAACCGCGGCTTCGGTCATGGCGACCTCCGCAAGAGTGAGGATCGAAGGCGGGACGCGGCCGCTCGGCCGCTGGCCGGTCAGGCCGTCGTCTGGATGATCAGCGTCAGTGTGCCGTCACCGTCGATGTTGGCGGCGACGACCTGCGAGGAATTCAGCCCGTTCGCATGCAGGACCGACGTTGCCTCGGGCGAGGCATCGACCGAGTTCTGCAGCTTGGCCAGCTCCTTGGCGGTCGTCCTGGTGACTATGGCCTCCGCCTGCGCCTTCACTTCCGAAGGCAGGTCCTCGATCGCCACCACGACGATGTTGGTGACGTTCTGGGCGCCATCGTCCTGGCCAGGCTGCGGCTGGTCTGGGATGGGCTCCTGAGCAGGAGGCGGGGCTTGCGGCGGCTGCTGAGCAGGAGGCGGGGCTTGCGGCGGCTGCGGATCGGCGCGTTGAGCAGAAGCGGGCTGCGCCAATGCCATTGCCGACAGCGTCAGGACCATCGTCAGGGTGCGCATCGTCTTTCCTCTCGATCTCGAAATCTGACCACACAACCCAGGGGCCGGGTGATGGTTCCCCATTGCAGTCCTCATGCGCCCTGCGCGCGAGTGCGCTGCGCCTCTGGATATGAGGGATGCCACGCATCGATTGCGAAATCCTCGAGCGTCCATCGCCGCGCTGCTAACCGCCTTTGTCGCAGGCGTTCAAAGCCTCAATGTTTACATAGTGCTATAATAGGGATATTATGTATCCTTAATACGTTCCCGGAAAAGACCTATGATTTTGAAAAGCCAGGTTGAATGGGCGCTGCATTGCTGCGCCATTCTCTCCGGTCTGCCGGAGGGGCGCTATCTGTCTACCAAGGCGCTGGCGGAACTCCATGGACTTCCGAAGGAATATCTCTCCAAGGCACTGCAGAGCCTGTCGCAGGCGGGGCTCGTCGATACGACCCTGGGTCCATCGGGCGGATACCGCCTTGCAAAGCCGCCAGAGCAGATGACTTTCCTGGATATCGTCGAGGCGGTGGAAGGTGAGACGCGCACCTTCGTGTGCAACAATATCCGCGCGAACAATCCCTGCCTGCCCGACGACCATTGCTACAGCGGTTCGTGCGCCGTCGCACGCATCATGTGGGAAGCCGACGAAGCCTGGCGTGAAAAACTGCGCAGTGTCACACTGTCGGATCTCGGGCGCATGCTCGTGCGGGAAACCCCGGCAAAGCTCTGGAAGGACACTTTCGCGTGGGTGTTAGACCGCGCTGGTTGAGCGTGCATCGATGCCCTGGGCAGTCGCGGCCAGGCCGAAGACGAGGCTTTCGGCCGGTGCGGCGAACGAAAGGCCGTTTGCCTTGCAGTGGCTGTAGAGGAGGCCGATGATTTCGTTGCGGGCCGCTGCCCAATCGGCGGGGTCTGTGATGCGGAACAGCAAGTCGACTTCGATCGCAGCCGCATCGATCGTCTTCAAAGCGACAATCGGCAGCGGGTCCTTGACGATCCGCGTGCTGCCATCCAGCACGGACCACATCACCTGTTCGACAAAAGTCGGTGTTGCGAGGGCGACGCGCACGCCAAACGTGATCTGGCGCGTGTCGTCGGGACGGCTGAGATTGGTCACCGCTTGTCTGGCCAGCACGCTGTTCGGCACCACCACGACATTATATTGGGCGGTGAGCAGTTTGGCGGAGCGCCAGTTGGTTTCGATGACACGGCCTTCCGCGCCATCCTTCAACTGGATCCAGTCGCCTATCGCATAAGTCCTGCCAAGCGTCAGCGCGATGCCCGAAAAGACATCGCCCAAAGTGTTTTGCAGGGCGAGGCCGAATACGACCGCGACGATGCCCGAGGTTGCGACCAGGGTGCCGACCGGCAGGCCGAAAACGAAGCCTATGATCGATAGCGCCACGCCGGGATAGATGACGCCGACGGCCATATCCTGGACGAGATGCGCTTCCCGCGGCCCACGCTTGAGCATCAGCAAGAAGTGGATCAGGCCGATGGTCGTCCATGCCAGGTGCGTCCACCACAGGATCATGGCCGATTTGACGAGCAGCGCGGCGAAGCCCCGCAGATCGGTGTCGTCGACGTGCTGCGGAGAGATGCCGCCAAGATAGAGCACCGAACTCATCCCGATAAAGAAAAGGATCTGGACGATCAGCCGGCCTGTCGGGCGGCTGCTGCCCTGGAGTTGCCACACGACGATACCTGCGATTCCGAGGATGTTGGTCAGGACAAGCGGCATCTGAACCCTCTGCTGAAACTGCTCAAGCTCGAAGCGCTTCGCTCATCTCGGAGGGGCTTTACAGCTCGGCAATTAAGGATATTGTGTATCCTTGAGGATATTTGATATCCTTGATAAAGGGAAGGCGGTTTATGATCGACTGATCAGGCCGCTCGCCCCGACGAACCATCGAACAAGGAGCGTGCCGCAAGAGTGGCGCAAAGGGAGACATCACATGAAAATCGTCATCATCGGGGGAACCGGCCTGATCGGTTCCAAAACCGCAGAACGCCTCCGCAAGCACGGTCATGAGGTGATTGCGGCCTCCCCCAACACCGGCGTCAACACAATCACCGGCGAGGGGCTGGCAGCTGTGTTGATGGGGGCCGAGGTGGTCATCGACCTGGCAAATTCCCCTTCCTTCGAGGACAAGGCCGTGCTCGAATTCTTCCAGACGTCGGGGCGGAACTTGATCGCCGCGGAGAGGGCTGCCGGCACCAAGCACCACGTCGCGCTGTCCATCATCGGGACGGACCGATTGCCGGACAGCGGCTATCTTCGCGCCAAGGTCGCTCAGGAAAAGATCATCCGGGAAGGCGGCACTCCCTATACGATCGTGCGCTCCACCCAGTTCTTCGAATTTCTAGGCGGCATCGCCAAGGAAGGCACGGTCGGCGATACGACGCGCCTTTCGACGGGCTATCTTCAGCCGATCGCTTCCGACGACGTCGCTGACTTCGTGACGGACGCCGCCCTTGCCGCGCCGGTCAACGGCATCGTCGAGATCTCCGGTCCGGAGCGCCTGCGGCTGTGTGATTTCGTCGCCCGCTACCTCAAGGCGATCGGCGACACGCGCACCGTCTTAGCCGATCCGGAGGCGCGGTACTTCGGAACCAGACTGCAAGACGGTTCGCTCGTTTCCGACGACCACCCCCGCATCGGCCGCGTCGGCTTCGATCAATGGTTCGCTGCCCAGCCGAAAAAATGGCGCGCCCCGCCGCCGTTGATCCGGCGGCATTCAACCCGTGAAAGGAAAATCGAAATGATCAAGTCACTCGCCGCCGCCGCAATTCTCGCGGCGTTTCTGCCCGCTTCGGCTTTCGCCGACGACACCACCGGCGGCGGTAAAGGCGCAAAGGTCACCCTCGTCTACGACCATGAGCTGCCGAATGTGCCCGGCAAAAGCATGAAAGGCGTTCTCGTCGAATATGCAGCCGGCGGCTTCTCCGAGGGCCACACGCACCCCCAGTCCGCCTTCATCTACGCCACTGTGCTGGAAGGCGAGATCCGCAGCCAGGTCAATGACGGTCCCGTTACAGTCTCCAAGGCTGGCGAGAGCTTTTCGGAAATGCCCGGCGACCGCCACGGCGTCAGCGAAAATGCCAGCAAGACGAAACCGGCAAAGCTGCTGGCAGTCTTCGTCGTCGACACTTCCCAACGTGAACTGACGTTTCCGATCAAGAAATAAGGGCCGAAGGGGTTCATCGTTTCAGGAATCGGTGGGCCGCCCTAGCTCTTTTTTGGCGCGATAGCGGATCACCTGGACGCCCGGCCCTTCAGCCGACGCGCATTGTCCGGAAGGTGACGGAGTAGCGGTGTTGTTCGACAGGCGGGATGGAGTGTTCCCACTCATTTCGCGCCGGTCCCGCCATGAAATAGACCGACCTGGGCTCGACGTTTATCGTCTCGCGGTCCCATGCCGTGCCGCTCTTGCGGCGCAGCCGGAAGCTGCAGGGCGCCAGCAGGGAAACGCCGGCGACCAGCTCGAAATGCGACTTGTCCCGATGCCAGCCTATGCCGGCGCCCGGGCGATATTCGTTGATCAGCAGCTGTGCGAATTCGCTCGCCGCGACGCCCGCGAATTCGGCGACCTTGGCGCGCAGCGGCAGCAGGAAATCCGGAATGGGCGGCGCTTCGAGCACCTGGCGGCGCTCATAGTCATAGCGCAGGCCGAAGCCGACGACCTGCCTGTTAGCAAGGTAGCCGTGAAAGTCGAACGGCTTGAAAGGCAGGCCCTGGATGTGGCTGACCAGTTCGTGCTCTTCGTCGCGGGTGATCAGTTCCGGCTGGTAGGAGAATCCTTCGGGCAGGCTTGCAGGCAGCGCGCGTCCGGGCGCACCAAAGAGGTCGCCCTGGCGGGCGCTCTCCTTGGTCGGGCGTTTGGCTGATGACATGCGGCTCAGATAGGCGATCGGAGCATGTGTGCAAGGCCACTCCCGGCCTGCGGAATCTGGAGACGCGTGAAGGGTTAGGTTGGGAACAGGATGCCGGCCATGCCTTCCACTGCAATCCAGAACATTCGGTACGATCCGCCGCGGCGAGTCCTTTCGGATACCACCTCGTTGGACGTGGACGCCAGAATTGAGCGCCAGCGCGCCGCGTCTTGGCGCCGCGGCGCCGTCAGCCCGTCTTGGGCGCGAGGATGCACATCACGTGTTCTGCAATCGCCAGGCTGGCAGTCAGGCCGGGGCTTTCGATGCCGAACAAGTTGACGAGGCCGTCGATGCCATGCGTTGCGGCATCCTGGATGACGAAATCGCTGTTGGCCTCGCCTGGGCCGGAGAGCTTCGGCCGGATGCCGCTATAGGCCGCCTGTAGGCTGCCATCGGGCAGATCAGGCCAATATTTGCGGATCGCGGCATAAAAGCGCTCGCCGCGCGCCGGATCGACGCGGTAGTCGAGCGTGTCCGTCCATTCGACGTCGGGTCCGAAGCGTGCGGCGCCTGCAAGATCGAGAGTAAGATGGACGCCGAGCCCGCCCGGCTCAGGCACGGGATAGACAAGATGTGAAAAGGGCGCGCGCCCGGCAACCGAGAAATAATTGCCCTTGGCGTACCGAAGCGTCGGCACAAATTGCCGGCCAAACCCTTCGAGCGAACCTGCCAAGGCGACGGCGCCCAGGCCGGCCGCGTTGATAAGGCGCGGCGCGGCGATCTCGAACTGCTCGCCGCTCGCCGCGTCCATCGTCCGCACCACGATCCTGTTTGGCTCGACGCGGCCTGAGACGATGCGGGTGTTGAGCGACAGCGTCGCGCCGTTGTCCTCGGCGTCGCCGAGCAGGCCAAGCATGAGCGCGTGGCTGTCGATGATGCCAGTGGAAGGCGAAAGCAGCGCCTTGGTGCAGTGAAGCGCCGGCTCCAGGGCTTGGGCTTCGGCGGCGGAGACGAAGCGTAAGTCGTCGACGCCGCAGGCAGCGGCGCCGGCCTGGATCGTGGCAAGCACGGGGTCTTGGGCCTCGTCGGTCGCGACGATCAGCTTGCCTGCGCGGCGATGCGGGATCGCGCGTTCCGCACAGTACCGGTACAGCATGTCGCGGCCAGCGACGCAGAGCCGGGCCTTCAGCGACCCTTGCGGATAGTAGATCCCGGCATGGATGACTTCCGAATTGCGCGAGCTCGTCTCAGTGCCGATGGCATCCGCCGCTTCGAGGACCAGCGTTTCAAGACCTTGCGCAGCCAACGCGCGCGCAATCGCCAGACCAATCACGCCTGCGCCCGCGATGATGCAATCGACTTGTTCCATGCTCCAACCCTGCTGCACCATCAGTTCCGCGACGGTCGCGGCTTGTTGGCGCTATCGATCCCGGCTTCGCGGCTCTTGCGATCAGCCTTCGCGATGAGGCATCAGCCGCGACAATGCAACGCGGAATTTTCGGATTTCTCGACGAGGAAGCTCGTTCTATTCCGCTTTGGACCCCCAAGACAGGACCCCGCCATGATGGACGCCCGACCGAATTCCCCCGAAGCCCGCGATATCCGCTACCACATGCACGGCTACACGAATGCCCGCAAGCACCAGGAAACTGGTCCGCTGGTCATCGAAAAGGGCGACGGCGTCTATGTCGAGGACATTGCCGGCAATCGTTACATCGAGGCGATGGCGGGTTTGTGGAGCGTTGCCGTCGGCTTCTCGGAAAAGCGGCTGGTCGAAGCGGCAACGCGGCAGATGTCGAAGCTGCCTTTCTATCACGACTTCGGCTCGAAGGCGCATTCGCCGCTGATCGACCTGGCCGAGAAGCTGGTGCAGATGGCGCCGGTGCCGATGAGCAAGGCCTATTTCACCAATTCCGGCTCCGAGGCCAACGATACCGCGATCAAGATGATCTGGTATCGCTCGAATGCGCTTGGACAGCCGGCGCGCAAGAAGATCATCAGCCGCAAGCGCGGCTATCATGGCGTCACCATCGCGTCGGCGAGCCTGACCGGCCTGCCCAACAACCATCTCTCCTTCGACCTGCCGATCGCCAATATCCTGCACACGTCGACGCCGCATCACTGGCGCGACGCCCAGCCCGGCGAGAGCGAGGAGCAGTTCTCCGCCAGGCTCGCAGACGAGCTGGAAAAGCTCATCCTTGCCGAGGGGCCCGAAACGATTGCCGCCTTCATCGGCGAGCCGATCATGGGCGCCGGCGGTGTCGTCGTGCCGCCCGCCGGTTATTGGGAAAAGATCCAGGCGGTGCTGTCGAAATATGGCATCCTGCTGGTGGCCGACGAGGTGATTTGCGGTTTTGGCAGGACTGGCGAGATGTTCGGCTCGCAGACGTTTGGCATCAAGCCAGACATCATGGTGCTGTCGAAGCAGATCTCGTCCTCCTATCTGCCGATCTCGGCGCTGCTCATCAACGACAAGGTGTTCGAGCCGATCGCCGACGAGAGCAACCGCATCGGCACTTTCGGCCACGGCTTCACCGGCGGCGGTCATCCGGTCGCCGCAGCCGTCGCGCTGGAAAACATCAAGCTGATCGAGGAGCGCGACCTCGTCGGCAATGCGCGCAAGGTCGGCGCGCATCTGCAGGCAAGGCTGCGCAAGCTCGCCTCGCATCCGCTGGTGGGCGAGGTGCGCGGCGTCGGCCTCATCGCCGCGGTCGAGCTCGTCGCTGACAAGGCGACCAAGGCGTCCTGGGGCAAGCCGGCGGCGCTCGGCGCGCTGGTCAACGGCTTCCTGCAGCAGAACGGCGTGATCTCGCGCAACATGGGCGACGCGATCGCCTTCTGTCCGCCGCTGATCATCACCGAGGCGCAGATCGACGTGCTGGTCGATGCGTTCGAGCGGTCGCTCGACGCCGCCCTGCCGCAAGTTCATCCGCAGGGCTGAAGAGACGATCGAGGATGGCGCCCGATGTCTTGGCGCCCCTGTTGATCGGCACGCTGCTTATGCGTCTCGCCGTCGGTATCCATAATCTGTTCGATCCATGGAAAAATTGTTCGGCGGCGAGCCCTCCAAGGGTCGACGGTTCCTTCTAAGGCGGGCCGGAGTCTATAAAAATTATAGACATTGGACGTTTGGCGTCGACCTACCGAGAAAGTGCCACAGCATGCACAATCCAACTGTCGTCGGTTTCTCCGGAAATTTCACCCGGCCGTCGAAGACGCGCGGCTTCGTCGAGCATGTCGTCAGGGATATCGCGGTCCGCAACAATCTGTCGGCGAGCACCTATGACATCGAGGATGTCGGGGCCTCGCTCGGCAGCGCCAAATGGGCGCGCGATCTCGATCAGCAGGGCCGCGACGTCCTCGACAAGGTCGTCAACGCCCATGTGCTGGTGGTCGGATCACCGACCTACAAGGGCAGCTACACGGGCCTGTTCAAGCACTTCTTCGACCTGCTCGATCCGACGGCGCTGAGAGGCAAGCCGGTGCTGTTGCTTGCCACCGGCGGCGGCGAGCGGCACGCGCTGATCGTCGAGCATCAGCTTCGGCCGCTGTTCGGATTCTTCGAGGCGCTTGCCTTGCCGACGGGAGTTTATGCGACGGACAAGGATTTCGCCGACGGCGTGCTTGTGTCCGAAGCGATCCGCAAACGCGCCGCGCAGGCGGTCGAGGAAGCGGGATACGCGCTGTTGAGCCGTGCCCGCGGTCAGCGGGTTGCGGCCGAATAGCCGAAGCCTCTGGCCGCAGGACGTTTCCCGACGGAGTCTAGCGCGTTGCACGTTTCACCGAAACGGCGAACCGCTCTGTCTCTTTGATTTGTCGCAATTTCTTGACGGAAAACCGCTCACACTTTTCCTGAAATTGCTAGCGCGCCGGAATCCCCAGCAGCTCGCTCAAGCGGTTTGGAAGGTGCGGCGAGGCGCGCAACTCGGCGCAGCTCTCCTTCCAGCGCCCGAGATATTGGCTGGCTGACAAAGCCGTGCGCTCGGGCCAGCGGTTGAGCGCGCCAAGCGCCTCGACGCTCTCCGGAGCCTGCTCGTACTGCGCGAGAATGGTCAGGGACATGGCTTGCGCGAAAGGATTGAGGCCGGGGATCTCGATTTCGCTTCGATGTTTCGCGAACCACGATGAAGCATCGCGGGTGAGCCCTTGGCTGTCGGCGAGCGCGCGATAGCCCTTGATGATGTTCTCGCGATACCCGGCAATGGCGTCGCCGAAAGCGTTGTCTCCGGGAAAGGGCGGGTCCGCCATCCAGCTTTTTGCCAAAAGCCCCAGCCCACGCAGTGAGAAGGCCTCCACCATTGCCTCCTCGAACCATTGGCAGGGAGGCGCCGGCTTGGCGTCTGCCTGCCAGCTATTGGCTGTCACATGGCCTAGTTCATGACCGAACTGATAGGCAAGCTTCGACCAGTCCCGCTCGCCGATGTCGACGATGATCCAGGCCATGCTGCTGCCGTCCGGGTGCAGCCAGATGGCGGGCGTGCCCGACGTATGCTCCTCGACGCGGAGCTTTGTTGGTTGGCGATCGGAAACGAGGCGGACACCGTCCAGGCATGCATGGCGCATGCGCTCGAGGACGAGGTCGGCGGAGCGAGGAAGCATGTGACCCCAATCGCCGGCGAGTTCGATCGGGGCGGTGAGGAGGGATGGAGGCGGAGTGGTCGACGAGATGCGCTTTGGCATGCAGGTGTGCCCGGTGGCCAAAGATAACCAACGCGCGTGGGCCGCAAAGGTTGGGCTCAAGGCAGCCAGGCCAAGCGTTGCCTGCAGGAGGTACCGGCGCTTCATTCAGACAACCAGGCCCGTCAGGTTTCAATTGACATGCTTCACCACGTTCCAAAACCGAGCCTGTTCCTGCCGCTTTTGCGCTAGAAAGTGCCCTACGGAAGCGAGTTGCCCTTCAAATCTCCGATAGATTCTTTCCACCATCAAGCGATGGTCACCGACGTGCATTTCACCGACGCCAGCGCCTTTTAGCAATGCGACCGCCGAGCGAAAGGCTCCATGGTGCACCGCGAGGACATCATCCCGGGCCACTCCTCCTTCCCTATCGCTTGCGGTGAACACAGGCTCAAATCTACCGTCGATCTCGGTCACGTCCTCAACCTGAGGATGCGGTGCGCGATTGAGTTCCTCCATCACCTCCGCCTCGTCGCTGTGCACCGCGCGCCGAACGAGCGACATAACATTCGACCTCCTTCTCACCGGCGCAAAGCTTTCATACTCTTCCCTCCATGAGGCGGTATCTATGTGATGAATAAGGAAAGAATCCACCGTCAAAAAACCCGTATGATCAAGCAGTCTATCCAGAGACCATCCAGTTCCACAAACGTCGGCAACTACAGCCGGGTCTCCTCCGCACGCCTCTCTGAAGTATTTCAAATAAGAGCGCGACGGCGACACCCGAGCAATTCGACTAGTGTAGAAATATGCCGAGCTGGGCGGGTTGGAAAGTTCTGGCAGAAGCTCCTGATACAGTTGATGCCAGAGGTAGCAGTCACGGCCGCTAAAAAGAATCCGACGCCAGCCCCTTTCCCTTGAAAGATGCAGAAGGCTCAGAGTCGCCAGCAAGATAACCGGGAAATTCAAGTCGATCTGGTACAGCTGCAACAGACGCAACTCTCCATCGGGATTCCATGACCTAAGCCTGGCTTCCCTAACAAGATTGGCTAACCATCCGTACCCGGAGTCACTTAGGTCACTTTCGGCCGGTGTCTGTTTCGCGCCGGTGAACAGCCGCGCCGCAATTCCTGACGCCTGGGCAGAGGCCACGTCGCTAACCTCGTTGTCGCCAATGTGTTCTGCGAGATGCACCTCTTCATTGATCGTCGCCCAGATGTCGCCGGACCGTTTTCCGTGCGAGGAAAGAAACAGTTTACTTGGGTTTAGACGGCACTGCTGCGAGATGATTCGCATCAAGAAATCTTCTGGTAAGTACATATCGGACACGATGACGTCACCTTGGGCAAATGAGGAGCATGTCTCCGCAATTGGAAACAGCATTTCCTCCTCGACGGCCAGTTCCACATTCATCAGAAGTTCTGCAGAATCTTTGGCGACGCCGTGGCTCGTTGATAGTTGGTCGTAAATATCCTGAAGCGTGTAGGTAGAGCCGCATATTTCGGCTTCAGCCCTCATTCGTGCTTCGGCAAACCCAATGCGCTTGGCGCGCATCTCGACAATCCGGAAAACCTCTCGAGGCTCAACGCATCTACGCGCTACCAGCGTGTCGAATAGATCGAAGCTTCGCACAGTCGGCTTGGAGTCGTTAAATTCCGTCAACCCCTTGGTTCTGTTTACAGACCTTCCTTGCAGTCTATTTGTGACAAGTTCGGCTATTTGCTCAGCTCGATGTCGAGTTAAATGCTTCCCTCTTGCCAGGTCCATTCCGGCACGTCTTATCCTGTCGACCTCCCGCCGATTATCCTCACTTGTGATCCATTTCGTTTTTTCTAAGAAATCGTCCCGGCCGCAAAAAATGCAGTTTTTATAATCTACAAAACCCAGATCGTTCAACTCTTTCTCAATGACACGATCGGCGAGCAGCAGGGATCCAACAGACGCTATTTCGAAATTCTTGAGAAGAACGCATTTGCGAATTACGTCACCGTTTGCTGTATGGCCATCGCAGAAGCAGGATATATACTTGGAAAGCTCCCGAAAATAGGCGGTTCTGACAATAGCGGTGCTGTCATCAGTATAGCGGTTGCCATAACCGGGATGGTCTAACACGGCTATTGTTTCATTGCTGAGACCGGCAGTGTACTGCCTGAATGGCCGGTCCCAGGCGACGCTTCCAGACACCAAAACCTTAACCAATGGGTCCGCATTGAATTTAATATCATCGTATCCCAGACATCCTTCCAGAGACGATGAATATGGGATCAATACGACGTCTCTATGAGTATAGTATTTATCAAAATCATAAGAATACGGGGTTATGATAGTATCGCATCCCGAAATGTATGATGAAACAAGCTTGTCATGAACGTCGCTATAGCTGACCAATTCATCTATTCGAAATATCTTATATGGAGTAAGGCGGTCAATTGGTATTCGAGCCCCTCTTTGGTAGGCAATAAGCAATGCGCCATATGAATTCAATAACGATATTGTTCGCTCTTCTTCAAAGTTCATTTTCGAAGAGTCGAGTACATCAAAACCGTGCTCCTCACCGAGGAGCTTGATGAGATAGTAATGCTCATTTGTTAGGTACGAGCTAAGCCACTCCACGTCGCACACTACGGCTTTTCGGATGATTCTAGCGGTCGCAGGAGTGGTTGCGGGTTGTGTGCCGCGATGAATCCGGGCGCTTTGACCGGCGCTTTCTATGAGTTCGACCCAATCGTTGATTGCGAACGTCCAATCGAACGTTCGCGCCGCTTCTTGGATGGATGCGCACTTTTCGGCGAATTCGCTAGGGTTGTCCCTGTAGTGACTAAGGGTTTTTGCGGCGAATGCCTTGAATTTGTCGGCTTCGATCGGTGCGAGAATGCCACCTCCCTGATAGGCTCTTAGGGGAAAATGTCCAACCGGGGTTCCTATCACCAATCTCCCAGCCGCCGCCGCTTCCATCACCGGCAGTTGCGCGGCTTCGCTGACTGAACTCGTCAAAAGAGCGTCGATCGTTCTATAGAATTGCGGCATGTCGTGAAACGAAGTTTGGTTTCCAGTCGAGCCTGCTATCTTGAACGCAAGCCCTGCCTCGCGGGCAGCCGCCTCGGCCAACTCGCCCCGCTTCCATTCTACACCGTAGGTTTTGACAGACATCGATGAGCCGTAGCCGACTGTCGCCAGGCGGTCCGGCAATGGGGCGAAAAAGCTCTGATAGTCGATTCCAAGAGATGCCACCTTCGGCATCCTTGGTATGCCCCGCATTGCCGAGGCCGCATACACGTATTCGCTGACAACCCCGTAGGCGGCCAGTTTGTCGAATACCTCAATTCCCTTCTGCTCAACGAGCATTCTTATGTCTAGTTCGTGATGGGATATTGCTATTATTCGGTCGTACGATATGCCGTATCTGTCGACCAGAGATGGAACCCCGTCCAATGCGGTCAAGTATAAGTCGTAATAGCTCGATATTAGGTCAATATGTTGTTCATTACTAACCTGCCAATCCATTACATCGACAATAAAGCCTCTACGATGCAATTGTTTGCACAAATCGTAATAGACGCGTCCATGGGACCACTTGGTGTATCCATAAATAAGCAGCTTCAATCGACTGGAGGTTGATTTCGCGACGGCTCGTATGGTTGGATGAATAATGTATTCTTGTATGCGCCTGAAATCCAAACCCTCCGTTTCACGTAGGGTTTCTATATTGCCGTCGTTGCACCAGTCCTCAGAGGCGACAAACAGCTCCCATGTGCTGCAGACCGGTGCTGATAGGCGGACCCGTCCATCCGGTATGGATGACAGGAACAAGCCTGCTGACTTAAGTGCCAGCAACCCGCGCTCTAGCGGAACAAGGTCGAAAACAGTGGCCTCGGCAGGCGTTTCAGAACTGAGGGGGAGAGACCAGGGCAGGCAGCGGTCTGGCCCACACGTCATTGGCTCTGGAGAGACGTTGCCTGACCAAACCAATCGCCCACGCCATGAGCCGCCCGGCACTTTATCGATCGCTTCGAAATGTAAGTTTGCGGGGCTGGTCTCAATTGCGCCGTGGCGCAGTTCGCCTGAGGCCGGGTCGACGTACAAAACAGAGTTGAACGCGGTCAGAAGCCGCGCCGGTCGCAGAGTGGAAACGCTCATGCTCCTGCCCGTCGCTCCTCTCGCAATCGAATGAAAAATTCAAGATTGTTCTTCAGCCGCTGATTGCTCGGATCGAGGTCGAGCGCCTTTTGGCCCCATTCCACGGCGAGGTTCATCACGCCAAGATGCCAGGCGGCGATTGCCCCTAGGTCGAACAACCGGAAACTCCAGCAATTCGAGTCGTCCAGATAACTACCAGTGCGGTGCGTCTTCTCAATCCCATTGGTGCAGGCCCAAAATAGATTTACCCAGTCGGCCTTGCCGTGGAACTCCTCGGCTAGGTCGAGCCAGATTTCACGCCGGTGCGGCGCTTCCATCCGGGCCTTGTCCAGCCAGGACAATCTTTGCTCTGGCAGCATGCGTGCTATATAGCGCATCGCCTCGGAGCGTTCTTCCGCCCACTTGGTCGCCGGCAATGCAAGGTAGCGCTCAAGCAGTGGAACCGCCCGCTCGTGTTGGTTGGCCCACATCAAATCCCGCCCGAGCCAGAAGCAGATCTGCGCGTCGTCGGGATTTTCCTTGTGCGCCACTTCCATCAGCGGCAGGTAATTGCTCCTCGTTGGTTTGGCGAGATCCTGCACCTCGAACATGACGATGTCGCTGCTCGCGGTGACTTCGCTTTCTCCGGCGAAGACCAAGGCCTCATGGACAGGTCGCTTGAACCGATAACCCCAGCGGTGATGAAAATTCTTCGCCGGCCAACTCCGCAACGGCGTGGGATCGTCGACACTCGCTCTGTAAACCGTCTGGCAATAGAGAGCAGTCGTTTCAGGGGTCCATGCCGCCTCGAGCTTTGACCTCCAACCCGGCTCAAGAAACCGGTCCATGTCCATCGTGCAGCACACATCGACGTCGGCGGGGATGAGTGCCATGGCGGCGTTGCGGGCGTCGTCGAAACGCCATGGGCGGACCGCTATGCTATGCACCGCGACGCCGGCCGCGGTCAGCCGGCCCACCGTGTCGTCGGTGCTGCCTGTGTCGGCGACGATGCGGTAGTCGGCGTCGATCGCGGAGTTGGCCCAGCGCTCGGCGTTTCCGGCCTCGTTCAAGGCGATGGTGTAGACCGCGATCTTCACTGTGTACCGCTCACTCGCGCGCTGCTGAAAAACCTTGCTTGACGGACATGCCCGACGCGCCCTTGCGGATAGCCACCAGCCCGCCCATCAGCTTTGCCCGGTTCAACTCGTAGTGGCTGTCGAAGAACAGGATCTCCGCGAACTGATCGGCAAGAGCGCTGACGCCCAGCGGGTCGACCGAGCGCGCGCTGCCGCGCTGTTGGATCTCCCGCAGCAGGGTCTTGGTCAGCGTGATCTTGCCGAGGTCCTCGCCGGGCGGCTGCCAGTCGAGGTCTTCCAGGAAATACCAGCCGCCCTCGGCAAGCAGCGGGAAGAATTCGCGCAGCGTCAGCTGTTCGTCGAACGAGGCGTGGCTGCCGTCGTCGATGATCACGTCGAGCGAGCCCGGTTCGAGCTTGGCGGCGACACCGCGCAGATCGTCCAGCTTGGACTGGTCGCAGACGAACGATTTGAACATCTTGTTGTTGAGCCGCGAAAAATCCGTCAGATCGACGCCGATCACCTGGCAGAACGGAAAATAGCTCTGCCACAGCGAGACGGAAGGCGTCTCGCTCTGATTGCCTTCCGCCAATCCGCGACAGAGGCCGATTTCCATCAGCCGCCGCATGGATAGTCGCCGGGCCGACAGCAGGCGATCGTAGATCCTCGAGTAGAAATGCCGGTTGCCGGTGTGCCGGTTCTTGTCGGTGTTGAACCGGTCGGCCAGGGTCGTGAACGCCGGGAAGCCCTCCAGCGGGTCGATCAGTTGCGCTATGAGGGGAGTGCCCGTCTCGTCGGGCCTTGGCGCGTTGCGGGCCGTCCACAGATGCAGGCCGAACACGCGCTCGTCGTTCAGGTGGTCGGCCAGCTCCCCGATCGGCTTTTCAAACCTGTCGAGCTCCATCCAGTCGATCGAGTTGAAGAACATCGGGCCGAAGACCTGGCTGCGCAATTCCGCACCTTCGTCCGAGCCGACATAGTCGGATAGAAGCTTGGGGCCGACGTCGCCGAAATCCTTGCCTTGCCCTGCGTAAAAGCGCTCGATCGACTGTTCGTAGAGCGCCCGCATATGTCTGCTGTAGGGCTTGGCGTACATCACGTTGCCGCAGATGAAGTGGCCTTTGTGCGAGCCGCGCCATTGCAGGTTCAGGAAGTGGTCGCCCTGGAACGGGAACGGCCGCAGCAGGATCACGTCAGTATCCATCCACAGCCCGCCATGCTCGTAGAGCACGGCATAGCGGAATACGTCGCTGAAGTAGCGGATTTCGGAACCGGCGACGATCCGCTCGAACAACGCGCGCGGCACCACGTCCTCCGCGCCCCGCACTTCCACGCCAAGCTTGAGCAGGAACTCGAGCTTGTCGGGAGTGTAGCTCCACACCCGCACTGGGTGGCCGGCGGCGCGCATCGAGGTGACGGCGGCAATCAGCGTTCGGTGCTCCGCCGTCTCGGACATCACTTCATAGAAGCAGTTGATCCGCGGCAGTGCAGCGTCGTCGGTTCCCAGAAGGGGCGTTATCCTGGCATCGAATTCGCGCGACCGGTCGGAGCGTTCCCGCTGCGAGGTCACGTCGCGCAGGAACGGCGCCAACCCATGAAAGATCTCGTCGGCCGATTTGCCGCTGCCGGACCCGTCCTGCGTATCGTCCGTCGACAGGTCGCGTCGGTCGCCGGTCACCTGACCATCAATGCCGTTAGACTGGACAGCCGCCGTTCCTTGAGAACCGGCGTGTCCTGATGCGCCGGAAAGAGCGGTGATCGGGCGGGGGGACGGGGCCGGGTTCGAAGCCGGCAGGCCCGATTGCAGGTCACCCACATCCTCCAACGAGGCGTCGACCTCCGCCGCATCGACCGTCGCGAGCCAGGATTCGCTGTCGGCAACGCTGTAGGAAATCAACAGCCGCTGCTCGTCGGGATGCCAGGCCAGGCCGGCTGCGAACTCGATGCCTTTTTTGTTGAAGAAGAACGGACGGCTTACCTTGCGCAAACCGTTGTTCCGATCGAACCAAACAAATCGATGCAGGTAAAAACGCCGGTTCTCGGAAGCTCTCCACTGCACCTCATGGATCAAGGCGAGCCATCCACCGGCGAATTCAATGGCCTGGCTGCCGCCCCTGAACAGTTTGGCGGAAATCGCGGGTGACGTTTCGCTGATCGTGGCCGCGTTTTCGTTCACTATGCGGGTGGGATCGCAGAAATAGATGAACTGCAGTTCCTCCGCGCCGGTCTCCCCGTTGCGCCCAACGCGAGGCATCCAATTTTTCTCATGCACTCGTGGCCCTGACGGACGAAGCACGCGCCAGTCCGTGAGCCGGCAGGGTCCGCTCTCGTCGATCCGTGCGACAACCTGCTCACACCACGCTTCCGGCGTGAACTCGCGAACACAGGCAGAGCCCCAAAGTTCGCCGTTCCACGCAAACAGCCGAAGGTCCTCGAAACCCCGCACACCTTTGTAGACAGGTTCCGGCATGTCGAGAGGCGCCAGAATCTCGGTGGCCGACTGCACATCGAGCTGATCATTCAACCGGAGAAGAAAATTACGGGTTCGGATCGCGTCGCCGTTCTTCGTCTCATAACGAAGGCCGTCCTCTGTCATCTCGTAGTTCACAGTCCTCTGTGAAACTACAATCTGTCCACCCAGTCGTGTTACTGATGGATTGAGAGGCCGGTAGCCATCCGGCGCGGTGAAGTCGACTTGGCGCGCGTTGAAGGACGGCATCGTCGTCTTGGCCGGCTGCACATAGTAGTAGAGATTGGACCACGCCAGGTCCCTCGGGCCGTCGCCGATTTCGCGGTTCAGCGCCAGCCAGTTGCAAGCGGCGAAGCCGCGATCCTTGCGGACGGGATCGCGGGCGTAGTTCGCGGCGATCGCATACTCTTCCCGCAGGCCGGTCGTGTAGACCGTATCCTCGATGAACAATATGTCCTGTTCGGGCTTGGCGATCGCCAGCCCCGCTTCGCAAAACAGCGCGCTGGCGTCGTTCATGCCCTTCTCGCGATAGTACCGCGCAAGGTCGTAGAGTGGCTCGGCGCGCTGCGGCCGCTGGTTGAAGGCGGCCAGCGCATGGCGGATGAAGCCCTCGTCGTCGCCGAGCTGGCGCTGGCAGCGCGCCTGCTGAAGGCGGGCGTTCCAGGCCTCTTCGTCCCAGCCGCCCATGCCGGCGCGCTTGGCATAGGCGACGGCGGCCTCCGTCATTCGCCCGGCATCGCGATAGGATTGCGCCAGGTAGAACCAGTAGCGGTGGTTGTCGGGCTCTTTCTCGAGCGCCTCCGACAGCAGTCTGGCGTCGCGCTCGAACTTGTCGACGCGGTTCGATCCGCTGGCGTGGTCCTTGTACCAGGCGCTGCGCAATTCCTCCACGCCTCCCGGAACATCGAGATATTCGTGGGTCACGCCGTGATAGCGCGCCCCGGCGTCGCGCCGCACCAGACGGGTATTCCAATAGGCGAGGCCGGAACCCGATCGCTGCAGCAACCGGTAGCCGGGGCCGTTGAGCTGCTCGCGAAAACCCGCATCCTCGACGATGAGCTCCATGTCGGCGTCGTCGAAAAGGAGGTAGTCGTAGGGCAGCGCCGAGGCATAGGCATGGTCGAGCGCCTCGTTGCGCGCCTGTTCGAAATTGTGGAAGGGGAACTCGTGCAGCTCGCCGGGCAGGTTGCGGGCAGCGAAGAAGGATCTGATGAAATCCTGCGTCCCGTCGGTCGACCCGGTATCGCCGATGACCCAGCAATCGATGTGATCGGCGACGGCGCCAAGACAGCGCTCGAGGTTCGCCATCTCGTTCTTGACGATCATGTTGAGGCAAAGGCGCTTGCCGTTTGTCATCCGTCGCTCGATGAGACTGTCAGTTGCCGCATACCCCGTCGTGACGGGCGTCGAAATCATCCCGGCCCTGTTAGTCTCACGGTTCATGCTGTGCCGTCCCGTGTCATTCTTTGTTAACCTTATCGACCATGGTTAGCGGCGGACAAGATGCGATGGCAGGGGCGCCTGTCGAGACAACTGGCGCCTCCAAATCCGTCCTCTTGGCCTTCGAAAATTCGCCGCGCCCAGGGCGGGCCCGACCTCGCTAAAATGCGCCGCCTTCCGCCTTGAAGCGGTTGTGCCGGCTTCATTTTTCGCTGACAGGCGACAGGCTGGGCAGCGGCGAGGGCAGAGCAGCCCTCGCTCTCGATGTTAACCAATGGTTGTAGTTTTGTTAACAAACTAGAAACCAGTCATTTACAAACCAACAATTTTCTAATTTACTAATATGCGCGATGTCCACAGGTCTTATGGCGAAAAGCCATATAGCGATGTGGTTGGGGTTGAGAGGGCTGGGGTAGAGAATCCTTCGCAGATGAGGGGGGTGGTTGTGCGTCCGCGCACCACTTATAGCTGCGTCTATGTCTGTCTCGCGGCTGGGGCAGACGGTTTCCGTTCCGAGTTCCTCGCAAGTGTCGCCGGCAAACCGGCGGCATCGGGGGTGCGTGTTGTATCGGGCGAGAACTCGTGCGGGGCGGGGCAGTGTAACCCGTAAATTGACCAGTATTGATCGGCCCTCGGTCGCCGGAAGGCAGGCCTCGGCTGCGCTAGAACACCGGCGTGTGCGGCGTCCAATCGTCGGCAGTCCAACAGGCGCCTCGGCGGCCACGCAGCTTGCGGCTTCGACCCTCGCCTGTTCGCCCGTCGCCAGCGAAGAAGGCGCAGTAGATCTCGCAAGTGCTACGAAGGATTTCGCCGAGACTGGCATCCGCGAAGTCGTATTCCTCGATCCGTCGGTGTCCGATCCCGGCACAATCCTGCGCAACCTGCGGCTCCAGGTGGAGGCGATCGTCCTCGACGGCGCGAGCGCGCCGGCGCGGCAGATGGCAACCGCGCTCGAAGGCCGCCGGGGCCTCGATGCCGTGCACGTCATTGCGCACGGCGCGCCCGGCCGCGTGAGCTTTTCGCGCGGGGAATGGACACCCCTCACCATCGAAGACGACGAAGCCGACCTTGCCGCGATCGGCCAGGCCCTTAGGCCCGATGCCGGCCTCGGCCTGTGGAGCTGTGAGGTCGGCGCCGGCGCGGCGGGCGCGGATTTTGTCGGCGCGCTCTCGCGCGCCGCCGCGGCGCCCGTGGCGGCTGCGACGGACCGCGTGGGTTCGCCGGCACTAGGTGGAAATTGGGAATTGGACATGCGGTCAGGGAGCGCAACCGCACAGCCGCCGCTCACAGAACTGGGTATGTCGAGCTATAAGGGAGTGTTTTCCGTGGCATTGACCTCAACAGGCCGTGGTGAACGGTTAACTGTTTTCGGACAGTGGGCTGCCGGTACGGCGGCTGGCACATACTTCATAGTCCTGAATGAAGGCGGGACGTTGAATGTTATCGGCCAGTTTATCGTCCCGACGAATTTTGGCGGCACCTTCGCGATTTCCGAAGCTCTCCCGGCTGGACGCTACACCGTGGGTCCGAGTGCCCCAGGACCGAATACCATCGCAGTTTACAACGGTCGGTGGAGCCCTGCAGGCAGCAATGGCGGGACATGGTCGGTCGGCGATTTCAATCCGACGATAACCGCATCGCTTAACAGGACAGGTGACGCCCCGAGCCAATCTGACCGGGGGACAGCAAGATGAAAAACGCTTGCGAAATCGTCTTCATCGATCCCTCGGTCGCCGATATTGCCGTGCTCGTCGCCGGACTCAGGCGGGGTGTCCAGCCGGTGGTTCTCAGCGGCGAAATGCCCGCCTCAGCGGAGATTGCGGGTGCGTTGCGTGGCCGAGAAGGTTTGGAAGCAATCCATATTGTCGTCCACGGCCGCCCTGGTGAGCTCAGCTTTTCCAGCGGGCCGCTCTCGGTTGCGAACATCGACCAGTACTCTAAGGATCTCGCGGCGATCGGTGATGCCCTCGGGACGAACGGCGATCTATTGCTGTGGGGTTGTAATACGGGCGAAGGCGCTCGTGGGCGGGATTTCGTAGAGGCACTGTCGCGAGCGACTGGCGCGCCCGTGGCAGCAGCCACCGGCCTTATCGGCGCCGCGGCGCTCGGCGGAAGCTGGGAGTTAGAAGTTCAGCCAGGTCGCGCAGTGGTGCCACCACCGCTGACGGCGGCGGGTATCGGGACGTATGGCGAGGTGCTTGCGGCAACTATCACCGTATCAAGCCCCGGCATCTGGTATTTGTATGGTTCTTGGCCAGCAGGCACGGCGGCGGGCGAATATTTCGTCGTAATTACCAATAGTTCCGGCACGCAAACTGTTGTGGGCAGCTTTACAGTTCCCACAGGCGGTGCGACTGGCAACTATGCCGTCCCGGTATTCCTGTCGAACACCGGTAGCTACGACGTCGGTGACGCTTCTGCCGGAAATCCGGCAGCCGGCACTTTTGACATCAGCGTATATAATGCCTCATTCGGTAACGGCTCTAGCGCAGGACTCTGGACACTTAACACAGAGCAAACTGGCTCGATATCGACCAGTATGCTCGCGTCCAATGCGACCGGCCCCACGGGTGCGACCGGGGCCACGGGCTCGACTGGCGCGACGGGTTCGACTGGGGCCACGGGTGCGACTGGTGCTACGGGTGCGACCGGCGCCACGGGTTCGACCGGTGCCACAGGTTCGACCGGCGCCACGGGTGCGACTGGTGCCACGGGCTCCACCGGCGCCACCGGATCGACCGGCGCCACGGGTTCGACCGGCGCCACGGGTTCGACCGGCGCCACGGGTGCGACTGGCGCCACGGGTTCGACTGGCGCCACGGGTGCGACGGGTGCGACTGGCGATACCGGGGCCACTGGTGCTACCGGCGCAACCGGCGCAACTGGCGCCACGGGCGCGACCGGCGATACCGGAGCCACGGGTGCCACCGGCGCAACAGGCGCGACCGGAGCAACTGGCGACACCGGAGCCACGGGCTCTACAGGAGCGACCGGCGATACCGGAGCGACGGGTGCCACTGGCGCAACGGGCGCGACCGGAGCAACTGGCGACACCGGAGCCACGGGCTCTACAGGAGCGACCGGCGATACCGGGGCAACTGGTGCTACCGGCGCAACGGGCGCCACGGGCGCGACTGGCGCCACGGGTGCGACTGGCGATACCGGAGCCACGGGCGCCACGGGTGCGACCGGCGCCACGGGTGCGACTGGCGATACCGGAGCCACGGGCGCCACGGGTGCGACCGGCGCCACGGGTGCGACTGGCGATACCGGAGCCACGGGCGCCACGGGTGCGACCGGCGCCACGGGTGCGACTGGCGACACCGGAGCCACAGGTGCCACCGGCGCAACGGGTGACACGGGCGCTACCGGCTCGACTGGAGCTACAGGTGCGACTGGCGCAACGGGCGCGACCGGAGCAACTGGCGACACCGGAGCCACGGGCGCCACGGGTGCGACCGGCGCCACGGGTGCGACTGGCGATACCGGAGCCACGGGCGCCACGGG
>NZ_NSGG01000013.1 GCF_002295065.1 Mesorhizobium sp. WSM3859
TCATTTGTGCGGCTTGCGACCTTCGGGGTTCTCCTACATAAAAACCCCCCAAAATCCAAATTTTATCGCGCCGCGGCGGGGGGGGGCCACAAACCCCCCCCCCGCGCCGAAACAAAAACCATCTCAATCAGTTAACAGGCAAATGTGTGGCAGGGCGTCGCGTATGCGACGCGCTGCCGTTATTTCTTCGCCAACAGCGCCTTGACGAGCGGCGCGTCGATCTCGCCGGTCGGCGTCATCTTGTTGTCGGTCTGGAACGCCATGATGGCGGTCTTGGTCTTGCCGCCCATCACGCCGTCGGCGCCGCCGGCATCGTAGCCGTTCTTGTTGAGGATCAGCTGGATGTTCTTCACCGCCTTCTTCATGTCGATGCCGGCGGTTGTCTGCGGCGTGCTGTCCTGCCAGGACTCCGGAATGTCGGCCGAGTTGGCGGCGGCGTTGAGCGGCTTGGCCTTCCACAATTCCGCGGCGGCGCGCGCCCGCTCGAGCTGCTCGGGCCGCAGTGCATTGGCGATTTCGTCGCGCTTGGCGGCGGCGTCCTTGTCGCCGGTCTTGGCGACCAGCGCGAACCACTTGTAGGACTCTTCCAGGTTCTGTTTCATGCCGACGCCCTTGGCCGCCAGGATGCCGAGGTTGAATTGGCTGTCCTTGACGCCGAGGTCGGCGGCTTCCTGGAACCAGTGCGTGGCCGATTCATTGTCTGTCACCCCGTCCGCCGCCATGGCGAACAGCACCGCCAGATTGTGCATGGCGCTGGCGTTGCCTTGTTCGGCGGCGAGCTGGTAGTACGTCTTGGCCTTCTTGATGTCGCGCGCGACGCCGATGCCCTTTTCGTACAAATTGCCGATGCGGTATTCGGCCGGCGCGAAGCCGAGCTCGGCCGATTGCTCGTACCATTTGGCGGCGGCCTTCATGTCTTCCCTCACGCCGCGCGATTCCGCATAGCGCGAGCCGACCTCGAACAGCGCCTTGGCGTCGCCGCCGGCGGCGGCGTCATGCAGCGCCACCGGGCTGATTTCGGAAGGAATGTCGAATTTGGCCGCGGCCGTCTGGCTTGCGGCCGCCGGCACGGCGGCTGTCGTGTCGGCTGAAGTGGGCGCCGGCGCGCCTGTTGCCGCGCCGTTCGCTGCCGGACTGGCCGCCACTGGCTCCTTGACCATCGGCTGCGTGTCGCCATCGGTGTCCGTCGCGGTGGCAGCCGCGGCGGCGGGTTCGGATGGCGTCGCTGAAGCCATCGGCGCCGGTGCGGCAGGCGTTGCAAGCGCCACCGGCGCGGGTGCCGGTTCCGCCGGCATGGCAGCTGCGCTTTCGGGACTTGCTGGGACAGATGCGGCCGGTGCCATCTCCTGGACGGGCTCCGCCTGTCTGACGGGACGGGCAGGCGCGCTTTCGGCCTGTGCCGCTGCGGCATCAATCTTCGGTGTGTCGGTTTTTTGCGCGTCGGCCTGTGGCGCGGCGGTGGCGTTGAGCGACGCCGTGTCGACCGTCTGCGTCGAGACGATCGGGGCGGGCTGGTTGCTGGCCGTCTCGACGGGATCGGACAAGAAGGCCTTGCCCAGCTGCAGGCCCGCCAGCGCCAGCATGATTGCGGCGGCCGCCATCAGAATCGGCTTGCGCCGCGCCTTGAGCAGGTCGCCGATCCTCAGCGCCTTCACCGGACCGGTCATGGTCGATTGCCGCTTCAGCGTATCGGCTTCCGCAGCTGCCGCCTGGGCCGCGCGGCGGGCCGCGGCGATAAAATCCGACTTGGCGGCATCGCTGTCGGTGCGCCGGGCCGGCTGGCCGCCGCGCTCGTCGCGCACGCGCCTCATGATGGCGTTGAGGTCCGGCGCGCCGGAGCCGGGTTCCAACGGCCGGTTGGCGGCCTTGGGGTCGAGCGGTTCGTCGATGTCGACGTTTGGCACGTCGCCGACCGACGCCGAGCCGGCAAGCGGCTGCGTGTCCGCTTCCTTCTTGCCTTTGAAAGCGCGCGCCAGGCCGCTGAACATCGATTTCTTGCGGCTGGCCCTCTCGCTCTTGTCGCCGATCGCATCCGGCCCGAGCGCTGCCATGGCGGCCGCTGCCGCGGCCTCGGCAGGCGTGCGTGGCGCGTCTGGTTCGTCGTGCATGATCGCCGCGGCGCGGCCTTCAAGGCTGCCCATGTCTCCGGTGAGCGGCAGCGGCTGGTCGATATCCATCGAAGGCGCGTCCTGCACCGCGATCTTGCTGCCGCGGCCGCGCTTGCCGACCGGTTGCGGATCGACCAGTTCGCTGACCGCTTCGCTGGTCTCGCTCGATTCAAGCGAACCCAGCCTGTCCACAATCTTGAGCAGCGTGTCGTGGATTGCCTCGAAAGTCCGCGAGTTGCGTTCGTCCGAGCGGCGGGTGAGCGCTTCGAGCGTCTTCAGGTCCTGGGCGAGGCCGGCCACCGCGGTCGCGTTGGTCTGGGCCGTGCTGGACGTCGACTCTGCGAGCGATTTGACGGCACTCTCGGCCGCCTCGCGCGCCACGCTCAGGATCGAGTCGCGCGTGCCGGCCAGCGACTTCTCGATCTCGTTCAGTCGCGGGCTGATGTCCTCGAATTCGGGCAGCGGCGTGCCAGGCTTGGAAAGATGCGCCGACAGGCCGGCAACCTGCGCTTCCAGGCTGCGGATCAGGGCCGGATCGATGCCGGCGACCTGCTGCGCCGACGATTCCAGCCGGCTGGAAATGTCCTCGAGCCGGATTTCCAGCCCGCGGATCGCCATGTCGCTGGCGGGATCCGGCGCGCGCGTTTCGAGGCGGTTGGCCAAAGCGGTGAAGCGGGCGTCGATCGCTTCCATGATGCCGGTGCTATCGTCCTCGCGCATGCGCTGGTCGAGCCTGTCCGCGACCTCGTCCAGTCGACGCTCGAGATCGTGGAACAATGCGTTGCTTTGTTCGATTGCGTCTCCCTGGCGGCGCTCGAGCAGCGTCGACAGCGCGTCGAAGCGCTGCTCCAGGCCCTGGAATATCTGGTCGGCGTCGGGCATGGCCGGCGCGCGGTCCATCTTGTCGGTGATGGAAGCAATCTGTTTGCCCAGCCGCTCCATGGCCTGCTCCGGCAGGTCGGCGCGGCCGGCCAGCTGGTCCACGCGGCTGGTAAGAAGATTGAGGCGATCGATGACCTCGACGCCGGGCTGCGACTGCGCGACTTCTTCGATTTGCACCGCCAGCGAGGCCATGCGCTTCTCGATCCGGCCGAAGGTCTCCGGGTCGAAGGCATTGGCCTGCGCGGCGACGGTCGATGCGACGATGGCGCGGGAAATTTCGTCCAGCCGCTCGTCGATCATGGCGAGGGTTTCGCCGCCGCGCGCGGTCTGCTGGCCGGCAAAACGGTCGACCGCACCGGCAAGCGTGCGCACCTTTTCCTCCAGCGAGCGCAGCGAAAGCGATTCAGGCAGGCTGTTGACGGCGCTGCTGATCTGCTCGAGCCGGTCTGTCAGCACCGAGAGGCTCGGCCCTTCCGCGCGCTTGCGCTGGTCCGCATCGACGCGGTCCTCGAAGGCACTCCAGCGGCGGTCGAAATCGTCCCAGCGGCGGTCGACCTTCTGCACGCTTTCCTCGCGCGCCAACGTGTCCAGAGCGCCCTTCACCTGTTCCAGTTCCAGCCGCAGCAGATTGACGCTGCGGTCGTCGCTTTTTTCGGCGAGCGACTGGATCGCTCCCGAAAGCCGCTCGAACTCGAGGCCGAGCTCGGCGCTGCTCTTGTCGGGCACCTCGCCGCGCTGGCTGTTGGACTGCAGGGCGCGGTCGATATCCTGGCGGAAGGCTTCGAACTCGCGCTGCAGGCCTGCCGTCATCTGGTGGCGCAGTTCCTCGCGCAGACCGCGCAGCTCGACGGCGATCTTGCCGACCATGGCGACGCTGTCTTCCTGGCCGCGCACCCGGTCGATGTCGCGCGCGATTGCCTGATAGGCGGGCGCGGGGTTTTGCGGGGCCCGCTCCTGCGGCCGCGGGCTCTGCGGCGCCGGATTTTGCGGCGCCCGGTCCAGGGGCCTTTGCGCGGAATAGGGATCCTCATACCAGCGCGGCGCCTGGCCGTAAGGCTGCGCGCTTGGGTAACGCGGCTCGGCGGTCGGCCGCCGCGGGTCGGGGCGATCGGGCATGTCGGCGCGCGTCCGGTCCAGCCGCTGCTCCAGCGTTTCGAGCGAGCGGTTCAGCTCTTCGAGCGAGGCGTGCGGCCGGCGCTGCCTGCCGGCGTTGAGTGTATCGAGATAGGACCGCTTGCTGTTCATCGATGCGCCCGTGTTCAGAGTGGCCGGCCAAAGACCGGTTTCCCAGTAGCCTGCCGGATACGAAGCGAGCCGAGCGGTTTTGCTGCGGAGGAAGGCGAGCTTCCCGGGTTTTACCCGCGCTTCGAAAACCGTGAAAAATTCGCTACAGGATAACCACGGGTGACCGACATGCGCACATTTCGCCCAACGTGGTAAACAAGGCGTTAACCAAGCTTAAGAAGACGGGCAGAATTCGTGAGCCGCCTGATAAGCCCGGCACATGGGTGCGGCATAAAGGTCGGATCCGACAACGCCCTTGCGTCACCTTGCGGCTATCGGTATAGGATTGACGTAAACGTAAAAGGTGCGAAGCCGTGCCTCTTGCGATTGATTTGTTGCAACCACGATTGGAAGCACGCCCCCGCTTCCATTCAGGCGACGCTTGGTCCGCGACCGCGACGCCACCAGGGGAAAGCCAGTGACCATGAAACTCGTTTCGGCCGGCGAAGCCGCGGCCAATACCAATGACATTCCGGCCGAGGCCGGCGAGGAATTCGTCCGCATCGGCGAGATGGCCAAGAAATACGGCGTGACGCTGCGCACGCTGCGTTTCTATGAAGACAAGGGCCTTCTCAATCCGCACCGCGACGGTTCGACCCGTCTCTATACGCGCCGTGACAAGGCTCGGCTGAAGCTGATCCTGCTCGGCCGCAAGGTCGGGTTCTCGTTGCGCGACGTCAAGCAGATGATGGATCTCTATGATCCGACCGGCACCAACACCAAGCAGTTGCGACTGGCGCTCGACAAGTCCGAGAAGCAGCTCGCCCGCCTGCAGAAGCAGCGGGCGCTGATCGACGATGCTATCGGCGAGTTGAGCAACTCGATGAAGACCGTGCGCCAGATGCTCAGCGAGCGCACGGCGGCGCCTCAGGCCAGCGCCGCCGGCTGATCGCACCTCGCCTTCAACGGCGAAAACCCCGGAAATGGAAAGCCGCGTGGCTACGGCCGCGCGGCTTTTTTGTCGTCGCAATGCCGGACCCCTCACAAAAATTTTTGGCTGCGACGAAGTTGACGTTTACGCAAACGTCAATATTTGCTATCGGAGCATCGACATTGGCTCGGCCTCCTGTCCAGGACGCGGACAGGCGACTTGCTGGTCGGAGCCGGGGCTGTAAGGGTGGAGGAAGGCATGACGATCTACAGGGCGCCGATCCAGGACACGCTGTTCGTGCTCAACGACGTGCTGGGCTATCAGCGCTATTCCAATCTTCCGGGCTTCTCGGACGCGACGCCCGATGTGGTCGAGGCGATCCTCGCCGAAGGCGCCAAGCTCGCCGAGAACGTCATGCATCCGCTGAACCGCGTCGGCGACATGGAAGGCTGCCTGCGTCATGACGATGGCTCGGTGACGACGCCCAAGGGCTTCAAGGACGCCTACGACCAGTATCGTGAGGGCGGCTGGATGGGACTTGCCGCACCTGCCGAGTTCGGTGGCCAGGGTCTGCCCTATGCCGTCCACACCGCCGTCTCCGAATATATGATCTCGGCCAACATGGCGCTGATGATGTATCCCGGCCTGACGCAAGGCGCGATCGCTGCCATCGTCACCCATGGCACCGACGAGCAGAAGGCCACCTGGCTGCCGCGGCTGATCGAGGGCGGCTGGACCGGCACCATGAACCTCACCGAGCCGCATTGCGGCACCGATCTCGGCCTGCTGCGCACCAAGGCCGTTCCCAACGGCGACGGCACCTACAGGATTTCCGGCCAAAAGATCTTCATCTCCGCCGGCGAGCACGACATGTCGGACAACATCGTCCATCTGGTGCTGGCCCGCGTCGAGGGCGCGCCCGAAGGCGTCAAGGGCATCTCGCTGTTCATCGTGCCGAAATTCAAGCCCGATGCCTCCGGCAATCCAGGTGAACGCAACACGCTCTCCTGCGGCTCGATCGAGGAGAAGATGGGCATCCATGGCAATTCGACCTGCGTCATGAATTATGACGAGGCCGAGGGCACGCTGCTCGGCGAGTTGAACGGCGGCCTGAAGGCCATGTTCACGATGATGAACGAGGCCCGCCTTGGCGTCGGCCTGCAGGGGCTTTCGGTCTCCGAGATCGCCTATCAGAACGCCGTGTCCTACGCCAAGGACCGGCTGCAGGGCCGTTCGCTGTCGGGCGCCAAGGCGCCGGACAAGAAGGCCGACCCGATCATCGTCCATCCCGACATCCGCCGTTCGCTGATGACAATGAAGGCCTTCAACGAGGGGGGCCGCGCGCTGGCGCTGTGGACGGCGATCAAGTCCGACGTCGCGCATCGTTCCGGCGACGACAAGGACCGCCAGGCCGCTGACGATTACACCGGACTGATGACGCCGGTGGTCAAGGGCGTGCTGACCGACAAGGGGTTCGATCACGCCGTGATGGCGCAGCAGGTGTTCGGCGGCCACGGCTATATCGAAGAACACGGTATGAGCCAGTTCGTGCGCGATGCCCGCATCGCCATGATCTATGAAGGCGCCAACGGCATCCAGGCGCTCGACCTCGTCGGCCGCAAGCTGGCGCAGAACGGCGGCCGCGCCGTGCAGGCCTACTTCAAGGAGGTCGGCGAGTTCTGCGAGGAGAACCGCACTGATGAGAAGATGGCGCCCTTCACCAAGGCGCTGAAGAAGGGCCTCAACGACCTCCAGGCCGCCACCATGTGGCTGGTGCAGAACGCCATGGCCAAGCCCGACAATGCGGGCGCCGCCTCGACCGACTACATGCATCTCTTCGGCCTTGTCGCGCTGGGCTATATGTGGGCGCAGATGGCGAAATCCGCGCAGACGAAGCTCGCGGATGGCGCCAATGGCGCTGCGTCGTTCTACGACACCAAGCTGGTCACGGCGCGCTTCTTCATGGATCGTATCATGCCGGAAACGTCGACGCGCCTTGCCCGCATTTCCTGCGGCGCGGACACCCTGATGGCGCTGCCGGCGGAAGCGTTCTAGGTTTGGCGGGCCGGCGCCGCCGGCCCACAATTGTCGGAACGCGGAGGAAATCGTGGCGACAAATCCAGCCGAAATTCTTGGTCTTCCGAAGCCCGCCTGGGCAGCGGACGAGGTCGGCATGCTCTACGACATGGCGTCCCGCTTCATGGCCGAAGAGATCGCGCCGCGCTATGACGAGTTCGAGAAGAACGAGATGTTCGACCGCGAGAGCTGGCTGAAGGCCGGAGCGGCGGGCCTGCTTTGCGCTTCCATGCCGGAGAAATACGGCGGCTCTGGCGGCAGCTTCGCGCATGAGAGCGCCATCATCGAGGCCATCGGCCATGTCGGCGTCGACGGCTTCGGCATCGGCCTGCACAATTCGATCGTCGCCCCTTACATCCTGCATTATGGCTCCGAGGAGCAGAAACAGAAATGGCTGCCCAGGCTCGCGACCGGCGAGTTGATCGGCGCCATCGCCATGACCGAGCCTGGCGCCGGCTCCGACCTGCAGGGCGTCAAGACCCGCGCCGAGAAGGACGGCAACCACTACAAGATCAGCGGTTCCAAGACCTTCATCACCAATGGCCAGCTCGCCAACCTGATCATCGTCGTCACCAAGACCGATCCGGACAAGGGCGCCAAGGGCACGTCGCTGATCGTCGTCGAGACCGACGAGGTCGAAGGTTTTCAACGCGGCCGCAACCTCGACAAGATCGGGCTGAAGTCGAACGACACCTCCGAGCTGTTCTTCAACGACGTTCGCGTGCCGACCTCCAACCTGCTCGGCCACGAGGAGGGCAAGGGCTTCGTTCAACTGATGCAGCAATTGCCGCAGGAGCGCCTGCAGATCGGCACTGGCGCGATCGCCATGATCGAGCGGGCGCTGGCGCTCACCATCGACTACGTCAAGGAGCGCAAGGCCTTCGGCAAGGCCGTCATCGATTTCCAGAACACCCAGTTCAAGCTGGCCGAGCTGAAGACGGAGGCCACGATCGGCCGTGTCTTCTACAATGACTGCGTCGCCCGCCACATCGATCGCGGCCTCGACCCAGTGACCGCCTCGATGGCCAAATACTGGCTCAGCGATCTGCAGGGCAAAGTCGTCGACGAATGCCTTCAATTGCATGGCGGCTATGGCTACATGAATGAATATCCGATCGCCCGCATGTACCGCGACGCCCGCGTCCAGCGCATCTATGGCGGCACCAACGAGATCATGAAATTGCTGATCGGGCGCTCCCTCTGAGCGCGGCGACTGGCAAAGCCAAGGAGCACGAAAATGACTGAGGCTTACGTCTATGACGCCGTGCGCACGCCGCGCGGCAAGGGCAAGAAGGACGGCTCGCTGCACGAGGTGCCGGCGGTGCGGCTCGCGGCCAGGACGCTGGAAGCGCTGCGCGATCGCAACGGGCTCGACACCAGCACTGTCGACGACATCATCTTCGGCTGCGTCGATCCGGTCGGCGAGGCGGGCTCCGTCATTCCGCGCGCCGCCGCCTTCGAGGCCGGCTACGCGACCTCGGCGCCCGGCATGCAGATTTCGCGCTTCTGCGCCTCCGGCCTCGACGCCATTAATTTCGGCGCCGCCAAGATCGCGCAGGGCGCGGACGAGATCGTCATCGCCGGCGGCGTGGAATCCATGTCGCGCGTCGGCATGGGCATGTCCGGCGGTTCCTGGTTCATGGACCCCTCCGTCGGTCTCCCCGGCTGGTTCGTGCCGCAGGGTATCTCGGCCGACCTGATCGCCACGAAATACGGTTTTTCCCGCGACGACGTCGACGCCTATGCCGTCGAGAGCCAGAAGCGCGCCGCCAAGTCATGGAGCGAAGGCCGCTTCAAGAATTCGGTGATCCCGATCAAGGACCAGAACGGCCTTACCATCCTCGACCATGACGAGCACATGCGGCCTTCGACCGACATGCAGTCGCTGGCTTCCCTCAACCCGTCCTTCGTCATGCCCGGCGAAATGGGCGGCTTCGACGCGGTCGCCGTGCAGAAGCATCCGGAGGTCGAGGAGGTCAACCACGTCCATCACGCCGGCAATTCGTCCGGCATCGTCGACGGCGCCGCCGCTGTGCTGCTCGGCTCCAAGAAGGCCGGCAAGGCGATGGGCCTGAAGCCGCGCGCCCGCATCCGTGCTTTCGCCAATATCGGTTCCGAGCCGGTGTTGATGCTGACCGGCCCGGTCGACGTCACCGAGAAGCTCTTGAAGCGCGCCAGGATGAAGCAGTCGGACATCGACCTGTTCGAGCTTAACGAGGCCTTCGCCTCCGTCGTGCTGCGCTACATGCAGGCTTTCGACATTCCGCATGACCAGATCAACGTCAATGGCGGCGCGATCGCCATGGGCCATCCGCTCGGCGCCACCGGCGCCATGATCCTGGGCACGGTGCTGGACGAGCTGGAGCGCCGCGACCTCAACACCGCGCTGGTCACGCTGTGCATCGGCGCCGGCATGGGCACCGCCACCATCATCGAACGCGTCTGAGGGAGAGAGATTATGAGCTACACCAATTTCACCCTCGACGTGGACGCCGACGGCATTGCCTTGATCACCTGGGACATGCCGGACCGCTCGATGAACGTCTTCACCGAAGAGGTGATGCGCGAACTGAACGCCATCGTCGACAAGGTGGCCGGCGATGCCGCCATCAAGGGTGCGGTCATCACCTCCGGCAAGGACTCTTTCTCCGGCGGCGCGGACATCACCATGCTGCAGAAGATGCTGGCTACCTTCGCCGTCGACAAGGAGAAGGATCTCGAGAAGGCGACCAAGACGCTGTTCGAGAATGCCGGCTATATGACCGGCCTGTTCCGCAAGATCGAGACCTGCGGCAAGCCGTTTGTGTCGGCGATCAACGGCACCTGCATGGGCGGCGCCTTCGAGATGTCGCTCGCCTGCCACGGCCGCGTCGCAGCTGACAGCGACAAGGTCAAGATGGCGCTGCCCGAAGTGAAGATCGGCATCTTCCCCGGCGCCGGCGGCACCCAGCGCGTGCCGCGGCTGACCGATCAGCAGCAGGCACTGCAGATGCTGACCACCGGCCAGAATCTCACGCCGCAGAAAGCGAAGCAGATGGGCCTGATCCATGAGATCGCGGAGCCTGCAAAGCTCGTCGAGACAGCCAAGGCGATGATCAAGAACGGCCTGAAGCCGGTCGCGCCCTGGGATGAGAAGGGCTTCAAGCTGCCGGGCGGTCCGATCTATTCGGCCGCCGGCGCCAATCTCTGGCCGCCGGCCATCGCCATCCTGCGCCGCGAGACCTATGGCAATTATCCGGCGGCGGCCGCGATCTTGAAATGCGTCTATGAAGGCCTGCTGGTGCCCTTCGACACGGCGCTCAGGATCGAGCAGCGCTATTTCACCGAGATCATGCAGACCAAGGAGGCGGCGGCGATGATCCGCTCGCTGTTCCTGTCGCTGCAGGAACTGAACAAGGGCGCGCGCCGTCCGGCAGGCGTGCTGGACACCAAGTTCAAGAAGATCGGCATTCTCGGCGCCGGCTTCATGGGCGCCGGCATCGCCTATGTCACGGCAAAAGCCGGCATTCCGGTGGTGCTGCTCGACCGCGACCTGCCTTCGGCCGAGAAGGGCAAGGCGCATTCCGACAGCCTCATGGCCGACCAGGTCAAGAAGGGCCGCGCCAAGCCCGAAGACAAGGACAAGCTTCTGTCGCTGATCACGCCAACGGCGGACTATGCCGACCTCGCCGGCTGCGATCTGGTCGTCGAGGCGGTCTTCGAGGATTCAGCCGTCAAGAAGGACGCCACACAGAAGGCGGAAGCGGTGCTGAAGTCATCGGCGATCTTCGCGTCGAACACGTCCACCATCCCGATCACCGCTCTGGCCAAGAATTCGGCGCGGCCGAAGAACTTCATCGGCATCCACTTCTTCTCGCCGGTCGACAAGATGATGCTGGTCGAGATCATCCTCGGCAAGAAGACGGGCGACAAGGCTCTGGCCGTCGCCTTCGACTTCGTGCGCGCCATCAAGAAGACGCCGATCGTCGTCAACGACACGCGCGGCTTCTACGTCAACCGTTGCGTGCTGCGCTACATGTCGGAAGCCTACAAGATGCTGATCGAAGGCGTCCCGGCGCCGATGATCGAGAATGCCGCCAAGGCCGCCGGCATGCCGGTTGGCCCGCTGGCCCTGACCGACGAGACCGCCGTCGATCTTGCCCAGAAGATCATGAAGCAGACCATCAGGGATCTGGGCGAGAAGGCCGTCGATCCCAAGCAGATGGCGCTTATTAACACCATGGTCGACACGCATGGCCGTTTCGGCCGCAAGAACGGCAAAGGCTTCTACGACTATCCGGCGAAGCCCGCGAAGAAGAAGCTGTGGCCGGGCCTCAAGGATCTTTACCCGCAATTGAAGCCCGAGACGGTCGACTATGAGGAGCTGAAACAGCGCCTGCTGGTCACCATCTCGCTGGAAGCGGCGCGGGTGATGGAAGAAGGCATCGTCACCGATCCGCGCGAGGCCGATGTCGGCTCGATCCTCGCCTTCGGTTTCGCGCCCTTCACCGGCGGCGCGCTGTCCTACATCGACGGCATCAGCGCCAAGCGTTTCGTCAAGATCGCCAAGGGCCTGCAGAAGAAGTATGGCGCCGAGTTCAAGGCGCCGAAGCTGCTGCTCGACATGGCCGAGAAGGGCGAGACCTTCTACCAGCGCTTCGACCCCTACCAAAAGGGTGAGGTCAGAGAAGCGGCCTGACCAACCAGCATGTATGTCTGGGGGCGAATGGCGCGCACCATGGCCACGGCGTCGAGCCGTGGCCCTTATGTTGTCGGCGATGAGAGCCGGCTGGCCTTTCGCTGCCTGCCGACCGACATCGATTTCAACCTTCACCTCAACAATGCGCGCTACATGATGCTGGCCGATCTCGGCCGCATCGACATCTTCCTGCGCGTCGGTCTGATCGCGCTCGCGCGCAAGAATGGCTGGGCGCCGATGATCGGCGGCCTGCAGGTGGCCTATGTGCGTGAAATCAAGTTGTGGCGCCGCTTCGAGGTGGTCTCATCGATCGAAACCTGGGAAGGTACGTCCGTCATCGGCCGGCACCGTTTCGTTCTCGATGGCGGCGAGACCGCGGCGCTGATCCTGACCACCGGCGGCGTCTATGACCGCAGCAGTCGCCGCTTCCTCGACATCGACGAGGTCGTCGCGGCGCTCGGCCACGCCGCCAGTTCACGCCCGCCGACCGAAGCCGAGCGGGCGTTCATGGCCTCGCACAGGAATCTGCGCGAACAGGCCAAGCACGTCTGATTGTCGGTGATCCGACGCTTCGCCAGTGGACAATCAGATGGTCGCGCGCTAGACAGGCTTGAGGCATTTTTTCCTGTTTTCGAAGGAGAGCGGACTTGCTCTCACACGATCGCGTCTGGGCCGCAATCGACGCTCTCGCCGAGCGCTATTCGCTGTCGGCTTCCGGCCTTGCCCGGCGCGCGGGCCTCGATTCGACGGCCTTCAACAAGTCGAAGCGCCTGTCTTCCGACGGAAGGCCGCGCTGGCCCTCGACCGAGTCGCTGGCCAAGATCATCGAGGCCACCGGCGCGTCGCTCGAGGAATTCACCGGACTTGTCGAAGGGCGCGCTGCCTCCGTCGCCCTACATCGCAGCGCGGTTCCGCTGCTCGGCTTTGCGCAGGCCGGCGCGGGAGGCTTCTTCGATGATGCCGGCTATCCGGCGGGGCAGGGCTGGGATCTGGTCGAGCTTCCCGCGCGGGCGACCGAGACGTCCTACGCGCTGCAGGTACAAGGCGATTCCATGCTGCCGCTCTACCGCAATGGCGATGTGCTGATCGTCGAACCGGGCGCGCCGACGCGCAAGGGCGACCGCGTCGTCGTCAAGACCACCGCCGGGGAGGTGATGGCTAAGGTGCTCGACCGGCAAACGGTTAAATCGATCGTGCTGGTTTCGCTCAACCCCGCCCACCCGGACCGTGACATCCCGACGCGCGAAATCGAATGGGTGGCGCGCATCGTCTGGGCGAGCCAGTAGGTCCGGGCTGGTGCGGCTTCTTCAGATCGTCCTGACGGTTCTGGCGGTTCCGGTGATGGTCGCGCTCGTCGCGGCAGGCGGCCGCGTGGTCAAGGGGCATGAGAGCGTCATCACGGTCGATCAGATCGATCCCATCGCCGAAGCGCTCTCCACCGCCGGCAACGATACGCTCTCCGCTTCCGGCGCGGATATGCCCCCGGAAGAGCCGATGACTTCGGCCATTCCCGCGCCGGCCGCTCCGCAGGCACCGAACCCCGTTGTTCACTCGAGGGCCATCGATCCCGACGTCGTGGCCCCGCCCGAACTGTCGGACGAGGAACTCGAACGGGTGGAACCGCGTGCGCCGCTCAGCGATCTGGCGCTGGCCGGGCCGCCCAAGCCGCCCAAAACGAAGATGCCGGGCGACTGGAACGGCACCAAGCTCTTCCAGCCGGTCGCCATCGCCGCCGGGCTGATCGAGGCGAAGGGCTATGCGGTCGCCGTGTCCGGCGTGGACGCGGTCAAGGCAGACGAAACCTGCAGCGACGAGGGCCAGAGCTGGGCCTGCGGCGCGCGCGCCAGAACAGCCTTCCGTGCCTTCCTGCGCGGCCGCGCGGTCGCCTGCGCGGTGCCGCCGGAGGGCGGCCGCGACACCATTTCCGCCGAATGCCATATCGGCAACCAGGACATCGGCCAGTGGCTGGTCGAGAACGGCTGGGCGCGCGCCGCGCAAGGCGGCCCCTATGTCGAGGCCGAGAACAAGGCCCGCACGGCCAGGAAAGGTATTTTCGGCCCGGCGCCGAAGCTTGACGGCCTGCCGGCGGTGCCAGCCATGTCAGGTCCGGCGCCGGTGGCGCCGGATTCGATCCTGCCGGCCGATAGCGGCGCCGTTACGCCGCCAGCTGACCAGCCAGCGCCCGCTCAATAAGCGCGCGCGTCTCGGCGACGCCGTAGAGCGCCGCGAAGGAACCGAAGCGCGGGCCGCGTTCCTGCCCAATCAGCACCTGGTAGATCATCTGGAAGAAGGCGACCGACACGCCGGGTCCGCCTTCCGGGCTCTGCTTGGAATGGTCCTGGTAGCGTTCGATCTTGCGCGCCACATTGAGCGCGGCATTCTGGATCGCTTCGCTGTCGGCGCCTTGCGGCAGCGCGCCGAGCGCCTCGGAAAGCCTCGCCAGCGCCTCGCGCTCCACCTCGTCGGCGGCACGGTAAACCTTGGTCGGCTTCACGAAGTCGTCGAAATAGCGGATCGCGTAGCCGGTCAGCCGGTCAAGCTCCGGGTGCGTCTTCGGCGTCACGCCCGGCGCGTGGCGCGAGATGAAGCCCCACAGCACCGCCTTGTCATGCGCGTTTGAGGCGCTCACCAGGTTGAGCAGCAGCGCGAACGGCACCGGCAGGTCGATGGCCGGCGGGTTGCCGTCATGCATGTGCCAGACCGGATTGCCGAGCCGCTCCTTCCAGTCCTGGCGCGGATAGGCGCCAAGGAAGGCGTAATATTCGTCCACCGCCTTCGGGATGACGTCGAAATAGAGCTTCTTCGCCTGCCGCGGCCGCTGATACATATAGAGGCCGAGGCTCTCGGTCGGCGCGTAGGTCAGCCATTCATCGATGGTCAGGCCATTGCCCTTCGACTTCGAGATCTTCTGGCCTTCCTCGTCGAGGAACAGCTCGTAGACGAAATGCTCCGGCGCGCGCCCGCCGAGGATGTTGCAGATGCGGTCGTAGATCACCGCATTGGTCTGGTGGTCCTTGCCGAACATCTCGAAATCGACGCCGAGCGACGCCCAGCGCATGCCGAAATCCGGCTTCCACTGCAGCTTCACATGGCCGCCGGTGACCGGCAGCGTGGTCTCGGTGCCTTCGTCGTCGAAAGTGATGGTGCCGGCCTTGGCGTCGACATTGATCATCGGCACGTAGAGCACGCGTCCGCTCTTCGGCGAGATCGGCAGGAACGGGCTGTAGGTCGCCTGACGCTCCGGCCCAAGCGTCGGCAGCATCACGCCCATGATCTCGTCATAGCGTTCGGCGGCGCGCAGCAGCACCTCGTCGAAACGGCCGGCCTTGTAGTACTGCGTCGCGCTGGCGAATTCGTAATCGAAGCCGAACGTGTCGAGGAAGCGGCACAGCATCGCGTTGTTGTGGTCGGCGAAGCTGGCATAGTCGCCGCCGAATGGGTTGGGCACCGAGGTCAGCGGCATGTGCAGATAGGGTTCGAGCGCGGCGCGGTCCGGCACGTTGTCCGGGATTTTGCGCATGCCGTCCATATCGTCGGAGAAGCACAGAAGCTTGGTCTTGACCTTGTCCTGGGTCAGCACCCGGAAGGCATGCCGTACCATGGTGGTGCGCGCCACCTCGCCGAAGGTGCCGATATGCGGCAGGCCGGACGGGCCGTAGCCGGTCTCGAACAGGACGGTCTCGGGAAACTCTTTGCCCTTGTAGCGGGCGATGATTTTCTTCGCTTCCTCGAACGGCCAGGCCTTGGTCTCGGCCGCCGCGGCAAGCATCTCGGGGGTGAGATCGATGATGTTTGATCCCGTCATGTCGAAGTTCCAGTCATGGCCGTCTTGCGGCGGATGAGATTTGTCGACCGGTCTCTAGGCGCGACAGGCCGGAGCGTCAACGATTTGCGGCGGTTTTCCTTGCGGCGCCACAATTGCGCTCCTACGTTCGAGCCGCACACTCAAGGAGTTTCGAATGCCTTTGCTGACGACGCACGAAGCCTTGATCTACCTGATGGTCATCACATCGGCTTCCGATCGTGACATGACCGATGTCGAGCTGGCGCGGATCGGCGACGTCATTCGTTCCTGGCCGGTCTTCGTCGACTTCAACCAGGACAGGCTGATTCCGGTGGCGCAAGCCTGCCAGAAGGCGCTGCATGAGAAGGGTGGGCTGGAAGGCGTGCTGGCGCGCGTTGCCGAAGCGCTGCCCGAGCGGCTGCGCGACACCGCTTACGCCGCCGCTTTCGAGGTCGCCGCCGTCGATCTCGAAATGCGCATGGAGGAGGTCAGGGTGCTGCAACTCATCCGCCTCAAGCTCGATCTCGACACGCTGACGGTTGCGGCAATTGCCCGAGCGGCCAAGGCGCGGCTGCGCACGCTGACCTGAAAGCGCCTCGCCGCGCGCCCTCGGGCGAGATGCGTCAGAAGAAGCTGACAGGGAAATAGCGCAGATAAAACTCGGCAAAGGCGCCCTTGATCGAGATTTCCTGCAGCGCATAGTCGAAGGCGGCGGCCAGTGCCGGATCGCCCGCCCTGGTGGCGATCGCCATGCCTGAGCCCAGATACTCTGGTGCCAGATACGGGCCGCCGGCAAAGCGGCAACAGCCGGCCGCGTCGGAGCCGCCCAGCCAGAAGGCGAAGCGCATGCCGTCGCCGAAGGCGGCGTCGATCTTGCCGGCCTTGAGACCGGCATAAAGGTCTTCCGGTGTGCCGAAGGTCACCACCTGCACGGTGGCGAAATAGTCGCGCAGCATTTTCTCATGCGCCGAGCCGGCGACGACGCCGACCCGCTTGCTGCGCAGCTTGTCGAGGACCGGCTCGGCGAAGGCTTTCGCCTTCGGCATGATGAAGCGCGCCGGGAACTGCATATAGGAGCGCGAGAAGGCATATTTCTCGCGGCTCTCCGGCGTCGCGGCGATGCCGGCGATGATTGCCTCGCCTTCGCCTTTCTGCAGGGCATCCTCCAACTCGTTCCACGGCAGGGCCTGGACCTGGCATTTGTCAACGACGTCCAGTTCGGCGCAGATCGCCCGCGCCAGGTCGATGTGGAAACCGGACAGGCGCCCCGAGCCGTCGAGGAAGTTGAAGGGCGGAAAATCGGTGGTTGTGAGGAATCTCAGCCGCGGCAGCGCGGAGAGATCGGGCTTCGGCAACCGCTCCTTGGCGTCCCACAGCATCGGCACCTGCGGCTCCGCGCCTTGAGTCGCGCCGGCAAAGGGCAATACGCCGGCAAGTGCGGATATCAGGACCAGAGTTATCCACCGCAAGATCACGATATGGCTCCGACCTCGTCCCCGTTCGGAGGCTTTTCCTATGAAAATGATGCAGGCACAACGGTTTTTGATTTCAAGCGGCTAAATTCAGCGTATGGTTCAGTCCGTTGCAAATGAACCTCCGTGCCGGAAGGGGGAAGCTACCGGTTTTGCGGAGACCATTGCGACCCGTGGTTGATGGCGAAGGGGTTTTCGAGCGTCTACTGTCGGTAACGAAGAAGCAGAAGCAACATGGGGTAGATGTTGCGATGGGCCTGTTTGACAGAACTCTGGAATATATAGACCAGTTGCAGAATGCTGGCACCGCGGCGGCGGTTTGCGAGAGGCTGCTGGCCGTCACTTCGAATTTTGGCCTGACCGCCCTGATGGCGGGAACTGTGCCGCAGCCCGGCACGCCACGCGGCCGGCAGAAACAGCATGTGATGCTTTGCGATTGGCCCGGCGAATGGCTGGAGCGCTACGTGGCGCGCAACTATGTCGACCACGATCCGGTCGTCAGTCACATGAAGCAGCTTCAGGCGCCGTTCCAATGGCGGGACGCGTCCAAGAACGCCGTGATCGACAAGAGCAGCGATGAGGTCATGGGCGACGCTCGCCAGTTCAAGCTGCGCGACGGCCTTGCGTTTCCGTTGGTGACGCTCGACGGCCAGATCGTCATGGTCTCGCTGGGAGGCGAATCCGTTGAATTGTCGGATGCCGAATTCGGAATGGTGTCGCTGGCGTCGACCTATGCAATCGGCCGCGCCATGCAACTGCACACCAAGGCCGACAAGCTCGTCGACCATATAGAATTGACGGCACGTGAGCGGGAATGCCTGCAATGGGCGGCCGTTGGCAAGTCCGAATGGGAGATATCTCAAATTTTAGGCATCTCGGAACACACTTCCGAGAAACATCTTCTTAACGCCAAGAGCAAACTCGGGGCAGCCAACCGGGTTCAGGCGGTCGCGGAGGCGATTAGGCGTGGCTATATCAGCTAGGTCGGCCGTGCCGACCTAGAAATGTCAGCTTATCGATCACGTGATATTTCAGAAAAACGCAGCCGAATCTCCCTCTTGGGAGAGAGCTAATGATTTCTTAACGCCAAATCAAACTGGGCATCCCCAACCGTGTGCGGGCAGTCGCGGACGCCATTAGGCGTGGCTATATTAGCCAGGTCGGCCGTGCTGGCCTAAAATTCTTGCCTACGCGTTCGCGTAATATTTTCGGGAAAGCCCGGCCGTATCATCCTCTTAAGCCCAGGAGACGGCTAATGCTTTTCGCCCTTACCACTCAGGAATTGATGGAACGCCCCGACCTTTGGGAGGCTGTGCATCGCCTGCGCTACAAGATCTTCGTCGAGGAGATGGGATGGACCGATCTCGATCGTTCGGACCAGCTCGAGATCGACCAGTTCGACCATGACGAGGCCGAACATCACCTTGTGATCCGCAATGGCGAACTGGCCGGCTACCAGCGCATGCTGCCGACCACTCGACCGCATCTTCTGACCGACGTGCTGTCCGATCTCTGCGAGGGGCAGTCCCCCTCGGGACCGAATGTCTGGGAGTTGACCCGCTACGCGGTGGCGCCGGGCTTTCGCGACGGCAAGCGCGGCGTCTCGACGGTCGGCACCGAATTGATCGCCGGCTTCGTCGAATGGGGACTGAAGCGCAACGTCAACCAGGTCATCATCGAGTTCGAGCCGATGTGGGTGCTCAGGGCGCTGCAGCTGCACTTCCTGGCAAAGCCGCTCGGCTACCAGCGCACCTATGGCAACCAGCAGGTCGTGGCGACGTTGCTCACCTTCACCGAGCATACGCTCGATATCGTGCGCCAGCGCCGCAACCACTTCCTGCCGGTGCTGAACCGGGGTTATCCCGGCCTGCTCGGCCTGAAGCAGGCTTCGTGAGGAGGCGGTCATGAGCTTCCATCCCGAACCGGAACTGCGCGGCCACACGCTGGTCGTCACCGTGTCCTCGCATGACGGAAGGCCGGTGCTCGACCGGCACGCCTATGCGAGCCTTGCCAGAACCTTGCGCGAGGCGGCGGTCAATGATGAGGTCCGTGTCGTCATGCTGCGTGGCCTTGCCGGCTGTTTCTGCCTCGGCGGCGATTTCTCGGAATTCCTCGATGCCACCAAGCACCGGGAACTGATCGCCGCCGTCACCGACATGTTCCGCATGCTGGCGACCTTCCCCAAGCCGGTGCTTGCCTGCGTCGACGGCGATGCCGTCGGCGTCGGCTGCACCATCCTGTTCCACTGCGATATGGTGATCGCCTCGAGGGGCAGCACCTTCAGGGTGCCGTTCGTCGATTTCGGCCTGGTGCCGGACGCGGCGACCAGCATCCTGGCGCCCCAGAAGCTCGGCTATGCCGGCGCCTTCCGCTTCTTCTGCCTCGGCGACACGCTCGGCGTCGAGGATGCCAAGGCGCTCGGCCTGGTCGGCGAGATCGTGACGCAAGGCAGCGCCGAAGAAGCAACGCTGACGAGGGCGAAACAGCTCGCCAAGAAGCCGGTGGCGGCATTGCTGCAGACGCGGAGCCTTCTCAAGGGCGATACGGCGGTGTTGTGCGATCGTATCGACCACGAGATCACGCTGTTCCAGCAGGCGCTTCAGGATGACACCACGCTGAAGCGGCTGCAGCGGATAGCCCGCCTGGCCGCCTGAGCGGCCGGCATGAAAGTCTCAGCGCCGCGCAAGCCGAAAGCCGCGCGGCGCTGTAATTCATGCTGTTGATTGGTGTATCCGTTTTTCCGGGACCGCCGCGCACTTCCGGGCGACATTGCGTCAGTCCTTCAGGAACCCAGGCCCTTCGCCGATGATCTTCTTGTCGGGCTTGCCGATGGCGTCGAGATCCCTTCCGTCATAGGGCAGCGACAGCAGGATGCGCTGGATCACCGCAAGCCGGGCACGGCGCTTGTCGTTGGCCCGCACAATGATCCAGGGCGAGAATTCCTTGTGCGTGCGCTCGATCATCTGGTCGCGCGCCTTGGTGTAGTCGTCCCATTTGCCGATGCCTGCGACGTCCATCGGTGAGAACTTCCAGTTCTTCAGCGGCGACCAGCGGCGGTCATGAAACCGCTCCAGCTGTGTTTCGCGGCCGATGTTCAACCAGAATTTGAAGAAATGGATGCCCTCGTTGCAGATCATCCGCTCGAAATGCGGCGTCTCGTCGAGGAATTTCTCGTGCTGCTCCGGCGTGCAGAACCCCATGACCGGCTCGACACCGGCGCGATTGTACCAGGAGCGGTCGAAGGTCACGAATTCTCCGGCTGTCGGGAAATGGTCGACATAGCGCTGGTAGTACCATTGTCCGGCCTCGGTCGGCGTCGGCTTGGTCAGCGCGACGTTGCGCGCCGTGCGCGGGTTCATATATTGCCGCACCACGAAGATCGTGCCGCCCTTGCCGGCCGCGTCTCTGCCTTCGAACAGCGCCATCACCCGCTTCCCGGCCGCCTGCAGCCAGGCTTGCGCCTTGACCAGTTCGATCTGCAGCCGCTCGAGTTCCTTTTCGTAATCTTCGCCTTTCATCTTCTTGTCGTAAGGATAGCCGCCGGCAGTCAGCTTGTTGTCCTCGATCCAGTCCGGCAGCACCGGATTGTCGATGTCGAACTCGCGCTCCTTGCCGCCGATCTTGATCGCGATCGGTGCCGTGGCCGGCACCGCTTCAGCCGTTTGCTTGGCTTTTTTCATCCAGACGAACCTTTCCAGTTTGCGGACTCATGCTATGGAGCCTGTGCAGCAAAGCGCCCTTCCGGGCGCAAAGACGCTGTAGCATGTTGATTTTGCGCATGAACCTTCGCGAAAATCGATCCTGATTTTCAGGCCATGCGCCAGGCCGGTCCGGCAGACTGCTGACCGGTCGACGGGATGCGGGATGGCGCGGGCCTATGGCTGAGACGGGCGCGGAGCAAGACAGTAAGGGACAAGCCCTGGCGGCGCGGTTGTGGCGCAATCGCTGGCTGCTTGGCGCGGGCCTTGTCGCGGTCCTTGTGGCTTATTCATTCGCAGGCGCCTCCACCTTGGTGCTGTTGCTGGCTTTGGCCCTGTTGGTATCCGCTGCGATGCTGCCCGCCGACGCTGAGCGTCAGTCGGCTGATGCGGCGGCCGCGATCGAGGCCAGCGGGCTGCAGCGGCTCTCCGGCGAATATCTGGCCGCGGCTGTCGCCGACCCGCTGATCATCCTCGACCATTCCGCCACCATCGTCCACGCCAACGCAGCCGCCTTCGCCGCCTTCGGCGGGCTGGCGCCGGGCATGTCGTTGTCGTTGAAATTCCGCGCGCCGGAAATGCAGGCGCTGCTGGACGGCATCCTGTCGGGACAAGTCGCCGCCGATGCCGTCGACTACACCGAAAAGCTGCCGGTGGAGCGGACATACCGGGTCAGCGCGTCGACGGTCGGCCACGCTACGGGCCTCTATGTGCTGGTGTTCAAGGATCAGAGCGAGACGCGCCGCATCGATCGCATGCGGGCCGACTTCATCGCCAATGCCAGCCATGAATTGCGCACGCCGCTCGCCTCGATCGCCGGCTTCATCGAGACGCTGCGCGGGCCGGCCCGCAACGATCCGGCGGCGCGCGACCAGTTCCTGCAGATCATGCAGAACCAGACGGGACGCATGGCCCGTCTGATCGATGATCTGCTCTCGCTCTCGCGGCTGGAGATGAAGCCTTATCTGCGGCCGGGCACGGAGGTCGATCTTCGCCAGACGATCGACAGCGTCATCGATTCGCTCGGGCCGCTGGCCGCGGAAAACGGCATCGTCATCGAGCGGGACTTCATCGATGGCTCGGTTTCCGTCCCCGGCGACCGCGACGAACTCTTCCAGGTTTTCGAGAATCTCCTGGAGAATGCCTGCAAATACGGCCAGTCAGGCGGACGCGTGACCGTCTCCATGGCACGCGTCGAGGACGGTCAGGACCCAGGTATCGACGTCACCATAAGAGACTACGGCCCGGGCATCGCCGAAGAACACATCCCGCGCATAACCGAGCGCTTCTACCGCGTCGATGTCGAAAACAGCCGCACCCATAAAGGCACCGGGCTTGGCCTTTCGATCGTCAAGCATATATTGACCCGTCATAACGCAAGATTGTCGATCAAGTCGGAAGTCGGCAAGGGTGCGGCGTTCACGGTTCATTTGCCGGCTCGCTGATCGTGTACCGGTTGCCAACCGGGATTTTCTTCTTTCTGTCATGCGGTTCGCGTATCAGCGACAGATTGAGGGAACGCACCAGCCGGCAAAAACCGGGAAGGCATATCGATGCAGTCCGTCCATACTGTCAGTGCCTACGATGAAGAGCTGAAATTCCTGTCCAAGCGCATTGCGGCGATGGGTGGCCATGCCGAGCGCATGGTCGAGCAGGCTGTCGCGGCCCTTGTCAATGTCGACCATGGCCTTGCCCAGAAGGTCATCCAGGACGACGTCGTCCTCGACGAGGGACAGCGCGAGATCGACGACAAGGCCATCGTCATCATCGCCAGGCGCCAGCCGATGGCGACGGATTTGCGTGAGATCGTCGGCGCGATCCGCATTTCGGCCGATATCGAGCGTGTCGGCGATCTTGGCAAGAACGTCGCCAAGCGGGTCGCCTCGGTCGACGGCCGCCAGCCGAACCGTCTTTTCCGCGGTATCGAGGCGCTTGCCAACCTGGCGCTGACGCAGCTTAAGGAAGTGCTCGACGTGTACGCCTCGCGCTCGGTCGAGAGGATCGGCTTCGTGCGCGACCGGGACGACCAGATCGACGCCATGTACACCTCGCTGTTCCGCGAGCTTTTGACCTACATGATGGAGGATCCGCGCAACATCACGCCCTGCACGCATCTTCTGTTCTGCGCCAAGAATATCGAACGTATCGGCGACCATGCGACCAACATCGCCGAGACCATCTACTACATCGTCACCGGCGACCAGATGCCCGCCGACCGGCCGAAGGGCGACAAGACCGACAAGGTGGTGCTGCCCGGCGCGGTGCCGGCTAAGTGAACGGGCGCCTCTCGAACGGTTTTCTGATTTAGGCTAAGCTCTTCCAGGCAGAGCGATTTTGTCAGTCGCAGTCTCGGGAGGTTTGCGATGGAACAAGTTCGGAACCTGACCCCGGCCCTAACGTCGGGCATCATTGCATCCAGCGTCTATTTGGGCGGCAAGCGTGTCGCCGACATCGCCATAGAACAGGCCGGCGAATGGGCGGCAAAGCCCGGCCATGTCGTCTGGATTGGCCTGCTCGAGCCCGACCGCAACCTTCTGCTCAGGGTGCAAGCGCAATTCCACCTGCATGACCTCGCGATCGAGGACGCCGAGCACCCGCATGCGCGCCCGAAGATCGAGCAATATGGCGATGCCCTGTTCATCGTCGCGCGCACCGCACAATTGATCGACGGTCGCGTCACCTTCGGCGAGACGCATCTGTTCGTCGGCACTGGCTACATTGTCAGCGTCCGGCACGGCCCGTCGACCTCCTACGCCGCCGTGCGCCAGCATTGGGAAAGCTGCCCGCACTCGCTGGCCAAGGGCGAAGATTTCGTCCTTTACGCCATCCTCGATTTCATCGTCGACAACTACATGCCGGTGCTGGAGCAGATCGAGGACGAGGTCGAGGCGATCGAGGACAAGGTGCTTCTGAAGCCGATGACTGGTTCGGATATCGAGCGCCTCTACATGCTGCGCCGCGACCTGCTGCGGCTGCGCAATGCGGCCTTGCCGCTGGTCGAGGTCTGCCGCCGGCTGACCAGCGCCGACCTGCCGCAGATCCATGCCGCCATGCATCCGCTGTTTCGCGACGTGACCGACCACATCCGCACCGTGCAGGAAAAGATCGACAGCCTGCGGGAGGTCCTCGCCTTTGCGTTCGAAGCGAGTCTGCTGGTCGGCCAGAGCCAGGAAACCGCGATCTCCAAGAAGCTCGCCTCCTGGGCCGCCATCCTGGCGGTGCCAACGGCCTTCGCCGGCATCTACGGCATGAACTTCTCCGACATGCCGGAACTGAGGATGGAATATGGCTATCCCGTCATTCTGCTGGTGATGGCCTCGATCTGCGCGTTCCTGTATTGGCGGTTCAAGAAGAACGGGTGGCTGTGAAAAAGTGAATAGCGAATAGGGAGTAGCGAGTAGGGAACAACGGAAAAAACGGCTTGCTCCCTATCACCGAAGCCAAGCCGTTCTATTCGCTATTCGCTATTCGCTATTCGCTATTCGCTATTCGCTATTCGCTATTCGCTATTCAGCGAGCGCGGCGCCGTTCCGCCGCCGGCTGGAACGCAACCCGGGAGTGATACTTGCAATACGGCCCCGTTTCGGCGGCGTCGTTGCCGCAGAAGCTGAAGTCTTCCGACAGCGGATCGCCGTTCGGCCATTTGCAGGTGCGTTCGGTCAGCTCGACAAGCTGCAGGTTGCGCGAGATCGGCACCACGACGTTCTCAACCGGGCGGATGTAGTGGCGAGCGACCGGCTCGGCGTCGAACTGCACCTGCAGCGCGGTGGCGCCGATAGTCGCCGTCACATGGCGCGCCGGGCTCGCGGCGCGGGCCACCGACTTCTGCATCGAGGCGCCTTGCGTCACCTTCTTCTGGCGTGCCGGGGCAGCCGTCGCGCGGCCGCGGCCCGACAGCTTCAGGCGATGCACCTTGCCGATGACGGCATTGCGGCTCACTCCGCCAAGCTGTGCGGCAATCTGGCTTGCGCTCAGACCCTCCGACCACAATTTCCTCAGAAGTTCTACCCGCTCGTCAGTCCAGTTCATGAGACCGCGCTCCTGCTAATGCGTGCGGCGGCCAGAATCCTTTCCCGAGCCGGCTCTCGCCGGGCAAACGACACCACATGTACCGGGTGATTTAGGTCCGCCGCACGAAATATAGTTATTTCTCGACTACAAATACCTTATGCGCTGACTCGGTGACAAGAGTCCCAAAGGCAACACCGATTCGGTTTTTACGGTTTTCCCCAACTTGCCGGCCTGCTCATGAGCCGGCGTGGCGTCGGGGCTTGCCACGCGCTTCTGCGTGACGTTTTCGTTGACTTCATGGCCGAAAAACATGATAAGCCGCAAAGGCCGCCGCATTGGCGGCTTTTTTGATTTCCGGTTCCGGAGACGCATATAATGAGCGGTTCGGCGCTTTACGAGACCTTTGCCCGCGCATCCCTGGCTTTCGACCGTGGGGAGGGGACCTGGCTGGTCACCGACAAGGGCGAGCGATATCTCGACTTCGCGGGCGGCATCGCCGTGAACTCGCTGGGCCACAGCCATCCGCATCTGGTCGCGGCGCTCACCGAACAGGCCGCCAAGCTCTGGCACGTTTCCAATCTCTACGAGATCCCGGAACAACGCCGGCTGGGCGAGCGGCTGGTCGATGCCACCTTTGCCGACAAGGTGTTCTTCACCAATTCGGGCGCCGAGGCGCTGGAATGCGCCATCAAGACGGCCAGGCGCTATCAGTTCGTCAAGGGCCATCCCGAGCGTTTTCGCATCATCACTTTCGAGGGCGCCTTCCACGGCCGCACGCTGGCGACGATCGCCGCCGGCGGCCAGTACAAATATCTCGAAGGCTTTGGCCCCAAGGTCGAGGGCTTCGACCAGGTGGCCTATGACGACATCGACGCCGCGGAAAAGGCGATCACGGCGGAGACCGGGGCCATCCTGATCGAACCGGTGCAGGGTGAGGGCGGCATACGCCCGGTGCCGACGCAATCGCTGAAGCGGCTGCGCCAGCTTTGCGACCAGCACGGCCTGCTTCTGATCTTCGACGAGGTCCAGTGCGGCATCGGCCGCACCGGCAAGCTGTTCGCGCATGAATGGGCCGGCGTCACGCCCGACCTGATGGCGATCGCCAAGGGCATCGGCGGCGGTTTCCCGATGGGCGCCTGCCTTGCCACGGACGAGGCGGCGACCGGCATGACCGCCGGCGTGCACGGCACCACCTTCGGCGGCAATCCGCTGGCGATGGCGGTCGGCAATGCCGTGCTCGACGTGGTGCTGGCCGACGGCTTCCTCGAGGACGTGCAGCGCAAGGCGCTGTTGTTGAAACAGGGCCTTGCGGCGGTCGCGGACGAATTTCCCGAGGTCATCGAGGGCATCAGGGGAACTGGCCTGATGCTCGGCCTGAAATGCGCCATGCCCAACACCAAGGTGAACATGGCGCTGCGCGACCAGCACCTGCTCGTCGTGCCGGCGGGCGACAATGTGATCCGCCTCCTGCCGCCGCTCACCGTCACCGACGAGGAGATCGGCGAGGCGCTGAAGCGCATCCGTGGCGGCGCCAAGGGCCTGACCGACGCGATAGCAGCCGAAGCCGCGAAATAGTTTCTGGAACCTGCCGATGAGCGTCCGCCACTTCACCGATCTATCCGCCGTTTCGGCGGGCGACCTGCGCATCATGCTGGACGACGCGATGGCGCGAAAGACCCGGCTCAAGGCGGGCGAGCGCTCCAAACCGCTCGATGGCAAGGTGCTGGCCATGATCTTCGACAAGCCGTCGACACGCACGCGCGTGTCCTTCGACGTCGGCATGCGCCAGCTCGGCGGCGAGACGGTCATGCTGACCGGTACCGAGATGCAACTCGGACGCTCCGAGACCATCGCCGACACGGCAAAAGTGCTGTCGCGCTATGTCGACGCCATCATGATCCGCACCACCTCCCACGACCGGCTGCTGGAGCTCACCGAGAACGCCACGGTTCCCGTCATCAACGGGCTGACCGACGACACGCATCCTTGCCAGATCATGGCCGACATCATGACCTTCGAGGAGCATCGCGGTCCGGTGGCCGGCAAGACATTTGCCTGGACCGGCGACGGCAACAATGTGCTGCACTCGCTGCTCGAAGCCTCGGCGCGGTTCCGTTTCAACTTGAATGTCGCGGTGCCGGAAGGCAGCGAGCCTTTCGAGAAATATGTCGACTGGTCTAAAGCCAATGGCGGCAAGGTCCGGTTTTCCAGGTCCGCCGAGGAAGCCGTCGACCAGGCCGATTGCGTCGTCACCGACAGCTGGGTCTCGATGGGCCAGGAGCACCGCGCCCGCGGTCACAACGTCTTCCTGCCCTATCAGGTCAACGCGGCGCTTATGGCCAAGGCCAAGCCCGATGCGTTGTTCATGCACTGCCTGCCGGCGCATCGCGGCGAAGAGGTCACCGACGATGTGATCGACGGGCCGAATTCGGTGGTGTTCGACGAGGCCGAGAACCGGCTGCACGCCCAAAAGGCGGTGCTGGCTTGGTGCCTGGGCGCTTGAGAGGGGCGGACCTGCCCGCTTCCGGCCCGATCGGGGTCGACTTGATCCGGGGATATGTGATGCCTATCTGCGGGCCATCACGTAAATTGAACGCGCTTCGACGCATGCGGCTCACCGGGTTGCATGGCTGCGCCCCGGAGTTTTGTCATGTTGGAAACCCAGACCTTGGCTGAGCATAAACCCCAACTCGGTGAATTCGGCTTCGCCGGCGACGACCACGTCGTGCCTTACGAGGTCGCGCCGCTCGATGTGCGCGGCCGCACCGTGCAGCTCGGGCCGATGCTCGACGCTATTTTGAGCCGCCACAATTATCCCGAGCCCGTGGCCCGCCTGCTGGCGGAAGCCTGCGTGCTTACAGTGCTGCTCGGCACCTCGCTGAAATTTGAAGGCAAGTTCATCCTGCAAACCCGCACCAACGGGCCGGTCGATATGCTGGTGGCTGATTTCACCACGCCGCATGCGCTGCGCGCCTATGCGCGCTTCGACGCCGACCGGCTGCAGGCTCTGACCGCCGCCGGCGAGACCTCGCAGCAGGCACTGCTCGGCAACGGCGTGCTGGCTCTGACCATCGACCAGGGCGCGCACACGCAGCGCTATCAGGGCATCGTCCAGCTCGACGGTACCTCGCTCGAGGACGCCGCGCGCACCTATTTCCGTCAGTCGGAGCAGATCCCGACCGATATCAAGATGTCGGTCGCCAAGCTGGTGACGCCCGGCCCCGCCGGCGCGCGCGAGCAGTGGCGGGCAGGCGGCATCCTGGCGCAGTTCCTGCCTCAGGCACCGGAGCGCATGCGCATTCCCGATATTTCGGGCGGCGACGGCGACGACCGCGAGCTGACGGACCACCCGGCCGACAATTCCTGGCAGGAATTGCTGGCGCTGCTCGGCACCATCGAGCCGACGGAGTTGATCGACCCGACGGTGGGCGCCGAGCGGCTGCTCTACCGGCTGTTCCACGAGCACGGCGTGCGCGTCTTCCGTAGCGTGCCGGTCGACGACCAATGCTCCTGCTCGCGCGAGAAGATCCACGGCATCCTCCAGGGCTTCTCGGCCGAGGAGATCAAGGACTCGACCGAGGAGGGCGGCATCCATGTCGCCTGCGAGTTCTGCTCGACGCAATACGACTTCGACCCGGCCGAGTTCGCGGCGCAGTGACGCCCGTTCCTTCTCCCCGTTCTACGGGGAGAAGGTTCCCGAAGGGCGGATGAGGGGCGGCGCGCCCAACGCAGGCGATCATAGCGTCTGCCGTGGGCGCCGCTGTCGTGAGCCTCGACGAAATTCTCGGAAAGCTGGCGCTGCCCCTCATTGCCCTGCCGGGCATTTCTCCCCGTAAACGGGGAGAAAGAGCCAATCGTCTAATTCACCGTCCGCCTTGTCCCCGGCATGTCGAGCGAAAATGCCGGAATGGCGATGTCGAACGTCTCGCCGCGGCCGTTGCGCATCGTGTAGTGGCCGACCATGATGCCGGACGGTGTCGAGAGCGGGCAGCCTGACGTGTACTGATAGCTGTCGCCGGGATTGAGCTCCGGCTGGTCGCCGACGACGCCGGCGCCGCGCACCTCCTCGACACGGCCCTGGCCGTCGGTGATGTGCCAATAGCGCGACAAAAGCTGCACGAAATCGTCGGAGCGGTTGTCGATCGTCACCTGATAGCCCCAGACATAGCGGTTCTCCGACGGATCGGATCGATCCTCCAGATAGAAGGGCCTGACCAGCACTTCGATGTTGCGCGTCACGGCGCGATACATGGGCCACTCCAGTTGCCGCAGCGGAACATTTCGTCGCGCTTCGCTGTTAGACGCGCAGCACCGACCATCCTGCCAGCCTTGTAGCGCACGTGCCGAAAAACAATGTCATTTAAGTGACACATGACAATGTTGGTGTGCACAAACCGTGCCGGGCGACTCGGGCGCTCTGTGACTGATGAAACGGCCGCGTTTGGCCTTTCGGGAGTGACCAGATCTCGATGGAACTGACTATCGCAGCTGGCCTGGCTTCGTCAGCCCTTCTTCTCTCCAATCTCGCCAGCATCCTGCTCGCCGCGTCACGGCTGAGGCGGCGGTATGTCATTGCGCCGCCCGCCGCCGCGCGGCCGCCGGTCTCGATCATCGTGCCGTCTCGCGGTGTCGAGCCGTTCACCGAAGAGACCTTGCTGCGCGCCTTCTCGCTCGACTGGCCGCGCTACGAGCTGATCTTCTGCGTCGCGCATGCCGAGGACCCGGTGGTCAGGCTCATCGATGCGGCGGTCGCACGCCACCCGAAGGTGGCGGCGCGACTCCTGGTCGGTGACGACCGTATCAGCGCCAATCCCAAGCTCAACAACTGCGTCAAGGGCTGGCAGGCGGCCAGGCACGATTGGGTGATCCTCGCCGATTCCAACGTGCTGATGCCGAGGGATTATGTCCAGCACCTGATGGCGGCATGGCGGCCGGACACCGGCCTGGTCTGCTCGACGCCGATCGGCTCGCGGCCGGACGGCTTTTGGGCCGAAGTCGAATGTGCCTTCCTCAACACGTTGCAGGCGCGCTGGCAATATGCCGGCGAGGCGATCGGCCTCGGCTTCGCCCAGGGCAAGAGCATGCTGTGGAACAAGCCGATGCTGGACGCCAATGGCGGCATCCAGGCCTTGGCGGCCGAGATCGCCGAGGACGCCGCCGCCACCAAGCTGGTCAACGGCCTGGGCTTGCGCGTCAATCTCGTCGCCTCGCCTTTCGAGCAGCCGCTCGGACAGCGCAGCTTCGCCGAGATCTGGTCGCGACAGACGCGCTGGGCGCGGCTGCGCCGGGTCACGTTCCCGCTGTTCTTCGCGCCGGAGATCCTGACGGGCGGCGCGGTGCCGCTGCTGCTGGCGCTGATTGCCGCGGCAAGCGCCGGCGTCAGCCTTCCCACCACGGCCTTGTGCGTGCTGGCGATTGCCTATCTGCCGGAATGCCTGCTGGCCTTGGCCAAGGGCTGGTACCTGTCGCTGCGCAGCATCACCGCGATGATCGTGCGCGACGTCATGCTGCCCGCCATCTGGGCGCGCGCCTGGTTCGGCGGCGCCGTCGAATGGCGGGGCAACGCCATGACTATTCACACCCGCGAGTTGACGGAGCTCGAGGAGATCGCCTGAGGCGCGGTATTACAGGCTTATCTGGCTGCCTTCAGCGCCTGCTCGATGTCCTCCAGCAGATCGTCGGTGTCTTCCAGACCGACGGAAAGCCGGAGTGTACCCGCTCCTATGCCGAGTTCGGCCCGTGCCTCGTCGCTCAGGTTCTTGTGCGTCGTCGTCGCCGGATGGGTGATCAGGCTCTTCGCGTCACCGAGATTGTTCGAGATCAGCACGATGTCGAGCGCGTTCTGGAAGGCGAAGGCCGCCTGCTTGCCGCCCTTGACGTCGAGGCAGATCAATGTCGAGCCGCCCGACATCTGCTTCTTGACGACATCGGCCTGCGGATGGTCGGCGCGGCCCGGATAGATGAGACGGGCGATCTCCGGCCGCCTGGCCAGGAAATCGGCGATCTTGCCGGCGCTCTCTGTCTGCTGGCGCACGCGCAGCGGCAGTGTCTCCAGGCCTTTGAGCAGCGTCCAGGCATTGAAGGGTGACAGGCTGGGGCCAGTGTGGCGGAAATAGTCGTGCAGGTTCTCGTCGATCCATTTCTTATCCGACAGGATGACGCCGCCAAGGCAGCGGCCCTGGCCGTCTATATGCTTGGTCGCCGAATAGACCACGATATGGGCGCCGAGCTGCAGCGGCTTCTGCTGCAGCGGCGTGGCAAAGACGTTGTCGACGACCACGCGCGCGCCGATCGAGTTGGCAAGCTTGGCGACTGCGGCGATGTCGACCACTTCCAGCGTCGGATTGGTCGGGCTTTCCAGGAAGAACAGCTTGGTGTTCGGCCTGACCGCCTTTTCCCAGTTGGCGATGTCGGTGCCGTCAATCAGCGTCGACTGGATGCCGTAGCGCGGCGCCAGTGTCTCCACCACCCAACGACAGGAACCGAACAGGGCGCGCGCCGCAACGATGTGGTCGCCGGCTTTCACGCTGCAGAGGAGGGCGGCGGAAACGGCGGCCATGCCGGAGGCCGTGGCGCGCGCATCCTCGGCCCCTTCCAGCGCGCATATGCGCTTTTCGAACATGTCGACGGTCGGGTTGGCGTAGCGCGAATAGATGAAGCCCGGCTCCTCGCCCTTGAAGCGGGCTTCCGCCGCCTGCGCCGTCTCGTAGACATAGCCCTGCGTGAGATACATCGCCTCGGCCGTCTCGCCGAACTGGGAACGCAATGTTCCGCCATGCACGAGTGCCGTTTGAGGTTTCCAGTTGCGCTTCTTGGTGCTCATAGCCCTGCTTCCAGACACAAAAAAACCGGCCGCGAAGTCGCAACCGGTCCATATAGCCTTGCGGCTCGACGGTCCTTTAGCGACTTGTTTAACGTGGCTGCAAGCCGACCGGCCAAATCACCACGGGATAACGACCCTTTAAATGAGCGCCGCGCTTGCGTCAATTGCCGGCTTCATTAAGAGGTTTGTACCAGCCGGGCGGCAAGAGCCTGCTAAGATCCTCGCCCGGCCTTGTGAACGGAGCCAGCCTTTGCGGCAGACAGGCATTCTTCCGGATCAGGACATCGCGGCGTTGTTCGAGGCGAACGCGCTTAAGTCGCCGCGCGCGCTGGACACCAACCAGATCCAGCCGGCCAGCCTCGATCTCAGGCTCGGCGACAAGGCCTATCGCGTGCGCGCCTCCTTTCTGCCGGGTCCCGATCATCTGGTCGCCGACAAGCTCGAACGGCTGAAGCTGCACGAGATAGACCTCACCGGGGGCGCGGTGCTGGAAACCGGCTGCGTCTACATCGTGCCTTTGCTGGAAAGTCTGGCATTGCCGGCCGAGGTTTCGGCCTCGGCCAACCCGAAGAGCTCGACCGGCCGCCTCGACATCTTCACGCGGGTCATGACCGATCGCGGCCACGAGTTCGACAAGATCGCCGCCGGTTATCACGGGCCGCTCTATCTCGAAGTCAGCCCGCGCACCTTCCCGATTGTCGTGCGCGCCGGCTCGCGGCTGTCGCAGATCCGTTTCCGCATCGGCAATGCCGTGCTTTCGGAAAGCGAGTTGCGTGACCTTCACCGTGCCGAGATGCTGGTCGCCACCGAGCCACCCAATATTTCCGGCGGCGGCATTGCGCTCTCCATCGACCTCGACGGCGACAAGGACGGGCTTGTCGGCTATCGCGGCAAGCATCACACCGGCCTTGTCGACGTCGACAAGCGCGCCGCGCAGGATGTCGTCGATTTCTGGGAGCCGATCTACAAGAGCGGCGCCGGCGAGATCGTGCTCGATCCTGACGAATTCTATATCCTGGTCAGCCGCGAAGCGGTGCACGTGCCGCCGCTCTATGCCGCCGAGATGACGCCCTTCGATCCGCTGGTCGGCGAGTTCCGCGTCCACTATGCCGGCTTCTTCGATCCGGGCTTCGGCCACTCCGCCGCCGGCGGCAGCGGCAGCCGCGCGGTGCTCGAAGTGCGCAGCCACGAAGTGCCTTTCATCCTCGACCACGGCCAGATCGTCGGCCGCCTCGTCTACGAGCACATGCTGAAGCGTCCGCAGGCGCTCTACGGCACCGATCTCGGCTCGAATTATCAGGCGCAGGGCCTCAAGCTCTCCAAGCATTTCCGCGCCGCGCGATGATCCTCGCTGGCCCTGTCAGTGGCGAAAGAGATATTCTTCCGCCGCGCCGAGGCAGGCATGGAAATGGCCGATAAAGAGTAGCTCTCGAACGGTCAGACGCTTCCTGCCCCAAAATCCCTTGGTCTGCTTCGTTTCATCAAGCGGAGAGCTTGAGCCCGCGCCCAATGGGAACAGTTGCCTGTCGAGGCATCCAAGGACATGGGCTCTGGCGGAGTCGATGCCGCAAGCCTGGCCGCTGTCGTTCAGCGCGGTTGCGGGCAGCGCGGATGTCATGCGATCCGCATTGCGCATGAGAAAGTCCGCCTGCGTCCTTGAGTATCCGGTGGCCAGAAGACGGCTCGACATTGCCGAACGGGCTTCACGGTAGGTTTTTGGATTGCATTTTCCGGCAGCGAAAGCGGTCGAGGAGGAGCAGGCGAGCGCCAGTACCAAGCCTGTGAACGCCAAACTCAGCCGGATGCGTTTCATTTCTCCCCCAATCTCGATCCTGTCCTACAGCGCCTTCACCGCCACCTTCACCGGCTTTTCGATCTCCAGCGGATTGCGCAGCGGCAGGCCGAAATCCGGCGCCTCGATCTCGAACGTGTCGCCGGCCTCGGTCCTGATGCCGTCGGCGAAGGAGAGCGTCGCGGTGCCGAACATGTGCACATGCACGTCGCCCGGCTGGCGGAAGGCCGAATATTTGAAGTGGTGGTGCTCGAGATTGGCGATGGTGTGCGACATGTTCGCCTCGCCCGACAGGAACGGTTTTTCCCAGAGGAGCTTGCCGTCGCGCCAGATGCGCGATGCGCCGCGGACGTCCGCCGGCAGGTCGCCGATCAGGATCTCGGGGCCGAACGAGGCGTTGCGCAGCTTGGAATGGGCGAGGAACAGGTAGTTCACCCGCTCCGTCACGTGGTCGGAAAACTCGTTCGACAGCGTAAAGCCGACACGGAACGGCGCGCCGTCGTCGCCGATCACATAGATGCCGGCGATCTCGGGCTCCTCGCCGCCGTCCTGCGCGAAGGCCGGCGACATCAGCGGCGCGCCCGGCGCCACCGCCATCGTGCCGTTGCCCTTGTAGAACCATTCCGGCTGCACGCCGACCTGTCCCTTGGCGGGCTTGCCGCCTTCGAGACCCATGCGGAACATCTTCATGGAATCGGTGAGTTCCTCCTCACCGCCCTCGCTAAGCTTCTTGTGCATGGAATCGCGCGTCGCCGCGGAGCCGAGATGCGTCAGCCCGGTGCCGGTGAGATGCAGATGCGCCGGGTCCGGATGGTTGATCGGCGACACAAGCCGGCCCCTCTTGTAGACGGCATCGAGATCAACCGTCTCGCCATAGCCCTTGCGCTCGATCAGCGCTTCGAGGCCGATACCGGTGCGCGCGGCCTCCATCGCCAGCGAATAGACGCTGCGTGCGCCATTGATGACCCTGGTCTTGCCGCCGCCATTGCGGGCGACGACGCGGATCGTCTCGGCGTCGTCGAGGATCTGGGAGATCAGCATGTTCGAATCCTCTCTCATTTAGCGGCCGCCCGCGAGCAAGCCTTACCCGGCGCGGCGTGGAGCGATCCCCGCCACGGTTGAAACTCTTCGTCCGGATTGCGTTCGCGAGCTCGGTCCTTGTGTGGACTTCTTGGCGCCGACGGGTTGCCGGCAGCTTCGCGATCTGAAACCCGTATGCCTCCTGAACTTTGTTCCGGCCCTTAAGCCTTGTTCTTGTTGTAGACGTCGAAGATGACGGCGCCGAGCAGCACCAGGCCCTTGACCACCTGCTGCCAGTCGACATTGACGCCCATGATCGACATGCCGTTGTTCATCACGCCCATGATGAAGCCGCCGACCACGGCGCCGATCACCTGGCCGACGCCGCCCATTGCCGAGGCGCCGCCGATGAAGACGGCCGCGATGACGTCGAGCTCTGAGCCGAGACCAGCGGCCGGCACGGCCTGGCCGAGGCGCGCCGCGATGATCAGGCCGCCGAGCGCCGACAGCACGCCCATGTTGATGAAGACCATCAGCGTCAGCCTTTCGGTGTTGATGCCCGACAGCTGCGCCGCCTTGGCGTTGCCGCCCATGGCATAGATGCGGCGGCCGATGGTCATGCGCTTGGTGACGAAGACGAACAGGGAGATGAGCACGCCCATCACCAGCAGCACGACCGGCAGGCCCCGGTAGCTCGCGAACTGGAACACCAGGAACAGCGCCAGCGCGCTGCCGACCAACGTCTTGATGACGAACAGCGGGAAGGGCTCCGCCTCATAGCCATGACGCTCGCGCTTGCGCCGCGTCCTGAAGCCGAAATAGGCATAGGCGAGCACCGCGACCAGGCCGAGCACGATCGTCGTCATATGCAGCGTCAAGCCGCTGCCGACGATGGTCTTGCCGGCGGCATTGACCGTCGGCGGGATCAGCGTCAGCGGGCCGATCACGTCAGGAATGAAGCCGGAGCTCAGCGCCTTGAAGCTGGCCGGCAGCGGACCGACCGACGAGCCGCCGCCAAGCAGTGCCTGGCAGATGCCGCGGAAGATCAGCATGCCGGCCAGCGTCACGATGAAGCTTGGTATCTTGTGATAGGCGATCCAGTAGCCTTGCGCCGCGCCGATCAGCGCGCCGACGATCAGGCAGACGATCGAGACCACCAGCGGATTCGAGAATATGCCCAGCGGCCAGATCACCATCATCATCGCCGCCAGCGCGCCGATGAAGCCTGCCACCGAGCCCACGCTGAGGTCGATATAGCCGGCGACGATCACCAAGAGCATGCCGAGCGCCATCACGATGATGAACGAGTTCTGCTGCACCAGGTTCGAGAGGTTCACTGGTTTGAACAGCGTGCCCGACGTCGTGTACTGGAAGAACAGCATGATCACGATCAGCGCGATGATCAGGCCGTATTCGCGCAGGTTCGTCGTCAGCGCCGAGACGGCGATGCGCTGGCCCTGCTTGACGTCCTCGGCTGTGCCGCTTTGCGGTGCGGGAGCGCTTTCTGTGCTCATGATGCTTTTTTTCCTTCTCCGCGAACGATGGCGCGCATGATTTTTTCCTGGCTGGCGTCGCTTGCCGCCATTTCGCCGACGATACGCCCTTCGTTCATCACATAGATACGGTCGGTGATGCCGAGCAATTCGGGCATTTCCGACGAGATGACGATGATCGCTTTGCCTTCGGCGGCGAGGCGGGCGATGATCGTATAGATTTCGTACTTGGCGCCGACGTCAATGCCGCGGGTCGGCTCGTCGAGGATCAGCACTTCCGGATCGGCGAACAGCCATTTCGACAGCACCACCTTCTGCTGGTTGCCGCCCGAGAGGTTGCCGGTCAGCTGATAGACGCTGGAGGCACGGATGTTGGTTTTCTTGCGGTAGTCGTTGGCGACGCTCATCTCGCGCATGTCGTCGATGACGCCGCGGCTGGAAACGCCGGAAAGGTTGGCCAAGGTCACATTGTGCTTGATGTGGTCGATGAGGTTGAGGCCGTAGGTCTTGCGGTCCTCGGTCACATAGGCGATGCGGTTCTCCACCGCCTTGCTCACCGATGAGAGGTCGAGCGGCTTGCCGTGGAGCGACACCTCGCCGGTGATGTGCCGGCCATAGGAGCGGCCGAACAAGCTCATCGCGAATTCGGTGCGGCCGGCGCCCATCAGCCCGGCAATGCCCACCACCTCGCCCTTGCGCACATTGAGGTTGACGTTCTTGATCACCTGCCGCTCGGCGTGGATCGGGTGGTAGACCGACCAGTCCTTCACCTCGAAGATGACCTCGCCGATCTGCGGCTCGCGCGGCGGGTAGCGGTCGTCGAGGGAACGGCCGACCATCGAGGTGATGATGCGGTCTTCCGAGATGTCCTTCCTCGGCAAGGTCTCGATGGTGCGCCCGTCGCGGATCACCGTCACATTGTCGGCGACGCGGCTCACCTCGTTGAGCTTGTGCGAGATCAGAATCGAGGTCATGCCCTGGCGCTTGAACTCGAGCAGGAGGTCGAGCAGCGCCTGGCTGTCCTTTTCTGAGAGCGAGGCCGTCGGCTCGTCCAGGATCAGGAGTTTCACTTCCTTGCTGAGCGCCTTGGCGATCTCGACCAACTGCTGCTTGCCGACGCCGATATTGGTGATCAGCGTCTTGGGATCTTCCTTGAGCCCGACCTTCTTGAGCAGGGCGGCCGTGCGCGTCTCGTTGGCGTCCCAGTCGATGACGCCATAGCTGGCGTGCTCATTGCCGAGGAAGATGTTTTCCGCGATCGACAGCATCGGCACCAGGGCAAGCTCCTGGTGGATGATGACGATGCCGATATGCTCGCTGTCGTGAATGCCTTTGAAATGGCATTCCTGGCCGCGAAAGACGATCTGGCCATCATAGGTCCCGGATGGGTAGACGCCTGACAGCACCTTCATCAGCGTCGACTTGCCGGCGCCATTCTCGCCCACGATGGCGTGGATCTCACCTTCCTCGACGCTGAGGTTGACGTTCGACAACGCCTTCACGCCGGGGAACGTCTTGGTGATGTCGCGCATCTCCAAAATCGTCGAGGCCATCGGGTCTGCTCCTTGGGCGCATGGCTCCGGATCGGACTCCGGAAGGGCTCATGCGCGAAATCAACATACTGCGGCGCGTGACGCCACAGAAGCCGGCAAAACAATACCGGGGTCGTTTTTGAACGAAAAGGGGTCCTGCGGCCGCGCAGGACCCCTTCCTGTAAGACTGGATTACTTCAGCTCTTCGGCCTTGATGTAGCCGGAGTCGACGACCAGCTTCTCGTAGTTCGACTTGTCGACCTCAACCGGCGTCAGCAGGATCGAGGGAACGACCTTGACGTCGTTGTTGTAGGTCTTGGTGTCGAGGCCCTCAGGCTTGCCGCCGGAGAGCACCTTGTCGACCAGCTCCACGGTCGACTTGGCAAGGTCGCGGGTGTCCTTGAACACCGTCGAATACTGCTCGCCCGAGATGATCAGCTTGACCGAGGCGGTCTCGGCGTCCTGGCCGGTCACGATCGGCCAAGGCTGAGCGTCCGTGCCGTAGCCGACGGCGCGCAGCGAGGCGGTGATGCCGCGCGACAGGCCGTCATAAGGCGACAGAACGCCGTCGACGCGGCTGCCGTCCGAGTAGTTGGCCGAGAGCAGGTTGTCCATGCGGGCCTGAGCGGTGGCGGCGAGCCAGCGCAGCGTGCCGACCTTGTCCATGCCCATCTGGCCGGACTTGATCTTGATCGAGCCGTCATCGATCAGCGGCTGCAGGACCGACATCGCGCCGTTGTAGAAGAAGAAGGCGTTGTTGTCGTCCGGCGAGCCGCCGAACAGCTCAACGTTCCACGGCTTGGTGTTCGGGAAGCGCTCCTTGAGGCCCTTGACCAGCGAGTTCGCCTGGATCACGCCGACGCCGAAATTGTCGAAAGTGGTGTAGTAGTCGACATTCGGGGTCTTCTTGATCAGGCGGTCATAGGCGACGACGACGACGCCCGCGTCATTGGCCTTCTGCAGGGCGTCCGCCATAGTGGTGCCGTCGATCGAGGCGATGATCAGCGCCTTCGGGCCCTTGGTGATTTCATTTTCCAGCTGGCTGAGCTGGTTCGGGATATCGTCCTGCGCGTATTGCAGGTCGACGGTGTAGCCGAGCTTCTCGAGCTGGGACTTGACGGCATCGCCGTCGTTGATCCAGCGCTGCGAGGTCTTGGTCGGCATTAGCACACCGATGAGGCCCTTGTCGGCCGCGTGCGCCGAATAGCTCATGGCGGCAATGCCAAGGGCCGCCACGGCGGCCAGCGTCTTGATGATCTTCACGATTACTCTCCCTGGTTGATGGTCGCGACCTCGGGGCTTCGCGGGCCGCGCAGCCGGGCAGATGCGCTGGCGCGCCTCTGTCGGCTTTATCGATCTCCGGTATCCTCCCAATCGGCCCCGCGACGCAGTTCAATCGATACGAATTCGCTCGTTACCGACCCCTGCGCCTTGGAACGCGCGAAGGGTGGGTCCCTTTGACATAACTGTCAAATGCGATCTTTGGTGGTTGCTATATCGAAACTGATATGGCTTAGAGGGTTGAAAGGAAACCCGCTTCGGAGGTTCAGGATCATGGCGGCAATGCAAGATTTCGGCGCGATTTCAGGTGGTTACGACAAATTGCCGGGAGACGGCGAGACGCTGCTGCGCAGCGGCCTGAGCCTCCGCCACATGCGCATGATCACCGCGCTGGATGATCACGGACGGGTGAGCGCCGCAGCGCAGGTCATGAACACCTCGCAGCCGGCCGCCTCGCGCATGATCGCCGAGATGGAGGCGGTGCTCGACGTCAAATTGTGCGAGCGGCTGCCGCGCGGCGTGACGCTGACCCCTTATGGCAAGGCGCTCGCGCGGCGCGCCCGCTCGATCCTGCTCGAGATGCGGGAGGCCGACCGCGAGATTGCCGAGCTCAAGGCCGGCAAGGGCGGCTCCGTGTTCCTCGGCGCCGTGACGGCTCCGGCAATCGAGTTGGCCGTGCCGGCGATTCGCGAAATCCGGCGCATCTATCCACGCATCGAAATCACCATGCAGGTCGAGACCTCCAACGTGCTTGCCCGCGAGCTGATCGCCTCGCGCCACGACTTCATCATCGCGCGCATTCCCGACGACCTTAATCCGCGGCTCTTCGAATCGCGCGTCATCGGCGTCGAGAAGGCCTGCCTCATCGTGCGCCGCGGCCATCCGCTGGCGAGCGGCAAGATGGTGCGGCTGGAAGACACGGCAGCCTATGACTGGGTGTTCCAGTCCGGCGGCTCGCCGCTGCGGCAGGCGATGGAAAGCAATTTTTTGAACCGCGACATTCCTCTGCCCGACCGCATCCTCAACACCTCGTCGCTGTTGCTCACGCTGGTGATGGTGGCGCAGTCCGACGCCATCGCGCCGGTCTCGATCCAGGTCGCCAGGTTCATCCAGGGGGCCGACGGGCTGGCCGGCGCTATCGACGTGGTTCAGACCGAGTTCGATATCGAGGTCCGGCCCTACAGCCTGATCACGGTCAAGAATCGCGTGCTCTCGCCCGCCGCGAAAATGCTGCATGACTTCATCTTGCGCGAAGTGGGGTGATGGAACGAGAACGCTACTTCTACGTTCAATCCGATCGGTCGCTCGCTGGAGCCCGTTGCGGGTGAGGGAAGAGCTGCTGATGCTCAACAGCTCGGGAGGTTTTTGATGGAACGTCGGTTATTTCTGACTGGAATGCTTGGCGTTGCGGGGGCGGCGGCACTTGCAAGCCTGGCCGGACCCAGCAAGGCGGTTGCCGGTATTCCCGAAGGCAACGGAATTCTCGATGAATTGGACAAGCCCGATCCGGCCATCCACGAGGAGGATGACCAAGATCTGCTGCAGCCGGCTCAGTACTACCGCCGTCGATACTACCGCGATCGGTACTACCGTCGCCGGCGTCGGCGCGTTTGGAGAAGGGTCTGCCGCCGCTACTGGCGTCATGGTTACTGGCGTCGCCGCTGCTGGCGCGAACGCGTCTGGATCAGCATCTGGCTGTAGCGCGAAAGCGGGCCTGAAGCTCGCGAATGTCGAATGATTGGCGGATGGGTCTCGCGCGGTCGTGCAGGACCCTCCGCCCGCCTGCCAAACTCGATGATCTGGAGCGGGTAGCGGGAATCGAACCCGCGCGTTCAGCTTGGGAAGCTGACAGGCTACCATTACATCATACCCGCGTCGGCAACCTCGTTACCATGATGCCGCCGCCGCAAGCAATCGGCAAAGCGGCGCTCTTATGATCGTAGCGCGGGCAGTTCGATGCGCACGCGCGCATCTCGCCAGCTTCCGTCCAGAATCCTGACCCTGCCGCCATGCGGCCCGGCGATCTGCCGGGCGAGGTGGAGGCCGGATCGGATGGCGTTCAAGGAAACGTCTACTGTTTGTCACTTCGCTGTCGCGACCGCGTCGGTTGTCGTAAAACGCGGCCAATATTTGGAAATCGCCAACTCTGCCCCCGCGGTGGAGAAATGACCGTAGTCGAAGTAAAGAAATCTGCTGCTGGCGTCGGCGTAAGAACAGCCTTTCCCATCGCATAGGAACGCCAGCGGATCGATGAACGTCGCGCCTTTGGTGAACGACATCACCCGTTCGTTGATCTTGGGGTCCATGGCCATGGGCCAGGATGTGTTTCCTCGCCCGGTGAAGAAGGCGATTTTCTGAACGTCGGCTATGAATTCCGGGGATTGGCCGATCACATATACACGCACGCCCAACTCACGGAGACGGTCGATCGTTTTCTGTAGACCGTCGAAACCTCTGACCTCGTAGTCGGTCCATCGGCCGCTCAAGATCACCGATTTGATTGCCGCATCGTGGATGAGTTTCAAGGCCCGCTCGTTGAAGCGTGTGCAATCCGGGCGGGCGTAGGAAAAGTAAGTCAGGTCCGGCGGGCAGCCCGCATAGGTGTACTCGATGACGTTCGCCTGAATCTTGTCCATGTTGGCATCGAGCCCGGAAACATAGTGCGCGGCAAACGAATCCCCCCACAGCAAGACATTGGTGGCAAAGCCGTGCGTACGGGTGCAATTGGCCAGGTTCCAGTTGTCTATCCGGGTCACGCCCTCGTTGAAGCAAACGCCGTTACGCCAGTCGCCGACGCTGATGCGCTGCTGCTCGAAGTCCGGAAACCGCTGTGCAAAGCCATTGCCCATGGCTCCGGCCAAGCCGAAAGCACAAGCCAGGACAATCGCCACGCTCGAGAAGGCGAAGATCGGCAACGGAGCGGTGAACGATCGCTTCTGTCGAAATGGCTGTTCGACATACTTCCAGGAGAATGTGGCCAGCACGACGCTTGCAACCACCAATGCGATTGTCGTCGTCGGGGCGATGGCCTGCAGCGAAAGATAGTGGGCGAACGAATTGATCGGCCAATGGACGAGATAGAGCGAGTAAGAAATCAGGCCGATCCAGACCAGCGGGCCAAATTGGAGTATGCGCGTGGCAAGGGTCGCCTGTCTCGTCGCGCCCGGCACATCCTGGCCCGCGTAGATCAGAAGGGCGGTTCCGACGCACGGAAACAAAGCGTTGTAGCCCGGAAACGGATCGCTCTCGGCAATCGCGAAGAATGCGAAGGCGATCAAACCGAACCCGGCCAGGCCGACCAGTTCCATCAGCCATGCGTTAGCCAGGGGTGGCGGTCTCTTCAGCATGAGCGCGGCGCCCAGCATGAGTTCCCACATCCGCGTAGGCAACAGGTAGAAGCCCGCGGTCGGCGCCATCGATGTCGCCAACACCGCCAGAACGAAGCTGGCAAGCATGATCGGCACCAGCACCGTCATCCATCGCTTCGAGAAATAGCGATAGATCAGGAACACCAGGATCGGGAAAAAGATATAGTATTGCTCCTCAACGGAGAGCGACCACGTGTGCAGCAGCGGTCGCAGTACCGCGTCGATGGAGAAGTAGTTTGTCGTTTTCCAGAAATAGATGTTCGACCAGAAGGTCGAGGTGGCTATCACGCTCAGGCTGAATTCGCGCAGGTCCGACGGCAGCAGGATGAACCAGGCCGCGATGCATATGAGGAGCAAGACAAAGAACAGCGCCGGCAGGATGCGCCGGCAACGGCGCCAGTAGAACCTGGCGATCGAAAACTGCCCCCGCACGATATCGTCCAATAGGCTTCCGGTAATCAGGTAGCCCGATATGACGAAGAAAATATCGACGCCGGTAAAGCCGCCCGGGAGAGCCGAGACGCCAAAGTGAAAGAGCACTACCGGAAGAACGGCAACAGCCCTGAGGCCGTCGATGTCACGCCTGTAATTCATATCCAACAACCAACCATCGGCAACATCCGGCGGCGCTTGCGCGGTCCCATGGAGCAACTCGATGGGGATTACTGCGCAAGTGCCGAAAGCGTGCGGCGATACGATTTGGGTCTGGCTTGCGGATCTCCAAAGATAGTCCCACGTCTAGGTTGCTGCGCTGCAACATCGGTGTCAAGCGAATATTAGCTGCGTCAAACGTAAGCAGCCCGGCTACGGCTCAAACTTCCCCGGCCAAAACTTGAAGCGGGGTCGGCAACTGCGTATTTCTGGACCTGCGGTCCGAATCGGACAGTCAAAATCTGGAGAGAAGCCTTGTCCGCACTGACGCGCTTTCTTGGCGACACGCCGCTCAGGGTACTCCTGAAGCTGCTCGTGGTCTCCTTCCTCGTCGGCCTCGTCATGCATGCCTTCGGCTGGTCACCGATGGACGTCTTCTACGGTATCCGCCAGTTCTTCGTGGATCTGTGGAATCTCGGCTTCCACGCCATCGACCGCTTCCTCGGCTATATCCTGCTCGGCGCCGCGATCGTCGTTCCTGTGTTCATCCTGCTTCGGATCGCCAGCTACAGGAAGTGGTAGGCAGTAGGTAGTAGGTAGTAGGCAGTAGGCAGTAGGCAGTAGTGTCGGGCGGCCACCTCGAAGAGAATGGCGTGGCGCGCGGCGAGTGCCGGCACATCGGTCGAGTAGCCGCCGCCGATCACGCCGCACAGCGGAACGCCGTGGTTACGGAAATGGCCGATGACCATGTCTTCGCGGGCGCTGAGGCCATCGTCGCTCAGCGCCAGCCGGCCGAGCCTGTCCTCGGCATGCACATCCACGCCGGCATTGTAGAAGACGATGTCCCAGCTTCTTTGCCCGGACAGTTCCGGCAGGATGGCGGCGAGCCGCTCGAGATAGGCGTCGTCGCCGGTGCCATCCGGCAAGGCGATGTCGAGGTCGGAGGCGATCTTGCGCACCGGATAGTTGCGCTCGCCATGCATGGAAAAGGTGAAGGCGCGCGGTTCGTCCTTCAGAATGTCGGCCGTGCCGTCGCCCTGATGCACGTCGAGATCGACAATCAGTACATTTTCGACGGTGCCCTCGGCCAGCAGCGCCAGCGACGCGACGGCGACATCGTTGAAGGTGCAGAAGCCGGCGCCTTGCGCCCGCCTGGCGTGATGGCTGCCGCCGGCGGCGTTGCAGGCGATGCCGTGTTTCAACGCCAGCCTGGCGGCGAGCACCGTCCCGGCGGTGGCGAGCTGTGCCCTCAGCGACACACGCGGGCCGACTGGAAAGCCGATCTCGCGTTCTATCTTCTCCGGCACCTGGCAGGCGATCACCTGGTCGACAAAGTCGGCTGCGTGGGCAAGCTTCAGCCATGATGCCGGCGCTGGTTCGGGCATTGAGAGCGCTTCCGGCGCGGCCAGCCCGCGCATACGCAAGGCCTCCATCAAAAGCGGATATTTGCTCATCGGAAAGCGATGGTTGACGGCGAAGCCGGCGTCATAGTCGGGGTGATGGACGATCTGTAGCGGCATGGATCGGGGGCTGCGCCAGGTTTGGAATTCGGTTGGCAGTCCGGCGGATGTGGTTGCGTGACGGCGGCAAACTGGGGCACATCGGGTCCTCGATCAAGCCGCAATCAAAAGGCAGCAATCCCCTTGGACGCGACTCAAGCCAACGCCAGGTCCTTCGCCGTCACCAATCGCTCGGTGCTGGCGATCGCCGTGCCGATGACGCTTGCCTATCTGACGACGCCGCTGCTCGGCATCGTCGACACGGCGGTCGTCGGCCAGTTCGGCGACGCGGCCCTGCTCGGCGGCCTGGCGGCGGGATCGCTGGTCTTCGACGTCGTCTTCACCACCTTCAACTTCCTGCGCTCCGGCACCACAGGCCTTGTCGCTCAGGCCTTCGGGCGCGGCGATGCCCTGGAAGAGCAGGCGGTGCTGTGGCGCGCCGTGCTGATCGCGGTCGTCGCGGGCGTCATACTTGCCGCCCTTTCGCCGCTCTTCGCCGAGGCCGGCCAATGGTTCATGGGCGCCGAGCCGCGCGTCAGCGCGGCGATGTCAGTCTATACCCGCATCAGGCTGTTGGCGGCGCCCTTCTCGCTGATCAACTACGCCATACTGGGCTACGTGCTGGGGCGCGGCGAGGGCGGGCTCGGCTTGATGCTGCAGGCGGTGCTCAACGGCATCAACATCGTGCTTTGCTTCCTGCTCGGACTCGAGCTCGGCTGGGGTGTTGCCGGCGTCGCCTGGGCGACGGTCACCGGCGAGTTCCTGGCCATGCTGCTCGGCCTTGCCATCGTGCTGAACCGCTTCCGCAAGCTGGAGCGGCCCTCGCGCCGCAGCATCCTCGATTTGCCGGCCTACCGGCGCATGCTGTCGCTCAACCGCGACATCATGATCCGCTCCTTTTCGCTGCTCGCCGCCTTCGCGTTGTTCACCAGGCAGGGCGCGCAGTTCGGCACGGTGACGCTTGCCGCCAACGCCGTCCTGATGAATTTCTTCCTCTTCGCCGGCTATTTCCTCGACGGCTTCGCTACCGCCGCGGAGCAGCTCGCCGGTCGCGCCATCGGCGCGCAGGCGCCCGCCCCGTTCCGGCAGGCGGTACGGCTGACGCTGATTTGGGGTTTTGGCCTTGCGGCCTTCGCCAGCCTTATCCTGCTGACCGCCGGCGCTGGTCTTGTGGCTTTGGTCACGACCTCGCCGGAGGTCCGGGAAGTTGCCGACATTTATCTGCCCTGGGCGGCCTTCACGGCGCTGAGCGGCGTGCTGGCCTTCCAGATGGATGGCGTCTTCATCGGCGCCACCTGGTCGCGCGACATGCGCAACATGATGCTCTTGTCGTTCCTCGCCTTCAGCGCCGCGCTCATCACGCTGGCGCCGGCCTTCGGCAACAACGGCCTATGGGCGTCGCTGCATGTCTTCCTGCTGGTGCGCGGAGTGAGCTTGCTTGCGGTGCTGAGACTCAGGGTGCGCACGGCATTTTAGCCCCGATTGGTCGGCTCCGGCCGGCGTTTCTCAGCTCCAGAGGTCGGTCGAGAGGTACTTCAGTCCGGAGTCGCAAATCACCACAGCGATCGTCTTGCCCGCTTGATCGCCGCGTAGGAGGCTCAGCGCGGCGGCCACATTCGCCCCAGACGAGAAGCCGCCGAAGATACCTTCGCTGCGCGCGAGCAGGCGCGCGGTCTCGCGTGCCTCGTTGCCGGAAACCTGAAGATAGCCATCGACGGGCGCGTTTTTCAGAAACGGCAGATCCGGCATGGCGTAGCCGCCGCCTTGAATGGGGTGTTCGGGCTGGGTGACCGTCTCGCCCGCCGCGGCCGAGGCGCCCTCGGGCTCGACGATAAAGCACTTGATCAGGGGATTGCGTTCCTTGAGCGCCCTCGCCACCCCGGCATAGGTGCCGCCCGAGCCGATGAAGTCGACGAATGCATCGACGGCGCCATGGCTGGCGTCCCAGATTTCCGGCCCGGTCCCGTGATAATGCGCAAGCCAGTTCCCGTCGCGGTGGAACTGATCGCCGCGAAAAGCGCCCCTTTCCGCCGTCACCGCTCTGGCGGCTTCCTCGACAAGCGCCAGATCGCCACCGGAGACCTGCCCCGGCACCGACCCTGGCAACTGGTCCACCAGGATTACTTCCGCGCCGAGCGCCGTCATCATGCGGGCGCGCTCTTCGGAGTTGCCCTTCGACATCACCGCGACGAAGGGATAGCCCCTGACCGCACAGACGATCGCGAGGCCCGTGCCCATATTTCCGGAGGTAAGCTCGACCACCGTTTGCCCCGGCTTGATGGCACCGGATCTTTCAGCTTCCTCGATTATTCCAAGCGCCGCGCGATCCTTCTTGGAAAAGCCCGGATTAAGATATTCCAGCTTGGCGAGGATTGCGCCTTTGACACCCCCCTGCGCCGTCAGCCTTTCGAGCCGGACCAATGGAGTTCGACCGATCGAGTCTACGACGGAGTTCAGAACCTCAGCCATGGCTGCCCTCCCGATTTCGTGGGAGCTTATCAGAGTCGTTTGGACCAGTCTGTGCAACCGGTATCGCGCAGTTCGCCAATAGATTTGAGCCGTTCCCGCTCCACGAAGCGCGCCATGCCGGCAACGATGCGCCCCGGCAACGCCGGCCCGGCATAGATCATGCCGGTGTAGAGCTGGACGAGATCCGCGCCAGCGCGGATTTTCTCCAGCGCCGTCTCGGTGGAGTCGACGCCGCCGACACCGATGATCGCCATCTGCGGTCCAAGCAACTTGCGCATCCGGGCCAGCACCGCGGTCGAACGCTCGAACAATGGTTTTCCCGAGAGGCCGCCGGTTTCATTGGCCACGCCGCCGCTCCGCAATCCGGTCCGCGCCAGCGTTGTGTTGCAGACGATGACGCCGTCGATCTTCTTCTCGACGACCTCGGCGGCGATGTCTTCCAGTTCCGCCTCGACGAGATCCGGCGCGATCTTGAGGAAGACCGGCGGCTGCGCGGCGGCCGCGGCGCGCGCGGCCATCACCCGCGACAACAATTCGCCAAGCTGCTCGCGCGCCTGCATGTTGCGCAGGCCCGGCGTGTTGGGCGAGGAGATGTTGACGGTGAGATAGCTCGCATAGGCCGCGAAACGGGCGACGCCGCGCTCGTAGTCGCCGACGCGGTCGGCGCTGTCCTTGTTGGCGCCGATGTTGACGCCGACAATGCCCGGCCGCCCCTTGCGCGCGGCAAGCCGCTTTTCGGCGGCCACATGGCCTTCATTGTTGAAGCCCAGCCGGTTGATCACCGCTTCGTCCGCCGTCAGCCGGAAAATGCGCGGCTTCGGATTGCCGGGCTGCGGCAGCGGCGTGATGGTGCCAACCTCGGCAAAGCCGAAGCCAAGCGCAAGCAGCGCGTCGGGCACTTCGGCGTTCTTGTCGTAGCCGGCGGCCATGCCGAGCGGGTTGGGGAAGTCGAGGCCGCAGAGATTGATCTTGAGCCGCGCGTCGCGCGGCGCCATTGCACCGACCGGAAGCCCGCAGCGCAGTGCCGCGATCGACAGGCCATGTGCTGTTTCCGGATCGAAGGAGAAAAGCAGCTTTTGGCCGATCCGGTCGAGCACGCTCATTCGCCCTCCAGCGCCGGGAATTCGTGGCCGCCGGCGCAGAGCGGCAGCGGCTTGACCCAAAGGACGGCATCGAGGCCGAGCGGAGCGTAGAGATGCGGGAATAACGCGCCACCGCGCGACACCTCGTATTTCAGCGCGTCACCCAGCTTCTTCCCATCGATGGCGATCAGCAGCAGACCCGTCTGGCCGGCGAAATGTTTGGCCGCCGTCTCGCGCACCTGCGCAGCGGTGGAGAAATGGATGAAGCCGTCGGCGCGGTCGATCGGCGCGCCGGTGAAGCGCCCGTTCTTTTCGGCTTCGCGCCAAAGCGCCTCGGGGGCGATCTTGTAGATAATCTGAGACATTCCCGCGCTATAGTCTGAACCGAAGGAGGGGGGAAGGCTTGAGCTCGACTCTTCCCCATTTCCGGCGCAAACCTGTGATAGCCCGCCTTCACTGGCTCATGGAGGACGATATGCGTCTGCAGCACATCCTGATCCCCGCGGCGCTTTGCTCATTGGTTGCCGCTTCCGCCTATTCCGAGGAGACCGACCACTACCGTTTGGAGAAGTCGGCCAACGGCTATGTCCGCATGGACACGAGGACCGGCGCCATGTCGATCTGCGAGGAGCGCACCGGTCAGCTCGTCTGCAAGATGGCGGCGGACGAGCGCGCCGCCTACCAGGACGAGATCGACCGCTTGGACAATTCGGTCAAGGCGCTCGACGCGCGCGTCGCCAAGCTCGAGAATTCGCTCTCCGCCCGGCTGGAATCGCAACTGCCCAGCGAAGAGGATTTCAACAAGACGATGGGTTACATGGAGCGCTTCTTCCGGACCTTCAAGGACATCGTCAAGGACATGGACAAGGAAGACGGCGACGGCAGCGGCAAGCTGAACCAGCAGAAGACCTGAGCCGGCGCGACCGGGCCGCCCCCTGGGGAAAACCCGACGCGCGGCCTTTGCCGCTTGAAAAAGCGCCGCGCCGCCGCATAATCATTCCGGTCCCCGCAAGAAGCACGAAAATGATGATGGGATCGGGGGAGGAATATTTGCCGTCGGGCCACACTTTCGTCATTGCCGACGACCATCCGCTTTTTCGCGGCGCGCTGAAGGAGGCACTGGCCGGCATCGGCGACGTCGCCGCCATCCATGAGGCTGGGGATTTCGAAAGCGCCAAGGCCCTGGTGCTGGCCAATGAGGATATCGACATGGTGCTGCTCGACCTGTCGATGCCGGGCGCCAGCGGCCTCTCCGGCCTGATTGCGCTGCGCGGCATCCATCCGGCGGTGCCGCTGGTGGTGGTGTCGGCGCATGACGATCCCGTCACCATCCGCCGCGCCCTCGATCTCGGCGCTTCCGGCTTCATCTCCAAATCGGCCAGCATGGAAGAAATCCGTGCCGCGGTGCAGGCGGTGCTCGCCGGCGATATCGCGGCACCCGCCGGCATCGAGCTCGGCGTCGAGCCCGACCCGGAGATCTCCGACCTGATCAAGCGCCTGCAGGCGCTGACGCCGCAGCAGACGCGCGTGCTCGGCATGCTGGCGGAAGGCCTGCTCAACAAGCAGATCGCTTACGAGCTCGGCGTTTCCGAGGCCACCATCAAGGCGCATGTCTCGGCGATCCTGCAGAAGCTGGGCGTCGACAGCCGCACCCAGGCGGTCATCCAGCTCTCCAAGATCGGCAATGACCCGGTGCAGCCGGTTGGCTGACCGCAGGCACCCCTCAGGCGAAGCTTTTCACCCTAAAGCGCGTCGCGCTGAACCGAATTCAGGCGACGCGCTTTAAGTCTTTGTTTTGATGCATGTCGTTGTCTGGGCGACATGCAATAACTGACCAGCGCGAAGCGATGATGCGGTCGCTTCGCGTCGGGTCGGTGGCCTGCGCCCGTCAGCGATAGTTTTCGACGGCGGAACCCAATTGCGACGAGGCATCATCCTCGGTCGGGCCTGAAGGATGTCGAGCGTGCCCGATCGCGGCGCCGAGACCCAGCGAAGCGATGGCCACCAGCGGAATGCCGGCGATCCAGGGCAGGCGCGGCGCCAGCGCATAGAGTGCGGTGCCGATCGATGGTCCGAGCGAGTCCTTGAGGTCGACCGCCACCGACGAAGCCGCCATATAGGAGGCGCGCCGCGCCGACGGCGCCAGCGCGTTGACGGCTGTCGGCACCAGCGGCCCGACCAGCATCTGCCCCACCGCGCAAAGGCTGACCGCCGCGATCAGCGACAGTATCGCCGGCGAGGTCGCCAGCAGGGCAAAAGCGGCGATGGTCGAGATGCCGGCGCCGGCTGCCAGCCCGAGGGCCGATCGTGTCTCGGCAAACCGGCTGACCAACATCTGCAAAGCGACCGTCAGGGCGGCCGCATAGGCAAACAGCGCGCCGACACCGGACGGGGTGAGCGTGCCCGCATCCTGCGCGTAGAGCGGGATGACGGCCTCGATCCAGTTGCCGGAAATCTCGAACAGCACGACCCAGGCGAGCAACTTCGCCATTCGGCCGTCGCGGAAAGCCGGCAGCAGCGCCGACAGGCCGTCCTCTTCCTCCGCTTCGTCTTCGGCGTGACCGCTGCCATGCGTTTCGGCGAATGCGACGAGCATAACGATGCCGCCAAGGATTAGCATGCCGCCACCGGCCAGGAACACGCTACCCAGCGAAACGAGCGCCAGCAGCGCGCCGCAGGTCGGGCCGATGATCTGCCCGGCGCTCGAGCTCACCCTTGCCATGCCGAACCAGCGCGGATGCGCTGACGGCTCGGTCACGTCGGCGATTGCCGCGAGGATTGTCGGATGCAGCACCGACTCGCACATGCCGGTCAAGAGCAGCACGATCGCCGTCGCGATGACGCCATGGACGAAGAACAGCGCGATGAAGCCGCAACCGACACCGAGCGACGACAGGATCAGCACCGGCCGCCGGCCGATCCGGTCGGCGATGCCGCCGATCAGCGGCGCGGCGACGAGTTCGCCGCCGGCGTAGCAGGCAAACAAGAGGCCGATGGCGCCGATCGGGATGTTCGCCTCGCTGCTCGCCCACAGCGGGAAGAAGGGCACCAGCGCACCGTCGGCGAAACCGGCGCAGAAGAACAGGAAGAGGCCGAGCAGGGCCGGGCGCGGCAGCCCCCGCCAGGCCGATGGGACGATGGTCATGATGTCACCTACGCGTCGAAGGCTCGAAAGCCAGGAGGCCCGAAGGCCGGGATTGCGCGTTGGTTGACGTAAACGCCTACGGCTGCCCGACGGACAGCATGGGTTTATTGTTGGAGCGTATTCAGTTCAGCCGCATCGACAGTTCCACGTCGTCGCCGAACGGCGTCGACATGTAACCGCCGGCCGGTGCGCGCACCCGTTCCAGATATTCGGGCGAGAAATCCGCATTGTCGGCGATGACCAGCGCGCCGGGCCGGAGCCGGCTCTCGACCAGGCTCAATATTTCCGGATAGAGCGCCTTGGCGCCGTCGAGCAGCAGCAGGTCTATCCGGTCCGGCAGGTCCTTGCTCAGCGTTTCCAGCGCGTCGCCCTCGCGGATCTCCACCAGATCGATCAGACCGCCTTCCGTCAGGTTGGATTTGGCCCGCACCACCTTGGACGGCTCGAATTCCGTCGTGATCAGGCGGCCGCCGCCATTGTCCCTGAGCGCGGCGGCGAGATAGAGCGTCGAGATGCCGAACGAGGTGCCGAACTCGACGATGATGCGTGCGCCGCTGCTGCGCGCCAGCATGTAGAGCAGCGTGCCGGTCTCCGGCGAGACCGCGAGCCACAGGTCCTTCAGGCTGCCGTAGAACTGGCGGTATTCGGTCTTGCTGTGAATGAGGCGCGTCCGTTCCTCGCGCGAGTACCGGGCGATCGCCGGGCTGGTCGCCGCATCGGCTTCCTTGAACAGGCGGGCGAGCAGCGGGGCCAAAGGGGTTCCGGTCAAGGTGGTCATGACTGTCTCCGGGCGGGTTCTTGTGTTGCATCGAAAAATACGAATAATCCTTCAGGTTTCCAATTCGCATTTCCGAGCGCGTCCGTGATCATTCGCCCAAGCCCTTCAATTTCCACCCGAAAACAGCCCAAACAGGCGCGCGCGACAGAGCTTGTCGCGGCCATTCTCCAGGCGGCTGCTCAGGTTTTGGCGAGCGAAGGCGCCCAGCGTTTCACCACCACGCGCGTCGCCGAAAAGGCCGGCGTCAGCGTCGGCTCGCTCTACCAGTATTTCCCGAACAAGGCGGCGCTGCTGTTCCGGCTGCAGAGCGACGAATGGCGCCAGACGACCGAGCTCTTGTGCGGCATCCTCGAAAACGTCGAGCTATCGCCGCTCGAGCGGATAAGAACGCTGGTCCATGCCTTCATCCGTTCGGAATGCGAGGAGGCAGCGGTGCGCGGCGCGCTGAACGACGCGGCTCCGTTCTATCGGGATGCGCCGGAGGCGCAGGAGGTGAGGGCGACGGCGAACCGGACCGTCGAGGCCTTCATGCGCGAGACGCTTCCTGACGCGCCGGATTCCGACCGCACTCTGGCCGGCGAACTGATGATGAGGACGCTGAGCGCCGTGGGAGCGGATTTCTCGGAAAAGGAGCGGACGGCCGGCGAGATCGAAGCCTATTCCGACGCGCTCGCCGACATGTTCTGCGCCTATCTCAAAAGTCTCGGCCATCGCGGCTGAGAGCAGTCCATAAAATCACTCCGCCGCCGGCGCCAGCGGCCTGACGCGCGCCATCATCGAGCGCAGCACGGCGGGCTTCACCGGCTTGTTGACGACCGGAATGTCGAGCTGGCTTGCGGCGGCGCGCACCTCGCTGGAGCGATCGGCGGTGACCAGCACGCAGGGCAGGTCCTGGCCGTAGGCGGCTCGCAGCCTGGCGATCGCGTCGAGCCCGGTGCCGCCGTCGAGATGATAGTCCGCAAGCACGACGTCCGGCCTCGCCGCGCCGGAGCGCACGAGTTCTTCCGATCCCGAACCCGTCTCGACATGGCAGCCCCAGCCTTCAAGCAGCAGCCGCATACCGTCGAGGATGCGCGCGTCATTGTCGATGCAGAGCACATTGAGCCCGGCAAGCGTCGAGGCGGCGCGGGCCGGCGCCCTGCCGATCTCGCGCGGCGGCGCCGCGACCTCCGCGACCGGCAGGATGACGGAAAAGCGCGTGCCTTTGCCCGGGTTGGAGAAAATGCGGATTTCGAGCCGCAGCACCCGCGCGATGCGGTCGACGATGGAGAGCCCCAGGCCAAGGCCCTCTGCTTCGCGCGCGCCTTCGTCGAGGCGCGTGAACTCGTGGAAGACGGTGTTGAGCTTGTCGCCGGCAATGCCGATGCCGGTGTCGATCACCTGGATCTCGGCCAGTTCACCCCGGCGCCGCACACCCACAAGGATGCGGCCCTCGCGCGTGTATTTGATCGCGTTCGAGACCAGGTTCTGGATCAGCCGGCGCAAGAGGTTGCGGTCGGTCATGACGCCGAGCGAGGACGGCATGATCTTGAGTTCCAGCTTCTTTTCGGCGGCCAAAGGGCGAAAATCATTGCCGATCTGGCCGAGCAGCCCGCCGAGACTGAAGGCGGTGTCTTCCGGTTTCATGGCGCCGGCGTCGAGCCGCGAGATATCGAGCACGGCGCCGAGGATGGTTTCGACGGATTCCAGCGAGGATTCGATGTTGACCGCCGCCTTGCCGGCCGGCCCCTTGCCGGCCTTCTCGATCAGCGACGAGCAATAGAGCCGGGCAGCATTGAGCGGTTGCAGGATGTCGTGGCCGGCGGCGGCCAGGAAGCGCGTCTTGCCGAGATTGGCCTCCTCGGCCAGCATCTGCGCCTGCGCCAGCTCCTCGTTGACCCGGGTGAGTTCGATGGTGCGGGTCTTGACCCGCTGCTCCAGCGATTCATTGGCCCGCTTCAGCGCCAGGTCCTGCTCGACGCGGCCGGAGATGTCGGCATAGGTGGCGACGATGCCGCCGTCGGGCATCGGGTTGGAGCGCAGCTCCAGGATGCGGCCGCTGGTCTTCAGTTCCATCTGCCATGGTCCGGCGAAGCTGGTCAGCCGGTTGAGCATCGTCACGCGCTGGTCTGCCGGAATATCGCCGCGTTCGGCAAGATGGCGCAGGATCCGGTCGAGCGACACGCCGACCTGGCCCATCTCGTCCGGCAGGTCGAACAGCAGCCGGTATTGCCGGTTCCAGCAGATCAGCCGGAAATCGCGGTCGAAGACGGTGATGCCCTGCTCCATCTGGTCGAGCGCGATCTGTAAGAGGTCGCGATTGTGCTGCAGCGCTTCGGTGGCGTCGTCGAGCAGCTTGAACGCATCCCTGGAATCGCGGTCGTTGCGGCGGAAGAGCAGCGACAGGATCAGCCGCGCCGAGGACGAGCCGACCGCGCTTGCCAGCAATTGCTCGGAGAATCGGATGACGTCCATGCTCGCCTGCTCCTTGCCGTGGAGCGAAACGGCATTGTCCTTCTCGAAGGACTGGAACGAGCGCTCGGTGCGCTCGACGCCCAGATAGCGCGAGATCGTATCCTTGAGGTCGTTGACGGTGACGGCGGTGCGGAAGCGCCTGAGGCTTGGCATCGGGCCCGCCTCGCGCGGCACGAAGATCGCCGCCTGGATGCGCTCAAGCGGCACGGATGCGCGCGACAGTGACCCCAGCACGAAGAACAGGGCGTTGACCGAGAGGCTCCACAGCACGCCGTGGTTCAGCGGCTCGCCGACGGTGCCGAACAGCGCCTGTGGCCTCAGCGCCTCGAAGCTGAACAGCCCATGGACGACGATGTCGGAACCGGGGCCGGCGAGCGAAGGCAGAAGAAGCGTGTAACCCCAGACAGCGATGCCCGCGACCATGCCGAGCGCGGCGCCCCGGCCGTTGGCGCGGCGCCAGATCAGGCCGCCGATCAGTGCCGGCGCGAATTGCGCTATCGCCGCGAACGACATCAGCCCGATCGAGGACAGCCGCGCGCTGTTGGTGCTCTCCCGGTAATAGAGGAACGCGATGAACAGCATGATGAAGATCGACGCGCGCCGCACATTGAGGATCAGCGTCGACCAGTCCTCGTTCTCCGAGGTGCTGGTCTTGATCACGCGGCGCACGAACAGTGGGATGACGAGATCGTTGGAGATCATGATCGACAGCGCTACGCTTTCCACGATCACCATGGCGGTCGCCGCCGACAGGCCGCCGATGAAGGCTGCCATGGCGAGCACGTCATGGCCGCCGAGCAGAGGCAGCGACAGCACATAAAGGTCGCTGCTGGTCTTGGCGCCGACCAGCGACAGGCCGGCAAAGGCGATCGGCAGCACGAAGAGGTTGATCGCCACGAGATAGAGCGGGAACAGCCAGGTCGCCGTGCGCAGCTCCGCCTCGCTGCGGTTCTCGACGATGGTGACATAGAATTGCCGCGGCAGCATCAGGATGGCAAAGCCGCTCAAGGTGGTCAGCACCAGCCAGGTTACCAGCGAGGTGTTGTAGCTCATCGCCTGGCGTACCTGGCTGTTCGCAGCGAGCTTGGCGAACATATCGCCGGGGCCGCCGAAGATCAGGAACGTCACTATCAGGCCGATGGCTATGAATGCGGCAAGCTTCACCACGGTCTCGACCGCAACCGCCAGAACCAGCCCGTCCTGATGTTCCGTGGCGTCGGCGTGGCGGGTGCCGAACAGCACCGCGAACAGCGCCAAAAGCATCGCCACCACCAGCGAGATATCGCTGACAAACGGATCGAAAGAGGGCGGCGAGCCGGTATAGTGCTCGATCATCAGGCTGACCGAGCCCGAGATCGCCTTGAGCTGCAGCGCGATATAGGGCACGGCGCCGATCGTGGCGATCAGCGTCGCGATCGCCGCGACGGTGAAGCTCTTGCCGTAGCGGGCGCCGAGAAAGTCGGCGATCGAGGTGATCTTCTCGCTCTTCGCCAGCCGGACCAGCCGGCTGAGCAGCGGGAAGCCGAACACGAAGACCAGCACCGGACCGGTATAGATGCCGAGGAATTCGAGGCCGCGCTCGGAGGAAAGGCCGACCGAGCCGAAAAAAGTCCAGGAGGTGCAGTAGATGGCGAGGCTGAGCGCATAGATGAAGGGCCGTGCCCGCCCGAGCCTCGCTGCCACCGAACGCCGGTCGCCGACGCTGGCGATGGCGAAAAGCAGCGTCACATACGCGATCGCGATGATAACGACGAACCAGCCCTGCACGGTCCGCACTTCCTCCCTGGCCGTCTTTCTCCTCCGGCCGTCATGACGCAATCACAGCTTGGCGCCCAAGTCCATCGCGGCTTTCGGGGCATATGTCTTTGATGACGCCGCGTAAACACAAACCGGTGCTCTGGCCTTTTTTCCGGTTTTGCAACCGGGGGTTTTTGTTATGGTGGGCGCGGGCCAGCGCCGAAGGACAACTGGTGAGGCGGCAGCGCGGCCCGTCACGGCAAGGAGGGTCGGATGCTGAAAGAATTCCAGGAATTCATTTCCAAGGGCAATGTGATGGACCTGGCCGTCGGCGTCATCATCGGCGCTGCCTTCGGCAAGATCGTCGATTCCTTGGTCAACGACATCATTATGCCGATCATCGGTGCGATCTTCGGCGGGCTGGACTTCAACAATTACTTCTTCGGGCTGTCCTCGAACGTCCATTCGGCAACGCTGGCCGACGCCAAGAAAGAGGGCGCGGTATTCGCCTATGGCAGCTTCATAACCGTCGTGCTGAACTTCCTGATCCTTGCCTTCATCATTTTCCTAATGGTCAAGGCGGTGAACAATCTGCGCAAGCGGCTTGAGCGCGAGAAGCCGGCTCCCGCTGCGGCCCCGCCGCCGGCCGACGTGCAGCTCCTGACCGAAATACGCGACCTCCTCGCCAAGAAGTAACGCAGAGCGGGCGCTCTGGACCAAAACCCCGGCCGCTGGCGGCCGGGGTTTTCTGTTTTTCTATCTGCTATGAGCGATGCCGGGATAAGAACGGATTTGTCATGACCCTCATTGAGACCTTGCGCGCCGAAGCCCGCGCCGCACCCGAAAGCGGCATCGTCGCCGTCATCAACCATGGCCGCCTGCGCGAAGGCCTGATCCCGCTCTGGGCCGGAGAGGGCGATCTGCCGACGCCTTCCTTCGTCAGCGATGCCGCCGCCCGCGGGCTCGCCAGTGGCGAGACCTTCTATACCTGGCAGAAGGGCATCCCCGAGCTACGGCAGGCGCTCGCGCGTTACTATGCCAGGCATTTCGGCAAGACCTTCGCCGAGGAGGAGTTCATCGTCACCGGATCCGGCATGCATGCCATCCAGCTGGCGATCGACGCCATCGCCGGCAGCGGCGACGAGGTGATTTACCTCTCTCCCGCCTGGCCGAACTTCGCCGCGGCCGCAGGCGTGGCGGGCGCCGTGCCGGTGCCGGTCACGCTCGACCAGTCCGGCAATGGCTGGTCCTGCGACGTCGACAAGATCGCCTCCGCAATCACGCCGCGCACCAAGCTGCTGTTCATCAACACGCCGTCCAACCCGACCGGCTGGACGGCCGACAAGGAAACGCTCCAGGCGATCCTCGATCTTGCCCGCGCAAGAGGCCTATGGATCATCGCCGACGAGATCTATTCGTTGTTCCACTACGGCCATGGCCGCGCGCCGTCCTTCCTCGACATCGCCACGGCCGACGACCGCATCCTGTTCGTCAACAGTTTTTCCAAGAATTGGGCGATGACCGGCTGGCGCGTGGGCTGGATCAAAACCCATCCGGCCTTGCAGCAGGTGTTCGAAAACCTGATCCAGTACTCGACCTCCGGCGTCGCGCAGTTCATGCAGCGCGGCGCTGTCGCCGCCCTCGACGAGGGTGACGGCTTCATCGCCGAACAGGTGGAGCGCGCGCATGCCGCGCGCGACCTCGTCTGCGGCATCCTCGGCGAAACCGGCAAGGCGCGGTTCACCGTGCCGCAGGGCGCCTTCTATCTGTTCTTCAGGGTCGACGGCCTCACCGATTCCCGAAAAGCTGCCTTCGACATCGTCGACAATGCTAATGTCGGCCTGGCGCCCGGCACCGCCTTCGGTCCCGGCGGCGAAGCCTTCCTAAGACTATGCTTCCACCGCCGCCTCGATCAGCTCGAGGAAGCGGCGCATCGCCTGGCGAAATGGATGAAGACTGTTTGAACTGCACTGAAGCCGAAACTCGCTGCGGATGGCCGCCGGAGTAGAGTTCAAAACGGGCTTCACCCGCCTGACTTCGGCACCAGGAGCGGAATGATGCGGTCGGTCTTGGCGACGGCTGGCCGGCCGGAGCCGGCATAGGGGATGCCCAGCGCATCCCAGGTCTCGACCAGCGCGTCCTGCAGTTCGGCAATCAGCGCGTCCGAATGGAACGGCGTCGGCGTGATGCGCAGCCGCTCGGTGCCGCGCGGCACCGTTGGATAGTTGATCGGCTGGATATAGATGCCGTGCACGCCAAGCAGCCGGTCGCTCGCCATCTTGCAGAGCTCGGGGTCGCCGACCAGAACCGGCACGATGTGAGTGGCCGATTCCATCACCGGCAGGCCTGCGGCGGCAAGCACCTGCTTGGTGCGCGTCGCCTGGCGCTGCTGCGCGTCGCGCTCGGCCCGCGAGCGCTTGAGGTGGCGGATCGAGGCGGTGGTGGCGGCGGCGATCGCCGGCGGCAGCGCGGTGGTGAAGATGAAGCCCGGCGCATAGGAGCGCACCGCGTCGATCACGGCAATGGTGCCGGTGATGTAGCCGCCGAGCGTGCCGAAGGCCTTGGCAAGCGTGCCCTGGATGACGTCGATGCGGTCGGCCAGGCCCTCGCGTTCGGTGATGCCGCCGCCGCGCGGTCCGTACATGCCCACCGCATGCACCTCGTCGATGTAGGTCATGGCGTTGTAGCGCTCGGCCAGCTCGACGATTTGCCTGATCGGCGCGATGTCGCCGTCCATCGAATAGACGCTTTCGAACACGATCAGCTTGGCCCGCTCGCGCCCCGCAGCCTGAAGCAAGCTTTCCAAATGCGCGACGTCGTTGTGGCGGAAGATCTTCTTTTCCGCGCCGGAGCGCCGCACGCCCTCGATCATCGAGGCATGGTTGAGCTCGTCGGAGAGCACCAGGCAGTTGGGCAAAAGCCGTGCGATGGTCGAGATCGAGGCCTCGTTGGAGACGAAGCCGGAGGTGAAGACGAGCCCTGCCTCCTTGTCATGCAGGTCGGCAAGCTCCTGCTCGAGCTCGACCAGCGGGTTGGAGGTGCCCGAGATGTTGCGGGTGCCGCCGGCGCCCGAGCCCATCTTGCCGGCCGCGGTCTGGAAGGCGGCTATCACATCCTCGTTCTGGCCCATGCCGAGATAGTCGTTGGAGCACCATACGGTGATTTCCTGGGCGCGGCCGTTGGAACGCCAGATGGCGCGCGGGAACTTGCCCACCATGCGCTCGAGGTCGGCGAAGACGCGGTAGCGCCGCTCGGCATGGAGCTGGTCGATCGCATCCTCGAAGAACCGCTGGTAATTCATGTCGACTTCCCAATTTTGCGGCGGATCATAGTCACTGCCCCATGCCGCGTCCACCGGACCCCACCGGTCAAAATGCCACGCCTTTGCCCTGTTCCTAACGATGCCGGATCGTGGCCTATTCCCCGGGGTGTGAACGAGCTTTGTTTCAGTAAGATGCCTCGGGCGGGAGGAACTGTTACGGGTTTAACATTTAGGGGGAGGATAGTGCATGTCGCCCAAAAGTGCGCAGCGGTTTTGGGAGGAACGACATGCATGAAACAATACAGGCTTGCGGCGGGGTTTCCAGCATGGGGGCTGTTGAGACAGTTTCCGATAAATCTTGATCACGAGGTAGAAGATGACGGTTTTGGTGACGGGTGGTGCCGGTTATATCGGCAGCCATATGGTCTGGGAGTTGCTGGACGCCGGCGAGAGCGTCGTGGTGCTCGACCGGCTTTCCACCGGTTTCGAATGGGCGGTCGCCCCGGAAGCAAAGCTCGTTGTCGGCGACGTCGCCGACCGTGACCTGGTCGGCCGGATCATCCGCGAAAACAAGGTCGACGCCATCATCCACTTCGCCGGCTCGATCGTGGTGCCGGAATCGGTCGCCGATCCGCTCGGCTATTACGAGAACAACACCTGCAAGACCCGCACGCTGATCGAGACAGCCGTGCGCGAGGGCGTGCCGCATTTCATCTTCTCCTCCACCGCTGCCGTCTATGGCGGCGCCGGGCTGGAGCCGGTGCGCGAGGATGCGCGGCTCGCGCCGGAATCGCCCTATGGCCTCTCCAAGCTGATGAGCGAATGGATGCTGCGCGACGCGGCGCTGGCGCATGACATCCGCTATACGGCGCTGCGCTATTTCAACGTCGCCGGCGCCGATCCCAAGGGCCGCACCGGGCAGTCGACGCCCGGCGCCACGCATCTCATCAAGGTTGCCTGCGAGACCGCGCTCGGCAAGCGCCCCTTCATGCAGGTCTTCGGCACCGACTACCCGACGCCGGACGGCACCTGCATGCGCGACTATATCCATGTCAGCGATTTGGCCGCCGCGCACCGTCTGGCGCTGCAGCGGCTGCGCGCCGGGGGCACCAGCCTCGTCGCCAATTGCGGTTACAGCCACGGCTATTCGGTGCTCGAAGTGATCGACAGCGTGCGCCGCGCCTTCGGTCATGATTTCGATGTCCGCATGGGCGATCGCCGGCCCGGCGACGCCGCCGCCGTGGTCGCCAATTCCGAGCTTGCCCGCAAGGAGCTCGGCTGGACGCCGCAACGCGACGATCTCGACCTGATCGTCAACGACGCGCTGGCCTGGGAACGCATCCTGACGGGCAAGAATTCCGTGAGAAGCTGACCTGTTGGGCCAAGGGCTCGTCCGGCGCTTTTAGAAGCGATATTGAGCCTCATGCAGCGGCGCGCGGGCGCGCCGCCGCCATGATGCTTGAGGGGACGGCATGAAGATCCTGGTTCTCGGCGCCGGCGTGGTTGGCACGGCGGCCGCCTATTATCTGGCTAGGGACGGTCACGAGGTGACGGTGATCGAGCGCCATGAGGCGGCGGCGCGCGGCACCAGCCAGTCGAATGCCGGCCTGGTGTCGCCCGGTGACGCCACCGCCTGGGCTTCGCCCGCCGCGCTGAAGACCTTCCTGCGCGCGCTTTGGAACCACGATCTCGGCATCAAGGTGAGACTCCGCCTCGATCCCTATTTCTATGTCTGGAGCCTGCGCTTCCTGCGCGAATGCACGGTGACGCGGCTGCGCGCAAACACCGACATCAAGCTGAGATTGGCGCTCCATTCCCGCGACTGCATCAATCAACTGTCGGAGGACACCGGCATCCATTACGACGAGCGCAGGAAGGGCATCCTCTATTTCTTCCGCTCGCAGAAGAGCCTCGACACCGGCACCGACAATTATCGCTATCTCGGCGAGCACGGCCTGCCGATCGAGATCGTCGGCCGCGAGCGTCTGGTCGAGCTGGAGCCGGGCCTGGCCGGCGTCAAGGAGAAGATCGCCGGCGGCATCTATTCGCCGATCGACCAGACCGGCGATTCCAAGCAGTTCACCGACGGGCTCGCCGCCTATGCCGCCGAGAAGCTCGGCGTCAAATTCCTGTTCGGCACGACGGTCGAGGGCCTCGACATCGAGGGCGATCGCGTGCGCGCGGTCGTCACCTCGGCCGGCCCGGTAACCGGCGACGCCGTCGTCATCTCGATGGGGCCGGAAAGCGGCCTGCTCGGACGCCGCTACGGCATCGACCTGCCGGTCTATCCGGTGAAGGGCTACACCGCGACAATCCCCTTGGACGACGAAAGCAAGGGGCCGACCATGGGCGGCGCCGACGAGGACCGGCTGATCGGCTATTCGAGGCTCGGCAATCGCCTGCGCATGTCCTCGACGGCCGAATTCACCGGTTTCGACCGCAGCTTCAAGCCGAGTGATTTCAGGACCATCCTCGAAACCGGCAAGGATCTTTTCCCGGGTGCCTTCGATGAGAAGAAGGCCGTGTTCTGGGCCGGCCTGCGGCCGATGATGCCGAACTCGGTACCGGTCATCGGCCAGGCGAGATACCGCAATCTTTATCTCGACACCGGCCACGGCCATGTCGGCTGGACCATGGCCTGCGGCTCGGGGCAGTTCCTGGCCGATGTCGTCGCCGGCAGAAAGCCACAGATCGATCCCAAAGGATTGCTGTACGGGACGGCACGCTGAAACCTCCCTAATCTCTGAGGTCGGCGCTGCCCCTCATCCGCCTGCCGGCACCTTCTCCCCGTTCAACGGGGAGAAGAGAGCTGGCTGCGATGCCGGCACCCATTCTGTAACGCTGGTGATTGGCGAAACCGCCGAGGAGAGCGTCTTTCTCCCCGCCACTATACGGGGAGAAATGCCCGGCAGGGCAATGAGGGGCAGCGCTGACGATTCAGGCAGTGGCTTCGCTGGAACTAAGTCTGAATGGCCAGCCGCCACGCCTTTGCATAGTCGCCCCACGCCGGATCAGCCGGCGGTTCGGTCCGCTCGCCCTTGCTCATTCCGGGTTCGCCCTCCGACGCCAACAACGCCGCGCCAATGCTGGTCCCGGTCGAGGTCTCCGACGCGACGACCGGCCGCCCTGTCGCTGTCGCCAGCATGCGGATGAAAAGCGGGTTGCGCGCGAACGGTCCCTCGACGGTCGTCGGCCCATCGCCGTCGATCAATTCCAGGCAGGTCGCGGTCATCAGCGCCAGATAAAACGAGATGGCGGCGAAACGCTGCCCGGGGCTCAAGCCCCCGGCATTGACCCACTGCGCGTCGCGATGCGGAAAGGGTCCGGAGCCCTGCCGCGTCGAAGGCAGAAGTAGGATCTGCCGCGCCAGCACGGCGGCGACATCGTCATCGCTCCATTCCTGCGGCTGGCCGTCGGTCAGCAGCGAAAATTCCCGCCCACCCATGAACCGCGCCGACGGCACGGGATCGCCCAGCGCATTGACGTTGACCAGAGTGTCGCGCGCCGGGTCGAGTTCCACCTTCCTGCCGCCGACCGCCATCGACACCACCCAAGTGCCGGTCGAGACGACTGAGAAGGGCGGCTGGTCGGACAACAGATGCGGCAGCAGCGAGGCGTTGGAATCGTGCAGGCCGCAGAATACCGGCGTTTGCAGATCGAGCCCGGTGCGTCGCGCGAACACCGGCAGGATCGGACCGAGCCGGTCCTTGGCCGGCCGCACCGGCGCCATCAACCGGCGCCAGCCCATCCTGTCCGCCAGCGAGGAAAAGTGGGACGTCCAGGGGTTCCACAGATCGGTGTGGCAGCCGAGCGAGGTCACCTCGTTGGCGGCGACGCCGGTCAACCGCAGCGCCCAGTATTGCGGATACATCAGCATCGCGGCGGCCCTGGCGAATTCCGCCGGGAAGCGCCTCTGCTGCCAGAAGAACTGCGCGCCGAGATTGAGCCCGGTCGGCAGCCGCGGCGTGCCGGTCTCGGCAAAGGGTGGACGGATGGCGTCATACTCTTGCGCCAGCCAATCGGGGCCGTCGAATTCATAATCGAGAACCGGCAGCGCCAATTCGCCCGATTGATCGACCAGCGCGCCCGTCGCGCCATGCGTGGTGATTGATATCGCATCGATCCGCCTTTCGCCGTTGAGATAAGCGAGACTGTTCAGGATGAACGTCCAGAGCGCCTCGACATCGTGATGCGGGTAGGGCCCTTGCCGCACCGGCGCGTTGGCCATTCGGCGCAGCGCCACTTCCTGCATCGTGTCGAGATCGACCAGCGCCACCTTGGCGTTGGTCTTGCCGATGTCGATGACGGCGACGTCGCGGATCATGCCATATGGAACATTGTTTCCAGCGGCACCGCCACCGGCTCGTTGTCGGGTTTGGTTTCCATGACATCGGCCATATGCGCCCACCAGCGCTGCATCACCGGATGCTTGGGCAGGTCGGCCATGCCATGGTGATCGCGCCGCCACAGCACCCCGAACAGGATATTGGTCTCCCCGTCGAGATGGATCGAATAGTCCGAGACCCCGGCCTCTCTCAGCAGAGCAACCAGCTCGGGCCAGATCTCGTCATGGCGGCGCTTGTACTCGGCCTTCATGCCGGGGTTGAGCTTCATCTTGAAGGCGTATTTATCCATCAGGCGAAGCGTCCTTGACGCAGCCGCCGCCAGACGATCGGCAGTGCAATAACGATGATCAGCAACAGGCCGATGAAGATCGACATGACGATGCCCGGCACGTTGAGCAACCCAAGCCCAAAAGTCACCAGCCCCATGATGAAGGCAGCGAGCACGACGCCCAGGATGCTGCCGGCGCCACCGAGGATCGACACACCCCCAAGCACTACCATGGTGATGGCTTCAAGCTCGTAGCCCTGCGCGATCGACGGTCGTGTCGAGCCAAGCCGCGAGGTGATCAGCACCGAGGCTATTCCCGACATCAGTCCGGTCAGGCAGAACAGGATGAATTTTATACGGTCGACACGCACGCCGGAAAACTGGCAGGCGACCGGATTGTTGCCGATGGCAAAGACCCGCCGGCCGAAGCTCGTGCGGTGCAGCACGAACCAGTAGATCAGCGCCGCGAAGAGGAACAGCGCCAGCTCGAACGAGAAGACCCACCAGACATAACCCTGGCCGAAGAACGCAAAACTTTCCGGATAGCCTTTGTAGGCCTGGTCGCCGAGGATGATGAAGGCGATGCCGCGGAACAGGCTCATCGTGCCGATGGTGACGACGATGGACGGCAGGCCGAGCCGCGTGACCAGCAGCCCGTTGAAGGCGCCGCAGGCAAGGCCGACGGCGATGCCGATCAGCACCAGCACCGGCGTTCCGGCGCCGGTCTGCACGGCCATGCCCATCATCGTCGAAGCCAAAGCCACGATGGCGGCGACGGAGAGATCGATCTCGCCGGAGATGATCAGCAGTGCCATCGCAAGCGCGATCAGCCCTTTTTCCGTGAAGTTGAAGGTCAGGTCCGACAGCGACCATGGATCGAGGAAATAGGGCGAAGCAAAACTGTTCACCGCGAAGATGGCGACCGCGATGACGACCAGCAGCGCCTCCCAGGAGAAGATCGCCGAGGAAAGCGGCTTGTCGAGCCGGTCGGGGATATGGCGCGGGGCAGGGGTGTCGGTCATGCCGCTTCCGCCTTTCTCAGGATGATGCGGCCCTGCCGCCGCTCGCCGCGCGCGTTGAGCACCACGGCCAGGATGATGGCGCTGCCAGAGATCGCCATCTGCCAGAAGGGCGAGATGTTGATGACCGGCAGGGCGTTTGAGATGATGCCGAGGAACAGCGCCCCCAGCACCGCGCCGCCGACCGAGCCGATGCCGCCGGCGATGGAGATGCCGCCGATGACGCAGGCGGCGATGATGTTGAGCTCATAGCCGTTGGCGACCTCGACCGAGGCGATCACGTAGCGCGAGATCCAGAGATAGCCGGCGAGCCCGCCGATCATGCCGGAAATGCAGAAGACGATGAATTTCGTGCGGCCGACATCGATGCCGGCATAGACCGAGGCGGTCGGGTTGACGCCGATGGCGTACATCGAGCGGCCGATTTGCGTGCGCGTCATCACCAGGAAGAACAGCGCGATCACCAGGATCGCGATCCAGGACAGCACCGGCAGGCCGAGGAAGGCAGCGCGCTGGAAATTGATGAAGTCGGGGCTCATCTGGTCGGCATTGACCCAGGCGCCGCCGGAAACAACGAAGGTGGCGCCGCGATAGATGGTGAGCGTGCCGAGCGTCACGACGATCGAGGGGATGTTCAGCCGCCATACCAGGAAACCGTTGATGGCGCCGAGCACCAGCCCGACGAGCACCGCAACGACGATCAGCACCGGGATCGGGATCGCCGGATGCGTGGCGTTGAGCATCGCCACTACCATGCCGGTGAAACAGAGATTGGATGCCATCGACAAGTCGATCGAGCGCGTCAGGATCACCACCATCTGGCCCAGCGCCAGGATCATCAGGATCGAGGTGTCGTTGAACACCTGGCGCAGGTTGGCCGGGTCTGCGAAGCCGGGGAAGCGGGTGGAAATCAGGCCGATCAGCACGACGATGCCGGCAAGCAGCCAGATCTCGCGGTATTTGAGGAAATTCTTCATGCCGCGATCCCCGCTGCCGTCCGAACCAGCGTTTCGGCATCGAGCCCCTTGTTGTCGTAGGTCGCGGCGATGCGGCCTTCGCGCATGACGACAACCCGGTCGGACATGCCGAGGATCTCGGGCAGTTCGGACGACACCATGATCACCGAAAGCCCTTGCGCTACCAGCTCGGCCATGAAGCCATGCACGGCGGCCTTGGAGCCGATGTCGATGCCCTTGGTCGGCTCGTCGAGGATGATCACCTTAGGCGCCGTCGCCAGCCATTTGGCGATCACCACCTTCTGCTGGTTGCCGCCGGAAAGCGTGCCGACATCCTGGCTGAGCGATGAGGCGCGCAGATCGAGCCGCTCGGTGTAGGAGCGGGCGAGCGCGAACTCTTCGGCGAGCTTGAGCACGCCGGATTTCGAGGTGCGCGCGAGCGAGGGCAGCGACACGTTCTGGAAGATCGGCAGGCCGATCACCACACCCTGCTTGCCGCGTTCCTCCGGCACATAGACGATGCCGGCCTCGATCGAATCCGCCGCCGATTTCGGCGCGATGGAGTTGCCTTCGAGCGAAATAGTGCCTCGGCTGGTGCGGGTGATGCCGGCGATGGCCTGCATCACCTCGCTGCGCCCGGCGCCGACCAGCCCGTAGAAGCCGAGGATCTCGCCCTTGCGCAATTCGAAGCCGATGTCGTCGAATTCGGTCGGATGCGACAGGCCCGAAACCGACAGCACCGGCGCGCCGATCTTCGGCGCGCGCTGCGGGAAGATGTGGTCGACGTTGCGGCCGACCATCATGCGCACGATCTCGTTCTGGCCGGTGTCTTTCAGCAGGCCCTCGCCAACCATCTCGCCGTCGCGGAAGACGGTGTAGCGGTCGGCGATGCGGTAGATCTCGTCGAACTTGTGGCTGATGAAGAGCACCGCCTTGCCGTCGCTCTTCAGGAATTCGATCAGCAGGAAAAGCTCCTCGATCTCCTTCATCGAAAGCGCCGCCGTCGGCTCGTCCATGATGACGATGCGCGCGTCGATGGACATCGCGCGGGCGACGGCAACCAGATGCTTGTTGGCGATGCCGAGGTCCCTCAGCCGCGCATCGGCGTCGATATGGCCGGCGCGCATCGTCTCCAGCACTTCGCGCGCATTGTTGCGCATCGTGCGCCAGTCGATGGTGCCGAAGCGGGTGCGCGGCGCGTGGCCGAGAAAGATGTTTTCGGCCACCGACAGGTCGTCGAACAGCACGGTTTCCTGATGGATGGCGGTGATGCCGTGGCCGAAGGCTGCATGCGCGCTGGGCAGTGTCGTCACCTCGCCGTCGATGCCGATCTCGCCGGCATCGGGCTGGTAGATGCCGGTCATGATCTTGACTAGCGTCGACTTGCCGGCGCCGTTCTCGCCGATCAGCGCCGTCACCTGCCCGGGGTAGAGCGACAGGCTGACATTGTGCAGAGCGCGGACGCCCGGGAAACTTTTGGAGATCCCGGAGAGCGTCAGGCGGGGAGCCGAGGCTGGGGGGAGTTCCTTTATCGTGCCGTGATGGGCCGTCGTATCCATAGTCGTATCAAGCCCGTCTATGTTCCGTATTGACTCCCCCTCACCCGACCTCCGCTTCGCTCGGTCGACCTCTCCCCGAGGGGAGAGGAGGTTTGCGAGCTTGGCGCCTGGCTCTTCTCCGCAGCGGGAGAAGGTGGCCGCGAAGCGGCCGGATGAGGGGGCAGCGCCGTCAGTCCGAGATCAATAGATCTTGGAGAACTTCTCGATGTTGGTCTTGTCGAACTGGAAGGGCGGAGCCATCGCGGCCGAGTTGGTGTCGTCGAGCGTCACCTTGCCGACGCGGCCGATCGACAGGGTGGCGCCGGGCTTGGCTTCTTCCTTCTTCACCGCCAGATCATGGGCGAGGTAGATCGCCGAGTAGCCGAGATCGATCGGGTTCCAGAGAGCAACAGCCTGCGAAGCGCCGTTGTCGATGAACTTCTTGAACTCGGAGGGCAGCGCAAGACCCGTGACATTCACCTTGCCGATCAGGTTCTCGTCGGTGACGACCTGCGCGGCCGCAACGACGCCGACGGTGGTCGGCGCGATGATCGCCTTGAGGTTGGGATAGGACTTCAAGAGACCCTTGGCTTCGTCGGTGCTCTTGGCCGAGTCGTCATCGCCATAGACGGTGGCGACCAGCTTGATCTTCGGGAACTTCTCCGGCAGCACCTTCTTGGCCGCCTCGATCCAGGCATTCTGGTTGGTGGCGGTCGAGGAGGCCGAGAGGATGGCGACGTCGCCGCCTTCCGGAAGGTAGTCGGCGGCGAGCTTGATGATGGTCTCGCCGATCAGGCCGGTGTCGGACGGGTTGAGATGGAGCTGGCGGCCTTCCTTGGCGACGCCCGAGTCCCAGGAGATCACGGTGATGCCGCGATCCATCGCCTTCTTCAGCACCGGCACCAGCGCGTCGGCGTCATTGGCCGAAACGGCGATCGCGTTGACCTTCTGCGCAATCAGCGAGTTGATCACTTCGATCTGCGCTTCGGCGGTCGCCTTGGTCGGGCCGGTGTAGATGACATCGACATCGCCCAGTTCCTTGGCGGCTTCCTCTGCGCCCTTGTTGGCGGCGTCGAAGAAGCCGTTGCCGAGCGACTTCACCACCAGCGCGATCTTGACGTTCTCGGCATAGGCGGCATTCACGAACATTGCGGCGGAAAAGGCCGCCGTAACCAGCAGTTTCTTCAAAAAGCTCATCGAATATCCTCCCTTGAGCGTTGCATACCATCGCCGCTGCGGGCGCGAGTTTCCCTCAGGCCTGCAGTGAAGATTCTTCCTTGTCGCTTGACGGCTTGCGGGCGACGATCAGCGCCACGCCCGCCGTTTCCAGCATCTTGGCCTCGCGGTCCTCGATGCCGTCGTCGGTGATCACGGTTGCGATGCGCGACAGCCCGCACAGGATCAGGCTGGAGCGCATGCGGAATTTCGAGGAATCGACCAGCACCACCAGTTCGTCGGCCTGGTCGATCAGCTTCTGCTCGGCCTGGATCAGCAGCGGATCGCCCTCCATCAGCCCGAGCGGTCCCAGGCCTTGCGCGCCCATGAACATGCGCCGGGCATAGAAGTTGCGCGTCACGTCATTGTCGAAGGGCGACAGGATGATGTTCTGCTCGCGGTAGATCGTGCCGCCCGACAGCATCACCGTGTTCTTCGAGTGCTTGAGCAGATGCTCGGCGATCGGGAAGGAGTTGGTGAAGATCGGCATGCGGCGCCCGGTCAGGAAATGCACCATCTGGAAGGTGGTGGTGCCGCCATTGATGATGATCGGCTCGCCGTCGGCGCACATGTTCACCGCTTCCCGGGCGATCGCCCGCTTCTGCGCGGCATTCAGCGTCTCGTTGACGGAGAACGGCCGGCCGGCAAGGCCGATGAACTGCGGCGGCGAGATCGCCTCGGCGCCGCCGCGCACACGGCGCAGCCGCTTTTGCACATGCAGCGCCGCGATGTCGCGCCGGATCGTCGCCTCGGAGGAGTCCGTCAACTCGACCATCTCCTGCACCGTCACGACAGGCTTTTCCTGGACGGCGGACAGAATGATCCTGTGGCGCTCTTTTTCGTGCATGGTTCCTCCCTGCCCAAGCATCAGGCCTTAGAAAACGCGCAGTGTCAATCATTTCCGATCATATATTTTCATTGTGCAGTGCAATATGAGCGATATTGATCGTTTATGATTGACAAGCAGGTCGCTAGCGTAGACATTCCCGAGCAAGAAATGAGGAGCGCGACGTTCGCGCTCCAAGGGAGGATACCAATGCTCGACAAGCGCTCCGGCTCGCGCCTCGCCAATCTGTGGGACGATGCAAAAGCCGAAGGGATGAGCGGTCCCGAGCTCCTGGTCTATCGTTCGAACACGCTGGGCTCGGACAAGCGCGTCACCAATTACGGCGGCGGCAACACCTCGTCCAAGGTCTGGCAGAAGGACCCGCTGACCGGCGAGGAAGTGCAAGTCCTGTGGGTGAAGGGCTCGGGCGGCGACAGCGCCTCGATCAAGCTGGATGGGTTCGCGACCCTCTACATGGACAAGCTGCGCGCCATTAAGGGGCTCTACCGCGGCGTCGAGCACGAGGATGAGATGGTGGGCTATCTGCCCCACTGCACCTTCAACCTTAATCCGCGCGCGGCCTCGATCGACACGCCGCTGCACGCTTACGTGCCGAAGGCTTGCGTCGACCACATGCATCCCGACGCCATCATCGCCGTCGCCGCTGCCAAGGATTCCAAGGCGATCACCAAGGAGATCTTCGGCGACGCCATCGGCTGGCTGCCCTGGAAGCGGCCGGGCTTCGAGCTTGGCCTGTGGCTGGAGAAATTCTGCCTCGACAACCCCGACGCCAAGGGCGTGGTGCTTGAAAGCCACGGCCTGTTCACCTGGGGCGACACGCCCAAGGAATGCTACGAGACCACGATCTCGGTGATCAACCAGGCAATCGAGTGGTTCGAGCGCCGGTCGGAAGGCGTGGCTGTCTTCGGTGGCCAAGCGGTCAAGGCGCTCGATGCGCCTGCACGCCGCGCCATCGCGGCCAAGCTGATGCCGAGAATCCGAGGTCTGATCTCCGAAAAGAGCCATAAAATCGGCCATTTCGACGACCAACCGGCGGTGCTCGAATTCGTCAATTCGAAGGATTTGCGGCCGCTGGCGGCGCTTGGCACCTCGTGCCCGGACCATTTCCTGCGCACCAAGATTCGGCCGCTGGTGATCGAGTTCGATCCGGCAAAGCCCGATATCGACGCCGTCATCGCGCGGCTCGCCGACGACATTGCCGCCTATCGTGCCGGTTACCAGGCCTATTACGACGCCTGCAAGCATCCGGATTCGCCCGCCATCCGCGGTCCCAATGCCGTGGTGTACCTGATGCCCGGCGTCGGCATGTTCACCTTCGCCGGTGACAAGGCGACGGCCCGCATCTCCGGCGAATTCTACGTCAACGCCATCAACGTCATGCGCGGCGCATCGACGGTCTCGTCCTATGTCGGCCTGCCGGCGCAGGAAGCCTTCGACATCGAATATTGGCAGCTCGAGGAAGCCAAGCTCCAGCGCCTGCCGAAGCCGAAGGCTCTGGCCGGGCAAATCGCGCTGGTCACCGGCGGCGCCGGCGGCATCGGCCGCGCCACGGCCAACCGGCTGCTGCGCGAAGGCGCCTGCATCGTGCTCGCCGACATAGATGAAGCGGCGCTCGCCAGCGCCAATGATGAGCTGTCGAAGGCCTATGGCAAGGATTTCGTCCGTCCGGTGCGCATCGATGTCACCTCCGAGGACCAGGTGCTTTCGGGCTTCGCCGAAACGGCGGTCGAGTTCGGCGGTATCGACATCCTGGTTTCCAATGCCGGCCTGGCCTCCTCGGCGCCGATCGAGGAGACGACGCTGGCCTTGTGGAACCGGAACATGGACATCCTGTCCACCGGCTATTTCCTCGTCTCGCGCGAGGCTTTTCGGCTGTTCCGCGCCCAGAAGATCGGCGGCAACGTCGTCTTCGTCGCCTCCAAGAACGGGCTCGCCGCCTCACCCAATGCCGCTGCCTATTGCACCGCCAAGGCCGCCGAGATCCATCTTGCCCGCTGCCTGGCGCTCGAAGGCGCCGAAGCGCAGATAAGGGTCAACGTCGTCAATCCCGACGCCGTGCTGCGCGGTTCAAAAATCTGGACCGGCGAGTGGAAGGAACAGCGCGCCGCCGCCTACAAGATGTCGACCGACGATCTTGAGGAGCATTACCGCGCGCGCTCGATGCTGAAGCGCTCGGTGTTCCCGGAAGACATCGCCGAGGCGATCTATTTCTTCGCCTCGGACATGTCGGCCAAGTCGACCGGCAACATCGTCAACGTCGACGCTGGCAACGCGCAGAGTTTTACGCGCTAGGTCTTCTTTCTCCCCGTTCACGGGGAGAAGGTGCCGGCAGGCGGATGAGGGGCGGCGCCGGCCGAACACATTCTTGGGAGGAACAGCATTGTCAGAAACGATTATCCGCGCCGACCTCGTCGCCAGCCACAACGCCGCGCGCAAACCCGACCTCGAGCGCGACTACGCCTCGCTCGGCGAGCGCCTCGACCGCCGCGGCATTGCCATTGACGCCATCCTCGACAAGGTCGAGAAATTCGGCGTGGCGATCCCGTCCTGGGGCGTCGGCACCGGCGGCACGCGCTTTGCCCGCTTTCCCGGTCCCGGCGAGCCGCGTGACATCTTCGATAAGATCGAGGACTGCGCCGTCATTGCCCAACTGACGCAGGCGACGCCGACCGTCTCGCTGCACATCCCTTGGGACAAAGCCGATCCGAACCGGCTGAAGCAGGCGGCCTCGCGCTTCGGCCTCGGCTTCGACGCCATGAATTCCAACACCTTCTCCGACGCCAAGGACCAGAAGCTCTCCTACAAATTCGGCTCGCTCTCCCATGCCGATGCCGGCACACGTCGCCAGGCGGTCGAGCACAATCTCGAATGCATCGAGATCGGCAAGACGCTGGGCTCCAAGGCGCTTACGGTGTGGATCGGCGACGGCTCCAACTTCCCCGGCCAGGTCAATTTCGCAAAAGCCTTCGAGCGCTACCTGGACGCGATGCGCGAGATCTATGCCGGCCTGCCGGACGACTGGCGGCTGTTCACTGAGCACAAGATGTATGAGCCGGCCTTCTATTCGACCGTCGTGCAGGACTGGGGCACCAACTACATCATCGCCAAGGAGCTCGGCGACAAGGCCTTCTGCCTTGTCGACCTCGGCCACCACGCGCCCAACGTCAACATCGAGATGATCGTGTCGCGGCTGATCCAGTTCGGCAAGCTGGGCGGCTTCCACTTCAACGATTCCAAATATGGCGACGACGACCTAGACGCCGGCTCGATCGATCCCTACCGGCTGTTCCTGGTCTTCAACGAGCTGGTCGATGCGGAGCTCTCCGGCGCCAAGGATTTTCATCCCGCGCATGTGCTCGACCAGAGCCACAACGTCACCGATCCGATCGAGAGCCTGATGCTGTCGGCGGTCGAGGTCCAGCGCGCCTACGCGCAGGCGCTGCTGGTCGACCGCAAGGCGCTCGAGGGCCTCCAGGAGGCCAACGATGCGCTGATGGCGACGCAGACGCTCAAAAGCGCCTACCGCACAGATGTCGAGCCGATCCTCGCCATGGCGCGGCTGAGGACCGGCGGCGCCATCGATCCGGTCGCGGCCTATCGCGAAGCGGGTTACCGGGCGAAGGTCGCGGCGGAACGGCCGGCCGTTGCCAGTGGTGGCGGCGGGATTGTTTGAGGCCTGCTTGTAGCGAATGCATTGACAACCAGAGCCGGTTCGTCCCGGTCGACATTGTCGTCGATGGCCGGAGGGAGAAGGCATAGCTGATGCCGGTCAACGCCCTCAAGATATTCCATTGAGGGTCCCATTCTAGCTTCCGAGAACGGAGGCATTCATGGGCCGGTGGTTGCATGGGGGCTCTATGAAAGAGCCTCAGCGTATTGGATGATGCTCTGATTTCGAACGCTTTCGACCAGTTCATCCGCACGAGATATTAGTCGGCGAAGCAAGGGTGACGGATTTGCCTCGTTGTATCCCAAGGTGAGATCAACGGTCGGAGGCTCGCCCTCCAGCGCCCTGGCAACAACGTTCGGGGCCAGCATATTTTGCGCATAAAGCGGCACAAGGGTGAAACCGCCCGTGGATGCGACGAGCGACATTGCCGACGATATGTTCTCGCCTTCGTACTTTGCCTTGAGCGTGATCCCGGACTTTGAAGCGTAATCCTGGATCACGGAATGTAACACCGGTGACGTTCTCGAGGAGCTGACGTAAACTTCGTGAGCCAGATCCTGTGGTCGAATTTTCCTGTGCGATGCCAAGCGGTGGCCTGCCGGCAGCACAGCGATCAGAGGCTCCTTCGCCAACAATTTGAAGGATACGCCTAAGCTCTGTTTCTCGGGGCGAAGGAAGGCCAAGTCCAGCTTCCCACGTATTATCGCCAGGGCGAGCTCCGGAGAGGACAGACTACACAGCGTGACTTCGGTCTCCGGTGCTTCCTGGCGGATTATGCGCAACAGGTGGGGTAGCCACATGATTTCCAGCCCAACCAGAAACCCCATTGCAAGTACGGGCCTTTCCGGCTGCGCGGCCCGCCGGGCGGCATCAGTCGCAGCATCGACCTGCAGCAGCGCCAACCGCGCGTGATCGAGGAAGACACGCCCAGCAGGGGTGAGCGCCACGCCGCGCGCCTGCCGCTCCAACAGCTTCACACCGACTTCGGCTTCCAGATCGCGTATCTGCCGGCTCAAGGACGGCTGCGAGGTGTTGAGCCTCCGCTGCGCAGCGTTCAACACGCCGCCTTCCTCCGCGACCGCAATGAAATAGCGCAGATGCCGCAGTTCCATGGATCCGCTCGCTATGCCTTCGAGGCATAGGTCGAACATACAAGGTCTTTGTCGCCGATAGAAGCCAGATTTACCGTCGCGCTGTGATCAAAGAAGGAGAATGCAAAATGTCGACAGCGTCCAAGCTTACTATCGTGTTCTGCCACGGCGTCTGGGCCGATGGCTCGTGCTTCAGCAAGGTGATCCCCGCGTTGCAGGCGGACGGGCACGAGGTTATTGCGGTTCAATACAGCCTGGAATCGTTCGAAGAGGACGTGGCCATGGTGAAGCGCACGCTCGGTCGAGTCAGCAGCCCTGTGCTCCTCGTCGGGCACTCCTATGGCGGTGCGACCATCACCGCTTCGGGGATCGACGATCGAGTGGCTGGGCTCGTCTACATCGGCGCAGTTGCGCCGGATGTTGGCGAGACAGTTCAGGACCAGCTCTCCAGGTATCCTTCGGATGTCTTCTCTCGTGTTGAGGTCGCTGACGGGTACGCTTGGATGCTTCCGAATGCCACCGAGTTTTTCTGCGGAGACCTTTCCGAGGAAGAGCAGAAGCTCGTCTGGGCCACGCATTTTCCGCCGCATGCCGAGATCTTCACGCAGCAGAAACTCCAGAGCACGCCTTGGAAGTCGAAGCCAAGCTGGTACATCCTGTGTCTGCAAGACCAAACCGTTCATCCCGATCTGCAGCGCTGGGTCTCGAAACGCATGGGAGCGACCGTCATCGAAGTGGCGAGTAGCCATGTGCCGATGCTCTCCCAGCCCTCCATCGTGATCGACGTAATCCGGAAAGCCGCGGCCGCTGTTCAAAACGGCTGAGAGTGGCCGGCAGCCGTCCGATAGATGCGGGGAGACCGCCGCGAGGCGGTCTCTCTTGCCCGTGCGAAGTGTCATTATTGGCTGGACGAACCGACCCCAAAGGCCTTTCCTAGGCGTCCCCAACGCCAGGAGCACCGCCATGCCCTTGACCCGTCGGACGCTGATCGGCGTCACCCTTTCGCTCGCGATTGCCCTCACGCCGCCGGTCACTGCTTTCGCCGCCTCGCCGGCTCCCGCCAGGGGCGAGCATGGCATGGTGGTCACGGAGCAGCATCTGGCAACCGAAGTCGGTGTCGACGTGCTGAAGAAAGGCGGCAACGCCGTCGATGCCGCTGTCGCGGTCGGCTACGCGCTTGCCGTCGTCTTTCCCGAAGCCGGCAATATCGGCGGCGGAGGGTTCATGACCATCCGGCTGAAGGACGGCCGCACCACCTTCATCGATTTCCGCGAGCGCGCGCCGCTCGCCGCCACCAGGACAATGTATCTCGACAAGGACGGCAAGCCGGTGAAGGGCGCCAGTCTCGACGGCTATCTCGCCGTCGGCGTGCCGGGCTCCGTCGCCGGCTTCGAGATGGCGCGCGAAAAATACGGCACGCTGTCCAGGCAGGATCTGATGGCGCCGGCAATCGCCTATGCCAAGGACGGCTTCGTGCTCAACCAAGGCGACGCGGCTTGGTTCGCCGACAGCGCCGACCGGCTGGCGAAAGATCCGGCAGCGGCCGCCATCTTCCTGAAGCCGGACGGCAAGCCCTACAACGCGGGCGAGAACCTCGTTCAGCCGGACCTCGCCGCCGCGCTGTCGGCGATCTCGCAAAAGGGACCGGACGCCTTCTACAAGGGCGCGATCGCCGACGCCATCGTCAGGGCGAGCGGCGCCAAGGGCGGCATCCTCGCCAAGGGCGATTTCGAGCAATATGCGGTGCGCGAGCTGAAGCCGGTGACCTGTTCCTATCGCGGCTACGAGATCATCTCCTCGCCGCCGCCGAGTTCGGGCGGCGTCATCATCTGCGAAATCCTCAATGTGCTCGAAGGCTATCCGCTGTCCTATCTCGGCGCCGGATCGGCCGAAACGGTCCATGTCATGGTCGAGGCCATGCGCCATGCCTATGTCGACCGCAACTCGGCGCTCGGCGACCCTGATTTCGTCGACAATCCGGTCTCGAAGCTGCTCGACAAGGGCTACGCGAAAGACATCCGCGACAAGATAGATCCGTTTCGAGCCGGCGTATCGAAGGATCTGATGCCGAAAGGCCTCGGCGAGTCGAAGGAGACCACTCACTATTCGATCATCGACAAGGAGGGCAACGCGGTCGCGGTCACCTACACGCTGAACGGCTCCTACGGCGCCGGCGTCGTTGCCGACGGCACCGGCATCCTGCTCAACAACGAGATGGACGATTTCACCCAGAAGCCCGGCGTGCCCAACCTCTACGGGCTGGTCCAGGGCGAGGCCAACGCCATCCATCCGAAGAAGACGCCTTTGTCCTCAATGAGCCCAACAATCCTCACCAAAGACGACAAGCCCTTCATGGTCATCGGCAGTCCGGGCGGCTCGCGCATCATCACCGTCACGCTGGAGGCGATCGTCAACGTCATCGACCACGGCATGGACATCCAGCAAGCGATCGACGCGCCGCGCATTCACCATCAATGGTTGCCGGACACAGTCTATGTCGAGCCGTTCGGGCTGTCGCCGGACACGGAGAAGCTGCTTGCCGGCATGGGCTACCATCTCGACCTGAGCGACGAGACCTGGGGCCGGGCCGCCGGCATTCTGGTCGGCGGCAAAAGCCTGGCGGAAATCGAGAAGGGCGGCGGCGCACGCTACAACGGCGCCATGGACAGCCGCGCGGCTGCCGGCGAGGCGCTGGGATATTAGACAACCAGCGTGATGGTCGAGGCGATCAGCATCACGGCGGCGATGGCGACGAACAGCGCGTAGATGCGCGGCCGGTCGAGCAGCAGCGCATTGCCCGAAATCCATGCCGCGGTGGCGCCGCCAAGCGCGAACAGGAAGCCGTTGCGGTGGCCGAAGGACATCGAGGCGGCCATCAGGCCGCCGATGATCAGCGCGCCGAAGACGATGATGACGGCGACAGCATATTTCTCGAAATCATTGCCGCCCCCCATGACCGGCCCCATCGCATTGAGATTGGGCAGGTCGTCCGGGTCGAAGGGGCTGGTCGAGCCATATTCGTCTTGACCGAGGGATTCGCGCATCATTCGTTCTCCGCTGAGCGGCAACAAACCATCAACGCCTGCCGAGCGCAACCCGGCAACACAGCCACGGCGATGCGTTCGCCGCCCGGCTGATGCCCGCGTGCCACGGTTTGCCGGGCAAGCTCAACGGGCGGGGATTGGATTGGGTTCCACACACTTGATCTATCTGGAAAAATCGCTTCGCACGATGCCGTGCCGCTGCAGCTTGTCGTAGAAAGTCTTGCGCGGAATGCCGAGCGCCTCGATGGTGCGGCGCACGTCGCCGTCATTGCGACCAAGTGTCTCGCGGATGATCTCGGCCTCGTAGCGATCGAGCCGCTCCGGCAAGGGCGCGGAAGAATCGTTCTGTGCTGCCGCAGCGGAAGGCGCTTTGGCGATGTCTTCCAGCCCGAGCACGAAGCGTTCGGCGAAATGGGCGAGTTCGCGTACATTGCCCGGCCAGTCATGCTCCCTGAGATGGCGCTGGACCGCCGCCGATGTCGCCGGCACAGCGCGGCGGAAGCGTGCGGCGGCCCGCTCGGCGAAATAGCCGAACAGCAACGGCACGTCGTCTCGCCGTTCGCGCAGCGGCGGAATGGAGAGCGTCACCACATTGAGCCGGTAATAAAGGTCCTCGCGGAAAGCGCCGCGCTGGCTGGCATCGCCGAGATCGACCTTGGCCGCCGCGACCACCCTCAGGTCGACTGGGCGGACCTCATTGGTGCCGAGCGGCGTCACCTCGCGCATTTCGAGCACGCGCAGCATATGCACCTGCGTCGCAGCCGGCATGCTTTCGATCTCGTCGAGGAACAGCGTGCCGCCGCTCGAATGCTCGATGCGGCCGACGCGCTTCTTCTGCGCGCCGGTGAAGGCGCCGGCTTCATGGCCGAACAGCTCGCTTTCGATCACCGTTTCCGGCAGCGTGCCGCAATTGAGCGCGACGAAATTGCCCTTGGCGCGGCGGCTCCAGCGATGCAGCAGGTTCGCCACCACCTCCTTGCCCGAGCCGGTCTCGCCGGTCACCAGCACGTCGACATCGGTGTCGGCGATCTGCCTCAGCGTGCGGCGCAGCCGCTCCATCGCCTGCGTCTGGCCGATCAGCGGCAAGCCTTCCTGCGCCTGCTCGGCCGCTTCGCGCAAGGCGCGGTTTTCCATCACCAGCCGGCGTTTTTCGGCCGCGCGGGCAACGCTTTGCGCCAGCCGCTCAGTGGCAAAAGGCTTGGTGATGAAGTCGTAGGCGCCGTCCTTGATCGCCTTGACGGCCATCGCGATATCGCCGTGCCCCGTGACCAGGATGACGGGGATATCGGGGTCGAGCTGCAGCACGCGGTCGAAAAGCTGCAGCCCGTCGATCTGCGGCATGCGGATGTCCGACACCACCACGCCGCCGAAATTCCTGTCGAGAGCCGCCAGCGCCTCGCTCGCCACCGGAAAGGCCGACACCGCAAAGCCGGCAAGCTCCAGCGTCTGCCTTGTCGCCTTGAGCAGGTCGATGTCGTCATCGATGAGGATCACCGGTGCGGGATCGTTCGTGGTCATGCTGCGCCGGCCTTCGACAGATGGATGGTGAAGCGTGTGCCCTGGCTGCTGCTCGAAACGTCGATACGCCCGCCATAGTCGGCGACGATGTCCTTGGAGATGACGAGGCCGAGGCCCAGGCCCTTTTCCTTCGAGGTGTTGAAGGGCGTGAACAGCGACTTCAGGATCGCGGGCGGGATTCCTGGCCCGTTGTCGGAAACGACCAGCGCCACGTCTTCGGCGGTTTCGGCGGCGCTGACCTCGACCCGCGCGCCATCACGGCCTTCGAGCGCCTCCAGCGCGTTCTGGAAAAGGTTGATCAGCACCTGTTCCAGCCGCAGCCGGTTGCCCATTACTTTCAGCGCCGGCGGCGGCAGCGTGATCGCCAGCGCGTCCAACCGGCCGGCGAACCGGCTCCTGAGCAAGACGACGGCGCCCTCGATCACGCTGCGCAATTCGACCGGCTCGGCTGCGGTGCGACCCTTGCGGGCGAAGGCTTTCAGCTCCTCGGTGATCGAGCCGATGCGCTCGGTCAGCGCGGCGATGGCGCCAAGATTCTCCTCGGCTGAGGCGCTCTGCTTGCGTTCGAGGAACACACGCGCATTGTCGGCATAGGCGCGGATGGTCGCCAACGGCTGGTTGATCTCATGCGCGACGCCGGCGGCGACCTGGCCAAGCGTCGCCAGCCGGTTGGCTTGGACCAACTCCTGTTGCATCACCTGCAGCTTCGCCTCGGTGCTGCGATGATCGGCGATCTCGGCCTGCAGCCGGTCACGCGCCAGGCTGAGATCCTGCGTGCGCTCCACGACGCGGCGCTCCAGCTCGGCGCGTGCCGCCTGTTCGGCGGCGATCCGCATCTGGGCGGATTGCCGGCGCCACAACAGATAGGCGGCAAAGGCGATGAGTGGGACAAGGACGCCCAGCACCAGGAGCCGCATCTCGCGCTGTGCCGCCGCGATCGGCGCTTCGGCCGGAACGAGATAGTCGAGCCGCCACGGCGTCGACGGGATCGCGGTTGAAAGCCGCAGATACTCGGCGTCGCTGCTTCCAGGCGTAAGGGCATGAACCAATGCGACGTCGTCGGAGAGCGCCTCCGGCCTCGTGACCGGCAAAGGCACCAGCGGCGCATCGCCGAATTGCCGGCTGGCCCGAATCCCGGCGAGCATCGGCCGGCTAAGCGGCTCCGTCGTCAGGAAACGCCAGGACGGCACGCTCGTGATCAGCACCACGCCATGCGCGTCGCTGACATAGGCCGGTCGGCTCGCCTCGTGCCAGTCGGACTCGAGCTGGTCGAATTCCATCTTGACCACGACGACGCCGAGGGGTCCCGAGGCGCCGTCGACGCGCCGCGAGATGTAGAGCCCGGGGCGTTTGCTGACATTGCCGAGCGCGAAATATTCCGCGGTGCCGGTCTGCATAGCGCCTGAAAAATAGGCGCGGAAACTGTAGTCGCTGCCGACGAAGCTTTCCGGTTCGCGCCAGTTGCTAGAGGCGATCGCCAGACCGTCCGTGCCGGTAACGTAGAGCACCGAGGCCTTGGTGCCGGAAACCAGTCCCTCCAGCTTGCGGTTGAGCACGTCGATCGCGGCGGAGCTACGCGCGCTCAGCGCGTCATGCACCTGCTGGTCCTCCGACAGGAGCAGCGGCAGCGCGCGCGGATTTTCCAGCACCGCCCGCAGCAGCGCCACCTTGAGGTTGGCGTCCGTGCGCCCCTGCGTGGCTAGAGCCTCGATCTCCGTCGAGCGGCCATAGAGGCCGGCGCCGTAGAGCGCCGCCGCGATGATCGCCAGCGCCACCGCCGTAAACAGCAGCCAGGCGCGCCGCGCCCGCCCGGCAAGCAGTTCGGGCGTCGGGGTCAGAGCAGCGGCAGGGCGTTGCAGCATGGCGCATTTGTGCATGTTTTCGCACAAGGCGCAATTCGACCTATGCGGATAACCGCACGGGAGTTCTCGAAAATGCCGCTCGTCTGACCGAAAAAGGCAGCAAGATCAATAGCTCGAGGTTCCGGGCGCGATCTGGCACGCGTGTTGCAAACGCCTCCACAGCAGCCGCGAGGCTGCGGAGGTCAACTGCCCCCTGGGAGGTCGAGCGTCTCGATCGGGGGCCGAACGGAGGATATCATGCAGACAGCAATCGCTGCCGCCGAACCGCGCGGCAAGGTTCCCTTTTACCGGCATCTCTATGTGCAGGTCCTGGTGGCGATCGCCGCCGGCATCCTGCTTGGCCATTTCTATCCCGATCTGGGCGCTTCGCTGAAGCCGCTTGGCGACGCCTTCATCAAGCTGGTCAAGATGGTCATCGCGCCGGTGATCTTCCTCACCGTGGCGACCGGCATCGCGGGCGTCTCCGACCTGCATAAGGTCGGCCGCGTCGCCGGCAAGGCGATGATCTATTTCCTGGTCTTCTCGACATTGGCGCTGATCGTCGGCCTCGTTGTATCGAACGTCATCCAGCCCGGCGCCGGCATGCACATCAATGCCGCGACCCTCGATGCTTCGAAGGTCTCGACCTTCACCGAGAAGGCGCATGACACGACCATCGTCGGCTTCCTGATGAACATCATCCCCGACACCATCACCGGCGCCTTCGCGCAGGGCGACATCCTGCAGGTGCTGTTCTTCTCGGTGCTGTTCGGCGTCGCGCTGGCGCTGGTCGGTGAGCGTGGCCGCCCCGTGGTCGATTTCCTGCAGGCGCTGACCGCGCCGATCTTCCGCCTCGTCGCCATCCTGATGAAGGCAGCCCCGATCGGCGCTTTCGGCGCCATGGCCTTCACCGTCGGCAAATACGGCATCGGCACCATCGCCAATCTCGCCTTCCTGATCGGCACTTTCTACCTGACGTCGCTGCTCTTCGTGCTCGTCGTGTTGGGCGCCGTGGCATGGTACAACGGCTTCTCCATCCTGGCGCTGATCCGCTACATCAAGGAAGAGCTGCTGCTGGTGCTCGGCACCTCGTCGTCGGAAGCGGCACTTCCCGGCCTGATGGCCAAGATGGAGCGCGCAGGCTGCAACCGCTCGGTGGTCGGCCTGGTCATCCCGACCGGCTATTCCTTCAATCTCGACGGCACTAACATCTACATGACGCTGGCGGCGTTGTTCATCGCCCAGGCGACCGACACGCCGCTCACCTTCGGCGACCAGATCCTGCTCTTGCTCGTCGCCATGCTGAGCTCCAAGGGTGCCGCCGGCATCACCGGCGCCGGCTTCATCACCTTGGCCGCAACGCTCTCGGTGGTGCCGACCGTGCCGGTGGCCGGCATGGCGCTGATCCTCGGCGTCGACCGCTTCATGTCGGAATGCCGCGCGCTCACCAACTTCGTCGGCAATGCGGTCGCGACCATCGTCGTAGCGCGCTGGGAAGGCGAGCTCGACCAGAAGCAATTCGCCGCCGCCATGGCCGGCCAGTTGCCGGAGGAGGCCGACCTCGCGCTGTCCGGCGGCTTGCTGCTCGCGGAGTGACGGACGACTTCAGCATCCCTCCCGAGCCTAGCAGGCCGCGGCTCAGCCGCGGCCTGTTCTTTTTGCCGGCCGCCGCATAGGGTGACGCCGCCGGCTCTCCAACCGGTGCATTCAAGGATGAGGGCGGTCTATGAGCAGCGCATATCCCGAAATCTACGTCGTTCGCCACGGCGAGACGGAGTGGAGCGCCTCGGGCAGGCACACGGGCCGCACCGACATCCCGTTGACCGCCAAAGGCGAGGAGGCCGCGCGCGGCGTCGCCGATCGGCTCAAGGGCCTGACCTTCCAGGCGGTCTGGTCGAGCCCATCGCAGCGCGCCTTCGATACCTGCCGGCTCGCCGGCTTCGGCAAGCGCGCCGTCAAGAAGCCGGACCTGCAGGAATGGGATTATGGCGCCTATGAAGGCGTGACGACCAAGGAAATCCTCGCGAAGCGCCCCGGCTGGCAATTGTTTCGCGAGGGCTGTCCCGACGGCGAGACGGCGGCCGATGTCGGCGCCCGCGCCGATGCGATCATCGCCGGACTGCGGGCGATTGCCGGCAACGTGCTCATCTTCTCCAGTTCGCATTTCCTGCGTGTCTTCGCGGCGCGCTGGGTTGGCCTGCCGCCCGAGGGCGGCGAGCATTTCGTGCTCGACACCGCCAGCCTCAGCATCCTCGGCTACGAGCACGACCTGACGGAGCCGGTCATCCGGCGGTGGAACCAGAAATAGCGAGCGCTACTCCCCCTCATCTGGCCGCTTCCCGGCCACCTTCTGCCCGAGGGGAGAAGAGATTGGCGCTGGCGCTGACGAACTCCTCTCCCCTCGGGGAGAGGTCGGATTACCCCGAATTGCCCATGGCAATTCGGCTGGCAATCCGGGTGAGGGGCAGTGCCTGGCGCGTCAAGTCGCCAAGATCGCCAGCTCTTCGTCCGTCAGATGCCGAGCCTTGCCTTTGGCAAGCTCGCCGAGCTGAAGACCGCCGATCGCCACGCGCACCAGCCGCAGCACCTCGATATCGAAAGCGCCGAGCAGCCGGCGGATCTGCCGGTTGCGGCCTTCGTCGAGCACGATCTCCAGCCAGGCCGTCCGCCCGCCGCTACGCAACAACCCGATCGAGCTTGCCGTGAGCAAGTCCCCATCGACGACCGCGCCCTGACGAAAGCGCGCCAGCATCGCCTCGTCTGGCGCGGCCGCGATCTGCACGTGATAGGTCTTGGCGACATGCGAGGCGGGGTCGAGCAAACCGTTCGCCCAGCGCGTGTCGTTGCTCATCAACAGCAGCCCTTCGCTTGCCTTGTCGAGCCGGCCGACCGGCGACACGAACGGCAGGTCGAGCCCTTCCAGGCAGTCATGGACGGTGCCGCGGCCTTCGGGATCGTCGCGGGTGGTGACCAGCCCGCGCGGCTTGTTGAGCATCAGATAGACCTTGCGCTCGGCAACGACGCGCTCGCCGTCGACCGTGATGCTTTCGCGCTCGAGATCGACCCACAGCGCAGGGTCGCGCGCCACCTTGCCCGCCACGTTCACGCGCCCTTCGGCGATCATCAACTCGGCCTGCTTGCGCGAGCAGAGCCCGAGCTTCGACAGTGCCCGGTTGAGGCTGACCTTCCCGGCGGCGGGTCGCCGCGCAGGCTCCAGAGGTTGTCGTGGAGGCTTGCGTGTCATTTGCCCGACAGATGCCACGCGGCGCGACGAATGCGCAACCTTCGGGTGAAGCAAGATGGATTTTTGGGGACCGGTCAGCGCGCAGCGAAATCATTGATCCTTCGGCGCGCTCAGCCGCCTGTAGGGGACGCCGTCGAATGTTGCCGTCACGAAGCTCTGGACCGACATCTTGCGCTTGTGTCCGTCGCTGCAGGCATAGAGCGGCCAGCCGGCTTCGCTGCACTCGCTGGCCACGCAGAGGCGGCTCACGCAGTTGCCCGTGGTCAGGCGAAAGCCGCCCTTGCCGGCAAATCCCTGAAGCAGGCTGCCGTCCGCGGAGCGCCATGTCCGTTGCTGGAATTCAGGCCGCAGCAGGCGAGGCTCGATCGGCGGGGCCAAACCGGCCTGGGTTGCGGGGCCCGAATATTGAAACCGGTAGCGCGCCATGCCGGTCGCATACGCGGTGACAAGATCGGGTTGCCCCGAATAGGCTGCCGTCAGGTCAGCTCGGTCGAAAAGATGGGACGCACGCGGTTCCGCCCCTGACGGTCTCATCAGGGCAGCGATGGCGACAACCGCCAGGCAGACGCGCAACATCCCCATTTCCAGCAGCCATACCCCGTCCGGCGTGCCAGGTTGCCCGGCTGCCTGCGCCTACAATCTTTCCAATCGGATTTTCGCGCAAGCCGTCCTGTATTCAAGAGCTGCGAGGAATGGCCTCGCTTTGGTCAGCTATTGGCGGCCGGCGGCAGCTCGAACAGGTGGGCGCCGTTCTCCCGCCCACGGTCGATATAGCCGATCACGCGGAACCATTTCGCCACGTCCGGCCTGTCCAGCCAACTGCGCGAATGGATGGGAAGATTGCCGGCAAGCCCCTGGACATGGCGGATGTGCCGCTTGCAGAAGCGGACCGTCGCGGCGTTGAAGAAATCCTCTCGCGCGGCGAACAGCGTATCGGCGGCGTCCGCATGCTCGTGCCAGGCGATGATCGCCACCGTCCTGTCGTCCTGCACGAGCGCATGCGCCCGGCCTTCCTTCAAATTCATCATCAGATTGTCGTAGGCGCTTTTGCTGTCCTTGCCGGCCGCAACATATTCGTCCGACATCCGCTTGGACAGGCCGCGGAAAACATCCTCCAGGTCTCCGACCGTCGCCGCGCGTGCTCTCATTTCTCCTCCTGACCGCCCTGTAGCAGTTTGCCCCAGGGAACGAGGATCACCAAGAAATCAAAATCCCCAATTTGCCGAATGCGAGCAATCTCATTCCACGAAAACCCGCCCGATCCCATGCCTAGCTGGTATATCGGTGTCCGCTTTGAGATCCAACTTGCGCTTCCGGATATCGGCGGCATTCCGGACTTGCAGGCGCACATCGTCTTAATGGTGGGCAATCATCGACCGGATAGGGACCAACTACGAGGTCCGTGTCTCGGCGGCGCAAGACGGCGTATCGTTGAATTCGCCGATAGCCTGAAATACAAGGCGCAGAGCTATCGGCGAACAATTGGTCCGTGAGTGGTCTGGCCGCAATGTTGGGGGGATGGATTGACGTCGAGCAGGCCCATACTGATCACCGGCGCGGCCGGTTTCATCGGCTTTCACCTCTGCCACAGGCTGCTCGCCGAAGGCCGGCAGGTTGTCGGCCTCGATTCCATGAACGAGTATTACGACATTGCCCTGAAACAGGCCCGGCTCGAGCGGCTGAAAGGGTTCGCGAACTTTCGCTTCGAACAGGTCGATCTCGCCGACCGCGACCGCATGTCGGCGCTCTTTGCATCGGCAACGCCGGAGATCGTCGTCAATCTCGCCGCGCAGGCGGGCGTCCGCTATTCGCTGATCAATCCGCACGTCTATGCGCGGAGCAACCTCAACGGCTTCCTCAACATCCTGGAAGGGTGCCGTCAGGCTTCGGTCGGTCATCTCGTCTATGCATCGTCGAGCTCGATCTATGGCGGCAGCACGCGCATGCCGTTCTCGGTGCATGATTCCGCCGATCACCCCTTGAGCCTCTACGCCGCCAGCAAGAAGGCGAACGAGCTGATGGCCCACACCTACAGCCATCTGTTCGGGCTGCCGACCACGGGCTTGCGCTTCTTCACCGTCTACGGTCCGTGGGGGCGGCCCGACATGGCCTTGTTCATCTTCACCAAGGCGATCCTCGCCGGCCAGCCGATCGACGTTTTCAACCATGGCAACATGCAGCGGGACTTCACTTACATCGACGACATCGTCGAAGGTGTAATCCGCGTCATGGAGCATCCCGCGACGCCCGACCCCGATTGGACAAGCGCGGCCTCGGACCCGGCGACAAGCAATGCGCCCTACAGGATCCACAACATCGGCGACAGTTCACCCGTCCAGCTGAGCCGGCTGATCGACGTGCTGGAAGACGCGCTCGGGCGCAAGGCAATCCGCAACCTGATGCCGCTCCAGCCGGGCGACGTGCTGGCGACCTATGCCGACGTCACCTCGCTCGAGGACGTGACCGGCTTCAAGCCCACGATCCCGATCGAGGTCGGCGTTCCGCGCTTCGTGGAATGGTACCGGGATTTCTACCAGGTCTGATTGGGCGCCTGCCACAATGTGCTAGCGGTCGGGTACCAGAGCAATTCCAGGAAAAGTGTGAGCGGTTTTCCGTCCGGAATTGCGTAAAAACAAAGAGATAGAGCGGTTCGCCGTTTCCGTGAAACGGTGAAACGCTCTAGCGGCCGGTCGTCGAGGCCTGCCTGTCGATCCACAGCGCGATCAGCGTGCAGGCCGCGCCTGAAAGCAGATAGGCGCCGGCGGCGATGAGGCCGAACGTGCCGGCCAGCAGCAGCGCGGCAAGCGGCGCGAAGCCGGCGCCGAACATCCAGGCGAGGTCCGACGTCACCGCCGAGCCGGTATAGCGGTGCTGGCGCGAGAAGCTTGACGCGACGACGCCCGAGGATTGTCCGAAGCTCAAGCCCAGCAGGATGAAGCCCAGCACCATGAACACGGTCTCGCCGATGGTGCCGCCATTGAGGAGCTGCGGGGCAAAGCCGCTGAATGCGGCGATGGCGACGGCGCCGCCGCCGAGCAGGGCGCGACGCCCGACGCGGTCGGCCAGCGGCCCCGAGGCGACGATCGCGGCGATGCCGAACAGCGCGCTCACCGCCTCGATCACCAGGAAGCGCTCCGGCCCTTCATTGGTGAACAGGAACACCCAGGACAGCGGAAACACCGTTACCATGTGGAACAGTGCGAAGCTTGCCAGCGGCGCGAAGGCACCGACGACGACGTTGCGGCCTTCCGTGCTGATCATGTCCCTGATGCGGGTCGGCTGCAGGTCCCCGCTCTCGTAGAGCTTCGAGAATTCGGGCGTGACGACGATGCGCAGCCTGGCAAACAGCGCCACGACATTGATGGCGAAAGCGACGAAGAACGGATAGCGCCAGCCCCAGCTGAAGAAATCGTCGGCCGAGAGGTTGGCGACGAAGAAGGCGAACAGCGAGCTCGCCACGATAAGCCCGATCGGCGCGCCGAGTTGCGGGATCATCGCATAGATGCCGCGCCGGTTCTGCGGCGCGTTCAGCGCCAGCAGCGAGGGTAATCCGTCCCATGTCCCGCCAAGCGCAAGGCCTTGCAGGAACCGGGTCAGCGCCAGCAGCCAGGCGGCGACCGCGCCGACGTCGTCATAGGACGGCAGGAACGCCATCGCGACGGTCGAGGTGCCGAGCAGGAAAAGCGCGATGGTCAGCTTGGCGCCGCGGCCATAGGCGCGGTCGATCGCCATGAACAGCACCGTGCCGAACGGACGCGCGATGAAGGCCAGCGCGAAAATGGCAAAAGAGTAAAGCGTCCCGACTAGCGGGTCATGCGTCGGAAAGACAAGCTTGGGGAACACGATCACGGAAGCGATCGCATAGACGAAGAAATCGAAGAATTCCGACGTCCGGCCGATGATCACGCCGACCGCGATATCGCCGGCGCTGACCTGGCCGTGATGCGAGCCGATCAGTCTGCTGTCAGTTTCGGCAGTCGAAGTTTCAGCCATCTATTCCGTCGCCACCGAGTTGGATGCGGGACGCGATTGTGATCCCATGATTGTCATCCCATTGTGCGTTGCACACTTTCGCCAAAGCCGCGCCGACTGGGCATTGGACAAATTGTCCAATGTCGTCTCGGGCTTGTCAGCGGTAGCCGTTGGTTGATACCGCATTGCAACATGATAGGCCAGTTGCGCCGGACCATCGAGAGCAGCATTTGATGAAACGATCCGGAGCCTTGCTTCTGTTCCCCCTGGCCGTTCTGCTGAGCGGCTGCGACCTGGTGGTGCTGGCGCCCGCGGGCGACGTGGCGGCGCAGCAGCGCGACCTGCTCGTCGTTTCGACCCTCTTGATGCTGCTGATCATCGTGCCGGTCATGGCGCTGACCGTGCTCTTTGCCTGGCGCTACCGGCAATCCAGCACCACGGCGACCTATACGCCCGACTGGGACCATTCGACCAAGCTGGAGCTGGTGATCTGGGCGGCGCCCCTCCTCGTCATCATCTGTCTGGGCGCGCTCACCTGGCTTGGCACGCATCTGCTCGACCCCTACCGGCGCATCGACCGGATCGAGCCGGGACAGCCGGTGACGCAGAACCACAAGCCGCTCAAGGTCGAGGTCGTCGCACTGGATTGGAAGTGGCTCTTCATCTATCCGGATTACGGCATCGCCTCCGTCAACGAACTGGCGGCGCCGGTGAACCAGCCGATCGACTTCCGCATCACCTCGTCGACGGTGATGAACTCCTTCTATATTCCGGCCCTTGCCGGGCAGATCTACGCCATGCCTGCCATGGAGACCAAGCTGCACGCCGTCGTCAACAGGCCGGGCACCTATACCGGCTTCTCGGCCAACTACAGCGGCGCCGGCTTCTCCGGCATGCGCTTTGCCTTCCACGGCCTGTCCGACCAGGCCTTCGCCGACTGGGTAAATCAGACCAAGAGCGCGCAGGCCGCGCTCACCCGCGAAAGCTATCTCGAGCTCGAACGGCCGAGCGAGAATGAGCCGGTCCGCCATTATGCCTCCGTCGATCCCGATCTCTTCGGCGCCATCCTCAATCTGTGCGTCGAGCCCGGCAAGATGTGCATGAACGAGATGATGTCGATCGACGCCAAGGGCGGCCTGGGGCTCGCCGGCGTCCGCAACACCCTGCCGCTGCAATATGACAAGGTCGCCCGGCGCGGGGCGGTGTTCGGCAGCGATCCGTCCTATGTCGCAAGCATCTGCACGGCCGAGGAGGCCGCCGCCGCCGCGCGCGCGGCCCGTAACGATGATGACAGGGATTGGCCGCTCAGGGACCTGTCTCCGCTGCGCGGCGTCGGCCTGCACGCGCCCGGCGCCGGCAGCCGCCGCGCCGACGCCGGAACGCCGTCGCTCGGCCTGCTGCGCTTCGAATTGTGAGGAATGGCGGATGCCTGAGACGCTGACCAAATTCATCTTCGGCCGCCTCACTCTGGAGTCGCTGCCGCTGCACGAGCCGATCGTCGTCGGCACCTTCATCGTCGTGGCGCTCGGCGGTTTGGCGCTCCTCGGCGCCGTCACCTACTTCAAACTCTGGGGTTATCTCTGGCGCGAGTGGTTCACCAGCGTCGACCATAAGAAGATCGGCGTCATGTACATGGTGCTCGGCCTCGTCATGCTTTTGCGCGGCTTCTCCGACGCCATCATGATGCGCCTGCAGCAGGCGATCGCCTTCAACGGTTCGGAAGGCTATCTCAACGCCCACCACTACGACCAGATCTTCACCGCCCACGGCGTGATCATGATCTTCTTCGTGGCAATGCCCTTCGTCACCGGGCTGATGAACTTCGTCGTGCCGCTTCAGATCGGCGCGCGCGACGTCTCCTTCCCCTTCCTCAACAATTTCAGCTTCTGGATGACGGTGGGCGGCGCCATCCTGGTGATGGCCTCGCTGTTCGTCGGCGAGTTCGCCCGGACCGGCTGGCTGGCCTATCCGCCGCTCTCGGGCATCAACTACAGTCCCGATGTAGGCGTCGATTATTACATATGGGCGCTGCAGGTCGCCGGCGTCGGCACGACCTTATCTGGCATCAACCTGATCTGCACCATCATCAAGATGCGCGCGCCCGGCATGACGATGATGCGCATGCCCGTCTTCACCTGGACCTCGCTTTGCACCAACGTGCTGATCGTGGCGTCCTTCCCGGTACTGACGGCGGTGCTGACGCTTCTCGCGCTCGACCGCTATGTCGGCACCAACTTCTTCACCAATGACTTCGGCGGCAACCCGATGATGTATGTGAACCTCATTTGGATATGGGGTCACCCGGAGGTCTACATCCTCATCCTGCCGCTGTTCGGCGTCTTCTCCGAGGTCACCTCGACCTTCTCCGGCAAGCGCCTGTTCGGCTACACGTCCATGGTCTACGCCACGGTGGTCATCACCATCCTGTCCTATCTGGTTTGGCTGCATCACTTCTTCACCATGGGCTCCGGCGCCAGCGTCAATTCCTTCTTCGGCATCACCACGATGATCATCTCGATCCCGACCGGGGCGAAGATGTTCAACTGGCTGTTCACCATGTATCGCGGCCGTATCCGCTTCGAGCTGCCGATGATGTGGACGGTGGCCTTCATGCTCACCTTCGTCGTCGGCGGCATGACCGGCGTGCTGCTTGCGGTGCCGCCGGCCGACTTCGTGCTGCACAACAGCCTGTTCCTGATCGCGCATTTCCACAACGTCATCATCGGCGGCGTGCTGTTCGGCCTGTTCGCCGGCATCGCTTACTGGTGGCCCAAGGCCTTCGGCTTCAGGCTCGATCCGTTCTGGGGCAAGGTATCGTTCTGGTGCTGGGTGCTCGGCTTCTGGTTCGCCTTCATGCCGCTCTATATCCTCGGCCTGATGGGCGTGACGCGCCGCATGCGGGTGTTCGACGACCCCTCGCTGCAGATATGGTTCGTCATCGCCGCCTTCGGCGCGGTGCTGATCGCCTGCGGCATCGCCGCCTTCCTGGTCCAGATCTTCGTCTCCATCCGCAAGCGCGCCGAGCTGGTCGACGTCACCGGCGATCCGTGGGACGGCCGTACGCTCGAATGGTCGACCTCCTCGCCGCCGCCGGCCTACAATTTCGCCTTCACCCCCATCATCCGCGACAACGACGCCTGGTGGGACATGAAGAAGGCCGGCTACCGGCGTCCGCTCTCCGGCTTCAAGCCGATCCACATGCCGAAGAACACCGGCACCGGCGTCATCCTGGCGGTGTTCAGCGTCGCGCTCGGCTTCGGGCTGATCTGGTACATGTGGTGGCTGGCGGCGCTGAGCTTCGTCAGCCTCATCGCCACCGCGATCGGCCACACCTTCAACTATCATCGCGACTTCGACATCCCGGCGGCCGAGGTCGCGCAAACGGAGGAGGCGAGGACGGCGCTCCTCGTCGCTGAGGGGGCTAGGGCTTGAGCATGGCATCCACGGCGATCACGGCTGATACCGCAGCGGTCTTCCACCTGGAAGAGGAGCATGCGCACGCCGAAGGCGGTAGCACCATGCTCGGCTTCTGGCTCTATCTGATGAGTGATTGCCTGATCTTCGCCATGCTGTTTGCGGCCTTTGGCGTGCTCGGCGGCAATTACGCGGCGGGTCCGGCGCCGAAGGACTTGTTCGATCTCGGCCTGGTGGCGGTCAACACCACCATGCTGCTCTTGTCCTCGATCACCTATGGCTTTGCCATGCTGACCATGGACAAGGGCCGTGTCGGCGCGACACAAGGCTGGCTTGCCGTGACCATGCTGTTCGGTCTCGCCTTCCTGTCGATCGAGCTCTCCGAATTCGCGCATATGATTCATGAGGGAGCGACGCCGCAGCGCAGCGCCTTCCTGTCGTCCTTCTTTACCCTGGTCGGCACGCACGGCCTGCACGTCACCTTCGGCATCGTCTGGATGGTGACGCTGATGGTGCAGGTCGCGCGACACGGCCTCATCGAGGCCAATCGCCGCCGGCTGATGTGCCTTTCGATGTTCTGGCACTTCCTCGACGTCGTCTGGATCGGCGTCTTCACCTTCGTCTATCTGATGGGAACGTTGCGATGAGCGCTCACGATCATGCCGGTGACGACCACGCACATGGCGGCGCCGCGCACGGCTCGCTGAAGGGCTACCTGATCGGTTTCTTCCTGTCGGTGATCCTGACCGCCATCCCGTTCTGGATGGTCATGACCGGCGCCATCGACAACAAGCAGGCCACGGCCGTCATCGTCATGGCCTTCGCGGTGGTGCAGATCGTGGTGCACATGATCTTCTTCCTGCACATGAACCCGGCCTCGGAAGGCGGTTGGTCGATGCTGGCGCTCATCTTCACGGTGGTCCTCGTCGTCATCGTGCTCAGCGGCTCGCTCTGGGTGATGTACCACCTCAACGCCAACATGATGCCAGGCCTCCACGAGATGCAGCAGATGCCATGAGCCATGTATCGGGCGCGGGGAGGACAAGGGCGGACGACATCGCCGGCCGCGCCGGCTCCTTCGTCGCATCGCCGCAGGGTGTCGGCCTGGCGTCGCGATGGTTCCTGCTGCTGCTCGGGTTTCTCGGCGTCTTGGTCTTTGCCGGGCTCGGCATATGGCAGCTGGAAAGGCGGGTCTGGAAGCTCGACCTGATCGCCCGCGTCGACCAGCGCATCCATGCTCCGGTCGTCGATGCGCCAGGACCCGCGACATGGGCTGATATCGACGCGGCCGGCTATGAATATCGCCATGTACGCCTCACCGGCAGTTTTTCCGGCGGCGCCAACACGCTGGTGCAGGCGGTGACCGAGCTTGGTGGCGGCTATTGGGTGCTGACGCCAATGAGCAGCGACAATGACTTGACGGTTCTCGTCAACCGCGGCTTCATCCCGCAGGAGCGCAAGGCCGAATTTCAACAAGAGAGCGGCGCCCCGAGGTCGCCTGAGACGATTGACGGGCTGCTGAGGATCAGCGAGCCCGGCGGCGGTTTCCTGCGCAGCAATGACCCGGCTGCCAACCGCTGGTATTCGCGCGACGTCGCGGCAATCGCCAAGGCGCGCGGCATGACCGATGTCGCGCCCTATTTCATCGATGCCGCGACGTCCGGCGCGGATGGCTGGCCGCGCGGCGGCCTCACCGTCGTCACCTTCCCCAATAGCCATCTCGTCTATGCTCTGACCTGGTTTGCCCTGGCAGCGATGCTGGCGATCGCCATGGCCAGGCCGATTTTTGCCGGGCGTCGGAAGCGGGACGCGGCAAGATGAACATTTCGATCGCGCGGCTTCATCACGGGAAGCCGTTCCCAGCGGCTCCTCTTGCCGGCCAGGGCGCCGTCTCGAACGCCGATGTGACGAACAGGAAGAACCTGCTGCTCCTCATCCACTTGCGCTGGCTGGCGGTGGCCGGGCAGGTGCTGACGATCCTGGTGACGCAATACTGGTTTGCCATCCCGCTGCCGCTCACCGAGATGGCCGGCGTGGTGCTGTTCCTTGTCGGGTTGAACATCTTCAGCCTGCTGGCGCTGCGCGGCAATCGCCGCATTAGCAACGCGCAGCTCTTCGTCGCGCTGATCTTCGACATGGCGGCGCTGACCACGCAGCTTTACCTGAGCGGCGGCGCCTCGAACCCGTTCGTATCGCTCTATCTGCTGCAGATCACGCTGGGCGCGGCGCTGCTGGCGCCATGGTCGACCTGGATCCTGGTCGTGGCTGCCTCGGCCTGCTTCGTCTTCCTCATCTTCGTCTTCCAGCCGATCGCGCTCCCGTATCACGGCGGCAGCGACCTTCTGGCGCTGCATCTGCGCGGCATGTTCATCTGCTTCGTGCTGGCGGCCGGGCTGATCGTGATCTTCATGACGCGCATCAACCGCAACCTGCGCGAACGCGATGCCTACCTCGCCGGCCTGCGCCAGCGTTCGGCCGAGGAGGACCACATCGTGCGCATGGGTCTGCTGGCCTCAGGTGCTGCGCATGAACTGGGCACACCGCTCTCGACCATATCGGTCATCCTGTCCGACTGGCGCCAGATGCAGGGCGTCAAGCGCAACCGCGAGCTTTCCGAGGACGTGGCGGAGATGCAGGCGCAGATCGAGCGCTGCAAAAGCATCGTCACCGGCATCCTCATGTCATCCGGGCAGGCAAGGGGCGAGGGCACGATCCGCACCACGATCCGCCACTTCCTCGACGACCTCGTCCAGGAATGGCGCGTCAGCCGCCAGCCTTCCAGGCTGGACTTCAGCAACGGTTTCGAGCCGGACGAGCCGATCGTGTCCGACACGGCGCTGCGGCAAGTGATCTTCAACGTGCTCGACAATGCGCTGGAAGCATCGCACGATTGGGTCGGCATTACCGCCGAGCGGCAGGATGAGAAGCTGGTGTTCACCGTCAAGGATCGCGGACCGGGTTTCGACAAGGATATTCTGGCAGGGCTCGGTCAGCCCTATATGTCGAGCAAGGGGCGCCCCGGCGGCGGCCTGGGCCTCTTCCTGGTGTTCAATGTCGTGCGCAAGCTCGGCGGCGACGTTTCGGCGTGCAATACTGGCGAGGGCGCCTGCGTTACCCTTTCGCTGCCGCTGGCGGCGCTGACCGATGGAGGCGATCGTGAAGCCTGATCGATCCCTGTTCGTCGTCGAGGACGACGTGACTTTCGCGCGCACGCTCAAACGCTCGTTTGAGAAGCGCGACTATGACGTCGTGGTTTGCCACGACCGTGAGGCGCTGCTTGTCGCGCTTGAAAAAGCCGTCCCGGCCTATGCTGTCGTCGATCTCAAGCTCGGAGCGGGATCGGGCCTCGAATGCGTCAAGCTGCTCAGCGCCCGTGACCCGTCGATGCGCATCGTCGTGCTTACGGGCTTTGCCAGCATCGCCACCGCGGTCGAGGCGATCAAGCTCGGCGCGTGCCATTATCTGGCCAAGCCCGCCAACACCGACGACATCGAAGCCGCCTTCGGCCGCGCCGAGGGCGACGTTTCGGTGCCGCTCACCGGCCGCCCCACTTCGATCAAGAACCTCGAATGGGAGCTTATCCACGAGACGCTGGTCGAGACCGGCTTCAACATCTCCGAAACCGCGCGCCGGCTCGGCCTGCACCGGCGCACACTTGCCCGCAAGCTCGAGAAGCGCGTGGTGCAATGACTACCCGACCGCCACGGCCAGCACCGAGACGCAATCGCCCGCTTTGACCAGGCCGGGGAAGTGACGCGCGGCGAGCAGCCCCGACATCCGGGCCCTGATCTCCTGCGGCGCCTGGCCGGTGCGGCCGACCGGATGGATGCGCGCGACCACCTGGCCGTCCTCCACCGGTTCGCAGAGATCGACCATGGTCTCGATCATGCCGTCCTCCTCGGCGAAGGCGAAGCAATCGCCCGACGGCATGTCGAGCCACTGGGTTCTGCTCTTCTCGACCGAACCAGACACAATGCCGGCATGGCGAAGCACGTTGAGGATACCGCGCCGGGCAATTCGCACTGTCTCGGCGCGAGAGGTTCCGCCGCCGCCGAGCTCGGTGGTGACGAAGACCTTGCCCATCTCCTCGGCCGCCGTGTCGTACATGCCGACGGCGTCGATCTCGGTCATGTGCATCGAGAACGGCGCCGAGAAAGCCTCGACCGCGGCGAAGGCCTTTTTTTCCTGCGCCTTGTCGGGCAGCGTATGAGCCGCGCAGAACGGCACGAAGTCCAGCGTCTTGCCGCCGGAATGAAAGTCGAAGACGATGTCCGCCCGGGGAAGCAATTCGCGCTGGAAATAGTCGGCGATCTTCTCCGTCACCGTGCCGTCGGGGCGGCCGGGGAAGGAGCGGTTCATGTTGCCCTTGTCGATCGGCGAGGTGCGTGTGCCGGCCCGGAATGCCGGATAGTTCATCGCCGGCACGATGATCACAGTGCCGGACACGTCTTTCGGATCGAGAGTCCGGGCGAGTTCGTAGAGCGCCAATGGCCCCTCATACTCGTCGCCGTGATTGCCGCCGGTGAGCAACGCCGTCGAGCCTTTGCCGTTGCGCACGACACAGACCGGGATCATCACCGAGCCCCATGCGGAATCGTCGCGGCTGTAGGGCAGGCGCAAGAAACCGTGCTGGACGCCGTCGCGCTCGAAGTCGACGGTCGGCGCTATCGGCGATGGACGCAAAGCGGACATTGTTCAGTCCTTCACGAAGAGCTTGCGCGGCACGTTGGCCAGGCATTCGACGCCGGTGTCGGTGATCAGGATCGACTCGGTGATCTCCAGCCCCATCGTCTCCAGCCACAGCCCGGTCATGAAATGGAAGGTCATGCCGGGCTTGAGCTCGGTGCGGTCGCCGGGGCGCAGGCTCATGGTGCGCTCGCCCCAGTCCGGCGGATAGGAGATACCGATTGGGTAGCCGGTGCGGTTGTCCTTGACGATGCCGTATTTCTTCAGGACGGCGAAGAAGGCATTGGCGATGTCCTCGCAGGTGTTGCCTGGCTTCGCCGCCGCGAGGCCGGCCTCCATGCCTTCCAGCGTCGCCTTCTCGGCGTCGAGAAAGGCCTGCGTCGGCTTGCCGAGAAACACGGTGCGCGACAGCGGGCAATGATAACGATTGTAGCAGCCGGCGATCTCGAAGAACGTGCCCTCGTTCACCTTCATCGGCTTGTCGTCCCAGGTGAGATGCGGCGCCGAGGCATCCGCACCCGAAGGCAGCAGCGGCACGATCGCCGGATAGTCGCCGCCGATGCCCTCAACGCCGCGCGTGCCGGCATCGTAGATCTCGGCGACGAGATCGCATTTGCGCATGCCGACCTCTATTTTGTCGACGATGCGCTGGTGCATCGCCTCGACGATGCGGGCGGCATTGCGCATATATTCGATCTCGGTCGGGCTCTTCACCGCGCGCTGCCAGTTCACCAGCGCGGTGGCGTCGGCGAAGCGGGCATTGGGCAGGTGCTTCCGCAGCGCCGCGAAGGCGGCAGCCGAGAACCAGTAATTGTCCATCTCGACGCCGATTCTGAGCTTGTCCCAGCCGCGCTCGGCCAGCACGCTGGCGAGATAGTCCATCGGGTGTCGCTCGGTCGACTGCACATAGTGGTCCGCGTAGCCGATGATGTTGTCATGCGCGAGATAAGCGGTGCGCTTGGCGCCGTTGGCATCCTGGCCACGACCGTACCAGACCGGCTCGCCCGAGGGCGGCACGATGACCGCTTGATGCACATAGAAGGACCAGCCGTCATACCCCGTCAGCCAGGCCATGTTGGAGGGATCGCTGACGATCAGCAGATCGACCCCTTTGGCCTCCATGGCTTTGCGCGTCTTGGCGAGGCGATCGGCAAATTCGCTCCGCGAGAATTTCAAATTTGGCTGCATTTTGTTGTCCTCGTTTGTTGGGCCTTACGGCCGGTATCAGCTTTCGAAAATCGCCCCGGCGTTCGCCGCCCGCGCACGGTCGCGAGCCAAGGTAGCGATCGCGGTGTCCTGCACGCCGGTGCCGGTGAGGTCGGCGATGGTGATGTCGCTGGCCGAGCGCCGGCCGGGCTTGCTGCCGGCAATGATCTGGCCGAGTTCGGTGACCTCGGCGTCGGCGGCAAAGACAGCGGCCTCGATGGCGTGGTGCAGTTCGCCCAAGCGCCGCGTCTGCTTGGCGCTATCGGCGACATAGAGATCGGCCATGCGCAGGATCGCCGGCGCGATCTCGTTCTTGTGCTCGGCATCCGAGCCCATGGCGGTGATGTGCTGTCCGGCGGAAACGAAGCCGGGCTTGATCAGCGGTTCGGTCGAAGGCGTGGTGGTGACGATGATGTCGGCGCCAGCCGCCGCGTTCGCCGCATCCGGTTCGGCCCGCACCAGAATGCCCAGCTTCTCGCCAAGGCGGGCGGCGGTTGCCTCCGCCTTGGCGGCGTCGCGCGCCCAGATGCGCGCCTGTTCGATCGGCCGCACGAGCCGCAGCGCTTCCAATTGCAAACCTGCCTGCAAACCGGCGCCGAGGATCGCCGCTACCTTGGAGTCTTCGCGCGACAGATGCTTGGCCGCGACCGCGCCGGCGGCGGCGGTTCGCACATCGGTCAGATAGCCATTGTCGAGCAGCAGAGCCTCGACCACGCCGGTCTTTGCCGAAAGCAGCACCATCATGCCGCCGCCGCTCGGCAGGCCGAGCTTCGGATTGTCGAAGAAACCGGAGCTTATCTTGACGGCGAAGCCTTCTATGCCGGGCACATAGGCCGACTTCACGTCGACCTCGCCGCGATGCTCGTGGATGTCGAGCCTCAAGATTGGCGGCATCGCCACTGGCAGCGTGGCCAGGGCGCGAAAAGCGTTTTCGACGCAGGCGACGGCGTCCAGGTCGAGCGTCACGATCTTGCGCAGTTCTGCTTCGGTGAGAATGGTCATCCGGCTCATGCGGCACGCTCCCTTCCGGAGGATTCGCCGCAGACGATGCGGCGGTGCAGACTCATGTCGATGTTGCGGCCGGAGAGGATGAGCACAGTCGGGCCGCTCGTCTTGACCTTCCCGGCAAGCAGCGCGCCGATGGCGACCGCACCGGCACCCTCGACGATCTCGCGCTCCTGCTCATAGGCATGGCGGATACCGCCGGCGATCTCGTCCTCGGAAAGGAGGATCACATCGTCGAGCAGTTCGCGGCACATGGCGAAGGTCAGCCGGTTGTCGAGGCCGATACCGCCGCCGAGCGAATCCGCCAAGGTCGGCAACTCCTCGACCTGCACCGGCCGGCCGGCGTCGAGGCTGGCTTTCATAGCCGCGCCCCGCGCCATCGAGATGCCGATGATTTTGGTGCCCGGGCTCACGCCTTTGACGGCCGCCGCCACGCCGGCCGCGAGCCCGCCGCCGGAGAGCGGCACCAGCACGCATGCCGCGTTCGGAACCTGCTCCATGATTTCGAGCCCGAGCGTGCCTTGCCCGGCGACGATATCGGGATGGTCGAAGGGCGGCAGCATGACCAGTCCTTCTTCCGCCACCAGCCTGTCGACGTCATGCTGGGCGTCGTCCTGGCTGTCGCCGACGACGCGCACATCCGCGCCGAGCCGGCGGATGGCATCGAGCTTGTTCTTCGGCACCAGCTTCGACATGCAGATCACCGCGCGCATGCCTTCGAGCTTCGCCGCATGCGCCAGCGCGCGGCCGTGATTGCCGGTCGAGGCGGCGACGACCCCGCGCGATTTTTCTTCGGGGCTCAAAGCGGCGATAGCGTTGGAGGCGCCGCGCAGCTTGAACGCGCCGGTGGTCTGGTGGTGCTCAAGCTTGAGGTGAACAGGGTGGCCTGCGCGGTCCGACAGGCTTTGCGACAACACGGTTGGCGTCCGTTCGATCTTGTTGGCGATACGCTCGCGGGCGGCACGGATGTCCGCGAGGGCGATGGCGCGCGTCATCGGGCGACCCCTTCTGGCCTGCCGGCCATCTCCCCCTCAAGGGGGGAGATCCGCGGCTTCGACACTGTCACTCTTCCTGCAACGTCGACGATTGGCGAAAGCGTAAGAGCAGCTAATCTCCCCCCTTGAGGGGGAGATGGCCGGCAGGCCAGAAGGGGTCGCTTTTGTACGCAGGACATAATTTTTACTGCGCCAGCGGCTTCGTCCACAGCCGGCCGAACTCCGGTCGCGGCGTCTCGTCGCCGCAGAGCCGCAGGCAGTTCCAGGCGCTGGCCTGGTTGCTGGTGACGACCGGACGCCCGATCGCCTCTTCCATGCTCGGCACCGCGAGCGCGGCGCGTAGCGCGGTGCAGGAGACGAACAGCGCATCGGCCTGTGGATGCGTGACCTTGCGCGCCATCTCGACGAGGGAAGCGGGGGTGATGCGCGCCATCTCGCGGTCGTCCTCGAAGCCGAGGCAGGTGAAGCTCTGGATGTCGAAGCCATGCGCCGCGAAATAGGCGGCCATCGGCCGGCTGGTCTCGACGGTGTAGGGGGTGAGAATGCTGATGCGCTTCACCCCAAAAGCATTGAGCCCGCGCATGCCGGCCATCGGCGGCGTGACCACGGGCACACCGGGCTTGGCCGCCTGGATGGCTGTTTCGATCTCGGCGTCGCCGATCACCACGGAGGCCGAGGTGCAGGAATAACAGATGGCGTCGAGCGTCTCGTCCGGGAGGATCAGCGCCGCGCCCGCCGAGAGCGACGGCTGCATCTTGCGCAGATTCGCCGGCGTCGTCGGATTGGCGTAGGGAATGCGCGCGACATAGACACCGATCCGCTCGCTCGCCACCATGCGGCGGAAGTCGACCTCGCTGGTGTGGTCGGTCGCAAGCGCTATCAGCCCGACGCGCTTTTGCAGCGCGCGCGCGTCAAGCGCGGGGCGCACCGTTTCGAGGCGGATCTCGGGCAATGCTTTCATGACTTTCATCTTTCGATCCTGCCGTAGCGATGCTCCAGCCAGCGCAACAGCACGACGGAGCAGAGGCTGATGACGAGGAAGAAGACGCCGACCAGCGTCATCGGCTCGATATAGCGGTAGTAGGTGTTGGCGACGCTCTTCGCCTGGTTCATCAATTCCAGCACCGTGATCGCCGAAAGCAGCGGCGTCTCCTTGAACATGGCGATGAAATAATTGGCCAGGGCAGGGATCATCGGCGGGATCGCCTGCGGCAGGATGATATGCGTCCAGGTGTGGCGGCCATTGAGATTGCAGGCCTTGGCCGCCTCCCACTGGCCGCGCGGGACGTTGTCGATGCCGGCGCGATAGACCTCGGCCGTGTAGGTGCCGTAGTGTAGGCCAAGCCCGATCACGCCAGCCACCAGCGGCGGCAACAGGATGCCGATATCGGGCAGCACGTAGAAGATGAAATAGAGTTGCACCAGCAGCGGCGTGCCGCGGATGAATTCGGCGAACCAGCCGATGCTGCGCGCGACGATCCGGTTCTCCGAGCGCCGCGCCAACGCGATGGCCAGTCCTACGATCGCCGCCAGGATCGAGCCCAGAATGGTCGCCAGGATGGTGATCTTCACGCCCTGGATCAGGGTCGGCATGATCTCCCAGACGAAGTTCCAATCCCAGTCCATCAGACGCGCACTCCATCAAGGCCGCGCGCCATGCGGCGCTCCAGCGTGCGCACGCGCCAGGAGATGATCAGCGCCAGCGCGAAATAGATGATCAGCACGGACAGGAAGGGCATCAGCGTGCTGCCGGTCTGCGAGCGCACCACCTGCGCCTGGAAGGTCAAGTCGGCGAGCGAGATCAGCGACACGACCGACGTCGCCTTGAGCAACTCGATGGCATTGTTGCCGAAGGTCGGCAGCATGACGAGCAGCGCCTGCGGCAGGATGACGTGGCGCATGCCTTGCCAGCGGCCGAGATTGAGCGCCGTGCAGGCCTCATATTGCTCGCGGCCGACCGACAGGATGGCGCCGCGCACCACTTCCGCCGCATAGGCGCCGACATTCAAGCCCAGCGCCAGCACGCCAGCCTGCAACGGCGTCAGCGACAGGCCGGCGAAAGGCAGCACGAAATAGGCCCAGAACAGCTGCACGAAGATCGACGTGCCGCGGAAGAACTCGATATAGGCCGTGGCGATCGCCCGCACGATGAAGAAGCGCGACACGCGCCCCATGCCGGCAAGGAAGGCCATGATCAGCGCAAGCACCGACCCCATCAGCGTCAGCTCGATGGTGACAAGCGCTCCCTGCAATATCAGGCCGAGATAGCCGGACCACTGGGTCATGAAACTAGAAGTGTCCTTACGTTTGCCGTTAAGCGAGGCGGCCGCCACAGCCCCTTCTCCCCGTTCAACGGGGAGAAGATGCCGGCAGGCAGATGAGGGGCAGCGCGAACCTTGCAAATGCTATCGCCGCCCCTCATCCGTCACTTCGTGACACCTTCTCCCCGTGAACGGGGAGAAGGAAAAAGTGCGCCTACTTCGCCGCGCAGAGCTTCTCGCGGGTCGTCGACATCGCCGCCTTGGCGGAGAAGCCGTAGGGCTCGATGATCTTGGCGAACTCGCCGGACTTCTTCAGCTTGGCGAGCTCGACGTCATAGGCGTCGCGCAGCGCCTCGTCGCCCTTCTTGAAGGCGGCGCCGTCGCAATAAACCGGGGCACCCTGCACCGGTGCGATCACTTCGAGGTTCGGGTCGTTGGCCTTCTTGACCAGGTCATTGATCGACAGAACCGGCAGCGAATAGGCGTCGATGCGGCCGTCCTGCACCATCTTCAGGCCGCTCTGGCCGTCCGGCACGACGATGACGCGGTCGCGCGGCACGCCGGCGTTCAGCGCCAGCTTCTCTTCGGTACCGCCGCCCGGCGCGCCGATCGTCGCGGAACTGTCCTTGGCGATATCCTCGTAGCTCTTGAAGCCCTTCGGATTGCCCTTCTTCACCAGCATCGCCTCGGCATCGCACAGCACCGGCTCGGAATAGGCCACCGCCGCACAGCGCTCCGGCTTCATGAACAGGCCGGCGGTGACGACGTCGAAGCGGCCGGCCTGCAGGCCGGGGATCATGGCGCCATATTCGGAGATGGAAGCGACGATGTCGTTGACGCCGAGGCGCTTGAAGATCTCGCGCGCCACGTCAGGCGCCGCGCCCGAAACCTTGCCGTCGGCGGCCACCGCCGTATAGGGCGGCTCGTTGGCGATGGCGACGCGGGCAAAGCCCTGCTGCTTGAGCTGCTCCAGCTTTGCATCGTCGGCCGAACGCGCGCCGGAGGCGAGCAACATCGTGCTCACTGCGAGGCCGGCGACGCCAGCCAGAATGCCAAGTTTCTTCATCGTTCCCAACTCCTTGTTTCTGTTATTGGTTTGTTCGGTCCGGGACGACCTTTGGCCGCCCGCTTTACATTGCGGTCAGACGCGATGTCCGGCCGCGATGATCTTCTTCAGGAAGCTCTGCGTTCTTTCCTGTTTGGGATGGCGGAAAATCTCGTCGGGCTTGCCTTCCTCGACGATCCTGCCGCGGTCGAAGAACAGCACGCGGTCGGCGAAGTCGTGGGCGAAGCCCATCTCGTGGGTGACCAGAAGCATCGTCATGTCGGTCTCGGCCGCCAGCTTGCGCATGACGTTGAGCACTTCTTCGACCAGCTCCGGATCGAGCGCCGAGGTGACCTCATCGAACAGCATGATCTTGGGCGACAGCGCCAGGGCGCGCGCGATCGCCACGCGCTGCTTCTGGCCGCCGGAGAGCTGCGCCGGCATCGCCTTCGCCTTGTCGGCGAGGCCCACCATGTCGAGCAGCTCCATCGCCCGCTTTTCGGCGGCGGCGCGGGCAACGCCCTTGGTCAGCATCGGCGCCAGCGTCACATTGTCGATGACGCATTTGTGCGGGAAGAGATTGAAGAGCTGGAAGACCATGCCGATCTTCTGGCGCATCCTGGCCAGGTGCCGCTCGTCGGCCGGCAGCAGCTGGCCGTTGCGCTCCATGTGGTAGAGCTGCTCGCCATCGACCTGGATATGGCCGCCGTCGATCTTCTCCAGCGTCATCAGGATGCGCAGGATCGTCGTCTTGCCCGAGCCGGACGGACCGATCAGCGCCAGCTTCTCGCCCGGCATCACCTGCATCGACAACCCGTCCAGCACCTTGAAGGTGCCGAAGCTCTTCGAAATCGCATCGACCTTGATGATGGGTGCGGGCAATCCATTTCCCCGTTCTGGAGAGGCCTATGCCCTTAACGATGCGAAACGCGTCAAATCATGTCAATTAGGAAAATAATATCATGACAATATTTCCGGCGCGGCACAATTTCAGGGCAATCTGCGCTCGGCTTGTGCATCAGATCGCGAGCAGCAGATGCTCCGGATCGCCGAGCAATAGCTTGGCGACAACGCTCAGGCCCGCCCGCAGTTCCCCCTCGGTGGTCGATCCGAGCGAGATCCGCACCGCAGGGCGCCACGGCGTGTCGGCGATGCGGAACGAGGTGCCCGGCGCGATCGCCACGCCGCGCAGGCGCGCTTGCGAAACAAAACTCTCCTCGGCGCGGTCGCCCGGCAGCTCGAGCCACAGATGCAGCCCGTCGCGGTGCATGCGATAATCGACCCCCGCCAGGACTTCCGCCGCGATCTCCTGGCGCCGCCTCAACGCCTGGCGCTGCCAGTTGACCAGTTCCATCGCCGTGCCGTCATTCACCCAGCGCGTGGCGATCTCCGCCACCATCGGCGTCGCCATCCAGTTCGAGACGAGGTGGCGGTTGGCGACGGCGGCCACATAGCGGTCCGGCACCGCCAGATAACCGATGCGCAGGCCGGGCACGGTGATCTTGGTGAACGAGGTGACGTAGAGCGTGCGCTCCGGCGCAAAGGCGGCGACCGCCGGCGGCCGGCCTTCGACCAGCGGCCCGAGCACGTCGTTCTCGATGATGGCGATGTCGTGCTTGCGGGCGACCGCCGCGATCTGCTCGCGGCGGGTAGCGTCCATCAATGTCGCCGTCGGGTTGATCACCGACGGCTGCAAAAACACGGCGCGGATGTCCGAGAGGCGGCAGGCCTCGTCGAGCGCCTCTGGGATCAGCCCGTTGCCGTCGATTGGCAGGCCTTCGAGGTTGAAGCCGAGATAGCGGGCCAACGGCACCAGCGTGTGGTGGCCGATCGCCTCGGTGGCGACCGTCGAGCCGGGCGGCGCCACGCTCATCAGCGCCACCGTCATGCCGGCGGTGGCGCCGTTGGTTAGGTTGATGTTCTGTGGCGATGCTTCCAGCCCGCACAGCTTCAGCCACTCGACCGCCACCGCGCGGTGACGAGGGAAAACCATGTTCGGCCGGAACGACAGCGCCGAGCTCGACGGCAGGTTCTCGGCGAGCCACCCCAGCGCCTGCTTCATCTTCTCCAGATGCATCGGCTCGCAGACCGGCTTCAGGATGGAGAGGTCGATAACCTCGCCCAGCCGCTCCGGGATGTAGGGCGGCTCCGGCTCGCGGCGCTGCGTCTGCACGAAGCTGCCGCGGCCGACCTCGCCGGAAATCAACCCGCGGCGGATCAATTCCTCATAGGCGCGGCTGACGGTCTGCACCGAAAGTTTCAGGTCGTCCGCCAGCCGGCGATGCGTCGGCAACCGCGTGCCATTGGCCAGCCGCCCGTCATGGATCGCGCGCGCGAACTGATCGGCCAGCGAGAGATAGGCCGGGCGGCGGATGAGAGCAGGATCAGGCTGCCATAATGTCATGACTTATTAGAGATCGAAATCAGTGCAATTGACAATCGAAATAATGCATCGTCATGGTGTCCTGAACGAAAGGCGGATACCGCATGGCGGCAGCGAAGCTCGACCCGATTGATCTCAGGATTCTCGACGCCATCCAGCGCGACGGGCGCATCACCAAGCTGGCGCTGGCCGAGAAGGTCGGCCTGTCGCCAACGCCGTGCTGGATGCGGCTGCGCAAGATGGAAAAGGCCGGCATCGTGTCCGGCTATCACGCCGCGATCGCCATGCGCGCCATCGCGCCGGTGGCGACCGTGCTGATGGAGGTGACCCTGGCCAATCACCGTCAGGCGGATTTCGACCGCTTCGAGCGGGTGGTGCGCGATATCCCGGAGATCGTCGCCTGCTGGTCGGTCGGCGGCGGCGTCGACTACGTGCTGAAGGTGATGGCGCGCGACATCGATGCCTATCAGCGGCTGGTCGACAGCCTGCTCGAACGCGAGATCGGCATCGACCGCTACTTCACCTACATCGTCACCAAGACGGTCAAGGATGAGACTGTGCTGCCGGTGGCCGATCTGCTGCCGGAGCAGTCCTAGTCGGAATGCGAGCGACATCGTGTGGCCGCAGATGGGGCGAAAACGCCCCTGCCATCGTCATCCACGGGCGAAGCAAGGAGCGAAGCGACGCGGCGCAGACCCGAGGATCCATTCCGTGACATCAAAGCTCCTCTACGGTGCAGAATTCTGCACCGCTACACCCTTCGGCCAAGGTAACGGAATGGATCCTCGGGTCTTCGCTCCGCTTCGCGTCGCTACGCCCGTGGATGACGAAGTTCAGGTGACTCGGCCAATTTTCGCGGCTTAGCGGCATCCGTCGGCGGTCGAGCTAGAGAGATCATCCACGTCTGCGGTCGAATAGAGACAATCTCTCTCTATCAGCTTGCCGAAACAGCCTCTTTGTCTCGATCGCGCGACTAGTCTCTCCCTATCGCCTTGGCACCCGGAGACCTGACTGATGTCCGCGCATTTTGCCCGCACCAACCACCATGAAGCGCTCGACCGCCTTGCCGATCGCCGCCTGCTTCGCGCGCTTGCCTATGTCGACGGCCACTGGACGGCGAGCGAGGCGGCCGCAAGTTTTGAAGTCACCGATACGGCGACCGGCGCCACTGTCGCCTTTGTGGCAGCGCTCGACGCCGCCCAGACGACGAAGGCGATCGATGCCGCGTCCCGCGCGTTCACCGCCTGGCGGGCGCTGCTACCGCAGGAGCGCTCGAAAACCTTAAGAAAATGGTTCGATCTGATCATCGCCGCCAAGGACGATCTGGCGCTGCTGATGACCCTGGAACAAGGCAAGCCGCTGAAGGAATCGCTGGGCGAGATCGACTACGCAGCTTCCTTCGTCGAGTGGTATGCCGAGGAGGCAAAACGCCTCAACGCCGAGAGCGTCACCAGCCATCTGCCGAATGCCGAGATGTCGGTGCGCCGCGAGCCGCTCGGTGTGGTTGGCATCGTCACGCCTTGGAATTTCCCGTCGGCCATGCTCACGCGCAAGGCCGCGGCAGCTTTGGCGGCCGGCTGCACGGTGGTGGCGCATCCATCCTCCGAAACGCCGCTCTCGGCTCTGGCGCTGGCCGAGCTCGGCGAGCGCGCCGGGCTGCCGGCCGGCGTCTTCAACGTCGTCACCGGCGATGCGAGAACGATCGTCGGCGCGATGTGCGCCGACGCCAGGGTCCGCGCGATGAGCTTCACCGGCTCGACCGAGGTCGGCCGGCTGATCGCCGCGCAAAGTGCTGCGACCATGAAGCGGCTGGTGATGGAGCTCGGCGGCCACGCGCCGCTGATCGTCTTCGACGACGCCGACGTCGAGAAGGCGGTGACCATCGCGCTCGACGCCAAATTCGCCACCTCCGGCCAGGATTGTCTCGCCGCCAATCGCATCTATGTCCAGCGGCCGATCTACGACCGCTTCTGCGCCGCTTTCGCGCGCCGCATCGAGAAGCTTCGCGTTGGCAATGGGCTATCCGCGGACGCCGAGATCGGGCCGCTGATGCATGAGCGCGCGCTCAAGAAGGTGGAGGAGCAGGTGGCCGATGCGCTCGCCCACGGCGCCCGTTGCCTGACCGGCGGCAAGCGTCACGCCGCCGGCCCGCTGTTCTACCAGCCGACGCTGCTCGTCGATGTGCCGGATGAAACACTGATGATGCGCGAAGAGACCTTCGGCCCGGTCGCAGCCGTCACGCCGTTCGACGACGAGGCGGAGGTCGTCGCCCGCGCCAATTCCACCGAATATGGCCTCGTCGCCTATGTCGTGACCGAGAACGGCGCCCGGCAAGCGCGCATGGGCCGCGCGCTCGACTACGGCATGGTCGCGATCAACCGGGTCAAGATCACCGGCGCGCCGATCCCGTTCGGCGGCGTCAAGCAGTCCGGCATCGGCCGCGAGGGCTCGCGCCACGGACTCGAAGCTTTCACCGATCTCAAATACCTCTGCCTCGATGTAGCCTAAGCTGCGCAGGCCCTCATTCTCGTCAGGAGTCAAAAAATGCTCGAACAGTCCAACGAACTCTCCGCCTGGGACCGCGATCACTTCTTCCATCCCTCGACGCATATGGGCACGCACGCGCGGGGTGAGTCACCAGCCAGGATCATGGCCGGCGGCGAAGGCGTCACCGTGTGGGACAGCACCGGCAGGAAGAGCATCGACGCCTTCGCCGGCCTCTATTGCGTCAATGTCGGCTATGGCCGCCAGAAGATCGCCGACGCCATCGCAAGCCAAGCGAAGAACCTCGCCTACTACCACGCCTATGTGGGCCACGGCACCGAGGCCTCGATCACGCTTGCCAAGATGATCATCGACCGCGCGCCGAAGGGCATGAGCCGTGTCTATTTCGGCCTCTCCGGCTCCGATGCCAACGAGACCAACATCAAGCTGATCTGGTATTACAACAACGTCCTTGGACGGCCGGAGAAGAAGAAGATCATCTCGCGCTGGCGCGGCTATCACGGCTCAGGCGTGATGACCGGCTCGCTGACCGGGCTGGAGCTGTTCCACAACGCCTTCGACCTGCCGCGCGCGCCGATCCTGCACACCGAGGCGCCCTATTACTTCCGCCGCGCCGACCGTTCGATGAGCGAGGAGCAGTTCTCGCAATATTGCGCCGACAAGCTCGAGGAGATGATCCTCGTCGAAGGCCCGGACACGGTGGCGGCCTTCATCGGCGAGCCGATCCTCGGCACCGGCGGCATCGTGCCGCCGCCGGCCGGCTACTGGCAAAAAATCCAGGCCGTGCTGAACAAATATGACGTGCTGCTCGTCGCCGACGAGGTGGTGACTGGTTTCGGCCGTCTCGGCACCATGTTCGGTTCCGACCATTACGGCATCAAGCCGGACCTGATTACCATCGCCAAGGGCCTGACCTCGGCTTACGCGCCGCTCTCCGGCGTCATCGTCTCCGACAAGGTCTGGCAGGTGCTGGTCAAGGGCTCCGACAAGCTGGGCTCGCTTGGCCACGGCTGGACCTATTCGGCGCACCCGATCTGCGTTGCCGCGGGTGTGGCCAATCTCGAACTGATCGACGAGATGGACCTGGTGAAGAACGCCGGCGAGACCGGCGCTTACTTTCGCGCAGAGCTCGCCAAGGCCGTCGGCGGCCACAAAAATGTCGGCGAGGTGCGCGGCGACGGCATGCTGGCCGCAGTCGAGTTCGTCAAGGACCGCGACGACCGCGTCTTCTTCGATCCGGCGCTGAAGGTCGGGCCGCAGATCGCGACCGTGCTGGCCGCCAGCGGCGTCATCGGCCGCGCCATGCCGCAGGGCGACATCCTCGGCTTCGCGCCCCCGCTCTGCCTGACGCGTGAGGAGGCCGACATCATCGTCGCCAAGACCGCCGACGCGGTGAACGGCGTGTGTGCCAGCATCTGAGAAGCGACATCTGAGAAGCGACATGAATGCCATGACCAGAACCATCCCCGCCACCATGGCCGCCGTGCAGCTTACCGGCCATGGCGGCCTGGAGAAGCTCGTCTACCGCACCGATGTGAAAGTGCCCGCACCTGCCGCCGGCGAGGTGCTGGTCAAGGTCAGCGCTTGCGGCATGAACAACACCGATGTCTGGGTGCGTCAGGGCGCCTATGGCACGGAGGAAGACGCGGCCGCCGTGTCGACCTGGCGCCGGCAAGGCAACACGCTGACCTTCCCGCGCATTCAGGGCAGCGACACCGTTGGCACCATCGTCGCCGTCGGCGACGGCGTGTCCTCCAATCGCATCGGTGAGCGCGTCATGGTCGACTTCTCGATCTACAACCGCGACGACGATTCTCTGGCCGACATCGACTATATGGGCCATGGCCGCGACGGCGGTTATGCCGAGTACCAGGCGCTGCCGGCCGAGAACGCGCATGTCGTCGACACCGGGTTGACGGATGTCGAGCTCGCCACTTTCTGCTGCGCCTACCTTACCGGCGAGCAGATGCTTGAACGCGCGGAGCTGAAGGCGGGCGAGCGCGTCCTGATCACCGGCGCCTCGGGCGGCGTCGGCTCGGGCATTGTGCAACTGGCACGGGCGCGCGGCGCCATCCCCTATGCCCTCGTCGGCAAGGGCAAGGAACAGGCCGTGCTCGACATCGGCGCCGAGAAGGTGATCACGCGCGGCGTGGCCGACCTGCCCGCCGCCGTCAACGAAGCGACCGGCGGCCAGCCCATCGACGTGGTGGCCGACCTCGTCGGCGGCGCCATCTTCAACGATCTTTTGCGCGTCCTGCGGCCCGAGGGCCGCTACACAACAGCAGGAGCGATCGCCGGCCCGGTCGTACAGCTCGATCTTCGCACCATGTATCTGAAGCAACTCGAGCTCCACGGCTCCAGCCAGGGCACGCGTGCCGACTTCCGCCGCATCGTCCGCTACATCGAGGAAAAGAAGATCAAGCCGCTGGTCGGCGGCGTCTACAAGCTGTCCGACTTCCACCGCGCCCAGACCGACTTCATGGGCAAGGACTTCGTCGGCAAGCTGGTGGTGGTGCCGGACGCAATGTGGAGTGGCGCCTGACCCTGGAAGGAGCGCCCGGCACGGTCAGCCGTCGATCGCGCCGCCCTCGAACCTGGTCGGGTCGCCTTCCAGCCGATCGGCATCTCCTGCCGCATCTGCGAGCGGTTGAATTGGGGTCAGCGCGCCGTGCCACCGCTCAAGCGGCGCCTGCGCGCCGATCCCGACATGCGTACCGTCCTGCGATACGCGATAACGTAGGCGCCGAACCTGCGCCGGAAGAGAAGGACGGTGATTAACCACGTTGGTGAGCCGAGGTCTCCCATGGAGGCCTTAAGGCGCGTCGCGCTGAACCGGATTCAGGCGACGCGCTTTAAGTCTTTGTTTTGATGCATGTCGTTGTCCCAGAACCGCAGCACACTTCTGGCGACACGCATTAGGCAGGCGCGCGGCGTTTAGACCTCGGATAGGTTTTGCCGGTATTGGTCTGAAAAAGGAGCCGGAAAGTCATGACCGAGATCTGGCACTCACTTCTCGCCAATCTTGCCCTTGTCTCCATCCTGGTCGTCGCCTGGGACCTTGTGGCGGATTTCACCGGGCGTCTGCCGCGGCGGATACAGTCGCTGCTTCTCGGCCTGGTCATGTGCATGGGCTCCATCATGTCCATGGCGACCGCCCTGTCGATCTCCGGCTTCGTCATTGATCTGCGCGCCGCCTTTATTGGCGCTGCCGCGTTCTTCGGCGGATGGCCGGCAATGGTCATCGCCACCGCCGGCTCCATCGCCTATCGGCTCTATCTCGGCGGGCAAGGTGCGGCCGCCGGCGTCATGGGCATTCTGATCACCGCCGTCGTCGGCCTGGCCTGGCACCACATCGTCGCGGTCCGCTCGCGCACCATGTTCGACATACTCGGCCTCGGCGTGTCGGTGTCGCTCGCCGGGCTGATCGTGCTCGTGATCATTCCCGCGCAATTCGCCGGGCTGGCGCAGCAGAGCACGCTCCCGTCCCTCGTGTTCCGCTTCGTCGGCACCTTCATCATCGCCGTGCTGCTGGACCGGCAGCAGCGGCGGCGCGATCTCGCCATGTCCAATATGATCTACGGGGCCATGGTTCGCGCGCTGCCGGATTGCCTGAACATAAAGGATGTCGAGGGCCGCTTCATCGCCGCCAATCCCGCCACCGCCGAAATGGTGAGCGCCGCCTCGGTCGAGGACCTCGTCGGCAAGACGGATTTCGATTTCTATCCCAAGGACGTGGCGGAGCGCTACAGGCAGGACGAAATGGGTGCGCTTGAAGCCGGGCAGACGTTGCGCATCGACCAGCCCACGCAATTCCCGGACGGCAGGCAGGGCTGGCTTTACACCTTGAAGGCCCCCTTCCGCGACGAGACCGGCAAGATCGTCGGCGTCATCACCTATAACCGCGACATCACCGAGCAGAAGCGGAACGCCCAGCTCAAGAACGACTTCATCTCGACGGTCAGCCATGAGCTGCGCACGCCGCTGACGTCGATCCGCGGCTCGCTCGGCCTGATCGCGGCCGGCGTCGTGGGCGAATTGCCGGCCAAGGCCGCCAATCTCGTCAACATCGCCCACAACAACAGCGAAAGGCTGGTTCTTCTCATCAACGACATCCTCGATATGGAGAAGATCGAATCGGGCGTCATCAGCTTCAAGATCAAGCAGATGCCCCTGCGGCCCGTCCTGGAGCAGGCCATCGCCGCCAGTTCCAACTACATGGCCGAGAGCAGGATCCGCATCGTCCTGGTCGACGATGCGCCGCGCGCCGAGGCCAATATCGACCCGGACCGCCTGCACCAGGTGATGGCGAACCTCCTGTCGAACGCGATCAAGTTCTCCGATCACGGCGGCACCGTCATGGTGAAGCTGCAGCGCCGCGACAGCGGCATGCTGCGCATCTCCGTGATCGACCAGGGCGCGGGCATTCCCGAAGCGTTCCGCAGCCGCATATTCGGCAAGTTCGAGCAGGCCGACGCGTCCAGCACCCGCAGGAAGGGCGGCACCGGCCTCGGCTTGAGCATCGTCAGGGCCATTGTCGAGAAGCTGGGTGGCGCCGTTTCCTTCGAGACAGAGGAAGGCAAGGGCACTTCGTTTCATGTCGACCTCGCCGAAGCGCAGAGGCAAGAGGCGAAACCGGTCTTTGTCGAGCGTCGGGCGCGCAAGCGCGATGGCCGCCTGCGTGTCCTGATCTGCGAGGACGAGCCCGATGTCGCCGCGGTGATCGCGGCGCTTCTGGACGCGGAAGGCTTTTCCAGCGACGTCGCCCCCGACATCGACACCGCCAAGGCGCTGCTGGGCTCGCGCGATTACGTGGCGCTGACGCTCGACATCAAGCTGGCGGGGGAATCCGGCATCAAGCTCTTCCACGACATCAGGGCGTCGCCGGTGAATTCCGACATTTCGGTCATCGTCATCTCGGCCGTCGCGGATGAGGCCAGGCGTTCGCTGAACGGCAGCGCCATCGGCATCGTCGACTGGCTGGAGAAGCCGGTGGATCCGAAACGGCTTCACGCCGCTCTCGCCAAGATCGCCGGCCGCCGGGTCGAGCCGAAGCCGCGGATTCTGCATGTCGAGGACGACGAGGGTGTGCTTGCGGTGATGTCGGAGGGGCTGGGTTCCGGCGTCTCGATCACCTCGGCGAAAACGCTGAAGGACGCGCAGCAGGCGATCGCGAACCATCGCTTCGATCTGGTCATCCTGGACATCGCGCTGCCAGACGGATCGGGGCTGGACCTGCTTGCCAATCTGCCGCTCGAAACAGGGGTCATCGTGTTCTCGGCGGCGGAACTGGACGACAAGCTGGGGGATCGGGTCCAGGCGATCATGACCAAGACCAAAGCGTCGGAGATCGACGTCGCGAAGCTGGTCAGGAACATGTTGGCTTCGGCCCTCGACGGCGCGGGAGCCAGCGCGCAAGCCAAGGAGTGACCCTCATGCCGGCAAGAATCCTCTATGTGGACGACGAGGACGACATCCGCGAAATCGCTCAGATGTCGCTGGAGCTTGAGCCGGAGTTCGAGGTGCGGTCCTGCGCTTCGGGCTCAGCGGCGTTGGTCGATGCGGCAGCATGGCGGCCCGACCTCATTCTGCTCGACGTGATGATGCCGGACATGGACGGGCCGGAGACGCTCAAGCGCCTGGCCGCTTCGCCGCCGACGGCGTCGATACCCGTGGTGTTCATCACCGCGCGCACCCAGACGCATGAGGTCGAACGCTATCTCGCCATGGGCGCGGTGGGCGTCATCGCCAAGCCCTTCGACCCAATGGCGCTTGCCGGTGACGTGAAGAAGCTGCTTGCTTCGCGCGCCGGCGGTCCGGTGGCCTAGCCGGGAGAGCGCCGCCAGAGGCAAAAAGCCTGTCGGCAAGCCCCTGCCTGGTGTTTACCCCTCCTATACCATGCGCCGATATTCATCTACTGATTGCATCGAAATGCGACTGGCGCGAATCGGCTTTATCTATGATTTGCGCGGTCTCGTTCGCATGGAACGCATTTGGCGGATGCAGGTCCATGGGTGATCACTCCGGGGGGCGACGGAACCGGAGCAGGACTGGTGGATGGAGCGAAGGCAAGAGTTCTGATCTGCGATGATGACCCGTTGCTGCTCGAGCTGATGGAATTCAGGCTGAGGGCGAAGGGATACGAGGTCATCAAGGCGGTCGACGGGGCGGAGGCGCTGGAGAAGGCGCAGCAGGACGCCCCCGACGTCGTCGTGCTCGACGCGATGATGCCGAAGGCCGACGGCCTTGAAGTGCTGGCGCGCATCAAGGGCGACCCGGCTTTGTCCGATACGCCGGTCGTCATGCTGACTGCCCGTAAGGCCCAAAAGGACATTGTCTCGGCCTTGGACAAGGGCGCCGACGACTATCTGGTGAAGCCGTTCATTCCCGAGGAGCTTTTGGCCCGGCTGGCGCGTCTCATCGCCCGCAAGAGCGGGAAGCGCTGATGCGGCGTGGCCGGCGCCTCAGCTTCGCCGCATGCCTGATCCTGGCTGTCGCCGCCGTTCCGCGCGGGGCGCTGGCGCAGACGGTCGACGAGCTCTACGCCTCGGCCGTCAAGGCGAGGCAAGCGCAGCATTTCGATGAGGCCGCCGACCTCTTGAAGCGTGTGCTGGCGCTGAAACCCGACAATACCGACGCGCTGGTCCAGCTGGGCTTCGCCGAGCTCGGCCGCAACGACCTTCCGGCGGCGCGCGATGCTTTTTCCAAGGCGCTTTCGCTGGCTCCGAACTACAGGGATGCCACCTTCGGCATGGCCGAGGTCGAATACCGCTCCGGTAATCTGGATGTCGCGCTGCCGCTGGCCGAAACCGTCGCAAAGGTCGATCCGGCCAATACCGACGCCGCAGCCCTTGTCGAGAACATCCGCAAGGCGAAGCAGGCAGCCGTCAGCAAACCTAAAGCGGTTGCCGCAGTACCGGCGGCGGTGAAGAAACCGCATCGCCGGCCCGATCCCGTTCTTGGCCTGATGGAAGAGGGCAGGCGCTTGCGGACAGAAGGAAAGCTGCCCGAGGCGGAAAAGGTCTATCGCCGCGCCCTGAAGCTGTCGCCGAAAAACACCGACATCCTGGTCGCGCTTGGCCTTGTCGTCGGCTCCAGCCGGCGCTTCGACGAAGCCGGGCACTTCTTCGACCGGGCGCTGGCCATCGAGCCCGGCCTTCTCGATGCCAGGCTGGGCAAGGTGCGCCTGGCGATCTGGCAAGGCGATACGCCGCGCGCCCGAGCGCTGATCGACGGCGTGCTGGCGAGCGCGCCTGACAATGTCGAGGCGCTCGATCTCGACGGAAGGATCGCCCTGCTGGAGAGCGACTACACGCGGGGCGCCCAGTCATTCCAGCGCGCGCTGGCGGTTGAGCCGAACGATGCCGAGGCACTGGTGGGGATCGGCGATGTGCGCCGGGCCGAGGGCGACGACGAGGCCGCGCGGCAGGCCTATCATCAGGCGCTGGCCATCGAGCCCGGCTCCGCCGACATCGAGCAGAGGCTGGCCGTCGCGCCACCGCGCAAATGGCGGCTCGACCTCGGCAGCGAGGTCAGCGATCTCACCAATGGGCTGGGCGACTGGACCGACAGTTCGGCCGGGCTTGCCTACCGGCTGTCGCCGCGCACGACGATTTCCGGCCACACCCGCGTGGCGACTCGCTTCGGCCGCACCGATATCCAGATCGAAGGCCGCATCGACCAGGCCTTCACACCGGCCTTCTCCGCCTATGCGCTCGCGGCAGTGACGCCGGATGCCGACTTCCTGGCGCGCTATTCGATCGGCGCCGGCGCGTCCTGGCAGGTCGTGACGCCGGCAAAGGCGTTCGGCCCGCTCTCGCTCAACATCGACACCCGCTACGACAATTTCGCCGATACAAGCGTGACCAGCATCCAGCCTTGGGTGCAGGCCTATATCCTCGACGGCCGCCTGGGTCTCTCCGCCCGCTGGGTGCATGCCGAGGACGATATCGGCACCCGCGCCGACGGCTATGTGCTCCGCGCCGACCTTGCGGTGACGCCTCGCTTCAACGTCTTCGCCGGCTATGCCGACGCTCCCGAGATCGACGACGGCGCGCTGGTGCCGACGCGCACCGTCTTCGGCGGCATTTCATTCGACGTCAGCGATCCTTTGACGCTGCGCACCAGCATCGCGCATGAAGAACGCCCGACCTTCGACCGCAACATTTTCGGCCTCGGCCTGACGGCGCGGTTCTGACCATGTGGTACATCTGGGACCTGTCGATACTGCTGAGCGCCCTCTCCCTGGTGATCATGCTGTTCCTGATCGCGCGCCGCCTGCTGCAGGAGCGCCGGGCCAGGGCGGCGGCCGACCAGCGGCGCCAATTGCTGACCGCGTTGATCGCCTTCACCGAAAACCGCGATCGCGAGGCGTTGAAGGCGACGGTACTTGGCGTGCCGGCCGGCGTGGTCATCGATGCCGGCTTCGAGTTCATTTCGCTGCTGCGCGGCGAGGAGAGGGACGACGCGCTTGTCGCCTTCATCGAATGCGGACTGCCGGACCGCGTCGGCAGGCAGCTCCGGAAAGGCAACGTCGCCGAGCGCATCCACGCGGCGGAGATGCTGGCGGCGCTGGGTTCGGAGGACGCGTCGGCAAGCCTGCTAACGGCGCTCACTCAGGACCGTTCGCGCGAAGTGAGGATCGCGGCGGCCATCGCGCTCTGCGATCTAGGCAGCCTGCCCCTGCTCGGCACCGCGCTGGATTTTATCGGCGTGGCGGGGCAGCGCTCGCGGCGCCTGATCGAGCTGTTCAGGCGCTTTCCACGCTCGCGCTTCAACGAGCTTGCGGTCCACGCATCCCGGGTGGACGCCTCGCCCTTCATCAGGGCGGCCGCGATCGACGCGCTTGCCCACGCTGGCGGCTTCGGCTTCGCCGATTTCTTCGCCAACCTGGCCGGCGATGCAGCGCCCGAGGTTGTCGCCGCCTCGGTGCGGGCGCTGGGCCTGACGGGGCACGCCGAGGCGCCGGCGATCCTGAAGCGCGCCATGGCCAACGACGACTGGGACGTGCGCGCCGCCGCCGCCGAATCCGCGGGCCGCCTCGGCCTGCCCGAGCTCGCCGCGCCGCTTTCCAGGCTGATGGACGACGAGTTCTGGACCGTGCGCTACGCCGCCGCCAACGCGCTGCGCTCCTTCGGCCAGCCGGGAGAGCGGCTGTTGCGAGAGATCGCTTCGGCGGAAGTCTCGCGCAGCCAGCGCACCGCCTCGCTCATTCTTGCCGAGGGGCCGGCCCTATGATCGCTGACTGGAGCCACGAGGTCGTTCTGGCCGCCACCATCCTGTCCTGGTTCATCATCGGCGCAGGGCTGGCGCAGACGACGATCTACCTCCTGCAGCTCGTCGTCGCCGGCTATGCGCTGTCCAAGCGCCCGCCCGTGGCGCGCTCGGCGCTGTTGTGGCAGCGCTATGGTGACGTCGCGCCGCCGATCGCGCTGCTGGTGCCTGCCTATAACGAGGCGTTGAATGTGGTCGAGAGCGTGCACTCGATGCTGGCTCTCGAATATCCGAATTTCGAGGTGGTCGTGATCAATGACGGCTCGAAGGACGACACGCTGCAGCGCCTGATCGAAGCCTTCAGGCTGGTGAAGTTCCAGCGGCCTTACGAGGAGGCGCTTGCCCACCAGCCGATCCGCGGCCTCTATTCCTCGCCGATGACCGAACGGCTGTTCGTGGTCGATAAGGAAAATGGCGGCAAGGCCGATGCCCAGAACGCCGGCATCAATGTCTGCCGCGCGCCGCTCTTTTGCGTCATCGACGGCGACTCCATCCTCGAGCCCGATGCCCTGATGCGCGCCGCCCAGCCTTTCATCGACGACCCGGAGCGCACCATCGCCGTTGGCGGCACGATCCGCATCGCCAACGGTTCGAGGATCGAGGCGGGCAGGGTGCGCGAGATCCATTTGCCGCGCCGCCTGCTGCCTTTGTTCCAGGTGGTCGAATATCTCAGGGCGTTCTTGATGGCGCGACTGGCCTGGAGCAGCATAAACACGCTGATGCTGGTGTCCGGTGCCTTTGGCATGTTCCGCCGCGCCGAAGCGGTGGCGGTGGGCGGCTTCACCAAGGGCTCGATGGGAGAGGACCTCGACATCGTCATCAAGCTGCACCGCCATATGCGGGACAAAGGACGCAAATATCGCATTCAGTTCATTCCCGAGCCGGTGTGCTGGACCGAGGCGCCGGAAACGCTGAGCGTGCTGGCCCGCCAGCGCTCGCGCTGGCAGCGCGGCGCGCTCGAATGTTTCTTCCGCTACCGCTCGATGCTGTTCAACCCGCGCTATGGCCGCGTCGGCTTCCTCGGCTTCGGCCACATCCTGATCGTCGATGTGCTGGGACCGGTGGCGGAGGTGCTGGGCTATATCCTGATCCCGGCCTTCTGGCTGCTCGGTATCCTGTCGGCCGAATACCTCCTGGCCTTCACCGCACTCATCTTCACCTATGGCGTCTGTGTCAGCGTCTGCTCGCTGATCCTCGAGGAAGCCGAGCTGCAGCGCTTTCCGCGCGCCAGGGACCTCGCGGTGCTTACGGTGGCCGCCGTGATCGAGAATTTCGGCTACCGCCAGCTGAACAATTTCTGGCGGGTGAAAGGCTGGTGGCAATTCTTGCGCGGCAACCAGGGTTGGGGCGAAATGACCAGGACCGGCCTTGGCGGCGCTGGTAAGAAGTGAGCCCGACCGCCGGCGTCAGGCCAGCCCATGTCACGCCAGCGTCCGCTCGATCTCCCCGATCAAGGCATCGAGCCCCGCGCGGACGGTCGAGCCATCCGCTTGCTCGATGAGCAGCGTCTCCAGCGCCGACGCCCGCGCGCTGATCTCCGCAAAGCCGAACGTTCCGGCCGCTCCCGCCAGCGAATGCGCGATCTTGATCAGGGGATCACTGCCGGGCAGGGGGCTGCTTTGACAAGCGACGGCCTTCAACTCCTCCAGCTGACCGGCACACCGGATCAGGAAGCGTTGCCGCAACGGGGCGAAGGGATCGTTTGCGATTGGCGCGCTCTCCAGGATAGCTATGGGCCTATTTAAGCAGAAAGCAGCGCTGGGTGAAACGGCTGCTCAACCGCGGCTGGCCCGGCTCCTCTACAGCCAGCCGTTCAGCCCGTTCGGCCACGCAATGACGAAGACCGCCAGCAGCAGCCCAAGGCCGATGTTGCGGTAGTCGGACAATTCCCGCATGCCTTCGTCGGCCAGCATCAGCACGGCGGCGCCGAGCAGCGGCCCCATATCGAGCCGAGGTCGCCGATGACGATCATCGCGATCGAATCCGCTCCGTCATTGCGGTGTCGAAGCCACTGCGGTAATCTCAATTGGATTGGACGATACGCATGCATCCTGTCGTTAGTGCAAGGGTTCCATCCCGCCTTATCGGATTGTGAACTCTTTAACAGACCTCCGCGTCGCAAGCTGAATTCTTGTGGCCGACAGGTTATAGCGGTTGGGGATTTTGCCATGCTGCGACGCTGCGCGCTGATTGCAGCCTTGATCGTCGTGGGCCTCACGACGGCGCAGGCGCGGGCCGATCGAAGAGTTGCCCTTGTCATCGGCAATTCCGAATACCGCCAAATCCCGGCGCTCAAAAATCCCGACAAGGATGCCGAGGATGTGTCGAACACGTTCCGGGTGGCCGGATTCGATGTGTTCGTCGCCAAGGACCTCACCAAGCTCCAGTTTGAGAAGGAATTCCGCAATTATCTGGCGGCAGCGGACGGCGCCGATCTGGCGGTCGTCTATTATTCGGGCCACGGCTTTCAGATCGGTGGCGAGAATTTTCTGATCCCGGTCGATGCGTCGCTCAAAGGTGCGGCCGACATCGAGGTCCAGGCGGTCAAGCTCGACGATGTCCTGCAGCAATTGCGCGCCAAATCGAAGATCCAGGTGATCATCCTCGACGCCTGCCGCAACAACCCATTCCCGCGCAAGGACTACTGGCTGCGCGACCAGTTGATCGCGGCCGGCGGCACCGGCCTCGCCCAGGTGAAAAGCTCGCTTAACACGCTGATCGCCTTCGCCACCGAACCGGGCGCCGTTGCCTATGACGGGTCCGGCGAGCTCAGCCCCTTCTCATCCGCCTTCTCCCGGCGCGCGCTGGCGCCGAACCAGGAAATACGCTCGGTGATGGCGGCCGTGCGCCGCGATGTGGTCGAGGCCACCAAGGGGGCGCAGGTTCCGTGGGAAAACTCCTCGCTGATCGACGAGGTGGTGCTGATGCGCCGCGCCAACCGGCCGGCTTTGCCGCCAGTGCTGGAAAAAACCGTGCCGTCGGGCGTCGGACCGGTCGCGCTCGACCTGCCGGTGCCGGTCGATGTCGACGGCGGCGCGGTCACCATCAGCATCGAAAGGCCGCCGGCGATGGGGCGCCTGATCCTGGACGGCAAGCCGGTCGCGACAGGCCAGCCGATAGAGGGCAAGGACCTGCCCCGGCTCCAGATGGATGTGCCGAAGGGCGCCGACGCCGAGGATCAGGTCGACATGCTGGCCTATGCCACGCATGACGAATGGGGCGGCGGGTCGCAGGGCATATTGGTGTTCCGGGTCAAGAACGGCGACGCTGCCGCGGGCAAGCAGCTCGTGGCCTCGCTGGAGTCCGAGCAGAAGCAGCAGGTGGTGGAGCGCGGCATTCACATAGCCGGCGCCGCCGAGGCGATCGAGAACCGCGATGTCCAGGTGGCCGTCGGTGTCGGCCCCGTGCCGCTGAAGCTGGATTTCCCAGCGAAGGATCCAGGCGTCAGCTTGAAGCTCGCGAGCTATCCGGCAACCGGGACGCTGTCCCTCCCGGACAGGACCCTGTCGCCTCAATCGAGCCTGATGGCCGATGAAGTCGACCAGCTGCGCTACGAACCGCAGATAGGTGCTGCCAAACCATTGATCGTCGGCTTCGAGATCAGTGCCGCCAACACGTCAGCGAAGCCGGCGACCATGAAGCTGTCGCCCAGCGTCGATCCGTGCGACACGCAGGCAGGCGAACCTTTGGACCTTCAGGGCGTCGTCCCCGGCCTGCTGCCGAACGAGATCGGCGCCGACGCGGTGGAGGCCTGTCGGGCGGCCGTGAAGGCCTATCCCGATGTCGCGCGCTTCCACTACGAGCTCGGGCGGGCGCTGCTCGCCGCCGGCAAGGTCGAGGAGGCGAAGAAGGCGATCCAGAAGGCTGCCGACCAGGGACATGTCCGCGCTGTGTTCGAGCTTGGCTACCTCAACGCAACCGGGACGGGTATGCCCGCCAACCGCAAGCAGGCCAACACTTTCTATGCGGCAGCGTCCGACAAGGGCGATCCTTATGGCATGACCTCATGGGGCCGCGCTTTGTTCAACGGCTACGGTGTAGACCGCGATACCGGCAAGGGGCTTGACCTGCTGCTCAAGGCGGCGGCGATGGGCCATACCTACGCGATGAACGATCTTGCGGCGATCTTCACCGAGGGTCGCAATGGTGTGCCGGCCGATCCGGCCCGCGCCGTGGCTTTCCTCAAAGCTGGCGTGGAGCGGCAGGATATGTATTCGATGAACCTGCTCGGCCGCAATTATCTCGCCGGCACGGGGGTCGAGAAGGACCCTAAGACCGCGCTCTCGCTGTTCCAGAAGTCGATGGATCTCGGCCAGCCCTATGCGCCCGGCAGCCTTGCCCGCATGTACCGGGATGGAGTCGGCGTCCAGCAAGATCTGGCCGAAGCGCAAAGGCTTTTCGAGCTTGCGACCGACCGCGGCGATCAGTCGGCCGCCTATGATCGCGCGGCGCTGGAGATGCAAAGGGGCGACAAGGCCAATCAGGCGGTGGCCGTGCGTTATCTTGCGTTCGCGGCCGCCCTCGATCTTCGCAACGAGATTCCGGACGCAAGGGCGACGCTGACGAAATTCGGGGCGAAGGTGAAGACGGCGGCCCTGAAGCAAATGCGCGGAGAACTCAAATCGAAGATTACGGCGGGCGGCTCGTTGGACGATCAACTGGTCAAGACGGCCAGGGCGGTCTGGGAACAAGCCAATCCGCGCCGGGACTTGTTCTGATCAACAGGGAGGCGATGGTGGGCATAGCATTGAAACAGGCAATCGTCGGGACAACTGTCTTCACCGTTTTGGCGACGCTCATGGGCTGTACGTCCTTGTTGCCGCCCGGACCAGAGCCGACGCCGGTGGCGGTGAGACCTCAGGCGAAGGTCGTCCGCACCACGACGCCACAAGTTGTCAAGCAACAGAAGGTCACTGCCAAAAAGCTAATCAAGCCTGTTCAGAACGAAACCCCACCGGTCGTCACTCCTACTTTGGGAGGCGGAGGCGCAGGCGGGGGCGCCGGTGGCGGCGGCGGTGGCTGGGGTGGGTAAGCAATCAAAGGCAAGTAAGCCCGTCGACGTTGCTTTGGCCATGATACCGCTCACCAGTCGCTCGCTTGGGAAACCCACTTCTGGGGACTGCTAATACGCGTCGACCGATTGCCGCTGCGCCTCCATCTCCACCATCTGGATGCCCATTTCGACGAAGGCCGAAAGCACGGCGAAGCGGTCGGCGGTCGAGACGCGCGCCAGCCCCGCCAGGATCCCGGCGTTGACGGCGTGGGCGGCGGGAAATCCGGTCGACAACATATCGAAGGCCGGGTCACGCCACGCCGCCGACAGGGCGATCCAGGCAGCCGGCGTTGCCGGCGACGGATCGGCAGCGCTGCCCAGCGCCGCCCGATGGCGGGGATTGCCGGGCTCGCCCACCCAGTCGCTGACGAGCGCCAGCAATTCGAGGTCCCTTTCGGCAAGGAGCTCGGCGAGATGACTCAGGCATTCATGCCCCCACCAGACCGCGGCACGCTCGGGCAGCAGATAGGCGCAGAACGTGACGGCTTCCTCCGGCACGCGCCCGGCAAGCAGCGTGCGGCAGAATTCCAGCGGAGGTTGGGCGGCGGCCGGCGACTTCATGTCCCGGGCGATCGCGGGGCAGGCAAGAAACAGATCCCTTGCCGTTCTGTATCCGAGTTCATTGGCCATCGCTGCCACACCCCGAGCATCGGCACAAATAGCACTGAAACCCGCGGCCAAGCGCCGGTCAAGCCTCAACCTTATCAGGCGCCGGCCATCGGCAACGTGCGCTTGTTCACAGACATTCGCTTCAGGATTTGATATAGTCCGCGCCAGCGAAAACCCGCTCAAAACAGGTCAAAACAGGAGTGACGGTCATGCGGTGGGGCAGCTCAGCCTTGGCATTGGCGGCCGTGCTTTTTTCAACGCACGTTTACGCCGATCCGCTTCAGAAATCGGAAGACATCGTAAAATTCTTCGCCGGCCAAGGTAGTCTTGGCGCGTCACGAGGCATCTGTGTCGGCACCGAGGAAGAGTGCAAGAGCAAGGCCGGGAAGAACGCTACGCCGCCCCAGAAGGCCGGACTCGACATGATGATCAACTTCGCCCTGGATTCGGCCCAGCTCGACCAGACCGCCCGCGCGGAGCTGGACGAGTTCGCCAAGGCGCTTAAGGACAACCGGCTGAGCACGTTCAGCTTCGTCGTCGAAGGCCACACCGATGCGACCGGCACGGACAGCTACAATCAGGGCCTGTCGCAGCGGAGAGCGCAATCGGTGGCGGCCTTCCTCGAAGCCAACGGCGTTCAGTCGGCGCGGCTCGAAGCGATCGGCCTCGGCAAATCGCACCCGCGCGTCGCCAATCCATACGATCCGGTCAACCGCCGCGTGGAAATGCGCATCAGGACGGAATAGACGGGTGGCGAGCAAGCCGACCCGTTAACAGCGACACAGGTCAAGGGGAGCTCGGTCAAAACACCGGCTCCCCTTTTTGTTTCTGTTTGTTTCGACGCAATCCCAAAGCGGAAAACCGCTTCACACTTTTCCTGGAATTGCTCAACGATCAATTCTTGATCGCGTTGCCGATCACAACGCCGCTGCCGAAGATCAATGCCTTGGTCAGGAAGTCGTTGTTTTCTCTCGGCGGCGGCGCGTCCTCGCGAACCACGGTCTCGCTGTTGCGCCAGCGCTGCACGACCTGCGTCTGTTTCCGGCGCGGCTTTTGCTGCGCCACCGGGTTCAGCGTGCGGGTCTTCTGCACTTGCTTCTTGGCCGGCGCGGCGCGCGCCTGGTCGTCGGCGTTCCTGGCGCGCACGGCATCCATCATCGGGTCGGTCTGGATCACCAGCAACGTGAGCTGCTCGCGCGTCAGATAGGTGGTTGGCGGCAGCCCGTTCTTGCCTTGCCAGACGCCGATCGCCTGGCGCGTCCTCGGACCGATATTGCCGTCGACCTGGCCGAGCTCGTTGCCCAGCGCTTCGATGCGCAATTGCAGGTCGATGCGGCCGTTGCGGTCGAGCCCGATGGCGCTTTCCGTCAGTTCGCTGCCTTGCGTCTTTCTCATCTCGTCGGTGATGCCGACCGAGGTGCGGACTGCCGAGCCTGGATTGGCACTGGCATCGTCCGCGCCGAGCGCCGCGACCTGCTTGCTCGCCGCCGGGTCCTTCAGCTGGTCGATGTTGAGCTTCGCCACAGTCGCGAAACGGCCGTTCGGGAACTGGTCGAGATAGGCCTCGTAATAGGGGATGGCGTTCTTCTTCGAAGCCTCGTCCCAAAGCCGCTGCTCGACCTCCCAGGACGGCGGCTCGCTCGCCACGGGGGCAGGGGCTGCCGACGCCTTGGCCGCGTCTGCCACCGGCGTCGCGGAGGGTGAGGCTGTTTCTGCCGCGGGCTTGCCGATGAACACCTCGCGTCCGAGCGAGGCATTGTGCCATGGCCGCTGCCTCCCCTGCGTGGCTTCCGTCACCTCGCCGCGCACCCGCGTCAAGGCGCTCTGGATCTCGACGCCCGGCTCGGTCAGGTGCTTGGCCAGGGCCAGCGAATAGGGGCTGTCGACGCCGTTGCCGTCGAAGGCGATGGCGCCGGGGTCAGTCGCATAGGCGATCAGCACGCCACCCGTGCCCATGCCGTCGGCCTTTGCGTCGACCGGCGCCAGCCCGGCGCCGAGCGAGCGGCTCTTCGGCAGCGCCGCGGCCAGCGTGCGCGCCAGCGGATTGTCGCGGCAGGCATCGAGGATGATGATGCCGACGGCGGGGTCGGCCGGCAGCGCGGCCATGAACTCGTCGATCTGCACGGTGCGGGTCTTGAGATAGGCCGGCGCCGTCAGCTCGGCATCGACCGGAATGAGGTAGTTCTTGCCGTCGACCTGCATGCCGTGCCCGGCATAGTAGATGACGGCGAGGTCGGCATTGTAGGACTCTTCGGTGAACTTGCTGATCAGGCTGTGCATGCCGGCATTGTCCTGGTCGACGCCTTCGATCACCTCGAAGCCGGCGTTGCGCAGCGTGGACGCGATGAGGCGGGCGTCGTTCGCCGGGTTGGGGAGAGCGACCGCATTGACATATTTGCTGTTGCCGATGACCAGCGCGACACGCTTGCTGTCGGGCGCAGCGGCCTGGGCGCCGAACGCGGCGTGGAAAAGCAGGATCAACCCGCCCAAAAGAATGGCGAACGCTTTCATGGGATCAGCCCTCCGCCCCTTGGGGCGCGTTATCGATGTCTGCGCATGCTGAACGTCGTAAGCGACAACGTCGCTTCTGCCAAAATCGTCTCTTGGGCGTCTGTGATCTCGGCCACAGATTTGGTTCACGAGGGACTTGAAATTTCCTCCGTGAATGTCCGCGAATATATCATTCGCGCGCCTGAAAACCAATCGGCCCATCCAGCCATGCGAGGTTTGGTGAACCGGCTAACCGGGCTCCAGCGTCTCCTGGAGGGAGCCTATCAGCGCGGTGATCGCCTGCTTGTATTTCTCGAATTCCGGCGACGTCTGCCGCACTTCGGTCGTGGTCGTCGTCGGCTGGCCCTGGCCGGTCGCCACACGCGGCACTTTCTGTCCCATTTTCCGCTCTGCCCAGTCGACGACGTAGCTCGCGGTCTTGCCGGTGAGGAACGGGTTGGCCTGGATGACGGCCGATCCGAGCACGGCGCTCAGTTGCGTCGGGCCCGGTGCCGCCAGAATCTGGGCCGCGCCTTCCATGCCGAGGAAATGGCAAAGATAGAGCCGGCCGGCGGTGATCTGGTGGCCGCGCGCGCGCAGATAGGCCTCGCCCTCGCGCGCCAGGTTGCGCACCATTTCGCGCGACAGCGTCGCGTCGTAGCGAAGCGCGAGCAGATCGGCGGTCGACAGCGAGCGGGCAAGGTCGGGCCGATAGGTGTTCATCATCCGGATCCAGGTCTTGGAGATGAACTGGCCGGCGCCGGTCGCCGAGGAAAGCGGGTTCTTGGCGCGGGCGCTGCCGCCGCTTTCGACATGCACGATCCGGTCCGTCAGCGTTTCGACGGCGGCATCGCCGGAACCGCCGGAACTGACGGCAACGGCAGTTGCGACGGTGGTGACTGTCCCCAACGGATCGATCGCCTCGCCGTTCAGGTAGAGCTCGAAATGCAGATGCGGGCCGGTCGAAAGCCCCGTTGTGCCGATATAGCCGATGACGTCGCCGGCCTTCACCTTGGTGCCGACGCCGCTCGCGATGGCGAATTTCTGCATATGCGCGTAACGCGTCTCGCGGCCATTGGCATGCGTGATCTTTACCAGATTGCCATAGCTGCCGCCGTCGCCCTGGAAAGAGATCTCGCCGTCGAAGGCGGCCATCACCGGCGTGCCGAGCGGCGCCGCCCAGTCGACACCCTTGTGGATCCGGACCGTGCCGAGGATCGGATGCTTGCGCGGGCCGAAGGTCGAGGTCATCACCCCGGCGACCGGCGTGACCATGCCGTTGGTGACGGTCAGCGAGCGCACCTGGTCGTCGCCGGTCACGCAGGCATACTGGCCGTCGCTCTGCTGGAAGACGAAGCAGTCGAGGCTCGTGTCCGCGCCTTGAACGCCGACATAGAGCACCCGTCCGGAGATCTCGCCTTGGCCGCGCGGCGTCTGCGAATAGATCAGCACCAGGCGCTGGTCCTCGCTGGCGAAGGCGTCGAGGTCCTGCCCCCGCGACAGATACATGATCGCCTCGCCGATGACGCTGGTCGGCACCTTGTTGCGCGCGGCGGTCGAATAGATCGCGTCGAGCAGGCGGTACTGCCGCTTCGGCCCGCCCTGGTCGGACGCGCCGGAATAGTTGAACAGGTCCTCGCGGACCCAGGGGTCGACGCCCGACACGAAGGCGCCGGCCGCATTGCGCGTCAGCGTGCCGACATAGACGTTCCTGGCGTAGATGGAGACCTGCATCAGCGACATGGCCGTCGTCTCGCGGTTCGGCCGGAACCCACGCATCGCGACGACGAAGCCGGACTCCAGCCCGTCGCGGTTGAACAGCGTCTTCAGCGCCTCGCCGGCGAGCTTAGCGTCATCGGCGGAGAAATGCGCGTCGAGCGCCACCGAGTCTAGGCTGCGGTCGTTGAGGATTTTCACGAACGTGTCCTCGGTCGCCTCGAAGCGCTGGTATTCGCTGGTAACGGTCGCAACAGTCGTGTTGTTCTCGATCGCGGTTTTCTTGAAAGCGGGAAGCGCCGCTTCTCCCTGATCGATGGTCTCGCCCCAGCCGGCCTCGGGATCGTCGGCGTCGGCCTTGGGCGCCGAGCCGGCGTCGCTTTCGTCCGGCGCCGCCTGCAGGTCGTTCTCCAGATCGCCCTGTTGATCGGCCTGCTGATCGTTCGGCGCCACGGCCGGCGGTGCCGGTTGCTGGTCGTCGGGCGCCGTTGCCGAAGGCTTGGGAGCGGCCTGCCGCTGCGCCTGGAAGAAGGCGAAATCCTCCTGCGTCGAGGGGATCGTCGTCATGAATTTTTCGCTGGCGCTCAGCATCACGTCGGTCAGGATTTCGATCTGCGGCGAAGCCCCGGAACTGTCGAGCTCGGCCGGACGCGCGACGGTCTTGCCCTTCGTGGCGGTGTCGGCATCGGGCGCGAGCGTGATCCACATCGGGTCGCCGGCGAGATCGATGATCGCCGGCACATAGACTGACGCGTCGGGCGGCACGTCTTCCATGCCCTCGACCGGATGCAACTCCTCGTCCTCGTCGCCGAACGACCAATAGTCCTTCGTCAGATAGAATCCGGTGGCGACGGCAACGATGGCGAGCGCGCCAAGCCCGGCAAGAGCCCGGCGCCAGAGCTTGCGCCGACGCTCGGCCAGGCGGGCCTGTTTCTTCTGCCTGAAACTCGTGTCGATCGAGTGCGTCACGGGCTGTTTCCGGTCAGGAAATAGGTCCAGCGCACCTGCTCGAGGGTGTCGACCTCGACGAAGCGCGCCGCGATATGGCCGCGCTGCCAGCACTCCTCGATGCCGCGGATCGAGAAGCGCCTGCGGTCGATGCACATCTCGGTCGATCCGTTGAGGATCGCGTGGCCGAAGACGTCCGTCGCGTAGAGGTAGATGTAGCGGTTGGTCAGTTCCTCGCGGATGACGTTGACGCACTGGTTGCCGCCGATCGTCCACCAGCCGTCCGTCTGGTCGGCATTGTCGACCTTCTGTCCAACGGCGAGATTGACGACGTCGAGCGTCTGGTTGCAGACGGTGAATTCGGCATGCGCCTTGCCGGGCGAAAGCATCGAGAGCAGCGCCGCGCCGAGCAAGACGGCAAGCGTCATGCGGTCCGGAAACGGCAATCGGAGCCGGCTACTCAGCTTGCGTGGCGGGGGCTGTTGCAAAGAACGCAAGGTGCGAGGGTCCATCGGCGTTCATGCTATCCGCCAAGCCGGAAATAGCTGGCCGTGGCGGAGAACTGCGACCCGTTGGCCTCGATCTCCTCGAGGATCTTTGGCAACAGCTCCGAGGCCGGCGTCGGCCTCGAGAACATGGCGGCCTGGATGTCCTTGGGTCCGGTGATCACCAGCATGATTTGCGGCACCGCCTTGCCGGCCGCCTTGTCGGCGGCGGCAAGCCCGATCGGAATGTTGAAAGTGACCTTGTCGGTTTGCGCCACCATGCGGTCGTCGAGGTTGAAAGCGACGCCCTTATGATCGATCAGCACGACGTTCGAGATCAGCCCACTGCCCGTATAGAACGCGCCGCTGACCGGCGAGCCATCCGGTATCGAGGTCTTGTCGAGGACAAGCTGCGGCTTCGCGGCCGGGCTCCGGTCGAGGAAGCGAAGGAAGGTGGGCACGCCGCATTGGGAGAGCGTGATGAGGCGCACGCTGATGTCCGGCTCGATATGGAACCTGGTCTGGAAACCATTGAGCAATTGTTCGAAGGGCTGGACCGCCGTTCCGTACCCCTCGATCGTCGGGGTGGCGCCGGGTCCCGACGTTACATTCGCGTAGAAACAGTTGCCGCCGCTGAAATCGCGCACCCAGGAGCGCTGGTCGTTCCACTTGGCCATGTCATCTTCCGCTGACGGAAGCGCCGGCTTGGGCACATTGATGGCGACATCGGTGCCCGGTTGCTTGGCCGCCGGCGTCTGGGGTTGCGGCTGGGTTGGCGCGGTCGGTGTTTCCGGCTGGCTGGCTGCCGGGGTCTGCGTCTTCGGCTCCGACGGCGAAGCAGTCGGCTGCGTCGATGCCTGGCTTTGCGGAGCCGGGGGCGGGGAAGCCGCCGGCTTGGGCAACTTGGAAAGCTTGTCCACGAGGTCTTTCACGCTGAGCTTGGCCGCCGGCTTATTTGTTTCCGGCGCCGGCTGGTTTTCAGCCGCCGTTGGTGCGGGCGTCGGCGACTGTTGCGCCGGAGGATGCACGGGTTTGGTCTCGACCTGAGGCGTCTGGCTTTTGGCCTCGCTTTCCGGCTGGGTGGCTGGCTGCTCGACCGGCTTCTTGGCCTCCGCATCAGGTTGGGCGGATGGCTTCGCGCTGTCGGGTTTTGGTGCTTCCGGCTGAGTCGCGGCCGGCGCCTGCGCCTGCGGTTTCGGCGCCCCCGGTTGCTGCGCTTCGGCCTCTGGCTTGGTGGCTTCGGCGAGCGGCTTCGGCGTCAGCGGCTTGGATGTTTCCGCAACCGGCGCGGGCGCCAGCACGCCGCTGAAATAGACGCCTGCCGCCGCCAGGACGGCGATCGCCGCGGCGCCGCCGGCGATGGCGGGCGTGCGCGAAGCCTTTTTGGGCGCGGCCGGTGCGGACGTGCTGGCCGGGGCGGCAGCCGGCGCGGGCCGTGGCTCCGACAGATAGGCAGGGCGCACATGCTCGACGAAACGCGGCTCGCCGGAAGGCGGCGCCTGGGGCTTGGAATCCGGCAGCGCCGTCCAGCCGGCGCGCGGCAGGCCCGAGCGTTCGCGTGCACCGAACGCCACCGGCGGCGGCAACGTCGCCTCGAGATCCTCGCCCCGCGTCGCCCTGGCGATCTCGGCCATGCTGGCAGGCCGGTCGCGCGGATCCGGCTGCAGCATGGCGGCGATGAGTTCTTGGAAATCGGGATCGATATCCGACAGGTCAGGCACCGTCCGGCGCTTTTCGATGACCTCATATTGCGAGCCGCTCATGTCGAGCGGCTTGCCGCGCAGCGCCGCCGCCAATACCAGGCCGAGGCTGTAGATGTCCGATTGCTCGCTGACCTCGCCGCCATAGAGGCCGAGCTGTTCCGGCGAAACATAATTGTATTTGCCGGCGAACCTTCCGCCGATCAGCGTCTCGCCGCCGGTCGCCGAGCGCGCGATGCCGAAATCGATGATCTTGGCGCGATCGACCCGGCCGCCCGGCAGGATGATGTTGTCGGGCGAAAGGTCGCGATGCACGGCGCCCGCCTGGTGCACGGCGCTCAAGCCCGAGGCGAGTCGATGGCAAAGCCGGCGCACATCTTCCCCCGGCATAGGTCCGCGCCGCATGACGTCGAACAGCGACTGGCCGTCGACGAACTCCATCGCGAGATAGGGGCGGCCGATCCCCGTATCGATCGTGAACACGTGGTAGCGGACCACCGCGTCATGCGAGAGATGGTTGAGGATCGATGCTTCCTTGCGGAAAAGCGACAGGATCGTCTGGTCGCGGGCGAATTCGGGCAGCACGATCTTGATCGCCACATGGTCGCCGGTCTGGATGTTGTGGCCGCGATAGACTTCGCCCATGCCGCCGGACGCGATGCGCTCGTCGAGTTCGTAGATGCCGCTGAGCTGCGTGCCGACACCGGCATAAGCGACGTTCGCCGCGATCCGTGTCTTGTCGTCGTCGCTCATCTGGCCAGGCCCTCCACTGCGGACCGATCCGGATGGGGCGAGCCGTTGCGCCCGCCGCCGATCTTCACGAGCACGATGGTCACATTGTCGGTACCGCCGCGCGCCAGCACCGTATCCAGGAGGGTCTGGCATGCCGCCCGCGGCGTGGCGGATCTGACCGCGGCCTCGATTTCGGGATCGCTCACATGCGCCGTCAGTCCGTCGGTGCCCAGAACGAAAACGTCGCCCGGCATCAGTTCGCCCTGCTGGAAATCGATCTCGAGCTCATCGCTGACGCCGACCGCGTGCGTGATCACGTTGCGGCGCGGCCAGGTGCGCGCCTCCTCGGCGCTGATCATGCCGCGGTCGAGCAGTTCCTGCACCTCGGTGTGATCCTTCGAAACCTGGAAGATCGAGCCGTTGCGCACGAGATAGATGCGGCTGTCGCCGGCCCACAGGCAGGCGAAGCGCCCGTCCATGGCGAGCAGGGCCGCGAAAGTGGAGCCGATGGTGATGCCGCGCGAGCGCGATATGCCGCGAATCTCGGCATTGGCGCGGCTGAGCCGGTCCTCGAAGCGCGCGCGAAGATCCGGCGCCGAGCTCGCAATGCCGATCATCGCCAGGTGATCGACGATGCTGGCGGAGGCGACTTCGCCGGCCTCGTGCCCGCCCATCCCGTCGGCCACCACCCATAGTCCGGTCTGCGGTTCGATGAGGTAATTGTCCTCATTGTGGTCGCGCACGCAGCCCTGGTGGCTGACGCCGAAGCTGTCGATGGGGAGGGCGACAGTGCTCAATTTGCCACCAAGCGCTCAGCGAGCGTCCTCTGTGACCAGCCATGGGCCGCGTGCCCAGGCCACTCTGCCATAAGCGTGTACATTAGAGTATCGAAATGAAGGTGCGATCCAGCCATATCAGAACGCCTTCGGACAGCTGAAGCCTGACAAGGCTGGCAGGGTGAGGGGGTTGGCCCCTGAGCCGGCCTGGATCGTGTAGGCGACATCGCGCCCGCCGATCACGAAGCGCGCTTCGGTGTTGGCGCCGTCGCCGGTGATGGTCGCCTTGTCGAAAAGCCGCTTCAACGCCCACGGCCCTTCGAATTTGAGCGCGGACTCGCGTCCAGGCATTTCCGGCACAAGGCTGAGGCTCGCCGATCCGGAAGCGGCGCCGCTCGGCCATGTCAAGATGCTCGGCGCGTTGCCGGCCTGGGCGCTCTGCACCGTCTGCCCGTCCACATTGAGCACCGCGCTGTCGGCTTCGCTGTTCAGCGAGGTGGGTGTGAAGGTGATCGACACCAACGGCGTCGATCCGCCCGACGGGAAGAAGGCGGCGCGGATTTCCGCCGCCGCCTGGAATGCCTTCAAGGTCGATTTTGCAAGGTCCTTGCTGGAACGCGCATCCTGCTTCCAGCTCCATTCCTGTCCGGTCATGTCGATCAGCGGCGCAAGGTTCTGCGCGAAGAAGCGGTCCATCAGGCCGCCCGGCGCGAACAGCTTGGCGAAATCCGCCATCGGGATGTCTTCGCTGCTGTCGCGGGCGAAGGGATAGCGGCCGTTGACCGCCTCCTCGCAGGCGCGCGTCACCGTCTGATCGAGGGTCAGGTTGAGATTGGCGACCGAGGTCTCCGCGACATTGCCCTCGAATTCGTCCGCCGCGGCATTGACCATGCGCGCCAGCGGCTTGGGCAGGCGCGAGACATTGGCGCGCAAGGTCGATATCTGCAGCTGCAGGTTGGCGTTGACGCGCTCGGTCTGCGAGGGGACATCGGCAGCGAGCTTCAGGCTCTGGAAGATGTCGTGGAAATTCTGCGTCAACGCATCGAGCGGTCTGCGGCCGGCGGCGCCGCTGACCAGCGACTGGAACGAGCGGAACTGCGCCTCGACGCTTGCGCCGGCATTCTGTGCAACGGCCGAGCTTGCGCCGGCGCGGCTCTGCGACTTGCCGCCGGCGATCTGCAGGCCGATGCGGGCGAGGCCCTTGGCCATGCTCGCGGGGTCCTGCTCAGCCGTCCCGGCATCGGCCCCGGCGGCGGCAGCGTCCTTGGTCAAAGCGGTCTCATCGGCGATCGCCGTGAACAGCTGATCGACAGGCGAGTCCGGCGCGGCGAGGGCGGAGAGCGCCAGATATTGCGGCTTGTCCTTCAGCATCGCCTTGAGCTTCAACTGGTCGAGGATGCCGTTCCAGGCGGCGGCGAATTCCTTGCCGTAGCGGTCTATGAGCTCGGGGCCGAGCTTGGGCAGATCCTGGTCGATGCCGCCCTGTTCGCCGCCGCCGCCGAGCACCCATTGGTCGTCGACGAGCATCTGCGCGATTCGCGACAGCTGCGGCAGGAAGAAGCGGTTGAAACCGGCACGCGTGTAGAGGCCGGGAACGTGGAGGTCGGCGAGCTCGCTGCCGTCCATGCGCTCGAACAGCAGCTGCGCTTCCGGACCGGCTTTCGCGGCGACGGAGAAATCCTGCAGCCTTGCCGCGTAGACAGCCGACTTGATCTGCGCCGAGGCGCGGTCGGCGAGGCTCATGCGGCCGAGCGAGCGCTGCGCGGCCTCGACCAGCGGCTGGTTGAGCGCGAAGACCGGATCATAGGCGTCGTCGAGCGCAAGCATGGCGCGCAGATGCTTTTCGAGCTGCTCGCGGCCTTCGCGGTTGTTCTCGCCGGGGTAGCGGTTCTCCTCCCAATCCTGCTTCATCCAAGAGACGATCAGCTCGTCGTCGACCTTGGGCGCCTTGCCGCCCAGCATCAGGTAGATCTTGAGCGGCTCGTAGAGCGCGATCGGATCGGCCATCCTGGCCTGGATCGTCCGCTCGGCCTGCACCAGCAGCCGCGAGCGGAAGGTCCGCTCCAGCGCCTGCCGGTAGGCCGTCTTGGAGGCCGACAGCAGCCTCTCGCGCTGGCTGAGCCCGAACGTCTCCTCGATAGGCTTTCCCTGGTCGCCTTTTTCGAACCCGGCCGGCAGGTTGCGCAACTGATCGAGCGGACCGATGACGTTTTCGAGGTCAACGTCGGTCACCGTCGTGGCCTTCAGCAGGCTATCGGCGCTGTCGCGATAATGCGCCATCGCTTGCCGTGTCGAGGCGATCAGCTCTCTGTTGGCGAAGAAGCTGAGGCCCAGCAAGCCGAGCGCCGCCAAGGCCGCCAGCGCGATTACGGCAAGGCCGCTGAACCTGGCGAGCCGGATGCGCCGCTCGGCGGCCCTGTCGAAGGACACCCAGCCCGATTCCGGGAAGATCACTTCGGTCAGGAGATCATGCAGGAAGAAGCTCTTGCCGGCGCCGGAAAGGTGTGCCTGCGAAGCGCTGCCGAAACTGCGGCCGATCGCGCCAAGCACCTGGTCGAAGGGCGTTCCTTCCTGTGTGCCCGACGAGAAATAGAGCCCGCGCAGGCTGACATTGACCTGGCTGCGCGAGGTGTCGAACAGGCTGCCGACAAACTGCGTGATCCGGCTCTTCAGCGCTCCGAACTGCGCCGGAAAACCGAACAGCGCGATCCGCACCACCGGGTCGGTCTCTTCCTGCAGACGGTCGGCGACCTCCTCGGCGAGCCGCTTCGCCAGCCCGTCGAATTCCGCCGGCGCCTCGCCTGCCATGTTCCTGGTGCGGTCGGCGGTCTGGAACGTCGCGCCCCAAACCTTGCGCCGGCGCGCCTCGTCGAAATCGCCGAAATAATCCATGAAACCGGCGACGAGATCGGCCTTGGTGAACAGCAAATAGACCGGGAACTGGATCTTCAGCGTCTCGTGCAATTCGCGCAGGCGGCTCCTGATTTCGGTGACATGCGCGTCGAGTTGCCGGTCGTCGAAGCCGATGAGATCCGAGAGGCTGATGGCGAGGATGACGCCGTTTATCGGTTGCCTGGTGCGGTGCTTCTTCAGCAGTCCCAGGAACGCCAGCCAGCTTGCCTTGTCGCGCTCGCGGTCCGACTCCTGCGTCGTGTAGCGGCCGGCCGTATCGATCAGCACCGCCTCGTCGGTGAACCACCAGTCGCAGGACCGCGTGCCGCCGACGCCGGCCACCGGCTGCGCGCTGCCGGAGCCGGCAAGCGGGAATTTCAGCCCGGAATTGACCAGCGCCGTCGTCTTGCCGGCGCCCGGCGGGCCGATGATGATGTACCACGGAATGTCGTAGAGGAAATTGCGCTTGGCGCTCGTCCGCTTCAGCGTTGCGATGGCTTCGCTCATGCGCGCTTCGAGCACCTGCGAATCGTCGTTGCGCTCGTCGCTGCGCGCGATGGCCGTTTCCAGCGCCTTTTGCGCCTTCCGCCGCCGCCAGAAGCGGATCCCGTAGAACAGCGCGAGCACGGCGACGCTGACGCCGATGATCGTGGCTCTGAGCCACACAGGCCCGAGCGGGCGTGTATCGGCGAAGCGGATCAGCGGCCCGGCGTACCAGACCGCCGCCGAGAAGCCAGCGAGCGCAGCCAGGCTGAAGATCCGCAGCAGCCAGCGCATCAGCCGCCGTTCTCCGCAGCACTGGTCTGCAAGCTCTCCTGTTTCGGGATCATCACGTCGACGCGGCGGTTCATGGCGCGGCCGTCCGCCGTGCCATTGTCGGCGATCGGTTCGTCCTCGCCCTTGCCGTCGGCGCTGAGCCGCGACGGATCCTTCAACTGCTTGGTCATCATCGCCTGCACGGCCTTGGCGCGAGCGACCGAGAGGTCGAAATTCGATTTGAACTGGCTCGATTTCTTCGGCTTCACATTGTCGGTGTGACCGACGATCTGGATCGGTCCGGGCTCAGCATCGAGCGCCGCGGCGAGATCGGCAGTAATCGGCAGGAACTGCGGCTTCGGCTCCGCCTGGCCGGGCGCGAACAAGAGCTGGTTGTTGATCTCGACGACGATAAACGCGCCCTTCTCGCCGACGCTCAGTCCGCCGCCGGCGATTTCCTTGGCAAGCGCGTCGCGGATACGGTCGATCTGGGCGGTGTCCGGAACCGCTGGCGGCGGCGGGCTGGCTTGCGCGGGTTCGGCGGGCGTCACCACGCTGGCGCGCTCGATCGTGACGGGCGTCGAGGGGTTGAGCGCCAGCAACTCGCCGGCGGTCGCGTCGCCTTCATCGGTGATCAGCACCCGCAGCCCGAAGAAGGCCGCTGTCACCAGCGTCGCCGCGGCGGCGGCGACCGCCCAGAGCGGCAGCCGCGCCCTTGGCTTCGGCAACGCCGCCGCCATGCCCTGCCAGCGCGGCGATATGTCGTCGGCGGCGCGCGGCTTGAAGTAGCGCAGCGTGTCGTAGACGTCGCGCCGGACGCGTTCGAGCGTGTCCCGTTCCCTGGCCAGCCCCCGATACTGGCCCTCGAAGCCCAGCGACAGGCAGGCATGCATCAGCTCCAGCAGATCGTAATGCGCTTCCGGCGTGGCGAGTATGTTGTTCAGGGCTTCGTAGAAACCTGCGCCGGTTGGTTGGGTGTGGAAGAACCGCGCCACCAGGCTGTGCTGAAGCCAGCCGTCCTTGCTCGGCCATGGCAGATTGCCGACGAGATCATCGGCGGTTTCGCAAAGGGCGAATTTGGCGATCCGAGCGTCTTCCTCGGCTACGCCTGCCTTCGCCATAGCAAGGTCGAAGGTCTCGATCGCGTCGGCGATATGCTCCGCCAAGGGTGCGGCTTGCCGGTCGACCGGTATCAGCCGCAATTGGCCGAGAAGCATCAGCAGCGGCGCGGAGGCGGCAAGGATCGGATTTGCTGCAACGTATTTCACGCCGGAGGCGGCATCGAGCAGGGCATCCTGCTGCATACCCGGCGCCGCGGCTACCCCCGGTGTCGGTGCTTGAAATAGCACGGTTCCGGACGACCAGCCGGTGGGCATCTGCTGGCCGCCGCCGGGATCGAACACCGTCGCTACGCGCGAAGGCGATGGGGCTGGCCGCCCGCTTTCCGGACCGGACTCCTCGGCAGCTGCAAGCGGCTTGTGCTTCGGTCGCGGCGCGCGGATGACAGTCTTGTCCGCCGGCCCGGAAGGATGGTCGTTCGAGCTCATCGGCGGCGCCTCGCCTTCTCGGCGCAAAAGGCATGTTTTCGATTGGGGAAACGCGTTTCAGGCTGAACCTCGGCGGCGGGCCGCTTGGAAAGGCTCATCTCGCCGAAACATGACATTGCTGCACACGCCCCAAGCCTCGCCGCCTTGCCCGCCGGGCTGGCGTCCTCGTGCATTCTAGTCGCCCGGATACCCAATTGAAACGGGCCGCCGATTGAAATCGGGAAGCAAGATGCTGGAAGAGGCGGCTTCTTCTATGAGACCCGTCACATACGGCCGGCGCGGTTAGAGCAATTCCAGGAAAAGTGTGAGCGGTTTCCGTCCGGAATTGCGTGAAAACAAGAAGATGGGGCATTTCACCGTTTCCGTGAAACGGTGAAATGCGCTAGGCCTGTGCGGCTATTTCTGCTTGTCGGCCTTGGCGTAGGCTTCGGCGAAATAGGCGAGAAAGACATCCAGCATGCCGTTCTCGTGCTTGTCTTCCATCGTCCGCCATGTCGCGACGAGCGCATCCCAGGCCTGGCTCTTCCTGGACGAGAAGGACGCCGGCGGGATCTTCTTGGCGATCGCCTCCGGCGACAGGTCGTCGAGCAGCCGCGACAGCGCGGTCTGCATGGCGGCATAGGTCGCGATCTCGTGGGCCTTCAGGTCGCGGAACGCGTCCTCGATGCTGCGCCTGGCATCGAGATAGCCGGCCCTGCGCTTGGCGAACATGATCTCCAATATGTCGTCGGCGCCCGGCACGAATTTCAGCGGGTTGTTGTCCTCGGCGCCGATCATCGTGCGGTTCGCGCTCTTGGCGAGCACCTTTGCCGCTGCGCGCGCCTTGAGCAGCAGCGACAGTTGCTCGACCGTTGTCCTCAGCACCGCGCCGATCTCGGCCGCGACGTCATGCGGGTCGCGCGCCTGCAGCAAGTCCGGCGGCATGCCGGCCGCCCTGGCGATCTCTCGCAATATCGCATCCCTCTCCGCGGGCAGGTTGGCTGGCACTGCTGGGCCTGGCTGTAACGCCGAGGATGTCGAGACGGGCGCCGCCCTGGCCGGTTGCTGTTCCGGCGGATTGAGGAACGGCCCATGGCCGGGGTCCAGCGGGCGCCCGGTCGAGGGCGGCAGCTCGCGCTGCGTCGACCCCGTCCTGGTCTGGGGATGGCCGGTCGCGGCTCTCTCGTCTTTGATCGAAACGCCGACGACGTAGCGGCCGATCAACAGCCGGTCGCCCTGGGCCAGCCGGTGCGGCCCGGCCATGCGCTGGCTCGAACCGTTCACGAACGTGCCATTGCGCGAGACATCGTAGAGCCAGAACGAACCCGCCTGGTAGCGGACCTCACAATGCCGGCCCGAGATGAATTTGTCCGGATCGGACAGCGTCCAGTCGCAATTCTCGCGGCCGATCTCGAAGCTGCGGTCGCGGGCGGCATAGCTGGCGGCCGTGCCGGCCTGCAGCCTGTCGACATTACTGATCTGGAGAGAGATGAACATCCGGAAGCGTCGCCGAACTTGGTCAACAAATGCTTATCTGTCGCGCAATTCCGGGCGGAAAACCATTGAGCGCCCTTCCGGAATTGCTCTACTATTCTAGCAGCTTGCAAGCCGAGCGGGAGAGGAGCGTTTCACACCGGCGCATCCGCACGCTTTAGCCATCGCTATTATTTGGCCTCCCTCAAACATGTGCTAGGCTGACGCGGTACGGTGCGGTGAACTGGAACGCTCCCGAACGTGATGCAGTTAATAGAGCGGGGGTTTCAAACCATCACACTTGCGGCCGCGTCGAGGAGGGGCACGACCCATGCCGAACGAACGTGCCACGGTTGTACAGACGCCGGCTGGCGCCGACCTGACCTTCACCCATCTCATCGGCCGCGATGAGATCAGCCGCTGTTTTGCCTATACGGTCGGTTTCGTCTCGAAGAACCGCGACATCGACCCGCTGAAGATGCTGGGCGGGGTCGTTTCGGTCGAGGGCGAATCCGACCCGAAGCGCTGGTTCAGTGGCCTCGTGTCGGATTTCAAGCTGACCCGCATCGAGGACCGGCTGGCTTTCTACGAGGCGACCGTCAGGCCGTGGCTCTGGTTCCTCGGCAACACCACCGATTGCCGCATCTTTCAGAACATGACGGCGGTGGAGATCGTCGAGAAGATCTGCTCGAAATACGGCATCGCCAAATTCGAGAAGCGGCTGCAGGGCTCCTATCCCCAGCGCGAATATTGCGTGCAGTACGACGAGAGCGATCTCGATTTCGTGCAGCGGCTGCTCGAGCACGAAGGCATCTTCTATTTCTTCGAGCATGACGAGGGCAAGCACACGCTCATCCTCTGTGACGCGATGAGCAAGCTGAAGCCGGCGCCCGGTTACGACAAGGTGCTCTACAACTTCGAGGGCCAGGCCTCGCGGCGCGACGTCGAATACATCACCGAATGGATACCTGGCAGCGCGGTTCGGCCGGGCGCCTTTGCCCACACCGACTATGATTTCGAGAAGCCCGGCGCCGATCTGATGGCGAAATCCGCCCAACCTTTCGCCCATAAGGAAGCCTCGGGCGAGAACTATCGCCAGCCGGGCGCGCATCTCGATGTCGGGCGCGGCGACAAGATCGCCGGGATCCGCCGCGAGGAGCTTCAGGCCGTGCACCAGCACAGCACGGCGGTTGGCACGGTGCGCGGCCTTTTTTCCGGCTGCAAGTTCACGCTGGAGAGCTTTCCGCGTGACGACCAGAACCAGGACTATCTGGTGATCAGTGCCGAATACCGGCTGTTCGATCCGGGCTACCGGACCCAGAACGAGGCCCACAACGAGAATTTCAAGGTGGTGCTCGGCGTCGCGCCCACCAAATTGCCCTACCGCCCGCCGCGCATCACGCCGCGGCCGATCATGCGCGGCCCGCAGACCGCGACGGTCGTCGGCCCTTCGGGCGAGGAAATCTTCACCGACAAATACGCGCGCGTGAAGGTGCAGTTCCACTGGGACCGCCTCGGCAAGAAGGACCAGAACTCGTCCTGCTTCGTGCGCGTCTCGCAGACATGGGCCGGCAGCAACTGGGGTTTCATCCAGATCCCGCGCATCGGCCAGGAGGTCATCGTCGATTTCATCGAGGGCGACCCTGATCTGCCGATCATCACCGGCCGCGTCTACAACGCCTCGCAGATGCCGCCCTATGGGCTGCCGGGCAATGCCACGCAGTCGGGCTGGAAGTCGAATTCCTCGAAAGGCGGCGGCGGCCACAACGAGCTGATGTTCGAGGACAAGGCCGGCTCCGAGCTGGTCAATTTCCAGGCCCAGAAAGACCACCACCTGCTGATCAAGCACGACCGCAACAAGACAGTCCAGCACGACCAGTCCGACCGCATCGACCACGACGCCAAGCACTCCGTCGGCCACAACCTCGACGAGGACGTCGGCAACAACAAGACGGTCAAGATCGGCGTCGACCAGACGACGAATATCGGCAGCAACGATACCGAGACGGTGGGCAAAGATCGGTCGCTGACGGTGATGGCCAACGAGACGATTCACGTCGTCGCCAATTCGACGGAGAACATCGACGCCAACCATTCGCAAACGGTGGGGCTGGTGCAGACGGTGACCGTGGGAGCGGCGCGTGTGGATACGGTGGGGGCTGCCGAGGCGAGAACCGTGGGAGCTTCTCAGACGAATACGATCGGGGCGACGAGAAGCGTGACGGTGGGGGCCGGGCAGAGCCATAGCATCGGGGCTGATGACAGTTGGACGGTTGGCGCTGGCCAGAGCATTCAGATCGGCGCTGATCAGACTGTCTCCATTGGAGCCAGCCAGGCATCGGAAATCGGCGCCGGCCGAAGCACAAAAATAGCCGAGGACGATGCCACGGACGTAGGTGCGGGACATCTGCTTACCGTGGCAAAGGACAGCGGCATGAAGGTCGGCAAGAACTTTGTCCTCGAGGCTGGGGATTCCATAACCTTGAAATGCGGCTCGTCTACGGTGGTTATGAAAAAGGACGGCACGATTTCCATTAACGGCAAGGATATTGGTTTCAACGGATCCGGAAAGATAACCGCAAAGGCATCAAGCGATATCGTACTGAAGGGTTCCAAAATCGTCGAAAACTGAGGAACAAAGTAATGTCGAAAGTCAAAGACCGGATCGACGGTGTTGTTATTGGGCAGCTGATGGGTTTCGAAGGTGACGCGCCATTGGTTGTGTTCGCCGGCAACCGGCGGGACGTTGCCGTGGCGGCTCGCAGCCTGGTGGCGCTTGAGGACGCCGGTATCGGAGCTGAACTGGCGCTCCTGTTCGAACAAGGCGATCCGGGTAAGCCGTTGATCGTGGGGCGGATAGTGGGGCCGGGTAAGTTGCGGTCACGCTCCGAGATTTCGCACAAGGAAGGTAAGGTTCTCGTTGAGGCGGCTGGCGGGATCGAATTGCGGTGCGGTAAGGCTTCAATTGTAATGCATCCCGACGGTCGTATTACCATCCGCGGTTCCAACATCGTTAGTCACGCCTCGGTCGCCAATCGTATCCGCGGCGGCTCGGTTCATTTAAATTGACCATGGCATCGGCACGCGCCCGAATAGTACCGGACGTCCTGCGAGAGCATGCGGCGCTTGCGGCTTTTCAATGGGCTCAGCGCGACAATCTAGCTGCGGCCGATCCCCCGGCTACCGATGTCGTGGCTGGCATCGATATCCGGCTTGAAAGCAATCTCGACGCGCTGCGTATTGCAGGTGGCGACGCTTGGGCTTTCGCTATTGAACAATGGATTGCGTACCCCGAGAAGGGTGAATTGTTCGTCATAGGCTTTTTGGCGCTTGAGTTTAGAGATGCCGACTTCATAGAGCAGGCGGTTGACTTTGCACGAAATCATCCGGATGCCGATAGCGGCCTGATCGGCGCATTCCGGTGGCTGCCGCCCGCTCCGAACGCCGCGCTGGTCCGATCGTGGCTGGCAGGCATTGAGCCGACGAGGTGTGGCTTGGCGATAGCGATCTTGACGGAATATAGGGTCGATCCAGGTCATAGGCTGGCGCGGTTGATCGATCACGACAGCGCTTATGTGCGAGCGCAAGCCTGTCGTTTGGCCGGAACCCTCGGACGACGAGATTTGGCGGATCGGATCAGAGGTCGACTTGACGATGCCTCCGAAGCAGTGCGGTTCTGGTCAGGTTGGGCCGGTGTCAAACTGGGATTCGGCGTCGAAGCGGCCGAGCACCTGAAGCCGGCGGCGGTGAAGGGTTCCCTTGAAGCGTTGCGGGCCGTGGTGGAGGCGGGACCGGAAACGAGCGTAAGGGCGTGGCTCGGCGGTCTTTTTGAGGTCGAAGCGACTCGCGCGATTGCGGTGCGGGGAGCTGGTATGCTGGGTGATCGGAGCGTACTGACATGGCTCATTCGTCAAATGAGCGTCCCTGCGCTCGCGCCGGCAGCGGGCGCCGCATTCCTGCAACTTTTTCCGGAAGCCGCCAAAGAGGAAGGTCTATTCGTCGCCGATTTGGATGTGCTGGGGGAGGCTTTTCAACAGGACGATGCACCGTCGGGCGAACTGCCTGTGGCCGCCCGGATCAAGCATTGGGCGGATCAGAGAGGCATGTTGCCGCGCAAGACAATCCGCGCCGCTGCCCGCTGATCAATCACCTACCAACTGGCGATAAGTTTGCTCGCTCTGTTTGAGATAGGCGACAAAATCATCATAATAAAATTCATTGTCGTCGCTGACATACATGATCTGCCAGTCGGTGTCCTTTGATTCACTCTCGCTCGGATCAGGAAGAACCAGAAGATATTTAGCTGGGGTGATATCTGATGTGCCGATAATCAGTGTGTGTTCCGGATACTCAAGCTCTTCGAGCCAGACATCCCGATACCACTGGGCAAACGTGTTGTTTTTGTAGGCGTTTGCAATCTCTTGGCAAGACATCAAAGAGACATGCGCGTCTACGAAATCCCATCCGTTGGAAAGAGACAAGAACAAGCGATAGCTATCTGGCAACCGAAGTCCCAACTGATTCTCAAGTGCCTTGATCGCTTGTTCGGAAGCGCCCTGCCGCAACGCCGAAACAGGGTCATCCTCATCATCGAAATATCGATTTCGAATCGCAACTCCGCGATCGAGCATTTCCTTCAGGCGTTTGGCGTCGATCTCGGCCATGCTAACACCCTCGCGTGCTGAATTTGGTTACGGTGACGTTTCCGTGTGCTTTCCGCACGGCCTTGATCTGGGATCCGCTCGACCCGTTCACCGAGCCGTCGAGCCAGCGGAAGGGGCCATCGGCGCGACCTCCCACCAATTGCTTTTCGGTGATGTGGTCAGCTTGCATGCCTGCGCCCAGCGGATCGCCTTTGGCCTGTTTCTCAGCACAAGGATGGTAGAATTGCGTCGGTTGATTGCAAGGTTCCTGGTCTGGATGAGAGAACTTACCGGTAACAGTCGTCTTCATCCAGTTGTTTGCATATCTTCGTTGCGCACGGCCGGCGGCTGCCTCGGCAGCCGGTGAGGGCTTACGGAGCTTAGTCGGAGTGCCGCGGTCCTTGATCACCTTGTTCATTTCGCGGGCTTTGGCGCGCATCTGCTTTTTCTGACAGTCACTCCAGTTGGGGTCGCATTCGAGGTAGATTTCCCCCTCACCTGGCACTGGCCCCTGGATAAAGCCGCCGAGACAGGCGGTGTTTCCATGGTTCATCTGCAGTTTGTCCGACAATCTGCAGGCATTCTTGCCGTCAAGCTTGACGTCGAATGAATATAGGATCCACGCAGCCTCCTTCATGTTCGTGCTGGATTTGACGCCACCGGCAGTACCTGGCTCATCGCCATTACAACGTGAGAGTTCGGAACCTTTGATGGCTGCCATGTTGCCGCCATCGACTTTGACGGTGGTGGTGCCCCCCGTCAGATCCGAGGACATGGAGATGATGATTGGGTAGGGGATAGGCACCGGCCCGCCGGGCGAGGGCGTCTTGCACACATCCGGCAGCGTGGACTTGGCAATGCCCATCGATCCTTTGTGGGCCAGCGAATTTGATGTCCCGTTCACGTGTATGGTAACTGGCATGTGTCAGTTGCTCGCAGTCGGTGTGCGTAGAAGGATCGCGGCCCGGTGACCGGATTCGGAGCCAGCCAGAATCATGCTTAGGGTGCCGATCGCATAGGCCCGTTCGGCCGCCTGCGTGGCTAGGGTAACGAGCAGCGGAATTGTCGCCGCTCCTGTATCCCCCCAGCAGTCGGCCGGGGCAATGAAATCAGCGGGAGCACGAAACCTCTGCCCCATCCGCGCCAGCATGAAGCCGAACTCGTCCGCTCTGTAACTTTCGCCATTTTGATCGCAATAGATCATGTCGACCTGTTGGTTCTCGGGCAGCGCCGAAAGGGCGGCTTTCACGGCTCGTGTAAGCCCCCAGCCAAGACAGACGCCATCCGTCTTGATGGGGACTTCTTCGCGATCGAGAGCCACCGCTTCGATCAGCGCGCGTGGGCGGGTCTTGTGCTCGCGCGCCGTTGACAGATTTGAGATCAGCAATACACCAGCAGCTTCTCCAGGGATGAAACCCCAGGCATTGTAGCTGGCATGAAGTTGCCGGTTCTGCTCCAGCCAGCGAACCGTGTCGGCGGCTAGCCAACTGTCCAGGCCGACCACTGCGGCCCAGCGCCAGTGACCGCTGTCAAGCATCTGACTGACATGGCGGATTGCCGCGCCCCCAGAGGCATGACCAAGCATCATGGCAGACAGAACACCAAAGCCGCGCAGATTCTCCGATAGCCGCGACACGATCCGCTCGCCCAATTGGCGATCAAGCCCCGGGCGTGGCTCGGGCAGGGCGATCACCATGGGTAACGGGCCGAAGTCGGCTGCATTCGGAATGGATTCGATGGCGTCCGCGAACGCGGCAATGGCGAACTCGACAAGACGCTCTTCCAGCGACAGATCCGGTTGCGAGGCGGGAGGGTGGGCGACGATCGCCGGCTCCTCCAGTTGATCGAGAAATGTCGGATGCTCTAGGAAGCGTGCAAGACCTGCCCTCACAGCTGCGGCCGAGCTCGCTGCACTCAGGCCAACCGCGGTGCACGCACCGGTCGACAGGACACAGATGCGATGGTCCTCCCTCATCGTCCGATGACCATGTCTGAAGTCGCACGTATGCGCTCACGTTCCCAAATACGAGTCTCGCGCAATTGCGTAACGCGACTGTGGCACTCCAGATGGGAGTGCCAGACCAGCGATACGGCCGGCAGGTCTGGCTCGAAGACAACGGTGTGGAGTCTTGCTTCATGCCGTATTTCGGTCAGGTCGTCGAATTCGGTTTCCATGACAAATGAAACCTGCGGTAGATTGAATCGCAGCACTCCATAGGGATGCAGCCCCTGCAGCAAGACGGGTTCGCCACCACGGAGGTGACTGGGGACTTGTTGATCCGGCGGTGCCTGCTGGTGGTATCGAGGATCGAAATCGAGAGGCAACAGCGGTAGCCGTTCTTCTTCCCAGGCTTTATCGTAGGTGCCCCCGTAGCGACGGCGCTGTGGCCAATGTCCGGCAACGGCGCCGAACCCGGCGGGCGGGGGCCGATCGCTGCGAGACGAGATTAACGCCCGCGGATCCTCAATGTTGGGAATTGGCGTATCCGTCAACGCGCTGGCCGATGTGCTGAAGCCAACACCGACTGGGTTCGGCTCATACCAGACTGGACCGTATGGACCGGATTTTCCGGCGATATCCATGCCTCCGAACGCGCGGGTCCAATCAATCGGCATGCGCACAAAAGGTTCGGGTGTTCCAGGTCGCCCGCCCCGCCACGTGCGATCCCCGAAGACGACCAAGTCTTTGCGCAGTGGACCGACCTGGATCGCGACATGGAGGCGTTCGGCCACATGACCCGCCGGGGGGCACGCATGTCCCTCTACAAGCACATCGGTAGCGAGCTTGAGGTGAGGCAGGTCGCTGTCGGCGCGCAGATAGGTCGCAGCGCCTTCACCGACATACTCTGGCGCCAGTTTTACGTCTGACTGAAATTTCGCATCCTGCAAAGTAAGACGGCCGTCCTCGGCGATGAGGAAGCGCGCCCGCAAAGCGACGAGCCAAATCTCGCGGCCGTCCATGTCGCGAACCCACGCTCGATTCGCCTTGTAGGGCGTGGAGTTGTTCAATGCCCACATGGTGAACTCAACTTAGTCATGGCTGGCCTTGTCCGCGACCACAGTGAACTGGTGCGGATATGCCATCTGGTTCCAGATCTGCATCAGCTGGTCTCCCAACTCGCGGCGAAGATCTGTTCGAGCGTCGGCTGCGGCGCTTGCTGATCGACATCGTAAATATCCGTATGCGCCGTCCACATGACGAGGTCGTCGATGACATCGCCCTCATCCTCGACGGGCGGAATGGGCAGGGCCGCAAGCACCGCGTCGAGTTCGTCGGGCGTCAGCTCTCGGCGTTGCGCGGCCAGCGCCGCATTCTCGATCCCTTCGAACCAAGCGTCAGCATAAGCCAGCTTGAGCGGCGCTTCCGACAGCCTTGCGACGACGCTCAGCGGGAACCGCCGGCCGACCCTGTCGGCGCTTTGCAGCACGATGCCAGCCGCCGCGCCGAAGGAAGCGGGGCCGCTGATGAAACGCAGCGCCGTGTTCTGCGGCCAGGTTTCCACCCCGAACAGCGGCACGATGTGTTGCGCCAGCCAGCGGTCCCACACGCGCACGAAATCGCCCGGCAGCCGCCGCGTCACGAAATCGCCGGCGGCGGGCATCTTGCCGTAGAAGCCGGGCAGGATCAGATCTGCGGTGGACATGTGAATTTCTTGAACATCTCGAGCGTGTAGGGGTTCTCGACGCTGGCCGCCTTGAGCTCGAAATCGGCCCACATGCCCTTGGTGCCGAGCCGCAGGCTGTAGACGTCGGTGAGCTTGGTCGCGTTGAAGCGGCCGCCGCGCAGCATTCTGAGCCACGCCCAGCTGCCGGTTTCGTTGAGCATCACTTCGGGCGAGCCGTCGACCGGCTGGAAGGCGAGCGAGATCACGCCGGTGCCGTCCTTGCCGGGCCATGTCATCGGCTGCGGCCTGGTCGCGTTGTTGTAATAGACCAGGTTCTGGCCATCGACATTGAGCGTCACCCGCGCCACGTTGGGAGACAGGTCCTTTGGCTCCAGCGTAAAATTCATCACCGGTCCGGTGCCGCCGGGGAACAGGTCGTCGCGGATGTGGCGCGCCTGCTCGAAGGCCGCCAGCGCCGCTGGATCGAGACCGAAATCGGCGCGCCATTTCCACGGCTCGCTGGCGGTGTCGACATAGTTGATCAGATGATCGTTGGTGAAAGCGTCGATCAGGCCGGTCGGCCCGAACAGACGCTGGAAGTCGCGGACATTGACGTCGACGGCGCTTTCCGGACTGAACGGATAGCGGTTGTTGAGCGCGGCCTGGCAGAAGGGCAGGATGTCGGCCCGCCAGATGGCGTTGAGTTCGTTGGTGACGGCCTTCTGCGACAGGCCGCTGGTGTCGCCGGCAATGCCACCCAGCCAGTCGTTGATCGGCGAAGGCAGGATCTGCGCCTGCCTCGCAACCGCGCCCGTCAGTTCGGCAAGGCCACCCTGCTTCTTGATGGCATCCTGCGGGTCGGGATTGGCGGTGACGGTCTGCAGCACGTTGGACAGCGCCGTCAGCGCCACGACGGCGGCGTCGAGGGCCGGCGGCTGGCCGTCGACTTGGGCGATCGTGCCCTTGAGCGGCTTGAAATGGTCGGCGACCAGGCTGCCGGTCATATCCACCTGGTTGGCGGAGCCGGCGCGCGGCAACAATTTCGCTCCCGTCTTCACCACCTTGCCCAATTTTCCGAGCTTGCTGAGCAGCTTCGAGCCCGTCTTGGCGGCGGCGCCGCTCTTGTCGTCGGCCGGCGCCTCGTCGGAGCGGGTGAGATCCGTCTCCTGCACCACGGCGGTCAGCAGCCGCTTCAGCGCGGAGTCGGCGCTGGACAGATCCTTGAGGTTCTCGCTGGCGACGTTGAGGTCCGTCAGCGGCGCGAGCCGCATGTCGCGCAGGAAGGAATCCCACTGCGCGATATAGTCGTCGTAATAGAGCTTCAGGATGTCCTCGGACAGCGCCGACACCGACGTCTCCGAATTCTCCGAACAGCCGCCGGCAAACACGGCGCGGTCGAGCGCAGCCTGGCCGGCCACATCCTCGACCCGGTCGAGGATCGCGTCATGGAATCCGGCATAGGTGTAGGGGCCTGGAACGCCGACGCGCAGCGTCTTGTCGGACCGGCGCGCGAACACCTTGGCGCCGTTCGGTCCGGCGAAATTGGCCGGCACCCATTCCTTGACCGCCGCCACTTCCGGGTCGGCCAGAAGCTGCTTGTAGGCGCGCTCCGGCAGCGAGATCGTGCACACCGTCTTCAGCGCCTCGGCGAGCAGTTCCTTGTCCGGGGCGATATAACTGTCATCGACCGCCATGCGGCGGATCGCGGCAAGCTGGTGCTCTTCGGCATCCGCGGTCGGGAAGGGCGGCGCGGGCGCGAATTGCGGCAGGCTGTTCACCCACCAATTCTGCACGAAATCGGTGTCCATCTGCGACAGGCCGGTCATCATGCGGTAGGTCTTCAGCGCGCCGAGCATGAAATCCGGATCGCGGATCTGCCGCCACATCGTGGCCTCCAGCAGCGCGACCATATGCGGCTCCAGCACATTGCGCAGAGCGTGGTCATAGGTGTCGGTCTGCGCGCGCATGAGCTCGGCCGAAGCGGTCGGGCCGAGCAAATTGTGGACGGCATCCGGCGGCGCGGTGCGGGCCGCCGCCACAGCATCCATCGCCGCCAGCGCGCCGTCCATGGTCGGCTGCTCGACCGCGGCCGGCATGGCGGCGACGTCGGTCAGCGGCTGCTGCAGCGCCTCGAACTGGCCGGCCTGCTCGGTGATCGCATTGCGGTTGTCGAGATAGGACCAGGTGAACAGCCCGCCGGCCAGCAGAGCCGCGAGCGCGCAGGCCGCGGCCGCGCCGCGCCAGATCCAGGCGCGGCGGCGCTGCGCCAGCGGATCGAATGTGCCGAGGCCGGCCTCCTTGAAGATCACTTCGGTGAGCAGATTGCGCAGGAAGAAGCTGCGCTTCTCGACACGCGACGCCGGCATGGCGCGGCGCGGCGGCAGTCCGAAGGATGACGACAGCGCCGCGGTCAGCCGGTCGATCGGCGCGCCTTCCTGCGTCGCCGAGGTCAGATAGAGGCCGCGCAGCCAGGCGGCCTCCTCGTAGCGGCTCTCGCCGAACATCGCCTCGACCAGCACCTGGATCGGCTCTGATAGGCTGGCAAGCTGCGCCGGAAAACGAAAGATCTCGGCACGCTGGCCGAGCTTGTCCTCGTCTTCCAGCCGCGGCACCAGCCGCCGCTCCAGTTCGGCGGCGAGCCTGGCAAGTTCCGTCTGGATCGTGCCGGCGTTGACACGGGCATCGAGCGGGAAGGTGGTGCCCCACACCTGCTCGCGCGCGGTCGTCGACAGGCCGCCGAAGAAGGCTTCGAAGCCTTTGATCAGGTCGGCCTTGGTCAGCATCAGGTAGACAGGCAGGCGGATCTCGAGCCGGTCGTTCAGCTCCGCCAGCCGGCGGCGGATTTTCCGGCCATGCGCCTTGATCGCCTCGTCGCCTTCCGACAGCACGTCGATCGACAACGCGACGATGACGCCGTTGAGCGCACGCCGGCCCCGGTGTTTCTTCAACAGGTCGAGAAAGCCCAGCCACTCCGCCGCGTCGACATCCGGCTGGCTTTCCTGCTGAACGTAGCGGCCTGCCGTGTCGATCAGCACCGCGTTCTCGGAAAAGAACCAGTCGCAGTTGCGCGTGCCACCGACGCCCTGCAGGTCGTCGGTGAGGTCGATCGGGAAATTGAGGCCGGATTGGCGCAGCGCCGTGGTCTTGCCGGTTGCCGGCGGGCCGACGATCACATACCAGGGCATCTCGCGCAGGAATTTCCGGCCGCCGAGCTTGCGCCGCTTTAGCTCGGTCATCACCTCGCCGAACTTGGCGCCGACGGCCGCGACGCTCTCCTCTCCAGGCGTGAGTTGCTTCTCCTGAACAGGCGCCGCGATCTCGGCGACGAACATGCGGTTGGCGCGGATCGCGCGGCGTTGCGCGATGATCAGCCAGATCAGCCACAGGATGATCAACCCGGCGATGATGGCGATGCGCACATTGTCGGACTCGAACGGCGCGTAAGGGCCGACCTGCACGATCGGCCCGAACACCCAGATCAGCAGCGAAAGCAGGGCGATGCCGATCAGCGTCCACAGAAAACGCGAGGTGATGACGGCCCAGAGGAAGCGCAGGATGAACATCTCAGAGCCTCTTCTCGACCAGAACCTCGACGCGCCGGTTGAGCGCGCGGCCCTCGCGCGTCGAATTGTCGGCCACCGGATCGGTTTCGGCGCGGCCCTCTGACGAGATGCTTTCCTGCGGCACGCCCGCCTGCACCAGAAGCTTGGCTATGGTCTCGGCGCGCGCTTCCGACAGACGCTGGTTGCTGGCAAGCGGGTTGGATTTCTGCAGGCGCACATTGTCGGTATGGCCGACGACGGTGACCTTTCCGATCAGCTCCTTGTTGTCGAGGATCACCTTGGCGATGGACGCGATCAGCGGCTCGTAACCCTCGGTCAGCGTCGGCCGCGACGACTGGAACAGCTCGGGATTGGAGGACTGGATGACAAGCTTCGCCAGCGAGACGCTCTCGGTGCCGCTGAGCGCGCCCTTCAGCTCGTCCGGCGCCTCGGCCTTGAACTCGGGCAGCAGCGCGAAATCGACCGGCTGCGGCGCTTCCGGTTCGGGGGCATCCTGCTTGGGCGCGGCGCGGGTGACATCGCCGCGCGAGGCCGGCGGCAACGTGCGCACCAGCGCGGAAAGCTCGACCGCCTGGCTGCTCAAGCCCATCGACAGGCCGACATAGGCAGCCGCGGCCACGACGATCGCGGCAAGCGCCATCACCCAGATCGGCACGATGAAGCGCTGCGGCTCATCGGACGCGATCACGCCTTTCCAGTTCGGCGACAGCGGCGAATCCTCGGCGTCCGCGTTGCGCAGGAAGCGCGCCGCCGCCACGCGCACCGCATTGAGCGAACGGTCGCCGGCGCGGCCGGGCACCCGGTATTTGCCGCGGAAGCCGAGCGCCAGGCAGTAATATTGCAGCTCCAGCATCTCGCGGTCGCGGTTGGGATGCCGCTCCAGCTCGTCGAGGCGCGTGAAAAACTGGGTGCCGGCATCGACGTCGCCGCGCAGCATGACCACCAGCGGCTGACGCGGCCAGGCGCTGGCGCCGCCCCACGGCGTGTTGAGCGCAAGGTCGTCGAGCAGCGCCGCCACGGCCCACGCGGCCTGGTCCGCGCGCTCCAGCGATGAGCCTGCGGCAACAGCAGCGTCGCGGGCCCGCACCAGCTCGTCGAGCAGGCGCGTGCGCATCACTTCCGGGTTCTCCGGTGCCAGCGCGCTCTCGAGCTCCGGCGCGAATTCGAGCAGCGGCGCGAAGATGTTGATCAGCGTGTTGGGATGGGCGCGCGCCCGCTTGACCGGCGCGCCCGGCGCCAGCGGCGCCATCGGGCGGGGCGCAGCACCGGTCAGTCGGATGCGTGTGCGCTCGCGATCCTCCGACAGTCCGAAAGGATCATCCCGGCTCATGGCCTCACCTGTTCACCGAATAGCAGTCGACCTGCGGCTCACTCGGCAGCACGCCGGAAACGCCGATGACGAAGCCGGGGGCGTCGAGCAGTGAGGCCCAATGCTCGCTCTTCTGGTCCAGCTCCAGGCACAGCCGGTCGCCGTCATAGGGAATCTCGCGCGGCTGCGAATGCAGCGGCTTCAGCGGAATGCCGGGAAGACGTGACTTCCACAGGCCCTCGAACTGATCGGCCGAGCCAACCGTCGCCTGGTTGACGAAGATCTTGCGTAGCGCGTCTTCCGAAAGCTCGGAGCCGACGCGGATGACGATGCGGCTGGCGACCAGCAGCTTCGGGTTGTCGATGCGCACCTTCCAGACATTGGTGGCGTGCCGCATGACCGGCAGCGCGCGCGATTTCGGCTCGATGTAGCGCAGGCTGAGGATGAGCGAGCGCAAGGCGTCCGCCAGCGCCATATAGGCGGGGCCCGGCGCCATGTGGTCATAGGCCGGCAATTCACCGAGCCGCCGCGAGCTCGAGCCGTAGGTGGCCATCTCGCCGGCGAGACCGGCAAGCTCGAGATAGAGCTCGGCCGGATGGAAGACGTCCTGCGCCAGCATATGCGCCAGCCGCGGCCGCGCGGCGTTGGCGAGGTGCAGCATCAAAAGGTCCTCGACGCTGCGGCCGGCCCCGCCCATCACCATCTTGCCATGCGCCTCGGCGATCTGGTCGAGGCCGGTGACGACCTCCTGCAACAATTGCCGGTACCAATGGACGGCGCCGGTGATCAGCGTCGGCGGCAGGAAGGACTGGTCAAGCGAGACGCCGCCATCGGCGCGCAAGCCCGTGATATCGGCGATCGGCAAGGCGGTGTAGCCGCCGACCGACTTGCCGGGCGCCAGCAGCACCGCTTGCGGCCGGGCGATCTCGATCTCTTCCGGATCGGCGCCGCCCTGCACGGCGTCGCGCACCGGGACGATCTTGCCGTGGTAGCGCGCGCCGGTCGATGCGGCATACGCCGGATCGAATCCGACGCCGCCGGGCGGCTCCAGCGGCAGCGCCACCAGCACCGGCCCGGCGCCAGTGTCGGCCGTGACCGGCAACGGCTTGGGCGCGTCCATCAGTTCCGGAATGGAGAAGGGTGTGCCGTCCGGGAAGATGCCCCGGGCGGATACGATCGACACCTGGCCGGCATCGAGCAGCGACTGGTCGAGCGTCAGCTGCTGGAAGCCGAACGTATGGAACTGGCCCGCCTGCAGGGCGCCGCGCACCATCCCCTCGAAAAACCGGTCCTGCTGCTGGAAATGCTGGGTCCTCAAGAAGAGTCCCTCGGACCACAGCACCCTGTTTGCGTCGCTCATGCTGCCACTCTCTGCACTGCCCTGTTGACGCTTCGCTAGGCGGATATGCCGCCTTTGCCGAGGCTGACATTGATGGTGAATTTCGACCCCGGCGATACCGACTTGGTCGTGCGCCAGTTGCGTCCGCCGGGTTCCCGGATCAGCGCGACGAAGCCGAGCGCGGTGGCGTTCGGCTCGACCGTGATGGTCTTGGCCGCGGTCTTGCCGGGCGCCACAGAGATCGCGTCCGAGCCGATGAGGTCGGCGCCGAGCGCCGAGCCGGCATCGCCCTGCAGCGCGAAATAGTCGGCCGAGTTGAATTTGCCGGTGCTGGCAAGCCGCATCACCAACACCGTCACCGGCCGGTCGCCGCCGCCCGGTCCCGGATTCATGCCGGCGCCGCCGGTCACGTTGACCGAGATGACCGATGGTTTCGGCGGGCCGCTCTGGCAAGCCGCAAGCAGCCCCGTGGCGCCGATGGCAACGATGAATTCGCGTCTGTCGATCATGCTTCACTCCTCTTCATATGCATCCCTGAAGTCTGCGCCGATCTCGCCCAGGAAACTCGATTCCGCGCTCTGGGCGATGTCGCGATGGCGTTTCTGATAGAGCTCCCACAGCTTGGCGTTGCGCCCGCCGGCGAGCAGATTGCCGATCGCGGAATTGGACTTGAGCTCTTCCTCGATCGCGGCCGGATCGAAACGGTCGATCATGCGCCGCAGCGCTGCCTGAACGCCGCGCCAGGCGCGCACATGATGCTGCGCAAGGTCCTTGACCGCGTCGCCGATCGCCGCCTCGCCGGAGAGGAAGCCCGGGCTGCGCTCCGCGATGATGGTGACGATGACATCCTCGACCGTCGGCAGGAACTTGAGCGGGTTGACTTCCGAAGATCCGACGACCGTCTGTGCTACGCGCGCGCTTCCCTTTTCTTCTGCTCGCTTGCGCAACAGCTGCATCAGGCCGTCGAGCATCAGCCGGTACTCACGGCCGAACTTCTCCATTTCGGCGATCGCGTCGCGCCCGGGAAAATCGGCCTCCTCGACGCCCATGCCGCGCAAGAATGCGGCGCGCAGCGCCATGTCGCTCGGCGCGGGCTGGATTGGACGCGCTGGCCGCGGCGCGGAAGCAGGGCGAGGTTGCGGTGGTTCGGAAGCCTGCGCCGGTATCTCCCACGGACGTGCCGCCTTCGGCTTTTCGGCCGGCCGCTCGTCCCGACCAACTGGCGCGCCGCTGTTGCCGGAAGCGGGCGTCGCGGCCGGCCCGAAGCTGAAATCGTCAAAGCCGGCGGCTTTAGGCGAGGGCTCGGGCATGTCGTTGCGCTCTGGCATGTCGCCAAAGCCAAACGGGTCCGCTCGGCCGGTGGCGGGCTCGTGGTTCGAGGCCGGCGTCGCCACCGGATCGAGGCTGAACGGATCGTCGAAGGCCGGCGAGCTGCGCTGGTTCGAGGCGCGATCGTAAGCTCCGGGCACAGGCTGCTCGAATGGATCGGGCAGCCCGGCCGGGCGGGGCCGCTGGGGCTCCTCCTCGACCTTGGCCGAGAAGAAGTCGTCGCCGCCGATGCTGGGCGGCGTTCGCGATTGTGGCGATGACCATGCCGGCGCCGCATGATTGGCGATCGGCGCCTGGCCGACCGACGTGCGGCCGGCGCTTGGCTGGACCTCGACATGGAGCACGTAGTCGCCCAAGCGCAGCCGCATGCCGCTTTGCAGGCGGGTCGACCTGCCGGTGCCGAGTGGGCTGTCGGAATCGTCGATGAACAATCCACTGCTCGACGTGTCGGTGACGAAGTAGCCGTCGCGACCCCCGCTGATCTTACAGTGGGCGCGTGAGACGAACATGTCCGGATCGTCGATCTGCCAGCCGGCGTCGGCGCTGCGGCCGATCACCAACTCGCCCTCGTCCAGCCGGGTCTGCCTGACCGCCTGTGAGCGCGGGCCTTGTTCCAGGGTCAGAAGCAGGCTCATGCGGCTGCCTCCGCCATGTCCGGGCGCCAGCCGACGATGGTGCGCAGCCTGAGATCGTCGGCGTCGCCCTTTTCGGCTGGACGTGAGAGCCAGGAGGTTCGGCCGAGCTGGATGGTTCCCATGCGCGGCGCCGGCACGGCGCCACGCGCCAGCACGATCCTGAGATCGACATCGAGCGCTTCGCCGATCATGTCGCGCACAGCCTTCTTGAACAGGGCGAGGCGCCGCTCCCCGGGCAGGAAGGACTTGAAGTCGTCGAGGCTGAGCGGTCCGACGCGCAATTCGATCCGGCTCTGCCGGCTGAAGACGCGCGGACCGATCGTTGCGCCGCCGCCCAGCGCCGCGTAGGCCTTGCCGACCTGGCTCTGCAGCGCCTTCGGAATGGTGATCCAGGCGGCGACGAATTCCTTGATCTCAACCGGCACCTTGAAGGCGGTGGCGAGGAACAGCGTCAGCCGCTCGGCGCCGTCAACCTGGTTGGCCAGCGATCCGGCCTGGCGCAGCCGCACCGTGTCGAGCTCGGGATCCTGCGTTCCGGGCAGGCCGATGCCGGCGATGGCTTCCAGCATGGCGCGCACACGCCCGCCGACCGAACGTTCGACCTGCACCGCCGGATGCGCGTCGGCCCAGGCGCGGTAGTAGAGCGCGATCATGCGGTGTTGCAGGATGTTGACGAAGTCGACGAAGGTCGTGTCGCTGGTCTGCTCGGCGTCGACGCCGGTGAACCAGCGCTGCGACAGCCGGTCGAGCACCCAGCGCGTCAGATGCAGCGGCATCGGCCCTTCCGGCCCGAGCAGGCCGAGATTGGCGACGGTCACCCGCGCCGGAGCCTTGTCGCCCGCAGCCTGGAATTTGACCACGTCCCTGGCCGAGAAGCTCAGGCGCACATGCTGGCCGAGCCTTGCCGGTTCCCGCTCGGCGGTTCCGGAATGGCCGAAGAGGCCGCGCCGCTGCTCCAGCCGGCGCAGCAGTTCGAAGAAATCATACCCCTCCGACAGCGGCTCCGCTTCGGTTGGGGCCGGTTGCGCTAGATCAGGTAGCGATTGCCGGGCGTCATCGGCCATGGCACATCCTCCTGCTTCTGCAGCAACCGCGTCCGCGTCCGCACGAAACCATTTATCCCCGCATGGCGGGCGAACAGCCGCGCCAGCAGGGCCGAAAGCAGCAGTGTGCTCTGACCCGCCAGCACCGACTGGTCGACATGCAGCGTCACCTCGGTGCCGCGGCCGAAACACATCGGCCCGTCGATCTGCAGCCGCTCGATCACCGGGCGCGAGTCGATGCGGGTGATCGAATGCACGTTGCGGGCAAGGCTCGGATCGCCGCGGTCGGCGTAAAGGTCGAGCAGCGCGTGCAGCGGGTCGACGCCGCGGCCTTCCTTGGCGAGGCTGAGGAAATTGAGCGAGAGCTGCGCCACCAGCCGCCAGGCGAGATTGTCGGCGCGGGATTCGCCTTCGGCGCCGGCCGGCAGCGCTGCCGGGATCGCCGGCTGCGGTGGCCGGAGCGCGCCTAGCAGCCGCACTGATTCCACCGGATCGGCGGTCTCCAGCGTCAGCGTCGGCGTGTCGTCCAGGATCGGCAGGTCGCGGTTGGTGCAAAGCGCCATCACGTCGAGCCGCTTGAGCGGCCGGTTCGCCGGGCTCCCCGCCGGGCGCGAGACCGCGATAAAGACATCGTCGCCGGTATAGGAGGTGCGGGTCAGGCCTTCGCGCCGCTCGTCCTCCGTCGCCCGGCGCGGCCGCCGCTCGGTCGAATAGACCCAGCCGCTGCCGCGGTTCTGCCCCAGGCTGAACAATTCGGGAATGATCGCTTCGCTGCCTTCGGCGTCGGCGTCTTCCACCCGGGTGACGCGGAAGATCTCGAAGTCGCGCGCCCTGGTACGGTCGGCGTGCAGCACCTGGCGCGTCCGGCGCGGATCGATCTCGACGACGTTGCATTCGCGTTCGAAGAGATTGATGATCGGCGTCGCGAACAGCTCGAAATCGGCCGCCGTCACATCGGCGAGCTCCGGCACCGGCCGCCGGAACAGGAAGATGACCTCCATTGCCCCGCCGCACTTGCGGACCACCGGCTGCAGGCCGGCGACCCGCACATAGTGGAAGCGCTCGGGGATCATGAAATATTCGCGCAGCAGCCGGTATCCCTCGAAAGTCGGGCGGGTGCGCGGCATCAGCGCTTCATCGTCGTGGATGCCGATCATTTCGGGCTCGGGCAGGGCGGTGAGCGGATTTGTCTTGCCTTCCGCCCGCGCGCCGACGGCCGAGCAGGCGCCGAAGATCGCGTCGAAGATGAGCGGCGCCTTGGCGCGTCCGGGGAAATAGAGGTCGAGGCGGTCGAGCGACAATTCGCTGAGCTTGCCCTTTCCGGTCCGCGCCAGCGCGATGCGGAACGCCGCCTCGCCGCGCACGCCGCCGACCGGCGCGATGCCGGCGGCGGCCAGCGCGCTGCGGTCCTGGAAATAGCCGACCGAATTGATCGCGATCGGCCACAGCGTGACCTCTTGCGCGGTGGTGAAGGTCGAGCGCGTCGAGAGCCCGGGATGCAGGCCCGAGACCAGCCGCGTGCCGCGCGCGACGGCATGGCCGGCGATCATCGACTGCACCTGCTGTCCAGGTTTCAGCACGGCCATCGCCGTCGCCGGCGCCGGCGTCACCAGGTCCGGATAGAGCACGTCGAGCACGGCGCGCGAGAAGCGCGAGCGTTCGGCGTCGACCTTCAACCGCGTGCGTGCGGCAAGGAAGGCAACGCCGTCGAGCAGCCTTTCGACATAGGGGTCCGGGCAAGGGACCGTGTCGAGGGAAAGATTGCGGGCGACCGCCGGATGCATGTCGGCGAATTCCGCGGCCAGCGCCCGGATATGGGTCAGTTCCTCTTCGTAATACTCCACGAAGACCCGATCCATCTCAGGTCTCCCGGAATTCGGTTCGCGCCAGGCCGTTGTCGAGATTGATCGTGGTGCGCAGCCGCATGCGTTCCGGCGTCGGCGTCATGATCAGGACCGCGTCGATCTCGATCTTTAGGCCGACGCTCTTGTCGCCGAGCGTGACGTTCACGGTCGTCGCGCTCTCCTTGAGACGCGGCTCGAAGGTGGCGAGCACCGCGCGGATCTCGCGCGCCAGCGTATCGCGGTCGAAATCCCGCGACGAGCGGCCCGAAAAGGACGGCACGCCGTAGTTGACGACGCTGCGGCGCACTTCCGGAAAATCGGCGAGCGGCGGCAGTTCGTCCAAGGGCTGTTCGTGCTCGGCATCGGACAGCATCGGCACGGACTCGAAACGCTCGGTGTTGAACAGCGCCTCGATGTCGCGGCGGACGGCTTCGCGCAGCACGCGCGCCGACACCACCACGCCGCGGCTTTCGATCTCGGCGCGATGCTCGGTCTGGAAGATCAGCCTGTGCAGTCGCCGTTTCTGCTCGGCCGTAAGCTCCGGATCGGCATCGATGGCCCGGGCGCTGCCGGCAAGAAGAGCCTCGACGCGCTCGGCGCCGAGTTCTTCATCCAGCAGGCGACGCAGCCCATCGATCTCCGACGTCAGCCCGGGCAAATCGTTGACAAGGCGGTCCCAGAGGGAGGGCTGAACCGCCTCGCGCTTTGCCCGGGAGCTGCCGGCGAGCTGCGCCTTCGCGCCGGGCCGCTTGGCCTCACTTGCCGACATAGACGTCCATTTCGATTTCGTCGTCCTTGTCGTAGACGAACTTGATCTTCTTGTAGGCGAAGCTGACCTCTTCCTCGATCAGGTCTGGCTCGTCGTGCGCCTGCCGCATGTCGTATTCCATGATCGAGGCGTCGGTCAGCGTGACGACCAGGTAGTCGCTTGTCTCGCCGTCGATGGTGCGGCGTGCCGAAAACACCACCTCGTCGAGCGCCTTGTTCTCGAACAGCGCCTTCTTCAGGTAGGGCGACGACTTGTCGTAGTGCTTGATGAATTTGATCATGCCCATCGATACGCGGCCGCGCCGCGACAGCGAATTCGGGTCGTAGGGCGCGATCATCTTGTAATCGACGCCGTGGATCTCGATTTCGTCTTCATGGCCGTCGCGCTTGCTCGGGCCCTTGATGTCCGGGACTTTCAGGAAGCCGTCGATTTTCGTCGAGGGCGCATCGGTTCTGTCTGGCATTGTCTTTCTCCACCGCTACGAAACAAGATGACTTTGCTTAACGTGTTCAGCCCTTCACCGACGGCAGTTCCGACACCAGCCGGAGCGAGGCGTTGATGCCTTCCAGCTGGTAGTGCGGACGCAGGTAGAAACGGGCATTGTAGTAGCCGGGCCGGCCTTCGACGCTGTCGACCTGGACCTCGGCCGCGGCGAGCGGGCGCTTGGCGCGCGCCTTGTCGTCGGCAAAGGCAGGGTTGGCCAGCACGTACCGGTTGATCCATTCGGTCAACCAGATCTCCATGTCGGTGCGTTCCTTGAACGAGCCGATCTTGTCGCGCGCGATCGCCTTGAGGTAATGCGCGAAGCGCGAGACCGGGAACAGGTAGGGCAGGTTGGCGGACAGCCGCTCGTTCGACTGCGCGTCGGGGTCGACCAGACGCCCGGCGCGCGTCTCGTCGTCCTGCAGCGAATGCGCGCCGATGAAGGCCGCAAGGTCGGTGTTCTTGCGGTGCAGGATCGGCATCAGGCCGAGCTTGGCCAGCTCCGCCTCGCGCCGGTCGTCGATGGCGACCTCGGTCGGGCATTTCATCGCGATCGAGCCGTCATCGGTAGGGAAGGCGTGCACCGGCAGGTTGATAACCGTGCCGCCATTCTCGACGCCGCGGATCTGCGTGCCCCAGCCATAGAGCTTGTGGCTGCGGTTGATGTTCACCCCCATCGGGAAGGCGGCGTTCATCCAGACATATTTGTTGTGGTCGCCGCCCACCTCTTCCTCGAAGGTGAAACCCTTCACCGGAACGGTCTCCGAGCCATAGGGCAGGCGCGCCAGCACGCGCGGCATGGTGAGCCCGATATAGCGGGCGTCCTCGCTCTCGCGCAGCGACTGCCAGGAGGCATAGGCCGGGTTGTTCACGATCATCTGCAGGTCCTGCGGGTTCGGCAGTTCCTGCCAGCTGTCCATGCGGAACAGCCGCGGCGAGGCGGCCGCGATGAACGGCGTATGCGCCGAGGCGCAGACGCCGGAAATGTTGCGCAGCAGGCCGACGTCGCGAGGATGGTTGGAGAACTCGTAGGCGCCGATGATGCAGCCGATCGGCTCGCCGCCCAGCATCGAGTACTCGTCCGTATAGACCTTCTTGAAGATCGGGCTCTGGTCCCACATCTGGCCTTCATAGTCTTCCAGCGTGTCGGCCAGCTGCTCCTTGGAGATATTCATCACCCGGATCTTCAGCTTGGTATCCGTCTCGGTGTTGTTGATCAGGTACCAGAGGCCGCGCCACGTGCCTTCCATCTCGCGCACCTCGGGCGCGTGCAGGATCTCGTTGACCTGCGTGGTCAGCATCTTGTCGATGCCGGCGATCAGCGACTTGATCGACTTGATCGCGTTGGACGAGATGGTCGTGGTCTCGGAGCGCGATTGCGCGGCCAAAGCCAGATTGCGCACCAGCTGCTGCAGCTTCTCGCTGTCGTCCTTCTTGACCTTGAAATCCTTTTCAAGGAGTCCGCTGAATTCGCCGAGATCAATGGCTTCCGCCTCGGCGGTGGCGGCTGCGGTCTTTTGCTGTTCGGCCATGACTTACTCCTCGCCCTTGCCGTCATCCATCGCCTGGCTGGCGATCTTGCTCAGCAGCGGCTCGTTGTTCAGAAGCTGCGCGATGCGCTTTTCCGCGTCGACGCGGCCGTCCATGAAGCCCAGCAGCTCCTCGAGCTGACGGCGCATCTTCAGGATCTCGGCCAGTTGCGGGACCTGCGCGGCGACCTTGTCCGGCGCAAAGTCGCCCATCTTGGAGAAGGTGAGGTCGATGGCGAGCTCTTCGTCCCGCTCCTGGCCCTCGGCCTGTGGTAGCGTGTTCTTCACCCGCGCCTTCACGCGCGGCCCCATCGCTTCCATGAATTTCGGGAAGCGGTTGGCGTCGGTTTCGACGAAGTTTCGGTCGAGGACCGATTTCGACGCTTCCTTGGTCTGTGAAGCGCCGGAAAGGTCGGCCATCACGGCCATGACGAACGGCAGTTCTATCGTCGTCGGGCTGCCGTAGGTTTCCACGTCGTAGGCGATCTGCACGCGCGGCGCGCGGTTTCTTTCGATGACCTTCGCTTTGCTCTCTGCTGGCATGCTTGTTACCTTTCATCCTTCTGGGCCGGCTTTTTGGGATCCGGGACACCGGCAAGCAGCCGGAATTCCTTCAGCCCCGACGGGGCGAGATCTTCCATCAGTTCCACGAAATCCATGTGCACCATCCGGCGCACGCGGCGCGCCAGATGCGGGATGGGGCTGGACGGTTCCGTGCGGTCGTAGAAGGCGACGACGAGGTCCAGGCATTTGACGACTTCGTCGCGCGAGTTGATCCGGTCCGGCAGGCCGGTGCTCGCTTCCACTGGGCTTGCCACACTTGCCATCGGCTCGGCTCCATGACCGTTTCGGGCGGGCGTCGATGCCGGCTGCGCCGGCTGTGGGGAGGGTTTCGCGGCACCATTCGCCACTTGGGCGCCGACGCTGGAATTCCGCTCCAGCGTCGTCAGCAAACGCTGCAGGAACTTCTTCAATTCCGGGACGGTGGCGCCATTGCCTTCCATGCGGGCGTTGAGCGCGACATCTACCGTCTCAAGCGCCGCGATCACCGCCCGCGCGTCGGCAATTAGCGAGGTCATCGCCTCACCGTCCTGGTCGAGCTGCGCCTTGCACCCAGTCCGTACCCGGTTCACCAACTGGTTGTGGGCGCTGACCAATGCCGCCTTTTCGGCCGTGCTCAGCCCTGACTTGGCCTCCTGCATCAGGGCGTGCTCGTCGAGGGAGCCTTCTTCCAGGTCGCTACCCTTGATCGGCCCGACCGTGCGTGGCGCAAAGAAAACGATGCCTCGCAGGTCCTTGAGCAGGCCATCCTGGCTGTTTTGCAGGTCAATCAGCGCATTGATACGCCGCAAGGCGGCCTCTCGCGGTGCGCCGCTCCGCAAGGCCGGATGCATCGTATCCCAATGCCGGTCGAAGGTTTGCGCAATGAGCGTCAGCCCCTGGGCGAGTCCGGCTAGGCCGCTTTCATGGGTCAGGGCACGCGTGACGATGACGAGAAGGCGCAGGTCCCGACCGTGGGAACGCAGCTCTTCCGCCTTGGCGAGCACGGAGTCCCAGTCGATCGGGACTTCTACTTCCGATTTGTTGTTGCCTTCGTACTCGACTTTTTTCTGGGACTCCGTCAGGCGCTCCAGCTCATGAAAGGCCGGGTCGTTGCGCAAGTCCTCTCCCGACGGATTCGCACCGTTCAGAGGATTCAGCCAGAGTGCGAGATCAATCACACTAACCCCCAGCCAGCGGCCCTGAGACCTATGTGACGTAACGTTATCACCGGCCTCGCGCGACGACAATTGAGCACCTGCGCAAAAACTAACGGAAGCTAAACGCAGCCGTTCTCTTCGGCGAAACCCATTGCGCGATTGTCGGACCCGGTATGTGAAATGGCTCGCATAGTCCGGACGGCAATCCATGTTTGCTGCCACGAGTTTGCAAGGCTTGTGTAACCGGGCGGTGCCGCCCGGATGGATTCAAAGGCCCTATCCGCCACGCGGCTTTGTCAAGCAGCCGCTTATATGGCAGGGTATGGTCGGCAGGTCGCGGGAGCAGGTTCGATGGAACAGCGCCGGTCATCGCAGAGCTTCAAGCGTAAGGAACTGGTAGCCAAGCTAAATCCTCTCTGTCAGCGTGCCTTCATGGCAGCTGCCAGTGCAGCCAAGCTGCGCGGCAACCCTTATGTCGAGCTCGTCCATTTCATCGAGCAACTGCTTTTATCCGATCGTTCAGATGTTCAGATGATCGTCGCTGACGCCGGGCTGGACACGAGCCGGCTGACCGCCGATCTCACCCGCGCGATTGACAAGCTGCCCTATGGCGCCACGTCCGTGGAGGAAATGTCCGAGCATATCTTTCAGGCCATTCACGATGCTTGGAGCCTGGCGACGCTGGAGTTCGGTGTAGAACAAGTGCGAAGCGCTCATATCCTGCTTGCCTGTCTGAAGACGCCGGCGCTGGAAGGCATGGTGTCGAAGATGAGCGGCCAGTTCGACAAGATCGACGCCGATGGCGTCATTTCCCGCTTCGCCGATGTCACGGAGGGCTCGCTCGAAGCCGGCTCACCTCCCGCGGCGGCCGCCGCGGAGACACCGGTCAGGCGCGGCCCGGGCGGGGATTCGGCGTTGGCGAAATACGCCACCGACCTCACCCAGCGCGCCCGTGACGGCAAGATCGATCCGGTCGTCGGCCGCGATCCGGAGATAAGGCAGATCGTCGATATCCTGATGCGACGCCGGCAAAACAACCCGATCCTGACCGGCGAGGCCGGCGTCGGCAAGACGGCGGTGGTCGAGGGATTTGCGCTGCGCATCGCCCAGGGCGACGTGCCGCCGACGCTTCAGAATGTCAGCGTCCGCATGCTCGATGTCGGGCTGATGCAGGCCGGCGCCAGCGTCAAGGGCGAGTTCGAGAAGCGGCTGAAGGCGGTCATCGACGAGGTCCAGGCTTCCGAGGTGCCGATCATCCTGTTCATCGACGAAGCGCACACGCTGATCGGCGCCGGCGGCGCCGCCGGAACCGGCGATGCCGCCAATCTCCTGAAGCCGGCGCTGGCGCGTGGCGAGTTGCGCACCATCGCCGCCACGACCTGGGCCGAGTACAAGCAGCATATCGAGAAGGACCCGGCGCTCACCCGCCGCTTCCAGGTGGTCAAGATCGACGAACCGTCGGAAGCCGTGGCCGTGCTGATGCTGCGGGGCGTCGCCGGCGTGCTGGAGCAGCACCACAAGGTGCAGATCCTGGACGAGGCGATCGAGGCGGCCGTCTCGCTTTCGCACCGCTATATCCCGGCCAGGCAATTGCCGGACAAGGCGGTCAGCCTGCTCGACACCGCCTGCGCCCGCGTCGCGGTCTCGCAGCATGCGACGCCGGCCGAGGTCGAGGACATTCTGCGCCGCCGCCAGGCGCTGGAAGTGGAGAATGGCATCATCGGCCGCGAGGCGGCGATCGGCATCGACGTGGCCGACCGGCAGGCCCGTGTCGACGCGGGGTTGGCGGAAGCCGAGACCGCTTTAGCCGCTGCCCAGGCGCGGTGGGACCGGGAGAAGGCTTTGGTGGCCGAGATCCTCGACCTGCGTGCAAAATTGCGTGGCGAGGGTGTGCCGCTCGACGAGGCGGCGGCTGAGGAGATTGCTGCCGGGACCGAGAGCGGGGAGGGCGCGGCAACGGCGCCCAGGCAAAAGGCTCCCGAGAGCAAGACTGGCGACGGCGCGGCTGCTGGGGCAAAGAAGGCCAAGACCTCGAAGGCCAAAGGGGCAAAGGCCGCAAAGGCCGAAGCAGTTTCCGCCGAGCCGGCGGATGAAGCCGCCGCCGATCTCGCGCGGCTGCGCGAACTGATGGCGGAATTGGCTACAGCGCAGGGCGAGACCCCGCTCATCCTGCCGTCGGTCGATCGCAACGCCGTTGCCGCCGTGGTGCAGGATTGGACTGGTATCCCGACCGGACGCATGCTGTCCAGCCAGACCGAGAAGGCGTTGAAGCTCGCCGCCACCCTGTCCGAGCGCGTGGTCGGCCAGGATCACGCCATGGAGATGATCGCCAGGCGTGTGCAGACCAGCCGCGCCGGCCTCGGCGCGCCGGAAAAGCCGGTCGGCGTGTTCCTGCTCTGCGGCCCCTCCGGCGTCGGCAAGACCGAGACCGCGCTGGCGCTGGCCGAGACGCTCTATGGCGGCGAGCAGAACCTGATCTCGATCAACATGTCGGAATTCCAGGAAGCGCACACGGTCTCGACGCTGAAAGGCGCGCCGCCCGGCTATGTCGGTTACGGCAAGGGCGGTATCCTGACCGAGGCCGTGCGCAGAAAACCCTATTCGGTGATCCTGCTCGACGAGGTCGAGAAGGCGCATCCGGACGTGCACGAGATATTCTTCCAGGTCTTCGACAAGGGCATGATGGATGACAGCGAAGGGCGCAGGATCGACTTCAAGAACACGCTGATCCTGCTCACCTCGAATGTCGGCTCCGACGTCATCATGGACCGCACCAAGAACGGCACCGTGCGCACCGGCATCGACGATCTCGATACCGCGCTACGCGCCCCGTTGCTGAAGGTATTCCCGGCCGCTTTCCTTGGCCGGGTGGTGACCATTCCCTATTATCCGCTCTCGGATGCGATGATCGAGGCGATCGCCCGCCATCAGTTCGGCAAGATCGCGCGCCGGCTCAAGGCAACCAACGACGCCGAGCTGGTGATCGGCGACGGCGTGATGGACCTGGTCAAGGCGCGCTGCACGGAGATTGAATCCGGCGGCCGCATGATCGACGCCATCCTCACCAACACGCTGCTGCCCGAACTGAGCCGGGGCGTGCTCAACCGCTCGCTCGAGGGCAAGAAGATGGCGAAAGTCATCGTCGGCGCCTCGCCGGAAGGATTCACCTACTCGTTCGAATAGACCGAGGGCTGAGCGCCTCACCTTCCCCCTTGTGGGAGGCCTGCGCTCAGATGTCGGGTTTGCGGCGAGCGACACTATTGTTCGAAAGGCTCTCCGAGCGAAGCCACGCCGTTGAGCTTGAGCAGACGCCGGTTCGAAGAAATGATGCCCAGCACGACGATTGTCACGATATAGGGCAGGCTCGATAGAAGTTGCGAAGAGACGTCCAGTCCGGTCGCCTGGGCGGCCAGGCTTGCCAGCGAGACGGCGCCGAAGAGGCAGGCGCCGAGGAAGATACGGCTGGTGAGCCAGGTGCCGAAGACGACGAGCGCGATCGCAATCCAGCCGCGTCCGGCAATCATGCCATCGGCCCAGAGCGGCGTGTAGACCACGGCCGCGTAGGCGCCGGCGAAACCCGCCAGCACGCCGCCGAAGGCGACAGCGGCGAAGCGCACGGCGATCACCGGATAGCCGAGCGCATGGGCCGCCTTGGGATTCTCGCCGACGGCGCGAACGACAAGGCCGGTCTTGGTGTAGGCGAATATTGCCCAGATGGCGACGGTCGCAGCCAGCGAGAACCACACGACGACGTCCTGAGCGAACAGGCCGCCGATGACCGGGATGTCTGAAAGCCAGGGCAATGAAAGCTTCGGAAGGCCTTTGACCGTGAGGCTCTCATAGGTCTTGCCGAACAGTGCCGAGAGGCCCTGGCCGAGTATGCCTATGGCGAGTCCCACCGCGACCTGGTTCGCGCGGAACCCCAGCGCGATCACGGCAAAGACAAGGGAAAGAGCCGCGCTGGCTAGGCCCGCGGCGAGGAAACCCAGGAGGTGGCCGTCGCCGTGATAGACGATGATGAAGGCGATGACCGCCCCCAGGGCCATCAGTCCCTCCACGCCGAGATTGAGGACGCCGGCCCGCTCGGCCACCATTTCGCCGAGCGCCGCCAAAAGGAACGGCGTGGCCGCCGCCAGCATTCCGGCGACGATGAACTCGAGGGCATTCATGGAACGCTTCCTTGGGCGGCATGGCGCCATTCGAGCCGGTAGCGGACGAAGGCGATGGCGACGAGATAGGCGAGCAGCAGACTGCCCTGGAAGACCCGGACCGCGGCGACCGGCAGATTTGCCGAAACCATGGCGTTGTCGCCGCCGATATAGAGGGCCGCCATGAGCAGCGCGGAAAAGACGATGCCTATCGGATGAATGCCACCGAGATAAGCGACGATGATGGCCGCGTAGCCGTAGCCGGTCGAGATGGAGCGCTGCAGCTGGCCGAGCGGCCCGGCCACCTCCGCCGCCCCGGCGAGGCCGGCCGCGAAGCCGCCGATGAGGAGGGAAATCCAGATTGCACGGCCTTCGTTGAAGCCGGCGTATGCGGCCGCGCGCGGCGCGAGGCCGCCGACCTGCAGCTTATAGCCCGCGAAACTCCTCTGCATGAACAGCCAGGCCGCGAGGGACAGCGCGCAGGCGATAAGCAGCGAGACGTTGACGCGGGTGCCGGGGATCAGGATCGGCACCATCGCGTCGTACTGGAACATGACCGACTGCGGGAAGTTAAACCCGGCGGGGTCCTTCCACGGGCCGAGGAGCAGGTAGTTGAGCAGTTGCGCGGCAACGAGCGCCAGCATCAGCGATACGAGAATCTCGTTCGCGTTGAGCCGCACGCGCCAGAACGCCGTGAGCGAAGCCCAAAGCGCGCCGCCCAGCGCGCCGAGGACGAGCATGGAGGGCCATATCCACTGCCCCGTCGCCTGCGGGAGCCAGATGGGAATGGCCGACGCAAAGATTGCGCCGAGGATGAATTGGCCCTCGGCGCCGATGTTGAAGACCTTGGCGCGAAAGCCGATCGCAAGCCCCTGCGCGATGAGCAGCAGCGGTCCCATCTTCAGCAGGACCTCCGAGAATGAAGCCCAGGACAGGAAAGGTTCGAGCAGCATCGCGTGGAAAACGGCCACCGGATTGCGACCCATCAGCAGGTAGAGCCCGAGATTGAGCAGTGTCGCAAGGCCCAGCGCCACGGGCGGGGCGAGCAGCTTGATTGCAAGCGAGGCATGTTCGCGGCGAACCAGAACGGGAAGGAACCGCAGGGACAGAGCGCTCATGCGGGGACCTTTTCGGCGGCCGTATGCGCACCGATCATATAGCGGCCGATCTCCTCGGGTCTGGTGTCGCGCGTCACCAGCGGCGGACTGAGCCGGCCCTGATGGATCACCTGGATGGAATCGCAGAGCTCGAACAGCTCCTCCAGTTCCTCCGAGATGACGAGAATGCCCATGCCTTCGTTGCGCAGGGCCACGAGGCGCCGGCGAATGGCTGCCGCGGCGCCGATGTCCACGCCCCAGGTGGGCTGCGCCACGAACAGCAATTTCGGCGACAGCATGATCTCGCGGCCGACAATGAACTTTTGCAGGTTGCCGCCCGAAAGCGCCCCGGCCTCCGTTTCAGGGCCCGGCGTGCGTACGTCATACTGCCGGATGCAGTCTGCGGTGAAAGCTTTCGCCCGGGGCGTGTCGACCAGCCCGCGTTTCAGGAGGCCGGAGGGATGGGCGGTCAGAAGGCTGTTGAGGACGAGCGACATTTCCGGCACCGCGCCGCGGCCCAGCCGTTCCTCGGGGACGAAGGCGAAACCCAGCCGGCGGCGGGCGGCCGCATCGAGCACGCCGACGTCCTTGCCCATCATGAAGATACGCTCGGACTTTTCCCGCGGCAGCACTGTCTCGCCCGAGATCAGCGCCGCGAGTTCGCTCTGGCCGTTGCCCGATATGCCGGCAATACCGAGGATCTCGCCTGCCCGGACCGTCAGGCTGACGTCGGAAAGCGTCACGGCGAAGGGATCGTCGGGCCGATGGTCGAGGCCGATGATCTCGAGGCGCTTCTCCCCGCCGGAATGGGCAACCGCCGGCATGGGCTGCGGCATGTCGCGGCCGATCATCATGCGGGCGAGGTCGTGCGCGTCGTGGTCGCGCGGATCCACGTGGCCGGTGATGCGCCCGCCGCGCAGGATGGTCGCATGGTCGCAGACCGCGCGGATCTCCTCCAGCTTGTGCGAGATGAACAGGATGGAGACGCCGCCATCGCGCAGCCGCCGCAACGTCTCGAACAGCTTGTCCACGGATTGCGGCGGCAGGACGGAAGTCGGCTCGTCAAGGATCAGGAGCTCCGGTCGGGTCATCAGGCAGCGGATGATTTCCACCCGCTGCCGCTCACCGACCGAAAGCGCATGCACGTGGGCGAGCGGATCGACCTCCAGGCCGAAGTCACGGCCGAGCTTGCGGATGCCTTGCGCAAGATCCGATTTGGCCCCTGGCACGACCAGCCGGATGTTCTCGACGACCGTCAGCGTCTCGAACAAGGAGAAATGCTGGAAGACCATGCCGATCCCCTTGGCCCTCGCACCCGCCGGGGATGCGAGGGCCAGGGGTTCTCCTTTCCAGGTCGCCGATCCGGCGTCGGGCTGCTCGACGCCGTAGATCAGCTTCATCAGCGTCGACTTGCCCGCCCCGTTCTCTCCGAGGATCGCATGGATCGAGCGCGGAGCCACGTCCAGATCGATGTCGCGATTGGCATGGATCTGGCCGTAGCTCTTAGACATGCCGCGCAGCGACAGAAGCGGGGCGGTCATGGTTACTTGGGCAGCGGCGTGGTTACACCCTTGACGTGCCAGTCCATGGCGACGATCTCGGCCTCGGTCATCGTCTTGCCGGCGGGGACGCCCTCGGCGCCGTCGGCCTTGGCGATCGGACCGGTAAAGGGCGAGAAGCTGCCGTCGGCGATCTTGGCTTCAACCGCTTTGATCTTGGCCATCGTGTCGGCCGGGATGCCCGGGTTCCAGTCAACGACCTCGACAACCTTGTCGCCGACGCCCAGGAAAGCGTTGCCGCCCTTGAAGGTGCCGGCGAGGTGGGCGTCGACCGAGGCCTTGAAGAAGGGCGACCAGTCGGTCGCCACGCAGCCGAGATAGGTCTTGGGCGCGTATTTCTTCATCGACGAGTTGAGGTTGAAGGCGGGGACGCCGGCCTCCTCGCAGGCCGAAATGACGGACGGCGTGTCCTGCGCGTTGGAGAAGATGACGTCGCATTTCTGCGCCAGCAGCGCCTTGGCGGCTTCCTGCTCCTTGGCCGGGTCGAACCAGGAGTTCACCCATACGACCGAAACCTCGACATCGGGCCTAACCGCCTGCGCGCCCAAGGTGAAGGCGTTGATGGAGGTGATCAGCTCGGGGATGGCGAAGGCGGAGACGGAGCCAAGCTTGCCGGTCTTCGAAAGCGCGGCTGCGGCCATGCCCATCAGATAGGTGCCCTGCGAATATTGGGCCGCGAAGGGCGAGAAGTTCGGCGCCACCTGGAAACCGGAAGCATGCAGCACGGTGACGTCGGGATTGCGCCGCGCGATCTGAAGGGCGCCGTTCTGGTATCCGAAGGAGCCGGCGATGAGGAACTTGTTCCCGTCGGCGACCGCCTTGTTCATGATGCGGTCGGCGTCGGGTCCCTCCTGTATGTTCTCGATGATGGTGACCTTAACCTTGTCGCCGTAGGTTGCCTTCACCGGCTCGAGCCCGTCGGCGAGCGCGCGGCCCCAGCCGACGTCGCCGACCGGCGACGGGACCACCAGCGCGATGCCCAGCGGCTCGTCGGCGGCAAGCGCGCGGCTGCCCACCGCGGCAACGAGGCCGGAAGCGGCGGCGCCCTTCATCAATGTTCTGCGGGTAAGATTTATTAGCATGTCGGTTCCCCTTGCTTTTGGTTTTGGTTGCTAGAATTGCACGGTCGCCAGCGCCGCCTCGGCTTGCGCGAACAGCCTGGCCTCGTCGAGTCCCGGGAATTCTCCCTTGGCCCAAACGACCCGGCCGTTGATCATGGTCATGTCGGTCGGCGCGCCGATGCCCACCTTGGCCAGCAGGCTCAGCGGATCATGCCTGGTGCCGACATAGTCCATGCGCCGGGTGTCGATGGCGAAGAGGTCGGCGGCCATGCCGGGCGCCAGCCTGCCGATGTCGCCGCGCCCGAGCAGCGCCGCGCCCCCGGTCGTCGCATAGCCGAGGAAATCGGCCGGCGGCGGCACCGGATGGTCGCGCGTCGACGCCGCCAGGCATTGCAGCATGTAGGCGGAATGTATGCAGTGCATCAGGTTGGAATTGTCGTTCGAGGCGGCGCCGTCGCAGCCCAGTCCGACACTGAGCCCGAGGGCCGACATCGCCGGTATGTCGGTGATCTCGGCGCCGACGAGGTAGACCGGCTCAGGGCAATGCGAGACGCCGGTGCCGCTCGCCGCCATCTTGCGCAGCTCGTCGTGGGTCAGCTCCCAGCAATGGGCATAGAAGGCATCCGGCCCGCAGAAGCCGATCTCGGCGCAATAGTCGACCGTGCGCAGGCCGTGACGGGCCTGCATGACCGGGCTTTCGCCCTCGCCGACATGAGTGTGCATGCGCACGTTGCGGTCGCGCGCCAACGCCACCGATTCCACGAAGGTGTCGCGATAGCAGTTGACGGGCTGGCAGGGCGCGACGACGACCTGGCGCATGCCGAAGCGACCGGTGTCATGGTAGGCGTCGATCAGCCGGGCGCAGTCGGCGATGAACTCGTCCGTCGTTTCCAGCATGGCGTCGGGGATGGTCGAGCCTTCCGATTTCGGCAGCGTGTTGCCGCCCCGTCCGGCATGGAAGCGCATGCCGAGCAGTTCGGCCGCTTCGAACTGCCGGTCGATCAGCCGTTTGCCGGCGTGCCGCGGAAAACAGTATTGATGGTCGAAAGCCGTCGTGCAGCCGTGCTTTATCAACTCCGCCATCGCCGTGACCGACGCGTGGTAGAAGCATTCCTCGGTCAGACGCGAGAAAATGGGGTAGATGCGGTCGAGCCATTCGATGACCGACAGCTTCGTCCAGTCCAGGTCGGCGCGGTTGCGCACGAAGCATTGGAAGAAGTGATGATGGGTGTTGACGAGGCCGGGATAGACGAACCAGCCGGCGGCGTCCTGCGCGACGGTGCCGACAGGCAGTTCTCCCTTGTCGAGGCCTTCGCCGATGGCCCGTATCGCCGGGCCGTCGGTCAAGACATCGACATTGCGACGGACGCGCGGACCGTCGCCATCGTCGACGATGACCGCAGCGCAGTTCTTCAACAGATAACCCGCCATGTCAGGCTTCGCCGCCTTCGAGGACGGGCTCGGGTTTGAGCTCGTGCAGCCGGTGGATGCCGGGCATCTCGATGAAACCGTCGATGGCGCGGATCGCCCGCGACCATAGCCGGATCGCCGGATAGGGATCGAGCGAAACGCCGCCGTCGGGCGCCAGCGCGACATAGGGAAAGCAGGCGATATCGGCGACCGTCGGCCGGTCCGACGCAAGGAAGCACTGGCCGCGGATGCGCTGTTCGACGAGGCCGGCTTCCAGTTCCCGCAGGGCCGCCGTGGCCTGCGCGCGAAGCACATCGATATTGCCCGGACGCAGCAGCATCTCGTGCAGGCGCGCCGCTCCCAGGCTGGCAGTCAGCCGATGCGAGAAGGAGAGCCATTGCTGGACGCTCGCCGCCGGTCCGGCCGCATCGTTGCCAAGCCATTGCGGCGCCGCCTTCGCGGCCAGATAGACCAGCATGGCCGAGGATTCGGTAAGGACGAGGTCGCCATCCTCCAGAATGGGGATCGAGCCCGCCGGGTTGAGCGCCAGGAGTTCGGGGCCGCGATGCTCGGCGCCGGGATGGAAGTCGACGGGGCGGATGTCGAGCGCCACACCGGTCAGCGCCGCCATCAGGCGCACCTTGTAGCAGCTCGGTGACAGCACGTAGTCGTAGAGCTTCATTGCGCCACCAGTTGCGCGCCGTAGGTGTAGCCATGGCGTTTCAGCCAGCGCCTGTAGGCAACCGAAGTCAGGTCGGCCCGCGTGGGAATCTCCATGCCGGGATCGAGCGGCAGCAGCCCCGGGATCTGGTTTTCAAGGATCGAGCGGTCCTGGACGAAGATCGTCTGCTGGAAATGGATCAGGTCCGTCATCGGCGTTTCGTCGTCGAACAGCGCCATCCATGGCCAGACGTCGCACAGGTCTTCGGCAAGCGGCTGCACGAAAAGGGTGATGACGTCCCATTCACCCGGGCGCGGCGGGCAGGTCTTATAGAGGATCGAGCAGGTCGGCGCGGGCACGCGATACATGTATTGCGTGGTGATGCCACCTTCCGCCGACTTGGCGGCCTGCGGCTGGTAGAACTGCACCTGGGTCGCCCAGACCTCGTCTTCGTCCTCGCGGATCTCGACCTTGTAGTTCTGCACCTCCGTATGCGGCTCGGCTCCCAATATGTCGGTATGGACGAACGGAAAATGCGCGATGTCCAGGAAGTTCTCCACCGCGCGCAGCGGCGAGCAGCGCACGCGCACCACCCCGACATCGACGAGCCGGCGGCCGGGCTGGTCGGCCTCGGGGATCGCAAACAGCGGCTTTTGCGGATCGCCGAGCGACGCCCAGACATGGCCATAGCGGATACAGGCGGGCAGAACACGTCCGTTGCCGCCGGTGACCTCGGCGTTCCCGTCCTCGCCGAGCCTCACCTCGATCGGCTCGCCCATGAGGGCGGTCTTGCGTCCATGCGCATCAAGCTGGCTGGCAAGGCCGACCGGATACCATTCGTCGATCATCGCGTTGCGGGTCATCGGGCGGTCCCGCTGGCCGCAACCTGCTCGGCCGCCCGCCGCAGCGCCTCGGCGGCCCTCGACGCGGCGATACGCTCGCTCGGATTGCTGTCCTCGTCCACCAGAACATGCATCAGCGTCCGCGCTTTGCCTTTGGAAGCAAGAAGCAGCCGCACGGTGCGGCCATCATGCGTGTAGTCGAGCAGGCCTTCGCCGGCCTTCGTCCCTGCGGCCGACTCCAGCGCGGCGACGTCGGCCTCCACCACCATTGAGCGCAGGGGGATAACGCCGTCGAACCGTGGCGGCCCGGCGGCGGGTTCGCCAACCGGAATCCAGATGATGCCCCCGCCATCCTCGACGGGCTGTGTCGCGACACGGATCGTGTCAGGCGGCGTCAGCGCCGGATGGGCCGGAATGCGCAGGCAGTTTCCCGCCTGGGCATAGCTCCAGCCGTGATAGATGCAGGATAGGGTCTCACCGCGCACGAAGCCGTGGGAGAGGCGCATGCCGCGATGAGGGCATCTGTCGGCAAAGGCCGCTGCGCGGCCGGAGCGGCTTCGCCAAAGGGCAATCGGCCCGGCTGGGGATTGCGCTGGCATCACGGTTCCCGCCGGCAAGTCATCAGAGAGGGCAACAGGCATCCAAGAGCCGGTCGAGTAGGGAGGCATACATCAACTTTCAAACGACACCAGCATGTTCCCGGGCGCGGCCTAGCGGTCAAGGACATGCTAAAAGACCCGGTCACGTTTGCACAACATTTCCTCACTGGCAACAATGCCCAAAAAAGGTGCATGTCACCCTGGTAGGGAGACCAGCGACTGGAAAACCTAGCCCGATTCGCCCTCTATCGGCGCCCGCCGGATGGCCTCGACCCAGACATCGATTGGTCCAAGAGAGCACCCCATCTCCATCATGTCGATGAGCTCGACCGGCCCGGCAATGTCGAGTTCGATGCGGTCGGGACCGGCAACGCATATGGCCTGTGCGAGCCCGAGCTTGGCGGCATGACGCTCTATCCACGGAAGGAAGGATGCCGCCTTGACATCGCCGAGGATCGTCATGCGCTCCCGCCAGGAATGGTGATTTTGCTCGCTCATAGAAAACCTCGGCAATGAAACAGATATCCATTTATCTGCATTATGCTCAATCGCTGAAGCACCTGACCAAGCGCTATGAACAGGCTGTGGTGCGCGTCTTGCAATCCCTCAATCCTCTATGACGTCCGCAAATTTTCTTCTGTGAGCATCGCGCCAACGGGCTGACGCTGATCGGGCGATAGGAGCGATATCAATTCCCGGAAGGCACGCCGACATAATTCTGCGTCTTGAAGAGTCCGGCCAGATGGGCGGCGTTGGAGGCCGCCATCTTGATCATGCCGACGACTTTCTGCGGTGTCCCGGGAAGATCGACGAAGTTGACGTCGCCCATCGCTTCTCCGACCCAGTACACGCCGCCATTGGCGGGAACGGTGAACCCGACATCGTTGAGCGCCTGATAGCACTCGGCATGGCAGTGATGTGCGCCATCCTCATTGCCGACGATCGCCACCAGCGCGACCTTGCCGGCAGCCGGCATGCGTCCGCTGTCGTCGGTCTCGGACAGGAAAGCGTCCATCCGCTCCATCACGCGCTTGGCAACGCTGGACGGCTGCCCCATCCAGATTGGCAGGCCAAGGATGAAGATGTCGGCGGCCGGGATCTTTTTGCGCAGCTTCGGCCAGTCGTCGCCTTCGCCCATGTCGGAGAGCACGCCTGGCTTGATGTTGTGGGCGAGCGCACGTGCCGTTTCGCATTCGATGTCATGTGTCGCCAAGGCCTCGGTCAACTCAGCAAGCATTCGATCGGTGGAGGACTCCTCGCCGTCCCGAGGCATCTTAAGTGTGCAATTCAAAGCGAAAGCGTTGAGCGGCATCGAAACTTCCCGGCTGAATCTGGTGACCAACGCGGAGGGTCGACACTGGTTGCCTCTCTCTATGCAACAACCATCCGGAAAGGGTCAGGTGTTTCATTGGCGGGATCGGCTCGGCCAGAACGCCGTCGCGACCTCAGGCGCCTTTGGGCGCCGGTTCGATTCCGGTTGACGGAGTCGAGTTCGTTGCAGCCAAGCTATGGAAACGAAAGCCAGAACGCTGAGTCTTTTAAAGCTGTTGGTGCCCAGAGGCGGATTCGAACCACCGACACGCGGATTTTCAGTCCGCTGCTCTACCAACTGAGCTATCTGGGCCTGCGCCGGCTAACGGGAACCGCCCGCCGGATTTCAAGGAAGCGCCGCGGCCCCTTGAAAGCGCGTGGGTTATAGCACGGGAATCCTGGCTGTCCAGCGCCTAAGGAGCGATTTTCCGGGCAATTGTCGCAGGCGCGTGATGAGGTTCGAACGAAGCAGTCGCGCTTGCCGGCAAAGCCGGGATCTGATTGCCCGCAACCGCCGTGGAACGGCGGCTTGCGGCTCGCGCTCAGCCCTCGTCCTTGGGCGCGGGTCCCGGCTTCGGGCTGTCCTCGTCTTCCTCTTCGCCGTCACGTCCGGGTATGACATAGGCGCCCTTCAGCCAGCGATTGAGGTCAATGTCCTTGCAGCGCGCCGAGCAGAACGGATAGTGCTCGCGCGAGGAAGGTTTTCCGCACTCGGGGCAGGGCCGCTTCGGCCGAAGCGGTGTCACCTTGTCGTCCAGGCTCATGAGCGTGAGGCGTGCCAGTTCCGGTGCGCCTTGAACCCTTCGCCCGAAAGCAAAGCGACACTTTCATAAAGCGGAAGGCCGACCACATTGGTGTAGGAGCCGACCAGCTTGACGACGAAGGACCCGGCCAGGCCTTGCACGGCGTAGCCGCCGGCCTTGCCGCGCCATTCGCCGGAGGCGACATAGGCGTCGATCTCCTCGCGCGGCAGCCGCTTGAAGCGCACCCTGGTCTCCACCAGCCGCTGGCGCAGCTTGCCGCCCGGCGTGATCAGGCAGACGCCGGAATAGACGCGGTGCGAACGGCCGGAGAGCAGGCCGAGGCAATTGATGGCGTCGTCGATCGTCTCGGCCTTGGGCAGAATGCGCCGCCCCACCGCCACCACCGTGTCGGCGGCGAGGATAAAGGCGGGCGCGTAATCTTCCTCGCTTTTCAGCGAGGCCAGCGCCTTCTCGGCTTTGTCCTTGGACAGGCGCTTGGCCAGCGAACGCGGATGCTCGGCGCGCTGCGGCGTTTCGTCGACATCGGCGGGCAGCACCCGGTCCGGCTCGATGCCGGCCTGCTGCAGCAATTCGATGCGGCGCGGCGAACCCGAGGCAAGCACGAGCTTCTGCAGGATGCTCATCGCGCTTGACGCCGATTTGCTACTTGAAACGGTAGGTGATGCGGCCCTTGGTCAGGTCGTAAGGCGTCATCTCGACCAGGACCTTGTCACCGGTCAGCACGCGAATGCGGTTCTTGCGCATGCGGCCGGCCGTGTGGGCGATGATTTCATGTTCGTTTTCGAGCTTCACGCGAAACATCGCATTGGGCAGCAGTTCGGTGACCACACCTGGAAACTCGAGGACTTCTTCCTTCGGCATTCGATACCTTTGCTTGGATGGGCGTTCCAGGACTCGGCTGGAAATTGCGGCGGAACCTATATGATAATCGTCCGCTTGTGAACACGCTTAATCTGTCGCGTTTTTAGCCTTCGGAGGCAGGAAACGTCGGCTTATGCGCGCCTTCAGCCGCTCGCGCACATCGCGATAGGCCGCCATGATGTGTTCTCGGCTGCCGCCAGTGTCGGTCGGGTCGGGCATCGGCCAGTATTCGACCTCGACGGCGAGGGAGCGGGTGAGCTCGAGCGCGGCGTGGTGCGCCTCCGGCGCCAGGGTCACGATCAGGTCGAAATAATCATCCTCCAGATCCTCCAGCGTCCGGGGCTGGCGCTCGCCAAGCGACAGGCTGTCCTCGGCAAGCACCGCGTCGACGAACGGGTCGCGCTCGCCGGCGCGCACGCCGGCTGAAGCGACGAAGGTGGTGGCGGGCAGCATGCGGCGCGCCAGTTGCTCCGCGATCGGCGAGCGTACGGCGTTCATGCCGCACAAAAACAGGATCGAGTGGGGCAGGGCGGGCACTAGAGCATGATCCCAAAAAGTGGGAACCGGTTTTTGGGAAAGATCATTCTCCAACAAAAGACCATGATCCCGAAAAGTGGGAACCGGTTTTCGGACAAGATCATGCTCCAACAAAAGAGCATGACCCCAAAAAGTGGGAACCGGTTTTTGGGAAAGATCATGCTCCAACAAAAGACCATGATCCCGAAAAGTGGGAACCGGTTCTTGGAAAAGATCATGCTCCAACAAAAGACCATGATCCCGAAAAGTGGGAACCGGTTCTTGGAAAAGATCATGCTCCGACAAAGAGCTGGATCAGGATGGTGTTTCAACGAAACATCATCCCGATCTAGCCCCGCCAGTGCAGCACGCAGACCAGCGTGAACAGCCGGCGCGCCGTGTCGAAATCGATCTCGATCTTGCCGGCGAGCCGGTCCATCAAGGTCTGCGAGCCTTCGTTGTGCAGGCCGCGCCGGCCCATGTCGATCGCCTCGATATGGCTCGGCGTCGAGGAGCGGATGGCCTCGTAGTAGCTCTCGCAGATCAGATAATAGTCCTTGACGATGCGCCTGAGGGGCGTCAGCGACAGGATGTGGGTGACCACCTCGGCGCCGTTCTCGCGGCTGACGGCAAAGACCAGGCGCGACTCAGCCAGCGACAGCTTGAGCTTGTAGGGACCGGCGCCGTCGTCGTTGACCGGCTTGAAACTGTTTTCCTCGATGAGGTCGAAGATCGCGACCGCCCGCTCGTGCTCGACATCGGGCGTCGAACGTCCGATCGATTCGTCGAGCTCGACGTCGATCAGCCTGTCGCGGGGTTGGTCGCGGCCGGACATCGCTACATGTTCAACCGGATCGCGACGGAGCGGGCATGCGCGTCGAGCCCTTCGGCCTTGGCGAGCGCGATCGCGGCGGGCGCCAGCGCCTTGAGCTGTTCGGGCCCAAGCTTCAGGATCGAGCTGCGCTTGACGAAATCGAGCACCGACAGACCCGAGGAGAAACGCGCCGAGCGTGCTGTCGGCAACACGTGGTTGGAGCCGCCGACATAGTCGCCGATGACCTCAGGCGTATGCCGCCCGATAAACACGGCGCCCGCGTTGCGCATCCTGGAAAGGAAGCCCTCGGCATCCTCGAAAGCAAGCTCGACATGTTCTGCCGCGATCCTGTCGACCAGCGGCAGCGAGGCCTCCAGCGTCGGCACTAGGATCACCGCGCCGAAATCGCGCCAGCTGGCGGCCGCCGTATCGGCGCGCGGCAGGACCTTCAGCTGGCGTTGGACCGCCTGCTCGACCGCCTTGCCGAATTCGGCATTGTCGGTGATCAGGATCGACTGCGCCGAGACATCATGCTCTGCCTGCGCCAGAAGGTCGGCCGCGATCCAGTCCGGATCGTTGTCGGCGTCGGCCACGACCAGCACTTCCGATGGCCCGGCGATCATATCGATGCCGACCGTACCAAACACCTGGCGCTTGGCCGCCGCGACATAGGCATTGCCCGGCCCGACGATCTTGGCGACGGGCCTGATGGTCTCGGTGCCATAGGCAAGTGCTGCAACCGCCTGCGCGCCGCCGACGCGATAGATCTCCGAGACGCCGGCAAGGTCGGCCGCCACCAGCACCAGCGGATTGATGACGCCGCCCGACGCCGGTACGACGATGACGATGCGCTCGACGCCGGCGACCTTGGCCGGCACGGCATTCATCAACACCGAGCTCGGATAGCTCGCCGTGCCGCCGGGCACATAAAGGCCGACGGCCTCGATCGCTGTCCACCGCGAGCCGAGCTCAACGCCGGCGGCGTCCGTATAGCGGTCGTCCTTCGGCTTCTGCCGTTCATGATGCGAGCGGATGCGGTCGCGCGCGAATTCGAGCGCCTCGACGGTGGCCGGATCGGCCGCCTCATAGGCTTTGGCGATATCGTCCTTCGAGACGGCAATGCCGAGCGTTCCGAGATCGGCTCTGTCGAACTTCAGCGTGTAGTCGATCAGCGCCTTGTCGCCTTCGGCGCGCACGCGGGAGATGATGTCGCGCACCACGGCCTCGACATCGGCCGAAACCTCGCGCTTGGTGGTGAGGAAAGCCGAAAAACGCTGTTCGAAATCGGCGTCCTGCTGTCGGAGCGTGATAGCCATTGCGCTTCAGCCTCTGTGCACAGGTCGCGAGGCGGCTTCCCAGGAGCCGCCGACATCGGCAAGCCTGGCCTCGATGCATTCAACGTCGAGCATGATGGTGCCGCCGCCCGAAAACACCAATTCGATGATGCCGGCCGGCTTGCTGGTGGCAATGAAGCTGATCGCCAGCAGCGACAGCACTTCGGCGGGCTTGTCGCGTTGAATGCCGCTGGTCTTGACGCCGAGCACGCGGTCAAAATGCAGAACGCTCTGCCGCCGTTCATTGTGCTGGCGGAAGAGGCCCGATTTCGCTTCCCAGACGAAGCGATTCATGGTCAGCACGAAACGCTTGGCCGCCGGCAGGTACTCCAAGTCGGAGACCCTCATCACGGCGTCCTGGACATGCGCCGAGACGATGCTCAGATCCTGGTCGTCGAACGCGATGAGCTTGAGGGCTGCCATGCGGGATGCGCACCTGAACGTTGATAAGTCAGCGTTCTGTTAGAGCATGATCCCGAAAAGTGGAAACCGGTTTTCGGCAAGGATCATGCTCACACAAAAAGCGAGAGCGTGATTGAACTCGGCTAGGTCGAGTTCAATCACGCTCTAGTGGGTCTTTCCGCTCGGCGCAACCGCTCGGAAAGAATGCCGCGGAACGTCAGCCCGAAATGCGCTCGATCACCGCGCCGCAGCCCGAGAGCTTCTCTTCCAGCCGCTCGAAGCCCCGGTCGAGGTGGTAGACGCGGTTGACCGTGGTCTCGCCTTCGGCGGCAAGGCCGGCGATCACCAGCGATACCGAGGCGCGCAGGTCGGTCGCCATAACGGGAGCGCCCTTGAGCTTGGCGACGCCGTCGACGATCGCCGTCTGGCCGGAAAGCGTGATGTGGGCGCCGAGGCGCGCGAGCTCCTGCACATGCATGAAACGGTTCTCGAAGATCGTCTCGGTGATGCGCGACTTGCCCTTGGCCATCGTCATCAGGCCCATGAACTGCGCCTGCAGGTCGGTCGGGAAGGCGGGGAAGGGCGCGGTGGTCACGTCGACCGGCGCAATGCCGGCGCCGTTGCGCTTGACGCGAATGCCCTCGTTGGTGGGCGTGATCTCGGCGCCGGTCTGGACGAGAACGTCGAGCGCCGTCTGCAACAGGTCGGGCCGCGCGCCTTCCAGCATCACATCGCCACCGGTCATCGCCACCGCCATGGCATAGGTGCCGGTCTCGATGCGGTCGGGGATGACGCGGACACGGGCGCCGGACAGCGCCTCGACGCCCTGGATGGTGATGGTGGGGGTGCCGGCGCCGTGGATCTTGGCGCCCATGGCGATCAGGCATTCGGCGAGATTGATGATTTCCGGCTCGCAGGCGGCGTTTTCGAGCACCGTCTCGCCCTTGGCGAGCGAGGCCGCCATCATCAGCACGTGGGTGGCGCCGACCGACACTTTCGGGAACGCGTAGCGATTGCCGTGGAGACGGCCGTTCCTTGTCTTGGCCACGACATAGCCATTGTCGACGTCAAGCTGGGCGTCCAGCGCCTGCAGACCTTCGAGGAACAGATCGACCGGGCGCGTGCCGATGGCGCAGCCGCCGGGCAGCGACACCTTGGCCTCGCCCATGCGGGCAAGCAGCGGCCCGATCACCCAGAAGGAGGCGCGCATCTTCGACACCAGCTCGTAAGGCGCGGTGGTGTCGACGATGTTGCGGGCGGAAAAATTGATGGTGCGCGAATAGCCTTTCTGCTGGCTCTCGCGCCGGCCGTTGACGGAGTAGTCGACGCCGTGATTACCAAGGATGCGGATCAGCTGCTCGACATCGGCCAGATGCGGCACGTTTTCGAGCGTCAGCGTGTCGTCGGTGAGCAGCGAGGCGATCATCAGCGGCAGCGCCGCGTTCTTGGCGCCCGAGATCGGAATGGTACCGGCAAGCTCATTGCCGCCGACAATTCTGATGCGATCCATAAGAAAACGTCCCCTCGGCCAGAACAGGCCGCTTCAATCGGTTGAGTGTGCCCGGCTTAGACCATTGGCCGGCTTGGTTCAAGAAATAGGATTTTCTTAAAACCGGACCGACTATGGCCGGGCAGTATGGCTGATTTGGTCAGTCCTTGTGCATTTTTCCAGCAGCCGGCAAGCCTTCCGACCGCTGATCGGCATCGCGGGCGCGCTGGTTGTCAGCGTCGCGGGCGCGCTGGTTGTCAGCGTCGCCCGCGCGCCGGGACCGCGTCTGCGCCTTGCGCTTCTGCAGATTGGCGCGCAGCGCCTTGGCCAACCGTTCCTTGCGAGCGGCTTCGCCCTTTTTCGGTGGATTTGTCTTCTCGCCCATCGTCCAATCCGTGACCGGTGGTCAGCCGGCTGCGATTCCGCAATGGGTAGCATTTTGGCCCAGCGATGTCATGAAAGCAGGCGGCCAGGCGGGCTTCGGGCTTGTGGATCAGCCGCGCATGCCGCTTCGAGCCGCATAAATTGTCGGCAGGAATCGCATGCGACGCTTTGGGTTTTTCTTGGCCTTGCGCTTGCCGGTTCGATATGGCAGAAGCGCCGCCATCGCAGGCTGCGGTAGCTCAGTGGTAGAGCACTCCCTTGGTAAGGGAGAGGTCGAGAGTTCAATCCTCTCTCGCAGCACCAGCTTATCCCATTGAAATCGCTGACACTTTTGCGATCATTTGTTCAAGCCGACTTCAGAACATGGTGCCGTCGAAGTCCGCCAGCTTCGGATACGCGATCGTAGGAGCGTGTGCGAGGCTGAGGATGCGGTCGCGATAACGATCGAGCCACATCCGGCGCTCACCGTCGCTGATGCGCGCCGGCGCGTGCACGAGGAAAGGCTCGATTACCGTGAAGCCGACGAAGTAGAGCATCCCATGGTTGATAGGGAACAGGATTGACCCGATTGGGCCGTTCAGTCCTCGGTCGGAATAGATCGGCGGCGGCCCGCCGATCGTGACGGAACACATAGCGCGCTTTCCGGCGAAGACGCCGCGATCATACCATTTGCCGCCGCCATAGATGCGGCCACCCGATGCGAAGACCCGGTCAACCCAGCCTTTGAGAATCGCCGGCAGCCCGAACCACCAGAGCGGAAACTGAAGGATCAGGACATCGCACCAAAAAAGCTTGTCCATCTCCGCCTGGATATCTGGAGCAAATCCGTCCTGGGCGGCGGCGTTCGCCTCCTCAGCCTGCTGGCGATAGTAGTGCGCATCGAGCACGGTCGTGAAGTTGTGGCGATCCGACACCGGATTGAAGCCCATCGCATAAAGGTCGGAGATCACGACCTCGTGCCCAGCCGCAGCCAGCGCTTGCTCAGCCGCGCGGGTTAGGGCACCGTTGAAGCTGTTCGGCTCGGGGTGGGCGTGAACGATGAAGATGCGCACCGTGCTTTTCCCATCCGGTCGGAATGTTCATTTTCTGGACGCCGAAAAGGCTCGCTCGGCGACATAGTCGAGCGAGAAAGCACCTGCGCCGCGTGTCAGCACCAGAAGCAGCAACGATGCCCACAGCAGATGCTCGGCCCAGTTTTCCGGATAGACGAAGAACTGGATGACGGAGACGACGCCGAGCAGCATCAGGGCGGCGAGGCGCGAGAACAGCCCGAAGAAAATCAACACAGAGCCTGTGATTTCGGCAGTCGTCGCCAACGGCGCCGCGATCGATGGATCGATGAATGGCAGGTTGTATTCGTTGGCGAACAGCTCCAGCGTCACTGGCCAGGACGCCAGCTTGCTCTGGGCCGACTGCCAGAAGACATGGGCCACGGCCACGCGCGCGGCGAGCTGAACCAGCGAAAAAGGAATGTGTTCGGGCAGCTTGATGATACGCCTGTAGAGGCCGACAAAGCCGGCCGGGTTGGACGAGGATTGCTCCGATATTGCGGTCATGACCGTCTCCGTCAGTTTGAGGGGGAATTCGAGGCGACCCGCACGTCGGTGACGAGCCTGTCGCGGAACAGACGCACAAGGGCCGAAACCAGGTCGAAGGCAGGGTCGAGCGCCAAGGCGCGGCCAGTGGCATGCTCGAGGCCGAAACCGTGCTTCAGCGAATGCCAGAAGGCGAAGCTCGCGCGGTCGAGCAGAAAAAGCCGCACGTAGTTCCCCGATCGCCACAACGCCACTCGTTCGGGGCGCCTTGCCCAGGTGATATTTTCGTCGACAGCCGTCTCCTGTTGATGCGCCATCCATACCGACAGGATCGACCAGTGCGAGACGATCAGGCGCAGCGAGGGCTGGAGCTGGATATCCGGCGACAGCCCAAGATCGGTGTTGTCATATTCTGGGAGGCTGCGAGGCGGCAGCGACGCCGTGTCGAGCGCCTCCGCTATGGCCCATTCGAGACGCGCCGTTTCGGCGACGATCGGCATGTCGGACAACGTGTCGATCGTTTTCAGGAAGCGTGGAAAGCCGGCGCCATAACGTGCCAGCCGCGACTCCACTGGCGGATGCCGCCGAATGAATTCGCTTGCCGCAAAGCGGAAGAAGCGTTCGTCAACGAGGCGGACGGTCACGGGAAACACCGCCATCAGCGCTGCGGTGAGGGAACTGCGCGTGTTGTTCTGGTAAATCCGCAGGCGCGCCAACGGATCTGCCTTGCCGGCGGTCAGGATATTTGCGGCGATCACCGGCTCCATGGCCAGCACCGACCGCGCCATGGTGGTCTGCAAATGTTCAAGCGGCAGCATGGTATTCCTCCTCGATTGAGACAATCGCCGCGGACATGCACGGCCTGGCACGTCTGGCAGCGGCAAACGCCGCAAGGACGGGCATGCCGGTCGTCGTTTCGCTTTGGACAGAAAGGTGGATCGGCGTCGCTCGCGTTTTGGTCGTTTGCTCGCGCCGCGCAGCTTGCTTGCGGTTGAACATGATCGAAGCGGTCAGCATGTCGGCCCACATCGCTTCGCCAAGCAGCACGTCGAGGATGGGAACGTCGGTGTCCCATTCGATCAAGGTTGGGCGCGGGCCAAGCCGGTCGATGGCATGCTGATAGAGCGTCCAGACGACGGGAGGCACGCGCGAGCCATGGTCATCGATGAGCACAGTGTCGGCGCCGACATGGTTGGTCGCGTGGCCCGCGAGATGGATTTCGCCGATAGCCCCCGCCGGCAACGCGTCGATGAAAGCCTTGGCGTCATATTGCAGGTTGTGCGCGGAAACATGGACGTTGTTGACGTCGAGCAGCAGGCCGCAGCCCGTCCGCGCCACCAACGCCGCCAGGAACTCAGCCTCGTTCATCGAGGAGTCCGCGAATGCCAGGTAGGCCGACAGGTTTTCGATCAGCACGCGCCGCTTCAGCGTGTCCTGCAGCGTCTCGACATTTCGCGCCACGATCGCCAGCGCTTCCTCGTCGTAGCGCAGCGGCAAGAGATCGTTGAGGTATGCGCCGTCCGCGACGCTCCAGGCGAGATGCTCGGAAACGAGATCGGGCTCGAAGCGCTCGCAGACCTTACGCAATCGCTCAAGGTGGTCGCGATCCAGGCCTTGCGCGCTGCCCAGCGACAGGCCGACGCCGTGCACGGACAGCGGGTAGATCTGGCGCAGCCTTTCCAGCGCTTCGACGCCAGCGCCGTCACCCATATAGTTCTCGGCGTGGACCTCGAGCCAGCCAGCAGAAGGGCGCCGCGTCAGCATCTCCGCGATGTGAGGCGAGCGAAGACCAATGCCCGCCGAAGCGGGGATTGCAAGAGGTGAAAACATGCTGGACATCGGTCTCCTCCATTTTGGTCTGGTTGGCTCGAGGTGGAAGTTGTTAGGCTTTCGGCTTGTCGCTGCCGCCCGCGATCTTCGCGCAGCTGCCGGCGGGCACGTAGAGCCAGGAATCCGGCTGGTTGTCGGCGGTCGCGGTGCCGGCGCAGGAATGCGTCGCGGTCTGGCAGTCGTTCTGGCCGGCCTTGACGACGCCGTAGCATTTCTCGAAGGCGAAGCCGGGCTTGGCGGCCGGGCCGCTGTATGCCGCCGTCGCGGCGAGCGTGGTGGCAGCCGCGAGGGCCGATCCGATGAGGGTCTTGGTGTTGATCACAGGCTTGTCTCCTGGTTGGCGTTTCGAGGGGAAGACCGGCCTTAGGCCCGTCTGCAGATCAGTCTCTCCGATCGTGGCGCCGAGCTGAAATGCTGTCTCGGCATGGAATTGATACGCGGCCACTATGTTCAGGAGCTTGGCGCGAAAAAGCCCTCCGGCGGGGCACCGGAGGGCTTTGGCACCTGCGTTCGGGAGTATGCGTTGCAGGCGCGGCTAGGCGGGAGGGAGACGCCTAGATGTATTGGGTTCGACAGCCGATGGCCGGGCGTTTGTCGGTGCTGAAAAGATCAGTCGCAAGCCAGCCTTCGGCACATTGTCGACCTCTGTCACGCATGTCGGTCAGTTCGCCCCAGTCGATCCAGGGTCTGACGAAGAGTGCAGCCCCTGCTCGGTATTGACTGTCGAAGATGGTGTGAACCGGCGCGCATTTGGTCGCGCAATGGGTGGAGGAAAAGCTGCGGTCCGGACACAGCGTCGTGAACAGCGAAGGCCTGCCTGCGATGATCAGGCGGTGGCTCGTTTTCGGTGATCGAGCAGACGGCAATTGCGAGATGTCGCCGTCCCCCCAATAGCTATGGCCGTCGATTTCCACAGGCGGGGAGAGGAACGGGACGGTGGCTGCCGCCACGATCGCGTTGATCGACAGCTGCTCACCGGAGAATATCTTCACGGCGTCGGTGCGGGCATTGACGGCCAGCACGCCCAGTTTCACCGGGCAGTCTTCGTTATTGATCTGCTTGAGGTCGATCGACTGTTCCAACATCGATCGCAGCAGGCTCGTTCTGTCGATAGCGAAGATGGAGGCATGGCTGACGCGCCGCCAGAAGTTGGCAAGTGCCGTGCGCGCGCCGCGCCTGCCGCCGACGCTTAAGCCATAAACAAAGACCGCCGCCTGCATTGCTGCAAAGCCCGATGCGGTAACGCCGCTGACGCTGCAGTTAGCCTCGTCCAGCAGCCGATCGAGCACACCCCAGACGAAGGCGCCATGCGCGTCGTTCGCCAGCATGATGTCGATCGTCCGGCTTTCGACACCGAGATGCCCCACTGGCGCGGCGGCTTCGACTGTTCTCACTTCGGACTGGGCAAGCATGGTTTGGTCTCCATCCCCAAGGTCGCCAGCAAGGCGACTGGAGAGAGACTGCCGCATCTTCTTGTTCAGCCGAAATGCCAAGGTGGCATGAAGTCGATAGGCAGATTGCATTGGCTGCCGGTCGTCGCGCGCCGCATTCTTCCTACCGATTAAGCCAGGCGATCCGCGTTGCCAGCGCCGATGCCGTCACCAGGGGCGATTCCGGCATGAAGACAATGAAGTCGAGCGCAGATTTCGAGACGGCATGGAAAGCCACGCCGAAGGCGATGCAGGTTTCGATGATGAAGGAATGCAACGACGCCGCCATGAGCAAGCCGCACGCGCAGTTCTGCGCCCAGCTTTTTGCCCTGGACCATCACAGCTGACGCTCCTTCGCGTCAACCACTCGACCAGACAATGGATGGCGGGCCTTGCCCCGCCATCGTCGTATGACGAAACGCTATCGACTTTATAGCCCCCGCGCATTGGCATGATGCGACCCATTGCGGCAGTCTTCGAGCATGCAAATGCATCTATGCAGCTGAGGGACGATACGCGTGGACATCCACCACATCCGCTACTTCCTGGCCGTTTGCGAGACCCGGAATTTCACGCGCGCCGGCGAGAAGTGCAACATTACCCAACCGGCGCTGTCGCGCGCGATCCAACAGCTCGAGGATGAGGTCGGCGGCCTTCTGTTTCGCCGCGAGCGGAACCTGACCCATCTCACGGATCTCGGTGCCTTGTTGCGCCCGCGGTTTCAGCAGATTCTCGACGAGGTGAGCGGCGTGCGCCAGGAAGCGTCGAAATTCCTCTGCCTGGAAAACGCAAATCTCAAGGTTGGGGTGATGTGCACAATCGGTCCGCGCCGATTTACCGGACTGTTGACGGATTTCAACAGGCGCCAGCAGGGCATCCAACTGCAGCTTGTCGAGGGCGTGCCGGCCTCCCTTTCGCAACTCTTGGAAGCCGGCGAGATCGATGTCGCCATCATGGCGTCGAGCAACAGTTTTCCGGAGCGCTTCGACGTCACGCCGCTTTATCGCGAACGGTTCGTCCTCGCGTTCCCCAACGGGCATCGGCTGGCCCGCAACGACAATGTTGCGATCTCGGAACTCGACGGCGAGAACTATCTCAGACGCCTGAATTGCGAGTATCGGGATTACCTCGCCGGCCTCTGCAATGAGCGTGGCGTGAAGCTCAGGATCTCCTACGCCAGCGAACGCGAAGACTGGATTCAAAACATGGTCTCCGGCGGGCTGGGAATCTGCTTCATCCCGGAATTCAGCGCCGTGATTCCGGGTTTGCAGATCAGGCCGGTCGTCGATCCTGAAGTTTGGCGCGAAGTCTCGCTCGTCGTGGTGGCCGGACGCCGCTTCTCGCCGGCGACATCGACCTTCGTCAACAGCGTCAAGGCGCACAGCTGGCCGGAAAGCGGCATCGACCTGTCGGCCAGAAAAACGGCCGCATAGCAATTCGAAATGAAGCCGAACGCCGCGATAAATGTCGTGGCGGATAGTCGCGCTGGCGCCGTCGTCCACCATAGTTTTCAGGTATCGAATTAAGAGCCAGTCAGCATTTCTCTTTTCCCGAGGCTGCCGTCACTCTCGTCCTATGCCCCGCTTCCGCGATTGGGCACCGACAAAGGAGAAATAGACATGGCTTCCAAGACTATTGCATTGCGGGTGCCGCTGAAGCTGGCGCTGACACTCGGACTTCTCACCGCGACCGCCGCGTTTTCGGTGGCCCCGGTTTTCGCCGGCGACTGCCCTGCCGGCCGGGCCGCCACGACCGACATCCAGGAACATCCCAGCAAGCCCGTCGGCGTGACGGATACGGTTCTTTCGGCGATCGACCTCAGCCCGAAGGGCGAAGCGTGGAAGGGCAACATGCTGCGTCTGCGCAAGCTTGTCGTTCAGCCGGGCGGCGTGGTGCCGTGGCATGAGCACACGGCTCGCCCCGCCAACATTATCGTCGTCGAAGGCTCCATCACCGAATACGCCAGCACCTGCAAGGTCGGCATCGAACATCCGGCCGGCGACGTGACCGCCGAGTTCGGCCAGCTCGCCCACTGGTGGAAGAACAACGGCAAGGTCCCGGCGGTGCTCTACTCAGCCGACGTTCTGCCGCCGGCGATGCACAACGATCACATGATGTGAGCCGCTCGTCGCGGCCAGCGGATCCCAGCAGCAAGCAACCAACAGCGCGTCCTCGGGTGATCGCCCGAGGACGCATGACCAGGAGCCTGTGATGACGACCAGTGAACATACCGAATTGATGGGGCTCCGCAGGGTGGCCGCGGACAGTTGGCGCTTCGGACTGATCGCCTTGATCGCGTTCCTGACGCTCGTCGACCTGTTCGCCACCCAGGCCATCCTGCCTTCGCTGGTGGTGAAATTCGGCGTCAGCCGCGCCACCATGGGCTTCGCCGTCAACGCCAGCACCTTCGGCATGGCGGTGGCCGGGATCGCCGTTGCTCTCTTTGGGCGCGGCATTGATCGCCGCAACGGTATCTGGATCAGCCTGGCCATCCTGGCGATCCCGACGACGCTGCTGTCGCAGACGGACAACATCGTCGTTTTCGCCTTGCTGCGCGTGGCTCAAGGGCTCTGCATGTCGACAGCCTTCACGCTGACGATGGCCTATCTGGCCGAGCATTTTTCGGCGCGGCAGACCACGAGCGCGCTTGCGGCCTATGTGACCGGCAATGTTGCCAGCAACTTTTTCGGCCGGCTGATGTCGGCGGCCGTCGCCGACATGTTCGGCATCTCCACCAACTTCCTGACCTTCGCGGGGCTTAATCTGCTCGGCGCCGCCCTCGTCTGGTTCACGCTGCAAAAGACCTCGGCAATGATGCGCAGTGACGCGGATGGCGAGCCTGCCCGCGCGGCCTGGAAAGCCCCGTTGCAGAACGTCGAGCTGCGTGCCTGTTTCGCGATCGGCTTCCTGATCCTCTTCGTCTTTATCGGCACCTTCACCTATGTGAACTTTCAGCTTGTTGCAGTGCCCCTGTCGCTGACCCCGATGGCCTTGGGCGCCGTCTATTTCGTCTTCCTGCCATCGATGCTGACCACCCCGCTTGCCGGCCGAGTCGCAGCGAGCCTTGGCCCCAGCGGAGGAATCGGAGCGACGCTCGCGCTTGCGATCGTCGGCTTGCTTCTGCTGCTTGTAACCAGTCTTCCGATCGTTCTCGGCGGGATGGCGCTCGTTGCCGTCGGCACCTTCCTGGCTCAGGCGATAGCCACGGGGCATGTCAGCCGCACCGCGTCGCGCGATCGCGCCGCTGCCAGCGGCATCTATCTCGCATCGTACTATGCGGGCGGGCTCGCCGGCAGCTTCCTCATCGGACGGATCTACGACCGTGTCGGCTGGACCGCATGTGTGGTCGTGCTGGCCGCGGTTCTCGCCGGCGCGATCGCAATCGCGCGCGTGCTGCGAACGCCTAAGAGCTGAGACTGAAATCGAAACTTAGTTATCCAACCAAGGAGACCGACATGACCAACCAACTCAAAACTCTGCTTGCAGGCGCCGCCATGCTGGTGGCGATCGCCCTACCGGCCGCCGCCTCGGACGGCGTCGTCACGGTGAAGAGCGACTATTCCGTCGCCGAGACCGTCGCCCGCATCAAGAAGGACGTGCTCAAGAAAGGCATCAAATTCTTCGGCGTCATCGACCAGGCCCAGCTTGGCAACAATGCCGGCAACGACGTCAGGCCGTCGCGGCTCGTCATGTTCGGCAATCCGGCGCTCGGCACGACCTTCATCACATCCAACCCCGAAGCCGGGCTCGACTGGCCTGTCCGCGTTCTGGTCTACCAGACCGCCGACGGTTCGGTTTACGCCGCCTACAGCGATTTCGACTGGATCGCCAAGCGGCACGGAATCACCGACCGCCCCGCGCAGTTCAAGATGGCGACCGAAGTCATTCAGTCGGTGACCTCAACCGTCAAAAAGAACTAATGGAGGACATGCAGCCACAGATGCGTTGCCCAGGGGCTGCAAAGCATGCTGCGCGGCGAACCTACTCGGCGGCGGACAACGCCTTCACCCGCTCGCCGAACCATTTCTTCTGCGTGGCCTCGCGCACCAATGCGCCGACCGCGGGCGAGTGCCTGCGGCCGCGCACTGTGACGAGATTGACCTCCCGCCAGAATTCGGGCTCGGTGATCGGCAAAGGCACCACGCCGGGATGCCTGACGGTATGCTCGGGCATGAATCCGAAACCAAGCCCGGCGGCGATCATCGCCAATGTCCAGTCGTCACGATCGCTCCAGTAGACCGGACTGACCGTGACGCCCTGTTCGGCAAGGATGGCATCGGCGTAGCCAGCGAACTCGCAATTGTTGCGGTGGATGTAGCTTTCGTTTGACATATCCTTCACCCGCACCGCGCGCCGATTGGCAAGGCGATGTGTCAGGTGAACGGCCATCACCATCTGCTCCTGGAAAAGCGGCAGGGAGTGCACCTCTTCGTCGGCAACATCTGAAGGCAACGCGTAGATAGCAGCCTCGAGTTCGCCCTCGAGCAGCCTTCTCCTGAGGCTCACCGCATCCGCATCGCAAAGATGCAACTCGACGCCCGGGTGGTGCGCGCGCACGGCCGCGATGAGCTCGATGATCTCGTCCGGAGCGATCGTGCTCATGATGCCGAACTTGAGCGGCATCTTCTTGAGGGTCACATATTGCTCGGCGATCTGCTTTGCCTGGCGAGAATTCTCGAAGACGCCTTCGAGATAGGTCTCGACCATGCGGCCGAGCTCGGTGAGGTGAGTGAACCGGCGCTCACGGTGGAACAGCGGCCCGCCGAATTCATCTTCCAGAAGCTTGATCGCGCGCGACAACGCCGGCTGCGTGACATTGCACTGCTCGGCCGCCCTGGTGAAATTCAGCTCCTTGGCGACGGCCAAGAAGTATCGGACCTGGCTGATCTCCACTGCACGCTCCCCTCACTGGACGCGCATACGGCACCGCCCGCGTTGCCACGCAATCTTACTAGCTGCCCTTACGTCAAACAACCCGACCGGGTCGATCGACACCCAGGGCATGAAGCCAACGATCTGACCGTCAGCTATCGAATCTATGTCTCAACGGCATTTCCGCAGCTTGCGGCGGTTCATCATACTTATCATCAGATCCAGAGCCGACCCGCGCCATGGCTCATAGCCGCGCAATCAAAGGACAAGACGATGCTCAAAGGTAAGACAGCACTCATCACCGGTTCGACCAGCGGCATCGGGCAAGGCATTGCCGAAGCTTTCGCGGCGAAAGGTTGCAACATCGTCCTGAACGGCTTTGGCGACGCCGCCGAGATCGAACGCCTGCGGGCCAGGCTCGCGGCCGATCATCAGGTCGCTGTCCGCTACGACAATGCCGACATGAGCAAGGGCGACGCGATCACCGTGATGATGGACAAGGCCATCGCCGAGTTTGGCGCCGTCGACATACTGGTCAACAATGCCGGCATTCAGCATGTCGCGCCGATCGACGATTTTCCGGTCGAGAAATGGGAAGCGGTCGTGGCGATCGATCTCATGTCCTCATTCTATACGATCCGGCGCGCGTTGCAGCCGATGAAGGCGCGCAAATGGGGTCGCGTCATCAATGTGGCCTCCGCGCACGCGCTCGTTGCATCTCCCTACAAGTCCGCCTATGTCGCTGCCAAGCACGGCGTCGCCGGTCTGACCAAGACCGTCGCACTGGAAGTTGCCGAACAAGGCATCACGGTCAACGCCGTTTGCCCCGGCTATGTGCTCACGCCGCTTGTCGAGAAGCAGATACCCGACACGGCCAAGGCCCGCGGGATCACCGAGCAGCAGGTGATCAAGGATGTTCTGTTGGCTGCGCAGCCCACCAAGCAGTTCGTCACGGTCGAGCAGGTTGCCGCGCTCTGCCTGTTCCTCGCGTCGGACGATGCGGCTTCGATCACCGGTGCCGTGATGCCGATCGAAGGCGGTTGGACCGCTCACTAGACCTGCACGAGGAGCGAAGGCCATGAACAAGATCACGCAAAACCTATCGGCCCCGCAAGCAGAACCGGCGGTCGCCCACCAGGACGAAGCCAAGCGTCAGACCGTCCTTGTCCTTCAAGGCGGCGGCGCGCTCGGCGCCTATCAGGCCGGCGTCTACCAGGCGCTGGTCGAAGGCGGCATCGAACCGGATTGGGTCATAGGCACGTCCATCGGCGCCATCAATGCCGCGCTGGTTGCCGGGAACAAGCCCGGCGATCGTCTGCCCAGGCTTCAGGAATTCTGGGACAGCGTCAGCCGCAGCAGTCCATTCGACGAGTTCTTCCGGATGATGGTTCCGAGCAACATTTTTGCCAATATGGGCACGGTGATGCGCGGCATCCCGGGATTCTTCGAACCGAACCCAAGCGCCATGTTTGGCGTGAACCGCGAGGTCGGTGTCGAGAATGCCTCCTATTACACCACCGATCCGCTCAAAAGGACGCTGAACGATCTGGTCGACTTCGACTACCTCAACGGCCGCCACACACGGCTGACGGTCGGCGCGGTCAACGTCAACACCAGCGAGCTCAAATACTTCGACACGCGCGAGATGATCCTGTCGGTGGCGCACATCATGGCGTCGGGCGCCTTGCCGCCGGCGTTTCCGGCGGTCTGCATCGATGGCGAGCCCTATTGGGACGGCGGTATCTATTCGAACACGCCGATCGAGGTGGTGCTTGATGCGCGACCCAGGCGAGACGCGCTGATCTTTGCCGTCAACATGTGGCAGCCCCGCGCCACCGAACCCAAATCGATCTGGCAGGTCATGGGCCGGCAGAAGGACCTTCAATACGCCAGCCGTGGCCGGAGCCACGTTGCACGGCAGGAGCAGTTGCATCGGCTTCGGCATGTCGTGCGCGAAATGGGAAAGCTCGTGCCCGAGGAGCTTCGCGAGGATCCGATGTTCAAGGAACTCGCCTCCTATGGCTGCCCGTCGGTCATGCACCTCGTCAGGCTGCTTTCGCCGCGACTGGACGGCGAGGACCATACCAAGGACATCGACTTCACCCGCTCGGGCATCCGCACGCGCTGGCAGGCAGGATACGAGCATGGCCAACGCGTTCTCACCGACAAGCCCTGGGAATGCGAGGTCGACATGCTGCAGGGCATCGTGATCCACGAATCCCAAGAGTGATGCGTCGCGCCGAGAAAGATACGGAGACCACGATGCAGATCATCACCCCCGGCATGCGGTTGATCCCGGAAGCCGTGCTTGCCAACGATGCTGCGCTGTTCCGCACGATCCCGGAGACTCCCTCGCACGCGGACAAGTCACTGCATCGCGTGGTCATTGTGGGCGGCGGCGCGGGCGGCCTCGAACTGGCGACGCGCCTCGGCCGCAGATTCGGCAACCGGCGGCTTTCCGTTACGCTTGTCGACCGCAGCCGCACCCATATCTGGAAGCCGCTTTTGCATGAGGTGGCATCCGGCGCCTTGAGCGCGTCGCACGACGCGGTTGAATACATCGCCCATGCCAGCCGCCACGGCTACCGCTACCGCATTGGCGAGGCCGTTGGCATCGATCGTGCCAAGCGCCAGGTCTTCGTCGCGCCAAGCTTCGACGATGATGGCCGCCAGGTCATCCCGCCACGTGTCCTGGGCTACGACACGCTGGTCATGGCCGTGGGCAGCGTCAGCAATGATTTCGGCACGCCGGGCGCCGCGCGCCACGCCATCTCGCTGGACACCGCGGAGCAGGCCGCCCGGTTCAACAAGCGGATGATCGACGCATGCCTGCGCGCCAACGCGCAATATGAGCCGCTTTCGCCTGGTCAGCTTCATTGCGTCATCGTCGGCGCCGGCGCCACCGGTGTCGAACTGGCAGCGGAGCTGCACAAGTCGATGCGGGAGATTGCATCGCATAACCTCGACAACATCGATTTCGAAAGGCTGATCCGCATCACCATCGTCGAAGCCGGGCCGCGGATCCTGCCCGCGCTGCCTGAGCAGATGGCGCGCGCAACGGCACGCTTGCTGATCAAGCTGGGCGTCCAGATACGATGCGGGATCAAAGTCACCGAAGTGACCGAAGACGGTATTCGGCTGGGCGACAAGCTTTTCGTGCCTGCCGAACTGGTCGTCTGGGCGGCCGGCATCAAGGCGCCGGAATTCCTGAAGGGCCTTGATGGTCTAGAAACCGACCGCATCAACCGCCTGATCGTCGACGAAACCTTGCGCGCGGTCGGGGACGACAATGTGTTCGCTATCGGCGACTGCGCGAACTGTCTGCTGCCGGGCGAAGAAAGCGCCTTGCCGCCACGAGCCCAGACGGCTCATCAGCAGGCAGACCACATGGCCAAGGTGATCGCGGCGCGTCTCGCAGGGCATGCCGCGCCAGCGTATCGCTACCGCGACTACGGCTCACTCGTTTCACTCGCCGACTACGGTGCGTTCGGCAGCCTGATCGGAGGGCTGAAGGTCGAAGGTCTCGTTGCAAGGCTCGTCTATCGCTCGCTGCACAAGATGCATCTCAAGGCGGTGCACGGCCTCGCGAAGACAACGCTTGCTTCGATCGGCGAGATGATCGTCAGGCGCGCCAGACCGCGGATCAAGCTTCACTGAGGTCGGCGGAGGCGGTGCGATGGCATGTGTCGATGCACGCAGGGCATCAAAACCATGCAGGAAAAACATGGCGATTGCCGAGGGGTTACGGTGGTAGGCTATGCGGGACACGTGAAAGTGCAGATATGGCCGCCGACGACCAGGCAATGACATTCGAGCAGTCCGTCCAGGCAGCCATCGAACTTGATGCGCCTCTAAACGAACGGCTGGCAGTGATCGCCTCGGCAGTTCGCCGTCTGAACGCGGAATTCGCGGACGCCGTAGAGCGACTGGTGGATCGCCTTGAGAAACAGGGAGCCGGAACCATGGCGCCGGCTCAGGGCGAGGTCATGCCTGGTTTCCTCCTGCCTGACGACGAGGGCAAGCTCGTCAGCCTGGCCCAGATCCTGGAAAAGGGGCCAGCCGTCATCACCTTTCAGCGCGGGCATTGGTGCCCCTATTGCCGCTTGAACGCCATCGGCATCGTCGAGGTGCAGCGCGAGATCGCGGAGCTGGGCGGACAGGTGGTCGTGATCATGCCGGAGCGGCGCAAATTTGCCAAAGCGATGAAGGCCGCAGTTGGCGCGCAGTTTCCCTTCCTGGTCGACATGGACAACGGCTATGCATTGTCGCTCAACCTTGCGATCTGGGTCGGCGCCGAGATGGAGCGGCTGATGGGCCTGGGGTTCGATCTCCCCAACTATCAGGGCAACAGCAGCTGGTTTCTGCCGATCCCGGCCACCTTCATCGTTGGAACCGACGGGATCATCACGGATCGCTTCGTCGATCCGGACTACCGCCGCCGCATGGACATTGACGACCTGATCGCGGCGCTCAGGCGGGCTCGCTGACGCCGAAGGACGACCAGTCGGCGGCCCTCAACAGGTTGAGCAGCGTTGTCGCGACAGGCGAGCGGTGCCTGCCGGCTACCGCATAGACGGAAACGATCCGAGAAACGTCCAGATCGCGCAGCTTGAGCCGGCGGGTGTTCGAGGATCGCGGTGCCGTCAGCGACACGAAGCCGACCCCGGCGTTGGCTTCGAGCAACGCCAGAAGGTCCTGATCGGTCTCGACTTCATGCGCGGTTCGAGGCGTAAGACCCCTGGCGGACAGGGAACGCGACAGCTCCTCGCTCGTCTCCCAATCGATCCGACTGAGCACGGGTTCGGCGGCAAGCTGAGCCAATGCGACGTCGGCCTCGTTGCGCCGGGCCAGTGGATGATCGGCATTTACAGCGAGTTCAATCTCTTCCCGAAACAGCGGCCATATGTCCAGGCGGTCCCAGGCCTGTCCCAGGGGGCCGGCAATTGCCAGCTCGACGTCGCCACTCTTCAACGCGTCGACGACAGCAGCGGGCGAGCCACGATTGATCTTGAGGTGGGCGCCGGGATAGGCCCGGAAAAGCTCCGTGAAGGGCGGAACCAGCAGCGCTATGTTGATGCTGTTGGAGATGGTGACGTTGAGGGGTGCCACGTCACTGCTTTGCACAGCTTTGGCCAGTGACTTGGCGGAAGTGGCCGCATCATAGCACTGTTGCAGCAACGGCAGCATGCGGCGCCCGAGTTCCGTGAGATGCGAGTGCTGACGCTCGCGCCTCAGGAGCTCCCCGCCCAGTTCGTCTTCAAGCGTCTTGATCGCGCGCGTAAGGGCCGGCTGAGTGACGTTGCATTCCTCGGCCGCTCTGGTGAAATTCAACGTGTTCGACAGGGCCAAAAAATAGCGGACCTGCTGCATCTCCATGAAATCTCGCCCCCTCAGCGAAATTCGATTTTTCAGGCACAGCTAATCTGGCCATGCTATCGCAACAGGAGGCCAAGGGCAAAGGCGCCCGCCGTTTCGAGCGAACAGGATCGTCCGTGGTCGAGCGGCATGGTCATTTTACTGGACGTCACAATGTTACAAAATTGCACTTAAGCAATTGATTCTATTGAAATTGCCTAGAGTTCAATCCTCTCTCGCAGCACCAGCGTTTCCCTGTAATTGCCGCATCGGGCAGCGCTTGACGATGGTCTGCCGCCAACCTATGGCAATGCCTCGCCTGCGAGGCCTCGAGACGGAATGGTTCACGCAGAGGACTGCAAATCCTTCAATCCCGGTTCAATTCCGGGCGAGGCCTCCAGTTCCCGCGCACCCGCAGCCCAGCTGCGCTTACGGTGCGACCGAGAAGCAGACCGCTCGCGCCGGCTCAGTTGGTGACGTGCGACAGCCGCAGGCCGGCTTCGTCGGGGGCTTCGGCCATGCCTTCCTCCGCGAAGCGGAACATGTCCTCGAAATCCAGCTCGCGCTCGAAAATGACGCCGCCGACGCTGATCGAAAGCACGTCCTTGTCGCCTTTCGGTGCGAAATAGATCTCGCCGACCGCGCCGCGAACGCGTTCGCCGACGTCCTTGGCGTCCTCTTCGCTCGCGCCCGGAAGGAAGACGCCGAACATCGAGGTTCCGAGCCGGCCGATCAGATCGTCCTTGCGCACCGCGGACCGGATGGCCGATGCGATCAGCCGCAAGGCCTCGTCGCCCCATTCCAGACCGAAGCGCAGGTTGATCGACGCTAGATGCTCCGGATGGATGACCAGAAAGGCGCCGGAGCGCGGACCAGCCGGTCTCGCCGCTCTCCTGTCGACCATCGATGTGAACACTTTGCCGTTCAGGCAGCCGGTGAGCTGGTCGTAGGTGCCGGATTTGGTGAGCTCCTGCCGGTAACGACGGATCTCGATCTGTTGCCAGCCGAGTACGGCAAACAGCGGCAGACCGATGGCGATCGGCACGATGATGGCCGTGACGGCCCCTCGGGCGAACGGCGTCAGGCTGTCGCTGAAAAGCATCAGGTAGTTCAGCGCGAGCGAAAGAGCGACGCAGCCGGCGGTGCCAAGCACGGCCAGCAAGATGAGATGCTTCCACGTTTGAGCCGGCGCGGTCGGTGTTTTCGCGGTCAAGGGCCAATCTCCTGTTCGTCGCATTGGCTTACAGGAGTCCGTTGCAATTTCGGTTTCAGGGAAGCGTACAATTTGATGCAAAATCGGCTTCTTCTCCATGGGAAGCGATGTATCCGGCCCACGCAGGTGGCCGCGGCCCGCGGCCTGCGCGCTTGATGACCTGCCCGGCAGGAGCAGTCCACGGTTTCTAGAATCGCTCGATCGCTCTGACCATTCTGCTTTCACGCAATTCCATGACGGAACCTGTAACGGGCTTTCCCGCGATTGCGCTATTGCGGCGGGCCGAAAATGCCCATCCTGGCTTCTCTCGCCACCGCTTCCGCCTTGCCGTAGATGCCGGCGGGAGCGGCCATCGCCCAGCCGTTGGAGACCAGCCAGGCGCCGACATCCTGCTTGCCGAGCGCGCAAGGCGCGGCGATGGCGAAGCGGTCGGCATCCGACGGCAGCAGGCATTTCAGCGCCCGGCCGCGCAGCCAGGCGTTGAAGGCGGCCCGCGCCCGCTGGCCGCACGGCCAGGCGGTGTTGTCGAACGTGCAGGTCCTGCCGGGGTCTATGTCGGTCGTCCCGCTGATGGCGACCGTGCGTCCCATGGCCTCGAAGACCGCCGAGGATGTCGCGACCGGGCGAAAGAGCAGCGTCTCCCGCGGCATCGGTGTTTTCGGTCGCGGCGCGAGCCCGAGCTCGCCGAGCGGAGGGCGCGGCTCGATGCGCTCGATCCCGGATGGGTCGAGCGGCGGCGGCGCAATGAGATCCTCGGCGATCTTGCGTGCCGGCTCGCCCGGCCGCGTGTCTCGCACCGGGGCCCAAAAGGCCGGCTCGCCGGCATCTTGGGCCGGCGTGAACGAAGGCGGGTCGGGCGGCAGCCAGCGCCTGCCCTCGGCGATCAGCAGCATGCCGGCGAGCAGCCCGAGACCACCGAGCATCGGCGCCAGCAGCGGGCGGCTGGGCGGCCGCGCCCGGCTCACGCGAAGGCACCCGCGGGATCGTGCCGACAGCCGGTGATGCTGCTCGAGCCCAGCCCGTTAGCTCCTGTCGACACGGCGCCATCCCGACCGTTGAACCCGTCCACACATTAGACATGAGCGACATTCCTTGAAAAGCAAGGCGTTGCGTTAAGTCTCGCGCAACCAATGCAACCTAGAATCGGCCATTGGATGTCGAGGGGATGACACGATGCGCAAGCCGGTACTGCTCTTTGCCTTTCCCGCCCTGATGGTGCTAATGCTGGCGGCGGAGCGGGCGGCAGCGCTGCTTCTCGGCTTTTATCCGGCCAGCCCCGCTGTGTGGCGCGTTTGGCTGGAGTTGCGTCCTTACTCGACCATGTTCTGGCAGCAGGCGCACCTCTATCTCGGCGGGTCGATGGCCGTCGACGCGGCTATCCTTGTTTTCGCGGCGGGCGCCTGCTGGATGATTTGCCAGGCAAAAAGGTCGGCCGGTTTCTTTCTGGCCAACCACGCCGCCCTGATCTTTGCCGGCAAGATGATGGCGTTGAGCAGCAATGCGGAAACGGCGAGCACCATTGCCGCGTTCGCCATACCGAACGGCTTGCGCTTTTCGCTTATGCTCGACTTCAGCTTTAAGAACAGCCTGGTGCTATGCCTGGGCCTGGCGGCCTGCGCTTACACTCACGTCGCTTTCCTGCGCGAAGCCAGGGTGCGCGCCGAGGCCCGCGCGGTCCGCATGCTTGCGCTGCAGCGCGATCTGTAACCGGCCGGTCCAGCTCGGGCCGCGCTCTCAGTTGATCTTCTTGTAATAGACCTTGCCGTCCGGCTGCTGGATGCGCTGGTAGGATGGGTTGGGACCCGGAGGCGCGACCTTTCGCTTGAACGAAGGCTGCGTGTAGGCAGGATCTGCGCCGCTTTCATCGGCCGCCGACGCATCCGCCACCGTGGTGTTGTCGAGCATGGCCGGCTCGGGCGCGCTGGCCGCCGGCTCGCTGACCGCGACGGGCTGGCCTTGCTCCAGCTTGGCGATATTGCCGTTGATCTGGCCGAAATTCGCCTGCAGCTGGCGGTCCAGCGTCTCGAACCGGCTCTGGAAACCGTTGTTGACGGTGTCGATGCGGGTGCCGATCCGCTGCTCGAACTGGCCGAGCTGTTCCAGCCGCGCCTCAATCGTCTTGAGGTCGTTGACGCCGCGATAGAGATAGACGGCGGCCGTCACGTTGACGGCGGTGACAAGCAACGCGCCGACGGCGACGACGCCGATCAGCCTGGCCCGGCTAGGCTTTCCCGGAGCGTGTTCCCGTTGACCGAGTTCGATTGCCGGAACGTCCGGCTCGCTGATCATCGTCATTCAACCACCACCTTTGCGCCCACCGCGACGCGCTTGAAGAGATCGATCACATCGGTGTTCGTCAGCCGGAAACATCCGGACGTGCCGTCGAAACCGACGCCCTTGGGATCGTTGGTGCCATGGATGCGATAGAGCGTGTCGCGCCCGTCCCGCGAAAGATAAAGCGCCCTGGCGCCGAGCGGATTGTAGGGGCCGGCCGGCACCATGGCCGGCAGTTCCGGCCGGCGCGCGCGCATTTCCTTGGGCGGGCGCCATTCCGGCCATTCGGTCTTCGACGCGACCTTGACCGTTCCGGTCCAGCCGAAGCCGTCGCGGCCGACGCTGATCTGGTAGCGCAGCGCCTTGCCCGGTACGGTCACCAGGTAAAGCGCCTTCTCGTTCTTGCGGATGACGATGGTGCCCGGCTGTTCGCTCGTCTGGAAGGCGACCGCCCTGCGCAGGCTGGGACCCATGGCGGGCAGCGGCGGCAGGCCCGATGCGGCCTGCGCAAAATCGCAGGCCGACGTCGACGCCATGCCGATCAGGCAGGCAGCCGCGAGGCGCGCGATCACGCGCCGCTTCGAGCTAGCGCTGGGCATTGTCCAGCCGCTCCTTGAACATCGCCTTCAGATCCTTGTTGAAGCGAGCGCGCTTGTCCACCTCGGAAGGCAGGATGGCGCGATTCAGTGCGTCGGCCAAGAGCGCGTTGTCCAGCGCCAGCGACTTGATGTGCGGCGCCTTGAAGATCTTCTCCAGCTCGCTGCGCGAGAAGTGGTTGCCGAACCATTTGCGCTTGTGCTTGTTGGCGACCAGCGTGATGCTGACCTTGTTGCCGCGCAATTCACGGATCTTCTTGTAGAGCCGCTTGCCTTGCCTGAGCGAGGCGACGTTGAGCTCGAAGACGATGAAGATCTCGTCGCTCGTGCGCAGCACCGAATCGTGCCACGGCGTCTCGATGTTGGGCAGGTCGATGACAATGTCGTCGAAGCGGTAGGCGACGAGGTCGAGCAGCCGGAACACGAAGTCGGAACCGTGCGGCTCGAACGGCAGCTGCGGCCGCTCGAAGGAATAGAGCGTGAGGCCGGACGGCCGCGACAGCTTGATGACGTCCATCAGCTCGACATCGAGCCGGTCCGGCTGGCCGATGATGCTGGTCAGGTCGAACTGGTTGAACTGGTTGAGATAGGCGCCGCAATTGGCGCTCTGGAAGTCGAGGTCGATGAGGCAGGTCGAGGCGGCCCGCTCGGTCGACTTCGAGGCCAGATGCTCCGCCGCCGAGATCGCCAGCGTGGTGGCGCCGGCGCCGCCGCTCGCGGCGATGAAAGTGATGATGCGGCTCTTGGTGCCCTGGTTGCCGGTGTCGTGGAAGGTGACGGCGTTGAGCAGCTCCTTGGCGTCGAGCGGCTTATGCAGCCAGTCGGAGGCGTTCATGCGCACTAGAACGCGCGTCTGCTCGGAGGTGAGCTCGTCGGAAATCGCAATCAGCGGCACCGAGGCCCACTTTGATCGCGCTTCGACGACGCCGGGCTGGCCGAGCAGCTCGCCATTGCCGAGATCGAGGATGATGATGCCGGGACGGCTGTCGACCGGCGGCCCTTTCAGGAACTCCGCCGCCTCCGAGATCTTGACGTCATAGATCGCCAGCGCGTCGAGCCTTGTCGTGACGTCGCGCTTGAAATTCGGATCGGACGAAAACAGCGCCACCTGCTTTCGCTTGGTCGGAAGAACTCTGGTGTCGATGGCGTTCATGGCCATGTGCTCTTCATGTCTTCGCCCGTGACCGTGCTCAGCATGGAGGGCATGGTGATGGTGTTGAACCCGAGCAATCCGCCCAGGAAGAAGAACTGGAATTGATGATTGACGATGCTGACGGTGACGGTCGGAACGGGCCCGCCGGGCCGCGTCCAGTAGCCAAGGCCCGAGGCCTGATACTGGATCCGGACCTGGGACTTTGTCAGAATCGGCAGGTATGAATGCATTCCAGCCCGGCCGCCGCCGCCGTTGAAAATAAAGTCAAAGGCGGCCTGACTTGCGGTCAGACTCTGGCACGTAGCGCCCGTTCCGCAGGAACATGAGACTGCTCCCGCCGCGTTGGCCGTGCAGATGTAGTTGTACGTGTTGGCTGGAACCGCTTTGCCGACATCCAACGAGTTGCTGGGCGTTTTTGCCTCGAGCGCAAGCCCGCTGGCGACTGGAGACGAAATCTGCGCCAGCCTTGCACCGGCTTGGACTGCCTTGTCGGCCGCATTCCACTGATAGAAGGCATAGCCGAAGTCCACGAAGCCGAGCAGGAGGGTCAGCAGCAGCGGCATGACTATCGCTGCTTCGACCATCGCGGCACCGGACTCTGCCGCCCAGAACTTGTTGCGCGGTTTCACCATCCGAAGATACGCTCCTGATGGACAACGGTCAGGTTGAGTTGAGGAAAGCCGAGATAGGACCACAGCCCGAGATTTGCATACGGAAATGTCGTGCTGACCTGCGCGACCTCGACGTTGGTGGTGGGGCTGAGATAGAGCTCGGTGCCGGTAGCGGGATCGGTCGCTGGAATGGATAATGACTTGGTGATGGTAACCTGGCCGGTGGTCCATCCTGGAACTCTTGCGCTGCCGCCGGTTATGGCGCCATTCACGGCAAGATTTGTTGCGTATCCGGAGCAAGTGTTCCAATCGCTGCTGCAGCGCGCCATGTAGCGGGCCGCGTCCTTGACGCCGGCATCGAGGAGCATGCGCGTATTCAGGATATTCGAAAATTCGAAGACGCCGGCCGACAACAGCAACACGAAAGGCGTCACAAGGGTCATCTCGACCAGGATGGCCCCGTCGTCGTCGCGCGTGAAACGGCGGATGATTTGTTTGAGCGGGGTCAACATGGCTTTACCGGTAGAGCTGCGCTTCGTTCCGAAACGCCTTGTCGACAAGAGTGTTGTTGGCAAATGCGCCGTCGACATCGACGATCTCCAGGCTGATCGGTTTCTCGCCGGCTGATGGGTCTTCGGGGTCCTTGGTGTTGTCCTGCTTCTGAACCGGAGTATTGATGAACACGCTGACATAACCGTCCGGCTTCAATTGGGTATGGCCATTGATCTTTGCCTGGTTCGCTATGCAGTTGACGATTGCCATGTTGAGCCGACGGCGGTCAGGGTCGGGCGTCGGTGTGGCACCCTTGAAGCAAGAAGGCGTTCCGGTTTCCTTCGTCGGCGCCTTCGATTTGTCACCGACAAGCCCGTTGGCGATCTCGTATTTGTAGACGTCAAAACGTGACGCTGGAGCGGTCTTGGAGCCGGTCGGGTTTGTGGCGCTCGGGACATTTGGATAAGCCGTCCCATGGTTGATCAGCCAGTAATTGCTCCAGAAGTTCTGGGCGGTGATGGGGTCTGACATACCCTTGGAGTCATTGTAGTTTGTGCCTGGAGGAAGGGGTAGCGCCGTCCCGTCGGTCACCGGATCGTATTTGCTGCAGCCGGTCTTCTGGCCCTTCCGAACGTTGCTCGCCGGACGATAATTGGAGTCCCTATCATACTTGTTCAGCGAGCCGCTGTAGAGGTCGAACCGGACATTGAGGCCGGTGTTGACCTGGCCAAGGGTGACGCCGGTCTTCGTGGTGAGCGCATTTCGGTTGTAGCAGACGCCTGACGTGCCCATGGCGATAGCATCGCGCAACGAACTCAGATTGTTATCGATCAGTCCAAAATTGCCGGGGCCTGGATTGGAATCGACTTTGAGGATGCGGAACTCCCGGCCATAGGTATCGCCGGAGGCAAAGGCTTGCTGGATCGTCTTGCTGGTTGCCGGCGTCGTCGTCTCGAACGGGTTGCACATGAACAGCGGCACGGTTTCGCAGATCGACTGGACGAAACCGGCCACAGCCTGCGGTCGGATATCGAAACCGCCATTGCCGCTGGTAAAGCTTACAGGGAAGAAGCTTTCGAACGTGCCGCCGCTCGAGGCGTTCAAGGTGACGACGACCAAGCTGACTGCTGTCGGATCGGTGCTCGCCCAGGTAACGCCGTTGGCGTCGACACCGTTGGCCCCGAGACCCGTGTCATCGCTGGCAGGGATCCCGGTCAGATAGGCCACGGTGATGTCGGCGCGCGCTATCTGGTGGAGGCCATCCGTTGAAAAGAGCGTTCTGTTGGCGACCAGGTTATTGATGGCGTTGTTGGCGCGCGTGATGCTGTCCGCTCTTCCATCGAGTTCCGCCGCGCCGGCCAGCGCAAGCGCGTCGACACCTTTTTGCAGATCGCTGTGCAGCCCGCTCGCGCGGCTCATGTCGATCGCCAGCAATGCAAAGCCGACCAGAACCGGCAGCATAACGGAAACGAGGATCATCGCGATGCCGCGCTGATCGTTCCAGAATTCACGAATGGTCCCCAACATGGCCCTACTCTCCATTCGTGTCGGGTGTCCTCGCGCGCCCGACGCGCCGCATCCTTCTCTTTAGTTTACCCCGCTGGTTGCGCTCGACGGCCCGACATTGACTGTCATGTTCGTCGTCGGCGCGGACCCGCCTGGGGGCAGCTTGTATTTCTGAACGACGCCGACGGAACGTGCGCCATCGCCCTCGATCTTCGTGTTGTTGGAAGCCGGGTTGTACGGATCGACCGTCTGCAGCAGCTGGTTGGCCTTCTGCGAGTCGCCGGAAGCCAGCGTCATCGTGTCGTAATTGTGCAGATAGTCGGCCGCGCAACCCGCGAGTAGGCTGGTGCCGAGAAGAACGAGCAGGAGCTTATTTCTTGACATAGACCAGCTTGTCCTTCGATTTGACATCCAGCATGTGGCCATAGGGGCCGGTGACGCCGTCGCCATGCTCGTACATGCGAATCATGTCCTTGTTGACCTCGAGCTGGCCGAGCAGCATGAGCTCCGGATCGTTGGCCGGCTTCGTCTTGTCGAAAGGTGTCGCCAGTTGTTCGCCAGGCTTCACCGGCCGCACCAGATGTGGTGTCACGATGACAACCAGTTCAGTCTCTTCCTTCTGGGTGCTCGAATTGCGGAACAGTGCTCCCACGATCGGCACCTGGCCAAGCCAGGGCACCTGGTCTTGCTGTATTGTGTTCTTGCTCGAAAGCAGGCCGCCCACGGCGAAGCTCTGGCCGTCGCGCAGGTCGACCACGGTCGACAGCTTGCGATTGGTGAAAATCGGGTCGCCTGCAGTTGTGAAGCCGTTCAAGTCACTCACTTCCGGCGCCAGCTTCATGTGGATCTTACCGTCGTCCAGCACCACCGGCGTGAAGTTCAGATTGACGCCGAATTGCTTGAATACGATCTCGACCTCTCCCTGTGCATTGACGCTGCGCACCGGCACTTCGCCACCGGCATTGAAGCTCGCCGTCTCACCGGAAACCGTGGTGAGGTTCGGTTCGGCGAGCGTACGCACGACGCCCTTTGCCTCCAACGCCTCGATGATCAGATCAACCTTAAGGTTGTTGTCGATGACGCGGGTGATGAGAGCGGCGAACGGGTTTGAACCAGACAGAAGCCCACTTAGAAGATTGCCCGGCCCGAGGACGATATTATCCTTATCGACTGCCGCATCGCCCGTACCGGTTCGAGTCGTGCCTCGGCTATTCGTGCTCCTGATCGACACCCCAAGATCGCGGCCAGCATTGCGCTTGGCCTCGAGAATGCGCACCGACAGATTGACCTGCTCGCTGTCGTCGATCGTCACGGCGTTAATGATGGCGTCGGGTCCATATTGCTGGGTGACCTCGACGATGGATGCCAGCGTCGCGGCGTCCTTGACGTGGCCGCTCAGCCGAATCTTACCGTTGATCGAACCGATCTCGATGCGCGCCTTCGGCGCCACCTGGCGAATGGCCACCGCCATGTCGCTGACATCCTGGCCCACCTCGATCTGGATGGCGCCGAGCGAACGCTTGTCTTCAGAAAACAGATTGACCGTGGTGGTGCCGACGCTCTTGCCGATGATATACAGCGTCTTGTCGGTCATCGGCTGCGCGTCGGCGATCTTCTCGTCGCCGACCACGATATCGCCCAAAGTGGCGTTCACCTGGATCGTGGCGGATTGGGAAACGGGCACGAAGACGCGGTGCAGCGAGGGGCTCGACACGTCGATGAAGCGGTCAGCCGCGGCAGCCGGCGCCGCAGAGATCGCTGACACCCCCACTATGGATAGCGCCGCCGCCGCTATCCTGAACCAAAATCCCTGCATTCCCCGTCTCCCCAATTTGCTGCTTGTGGCAGCCCGCCGCGCCGACTTTCGTCAGTCTTGTCGCGGCACCTCGTATGTTTCCAGCTTGATACCACGGAAAACACCGACCGTCGCTTGCTTCGGCGGTTCCGGCCGGACGTATTTGATCACTTCCTTCACCTGTGGCTGAGGCGCGGCGGCCACGACCGTGACGGGCTTTGTCTTGCTCATCTGATCGATCTGTGTGCCGACCCGTTCCACCGCCTTGGCGAGGCCATCAATCTTCTCGTCGGCTTGCTTGCGCGCCGCTTCCTCGGCCGCCTGCCTGTCGAGCTCGGCCTGGCGCTTGGCGACATCGTCCGGCGTGTCGCCGGTCAGATCCGCCAGCGTCACCCGCTCGTTCATCTCGCCTTTGCTGCCGGCAGCCTGGCGCAAAGCCAGGGACAACTGGCCCGCGCCTGCAGCCAATGTGAGCTTCTGCGCATCTTTCGTGCTCACTTCGACAGTCACCGCCTTGACGACAGTCGGATTGTCCTTGGTCGCATCCGCGACCTGATCGACGGCAAGCACCTTCACGCTCTGCAGCAGCACATCGACGAAACTCTTATCGGCGCCGTCATTGTCGCGAACCGTGCGGCTCAGCAGTACATCGACGCGATCGCCAGGGAAGACGAAGCCGGCTACGCCGAGCACGTCATTGACCCTGATGGAAACGGCCTTCATGCCCTCGTCAAGAACGGCCGAAAGCGTGGCGCGCTGGCCCGGGCCGGTGATCTTTGCAGCGAGAACCGGCTCATTCGCGCTGATGGATTGCAGCGCCTGGCGCGCCCCGTTACCGGTCATCGCTTCTTTGACCGTCTTGAAGGCGCCCGTAGGCACCGCTCCCGCCGGCCATGCAATTTCGCGCAATTTGTCGGCGCTCAGCGCGTCTCCGAATTTCAAAGGCACCGCCGCGACCACCACCGTGCTGGCCTGCACACCATTGGCCATTGCGTTGCGCTGCCCCGCCAGCCAGATGTTGACGAGCACGACCGCCAGAACGCCGAATATACCGGCGAGAACAATCATGATGAGTGTATTGGCGCGCATTTCCCAAACCCCTTGGACCCGCCTCGGCGCTTGCAGCTCGGGCTCAGCCCGAGATTGCAATATCAGTTCGGCCAGGCCCAAGAGGCGTCCCCGGGCCTGGCCATGTCTAGCTTAGCAGTTCATGCCCGCGCCGTTCACGGCGTCGGTCGCGAGATTGGTGCACAGGGTGCTCCATGCATTGGTGACATACACGCCGACAGCGATAATGAACGTGATCACCGCAGCGGTGATGATGCCGATCAGAATCGAATATTCGACCATAGCAGCGCCGTTTTCATCATCGCGGAACTGCCGGGCCATCGCCATGAGCTTCTTCATGCCAATTTCTCCCTTTGGAGGTTTGAACCCGACGAGACAGAGCCAAGGATGAACTCCATACCCAAGCATCCCCCGTCACGTTCAATCCTAGGTCGCGCTAAAAATCCGGTCAAACGGATTAACAGTCCTTTAACCTTTCAATACTCGATTTGAAGTTCTCTCAGCTTCCACAACAGCTTGATTCGCTTCGCTTTTCAAGCGATCTTAACCATTCATTCACAATTCGGCCACACCCGCGGCCAGAGGTTGCCACATTAGAAATACGACATATCCGTTTATATCAAGAGGGTTAGCGGGCCGATTTCTCGAAAGTCACCAAAAGTCTTAGGACTTTGGTCGGTCATCGCCAAGCAAGTAAAAAATAAAACGATTTATCAAACTCGATTTCTTAACTATGTCGCAAGTAATACCTCTAGTGTGTCCTCCAGGCCGCTTGTGCCCCCCGTGGTTAACGCTTAGTTTCGACCCGGGGAAAATATAAGGGGGTAAGCGGCATGCTGGGTCGCTTCATCAAAGGGCCGAACGAACAGAAGACGCCGTTGTCGCCGGTTGTCGTCGCTGCGCCGAATGGAGCTGCCGGCACTCCCGCGGCGGAAGCAGAGCCGCAGGGCGATGATTTCTTGACCCTCAAGGTCGAACTGCATCGCCATCTCATCGATCGCTTTAATCTGACGGCACTGGAAAGCGCCTCAAAGGACGAGATCCTGAATGAAATCCGACCGATCGTGCGCGAATTCGTGCGCGGCCGGAACGTACCGTTGAATGCCCGTGAGCTGGATCAGCTGACCAGCGACACGGCCGACGAGATGCTGGGCCTCGGTCCGATCGAGCCGCTTCTCAAGGACGACTCGATCACCGACATCATGATCAACACGCATGAGCGCGTCTTTATAGAGCGTCGCGGCATCATCGAGCAAACCTCGATCCGTTTCCGCGACGAGGCGCATCTGCTGCGGATCATCAACAAGATCGTCTCCAATATCGGCCGTCGCGTCGACGAATCCTCCCCAATGGCGGATGCGCGCCTCGATGACGGCTCGCGCGTCAATATCGCCGTGCGGCCGGTTTCGATCGACGGCCCTCTGGTGTCGATCCGCAAATTCTCGAAGAACCCTTATTCGCTGGAACGCCTGATGGCATTCAATTCGATCCGCCAGCCGATGATCGACATGCTCAGGATCGCCGTGCAGGCGCGCAAGTCGATCCTGGTCTCGGGCGGCACCGGCAGCGGCAAGACCACCCTGCTCAATGCGCTTTCCAGCTATATTCCATCGAAGGAGCGGTTGGTCACAATCGAGGACGCCGCGGAACTGCAGCTGCAGCAGCCGCATGTCGGCAGGCTGGAAACGCGGCCGCCCAATGTCGAGGGCAGGGGCGAGATCCGCCAGCGCGAGCTGGTGAAGAACGCGCTGCGCATGCGACCCGACCGCATCATCGTCGGCGAAGTGCGCGGTGAGGAAGCCTTCGACATGCTGCAGGCCATGAACACCGGCCACGAAGGCTCGATGACGACCATCCACGCCAACACGCCGCGCGATGCCATCTCGCGCCTGGAACAGATGGTCGGCATGGCGGGAATGCCGATGTCGCACGACTCTATTCGTGCCCAGATCGCTTCCGCCATCGACATCATCGTGCAGACGCAGCGTCTTTCCGACGGCGGTCGGCGCGTGATCTCGATTTCGGAGATCACTGGCATGGAAGGCAATGTCGTCCAGCTTCAGGAAATCTATCACTATGTCCGGCGCGACGTTGCCGCCGACGGCACGATCATAGGCGAGTTCCGTGCCACCGGCGTGCGTCCCCGTTTCGCCTCTGAGGCAGCAACGCTTGGCCTCCATTTCGCCAAGGACGCTTTCAATCCGCAGGTAGCCATGTAATGCTGACCGGACAGACGCTGCTCTATTTCATCTACGTGGTTGCGGCCGCCTCCGTCATCCTTGCCGGCGAGGCATTCTACCTCTCCCTCACGCGCCGGCGTTCGCACCTGCTCGCAGTCAATCACCGGCTTCGCCGCCTCGCCGATGAGGCTCCCGCGGAGCAGACCCTGCAAAGCCTGCTGCGCGAGCGTGGCCTGACTGGTTCAGGAGACTTCGCGTCCAACTTTATTTGGTTGAACCGGCTGTACACCCGGTCCGGGATAACCGGAAACCCGTTGACTTTCGCGGTGTCGTTTCTTCTCGCCGGTTTAGGACTGGCGCTGCTTCTCTGGTTCATGATTGGTGTCTCGGCGCCGGCGGCTTTTCTGATCTTTCTAGGCGTGGGGTTTGCATTGCCGTTGCTTATCCTGCGCCGAGCCGGCAAAAAGCGGATAGCGAAGTTCGCGGGGCAATTGCCCGATGCGCTCGACATGATCGTCCGTTCGCTTCGTGCCGGCCACCCAGCCTCGGTCGCAATCGGTCTCGTCGCCCGCGAGATGCCCGATCCGCTCGGTACGGAGTTCGGCATCGTCGCCGACGAGATCACCTTCGGGCTCAGCATGGAACAGGCGGTGCGGAAACTGTCGGAGCGCGTCGGCTTCGAGGGTCTGCACCTGCTGTCGGTGTCCCTTTCGATTCAGGCCAAGACGGGCGGTAACCTTACTGAGATTCTCGCGAACCTGTCGTCCGTGCTGCGCGAAAGGCGGAAACTTGGATTGAAGATCAGGGCTCTCTCGGCCGAGGGCCGGGTATCGGCATGGATCATTTCGCTGTTTCCTCCCTTTATGTTCCTGATCCTGATGCTCGTGGCGCCGTCCTACTATGGCAAGATCTGGGGTAATCCGCTGATCCTGCCGGTGTTCCTGTCATTCGGGTGCTGGGCGTTGCTCGGCGTCTACATCATGTACCGCATGGTCACTTTCGATTTCTAGGAGCGACCATGAGCCTCCTTTCCAACACGAACGACCTGACCTTTCTGGTCTCACTCGCCGTTTTCGTGGCAGCGGTGACCCTGTTCCTGTTCGCCGCGCTGGTTTTCCTGCCCGCGATGCAGACGCGCAGGCTGGTGACGGACAGTCTTGTCGGCGACGGGCATATGGATCGCCGCTCGATCCTTGGGCAGGACCATCTCGTCCGGGCCGCGGCGCAAAAGCCGGTCGAGGCCTACTTCCGATCCATGGAAAAGGAGCGCAACGAGCCTGACGCTCTCGAAGCCAAGCTTTTTCGCGCCGGTTTTTATGGCCCCAGCGCACCGCTTATCTACACGCTTTGCCGGCTGGGAGCCGTCGCCATAGGCTTTCTGCTTATGTATGCCCTCCTGTCGAGGGTACTTCCGGCGCGATTGCCCGGCGTCTTTGCCTTTGCGGGCGCGGGCCTGATCGGGCTCGGCTGCATCGTCATCCCGAGCATCATGCTCGATCGCTTCGAAAATAAGCAGAAGCAGATCTATCGTCGCGCCTTTCCCGATTTCATGGACATGATGATCACCTGCGCCGATGCCGGCATGAGCCTCGAGGCGGCGGTCGAACGGGTGAGCCAGGAACTGGCGGGCACGCATAAATGGCTGGGCATCCAGCTCACGATCATGAACCTGCAATTACGGGCTGGTAAGCCGTTGCGCGAGGCCTTGCGAGAGCTCGCCGATCGCATCGGACTGGACGAAGCGAAGGCCCTGGCGGTACTGTTCCGGCAGTCGGAAGAGCTGGGCACCAGTCTTACCGACGCGCTGCGTGTTTACAGCGCCGAGATGCGCGATCAGCGCATCCTGCGAGCGGAAGAGCGCGCCAACTCCTTGCCCGTCAAGATGACGATCCCGCTTGGTCTCTGTATCTTCCCGGTGGTGCTGATGATCATCATGCTGCCGGTCATCATTCGCATGAAGGGCATTTTCTTCTGATCTGTCGTATGATTATCTTCTAAAATTGAGTCGGAGGGCTCCTTGGGGCACAAGATGACAAAGCCGATGCGCCTCGCCGCCGCAGCCAGCGTGCTGCTTCTCGTGCTTACCGGTTGCCAGTCGACCGACGGCACCAGCACCGGCGTCGTGCGCACCAACGAGCCGGCCAAAGGCGACTACACTGCCTTTGGCGATACCTTCGACGGTCTGAAGACGATCAGCGATGTCGATTACTACGCCTCGGACCAGGCGGTTGCCGAAGCCAAGACGCAATTCCGTTCCGAAAATTACGGCAATGCCGGCGCCTTGTTCTACAAAGCGACGAGATTGGCGCCGAATGATGGCGTCGCCTGGCTTGGTCTCGCAGCCTCCTGCGACCGCATCCGGCGCTTCGATCTGGCCGACATGGCCTACGGCCGGGCCTACCGGCTGCTCGGCGCGACGCCCGAATACTACAACAATCTCGGCTATTCCTATCTCCTGCGCGGCAAGTTGCAGGATGCGCGCGGCAACTTCCTCAAGGCCTACGAGCTGGCGCCCAACGATCCGACCGTGGCCAACAATTTGAAGCTGCTATCGTCCAGCGTCCGGAACATTGAGCGGTCATGACCATTTTGCTGACCGCTTCGCTCGTCTTCAAAGGGCTGGCGATCTTGCTGCTCGGGCGTGTCGCCTGGACAGATTTTTCCACGCAGCGCATATCGAACCGTGACGTGCTGCTGCTGCTCTGCCTTGGCCTCGGAACTTTGCAATTCCAGGCGTTGCAAACTCACTCATGGCTGGAGATGGGGATCAGCGCTTTTGGTGGTGGTGCACTGTTCCTTGCGTTGTTTCCATTCTGGCTTTTGCGCAAGATTGGCGCCGGCGACGTCAAGCTGATGAGTATAACTCCGTTTCTGGTGGGCGGGAGCAATCTCGCGGTGTTTTCAGTGTTCCTGCTGGTCTTCGCGGTCGCGACGGCTGCTTTGGTCAAGAATCCCTTCCTGTTGCCGGCAGGGATGTTTCGCCATTATGTGCAGCATATGGATCGCAAGGGTGTCGTGCCGTTCGGCGTGCCAATTTCGATGGCGGCGATCTGTGCAATAGTTTTGCAGATGTATCACGCTCTGGTGGTTGCAACCAGTTCGGGAATACTTGAGCAACTCAACTGACAAAGCTGAGGCGTGACGGTGCGCAGTAGCGAGTTCAGACTGGCTGCAACGATAGCAACTGTCACGCTAGCCTTCTTTGTTGTGGACTTGTTCTATTTCCCACGCTCTAGCGTCATTCTCGATTCGAACAATTGGTTCGAATTGACTAAAGTAATAGTAGTGCTCGCGGCAATCATTGTCGCGATGATGCTCGTGGAATGGCGAATCGCAAAAGACAGGTCACGGGTGGGGCGTTTGATCGCGGCCAGTGCCGCCTCCGTCCGCTTGCTCGCCAAAAATGCCTGCCTTTTCGTTCCAATGAGTTTTGCGTCGGTCTGGTTCATGTATCTGGCTTCCGCAACTAACAGGCCGCTGATGGACCAAACATTGGCAGCGCTAGACGCAGCTATAGGGTTCGACTGGCGAGCCTTTCTTGATCTCACGAACAAGCAGCCGATAGCGGCAGGGGCGCTAGTTTTCGCCTACCACGCGCTTGCGCGGCAGCTTCCGGTTCTGCTCCTTTTGCTGGCCTTTGCAAAGCGTCCCCGGCTCACAGAGTTCATTGCCTTGCTGGCGGTCTCGGGGGCGTTGACCGGCGCTTTAATGTCGTTCGTTCCGGCGGCTGGGGCCTATGCCTACTTCCAACCGCAACCGGTCGACTTCAGCAATTTCACGGCGCGAGCGGGAATGTGGCATTTCACCGAGCTGATGAGGCTACGATCCGGAGAGCCATTTAATCTCCTCGTGACAAGGGCCGAAGGTCTCGTCACGTTCCCGTCTTATCACACCGCGCTCGGCATCATGGTAGTTTACGCGCTTCGAGACCACCGCTGGCTGTTCTGGTCTGTTGGGTGCGTGAATGCCGTAATGATTGTCAGCACACTTCCAGAAGGCGGACACCACCTCATCGACGTGATTGCGGGTGCGGTGGTTGCCGTTGCTTCCATTGTTGCCGTCAGGACGATCGCCTCTTACGATCGTGGGGAAACCCATGCCGCCCCGGCGGTTTTCCCGCTAAACAAGGTTTGACGCTCTGCGCTTCCTGCGACGGAACGGTTTTCCGCGGTAGTGCCTTCCGAACCTGCGAACCCGGGGTGCGGTGTGCAAGCAAGAAGCTGCGAGGGCTGACTGCCGGTTCATTTCGCAGCTATGTCAGATGCCGGTTCCATTGCCGCACCGGCTTCTTCTTAACGACCGGCGCAGGCAGCGGCTCATCGGAGACGGTTGGCCTTGGCGCCTCAAACATCAGCTGTTCGACTAGCGCGACGGCACCCGCTGCCACCGCGCCAGCGACGGCTAGGATAAGAAGCTTTCTAAGAAGATCCAACGCTCGCCCATCCGGTGAAATTCAAAATCCCGACGTCTGCTTCTCCACCAGCTTCAGCTGGCCCTTCTCCACCTTGAAAAACGGCATCGACCTTTGGCTCGAGCCGTCGCTGCGGAAGCGGAACAGGCCGGTCGAGCCGCGGAAGCCGGTCGCGTTCTCCAGCACCTGCTTGTTGAAGCCGTCGGGGCCGGTGGAGCTCGCTATGCCCGCGCTCAGCGCCACCATGTCGTAGGCATAGGCCACGTTGACGTCCGGCTGGTAGTTGTAGGTCGCCTTGAAGCGGTCGGCGATCGGCCCGGTCTCGCTCTGGTCCAGCGTCGCGATATAGGCGCCCTCATAGAGCGGATCCATCGGGCGCTCGAGCCAGCGGTCGGTGCCGATCAGCGTCACCGTCTTGCCAGGAATGCCCTTGGCCTTCAGCGCCGCAAGCACCGCGGCCGGGCTGCCGTCGCCGCAGGCGACGACCACGGCATCCGGCGCCTCGACCAGCGAGCCCATGTCGGACACCACCTTGTCGCCACCATCCGTCGGCGAATAGGGCAGCGTCACCGCAAGCGTGGCGCCGTAGATACTGAGCGCGTTGGCGACTCGGGATTCGACGGCGCTTGAATCCGCGCCCGCCGGCACCATCAGCACGAATTTCCTGGCGCCCTTGCCGGCGATTGCCGCTGCGCCCGCCGCGGCGCTGTCGGCTTCGCTCAGTCGCACGGAATAGACGCCAGGCCCGCCGGCGAAATTGTCGGCCAGCGCCAGCACCGGCGGCCGCTTGGAGCCGGAGAGCTTGGCAAGGTGCTGCGTGGCGGCAAGCTCCGACGGTCCGACGACGACCTTGGCCGTGCCCGAGGTGATCGCCTTCACCGCGAGGTCCTTGGCGTAGCCGCTGTCGCCGCGCGTATCCTGGATCGTCAGCGTCAGAAGCTTGTCGCCGAGATCGGCCATCGCGAGCCGCGCGCCGTCATACATCTTTCGGCCGTTCTCGCCCGTGCTTCCGGGCGCCGAAAGCGGCAGCAGCATGGTCACCTTGGTCGACCCCGTGCCGAGCGTCAGGTTGGCCTTCGCTGCCGCGACCGAGGTCGGGCCGCTCACGGTCGCGCTGTTCGCGGTTCCGGCGCCTTGAGTCGCGGGGGCTTGGGCCGCGAGGGTCTGGGTCGGGCTGCCCTGGGTCGCACTGCTTGCCTGCTGCGCCGCCGCGTTGCCCGCCTGTCCGGCGGGCGCCGCGATCGCCGATGGGTCGAGCACGTCAGACGCGCCGCTTTTCGACTGGCAGCCGGAGGCGGCTGCGGCAACCACAAAGGCGAGCACCAGGGCTCGCCAACGCTTGTGTCGGAAATCAGCCTGCGGCGCCACGCGGGCAGCCTGCGCCGGGGTCGCGGAGGCGTCCGCCTCCGCCCGGGCTTTCATGGCCATCATCGTAGCCAGCCGGTGTTCGCTCGCCCGTCAGCTCAGTGCATGTACTCGACCATGCGGTCGTGGAAGCACTCGCATTTGTTGAGCGTGTCTTCGTCCTTGTAGTTCGTCTTGAGGTAGCCATAGGCCATGCCGCAGGCGACCTTGGCCTCCGAAGCCCAGACGAAGGCGGGGCGCGACGAGTTGATCCATTCCGGGCTGTTGGCGACGGCGACCGACTCGTCCATCAGCTTCACCACATGGTCCTTGAGCTCGACCATGTTGTCGGTCAGCACCAGGTCCGAGGTGCCCACGGTGCGGCAATAATTCACCGCCGGCTCGCCGATGATGTCGGCGGCGAAGCCCGTCGACCCGGCCAGCAGCAGCGCCGCGGCCGAAGCCAGCAATCTTGCGGAATGTTTCATGTAAGCCCCTCTCCAAACTGCGAATTCACGGTTCGCTGATGCATAGCATGGGATGCCGCCACACATAAGTGCTAAGCCGCCACACATAAATGCTAAATCTTGGCCGTATGCTGTTGATGGTTCGAGTCGTCGTACAGGATGTTGATCGTGCCGGCGGCAGGTGCGTTCGTCAGTTGCGCCACGTCGACGAAGTTGGCGCCGCCGGTTGTGCCGTTGGTGTCGACACTCAGTGTCTTCGTGCCGGCATCATAGTGCACGTAGTCGGCGATGTTGCCTCCCGCCGCCGTCTCGAACAGCGACGACAGATCGATCTTGTCGCCTTCGGAGCCATGGTAGTCGGTGATCAAGTCCTTGATGTCGAGGCTATCGAGCTTAAACGTGTCGGCGCCCGAAGTGCCGGCCATGGTCGATGTGGCCCCAGCGCAATCGAAATTGCCGAAGCCGATGTCGGCAACCGCGCCACTCTCGCCATTGGCGGTCGTGAACGTGGCTTCCCCATAGGTCAGGACCGAGCCGTCGGCAGAAATTGACTGATGATTGTCGCTCTCGAGTCCGATCTCGACGATACCCAGCGCGGCAAGGCTCTTGAACTCGCCCGCATCCGATACGCCGTTGCCGTTGGCATCCTGCCAGACGCCGAATTGCGCGAAGTCGTGGTCTGCGGCGGTCAGCTTGCCGTCATGATTCGTATCGTAGACCTGCTCAAGTGCGGCAAGGTCGGTCGCAGCCCCCGCGGCGTGTTGGGTGAAGACGATTTCTGAACCGTTGTTCACCTTGCCATCGCCATTAAGGTCGATCGCCAGAATGCCGTCATGCGGATCGACCCACGCAGTCTTCGATGCGACGCCGTCGCCGTTATAGTCGAACGATACCGTCGAATGCGTGAGATCGGTCGTCTGGACGCCATCGTGGTTGAGATCGAGCACCACCGGGGTGGCGACGGCGAAAGGCGTCAAACCGTCCTGCACGTGAACGGTGAAATTCGCTGTCCCGGTCTGGTCACCATCGGCATCCGTTAGCTGCAGCGTTACCGGAATTGTATGGTCGACTGTAGTCGATGTTACTCCGAGGTCGGTGAGGTTGAGCTTGGTCTTGCCCGACGACTCGTATGCGTCGACCCAGGCGATCTGCAGTCCGGCCGGCGCATTGATCGTCAGCGCCGTCGCTCCGGTCGTGGGGACGAAGGAAGCCGTGCTGCCGTCCGTGTAGTGGGCGACGAACTCGACCTTGTTGCTCGCGCTGACCGCATCGAAAGAGAACTTGGCATAGCTGACATTTGCTATGGTGATGGCCGGCGGTGTGTAGGGCCCGGCGCCGTCATAGTCGTTCGGCGTGCCAAAGTCGAACCGCATGAACTCGCCGGCGTCGAAATTGTTGTTGGCAAGACCCCAACCGACGTTTGAACCGTTGACGTTGTTTGTTTGCGTCAGCGCCGGATTACCACCGGCAAGCCAGGCAGCCTCATGGGCTCCGGTGAAGATTCCGCCGGCATCGGTCGGCGACCAGCCGGTCACCATTACGACATTCTGGCCTCCCGCCGTCACGACAATGGAATTGCTGGGGCCGGAGCCGAAAGAGCCGCTCGAGGCGATGGAGACATTGGAGACCGTGCCGTCCAGCGGCGCCAGCAGATCGAAGGTATATTGCCCCGACGTGCCGGCCGCGGTGTTCACGGTGATGGTGAAAACCGCCGTGTCGCCTGCATCATGGCTTCCGTTGTTGTTGTTGTCGGCATAGGCCGTCAGCACGTTGCCGACCTGTTCCGTGACCAGATTGTGCCCATTCGAGGTCAGGCCGGTCGTATTGGCCGTGATCGTCATGGCGGTCCCTACGCCATCGGCGCCGGGGACGAGATTGATGGCCCCGACGGCCGGTGTCTGCGCGGGGTCGTTGTTGGCCTGCTGGCTCTGGACGCTGTTCAGGGTCGGCACGTCGTCGACGATGTTGACGGAGAGTGTGCCGGTTGCGTTCTGGCCGTCCTGGTCGGTGAGCGAGACGCTCATGTTCTCGAACAGGCTGTTGGTGCCCTGGACTGAGGCATGCGCCTCGTTGTCGTTGAGCGTGTAGGTGTAGCTGACGACGCCGGTTGCGGCATTGTAGCCGGTCACGGTGAGCGTGTTGCCGAGCGCGGTGGTGAAGGAGCCGGCGCTGAAGACGCCGTTGGTGATGAAGGCGTGGCCGTCGATGCTGAGCGAGGCGATGCCGTCGGGCGAGGTGATGGTGAAGGTGCCGCCCTGCGTGGTGCTTTCCTTGGAGGTGTCGGAGCCGGCCGATTCACCCGCGCCACGGCTGGCCAGGAGGTCGTCCTCGTTGACGGTGACGTCGCCGCCATTGGCGGCCGGCGTCAGGTCGGTGATGGTCGGCGGCGTGTTGCCGATCGAGATCGTCAGCGTGGTGTGCGAGGTGTCGCCGTCGGCGTCCTTGATGGTGTAGGTGAAGACGTCGTCATGGCCGCCGGGGCTGCCGGCATCGCGGGTATAGCTGTAGGAGCCGTCGGCATTGAGCGTCAGCTTGCCGTAGGTGCCCTGGATCTGGATGCCCAGCGTCGCGGTATTGTCGAGGGCGGCATTGGTGTCGCCGGCGACGACGCCGACCACG
>NZ_NSGG01000014.1 GCF_002295065.1 Mesorhizobium sp. WSM3859
GTGACGTCGCCGCCCTGGGCCTGCGGCGTCAGGTCGGTGATGGTCGGCGGCGTGTTGCCGATCGAGATCGTCAGCGTCGTCGACGACTGATCGCCGTCGCCATCGGTCAGCGTGTAGTGGAACACGTCGTCCACGCCGCCCGGCGTGTTTGCCGCGCGGGTGTAGGTGTAGCTGCCGTCCGAGTGCAGCAGCAGGGTGCCGTACTGGCCAGCGATCGAGACGCCGGCGTCCGTCACCGTCTGCGCCGAGCCGGCGCCATCCTTGCCGTAGGCCGATGTCACACTGGCATCGTCGGCGCCCTTGACGTCGGCGCCCGCAGCGTTGCCGTCGCTGCCGGCGCCGGTAATGACATTGCCGTCGATCGGCGCATGTGAGCCTGCAGCCACGGCATCGGTGTCAGCGACGGCCGTCGGCACGTCGTCGACGATCTGGACCGAGAGCGTGCCGGGAAGCGAGACGTCGCCGTCCGAGTCGGTGACGGTCACCGTCATGTCGTCATAGACGGGATCGCTGCCTGCCGGATGGTTCACGGCATGCAGCAGCGTGTAGGTGTAGCTCACCTGGCCGGTGGCGGGGTCGTAGCCGTTGATGGTCAGCGTGTTGCCGAGTGGCGTCGTGATGTCGATCGGCGTTGACGCGCTGTTGGCGAGCTCGGCGGCGCTGATCACCTGACCGTTGATATTCACCGAGCCGATGCCGTCGGGCGAGTTGATGGTGAAGTTGCCGGTGTTGATCTCGGACTGATCGGTGTTGGGTGCGGGATCCTGCGCCTCGCCAGAGCCTTCCGACCCTGAGCTTGCCGGCAAGCCCTTCTCATCAACGGTGGTGTCGCCGCCATCTACCGAAGGCGTCAGGTCGATGATCGTCGGCGTGGAATCTTCGCGCACCAGGCCCGGGAACAGCTCGCGATGCTCCGGCTGGCCGAACGCCAGGTCCGTCGGCGGCAGAAGGGCGGTAAGGCCGAAGCCGTCGCCGATGCCGCCCGGAGGCTGTTCGAAATTGCCGCCCGCGCTGCTCGGCGAGCCATTGCCGCCGGCCGAGATCGAGCCATCGGCGCCGAAGGCGACATCGACATGGCTCGCCTCGAGCGCGGCGATCAGCGCAACGCGCGGCACCTCGACATCGCCGATGATGAAGGTCGGCACGTTGAGCGCGCCGTCCTTGATGACGATCTCGGATCCGTCGGGCTGCACCAGCACGAGGTTGTGCCCATCGACCTTGATGTTGTCGATCGAGACATTGGCCGGGAGCTTCACGACATTGCCGGCTTCGGCATGATACTCGTGCGGTACATTCGCAGCCGCGGCATTCGCCGCCGGCGCCTTGTTCGCATCCTGCGCGTTTGCGCCCTGCGCATTGTCCGCGCCCTGTGCCGGCGCACCTTTGCCGACGTCAACCGGCACCGGCTCACTGCCCTGCGCGGCTTGGCCGCTCGCAGCCTGGGCGACTTGCACGCCCGTCGAGATCGGATGTTCCCCAACAGTCGTGTGCTCGTCCCAGGAGTTTGAAACGGCGTCGAATTCGATATTGGTCGTCATAGCTCAAGCCCCTCCGGCATTTCCCGGAAAGAGACATGTCAGGCCCGGACTTTGCAACAGACCTTTCATCTATTTCATATATTCGAATATGTAGAGAATCGCATTTTTTACACTTGGTAAATTGCGATGATATACTCCCTTATGTATGATCTTGAGGGGCTCGGGATCGGTGGCTGCACTCGGAGCCGGTTCGGTAAATGAAAGTATAAATTTGAATAAAATTTGATCGAAAATAGAATAGAGTGATTCGCGGAAATTTACCCACCTTCCTTTCCGATAATTTGAGACAAGATTGCTAGCGTCCACAGTCAAAGGTGGGCGTTATGAAAATACAAAAAGCAGCCCCGGGAACGACGGGGATCAGGGTTCTCTTGCTGGCTGTCGGCCTTGCCGGCCTGGCAAATCCATCATCCGCCAGCGTGGATTCGGGCCTGGAACCGGCTCTGCAAAATGTGCTTGCGCCGGCGAGCCTCGGCGGCGTTTCGCTGGCCCGGCCGCAGTCCCGCCAGCCAGCCGCCGTATACCGCATCGCCGACATTTCGGCTGGCTACGCGCCGGCGGCTGAGGTTGAAGCGCTTTCCGGCGCCAAGGCCGAACCCGGCATCGACCCGATCCAGACCGCCGCGATCATTCCCGGCGTTTTCGGCTCCGTCGCCTTGTCGATGCGCAACTTCCCGGTCGCGGCGCGCTGGACTCCCGTCTATAAAGCAATCGTCGACTGCACCGCGGGCAGCGCCTGCGATCGCGAGAGCCCGACTTTCTCCGAGATCATCGACATCGCCGCGGGCAAGGGCTTTCGCGACAAGCTGTCCTTCGTCAACTCAAGCATCAACCGCCTGATCGCCTATCGCAAGGACAGCGTCGTCTACGGCAAGCTCGACTATTGGGCAAAGCCGTCGGAAATCCTCGAGCATCGCGCCGGCGATTGCGAGGACTTCGCCATACTCAAGATGGCGGCGCTGCTCAGAGCCGGCATTCCGGCGCAGAGCATGTCGCTGGTGGTGCTTCAGGATCGCCGCCGCAAGTTCTTCCATGCCGTGCTGTCGGTCAGCACGGCAAGCGGCGCCTTCATCCTCGACAGCCTGGGCAACGCCGTCCTGCGCGACAGCGACCTGCCCGACTATGTTCCGCTCTATTCCTTCAGCACCGATCGCGCCTGGATCCACGGATCGAAGTCCGGCGCTCAGATCGCCGACATAGCCGGCGGCTTCGCGACGGTGGCGCCTGGCGAAGGATCGCCGAGCCAGCCGTGACGCCCCCGCGTGGGCCTGATTATGTGAGATAGGGAAGCGCATCGCGCCCGCGAAACAAGCGAAGCCGCTTCCAAGGTCCGCAGCCTCGCTGCAAGGCCATCTGGCGGCAAAATTGCTGCGCCGGGGTTCAGCCGTTGAAGACGAAGGCCATCAGAAGTTCCGGTTCGGCGACAGGCGCGCGCACGGCGCTGAGCTGGCCACGATAGCGCCGCTCGCCGGCGCCGATGACGAAGCCGCTGGTGACCGGCGTTTCGCCATTGGCGTCGAGCCTGGCGAAGATGTCGGTGACGTTGAGATCGAGCGCCAGCTTCAAATCCTGCCGCCCATCCTCTCCCGGCGCGCTCGGCAACTGGCGCCTGACCAGTTGCTGGAACGGCGTGTTGAAGGCCAGGATCTTCTTCGACGAAGACAGCGCGAAGGCCGGCGAGGGGCAGGCGACCAGGATCGCGGTGATCGTGCGGATCGAGGCGAGCTTGCGCAGCTCCATGCTTTCCTCGACAAGGCCGCGCATGCAGGCGACCCGGATCGCCGAGGTGAGGTTGCCCTGGTCGGGATGCTGCTCGGCGATCTCCTCGACCAGCATGCCGATCGTGCATTTGCGGCTTTCCGCCATGTGCTTCAGCGACACCCAGAAGGCTCGTTCCAGCCGGATGCCGCGACGCACGCCGCCGCGCGCCACGACGCGGAACTCGGGGCCGAAATCCTCGGCCACGAGGGCCGGCAGCAGCCGTTCGCGCGGAGTGTCCGGGCGGATGGCGCTATCGTTCACTCATCGCCTCCTGACGCGCCTTGTTGATTGGTTTCAAGAGATAATTGAGGATCGTCTTGCGTCCGGTCTTGATGTCGACCGAGCAGATCATACCGGGGATGATCGAATAGGTCTTGCCGTTCCTTGTCAGCGTCGACTTCTCGGTGGCGACGCGCACCTGGTAGTAGGGTTCGCCCGTCTTCTGGTCGACGAGACTGTCGGCGGTGATATTGGAGACCTTGCCCTCGATGCCGCCGAAGATCGAGAAGTCATAGGCCGTGACCTTGATCAGCGCTTCCTGGTTCGGCTGGATAAAGGCGACGTCGCGCGGCGAAACCCGTGCCTCGACCAGCAGCGTCTCGGATGTCGGCACGATGCCGGCGACAACTGCGCCCGGCTGCACGAAGGCGCCGAGGGTGTTGACGTCGAGCGTGTTGACGATGCCGTCGACCGGCGAGCGTATATCGGTGCGCGCGACCTTGTCGGTGGCGCCGCGGATGGTCTCGTCGACGACGGAAAGATCGGCCAGTGCTTGAGTCAGGTCGCTCAGCGCCTCCTGCTGCAATTGCAGGCCGAGCTCGTTCACCTGAAGCTGCGCCTCGGTGATTGCCGCCTGGGTCTTCTTGATGGTCTCTCCGGCCAGCGTCAGCTGTCCGTGCAGGTCGGTCTGCTCGCGCTCGACGCGGATCTGCTCGGTCCTGGCCATCAGGCCCTTCTTGACCATGGGTTCCACCAGCGCCGCTTCCTGGTCGGTCACGGCAAGGCTCTTGGACAGGCGGTCGGAATTGGCGGTGGCCTCGTCCAGTTCCTTCTCGCGCTGGTCGAGGCGCGATTTGAGAACGGACAGCTTGACCTCGAAATTGTCGCGGCGCGCGACGAGCAGCTTTTGCTCGTTGTCGCAGATTTCCGGCGCGGCCGTCTGGATTTCGGTGGGGCAGGGGAAGGACCCTTCGACATTGCCGCTCTGCTCGAACTGCAGCCGCGCGATGCGTGCCCGCAGCGCTCGCGCCTTGGCCTTCTCCTCACCCAGGCTCGATGTGTTGCCCGAATTGTCGAGTCGGATGATGAGGTCGTTCTTCTTGACGGTCTGCCCGATCTGGACGGCGATCTCCTGCACGACGCCGGCTTCGCTGGCCTGGATGACCTGCGTCTTCGAGGCGGGTATCACCTTGCCTTCGCCGCGCGCGATCTCGTCCACCTCGGCAAATGATGCCCAGCCCGTGAAGCACACGAACAGGGCGCCGACGATGTAGACGGACGCCGAGGCGAAAAGAGGTGGCCGGTCTTCCCTTGCAAGCATGTCCGCGTTCCGGTCAGGCACTGCCTTTCTGCAGTGCCTGGATGACTTGTTCCTTTGGCCCGTCGGCGACGACGCGGCCTTGCTCGATGACGATGAGGCGGTCGGCCAACTCCAGCATGCTGTAGCGATGGGTCGATACGATCAGCGTCGTGCTGCGGTCGAACGCCACCTTGAGCTGCCTGATCAACTGCCGTTCCGAGGCGAGGTCCATCGAACCCGACGGCTCGTCAAGGAAGACGATCTTCGGCCTGGTCAAAAGCAGCCGGGCGATTGCCACCGACTGCCTTTGCCCGCCCGAGAGATTGGTGCCGCGCTCGCCGACATTCATGTCGTAGCCGCGCGGATGCCGCGAGACGAAGTCGTCGACGCCGGCGGCCTTCGCCGCTTCGATGATCTCCTCGTCGGTCGCTTCCGGCGCCGCCATCAAAAGGTTCTCCTTGATGGTTCCCGAAAACAGGTCGCCTGCCTGCGCGACGATGCCGACCGCGGCGCGAACCTCCGACGGGTGGTATTGGCGGATGTCGATGCCGTCGAGCAGCAGCTCCCCTGAAGTCGGCAGGAAAAGCCGGCCGATCAGCCGGCCCATCGTGGTCTTGCCGGAACCGATGCGGCCGATGATGCCGATCCGCTCGCCGGGCCTGACCGCGATGTTGAGCCCGCTCAGAACTTCGTTTTCCGTGCCAGGATAGGCGAAACCGACATTCCTGAAGACGAGCGCGCCGCTGCGGATCGGCCGGTTGACGAACCCGACCGTATCGGGGCGGTCCTCCGGCTGCGACATGATCGTGTTGATGATCCTGAGCGACAGCATGGCCTGCCGGAAGCGCGCAAGCGTGATCGCGATCTGGCCGAGTGGCGCCACGGCGCGGCCGGCAAGCATCACGGTGCCGATGATGGCGCCCGTCGAGACCTGGCCTTCGGAGAAGGCATAGGCGCCGGCCACAACCAGGGCGACCGTCACGAATTGCTGGATTGCGCCGGTGATGTTGCCCGCCGCCGCCGAGAGCTCCTTGATCTTCTCCGACGTGTTGGCCGCGTTCTTCGAGTGCTCGCCCCATTTGCGCAGCAGATAGGCCTCGGCGCGCAGCGACTTGATCGTCTCCAGCGTGGAAATGGATTCGACCAGCAGGGCCTGGCGCTGGGATGCCTCGTTCATCGAGGCCGCGACCCGCTTGCCGATCCGCCGCTGCGTGATCAGCCCGACGAAGACGGAGACGACGAAAGCCAGCGCCGGTATGATCACCAGCCAGCCGCCAATGGCATAGATCACAGCCAGGAAGACGAACACGAAGACCGTGTCGATGAAGACGCTGATGGTGTTCGAAGTGAAGAACTCGCGCACGAACTCGTATTGCGTGACACGGTTTGCATATTCGCCGGTCGACCCGGGCCGCGCCGAAAGCGAGGAGTTCAACACTTTTTCGAACAGCAGATAGGATATCCGCAGATCCGCTTTGCGTCCGGCATAGTCGATCAGCGACGCCCTGGCCGTCTTGAGCAGCAGGTCGAACAGGATGGCCGCGCCGATGCCGAGCGCCAGCACCCAAAGCGTGGAGATCGCCTTGTTCGGCAGGATGCGGTCGTAGACATTCATGGTGAAGATCGGCGAGGCGATCGCCAGCAGATTGATGAAGACCGCCGACAGCACCACCTTGGAATAGGTGCGCCAGAACGCCCCCATGGTGCCGGTCAGCCAGTGGCGCCTCTCGATCCGCGCGGCAGTGCCGACGGTCATCTCTTCGGCGGTGTTGGCGTAGCTGATCGAAAAGGACGTGCCGCCGCTGATGTAGTTTTCGGCGAGTTCCGCCCTGTCAATCGTGGTGCGGCCGTTTTCCTGCGGCGCCGTCAGATATTGCCCGCCCTCGATTTCCGCCAGGAGCGCGACCGGCAATTGGCTGACGCGGAAGACGATCGCCGGAAGATCGAAGCGGCCGCGCAGGAAATCGCGATGGCTGAAATCCTGGACCTCCAGTCCGATGCGCTCGGCCAGATGGCGGATTTCATCCGGCTCGATGCGCGTCTCCGAAATCGGCACCCCGGCAAACAGCACCGTTTCCGCGCTCGGCCTGCCGAGATAGGCCGCAACGGCGCAGAAGCAGGCTTTGAAAGCCTCCTTGGGCGACAAGATATGAGGTTGCTGGTTCACGATCCGCCCCGAAGGACTGAGGGATCGATGCTTACATCGGCTACTTTTTCCTGACCGGCGCGAGGATGTCGAACGGCAGATCGTTCTTCTGCTCCGACGGCGTCCGCGCATAGGTCTCGGTATCGGCCGTAGCCGGCACACCGAATTCCTCACGAGCGTAGGCCGCGGACTGCTTGGCCGGCTGGATGTTGAGCGTCTTCAGCAATTCCCCGGTTGCGGCCAGCAGTCGGTATTGCGCGAACAGCGACGCGTAGGACGACGTGTCGGCCAGTGTCGCAGTGTTGAAGCGCGTGTTCTGGGCATCGAGCACATCGAGCAGTGAGCGCTGTCCGACCTTGAACTGCTCACGATAGGAGGCGACGAGCTTTTCGTTGGTGGCCGCCTGCTGTCGCAGCGTCTTTGCCAGTTCCGCCTGGCGGAACCTGCGGTCCCACGAGGTGCGGACGGCTTCCTCGATCTCGCGCAGCACCTGATGCAGCGCAAGACGCTGCTCGCTGGTGCGGCGGATCTGTTCCTGCTCGTTGGCCTTGTCGATGCCGCCGCGGTACAGATTCCAGCGCAGCACCACCCGAGCCTGCAGGTCGCTGGTGTCGCCATTATCGCCATCGATATCGGACCCGCCGCGGGCAACACCCTCGGCGGTGATCGTCGGACCGAATTTCGCCCGCGCCGCATCAACCAGCGAAGCCGCCGCGTCGATATCGCTGTTGGCCATGTGGACACGCGGATTGTTCTGCCTGGCAAGCCCGATCGCATCGTCGAGCGACCGGGGCAGGGCGGCTGAGACGTCGGCCGGCCGCGATGGGCTGGTCAGCGGCTTGCCGACATTCTTGAAGAAGCGGATCTTGGCCGCCTCGAGTTCTTCGGCTGCCTCCTGCATCCGCGCCTTGGCGGCAAAAAGGCGTTCCTCGGCCTGCTGCCGGTCGGCGTCGTTGAGCGCGCCGCCCGCGATGCCTTGCTTGATGTCGCTGAGAATGGACTGATGAAAGCCAAGGTTCTTCTTGGCCTCGGCCACGATCGAAGCCTGCAGCATGTACTCCAGATAGTCCTGGACGACCGCGAGCCCGATGAACTCGGACCGCTCCAGAACCCGGAAGGAAGCTCCGTCGACCCGCGAGGCCTGACGATTTAGTTCCGCCCGCCTTGCGCCGCTGTCGTAAAGCGTCTGCGAGACGGTAAGGTCGGCCTCGTTCGGATAGAGGGCTTTGTGATCCTCGTCGAGCGCGCGCCGTGTGTCATTGTCCAGGCGGCGAACGCCTGTCGACGCTTCCAGATCGACGCTCGGAAGATAAAGGCCTTTCGCCTGGCGCAGCTCGAATTCGATCGCTTCGCGGTTTTCGATCGCCTGGCCAATCTCCGGATTGGATTCCACTGCGACGGCAACGGCTTCTTTGAGTGTGAGTGCGCTGGCGCTACCGCAAGCCAGCATCGACACCGTAATGGCAAGCGCGATGCGCCAGCCGACGGTTACTTTACCCGTCCTGGTCATTTCTACCCCGTGACTATCCCCGCGCCATGTTGTTTTTATTGGCGCTTATTTGCCCAAGCCTGCCACCGGAGCTTTCGGTCAGTATCTATCAGATTTTTCCAGGATGTGAGCGCATAATGGATTAGGCACCACTTAAAAGTGCGATTCAGGGCATTCGAGCCAAAGCCTGTAGCAAAAATGGCACAGAACCCAGCGCCGCAGGCGACAGGCAGTCCGCCCAAATCAGGCCGCTATGGTTAATGATCTGCAACCAACGACGATTCGTGGCGGTGGCTCCACACAGGCATATTTCAGACCGCGCGCCGTGATCCGCTCGGGCCGCATCCAGTCCGTTGAAAAGCGCCCTAGGCCACTGACCAACCGCCATCCACCAGGACATTGGCGCCTGTGATGAGCGACGCCGCCGGCGACGCCAGAAACACCACGGTCCCGGCTACATCGATCGGATCGCCGATGCGGCCGAGCGGAATATGCCCCAGCACATGTGAGTGAAAATCCTTGTCGGCGAGCGAGGGTCGGGTGCCGTCGGTCCAGATGAAGGTCGGCGCGACGCTGTTGACGGCAATGCCGTGCTGCGCCCATTCCGCCGCCAGGCAGCGGGTGAGATGGTTTATCGCGGCCTTCGACATGCAATAGATCGCTTCGCCCTTCAGCGTCACCGTGCCGGCCTGCGAACTGATGTTTATGATGCGGCCGCACTTCCGCGCGATCATCAGCCGGCCGACCGCCTGCGTCGTGAAGAACGTGCCCTTCAAATTGACGTCGACAGTAAGATCGAAATCCGCCTCGGTGACGTTCTCGGCCAGGTTTTCCGGCCCAAGCCCGACATTGTTGACCAGCACGTCGATGCGGCCGAAGACGGTATGCGCCTCGGCCACCGCGCTGCGCACGGTCGCGAGATCGGTCAGGTCCATGTGCACGGCGAGTGCCTTGCGACCCATGCCTTCGATCTCGGCGACGAGCGCCTTGCCATCGGCGGCGCTGCGCACACCCACCACCATGTCGGCGCCGGAGCCTGCGCAGGCGAGCGCGCAGGCGCGGCCGATGCCACGCGTAGCGCCGGTGACCAGCACCACCTTGCCGTTCAGATCGAATTTCGGCGTGAACTCCGTCATGTCCAACCTCCCCTTGCGTCAGCTCGTCCGACATTAGCCGGTCGCACGGCGAAAACCAGAAGGTCGCGGCTCGCCGGGGAAAATCTGCTGCGCCTTTGCAAACAATGCGCAAGAAATCGCCATGTCCGGCTGGTTTGGTTGGCAAACGGTGATCGTTCCCTGTATTGCGGGCCGGATCAAAAAGCAGTGGATCTTCTTGCATGACCAATGTCGTCCTGACCGGGCTTGCCCGTGATCTTGCCCGGCGCGCCGCCGAGGGCAGGCCGGTGCGCGTCGGTGTCATCGGCTCCGGCGAGATGGGGACCGATCTGGTGACGCAGGGCATGTTGATGCCGGGCATTTCGATCGCGGCCGTCTCCACGCGGCGTCCGCACACCGCCCGCGAGGCGATCCGCATCGCCTATGGCGACGAGGCGATGGCTGCCGAGGCCGAAACCGCCTCCAAGGTCACCCAGGCGATCGAGGGAGGCCGCATCGCCATCACCTCGAACGAGATGCTGGTCACCAATCCGCTGATCGACGTCGTTATCGACGCCACCGGCAAGCCGGGCGTCGCGGCGGATTTCGATCTGATGGCCATGGAGCATGGCAAGCATCTGGTGATGATGAATGTCGAAGCCGACGTGACCATCGGCTGTTACCTGAAGCAGCAGGCCGACCGGCTGGGTGTGGTCTATTCGGTCGGCGCGGGCGACGAGCCGTCAAGCTGCATGGAACTGATCGAATTCGCCTCGGCGCTTGGACTGACCATCGTCGCGGCGGGCAAGGGCAAGAACAATCCGCTCAACCATGACGCCGTTCCGGACGACTACCGGGAGGAGGCTGAACGTCGCAACATGAACCCGCGCATGCTGGTCGAATTCGTCGACGGCTCGAAGACCATGGTCGAGATGTGCGCCATCGCCAACGCCACCGGCCTGGTCCCGGATGTGCCTGGCATGCACGGCCCCAAGGCCGATCGCGATCAACTGACCAAGGTGCTGATCCCGAAAGAGGACGGCGGCCTGCTCTCCCGGAAAGGCGTGGTCGACTATACGATCGGCAAGGGGGTGGCGCCTGGCGTGTTCGTCATCGTCGAGGCGATGCATCCGCGGGTCGTCGAGCGCATGGACGATCTGCATGTCGGCAAGGGCCCTTATTACGGCCTGTTCCGGCCCTATCACCTGACCTCGCTGGAGGTGCCGCTGACTGCCGCCCGCATCATGCTCTACGGCAAGCCCGACATGGTGCCTTTGCCAAGGCCGGTGGCGGAGGTCTGCGCGGTCGCCAAGCGCGACCTTGCCGCCGGGGAGACCTTCGATGCCATCGGCGAAACCTGCTACCGCTCCTGGACCATGACCATTGCCGATGCCCGGGCGAACCGGGCCCTCCCGGTCGGCTTGCTCGAAGGCGGCAAGGTGCTGAAGCCGGTGAAGAAGGGCGAGTTGTTGACGCAGGACAATGCGTCGCCCGACAAGACGACGCGGCTCTACGCCCTGCGCAAGCTCCAGGACGAGATGCTGTATGGGGCGAAGGTCACTTCCCCAGCTCTATCGACCTGAGCCGCGCCGCCTCGACCGCTTCCGTCACAAGTTTCGTCAGCCGGTCCCCGCCCATCAACACGGCGAGCGCGGCGGCGGTCGTGCCGTTGGGGCTGGTCACCTGCTGGCGCAGCACGCCAGGCTCCTCGTCGCTTTCAGCGGCGAGCGAGGCCGCCCCGAAAACGGTCTGCATGGCGAGCAGCTTGGCGGTCTCGGCCGGCAGGCCGGCCTTCTCGGCCGCAACCGTCAACGCCTCGATGAAGTGGAAGACATAGGCCGGGCCGGAGCCGGAGACGGCCGTCACGGCATCCATCAGGCCCTCATCGTCGATCGTCGTCACGACGCCGCTTGCCGAAAGCAGTTCGACAACGAAGCGGCGGACGTCGTCGGACACCAGCGGGTTGGAGAATACCACCATCATGCCCTTGCCGATCGCAGCCGGCGTGTTCGGCATGCAGCGGACGATCGGTGCATGCTCGCCGAGGATAGTTTCGAACGTGGCGACCGGCGTGCCGGCGGCGACGCTGACGAACGTGGTGCGGCCGTCGCCGAAGCGCTTGTAGTCAGCCGTCACCTCGCGGATCACCTGCGGCTTCACGGCGATGACCACCAGATCGGGCACGGCATCGGCCGGAATGCCCGCGGCCTCGGCGGCGGCGCGGCAGCCGAGATGTTCGGCGCGCTGGCGCAGTTCCGCGTTGGGCTCGACCACGAACACCGCCGACGGTTCGAGCTTGGCGGATTTCAGCCAGCCCGAGAGCATGGCGTAACCCATATTGCCGCAACCGGCGAGAACGAGCCTGATCGTCATGAAAGCCTCCGAGAACCGGAACTTCCTTAGACGCTTGAGCGCCGGCGGAAAAGTCCAGTTTGGTTGAGACTTCTCGTCCAGCGATCAGCCAAGGCGGCGAACCGGGATCGGCCGCAGCGAGACTTGCCTGAGACCAAGCACGCCCAGCACGAAGAACAGCCAGACGGGGTCGCCGCGGTGGAAGAAGAAGCTTTCCAGGAAGCCGTTCAGCGCCGTGAACAGCACCACCATCATGAAGAAGTCGCCGAGGAAGATGTTTTCCTTGCGCGCCGGGATGCGCATGTAATCCCGCAAAGGCGCGATCAGGAAGGTGTAGATGGCGACGCACAGCGCCGGGATGCCCATCAGCACGGCAATGTCGAGATAGCCGTCATGGCCATGCACGATGGTGCGGATGTCCCAGGGCCTGTCGAAGGGCTGGTCCTGGTTGAGCAGCAGCGGCGTCCCCCAGAAGCTTTCATAGCCATAGCCGGTCCACGGCTTCTTCGCCAGCATCTCGCCGGCGAACTCCCAAAGCGTCGTGCGTCCCGTATAGGTGAGATCGGGGAAATAGATCGCCGCCAGATGCTTCACCGGCGGGATGAAGACGATGCCGAGCGTGCCGACGGCGGTCGCGACGATCGCTAGCGCGAACAGGATTGGTGTGCCGAGCCGCATGCCGATGAGGCTGGGCAGCACGACGATCATGATCGAGAACGGCACAAGTCCGGCGGTCGTCTTGGAGCCGGTGTGCAGCATGAACACCATCGCCGCGCAGAAGATGCCGGCGCCCCACCAGCGCTGACCGCGGCGGAATAGATAGAGCCCGGCGAAGCTGAAACAGGCCATCACCGGGCCGGCGATGTTCTTGTGCGTGAAGACGCCGCGCCACAGACCGGCATGCTCGGGCTCCTGCGAATCGGCGGTATGCAGCGCCTCATGCGGAAAGATGACCAGGCCGATATAGGAGAGGCCGATCACCACGACGGCGGTGAAGACGATCACGCGGGCGAAGGAATCGGCGTCGCGCGGCAGCACCAGGATCGTCGCCATGGTGATGATGCCGATCATGGTGAAGGAGGCCGCGCGCATGGCTGCGGGCGGATCGGTGGCGAGCACCACCGACAGGAAGAAGAAGCCCAGCATCAGCGCCCATGATGGGCTCACCAGCGAGCGCACCACGCGGGGATCGGCGAAGGCGAGCAGCGCGAAGATGGAGACTGCGCCGAGCGAACCGAAGCCGAGCTGGTTGACGATGTCGCCGCCGTCGCCGGTCAGTTCCGCGCCGGCTGGCTGGAACGGCCGGAACGAGACGATGATGACGGTGAACAGGAGCGCGGCGATGGCCGTCGCCACGCCTTCCCTTGTGAAGGCGGCGCCGAGCGGCGCGCGCTCAATTCTTCTCAGGCTGCCGGTACTGCTCATTGGCATATCCGAATTCGGCAAGCACCCGGCCGAGCGCGACATAGACCGGATAGAGGCCCGTGGTCAGCGAGCCGGTGCGCGCCAGCCGGATGGCGCCGCGCAGCGGCGAGGCTGCAAGCAGCGCCAGGCTTTTGAGGAGAACTTTAAGGCCGGCAAACGGTGTGCCGGCCCGCTTCTTCTTTTCGACCAGCGTCGATATCACGCCATTGCGCAGGCTGCGGGCGCGGATCCAGTCGGCCTCGACGCGCCGCGCCGGCACGGTCTCGTTGACCTTTGCCTCGGCGCACCAGCCGAGCACGAAGCCTTTTTGCGCCGAACGGCTGAGGAAGTCGGAATCGCCGCCGCCCATGAAATTGAACCTGAGGTCGAGGAAGGGCGGTCCCATGGCCTTGAGAACGTTGCGTCCCACCAGCAGGTTGCCGGACGAATAGAGCGCCGGCACGCGGCCGGTTTCCCGATAGGGCGGCGCAAAGACCGGGTGCTCGGCCCATCGGGCGTGGCTCGGATCGGCGAAGATGGGCATCTGCGGGCCGCCGATAATGTCAGCATGAAGCGTCTCGGCGGCCTTGCACATGCGTTCCAGCCAATCTGGCTCGGCGATCTCGTCATCATCGATGACCAGCAGGTGGCGAAAATTGGGAAACTGCAGGATCGCCGTCTGCCAGCCGGCATTGTAGGCGCTGCAATTGCCGCGCTCATGCGCGATGATCACCAGGCCGGGCATCTCGCCGCTTTCGAAAAGCGGCAGCACTGCGGCGGCGCCCTCGCGCGCCTCGGCCTCGTTTTCCATGACGATGACGGCAAAGCGCCTTTCGGTCCGCTGCGCCTTGAGCGAAGCCAGGGTTTCCAGCACCTGCTTCGGTCGCTTGAAGGTCGGCAGTGTCACCACCGCCTCGACGCTCTCGGCGGGAAGCCCCGGCGACCGTCCCGCGGTCGATACAGAAGCGTCGGACGGCAAAGGGATCATCCGTTTTTGAGCAGCGTGGGTTCGCGCCTCGATAGCATCGCGGTGATAACGTTTCGTTAATCACCTTCTCGCCCGGCTGTCGGAAAAGCCGGGTCTTTGGCCTTTGACGGTGCCATTTAATCAAGGCTTCACCGCGTTTTGCTACCGGCTGCACCTAAGGATAGGTGAAATGCATCTGCTGTTCGCCACATCGATCGTGCCTGACGGCGCTCTCGCTTCGGGCTACGAGATTGCCAACGCCGCGATCATCGACGCGCTGCGGCGCGCGGGCGTGCGCGTGACGGTCATCGGCTTCATCTGGCCGGGCAAGTCTCCGTCCGATCCGCAAAACACCATTGTGCTCGACGCCGTCGAGGTCCGCACCGAAAGCGCCTCGCCGCTGCAGAAATTTGTCTGGCTCGGCAAGGCGGTTCTCTCCGGCCTTACCTTTGCCTCGGTCAAGCTGCGTGTCGTTCCTGACGCGCAGGTCCGAGCCGCGATCGATCGCGCGGGCCCTTTCGACGGTTATGTCCTGAATTCGGTGCAGTTCGCCGGAGCGTTTGAGAAGGTTCTCGCCGACCGTCCATTCGTCTTCGTGGCGCACAATGTCGAGCATCGCTCGGCCGAGGAGAATGCTGCCGCGGCCGGCAGTGCGCTTCAGCGCTGGATGTTCCGCCGCGAAGCCAGGCTGCTCAAGGTCATGGAGGAGCGCCTTTGCGGCGCCGCGCGCTTTGTCTTCACGCTGGCCGAGGAAGACCGCGCGGCGCTTGGCGTTGCCTCCGACAGACGCTCGGCGGTGCTGCCGCTGGTGACCCGCGCGCAGGCGCCGGCAAGCAAGGCGAAGCGCCATATCGAGTGCGACGCCGCGCTGATCGGCACCTGGACCTGGCAGCCGAACCGTATCGGACTCGACTGGTTCCTGAACAAAGTCGTGCCGCATCTGAAGCCGGATTTCCGCATCAGGATCGCCGGTAACATGCCTTCCGGCGTCAGCTCGGCGCATCCCGGCGTTTCCTTCGTCGGCAGGGTCCCGGATGCGCAGGCCTTCGTGCGCGGCGCCGCCGTCATTCCCCTGATCAGCACCGCCGGCAGCGGCGTGCAGCTGAAGACCATCGAGACCTTCGAGCTCGGCCTGCCGTTCGTCGCCACCAGCCGCTCGCTGCGCGGCATCGGCTATCGTCCCGACAATTGCGTGGTGACCGACGATCCGATCGCTTTCGCTGCCGCTCTCCAGGCCGCCGCCGCCAATGTCCGCGACGTCGACGGCGGCGCCTTCCATCGCCGCCAGCTCAAGGCGCTCGACGCCGCGATCGGGCTTGGCCTGGAGAAGCTTGGCGCCGTCAGGCAGGAGGTCGCCGCATGAACATGCACACCGCGCGCGCCGCCTTCGGCTTCGACACGCTCAAGACCATTCTGGGCATCCCGGTGCTGGCCATTCGCTGGGACGAGGCCATTTCGTTGCTCACCAGGCTGATCGACGAGCACCGCTTCACCAAGGTGAGCTTCCTCAACGCTCACAACGCCAACCTGGCCTGCACCGACCCGGTCTTTGCCGAGGCGCTGGAAAATTTCCTGATCCTCCCCGACGGTGTCGGCGTCGACATGGCGGCAAAGCTGCTTTACGGCGCGCCTTTCCCCAGCAATCTCAACGGCACCGATTTCATTCCGGCTTTCCTGCAGGCGTCGTCGCACCCGCTGACGGTGGCGCTGCTCGGCACGACGCGCGCCAATGCCGAAGCCGCATGTGCGAAGCTGTCGACGCTCGCCATGCAGCACAATTTCGTCGTCATCCATGACGGCTTCTTCTCCGCCGCCGAGGAGCCGGCGATCCTCGAGCACATCGCCAGGCTGCGGCCTGACGTGCTGCTTGTCGCTATGGGCGTGCCGCGCCAGGAATTGTGGATCGAGCGCCATATCGACAGCCGCCATTGCACGCTGCCGGTGGCCGTCGGCGCGCTGCTCGATTTCATGAGCGGCTCGGTGCCGCGCGCGCCGCTGTGGCTGCGCCGGCTGCGGCTCGAATGGCTGTTCCGCCTCTGGATCGAACCCGGCCGCCTGTGGCGCCGCTACATCGTCGGCAATCCGGTCTTCCTCTGGCGCGTCGTCAAGCAGAAGCTGTCGCTCGGACCGCGACCGCTGGAGGCGCGCCGGTGAACAGCCGCTTCGTGCCGGATACATCCACCGCAATCGAACCGCTGCCGCGCATGCCCTCGGCCGCGATCGTCACCGCGAGCTACGCGCCCGATTTCGAGCGCTGCCGGCTTTTGTGCGAAACCATCGACCGCCACGTCACCGGCATGGCGCATCACTACATCCTCACCGAACATCGCGACGTCGCGCTGTTTCGCCAGCTGGAATCCGGCCGTCGCAGCGTCGTCGACGAGCGGGACCTGTTGCCGCGCTGGCTGCGCGTGTTCGACGACCCGCTGAGCGGCTTTCGCCGCCGCGTCTGGCTGAGCCTCAAAACGCAGCCGCTACGCGGCTGGCACGTGCAGCAGCTGCGCCGCATCGCCATTGCCGGGCAGGCTAAGGAAGACGTGCTGGTCTTCTGCGATTCCGACGTCGCCTTCCTGAAGCCCTTCGACGCGAACGCCTTCTGGCGCGACGGCAAGGTGCGGCTGTTCCGTCGCGACGGCGTGCTGTCGAACAACGGACACGACGAGCATCGCATCTGGTCGCGCAATGCCGGCACGGCACTCGGCATCGATCCTGCTGTCGCGTCGAGCCACGACTACATCTCGACGCTGATCGCCTGGCGTCGCGAGACGGTCAACGCGATGTGCGAGCGCATTGAGAAGGTGCATGGCCGCGACTGGGTCGGCGTCCTCGGCTCGGCGCGAAAATTTTCCGAATGCATGATCTATGGCCGCTATGTCGACGACGTGCTCGATGGCGTCGGCCATTTCCACGGTTCGGAGGAGTTCTGCCGCGTCCACTGGAACGGCGAGCCGCTCTCGGATGACGAGTTCCGCCGCTTCGTCGACACCATGGCGCCGGAACAGGTGGCGATCGGCTTGCAGTCCTTCATCGGCACCGACATCGGCCGCATCCGCCACCTGATAGGGCTTGAATAGTTCTGATAGATCCGAAACTTGGAAACTACCAGAAGCGATCCCTCTCGTCGTCATTCCAGGGCGGAGCAAGGAGCGAAGCGACGCGCGCAGACCCTGGAATCCATGCCGTGACGTGAAGGCGTCGCCGCGGCGCAGAATTCTGCTCCGCTGCATCCCTCGGCTAAAGTCACGGCATGGATCCTCGGGTCTCCGCGTCCGCTTCGCTCCCGCTCCACCCGTGGATGACGAAGCTGAGAGGCTTCGCCTCAATCCCGAACGTTTGCGGCGGTCCGCACGAACGGCAATCCTGGCTGGCACTAGGTAACTAGATCGCCTTGGCCGGCCGACGCATGGCCGAATAAGTCAGAAGCATCGAGGCGAGATAAAGCAGCAGGAAGACGATGTTGAGCGACAGCACCAGATTAGCCGTGTCGGGGATGGTCGTCAGCACATAGGTGAGCAGCACTGCCTTCAAGCCGGCGAGCAGGCCGAGATTGATTGCCCTGACCGCCGTCTGGCCGCGCGCGAAGAGCAGCTCGGCCTGGTATTCGACGAGGTTGCGCAGGCCGGGCACGCAGACCGCCAGCGCCACCAGCGGCGCCGCCTCGGCGACATTCTTGCCGAGCGCATTCGGGAAGAAGTGCAGGATTATGCCGAGCGACGCCAGCGCCAGCGTCGAGACCAGGAACACGCCGCCTTCGATGCCGCTCTTGACCGCCAGCCGTGACAGGAGCTCCGGCGCCCGCATCATGCGCTGCACCAGCATCATCGAGAAGGTTCGGATCGGGATCGCGGTGAGGTCGACCAGCCGCATGATGATGGCGTAGATGCCGGCGAGATGCGGTCCGCCGATCGACAGCACCAGGAGCTTGTCGAACTCCATCTGCAGGTAGAACAGCACCTCGGAACCGGCGACATAGATGGAATCGGCGAGCCGCCGGAAATAGAGCTCGGCGCGCAGTCTCAGCCGCTGGCGGGGATAGAAGAAGACGAAGGCGACGACGAGGGAAGCGGCATTGGCGCCGATATAGAACAGCGACCAGACGCCGATCGTATGCTGCGCGGCAAGCATGAACAGGATCGCGCCGATTGCCCTCAGCGCCGTCGCCAGGATGGCGAGCACCGCCGCCCGCCCGAACTTGCCGAGCCCGTTGTTGACGATCAGCGCCACCTCGACCGGCCGCCACAAAAGCGCTTCGGCGAAGACGACAGCGGCAAAGGCCGACAGCGGCACAGTGCCGGAAAAGAAGATCAGGTAGACGATGTAGGAGGCGGCGGCGAGGAACGGCAGCGACAACACGCCGAGAAGCAGGAAACCGGCGGTGAATGTGCCGATCAGATTGGGGCGGATCGTGGCGGTGCGGTAGAGCGCCGAGATGAAGCCGAAGGCCAGGATGCGCGACAGCATGATGCCGGCGGCCGAGGCGGTGGCGAACATGCCGAACTCGGCGATCGAAAGCGTGTTGGCCAAGGCGATGAAATAGGCGAGCGAAAACACCAGCCGGCCGCCGGCGCCGCTGATGGCCGAGAGATAATCGAATACCAGTTTCTGGCGGGTGGCCACGAAGTGGCCGATCCGCGCGAAGCTCCGCCTTTGCGGCATGTCGCTGGCCTGGGTCATGTCGGGGGCGATACATAGGCTGGAAAGTTTAACGCGGCGTTCTGGCGACAGCTCTGGCGGAGCCGAAATGCCGCGAAACAAGGCAGGAAACCTTGTGGGTCCGGGCACGAAATTAACCGTTTGTTTCCTATGCCCGTTTAGCGTGGCTTAACGATTGGCCCATCCGCCGCGCCCAAGCCGCCAGAAAGCAAGTTCCAGGACAATGGTCGACAGGGATAACCGTGATGACTGGAGGCGCGAGCGTTCCCTGCTGGCGCTCGGCCAAGCCATGCGTGGCGACGACAACACGGTTTCGATCGGCGACCGGGCCAACTCTGCCTGGCGCGAGGACGCCGCTGCGCGCCATCGCGCCGCGCGCTCCGAGCGCGAAGGAAAGTTGAATCCACGGCCCGCCGATGCCGACGGATTTGGCGTTGATCCGGCGCAAGCGGAATCGGAGCCGGTCAAAACCGAACATGACTGGCGCGGAAGAGATCGATCTGCGCCGCCCGAGTCGTTCTATGAAACCCCTTCGGAGAGCCAGCAGCCGCAAGCCGCGCCTGAGCCGCGTCAGACGAGCCGGCCACCCGCCGGCGACGTTTCCGAGGAATGGAAGCCGCTGATCGACCCGATGCAGGTCATGCACGGCATCACGCGATCCAAGGCGCTGATCCTGTCGACGACCATCCTGGGCGCCGCCCTGGGCGTCGCCATCGCCTTGTCGACACCGAAGAAATACGAGGCCACCACCGACGTCATCGTCGACCCGCGCGATCTCAAGCTCACCGATCGCGACCTGACGCAGAACGTGGTCGCCTCGGATGCGACGCTCGCCATCGTCGAGAACCAGGTCCGCATCCTGACCTCTGGCACCGTCCTCAACAAAGTCGTCACCGATCTCAACCTTACCAAGGATCCTGAGTTCAACGGCCAAGGCAATGGCGGATTCGGCCTGATGTCGACGCTGCGCTCGATCCTGTCGCGGCAGGATGCCGGTGCTGCGGACGAAGCGCGCAAGCGCGCGTTGGCGGTCGGCAAACTGTACGACAGCCTCGACGTCGAACGTGGCGGCAAGACCTTCGTGGTCTCGGTCAGCGCCACGACGCAGAATGCGGAGAAATCTGCCCTGATCGCCAACACCATGGTCAAGGCTTTCAAGCAGATTTCCAGCGAGATCCAGTCGAGCACCGCGGGCCGCGCCAATGACGAACTCACCGCCAGGCTCGATGAATTGCGCAAGGGCGTCGAGACGGCCGAACGCAACGTCGAGGATTTCCGGGCAACCCACGACCTCGTCGACGCGCAGGGTCACCTGATCAGCGACGACCAGATGCTGAAGCTCAACGAGCAGCTTTCCGTCGCCCGCGCCCGCACGCTCGAGCTCAACGCCCGCGCCGCCTCGGCACGCTCGCTGAACGTCAATTCGGTTCTCAGCGGCACGTTGCCCGAGGAAATCAACTCCAACATGATGAGCGAGCTGCGCTCGCAATATGCGGCGCTGAAGCAGGAAGCCGACCGCGCTGAGGTCAAGCTTGGGCCGCGCCATCCGGAGATCGAGGCGCTGAATGCCCAGCTTGCCGGCGCGCGCGAGCGCATCGGCGCCGAACTGCAGCGCATCGCGTCTTCGCTCCAGGTCGACCTGAAGCGCTCGGTCCAACTCGAGCAGGATCTTTCCTCGCGCCTGGCGCAGGCCAAGGTGCAGAGCGGCGACGTCAACAACAATCTTGTCTCGCTGCGCGAGCTGGAGCGCGAGGCGGCCGCCAAGCGCTCCGTCTACGAGCAGTTCCTGCTGCGCGCCAAGGAAACCGGCGAGCAGAAGGATATCAACACGGCCAACATCAGCGTCATCTCGGACGCCTATGCGCCACTGCAGGCCAAGGGGCCGTCGCGCGCGGTGCTGGCCGTGGCCGGCCTGTTCGCCGGCCTGTTCGCCGGCATCGGCCTCGGCGCACTGCGCGGCATCCTTGCCAGCCTGCGTGAAATGGCCGATGGCCGCTCGCGGCGCAGGGTCGACGAGCGCCTTACAGTCGTGGAGAACACTTCCAACCGCGCCGCTCGGCCTCTCGTCACGCCGCCGCCGCTCGTGACACCGCCGCCGGCCCCGCCGGTCGCTCCCCCGCCGGCCGCGTCTTTCACGCCGCAGCCCCCCGCCCCGTCTTTCACGCCGCCTCCGGCCAGGTCATTTACGCCGCCTCCGGCTCCGGCATTCACGCCGCCGGCCGCGTCTTCCACACCGCCGCCTGCCTCACCTGCGGCCCCTCAACCCGTGTCGGCGGCCGCGCCGCCTGCAGCCCAACCCGTCACACCGCCACTGATGCCGGACAATGACGCCGTCCGTCCGGGGCTTTTCGGATCGCTGGCCTCGGCGGTTCGCTATTTCGTGCGTCGCGAGCCCGCTGAAACGGTTGACTTGGACTCCGTCCCACCCGAAAGCGCCTGGCGCGCGCCCAGCCGGGAGGAGCGCTACCCTGGGGCTGAAACCTCGGCGCGGCAGAATATTCAACCGCCATACGAGCAGGGCTATTCCCATCGGCCGGACCATGGCCGGACCGATCCGTATGAGGATCATTATTCGGCATCACCCGCCTCCTACGATCCGCAACCGCCAGTCCCGGGCGACGCGCGACAGTCGTCCGCCGACCAGGGTGAGATCGACGAGATCCGCGCCAGCCTTCGCGAATTTCGCGAGGCGGTGCGCGAGCTGACCGAAAGCCGCTCGCGCCGCCGCTATTTCTAAAGCCGCCGGTATTTCTTGACCGCCCATATTTCTTCGCCGCTCGCCCTTCGATAAAAGCGACGGGTTTCGGGTTTACGGCATCCGACGACGCTTTGACGGGATTGCCTTGTCGAATTTTCGTGAAAATGCCGCGCGGCATTTCGGCCGATTGCGCCTTGCGTTGGCGGTTCGGAATGCCGGGTTGAGGCATGGGGCATGCATCGATGCGGCCTCAAAACGGAGAGTTCGTGATGACCGAAGTGATTGACGGAAAGCGTGTCGCCGAGGATGTGGTTTCGAAGGTCAAGGCACTGACGTCGGAGCTGTCGGCCAAGGGAGCCACCAAACCCGGCCTTGCCGTGGTGATCGTCGGCGAGGATCCGGCAAGCCAAGTCTATGTCGCCTCGAAATCGCGCACCGCCAAGGAATGCGGCTTCCATTCGCTCCAGCATACGTTGCCGGCCGACACCAGCGAGGAACAATTGCTGAAGATCATCGGCGATCTCAACGCCGACAAGTCGATCCACGGCATCCTTGTGCAGCTGCCGCTTCCGGGCCATATCGACGCCGGCAAGGTGATCCAGACGATCGCGCCGGAGAAGGATGTGGACGGCTTCCACTTCATCAATGTCGGCAAGCTCGGCACCGGCGAGCTCGAGACGGCCTTCGTGCCCTGCACGCCGGCGGGCTCGATGCTTCTGATCGAGCGCGTGCGCGGCAAGGACCTGTCCGGCCTCAACGCCGTCGTCGTCGGCCGCTCCAACATCGTCGGCAAGCCGATGGCCAATCTGCTGCTCGCCGCGAACTGCACCGTCACCATCGCCCATAGCCGCACCAGGGACCTGCCGGCGCTGGCGCGCACCGCCGACATCCTGGTCGCCGCCGTCGGTCGCCCGGAGATGGTCAAGGGCGACTGGGTGAAGCCCGGCGCGACCGTGATCGACGTCGGCATCAACCGCATCCCGGCGCCCGAAAAGGGTGAAGGCAAGAGCCGCCTGGTCGGTGACGTCGCCTATGCCGAGGCGGCCAAGGTCGCGGGCGCCATCACGCCGGTTCCTGGCGGCGTCGGGCCGATGACCATTGCCATGCTGATGGCGAACACTGTAGCTTCCGCCTACCTCGCGGCCGGGCTGAAGCGGCCGTCCTTCTGATCGAAAGCAGATCCTTGCCGAACCTTACTGCTCCTGTCGAACGGCCGATCACGAACGATCCCGTTCAGGGCGGCCGTCAGTTCGGCTTCCTGCTCGTCGACAAGTTCTCGATGTTCTCGCTGGCCGCGGCCATCGACTGCTTCCGCTCGGCCAACCGCCTGCTCGGCCGCGACTTCTATGGCTGGACGACGATTTCGGCCGATGGCGACGCGGTCATGGCCTCGAACGGCCTGCCGCTGAAGATCGACTATTCGGTCGCAGACATGCCGCCGGTCGACATCCTGTTCGTCTCGGTCGGCCTCACCACCGAATTCCCCGGCAAGAGCAAGGTGCTGGCGGCGCTGCGCAGCTGGGGCCGGCGCGGCAATGCGCTCGGCGCCCTCTCGGTCGGTTCCTATCTGCTCGCCGAAGCCGGGCAGCTCGACGGCTACCGCTGCACCATCCATTGGGAGAACCGCGCCGGCTTCATGGAGCGCTTCCCCGATATCAACTGCACCGGCAACGTCTTCGAGATCGACCGCAAGCGCTACACCTGCGCCGGCGGCACTACCTCGATCGACCTGATGCTGGAGATCGTGCGCGGCGATTTCGGTTCCAATCTCGCCAATGGCGTCGCCAACCAGTTCCAGCACGAACGCATCCGCTCGGCCGGCGACCGCCAGCGCGTCGGACCGGAACGCGACCTCACCGGCAAGTCGGAAAAGCTCAGGCGCATCGTCGAATTGATGGCCGACCATCTCGATGAGCCGTTGTCTGCGGTGCAACTCGCCAAGTCGGCGGGCCTGTCGGTGCGCCAGGTCGAGCGCCTCTTCCTGCGTCACCTCAGCGTGACGCCCGGCCGCTATTACATGCGGCTGAGGCTCGAACGCGCGCGCGAATTGCTGCGCCAGACCAACATGCCGATCCTCGACGTGGCGATCGCCACCGGCTTCACCTCGCATTCCTATTTCGCGCAGAGCTACCGGCTGCAGTTTGGCCGCCCGCCATCGGAAGAGCGGCGCACCACCTACTGATACCCAAGCTCCACGAGCGAATGCCTAGCTGGGGACATCTCCCGCAGGCTTGTATCCTAACGCCGCGTCAAATAGCTTTCCGACGCGGACGGGGGTTCACTCAGGAGATTTCTATGGCGGGAATGGCACGGAGCGTCGCTGCGGCGATCCTCCTTTTGTCGATGACCACGTTTGGCTTTGCCGCCAACAAGGTCATTATCATCCTCGATGCATCGGGCTCCATGTGGGCTCAGATAGATGGCAAGCCGAAGCTGGAGATCGCGCGTGAATCGCTGCGCACGGTGCTGCAGTCGGTTCCGGCCGACGATGAGATCGGCTTCATGGCCTATGGCCATCGAACCAAAGGCAGCTGCGAGGACATAGAGCTGATCGTGCCGCCGCAAGCCGGTTCCGCCAGCGCCATTTCGGCGGCCGCCGACAGCATGAAATTCCTCGGCAAGACGCCGCTCACGGCCGCGGTCAAGCAGGCCGCCGAGGCGCTGAAATATACCGAGGACAAGGCAACCGTGGTGCTGATCACCGACGGGCTGGAGACCTGCGGCGGCGATCCCTGCGCGCTCGGCAAGGAGCTCAAGGAAAGCGGCGTCGATTTCACCGCCGATGTCGTCGGCTTCGGCCTGACCGCCGACGAGGGCAAGCAGATCGCCTGCCTCGCCGAAAACACCGGCGGCAAATACATCCAGGCCTCCGACGAGAAGGCGCTGCAGGAGGCGCTGGTCGAGACCGTGGCGGCCCCGGCGCCGGCGCCTGAGCCCTCTCCGGCACCCGCGCCAGCGCCCGAGCCCGCCAAGCCTGAATTCAATTTCATGCCGAGCGTGGTCATGGCCGAGGGAGGTCCCGAGATCTCCGACAACAGCAATGCTTGGGAAATCTACAAGGCCAATGCGGATGGCGCGCGCGGCGATCAGGTCATGACCGAGTATGGCGAGCTGAAAACCAATCTTGAACCGGGCGACTATATCGTCGTCGGGCGCGACGACGAGGCAAGAAGCGAGCAGAAGATCAGAATAGAGGCCGGTCAGGTTTACAAGCCGCTGTTCACGCTCAACGGCGGTACGCTGGTTATCCATCCGCATGCGAGCCAGGGATCGGAGATCAGCGGCGAGGCGCGTGTCGACTTCGCCTATCCCGGCGGCAGCACCACCCACTATGGCGACGCCAAGGCCACTGTCCCCGCCGGCGAGCAGAAGGTGACGGTGCAGATCGGCGCCGGCACGGTGAGCGAGACCATCCAGCTTGCTGCCGGACAGACGGTCGAGAAGGACGTCGTCGTCGGCGTCGGCCACGCCGTGCTCAATGCCTTCTATACGGCAGGCGGCGACAAGGCCGACAATTCCGGTCTCGGCTTCGAGATCGTCAAGGCGAAGAAGAAGATCGACGGTTCCCGTGAGAGCGTCGAGCACGCCTACGGTCCGGACAGCAAGTTCTGGCTGCCGCCGGACGACTATGTCGCGCTCACGACCCTCGATCTCGCCGTCGTCGAGCAGCCCTTCACCATCAAGGCCGGCGACAACCAGGACATCAAGGTCACGCTCGACGCCGGCGTGCTGGCGATGTCGGCGCCTGGCGCTTACTCGATCGAGGTGTTCTCGTCGAAGAAGGACATAGAAGGCAAGCGCAAGTCGCTGGGCTTGAGCTATGGCGACAGCTGGCAGCAGACGATTCCCGCCGGCGACTACGTGGTCGTGCGGCACGCCTCCGACCAGGGCCAGGACAAGGAAATGCCGGTGACGATCAAGGCCGGGGAGCGGAGCGAGATCACGGTGCAGTAGGGGTTACTGCCAGGCGGTCAAAAAAAGGGGCGGCATCGGGCCGCCCCTTTTTTGAGAGCTGTTGGAGAATATGTCAGGCGTTTCCGAACGCCGCCGCCCCATGATCCGCGCGGCCGACCAACTGCCGGAAGCCGGCGAACAGCTCGCGGCCGAAGCCGAACTCGTTGCCGATCAGGTCGGCATCCGCGGTGCGGCGCAGCGCGAACTCGGTTCCCAGCACCAGCACCTCCAGCGTGCCGGCATCGGCGTCGAGGCGGATGACGTCACCGTCATGGATCCTGGCGATCGGACCGTCCTCGACCGCTTCCGGCGTCACGTGGATCGCCGCCGGCACCTTGCCGGAAGCGCCCGACATGCGCCCGTCGGTCACCAGCGCGACCCGCTGCCCACGATCCTGCAGGATGCCGAGCACTGTGGTCAGCTTGTGCAGTTCCGGCATGCCGTTGGCCTTCGGGCCCTGGAAGCGGATGACCGCGATGAAGTCGCCGGTCAGCGTCCCGGCCTTGAAGGCGTCGTTCAGGCCTTGCTGGCTGTCGAACACCTTTGCCGGCGCCTCGATGACACGCCGGTCGGGCTTGACGGCGGAAGTCTTGATCACGGCATGGCCGAGATTGCCGCCGAGCACCTTCAGCCCGCCGGTCGGCTGGAACGCCTTCTTCGCTGGCGCCAGCACCTTTTCGTCGCCGCTGACGGCCGGTGCCGCTTCGCGCACCACGCTGCCGTCGTCGCCGAGCCGCGCCTCGACCGCGTAGGGCCGCAGGCCTTCGCCCCACACCGTCTGCACGTCATCATGCAGCAAGCCTTCGTCGAGCAGCTCGCGGATCAGGAAGCCGAGACCGCCGGCGGCATGGAAATGGTTCACATCGGCAAGCCCGTTCGGGTAGACACGCGCGAGCAGCGGCACGGCTTCCGACAGGTCGGAAATATCCTGCCATGTAAGCGCGATGCCGGCGGCGGCGGCCATGGCGATCAGGTGAATCGTATGGTTGGTCGAGCCGCCGGTGGCGTGCAGGCCGACCACGCCGTTGACGATCGAGCGCTCGTCGATCATGCGCCCGACCGGCGTGTAGGCATTGCCGAGCGCGGTGATCGCCAGCGCGCGCTTGGCCGCTTCTCTGGTCAGCGCGTCGCGCAGCGGCGTGCCTGGATTGACGAAGGAGGCGCCGGGGGTGTGCAGCCCCATGATCTCCATCAGCATCTGGTTGGAATTGGCGGTGCCGTAGAAGGTGCAGGTGCCCGGCCCGTGATAGGATTTGGACTCTGCTTCGAGCAGTTCGGCGCGGCCGACCTTGCCTTCGGCATAGAGCTGGCGGACCTTGGCCTTCTCGTCGTTCGCCAAGCCGGTCGTCATCGGTCCGGCGGGGATGAAGACCGCCGGCAGGTGCCCGAAGGTGAGCGCACCGATCACCAGCCCGGGCACGATCTTGTCGCAGACGCCGAGGAAGACGGCGGCGTCGAACATGTTGTGCGACAGGCCGATCGCCGCCGCCATGGCGATCACGTCGCGCGAGAACAGCGACAGCTCCATGCCGGGCTGGCCTTGCGTGACGCCGTCGCACATCGCCGGCACGCCGCCGGCGACTTGAGCGATGCCACCCGCCTCGCGCGCGGCTTCCTTGATAAGCGCCGGGAACGTCTCGAAGGGCTGATGCGCCGACAGCATGTCATTGTAGGAGGTGATGATGCCGAGGTTCGGCACCTGGTCGCCGCCGAGCGCGATCTTTTCCGACGGGCTGCACACGGCAAAACCGTGGGCGAGGTTGCCGCAGCCCAGCACCGCGCGGTTGGCGGTGCGGCTGGAGGCCTCCGCGATACGGCCGAGATAGGCTTCTCGCCCGGCTTTCGAACGTTGGCGGATGCGTTCCGTGATGGCTTCGATATCGCGTCTGGCTGTCATGGTCCGTCCTTTCGAGCCCGGTAAGCGTCCTCCCCTGCCACCGGGCTGTCCTCATATGAAATCAGGGTGCCCAGAACACCTCTATCCGTCTTGGCGCCGCTTCGAGCACGCTGCGGATCGGCTTTTTTGCGCCTGGACCCATCGCACCGTTGAACGCTGTGCGCTTGTCCTCGCCTTCGATGTGCAGCGCGACGAAGCCGGCGGCGACGATGCGTGCCATCGACAGCGTCAGCCGCGGCTCACCGCCGCTCGCCGCATGCACCGGCAGCACGATCCGCTGGGATGCCGGGTCGAGCAGCTCCTCGAGGTTACCAGCATCCGGAAAGAACGAGGCCGTATGGCCATCGCCGCCCATCCCGAGGATCACCACGTCGAGCGGCCAGCGCAGCGACCGCAGCGCTTCGCTGTCCGCCGCCGCGGCGTCCTCGATGCTTGCCGCCTCATGGTAGAGCGGCACGAAGCGCGCCGCCGCTGCCTTGCTCTGCAGCAGGTTCGCCGCCACCAGACCGGCATTCGATCGCGGCGAGGATGGCGGCACGAAGCGCTCGTCGACCAGCGTCACGGTGACTTTGTCCCAGGCGATCGGCGTGGTCGACAGCGCGGCGAACAGCTTCGCCGGGGTGGTCCCGCCGGACACGGCGAGCAGCGCCGTGCCGCGTTCCGCAACGGCCCGGGTCAACCGGTCTGCGATCTCGCCGGCAAGCGCCGTCGCCAGGTCCTGGCGATCGGCAAAGCCGTTCCAGCCGTAGCTGACCTCGCTCAATTGCTCTCGTGCCATGTCCGTCCGTCACGTTCGATAAGCGCGATCGAGGCCGACGGCCCCCAGGTTCCGGCCGTATAGCCCTGGGCTTCCTGCCGGGCGCTTTCCCAGGCATTCTGGATCGGGTCGATCCATTTCCAGGCCGCCTCGACCTCGTCGCGGCGCATGAACAGCGTCTGGTTGCCGCGCACCACATCCATGATCAGCCGCTCATAGGCGTCCGGCGCGCGCGCGTCGAAGGACTGAGCGAAGCTCATATCGAGCGAGATCTGGCGCAGGCGCATGCCGCCCGGGCCGGGATCCTTGATCATGATGTATTGTTTGACGCCTTCGTTCGGCTGCAGCCGGATCACCAACTGGTTGGCGAAGATCGGTCCGGCGCTGTCGCCGAAGATCGAATAGGGGATCGGCTTGAACTCGATGACGATTTCCGAGACGCGGGTGGCGAGCCGCTTGCCGGTCCTCAGATAGAAGGGAACGCCGGCCCAGCGCCAGTTGCCGATCTCGGCCTTGACGGCGACGAAAGTCTCGGTGTTGCTGTCCTTGCCGAGTTCCTCGACATAGCCCTTGACGGGACCGCCCGCAGAGGCGCCGGCGCGGTACTGGCCGCGCACCGTATGCTTGGGCGCCTCGTTGCCGTTGATGCGCTTCAACGCCCGCAGCACCTTCAGCTTCTCGTCGCGCACCGCATCGGCGTCCATGGACGACGGCGTTTCCATGGCGACGAGACAAAGCAGCTGCAGAATATGGTTCTGCACCATGTCGCGCAGCGCGCCGGCCTTGTCGTAATAGGTAACGCGGTCTTCGAGGCCGACGGTCTCGGCCACAGTGATCTGAACATGGTCGATATGCGCCGAATTCCACAGCGGCTCATAGAGCGCATTGGCAAAGCGCAGCGCCATCAGGTTCTGCACCGTTTCCTTGCCGAGATAGTGGTCGATGCGGAAGATCTGGCTTTCGTGGAAATCGTCGCCCACGGCGTCGTTCAGCGCGCGTGCCGAGCTGAGGTCGCGGCCGATCGGCTTTTCCAGCACGATGCGCGAATTCGGCGTGATCAGCTTGTTCTGCTTGAGCTGATGCGAGATATCGCCGAACAGCGCCGGCGCCACCGCGAGGTAGAAGGCGCGGATACGGTCGCTGTCGCCGATCGCCTTCTTGAGTTCGTCGAAGCCGGCGCCTGTGGTCGCGTCAGCCGACACGTACGAAAGCCGCGCCAAGAAAGTCTCAAGCTCCTTGGCATCGACATCGGCCGGTTTCACGTGCTCGGATATCGCCTTCTTGGCGAAGGCCTGGAATTCGGCGTCGCTCATCTTCGCGCGCGAGGTGCCGATGATGCGCGTCGGCTCGGAGAACTGATGGTCGCGCTGGCGATAATAGAGCGAAGGCAGGAGCTTGCGTTCCGACAGGTCGCCGGTGCCGCCGAAGATGATGAAGTCGAAGGGATCGACAGGAATGATCTGGCTGGTCATGGTCAGTCCGATTTGATGCCTGATACCGGCAGCATGGCTGGTATATTCTAATCGATTTAAATTTTCCAGTGCCATGGTGTCACAGGCAGGACCAATCGCTTGCACTTGCATCGGCCCACATGATTCCCGACACTCGCGCGCTGCCGGCAAGCTTGTCGGCAAGCCATGGCTTCCGGCAGCGTTCGCACCTGCACCATAGAACGCGAATGTGACGAAAGCTAAGGGAGATATTGCCGGGCCTGGGGCGGGCGGACGGCAGGTGGAAAAGTCACGTCAAAAACTGCGGAAATCCAATGAGCGGGAAGGCCATGCGTCTGGAAAACAAGGTCGCCATCATCACCGGTGCCGCGTCGGGCTTCGGCGCGGGCATGGCGAAGCGCTTTGCCGAAGAGGGCGCGCGCGTAGTCGTCGCGGATATCAACGCCAAGGGCGCCGAGCGGGTGGCCGACGAGATCGGCAACAAGGCTATCTGGACCCAGACGGACGTGTCCCTGCGCTCCGAATTCGACGAGATGATCTACGCCGCCAAGAGCGCGTTCGGCCGCATCGACATCATGGTCAACAATGCCGGCTTCACCCACCGCAACGGCGATATGCTCGGCGTCGATGAGGAAACCTTCGACCTGATCACCGCGGTCAACATGAAGGCGATCTACCATGCGGCGCTCGCCGTCGTGCCGATCATGGACCGGCAGGGCGGCGGCGTCATCCTGACCACGGCCTCGACGGCCGGGCTTCGGCCGCGGCCGGGACTGACCTGGTACAATGCTTCCAAGGGCTGGGCAATCACCGCCACCAAGTCGATGGCCATCGAGCTGGCGCCGAAGAACATCCGCGTCAACTGCCTTTGCCCGGTTGCCGGAGAGACCGGCATGCTGGAGAAATTCATGGGCGCCGACACGCCTGAAATCCGCGAAAAATTCCGCGCCTCGATCCCGCTCGGCCGGCTTTCGACTCCGCTCGACATCGCCAATGCGGCGCTGTGGCTGGCCTCGGACGAAGCGGCCTTCATAACCGGCGTGGCGCTGGAGGTCGACGGCGGGCGCTGTATCTAAGTAATGGACGTGCGGCCCGTGTTTGACTCGACGATCCGGCGAAAGGCATAACGGTGCCTGGACGAGGCGGGTGCCATGAATGCCGGACTGCGAAAAATTCGCGAGGATCTGGGGCAGCGCCTCAAAATCTACCGGGCGAAGCGTGCGCGAGCGCGAAGCAAGGCCACTTTCATTGGCGTAACCGGCAGCTCCGGGAAATCGACTGCGGCTAGCCTGCTCGGACACATCCTGGGCGGCCACCGGCGGGTCTATACCCGGGTCCTGGCCAATACGATAAAGTCGTTGGTCAGCACGCTTTACAAGCGCATGAACAAGGGTGGCGAGGTCGACTACGTCGTCTTCGAGGCCGGCGCTTTCGGCGTCGATACGATCAGGCCCATGGCGCAGATGCTGAAGCCGCATGTGGCCGTCGTGACGATGGTGCGGCTCGAGCATTTTTCCAGCTTCAAGACGCTGGAGAACGTCGCTCGCGAAAAACGCGCACTGGTCGAGGAGCTGGAACTTGGCGGCCTGGGGGTACTCAACGCCGACGATCCCAATGTATTGGCCATGGCATCCGGCGATACGCATCGCTTCGTGACGTTCGGCGAGTCGGAAACGGCCGACTATCGCGTCGCCGATATCAACGCCGCCTATCCGCGCACGCTCGGCTTCACGCTTCATTGGCGGGGCGGAACGCTGAAGCTCGAGACACCATTTCCGGGCGAGCATTTCTGGCTGCCGACGGCTGCCGCGGCCGCGACCGCGCTCGAGCTTGGCGCGCCCGCGCGAATGGTGGAGGAAAGGATCGCGACATTCGTGCCGTTGGCGAACCGCTGCCACGTTGTGGTCGTCGACGGAGGACCGCATTTCGTCGTAGACACCGCCAAAGCGCCGTGGCATTCGCTGCCCCTCGCTTTCGACATGGTGGCGAAATCAGGGGCCGGGGGAAAGCGGATCGTGCTCGGCCAGCTATCCGACTTTGCCGGTTCAAACGCAAAATATGCGCGCGCCTATGAAAGTGCGCGCGAGATTGCCGACCAGGTGATCTATGTCGGGGAGCATGCCCATCGCTCGAAAGCCAGCAAGGCCGATCGTGACAGCGGCCGGTTCGTCGAACTGCGCACGCCGAAAGAGGCTTCAGATCATCTCAGGCGCACGGCGGCGCCAGGCGAACTCATCCTGCTCAAGAGTTCTTCCAGTCTCCACCTGGAACGTTTGGCGCTCGCCTGGACACATGATGTCAAATGCTGGATCCCCGCTTGCGGAAAGAAGGAAGGTTGCCAGGATTGCGGCCTTTTCGAAGTGCCGTTCGAGGAGCACCGGGATTTCGTCAAAAAGCGCAGGAATGATCGCCGGCGACAGCGCCTGCGTCGCCTCTTCGGCGGCTGACGGCATCGCGGTTCGGACGCGGCGGCGCCGGCACAACGGCCTCACGCGCCCGTCTTGACGTAGCTCTTGTAGACCCAGCCGTGCTTGCCGTTATAGACGATCTCGCACCACTTCTTGCAGTTCATCACCTGCACCGAGGCCTTGGCGGGCACGGTGACGATCGCGGCAGCGCCCTTCTTCGGTGCGGAGCGCATGGTGACGGCCCTCAAGATGCGTCCGTTAGCGGCCGCGCCGACTTTCTGAGGTTCCGGTTTGGGCTGCGCCGCGTTGTCCGTTGCTGCCGGATCGGCATCGGGAGCCTGCGGCTTGGCCTCGGGAATGGCGGCGGTCTGGGCGCCGTCCATCTTGTCGTCGGGCGTCTTCGCGGCTGTCTCGCCCGCCGGGGCGGGTGCGGCAACCTGCGACAGCGCGTCCGAGGCGTCGTTCTCCGCGGCCGGTTCGGCGAAGGCTGTGTCGGTTGATTGCGCAGCGCTCGGCTCGGTGGCCTGCGTCGAAGGAACTGGCTTATCCGCTGCCTGCTCCGATGGGGATTTGGAGTCGGAAGCGGTCCAGCGGGGGTTGTTCGACGACAGTGCCGGAATGCTGGCTACGCGGGCCGTCGTCGGCGTAACGGCATCCGCCTTGCTCGCGGCCTGCGGTGCGGCTGCTGCGACGCTGACCGCGGCGGCGGCCGGAGCGATCTTCGTCGTCTTCACCGGGATCGTCGGCACGGTCTGCTCGGCGCCGGCCGCGGCAACCTGCCGGCCGCTGCCCGGAATGCACAACCAGAGCGCCACCGCGGCCACGCCAAGCAGCGCGACCGTGCCCACCGCTGCAATGACCAGATGCGCGTTCGACTGCACCTTCTGCCGGAAGGATGGCCGTACGTTATAGCCGAACTGCATTGTGAAGCGCTGCCGTTGCGGCGCGCCGAAACTGAAGGGCTCGTTCACTCAAACCACCTCCAACACGCGGGCCGACGTTCTTTCGATCATTGCCATAAGGATTGGCATCGATCGGCATCGGTCCCGAAAATCATTGCGGACAAGGCCCGCGAAATCCCCCGATTTTCGCCCATAATTGCATCTTTTACTGCTGATTATGGCATGAGTGAGCCAAATTGCGAAATTCTCGCCGTCCGTTAAGGCTTCCACAACCTGCCGCGTGGAAGCCGTCAGCGTCGATTCGGCGGCTTCGGCTGGGGAGATAGCTTCAAATCCTGTCGCGCACAGCAAACCAGTTGAGGGCGAGAAACAAGAGCGGCGCGCGAAATCGCCGGCCGCCCGGGAAGGCGGGGATTTTCAAATCCTCAATCAGTTTCAGCCGATCGCGATTGCCGGCAATGGTCTCGGCATAGAGCTTGCCGAAGAAGTTCGACAGCATGACGCCGTGGCCGGAATAGCCGCCGATCGAAATCACATTCGGCATCACTTCGCGCACGAACGGCTTTCTCGGCATCGTGATGCCGACATAGCCGCCCCAGCCATGCGTGATCTCGACATCCTTGAGGTCCGGGTAGAGCTCGGCGATCTGCCTGCGGATGTGAATATGGATGTCCTTCGGATCGTTGACGGCATAGACCTCGCGGCCGCCGAACAACAACCGGCCGTCTTTCGACTTGCGGAAATAGCGTACCACGAAACGGGAATCGTCGACGGACTCGCCGCCCGGTAGCACTTTGGTAGCAGCGTCGAGCGGCACGGTCGCGCCGATGAAAGAGCCGATCGGCATGATATGCGCCGCGCTTACCGGCTCAAGATTGCCGCCATAGGCATTGACCCCGATCAGGCATTTGTCGGCGGTGATCGTGCCCTTGGACGTCGTGACCCTCACCTTGCCGCCATTGGAAATGATGCCGGTGGACGGCGTCTGCTCGAAGAGATGCGCGCCCGCGGCCGCCGCCACTTTCGCCGTGCCGATCACCAGCTTCAGCGGATGGATGTGACCGGTGCCGATGTCGCGGGTGCCGCCGAAGTAGCGCGACGAGCCCAACCGCTGCGCCGTCTCCGTCTTGTCCATGAAGCTGACGCGCGGATAGCCGAAGCGGCTTGCCATGATCTCGGCGTGGCGCTTGTAGTCGTCGACGTAACGCTTCTTGTGCGCCACCGAAAGCTGGCCCGGCATATAGTCGATGTCGATCGCGTTGGTCGCCGCGAAATCCAGCAGATGCGCCTTGGCTTCCTCGGCCATCTCGAACAACGCCTTGGCGCGCGAAAGGCCATATTCGGCCTCCAGTTCCTCGGCCCATGCGCGCTGCCCGGTGCCAAGCTGGCCGCCATTGCGTCCCGATGCGCCGTCGCCGAAGCGATAGGCCTCGATCAGCACGACATTCGCGCCAGCTTTGGCGAGGTGCGCGGCTGCCGACAAGCCAGTGAAACCGCCGCCGACGATGACGACGTCGCAGGTCCGGTCGCCGTCGAGCGAAGCATATTCGGGTCGAGGACCGGCGGTGTCCTCATACCATGAGCGCCCGGGGGAAATCGGGGATTGATAGGTCATGATCGATCAGACGTTGAGCAGCAGATACTCCCGCTCCCACGGGCTGATCACTTCCATAAAAGTTTCGAACTCGGCGCGCTTGATCGCGGTATAGGTGGCGGCGAAGGATTTGCCCAGAATGGCGCCGAGCTCCGTGTCGTCCTCGAACAGGCCGACGGCTTCCAGAAGGCCGCGCGGCAGGTCGATCTCATCGGCGTTGGCGGTCGTCAGCACCGGCGGTTCAGCCTTGATCTTGTTGTTCATGCCGACCAGCCCGCAGGCCAGCGACGCGGCCAGCGCCAGATACGGGTTGGCATCGGAAGACGGGATGCGGTTTTCGACGCGCCGCGCGGCCGGATCCGAGCGCGGCACGCGGAAGGCGGTGGTGCGGTTGTCGTAGCCCCATTTGTTGTTGACCGGAGCCGAGGCCTGTTGCGTCAGCCGGCGGTAGGAATTGACGTAAGGCGCAAACATCACCAGCGCGTTCGGCACATGCTTTTGCATGCCGCCGATGAAGTGGAAGAAAGCGTCTGTCTCGGAGCCGTCCTCGGCCGAGAAGATGTTCTTGCCGGTCTTCTTGTCGACCACAGACTGGTGGATATGCATGGCCGAGCCCGGCTGTCCCTGGATCGGCTTGGCCATGAAGGTAGCGTAGATCTCGTGCTTTAGCGCCGCCTCGCGGATAGTGCGCTTGAACATGAACACCTGGTCGGCGAGCTCGATCGGATTGCCGTGCCGCAGATTGATTTCGAGTTGGCCGGCGCCTTCCTCATGGATCAGCGTGTCGATCTCCAGGCCTTGCCGTTCCGAGAAATGGTAGATGTCGTCGATCAACTCGTCGAACTCGTTGACGCCGGCGATCGAATAGCCGGCGCCGCCGCCGATCGGCCGCCCCGAACGCCCGACGGGCGGCGTCAGCGGATAGTCCGGATCCGGGTTCTTGCGCACCAGATAGAATTCGATCTCGGGCGCCACCACCGGCTTCAGCCCACGCTCGTCATAGGCGGCAAGCACCCGCTTCAGCACGTTGCGCGGCGTGAATTCGACGGAGCGGCCGTCCTGATGCACGAGGTCGCAGATCACTGCCGCCGTCGGGTCTTCTTCCCACGGCACGACGGTCAGCGTCGAGAGATCGGGAAGCAGCTTCAGGTCGCCGTCGTCCTCGGGATAGTGGAAGCCGTTGCCGTCTTCCGGATAGCCGCCCGAGATCGTCGTCATGAAGACGGCCGAAGGCAGCGCCAGCGAGGTGTTGGAGGTGAATTTCTTCGACGGCATCATCTTGCCGCGGGCGACGCCGGCCTGGTCCGGCGTGATGCATTCGATATCCTCGATGCCGCGCCACTCCAGCCAGGCGCTGGCTTCCTTCCAGTTCTTCACACCGCGTTCGTTTTTCAAGAAGGCAGGCGTGCGAGCGCGTCCCCCCCGGCTTGACGGACGGACTTCCCTTTTTTCAGGCGGCATCATTCACCAGATTGTGTTGCGGATTTCAGACTATAGCCGGGCGCCACGGGTGAAGGGAAGGGGAGACGCCGGACGCATGCTCAGGTAGCCGCTCCCTTGCGAACCGGCTGGCAGCGCCGGGCAAACGCGTCTACACCACGAGTTCGCGAGGATGAGGTGGCATGTCCGCTCTTACCACAATCGGCTTCGATGCCGACGACACGCTGTGGCAGAATGAGCAGTTCTTCCGCATGACCGAGAAACGCTTCGCCGAAATGCTGGCGGAGCACGGCGACCACGAGCATATCGCGGCAAGGCTGCTCGAGGCGGAAAGGCGCAACCTCGCCCTCTACGGGTTCGGCATCAAGGGCTTTACCCTGTCGATGATCGAGACGGCGGTCGAGATCACCGGTGGTGAGGTGCCTGGTTCGATCATCGGCAAGATACTGGCTGCCGGCCGCGAGATGCTCAGCCACCCGATCGAGCCGCTGCCGCATGCGCGTGAGACGGTCGAGAAGCTGGCGGGCTCCTACCATCTGGTGCTGATCACCAAGGGCGATCTCTTCGATCAGGAGCGCAAGCTTGCGCAGTCGGGAATGGGTGACCTCTTCGACGCGGTGGAGATCGTCAGCGACAAGAGCGCCGCCACCTATGCCCGCATCTTCAGCCGCCACGGCCGTGGTCCGCATAACAGCATGATGGTTGGCAATTCCCTCAAATCCGACGTGGTTCCCGCCATCGAGGCCGGCGGTTGGGGCATCCATGTGCCGCACGAATTGACCTGGGCGGTCGAACATGCCGAGGCGCCTGTCGCGGCACCGCGTTTCCGCCAGATTGCCGATCTCGGCGAGTTGCCGAGCCTGGTCGAGGCCATCGCAAAGGCCGGCTGAACGTCGTCTAGTCTAACCGCGCCCTACCAGGCGATCGACCACCGGTTGCAGCCTCTCGGGCGTGATCGGCTTGGCAACGACCGCATCGACCACGCTCGACAGGCCAAGGCTCTCTGGTGTGCCATTCCTGGTTGAGAGCAGGATAACCGCGGGCAGTGGCTTGCCGGAGACGCGCCGCAGCGCGTCGATGGCCGACATCAGCCGGTCGCAATCCTTGTCGTCGGGGCCGCCGTCGAGGATGACCGCGCCGGGCAGCTGGCCGGCCAGCGTCTTCTCGGCAGCTTCGGGCGGTTCCGAGATCGGCTTCAGGCCCGATTTCTCGACGATTTTCGACACCACCACCCGGTTGATCGATGATTTTCCGACGACCAGCACCTTGGAAAAATCCGCCGCCATCGTGCGGGCGCGGGCTGCCGGTCTCGGATGTTTTTCGGAGTGGTCGTCACGGTCGGCGGGACACATCGGCGGGCTGGCACTCTGGCTCAATGCAGGGTTGAAACCTGAGGCAGAATTGAGTGAGATCGCGGCCGGTGTCAAGCTGAAACGGCCGAGGCCGAAAATATAGCAAGAAAATCCTGAATCAGCGCAAGTCGTGCCTCCGGACGGCTAAGGCAAATCAAAAAAATGCGACAGTCTCCCGAACGTATAACGTACGGAAGACTGTCGCCGAGACTGTTGACGTTACGTCAAGTATGGCTCTGATGCGTAACGATCACAGGGATCAGCAGGTCACCCCAGTTGCCGTCGCCGCCATGATGCCTGGCCGAGCGCACCAGCTCCACCGAGACGCCGGCCTCGACTGCCTTCATGACCGACTGGTTGAGCCTGTGCAGATCGTTGGCGAGCATGCGGATCGTCGCCTGCTGGTCGACGCTCATCGCGCTCGATTGCTCCTCCGCCCTTTCCTTGACGCGGCTTATTGATGCCATTGGTCTTCTCCTCGATAAAAATGCCCCTGCGGGCGTTTCCTCTGGTTGTTATCCGTTACTCGGCCGCCGGCCTGAACTGGGCGTGCTCGGTCGATTCATGCATGGCGGTGGTCGAAGACTGGCCGCCGGTGATCGCCATCGACACGGCGTCGAAATAGCCGGTGCCGACCTCGCGCTGGTGCTTGGTCGCGGTGTAGCCGTTGGCTTCCGCTGCGAACTCGGCCTGCTGCAGTTCCGAATAGGCCGCCATCTGGCGGTCCTTGTAGCCGCGCGCCAGCTCGAACATGCCGAAGTTCAACTGGTGGAAGCCGGCCAGCGTGATGAACTGGAACTTGTAGCCCATTGCGCCGAGCTCCTTTTGGAACTTCGCGATCGTGGCGTCGTCGAGGTTCTTCTTCCAGTTGAACGATGGCGAGCAGTTGTAGGCGAGCAGCTTGCCCGGATGATGCTTGTGCACGCCCTCGGCGAACCTCCTGGCCTGCGCAAGATCCGGCTTCGAGGTTTCGCACCAGATCAGGTCGGCGTGGGGCGCATAGGCCACGGCGCGCGCGATGCAAGGCTCGATGCCGTTCCTCACATTGTAGAAGCCTTCGACCGTGCGGCCTGCATCGTAATCGACAAAAGCCCGGTCGCGCTCGTCGATATCGGAGGTCAAGAGCTTCGCCGCTTCCGCGTCCGTGCGCGCCACGACCAGCGTCGGCGTGCCCATCACGTCGGCCGCAAGGCGCGCGGCGTTGAGGTTGCGGATATGGGCCGCGGTAGGGATCAGCACCTTGCCGCCGAGATGGCCGCACTTCTTTTCCGACGCCAGCTGGTCCTCATAGTGGACGCCGGCGGCACCTGCCTCGATGAAGGCCTTCATGATCTCGAAGGCGTTGAGCGGGCCGCCGAACCCGGCTTCGGCGTCGGCGACGATCGGCGCGAACCAGGTCTCGACCGAAAGCCCGTTGCCTTCGGATGTCTCGATCTGGTCGGCGCGCTGCAGGGTGCGGTTGATGCGCTTGACGAGTTCAGGCGCCGCATTGGCCGGATAAAGCGACTGGTCCGGATACATGGCCGAAGCCGTGTTGGCATCCGCGGCCACCTGCCAGCCCGAGAGATAAATCGCCTTCAGCCCGGCGCGGACCTGCTGCATGGCCTGATTGCCGGACATCGCGCCGAGCGCGTTGACGAAATCCTCCTCGTGGATGAGCTTCCACAACCGGTTCGCGCCCATTTCGGCCAGCGTCTGGCGGATTTGCACGGAGCCGCGCAGCCGCTTCACATCCTCTGGCGAGTAGGGGCGCTCGATGCCGTCGAAACGGCCTTCCGGCGCGGACGGGACGAGGTTGTAAAAATCGGTCATTGGTCACTCCGGATCGTTTGAAACTGCTTCGGCGACGCATCGCAATGGACATATCCCGCGACGTCTGCGTATGACATCGTTTACATTGCAGCGCGAAATAGGCCAGGGAGATCGCCATTTAGCGTCAAAAATAAAGGAAAAGCTGTGTTGCCATTGACAAGCTCGCTCTGTAAATTTGTCATAATTGTAAGAGCGGCAAGGCGGGCGTCGGGCTCGATGCGCATGTAAATTTTTGTCAAGGGCGGAAGGGATGGCCGACCAGAAGATCTTTGCCGGGCCGCGGCTGCGCCGGCTGCGCAGCGCCCGCGGATTGACCCAGACGGCGATGGCCGAGGGTCTGGGCATTTCGCCCTCCTACCTCAACCTCATCGAGCGCAACCAGCGGCCGCTGACGGTGCAGCTCATCCTCAGGCTGGCCTCCGTCTACAAGGTCGATCCGCATGAGCTTCAGGGAGAGACAAGAGGTTCGATCGCGGCCTTGCGCGAAGCGTTCAGCGATCCGCTTCTTGCCGGCGAACTGCCCGGCGATCAGGAACTGATCGATCTCGCCGAGACGGCGCCCAATGCTTCGGCGGCGATGGTGAAACTCTTTCGCGCCTATCGCGAGCAGGCCGAGCGTCTGTCCGATCTCAACCAGCTTCTGGCCAGGGAGGGGAGGGCGACCGCGCTGTCCGGCGCGCGCCTGCCCGCCGACGAGGTCCACGAAGTGCTCGAACGCCGGCCGAACCACTTTGCTGCGCTGGAGGAGGAGGCGGAGGCTTTCACATCGGTCCTCGAGCCCGGCGACGATCTGTTCGCCGCGCTGAAGGCCTGGTTGCGGCGCGAGCATGGCATCGTCGTCAAGGTGCTGCCGGTCACCACCATGCCCAACTGGCGCCGCCGCTACGACCGCCATTCGCAACGCCTGTTCCTGTCGGAGCGGTTGTCGCCCTTCGACCAGTTGCGTGAAGTCGCCATGGAGGCGAGCCTGATGCGCATGTCGGTGGCCGTCGCGGGCGAGATCCAGGGGCTGAAGCTCGGCACGGACGAGGCGCGCCGGCTCGCCCGCTTCGAGCTCGGCCGCTATGCCGCGCACGCTCTGATGATGCCCTATCAGGCCTTCCACGCCGCCGCCGTTCGCGCCCGCTACGACATCGATGTCTTGCGTTCCCGCTTCGGCGTCTCTTTCGAACAGGCGGCCAACCGCCTGACCATGCTGCAGCGGCAGGGCGCGTCGGGTGTGCCCTTCTTCATGCTGGAAGTCGACAATGCTGGCAACCGCTTCCGCAAGGCCGGCAGCCAGGGTTATCCGCAAAGCCGCTTCGGCGGCGGCTGCCCCAAGCTTCCCATTCATGCGGCCTTCTCGCAGCCGGGTCAGATCCTGGTCGAGGCGGTGGAGATGCCCGATGGCGCCGAGTTCCTCTGCATCGCCCGCACGCTGGAAGGCCCGCAAGGCGCCTTCTCCGAACGGCCGCGTCGCACCGCGCTGCTGCTTGGTTGCGATATCGGCTTCCGCGACGAAATCGTCTATGGCGCGGCGCTGCCGGCCGGCGCGGCCGGCAAGCCCGGCCAGGGTTTCGCCACGCCGGTCGGTCCCGCCTGCCGGCTTTGCGAGCGCGTCGGCTGCCTGGCGCGCGCCGAGCCGCCGGTGACGCGCCCGCTCGGCCTCGACGAGATGGTGACCGGCCTCAGCGCCTTTGACTTTCAGGGATGATACGGCGGATGTGCCCCAAGCTTCGCCGGGCGCTGGATCACGCCGGCCGTGCGTCTTTGCGCTAGGCGATTGCGACACAGTCCCGTCGTCCAAGCCGCGGTCTTGTCGTCTGAGACACGGTCTTGTCGTCCTTGGTGCATCGTGCAGCCCGCAACTCGCTGACAATCGTGTCCATGACCGATACCACTTCGCCGCCCGCCGCCTTGCCTGCCGTCTCGCCGCGCGAGGAACGGGTCGGCATGCTCCTGGTCTTCCTTTCGGCGCTCATGTGGAGCTTCGGCGGCACCATCGCCCGCTTCATCCATGTCGACGACAGCTGGACCGTTGTCTTCTGGCGCTCGCTCTGGGCCGTTGCCTTCCTCGTCGCGTTCATGGTCTGGCGCGATGGCTGGCGGGGCACCCTGAAGCTGTTTCGGCACATGGGCCTGCCCGGTCTTGGTGTCGCCCTCTGCTTCGCCACCGCCTCCACCAGCTTCGTCGTGGCGCTCGCCTACACCACGGTCGCCAACATCCTTTTGATGCAGGCCGGAGTGCCGCTGCTTGCGGCGCTCCTTGCGTGGCTCCTGTTTCGCGAGCGTGTGAGCCCGGCGACCTGGGTCGCCATTGCCGCAGTGATCACCGGCGTCGCGATCATGGTCTCCGAATCTCTCGACGGGGCCGTGTCCCCCATCGGCGACGGCCTTGCGCTGCTGATTGCGGTGATGTTTTCCGTGGCGACCGTGATCACCCGGCGCTTCGCTCATGTGCGCATGGTGCCGGCCAATTGCCTCGCGGCGCTGCTCGCTTGCGCGTTAGCGGCATCTCAAGCCTCGCAGTTTGCCGTGTCCGGACGCGACATGGGCTTCCTCTTCGCCTTCGGCGTCATCAACCTCGGCGTCGGCCTCGCCTTTTTCGCCATGGGCGCCCGGCTCGTGCCGGCGGCGATCGCGGCGCTGCTGGGCACCTTCGAGCCGATCCTCGGGCCGATCTGGGTCTGGCTCGTCCATTCCGAGGTGCCGTCGGTGCGCACCATCATCGGCGGCGCGGTCGTGGTCACCGCGTTGCTCGTCCATATCGGCCTGGAGTTCAAACGCCAGGCGCGGCCGGCACGTCCCGGCATCACCGGCCTGCCGTCACCCAATTGAAGTTGAGAGTCTTCCCCCATTGACAACCCTGTTGCCGGGCGGGCAGGCTGCGGTCACGGCAACAACAAGACAGGCGTATCTTGCCAAGTGTCTCTGCCGGCCTGACTAAGGCCGGACCACATCGTCGTATCTCTGCCCACGCCACGGCGAACGCCGCTGACGCCGCCCGGATACCTTACAAGGGCACGCCGCGGGAGGTCCTTGACCACCGACCGGCAACCCGGCGCAGCGCTGACAGGTCGCGCTTGTTGCCCCTCGGAAAGCTCAATAGTCTGAAACAAACGCCGTCCCGCGCTCCTATCGCGACGAGCCGGCAAGGGAACACTCACCAAAGGAGAACATCATGATCCGCAAAGCTCTATGGCTTTCGGCGACGTCGGTATTTCTAACGCTTTTCACGGCAGGCGGCCGTGCCGAGGACCGCGTCGTCAACGTCTATAACTGGTCGGACTATATCGACAGCTCGATCATCGACGACTTCACCAAGAAGACCGGTATCAAGGTCGTCTACGACACCTTCGATTCCAATGAGATCCTGGAGACCAAGCTGCTTGCCGGCGGCAGCGGCTATGACGTCGTCGTGCCCAGCGCCAACTTCTTGGCGCGTCAGATCCAGGCGGGCGTGTTCCAGAAGCTCGACAAGTCGAAGCTGCCGAACATCTCCAACATGTGGGACGTCATCTCCGAACGCACCGCCAAATACGATCCGGGCAACGAATATTCGGTCAACTATATGTGGGGCACCGTCGGCCTCGGCTATAACGTCAAGAAGGTGACGGCCGCGCTCGGCACCGACAAGATCGACAGCTGGGACGTCTTCTTCAATCCGGATAAGCTGGCCAAGCTGAAGGATTGCGGCGTCTATGTGCTGGATTCTCCCGCCGACATCATTCCAGCTGCGCTCAAATATCTCGGCCTCGACCCCAACAGCACCTCGCCGGATGACATTGCCAAGGCCGAGGAAGCGTTGCTCAAGGTCCGACCCTATATCCGCAAGTTCCATTCGTCCGAATACATCAACGCCTTGGCCAATGGCGATATTTGCCTGGCGATCGGCTGGTCGGGCGACGTCTTCCAGGCGCGCAACCGCGCCGAGGAAGCCAAACAGGGCGTCGAGATCGGCTATTCGGTGCCGAAGGAAGGCGCGCAGATGTGGTTCGACCAGATGGCGATCCCGGCGGACGCACCGCATGTCGCCGACGCGCTCGAGTTCATCAACTACATGATGACCCCCGAAGTCATCGCCAAGTCGTCGAACTACGTGCTCTACGCCAACGGCAACAAGGCTTCGCAGCAGTTCGTCGACAAGGCGATCCTGGAAGATACTGCGGTCTATCCGGATGCCGAGACGATCAAGAAACTCTATACCGTTAAGCCATACGATCCAAAGACACAGCGCGTCATCACGCGCACCTGGACCAAGATCGTCACCGGTCAGTAAGCATTGCGACACGACCCCGGCAGCCAACTGCCGGGGTCGCTTTCTTTTGGGGAATCAAAAAAGTAACGGAGTGGGGATCATGAAATCGCTTGGCAGCATCCGCAGGGATTTCGCGCCATGGAACGACCCGAACGCCAAGCCATATATCCAGTTCGACAAGGTCACCAAGAAGTTCGGTGACTTCACCGCCGTCAACAATCTGTCGCTGACCATTTTCGAGCGTGAATTCTTCGCGCTGCTCGGCGCCTCCGGTTGCGGCAAGTCGACCCTGCTCAGGATGCTTGCCGGCTTCGAGGAACCGACGGCGGGCCGCATCCTGCTGGACGGGCAGGACCTGCGCGGCATCCCGCCCTACAAGCGGCCGGTCAACATGATGTTCCAGTCCTACGCGCTGTTCCCGCATATGACGGTGGAGAAGAACATCGCCTTCGGCCTCAAGCAGGAAGGCATGCCGGGACCCGATGTCGAAAAGCGCGTCGCCGAAATGCTGAAGCTGGTCAAGCTCGAGCAGTTCGCCAAACGCAAGCCGCATCAGCTCTCGGGCGGTCAGCGCCAGCGCGTCGCGCTTGCGCGATCGGTCGCCAAGCGGCCCAAGGTTCTGCTGCTCGACGAACCGCTCGGCGCTTTGGACAAGAAGCTGCGCGAGGAAACGCAGTTCGAGCTGATGGACCTGCAGCAGGAGCTCGGCCTCACCTTCGTCGTCGTCACCCACGACCAGGAAGAAGCCATGACCATGGCCGATCGCATCGCCATCATGGACAAGGGCGAGGTCATGCAGGTCGCCACGCCAGCCGAGATCTACGAGGCGCCGACCTCGCGTTTCGTGGCGCATTTCGTCGGCAACGTGAACATGTTCGAGGGCAAGGTTGCCGAGCACACGGCAAACGCGACGCGCATCACCGGCGCGACCGGCGCCCAGATCGTCGTCGACAATGGCGGCAACGCCGCTGCCGGCTCCGACATCGTCTTCGCGATCCGGCCGGAAAAGATCAAGGTCTCCTCGAAAAAGCCCGCCGATGCCGTCAATGCGCTGGAAGGCGAGGTCTATGACGTCGCCTATCTCGGCGACATGACCGTCTTTCACATCAGGCTCGACGACGGGCAGATCGTGCGGGCGAGCGCCTTGAACGCCTCGCGCGTCACGGAGGATCCGCTGACCTGGAATGACCGCGCCTGGGTCTCCTTCCGGCCCGATGCCGGCGTCGTGTTGACCAGGTAGGAGGCTGAGATGACCGATATCGCAGCGACCGCCTCCCCGTCGACGCAAACCACGACACTGCCGGCGAGGCTGGCGAAGGGCTTCGTCGACCGCCTCGTCATCATCATCCCCTATCTCTGGCTGCTGTTCTTCTTCCTCGTTCCCTTCATCATCGTCTTCAAGATCTCGCTGTCGCAAACGGCGATCTCGATGCCACCCTATACGCCGGTGCTCGACTTCAGCGACGGCATTTCCGGGTTCTTTGCCGGCTTCCGCGAGCTCAACTTCGACAACTACACCTGGCTCACCCAGGATGCGCTCTATTTCAACGCCTATGTGACGAGCCTGGTCATCGCAGGCATCTCGACGATACTCACCCTGATCGTCGGCTATCCGATCGCCTATGGCATGGCGCGTGCGCCGGCGACGATCCGGCCGACCTTGCTGATGCTGGTGATCCTGCCCTTCTGGACATCGTTCTTGATCCGCGTCTATGCCTGGATCGGCATCCTCAAGCCTGAAGGGTTGCTCAATCAGTTGCTGATGTCACTGCACATCATCAGCCAGCCGCTGGTGATCTTGAACACCTACACGGCGATCTTCATCGGCATCGTCTATTCCTACCTGCCCTTCATGGTGCTGCCGCTCTATTCGTCGCTTGAGAAGATGGACTATTCGCTGGTCGAGGCCGCGGAGGATCTCGGCTGCCCGCCGATCGGCGCCTTCTGGAAGATCACCTTCCCGCTGTCGCTGCCCGGCGTCGTCGCCGGCTGCCTGCTGGTGTTCATCCCGGCCGTCGGCGAGTTCGTCATCCCCGACCTTCTCGGCGGCTCGCAGACGCTGATGATCGGCAAGACGCTCTGGAACGAATTCTTCTCCAACCGCGACTGGCCGGTCTCCTCGGCGGTGGCCGTCATCCTGCTTCTGGTCCTGATCATCCCGATCATGTTCTTCCAGCAGGCGCAAGCAAAGGCACAGGAGCAGGGCAGATGAACTCGACCTGGAGCCGCTTCAACATCACCTCGATCGTGCTGGGCTTTGCCTTCCTCTATTTGCCGATCGTGCTTCTGATCGTCTTTTCCTTCAACGAATCGAAGCTCGTCACCGTCTGGGGCGGCTTCTCGACCAAGTGGTACGTGTCGCTGTTCCACAACCAGGGCCTGATGGACGCCACTTGGGTGACGGCGCGCGTCGGCGTCATCTCGGCGACGGTGGCGACCGTGCTCGGCACGCTCGCCGCCATCACGCTGACGCGCTACACGCGCTTCCGGGGGCGGGTGCTGTTTTCGGGCATGGTCTTCGCGCCGCTGGTCATGCCGGAGGTCATCACGGGCCTCTCGCTGCTCTTGCTCTTCGTCGCCGTTGGGCTGGACCGCGGCTTCTTCACGGTGACGCTCGCGCACATCACCTTCACCATGTGCTTCGTCGCCGTCGTCGTGCAGTCCCGTCTGGTTTCGTTCGATCGCTCGCTCGAGGAGGCCGCGATGGATCTGGGCGCGCCACCGGTGAAGACCTTCTTCCAGATCACCTTGCCGGTCATCCTGCCGGCGATCATCTCCGGCTGGATGCTGGCCTTCACGCTCTCGCTCGACGATCTGGTCATCGCGAGCTTCTCCTCGGGTCCGGGCGCCACCACGCTGCCGATGAAGATCTACAGCCAGGTGCGTCTCGGCGTGACGCCGGAAATCAACGCCGCCTGCACCATCCTGATCGCGGTGGTGGCGATCGGCGTCATCATCGCCTCGATCGCCAACAAGCGTCGCGAGATCCAGCGCCAGCTCGACGAGCAGGCCGCCCAGCGCGGTTAAGTGGCGGGGGCGCTTTTTGCGCCCCCAAACTTACTGGCCCGAGACGCCGGGAGCGATCGGCGAGATGAACGGCGCGCTCCAGTTGCCGCCGACGAAGAACAGCGACTGGTTCGGCTGAGCGGGAGGCGGAGTGGCCGCCTGACCGTTGGGCTGTTGGGGCTGCTGCGCCGGCTGTCCGGTGGGCACGACGCCGCCCGAGAGCGCCAGCCCGCGTCCGGCATAGGAGGCGATGCCCGACAGCCAGATCTTGTATTTCTGCGCGTTGATCTCGGCCTTGTCGAGGCGCGCCACGCCCTTCGAGATGCTTGCCTTGATCTCGGCGCCGTCGATCGGCAGCGAACCCTTGGAGACGTCGTCGAGAGCGAAGAAGCCGCCTTGCTGGTTGCGCTTCAGGAAGGCCGGCAGGTCGAGCCCGTTGAGCGTGCCCGGCCCGAACGTCGCCGAGAACGACCCATCGGCATTCTCGAAAATCGAGTTCCACGCCTTGCCCGGTCCCTTGAGGATGACCGACACCGTACCGGTGCCGGCCGGCACCAGCCGCGTCATTCCCGCCGCCGTGCCAAAGGCGCCCGTGTCCACATCAGATGCCAGCAGCCGCATCTCGACCTGCGTGCCCTCGGGCTTGCGGTCGAAGCGCAGGCTGCTCTGGATGGTGCCGTTGAAAGCCGATGCGTCGGATATGTCGAAGACGGCAAGGCCGTTCTTGACCTGCGCGGTGGCGGCGACGTCGGCGAGCTGCACCGGTCCCGCCATGGCATGCGCCGCCGACAGCCTGAGATCGAGGTTGATGCGGTCGGCGAAGCTGGTGTCGATGTCGCCGGGGCCTGTCTCGCTGGTCGGCGCGACCGGCGTGAAGGCCGACAGGAAAGATCTCAAATCCAGCGTATCGAAGGCGAGCGTGCCGGCGATCACCGGGCGCCCTTCGGCGAAGGAGAAATCCAGCGCTCCCATGCCCGGATTGTTGTTCAGCGTGACTGTCGTGTTCTCGAATTTCGCGCGCCCCGCCGAGGCGTTCACCTTGCTGGTGACCGCGACCGCACCGATCGCGGCACCCGGCGCGAGGCCGGCCTGCGACCACTCCAGCACGCGCCGCAGCGACGGCGCGGCGAACTTGGCCTGGCCGTCCAGATAGGCATTGTCCGACATCGAGGCCGTTCCGTCGAAGGAGAATGTCGCTGGCGCCGCCTTGAAGGAGAGGGTGACGGGCGCCGCGCCTCCGGCAAACAGCACCAGCGGTTTCGCCGAGGAGAAATCGAGCTGCACGGTCTCGCCGCGCCAGATTCCGGTCGCGGTCAGCGATGCATCGCTGTTCATCGCCTCCCAGTTCACCTGGCCGCTCAGGCTGCTCAGGATCTCGGTGTCCTTGCCGTCGGCCGTTGTCACGACGCGGCCATCGCGAAACTCGACCGTGCCAAACGGATCGGAAGGCAACCTGCCGAGGTCGGGCTTCTGCGGGTTGGTGGCGACCACGCCGCGCGCGGTATCGATCGAGCGCGTGATGCGCCCCCCGGTCGGAAGCGGCGGCAGATAGAAGCCGCTCGCCATGCGTTGCACCCTGATCGTCGGCCGCACCAGCCTTGCGGTCGAGAAAGCGACGTCGCCCTGCAGGGCGGCCATGGCCGAGAGATCGACTTCCACGCGATCGGCCTCGACTACCGGCGGCGCGTCGGTCTCGGTCCATTGCGACAGCGTCACGTCGCTGAGGATGGCCCGGAACTTCGGCCACACCTCGATGCGCGGCGAGCCGTCGATCGTGACCCGGAAGCCGCTCCAGGCGCTCAGTTCCCAGGCGATTCGGTCGCGCACGATGCGGGTCGAGGCGATCAGCGGCAGCGCCGCGACCGCGAGCGCGATGATGAGCACGGCGACGCCGATCGCCCACACCCCGCGCCGGATCAAAGATGATGGCATTTCGCCCCGTATGCTTCTGTTGCCGACAAATCGCCCGACGGGTGTACCCGAGCGCCGACGCTTTTCAAGTCTTTATGGCCTTGCGATGGCGTTTGCGCCGCGTCCGCCATGGGCCGCCCGAACAAAATCTTGCTCTGCTGCGCTGCAATATGCATAAGCGAACCGTACGACCCCGGTCCACGGTTGCGCGCCGTTTTTGGAACGATGGCATAGGCGATGTTGGGCTTAACTGGCTCGAACGCGACGCGCTTTGGGAGAGCGATCATGGCCGCCGACACACCTTTGTGGACCCCGACGCAGGAGCGGATCGACGCGGCGCCGCTAACCGCGTTCATGAAGGCTGCGACAGCGAAGGGCGGGGAGGCTTTCTCCAGCTACGCGGAACTTCACCGTTGGTCGATCGAGGATCGCGGCGCCTTCTGGAGCCTGGTCTGGGATTTCTGCGGACTTGTCGGCGACAAGGGCGAGCGGAACCTCATCGACGGCGAACGCATGCCCGGCGCCGACTTCTTCCCCGATGCCAGGCTCAATTTCGCCGAGAACCTTTTGGAGAAGACCGGCGCCGGACCGGCCATCGTCTTCCGCGGCGAGGACAAGGTCGAGCGCCGGCTGTCCTGGAACGAGCTCCATGCGCTGACCTCGCGGCTGCAGCAGCTCTTCCTGTCGCTCGGCGTCAAGGCCGGCGACCGCATCGCAGCCATGATGCCGAACATGCCCGAGACAATCGCCGCGATGCTGGCGGCAAGCTCGATCGGCGCGGTCTGGTCGTCATGCTCTCCCGATTTCGGTGAGCAGGGCGTGCTCGACCGCTTTGGCCAGATCGAACCGGTCGTCTTCATCGCGCCGGACGGCTATTGGTACAACGGCAAGGCGATCGAGGTGGCCGACAAGGTCCGCGCCGTGGCAACAAAGCTCGGCACCCTGCGCAAGGTGCTGATTGTCGACTATCTCGGCACCTCGGCCGACGTCGCCGCCACCATCGACAAGGCGACCGCGCTCGAGGATGCGCTCTCGCCTTTTGCCGCAAAGACCATCAGCTTTGAGCGGTTGCCCTTCGCGCATCCGCTCTACATCCTGTTTTCCTCGGGCACGACCGGCATCCCGAAATGCATCGTGCATTCGGCCGGCGGCACGCTGATCCAGCATGTCAAGGAGCACCGGCTGCATGCCGGCCTGCTCGACGGCGATCGCCTGTTCTATTTCACCACCTGCGGCTGGATGATGTGGAACTGGCTGGTCTCGGGCCTCGCCTCGGGCGCTACGCTTTTGCTTTATGACGGCTCGCCTTTCTATCCCGATGGCAATGTGCTGTTCGATTTCGCCGATGCCGAGCAGATGACCTTTTTCGGCACCTCGGCGAAGTTCATCGATTCCGTTCGCAAGGCAGGGCTTAAGCCGATCGCGAGCCACGATCTGTCGAGCGTGCGCACCATCTCCTCCACCGGCTCGCCGCTGTCGCCGGAGGATTTCCGCTTCGTCTATGACGGCATCAAGAAGGACGTGCATCTGGCCTCGATCTCGGGCGGCACCGACATCGTGTCCTGCTTCGTGCTCGGCGTGCCGACCGAGCCGGTCTGGACCGGGGAAATCCAGGGACCTGGTCTCGGCCTTGCCGTCGATGTCTGGGACGACGACGGCAAGCCGATCCGGCAGGAGAAGGGCGAGCTTGTCTGCACCAAGGCCTTCCCGTCGATGCCGATCGGCTTCTGGAACGACCCAGAGGGCAAGAAGTATCACGCCGCCTATTTCGAGCGTTTCGACAATGTCTGGTGCCATGGCGACTTCGCCGAATGGACGGCACATGGCGGCATGATCATTCACGGCCGTTCGGATGCCACGCTCAATCCGGGCGGGGTTCGGATCGGCACGGCCGAAATCTATAATCAGGTCGAGCAGATGCCGGAAATCCTCGAGGCGCTCTGCATCGGCCAGGACTTCGACAATGATGTCCGCGTCGTGCTGTTCGTGCGGCTGGCAGCCGGCGTGACCCTGGACGAGGATCTGGAAAAGCGCATCCGCGCCAGGATCCGCACCGGCGCCAGCCCGCGTCACGTGCCGGCCAGGATCGTCGCGGTCACAGACATCCCGCGCACCAAATCCGGCAAGATAACCGAACTTGCGGTGCGCGACGTGGTTCACGGACGTGCCGTGAAGAACAAGGAAGCGCTTGCCAACCCGGAAGCTCTGGAGCTGTTCCGAGACCTGCCGCAGCTCGCGGGCTGACGGGTGGCATGGTTAACGAAATCTCTCCAGCGAATTTACCTAGATTTCACGGGTGGTACACATTCGTAAATTTTTCCGCGCTCCGGTAAGGACTTGTTAAGGGACGACCCCGATAGTCGCGTGTAACTTGAGGGAGAAATCCCGTTCCTCGTCCCCTGAGGTTCAGCTCAAGCCCCCGTTGTGACAGCATCCCATTTCTCAAGGCGTCCTCCCGGACGCCTTTTTCTTTGGCCGAAACTGATCCAGGACGATCTTATTCGGCAAGCACGCGGGTCGAGGGGAAGGCGATCTCGACCAGGGTTCCTTCGCCTGGCGTCGATGTGATGGCGAAGCGGGCGCGGTTCGCCTCCACCATGGCCTTGGTGAGGGGCAGACCGAGGCCGGTGCCGTCGCCGCGTCCGCGCTTCAGCGCATTGATCTGCTTGAAAGGCTTCAGCGCCTGCTCGATCTCGGCTGGCGTCATGCCGATGCCGGTATCGCGCACGCGCATGACGACATCGCCTGAGGCCTCGTAAGCGGTCGAGACGATCACCTGGCCGCCGGCCTGGGTGTAGCGGATGGCGTTGGACAGGATGTTGAGGGCGATCTGGCGCACGCTTCGCAAATCCGCCACCACTTCCGGCAGCCGCGAGGCGAAACTGGAGCGGATGATGACGCGCTCGCGATTGGCCTGCGGCTGCATCATCGCCACCGTCTCGGCCAGCGTGTCGTTGAGCGACACCGCCTCGTAATCCATCTCCTGCTGGCCGGCCTCGATCTTCGAGATGTCGAGCAGGTCGTTGACGAGATCGAGCACGTGATTGCCGGACCGGTTGATGTCGCGCAGGTAGTCGCGATAGCGGTCGTTGGCGACCGGGCCGAACTTCTCGTCCACCATCAGCTCGGAAAAGCCGATGATGGCGTTGAGCGGCGTGCGGATCTCATGGCTGATGCGGGCCAGGAAGTCCGTCTTCTGCGAGGAGGCGCGCTCGGCGACCGCGCGGGCCTGCGTCAGTTCTTCCTCGGCCCGCTTCCATTGCGTGATGTCGCGCACCACGGCGCAGAAGCCGCTGTCGTTCGGCAGCCTGCCGATGGTCATGAACAGCGGGATGAAACGCCCCTGCGCCTCGCGGCCGATGACCTCGCGCCCGTCATTCAAGACGCTCGCCACGCCCGGCTCCGAAAGGCCAGCGAGATAGTCGCGCGCCGCGCGCTGGCTTTCGATGGCGAACAGCGAGGCAAAGGGCTTGCCGGCGACCTCGTCGCTGTCGAAACCGAAAAGGGCTTCCGCCGGCCGGCTGATCGAGCGGATGTTGCCGTCGCGGCCGATCAGCACGACGCCGTCGGTGGCGGTGTCGATGATGGTGCGCATCTCGGCGATGCGCGACTTCAATTCCGGCACGTCCGGCTGCAGCGCCGGTTCGTCGTTGGCGGCGGTGAAATGCGCGGCATCGTCCTCGCCGGAGCGCCGCACCACCAGCATCAGCGCCTTGCCGCCCCGCCACGGCACGGACCGAAGCAGGGCTTCGATCGGAAATTCCTGGCCCTGGCGGCTCTTGAGCTTCAGCGAGTGGTCGCTTTCGTCCGCGGCGGCATCCTCGGCATAGGGATCGGCAAACAGCGCACCCAGGCCCCCCGCATCCGCGAGGTCTTCCAGCGCATCGTAGCCGGTGAGCTCGAGGAAGGCGTCATTGGCGTAATGGAGCTCGTCGCCCGAATGGATCAGCAACGGCACTGGCAGCCTGGCGAGGATGGACGTATCGGGCGCCTTGGCTTCTTCTCCGGTCGAAAAAGCGGAGGGCACAAAGCCTGCGAGTTTGAGCGGCGGCACATCGAGGCGCGGCCGCGCCGGTGCTTCCGCTACTGGCTGTTCTTCCGCCGGCGTGGCGGCATCCGCGTCGGAGCCTGCCCAATCCTCATCGTCCTGCGCATCGCGGAAATCGTCGGCGGTCATGCTGTCGTCGCCCGCCGCCGCATCGCGAGCCGGCGTTTCGGCGACCGGCTCGGTCGCTGGCTGTTCGACCGGCTGCCGCGCCTCGGGACGCTCGGCCGTCTGCTGGGTGGCCGCTGCCTGGCTGTCCTCGGAAGCAGGTTCGACGCCGGCTTCTTCCCCGGATTTCTCACCGTCGGCGTAGCTGAGCAGCGAGCCGGAAGCGGCCGGCGTCACGGTCTTGGCGGCGTCGTCCGTCGCGGCGGCGTCATCGATACCGTCGAGCCTCGCCAGGTCTTTCTGGTCTTCCGCCTCGGTCTGTGCTTCATCAGTCTCCGCATCGGCCTTCGCGTCCGCGGTTTCCGAGGCTTCCGGCGCGGGTGCCGGCGTCGCCTCCAGCGCGGGGTTCTCGTGCGCCGCCGCTTCAAGCGTCGTTGGCTGGTTTGCCTCGGCCTTCGTTCCGACGGCTGGCTCTTTCGCCGTTGACTCGTCCTTGCCGGCAACAGCCGCATCGGCCTGCTTGCCGGCTTCGGCGGCGCCCGCCTCGGCAGGCAGGGAATTGTCCCTGCGCAGCCGCTCGCCGATCTCGCGGAACGCGCTGCGCTCGAGGATCGACAGGCTCCTCTGACTTGCAGGCGTGTCGCTTTCCGGCTGCTTGTCGTTGGCCGGCTGGCGGTGCTCGGCCAGCCTTATCACCTTGTCGGCGAAGCGCCGCTCCGGCTTGGGCACGATGCTCAGCGCCGGCACTTCGCCCTGGAACGGATCTCCGGGCTTTGGCTGTTCCGGCTGCGCCTGCTCCGCGGCTGGCTGCTCGACCGACGGCTCGCTCCCGGCAGGCGAGGCATTGGGCACCAGCGCCATGCCGAGCGCCTCCGGATCGATCACGGCGTCGGCGCTGCGCGCGACGCCGAAGCCGCGAAAACCCTCGAAGGCACGGCTGCGGCCGTAGACGGGCAGCGCCGCCAGATCGACCGGTATCTTCAGATCGGTTCCGGCCACCGGCCACAGCACCGATCGGCCTGACCAGGTGTCGCGCCGTTCGAGCAGACCGGCGATCTCGCCCGAGGCGTCAAGGCCGAAAGTGGTGGCGACGTCCTTGAAGCGGCGGCCGATCACATCGGCGGCGGGCTGGCCGACGATGTCTGCGAATTCGGGCGATAAAGCGCTGAATTTGCCTTCGGCGTCGGTGCGCCAGACGAAGCGCAAAGGTGGCGCCGAACGGTCGATGCCGCGGAGCGAAGCGGGTTGCGCGGGCTTGATGGTTTCGTTGACATCCTGCCGCTGGCCTCCGGGTGCAATGGCCTCCTTAGGCACGTCCGTCGCCGGTGCTGCCGATTGAGCCGGCCTGGCATTCTCTTCGCCGGCGTTGAAGTACCAATGGTCATGCTGGCTGGCGCCGGCGTCCGCAGTCTGTTGGCCGGGCTCGGCGGCATTCGCGTGATGATCGGTCGGGGCGGGCTGCTGGCCGGCCATCACCCGGCTTCCGGCGTCAGTCTGTGCATCGCCTTCAGCGGGCTCCGGGACCAGCTCGGCCTGTTCGTCAGCCGTCACGGCCGGTGCGGGGCTGTTGTCCTGGACCGGCTGGGGTTCGGGCTCGCCGGCCAGGCTTTCACCCGACAGCGTGGCGGCAACGATGCTTGGCGCCGCGACTTGCTCACCATGGGGCCGATCGCCTTGGCCGGCGGCCGGCTGTTCGCCTTGGTCGCCGTCGAACTGGTCCTCATCGATCACCACCAGCAGATGCCGCGTGTCCGTGAGCCGCGCGAAACCGGCCGGGTAGGAAGTGCCTTTGCCAGGCACAAGGCGCTTGACGACACGGTCGCCGCTGCTTGCCACATCCGCAACCAGCGCAGCCAGGGTCTGCGGCTCGATGCCGAGCGCCGCAAAGCCGTCCGAAGCCGCCTCGACATCGCCCTGCGCGTCGACGAAGGCGATGAAGTGCCCTGCCTCGGTGAAACCGCCGATGGCGCGGCTGGCGATCTCGCCGGCACTGCGGGAGCTGGTCTGCGCCGCCGGCACCGCCAGCAGGATTGCCTTCTCGCCGTCCGGCATCGTCACGGCGCTGGCCAGGAAACCCATGGCACGGCTCACCATGCCCGTGGCCAGCCTCACCGTGATGGCGCTGTCGTTGCCAATCTCGGGAAAACCGCTGGTCGCCATGATCTGCCGCCTGGCAATCAGCGGCAGTCGCGCCGACGCGCCGATGATGGCCTCGATATCCGGATAGCCGAACACCGACGCCCCCGGTCCGTTTGCCCAGATCACCTGCTCGAGGTCGGCCGACAAAATGGCCAGGGCGTCGCCGGCGGCAAAGCGCTGGCGCACCGCGTCAAGCACGGCGACGTCAAGGAAGGAGTAGTTTTCAGGCGGCATGCGCTGGGCAACCCTCCGGAGCGGGCAATTCAGTTAACGCTTTGTTAATAAAAGCCCGCGGTCCGAAGGTCCACAAGCCCTGGCTTGCATAGGTTGGAATCTCTGGGCTCTTGGTTAACGGCCCAGCGGCTGACGCTACGGTTGCCGTGAGGGAAGATTCTATGGTGCAGTGCAACAAAGATGTTGCAATGCACAAAAAAACCTCTATATTGCCACCATACATGAACGAGACGGCTTTCTGTCAAAGCCGCTGCCCCGAAAGGTTGGAAAATGTCCAAGACCACCGCCAAGACCGCTGCCGAGACCATCGAAAACGTTGAATTCCCGAGCTTCGACGCTTCCAAGGCCACCGACCAGATCCGCGCCTTCGCCGAGAAGGGCGTCGAGCAGTCGAAAGAGGCCTATGCCAAGCTGAAGACCGGCGCCGAGGAGACCCAGAAGGTTCTGGAGTCGACCTACGAGACCGCCAAGGCCGTCTCCAGCGACGTTTCGCTCAAGGCGATCGCCGCGCTGCGCGCCAATGCCGAAGCCGGCTTCTCGCACCTTGAAGCCCTGGTCGGCGCCAAGACCCTTTCGGAAGTCGTCGAGCTGCAGACCGCTTTCCTGCGCAAGCGCGCCGAATTGGCGGTGGAGCAGGCCAAGGAGTTCCAGGCCGTTGCCACCAAGGCGGTCGAGGATGTCTCCAAGCCGGTCAAGAGCGCCTTCGAGAAGGCGATCAAGGACGCCAAGGCTGCCTAATTTTCGCGCACAACTGTGCGATGCATCAAAACGTCGCATTTCGTCAGACAAATAGTTATGCGATAGAGTTGAGTAACCAGATACCCGGAAGCGGAACCTCCTCCCTCTGTTTCCGGGGTGACCAGCCAGCACCTCCTCCCGCTGGCTCGTAACAGGAAAAGGCCGGCACCTCCTCCCGCCGGCCTTTTCTTTTGCCTGGATGCAGGAGGGCGAGGAAACCGGTCCTTTGTCTTATCAAGGGCCTTGAATTAGACTCCGATAGCCCGTATTGGACGCATCGCCGAAAGACAGAGCGGATCACGGAGAGCGAGCTTTCACCTTGATCCAGTTCTCGCAGCGCGTGCCGTTGTAGCTCAGTTGGTTAGAGCACCAGATTGTGGATCTGGGGGTCGCTGGTTCGAGCCCAGCCAACGGTACCATCGCCTTCTCGCGTAAATAGCTGATTTTTCGATTTTAAATGGACGGTTCGATCGTAAGCTTCGCTTCTCCCTGCGATTTTGCGTCAGTCTCATTCGAGCTGTTTCGGCGCATCCCTATCAAGGCCGGGCACGGCCGTCCGCAAGCCGCGTGACATCAGCCCCACGCTCGTCTTGTCAATTTCGGACGACAGCTGTCGAGTCCGGATCTGGCTTCTCACACAGGGAGAGGCAAGACGAAGCGCGTGCGGGCGCATGCTGAACCCCAGCTGCCGCTGACGACATTGCTATCGCCGAAGCTCGTCAAGCTCGTCCTCACTTCGAGGGTGTTCGATGTCACGTCCGATGATTGACACGTGGTGCAGGCCCACCCTCTGCTGCGCCATCCCTAGGAGCGCCAGGTGGCGGGAGGTGGTCAAGACCCATGCGGCCCGAGCCATTTTTAGCTAAGATGATCGCATGGAAAGTTGGCATGCATACGCGTGAGGGTAACGCATGGAACACAATCTTGGCTTGCTGTCCGACTTGACGCCGACGCTCCTGTTCGCGACGACGTGATGCAAAAGCAATGTCGGATCTTATGTCTTCTCAAGATGTGACCGGCTCATCCCGCCCCGCGCGTTGGGGCTTGGCCGCAAAGCTGTTTACAACCCTCGTCCTTCTTGGTGCGATCGCGGTCTTGGTCACCGGGGCGCTCGGCTACTTCCGCGCCCGCGACGCCCTCGAAAAAACGGTCTTCGACCAACTCACGGCCGCCCGTCAGACCAAGACGCGCCAGGTCGAAACCTACTTCCGCACGATCCAGGCGGAGCTGAGCCTGCTTGCCACTTCCAAGATGGTGGTCGATGCGACACGTGAGTTCCGGACCGCGGTCGACCAACTCGACCAGGCCGGCGCGCCGCTTCAACTGCGGCAGAAGGTTGGCGATTGGTACGCTGAGAACTTCATGCCGGGCATGACGCGCATTCTGGGCAAGGAGCCAGCCCTGTCGGACTACCTGCCGGTCAGTGGGGCTCCCTACTATCTGCAGTATCACTACATTGTCGACAATCCCAACCCCGCAGAGCGACGCAAGCTTCTCGACGACCCCGGCGACGGAAGCGAATACTCCAGGCTGCATGCCATATACCATCCATTGATGCGCGCGGCGGCTGGCAAGGTCGGCTTTTTCGATCTCATGATTGCCGATCCAAAATTAGGTCGCCTGATCTATACGGTCGAGAAGGAGGTGGATTTCACCACGTCTCTTCAGTTGGGACCGTACCGCAGCGCCAACGTCGCGGCCGCCGTCGCCCGCTGCTCACAGATCGCAGACCCATCAGCCAGCTGCCTGGAAGATTTCGCGTCTTATGCGCCATCAGGCGGCGCACCGATCGCCTTCATGGCAGCACCGGTGATTGCCCAGGGCGTCGTCATCGGCGTGCTCGTCGCGAAACTGTCGAATGATGAGATCGACAACGTTGTCACCGGCAACCGCCGCTGGCGGCAGGAAGGGTTCGGCGACACAGGTGGGGCCTATCTCGTCGGACCCGATTATCTGGCGCGCTCTGGGCCGCGGGCGTTCTACGAGAGCCGGGATAACTTCTTCGCCGACCTGAAATCCGTCGGCACCTCGGAAGAGGAGATCGCCGCCATTCAGCGTTACGGGACACCTGTGCTGCATCAGCGCATCGACACCAAGGCTTCCCATGCCGCGCTCGCCGGTGTCGAGGGCACAGGCGAGATCATCGGATACCGTGGCGTCCCGACGCTCGCTTCATGGGGACCGCTCGCGATTTCCGATGTCAAATGGGCGCTTGTCGCCAAGATCGACAGCGCCGAGGCCTTCGCACCGATTGCCGAACTGCGCCGGGATCTGTTGCTCGTCGGAGGACTGGCGATGCTCGTGGTCGCCGCCACTGCCGCCTGGCTTTCGCGCGCGCTGCTCGGACCGCTCCGCGATCTGACTGCCGGGGTCAAACGCTTCTCTGCTGGCGATTATGCGACCAGCGTGCCGGTCCGCACGCACGACGAGATTGGCGAGCTCTGCACAGCCTTCAATGGCATGGTTGAGGATCTGCACCAGAAGAATGTCGTGATCGAGAACAAAATCCGCGAGAACGAGCTGCTGCTGCTCAACGTCCTGCCGGCACCGATCGCCAATCGGCTGCGCGCTGGCGAGGAGAGGATCGCCGACGGCTTCGCCGAGGTCACGGTCGCCTTCGCAGACCTGGTCGGCTTCACGACGCTGACATCGGAAATGCCGCCGCACGATGTCGTGATGTTTCTCAACGGACTCTTCACGCGCTTCGACGTTGCCGCCCATGATCTCGGCATCGAGAAGATCAAGACGGTGGGAGACGCCTATATGGCGGTGTGCGGCCTGCCCGTGCCGGTAGCCAACCACGCCGAGCGCATGGTCCGGATGGCCATCCGCATGGTCCATATTACTCGCGAGCACGCGATGGAACACAATATCTCGATGAAGCTCAGGGTTGGCGTCAACAGCGGGCCAGTGGTCGCCGGCGTCATCGGGAAGAGTAAGTACATCTATGATTTATGGGGTGACACAGTGAATCTGGCGAGCCGCATGGAGTCTGGCGGAGTTCCCGACTCTATTCAGGTGACGCGCCCCGTCTACGAACAGCTCAAGGACCAATTTGTCTTCGAGGCTCGCGGCGCCATCGAAGTCAAAGGCAAGGGAAAAGTGGAAGCCTGGGTATTGAGATTTTAATGGCGGCTTGTCGCGCTTCGCCCGCAAAAGCGCACTGACGGCTTCCGGCAAACCGCAGCATTTTCTACTTTGAGGCGAAGTAATTCTCAACTATGGTCGCTAGGCTTAAGGCATGGGGGATTGCCGATGGTTCTGTCACGCAGGGGTGTCGTGATCGGCGGCCTGACGCTGCTTGCGGTCGGTGCAACCGGCAATGTTCAAGCCGCGCCGGCGAAATCCTTTTTCGCCGGTACCGCCATCGACAACAATTTCGTCTATCGAAAGACCAACTTCGCCAAGATCGACAAGAGATGGCATCGCCAGATCGTCAAGTATTTCAGCAGCGAGCCGGTCGGCACCGTTGTGGTTGATACCCGCCACCACTTCCTCTACCTCATCATGGAAAACAAGACCGCCATCCGCTACGGCGTCGGCGTCGGCAAGGAAGGCTTCAAATGGTACGGCCGCGCGACGATCGACCGCCGCGCGCTGTGGCCGCAATGGGTTCCGCCCCCAGAAATGCGTAAGCGCAGGCCGGAGCTACCTGACATGATCGCAGGCGGCGCATCCAACAATCCGCTCGGGCCACGTGCGCTCTATCTGTACCGCGACGGCGTCGACATCGGCTATCGCCTGCATGGCACGCTGGAGCCATGGAGCATCGGTACCGACGCTTCCAGCGGCTGCATCCGCATGTTCCCTGAAGACATCATCGACCTCTACCAGCGGTGCCCGATCGGCACCGCGGTGGAGGTCCTGCCGCACATCGCCGACCAGGCGCCCGCTTCCACCACTGTCGAATGATGGCGCCTCATGAACCGCATGATTGAAAACACGCGCCGGCTGCTCGTCGCCGGCCTGCTGGTGCTGACCGCATCCTGCTCGACCAGCAACACGCTGGCCCCTCCCACGCCCGACGTCACCAACGCCCAGATTGCCGCCTTCCAGAACGTACAGCCGGGCAGCGAGGAGGATTTTATCCTCAATGTCGGCCGCCGCACCTATTTCACGCAAGGTTCGGCCGAGCTCGATTCTGTCGCCAAAGCCACCCTCGACACCCAGATCGCCTGGTTAACAAAGCATCCGAGCTGGATGCTCAAGCTGCAGGGTTTCGCCGACGATCCCGGCGCAAACGAAACGGCGCTGTCGCAGCGGCGCGCCGATGCGGTGATGGACTACCTCGCCGCCGGCGGCATAGACCGCAACCGCATGTGGGCCAAGGGCTACGGCAAGGACCGGCTGGTCCGCGACTGCCCCAACGCCGCCTGCAGGTCGCAGAATCGCCGTGTCGTGTCTAATTTGCGCGATGTGAGGGACGAGTCGTAGGGGACATTGTTTTGCTTGTCAGTGTCTCACAAAGCGACGGCGGCATGTCCGCTTCGCTCATTTCGGCGGTGGAGATTGGCTTAGCCTCTGCCTGAAAGCAGACGTGGCCAGCGACAGATCCGTCTTTGCACGCCTATCTGTATCATCCACCGCCGCCCGCTTTGGCTTCGGGTATAACTTGCAGCAACGGCTGCGGCGATACTGCGATCTCTCCCGTGAAGGGCCGATCGTGGGCGAGAATCAAGAGAACGGATGCCGCCACGCCGGTCGCAAAACTTCCAAGAGCGATCGCCGATGCCATTCGGTTGTCACTGTGAACGACCGCAATCGCGAGAAGAGCACAGAAGGCTTGCAGGACCAGGCAGGCCCACTTGGTGGGATTGACTTGTGCGGAGCTGACGAGAATCCGTTGCCGACGCGCCTCCAGGGCGTCTTCAAGCCATCTCGTCATCTCGCGCTGCGCGATCTCCTGGCCGGGATTGGTTGGCGTCAAAGCCAGCGTCGTCCGCAGCGCCTCGTTAAGCGCCGGCGGGATCATGGTGAGGGTCGCCGCGCCCTCGGCCATCAGCGGCCACTCCTGGCTCGTCGTTTCCTCGATATAGCTGCGCAGCAGCGTCCGTAAGCGCGCCTCGGGTTCCCCGGGAAAGCTGCTCGCCAGAACCATGACCGACCGCAATGCACTGGCCTCGCGATTGACTGCCGCACTAGCGTGATCGTTGTCGCTCCAGACCTGAGCCGCGGTGAACGCCACAAATAAGCCGAAGATGATACCGAGCGGCGGCAACATCCCAGGCGAAAGCGCCTTGAATGACCGCGCCGTGGAACCCTCAGAAAGAGCGGCGATGCCCTGGTGCAAGACGAACGCGACGATATAGGTGGCTCCGAACACGACGAGAGCCATCCAAGCCAGTGGAAGAGTATGCAACCACCCACTCATAGTAGCGCCTTCCCTATGCTGAGAGTTCGTCGGCAGGCGTTTGTAGGGCCGTAGTTCCGCTTGTGGCAATGCCACCGTGTTCCATCGTGTCACCGCGCGACGCGGCCTTTCGGAGTCGGAAGTCAGGATCCAAAGCTGTCTCGCAGTCCCGAGCGGGAAATGGCTCTAAGCTCCGGAAGGCCATCCTTCGATCCCGCTTCCTGATTGGCCTTCTGCCTTCGCCAAACTGACCTCCAGGCGCTCCATCAGCGCCCGATAGCGCGGATGATCGCGCAGAGAATTCATATCCACGTCCTGCGCCATCCAATGCACTTGCTGCAATCCAAGCTGCGGCACGCAGTGCTCCAGCGTGTCGATCGCCTTTTCCACGGCGCCGATCGCCGCCAGGAAACACGCGACATTGTAATGGCTGTTATAGTCCTCCGGGTCGATGGTGATGGCGCGCTCGGCCCATTGGAGGGCGCGTTCGTCCAGGCCGAGATTGTGGAGAACGTAACAACCATAGGAATAGGCCGCGCCATCGTCCGGATAGAGCTGCATGGCCTTCTCGATGCGGGTAAGCAACTCCCCTGAAAGCCTGTGGGCTTCCTCCTCCTCGCCCAGCGTCTTGCGGCAATCCCACAGCATGCACATCGCGCCATAGCTGTTGCGATCAACCTCCGCCGCCTTCTCATAGGCGGCCGCGGCCTCTGCAAACTTGCGCTCCATGCGCAGCACGTCGCCCAAGGTCCTGTGCGCCTCGTAGAGATCGGGATCGAGCGCGATTGCTCGCCGGCAGGCGGCGCCTGCGAGCTCGATTTGCTCCTTCTGGAATTGCGCCATCGCGTGGGCCACGTGAGCTTCCGCGAGCGTCGAGTCCAAGGCCAGCGCGCGCTCAGCCTCGGCGCTCAAGGTGACAAGCTTTGCGCTGGGATCTCCGGATCTCAGCAACATGCCCTCAGCTAACGCCAGCCCGGCCCGCGCCAGAGCGTATTCGGGATCGATCTCCAGCGCCCGCTGGTAGAGCCGTCGGGCGGAAAGGTGATTGCGACGGCCCAGGCGCAAGAAATGCTGCCGTCCCATGAGGTAATATTGATAGGCTTCTACGTTCCCCGTCGTGCGTTTGCCGATGGCAGCATACTCGCCCGGCATCAGCCGGATCTTCAGGGCATCGACGATGGCCCGCGCGATCTCGTCCTGGAGCGCAAATATGTCGTCAAGATCACGGTCGTAGCGTTCGGCCCACACATGGTGCCCACTCGTCCCGTCGATCAGCTGCGCGGTGATGCGAACGCGACCACCCGCCTTGCGTACGCTGCCTTCCAGCACATGCGAAACGCGCAATTGCCGCGCCGCTTCGCTGACGTCCATCGACTTGCCTTTGAGGGCAAAGGTCGTGTTGCGCGCCGTGACTGGCAGCGCCCCGACCTTGCTGAGGTCTGTAATGATGTCCTCGGTGATGCCGTCAGAGAAGTATTCCTGCTCTGGGTCGCCGCTCATGTTGGTGAAAGGCAGCACGGCGATCGATGGTCGATTGCTTAACGGAAGCGCATCCTTGACCGACGGCACGGACGAGCTGGTGGGGGATAGGTCAATGGACATGACACGGTAAGCGCGTACCGGCTCCGCAATGTTGTGAACCCGTTGTTCGCCGATATCCGTATAGAGGTATTCGAGTTTGCCTCTTACTTGATCGTAAATGGCGCGCCCGATGCAAACGCCGCCAGGCTCCGCTAACTTTTCAAGCCGTGCCGCGATGTTCACTCCGTCTCCGTATATCGTGTCGTCTTCGACGATCACGTCGCCAAGGTTTACGCCCATACGGAACGCCATACGCCGGTTTTCGGGGAGGCCCGCGTTCTCGCCGCCCAGTTCGCGCTGCAGTTCGATCGCACACTGCACGGCGTTAACCGCGCTCCCAAACTCGATCAGCAGGCTGTCCCCGGCCGAGCCGACGATGCGTCCGTGGAACCGCGCGATTTTGGGCTCGAATACGTTAGCTCGGAGCCGCCTCAGCCGTCCCAGCGTTCCCGACTCGTCGGCTGCCATCAGCCGCGAGTAACCTGCCACGTCGGCGGCCAAAATCGCCGCAAGCCTGCGTTGCTCTTCTCGCAAGGAGGACCTCCCGCCAGTTCGAACAATCTTAGCCTAAGAAACGGCGCGAGCGAGCCCTGTTCGGATGCCTGGAATCCGAAATTGGCTAAGGAAGCATAGCGTACTGCGCGGCAGGTCGCGGAAGCATTCGGAACGATGCGGGAAGATTTCTGATTCGAGACCACAAAATAATCAATAAAATTAACTACTTGAGCACATCATCCGAGTCCGTGACGTTGACGTATCACGTTCGTCAGGCTCCCTTGCGCCGGGTAGAGCGGTATCAGGCAGGCTTGCAGGGCGTGGTACAAGTCGGCTTTGCCGACAAACAGCGAATGCGCCGGCTGCAATTGCTCATCCAGTTCTTCGAACCATCCGCCATGCTCACGGTCGATATAGGCCCCGGCGATGGTATTCCAGATGCGCCGGTACCATTCTTCATGGAAGGCGCTTGGGCGATGCTCGGCCAGGAATGAGATAGCGCCCGCGGCCTCTGCGATCGGCCACCAGGGTTTGAAGCGGAACGCCGGCTTGTCGGCCCAGTCGAGGGTGTAGAAAAAGCCGCCATTGGTTCCATCCCATGCCAGTTCCACGGAGCGCCGAAACAGCATCTCCGCGGCTGGCGGCATCCAGTCGTGCTTCTTGCCGCCAAGCACCCACAGCTGGAGGGCCAGCCTCGCCCATTCGAGCCAATGTCCGGGCGTCGTCCCCGATGGACGGAACATCTCGTTGACCGCCCGGTAGGAACGGTCGATTGCCCACTGCTCGTCGAAATGCTCGGCGACGCGAAAATCGCACTCGCGGGCGCGGCGGTTGATGATCAGGTCGGCAATGCGCTCCGCCTTGCGCAGGTATTCCTGATCGGCGGTCGCCTCATAGGCGGCCATCAATGCCTCCGTCAGGTGCATGTTGGAATTCTGGCCACGATAACCGCGCATCGGCGTCCAGTCGCGCTCGAACTCCTCGGCGATGGCGCCGTGCTGCTCTTCCCAGAACCGATCGTTCAGGATCGTGGTGACGTCTGCCAGCATTCCGTCGGCCAAAGGGTGGCCCACCAGCTTCGCGCTTGATGCCGCAAGCAGCACAAAGGCGTGGCCATAGCCCTGTTTGCTGGCATCCCTGGGCCCGTCGTCGTCGAGCGACCACATGTAGCCGCCATGCTTCGCATCACGATGGCAGTGCCAAAGATACTGCATTCCGTGATCAATCATGCGGTCACTTCCGGGCCGCCCGAGCAGACTGGCGATGACGTAGCAATGGACGGCCCGGGCAGTGGTGTGGATTGGCCTGACGGCTTTCCCGGGCAGGGGCTTGCCAATCGCATCGAGATCGAAGAAGCCGCCCTGCCCGTTGATGGCGACCGGATCGAAAAGGTCGAACAGGATATTTGCCTGCTTCGTGAGCCAGGCGCGGTGCCATGGCGCATCACGCCAGGCGCCGGGACTGGACGACGTAAATGAAAATTCCGGCATTCAATGTTTCCTGGTGGGCGTGAACAGGTTGACGGTTGGCGGCGCCGCGTTAGCGGACACGTCCTTTATACAGATAACGAGCCGCGCGAATGAACCCGTTGAGGCATCATATCGGTGCATGGGTCTTTGAGAATGTTCGGAATCGTCAAAGGCCAAGCCCATGGCGGATGGGCTGGAGGAGGGGCGGAGTTGTCACGCTCGCGTCACTGAGCCGCGAAGCACGGTCCGCGTGTTGGTCGTCACCGTGCGTTCGGACTTGAAGAGCTCAATTGGGCGAGCCGGCCTTTGTGCCCTTTCACACGGTCAACAGACGAGCCAACAACGCCGCGGCTGGTGTCTCGGCCAAGCCAAGATCGCGGACGCTGCTCATGTGGTTGGCGCCTGCGAGGCTCATGCGTGAAACGACCAGCCCTTGCCGTTCGAGATTCTCTGCGAAAGCGGCGGCCTGGCTGTGGAAAGGCGGCGTTTCCTCGGCGCCGACGGATACCGCGACCGCGACGCCCGGATCGAAGCTGTGATCGATCGGCGAGAACCGCTCAACCTCTTGGTCGGTGATCGCGATCTCGGCCGCGAGAAACGACTCCTGCAACGGCCCCAGGTCGTAGATGCCGCTGAACAGAAGCGCGCCTTTGACGCCTGAAGGCCGGGTGTTGTTGTCAAAGAGCATCGTCGCGAGATGCGCCCCGGCGGAATGGCCGCTTACCGTCAGTTGGCCGGGATCGCCGCCATAGCTCGCGATGTTGTCATCTATCCATTGCCTGGCGCGGCGTATTTGATCGACGATCGTCGCCATTCTCACGCTCGGCATCAATGCGTAGTCGACGATGACGGCGATCCCCCCGGCGTTGGTGACGGTGTCTGCTACGTAGGAATAGTCGCGCTTGGAGAACATGCGCCAGTAGCCGCCATGAATGAACATGTGCACCGGCAGGCGATCGCGTTTTCCCTGCGGGAAGAACAGGTCGACAGTTTCCGTGCCATCCGGTCCGTAAGGCACGTCGGCGGCCATCGGAACTTTCGCCCTGGTCTCGGCGCTGCGGCGGACGATCTCGGCGACGATGTCGTCGAACTCGGAGACGTGGTCGCGAATACGGAATGGATCTTTCGCCATCTGTCTCATCAGATCGTCACGGCGATGTATTTCGCCTCCATGAACTCGGCGATGCCGTGCTTCTGCCCGCCTTCGCGCCCAAGCCCGCTCTGCTTGACCCCGCCGAAGGGCGCGGCAGGGTCCGACATCAGGCCGCGATTGAGCGCGATCATGCCGGACTCGATCTTCGACGCCATGCGCATGCCTTTGGCAAGATCGCGCGTGTAGATATAGGCGGCAAGGCCGTATTCGGTATCGTTCGCCCTTACGATGACTTCCGCCTCGTCCTCGAAGCGGCTGATTGGCGCCACGGGACCGAATATCTCCTCGTGAGCCATGGCGGCGTCGGCCGGCACCTCGCTCAGCACCGTGGGCGGATAGAAAAATCCTCGGCCTTCAGTGATCGCGCCGCCGCACAGAACCTTCGCGCCGCGCGCGACCGCGTCCTGGACGAGCCGGTCGATCTTGTCCACGGCTTTCCTGGTGATCATCGGCCCGCATTCGGTTTCCGAATCCGTGCCTGGGCCGATTGTCAGCGCCGCCATGCGTTTGCGCAGGCCTTCGGCGAACGCGTCAAGGATGCCGGCCTGGACATAGAGCCTGTTGGCCGCCGTGCAGGCCTCGCCGGCATTGCGCATCTTGGCGATCATCGCGCCGTCGAGCGCCGCTTCCAGGTCGGCGTCGTCGAGCACGATGAACGGCGCGTTGCCGCCAAGTTCCATCGAACAGGAAATGACGTGTTTCGCCGCCTCGGCAAGAAGCACGCGGCCAACGCCGGTCGAGCCGGTGAAGGACAGCTTCCGCACGCGGGCGTCGGCCAGCATGGCCGCGATCACCGGCCCCGGATTCGAGGTGGTGATGACGTTGACCACGCCCGGCGGCACGCCGGCCTCCTCGTATAGGGCAGCGAGCGCGTAGGCCGTCAGTGGCGTCTCGCTGGCCGGCTTCAGGATGACGGTGCAGCCGGCGGCAAGCGCCGGCGCGATCTTGCGCGTGGCCATCGCCGCCGGGAAATTCCACGGCGTTACCAAAACGCAAATGCCGATGGGCTGGTAGTCGACCACGATCCGGTTCGCGCCCGACGGGGCAAGGCCGAACTCGCCGCTGATGCGAACCGCTTCCTCCGCGTTCCAGCGGAAGAACTCGGCCGCGTAGGCGACTTCGCCGCGCGCATCGCGCAGGGCTTTGCCGTTCTCCAGCGAAATCAACGCGGCCAAGGTCTCGGCACGTTCGGTCATCAATTCGAAGCAGCGCCCCATGATCTCCGAGCGCTTGCGCGGCGGGGTCTCGCGCCAGCTGGCCGCTGCCTGTGCCGCCGCCTCGACCGCTGCCGCGGCGTCGGCGAGCGTTGCGTCCGGAACCGCGGCGATCACGGCCTCGGTCGACGGATCGACCACTTCGATGACACGGCCGTCGGATGCGCGGCGCCATTTCCCGCCGATATAGAGACCATGCGAAAACGCGGCATATTCAATCATGTCGGGATCCTGGTCGAATAGGTCTATCGAAATGTTCATGGCTTGGGCTCCGTCCCTCACATCGTCACGGCGGACATATCGCCGCGATAAGCGGCCCTGACCAGGCGCTGCATCGCGGGCAGGTCGAAAGGACGGGGATTGTTCTTGATCAGCCGATCGATGCCGAGGGCCTGTTCCGCCGTCCAGTCGATCTTGTCCTCGGCAAGACCGAGATCAGCCAGCGTCCGGGTGATGCCGATGGCCTTGAACAGTCGCGCAACTTGCGTGATCGTCGCGTCGGCCAGCTGATCTGCATTTCGATCCTGGCGCGGCAGGCCAAGCGCAATGCCGATTTCCGCTATCTCCGCGGTTGCCGCTGGCAGGTTGTAGCGCATCACATAAGGAAGCATCGTCGCGACGCCCAGGCCATGCGGCGTGTGGGTGAGCGCGCCGACCGGATACTGCACCGCATGGGCGGCAGCGGTTCCCGCCGTGCCGAAGGCGCAGCCGGCGGCCAACGCCCCCATCATGACATCGGCGCGCGCGCTCTCGTTCGACCCATCGCGATAGGCTGCTTCGAGGCTGCGGCCCAGGAGCCTGATCGCCAGAAGGGCGAAATGATCGGTCAGCGCGCTCTTGCCGACGAAGACATGGCGTTGCGCCAGATCGGCATCCGCACCGCGTCTTGCCGCGGTGAAGGCTTCGATCGCATGCGTCAGCGCATCGGCGCCGGCGATGGCGGTTAGCGATGGGGGACAACTCGCCGTCAGGTCCGGGTCGCACAGCGCAACCGCGGCGATGAGATGCGGGCTGGAGATGCCGACCTTGAGCGTCCGCTCCGGGTCGGAGATCACCGCGACGGGAGTGACTTCGGAACCGGTGCCGGCCGTGGTCGGCACTGCGATAAGGGGAAGGGTAGGGCCTGGCACCTTGAACTCACCATAATAGTCCTGGAGCTTGCCGCCATGGCTGATGAGCAGCCCGGCGCATTTCGCCATATCGAGGCAACTGCCGCCCCCGACGCCGATCACCATGTCCGGCTCGAAACCCTTCGCCGCCGCGATGCAAGCGCCGACGCTGTCGCGCGGCACATCCGGCAAGGTGCGGTCGTAGACGAGCGTGTCGATCCGGGCAGCCTTCAGCCCATCGAGCATTTCGATGAACTCAGGCGTGCTGGCGAGCCGTTCGTCGGTGCAGATGAATGCGCGCCGGCCATATCGCCCGGCAATGGCAGGCAGCGCATGGCGCTGGCCTTTGCCGAAGAGGATTTCGCGCGGCAGGCGCGCGGCTGCAAAAAGGGTCATGGATCGAGATCTTTCGAGAAAGACTGATGGAAAGCATCGTGTTCATCGGCAGGGCGGCCTTCAGTCCGCAAGCCGTTGCTCTGTCGGCTCCTTGCCCGCGTCGTTGAGTGCTGCGATACGGTTCCTAGCTCCGTCCGTATCCTCTATAAAATCGTATAGGATATCCTATTGAGTTGGCTGGAGCATCATGTTAGGGCTCGTTCCTGTCAAGAGGTAACCGATGGAAAATCCCGACCTGACGGCTGAAATCGAAGCTCGCTCAAGCGGTCGCATCCAGCGCGCCAACGGCTTGGCGGGCGATGTTTACGAAGCAATCTTCGCGCAATTGATGTCGCTTAAGATTCCGCCGGGAGCGCGCATCACCGTCGACAACCTCGTCAGGGAATTCGACGTTTCACACACGCCTATCCGCGAAGCGCTTGGGCGGTTGGAAGGCGAGGGCCTGGTGGTCAAGACCCACCTGATCGGCTATCGCGCGGCCCCGCAAATCACCCGGCGTCGGTTCGATGAACTTTACGAACTGCGCCTTCTGTTGGAGCCTGCTGCCGCTGCCAAGGCTACGGCAACCCTGGATGAAGAGCGCCTTGCGGTGTTGCAGGAAGCGGCAGGCGTGATGGCGCGGCGGGTGGGAAAGGACGAGCGCCTGCGCTACTCGAATTTCGCGCGGCAGGACGCGATCTTCCACGACAAGATCATGGAATTCGCACAGAACAAGCTCATCCGCGAGACGCTGAACCACCAGCATACGCACTTCCACATCTTCCGTCTGATGTATCACTCGCGCGTCACCGAAGAAGCGCTGGATGAGCACGAGGCGATCCTCGCTGCTTTCGCAGCCGGCGACGCGCATGCCGCCGAGAAGGCGATGCAAGTGCACATTGAGAATTCGCGGGACCGCCTCCTGCCCGCCTTCGAGTAACCGAAAGGACAAGTCATGCCAGCCAAGAAGATACTGATGCTGACCGGTGAGTTCACCGAGGAATATGAAATCTTTGTCTATCAACAGGCGATGGAGGCCGTCGGTCACACCGTCCATGTCGTTTGCCCCGACAAGAATGCAGGCGACGTGATCAAGACCTCGCTGCACGATTTCGAGGGTGACCAGACCTATACCGAGAAGCTCGGCCACTATGCCCTGATCAACAAGACGTTCGCCGATGCGGAGAAGCAGCTCGACCAATACGACGCCGTCTATTGCGCCGGCGGCCGCGGACCGGAATACATCCGCACCGACAAGCGCATTCAGGCGATGGTACGCCATTTCCACGAAACGAAGAAACCGATCTTCACTATCTGCCACGGCGTGCAGATCCTGATTGCGGTCGATGGCGTCGTGCGCGGCAAGAAGGTCGGTGCGCTGGCGGCCTGCGAGCCGGAGGTAACGCTCGCCGGCGGCACCTATATCGACCTGTCTCCGACGGAGGCTTATGTCGACGGCACGATGGTTTCGGCCAAAGGCTGGACGGCTCTCGCCGCCTTCATCCGGGAATGCCTGAATGTGCTCGGCACGGAAATCCGGCACGGCTAGGATCTGGCGGAACGCAGAAAGACTTGGAGCGGGTGGCCGGTTCTGGGTGGAAGGCGCATCTCTCCAAGTACCCAATATTGCAATCTTTCATCTGTCGAAGAGTGGCCATTCTTCGACAGCAAGGAAACTCGCGATTATCTAACCTGGAGCCTGGCCGGCTTTGCCGGCTGACTAAACCGATGCTCGACCTGTCGCCGTTCAAAGCCGACAGATTCTAGATTCCTGCGGCAAATCTCTCGCTTGCGACTCGGATATGCCGCTTCAAGTTGCTCCATCGGATAACGGATTGGAGTAGCTGGAGAGAGCTGCAGGGAAACGACGCCTCATGACATCAGCAAATATTCTGATCTGCGATTTTGTCGGCCTCCGCTTTGGGACCGACGGCAATCCCGACCACAGCGAGGTCCAGGCCTACATCGAAGCCAAGGGTGGCGTGTTCCACCAGACAGGCATCGCCAAGGCCGGCACCCTTGAACCCGGCAAGCTGCATTTCTTCTACCAGCCGCAATTGAGCACGCGCGACGAATTGCTGGCCGAGGCCGGCGACGGCCGCTACGACGCCGTCATCGCCGCCGCGACCTTCATTCCGGCCGAGACCAGGTTCCGCCTCGGCGGCGTGCGCATCGGCGCCGGCACCGGCAATATGGGGTCGGCATCCTGGGGCGGGGGCAGCGGAGAAGGCGGCGAAGCGCCCTTGATGAATACGCCCGGCATCAACAGCCGCGCCACCGCGCAAATGGCCATAAAGGCGCTGCTGAAAGTCAGGCCGAATCTCCCCGTGGACAGACTGAACAGCCTGGTCGCCGGCGGGCAGTTCGATACGGGAAAGGACCTGCGCCACTACCCGACCGAGAAGCTCGAAGGTAAAAGACTGGCGGTGATCGGCTATGGCAATATCGGCCGGGAATTCGCCAGGCTCGGCCAAGCCTTCGGCATGCGGGTCGCCATTCATGCGCGGCCCCGTCACCAAAAATGGATCGAGCTGGAAGGCTTCGACTACGCTGCAACCATGGAAGACGCGGCGCGCGGCGCAGACGCGCTTTCGGTCCACCTTGGCCTCGGTGCTTTCGATCCCGGCGCGCAACGATACGCCAACGCCGGACTGATCGGAGATGAAGTCCTCTCCCTCCTCAACCACGGCGCCGTGCTTATCAACTACGATCGCGGCGAGCTGGTCGATGTTGCAGCGCTGGAGCGCGCGCTGGCGTCAGGACGCATTTCGCACGCGGCGATCGATGCGGACCTGTTCAAGGACGGCGGCACGCTTTCAGGCCCGATGCTGCCCTATCTCAAACTGGTCGAGGCCCATGGCGAACGCTTGGAACTTCTCCCCCATGCCGCGGCCGACACCGATCATCCCTCTCGCGTCGCCGGCGCCAAGCAGGCGGTCGATCAGATCCACGCGGTCATCACCGAGCGTCACGTTACCAATCTGAAAGGCTCGTTGCCTCCGGGTTTCGTCGATATGGGAGCGAAAGTCCCTCCCGGTATCGGCGGCATTACGCCTCGGCACCTGGCGGCGCTCGCCGCGGACCAGGCGGTTGCCGCCGACCTGGCCGGTGCGGGCGCTGTCGTGGCCGGATTCTGGGAGCGTCTCCTCGCTGCGTCCGCGCAAGAGCGGCAGGCGCTGCTCTTTTCCGAAGGCGAAGTCTTCGCCGAGGCGGCGAACCGGCTCTCCACCTTGCTGCGCAACCATCATCTTTCCGGGCCGTTCACGTCGAAATAGTCCTCCGGTTCAGCTCTCGATCTGAGAGGTAGCCTTCCAGATGACGCAGTCCGAGTCGACATTGCATGAGGATATCACTATATAGCGCCTGCTCCGGCTCGGGCCGAGGCAGCGTTGACCGGGAAGCTGCGATACGGCTTGTGATGCAATGCGCTGTCGAAATTAGAAAAAGGCAAGCAAAAACAATAACGGTGGCCTTCTGTCGACCCGGCCGACCATCCCATCATTCTCAATGATCTGAACGTGCACCTCGAACCCTTCCACCCCTGCGGCTCTGCGTCCCATGGACAAGATGTCTTGTCCCGTGGGCAAGGTGTCTTGCCGATCAGGGGCGACTCGGTTCGAATGGGCACGCATCCTTTGCGGGGTGCGAACGTTCATAGCTACCAACCGGCTTTGCCGCCAGGGAAGAAGCAGTATGAGTGAACATGCGATCGAGTTCTTGCGCGGATGGATTGGCGAGAAAGTCCAATGCCCGCATTCGCCGATCGAGATCGACCAGCAGGCCGAGACTCTCGCAAAGGAGTGCTGCGCCAAGGCCGCCGAGGCTGGCATTCTCCTGGAGGACATCCAGGAAGAGGTCGGCGACATCCAGGAACTGATCGCATCGCGGCTCGAGGAAGCCGCCGAAGAAGGCAGCGGCGAACCGAAGCCGGACAAGTCCGCGGAGTAAATACCCGCCCGCCAAAGCCCGGCGTGGCGTCATCTCTCGCCGAATTTTTCCCTCAGCCACTCCTTCGGCAGCGCCGGCACGAAATTGCCGTCGCGTCCCGTCATAGCTTCATTGGCGACCAGCGCGTTGAGGATCGCCTCCTCGACACCTTGCACGACCGCGTCGAAGAACGGATCGATGTCGACGTCCGGGATGAACTCGACATGTCCCGTCCGGCCTGACGGAGCCAGCGCGGCCTCCGGATTAGCGGTCGAGAAGGCGAGAAAAATGTCGCCCGAACTGTGGTAGCCATAGCCGCCGGTCATGGCGATGCCGAGCGGCACGCGCCTCGCGAGCCGCTTCATCTGGTGCGGCAGGAACGGCGCGTCGGTGGCGACGACGGCGATGATCGAACCCTTTTCGGCGCGTGCCGTCGCCTCGCGGATCGCCGGGTCGACAAGCTCCTGCCCAATGCGCCGGCCACGAATGGTGAAATTGCGCCGTTGGCCGAAATTCGACTGCACGAACACGCCCAGCGTGTAGCGCCTGTCCTGCCATTCGACGACGCGCGAGGCGGTGCCGGATCCGGCCTTGAGGCCGAAGGTGATCATGCCGGTGCCGCCGCCGACACTGCCTTCCTCGATGGCGCCGCCGGTAGCATTGTCGAGCGCCGCCGCGACATGCTCGACGCTGACATGATGGCCGTTGATATCGTTGAGGAAGCCGTCATAGGTCTCGGCCGCCACCGGCAGGCCCCAGCCTGTATCGAGCGCGGCCGGCAGCACCTTGTGCATCCAGCGCAGCGTGGCGTCGCGGGTGACGCCGCAGGAATGCGTGTTGGTGATGGTGACCGGGAAGTTGAACGCGCCGGTCTCCTCGATGATATGCGTTCCTGTCAGCTCGCCATTGCCGTTCTGGCTGAACACGCCGGCGAAGACCGGCGTTGCGAGTTCCTGAACCGGCCTCGGCAGGATCGCGGTGACGCCGGTTCGCACTGGGCCGATGCCGACGTTCAGGGGCCCGTCGCCGGAAATCAGCGTCGTGTAGCCCACCGACACGCCCGGCACATCGGTGATGGCGTTGAACGGGCCTGGCGTGCCGTCGAGCGCGATGCCGAAGGAGCGCAGGCGCGGCTTGCCGGAAGGCGTGCGAAGATGCGGATCGTGGCTGCTCATGCGGTCCTCAGAACAACGAGCCCTGATTGCCCGGCTCCTTGGCCTTGGCGGGCGGCTTCGCGGCCAGCTTCGGCCGCGCGCCGCCACTGGTGGCGATGGCCTCGGCAGTGCCGTCGGCGAATTCCAGCTGCAAGGCCGCGCCCGGCGCCACGTCGTCGACCCGCTTGATGACGGCGCCGTCGGCATCCTTGACCAGCGCGAAGCCCCGCGCCAGCACGGCTTTGTGCGACAGCGTCGACAAGAGCCGGTCGGCCTGGGTCAACGCGGCGCGCAGCCGGTCGAGCCGCCGCGCCAGTGCCTGGTCCTGCCTGCGCGACAGTCCGGCCAATGCGTCGGCCTGCAGCTTCTGCCGCCGCACGATCGGCGCCGGCGACAGTCGCGTCGAATTGCGCTGGAAGCGCTGGCGCCGCTCGCGCACGATGGCGAAAAACGCCGCGCGGGCACGCGCGATGTCGCGACCGGTCAGCGTGCGCGCTTCGTTGAGGCGCCGCGACAGGGTGGCCGGCGTCAGCCTTTGCCGCTCCAGCGTTGCCCGCTTGCGCTCGATATTCACCGTCAGCCCGCGGCCGAGACGGCTGGTCGCATCGTCGAAACGGCGGCGCGGCAGCGCCAGCAACTGGTCCGGCGAGGGGAGCGCACGCGCTGCCGCCCGCACCGCCTGGCGCTTGCGATCCAGATGCCGCGAGGTGCAGGCATTGAGCCGCGCGCCAAGGTTGGCCAAGGTGGCCTCCAGATCCGCCCTGACCGGCACGGCGATCTCGGCCGCGCCCGTCGGCGTCGGCGCGCGCCTATCGGCAACAAAGTCGATCAGGGTCGTATCGGTCTCGTGTCCAACGGCCGAGATCACCGGGATGGCGGACGCCGCAACGGCGCGTGCCAGCCCTTCGTCATTGAAGCCCCAGAGGTCTTCGAGGCTGCCGCCGCCGCGCGCCACGATCAAGAGGTCGGGTTGGCGGATGGGGCCATCCCATGTCAACGCGTTGAAGCCGTTGACGGCCGCGGTCACTTCCCTGGCCGTCGTCTCGCCCTGTACCCTTACCGGCCAGACCAGCACATGAAGCGGAAACCGGTCCTTGATGCGATGGATGATATCGCGGATCACCGAGCCGGTCGGCGAGGTGACGACGCCGATGACTTTGGGCATGAACGGCAGCCGCCGCTTGCGGCTTGCATCGAACAGGCCTTCGGCCTGCAGCCGGCGCTTGCGCTCTTCGAGCAGCGCCATCAGCGCGCCGGCGCCTGCCGGCTCCAGATTGTCGATGACGATCTGGTAGTTGGATTTGCCGGGGTAGGTCGTCAGCCGGCCGCTGGCGATCACCTCCATACCTTCCTCGGGGCGGAATTTCAGGCGCGCCATGGTGGTCTTCCAGACCACGGCATCGATCCGCGCCCGGTCGTCCTTCAGCGCGAAGTAAGCATGGCCGGACGAATGCGGGCCGCGATAGCCGGAAATCTCACCGCGCACCCGCACATTGCCGAAGGCATCCTCGACAGTGCGCTTCAGCGCACCGGAAATCTCGCTAACCGTGTATTCGGTGGCGTTGCTGCATGATTCGGTTGCTGTTTCACTCATTGTGCGATTGGGGAACGCTTATCGGCCGGCGTCAAGCACCGAGAAACCCCGCTAATATTATAACGTGATTTTAAGCCGGATTTGCTTTGACTGACGGCAGAGAGCCGGCCAGGGACGTGATGAGCGCACGCAACAACAACAGCCCGTTGACGCATCAGGTCACGCTGACCGTGCTGACGCTCGCCGCTTTCACTTTGGCGATTGTCGTCGGCTTCGGCTTCTACGCCGCCAATCAGGCCGACGAGGCTTCGCTCGAACGGCAGAAGATTTTCATCGCCGATGGGCTGAACGACCAGATTGCCACGGTCCAGCGCGAGCAGGAAAGCGTGACGATCTGGGATGACTCGGTAACCAATGTGAGGGCGGGCAATCAGGCCTGGATCGAGGAAAACCTCAGCACCTGGATGTACACCTACTACGGTCACAACCGGATCTACATCCTCGACGCCGCCAACCATGTGATCCACGCCATGCGGGAAGGCAAGGTCGTCGCGGCGTCGGCTTTCGGCGAGGACGAGCCGGAACTGCGGCCGACCATCGAGAAGCTGCGCCACATGTTGGCTGAGCCGCCAAAGGCCGACGCCTCCGGCCAGCCGGCCAAGATGGTCGCGCAGGATCTCGTCTCGCTCGAGGGGAAGCCCGCGATCCTGAGCGTCATGCCGCTGGTGCCGAGTACGGATCGCGTCACCCAGGCGCCTGGTACGGAATATCTGCATATCTCGGCAGAGTTCATCAACGATGCCGTCATCGGCAAGATCGCGGCCAAATACCTGCTCGATGGCGCGCGCCTGGTACCCTTGTCCGAGCCGGTTGGCCCGGCCGCCGTGCCGCTGGTCGATTCGCGTGGCGTCATCCTCGGCTATATCGGCTGGGACCAGTTGCGGCCCGGCCTCACCTTGGTGCGCAAGATCGCGCCAGCCTTGGCGATCGCGCTGCTCGTCGCGGGCGGCGTTCTGGTGTTCCTACTTCGCCGATTGCGCCGCGCCTCGACCGCACTGCAGACCAGCCAGGACCAGGCGCAATATCTCGCCTTCCATGACACGCTCACCGGCCTGCCCAACCGGGCGCTGTTCGAGGACCGGCTGCGGCGCACGCTGCTGTTCGCCAGCCAGGACGGAACGCGCGTGGCACTGCTTTACCTCGACCTCGACCGCTTCAAGCACATCAACGACACGCTCGGCCATCCGGCCGGCGACGAGCTCGTGCGCCAGACGGCGGCGCGGTTCAAGCACACGATCCGCGAAGTCGATACCGTCGCACGGCTCGGCGGCGACGAGTTCGCCATCATCCTGCTCGATGTGCCCGATGTCAGAAGCGCCGAAGATATCGCCGAAAGGCTGCTTTTGAAGCTGCGCGAGCCGTTCAGGCTGATCGACGATCAGGTCTTCGTCAGCGCCAGCATCGGCATCGCGCTCTCGTCCGGATCGGAGACGGACGCGGACGATCTGCTGCGCAAGGCCGACATCGCCCTCTACGAGGCCAAGAAGAACGGCCGTGGCCGCTACCAGCTGTTTGCCGGCGACATGGACGATCTGCTGCTGCGCAAGCGCAAGGTCGAGGCGGAGCTGCGCAAGGCGCTGGATGGTGACGGCGGCATAAGGCTCGCTTATCAGCCCGTCTTCGCGGTGGACGGCCACCGGATTCTTGGCGCCGAAGCGCTGATCCGCTGGGGGCATGAGGTGCATGGCGCGCTGCCTGCGGGGCAATTCATCGCCATCGCCGAGGAGCGTGGCCTCATCGGCGAACTCGGCAAATGGGCACTGACCGAGGCCTGCAGCTTCGCGGTTACGACCGAACTCCCCTGGATCGCCGTCAACATCTCGCCCGTTCAGTTGCGCGATGCCGGCTTCGCCGCACTGGTTGCGTCGGTCCTGAGCGAGACCGGGTTGGACCCGGCCCGGCTGCAACTCGAGACCACCGAGGGGGTGCTGCTCGAGCACAACGATACGATTACCTCCGTCATCGCAACCCTGCGTGACTCCGGCGTCCGCATCGTTCTAGACGATTTCGGCACGGGCTATTCGTCGCTGAGCTATCTGCGCCGTCAGTCGATCGACAAGCTGAAGATCGACCGCTCGTTCGTGCGCCTTCTCGACGAGGACGAAAGTGCCCGCGCGATCGTCAAGTCGCTGATCGAGCTGGCACTGGCGCTAAGGGTGGAAGTGACCGCCGAAGGTGTCGAGACCGATGGACAGAAGGCCCTGCTGGTCGGCATGGGCTGCCGTCAATTGCAGGGCTATCTGCTATCGCCGCCGCTGGAGCCCGGCCAGTTGCTGGCGCTGCCGGGGGTTTCGCCTGCCGACCAGGAACGTTCGGCCGTTCGTGCATAGAGCGTTCCACCGTTTCGCGGAAACGGTGAATCGCTCTATCTCTTTGTTTCAACGCAATTCCTGACGGAAAAACCGCTTCACACTTTTCCTGGAATTGCTGCCGTCTTACCAGCCAGGCATGATCTGGTTTGCCTTGATCCGCTTCATCTTGGCAAAGGCGAGCGCCGCGAAGTCGAAGCTTCCCGCCTCTTCACTCACCGGCACGGAAATGTTGTCGAGGCTTTCGGCGATGTGACGGGCCAAGGCGTCGACGATCTCCGGCTGCGAGGTCTGGCCGCGCATGATGCCGATGCGGCAGTCCGGCAACTGGCCGAAGCCGTCGGCCTCGCCGAGCACGCGCATGCCGGGCCGAAGCGCGCATTCCGGCAGCACCGAAATGGCGAGGCCTGACAGCACGGCTGCGGTGATGACCGTGGCCGAGAAGCTGGAGAACAGCACGCGGTACTCGCGGCTCTGCCGGTCGAGCACGTCGACCGCGGCGCGCCGCCAGATGCAGTTCGGCCGGCCGAAAGCCATCGGCAGGATTTCCTGTTCATGCGTGGCGTGGTTGGCCGAGGTGACCCACAAAAGCGGCTCGCGCCGCACCACTTCCGACTGGCCGCGCGTGTCGTTATGCGTGACCAGCGCGAGGTCGAGATTGCCGCGCTTGATGTGCTCGACCAGCCCCGGCGTCGGCTCGCAGACGACGGTCAGCTCGACGCGCGGGTTCGAGCGCGAGAAGCGCGCCATGATCTCGGGCAGGAATCGGTCGGCATAATCGTCCGGCGTGCCGATGCGGATCGTGCCTTCGAGCCGCTGGTCGTCGAAGGCCGCGAGCGTCTCGCGGTTGAGGTAGATCAGCCGCCGCGCATAGGAAAGCAGCCTGTCGCCCTCCTCGGTCAGCTTGTTGGTGCGGCCGTCCTTTTCGAACAGCGGCTTGCCGATCCGCTCCTCCAGCCGCCGCATCTGCATCGACACGGCCGACTGTGTCCGGTGCACCTCCTCGGCCGCGCGGGTGAAGCTGCCGGTGTCGGCGATCGAGATGAAGGTTTGCAACTGATCGAGGTCAAGCGGCGCTTTCATCGGTCCAACCTATCATTGATGTTGATGCTACAGATTAAAAACATTCGTTGGATTAATCAATCGTGCGATGGCAAATTGCCATTGTCCACATGAGAACATGTGAATGGAAACCGGAACGGCGCTTCTCCCAAGGCGCCGGTTGGCTGGTTTCGTCCGCTCGACTCCTGAAAGGAGAGACTGAAATGACCACGATTGAATTCGCCTCCGAGACCTCGCGCATCACCACGCGTCCGGCCGTTGCGATGCTTGTGGTCAATGCCATCGCCAACAGCTACCGAGCCTGGAAAAACCGTCGCGCCTTCTATCGCCTCGGCGAGATGTCGGACGCCGAGCTGGCCGATATCGGCCTGACCCGCGCGGACCTCTATGTCGCCGTCGCCGTGCCCTTCGGCCGCGATCCGACGGCGAAGCTGCGCGCTATCGCCAGCGAGCGCGCCGACACGATCGAGGACCTTGCTCGTCAGGTAGGCTGAAGGGCGGCGTTTCCTTGGATTTCCCGTCGCGCTGAACCATTTCGCCGCTCGGCGCGACCAAGTTCATGCAGGCTCCCACACTCCCTGCCGGTTCCCCGCCGGCCAGCCTGCGCATTGCCCGGTTCTCCTCCAGGACCGGGCATTTTTTATGGGCTGCGCCCTTTCTGTCGAAAGGCCTTCGGGGGATCAGGCGAAAGCCAGTTTTCTCGACGGTCTTGGCACTGATCGGCCAAGTTCATGCGCCGCCTCTATCCAAGCCGCGATGGCATCCTGAACATTCGCGATGGCCTCTTCGGGAGTTTCGCCATCGCTCATGCAACCGGGAAGATCCGGGACATAAGCGGAGAACCCGCCACCGTCCTCAATCGAGAGTGGTGCGATGACGACAGGATATTCAAGCTTGTCCGTCATGCTTTTTTGCCTCGTCGATAAATGCCACGAGTTTTCGAATATATACGGGCTTGATCGGGCGTTTGAAAGGCACCGTCAAAATGTCAGCCATTGCTGAGTGGTAGATTTTGTAATGCGATCCGCCCGATCTCGGTGGCACGCATTGAATGCCAGCCTCGTCACAGACTGCCTTAACATCTCGCATCGACCAGTCGCCGCGGGGATTGCGGCGCATTTGTTCGAGTTTCTTGCTCACGGAAGGCGCTCTGGAGCTGTTCGAGACCTAACGCCGGTCCATGTCGCGCTTGAACTGGTCGAAGATCGTCTCCACGCCCTTCTGATATTCGTCGCGCTGCTGCGCGCCGGTCTCGAACATCTTGCCGAATATGTCGTCGAACGGGTTTCGCGGACGGCCGCTCGGGTTGGTTTGCGGCTGTTGCGGCGCGCTCTGCTGCGGTTGGCGCTGTTGCGGCTGCCCGCCGGGCACGCCGAAGCCACCGCCGCCCTGGCGCAGCATCTCCTCGAAGATCTTGCCGAGCGGATTGTCGCCATAGGGGCTTTGCGTCTGCTGGGGCTGGCTTTGCGGCTGCGCGCCGCCGCCGAACATGTCCTGCAGCACCTTGCCAAGCGGGTTGTCGCCGTAGGGGCTGGGCGCCTGCTGTGTCTGGCTTTGCGGCTGCGCCGCGCCGCCGCCGAACATGTCCTGCAGCACCTTGCCGAGCGGATTCCCGCCATAAGGATTGGGCGCCGGCGCCTGCCGCGTTTGCGGCGTCGGCGCGAGGCCGCCCTGCCGCATCATCTGCTCGATGATCTCGCCCAGCGGATTGCCACTGCCGCCGAAGGCCTGCATCTGGCCACCGGTCAACTGGTTGTTGGTCTGCTTGAACAGCCCGCCCATCATCATCGAGGCCATGGCCGGCAGCATCTGCTGCAGCACCTGCTGGCTGAGCCCCGTCGCCTGCGCGGCCTGGTTCGCCACGGCGCGCGACAGGTCCTTCGAGCCGAACAGATGGCCGAGAATCCCGTTGCCCTCATCGATGCCCTGCGGCGAAAAGGCCCTCGTCGCGTCCTCGAAATATTTGGCATGCTGGCCACTCGCCATCGCCGTCATGAAGGCGCCCATCCCGTAGGGATCGGCGGTGTTGCGCTGGAGCCCCTGCGAGAAGGCGGGCAGCAGCGCCTGCACCGCGGCCTGCGTCTGCTGCATCGAAAGCCCGTATTGCTGGGCCAGCGCCTGCATGCCGGCGCCATTCTGGGCCTGGGCAAAAATGTCGAACAGGGAAGGCATGAGGGTCTCCTCCGGCAGTGTCCTCGCCGGAAAAGACTAGTTCGTTTCGATCACTGATTGAAGCGGCTTTTGCCAACCAACCGCGTAGCGGGTACCGGACCGTTAATAGGCATATTCCATGAACACCGGCTCGATCGAGCCGCCCCAGCGCGTGTGGTAGGCCGACAGCATCTCCTCGGCGCTGGTCGTGCCACGCGCCACGACCTCGTCCAGCGTGTTGAGGAACGACGTCTCGTCGTAACCGTCACGGTTCTTCTTGCCGCGGTTCTTCAGGCCCGTGCGCGCAATCGCCAGCACGTCGCGGGCGACGTCGCGCAAGGTCGCGTTGCGGAACGGCGCGGCAATGCCCAGCTCCGGCACGGCATTGCGCATCGCCAGCGCTTCCTTGTAGGTCCAGCTCGAAGTCAGCGCCTCGGCCGCGTCCAACGCCTGCTCGTCGTAAAGCAGCCCGACCCAGAAGGCAGGCAGGGCGCAGATGCGTCGCCACGGCCCGCCATCGGCGCCGCGCATTTCCAGGAAGCGCTTCAGCCGCACGTCGGGGAACAGGGTCGAGAGGTGGTTTGCCCAGTCGCCCATGGTCGGCAGGCCATCGGGGATTTCATTGCGCGCCGCGCCCGCCATGAACTGGCGGAAGGTGTAGCGCGTCATGTCGTGATACTGACCGTCGCGGATGACGAAATACATCGGCACGTCGAGCGCCCATTCGACATAGTCGGCGAAGCCGAAATCGGGCGAGAAGCAGAATTCAAGCATGCCGGAGCGCTGGTTGTCGGTGTCGCGCCAGATGTCGCCGCGCCAGCTCTGCAGCCCGTTCGGCCGGCTCTCGGTGAAGGGCGAGTTGGCAAACAGCGCCGTCGAAAGCGGCTGCAGCTTCAGCGACACCTGCATCTTGCGGCGCATGTCGGTCTCGCTCTCGAAGTCGAGATTCACCTGGATCGTACAGGTGCGGTACATCATGTCGAGGCCCTTGGTGCCGACCTTCGGCATGTAGCGCGTCATGATCTCATAGCGTGATTTCGGCATTTTCGGGGTGTCGGCCAGCGACCACTTCGGGCTGCCGCCAAGGCCAAGGAAGCGGATACCGAGCGGCTCGGCGATCTCACGCACCTGCGCCAGATGCGCGTTGCCCTCGCGGCAGGTCTGATGGATCGATTCCAGCGGCGCGCCGGAAAGCTCGAACTGGCCGCCGGGCTCCAGCGAGATCGCGCCCTGTCCGGTCGGCTCGACAAGGCCGATGATGCGGCCGGCGTCCATGATCGGATCCCAGCCGAGCTTCTCCTGCATGCCTTCGAGGATGGCGCGGATGCCGCGCTCGCCGCCATAGGGCACCGGCGCGTTGCCGTCGACATAGAACGGGAATTTCTCGTGCTCGGTGCCGATGCGCCATTTGTCGCGCGGCTTGTTGCCGGCGGCCAGGTAGCCGACCAGTTCGTCTACGCCTTCGATGGGCTGGGTATCGGTCGTGTCGCGCGCCATGAGGCCCCTCCGAGCGCTTCGCCCCGGAAATCGGCATCGACTTCCACCAAGCGTCCTGCACAGTTCCTAAGTGTTACAGCGCCCTTCGTGCGTCGAAAAGCATGTGCGGTGCTGCAGAGGCCGGACGGCCGCCGGCGCTAGATGGACGAAATGTCAGTAGCCGATCAAGCAAAAAATCCTGAGCCAGGCCTCAACAGGATTTGATTCACCAGTCGCCGATAGTCGCCTGGATCGCGGCAAGTGCCGCCACCGCGGCCGTGTCGGCGCGCAGGATGCGCGGCCCGAGCGGGATTGCGGTGACGAAAGGCAAGGCCCTCAGCATCTTGCGCTCGTCCTCGGAAAATCCGCCTTCCGGACCGACCAGAAGCGCGAATTTCTTCTCACTTACCGCTTGCAGGGCCGGCAACGGATTGTTGGTCGAGGCGTCCTCGTCGCAGAAGATCAGCCGTCGCTCCCTGTCCCAATTGGCGAGCAACCGCTCCAGCTTCTCTGCTTCACGCACCTCCGGCACCGCCAGAATGCCGCATTGCTCGGCCGCTTCGACGACATTGGCGCGCACCCGCTCGATGCCGGGCTTCGCCACCTGCGTATGCTGGGTGATGACCGGCTGAAGGATGCCTGCGCCCATCTCGACGGCTTTCTGCACCAGATAGTCGAGCCGGCCCTGCTTCAGCGGCGCGAAGCAATAGACGAGATCGGGCAGTGGCGGCTGCGGCCGCTGCAGCTCCAGCACTTTCAGCCGGACCGCCTTCTTGGATCTGGCGGCGATCGCGGCCGACCATTCGCCGTCGCGGCCGTTGAACAAGAGAACCTCGGCGCCTTCGCCGAGCCGCAGCACATGGGCGAGATAATGGCTATGCTGCTGTCCGGCATCGAACTCGAGGCCAGGCCCGAGATCGTCCGGCACGAACAGCCGCTGCATTTTGTAGTTGGCGCGCATGGCCCAAGCAGGTTCCGCAAAAGTGTCCCCGCGGTTTTGCGATCAGAACCTGCGAAAAACAAGGGAATCTAGGCAGATATTTGCGGGCCATCCCGCGAATATCTGCCGAGCAATGGGCGAGGCGATGGATATCGTCAAGTGTCGGCGGTCGGATGCCAGACCGGCACGAAGCCCTGCCGCAGCACAGCAATGGTGGTTGCCGGCGTCAGCAGGCGCAGCGACCGGCCGGTGAAGCGATCGAAACCGGTTGGACCGGCGTAGCCCGCGAAGGACCATTCAAGTGCCTTCCCGGAACGCAGTGCATAGGCGCTCTCGCCGTCCGCGATCATCGCCCCATCAGGCAAGCCGCCAAGCTCCGGCACGGTTACGAGAGGTGGCCGTCCGCCTGAAGCGAGCCGCTCCTTGTGCAGCCGTTTGTCGACCATCGGCGCCCGCGGTTCGGCAATTCCGAACGCCTCGCCGAAGCGGCCGACGAAATCGGTCGCCCGTTCGCGCCGGCAGAAGAAACAGGGCCGGTGGCCGGCGGCCAGTGCCGTCACCTCGTCGAGGAAGAACAGTTCGGTCCAGCCCGCCTTGCCGGCCATTTGATCAGCGCTTTGCCGGTTGCGGCCCATTGGTTCGCGCCGGACATTGCGGAATTCGCACACGCAGATGATCCAGGCCGGCAAGGCCCAGCGCTTCTTCAACAGCGTTTTCGTCTCGGGGTCGTGGATGATGCCGCGATTGCCCGTGAACAGGCCGCGCTCGGGCACGGCACGGATGGCGCCGAAGGGATCGACCCGGTTCTGCAGTGGCATAGTTTTGTCTCTCGATCCGCATCTTGGCTGAAACACGGGCCACATGATATCGCTCGCCCCAGCATTTTCATGTCAGCAGGATTCTAGATGCGCGTGCTGGTGGTCCAGAACTACGACAATACCGGTCTCGGCCAGGTCGGTGCCGCTCTGGCCGAAGCGGGCGCCGATCTCGACCTGCGGCGCCCATACCAGGGCGATCCGTTGCCGCAGGATGCAGGCGAGCATGATGCGATGGTCGTGCTGGGCGGCGGGCAGAATGCGCTGGCGGACGAGGAATATCCCTATTTCCCGGCGCTGCTTGAGCTGACACGCGATTTCGCCGAGAAGGACCGCTCGGTGCTCGGCATATGCCTCGGCGGACAGCTCCTTGCCCGCGCGTTTGGTGGCGACAACCATATCGGCGGCGCCACCGAGTTCGGCTGGCACAAGGTCTCGCTGACGCCCGCCGCGAAGTTGGATCCGGTGCTGGCGGCGCTGCCCGAACAATTCCCGATCTTCGAATGGCACGACGACACCTTTGCGCTGCCTGAGAATGCCGTGCGGCTTGCTGGCAGCGCGGTCGCCGAAAACCAGGCCTTCCGCCTCGGCCGCGCCGTCTATGGCTTCCAGTTCCATTTCGAGGCGGACACGCCGATGGTGCGTGACTGGAGCACCTCGTTCGCGGCAACGATCGCCGAGCGCCATCCCGACTGGAACGACCGGCTCGACAATGAGCTGGCCGGCAATGGCCCCGAAGCCGATGCCGCCGGGCTGGCGATTGCCCGCGCCTGGGTGGCTACCATCTGAGCATCCGATCCCTCATCGGCCGAAGCGTGGCATAATTGGCACGCCTCAGCGCCTGCGCCTGGGGATAACGCTCTTCCTGCTTGGTTTGTGTCCGGCCGCTCCCCTAAGAGGGCGCGCTTTGTATCGCCGGTGCAACCGCCATGAACCTTTCGTGTGATCCAGCCGACACACCGGCGATACAGAATCTGCTTAGAAGCGCGAAATCGTCGAAACATTGAGACGCATTTTATCGTTTCAACGCATTGGTAACCGCCTCGTGCCCAGATGCAGAAAGCTTAACCAGAGATGACGTCCGTGAAAGCAGCTCTCCTGTCTTTTGTCATGCTGTCTGCCATTGTGCTCTGCGGCCTGGGCATTTATGCCGCCGACGCAGCGACCAACCACCGGGCCGTCGACGGCTACGGCGTCACCGCCTCGCTCGACTAAGCTCAATCAAGAATCGGAAGCACGCCCGCGCCGGGACTGCGCTTAAGGCGTGTTGAGATTCAGGTCAGGCCGAAATGGTGAGTTCCGAGAACCGGAGCGGAGCGTACTAAAAGTACGTGAGCACCGGAAGCGCAGGAACTCGCCATTTGCAGGCCGGCCTCACCTGAATATCAGCACGCCTTAGAGCGCTTTGCCTTGCACGTCGATGATCTGCTTGTCGCCGCCGTTGACGGCGAGCGCGCTCAGCATCCCCGATTTCCAGGCGAGCGTGTCGACATTGACGCGGTTGGCCTTCACCTCGGCTTCCGGGACTGGCGTGTGCCCGTGCACGATCACCTTTGAAAAAAGCTCCTGGTGATCGTGGAAGGCATCGCGGATCCAGATCAGGTCCTGCTGGTTCTGATGGTCGAGCGACACGCCCGGCCTTATCCCGGCATGGCAGAAGAAGAAGTCGCCGAAACTGACCGAAAACGTCAGCGATTGCAGGAAATCGACATGGCTGCGCGGCACCGCTTTCACCAGCGCGGCGTGTCCTCTCGCGATGGCCTCCGCCTTGCCGAACCAATGCATGTCCCGCGTGAAATCCACGCCATAGGACTGCGCCGTCTGGATGCCGCCATAATTCATGAACAGGCCGTCCGGCTCGGCACTGGCGAGAAAATCGAGCATGCCGATATCGTGGTTGCCGGCGAGCATGATGTGGCGCGGATCGCGCTTTCGCGCCTCGATCAGGAAGTCGATGACGCTTTTCGAATCCGGCCCACGGTCCACATAGTCGCCGAGATGGATGATGCGCCAGTCGGACGCGGGCGCATATTCCAGTTGGCTTGCGATACGCTGGTGCATGGCGACGAGAAGGTCGTGGCGTCCATGCACATCGCCAATGGCGTAGAGCCGCATGCCGTCAGGCCCGCGCGCGTCGAGATAGTGGATGCCGGTTTCGGTCAAGGTGGACATGTTCCCAGGGGACAGTGGGGCCAAGCCTAGTGCCGATCGATGAACAACGCCCTAGCGACGCAACCGATCTCTGCGACCTTGGCGCTGCTGCCTCCTAGCGCCGGAGCTGCTCCTTGCCCATGTCGGTGACGAGGCGCTTGCCGCACAGCGCCATGGTGACGTCAATTTCCTTGCGGATGATCTCGAGCGCCTTGGTGACGCCCTCCCTGCCCATCGCGCCGAGGCCGTAAAGGAACGGCCTGCCGATATAGGTGCCCTTGGCGCCGAGGCAGAGCGCCTTGAGCACATCCTGGCCGGAGCGGATGCCGCCGTCCATATGCACTTCGATCCTGTCGCCGACCGCATCGGCGATTTCTTCCAGCACCGAGATCGAGGAGGGTGCGCCGTCGAGTTGGCGTCCGCCATGGTTGGAGACCACGATCGCGTCCGCCCCGGTCTCGGCCGCCATCAGCGCGTCCTCCTTGTCGAGGACGCCCTTCAGGATCAGCTTGCCGCCCCAGCGTTCCTTGATCCAGGCGACGTCTTTCCAGGACAGCTGCGGATCGAACTGCTCATTCGTCCAGGACGAGAGTGAGGAGACGTCGCCGACCCCCTTGGCGTGGCCGACAATGTTGCGGAAGGTTCGGCGCGGGGTGCCGGCGATGCCCAGGCACCAGCGCGGCTTCAGCGCCAGGTCGATGATGTTGGCAAGCGTCATTTTGGGCGGCGCCGAAAGCCCGTTGCGCACGTCCTTGTGGCGCTGTCCCAGGATCTGCAGATCGAGCGTCAGCACCAGCGCCGAGCATTTCGCCGCCTTGGCGCGATCGATGAGGTTGAGCACGAAGTCCTTGTCGCGCAGCACATAGAGCTGGAACCAGAACGGTTTTTTGGTAACCGAGGCGACATCCTCGATCGAACAGATGCTCATGGTGGACAGCGTGAACGGCACCCCGAACGCTTCCGCCGCCTGGGCCGCCAGCATCTCGCCGTCGGCATGCTGCATGCCGGTCAGCCCGGTTGGCGCGAGCGCCACCGGCATCGCCACTTTCTGGCCGATCATGGTCGATTCCAGCGAGCGATTGCTCATGTCGACCAGCACGCGCTGGCGGAATTTGATCTTGCCGAAGTCCTCTTCGTTGGCGCGGTAGGTGCTCTCCGTCCAGGCGCCGGAATCGGCATAGTCGAAGAACATCTTCGGCACCCTCCGGCGCGCCAGGTCCTTGAGGTCGGCGATGGTGAGGATTTCGCTCATGGTGGTCCCCGCTAAATCTGTGCTTAGGAGCGTTTGCGTGTGGGTTCGATATCGCCGGCATCCGAGCGTTGCCTGAGGCGCAACCTCGACACCCGCTGCCAGTCGCCGCTGCGCTCTGCTTCCGCCATCGAGCGCTCGACATAGGTGATGTGGTCCATCGCCGCCTTGCGCGCCGCGATCGGATCGCCGGCCTTGATCGCGGCATGGATCGCCCGGTGCTGCTCGAGCAGCGCCTCGCGCGCGCCGGGCACGCTGAACACCAGAAGCCGGTTCTGGAACACGCCTTCCGACAGCAGCCGGTAGCAGGAGCGCAGCGTGTGCAGCAGGATGATGTTGTGCGCGCATTCGCACACCGCATGGTGGAACTCGACGTCGATCTCCGCCTCGTCGTCGAAGTCGCCGGTCCGGTGCGCCTCCTCCATGCGCGCCATGATGCGGTCGAGCAGCTTAAGGTCCTCCGGCGTCGCCCGCCGCGCCGCATATTCGGCCGCCACAGCCTCGATCTCGCGCCGGTACTCCAGATAGTCGGTCACTGCCTTGCGGTGCGTGGAGATGAGGTCCGTCACCGGTTTGGTGAAGAGCTGGCCGATGACGTCGGCAACATGCGTGCCGCCGCCGGGTCGCGTCGTCAGCAGTCCGCGTCCCTCCAGCGCCTTCAGCGCATCGCGCAGGATCGGCCGCGACACGTCGAACTGGCGCGCCAGCTCGCGTTCGCCGGGCAGCCGGTCGCCGGTGCGCAGCACGCCTTCGAGGATCAGGCTCTCGATCTGCTGCACCACCTCGTCCGCGGTGCGCGAATGCTCGATCCTGGAGAAAATGTCGCTCAACGGAGATGCCTGGAGATGGAACGGATGTCGCCCAGATTAAAGCGTCTGTCGCCAACTGGTCAAATTATTTATCCAATTTGCCCAATGCGGTCAGATAGCTTGCCGCGCGCTGCGATCGCCGGATGCTGATATTTGCTGTTTACGCGTCTCGCCGATTGCCGCAAGACGACCGGGTTGCACGAAGGGTCGAAAACAGGGGGACCAGCCGTGTCCGACGAGATGTCCAGTCTCGAATTCCAGCCGCGCGCCCAGGGCAGCGTCATGGGTTTTCCGGCGCATGAGGGGCGGCCCGGCGCGATTGGCGAGGTCCATGCCCGTCCACACCCGCTGATCGAAAAGCCGCGCGTGCTCATCCAGCTTTCCTTCATGACCGAGGCCGGCGCCGCGGTCGACCATGCCGTACTCTCGGAGCTTTCGAGGCGTCTGGGCATCGCCGCGCCGGAGCGCAACGCGCGCCACCACGCCATGAAATGGGGCAAGGGCTCGCTGCGCTGGGAGCGGCATACGGAATTCTCGACTTATCTGTGGGAGGGGCCGCTGGTCGAGAATGGCCGAGGGCAGGAAGATTCGCCCTTCGGCAACGGCTTCTCGCCCCCGGGCACGGTGATTTCCGGCATCCGCCTCGAAATCCGCAAATGGACGCAGGCGAGCGAAAGGCTGATCGCCGGCTTCGATCCGACCAGCCTGTGCTATTCGCTGGTCGAGCGCGGCGCCGCCGCCATCATCACCGATTTCCGGCAGGACGGCGACGGCCTGACCCGCATGCTGGTGCTCGACCGCGGCCTGACGCCGGCCAGCACCGGCGCACTGTCGCAGCGGCTGATCGACATCGAGAATTATCGGACGCTGGCCATGCTCGGCCTGCCCCTGGCGCTGACATTGTCCGGCCGCGCCCGCCGCATCGAGGATCGGCTGGCGCAGACCACACGGGAAATGAAGGCGGTCGAGACCCGCGACAGCCAGACGCTGCTCGCCGACCTCACCGAGCTCGCCGCCGAGCTCGAGGCCGACGCCGCATCCAGCCTCTACCGCTTCGGCGCCAGCCGCGCCTATGACGGCATCGTCACCGAAAGGCTGGAGGCGCTGGATGAAGAGCCGGTGCAGGGTTTTGACACCTGGGCGGGCTTCCTGCTGCGGCGCATGGCGCCGGCCATGCGCACCTGCCGCTCGGTCGAGGAGCGCCAGGCCAACCTGTCGCGAAAGCTTACCCGCGCGACTACGCTTCTGCGCACCTGGGTCGATGTCGATGTCGAAAAGCAGAACCGCGACCTGCTGGCGTCGATGAACAACCGGGCCCGGCTGCAACTGCGCCTGCAGCAGACGGTCGAAGGCCTGTCCGTGGCCGCCGTGTCGTACTACGTCGTCGGCCTCATCGGCTATGTCGCCAAGGGCGCCTCGGTCTTCGGCCATGCCTTCGCGCCCGAGGTCGTCACCGCGGCTTCCGTGCCGGTCGCCATCCTGCTCGTCTGGTGGGGCGTGCGCCGGGTGCGCAAAATGCATTCCGAGCCGGCGAAGCATCCGGGCGAGTAATCTCCCCCCTTGATGCGAGCAAGCAGCGGCAGATTGCCGCTGCGGAAGCTGGGCACTCCGCTCGCCGGCCGATGCTACCAAAGCAGCGTTTGCAACAAAACGATCGGGCTGGTAAAAGATTTTGACCAGTCAAGCGAGTGACCGATGTCCGGCCTAGCCATGCCCAAGCCAGATGCCGAGACGATGCGCCGGCGCGCTGAGATCGTCGCCGACATGCGCATCATCGTGCCGGGCGAGGGCGTCGTCGATACGGCCAATGAAATGCGCGCCTTTGAAAGCGACGGCCTTACCGCCTACCGGCAATTGCCGCTGGTGGTGGTGCTGCCCGAGACTGTCGCGCAGGTCTCGCGCGTGCTTAAATACTGCAACGAGCGCAACATCCGCGTCGTGCCGCGCGGTTCCGGCACCTCGCTCTCGGGCGGCGCGCTGCCGCTGGAAGATGCGGTGCTGCTCGTGATGAGCCGCTTCAACCGCATCCTGGCGATCGATTACCCGAACCGCATCGTCGTCGCGCAGCCGGGCGTCACCAATCTCGGCATCACCACCGCCGTCGACCAGGAGGGCTTTTACTACGCCCCCGATCCATCCTCCCAGATCGCCTGCTCGATCGGCGGAAACGTCGCGGAGAATTCCGGCGGCGTGCATTGCCTGAAATACGGGCTTACCGCCAATAATGTGCTGGGCATCGAGATGGTGCTGATGAATGGCGAGGTGGTTAGGCTTGGCGGCAGTCACCTCGATCAGGAAGGCTACGACCTGCTCGGCGTCATGACCGGCTCCGAAGGCCTGCTCGGCGTCGTCACCGAGGTCACGGTGCGGATCCTGAAGAAGCCGGAGACGGCGCGCGCGCTGCTGATCGGCTTCCCGACCAGCGAACAGGGCGGCCAATGCGTCGCCGACATCATCGGCGCCGGCATCATTCCAGGCGGCATGGAGATGATGGACCGCCCTGCGATCCACGCGGCGGAGGATTTCGTCCAGGTGGGCTATCCGCTCGACGTCGAGGCGCTGCTGATCGTCGAGCTCGACGGTCCGAGCGTAGAGGTTGACCATCTGATCGGCCTCATCGAAGGGATTGCGTACAGGAACGGCTCGACCACCTGCCGCATCTCGCAGTCCGAGCAGGAGCGGCTGAGCTTCTGGGCCGGGCGCAAGGCGGCTTTCCCTGCCGTCGGCCGCATCTCGCCGGACTATTACTGCATGGACGGCACCATTCCGCGCAAGGAATTGCCGAGGGTGCTGGCCGGCATGCGCGAACTCTCCGAGAAATACGGACTTGGCGTTGCCAATGTCTTCCACGCCGGCGACGGCAATCTGCACCCGCTGATCCTCTACGACGCCAATGTGCCGGGCGAGCTCGACAAGGCCGAAAGCTTCGGCGCCGACATTTTGCGGCTTTGCGTCGAGGTTGGCGGCGTGCTGACCGGCGAGCACGGCGTCGGCGTCGAGAAGCGCGACCTGATGCCGGAAATGTTCAATCAGATCGATCTCGATCAGCAGATGCGCGTCAAATGCGCCTTCGATCCCAACCATCTGCTCAACCCCGGCAAGGTGTTTCCGCAACTGCGCCGCTGCGCGGAGTTGGGAAGGATGCACGTGCATCGCGGGCAGCTGGCGTTTCCGGATATTCCGAGGTTTTGATGGGGGCTTTTCGAAACTCCGGTTCCTCGCCCCCGCAAAGCGGGGGAGAGGTGGCTCGGGCGAAGCCCGAGACGGAGAGGGGGACGCCCTCTCAGCCAAGCCGCCGTTCGCCAGAAAAGATCGCCCGTGCGCGCGAGCTTCGCCAGGGGGATAACCAGGCGGAAGCGACCCTCTGGAACGAGCTGAAGGCGAAGAGGCTGGGCGCCTACAAATTCGTTCGCCAGATGCCCATCGGTCCGTATTTCGCGGATTTTGCCTGCAGGAGCCAAAAGCTGATCGTGGAGCTGGACGGGAGTCAGCACGCGGAGAGTTCATACGACAGGCGACGCGACGAATTCATGCGAGCCGAAGGCTTCTCGGTTCTGCGCTACTGGAACTTTGACGTTCTGAAGAACAAGCGAAGTGTTTGCGAGACGATCCTTGCAGCACTGGAAGGGCGGCTTGCCGAAGATGTGGCCGCTTCGGACCTCACATTCGTTTTCGCAGCCAGGAAGACGGGAGACAGCGCTCTATGACGGCCCCCTCTCCGTCTCGGGCTTCGCCCGAGCCACCTCTCCCCCGCTTTGCGGGGGCGAGGAACCCAAGCTTTTCAAGGTCGCGACGTCGGCGGTTGGCGTTTCCTCGCCCCCATGAAATGGGGGAGAGGTGTCCGCGTAGCGGACGGAGAGGGGGCAGCGCTGCCGTATGCGATTGCCCTGGCCTTGCGCGGGCGAGGAACCAGGCAAAGCTATGACCACCTTCACCCCATCCTCTTCCGCCGAAGTCCTCACCACCATCCAATGGGCGGCAGCCGAAGAAACACCCCTCGAGCTCCTCGGCCACGGGTCCAAGCGCGGCATCGGCCGTCCGCTGCAGACCGAGCATACGCTCGACCTCTCCAAGCTCACGGGCGTCACCCTCTACGAACCCGCCGAGCTGGTGCTCTCGGCCAAGGCCGGGACGCCGCTCGCCGAGATCGAAAAACTGCTTGCGGAAAACGGCCAGCAATTTGCCTTCGAGCCGATGGACTACGCTCCACTGCTCGGTAGCCAGCCAGGCAGGGGAACCATCGGCGGTGTGCTGGCCGCAAACCTCTCCGGCCCGCGCCGCCTCAAGGCAGGCGCCGCGCGCGACCATATTCTTGGCGTCGCCGCCGTCTCCGGCCGCGGCGAGGCCTTCAAGTCGGGCGGGCGCGTCGTCAAGAACGTCACCGGCTACGATCTGTCCAAGCTGATGGCCAACAGCTGGGGCACGCTGGCCGTGCTCACCGATGTCACGTTCAAGGTGCTGCCAGCCGCCGAAACGGAAGTGACTTTGGCCATCCGCGGTCTGCTCGACGAGGCCGCCGTCGCCGCCATGGCGCTGGCGCTGGGCTCCAGCGCCGAAGTGTCGAGCGCGGCGCATCTGCCGGAGCGCATCGCCGCCCGTGTCGCCGGTGGCAAGCACGGCAGCGATGCCGCAACGTTGCTGCGCGTCGAGGGGTTTGGTCCGTCGGTCGTCTATCGCATTGAGGCGCTCCGAAAGCTGCTCGGCAAGGCCGGGCCGCTGGAACAGATCGCCGGCGAGGCGTCGAAGACGATCTGGCGCGACATCCGCGATTGCCGGCCCTTCGCCGATGGCGGCACGCGGCCGGTCTGGCGCGTCTCGATGGCGCCGTCCGCGGCGCACCATATGGTGATGGCGCTGCGCATGCAGGCGGCAGTCGACGCATTCTACGACTGGCAGGGTGGCCTGGTGTGGCTCTCCATGCGCGAGGACGATCCGGAGGCGGAGCTTCTGCGCAACTTGATCCGCAAGCATGGCGGCGGCCATGCGACGCTGGTGCGCGCCGCCGCCCCGCATCGCGCCGCTTTGCCTGTGTTCGAACCTCAGCCGCCGCATCTGGCGGCACTGTCCGCCAGACTCAAAGCCGAGTTCGATCCGAAGAATATCCTCAACCTCGGCCGCATGGCGCCAGGCGCAAGCTCTGCTACTCTCCCCCGATCAACCGAGGGAGCATTATGAGCAATACCGATCCAGGACCGAACAGCGCACCGCGCCAGACCGATCGCTGGCTGGAGCCGGGCCAGACCAACGCGCTTGTCATCTACATCCTCTACCTCGCCAGCCTCGTCATCGGCATCACCGGCATTGTCGGCATCGTGCTTGCCTACATCAACCGCGGCAAGGCCGGCGGCTTTGTCGAAAGCCACTATACGTTCCTGATCAGGACGTTCTGGATCGGCCTTCTCTACGCGCTGATCTCGGTGGTCCTGATGATGCTTGTGATCGGCTTCGTACTGATGTTGGCCGTCGCCGTCTGGTTTATCGCCCGCTGCATTCTGGGCATCCAGGCGCTGCAGCGCGGCGAGCCCGTCAAGAACCCGCAAAGCTGGCTTCTGGGACAGTAAGGATTTTTGCGTGCAGACCAATTTCTCCCTTGCCCAGCTCGCCGATCCGCATGTCGCGGAATCGGAGAAGATCCTGCGCAAATGCGTGCATTGCGGTTTCTGCACCGCCACTTGTCCGACCTATGTGACGCTTGGCAACGAGCTGGATTCGCCGCGCGGCCGCATCTACCTCATCAAGGACATGCTGGAGAAGGGCCGGCCGGCGGATAAGGAGATCGTCACCCATATCGACCGCTGCCTGTCCTGCCTTGCCTGCATGACGACATGTCCGTCGGGCGTGAACTACATGCATCTGGTCGACCACGCCCGCGCCCACATCCAGGAGACCTACAAGCGGCCGCTGCTCGACCGGCTGACCCGGGCCATGCTGGCCTTCGTGCTGCCTTATCCCAGCCGCTTCCGCGCCGCGCTGAAACTGGCCGGGCTCGGCCGGCCTTTCATCGGCCTGTTCGAAAAACTGCCGGCCTTGAAGCCGGTCGCCGCCATGCTGAAGCTCGCGCCGTCCGCGATCCCGCCGGCATCGCCCATGGCGAAGCCAGGTGCGCATGCCGGGCAGGGGAGCAAGAAACGCGGCCGCGTCACCATCCTCACCGGTTGCGCGCAATCCGTGCTCGATCCCGCCATCAACGACACCACCATCTCGCTGCTGACCAGGCTGGGCGTCGAGGTCGTGGTGTCGGAAGGCGAGGGCTGCTGCGGCGCGCTCGTCCATCACATGGGCCAGGAGGATCAGGCCCTTGCCTCGGCCAAACGGAATGTTGACGCCTGGACCCGCGCCATCGAGCAAGGCGGTCTCAACGCCATCATCATCACCGCATCGGGCTGCGGCACGACGATCAAGGATTACGGCTTCATGCTGCGCCTCGATCCGGCCTATGCGGACAAGGCCGCGCGCGTCTCGGCGCTGACCAAGGACGTCACGGAATATCTCGCCACGCTCGACCTGCCCGCGCCGGTGCGCAAGCCGGGCACGATCGTCGCCTACCATTCCGCATGCTCGATGCAGCATGGCCAGAAGATCACGCGCCAGCCGAAGGAGCTTCTGGCCATGGCGGGCTTCGTCGTGCGCGAGCCGCGCGAGGGCCATCTGTGTTGCGGCTCGGCCGGCACCTACAACATCCTGCAGCCCGAGATTTCGACCAAGCTGCGCGACCGCAAGGTGAAAAACATCGAGGCGACGGGTGCCGAAATCGTCGCCACCGGCAATATCGGCTGCATCACCCAGATCGCGTCCGCCGCCAGGCTGCCGGTGGTGCACACGATCAAGCTGCTCGACTGGGCCTATGGCGGCCACAGGCCGGAAGGCGTTCCCGAGCGAGGGCTTGCGGCGGCAGAGTGATCCTCGTCGTCGGCGCCCCCTCATCCGGCCGCTTCGCGGCCACCTTCTCCCCGAGGGGAGAAGAGGCTGGGGCCGACGCCGACAATCTCCTCTCCCCACCGGGGAGAGGTCAGCCGAGCGAAGCGGAGGCTGGGTGAGGGGGAGTGCCGCCTATTCCGCCGCGAGCTGATCCGCCACGCCGTAGGTCGCACGGTAGAGCGCGCGCTGGCGGTTCAGCGCCACCATGGTGTTGCGCAACAGGATCGCGACCGTGAGCGGGCCGACGCCGCCCGGCACCGGCGTGATCCAGGACGCCACTTCCTTGACGCTGTCGGTATCGACGTCGCCGACGATACGGCTTTCGCCGTCCGGGCCGATTTCGGAATTGATGCCGATGTCGATGACGCAAGCCCCTGGCTTCACCATGTCGGCCTTGATCAGCCTGGGCTTGCCGACCGCGACGAACAGCGCGTCGGCGCGCCGTGCATGCGCCGCCACCGAGCGCGTCATGTGGTGGCACACCGTCACCGTCGCGCCTTCGCTCATCAGCAGGAAAGCGATCGGTTTGCCGACGATCTCGGAATGGCCGACGACGACCACTTCGAGCCCCTTGAGCTCGAGGCCGGTCTCCTTCAGCAATTCGACCGAGGCAGCCGCCGTGCAGGGCGCCAGATCGAGCTGGTTGTAGACGATGTTGCCGATCGAGGCCGGATGCATGCCTTCGACATCCTTCAGCGGATGCACCGCCGCCTGCAGCGTCTTGATCGGGATATGCGCCGGCACCGGCCGCTGGATGATGATGCCGGTGACGCGCGGGTCGGCGTTGAGGCCGTGGATCGCGGCTTCAAGTTCGCCGGCGGTGATGTCGGCGGCGAAGCGACGCTCCTCGAAGCTGATGCCGGCAAGAGCGGCTTTGGCGCGCTGGTTGCGCACATAGACGTCGACCGCTTCGGTATCGCCGACGGTGATCGAAACCAGCTTCGGCGGAAAGCCCTCGGCGGCAGCAATCGCCGCGTCCTCGCGCACCGAAGCGATGATGCGCTGGGCGACCGGGCCACCTTTCAGATAGCGGCTGTCGTCGGTCCGGGTCATGGCTGGCACCTCTGCCTTCTGAAGCAATTCAAGGAAAAGCGCGTAAGCGGCGTTGCGTCCGGAATTGCTTGACTATCAGGATTTGTGCACTGCAATAGCAGAGGAGAGCCGGGAAATCAGCCCCGAAAGCGAAACCGCCTGCTTTCGGGGCGACTTGCCGCGCCATGCGTCAAAGAAAACGCAAAAACGAAAAGGGCAGCGCAGTTGCCCACGCTGCCCTTTCGTGACCGGCCGTATCCCCACACGGCCCGTCCCCCGTAAACTCTGTCACTGGTTTAAGCACATCCCGCGGGATCGCACTATGACTTGGCGGCAACAGCATCGGACAAAAAGTGCTGCGCCGTCTAACCGGCCGATTCGCTGCGGCTATATCACCTCGACGGTGGTTCCGACATTCACGCGCTCGTAAAGGTCGACGACGTCCTCATTGCGCATGCGGATGCAGCCGGAAGACACCGCGCCGCCGATCGTCCAGGGCTGGTTGGTGCCATGGATGCGGTATTCGGTGGTGCCGATATAGAGCGCGCGGGCGCCCAGCGGGTTCTCGATGCCGCCGGCAAGATAGGTCGGCAAATAGCGGCCCTTGGCCGCCTCGCGCTTGATCATCACGGCTGGCGGGCGCCAGTCCGGCCACACTTTCTTGTCGGTGATCTTGTGCGTGCCCGACCATTCGAAGCCCGGCTTGCCGGTGCCAACGCCATAGCGCCGCGCCTTGCCGTTCTTCTCGACCAGATAGAGGAAATTCTGGTGCGTATCGATGACGATGGTGCCCGGCTTCGCCGGCCCGTCATAGGCGACTTCCTGCGGCAGATAGATCGGGTTGATCTGCGGCCGCATCACCATGCGCTTGGCCGGCTGCTGCACGGCCGCCGTGCGCTGCCGGTCCGGCTGCGCCTGGAAAAGACGCTGCAGCGGCTGCTGCGTCGCCTGCCGGGTCGGCCGCACGATGCCCGGCGCACGGCCAAGCTGCAGCACCCAGGGCGCCGAAAGGTCGGGGCTCACCGTCACCGGCGGCATATCGGCATAGCGGTCATTGGCAAGGGAGGTGGTGGCGCCGGCGGCAAGGATCGCCGCGGCACCAAGCAGGGAACAGAACGCTGTCTTCATCGGAACGCACCTTGATCGTCGAACTCGTGCCGAGAGCGGGAGGGCGCCCTTCGGCTGCGCGATCCTTGGCGCGGAGCAGCAAGCAAAACATGAATCGGAATGCGTAAAATGCCGCTTTGTCAGTAAACCTTTTGGTGTGGTTACCGGCCGGTTCAGGAATCTGGTAAAGCCGCGGTAAAAGCTGCACTGAAGCGCATTAACGAATGGATCTGCTGACGATGGCAACGGAAAATACCGGCATTCTCGACGGTCCCGACGGCAAGGCGCGCTGCTTCTGGCACGGCAATTTGCCGGACTATCTCCACTATCACGACCATGAATGGGGCCGCCCGGTAACGGATGATCGCCGGCTGTTCGAAAAGATCTGCCTCGAAGGATTCCAGTCGGGCCTGTCGTGGCTCACCATCCTGCGCAAGCGCGAGAATTTCCGCGAGGCCTTCGCCGGTTTCGACTTCGACAAGGTGGCGGGGTTCACCGATAAGGATGTCGAGCGCCTGCTCGGCAATGCCGGTATCATCCGCCATCGCGGCAAGATCGTCTCGACCATCAACAACGCCAAACGCGCCCGCGAGATGGTCGACGAGTTCGGCTCCCTAGCCGCCTGGTTCTGGAAGTTCGAACCGGGCCCGGACGAGCGTCCGGAAATCGTCGACCTCGCGCATCTGCGCGCCAATCCGACGACGGCGGTGTCGGTCAGGATATCGAAGGAGTTGAAGAAGCGCGGCTGGAGCTTCGTCGGCCCCACGACGGTCTACGCCTTCATGCAGGCCATGGGCCTCGTCAACGACCATCTCGAAGGCTGCTACTGCCGCGCCGAGGTCGAGAAAGAGCGCAAGAAGCTGAAGCGGCCGAAATAGGGCGCTTTTTCCTTCTCCCCGTTCAACGGGGAGAAGGTGCCCGAAGGGCGGATGAGGGGCAGCGCCCGACCTTCGAGATTTCCCAATAGACCTCAGCTCAAACGCTGCTGGCGCCAGCCAAAAACAACCCAGCCAGGATCGCTGCCACCGCAGCGAAAGCCGGGTAGATCACCAAAAGCCCGGTCACCAGTGCGTCGCGCGCGCTTGGCTTAGTCGCCGCAACCTCGAACGGCCCGGCCGGCTGCTGCGCCGGCTTGAGCGCCGGAACCCCGGCAGGCCTCAGCCTTGCGGTCTCGTTCTCGATGATGTCTTCAGCCGTCGTCATGGCCCCGAACCCCTTGTTTCGGCGCGCTTTATGGTCGTCGATTGTGTCGGCAGCATGCCGCGCTGGTGGCGGAATTGTTTCGTTTTGGTGTGGTTTTGTTTCGAGAGGTGGGCTGGAACCTCAAAATACTCGAAACCAAGACCGACGCTATCTTCGCTCGCTCGGCGCTGCCCCTCATCGCCCTGCCGTACACTTCTCCCCGTATAGTGACGGGGAGAAGGACGCTGCCGCCGCGGTTTTCGCCAATCACCCGCGCCGGAGCTGTCGCGCCGGCGCCGAAGCTCCTCCTTCTCCCCGTCACTATACGGGGAGAAGGTGCCCGAAGGGCGGATGAGGGGCGGCGCGGCGTCTGCAAACTATCGAACTGTTTCCCGCAGGACTGCAAACGCTTGCCGCACCACTTGGCATGGGCTAGGACACGCCCGCCCCAGATAAGTCAGTGTTTACTTAACGAAAAGACCGATCCCATGGCCGACAAATCCGAAAAGACGAAAGCGCGTTTGCCGCGCGGTTTTGCCGACCGCAGTGCCGAAGACATCCGCGCCGTCGAGAAGATGATGGCGACCATCCGCTCGGTCTATGAGCTTTACGGCTTCGAGCCGGTCGATCAGCCGATGATCGAATACACCGATGCGCTGGGCAAATTCCTGCCCGACCAGGACCGGCCGAATGAGGGCGTCTTCTCCTTCCAGGACGACGACCAATGGCTGTCGCTGCGCTACGACCTGACCGCGCCGACCGCGCGTTTCGTCGCCGAGAATTTCGACAAACTGCCAAAGCCTTATCGCAGCTATCGCTCCGGCTGGGTGTTTCGCAACGAGAAGCCGGGTCCCGGCCGATTCCGGCAGTTCATGCAGTTCGACGCCGACACGATCGGCACGCCCGGCGTCGCCGCCGACGCCGAGATGGCGATGATGATGGCCGACGTCATGGAAGCGCTCGGCATCAAGCGCGGCGACTATGTCATCCGCGTCAACAACCGCAAGGTGTTGGACGGCGTGCTGGAGGCGATCGGCCTGGGCGGTGAGGACAATGCCGGCCGCCGGCTGACGGTGCTGCGGGCGATCGACAAGCTCGACAAGCTCGGGCCGGAAGGCGTCAGACTTTTGCTTGGTCCTGGACGCTGGGATGGCGGTAAGGAAGGCGAGGGCGACTTCGCCAAGGGCGCCGGGTTGAATGACACACAGGCCGAAGCGGTTCTGCTCGCAACGGCAAGAAACGGACAGGCCGGCCAGGATGCCGGGGTCAGCGCCAATGCTGTGTACCAAGAAGGCGTGGGCGAACTGGCGACGATCGAGGCCCTGGTCAGGGCAGCAGGCTACGGCGAAGACCGCGTCCTGATGGATCGCTCCGTCGTGCGCGGCCTCGAATACTACACCGGCCCCGTCTTCGAGGCCGAGCTGCTGGCCGAGATCCCCAACGATGAAGGCCAGATCGTGCGCTTCGGTTCGGTCGGCGGCGGCGGCCGCTATGACGGACTGGTTTCGCGCTTCCGCGGCGAGCCGGTGCCGGCCACCGGCTTCTCCATCGGCGTCTCGCGGCTGATGACGGCGCTGAAGAACCTCGGCAAGCTCGATACCTCCGACGTCATTGCCCCGGTCGTCGTGCTGGTCATGGACAAGGACACCGAAAGCCTCGGCCGCTACCAGAAGATGGTCGCCGACCTGCGCGCCGCCGGCATCCGCTCGGAAATGTATCTCGGCGGCGCCGGCATGAAGGCGCAGCTCAAATACGCCGACCGCCGCGGCAGCCCCGTCGCCATCATCCAGGGCGGCGACGAGCGCGCCAAGGGCGAGGTGCAGATCAAGGACCTGATCGAAGGCGCGCGCCTGTCGGCCGAGATCACCGACAACGCCGAATGGCGCGCCGCGCGGCCGGCGCAGGTGACGGTGGCGGAGAGCGAGCTGGTGGCTGAGGTGAAGAAGATTCTGGCGGCGCAGGCGGCCGACCGCACAAAGGGTGGCGCTTGAGCCCCCCTCTCTGGCCTGCCGGCCATCTCCCCCTCAAGGGGGGAGATTCGGTGTCGCGCATGCTTTCGCCAATTTTCAACGTTGCAGGAGGAGGCGCGGCGTCCGAACTGCAAATCTCCCCCCTTGAGGGGGAGATGGCCGGCAGGACAGAGAGGGGGGCCTCGCGCCCAACCTATCCATGACCACCCGCCCCGCCATCGCCGCCGATATTGCAAAACTCTTCGCCACCCGCGACACCCACGCGGTCGAAGTCGCTGTCCTGCAGCCGGCCGATCCGTTCCTCGATATGGCGGGCGAGGACCTGCGCCGGCGCATCTTCCTGACCGAAAGCGAGACCGGCAAGACGCTGTGCCTGCGGCCCGAATTCACCATTCCGGTCTGCCTCGACCACATCGCCAGCCAGGCCGGCACGCCACGCCGCTATTCTTACCTGGGCGAAGTGTTCCGCCAGCGCCGCGAAGGCGGCAACGAGTTCTTCCAGGCCGGTATCGAGGATCTCGGCGACCGCGACACGGCAGCGGCCGATGCCCGTTCGCTGGCCGACGCGCATGCGCTGCTGTCGCTAGTGCTGCCTGGACAGCCCCTCGCCATCACGCTTGGCGACCAGACCCTGTTCGAGGCGGTGCTGGCGGCCCTCGGCCTACCGCGCGGCTGGCGCATGCGGCTGGCCCGCGCCTTCGGCTCGGCGCCGATGCTGGAGGCGGCGCTCGCCGATCTCGCCAATCCACCGCGCAACAGCCAGTTGTCCGGTCCCGTCGCCTTGCTGGTGCTGGACGGAGATGCGGAAGGCCTCGCCGCCCACATTGCCGAAGGCATGGAAAAGGCCGGCCTGTCGGCTTCCGGCGGCCGCGCCCCGGCCGACATTGCGCGGCGGCTGATCGAGAAGGCGCAGCTGCGCAGCGTGCGCCTGTCCGATGACGCCTTCTCGGCGCTCAAAGGTTTTCTCGAGATCGATGTCGCGCTCGACGGCGCGACAGCCGCTCTCGAAAAATTCGCCGCCGATGCCGGCCTGTCTTTGGGACCGGCGCTGGAGAATTTCGCCGCCCGCGCCAAGGCGGTCGAGGCGCATGGCCTGTCTGCGGCGCACATCCGTTACGACGCCGCCTTCGGCCGCCCGCTGGATTATTACACCGGCCTCGTCTTCGAGATCACTGTCCAGGGAGGCGATCGCCCGCTGGTCGGCGGCGGCCGCTACGATCGGCTGCTGACGCTGCTCGGCGCCAAGAAGCCGATTCCCGGCGTCGGCTTCTCGGTCTGGCTCGACCGCATCGAGGCTTTGCGGGAGAGCGCCAAATGATCACTTTGGCGATCCCGTCGAAAGGCCGCCTCAAGGAACAGTCCCTCGAAGTGCTGGCCAAGGCCGGCCTGGCGGTCACCTTGCCTGAGGACGACCGCAAATACCGCGCCCGCATCGACGGCCTCGACAATGTCGACGTGGCCTTCCTGTCCGCGTCCGAGATCGCCGGCGAGATCGGGCAAGGGTCGGTCGATCTCGGCATCACCGGCGAGGACCTTTTGCGCGAGAATCTCGCCGACTGGGAGGCCCGCGCCGAGATCGTCGCGCGTCTCGGCTTCGGCCATGCCGACGTCGTGGTCGCCGTTCCGGACATCTGGCTCGATGTCGACAGCATGGCCGACCTTGACGATGTCGCCGCCGATTTCCGCCAGCGCCACGGCAGGCGGCTGCGGATCGCCACCAAATACTGGCGGCTGACGCAGCAGTTCTTTTCGCTCAAGCATGGCATCCAGGTCTACCGCATCGTCGAAAGTCTCGGCGCCACCGAAGGCGCGCCGGCGGCAGGGCTCGCGGACGTCATCGTCGACATCACCACCACCGGCTCGACGCTGCGCGCCAACCACCTCAAGGTGCTGGGCGACGGCACGATCCTGAAGTCGCAGGCCTGTCTGGTCGCGTCGAGGAAGCAGCGTGACGCGGCGGATGAAGCCGTCTTGCGCGATATTGCGGTGAAGATGGCGTAAGTGAACAGATAATGGCCGAGGTTGGCGCCGCCCCTCATTGTCCTGCCGGACATTTCTCCCCGTAAACGGGGAGAAAGAGCTGGCCGTAGCCTCGGCACTCTTCCTGCGACGTTAGTAGTTGGCGAAATCGTCGGCGACGCGCCCTTTCTCCCCGTCACTATACGGGGAGAAATGTCCGGCAGGACAATGAGGGGCAGCGCCAAACGCATCAAGCATAGTCGCCAAAGTGGGCTTCGAACCTCAGGCGATTGCTCTGCCTACCTTCGGCGGGTTTCCTCTGCCCCGGCAGGCTGATAGGCTACCTATCCCGGGAGGAGACGGCGATGGCGATCAAACTCGACGAGCTCATGAACGCCAGCAATCTGCGTGCGCGCGGCGCCGGCGGCGCCTTCGTTGCTCCGGTTGGCGGCAAGGCGCATGTTTCGGGCGATCGCTCGGTGCCTTTACTCGACAAGACCATTCCGGAGCTGTTCTCCGATACGGTGAGCAAATACGCCACGCTCGACGCCGCCGTCTTCGTCGGTCAGGACAAGCGCTTCACCTGGAGCGAGCTCTCGGATGCGGTCGACGCCTTGGCCGCCGGTTTCCTGGCACTCGGCCTGGAAAAGGGCGACCGCGTCGGCATCTGGTCGCCGAACCGCTGGGAATGGCTGGTGACGCAGTTCGCCACCGCCCGCATCGGCCTCATCCTCGTCAACATCAACCCGGCCTATCGGCTGACCGAGCTGGAATATGCGCTGAACAAGGTGGGATGCAAGGCGCTGGTCACGGCGGCCCAGTTCAAGACATCCGACTATCTCGGCATGATCGAGACGCTGGCGCCGGAGATCGCCAAGGCGGAGCCCGGCAAGCTCAAGGCAAAAAAGCTGCCGTCGCTTGAGATCGTCATCCGCATGGGCGACGACAACTCGCCCGGCATGTTCAATTTCGGCGATGTGCTGGCCATGGCCGGCCGCGACGAGCACGACAGTCTCGACCGCATCTCCGAAAGCTTGAAGCCAGGTGAGGCCATCAACATCCAGTTCACCAGCGGAACGACGGGCGCACCCAAGGGCGCGACGCTGACGCACGCGAATATCGTCAACAACGGCAATTTCGTCACCTCGGCCATAAAACTCACCGTCGACGACCGGCTCTGCATCCCGGTGCCGCTCTATCACTGCTTCGGCATGTCGATGGGCACGATGGGTTGCGTGTCGAAAGGCGCGACCATGGTCTTTCCGGGCGAAGGTTTTGACGTCGGCGCGACGCTCAAGGCGGTCGCGCAGGAACGCTGCACCGGGCTCTATGGCGTGCCGACCATGTTCGTCGCCATGCTCGACCATGCGGATTTCGCCAGCTTCGACCTCTCCAGCCTGCGCACCGGCATCATGGCCGGCTCGCCATGCCCGATCGAGGTGATGAAGAAGGTGGTGTCGCTCATGCATATGAGCCAGGTGACCATCGCCTATGGCATGACGGAAACCAGTCCGGTGTCGTTCCAGAGCAGCGTCGACGATCCGCTGGAAAAGCGCGTCTCCACCGTCGGCCGCATCCACCCGCATGTCGAGGTCAAGGCGATCGGCGCCGACGGCGCGACTGTCGCGGTCGGCGAACCGGGTGAGCTCTGCACGCGCGGCTATTCGGTGATGAAGGGCTATTGGGACGACGCCGAAAAGACCCGCGAGGCGATCGACGTCGATGGCTGGATGCACACCGGCGATCTCGCCACTATCGATGCCGAGGGCTATTGCAATATCGTCGGCCGGGTGAAGGACATGGTCATCCGCGGCGGCGAGAATGTCTATCCGCGCGAGGTCGAGGAATTCCTCTACCGCCATCCCAAGGTCAAGGAAGTGCAGGTCTTCGGCATTCCGGACGACAAATATGGCGAGGAACTCTGCGCTTGGATCGTGCTGAAGCCCGGCCATATCGCGACCGCCGAGGAAATCAAGGCCTTCTGCGCCGGCCAGATCGCGCATTACAAGGTGCCGCGCCACATCCGTTTCCGCACCGAACTGCCGATGACCGTGACCGGCAAGCCGCAGAAATTCCTGATGCGCGAGGCGATGGTGGAAGAATTGGGGCTGGTGGCGCAGAAGACGGCTTGAAACAGCGTTCATGGACAACGAGTTTCCTAATTTCGCGGCGCTGAAAGCCGCCAAGATCGAAAACGTGGATTATCGCATCGTCGTCCGGCGCGGCGCGCGAACCGGAGGTGCCATCGTCATGGCCCCGCATGGCGGCAAGATCGAGCCTCGCACCTCCCTGATCACCGAGACGATAGCGGGGGGCGATCTCGACATGTATTGCTTTGAAGGGCTGATGCCGGAAAGCAACCGGGAACTGCACATAACGTCCAGGAACTTTGACGAGGCAACCGCGCTGGACCTGTTGCGGACGAAGTCCACCGTCGTCGCTATTCACGGCCGCCAGGATCGCGACGATCTCGCGACGGTCTACCTGGGCGGCAAGGACGCCGCATTGGTGTCAGAGATAGCCTGGCGTCTGCATGAGGGCGGCTTCCCGACGCAAAAGGACAACCATCCGTTTCCAGGCATCCAGGATTCGAACATCGTCAATCGCGGACTGACGGGAAAAGGGGCACAGCTGGAAGTGCCCTTCTCGCTGCGTCGCCGGCTGGGGAGCGAGCCGGAGCTTCTGGAAAGATTCTGTGGGGCGGTTCGCAAGGCCATTGAGACATTCGATGCTGCCCGGTCCTCAATCGTGTTCTGAAAATGCCGAAGACGGCGTCAACGGAAGATTCTCTAGCCCGGAAGGACCGCTCGCTTCGCCTTGCGCTCGGTGCGCCACTCCTCAAACCGCTGCAGGATGACGAAGAAGGCCGGCACGAAAAGCACCGCGAGGCAGGTCGAGGCGATCATGCCAGAAAACACCGTGATGCCGATCGATTTGCGTGCGCTCGCCCCTGCGCCCGTCGCCAGCACCAGCGGCGCGACGCCGAGAATGAAGGCGAAGGACGTCATCAGGATAGGACGGAAACGGGCGCGTGAGGCCTCGATCGCCGACTCGACGATCGGCTTGCCGGCGGCGCGCAATTCGCGGGCGACCTCGACGATCAGAATGGCGTTCTTGGCCGACAGCGCGATCAGCAGGATCAGGCCTATCTGGACATAGAGGTTGTTGTCGATGTGAAGGCCGTTGAGCACCAGCACGGGACCGACCAGCGACAGCGGAGCGGCGAGCAATATCGAGATCGGCGCCAGCCAACTCTCATACTGGCCCGCCAGCACCAAATAGACCAGGAGCAGCGCCATGCCGAACACCAGATAGATTTGGCCGCCGACGAGCTTTTCCTGGAAGGAAAGCGCCGTCCAGTCATAGCCGGTGCCGGGCGGCAGCGTGTCGGCGGCGGCCGCTTCCATCAGCTTGATCGCGTCGCCCGACGAGAAGCCCTGCGCCTGCACGCCGAGGATCGATGCCGAGGGATAGAGGTTGTAAAGGCTGATCAGCGAGGGGCCGACGCTCGGGGTGACGGTCAGCACTGTGCCCAACGGGACCATGTCGCCGTTCTGGTTGCGCACCGTTAGCCGGCCGATGTCCTCCGGCGACAGCCGGAACTGCGCGTCGCCCTGTACATAGATCTGGAACACACGCCCGAACTTGTTGAATTGGCTGACATAGGTGGAGCCGAGATAGCCGGCGAGCGTCTGGAACACCTGGTCGGTGGTCAGCCCCACCGCCTGCACCTTCTCGCGGTCGAACTCGACCTGGTATTGCGGGACGTTTGAGCGGAACGTTGCCGAGACGCGCTGGATGCCCGACTGCGTCTCGGCGGCCCTGGTCAGCGCGCTCGCCGAGCCCTGCAGCTTGGCGAGCTCGAAGCTGCCGTCGCGCAACTCGATCTGCATGGTGAAGCCGGCGGCGTTGCCGATGCCCTGTATCGGCGGTGGCGGCAGCACCAGCACGTTCCCGTCCGCCATGCCCGATAGGTCCTTGTTCAGCGTTGCATAGAGAGAGGCGAGATCCTCGCCCTTGCCGCGCACGCTCCAGTCCTTGAGGATGATGTAGGCGACGCCGGCATTGGCCAATGTCGAGTTGTTGTCGAGGGCCGAGAGACCGGCAATCGTCACCACCTGGTCGACGCCTGGCGTGGCTTTGGCAACGGTCGAGATCTGCTGCAGCGTGTCCTGCGTGCGGCCAAGCGAAGCGCCGTCGGGCAGTTGCACGGAAGCGAGCAGATAGCCTTGGTCCTCGATCGGAATGAACCCGGTGGCGACGCGCGACATGCCATAGCCTGCGGCGCCGATGATCAGCAGCGCAATGACGCCCATGATCGTGCTGCGGCGAACCATCGCTCCAATCAGCCGTGCATAATTGTCTTCGGCGCGCTGGTATAGGCCGTTGAAGCCGCGGAAGAAGGCGTTGCGTTTTTCGAGCGGCACAGGCCGCTTCAGCCAGGTCGCGCATTGCGTCGGCTTCAGCGTTGCGGCGTTGACGGCGCTGATCAAGGCTGTTGCCGCAATCACCAGCGCGAATTGCGCATACATCTGCCCGGTGAGGCCCGGCAGGAACGCCGCCGGCAGGAACACCGCCATCAGCACCAGCGTAATGCCGATGATCGGGCCAAAAAGCGCATTCATGGCCGCGACCGCCGCGTCGTGGCCCGACATGCCGCGCTCCATATTGTGCGCCGCTCCTTCGACCACGACTATGGCGTCGTCGACGACGATGCCGATGGCAAGCACGATGGCGAACAGGGTCGACAGATTGACGGTGAAGCCGAGTGCCAGCATCGCCGCGAAAGCCCCGATGATGGTCACCGGCACGGTCGTCGCCGGCACCAGCATCGCCCGCCAATCCTGCAGGAAGAGCAGGATGACGATCAGCACCAGCACCGCGGCTTCGATCAGCGTCTTGTAGACCTCGTCGATCGCCTGGCTGACGAAAATCGTGGTGTTGAAGGGGATCGAATAGGCAAGACCCTGCGGGAACTCGCCGGACAGCACCTTCATCCTGGCTTCGACCTTGCCGGCCACGTCGAGCGCATTGGCACCCGGCGACAGGAAGATGGCCAGGCCAGCCGCCTGCTGGCCGTCGAGGTTGAAGTATTGTCCATAGGTCTGGGCGCCCAACTCGACGCGGCCGACGTCGCGCACGCGCGTCAGGTCGCCATTGGCGCCCGTCTTGACGATTACCGCGCCGAACTGATCGGGGTCGTCAAGGCGGCTGGACACTTCGATTGTATATTGGAAGGATTGTCCGTCGGGCGCCGGCGGCGCGCCGACCTGGCCTGCGGTGACCTGCTCGCTCTGCTGCTGCAGCGCCTGGACGACGTCCTGCGTGGTCAGGCCGCGAACCTGCATCTTCTCCGGATCGAGCCAGACGCGCATCGAGTATTGTCCGGCGCCGAAGACGTTGACATTGCCGACGCCCGGTATCCGCGATAGCTCGTCCTTCAACCGGATGGTGGCGTAGTTGGCGAGATAGAGGCTGTCGTACTGTCCGCCCGGCGACGTCAGCGTAACGATCTCAAGGATCGAGGTCGACTTTTTCTGGACATTGACGCCCTGCACCTGAACTGCCTGTGGCAGCGATGCCAGGGCGGTGGACACGCGGTTCTGGACACGCACTTGCGCCTGGTCGAGATCGGTGCCGATCTGGAAGGTGACGGTCAGGTTGTAGCTGCCATCCGAGGCAGCGAATGACTGCATGTAGAGCATGCCTTCGACGCCGTTGACCTGCTGCTCGATCGGCAGCGCCACCGTATCGATCACCGCACGCGCGCTGGCGCCGGGATAGCGGGTGGTCACCGACACCGTGGGCGGCACCACGTCGGGATATTGCGCCACCGGCAGGCCGAAGAGCGAGACGAGGCCGATGACGACCATAAGGACAGCGATTGCATTGGCCAGGACCGGCCGCTCTATGAAGAATTTGGAGATCATTGGGCTACGCCGTCAGCCGCAGCCGCTTCCAGTATCTTCACCTGTGGTTCGATCTTCTGGCCGGGCACGGCCGTCAGCAAGCCGGAGACAAGGACCCGATCGTCGGCTGTTATGCCTTTGGTGATCACGCGCAACGTTCCGACAAGCTGGCCGACCTCGACCGGACGCTCCTCCACTACGTCTTCCTTTCCGGCGACGAGCAGATAGCGGCCCCGCTGGTCGGCTCCTATCGCCCGGTCGGGAACGAGCAGCATGTCCGGCTCTTCTCCCAGCGGCACGCGAACGCGCACGAAATAGCCGGGCAGCAGCGAGCGATCGTCATTGTCCAGCACGGCCCGCACGGCAAGCGTGCCGGTTGCGGCGGTGACCTCCGGCGCGGCATAGTCCAGCGTTCCCTTGTGGGGGTAGCCCGTCTCGTTCTGCAGACCGACCTCGACCGGTATTTTCTTTAGGTCCTGGGAAGTTATGCCCCGCTTGGCCATGGCGGCGCGAATGCGCAGTACGTCCTGCTCCGAGACGTTGAAGTTGACGTATATCGGCGCGAGCTGAACGATGGTCGCGAGCGTCGTGGCACTGCCGGCGCCGACGAGTTGCCCGTTCGACACCTGACGGGAGCCGACGATGCCCGCGAACGGCGCCTTGACCTCGGTGTAGCTCAGGTTGAGCTGAGCCTGCTTGACGTCGACCTCGCTCTGCTTCTGCTTGGCGGCGTCGACATCCGCGGCGGCAGCGGCCTGATCGGCTGTCGATTGCGAGATAATCTTCTGGGACAGCAGTTCCTGCTGCCGCTTGAGGTCGGCTCCCGACTGCTTGGCAGAGGCGTCGGCCGAACCCTGGCCGGCCTGAGCCTGTTCAAGCGCCAGCTGGTAGGAATCTTGCTCGATCAGGAACAGCCTGGTGCCGGCCTTGACCTCGTCGCCGTCCTTGTAGTCAATTTCCTGGATGAAGCCCGAAACGCGGGCAACCAGCGGCGTCGTATTCACCGCGGCGGCGCTGCCGGTGGCTTCGAGATAGGGAGTCACGGTCTGCTTGACCGGAAGCGCTACATCGATTTTTGGCGGCGGTGGCGGCGCGTAACTGTTTTCCCTGCTGCAGGAGCACAGTAACGTTGCTGCAACTGCGAATGAAGCTGCCGTCGGCGCGGCTCTCCCCCATGCGAAAACCATTTTGCCCCTCTGAATACTTCAGTATATATGTCGCATTGTTATGGGATAGGGTGAAGCTACCTTTTTTGGGGGAGTTTGTCATGCGGATTGCGGTGAGCGTGCTTTTTCTGCTCGCGCAGATGACGGCGAGCGTGGCACTGGCGCAGACGGCGGCCGAGCGCGAGGCCTGTCAGGCCGACTACGAGAAGTTCTGCAAGGGTGTTCAACCGGGCGGCGGGCGCATTATCAAATGCCTGAACGATCATCTGAGCGACCTGGCGCCGCAATGTCAGAAGGTCGTCAAGGAGAACACGCCGCAATAGGGTTGTTGCGGTCCGGCACTCCCGAGGGGATCGTCGAATGCCGGTTGGCAAGAAGGCCGGTCCGTAGGATATTTGGCCGGATGCTCCCACGCAGGCTCGCGCAAACGCTCAAGGTAGCAACACCCAAGGCTGCAACAGGCGGTTTCGGGCGATCACTGATCTCCCGGGCGATGCCGGTGATTGCCTTGGCGCTGGCTCTCGCAGTCAGGGCCAGCGGGCTGTCGGTGGACGAGGGATCGCTAGACCTCAGGGTCTTGGTCGGCGCAGTTTCCACCGCCATCATGTTCATCACCATTTTCGTGGTGCTCGACCACGCCGAGGCAGTCGCCCGGCGCGTGGGGGAGCCCTATGGAACGTTGGTGCTGACCTTTGCCGTGACGGCGATCGAAGTGTCGATCATCGTCTCCATGATGCTGCACGGAGAAAACAATCCGACGCTGGCACGCGAGTCCGTTTTCTCGACGGTGATGATCACCTCCACCGGCGTTGTCGGCATATGCCTTACGCTTGGCGGCTGGCGCCATCGCAAGCAGGCGATCGTCCGGCAAGGGACCAGCGCCTATCTGTCGGTTCTGATCGCGCTGACCGTGATGACGCTTATCCTGCCGACCTACACCCAGGCCACGGGCCCAGGTACGTTTTCTGCGGCTCAGCTTGGTTTCGTCAGTGCCCTTTCAGTACTGCTCTATGCGAGCTTCGTGTTCGCGCAGACTGTCCGGCACCGCGAAGACTTTGTCGAAGGACAAGAGCACCACGTTTCGGCGCGAACGGCCTCTGACGAGAACATCTTAGTCAACGCTGTGCTGCTGATGGCCGGGCTGATCGGAATTGTCATGCTTGCCGAGCAAGTCGCCGCAAGCGTTGAAGATACGCTCGTTGCCTACCAGGTGACCCAGGCCGACAGCATCGTGGGGGCATTGATCGCGGCGCTGGTTCTGATGCCGGAGGCCCTCTCCGCGATCCGCGCCTCGTTCAAGAATGAGCTGCAGCGCAGCCTCAACGTCGCGATGGGCTCGGCCTGCGCCACGATCGGTTTGACGATACCGGCGGTCGCGGCCGCCAGCCTGCTGACGGGCAGGGGACTGACGCTCGGGCTTCCGGCCTCCGATGCCGTGCTTCTGGTCTTGGCGCTTTTCATATGCAGCGTCAGCTTCAGCACCGAAAGAACGACGTTCTTGACCGGCATGGTCCATGTCGTGGTGTTTTTTACCTACGTGTTTCTGATCTTTGTGCCGTGAAATTGTCCGTGCAAGGCGCTGCATCGACGATCTGGCCGCGCCTCCGTTGAGGCTCTCACTCGTTGGTGTTATATTAGAGGAGTTGCAGGTATAGGAGAGGGGAAACCTATGGTCAGACGCAGTTTGTTTGCGCGTACATTTGCCATTGGAGCTTTGCTCGCGATTTCGTCGATCGCAGGCGCCTCTGGATTCGGTTTCATCGCATCAGCCGAAGCAAAGACGGTCGTCATCCAGAAGACCACCATCTACATTACTACACTTCCAACGGGCTGCGTGAAGACCACCTATAGCGGTGGGATCGTGGTCTGGAAGTGCGGCACGAAATACTACCAGCCCTACAAAAACAGGTACGTGCTCGTCTACATCAAATAGTGTGGACGGTATGGTGTGAGGCATAAAGCCAGTCACGGCCCTGCGAGGCCTGCCAGGCTGACTACGAGAAATTATGCGAAGAATCGGGGCGCCTCGAAGGCGCCTCACACCCCCAGCACCGCCGCATCCAGCCCGCGTATGATCCGCGCCAGTTCCACGCACTCGTCCTGGCGCACCTTGTTCTTCCGCCAGGCCATGCAGATCATGCGTTGCGGCATCGGCTCCTGGAACGGCACGATCCTCAGATCCGGCATGACGCCGGCCGCACTTGCCGCCATTTCCGGCACCAGCGTGACGCCCAGCCCATGCGCCACCATCTGCAGGAGCGTGGTAAGGCTGGTCGCGCCATAGCTTGCCATCGCCACCGGTCGCACATTGCCGCAGACGGCCAAAGCCTGCTCGCGCAGGCAGTGGCCTTCCTCCAAGAGCATTAGGCGTTCCAGCGCCGGGCTTTCCGGCGGCACCGGCGGCGAGGCGAAGGCCGGATCGCCGGCAGGAACGGCGAGGAAGAAGCGGTCGGGAAAAAGCCCTTCGGTGACGATCGCCGGCTGATCGAGCGGCAACGCCGCGATGAAGGCGTCGAGCCGGCCTGACGTCGCGTCCTCGACCAGCGACGCGGTCACCGCCTCGCGCAGCTCGAGCTGGAGGGAAGGGTAGTGCTTTTTCAGCTCCGGCAGCACATGCGGCAGCAGGTAGGGCGCGACGGTCGGGATGATGCCCAGCCGGAAGCGTCCTTCCATGCTCGGGCGTCCGCGCCGGGCAGTCGTCTCGACGTCACGTATGTCGGCCAGAATGCGTTCGATACGCGGCTGCAGGGCAAGCGCCTCGTCGGTCATGCGCACCGTCTTGCCGCCGCGCTCGAACAACAGGCAGTTCAGCCGCTCTTCCATCTCGGCGATCTGCGCGGAAAGCGCCGGCTGGCTGACGCCGGCAAGCTTCGCAGCGCGGCCGAAATGAAGCGTCTGCGCCAGCGCGTCGAAATATTGCATCTGCCGGACAGTGAGGCCAATCATAAGAAAATCCTATCAAACGAAACAGGAAAGGCAATTTGTCTTTATCGGCCGGCCGGCCTAGTCTGGAATCATTCCAGGTTGGCGCGGCCAATGGCTGCCCCCGGAAATTCCGGGAAAATCAACCTCGGCAAAATTCAACCACGGCAAACCTCGGCAGAATCGGGAGACCAAGATGGACGCGAAAACCGACGACAACAGCGCTGGCAAATGCCCGGTGGCGCATGGATCCGCACGGACCAACCGCGACTGGTGGCCGAACCAGCTCGACCTTTCCGTTCTCCACCAGCAGTCGAACCTGTCGGACCCGATGGGTGAAGATTTCGACTACGCCAAGGAGTTCGCGACCCTCGACCTCGATGCGGTGATCGCAGACCTCACCAAGGTCATGACGGATTCGCAGGACTGGTGGCCGGCCGACTTCGGCCATTATGGGCCGCTCTTCATCCGCATGGCCTGGCACAGCGCCGGCACCTATCGCATCGGCGACGGCCGCGGCGGCGCCGGTGCCGGTCAGCAGCGCTTCGCGCCGCTGAACAGCTGGCCGGACAACGCCAACCTCGACAAGGCACGCCGGCTGCTGTGGCCGGTCAAGCAGAAATACGGCCGCAAGATCTCCTGGGCCGACCTTCTGATCCTCACCGGCAACGTCGCGTTGGAATCGATGGGCTTCAAGACCTTCGGCTTCGCCGGCGGCCGCGCCGATGTGTGGGAGCCGGAGCAGGACGTCGACTGGGGTTCCGAGGCAAAGTGGCTTGGCGACGAGCGCTATTCGGGCGATCGCGAGCTGAGCGGCCATCTCGGCGCCGTGCAGATGGGCCTGATCTACGTCAACCCGGAAGGCCCGAACGGCAAGCCGGACCCGATCGCGGCGGCGCGCGACATCCGCGAGACCTTCAGCCGCATGGCGATGAACGACGAGGAAACCGTGGCGCTGATCGCCGGCGGCCACACCTTCGGCAAGACGCATGGCGCCGGCGATGCCTCGCTGGTGGGCGCCGAGCCGGAAGGCGCCGGCATCGAGGCGCAGGGCCTCGGCTGGTCGAGCAAACACGCTTCCGGCATCGCCGGCGACGCCATCACCTCGGGTCTCGAGGTGACCTGGACGACGACGCCGACCAAATGGAGCAACAATTTCTTCGACAACCTATTCAACTATGAATGGGAGCTGACGAAGAGCCCGGCGGGCGCCCATCAGTGGACGCCGAAGGGCGGCGCCGGCACCGGCACGGTTCCGGACGCGCACAATCCCTCCAAGCGTCACGCGCCGGCCATGCTCACCACCGACCTCGCGCTGCGCTTCGATCCGGCATATGAGAAGATCTCGCGCCGCTTCCATGAGCATCCGGAACAGTTCGCCGATGCCTTCGCCCGCGCCTGGTTCAAGCTCACTCACCGCGACATGGGCCCGGTCGTGCGCTATCTCGGCCCGCTCGTGCCGAAGGAAGAGCTGATCTGGCAGGATCCGATCCCGGCCATCGACCACGAGCTGGTGAGCGAGGCCGACATCGCTTCGCTCAAGGCCAAGATCCTGGCCTCCGGCCTCTCGGTTTCCGAGCTGGTCTCGACCGCCTGGGCTTCCGCCTCGACCTTCCGCGGCTCCGACAAGCGCGGCGGCGCCAATGGCGGCCGCGTCCGCTTGAGCCCGCAGAAGGACTGGGAGGTCAACGAGCCGGCTCAACTCGCCAAGGTGCTGGGCAAGCTCGAAACCATCCAGAAGGAGTTCAACGCGGCCCAGACCGGCGACAAGAAGGTCTCCATTGCCGATCTCATCGTGCTTGGCGGCGTTGCCGCGGTCGAAAAGGCGGCGAATGACGGCGGCACCGAGGTGAAGGTGCCCTTCACGCCAGGCCGCATGGACGCCTCGCAGGAGCAGACGGACGTCGCCTCCTTCGCTGCGCTGGAGCCGAAAGTCGACGGCTTCCGCAATTACAGCAGAGGCAGGCTGCCGATGTCGGTCGAGGCGATGCTTGTCGACCGCGCTCAGTTGCTGACGCTGACGGCGCCAGAACTGACCGTACTGGTCGGCGGCCTGCGTGTGCTCGGCGCCAATGCCGGCGGCTCCAAGCACGGCGTCTTCACCAACAGACCGGGCCAGCTCACCAACGACTTCTTCGTCAACCTGCTCTCGATGGCGACCGTCTGGGATCCGGCGGCCGGCTCGGAGCCGGGTTCGGATGAAGTCTACGAGGCGCGCGACCGCAAGACCAGAGAAGTGAAGTGGACCGGCACCCGCGCCGACCTCATCTTCGGCTCGCACGCGCAGCTGCGCGCGCTCTCCGAGGTCTATGGTTCAAGCGACGCCAAGGCGAAATTCGTCAAGGACTTCGTCAAGGCCTGGACGAAGGTGATGAACGCCGACCGCTTCGACATGGCGAAATAAAGTCGTACCTCCCAAGCAAAAAAAGGCGCGGGTCATGCCCGCGCCTTTTTACTTGTTCGACCGAAGCAATTCCAGGAAAAGTGTTCCGCGGTTTTCCGTCCGGAATTGCTTCAAACGAAAAAGACCGATCAGTCTTTTTCGAAAATGCCGGCCTTTGCGACGACGCCGGCGATCGCTCCGCCGATCAGCGGCGCGACGATGAACAGCCAGAGCTGGCTGAGCGCAGCACCGCCCGAAAACAGCGCCGGGCCGATCGAGCGCGCCGGATTGACCGAGGTGCCGGTCACCGGGATCACGGCGAAGTGGATGCCGGCCAGCGTCAGGCCGATGACCAGTCCGGCGAAGGCGGTTGTGTGCTTGGCGTTGGTGACGCCGAGGATGACGGTGACGAAGGTTAAGGTGCCGATCAGCTCCCACAGGAAGGCCGAGCTCACGCCCCATTTCGCCTCATCCCAGCCATTGGCGCCGAAGCCCCCGGTATGGCCGCCGGCCTGGCCGGAAACGATGATCCACAGCGCCAGCGAGGCTATGATGGCGCCGACGATCTGCGCGATCCAGTAGGGGACGACGTCCTTGGCCGGCATCCGCCCCGCCAGGAACACGCCGAGCGTCACCGCCGGATTGAGATGCGCGCCCGAGATCGGGCCGATCGCATAGGCCGCGGCGATCAGGCCGATGCCGAACGCCAGGCCGATGCCTTCCTGTCCGAGCGGCAGCGCGCCGCCGAAACCACCCGTGACCACTGAGGCCGTGCCGATGAACACCAACAAAAACGTGCCGAGAACTTCTGCCAGATAAGTCTTCATTGCCCTCTCCTCATAGGATCCGTCGAAACCGCGTTTCCCGCGCCGCGAATCACTGCTGGAAGAGTATTCCCGCGGACAAGACTTGGAAAGCTGAGAGGTTAAGCCGGTGGGCTTTCTTGCGGGCGTCAAATCAAGAACATTAGAAGTCTTTTATGTTCTCATCGATTGTTTTTGTTTCCTGGCTCAGCCGCTCACCCTGGAAAAATCGTTCGGCCAAGTCGTCCGGTCTTGAAACGCTATTTCATCGGCAAACCGAACGGAACTGTTTCAATCCTGGCCTGAAAGGCTTTATGAGCGGGCTGGAACCGATTTGTAACAGCTACGGAAAACGGGATGCGACTGGGCGGAAGGCTGGCGGCGGCCATCGAGGTTCTTGAAGACATCGGCCGGCGCCATCGGCCGGTGGCGGACGCCTTGCGCGACTGGGGACTGTCGCATCGCTTTGCCGGCGGCGGCGATCGCGCGGCAATCGGCAACATCGTCTATGACGCGCTGCGCCGCAAACGCTCGGCCGGCTGGCTGTTCGGCGAGGACACGCCGCGCGCCATCGGCTTCGGCGCCCTGCTGCTCGAATGGGGGCAGACGGCGCGGTCGCTCAACCAAGCGCTGGACGGCGACAAGTTCGCACCGCCGCTGCTCAACGCCGCCGAGTTGAAGGTCGCGGCCGAGCGCAGGCTCACCGATGCACCCGAGGCCGTGCGGGCGGATGTCCCGGACTGGTGCGCGCCGCTGCTCGAGCAAGCCTATGGCGACGGCTGGGTCGAGGAAGGCGCGGCGCTCGCCCAGCGTCCGCCGCTGGACCTCAGGGTCAACACGCTCCAGGCCGATCCCGCCAAGGTGCTGGCAGAACTCCAGGGCACGGGCGCCGCACCTGCGGCGATCGCGCCGCACGGCATCCGCATCCCGCCCATCGATGGCGACGGCAGGCACCCGAACGTGCAGGCCGAGCCCGCCTTCCAGAAAGGCTGGTTCGAGGTGCAGGACGAAGGCTCGCAACTCGCCGCCGCACTTGCCGGCGCCGAGCCCGGCATGCAGGTGCTCGATTATTGCGCCGGCGCCGGCGGCAAGACGCTGGCGCTGTCGGCCGAGATGGACAATCGGGGCCAGCTCTTTGCCCATGACGCGGAGAAGGTGCGGCTGGCGCCGATCTTCGAGCGCATCCGCCGTTCGCACAACCGCAACATCCAGGTCGTCAGCAAGCCGGCGGAGCTTGCGCCGCTCACCAAGCATATGGACCTCGTGCTGATCGACGCGCCCTGCACCGGCAGCGGCACCTGGCGTCGCCGCCCGGACGCCAAATGGCGATTGACCGAGCGGCAGCTCGATGCCCGAAGGGGAGAGCAGCAAGCGATCCTCGATACGGCCCAGGCCTTCGTCAAGCCGGGCGGCTTGCTGGTCTACATCACCTGCTCGGTGTTCGACGCCGAAAACGGCGAGCAGGTCCAGGCGTTCCGCGAACGCCATGAAGACTTTGCGCCGGTCGATCACCGCCAGCTCTGGGACAGCCGCTTCCCCGGCCATGAAGGAGCCGCGCGCATTGCCGGCAACGGTGGTATCTCGCTGTCGCCGGCGCTGAGTGGCACCGACGGGTTTTATTTCCACGCCTTGCGCAGGGCGGCCTGAGCGCGACTTTGCTGCGCTGCAACATAAAAGATTGCCTGTGCTGCCTGCCTCTGCAATAAGCTTCGCCAGCAAAACGTGAGGCGGAGACCATGGCAGCCAAGATCGTACCCGCTCCCGACTTCGAGGAACGCGTCAGGGCCTCCTTTGCCCGGCAGAGGGCAATGGCGACGATCGGCGCCGAATTGACCCTGGTGACGCCCGGCATCATCGAGATCGAGATGCCGTATTCGGCAGCACTCACCCAGCAGCACGGTTTCCTGCATGCCGGCGTTATCTCTACCGCCTTGGACTCCGCCTGCGGCTACGCGGCCTTTTCGTTGATGCCGGAAAATTCCGGCGTGCTGACCATCGAGTTCAAGGTCAACTTGCTGGCGCCGGGCAGGGGCGAGCGCTTCCTGTTCCGCGGCTCCGTGACCAAGCCCGGCCGCACCATCATCGTCGCCGACGGCCAGGCTTACGCCTTTGCCGCCGACGGCGAGGCCAAGCTGATCGCCACCATGACCGGCACGATGATGACGGTGGTCGGTCGCGACGGGATTGAAGGTTGATCCATGGCGGGCACAGTTCAGATTGCAGGCACGGCTGTTCTCTTCGTCATGGCGGCGGAGGCCGAATACGGCCCGCATCTGAAAAACCTGTTCACGCCGCTGATGACCGGCGTCGGTCCGGTCGAGGCCGCTGTGCGGCTGAGCGCGGAACTCGCGGCGTCGAAGGCCGAGGGAGCGCTTCCGGACCTGATCGTCTCGTTGGGCTCGGCCGGCAGCCGCAGACTGGAGCAGGCCGAAATCTACCAGGCCGTGTCGGCCAGCTATCGCGACATGGACGCTTCGCCGCTCGGCTTCGAGAAAGGGGCGACGCCTTTCCTAGACCTGCCGGTGACGGTGCCGCTGCCGTTCGTCATCCCGGGCATCAGGACCGCCTCGCTCTCGACCGGCGGCGCGATCGTCTCCGGCGCCGCTTATGACGCCATCGATGCCGACATGGTCGACATGGAGACCTTCGCCTGCCTGCGAGCCTGCCAGCTCTTCGGCGTGCCGCTGATCGGCTTGCGCGGCATTTCCGACGGCGCGGCCGATCTCAGGCACGTCAACGACTGGACGGAATACCTGCACATCATCGATGAGAAGCTGGCCGCGGCCATCGGCTTGCTGGAACAGGCGATCGGATCCGGCGCGATCCAACTGGCATAGGGGCAAAGGACGGAAAGCCGCAGCGCACAGCCATTGCGCCGACTCGTTTCTTTCTCTAAAGGCTCGCCATGACGACAGCCAATCATCCCAGCGCCGTTCTGCCCGACACTGTCCTGATCATCGATTTCGGCAGCCAGTTCACGCAGCTCATCGCCCGCCGCATCCGCGAGAGCGGCGTCTTTTCTGAGATCGTGCCGTTCCAATCGGCCGAAGCTGCCTTCAAGCGCGTCAATCCGAAAGCGGTGATCCTGTCGGGCGGCCCGGCCTCGACCACCGACATCGGCAGCCCGCGCGCGCCGCAGATCGTATTCGACGCCGGTGTGCCGGTGCTGGGCATCTGCTACGGCCAGATGGCGCTTTGCGTGCAGATGGGCGGCGTCGCCGAAAGCTCCAACCACCGCGAATTCGGTCGCGCCTTCGTCGAGATCGAGAAGGAAAGTCCGCTGTTCGAGGGCCTGTGGGCGCCCGGCCAGCGCCACCAGGTGTGGATGAGCCATGGCGACCGCGTCATCGAACTGCCGCCGGGCTTCCAAGTGCTCGGCAAATCGGAAAGCTCGCCCTTCGCCATCTTCGGCGATATCGAGCGCAAGATGTACGGCATCATGTTCCATCCGGAAGTGGTGCACACGCCGGACGGCGCGAGGCTGCTCAGGAACTTCGTCCACAACATCGCCGGCATCGAGGGCGACTGGACGATGCGCGCCTATCGCGAGCACGCCGTGGAAACGATCCGCAAGCAGGTCGGCAAGGGCAAGGTGATTTGCGCGCTCTCGGGCGGCGTCGACTCTTCCGTCGCGGCGCTCTTGATCCATGAAGCGATCGGCGACCAGCTGACCTGCATCCTCGTCGACCACGGCCTGATGCGCAAGGACGAGGCCCAAAGCGTGGTGGAGATGTTCCGCCAGCACTACAATTTGCCGCTAATCCTGGTCGATGCCTCCGACCGCTTCATCTCGGCGCTGGAAGGCGAGGCCGACCCCGAGAAGAAACGCAAGACCATCGGCCGCCTGTTCATCGAAGTGTTCGAGGAAGAGGCGAAGAAGCTCGGCGGCGCCGATTTCCTGGCCCAGGGCACGCTCTATCCCGATGTCATCGAGAGCGTTTCCTTCTCCGGCGGCCCGTCGGTGACGATCAAGTCACACCACAATGTCGGCGGCCTGCCCGAGCGCATGAACATGAAGCTGGTCGAGCCGCTGCGCGAATTGTTCAAGGACGAGGTGAGGGCGCTGGGCAAGGAGCTCGGCCTGCCCGAGAGCTTCATCGGCCGCCATCCCTTCCCAGGCCCGGGGCTTGCCATCCGCTGCCCGGGCGGCATCACGCGCGAGAAGCTGGAGATCCTGCGCGAGGCCGATGCCATCTATCTCGACGAGATCCGCAAGGCCGGCCTCTACGACGCCATCTGGCAGGCCTTCGCCGTGCTGCTTCCGGTGCAGACGGTCGGCGTCATGGGCGACGGCCGTACCTACGAGTTCGTCTGCGCGCTGCGCGCCGTGACCTCCGTCGACGGCATGACAGCCGACTTCTACCACTACGACATGAACTTCCTCGGCGCCGCCGCCACCCGCATCATCAACGAGGTGAAAGGCATCAACCGCGTCGTCTACGACGTGACCTCGAAGCCGCCGGGGACCATCGAGTGGGAATAGGGGGATCCATACGAACTTCGCGGCTCGCAGGGCATATCGGCATGAGACGCGCGCTGACGAAGGTCAGGCTCACCCGGATGGGCTGACCGCCGGCGCGGTCGATCCGGCATGTCGCGGCTGTGCATTCGTCCAACCCGTCCTACAACGTCAGCACCGCCGCGACTTAACTGATGCGGGTCCCTTTTCGCGCCCTGATCAGTCCTCGTCCTGCCACCTGCGCAGATCCGTCTGGTCATGATAGGCCATGCGATCCGGCGTGGTGATGAATTCCATCGTCGTGCCCCACGGCATGCGGCAGTAGCAGACCTTGTTTCCAGGACCTTTCTCGGTTGCATAGGGAATAGCGCGCGGCGCGGTGAGGGGTGTGCCTCCCGCCTTCTCGAAGCGCTCGACCGAAGCGTCGATGTCGTCGGTGTAGAGAGCGAAGTGCGTAATGCCGAAGTCGCTCGCCCGGACCGGCTGCGCTTGTTCGGGACCGTGCATTTCGAAGAGCTCGATGTCGGGTCCGGTTCCGATCTTGACCATCGCCTGCGCACGCACGACCGTTCCGGGGAAAGCGCCGACGGCTCGCTCGAATTCGGATCCCTGCCGCGGCGGATCCTGCGGTCCGAAGGACTGGTAGATCACCTGGCCGCCGAAAGCTTCCACCAGGGACGATTTTGCTGCTTCGATGTCGGGCACCGTGATGCCGATATGATTGACGCCGCGAATGACGGGTGCGGTCATGACAGTCTCCATTCTTGTTTGGTCGATCCGCCCGGCCCACGACGGCGCGGGCGCAGAGTTTCAATTGGCCTTGAGGAAATCGATCAGAGCGGCTGCGACTTCATTCGGCCGCTCGTCAGCGACATAGTGGCTGCACCGCGCAATCGAGCCGCCCGTCACATTGCTGGCGAACTCCTTGAGCATGGGGACCATCTGCGCACCGAAGCGCTGGTCCCCGCCGAGACCTAGCACCGGTATCTGGAGCGGTCGCTTCTTGTACTCGAGTGCAGTCGCATGATCGGCCGCGAGGGTGCGATACCATTCCATGCCGCCGCGCGTGCGGCCAGGAAGCGCCATTGCTTTCGCGTAGATCTCGATGTCAGCCGGATTGAAGGTGCTGTGATCGTAGAACCGCTCTGCCATGAAGGTCGAAACATAGTCATATTCACGGCCATGGATCAGGCGCTCGGGCAGATCCCGGTTCATATGGAAGCTGAAGTGCCAGATCCTTGCAGTCGTCGTCTCCCATTGCGTCCAGCCGGGAAGCGGAACATCAAGGACGGCCAGGTGGGTAACAGCCTCCCGATAGATGGCGGCCTGCGGCAACGCCACCATTGCGCCAATGTCATGGCCGCACACGGCGTAGCGTTCATGCCCAAGGGCAACCATAACCTCGTGCGCGTCGCGCGCCATCGTGGCCTTGTCATAGCCGTCAAGCGGGCAGTCGGAAAAGCCCGCGCCGCGCAGATCCATGGCCACCACGCTGAAATGTTCGGCCAGCAGCGGCATCACATGGTGCCATTCCCACCATGTTTCCGGCCAGCCGTGAAGCAGAAGGATCGGCGGGCCTGAGCCCCCGGTGACGGTGTTGATCCTGATGCCATTCACCGGCACCAACTGCTGGGTAAACCCGTTCAAGGTTGCGATCATGATCGCTTTCCAATCGATGTTGACGTTCAAACAGACCTCGCGGTCAGCGCTCAGGACTGGCCGAAATCGGTGGCGATCGTGATGTCGCGCCAGGCGTCGATATCGCTGCGAAAGGCAGCCAGCTTTCGCTCGGCGATCGAATGCGCGATCGGGCCGAGCGGCAGATGAAGCGGGGCGTCATCGGCATCGACCGCCTGTAGGATCACCGCGATCGCCTTGTCGGGATCGCCCGCCTGATTGCCGTTGTTGGTCTCGCGATAGTGCTTGCGCGAGCTCGCGGCGTATTCCGGCATCTCGTTGGCCGCTATCGTGATCGAACGGCCAAGGAAATCGGTGCGAAACGGACCAGGCTCGACGATCAGCACGCGGATGCCGAACGGCTTCAGTTCGCCGGCGAGCGCTTCGGAAATCCCTTCCACGGCAAACTTGGCGGCGTGGTAATAGCCTCCGCCGCCACGGCCCTCGATGCCCGCGCCGGACGACATGTTGACGATTGTTCCGCCCGAACGTCGTAGGACGGGTAGCGCGGCTCTGGTGGTTTCGATCAGACCGAAGACGTTTACCTCGAACATCGGCCGATATTCCTCGGGCGTGCCTTCCTCGATCGCGCCGAACAGCGCGTAGCCGGCATTGTTCACGAGCACGTCAAACCCACCAAAGGTCTCGACCGCCTTTGCGACCGCTGCCTTGGCTGCCGCCGCATCGGTCACGTCGAGTGGCAAAGTGATCATGCGGCCGCCGAAAGGCTCGGCCATTTCCTCGATCGTCTCGACATTGCGGGCCGTCGCGATGACCCGGTCGCCGCGCTGTGCTGCGGCGAGCGCGAGCCGCCGGCCGAAGCCGCTTGAGCAGCCTGTCATGAGCCAAGTTTTCATTACCTTTTCTCCGAGTTGTTTTCAGACGATGCTGCCGCGAATCGGCATGTCGGCCATGACGACCGATCCTTCTCGCCGAGGCCCGCCGAGACGGCTTTGCTGAGCCCTCGCGGACAGCTTCAAGCATCGGGAGATCCGCGCCGATGAGTTGGCCGGTCGCGATGCCGAAGCCACAGGGGTGGCTTCGGCATGGGTCACGAAACTTCCGCAGCCCTGAGCCTGAACATCAGGGCGTCGGCTTCATTTGCTCGCCGCTTCGGCGATGACATCGGCGACTTCGCGCGGATGCGAGATATAAACCGCATGGCTGGCACCGGGCACCTCGGTGACCTTCGTACTTGCCCGCTTGTACATAGACCGCTCCGCCTCGGCGCTGACAGCCATGTCCAGCCCGGCCACGATGCCGTAGCTCGGCTTGGTCTTCCAGGCCGCGTGCTGGGTCTTGGTTCCGAGGATCTTCGCCGAAACCGGCACCTGGGAGTCGGTCATGAAATCCGTCTCGGCCTTGGACAGGTCAGCGGCGAATCCCGCCCGGAACTTCGCGGGATCGAACAGCAGGAAGCCGTCAGAAGTCGGCTTGAACGCGTCGGCGGTCGGACTCGGCCACTTCTCAAACAGATCGCCTACGCCCTCGCCAACATCCGGGACGATGGCCGCGACATAGACAAGTGCCGAAACCTTCGGGTCGACGCCGGCTTCGGTGATGATCTGACCACCATAGCTGTGGCCAACGAGGACGACCGGCCCATTTTGCTGCTCGATAGCGCGGTGAACCGCCTGAACGTCATCCGCCAGCGAAGTGTTCGGTTCCTGGACCACCGTGACTTTCAAGCCCTTGGCGACCAGGCGCCCATAAACGCCCCTCCAGCCGCTGCCATCGACCAACGCGCCATGGACCAAAATCACATTTTGGGCCGGCTGCGCGAAAGCGGAGGGCGCGCCGAGCACCACTGCAAGAACCGCAGCACCGAGATAGAGAGACTTGAGAGACATTTGCCGATCCTTCCGAATGACACGAGGTGATACACGAGAGACGGTCCGATCGACCGATGGCGGGAATCTAGGTGCTTAGATTTGTTCTTTAACTGACATAAATGTATTCTCGGCGTTCAGTTTTGTTGGGGGGCGCGATGGAATGGAGTGACGTCAGAATCTTTCTTGCGATTGCGCGATCCGGCACGCTCGGCGGCGCCGCGCGGTCTCTTCAGACAAGCCATCCGACCGTCGGCAGGCGCCTTCGTGCACTTGAGCAGGCGATCGGCCACACGCTCTTCCAGCGCACAGCGGACGGTCTAGTTCTGACGGAAGAGGGCCACGGGATCGTCGCGCTGGCGGAGCAGATGGAAGAAGGCGCGCTGGCCATGGAACGCCGGCTTGCAGGGCAGGAGCAGAATCTCAAAGGCAGTCTGCGAATTTCATCAGCGGACTGGTTCGGGGCCTATGTCCTGCCTCCCATCCTGGCGGATTTCTCGAAAGCCTACCCCAATGTCGACGTCGAGATTCTGACCGGCACGCGCCTGTTCAACCTTGCCCAACGGGAAGCCGACGTCGCTTTCCGTATCGTTCCGTTCGATACTGCCGATGTCGTTCAGCGGCGGCTCTTCAGGCTCGAATACGGCGTCTACATCGCCGAGGAGGCGCCTGATCCCAAATATGGCGATGGGACTGGTTTCCGGCTGATCACCCATGACACATCCACGGGCCATTTCCCTGACATCGGTTGGCTCATCGAGAGTTTCCCCAACGCGAGACCGGTCCTGCGGTCGAACAACCGCAACGTCCAGGGGCGTATGTGCAGGCAAGGCGTCGGCATCGCTGTCCTGCCCCGCGTGGTCGGCAATCAGATCCCGGGTATCCGCAGACTGGAACTGCCGACGCCGCCGCCGGCGCGAGACATTTGGATGGGATACCACCGGGATCTACGGCGTCTTCAGCGTCTTCGCGCGTTCATCTCGACGGTATCGAACCATCTCGTGAACGCGACCGCATGATGTGCGGCCCGCAAATGACTCAAGGTTCCCGGAGAAACGCCAAGATCGCTGCAGTCGTCTCGGTGGCAGTCATACCGATCGCGCCCGCCGGTTGCACGCCAAACTGCTCGAGTTCGGCGGATCGGACATCGTGATCATTTCCAAATCGAGGAGCCGAGGATCGAAGCGACCCTTTGAATGCTCCCCTAGATCGAGCCGCTTGAGCAAAAGTTTCGGCCGGGCGACGGAAAACAGGAACGTTCCTTTTTCTCAGGCATTCTCCCTAGTCTGCATCTCATCCACTCCTGCTTGCTAGGCCCGGAAATTGTCACCCAGAGAGCCTAATTTGTCGAACCCTGACGCCGGTGAGATCTCCGTCGTCGATCTCATTCCTGCCTTGCGGGCTTTCGCGCGAACGTTCTGTCGGGTGCCCGACGACGCCGATGATCTCGTGCAGGAGACATTGACCAAGGGGCTCGCCAACCTGGACAAGTTCGAGCCGGGCACGCGGCTGAAGTCTTGGCTCTTCACGATCATGCGCAACACGCACTACACGCGTGCCAAGGCAGCCGCCAGGGAGGCGCCCGGGCGGCTTGACTGCGCTTCCAGCCGGCCGATCTCGGAACCGTCCCAGGATTGGTCCGTGCAGAGCAGGGAAGTCCATCAAGCCATCCAGAAGCTGCCGTCTCATCAGCTTGAGGTTCTGATGCTGATCGGCGTGCTGGGCGAAAGCTACGAAGAAACCGCTGCGATATGCGGTTGCGCTGTCGGCACCGTCAAAAGCCGCCTCAACCGTGCCCGTGCCGGTGTTCTGGAGTTCCTAGGGGAAAGCTCGTCGCAAGCATTGATCGAGCGACGACGTCAATTTTCAGACGACCATTGGGATAATGAAGGCGTAAGACGCTAAAATTTAAGCTTGGCGAAAGCGAGCTGCTTTTAGGACTTTCGCCTCTCTCATCAGCGAGGCCCAATTCAGGCCGAGCAGGGAAACAAGTTCAAGCGCCTGCGCTTCGGTGATACCGGTGGTTGCGACCAGCCGCCGAACGAGTTCGTCCACTTCCGGAGTTCTACCATCCTGTGCCATCGGGATAACTCCCAACCGGCTACAACGATTCACTTATGTTAATGTTCCATTGATGACGCTGGCTTAGCGACAGCAGGCACTGTCGATGCCTTCGACCCTGTCTCGGAGGAATGCCGCATCCTCGCCGGCGACGTCTTCAACCGCGCTCACCCCGCCAGATCGCCTTTGCGCTTTTCGATCAGCGCGTTCTGCAGTTCGAGTGCAAGCCTGGTCAGCTGGTCAGGGACCTTCTCCCGCTCGATGGCGGTCAATAGGGAAGCGATCTCTTGGTCCAAGCTCTGGATTGCCTGGGCGCAAAGATCGCGCTCTCTCCGACGAGACATCGCATTCTCTTAACAATAGGGGCCCTTCAGAGCTCACTGAGACATACCCGACCGGCCTTTGCAAGGCGCTCGCCGCAAGCTGTGGGATTTCCGGATCGCTGTCTTCGGAATTCGTGGCAAAAGGCGATCCGCGAGCATGCGCTAATTGCTTCTGCAGACGGTTGGCTGCGTGGTCCTGGTACTGGTCGGATTTGATCCGGTTGCCCTCCAAACCGCGTTGCTCGCCGACGCGCGGGAACGGTGAAGCTGCAGATCCTCCGGACACACTAACCGTCAGGATGCTTCTCATTCCGAACGCCGGGATCCGTGCTGCTTCTCGGCTTCGCGCAGCACCCGCACAATGGCATCCACTGGAGAGGGGTGCGTCGTAGGCTGTGCTTTCCAGCGCCACAGATGGCGAAACAAACTTCTCAAGCTTGGCATCGCAATAACCTCCTTGCGCTATCAAACTCGGGGCGGCGAATGATGTTCCTTCCATGCCTAGCCGAAGGCTACGGCGAACAGAAAAACGACCGCGGCCACGACGACCAGTGCCGCGATCACCAGGACTGGCCCGTTCCTGCGCGGCTGCAGATCGGGCGCGTTCTCCGGTGGTCGCATCGCGTTGGCAAAGCTCGCCTGGTTGGTGAAGTTCGGTTTGTGCGGCGCGGCCGGCGCGGCGGAAGTCGGGACAGCGCCGGCCTCAGCGTCCGCTTCCTGCGGTGCTGCCGCCGGGTCGAAGCCCGGAGTCTTATCCTGTGTCCTGCCGGCCTGGATTTCGCCGCGGGCTTCGGCTGGTGTGCGTTGGTTGGGTGGCATACGGGGCTCCTTTATTCCCCAAAAACCTGCATCCGGCCCCGCTGTTCCAATCGGGCCTTCAATGAAGGAATGGATTCATGTAGCCGCGGCCGCGTTCGCGCACGCTACGAGAGCGTCGGGCCATGTTTCGGAATTCGATTCCTGAACTCGGACGGAACTTTCGGGATCAGGGGAGCTTTTTATCCTCGATACCAGGACAGAGAGGCAGCAATGCAAGTTCTCGACACGACGATCCATGCAAGCCCCAAAGGCGCGACAGTCGAGTTTGTTGGCGAGGGCGGGGAAAACATCGCTGTCACCATGGTCGTGTCCAACCCATTGCTCGGCGATGCCGCGCTTGTCGATCGCGCCAGAGAGATGATGCTTCAATGCGCGACGTTCAGCTACCAGGCTGAAGGAGACCGACCGGACGGAAAGGCGGACGCAGGCCGGCCGGGCACCGGGAGGCTGACCGATACTAGCCACGGTCCGTACACATTCGAATATCGCGAGGATGGCAGTGTGAGACGGCTCGAGGGCGTCGAATTGCCCGACCTGGAAGCTGTCCGTCACGAAGCGCTGCGCTCCGCGATCGATCTGCTCGACGATGCGGCAGAATCCCGTCAGGACGGCTGGGCGGTTCGGGTTCGTGGCCGCGACGGCAGCGTCGTCGTGTCCGTCGATTTCGAAGAAGCAAGGCAGGAAAGGGCAACCGCCGCGATGTGAGGGAAGGCGGCGTCGGTGAAAGGTATGATGATGCATTCCCTCATGTCACTGCATGCGGTTGCGAGCTCACGAGGCGATGGGCTCAGACCTGAGTTTCTTCGCCTGTTCGAGGCGCGCGCCGCGTTGGCGGACCCCGACGTGATCGAGCTCCCCCTCGACAGGGAACAGGCGGGTCCAAACCCCCTCGGCAGCGTCGCAACCAATCCGCAGGAACACATCCTGCGCTTTCCCGGCGGGCATGATGAGAACAATCGCGAGCCCAAGCCGAGGAGGGGCATTATACGCTAACGGAGGCGGAGATGCGTGCGCCCTTGGCACTGATCATCGAAGACGAGTATCTGATCGCGTCGGACGTGGCGAATGGCCTGAAGGAGCGCGGCTTCGAGGTGGCCTGCGTGGCGTCCGAGCGGGCAGCCGCGGCTTGGCTGGACGATCACAAGCCGGACCTTGCCATCATCGATATCCAACTGCTTGACGGCCAGCGCGGCGCCGCCGCAGCCCGCCTCAAGGAAGCGGGCGTGCCTTTCGTCGTGCATTCAGGCTACGATCCGGAGTTCCAGTCGCCGATCTTTCACGGCGCGCCCTATCTGCCTAAGCCGGCGCCGATCCGGCATCTGGTTGAACTTGTGAGCCAGCTGGTTGGGGGTCGCCCCGAACAATAGACGAGGCAGCGACCCAAAGCCCATTTCAGCCAGACGAGGCGTCACCTTTACGAAACCGCGACACCGCCTCGATCAGCAGGCCGTAGTCGACCGGCTTGGTCAGCTTCGGCGTGTCGCGAAAGCTGTCGGGAAAGACGGTGGCGCTGTCATAGCCGGTGAGGAAAATGAAAGGCACGCCCTCGCGCGCCAGATGCTCGGCCAAAGGAAAGCTCCGCTCGCCGCGAAGATTGACATCCAGCAAGGCGCCATCCAGGGCAATGCCGTCGATTTGAACCAGCGCCTGTTGAACGGTAGGCGCCGGTCCCACCACGGTACATCCGGCGCCCGCCAACTGGTCGGCAAAATCTTGCGCAAGCATAAACACGTCCTCGACCACGAGGACATTGAGGCCCGCCAAAATGGTATTCGTGTTCATTCCTTGCCACTAAGCGAGAATGCTACCGGCCTACGCCCGGCGCCAGTGGAATTTCTATGTCGCATTCAACTCCGGAGGGCTCGAATCTCAGATTGACCTTGCCTCCCAGCTCATATTCTAAACTTTGCTGGATGAAGCTTGTTCCGAAATTCCGCTTAGGCGGCTCCACGACGGCAGGCCCGTCAATTTCTTTCCAGTGGATCGACAGAACCCCGGCTTTGTCGGTGTTCCACGCCACATCGACCCGACCCTCTTCGGTCGACAGCGCGCCGTATTTCGCCGCATTGCTGGCGAGCTCGAACAATACCATGCCGAGCGTCGCGGCCATGCTTGCGCCGAGCTGCAACTGCTTTCCACGAATGGCGATGTTGCGGCGCGATTTGCTGCTGTAGGGCGACAAGACCGCCCGCAGCAACTGCTCGAGATCGGCATCCGTCCAGTTGTAGGAGGACAGCACTTCGTGCGTCCGGCCCATCGCTTGCAGCCGCTGCTGGAACGAGGTCGAGAAATCGCTCACCGAGCTCGCCGTGCGCACCATGCGCGACGTCAGCGCGGTGATCGTGGCCAGGATGTTCTTCACGCGGTGCTGCAACTCGTGCAGCAGCCTTTCCTGGCTGCGCTCGGCCTCCTTGTGGCTCGATATGTCGACCAGTGCCGCGATGGCGCCGCGCACCTTGCCGTTCTCGTCGAACAGCGGGTTGGCCGACATCATCACGTCGATGCTCGAGCCATCCTCACGCAGGATCCGTGCTTCGTAACCGGGTATCGCCTTGCCGGTGCGCATTGCCTTGATCAGAGGCTGGTCATCGCCGTCCACCTTGGCCCCATCGAGCGTCAGCGGCAGGACGGCAGGGACGGAAATCAGTTTGTCGCCGGTGGCGCGTTGCCCCGCGAGCTCCACCCCGCGGCGGTTGGCGCGGATCTCAGCGCCGTCGCCGTCTTCGGCGATGAAAATGCCGACCGGCACCAGGTCGAGCAGGGTCTCGAGGCTTTCGACGCGATTGCGCAGATCGTGCGAGAGCACGCCGATCTTCTCCTCCGCACGGGCGATCTGGGTGACGTCGACGAAAGTGACGACGACGCCGGCAATCACATTATCGACGGTGCGGTAGGGCAGCACGCGCATGATGTAGCGCCGGCCATTGTCCGATCCTTCGACCTGACGCTCGATCGTGCCCAGCCTCAGCAGCACCTGTTCCATATCGGCCGGCAGACCGTCGGCAGGGAAGCGTGGCCGCACATGCGCCAGCGGCCGGCCGACATCGCTTTCGACCAGCCGGAACAGATCGCGCGCGGTCGGCGTGAAGCTCTTGATGCAGAGGTCGCGGTCGAGGAACACGGTGGCGATCTGCGTGCTTTCGAGCAAATTCGCCATGTCGTTGTTCGCGCGGCTGAGCTCGTCGACGCGGATGTTGAGCTCTGCATTGACCGTCTGCAGTTCCTCATTGATCGACTGCAGTTCTTCCTTCGAGGTTTCCAGCTCCTCGTTGGAAGACTGCAGCTCCTCGTTGATCGACGACAACTCCTCGTTGGAGGATTTCAGCTCCTCGTTGGAGGACTCGAGCTCCTCGGTGGTGATCTGCAGCCGCTCCTTGGTTTCCCTCAGCTCCCTTTCGAGCTGGCTGACATTGGCGCTTTCGACATCGTCGGTCGTGTGGACGGGCTCGTCTTCCGACTCCGCCTTGATGCCGCCGATGTCCCGGAAGACCAGCATATAGAGCGGATCCGCCGAGCCGTCGGAGGGCAGCGGCTGCACGGCCAGGCTTATCGTCTGGCGGCCGCCATTGGTGCCGATGCTGATCTTGTTCTGGATCGCCACCTGTCCGGTGCTGGCCGCCTTGTGGAGCGCGGCGCGCAGATCCATGCGCAAGCCTCGCCTTGCCATGGAAAAGACGTTGTGGTCGGGGGCGCCGGCGGCGAGCTCGAGATATTTTCCGGTGCCGCCCGAACTGTGCATCAGCTCGCCGGCCGCGTTGGTCACCACATAGGCCGGCGCATAGCGCTCGACGATGACACGCTCCGCCACCTCCTGCAAAGTTCCGTTCGTCGCCCGCTGGCGCGCATTGGGTGCCACCTGCCTTGCCGCTGCGGCGAGCGGAAATTCGGGCAGCCGGTGCGGAGTGACCCCGCCGCGCTTCTGGAAGATGCGGCTCGTCTTGTCGACGGTGGAGAACAGGCGGGCGTGCCGCGTGACGTTCTCCGACGATCCAAGAAAAAGATAGCCGTTGTTGCGCAGCGCGTAGTGGAAGATCGGGACGATCTTTTCCTGCAGTTCCGGGCCCATATAGATCAGAAGATTGCGGCAGGCGACCAGATCGAGCTTGGAGAAGGGCGGGTCGCGCAGCAGATTGTGCGAGGAAAACAGGCAGACCTCGCGCAGGTCGGCGGAAACGCGGTAGGTGCCGTCCTCGCGCGAGAAGAACTCCTTCAGCCGCTTCGGCGTTATGTCCGTCGCGATCGTTGCCGGATAGCGGCCGGCCCTGGCGACTTCCAGCGCGCGCTCGTCGATGTCGGTGGCGAAGATCTGCAGATTGGGCGAGGCGGCGCCGCGCGGCGCGTTCTCCTTCAGGAGCATGGCGATCGAATAAGCCTCTTCGCCCGTGGCGCAGCCCGGCACCCATACGCGGATCGTCTCGTCGGGCTTGCGGCTCTCGAACAGCCGGGGAATGACCAGCCTTTCCAAGACATCGAAGGCGTGCTCGTCGCGGAAGAAGCTGGTGACGCCGATCAAGAGGTCCTGGAACAGCAGATCCACCTGCTGCGGCTCGCCGCGCAGCCGCTCGTAGAACGCGGCCGGGTCGTCGATCTGCAGCACCTGCATGCGGCGCTGGATGCGGCGCAGGATCGTGTTGTCCTTGTAACCGCTGAAATCGTGGCCGGTCCGCGCTCGCAGCAGCGCCGCGATGCGTGAAAGCTGTTCGGCGACATCGCGCTTGCGGCGGTCGCGTTCGCTTTCGGTATGATTGGTGTGGCGGAAATAGCCGACCACCTTGCCCGCCATTTCCTCCGCGGGAAGCACCAAGTCGACCAGGCCGCTCTGGACGGCGCTGCGCATCATGCCGTCATATTCGGCACTTTCCTGCGCCAAGGTCAGGCCGCCGCGTTCCTTGATGGCCCTGAGCCCGATCGTGCCGTCGCTGCCCGTTCCGGACAGGATGATGCCCGCCGCATTCTCCGCCTGCTCCTGCGCCAACGAAGTGAAGAAATCGTCGATCGGCGTTCGCCTCGCGCGTGTCGTTGCCATCTTGGCTATGTGGAAACGCTGGTCACGCATGGAGACCGACACGCCCGGGGGCGTGACGTAGATCTTGTCGGGCTCGATCTCCATGCCTTCGGCCGCGGTTTGGGTTTCGATCGTGGTGGAGCGCTGGATGATGCTGGCAAGCACGCTTTCGTGCTCGGCGTCGAGATGTTGGATCACCACATAGGCAAAGCCGCTGTCGGTCGGCACCTCGGGGAAGAATTTCTGCAGCGCCGCAATGCCGCCCGCCGAGGCGCCAATCCCGATCAAGGGAAAGGGCGCCGGCTCTTTCGCAATCTCGCGCGAACTAATCCTTGCCTTTCGTGTGTTTCCGTTCCGCGCCGCCTTCGCCATTGCCCGTTACCTGAACCCGCCTGCTTTCGAGGATCCGCTCGATCACAGCGGCATCCGCCTCATATTCCTTGGCCCGCCGACCTATTTCGGCTGCGAGTTCAGACCGGTGTTTTGTCTGAACCCGCTCCGCCATCCGTTTGGCAAACGCCGCCCGTTGCTGATGCGAGCGAAGCAGGCTCCACAGGATCTCGTCCGCCTCGATCGCCTGCGCCTCCATCACCGCGTCGGCGGTGAAGGCATGCCCGGTATGGCACCGATAGCGCAGCATGTCACCGTCTTCGATCTCCCACAACGGCCCGTGGCATTCCGGGCATGTAAACACCGACAACTCGCCAAGTCGATCTTCATCTTTCATGGTCGAATGCTCCTGCGCGGCGATGGCCGCCTCCAGTCTGACCGCTGGTGGGGCTGCGAACGTTTCGCCGGCGGGCTCAGCCGCGAGCTTTGCTAGCAAAGCCCCGAGCTTCGCCGCCGGCAGGCAGTGGTCGACCTCGACAAAATGCAGCGCGCTTTCGACCATCGCAGGCACCAGCGTATCATTGGGGTCCTGGACCACCGCCAGCCCGCCCACAGCCTTGACGGCCCTCAACCCGGCGGTGCCGTCGGAAAGTGAGCCCGACAGCAGCACACCGATGACGCTGGCGCCGTAGCTCAACGCCGCCGAGCGGAACAACGGGTCGATGGCTGGCCGGGCAAGGTTTTCGCGCGGGCCGCGTCGCAGCATCATATGGCCGTCGTGAAGGAGAAGATGGAAACCGGGTGGCGCCACATAGATGCAACCCATCCTGAACGCCGCGCCGTTCCTGGCCGGCACGGCGCCGAGTGGTCCCGCTCGGTCGAGGATTTCGGGCAGGTAGCTGACCTGGCCGACATGCACCACGACGAACACGGCAGCCGGCAGATCGGCGGGCAGGTCGGCGACGAGCCGCTTCAACGGCTCGATCCCGCCGGCCGACGCGCCGATGACGATGATGTTGTGGTTTTTCGCTGGGCTTGTGGAACGGGCCATTCCGCGACGAGCCTCCGTTGGGCTGTAAGAACCGTTCCGTTGCGGTGATGGCGCCATCGCGGTTCAGCGACCGGTCAGCTCTTTAACAATGCAATCCGCGCGTTGTTCCATTGCTGCTGCTTCTCGTGCCTGTTGAGTCGTTCGGCGAAGCAACCGTTCTCCAGCGTGCTGGCAGCGCTTTCTAGCGTGCTGGCAGGGCTTTCTCTTGGAACAAACACCGTCATCCGCGCTTAGGGCGCTGCGGTCATGTCCGCTCCAGGTGTCCGGTGCGAGACTCGTCGCCGCTTGCCTCCCCCGGCGACGGGTCTTTCTTTGCGCCGCGTAAACACAGGTTAGGGCGAGGGAGGGAACAACCTTTAATCTTGGCCGTTCGGGCAGCGGCGGGCGCTGCCTTAGTGAGAACGGCGCATGCATAGGCTGGACCATCCCGTCGCCCCGGAGAAAGCGGTGACACTGGCGGAGGCCGGGACCGAATGGCACGTGATGATCGAAGAGCCGGGCCATGTCACCGTGGTCCGGTCTTTCAACAGCGAAGCCGATGCCATCAGCTACGCCGAAGGACAGAAGATACGCCTGCGCCCCGACAACGTGACGAGGATTTAGGCCATGGCTCCGAAACACGAGGCAAGCGAAGCAGCTATCGCACGGGCGAACAGGCTGCGGGCAGAGAGCGACCGCATCAGGACTGCGTTGAAGCTCGAGTCCGACCGTGCACGGCAGCTCACAACCGAAATCTCGAACCTTCTGCGGCACGCCAAAGGTACTGGCGGCGGACGGCAGCGCTAATTCCTTCATGAGATTTCTCGTTAGAAACAGGCTAGCCGAGCCAGGCGCGCGATCTTGCCGACTGATCGGCGATGCGACCTGACACTCGCACCGGGCTCCTCTGCTCAGGAGGCCCACGCGATGATCTCAACTCGTCATCCGACTCCCTGGGCGAGAATAGCTGGAACATAGGTGATCGCTGGCAGTTCGGGGTTCGCCTCAGACGCCGCTCCAAGGCGTTTGTTGAAGACGGGTGGGCAACACCTGATCGGCCCGCGCCTGTCCGCAGGCGTGGGCTTCAGGCTCCGGCAGGATCTGCCGCGCCGCCGTGCAGATGTCGCCGCCAAGAACCACAGGAGACAGCAATGAAGCATCAGACCTCATACGAACTTCAATCGGTGGCGGTCGTCGACCGGCTTGGATTGATTCCCCTTGCAACGAGAACGCAACGGATCGAGCGGTGGGCGGAACTGCTCGACCGCAATCCGCAGCGCTGCCTCTCGGCGCTGACAGGCACCGAATATGTCGATCCCGGGGTTCGCGAACGGGTGCGGGCGGACGGATCGGCGCTCGCGGTTGCGTTCGATGATCCATTGCTGCGCGCCGCCGGGTTGCGGTCGGACACCTATGGCGAAGCGAAGCGCTTCTTCGAGCTCTCCGATTGGCAATTGCATGACGTCGTCTGCAGCTGCCATACCGGCGCGACGATGCAGGCAAACTGGGCCGCCGCGCGGGTGCGCCGGATCGTAAGAGGCAACCCGATCCTCGGCTGGCTCAGGAGCCGTTTCACGCATTGAGACAGACTGGTCGTCCGGCGAACGCAGGTCGCCGGCGGCTCGGCTGCCCGACGATCAGTGCAGAGATGATCAGTGCAGAAGAGAAGCTCCGCGCAACTGCGCTATCCTGCGCATGATGGCGTTCAGCCAGTCGGCGATCGACGAGTCCGCGGGTCTATTGTCGATATCCTCCAGCGCCCGTTCCAAAGTATGCTCGACAAGGCGGTCTGAGGCCCCGGCATCTTCCAGCAGCAGGCGTGCGGTGAGCCGCAGCTTGGGCAGCAGCGCAACGACGTCCTCCGCCGCAGCCACCGGCTGCCCGACGGTCGCCGGTTCTACAGAGTGCTCCTGTGGAAACAGTGCATCGATCAGGCTGACGCGGTTCGACGACTTGCTCAGGCTGCTCGCAAAACGCAAATGCTCGGGAATGGCGATCTCGTCATATCCGCTGAAGAACACGAAGGGCACGTTGCGCCGCATCAGCTCGTCCGCGACCGGGAAAACCTTGCGGCCATGCAGGTCGATGTCCAGGATCGCGGCCTCGGCTTTCTTCGCATGCCGTCCGGCCTGCTCCACCGTCGCCACCGGCCCAAGAATGATGGCGCCCATGTCGGCGAAGAAGGTCGCCAGATCGCTGGCGAGCAGCCACTCGTCTTCAGCGATCAAGAGGTGAAGTCCCCTGAGGTTTCGCACACGAGCTCCTTCAGTTCGCATACCGCAGCCGCAAAGCAAGGCGCGCTCACACCCGCACATGGCAATGAGGTCGCAGGGAAGCCAGATGTTAGAACGCGGCGACGGGTGAACCGTTCCGGAGGTTCGCTGCATGCACTTCGACCCGATCTGACAGGCTTCGATCCGGTCAGACAGGGTATGGAACCATTCCGCCGGCCTGCGGTTCGGCACGAGGCGGGAGTCGGCTGGGAACCACGACCATGACATCGTACGGCGAAGCCTCCGGGGATGACAACGAGCGTGAGAATGCCGAACGTGTCCGCGACCTGGCGCAAAGAGCGGGAATTGCAAGCCGATTGGCGCTGGCGCTGATCCTGAAATACGGCAACGATCCGGAGGTGCTCGATCGCGAGGCGGCAAAGCTGAAGCGCGATGCGGAGAACGCCGGCAGATAGAGCAGGAGCTGCCTCGTGCTGGCCGACCCGATGGTCCTCATCCTGATGTATTTCGTCCTGCCGGTCTGGCTGATCGCGGGCTTTGCCGACTGGCTCTGTCATCGTGCGACCCACATCGAATCCACGACCGGCGCGAAGGAATCGCTGATCCACCTGCTGATGTTCGCAGAGGTTGGGATCCCGCTGCTTGCAGCGATGTTCCTCGAGGTGAACGCCTTGATCATCGCCGTAATGATCGTCGCCTTCTTCGTTCATGAAGCGACGGCAATGTGGGATGTGCGCTACGCGACCACGGCGCGCACGGTGAGCCCGATCGAGCAGCATGTCCACAGCTTCCTGGAGATGATCCCGCTGATGGGGCTGGTCATCGTCGTGGCGCTGCATTGGGGCCAGTTCCTGGCCCTGTTCGGCGCCGGACCGGAAACGGCGCGCTTCGACCTGACCTGGAAACAGCAGCAACTGCCGGTGGCATATATTGCCGTCGTGATGATCGTCATCGTGCTGTTCGAACTGCTGCCCTATGTGGAGGAGTTCTTCAGAGGCCTGCGCGCCAACGCAGGCCGGCTCGTGCCCGCCAAGGCAAGGCGCCATGAGCCCGGCGATACCGCCACGCGGTGAGGGCAACTATCTTCTCAGCCGTTCTGGTCGATAGCGTGCGGCGAGGGCTGTTGGGCGCCACCGGCCGGACGCCCGTCATTCTGGCCAGTCCAAACCCAGAGGGCGACCAGGACGATCACCAGAACACCTAGCGCAATTGTGATATGACGCATCAACGGCCTCAGCCGCCTGGCCTGTTGGCGGCCGGATCCGAGCCGACGCCAACCGCAGGATCGGGCGCCACCGGACCGCGCTCGGCTTCCGAGCCTTCCGACTCGATCTCCTGGACGGCCTGATCCCAGTGTTCCTGCTGGCGTCCCTCGGGGCGGCCTTCGCGCTCCCATATTTCGTGGGCACGTTGCCTGATGCGTTCTTCCCTGTCCATCACAAGCCTCCTTTCACGCCTCAGGTGGCGCTGCCCGCGCCTAAGTGATTGCCGGCGGATTTGTTCCTTCTAAGCCTGCCGTGTACCGTGCCGGTTCGGGAACGTCGCCTTCGCGCCGGTGTTACTTCTCCATGAGAAATGGAGACCAGCCATGAACAATCAGAACCGCCGCGAGACAGGCGCCACAAAATATCCGGCCAACACCGATCCGGATCCGAGCGACCAATTCTCCCAGGACGCCGCCGGCAACGAAAGACCTCACGTCGATCCGGGCCTCAGCCGCAAACAGGGCGAGGTCGAGGACAAGACCCATCAGTCGGAAGGCCGCAATCCGCCGCGGCAGCCGACGCCAAGCCCCTCGACCGAAAAGAGTTCAGGCGCTGGCCCGGCAGTCGCGGAGCATTCCAAGGACGCCAAGGCAGCCAGGAGCGGCCGTCAGCCCGGCGCCTATGTGAAGGAATGACGGCGGCGCGGACGTAGTGGAACATAGCTATGACTTCTAAGTTCGAGGACTGCCGCCGCCGACGATCCGGCGGCGGATTGTGAGGCTCTGGAGCCGTCCGGAGCCTCCGCAACCACGACGGATCGGCTATGAACAAGACAGCGTCAAGCAAACATCCGCGGGAACGGGCAGCGCGCGATAGGCCACGTTCGCTTCGACGGCGGGCATTGCTCCCTCTGACCGCAAGCGTCCTGGGGAGCCTCCTCTGTTTCCCGGCATCGGCGCACCAGGCACCGGCGGGCTGGCAGTATGACCCTTCCTGCTGCGCTGGGGTGGATTGCTATCAGGCACCGCCTTCGGATGTGAAGGAAACGAAATACGGTTACCAGCTCTCGACCGGCGAGCTGATCCCCTATAGCGACCATCGCATCAAGCGATCGCGTGACGAACATTTCCACGAATGCAAGCGGGGCGGCGACAACAGATCCCAGCGCTCTTTCTGCCTTTACGTTCCGGACCGCGGGATGTGACCTGCAACGCATCGGCAGTCGAAAGAGAAAGGCCCGCCCTTGCAAAGGCGGGCTTCAAGGCCGTGCAAGAGGCCGATAGCTTACTTGTTGCAATTCTGCACGTTGGACGTCGTGTTGCCACTGGCTGTGTTGTTGTCGATGTCGTTGCCGGCGGCGTCCTTGCACCGGTCGTTTGCGCCGTTGGACTTGGTGCTGTTCGTGCTGTTGGTGGCGTTTGGATCGACCGTGCCGTTGCTGTTGCCCGTACCCGTTGCGCCGCCCGCGCCGGTGGTGCCTGCGGTAGCGCCGGTGCCGTTGGTGCCGTTGCCCGAGCCGCTCGTTTGCGCCATCGCGGAAGTCGCCAGGACAATTGTAAGAATCGATGCGGAAAGAAGTTTGATCATGGTAAGGATCTCCTGTTGATCGCCTGATTGCGATATCATTCGACAAGAAATTAAACCGGATGTTCCGATGAAATTCGCCGACAACGCCGATCTGCTTATAAATTTCACCTCTGACAAAGAAGATGCACAATGCAGTTTGTAAGATTTGTTGCGAGGTTCTGGAAAGCTTACTTATTCGTTCGGATTTTCTGGCGAGGGTTGATGCCACCTGCGTCGCTTGTGTCGTTCTCGACATCACCTTCGACTGTGTTCTCGCCATGCTCCAGCTCGTCGCCTTCCTTGATGGTGCCCTTGGAGGTTCCAATGCCTGGATCATTGCCCATATCGGCATCGCTCGGCTTTTTCGATTTCGGGTGCTGGTTTCCGCTCATGGTCGTTCCTCGTTATGTCTTTCGAACCGGAAGCGGCGCAGAATGTTCCGGCGTCAGACGCCGAACGGATAGGTTTCCGGCATGCCTTCGGCGGCGTGTTCGGGTCCGAGCGGCGTGACCGCGCTGGTCTCATCGAACCAGACAAAGGCATCGAACTGACGCGCCAGCGAAGCGTCGGCATAGTGGCTGTGCAGTTCGGTTTCCGGCCGGTAGATCACGCCGATGAAGCGCTCCAGGCGGCGCTCGGCCAGCTGGTCGCGCAGCTTCGGGTCGCGTGCGAGGTCAAGCAGGAACCGGCCGATGCCCGCGTCGTGGCAGAGCCGCTCGTAACTGTCCTCGCGCGATGGCCGCACCGACTTGACTTCCATCTCGCCGTCCCAGTCGGTCGCCGCGGCGACCGTGCCCGTATGCGTGCCGAAACCGATGAGAGCTGCGGCGTCGCCGAAGCGCTGCCGGCAGAGCTGGCCGATATTCACTTCCTCGCGCGAGATTCCCATTTCGGTGTAACGCGCATCGCCGATGTGGGAATTGTGCGCCCACACGATGGCTTTCGCGTTCGGGCCGCGTACATCCAGAATATGTTCGAGCGTCTCGAACATATGCGTGTCGCGCAGATTCCAGGATTGCGGTCCGCCGTAATACATGACGCGGTAATACTGCTCCGCCGAAGCGACGAGCCGGGCATTCTGCGCGGCTTCGAACAGTTCCTCGCCGTCTCGGCCGGCATGGTCGAGTTGCCTCACCAGCATGTCGCGGCACTGCTCGAGGACCGCTTTCTCGCATTCGCGGTAGCCCTTGGTCAGCGCGGCACGACCGTAGGTCGACGGCTCGGTCTGCCATGGCGTCAGGCAGCCATAGCGCTCCCGCGCAACCCTTGCCGCTTCCGGGTCGACGCGATCGAGATACTCCAGGACGGCGGCGATCGAACCGCGCATGTTGTAGATGTCGAGGCCATAAAAGCCTACTTGCGGCTGCAGCGCCTTGACCTTGTCATTGTGCTCGCGCAGCCATTCCACGAATGCCGCGACATCGGTGTTGCGCCACATCCAGGTTGGAAAGCGCTGGAACGGCTGACCGGCGCCGGGCGAGGCGCCTCGGCCGCGGACATAGCGGTCGATGGCCGCTGCATCGGGCCAGTCGGCCTCGACCGCGACGATGGTGAAGCCGTGCCACTCGATCAGCCTTTTGGTTATTGCAGCGCGTGCCCGGTAGAATTCGGAGGTGCCGTGGCTCGATTCGCCGAGCAGGACGACCCGCCGGTCCGCGAAACGGTCGAACGGTTCGGCAAACGCAGGGTCGTCGAAGGCGGAAAGCGGCTCGGCGACCGCGGCGATCATTTCCGGCAGGCTGCGCTTGCGCGCCAGTGGGGTCGTGCGGACAGTCGCTGGGCGGCTTTCCTCCTGCCAGCCCTGTTCGCCGATCAACGGGACGAAGCGCACCCCGCCGAAATCCTCCTCGCTGTAGGTCGATGCGCCGGTGCGGGTTACCTTGAGCAGCCGCTGTTCATCGGGATCATCGCCCACCGGGATGACCAGCCTGCCGCCGACATCCAACTGCTGCTGCAACGCCAGCGGCGCGCCCGGCCCGCTCGCGGCCACCACGATCGCATCGAACGGCGCCGCTTCGGGCCAGCCTCTGGTTCCGTCGCCGATCCGCACTTCGATGTTGCCGTAGCCTAGTTTTTGAAAGCGTCGCTGTGCGTCCTCGGCCAGTGGCGCATGGCGTTCGATCGTGTAGACATGGTCGACGATGCGGCTCATCACGGCGGCGGCATAGCCCGATCCTGTGCCGACCTCGAGCACATTATCGCCTGGGCCGATCTGCGCCATCTCCAGCATGAAGGCAACGATGTAAGGCTGCGATATCGTCTGTCCTTGCGCGATCGGCAGCGGTCCGTCCTCGTAGGCGAATTCCTCGTAGCCTGGGTCCACGAAGACTTCGCGCGGGACCTCCCGCATCGCCGCCAGGATTTCCCGATCATGGATGCCGCGCCGGCTGAGATGCACATCGACCATCCGACGACGCTCGCGGGAAAGATCAAGCATCGAAATCCCCTTCTATTCGCCTACGTCCATCATCGCCTTGGTTGGCTCGCGGGTGACGTTTTCCTCGATAAGGTCGCGGCCCGGAGTCTGCGGCAGCGCCTTGCGAAAATTCTTGGCGTAATCGGGCGGCATTTTCGGCGGCATCATGGGCTCATAGGCGTCGACGAGCGCCTCGATGATCACCGGCCCACTGGTGGCGAAAGCCTGGTCGAGCACGCGCTCGACCTCCTGCGCCCGCTCGATGCTGAAGCCTTTTCCGCCCATCGCCTCCGCGGCCTTGGCAAAATCGATCGGCTGCAGCTCGCAGCCGAATTGCGGGTTGCCGAGGAACATCATCTGCTCCCAGGCGATCTGGTTCAACATGTTGTTCTTGATGACCAGGACTTTCAGCGGGATGCCGTAGCGCACCGCCGTCGAAAACTCGCCGAGCTGCATGACGAGCCCGCCGTCGCCGACGATCGCCGCGACAGGACGGCCGGGAAAGGCAATGCCGGCGGCGATGGCATAGCTCAAACCGCAGGACATGGAGGCGAGCGCGCCGGAAACGCCGAAAGCCTGCCCCGCGCGGAGATCGACATGGCGCGCGGCTAGTTCCGTGTTCTGGCCGGAATCGGTTGCCAGCACCGTATTTTCGGCAAGGCGCTCGCCGAAGGCGCGCGCGACGCGCTGCGGCTTGAGCGGATGGGCCAAGCCGTCTTCGGACTGGCGCATCGTCTCGCGCCATTTTTGCATCGAACTCTGTGCAGTTGCCAGGAATGCGCCGTCGCCCTTCTGCTGCAGCCGCTGGTTCAGGGCGCGCAAGGTCTCGGCCGCATCGCCGACAAGACCGGCCTCGACGGGAAAGCGCAGGCCGATGCGCTGCGCGTCGCAATCGATCTGTACGCCACGCGCTTTGCCCGGCTGCGGATAATATTCGATGTAGGGAAAAGTCGAGCCGACGATGAGGACGGCGTCGCACGTCTCCATCGCCTCCTGCGAAGGCAAGGTGCCCAGAATGCCGATGCCGCCCGTGGTGTAGGGATGATCGTCCGGCAGCACGGCTTTGCCGAGCAGCGCCTTGGCGATGGGCGCCTGCAACAGCCGCGCCGTTTCCTCGAGTTCAGCCGCCGCGCCGATCGCTCCGCGTCCCGCAAGGATCGCCACGCGCCCGGCGTCATTGAGAATGGCCGCGGCCTTGTCCAACTCCGTATCCTGCGCGAGGCAGTGGGGGGCGAACATGTCCTGCGGCGTGTGCGCCGGCCGGTTGCGCTTGGATCGCTTGGCCGCGTCGGCGGGCTGCTCCTGGATATCGCTGGCGATCGAAAGATGCGCGACGCCCTTGCGGGCGAGCGCCGTGCGGCAGGCAAGGCTCGCCACATTCTCCATATGCGCCGCGTCCGAGACCTGGACGTTGTAGACGCTGACGTCATTGAAGACGCGGGTCAGATCGACATCCTGCTGCGTGAAAGTCTCGATCAGGTCATGGAACTGCATGCCGGTGATCGCCAGCACCGGCGCCTGGTCGAGCCTGGCGTCGTAGAGGCCGGTGAGGAGATGGGTGCCGCCCGGCCCGGACGTCGCGAGGCACACGCCAAGCTTGCCTGTCCATTTGGCGTAGGCGCAGGCCATGAACGCGGCCGATTCCTCGTGCCGCACCTGGACGAAGGATATCCTGTCCTGGTTCTTGCGCAGCGCCTCCATCACGCCGTTGATACCGTCGCCGGGCAACCCGAACACGACTTCGACGTTCCAGGCGATCAAGGTGTCGACGAGGATTTCGGCTGCATTGGGCATGGCGAGGCTCCGCTGTTGGCTTCCGAACCAGCAAGGCTGCGGTTGGTTCCCTCGCCGGATCGAAGCGGGCCCCATGGCGAAAAGGAACAAACCCGATTGCGCGGGGTTGGGCGGCCACTGCAGTGTGGTGCCCATGAGGAGGCGTCCATGGAAAAGCCTGTCTTCTGCGATACTTCGCTTCTGCGCGTCGCCTATCTGAGCGGCGGATCCGAGGACGGCCCGCCTGTGCTGCTCCTTCATGGCTGGCCGGATGATGCGACCACTTTTGCGGATGTGGCACCATCTCTTCAGGCCGCCGGCTTCCGCACCTTCGCGCCGTGGCTGCGCGGGTTCGGGAAGACCTCGTTCCACTCCGATGAAACCATACGCTCAGGCGAGATCGCCGCTATGGCGCAGGACGCGCTCGACTTTGCCGACGCCATCGGCCTCGAACGGTTCGCGGTTCTCGGCCATGACTGGGGCGCGCGTATCGCCTATCTGCTCGCGTCCGTCTTTCCGCAGCGGATAACATGCTGCGCGGCGCTTTCACTGGGATGGCAACCTGGCCCTCCGTCGATGCCGCCTTTGGAGCAGGCGAAGGCCTTCTGGTATCAGTGGTTCATGGCGACCGGGCGCGGCGAGGAGTTCGTGCGACAGCATGGTCACTCTTTCGCGCGCTTCCAGTGGGACAGCTGGAGCCCGCCAGGCTGGTTCGACGACGATCTGTTTGAGCGTGTGGCCAAGTCTTTCGCAAATCCGGACTGGCCGGACGTGACGCTGCATTCCTATCGCGTGCGCTGGGGGGAGGCGGATCCCGACCCGCGCTATGCTGAACTTGCGCGCAAGCAAGTTGAGGCGGAGGCCATCTCGGTGCCGACATTGGTCCTTCATGGCGACGACGATCGCGTCGTTCTGCCGGATTCGTCCAAAGGCAAGGAGCCGTATTTTACGGCCGGTTATGAGCGTGTGCTCCTGCCGGGTGTCGGTCATTTCCCAACTCGAGAAGCGCCCGCACAGGTTCGGGAGGGATTGGAGAGATTCCTCGTCGAGTCCGGCAGGCAATAGCCGGCGCCGACCTCGACGTTCGGGAAAGCTGCGTCGAGGGAAGTTCGCCGGTCCAGCGGACGGGCGAAGCAGGAACTTTTCTCCGTCGACCGCGGTCTGCCTGGTCATCGTGCAGTGGCTGTCGTCCGCGCTGGGCGGCTACGTCGCCGGGCGGCTTCGAACGAAGCGGGTCAACGTCCGAGGTGTATTTCCGCGACATCGCGCATGGCTTCCTGGCCTGGGCCCTGGCCACGCGGCAAACCGATCTATCTCTTTGTTTTGTCGCAATTTCCAGCTGGAAACCGCTCACACTTTTCCTGAAATTGCTCTAATGGCGCGAAGCGGGATGGCAGCCGTGAAATCGAGACCGCTCGGAGCGAACCGCAACTCCACCGTCGCTCCAAGCTCGTAAGGCAAGGTCCGCTCGAGCACCTCGAAACCGAAGCCGCGCCGTTCGGTCCGTTTCAGATCGTGAACACCGCTTTCAGTCCAGATGAAGCGGAGCAGATCTTCCTCCAAACGCCATTCGATGTCGATGCGGCCAGTCCGGCTCGAGCTTGCAAGCGCCCCGTATTTCAACGCGTTGGTTGCCAATTCGTGGATGGCCAGGCCCATCGTCTCAGCAGCCTTGGGAGCGAGCGTCAACGGCGGGCCCTCGATCGTCAGGTTATCGCCCTCGCGGCCCCCGGCGGCGCGCAATTCGTCGGCGACGATCGATGCCAGGTTGATCTCGATCGACGGATGGCGTGTGATCGCCGCCTGCACGCGGGCGAAAGCGTTGATGCGACCTTCCAGGTGAGCCGCGGCTTCATCAAGGGATTCGCTTTTCTCCATCGTACGCCGCACGATCGAGCGGATCACGGCCAGCGTGTTGCGCATATGATGCTGCAGTCCGGCGAAGCGAGCCTGCTGCTGTTCCTCGGCTTGTTTCTGTCGCGTGATGTCCTGGCCGACGCCACCGATATGAGCGACCTTTCCCGCCGCATCGCGCATCGCAAAGCCGGAATCGCGCAGCCAGCGTATCTCGTTGTCGGCCGGCCGGCATATTCGGTATTCGAAGGTTGCACGTGCGCCGTCGCGTATGCGCTCGATCTGGCCCAGCACATGCTCGCGATCCTCGGGCACGATAAGGTCGATCCAGGTGGCGAAGTTGTCGCCGGCCAAGGCCTGTTCACGACTCATCCCGTAAATCGCCTCGAAGACAGGCGTCAGGTATTCCCACTGCAGCGTGTCGGCATTGCGGGCCCAGAGAACGTCCGAGGCGGCTTCGGCGAAATCCCGCAGGGTCTCGTCGCTCTCACGCAGTCGGGCTTCGACGCGCGCATGCTCACGCATGGTCGCCGTGACATCTGCCAGACCGCGTTCAAGCGGCTTGTTGGGCGGGCCCTTGGACATTACTCCTCGTTGGCATCGAGATGCCTGCCCTCGCGATCGAGATGCAGATAATTGGGATTGAACAGCGCGACGTCCTGCAATGCCTGGAGATTGGGAATGGTCAGTGTCCTGTCCTTCAGCACGATGAGGTTCGAAGCGCGCAGCTCCTGCAGCGTACGATTGACATGAACCGTCGACATGCCCAGCGTCTCGCCCAGTTCCGTCTGCGTCAACGGAAATTCGCAACTGCTGTCGCTTGTGCAGCCGGCTGCTTCCAGCCGGATGAACAGCTCGCACAACAGATGCGCCATCCGCTCGAGTGCATCGCGCTGGCCGAGATTGACCGTCCATTCGCGCTGGATCGCTGCCGCGACCAGCGATTCCCACCACAGCGCCTGAGTGATGCGCGGATGTCCGATCATCATCTCGTCGAAGGCGGCGCGTGAAATCTCCGAGACCGCGACTGGCGTGATCGCGCCGATCGAGTGGTCCATTTCCTTGAGGATGAACACGTTGAGATCGCACAGATCGCCGGGGAGGAAGAATGCAATGATCTGCCGGCGTCCGTCTTCGAGGGTCTTATAGCGGCAGGCCCAGCCCTCGTTGATCAGGTTGATGAATTCAGGTTTCTCGCCTTCGTGGATGATGTCTTCTCGCGCGGCGAAGCGCCGGACACGTTGCGCCGCAATTCTGACCAGCATCTCCTTGTCGGCCTGCGAAAGCCGCGTGAATTTCTCAAGCTTGCGGATCAGAGGTAGCCTCATCCCAGTCCTCTTGATCCCGTGATACACACTATGATGCGACGACGACCTTACCTATGTTAATGTCGGACTGCGTAAGACGTTTCAAATGGCTGCCTTCGGGAGGCTTGCCATGGATGAGAAAGTCGCCGGCGCTCGTGTTCTGGTCATGGAAGACGAGTATTTTCTGGCTGAGGATATCACAAAAGCCCTCTCGGGGCTCGGTCTGACGGTCATCGGTCCCTTCGCGACCAGTGACCAGGCCTTGAATTCCCTTGACCTGGGCGGCGTCGACGCCGCCATACTTGATCTCGATCTGGCCGGCGCCATCGACTTTGCCGTGGCGGACGCGCTATTGGCCAGGCGGCTTCCGTTTGTGTTCGCCACCGGCTATGACGCCACCGCCATTCCGCCACGCTTTGCCGAGATCCGCAGTTTCGAAAAACCTTGCGACGCAACAGAACTGGCGCGCCACCTTCTGGACGTGACGCGCAAGTCGCTGCCGATCGATAGTGGTTGATACCGGACTAGACGCTCATCAAATCGAAGCTCACGGCATGGCCGTGCTTGACCGCCGATCGCGCGATCATGTTGCTCAATTGAGGGCTCTCAACCGAGCAGTCCGGCATCACGGTCAGGATCGCTCTGGTTGCCGCGGCCACAGACACCGGAGATCGGTGAGGGGAACGCGTTTCCATATAGTGGTCGATAAGTTCGTTCAGACGCACAGGATGATATTTGATCACGCCGCAACCTCCCTTAGCGCGCTCTTGTCGTTCTTTCAGTTGATAATTGCGCCCTGCCTCGCGGCCACGCATTAACCCATGAAAAAGAGACGAAAATTTTTATGAGCTTCTGAGCGGTCAGGACCCGATCGGAAGAAAGGGCCCGCCTCGCCTGGGGGTAGAGTTAGGCGGGCCCTCCGGCTCTCTTCGGTTGCCACCATCTTGTAAGCCAGGGCCGAAATTTATCCGAGCCTGGAAAGAGTCGCTTTAACCTGCGTTATTGTCGGCGACCTGCGCCGGGCGCAGATATCTTCAGCGTCACCCGGCGGACCCGCTTGAATGGCGCCTGGGATCGCCCGCGAGGCGCTCAGCCACGCAATAAGAAGAACAAAATGGTCACCGCTCCCAATGGCTATGACTTTTCCGACATCAAGGCTGTTGCGCGCGAGCTCGTGCAGTCCGATCCGTCCGTGTCGATAGAGGACATAGTCCGGTCGCTTTACGAAGATCTCTATGAAGGCGAACCCTGCCCGCCGGCGTTGATTGAAGCCGTCAAGCAAGCGTTGCACCACCCGGCCAGCGGGCAAACAGACACAGGTGGTACCTGATGGGCGCCGCTCTTGTCCGCTCTGAGCTGCATCGGCCGCTGAGAGTTATCATGGCAGTGCTGGAGATCGGCTGAAGGGAACATGCGGCTTGCCCCGGTGTTTGGCATCATGGATGATCTGCGTTCGCATCGCATCCAGCTCGACCTGGAACATCTTCTCCAAACCCGCCGACGCGCGGAGCGTCTGATCGGCGAAACCGGTTCGGCTATCGCCAGAAGTCGGATTTTGTTGCGGCAATCCCGACTGTTGCTGGCTAAAATCGGGCGGGACAGAAGCCTTTATCCGCCTTGGCAAAATGCTCAAGGCGCCCGGCCAGAAGCGCGCAGCCAGAAATAGCGTCAGGCTTGGTCGCCCAGGAAAATCCTGGCGTCCTTTGCGGCGTCTACGAAAGCCTGGCGCGCCACGCGTGGCGGCTTCTCGTCCCGCAGCACCGCAAGGCACGCCCTGATGGCGTGGTGCCGGGCTCGGGAGTTGGGCTTCGGCCAGGTATGCAGAAGGACGTCGGCCGCATCCAGCACAGTGACCACCACCCGATCACGATCGATCCGGCCGGGCTGCACGATAACCGGTTTGCGAAAACGTTTGATGCGTTTTGAGCGCATGATCGCTTTGCCGCTGACCATTCGCCCAAAGAGAAGTTCAATCGCCGCCGCCATCAACAACCTATGTTAAGGCGGCGGCGCAATCATCGTGCAACATAGGTTGGCCTTTGTCCCCTCACTTAGGCCGGGCCCGGCCTGCAATCCTGTGTCACGGAGGAAAACGCAGGTCGGGCTTCATCCGTACGGGTCATCGCGAGCGGTCAGCGTGCTCAAGCCACCAACGACTGATGTGCGGTCTCCGTTCCAACAGCGGAACATTTGAACCCTTCGTTGGTTAGCGCACCACCGGCGCCTCTGCTTGCGGGAGCACAACCTTCGATCCGGGAAGGAAGATCGATGTCAGGCACCGTCTTGTGGTTCATCGTCGTCGCGGGCGGTCCCCTCATTCTTCTGCTCGCGATCATCTATGTGCTCGCCACACGCCGCAGCCGCGGACCGGCAGAGCAGCGCGAGAGCGACCGGGCGGTCGAACGCCTGTACCGGGAGGAAGGCGACTAGCCCTCCGTCCTGGCGAAGCTCGTCACAAAAAGCGTGACGTAGAGCGCGGAACAACGCCGGTTTGCCGCTGTTTATCGAAACATGGGAATGAAGATCAAAAGCCGTAGCAAACGGTTGATGGCCAACGACGAGTTGCCCGGAGTGCTGGCGACGCTGCCGGTGATCGATGCGAAGGCGGAGCCGACGCTGAAGAGCGCGGAGGCGGAAGCTTTCTACACGCATGCGATCCGCGAGCTCGCCGCCACCGACGTTCCCTTTCTGGTTGCCGGGACCTATGCCGTCAGCGCCTATACCGGCGTCGTGCGCCAGACCAAGGACCTCGACATCTTCTGCAAACCAGGCGATTGCCCGCGCATCCTCACCCATTTCAAGGATATCGGCTACGCCATAGAAATCGAGGACGACCGCTGGCTGGGCAAGGTCTTCGAAGGCCCGCATTTCTTCGACGTGATCTTTGCTTCCGCCAACGGGACCATGCACGTAGAGGACCAGTGGCTGGAGCATGCCCGCCAGGTCGAGTTGCTGGGCAGCCGGGTCAGGATCATCGGCCCGACCGAGCTTATCTGGTCGAAATGCTTCATCCAGGACAGGGGCCGGCATGACGGCGCCGACATCGCCCATACCATCCTCAAGGCGCATGAGCAGATCGACTGGCAAAGATTGCTCTCCTATCTCGACACCCACTGGGAGGTGCTCTTGATGCAATTACTGAATTTCAGATGGATCTATCCCAGCGAACGCGACCACATTCCCGACTGGCTGCTTGACAATCTGCTCGACCGGCTCGCCAGGCAGCGGCAACTCCCTGCGCCGCGGATGAAGATCTGCCGCGGCCGGCTGCTATCGCAGGTCGACTACGAGATCGACGTCAAGGAATGGGGCTTCGCAGGCGTCGGCGGCGTTGGAGAATTCCGCGATGGCTGAACAAAACAAGACGGGCCGCAAACCGAACGGCAACGGCAAGGTCAAGATCGCCGCGATGGGCGATCTTCATGTTCAGGAAGATGCGCAGACTTCCTACCGCGACCTTTTCGGCGAGGTTTCCCGCGAAGCCGACATCTTGGTGCTTACCGGAGACCTCACCAATCTCGGTAAGCCGAAGGAGGCCGAGCTTCTCGCGGAGGATTTGCGCGCCTGCTCAATTCCCGTGGTCGCGGTGCTCGGCAACCATGACTACGAATCCGGCTGCGTCGACCAGATCGCGGCGACGCTCCGCCAGGCAGGCGTTTATCTCCTGGATGGGCAGGCGACGGAGCTGATGGAAGTCGGCTTTGTCGGCGTCAAGGGTTTTGTCGGCGGCTTCGGCTCGAGGATGCTTGGCTCTTTCGGCGAGCCGGCGATCAAGGCCATGGTGGCCGAAAGCGTCAACGAGGCGATGCGGCTCGAGAACGCCATGCGGCAGGTCCGCGCCAAGCGCACGCTGGTTGTGCTTCACTATGCGCCGATCGCGGAGACGGTCGCTGGCGAGCCGCCGGAAATCTTTCCGTTCCTCGGGTCATCCCGGCTTGCGGAAACGATCGACCGGTTCAAGGTGAGCGCGGTCGTGCACGGCCATGCCCATCGTGGCACTTTCGAAGGCCAGACCCCCGGCGGCGCCAAAGTCTACAACGTCGCCATGCACATCACGAAGCCAACGGGCCGGCCCTACGCGCTGCTGGAAATCTGAACCGGTTGGCTCTTAAAGCGCGTCGCGTCGAAACGGATTCGCGCGACGCGCTTTAAGTCTTTGTTTTTGATGCATGTCGTTCTCCCAAAACCGCTGCGCGCTTTGGGCGACATGCATTAGACCTCGTCGAACCGGCTGCCTTCCTTGGAAGGGTCCTTCGACAGGACGCGTTCTTCTTCGTCATCAGGCAACGCTTCATCGCTGTCCTGGAAGGGGTTGTCGTCATCCTCTTCCGGAAGGTCGCCTTCCGCTTCGGCATCATCCTGCGGATCACCGTTCACCGCGACGCTGTCAGGCAGGATCCTGCCGCCCTCCAGAGCATCCCAGTCCTGCTGTTCGATGGTCGGCGCTTCGGTCTCGTCGGTCTTTGGGGGCCGCTGTTTGTCGCGCGGGTCCATGACGTTCTCCATTGCTGAGCTTCGAGTGAAGAACCTTTCGCCGAAACAGTTGTTCCGCTTCATATCCAACCAGAGGATGGCTGGCGCGGTTGCCCGGGAACAGCACGGCGCCTTGTGACTTATCGTGCCGAACCGGGAACTTTCATGCCTCGCCAGCTCGATCTCAGAAGCGGCAAACCTGTCTGGTCTGCCTATCGCTCGCCCGCGGTGCCGGCGGAACGCCTGACCCGAGATGCAAAGACCGATGTCCTGATCGTCGGCATGGGCATCAGCGGCGCGATGATGGCCGAAGCTTTGACCCGCGACGGCCACGCCGTCATTTGCATCGACAGGCGTGGGCCGTTGAAGGGCTCGACGGCCGCGACGACGGCGCTCGTCGAGTTCGAGATCGATCAGCCTCTCATCAGGCTGTCCAGGATGATTGGAGGCGATGCCGCGCGGCAGGCCTGGATCCGCTCGCGGCTGTCGCTGCTCAACCTGCGCGGACGCATCGCGGAACTCGATATCCGCTGCCGGTCGGCCGAGACGCCGTCGCTCTATTTGGCCGGCAATCGGCTCGATGCACCGGAGCTGCGCAGCGAGTCCGAAGCGCGTCGTGAGGCAGGCATTGGAGCGTCCTTCCTGCCACGCAAGAAGCTGAGAGAAGATTTCGGGATAGATCGCGCCGCAGCGATTCTGAGCCACGGCAATCTGGCGCTCGACCCACGCAAATTGACGTCCGGACTACTTATGAGGGCATTGCAACGCAAAGCGCGGTTCTATGCGCCGGCGGAAGCGACGGCGATCGAAGATACCCGCCTCGGCGTGACGGTGGCGACGCGCCAGGGTCCGAGGATCCATGCTGGCCATCTTGTCCTTGCGACCGGCTACGAGCTGCTCGATATCGTGCCGAGGACCGGCCATCGCCTCATCTCGACATGGGCGATTGCCACCCGGCCGCAGCCGGAGAAGATCTGGCCGCTCGCCGCCCTGATCTGGGAAGCTTCGGACCCTTATCTCTATCTCAGGGCGACATCCGATGGTCGCGTGATCTGCGGCGGCGAAGACGAGGAGTTCACCGACGAGGAGAGGCGTGACGCCCTGACCGCGCAAAAGACGGTCCGACTTGAGGAGAAACTCGGCAAAATCTTCCCGCGACTCGACACGGCGGCGGAATTCGCCTGGACCGGCTCGTTCGGAGCCACCGACACCGGGCTTCCGATTATCGGCAGCGTGCCCGGCCATCCGCGCATATATGCGGTGATGGGCTATGGCGGAAACGGTATCACTTCTTCCCAGATCGGTTCGGAGATCGTCTGCGCGTCCATTGCAGGGAGGGAGGACGCAGACGCAAATCTCTTCGCGTTCAAGGCATAAGCCGCCTGGATGCCATGGCCGTGACCGGACTGGTCGCCCGGCTACGCGATCTGCTCGAACGTGCACTGCTGCGGCGCCTTGTCCGGCCGCCAGCGCAGCAACCTTGTGCCATGCCGGAAGCGTTCACCGGTGACATGGTCGAAACGAACCTCGACGACCAGTTGCGGCCTCACCGGCTCCCATTCTCCGCTGCGCTCGGTGCTCCAGCGGCTCGGACCGCCCGGCGCCTTGCCAGTGAAGCCCGGCCCTCCGCGCAAAGCCTCGAGCTTCGCCGTGAGCGCCGCGCGGTCTTCATTGGCGATGGTCGATGTGAAGCCGACATGATCGAGCTGCCCATTGTCATTGTAGAGGCCGAGCAGAAGCGATCCGACCTGCCGCTTGCCGTTCAGATAGCGGAAGCCGCCGACCACGCAGTCGGCGGTGCGCAGCCGCTTGACCTTGACCATCGCGCGCTCGCCCGGCCGATATGGCTCGTTGAGCATCTTGGCGAGGACACCATCGGTCGAGCCGTCGCCGGCGCCTTGCAGCCATTGCCTGGCCGTGGCGACATTGGTGGTCGATGGCGACAGCTGGAGGCCGGAATTGGCCGCCTTGGACAGAAAGGCCTCCAAAGCGTCGCGCCGGGCGCGCAAGGGTCGTTCGAGCATGATCTCGCCTCCCGGGGCGACCAGCATATCGAACAGGATCAGCCGCGCCGGCGTCTCGATGCTCAGCTTGCGGATGCGGCTCTCCGCGGGGTGCAGCCGCATCTGCAGCGCGTCGAAGGAAGCGCGACCGTCGATCTCGATGACAATCTCGCCGTCGATGACGAAATCCTTCGCATCGAGGCTTTGCAGCGTCGCCATCAATTCGGGAAAGTAGCGGCCAAGCGGCTTTCCGGATTTCGCCCTGAGATCGACTGCCTTGCCGTCCTTGAAGGCAAGGCAGCGGAAGCCATCCCATTTCGGCTCGTATTGCCAGGGGCCATTCCCCTCCGGCAGCGCTTCCGCCGTTCGCGCTTCCATCGGCGGCGTTTCCAATGGCAACGGGAAGTCGCTCCGTGGCGCCGCTACCATCGTTCTTCCGTGTCATGATGCGGCAGGTCGATGCCGCAGCAAACCCACCCGAGCCGCTGCGAGGAACCGTAATTGTGCCGTGGCTCAAGCCCGGACGGATCGTCAAAGGTGCCGATATGCATCGCGACTTCGTACGGGTTCGCGTCATAGGCAAGGGTAAGCGGCGTACCGCAGGACCGGCAGAAGCTTCTCCGGGCGATAGGCGAGGAGCGGCGGTACGCAGGCTCCATCGTCAACCATGAGAGGCCGCCGACAGGCACCCAGCCAAGCACGGCGAAAGCGCTCCCCGTCGCGCGCCGGCACATGTCGCAATGGCAGTAGTGCACGCGCGGTTCCCCGGTCAGGCGGTAACGGATATTGCCGCATAGGCATCCGCCGTACCGCTCGACGGCTGCGTTTTGCGTAAAGACGTCCGGTTCTTCCATCAAGCTTGAACGCTTGATCGGAGATGCGGTTTCGGTAGCGCAAGAGTTTACGCGTCGAGATCGATCAGGGCGATGCCGAGACCTGGCCGTTTCGTGCGCCGCAAATGCACGGCCGACTCCGTCACCGTGATCTCGAGTGTGGGCTTCACCACACCTTCCAGCAGGTGCCCGCCGCGGGTTGATCCGTCGCTCAGGCCCAGCACCGCATGCAGATGCAGGCTTGGCTTGCCGCTGTCGTCGACTGCAATGTCGCCGATCGCGCTCAGCACCTCGCACTGCTCGTCGACCGGAATGCTGCGGTAGGATTTCGAGCCGAAGTCGAACCAGCCGACCGTTGCTCTTTCGAAAGCGCCGATCGCCGTCAGCGAGGCGCCGGTAATTCCCTTCTGTCCCGCGAACGCGGTGAGGGACGCGAAGGCTTCCTCGCCCGGATCGAGCACGACCACGAATATTCTTTGTCCCGAGGTTTCAGTGACCAGCTTCGATTTCATGATGCCCTTCGCATGCAGCGGCGGTTCCTGCGCAAAACTCACGGGCGGCACGCATGTTCCAAGCTGCGGCGGAAACTGGAGGCCGATCCATTTCCGGATAGCGAAGTCACGCTTGGGTGAAGTGGCGAAGTCTTTGGCTGGCAATTTGGAACATTGGCTCTGTTGAGAGGTTAGCGCACGACACCAGCCAGCCAGGAGCGAGCCATGTCACAGCCCTCAGCCCTGTCCACCAATGGTCTCAGTCGAAGAAAGTTCATGGCAGGCACGGTCTCGGCGGCCGCGGCTGCGCCGTTGCTGGCTTCACGGGCCGAGGCAGCGACGCCGGTCGCAGCCGAGCCGAAACTGAGGCGGCCGGTCGTGACGTCGCTCAGGATCAACGAGCAGCCCTATGAGCTTTCACTCGACGCAAGGACCAGCCTGCTCGACGCGTTGCGCGATCACGCCGGCCTCACCGGCACCAAAAAGGGTTGCGACCACGGCCAGTGCGGCGCCTGCACGGTGCTGGTCGACGGCAAGCGCGTGCTGTCTTGTCTGAGCTTCGCCGCGATGAACGACGGCAAGGACATCACGACGGTCGAAGGGCTCGCGCCCAGCGACGGCAAGCTGCATCCAATGCAGCAGGCCTTTATCGATCACGATGCCTTCCAGTGCGGCTACTGCACACCGGGCCAGATCCTGTCGGCGATCGGTTGCGTCAATGAGGGTCATGCCGAATCCGAGAATGACATCCGCGAATATATGAGCGGCAATATTTGCCGCTGCGCCGCCTATCCCAATATTGTCGCCGCCATCCTGCAGGCGCGCGACGAGACGAAGGGAGCCTGACATGCGTCCGTTCGTCTATGAGCAGCCAACCGACATCCCCGCGGCGGTTGCGATCGCGTCCCGGTTCACGACCAACGACGATCAACCCACGCGAGCGAATGCGCAGTTCATCGCCGGGGGTACCAACCTTGCCGACTATATGAAGCTCGGCGTCGCCGAGCCCAATCGCCTGCTTGATCTCAACCGGCTCAAGGAGTCCGGACTGAGGCAAGTCCGGGTAACCGATGACGGTATCCGCTTCGGCGCCCTGGTGCGCATGGGCGAGGCTGCGGATCACCGAGAGGTCAAGGAGCGCTATCCCGTCATTGCCGACAGTTTGCGTTTGGCGGCAAGCGGCCAGATCCGCAACATGGCAAGCCTGGCCGGAAACATCCTGCAGCGCACGCGCTGCGAATATTTTCGCGAGACGTCCTGGGCTTGCAACAAACGCGTGCCCGGATCCGGCTGCGCGGCGATGGAAGGCTTCAACCGGCAGCATGCCGTTCTGGGGGGCAGCGACGCCTGCATCGCCACCTACCATGGCGACCTCGCTCAGGCGTTGATCGCACTCGATGCCGTGGTCCATGCCGAGGGATCGCGCGGAGCCCGCAGAATACCGTTCGCCAAATTGCATCGGCCGCCCGGCGACACCCCTCATATCGAAACCGATCTCGCAGCCGACGAGATCATCACCGCCATCGAGGTGCCGGCTCTGCCATGGGGCCGGCGCTCACTCTATCTGAAGATCCGTGACCGCGAATCCTATGCCTTTGCGTTGGCTTCGGCGGCCGTCGCGCTCGACCTGGATGGCGAGACTGTGCGCGAGGCGCGCATTGCGCTCGGCGGCGTGGCGACCGTGCCCTGGCGTGCCAGCGCGGCCGAACAAAGCCTGCAAGGCAAGAAGCTCGACCAGACATCGGCAGAAGCGGCGGCCGACGCCGCCTTCGCTGAAGCCCAACCGCGCCAGCACAATGCGTTCAAGGTCGAGCTCGGCAAGCGAACGCTGGCGCGCGCTCTGCTTGAAACCCGCGACATGAAGGTGTGACCATGGACGCTGCCGCTCCCAAACCCAAGGAGAACATGGGCGAACCGCTGCCGCGCGTCGATGCGCGGTTGAAAGTCACCGGGCAGGCGCATTACCCCGCCGATCTGCCCACCGCCAACATCGCCTATGGCGCGCTGGCCACCAGCAGCATTGCCAAGGGCAAGGTGACGAAGCTGCATCTCGACGATGCCCGCGCGGTGCCCGGCCTGCTCGACATCGTCACCTATGGCGACATGGACAAGGTCGAGAAGCCGAAATTCGGCAATTCCGGCGCGACGTCTATCGGACCGCTGCATGACCGGACGATCTTCCATGACGGCCAGATCGTCGCCCTCGCGGTTGCCGAGACGTTCGAGGCGGCCGAGGAGGCGGCGCAGCTGATCCGCGCCGAGTACGAGGAAGAGAAGCCGACTGCGACTTTCGACAGCCCCGGGACGGCGACCATCCCTGCCGCCGGAAAGAGCCCGCTGTTCAAGGAAGATGTGAAGGCGGGCGACTTCGACGCCGCTTACGCTGACGCCGCAGTCAAGATCGACCAGCGTTATTCGACACCCACGCAGCATCACAACCCGATCGAGCTGTTTTCAACGACCGCCTTCTGGGAAAGCGACCGGTTGACCGTCCACGAGCCGTCGCAGAATGTGACCGGCTGGAAGGCCGAGCTGGCCAGGCAGTTGAAGATCGACCCTGCGAAGGTACGCATCGTCAGCCCGTTCATTGGCGGGGCCTTTGGTTCGAAGGGACCGATGACACCACGTACGGCAATCGTGGCCGTCGCCGCTAAGCGCCTCGGACGTCCGGTGCGCTGCGTGACCAGCCGCATGCAGGCTTTCGGCACGCAGACCTACCGGGCCGAAACCCGGCACCGCGTCCGGATCGGCGCCGGCAAGGACGGCCGCATTACCGCCTTCGCGCATGAAGGTTGGGAGGTGACGTCGCGCCCGGATCCCTATGTCGTGGGCGGCACTTCGGCGACCGGCCGTATGTATGATTATGGTTCGGTTCTGACCCACGTGTCGCTGGTGCAGGCTGACCGCAACACGCCGGGCTACATGCGTTCGCCGCCCGAGACGCCTTACGTCTATGCGCTTGAAAACGCCATGGACGAGATGGCGGTGGCGCTTGGCATGGACCCGGTCGAGTTCCGCCGCATCAATGAACCCAAGACGGAGCCGATCGGCAAGAAGCCGTTCTCCAGCCGTTCGCTGATCCAGTGCTACGACCAGGCGGCGGAGGCCTTCGGTTGGGCCAAACGCGATCCGAAGGTCGGCGCGACGCGCGACGGCGACTGGCTGGTCGGCATGGGTTGCGCAACGGCGATCTACCCGACTGCCGTCGCGCCATGCGCGGCGCGCGTGCGCCTGACGGTCGACGGCGACGTGCGGCTGCAATGCGGTTCGCACGAGATCGGCACCGGCGTGCGCACCGTGGCCGGTCAGATGGCTTCCGAGCGGCTCGGCGTCAGCATAGACAGGATCAGCGTCGAAATGGGCGACAGCAGCCTGCCTCCGGCTCCGGTCTCGGGCGGGTCGATCTCCACAGCCAGCGTGTGTTCGGCGGTGCTCAAAGCCTGCGACGCCATCCGAACCAAGATATACGCCGCCGCGACTGCCGAGGGCGGTCCGCTGGCCGGGTCTCATAATGAGGAATTCGAGCTTGCCGGCGGAAAGATCGTCGCGAAGAGCGGCGCGTCGGCAAAGGTAGAGGACGTCCTGAAAGCAATGCAGGTCGGCGCGATCGAGGAATATGCCGAGTTCGCACCCAAGGGTGCGACGCCCGAGGCGCTGAAGAAACTCTATGCCGGCACGCCGGAATTCCACGGCGGCGACCAGGACGAGGATTCGGTGAAATACGCCTTCGGCGCCGAGTTCGTCGAAGTCCGCATCAACCGCTACACCAGGGAAATCCGCGTGCCGCGCATTGTCGGCGCATTCGCGGCCGGCCGCATCATGAACACGCGCACCGCGCGCAGCCAGCTGATGGGCGGCATGATCTGGGGCATCGGCCAGGCGCTGCATGAGGCGACCGAGGTCGACAGGCGCTATGCGCGCTACGTTAATCGTGACCTGCAGGACTACCTTGTGCCGGTCAATGCCGACATCAAGGACCTGCAGGTGATCCTTGTTCCGGAGGTCGACCATACGGTCAACCCGGCTGGCGTGAAAGGCCTAGGCGAGCTCGGCAATGTCGGCACCGCCGCCGCCGTTGCCAGCGCGGTCTACCACGCCACAGGCAAGCGTATCCGCGATCTGCCGATCAGGATCGAGCAGCTGCTCGTTTGAGACTTATTCGTCAGTTATCCGCCGGAGTTCCAGTTCTGGCTCATGATCCTCTTCGGGCTGACGCTGATCGGGCGATAGTAGCGATATGCCGTGCCGCGTGCGCGGCCCGGCAGCCGCCGTTGGGTATGCGGCTTTCGACCGCCGGGCCTGACCGGGCAGTTGTGAGTCCAGCCGGCTGACGGCATAATATAAGCAACATCTAAAATTTCATCCTGCGAACGACGGAAGACCGCGCACTGAGCGCATGGTGGAACCGATCAGTATGCGTGGCCGAGAGGCGCCCCAGACTTTGCGCGAGACCGCAATTGCCAAATGGCTTGTAACGCCCTCCAAGATTCTGACGATCTCCGTCCTTGATGGAGCCCGTAAGCCGGTATCGTGGCAGTTCGTCCGAGTGGAGGTTCCACAGTTAGCGCGCTCTGGCGTCTCGCCGGCAGCTGGTTCAAACGTCCTTCGTTCGGAGGGCGATTACATTAGCATAGGCCGATATAACACTATCAGCCGGCGCCCCGTATCTAGTCCGTGCCCCCGCCGGTCAGGCCCGGCTCGTGGGCACCCCCCGCCTTCGAGCCGGGCCGCTCACCAATAGTGGTTATCGGTTTTGCCGGTCTTCGCGCACAACGTTGTAAAGAAGCAGCCCCGCCATCAAAGACACCACAGCGCCCATCATGTCGTCGCCCGTCAGCCCCGAATAATACACGAACGCAAATGCTAACCCGGCCATGGTTCCACCTGGGTGTGCGATACTTGCTGAGAGAACCCTCAGAGAAAGCTAATGTTCCTGACAATCAGCGCTATTGCAGGCAACATGGCGGCCCCTTTTTGAGGCCAAGATGGTCGAGCGCTCTCGCGTTCGGGCCGAGCCGTCTCATGCAGGTGGGTTTATGGCGGTCGATGATGCGCCCTCGGGTGCCGCTTGGCGGCTCCACTCGCAAGGTTGCTTCCTGTACTGGCCTACCGGAAAGCGCGTGACATCTGGTCGGTAAGCGGCTTCAGCAGATAGGACCAGACACTGCGCTGGCCTGTGCTTATATGAACCTCGGCCGGCATGCCGGGCTTGAGCACCTTCGCATCCCTCAGGCAACCGGTCTTGTTCTCGACGCTAATGCGTGCCGAGAAATAGGAGAGTTGGCGCTGCGGGTCCTTGATCAGGTCTGCGGAAATCCACTTGACCGCGCCCTGGCAGGCGGGCGTCGTGCCGGCATCAAAAGCCGGGAAACGGATCGAGACCGGTTGGCCTGACCGAATGTCATCCACCCGCGCCGGAGGAATGAGCGCATCCACGACAAGATTGTCCGCATCGGGGACAATCGTCATCAACAGTTCCCCGGGAGCGATTACACCGCCGACCGTGTGGACGGTGGATTGCTGTATCGTTCCCGATTGCGGGGCGCGGATTTCAGTTTTGGTGAGCTCGTCCTGGGCCACGATCCTGCGTTCGTCGAGCTCGGTCCGTTTGGCTTCCGTCTCGCGCAGCTCCTTTGTCACTTCGCTGCGCCTTTGCTCGTCGAGCTGCAGAACCTGCAACTCGGTTTCGGTGATCTTGACCTGCGCTTCCGCGACGGCCGCCGCCAGCCGCCCGGACTCGCCTTTGGCTCGAGTCGCGTCCAATCTGACGTTGCTGAGCCTCTCCTTCGAAACCAGCTTCTTGGAGTAGAGAGCATCCACATCGGTGAGATCGCGGCCCAGCAAGGCCGCGGATTCATCCATCGCGGCCTGCTGTGCCTTCAGGCCTTCGAGCTGTCGCTGGATCTGCTCGGTCTGGCTGCGAAGAAGCGTTTTTTGGCCTGCTAATTCCGAAGCCCGCGTTTGCAGCAAGGCGCGTTCGCCATCGACCAGCGCCACCACGCCTGGCTTGTCCATCTCCGCTTGCAAGGCGGCTGGAAGCTGCATTGTCGTCAGCCCCTGACGCTCGGCCTCCAGCCGGGCAAGCCGTGCTGTGGCGCGGTCGAAATCCTCGCTGATTATGTCAAGGTTTGCCCGCGCCAGCGTATCATCCAGCCTGACCAACACGTCGCCTGCCCGAACATGATCGCCATCCTGCGCAAAGATGCCGCTGATCGTGCCGCCGGCCTGGTGCTGTACTTTCTTGGTGTTGGTTTCAACCACCACGGTCGCAGGGGCGATGACGGCACCGGCGATCTCGGTCAAGCCGAGCCACAGCCCTCCACCAACCACCAGCAGGCAAGTCACCGCCAAGCCAAGAGCCAGGCTCGGGCCTAGGTTGCCCGGGGGCGTCAGTGCCTTCGTACCTGCAGAGCGCGGACCGGCATCGAACCAGGCGAAGGATGGCAGAAACGCAAAAACGCGAGGCAGGACGTCACGCATGTCCACTTATGCCCCTTTGGGTCGGAACGATCGGACGGTGGGTGGCAGGAGCGGGCGGTCGCGCCATGCTCGACAAGACCTCTTCTCGGGAGCCAAACGAGCGAACCATGCCGTTGGCCAGCACCAAGACCTGATCGATGTTGGTGAGAGCGGACGGGCGATGCGCGACAACAATCACGATGCCGCCGCGTTGACGCACAGCCAGAATCGCCCCCGCAAGCGCGGCGTCACCTTCGACATCGAGGTTCGAGTTAGGCTCGTCCAGAACGACCAGAAACGGCTCGCCATAGAGCGCCCTGGCCAGGCCGATCAATTGTCTCTGGCCCGCCGACAAGGCCCTGCCGCCTTCGCCGATGCGGGTTTGAAAACCGTCCGGCAGATGCATGATCATCGAGTAGACGCCCGCGGCTCTCGCGGCGGCAAGCACGCCTTTGGGGTCGCTCTTGCCGCCGAACCTCGAGATATTGTCCGCCACGGTTCCATCGAAAAGCTCAACGTCCTGCGGCAGATAGCCGATGTGAGCCCCGAGCGAATGCGGGTCCCACTGATCGAGAGGGGCCCCGTCCAGCCTTATCTTGCCGTCGAGCGGCCCCCAGGCCCCGACCAAGGCCCGCACCAGCGTCGTCTTCCCGGAGCCGCTCGGGCCCACGATGGCCATGCCCGCGCAGCGGGACAGTTGGAAACTTACGTCGAGCACGGTCGGCTTTGGCGTACCGGGCGGCGCGACCGTCAACCTTTCGACCGTCAGCCGTGTTTGCGGCCGGGGCAATTCCAGGGGCTCGATCGGGTCTTCGAACGAGTCCAACATAGCCTTGAGCTGGAAATAGCTGTGCCGGGTCGCCAGAAAGCCTTTCCAGTTTGCGATCGCCGCATCGACTGGAGCCAGCGCGCGACCCAGCAATATCGATGATGCGATGATCACACCGGGGGACGCTTCGCCGCCGATGACCAGATAAGCGCCGAGGCCCAGCACTGAAGACTGCAGCGCCATTCTCAGTGCTTTCGACAATGAACCGATCCCTCCTATGATGTCGGAGAGCCTCTCCTGATGCGCCAGGTAGCTATGAACGATATCGCTCCAGCGCCCCGCCAGCCTGGAGGAGAGTCCCATCGCGTGGACGACCTCGGCATTGCGGCGGCCGGACTCGGCAAGGGCGCGCTGCGAGATCATGGCTTCGGATGTCAGCCTGGCAGGCCCGCGACCGAAGATCTCCGCGACGGCGGTCAGCGCCACCACGACAAGAGCGCCGATCGTCGCCAGCACGCCAAGCGACGGGTGCAGCAGATATATGATCAGCAGATAGAAAGGAATCCAAGGCGCGTCGAATATGACGGTCGGCCCGGATCCTGAAAGGAAGCCACGCAGGTGATCGAGGTCCCGCAGCGGATTGAGTCTGTCCGCCTCCCGCCCGGCCTTGAGCGGCAAAAGCACCGATATGGCGAATGCCCTTTGGTGAAGATTTCTGTAGAGCCGGCTGGCAATGCGGACCAACAGGCGAAGCCGCACAAAATCGAGCAGCCCGTAGGCCGCGTAGAGGCCCAGCATTCCAATCGTCAATCCGACGAGGGTCGGAACGCTCTGGGACGGAAGCACCCGATCGTAGACCTGGAGCATATAAAGAGACCCGGTCAGCGCCAGGAGGTTCGTCACTGCCGAAAAAAGCCCAATGCCAATCAGGCCCTGAGCGCAGTCCGACATTACGATCCGTAAGGGGGAGGAGAATTCTTGCGTCGTCTTCATTGCCTTCCGATTCACCCGGATAGCCGAGCGGCCTTGTTGGCCTTGCCCGAGATGGGAAACTTTGACTCTGTGGACATGCCTGGTCCGAGTGATTGCCGGGCGTGAGGAGCCGCTAATGCAGGCTACTTTAATCTAAATGAAGCGAAATCGTGGCTCTGTCCCAAAATGGGGCAATGAATCGGTGAAAAGCGGGGACAATTTCGGGAGAAAACCTTCGTGATACCTCGGCTGACGAAGCGCGACTTGTCTGAAAACATTGGGTTTTCTTTGGAGGCGCCAAGGCAGGGGCCGGGACGCGATCACTTATTTTGACCGGCGAAATCGGTATGTGATTTCTTTCTAATATACCTTTCGTCTAGGCAAGCGGTGCAGGGGCTTGCCGATAAAAGGAAGAAGAAGGAGCGCCTATGGCAACTCTCCATTATGCTGCGGGTGGATCTACCGCCGACGTAGCAGCTGCAGGATTCAATCTCGTCGACGTTCAATATGTTTCGCAGGTAGACGCACTGCCTGACGGAATGAAGGCGTTGGTGTATCTCAACGCCCACGATGGCGCCACCTCGTCCTTCATTGATCAAGTCACCCCCTTCCTTAACAATCCGAAGGTGTTCGGATTCTACCTCTGTGACGAGCCGGACCCGACTGGTCGCTGGCATCCGCTGACGACCGCGGCAAATCTCAAGGCGGAATCCGACTGGATTCATTCTAACTTCCCGGGCGCAAAGACCTTCATCTCGATGATGAACATGGGGTCCAACGCCGATCCGAGCTTCGCCAACACCTACAATCCGGCGAACACCGGCATCGATTATTACGGGATGGGCGCCTACGTGATCCATTCCGATACGGGCAGTACTCCTGACTACTCCATGATCGATCGCTTGGTTGCAGCCGCGGTTGCAGCAGGCATTCCTGCCGACCGTATCGTCCCGGAATTCCAGGCTTTCGGCGGTGGAAATTGGGCAAGCGAAAGTGGCTCCGCCTTCGCTGTCCCGACCGCTGAGCAGGCGAAGGCCGTATTTGATCATTGGGCCAACCTGGTTCCATCGCCGGCATTCGATTACACCTATGCGTGGGGTTCACAGAACGGCGACACCGCGCTTGAGAACTCTCCGGAGTTGCAGGCGATCTTCCGCGAGCACAACACCAGCTCGACGTCGTCGACGCCCCCGACGACTACCGAGCCCACACCGCCGGCAACCTCCGAGCCCACGCCGCCAATTTCCGAGCCTACGCCCCCAACCTCCGAGGCTACGCCCCCAACCTCCGGCGCAACGCCCCCAACCCCCGGCGCAACGCCGCCAACGAGCACGGACCCTTCACACGTCGATCATATTATTCATGGCGGCAAGGGCAACGACACCTATCACGTCAACAATGCACATGACAAAATAATGGAAGGATCTACTGGCGGCTTCGACAAGGTGCTGGCCTCGGTCAGCTATGCTCTGTCCGCCGGTTCTCATGTCGAGCAGCTCTCCACCTCCAGCAAAGGCGGCAAAGCCGCCATCGATCTGACCGGCAACGAGTTCGGCCAGACGATGATCGGCAACAATGGCGACAACAAGCTGAATGGCGGCGGCGGGTCGGACCTGTTGAAGGGATACGGGGGCCACGATGCTTTCGTGTTCAACACGGCCCTTGGCCCGAACAATATCGACAGAATCGCCGACTTCAACGTTTCGCGAGACAAGATCTATCTGGACCATGCCGTGTTCGCTGGCCTTCAGGGGGGCGCCCTTGCAGCCAGCAGTTTCCACGCCGGCCAGAGCGCGCATGATGCGAATGACCACATCATCTACAACAGCACGACAGGATCGCTCTCCTTCGATAGCGACGGGATCGGCGGTCATCCGCAGACTCAATTTGCGAGTCTGACCCCGCACCTCCACCTGGGTGAAAACTCCTTTCTTGTAGTCTGACAAGGACCATTACGGCAGGAGCGACCAACGCTCCTGCCGGTAAGGCCATCAGGCCGAATTATGTGTAATCATCTGGAGTTCGGCGTAACCCGAGCCCACGGGGCTTAGTGGCGTCCGGCCTCTCTTTTGTGCACTTTCCTCGGCCGTCAGCCCGAAATTCGATCAACCCCTGCTTGTACCGAGCCATAGCCTCGTGCTTTTCTCGACCTCTTGGAACATTTGGCCCCCATGGAGGTTGGGTGGGCTGGTTACGGGAAAAGGGGAGCGGGAGGATGGTATGCCGAATTACGAGGTTGAGGAGATTTTCGCCGGAAAGGTGATTGTCTCGCATAAGATTGTTGCGCCCACGCCATTCCGAGCTGCAAAGCTCGCGACAAATCGCGACATCACGCTGCGGAACTCCGAAGTCCGCTGGATAAGAGTCTTTGAAGAAGACAGACGGCACCGGGCATACGAATACACCGTTATTGAGCGACCTGGGTTGGCTTCGCGTAAGCCGTCATAGACCCAAACGTCTTCGATATCGTGTTTGGTCTTGTGCGTCCAAACACGATGATGCTTTTGCTGCTTCATCCGAGGAACTCTCACGCGGCTCCAGTCGGACGCTCAATAGTGAGATCTCTTCTTCCAGCCAGCATCAAACCGGCCTGAACGTTGCCGCCGGACCTGCACCGGATTGCGGCATCATAGTGCCGGCTCCTGGGGCCGAATATACTGTCATTCGAACAAACGAGGACAAGCCCAGGCCCCCTCCGTAGCTTTGATGGCCGACTGAACACATTCCGCAGAGTGGCGGGCCATGAGAGACCATCCAAGTTCCAGCCATTTCGGGCAGCCCTCGGGCCGCTGCCTTTTGAGAGTGTCGAAATGAAGCCGCATCTAGTCTGCGTCGGCGGCGAGGATCACGCGCTGCGGATTCCATTTCTGATGGAGATGCGCGAGAGAGGCTTTCGGGTCACGGCCGTTTCAAGTGGCGAGGAAGCTCCATTCCAGCGGCACGGCATAGCACACCGGAGCTATAGGTTTGACCGCTTTGCCACTGGTGCCAGCAATGCAGGCACTCTCCGAAAACTTCGCAGACTGATATTGGAACTGCATCCGGACATTGTCCAAAGTTTCGATACGAAGCCCAATCTTTTGACCCCGCTGGCGGTGCGCGGGCGGGCGCCCGTCGTCCGCACCATCAACGGGTTGGGCTGGACATTCTCATCGCTCCAGCCGCGCGCCTTGGCTCTTCGCCCGGTCTTTTGCTGCCTACAATTGCTTGCGTCGTTCTGGACTGCCGCGACAGTCTTCCAAAACCGCGACGACCAGACATTTTTTGAGCGCTATGGGCTGACCGGACACGGGGAGAGTCTTCTTATTGGCGGATCCGGCATCGACGTCGGCGCTTTCGTAGCCGCGAGACGGCTTGGTCCATCGGCGGCGAGGTTGCGTCAGGAATTCGGGCTACAATCGGCTGAAGTCGTCATGTTTGTTGGGCGTTTGACTCGTCAAAAAGGGATTCCTACCCTGCTTGCGGCGATTCCAAAAGTTGTCGCAAAAAGGCCCAATGCGCGTTTCGTCTTCGTGGGTCCATGGCACTCCGAAGGTCCTTTTGCCGTCGACCCATCGGAATTTGAGCGTTTCCAGTCTCATGTCGTCGTATTGGGGGAACGGCAGGACGTTCCTGCTCTTCTGGGCATGGCTGACATATTCGCTTTCCCAACCGAATACCGCGAGGGGATTCCGCGTGTGTTGCTGGAAGCGGGCCTAGCGGAATTGCCGACAGTTGCGTCCAGAATGCCCGGTTGTAGCGATTTCATCGAAGACGGGTGGAACGGCTATCTAGTCGAGCCGCGCGACCCGGATGGCCTCGCGGATCGCATCATCGAGCTGCTGTCGGATCGCCCCCTTGCGGCGATTCTGGGCAGCCGCTCCGCCGCAATTGTCAGGCAGCGCTTTGCGCTTCCGTTGATAGTCGACCAGTACTGCGACCTGTACGATAAAACGACTAACGCCAGATCCCAGGACGGGTCTGTTCGGTCGCGGCCCGCGACCGCGCCTCGGCGCGACCTCGCCAATCGCCGCTTGGGCGGAATGCACGGATGACCCGAGACGCGCTCCTCGCCCTTGGCGTCGTAATGGCCGGTGCGACGCAGCTTAGCCTTCCGGGCTCCTCCTTCGGCTATGGCGAACTGCTTCTGGCCCTCTGGATAATGCTGTCGATCGGACGAATATTCGCCGGAGGGCGTACCGTACTTACACCTGCCTTGACCAAACTCGCCGGCTTCTGGCTGGTAATGACGATCGCCTTGGCTCTCGGCACCATCGTCGCCTATTTCACCTCGATCCCATACCTTACCGGGCTGGTGCACGATACCGAAGCGTATCTTCTGTTGGTTTGCATTACCTGCTTGGCCGCCGCGGAGCCCGACGCCGATCATCATTTGCGTCGCAGTGCGTGGTGGTTGATTGCAATCGCGAATGTGACACTTGCCATTCAACTGGCTCAGGGCTGGGGATGGCTCCCCCGAGCCAATATTGAGTCATGGTACTGGGATCGCTTTCGCGGCTGGTCGGAGAATCCCAATCAACTCGCGCTCTATTGCGCGATCTTTGGTACGCTGGCTTTGCATCTCGCGACCACTACCAGCAATGGTTGGGCCAGGTTCCTTGCCATCGCCAGCGTGTTCTTCACCTTCTACATTGGAAGGCTGACGAAGAGCGATGCCTATTTGTATACCAGCATCCTGGCTTGCCTGACATTCCTCGGGCTAGGAATCAGGACATGGCTCAAGACGGCCGGCAACAAGGTCAGTCTTCCACGGCAAGCCCTCCTTCTATTGCTGATCGGCAGTTTTCCGCTGGCGGTCTCGATCACTCCCTACGTTCTGTCGGAGGCGAATGTCCTCGAAAGCTTCGCGAAGAGCCTGACCAAGGACAACGGCGGCGAAGCGACAGCCGAAACCGCCGAGCTGCGCTTGTATCTTTGGGGCGCCGCGCTGGAGAAAGGCGTGCAATCAGGATCGATGGGACTCGGTCCGGGTCCGCATGTCAGCCGACCCTCAACCTGGGAGAGGCAGTTTGATTTTCTGACACGACCCTTTGAGGCGCACAACACAGTACTCGATCTGTACACTCAAGGTGGTGTCATCTCGGTTCTGGCGCTGGCCTGGCTCGCCGGAACCGCCACTATGTCGGTGTGGCGCGCGAAGCTGGACGCGCTGGTGGCGCTCATGGTGTCCATTGTCATCTTCAGCATGCCGCATCTGATCATCCGCCACCCGATCGTGTGGTTTGCGCTGACCTTGTGCCTTGTTGTGGGCAGGCCCTCGCCAGTTCGCTCCGAGGCGGGAGCCATAAAGGTGGCCTGATGTGTGGGATCGCTGGAATTCTTCTCACAAGTGCCGCCGCGAATACGAAGCCGCTCGAGGCAATAAGCCAGCTGACGTCGGCGCTTCGGCACCGCGGCCCGGACGGCGAAGGACTCTGGACAGATCGTGAGGCGGGCATTGCACTTGGCCATCGGCGACTGGCGATCGTCGACCTCTCTGCAACAGGGCGTCAGCCCATGCGGTCCGCCAGCGGCCGGTATGTGATCACCTTCAATGGCGAGATTTACAATTTCAAGGACCTGAGGCGCGAACTTGAGGACGCCGGGCATCAGTTTCGCGGCACAGGTGACACGGAGGTGATGCTGTGTGCCATCGAGACCTGGGGCATTGAGGCCGCCCTTAAGCGCTTTGCGGGCATGTTTGCGTTTGCGTTGTGGGACCTGAAGACCAGAACCCTACATCTCGCACGGGATCGAATGGGCAAAAAGCCGCTTTATGTCGCGTTGGTCGGGCCTGCTCTTGTCTTTGCGTCCGAGCTGAAGGCGATCCGGTGCTTTCCGGGGTTCTCCGCCGAGCTTGACCTTGATGCGACCGCTGCCATGCTTTCGAGAGGGTGGGTACCGGACGATAGATGCATCTGGCAGGGTGTGATCAAGCTGCCGCCAGGCTTCCTGCTCTCGGTCAGATCCACCGATCTTGCCGAAGCCGGTGGCGCAGACGCTCTTCGCCGGCACGTTAAACAATGGTGGTCATTGGCCGGGATCGCCGCCAAAGGCCGGGAGAACCAAGTCGTCGGCAGCGACGAGGATCTGATCGACGAACTGGACAGCCTGCTTCGGCTCGCCGTTCGCGAACGGATGATCGCTGACGTGCCATTGGGCGGCTTTTTGTCGGGTGGTGTCGACAGCTCCACTGTGGTGGCGCTGATGCAGGCCCAATCCCGAAATCCGGTGCGCACCTTCACGGTTGCCTTCGCGGAGGGTGGCTTCGACGAGGCGCCTTATGCGGCCGAAGTAGCAAGGCACCTGGGGACCGATCACACAGAACTTCACCTTTCACCGGCCGCTGCGCGCGAGGTCATTCCAGAATTGCCGCGTATCTGGGACGAGCCTTTCGCCGATGAATCGCAGATTCCAACGCTGCTAGTGGCGCGGCTGGCCCGCCAGCACGTGACCGTGGCGCTGTCGGGTGACGGTGGCGATGAATGTTTCGCGGGGTATGGCCGCCATTTCATGGCCGAGACGCTGAACCGGCACCAGGGGCTGCCTATACAACTGCGCCGGACGTTGGCAGCCGGGGCACGGTTGCTTGCCCGCGCGTTCCGTTCCGATATCGTTGAAAACCTGCCGCTTTCAGCGAATATGCGGCATGCGTTACGGAGCGATCGGCTCGATCGACTTGCTCCGCTGCTCGCCGCAACCAGCGAAGACGAGTTGTATCAGAGGTTGGGGGGATCGGCGGTCGAAAACCTCGCCCGGCAGAAGCTCCCCGCATCGAGCGATGCTGCACCGCAGCTCGACGGGTTGCTTTCGCGTCTCTTGTACGACGACATGACGGGTTACCTGCCCGGCGACATTCTGGTGAAGCTGGACCGTGCCACTATGGCCAATGGCCTCGAGGGACGATGCCCACTGCTCGATCATCGGGTTGTCGAATTTGCGTGGCGCCTTCCATCCAACCTGAAGGTTCGCGATGGGGGCGGCAAGTGGATCCTTCGTCACTTGCTGCGGCGCTATGTTCCGGAGCGCCTGATCGACAGGCCAAAGCAAGGTTTCGACGTGCCCATAGCAGTCTGGCTGAGGGGCCCGCTGCGCATCTGGGCCAACGACCTTATCGCCGGCATGCGCAATTCCGGAGACCGCATATTCGACCTTGCGAAGGTGGATGCGCGTTGGCGCGACCACCTCGAGGGCAGGCACGACCATTCGCGCGAATTGTGGCCGGCCCTCATGTTCCAGGGCTGGCACGAAGAGGCGAGCAGGTCGCGGGTCTCAGAAGCGGGGCTTTCTCAAGTGCCAGAACTTACAGGAGTATAAGATGGAAGGGTCCAAAGTTAGCCGCATCCATCTTCCGCACGCCACCGAAGTGCCTCCCCCCTTAGGCGAAATCAACCCTCGCATAAGACGGCCGTTGGGAGAGCTGATGGACACGCAAACGCCGCTCCATCAGCTCGTCACGACCCTGCAACGAAAAAGATGGTTCCTGCTTGCCATGATCCTCGCAGGCGGTGTCCTTGCCGCGGCTTTGGGTCTTGCGCGGCCGCCCTTGTACGAGGCCACCGCACAGGTGCTCGTTGATACGCCCAGCAGGGCGGCCCCAGCCGGCGGCTTGAGTTCCACCCAGGATTTGCTGGAATCCAGCATTGACGACCATATAACCATGCTCTCGTCGCAGAGCCATCTGCGGAGCGTGGTGGCGGAGTTGCGCAAAGTTGATGCCGCCAATGTTGCTGGAGCCGCCGACGCCACACACCAAGCCGATGTCGCGCCCGCCACCTCCTCTCCTGATCCTGCTCGCTTCGAGCCATCGCGCTCAGCTCTAGACGGTCTGCTGGCGAAAATCTGGCCGCGAAGCACGCCGGCGGATCCGGATGCGGCTGAACTGAAGCTGCTGCGGGACGGCATAAGGATTGGGCAGGAATTGAGGTCTAGAGTTATCAGTATCGGCTTTTCCGACAAGGATCCAACACGAGCCGCTCTGGTGGCCAATACATTTGTCCAAGTATATATCGCCGATCTTGCAAGGAGAAATCAGGTTTCCGACCAACAGGAACTCGACTCGGTTGTTGCCGCGCTGCCGTCTACACGAGAGAGTCTCGCAGAAGCGACGGATCGCCTGGAACGGTATCGGCTGAGCCATGGCGCAGTCGATCAAGGTGCGGCAGACAACGCGGCCAGGGAGGCAGCCGAGCTCACGCAGCAGATCTCGATGTCCAAAGCTGACCTCGCCGCGCAGGAATCCCGCCTTAGCCGCATTCAGGACCTTCGCAAGCAGAACGCACCAATTGCATCGCTGGCCCAAGCAATCGGTACGCCCGAATTGGCCGATCTTGCGGCTCGCCAGGCCGGCGCGCCGGCGGACAAGGACCTGAGCAAAGCGATTGACAGCGCGGTAGAGCAAGGTCTCGCTCGTGTTGCCGCTGAGGTTGACATCTATCGCGCTCAGGTCGGGGCCCTTGAAGATCGCAAGAAAGTTCTCGATGCGGTTGTGGCCGATACAGCCGGTCGGCTCTCAGGCTTGCGCGCGCTCGAGCCGCAGGTGAGCATCCTGACGCAGCGATACAATGATCTGTTGGCCCGTCAACAGGACTTGAAGCGGCTGATTGCAAATCCATCCCCCGGAGTCGGGATTCTTTCCGCGGCGTGGCCGCCTGTCAATCCAATAACCCTTCCGCCGATTTTCCTCGTTCCGCCGGGGATGATCGTGTTCGGCCTGATCGGAGGAATTCTCTTGCTTCTCCACCGACACTTCGATCGCACTTTGCGCGGCGAGGCTGAAGCCGAAGCAGCGCTCGGGGTTCCGTGCCTGGCGCTTATCCCTCAGGCTGCCGCCACGCACGCCAAGCGACTGAGGCAGCTGGTGCTAGGCCAGCAGGAGTCGGGATACAGCCGTGCCGTGACGTCGCTGCTTGTCGCGGCGGCACCAAGTCAATTGAGCGCTCGCTCCTCGCAGATCATCCTTGTGACTTCCAGCACGCCCGAAGATGGGGCGACCGAACTCGCATGGAGCTTGGCGTTGGCTGCGACGCGCCTTGGCGGCCGAGTCCTCGTGGTCGATCTCGAACCCAAGGGCGCTCGACTCACCCTTGAGTTTCTGAACCAGTATGGTGGGCCTAAGGCTCGCCATTCCTTCGCGGATTATATTCGCGACCGGAGCACCTTGGGGGATGCTGTCACCGGCATACCTGAAGTCGGCATCGACCTGATGACCCTCGGCCCTTCTGAGGATCTGCTGACCCTGCTGGCGCGCGGGAACGGGTCCGAAGTGACGGAGGATCTGCACTCGGTTTATCGCGTCGTCATCTTAAATGGCCCATCGGGGCTTGGCAGGCCGGAAGCCAGGTTCCTCACCGAATGGGCGGACGTGGTGCTTTTCGCCGTCCGGTGGGCCAAAACGCGACGCCATGTCGCTCGCGGTGTGCTGGAACTGCTTCAGGCAGATGGTGCTGTTCCGGTGCCCGTCGGGAGTGTTCTTACGCGGGTGAATCTCAGAAAGCATGCTGGATACCGGCTCGGCGACAGCGCCGACCTCCTGCGGGAGAAGGTGACTTGAGGGCCGCAGGCTCGCTCTGGCGATTTCTTTGCGATCACTCTTAGCGCGCCTTTCGTCCGTTCGCACGACGGCGGCCTAAGTCCGAGCTGATAGAACAATATCAGCCAGCACCCGAGGGGGATGCCGTGTCCAATATAGCAAATGGCCCGTCACAGGGCCTGCCGCATTTGCCCTACCTGGACGGTTGGCGCGCCGTCGCAGTCATCGGTGTCTTGCTGGATCACTATCTCGCATCCCGGTTTATTAACCCCGGTCGCTTTGGCGTGGAGATGTTCTTCGTTCTCAGTGGTCTGCTGATGGCAGACATACTGTTTGTGAGACAGATGGTCTTGCCGAAATTCTTTGGTCGGCGGATAGCGCGTGTCTATCCCGCCCTCTTTGCGTTCCTGTCTGCGATGGCGGTGGCCGGTGGCGCCGGCCTTTGGCCAGCAGACTGGCAACATCTGCTCAGTGCATCCACGTTTACATACAACTACTATGTGCTCGTAGCCGGGCGCACCGCCTTCCTCGACCACATATGGTCGCTATGCGTCGAAGAGCACACCTATGTGATCTTGGCAGCCATTGCCGCGATTAGCCGCAGATCCCAAGTGACCGGGGGCATCCTGTGCCTGTCGCTTGCGGCGCTTGCATGGAGCGACGGCGCTATCCGAACGCTGCTTGGCGGCGGCTACTACGACGTCTACTGGCGCACCGACGTACGTGCTGCCTCAATCCTCATGGCCGCCGGTGTCTATCTTCTGTTCCGTTCACGCAAGGTACCATCCTGGGCGCCGATTGCCCTTGGGGTTACCGCAGTCCTTTTCAATTTCGAACTCGTTCCTGACCCACTCAAATACGGGGTCGGAAGTGTCCTTCTTGCCCTGGCCTTGGTCTATGTTGGGCAAGCCCACGCGGCCTTCCTTCGCCTGCTCGGTTCGAAACCTCTGGTAATCGTCGGCATGCTGTCTTTCTCATTGTATCTGTGGCAGCAGCCCTTTGCTCAGTTTCCGGGGATAGCTGGAAGGCTTCTCGGTCTTGGAGCCGCCATCGCACTGTCGGTGTTGAGTTACTTTGTTGTCGAACGACCGGCGCGTCGTTACATCAACAGCCAGCTCGAACGCTTGGGATCGGCTTCGGTTCTTCGTCCAGTTGACGTTTGATGACTTTGCAGTTCAGGGTGGCCAGCGACAAAAGGCCGTTTCAAGCGTTCCTTCGTTGGCATGGCGAAAGGCATTGGAAATAACTGACAAGACACCGACCAATGCTCATCGCGACGCGCTTTAAGTGCGAGGCTCCTACCGAGGGGCCCCGAACGACTTCGGGCCGAATCCGTTATGCACGTTCCTGGAACTGGTCTGGCCGTTCATTGCAGGCTAGCTTGATGATCCGCAGGGCTCGGCGAGAAGGCTTGGTCTATCCGCGAGGAGACTTTGTCGATCCTCGCCCAGAGCGCATTCCCGCCCAACGTTGATGCATTGCTAACCGCATATGCCCATGCCGGTAGCCGTGATGGTGAAATCGCCAAGGCGGTCAAGCCTTGCGCAATCCGTTGAGCTTTGCTTCGGGGCAGGGCTCGGACGAACTCACTCAGGGTGCCGGGCTTTTCTCCCTTGCGCAAATAGCTGTTTACGATGTCATGCTTGAGGAAGCTAAGCAGAGTGAACGGTTCCCGCTCACATTTGGCCAGTTGCAAGCCGTGCCGCCGGCAAATCGCATCGAACGCCTGTTTCGTCCACCTGCCAATGTGATTGGGCGGCATGTCTATGAGGGATCCATGAGACTCCATATAGTATGTTCTGTTTTCGTTTGGCACCGCAATGAAGAGAGATCCGTCCGGTTTAAGCAGAAACTTCAATCGAGAGAAAACATCGTCTACTTTGTCCATGTGCTCAAAAACCTGAAACAAGCATATAAAGTCGAAGGATTCCTCCATTTGATCGAACATGTCTTCGCGAATATCGCTCGAAAATGTTTTGAAACCCTTGGATGACAATACAGACTGCGATGTTTCATTATAATCCACCGCGTAAATATCTGAAATTTCGAAGAATTTATCTTTAACGCAATCCAGAAAATACCCGAATCCGGCGCCCACGTCGATAACAGTTTTTCCGTCAGTCCTCAGGCCCGCGAGCTCTTCGATCGTTCTCGCATATTCCCATCTCATGGTTGGATAGGAAGGATGCGCCCAGGCCAGGTTGTAAAATTCAACGCCGCCCGCGACGAAGGGATCTGCGAAACCGAATGCGCAATCTGCGCATCTTCGGATATCGCACTTGGCGCTGCCCCAGAGGTCCTGCAGGTGGCTCTTCAGGTTTCGAAAGCGCTCCGGGTCTTGCCGCGGATTGAGGAAGTGTCGGGAGGCCTCGTCAGCTGTTACCTCGAACAATTTCGCAGTCGATTTGCTGCGACACGCCGGACAGATGGTCATCACGCTCGTCCTTAAAGCCTGACCGAATGAAGCTGGGATTTCGGAACTGGCGCAACCTTATGGCGGGCACCAATCGTCACCATCATGCATCTGAATGACATCGCGGAGCGGTGGCGCAATGAACCTCCCCGATGCAAGATGGTAAATCCCGGAGTTTGACAGAGCCGCACCTTGCGACGACTTACTTCGCGCACGACAACACAATGCGAGATCCAGCCCCCAATCCGGTCATTCAGATGCATGATGGTGACGGTCGAAGCCCATCGTAAGTTCCCTTAGCCGCGAAGATCATGCCTCTTGGAGGCGCGAACTCATGTCAGATAAGGCCAGCGACGTTCTGAGATCCGACATTCTTCGGGGGGCCGGGAGCACAATCATCAACGTGCCGCTGAGCCCGATCGGCCCTGGAGGCGTGCTTCCAACATATCCAGGATCTACGCAAACAGGGTGCACCAATCGCCTCGCTAGCCGAAACCATGGATACTCCGACCTGATCGATCCAGCGGCTCGCGAGGCCAGCGCGCCGGCGGATACGCATCGCAGCGCCAGAATCGAAAATGAGATCCGGCAGAGCTTGGCGAGCGTTGAGACGCAGGTGAGCATCTGCCGAACTCAGGTCAAGGCACTGGAAGATCGCAAGAATGTCCTCAATCCCCATCGGAGCCGGCCTTACCCGGGCCAGTCTAAAACGACACTCCAGTATCGGTTCGGTTGCGGCGTGGACTTATTGCTTTGGCCGATGCCATGAGTCTGAGCCCGAGGCGCTATGTCGAGCGTTGAACCGTGATCGTCGAGCTCTTCGGTCCGCCAGGTTCGGGCAAGACAACCTTAGCCCACGTTCTTGCCAGCCTGTTGTGCGCAGACGGATACCGTGCCGAGGTTGTCCGCAGCTACCGACCAGCGATCAGATCTGGAACACTTGATCTGGGCGTCCTTCTATCCGTATCGAGGATCGTCTTGGCGACCGTCTCCACGGCCAAGGTGATTTTTTCCCGACGGAACGGCGGGTCAATTTTATCGAAATCCCTGCTCACGGCTATGCCGCCGAAAAAGCCGATCTGGCATGCCCGGATTTGGCAGCAAATACTGAAGCTGTCGCATGCCTGGGATCGAGCCAAACTGGCCCATGATATTCTTATCTTCGACGAGGGTTATGTTCAGGCAGTCGGATCCCTGGCGTTGCTTAACGGGAACGCCGACAAAGCCGTTCTCGAAACGATGCTGGGTGATGTGCCGGTCGCAGACTTCACGATCAGAGTTCTGGCGCCGCGTGCGACGGTCGCGGCGCGTCTTCGCCAGCGCATGGAGCGTGCGCCCCCGGCAGAGCGGCTCTTCGAGGCCGATTTCGAGATCAACATGCGTTCCCTCAGCGTCTTCAGGACCATAAGCGACATACTTGCCGCATCAGGGCGAGACATCGTCTGTGCGAGAACTTCAAGCCAACGTTCCACAATGGAGAGCGCGCAAGTCGTCGAGCGGGCGATCATCGCGAGATACATTCTGAGCACAACGGATGGTGAGCGCCGGCGGGTCGAGCAGCCATCCGAAGCAGTGGGATGCCATGGGCCATAGACCGTCATCTCGTGGCCATCCAACCCGCTGATCCAACTCAAAAAAACGGCTGATACGCTGACAGGACGTTGGTCGCCAACCGAGCTTGCCGCATCTGCCATCGATGTTTCATTTCCCACGGATCGAATCGGCATTTGAAGGCGCCCCATCATTCAGGTGAATGATGGCGCGATACGACAGCCCCCATACGCTCCCTTTCCAGTCGTCAGCCGTTTCTCGGAATCGCGAGCCAATGTCCTACAGCGACTTTCTGAGATCTAGGGAGGGGCGAATAACAGCAAGCCCGATCGGCAAGATCGTCCGCGCGGCGGGCGGCGTTTCGGCGATGGCGATTGCAGGGCAGCTCACCCTGGTCGCCACCATTCCGATCTTGGCCCGACTTTACTCACCTGCGGATTTCGGCGTCTTCACAATCTATCTGTCAACGGTGAACATCCTAGGCGCGGTCGCGGCGCTGCGCTTCGAGCCCTCGCTCTATGGGGTCAAGGAAACCGAGCAGATCTACGTCACCGTAAAGCTCATCGTGCTGGCGGTCTTGACGACCGGCGTCCTGGCCTTCGCGGCCGGGCAGGTGCTTTTGAGCCTTGCGCCGGCCCATCTCAGACATCTTTTCTGGCTCGTTCCGATCGGCATGAGCGGCGCTGCGCTCGTCGAAACGATGAATTGCTGGGCTTTGCGTGCCGGCCTGCTGCGCGATTTCGCACTCGGTCGGCTGATCCTGCCTGCCACCATGGCGCTCCTGCAATTGGTTTTTGGCCTTGCTCATCTTGGGGGTGAAGCGATGGTGCATGCGCATGTCCTCAGCCAGTTCATTTTTCTCGCCTTTCTGGGCTTTCGGATTCTGAGTTGGGACGACCTGCGTGGCATCTATCGAGCGCCATGGAGAAGTGCCTTCAACAAGGCGGCCAGGGAATACAAGTTCCCGTTGTTCGACATCCCCGCGACCCTCGGCAGCTATGCTATAAACAATCTTCCGGCTATTCTCGTGGGTTGGTTGTTCGGCGCAGCTTTCGCCGGTTACCTCGGTGTCGCGACACGGCTGGTGACTGGGCCTATCGTGCTGATCGCCACCCCGCTTAGCAACGTCTTCGTCGCCGAGGTGAATAAGAGCGGCGATCGTAGGCATATGCTCGGCGTCGCGCGTGGCCTCCTCATCCTTGTCACAGGCCTCACGGCGTTGCCGATATTGGCGCTTGGGTTGGCTGCTCCGTACCTAGTCGTCCCGCTCCTGGGCGAGGCCTGGCTCCCGACGGCACAAATCATGACTGCCTTGGCATTGATGGGCGCCGTGCAGGCCTTGTCGACACCGCTCAGTGAAGTTCCTGCCCTGTTGCGACGGCAGGAGGTGCGGCTGATCGTCGACGCGGCGCGGATGGTGCTTGTCTTTGGTCCGCTGCTCGCCGGCGCCAAGGCTGGGTGGGAAGCTATCGACGTCATCTATCTCATGGCTATTGGCGGAATGGTCGGGTTTGCCATCAAAACCGCGGCCTCACTTTACCTTCTGAAGCGGGATACCGAACCGGCACAGGCAACATTGTCGAATCCGTATTCAATCGCGAGGAAACAGCACGATGAAGCTCCTGTTGAGTAGTGAAGAGCGTCCTGAAGGAGCTGTGCCGCCGCTAGAGCCGGCGGTCGCCGGCACATATCCGTCGGCGCCTGGCCCCGTGGCCAATGTCGCTCATGCTGCCGACGCATCACCCGCGCGCCCATTCATTTCCGTTGCCGTTCCGACGTTTCGCCGGCCGGACACCATCAGGCGCACCATCGACAGCATTGTGGGGCAGGACTTTTCCAACTGGGAACTCGTCATCAGCGACGACGAAGGACCAAACGGATCGAGCTGGCCCATCTTGGAAGATTATGCGCGACGCGACCCGCGCATCCGGATTGTCGAAAACCACAGGGGCCGGGGGCAGGTGGAGAACACCAACAACGCCATGCTTGCCTGCAAAGGCAAGTGGATCAAATTGCTGCATGATGACGATTGGCTGGTCCCAGGAGCTCTGAAGCGGTTTGCCGAAATCTCGGTAAAATATCCGTCGGCAGCGTTCATGACTTCCGCAGCGCATATCGTCGAGGAAAACCGGGTCGTGATGCGGTCGGATCCGCCGGAGCAAAACCGCGTCTCGCTCTATTCGAGCCAGCAGTGCCTGACGGACCTCTATCTGGTACGGGTGACAAGGAGCCTCGGCATCATCCCTTCGACGCTGCTGATCAACGCGGCCGTGATTCACGCCGGATGCCAGATGCGCGCACATAAATCCATCCCTGCGGGCGTCGATCAATTGTTCTTTGTCGATCTGGCCCGTTACGGCGAGATGGTGGCAATCAACGAAGGGCTGATCTTCTATGATGCGACGCGCCATCCGAGCATAACGACGTCGAAGAGCTACGAGGACGTGGATGAGGTCACTCTTGCCGTCAAACAGCTCAATTGGGATCTGATCGAGGATAGAAGGGGCCTCCCGAGACCGGAGCCACTTTTGCGTGCGCTGCGGGTCGCTCGCATCCCGGCCAGATTCCGACATCAGTCCTGGCGCACGACAATGCGAGACGCCCTGCAGCTCCTTCGGCCGTCCGTGATGAAGATCGCGAACCAGTATGCCCTGGAATACCTGTTCAGGATCCGACCCAAACTCGGTGCGGCGCGGACACGTAAACGGTGAGCCTGCCGGAGGAATGTGTGCGTATCCGCAGGACAGCTCGATGCCCCCTTGGGCGAGCCGTTAGGCGTCATTGGCGCCGAGACCGCATTTGGCTGATGCCGTAGGGCAAGGCGGCGCAGTCATTTGCATGGAGCAAATTTCAGGAAAGAATGAGCAGTTTCCGTCGGGAATTGCGTCCGTAAAACAGAACGGAGCCGTTCGCAAATCCGTGAAACGATCGCAGACGTGGAGCAAGGGGCGCGCTCTCGGAAAACCCAGGCGCCATATAATCGGAAGGTTCTGGTTCTACGGCAGCACCGAGATGCGTCCCAGAAGAGCGACCAATTCCGCCTGACGCCTTGTCTCTGTCTTGGCAAACAGCGAGGCGAGCTGGGTGCGGATTGTGGTTCGGCTGAGCCGGTTGCGCTCGGCAATTTCCAAGGGGGCATCGCCACTCGCCAAACGCAACGCCAACTGCGTTTCGGCGCCGGTCAATCCAAACATTTTCCGCAGGGTCTCCGGATTGGGACCCGTTCTCGGCTGGCGATCGAGAAGCGCGACAATGATCGATCCATCGGGAGTGACAACGCCTTCTTCAGTCATGATAACCGGCCGGTCGCCAGCGTTGCGGATGACGATCCAGGACAACGATCCAGCAGCAAAATGAGCAGGCACGCCAGCTATCAGGCTCCTGAGTGCCGCTGACAGATCACCAGGCGAATCCAGACAATCCGCACAGGCCTTGAGGATGGTTTCGGCGGCCGCATTCCATTCGAGCACTCTCTTTGCCTCACCCAGCACAAGCCACCCACAGCCAATGCGCTCGAGCATGCCGGTTATGGAGTTGAGGCGCGGCCGGACGCATGTGCCAGCAGTGATCGGCCTGATGGTTTTGCGAGAGGCGCTTCGCGCGAAGGTGGTCGTTGTTCTGCTACCGGCACCGGCCGCCACCATGCCAGGCCTTGCGATCGGCCTCGTGTCATTCCGCCCGCTGATCAGAGCCATAGGTCATCCGTCCTCGTTCTCTGCCTGTGCCATCCGTGCTTGACGACCGACAGCCAGAAGGTTGGGTGCTGGCTTCATAAGGCCCTGATTTATGGCGATCTGGAAGCAGGCAGACGTACTAGTCGTCCGCTTGACGGTCTAAACTCGACGAACTAGGCCGAAAGTTGTAGTTAGGTTGGAAGGGGGTGCCGGGGAGGTACAATCCTGTCGCGAACTCATCTGGCGTCGACGGCTGTGCTGGTCGCTGCGCTGCTCTTCGAGGCAAGCGTTTCCCTGTCGGGTGCCATAGACCCAGCTTTCCTCGAATTCATTCCGGCAATAGTTGTCATCGCCTTCCTGGAAAACCGCCGGATCGCAGTCGGATCAACGCTCTTGATGGCCGCCGCCGGCTTGGCGGCCCGAATAATTTCGAATCGTCACCCTCTCGCCGATGAATGGACACGCGCCATTCTGCTTGTGCTTGCAGGGGGGATGATTGCCTTTCTGTTCGATCGCTCCAGGCGGAGCTTAAGGGCCGCACTGGACGCTAGGCTCGCTGCGGTCGAAGCTGCAGAGTCACGTTACCGCAGCGCTTTTGAACGAGCTGCGCTGGGCTTTGCGACCGCGAACGACAGAGGAGAATTGCTGCGGCTGAACAAACGCCTCAGTGCCTTGCTCGGCTACCTCGAAGACGATCTTGTCGGGCGAGCCCTGGACGAGCTTGTCCACCAAGATGATCGAGCGCTGCTCAAAAATTCGCTCGCCACACTGACTTCCCAAGCCCCGTGGTTCGGCGGCGAAATGCGCCTGATTAAAAGTGACGGCGGCACGCTTTGGGCCTGGTTGACGCTTTCTCTTTCTGCGTCGGACACGATGCCATCGGACAGCCTGTTTGTGGTTGTAGATGACATAACCGAGCGAAGAGCTGCCCGTGAAGCGCTCAAAGCTCAAAAAGAATGGCTCGACCTCGCCTTGTTTGCCGGCCGGTTAGGCACCTGGCGCATAGACTATGGCCAGGACGTCGTCTCGGGCTCACGACAGTTTTGGGAGATTCTTGGATTGTCCCCGATGGCATTGCGCCCACTTTCCGATCTGTCTTCGATCGTCCACCCATCGGACTGGGGTAAGCTCGCACCACCGTCAGGAACGAACCGGCGGGGGACCAATTATGATGTGGAGATTCGTCTCAAGCGACCCGACGGTCAAGTCCGTTGGATCGCCTTGCGGGGACGCGAGGAAAACCATGATGGCCGAGACCAGCGCATCGGCATCGCCGCGGATTTGACCGAGCGACGTCAAACGACGCTGCTGCGCGCGGCGGTAAGAAAGCAAGAAAACTTGAGGCTTGAACTCCGCCATAGGCTCAGCAATCTGTTCGCTGTCATCACCGCTATAGTGAAGATGCAGGATGCGCCAGAAGGCAACATCGTCAAATTCAAAGAGACCCTCGTCGGACGAATTCGCGCGCTCGAGGTGACGCACAAGCTGCTCACGCGTAGCGCTGATCAATCATCCACCATTCGCGATCTGGTCGTTAAGGAACTCCAGCCCTTCTCGGAAGACGGCAAGACGGCAATCACTGGCCCTGACATCAAGATTTCAGGCGGAGCGGCGGAGAGTTTCGCAATGATCATCCATGAACTCACCACCAATTCGATCAAGTATGGCGTGCTTGGCGATGCTCAGGGCAAGATTGAAGCACGTTGGACCCTCAACTCAGGCGGCACAGGCGATGAGATTGTTTTTGACTGGATAGAAACGGGCCGCCGACTTGCCGCTCCGATCAAGCGCCAAGGTTTCGGATCGATGATTCTTGGGGTCGACGGAACGCCCCTTGTCGGTCATTCCTCGCAGTTCGAAGTCAGGGAGGATGGGTTTCGATATTCGCTTCGTCTGTCGCCAGCGGAGGTTCAAGCCTAGCTCACACCGTCCCCAGCCAGGTCTTTATCAGAACCGCCGCTTCCGTTCGGTTTCGAACCCCCAATTCCCGCATGATTGCCGCAGCATGGATCTTCGTTGTAGCCTCGGCGATGTCGAGATCTCGCGCTATCTCTTTGTTGGAATATCCTTCCGCCATCAGCCTCAGCACTTCCTTTTGCCGGGATGTGAGCCTTTCGAGAGCGCCGGAGGCGGCTCTGCTGCCGTGACGGATCTCGAGCACCTGACCGTGTGTTTCCAAATGTCGGGACAGGAGCGCCGGTACGTAGATGCGGCCTGCCAGGATTTCCTTGACCGCCAGCACGACCTCGTCATCGCTTTGCGATTTCACGATATAGCCGTGCAGCCCCACATTGAGAGCGGTCAGGATTTCGGATCGGGAATCGTTCCCCGAAATAATCGCAAACCGCGTATCCGGGTAGGCCGTTAGGACATCGCCCAGCACTTCTTGAGTGAAAAGCCCCGGCATGTTCAGGTCGAGCATCGCCAGGCTGACGCCTTCGTGTTCGGCAAGGAGGCCAACCACGGCATCGAAGCACGCGGCCTCAAATACCTCAACGTCCTCAATGCCGGCAGTCAGTGCCAACCGTAAGCCACGCCTGTAGAGACCGTGATCATCGGCTATGACAATCTTGTACATGTACCCCAACGCACACGCTTTCGGCCCGGGGACTATGGCACGCGTCCAGAACGTTTTGCCTATGGACCAATTCTGTGACGATGCGGGACCTGTCCGCCAAACCGGAACCCAACAGAAATGCGCCTCTTCCGGCTGAAAAAGCTACTCTGCGTTTACCATAATGCAAAGTCGGACCTTGGTCCCTGGCAATTCGGCGTTCACGCCCGGCGCACACTCCAACGTCGTCTGCCGTCCCATTGTCTCTCAGCCGGATGCGCCATTCGAACGCACGACGACAGGCCTGGAAGCTGAGCGTATCTCTCGCTCAATTCGGAGTAAGTCCGCCAGATCGCGTGGCAGGAGCCGCACGATGGAGGCTCGCGGACGCTGGATTTGGTTGTTGGCCTGTGTCGGCCGTGTGCGCAGGGAGTGGTTGTTCATGAAAGCGGTTATCCAATGCGGTGGAATGGGGATGCGTCTGCGCCCATTCACATCGGTTCTGCCAAAGCCTCTGATGCCGATCGGTGCGAGGCCGGTGCTTGAGCTGCTGCTCAAATGGTTGCGGCGCAACGGCATCGAGAACGTCTACGTCACGACCGGCTACCTGGGTCATTTGATCCGCAGCGTGTGCGGCGACGGTTCGCAATGGAACTTAAAGATACGCTACACACAGGAAATGGAACCGCTCGGGACCATCGGCCCACTCTCCTTGATCAGGGACGAACTGGACGAACCGTTTCTGGTCCTCAACGGCGATGTGCTTACCGATCTGAGCCTCAGCCGTTTCGTGGCGGCGCATCGGGCGCACAAAGATCTGGTTACGATCGCGACGGCGGCGCGCGTCACCAAAATGGACTTTGGCGTCATCGACGAGGTCAATGACACCGTCCAGGTGTTTCGCGAGAAGCCTGCGCTCACGCATCTGGTGAGCATGGGAATCTACTGCATGAATCCGGCGGTTCTGCAGTTCATTCCATCGGGCATCCCCTTCGGCTTCGACGATCTCATGCTGCAGATGCTCCAGGATGGGCAGGTCGTGCATGTCTATAAGCACGAGGGGCTTTGGCTGGACATTGGCCGCGTCGAAGATTTCCAAAAGGCGCAGACGATTTCCTGGGAGGAGCAATCAGCTTCGATAGAGGTCGCCGTCGCCGCGGCCGCGGCCTGAGGCGATTTCCAGTCGCGAGAGTCACCGGGAGGTTGGGATGCTCTTGGTTAGTGCTCCCTTGTTGGGTGTGCCGGAGAAGGCCGCTTTGTCAAAAGTAATCGACAGCGGCTGGCTGACGATGGGCGACCGCGTCAGGGCATTCGAAGAAGCGTTCGCCGCGATGCACGAGGCCGACGATTGTGTCGCCGTCAGTTCCTGCACCGCAGCCCTCCACCTTATCCTCCATGCACTGGGCATCGGACCCGGCGACGAGGTTCTGGTGCCTTCGTTGACATTTGTGGCGACCGTGAGCGCAGTCCTGTACGTGGGCGCCAAGCCGGTCTTCGTCGATATAGAATCCGATGACGTGCCTTTGATGTCGGTCGAAGATGCGGAGGCAAGCTGCACCTCCCGCACCCGGGCTGTAATCCTCGTCCATTTCGCGGGCTATCTCCTAGACAAACTGGAGTGGCAGACATTCGCAAGCGCGCGAGGGCTCTACATCATCGAGGACGCCGCGCATGCTCCTGGCCTGAAGGAGGTTGGGACCTTTGGTGTGGGAGCGGCGTTCAGCTTCTACGGCAACAAGAACATGACCACTGCCGAAGGCGGCGTGGTCATTGCGCGTGACCCCGACCTGCGGGAGAAGATTCGCCAGGCGCGTGGCCATGGCATGACCACCGGCACGCGGCAGAGACTGAACAGCCGCACGCCGCAATATGACGTGACCATGCTGGGCTTCAACTATCGCATGGATGAATTGCGCGCTGCCATCGGCTTGGTTCAGCTTCGGAATTTGCAGGAATGGAATGAAGTCAGGCGCGTCCTTGTCACATTGTATCGACGCCTCATCGCCATGCGCTGTCCGGCTGTTTCAATGCCGTTTGCCGAACCGCGCCGCTCTGCCTATCACATCATGCCGATCCTGTTGCCCCGCTACGTCAACAGGCAAGAGGTCATCGACGAGCTGCGGGCGCAAGGCATACAGACGACGATTCACTACCCGCCTGTGCACCAAATGACGTTCTACCGGGAGCTTTTCCCCGGAATTCACCTGCCGCGCACCGAGGACTTCGCCGACCGCGAACTGACCATTCCGCTGCATCCGCAGATAACATCTCCCGTGGCCGAAGCAGTCGTGGACGCCCTGGCATCCGCGCTCAACAGCAGCGCCCGGGCAGGGACAGCAGCATGAACGCGTTTGACATGCCCATAGGCCGGCTTGCGACGCGCTGCGTGAGCCATGGACGTGGCCGGCGCGCCCTTGACATGATTGCCGGGTCTCTTGGTCTCATCGTCCTGTCACCGTTGATGCTGCTCATTGCAGTGGCGCTGCTGATCGAAGGCGGCCGCCCGGTGCTTTTTGTTCAGCCACGCATTGGCGCCGGCGGTCAGCTTTTCCGTATGTACAAGTTCCGAAAATTCTACCCGCAATGCGACGCGGCGGGACTCGCGCTGACGCTTGTCAACGACGCCCGCATGACGACGGTCGGCAGGTTTCTCGCTTTCAGCAAAATGGATGAGCTGCCGCAGTTGTGGAACGTCCTGAAAGGCGACATGGCCTTGGTCGGCCCGCGCCCGGAGAGCCTGTCCTTTGCCGACTGCTTCAGGGACGGTTACGAAGCTGTCCTGCAATACAAGCCAGGCCTGTTCGGTCCCGCTCAGATCATATTCCGCCATGAGGCTCATTTCTATCCCCGAGATGTCGAGCCAACAGTCTTCTACAAGGAGGTCCTGTTTCCGGCGAAGGCGAGGATCGACCTTTCATATTACGCCCGCCGGACGATCCTCTCGGATACGGCGCTCATTATTCGAGGTGTTTTCATCGTTCTTGGCATGGCTGTGGACCATTCGACTGGCGCTTGAGCCGTTCAAATGGTCGTTCGCAGCATTTTGCCGGGTTAAAGCCAAGGAGTGCGAGGACTGTCAGGACATGACCTACAAGGGAAAAAGGGTATTGGTCACTGGGGCTGATGGCTTCATAGGTTCGCATCTGACTGAAGCGCTGGTGCGCGGCGGGGCCGATGTGACGGCGTTGGCTCTCTACAATTCGTTCGACAGCCACGGGTGGCTGGATGATCTGCCTGACGAGATCCGAAGCCAACTCAAGCTCGTTCGCGGCGACGTCCGCGATAGTGCCTTCCTGAACCGGATCGTCCGCGGCCAAGCCGTCGTGTTTCATCTCGCCGCATTGATCGCCATTCCATACTCCTACGCGGCCGCCCAGTCCTATGTGGAGACCAACATCCTTGGCACCGTGAATGTGCTCGAGGCCGCCCGCCAGTGGGATACCGAGCGCGTCGTGCACACCTCGACCAGCGAGGTGTATGGCACCGCCTTGACCATGCCGATCGGCGAAACCCACCCGCTGCAGGGCCAGTCGCCCTACTCAGCTTCCAAGATCGGAGCCGACATGATGGCGGAGTCCTACGCCCGCTCGTTCGATGTTCCGGTCGTGGTGCTTCGCCCATTCAACACATTCGGGCCACGGCAAAGCGAACGCGCGATTGTTCCGAGCCTCATCAGGCAGGCCATCGACCCCAAGTGCCAGGCCATCATGGTGGGGGATACCAGCCCGGTTCGCGACCTTACCTTTGTCAAAGACACGGCTGCGGCCTTTCTCAGCGCAGGCTCCGCCTCCCTCGAATTCGGCCATGCCTACAACGCCGGAAGCCAGCGCGCCGTCACCATATCCGACGTGCTGGACCTTGTGCTGGAGTTGAGCGGCTCCAACAAGCCTGTCCATCGTGACGAGAGCCGGCTGCGCCCGCAAAATTCCGAGGTCCGGGCACTGCTGGCGGATTCTTCTCGGCTTGAGAGAGCAACAGGATGGAGGGCTCAAACGGACTTGCGCGAAGGCCTGAGACGAACCATCGCATGGTGGCGCGCGCGCCTAAGCGAGGGCCGGGTACGGCAAGAGATGAGCTACATGACATGAGGTTTCCCGTACTTTCCGCTGCAGTGCTGCTGGTTTGCGTTGCCGCATTTGTCGGCCTGCGGGCGAACGGGGGTCAGGCGAGCCACACGCCCGTCGGCTTCGTGGCTCCCGTGGCGATGGATCTGCCTGACTATCTTCGTCCCGCCACCGATCCCGCATTCGGCACAAGCGTCGTTCGCGTCTCCAAGCCTGGCCCTCTTGGAAATGGCGTCGTGTGCGGGCCCAAATATTGCAGCCATCGCTATTCGAGCGCTCAAGCCTGGAACGCGGACCAGACACTGCTCCTGCTAGACAACGGCTGCAACGGAATGTGCTTTCTCGACGGGCACACCTACGAGGCGCTGTTTTGGCGCAAACGAGGGGGCGAGTGCGAGTGGCATCCCCGAAATGCCGAATTGATGATCTGTGTTCAGGACCGGGCTGTCTCAACCTGGGCGCCAAGGACCAACCACGAAGACGTCCTTTTCACATCGCCCGACTACCACGATCTGCAATTCGGCCCGTCGAAGGGCAATCCCAGCCGGGACGGCAGCCGCATCGCGGTCCGCGCGGTCCGCAAGGACGGCGCGGACGTCGTTTTTGCGTATGATCTGATTCAGCGCCGGAAGTTTCCGGACATCGACCTTGCTCAAGTCCCTGGAACGACCAGTTCCTGCACGATCTCACCACTTGGAACGACTATTCTGTGCTCACCAAACCGTATTGACGGTACACAACAAAGGGTAATTTTTGCCGTTGATGGCACCTTGCTTCAGAGATGGACAGAAAATCATCGGCCCGGTCACGGTGACGTTACGCTCGACGAGGACGGAAGCGAAGTCTTGGTTGGGATCAGCAAATCAGATCCAGACAGGTATCACATAATCAAGCGCAGGCTGTCGGACGGGAAAGTCACTTCCCTTACCGCGTTCGGCCTGGCCGAACATGTATCGACCCGCGCACTGAACAGGCCAGGATGGTCATTCGTAAGCTACGGCGGCGATCCAGACGAGATATCGGCCAATCCGACCTGGGCTCCCTATGCTCGCGAGATCGTTGCGCTTCGTACCGATGGCAGCGGTGCCGTTCGGCGCATTGCGCAGACACGAAATGTTCCATTCGACTATTGGAGCGAAACACATGCCTCGCCCTCTCCTGATGGCTCACAGGTAATCTGGTCAAGCAATTGGGGCGTGCCGGGCGGGCCGGTTTACGAGTTCGTCACCCGTCTTGACTGGCCCGAACAACGCAACCCGAAGGAGGTTGTTGCGAATGGTCAACCTTAACCGGTCTTTTCTCGCAGCTCTTGCTCTGCTGGGCGCTCTGCCGATGGCCGCGGCAGCCGATCCGTCAACACCTTATCGGATTTCGCCGGGCGACACGGTCGAAATCGGAATAACCTCCATTCCCGACCGGACGCAGCGTGCCGTTGTCCAGATGGATGGCACGATCGTGCTGCCTGAGGCCGGCGCCGTCTCGGTCGGCGGTCTGACGCCACCCGAATTGCAGAGCCGTATGCAAGCGATCCTGCCGACCAAGATCTTCCACATCCGCATGCCCGATGGCCGCGAACAGATGGCCGTCGTCAGGCCGAGCGACGTCACGGCGATCATCGCCGAGTATCGCCCGATCTATGTGACCGGCGATGTGCTTACCCCCGGACAGCAGGTCTACCGCCCGCTGATGACCGTGCGCCAGGCGATCGCGGTGGCCGGCGGTTTCAGCCTCTTGCGGGCGCGCGCCAACCAGGCGGGTCCGGATCCGACGGATCTGCGACGCGATTACGAGATGATCTGGGGAGAATACACCAGGGATTACTTCCACAGCGCGCGCCTGCGGGCCGAGCTCGACAAGCAGGAAAGCTTCGACACGCAGCCTCCGCAAGGATCGCCGCTTTCCCCTACGCTCGCGGCGGGGATAGCAAAGGCTGAAGCGGAAGCGCTCAAACTCTCCCTGGAGAATTTTCAGCAGGAGCAGAGCTTTGTCGAAAAGGGCGCCAAGGATGCGGCGGCGCAGATCGAGACGCTGATGAAGCGCGCGCAGGATGAAGCGGATGCCGTCAAGGCCGATGAAGAGGACCTGGAGCAGGTCACCAAGGCGTTCAAGGCCGGAAACCTGACCAACAACAGGCTCGCCGATGTCCGGCGCGCCGTCCTGCTTTCGTCCAGCCGGGCGCTGGAAACATCGGTCGAACTGATGAGAACGAAGCGCCAGCAGGAAGACTTTGCCAGGCAGATGGAGCGCAATGAGAACCAAAGGCGCATCGGTCTGCTGAACGAATTGCGGGACACCGAGGTGCGGCTGGCCGACATCGGCACAAGGCTTCGCGCCGCAAGTCAGAAGTTGCAGCCCCTGGGTGCCACCGCCGCGCCTCTTTCCATTGCCGGCGAGACCGTTCGAGCCCAAATGACGATCGTTCGCAATGTCGATGGACAATGGCGCAAGCAGGCTGCCGACGAGGATGCCGAGGTGGCACCGGGAGATACGATCGAGGTCAGGTTCAGCAACGAATTGGAGAGCGCGGCGGCGCAATAGCACCGGCGCGCCTCTGCACCATTCGGCGATCGCTGGGTCCGGTTGTGGAGGCAAGTCTTGAGCCAGGACATCGATGTCGCGGACGCCTATAGCAGAGGCAGCGCGGTCTTCATGGGAATGGAGATGCTTGTCGCGTCCGGTGCGCTTGTTCCAAGGCCGGAGACGGAGTTGTTAGGTTCGACCGCCGTCGAAGTATTGCATCAAATGAACCTGCCGGCGCCCCGCGTTATCGACATGTGCTGCGGGGCCGGCAATCTGGCTTGTGCCATCGCCTATCAGGTTCCCACGGCGCGGATCTGGGCAAGCGATCTTACCGATGGATGTGTCGCCGTGGCGTGCCGGAATGCCGTCCACCATGGGCTGGCCGATCGGGTGTCGGTTCACCAGGGCGATCTGTTCGAAGCTCTCTCCCCGCTGGTGCCTCACGGTTCGATCGACGTCGTCGTTTGCAATCCGCCCTACATCTCTGAGAAACGGCTTGAGGGTGATCGCTCTCACCTGATTGCCCTTGAGCCGCGCGAGGCTTTTGCGGCTGGTCCTTACGGCATTGCCATCCACATGCGCGTTGTGAAGGATGCCTTGCGGTATCTGCGGCCCGGCGGCGCCCTCCTGTTCGAGGTTGGCCTTGGCCAGGACCGCCAGGTCGCAAGCCTGTTGGAGCGCAGCAGGAGCTATGAGGACATCCGTGCCGTCAGCAACCGCGCCGGCGAGGCACGCGTCGTGCTCGGATACGCCAAGCCGCAGCCTTGAGCGCCTCGCAGATGGTGCTCATCCCCTCTTGCGGGCGATGAACTGCGCTATTCCCTGGATGGAATCGAGGTTCTCCGGGAGCAGCTCACTGTCTTCCACGGCGATGCCAAAAGTCTCTTCGACGAAACCGATGATCTCGAGCACGCCGGTGGAATCGACGATGCCCTGATCGAGCAGCGATTCCGTGGCGCTGAGCGATCTCACGTCGGCGATGTAGAAGTTCGAAGCCAGGAAATCGCGAATTTGTTTGGTGTAAATGTCGCCCGCGGGCTTCGTTGCCAAGAAACTATCCATAACCCACCCTCCGATAAAAACTGAATAGGTCCGCGCCATTCAACAGGCGCTACGAAAGAGCCACCTTCTTGAGTTTCCCTGTATCCGTCCTCGGCAGGCTGGGAACGATGACGATAGACTTCGGGACCATGAAGTTCTCCAGCCGCTTCTGGCATTCCATCTGAAGCTGCCGCTCGCCGACAATGTGGCCTTGCTCGATCACGACGAAAGCCTTTACGGCCTGGCCGAGAAGCTCGTCAGGCACGCCAACCACGGCAGCCTCCTTGACGCCCGGAATGTTCACCAGCACGTTTTCGACCTCCTTGGGCGCGACCTTCTCGCCCCGCGATTTTATGATCTCGTCGCCGCGGCCGATGAAATAGAGATAGCCCTCCTCATCCATCCGGCAGTAGTCGCCGGTGTAGAGCACCTGCTCGCCCGGCAAGGGGCCGGGCTTGAGTTTCCTGGCGGTCGCTTCCGGTTTGCCCCAGTAGCCTTTCATCACCGTCGCGCCGCGGATGACAAGCTGGCCGACGATCCCAGGCTCGACCCGTTGGTCGTTGTCGTCGACGATCCACATCTCGGTGTTCGGGATCGCAATCCCGACGCTCAGCGGTTTTCGTTCGAGATCTGCCGGCGGCAGATAGGTGCAGCGCTTGCATTCGGTGAGCCCGTACATCGAATAGATTCGGGCGCCCTTAAACAGATCCCTGAGCATGGCGATGTGCTTGAGCGGCAAAGCGGCGGCGGTGTTGGTGACATAGCGGATGCTCGAGAAGTCGTGGTCCTTCAGCGACTTGAGCTCCGCCAGCGAGGCGAAGATCGTGGGCACGCCGGGAAAACCCGTGATCTTCTCGTCCTTGATGATCTGAAGGATCTGCGCCGGGAAGGCGAAGGAGCGTTCGAGAACGAGCCGGGCGCCGGTGCGGAATGCCATCAGCATCTGGTAGAGGCCGTAGTCGAAGGCGAGAGGCAGGACGTTGAGGATCACCTCGTCCTCGCGAAGCTCCAGATATGACGCGATCGAGGTGCATGCGGCGGTCATGTTTCGGTGTGTCAGCATCACGCCTTTGGGTTCGCCCGTGGATCCGGACGTGTAGATGATGGCGGCGAGATCGATGTCGATCGATTTGCGTTCCGGCGCGGCCGGCGTTCTTTCGGCGGCCGTTTCCCAGCGTATCGCGAAGGGCAGTCGGCTGAGCTCGTCGTCCTCGATCGGTCCTGACACGATCACCTGGCGCAACGAGCGACACGTGTGCGCCGGCCCGCTGAACACTGAGCGCAGATGCTGGTCGGTGATCAGCGCCGCCGGCCGGCAATCGTTCAGCAGGTAGTCGAGCTTATCGCTTTTGGTAAGCGGGTTCACGATGCACACGACGGCGTTTGCCTTCAGCACCGCCCAGAAGCTGACAACCGTCTCGACCGTGTTGTCGGCGAAAATCATCACCCGATCGCCGCGTTGCACGCCGGCTGTTGCCAGACATTGTGCCATCCCGTTGGAACGCTCGTCGATTTCGGCGTAGGTGACGCGCCGCCCGTTGCAGACCAGCGCCACCTTGTCGCCGAGCCGGCCGGCCGAGTGGATCAGATAATCATGCAGGAGCGGTACGGCGCCGTGGATCATGCCAGCTCCCTTTCGCGATGCTCGTAATCGACATCGATGCTGAGATCCGGCCTTGTCGCGCCGGTAGGATGACTTGCGACAAATTGCTGGTGCAGAAGCTGCGTCGAGAGCACGCCGACCAGGGCCATGTTGTCGGAATTCGACATGTCGCCCTCGCCGGTTCGAGCCCGGCACTTTCCGACCAGCCGGCTCACCGACTGGGGATCGAAGACGCCGGATGCCCGCACTGCCGTTTCGGACAGGGCATCACCAATGTAGGCAGGCGCGCCGTCGGCAAAGAAACTCATCGCATTCGGCGCCCGGTAGGGCTGCTTCTTCCGGGCGACAACCTCAGGCGGCAGGATAGGCGCCGCGACGCGCTTCAGCACGTGCTTCTCGTCGAGGCCGCGCAGCTTGTAGGAATCCGGAAGCGCATTCGCCAAGGTAACGACATTGTCGTCGAGGAAGGGAAAGCGGCCCTCGATGGAGTGAGCCATCAGCATTCTGTCGCCTTGCGAGGAGAGCAGGTAGCCCGACATCAGGGTTCGGATCTCTATATACTGGTCCTGGGCGAGGGGGCTCCAGCGTGGAAATTCGGCCGGCAGTGTCGAGATCAGTTCGCTCACCGTATCGCGGCGTTCGGAGGCAGCCCGCATATCGGCGCAGAACAAGCGCTTGATGGCAGCGGTCGTGCGCCAGCGCGTATCATGCGCAAATCCGGCCTCGGCATGCGCCTCGATATTGCGGCCGAAGAACTGGCGGGCCAGTGCCTGCTGATGGACCGGTGAGCGTGACAGATACGGATAGAGCCGTTCGAGCAAGCGGGCGCGCCTTGTCGACGCCGGCTGGCGCCCCCAGAAGCGGCGAACCTTGCCCTCGCGGAACAGGTCATAACCCGCAAACATCTCGTCAGCGCCTTCGCCGGTCAGCACGACTTTGATGCCGCGTTCCCGCACGAGCCTTGACAGCAGGAAGAGTGGCGCTGGCGCGGTCCTGAGGATTGGCCGCTCGGTGTGGCGGATCACCTCGGGAAAGACCGCGGCTATATCGCCGCGGGAAACAACTATTTCGTGGTGTTCGCTGCCCGTCGCGTGTGCGACGAGCCGCTGGAATTCGGTCTCGTCATATTCGGCATCCGCAAAACGCAGCGAGAAGGTCTGGAAGCGCTCGCCGGCGAAGCGCCTTCCAAGCGTGGCGACAAGGGAGCTGTCGAGCCCGCCTGACAGATAGCAGCCAACCGGCACGTCAGCCTGCACGATTCGCAAGGCCGTGGCGCCTTCCAGCATCAGCCGCACTTCCTCCACCGCCTCGTCCCGGGAGCCGTTAAACCGGTCCTGGTCCTGACCCTGGATTTCCGGAAAGCGCGGTTGCCAGAATGGATGTTCTCGCGCCGCGCCTTTCTCGTAGAGGCGCACGTGTCCGGGCGGGAGTTCCCGGATGCCCTGGAACACGTTCTGCGGGGCAACGGCCGTCCACATGGTGAAGGTCTGATCGATGCCCGCCGGATCGAACGCGCGCGGGATCGCGACCTCGGCGGCGAAAATCGCTTTGACTTCGCTGGCAAAGAACAGGCGGCCGCCATGCTCGCAAAAATGCAGCGGGCAAATGCCGTAGCGATCGCGTGACAGCACCAGCCGGCCTGCAGCCAGGTCCCAGATCGCCAACGCCCATTGGCCATTCATACGCTCGAAGGCTGCCTGGCCCCACTCCCGATAGGCGTGCAGGACTACTTCGGTATCGCTGCGGGTGCGGAACCGATGGCCGAGGGCGAACAGCCTGTCGCGCAGCTCGAGATAGTTGAAAATCTCCCCGTTGAAGACGATCCACGCCGGACCATCGACGTCGGCAAGGGGCTGCTGTCCGTGTTTAAGATCGACGACCGACAAGCGGGCATGCGCCAGCCCGGCGCGTCTGTCGCGGTAGAGCCCCCGTTCGTCAGGACCGCGATGCGCAAGCGCGCCAGCCATGCGCAACAATGCTTCGCGCGAAGGCGGTTCCGCGGTGGCGTTCAGCGCCAGTATCCCGGCGATCCCGCACATCGGCCTCAGTCCACATCCATCGGTACGGACGGCAAGGGCCGTGCATGCAGATAGCGTGCTGCCCGGCGCTTCGCTTCGATGTCCTTGAAGACCTTTTCAACCTCGCCTCCGGTGAGGCCCGCAACGGCTGCGACCTCGTCGGCGCATAGCCCATGGTTGACGCCATAGAGGCATAGATCCGTCAGGTGATAAGGCAGCGCGAAGTAGAATTCCTCCTGGCTTTGCGCCATTGAGAATGTGTCGGTGGTCGGCGGCCTGCGGCGGATTTCCTCGTCCACACCGAGATAGTCAGCCAACTGGTAGACCTGTGTTTTGTACAGGTGCACGATTGGCATGACGTCGGCGATACCGTCACCTTGCTTGACGAAGAAACCCTGGTCGTATTCGAGCCGGTTCGGCGTTCCGGCAACAGCGTAGCCGAGGCGATCCGCATGATAATATTCGGTCATCTTGCGGATGCGCTGCTTGTAGTTGGTCGCGGCGACGATCTGCAGATAGGCTGTCAGGGGCAGCCGAACGGTGTTGACCTTGCCTTCCGGATCTTGAACCGTAAGACGAGTGATGTTGAGGCCTTGGCTCTCCAGAACCGAGGTCAGCACCAGCTTGCACTTCCAACCTTCGCCAAACTCTGGAACGACGGCGCGGATCGCCTCGACTTGCCGGCGATAGGCGCCGATGGCATCCAGCGCCGGGGCGATGTCTTCAACCACAGTATCGATGCCTAGCTGAGCCGCGATCACGCGTCCGAGCCTCAGCGAGTCTCCCGAGGAGTCCCGCTCCGGCATGAAAAGTCCCAGCACCTTGTCCCTTCCGAAGGCGCGAACGCATAAGGATGCGACCACGGAGCTGTCGATACCGCCTGATAGCCCGACCACCACGCCGCGCCGCCGAAGCGTGACCAGAACCTGCTCGCGCGTCGAAGACACGATGCGGTCCGCCTCCGCGGCTGCGTCCAATGCCAGTGCTTCCTTGGTGAATCCCGAGATCACGCCGCCCGGACCTCCAATTGCAGGGTTTCGGCCGTCGTGTATGTCTGCAAAACGGCTCTCTCGATCAGCGGACGGTTGGTCGCGACGTGAGGCTCCACGACAAGATCAATGTGTGTGCCGACAATCGGAACCACCTGCAGGTCGCCAAACACTTGATCCCACCCGATGGCGCGCGACATACCCGGGCGAACGCAGCGAAATAGGGTCCCTTGGACAGGAAGTGCGGTCTTGGGTTCCTCCAGCCATCGGAAAAATGCGCGAGCCCGCAAAACCTCCTGCAGTTCCAGCCTGATGCGGAAGCAGGCTCCATTGAACTGGCCCTGGGTGTAACGGTCGATGGCGCGCGCCAAACGTGTTTCGTAACCCAATCTGACCGCGATCTTCGCCAGCGCGCGGCAGGCGACGCGCTGGAACGATATGCGGTTGGACCGCAGCCGGCGCACTGTACGGGTTATGGTGTCCCATAGGCGGCTGCGCTCGCCCTCAAGGCTTGTGTCGAGGATGCCGATGAACTTGACCGACCGTCCGGCTTTGAGCAGGCGCACGGCTACCTCCAGCGCGACGGCTCCGCCGAGCGAGTGGCCTAGAAGCCTGACATGGCCCGACGGCTGAGCTCGGTTGATTTGCTGGATCGCGGCTTCTGCCATGCTGGCGAGATCGCTCTGTCCGCGAAGGATGAGAGCGAGGCCGGGGTATCTGACTGGTACCACTTTCGCGGTTTTTCCCATGGCGGAGGCAAAGGCGGCAAGGCTTGGACCGTAGCCGACCGATCCGGGAAACAGGAAAAGCAGCGGCGGGTTATGCTCGGGAGCGGCTTTGCCCGATGCGGCCGCCTGCGCCGCGACGACAGCCTTCACCATCTCGCCCGCGCTCATCCCGACGGTGAAACTCTCAAGGCCGAGCTCCTGGCCGATGAGATTCTCGATCTCCATCACGCAGTGCAGCAGCTTCAGCGAGTCTCCTCCTGCCTCGTCCCACCTGCCTACAGCCGCTCGGGTGTTGAGAACCTTGCCCCATGCTTTTTGTACCACCTTGGCGACCGCGGAATCGACATCCGAACCGACAGGATCGGGGGCGGTGTCCGGCCTCCTGGCGAGGAGATCCATTTTGCCTAGTTTGACTAGGTCGATCTTGCCGCCGTCGAGGCAGGGAATCTCGCTCACGCGGTGCAGCCGCAGGGGCCGCAGCGCTGCAGGCAGCGTCTCGGCAATCAGCCGGCGCAGGTCCTCCACGAAATCCGGACCAGCGGCTTCGCCTGGAACGGCGAACGCGACCAGTTCGGCTGCCTCCGTCACGATCGCCACAGCGTCCTGAACCGATGCAGCGGATCGCAGCACTCTTTCGAGCTCGGCAGGCTCGATGCGTCGCCCGTTGACCTTTATCTGCCGCCCCTTCCGGCCAATGATCCTCAGCAAACCATCATTGTCCAACCGTACGAGATCACCGGTCGGAAAAATCCGCTCGCGCGGATTGTCGGGGTCCGCATCGACAGGGATGACCGCGCCATTCTCCCAATGCCCAAGCAGGACATAGGGGCTCTTGATCACGAGCTCTCCGGTTTCTCCGGGCGGGACGACGCCTCCTTCCTCATTGACGATCGAGAACGCGATTCCCGGCAAAAGCCGCCCAACCGGCGCGTCGGGCTCGGTGTTCTGGGGGGCCGATGGCACGAACCATTGCGATCCTGTCGTTTCCGTGGACGAATAGCCGATCTGGATGAGGCAATGCGCCGGGACGGCTTTGCGGAGAAGCGCAATGTCGGACCACAGTACTTTCTCGCCGCCGACGCGGACGACCCGAAGCGATCTGAACGTATCGGCGCAGGCATCCGCCATCAGCGTCCGGAGCAATGCGGGTACGATGTACGTGATGGTCGTACCCTGGTCCTGCATCCGCGCGCGGACGCCGCGCAGCCCGACCGCCTCCAGTTCAACGAGCTGTAAGGTGGCCCCGGTGAGGACGGCCGCCAGAATCTCTCTGCAGCCGGCTATCGTGGCGAAGCCCGCCAAGGGGAGAAGAACGTCGTCCGAATTGATGTGACACGCCTCGACATATTGTTGCACGCGCCAAAGCAAGCTGCGCTGGCTGTTGACGATGCCCTTGGGGCGCCCTGTGCTGCCGGAGGTGTAAAGAATGATAGCCGGCCCATCGACGGAGGGCTGCGGAAGTGGCGTCGCCAGCAGGTCTCGCTCCGACGCCGAACTTGCGCCCATGTCGATCCATTGGACGTCTCCAGCCAGATCGGGGGGACAGTCTCCCATGCCCAGCATCGCGGAGAGCTTGGCCGCTGACATGATCTCCTTGATGCGAGGACTGGGATCTCTCGCATTGAGCGGAATCGAAATCCGGCCGGCTGCCATCGTGGCGAGCATGGCGACGACACTCCAGACGGAGCATGGCTGGCAGATTCCGACCGGCCTGCCTTCGGGAACGGCATTCGCAACGCGGCGGGATAGAATTTCGACGGCTGCGCCGAGCGCCGAATAGGAGAGTTCGTCCGCGCCGTCATTGATGGCGGTCTTGTGCGGATGTTGCCTGGCGAGGGTTTCAAGCCGAGGACCAATCCCCATGTCCGCAAACCCGGTTGGCAAAGGCAGGTATGGCCGCAGGGCAGGCCCGCCCCGGTCCAGAGCATAGTCGCGCACCTCTGCCCACCTGGGCGGCCTCGGCGGAAGAGGAGCCTCGTCAAGATCCTGGGCCGCTGCTTGTGCCTTCACATATGCCGGGAGCATGGCTTGCCTGAGCTAGAGATGAAGTTTGGTTATGGCTCTGCGCAAGAGATGTTTCATCGATCATTCTGATGATGCTTCCGGGGACAAAGAGAGGCGAGGGTGGATTCGGGTGTGAATCGGGTCACAGCTTAACGTCAGGGATTGCCGTGACATCAAACAGGCCTGTTCTTGTCACCGGCGCAGCGGGCTTCATCGGCTTTCATCTATGCCGGAGGTTGCTGTGCGACGGTTGGCAAGTTGTCGGGCTCGATTCCATGAGTGCATACTACGACGTCGACCTGAAGCGAGCCCGGCTCGATCAGTTGGAAGAATTTCCGCATTTCCGGTTCGAGCATGTCGATCTCGCCGATCGTGAACGCGTTTCGGCGCTCTTTGCCTCGGTTGATCCGGAAATCGTCGTCAATCTCGCAGCCCAGGCCGGCGTTCGTCATTCGCTCACCAGTCCCTACGCGTACGGCGAGAGCAATCTGAGCGGATTCCTCAATGTCCTGGAAGGATGCCGCCACGCCTCGGTCGGCCACCTGGTCTACGCATCCTCGAGCTCGATCTATGGCGGCAGTACGCGAATGCCGTTCTCCGTTCACGACTCCGCCGATCACCCGCTCAGCCTCTACGCGGCCAGCAAGAAGGCCAACGAGTTGATGGCCCATACCTACAGCCATCTTCTCCGACTGCCGACGACCGGTTTGCGGTTCTTCACGGTCTACGGGCCATGGGGCCGCCCCGACATGGCCCTGTTTATCTTTACCAAGGCCATACTTGCAGGTGAGCCCATCGACGTCTTCAACCACGGCAACATGCAGCGGGACTTCACCTATATCGATGATGTCATCGAAGGCCTGATCCGCATCATGCAACTGCCTGCCACGCCCGACAAGAACTGGAGCAGTGCCGCTCCTGACCCGGCGACCAGCAATGCGCCGTTCAGGATCCACAACATCGGCGGCAGTTCGCCGGTTGAGCTGAACCATTTGATCGAACTGCTGGAAGACGCGCTGGGCAAAAGAGCGAAACGCAACTGCATGCCGCTCCAGCCGGGTGATGTGCCCGCGACCTATGCCGATGTCAGCTCACTTGAGGAAGCGATCGGCTTCAGGCCGAGAATTCCGATCGAGATCGGCGTCCGGCGTTTCGTGGAATGGTATCGGGGATTTTATCAAGTCTGATCCGGACTGCTTCGGAATCCCAATGCAGTCGAAGTTGCCTATTCGGCTCGAATTATCGCTTTTGTCGATTGTCACCGTGAAAGCATGGCAGGGCATGGCCATAAGTATATTTCCGGAGAGAGCTTCCCTCAATACTACTGGTGTGTCCTCAGCGCCGAAGGTGGCTCGACCTTCGCCGCGAACGCCGCCGCAAGCACTTCGGCCCCGCGGGCCGAGGACATCTGCTCCCGATTGGCGCACCACCATTCGGCCAGGCGAGTGAGGCCTTCGTCGAGGCCGACGGCTGCCTTGAAGCCCAACATCTTCTCTGCCTTCGAGGTGTCAGCGAGGCGCCGTGAAACCGGGTTTACCTTGCGCTCGGGCCCGTACTCCGGCTGGAGGTTGGAGCCCATCACGCGCAGGAGCGCGCCGGCGAGGTCGTTCAGGCTGGTCTCCACGCCGCTGGCCACGTTGAACACGTCGTCCTCCACGTCCGACAGCAGGGCCAGGATGTTGGCTCGGGCAACGTCCTCGATATAGACGAAATCCATGGTGGTGGATCCGTCGCCGAGTATAAGCGGCGGCTGGCCGGCGTTGATGCGGTCCATCCAGCGGATCAGAACTTCGGTATACTTGCCGTGCAGGTCCATGCGCGGGCCGTACACGTTGAAATAGCGCAGCGCCACGTAGGGCAGGCCGTACATGTCGTTGAACGAGCGCAACAGGCCTTCCAGCATGACTTTGCTGGCGCCGTACCATGTGCGGTTGTTGTACGGGTGGTGGCTCTCTTCGGTCGGAAAGCGGTCGGCCAGGCCGTAGATCGAGGCCGAGGAGGCAGCGCAGATCTTCTTCACACCCTTGGCCTGGGCGGCCTCAATGACATTGTAGCTGCCGTCGCACATGACGCCGAGGGCTTCGCGAGGTTCGGCGGCGCAAGCGATAACCCTCAGGGTTGCCATGTGGATGACGGCGTCCATGCCGTCGGTGGCCTTGTGGACAGCCTTCACGTCGCGAATGTCGCCTTCGATGAGTTCGACGCGTGGGTCCTGCAGGGCGTCCTTGACGTTGTGCAAGCTGCCGCGGACCAAATTGTCGAGGATCACGATCTTTTCCGGCGCGTGCTCTTTAAGCAGCAGGTCGATTGTGGTCGAGCCGATCAGACCGCAGCCGCCGGTCACCAGGATGCGAGCGCCTTCAAGTTTCATCGTATTTCCTATCATCGTTTGGAGGTGCCTTGGCAGGCATGTTTCAGACTGTGCGGGGGCCGCTGATCAAACGCTCGCTTGTAGTTCCTTGACCGCGGCCACGACCACGTCCTGCTGTTGCTCCGTGAACTCCGGGAACATGGGCAGGGACAGAACCTCGGCGGCGGCCTTTTCAGCATGCGGGAACTGACCCTGCTTGTAGCCAAGGTCGGCATAGGCGGGCAGCAGGTGCACCGGGATGGGATAGTGGATACCCGACTGGATCCCCTGCGCGTTGAGCGCCTCCTGCCAACGGGCGCGGTCGGGCGTGCGGATGGCGTAAATGTGGTAGACATGGCGCACATCGTCTCGGACGAACGGGGTCGCCAGGCCGGTGCCGGCGAACATGGCGTCATAGCGGGCGGCCGTGGCGCGGCGCCGTTCGGTCCATCGGTCCAGGTGCTTGAGCTTTACGCGCAGGACAGCCCCCTGAAGGCCTTCCAAGCGATAGTTGTAGCCCTTGAGTTCATGATGGTACTTCCGCTCTGCGCCCCAGTCGCGCAGCATGCGGACCGCACGGTGGTGGTCGGCGCTGTCGGTGGTGAGCATCCCGCCTTCACCGTAGGCGCCGAGGTTCTTGCCGGGATAGAAGCTGAAGGCCGCCATGTCGCCGATGGCGCCCACCCGCTTGCCCTTGTATTCCGCGCCATGCGCCTGGCAAGCGTCTTCGAGCACCACCAGGCCGTGCTTTCGGGCGACGGCCATGATCGGGTCCATGTCGGCCGGCTGGCCGTAGAGATGGATCGGGATAATCGCCTTGGTGGCCGGCGTGATCGCGGCTTCGATCTGGGCCGGGTCGATGGTGTAGGTCGCAGGATCGATATCGACCAGAACGGGTGTCGCGCCTGTGTAGTAAATGGCCGCCACCGTCGCAACGAAGGTGAAGGGGGAGGTGATCACCTCGTCGCCCGGCCCGATCCCGGCGGCAAGCAGGCCCAGATGCAGGGCGCTGGTGCCGGTGTTGACGCCGATGCCGAAGGCCGCTTGCGAGTAGGCAGCGAATTCCTTTTCGAATTCAGCGACGTCGGTGCCCAAGGTGAACTGACAGGTCTCCAGGGTGCGCTGAATGGCGGCATCTACCTCGAGCTTGATCGAAGCGTATTGGGTTTTCAGATCGACAAACGGGATCATTACGCAGCGTCTTTGCGTCGCAGGTGAATGGTTTCGCCACGCCCACGCATGGAACTGGTGGCGGCTTCGATGATTTCCACCACGCGCAGGCCAAGCCGGCCATCGGCGGTCGGAACCTTCTTTTCGATGATGCAGTCGATCCACTCTTGGGCGGCGATGCGCAGGGCCTCGGTGGAGTCGAGCTTGGGCGCCCACATGTCGCCCGTCCGGTAGCCGACCCGCATCTCGTGGATCTTGGCCGGGTCATCGGTGAAGGAGACGCCCTTGTCGTAGACCTTGACCTTCTCTGAGGGCTCCAGATCATCGTAAGTGATCATCTTGTTGGAGCCGCCGACCAGGATGTTGCGCACCTTCACCGGAGCCAGCCAACTCACGTTGATGTGGGCAATCATGCCGGAGTCGTAGAACAGTGAAATGTAAGCCAGATTTTCCGGAGTGCCGGGGAAATGATTGATACCGCTGGCCGAAACCGCGTTCGGATGCTCTTCGAACAGATGGTCGATGATCGCGAAGTCGTGGACCGCCAAGTCGGAGATGACGTTCACGTCCTTCTGGAAGAGGCCCAGATTAACCCGGGTGGCGTCGTAATAATACACCTGGCCGAGGTCGCCGGCGGCGACGACCTCGCGCATCTTCCGGACTGCGCCGGTGTAAATGAAGGTGTGATCGACAATCAGGGTCAATCCGCGCCTGTCGGCCTCATTGACCAGCATCCTGGCCTGTAGCGAGGTTTCGGTCATCGGCTTTTCGAGCCAGAGATGCTTGCCGGCCTTCAGTGCTGACATGCCCAGTTCGAAATGGCTATTGACCGGCGTTGCCACGGCGATGGCGTCGATCTCGGGATCCTGGAACAGTGCCTGGACGTCGCCGGTGGTCTGTACACCCGGATAGCGGCGCTCCACCAACTCACGCTTCTTGGAGTCCAAGTCGGCAACTATGCGCACCCGGGCATTGGGAAGCTCCATGAAGTTGCGCATGAGGTTCGGCCCCCAGTAGCCGTAACCAATGATGCCGATATTGATCATTGTGGTTTGCCCCTTTTCCACGTGCCCCGTTCGCCGGAGGCTGGAGACCCCGTTGAACGCCCCGTCGTTGGTTGAGAAGGAAGCGACCGTTGATCGTCCAACGTCGCGCCCTCTCGACCTCTTCAGCTTGTTAGTCTGAAGCCGCGAAGCCATGTGGTCACTATGGCCGTTGGGTCATCTACACCCAGCCGGGATCATCCAGCCAGGCGAGGGCAGGCGTCGGAACTACCTCAAACGATGAGGGTTAGTCAGCCCTTGGGGGTCCTTGTGTCTCCGACCACGCGGGCCGGTACGCCGGTAGCGATCGCGAAGTCGGGGATATCACGGGTGACGACGGCGCCGGCGCCGATCAATGCCCGCTCGCCGATGGTCACGCCAGGTGTGATGGTGACATTGGAGCCGACGGAAGCGCCTTTCTTGACCAGGGTCGGCTCGACCGTCCAGTCGGCTTCACTCTGGGCGCTCCCGTCCACGTTGGTGGCTCGAGGATGGCGGTCGTTGGTGAACATCACCCCGTGGCCTATGAACACCTCGTCCTCGATGGTCACGCCCTCGCAGATGAAAGTATGCGAGGAAATCTTGCAGCGCTCGCCGACGTAGGAATTCTTCTGAATCTCGACGAAGGCGCCGATGCGGGAGCCGTTGCCGACCTCGCAGCCGTAGAGGTTCACCAGGTTGGGGTGATGGATGACGACCTCGCCACGCAGCACCACACTGTCCGAAATCGGCATCGCTTCCCCCCGTGGAACTGTCAGTCTCGCGCCATAACCGCCGCCCTCGGAGCCCCGCTCAAGATCAGATAGCAGCGATTGTGACAGTTTTTATCTAACCTGCCTTGGCGCTTGGCAAGCCTTGGCCACTCGGGATAACAGGTTTTAGGGCAGGCTGCGACTGCGGGAAGGATACCGGAGACGATGCGATCTGAAACCGGGCCTTTCGAGGCCGAAGTGGCGCGTATGCGTCACAACTACAAAGAGTTTCAAAGCCTTCGGGCCGAGGCCGAGCGCTGCCTGGACGGTGACGACCTCAATTCCGCCGCGGCCTATGTGGAGGCGGCGGTCACGCTTGCCCGGAAGCGGCATTGCGGCTTCTATAAGTCCGAACCGCTGGAGCAGATACTGACCGAGATCGCGCGACGGACGCTCGCCGCGAAGGATGAAGCTGCAAGACCGGCGCGAACGAAAGTCGGCCGCGTGCTGCATGTGGCCACCGTTCTGAACGAGGTCGGTGGCTTAACGCGGATGATGCGTCGTTGGATCGCCGCCGATGCCGGGCGCCATCACTCTCTGGCCTTGTTGCGCCATCCGGGGGCGCCGCCGCCGTCGGTGCGCCAGGCCGTGGAGGCTCGTAGCGGCCAGATCCATCTGATCGGAGCGACGCGTGGCGGACCGGTGGAATGGGCCAGCGCACTCCGGAAGTTGTCGCTCGATTTCGACCTGGTCGTCTTGCACGTCAGCAACGAGGACCCGACGCCGGGTATAGCCTTCGCTGACGAGCGTAACCGACCGCCGGTGGTGCTGGTCAACCACGCCGATCACGCCTTCTGGATCGGGCTCTCCGTGTGCGACCTGATTGCCAGTTCGCGCATGTCGGGCGAGCGACTGGTGGTGGAACGGCGTGGAATCCCGCCGGAGCGTCACGCCATCCTGCCGATCCAGATCGATCCCCCGAAGCGCAAACACAGCCGGGCCGAGGCGCGGGAGAAACTCGGCCTTGCGCCCGGCGGGCCGCTCCTGGTGTCCGTGGCCCGCGGCGTGAAATACCGCACGATGGGCGGGGTCTCGTTCGCCGATATGCATGTCGAGGCGCTCCTGGCCCGTCCCGATGCTCGGTTGCTGGTTGTAGGCCCGGGGGAGCCGGCCGACTGGCAAAAGGCGATAGCGGTGACCGGTGGGCGGATCATGGGGCGGCCGGAGACGCCCGATCCCACCCTCGCCTTCGAAGCGGCGGACGTCTATCTCGACTCCTACCCTTTTGTGTCGATTACCTCGATGCTGGAAGCCGGCGGACTGGGCGCGCCCTGCGTGACGCTGTTTCCCTATCCGTCGGATGCGAACGTCATGAGCACCGATATGCCAGGACTGGCGCCGACCATCGGTTTCGCCACCTCGATGGCGGATTACAACCGCATCCTGGCGGACTGGCTGGCCGACCCCGAGGGTCTGCGCCAGCGGGGCGACGAGACGGCCGCCAATGTCAAGCGGCTGCACACCACGCCAAATTGGCTCAAAAGCCTGGACGCGCTCTATGCCAAGGCCCTGGCGGTCTGGCCAGTCACACCACTGCGCGAGACGGTCGCGCCCGCGGACGAGGAGTTTTACGACGGTTATCCCGATATCCTGCTCAACGGGGTGTTCGGCGAGTTCGACAGCGTCGAGGCGATTCTGAAGCGTTCTCTACGCCTGATGTCGCTGCCGGAACGTATCCGGGTATGGCGGCGCCTGGCGCGGACCAAGACGTTCGACGGCCCGTGGGACGCGGTCCGCAACCTGTTGCCCGAATGGCTGCCCCGGTTCGTGAGCCGGCTGAGGGGCGGCAGCAGCTAGATACGAGGGTTCAACACCACGGCGCGGCCGGCACGTCGTCGGGCGTCAGAGCCCAAGCGTCTGCTCGGCAGTATCGGCGGACTCTTGGGCGGCCTCGATGAGATCAGCGGCTGCCATCTCGACCAGACATGCCGAGCGCTCGACCTCATCAAGGCGCCGCATAATCCGAAAGCGAAGACGCACAAGCCTATGAAGCTCGGCAGGCTTCTCTCCAATGGTCAGAGGGTCAAACAACGCGTCGACTGCTCCTCAGCGTGGTGATGTCTCGGCTGATTGTCTGTCAGAGGCAACTTCCTCGCGACATCGCCATAGGGCTGGCAACCACACACAAATGGCGTACTGCGTGCGACCATGGCCGCCCGTTTGCTGTAGGATCCGGAGGTAATCCGTCTATCTGGCGGTCAACGTCGGAAACCGGAAACCAATTAATCGCTGTCCGAGCGGTCCACGGGCACTGGTCACAGGCAAGTCATCGCGCTTTACCCCTTTTGACCTAGAGCCTTACCTTTTCTTCTGAGGAACAATTTTCGTTCGACATGATAAGGCTACCGGGCGCCTGGAGTTCGACATGTTGTCGTTGGCGCTGGACATCATAGCTGGCACCAGGCTTGCTGTTCGATACTGATAAAAGAACAGAGGGTGAAATTGGATATGCTTGGGCGAGCGCCGAAGATTCTCAAGCGCGCTGCGCGCGCATTCGGTGTCGAAAGGCGTCATCTCGTCGGCCCACGCATGGTCGTCGAACGTGAAGGCATGTCCGCTATTGGCCGGCGCGTGCGCCGTTCTGGAGGCAGGATTCTGGCCTATCACTCGGTCGGCCAGCCGCTGATGGATCATAACGACGTGCCGCCGAAGCTGTTTCGTCGCCAGTTGGAGTGGGCCGCGGCGCGCGGCTACCGATTCGTCCCGGCCTCGGAGATAGCGCGGAGGGGAGGTGACCCGATGGACCTCGCCATCACCTTTGACGATGGCCTGCGCAGTGTGATGACCGAGGCCGCGCCGATCCTGAAGGATTTCGCGGCGCCTTGGAGCCTGTTCGTGGTCACCGACTGGAGCGAAGGCGCCTCGCCCTGGACCTCCGACGAGGTTCTGGGTTGGCGCGATCTGGAGCGCCTGGCTGCCGACGGCGCCGAAATAGGCAGCCACTCCGCGACCCATCCCGATTTTGGGCAGTTGGACGGCCCTGCCGCCCGCGAGGAACTGGACCGCTCCCGCGCCATGATCGAGGCCCGGCTCGGTTTTGCGCCGACTTCGTTCGCAATTCCCCTCGGCCAGTCGATCAACTGGACGCCGGTCGCCATGCGGGAGGCTAAGGCAGCAGGCTATGATCTGGTCTACGCCCAGGCCGAGGAGACGCGCGCTCCCGGCACCATCGCGCGGACCTTCATCACGCGCTTTGACAACATGCGGGTGTTTTCGGCGGCTCTGTCAGGCGTCTTCGATCGGTGGGAGGAGTGGGGATGAGCCGAGCGCGCGTCGTTTCGGTCGTCGTTCCGACCCGCGACCGCCCGCAGTTCCTTGACAAGGCGCTGGCGAGTATCCGCGCGCTGGAAGGCCCGGACCTGACGTTCGAGATTTTGGTTGGCGACAACGGCTCCAACCACGACGCCACCGGCACAGTCACGCAGGCCCACGGGGCGCGGCACCTTATCGTGACGACGACGGGCGCCGGTGCCGCGCGCAACGCGGCGATGCGTGCGGCCACGGGGGAATTCCTGGCCTTCCTGGATGACGACGACGTCTGGACCGAGCAACATGTACGGCCACACTTGCAACTCTTCGACCGCCGGCCGGAGGTTGAGGCGGTCTTCGGTCAGGTGGTGATGACCGATCCTGATTTGCGACCGATCGCGCCTCCCATCCCCGATGACGTCCGCCCTGACGGCGACCATCTGAAGATGATGCTGGACGGCTATTTCCCGCAGATCGGCGCCACGATGGCGCGTATCGGGGTACGCGAGGCCTATGGCTACTTTGACGAAACTCTGCTGGCCGACCAGGACTGGGACTGGCAACTGCGCGTCGCTGGCGGGGGGCATATGGAGCATGTGGCCGTGCCTTGCGTCTTGTTCCGCCAGCGTCCGTCGGGATCCTACGACGCCTTGGTCCTGAGTCGGATTCCCTATACGCGTAAGGTGTTCATGCGGCACGCCATGCCTGTCTGGCGCAAGTGGCGCTCGCCGAAGGAGTGGCTGCATTCCTATTTCGCCACGCTGCTGGGGTTCTACACCTATTTCGCCGATGCGGCGGTGGAGCGGGCGGTCAAGGGGGATGCGAAGGGCGCGCGGTTCGCGGTGCGTCATGCGCTGCTGGTGTTTCCGTTCCGGGCGGTAAGACAGCTCGTGACGCCGACGCCGTTGCGCGCGGCGTTCCTTTGGTCGATCCACTTGCGCGCACGCCCACCGGCCGCCGAACTGGACTGAACGGGCGTGGACATCAAGGATGCTATCGGCATGAAGGACGCCAAAGACGCGCCGAAGACTAGCGCCGGTGCCCCGGTCATCAGCATCGTCATCGCCACGCACAACCGCAGCATCGACGTCCTGGAGAACGTCGATGCCTTGCTGCCGCAATGCGTGGACCAGCCGGTGGAGGTCATCGTCATCGACAGCGCGTCGGCGCCGGCGCACGCCGAGGTCCTGAAGAATCTGAAGGGACGTGAGCGACTGACCTTCATCCGACTCGACGAGCTCGGAGTTGCCCGAGCGCGCAACGCCGGTTTCGAGGCTGGCAGGGGCGAGTGGATCGCGCTGTTGGACGACGACGCTGTGCCGCGCCCCGGCTGGGTAGAGGCGGCGATCGCCCACGCGGCCCGCTGTGACGGCCAGACCGCCATCCTGGCCGGGCGGGTGATCCCGCGCTGGCCCGACAACTTCGAAATACCGCCGAGCCAGCTCGGGCCGCGAGCGCGCTTGTTGTTGTCGGTGGTCGATGAGAACGGCTTCCGGGACACGACCGATCACCCCATAGGCGTCGGTGCCAACATGTTATTCCGCCGCAGCGCACTAAAAGCCCGTGGTGGGTTCGACGTGATGTCCGGTCGGGTCGGCTCGAATCTGGCCAGCGGGGAAGAGGCCCAGATGATGACCGACCTAATCAGGGCCGGCTATCGCTGTTGGTACTCGGACGCGTTCGTAGTGGACCACAAGGTCCATGCCGGCCGTCTGACGCGCGCATGGCTCACGGAGCGCGCCCGCAAGGAAGGCGAGGTGGAACTGAGGGGCTTGAAAACCCCAGGCCAGAAGATCGCGCGTGCAATCAAGATGCTCATGGCCACCCCGGTGCTGTCCGTGTTCCAGGTGCTCGACGGGCCCGAGCGCGAATATTACCTGCGCCTGAACCACAACCTTGGCCTGCTGCGAAAGCTCTTCGGCCTGGCAAGCTGAGCGGGCTCAGGCGGCGGCCGGCGTGGCTTTCTGCGTTGGCCGGTGGGCCCAGGCCATGATTGGTCGTTCAAAGTATCGCCAGGAGACGGTCGCCAGGCCGA
>NZ_NSGG01000015.1 GCF_002295065.1 Mesorhizobium sp. WSM3859
TGCGCTTCGCCGATTGGCGAATGATCTCGGCTCTCGCGGCCAAGCGACTGATCTAAAAAATCACCAATCCCTGGTCGATCACGTCGATGCTTTCTTTCCGAAAAACGTTGACATGAGGACGGCGTTGAAAGTCCTGCGTGCATATCATGAGCCGGGCTATTCAGCGGCTGGCCGGTGGCCAGTGACAGTGCCGTCAAAGGCAGACGCGCGCGTCATAGAACAAGTGACAGGTGACAGCAGCTTGGCCTCAAGCACCCGTGTTGTCTACAGTCGTACTCTTCGCAGATTTTCTGAGGCGCTTGAGAGTCGGGGCCAGACGATCTCTGGGCTGGATCACGATTCGCGGATCGAATTCGCGGAGAGATTGTTTCCAGGCAACGGCAATCTCCTCTCCGCGCTGCAACGGGTTCGCGATGCGGAGTCCGCGTCAGACAGAAGCGTGGCGGACGCTTTCGCAGCGGCCGGCTCTAGGCACGCCGAGGTTGAGGCCGCTGCCCCGCCAGCGTTAGCTGCGAGCCAACAGCAGATCCGGCCCTCACCGGATGCGGGCCAGGGCGACCACCTGCCAACCGAGTGGGTCATCATCAACAATGAACATTCCACAGCGCTGTTGCGGCCAGCGGAGAGGCAGAGGGCCCTGGATACGCCGCAAGCCGCCATCCAGCAGCAGCTGAGCCAACTCGGCAATTCAGGCGGCCGCATGCCGATGGAGCTCCCCATGCAGCAGTTGGGTAGATTGCCATTGGAAGGGGTACCCGTTCAAGGGACAGGGTCCGAACACTTCGGAAGGCTGTATGCGCAGGCCGCGCCCTCCGCATGGTCTGACCTCCCCGCTGCGATCGAGCACTCTATAAACGTTTCATTCGCCGTCCCCAAAGGCTTCTCCCATGGGACCCAACGCGTGCCAGACGCGATGCTCCCTTTCTTGGACCGCCATGGCCTCTTGCCGGATGCGGAAAAGCCGGAATGGAACTACGAGATTAAAGGCCACGGCTACACCGCCGAAAGGCCGGAAGGGCGCAACGACTTTTGGCTCGTCGATCCGGGTCCGATGGGTGAAGGTACAGCGGCAGCAGTACCGGCAAGGGCTCCAGGGCCCGCCTCGCCAGCGACCGCCAGGCTGTCAGACACCTATCGCGGTGTTCCGTTGGTCGATCTGACCACCTCCTCCGATGCTCGGATCGGAGCTTTTCCGTCAGGCCCGTCCAACCTCCCCCGGGGGGCGGTGCTCGGCCCCGACCTGCTGGATGACGCCCATATCAGCAGGGATTACCAGTTGCTGGAGCAGAACCTGCAGGCGGCCCACCCAGTGCTAGCCGCCCGAACGCGGCTGGTCGATCCCTTGGTCTCCCAGCAACTGCGCCGTCACGACCGGGACCCGCAACTTACATTGCTGTCCATCTATCATCACAGCGACATCCCAGCCGACTTCGTGTTCCTGCCAGTGAACAGTGGCAATCCTTTGGCTACGGTGGAGAATGAGGGACACAATGAGCATTGGTCGCTGCTGCTCGTTGATCGCCGCGACCCGGAAAGAGCGGTCGCCTATCACTACGACTCCATCCATCAGCGCGATGGACGGGGATACAATGACGCGCCTGCACGAGAGCTCGCAGCAAGACTGCACGCGACCACCGTGGTGACACCCGACATGGCGCAGCAGAACAACGCTGTTGATTGCGGCGTCTTCGTGGTGGACGGAACGCGCGCGCTGGTTCAGAGATTGGCGAACCAAGAGTGGCCGGAACGGCAGCGGCCGCTGCACCTCGACAACCTCGTCGCCGATCGGCAGGCGCTGCAAAACCGACTGAGGCAGGGGCGCTTGCCGCACGAGCTTGCCGCAATCCCCGCGGAAGCTGTTGGAGCAGCCGGGTCGCAGGTTCAACGCGCCGTGTTGCAAGAGCAGCAAGCCCGACAAGTCGCGCCAGCGCCGTTTGAACGGCGCTTGGGCAAGGACGAGCTGACGAGTACACTTGACAGGAGCAACCGCGTGAACAGCGGGGGCGTCATCATCAACACTGAACATTCGGCGGAGAGGCAGAGAGTCCTGAATACGCCTCAAGCCGCCATCCAGCAGCAGCTGAGCGAACTTGGCAATTCAGGCGGCCGCGTGCCGATGCAGCCCCCCAGACAGCAGTCAGGTGAATTGCCATTGGAAGGGGTACCCGTTCAACGGACAGGGTCCGAACACATCGGAAGGCTGCATGCGGAGGCCGCGCCCTCCGCAAGGGTTGAGCCCGCCGCTGCCGTCGAGAACTCCATAAAAGTCTCATTCGCCGTCCCCAAAGGCTTCCCCCTTGGGACCCAACGCGTCCCAGACGCGATGCTCCCTTTCTTGGACCGCCATGGCCCCTTGCCGGATGCGGGCCAGGCCCCGCAAGCAAGCTTTGAGCAGCGCGTGGCCGACCCGCGCCGAGGCGAACCTGTCGCGAGTGGCGCCCGTGATGCCCGCTATCCCCATCTCTCCGACGAACACCGGGACCTTATTGATAAAGCGATCACTCACGTTGCGGCTCAGCAAAAATATAGCGAGAGCACGGTTCGAAAATACACGTGTGCACTTCGCCGATTGGGGAATGATCTCGGCGCTCGCGGCCAAGCGACTGATCTAAGTAATCACCAATTCCTGGTCGATCACGTCGACGCTTTCTTTCCGAAAAACGATGAAATGAAGCGGGTTTTGAATGTCCTGCGTGCGTATCATGAGCCGGGCTATTCAGCCACCGTCGGCGCCCCTGCTACCCGCTATTCCCATCTGTCCGACGAACACCGGGACGTTATTGATAAGGCGATCGGCCACGCTGCGGCTCAGCAACACCATAGCGCGCCGACGCTCCGAATATACTCGAATGCGCTTCGCCGATTGGCGAATGATCTCGGCTCTCGCGGCCAAGCGACTGATCTAAAAAATCACCAATCCCTGGTCGATCACGTCGATGCTTTCTTTCCGAAAAACGTTGACATGAGGACGGCGTTGAAAGTCCTGCGTGCATATCATGAGCCGGGCTATTCAGCGGCTGGCCGGTGGCCAGTGACAGTGCCGTCAAAGGCAGACGCGCGCGTCATAGAACAAGTGACAGGTGACAGCAGCTTGGCCTCAAGCACCCGTGTTGTCTACAGTCGTAGTCTTCGCAGGTTTTCTGAGGCGCTTGAGAGTCGGGGCCAGACGATCTCTGGGCTGGATCATAATTCGCGGATCGAACTCGCCGAGACATTATTTCCAGGCAACCATTATCTCCGGTTGGCGCTGGAACGGGTTCGCGATGCGGAGTCCGCGTCAGACAGAAGCGTGGCGGACGCTTTCGCAGCGGCCGGCTCTAGGCACGCCGAGGTTGAGGCCGCCGCCCCGCCAGCGTTAGCTGCGAGCCAACAGCAGATCCGGCCCTCACCGGATGCGGGCCAGGGCGACCACCTGCCAACCGAGTGGGTCATCATCAACAATGAACATTCCACAGCGCTGTTGCGGCCAGCGGAGAGGCAGAGGGCTCTGGATACGCCGCAAGCCGCCATCCAGCAGCAGCTGAGCCAACTCGGCAATTCAGGCGGCCGCATGCCGATGGAGCTCCCCATGCAGCAGTTGGGTAGATTGCCATTGGAAGGGGTACCCGTTCAAGGGACAGGGTCCGAACACTTCGGAAGGCTGTATGCGCAGGCCGCGCCCTCCGCATGGTCTGACCTCCCCGCTGCGATCGAGCACTCTATAAACGTTTCATTCGCCGTCCCCAAAGGCTTCTCCCATGGGACCCAACGCGTGCCAGACGCGATGCTCCCTTTCTTGGACCGCCATGGCCTCTTGCCGGATGCGGAAAAGCCGGAATGGAACTACGAGATTAAAGGCCACGGCTACACCGCCGAAAGGCCGGAAGGGCGCAACGACTTTTGGCTCGTCGATCCGGGTCCGATGGGTGAAGGTACAGCGGCAGCAGTACCGGCAAGGGCTCCAGGGCCCGCCTCGCCAGCGACCGCCAGGCTGTCAGACACCTATCGCGGTGTTCCGTTGGTCGATCTGACCACCTCCTCCGATGCTCGGATCGGAGCTTTTCCGTCAGGCCCGTCCAACCTCCCCCGGGGGGCGGTGCTCGGCCCCGACCTGCTGGATGACGCCCATATCAGCAGGGATTACCAGTTGCTGGAGCAGAACCTGCAGGCGGCCCACCCAGTGCTAGCCGCCCGAACGCGGCTGGTCGATCCCTTGGTCTCCCAGCAACTGCGCCGTCACGACCGGGACCCGCAACTTACATTGCTGTCCATCTATCATCACAGCGACATCCCAGCCGACTTCGTGTTCCTGCCAGTGAACAGTGGCAATCCTTTGGCTACGGTGGAGAATGAGGGACACAATGAGCATTGGTCGCTGCTGCTCGTTGATCGCCGCGACCCGGAAAGAGCGGTCGCCTATCACTACGACTCCATCCATCAGCGCGATGGACGGGGATACAATGACGCGCCTGCACGAGAGCTCGCAGCAAGACTGCACGCGACCACCGTGGTGACACCCGACATGGCGCAGCAGAACAACGCTGTTGATTGCGGCGTCTTCGTGGTGGACGGAACGCGCGCGCTGGTTCAGAGATTGGCGAACCAAGAGTGGCCGGAACGGCAGCGGCCGCTGCACCTCGACAACCTCGTCGCCGATCGGCAGGCGCTGCAAAACCGACTGAGGCAGGGGCGCTTGCCGCACGAGCTTGCCGCAATCCCCGCGGAAGCTGTTGGAGCAGCCGGGTCGCAGGTTCAACGCGCCGTGTTGCAAGAGCAGCAAGCCCGACAAGTCGCGCCAGCGCCGTTTGAACGGCGCTTGGGCAAGGACGAGCTGACGAGTACACTTGACAGGAGCAACCGCGTGAACAGCGGGGGCGTCATCATCAACACTGAACATTACACAGCGCTGTTGAGACCGGCGAAGAGGCAGAGGACTGACAGTCCGCAAACCCTCGCCACGAGGCGGCAAGCGAGCGAAGCAAATACATCGTCCATCAGGCAAGACTCCGATCAAGCCCGAGCGGACCTGATGGCTTCCTCCAGAAGCAGAGAGCGCTCCGACGCGGGACGTTGAGCTCCATGGCTGGGCCAAGCAGAACAGCTCTTTTGAGGACAGAGGCGCTGATGCGATCTCCAGACCGGTAGCTCTCGCCGTAATTGATCAGGCTGGCACTGTTGGAAGGCGATGTAGGCTTGGAACCCGCCGACGGCGGCCATGAACTTGCGCATGTTCCGCTAGCCTGTTTCGAGACCTTCCGCGTCGAACTGCAGGTCGGCGATTTCGTCACGGTCACGATAGACGTTACGATGTCAGAGATGCCATTTGATTCTGCGCAAGCTTTCAAGCAGGTCCTGTCCGGCCTGCTGGTCGTGGTTTTCGAGCCCTTGCACGCACTGGCGAAGGACCGGATGCGCATGGCGATATGGAACCAGTCGAGGACATGCTCTCGCCGCCGGCGCTATCGTTTCCGCGAGCGAGGGCGGACTTCTTTCCCCACCGTCGTTGATGAAGGTAAATCCTGATTGGCCTGGACGCCCTGCTTCTTGAGATGGTCGAGAATGCGCCGTTGCAGTTCGCGATCATCGCCGTGTACGAACCGATGTAGCGCGGAGCGCCGTCTTCAGGCCGCGAGCGGCCTGCGATCAGCTCGATTTTTCTTCCGGTCGGCACGGTGGCGGATGTACTCGGGAAACTCCAGAATAGCGTGCGGTCAAGCGGCCGAGGTGCCTCCGTAGCTGACATCTACGTCAGCGTTGAAGAAGTACCCTGCACCACGGGATGTTTTGACTAGCCGAGGATTGGCCGCATCAACCTCCAGCTTTCGGCGCAGGCGCATGATCAGGACATCCACACTTCGATCATAGACCTCTTCTCCACGGACACGGCTCGCGAGCAAAAGCCGTTCTCTGGATAACACGTTGCGTGGGTTCTCCAGGAACGCGATCAAGAGATTGAACTCACATGCGGTAAGCTTGACCTCGCCACGCACCTCACAGATCAGTCGCCGCTGCTTGACGCTAAGCTTCCAGGCCCCAAAGCGAAATGAGCGCTGATCTCTGGTTCGCGGAATGCGCTCGCGTAACGCCACCCGAATGCGGGCCAAGAATTCGCGCATCCCGAAAGGCTTGGCAATGAAATCGGTTGCGCCGAGTTCCAGTGCAACCACTTTTTCCGCCTCCTCGAGCCGGTCGCCGCTGATCACTATGATCGGAACGTCCGACTTTGTCGCCAGATTGCGGACGATCGCAAGTCCATCCTCCCGGCCTAGATTAAGGTCAACAATCACGAGATCGACTGGCTCGTGTGAAAGAACATAGTCAAACTGCTTGGTATCGTGGACTACGGTTACCTTCAAGGCATGCATCGTGAGGTACTCGGCGATGAGGCGCCGCATTGCGGCATCATCATCGATGACAAGAACATGTTTCAACGGCTCACCTTCAATTTCGAATCGCCTTGTCTAAGCTGTTGCCGAGCAATTCTAGGGCACGGATATAGAACAGCTGCCCCTTGGTCCCACCCGCCGCTGCAGGCGGCCAGTAACGAGGGCCTGGGTCGTCCAGAATCGGTAGAAAGCTGGACCTTGTCGATCGCGAATTGGCGGCATGCATCTAGCCGTGAGACCAGACAGGTTCAAGCGCTAACATGACCTGCCGTGAGGTCTTTCGCTTTTCCGGATCATGATTCCCGTTTTGTCAGTTTTGACGCGGGCCTGCTCACACATTCGGATTCTTTCGGCATGGATGCCGAGTCGCCTCCAATGTGGTTGCCCTCGTGACGTTATCTGGCGCTTGCGGCCTGGATCATCTCGATATCGTCAGACTCGTGGGAGCCCGACGTGGTTGAGCAGCGCCGCGTTTGAGTCCCTGAAAGGTGTCGGCGAAAGGACAAACGTGATTCGCTACAGCGGTTTTGTGCCAAATAGCATGTCGCCTGCCAAGCCGGGTCCTTCCGAGATGGCGGGCGGCATCGCATCTTGTTTTGGCAGAGGACGGTTACCCTCCGACCTAACATTTCTCAGCTTACGCGAGACCTCCACATTGAGCCTGTCACGTCACGGGCAGCACCTCAAAAAGCTCGACAGCGCCAGAATCGATCTCGTGATTGTGCCCGGCGGTAGCCGTCGGATTCCGTCAAGGGCCTGCGGTTTTCTCCCGATGGGACTGTATGATCAACTCATCCAGTGCGCGGCCGAACAGCTGAACCAGGTTCGCCGGCGTCATTCTCCGACCTTGGGCATGGACGGCCTTCATGTCCACCTCGGCTCCGATTTTTCCGCCGCGCCGAAATGCGTTCGCGGCTCCTTACAGAATCGGCTTTCTCCAATCCGTGATCTAGTGCGCATGCACATCAGACTCCTGCGCCAGCTCGGACCGCGTCTTTTCTCCCTGAAGAAATGTCTTTGTTTCAATTGAAACCGAAAAGCTCAACTTGAACATCACACAGTAACAAACCTCCCCGATAAGCGCGTGCCGGACAGGGCCAGAACCCGTCCGGCGGCTTGAAAGGTGGGTGATAGGGAATGTTTATTGCAGTTTGGCCACTGGCTATTGTCCTGTTGACATCCATGTTGTCACTCCCAGCCGAGCCCGCGCCACTTTCGCCCCGTGAGTTCCACCGCCTATCGCGCAAATGCGCTCCCTGGGTTGCGCCGTCTACCCTGGCCGCGATTGCCAAGATTGAAAGTGGCTTTGAGACGCTGGTGGCTCATGACAACACCACAGGCGAGCAGCTTCGCTGGATGGACCACTTGGAAGCCACGCGGGGCATCAAGGACCGGCTCGAAGCACAACATTCTGTCGATGTTGGATTGATGCAGATAAACAGCAAGAACTTTCCCATGCTCAGTCTCACGCCGGAAAAGGCTTTCGAGCCCTGCGCCTCCCTTTCGGCTGCCGCCCACTTGCTTGAAAGCCGGTATGCCGGCGGCACGACTGCTCCGGCGCAGCAACTGGCGCTTCGCCGTGCCATCTCGGCCTATAACACGGGCGACGTCACGCGTGGTTTCGCCAACGGTTATGTACGCAAGGTCGAGTCGGCCGCAAAGGACATCTCAAGTCACCTTGAGCGAACGATGGAGCCGACCGCTCGAGATGCACTACATGTTGAAGCACCCGGTCGAAAAGCTGTGCCGCCTCTGCTCCAACAGAGCCAACAGGCCAATAGAAAGCAGCCCAACCAAAATTCCTGGGATATCTGGGGCTCCTATCAGCCAGACCGCTCCGGGGCCGATCCATCCGGTCCGACCGGCAGCCAGGCTGCGGAAGAGCGGGAACCCTCGACCCCGAACAAACTCGTATTCGATTGAATCATGGAGATACAATGATGAAGCCACTCAAGATACTTCGTGCGCTTAAAACGCGTGTTCCTTCGCCTTTTTCCATGCTGCGCATGACGGCTGAATATGTACCGGCCGCTGCTGCAGGCGTGGCGTGGGCGGTCTTCTCCAGCGGGCCAGCCGCGGCCCAGGTGACCGGAGGGACGGATCCTGCCAAGATGGTCCAGAATATCTGCACCTTCATACTTGGTCCCTTCGGACAATCACTGGCCGTGCTCGGACTGGTGGCCATCGGTATCTCCTGGATGTTCGGTCGTGCCTCACTTGGCCTGGTTGCGGGTGTCGTTGGAGGAATCGTCATCATGTTTGGCGCCAGTTTCCTGGGCAAGGCGCTCATAGGCGGTGGCTGATGAGCGACCGATTGGAAGTGAGCACCCTCTATGTGGCGGCGACACGCCCCGCACTGTTTTTGGGGGTGCCGCTGACGCTGGCCGGATTGCTCATGATGTTGGCGGGGCTCGTCATCATTATCCTAAAGAACCCACTTTATGAAGTCGTGCTCGTGCCACTCTGGTTCGGAGCACGGCTGATTGTTGAGCGTGACTATAACGCCGCAAGCGTCGCGTTCCTCTATTTGCAGACGGCCGGCAGAAGCGTCGACGGGCCGGTCTGGGGCGGCGCGAGCGTAAGCGCCAATCCGATCAGGGTGCCGAAACGCGGAAGAGGAATGGTGTGATGTTTGGCGCCAGTGGCCGGACCGAGAGATCTGGCGAGATCTATCTTCCATATGTCGGTCATCTAAGCGACCAGGTTGTCCTTCTGGAAGACGGATCGATCATGGCCATGGCACACGTCAACGGGCTGCCGTTTGATTTGGAAGACGCTGAGATGCGCAACTCGCGCTGCCGCGCGTTCAACACTCTCTTGCGCAACATCGCCGATGACAATGTCACGCTATACGCTCATCTTGTGCGAAACAACGATGTGGCGGAGCCGGCATCGCGCCAGTTTCAAAGTGCATTCGCTGGCAGTCTGAGCGAGGCCTACGAGAGCCGTGTGCTGTCGGGCAAGCTCTTTCGCAACGATCACTTCCTCACTGTCGTCGTGTTCCCCCGCACCGCAATCGGCAAGATCGGCTGGCGCATTGCCAAATCCCCCAGGCGGAATGACAACGATCTGGCCACACAAATGCGAAGCCTGGAGGACCTCTGGCAGATCATTGCTGGGTCACTCGGCGGTTACGGTCTGCGCCGGTTGGGTATTCGTGAGAAAGGTGACGTGCTGTTCACGGAAATCGGTGAGGCGCTTCGGCTGATAATGACTTGCCGGTTTCTTCCGGTTCCGATGGTTACCGGCTCACTTGGCGCCTCGATCTACACTGACCAGGTCATCTGCGGAAAGCGGGCGCTTGAGATTCGAAGACCCCGCGGTAGCTCCGTGGGATCATTGTTTTCGTTCCGTGAGTATCCGGCGACGACGCGCCCAGGCATGCTAAATCCCTTGCTGTCCGCCAACTTCCCGCTTGTCCTCAGCCAGAGCTTTTCCTTCCTCACTCGGCCACAAGCTCATGCGAAGCTTAGCCTTAAGTCCAGCCAGATGACGAGCGCTGGCGACAAGGCTCTCACCCAGATCAATGAACTTGCCGAGGCAGAGGACGCACTGGCAAGCAACGAGTTCGTCATGGGTTCGCATCATCTGAGTCTGTGCGTCTATGCGGACAGCCTCCACAGCCTTGCAGATCGGGCAGCAAATGCCCGCGCAAGGCTGGCCGACGCGGGCGCCGTTATCGTCCAAGAGGGTATCGGCATGGAGGCCGCGTACTGGTCCCAACTTCCGGGGAACAACAAGTGGCGCACGCGCCCCGGCGCGATCACCTCGCACAATTTTGCCGGGCTTGTCTCTTTTGAGAACTTCCCAAGTGGTTCCATTTCCGGCCACTGGGGCAAAGCTGTTGCGCGCTTTCGCACGAACGGTGGAACGTCTTTCGACTACATCCCCCATGAGAATGACGTCGGCATGACAGCGATATTCGGGCCTGTCGGCAAAGGCAAGACGACGCTGATGACCTTTATCCTCGCGATGCTTGAGCAAAGCGTGGTCGATCGCGATGGTGCCATCGTCTTTTTCGATAAGGACCGGGGTGGTGAACTGCTGGTGCGAGCCACCGGAGGGACATATCTAGCGTTGCGCAGAGGCGCTCCGAGCGGCTTGGCCCCTCTGCGTGGACTGGACAATACCTCCGCCTCGTTGGACTTTCTGCGCGAATGGCTGGTGGCTTTAATCGAGAGCGACGGCCGTGGCCCGATCTCGCCGGAGGAAAGCCGTCGACTGGAACGTGGCATTGTTCGTCAACTTTCGTTCGAACCCGTCATGCGCTCAATTGCGGGCCTGCGCGAATTCCTGCTGCACGGCGCCTCCGAGGGCGCAGGAGCGCGGCTGCAGCGGTGGTGTAGAGGGAATGCGCTTGGATGGGCCTTTGACGGCGATGTCGACGAAGTAAGGCTGGATGCCTCCATTACGGGCTTCGACATGACACAGCTCCTGGAATTTGAGGAGGTCTGTGCGCCGGCCGCCGCATATCTTCTGCACCGCGTGGGCGCTGTTGTCGATGGCCGACGGTTCGTCATGAGCTGCGACGAATTTCGCTTCTATCTGCTCAACCCCCAATTCTCGGCTGTTATCGACAAGTTCTTGCTCACTGTTCGCAAGAACAACGGAATGTTGATACTCGCAACGCAGCAGCCTGAACACGTGCTTGAATCGCCCCTCGGAGCCAGTCTCGTTGCACAATGCATGACGAAGATTTTCTATCCATCACCGACGGCGGACCGGGCTGCGTATGTCGATGGCTTGAAGTGCACCACGCAAGAGTTCGAGGCAATCCGCCAGGGAATGGCAATTGGCAGCCGCAAGTTTTTGCTCAAGCGCGACAGCGGGAGTGTTGTTTGCGAATTCGATCTTGGCCAGATGCGCGAATATGTAGCCGTGCTCTCGGGGCGGGCCAACACCGTGCGCTTTGCCGACCAGCTTCGTGACCAGCACGGCGATGCCCCAAGTGCGTGGCTCGATAAGTTCATGGCTCGTTACCACGAAGTTCAAGACTGACGGAGGAATATTCATGAGATTTGCCAAGCTCGCAGTAACAACGCTTGCTGCTTCCTTTCTGCTGAGCACACAGGCCCGGTCCCAATTTATTGTCAGCGACCCGGCAACAGAAATACAATCGGCCCTAACAGCGAGTTCCACTGCGGCGATCCTTGTAAAGTCAGTCGAGACGCTCGCTACCACGATCGAAATGGTGGAGATGCTGAAGTCGTCATTTGCTGTCACGGGACTGCTGGGCGCCCTGAACCAAGGAAATCACTACCCGTCGGGCAATAAGCTGGAGGGGCAGATGTTTGATGCTCGGGCGCCAGTTTCGACCATGGCGCGTAACATTTCGCAGGACCCAACTAGGATAGTCACCGGCACCGATGCGGAAGGGAAACTGTTAAACGGGCAAATCACTGGTGCGGCCAATGCCGCAGCTCTTGCAGCCGACACTCTGGACGTAATGGACAAGCGCCTTAAGAACAACAGCGACACGCTTGGTCAGCTTTCCCGCTCGCGAAATATTGTGCAGGCCACAGTGACCAACGGTCTGGTCCTCAAGCAGATTCACGATGCGATCATCCAAAATGTCCAGGCCACCAGTCTGCTGACGATGGCCACCGCACAAGGGAGCCTTCACGCCGCGGAGGAGGCCGCAACGCAGCGTCGCGAACGCCAGGACACCGCCAAGATGTTTAGCATCCTCCCGTGAACGACGCAGAGTTCATCGGGCTCAGTTGCGCTGATCAGGGACAAATCAGGCTCAGGCCATGAATTTCAAAATTCCCGCGCCATTCACGACGATACACACGATCTTTGATCAGGCCTTTACGTTAGGCCTGCAAAACGTCGTTGAAAACGTCCAAGCGGCGGTCAGTGCGCCTCTGGTTGCGTGTGTGACGCTTTGGATAATAATCCAAGGCTGTCTGGTCATGCGTGGTCAAGTCGACGCGCGCGGGGGTATCTCGCGCGTAATCATGGTATCGATCGTCGTTGCTCTTATCTTAGAGCAGGACAACTACCAGAAGTACATTGAATCGGTCTTCGACGACACGATTCCAAGGCTTGCTCATCAAATCAGTGGCAGCGACTTGCCTTTTACAAGTATCCCCCAGAAGCTCGACTTCATGTTTTCTGCAACTCAGTATGCAATTCAAGGCATTGCTTCCGAGATAGGCCCTATGAATGGACAGGACATACTTGCTTTCGAGGGGGCGCAATGGGTTTTCTACGGTGCGCTGTGGACAGCATTTGAGATCTATGATGCCGTCGGAATTCTGACGAAGGTGCTCTTGGCAATCGGCCCGCTGGTTCTTGTAGGCTACCTTTTTGATCATACTCGAGACATGGCTGCCAAATGGATCGGCCAACTGCTCTCGTATGGGCTGCTGCTTCTCCTCCTCAACATCGTTGCCACCATAGTTATTGCGGCCGAAGCAGTATCGCTGGGAATCATGCTTGTGGTGATCAAAGCCTCCGGTACAACAGCAGCCAAGATCATCGGGCTTTACGAACTCGACATGCTTTTCCTAGCTGGCGACGCTTTGATCGTCGCACTTCCGGCGATCGCCAGCAGCATCGCCGGCGGCTCTTTGGCCGGTGCGAACCGACCGCCTAACAGCCTCAGTCGCCACTTTGCCAAAACGGCGGGCGGTTAATCAATCGAAAAGCGCGGTGCTAAAAAATGAAATATTGTCTAATCTTATCAATCCTAGCTTTGGCCGCCTGCAAGACGACCGATCGGCTTGCGACCTGCGCGGGTGCGCCATTCCAACTCAACGTGGGACAATGGGAAACCACGCCTAAGGATCTTCAGGTCGATTGCGCGGAAGAGCCCAAGTGAAGTTTCCTGAACATGCCCTTCTGGTGGACAGAGAAAGGCTAGCCGCCCACTACAAGGAGGTGGAAGCGTTTCAAACTTCACGAGCGAAGTCTGCGCGGCGCCTGTCAAAGGCCCTTATAGCCTTTGCGGCGGCGGCGGTTCTAGGAAACGTTGCCCAAGCATTTACCATCGCTGCCATGGTCCCGTTGGCCAAGCTCGTACCTGTGTTCCTCTGGGTACGGCCGGACGGGACCGTTGACAGCCAAGTGTCAATCTCAAAACTGCCTGCAACCCAAGACCGAGCCGTCATAAATGCTTCGCTATGGGAGTATGTACGCCTGCGCGAGGGCTACACGGCAGATACGGCCCAATACGCCTATGACCTCGTATCTAGTTTCAGCGCACCGGCCGTGCAACAGCAATATCAAGATTTCTTCAACTATCCGAATCCCACTTCGCCGCAAGTCACGGTCGGCAAGCGCGGCAAGCTCGAGGTTGGGCATATTTCCTCAAACGACATCAGTCCGGACGTTCAACAGATCCGTTACAAACGTACGCTTGTTGTCGATGGGCAGATGCCGATGGTGACCACCTGGACAGCTACCATCCGCTACGAGCGCTTGACGGGTCTGCCTGGCCAATCGAGGCTCACCAATCCGGGAGGTCTACTCGTCACGTCCTATCAAGCCTCGGAAGATACCGTATCCAACCTGGGCAATGTGCAGCCATGAAAAAAAGAGCGTTTCTCGCGGTGGCTTGTTCACTCTTCCTGACGATGGAGGCGTGCGCGGAAGACACACCACTTGCCGGCAAGCATGATGCGCGGATGCGCTACCTTGCCTACCGCGCTGACGAAGTGGTGCACCTGTCGACCGCAGTGGGGGCAACGCTGGTTGTCACATTCGCTGCCAACGAAACCGTCGCAGCCGTGGCCGTGTCCAATAGCAAAGACCTGGCTGCGCTCCCACGTGCCAACTACCTCTTTTTTAAGGCTAGCCGGATGCTCGCGCCGCAACCGGTCATCGTGCTGGCCGAGAGTGAGTCGGGTACACGGAGATACGTCTTCAGTATTTCAACGAGAGCGATGCCAAAACTGGACGAGAAGCAACCTGACCTATACTACAGTGTGCAGTTCACCTATCCTGATGATGAGGCTGCTGATAAGAGAAAGGAAGCAGAAAGGCGCTCGGTTCTTGGTCAGGCCCGCGCGAAAGTGCTGCAGCAACAGAGAGTTCAGGATTTGTTCAATCGGCCTGCGGCAACGGCCGAAAGCAATTTTCACTACGTCGCAAAGGGCGATCGATCGCTGGCGCCGCTGGAAGTTTTCGATAATGGCTTTACGACCGTATTTGGCTTCGCAAGCAATTCCCGCATACCCTCCCTCTACGTTATCAATCCCGACGGCAAGGAAGCCGCTGCCAATTACACGGTCAAAGGGGACTATGTTGAAGTATCCGCAGTCGCCCGGGAATGGCGTCTGAGAGATGGCAATACGGTTTTGTCCATTTTCAACAGGGCTTATGATCCTTTAGGAAGAGCGCCAGGGACCGGTACAGTGACACCCGACGTGTGGCGCGTTTTGAAAGGCTCGGGCCGATGAAGGAAACCAGCCCACAGGCGGCACATGATGTCCATGCATCGGGATCGATGGTCACCGAGCCGACCCGCCGGCATGTTTCGGGATCGCAGAAGTTGGCCGTCGCTGCTCTTGTTCTGATTTCATCTCTATCGCTCATCTGGCTCGGAGGTCGTTCCAGCACACAAGACGAGCCATCTCAGCCAAAACCGGCAATTGTCGCCAACGCCGAGCCATTCCGCCCCGTGCCAATGGAGATTGCTCCCGAACCTCCAGCACCCGCGCAGGCGGCGCAGGCGGCGCAGGCGGCAGATCCTGCACCATCCACGCCGCCCCCAACGGCGCCAGCTGATGCGCCGCCGGAGGAAACACCAATTTTCGCCTATATTAGCAGCAGTCAAATGCCCAATGACGGTCAGCGGAGCGAAGACAACCATAAGGATGCTCCCACGACCCAGGATGAGAGTTCAATCGATGGCGATCTTTCAGGCCGATTGAAGTCCGATATACAGGAGCCGAGCCGGGCCACGCTTTTGCAGCACCCTGATCTCGTGGTTACTCAAGGAACGATCATTCCCTGCATTTTGCAGACGGCAATCGACACAAATTTACCCGGCTATGTGAAGTGCGTCTTACCTAAAGACATCCGCGGCACAACCAACAATGTCGTGCTCTTGGACCGCGGGACGACCGTGATTGGCGAAATCCAGCGTGGTCTCCAGCAGGGGGATGCGCGTGTCTTCGTGCTCTGGACGCGCATCGAAACACCAGACCATGCCCTCGTTTCGATAGCGTCGCCGGGCGCTGACGAGCTCGGCCGCTCCGGAATGCCTGGCATGGTGGACGAGCACTTCCGGGAACGCTTTGGCGGCGCGATTCTCATGAGCGTCATCCAAGGCGCGTTTCAGGCGGCCGGTCAATACGCGGCCAGCTCTGGCGGAGGAAGCGGCATCAACAGCTTCCAGAGCAATGGTGGACAAGCCGTCGAGACGACACTGAGAGCGACGGTCAACATTCCGCCTACCCTGAAGAAAAACCAGGGAGATGCTGTGTCCATCTTTGTGGCTCGGGACCTCGATTTCTCAGATGTATACGATCTTAGAGCGACTGCCGCGGCGCCAAGCCCCCGACATCGCGAACGCAGGAGAGACAACAATGCGATCGGAGGCTGATCCTCAGTTGCGTTTGCTACTCGAGCCCGTTCTAAAATGGCTTGAGGAGCCAAGAACCGAAGAGGTCGCTATCAACCGGCCGGGGGAAGCCTTTGTCCGACAGGCCGGCGTTTTCACGAAACATCCGCTACCGCTATCTTATGACGATCTGGAGGACATCGCGATACTCGCTGGAGCGTTGCGCAAGCAAGATGTCGGACCGCAAAGCCCCCTGTGTGCGACTGAGTTGCCGAACGGAGAGCGGCTGCAGATCTGTTTGCCGCCCGCTGTACCCTCAGGAACAATAAGCCTGACGATACGGCGTCCCTCAAGTCGTGTGACCGAACTCAAGGAAGTTTGTTCTCGCTACGAATACTCCCGTTGGAATCAGTGGCGGTCAAGAAAAGAGCGCCAGGAGCGGCAGGACGAAACGATTCTTCAGCACTACGACCGTGGTGATTTGGAGGAATTTCTGCGGGCCTGCGTTTGCGGGCGACTTACGATGCTGCTTTGCGGACCTACTGGAAGCGGCAAAACGACGATGAGCAAGACTTTGATCGACGCTATACCCCCCCAAGAGAGGTTGATCAGTATCGAGGACACGCTCGAACTTGCAATCCCGCACGAGAACCATGTTCGGTTACTCTATCCGAAGGACCGAGCAGGCGTTGGGACGGTGACAGCCGAGCAACTGCTGCAAGCCAGCTTGCGCATGCGCCCTGATCGAATATTGCTTGGCGAGATGCGCGATGATGCCGCTTGGGCCTACCTTAGCGAAGTCGTCTCCGGCCATGCGGGATCGATATCAACGATTCATGGGGCGGATCCGGTCCAAGGTTTTAAAAAGCTCTTTTCACTCGTCAAGAGCAGCGCGCAAGGAGCCGCTGTGGAAGACCGCACGCTTCTCGACATGCTGTCGGCTGCCATTGACGTCATTGTCCCGTTCCGTACCCAAGGCGACGTGTATGAGGTGGGAGAGGTATGGCTCGCCGCCGATGCCCGGCGACGGGGAGAGACAGTAGCCGACCTTCTCAACAAGCACTAAGCTGGAATAACGTCTCGGGATCCATAAGTCGGTGACCAGACGCGTCATTTTGTTCTGCGTCGATGTCCTTTTGACGTTTTGACGGGCCTTCTCAGATTGCTTGGGTAGCCTGAGCGAGTCGGCGGCATCATGCCATCATCATGGTACGGACCGCATGCTCCATTGTCCGGGATGAGACCGGCTTCGATAACCAAAAGACGAAGGCCTGATTATCAAATGTGACCGGCATGGGGTCGATCTCACCGACGACTATGACAGGCACCGCCATGAGGGTGGGGCATATGGGTTCGGCTCGTCCTCGCTCGAAGAAAGGCGCTTTACCCAAAATCAGCAGGTCGGCTGCCTTCCCACTCTCGATCCAGCCGCAAAGGCTTTCGAAGGTCGCGAAGCCGACCGGCTTATAACCCAGCGCGGCGATTTTCTTCTTGTAGGTCTCCAACTCTGCTGGGTCGGGCTCCACGACTGCAATGATTTCTCCGTTGCCAAGTGATCCGTCGTATGGGCCGACAGCGATGTCAGCGCTGACTGGCTCCTCTTCGGAGGCCGGTAAGTAGATATCGAAGCGGGTACCTCGGCCAACAACCGAGGTGACGTCAAGGCATCCTGCGAGCGCGCTCACGTGCCTGTCAACCGCGGCAAGACCCAGCCCGGTCCCGCCCAGGCGAGAGCGGGTGGTAAAAAAGGGCTCAAAGACATGCGGAAGTATCGAACTTGCAATTCCTGGGCCATCGTCGCTGATGGAGAGGAGAACGTAATCTCCAGGTCTCAAGGTGCCCTGAGCCAGCGGCTTTGTTTGGCACACCTGGGCGCGAGAAACGCTAATCTCGACACGGCCCTGGTTCAAGACAGCCTCCGACGCGTTCTTGCACAGATTCATGAGGATCTGCTGTATCTCGGTCGGGCTGCCCTCGACCACCGTTCGCCACTCGTTGATCTTGAAGTTCAACTGAACACCCGCACGAACTGTAACCCGCAGCAATGGCGCAAGATCCATAACAATCTCGGAGACGCTGATAGGTACTGCCACGCGCTTTCGATTTCGGCTGAGTGACAAGATCTGGTCAACGATCAGCTTGGCTCGGTGTCCAGCTAAGATGATTTGGTCGATGTGGTTCCGAATTTTAGACGGACGACGTACAAGACCTTGGGCAACCTCTGAATATCCGATTATTGCCCCTAAAATATTGTTGAACTCATGTGTGGCGCCGCTTGCGATCGTGCCGACGGTCCTTAACCTTTCCAAATGCTCCCATCGACTCACCAGAAGGTCGCGTTCGGCATTTACACGTTGCATCTCAAGATGGTGGCTCAAACGCACGATAGCACTGGCAAGAACCGGGAGGTCGTCAGCTGAGGGGAGTGAGCGATCTCGTTCAAAAACAAGGATGCAAACCGCAGCCGGCTGATCGGCGGCCCTGCAAGCAACAATTTGACAAACACCGGAAGTGCCTATGGCGGTCCGAACCACTTCGGCCGCAGGAAATACGCGAAACACTGGCCGTCCGGCGCGGACAAGTGAAACGACTTCATCAATAAGGGCGACGTTCCAGACGGGTGTGCACGTGTTTGCCGCAAAGCACTCAGTATGCCTGCTGAGGCTCGGATCAACCAGAGCAAGCGCGCATTGATCCGCATCGAAAACGCGTTGAACGAGTCTAAGCGCTGCTTCGGTGGAAAAGCGCGCCGCGTCGTTCTTTGCTGTACTGTCGTTGAAGCGAGCTTCGATCTCGCTCATCGCCTCTTCAAGCTCCAACCGCCTTTTCAGTCGGTTCGTCCGCAGATGCTGTCTGGAGGATCGAATGATCGCAAACAAGCAGATGCATATGGACAGCAAGCCAAACAAAAGTCGCGCACGTTGCGCTTGCGCGCTGGCCAGGCTGTAGCCTTTCAGATGCTCCCGCTCCAGTTCAGCGGCCTTGGAGGACGTGTCGAGGGATGCGATCTGATTGGCAGCTTGGTCCAACCTCCATAAGGAAGACACGGCAGCGCCGGCCTTGCCCAAAACATCCGCGGCAGCCCGGGCCTGCCTGGCAAATCGCTCGAGAGGCTGATCCATGTGCGATGCGAGGTTGAGCCACACCACTAGCTTGGAAAGTTCAAACCTGCCCGACGGTGCCTCTCCAGGGTGAAAAATCGAGCGAGCAAGGTCTGCGACAGAGCTTTTCATGAGCTGATTTTGCTTGACCCAGGCTGAGATGGCAGCCTCAGTGTTTTTGATCGAATTTTTAAGCTGCGCGAGCAGTGCGGATTCCCCGGAGCTCTCATCGGGCGAAATCTCGAGATGGTGTTGCAAGTTTTCGACGTTGCTTTGCAGCGCCTGTCCGGTAGACGCAACCGAACGGAAGTCCAATGCCATATCGGTTCGCGCACGGGCGACGTCCCGCTGGAGCAATGCATCGTTGATCTGAATGGTTCGCAGCTCGCTTAGGACGGCGTCGTTGATCTCGGGAGCCTGCCACTGCGTCCCGACCAAGAGCGCAATCGAGGCGGCTAGCGCAATTAGAATTGCCTTGTCGGAACTGAGCCATGTTTCCCAAGGAAGCGGCGTTTGATCCGTGGTGTACGCCTGGCGAAGGTCCGACGTGAATTCCAGCGCCACCTGGGTTTGGTATGCGGCCGGATGCTGCTGGAACAGGAAAGCCACGCCTACCTCTCTCCTTGGACGGCTTAAATTTGTCTTGGTCCGCTCCAGGATCAGAATGAGCGCCCAAGAGGCGCCTCCGCGACCCGGAGCGGCGGCAGGTGCCTCAGCGGAGGCCCAGGATGAAGCGCCGATTGGCTGATCGGATAGGCCGCGCATTCCGGGGATAGAGCAAGGTAAACCGCTTGATGTCCGCTGGGTCGACCTCAACCGGTTCCGTCGCCACCATCCAGTCGACGTTTTCGGTGCACGGCGGCGTCGTCAAAGATCCTTCATATGTCCAGTAGCCAAGCGAAGCCGGCAGAAGCCCGTTCGGGTCGACCTCGTCGACGGCTGCCTCTTCGCCTGATGTTGCGGGGAATGCTGCAGCAAGCATGGCAAAGCTGGCATTTGTGGCGCCTGACGCTAGAAACACGCCCAGCACACCCAGAGTGTCGCTGTCGGTGTCCTTATGGACAAAATGCGCTTCCATCGGGAAGCTCTTGCCCGCGACGTGGTGCTCGCTTGGCGCATGGAAATGGAACTGGAGCAGCTCATAGACACGATCCCCTCGAGTGAGCGTGCTGCCTTGCGGCAGGTTGATCTGAATGGTGTGGCCGTTGTTCACCATCCTGCCGCCGCCCTTGTGCCAACCTATGGCGATGTGCGGAATATCCGCTTTGACCGCGCCCTTGATATCGACCGGCGACTGCTGTGTGCCCGCCGAGCAGACGAAATTTGTCTTATCCAGATCGCCCCAGTGTTCGGGCCCGGCTGGGCCGGCGTATCCCCAATGGGTGCCCGCCGCCGCGGCGGCCTCAGCGCAAATGGGACATGCGCCGAGTGCAACGAACCCTTTGATCAGACTACGACGATGCATATTGCTTTCGCTCCTCGACGTGAACTGAGTTTGTGATTTGCGGTTGCCATGACGGGAACTGTGGTGTGATGTGGTAACATCGCAACTACGCCGAACAACTCGGCATACGACCAGCGCATCACGCAGGCCTTCACGTCGGCGCATAGACGACATTCTCGTCGGGACCGCCGGTGAGCTTGTCATTGTCCTCACCGACGGTATGCGGTTGGTGGCGGCCATTCTCACCGGGTAGATGGTCCGAGCTATCTGCGCCGAGTGGGTGTCCCAGATCGCATCCTCGTCCTCGTGACGCCTTCATATTCATCATCCGTCGACTAGAGAAATCGATTGCTTCAATTAAGAACATTCACGTTTTGGATGCATTCACGCGCAATCCGCGGCACTCCGCGCCTCACTTCGGCGGGTCGCTATTGAACCGTTCGCCCTCCTCAAGCAGCTCAGGGCCGCCCCGTGTCGAAGCTGTTGCCGGCGAGTCTAATGCGGCTTCCGTGACCGCATCAAGCGAGCACCCTGCCAACCCTCGGCTCGGAGCATCTGGTCCACGCGGCACCGAAACCGGCCGAAGGTGCGCTTCTGCCACATTTTCCACTTGTGGCGTCTTGAGCGCCTGTTGCAACACTTCGCCTATCGTCAGCCAGTAGGACGGCACGACTAGCTCAGCCAGCATCGGTGCGGCATTGATCATACCGATCTATTCGGGTGGCCGCACTTCTGCGCTCGCACGACGGAAAAAGGAATCGCTCAATGGCTTGCCGCAGACGGCCGCGCAGTTGTAGGCGCGGCTCGAAGGTCTCGACTACCGGCGGGTCCACGAGGCGCGCAGGACCCGCGTTCCGGTTCAGGCAGGCTGACCTGCGACGAAGTGAATCAGCCTTGATTCGTCTGTCGCGGGCGGACTGTCGGTGCGGCCGGATCATTCATCTCGTAGCGCCCAGGCATTTCGTTACCGCTCCGGCCTGGTGGTCGAGTCCCGTGGCTTGCGCGGCGATGGACCTTGGCTCCCCGCGCGTATCGCTTGCCGCGCTGCTTGAGCTTAACAATCTCTTGATCGAACGCGGTTTCCGGCGAGGCTCTCCAGATGGTTTCACCATCACAAAGGCGCAACATGAGAACCCTGCACCCTCGACACGATCTCTCGTCGTCGTTCGCCAACTCAGCTTGCCACTCGACTCGCAGAAGCTGAACGGGCTGAGTTCAGCGCAACCGACGATAGTGACAGCCCGGCTCGCCAACGTACTGATGGTCGCCGGCGTCGCAACGGAGGAGGAGAGCTGCGATGACGAGCGGTAATCTCATTCCGATTGCCCTGCTCAGGCGCAAAGCCATCGTTTATGAGCGTCAGTCCACTCAGGCGCAGGTCCAGCTCAACCTTGAGCCACCGTCGGCTGGGCGCCTTGCGGTCTCCCTGCTCCCACACCACCGTGCGTACGGTTCCGTACACGACGGTTCATGCAGCGTGGTTTAGGCGTCTAAGCTCGTGCTGGAGCGAGATCAGCCCGAGAATGTCGAAGAAGGGCTTTCGGAAAGCATCGTTCATGTGACTGTATCAGTCGCTCGTCTGCCTCCGGTCGAGAGGTGACGCGCCTGCCGTGGTGTTTGATGCACCCGATGCTGCCCTCGCGGCTTCCGGCCGCTGCTCTCGGCATGGGCATGCTAGTATGAGCTTGTCGATGTCGGGCGGCGCTTGGGGGTTCCGCAAAGCAGAGGTGATCGACGAGGATCTGGGACGAAGCGCAAGCGGCGCTGTGGAGCGTCGTGGTTTCGAACGCCTGGTCGACGATCTGTGCACCGGCCATGTGGGCGCCCTGCATTGCCTGATGCGTCCGCCTGTCGCGCAATGGGCCGGACTGGCGCGGCCACAGCACCGGCCTTCAACAGCGGCCCGCGAGGACATGTGGCACAAGACCGCCAACCCTTCATGGCGATGGCATCTCGTCTGTTGTAGTCGGGCAGGGTGCCGAACTGGTTTCGCTGCAGGGTGCGCACAGATTTGAGTTCCTGTGGCAGGCCGGGCCGGCCTGGCGGCGCCAATCTGGGTGCTGTTTCCGACTGTCGGCCGGCTATAGGCGATCGACTGCGTCACCGCGGGCAGACCTATCCGATGACGCAGCACGACTTCGCGCGCGACAAGGCCGGCGCATTCTTGCCGTTGGGGAGGTTGCCGACTGTTGCGTCACCGTAAGTTTTTTCCCTCCGTCAAAGCGTCGAGCCAAAGGCGTGTGCGAGCGATCCATAGCCTGGAAGTATGGCATTCAAACAATCGATTATACGAAGTAGCGGGCATGCTCCATTAGAAAGACAACAATAATGGAACCAAGTATCTCCGACACCTGCAGCCGGCAGCTTCTTAGTTATATGTGGGGCGAGTGCCGGCAGATGACCGCTATCGATCCAGCGGATGATTGTACACGGGCACATTGAATTTCATCAGGTCTTCTATGCCGCGAGACTCTCGAGCCGATGTCCAGGCCTTGCGGGGTCTATCTGTCCTGCTGGTTGTCCTTTATCATACCCAAATCGCGCCGTTTGGTTATCTCGGCGTGGATATTTTCTTCGTAATTTCAGGCTTTCTGATCACCGGCCTCATCGCGACCCAGCTTGAGCAGTCACGGTTCAGCTTTTGGGAATTCTATTATCGTCGTGCGAAGCGCCTGTTGCCCACGGCCTATGTGGTCATTGCGCTCACGACGATCGCTGCACCCTTCTTCCTATCAGATGTGGGTCTGGGAGACTTCCGAAGTCAAGTCCTTGGGGCGCTCACATTCACCGGCAATATCGTTCTCTGGAATCAGGCGGACTATTTCGGCGAATCGGCCGAAACGAAGCCTCTCCTGCATTTCTGGTCGCTCGCTGTCGAAGAACAGTATTATCTGCTGCTTCCCGCTTTCTTGGCCTTGGCTCCCAAGAGATGGCGGCTTACAGCGGTTAGTTTGCTCCTGGTTGCCAGCCTCGCACTGTGTCTCTACGTGGCCATTCGTCACCCATACGCTGCATTTTACCTTATGCCGACCCGCTTTTGGGAAATAGCGATTGGTTCGCTCGGGGCATTGCTTCCCGCCAGCGCTCGCGTGGCGGCCAAGTTTGCGGCGCTGCGCCTCCCGGCGCTCGTGCTTATCCTCCTTATTCCCATTGGACTTGGTTCGCAGAACCTGATCGTGGATGCCGCTTTGGTCTGCTTGGCAACCCTAATCCTCCTGCTGTCGCCCAGCAGGGATAATGTGGCGGTTCGAAGCATGGCGAAGATCGGGGATATTTCGTACTCGCTCTATCTGGTCCATTGGCCGGTGCTTGTATATGTGCGGGCTGCTTGGCTGGCAGAGCCTCCCGCGCTTGCGATCTATGCGGCAGTTGCCTTCTCAGTTGTAGCAAGCTTAGTTCTTCACCGTTTCGTGGAAAAGCCGTTCCGGCAGGGATTCTTCGCATCTCGTGGACGGATGGCCTCAGGGCTCCTTGCCGCAACGGTTCTTCTCGGCTTCGCATCGTCAGTCGACATTGGCGCAGCCGAAAGTAGGGTTGGCTTTTCCGAGAGCCGACGGATCAATTACGGCCTGGCAAGGCAATGTGATTTCACATCTGGATCGCCTCCCCTGGCCATTCCGGAGGCCTGCCAGACGACGAACAGGCCCGAATTGCTGGTCTGGGGCGATTCATTTGCCATGGCACTGGTTCCCGGCTTGGCCAAGACGATCGGAGAGGCCGGTCTGGCTCAACTCACGATGAGCGGGTGCTTCCCCGCCATCGGCGTTGCTGCGTTCAAGCGCGTAGCGTCTCCCTCCTTCGCCGAGGACTGTATTCGCTTCAATGACAATGTTTTGGGTATCCTGAAAAATCGGCCGGGGATAAAGACCGTTGTCATTTCGAGCCCATTTGACGCCCCTGACTCCAAAGACTTCATGCTGCTGAAGAGGCGTGACCGGACATTCACGGAAGTTGACACTTCGGTAGATGGAGCCGTTGAGGGTATCAAGTCTCTCATCGAGGCCGTTCGCGCTTTGGGCAGGCGAGTGGTCGTACTTGCTCCCCCGCCAGTCGCAGGTTTCGATATCGGCGATTGCCTTGAGCGAAAGGTGAGAGGAAATCTTATGCTCGGGCGGCACAGTGATTGCCAAATCTATGTCACCGATTATCGCCGGATGCGATCCCGCACTCTTGAGCTCTTGAACCAAGTGGCTGTGAAAGCGGACGTAGAGGTTGTCTCTTACCACGACTTTCTCTGCGACGATACAAAATGCAGAACCGAGATTGACGGCAAATCTCTCTACCGAGACAGCGGCCACCTTTCCTATGAAGGATCAGAGATCATCGCTCGAAAGACAAGACTTGCTGAGAGGCTGGTCAGGGCTGCTCGTTAGACCATTTCCGTAATGAATACCTTTTCAAGACTATCTTTTCAGCATTCAGACATCGGAATGCTCCCAATTTGCCCGCAACTTGGGGTCTAATTGTTACCATATCTGTCCGATCCAAAAAGAAGTGGGTGGTTTCAGCGGGTTACCGTCATTGGTTGGATTTGGCGCCTTCGGCGGGCCGAGATTGGTTTGCGCGATCTCATTCATCCGCCCGACTCGACAAAGCTCCCGGCCCCTTGGTCGTGCACGGAGTCGGGCGATGGGTAAACGGAAGCTTCTCAAGGCTCAAAGCTTCAAGCACCTACTGCAAACGCGGGTGGTCAGACGATCTCGCTTCCTTAAGGCGTCTAACTTTGCAGATGTACTCCATCGATCCGAGCAGGGGCGCCCCCCGGCTCCTGCCCCGACGATCTGACGATAGGTCGCCACGGTCACCAGGGCCTGCTCACGGGCAGCGGCCAATTGCGCCGCGGCAGCGCCGCGCGGAGCGTCGGTCTGAGCGAGGTCAGTACGTGTAGCCCTCGCCGACCTTGAAGCGCGAACGCGCAGCTCGCGCCTGATCCGTCAGGAACCACGTTTTGGGCGTCAGCACCGCTACCTCCGGTCGCGAACGACGTTCACACAGGCCTGGGCCAGTGAGGCGCTGTCACGAGTGGCCGTCTTCTTCTGCAGCTTCTCGAAAACAAACAGCTTGCCTTCGCGCACACTATCCTCAAGCGGCTTCGCCTTCGCCAGATGCGCCGCCACCGCGCTGGCCAGCATGCACCCTGTTCCTCGCATCGATGCGACAAGGCGCGGTGCGTCGAAACGGATTGGCTCGTGATCGGAGCGCAACAGGATGTCGGTTGATCGCGGTCCGGAAGCGTGGCCCCCCTTGATCAGCACGGCCTGGGGCCTGGCGGCCAGCAGTCTTTGTCCTTGTTCCAGCACGCCGTCCTCGCCCGCTGCCGGTTCGGTGCCGACAAGCAGCGCCAGCTCGATGAGATTGGGGGTGACCAGGCGGCAAAGCGGCATCAGATCACGCTCCATGACGCTAATGGCATCGGCGTTCAGCAGCGCCCGGCCCGAGGTCGAGGCCAGCACCGGGTCGAGCACCGCCGGCACGTGATGATTCTCGTGCAGCACGGCGGCTACGGCAGCCACAGTCCCGGCCGTCGCCAGCATGCCGATCTTGACGGCCGCCACGTCGTTGGCCTGCAGCGCGGCGCGCATCTGGCCGGCCACCAGGCTTGGCGACGAACAGTGTATTTCTGCAACGCCCTCGTGCGTCTGCACCGTCAGCGCGGTGACGGCCAGGCAGGTGCGCACGCCAATGGAAGAGATCGTCTCGATATCCCGGGCAAGTCCAGCACCCCCGCTTGGGTCCGATCCAGCAACGACAAGGACGTGGGGTTCCCGTCTCAGCGCCATCGCTCCGTCCTTGCGATCCATTCCCGGGTCCGCGTCTCGGGATCGGAATTCAACGTTATGTCGGTGACCACCGCGGCGCTGTCGGCGCCGGCTGCAAAAACACCGTCGAGCCGGTCAGGATTGAGGCCGCCGATGGCGATCAGAGGGATCGGCGCGACCCAGCGCTTCCACTCGCCGATCCGTTCAAGGCCTTGCGGAGCCCATTTCATCGCCTTGAGGATGGTCGGGTAGATCGGTCCGAGCGCGACATAGTCGGGCCCGGCGGCCATCCCCGTTTCCAGTTCGGCATGATCATGCGTGCTGAGCCCGAGCCTGATACCGGCTGCGCGTATCCGCCCGAGGTCGGCGCTCTGCAGGTCCTCCTGACCGAGATGGACGAAGTCGCAGCCTTCCTCGATGGCCAGCTGCCAATGGTCGTTGACGATGAGCCGGCATTGGTGCTCGGCGCATAAGGCTTTCGCCTTGCGGATTTCCGCTCGTAACCCGGCTTCGCCCATAGCCTTGATGCGCAACTGAACCAGCTTGACGCCGAGCGGCACCAGCCGCTCGATCCACGCGGCGCTGTCGACGATCAGGTAGAAGGGATCGAGCTTCATGAGAAAGCGGCCTTGCCGATTGTCGGCGTCGACGGCATCCCGACCTCGCGCGGCTCGAGCATTCCCGAGCGAACGGCTTCGCGACCGGCTTCGACCGCCTTGCCGAATGCGCGCGCCATGCCGATGGGGTCGGCCGCCTTGGCGACCGCCGTGTTCAGCAGCACGGCGTCAAAGCCGTGTTCCATGACTGTTGCCGCATGCGATGGCCTTCCGAGCCCTGCATCGACAATCAGTGGGACGTCAGGGAAATGCGCCCGCATCGAGCGCAGCGCCGTCATGTTGATCGGTCCGAGGGCGGAACCGATCGGTGCGCACCACGGCATCAACACCCTGCAGCCCGCCTCCAGGAGCCGCTCGGCGACGACGAGGTCGTCGGTCGTGTAGGGGAACACCGCAAAGTCGTCCTCGCACAGGATGCGCGCGGCTTCGACCAGGCCGAACACGTCCGGCTGCAGCGTGTCGTGATTGCCGATCACTTCGAGCTTGATCCAGGTCGTGCCGAACACTTCGCGCGCCATCTTCGCGGTCGTGACCGCTTCCTTGACGGAGTGGCAACCGGCGGTATTGGGCAGGACCCTCATGCCCAACGCGCGGATCAGCGACCAGAAGTTTTCCCCGGCCCTGCCGCCTGCCATCTCACGGCGCAGCGAGACGGTCACCACCGACGTGCCCGACGCCTTAACCGCATCGGCGAGGATGGCTGGCGACGGATATTGCGCCGTTCCGAGTAGCAGGCGAGAGGGAAGCGTCGTCCCGAAAAGCTCCAGCATCGCTAGCCTCCCTGCATGGGCGAGAGGATTTCGATCCGGTCGCCGTCGCTCAACTGGAACTCCGCCCGATGGGCTTTGTGCACGAGGTCGCTGTTGACGGCCGTTGCCAGCCAATCGCCCTCGTAGTCGAGCGCGGCAAGCAGTTCCGCCAGCGTGGTGGCGGCAACCTCATGCGCTTCGCCGTTGACGATCAGTTTCATGGGTAGACTCCACGGGTTCGTCGTGTCTGAAGACAAATTCGGCTGCTTGCCGCGCCATGGCGGGCGCAAGGAGAAACCCATGGCGATAAAGCCCGTTGATCGCGACGGTGCCTCCGCTCGTTTCGACGCGCGGCAGATTGTCGGGAAAAGCCGGACGGACCCCGACACCGGTTTCAAGGATCTCGGCCTCGCCGAACGCCGGATGGAGCGCGCAGGCCGCGCCGAGCAACTCCATCGTCGAACGGACCGTGATCGGTCCCCCGGACTGGCTTTCGATCATCGTCGCGCCAACCATGAAATGGTGGTCGGCGCGCGGCACGACGTAGAGCGGAAAGCGCGGATGAAGCAACCGGACCGGGCGCGACAGCGAGACATCGGGTGTGCGCAGGATCAGCATCTCGCCGCGCACGCCGCGCAGTCTGCCGTCGGCCGCCGCGCTTCCCGTGCAGTCGATCTGATGGTCGAAACCGGAAACAGCTTGAGCGTCGGTGCCGAAACGGAATTCGACCCCATGGCTATGAGCTTCTCATGAAGAGCCGCCATGGCCTGCCGGGGGTCGAGATGGGCCTCGTCGGCAAAGACCAGTCCACGGCGGAAACGGCCGGCGAGGTCGGACTCCAAGCGCACGATTTCGTCTTGATCGACACGCCGGTGACCCGTCGTGCGGCTGGCGAAGCGGTCGAGCTCGCCCGCATCGCGCGGCGCGGCCACGACCAGTGTTCCGGCCCGTGTCACCTGGCCAGGCGTCGCCAGATCCCACCAGTCGGCGGCTCCGCGTCCGAGATCCAGCACCGGCTGTTCGGCGCGTTTACGCTCGCACCATGGCGCCAGCATGCCGCCGGCGAACCACGACGCGTTGCCGCCCAGATCATGCCTTGTCTCCGCGACGGCCACCGCGGCGCCGCGGGTGGCGAGTTCGAAGGCTGCGGTGAGGCCGGCGATGCCGGCCCCTTGGATCAGCACCCTCATGACGCTTCTGCCGTAAGCGGAATGCCGGTCTTGTCCGCGGGCATGTAGAGATCGCCGCCCTCGCGGTATTTCGCCGCCATCGCCGCCATCCCCTCTTTCTGCGCTTCGGCGCGGATGTCGTGGGAGATACGCATGGAGCAGAACTTCGGCCCGCACATAGAGCAGAAATGCGCCAGCTTGTGCGCTTCCTTGGGCAAGGTCCGGTCGTGGAAGGACCGCGCGGTTTCGGGGTCGAGCGACAGGTTGAACTGGTCTTCCCAGCGGAACTCGAAGCGCGCCCGCGACAGCGCGTCGTCCCTGACCTTCGCCGCCGGATGGCCCTTGGCGAGGTCGGCGGCGTGGGCGGCGATCTTGTAGGTGATGACGCCGGTCTTGACGTCGTCGCGGTCGGGGAGGCCGAGATGCTCCTTTGGCGTGACGTAGCAAAGCATTGCCGTTCCGAACCAGCCGATCATCGCCGCGCCTATGCCTGATGTGATGTGGTCGTAGCCCGGCGCGATGTCCGTGGTGAGCGGTCCCAGCGTATAGAACGGTGCTTCGCCGCAGACCGCGAGCTGCTTGTCCATGTTCTGCTTGATCTTGTGCATCGGCACGTGGCCGCGGCCCTCGATCATCACCTGGCAGTCCTTTGCCCAGGCGATTCTGGTGAGCTCTCCGAGCGTTTCCAATTCGGCGAACTGGGCCGCGTCGTTGGCGTCGGCGATCGAGCCGGGGCGAAGGCCATCGCCGAGCGAGAACGCCACGTCGTAAGTGCGGCAGATGTCGCAGATTTCCTCGAAATGCTCGTATAGGAAGCTCTCCTTGTGGTGATGCAGGCACCACTTGGCCATGATCGAGCCGCCGCGCGACACGATGCCGGTGACGCGGTCGACGGTGAGCGGAATGTAGGGCAGGCGCACGCCGGCATGGATCGTGAAATAATCCACACCCTGCTCGGCCTGCTCGATCAGCGTATCGCGATAGACCTCCCAGGTCAGCGCCTCGGCGATCCCGCCGACTTTCTCCAGCGCCTGGTAGATCGGCACCGTGCCGATCGGCACCGGCGCGTTGCGCACGATCCAGTCGCGGATATTGTGGATGTTGCGCCCGGTCGAGAGATCCATCACCGTGTCGGCGCCCCAGCGGATCGCCCACACCATCTTCTCGACCTCCTCCCCCATCGATGAGGTGACTGCTGAATTGCCGATATTGGCGTTGATCTTCACCAGGAAATTGCGGCCGATGATCATCGGCTCGCTCTCGGGATGGTTGATGTTGGAAGGGATGATGGCGCGGCCGCGCGCCACCTCGTCGCGCACGAATTCCGGGGTGACGAAATCCGGGATCGCGGCGCCGAAGGCTTCGCCGTCGCGCTCAAGCTTGCCGCGCAGGGTCTCGCGGCCAAGGTTTTCGCGGATGGCGACGAACTCCATTTCTGGCGTGATGATGCCGGCGCGCGCATAGGCAAGCTGGGTCACCGCCTTGCCTGCCTTGGCCCTGAGCGGCCGGTTGCGGCTGGGAAATTCCGGCGTCAGCCGCTCGCCTGTCGCGAATCCGTTGTCTTCCGGCCGGACGTGGCGGCCGTCATAGGTCTCGACATCGCCGCGCGCCGTGATCCATTCGTGCCGAAGTCGGGCAAGACCGGTTTCGATACTGGTTTCGACGGTCGGGTCGGTGTAGGGGCCGGACGGATCGTAGACGGCGACGGGGGGCTCGCCGGCCGTCGGATGGACGGAGATTTCGCGCATCGGCACCCTGATCTGCGGGTGGATGGCACCGGGCTTGTGGATTTTCCGCGAGGCGGGCAGTGGTCCCGTCGACACGGCGGGGGTGAGGGCATACATCGTGAGGCTCCTTTGCTCATGCATTGGAGACCCAGTTCTGTGCCGGAAGGATGAAAAGACGCTTCGGTCGCCCTGCCGAAACAGGACCTCGGGCATAGACTCCCGCGAACCGCTTGCACCGTCCCTACGCCAGTATGAACTGGATCAGGTTCAACGGGTCACTGCGCCGCGAAAGCCAGCAGTATCTCAGTCCCTTGCCGGGACTCCCCTGGTGAATGCCTCAGTTGGGCAGGCGGGCCCTATCTTGTCAAGCGCAGTGAAGAGGAATCGGCACACTTAACCTCATCGATCATCAACGCTTCCAATCGTCACCAAAGCCCGCTTAGGCAAAATGCATCGCGACATTCCGGATCGCCTGGCTCAAAGACTAGTTGTCCGCCCGGCGGCACTGAAGCGCTCGATTGTATAGGGTTCGAGTGATATTGGCGGGTCACGCCCGGACAGCAGATCGCCAACCAGTTTGCCCGTGGTTGGGCCTTGTGTGAGGCCGAGGTGACCGTGCCCGAACGCATACAGAATGTGAGCATGGGTCGCGGAGCGGCTGATGACCGGCAAGGTATCCGGGGTCGCGGGCCGGTGGCCGCTCCACACCATGCCGCCGTGGCCATCCAGGGCCGGGAGGTAAGCCTTTGCAAGCTCAACCAAGCCTTTCGAGCGAGCAAAATTCGGGCTGGCTCGCAATCCTCCGAACTCGGCCGCACCGCCGATGCGTAAACCGATAGAGAGAGGTGTTGCCACGAAGTTGCGCTCTGCAAAGATCATCGTCCGGTTGAGTGCGATCTGGGGTGCAGCGATTGTGGTGTTGTAGCCGCGCTCGCTTTCGAGCAGGGCATTGTCGCCAAGCTGGCGAGAAAGTTCTGCCGACCATGCGCCGGCGGCTACGACAATTTTGGATGCGTTCAAAACAGAGCTGTCGGCCAGGGTAACCGTGCCGCCCTCGGGACTTGATGCGATACGAGAGACTTGGGCCGCAAGGACTCTCGCACCATTGGCCGTTAGCCAGGAGCGCAGACAATCGACCACCCGCTTTGGGTCGGAGACGTGCGACCACTGAGGTGTTAAAATCGCGCTCTTGACCAGTGGGCCTAGCGCCGGCTCCAGTTCCCTGGCCTGGTCTCCCGATAGGTGACGAACCTCGATACCAAGCCTTTGCTTTGCTTCCCACCCGGGCGTGGCGGCATGCCAGCCTCTTTCGCTTTCGTAAACTGTGAGAGCGCCCTTCCGATGGAGGTGCCCGCTCAATCCAATATCTGCAAGCAGAGGAACAAGGTCGCGGTAAACCCGATGGTTCAGCGCTGCAAGGGCTCGCGAAATCCGCTGCACCTCTGCCGGCGATCCAGCCCGCGCGAAGTTCCACAGCCATGGGAGCAGCCGCGGGATATGAGTCATCCTCAATGACAATGGGCCAAGGGGATCAAGTATCCACCTGGGCACTCTTTTCCATAAACCGGGCACAGACGCTGGAAGTACCTCGGTAACAGCGATACATCCAGCATTGCCACAAGACGCTTTATCGCCTACCGGATCGCGATCCACGATCGTGACGTTAGCTCCGCGTTTTGTGGCATCGTAGGCGACACAGAGGCCAACAACCCCTGCGCCGACCACTATAATCGGACGGTTCGCCATTTCAATCATGACCGAGCAACCGTGAGCAAAACGGTGACAGATTGCGCTTGGCACCTCGTGATGATCGGGACTAGTCGCGCAATCGACCACCGAGAGAGTTTCATTCCATTAGAATGAGCGTTGGAAACTGAGGATGCCGCCGACGCAATCTTTTTTGTCAGCCTTCGTCCAATTCACGTTCGAAGGGTCGACCATGCCGATGCCGAAATTGCCGTAGTGGCCGTAATCGATTTCGGCCGTCGCCGTGAAACCGGCAACGAGCGTGTAGACGACGTTTGCGGCCACACCATAGTTCTTGAACTGACCGCCCGAGACCTGAAGGTTGAACGAAGTTTTCTCGTCGAGTGTGTAAGTGGAGCCGGCCCAGAAAGCCCAGTTGCCGCTCCAAGTTTTATAGAAGCCGCGACCGTGAGCGCCGATTGCATTGGTTGGATCATCGTTGATAACGCCGATGGAGCCATAGCCGAACATTCCGAATAGCGACAGGTCATCCGTGACGTTGACATCGACGCGGATCTTGCCGGCCAAAGCATCGTGGTTGCTGTCTCGAGCGATTACGCTGGTGATCGCGCCCCAGCCCTGCGTTTGTTTTACGCCGAAGACGACGTGCGGAACATGGCTGTCGATAGTACCGACTACACCCGACCCTTGTTCAAGTGAAACCAGAGCCGAAAAGCCATTATCAGCATCGAAGTAATACTGGGCCACGTTGGTATCGAAGTCGCCGTACGGAACGAGTGCGTTATTGAGGACGTTCCCGGCGTAGCCTGTAAGCGTGTCGAAGGCCGAATGATCCTTACCAACTCGCAGGCCACCAAGCTGGATCCAGGCGGAAGTCAATTTGACGCCGCTGTTGAAGCCATAGTTCTGAGGGGTGTCCGGGCCTGGATAAGCGTTGCGGTTGCCGAAATTCACGCCGTTTTCAGTGTAGGTCTTCAGTGCGCCGAGTTCGGTCTCCTGGCGCGTCCAAGTTTTGAACGTGAAACGCGTCTTGTTTCGCCAGGTGCCCTGAGCCTCGCCAGTTCTCACATCGGTGGTTCTTGCCCCGTCATACGATCGGACATCGCCGAGGCCGACGTCGTAACGGATGTAGCCCCCGATGCGCAGGCAGATCTCAGTGTCGGGGATATGGAAGTAACCCGAACCGTAGACGTCGCAGATCTTGACGTATTCGGTCGGGTCCGACGCAGAGATTTCTTCCGCCGCGCAAGCGACGGAAGCGGAGATCAGGCCTGCAACTGAGCCAAAAAGAAGGCTGCTTACCTTCATTTCTGATCTATGTTTAAAGTCTAAATGTGGCACAAAAGGTACTTCCTGCGTGTTGAAGTTAGAAAGTGGCCGTTTGCAACATTTAATTCGAAATAAGAATCGCTAACGACGATAGATTTATGAAATAAACAACTGTGCTTGGTCGCCAACTGCCATACAAGGTGAGACTCGGCCTATGTCAGGCTCAAGGGAAGACAGAACGCCTGTTGCCTTGCTTCCAGCAGCTCAGCCAAACACATTCATTTAGGAGTCAGCACTTCTGAACGAAGCTATTATTTATCTCTGCTATTTGTGGGTTGCCGGCCGGGTTAGATGCAGAGCAGCAAGGGACGTGCCATACTGAAGAGGTAGCTCGCGGGACACTTAAATGCCCGGCAACTTCGTCTCTTCTTTTGCTTTTGGGGGTCAGGCAGAGCACGAAAGCTGCGGTTTCGGACACGCTTCGTATGTTCGATATGTGACACTTTCGTTCGATACCGTCAGCATTTTGTTCGCTGTGAAGCCTCGGGTCGAGATACCATGCTGCGTCCGCCGCTCGGCTGTCAGGCGGGAGCCCCGCTGCCGCATCTGAATGGTGCCAAGCACGGCCCGTTTGCAGCGGCGCAGACCAATTCTCGGCGCAGGTCTCTGAGCCGCAACGCGCTGACTGAAGGGCACGCTCGACGGTGATGCTGATCGTCTTGTGCGCAGGCGGCGCACCAGCGCGGAGACCCATGTCAAGCGCCGCCTCGAAGCTAGCCCAGCACAGACCGTTCCTGCGCCTCGAGGCCCGCCGCGGCATGGTATTCGCGAGAGAGCGACTTACGCATAGCCTCGTCTGCTGGTGATGCGGCCTTCGCGCTGCTCGCGGCAGCTCCCAATGCACGATGCGGCCGTCTTGGTGATCACGTCACCTCGGAGGACGAGAAACGATTGTCGAGGCACGGGTTCGAGCTGCCTCAGTCGTTCGTTCGATCGAAAGCACTGTTTGCGGAGGACGCTCTCCATCATGCAGTGCCAAGAGACGCTGGCTGACTTCCTTATCCGCTGCCGTGAGCCGATGATTCAGGCGAAGAAAGTCCATCCAGGTTGGCGTGCGGAATGTCTCTGTCCAAATCGAAGGCGCTTGAAGATTGCGCTGGAGTGTCCAGTTTCGCGCCCCGGCACGGCTCTGAACATGGCGCCTTGCGCGCATGTAACCCAGAAAGGCCTCGATATTCTCTTCGGATATAAGATACTCGACCTTGACCACTATGGGACCACTCCTGGGCTTCAACTCGAGTGCCAGCTCCGGCGGATGAAAACCCGAACTCTCCTGATCCGTTTCTTCCCATGGACGGACCGGCAACACAATTCCCGCAGCTGCAACGAGCAACAGAGCGCCCGCGGCACCCTCCAAAGCCCAGCCTAAGGAGTAGATCTGTGCGACAGTACCCCAGATCCAGCTGCCGGCCGCCATCCCGCCTGCGCTCAAGGCGTAGTAGATCGACAGTGTGCGGCCAACCACCCACCTTGGGCTTGCCAGCTGAACCGACACGTCAATGCCCGTCCAGATGATAAGCCAACCCGCGCCACCAAGTGCCAGCGAAATGGCCGCGACAGCGACTGACGATGTGAGGGCAAGGGAAAGGCAACATGCTGAACAAGCAACAGAGGCGAACGACACCAGCCTGTCTTGAGACGTGATCCGCCTTAGAAAGCTATTGCTCATGCCGGCGATGAAAGCACCCATGCCGAAGCCCGCCAGCAAGATGCCATAGATGATTGGGCCGCTTTTCAGCTGATCCCGGACCACTAGAGGGAGCAGCGCAAGGATGGAGATGCTTGCCAACCCGAAAAGGGCTGCACGGGCAATCGCTGCCCTGATTTCCAACGACATGAGCGTGAAGCGGACTCCATCATGAATTGCCATCGTCATTCGCTCACGCGGGAGAGGTGACGTGCGAACATCCCATGTGGTGCGCCATATTGCGGTTAGCGGCGCCAGATCACTCAGCGCTGCCAACCCGAAAGCGGCCAGCGGTCCAAAGAATGCCAAGACCACGCCACCCAAAGCCGGACCAACGCTGCGCACAATGTTGTATCCGACAGACATAAGCGTCACCGCGGCCGGGATATCGCGCTTGTGAAGTATATCGCCAACAGAAGCGTGCCAGGCCGGATCATTCAAGGCAAAGCCGCAGCCTGCCAGGAAGCCTAATCCGAGAATTAACCAGGGACCTGCAAATCCCAGGCCCACGGAAATCATCAGCGTCGTTGACGCCAATGCTATCAGGCAGTGCCCCGCAAACATCACCCATCGGCGGCTGAAGTTGTCGGCGATGGCTCCGGCCAAGATCGAGAGAAAGAACACCGGCAACGTCGATGCGGCCTGCACAAGTGCAACCATCAGATCCGAAGCGGAAATCGTGGCCATTAGCCAACTGATGGCGACCGTTTGCACGAGCCACCCGAGGCTGGATATTTGCGTGGCCGTCCAGATCGAGCGAAACACCTGGTTTCGAAATGGAGCGAGCGTTGTTGAGATAGGCAGATGAGCATTTTTTTCGGACTGCATGACAATTGACGCCTTCCAGCGGCCGCTTATTCAATTCACGTCTGCCACTACTGCCGTTACGATGTTGATCAGTGGATCAGAAGGGCCGACATATCGATTAGGATGACTTCATCGCAATGAGGAGGGTGCGCATGAGCTCGGATAACTCCGCTTTCCTGGACTGGCGCCAACCACGTCTCGCCCAGCAAGGAAGCCTCCGATCGTCGCTGCTCGACAAGAATCGTCTGCAGGGTGATCGCTCTTGTTCACCTAGCCAGCGCCCATGTAACTTGCCGGCGAGTAATTTTTCGCATTGGGCCCGTGTTGCTAGTGTCATTCGTGACCAATCCTGTTCATGGCCGTCGTACCGCTAAATTCCGAGGATGAGGGCGCCTCCGGTGAGGCCGGCACCCGCTGCCGCCAAAAGCATTTTCTCGCCCTGCCGAAACGGTTCCGTTTGATGAGCCAGCGACAGAGACAGCGGGATCGTCGCGGCGGAAGAGTTGCCATATTCGGCGATCGTCTTGACGATTGCGTGGCCTGCTATGTTGAGGTTCCGTCCGACGGCATCGAAAATGCGGGCATTGGCCTGATGTGGCACGAACCGATCGATGTCCTGCGGACGCATTCGGGCAGCAGTGAGTGCGTCCTGCGAGCATGCGGTCATCATCTCCACCGCCTTCGCAAACACTTCACGGCCGTCGGTGATCGTCATCCGTGTCTGCTCAAGGTCGAGGTCGCCATGGAACGGCGTGTTGCTTCCGCCGGCGGGAATCTGGATCAGCCCGTAGCGCGAGCCGTCCGAATCCACCGATGCGCCGAGAATGCCCCGGTCGGGGTCGTCGCACGGACCAATCACCACGGCGCCGGCGGCATCGGCAAACAGCACGGCGCTGGCGCGCTCGGCGGGATTGATGCGGCGACTGAGGATGTTGGCGGCGATGACAAGGCTCGCTTTGCCGTGCAGGCGAGTGAAGCCGTCGGCGAACACCAGCGCATAGATGAAGCCGGCGCAGGCGCCGGTCAGGTCGATCGCGCCGGATCGCCCGAGCTCAAGCCGGTGTGCGACCAGCGGCGCGCTTGGTGGCAGAAGGTGATCGGGTGTCGAGGTGGCGAGCAACAGCAGGCCGATCTCTCTCCGGTCGATGCCGGCGTTCGCCAGCGCCATGTCGCCGGCAAGGGCGGCAAGTCCCGACAGCGTGTCTTCGTCCGCTGCCCAGAAGCGCGACCGTATCCCGGTACGGCGCTCGATCCAGCCGGGTTCTAGTCCGAGACGGTCTTCGATTTCCGGGTTCTCCACCTTACGCGCCGGCGCATGGTGACCGAACCCGAGAATGCACGACGATCTGCTCATGACCTCGCCCCGAAACGTTCGCCGGCCTCCTCGATGGCGTTGTAGAGCCCGTCGAGCTCGTCGCCGGTGATGCAATAGGGCGGCAGAAGATAGAGGACATTGCCGAGCGGGCGCACGAGCATGCCGCGCTCGAGGAAGAATGCACGCAGTTTTGGCCCGATCTCGGCCAGATAGCCGGCCGAGCCGGTGCGCAGATCGAGGGCCGCGATCGTGCCGGTCACCCGGCTGTCGGTGAAGTAGGGATTGGGCCGAAAGCGTTGAAGTCCGGCAGCCTGCCTCGCGCTCAAGGTCGCAATGCGCTCGGCCACCGGCTCGTCGCGCCAGATCTCGACATTGGCGAGTGCGGCCGCGCAGGCAATCGGATTGGCGGTGTAGGAGCTCGAATGAAAGAAGGTCTTCCTCCGGTCCTCGGAATAGTGAGCCTGGAAGATGGCGTCGGTGGCAAGCGAGGCCGCCAAAGGGATCACGCCGCCGGTCAAGCCCTTCGAGGTGCACAGGATATCAGGAGAGATGTTCGCCTGCTCGCAGGCAAACATGGTTCCGGTGCGTCCCCAGCCGGTCATCACCTCGTCGGCGATCAGCAGCGTGCCGGAGGCCTCGGCGATCCTCTTCAATTCGCTGAGAACCCAGGCCGGGTACATTAGCATGCCGCCGGCGCCAAGCACGAGCGGCTCGACGATCAGCGCGGCGGCGTGCCGGTCGCGGGAGACTGCCTCGAACCGATCAAGCGTCTCTTGCTCCCGCCCGGCGACGGGGAACGGGATGGTGTCGACCTCAAACAGCAAGGGCTCGTAGGCGGCGTTGAACACGCCGCGGGCACCGACGCTCATCGTGCCGATCGTGTCGCCGTGGTAGCTGTGCTCCATGACGACGATGCGCGAACGCGGTGCGCCGAGGTTGCGGAAATAGCCAAGCGCCATCTTCAAAGCGACTTCGACGGCGGTCGAGCCGCTGTCGGAATAGAACACCCAGTCGAGGCCGGGGGGAGTGAGGCCGACAAGCGCCTCGGCCAGTCGTTCGGCCGGCTCGTGGGTGAAGCCGGCAAAGATGATCTGATCAAGGGCAGACGCGGTCGTCTCGATAGCCTTCATGATGCGAGGATGACGGTGGCCATGGGTGACGACCCACCAAGAGGAAATGGCATCCAGGATGCGCGCGCCGTCGGCCTTGTGGAGATAGGCGCCTTCCGTCAGCACGATTTCAGGGATGGCTGTTTCAAGCGCGTGCTGGGTGAACGGATGCCAGACATGGGACCGCAGCATCATTCGCCTCCGGCGATCAGGGCAACGTCGAAGCTGGCAACCATCGCGTCTCTCAGCGTTTCACCCGTCAGTGGATGGAGGTGTGGCAGCCTGCCGAGCTGTTGCACGCCCCCCAACTCCACGATTGTCCTTTGGGTATCGGCCACCTCTTCGCCGATGAAGGCGATACCGAGGAGCGGGATGGAACGGGCCCGCAGCGCTTCTATCGAGAGCAAGGTGTGGTTGATCGTTCCGAGCGCGGTGCCGGCGCACAGTATGACCGGCAGCCCCCACTGCGCGAATATATCGATGAACATTGTCTGTCGATTGAGCGGCACCATCAGCCCGCCGGCGCCCTCGATTACGAGCGGTGTCGGTAAAACCGGAAAGGCAAGATCCGCCGCTTCGATGGCGACACCATCGATCTCGGCCGAGCGATGCGGCGAGAGCGGGCTTTTCAGGCGATAGGCCTCCGGCAGGACGCGCCCCGCGGGCAAGCCGGAAAGCCGGGCAATGACCTCGCTGTCCGTCTCCTCGTCGAGGCCCGATTGCACCGGCTTCCAGTAGAAGCCGTCAAGCAAGCCGGCGATTCCCGCCGAAAACACCGTCTTACCTATTCCGGTGCCTGTTCCGGTGACGACGAGGCGCTTGGTCATGCCGTCGCCAACACCTCGACGAGCGCCTCGACCATGGCGCAAATGTCGGCTTCCCCGACGTTGAGCGTCAGCGAAATGCGCAGGCGCGATGTACCCTCGGGCACGGTCGGCGGACGAATGCCGCGTATGTCGAAACCGCGGGCCTGCAGTGCCGCCGCCACCGCCATGGTGCGCCTGACATCGCCGATGACAAACGGCTGGATCTGCGAGCCGCTGGGCGTCACGCCGCACTGCTCGGCCAATTGCCGACCCGCGAAGGAAATGCGCTCGCGCAACTGAGCGCGGCGCGTGGGCTCGTCTGACAGGATGGCGAGCGCTTCGCGCGTCGCGACCGCCATCAGGGGCGACGGTGCAGTGGCGTAGATGAATGGCCGGCACCGGTTGATGAGATAGTCGCACAGCGTTCGCGGTCCTGTGACGAGCGCGCCGTACGCGCCGAGTGCTTTGCCGCATGTGTGGAGCGCGACAATGTTGTCGCGGCCCTCGAACGCGGCGGCCAGCCCCCGGCCATCTGGCCCCCAGACGCCGGTGGCATGCGCCTCGTCGACAATAAGGAATGTCTCGTGCCGATCGGCAAGGTCGACGAGGCTCTCCATCGGCACACGGTCGCCATCCATGCTGTAGAGGCTTTCGACCGCGATCCAGACGCGCCCCATGCCGCCTTCGGAGCGCCAACTGGTGATCGCATCCTCGACGGCGTTGACGTCGTTGTGTGCGGCCAGCTTGACCTCGGCGCGTCCGGCCTGCGCGCCCTCATGCATGCTGGCATGGGCGAGCTCGTCGAGGATCAACAGATCGCCCTTCTGCGGCAGTGTGCTCAGCAGTGCAAAGTTGGCGATGTAGCCACTGCCGAAGAACAACGCGCGTTCGGTCCCGAAGAATGCCGCCGCGTCCGCCTCCAGTGCCTCGTGTTCGGGTGCATTGCCGCGCAATAGCCGCGATCCGGTAGCGCCGACCGGAGTACCCCGTCCGATCGCCCCCGCGACAGCATCGCCAAGTCTCCTGGAGGCGGCAAGTCCGAGATAGTCGTTCGAGGAGAAATCGACCCCGGTGCGGGGCGAAAGCGTCCGCAGCCGATCCTTGCGCGCCAACCCCTGCAAGGTCGCCTCAAAGCGATCAAGCGGCGGCTCGTTCATTTGGCCTCGCATTCCATCGGCTCGATGCCGAGACGCTGAAATAAAAGCCTGTCCTTGTCCTCGCCGGGATTGTCCGCCGTCAACAGCGTGTCCCCGACGAAGATCGAGTTGGCGCCGGCAAAAAAGCACAGCGCCTGCATCTCGTCGGTCATGCCGGTGCGACCGGCGGAGAGCCTTACATAGGACTTCGGCATCAAAATGCGGGCGAGCGCAATGGTACGGACGAACTCGATCGGATCGATGGGTTTGGACTGGCCGAGCGGCGTGCCATCGATCGGGATCAGCATGTTGATCGGCACGCTTTCGGGCGGCTCAGGCAGATTTGCGAGCGTGATCAGCATGTCGATGCGGTCGGCCTTTTCCTCTCCCATCCCGACAATGCCTCCACAGCAGACCTTCATGCCGGCCTCGCGCACGTGCTCAAGCGTTTCCAGCCGGTCGGCGAAGGTCCTGGTCGAGACGACCCCACCGTAATGGCGCTCGGAGGTGTCGATGTTGTGGTTGTAGTAGTCGAGGCCTGCCTGTTTTAGACGTGTGGCCTGCTCAAGATCGAGCATGCCGAGAGTCATGCAGGTCTCCATGCCGAGCGCCTTGACCCCCTCGACCATCGCCACGACCGCATCCATGTCGCGCGCCTTGGGGTTTCGCCAGGCAGCGCCCATGCAGTAGCGTGTGGCTCCGGCCTCACGCGCCTTGGCCGCCTCGGCGATGACACGCTCGACCTCCATCAGCTTCGACGCTCTCAGGCCAGTTCCGTGATGCGCAGACTGGCTGCAATAGCCGCAATCCTCCGGACAGCCGCCGGTCTTGATGCTCAGCAGCCGGCTGAGCTGCACACGGTTTCGATCGAAGTTCTGCCGATGGATGGTCTGGGCCAGGAAGAGCAGGTCGTTGAACGGCATGCCGTAGATAGCCTCGGCCTCTTTGCGGTTCCATCGCGCCAGCACTCCGTCCATCGGTTCCAGGGCTTTGTTCATCCCCACTTCTTCCCAATCGTCATCGTCAAAAATTCTTTGTTTCTGGTCCACGAACGCATGCCGCAGTCTGTCGGCCGGCGAGCCTGTTACCACATGAGCCATCGATCAGCGCAATGCGCGCGGGCCCAACGGGGTGCAGGCTCCTGCAGCACCTTGTCTGCGCCTTCAGCTCCGAGGCTGCTAGCTCTTCGTTTTTCGTTTCCATCAGTTCAGGCTGCAGCCGTACCCGTGGGCCGGCATATCCAGGCCGATGTCGAGGATCGGCGCGCTGTGTGTCAGCCATCCGACGGAGATGAGATCTACTCCGGTCGCCGCGATCGCCGGGGCCGTGATCGGTGTCACCCGACCGGAAGCCTCGGTGATGACGCGGCCATCGACCGTCGCCACGGCGCGCGCAAGATCTTCAACCGACATATTGTCGAGCAGCACTGCGTCGATTCCCAGCGCGAGCGCTATATCGAGCTGCTCCAGCGTGTCGACCTCGACCTCGATCTTCACCATATGGCCCGCGGCGGCGCGCGCTCGCTCTATTGCCGTGCGAATGTCGCCGGCGATGGCGATGTGGTTGTCCTTGATCAGCACGGCGTCATCGAGCCCGAAACGGTGATTGGCGCCGCCGCCGACACGTACGGCGTATTTCTCCAGGGCGCGCAAACCGGGCGTCGTTTTTCTTGTGCATACGATCTTTGCCTTATGGCCACGCACAGCCTCGACCATCGCGGCTGTCGCGGTGGCTATGCCGCTCAGGCGGCAAAGGAAGTTAAGCGCCGTGCGCTCGGCCGTGAGCAGGCCACGCGCCGGTCCGCACAGCTTGGCGATGATCTCGCCGGCCGCGACTTCGCTGCCGTCCGGGCGCCAGATTTGCATTTGGATCGCAGGCTCGACGAGCAGCAGGGCGAACGCAACCAGATCGAGGCCGGCAACTATTCCCGTCTCACGCGACTTGAGCATCAAAGTGGCCGTGCAATCATGCGGGATCACCGCATCGCTGGTCAGGTCGCCGCATCTGCCCAGGTCTTCCAGGAGGGCACCGCGCACGATCGGTTCAATCACGGCCGAGGGAAGGGGTGCGAATGGTTTCATGTCAGGTGCTCCGTGTCCGTGCCTGCCACCCAAGTGCGAGCGCGCCCTGCATTGCGCCGCGCAGTGTCAGCCGGGCGGCGCACGCCTCTGCATCGCGCCAGGGGAAATCAGTGCGGAAGTGCGAACCACGGCTCTCTTGGCGCCTCAACGCCGCCATGGCGATCATAAGCGCGACCAACGCCGGATCGGATGCGGCCTCGTTGCCAGCGGCGATCGGCAGCAAGTTCGCTACCGCCTCGCGCAGCGAGTCGCCGTCCCGAATGATGCCCAGTGCGGTGGAGACGATCGGGCGGATGCAGGAAGGATCTGGCCGCGTAGGCACAAACGTGGAACATACGCGCCGCCGTTTGGCGTGAGATGTGCCGGCAACGCTTTCAGCAACCCAGCTCGCGGTGACCACCGCTTCGGTGAGCGAATTGCTGGCGAGGCGGTTAGCGCCGTGCAGGCCGGTGCATGCGACCTCGCCGCATGCCCACAATCCCTCGACGGAGCAGCGGCCGGCCGCGTCAACAGCAACGCCGCCCATGTGATAATGGGCTGCCGGGCGTACCGGGATCGGATCGACGGAGGGATCGACGTCTGCCTCGCGGCACAAACGGGCTATGGCCGGAAAGCGACTGCCAAATCTCGGGCCGAGGCATTGCCGGGCGTCCAGGAACACGCGGTGCCCGCCAGTTATCTGTTGCCACACCGCACGCGCGACCACGTCGCGAGGTGCAAGCTCGCCCCCCGGCGTTTCAGCCAGGAAGCGTTCTCCTGTTTCGTCGATGAGCACTGCGCCTTCGCCGCGAACCGCCTCGCTCACCAGCGGCATCGGTCGGCGCGGACCCTCGAGCGCGGTCGGGTGGAACTGCACGAATTCCAAGTCGGCGAACTCCGCCCCGGCCCAGGCGGCGAGCGCCAGCCCGTGCCCGCATGAGCCAGGCGGATTCGTGGTATCGCAATACAGGCCGCCGATGCCGCCGGTTGCCAGCACCGCCCGGCGTGTGGGCAAGACGACTGTGCCGGTGCGCGAAATTGCAAGCACGGCGATGATTGCCCCGTCTTCCACGACGAGCCGGCGAGCCTCCATATTTTCCAGGACGGTGATCGAGGCTGTGCACCGCACCGCGGCGATGAGCGCGCGGACCAGCTCGCGACCCGTGGCGTCGCCGTCAGCATGAACGATCCGCCGATGCGAGTGCGCAGCCTCGAGCCCTAGCCGCAACTGCCCGTCAGAGTAGCGGTCGAAGGCGAGGCCGAAGTCTTCGAGGGCCTTGATCGCTTTGGGCGCAGCTCGGACAACTCGCCGCACCGTCGCCTCGTCGCAGAGCCCATCACCGGCTCCAAGTGTGTCGCAAAGATGAAATTCAGGGCCGTCCTCGCCGCCGAGACTTGCCGCAAGACCGCCTTGGGCGAGCGCACTGCAGGCTCCGGTTCCGAGCGGCGCATTGGACAAAAGCACGACCGGCTCCGGCGCCAAGTGAAGCGCCGTCATCAGGCCTGCCACGCCAGCGCCTATGATGATCGGTGCCCCGCCGATGTCGTGAATGTCGCAGCTCATATCGAAAGCATGCGCTCGACCGCCAGAGCCGACCATTCGACTGGCGGGATCACCCGCCGGACGCGCTCATATAGGGACGCGGCCGTAGGTAACGCCCCAGTCATCAGCGCCTCCGATTATATTCGATCTGACAATAAGGGAATATTTCTACCTTGACTATAAGGTATGTCAAGCCCGAGACATTGGCAATTTTGTCCCGGCGAACGCCCTTTCATCGAGCACGGCACGGCGGAAGCGATAGAGCTTTGCAGGCCGCCCCCCCGTGTCGACTGAAGTGTCGCCAGTCTCCTCGACGAGCTCTTGCTGCTCAACAAGCCTGCGGAAGTTCGGCTTGTCGATCAGTCTGCCAGCCAATGCTTCCACGGTTCGCTGCAGCTGGAGCAGCGTGAAAGTCGGTCTCATTAGTTCGAAAACGACTGGCCGGTATTTGATCTTGGAGCGCAGCCGCGTAACGCCTGTCGCCAGGATGCGGCGATGGTCAGCAACCATCGCCTTGCCTGAGACGGCCGCAGGCGGAGGCGCAGCTTTGCCGCCGCTGGCCTCTTCGACCAATCCTGCTTCGTAGAGCAACTCATAGCGTTGGAGCGTGAGCTCCTCGTTCCAATGGCGGTCGTCTAAGCCGAAGGCGATCGCCACCCTCTGCCGGCGTTCGCGCTGCCTGGCCGGATCGCCGGCGCCGTCTACCCATTCAATCAAGCGCGCTCGCAGGATATCCAGGCCCACCGGCGGCGTGCCGGAGCGGTGGTCCTCCCATGGAAAATATTCGTACCAGCTTTGCCAGCCGCACGTGGATGAGGCCGTTGCCTGTTCCTTCCGGGTGAGTGCGAGATAGCTGATCGAGATGACGCGCTGCTGGCGCTCGGGGCCGACACGGTCCCGATCGGCGAACGTGTAGAGTTGCTCGATGTACCCAAGAGGATGGCCGGTTTGATGTTCGACCCACCCCCGCAAACCGGATTGCGGCGATCGGTGCTCGAGCGCAAATGGTCCGGAGGGCAAGGTGTCCGCCTGACCGATTGTGAGAAGACAGGGCTCCCCGTGATTTACGGCGACGACCACCGCGATCAGGTCCACTTTGGCTTCGTCGGCCCTATCGTCGGCTCTGTCTTTCCCGGTTCGTGTTCGTTGATCTTCCATATTCGCAAACGTGGTCGGCCCCGAGCTCGGCGAGCTCTTCTAATCGATTTAGTTTAAGCGTGACAGCCCGCACGTCAACACCGCACAGCTGACGGCATTTTTTTATGTCTTCGCACCTGCACAAAATATGCCAAACGCGACTCCGGCGTGTGGTGACGCAACGGAAGGAGGCTTAGATTGAGCGCAGGTAATGCGAAGGCAATTACGCCACCGGATATCCGCTCGCGGAAAGGCCAGGCCCCACTCGTCTGCCTCACTGCCTATACAACCCCGGTCGCCAGGATGGCCGATCGACACTGCGACATTGTTCTCGTCGGGGACAGCGTCGGCAGATAATGCACGGGCTGTCGTCGACGCAGGGGGTCAGCCTCGAGATGATGATCATGCACGACCAAGCCGTGCGCCGCGGCCTGCAACAGGCGCTGATGGTCGTCGACCTGCCGTTTGGTTCCTACGAAAAGGGGCCCCAGCAGGCCTTGCGGAACGCGGCCCGCCTTATCGCAGAGACCGGATGTGCGGCGGTGAAGCTCGAGGGCGGCCAGACCACGGCCGATACGATTCGCTTTCTCGCCGCTGGCAAGGAGCCAGGTTCGCGGTGTTCGCTTCAACCGGAAACAGCAAAGTAATGCCGGCGATGATAGCGAAGTCGCCCCCGTCGCGTCGGTGCGGTGGTCGTTTAGAGCCAGGTCTCCGCCTGTCATCGAGCAACATTTGAGGAGGTTGCGCAAAGGACAGATGTATCGCGTGTTTGAAAACTTCGTCGAGCAACTCTCTGCAAGTGTCGATACTGTCGATCTCCATGATGTAATGGCGTCCGCTGCAGCCGGGTTCGATTTTCCGCTCTTCGCTTATTTCAGTTACCCGTCCGCCTCCGGCCAGAGGCCGCGATTGATTTCAAATTATCCTTCATCCTGGACATCACAGTATCTCCAACTGCGCTACCACAACCACGATCCGGTGATCCTTCGCGGGCTGCAAGGCTGGGATACTTTTGATTGGGGCGTGGATCGACCCCGCCGGTGTCTGCCGGCCTCGCAGCAAGAAATTCTGGAAAAGGCAGCTCACTTTGGCATTCGCGGCGGATTGACCATGTCAGTGCATGATCCATCGCGGCCGGTTTGCGGCGCTGACCTTCGCTTCCGACCAGTCCCGTCCGCCTCTTTTGTGCTCACTCACACGCTACGAAAAAGCATTGCAACTTGTCGCAATCAGCTTTCATACACATGCCCGGCGCAGGCTAGCCGAAGATCGCGTGGTGGATTGCATAACGCTGACGCCGCGGGAGTTTGAATCGCTGAAATGGGCGGCGCGCGGTAAGTCGGCCTGGGATATCAGCCAGTCTCTAAACGCACCGCGACGTTCCATCTGGAAAACGCCAAGGCAAAGCTTGGCGTGCGAACCATCAACCAGGGCGTGGCGCGGCTGACTGCTTCCCGTCAGTGGAGACCCTGACTCTTTGTCGGATAGCTGTAAAGGTCTACAGGCTGCATCAATGTCGGCTTTGTTCTTCGATGGCGGGAACACATCCTGCGCGGAGGCGACAAATGATGCAGCTGGTAACACCTGAACTCTACGGCGAGTTTCCAAACGAGCTCAAAGAAATGCATGGGCTGAGGCATCGGGTCTTCAAGGAAAGGCTGGATTGGGAAGTTGAGACCGAAAGCGAGATGGAAACAGACGCATTTGACAGCCTGAACCCCGTCTATCTGCTTCTCAAGGGATCCGACTGGCGGATTTGCGGTTGCGTCCGTCTTCTGCCGACTACCGGACCGACAATGTTGCGCGACAGCTTTCCGATGCTGCTGGGTGAGAGTGCCGCGCCCGCGAGTGCCGACATTTGGGAGAGCAGTCGTTTCGCACTCGATCTCCCTCCATCGGCGCCTAAGGCTGGTGGACTGGCGCAAGCGACCTACGAGCTCTTCGCCGGCATGATCGAATTTGGCTTGGCGAACAATCTCACCCGGATTGTGACAGTGACCGATACACGCATGGAACGGATCCTTCGTCTTGCAACGTGGCCGTTGTCGCGTATCGGACAGCCAAACCCGGTCGGTAACACGGAGGCCGTCGCCGGCTTTCTCGAGATTTCCCACGCTAGCCTCTTGCGCATCCGCTGGAAGGGACGTCTGAACGGACCGGTGTTATGGCAACCGGTTTTCGGCCTGTCGGCATAGGCCTAACGATGCTCAGCCGGACCAACGCTCCTGGCCGCGGGCGCTACGACCTGTCGATATGCTGACCAGACTGGCGTAGTTGCGAAGGTTACGACCTTCCGGTCAATTCATCGACCGGTGAATGGTGGCTCCGACATGGCCAGGGAGCTGTCACGCCGGCCTTGGATTCAGCGCTCAGCAAGCGTCGAATTCCTCCTCAAGAGGTTCGGAGATGAGCAGCCGCCGGTATCGCGCAGCGACTGGTACAGCCGATCAGGCCATCTTAGGCATGCAGGTTCTTCGGACTTGATCAGAACCAGTTGAACCGCCATATACCGGTCCGGCCGCCAGTCAGGTGGCCCGTGGACGAGACCGAACCGGTCGAATTGATGTCCATTTATTCGACTTGCTACGAGCGCCAACTCGGGTGGAACTCTCCCGAGCTGTCAGGCGCCTCTGCTCTCCTTCGAGGTGATATATGAAAGATCCGCGCATTCCCGAGCCAGTCTTGAAGGCTATGTTGGGGGGAACCCACATCATCCGTGCTTATCGTGAGCACCTTGGATATTCCGTCGACGACCTGGCGGTGGCGTGCGGCCTGGCCGCTGAGGAAATCGTGAACATTGAGTCCGGTCTGAGATACAACAAGGGTTATCGAGATCGGATCGCGAAATCGCTGTCCCTACCCGTGGGAATTCTTGAGGCGGACATACTGGACGCGGCCTAATCATTGGAAGAGTGCCCGTTAGGTCTGTGGGAGCAGGTCGCGTACGAACCAACTGAATTGGTGTTCCGGGGGCGGCAGGATAATAACGGAACGGAACCACCGATGCATCTTTCCCTCCCAAGCTATCACTGCTGATCTGTCAATTTTAGACGACGGTGCAGCCACGGTAATGGCGCTTTCGCCGAAGCGCCGGCCTTGCCCCGAGGAGTTGCGCGAGCGGTCAACCTCCAGGCTTGCGACGCGCCGCTCTAAAGCGGCGGCACGCGGATTGGGGTGTGTCATTTGCGCAGAGTTCGGGCGCGCGCCGATTGCGCTTTTCCGACTGAGCATACGCTTGGGCTTGGAAATCCAGGAACGAGGCTCAGCCCCGCTGTCGGAACCCTGCTGCACCACCTTCTGCACCACGGCACGTCAGCGCATAGCGCATCAGACTCACACCGGGTTCACAACATTGACTCGCTGAGGTAGGAGGAGCGCAGAGAAATCTCCGGTCGCAGCCTTACCCGGTCAAAACAAGGATCCCACAATGAAGACTCTCGTTATCTGCTCCGGCGGATTGGACTCCGTTGCCCTTGCTTACAGCGTGGCAGCGGAGCACGAACTCGCCGGCCTCCTGTCTTTCGATTACGGCCAACGGCACAGGAAAGAATTGGGCTTTGCCGCTCTCTGCGCGGAGCGACTGAACACTTTGCACCAGATCATCAACATCCCCAAAATTGGCCGCGGCCTTTCCGGTTCAGCGCTGACCGATGATGTCGAAGTGCCGGACGGACACTATGCCGAAGACACGATGAAGATCACGGTGGTGCCGAACCGGAACGCCATCATGTTGGCGATCGCCTTCGGTCTGGCCGCCGCGCACAAGGCCGAAGCGGTGGCGATGGCCGTACATGGTGGGGACCATTTCATCTATCCAGATTGCCGTCCGGCCTTCATCGAAGCTTTCCAGGTGATGCAAGACCGCGCGCTCGACGGCTACGCGGAGATTCGCCTTCATACCCCCTACGTCAACCTCACGAAGGGCGACATCGTCGGGGATGGAGCAAGACACGGAACTCCATTTGCGGAGACCTGGTCCTGTTACAAGGGCGGCGAGCTTCACTGCGGACGGTGCGGGACCTGCGTGGAGCGGCGCGAGGCGTTTCATCTCGCGAGGCACGCTGATCCAACCGACTACGAAGACGCCGACTTCTGGCTCGAGGCGCTGCGGAGGAGGAGCGCCTGATGTTCCGCATCACCAAGGAATTCCACTTCTCGGCCTCGCATCAACTAACCTCCTTGCCACCCGATCATCAGTGTGCGCGCCTGCACGGGCATAACTACATCGTCGAAGTGGAGCTATCGGCGAAGGACCTGGACGCGCACGGCTTCGTGCGTGACTATCACGATCTGGCGCCGCTCAAACGCTATATAGACGACAGCCTCGACCATCGGCACCTCAACGAAGTGCTGGGACATGAGCAAGTCACGGCGGAATACTTGGCCAGACATTTCTATGAATGGTGCAAGGCACGTCTGCCGGAAACCGCGGCCGTGCGGGTGAGCGAAACCCCGAAAACCTGGGCAGAATACCGGCCGTGACGGACACGCGTCCCGCAATTCGTGTGAGCGAGATATTTGGGCCCACGGTCCAGGGCGAGGGCGTGCTCATTGGTTTGCCTACAGTCTTCATCAGAACCGGCGGGTGTGACTACCGGTGTTCCTGGTGCGACAGCCTCCATGCGGTGGACAACCAATTCCGCCGCGAATGGGAGATGATGCCGATCGATATGGTGTGGCAAAGCGTCGTTGGGCTTTCCGGTGGCTGGCCAGTGATGGTGTCGCTGTCGGGCGGAAATCCGGCGATTCAGCCGTTCGGTACGCTGATCAAGCTTGGCCATGGTGAAGGCTACCGTTTTGCACTGGAAACCCAAGGTTCGGTGGCCAGGGACTGGTTTGCGGATCTTGACGTGCTGGTTCTCAGCCCAAAGCCGCCGTCAAGCGAGATGAGGACGGATTGGGCTGCATTCGAGGCGTGCATAGAAGCGGCGCAAGAGAAGCCGCAGACCGTGCTCAAGCTCGTTGTTTTTGATGAGAATGACTACGCCTACGCCAAAGACGCCGCCGCGCGATTTCCGCGCCTTCCGGTCTATCTGCAACCCGGCAATCACACGCCACCGCGGCCTGGCAATGAAGACACACCTGTGGACCTGGACGGAATAATCAAACGCATGGAGTGGCTTGTGGAAAAGGTGACACGCGACAGGTGGTTCGAAGCGCGCGTGTTGCCGCAGCTGCACGTTATGCTCTGGGGAAACAAGAGAGGCGTCTAGTCTCGCCTGTGCGGGAAATGCGCCTGCGGATCTTCGGTTCGACGGGTCGGCCCATCTGGCGGCGCTGCCGGGTACTTGAGGCCGAGATGGTGTTGGACGCTTCGAAAGTGAGCGCACACCGTAGCGGCTAGGCTGCCGCTCCGGTGTATGGTGGCCGCTGCGCTTCATCGAAACAAACGATTTTATTAACTGCCCGGTATCTCGCATTGATCCTGCACCGGACCGCATCGACCATCCGCTGCCTCTGTCGCGTGAAAAAGGGACCCGGAAGGGGATAATCTTCCGCATGAGCTCAGACGTGGCTGGAAACTGTCCTAGGGTGAGTTGCAGCAGGCCGAGAATGTCAGACTCAACGCCGCTCCGGGAAGGGTGTTCGTTACCACGAACGGAACAATGCTTTGAGCCGAACGATCCGCGATGCGCGCGAGCCTGATGCTTCCGAGGCTATGGTTTTCGACCGTCTCGACCACTCCACCGATCCATATCTGGTTGGCTGTGCTGCTGTCGGCCACCTCTCTCCAGCGCGTCCGCCTTGCGCCGATACGGGATGGCGGACGCGTCCACGTAGCTTTGCCCAATTCGCCCCCCGGCCAAGACGGATGAGGTGGCGAAAGTAGTTCATGGCGCTGAACATCTTCCTTGGGCGATCACGATGTCCTTGCGGTGCAGGCCTGAAAGTTCGAGCGGATCGATGGTGTTCGCAAGCCCGACCCACAGGATGAACCGCCCTGCGGATCGGTGACCTTTGTGCCTTGTGCTATCCGCCCCGCTTCGTCGAAACCGGAGAGCGAATGGGAGGCGCTGAGCATGTAGCAGCGCCCGAGACGTGCCGAGCTTTTGCGTGTGCCCATGCGGGATGCATCTGTAGCATTATCTCCCGCAACCAGAGGGCTTACCAGATCCTGAAATGTATCCACGGCGCAGATGGGTCTCATCGAAACAAACGATTTTATAAATCCTCCGGAATCTCGCATTTTAAGACAGCAACCTCACACACACTGACCACCCGCTACCACTATCGTGTGACGACTGCGAAAAGGAGCCGGAAAGGAAAATCAATCATGAGCTCAGACGTGCGACGGAAGTTGTGCTGGGAACATAAGTTGTAGCTCCCCGACCCTTTCGAACTCCGACTTCTTGCGGAGGACCTATGGACTGACTGGGGTCTTCACGCAAACCCATTCGAAGGCGGCCGAGCCGCTTGGCGACGGTCCACTTGCACATCCGAGATGCTCGGTGTGCCGGTGCTAATGGGGTAGCGGCAACGCTCTTCGTCATCGACCCCCACGCCGCAGACCATCTCTATCATCAATTGGTACTCGTGAGTGGCACGGGCCTAGTCAGGGACGATTGTCGCGACATGGCTGGCAGAGGCATGGCGCCGCGCCCACGTCAAAAGGCATTACTACGGAAAGGAACAGAATGGCCGATCAACTCGCAACGGAAATCATTGCCACGATCAAGAAGCGCATCGAATTGGAAAACGGCGAGGGAAGTGGGTCCGACATCGGCGAAATAACGACTGCCACGGAACTGACCTCGCTCGGAGTCGATTCCCTGGGTTTGGCGGATCTCCTGTGGGATGTGGAGCAGGCCCACGACATCAAGATCGATATGAACTCGGCCGACGCCTGGTCGAATCTCAAGAATGTCGGCGACATGGTGGAAGTCGTCCGCGGTTTGCTCGCGAGGGAGGTCTGATTGGACAGGCGAGTCGTCATTACTGGGATGGGCGGGCTTTGCGGCCTAGGCAACAGCGCCGCTTCTATCTGGAAAGAGATGCGCGAAGGCCGCTCCGCCATCCGCCCGATGGTCACTTCCGAGCTTCATGAGATGAAGGGCACTGTCGGTACCGAGATCAAGGAGCTGCCCAAGCACGACATCGGCCGCAACCGGCTCGTCTCCATGGACCGCCTCAGCTTGCTCGCAGTGCTTGCAGCACGCGAAGCCGTGCAAAACGCCGGGCTTTCCTGCGACGAGGGAAATCCGTATCGCTTCGGCGCGACAGTGGGGGTCTGCGGCTGGGGCTGGGGAACGGTCGAAGAAACCTACCGCGCTCTGTTTTTGGACGGCGCGAAGCGTACTGGCCTCTATACTGCACCAAAGGGATTGCCGAGCGCCGCTGCCAGCCAGGTCAGCATGAGCCTCGGCCTGCGCGGCCCGGTCTTTGCCATCGCGTCTGCATGCGCATCAGCCAATCATGCGATTGCTTCGGCAGCGGATCAGATCAGGCTCGGCCGGGCCGACGTGATGCTTGCCGGAGGCGCAGAAGCGCCACTCGTATGCGTTCAGCTGAAGGCATGGGAAGCAATGCGCGCCCTCGCTCCGGATACTTGCCGGCCCTTCTCCGCCGACAGGAAGGGAGTGGTGATCGGCGAGGGTGCGGGCATGGCCGTGCTGGAAAGCTATGAGCATGCCGCGGCGCGCGGTGCCACAATGCTTGCCGAGATCGCAGGCATCGGCCTGTCCGGCGATGCCTTCCACGTCGTCGCGCCGTCCGTCGAAGGGCCGGAGGCCGCGATGCGCGCTTGCCTTGCCGACTCCGGGCTGAATGCCGAGGACGTGGACTACCTCAACGCCCACGGCACCGGCACCAAGGCCAACGATCAGACAGAGACGGCGGCGATCAAGCGCGTCTTCGGAGACTATGCCTATTCGATGTCTGTCTCGTCTACCAAATCCGTGCACGCGCATTGCCTCGGCGCGGCGAGCGCACTTGAAATGATCGCCTGCGTGATGGCGATCCAGGAGGGCGTCGTGCCGCCGACCGCCAATTATCGCGAGCCAGACCCCGATTGCGATCTCGACGTCACGCCCAATGTGGCGCGCGAGCGCAAGGTACGCGTGGCACTGAGCAACGCCTTCGCCATGGGCGGCATGAACGCAGTTCTGGCGTTCAAGCAGGTGTAGAACCCATGCGAAATGCCTCCAGTAACTCTTTCTCTGGTATTCAACTGCTTGCCAGATCACGATCGTAAAGGACATCGCCTTGGACCGCTTGGTGAATGCGCCAAGTGGCGGCGCAACCTCGACGAACCGCGGCCCGTTTTTGCAAAATTCTCAACTGTTGAAGCGATTTGGTCGTACCGCTATCGGACGGTTAAGCGGGGCCCGCCGAGTTCGCGTCGAGGGCCTGTCCAAAGCTGTACCCGATAAAGTCTGGAGGGCGCAGGGCCGCCAGTGACCGCTTCCGTGCCAAGCCGGTCCTTAGAAAGGGAATCGATAAATGTTCGATCTGACCGGCCGCAAGGCGCTCGTCACCGGAGCAAGCGGTGGAATCGGCGAGGCAGTGGCGCGGGCGCTGCACGCGCAGGGCGCAACCGTCGGCCTGCACGGCACGCGTGTCGAAAAGCTCGAGGGGTTGGCTGCCGAACTTGGCGGGCGGACAAAACTGTTTCCGGCAAACCTCTCGAACCGCGACGAGGTCAAGGCCCTGGGCGCAAACGCGGAAGCCGAACTCGAAGGCGTCGACATACTGGTCAACAATGCCGGCATCACCAAGGACGGGCTTTTTGTCCGCATGTCGGACGCGGACTGGGACGCGGTGCTCGAGGTCAACCTGACCGCCGTGTTCCGGCTCACACGCGAACTGACCCATCCAATGATGCGCCGCCGCAACGGCCGCATCATCAACATCACCTCCGTGTCCGGCGTAACCGGCAATCCCGGCCAGGCGAACTATTGCGCCTCAAAGGCCGGCATGATCGGCATGTCGAAATCGCTGGCGCAGGAGATTGCGACACGCGGCGTGACGGTGAACTGCGTGGCGCCGGGCTTCATCGAATCGGCCATGACCGACAAGCTGAACGACAGGCAGAAAGAAGCGATTATGGCCGCCATTCCGGCCAAGCGCATGGGCACCGGCTTGGAAGTCGCCTCGGCTGTGGTCTACCTAGCCTCGAAGGAGGCCGCCTACATCACCGGCCAAACCATTCATGTCAACGGCGGCATAGCAATGATTTAGCCTAAAAGTTCAGTGCGCCCCGATGACGCGTATCAACAGTGGAGGAAGGTTCCCACCCAGATAGCAGTCGGTTGGTCTGGCAACTGACGAGCCGGTTTGGTCGGCAACTGGCGAGGTCGAGCCTCGTGATCAAGGCCGCCTTGGGCGGAGGCTTAGATCAAGCTCTTTGAAGCGCATGCTATCCTATCCATAGCGTGGATGCATTCATTCGAAACAAACGATTTGCCAATTCTGCAGAACGTCGCTTAGCAAGATTTCAAAGATGCAAGCCAAAGGGCAATTATCCATGTTTGTACTGGCTCCGAGCAGTATTTTTCCGGCGTACACCTTCCGGTGTGCTCGCAACACAACGGAGTCGCATTGTCATTGCGGCTAGTTTCTTTGGTGACCTGCGCAAGCTACCTCGAGCCGGCTTGATGCGACAAGACCCCTGCTAGGCGCTTCCCAACAAAACAGCAACAAAGATGAGGTTTTTTCCATGTGCTCTGACGTGCGGTGGAGGTTGTGCTGGGAAAGTGACTTGCAACATACCGACCATGTCGAACTCTCCGAGTTCTTCCAAAAGACCTACGGACCGACTGGCGCCTTCAACTCAGAGCCATTCGAAGGCGGCCGTAGCTGGGCCGGTGCGAGGCCGGAGCTCCGCGCCATCAGCTACGACGCGCACGGCGTAGCGGCTCATATCGGCATACTCCGCCGCTTCATCAAGGTTGACGAGGTCGAGGTCCTGGTGGCCGACCTGGGGTTGTACGGGGTGCGTCCGGATCTTGAGGGACAAGGGATCGGTCATTCGATGCGCGTTCTATATCCGGTATTGCGGCAGCTTGGGGTTCCATTCGCTTTCGGCACCGTTCGGCGCGCGATGCGGAACCATATGGAGAGGTTCTGCAGAGACGGCCTGGCGGCGATTGTGTCGGGCGTTCGTGTGCGGTCCACTCTCCCACATGTGTATCTGGACCTGCCGCCCACGCGCGTCGAGGACGTGCTCGTCGTGGTTGTGCCGATTGGACGCTCGATGAGCGAGTGGCCATCCGGCACCCTGATCGTTCGGAACGGTCCGGAGCTTTGAAACATCTTGAAGTGCCGGGTGATCGCGCTAAGGCACCGCAGCGGCGGGTTTTTCCAGAGCTGCTCGGCTGAATACGCGTTCCCATTCACGTTAGCTGTGGGTAATCAAGGCTGAATTAACTTGCAAGATCTGCGCATCAAATCGATCCGGGCGCGGGTTCCGCGCGCACAGACGTTCCGGACCTGAATGGCCGCCACCAGATGCGACATTGCCCCATCCCACGAAGGCCCGCCGTGCCGAAAGCGCTGGGGGTCGGCCTTTCGAAGCTGAGCGTCAGCAACTTCGTCGAGTCTTAGACGCTCTTCGGCACCGAGCAGGTTGCAACGGGGCGAAGAGGCTCGCATATCTGTGGAGCGCGGCTCACGCCCCGGAGACAAGGGCAGGAATGATCAAAGGCTCATTCGCCTCGTCAAGAATGGAGAAACTGTACCGGCCATCTGTGTCAAGATCGACGGAGTAGCTCAGGCGGTCGAGTATGTAGTTATCCTGGTCGAACGTGACGATCCGCGGCTTCAGCGAGGTGATATGCGCTTCGTCCAGGTAGATGGAGTTGCAGACAATAATCGGGTCATCGGGCTGACAGGTACGAGCCGCCGCTCCGTTGAGGATGCAACAGCGTGAACCGCGCTCGCCGAGGATGACATAGGTCGAAATCCGCGCACCGGAATTCCTATTCCATATCTCCACGAATTCCATCGGCAGGATCCCGGCTGCCTCGCAGTGGTCGGGGTCGAGCGTTATCGAACCGTGGTAGTTGAGGTTCGCTTCGGTGACGTGGATGCCGTGCAGCTTGCCGGCCACTATTTTTCGCATTGTTGTCCTCATCAGCATACAAGGTGAATCTTGGCAACGCCCGGCTAAATTACAACGGCGAGCGCACCGCCGCTGAGACCCGCGCCCGCCGCCTCCAAAAGAATTTTCTCGCCTGGCCAAAATGGCTGCGCCCGATGGGCGAGCGAGAGCGAGATCGGATCGTCGCGGCGGAAGAGTTGCCATAGTGGGCGTTCGTCTTGACGATTGCGCGATCGGCTATGCCGAGGTTCCTCCCGACCGCGACGAAAAATCGACCATTGGCCTGATGCTGCACGAACCAATCGAGGTAAGCGGTGCAGGTGAAGTCATATCAACGGCTCCGTTCGGATCTCTGCCAGCTGAGCGCGACGGCACTCTCAAAGGCTGTGCAGAGCGTCAGTCGCGAGGGGAGGGCGGCGGCTTCGCGACAAGGAAAATCGGACCGGTAGTGCGAACCGCGGCTCTCCTCGCGGCGCAATGCCGCGATCGCGATCAACAGCGCAACCAGGGCCGGGTCGGCCGTGGCGGTCTCGCCAACGGCAATCGGCAGAAGGGTCGGGATCGCCTCGCGCAGAGCTTTGCCATTCCGAACAATGCCAAGCGCATTAGAGACAAGTTGGCGTACAGGTGAAGGGTCGGGTCGCAATGGAAAGACTGCCGGCAGCCTGGGCCACTGCCAACCCGCGCAAGATCCAGCCACGCTTGCCGCGACCCAGACTGCTGTCGCAACAGCTTCCGCGAGAGAGTTGCTGGCAAGCCGGTTGGCGCCATGCAGTCCCGTGCATGCGACTTCGCCGCACGCCCACAGGCCGCTAACGGAACTACGCCCTTCGGCGTCAACGGCCACTCCGCCCATGTGATAGTGAGCAGCGGGACGCACGGGGATAGGCTCCACGGCCGGATCGATGCCGGCCTGCTTGCAAATAGCGTCGATCGCCGGAAAGCGTCTTGCGAATTTCTGCCCGAGGCAATGTCGGGCATCGAGATAGACCCGATGCCCGACAGCGAGCTGATCCGAGATCGCCCTCGCTACCACATCGCGCGATGCGAGTTCTGCCCCCGGTGTGTCGGCCAGGAAGCGATGGCCGTCTTCATCGATCACCACCGCGCCTTCGCCTCGTACCGCTTCGCTGACAAGCGGCATTGGCCGGCACGGACCATCGAGCGCGGTCGGGTGGAACTGCACAAATTCGAGATCGGCGAGCTCCGCTCCAGCACAGGCGGCAAGCGCAAGACCATGCCCGAATGAGGAGAGCGGGTTCGTTGTGTCGCAAAACAGCCCGCCTATCCCACCGGTCGCCAGCACCACGCGGCGTGTGGGCAATGCGAACACGCCGCCGTGCAAGACAGCCAGCAAGCCCACAATGCTGCCCTCCGACACAACCAAGCGAAGCGCTGTCATGCCTTCCATGATCGTGATCGAATGGGTTCGCCGCGCCACGCCGAGCAGCGCCCGAAACAACTCGCGGCCGGTTGCGTCGCCGGCGGCGTGGACGATGCGGCGACGCGAATGCGCCGCTTCCAGGCCGAGCCGCAGCCTCCCGTCGAGTGAGCGGTCGAAGGGAACGCCGAGACGGATGAGATTCTCGATGGCTTTGGGTGCGGCCTCAATCACCCGCCTGGCCATCTGTTCGTCGCAGTGTCCGTCGCCGGCAGCAAGCGTATCGGTGAGGTGGAGTTCCGGGGTATCGTCCTCGCCGAGGCTGGCTGCGAGCCCGCCCTGGGCAAGCGTGCTTGAGGCTTCGGTTCCGAGCGGGGTTCTAGAGAGAAGAACGACCGGTTGGGGCGCCAGATGAAGCGCCGTCAGCAGGCCGGCGAGGCCAGCGCCGATGATGACCGGCGCCCCGCCAATGTCATGGATGTCGGGTGTCATACAAAGAGCATGCGTTCCACAGCCCAGCGGGCCCGTTCAGTGACGTGCGGATCGATGGTGACGACGTGACGATTCTCCTCGAGCGCGGTGCGGATGTTGGCGAGCGTGATGCGTTTCATGTGCGGGCACAGATTGCATGGACGCACGAAATCCACGTCCGGATGCTCGACCGCGACATTGTCGCTCATCGAACATTCCGTCATCAGCACCACACGCGCCGGCCTATGCCGCGCGACATACTCGGACATCGCCGCCGTCGAGCCGGCGAAGTCGGCTTCGGCCACGACCGCGGGCGGACATTCGGGATGGGCAAGTACGCTGATGCCGGGATGGGCCTCACGCAGCTCGCGGATGTCGGCCGCTTCAAAGCGTTCATGCACCTCGCAATGCCCCTTCCAGACGATAATCTCAACCTTCGTCTGTGCCGCGATGTTCTTCGCCAGATATTCGTCGGGCAGCATGATCACGCGCGGCACCCGGAGGGACTTCACCACTGCGAGCGCGTTGCCTGAGGTGCAGCAGATGTCTGACTCAGCTTTCACCGCGGCGGAGGTGTTGACGTAGGTGATGACCGGAACACCGGGATAACGCTGCCGCATCAGGCGTACGTCTTCGGCCGTGATCGAGTCGGCCAGCGAGCAGCCGGCGGCGAGATCCGGGATGAGCACGGTCTTGTCCGGATTGAGAAGCTTGGCTGTTTCAGCCATAAAATGCACGCCGGCTAGTACGATCACATCGGCGTCGACTGTCATCGCCTTGCGGGCCAGCGCCAGGCTGTCGCCGACGATGTCAGCCACGCAGTGAAAAATCTCCGGCGTCTGGTAGTTATGCGCCAGGATGACCGCGTTGCGCTGTCGCTTCAGTTTCAGGATCGCGTCGATGTCGTCAACGAAGACCGGCCACTCGATCGGTGGGATAACGCGCCGAACGCGGTCGTATAGGGAGGCGCTCGAAGGCAGGACGGCGCTCATCGAGCCTCCAGTTATAGTCAACGCGATTATAAGGCCTATAATCGTTGTGACTATAAGTGGTGTCAAGCCCGTGCGAGCGGCAATTTTGTGCCGGCCACAGGCCTCTCGTCTAGAATGGCATGGTGGAAGCGGTAGAGCTGCGCCGGCCGGCCGCCGGTCTCGGCGGTCGTCGTTCCGGTCTTCTCAACCAGCTCCTGCTGCCCTATGAGCCGGCGAAAGTTCGGCTTGTTGATGAGCCTGCCGGAGAGCGCCTCCACGGTTCGCTGTAGCTGTAAAAGCGTGAAGAGCGGCGGCATCAGTTCGAACACAACAGGCCGGTATTTGATCTTGGAGCGCAGCCGCGCAATAGCCGTTGCCAGAATGCGGCGATGATCGGCGCTCATCGATCTGCCCGGCACCGGAGCGAGGATGGCAGAATCGCCGCCGCGCTTTGCTTCCTCCACCAGGGCGGCTTCGTAGAGCAGCTCGTAGCGCTGCAGCGCGAGCTCTTCGTTCCATGCCCGGTCGTCCATGGCAAAGGCGACCGCTGCTCGCCGCCGGCGATCGAAGCGCGTCGCGCCGTCGTCCGCGCCTTGCGCCCATTCGATAAGGCGCGGCCACAATTCTTCCAGCATCGGGGGCCTGCCGGAGCGATGATCCTCCCAAGGGAAATAGTCGTACCAGCTCGTCCAGCTGGGCCTGCCCGAGGCGCCCGCATCTTCTTCGCGGGTGAGTGCGAGATAGCTGATCGAGATCACGCGCTCATTGCCGCCGGTCCGATCGCGATCGGCGAAGGTGTAGAGCTGCTCGATGTAACCGAGAGGCTGGCCGGTCTGCAGTTCCACCCATGCCCTGAGGCTCGACTGGAGCGAACGATGAGCGAGCTCAAACGGGCCCGAGGGAAGTGCGGCCCCCTGTTCGATGGTCAGAACACATGGTCCAGCGTCGTTCACGGCGACGACGACTGCGATCAGGTCCGCGTTGACGTCGTTGGTCTTGCCTATAGCTCTGCCTTTCCTCGGTCCCTTTGCCTGATCCATGGTTCCTGGCCTACTTGGCAGAGCTCCGCCTGCCTAAACCGATTTAGCTCTGTTCTTTTATCATACCACTCGTCGCGCCAACACCACGCGCTCTGGCGATTTTACCTCTTCGCACCTGGACAAAAATATGCCAAACGCGACACTCGCCGTGGGTGACGCCGGGTGAGGAGAGACGTGGATTGAGCGATCTCAGGCTGTCGGCCGGCAGCGCGTGGCGGCGCCAAAGCTCGCCGGAAGCGGGCCGTTCTTGATAGCAGCCGGCGCCGACAGGAAGGCTGCACCGCCTCACCGAGTCCGAGCCGAACCAACCAACGCTTGATTTGTCTCAGCTATTCGCCCCGCTCGGTATGTCGCGGCCCCGACATGTCGGAAGTCCGACAGCCGGTTCAGAGACACTTGATCTCGATACCGTATTTCCTCAGCGCGTAACCAATCTGGCGCGGCGTCAGTCCAAGCAGGCGCGCTGCCTTTGCCTGTACCCAGCCGGATCTTTCCATGGCCGCGATGAGACGCTCGCGATCGGTCATCTTCGCGTCGCTTACGAGGGCCACCCGAACAGGCGCTGGCAGTGCCTGATCGCTGTAAACAGGCGGGGCCCCAAAGGCGGCCGAAGCAACAGCACCAGACGATTGCATGGCCGGGTTCAGTGGCGATGGTGCGATCGGCTCCGATTTCGGCGCAGCCTCCGTCGATGCGTGCTTCCAGAGCATCGCGGAAAGGCATCGGCCGTGGCAGCAATCAAAGTCGCTTCTGACGATTGACGCTCCCGCTGACAGGGTCGCTGTCCGCTGCACGCAATTTTCAAGCTCGCGGACATTTCCGGGAAAAGCACAGTTCATCAGCACTTCAGTCGCACTCGCATCGAAGACCAGGGTACGGCCGTTCTCGCTGTTGAAATTCTTGAGAAACTCAGCGGCAAGGAGCGGAATATCACTGCGCCGTTCGCGCAATGGCGGCACCAGCAAGGGAACAACGCTGATGCGATAATAAAGGTCGGCGCGAAACTCGTTCCTTGCAACAGCGTGTTCCAGGTTCCTGTTCGTGGCAGCAATCACGCGAACGTCGACCTTAATCGTCTGGTTGCTGCCGACCCGTTCGAACTCCTGCTCCTGCAGCACGCGCAGCAGCTTTGCCTGGAACGAGGCCGAAATCTCGCCGATCTCGTCCAGAAACAACGTTCCCTTGTCGGCGAGCTCAAAGCGCCCCTTGCGCGAGTTGAATGCACTGGTAAAGGCACCCTTTTCGTGACCGAACAGTTCGGATTCCAGGACTGTCTCAGGGAGCGCTGCGCAATTGAGCTTGATGAACGGCCGCTTGGCGCGCCCCGACAGCTCGTGAACGGCCTTGGCGACCAGCTCCTTGCCGGTCCCGGATTCCCCGCGCAGCAAAACGGTACTGTTGGACTTGGCTACTAACGCGACCTTCTCAAGCAGCCCGCGCAGCGCCGGGCTGTCGCCAATGATCCCCTTGACATGAGCCCTTTTGCCCTCATGCCGAGGCTGCTTGAGCTCGCCGAATTGCTTTTGCATCCGGATTTTCTCGGCCATCAGTCGCTCGCGGTCGGACGCGAACAGGCGATGCAGCTTCACTGTCTGCCCAACCAGATTGGCGATCGTGGTGAGGAGGCGGAGGTCGTAATCGAGGAGGGAGGCTGATTTGTTGTCCAGGATGCGGTCGATGGTCAGCGTGCCCACGACGTTCGCATCGACGCGAATGGGTACGCCGATGAACGACACTTTCATGTTGTCGGACGCCCCGAGCACGTCCTTGTCGGCGGCGTTGAAGGCCGGATCCACCGCTATGTTCTCGGCGACGAGCGCCATGCCCGTCGTTATGATCTGGTCGATCGCCGTCCGTGGCAGATGCTTCCGGTGGTGCTCATCGCTGCCTTCGCTCGAGCCGGCGCCGACGATCATGTCCGGTGTGCCGGCACCGTTGAAGAGCGAGATGATACCGTGCCGCACCTGCACCAACGATGGCAGGAGATCGACGACGTTGGCCAACGTGGCTTCGAGCGCAGCGGGGGCGGTGAGTGCTTTCGATGTTTCGAAGATATCTGGCGCCCTCTCGTGCAGCGGCACAAGAGACACCACGTGATTCGTCTCGGACTTTGAATTAGGCGTTTTCATTTCTGGAAGCGATATGCCGCGTGACCAGATCTGCCTGGCACTTTGCACGCAGGTGCGAGCATCGTGCTGCATGTGATCATCCATCTCGCGCCGTGAAATCGACGCTCGAGGCAAGTGCGCCTATTGTCCGGCGCGCGGATTTCCTTGGCCAATCGCATTCGTGGGCGTCTTCGCTCTGCAGGCCGCTGCACAATCGACGGGTTTGCTCGCCTCGGCCTGGCACGCGGGAATTCATTGAAGCACGAAAAGGCGTTGACGAAGGTAGTCTTGACGATTGATCCGTCAGCGAGACGGACGTCTGCAGCCGGCTTTTCGTGACCAATTAGATGGCCGCCGAGATGATCGTTAATGTCGATGCCGGTCAGGCCGGGGCCGCGGGCAAGTGCGGCCCTGGCAAGTTGGGGCGGCGTCATGCGGTCGATCGCAAAGCGGAGCGATGCTTGACGCATGGCTTTCCTTTCTCTTCCATGAAGTGCGGGTCGTCGTTCTCGGCTGACTGGCTTCCGTCGCGCAGCAATTATCCGTTGTTAAACGAGACCGGAATGACGGAGGTGAGTCAACCAAACTCCCGCTGCTTTTCTTTCATCGATGAAAGGAAATTAGGCTCTCATGATAGTATTTTATCAGTCTTTCAGATGTTTTCCGGCAGATAGATCTCAAACGGCAGAAAAGTCTGCCCCAGCGTCTCCGAAGTGCCGACCTTGATGGCCTGGGCCATCAGCGTCATCAGTTCCTGGCAAAGCAGGCGCTGGGGCGTGGCGACCGACATCGTGATTATGCCATCTGCGAGTGCTGCCCGCGACTCCGGCGTGATCTCGTTGACGATCGCGATGAGACCGCGGCTTTCGCCTTCGTCACGGAGCGCGGAGATCGCTCCCTCCATACCTCCGCCGGCCACATAGAAGCCGGTGAGTTCGGGTTCCCGTTGCATGAGATCCAGCGTGGCCTCGTAGGTGATCTGCCGTGCCTCGAGGTTCACGAGCGGATCGAGCAGCTCGAATGTCGGTGCATTCTCGCGAAAATAGGAGCGAAAGCCGACCTCCCGCAGCTCCTGCCCCTGAAAACGGTGGCTGCCGACAAAAATCGCCACCTTGCCCGGCCGTCTTGCAACCTTTGAAAGCATCCACGCTGTCGTCCGCCCTACCTTGCGGTTGTCGAGGCCGATATAGCCCTCACGAACACCTTCGGCGAAATCGGAAAGCAGCGAGAAAACGGGGATGCCTTTTGCCTTGAGTTCTTGGACGGCTGCCGTGATCGCCGGATGGTCCGGCGCCACCATGGCGATCGCGTGGCAGCGCGCGCCGAATTCCTTGAGCAGTGGAACAAGGTCGCACGGCATGTGCGACGGCGCGAATTCGATGAGCGAAGTGCCATGGAAGCACTTCGCCGCGTTGACCGCCGCTTCAACCTCACGCGCGAGGCGCTGGTAAAAGTGGTGAGTCGGTTTTCTCAGGATGAAGCCAAGCCGATATTGCGGCAGGTCCCGCTGCAGGCGCTGCTTGATAAGACCTGCGGCGTGATATCCGATGGCCTGTGCCGCCGCTAAGACCCGCTGCGCAGTCTCCTCCCGCACCGGATGACGGGCATTCAGAACTCGATCAACGGTGGCAACACTGAGCCCGGCTTCCCGGGCGATATCAGCAATTGTGGGTCGCTTCGCCATGGTCCGAGTCTGATTAAAAGGACATCAGGAAGAAACCCGGTAGAGGTAAGATTCAGTAAAATCTGTCATTCCTGCATTGATCCTGTTCGCTACCGGAACTCTTGTCGTGGCGTGGTGCGAGGCAGAAGCCGAAACGTGAACGACGCGCCTTCCGACCGTCTTCGACATCATCGATGCCCATAGATCATTGATCCCTCTATGCCAAGGTCGCTTTCGTTGCGTAGAGCGTGGGCGAATTGTTCAGCCGTGCCTCGACGAGAGCTGACCGCGGGGCCCCGGTTGAGCTCCGCGCCCGGTTCCACGAACCGTCGCAATCTTCGTAAGCATCAAGCGCATCGTCGATGGCTTGTGTGTCGTGACCAGTGCGGGGACCTTCGCAAGGCGCACAGATTTTGCACTCACTGCATTTCGGGATTCTTGATTTCATCGGCCGGCGCGAGGCCGTTTGGACCCCGCGGCTCGATTGTCGGGCGTTTGCGACCAGCCAGGCGGTTCAACCGGTAGCGATGCTCCCGCCTTGCACGGCGCGGGCGCTGTCAGTGGCTGGCCGGTTGATGTCTCGGCAGGCTGGTGGCCGCAGAAGGCAGCTTGCAATTGCGCCTGATCCAATTCGCCTTCCCAGCGGGCGACGACGAGCGATGCCACCGCGTTACCGATCAAATTGGTGAGTGCCCTGCATTCCGACATGAAGCGGTCGACGCCAAGGATCAGCGCCATTCCAGCAACGGGAACAGACGGCACTACGGACAGCGTAGCGGCCAACGTGATGAAGCCGGCACCTGTGACACCTGCTGCCCCCTTCGAGGAAAGCATCGCGACGAGCAACAGGAGGACCTGATCGCTAACTGACAAATCCGTATTCGTCGCCTGCGCGATGAAAAGGGCCGCCAGGGTCATATAGATATTGGTGCCATCCAGATTGAAGGAATATCCGGTCGGGATGACCAGGCCCACGACCGAGCGCTTGGCCCCGGCCTTTTCCATTTTCTCCATGAGAGAGGGCAGCGCGGCCTCGGAGGAGGACGTTCCGAAAACCAGCAGCAGCTCTTCCTTGATGTAGCGGATAAGAGAAAAGATCGAGAAGCCGTTGTAACGGCAGACTGCACCGAGAACCCCGAACACGAAGAGAAAGGCCGTGAGATAGAAGGTCCCGACCAGCATCGCAAGGTTGGCCACCGAAGCGATGCCATATCTGCCAATTGTGAAGGCCATTGCTCCGAAAGCGCCGAACGGCGCGGCTTTCATGAGGATGCTGACCAATTTGAAAACGGGTGCAGTTAGGTCCTGAAGGAAGGAAAGAACCGATTTGCCCGATTCTCCGACCATCGCCAGCGCGATGCCGAAGAGGACAGAGAAGAACAACACCTGGAGAATGTCGCCTTCCACGAAGGCGCCGACAATCGTGCTCGGGATCATGTTCATCAGGAAGCCGGCGACGGACTGCTCATGGGCCTTTGCGGCATAGCCATTGACGGCCTGGACGTCGAGCAAGGTCGGATCGATGTTGAGGCCGGCGCCAGGCTGAATGACATTGCCGACGATGAGGCCGACGAGAAGCGCGAGCGTCGAGAAGGTGACGAAATAAACCATCGCCTTGCCGGCAACACGGCCGACCTTCTGAAGATCGCTCATGCCGGCAATTCCGGTCGCCACGGTCAGAAAAATAACGGGCGCGATGATCATCTTGACGAGCTTGATGAAGGCATCGCCGAGCGGCTTCATGTGTTCTCCGATTTGCGGATAAAAATGGCCAACTGCAACTCCAAGGATGATTGCGACAAGCACCTGCACGTAAGGCTTGGCACAAAGAGTCTTGCGGGATGCGCGATTTTCGCTGGGGGCCAGTGGGGTCAACATGTAAGTTTTCTCTCCCTGACCGGTTTGGGGCGGGCTCTTCCTCCCTTCCCGCGCTTCTCCCATTGCGGCGCTCCGGTCGAACGCTGCTTCAATGCCAGTCGCAACAGTCGTGCCAAGCCAAGAAATCCCCGGGTCTCAGGTATTTGCTACAATTGCAGAGCAAGATTGTGTGGTTCGCTCGGCGGGAGACCCAAAGTTCCGAACCAGCCCGCTTGCAATCGGCTAATTTCCCTCGATTCCAGCCTGGGTTTGGATCATTCTTTGGTTTTTAAAGGGAGAGCCTGGACGGCCGTTCTCTACGGGAGATGACAGCGGTACGTGGCTGGAGCATCGCCACAACGGCCGACATTAGACGAGGAAAGCCCAAGACGAATTGCGGAAAAAATGCGGTAACGACCCGCGGATAAGAGCTGCATCAACCGTCGTATCGAGGCCCATCCCGTCCCCGTGCTGTCCCCCATCAACGGCAACAAACCTATGGCAAGGATATGGGGCTGAAAAAACATCATGCATTAACTTGGCCATAGTCATAAGAGGTAGCAAAGATCGCCAAATTATAATTTAGAACCGCTGAGGGGGGCTATATTCAGATTGGCCGATACATCAAAACCCGACCCGTCGGGATTAGCTGCAGTAGATAGTCGAAGTCGCTGATGTTGCCCGTTAGAACGGTAAACCCCAATTTCTGCGCATGCAGGAACAACACGCAGTCCTGAAGTGCCCGAAGCCTTGAATCATGCTTGTAGCCTTGGAGGCGACACAGCATTCCAGACAGAAGGGCGGCTCGGCCCAAGACATCGGGATCTGGCGCAAAAACCCGATGGGGAGGCATATCCTTGATCATGGTCCCGATCTGCTTGATCGCCTTGCCCGTGCCCGAATGTTTCGGGTCAAGGACACCGACGGTGTGCATCAGCTCTTGGATCGCTACGGTGGAATGGTTGACCTGCCTGACCTCGAGGAGGTCGGCGACTGCTTCAGGCGCCCGGCCTTGCAAACCGTCGATGTAGACGCAGGTGTCCAGCAGCAGTTCTTGCCCCGCCCCGACGAGGTTGCCGATGATAGGCAGCTCCATGTCCGGGCGGCGGCTTAAGGTTTTTTGGGGATCAAATCGCGACCATGTTACGGCCGCACCAAAGTCGAAATCGGCCAATTCAGAATCCGAGCTTCAGCGTCGGATCCACAGTTCCCCGTGTTTTCCTGAAGGTCTCGGCGAAGTTGTCTTCCAGAGCCACATTAGCCAACGCAAATTCGACGAGTTCGGTATCAGACGTCAATCCGGTTCGAGCTTTGGCCTTCTTGATTAGATCAACACTCACCCGCCCCGCAATCCTGCCGTCCTTCTCAGCGCGCAGGCCGGATTCTTCCGCCCTCTGCAGGACGGCCTTAATCCTGGCCAAGCGGCGGACCTGCAATTTCTCAGCCAGTTTGGGAAGGGTTCTCGTCCGCTTGCCCACGGACCCTCGGCCGCGACGGATACGTACAGCAGTCTTCGTCATCGGGGTTCCTCACAGGTCCGTTCAACAAAATTCGATTTTAGACAACATAGCAGGCAAGGTCGAATTTTTCAAATACCCCGAAATAAAAGGCGGTTGTTGGCCGCCCGGAGGTTGCTTTGCTGAAGCTATCCAAAAGGGGGGAACGTCACGGCTCCAACCGATCCGACGGCTGGTCTACTCGGAACACCAGGTCGGTAGGCGCTCCCGGGCCAAGCTCGCAGCGTGAGTTTTCACCTCGGCCGAGCGGCCCGGCAGAACACTACTCGGTGTAAGCGGTGGTCGCGCTTACCCAACTCCCACATGGATCGTTGAACCAGAGAATGCGATGGCAAAAGAAGCATTGGCAAAGGGCGCCTTCCAGCGAATGTATTGACGCTCCGCATCCCGCCGCTTCCCGAAAGGCGCGAAGATATCCGATCCTCTCGCTGCGAGCTGAGGCAAGGCCCGCCGACTGATGCCGGTCAACAACGCCTCCTGGACCGCCAATGGCGAGCGCCGGGGCATCTGATGGAGAACGCACACAGGAGCGGCCGGGCTATCTCTCAGTGATATATGGCCGCACCCCCGTCCCCAGTGCTTGAGCTGCGGGTTCCCCAGGATCACACCGGCCGTTTCTCCACCGAGTGTTCGAAGCGCCTCGGTGGCCACCCTAGCGGAGATGTATGTGCAGGGGTGTCGACCAGGAAAGTCAGGGCGATCATGGCTGAGCTGTGCGGCCATGCGTCCTGGGCCTCATCGAGCGTGGCCATCAACAAGCGGCTGGATGAGAGCCTGAAGACCTTTGCCGAGCGCCCGCTTCGCGGGCCGTTTGCCGACTTCGACGAGCAGTCTGTCACTTATCCATAGGCTGGATGCTCGCGATCTAAACAATCGATTTTACCAATCCGAGCCTGTCATTCATAGACCGGCTAACTGACATGCACCGCTGCTGCTCTATCGCGTGAGGTGCACAAACGAATCCGAAAAAGAGGAAGTCTTCGCATACGCTCTGACATGGGTGGAGGTTGTGCTGGGAAAATGAGTTGCAGCTTGCCGAACATCTCGAACTCTCTGAGTTCTTGAGAACACCTGCGAGCCGACCGGGGTCTTCAACGCACAACCGTTCGAAGGCTCTCGAAGTTGCACCGGTGCAGGGCCGGAGGTCCGGTGAAACCATGCTAGCAGACCTGCTCAACTGAACGACGCCGGCAGACCAGGCGTGAAGTTCTCGCAAAGGAGCGGGGGCAATTGCGGAAGCAGTGCTGCGTTCCTGCTCGCATCCATCAACACAGCGGCCAAGGGCCGAAGGATAGCAGCGTCTATGGCTTGGCCAGTTCAAGACAATGATACGAACATTATACCAATGAAATTGGCAACGACTACGATCGTTGGCGGTTGGTGTGTGCGGGGGCGACATATTCAAGCTTCTTAATGCCTACGGTGTTCTGAAGGAGACAATGTAGATGCGTGTTACTGGCTCAAGAATTGGTCGGTACGTTGTTTCTCGACGGCGCGAGGGTCTCGGTGATTGCCTGTGGTCTCTCGCATCGGCGTGGGAATACGCACATCGGACGGGCCGAGCTTTAGCAATAGATTGGCGCGGCTCTTGCTACCTTGACGACCCTTTTGCGAATGCCTTTCCGGTTTTCTTCAAGCCAATTGAGGAGATCGGTGGTGTACCGGTCATTTGCGATGACCAGATCAACCACGTCTCATTCCCCGGACCGTTCTTCCCGTCGTGGTGGAACAAGCCATCCATTGACTGCGTGTACCGTCCGGATGAACAGATTTTCCAAGAACGTGACGAGCTTAGCGATCTCTTCCGGGCCCAGGATGATTGTGAAGCCAACACCGTAGTTTGTGATGCTTGTTTGATGTGGCGTTGCGATGAGCAAGCCGAGCGAACGATATTTCGGAGCATCACGCCGAGGGCCGAAATCGAGGATCGGATTGAAGCGCTTTACCAAGAACACTTTGCGGGTCATAGCATAATTGGAGTCCATGTCCGCCACGGCAACGGCGAGAATATTATGGATCACACCCCTTACTGGGCTGATCAAAAGGTCGCATTAGAGCAGGTATGCACTGCCATTCGTATGGCCAAAGCGCAACCGCATCCAAGGCCTGTTAGGGTGTTCTTGTGCACAGACAGCGCCAAGGTTGTGGATCACTTGTCGGGCGCATTTCCCGAACTTTTCACTGTCCCAAAACGCTTCCAGGCGGATCAGGCCGGCCCGTTACACAGTGCAGCACTGGGCGCGGAAGGGGGCTTTTCCGCTCTCGTTGAAATGTATCTCCTTGGTCGTTGTGACACTGTAATTCGCTTTCCTCCGACTAGCGCCTTCAGCCGCTATGCCCGCCTCGTCGTGCCGCGCATTATTGAATTCGATTTGAATGACCCACGTCGTTTGATCTCGAGTGAGAACGCCTTCGAACGCTCCCCGGCTCCATGAAAGCGTTGGCATCCCGCTCAAACTCTCGCTGCCTTAGCGCAGCGTCGTCGTTCGCCTTGCCCTTCTCGCCGCGCAACCCCGCCGCAGGCAAGTAGGTTCTTGGGCGCCTCAAAATCAAAAAGGATTCAAGCTTGTCGCAGAGAAAAGTAGCTTTAATCACCGGGGTCACGGGACAGGATGGTTCCTACCTCGCAGAACTGCTTTTAGGAAAAGGCTATTCTGTGCATGGGATAAAGAGACGCTCGTCCCTTTTCAATACGGATCGCATTGACCATCTCTATCATGACTCTCATGAAAGTGGCGTTGATCTTACACTTCACCACGGTGATTTGACAGACTCGTCCAGCCTTACGCGCGTGATCCAACTTGTTCAGCCGGACGAGATTTACAATTTGGCCGCTCAGAGCCATGTTGCAGTCTCCTTTGAAGAACCAGAATACACCGCCAACTCCGATGCCTTGGGGGCGCTGCGTATCCTCGAGGCAATTCGGATCCTGGGGCTTGTCAATCATACGCGCTACTATCAGGCCTCGACCTCCGAGCTTTACGGGCTGGTGCGGGAAACGCCACAGACCGAGACCACACCGTTTTATCCCCGGTCCCCCTACGCCGTGGCCAAATTGTATGCTCACTGGATGACCGTGAACTATCGAGAAGCTTACGGGTTGTATGCATGTAACGGTATTTTATTCAATCATGAATCACCGGCGCGCGGAGAAACATTTGTAACGCGCAAAGTCACGCGCGGCTTGGCTCGGATTAAGCTTGGAATGCAGCGGAGCCTCTTCTTGGGCAACCTTAATGCGCGTCGTGATTGGGGGCACGCTCGAGACTACGTCCAGATGCAGTGGTTGATGCTTCAGCAGGAGCAAGCTGAAGACTTTGTGATCGCTAGCGGTGAGCAACATTCGGTGCGCGAATTCGTCACCGTCGCGGCCGCTGAACTCGGCATGGATACTCGTTGGGTGGGGGAAGGGGTCGACGAAGAGGGGTACGATGCAAAGACGGGCGCTCTGATCGTAAAGATAGATCCCCGTTACTTTCGTCCTGCGGAAGTCGAGACACTTCTCGGCGATGCGCGCAAGGCCAAAGAAAAACTCGGGTGGGAGCCAAAAATTTCCTTCAGCGAATTGGTTAGGGAGATGGTTCGGGAAGATTTGCGCATGGCAGAGCGTGACGCAGTGCTGATGAAGCAAGGTTATCATTCACACAGTCCACGAGAGTTATGCTGACAACCGCGCGCCATGCGGGCTTGTTGTCGAGTGCTATGGTGGCCTTCTTAAGAGCGCGCAGAGCGCTATCAATGGAAAGTATAAAGATGAAGAAAGTCTATGTAGCAGGCCACCGCGGCCTTGTTGGGTCCGCCACGATGAGAGCCCTCGAGGCGTTGGGATCCTATGAGATAATAACACGCACTCACGGCGAACTGGATCTATTTGATCGGAGCGAGACGCGCAGCTTCTTCATGTCGCGGAGACCTGATTACGTCGTTATGTGCGCCGCAAAGGTTGGTGGTATACTGGCGAACGCCAGCTCCCCCGTCGATTTCCTTCATAACAACTTGGCGATTCAACTCAGTGTTTTTGATGCCGCTTACGCTTCCGGCGTCGAACGGATGATTTTTCTTGGCTCCTCGTGTATCTATCCACGCGACTGCCCGCAGCCGATACGTGAGGAATACCTTCTAACCGGTCCGCTTGAAGCGACGAATCGTCCCTACGCTTTGGCAAAAATCGCAGGAATCGAGTCATGCTGGTCTTTTAACCGGCAGTACCAGACACGCTATCTCACGTTGATGCCGACCAGCTTATATGGTCCCGGCGATAACTATGACCCCAAAAATTGCCACGTTCTGCCTGCTCTGATACGCCGTTTTCATCAAGCTAAAATGAACGGCGACTCCTCGGTTGAGGTCTGGGGATCCGGAAACCCTCGGCGAGAGTTCATGTATTCGTCGGATGTAGGCGATGCCATAGCATTCCTGCTTGGCCTGCCAGATTCAGATTTTGACGTCTTGACGGCTCCCGACACTGCGCCCCTGATCAATGTTGGCGTTGGCGAGGACGTCACAATTCGCGAGGTGGCGGAACTCGTCAAGGCGGCGGTCGGCTGGGAGGGCAACTTGGTTTTCGACACGACGAAGCCAGACGGTACTCCGCGCAAGTTACTGGACGTAACGCGCATGCGTGGCCTTGGCTGGAAAGCCAAAACGTCCCTCGGTGCCGGGTTACGAGCGATGTATGAGGATTTTCTCCGCGTTCATGCGGCTTGATGATGATGCGCGCATCCTGGTTGGACTGCGTGGCCGAGCGGGTGCAAGCTTGTTCAGTCAGGCCAAACAGAAGAGAGGGACGCATACATGCCTAGGCGGCCACAATATTGGCCTGCGCTAACGGTGCAAACCGGACCTCTCTGCGGCCGGCGATGCGCAGAGGATCAGTCGGAACCTTGCCCAAATGGGGAGGCCGCATTACCGGCCGCACCTGGAGGCTGTGCGTGAGCGCAGTCGACTCAAGCCGCCAGTTAGAACTGCTGCCGCAGCTTAGGAACCTGCCATCGGTACGAACGCCAACCGGGGCCCGCCATGCCTCGGGCAGACCTTATCGCAAGGCGGTACATGCGGCAATGGCGGACGTGGATGTATGCTGCTCGCAGCCGCAGGCGGGATCGGGTCCCCCTAGGTGGTGTAGCGGACGGCTTTGGTCGCCGTGCTCTCCGTCTGGGAATGGATCAAGCGATTGCACTTTTGCATTCATGCAATGTCTTGCCCAGTCCGACCAGACGGGCCGCCGCTTGACCCGTAGGCATGTCAATGACCGTGATTGCCCTTTCTGCAAGGAAGCGCCGCTCGTTCCTGGTCAGCGTTGCTGTATCGATTGCCGCAAAATGTGGGCCATGGGAGCGCTTCATAATCTGTCGGGCATAGGTGCGCAGCATCTGATCGTTGAAGCGGCAGCCGAGGAAGAAAAGACCACGGCTGGCTCGCCGTTCCTTCACCAGGTCAGGGATCGGCGTTTGGATGTCGATTTCGCTCAGCACTTCAACGTAGTCGGAATCTGCGACGAGGAAGTTTGCGGCCGGCCTGGCACCGCCGTGAGGGGCGTAGAGAACCGTCTTCGCCGCTGGAGCGGATTCGAGTAATATCCCGGACAAATCGTAGGCTTTCGTCCAAATGTCACCGATCTCGTGCGCCCGTGTCACGCCCTGTATTTCGACGACGTCCGTTCGGCGGGCCTGGATTAGAGCCGCGCGCATGGCACCGTCGTACCAGCTGTCGACGATCACGGAGAGCGGCAGCGTTGCAAGCCAGGCATGCAAGATGGTCGGCACCACCGGGGCCGCGAATATTTCGGCCATCCAAACTTGAAGGGTCCGGCGGTGGCGGCGCTGTTCGATATACTGCGCTACCGACCACATGTTGGTGCGAATCTTCGAAGGGGCTGGCGTGCGCTTGTTGAGCGCTGCGGCAACGGCTTCGGGGGTATGCGGTACGGGCGGTCCCGCGGAGCGGATCTCAAGCAGACCTGGGCCGAGATAGGGGATGACCTCGTCGGCCGCGAGCGCTTTCTTCAAAAGGTCAAGCTGCCTTTCGGCAAAACTGTCCCGAACGACCACGAGGTGGCCCGAGGTCATTGTGTTCATGCTCGTATCCCTTTGCCGCTCTCTTGTGCCAACCCGACGGTCAGTCCTCGTCGGAAATCTTTCTTGCCTCCACGGTAATCGGCAAAGCCGTATCCCGCGGAAGGTCGGGCAAGACTAACCGCCAGCCGTTCTTCAGCGTCACAGCCCCACCCCACAAGTGTTCGTTGTCGACCTTGATGATCGGCTCTTCGAGATCCTTTTTGGGAATATATGCCGACAAACCAGCACCGGTCCTGCGGATCATTACCCTCATCCGGGCGTTCCTTCGTCAAACCCAGCACCGATTTCGGCAGTGCAAGGCATCACGGCCGTCTCAAGGCTCATGAGTTCACGCGCACGCATGCCGACAATGGTGCCGCGATCGACCCATTCGACCGCATAGATGTAGAATTGCTGGAGAAAGGTGCCGATGTCGCGCACATAGCCCTCGTCGCCTTTGCGCACCAGGTTTTCACCGATCTCCTTGCCGGGATAGGTGCCGTCATTTTTTATGTGGCGTGTGGCGCGGACCCGCTCACCCGGCATGAATCGTGGGGGTGTACGGATTTCGATGTCCTGTTCGCGTCCGAGGCTCATGGCCGTTCCTTTCTCTCGGCTGCAGCTTTCCAACAGGAGGTGATGGTCCTTCGGAGTGCGCCTCGACCCTGTCGGTTGCCGAAATGGAGGTCAGGCGGGAACGCAAGTCTTCGACACCGGACATACCGAGGCGCATTGCTGCGTTTCGAAGGCCCCCTCGCATTCGGTGCACTTTTTTGGATCGATCACGTAGCTCTCGCTCTTGAACTTGATCGCGCCGGAAGGGCATTCGAACTCGCAGGCGCCACACTGGGTACATTGGGAAGCGATGATCTTATAGGCCATTTTCAACTCCGGTTCGGCTGGAACGAGACGGCTCAGGCCGTCGCAGCCAGTAGTTCACCCCCAAACTCAGCGGCGTAAAGCGCGCCGATGGCGGTCTCGATGTAGTCATACCCGTAAGCATCCGTTGCTCGGATACCGCCTTCCTTGAGTCGATCCTCGGGGCAATTTCCAATTCTCGCGCACAGCACGATGTCTACGCCTTCGAGCGTAGAAATGACGCCGTCGAGGCTCGTGTCCTCGGCCCGGCCGCCGAGGCAATACTGCTCGACCTTACGATGACCGACGAAGCTGATGCCTTTCGGCGAGGCCTCGTAAACCTGGAATTCCTTCGCATGGCCGAAATGCTCGTTGATGCGGCCGCCACCCTTGGTCGCTACCGCGACCAGAAGCGACTTGCCGGAGCCCGCGGTCTTGACCATCCCGAGCGCCTCGCTCTTGGCCGCCGTGCGATCGCCCCGCTCGCGCGCGACCACCGTGCGATAGGCCTCGCGCTTGCTGGCGTCGTAGGTGACCTTGTCGGGAAGCCGGTCGAGCGTGAATTCCTGGCCACGATCCTCGCCGAGCAGGCCGACAGCATCGGCCCGGCACTGCCGGCAGTGGCGCATGAGCTTGGCGCCGCCTTCGAGACGATCCTGAAGGGTCTTCAGCTCCATTGCCGTGGGGCCGCACTGCCCGCTCAGGCCGTAGTGCGTACCGTGTGCCGGGTCGGAAATCAGCGGCATGACATTGTGCAGGAATGCGCCGCGCTCCTTGACCCACTTATTCACCTCGATCAGGTGCTCGTCGTTAACGCCGGGGATCATGACCGAATTGATCTTGGTGAGGATGCCGCGCGCCGTCAGCATCTCCAGCCCCGACATCTGTCGTTCGTGCAGGATCGTGGCTGCCTCGAGGCCGGTATAACGGCGGTGATCATAAAAGATCCATGGGTAGATCTTGGCACCGATCTGCGGGTCGACCATGTTGATGGTGATCGTCACGTGATCGACATTCATTTCGGCAAGCTCGGCCACGTGGTCTGGAAGCGCGAGTCCGTTGGTGGAGATGCACAGCTTGATGTCGGGGATTTCCTTGGCGACCAGTTCAATTGTCGCCTTCGTGTTCTTCCAGTCGTAACAGGCATCGCCCGGTCCGGCGATGCCAAGTACGGAAAGCTGCGGCACTTCGTTGGCGACCTCGATCACCTTGCGCAGCGCCTGGTCGGGCGTCAGCCTCTCCGAGACGACCCCGGGCCGGCTTTCGTTGGCGCAGTCATATTTGCGATTGCAGTAGTTGCACTGGATATTGCAGGCCGGGGCCACCGCCACATGCATGCGCGCGAAATAGTGGTGCGCTTCCTCTGAAAAGCAAGGATGATCTTTGATCTTCTCCCAGACAGCTGTGTCGATCTCGTGCGGCTTTGCGGAGGAGCCGCAGGATGAAGATGCGCAGCCAGCGGACCTCGCTCTCGCCGGCAACTGATCGAAGGCTGTCGTGCCGGAAAGGCCCTCCAGCGAAATCATCGGTGCGGACATTCAAGGGCTCCGTGCGTGGTGTGAACTTCGCACGTCAAAGCGCAAGAGATATGCCAACTCCAAAAGCGGTTTTTGTCCGTCAATGTTGGCTTTTACGTCGGCCTTTGTGCCCCACTGTGTCCGTTTTGCTGCGACACGGTTATGTCGGGCCCCCGACGACGGACAAAACGTGGTCGCGAAACGTACCCGTGTTTGTCTCAGTTTCACCTATTGCGGGGAGCAGCCGTGCCCCCAATGTGGTGTCATCAATGACGTTTTAGAACTTCTTCACGCCGATACGATGCCGGCGCAAAGCATAGCTAACCTGCCGCGGCGTGAGACCGAGGAAACGAGCCGCCTTGGCCTGAACCCAGCCGGCTTTCTCCATCGCATCGATTAGTCGGTCGCGTTCCGTCAGACGCGGGTTCATTGCAGGGCAAGCGGGATGGTTGGGGTCGCAGGTCTTGCCGGGCGATGCATCATTGTGGGAAGCGCCGCTACGCATGGCAGGCAGCGGCGATCCAACCGGCATCATATTGCCACGTGCGAACTCGTCGACGGCATAGCCGCCTTGCGAACGGCCGTCTCCTTTCCACAGAAGCGAAGAAAGGCACTGGCTGTTCTGGCAAGCGAAATCCGCCGGAGTTATTGTCGTTGAACGCGCAAGTGTGGCCGTCCGTCGCACACAATTCTCCAACTCACGCACGTTGCCAGGGAAATAGCATTGCGAGATCAGATCAAGCGCCGACGGCGTGAAGACAAGGTCGCGACGGTTCTCCTTGTTGAATCGGTCGAGGAGAGATTTCGCAAGGCGTGGAATATCGTCCGGGCGTTCTCTGAGGGGAGGCAGGACTATTGGCACCACATTGATGCGGTAATAAAGGTCGGCTCTGAACTCTCCATTCCGGACAGCCGTCTCGAGGTCCTTGTTGGTGGCGCATATGAGCCGCACGTCAACCTTTAGGGTCCTGGTGCCGCCCACTCGCTCCAGTTCTCCTTCCTGCAAGACGCGCAACAGCTTGGCTTGAAAGGCAGGCGAAATCTCGCCGATTTCATCAAGCAGCAGGGTTCCGCCATTAGCCAATTCGAACCGGCCGGCGCGCTGCAGGATAGCCCCGGTGAAGGCGCCCTTCTCGTGGCCAAAGAGCTCCGATTCCAAAACGCTTTCGGGCAGTGCGGCGCAGTTCAATTTGACGAAGGATTTCTCCCTCCTATGCGAAAGCTTATGGATGGCCTGTGCAAAGAACTCCTTTCCGGTACCGCTTTCGCCTCGCAGAAGCACGGTGGAATTGGTCCTGGCCACGACCGAGACGATCTCGAGCACCTGCTTGAGCGCGGGACTTTCTCCGACGATTCCGTCGATCTTGACATGGGGATGCCGGGCCGGATGGGTCCCGTCCTCGTCGAGCGACTGCTCTGGTCTCGGTTGCTTTTCGATAAGTGACTGACGAGCTGTGCTCAAAGTGCGATGGAGGCGGATGGTCCGAGCGACCAGATTGGCGACCATGGCCAGGAAGCGTAGGTCCTCCTCGCAGCGGAACCTGGTAGGACCGTTCTTGACGCGGTCGATCGACAGTGTCCCGAAGATCTTTTCCTCAGCCTTTAGCGGGACACCGATAAAGGCAGTTGCGATCGTATCGCTGCTAGATTGAGGGTCAGCCTGGAATAGGTCAGACGAGCTTGTGTCTTGTATGACGATCGGCCCTCCAGTAGCGACGATTTTGTCTATTACGGCCTGGGGTACGACGCTGCCGGCGCCTGATTGAGGCACAGTGCCGCCGCTAGTTGCGCTAATCTGCGGGTGTCCTTCAGCGCCCAGGACTACGATTGCACCATGACGCATATGCATAAACGAGGAGAGGACATTCGCGACATTGGCAAGCGTAATCTCCAGCCGGGCCGGGGCAGTCAGAACCTTCGATATCTCGTAGATTCCCCTGAGCAAGCTGTCCGCATCGCGCACCGCTTCGACCGCAGGTTCAGGCGGAGTGTTTCGTGATGCAATTTCACCGACCTGATCTGGAGGCATGTGAGCCATGCGAACACCTCAAGGTTGTCTAAGGTGTCCCTCCCGAGCCCTTTTTTGTATTTTGAGTTCTAGAAACATAGTAGATAATTGCGAACAATATTGACGGTCTTGACCGCAATTGCGAACCTTTCGTTTCTCGCACTGTGCGCCAGTCATCCGAACTTGAAGAGAACGCCGAACCCGCCGCGCGGGTAATTCCACACGATCTCACCGCTGGCCTCGCACAGCACGCGACACGTGCCGCATTCCATGCAGCCGTCGGAAGTGGTCTCCACCTGGCCCTTGTCGTTCAACTCATAGCACTTGGCCGGGCAGATGTGTGTCAGCGCGAGAAGGTTCGCGCTCGGCCTCTCGTGCGGCTGCACTTTGATATGCGGGCGGCCCGGATCGACTAGATAGCGATTCTGATAAAGCTTCTCCTCGACGCGTAACTTAGTCACAGCGATCGTCATGCTGTTTCTCCTTCAGCGCCATGCGAGTGCCAGGCGGACCACATCGCTGATCAGCCCCCAGCGCGAACGCGCCTTGATGAAGGCAGCAGTGGTCGCCTTTTCCTTCTCGATTTTCGGAGTGCCGTCGACGCGCATGAAGTTCTGCGCGGCCTGCGACATCAACTGCGGGTAAGTCATGAAGAAATTGCGGGAGTTGGTGTGTATCAGGGCCGGCATGTCCTTATATTTCCTCAGGTCTTTGACTACGAAAGACTTGTCCAGCATGGTCTTGTAGAGGGCTAGGTTCCTCCTGATCATCGGCTGGTTGCGGCCCTTGATCTCAATGATCGCCTCGCCCGCGATGCGACCGGAAGTCATGGCAAGGTTCGAACCCTCGCGGTGAATAGCGTTGTTCAGTTGGGCGGCATCGCCGACCGCGACCCAACCGTCGCCGAAGAGCTGCGGAATTGCCTTGTAGCCACCTTCGGGAATGAGATGCGCGGAATACTCCTTGACTTCCGAGCCCGCGATCAGCGGCCGGATCGAAGGATGGTTTTTAAAGGCATCGAGGAGGACGTATGGGCTCTCCATTGTCTTGGCGAAATCGGAGACGAGGCAGCCGATACCCAGAGAGATCGACTCCTTGTTGGTGTAGAGGAACGCAAGTCCAGCCATGCTGCGGGAGATCGTGCCCGCCGCTTCGATCACGCAGCCTTCGTCCCCTTGGAGGCCGAACCGCTGCTCAATGACCTCATCGGGTAGGAAATGCATCTCCTTGACAGCGAGCGCCACGCTTTGTGGCTTCAGCATCTTGCGCAGGCCGGCCCGTGTACCGAGCAGTCCGTTGACGCCTTCTGCGAGCACGACGACGTCCGCGTAGATCGGCCCGCCAGCCCGGTCGGTGCGCACGCCGATCACCTTACCTTTGGCATTGCGGACGAGGTCGGTCACTGTCGTCTCGCACAGAACCGTCGCGCCGGCCTCGCGCACCTTGCGCGAAAACCACTTGTCGAACTGGGCGCGGATGATCGTGTAGCGATTGGGCTTCGCCTCGTTGAAATCATCCGATCGATACTGCATCCCGGTGTGGGAGGTGTCGTCCATCAACCAGAATCGCTGCTCGACCAGATGCCGCTCGAGAGGCGCATCATTCCGGAAATCCGGGATGATTTGCTCCAACATGTCGGCGTACATGATGGCGCCCTGGACATTCTTGGAGCCCGGATACTCGCCGCGCTCCAACTGCAGCACCGTCAGGCCCTGTCTTGCCATAGTGTAGGCGGCCGCGTTTCCGGACATACCGGCGCCGACGACGATGGCGTCGAATTCTTCCTCGATCATGGCCGTCTTCCTTAGCTCGCAAGCTTGTCGTGGCTGTGCGGCGACAGCCGCCGGGTGAAAGCTTCCGTCAATGCCGGCAGGAAACGGATCGCATCGGTGACGATGCCGAGGTGGGCAAAGTCGAAGATCGGGGCATTCGGGTCGGTGTTGATGGCTACGATCAAATCAGCCCCCTCCACGCCAACCCGATGCTGAATGGCGCCCGAAATCCCGGCCGCTATGTAAAGCTTTGGCCGGATGGTCTTGCCCGTTTGGCCAATCTGCCGATCGGCCGGCATCCAGCCCTTCTGGACCAGCGGGCGCGAACAGCCATATTCGGCGCCGATTGCGCGCGCTAAATTCGTCACAAGCTGCAAATTCTCCGCTGAGCCGAGGCCGAGGCCTCCGGCAACCACGATGTCGGCGTAGGCGAGATTTGCCTTTGCCGATTGGCGATCGAGGTTGAAGCCAAGGACTTTGGTGATGATCTCTTCCTCCGTCATCGACAGCTTGTGCCGGATGACGTGCCCAACCGGTTTATCAGTCCGCGGTGGCATGGCCATGACCCTCGGTCGTACGGTGGCCATCTGCGGCCGGTAGTTGAGCGTATAGATCGTGCATAGCAAGGAACCGCCGAAAGTCGGACGGGTCGCGGCGAGCGACCCGTCGACATCCACATCGAGTTCGGTACAGTCGGCTGTGAGCCCTGTCAGCAAGGTCGTCGCTACTGAGCCGGCGAGGTCCCTGCCGAGCGTGGTCGCACCGAGAAGCAGGATCTCCGGTTTGTGGGCATTGACCAGATCCGTCATTGCCTTGGTGAAAGGCTCGTTGCGATAGTCAGCAAGCAGCGGTGCCTCGACGAGGTAGACAAGGTCGGCGCCGTAAGCGAATGCCTCGGCAACGGCATGCTGGGTGGCATCACCCGGCGGTCCGAGCACGATCCCCGCAAGCTGGATGCCAAGCTTGTCGGCGAGCTTGCGGCCTTCGCCGAGCAGTTCGAAGGAGACGGGATGGACCTCGCCGCGTTCCAGTTCGATGAAAACCCAGACGTGCCGATAGTCCTTAAAGTGCTCAGGCAATTCCTTCTTGATGCCGCCACGGCCTGCGGCAGGAGGGGCTTCGCGTTTCGCCTTCAACATCTCTCTCCTTGCCATCCCGTCACTGGCCGCCGTCGAAGGCGAGTTCGTGTTCCAGCGCTGGCTGGCGGGTGAAGATTGCGGCGATCAGTTCGTCAGCGACGCCATGCTGCGTCTTGTCGGTCATGTCGATCTGCGTCGCCTTTTCCGCCCGCGTGGTAGGGGCGAAAACGCGCTTGACGACCGTCGGCGAGCCGCGCAGGCCGCATTTGGTGAGGTCCTCAATGCCAGCTTCGGCCGCGCTCCACTTCACGATTTGGCTGCGTGCGGCGCGCAGGGCGTCGTCGAGCGAGCCCCTGCGGATTTCGTTGGTGCCTTCCAGCATTGTGATGAGGCAAGGCAGCCTGCTTTTCAGCATCTGCGTACCGCCTTCCGAACGGCGCTTGACGGTGATCTCGCGCGCGTCGAGATCGATAGCGGCGATCTTCGCCACATAGGTGAACTGCAGGAGGCCGAGGCGCTTGGCGATGCCGGGCCCAACTTGGGCGGTATCGCCGTCAATCGTCTGCTTGCCGGCGAAGACGATGTCTGGAGCGCCGAAGGTCTCGCCAATTCTCACGATTGCCCGAGAAAGCGCAAAGGAGGTCGCCAGCGTGTCCGAGCCGGCAAAGCAGCGGTCGGTCAAGAGTACCGCGCGGTCGGCGCCATAGGTGAGCGCCTTGCGCAGCGCATCTTCTGCCATCGGCGGACCCATGGTAAGCACGGTGACCTCGCCACCATGGGCGCCACGCAATCTGAGTGCCTCTTCGAGGGCGAACAGGTCGTAAGGGTTGATGATCGTTGGCACGCCCTGGCGCATGATCGTGTTCGTCACCGGGTGGACACGTATCTGCGCGGAATCCGGCACCTGCTTGATACAGATTACAATGTGCATTGCTTCCCTCTCGGCTCTAGTCCGCAAGCCGCCCTGGCGTTCATCTCCTAAGCAGCATCATTCGTGCCAACCGTTCTGCGCTGCTCTGTTCTCTTTGAGATCGGTTTGCTGTCTCCCAAAGGTGCCGTCGTGATGACCGGTTTTGTCGGCTTTTCGTCATCGTCGTGTCGACTTTGTCGCGCTCATTCTGTCCCGAACCGCCTCAGGATCGAATCGAACGGGACAAAGGCGCGGTCCCGAGTGGCGGGTTTGTCCGGATCGTGCTCTTTGAGCACCTTGAAGACCCGTTGCGTGAGTGGCGAGGATGTCGCGAAATCCTCATAAGCGCGTTCCAACGTCGCACGCGCCCGCGCGGCGATCACCCCGTCGGGAAGACCGGCGAAATCCTCTTCAGCGAGGTACTGGCCCATGCGCTTCATGATATGGAGCCGCGAGACATTGAGCACCTTCGGATCATAAGAGATGCCAAGGACTTCGAAGAACTCCTCCGCAGCCGACAGGCTCTTCAGCCGTGCGAGGATGTCGGTGACATTGATGGCACGGCTTTCAGCAAAACAGCTGCGCAGTGCATTTTCCTTGGCCTGAAACGGCGGTCGGGGTTGCATCGTCGCTGGCGAAGACGGGGAAAGGTCACACAGCTTCTTAACGATCCCGGGCATGACCTCGAGCACCCGGTCGACGTCCTCCTCGCCGTTGTTGCGCGAGAAGGAGAAACGGATTGCGCCGTGTGCCGCGCTATCGGGGATATTCATCGCCACCAAAACATGGCTCGGCTCCAGCGAACCGGAGGCGCATGCAGAGCCAGAGGAGCAGGCGATGCCCTCGCGATTGAGGAAATGCAGTATGCCCTCACCTTCGATGTGTCCAAAGGCGATATTTGCAGTGTTCGGCAACCGCGCTCGTAAATCGCCGGCCACGAAGGCGTCTGGGATGCGCTGGAGAAGTTCTTTCTCGAGGCGGTCTCGCAATGCCTTTACCCGTGTGTTCGCGTCGTCCATGAATTTCAAGGCAAGATCGGCTGCCACGCCGAGGGCGACGATGCCTGGCGTGTTCTGCGTGCCCGCGCGGCGATTGCCCTCCTGGCTCCCCCCCTTGATCAGCGGACAGAAGTGCACGCCGCGCTTTACATAAAGTGCGCCGACCCCTTTCGGTCCGTGTAATTTGTGACCGGAGAGAGACAGCATATCGATTGCGGTCGATTTCAAGTCGATCGCAAGCTTGCCCACCGCTTGCACCGCGTCGGTATGGAAAAGGGCGCCGACGTCTTTGGCTAACTCAGCAAGCTCGACCACCGGGAAGATCGTTCCGGTCTCGTTGTTCGCCCACATGATCGAGACGATCGCCACGCGCGGGGTGAGGGCGGCCCTATAGGTGTCGAGGTCGAGCCGGCCGTGGCGATCCACCGGAATCCTATGCACCTTGATGCCGCGCGTCTTCCCAAGGTGGGCACAAAGCGTCAGCACGGCCGAATGCTCGACTGCGGAAGTCACGATCTCAGTGCGCTCAGGCGTCAACTCGAGCGCCGAAAGGATCGCGGCGTTGTCGCTTTCCGTCCCGCCCGAGGTGAAGGTGATCTCGTCGTCGAACTCCGCGCCGATAAGCGTTTGCACCTGCAGGCGCGCCTTTCTCACCGCCGCCCCGGCGGAAGCGCCAAAATCGTGGCTCGACGAAGGGTTGCCGAATTGCTCGGTAAAAAACGGCAGCATTGCTTGAACGACTTCAGGATCGACCCGTGTCGTTGCGTTGTTGTCCAGATAAACAGGCCTCATGGATGTGATCCTTCTCCTGAGGGCAATCACGCAAAGCGCACGCCCGGTCTGTCATGATGATGGCTAGCCGAAGGAGTTGCCGCGGCCATATTCGGCCCGCGCTTCTTGGGGCCGGCGCGGCCGCTCGCCTCGACTTAATGCGCCAGCCCTGCGCCGGCCTGGGAAGGCGCGGTCTTTAGGCCACGGCGGGTTTCGGTGCGCTGGGGCGTGGACCGTTTCTCCTTCAGGCCGGGAGGCGTTCTCGAACAGCTACGCATGGACCGTGCCAAACAAGGAGATCATTTCGAAACAATAAGATGGCTCCAACACTGCTATGTCGCCTGTCCGACATCGGCGGGCATGTTCGACGGTGAACGCCGTTGGATTGGGTGTGAATTCCGCTTCGCGTGAGGAGCAATCCGTCGGCCGTCCGCCAAGGATGCCCGCGTCACCGATCCGTCGTGTCGGGTTTGTCGAGTGCGCGACGCGGCGCTGTCCGCCCCGCTGCCTGCTGAGCTCTCGTTGTCATTGAAGAATATGCAGAAAATTCTTCTGGGCTTCTTTCTGAGCCTTTGGCACGGCTATTGCGGTTCACTCCTCGTAAGGCAGCGCGTGCCCGCGGCCGAATATTCATCTCGCTGGTGACATCGCGATCGATGGAACGAAGGAAAGAAAGCAACATGTCAGGTCCAGATCGGCTGCCCGCGTTCCGAGCGATGTTTTCGTCCTCAGGCAGACCTTCCATTTCAGCTTTCTTGAGACCGAGCGTCCTGCTGCGCTCGTACAAAGCCAGGCGTCGTTTCCACATCGATCTGCGCGGCGCCGCCTTTTGCGACGTTTTCGCCTTCACCATACGCCACTGGAGCAGGCAGCCGGTCCGGCTCGCAATCATTATGATCGCGGTGCTTGTCGCAACGCTCCTCGACGTCCTGACGCCGCTCTATTCCGGACGGCTCGTAGACGCGGTCGCCCAAGGAGCGGCAGCCGACACCGTCGTATGGGATGCGGCTCTTGCCGCCTTTTCAATGTTGATTGCGCTCACACTCGGCGCCGTCGTCATGCGCAACATCGCCTTCATTGCCATCAACGACTTCATTCTGAAGATGATGTCCGACATCGCCAGCGACGCGTTCCATCGGGTCCAGCGCTTTTCGACCGATTGGCATGCGAAAACCTTCGCCGGCTCGACAGTGCGCAAGATCACGCGCGGCATGTGGGCGCTCTGCCTCTTCAATGACACGATCGTTCTCGCGTTGTTTCCCTCGCTCATCATGCTCGTAGGCTCGAGCGTTCTGCTCGGCTGGTACTGGCCGATGATGGGGCTGATCATCGCCTGCGGCTCGGTTGGCTATGTGGCGCTGATCATTATCCTGTCGCTCGGCTATGTGGCGCCAGCGGCAAGCCTTGCCAACAACTGGGATACGAGGCTTGGCGGCTCGCTTGCGGACGCCATCAGCTGTAACGCGGTGGTCAAAGGCTTCGGCGCCGAAGCGCGGGAAGATCATCGCCTCGCGAAGGTCATCTCCAAGTGGCTGCACCGCACCCGCCGGACTTGGGTGCGCGGGACGATCAGTGCTGCATTCCAGGGGATCATGCTTCTTGCGATGAGAGCGGCTTTGATCGGCTATGCCTTGTTTATGTGGTCGCGCGGCCAGGCTACCCCAGGCGACATCGCCTTGGTGCTCGCGTCTTTCACCGTCCTGTATGGCTACTTGCGTGATGTTTCCATGCACGTGCGCAACATCCAGCGCTCTGTAAATGAGATGGAGGAACTGGTCCAGACCTACAGCCAGCCGCCCGACGTAGCCGATGTTCCGGGCGCCAAGCCGATCCGGATCACGAAGGGTCACATCGATTTTGAGAGCGTCCATTTCCACTACGGCAATCATTGGTCGCCATTCTACAGCGACTTGTCGATTTCGATTGAGGCCGGCGCACGGGTGGGTCTGGTCGGCCCCTCTGGCTCCGGCAAGACCACCTTCGTCAAGCTCATCCAGCGGCTTTACGACCTGGATGCTGGACGAATCTTGATCGATGGGCAGGACATCTCGCGGGTGACGCAGGCCTCGCTGCGCTCGCAGATCGCGATCGTGCAGCAGGAGCCCCTCCTGTTCCATCGCTCGCTGGCCGAGAACATAGCCTATGGGCGGCCGGGTGCTTCTCGGTCCGACATCGAGCAGGCGGCGCGGCTCGCCAGCGCGCATGACTTCATTTCGCGCCTGCCGAACGGCTACGGTACGCTGGTCGGCGAACGCGGCGTGAAGCTTTCAGGCGGCGAGCGCCAGCGTGTAGCGATAGCGCGCGCCTTCCTCGCCGATGCCCCGATCCTGATTCTGGACGAGGCGACGTCGAGCCTCGACTCGGAATCGGAGGTGCTGATCCAGAAGGCGATGGAGCGGCTCATGGTCGGGCGCACCACGCTCGTCATTGCGCACCGGCTCTCCACGGTGCGCGAACTTGACCGGCTGCTTGTCTTCGACCGTGGTTGCATCACCGAGCAGGGCGACCATGCCACGCTGATCCGTCGCGACGGCATCTACCGCCGCCTGTTCGAACGGCAGGCCTTGGAGCTGACAAAGGGGTGGGATGAGACCAATGTGCAACGCGGTTGAACGCGGCGTGAATTCAGCTTGCCTCCCCAGCAATCCTGTCGGGCCATTGCTGAAAAGGCGGCCGCAACCTGTCGTCGGACTTTTCGAATCCACGACACGCCTGGGGCCGACCTTTCTCCTGCCGTGCTCTCGGGTAAACCGATGAATGGGATGCAGACAATTTTTTATGAGCTTCGTCCTGCGTTCCCGTCGCGGAGCTTGAGTCTTCCTCCTGAGGCGGCAGCCGCGCAATCATTTAGATTCTGGTTGATGCGATCAATGGAGCGAAGGAAAGCAACGCGTCGCGTCCGCGCCAGATACGCGTTCTGTGGCATAGAGACTGTCGCCAAAATCGACGCCCTCCCAGCGATCGCTCACCGCCCGCGTCGACATCGGGCACAAGATCTTGAATGTCGGCTGCGACCCACCGCTTTTATCCCGAACTCGAGACGTTCCGGAAAATCGCCGAGGCCGGCACGCCGGCGATGCGGTCACGGCCATCGAAGCGCGTCCCGAGATGGCGCGGGCGTAAGAAAATCGGCTTGCGAGGAAGGGATCATGTAAGAGCTGGAGATGTTGCAGAAGAAGCTCCGCAAGCTGCAGGCGCGCGCCGGAGACGCCAAGATGGACTTGCACGACCTTGCCGAGGACCTGGCGGTCAACTGGACCGAGATTAAGGCGGTCGCCTTCGAGATTTTTGCCGAGTTGGATGCGGCAAAGGAACAACTCGCGGCGTTGGAGAATTCACAATGACGGGCGTCACCCGCGACGGCTCTCCCTGGACGCCGCACTATCTGACGGCGATCGATGGCGCGACCTGCATCGGGTGCGGCCGCTGCTTCAAGGTCTGCTCGCGCGAGGTCATGCACCTTCATGGCGTCGATGACGCAGGCGAAATCCTCGGCATCTGCGCGGGCGACGATGACGATTTCGACGGCGAGCTCAACCGCATGGTCATGGTTGTCGACCATGCCGGCCGCTGCATCGGCTGCGGCGCCTGCGGTCGCGTCTGCCCGAAGAACTGCCAGACCCACCTTGCGGCCGACAAGCTTGCTGCATGAGCTGGGGACAAGACCAGGAGAACGGCGCCACATTCGCCGATCACCGTCGTTGTTTCAGTACAAGCCAATGGCCGCCGACAGACCTGGGGGCGGCGTTCGACCGGCATGCGCTTGCCTGTGTTGCCTACCTCGCGTTCGAGGAGGTGGTCGCCGGCAAGGCGACCGCGACCGAAGCAACCGGCCTTTCGCGTGCCGACCTGCGAGATGTCATGACACGCTATTTCCCGGCTGTGCCCGTCAACGCCTTCGCGCTGGAAAAGCTGACCGATCCTGAGCCGGATATGGAGGAAGAGCTTCTGCGCGGCCTGCTCATTGGGCATGCCAGGCCAGGCGATCCGGTGAGCACCCTCTTCGCCAAGATCATCGCCAGGCGTAGTTTGCGCAATCACCATCTGTGGCAGGACCTTGGCCTTTTCAATCGGGCCGAACTCAGCCGCTTGATCGCCAGGCATTTCCCGGCGCTGGCGGCCGGCAACACCAAAAACATGAAATGGAAGAAGTTTTTCTATCGTAAGCTCTGCGAGGCCGAAGGCTTTTCGCTATGCACCGCGCCCAGTTGTCAGGAATGCCCCGATTTCGAAAGCTGTTTTGGCCCGGAGGAAGGCGAAAGCCACTTGGCACGGATCAAGAACGGGTTCGCTTTGGATTAAGAGCCGTCTTCGTCGCCGCCACCGCCTGGGCTTGATTGGCATCGAAGCCGCACGCGCTTTTCCCGGCGACGTCGCGCGGAGGACGGGATGTTCAGCGCCTCACGATATTTCGCAACGGTGCGGCGAGCAATGTCGATCCCGGTGTCCTTGAGCCGGGTGGCGATGTCGTCGTCGGAAAGCACCTCGTCGGGCGATTCCACGGCAACCATCGCCTTGATTTGATGGCGGACAGCTTCGGCGGAGTACGCGTCGCCGCCTTCGCAGGAGCCGATCGCGACGGTGAAAAAATACTTCAGTTCGAACACGCCGCGCGGGGTCAGCATGTACTTGTTCGACGTCACCCGGCTTACCGTCGACTGGTGCACGTTGATCGCATCCGCGACAGTCCTGAGATTGAGAGGCCGCAGGTGGGCAACCCCATGTTCAAAAAAGGCGTCCTGCTGGCGGATGATTTCAGCCGCTACCTTGAGGATCGTCTTGGCGCGCTGATCAAGACTGCGGATTAGCCAGTTCGCGTTTTGGAGGCATTCGTTGAGAAATGACTGATCTTTCGAATTTTGGGCGCTTAGGCGGGAGACCTCGGCAAAATAGTTTTGGTTCATCAGCACTTTGGGCAGCGTGTCTGGATTGAGTTCGATTTGCCACCCACCTCCGGGAGAGGGATGGACCAAGACGTCAGGTATGATCGATTCAGGCCCTCCGGATTGGAATCGGTTTCCAGGCTTGGGATCGAGCGCGCGGATTTCGTGCAACATGTCGAGAAGGTCGTCTTCATCGACACCGCAATGGCGCTTCAATGTTTGAAAATCGCGTCGCGCTAGCGCTTCAAGATTGGCGACCAGCGCTGCCATCGCCGGGTCGAACCTGTCTAGCTGCCGCAACTGGATCTCAAGGCATTCACTGAGAGTTCGCGCAAAAATACCCGGTGGATCGAACTGCTGCAAGGTTCCGAGAACCCGTTCCACAACAGCCTCCCGGACATTCAGGCTGCGGGCCAGTTCCGAAAGGTTCACCGGAAGGTATCCGGTGTCTTCCAGATGACCGGCAAGCTCGCCAGCTATTCGCCGCTCCAGCGGCGCGAATGCGCTGAGAGCGATCTGACGAGCGACATGGTCGTGCAATGTTTCGATGGACGAGCAGTAATCTTCGAAAGAATGGTTTCCCCCCGGTGCGACATTGTTTTTGCCGCGGATTGATTTCCACTGCGAGGCCCGATCGGACATACCGCCCGTGGTCGGCCCGATGCGCGGGTTCCCGGCCGAAATCGAGGGAATATCCTTCGGCGCCCGGTTTGATGCCCGTTCCAGAAAGGGGTTCTTCTCGATTTCCTGCTCGACGAACTGATGCAGTTCGGGATGCGCCAGTTGCAACAGGCGAATGGATTCCATCATTTGCGGCGTCAAAACCAACGATTGCTTCTGACGCTGAAGCAGGCTTGCTGAGGACTCCATGGTTAGCGTGAAACTCCTCTCCGAGCGACCCTGGGCTTATGCAAGGGGATGTGGGAGACGTTGACTCCTCTAGCTCATGCAGCCGTCGCGGCTTTGGCTTTCAGCGCTTCAAGGACGTTCTGCGGCGACGATACGCCATAGGGGTCGGTCTCGCAGTTGTCGCAGAAACCGTCCTCCTCAAACCACTGCTCCACCACGCCATTGTTGATCACGGCAGCGTAGCGCCAGGAGCGCATGCCGAAGCCGAGATTGTCCTTTGCAACCAGCATGCCCATCTTGCGGGTGAACTCGCCCGAGCCGTCTGGGATGAGTTGGACTTTCTGCAGCCCCAGGCCCTTGCCCCAGGCATTCATGACGAAGGCATCGTTGACGGAAACGCAGTAGATCGCGTCAATTCCCTCCTTCTCGAACTCCTCGTAGAGCGTTTCGAAATCGGGCAACTGGAAGGTCGAGCAGGTAGGCGTGAAGGCACCGGGCAGCGAGAACAGGACGACGCGCTTGCCGCTGAAACAATCGTCGGATGTCTTGTCTTCCCAGCGGTACGGGTTTGGCCCCTCGATGGACTCATCGCGAACACGCGTGTGAAAGGTGACGACGGGAACTTTTTTCTTGACGGTCATCAATGTGCTCCTGGAGGAAAACTGGTGCGCTGCTTTTTCGCTTGAGACTGACGCGGCATCGACCTCGGCCGGGAATTCCGCCGAGCGCCGCCACGGCATTGGATCAGCCATGGGCAAAACCGCTCGCGAGCGCGTTTGAAGAAACGAGATCTCGATTTGCGGCGGCAACGAGAACGGTTTCACTACGCGCTTGTACGGGGCGTCGCGATGTCAGCAATGGTCTTGCTCCTGGCCACCTTGTGATGGGTTCTGCCGAGTACGACGCAAGCGCCATGCCATTTGATTTTAGGCTGGGGTTCACACTGTGTTGTGCTGCGACAACTCTTTGCCTGAGCGGCCAGTATCCTGCCTTCGCCGAGACCGAGCGCGCCCATAATCACCTGATCGTGAGCTCTGGGTAGAAGGGCATCGCCTTTTTGCGTTCCAAGCCGCGAACCTCTTTGTCCGAAGCTGGACAAAAATGTCGGAAGTCGGACCGGAGGGTCGCCGGATCGCACAGAGCATAGGTGGCTCGAATTCGCAGCGAGAATCTGGGCTCATAGTCGGGAGGAGGGACAGGAGTCGATCGGGGCTAACCTGACGAGAGTCCCTGTGGCCTTCGTTCCCGAGGATTGAGACGGGCCTTACGCGCTTCGCCCTATCGACGCCCTCCAGACAGCTTCGAAATCGGCAGTGGGTACAAAAAAGCCAGCACGTCCATTAGCAAGCTCGCCATGGGCATCTTCCTGAACTGCGACTGCGTGAGGCGGGCACGGTGCCGAGGTGACGGGAAACCGCTTTGCACTCGCGCAGCATTTTGAATCTGCCGCGACTTTGCTGTCGGCTTTGTCAGGTCCGCGACACGGCTGCGCGCCGCCAGGCTTGCGGCTGCGCATTCGATCAAACTGTTGAATGACATGTAGAAATCTTCTGCAGGGCTCTTTCCGCGCCGCTGGCACGACTTTTGAAGCTCTCTCGTGAGGCGGCGGCAGCTACCGCCTGGGGTTCATGTTGTGGGTACCATCGCGATCAATGCAGCCAAGGAAGACAAGATGTCGGGTCCGCGTCGAGCCGATCTGTCCAAAGGCACTGCCTGTGAAAGCCCGACCGGCGTGGCTGGCGTGGACACCAGCAGTTCGCCTGGCACCGGCCAACGGCCATCGATCGAACAGGGCATGAGATTCGACCGGCATGTTTGCTCATGCTCACATCGCGTGCGCTCGCGGAAATCGGCGAAAGCGATGTCGACGGGTACGGCCTCTCGCGTGCCGCGCTACGGACATCCTGAAGAGATGACCGGCCTGAAGCCGTTGTGGGGAAGAGCTTCATTTCCGGCTCGCCGTTCGAAGCTGGAAAATGCCGCGTCTCCGACGATTTCGCTCGTCGCTCTTTAGCGGGCAGGCAGCGGTCTGGCCAAGACGGTTACAAGCTTGCCGGATGGCCAAGATGCCATTCCGCGCCGCCTTAGTCAGTGGTTAGACGGTAGGAGAAGTCCAATGGCGATCAACCCGGTTCCAGATCATGTCCCGCCCGAAATGGTGAGGGACTTCAGCCTGTTCACGTCGCCAGGCATGCCACCAACGCCCAACGGGGATCCACACGCAGCGGTAGCTTGCGCACATGACGGGCCTCCGATCTTCTATTCCCCCTACAACACGCAAGATGGCCGGGGCACCTGGGTCATCACCCGCGCCGCAGACCAGCGTAAGGTGCTGCAGGACGCTCAAACTTTTTCCAGCCATCGCAGCATCTTCTCCTCCGTACTGGGCGAAACCTGGCCGACGATCCCGCTTGAGCTCGATCCACCGGCCCATGGCGTCTTTCGCTCGCTACTTAGTCCGCTGCTTTCGCCCAAGCGGGTGACGGCACTGGAACCGGCTGTCCGTGAGCGAGCGATCGCCCTGATCGACGGAATCACCGCATCAGGCACGAGCTGCGACGTCATGAAGGATTTTGCCTTTCCGTTCACTGTCGGCATCTTCCTTCGCTTTCTGGGATTGCCGGATCAGGGACTCGATACATTTGTCGGCTGGGCGAAAAATCTGCTCCACGGCGACGATGTGGAACGACCTGTGGCTGCCCGCAAGATCGTGGCTTTCATCGATGAACTTGCAAACAATCGCCGCAAGGATCCGGTCGACGATCTCATGACCTTCATCGTGCAGGCACAGGTTGAGGGCCGCCGGCTAACCGACGACGAAGTCCGTGGCATCGGCGTGCTTGTCTTCGTCGCGGGACTTGACACCGTCGCAGCAGCTATAGGCTTTGATCTGGCTTATCTAGCGCGCAACCTCAAGGATCAGGAACTGCTGCGCAGCGAACCGGACCGCATCGTGCTCGCAACCGAAGAATTGCTGCGGGCCTATCCGCCCATTCAGTTGATCCGCGTGGCTACGAAAGATATCGACTTCGAAGGCGCGCCGATCCGAAAGGGGGACTATGTTTCCTGCGCCACGATGATTGCAAATCGCGACCCGGAGGAATTCGAATCCCCCAACACGGTCGATCTGGCGCGAGAGCACAACCGCCACGCCGCCTTTGGCTATGGTCCCCATCGTTGCCTTGGATCACACCTTGCCCGGCGCGAGATTGTCATTGGCCTGGAGGAGTGGCTGGCGCGCCTCCCGACCTTCCGGATCAAGGAAGGTACAGCGCCCATCACCTGTGGCGGCCATGTGTTCGGAATCGAAAATCTGATCCTGGACTGGTCATGACCATGGCCGTCCCGAGGCATGGCAAGACAATGGAGGCAGCGCTATGCGCATTATCGTCCACAATGCCAAATGCCAGGGTCACGCGCGATGCTCGGCGCAAGCGCCAAGCATTTTCACGCTAGATGATGAGGGATACGTCCTGCCTGGCGATATCAATGTCGCGCAAGGGGACGAACTGCTCGCGTCACGGGCCGTGCGATCCTGCCCCGAACGTGCGCTGGAAGTCGATAGCCCATCGGCCGCCCGGTTCGATCCAGCCGCCATTCAACCAAAAGCTGGGGAAGCTTAGGTGGCATCGACGAGGCTCACACCGCAAAGCAAGGTGTCCGGCCGCTTGCCTGCCTACCTCCTCTCCGGCATCGAGACCTCCATGACTCGCTTGCTACACGTGAAGTTCGTCTCCGTTCTGGCGTATTCAGTTGCCGATCGGTTCGTCCTTGCACGCATCTAGAGGGACGAAACGCCTCTTCCAATCTCAGAATTTGCGACAGAGCGATGGGCTAGGCAAAAATCACCGAACTGGGCGACCGCGAGGCGATCCGCGACTGCCTTTATCGGTATTGCCGCGGCATAGACCGCGCCGATGAGGCTGCGCTGCGCAGTGCGTATTGGCCCGATGCGCATGACAATCACGGCGCCTATTGTGGCTCAGCCGAGGGCTTCATCGAGTTTGCGCTTGGTGTCTTCAAGACCGGACCGCGCTTAATCCACCAGATCACGAACGTATTGATCGAATTCATCGACCCGACGGAGGCCTTGGTCGAAAGCTATTTCACCGCGCTGCAACGCGGACCAGACAACGACGGAGAAGCACGTCAGGTGCTCCTCTGCGGCCGTTACTGCGATCTGTTTCAGAAGAGGGAGGGGGCGTGGCGCATCGCCGAACGGACCGTGGTTTGCGATTAGTTCGAAGAGCAGACCCCACCAGCGGTCCCCGAGGCAGAACGGTTCGGCCTACGGCAACCGATCGGAGCAGCGCATCCCAATGACCCGGTTTACGCGCTCAGAAAGCGCCGCAGCTCGTCATCAAACTGAAAATGCAATGCATGTCACCACAATCCCTTCCAAGCTCCCAAACGGGAGCCGCATCGAGGGAGCGGTCCCGGAAGGCAACACGTCTACCGGGTATGGAAACTTGCAGTCACCAGGACGCCTTGCAATGCCGCGACCGGTCTTGCGGCTGGCTCGCGTCCAGATTGCTGACGCTGGCTGCGGAGAGGTTCATATGAAGCAGGCAGGACCCGTCGTCATCATGACGGGAGCGGCAGGCGGGAGCGGCCGTGCGCTAGTCGATATCGATGCCGCCGATGGAGACATCCTCGTTGCGGTGGACTTCATGGCAGCGGCGTTCTTGAACCGGCCGGCGGTCTCGGCCATCCGCATCTGGGCTTCGAATGCGATGGCGCAAACTACGCTTCGACGCGGCCGTATAGCGCGATAATGTCCTCTTCTCGCGAGACAACGCGGCGATAGAACCGGCCATGGCTGCTGTCGACACCGGTTTCGAGGCCTTCCGACGCGTGCTGGCAACAAATCTGATCGGGCCTTTCATCATGGCCGGCGAGCGGCGAGGCGCATGCGGCCCGGCGCTGCCATTGTCAACGTCGCTTCGCTGGCGGGCGTGCTCGGCAATCCCAAGCGCAATGCCTATGCCAGCTCGAAAGCAGGCTTGATCGCTCTCACGAGTCGCTTGCATGCGCGTGGCCTCGCGCGGCATCCGCGTAACGGCGGATGGCGCCAGGATACGTGCGCACGCCGGTGCTGGCGGAACTGGAACGCGCGGGCAAGATGGACCTCGCGGCCGTGTGCCGATGGGTCGAATGGCGCGCCCCGACGAGATCGCTCGGGCCGTGCGTTTTTTGGCCAGCGCACAGACGGGCTATATCACCGGATCGGTGCTGACGGTCGACGGCGGTTGGATGTCGTTCAACCAGCCGGGCGATGCGCACCCGCCCGTGGACGAGACGCCTCGAGCCGAACTCTTCCGGCCGGCCGAACGAACCGATGCCCGCACAGTGGTCGTAACGGGAGGCGTGAACGGTATAGGCGCCGCCGTCGTTCGCCGCTTCGGAACTCCGACACAGTCGTGATTTCCGATAAAGATGGTGCTGGGGCGGCAGAACTCGCTGGTTTGCTGGGCAGCAGACACGTGGCGAAATCCGTCGACGTGGCGGTCGAGAGCGAGGTGGTGGCGCTATTCGAGGAAGTACGGGGCGTTTCGGTCGTATCGAGGCCCTCCTCAACTGTGCTGCGGTTGCCAATACGTTTGTGCGAGGGATCGAAATCCCGGAACAGATCGAGCAGGTGCTGGACGTCAATCTCACCGGCACCTTGATCCAACAGAACGTTCGCCGCGACGGGCTGCGGTTCGTTGAAGCCGATGAGGTTCCAGAAGTGAGACTGCGGCTGCATGGCATGTCCGAAGCGCGGCTTGCCAGTGATCGTCTTCCTCGATGACGGAAATCTCATCATCAGGGGTTGAAACACTTGCCGGTTGCCTGCGGCCGCCGAACGATTTGCAGCTCTGCCAGATGGTCGACTACGTCGCCACCGGATCAATACCGAGGCCCACCCGCAACCGGCACAAGACGAAGGCCCGATTGGCCACTTTGTGTAAACAAGGAAACACATGGAATTCGCGACATTCATCTTGGCGGCCCAGCGCCACCAATCGTGCGACAGCGTCATCGGTAACTCCATAGAACAGGCAATCGCTTCGGAGCAGGCCGGCTTCAACACCGCTTGGTTCGCCGAGCACCACACAACAATTACAGCCTGGTTCCCTCGCCCTTGATGGATGGTGGCACTGTGCTGGCCTTACGAGCACCATGCGCCTTGGCACAGGCGTCTGTGTGCTGCCGCTATATCAACCGCAGCGCCTGCTCTCCGAGATCGGCTTTGCCGATATCGTTTCGAACGGCCGCCCGGAACTCGGCGTCGGCTCAGAAATACCAGCAGTTCGAGTTCGAGCGCGCTGAAGGCGACGTCGTGATCGGGCCGACGGGGTGCGGTCAAGGTCATGGTCACGACGAAGCCCGCGGAGGGCTTGGCCGCCCTGATGCGCGAGACGATGGGCGCCGATCCGTGCAGCGGCGCGATCTACGTCTTCCGCGCCAAACGCACGGACCGGATCAAGCTGATCTTCTGGGACGCCACCGGCGTCTGCCTCTATGCCAAGCGCCTGGAGGATGGGGAGTTCCGCTGGCCAAAGGTTCAGGACGGCGTGATGCGACTGACAGCCGCGCAGTTCTCGGCGCTGCTCGAAGTGCTCGACTGGGGGCGCGTCCGTGAGGCGCAGCGGACCCGTGTTCCAACCCAGGCCGGCTGACCCGCGACGGTGAATCAGTCTGGATTCCGCTGTCGCGGGCTGTCGGGGAATATGGTCTGATCCGCTCATGGCGATGGCGGCGGACCAGCTTCCTGACGATCCAGACGCGCTGAAGGCGATGGTCTTGGCGCGTGATGCCGAGACTGCGACCGATCCAGATCATCAAGGAATTGCAGCGCCACCGCTTCGGCCGACCGCTCACGTCCTCGCCGATCCGGTCAAACCGCTTCGGCAACACGGGTAGGCGTGGTGCGAGCGGCTCGATATCGTGCCGGCGCAGCTGCGTGTGATCGGCGTGCGCCGGCCCAAATATGCCTGCCGCGCCTGCGAGGATGTGGTCGTTCAGGCTCCGGCGCCCGCCCGGCTGATCGAAGGCGGGCTGCCGACCGAGGCCACCGTCGCGCAGGTGCTGGTCTCCAAATATGCCGATCACCCTGCCACTCTATCGCCAAACGCAGATCTAGGCCCGGCGGGGCATCAATTTTGATCGCTCTACACTCGCCGACTGGATTGGCCCGCCGCCTGGCACCTACGTCCAAGTCAACGAGCGGCTGCTGGAGAAGCTGAAAGCCTCGCCGAAGCTGTTCGCCGAAGAGGCCACCGCGCCGGTAGTCGATCCCGGTCGCGGCAAGACCAGGACAGGCCAGCTCTGGGCCTATGCGCGTGATGATCGGCCATGGCAGGGGAGCGACCCGCCGGGCGTCGCTTATCTCTATGCGCCGACCGAAAGGCCTAGCGTCGGATCGTTCATCTGGCGGGCTTCACAGGAATCCAACAGGTCGACGGGGATGGCGGCTATCGTCTGCTCGCCGACAAGAGCGACGTGACGCTCGCCTTCTGCTGGGCGCACGTGCGCAGGCGCTTCTATGAACTCGCCGCGGCCGGTCCCGCGCCGATCGCCGGCGAGGCGCTGAGACGGGTCGCCGAACCTTATCGCATCGAAGACGACATCCGTGGACGATCGGCGGAGCAGCGTCGTTGCCCGTGACTATGCGCACCCAACGAGGCGCGCAGTGACTGTCCCCAAGCTGGATCATTCTAAAATCTCGATTGGCTGATTGTTAGCATCCTCCGACCTTGTGTCGGGTTTTTGACGTTCGCGACGCATGGTTATCTAGCATTCTCTGTTTCGCTAAGACTAAATGTCTGAAAAGAAAACACAAAGTCTCCGCTTCAATCGCTCCGCCAAATTGGCACAAGTTTTGAAACCCTTCCCTGTTGGTGGAGGTCGCATTGTGGGAAACGGCAGCGATCATCCCGGGAGAAAGCACCCATTGAACAAAAACCCGCAGCTCGCACGAACCTCATACCAAATAGCGTTGTGAGTTTTGCGGAGTAGGGTTTCTCTCTTCCCATGAGTGCGCCAGGTGCATGGCTATTAGTTAATCGGAGATATCAATATGGATAGTGGTTTTGTTTTGGCTAGTCCTGGAGCGTACTTAGCAGATTACGTCCTAAAGCCAGGAGACGCACCTGAGGGCACCACCTATCTCCTACTCTACTCTGGCGGGCTTGATACCTCATGCTGCATAAAATATATTCACGACGAGCTCAAGGGGTCCGTATTGGCATTAACTTGCGACGTCGGCCAAGATGAAAACTTTGATGACATTCGCAGTAAGGCAGTTTCTCTTGGAGCTGAATATATATTCAAAGACGTAAAGTCGGATTTTTTTGCTAAATATATATCAAAAGCGATCCGGCTTAACGCGTGCTATTTCGATGGTCATCCTTTGGCATCTTCGTTGAGCCGACAGATTGTCAGCGACTGCGCGGTGGAAATCGCGAAGCAGAGAAACTTGAGGATCATCGCGCACGGGGCGACAGGCCGAGGCAATGATTCATTTCGGTTCGATAATGCGCTTTTGTCACGCCTGGAAGGTGTAAAGATCCTCGCGCCTATCCGCAACAATCAACTCGATCGAAATCGGGAGCTTGAGTTCGCGCATAGACATAACATTCCCGTTTCCGCAACTCGAAAGAGCCCTTACAGTGTCGATGAAAATATGTGGGGAAGGGAGATTGAGGCGGGTTCGCTCGACGACTTGAGCTTTACGCTCCCTTCTGAGGCTCTCGCATGGGTGAAGCTTCCGCCTTTGGCAAGCGGGCAAGGCCGCGTGTTTATTGAATTCGACGCGGGTCTTCCGACGCGTATCGAACTTGGTGACGAGAATGGGACAGCTGAATTCACGGACATTGTGCAGGCAATCATGAGGCTAAACACCTTCGCAGGCGCTTATGGCATCGGCCTACATGACCATCTGGAAGAGCGAGCCTCAGGCGTCAAGGTCCGGGAACTTCATGAATCTCCTGCTGCGACGTTGATCATCAGGGCACACAAAATTCTCGAACATGCTTCGTTGACCCCGATTGAGCTATCTACAAAACGATACCTTGAGACGCGGTGGGTCCAGTCTATGGTGTCCGGTAGAGCAGATCCTGTCGTATACTGTATTGACGAGTTCGCGAACGTCGCCAATCGGCGAGTTACGGGCGAAGTGACGTTCAAGATCACGGCCGGGCAGTATTTTACGAACTCGATAAAGCCGGTTTATGGATTAGACTTTCGGTCTATGTACGGGGAAAGTCAGAATGTTCGCTATAATCAGGATTTGGTTGCTCCAGCGATCGAGTTAATGGACGAACCTATGCGGCAAGCGCTCAGGAATCATGAAATAGCATCGAGAACCGTGTGATAGAACTTGTGAAACATTGCGTCTGATCATGGGTGGCCAGGGTAATGTCGATGGAAGTACAAGGGCCAGCCGTCCGACTAGATTCCGCATGTCCGTAGGCCCGCATGCGAGTACCCCGAACGCCGCTCAACTACCGGCCGGATGAGCCGCGTCCTTCCTGTTCGTTTTTCAGAAGATTTCGCCTATACCGCTCTGCTGCTTCGACCCGTGGTCGAGCAGCCAACCCAAGTCGTCGATCCATAGCCAGCGCGATGGTCTCGACAACAGCGGTCAGGCCCAACAAACTGTCCCAGGGCGAAGACGTCTCGGCTTTTGCGCAGAGGATTTGCTTGGCCACTTCGGACGCTTCAGACATGGTCTGGTCGGTGAACAGGACAACTGTGCACCCTCGCTGAGCGGCTATACGGGCTGTTGTCACCACGTCAGTTTGGGAATGGCGGATGTCAAACAGGACCACGATGTCTTTCTTCCCGAGATCGATGAACCGGTCAGCGCGCTCTTGAATGGTGGGCGGCAACTCGAACACCGACCGTCTCATCTTGCGCAGATGGTACAGAAGATGACCGGCGACGGTCGTGGTCAAATCACCGCCTAAAACATTGATACTGCGCCGTTCGTCGGCAAATAGCTCTATGACCGCTTCAACCACCGCCACATCCAGGTCGGCCAGCGTCGACCGAACAACGTCCAGCAGTTCACTGAGGTCGTCGCCAGCGGAGTAGGGGCCTTTAGTGCGTGGTTTCGTTGGTGGGTGCGTCATATTGTCATCTATCTCATCACGCAATGCGCGGCGAAAATCCGGATATCGAGCGAAACCAAGCTTGGCGATAAAGCGCAGGACAGTGGGCGCGCTGACCTCAGCCTGCTCAGCGAATGCGGTAACGCTTGCCAAGCCGGCCGCTGGATATCTCGCGAGCAGCACCCGTGCAACTCGTTTTTCCAAGCGGGTCATTGAACTCATAGCCGCGGTGATGCGATCAGCTACCCAAATATTCGAGCTCCCCATCAGATTTGCCCCCTCGGTCTACGCGATGCGGACGGGCGGCGGGCATCCAAGTTCTTCGAGCATCTCGTTCAAGGCATGAACGACGGTGGTGGCCTCAACCTTGGCACAATGAGGGTCCGGGGCGCCTGTGCCGGAATGCTAGTCGCCCTTGTAGCCTCGGGGGATGACCAAAGGCGAGATACCGTGGGCCCATTTGAAGGTTCTCCGATACGATCCACGCTATGTGGCGTCACCCGCTATACTCCCGAAAAAGGCGTGATGGTCCACTCGATTAGGTTGACGGCGTGCTGAAGTATCTCCCCAGTTCGGTCGAGGTCGGGTGACGCAGCGATGACATGTCCGATGTAATCTCGATCATCGCCCTTCTTGACGATCGACGTCTCGGGTGTAACGTACATTTTGACCTCTGTAATGCCTGGTACGGCAGTTGCCAGAGTGATGCCACCGATCCAATCGAGAAAACCATCGTGATCAGGAACTAGCATACGCGCGGCTGCAGTATCGGAATGCTTTCTGCGCAAATCACATTTCTCGCCGATGGCAAGCTTTATGTGCGCGGTTATAAGATCTACACCATAAGCTAGCTGAATTAGTTGAGGATCGGGCGCGCCGCCAAGACGCGGATTGACTTCTATGACCACTGGGCCGCTCTTCGTCCAACGGAATTCAATGTTCGTTGGCCCCCAGCCAAGGTCCAGAGCTCGCAAGCAGTTCAGCGATAGATCAGCGATACGCTCATGCTCATCATAAGTCAGCACGGCCGGAAATTTCCACTCACGAAAGACAAAATACGGCGGGGGGCGGAAGTCAGCGGCGGCAATCCCAACGAACTCTGTTGCCATCATCTCAGCGCTATAATAGGGGCCTTGTGCGAATTCTTCGATCAAGATCCTCGGAGTACACCTCCATCTGTGGGTGCCGCCCAACAGGTAAGATGTATGCTCGGCCAACGCCTCGACACTGTGACACAATCGGACACCGCTGCTGCCGCTGCCCATGACCGGCTTGAGAATCACCGGCAGCCCGATCTCCGCAGCCGAGCTTTGTACGTCGGCAGCGCTGGTCGCCGTGCGAAAAAAAGGCACCGGTATGCCGGCCTGCGCGAGAAGCTGACGTTGAGCGAACTTGTCATAGCATCGTTCAATTGAAACGGGGTCCGGTCCGGGTAGATCGAAATGCCGGCAGAGCTTGGAAACTGTCGCATAAACCGAGTCCAAGGCGCCCGTTATGCCGGCAATGCCGTCGACCGCATTTAGCCGGGAACATTCGTTGATCAGCGCATCGAGATCATTCGTATCGACACAGATTGCGTGAAGCCGTTCGGTCGCAATGTAGTCGTAGCGGGCTGGATTAGCTGACAGAGTAATTGGATGCAAGCCAAGGCGCTGGGCCGCTCGGACATATAGCAGGCCATTAACGGCGTGACCCTCTATCAGGATGAACACTCCTCCTCTTGCCATCTACTGTTGCTCCGTCTGATGTGTTGCCCGGGCCTCGCGGTATGAAAAGGCGGCCCTTCGCTTCAGTCCGCGAAGCGATTGCGATATCCGAGCATGTATCGTGCCAAAGGAATAAAACCTATTCCAAACAGTGTGATAGCCCACCTCCTATCGTCCGATGTTTTGGAGCCTGTATGAAAAATGGCCCGAATGTACGGGTTCCGACACGCTGCCGCTGCCGGCCGACCTACGGATAAATGGGCGGAGCGTCCAGGCCGCTGCCAAAGCGAGGCTTCCCAATTCGTATCCGGGCCGTCCGTACGGCTCCCTGGAGCGGTTGAGGATCGGGTCGGACCGCCTCGGACGCGGGCGCCTCACGGGGCTCACCGGCGGAGGTCGTACATGCTTGGCCTTACCTCAAGCTCTCGTCGTTGGCACGAGCCTTGCGTGGTGATGTCACGCTCGCCTAGTCAAAGTTCGCGGTAGCAAAGCTTCATGGGTAAGAAGGCTGAAACAGAGCTGAAATCGACTTCGGGACGCCGACCGACGAGATGGGCGGCTGGCCATCTCGGCGTGGAACTCAAGGAAACGGCAAGACTCGCATTGCCGATGGTGCTGACGCAGCTCGGGCAGATCGCCATGATGACGACCGATCTTGCCTTCATTGGGCGAATCGGCACTGAGGCGATCGCAGCAGCAGCCTTGGGAACCAGGGTCTATCTCGTTAGCATCACCTTCTGCACGGGCCTGATGGCGGCGATTGCACCGCTTGGAGCACAAGCGTTTGGAGCAAATAATCTGACCGTCCTACGATGCTTATTGCGCATGGGCCTCTGGGCGGCACTGGTGTTGTCGATCCCCATCATAGCGTTTGCGCTGCGCGGCGAGCAAATACTAATCACCCTTGGCCAGCCGCCAGACGCGGCGCGGCTCGCCGAGTGTTATCTGTTCGGACTGGCTTGGGGCGTGGGTCCGGCGATGGGGTTTCTGGCCATCCGAAGTTTCTTGGGGGCGGTCAACCGGCCGCAGCCGGCTTTGTGGATCACGGTTGCGGCCGTCCCCGTCAACGGATTGCTGGTTTATCTGCTGGCCTTCGGGAAGCTTGGCTTGCCGCAGCTCGAGTTATCCGGGGTAGGGCTTGCTACTACCTTGGTAAACTGTGCGATGTTTTTGGCCGGCGTTTGGTTCGCCACGATGCGAGCCCCCTACCGTAATTACTATGTGCTTGCACATCTCTGGCGTTTCGATCGGCGCTCGATGCGGCAGCTGATAGTGGTGGGAACGCCAATCTCGATCGGCTTTCTGATGGAATACGGAATGTTTTCTGCCGTGGCGCTCCTGATGGGCATGATCGGCACCGGGGCGCTTGCCGCCCACCAGATCGCGGCCCAGGTCGCCGACATCCTGTTTATGATCCCTTCCGGCATCAGCATGGCTGTTGCCGTGCGCGTTGGCCATGCCGTCGGCCGCAACGACAGCTCCGGCATTAAGCGGGCGGGTCTGGTTGCGTTACTCCTAGGGATCGTGACCTCCGCTCTATTAGCCCTTGTGATGATCGGCGCGCGTTTTCAAATCGCGGAGTTGTTTCTGAAGGGAGCGGCCGCCGACGCTGGCGCGACGCTGGGACTCGCTGCGGATCTCCAGTTGGTTGGCGCGACGTTCTTCATCACCGACGCTATTCGCAGCATTGCTTCCGGAAGCTTGCGCGGGCTGAACGACACGCAGGTCCCGCTCGTGCTCGTCGCGTTCTGCTATTGGCTGATCGGATTCCCCCTCGGTTATGTGTTCGGCCTGAAGATCGGCTTCGGCCCCCTTGGTATCTGGATTGGAATATCCGTTGGAACGGCAGCCTGTGCGTCGCTTCTCGTCCTACGGTTCCACCTTCTAGCGGGTAGATTTGCTCCCCAGACCTGATATTTTACCGATGATCAGGGACGTTGGTCATGGATCCGTCGTAGAAAGCGACTTCACTCCTGAAGCATAAGGTCTGCATAGAAACGTATCTGGACGCATAAGAGGCTCTTCCACCTTCAGATGATCCTCCAACTTTTCGATTCGCTTTATCCTCATTTCCCCGAAGTATAAGAGAAACATATTCTGAAACACTGGAACCGGCGTTGCAAACTCGATGTAGGGTCTCCTATTACCGCCAGTTATTCCTTTTGCCAACCTCATATTGAGGATCAAACCCAGAGCAAAATGCGGTGCGGTGACCGCCTGTATTCCAATCCGCCCAGCGAATACGCGACAACTGCTATTCGATTTTCACCCCGTCTCGTGCGATAGTGCTCGATCGGTTGGACAATATGCGGGTGATGCCCAAGAATTAGGTCTACGCCTTCTTCGACTAAGGCATGAGCGACACCTCAGGGACGAGTGCCTCAACGACACGCTGTTCTCGACGATGTCCGAGGCCCGCAACGCAGTCACCTCATGGAAGGAGGATTACAATCACCACAGACCACACTCGGCCCTCGGCAACATGCCGCCGGTTGAGTTCGCGATGAAATCCACGCTGGAAAAACAGGCCGCATGAGGCCATAAACGAAACTAGGATTCTCCCCTCAAGCCGGAGGAGATTAGGTGTTTGATCCCTGGCTTTAATGGTGCGATCTTTTCCGCCGAATGGAAGGATGCACTATGGGACAAGTTCTGCACGGCCGCGCCACGACGACAGAGGCAATCCGTCGAGCAATACAAAATAGTCATGTCTGGACGGCGCCCGCTGATCAAGGGTTGTTTTCGGCGATGGAACGATCGCGGATGCGGTCATGTCTCCGGCCTGCTGCTGCGATACTTTGACCGCTGGCCCTGATGGTGTCCGCCGGTCCGTTGGCCTGATCAAGAGAACGAGCTCGGAGCTCCGACTATGTTGCAGGCTTTCAGGATCTGTCCTTGTCTGTTCCCATCACGTCGCTGTCACCCTTGATTTAGGTTCCGGCTTCAGCCGCTGCTTCTGTTACGCCGGTGTGCTGACATAGTGTGCCTCGTCGCGCATCAGCGCGAACGCAATGCGGGCAAGCTTGTTGGCGGTCGCCACGGCAGCGAGCTTGAAGGGCTTGGTCTCCATCAGATGATCGGCCCATTTTCTCAGAGCGTCGCTGCAGCGTTTGCGATGGAAGAGAATCGCGTGCGCGCCGACGACGAGCAGCTTGCGCAGATAACGATTGCCCATCTTGGAGACGCGCCCCAGCCGTTCCTTGCCGCCGGATGAACTCTGCCGCGGGGTGAGCCCGAGGAAGGCAGCAAACTCACGCGGGCCCGAGAACGCGGAGATGTCCTGGATGCTTGCGGCAAGCGCGGAGGCTGTGACGGGACCGATGCCAGGAACGCTCATCAGACGGCGTGCCGTCTCATTGGCTTTGGCGAGAGCCAGAATGGCCCGATCGCTTTGCGCGATCTCCTGATCGAGTTCATTCAGCTAACGCATCACAGGCAACAGCGCCGAGCGCACGATGGCCGGGATCATCTAGTTGCCTTCCGCGATGAGAACCGCCAAAGCCCGGGCGTTGTTGGGCCCCTGCGCGGCGATGATTCCGATCTCGGCCAGATGACTGCGCAGCGCGTTAAGAATCTGCGTGCGCTGTGCCACCAGAAGTTCGCGCACCTTGTGATGCATGAGTGCAGCCTGGTTCTCGATCGACCGCACGGGTACAAAACGCATGGAGGGCCGCGTCACCGCCTCGCAGATGGCCGCTGCATCCGCGGCGTCATGCTTTTGGCGACGGACATAGGCCTTCACGTAGGCCGGTGGCATCAGACGCACATCATGGCCAAGGCTCATCAACTGGCGAGCCCAATGATGGGCCGAACCGCATGCCTCCATGCCCACAAGGCACGACGGCAGACGTTCGAAAAATGCCAGCACATCTTTGCGCCGCAGCGCCCGGGTGGCGACGACGCGGCCTGCGGCGTCGACGGCGTGGACCTGGAAGACATGCTTGGCCAGATCGAGGCCGATGGTGGCGACAGCATCGAGATCGGTGGTAGTCTTTTCCATGGACGGTGCTCCTTCAGATGAGTGCTAGACAGCAGCCATCTTGGCGCGCCTCTCAGGAGGATGATGCCGTTGCGGGCGCCGTCCACCCCATCAAGAGAGCCTAAGGGCGCTCGCCAAGCGTTACGAGATCAATCAGAAGACAGTTATCAAGTGGAAGGGCCGGACCTCGACCGCCGATCTTCCGACCGGCCCCAGAGACCCGCGCTCGACGGTGTTGTCGCTTGAAGAGGAGGCAGCCATCGTCGCCTTTCGCAAGCACACGCTACTGCCGCTCGATGATTGCCTCTATGCCCTACAGCCGACGATCCCGCATCTGACGCGTTCGTCATTGCATCGATGCCTTCAACGCCAGGGCATTTCACGGTTGCCGCAGACGGGCGCCGACAAGCCGACCAAGCAGAAGTTCAGAGCCTATCCGATCGGCTATTCCATATCGACATCGCCGAGGTGCAGACCGCCGAGGGCAAGCTGCGTCTGTTCGTTGCCATCGATCGGACGTCCAAATTCGCCTTTGCGCAACTGCACGCGACTGCCGACAAGATGACGATGGCTCAGTTCCTTCGGGATCTGATCGCAGCCGTGCCCTATGTCATCCATACCATTCTGACCGACAACATCCAGTTCACCAATCGCAGCTGCGACCGCCATGCCCCAGGCATGTCTTCGACAACGTCTGCGCCGACCATGGCATCGAGCACCGGCTTACCAAGATCAATCATCCATGGACCAACGGCCAGGTCGAGCGGATGAACCGAACCATCAAGGACGCGACCGTCACGCGCTTCCACTATGACGATCACGATCAACTGCGCCGACACCTCGCCGACTTCCTCTCGGCCTACAACTTCGCTCGCCGGCTCAAGACCCTCAAAGGCCTCACGCCCTACGAGTTCATCTGCAAAATCTGGGAAAAAGAGCCCAAACGCTTCCGACTCGACCCAGCCCATCAAATGCCGGGACCAAACAATTAGGGTCTCAGGTCAAGGGCCGTCGGGCTGAAGATGCTGGAATATGTCGAGATCTGAGACAGATGTACGGCGTCAGGATCAGCACTCGACTTGATGATATATTGTTCAATCTTCAAATGGTCAGTTCCCTTGGAGGGTCAAGCCCGGACAGATAGTCGAAAGCGGCCAGTGTGTGCGTCTTTGCGATGTGTAAGAATTCGTCGACACGCACCAACTCATTCGCGGTTCCCATTCCAGTTGGTGATGGTCCATATACGAAGGCAGGAATTCCGGCGTATCGCCAGAGTCGGGCGTCGCAGCCTCCGAGCGCAATAATTGGCTCCGGCTCTATACCTGAGAGTTCCTTAGAGTTGTGTATCAAAGCCCTAACCATCGGATGATCCGGCGGCGAGGTGCTCGCAGCATCTTGATCGAGAACTTCGAAGCTTGCTTCTGGATAAGCAGCGATTATTTCCTCGAACCGCTCCATCACGGCGGCATGGGGCACATCAGGTGGAGTCCGAACGTCAATGTCAAAAACGCAGTCCGATGGGACGATATTGATTTTTAGGCCTCCCTTGATCGCTCCAACATTGAGTGTTGTGGACGAGATGATATCTGCAGCCCCATTGCCATATGCCTTGTCGATGGTTGCGGCACTTTTTTCCAGGGTTAGCGTCAGCGGCGTTTCAGCGGGGCTTCGTATGTCTTCAAGTGCATGGAGGCTAGCAATCAGGTCCGCCGCGATTGTGATCGGATTTCGGCTCATGTGAACGTATGCACCGTGGGCGCCAGGCGTGCGCACATGGATCCGAATCCACAGACGGCCTTTTTCACCGAACCGTAGTGCATGGGGGCTCGTGGGTTCCCCGCTGAGCAGACAATCGCCGAGCACGTCCTTTCTGTGCTCAACAAGATATCGCGCGCCCCATGGACCAAAGGTCTCCTCATCAGAGACTACTGTTAAAACGACAGATCCCTTGAGATAATGTCGTATTTCGAAGAGTTCAGCAAAAGCAAAAAGCAGTGCTGTCGTGCCTGACTTCATATCACATGCGCCCCGACCGTATATACAGCCATCAACCTCGTTGGCAGCCCACGGATCATGGGCCCATTGATCCAGATCCCCGGCGGGAAAGACATCGAGATGGCCATTGAGAACGAGCTTCGGGCCGTCGCTCGATCCCTTGAATTTAGCAATAAGGTTAGGCATCCCTGGATTCGGTTCTACGATTTCATAGCTTATATTGCGCGCCGACAGAAATCCCGAAACTAGCTCCATAGCGGCCCTCGTGTCTCCCGGCGGATTAGGCGAGCGCGCTTGGATCAGGCTGCGCAGAAATTCGACCATTTCTGCCTCGCGTCGAGAGATATTTGCGAGAATTTCCTTCTTAATTCCGGTCATGGTCGCCTCAATTTTCTGAATGTGTTTTTTTCGCGGAGCAAACAATTTCCGAGCGCTATGCTTCAAGCGAGGGCGCGAGTTGATTTCGCGCTATATGCTCTTCGCGGTCAGCGATGCCGTTCGCTAGAAGGGTCGGCTTCTTTCTGTGCCAATAAATTCAGCTTGTATCGCTCGACAGCCTCGAGCCTCGGCCTCACGACCGACCATAGGCGGCGGTCCAATTCACGCGCTATCGCTTCTACGATCGCGGTTAAACCCAACAAGCTGTCCCAGGGCGACGACGTCTCGATCTTTGCCCGAAAAACATGAGTGGCAACTTCAGACGCTTCCGACATCCACTGGTCGGTGAAGAGGACAATTGTGCACCCACGTTGAGCAGCGATGCGAGCAGTGGTTACGACGTCCTCTTGATAGCGGCGAACGTCGAAAAGTACGACGATATCCTTTTTGCCAAGGTCAATGAGGCGGTCGGAGCGCTCTTGAACCATTTCCGGCAATTCGAACACGGAACGTCTCATTTTTCGCAAATGGTACAGAAGGTGACCGGCGACTGTGGTCGTTAAATCCCCCCCAAGGATGTTGACGGTCCGGCGCTCATCGGAGAATAACTCGATGACTTGTTCAACCAGGCCAGTGTCGAGTTCCGCCAAGGTCGCTCGCACTACCTCAAGAAGTTCGTTTCCAAAATCACTTCCTGCGTCCAGGTTCTCGGAGCGCGGCCTTGTTAGTGGGAACTTTCTGCTTTCGTCGATCTCGTCTCTAAGTGCGCGGCGAAAGTCCGGATATCCGCCAAAGCCAAGCTTGGTGATAAAGCGCAGCACCGTTGGTGCACTAACCTCCGCCTGCTCAGCGAAAGCCGTCACGCTTTCAAGCCCAATGGCCGGATACCTGGCCAGGAGCATCCTAGCAGCACGTTTCTCCGAACTCGTCATCGAACCCATCGCGGCCGTAATCCGATCAGCGATCAACGTCTGAGAATTCGCCATTTTCTTGCCTTTCGTGCCAAGCGACCCCTGATGAGCAGGTTTGTCACCGAGGCATCTCCTGTGTAATGTATTTTTCAGATTCTGGTCAATCTGCAAAGGCTGGAATTTAAACACCAAGAGCGAATCCCAAAGATACGGAGCGATTGCCCTATGCCGCCCCGTTTCTACGTTCAATGCAGTCTCCATTCGGCCGGCACCAGCTGCCGGAAAAAAATATCCAGCAAAATGCATTGACAGGTTTTTACGAAAAATTCATAACATACAGTGCCATCGCGGCCTAACTTGGCCGACGCCTATTGGGACGTCAGACGTGGTCAACTCGCTATGCGCAATCCATCACCAAAAGGGGAATAGCATTATGGGTACGATGTTCGGAAAACTGGCGGTCGCGGCCACCCTGTTCGGCACGCTGGTGGGATCTAGTGCAAACGCAGGAGAGGTGCTCGATCGCATTCTCTCCACGAAGACGCTCACGGTAGCCGTTTCCCCCAATTATCCGCCTAGTTCGTTTCTCAACGAGAAGGGGGAACTCGTTGGCTTCGATGTGGACGTGGCGAAGCAGGTGGCTGACCATATCGGTGTAGATGTGAAATACGAAACACCGGCATGGGACATCATTACGTCAGGTAAGTGGAAAGGCCGCTGGGACGTAGTCGTGGCGCAAATGGGGCCCACGAAAGATCGAGCGAAAATTTTTGATTTTCCGGCAATCTATGCTTATGGCGCAATCATTGCTGCCGTCCACAAGGACAGCAAGGCAACCAAGCTCTCAGACCTGGACGGAAAGGTAATAGGGACGCTGGCTGGTTCGATGTCCTATGACTATGTTGGTCGCACCATAAAGAAAGACGAGCTGATCGGTGTCCCGCCATTCGAATACCAGATCAATGCCGGGCAGATAAAAACCTATGAGTCTTCAAATAACGCCTTGGACGATCTGCGCATCGGGGATGGAAAGCGGCTGGACGCTTTTGTCGGCGACGATTCAGTGATCCTTGGCGCCATCAAGGCTGGGTATCCCATTCGGCAATTGGGCGGAGCGTTGGTTTATGGTCCAGGGGTCATCGCGACTTTGCCGGGTGATCCTGAGTTCGACCAAAAGATCGCCGCGGCTATCAAAGACCTGCAGGCAAGCGGAAAGCTGACCGAGCTTTCGATCAAGTGGTTTGGACGAGACATTACGACTGTAAAGTAAGTGTTGTCCCTAGGCGGATCGGCCGGCCGGTCCGCCGTTTCCTGGATGTTATCTGATGTTGTATATCGATACCGTCGAGTCCGAGGTCCTGGTGCACAAACCTTGGTTTGTGGGGATCATCTTCGCCCTTGTGTTAGCCCTATCCTTGATGTTCAACCTGACGGATACCACGCTGGGCGAACTAATGCGTCCCGTGATTGGCGATCCGCAGGCAAGTGGGCTTTACGGTCGCTTCGCGACAGGCTTAGTGCTTGCCGTTCTGTTTTGTCTGAATATTGTGCTGATCGGCTTCGCTCAATTCAAAGTGCAAGTAGCTGTGGTATGGGTTGAGCTTCTCAGTCTGTTCCTTGCGTTTTTCAATGCGTTTGACCTCAGCCTGCCATTCATCTGGGAGAAGTTGCCGATCCTGCTGTCGCAGGGGCTGTTCACCACCATCTACGTGGCCGCGGTATCAATTTTCTTCGCGTGCATTCTTGCAGTTTTCGGAGCGGTGGCAAAACTTTCGGGGAATGGTTTTGCGTTCGCGATCTCGAGTTTTTATACGTCGTTCTTCCGCGGCCTGCCGCTCCTCATGCAGCTTTATCTGATTTATCTGGGGCTGCCGCAGTTGGGCATCGTTCTCGATGCCGTGCCGTCCGGGGTGCTTGCGCTTTCGCTTTGCTACGGCGCCTATATGACCGAAATTTTTCGTGCGGGAATTCAAAGCATCGATCGGGGGCAATGGGAAGCGTCTCGCTCCATGGGCTTCGGCTTTGGTCTGACAATGCGAAAAATCATTCTTCCCCAGGCGCTGCCCGTCATTATCCCCCCGACCGGAAATAACTTCATTTCCATGTTGAAGGATAGCTCGCTCGTATCGATTGTCGGTGTGTGGGAATTGATGTTCCTCGCCCGCTCGTTGGGTCAAGCAACGTTCAAGCATATGGAAATGCTAATTGCCGTCGCGTTCATATACTGGATTCTTTCAGTCTGCATGGAGTTCGTCCAAGCCCGTATCGAGCGCCATTACGCCAGGAGTAAAATTCGATGAGCGGAGAGAACGCAATCGAAGTCAAGAACGTCTCGAAATGGTTTGGCGGGTTTCAAGTTCTGCATGACGTCAATCTCACGGTACGCAAGGGCGAACGCATAGTCGTTTGCGGCCCGTCGGGATCAGGAAAGTCAACGCTCATTCGTTGTTTCAATCGACTCGAAGCTCATCAAAAGGGCGATATTATCATAAACGGTATTTCCCTCCACAACAGGATGCGTGACATCGCTGAAGTACGCCGAAACGTAGGAATGGTCTTTCAACATTTCAATTTGTTTCCGCACATCACGGTTCTGATGAACTGCATGGCTGGTCCTATGTGGATAAAGGGGGTTTCGAAAGAAGAGGCGCGCGAGCGCGCCATGCATTATCTGGAGAAGGTTCGAATTCCAGAACAAGCGAACAAATACCCTGCTCAGCTCTCCGGTGGCCAGCAGCAGCGTGTGGCAATCGCTCGATCGCTCAGTATGCAGCCAACGGTAATGCTTTTTGACGAGCCAACATCGGCGTTAGACCCTGAAATGGTCGCCGAGGTGCTCGAAACCATAACGACACTCGCTCATGAAGGAATGACAATGGTCTGTGTCACCCATGAAATGGGCTTTGCTCGAGCAGTGGCGGATCGGGTCATCTTCATGGACGCCGGGCGCATTGTAGAAGAAGGTCGGCCAGAAGACTTCTTCTCTAATCCGCGGCATGAGCGCACGAAGCTCTTTCTGAGCCAAATTCTAAGGCATTGAATCCCAGGGCCACTTTGGTCTTTAGGGATCTATTTGGCTGGGATGTTCAGGCAGGGGTGCCCCGGGTTCCATGGGTAATGCGCCAGTAACGCGCGTCAGCTGGACGCGCAAATCCCCCTCGATTTGGAGTTGTTAGAATGCAAAATGACCCCCTTAACCTCGATGAGATTGTCCGCCAGGTGCGCGCTAGGTCCCCGGGCTACTGCGCTCTAAGCGACCGCATTTGGGCCATCCCCGAGTTGGCATTTGAGGAATATCGCTCAGTGGCCGAGCAGATTGAAATGTTAGAACGCGAGGGCTTTCGCATCACAAGGAACGTCGGAGGACTTCCGACCGCTTTTCTGGCGGAGTATGGAAGTGGCGGCCCGATTATAGGAATACTTGGCGAGTATGATGCTCTTCCTACACTTTCCCAGGTGTCCGGAGTTTTGGAACAGACCCCGGTTGAGAAAGGCGCAGCTGGTCACGGTTGTGGGCACAATCTGCTTGGGGCTGGGTCCGCGCTCGCTGCGGCGGCACTAAAGGAGGTGTTGGCGACTCACCATATCTCAGGGACGATTCGCTACTACGGTTGCCCCGCAGAAGAGGCGGGCGGTGGCAAGACCTATATGACGCGCGCGGGGGTATTTGATGATGTCGACGTCGCTCTATGCTGGCATCCTCATGTCGTCAGCGAAGTCTATTCTACGTCCACCCTGGCAGCCATTGGAATTTACTTCCGCTTCAGGGGCAGAGCGACACATGCTGCAACTTCGCCCCATGTGGGAAGAAGTGCACTCGACGCTGTGGAGCTCATGAATGTCGGCGTCAATTACATGCGCGAGCACATGCCATCTGATGCTCGGGTTCACTACGCTGTTACGAACACAGGCGGCGATGCTCCTAATGTCGTTCAAGCCTATGCTGAGTCCATTTATTCTGTACGATCGCCGAATCTGGCCGATGCTCGACGACTCCTTGAGCGCGTGAAGAAAATCGCACAGGGCGCAGCGTTGATGACCGAAACCTCGGTCGAAATGCAAATCGCTGGCGGCAGTGCAAACGTTTTGCCTAACAGGACGCTGCAAGAGGTCATGCTAGAGAACATGCAACGTCTCGGCGCGCCAGCGTTCGACGATGCCGATTATGATTTCGCAGGCAAACTGCGGGACTTGACGATATCTGACGAGGATACACTCGCCAGTATCGCGCCCCGCGACCCTTCGCTTAAATCGATGATCCTGCACAATGCAGTACTACCGTTGCCGGCACGGGAGGAGATCGAGATGGGGACGACCGATGTGGGTGACGTGAGTTGGATCGTGCCGACTGCGCAGTGTTATGTCGCGTGTTATGCTGTGGGAACAGCCTTCCATACCTGGCAAATGGTTACACAGGGAAAAATGCCAGCAGCCCATAAGGGCATGGTTTTTGCGGCGCAAACTCTTGCGGCCACGGCAGCCGAGTGCCTCCGAAACCCGGCCATTATCGACCGAGCAAAGGCGGAGTTGAAGGAGCGCATTGGCAATCAGACTTATGTGTGCCCTATTCCGCCGGACGTCGGGCCGGAAGATCTGCGCAAGAAGCCTGCGTAACTTCTTCATTTTCCGAAGCGTGACACGGCGCAATAGACACAGTGGGAGAAAAGGCATGCGGCACCACCTACCCGCAACATACATAGATGTTCTCAAGTCGCCGGGATTAGGCTATCGCCTGAAGATGGCCGCAATCCACTCTGGTGCGCAGATTTTCGGATTCTGGCAGAAGCCTTGGGCCAAGGCCACTGAGGCTTCTGACGAGTATGGCTTCCTTGATGAAGCTTACTCCAACTACAAGTACCGCAATCCAATAACGGTGCCGGAAACCGGTGTATCTGCGGCGGCGTTTCACGATAGTCAAACAGCATTGGAACTGCCCACCGACTTCGAGCGCGTGTCCTCACTTTCGATGGGGGCTGCAGGGGATTTGATGCCTGCCGAAGGGTTGGAATTGTCCAAGGATATATTCTACGAGAACGTCGCTGACGTTTTGCTCAACGTTGATTTATCATTCGCCAATCTCGAGGCACCCATCACCAATCAGAAGGTCGAAGTAAGTTTTACGGGCGGTGACGCCCCCGTGATGGGTTTCACGCCGTCCGAATTTGCAGCTATCGCTGGGCACAAGGCTACCAACTTCAAGGCTCTCAACTTTGCCAACAATCATGCGTTAGACCGAGGGCTTGAAGGATTGGATACGACGGCAAGATTGTTCGACGAGCATGGAATAAAGGCTGTAGGCACGCCGACGGCGGCGGGCGATTATGGCCGAGCAACGATATTTCTTGAAAAGGGAATCAAAATAGGGTTCGCATCGGCAACGCAAGATCTCAACGGCTTTGAGTTGCCTCAGGCGGCGTCCCACCGAATTCATAAGATGAAGCTTACATCGCGACGGGCGCCACCCGACATCGAATTACTTACGAGGCAAATTGCCGACGCAAAAGCGCAGCACTGTGATTTCGTAGTCGCGTCCCTTCACTGGGGTTACGAGGCTGAATTTTTCCCGCGGAAGCGTCAGATCGATGTCGCACATGCTTTGATCGAAGAAGGAGCTGACCTCATTCTAGGTCATCATCCGCACGTGATTCAACCCGTGGAGCTCTATCGCACTAAACGGGACAAAAACCGAATTGCAGTGATAGCCTACTCTCTCGGCGGACTGGGGTACAGGTGGTATACTGCCCCGCATTTCGCATTGGGTCTCATTCTGAACATGCAACTTGCGAAGGGCTTGAACGCCGGCAAAGAAGTTACCTACATCGAAAGAATGGATGCTGTCCCTGTTTTCCAGAACATCTTTTTGTCCCACTTCGGCGATGTCAAACTCAAGCGGCTTGAAAGGCTTGAAGATCACACAGGTGATCGGAGCACGAGCCCACTGAACGGGTATGCCTCCAAAATCAAGAGGTATGCTGATCTGGTGCTCAAGTGACGTTGCCCCCAGTTTCTATCCAGTTTTGAGTTCGTTTCAGGCGTGGATTGTGCCCTGCTGGGCGTGGTGAAGCGCCTTCAGACCATGCAGCGTCAGATGCGGTGTTTCACGCAGACGGCCCTCGATGAAAGCACGGTGCGGCTCCAGCACCCTCTTGCGATGTCCGCCCATCTTGCCAGGCGCAACCGAGCCAGTCGCCCGATGACGCTGCAACAACTTCACCGCCGCTGAAACCGAAATGCCGAACCGCTTGGCGGCTGACCGGCGGCTCTCACCACTCAAAACCGCCGCCACAACCCCGTCGCGAAGATCGTCTGAAAGAGGTCGCGTCATCAGATGCTAGCCTCCATTCCAGCCAGCATCTTGAATCACAAATCCGACAAATCGGGATCCCCTCCGATTCCGTCAAATCTTGAACCGCTCTAGAACATCCAAAGATGCCTGGTCGGGCAATCATAACCGCTCGAATATTGCTCTGTCAGCGGAAAAAAGCCGACGCTGAGGCTGTCAGAAGTTACGCTATTGATTTCAAGGGGAAATTGCCAGAAAGATATTTTTGAGGTTTTGCCCAACTATTGGCGCCAGATCGGATGATCTTTACACCTCGCGTCGGCCGGCGGCCTGCTCGACGCTGGTCAAAAAGTACCGTCCTGCAATATATATCACGTGTCCCAGACTGATGCCATCCAACCAAAAGGGAGCACCGCCCGGACTCCCTGCACCTTGATCAAACCAACCATTCTGGTTATTACTGGAAATAAGTCGGAGGCAACTATGGGCAGCTCGCAAAAACGCGCCATTCAAAACTATCGATCTCGCCTCAGCGAGCGCGGCTTGGCGCGCTTTGAAGTGCTTGGCCGCGATGCCGATCGCGACCTCATTCGATCTTTGGCCCGCCGCCCGGCCGAAGATGGACCGGATGCCTCTAGCCTGCGCGCTGCCGTCAGCCAGACCATCGCCGGCGAGCCACCCAAGCTTGGCGGGATCCTCGTCGCATTGCATCGTTCGCCGCTGGTGGGTGCTGACCTCGATCTTTCTCGCCCCCATGAAGAGGGACGGAAGATCGACCTGTGACACGCGACCTCCTCGATACCAACATCATCAGCAATGTCGTCAAATGGCAGCCGTCGGAATCGCTCCTGGCATGGTTGTCGAGACAGCGTGACGAGGATCTGTTCATCACCTCGCTGACGATTGCGGGAAGACCGCCTTGAGGCCATGGGCATCGCAAAATATGCCGGAGACGGGAAAGCGCACCTTGTGGAATGGCCTGGTGCGAGGCGCTGGCCATTCCGTGCGGATGGAAGAAACCGCGGAGAATCTTTGTAAATTCGATGAGCGACCTGTTTCGAAGGTGTCAGCGACGAGTTCATCCTCAAAATCTGGAAGGTCATGCGAGAGACCCGGCGCACTGACAGAATTGCGCGGGCGATTTGGTGCTGGGAGTGAGTTCGGGCATTGAGCTCGGCACTAAGGGACTACAGTCCGAGGATTTTTTATCAAAGAATCAAAGGGAAGCCAATCGTCAGCCGCATTGAGCCCCTGCGCATCTCAGTCCATCGATTCGAACGAAGCATCGACGTCGCAAAAACACGCTCGCGGATTTGCTGAATCCCCGCTCTTTCAGTGCGTATTCGAAATGCTCGGCAACGACTAAATGAAGAATGTTGTGTGCCGGCCGACCGCAATCGCATTGTTCCGGGTGATCCGATGCCGGCGGCACTCCCCATCGACCCGAAAATAGCAGCCTTTAGTGAGACCAAATCCAGCGGGGCGAGCTCCCAGATGAGCTACAGACAAGGTCTTCTCGAACTCGGCGATCTTCTCGCTATAGATGGCGATCTGCAGTAGAGACGACCAACGCGGACGATCGGCTGGGTGAGGCTTTCCTCGTCTTCGATTACACCCGCAAGGCGCTTCAAGTGGGCCGGGCCGCGTGGGGCGACGACCCGGTGCTCGGCGAGGTGGCCGCGCAGGCTGCGTGCGCTGGCGCACCAAGAGGTCGCGCGTGCGGAATGTCATCGACCGCGCCTGTTGGTCCTCGGTTCTGACAGCCACGAAGCGCATTGTCGGCCTGGAGGCCGCTTCCGTGATCGCCTCCGCGTCAGCCAAGTTCTTCTGCCGCTTTACAAAGGGTTTCACCTAGACAGGCGGCAGGAGCCGGACGGCATGCCCGAGCAGGGGCTGTCCGGCGAGAAACGGCAGCAACTGCGCGCGACAGCTTCTTGCGAAAGACAACCTTCACGTCACTCATGGCGCCGTGAACCTGGAAGACACGCTTTGCGAGATCGATTCCAATGATGGTAACTTGTTCCATGGATGCCCTCTCTGTCTTGGTCGATTCTGGCAATCACCAAACCGGCACATCGCCATGGCGTCCGGAGGGGCATCTACTCCATCAGATTTTGCAACTAGCTTCTTTCCGGGCTCCGGCCGACGTCTCACTCAACGCCATCCGACATCCCCTGTCGCCTTTGTCAGGTCCGCCACACAAGTTTATTTAGCCCATTTAATATTTTTGCCAAATGTTAAATAGCTGAAAAGCAATCATAAAATTTCTTCTTCGATCCAACCGGCCAAATTGGCACGAGTTTTGAGACGATCAGTGCGAGGCGCCGGGTTCTGCCGACCGGACTTCAAGTCGCGGATAGCCGCTATGGATCGAAAGAAGGAAGGAAAGCAACATGTCAGGTCTGCGTCAGATCGCATTCTACGGAAAGGGAGGCATCGGCAAGTCCACCACCTCTCAAAATACTCTCGCCGCTCTGGTCGACCTCGGACAGAAGATCCTCATCGTCGGCTGCGACCCCAAAGCCGACTCTACCCGCCTGATCCTGAACGCAAAGGCGCAGGATACGGTTCTGCATCTCGCCGCCGAGGAAGGTTCTGTGGAGGACCTCGAACTCGAGGACGTGCTCAAGATCGGCTACAAAGACATCAAGTGCGTGGAGTCCGGCGGCCCCGAGCCGGGTGTCGGCTGCGCCGGCCGCGGCGTCATCACCTCGATCAACTTCCTTGAGGAGAACGGCGCCTATGACAATGTCGACTATGTCTCCTACGACGTGCTGGGCGACGTGGTGTGCGGCGGCTTCGCGATGCCGATCCGCGAAAACAAGGCCCAAGAAATCTACATCGTCATGTCCGGCGAGATGATGGCGCTCTATGCCGCCAACAACATCGCGAAAGGTATCCTGAAATACGCCCATTCGGGCGGCGTGCGGCTCGGCGGGCTGATCTGCAACGAGCGCCAGACTGACCGCGAGCTCGACCTCTCCGAGGCGCTGGCCGCCAGGCTCAATTCCAAGCTCATCCACTTCGTGCCGCGCGACAACATCGTCCAGCACGCCGAACTGAGGAAGATGACCGTTATCCAATATGCGCCAGACTCCAAACAGGCAGGGGAGTACCGCGCGTTGGCCCAGAAGATCCATCTCAATTCGGGTCAGGGCACCATCCCGACCCCAATCACCATGGAAGAGCTCGAGGACATGCTGCTCGACTTCGGCATCATGAAGAGCGACGAGCAGATGCTTGCGGAGCTTCAGGCCAAGGAAGCGAAATTGGCCGTCGCTCAGTAACCGCCCCTACCGACAGGGGGGCGCCGACCGTGATCTGGCGCCCCTTTCTACGAAACAAGGCCTCGTTGGCGAGGCGTTACCCGAACCTTGAAAGGGGCAGGTCCCATGGGCCTCGACTATGAGAATGACGGCGCTTTGCATGCGAAGCTTATCGAAGACGTGCTGTCCCAATATCCAGACAAGGCGGCGAAGCGTCGCAAGAAGCACCTCAGTGTCGCAACGAGCAAGGACGAGGCCACAGCGGAGGACAAGGGCCTTTCCGAATGCGACGTCAAATCGAACATCAAATCCATTCCGGGCGTGATGACCATCCGCGGCTGCGCCTATGCCGGCTCCAAGGGCGTGGTGTGGGGTCCGGTCAAGGATATGGTCCACATCTCGCACGGGCCGGTCGGCTGTGGTCAATATTCCTGGTCGCAACGCCGCAACTATTACGTCGGCACGACGGGCATCGACACGTTCGTGACAATGCAGTTCACCTCCGACTTCCAGGAAAAGGACATCGTTTTCGGCGGCGACAAGAAGCTGGAAAAGATCATCGACGAAATCGAGGACCTGTTTCCGCTCAATGGCGGCATCTCGGTACAGTCCGAATGCCCGATTGGCCTGATCGGGGACGATATCGAGGCAGTGTCGCGCAAGAAGGCCAAGGAGCACGAAAAGACGATTGTACCGGTGCGCTGCGAAGGTTTCCGCGGCGTTTCACAATCGCTCGGTCACCACATTGCAAATGATGCGATCCGCGATTGGGTCTTCGATAAGGAAGATGTCAAGTTCGAGTCCGGCCCATATGACGTCAACGTCGTCGGCGACTACAACATTGGCGGCGATGCCTGGGCGTCGCGAATCCTGCTCGAGGAGATTGGGCTTCGGGTGGTCGGCAACTGGTCGGGCGACGCCACGCTCGCCGAGATAGAGCGCGCGCCCAAGGCCAAACTCAATTTGATCCACTGCTACCGGTCGATGAACTACATCTGCCGGCACATGGAGGAAAAGTACGGCATCGCCTGGATGGAATACAATTTCTTCGGCCCCTCCCAGATCGAAGGCTCCCTGCGCAACATCGCCAAGCATTTCGGCCCGCAAATCGAGGAGAAGACCGAAAAGGTCATCGCCAAGTACCGGCCCTTGGTCGATGCTGTCACCGCCAAGTACCGACCGCGACTCGAAGGCAGCACGGTGATGCTCTATGTCGGCGGCCTGCGCCCCCGTCACGTCATCACTGCCTACGAGGACCTCGGCATGGTGATCGTTGGCACCGGCTACGAATTCGCCCACAACGACGACTATCAGCGCACCGGCCATTACGTGAAGAATGGCACGCTCGTCTATGACGACGTCACCGGGTACGAGCTGGAGAAGTTCATCGAAGGCATCCGACCTAATCTCGTTGGTTCCGGTATCAAGGAGAAGTACCCGGTGCAGAAGATGGGCATCCCGTTCCGCCAAATGCACTCCTGGGACTATTCCGGCCCGTATCACGGCTATGACGGCTTCGCCATTTTCGCCCGCGACATGGATTTGGCCATCAACAACCCGGTCTGGGGTCTCTACCGCGCGCCGTGGAAGAAGATAAAGGACGCGCCGCCGACGGCGGTCGCCGCCGAATGAGGAGTTGGCCTCCCTGCCAGGCAGGGAGGCCGCAAATACTTTGGGCACTCGATCCACGCGGAGGCCCTTAACGTCTTGATGTCCCTGTGCTGCCGCTTGGCGCGGCCAGATGGAAAAGGTGACCACCATGCCGCAATCGGCCGAAAAAGTTCTCGACCATGCTCCCCTGTTCCGCGAGCCGGAATACAGACAAATGCTTGCCGAGAAGAAACTGAATTTTGAATGCCCGCACCCTGATCAGATCGTCACCGACCAACGCGAACTGACCAAGACTTGGGAATACCGCGAAAAGAACCTCGCTCGCGAGGCGCTTGTCATAAATCCCGCCAAGGCATGCCAGCCGCTCGGCGCAGTGTTCGCGGCCGCGGGCTTCGAGCGGACCATGTCTTTCGTCCATGGTAGCCAGGGCTGCGTTGCTTACTACCGCTCGCATCTGTCGCGACATTTCAAGGAGCCTTCGTCAGCGGTTTCCTCCTCGATGACCGAGGACGCGGCAGTGTTTGGCGGCCTGAAGAACATGGTCGACGGGCTCGCCAATACCTACAAGCTCTACGACCCCAAGATGATTGCCGTCTCGACCACCTGCATGGCTGAAGTCATTGGCGACGACCTGCGCAGCTTCATCGAGAACGCCAAGAACGAAGGCTCTGTCCCGGGCGACTTCGACGTGCCTTTCGCTCATACGCCGGCCTTCGTCGGCAGCCATGTCGATGGCTATGACGGCATGGTGAAGGGCGTGCTGGAGCATTTCTGGAAGGGCAGCGAGCGCTCGCAAGTCACTGGCACCATCAACATCATTCCAGGCTTCGACGGATTCTGCGTCGGAAACAACCGGGAACTCAAGCGCCTTCTCGACCTGATGGGTGTCACCTATACCTTCATTCAGGACGCTTCCGACCAGTTCGACACGCCGTCGGACGGCGAATACCGCATGTATGACGGAGGCACAAAAATCGCAGACGTGAAAGGGGCACTCAACGCGGAGGCGACACTGTCGCTGCAGCGTTACAACACCCGCAAGACGCTGGAACATTGCGACGAGGTCGGGCAGGCGACGGCGTCCTTCCATTATCCGCTAGGTGTCCAGGCGACTGACGAATTCCTGATGAAGGTCTCGGCGATTTCCGGCAAGGAGATCCCCGAGACAATCCGGATGGAGCGCGGCCGACTGGTTGACGCCATGGCCGACAGCCAGTCATGGCTGCACGGTAAGAAGTACGCAATCTATGGGGATCCGGACTTCGTCTACGCCATGGCCCGCTTCGTCATGGAGACCGGCGGCGAGCCGACACATTGCCTCGCGACCAACGGCACCTCGGCCTGGGAGGCCGAGATGAAGGAATTGCTTGCATCCTCGCCTTTCGGCCAGGATGCGCAGGTCTGGGCGGGCAAGGATCTCTGGGCAATGCGCTCGCTGCTCTTTACAGAGCCGGTCGACCTGCTGATCGGCAATTCCTATGGCAAGTATCTGGAGCGGGATACCGGCACGCCGTTGATCCGGCTGACGTTTCCAATCTTCGACCGACACCATCACCATCGCTTTGCGCTGATGGGCTACCAGGGCGGTTTACGCGTGCTGACGACGATCCTCGACAAGATATTCGACAAGCTCGATCGCGAGTCGAGCGAGACTGGCGTGACGGATTATTCCTATGACCTCACCCGCTAAGAGCCGGTGCCGGCTTTTCGCCGAGGCCCCCCATCGCCCAATGGACTTCGGAGACTGACGCCATGACCTCGCTCAGTGCCAAGATCCAGGACGTTTTCGACGAGCCCGCCTGCGATAACAACCGCGGCAAGGATGCCAAGGCGCGCAAGGAGGGCTGCTCGAAGCCGCTGACCCCCGGGGCGGCGGCCGGCGGCTGCGCCTTTGACGGGGCCAAGATCGTCCTGCAGCCGATCACCGACGTTGCGCACCTGGTCCATGCACCGATCGCCTGCGAGGGTAATTCCTGGGACAATAGAGGCGCAGCTTCGTCCGGGCCAACCCTGTGGCGGACAAGCTTCACGACCGACCTTACCGAACTCGACGTCGTTATGGGGCAGGGCGAGCGGAAGCTCTTCAAGGCGATCCGCGAGATCAAGGAAACATATGCGCCGGCGGCAGTCTTCGTCTATTCGACCTGCGTGACGGCGCTCATCGGCGACGACATTGATGCCGTGTGCAAACGCGCGGCCGAAAAATTCGGCTTGGCCGTGGTGCCGATCAATGCGCCGGGCTTGGCCGGCTCCAAGAACCTCGGCAACAAACTCGCCGCCGAAGCGCTGCTCGATCATGTCATCGGCACAGTGGAACCAGACGATGCCGGGCCCTACGACATCAACATCCTTGGCGAATTCAACCTCTCCGGCGAATTTTGGCTGGTGAAGCCGCTCCTTGAGCGGATCGGCATCCGGGTGCGCGCCTGCATTCCGGGCGATGCGCGGTACATCGACATTGCATCCGCGCACCGCGCCCGTGCGACTATGATGGTGTGCTCAAGCGCACTCATCAATCTGGCCCGCAAGATGGAGGAGCGCTGGGACATCCCGTTTTTCGAGGGCTCCTTCTACGGCATAACCGATACGTCGGAAGCGCTTCGCAACCTTGCTGAGCTGCTGGTGAGGAAGGGCGCCGATGCGGAGATCCTCGATCGCACAGACACGCTGATTGCTGAGCAGGAGGCGATTGCGTGGAAGAAGCTCGAGGCCTACCGCCGGCGGCTGCAAGGCAAGCGCGTGCTGCTCAACACAGGCGGTGTGAAGTCCTGGTCAGTCGTCCACGCGCTGATGGAGATCGGCATGGAGATCGTCGGCACCTCGGTCAAGAAATCCACCGTCGAAGACAAGGAGCGGATCAAACGGATCCTCAAGGACGAAAACCACATGTTCGAGCAGATGGCAGCGCGCGATCTTTACGCCATGCTCTCAAAACACAAGGCCGACATCATGCTGTCGGGCGGACGCACGCAATTCATCGCGCTGAAAGCCAAGACACCCTGGCTCGATATCAACCAGGAGCGCCAACATCCTTATGCCGGCTATGACGGCATGGTGGAACTTGTACGGCAGATCGACCTCGCCATTCACAACCCGATCTGGGGCCAGGTGCGGGAGCCGGCGCCGTGGGATTGCCAGCCTGCCGGGGAGGACGATCTGGCGAGCACGAAGAACGGGACCGCGACTGTGAACGCTTTCAATGAATTCGTCGGCGCGACGGCTCATCGCTTAGGCGAGCGTTGAGGAAATCCGATGGTCCGCATCCTTCGCAATACCAAATCAGCGGCGGTCAACCCACTGAAGTCGTCACAGCCGCTGGGTGCCGCCTTCGCTTTTCTTGGAGTCGACGGTGCAATGCCCCTGTTCCATGGCAGCCAAGGCTGCACCAGCTTCGCGCTCGTGCTCTTCGTGCGGCATTTCAAGGAAGCGATCCCCTTGCAGACAACGGCGATGGACGAGGTGGCCACCATACTCGGCGGAGCGGACCATCTGGAAGAGGCGATCCTCAACCTCAAAATTCGCACTAAGCCAAAGCTGATAGGAGTGTGCACGACCGCGCTGGTCGAGGCCCGTGGCGAAGATTGCGCGAGTGATATCGCCAACGTCAAGCTGAAGCACGCGGAAGAGCTCGCAGGTACGGAGGTCGTGCTGGCCAACACGCCTGATTTTGACGGCGCGATCGAAGAAGGCTGGGCCAAGGCTGTCGCGGCGATGATCGAAGGGATTACACGGTCGGGCGCACGGACCAGGCAACCGAAGAAGATCGCAATCCTGCCCGGATGCAACCTCACTGTCGCTGACGTCGAGCACTTGCGTGACATGGTTGAAAGTTTTGGCCTCAAGCCGATCATCCTGCCGGACGTCTCCGGCTCGCTCGACGGTACGGTCCCTGACCGCTGGGTAACGACTACCTATGGCGGCACCAGCGTCGAAGAAATCCGCGAGCTTGGCACAGCCGCGCAATGCATCGTCATCGGCGAGCACATGCGCCACCCGGCGAAAATGCTGCACGGGTTGACCGGCGTGCCTTACGTGGTGTTGCAGTCGCTGACCGGATTGAAGGCTGTCGACCGGTTCGTCTCGGTGCTGTCGGCGGTTTCAGGCGCGGCGGTGCCGGCCCGGGTGCGCCGTCGCCGGGCGCAATTGGAGGATGCGTTGCTCGACGGACATTTTCATTTCGGAGGCAAGAAAATTGCGATCGCTGCCGAACCAGACCAACTCTATCAGCTCGCAACCTTCTTCGCCGGCATGGGCTCCAAAATCGCGGCGGCGGTCACGACGACCGATATGTCGAAGATTCTGGAAAAAGTACCGGCGGAGTGGGTTCAGATCGGCGATCTCGGCGATTTGGAAGCTCTTGCCGCGGGCGCGGATCTTCTCGTTACTCACTCCCACGGTCGCCAGGCTTCGCAACGCCTTGGCATTCCGCTCATGCGCGTCGGCTTCCCGATCTTCGACCGGCTCGGCAGCCAGCACAAGCTCACAATCCTCTATGAGGGGACCCGCGACCTGATCTTCGAGGTTGCCAACATCTTCCAGGCCAATCAGCACGCGCCGACGCCTGAGGCGCTTGATCCATTCCGGAAACGAGAAATGCCAGATGAGCTCCGTTCGTCGCCTCTCACTCGTCACTGACGAGGTTCGCGCACCGATGCCTGAACGACGAGCAGGCGCATTGCGCGTAGCAATCGCCACGCATGACATGAAGGATCTCAATGCCCATTTCGGGTCGGCCAGGCGCTTTGCTGTCTACGACGTGACGCGCAAGGAGTGGCATCTCGTGGAAGCCGTGGCCTTCGATGACGTTTCCGATGAGAGCGGGATGCGTCGGACCGAGGGCGATGACCGCATCACGCCGAAGGTGGAGGCGCTGAAGGGCTGCCATCTGCTGTTTTGTCTGGCCATCGGCGGCCCTTCGGCAGCCAAAGTTGTTTCTGCCAAAATCCATCCGATCAAGGTGCCGCAGCCACAAACGATCCAAGAGGTGCTGTTGCGCACGCAGATGATGCTGAGGACATGTCCTCCGCCCTGGCTGCGCAAGGTGCTGGCCGACGCTGGTGTCGCCGAAAAGAAACCCTCCTTCGAGGACGAGGACTGAAACGAGGAAAGAGCAAAATGTTTGAAGTCGCGATCAGCCCTGCTGTCAACGATGACGAGGCGGCCCTTGCCAGCCCGTTCGTCAAATGCCTCGTGCGGCTGATCCGTGCTCAAGATTCCCACGGGTCCTGGGACGGCAAAGCGGACGCCGAGTTGCTGGCCGACTTCATCATCAGCAAGGAACTGCGCCGTGCGATTCCAATCATCGGCGATCCCGATCCGGACGTGCTGTGGAGACTCGACAAGTTTTACACTGCCGTCGCCCTTGCGATCGAGGAGCGCTCCGGCCTGATGGCATCGCCGATGATCGAAATGAGCCATGAGGGCTTCGGGCGCGTGCTTTTCACCGCCGGGCGGCTGGTCGTTCTGTCCAAGACCCTACGCGACGTCCACCGTTTCGGCTTCGAGGCGTTCTGCAAACTCGCCGCGGCCGGTACGAAACTGGTCGGCGATGCCATGGCAGCCATCGAGGCCTATCCCGAGGTGGCTCGCGCATGAAACCGATTTTCGAGCAAGAGGATCATGTCAGGCCTTGAGGAGCCGCGATGGCCAGCCCACGCGGCCAACGCGGTCGAGGCCAATTTGGTTCTCGGGGTAGCCCTGATGAAGCCACGCGTCCTGATCTGTTCGCAAGATGCGGAATTCTATCTGTTCCTCAGCCATATACTGGAGGTGGACGGCTTCGCCAGTGAGCCGGCAGGCGGCGCCAAGGAGGCGCTTGCAAAGGCCGACGAACGGGAATTCCAGGCCGTCGTGCTGGACTGCGGTCCAACAAGCCTTACCGGATCCGCAATCTGCGCCCGGCTCAAGCGGGAGCCCCGGACCGGGGGCGTGCCAATCATTGCCCTGATCGCGCCCGGCGCAGAGAACCAGCACCTGGATCTATTGAAGGCAGGCATCGACGAGAACTTTGTGCGGCCGATCGCGCCGGCCAAGTTGCTCGACTGTTTGCGGTCGAAGCTGGGGCTGGCGAAGCCGGGTTCAAACGGGGTTGAAAACGGCAGCTGGCTCTCTTTTGGCAACGTTAAGATGAATCTCGATGCCCGCCGGGTTTGCGGCAATGGCCATGACATTCATCTCGGACCGATCGAGTTCAACTTGCTGCGGCATTTGCTCGAGACTCCCGGCAAGGTCTTCAGCCGGGACGAGATGATCGGCGCGGCCTGGCCGGCCAATATCCATGTCGGTGAACGCACAGTCGATGTCCACATCAGTCGGCTCAGAAGGGCGCTGGAGACGGCCTCGACCGATATCGTCATCCGTACAGTGAGGTCGTCCGGCTACTCGCTCGAGAAGCTGGACGGCTGAATCAAGTCCGGGTGTGGTGCCACTCCCTTTTCCTCGCGCTGTGAGCCGGTCTTGCGGCCTGAAACGCCGTCAACGAATACTCAGGAAGAAGCAGGAAATGGCCTATAGAACCGTACTCTGTTTCACCGGCGCTGACCATTCCGATCAGGACGTCAGAACTGCTGCCGGCTTGTGTGCGGAAATCGGCGCTCATCTTTCCGTACTGATTATATCCCCTGCGACGCTCTTTATGTGGCATCGGATCGGAGATGGTGTCCTCGAGTGGCCGGTAGGAATCGATCGATTTGCACAGGACGCGGTCAGGCTGGAAAAGCGCTCCAGCGATATCCAGAAACTGCTGGAATCTATGTCGCTTACCTATGACGTTGACCCCGTCTATTGCGATCCGGCCAGCCTCGGTGAAGTGGCACGACAGCGGGCGCTCTGCGCCGACCTCACGATCATCGGACCAGGGCTCCTCAACGACGAGAATCTCGGACCTCCTGTGGTCAACGGCTGCTTGTTCGATACGGGAAAACCGGCGCTCGTTGTGCCGAAGGGTGCTGAGGCGACGCTGTGGCCACGCCGTGTCCTGGTCGGTTGGGATACGCGAGTCGAGGCCTCCCGTGCGATTCGCGAAGCGCTGGGTCTGCTATGCGTTGCTGAGGAAGTTCGTGTCGCCCTGGTCGATCCAAAGGCCAACTACAATGGGAACGGGGCGAAGCCCGGAGCCGACATCGCTGCCTATCTCACCCGGCACGGTGCTCGGGTGTCGGTTGATCTACTGCCAAGTGCCGGCAAATCGGCGGCCACGGTGCTTGCGCAGCACGCAATCGACATTTCTGCCGACATGATAGTCATGGGCGCCTATGGCAGCCGTCGGCTGCGTGAGCGGCTCTTTGGCGGTGTGACCAGATGGATCTTTGACAAGCCGACATTGCCGCTGTTTTTGGCCCGATGACGGTTCCGAAGCCGCACCGATGCCGTTCGAAGCTTCACTGTGCCTGTGACATTCGCAATGCCCCAATGCGGGTCGCTGAGAACACCCCGCTGAGTTGGAAAACACTCCCAGAGGAGCAAGATAAGTGGAGCTCTTTTGCATTGGTATCGGTGCTGGCCCATCCAATTTAAGCCTTGCGTGTCAGATACACGAAGAGATTGCGCAAGGGGCACTGTTCCTGGATCGGCAGGTCGATTTCCGCTGGCACCCAAACAGCGCAATGGATGAGGCCAAGCGGCGGCGGTTTTCGAACAATATCGTCACCGACGCGGGGCGGCTTAATCTGCTGGAGAGCCGCCTGCTCGACCTGGCGCGCCGAAAATCTCGCGCCAGTGACGAAAGCACGTCGATTGGTGCCGGGCTGGCACTGCTGCAGACCCAGGACAGGCCGGCACTTCGCGTCGAGGCCGGCGGAGAGACCGGCCTGCGCATATCGGCCGAGAATGCGGCGATGTGCTCGCCAATCTCATCGACAATTCGGCGAGGCATGGCGCCACGCTGGTTTCAATCACAGCGGCGACGGGGACGGCAAGGCCATTGTCCTGGTGAGCGACGAGGGCGGCGGTATTTCGCCCAGCAACCGGAACCGCATTTTCGAGCCATTCTTCACCACACGCCGCGATTTCGGCGGCACCGGCATGCCTGCCTCGGCTTCGTGCTGGCCCTCCTGAGAGCGCATGATGGCATGAACCGCCTAGTTGAGCGCGCTATGCGCTTCGAGATCATCCTGCCGGTTGTTTGAATTGGAGCACGAACTTTTCCGAAAACCGGCTTTCGGGATCATGCTCTAGAACTGAAGAAGCGAAAAAATGCTCTACGACATCGCCATCATCGGAGGAGCCATCGTCGGCTCCTCGATCGCTTACTATCTGCGCGAGGAAGGGTTTTCCGGCTCGGTCGCGCTGGTCGAGCGCGACCCGCAATTTGCTCATGCGGCAACGACGCTGTCGTGCGCTTCGATCCGCCAGCAGTTTTCGATTCCCGAAAACATCCGCCTGTCGCAGTTCACGCTGAAACTGTTCCGGCGGCTTACGGAAGAATTCGGGGCCGACGCCGATATCGGCTTTCGCGAAGGCGGCTATCTCATCCTTGCCGGCGACAACGGATTGCCGATCCTCAAGGCCAACCACGAGACGCAGATGGCCGCGGGCGCCGACATCGTCCTTGAGGATGCGGAGGCGCTCGTCCGCCGCTTTCCATGGCTGTCGGCCGAGGGCATCACCGCCGGCGCCTATGGCCGCACGGGCGAGGGCTGGTTCGACGCGCATGCCATGCTGATGCTGTTCCGCAGGGCGCTGCGGGAGAAGAAGATCGATTTCATCACCGCTGGAGTGACCGGCATCGAACGGCAAGGCGACAGTGTTACCGGGGTGAGCCTCGACAATGGCGAGCGGCTCGAGGCCGGCATCGTCGTCAACGCCGCCGGGCCGAATGCCGGCAAAGTTTCAGCAATGGCCGGACTGGCGCTGCCAGTGGAACCGCGCAAGCGCAATGTCTTCATCTTCGAGGCACGCGACAAATATGACGATATGCCGCTGCTGGTCGATACGACCGGCATCTACGTCAGACCGGAAGGCTCGGTCTACATCACCGGCGGCGCCGAGCCGGAAGAGGGCGACGGCCCTGCTGATCCTGCCGATTTCGAGCCCGACTGGCCGCTGTTCGAAGAGGTGATCTGGCCGGTGCTGGCCACCCGCATTCCAGCCTTCGAGGCGATCAAGCCGACGCGCGCCTGGGCCGGCCATTACGACTACAACACGCTCGACCAGAACGCGGTGATCGGCCCGCATCCTCAGGTCAGGAATTTCCTCTTCGCCAACGGTTTTTCCGGCCACGGCCTGCAGCAGGCGCCGGCGGTCGGCAAGGCGCTGGCCGAGCTGATCGTGCATGGCGTCTACCGCACGGTGGACTGCTCGGCGTTTGGGTACAGCCGCGTCGCGGAGGGGCGCGCGTTCAGGGAATTGAATGTGATCTAACACTGGCGGGACAGCACCCCCCTCTGCCCTGCAGCATAATGCTGCGGAATGGCAACGCACCATACTTGGGCACAGGGCCCCGAGCCGACGCCATCGCGCCAATCGGCGTCGTCACGTTCGAGATTCAGCACCGGCTGCTCGGCGCTTTTACGCTCGCATATGCGCCGGCATGCCGCTCGCGATCGATGACTCATTTGCCGACGAGGGCTGCTCGTTCCACGAAAAAGCGATAAGCGCGAGATTAATGGGCAACCTCGTCGGGACCGAAAAGAGCGCTAAACCGGGTTGCTAGATCAATCCAGGGTGCCGCGTCGCCTCTCTCTGAAGCTATTCGAACGACCGCCGCCAGATAGCCGGTAAAAGCCATTCAGTCTGAGGGCGCGTTGCTCTGAGAGGTAGTCAATAGCGTCAAGCCGCTGGTGAACGGCAGCGAGCATATGTTGCACCAAAAGCAGGGAGGATGGGCAAGGGCAATCGCTCTTGCTCGCGAGCCGCCTGCACTCCCTGCAAAGCGGCGGAATGTCCTCCAAGGCTAGATCGCCGGAAAGACGTTGTACGAGATTGTCAGTGGCGTTCCACAAATTCGCTCGCATGCAGTACGGAGTGCAGCGTGACGCCATGTTGGGCTAGCAGGGCCGTAGCTCCCTCGTCACGGTCCACGAGGCAAGCAGCGTCACCCACAATGCCGCCGACGCGGCGAACCTCTTCAGTCGCCTTCAATATCGACTTGCCGCTTGTGGCAACGTCGTCAACGATCAGGACCACTTTTCCCTGAAGATCCTCCTTAGGCCCAAGACCTTCAATCACATCGCTTGTGCCATGGGCCTTTGGAGCCTTGCGAACGAAGATCGTGTTTATGGGATTGTTCATCACCGAGCTGACAGCCGCCATCGATCCGATTACGGGGACCGCTCCCATTTCAAGTCCGCCGACGTACTCTGCTTTCACTTGCTTAGCTATTTTTAGGAACTCAAGAGCGGCAAGTTGCGCGCCTCGCGCCACCATCATGGTAGGCTTCATATTGAAATAGATGTCGCTCTCTATGCCCGACGAGAGCGTGTAGCGTCCGAATCGAAAAGAGCGCTCACGGACGATCTCGCGGAGTTCGTCCTTGTCGTGTTGGCCGGAATCAACTGGTCTGAATTTCGCCAGTGCCGCCATGGATCAGACCTCGCCCCTAGGGAAAATTTGGGTGCGGCATGCACCTAGTCACTACCGCTATGTGGCTTTTGCAAGTGTTCGCGGGGTGTGTCAATTAATGTCAATACCGGTGCGGCCGTACCCGCGCAGATCCATTATCGTTATTGGGTGCCTAAAGCGTGATCACGGGCCTCGCGACGGCTGGGTAGCCTTGGCTACCCTTGCCTGATCTCGGCCAGGCACGGGTTTTCTCGACGCGGGCCGTCTCTTTGAGGATTTGGGCGCTTTCATCCTCGTCCCCTCGAGTTCCGCCTCGCTCGGCTCCGTTGCGCCAGCTAACCAGGTTGCACATGAGGCGAGCGTTTCGGCCGCCATGTCGGCCCCTTGTGGTGACGATTGGGCGAGGCCGCGCTTTTCGTGCAACCTCCTCGTAAGGCGGTAAAGTTCGAGCCCGCGAGAATTTCGTTCATCAGCACCGCGGCGCAACATTTCGGCTCGCTTCGTCTGACGACCGATCAGCAGGTCCAACCTCGATTGCCCCGAAACAACGTTTGTCTTTTTGGATCAGCGCCTGGTTATCCCTGCGTTGCGGCCCAACCGTCAACACCTTCGCCGTCCCAAAATATCTCCTTCCGACCGGCCTGGGCAACCTCGACAATGCTGCGGACCGAATGCGTCTGGTTGGTCACACGAGCACTGTCCGGCTCGTGGTGCTGCAGGATGTGGCACATGGCCTCGACATAGCGGTGTGACCGCCTTTAGCTGGGTTCTGCGTCTCAAAATCCGGATCTCGTCTCAATCTTCCGCAAGACGGGAGAGACCTCCTGGGACCCCGGCTTCCGAAGGCGCCTTTTCAGATTCCGGCCGCGAGAAGGGCAAGAGCCTTTTACCGCGCCACAGTCCGTGAACCTGGGTTGCTGGCCGTCCCGAGAGAAAATTCCGATGCGGAGCTGCCCGATTAGCTAGTGGCTCATGGCAAGAGGACGGCGACGCGGCAAATCGGCCACCGGCGCAAGGTTTCCCCCTCATTGTCGGATACCCGACAGGATCACAAACCCGCTATCCGTTGCTTCCATGAAAGTTTCCTTCTGGCACGTTTGATGCGGGGGATCTTCCGCAAAACATCAGCGGATGCCCTCCTATGAGCAGCTCAATGTCGTCGCATTCGAGACCGCGCCCTCGCCGATCCCCAATTCGGTCAAAGGTCGGCGTATCATTGTGGAGGCGGGCGACCTTGCCGATTGAAACACGGAACAAGGCTCGAAAGCATTTCGCTGACCGAGACGCGATCATCGAAGCGGGCGGAGATACGTCGATCCCGTCCACGCCCACAAGTCGTGGACATGAGTGTCGATCGCATCACTTGGCCGGGATCCATGGGCTTCATGCCCGACCATACCAAAGCGGGGACAAAATCCAGCAAATCCTGCGGCACCGAAGTCGAGATGGTCCGCGTGGAGACTGAAGCCGATGGCCAGAGCCGACATTCCTCGCGAACATCGCCCAGTTGGGAAGCACCTAAAGGAGCAAGACAAGTGGAGCTCTCTTGCATTGGAGTGGGAGCTGGGCCGTCGAATTTGAGCCTTGCGTGCCAGATGCACGAGCAAATTGGGCAAGGGGCACTGTTCCTGGATCGGCAAGTCGACTTCCGCTGGCACCCAGGCAGCGCATTCGATTCCTCGGAACTCCAGGTCAGCCACTTCAAGGATTTGGTCACGCTGGTGAACCCGCGATCAGCCTACACTTTCGTGAACTACCTGCATGAGAACGGGCGTCTGTACCACTTCCTGAATGCACAGTTCGAAGCCGTGCTCCGAGCTGAGTTCGAGCAATACCTGAACTGGGCCTTCCACAGGAACCCGCTCGTCCGCGGCGGCGAGACCGTGCGCGAAATCCGCTTTGACGGCGAGTTTCGGGTGCGCACCGATAAGGCGGTTCTCGGCGCCAGAAACGTCGTGGTCGGCATTGGCAAGCAGGCGCATATTCCGCCTCAGTTTCAGGGCTGGACTGGACGCAACCTGTTCCACTCATCTGAATTGCTGCACATTCATCCTGAGGCGCACAATGGCCATGTCTGCGTGGTCGGCGGAGGACAGTCCGGAGCCGAGGTGCTGTTGCACCTTGTTGGCCTGCCAAAAGAACGGCGGCCTGTCTCGATAACCTGGGTCTCGCAGCGCGAAAACTATCTGCCCATCGACAACAGCCCGTTCACAAACGAGTTGTTCATGCCCTGCTTTTCGGATCGTTTCGCGGCAATGAGCGAGTCGCAGCGCAAGCTGTTCCTGCGGCGCTTCGTGCTTGCTTCGGATGGCATTTCGGAAAGCACGTTGCGCGCGGCCTACCAGGCGCTATACCGTCACGCGTTTCTAGAGCCAAACCGATGCGAAATCACACTGCGGCCGGGCTGCACTGTCTCGCACTGCATCAACGCCGGCGCGGGCCACAGACTCACCCTGCAGCACCGCATGGAGGTGGTCGAAGAAGTCACCGCCGACACCGTCATCCTGGCCACCGGTTACGAGAACGCGGTGCCAGGCTTCTTGGAACCGATCGCGAACCGGCTTGAAATAATCGACAACGAATTGGCTATTCGCCAAGATTTTTCGGTGTGCTGGGACGGACCGCGTGACAGCCGCATCTTCGTACAGAACGCGAGCCCAGGACAGCGTGGGCTGGCTGATCCGAATCTAAGCCTGCTGGCCTGGCGAGCGCGTCGCATCCTCGACAGCCTTCTGGGGCGCGCGCCGCGTGCCAACCCCGAGCATCCCGGCTTCATCAGCCCTACCTCCGTCGAGTGCTGGTCCGACACCATCGCAGAAGAAATGGGCAGCGGGATATGACCGGGCGACTGCGGATCACTAGCGGTGGCATCCAAGGAATGATTCCGCCTTCACTGCAGCGGAGGCTGGAGAGCGAGACGCACTTAGCGTCGCCCATAGGCCGTTGAGTACTGTTTCCGTCGACCCACAACCTGACCAGCGCCCGATTGCCCTAACCGGAATGTTCGACCAACCAGTCTTTCCAACAGGAGGCTTTTCGCATGTTGACTGATGCACAAAGAGAAAAGTGGCAGAAAGACGGATATGTCAGGATCGAAAGCTTCTTCGATCCCGCGGCTGTGGAGCGTATCTCCAGCTTTGTCGATGATATTTCAGGCTGGGGCGTCAGCGATGATAAATGGATGCTGTGGTTCGAGAAGACGACGGACAATCGAAAGATCACCTCTAAGGTCGAGAATTTTCTCGACTTCCATGATCCATTGCGTGATCTACTCCTCGCCGATCAGCGCATTAACTCTGCGGTCGAGGAGCTGCTTGACGAAGGCTCGCGCAGGCTCAAGGAGTTGCTGATTTTCCACTATCCCGACAGCGGCGGCTATCGCCCGCATCAGGACATTTATCACATTCCACACAGGCTCCCCGACCGAATGGTCCATGCGGTCGTCGCCATAGGCATTGACGACTCCGACCCGGACAACGGCGGCCTTTTCTTTAGCCCAGGCAACCACAAGAAGGGAGTATTTTCCATGGATGCCGGTGGGGTGATTGATCCTGAGGTCGCCGAGAAATTCTCCTGGGAACCCGTAGTATGGAAGGCTGGCGACATCTTCATCTTCGACGATTACGCACCGCATTACTCGCAGCCGAATAAAAGCAATCGTTCGCGGCGAACGCTCTACTTGGTGTTCCAGCGTGCTTCGACCGGCGGACCGACCCGCGCTGAATACAACGTGCTTAAGCGCGCTCTTAATCCGCCCGAGGGCAAAGTGGCCGATCTAGACAATCTCAAGCCGCCAAACGGCATTTTCTATCGCGACTGAGCGAGGCATGCACACGAAACTGATCGACCGCTAAAAAATGCGGGAGCATGGCGTTCTGATTTGTGGGCTGCTGGAGTATCGCCGCAGTCCCGTTACGACGCTTCGGCACGTCGGACGGAGGTAGTCACCGGGCCGCCAAATTTCTACTGGCGCGCAGTCTTCGCCCGCCTGTGGGCTAGAGCCGGATTGTTCTCGCGGGGGCCGCCAACCGGTCCGGGCTGCCGCCTCTCTTCGCAACTTGCAACAGAGGCTGTTGCGTTCGCAGCCGAAGATACCACTGCTTCAACGGCTGAGCTTCGTCATGCGCAAATACAGGTTTTCTCGAACGGAGCTGTCGCGTGCGTTCGGTATCGACATGGCCACGCTTGGAACGGGAAGCGCGGGCACCGGGTTTTCATTCGGCAAGGTAGCACCGGGGGTCACATCCGAGCCTCATCGGCACGACGAAATCGAGGCCTTCGTAGTCCTGTCTGGGGTGGGCAAGGTCAGGACCGACCTTGGGGAAACCCCGGTCAAAGCCGGCGACGTCGTTCTGTTGCACCCCTTTGAAGCGCATGTGCTGTGCAACGATGGGGACGAAGACCTAGATTTCGTCGATATCTATTGGCGCGACGGCAAGGCCGCCCTCGAAGCTGCTGCACAGGTCGCGACTCCCCGCAGGCCGATCTTCGTCTTCTCCACGCCGCCGACGCCCAATGGTGATCTGCATCTGGGGCATCTTTCAGGCCCGTATTTTGGCGCCGACGTGTACACGCGTTTCCTGCGCATGAATGGGGCCGAAGCCTACCACCTGACTGGGAGCGACGATCACCAGAGCTACGTCGCCACGCGTGCCGGTGCCGATCAATCGACGCCCGCAAAGGTGGCGCGCCACTACGCCGACGAGATCAGAGCCACGCTTGCGCTTCTCGACTGTGAGGTTCACAGCTTCCTGCCCACGTTGGGGGATGACGCTTACGCAGAGTTTCAAGCCACGTGTTTCCGCACTCTTTTGAGCAGCACGGCGGTAGATCTGCGCCAGAGCCCTGCGCTATTTGATGCAGTGACAGGCGATTACCTTTACGAACCGGATGTAAGCGGCCTCTGCCCCGATTGCGGCGGCTCCACTAGCGGCAACATCTGCGAGGAATGCGGCGCGCCGAACTTATGCCATGACTTAGGTGCAGTCCGGTCGCGGCACTCGGCCGAGGCGCCGGTGGTCGGCTCCTTGCGCCGTCCCGAACTTGCGCTGGATCGATGCTACGACAAGATCGACCGGCATTTAAGGGCGTCGGGCGCTCCCGCTCGGATCATGGACCTCTTCGCGCGTGTACGCCAACGTGGCGATTTTTCCGTGCCCATCACCCACCCCTCGGACTGGGGCCTGCCGGCCGAAGGGCTCCCGGGGCAGGTGATCTGGGTTTGGCCGGAGATGGCTTTCGGATTCCTTTACAACATCCAGGCGCTAGCTCGCTTGCTGGGGCGCGACTGGAACGCGGCGATGCCAAGCAATGACTGGCAGATTGTCCATTTCTTCGGCTTCGACAATTCCTTCTACCACGCGCTACTTTATCCCGCGCTTTACGCTGAGGTGTTCTCCCACTGGACGCCGCGTATCCGGTATCATGTGAACGAGTTCTATCTGCTCGACGGCCAGAAGTTCTCGACCAGCCGCGGCCATGCGGTCTGGGGCAAAGAGGTTCTGGGCCCAAAGACAGTCGACGCCGTGCGGCTTCATTTGGGCCTGACACGCCCGGAAGGTGAGCGGACGAACTTTACGCTAAACGCGTTACGCCGCACCGAGAACGAGGTGTTCCAAGGGACCTGGCTGAAATGGCTTGATGCGCTTCACCGGGAAATCAAACAGGACTTTGGCGGCTGCGTGCCCGACGCAGGCGACTGGTGTCCCGCCGATCGCGCTTTCTTTGCTCGGATAGAGATCCATCGCGCGGCGATGGAACGCGCCTATTCGGATGATGGCTTCTCGGTCCGGCGCGCGGCCGCGCAGGCCTGCGATTTCGTGCGCGATTGCCTGATCTACCGTCAGGCGCAAGACTATGCAGCGGCGCGACGTCTCTATCCCTCCCGCACCCGGACTTCGCTCGCGCTTCAGGCTACAGCCGCTGCGATCCTGGCGCAGACACTCGCACCGCTGATGCCCCGATTTGCCAGCACGCTTGCGAGAGGCATCGGCGTCTCAACCGAAAAATGGCCTGCGTCCGTCCGGCCCCTTCCGCCAGGGACGATCTTTGATATCGGACCCGTACTGGGGTTCTACGCGAGATCCGACAATCCTTTGCTCAATGAACCGAAGGTCTTATGACCCATCCGAATCTTGACGAGATCTGCGCGGCGTAACCCGACATCTCTACGGGCCGCCACCAGACAATTGAGACCAGACTGGCCCATCTGGAGCCTCCGATTCAGCGAAGCGGTCGCGAATGCCCGCAGCAGCGGGTGGTCTACGCAGGAAACCTGCAATGCTTCCAAAGCTCTTTCACGAAATATCGGCTGGTGAATGCGGGATCCGCCGTCTAGCGAAACATCATAAGCGGTTACGGCGGCGGCTCGCAGTCGACGCGCTGGGCCTCACCGCCTCACCGACCCGGCCCTAGAAGGAAGGCTCAGCCATCAGCAGGCCAGGACGCAGTGGCTGCAGGCGGGAGCCGGTCGTGGAGATCGCCCGCGCACTTTCGACCGGCCCCGAAATGATGCTGTTAGACGGCTCGACGCCAAACATTGCCGCAGGCGAGACAGCCAAGCTGTCTTCGGTCCTCAAGCGTGAGAAGCGTGAGTGATGCGTGTCGAAAACCAGACAGCGGCAGGAAACATGTTGGGTTCAAAACAATCGGCCATCTTCGACGCTCAAAGGTTTTCCGAGCTAACCACACACTTACCACTTGCTAAGCGGGCTGGCACGACCTTTGCTGATTGAGATGCGGCGACAATGGGTGAGGACTAGCCGCATGCGAACGCGCAAGACGAGTGCTGGTCACCGAGCCGGTTTCTTCCATTTCTGAGAGGAGAACCGGCTCGTCCGAAACGCCCGAAAGGTGTGAGAATAGACTTTGGAGAACAACATGGTGTTGCGTAGGGAGTCCCCGGCTCCTCCGATCAAAGTGGACGACTGGCTGCGTGGCGAGCCCCTCGCCAACTTTCACCCCGGCAAGGTGTACCTCCTAGAATTTTGGGCGACTTGGTGCGGACCCTGTGTGGCGGTGATGCCCCATCTGACGCAACTGCAGGAGAAGTATCAAGACAGCGGATTTGAGGTCATCGGAGTCGCAGCGAGGGAACAGGGCCCGACCGCGGAGGAGACGCGGACTAGCTTGGATGCTTGGCTGACAGAGAGGTTCCCGAATCTGAATTATCGTATCGCGTTCGATTACACAGGCGAAATGAATAGACTGTGGATGGAACCCAGTTCATCTCTCGGGATTCCCGCCTCGTTCTTAGTCGACCGCGACGGCCACATCGCTTTCATAGGACACCCGGCGGAACTCGATGACGTTTTGCCGAAAGTTCTCAACGGCAGTTGGCGCAACAGCGATCAAGCTCAACGCGCCGATGCAAGGCGGATCGCTACTAACCAAGGCACGGCGCGCGAACTAGCGCTGACCGGACCGATTTACGCCAAGCTTCAGCCGGCGATGCAGGCCGAGGATTGGACGGCGGCACTCTCAGCCATCGAAGAAGGCCTCGCCTTAGTGCCCGATTATATCGGGTTCCGAGAAACGCACGCGGATCTACTGCTTCACAAGCTGCGCGACATGCAGACCGGCTTGCCAGCCATGCGCCAGTTGGTCCAGGACGCCATCGACAAAAAATTCGAGGCCGTCTCTTGGATGGTCATGGCCCTGAACCAACTCTTCGATCCCGCGATGGACAACTCTCATATCCCCCGTGCTGAACGCTTCGCGATGGGCGACGAGCTCTCGGAACAGATCCTGACACTGAATCCCCCGCACGGCGAGGGGCCTCTTAAATTCCGGTGGTACGTCCCGGTCGCTCAGTATTATTACGAGAGCGGCAACAAGGATCGCGCGATCGAGTTGATCGACGTGGCGCTGAAATCTCTGGGTAATCCAGGGACGATGCCGGACCATATCAAACAATACTACCTTACCCCATTGCTCCAAGCCCTGGCCAACTACACGGATGAGAACGCATGCTCCGGGGGTCTTTGCGTGGTTCCGCAAAACAAGGCTCCTGAAAATCAAAGCGCAGTCGCCTGAGAACGAAGAGACGACAAGTGAAGACGAACCCTGGTCAATCCGCCAGTTTCTGCGGCGCGCCCGCAGCAAGTATGTCCAGGCAGCGCAGGGGTCAATCGTTTGCCCGAGGTCAAGGCTCGAACCTTAGTGACCTCTCACCGGATCGGCGCGGAATAGATGTTCGAGGCGAATTTGGCCTATCGTGGAAGACGTCGCGATCCGGGACGGGGTCAGCCCAAGGGATGGCGTGGGATCGGCCCGGCCAGGTCGGACGTCGGGTGCGCAACCGGGCCCGGAGTTGGCGTACCCGAAAGCAGAATTCGAGCCCTGAAATCGAGGAAACCAAATGTCGCACGCGGCGCATGGCCCTGCCGTCACAAGGACGGCGAGGCCCTTGCCCGCCCGTCCGCCTCCCGCGGTTGTCCGTGCTCTCCTTCCATGGCTCACGCCAAGGGAAATCGGACACCGGGCTGCTGGCCAATTTCATCATCACCAAGGCACTGCAGCGGAATATCCGATCATTGGCGATCGGGATCCGGACCTGCTGGGCGGCTCGATCGAGGAGCGCTCAGACGTGATGACATAGTCAACAACAAAAATGAAACCGAGCTTCGGGCGCGTGCTTTTCATGGTCGGGCAGTTCGCCGGTCTGTCGAGGCATCTATCGATTCGGCTTCGAGACTCTCCGGAAACTCGCGGATACCGGGGGCGAAACTGGTCGGCGATGCGACTGCAGCTATTGCCTACCGGGACGTGGCGCGGGCGTGAAGAAACCGATTTTCGAGGAAGGATCATGTCAAATCTGGATGAGATGGCGAAAAAAGTCCGAAAGCTTCAACTGCGCGCGGCAATCGCCAAGACGAATTTGCGCGACCTTGCCGAGGGTCTCCCGGTCAAATGGATTGAGATAGAGGAAGTCGCCGAGAAAACGCACGCCGTTTACGCCGAGCTGGATGGTGCCAGGAGAGAGCTCGCCAAAATGAAGACTTTGCGATGAGGAGCACATTCATCAGCCGGGACGGCTCCTTATGGGTGCCGCAATACCTGACAGCTATAGATGGCAAGATCTGTATTGGCTGCGGCCGCTGTTTCAAAGTCTGCTCGCGCGAGGTCATGCATCTTTATGGCGTCGATGACGCGGGTGAAATCCTCGGCGCCTGCGACGACAGTGACGACGATTTCGATGGTGAGCTCAATCGCATGGTCATGGTTGTCGACCATGCCGGCCGCTGCATTGGCTGCGGAGCCTGCGGCCGCGTCTGCCCAAAGAACTGCCAGACCCATGTCGCGGCCGACCAGATCGCAGCATGAGCTGCACGATTTGACGAGACAAAATCAGGAGAACGGCATTGCGTTTCATCACCTTTTGTCGGCTCGCCGGGCTGGTCCTGTGCGGCAACGCTGTGACGGTTTACTTCGCCTCGCATTCGTTCCGTCTAGCAGTCATCACGACGCTGGGCAGTTCGCTACTTCTTCAGCTGGGCTATTTCGCAAGTGTGCTCTTTCTGATTTGGCGATCCAGCTGCGCTGGCAAAGCCGGGCAAGGGGCTGAGCTTTTCGATAGGGCCGAGGAAGTTCGGTACCAGTCGCGTGACGATGAGCATATGAATGAAACCCAAGATGTGCCACAGCGCAATCAAACGCTCGGCATATCGCTGCTCCTCCCTTGAGGCGCCGTAACAAGATCAGAGCTCAGATTCGTCACTTTGTTTCAAGTTGATTATCGAGGTCAGGAGCACCAAAACGGCAAGCGGGGACGCATCGCTGACTACCTCACTGGCCTTCGTCGTCCTCGACGACTCGGCTATGTCCCCTTCGCTCGCACCAGCGGGCAGTTTCTCTTCCATTTCATAAGTCTGTTCTACGAACGCACGTCCATCATCGTCACCACCGACCTGGCATCCGGCGAATGACCCAGTTCTTTGCCAGCGACGCAAAGATGACACGGCGCTGCTCGACAGGCCCACCCATCACTGCGAGATCATAGGGCCGGAAACGTATCCTGGCGCTTCAAGAACCGCGCCTGACGCCCCCACCGCCCAAACAATCCGCGCTCGCCGGGGCTGCGCAACCCGACCAGCTCCGCCCGGCGAGCGCTCCTCGTCGCGCTTATGCAAGCGGGGGCTATAAGTTGACGCAGGGGTCAAAGTTCGGCGCCGATTCTCAGGTCTCCGCTATGGTGCGTCGCAGAACAGCTGTCCGCATCCTCGGCGACATCGCCGTACCGCCGTTCGAGCTATCGGCATTGCCATGTCGTGCGACGGTCCTGCTGTCGCCCGCTCGCCGTCTCAGGCGAGGATATCTTTCACCCTACTTACCTCCGTGCCGAGGCGACCTGGCCCGCGATGTTTTCGAAGCACCGCCTGAGGTGCGCTCGCGCGCCTCATCCTCTAAGTCTGGGCTAAGCCGGAAAAACGCGTCTACCCTCGTTCTTCGTGCGCTCGCCGGCTTACTTGCTGGGCGTAACATCGCGAGATCGTGATTGGCCACGGCGCGTCCATGCCGATCGTGGCGATCGCGATCAACTGCCCCGACCGCATTCGCCGCGCCATCTCTCGTGGCTGCACCCTCCCTCTTGAATTGAAGCTACAGACAGTTGCGCTTGAAAAAAGCGACATCCGCCCGTCCGTCAGCCGGCGAACAGTTCGGAGCTAAAACCCGGTCACCACCAGTTCGCCAGGTTGAACTGGCAGCGAACGGCCTTGCGGGTGCGCTCTGGTTCAGGCGCAGGTCGATGCCGAGAGGCCCGTTCGGCATTGTCCGATAGCCGACAATGTCGGGTACGCAACGAAGAGGAAGCTGACTCTCGGGTGTTTTTTAGATGCTTTTTGGCTTGGCACGGTACATGCTCGCTATTGCGCAAAACGCACGGATTGAGTGGTCCCACCGCCACGAAAGTCGCTAGCTTACGCCACCTCCCAAGGCGAAGCCGGCCCGGCAGAGAGCTCCGTCACTGCCGGGCATGCCTTTTCAGACGTACTCGCGTTCAGAACTTCAAATTAGGCGACGCAACGCCCGGCTGAAGAGGATCGCGTCGAATGAAAAATGATGGCCGTTGCGAGGCTCTCCGATGCATGGCCGGAGCGAGAAGGGAGTGTTGCCCATGCGGGTGGGTTCACACTCAGCGTGGTCGTCGACATCCGACAATTGTGTCGGCTTTGTCGGTTTGACGACACAGCCTTGGTTGGCCGGCATCTTGGAACGTTTTTGTCTAAGCCGCTGATAACAAACATACAATTGGTTCCCTTCCCCCGTCATCCAGATTGGCATGAATTACGCTTAGTTCCGTTGAGAGGGCGGGAGCAGCTTGCCAGGGAAGAGCGAAGAGATGGCTCGACAAAATTGAAGGACGGGGGATCACAGATTTGTTGCGAATGAATACGTTGCCCGCTGGCGGCCCTGCGTCTGCGGCTAGAGCCTCCGTGCGGTTTGAAGATGCGGCGAGGGACTTCAGTACGCGTGTCGATTACATGATTTGCTCGCGGGTCCAACAATGGGCGCTGCAGATGTGCATACGGTTGGCGAGCTACGTCCTGTTCGTGATGGCATTCTTCGTCAGCGCTATGACAGCGAACGGACAGGAGACCAGCCTTGTCGGCATTTATCAGGGTTCGGAGCTAACCGCGGCCGCCAACCATCTGGGACAAGGCGGATACGAGCTGTCGGGTGGTACCAAAGTGTCTTTCGACAAGTGGTACCACAGCAAATGGATCGACATGCGATTTGAAATGTTGACGCAGCTGTCGGATGATTTCGGTCTCCTGTGGGGCGCGAGCACCGGCCAACGCGCCGAAAAGGTCCGAATCGACCCAAGTGTGAAACTCGGCTTTATTCTGCAAAAGCGACCGACGCCGTCCACGACGCTTTCTCTCACCGTCAGTTCGATTTTGGGCGGGAATCTGACGGAACGACCTTGCACGGCTGACTATGGCGCCGTCGGCGGCTTCCATACAGTGAATTGCCGTCTGGCCGCCTCGCAACTGCGGCCCTCGGACACGTTGAAATACATGACAAACCTGGAGCCAAGCCGATGGAAACTAGACCTTCGGTTCAGGGGTGAATTTTAGCATGGTGAAAGGCAAGGCCGTAAATTTCGTTGATGAAGAACAATCAGATAGGAAGTTGATTATGCACAAAACACAATTGTCCCCGGTAGGACTCGTTGCCAGTCTTTTCATGGGCCTGCTGACGGCACCCGGTTTTGCTGGTGATCTCGATGCCGGTGTCAGCGGCAAAGGAACGACCGCTACTCCAGCCGCGGAAAGCAGTAGCTCGGGCTGTCCACAAAATGCCGACGGCACGTTTTGCTGGATGAGCCCGGATATTGGTGAAGCATGGACATCAGGCTTTATCGGTTCCGGCGTATCGATAAATGTCATAGATGATTTCAAGGAACAGCCATTTGATGCAGACCTCGGTCGCGGCACGCAGAGGCAGCGACATGGAGAGTGGGTCGCTGAAATTGCCGGCATGGTCGCCCCTGGCGCAAACATATTCAAGTATGACTATCTCGAGGGGTCTTCGATCGGGCTGCAGGACGGCCTCAATATCATCAATGCGAGCTACCGCATCATAGAGCCACTGAGCCAGCATCCGCGCGAGCAGGCGATCGTCGATTCCGCCTGGGCGGGCACTGCCATCGTCACAAAGAGTGCCGACAACCGCAGCAACGAGGTAGGTAGGCCGCACGAAGGGGATTTCGATGAGCTAACCCTCGGGCTGATCGGGGCGCCAACGGCAATCTTCGTGGGTGCGCTCGACCATAATGGCACTCCCGGGAACAAGACGCGGCTGGCCCGATACTCGAATTATCCCGGCTCAAACCCCGAGGTGCGGAACCAGTTCCTGACCGTGGGTGTCGAGGGTGACAAGACTGGCCTATACGGCACGTCTTATGCGGCACCTGTGGTTGCAGGCTATGCCGCCATCCTTGGCAGCAAGTTCACGTCCGCAACTCCGACACAGATTACTAATCAGCTGCTGGATACAGCCAGGACCGATACGCTCGTCGACTACAATCCGGCGACTTACGGCCGCGGCGAAGCCAGTCTTTCGAGGGCGCTGGCACCCGTTTCGATTCACTAGACTGCCACCCTGCCCTCATGCGTCCGAACGTGGGTGGATCGCGGCGCCCAGGCGGTGAATTGCCGTCCGTGGCGTCGCTGCTCCGGCCGGCGGACACATTGAAATACCTGGCGAACGCTCATCTGAACCTGCTGAACATCGGTCTCTGGTTCCGAGGTCGTTCTACCCATGGTGAAATGCTTCGTCTTGTTGATGACGAACAGTTCAAACAGGAGAGTTGAATGCAGATAAAGCGATTGTTGCCGGTGGCGTACCTTGCCAGTCTTGTCCTATGGACGTCGGCACCACCCGGTTTCGCCGATGACCTCCAATCCAGGCTCGCCGGCGATGGCGGGGCTGCGAGGCCAGCCATGGACGGCAGCAGCTCGCGTTGCCCACAAAATGCCGACGGCACCTTTTGCTGGATGAGCCCGGACGTCGGCGCAGCATGGGCCTCGGGTTATAATGGGTCTGGCGTGTCGGTAACTATCATAGATGACTTCACAGGTAACATGGGACAGGTGGGGGATCTCGGCCATGGCTCCCAATGGCGGCGACATGGGCAGTGGGTCGCTCAAGCAGCCGGCATGGTCGCGCCTGGCGCAAACATAACCGAGCTTGACTATTCGGAACAAGTTCCGCTCACGCTGAAGCAGGGCCTCAATGTTATTAATTTGAGCTATGGCCTTGAGGAACCAGTGAGCGGGTACCGGCTTGAGCAGTCGATTGTCGATGCGGCTCGGGCGGGTGCTGCGGTCTTCACAAAGGCAGCCGGCAACGGGTCCGTAGCGGTAGATACCATTGCCGATGGGGATATTGATTTCCTTGCTCTCGACCTGATTGGGAAGCAATCGGCAATTTTTGTGGGTGCGCTAGAGCGCAATGGCACTCCCGAAAACAAGGCAAAGCTCGCCTCCTATTCGAATTACGCCGGTTCAGATTCGGAGGTGCAGAACCACTTCCTGACGGTGGGTGTCGAGAGCGACAAGACTGGCCTAACCGGAACGTCTGTCGCGGCATCTGTGGTTGCAGGCTATGCCGCCATCCTTGGCAGCAAATTCACGTCCGCAACACCGACACAGATTACCAATCAGCTGCTGGATACAGCCAGGACCGACACGCTCGTCAACTATGATGCGGCGACTTACGGACGCGGGGAGGCCAGCCTTTCGAGGGCATTGGCACCCGTCTCGATCAGGTAGACGAACACGTCGAGAGCAGCTGAAACTTCTGTGAGGCGTTGAGCGCCACAAAATCGCCTCGCAGAACTCGGCTCGGCAACTGTGCGGTTCCTGCCGGTCCAATCGCAAAAAAGAAGCCATTGCTTTTTTATCGAAGTCTTTTGATTTGGATCTGGCTGCGCTCGCAAAGCCGGCAAAAACGCAGATGCCGACCGGGTGTCGTCGTACGTTTCCGAGGCGATGGTCGCCTCATCGCAGCATGCCGACATGTTCATCGCTTCGTCTCAATCGCGAGGAAAGCGCTGGAAATCCCCAAGGCTCGGATGGGGGGTCGAAGAGCGCGGCCGACCAATCCCAGCAGCGCTTATGAGACGAGTTTGCGTGGCTATTTCAGCTGAATGATCATCGCCGGAGAGAATATGCTGGAAAAATTCGAGCGTTACCCGCTCACCTTTGGACCCACACCCATCGAGAAGCTCGACCGGCTCGGCGAGCATCTGGGCGGCAAGGTGGACATCTACGCCAAACGCGAAGACTGCAACTCCGGTCTGGCGTTCGGCGGAAACAAGCTCCGCAAGCTCGAATACATTATCCCCGAGGCGATCGCATCGGATGCCGATACCCTTGTCACCATCGGGGGCGTGCAGTCCAACCACACGCGCATGGTCGCCGCCGTTGCCGCCAAGATCGGCATGAAATGTCTTCTGGTTCAGGAGAGCTGGGTTCCGCATGAGGATGTCGTCTACGACCGGGTCGGCAACATTCTCTTGAGCCGCATCTTGGGAGCAGAGGTGCGCCTGGTCGACGAGGGCTTTGACATCGGCATTCGCCACAGTTGGGAAAAAGCACTCTATGAGGTCAAGGCGAGGGGCGGCAGACCTTATGCGATACCAGCGGGCGCATCTGTTCACCCGAATGGCGGACTCGGCTATGTCGGGTTCGCCGAGGAGGTGCGCGCCCAGGAGAAACAGCTTGGGTTTGCCTTCGACTACATCGTCGTTTGCACTGTCACCGGTTCAACACATGCCGGCATGATCGTCGGGTTCGCCGAGGACGGTCGACGGCGCAACGTGATTGGTATCGATGCCTCCGCCACGCCTGCAAAGACAAAGGCGCAGGTGCTTCGTATTGCCCAACATACAGCGATGCTCGTTGAGCTGGGAACGGACCTCGTCGAGGCCGACGTGGTGTTGCTCGAAGACTATGCGTATCCGTGTTACGGCATTCCGTCCGAGGAAACCAAGGAAGCAATCCGCCTGTGCGCTCGGCTCGAGGGTATGATTACCGATCCGGTTTATGAGGGCAAATCGATGCAAGGGATGATTGACCTCGTCCAGAGAGATTTCTTTCCAGGGGGATCGCGCGTCCTCTATGTCCATCTCGGCGGCGCGCCGGCGATCAACGGTTACGGCTACACCTTTCGCAACGGCTGACGCTCGACAGGTCTCGATGTGCCGTGTCTGCCGTGACAGCGCTGCGCCAAGTTTGTCCGATGGCCGTTGGGAAACCCTATGGGCTGATAACTGCCGCCACGACGTGGTGGTCGTGGCGCTGGCATGCTTACCAGTTTTTGCCTGTGCTCAATGTGGCCTGGAACCGCATAAGGGACAGCAGACATGGCCGTTTAACTTTTTTGTCATTTAGCGGATGTAGCACTGATCGCCATGAATTTGATAAATTGCAAACCACGGAAGTGTCGCGCAGGCGCTGAGGCATCTACTTGATCAGGTACGGAAGCTGTGACCAAGCGTGCTCGAGTTGGTCGTGCTCGGCGAGCACATCGCCGGACACCCTGGCGCGGAGGTGAACTGGGCCAGCATGGGCGGGGGAAGAGGCGTCCCCCGCGAGCGTGACAACAGGCAGGTCGATATCCGGCGTAACGGCTTGACGAGGGCTTGCTTATATTGCGAGCGTCGACCAGGCCTCGTCCCTTCATCTGTCTTGACCGAAACAGCGCGTTCAGCCGGCGCGCGTAGCCTTCGCGGATTCGTCCATCTGGCGCTCTTTTAGCACTCGTGCGGAGCAGGGTTTGGGTTTACGACTTCACCGAGCCGCTCTATGGGAAGGGGCGCGCGAGGGGAGGCGACGATGAGATCGAGTTGTTCCCCCCATTGCCTCTAAGTAGCTCTGAAGTGTCGACAGTCACATATCAGCCCTGCTTATCCCTCTTCGAGACCCAAGGTGGTTGATCTTGAGGGTCGGAGACAATCTCTGCCTGAGCCTTCCCAGCCACACGGCTCGACTCGCCGAAGCTCTCGACACCTGCATCCTCTAAACCTTCGAAACGCGCCTCGATACGCTCCCGACACTCCTCGGGGAGGGCTGAGATCACGTCAAGCTTGCGTTCCATCATTTTCTTCTCTTCTTCGCCACCGCGGGCGGTTGAGATCTCCCCCTGCAAGCGTTTGTTCGATGGTGTGCTGATTGTTGGCCCGGAACGGGAACTCGCATCGAGCCATTGCCATCGCCCGCGCGCTCATCCGCGACGGCGGGCGCCGCCGCTACTTCAAGCGACAACGAGCGCACTGCTCGATCATCCCACATTATTGCGAGATTATCGAAATCGGACATGAATCCTGGCGCTTCAAGAACCGCGGCTGATCACCACATAGTCCAAGACGATCCCGCGCTCGCCGGGCTCGCAACCCGGACCAGCTCCGCCCAGCGAGCGCTAAGCGCGACGCGCTGCAGGCAATTTTTTGCCGGGGATATTCGCTGCGGCTAAGCAAGATACCTTCTCAAAGCAAAACTGGCTTATTATCGGTGTAGCACCGACAAGGTGCTCTACTGGGCGCATTTGCAGGGCGCGATTGACAAATCCTTCGAGTGGGCCGACCTAGGCCAGAGAGCGATATCCGCAACATCCCTTCGCCGCAGGCGCCTGACCCGCCCGGCTTACACAGGCGCCGGCATCGAGGTCGTCATCCGTCGCTTCAATGAATGGTGCGGCCATGCTGGTTATGGACGTGCATGGACGATCTCCACATAAGGGCACGCTGGGGCATCAACCGCCTCTCGTCGAAACCACACAACCTCTCCTTTTTCTCGGCAGTACGCTCCACGCCCAATCCGACCGGGATCAAGGATCACAACCGCAGCCTCCTCGCCATGGTGCTGCCAAAACAGCACCACGCGAACGGCGAGTCATCAAGGTCAATGATATGGAACAGCCCTTCGAAACGGCATCGAAGGGGCGTACCTGGTCGTGCTGAACACCATCATGAGAAGGAAACGATCTGTGGAGCAGATTGCCACCGTCGGCCTGGATTCGGGCGCTCACGCCAATTCATGGGAGGCCAAGGGTGCCTCTTTGCAGGATCGGAATTGCTCCCATCCTGCTGCGCGAAGATTACACTCAAAGCAGGTCCCGCAACCGAATCCCCAGCTATGCCGATGCTCGCGGTCTCCGCTATAACAGGTGTGACTTTCTTCGCAGATGAGCTTCACCAGCGGCTCGCCGCCCAGCGAATCCGCCAGCGCCCAGGTCTGCGCCTTGTCCAGCCGCATAAGGGGTGTGTGAATGACGAAACGCGTCTCCATTCCAAGGTTCAGGGCAAGTTGCATCGCTTTAACTGCGTCATCTCGACAATCCGGGTAGCCGAAACGATCCATCTCGGACACGCCGATCACGAGGTGTTTTGCGTCGATCCGGTAAGCTATCGCGGCCGCAAAGCCGAGGAACAGAAGGTTGCGGCCAGGCACGAAGGTATTTGCTAGACCGTTCGCGTTCACTGCGAACTCGACGTCGCGCGTGAGCGCGGTATCACTGATTTGGCCGAGCACGGTCATGTCAATCATGTGGTCCTCGCCTAGTCGTCCACCCCAGGCCGGAAAGTCTTTTCGAATGCGCCCGAGCAGGTATGGCCGCACATCGAGCTCGATCCGGTGCTGCTGCCCATAGTCGAAGCCGATTGTCTCGACGCGCTCGAAGTTCTCCAGCGCCCAGGTCAGGCAGGTTGTCGAATCCTGCCCGCCGGAGAAAAGGACCAGTGCGGTTCCCGAATCTCGTTGCATCAGGTCAACCCTCGTATTCAGCCCAGCACAGCGGCGTCTCATAGACCGTTACCGAGCACATCTGGCCAATAAGCGGCTTAGTTTGGTTCCAGATCCAGACTGCAATGTTTTCCGCGGTCGGATTATCGAGACCCTCAATCTCATTCAGATACTGATGGTCGAGACGTTGCAGAAGCGGTCCGAACACAGCCTCAACATCGAAGAAATCGATGACAAACCCCGTGTCTGGATCGACAGGCCCTTCCAGGCGCAGTTCCACACGGTATGAGTGGCCATGCAAGCGGTGACAGCGGTGGGTCGCTGGCACGCGCGGAAGACGGTGCGCTGCCTCGAAGGTGAACACTTGCGTAATTTTCATGGGATCCCGAGAAGCTTGTGGGTTTGCAGGCTCAAGCGCCAACGTGGGTTGGCAAGACAATAGGCCACTGCGGCGGCCGTATTCGCATCGCGCTCGGGCCCATCCATTGGCTGAAGCAAAAGGTGCTCAAACGAGAGAACTTCGAAATGTTCGGGCTCCGCGCCAATCTGAGGGTATACAAGCTTTAGCTCGTCCCCTGCCGTGACCACGAGGCGTGCATTGCATTTCGGACTGACGCACAGCCAGTCGATGCCGGCGAGCGCGGAAATGGTACCGTTGGTCTCAACGGCAATGTCAAACGCCAAGGAATGCAGCGCTTCCAGGAGTTGGTCATCGACCTGGAGGAGGGGTTCCCCTCCGGTGAGCACGACAAGACGCTGCCCAGGTCCCGACCCGCGCCAGGCTTGCTCGACCGCCAACGCAAGCTCCCGTGCGGTGGCAAAATGTCCGCCACCGGGGCCATCTACCCCAACGAAATCAGTGTCGCAGAATCCGCAAAATGCTCTTTCCCGGTCGCCTTCACGTCCCGACCAAAGGTTACAGCCGGCGAAACGACAAAATACGGCAGCCCGCCCGGCATTTCGTCCTTCGCCTTGGAGAGTGTAGAAAATTTCCTTGACCGCATATGACATTGCTTAAGCGGCCTTCGAGTGAGCAAGGGAACATCTCTGCCGGCTTCTGAGACGTGGCAAAAGGTGGGAAATGTCCCGCCGCACGCTTTTCAGCTCGTTCCACCGTCGGGGCCCGATGCGGAAAACCCACACGCCCGAACTCCACGCGGAATCAGATTTCAGCGGGGGAAGGCTGTGGGGAAGGGTCTCTGGTTCCTCGAAGCCTATTACTACGAGAAATGCCGCTATCACGTCGCTCATGGTGATGACGCCTTGACGAGGACCAGGCGTGAGAATCCTGGCGTCTCCTCGAAAGCCTGCCTCACAGCACGGAAGAACTCGCTCATCAGCCGCAAGCCGCGCTCCAGAATGAGGCTGTCGAGCGATGAGTATGTCGTGTCCGGCGGCATGGCGCCGAGAAAACCCGCCATGTCCTCATCGGCGATCTGAAGGGCTTCATCGATGGTCTTGCCGACGATGAATTCGGCAAGCGACGAGGAAGCGGTAATGTCCGAGCCGCGGCCGAAGGTCTGGAACGTTGCGGCGGAGATGGTCTGCGTCTTACGGTCGAAAGCCATCGTCAATTTAAGCCCATCGCCGTAGGCGACGGCGCCGACCTTGCCGGCCGCTTTGGGGATGTCCAAAGCGCCGACATTGTTGGGGTTGATGAAATAGACCTTGTCGCTGATGAGGTAGACGTTGTCGGTATCATCCCGCACGGCGCCGATCCTTGTCGTCATGGCGCCTAGCCGAAGGACTTGCCGCAGGCGCATTTGTCCCGCGCATTGGGGTTGTCGAATACAAAGCCCGAGGACTCCAGGTTCGTCACGAAGTCAACGGTCATGCCGGCGAGATGGGACTGGGAGCTTGCGTCGATGAACACCTTGACCCCGTTCGCCTCCATGATGGCATCCCCCTCGCGCGAGACGCTTTCCAGACCCATCTGGTATTTGAGCCCGGCGCAGCCGCCCGGCTCGACCATGATGCGAAAGCCTTCCGCCGGTTCGTCGGCGCGGGAAAGCGCGGCCTTGACGGCGGCGACAGCGTTTTCAGTGAGTGTGATCATCGGATTCTTCCTGATGCATTCGCAAGCCACGCCGCACAGAACGTGCCAGAGTGGAAATTGGATTAAAAATAACGGGTTGGCTGATTTGACCCCCTGTCTGACATCCAACAATTGTCGGATATCGGACAAACTGAAACCTTGCGTACAAAAAGCGGCATCGGACAAATCGCCAGTGTCCGCCTGAGCCAGCCTGCGTTTTCGATCATACGAATGTGGACCGGGGTGGGAACATTTAGTCGTGCCGCGCTCCAAAAGCCCCGCCGTCGTCCCCACCGGTGCGGTGGCGAACACCGTGGTTGTCGATGCCGCTTCGATCGCGCTTTCTCGAAGCAGGCGCCTTCTGCGTCACCTCATGGGTGGCGAACACAACTCGCGTGCTCGGCCCGTGGCCGCAGTGCGGCCGTCAGCTAGCGAGGGCCGACTGAGGCATTGTAAATGCCGTCCAGCCGGGCGGGCCAACGCGCCGCCCAGGGAACAGCCCAATCACCGGCATGGCAGCCAACGGCTCCGATTAGAGGCCGCGGTCAGCTCCAGTTCTATCGCAAATCTGGCTCGTCCGCGTTCCAAAACGAAATTCGAGCGAGCACCGGTCTCGCCGTCACATCGAAGGAGAGAAATCGCTATCTGTCACAGCTACTCGTGGGCAAGGATCCCGTCCCGCCGCCACAGAGAAATACCCAAGCATCGTGGTTTCAATCATGCTGGAAATCCGGGGCGGTTATGTCATTGGCCCCGCCAACAACGCCGCCGATAGAGTAGCCGCAAGGCGGGTACCGACTGTCCGCTATCGCTATCGAAAGCGTTGCAACAGATTCGTCAAACAAGTTTACAGACTCTTTGCGAATGCAAGTCGCTGACCATGCTATGTTCCTTTGAGTCCGAGATTGGCCGTAGCTAATCGTCCAACTCAACGGTTTGGAATGCGTGAACATAGAACCTGCAACGTTGATTGCAAGCCGCATACAGAGAGGGCCTTTAATGGATATCGACATTTTTGCAGCTTACGAGTCTAACGTTAGTCGCTATGGACGGTCGTTTCCAACGGTCTTTAAAAAGTCACTTGGGGCGACAATCTGGGACGAGGCCGGCAAGCCCTATATTGATTTCCTTGTAGGGTCGGGCGCGCTCAACTACGGTCATAATAACCCGGGTATCATGGCTCCGGCAATCGAATATCTCGCCGAGCAAAATATTGTCTTGTCGCTTGATATGTATACAGCCGCAAAGCGTGATTTCATCAAAGTTTTTGTCGAGTCGATCCTGAAGCCTCGGGGCCTTTCTTACAAGATACAGTTTCCTGGACCGACGGGGACAAACGCTAACGAAGCGGCGTTAGCGCTGGCGCGAAAATACACCGGCCGCTCAAGTGTCATGGCCTTCACAAATTCGTACCATGGCATGTCGCTCGGCTCCTTGGCGGTCTCGGGTTCAGCGTCTACCAGACAGCTTGGCGGCGTTGCTCGCCACGATGTAATCCGCGTCCCTTACGAGAACTATCCGAACCAAACTTTCGATTCCGCGAGTTACATTGACCACGTGCTGGGCGACCCAGGCAGCGGGATAGAAAAGCCGGCCGCAATCATCCTGGAGCCCATCCAGGCAGAAGGCGGCATGAACACCGCATCAGCACCATGGCTCTCAGAAATTCAGCGCATTTGCCGTAAGCACGATGTTGTTTTCATCGTCGACGACATTCAGGCAGGTTCGGGACGAACGGGCGATTTCTTCTCGTTCGAGTTCGCGAAAATCGAGCCTGACATCGTGTGTCTTTCAAAATCGCTAAGCGGTTCAGGCAATCCGTTGTCCATAGTTCTGATTCGCCCCGACTTAGACATATGGAAGCCGGGAGAACATAGCGGGACCTTTAGAGGCAATAATCTCGCCTTCGTGACTTCCGCGGCCATGTGCACAATGTGGTCCGATAGGCAGTTCACTACAGCCGTCGAGCGGACGGCCGTCAAACTGCAAGAACACCTTGATCGCCTCGTTGCGAAATTTCCTAATTCCATTGAACAGAAGCGCGGCCGCGGTCTGATGGCCGGCCTCAAGTGCCGTTCACAGGCCCTTGTCGGCCGTGTGCACGATGTCGCGTTCGAAAACGGCCTGCTGATCGAATCCTCGGGGCCAAATCGCGACGTCATCAAAGTCCTTCCCCCGATAACCATCTCAGATGACGAACTCGATCACGGCATTGCCATCCTCGATCAGGCCCTACAGGAGAAAACCAATGGTGAGTAATAAAGTACCTCAATCGCCGGCCATCTCGCCTCTTACGATCAAAGAACGAACCGGCTCGATCAGCACTGCGGAAATCATTTCGGTCCTGAAAGGTGAGATTACGGCTCTGCATATCAAGCAAGCTTTCAGCAGCGAAATAGCCGACGAGATCACCGCGAATTTTTTTGCCAGTCCCGGTCTTAACGAGCGCAAAGATGGTGTCCCCGGACAATATGTCGGCGCTTCCCACTATAGGAAGGATGCAGCCACCTACTTCAGGCAGGCGGAAAATGCACGGCCGCACGTTGAGGCCCTTTTTGGCTATTTAGTTGACCCGGTCCGAGCAGTATTCGAAGCACTGAAGCGCGAGCTTCACAAGCAGGGCATAGAATTGCGGCTGGCCCGTTCAGAACATGGTCAGGCTAACGTCTGTCGCGCTCTCAGTTGGTCTGGCAGCGGCACATTTTCCTTGGACCCCCACGACGATGTCGCTCAAGTCCTACGTGCCGGGAACGATTACGAGCTCTCTGCGGTGGCGCACAACACCGTCGCAGCGCTCAACTTCTATCCCAGTATGCCTGAGGAAGGTGGAAACCTGAGGCTCTGGAGTCACAAGCCGACAGTCGCGGATCGAAAGTCGCAGGGTTTGGAGACCACGGGATATCCCTACTCCGCAGCCTATCTCGAAGCGGTACCTAGCCGCGAAATCCAGCTCAAGGCCGGGGATATCGCCCTTCTTGATGGCGGTTTCGTTCATGGGGTCAGCGGTCAATCAGGCAACGGAAAGCGTCGCGTTCTGCTGAACAACTTTTTCGGGTTTGCGCGGCCGAATCTTGTTCTCTGGTGGACCTGACGGGGCAATCGACTGCGAGCCGGCTTCCGCCGCAGTTAAGGCGTAAGCGGTGTTACGAATCCAGAACTGTTAAATGGATGCCGACCATGTTGCATCCATAGGAGTAACCCTTCTTGAGATTAGCTGCGTGTTTTGGGGTGATGGCACTGATTGCGGAGGATGATGGGCGCGCGTTTCGCGCAATGATGGGCAGCATTTTTGCGGGATAGTAGGCGGGTCTGGTCGGCAGACTAACGATAGCATCCCTTCTTAAATGAGGGGAGGGGCGAAATGCCGACGGAACGACTTGCCAGCGCCGAATACGGGTTGTTTTGCGACTGAAATTTGGCCAAGGGCTGAGCGAGCGGGCGTTTGCCGCGTCACTCGGTCTGGCAAGGGAAACGTCGGCGCCTTTGTCCTGCGGGCGCGGCAGGCCGGACTGGGCTGGCCCTTGCTGGGCGGTCTTGATGACGACGGCCTGGAACTCCCTCTGCTTCCGGCGTCGCCGACGGTGCCGGATCCGGATCGCCCGATCCCGGATTGGGCAATGATCGATCGAGAACTGCGGGGCCCCCGGGTGACCTGGATGCTGTTGTGGGAAGAATACCGGGCGGTCCATCCAAACGGCTTTGCCTATGCCTGGTTCTGCCCCCACTTCGATGCCCGGAAGGGCCGCGTTCGCCCGACGATGCGGCAGATGCATGTGGGTGGCGAGAAGGTCTTCGTCGACTTCGCCGGCGACGCGATCGGCCAGATCGACCCGGTGAGCGGCGAGGCGCGGGCGATGAAGCTGTTCGTTGGGGCGATGGGGGCCTCGAACCACACATATGCCGAGGCCATCGCCACCGAGGGGCTGGAGGACTGGATCGGCGCCCATGTCCGCATGTTCGCCTTCTTCGGCGGCGTGCCGAAGGTGGTGGTCCCTGACAGCCTCAAGGCGGCGGTGCTCAAGGCCGACCGCTTCGATCCCGGGCTGAACCGCACCTATGCCGAGATGGCGGCGCATTACGGAACGGCGATCCTACGCACCCGACCACGTCGGCCCAAGGATAAAGCCAAGGTCAAGGTCGCGGTCCAGGTGGCTCAGCGTTGGATCCGCGCCCGGCTGCGCAATCGCCAGTTCTTCTCCCTGACCGAACTGAAGGCGGCGATCCGGCGGCTGCTGGACGAGTTGAACATGCGCGTCATGCGCGGCTCCGGCGCCAGCCGCGCTGATCTCTTCGGCACGCTGGATCGGCCGTATATGCAACCGCTGCCTGGAGACCCCTATGTGTTTGCGCGCTGGAAGCGCTGCCGCGTCGCGCCTGATTACCACGTCGAGGTGGACAGTTCGTGGTATTCCGTCCCCTTCAGTCTGATCCGGCAGGATGCCCGGGTCTGGGGGGCCATCGTCGAGATATTCCATAGCGGCCGCCGGGTGGCCACCCATCCCCGCTGCCCTGGCAGGCGCAGCCATGTGACGCTGCCCGCGCATGCCCTCCGCGCATCGCCGCCATGCCGAATGGACCCCGGCCCGGGTACTGGCGACAGCAGCAAGACTCGGCCCGTCCGTCATGTCCTTCTGCGAGGCGGTGATGGCTGATCGTCCTCACCCGGAGCAAGGCTTCCGCACCTGCCTTGGTGTTCTGGCCCTGACCAGGAGCTATGATGTGGCGCACCTCGATGCCGCCTGCCGGCGGGGCTGTCGATCCGCGCGCGCTCCGTCGCTTCGATCCGCTCGATCCTTCGGACCGATCTCGACGGCCTTCCTGGACGAGGTCCCCGAGAAGCGCCCTCTGCAACAAGCCAATATCCTTGGCCAAGGTTACTATCATAAAAAGGAGACTGACCCTTGCGGAGTCACCCCACCTCCGAGCAACTGATGACGCTCGGCCTGACCGGCATGGCCAAGGCGCTGGATGAACGGCGTCAGGCCCAGACCACCTTCGAGCCGCTCGGCTTCGAAGACCGGCTCGGCCTCCTGGTTGACCGTGAAGCCGCGGACCGCGACGCCAACTGCCGGATCGCTCGGCTGAAGTCCGCAGCCCTCCGGCAGTCGGCCTGCGTCGAGCATCTCGATTTGCGCACCGCGCGCGGCATTGACCGCGCCATTATGGCCCATCTGATCGACGGCAGCTGGATCCAGCGCCACGAGAACCTGCTCATAACCGGCTCGACCGGCCTCGGCAAAAGCTGGATCGCCTGCGCTCGGCCACAAGGCCTGCCGCGATGGCCGCGCCGCCGCCTACCCTCGCATGCCGCGCCTGTTCAAGGCGCTCGCCATGGCCAGGGGCGACGGGCGGCACGCCCGCATACTCAAGGCCATCGCCCGCGTGGAGGTGCTGATCCTGGAGGACTGGGGCTGTCGGTCCTGACCACCACGGAAAGACGCGACCTGCTGGAAGCCCTCGAGGATCGCTATGCACGCGGTTCGACTATTGTCACCAGCCAGTTGCCCGTCGATCACTGGCACGAAACCATCGGCGACCCGCCCCTCGCCGATGCCATCCTCGACCGGCTCGTCCACAATGCCGACCGCCTCACCCTCTCAGGTGAAAGCCTGCGGCGGCGCGGGGCAATCACGAAACCACTTTACCAAACCCCCAGGCCTGACTCCATGCAATCGTGGACCAGCCGTGCCCGCGACTGCGAAATGGCTGCCCACGATCGCGTGAAACACGTGCCCGAGATCGCGTGAAATCGCCGCCCACATTCCGCCAAATGCGCAGATTAGCTGCATCTCGCAAGGGTTGCTATGGATGGAAGTTATATGAGAATCAGGCGTTTTGAACCAGACGAAGTCGATCCGTTTCGACGCGTTCGTCTGGAAGGAAGTCGTTCCAACTCTATGCGAGCAGCTATGACAACTAAACGTATGCTGTGTTGCGAATTCACGATCTGAGATGATTGCTGACTTCATTGGTTGGCTGACGCTTATTGAGATTAGCTGCAAGTCGCAGGACGGTCGCGATGGATGGAAGCTGTTTGACAATCAGGCATATTCAAGCAGACGATGTCGATGCATTTCGCCGCGTTCGTCTGGAAGCGCTTCGTTTGGAACCATCCTGCTATGCGAGCAGCTATGAAGACTGGGCCACTCTTTCCATTGAAGAGTGGCAGCAACGCCTGACGGATTCAGTTTTTGTCGCGTTTCGGGATGACGAACCCGTGGGCATAATCGGTCTGCATCGACAACGCGAGAGCAAAATGGTTCATCGCGCCACGATTAGTATGGTTTATATGCGCAAGAACCTGCGGGGAACGGGGCTTGCCGGGTATTTTCTGAACACGATTGTGGACTTTGCGCGTGGAATCGGCATTTTGCAGTTGGAACTGTCTGTCAGTGCAGAGAATCCAGCAGCCTTACGTTTTTATCTTCGGGAAGGCTTCCGTGAGGTCGGCAGAATTCCTGGCGGTCTTCTTCATGAAGGCAGGGAGATCGATGATGTCGTGATGGTGAGTCGCCTTATCGCTTAGCCATTTTGCCCATGGTCAGGAGGTGAAGTTCCACTGCAGGAGATTTCGTCAATCTGGCTCTGCTTATGACCGTTGATGATGGCCTGTGAAGGTGCCGGTCAAGCTGAAGCAATAGGAACGACCAAAAGCTGAACGACTTCTCCTGAGCGCCCTTGTCACGCGAGAACTATACCGAGTGTCAACGAACGGTTCTCGGTCAAAATAGCGGGTAAAGCGCTTACCGCTACATTGGAGGAGGCTCTCCCTCAACGGCATCCAACTAAACCCATCCAGCCATTGGTCAATTAGCGAAACATATTGGAAATAACTTTCCAAACTAACGTCCCCCGTCCTACTTGCGTGACTGACAGGCGGCCTGTTTTAAAGAACAACGGCAAAGTCGTCCAGCCGATTAACCAAGCATTAAAATAGATTTACAGAATCTTCACGACCGCAAATCGTCGGCTCTGGTAGGTTCACACAAGGTCTGAGTTGAGGCGCGGATAAAAAGCTGATGCTGATATGCGCCTCAGACCGTCGTACAGCACGCAACGGAGGGTCCAATGACAAGAAGAGCGCTCATCCTGGTTGAAGGTCATAGGGGTAACGGTCTGCGATACGTCCAAGCGGCACAGCGTCTTGGTCTTCATCCAATTACCCTGTCGGCTGATCCAACTCAGTACCACTACCTTGCGAGTCATAGGCTTGAGGCAATCCGGGTCGAAACCGACCATATCGATGCGCTGATCCAGGAATGTTCCCGGCTGCACGCGACCTATGGCATTGCGGGCATCACTGGCTTTGCGGGCGAGGACGAGTCGGTGTATGCGACAGTTGGCAAGCTCTGCCAATTCTTCCATTTGCCAGGACCACATCCCGCATCGATTGAACAATGCTGCGACAAATTCACTCAACGTCAACTGCTCGCGGACGCTGGCGTGCAAATGCCTGCCTATAGGGTGGCAGCGGATGCGATGGAAGTAGAAAGCTGTGCTGCGGAAATCGGCCTGCCGGTGATTCTTAAGCCAGTCCTAGGGAGCGGCAGCCTCGGTGTGAGGTTGTGCCGTAATGTCGGCGAGTTGGCCGAACATACAACCTATTTGTTGGGTGGGAAGCACATATGGCGGTCTTCGCCAAGGATACTGGTCGAAGAATTCGCGGAAGGTCCGCATTATGTCGCTTATATAATGGGAAATGAGGTCATTGGGATTGTCGCCAATAAGTTCGGCCGCCCACCGCATTTCGTTTATCGTGAATCCACCTTTCCAGCCCTGCTAACTGATGATGAGCATGAGCGTATGGCCGATGTTTCGCTGAGCTGCTTGCGAGCTCTCGGCCTTGGCTGGGGCCCAACAAACATTGAATTCCGGTGGACCAAACGTGGGCCAGTCGTTATTGAAGTCAATCCACGCCTTCCTGGCGGTTCTCGAATGGTGCAGCTGGCTTACGGTGTCGATCTTGTCACCGAGCACATCAAGCTTGTCATCGGCGACGAATGGGATTTGCGGAGAAGGCATTCGCATATTGTGGCCTGGCGATCCCTACTTCCTGATCGCGATGGTATCCTCGATTGGATCAATGGCGACAGTTGGGCGGCTGCCGTACCAGGTGTCGCCGAGGTCAAATTGCACGTTAAACGCCAGACGCCGATCGTCCGGAAAGGCGACTATCGAGACTCTATGGGAGAGGTCATCGCCGTTTCACCCAGCCGTCCTCAGACCGAGGCGATCCTCCAGCGTGCCGTCGGCTTAATCGATTGGAAGATCTCACCATTTCCGACCGTTGAACAGAGATAATCCCTGCCCCCTTACCTCTCGAGCTGAGGAAGAAAAAATGGTTCCGGATAGATACCTAATGATCGTGTTCCTAGGATCGAGGTCGAAGCTCGATCGGCTGCAAGATCACTTCGACGGTAAGGTCGGGATCGTCGCCGAGATCGACGAACGATCCGGCGCGTCTGCGGTTTCAGATACTCCAACAGTTACGCCCCGCCTGGCGCGGCCTGCTATCTCGAGCCGGCGGCATTCCAACAATTGCTGAAGCTGCTTGCCGATCATTCCTCCGCTAACTCATATGCCAGATCGAGGCGGGGAGGTGGTGCAGATTTCATTTCTTAGTCCGGCGTCCGGCGCGGAGCGGCCGAGACCGCATCATCGAGGCTGGGTGACGAAGAGCAGGCACAGACCGCTTCTAGCGAACGTCAGCCGCTGTGTCGCCAAGCGCCGGGCGAACCGTGGTGCGTTGCCATCCCACCTGCCACGCACGAAATGGTCGTCGACATCGAGGGACTATGTCTGCCGTGCCGCCCCAATGACTTGCATCGGATCGGCGGGGATGTGAGCGAGCGGTCGTTCAGGCTCCGGCGCCCGCACGGCTAATTGAGGCTGGTTTTCCAACCGAGAAAGCCGTCGCCCAGGTGCTGGTCTCAAAAAATGCGGATCACCTTCCGCTCTATCGACAGACGCAGTTCTATGCCCGGCAAGGCATCTATCGTGATCGCTCGACGCTCGCCGACTGGGTCGGTCGCGTCGTTTGGCATCTGCGTCCGGTGAATGAGCGGCTGCTTAGCAAGCTGAAGGCTTCGCCGTAGCTCTTTGCTGACCGCGCCGGTACTCGATCCCCGCCTCGGCAAGATGAAGACCGACCAAACTCGGGGCCTGTGCCCGCGATGACCGACCATGGAATGGCGGTGACCCGCCAAGCGTCGCTTATGTCTATCCGCGGGGACCGGAAGGCCGAGCGTCCGATCGCGTATCTCACAGGCTTGGGCAGAATCCTGCAGGTCGACGGCTCTTGCGTAAGCGCCGCGTAGCTGATGCCGTTTAGCGCTGGTAGTTCCAAGGCATGAGCGCCTGATGTCGCTGTTTGGCCAGCCATCGGCGATGCGCTCGAGGGTTGGGTGAGCCAGGCATGCGGATCGGCATTGTTCATCTTGGCGGTTTATGCCGACTGCCGAACTATGCCGGGTGAGCAAGTTTTTACCAACACTTTCCTCAACGTAACGTTAGGTGGATCGGCATAGCTTAGGCTCTCTCTGTCGCAATTGACGCGAAGGAGAGGACACATGAACGCAAGTGACTATCTGCAACGCAGCACGCTTATCGGAAGCTGATCCACGGGCCATATGCCGAGTTTGCACGCGTTGGCTTCGGTCGGCAATGCACCTGGCGATCGCTAAGCCTGTTTCGTGAGCTGAGAGACTGGCATGTCGTAACGGGCACAATCTCCGGGATCTGAGCGAAGTTCATGTTGAGCGGTTTCTGGAGCACCATTCCAAACACTGGAGCATCGATTCGGGCGACTGATCGGCGCTTCGGCGCTTGCTTGCCGCTACGGCAAGAAGGTTTGATACCAACCGCCCTTCCGATTGAGCGCACGGAGTACAAGCAGATTGTTGATGTGTTCGCGGCTTACCTCACGAATGAGAGAGGGCTCGCCGCCTTGACGGTGGAAAGCCACAAGCTGCTCTCACGCCATTTCTGCAGGAGGTCTGTCCGGCGCAGATGGGTTTGCAAGCGCTCATCCCGGAGATCGTCATCGGTTATTCGATATGTCGAGCGACATGCTCTCGATGGCTCCGCCGACAGCGGCAAGGCGATGTGCGGGGGTGGTGCGCGCCTTCCTGCGCTATTTGCATCTGAAGGGCTTCATTTCGGTGGCCTTGGCCGATTGTGTGCCGTCGATCCGTCGCTGGCGGCTTGCTGGCCTACCAACCTTCCTGCCACCACAGAAGGTTCAGGTGTTCTCGATGCCTGCGATCGGACCACCGCAAAGGGGCTTCGCGACTATGCGGTTTTGATGGCGCTGGCCAAGCTGGGCTTGCGCGCCAGCGAGGTTGCCGCGCTCAGACTATGCGCACCACGGCACGCACCTCTTCCGCGTTGCGACCGACCTGCTGCGGTCGGGGGCCAGCTTTGCCGAGATCGACCAGTTGCTTCGTTCCGGAGCTCGACAGCACCAGGATCTATGCCAAGCTCGACATCGAGAAGCGGCGCGACTGAGCCTGCCCTGGCCGGGAGGTGTCCAATGAGCCGTCTTCGAACAACGCTCAAGCGCTATGTGGGCAGGCGCCAGGGATTGGGATACAGGTATCATGGCCCCGCTCGACGGTTGTCGGATTTCGTCCCCTTTATGGAGGCTCGCGGCGCGGGACCGTCACCACGGCGCTGGCGATGAACTGGGTGACGTTGATCGGCCGACAACCGAGTTGGTCCATCCGCCTGACCGCTGTGCGCTGCTTCGCTCAGCACCTCGCTCATTTCGACGCCATGACGGAAGTGCCACCTCAAGACGCTGTGCCGCCGGCGCGGCGTGCAAGCCCTACATCTATACCTATGCTGAGATCACGGCGCTTCTGGCGGCGGCACTGTCGCTGCCGCCGGCCAACGCCCTGCGTCGCTGGAGATGTCATTGCCGGTTCGGATTGATACGGTCGCCGGGCTACGCCATTCCGAAGCGCTCGACCTGCGCCGAAACGACGTCGATCTCGACCAAGGTATCCTCACCATTCGGGAGACAAAGTTCGGCAAGTCGCGGCTGGTCCCGCTCCATGCCACGACGGTCGCCGGACTATGCCGCGCGAGGCGACGCGCATCTCGTCGCGCCTCGTAACCCCTATTTCTTTGTCGCCCAGCAGGGCGGCAGATTGCTGCACCAATACGTGCACCGGGTGTTCTGGCAGCTGTCGCGACAGATCGATCTGCCGCAGCGGGGGCAGCGCAATGGTCCGCGGATTCACGATCTTCGTCACCGTTCCGCCGTCCAAGCCCTGACCAACTGGTATCGTGTGAGCGAAATGTCGAGCGGGAACTGCCGGTCCTCTCGACCTTTCTTGGCCCCGCCAATGTTCGCGACACTTACTGGTATCTATCCGTCGCGCCGGAGCTAATGACCCGTGCCGCGCGACTGCTGGATGAGCGGAGGGAGTCGCTCATGAGTGCCTCGAAAGGTCTGGCCGTGCTGATCGAGCGGTGGTTCACCGATCGGCTCATGCGATATCGAGGCGTAAGCTCCGACACAATCGCCTCCTATCGCGACACCTTCCGGCTCCTGTTGATTCGCGCAGACACGCCTTGGCAGGTCTCCGTCGCAGTTGACACTGCGGGATTTGGACGCGCCTTTCATCGGCGCATTCCCGGAGGACCTCGAGACACTGCGATCCGCTTCAGTAAGGACCCGGAATCTCCGCCTCACTCCCATTCGGTCTTTCTTCAGATATGCGTCGTTCGAGGAGACCGGCCCATAGCGCCCAGATTCAACGCGTGCTCGCGATCCGAGTAAGCGATGCGACAAGCGACAGCTTCAGTTTCTCACCAGGCCCGAGATTGAAGCAATCCTGGCCTGTCCGGATCGCAGCACATGGTTGGGACGCCGTGATCACACTCTGCTGTTGCTGGCCGCGCAAACGGAGTTGCGGAGATCATCGACCTCGACCGAGACTCGGTGATGCTCGGGCACGGTGCCCACGCGCGATGCGTTGGTAAGGGCCGCAAGGAGCGAAGTACGCCGCTCACCAAGGTTGCACAGCAAGCCCTTCGGGGCTGGCTCGACGAGCCTAGAAAGCGGGGGGCAAGGGCTCTCTTTCCGAACATGCACGGCGGCAGGCTGAGCGCCGACGGCGTGCAGGCGCTGCTGAACAAATATGTTGCCAAGGCTCGCGAACACTGCTGCTGCAGGCGGGCGTCGATTGTTCGGTCATCGCCTATGGCTGGGCCGTGAGGCGATGGAAAGAACGCTGACCTATCTTCACGCACATCTTGAGCTGAAGGAATCCGCACTTGCCAAGCTGAAGCCATCGAACGCGCAAAGGCCGAACGATTTCGACCAAACGACCGGCTTCTTGCGTTCCTGAACGCCCTTTGAGCATGAGGAACTATGCCGAGTGTGAACGACCGGTTCTTGGTCGAAATGGCGGGCAAAGCGCGTCATACCGCCATGATCGGAAGAGGCACTCGGCATAGTTCGGCGGTCGGCATAACCTGCAAGCTCAACGGCGTTGAGCCGCTTGGGAATCTCGCCGATGTCCTCTCCAGGATCGGCCACCCCAACAGCCAGATCGATGACCTCCTGCCCTTGGCCTAACTATATTTCGTCCTATAAGCCCGACTGCTTTTCGGCATTCGACGACCATGGCGGGCGGCAAGTAGCGCTGTCGACAAACCTCAAGAATTCGGTTTTTGACATGTGATCCAAGCCAAGACTCCTGAGATTTCGGCCCGTTTCAAAATAGTCGACGCCATTAATGACTGACGCGATCTCCACTAATGCCCTCATGGTCCGAGCGTCTATGCCGGCTTTGATGCCGAGTTCGCACCAAGGGACCAAAACATAAGGTATGTCCTCGGCCACATATCTGTCTTGCATGTGGGCGGGCGCTATCTTGGTCGCATTGTGAACTTTCGTGTGGAAGGCAAAGTCCGAGAATTTGTCGAAAGCGCCACCGTAGAAGCCCACCATTTCCTGCAGAACCGTCTGCGGTCGGAAACCGAGGGCCTCGGCAATCTTCAGGCGTTCACTGTCTACCGCTTCGATGACGTGCCCGACTGAAGGTGAAATTCCGTCGCGATAAAAGTAGAAGTCTCCTCTTGTGCTTTCGATCCACCCAGTGTTTAATATGGCGGTGATCGGGTGGATAACTCCATTATTGGACTGCATTCCAATATCGAAGACGTTATGGGACCACTGGAGCGGCGCAGGAAATATCTTCGCGATTTGGGACCACTGCCTCTCATTTAGACTGTTCGGGAAAGCGGCTATTGGCAAGCTATTCTTGATACCCTTGATCAAGACTTCACCGTCCTGGACCCGAGACGAATATGGTGACGAGTTGGTTTCAAGGATAGCCAGGGCGTTCAGCTTTTTTGAGCAGGCTAACGCGAAGAAATTGGCGTTGATTACGACAACTATGTGACTGCTCAGATCGAAGTCTTTCAGTTCGTTGACAATTACGTCGTGCCCGTATGATGGAACGGCAATCACCAGAACATGCGAAAATTGTACCGCATTGGCCATCTCGGTGGTTATGGTCGGATAGAATTGGCCTTCAATTTTCATACGAGCGGTAAGGTTGCCGGTTCGCCGGATCGCGTTGATATTGCGGCGGTGATTGGGGTGTCCGTAGAGGAGGACGTCGGCCCCACGATGGGCCAAATCCGCCGCGAAAGAGCATCCGCAATTTCCGGCACCAATGATTGAGACTGACAGTTTGGAAGACATCGCTCCCTCTTCCTAGTTGAGTTGCGTTTGTCTAGCGATTTGGCCTGGTGAACACAGGTAGGCTGACGGAAACCGGGGCCTGCTACATCTCGACTACCGCTTTGAACAACAGACCAAGCACTTCGAGGTCCATGCCGGATGGAACAGTAAAGCGGAGCCAATCCAAATATCGAACCCCCCGACAGGATTGTGCTGCCCATAAGCGCAGATTGCAGGTTCTCTGTCGGAATGAAGAAGTGATGAATGAAGACAAAATTGCCGTGAGATTGCGCAGCTTCGAAGCGGGCCGCTCTGATATTCCTCCATCCAGCTCGGGCCGGGCTCCTGAGTCCACGCGAAAGAACACAGGGAAGCACTGCTTGTCGAACCCCATGTTTGAGTCCACGGTCGGCCTTGGCCGATGCTGAGCGATAACGAGTGTCAATGCCGATCAGGCCTATCGGGCTTTCGGATTCGACAATGTTCCTTTCCGTTAGAATTCGGACCTGACATATGGCTTTTCTTCCTTCGCTCCATTGATCGCGATATCACCCCGAGATGATAGCGGTCAGCAGCTGCTGTCTCGCGACGAGATAGCTTCAAAAGTCGTGCCACGCCGCTGATGGAGTCTCGGAAGGAATTTTCCGCACACTGATCAACGGCTTACATGAAAGTGCGGCAGGAACTCAGGTCGAACACCACTGTGTCGCGGACGCGACAACCGGACAGTTGTATATCCAATTAGTTACAGATAGTGACGCATTCTCTGGTGGCGCACGAAAGTTGCCGGGTGAAATCTGTGCCTCATGCCGGCCCAGTGGTCGGCGGCCAACGCCATCTTTGGCGCGAGCGAATTGCCTAGCAGCATATGCTCGCCTGGGACCCGTTTGCCGCTTCCGTCTCGCATGTATGGCGATGCCTGACTTTGCCTGTCTTCTGGCCCGAGTGGGTAACGAACGTGTTGGGTTCGAGAAGACAAGCGAGAAAACCGGATGCTGAACGGCGGCGCGGCGTTACTCGCCTATTCATGAAAGAGCACTCCGTTTGCATTGTCGAGAACCCTGGCGCGATTCGCCGCAAAATGAACGTCGTCGCCAGCCCGACGTCTCAGAATTGACGTGCTCTCTTAATCTCGGAAGTTGGTCCAGGGGCTTCGTGCCACACCCCGAGAGTCAATAGTAGTAACAGCTGCTTCAGATAAAATTTACAAAATCTTTGCGACCGCGGATCGCTGATACTGGTACCTTCACTGCAAGTTTGAAATCAGACACGCCGAAAAGCTAATGCCGTTTTGCGCTCAAACTGCCATACGGAGGGTCAACAGCCAATGGCCTGAAGAGCGCTCATCCTGGTTGTCGCCGAATCTCGAGTTGCGGGATGCCCGCCGTCTAAGCAACAATTCATGAATGAGGTGATCTATGACCACTACGTCGTCGGCAGTTCCAACCATAGGCCTTCCATTCCCTAGAACTGAGTATGAACGCCGTCAACAGAGAGTGTTCGAGGCTATGGAAAGAGCCAACCTCGACGCCCTCTTGGTAACCGCTCACGGTCATCTTCAATATCTTGGCGGATATAACGGGCGCGGCGCATATTTCATGCCGTTCCCATTGATCCTCGTACCGGGACGAGAACCGACCTTCGTCGTGCGAGAGTATGAGTTGGGCAGCGTCCGACTAGAAAGCTGCGTCGAGGAAATAGTTACATATCGGGAGCAGTTCGATTTTGCCCCGGTATGCGCCGCTGCTGTTCGGCGTTTCGGCTTGAGGGGGCGCAGAATTGGGCTTGAGCTCGGCTGCTGGGATCTTGCGCCAGCGGACGTTAGTGCACTTCAGGCGCAACTTCCGGATATGAAATTTGCTGACGCGACTCGTCTGGTCGCGACGGTGGCAGCTGTAAAGACGGAGATGGAACTCGAAGCCATGCGATTCGCAATGGAAATGACTGACATGGCCGTTCGAACATTCCAGCATTCCCTGCGGGACGGAATTACGGAAGCGGAAGTGGCTGCGAACATTGACCGAGAAGTTGAAAAGGCCGGGGGTGTGCTACGGGCGAGTTCCACGACTCTGCTGTTTGGTGAGCGGACGAAGCTTTCGCATGGCAGTCCGAAGCAGCATCCGATCAGAAACAACGAACCAGCCTTTATGGAGCTTGCTGGCATAAAACACGGTTACGCCTGCGGGCTGGTCCGGAGCGCCGTCCTTGGTCGACACGCGGAGACTGAGTTCCTGCACGATCTCTCGGTTGAAGTTCTGGAGGCCGTTATTGCTGCGATCAAGCCTGGTGCGACCGCCGGTGAAGTTGATGCCGCCGGGCGAGAGGTGCTCAAGCGACACGGACATCCTGAGTTTCTGAATCATCGGGTCGGTTACCAAACCGGGATCAACTGGGGGGAGCGCGGTAACATCAGCCTTGAGCCCGGTGCGTTGGACATACTTGAGCCCAACATGACCTTGCATATGCCAATCATCCTGCGCGGAGAAAGCGGTTACCTGATTGGAACCAGCGAGCACGTCATGGTGACAGAGCGAGGCGCGGAAATACTCAGCCGGACGCCTCACACGCTGCATCGTGCAAGTTGAAGGGGCCGAGCTTTGCCAATACTTTTCCTTAGATTGGAGGAGGCAAGCGAACGACGTCGCTAAGTGTCTGCTTGTGTGCGCTGAGATCGGAGGCGCACCGCGCCATCCTGAAATCGCTCATCGCCGCTGCTGACATCTTCATCCAGACCTGAAGCCGGGCTGCATCGAAATACTCGGTTTCGGGTCTTCCGATCTCCGCCGACGCTTGCCGCCGCTGATCACCTGCCACATCTCCGGTTTCGGGGATGCGGGCCTGTTTCCCGCCGGAAGGCTTATGATCTCGTTCAGGCCGAAATAGGTTTGTGCGCGATCGCGCGATCACAGGTTACGCAACAAGGACCGGCCCGGCTAGGGTGTCCGTTTGCGATGTCTCAGCGAGCATGACGGGACAAAGTGCCATTCTTGAGGCCCTATATCACCGCGAGGGGACTGGCATTCAGGTGTCCTGTCCGATGCACTCGCTCCGACACGACTATAGCAGTTATCACGCAATACGCCGCGGGCGCGCCTAGCATTGCGGCGAGAGCAAAGACATCATCTTTTCGGTTCAGAATGAACGCGAATGGGTAAATTTCTGTGAGATAGCGGCCGGCGGCGATCTTCAACTCTGAGCGCCCCCTTGCGGCGCCCCGTTCCGGCTTTTGGCTCCATTACGAAGACCGTCCCCGAGGAGGTAGTAGCGCGTCTCAAGGGCCGTGTCAGCGCCAGCGGGGGCTTTCCCTGACGCACCCCTTCGAGCGCGACTCGTCAGACAGTGCGAGGTTCAGAGACGGGACAGCCGCAGAGCCTGGGGTAATCCCGGCTGATGGCGGTTCCTTCTTCAGCACCGTGCAATTAAATGGTCTCATACGGCAGCGCCTTTAGAGCATCGAGTAACACCGCACAGAATTCGCTCACCAAACGCGGTGGAGAGCTGTCGCTCGGACGCACTATTGCGAAGTGATATGGAATAGCGGGGGCAAACGGCCGCTGGTGGAGATTGTTTGCGGTGTAATAATCCGCTGTAAAAGGGTCGACAATTCCCACCCCTAATCCCTTGCTCACCAAATCGCACAGGTTCAGCGCCAGGCTGCTCTCTATCCTGCGGGTGCAATTCACGTTGTGACTCTCGAGCGCAGCGTCTGTTTGCATACGCAGATGACTTAGCGGTGACAGACAAATAAGGGATTCTCCCTCCAAATCGGTTGCATGAATAGTCTGCTTGTCCACGAGACGATGCCCCGTTGGCAGGATGCAGACGGCGCGAAAAGAAGGCACTGGCTCAACAGTGAGGCCTGGATAGTCGCCAGCGAGGATCGATATCCCGAGTTCGTAGTATTGGAGCGAAACCAGTTCAAGAACCGTTTGAGACGGGACTGTATCTAGATAGATTAACACATCGGGGCGGTCGGCGATAAACGACTTGATGACCCCAGACATAAAGCTCAAGGCTGGTGCGGTATAACAGGCGACCCTCAAGGAGCCCATGTGAGATTTCTTCAGCTCGGCCGCAACTTGCTCAATGTGGTGAATGCCGTTAAAATGCCGCGACACCTCCTTGAACAGAATACGGGCCTCATGTGTGGGACGTAACCGATTGCCCGTTCGTTCAAAGAGGCTGATCCCAACTTCTTCTTCGAGATCTCGGATTAAGCGACTGATCGCAGGCTGGGTGATCCTTACAAGATCGGCTGCGGACGTCATTCCGCCCGTCAGCATTACGGCCCGAAAAGCTTCCAGCTGTCGCGACTGTATCATAGCTCCATCCACAATATTTTGCCCTATTCTCATTAGTGCTCTTGCTGCATGGAAAGCAAGGTTTTAGTAACTGCTCTAGAGATTGGGGTCCTGTCGCGGAATGCAGCGTGGTGAGTTCGTCAACTCCTTCCACTGCCGAGGAGGGTAAATTGTGGCGGGCCACGATAGGGTCTACGCGCACATTCTTGCGGCACCCATGGCATGGTGGCTGCGCCGGGTCGCGAGACCAAAAACATAAAATATGAAATTCGATGGAGGGGCGATCGGCCAACCTTTGTGGCAGAAGACGGTGGTATGCACTTAGCCTTCGCAAATCCTAAACAGCTGTCGAGGTAGCTGCACCGAATGGCTCGGTCGCCGTAACGAAGTTTGCGGCGGCTTATGCGGAAGGTGACTCAGCTCTTGCTCATACGACGGAGACTTGACAGTCTTACTATCAGCTCCTTATCAGGTCCTCGGTCGAGTGCCCGCCCGGTTGTCTGAAAAGGCGGCTTGCCGGTAGAAACCAGGAGAGCCGTTATCCCCCTTTCGGTAAAGACGGAGCGCAAGTGCGCTCGGGGCACAACGTTCAAATTTGAGTGTTTTTGATTGCACTGCCTACTTGGTGAACTTGCGATGTCTTATCAAATAGAACTGGGGAGCATCCGCTGCTTTGTAGTGGTAGCAGAAGAACTTCATTTCCGAAGGGCGGCGATCAGGCTAAACATGTCGCAGCCGACCCTGACTCAGCAGGTTCGCCGATTGGAAGATCTGATCGGTGTTCGCCTGTTCATCCGCTCGACCCGGCGGGTGGAACTCACTCCTGCAGGAAACGCGTTCCTCCCCCATTCCCGGGAGATCTTGCATAAACTCGGTGAAGCAATACTCAATGCCAAATTGGAAGCTGGTGGACTAAGTCCGGGCGGCGAAGAGTTGATCATCGGGGCGATCAGCCCGGCGACAAGTCGATTGCTTCCGTTGGTTTTGAGTCGTTTCCGCGGACGTTATCCCAGCACTAGGTTAGTCATCAAAGAAGTAGATTCGATCGAACTTCTTCGGGGGATCGAACGCGGCGATTTCCACGTGGGACTGATGCGCCCGCCATCGAACAGCAACCTAGTGCGGCTCCGCCACTTGATTTCGGAACGGTTTGTCGCAGTGATTCCTCGCCAATCGATACTCGCGAAGAAACCTGCTTTGCGATTGTCCGATTTCGTTGGCCATAGTGTCTTTGCACTGAAGCGTTTCGACCTATCGAGCTTTGAGACTGTTTGGGAGCAGCTTTCTGGCGCCGGGCTATTAACCGAGAGCGGTATCGCTGTCTCAGACACCACCACTGCTCTCGCACTCGTGACAGCCGGCGTAGGCATCACTTTCTTGCCAGAGTGGGTGTCTGCGGTTGCGAACGACAGCGTCGTCACCCGATTGGTCGAAGACATGTCCGTCGAGATTTCAATGGCAGTGGGTTGGAATCCAGATAGCCCCGTTCCAGGCATACTGCCTTTCGTTGAGTATGCCACGCTGGCAGCGCAAAGCATGCTCTCGGCGTAAAAATGATGTCACCTAGCTTATCATTTCCTCTCGGTAGTGCGTCAACTCTGGGACACGATGGGTCACGCAGATGATCGCGAGGATTTTCCATTCAGCCTGGATCCGGCGATTTGTCAATCAGCGTTCGGCGATGTCCCCGGGGGGGGAAGCCCGGAAGCGCAATCGAACCGTCGGCGCCCAGGAAGTGTCGGCCACGCGCTTCCGGCGTAAACAGGGTCTTGGCAGTCGCCCGTGCGCCGTCAGGCCGTCAGGCTCTTCAAGAACCCAGAGGCGGTGTTCAACTGCCGATCTGGCCAGATTGCGTCGAGATAGAGGCCGTCGGGCTGAGTAACATCCCGAACCACCCAGCTGGACGTGCTGATGGCATTCCGCACCAAAAGGCGGCCCTTGCTCGCCAGCAGGACCGTTGCACCGTGCGGCAGCGCCGTCACGACGAGAGGACACCTGTGCGCAAAATCGACAAGACGGATTCGCTTAGCGTGGAAAGAATACTCCGCGTTACCGCCCCGGCAGTCTGCGAAACAGAACCGCCCCAGCGGCCACGTCGACGCGCGAGGCAATAATGTCGAACGATGCAATGACCCTGCATTTGAGGCGAATGCGCCGGATGAACAGCCTGTGCACATGCAGCGATGTTCCAGACATTCGGCGCACGCCGAGGCAACAGGTGAAACATCACGCGGCCTTGCAGGCCACCGGCGTCCACAGCACCAGGCCACGAGATGAAACGTCCGTTCCGTCATTTCGTTCAGTCGTCGGCAAAGTCGTTGTACCAATCGGGTGCGATGAACTCGATTATGACCATCATGGTGCACGTTGTGGCAGATATTTGCAGCCATGCCTTGAACTTGATGCCTGAGTTGCTCTGCTGTGCGACTTCCCGAAGTTTTCGGCGCGACGGTCAGTCTCCTGGCGTGAGCGCGGCCAATCTCGCCGGCATTGGCAGACATGCGAGCACCAGCCTAAGGCGGCGCGACGTTCGCACAGCGCCGTGCCAGTCTGTCAGCGACCCGCTACCGGTACTCTGTTCGAACAGCGAAGTTCGAGACGCCCACAAGCGCACTACAGTTCCGTATGCAGCCTTGCTCAAGTTCGGTGGACTCCAGAATGCGTAATCCTTTCGCCAGAATTCCCGCTTTTCTTGGTGCCGGCGATCACTCGGACGGCTTGTCCCTATGTTGATGCCCACCATGCGAACTCCAGAACGCGGACACAGATGATGAGCGGTATTGGGACGGGCTATTACCCTCCCGGTACCAACGCAGTGACATGCAGGAGAGCCCGGCATCAATCTTTTCGATTTCGGCGGTTTTCAGAAGCACGACCTTGTAGCCCGCCTTGTCGAGCATCTCGATCGTGCGCGGGTAGCTCTCGCTAACCATGACAATGTCGTTAACACGAAGCACGTTCGCCGCGGGCTCTTCGCCTTGCGGGACGATCATTTTGTGGAAATCGTTGAACACGGCAGCGTTCGCCAATGCAGCGGTCGCAATCACAGTCTCATCGTCAAGCAGCGAGGAGGCTGTCTTGAAGTGCAGAACCCCGTTCGGAGTCTCAGCGATCTGGGCATTTCCGCCGAGTTGCTCGATGCATGCGACAAGCCCCTCAGCGCCGGCCTGGTCAGTGCGCGCGGAGAGACCGATCAGGATGCCCTTGGCCGTGTACATCACATCCCCACCGTCGGCTTGCCCTGGGGAAGGCAGTTCGAGCACGGTCTCGAACATCTCGCGCAGGATCGGTGCGATCTCTGCGGTCTCATCGATCCGGGTTGGCGTTCCAGGACGGAGCAGGATTGCACCTTCGCTGAAAACGAGCGCGGGGTCTTCGACAAAGATGGAGTCCGGAAATGTTTCAAGGGCCGGAAGAACGGTCACCTCGACACCTGCATTCCGCAGGGCGGCAACATATGCGTCATGCTCGGCCTTGACGCCTTCGTAGGTCGGACTGCCTCGATCTTCGGCACGCACGCCGTTGAGCACAGAGGTGCAGGGTTCGCGAACAATTGCGGAGTTGAACCGATAGACTGATCTTGGCCGCCACATTTTCATGTCTTTGTTCCCGTGCCTTTCTTATGTCCGGCTTGCTCGGCCGTGACTACATTCATGCAATTTGCGGAATACGCCGCGCCAAGTGAATCCCGGCAAGCATGCAGCGCACTGATCCCCCCGCGAGCTCAATTGTCGAAACATCGAACGACAATAGTTTCGCGGCCTGCTCGATTGCCGATATCTGCTCCAACTGCAGGGCTGCATGCGCTCGCGCTGATAGCGCGACGATGCGGCCTTCCCTCCCCTCCAGTTCGATGGCATTGCCGGCAAAGTTTTCGATCTGCTCGATCGAAAGCTCGATGACCAGACGACCGGCTTCCTCGAGCCTCGCAACGACTTCCTGCCGCCGTCGAGAGTCAGGGATCGACTGCTCTCCTAACAATGCGAAATCAGTGCCGATGCACATCAGGACGTTGGTGTGGTAGATTGGTTTGCCGCTGCGATCAACGGCGTCAAAAATCATTGGCTCGAAATTGAAGTGCGTGCAGAACCTTTCGAGTGCAACTTCGTTCGCCCTGTTGGAACGAACCACGTACGCAACACGGGCGATGTGATCGAGCGCCATCGCACCGGTTCCTTCCAGAAAGATATTGTCTTTCTCAAGACCGGAATAATCGATGACGTCCTGAACCCGGTACTCAGTCTTGAGCATCTCGATGATGTCGGCACGGCGCTCGTGTCTTCGATTTTTTGAGTACATGGGGTAGATCGCGGCATGTCCGCCAGAGTGGGTTGAAAACCAGTTATTCGGAAACACTGAGTCGGGTGTTGCGGTCGACACGTCCTCGTAGAGGTGTACAGTGATCCCGGCATCAGCGAGGCCCTGCGCCATGCGCGTGACTTCTTGATATGCTAAAGTGGCCAGATCATCGGGCGTGCGCTTTTCATCCCGCGCTTGAAACGCATTGTCTGCCGCAGTGACTGGGTTTGGTGTGAAATGATGAGGGCGGATCATCACGACGGCCGTCGGCGCCTGCACAGATAACCTTCTCATGCGCCACTCTGCTGCATTACCGCAGCCGGCTTCGCGGCGCGCAGGACCTTCGCGGCGCGCAGGACCATTCCGAAGAGATCGCGTGGCTCGTCGGGATCGACCAAGAGGTCGAGCTCTTCATAGAGGCCGGTCTGCCTAAGCTGGTCGCGGACGTAGCGCAGGGCCGATAAATTCTCGATGGCGAAGCCGACGGAATGGAACAGCGTGATCTGGCGCTCGTGCCTGCGGCCCGGTGCCTTGCCAGCGATGACTTGCCAGAGTTCGATAACCGGGTGGTCAGGGTCGATTTGCTGGATCTCGCCCCCAAAACGAGTCTGCGGCTGGTATTCCACGAAAATGCCGGACCGTAGCAGGATGTCATGGTGAAGCTCCGTCTTGCCGGGACAATCCCCCCGATCGCGTTGATGTGGATGCCTGGCCCGACCAGGTTGTCAGTGAGGATCGTGGCGTATTGCCTGTCGGCCGTCACGGTCGTCACAATTTCGGCCCTCTCGACCGCTTCTTGTGAGGAGGCGCAAGCTGTGACGTCATAGCCCATGCCGGCTACCTTCTTCACGCAACGGCGCGTTGCCGATGAATCGATGTCGTAAAGGCGTAGTCGATCGACATCGAGAATTGCCTTGAATGCGATCGCCTGAAACTCCGACTGCGCGCCATTGCCCATTATGGCCATGGTCCGCGCCCCTTTGGGCGCCAGATACTTTGCAGCGACTGCGGACATGGCTGCCGTGCGCAGCGCAGTGAGAATGGTCATCTCGGTCAGCAGCATCGGATAGCCATTGCCAACGTCGGCGAGCACGCCGAAGGTCGGTACTGCCTGGCGGCCGGAGCGCGTGTTAAGCCGCAGGTCTCGCCGTCGCTTGTCGGCATCAACTCGATGACGCCGTCCGCGCTGTGGGAGACGATGCGCGGCGCCTTGTGGAACATTTCCCGGCGGCGGAAGTCCTCCTCGATGTAGCCCGCGAGGTCGATCAGGAAGCGCTCCACGCCGGTCGCGAGTACCAGCTTCATCATGTTCTGAACGCTAACAAAGGGGATGATGTTCAGTTTCTGTTGCATCGGTTCAGTGGCTCCTTGGGGGCCTAATACGGCGGCCATCAGGTTTGCGACGAGATCGACCATGAGGATGGCAGTGCGGCCTCGCTCGTCGAGGAATGGGTTGAGCTCGACGAGGTCGAGGAGTCGACGCTGGCACGAGGCCGGAATCGTCCAGACCGAATGCGCCTTACGGAAGTTTGCACCGCCCGGCATGGTGGTGCCGATACGGGTGCGATCGACTGGTCGAGCAGATGATCGGCGTCGAAACTCACATGGAGCATGCCTCGTCCGCGGTGCGGAAGGCGCGCAGCAGAGGCACGGTACCTGCTCGTTGTGCGCATGTTCTTGGACGGTCATGCGGGCAGTTCAGCGATACGGGTCGGATCGACTAATTCCGGCAAGTCCGCGGCGCGCAGCGCTCGGCTTCATGCGGCATCCCATGCGTCCGGCTCCGTCGTGGACCGGCGCGCCAATGATCTCCCTCATCATATCGCTCCCCCGACTGCAAATTTCGTAGCAATCTTGCCCACGATGTTCTGGCGAAATGAACAGATCAATTTGCGATTTTTCGATGCAACTGTTATCTCATTGACAAACGACTCCCGCCAATATGGAACCTGAAACTCTGGCGAACATTTGGCGGATCACCGCCAGAACAAGTGGATGAGCACCAGCTGCTCAGATTTGGTAGATCGAGCAGTCTCGCCTAGCAAACGGTCCCGCATCGGGAACGGATCGTTTAAGCGCGGAATTCTGGTCCGCCACTGAGACGTTCGACAGGGGCGTCCTCGGAACCACAATATTCGGATGAGATCGGGTGGACGCGGAACTCGGCTTCAACTCCTCGCCCACGTATCTGGACGGAGGTCAAATGAACGACGGTTCAGCTCTCGCTCTGCCTAGGAAAAATTATGAGAAAGTCGAATAATGTTTGTTGTTCAAACATGTGATTTGCTCGTTGCATGTTGTTCTGGTGGGGCTACATCCTGGCAGGTGATATGGATCATCTAGATGAAAAGCTGGTCATGCTGCTGCGCCATGACGGGCGAAGAAGCGTCTCCGACCTAGCTATCGAGCTCGGCGTGTCGCGCGCGACTGTGCGGGCACGCATGGAGCGGCTGAAGGAGTCTAGCACAATCGTCGGCTACACGGTCATCCTACGCTCCGACGCAATGGAGCAATGGGTGCGGGGCATCATGATGATCGCGATTGAGGGGCGCGCCGCTGATCGAGTTATCCGCGCCTTGGGCGTGCTTCCAGCGATCTCTGAGATCCACATGACAAACGGTCGGTGGGATCTGGTCGTGGAACTTAGCACGGAGACACTGGCCGGTTTCAACAACGTGCTCGGCCGGATCAGGTCGATTCCAGGAATTACGGGGAGCGAGACAAGCTTGCTGCTCGCTACGCCGCGTAGCACGAAGGCAAGACTTTGAGGTGATTGCAAGATCTCTGAAGTTCGGGTGGTTCTGATATCAAACTGCATGAAACGCTCGGCGTGGGTCAAACGCAATGGTTCCGAGTGAGGGCTCATGACTCGGCGTGCAGCCTGCTTGAGGGTGCCCTTTTGCTTGTGGGGCTTGTTCGCTTTCGTCTTCAGCAAGGTCGACAATCGGTCAGCGAAGGGATCAACCTCATTTATGACGGCCCAGCGCCGACCGCGAAGAGAAGCGCGTGATCGGAAGATACGACCGGAAAAAGAACAGTGGCAGCTTAATTTCAAAGACCCCAACCAGAGAGGGCTCTTAGATAGCGCGCGCGAATTGCCTAGGCAACTCCAGTGTTGAGCACGGCGGCCGGATGTTCATTTGCGGCGAGTGCGCGCTGGCGGCTCTTGAAACGCAAACTTTTTTCTGTGAACCGGTACTAGAGATTGAGCCCAAGCGGTCATGGCCCAAAATAAGGCCGGACATTTGGCCGCACTGTTCATAGTATGAGCAACCTGAAAGAGCCATTGCCAACGGAGCCGTTCCACCTATGTGGCGCCATAGCGAGGATTGATGTTGCTTCCTGGCATGTCTATCCGCGAGACCTTCCTTCTCCGAAAGCTGTCAAGAATGTCGGAAACCCGATCGAAGCGTCGCCTAGGCCGGACGGCCGGTACGAAGAGAAGCAATGCGGACGGTGCGCAATTCTGCAAGCACTTGCTTTAATGATTTGGTCACGGGGGATCTCATCCGCAAATTGCAGGAGTTATTCGCGGACAGCATCGCGGAACCGCCGAAACGTGGGAAGCGCAGAGGAGATAATGGCAGGACGACAGGCCAAGGGACGATGACGTCCTCATCGGCGATACGATCACATTCTTGCGTGGACATCTAAGCGAGTTCGCGCAGCCTCCGCAGCACTGGCAGCAGCCGCCGATCTCATTAGGAGTCGCGACACACCTTTTTTATCGGCCTCTGATCAAGTTTCGTGCAGCCCGCCTAAAGCACTGTGTGGGCGCATCGCTCGGCTCGTATATGATAGTTTGGTCGACGGAATAGGGGACGGCTATGATGCGCTCCGGTTGGTCGGTAGCGATCTTGCTAGCAGTTACTATTAGCCCGTACAGTCGTTACACAATGGAGTAGAGTTCGCGGTTTCGCGTGGTACGAGTTAGTCGCAAGCGAGCAATCTCCGGGTGTCCGGCATTGGCAGGACTGATCAACGCGTGGTGTTAGCGCCACACAACGCCGAGGCAGGCATCCACGGAAAGACTCCGATCATCGGGGTTGATCTGGCAAACAGTGTACGGGCGGCAGCGGAGGGATCGGTCGTGTTTGCAAGAAGCTGTCGCGGCTTGCAGTTTCGCAAATTCATGGCGGGTCAGCCGGCATGTGCGGGGCGATGGAGCCGCGCGCCGGCTCCCATTATTGGGCTCGCAAGATGGTCCGGCTTGGTCATCAGCCGAAGCTCATCAAGCGGCAAAATATGATCAGGTTGGATCTGGCAAAGTCGCTCTTGCACCTCCATGGCCGTTGATGGCGGGACACGTGAAGATCGTGTCTCAGGAAGTGGTGTAGCTGACGGCGTTGGTCGCCGCGCTCTCCGGCAGACAGCCGGGTTGATCAGCGCGCCACGGCTGGCAGGCTGATGAGCGGATCATCGCTCAACTGGCCGACGCTTTCCAGCGTCATGTAACGGGCACGCTGCACGGCCTTCCAGGAGCAGAGCGCCGACCAGGCGGATGATGGCATCATCGTTTGGAAAGATGCCGACTACGTCGGTTACGGCGCTTGATCTCGCCATTGAGACGCATGATAGGATTCGTGCTGTGAAGCTTGGCCCGGTGCTCCTTCGGGAAGGTCATGTAGGACCCCGCGCAGGCCGCGCCGGGTAGCTTGCGCAGGAACTCCGTCCAGATCGGCTCGGCCTCCGAGGTGCCGATCTCCATGCCGAGCACCCCGCGCCGGCCGTCGCTGTTGACGCCTACGGCGATGATGACGGCGACCGAGACGATGCGACCGCCGCGACGCACCTTGAGGTAGGTGGCATCGATCCAAAGATACGGCCAGTCGCCCTCGATGGGCCGTCCAGGAACGGCTTCACCTTGCCGTCAATCTCTTCGCACAGCCGCGACACCTGGCTCTTGGAGATGCCGCTCATGCCCATCGCCTTGACCAGGTCGTTGACCGAGCGGGTCGAGACACCTTGGACGTAGGCCTCCTGATGACGGTCGTCAGCGCCTTCTCAGCCATGCGGCGTGGCTCCAGGAAACTGGGCAGTAGGAGCCTTTCCTGAGCTTCGGGATGCGCAGCTCGACCGTTCCGGCCCGGGTCTCCCAGTCCCTGTCGCGGTAGCCATTGCGCTGGGCGGTCCGCAGCGGGCTTTTCTCGCCATAGCCGACGCCCGTCGCGGCACCCACCTCCAGTTCCATCAGCCGCTCGGCGGCAAAGCCGATCATCTCGCGCAAGATATCGGCGTCGGGGGTCTTCTCCACGAGCGCGCGCAGGTTCATCATGTCGTCGGTCGTCGGTGGTTCCTTCGAATCAGGTTGGTGTCAGCAACCCGACCCTAACGGAAGAACATCGATGACCACCGCTGCGCCGCTCGCTCGCTACGGCGCTGTTGAGGGCGCGCTCGCGAGCGGCTTCGCTACCGCCGAGCTACACCACCTCGCGGGACACGACCCACGTGAAATTCGAAAGAAGCTATCGCGACAGCAAATGCCCAGTCATTCACCTGCCGTCGCAGAGGTGGAATCCTGCTCCGGTGTCCATTATTGGTCGCAGGAGATTTCAAGGCTCTGCCACTAGGTGAAGCTGATCGCTCCACAGTATGTGCGCCCTTGTGAAGTGCAGAAGAACGCTGCAGATGCACGGGGCAATTAGGTCGTAGCGCAGCACCCCGGAGATGCGTAGTGTCGAGCCAAAAACGGAGCGCAGCAGGCTAGGGGTGTTGCTTCATGCACGAGCTGTGTGTCCGGTCGAAGGAATCTGTGTTCGGCACCTGACATGCTGAGGCCCACGTATTCCGCCATTGCGGCGCGAAACACATGGTTTTTGCTCTGTTGCTCGCACAGCCTCTTCGGTGGGCACGCCATTTGCATGGGACACGGTGAAGGATCTGTTACGACATAGCGATGTCGCAGTCTCCGGCCCAGGGATCCATATGAAACTTACTCGAAGGAGCCAAATCAATAGGATGGACGTCGCACCGTTAAGTGCGGTCCGGCCGATTGGGGCTTTGCCGTGTATGTCGCGGGATTCGTTGTCATTCCCTCAGCAGCGGCGCTGGTTCCTTTCGCGTCTGGCCGGCGGCAGCGAGGATTCTCACAATCCAGGGGAAGGCTTCGCGGGGAGGCGCCCCTGCCGTCCGCCTTGGACAGGTTGGTGGCGGGGCGTCATGAGGTGCTACGCACCTTCCGGGGGGAGGACGGCGAGCCGTTCCAGCGGATCAGCCCGGCGGACGTCGGCCAGTTGATGTGGAGGTGACGATCGCGGAAATAATGCGCCATGAAGCGCGGCGGCGTTCAACCGGGAACTCCGACCGCTAATCCGCGGATGTCTGATGTGCTTGGGAGGGCGACGATCATGTGCTGCTAGTCACCATGTACCACCTAGTCTGGGCGCTGAAGATCCCGACCCGCGAGCTCAGCGAACTCTAAGCCGCGGCCCGGGGGAAGAGCCGCGCGGATCGGGTTATGCCGTTGCCGGTGCATTTCCGGACTACGCGATTTCTCATGCACTCCCTTCTGAGGTATCAAAATGACCGAAATAAATTCGCGCGCTCGCGACGGTTCGAAAATTCCAAGGTGGCACTTCACGATGCTACGCGATTCCGGGCGAAATGCAGCAATCGAGGCGGCAATCGCGTCATGTAATGTTATAGGCAAGACCGTTGTTGAAATCGGCACGGGGGCTGGCCTTCCGGCGATGCTCTTCGCCAAATATGGCGCCAGAAAAGTGTTCACATGCGAGATGGATAAGCGACTTGCTGAGGTGGCCCGCGAAGTTACCAGGGCCAACGATTTGCAAGATAGGATTGCGGTGATTGCAAAATCGTCGAGGCAAGCGATTTTGGACGGCGATCTGCCTTCGGCACCTGACTTTATATTCACAGAAACATTGGATTGTGGTGTCGTTGGTGAGGGATACGCGGTGATTGCTGAAGACATTCGCCACCTTGCTGGTCCTCGTACGGTTGTGATGCCGGAACGGGTACAGCAATTCGGCTTCCTCTGCACTGACACACTAGCTTTCAAAAAAAACTCCGTCTCTACCCAATGTGGCTTCGATCTTTCTCACTTAAACTTATTTGCCGAGCATTCATATTTCGCCGTCAACAAAATTCTTCATGATCCCGAATGTATCTCGGCAACTGTTCTATTCAGGCAATACGACTATCTCGATCCGAACGCATTGGAATCCGTAGAGCACCGAATCATAGCCCATAGTTCCGGCCTCTGTCACGGAATGACGTCATACTTCGACGCCTATTTTGGAAAATTTCTCGTCACGTCCAGAGATCCGAAGAGCCATTGGGCCACTGCTTTCCACCCTTTACGAGAACCTGTGCCGGTCGAATCGGGGCAACATTACTATTTGAGGGGCACTGAAACTGGCCTGATAGAGCTGATTTCTGTATGAAACATTCCGAAGCAAGGGGTAACATGCATGCCGAGCGCGGCTTTGCCGCGAAACTTGTCCACCTTATGGCTGCATGCCCTCACGAAGGGGCAGGCAAGCAGCCAAGCAGACGTTTCGGTCTTTACATGTTTACCGCCGGAGGATACTGCTGTTGCCCTCTTGTTTATGGGCGGGACCGAATTCCACTTACGACACTGCAGGGCAGTGCTCCGTCACATTTCGAGAAGCTACGGCTCTGCACGTCGTATGGCACTGCTGTAATCCAGGATACTGGATGCCTAAGAGGGCATCCAGTATCATGATTGAGGGCCTTGACCCCTACAAAGAGTTTGAGCACCCATCGGGTGAGAGAACTGTCGCTCAGTCGCTGATAGACTTGCGTATTCCTCGTCAACGGCTTGGTGCAGTTTCGCGGCATCGACTGGCTTGCCTTCCGCCAACATCCGATGATGGACGTTTCCGACGAGCTGACTGCGGATGCGCGGTTCAAACGTGAGTGCTAATGAGGCGAGCTCCCGACGCACAGCTGAAGGCCACACCTGGTCCTGTCGCTCACGCTCGGCGCAGAAGTGGAAATCGGCAAACTTCAGCTTCGCGCGCTCGCGCCGCTTCTCAGCGGTTCCCGCTTCATCGATGCGTCCGTTCCGCCCGAAAACGAGCGCATAGACCTCTCCCGCACGTTTCGGAGACAGCATGCCGTTCTCGATCTCGCGTGCGAGCGACGCAACATCCCGTTCAAGCGGATCCCCGAAGGCTCCACCCGTAGAGCTCGTGATCCGGAGAACGTCGCCGTGTCCAAGTTCCAGAACCGCGATTTTTCCGATTGACCGTTCCGCGGGCGTTTCAGGATTAACGACCGCTTTTCCGAGCAGTCCGATTTCACCGCCTTTGACCCCCCAGGGAGCAAACACGAACCGGTTCAGGTTTCGCACGGTGATGAGAGCGCGGTGGGCGGTGTTTTCCATTTCCACCTCGAGTGCCGCGCCGCTTACGTATTGACCCGCGCGTCGACTGTCTGGAATGAGCCGGATTGCTCGCATGACCAGAACGGTTTCGATCTCGATTATTTCGACAGGGACACTGCGCTGCGAGGCACGCACTTCCGACCCGTCGAGACCATCGCAACTCCGGCGCGCACCGCCACCTCCGTCGATCGTACCAACGACGCTGACCCTATCGCGTCCCGTGCGAGGATCGGGAGCCGCCACGACAATAACCCCGCTCATTCCCCCGCCAGCTGCTGCGAGGCCTTCTGGCAGCGCTTGGTTGAGGCAGCCCAGAATGGCGTCGTAGGCGCGCGTCGCCGCCGCCGCACGTGAGCCACCGGCGGCAGGATAGATTGCGTTGAGAACCGTACCGCGCGGGGCGTGACTATTGATCGCGCGCAAGATACCGAAGTTGCGCGGTGTCATCGGGTCCACAGTAAGGATGTACGCGTAAAGGCACTGAATAACGTAAGGATGGGTGCCCGCCCCGGTCACGAGATTATATGCGGCGGCAAGCTGCGGATCGGTCCCTGTGAAGTCGACCTCGATTTCACTGTGTTTGACCGTGATTGTGGTGCAAAAAAAGGCGAGCTGGCCGTCATGAATCCCTTCAAGATAGTCGGAGAAGGAGTAGACTCCGTTGGGGATCTTCTTGATTACGGCCCGAGCTTTCGCTTCCGCGTAGTTGATAACATCCTGCATGCCTTCTTCGACGGAGTCTCGGCCATAGCGCCCGCAAAGCTCGTTGATGCGGCGGTCCATGCTCTTCAAGCCGGAAATCATCGCCTGGATGTCGCCCCACAGCTCCGTCGGGATGCGGCTGTTGTCCTGGAAAATCAACTTGATGGCATCGTTGAGGACACCGCCGTCGTAGAGCTTCACTGGTCTGACCCTGATCCCTTCCTGGAACACCTCGGTGAAAGCCGGCGAGATGCTCCCCGGGACGGCGCCCCCAATATCGGAGGCATGGACGAACGCCCAACCTACGGCGATCAGCTTGCCTTCGCAGAAGATCGGATACAGCAGCGTGACGTCCATCAAATGAGTCACCAGGCCGTCAGTGCCGAACGGGTCGTTGGTGATGATGATGTCCCCGGGTTTGAGGTTCTCCCGGCCGACGACATCAAGCGTGGGTCGCAGGGGCGATCCGACGAAGACATTCACACCGGACATCATCGGATAAGCGAACATCTCGCCTTCGGCCGTCGCGATCGCGCACTGGTAGTCCTGAACGATCTTCACGAACGTGGTATGCGCGGTGCGGTAAACTGCGGCCGATGCTTCTTCAACAATCGCGTTGAAACGATTGTTCATAATGGCAGTACGAACGGCATCCATTGATTAGCTCCGAGTCATGAGAATTGCGCCATAGGCACCGACGCGGGCAACAAACTCCGGCGGGACGACGATCGTCGCATCGCGCTGCTCGATCACGGCCGGCCCGTGGACCGCTTCGTTGGAGGTGAGATGCGCGCGATCGTAGACTCGCACTTCCGGAATGAGTTTATTGTGGAATCGCATCGACCGAACAGCTTTGAATGCGTTGCCGGTTCCTGACGTTTCAGGGGTCGTGGGCTGCGGTATCGACATGGCTCCCCGTACACGCATGCGCAGGTCGACGAACTCTACAGGCGCCGCTTTGTCAGCATGACTGTAGATGCGTTCGTGCTCTTCGTGGAAGGTGGCGTGCATTGCGGCTATGTCGTGCGCTTCGATCGCGCTGTCGGGCAGGCGCACGTCAACCTGGAAGGACTGCCCCACATACCGCATCTCGGCCCAGCATTCAAATGTCCTCGACACGAGACGCTCCGGCGGCGCCTGCCGTGACAGCCACTTGGCTCCCTGTTCGCGAAGAGCCTGGAACTTATTTGCAATCAAGGCTCCGTCGACATCGAGGCCATGTACAGTTTCGAGTGTGTCATTGCTCAGGTCAGAAACGAGGCCTCCAAGCGCGCAGAAGACGGAAGGGGTCGCCGGCACCAGAACGCGATTCACGCCGATCTCAGCCGCGAGGAGGGGCCCCTGAATAGCGCCGGCTCCACCGTAAACCAGCACAGTCAAATCTTCGGGATCCACGCCCTGGCGTGCTAGATAGGGCAGGACGCCGGCAACCATGTTCGAGCTTGCGACCGTAACGCACATTTCAGCAGCGCTGAGCACGTCCGTCTTGAGGGCGTCTGCAATCGGTGCCATCGCCCGCTCGGCTGCATTGCGATCGAGCTGCATTTCGCCGCCGAGAAGAGCTTCAGGCAAATAGCCCGTAAGCAGGAACGCATCGGTCAGCGTGGGTCCCGTACCGCCGCGGCTAAAGCAGGCGGGGCCAGGATACGAGCCGGCGCTCCGGGGTCCGATGCGCAACACGCCTCCATCCATCGTCACGATGGAGCCGCCGCCGGCACCGATCGCCTCGATCCCGGTCACGGGCATCACCACCGGAAACTCGCCGACCTCGGCAGCAGTCGAGGTGAGAGCCTCGCCATCACGCACGAGCGAGATGTCGGTGCTGGTTCCTCCCATATCCATGGTGAGGATGTTATGCTCGCCAAGGGCGCGACCGAGATACTGCACAGCGGTCACACCGGACGCAGGACCCGAAAGGAGGGTGTGGACCGGAAAGTTTCGCGCCTCACTAGCGGCCATTGCACCGCCGTTCGAGCGCGTGACAAAAAGCTGCGACCCCGGCAACCGATCAGCCACATAGCTTTCGACCTCACCAATATACTCGTTCATTCGCCGCTTTACGAAGGCATTGAGCACGCTGACGGTTGCTCGGTCGTATTCTCCGATGCGCGGCCAGATCTCGCTGGAAAGACTAATTTCAGCATCTTCGCCAACCGCTTTGCGGATTGCCCGCGCGACCGCCTTTTCATGCTGCGGGTTGGCATAGCTGTGAAGGAGCGCGACTGCATATCCAACTGCGCCGGCGTCGGCCGCCTGGCGGGCCAGAACTTCGACCGCTGCCTCGTCGATCGGCGTTCGGACTGAGCCGCCCCGCAGCAGCCGTTCCTCAACCTCGAAAACCAATTCACGATCGATCAGAGGCTTCGTCCGGCTTTCAAAGATATTCAGAGGATTGCGGACGCCAACGCGTTGAAGTTCAAGCAGATCTCTATAGCCCTGCGTGACGAAAAACGCGATTTTTGGGCCTTTTCGCTCGATCACTGCATTCGTGCTAACCGTGGTGCCGTGCATCACGAACGCTGCTTCGCCGGGCCCGGGCGCGAGCCGTTCCAAGAGCTTTTCAAATCCATAGCGGAAGCCGTTTTCAAACGAGGGTGGTGTCGATGGCACTTTGAGAGTGACGATCCTGTCCTCACCTTCGCGCCATCCACAAAAATCCGTAAAGGTTCCTCCAATATCAACGCCGATCCTAAGCATAAGCCTTACTCACCCCTTGCGTTTTTATTTCAACAAGATTCCACGCGACACGAGGATTTAGTCTAGGTTTCATGAAATTCTTCCCATCTTGGGACGATATGGCGTAGCTTTGCGCAATCAATACGATCCCGGTACCAATCAGAGAATTTGCAAATTTCGTCCATTGATTGGGCCCGGCAATCAATCTATCCGCATCCGCGCGATTGCCTCGATAATGTCCAGTAAAATGACGAGCGAATGGAGGCGCATAGGGGGACGACAAGTCTTCAGCGCGCAGACCGTCGAGCCTATTCGAAGGGCTTGTGCCTCAACCTCCCATAACATTTACGTATCGCCGCATGCCTATTACTGCCCTTGTAGCATGGAAGGCGACGTCTTACTCCTGTAAGGAGAGGAAGAATTGTAAGAGGCAAGACTGAGGCCGCACCGCTTTATGTGGCTATCACCTGCGCAATACAGATCGTGCCGAAGCGAGGAAGTCTTCAACACTTGGACCACCAACGTCGCCAACTGCAAAAGCTGTCTGGCTGACCGCGAAAGGGTTCAAAGGCTTGTCTGGCTCAATGGTGTCAATGGCTGCGGTTCGCAAGCCGCGCGCTGAGCGCGAAGGTCTCCATATTGTGAGAAGGTTAAATGGATCGCGAGTTCGAGATAGCCATCGTTGGCGGCGGCGTAGTGGGCGCCGCAATTGGATACGGGTTAGCCAAGTTGGGACGCCGGGTGATTGTCATCGACGGCGCTGATGATGCGCTGCGGGCCTCACGAACGAATTTCGGCCTGATCTGGGTCCAGGGCAAAGGTGACGAATGTCCCGAGTATCACCGCATAACACGACAAAGCGCCGACTTGTGGCCAGCATTCGCCATGGAGCTGAAAATACTCACGGGCATCGACGTGGAGCACCGTCGGAATGGAGGACTGCTTTTCTGCGTCTCAGAATCGCAAGCGGAAGAGGAGAGGATCATAGGCGAAAAGATGGCAGGCATTCATCCCGACTATCATTTCGAGATGCTCGATCGCTCGCGCCTTGAGAACATGCTTCCCGACATCCGACTGGGACCCCAAGTGTGTGCGGCCTCGTTCAGCCATATGGATGGTGACGTAAATCCTCTCCTGGTTCTTCGCGCGTTGCTGGACGGTTTTGTACGCTTGGGCGGTACATTGGCAACTGGGGAAAATATCTACAGCATAACGCCCATCCTTGGCGGATTCCGACTGGCTACGAACGCTTTGACGGTCGAGGCTGAGCGGGTGATCGTGGCCGCCGGAAACGATTCGACGGATTTTGCCAAAAGCTTGGACCTGCCTATTCGGCTCGTACCGGAAAGAGGTCAGCTTTTGATCACCGAGCGTGTTGCGCCGGTGTTTTCATACGCCGCGAGCGGTATTCGCCAGACCGTGACGGGCACGTTCCAGCTCGGCACCACCAATGAACGAGTAGGGCGATCCGTGGATGTCACGTCCGGCGGCGCGCGTCACATCGCCAATCGAGCGCTAAACGTGATGCCGGACCTTGGAGCCCTCCGCGTTATCCGGCAATGGGGCGGATTGCGTGTCCTCACCCCCGACGGAGTTCCGGTCTACGATCGGTCGCGGCGCTATCCAGGCGTTCATGTCGTAGCATGCCATTCCGGCGTCACCCTTGCCGCTCTGCACTCCGGTCCCTTTGCCGAATGGCTGGCAGCCGGAGGGCGTGATCCGTCCTACGCAGCCTTCTGCGGCAGCCGGTTCACCATGGGAGTTGCAGCGTGACGAGTGGAGTGTTTCCATCCGGATCAGCCGTCGAAATTACCGTCGACGGTCGGGTCGTGGCGGCTTGCGATGGAGAACTGCTTGCCGCAGTTTTTTTGCGTTTGGAAGATATCCATACCCGCACATCCTTTCCTTCCGCTCAGCCCCGGGCCCCCTACTGCATGATGGGCGTCTGTTTCGAGTGTGACGTGCACGTCGAAAACATCGGCACGATCCGTAGCTGTCAGCAGACGGTTCACGCCGGCATGAAGGTCGAACGTCAAGACTATCCGAAGAGACTCAAATGAAGGCAATTTCGCGCGCCGACCTCCTTATCGTCGGAGCTGGCCCTGCCGGTATGGCAGCAGCGCGGCGAGCTTTGCGAGGCGGGCTGTCAGTCGTCGTCCTAGATTCCCAGTCTCAGCCAGGAGGTCAGATCTGGCGCAATGCCTGCCGCAATTCGACAAGCCCCATCATAAAAGTTCTGGGATCTGAATACCGACGCGGCATCCGGCAAGTCGAATCGTTCCTGGCTTGTGGCGCCGACTACATCCCGGATGCCCAGGTCAGCCGGCTCGGCCAAGGCTGGACAATTGAATACGTGAAAGGCGCGGAAATCCGCACCCTGAAGGGACGATACCTTTTGCTCGCCACAGGCGCGCAGGAACGGCCCGTTCCGTTCTCCGGTTGGACCCTTCCCGGCGTCATGACCGTCGGCGCCGCGCAAATTCTGCTCAAGACCGCCGGCCAGTTGCCTCAGGGCCCGGTCGCTGTTGTCGGCAGCGGTCCTCTCGCTTTATTGTATATGCAGCAGATGCGGCTGGCGGGGGCGGCGCCTGTTGCATATCTCGATACCACCCCTCGAGGCCTGATCGGCCGTTCACTCCGTGGCTTTCGCGGCGCGATGCAAGAGCCTGGTCAGGTCTTCAAAGGGATTGCGTGGCTCCCGCAATTCAGCGGCATTCGACACGTCCGTAATGTCGTTCGGGTCAGCGCCGAAGGGACGAGACGGGTGGAAGCCGTGCGATTTGAGAGTTCGGGCGGCAGTCACGGCCAGCTGGAGGTGAAAACCCTCCTTGTTCATGAGGGGCTCGTACCGAGTCATCAACTCGCGGTGTCCGTGGGCGCACAGCTCATATGGGATGTCGGTCAGTCGGCTTTCCGGCTTGAGCGTAACGAGTGGATGAATGCCGGGCCGGAAGGGTTGTATATCGCCGGAGATGGCGCGCGGATCGGCGGTGCGGCCAATTCCGAGATTGAAGGAGAAATCGCTGCAATTGGTGTCCTTTTCCGCGAAGGAGCGCTGACGCCTGCCCAGGCAAATGCCGACACAAAGCCGCTTAGAGCGCTTCATGCGCGTCAGAAGGCGTTCCGGGGGTTTCTCGATGTGGTCTATCCCCCGAATATTGCGCGGACCAGGCCAGACGACACAACGATTGTTTGTCGTTGCGAGGAGCTTAGCGCGGGAGAACTGAGGAATGCCGCGTCTCGCGGCGCTTGCAGAGGCCCCAACCAGCTGAAGACTTTTACACGTGCCGGAATGGGTCCGTGTCAGGGCCGCCAATGCGGTTACCCGGTACATGAACTGGTGAAATCAGTCGCCGGGCTACCCGCTGGTGAGGTCGGTTTGTTCAATCCGCGCCCACCCTTCGCTCCTTTAACGGTGTCGATTTTGGCGGCGCAGGAAGCCGAGGAAGTTGTTGCGGCGTCGACCCATGAATGACCGCTCCATTGCCAGGACGTCGCGGCTGCGCATACACGCAATCGACACGGCTCACACGAATTGAAACCGTCACGGGAGCGCAAGGAGAGTGCTTTGAACACCTGCTCCGGTTCAAAGCTCCGCCTCCCAACCAGGATGCCTCGTAGGCCCTGCAGCGTATCGGGGACTGCCGGCTTGTCTCAGGTCTCCGCAGAAATTGGGCTGGACCATCACCTGTCTTGGAGATGCGGCACCGACGGAGAGCCTAAACTGGATCACGCCAATCATGCGATCAAGAATCTCGACGTCTTGGCGGGCTGGACTCATGTCTCTCAGGAAAAGTCTTCGAGATGGACCGTGCCGTTCGGGTCAGCGCATCCCGATTCCGGACGAGCCCCATTTGCCCAAGTCGACGCGAGCGGTACGCGTCGCAACTCGCTCTTTCTCCCAGACAGTGGCCGGACACGCCCGCTGAACGTATTGACCGCCCAGGTGCGGCCCTCCCCAGGGGCCGAAAACTCGGCGGCCGGAATTGCTGTAATGCCCGCTCCGGCCGTCTTTCTTCGGGTCCAGACGTCGCTCGCGCGGCGTTCAAATCCTGTGTGCCAGCCGTCCGTTTATCGAGCATGTCCAGGCGCTCCACGAGGCCTGCTCGATTGTTCGGCAACACTGATCGACCTGCCAAGGTTCCGAGGACGCGCGGTTATGAGGCGGCACTGAGCTCTGACGTCGTCGTGCTGGCCAAGCGCCATGGCCGCCACGGCTACATCCGGATCCCAGCTCTGCTGCGGGATACCGGCTGGAGCGTCAACCACATCCGCGTGCCCACGCTCTACATTGACAAGGTCAGTCCCTGGGGAACTGCTACAATGACTCATTCAACACCAAGTACGTGACGAACTGCTCAACGGGAGAGATATTCTACACCTTGGCGGAGGAGAGGCCCTGATCGAAGCTGGGCGGCGACTGCAGGCTGGGCGGCCATGAACGCCGGCGCCGGAGGATCGCCATCGAGGCGCTATGAACCAACACTCGGATTGGATCCTCGGCAACTCACGGTTTCATCCAAAGATGCAACAGATCCCAATCACAAACCAGACGATCACCAACGGGCATCATGATTGAACTTGCCATCTGAATTCGAGATGAATCGAATCGCCAAACAGTATTTGACCGCCACGGTTCTCCGGATCGATATTAATATCATCGGAAGCATTGCTATTTTCCACCCCGCTGCCGTCGGGAGACCACTAGGTCAATTCGAACCCAGCTTTGGATTTAGCAACTCATGACCTTTTGCGTGTCACTACCCGTTATCGCCACTCGGGGCAAAAAAGAGAGATCGCCGCAGTGAAGCTGAGCGAATACGTAGAGTACGTTGCCACCGGTTGGCCTCTCTTGTGCGCGAAAGCCGAACTGACGGCCTTGGAATTGATGCGGCTAGCGGGCGAGGCACCATCAACGCCGTGGTCTAATTCTACGAAGATATTGAGACTGTTGCCGGCGTGGTACTCTTCCGTGGCGTGCCATTCCTTTGCAAGGATATTGGTACCGCCGAGGCTTGGCTTCGGCACTAATACGCACGTGTACCGGCGATTAGTTTCTAAAATCCGTACTTATGAAGGCTAAAAAATGAGAGAAACATCGCACCTTACATTCGATCTCGACAAGCCCGGTACGAGCAGGGGACATCTTTTTGTCGCAAAAGGCGCCGACTGCGAATCGCTTTCGCTTCCAGTCATCAGCCTCAACAAAGGGAACGGACCGCGTCTCCTCATCACGGCCGGATCTCACGGCAACGAGTTGGAAGGGCCAATTGTCGCGCGACGGCTTGTTGATTGGCTGCCCGAAGCACAAATCTGTGGAAGGGTCATCATTGTACCGGTGCTCAATCCGCAAGCCGTGCAGGCATGGAGCCGCAATACGCCGATCGATGGCTTGAATCTTAATCGAGTGTTTCCGGGTCGCGCGGACGGATCGGTAACTGAACGAATCGCGGATGCAGTTTCTCGATTATTGCTGCCAATGGTCGACATCGTGTTTGATCTGCACAGCGGCGGACCAAGGTGGCAATTTGCCCCAGCAAGCACGACGCATCCAATTGCAGATGCTGATCTCATGCGCAAGACGCTTCGAATGGCAGAGGCGTTTAAATTGCCATTAACATTAGCCTGGGAAGGACCAGATACGTGTGGAATGTTCGATACTTTTGTCCAAAGCCAGGGCAAGGTATTTGTATGTCCTGAACTCGGCGGCGGATCGGTAGACGCGGCCGCGCTTACGGTCGCCGAAACTGGGATACGCAATGCACTCATCGCACTCGGGATCGTCACAGGAGAGGCAGAGTATCCGACGTTCCGTCAACAGAAGTCTAGCCGGACAGTCGAGACGCTCGAGTCCGATGAACTGAAGTCGCCTGCAAGTGGTATCTTTGAACCTCGCTGCTCGGTGTTGGATGAGGTGAAACCTGGAGATTTGATTGGCATCCTACATCCGATGGATCCGTGGTCGTCAAGTGCGCTTGAAATTCGATCACATACCACCTCCATTGTATGCGCTGTAAAATCCACCCTGCATGTTGACGAAAACGAAGTGGTAGCGATTCTACCGCGACCGCTAGATCTTTGAGAAATCTGATGGGCATCATGTCGACGCACTATGACTTGGCCAGGAGCGTCATACGAGTGGCTACCGAACAGGGCGGCTGAAGAGCGCCGAACGGCCGATCGAGAGTAGCTCGCCTAAGATTGCCGATCGCTGTTCGGACGTTGTTCGGCAAACGCGCCCAAAGCCTAGAGGAGTTGAGGGTCGAGATAGATGCCCTCCGGCTGTCGCCACCGGATATCGAGACTTGTTGTGGAGGAAGGTGCCCATCGTCACTGAAGCGGACCATCGTGAACGAGGTCCCGGACCTCCGAGTTCGATGTGGTGCATCTGTTCGTCGACCCCATGGCGAGCGGCGCCAGCCGCGCGAGGCGGTATTGGCGGCCTGGAGCTTTCTGTCCGATGACCAGAAAGCCCTGCTCCACCTTGCAGCCGGCACCAACGAGATGGCCGTTGTATCCCACTTCTGCGAGGGGTTTCCCGTCACTGCGCCAGACGCTTGGTGGAGGTCGCAGGGACGCCATCTCCAGTAAGGAGGAAAGAAGCCCCCGGGCGGCGGTTCAGTCGCGAATTCAAGATAGCTGCGGTGCAACGCATGGCTGCGGGCGCCAACGTCAGCAAGTTGGCGCGGGAGCTCGGCATCTCTCGCAAGGGTCTCTATCAATGGCAGAAGCAGCTTCGTGCAGGCGGGCCAGTAGCTCTGTGCGGTGGCGTGGGTCCGCCGCGAGCGGCACGCCGGCTGGGTGAGGCGCCTGACCCGGGCGGTGCAGGCGCCGGCATTGCCGTCGGAAGCGCTTGACGAGCTTTCGAAAGCATTGGCTCGCATCGGCAAACTGGAGCGTCCGTCGGACAGCAGGCGGCCGACCTCGATTTTTTCAAGAAGCCTTCCAGCACGTCAGGAAAGCGCACCAGCGGAGCGGCGCCCCTGGCGGGGCGAGGACCTATGTCCACCTCGCCGAGGAGTTCGCCTATCTGGCTGTCGTGCTCGATGAGTTCAGCCGCAAAGTCATCGGTTGCGCGCTGGCGATCCATCTGTTGGGCTGAACCGGCGATCGAGGCGCTCGACCAAGCGATTGCGGCGCGCAGGCCGGCACCGGGATCCATCATCCGTCACAGCGATCGTGGCGTGCAATATGCCTGTGCCGAGTATGCCACACGACTTGCGGCACACGGCATCCGGCCGAGCATGAGCCGGGTAGGCAATCCCTATGACAATGCCAAAGCCGACCGCTTCATGCGAACGCTGTGAGGAGGAAGCCGACGGCAGAACCTATCGCGACATCGACAATGCAAGGAACAGGATCGGCGAATTCATCAACGTCGTGTACGACAAGCAGCGCCTACATTCGGCGATCGATTATCAATCGCCGGATGAACATGAATCCGGCCCAACGCGATTGCGGCGGGAGGCCCTGCGGCAATCAAAAAAAGCGGAGAACTGTTACTGATCTCTGTCTCACCCGAGGGGTACACCTCACCATGTGTCCGGTACAAAACGTCACCTATGTCTCGGGTCGCTCAACTGGGGTGCGGCGATGTTTGCGGCCAGCTGGTACAGTGTGCTCGTATGATCGCGTGGTCGCCCTTTGGCATGTAGAGGGCGGCGCGAGCTAGAAGCGCTAAAGAGAGGGATTCATGGAAAAGAACATCGAAACAATCGCCGGGGACACCGAAGGCGTGTCATACACGTTTCCCGTCTATCGTTTTGCAGGCATCGCGGCCGGCGCGCCTTCGGCCTATCTGCAGGCGGCGCTGCATGCCGGTGAGCTGCCGGGCACTGTGGCGATCCACACGCTAATGCCGAAGCTCAGAGCAGCGGAAGCACAAGGCCGTATTCGGGGCAATATCACCATCGTGCCCGCAGCCAATCCGATCGGCAGGGCGCAATACCTCTTCGCCGATCACCAAGGACGGTACCATCTCGGCACGCGCGTCAACTTCAACCGCGAGTTCCCGAAGCTGGAAACGCCCGACCCTGCACTGCTGCCGGCGGACGATGCTCTTGCAACCGTCGACCGGCAGCTCAAGGTGCGACTCCTCAAACTCTCGCTCGGCCACGATATCGTGCTTGACCTGCATTGCGATGACGAAGGCGTGCCGTATCTCTGCGTCCCGGCGGAGCTTTGGCCAGCCATGAGCGACTGCGCCGCCGCTTTCGGGGTAGAGGCGGTGATTATCTGGAAAGCTCCCTCCAACGGAGAGTTCGAAGAGGCGTCGATCCATCCCTATCTTGCCTCAAAGGCGAGCGCCGAGCACCTCGCGCGGCGGGTCATTGCCACTTTCGAACTGCGCGGCATGCTCGACGTGCACTACGGGTACGCAGAGAAGGATGCCGCTGGCCTCTACCGTCTGCTCGTCGCGCGCGGCGTGATCGAGGACAGGACGGTCAAGCCGTCCGGCGCTTTCAAAGGTGTGGCTGCGCCGATCGGCCATGTCGAGAGTGTGAAGACGCCAAAGGGGGGAGCTCTGCTCTATGACATCAAGCCAGGCGACCGCATCGCGGGCGGGCAACGCATCGCCACCGTTGTCTATTTGGCCGGCGAGGACGGCGGCGCAGTCGAGATTTTTGCACCGCGGGCCGGTTATGTGCTCACCCGTCGCGCCAGGCGGATCGTCCGCGCCAATGAGGACATCGTGAAGCTCGTCGGCGAACGTCCGGATGCCAACGCAAAGTCCGGTCCGCTAAAAGAGTAAGAAGCCGCCGCCGATGCTGCTGCGCTCTGCGCTTAGCCCAATTCCGTATCGCCACACGCGCGGTGACGCCCGGGGGCGGCCGCATCGGGCCCTCGCTGCCAAATTTCCAATTTTCGTTGCCATAGCTGGGGGAATCCGTTTCCAAAATCGTCACCCATTCGTAGGCGAAGCAGCGCACTGCAATGTGGTTGGCGCCGTAGGCCGGAGTTCCTTGATGAACCCGGTAGTCAAGCTCGCGGCTCCATTTTTTCGGGTGGGAAACGCTTCGAATCTGTGCGTGGCGCGCTGGTACGAGGGACACGCCCGGCAGCATACCTGGCGACACAGTAATGAATGACGCCGTCAAGCTCCCAGTAGGAAGCGTGGGTGGCGGGGGTGCCTTCTCAAATCAATTACGACGTCAACGATCAGGGAGCCCTTGCGCACCACGCTCAACATAATCACGGCCGACCAGTTTCGGCGCACTCTCTCCAGGAACAAAGCACCTCGTCGATTGCGGCCTCTGCCCCAAAATTCCTCTTTCTGGCCGACGTTTCTCGTCGAGAACTTGGTAAAAACGCGCACCCTTGGAACACATCGTCTAAGTGTTCCAGGCATTTGGTGGATTGGAACGAGGCTCATCGATTAGGCTCTCTGAATCTATCCCCTTCGGATGAACTCGTAGGGGGTGAGACAAGGCCTCGAGGCGGCGGCCGAAGTTGAAGGCGCGAGGTGAGGTCTATAGTACTACGATTGCGAGGCCGCCAGCCCAAGTTCATCTAAAAACCAGATGACGTCAATACACAAACAGAATTTGACATTAGGTCCCTGTCGGCGATGAATATCGGCCAGACAAAAGCGATATGGGACGCAGGTAAATAAGACGGAACGGGAAGAGATAAGGCACTAGTTCGGCATCTCACCGTGTTTTAGCCTGTATAGCAGGCCGGGCAATGGGCTGAAAATTTTGCCACTACGAGCCCAAATCATAGCTGACCTGCATACCAGGGGCGGCCGGCCACACAGCAACCGGCCGGACCGCTTAGCTCGCGCATGATTACAACGGCGAAGCGCTGCCTTATGGTATTCGCCATTGGGTGAACTTTGTCGAGGCGGTGGTGGCTGTTTGTGTCCGGTCGCACGACAAGCATAAAAAGAAATCCGCGCGTTGGCGGGAACAATGAGGGAACTACAATGAGTTTTTCGATAAACCGCAGGCGCTTCATTCAGAGCACATCGGCGATTGCGGCAGGCGCAATGGCTTGCAACGTCGGCCGCGCTGTTGCCCAGTCCTCGGGTGAGCTGAAAGTTGCGCTCAACGGTGGCGACTACGGGAATGCATGCATCCAAGTCTATGTAAAACCATTCGAAGCCGAGACGGGCATCAAGGTGACGCCGATCACCGATGGAGTCACGCCAGCCGCGCTCGAGCTAATGGTGTCGACCAATACCGTTTCGGTTGATGTGATTCCCGTCGACCCAGACACAGATGCTCGAGTTCCCGAGACGGGCTACCTCGAAAAGATTGATTACTCCCTCTACAAGAAGGACGAGTTGGACGCGATTCTAGACTTCACCAGAAGTCCGTACAGTGTCGGGTCAATTGTCTACGCGTACTGCATGGTCTACAGCACTGAAAGGTTCCCGGCTGACAAACCGCGGCCCGCTTCTTGGTCGGAATTTTGGGATGTCAGTAAATATCCCGGCGTTCGGACGCTATGCGCCGAGGTCCCCCCGTTGGAGGAGGCTCTCTTGGCGGACGGTGTGCCCGCTGACGCCATCTATCCTATGAATATTGACCGTGCTTTCGCCAGCCTGGACAAGATCAAGCCGCATATCCGCAAGTGGTGGAGGTCCGGATCAGAGATCGAGCAGTTGATGCAGGATAAGGTCGTCGACCTAGCGCAGTCCTTCGACGGCGGGGCGAATGCACTCATAGACAATGGCGCGCCGCTTGAGATCAACTGGAACCAGGCGAAACTGACTTGGGAAAGCTGGGCCATCCCAAAGGGCAGCCCAAATGTGCGGAATGCACAGAGATTCATCGAATTCATCACCCGCGCTGATAGGCAGGCCGCGTTTGCGCAGATCATGCCGTACGGCCCAGCCAATCGAAATGCCTATAAACATCTGCCAGAAGCTCTCCAACGAAAACTCGCGAGCCACCCTGACCACGTCGCATCTAGCATAGCGACGAACCCCAAGTGGTACGCTGAGGTGGGTTCAGACGGCTTAGCAAACGCCGAGCGGATTAGGCAGCGTTGGAACGAGTGGATTCTTCAGTGAAAGCGAACTGCGACCTAGGAAGTCGGCTTGCCGATCTACTAAACCTGGATGCGGCCGCTATGAACCCGCCTTGCCTCTTGGAAGCAGTACGTCTGGCAGCCGCGCTCCGGTCGTGCTCGGAGCATTAATGATGACATTACACCTTAAAAATACCTCACTGCCAATCGCCGAGGATACAGAGGACGAAGTATTGGAAAAACATCTGGTTCCTGCGCAGATTGAATTCCGCAGAGTCACGAAGATGTATGGTGCGGTAGCGGCCGTCCAGGACTTGTCACTTCTAGTTCATCGCGGCGAGTTCTTGACCATTCTTGGGCCAAGCGGTTCGGGCAAGACCACAGCGTTGATGCTGCTGGCCGGATTTGTGGCGCCGACGGAAGGTGATATCCTAATCGGTGGAAATTCCGTCGGCTCAGTGCCCTCCTACCGGCGTGATCAGGGGATCGTTTTCCAGAGCTATGCCCTTTTCCCGCACCTCACGGTGGGTCGGAACCTCGAATTTCCGCTCGAAATGCGCGGGGTGAAGGCTGCTGAGAGGGCATCGCGGGTCGATCGTATACTTGAGCGCGTCCACCTGAAGGACTTTGGCGGCCGCATGCCTTCGGAATTGAGCGGGGGCCAGCAGCAGCGCGTGGCGCTTGCCCGAGCGCTGATCGCCGATCCGCCGCTCCTCCTGCTGGACGAGCCGCTCGGCGCTCTCGACCGCAGCCTTCGCGAGCAGATGCAGGTCGAGATGAAGAGCCTGCACAAAGAGTTCGGCATCACCACAATCTGTGTCACGCACGACCAGGAGGAGGCTCTCACCCTGTCGGACCGCATTGTCGTCATGCGCGAAGGGCAGATCGAGCAAACCGACACGCCGGAGGCGCTCTATGACAGGCCAGCGACGCGCTTCGTGGCGAATTTTATGGGCGAGGCCAACATTCTCGAAAATCCTGGGTTCGAGGTCGAATCCGATGCCGCGCCGCCCTTCGGTACCGTCGCGATGCTCCGGCCGGAACGTGTATGCGTCGCCGCTCGTGCGGCTACGAAGCGCGCCGATGCTGACCAGCGCCAGTTAGTCACCGGCATCGTCGAAGACATGATCTATGCCGGGCCGTTGCGGAAATACCATGTCCGCGCCGGGAACAGTGTGCTGATTGTGCGCGAGCACGTCGCCGCGGGACAGCAGATCTTTCGGTCCGGCGACGAGGTACGCCTCGACTGGCTGCGATCCGACGTTCGCTTTGTTACGGCTTGAGGCGGTGAGAGGAACGCAGATGAAGATGTTTCAGGCATTGGGCCGAATGCCCATCGTGCTCACTGCACCTGCCCTGGCCGTCCTGCTCGTTGTATTCGGCATACCGATCATCCTGCTATTCCTGACTAGCCTCAGTGCGCCGGCCTTCTCGCTCGCCAACTATGAGGCGTTCTTCGGCCAGCCGGCGAAGATTCGCGTTCTTTTACAGACTGTTGAGATTAGCGTGGTGGCCACGGCAATCTGCCTATTCATCGGCTATCCGACGGCCTATCTGATCGTGGCCGCCTCGAAGTACCTGCGTATGGCTCTCATCGTGCTCGTCATTGTTCCCTATCTGAGCAGTGGATTAGTGCAGACCTATGCATGGACCGTGATTATTGGCGATCGTGGCATGATCAACAATCTACTGCTCGACCACGGGATTATTTCCAGTCCGCTGCCGCTTATCTACAATCGCATGGCCGTGTATATTGGGATGGTACACATTATGCTCCCCATGATTATCCTGCCCTTGGTTAGCGTCATGATGGGTATCGACAAGTCGCTGATGGCGGCTGCTCGCAGCATGGGGGCACGGCCATTTGCCGCCTTCTGGCGTGTTTTCTTTCCACTCAGCATGCCGGGCGTGCGCAGCGGCTCGCTTTTGGTGTTTGTGATCTGCCTCGGCTTCTACATCACGCCGGCCGCCCTCGGCGGGTTGGGAGACGCCATGCTGTCGACCATCATGGCCTCGCAGGTCCAGACCTACTTTGACACGGGCCGAGTAGCCGCTGAGGCGTTTGTTCTCCTCGCGGTCGCTATTATCGTGCTTTCAATGCTCGGGCTAGATCTTTCTGTTACGCAGGGCCGCACGGCCCAACGAGCCGGGAAGTCTTGGGTGAGTTGGTTGCCTTCATCCGGGGGGCAGAAGCGCTATCGTAGCGAGTTAATCGCTCCCCTCCGGGCGAAGCGCTGGACGGCACAGCTCTATCGAGCTGCCGGTGACGGCTGCTGGTCGAACGTCGTCGGCGCGATGCTCCTCATGGTCGTCATGTTCTATCTGCTGTTTCCGGGACTTCTGGTCGTCGTTATGTCGTTCAGCGCGGGTAAGTTTTTAACCTTCCCGCCCTTGGGCCTTTCGTTGCAATGGTACCGCTCCTTCTTCGGCAATCCGTCTTGGTACGCCGCTGCCTGGACTAGCATCCAGATCGGCGCTATGGTTGCTATACTGTCGACCATGGTGGGCACACTTGCGGCCTACGGCCTCAGCCGTACTTTTCCGCGGCTGCGCCGAATCTTGACCATGGTGATCCTCACCCCAATCTGCTTTCCGGTTATCGTCGTTGGCATCGCGACTTATCTCGGGTTGGTCAAACTCGGTCTGCTCGGCTCCATGACCGGCGTCATACTGGCGCATACCATCGGCGCTATCGGCTACGTTGTGGTGATCGTCTCTGGCACGCTGGCGAATTTCGACCGGCGGCTGGAGCAGGCGGCTAAGAGCCTACGGGCCAGTCCGTGGAAGGCATTCATGAGGGTAACGCTGCCACTGATCCGGCCGGGCATCGTTGGTGGAGCTGTCTTTGCGTTCCTCCATTCGTTTGACGAACTCGTCATCACGTCGCTAGTAGCCGGATTCTCGGTGCGCACACTGCCTCTGAAGATGTGGGAGGATATCCGCCACCATACCGACCCGACAATTGCCGCAGTCTCGGTGCTACTTATGGTTCTGCCGGTGTTCTGCCTAATCGTCCTCCATGTCGTGGGGTGGCGGTCGGGCCCGAGCAGCCAGCGCGCGCTCTCGGACCACCGGACTTAATGTCGGCTAAGTGTAGGATCCCGCGGTTTGATGTGCACGTTTTTGCACGAATTAAGGGGAGCGCTATAGTCCAGGTTTTGCGCCAAGAGATAGCAATTCTGACACCGTTATGAAGTCGTGCTTCACCAGTTCTTTCTCGCCATCTCCCGTGAAAACGTTTCGATATTGTCACCCACAGACGTTTAATCGTCAGCGCCGTAGAAATCGGAGATAGCCAAAACTCGATTTTTTGCGCGGGTAAGGGTCGAGGCTTCCCCGGAAACACTGTTCGTTTCTTGCACGACTCCCATCCTGGTTCTGCAGGACACGACCCGGTTCACCTGTCAAAGAGAGCGACCGAGCAGATCGGTGTCGTGCATTCGAGCTTGGCCGTTACGCTCGAGGGGCTCTCGATTTGGCCCCCCGGCGATCAAGTTATGGACGCGGGTCGAAATTGAAGGGGACCCATCCGACGCCGGTGCCCATCGAAGTAGAAAGAGAGCTTTCGCTTGCTCGAGAACGTATATCGATGATCCTGCCAGGGTGCATCCATCTCGGCGACCGCGAGAGCGACATCTACGAACTGTTTTGGACCGCCCAGGAACTCGGCACCGAGTCAGGAGGTGCGTTGATCGGCTGGCGGGAAATGGCGAGCATACCATTGCTGCGGAGATGAAAGAGGTGGAGATGTGCGTGTTTCGGTAATTCGCGGACACCCTAAGTCCCGGACAGTGATTTCAGTAATTCGCGGACAGCAATTCCGCATCCCGGACAGTTTTCGGGAGAGAATTCAATGGTCGGTTCTCGGCTGCGCCGTTCTGGCAGTTTGGCCTCTCACGATCACGTTGAGAGGTGCCATGCCGAGACGGAAACAAGCGAGACGAACGAGCGTGAGGGATATCCAAGCGATCCTGCGGCTGACCCTTGAGCAGGGTCTTTCGGCGCGTGAGGTAGGCTGTTCGAATGCACGGTTCGCCATGTCATGGACGCACTCCGCCCCCAAATAGGGTTACCTATCTATGACATTATGGGCCTCTGCCGCCTCACGCATGTGTGCGTTGTCCAGGCAGTGTTCGTCGGCAGCATTTGGATGAAGCTGCCCAGCATCTACTTTGAGCCCCATCGCGTAGCCAGATAACTACAATATACAAACTGCATTTGACGCAAGCCGCTGTTGCAGGTCAATCATCTGCAAAGAGAAAGACGTGAATTGCCCGCGCATTCGAATTGTCGCCGGATCTCCGGTTAGCGGGATGGCCCGCCCTCTAACAACAATTCATGAATGAGGTGATCTATGACCACTACGTCTTCAGCAGTTTCAACCGTGGGCCTTCCATTCCCTAGAACTGAGTATGAACGCCGTCAACAGAGAGTGTTCGAGGCTATGGAAAGAGCCAACCTCGACGCCCTCTTGGTAACCGCTCACGGTCACCTTCAGTATCTTGTGGGATATCACGGGTTCGGTTCATATTTCATGCCGTTCCCATTGATCCTTGTACCGGGGCGAAAACCGACCTTCGTCGTCCGAGAATATTCATTGAGCAACGTCCGACTAGAAAGCTGCGTCGAGGAAATAGTTACATATCGGGAGCAGTTCGATTTTGCCCCGGTATGCGCCGCTGCTGTTCGGCGTTTCGGCTTGAGGGGGCGCAGAATTGGGCTTGAGCTCGGCTGCTGGGATCTTGCGCCAGCGGACGTTAGTGCACTTCAGGCGCAACTTCCGGATATGAAATTTGCTGACGCGACTCGTCTGGTCGCGACGGTGGCAGCTGTAAAGACGGAGATGGAACTCGAAGCCATGCGATTCGCAATGGAAATGACTGACATGGCCGTTCGAACATTCCAGCATTCCCTGCGGGACGGAATTACGGAAGCGGAAGTGGCTGCGAACATTGACCGAGAAGTTGAAAAGGCCGGGGGTGTGCTACGGGCGAGTTCCACGACTCTGCTGTTTGGTGAGCGGACGAAGCTTTCGCATGGCAGTCCGAAGCAGCATCCGATCAGAAACAACGAGCCAGCCTTTACGGAACTCGGTGGCCTGAAGAACGGTTACGCCTGCGGGCTGGTCCGGAGCGCCGTCCTTGGTCGACACGCGGAGACTGAGTTCCTGCACGATCTCTCGGTTGAAGTTCTGGAGGCCGTTATTGCTGCGATCAAGCCTGGTGCGACCGCCGGTGAAGTTGATGCCGCCGGGCGAGAGGTGCTCAAGCGACACGGACATCCTGAGTTTCTGAATCATCGGGTCGGTTACCAAACCGGGATCAACTGGGGGGAGCGCGGTAACATCAGCCTTGAGCCCGGTGCGTTGGACATACTTGAGCCCAACATGACCTTGCATATGCCAATCATCCTGCGCGGAGAAAGCGGTTACCTGATTGGAACCAGCGAGCACGTCATGGTGACAGAGCGAGGCGCGGAAATACTCAGCCGGACGCCTCACACGCTGCATCGTGCAAGTTGAAGGGGC
>NZ_NSGG01000016.1 GCF_002295065.1 Mesorhizobium sp. WSM3859
ACGTCATGGTGACAGAGCGAGGCGCGGAAATACTCAGCCGGACGCCTCACACGCTGCATCGTGCAAGTTGAAGGGGCGGAGCTTTGCCCATACTTTTCCTTAGATTTTTTGGGGGGTGAGGCAAGCGTTGACACCGCGCGCAAGGCGCAAGACTGCGGTCGTGCCAGATTTTGATGACTGTCTGCCCCGCGGAGGATGACGTTTTGGCGCAAACTCGCCTCTCCCAGGTACTGTTAACGATAAAATGTCGCCGCCCGATCCGGCGGCGATAACCGCCCACCGTACAGCAGATGCAACGGAGGAAAAAATGAACAAAAGAGTGCGATCGGCTGAGCCGGTTACGTCCGCCGAGCTGTCGGCGCGCTACCAGCGAGCCGTCGAGCTCGCTTCTCCAGCGCGGTCGGTGGTCCCGGATGCATTCCCTAATTTTAGTTGGCTGGGATCGGATAGGCTTCTGGCGGCGTCGGGATCGGAGATCCTAGGCGTATTCACGGTGAGGGAAGGCAAAAGAATTGATCCCGGACAATGCGTTGAGTCGTGGGCGCTCAAAGCCAATTCGGAAGCGGATCCAGCCACGTCGCCAGACGGCGCTGTGCAGATTCTGCGAGATGGATACGACTTGACGATGCTCGAGACGGGTTCAGGCTCCCGTCATCGCCTGACGCAGGATGGCACCTGCGACATCGCCTATGGCGTGATTGCGGATCAGGGATCCGATCCGCTGACACGATCGCGAGACAACCAGATTCCGCCTGTTGTCGGCGTTTGGTCGCCTGACTCGTGCTACTTCGTCACGGTCCGCGTCGACCAGAAGGGGCTCCGGTCTCTACCATACGTAGTCGGGTCGGCTCCAGACGAATTGGGGCGTCGGATACCGGAATTACATTCGTTTCGCTATGCTCTTGCAGGCGACACGTATGTGCCGACCGCCAGCTTGGTCCTTGTAGATCGCCGGACGCGCGCAGTACGTGAGCTGCAAGTCCCCCCGGTGCTCCTGCCTCACGCCCACGGAGCGCCCGAAGATGGCGCGATAGTCTGGACGGACGACGGCCGCTCTCTGTTCGTCGGAGTGGAATCGCGAGACTTCAGAACACTAACAGTCTACCGGGTGGATCCTCGGACTGGTGATTCTTACACACTTCTAGTTGACCGCAGCGCCAAGCCGCGGCGGCCTTTCCGCCAATCTACGGCCAAAATGTTCGCGCCTATAGGCGACGCGCAACTCGTCTTGCTTTCGGAACGGGACGGTAGGCCTCATCTATATCTGTACGACATCGCGTCTGGAAAGCTCGTTCGGCAGTTGACGTCCGGTGCCTGGTCAGTCGTGGATTTAACAGCAGTCGAGGCACGCGAACGTGCAGTGTTCTTCTCCGCCATTGGTCGTGAGTCAGGACGTGATCCGTACTTTCGGCAATTCTATCGTGTTTCGCTCGACGGTGGCCAGCCCATTCTATTGACGCCTGAAGCCGCCGATCACGAAATCCACCTCTCGCCTGGGCTTGACACTTTCCTCGACGTCTACTCGACGTTGTCGGAGTCTCCTTCGGTAATCCTCAGGGAGAGGACAGGCGCCCTCGTATCGGAGCTTTGGCGAACCGACCCCAAACCCATAGTGGACCGCGGTTGGGTTGCGCCGGAGCGTTTCCGCGTCACGGCTGCCGACGGCAGGACGACTCTACACGGTACGCTTTACCTACCATCGGGCAAGAAGGGATGCGGCAAGCTCCCAATCATCGATTCGATTTACGGCGGGCCGCAAAGGTACAATGCGCCTGTCCGGTTCCCGGGCGAAGGCGCAAACGGCGCCATGGCTTTGGCGCAGCTCGGTTTTGCGGTTTTCGTGCTTGACGCCCGCGGAACGCCGATGCTCGACCGTGCTGCCCGGGACGCAACCTGGGGACCGAACTTTGGCTCAGCGGATGTTGTCGCGGCGGATCATGCTGCCGCCGTCAAGCAGCTCGCCGCGAAATACGATTTTCTCGATCCGGAACGGGTCGGGATATACGGGCACAGCTGGGGCGGTTACTATACGGTACGACTGATGGCCCAACGCCCTGACGTCTTCAAAGTGGGTGTCGCGTCCGCCCAGGCTAGCGACAATTACTCGTACTATTTCAACCACGAACGCTGGTTTGGGCATCCTTCTGAATTCCCCGAGTCATATCAACCGCAGTTAAATTATCCCCTTGCGGCTCAGATAGAGGGGCGCCTCCTGCTTGTGGCCGGCGATGCAGATGACGACTGTCACCCATTGCACACGATACTGATGGCAGGCGCTCTTGCGAAAGCAAATCGAAAATTTGATATGCTGATCCTCCCAGATTTGAACCATTCGACGACAGCGACCAATGGGTATGTGACCAAGCGCAGGTGGGATTATTTTGTGCAGCACCTATTGGGCGCCGAGCCGCCCCCGGATGTAAGGGTTCCGGACGGCTGCTAAAATTAACCTCCCGAGGAAGGTTCTGGGACAGCGTATAAGATAGGCCGTGGAGTCTTCGATGAAGCTGGCGTTCCAGTATCACACCGGTCGCGGAGAAAAGAGCCGGCGTCGTTTCTTTTCTCGCACGCTTGGGGAGCTTCCTATAGTTTCAAAGCGCGCTGAGACCCACGCAGGTGCCTTGGTGCCCTCATGCTCCTGTGTCCGGCCAAAAAATCACCTGCCGCTGGCTGGCGTGTCTGCAGAGAATGTTGCCGTACATTGCGCGGCCGAACTGGAGGATTCCCATTCGGGAGATCGGCCCCGAGAATGTCGCCGCCGTTGTCTTTGCCCAGTCGTAGGCGCCGCTGGCGGTGGCGCCCGCGCCACCAATGTACGCGGCCCGGGTCGCGTTAAATGCGATCGTCACGGTGTCGTCCTGATCGCAGACGAGATCATGTGCGGAAGCGGGCGCCGCAGCAGGATCATGGCCACACACTCGGCGTCTTGCTGCGAGAAAGGATTCGCCGACGCTGAACGTATCACGCTCTTCAATCGAAGAGGAGAAGGCGAGTGCCAAATTTCATGTCAGGAGCGCCTTGCACGATCTCCGCCGCAATCTCGATTCCGCACTTCATAACCGCGCCGGAACGGCCCTAACTCCGTAGGCAATGGTTGAGGACCTGGATCGTCGCTACCTTCTGCGCCACAGAGGCGTCCATTGGCGGTCAGGTCGTCTGCGCGTTCACGTTCGAGTGGGCAGGAAAGCGTCCAGTCCATTCGTCTGTACCTACCTCACCATACGGCAGAGTGACAGCCTCGCGGCCCTACCGGAGGCGCAAAGTCACGTTCGGCCCTTGGGGATAGCGGTTCCGAAATACCGCGTATAGGCGACATCCAGGATGCGATCGATCAAGCTCGAGTAGCTGTGTCCGGCCGTCTTCGCAGCCACGCAGTACGTTGAGCGCCTTGTGAGGCTCGGATTGGCGTTGATCTCTAGGACAAAAGGCTGGCCGGAGTGGTCGATCCGGACGTCCACGCGGGCATAGTCCCGGCACTGGCAAGCGCGGAATGTCGCAATCGAAATATCCCGTAGGACCGTCGCAAGCCTGCTGCCGACCGGTGCCGGGCAAATCTTCGACGCCGCCGCATCCGCCACGTACTTCGCTTCCCAAGTCAGAAGACGCGTTGCGCGGTCGCCGAAGTCCTGCTCCACAAGAGGAAATACCTCCAGTTCTCCGTTTCCAATCAGCGGAACGCTGATTTCCCGCCCGTCGATGTATTCTTCGACCAGCGCCTCCTGCGCATACTGCTCGACAATCAGATCCACGGCCCGCTCTAGCTCAGCAGATTCATGTACGAGCTGCAATCCAAGGCTGTCCCCTTCACGAGGCGGCTTCACTACCATTGGAAATCTCAGGTCGCCGGTATTATCAGAGCTCCGACGCATCACGCGAAAGTTCGGCGTCGGCACCCCGCGGTCGCGGATGAGTATCTTGGTGACGACCTTGTCGTTAGCAAGCTCATGTCCGAGCGGGCTCGATCCTATGTACGGAACGCCGGCCATCTCGAGCATGGCAGGAACGTGGGAGTAACGGGACTCGCCCTGAATTCCATAAGCCAAGTTGAAGACGAATCCCGAAGGGCGGGCTTGCGAATCGGGCGGCATGAACCGCTCAAGCGTAGCGAGCAGTCCTTTATCGCCCTCACACAGCAGCACCTCGTGGCCGCCGTCTTGCAGTGCCGTGACCACACTGTCGATGTCCCGCTCGGGCCAAGGCCCCGGCGGCTGCGGCCTACGCGGGCCGAACCGGTTAATCACGCCCGTAACGACTCTGTTGGTAACAACGGCTACTCGCATGAGCTACTCCTTTGATGTTGCTCGGTGTGACGGTCACTTGCTTGGATTTGCGCCGGAGCTCCCGGTCAGCAGCGCGAGCACTAGAGACCATCTATCAGAAGGCTGGACGAGAATGTCATCAGCATTGTGGGCACCGCGGACCGCTGCCGGTATAGTGCTGCGCAAGATGCCGCCTGTCGGCAGGCAGCTCCAACACCGCTGGTGCGTTCCACGGATGCGCAGCCACTATTGCGTGGGCGAGTGTCATGTGAACTCCTGGCTTGAAGATAGCGCGACGACCACCTCGGAACAGGTACCTAGCGACGCACTCGCAATTGGCATGCCACGAAAGGTGTTGCGGGCAGGGAGCACGAAATCAAGGAGTCACCCTTGGCCAGTTTAAATATTAGCGCCTAGGGATGTCTGGTTCTGAACACAGAACGTTGTCAACCGACTGTACAAAAGCAGTGACCCCGCTTTGTGATCCGGCTGACTCCAGTGTCCTCAGTTGAGAATTGCGCCTCTGCGCGGGTTGGGCAACGGACGATCGGCGGAGCTGGTCGGGGTTGCGCAGCCGTCGTCCGTTGCTTGTTAGCGTGAGCGCCGAATGTTTGCGCCGTCCGTGTATCCGGCGACCCATGTACGATTGCTTGGACTGAGGGTGCCCGTCATCGGATATGCAACTGAACGAGGATTAAACCGGCTGGCCGGAGCAGGGCCTCATACATAGGAGAGGGGCCATATGGAACAAATCAGATTGCTCGGTTTGGATATTCACAAGGAGCAGACTTCGATCGCGGTGGTAGAAAGCGGGCGCGGCCGGTCGGTGGGATATATCGGCGAGATTTGCCAACGGCCCCTGATGCCATTAACAAGCTATGCGATCGTCTGGGCGTTCCGGCAAGCCGCTGGTGTTTTGCTATAAGACCGGCACCTGCGGTTATGGCGTTTTATCCCAGCTCACAAGCCCGGGCCATCGGTGCGACGTGGTGGCACCATCGCTGATCCCGAGGAAGCTTGGCGATCGAGTGAAGGCAAACCGTCGCAACGCCAGCATCTGGGTGCCCGATGTCGATCACGAAGCCATGCGCGACCTGATCCGGCTGGCGTTGTGCGACAGGCGGTGGCGCGAGCGCGTCAACATCTTCAGGGAGTTCTGCTGCGTCACGGGCACAAGGCGAGCGTGAGACGGCCTGGGCGCAATGGTTTTGTAGCGCGGCGATTATGGAGACCGGTCGGCGGCGATTACGATGGCCTGTGAGGGGCGGCGCCGAGCGGTGTGATTTGGGTATCACCGGGGTGGGTTATCTGGCAACTGGCCAACGACAATTATCGGAGTTGTAATTGTCTCTGGGGCAGCGTGACGGGCGGGACGCGCCCGCGGATCTGCGGCGAGCAAATCCGTCAGCGGCAATTACGATGACCGGTTGGGCGGGTCGTCTGCTTCACCGTTGACGCTTTGCACGCCGGCTCCGCGGGCGACGGCGGCTCGCTTGCGATAGCTCTCACCGTTCATCTCGATGTAGTGGAGTGGTTGCACGAGACGGTCTATGGCCGCGACTGTCATGGCGGGACCTGGAAAAACGTCCGACCAGCCGGAGAAAGGCTCGGTAGCGTTGATGGCGATGGATTGTCGTTCGTATCGGTGAGCGATGAGCTCGAACAGGGCACTGGTCTCCACCTGGTCCTTTCGGACGTAAGACAGCTCATCGAGGACGATGAGGTCGTACTTGTCGAGTTTGTCGACCATCGAGGGGAGGCTGAGCTCGCGGCGAGCGGCCTGAAGCCTCTGCACCATATCGGTAGTTGTGGAGCGGCGACCGGCATCGATGAGGACGCGGCGATGGCGGCAATCACGTGCGTGTTGCCGGTGCCGCTCTGACCAAAAATGAGGATACGGCGGTGTCGTGAGATGCTTCAGTTGCCGCTGATGCTGGGCAGGCGCGGTGCCGACAGCAGGGTGAACGGCGGCGGCCTGATCATTGGTTGTACCCGGCGAAATGGGGCGGCGGGATGGTGACGTCGACACGGCTTCTGACCGTGGGCAGGAACTCGCTCTTCAGCTTGGCGACATTGGGGAGTTTGCCTCTATCGAGCGCGGCCTCGATACGCACGGCCAGAGCATTGACGCAGTTGCCGTTAGCGGCGATATCGAGGAGAGCGACATGTCGCGGGCAGGCATCGAGAGCGGCATCGAGCGCCTGCCATGGCCGTGTATAGGCATGGTTGGGGAACAAGGCATCGCGGTAGACCAGATAGCTTAGGGCCTAGGGCTTGCCGCTTCAGGTTGGCGATGAAGTGCCGGAAATCGATATTGTGTCCTCGTTCCGCACGTTTGACGCGGACCCGGTCGGCGGTCATCACCTGGTCCGGTCCGAGGAAGAACTCGGCCCGGTCGTCATAGAGATGGGCGTAGAGGCGGTAGCCCATGAGGCGCGAGGCGACCGAATAGGTGATACGGTCGACGCTGATGGTGCTGTTGCGGGTGACGTCTGCGCTGACCAGGGTAAAATCCCGTGTATGTTCGATAGGTGTTTCGATACCACCACTCCACGCGCCCCGATCAGATCCCCCTCGCAGGAGCTTCTGTCGCGCAACCGGCCATCACAATCGTCGCTGAACCGGCCACCGTAGTTGTCGCCGCGCAGGTTTACCGGCGACGGCTTTCGACATTGGCCTTCGAACATCCCGCTCAGCAGATCGCATTTTGTTCTAAGCCGACGCCGTCATAAATGTCGGACGGCGCATGCGCGCCGAGGAGCCGATCGAGCTCGGGCTCTCTATTGGGCGCCGGCGTGGGCGATTGACCGGCGATCGCGAGGGCTGCGGCCGCTTCAAGTCCCTTCAGCCGGCGATAGCCGACAATGCGGCGGACGACGGCGCCGTTCTTCTGCTCGATAAATCTCTGGTCATTCTTCCGATAAGGCCGGCAGCGGGTGAACTCGATGCCGCGTCCCGGCAATAATCGCGGATAGTCTCAATCAGGACACGCCGTCATTATCGGTGTCGACCCCCAGAATTTCTGATGGCAGGAGCCGCCGTAATTCTGTCAGACCTCCTCCGCAGCTTCTGCTCGCGGATAACCGGGGGGCGCCACTGTACGCCACCAAGTCGGCCTCGACAAATCCGGGCGGAGAATCTTGCCAGTCGGAGAAAGTACGGTCGGAATGCTCCGTCATAGCGCCCCGGATACCGCGTGCGGGCGTCATGCCCGTCCTCCCGCGTGTCTCGAGCCTCGTCACGAACACGGTCGATTGTCGCCGCGCTCATCGTCAGAAGCCGGGTGCGATTTTTGCGGTCGACGAAGATGTCCATAACGCTCCATCGCCTCGACCTTGAATAGGAACTAGCGCCTTCAGTCGTTTGCCACAGATCCAGTCCGACCTCTCGCAGACGACCAGCGCTTCACGAATAGCATCGTCATAAAATGCGGCGATCGGACCTCGGCCCTGAACACGACGGAGAGCGGCCCTTCCGCGACAGCCGCATTGCGTGCTAGGTCCTGAACTCATAAATGCGGCATCACCGAAAGGGGTGGGAATGAGTAAAGAGGTTGGCTTAGCCCTCCACGCCCCATTTTAGTTGGCTGGCATCGAACGTCTGATCCCATGTGCTCAACAAAATAGTCTCGTATCCTCTGGCGATGCCGATGCCATCTGGGAGACATTTGCTCACTCTCATTCTCATATTCAGCTAGAAATACCCATTCCGCGATTTGATCCGCTGTAACATCACCGGATTGAAGCGGTGACATGCATGAACTTGTCGCTGTGCATTCCTCCACAATAGCCATGACCAACACAGACCGCGCAGATGAGCGAGTCGAATCTATTCCTTGCTTTCATGAAAAATGCGCGATGATGAAGCTGGATGCCTACGCGCGTTGCGGCAACGTATCCTTCTTGGGCGTAGGTCCGCAATGGTCGTTTTCCGACCGAGACTTTCATGTTGAGGCGGAATCTGATTCAGGCTCAGCATGAGCCGATATCACCTGACCGATTTCGAATGGCGCGTGATCGAGCCCCTGTTGCCCAATAAGCCGCGAGGGATGTCTCGCGTAGATGACCGGCGGGTGCTGAACGGCATCTTCTGGCTGCGATCCGGTGCGCCATGGCGCGATCTGCCAGAGCGATACGGCCCACGCACCACGTGCTACAATCGCTTTGTCCGATGGCGCAAAGCAGGTGTGTGGGACCGTCTAATGGACGCAGCCAAAGCCCATGACGGCGAGGTGCAAATGATCGACACCTCTATCGTTCGGTCCATCAGCAGGGCGCGACGGCAAAAAGGGGGATCGAGATCATTGTCTCGGTCGTTCCCGAGGCCGGCTGATAACCAAAATCCACGCCCTTGTCGACGCCAAAGGCACGCCGATCAGGCTGGCGCTGACCGCAGGCCAGAACAGCGATATCGCATCTGCACCGCACTTGGTCGCCCATTTGCCCGAAGGCGCCATGCTGCTGGCCGACAAAGGCTACGATGCCAACGCGCTGCGTGCCGCCGTCACCGAGCGCAAGGCATGGGCCAATATTCTGCCAAAGGCCAACCGCAAGGACCCGATCTGCTACAGCCCTTTCCTCTACAAGCGCGCAACCTCGTCGAACGGTTCTTCAACAAGGCCAAGCAATGAGCCTTATTGCTACCCGTACGACAGGCCGGCTGAGAACTATCTCGTCGCTCTCAAACTTGTCTCAATCCGCATCTGGCTACGCGGTAATGAGTCTACGTCCTAGTCACCTGGAACTGAAGTAGGCTTCATTTTGTTAGGCTTCTGTCACCAGAGCAGGAGTTTGGATTATGGTTGGCAGGCAGGCAGACCTCGTCGTTCTGAGCGACGCGGATAGAAGTTTTCTCGAATCTCAGGTGCGCCGGCATAAAGCGCCACGCTCCTTGTCGGATCGATGCCGGATGATCCTTTTGTGCGCGCAGGGTTTGCAAAGCAAGGACGTTGCCGAACGCCTGGGTGTTCACGAGCACACGGTTGGCAAGTGGCGCCGCCGGTTCGTACACGATGGTATTGAGGGGCTGACAGATGAATATCGTGCGGGTCGACCGCGAACTGTCTCCGATACCCAGGTTGCCAGGTCGTCGAGCGTACGTTGAACACCACTCCTAAGGATGCCACGCACTGGTCCATCCGTTCGATGGCTGCCGACAGCGGCCTTTCGCATACCACCATCCGTCGGATCTGGACCGCGTTTGGCCTGCAGCCGCATCGTGCCGAGACATTCAAGCTCTCCTCTGATCCGCTCTTTGTCGACAAGGTGCAGGACATCGTCGGTCTTTACATGTCGCCTCCGGACCGGGCGGTCGTGCTTTGCGTGGATGAGAAGTCGCAAATCCAGGCCCTGGATCGCGAGCAGCCTGTGCTGCCCATGGCGCCGGGCGTCGCCGAACGGCGCACCCATACCTATGTCCGCAACGGCACGACATCGCTGTTTGCCGCGCTAGATGTTGCCACCGGGGCGGTGATCGGTCAGTGCTACAAGCGTCACCGGGCCACCGAATTCCTCGATTTCCTGAAGCGGATCGACGCCGAAATGCCCGGACGTGCATCTGGTGATGGACAACTATGCGACCCACAAGACGCCGAGGATCAAGGCCTGGCTTGCGCGCCGCCCACACTGGCATGTTCACTTCACGCCAACGTCGGCATCCTGGATCAATCAGGTCGAGCGGTGGTTTGCGGAGCTGACGCGAAAGCAGTTGCAGCGCGGCGTACATCGTTCCACCGCAGAACTGGAAGCCGACATCGACGCCTTCATCGAAACACACAACGAGAACCCCACCCCATACAAGTGGGTCAAATCAGCCGACCAAATTCTCGCGTCGGTCAAGCGCTTCTGCCAGAAGACAATGAGCCGAACTTCAGATTCAGGTGACTAGCGGCCCCCGCCACGTGGCACGCCGGCTCCTGCGCCATCGATCGCGATCCCGGCTCTGTCTTCCGTGTATATGCACAGAGCTGCTCAGGTGCCAAAGACTTCAACTGCCCGAAGCTTCCAGATAATAGGCTCCGGCCATCTGAAAACGCGATGGTACCGTCCGGGACTTTATATTGGCTAACTCGACGCTAACTGGCGCATAGTTGGGCAGGCAGCGGATCGAACTGCATCCGCCGGTCGACGCCGTCCGAAAAATCGAGCGAAGTGAAGTGCAGATCAAAGACGTCCTTCTGGCGCCTGGCAACGGCGCATTTTTCTATGACGACCAAGCCGCCATTCGGTCCGGCGCGACCCAGGACGGCTTCATCTATATCGGCAAACCGATAACGCCTGCGTTCACGTCGATTCGCATTCCGGCATCTTCGCTTAGTGTCGGGCTTGTCCTTGCTGACGACACCGTCGTTTGGGGCGACATGATGAGCGTCCAGTACTCTGGTGCTGGCGGGCGCGATGATTTGTTTGAAGCTCACCAAATCTCGGACTTGACGTCACGCGTCGTGGCACCACGGCTTGTCGATGTGGATGCTTCTCTCTACCTTGATGCCTGCGGGAAGGTTTTCGAGCCTATCGGACACAAGCGGTTACCTCTCGCGATTGAGTACGGGGTCAGCCAGGCCCTTCTACGCGCAGCCGCCCACCTTCAACGTACGACAATGGCAGAGATTGTATGCAGTGAATTTAACCTGCCACTGCCGACGCGTAGAATCCCAATTTACTGTCAGAGCGGGGATGCGCGCGAAATCAACGTGGACAAAATGATTTTGAAGGCCGTGGATGTGCTTCCCCACGGCCTGATTAACTCGCGACAGAAATTCGGCATTGACGGCCAGGCCTTCATGGAGTTCGTGAAGTGGGTTGCAGGCCGTACCCGCGAAATCGGCGGTCCGGGGTATCATCCTGTGCTGCATTTCGATGTGTATGGCTGGATCGGCCTTGAAATTGGCCTGGAGCCGCAACGGATTGCCGACTTTATCTGCAGGGTTGCCGAGAGCGTTCCAGGTTTCACGCTCAATGTCGAGGCCCCGGCGGATTTTGGCTCGACGCAAGGTCAAATTGAGAACTACGCCGAGATTGTATCGATTTTGGACAGCCGGGGTTCGAGCGCCCGCATTGTCGCGGATGAGAGATGCAACACGCTTGAGGATATTCGGCGCTTTGCCGAAGCGAGGGCCGCGCATCTGGTCCAAATCAAGACCCCCGATGTCGGCTCAATTGCCGATACGGCGCGCGCAGTTCTCATCTGCAAGGCGAGCAAAGTAGGGGCGTATGTCGGGGGAAGCTGTACCGAGACGGACCTCTCCGCCCAGGCTTCAGTCCACGTTTCGGTGGCGACCCAGGCCGACATGATGCTCGCAAAGCCCGGAATGGGCGTCGACGAGGCATTCTCAATTGTTGGGAACGAACAAAATCGGTTGCTGGCGACGCTGAACCGTCGTCGGACTCATAACGAAAACGGTGGATGAAAAGCACGGTGTCGCATGCAGAACTCTCTTGAGGAGATCACTGTCGTAGCCGTGGAGCAAGCTGTGGCCGCGCCTTATGCATCCTCTCGTCTTGCGGACGCCGGCGCACGTGTCATCAAGATCGAAAGACCCGAAGGGGACTTTGCCCGAAACTACGACAGGTTGGTCCGGGGACAGAGCGCTTACTTCGTTTGGCTCAACCGAGGTAAGGAGTCGGTCTGTCTGGACCTCAGATTGGAGGCGGATCACGTCGTTCTGGACACGCTTATTGCCAGTGCTGACGTCTTTATCCAGAATCTGAAGCCGGGCAGTGTCGATAAACTGGGTTTCGCGTCTGCGGATCTCCGTCGACGTTTCCCGCGGCTGATCACCTGCGACATCTCCGGTTTCGGGGAGAAAGGGCCGTATTCCCATTTGAAGGCTTATGATCTCATCGTCCAGGCCGAAACAGGCCTATGCGCGATCACCGGCACCCAAGAAGGGCCTACGCGTGTAGGGGTTTCGGTTTGCGACATCTCGGCGGGCATGGCAGCGCATAGTGCCATTCTTCAGGCGCTGTATCACCGCGAGGTCACCGGCGAAGGGACAAGCATCCAGGTTTCGTTGTTCGACGCCATCGCCGACTGGATGAACGTGCCGGTTCTGCAAAACGACTACAGCGGATATCACACGGTACGCGCCGGCGTGAAACACCCGTCGCTGGCGCCGTATGGCGCCTATCGTTGTGCCGACGGCAAAGACGTCATCTTTTCAGTTCAGAATGACCGTGAATGGGTGAATTTTTGCGAGAAGTTCCTGAAGCAACCCAAGCTTACACGCACACCTGGTTTTGCTGATAATATGGAGCGCCTTGGTCACCGTGCGCAACTTGATGAGATCATTGAACGGCGGTTTTCTGAACTATCCTGCCACGAAGCAATGGAGGAGCTTGAGGCGGCCGGTTTGGCATATGGCCGACTGAACGAAGTTGCGGATGTTTCAAGGCATCCACACACTCGCAGAGTCGAGATTGGGACGCCTGAAGGAAGCGTCGAGACGATCGCGCCGGCGGCAATTTTCAATTATGAGCAGCCCTCGCTCCGCCCAGTTCCGGCTCTTGGCGCTCATACTGAGGCTGTCCGCGAGGAGGTTCTGGGGCTTTTGCGCGACAGAGCCGCGTCAGCGTGAGCGCTGAGTATGGGGAGTGCACTCTCGGTTTGCGAAAAGCCTGTGTACCTCCGATCATCTCAGCGTGTCGGCCATCCAGCAATCCCACCGCCGTCACGTTCGCTAACATTGGTTGCAGAGATGAGTCCATGATCGCGGACACCCTTCCGTCAGTTGAAACCCGGATGTCTGTACCACGTTGGAGATCCCTCCTCTTCGTACCCACTCAAGTACCGCGATTTGTGGAGACGGCCCATGAGCGGGGTGCGGATGGCGTCATACTCGACCTCGAGGATGCCGTTCCCCAGGATCACAAGGGAGAAGCACGGCGGCAGCTTCCTGAATGCGTGGCCAAGGTGGGCCGGAGAGGTGCATCTGTTTTGGTCCGCGTTAATTCTGGTTTGCGCGCTTTGGCGGCCGATCTTGATGCAGCAGTGATAGCGGGTGTTGACGCGCTTGTTCTTCCGAAGACGGATTCGGCAGAGTGGGTACTAGAGATCGCCAATGCAGTTTCCGAACTTGAACGGGAAAGAAGTCTTCCGCTGGGACGCATCCGGTTCCTTGCCCAGATCGAGACCCCGGGCGCCTTGCAAAGGCTCGAGGCCATTGCGTTGGCACATCCCAGGATGGTCGCAATGGCGCTCGGTCCCGAAGACTTCAGTGCCGGTGTCGGTGGCTCCCCTGAGTTCGACCTTCTGTTGGCGCCGAACCTTTCTGTTCTGTTTGCCGCCCGTGCGGCCGGCTTGCTCCCCCTGGGCTTCGTAGGGAGCATCGGGGAGTTCTCCGATAGTGATAAGCTTCGTGAAGCCGCCACGCGTGCGCGACGGCTTGGGTTTGTCGGAGCCTTGGCGATCCATCCGACACAAGTGGCCATATTCAATGAGGCATTCTCGCCAAGCGCACAAGAACTCGAGTGGGCCCATCGTGTGGTCGCGGCGCAAACCGATTTCTCGGCGCGGGGCAGAGGTGCTTTCGCCTTGGACGGAAAGATGGTCGATGCACCGGTCATTCGAAGGGCCCGTGAAATCATCGCCTTTGGCGCGCAAGCCGAGCTGGACGTTTGAGACCTTCGCCAACTAATGAGCCCGGGCGAGACATCACGAAAACCCCCAATTGCCCCACCCGAGGGCCTCCTCAGGGTGGCAAAGTTATTGCTATCGTGCCATCGCATTTCGAGATAGATTACATCCAATTGGAGTTGGCCCTCGGAAGAGTACCCGTGGAAATCAGGCAGTTAAGATATTTCGTCGGCGTGGTTGAAGCAGGCAGCTTCACGAAGGCCGCTGCTTTCCTTAATATCGCTCAGAGCGCGCTCAGCCTTCACGTGCGTCAACTGGAGGAAGGCTTCGGCACACAGCTGCTAATACGCGATAGGACCGGCGTGACTGTCACGGCGTCGGGAGCCAAACTCCTCGATCGGGCGCGGGCGATTCTGAGGGAAATTCGACTTACCGAGGTGGAATTGACCAACTCAGCGGCTTCCCCGACGGGGGAGGTGACTATTGGCATTCCGTCTGGAGCTGCTCGAGTCCTAAGCGGCCCGCTGCTTGAGTCGGTAAGAAACGAACTGCCCAATGTTTCCCTTAAGATGGTCGAGGGCATGACTGGACCGCTTGAGGAGTGGATGTCTGCTGGACGCTTCAATCTGGCAGTTCTCTACCGCACCGCGGACAGTGTGGGTCGAATGACAGTATTGGCGCGCGAAGACCTCTGTCTGGTGGTGCCGTCAAGTGAGCCGCCTTTCGAGGAGTCGATATGTCTGGTGGACCTGCATGCGTTCCCGTTGGCGGTTCCCATGCGCAATAACAACGTCAGGCGCTCGGTGGCTGACGTCGTCGCACAACACGGCTGCGCTTTGGATGTCAAGTTTGAAGTGGACTCGCTCTCAACGATCATCAACATGGTCGTAGAGGGAAAAGCCCATTCTATTCTGGCCCCGTCCGCGGTCCAGAAAGAAGCCTCTCAAGGGCTGGTGCGGACCGTCAAGATCGTCGATCCGGTGATTACCCGCTCGGTTGTGCTTGCTGTAAATCCTAAAGATGAGCGTTCAGCGGCCGTATCCGCGGTCCGCAAGCTCATCCCCAAGGTTGCCAGAGAATTAATTGAGAGCCGGGGCTGGGCAGCCGCAGCTCCTGACGCGGCCTGACAGCCGCCGATCTACAAAACACGACCTTTTTTGCCATTGAATTAGATCGATCCGGATTCCAGATGGATTTCGGCAATATTCGATATTTGACCTGCTGTGACACTCGGGATGAAACTGGCTGAAGCGGTTCGGTAACGAACGGCGCTCGTAAAAATTCACGCAAGTGGAGCACGCGATGTCAGACGCCATGAGCCACGAGGTTTTCATCAACGGCAAATGGCGGGTCGGTGGTAGCAGAGCCACATTGCCGGTGATTAATCCGGCAACGGAGAAAGTATTTGCCTCGGTGGCCTCGGCGACGGTGTCGGATCTGGATGAGGCCCTTGCTTCGGCAGAACTCAGCCGCAAGGGTTGGTCTTCACGGCCTGCAAAAGAACGTGGCGAGATCCTGGCAGCAGCCGCAAGAATCTTGGCAACGAAGATTGAAGCAGCAGCCAGGGACCTGTCGGCCGAACAGGGAAAGACGATTGCCGAAGCGGCAGGTGAGTACGCGCGCGCCGTAGAAACACTGGAGTGGAACGGCACCCACGCCGAAGAGCTGTCGGCCCCTATTCCGATGGGCCCGAACCGGATGATCGTCCCCGAGCCACTCGGCGTCGTTGCTGCCTTTACGCCGTGGAACTATCCAGCCGTTCTCATCGCCCGCAAGCTCGCCCCCGCGCTGGCGGCAGGCTGCCCGGTGATCCTCAAGGGGGCCGAAGAGGCACCGAGCGCGGCGGTCCATATCGTTGAATCGTTGCACCAATCAGGCATCCCCGACGGCGTGGTCAATCTGGTCTTCGGCGTGCCGGTGCATATATCGCGGCATCTGCTCAGCTCGCCAATCGTGAAGGTCTTGACTTTCACGGGTTCAACCGCGGTTGGAAAACAGCTGGCCACGCTTGCCGCGAATAACTTGCAGCGTTGCATCCTTGAACTCGGTGGACATTCGCCGGTTATCGTGTGTGAGGATGCCGACTTGGGAAAGGCCGTCCCGGCAATTTCTGAATACAAGTTCGAGTGCGCGGGCCAGAGCTGCAACGCGCCCAGCAGGATCCTGGTCGCGCGGACACTCTACGACGAATTCCTATCCCGGATGACGGAAGCCGCCCGCAAAATCAGGATCGGCCTACCAGACGACGCTGCAACGGACATGGGGCCGATGGCGAATGCGAGGCGAATCGAGGCCATGCAGCGCCTGACCAAGGATGCGGTCGAACGCGGGGCTCGCATCGAGACCGGTGGCGCCCGCCTCGACCGACCGGGCTTTTACTGGCCGCCAACAATCCTGACGGGCGTGCCAAAGGATGCCAGAGTGCTTCATGAAGAGCCGTTCGGACCGATCCTCACGGTGGCGCCGTTCGAAGATATCGAAGAGGCAATCGAGGAAGCCAACGCGACCGATTACGGCCTGGCCGCGTATTTGTTCACTGGCGCTGCCGACGCGCAAAAGATGATGATCAACGGCCTTTCGGCAGGCGCTGTCAGTGTGAATTACCTGAAAGGGGTTTCCGCGGACGCGCCTTATGGAGGCGTCAAGCAAAGCGGCTATGGATACGAGGGGGGCGAGCTGGGGGTGCGAAGCTTTCAAATCCTCAAGATGGTAAATGGCCTCGGATCATTTGGATAAGTTTTCGTGGATAGAAGAACACGGACAATTGCCGGCAAGGATATCACAAGGAGCGTTGCCGACGCCCTTCAGTACATCTCGTACTACCATCCTCCAGATTACATCCGGTCTCTTTCGCAGGCCTATGCGGGCGAACAGAGCCCTGCGGCGAAGAATGCCATCGGACAGATTCTGCTGAACTCCCGCAAGGCAGCCTTCGGGCGGCGGCCGATCTGCCAGGACACTGGCCTTGTAGTGGTCTTCGCGAAGGTCGGCATGGACGCCCGCATCAAATCAACGGTCAGTTTCGCCGACCTTGTGAATGAGGGCGTCCGACAGGCCTATCTTGACCCTGACAATCCCCTTCGGCCATCGATCGTTGCCGATCCGCTCGCCGGACGGGTCAACACCCGTGACAACACTCCAGCGGTCATCCACGTCGACCTTGCACAAGGGAACCAGATTGAGATCACCATCGCGGCAAAAGGCGGCGGGTCGGAGAACAAAGCACGCTTTACCACCCTTAACCCCAGCGCGTCAGTGGCCGATTGGGTGGTCGACACCGTCTCGACCCTTGGCAGCGGGTGGTGCCCGCCCGGACTGATCTCCGTAGGCATCGGTGGTAGCGCTGAAAAGGCGATGCTGCTGGCCAAGGAGGCCATGAACCAGCCCATCGATATGGCGGAATTGATCGCCAAGGGGCCTTCAAGCGCGGAGGAGGCACTGCGGATTGAACTTTACGAACGGATAAACGCGCTGGGCATCGGCGCCCAGGGCCTTGGCGGCCTGACGACTGTCGTCGACGTCAAGGTTGCGACTTATCCTACCCATGCCGCGTCCAAGCCCGTTGCAATGATTCCACAATGCGCCGCCAACCGGCACCTGAAGTTTACCTTGGATGGCTCTGGTCCAGTCAGGCTGGAGCCGCCCGATTTGTGCGAATGGCCCGACATTGGAACCGACGAATTGAGTCCAGCCGGCATACGAAGGGTCAACCTCGGCGCGTTGACTAAGGAAGAGACGGCATCGTGGCGCTGTGGTGAAACGCTCCTTCTGTCCGGAAAGATGCTGACAGGCCGTGACGCCGCCCACAAGCGAATGGTCGAGTTGATCGACGCCGGCAAGCCACTTCCGTTCGATCTGCAGGGACGCGTGATTTACTACGTTGGACCCGTCCGCGCGGTGAGAGATGAGGTCGTCGGACCGGCTGGCCCGACAACCTCCAGCCGCTTGGACGATTTTACGGAAAGGGTGCTCGCGAAAACCGGGCTTTTCGCGATGGTGGGCAAAGCGGAAAGAGGGCGGGCTGCCGTCGAGTCGATCGTACGACACAAAACGCCGTATCTTATCGCAGTGGGTGGGGCTGCCTACCTGATATCTAATTCAATCAAGGCTGCGCGGCTCGTTGCCTTTCAGGATCTCGGCATGGAAGCAGTCTATGAATTCGAGGTGCAGGATATGCCTGTCATCATGGCTGTCGATGTTGAGGGAAACTCCATTCACAATTCCGGGCCTCTTGAGTGGCGCAAGCGCATGGCGGCCGACAGCATCGCACGCAACATCGGTGTTTGAGCCTTCCTGGCCCAGGCTCGGTTGGTTGGCATCAATTCCATTGTCGCCAACGCGATTAGCTAGAGCAGAAGGTCATGAAGTCGAAACCCAATCCTGCGCGCCTGGACGCTTGGGACTTCCGCATTCTCTCAGAGATTCAGTCGGAGGGCCGGATTTCAAAAAGCGAGCTTGCAAAACGCGTTCATCTTTCGGCGTCGGCCTGCTCGGAGCGGCTCCGTGCACTCGAAGCCGAAGGGTTTATTGAGGGGTTTTACGCGCGGCTGAGTCCGGCCCTCATCGGTGGCATGGTCTTTGTCATGGTGGAGGTCGTGCTTGATCGTCATCGCCTCGAGGACCAAAGACATTTCGAGACTGCGATCCAAGAATTTCCGGAAATCCTGGATTGCTGGGCTATCGGCGGGCGCATCGATTATCTAATGCGCGTGGCAACCCTTTCTATGGCTACCTATCAGGTTTTCATGGAGGGATTGCTGCAGGCAGGCTTGGGGATCGATCAATATTATAGCCTTGTCGTGACCAAACCCGTGAAATCCAATGCGCCGATTCCCTTGTCTTCGCTAACGCAGCGGTAAACTCGCCCGGGCTTTGCTTCCGCGGGATTGGATCATCATTCCGCGAATTCCGTGGCGAAACACGCTCATTCCCGTGAAACACAAAGGAACCCTTCCCGTATAAGAGGCGGCTGGTCGGCGTTCCTCAATCGAAGCGGCAAGAGGATGATGCGCCTGAGCAACTTGGAAATCCCAACTGCGAGAGAAGGATCGAAGCCTATGGCTCCGAAAGAGAAGTTCAAATTCAAAATCGAGAACGAAAATTATGAATGGGACAACCGGTTCATAACCGGCGCTGAAGTGCGAGGCTTTGGCCCTGGCATACCAGATAGCATGGACCTTTATGTGAAAAGGCCGGGCCAGCCCGGTCAGCCCGTTGGGCGTGGTGACTCAATCGATTTGCTGCCTCCGGGGATCGAAAAGTTTTACGCCCAGGATGCTAGTTCGGAAGCTGGACATCAATAATGCCCCTGTTGTTCGATTCTGACTACGAGATACTCCACAAAGCAAGCGTCGATTTTGAGGAAGAAGACCGCGCCCGTTTTTTTATATTCAAGAATTTTTCGCTGCCGAAAGATATATATCTGGTGGATGAAAAGCCCGCCGATGCGGTCGATGTGTTGTATGTGATACCGCAGAATTACAATAGCTCGGGCGGGGACATGTTCTGGGTTCACCCACGCCTCCATCGAGCTGATGGAAAGCCAATACCAAACACTGGCGGGCCTCGTCACAATGAGGATTCGCGTACGCATAACGGGCTAGTGTTCTGTCGGTGGTCCAGGCACTGGCACAACAATCCGTGGAAACCAAAGGTCGACAACATCCAGACAATTATGGACCGGATCTCATGGGCGTTTAAGTACCCTGACGCGAGGCGCTCATGAACGGACATCGCATCTCAATTACCGGTTCTTTCCACGACAGGCTGAAGAGCTGGTTGACGGGGCACCTGGCCGGTCACGAACGGGGCGCGTTGGTTCTCTTTCGCAAGATGGCCAGGACTGTATCGGGTCTGCCGGCGTCTACACGTTTTGTGGCTGTTGATGTGATTGAGATGGACGGTGACTGGGTATTGGACAGCTCCCCGGTTCACCTGCGCATTAATTTGCGCAAGTTTCAGGATATCTACTTTCGTTGCGAGCAGGAACGGCTTGAGCTGGGATTCGCACATAGTCATCCAGGAGGGATGCTGGGTTTCTCCACGAAAGATGATCAGAACGAACAAAGCATTCTGAGGGGATACGCTGGCTGCAACGGCCCTGAGGTCTCATTTGTTGCGATGATTTTAGCCGACGGACAGTGGCGTGCGAGAGTTCGGCCGGGTGCGGCCCCTCAACGCGTGATGGACGTCCGGCATGTCTGTGTGCTCGGGACGGAGCTCGCAGTTCATATCAATGAGACAGGCGACGCTGTGCCATCGGAACTGCTAAGGCGTCAAGAAGCTGCCTTTGGCGAACCATTCAACGAGAAGCTCAGATCGTTGCGCGTAGCAATCGTCGGAGCTGGTGGAACCGGATCTTCACTCGCCACACTTATCGCCCGCGCGGGTGTAGGCGAACTCATCGTTATTGATGGCGATTTGCTCGAAGAAAGCAATCTCAACCGCGTCCGCGGATATCGCCGTTGCGATGTAGGCGAGAGCAAAGCGGCCACGTTAGCGCGGTACATCCGCAATCTGGGCTTGATGTTGAATGTCGTTGCGATTGAGGCGTATGTGAACGAGTCTCCAGAAGCGGTCGATGCGATTTCCAGCGCCGACCTGGTGTTCGGCTGTACAGACGATGTCGCTGGAAGAGAAGTTCTCAATCAAGCAGTGTACTATTACTGCCAAGGGCTTATCGACTGTGGGCTCACCGGCAAGATTGGTGTTGACCAGGAGCGTCAGCCGTACCTACACGACCATAGAGGCCGGGTTAGCACAGTTCTTCCCGAATCTGGTGGGTGCTTAAGATGCCAAGGCGTCGTCACCGAGGAAAAGCTCAGTTACGAGAGTGCACTGAAGGCGCGTCCGAATTTGGTGGAGCTGGATCCAGAGACGCTCCGGGAAGAGTACTATCTGGTCGGGGGCGGGGAGCGGGCGCCCGGAGTCGGCCCCTTCACCAGTGCGACTGCCGACATGGCCGTCGCGACATTGTTTGACCTGGTGCGCCCCTATCGGCGGCTTCCGAGCGACATTCGCCGTGACAATATATGGTACGACTTCGTGCATATGGTAATTTACAGCAACATGCCAAAGAACAACACAGATTGTTTTTGCTGCGGTCCAAACGGTTTATTGCTCGAACCTGAGAATGGCTATCGGCTCAGAATGCCGGGACTCGGCAAGCTGTGTTAATTCACATGTGGTCTTGGCTGTTAAGATTCTTGCGGTGGGTAGAGGAAATCATTCTCGGCGCACGCAGTCCACAAACGTCTGAGGACCGAAATCCTTCTGAGGCACCACCCGCAGACGTATTTTTCGCGCGCAGTGATGTGGTTGAAAAAACGCCTCCGAATGACACGGTTCGGCCGGGACAGTTCATCAGCGTAGTGCACAAAGGTCGACCATACTGGGCGCTCTTTAGGTGCCCCTGTGGGTGTGGCGATGTGGTTTCGTTACCAACGCATCCGCCACATAACCCCAGGTGGCGCATTGAGGTGAGCGTGGAGGGCCGGCCAACGTTGCATCCCTCTGTTTGGCGAACCAAAGGGTGCCTAAGCCATTTCTGGATTAGCGAGGGAAGAGTCTGCTGGTGTGACGACACGGGTGTCGAGCCTTGGCGAGCCCGACCAGGCCTATATGAAAGAAAAATTTAGAACGCGTCCTGGAGCGACTGCGATGTGACCACGGCATGCGGCGCTAGCGCGGTCATACTACTGCGGAGAGCGGCAAGCTCAGGAGCTGCACCGCGGGCCAGAAACGCCATATCACGCCGGCCATCAAGGCCAGACGGGGCGCCACTCGGCCATCGACCGTGATTGGCCACATCGAGGCCGAGCACCGGACAGGCCGCAACTATCTCGCCGGCCCAGCCGGCCTGGCGCGCACGCCATTCTGGCCACAGCCGGCTATAGGTTGTTCCTCGTGCTCTCAGCTGTTCATCGCGATGAGCATCCCAGCGGCCGCGGTTGCCAATACATTCCATCCGTCGCCGACGAAAAGTTGATGCGCTCGGCAACGAGAGCGACCTCGTAAGCCTCGCAAAGCCAGCTGAGACAGTGCAGTAACGGGCACGCCAGATACACGCAATGACGACTGGGAGAAGCTCGTCCACCGGACATTCGATGTTCGTTGGCCCAGGGCCCAGAGCTTGCAAACTCGCAAAACGGCGCGTGGATTGCTGAACAGTGCCGTCCGCTCCGCCACCCGACTTATTGCTTTGACCGGCACGAAGCGCATCGTGGTGGCGTCGCCGACTCGGCGTCTCGGTCGTCGTACTTGTTCGCTTTCACATATTGCCGAACCTATTCCGACGACACGAGGGGCCCCATCCGGCAGTTTCTGCTGGTCTCCAGCACGGCGGCCTACGGACGGCGCATCTCGTACCACCATCTCCCAACCATATGCGGTACCTTTCGCTGACACGCCCGCGCGAACAGAACCCGGCAGCGCCCGCATGCAATAAGGGCCAGTTTCGCTGAGCTCGTGAATGAACGCGTCCGTCAGCAAATCCCGACCAGCCTTCGCGTGACCAAACCTATGGTCTTCAATTCACCGATCCCATGTCCGCGCTAAGGCGACGGTAACGCCGAGGGCTGGGTTTGCACGGCTTTTCATCGCGATTCCGCGAATTCGTCGGGGAATGACGTGCATTCCCGCGAAACTGGAGAGGCGTTTGCGGTATGCTAATTGTCTAAGGAGGCGGCGGGCCGAGTGCCCTTCGCCAATCCATCGCGAGGAGAGGGACTATGCGGTTGAGCAATCTGGGAACCGAGCAACTCAGAGAGAAGGATCGAAGCTTCGTCTTTCATCCATCTACGCATCTGGCCAAGCACAGCCGAGGGGAGACCCCAAATCGGATCATGGCCGGTGCGGAAGGCGTGTACATCTGGGATACCGAAGGTCGAAAGAGCCTCGACGGTTTCGGTGGGCTCTACTGCGTCAATATAGGATATGGCTGCACGGAAATTGCCGAGGCCATTGCCAGGCAAGCACACGAATTGCCGTTCGCCCATGTCTATGCAAGTCAAGGAACAGAGCCAGTCGCCCTCTTGGCAGAGGCAGTGGTCGAGTATTTTGGCCAGAACATGCAAAGGGTCTTTTTCGGCCTTTCGGGCTCCGACGCCAACGAAACCAACATCAAGCTGGTCTGGTACTACAACAACATTCTAGGCCGCCCTGAAAAGAAGAAGATCATCTCGCGACATCGAGGCTATCACGGGTCTGGGCTGGTCACCGGTAGCCTGACGGGCCTTGCCTTTTTCCATAATTTCTTCGACCTGCCGCTGGACTTGGTCCGCCATACCACGACGCCGCACCACTATCGCCAAGCGTATGACGGCGAAAGTGAGCAAGCGTTCTCGAAACGCTGCGCGGACGAACTTGAAGCCCTTATCCTCGCTGAAGGCCCGGAGACCGTTGCAGCGTTTATCGGAGAGCCGGTGCTTGGGACAGGCGGCATCGTTCCGCCCCCAAAAGGATATTGGACCGCTATCCAAGGCGTGCTCGACAAATACGATATCCTCCTCATCGCCGACGAAGTGGTCTGCGGGTTTGGACGAACCGGTGAGAAGTTCGGTTCTCACCTCTATGGCATGCGGCCGGACTTCGTGACCATTGCCAAGGGTTTGAGTTCGGCCTACCTGCCCATCTCCGGATCAATCATTGGAGACCGCGTCTGGTCGGTCTTGGAACAAGGAACAGAGAAGCACGGCGCCCTCGGCCATGGCTGGACATATTCGGGTCACACGCTTTGCGCTGCGGCCGCGCTCGCCAATATTCGACTCCTGAAGGAAAGAAATATTCTGGAGCATGTGCGCGATGTCGGACCGTATTGGCATGCGCGCATGAATGCCGAACTGGCGGGACACCCCATGGTCGGCGAGGTTCGTGGTGTCGGAATCCTCTCTGCCGTAGAGCTGATGCGAGATCCAAAGCAGAGGATACCGTTTGCATCCGATCTTCAGGTCGGCGTTCGCGCAGCCGCTGCTCTGTTCGAGAACGGTGTCATCGGCCGCGCCATGCCACACGGCGATATCCTCGGCTTTGCCCCGCCTTTGATCATCACCCGGAAGGAGATCGACATAATCGTGGACGCAACCGCGAAATCGATCGAGACGACCTATCGCGCGCTGAAGGCCGAGAATGCGATATGAACGGAGCGCCAACGGAATGCGAGCCCCCGGTTTGACGCCGTCCCGGGTAACCAACTTGGTGCTCCCTGGGATGAACTTTCCCCGGGACCAGACGTCACCCTCGCATTAGGACTGGTCGCCCATTGACGTCCCATTGGTGAAGAAGGGACTGACTGCGCATTTCACGCCGAACCGACCGAAACTGCTAAACTTGAAGCCGTCAGATTCTAAGCATGCTTCAGACTTCGATCAAGCGGTAACCAAATCAGTTCTGCCGCCGCTGTCCTGTTGCCCAACGACCGGGGCTTTTGTGCGGCGCGCCCTGCCGGTGTACCTCCCCGCCGGCGGGGCGCCTTTTCTGACCCGATGGATCTGCGTGATTGTAGCGCGTCCGCAATCGACAGTTCGAGAAGGAGGTCATCTGCAAATCCGGATGCACATCGAGCTTCAATATTTCTATTCACCATGGCAACCGCCCACAATCGCAGCTTCGGACCCGCGGTTTAGGGCAGCCGGCGTCGAGGTCGCGTGCACTCCTTTCATATGATCCAAGGCCCGGAGAGTAGTCATCGCGGTGAACTTTCTCCAGCGTCGAATCTCGGGGGCAAGTCTTCTCGCCGTAGCTTGCTAACTCCTAGGTTTAATTGAAACAGCCGCAGGACAAAATGCAGCTCGTCTTCGAAACTTTGCTGGATCAGTTGTCTTTAAGCGTTGATGAAGTCGACTTCCATAACGCACTCGCCAGCGCCGCCGGCGCCTTCGACATTCCCGCATTCGCCTATCTGTCTCTGGTGTCTGATCGCGTCACAGAACCCAGGCTGATATCGAACTATCATTCCGGCTGGACGTCGCACTACATGCGCCAACAATATGAAAGGATCGACCCGGTCATAGAATGGGCACGATGCAGCGAATGTCCCTTTCAGTGGGGACCGGGATTCGGCTATGCCGGCATTTCAGCGCGACAGCAACAGCTTTTCGATGAGGCTTCCGAATTCGGCATCTGCTGCGGACTGACGATTCCACTTGTCGATCGCCGCGGCGGTGTCGCTGCGATGACCTTCGCGGCAGGCAGGCTCGATCCGACATTCCTGCGCGTAACCGAGCAATATGAGCAGGCGCTCGAGATTATGGCGATGTGCTTTCACATTGGCGTTCGCCGCAAGCTTTCCGGTGGTCTGACGGTGGATGGTGTTTCGCTGACGCCACGTGAGTACGAATGCCTGGAATGGACGGCAAAGGGCAAGTCCGCCTGGGAGATCGGCTGCATCTTGGGCATCAAGGAGCGCACGGCCGCTTTCCATCTGGACAATGCCAAGAAGAAGCTCGGCGTGCGAACCAAAAATCAGGCGGTGACGCTGCTGGCCTCCTCAAGATCATCAATCCTCTGAGGAACAGAATCCCTCCTTGATCTACCTGTGCAAATGCACAGGCAGTCGCGGCATGATGGTTCGCCTCCAATGGCAGGGTCATACCTGCGAGAAGACCATCATGATTGAGCCTATTGCGCCCGGCTGGTACTGCGCCTTCGACGAACTTCACGAACTGCATCGGCTGCGCTTGCGCGTCTTGAAGGAGCGGCTCGGCTGGAAGGTGTGCACTACCGGCGGCTTCGAGATCGATTCATTCGAGGCCGTGAAACCCCACTATCTCGTGTTGCGCGGTTTCGCCGGTCCCGTCGGGGGCGGCGTACGCCCTCTGTCCTCGACGAGGCCGACGATGCTCCAGACGTCTTTTCGACGCTGTTGGAAGGAAGAACGACACCCGGTTACGGATTTGCCCACAGAGCTATTCCTGCGTCGCGCCGGATGGCCGCTCGCCCGGATCGGTCCGCCCCAGACAATCGGTACCACGCGCGCCTTTGCCGGCTTTTTGGATGTCTCAGAGGAGAGCCTTGCTGCGGTCCGCCACAATGGCAGTCCTGTGCTGTGGCACCGGTGATCTGCACGGGGGCCTGATATGATTATGATTGGCAATGACGCCGACTGGCCGGACTGGCAGGATGAGAAATCCTATCGCTATACGCGCTACCTGACCCAACGCGGCTGGGCCTGGGAATTCCTTCGGCGCAATCCGGCCTGCCAGCGTGACTTGAGGCACGCGCTTGAGCACGCAGAATTTGCAGAAAGGCGCTTCGACATAGACGTGGTGAGATCGTCGCTCGATCTGACGCGGTGGGGGCTCCTGTTTCGCAAGCTCGTTGAGGCCTGATGCGAATGTGTTCTGGTGCTCCCGCCAATGCCCGCATGTCCTGCCGGTCATTGCAGAAAAGGCATTGTCGCCCGAAACGCTTTCGTTTGATCTCGCTGCAATGCCATGTCGGGCGGCACTCGTGATCACGGCGGACGGTCGCCAGCATGTCATGCTGCGAAATGCTCACCGGGATTTACAACTTGTTGTCGAGGGCGCGGACGTCTTGCGCCCCGTTCGGCTTTCCGTCGACGCGATCTGGCCCGCCGATCGGATGAGACAGCAGTTGAATGCGTTCGAATGCCTCAATGCTCTTCACGCGACTGGACAATTTCCCGACAGGCTATTTCCGCCCGAAGCGCGCGCCAGCCGTCTGCGCTTTGTCCTCCAGGCCCTTGACGGCTCGCTAGCCGGTGCATCGCACCGTGAAATCGCAAGGGCCCTGTTGGGCCGGCAACGCGTCCAGGCCGACTGGACGGATCCGCGCAACCACCTTCGCGATCGCATTCGCCGTGCCGTCCGGCGCGGTCACGTGCTCATGGATCGTGGCTATCAGGATTTCCTCGCCTGAAAGTGATTTGTATAGCTCACCTGGAGGCGGTCAGCGCGCGAACAGTTCTTTGTATCCAGTCGTAACCATCCAGTTTGCCCGATCGAGATGGCTGCGAACCGCCATTCGGGCGCGCTCAGGTTCTCGCATCGGATCGATGCCGAGGACGAGCTGCGCCATCTCGTCTTCGCTGGCATCGTCGGCGCAGGCGTCCAGGAGCCTCATATAGATCGTGAAGTGCTCGTTGTCGTAAGCGGTCAGACGGTCCGACCACGGGACTTCGTCTTGAACTTTGGGTTTCATCGCGACCTCCTGCGGTTCGGGTTTGTCGTTATCTTGAGGGGCAAGACATCTGCTCGTTGGACTAATCATATCGAATAGGAACGATCGTTCCTAGAACGATAGTTCCGGTTCTGGTCCCTTCTTCCCATGGACCTCAAGGAGGTCATGGCGATCAACATGCGTCGTTTGCGCCATGATCAGGACCTGACGCAGGAAGAATTGGCTGCCCGCGCAGAGCTGAGCATGCGCTATGTGGGCTCGATCGAGCGTGCTCGGGTTTCCGCAAGCGTCAGTGTGCTTGGCCAGCTCGCAAAAGCGCTTGACGTTGATCCTTGTGAGTTGATTAGGCCGCAGTAACAAACGCGATCCGGCCCATCCCGGATTTCCAAAATCAAGCTTGATGGCGCGCAGCCGGCCGCCAGTGAACTGAGCCCGCTTTCTTCGAGCCGCCATCCGCGTGCTCCCATGGCGCAACTTGCGTCACCAACAGCGCTGCTGTTTGGACGAAATGCGCGAGGACAAGGGAGAAGACCGGCTTGAGGCAGGAGCAGCTTGCCGAGATTCCGGCTTCAGCCTGCAGTAAAATCAACGGTCGGAGAAGGGCAAAAGGAACCCAACCATCGTCACGCATTATGAACTGGCACAAGCCCTCCGTGTCCGCCACATCGATCCGGACTGAAGACGATTAAGCGCTATTTGGAATGACGCCGACGCGCCGCGGCACATTTCAACCGCATCCGTCGTGTAAATGATGCTGCGCGCACTTGGATAGGCGAAGAGGCACGACGTGCTGCCAGTCGCGCCGCCAGCTCTGAGTGATCGCCGGATATGCCGGCCGAGTCGCCTGCTTCGAATCCTCTAGAGCCTTCATGCCGGGTTTGGCGTCCGCGCCTCGCCAAATGGCGCTGGGAGTCGGCACGACGGTTTTGCGATCCTTCCGTGACACGAAATCTTAAATGGCGGATGAGGTGCACCATGCAGTGTAGCTCTGCCGCCTGGGAAAAGGTAATTCGCCAGCCTTGCCGTCTTACCAGTACCTCCCAAGTTCGTTGCGTTCTTGTGTAGGCATTGCAACAGATACTGCGAGGAAATTCATGGAATCTTTGCAAATGCAATTCGCTGTCAATGGTAGTCTCACCACAAATTTCGACTTCAGTGGCGGCAGAAATCTGGTGTCGTTTTATGTTCCACCACCGAACAGCATTTGCGAAGTGTGCGAAATGACAAAGCCAGCAGGACAAGGGTTTGGTTCTTCTATTTGGCGTCGTGCTGACCAATGTTGATGCTTGTCGATCGCCTAATGACAGCAGCACATCTTGATCGCCTTCGGATCCTGGGCCTTTGCGCGCATGCCGACCTGACTGTCTGCGAGCTAGCGGAAATTCTCGATCTTCGTCGCGAGCGCGTTGCACGACACGTCCGGCTGCTAGCCAGAGCCGACTTTCTTTGCGGCAACGGACAACGTCCTTGGTCCTCATATCATCTCAATGCAGGGGGCAAGGACGGAGGGTTGGTCCAATTCTTGGTCGATCTACTCCCCCACGACGATGGGTATCACAAGCGGGACCTGGAGCGGCTCGAGGCGGTACAAGACGGGCGGTCCAAGGGGACCGCCTGTTTGATGGGGAATAGATCCATCCAACTGGAGCGCGAATTACCATGAGCAACTGCGCCCAGGGTGCCATCGCGCAGCCCGACACTTTCGGACGGTCTTCCTTGGTCCACGTCGATTACCGCGTTCATGAACTGCTTCTAAGACAGGAGCGCCAGGAGCGGACAACCCTCAAACTTATCGCCTCCGAGAACTTTGCCTCCTCGGCAGTGTTGGAAGCGACCGGGTCGATTTTCACTAACAAGTATGCCGAGGGATACCCCGGTGCGCGCTACTACGCCGGAAACGAGATCGTCGATGAGCTTGAAAACGTCGCTATCGAGCGTTTAAAGGCGCTATTCGGCTGTGAACACGCTAACGTGCAGCCATATTCCGGCTCTCCGGCCAATCAGGCAGTCTATCGCGCGCTTTTGATTCCCGGAGACAAAGTCATGGGCTTGCCTTTACCCGAAGGCGGCCATCTGACGCACGGTTGGGCAGTCAACTTCTCCGGCACCGATTATCAGCGAGTTCCATACAGGCTGCACGAAAAGACGCAGCAAATTGACTATGACCAATTGCGCGAGACAGCCAGGCGGGAACGCCCGAAGCTAATTTGGGTCGGCGGAACTGCTTATCCGCGTATTTTTGACTACGCGGCAATGGCCGAAATTGCTTCGGAGGCGAACGCCTATCTCGTGGCCGACGTCGCCCATATCAGCGGCCTGGTTGTCGCAGGAGTGCATCCGAACCCCGTGCCCCATTGCGATGTGGTCACCAGCACGTCTCACAAGTCGATCCGCGGCCCCCGCGGTGGGTTTATTTTGTCAAGGAATGAAGACCGTTATCAGCCACTCTATCATCCGAAGAGCAAACACAATCTGGCCAAACGCATTGACCGCGCCGTGTTCCCTCTCCTGCAAGGCGGACCGCATATGAATACTATCGCCGCGCTTGCCGTCGCTTTGCAGGAGGCAGCGAACCCGTCCTTTCGTATCTACGGTCAGCAGATCGTCAACAACGCCAAGGCTCTGGCCCAGGCGCTTCTGGAGCGAGGTTATGAACTCGTCACCGGGGGCACTGACAATCACATGCTGATCCTTGATCTTAGGAACCGGCCGCTGTCAGGCAAAGCCTATGCCGAGCGCCTGGCAAGGGCAGGCATCATTACGAACTTTAATATGGTGCCGGGTGACCGGCGGCATCCGGCGCTCACAAGCGGCATCCGCTTAGGGACGCCAGCGGTGACGTCCATGGGCATGCGCGAGGGGGAAATGGTGCAGATCGCCGCTTTCATCGACTCCGTCTGCCGCGAGCCCGATGACCAGGATGTTCATGCGAGCGTACGAAGGGACGTTGCCGACTTCTGCGCTGCGTTCGACGTCCCGGGCATCAGCGACCGGTAAGCCACCCAGTTCGGAAACTCCCCACCTAACTCCAACACCTGAAGCGAGGGCATATGACCAGGCAGTTCGTGTTCTCTTCCGAATCCGTCGGCGCGGGACACCCCGACAAGATGGCAGATAACATCTCCGATGCCATCCTCGATGCGGTCCTCCGCACCGATCCGAAGGCGCGCGTCGCCTGTGAAGCGTTGGTGAAGACAGGGATGGTCGTTCTGGCTGGCGAGATCACCAGCCATGCCCAGATCGATTACACTCAAGTTGCTCGCGATACGATCCTCGACATTGGCTATGACGACGATGCCATTGGCTTTGATGGTCGACGTTGCGCCGTCGTTCTGGCTCTCACCGAGCAGTCGCCCGACATAAGCCAGGGTGTTGACGAAGGACGAGGGCAGGATCTCGAGCAGGGCGCGGGGGATCAGGGCCTCATGTTTGGATTCGCATGCAATGAGACGGATACATTGATGCCCTTGCCGATCCAACTCGCTCACCATTTGACGAAAAGACAGGCAGAGGTCCGAAAAACGGGACAGCTTGGCTGGCTGCGTCCGGATGTGAAATCTCAAGTCTCCGTACGCTACGAGGGTCTTCGCCCGGTGGCGCTGGACACCATAGTCCTGTCAACGCAGCATGACGAGGCGGTCTCCCAAGATACAGTCCGCGATGGCGTCATTGAGGAGATCATAAAACCGGTCCTGCCGACCCACCTTGATACTTCTGGGATCAGATTTCTGGTCAACCCAACAGGGCGGTTCGTGATCGGCGGGCCCGCCGGCGACTGCGGCCTCACTGGGCGCAAGATCATCGTCGATTCCTACGGTGGAACGGGGCGTCACGGCGGCGGCGCCTTTTCGGGCAAGGACCCATCCAAGGTTGACCGCTCGGCCGCCTATGCGGCGCGGTACGTCGCAAAGAACATCGTTGCCAGCGGCCTTGCAGAGGTCTGCGAGGTTCAGCTTGCTTACGCGATCGGCGTGGCCAGTCCGGTTTCTGTCATGGTCAACACATTCGGAACCGCAAGGATTGAGGAAAAAAAGATAGAGCGCCTTGTTCTTGAGCTTTTCGATCTCCGACCGAAAGGCATCATCAAGATGCTTGATCTCTTACGCCCGATATACCGCAAGACCGCGACATACGGGCACTTCGGCCGTGAAGAGCCTGAGTTCACCTGGGAAAAGACGGACAGAGCCGACGACTTGCTGCGTGAAGCAGGACCGGCAGCTGCGTGAGGGCCGTTGGATCAAGCGAATGCTGCAATCCATTTCAACTCGTTAGACCCGCGCGCGCCCGGCATGCCAGATAGCCAGGTGGTTCCGTTGGCGGAGATTTTGATGCCGGAATATGACGTGCTTTGCATCGGCAATGCCATTGTCGACATCATCGCGCAGTGCGACGAGGCTTTTCTCGAGACCAACGGCATCATCAAGGGCGCGATGAACCTCATCGACGCCAAGCGCGCCGAACTGCTTTACAGCCGCATGGGACCGGCGATCGAGGCTTCCGGCGGCAGCGCCGGCAACACGGCGGCGGGCGTGGCGAGCTTCGGCGGACGGGCCGCCTTCTTCGGCAAGGTGTCCAACGACGCGTTGGGCGACATCTACAGCCATGATATCCGCGCCCAGGGCGTGGCCTTCGACACCAAGCCACTGCAAGGCGAGCCGCCGACGGCTCGCTCGATGATCTTCGTCACGCCGGACGGCGAGCGCTCGATGAACACCTATCTCGGCGCCTGCGTCGAGCTCGGACCGGAGGATGTCGAGCCAGACAAGGCGGCCGGGGCCAAGGTAACCTATTTCGAGGGTTATCTGTGGGATCCGCCGCGCGCCAAGGAAGCCATCCGCCAGACGGCCAAGCTGGCTCATGCGGCGGGCCGCGAAGTGTCGATGACGTTGTCGGATTCCTTTTGCGTCGACCGATATCGCGACGAGTTCCTCGAGCTGATGCGTTCGGGCACCGTCGACATCGTCTTTGCCAACAGCCACGAGATCAAGTCGCTCTACCAGACCGCTTCCTTCGAGGAGGCGCTCGCCGCCATCCGCAAGGATTGCAGAATAGCCGCCGTCACCCGTTCCGAGAAAGGTTCGGTCATCGTGCGCGGCGATGAGACCGTCACCATCGAGGCGACGAAGATCAAGGAACTGCTCGATACGACTGGAGCCGGCGATCTCTATGCCGCCGGCTTCCTTTTCGGCTACACGAGCGGACGCAGCCTCAAGGATTGCGGCGACCTCGGCTCGCTGGCCGCGGGGCTGGTGATCCAGCAGATCGGCCCACGCCCGCGCCAGAATCTGCGCCGTGAGGCCGAGCAGGCGGGGTCGATCTAGCCGGGCTATTCAACGACGGGCGGCCCCGTCTCCCCTCCTGCGGACCGTGCGGGGCGATGCGCGTAAATCGAGATGTCGGATGCGCATCCGCGTGAGAAGCAGCTCCGGCATGCCACGATCGGAAAGGGTGATGGTGTCGCCCTCCAGTGCGAACCTTCTGCCATGCGATATGGGGAAGCGTTCCGATCAGCAGCTCGACCTATCGCATATCTTGCTCACCCGCCGTGGTCGACCTCGTGAGCCAACAGGTCGGCCGTGCGATACAGCGGGGAAGAGGCCGACTCCTGAATTGACATGAACGCATCGCCCGCCCGATTGAGATCATCCTGCCGGGAGCGCAGTGCGCTGTTTAAGACAGTTGGACGATGATGGGCAATCATAGGACCATCGTGAGCCACGCCAGCATCGCCATGACGATGACACGGTTTCTTTTGCGGAACGGTCTTCCGAGCCAAGCTACTTTCTGCGTTCGTCGACCGTAACCGCACCCGCTGTCGACGCCGACGTGATCTTGTTCAAGACCAGCAAGGGTTTTGGCTTTGTCAAATTGCCGGAGGGCATCGAGGCACATCCGGGTGCTGCGGGCGGCCGGGAGCCGCGGTGTTTCCGAGGGAAGGCGTCTCAAGTTCACGGCGGAAGAAAGTCCAAGAGGTCACCAGGTCTCTCAGGTGCTGGAGGTCTGTAATCAGACCGCGAAACTCAGCTACATACGCGTAGCGCTAGAGAGCCCGCCGCCGGACGAGTGCCCAATTGGAGAGCGAGGGCACGGTCAAGTGGTACAATCCGCAAAAAGGGCTTCGGCTTCCTTGCTCCTGAAACGGTGAGAAGGACATCTTCGTTCCTGCCACGTGCCAACCCGATCAGGACTAAGCATGCTGATGAAGGGCAGAAGCTGTTTGTCCAATGCGGGCAGGGCAAGAAAGGCGGCCCGGAGGTTCGGAGCATCCGCCTCGCTTAGCGCCAATGCGTTGGTCCAAGACCGAAATCGCGGCTCAGACAAAGAAAAAGCCCGCTGCCGGGAGGAGGTGGCAGCGGGCTCGATTTCGAATGAGACACGGGAGGAGGTGCGCCCCATTCAGCGTCGGCACCACATCTGGGAGGAGTAGATGGCCGACAACATGATCATATCGATAGCCGCGGATATTGCAATGCACAAATTGTATCTCGCAAGTGCGAAATCATGCCGCATCCGCTTAGTCGATCCTTGAAAAGTGCGGTCAGGCTGCGGCTTTCTTACGGGCGCGCTTGGCAGGGGCCGGCGCACCTGGTTCCTTCGGTTTGCGGCCCAGGCCCATGGTCTTGGCCAATGCCGAGCGCGCGGCAGCGTAGTTCGGTGCCACCATGGGATAGTCCGCCGGCAGCCCCCATTTGGCGCGATATTCGGCGGGGGTAAGGCCATAGTGTGTAGCCAGGTGACGTTTGAGCGACTTGAACTTCTTACCGTCCTCAAGGCTGACAATGTAGTCGGGTGTAACCGATTTTCTGATCGGTACGGCAGGGTTGAGAGGTTCCGACTTTTCTGGTGCGGCACCACCGGCACTGCCTTTCAATGCGATGTGGATCTGGCCGATAAGCCCAGGCAGTTCACCGACGGGAACCGGATTGTTCGAAACATAGGCTGAGACGACATGGGCGGTGAGTTCGATGAGGTTGTCAGCTTTCGTCTCAGTTTCTTCGGTCATGAAAAGCTCCTGCGGGCTTAGACTAGGCGGTGGAGAATCAATTCATAGCTTAATAGTGACGATGGCGTTTGATGGCAACCAAGCCATTGCACGATCTGTTGGCGGATCGCTACAGACCCGGCCGCAGTCGCAGGACATTCCTCTTCAACCGTCATCGTCCTGACAACACCGCTGTGCCATGGTTGGGCCGCGTCGATGCGGCGCCTCTTCACGCAAATTGGTTATTCGGATAGTTGGGAGAAACGAATGCACGCTAAGGCTTTCAGCAACCCCCTTTTCGTGAAGCGCGCAACGCACATCGTCCAAGAGATTGCCGGCCTTGCGGATGCGATCGATTTTCTCAATGAATGGCCGGAAGAACGCAGAGACGTGATCCACGAAGCCGCCCTGAGGGCATGCTACGATGCATACGATGGGCGCAAGCCGGTAAGCACGGCGCGCAATGCCTTTTTCGGCTTTGCGAAGCGGGTCGCCATATTGGAAGATCCAACCTCGGCGATGCAGTGGATTGCCGCCTGCAGATCGGGCAGTGGAAAAGTGCAGGTGTAGACTTCGACGATATGTTTGGGACTGGCAAGGCGCGTCAAACAGTGCACTATTGTCCAGGTTTCATGGCTAGACCACGCGAATGAGAAGCAGCTCCTCACCACCGACTGCAAAACCGCAGATCGCACGCAAGCTGACCATGGCCAGACGCGCCCCATGGCGATCGCTTGCCCGCCGATGGCCAGGTTCGGCGGCGCAGGTGCAGCGGTCGCGTTCGACCGAGTAAACAAATACGACCCGGGCAGTTTGCCGCAAGTGGCTGTGGAGGAGGGGGGATGACCGGGTTGATCAGATTTGAGAGGCCAGTCGTTGTTCAGGTCAGCCGCCGCAGCTCAGAGCGTATCGTGTTCGACGTCAACGACGCGGCCGCTATCTTGCTGCGGGATCTGCATCATGAGACCGATAAACGCAGAATAGCGATGGACATCTGTCTGCAGGTGTTACGCGGTAAGACCCATGCGCCAGCCGCTCGACGAGCTTTCGTCGCAGCCGCGCTCGAAGCACGCATTCTACGCAACGATTGAGATTTATGACCCCGCTCATGAATTTCGCCCATTTGCGCATCGCTGCTTGGCACGGTTCGAACACCGCTGCCGGCATCGCCAGGAGCAAGCCAACCCGGCGCTTTCCGCGATGGCTTTCCTGGTCCGGCGCCGGACCTTCACCATCAAAACACAGGGGGTCCGCCAGCCAGCACCGGCCGCTCGGCTCGGCTGCGGCGGTCGTGGTTGGAGACAGAGGCAGACGGGCCATTGCGCGGGAGTTGGCCCGCTGCAGATGGCAGAGCGCGATGCCGCCTCAATAGTCTCCAGAAGTGCTGTTTGAACGTTCCCCAGCTTAGCGCTGCATCCGGTTTCCCGGAACACGCTCCGCGACGCCTCTCCCGATGGTCGCCGATGATCGGGAGTGGAGGTTTCGGCGATCAACATCGGAAAGATGATAGTGATACTGGATGATCCCAATCCGGAATAATCCGAAACTGGCTTGCGGTCAGCCGTCTCGTTTCTGGCCGGCTCATTTGAGGGCCCGCCTCCTTCGATCGCCACCAACGCCGACCTTTGGAACAGCTGACTTCGACGCTCCATAACAAAGGCCTCGGCCAGGCCAAGGTTGCCGAGGCGCTTCGTCACCGGCAGCTCGATTTCTTTGGGTGAGCCGGATAGACTCAACCTACTTCGCACGGGGTGCAGCGTCGCCGCTCATCCCCGGCGAGTGTCACCGAGCCCTACGCCGTCTGCGCTTTTTCCCGAATTGCGCGTGCCGCAGCCACCATGTTCACCAGGGCAGGGCGGACCTCCTCCCATCTGCGCGTTTTGAGGCCGCAGTCGGGATTCACCCACAGTTGGCGGTCCAACAATCGATCGCGCGCAAGCATAATGAGGTTGGAAATTTCGCCCACTTCCGGGACCCGCGGCGAGTGAATGTCATAGACGCCAGGACCGATATCGTTCGGATACTTGAAGGTTCGAAGCGTATCGAGCAGTTCCATCTGCGAGCGAGACGTTTCAATGGAGATCACATCGGCATCCATTGCGGCAATCGCGTCCACGATGTCGCCGAACTCAGAGTAGCACATATGGGTGTGGATCTGGGTCGCATCCTCGACGGCCGTTGAAGCCAGCCGGAAGCATTCGACGGCCCAGTCGAGATAGGCCTCCCAGTCGGCCTGGCGCAGCGGCAAGCCCTCGCGCAGTGCGGCTTCGTCGATCTGGATCATCTTGGCGCCGGCCTTTTCAAGGTCGCTCACTTCATCGCGAATGGCGAGCGCGACCTGGCGGCAGACGGCTGAGCGCGGAAGGTCGTCTCGGACGAAGGACCAGTTGAGGATCGTCACCGGGCCGGTAAGCATGCCCTTCACCGACTTCAGCGTTAGCGACTGGGCGTATCGCCACCAATGTAGTGTCATCGGATTTTGTCGCGACACATCTCCAATTATGATCGGGGGTCGCACAAAACGCGAGCCATAGCTCTGCACCCACCCGTGTTGCGTGAAGGCGAAGCCGCAGAGCTGCTCGGCGAAATACTGCACCATATCGTTGCGCTCGAATTCGCCGTGGACCAGCACGTCGAGTCCGATCTCTTCTTGCCAGCGAACGGCGGCTTTTATCTCTTTCTTCAGGAACGCTTCATAGTCGATGTAACTCAGCTGGCCTTTGGCATGAGCTGCCCGCGCCTTGCGAATCTCGGCTGTTTGCGGGAAGGAGCCGATCGTCGTGGTGGGGAAGGAGGGCAAGCCAAACGCGTCGGCCTGAAGCTTGGAGCGGACGGCAAATGCGCTCTTCCGGCGCGTCATGCCGACCTTGATGCTGGCGAGCCTGCCTTCGACGAGCGGATCATGCACCTTCGCGGATGTCGCGCGAACGGCGGCAGCCTCAGCCGACGCCTCCAGTTCGGCGGCGACTGCGTCCCGGCCTTCGGTCAGGGCACGGGCGAGCACGACCAGCTCGTCGGTCTTTTGCGCTGCGAAGGCGAGCCACGACCTCACATCCGCATCGAGTGCCGTCTCCATGTCGAGGTCGATCGGCACATGCAGCATCGAGCAGGACGGGGCAATCTCCACCCGCTGCAGCGGCCAACCGGCGACAATCGGCTTGATACCGTCAAATATGGCAGGCAGGTTCGCGCGCCAGACGTTGCGGCCGTCGATCAGCCCGAGCGAGAGCACAAGCTCCTTCTGCGCGAGCCGGCCGACGGCCTCCAACTGCTCTGGAGCGCGCACGAGATCCACGTGCAGTCCCGCCACGGGCAGAGAAATTGCGGTCTCGAGATTGTCTCCCAGCGATCCGAAATAGGTAGCGACCATGATCTTCAACTCGGGTGCTGCTTTCGACAGCCGGGAGTAGGCGAATTGGAGCGCATCCCGTTCGTTGGGAATCAGATCGAGCACGAGCGCCGGCTCATCGATCTGCACCCAATCGGCTCCCGCGAGCTTTAGCCTCTGCAGGAGCTCCTCGTAGACGGGCAGCAGCCGTGGCAGGAGCGCGATAGGGTTGAAACCTTCCTCAGGCGACTTCGCCAACTTGAGAAAGGTAACCGGTCCAAGCAGGACCGGGCGAGTGTGGATGCCGAGCGCCTTGGCCTCGAGGAAATGATCGACCGGTTTCGCCGACGAGAGGGCAAAGCTCTGATCGTCCGTGAGTTCCGGCACAATGTAGTGGTAGTTGGTGTCGAACCATTTGGTCATTTCCATCGCGGCAAGGCCATGCCCATTGGCCGCATGCTCGTCACCGGCATGTCCACAATCCGCGGCCTGACCTTGGTTGCCGCGCGCCATAGCGAAATAGATATCGAGTGGGACCTCGCCGCCAGTCCAGGCGTATCGTGGCGGCACGGCGCCGACCATGGCGACGGTGTCGAGCACATGGTCATAAAGTGAGAAATCGTTGGACGGGATTTTCGACACGCCGCGATCGTGCTGCTCCCTCCAGCTAGCGGCACGCAGCGTCTTCGCCGTCGCGAGCAAGTCGGCAGCGGGAGATTTTCCGGACCAGTAGTTTTCAAGCGCGAATTTCAGTTCCCGCCGTCGACCGATACGCGGCACGCCGAGCGTTGCTACAGGAATTCGTTGAGAGATAGTCATGCCATACCCCGATGGTTGGGGCGGGGGACAAGGAACGCGCGAGTAGGCGGCACGAAGCCGAGCTACCGCGACCACCAGACACCCCGCCCGTGGACGTTGTTCGTCGTGGCAGGTCTCCTGGCTCGCGGGTCAAAGCCTCTGCCCGTCTTCCCGAGGCCGTTCGCCTCAGTGACATCAATGGGCTTGGCTCGCCGCTAACAGTTGCGGGGGCAGCGCCGGCATCGCACCGGCTTCCCTCTTAGCTCCGCTACGGCAGTGCCGCGCGGAGAACCATGACATGCGCACAATCACAGCCGCCTCGCTCCTTGTCAATACCATATAACGAGATGTTTATGTGATTATGCGAATACGCGTTGCTTTGATCGGTCTCTTTCGTCCAAAGCCGCATACGACGGTCGGGTCGGTCGAAAATCGCTGTCAGCGCCGCCCCGTCGCGCTCGAACTGCGTCCACCGAAGTGCTTCAGGGTGTTTTCCGACTGGCCGGCCGTCAACGCAAGTGCCCATTCGCCTTCCACATCTTCAAGCCAAAGATGGGGGTCATCGTCGGGTGCATTCACAGTTGGCCCGAAATCGAATTCGGTCATGTCCGGACAACCAGAGAAATGAAAGCGCGATGGCTTCCGTCTGATCGGCGCTCAGTATTGGAGGCGGTGCCCGCATGTTGGAACAGCGTGATCATCAGGTGGGGTCTTCTCGGGTCGGCGGCGTCGCAGTGCTCTTGCGCACAGGACTGTATCTGTCGTGCCAACTGGGAAAATCGTTTCGGAACAATGCAATCGCTCTGGAAGCGTTGTGTTACATCGCGGACATCGTCGAGGATCCGACAACGGGCGCACACGGTAATCACCGGATCAACTCCGGTGCGATCGCTGGAACGCGCAGAACTAAAGCAGTGAAGCTCACGAATGAACTTGCTCTTGCCCCACATGGGTGTACTTCGACTAAGTTGTCACGCTTATCACTTCTTTTCTGGATGCGGGCCGGCTGTTCCTCCCGATCATTGCCCAGGTTGACGGCGGCATGCGGAACGTAGAGGAGCGTTCGGTCTTCGTGTACGGGTGCGTTCGGCTTATTGGTTCACTATGATCTGGCCCAGATCGGCAAGGCACTCGACCACGTAGTCCGGTCTGAATGGATACCGCTCTATGTCAGCCAGTTTGGTCACCCCAGTAAGCACAAGGGCAGTTCTCAGGCCCGATTCCAGCCCTGCGAGCACGTCGGTATCCATGCGGTCCCCGACCATGATGGTATCGACAGCTCGTACTCCCAGCCGGTCGAGCGCGCCGCGCATCATGAACGGGTTCGGCTTCCCGACGAAATAAGGCTGACGGCCGGTGGCCTTCTCGATTAGTGCTGCGGCAGCCCCGCACGCCGGATGGGAGCCCCGCTCGGTCGGGCCAGTCGCATCCGGATTGGTGGCGAGAAAACGCGCGCCCTTCGCCACAAGCTCGGCGCCAGTTGCGATCTGCTCGTAATGGTACGAAATGGTATCTCCCAGGACCACGAATTCGGGGGCAAACTCCGTTATTCGGCAGCCTGCCTGCCGCAGGGCCTCGACCAGACCGTGGTCGCCGATGACATAGGCAGTTGATCCGTGCTTTTGCAGTGCCATGAACCGCGCGGTGGCGAGCGCTGATGTGTAGATGTGCTCTGGCTGCACGGCGAAGCCAACCGCTCTTAGACGCTCGGCATGATCTTCGGGCGTGAACCGCGAGTTATTGGTGAAGATCTGAAACGGCTCACCTCTGGCGACTAGCCCGGCGACATAGCCGACCGAGCCAGAAATCGGCTGGCCGCCCCGGACCAGGACCCCGTCCATGTCGAGCAGATGCGCTGTAATCATTGGATCAACCCTCAATGTCTTTCGTGGATGCACGGCCTGGGCACGTCTTGTGTCACTGAATCTTCTCCAGGCGAGAATGCCGGCGACTGTACCGATTCAGAGCGATGCGCGAAGGGCGCTCAGTTGGCCGTGCGGCGATAAGGAGGTTGCGGCGTAAACGTTTCGGTGGCGCCAATTCGCCGTGCGGACGCCCTGCACCGTCAGGTTGACTATATTCGCTGTCTCAGCGCACCTGATGGGCAATCGCGTTCTTAGTTCCAGCAGACACTGGCCTGGCGACACGTGCCGCGCTTGGATAGGTGAGCAACCTACCGTCCGCTGGTGGCACCTTGCCTCGTCGCTTTAGAGGGGGTTCAACGTAGCTGGACGTCTAATGCATACTTAAGGCGCGCGCGCCGGGGGGGTACGGAAACGGCCCGAAGCCATCCGCAACAGGGTTGCCAAGCGCCCGAATCATCCCTTTGGTTGAGTCTGCGCTGCCCGAGGTGTCCATCCAGATAGATATCAGATGCCGCCCATGCAGAGGTATTTCATTTCGAGGTAGTCTTCGAGCCCGTGGCGGGAACCCTCCCGCCCGATGCCCGACTGCTTCATGCCGCCAAAGGGCGCCGCTTCCGAAGACATACGCCCCGTGTTGATGCCAACCATGCCGTATTCCAATGCCTCGGCAACGCGCCAGACACGCTTGAGGTTCGAGGCATAGAAATAGGCGGCGAGGCCGTAGATCGTGTCGTTCGCCTCACGCACAACCTGATCCGCACCTTCGAAGCGAATGATCGGCGCCAGCGGCCCGAAAGTCTCCTCTTGCGCAACAGCCATGATGCTGGAAATTTCGGTGAGGACTGTGGGTCTGAAGAAGGTGCCAACCCTGCCGATACGTTCGGCCCCGCATCGAATAATCCCACCCTTGGCAACGGCATCTGCGATGTGCGACTCGATCTTGGCCAAAGCATGCCTGTCGATGAGAGGTCCGATATCCACTCCGGCAGCGAAGCCGTCGCCAACCGACAAGTGCCGGACTTTCTCCACGAACTTCTCGACGAACTCGTCGTGAACTGTCGATTGGACGTAAAGACGGTTCGCCGAAACGCAAGTCTGGCCGGCGTTGCGGAATTTCGCCTGGATCGCGCCGTCAACCGCAGCGTCGATATCGGCGTCATCAAAGACAATGAAAGGGGCATTGCCGCCGAGCTCGAGGCTGACCTTCTTGATCTGGTCCGAGCACTGGCGCATGAGCAGCCGGCCAACCTCGGTCGAGCCCGTAAAGCTGATCTTTCGCACCTTGGGATTGGAGCAGAGTTCGCGTCCAACGGCATCACCTTCGGACGCATAGACCAGGTTGATGACGCCGTCGGGAAAGCCGGCTTGCTGCGCGAGGGCGAACATTGCGCCTGCCACGAGCGGCGTCTGTTCAGCGGGTTTAAGCACAATCGCGCAGCCCGCCGCCAGGGCCGGCGAGATCTTGCGCGCCACCATCGACGCTGGGAAATTCCACGGCGTAATCGTGCCGACGACACCGATCGGCTGCTTGATCACCATCATGCGACGGTCAATCGATGGTGCGGGGATCGTCTCGCCATAGATGCGATTGGCTTCTTCGGCGTACCATTGCAGATACGCGGCCGCATGCGAAACCTCCGACTTGGCTTCGGCAAACGGCTTGCCCATCTCTGCAGTGAGTATCGCGGCAAGATCATCGGCCTGGTCAATGATCAGTTCATGCCATCGCCACAAAACGTCGCTGCGTTCTCGGGCGGTCAGCGCAGCCCATCTAGGCTGCGCCGTGTAGGCCTTGTCGATCGCAGCGCGTGCCTCCTCCACGCCCATATCGGGTAGTTCTGCCAGCACTTCGCCGCTCGATGGGTTGCGGACCTCGAATACCTGATCGCTAACCGGCGTGCCGAGCGCTGGCAGGCGATCTATGGCCTCAAACAGGTCAGGGGATTTCAAGTGACGGATCATCGGCAGGCACAGGGGCAATACCGGATTCCTTTAAAAAGCAGCGGAGTTGTACGTCGGCAGGCCCCGGTTTGTACTCCGCACCTGCGGGTTCCTTATAGGGCCTCGACCATACGGCTGGTAGAGAATTCGGGTCGCTGCGTCCGATACCGGGAAAAGCCAGCTGGAGCGAAGTTTGGGGCAGGGCGTGTGCGACAACGTTTACCACCCGAGCTTCGGGATGACATCAGGTGCCGCGCCGAGCGCCTGCTTCTCAGGCAAGTCGCGGAACAACTGGTCGAGCCTTCCACTCAGAATCAGTCAATCCGGGGTGAATGCAGCATTCTCTAGGGCATGGAAGGGCGGAAGGTGACCGGCAGGCTCTGCGGGCAGCGAATGACGTAAGACGGCATGTACACAACGTCCTCCGCGGCGATTGTCAGCGCCAGATCCTCCAGCCGCCCAAACAGCGCGGGGAAGGCGCAGCCCAATTCCAGGCGCGTCAGCGCAGCGCCCAGGCACGAATGGGGCCCCTCGCCGAACGACAGGTGCGGGTTGTGCCGCCGGGTGACATCGAACTTGTCGGCGCCCGGACCGAAGGCCCTTTCGTCCCGGTTCGCCGCATGTAACGCCATCAGCACGGCGTCGCCGCGGCGCACCATGCATCCGTCGATCTCCACGTCCTGGGTGGCATAGCGGAATGGCAGATTGGCCGCTGAGCTGCCCCAGCGCAGAATCTCCTCGATCGCCTGTGACCACGGAACTTGGCCGCTGCGCACCAGGTGCAGTTGCTGCGGATGCGTCAGCAATGCCAGCATGCCATTGCCGATGACGCCGGCGACAGTCACGAAGCCTGCAGAGAGCACCATGAACAGCATGTCGATGAGCTCGGTGTCGGAAACGAGCTCGCCATTGTCGCGTGCGAGGATCAGCGCCGAAGCCAGATCGTCGCCGAGCCGGCGCCGCTTGAGCGCGATCAGACGACGGAAGAACTCCGGGATGCGCTGCCGGGTCTGTCGCACCTCTTCGGCTGTGGCGGAGGTGCTGGCCAGGCTGTAGGTGAGCGCGACGATCTCTTCACGCTGTTCGTCCGGTAAACCGAATAGTTCGGCGATCACGTTGGTGGGCAGCGGAACAGCGAACTCGCACATCAGATCGGCACTGCCGCCGCGCTGCGCCATCTCGGCCAGGAGGTGATCGACGCGTTGTTCGATCCGTGGCGCCAGCAAGGCGATACGACTGGGCGCGAAGCTGCTGGACAGCAGGCCGCGCAAGCGCCGGTGATCGGCGCCGTGCGCCGTGGCCATGTTGTCCACTTTGCACATCCCGATCAGCGGATGATCCTCGGGAATCTCGCCGTCCTGCAGCGCCCGCCACTGTCGCCAGTCCTTGTTGAAACGCTGGTCGGAAAGCATCCGCCTGAGCGTCTGGTGACGGCCTGCCGCCCAGGTCACCACACCGCCAGGCAGCGACACCCGCGCCACCCCCCTCTGCTGCAGAATCGCAGAAGACAGATCATCAAGTTGCGTGGGAGCGGCCGGCACACCGATCACGTCGCAATGATCGTTTTCTACGCGCATGCCAACAACTCCCTTAAGACCCATCGCGGTCCCACTTCTCGGCACGGATGATCCGGGCGCGGACTTGGAAAATGCCTCTTCAGGGTGCTCGCCCTTAGAAGCGGTAGGTGAGACCTGCGCCTACCAGCCATGGATCGAGCCTGGCCTTGCCTGTGAGCTTAGCGCCGGCGACAGTGACGTCGAAGTCGGGCTTAAGGAAAAGCTTCTTCACGTCGAAGTTGACGCCCCAGTGCTGGTCCACCATGTAGTCGAATCCGACCTGCAGCGCGGCGCCGAATGTGTTCTTGACCTTGAGATCATCGGCGCTGCCGGCTTGCTGATGATAGAAGATCGTATAGTTCACGCCGGCGCCGACATAGGGCTTGAAGGGGCCGAAATCGGTAAAATGATACTGCAATGTGAGCGTTGGCGGCAGCAGCCAAACCTTGCCGATCTCGCCCAGCCCGCCGATCGAACCTTGGCCATCGATGTTGGCATAGGTGGTGCCGAGTATGAGTTCGGCGGCGATGTTGTCGGTAAAGAAATACGATATATCGAGTTCCGGCGTCACGCTGTTCGAATAGGAAAGACCGGAGCCGGCTACCGCGTTGACGTAGCCCGAATCCTCGGTGATCACCCCCAACGCGCGCATGCGGATCTGCCAGGGGCTTGGCGCTTCCGCGACCGGGGCTCCTACCTTCGGAACGCTCGCGGCTTGATGAATATCTGCCGCGCCGGCCGGTCCCGCAACGATGAGGACGACAGCCGCTGTTACTGCCCGCGCCACGCCAATTCGCGCTCTCGCCATACTCTTCTCTCCTTGATCTTCAGAAGCGACGCACTGCGCCTTGATTGAATCCTGCTCGCATCAATCGAGATTGACGGAGCGCTCATGCGGCATAGCCCACGCATATGTCGTGCCAAATGAGAAAATCATTGCGAAACAATGCGATCGCTCTGAAAGCGCTGTGTCTCATGTCCGACTTCGTCGAAGATCCGACAACGAGTGCAGACGCAGCCACCGTCGGGTAGGCAAATGCAATCCCGAGTCGCCCCGGTTCTGGGACGGGAACGGGCTGTACGTTTCAAACCCTCGGAGATTTCACACGGCGTCAGCCTATGTTCACGATGCCGTCGCAGACCGGGACCGTGGACACAACGGGGGGTGGCTTGCCCGCGTACCTACCCTGACTGGCAATTCGCCGCATGACGGCTCTGCACTTCGGGCGGAGAACCTGTCCCACCTTGGTGTAGATGCGCTGTTTCGATTGCAGCGTCGCTGACGAGACCGCCGTGGCACAGAAGAAGCGATCGCGGACAAGAGCTGGCGGCACCCATGTCCGGAGTCGAAAGACGCATCGGTGGGACGGACAGACCCAGATATTTCGCATCGGCCGCTCGTTTTTTTAAGCCGATCTGCCAGATCGGACCGCATCGCGCAGCTGGTCTGCTCCGGCGGCGAGGCGCTTCTCCCCAAGCGAGGAAAACCCGCTTTGCATCGAAGGCAGCGATGTTTTACGGACATTTGCCAGGATCCGCCGTTTTCAAAGGCACGGCAGGGTAGGTCCTCGCGGTTTGTCCTGATCGACTCGACCGTTTGGCCGCTGATGGGCCCTAGCTGCAGCGCGTTCAGGCCTTCCGACAAGCAAAATATCTGCTACCGACATCGCCACCGGCCTGTCAGAGCTTTGAAGCACCTCAGTCCCACAGGGCGCGCCAGCCGAGCGGGGCGAGCAAGAAGCCAAAGGCGATCACCGAGCCAACGGAAGGCGGGATTTGAACGCCTAGGTTCTTCAGCCGGCGGCATCCTCGCCGGCGAGAGCGTAGACTTTGCGCCAAGACCTTCGCTGCGTCTTGTGGAGGTCTGTGCATCGTGAAACCAGGCTCGTGCGCTGCAGCTACATCGGCGCAATTTTCCGAAGCAGCGCATTGCCACGCGCGAAGTCACCCATCCGAGGAGAAGCTGGCGGACTGGCGGAACGTCGCAGAACCGCCTCGCCGAGACGGAGAATACCTCTCGACAGTTCGTCCGCTTCAAAAGAGCGCGACGATCGACTGAGCGGCTGGAATGCGGGGCATTGCTGTCCGGCAGCCGCGGGCCGCAAGCGGCCGCCTTTGTGCTGTCATCGGGCACTTGAAATAACCGTCTGTTGGTAACCTGTAATCAGGCTACCCTGTAGCCGACGGGGGAAATGCGTTGGTGCTTCTTCTTGTAGATGCAGTAAGTGAGCAAATCATAAGTATTTGAGAAGCTGTGCAACCAGAATATGTGAGGTTCGCCGTTCGCATCATAAAAGATGCTTTCGCCTTCGCCTACCGGACCCCGCTTGCGGTTCGTTGCGTGATCGCAGATCGCGGAATAGGCGACTTCGGTCGTGATACCCGGAAAGTGCTCAGCTAGCGCTTTCGATCTCGGGAAATAGGCCACATTGTCGTTCCCCGCCTTCTCGCAGATATCTCTGTGATAGGGATGCCGGCTGACAACGCCGAAGGCAGGAAATTCCGGATTGCGTTCGCAAACCATTTGCCAAAGCGTTGTCGTAAGGGTGTTCCCGTAGCGCTTGCGAAGCTGCTCGATGCTCTTCCATTCAAACGAGCAGTCCAGCGCTTCGGGACGAAATCTTCCTCCGAGGAACAAGAGATGGCGCCCCCCGTAATTGGCTTCCGCCTCCATTGCCTGATGGAATGTCGGGTTCAGCGTGGACTCATTGTCGCCCAGAAGCAGGGAGCGATGCCAAGGAAGAAGGTCATGTGTAATCTCATGTGCGATGAGGAAGCGTCGCTTCAGCTCGGCTACGTCATCATCGATGAAGATTCGCTTGTCGCCTTCCTTCAGCATCAGGATACCACGAAGGCCATACTGCTGGACCACATCGACCATGCGCTTGGCCGTGCTGGTGATCTCGTTGCCAGCGAGTCGCGCCCGGTGGGCGATCTCATCCAGTAAGCTCAGGTTCGCTTTGCTATAATAGGTAAGGTCAAGCTTTTGCAGCGCGCGCACCTGCTCGAGCCCTAATGGGGGCTCTGGATTGCCGAGATCACGGAGCAGACGTGATATGTGCTCATGGATATCTCGGCGCTCAAAGTCCCCGATTATCGGCTCAATCGCGGACATGGTCATCCATTCTTCTTATCGATTGACGCCAGTACCTTGACGAAATCGTTGAGGTCGCGCCTTTCAGCCTGGCTTAGCTTCGATAGGTCGTCCGAACTCGCGGCAAAACGATGCGCCGCTTCGGTGAGATTGTCGTTCTGCGCAGACGATGCCGCGGTCAGCTGTTCTACAGCACGTGCTGAAACCCCAATGAACTCGGCTAGCTGATGAACGGTACGCGGGCCTGGAACATAGCAGGGATCCTTCTCCACCTTCTCCAATTCCGCCGCATCAACACGAATTTTGGCAGCCAACTGCGCAATGCTCAATCCGTCCTTGCGTCGAAGCTGATGCACCAACTTAAAAAGCACAACAGATTTCTGTTCGGAGGCAGCCGAAGGCTGCCCCGCAGTTGCTTGATGACGAGACTTCTCCTGCATAAGACGTCCAAGCGGAGCTGCATCGCGCAGCGGGAGTCCCGCGTCGCAATCGACATCTGGATCATGTTCGATATGGCTGCGCAGCCAATCGGCAGTGAAATGTAATTTCATGGTCGACTCCTCTTGCTAGTGTTGCACGGATAGGAAAGTCGCAGCATCCCTGCTGGAAAGCTCGAAGTATCTCAGACCTTTATGCACTCCTTCGCTATCCGCTCCAAGATCCGTCATTCCGATCGCATCTCGGTAGAAAACTTCTGCGCCAGGAAGTGAATGCAGACCGATACGGCCACCAAACTCTTCTTCCAGGCTCAAGCTGACGGCCGTGCCAACGAGCACACGCCCCGCACCCTTGTAAATCGGCTCAGCAACCAGCTTTGGTCGATTCCATGGAGCCGTCGCCAGAAACTCCACGTAGATCAGCGGCACTCGCTGATGCTCGGGGTGGCGACTGAAGCAGTCTTGGCCCCCTTTGCGCGTCATCATGATGGCCTGTGTGCTGCCACCACATTCGAGCACGAAGAAATCGAACAGGAATGGATCGTCCAGCGCAACCAGCGCCTTCTTGCCCCATTCCCAATGGGCATCTTCGGCATTGACCTCCGCTAAAGTCTGAAGAGAGGCCTTGGCTTCCCTGCGACGCAACTCAAAAAGCGGCCGCCAGCGTCCCTCGATATGCGCGAGATTCGTGCTGTCCAGGCCATGATACAGATCTGCATCTTCGAACCGGCCTGTTGCGCGATTTAAGAGAAAGACGCGATCGATCAGCTCTTTCATAGAACCATCAGCTCTACTTTTTCTGACTTATCCGCGCTTTCGACAAATACCTTTTCGCCACGCGCCAGTCGATCGTCAACTGATTTGTAGAGCCGCAGCGCCTGGCGAACGAGCGCGGTTTTGGACAGCCCTTTTTCTTCACACATGGTTTCAAGGACGCTCATTTCCGCGTCCGACAAGTTAAGCGTCATCGTGCGCTTCATAGGCGCCTCCCTAACCGGCATTGTTTATGTAGCTATAAAGTCCATAATTGTCAACCAAAAAATGATGATAAAATAGCTACTCGCTAGCTATACATTGGCTAAAAATTGCATATATGTTTTGTGCAGAATGAGAGACAAGGAGGCTTCGATGCCTGACGTGACGAACTTTACATACAAGCTGGACGGTCGTGTGGTGGCTACCAATGACGCCATTATTTCTGGTCGCGACGTCCGCGCCCTCGGTGGGCTTGACCCGGCCAGCGACTATATTCTCATCCAGATAGCGGACAGGACATCGCGTTCGATCGGCCTTGAGGAAGCGATCGACCTGCGGGAGATGCCCCACTCTGAGTTCCTTTCATTCGAAGGCGACAGGACCTTTTCTTTCACCGTCAACGAGCGTGGCTGGGAGTGGGGATCGGCGACAATCTCCGCGGCTGACATCTACCGCTACGCCAGCATCGATGAGGATCTCGAGCTGATTCTGGACAGCGCCGGCGATACGGTCATTCCCGCTGACGGCGCGGTGACTCTTGGCGGACAGGGCGTCGAGCGCATCCGCAGCCACGAGGCGAAAACGGTGGTTATCAAGGTCAACGGTCGATCGCGCACGGTACCAAGGAGAAAGCACAGCTATCGCGAGATTGCACTGCTGGCCTACCCCGACGCCAACTTTGAGAAGTTCAAGTACACGATCACGTACCTCAAAGGTGTCCATGGCGCGGAAGGTGATCTGGTGGAGGGCGAGAAAATCGAAGTCAAGAACGGGATGGTCTTCAATGTCCGCCGATCTGATAAGTCGTGATCCGCATCTGAAGCGGCTGCGGGACGAGGGGTTTGAGCTCGAGATGCGCGAGCTCGTCCTTCTCGTTCACAGCGTCCCCTACGTGAAGCGCGACATGTCGCTTGGCCGCGGCACGCTTGTCTGCACGCTCTCGCTGGATACCCAAGGCCTGACCTCGACTCCACAGACAGACCACACCATGTGGTTCACCGGAGAGACGCCCTGCCATCGCGATGGCACGCCGATGACCAATATCATCCACAACAGCAACGAGGCGACTGTCGGATCCGACATCAAGGTCCACCACTATTTCTCATCGAAGCCAGAAGGTACTGGCCAGTATGCCAACATTTACGACAAGGTTGTCACCTACGAATCTCACCTCGGCGCCGCTGCGCGGTCGCACGACAAGACCGCGAACGCGCGCACAGGCGTCACGTTAGCCAGTGCGGAGGACGATAGCCCGTTCGCAATCCCCGATTCTGCGTCAGCCCGCTACGGAATCGTCGTCGCCAATCGCAAGCTCAGAGGCCGCATCGCGATCATCGGCCTCGGCGGCACAGGTGCCTATCTGCTCGATCTCGCCGCCAAGACCCGCGTTGCCGAAATCCACATCTACGATGACGACCAACTTCTCAACCACAATCTTTTCCGCTCGCCTGGTGCTCCCGAACTGGCGCTGGCGAAGAATTTTCCTCGCAAGGTAGATTATTACGCAACGCTTTACGCGCGCATGCACAAGGGCGTGAAGCCGCACGCCACCAGGGTCAAGGCTGACAACATTGACGAATTTGCAGGTTATGACTTCGTCTTCGTCTGTGTTGACAAGGGATCGTCGCGGCGCGTGATTGCCGAAGGGCTGGTTCGCCTGGGCATCCCATTCGTCGACACTGGCATTGGTCTTGGGCTCGACGACAACACGCTAGACGGTTGCGCACGGGCGACTTTCATTGCCCCCGGCACGCCGTGGGCGGAGGTGGCGACCCATCTGTCGTTCGGTGACGACGATGAAGAGGCCAATGTGTACGGAACCGAGATCCAAACCGCCGAGCTCAATTCGTTGAACGCGATCATGGCGATCATGCGCTGGAAGCGCTGGCTGACCTTCTATCGTGATGAGCGCAAAGAAAGGAACGCGACATACATGATCGAGGGCAACAACATCACGAACCGGGGGGCATGATGGCTCGGGTGGATTGTCTTACAACGGTCTTTGTCGAAGATATTCCCGAACAGCTGGAAGACGGGGTTCTTTACGTGTCGCGCCAATGCCACGTTGCCCTCCACAATTGCGCCTGTGGCTGTGGCGAGGAGGTTTCGACACCGCTCGTTCCAACCGAATATGACCTTGTCATGGAGGACGAGGGCGCCTCGATCTGGCCGTCGATCGGCAACCACGACTTCCCTTGTGGCTCGCACTACATCATCAAACGTGGCCGAATCCATTGGGCCGGCAAGATGGCTCGCCAGCAGATCGAAGCCGGCCGCGCCTATGACCGCCTTCTCAAACGCGGCGCCCAGCCAAAGGGGCTCAGGGCCATCCTCGCATGGTTCAAGCGACTGTGGATCAAGTTGATCGGCTAATCAGCGTGCGGCCGACGGCATAGCGTTTGCAGCCACAGATCAGGTTGGCGACGCCTTCGGAAAGCCGGCCTCCCCGCGAGCGCAACTATTGCGCCTGCAACAAGCGGCTGTTCGGCAGGTTTGAGGGTGACGCCGCGGCGTCGAGAGGAGATGGCCCGCGCCGTTGTTGAACGCAGCTTTCCACGCAGCCGAGTTTCCAGCCTGGCCTCACCGATACAATTCATCGACCGCATGGCAGCCTCAAGTCACAACCTGTTGAAGCTCCACATCGAGCCGACCTTAATCCATTAGCTAAAATCGCAGGGTTCTACTGCGCTGATCAAGAAGGCTTCCCTATCCATGCCATGGATGCATCCCATCCAAACAACCAAGTTTACCGATACGTCATGATGCTGCATAGCAAAGTACCGGCGGGCACCGATCGATCATTCCACTGCCTTGATCATTAGATGAGCGCGCCAAGAGATTCCAATAGAAGGAGAGCTATGGATGCCCCTGACTGCCAGTGGAGGCCCTAACTTCCGTTCTGAGCTCCTGTTTGGGTCGTTCTGCAAATTTGATCGGCCGTTACCGTGTTGAAGAGAGCGCACATCTGAATAGCAGGTGGCTGAGAACGATGGCGCTTTCAATAGAAGCACTAGCCCACTGCAATATTATCCCGCTTACCTGTCCCCCCAGCAAAGCGAAGTCATGAAATTCGGGTCAAGCGGCGTTCGAGGTTTGGATTCAGAATTACTCGGTAAGGCCAGCGGGCTTTATACCGAAGCTTTCGCCTGGCGTTTGAGTTCGAGCCAGGTTCAGCCGAATAGTTCGGTCTTCGTAGGCCGCGACCTGCGTGAAAGCAGTCAAGCGATAGTCAGCAATTGCATGGCGGCGTTGGCCGCAAATGGTTTCCAGCCGATCGATTGCGGCGCCATACCGACGCCTGCCCTGGCACTATATGCACGCAGACACGGCGCGGCGGCTCTTATGGTCACCGGGTCGCACATTCCAGCCGATCGCAACGGCATCAAATTCTACGGCCCGAATGGTGAGATCAGCAAGGCGGATGAGGCCGCGATTACGCGCTTTGTCGCCGAAAGATCAAATGCATATTGCTTGCCACCCGCTCCTCTGGGAACGACGTGGCCTATCCGCCATGAAGAGGCGATGGCCTCTTATCGAGAGCGCGCCAATGACATGCTGGAGCCGGGCTCCCTTTCCGGCCTGAGACTTGGAGTCTACCGGCACAGTTCGGTAGCAGCAATACTTTTGGTGGAAGTTCTTCAATCACTCGGCGCCGGCGTGGTCGCCGTCGGGAAAACCGAAACTTTCGTGCCTGTCGATACCGAAGCCGTGGATGCAGCCACGATTGCAAAATTGAAAGAATGGGTCCGCGAATTCAATCTCGATGCCATCGTGTCGACGGATGCGGACGCTGATCGGCCACTCATTGCCGATGAAAATGGCGATCTGTTTCGCGGCGATCTGGTTGGGCTCGCCACGGCTCTCTTCCTGAAGGCGGATACCGTCGTGACGCCTGTGACCTCCAATTCGGGCATTTCGAAAGCTTTCGGCTTCGACGTCCTGAGGACAAAGGTCGGGTCACCATTTGTCATCGAAGCCATGGAGGCGTCACATCGTGCTGGCAGCATCGTTGTCGGCTTTGAGGCCAATGGTGGCGTTCTCCTGGGGTCGGATTACACGGCGAACGGGAAGACTTTGACCGCACTGCCGACGCGGGACTCGCTTCTCCCAATCCTGGCTGTTCTCGGTACCATGGCATCGACAAAGAAGAAGCTGTCGCAACTGCGCGAGCTCTGGAAGCTTCCGGTATGCGCGAGCGACCGGCTGCAGGATTTCTCCGCCGAAAGTTCAAGCAGATTGATGGATCGCCTCGCAAACCTCGACGCGCTGCAGCAATTTCTCGCCCCGTTCGGGACCGTAGCCGAAGTCGACAAAACCGACGGCTTCAGGGTGCGCATGCGCACAGGCGAGATCATACACCTGCGGCCCTCCGGCAATGCACCGGAACTGCGCTGCTATTCGGAAGCTTCGAGCGAGAGCAGAGCCACGGCGATCGTCGCGTCGGTGCTGAAAAGAGCTCAGGCATTCGCGTCGCAGACGGTAGAGGGCATTTGATGAAAGTGGTTCCTGTCATCATCAGCGGCGGAGCCGGCTCGCGGTTATGGCCCGCCTCCAGGCAATCGCACCCCAAGCCTTTCCTCAAGATGGCGGACGGGCATTCGCTCATTCAGCACAGCGTCTTGCGCGCGGCTTCGATTGTGGGGGCGGCCGAGCTCGTCACCGTGACCTCCAAGGACTATCTCTTCCTCACCAAAGACCATTTTGACGAGCTGGATTCCGTCGTGCTCCCGCGCACCTTCCTGCTCGAGCCGGAGGGCCGGGACACGGCCGCCGCTGTCGCCGCGGCGACCATCCACGCCACGGCGACACAGGGGCCGGATGCAATCCTGTGCATCTTTCCCGCGGACCAGATGATCGGCGACCTGGCGGCCTTTGGAAGCGCCATCAGTCGGGCGATCGAGCATGCGGGGCAGGGGCGCATTGCAACCTTGGGCATTAATCCAGACAGGCCGGACACGGCATTCGGCTACATCGAGGCCGATGGCGAAAAAGTCGTCCGTTTCGTCGAGAAGCCGGACATCGAGACCGCCAAATCCTATGTCGCCTCCAAACGTTTCTTCTGGAACGCCGGCATCTTCTGCTTCAAAGCGCAAGTCATGCTCGATGAGATGGCCCTGCATTGCAAGGAGGTGTTCGATGCCGTTCTCGGCAGCTACGAGAACGCCGCAATCATTGACGGCGAGCGCTTCGCCAGCATCGAGCTCTCGGCCAAGCATCTCGCCGTGGCTCCGCGCATCTCGCTCGACCGGGCGGTGATGGAAAAGGCGCACAATCTCGCCGTCGTTCCTTGCGAGATGGGGTGGAACGACATCGGTTCCTGGAACGCAATGGCCGAACTGATCCCTCCCGACGAGAGCGGCAACAGGATCCGCGGCGATGTCCATGTAGTGGACACCGTCGACACCTACATAAGCTCGGACAAACGAGTCATAGGGACGGTTGGCGTCAGCGACCTGGTGATTGTCGATTCCCCCGATGCGCTGCTCGTTGCATCCCGCGATCGCGTCCAGGACGTCAAGAAACTGTTCGAGGGGCTCAAGGCTGCGGGACATGAAGCGCACTTGCTTCACGGTACCGTGCGCCGGCCCTGGGGCACCTACACGGTTCTGGAGGAAAGCGAGCGCTTCAAGATCAAGCGCATCGAGGTTAACCCGGGCGGGCGCTTGAGCCTGCAGATGCACCATCACCGCTCCGAGCACTGGGTCGTGGTCAGCGGCACTGCGAAAATAGTCAACGGCGACCAGGAGCTACTCCTGACCACCAATCAATCCACCTATATCCCGTGCGGCCACAAACACCGGCTCGAGAACCCCGGCAATATCGGCTTGGTTATGATTGAGGTCCAAAGCGGCGAATATCTAGGCGAAGATGACATTGTGCGGTTTGAGGACGTATACGGTCGAATCTGACAGTCCAACGTCTACAGGTCGTGATCAGAAGGGAACTTCGTTGAGGTTTCCCTTTTCTCGTTAAGCTAATGACGTGCCGAGTTGAAGCGATAAGATTGCGTTCATTACCTGGCATCAACGGTGAAGATGCTCCCATTTGGCCGAAATGCTGGTCAAAAGAGCTTTTCGGTCCATTACATAAGCCGTCGCACGTCCCCCTTCAATAAGGACAATTCGGAACTCAGTTCCTTCGTCGCATCGCGCCTCTATGCCCTTCATGCGTGTGCCTCGCGAAGATAGCTGAGCGTCCAATCGACCAGACACTGCATTGGAGCCGGTCGTGGGCGCAGCCGGTCGATGCGAGTATATCTGCGAAATCACCGGATCGGCGGTTTTGGGTTCCCAAGTTTACGGCGAGGACAAAAAACGTCACCGCACAGATTGGCGTTCAAAGCGATGCTACCGCGATCATCAATGGCGAGTTGGTGCACTCGGCGGGCGCCACCCCAGCTTCCCCAGAAACAGAGTTGCCATTCAGGGGGTCGTTAGGGTCCCGATCTCAAAATACGGCTGTTCTCGATCGAAGGGCTCGGCCGGTCTGCTCAATACAAGTGAGGACGAACTTCGGACATTGATCCGAACAGCATTTGCCACGCGCAAGGGCTATTGTGCATTGCACAAAATCCGACCCGCGGCTAAACGTCCTCCCGCTGCGGGAATCGGGCTTGGATCCCAGCGGCGAGGCAGCGAGAACCGATGCTTCGTCGATATCGCATTCATAGCTGAGGACCTTCATGACCCTTTCGAGCCCTGACAAATCCGGCGCCGCCAGTCTCGAGGCTATCGCCCGAAACGGCGGCGTGCTGCGCCGCATCGCCGTGCGCATTCCCACCTATCTGTCGGACATTCGCGAGAACCCGGCATGGCTGCCGATGTTCGTGCTGGCCCGCACCATGCCGGCCCGCAGGATGCACTGGCGTGGGGCAAAGCCGGTTCGCGTGTCGCAAAAGGCCCACGACACGATGTTTGCCGGCGTCAATCGCCAGGACGTTGTCGAGGCGCTGCGGTCGGACGGGCTGTTTTGCGGGCTCGTCCTTCCGACTTTCATCCATGAGGAGATCGCCGCCTTCGCCCGGTGCACGCCTTGTTTCGGCAATTTCGATCGCCGTCTCGAATTCATGCCTGAGGACCATGCCGAGGCCGAGAAGCGTTTCGGCCGCTCCTTGCTCAGCGGCCACTATTTCGAGCGCATCCTCGACTGCAAGGCAGCGGTCGCCATCCAGAACGAGCCGCTGCTGCTCGACATCGCCGCGCATTATCTGGGCGCTCAGGCGAAACTGATCACCACACGCGTGTGGTGGAGCTTTCCCACCGGCCAGGCTTCCGACGCCGACAAGAACCGTGCCTCGCTGGGGAAGTATCATTTCGATCTCGATGACTGGCGGATGCTGAAATTCTTCTTCTATCTGGCGCCGGTCGACGAGGGCACCGGCCCGCATGTCTATGTCCGGGGCAGCCACAAGCGGCGCATCCTCAAGCATCAACTTACGCTGCTCGTCGGCCATCCGGCGCATGAGGTTCTCAACGTCTATGGCGATGACAGCCCCGTCACGCTGACCGGCGAAGCCGGCCTCGGCTTTGTCGAGGATCCGTTTGGCTTCCATATGGGCACCGTGCCTTCGCGCACGCCACGGCTGATGATGGAAGTCGGCTTCGGCGTGTCGCCGCCCTCGCGCCGGCGCTTCCATGGCGAGCCTGTTATTCGCTGATCTCGCAAAAGTCCTGAAAACAGCCTTCCCCAGATCACACGCCTGGTTCTCCCCTTGGGCTAGCTGGTGCCATGGCGTCGTCATGGGGTCAGCTGGCACATGACTGGATCGAGGTCATCCGACGCCGGTTGGGCCTCGACTGACCCAGATCAAGGCCATGTCCCTATCGGCGTGGTTTGATTGGCCAGTTCTTCAGGGGAAAAACGCATGTGCTGACCGGCAGCCTGGTCGTCGCTCCCATCATCTTGAAAATCCGGACCATACGGCAGGCAAATGACGCTTCACCAGCCAGGAACCGACGTGAGAAACGCGCTTGAGGCGACGCGGCGGGCCATGGATCGTAGCGCGCTCGACGCACGACGTGCGGCTCGACGCCAGCAGCGTCTCACGAAGAGAGCCGACGCGCTGGCTGCCCGTTGATGGCCGGCTGTGACGACAGCTTCGACATCATTGTCGTTGGCGCCGGGCCGGTCGGACTTTCCTTCGCCGCATCGCTTGCCCACAGCGAGCTCAAACTGGCGGTTGTCGAAGGGCAGTCCCTGGAAAGACTGGCAAGTCCGGCTTTCGACGGTCGTGAGATCGCGCTCACCCACGCCTCGATTGGCATCCTTCGCGAGCTCGGCGCCTGGGATGTTATCCGCGCTTCGGACAAGTCACCGCTTCAGGGCGCACGCGTCCTCAACGGATCGAGCCCTTTTGCGCTGTGTTTCGATTCCCCCGGCGGATCCGCGGAACCACTGGGCGTTCTGGTCCCGAATTGCCGGATCCGCGATGCCCTTTTCAAGATCGTCCGCTTGCAGGGCCATGTCCGCCTGCTGTGCGGCCACTCGGTCGTGCGTGCAACAAACAGCCGCCAGGGAGCAGTTATAACGCTCTCCAATGGCAGGCAGCTGACCGCTCGGCTTCTCGTTGCCGCCGATTCGCGTTTGTCCGCCACCCGCAATCTCCTCGGCATCGGCGCCGATATCAATCGGCTTGGCAACTCAATGCTGATTTGCCGGGTGAGGCACGAGCGCCCCCACCATCAGATCGCGATTGAATGGTTCGATCATCATCAGACGATAGCGATGTTGCCCCTCGCGAAAGGCGTGTGGTCGCTGCTTTTGACTTTGCCCTCAAACGAGGCCGAAGGACTGCTTGCCCTTGATGACGAGTTGTTCCTGATGGAGTTGACGAAGCGCTGTCGAGGGCGCCTCGGCAAGATGAGCCTGGCAAGCCAACGCCATATCTATCCGTTGGTCACGACCTGGGCGCACAGGTTCCGGGCGCCGAGCGCCGCATTGATCGGCGACGCTGCCATCGGCATGCACCCGGTAACCGCGCATGGCTTCAACATCGGCCTCGGCGGCCAGAAGCAGCTCGCCCGTGGTATTCAGACAGCATGGCGCGACCGTCGAGACATTGCCGATCCCGACATGCTCCACAGATATGAAAGCCGACTGCGCCTGTCGGCGGCGCCGCTCTACCATGCTACGAATATTCTTGTCGGACTCTACTCAAGCGAGCATCCGGCGGCACGGCTTGCAAGGCATGTGGGGCTGCGCCTCGGACAACATCTTCCCTTTGTCCGTCATGGCATTGCGGCCATGCTGAGGCGGTGAACCCCAGTCACAGTGGCATTGTCCGCGCGCCGGCCTAGCAGGCTGGCGAGTGTGGTTCGATGTGAGCGGTCGCGGCTGCGCGGAATCGTCGATCCCCGTGAAGAGCATGACGCCTTCTTCCCCTTGTATGGGCGACAGCGTGATCTGCTCTTTCAGGCGTCTGTGTTCCTGGTGCGGACGACGAGGTATCTGGGCCGGTCAATCGGCTTTCGGTGCTGATTATGGCAGGGCCGTCCCTCTACGGAGCGATCGGTCAGGATTGCTGTGTCTTGGAACGAGAGAGGACCGCCGCGATTTTCGACCCGCAGCGCCCAGCCGGTTCCGTGGTTGCACGCTTGTCGTTCCATGGTCAGCCGCATCCGGCGCAGCCGGCACACGAGGTGAGCGACCGAACGAATCGTCAAGAGCGACGATCCGAAGGAGCCCAATTGCTCCACAATGGGTTCGCGGCTGACGGAACGCGACGGGCTGATCGACGCGATGGAAAAGGCCAACAGGGTCCAGGCTAGGGCGGCTCATATCCTCGGCCTCACGCCGCGGCAAGTCGGCTATGCTCTGGGCCGGTACGGAATTGAGGTGAAGAAATTCTAAACGCCTGAATGATGTCAGGTCGCGAAGTCGCCCCCGGCCATTGTTGAGCCCGCTGCGCCGCCTGAGCGAGGACATGACGGTCCGCAACAACGATCGTACATCCTCACGGTAGCGGAGGTGTTTCGGCCGTTTCTCCGGACCGACGATGCGCGCCGTCTTGTACGTCTCCTTCGCGATGTAAGTGGTCACGCCGCAAGCTTAGACAGCTCAAGGTGGAGTTCGCATAGGAGGTGCGGTGTCGCCTTCACCCTCATCGCTGCCGTGCGACCCTCCATCATTCAGATCGGCAACTGGACCAGCGTGCCGACAGGCTGTCGGATGGGAAGGTCGACCTCGTCACCACGGCGATCGCCCGGCAACACGCAGGTCGTCCTCGAGAGGCAGCAATTCAAAGCTGGTCGCGGGCGCCTCCCGTGCGACACGCTCCACGACCGCTTGAAAAAATACGACCGTCATGAATCGGAAATGCCGATCCTGAAGCGACGCGCCGATTGGGTTGGGTTGAATTATCCCAGGGAATGATAGAGAGCTGGATGTGCAGCAGAGCCTCGCGGACCACGGGGCCGAGCCCTTCCGCACGGCGTGCTGGGACAAGTTCACGGCCTCTCATGATAAATACCTCATCGCGGAAAAAGTCGCGCACCGGCTTTAGCCGGTGGAGCATTCACATTAAGGCCCTTGAAGCGCACGGTCGATTCATCCACGGCGTGGATGTGAAGTATTCGAACAATTGATTTTACGACGTTTATGGAGTGCTGCATAGAAAAATGCGAACCGCGAGAGTCATCTTCGGACATATAAATATGGCCGTTCATTGCCCTGTTTTCTGAAGTATACGTCTAGCATCAAATGAGGCCATGCTCACTCCAGCCATGTTCTTCGACGTTGCGCAAGCTCCATCGATCTGGCTGATGCAACCAAGCCCCAAAGGCCGCTTGGAGGCATACCACCGGCAAAGCTCCGTACGCTTCCAGACTGTTTGAGATCGGATCGCGTGACGCGTACCCCAAGAAACGGCAAGAGGAAGTTATTCCATGCGCTTTCCAAAGTACGCCGGTAGACTATGCTGGGAAATGAGCTGGGGACTTGCAGACTATGTAGAATTCGCCGATTTCTTTCGAAAAGCCATTTTTATGATGGCGGCTTACATAGAGTTGCTGCGCCGTTTCATCCAGGCTGACATCTTAGGTCAACCCAGCCGAACAAACCTTGGAACGGAAACACTTGCATGACCCATCCAATGCCTTCACCTAGCCCATTTGTGATCCTTGCGATGCCGAGGGCGGGTACGCATTACTTGGAAGAACTGCTGAACGAGCATCCGAGCGTACTGAGCAATGGTGAGTTGCTCAACCCCTATGATACTAACTGGCTCGATAAGGACCGCTTGCTAGGCAGCGATCGCGAGCTCCTCGAGCTTGCCTACTTGCGTTATCCCAACGCAACCAACAAGAAGGTTACGCGCGTTGGTTGCAAGATCAACGAACCTCAGTTTCGCGAGCGTCCGGGCTTTTTTGCTGAGCTCGCTCGTTGGCCATGCCTGAAGGTCATCCTTCTAGTACGCAGAAACACATTGGAATCGCTGCGATCGCTGACACAGGCGAGGCAAACCCGCCAATGGCTTAAGTACACTTCGGGCAACGACGCGAATCCATGCGTCAAACTGACAGTCGCCTGCTGCGAGGCTTATTTCAAGACCGCCGATGAATTCCACAATCTCGTCGCGCGCTCCTTCGCGTCCACCGACTTGCATGTGGTCGAGTACGAGAGCCTCCTTGGCGAACCCTCTGCGTGCTTGGCAACAATTTGGGGTTTCCTAGGGATTCCAGCGGTTCGGCTCTCTGGTGCCACTATCCTTAAGCGGCAGGAAGCGCGCCCCCTGGACCAAACGATAGAGAATTTCGGAGATTTGCGGCGTCACTTCGCAGGCGGACCTTACGCGCGATTCTTTGAGGTTGGTGACCGTCTGAATGGTCGGCACAGCGGAAAGCGACAGCCTGCCCTTCCTTAGGCTCCGGGATACCGATGTCGACGAGCTCGCTCGCCCTTCCGACAACTGCGCAGCGCTGAATTCAGGGCGAAAAAGCGGCTCGACGAGGAAGGGCAAGCATGGGCATCCAAACCTAGAGACCGACACACCCGCAAGGCACCGGCACCACCATCACCGCTTCCCGCAATTGGCACGTCCATGTTCATACGGCAATGGCGTAAGACATTCCAGGCCGAGCGAAACGAAAAGCTTGTAGAAACCGCAGGTAGGCAAGATTCCGCCGGCGAGAGCCAGCGCGCCGGAATGGCAATAAGGGCTCGAATGGCCTCCTGTGCTCGCAACACCGGGAAGCAGCACGAACATGCGCATGGGTATAGCGATACCGGGAGTTGCTGCGTGAGACGGCGCGAGCGCACGAAATGGTCATTCACGCCGGATCGACGTGCCATGCTTGTGTCGGTCCCGCCGAACCTGTCGGTATCGCGTGCGGTGCGCACCTGAAGCGACGCAGTTCACACAAGCTGCTGAGCGAGTTCGGGATATTGCGCAAACGCTACTAGGACCAGCATCTGTGGGCGAGGGGTTATTGGGTTGCCACAAGCGGCAATGTGACCGACGAAATGTGGGTGGGGTACATCAAGAACCAGACACCGCCCGAGCCTGACAACAATTTCAACGTGACGTGAGTTCGCGCCCTGTCCGCCGGATGGCGGACCGATCCGGCTTTAAGCCGTAACCTGAAGCCACCGGCTTTAGCCGGTGGAGCATTCACACCCGATGCTCAGAAGGTAGCCGGAAAACTCCCTCAACGCGCGGCATGGGCTTCCCGGGCAGCAGTGCAGAAAATGACATAGACGGGCGACAATGTCGGACATGCGACGTACCTGTTTAGGCTATCTGCTTGTTCCAGAATGACCTTTTATTCGGAACGGCACATGCTTGGTTGTCCGCGAGTCATCACCGAGCGAGTCTGGACACCCATGCCTTTGCCGATCCTTGCGCTTGCCATTGCGTCCTTCTGCATAGGCACCACCGAATTCGTCATCATGGGACTGCTGCCGGAGGTGGCCGCCGACCTCGGCGTTTCAATTCCATCGGCCGGCCTGCTCGTCACCGGCTACGCGCTGGGCGTTGTCATCGGCGCACCGATCGTCGCCGCGGCGACGGCCCGCCTGCCGCGCAAGCCGGTGCTTGTGGGCCTCGCTACGCTTTTTGTCATCGGCAATCTGTTCTGCGCGCTTGCGCCCAATTACTGGCTGCTGATGGCGGCGCGCGTCTTCACCGCTTTCGGCCATGGCGCCTTCTTCGGCATCGGCTCGGTCGTCGCCGCGAGCCTTGTGCCGCGCAACAAAAGGGCAAGCGCGATCGCGCTGATGTTCGCCGGGCTGACGCTCTCCAACATCCTCGGCGTCCCCTCCGGCACCGCGCTCGGCGAAGCCTTCGGCTGGCGCGCCACCTTCCTTGCCGTCGTCGGCATCGGGCTGGTCTCGGTCGCGGCCATCGCCCGGCTGGTGCCTTCGGATGTCGCCGAGCCGAGCGGTGGCGGCCTGCTCGCTGAATTGCGCGTGCTCGGCAAGCTGCAGGTGTGGTTGGCGATGCTGATCGCCTCGCTTGCCTCGGCCAGCCTGTTCGCGGTTTTCACATACATCAAGCCTTATCTCACCGACGTCTCCGGCCTGTCGACGGCGACCGTCACCTGGGTGCTGCTCTTGTTCGGCGCCGGCATGACGATAGGCAACCTCATCGGCGGCAGGCTGGCCGAAAGGAGGCTGATGCCGACGGTAATCGGCACGCTGCTCGCCATGGCCTTGATGTTCGTCGTCTTCGCCAAATTCGGTGCGATAGCGATGGTTGCTATCGCCATCGTCTTCCTATGGGGTATGCTGATCTTCATCGTCGTGCCGCCGCTGCAGATCCGCGTCGTCGAGGCGGCTGCCGAGTGCCCGAACCTTGCCGCCACGCTCATCCAGAGCGCCTTCAATGTCGGCAATGCCGGCGGCGCTTGGATCGGTGGCCTCGCTATCTCCTGGGGCGTGTCCTACGCCCAGTTGCCGCTGGTAGGTGCGGCGCTGGCGCTGCTAGCCGTCGCCGCCGCTGTGCTGCTGCAGTCAGTCGACCGCCGTACTGTCCTGCAGACGCGGCCGGCGGAATAGCCGCTCATGGTAGGCTGAATACGAAGGGTAAGGCGATGCGACAACATTCCGAGATGCGCGAGATCAAGCGGCGCACCGAGGTCGTCGGAAATTTCCCGAACGACGATGCGATCGTGCGCCTGGTCGGCGCAATCCTGCTCGAACAGAACGACCAGCGCTTCGTCAACTCCATCAGGAACAACTCGTCATCAAGGGCAAGCAGTTCTTCGGCCTCGTTTGAGGGCAAAGTCAAAAGCAGCGACGACACGCCTTTCGCGAGGGGCAACATCGCTATCGTCTGATGTCGCCGGGTGAGGCACGAGCGCCCCCACCATCAGATCGCGATTGAATGGTTCGATCATCAGCCAGGGAAGCGCGCCACTGTCGCATTTCTAACTTGTTGTGCCCCGCCCTTTGAAAGGCCGTGGCGACATTTCTACTTTGCTGAAGGCGCGACAAGGCTGCAACCACCTTTATCAATCAAATGCAGCTACTACGGTTGATTTGATGATGATTCCTCCATCCGAGCTTCGGCGCATCTGACGGCCCGTGGCGGCGCGAAAGACGGTCAGTAGTTGCAGCGCCGGCGGCACGCGCGACCGATGGTTCTCGAGACTTCTCGACCATGCCGGGTTTTCCGAACGGCGCTCCCAGACACCACGCGCTGCGACCATCGGAAGCCAATCTCGTGAAAAGACAGGTCGGCTGCTCCGGGCCGATATGATGAAAGACGCCAGCGATGGGACGGCGGACACGGGCGTTGAAGCCCTCCACCGAATTGACGTGGACGGCGTCGCGAACATCCTCACCACTGGAAAGCTTCAGTGTCACGTGCTTGGCAAAGCTCTCACCAACGGCCATGAATGCTTTCCACTCGTCGCTCATCAATTGAGCTCTCTATTCGATCCAGAGCTGCGTCGCGAAGCGTAGGTCAACGGTCGCCGCGTTTGCTGACGCCTAACAGTCGGGTCCATCCTCCACTTGATCGCCGCTTCGGCACGAGGCGCAGACACGCCGCCGGCGGCCGCTCTTGAGGCAGGTTGTGTCACCGACAGCCGCCATCGGTGCCGTCGCATTATGGGCCCTCGAGCACGACCAGAAAAGGTTCAGATCAGCGCTTTTGAAACATGGGCTTAGCATCCATAGCGTGGATGCTCGCGATCTAAACAATCAATTTTACCAATCTGTGCGGGTCGTTCATAGACCGCCCACATGACGTGCACTGCCGCTGCACCACCGCGTAGTGCGCAAAAGAACCCGAAAAAGAGGAAGTCTTCGCATGCGCTCTGACGTGCAGTGGAGGTTGTGCTGGGAAAATGAGTTGCGGCTTTCGGATCACCTCGAACTCTCTGAGTTCTTCCGAAAGACCTACGAGCCTGTCGGAGCCTTTAATGGAAAGCAATTCGCAGGCGGTCGAAGTTGGGCCGGTGCAAGGCCGGAGGTCCGCGCAATCGGTTATGATGTGCACGGAGTAGCAGCTCACTTGGGCGTGCTGCGCCGATACATCAAAGTTGGCGACGTTGATATGCTCGTCGCTGAACTCGGTCTATACGGGGTGCGTCCGGATCTTGAGGGGCTAGGAATCGCCCATTCGATCAGCGCGATGTATCCAGTGCTGCAGCAGCTTGGCGTTCCATTCGCTTTCGGCACGGTTCGGCACGCGCTCCGGAACCATGTTGGCAGGTTCTGCCGCAAAGGCTTGGCGAGCATTTTGTCGGGCGTTCGCGTGCGTTCAACCCACCCGGACGTGTACCCCGATCTCCCTCCCACGCGAGTCGACGACGACGTACTCGTCATGGTGCTCCCAATTGGACGCTCAATGAGCAAGTGGCCGGCCGGCACTTTGATCGATCGGAACGGTCCAGAGCTATGAAGGACACCCGCAATGATATCAGTCACCGCGACACGCCCCTCATCGCATTGACCGATCTGCATCCAGCATTGACCTCGGATTTATTGTCCGCTCGCTTCCTCAAATGCACTGAAAAATCTGACATCTCATGAACCTCTTTGCCCCAGCCAGTATTGTCGCCGTCTGCTCTTATGCGCTGCTGTCGACCGTCTATAAGACCGCGCAGGTGCTTTATACCCTGCCTGCAAACGTACCGCCGACCTCGGGCCAACCGGCCGGCTGTGAGCCTTGGCCGAGCGTCGATGTCATTATCCCGTGCTACAACGAGGCACCTCGCACCCTCTCGGACTGCCTGGCTTCCATTGCAAGTCAGGACTATGCCGGAGAACTGCAGGTCTATGTTGTTGATGACGGTTCTGGAAACCGCGATGCTCTCTCAGGTGTACACGAGGAATACGCGAGCGACCCGAGGTTCAACTTCATTGCGCTCCCAAAGAATGTCGGAAAGCGCAAGGCACAGATCGCGGCGGTTCGCCGCTCGTGCGGAGATTTGGTGCTCAATGTAGATTCGGACACGATACTCGCGCCGGACGTCATCACAAGGCTTGCGCTAAAGATGCAAGATCAAGCGATCGGCGCCGCCATGGGCCAGTTGGCGGCTAGCAATCGCAATGAAACTTGGCTGACGCGGTTGATTGACATGGAGTACTGGCTGGCCTGCAACGAAGAGCGGGCAGCGCAGGCTCGGTTCGGTGCCGTCATGTGTTGCTGCGGTCCGTGTGCCATGTACCGGCGATCCGCGCTTGTTTCGCTGCTGGATCAGTACGAGACGCAGCGCTTTCGAGGCAAGCCGAGCGACTTCGGTGAGGACCGCCACCTTACGATCCTGATGCTGAAAGCAGGCTTTCGAACAGAATATGTGCCGGAGGCCGTCGCGGCAACAGTCGTTCCCAACAGCATGGGCCCCTATCTGCGTCAACAGCTTCGCTGGGCCCGGAGCACGTTCCGTGACACGTTGCTGGCGCTCCAACTCCTGCGCGGCCTTAATATTTATCTCACATTGGACGTGATTGGACAGAACCTTGGCCCACTATTGCTCTCTTTGTCTCTCCTGGCGGGGCTCGCGCAATTCGTAACGACAGGTACTGTGCCTTGGACGGCATGCCTGACGATTGCGGTCATGACTGTAATTCGCTGCAGCGTGGCAGCGTTTCGTGCGCGCCAACTCCGATTTCTCGGATTCTCGCTCCACACACTCATCAACATCTTTGTCTTGCTCCCATTGAAAGCATACGCGCTGTGTACATTGAGCAATAGCGATTGGTTGTCGCGAAGCTCTGCGGCCAATGTGCCAAACACCGGCGGCGCCATTCCAAAGCCCAACTTGGTCGGATCCGACGCAGCTTACAGAGAACAGCAATAGTCACGTGATCGCAGGTGGAAGAGTTTTGAGCCAGGACCAGAAAGATCAAGCGTTGAGTCGGAAGTTGGACCCAGAGGATTTGCCGCGGTTCGAGACCGGTCCGATCGAACGGGAGTCTCACGGGCAGACAAGCGCGAAAAGCTCCGTGCCTGACTCTCTGTCGACCGTGGCAGTCGATTTCGCCGGCGTAACCAAGTCGTATGGGAACAAGGTCGTTGTCGACGAACTGTCGTTCACCGTTGCATCGGGAGAGTGTTTCGGCCTCCTAGGACCAAACGGGGCGGGCAAAAGCACGATTGCGCGAATGCTCCTCGGCATGACATGCCCTGACGCGGGCACAATCACGGTGCTCGGCGTCCCGGTGCCGGCGCGCGCTCGCCTGGCACGTAGGGGCATTGGCGTGGTCCCGCAATTCGACAATCTTGACCAGGAATTCACCGTACGCGAGAACCTGCTGGTGTTCGGCCGCTACTTCGGCATGAGCACACGCCAGAGCGAAGCGGTCATCCCGTCGCTTCTCGAATTCGCTCGCCTCGAGCGCAAGGCGGATGCGCGCGTCTCGGAACTGTCCGGCGGCATGAAGCGATGCCTGACGATGGCGCGGGCGTTGATCAACGACCCCCAGCTCATTGTGATGGACGAGCCGACCACCGGCCTCGATCCGCATGCGCGCCACCTGATCTGGGAGCGGCTGCGCGCCCTATTGGCACGCGGCAAGACGATCATCCTGACGACGCATTTCATGGAAGAGGCTGAGCGACTATGCGATCGGCTGTGCGTGCTCGAAAAGGGTCGCTACATCGCCGAAGGCCGGCCGCAGGCGCTGATCGATGAGCATATCGGATGCCAGGTCATGGAGATCTACGGCGGCGATCCGCACGAGTTGCATTCGCTGGTCAAGCCACATTCTCAGCGCATCGAGGTCAGCGGCGAAACCCTTTATTGCTATGCGCCAGACCCCGACCAGGTGCGCGCGCAACTGCAGGGGCGAGCAGGTCTGCGTCTTCTTCTGCGTCCAGCCAATCTCGAGGATGTTTTCTTGCGGCTGACCGGGCGCGAGATGGAGGAGTGAACGATGATTGAAGGTTTTGCCGCGGCGTTGCCGGCCAATGCGTGGAACTGGGTTGCGGTGTGGCGCCGCAACTATCTGGCATGGAAGAAAGTCGCACTCGTGTCGATTCTCGGTAACCTCGCCGATCCGATGATCTACCTTTTCGGCCTCGGCACCGGCCTCGGCATAATGGTCGGCCACGTCGACGGTGCGTCGTATATCGCCTTTTTGGCGGCCGGTATGGTCGCGGTAAGTGCGATGACCGCCTCTACCCTCGAAACATTGTACGCGGCTTTCGCTCGCATGCATTCTCAACGCACATGGGAAGCCATGCTGTATACGCACGTTACCCTCGGCGACATCGTTCTGGGTGAACTGGCGTGGGCAGCCACCAAGGCCTTCCTGGCCGGTACGGCAATTACCATTGTCACCGTAATGTTGGGCTATGCAGCCTGGCCGTCCGTCCTCTATGCGCTGCCAATTATTGCTCTGACGGGGTGCGTATTTGCGAGCCTCGCGATGATCGTCACCGCACTTTCGCCCAGCTACGATTACTTCGTATTTTACCAGACGCTTGTGCTTACACCTATGCTGTTCCTGTCGGGCGCCGTTTTCCCATTGAATCAGCTGCCTGACGCCTTTCAGAAGATAGCGCGATGCATGCCGCTGTCACATTCGATCGACCTTATTCGTCCGGTTATGCTTGATCGCTCGATCGCCGGCATCGCCCTGCACATCGGTGTGCTCGGCCTGTACGCGCTGTTGCCATTCTTCCTCTCGATGGCGCTGTTGCGCCGCCGACTGATGCGCTGACGCGAAAGAGAAGGAGATAAACCATGCGCTATGGACGCAAATAAGAACGACGTCGCCAGCATGTGCCGCGAAGGGTTTTGGCTGGCGTCGATTCGATCTCACAACGCTATGGAAAGCCCGACGTCTCGAGCACAGGATCTTATGTTGATCCCGGCGGACCCAAGAGAATTTCTTTGAGGTCAGTGATGTCTGACTGGCATTCGCCGGGGCGAACGACAACGCGTCCCGTCCTTCTGATCGAACGGCCTCGAGACAGGCCAATTTAGTATTCCTCTACGACAAATGGAGAGCGAGATGCTGTGTCTAGGATTGAACGGCGGATTGGACAAAGTCTATGAAAACAGGTTTCAGATTCCAAACACATTCATGCACGATGGCGCTGCGGTGCTCGTCCGGGACGGACAGGTCATTGCGGCCGTAGAAGAGGAGCGCCTCAATCGGATCAAACATTCCAACAAGCTCCCAATTAGTGCGGCTCAATACTGTCTTTCAGCAGCCGGGGTTCAGCTCAGCGAAATCGATCGTGTGGCGTTCTACGCTACCGAAGCCTACTCGAATGCCATGCTAGAAAACATGCTTGTTTCCCAGCCGGACGCTTCCATTCCGTTGGATGCTAAACTGTTGATGCAGAGGCTGCTGGCGCAGGAGTTCGGTACCGAACTCGACGCTTCGCGTATCTCATTCGTAAGTCATCATCAGGCGCACGCCGTGAGTGCTTTTGCAATGTCGGGCTTCGATCAAAGTCTGATTTTCGCGATCGATGGCTCTGGTGATTTCCTGTCGGGCCTTATGGCGATAGGATCTGGTACTGAAATTTCGCAACTCGCGACTTTCCCAGAGAACAATTCCCTTGGGCAATTTTATCTCGAGACGATCCGTTATCTCGGCTACGGCTTGTTCGATGAATATAAGGTAATGGGGCTTGCCCCCTACGGCGATCCCGTTCCCTATCGCGAGCTTTTCGAGCAGTTCTATGAACTCTCTGCAAACGGCGAGTATCGCGTCCACCTGGACCGCATCGGTCCGACTTTGCTCCGCAGCATTCAGGTTCGGCAAAAGGGAATGCCGTTCACCCAGCAGCATAAGGATGTGAGTGCGTCGTTACAGGAAGCGCTCGAACGCATCGTGTTTCACATCCTTCGGCATTATCGTGAGGCCACCGGGATGACGCGGTTGTGCCTGGCCGGCGGAGTTGCGCACAATTGCTCCATGAACGGCAAGCTGCTCTATTCAGGACTTTTCGAAGACATCTTCGTGCAGCCCGCATCGCATGACGCTGGGTGCGCATTAGGCGCTGCACTAATCGCGTCTAATGAGCTGGGCCGCCCCGCGCCGCGTGCGCGATTGCAGGAGGTTTATTGGGGGCCGGATCTCGCGAGTGATCACGCTGTCGAAGAGGAACTAAAGGCATGGGCGGGGCACCTGGAATTTGAACGCACCGAGGAAGTGGCGGATAGGGCAGCCGAGTGGATGGCCGGTGGCGCCGTGATCGGCTGGGTGCAAGGTCGTTCGGAGTTCGGGCCGCGCGCGCTCGGAAATCGCAGCATTCTTGCCGACCCCAGGCCCGCCACAAACAAGGACCGGATCAACGCTATGGTCAAGAAGCGGGAAGGGTACCGCCCGTTCGCCCCATCAGTGCTGGAGGAGCATGCGCGCGAATTTTTTGACCTCCCGGGTAGTGCGTGCGAATTTCCGTTCATGAACTTCGTAGTTCGTGTGCACGATTCCAAACGTGGTTTGCTCGGCGCCATCACGCACGTCGACGGTACGGCTCGGCTGCAAACAGTATCGCGCAAGGCCAGTCCTGCCTACTGGGACGTCATCAATGCCTTCAAGCAGCGGACGGGCATCCCGATGCTGCTCAATACGTCCTTTAACAACAATGCCGAGCCGATAGTAGATTCGGTTGCAGACTCGATTGCCACGTTCCTGACGACAGAGCTGGATGGACTTGTGGTCGGGCCGTACCTCGTAAAAAAACGGGCCGCAACGCTGCAGGACTGGACTGCGCTCGCGGTTTCATTGCCGCCTTATGTATCCCTGCATAAAGTCCGCGCATACACGGCGCAGGATCGCCAGGAGACCGTCTGCGAAATTCGAACGGATAACCGTGACTGTGCGCGTATTTCACATGACTTATTCGATCTGCTGACGCGGATCGAAGGCGAGGCCGTGCTCGCGGATCTCCTCGACACAATTACGCTGGATCAAACCCAGCGCGAGGCTCTCACATCAGAGCTGAGACGATTGTGGGAGCAGCGCCACGTTCGGATGCACCCCTCACAAGCTGCTCGCGTCCACCAAAACTGATGCCAAAGCCTGGACGACCGATAACAGCTGCCGAAACACTGGTGTGTCCAAGCACCTTCATACGACACGCCGCTTGGCGCGGGGGATCCGGAGTAACTGGCCGAACACCCGGATCCTGATCCACAGCCATTTATTGCAGCCCGCAGGTCATCGACTGGTGCCGCGCCAACTATATTGAATTCATCCGCGGCCTGGCGCTCACCACGACCTTGCGCAAGGCATGTCGCGGATCTAGAGCCCCGCACAATGGCACGCTTCCAAGCGTCGGCGAAGGGCGAGTCCGAAGGTCAAATTCGTTGACGAACCCGGCAGTTGGAGCCGCGTCGAGCGCGTCATCGCCTCGTATCGAGGTCAGCGAATGAGGGCGTGGCCAAGGCGAGCTGTTGGGTTTCTACGGCGCATTAGATGTCGAGGTAAAACCGTTGATGTCGAGAGATCCAGAGGAAGGGATTTGGCCGGTGAGGCTCTGAAGCGACCAGGTCAAAGCGATCCGTGGCGGCATAAGCCAGGCGATAAGGCGGCGCAGTCTGGCGGACGCGGGTCGGGCCGGCCGAGTGATGATCGGACTGTCGGCATCGCGAAGGCTAAGCCGCGACGACGGGTCGCGCTCGCCGTCGGTCGATCTGGTCGCCACGGTGCTCGAGCGCGAATGGTAGCGGCGATATCGGATGGCCGGGACGAGTGATGCCGTCCGTTGTCTACTACTGCAAAAGCCGATGTGGCGGCTTGGCTCTCACATGCCGAGCGTCTGAGTGCTTCCGGCAGGGCGAACAGTCTCGGCGAATATTTCCGCCGCTTCGTCGACCCTTTCAGCAGAACGGTCGGTCTGCTCCATTCGCTTGAGTACCCCGTTGTGCAACATCTCCAGGTCGCGCGGGCAGCCGAATTGGCCGTTCGCAAACTGTGCCAGTTTATCAGTCTTGGATCGGTGGGGCGGGCTCGGGCATCGACATCGGACATGCTCTTGGCTTTCGGCAAGAGTAGCTGCAAACTGGTCCAGTTGGGAGGAAAAGAAATGGTCCAGTTTCCGGGTCCCGGCGGCTCAAACCGCTCGTACGGCATGGGTGCGCGCCAGATCTACGAATCGCTTCGCGAGCAGATCCTCAGAGGCGTCTACGACACTGGCAGCCAACTGCCCTCCTCACGTGGCCTCGCCGAGGAACTTGGAGTCTCGCGAACGACCGTCACCGCTGCCTACGAGCAGCTGGCGGCGGAAGGTTTCATCGACGTCCGTCAAGGCGCTCGCCATCGTGTCGCATCGTCGCTGATCGGACCTGAGCTAACCGCCAATCCCCCAAAACGGGCCGGCCCGGGTCACTTGTCAAACTATGGCGAACGGCTGCGTGGCACTCCGCGCTGGCCGGATTACCTGCCCAACACGCTGAAGATCGATTTCCGATATGGCGACCTGGCGCCCTCAGATTTTCCGGCACCGGTTTGGAAGCGCGCGATGAACGCGGCGATGGCGCAGCGGCCGGCACGGCTCGCCTACGACCATCCGTGCGGTTCGCGCCGGCTGCGCCAGGCGCTTCAGGGCTATCTCTGGCGCGCCCGTACTGTGCGCTGCGACCCTGAGCAAATCGTCATCGTCAATGGTTCGCAGCAGGGGCTCGATCTCTGCGCGCGCCTGCTGCTCGACCCAGGGGACAGCTTCGTCATCGAGGACCCCTGCTACAGGATGGCACGCCAGGTCTTTGCCAGTACAGGTGCCACGCCGGTTCCCATCGAGGTCGACGAGCACGGCATGCAGACGGAGCAACTGGCGGGGCTCGCGGCCAGGCTGGCCTATGCGACGCCGTCCCATCAGTTTCCGCTCGGCGGAGTCATGCCGATCGCGCGGCGGCATCAGCTTCTGGAATGGGCGCGGGACGAGGGCGCTTACGTCATCGAGGACGACTACGACAGCGAATATCGCTACGATATCAGCCCCGTTCCCCCGCTGCACAGCCTGGAGGATCATGCGGCCGTCATCTACCTAGGCACCATCTCCAAGACGCTCTCGCCGATGCTGCGCATCGGCTATCTCGTCGTCCCGGTGGAATTGCAGCAGGTTTTCGAAACCGCCAAGCAGTTTGCCGACCGGCATTCTCCGATGGCCGAGCAGGAGTCATTGGCCTCTCTGATCGAGAGCGGCAGCTATGAAAACCATGTGCGCCGCGTGCGTCGCCTCAACGGCGAGCGCCGGGAGATGTTGCTGACCACCATGAAACGGAGTTTTCTAGATAGGATCGAAGTCCAGGGGGCAGAGGCTGGACTGCACGTCGTCATATGGTTCAACGACCTGCCGCGATCGCGCGAAACGGCATTGGTCGAAGCCGCGCAACACGCGGGTCTAGGTCTGCACCCCATTTCGCCGCTTTACCATCGGCAGTCGGGAGCAGGCGAGGCCGATCGCGTCGGGCTTGTCATGGGCTATTCCGCCTTGAGCATCCGGCAGATCGAAAAAGGCGTCGAGATGCTGCGGGACGTCGTCGCTCAACTCTGAGACGCTTACGGTTTCCGCGCGCGGGTAGGCCACGTTCGAGGGTGGTAATCGTAAACATTTCATCATCGAAATAATTGTGCAGGCGGGCAACGGCCGCGCTCATGGCGGGCTGACTTGGATTGATCTGCTTGCCGCCCCGTGAGGTTGCGCTCGGTCGGTGCGTCGCACGACCAGGAGGTCAGATCAAGGGCTTTGTCTCATCTATCCGCAACGTGGATGCTTGTCATCGAAACAATCGATTTTGCCGATTGGACAGGACGTCCCATAGGAAGAATTCGAGGATGCAGCCCCAAAGGGATTGTCGATGTATGCGTTGGCTCCGAGGAGCATTTTCTGGTGTGTGCCTCCTGGTCTGCGCCGAACTTTAAGCGAGCCGATCCGCTTTTCGAGCAGGTTCGTCGGTGATCGGCGCAAGCTGCATCGCGCCGGTTCTTAGCCACAAGCTCCCTTAGGGTAGCGTAGGCGTCTACCTCAAGGATCAACAACAAGTTGAGGTTTTCCCATGCGCTCCCAAGGACGGTGGAGGTTGTGCTTGGGAAAAAGTTGCAAGTGGCCGATCATGTCGAACTCTCCGACTTCTTCCGAAAAAACCTATCGAGGGACTGATCCTTTAATGGAAAGCTATTCGCAGCCGTTCGAAGTTGGGCTGGGGCTTCGGCCTAACGGCTACGACGCGCTGGGCGTCACGGCTCACTTGGGCCTGTTGCGCCGCCATCAGGATCGGCGAGGCTGATTTCTTGGCGGGAGAATTCGGGTTGGACGCGATGCGTCCGCATCTTGATCGACTCGGAATCAGCAATTCATTTTGTGTGCCATATCCAGGGCTTTCGCCACGGTGGGGCACGCGCTGCGGAACCAATTTGAGAGGTCCTGCGGAAACGGCGTGGCGGCTATTGCGTCTACGTTCGCATACGATCCCACTCCGGAGTGCCGAACCTCGACCTGCCGTCTCGCGCGTTGAGCACGTGCTCTCGTGGCTATGCCGATTGCGCGGCCGATGAGCAAATGGCCGGTACAACAATTGACCGGAAGGATCCAGAGCTATGAAACATCATGATGAAAGATGGGAGGTGCAGAGTGAATGCGCTGATGGAACCGCCCGTCGGAGCGTTTATCTGACGTTTGACGACGGTCCCGATCCATTCTTCACGCCACAGATACTCGATGTGCTGGCGCAAAATGGGGTGCCGGCGACTTTCTTCGTCATCGGTGCCTGTGCCGCAGAGCACCCGGATCTCATCCAGCGAATGATCGCAGAAGGGCACGAGGTAGGCAACCACACGATGTCTCATCCAGATCTGTCCAAATGCGACTTGGGTGAAGTGCAACGTGAGGTATTTGAGGCCAACTGTGCCATTATGGCAGCATGCCCGCAGGCCTCGATCCGCTACATTCGCGCGCCATACGGCGCCTGGAGCGAAGAAGTGTTCACTGCGTCAGAGATCGCCGGGCTGGCCGCCCTTCATTGGTCGATAGACCCAAAAGACTGGTCGCGCCCCGGCACCGACGCGATCGTCGATGCAGTGCTCGCCGCGGTCCGGCCCGGTGCAATCGTGCTCTTGCACGACGGTTGCCCTCCCGACGAGTCGAGACGGAGCGCTCAAGCCAGTTTGCGCCACCAGACCGTTATGGCGCTGTCCAATCTGATTCCGGCATTACATGCCTGCGGATATGAAATTCGCTCCCTTCCAGAACATCACTGAAATGCCGGATTGGACCCGCTCCCCGTCCTTCTCGCCCATGAAGGCTTGCAGGCCGTTTACGCCCTGCGCACAAGCACTCCGTCCAAAAATCGGACGAACTCCGACTGTTGGCTAAGCGTGGACAGTTGTTCTCACCTGCCACAATGAGGACCCGCGCACGCTCTCGGCATTGCCTGGCATCCCCGACAGGCTCTCCTCGAGGTTGTTTTAACATGGCTCATTTTGCGTTAGATCAATTCATTGGGCTTGCCGGAGGCCTATACAGCGCATTCCTCCGTGATCGCGGCCCACAAGGTTTGGGAATCTAGCCGCCGTTGCCGTTATGCGGGATGTCCCCACCGCTCGGCTGCGAAGGACGCAGGCTGTTCCCCGACTCGCCCACCCGGCTGCGGATCTGTCCCTGATCGGATCCGTCTTTCGGTCCACTGGACCACGTCGATAGCTTCTGACTGGCCGTTTCCAGCAGGTCAGATTGCCGGTAGCTGAGTGGTAACGCAAGGAGGGCCTTGCAGCGAGCGAGCGGGCATCTGACCGAGAGATCGCCCGCTCTCGTCCCAAATGATCGTGAACCTCGTCGGAATCGACCATGATGCCAGAACTGACCCCATTCGCCCTGTATCTCGCCGCGGCCTTCATGCTCGCCATCACGCCAGGTCCGGGCATCTTCTACGTTGCCGCGCGCACGCTCGCCGGCGGTCGTCCGGAAGGTATCGCTTCCAGCTTCGGCACCGGGGTAGGGGGCATGATCCACGTCCTCGCCGCAAGCTTAGGTGTTTCCGCGATCGTGCTCGGGAGCTCGGAACTGTTCTCTGCATTAAAGCTGTTCGGCGCGGTCTACCTCGTCTGGCTCGGCTTTCGCACCTTTCAAGCCGCCCGCCGCAACGGAGCGACCGGCGGCAATGACGGCGACCGGGTGAGTCCAGTCGGACCTCGGCGGGCATTTCGTGAAGGGGTGCTGGTCGAGGCTCTCAACCCGAAGACGGCAGCGTTTTTTTTAGCCTTCCTTCCGCAGTTCGTGAACCCGAGCGCAGGGTTCGTAGCTCTGCAATTCGTAGTGCTTGGCTCCTTGTCGATTGCACTCAACACGCTTGCCGACATCGTGGTTGCCTTCCTGGCCAGCGGCATTCAAGACGGCGCGGCAGCGCGTCCCGGGTTGATCCGCCGCCTAAGGGAAGCGTCGGGCGGCGCGATGATCGCGCTGGGCGTCGGCCTCGCTCTGGCGAAGCACCCGGCTGCCTGAATTTTGAATCCGATCGGTTGGGCGTCTCTGCGGGTTGGCGCGTTAGCTTGCGCAAGCAGCTGCACCACAGTGAGAGAAGCGTGAGCTCGACCGACTCGTCTCCCGCATGAAGATCATTTCGGCCCTCGCGTATGAACGCACGATAGAAGACAAGTCAGCCGGCAATGGCACCCGTTTCATGGAAGGAAAACCAACCCATGCGCCAAGCATCGCCCCGCTTTGCACTCGATCATATGGCGACACCCGGACTTGACGTTGGGGCACTTTTCGCTTTTGCCCGCGACCAGGGGCTGACCGACGTCCAGATCCGCTGCCAGCCGCGCAACAATACGATTGCACTCGGCATCCCGGCGGCAGACGTCCGCTCTGCCGCCGCCGAAACAGGCGTTGGGATTATTTCCGTCAATGCCTTGCAGCGCTTCAATGAGTGGACACCAGCCCGCAAGGCCGAGGCGAGCAAACTCGCCGATTATGCGGCGGCCTGCGGAGCCCAGATGCTCATGCTGGTGCCGGTCAACGACGGCTCCTGGCCCGCCAATGGCGAGCACCGGGGCGATCTCCGCACCGCCTTGAAGGCGCTCAAGCCGATCCTCCAGTCGCGCGGCCTGATCGGTCTCATCGAGCCGCTGGGCTTCCAAACCTGCTCGCTTCGATCGAAGAACGAAGCGGCTAAGGCCATCGCCGCTATTGATGGCCAATCGGTCTTCCGGCTCGTGCACGACACGTTCCACCACACGCTCGCCGGGGAGACGTTCTTCTCCTGCGAGCTGACCGGTCTTGTGCACATTTCAAGAGTGAACGATCCAATCCACTGGATTTACCCGGATCGCGTCCTGGCCGGTTCCGACAATGGCAGCCAGACCCGGGCGCTGCTTGATGGCGGTTATGGGGGTCCCTTCTCATTCGCACCGTTTGTCGATGCAGCCCACCCGCTCGACGACTTCGCAGGCGCACTTGCCGCAAGCATCGATCTAGTCCGAGACGGGCTATTGACGCGACTGGCGGCCTGAGACGCGGGAGTGAATTTGGGGGTGCCTGCGGCGCCCTTTGGCGTCCGGCGGAGAAGTCATTCGAGACGCCTCCTGTAACAACACCTCTCGCATCCAGATGCTTGCCGGATCGCTGTTGTGAGGGGCGGGCCATTGGACGGCCTCAGTGAATGCGGGAAGCGGCAGCGGAAGTTCGACGATCCGCAGGGGCAAGGTTTTTTCGAAATATTTGACCAGCCGGAAGGGCATGCTCGCTATACGAGCTGTGCCTGAGACCATCGGCGGGATCATGCTGAAGGCCTGTACTACGATCTCGACACGTCTCTTGAGACCATGCTCAAGCAAAAACCGTTCCTCCATGGATGGCGTCAGCGCATGGCCGAACTTGACCGCAACGTGCCTCATGGACATGTAGCTCTCGAAGGTAAGCTGCCCTGGAAGCTGCTTGTTCGTGGGGCAGCCCACGCACACGAGTGTCTCGTCGAACAGCGCCCCTCTTGGATGCGCGCTCGACATGAACAATTCCGGACAAATCAGGAAATCGACGTCGCCGCGCCGGAGAAGCTCATCCGGATCGTCGTCGAGCGGCAGCAATTCGAAGCTGACGGCGGGTGCTTCGCGTGCAACACGCTCCACGACCTTTTCAAAAAACACGAGTGTGACGAAATCGGAAAGAACGATCCTGAAGCGGCGATCGGATTGAGCCGGGTTAAACGGATCCCAAGAAATAATCGAGGATTGGATTTTCAGGAGTGCGCCGCGAACTGCGGGGGCGAGTGTTTCCGCACGCTGTGTTAGAACACGTTCGCGTCCGCTCATCGTAAACAGTTCATCGTTGAAAAAATCGCGCAGCCGGGCGACGGCCGCGCTCATGGCCGGCTGACTAAGGTTGATGCTGTTTGCCGCCGCCGTGAGGTTGCGCTCGGTCAGCAGTGCGTCGAGCACGACGAGGAGGTTCAGATCAAGGCCCTTGAAGCGCATGGCTTTCAATTATCCATAGCGTGGATGCTCGCGATCTAAACAATCGATTTTACCAAACTTCCAGGGCGCTGCATAGATGACCGCACCTGAGATGCACCCGATCACGCCACTGCACAGCGTAGCGGCTCACTTGGACCCTCACGATCGGCGAGGTTGATTTCTTGGTAGGCGAACTCGGATTGTACAACGGTGCATCCGGATCTTGAGAGACTCGGAATGAACCATTCTATCCGCGTCATGCGTCTGGTACCGCAGCAGCCTGACATTCCATTCGCTTTCGGCGCGGTTCGGCACGCGCCGTGGAACCACCTTGAGAGGTTCTGCACAGACGGCCTGGCGGCCATAGTGCCGCGCGTTCGCGTCTTCGCACATGATCGCGACCGCCACTGCGATCGAGGTAGCGATCAGGCACTGAGATTTTGTCGCTCGCTTGCAGCCAGTCGCCCCACAATACCCTGCCCGATCCCCGTCACTTTCGATCCTTTGGGCCGAAACTGGCGCGCTCGCCGTGCCCGCAAACGGCAAGTAGCAACTGCGATAGATAGGCTGGCATCTGATGCTTGATGACCTAACAGTCGGAGCGAAGGCACGCGGCTCGCGCCCAGCAGGAACAAACAACCGAGACCCAAGCTTTGATTTCGCCAAAGGTATACTCATTACTTTGGTGATAATTGGGCATTTATTACAATACTGCATTTATCGAGGCACTGACGCCTTCTGGCTGTCCCCGTATTTCAAGTCGATATACATATTTCATATGCCTCTCTTTATGGCGATAAGCGGCTATCTCTCTTCTGGGGCAATTTTGCGAAAACCGTTCATTCAAGGGGTCGGCAATCGAGCAACCCAGTTACTGCTGCCAATGCTTTTTTGGTGTGTGTTGATTTGGACGCTAAAGTCCACCGTGATGGTTCCGGCGAAGAGTTTAACTGATGGATTCTTGGATCTGTTGAACGAGGTCATTGGAACATACTGGTTCATATGGGCAGCGTTTATTTCGTTCATCTTGGTTAAGTTTTTTACAACTTTCAATCGTCTATCGATGTGGATCATAGGCGCATCTGCAATTGCGATCGCAATCGCCCCCATCACATCATCGATAATCCCGTCGTTAAGATACACATACCCATTTTATTGTTTGGGGTTCTTCTTTGCCCAAACGAGTGGATGGAAGGAAAGGTTCATCTGGACGCATAAACCAGTTTTTTTGTTTTTACTCTCCGTTACCGCTTTCATATGCTTCCTATGGTGGGATAAGCAGACCTACGCCTTCAACAATCACGTGTTAATCAATGATGAACGGTCAGCTAAACAAGTATTTCTGATGTTCGCCGGCTCGGCAGCGGCTTCTGCTGTGGCAGTGCAGTTTATGTTGCAATGCTGGAGAATTGTCCATTCGACCAGAATAGCTCGCTTTGTCGCGGTCGAGCTTGGTCAGAGCACGCTGCTGCTTTATCTGGTTCAGGGTGCCGTGTTTCGCCTCACGGATTTCATACAGTTTGGAGAAGTCTGGAATCTCACGACCAGAATCGCGTTCGCAAGTATTCTTGGAGTGGCCATTGTCGTCACAGCGATGGCAATTCGCAAGATTGCGCGCGACCTTGGATATGTGTCGCAGATCGTTGTCGGGGCGCCGCCACGCCCAAGTCTGCTCAAACCTCAATCTGTAATCAATTAGCCACGTGAAAAATTCGTTTCATCGCTCCGGACCTATCCGATCAACTGTTGTGCACACCGGCCATTCGCTCATCTGCCGCGCAATCGGCATAAACACGACGAGCACGACCTCCACACGCGTGGGCGGCAGGTCGGATACAACACCTCTGAGTTGGACCGTACGCGAACGCACACAATGGTCGCGATGACAAGCAACCACGTTACGGACGGATGAGGCATGCGTTTCAAAGGCCTTGATCTGAACCTTCTCGTCGTGCTCGACGCACTGCTGACCGAGCGCAACCTCACGGCGGCGGCAAACAGCATCAACCTGAGTCAGCCGGCCATGAGCGCGGCCGTCGGCCGGCTACGCCATTATTTCAATGATGAACTGTTTACGATGAGCGGCCGCGAACGTGTTCTAACCCCGCGTGCGGAAACACTCGCTCCCGCAGTTCGCGGCGCACTCCTGCACATCCAGTGCTCGATTATTTCTTGGGAGCCGTTTAAGCCGGCTCAATCCAATCGCCGCTTCCGGATCATGGTTTCGGATTTCGTCACACTTGTGTTTTTTGAAAAGGTCGTGGAGCGTGTTGCACGCGAAGCACCCGCCGTCAGCTTCGAATTGCTGCCGCTCGACGACGATCCGGACGATCTTCTCCGGCGCGGTGACGTTGATTTTCTGATCCTTCCGGAATTGTTCATGTCGAGCGCCCATCCAAGAGCGGCGCTGTTCGACGAGACATTCGTGTGCGTCGGCTGCCCCACGAACAAGCAATTGCCAGGGCAGCTTACATTTGAGAGATACGTGACGATGAAGCACATTGCGTTCAGGCTCGGCCGTGCGCAGATGCCATCCATCGAGGAACGGTTTTTGCTTGAGCATGGTCTCAAGAGGCGTGTCGAGATCATCGTTCAGGCCTTCAGCATGATCCCGCCGATGGTGTCAGGCACATCTCGTATAGCGACCATGCCGCTCCGGCTGGTTCAGCGTTTCAAAAACACTTTCCCCCTGCGGATCATCGAACTTCCGCGGCCACTACCCACGTTCACCGAGGCCGTCCAATGGCCCACACTTCACAACAGCGATCCGGCAAGCACCTGGATGCGGCAGATAATGTTGCAGGAGGCGTCCCGCATGTGAAGTCGCGGGCGCTCCCTGGTCCAGGTCTGGATTTTACTCAGCGCCTCGTACGGATGCAAACGGCGCGCAAAAAATTGGCCTGGCTCAAATTGGATGATTTGCCATGACGGTGGTGCTGATTTCCAACGCTGTCCCCGGGTGCTTCCCGAAGGTCAGGCGGCCGATTGAGATCACGCCGCTCGCGGAGACGAAGCCTGCAACCGCCAAAGATCGTGCGCAGGATCGGACCGCGCGGCCGATGTGGTTGCATCTTTCCCCGCGCTTCACTGACGGCCTCTTTCAAGCGGTCCAGGCATCGCGCTTCGGGCCGAGTAAGAACACCGTCAGGGCAGCAAGGAACGAGGCTACGGCGCTGTAGGCAAAAACACTGGCCACGCCGGCATTGTCCACGAGTAGTCCGCCCAAAACCGCGCCGGCTGCGATGGCCACTTGGAACGTTGCGGCCATCAGCCCACCGGCGTTTTCGGCATGCTCGGGAGCGGCGCGCAGCACCATCCATGTCTGCAGTCCCACCGGCACCGCGCCGAAGGCAAAGCCCCATACGCTGACCGCAATCACCGCGGCCCACGCCGATGCTCCCAGCGTCAGCAGCGAGACAGCGGCAAGCGCTATGATCAGGGGCGGCAGGGCCGCGACTGCCCTGAGGCTGTGCTCGGCCAGGACTCCGCCGGCCAAATTGCCGAAGAAGCCGCCGATGCCAAAGACGAGCAACACGAGCGAGATTGTCGCGATATTGAGCGCGGGAACATCCTCGAGGAAGGCGCGGATATAGGTGAAGCCGGCGAAGTGCCCGGATGCGGCAAGCAGGACGACCAAAATCGCGACTTTGATCGTCGGGTTCCTGGCCACATCCAGCAGGCGGCGAAAGCTGGCCGGTCCAATCGGAGGCAGCCTCGGAAGGGCCACGAGTTGCACTACCAGTGTAATGGCGGCTACGACCGCAGCGATCATGAAGGCGGTTCGCCATCCCCAGATGTCGCCGACGTAGGCGCCGATTGGAGCCGCGCAGACGGTAGCGACGGTAACGCCGGTGAGGATGATCGACATGGCGCGCTGCAGGAGGTGACTTGGAACGAGCCGCATCGCCAGCGCTGCTGAAATCGACCAGAAGCCTCCGATCGCTATTCCGAGCACGACGCGGGCGGTCAGAAGAACCGGCAGCGACCCCGCGACCGCCGACAGAACGTTCGACAGGATCAGCAGCAGCGTCATCGCCCACATGACGATCCTGCGGTCCAGGCGATTTGTGATGATGGCCATCGTCGGCGCCGCGATGGCACCGACGATTGCAGTCGCTGTCAGCGCCTGTCCAGCGGCACCCTCGGTGATACCGAGATCATGCGCGAGCGGCGTCAGCACGCTGGCAGGCAGAAACTCTGCCGTCACAAGCCCGAAGGTGCCTAAGGCAAGCGAGATGACCGCACCCCAGGGGGGACCCGACCGTTGATTTGGCTGTTCTGGGTCATGCAGAACTCCGTCCATGAAGCCTGTCGCGGATTCGGTCATGAACCGGGTCTCCAGTTTCGATGCGCTGCAACATCGGGGAGGCTGCGCTGACCCGCACGAACGCCAAAAGCGCCTTCCCCTGCGGCGTTTGCACCAAGGAGGGGAAGGGATCGCTTCGCGATATGTTGTGACGTTGCGGCGCGCGAAATCGATGGCCCTTTGCTTGAGCCGGACGATGTCACCGGCGGACAGCACGTCATCTGGCAATTCTCCGGCGGCGTTTGTCGACTTGATCCGATGGCCGACGCTTCGGCGCAGTGCGCGTCGCCACCTTGGGAGGAGGCGATCGCGACGGCGAAAAAATACTCCAGTTCGAACACGCCGCGCGGGATCAGCATGTATTTGCTCGACGCCACCCGGCTTGCCGTCGACTGGTGTACCTTGATCGCGTCGGCGACAGTCCTGAGACTGAGAGGCCGCAGTTGGTCGACGCCGTGTTCCAAAACGGCATCCTGCTGGCGCAGGCGGGTAAACGACAATTGGGCGAGCGCCACGCCTTGTTCCGTCAGTCTCGAACCAGCGGTGCGCAAAGCAGCTACCGAGCAACGCTGGAGGAAACGTTCGGCGCAGATGTGCACAGGTCTCCTTGGGCGCTCGCGTTTTGCCATGGTTCTGTTTGTAGCTTTCTACGTGCTTTGATGGGCTCTAACCGATGACAGCAAGCGCCATACCATTCAGTTGCAGGCACCGAACCGGACTATCTTTTGCCGAAGCCCTGTTGGCTTGAGCAGGGCCGCCGTGCCTTGACCGACACCGATAGCGCCGCACAATCGCTTGGTCACCCGAACTGACCAAAAGTGCTGTATGTCCGGGATAATCGGCACTTGCGTCCCGGCTCGGAAGACGAAAACCTTTCCGGCCGCGCCGAGCCCGATGCGTTGCCGCACTCCGGCGGGCCCTGCATCGACCGCGTAAGGCTTTGTCTCTAGCGGGCAATTGCGTGCGCAGGCCGGCGATCTGGGAGGATGCGGCCGTCGCACCTCTACCATCGCGTTGTTGCTGCTCCCCCCTATCGAGGAGGGTCTTTGACGCCTCCAGCCCATCAGCACCGCGCGCCGGTCTGCACGTGGTGAGGATCGAGTTCGGCTGGGCGTCACGATGTTTGCAGGGATGAGTTTCCTTGATTTGCTCGCCCTTGCGCGCCTATCCGGAAACGTTGTTGTGTCCGAAGACGGACAAGAATGTCGCAAGAGCGATCAAAGATCGCCACGGCCGGCTGCCCGTACGAGGGCAATTGCTGAAAGGCATACGATCCGGCAATCGGCACGCAACTTGCTCCGACAATTTTGTCAGTGGAGACGTCAGCAGTGCTTCATGGAACTCAGCGGTGATTGGCCAACGATTGGGCGGCGTGGTTATCGATCCTGACGCGAAATACAGTGAGGAGAGCCTTGATGCCCTATCCTTCGACGCCGCGGGCATGTGACGCCGGCTGCGCCGCCTGATGCTGCTGCATGTACGCGCCAAACTAGGCGCGATCGTCCCTGTACACCCAGCCAGCCTTATTGACGACGCAGCGGCGACTAACCTGTCTTAGTCAACAGCAACCCATTGCACCAAACGTGGTCCACGCATCCCCACTCACATGCTGCCGCAGCATCCGGAAAGAACCCACGTCCGTTAAGGTTGGCACTCGTGTTGCAGAGCAGCGGAATGCCAGTGAGTTGTTCATATTCGACCAGGAGCTCTGCAATTGGGTGATCAGATTTTCTAGAAACTGTCTGTAACCGTGCAGTCCCGTCGAGATGAACGACGGCCGGGATTTTCTCTTTCCACTCCGAACGAGTTCGGTGATCGAACAGCATGTAAGGATCCGGCGTGCCAGGTTCGAATATCTCAGGCGCACGATCCTCCAAGCATATTGGCGCCACCGGCCGGAAGTGCTCTCGACGTTTTAATTTGTTAAGGTGGTCCTTCATTTGCGGCGAAGTCGCGGCCGCCAGGATACTTCTGCCTCCCAACGCACGCGGACCAAGCTCTGCACGGCCAGCGAGGAAAACGACAGGCTTGCCGCCGGCGAGCACGCTGGCAAGTTCTGCCAAGCTGCATGGAGCAGCCTGCCATCCCGGCGGCACGGGGCCATGCTTCATGTTTGGCCCGCTGTAGACTGACCAATCGAGGTAAACGAGGCCTTTGTCGGCAGCCAGCGCGCAGCAAGCGGCGCCGATCGCCGACCCGCTGTCGTTGGGAAACGGAGGCACCCAGACTGTATCGAACAAACCGCTCGCGCGAAGTGCACTGTTCCATTTGATATTCAGCCCGCATCCGCCGGCGATGCACAGGTTTCGCGTTCCGGCAACCGAGAGCCCACGCAGCGCGTTTGTCATCTCACGAACGAGGAGGCGCTCGAGAAAGGCATGAAACGAAGCAAGTATGTCCTCGGGTGTTTCGGCGACTAGCCGTAACTCGCTTTCATCGAAGAAATCATGCACGGCCGTGAGTAACGCGTCTTCGGAGCGGCTGTTGTTTCTATATTCAATAGCAAGCTTCGTGTCACCGGCGAAATGTTGGTCGTAAAGCTCCCCAAATACTGTCACGATCTTTTCGTTGACAGATCCGAGCGCGATATAGGCCATCAGCTTGCCGGCGATATCCAGATTCCAGCCGGTCCTCGTTTCCTGCCTGTAAGGACCGAAGTGTTGGCCCGCGGCGGCATAGGCATGACCCATCATCGGAAATAGGCATTCGATAAACCGCACTCCGCTTCGTTCCACGTAGTAAAGCCGCGGGAAGATGAAGCCGTCCCATACCAGGCAAAGGGCAGGTTCTTTGGCTTTAGCGAATGGGCTGGTGCAGTACGCGGAAGCTACGTGGCCAAGGACATGCGGATAACTTTCATAAGAAAATACCCCGCCGCCCAGCACGAGGCCTGAGCCGTGACAAGCTGTCAGGGGACTTTTAGGATCCCGCTCCACATATGGTGCCCCGTTAAGAGTGACCGGTGTGCCCTCACTAACAACCTGGAATTGCGACTCGATCTCACCGTCCCAGCCATCGATGACGAACCGGTCAACATCGCGCGGATCCAGGCCATGTTCCGCTAAGGCGGCAACAATCGTTTCAAGGCGATCAATGGATTGATATCGTGGATTATTGTCGAGTTTCTCCTGCTCGATGCAAAAGACCAATCGGCCGTCCTCGACGACAGCGATTGCCCCGTCGTGCGTTAGCTTGATACCGCAAATTCGCATAATAGATCCATGTCAAAGTTAGCTGTGGAACAACTTAGAAACAACCGAGGAAAACGTGAGCTGGAAAGCACGGGACATAGGCTTTCAGGCAATGCGCTATGCAGTATGAGGACCTATCGGTAAACTTGATTGTTTGGATATAGTGCATCCATGGCGTGGATAGGCGTGCCATGTCCACGGGCGACTAGCCCGCTTGATGCACGACGATGAGCGACAGCATGCCGCCGTCGAAACGCGCGACTACGACTTGCTGCGAACAGTCGGACGGCAATTTGATCCTGCTTCGGTTTGAAATTCGCTACCAACGCAACAGGTTGGCTGAATCCGGTTGATGGTCACAGCCGTTGACGTACCCGGCTTCTTCATGCCGCTCGATGTCAGGGCCGCGAGCCTCGAGGGGTTTCGCCCGCTTCCACCTCAGCGGCCCCCAGACATCGGCCGAAGCCGTGCCGGTCCACCCACCAGGTTCCGCAAGCGACGGGGTGACCGTTTCGCCATCCCCTGCCATTTTGTCGCAATTGCTTAAGGTGGGGCCTCCTTCTCGGCCTCCAGTCCCGTCATGCTGCTTTCACCGACAGGCAGCATAACCCGAGAGCATCGACCAGACGATCCTCGCATTCTTGTTGCGCGTTCCGGTCTTTCTTGTTTGTCTTGACGTATGGCGTCGGCTGATCAGCCGCAGCTGGTGGCCAAGCTCAGTGAGAATGCGAGCCCAATAGCGCGCTCCATTCGAAGCCTCCATGCCGACCAGACACGCGGGCAAATTGGCGAAGAGGCGGCCCATCGCATCGCGACGCAGCCTCTTTCGCACAACGACATTCCCGTGGTTATTTGAGGCCATACCTCACCAAATCCAGAATCTCCGAACGACCTGCATGGCATCCTCCTTCATCGGTTGACGTTCGAGATTCCAGACACCGCGGTTCCTCGCGGTTATCTCCGCGGCTTTCTTATTGTAGCTTAGGGGGAGTCAAGCAGACGCTTTCCACCGCCATCTGGAAAACCAGAAAATCCAGTTCATTTACCGGCCATGTGGGCAATTGCGCGCAATAGTGATTGCAGTGACGCTCACGGCTTGCTTACAGATCTCGGCTCACGCATGAACATTGCCCGCGCGGCGAACGGCCGGGAGCGGCTGGCCAACTCGCGCCGCACTCCTCAACCACCCCGCTTCGCCACTCGCCGACAGTCCGCAAGTCCCAGAAACCCGCCAAGGGCGTCGAATTCGCAGCGGTCGACTTGACGCCATCGGCACTGCTGAGCGCCCGCGCGCCTGAAGGCGCGCGCCCGGTGCTCGTGAACCGAGCCCGCTTTTTCTTCGGCAAGCTCAGGCGGTCTCGGCCCTGCGGCTTCGCCCCCTGGCGCGGGGCAGCCTGTCGGCTGCTGACGGTCGCCGGCCTATGGGCCGGCGTCGTTTCTTGTATTGGCCTTCCCCGGTGGCGCGCGGTGGGCGGCACTCCCTTCTAGGCCCGCCGCGGCGTCCCGCAACCCTTCGCTTCGCTTCGGGTCCTCCTCTTCGTTCCGGTCCTTCGGATGCGCTCCGCCTTGGACGTCGGGCCTTTCCGGTCGCTTTCGCCGCCCACCCCGCTTCCGGGGAGGGCGCGGGATTGAAGAGCGGAGGACCAGACGATGGGTGGAAAATACAAGCGTTCCGGTAGCCGAGAGGCTGGCGCGGGCAGGGGCGGGCGCACGGGCGCCAGCCTTTATCAGGAAATCACAGATCGCATCATCGCCGAGCTGGAGCGCGGCACCGTGCCATGGGTCAAGCCATGGGGCAGCGCGAAGGCCGGCCTCGGCATGCCCAGCAACGCGGCCACCGGTCGCCGCTATTGCGGCATCAACATCCTGATCCTTTGGGGCGCTGTCTTCGAGCGCGGGTATGCCAGCCAGAACTGGCTGACCTTCCGGCAGGCGCTTGCCCTTGGCGGCAACGTCAGGAAGGGCGAACACGGCACAACAATAGTGCATGCTGACCGGTTCGTCCCAAAGAGCGAAATGGAACGCGCCAGGGCCGACGGCGATGAGCCGCACGCCGTGCCCTTTCTGAAGCGCTTCACCGTCTTCAATGTCGCGCAATGCGATGACCTGCCGGAACATCTCTATGCCGCCGCAGAACCGCTGCCCGAGCGTCACATCATCCCGCAGGCCGAGGCGCTGATTCACGACTGCGGCGCGGATTTCAGGATTGGCGGCGATCGCGCTTTTTACATGCCGGGCAGCGACTTCATTCAGGTGCCGCCGCAGCCCGCTTTCTTTCACCAGATCGACTATTACCGCACCTGTTTCCACGAGCTTGGCCACTGGACCGGCCATCCAACCCGGCTTGCGCGCGACCTTTCCGGCTCCTTCGGCTCGAAGGCCTATGCGCGCGAGGAACTGGTCGCCGAAATCTGCGCAGCCTTCGTCTGCAGCTCTCTCGCCATCGAGCCGACCGTGCGCCATGCCGACTACGTCGGCTCATGGCTGAGCGTGCTGCGCCAGGACAACCGCGCCATTTTCCGCGCCGCCAGCCAAGCCTCGAAAGCCGCCGATTTGCTGCTTGGCCTCAACGCCGACGACGAAGGTAAGCCGCATGACGAGATCGCCGCATGAGCGCGCTCGATTCGCCATGCGTGACCGGCTTGCGCTTCTGACGGCGCGCCGAGCGCGCGCTCGGCGCAGAAGCCGCTCGCATCCGCCTGTTTCAAAAAAGCCGCTCTCAATCAACCCGAACCGTTTTGAAGGAATTCCGCAATGATCCTGATCACCGACGACCTTTGCGCCCGTCTCCTCGCCAATGGCGCTTCCGACACCGAAGCCGATCATTTCCCGGTCGTAAAACTGTTCGATCCGACCGGTCCCGCGACCTGGCTCTTGAGCGAACTCGATGCGGACGGCGACACGCTGTTCGGCCTTTGCGATCTCGGCTTCGGCTTTCCTGAACTCGGCAGCGTCAGCCTTGCCGAACTGCAAAGCGTCAAGGGCCGGCTTGGCCTCGGCATCGAGCGCGACCTCTTTTTTCAGGCGCGGTTCCCGCTCTCCGTCTACGCCGAGGCCGCACGCCACGCTCGTCACATCACCGAGGACGAGCGGCTGCTGCGGCAGGCAGCAGATGCGCTTGCAGACCCCCATTCCGAGCTTCCGCCTGACACGGCGGAACAGACGCGCCGCTAGGCGCGAAAACCGTCCCGCCGCGCCGGCCTTGCGGCCTTTGCGGCGGGAGAACCTCAAACCAAACCGAAGGAGACAAATCATGCAGCTCGCTCATATTCCGCTAGATCGGCTTAACATTTCCGCCCTCAACATGCGCCACGGCAAACGCGCGCCGGATATCTCCGATATCCTGCCGTCCGTGCGTGCGCGCGGCGTTCTCGTGCCGCTTCTGGTGCGGCCCAACGGGACGCCGGAAAGCTTCGAAATCGTCGCCGGACGGCGACGCTATTTCGCCGCCAAGTCGCTCGCCGACGAGCGCGGCGAGAGCGACGCCTTGCCCTGCGCCATCATGGAGGATGGCGACGACGCCGATGCGCTCGAGGCCTCGCTCATCGAAAACATTGCACGCCTCGACCCCGACGAAGTCTCGCAATGGGAAACCTTCTCCCGGCTGATCCGGGAAGGCCGCACCCTTGCCGACATCGCCGCCACCTTCGGCATCACCGAGCTTCAGGTGAAACGCAGTCTGGCGCTCGGCGAGCTTCTGCCCAAGATCCGCGACGCCTACCGCCGCGAGGAGATCGACGCCGAGACGGCGCGCTATCTCACCATGGCTTCGAAAGCGCAGCAGAAGGACTGGCTGGCGCTTTATGCCGATCCCGAGCAATACGCCCCGCGCGGCTACCAGCTGAAACAATGGCTGTTCGGCGGCCAGTCGATTTCCACCAAGGTGGCGCTGTTCGCCATCGAGGACTATCCCGGCCTCATCGTCTCCGACCTGTTCGGCGAGGACAGCTATTTTGCCGATGCCGACCTGTTCTGGCTCAAGCAGAACGAGGCGATCGCGGCCAAGCGGGACGCCTATATCGAGGCCGGATGGAGCGAAGTGACGGTGCTCGAACCGGGGCAGTATTTCCACTCATGGGATCACGAGAAAACGCCAAAGAAGAAGGGCGGCAAGGTCGTCATCACCGTCTCGCATCGCGGCGAGGTCGAGTGTCACGAGGGCTGGCTGTCGCGCAAGGAAGCGCGCCGCGCCCGCGCCGATGCCGAGGGCGGCGAGCAGGACGAACAGGTCGTCAAGCCGTCGCGGCCTGAACTCACCGGCCCGATGCAGAACTATGTCGATCTGCATCGCCACGGTGCCGTGCGCACCGCCTTGCTCGATCATCCCGCCATTGCAATGCGCCTCATGGTGGCGCATGCGATTTCCGGTTCAAGCCTGTGGCAGGTGCGCCGCGAGCCGCAGCGCGCGGCGAACGAGACGGTCGCCGCCAGCCTCGCCGCCTGCAAGGCCGAAGCCGCCTTCGCCGAAAAGCGGCGCGAAATTTTGGCGCTGATTGGGCAAGCGGACGACGATGGCCCGCTCACCGGCGGCCACGGCGACGGCTGTGCTTTCGCCAGCGTCTTTGCCCGCTTGCTGGCGCTCTCCGATGACGATGTCTTGCGCGTTCTCAGCCTTGTCATGGCCGAGACGCTCGAGGCCGGCAGCGCCGTCATTGAGGCGCTTGGGCATAATCTGAACGTCGACATGGCTGCTTTCTGGCAAGTGGACGAGGCGTTCTTCGAGCTACTGCGCGACAAGGAAGTCGCCAATGCCATGCTCGCCGACATCGGCGGCAAGCCTGTCGCCGACGGCAATGTTTCGGAGAAGGTCAAGACGCAAAAGAAGATCATCCGCGACTTCCTTGCCGGCGAGAACGGCCGCGAGAAGGTGGAAAGCTGGCTGCCGCGCTGGATGAAATTCCCCGCCGAAAGCTACACAGCCCGCGGCGGCTTCCGCACCGCCGATCAGTGGGCCAAGGTCCGGCACCTGTTCGTGTCGGAGTGACCGGCCAAGCCTCAAGCGGCGGCATTTCGAAAGCCGCCGCTTGGGGCACCTCTCGGGCAGAACCGGTTGCACTTTCGCGATTTTTGAAGCGCGCACTGCACGCGGTGGTCCGACGCAAATCGATGCCCTTCGCCAGCCCTGTGCGACGCCGGAATGCTCGCCGAGGCGCCACGCGGTTAGGCACGTCGTCGCTGGCTGCGGTGTCTGAACCCGTGCCAAGCCCGGCACCCGCCATGTTGCTTGGGGATCGGTCAGCCGATCGCGCGATCTGTCTCCCAAGCGTCTTTCAGCACCATTTCCCTGCGGTTGGCTTGTCGACCTATGGGCGGTTCCGGCCCGCCCGAAACCCTCGGCCAGCAGCTTTTTTCCCCGCCGCCTGCGGCGGCTCCTCGCGCCCGCTTCGCTCCAAAAAAGCCGCCCGCTCGGGTCCTGCGCTGCCGCTGCGGCCCTGTCGGATTCAGGCGGGCCGGACGCGCCCATCACGGTCCGCCATCGCAGGGGAATGGTCCCCGGCGACAGCAAAACAGGAGACTAACATGACTGCGATCGGATACGTCACCAAGCAGGAAAACGGCGGCTACAAGGGCCAGCTCAAGACGCTCAGCCTCCGCGCCGACATCGACATCGTGCCCAACCAGGGCAAGACCGCCGACAATCATCCAGACTTCCGGGTGCTGACGCAAGGCGTCGAAGTTGGCGCCGGCTGGATCCGCATCGGCGAGGCTTCCGGCAAAGACTATGTGAGCCTGTCGATCGCCGCCCCGGAGTTTGGTCCGCGCAAGCTCTACGCCAATCTCGGCCGTGCCGCCGGCCAGGACGATGACGACACCTACGCCATCATCTGGAACCCCGCCGACTAAAACGGCGGAGCTCCGAGCCCCGCGCCGCGACCGGCGCGGGGCTCATCTGACAAGAGCGGCGAAAACTCGCCCCCGACTCTTCGCCCGTCCCCGCAGCGACCTCGCTCGCCCATCCTCTCCGTCGCTTCTCCTTAAGCGACACGAGGACAATCATGGACGACGAAAACGAACGCGCCGCCCGCGCAAAGAAGGGCAGCCCGTTTCTCAATACCGCGCAAGCAGCCTTCTATATCGGCCTCTCCCAACGCACGCTCGAAAAGATGCGGCTCAAGGGCGGCGGCCCGAAATTCCGCAAGCACGGCCGCTATGTCCGCTATCACATCGACGAGCTCGACGAGTGGTCGAAAGGCCATCCGCACTACGGCGCTCCCGAAGCCGGTTCCACGCCGGCCGACGATGGAGGCCGCTCATGAGCCGGCGTCCATTTCTGCGCATGATCGGCTCCGGCCTGCGCCGCGTTCGCGCCCGGAAGGCTATCTCCATTGCCACGATTGGCCTGAGCCTTTCGGTCTTCACGGCACTCGCAACACCCACGCCATGGCTGGTCTGGAACGCCTCGGCCAGCGCGCCGATCGGCCTCTATCGAATCGCTGCGGGCACGCCGGCGCGTGGCGATCTGGTGCTCGTCCGCCCGCCTGACTACGTGGCCTATCTGGCGGCCCAACGCGGCTATCTGCCCCGCAATGTGGCGCTGGTGAAGCGCCTTGCAGCGGTCCCGACCGAGCATGTCTGCGCCTTCCATGACGCCATCATCATCGGCGGCGACATCGTGGCGCGCCGGCTCAAGATCGACGCCCAAGGCCGACCGTTGCCATGGTGGAAAGGCTGCCGGGCACTCACCAAGGACGAGGTGTTCCTGCTCGGCAGCGAGACCAATCGCTCCTTCGACAGCCGCTATTTCGGGCCGGTGCAGGCCGCCAATGTCATCGGGAGGCTCGTGCCGCTATGGACCGAGTGACCCTCCTGATGTTGGGCATGATCGCCACCGCGCCATGCGCCTGTTCCGCCTCGACCGGCGCCGAGCCGGTCGCCATCTCCCAAAGTCCGCAGCTTCGAAACTGGCAGCAGTTCGTAGCGGAAGCGAGCCGGCGTTTCCGTGTTCCGCAGGCCTGGATCTACGCCGTCATGGATGCCGAAAGCGGCGGCAACACTATGCGCGACGGCCGCCCCATCACCTCTCGCGCCGGCGCCATTGGCCTCATGCAGCTGATGCCCGCCACCTATGCGGAGATGCGCGTGGCCCATGGTCTCGGCCCAAATCCGCACGATCCGCGCGACAATATTCTCGCCGGCACCGCCTATCTGCGAGCCATGTATGACCGCTTCGGATTCCCCGGCCTGTTCGCCGCCTACAACGCGGGCCCGGAGCGCTACGAACGGCATTTGAAGCACGGCAAGCCATTGCCGAAAGAGACCGTCGATTACCTCGATCAGCTCAGGGCGGCCGGGGTTTCGGCCACCGACATGATACAATTCAAGGGCAAATCTGTCGCTCCGGCGAGGCGAAAGGCACCCTCGGGCCACTCGCTGTTCTTCCTCCACGATGGTTTTCGCGCCGGCGCGCGAAACCGCGATCTGCTCGTGCCGCTTCGCAAGGATGACATGCCGCCGAAGGAGCCGGATGGCTAGGAGTTTGGAGGCGGTGCGCGCGCGACAAGGGCAGGGCGCGTAAGGCAAGATAAAGGCACCGCCTCCATGAGGCGGTCAAGTGTCTGTCTGCACATCGTTTCTCCCGGAGGCTCCCTCCAGCGCCTGGAGGGTATGTCACGCAAGTCTTTGATTTGGCTGGAAATCCGCAAGAGGCTCCGATGCAGGATGATGAATTCAGGCCAAGGCTCGGCAAAATCGGATCGCGCGGCTCGAAGGCAGGCAAGCGGTTTGCCGGTCAGCTCCGCGCCGCGATCAACCGCGCCGGCGGCAAGGCCACGCGTGGTGGCCGCTTCACCGGGAGCCGCATTGGGCGCGGCGGCGCCGCTGCCGCGGTCCTCAGATCGCGCGATCGCCATGCGGCTTTTCGGTCGCGGCGTGTCGTCGTTAAGGCGCGCCTCGTCAAGCTGGCCGGCAAGGGTGTCGACGGAGCGCGTGCGCACCTGCGCTATCTCCAGCGCGATGGCGTCACTCGGCAAGGTGAGCCCGGCGAGCTCTACGGTGCCGACAGTGACCGCGTCGATGGCAAGGCGTTCATCGATCGTGCCGGCGGTGACAGGCACCAGTTCCGCTTCATCGTCGCAGCCGAAGACGGCATCGAGTATGAGGATCTCAAGCCGCTGACCCGGCGCTTGATGGCGCAGATGGAAGAGGACCTCGGCACGAAGCTCGACTGGGTCGCCGTAGATCATTTCAACACCGGCCATCCGCACACGCACATCATGGTCCGAGGCAAGGATGATCGCGGCGAGAATCTCGTGATCGCGCGCGACTACATCTCCTCTGGTTTGCGAGAGCGCGCGGCCGAACTGGTGAGCCTGGACCTTGGGCCACGCACCGATCGCGAGATCGAGCAACGCTTGCGCCAGGAGATGGAGCAGGAACGCTTCACCAGCATCGACCGGCAGCTGCAACGAATGCGCGACGACGATGGGTTTGTCTCGGCAGATGCCCGCGACGTGTTTCGCCAGACACTGCATCGGGGTAGGCTGCGCAAGCTTGAGCGGATGGGTCTTGCAGCGGAGGTCGTCCCGGGCCGGTGGCGCCTGGACGATGAACTCGAAGCAACGCTGCGTCGCTTGGCCGACCGCGGCGATATCATCAAGACCATGCATCGCGAACTGACTAGCAAGGGAATCGCGCGCAGTGCCGCCGATTGTGTGGTCTACGATGCAGAACAGAATACCGAGCCTGTTGTCGGCCGCGTTGTTGCTCGCGGGCTGAGCGACGAGATCATTGACAGGCACTATCTCATCGTCGACGGTGTCGACGGCAAAACCCTTTACATAGACATCGGCAAAGGCGAGGCGACGGAGCCCACGCCGGAGGGCTGCATCGTTCGTGTCACGCCGCGGAGCACGGAGCCCAGACAAGTTGACCGTACGATCGCTGACATCGCGGCGGCGAATGACGGGCGCTATAACGTCGATATTCATCTGCGGCACGATGCGTCCGCGACCGAACGCTTCGCCGAAACGCATGTCCGAAGGCTGGAGGCGATCCGGCGAGCCGGCGGCGACTTGGAGCGCCAGCCGGATGGCACCTGGACAATCGCACCGGATCATCTCAATCGGGTCACAGACTACGAGCGTCAGCGGGCGAGGACGGAGCCTGTCGTTGTCGAGAAGCTCTCGTCAGTACCGACGGAAAAGCAGGTCGATTTCGACGGCGCCACCTGGCTGGACCGAGAATTGGTTTCCAATGAACCGGCAGCCTTGCGCGACTCCGGCTTTGGCCGCGAGGTGCGGGAGGCGCAGGCTCGCCGGAGGCAATGGCTGATTGCCCAGGGTTTGGCGCATGAAGAGCAGGGCCGGATAGTCTGTCGCGCCAACATGATTTCCGTCTTGCGCCAGCGCGAGCTAAACCGCGTTGCCGGTCAGCTTTCGAGCGAGCTCGGGCTCTCCTATTTCGAAGCAAAGCCTGGGGATCGGCTGGAAGGAAAGATGGTCCGGTCAGTCGAACTCGCCAGCGGGAAATACGCCGTCATTGAAAAGTCGCGTGAGTTCACTCTCGTGCCGTGGCGGCCAGTGCTTGACCGACATGTCGGAAAGGAGATCTCCGGGATCATGAGCGGGGAGGGGATATCATGGACCATCGGCCGGCAAAGGAGCGGGCCGAGTGTTTCGTGACCTGATTGCATGAGGCGCCGCCGGCGTTGGTCCAAGAGGTCGCAGTCGCTGACAATAGTTAGCCGCATAATTTACCTAGATTAGAGCCTATGGTGGTAAACGACTGATAATATTGCCTTATCAGTCGTTTGTTGTTCGACAAGCTGTGCGTTTTGATGCGAAATTGATGGCATAAAGCGCACGGGCGCTTTACTCTCCCAACACATGATTCGCCTCGATCCCGCGACCGCCAATCCGTTCGCGCCGCCGACCGCCCCCTCCTGGGCGCTTGCCGCCGGCGGCGAGCCGAGCGACGCCTGCGCCGCCTTCCAGGCCGGCGCCGCCTTGGCTTCACTCGACACGCTTGCCCGCGCGCAGCCGGCCTGGACCGGCGCCTGGCGCCAGCGGCTGGCGCTCAAATGCGCCGTCGCCAGCATGCGGCTGACCGGCCGCGCCGAGGATGAAGCCGCCCTGCGCGACGCCTGGCAGCTTTGCCCGGCCGGCGCCGATCCCGGTCCCGCAGGTACCATTTTTGGCGCCTGGCGCCAGCTGGCGCTGCAGCCACCAGCGGTCAGCGTCGATCGGCTCGAAAAGATCGTCGACCAGCTCGGGTTGCACTGGGACGGCGGGACGCTCGCTGACCTCTGCACGCAGATCGAAGACGTGGCGGGGTCGCAGCGGCCGGCGCCGTTCGCCGCAGCGGCGGTCGCCGCCCGCGTCGTCGCCATGCGCCCCGATGCCGAGCTTTTTGGCTGGTGGCTCTCCGACCTGGTGCTGGCGCAAACCCTGCGCTGGCCGCGACCACTGCCGCTGCTGATGGCGCAGGCTTTTGGTCCGGCCTTCCGCGCCGAGGCCGGCGGCAAGCGCATTCGACCCGGACAAAAAGGTTTTGAGCGGGCGGTTTGCGTCGCGCTGGTTCAGGGAGCGGCCGAGGCCTGCCGGCTGGCGGGCGAGCTGTCGCGTCGTGCCGAAAAACTTATGGCTGCGGCGCCAAAACTCCGTGCCAAGGGCGCCGGCGACGTGATTTTTTTGCTCCTGAATGAAGATGCCGTACCCGGATCGCTGGTCACAAAGAACCTGTCGCGTTTTGCGGCGCGACGGCTGTTCGAACGGCTGCAGCAGCTCGAGGCTGTTCGCGAGCTGTCGGGCCGCGCCAGCTTCCGGCTGTTTGGGCTGTAGCGATGAGCCAGGCCTCCGTCCGCCGCAAGCCAGACGATCAGCCGGCGTTGCTTGACACGGAGCTCGAGCACCTGCCGCCGGAGCTGCGCTGGCGCGAGTGGATGGGCCGCGTCGAAGCCGTGATTTTCGCGGCCAGCGAACCGGTGCCGCGCGAGGTGCTGACGCGGGTGGTGGGCAGAAACTGCAATCTCGACCTCGTCATCGACGACATCCGCGCCGAGCTCGCCGGCCGCCCCTACGAACTGGTCGCGGCCGCCGGCGGCTGGCAGCATCGGACCAAAAAGGTCTTTGGCGACGCCATCCACGCCGCCTTCGGCACGCCAGCGGGGCAGGGGACAAAAGAGCTGACGCAGTCGGAGGCGCTCGTCTTGATGTGCATCGCCTATTTCCAGCCGATCACCCGCGGCGAGCTGTCATCCTTCTTCGGCAAGGAGGTGTCGCGCGATCTGATCGGCGTGCTGCGTGCGCAGGAGCTCATCGCCTCAGGGCCGCGCAGCCCACAGCCGGGCGCGCCTTACACCTATGTGACGACGAAAAATTTCCTGTCGCAGTTCGGGCTCGACACGCTGCGCCAGCTGCCGGATTTCGAGGCGCTCGAGGACGCTGGCCTGTTGTCGAAGGAGAAGCTGCTGGCTGGCGACATAGTGCCCGAGGTTTCCAGAGAGGGTCGTGCTGAAATCGGCATCGAAGAATAGGGGGCATATGCCAGGGGCAGGAAGATCTGGCCGCAGATCTCGGTTTTCCCAGAGAGTTTTCTCAACGGCGCACAATCCGGATAATGCTGCATCAGGGCGGACTGGGCCAGCCCGAGGTTCTCGATGTGCTGTTTGACATTTCTGGCTTTCTTGTCTCGGAATCCTCTCCGTTGCAGAGGCCCAAAAACCAGACCCCTGCTGCACCGTGGATTTCAGCTGCCCGCCGGCACCCGTTTCGCCATCATCACTGCCGCCACGTCGAGGTGAGCGTCTACTGACGAATGAAGCGACCCGGGCGATTGCCACGATTGTTGCAGATAAACGTGTTGCCCGTGCTTTCACTGGATAGCATGACCGAGCCGCGCCGTGGCTGAAGGACAGCGCCTACAGCACTCGTGAAATCGGACCATGACATGCCTCGCGGACGCTCGATAACGAGCGAGGTGCGGTGCGGTAGAACCTGCGCATTGAGACCGAGCCTGCGCAACATTCTCGCCGCAACGCGAATGTTGTCGCGGATGACCCGGTTAAATTCGGCAAAATACCTCATCTCTCACTCTTCCTCTTCGTCATCGGCCGCAAACGATATGGTGACGGATGCTAACCCGTTGTTGGAACTGAAGCCCACAAGTACGCCCTGGCGTGCCAAGGCCTTCCTTATCGCCTTGATCGTATCGGGCCGACCTTCTCGTCCCCGCTCCACGTTGGAGACGGTCGCGGCCGATACGCCAGCGGCAGCCGCAAGTGCGGCCTGGTCGAGGCCGGCTAACATCCGGGCTGCGGCATAGGTTCGACCGCGGGCTTCGGCGTTCGTCAGACTGAGGGGCATCGCTTTTGTCTCTTGCCAAATTAGTGTAATTCCACATTCTTATAAAGAAGGTACAAGTTATGTGAATGCAAGCTATATAAAATCGCGTGTCTTCACACCTATCACATCAACCTGCAGAGTGGGATCAGCCCCCTCGCAGACTGCGCGGATCGATTCCGGGTCCACCATGACGGGCTTCGTCGGCCTCGTCAGGGGAATGGAAAGGGCGTGTCTCGGTTGCCGACAATGGCGAGTTCGCTCGAGAGGTCGGCGAGTGGATATGCGACAGGTGGCCACTTCACCCTCGCGCCGAATCTTGCCCCGGACAGCGAGCTTCGAGGAAGAGATTAAGCAACCCGACGAAAGATTCTGGCAGTTGAGTTATCTGGTTGTTGTCGATAATTAGTCTTAGAACTAGCTCGATATTAGGTTGGCCGAGTAGCCAATAAGGACCTCGCTCTGCCATCCGTGAGCTTTGTGACAGCCTGTGCATTGATACGGGTGTGATAAGATATTTGGGGGCGGTGACTTGTCGGAAGAAATCGGGGGCGGTGAGACGGCCAATGACTGGGCCTATCTCTGGGACCAGATCAAGAGGCGCACATTCGAGCCGGTCAAGGCTGTACCGTTCGTGATATATATTTTACTGGGCATCGTCCTGTTCGGCGGCCTGGGAATATGGACTGAAGCACTCAAGGTCATCATATCCGACAGACCGCCTGAACTTGCCGGGCTTTTGACTGCGGTTATGACGTTCTTTCCGACGCTGATTGGATCGACCGCTATTCAGCTTGTATTGGCGTCGTCGCAGAACAAAATCCTGATGTCGTTCGCGCTCTTCATCCTCTTCGTCTTCCTTGCGGTAGCCATCCTACTTCCCTTTTTCAGCGCTTCGCATCCATGGACGGTCCTGACCATTGCATCGATTGCGTCAGTCTGCGCCATCTGGACATGGTGGTTCACCAACTCGACCGATCCGATCTATCGGCACAGGGTTCCGATCGATGCACCGTCTGGTGGACCGACGAATAACCCGCTGAAAGGTAATCTCTCTGGCTTCCAGGTTTGAACGCGCCATGATCGAATATCCCTTTACAGCTCCTGCACTTCCCGTTGATCAGCCGATCGGCACATTCTACGTGACCGTTTTACCGGCGGAGTTGCTACTACAGGTCGCCTCGAGCGATGTGATGAGCGCAGCCTTGAGCTCGGACGGCGTGGGCTACGTACTTTCGGGCACGCAGCGCTTGGTCCAGGACAAGCGCCTCGTTCAAATCGCGGACTACATCGATCGGATCGACTCAGCGTTTCCGAACTCGATCATTCTCGCGGCTAATTATAATCGCGAGGTCGGGCTCGATCTTGATGAGCTGGAAGCGATGGAGGAAGAGGAACGCGAGGAAACAGACGAAGCGGCTCCTGTTGGCGACCTCTCAAAAGCTTGGACTGTTACCGAGAAGCCGGATGGCTGTTTACAGATAACGATTCCGAGCGCTGAAAAGCTCGCCGCTATCATCGACGGCCAGCACCGTCTGTTTGCATTCGCGAAAGCCGACGCGGCCTCACGGCTCGATATGCAATTGATCTGCGCGGTATTCATTGACCTGCCGAAGGCGATTCAGGCACAGATTTTCGCCACGATCAATTCAACCCAGAAGCCGGTCGATCGCAGCCTCACCTATGAACTGTTTGGTTATAATGTCTCCGACGAACCCGAGGATTTTTGGACGCCCGACAAGCTTGCCGTGTTCCTGACCCGCAAGCTCGCCACACAATCATCGTCGCCTCTTATCGGCAAGATCGCCGTCTCGCCGAAGCGCGACGAGGCGCTTGTCGCGCTCGGCCAGCAGGCTGCGTGGAAGGTTTCGACTGCGGTCGTCGTCGACGGTATCCTGCGACTGGTATCCTCGAACCCGAAGCGTGACACAAATGCGATGCGGACATCGCGCGCGCAGCCCCGCTCGGTACTCGCGCGGGGTCCGAAAGACAAGGCGCCGCTGCGCAGCGAATTCATCGGGGTGAACGATGCGCTGATCTACGCGATGGTGGAGAATTATCTCAAGGCCTGCGCCAATCTCTTCTGGCAGGCGCCGGCGCCGGGCTCGTTCATCGTTAAGACGGTCGGTGTCCAGGCGCTGTTCGACATCTTGCGCAGGATCGCGCCGGAGGCCTATGAAGCCGAAGACCTGCGTGTGCCGTTTTTCGAGAACCGGTTGCGGCCAGCCGCCGCGATCAATTTTGCCGATGAACGCTTTCGCGTGCCCTCAGGGTCGGGGCGATCGATCATCAGGCGGGCGCTGGAAATGGCACTGGGGCTGTAGCATCGGGTCATGATCTCCGGGTACGACGACGGTATTCGGCGCCGGGTTGCGGGGTAGCTCAGGGTCTGCTGACGAGTAAAGTCTGCCAGCTCACCTCGGCGCGGCCGAGCAGGTCCGGCTGTGCGCCCAGATTGGTCACCTTGAGTTCGTTGACAGTCGCCAGCCTGCCGACTTCGTCGGCATCGACGGGCCAGATGCCCCGTTCGGGATCACCCGGCCCCATGCGCAGACTGATGTAGATGTTGCCGTTCGGCGCCATCAGCGCCACGATCTGCCGGAAGGCCTGCGCCCGCTCGGCTGGCGGGATGTGCATCCAGACCGCGCTAAGCAGCACGATGTCGAACGTTTGACCCTGAACCTTGGCGAGGCCCGGGAGCGCATCCGACAGCCAAGTGATGCGCGGATCGCCGTGAAGGGACTGCGCCAGTTTCAGCATTTGGGCTGAGGGATCGACCGCAACGACATGATGGCCCCGCAAGGCGATCGCCGCCGCGTCGCGGCCCGTGCCAGCACCGATGTCGAGGATCCGCAGCGGTGGCTTGCCCACCAGCATCTGCGCTAGTGCCGGGTGCGTATTCTCGAACGAGATGCCTTCATAGCTATCGGCCAGGTCGACGGCATGACGATCATAGTAGGCGATCGCCTGGTTGCCGACTGTTTCGGCCTGAGAGGGTTTGTTCGCTGTCATAGTCACCATGAGTAGCACGAAGCTGATGAGCGCCGCCAATCCGAGCAGCGCCTGGAAGATGCGACGCACCGTCTCGTTCCCGGTCAGCCACGAGGTGCCGGGGGCGGACACATGGCCCGCGGCATAGGTCGCTTTCGACCAGTGGAGATACTGGGCCATGATGTAGCGGAGCCGGTGCAGCGTCAGCATTAGGCCGATATTGCCGCAACCGGCGAGGAAGAGCAGGCCGGCGGCGAAATAGGGCGTGTCCTTGACGGTGGAGACACCGAACCAAAGCCCGCCGGTCAGCGTCATCGCAATCAGCGGGATCTGCCACATCAGATTGTTGAGCGAACGGAAGGTTTCCCAGTTCTGGTTGTAAGCCGCCAGCTGCAGCGCGTTAGCCTGCTCGTCGCTCATCGCGCCGTTGCCATGGCCGTTCCCCGCCAACTGGCGGGCTCGAACTGGCAGCCGATCACTGGTTGGTAGATGTGGCTCATCGACATCTTCTGATCGAGAAACGCCAGCAGGCGAGGATACCCTTCCGAATGGCTGCTTTTTTCCATGCGCTCACCCTCTGAAAATGCCACAGCCATCTTGGCACGGCGTGGCTTTAACAGCCATGGCCAGCCTGTGTAGCCCTCAGCGCACAATGGCAAAGCCGGTCCGCCGCGGCCAAGGCTCGAACTATGCACCAGCGAAGGCGTAAAACGAGCTCGCGTCCGCACCAGGCCATGCTATAGGATCGTCAGGCAGAAATGGAAGTGAAAACGCTATAAAGAGCACACTTCCATTTATCGTGAGTTGACTTCCGCGCGCTTAGCCAAGTAGGGTTCTTCCTCACGCGGGAGCCTTTCGATGGACGGCAACAGCCTAGAATTCACGGCCATTCGTGGTGTCCAAGCGGGCAGTGCCTATTTTGTAATCATGGTGCCACTCAAGGTTGTGCCGCGGCTCTTTAAGTTCGACGATGAGGCGATGCCGCCCGAGCTCCGCGCGCAACGCGTCCTCAACAAGGCGCGTGTTCCGGCCATAGCCAACTACATCACCGCCAATGCCAGCGAATATATTCTTTCTTCGCTCTGCGCGTCGATCGATGGGGAGATCGAGTTCGAGCCGGCCGCCACCGAAGGCCCGCTGCGCAAGGTCGGCCAGCTGCGAATCGACATGGGCGCGACGATCCTGATCAACGACGGCCAGCACCGCCGCGCCGCCATTGAGGACGCTGTTCGCGAGCGCCCGACGCTTGGCGACGAGACCATCTCCGTGGTCGTCTTCGTCGACAAGGGCCTGCACCGGTCGCAGCAGATGTTCGCCGATCTCAACATCCATGCGGTCCGGCCGACGAAATCGATCAAGATCCTTTACAACCACCGCGATGCCCTGGCTGGCCTGTCGCGCGACGTCGTCCAGGCGATCCCGCTGTTTCGGGATTTCACCTGCTACGACGGAACGAGCATCTCAAACCGCTCGATCAAGTTTTTTACGCTGAGCAGCCTGCATCAGGCGACCGGGGAGCTGATCGGCAAACCCAAGTCGGGGACTATCGATGCGGAAGACAAGGCGCTGGCGATCGCATTCTGGAACGCGGTTATCGCCCAGATGCCCGACTGGCAGCGTGTCGGGACACGCGAGGTGTCCTCGTTCGAGCTCCGCCGCGACTACATCCACGCGCATGGTGTCGCCGTCCTGGCGATCGCGAAGGCCGGAGCCCAATTGATCAAGTCGCATCCCAAAGATTGGGCCAAGAGGCTGGCCAAGCTGCGCATGATCGACTGGGCGCGGGTCAATCGCACCTTATGGGACAACCGCGCTCTGGTGGCCGGCAAGGTCAACAAGTCGAAGAACAATGTCACCCTGGTGACCAACGTGATTGTGCGGGCCCTTGGCCTGTCGCTCGATCAGGAGGGTCAGCGTGTCGAGGATCTCTACGCACCGACGGACTTCCCGATGAAGGCGGTTGGCTGATGGCGCGGACATCTATGCTCGACGGCGACGGCCTTGACGACCGCTACCGCGAAATCCAGCAGGTCTATTTGTCGGATAGTCGGCCCTGGGTGGTCGGATACTCAGGCGGCAAGGACTCGACCTGCGCATTGCAAATGGTCTGGAAGGCGCTTTTGGCCCTGCCACCCGAGCAGCGCCAAAAGCCGATCTACGTGATCAGTTCCGATACCCTGGTCGAGACGCCGGTCATCGTGCGCTATATCGACGTGACGCTGGAGCGGATCGAGAAGGCCGCGGCCGAACAGGGCCTGCCGATCAAGACCGAAAAGGTCATGCCGACGGTCGATCGCAGCTTCTGGGTCAACATGATCGGTCGGGGATATCCGGCGCCGTCGCGGCGCTTCCGCTGGTGCACTGAGCGGCTCAAGATCGAGCCGGCCAACGATTTCATCAAATCCAAAATCGCCGATTTCGGCGAGGTCGTGATGATCCTGGGCGTGCGCTCGTCGGAAAGCGCGACTCGCGCGCAGGTCATGTCGTTCCACCGGATCAAGGGATCGCCTCTTTCGCGGCATTCGTCGCTATTGAACGCCTTTGTTTACGGACCGATCGAGGCGCTCACGACCGATGACGTCTGGACCTATTTGCTTCAGAACCCATCGCCTTGGGGCAATGACAATCGCGACCTTGTCGCGATGTACCGCAATGCACAGGCAGGCGAATGCCCGCTGGTGGTCGATACCACGACCCCGAGCTGTGGGAATTCGCGCTTCGGATGCTGGGTCTGCACCGTCGTCGAACGCGATCGGTCAATGGAAGCGATGATCGATTCCGGCGAAGACTGGCTTGAGCCGCTGCTCGAATTCCGCGATCTGCTCGCCGAGACCCAGGCGCCCGAAAAGAAGAAGCTTTACCGCGATTTCAGGCGTCGCAGCGGCCAGGTCGCCTTCATCAAGGGCACCGATACGCCGGTGCCCGGACCCTATACGCTGGACTTCTGCAAGACGCTGCTGCGCCGACTGCTGGAAACGCAGATCCGCGTCCAGCGCGAGGCGCCTCCGGGCGATGAGACCCTGCTTGTCCACGACGCCGAGCTGCATGAAATCCGGCGGATCTGGCGCGCCGAGCGCGGCGACTGGGCGGACGCAGTGCCGCAGATCGTACGCGAGGTGCTTGGCCGGGATCTCAACTGGATTGCCGAGGATTCCGTCACTTTCACCGCCGATGATAGCCAACTCCTCGATGCGATCTGCGCCGATCACGAGGTGCCGACCGAGCTTGTCATCAAGCTGCTCGACGTCGAGCGCGCCGCGCATGGATTGAAGCGCCGTCACGCGGTCCATACCCGCATAGAGGATCTGTTCCGGCAGGAATGGCGCGGCCTGGACATCGTGCTTGCCGAGCGGCTGTCAGGCCGCCCCGCGGTCGAACTGGAAGGCGCCGAGTTTGACGAGGAAGGAGAAGGGACGCTCGCTTTGATCGCGACACGCGAGGGTGATGCCGAATGATTTTGCGGAACGTAGTACTTGAGAATTTTGGCCTCTATGTCGGAACGACGGAAATCGACCTTGTGCCGCGCAGCCGGCGGGGCGATGCGTGCCCAATTGTGCTCGTTGGCGGCAAGAACGGAGCGGGCAAGACCACGTTCCTGGAGGCCGTCCGCCTTGCCCTATATGGCCGGCGCGCGCTGGGCGCGCGGGTCGCCCAGTCGGATTACGAAGCCTATCTGCGCGGCCGGATCAATCGCCACGCTGGGAACATGGCCGCGGCGGTCGGACTGGAGTTCGACTATGCCGAAGCCGGCGTCGTCCATCGCTATCGGGTGCGCCGCGAATGGTCGGTGCGCGGTAAGTCCCTCGTGGAAAGCCTGCTGCTGGAAAAGGATGGAACGACCGTCACCTCGGTCCCGCGCGAGGAATGGCACCATTTTCTGCAGGAGTTGATCCCGCCTGGCGTTTCGCAACTCTTCTTTTTTGATGGCGAAAAGATCAGCGAGATCGCCGACGGTGAAGCCGAGAACGAGCACCTCGCCGAGGCGATGCGGGGACTGCTCGGGATTGACCTGGTCGGTCGCCTCCGTGCCGATCTCGGCCTCTATCTGGCGCGGCATCTGCGCGACGGTGATGGGGCGTCGACCGCGAAGCTGCTGGAAGCGGTCAACCGCGAGATCGCAGCCGCCGCCCGGCGCGCCGAGGAGATTGGCGATGCGGTGGCCGAGCTGGTGTCGGCGCGCGATTCGCAGGCTCGCCAGGCCGAGCGGGTGCGGCGCCAGTTCGTCGCGGAGGGCGGCGACGTTGCCCTGCACCGGGCACGAACCGAGGCGGAACGCGACGAGGCCAAGCGGGGCATCACCCGTTGCGAGCACGAGTTGCGAGACCTGTCGAACAAGCTGCTGCCGTTCACCCTAGCGCCCAAGCTGGTCGGGAGCTTCCGTGCAGCACTGGCACAGGCCAATGGGCCCGAACGGCAGCAAGGCTCGCTGACGCTTGTGCGGGGCCTACTGGTCGCCTGGCGCGCCGACAAATCCGCACAGCGGCAAGGCAAGTGGGACGCCAAGCACTGGTCCGATCTCCAGCATTTCTTCGATGCGCAGTCGCGACCTCACACGCAGGTGCAGAGCCATGCCGCCTTTCGGGAAGTCGGCGATGGCGCTGCGGCACTGGGCCGGCTGGCCGAGGTGGAGTTGGACGTTCGTCCGCGCGCACGCGCCTTGCTCAAGGAGCTAGACGCGCTAACCGCGAAGGCGCGGGCGCTCGATACCGCGCTTGCCCGCGCCGACAATGCTGCGGCCGGGGTGTTGCTCGATGAGCTGCGCTTGGCGGAACAGAAGGTCGGAGCGACCGAGGCGGCGCTCAACTCGCGGCAGGAAGAACTCAAATTGCTGCGTGGCCAGATGGTCACCCTTGATCGCGACCGGCGACGTCTCGAAGACGAGCAGGCCGGTTCGGCCAAGGCGATGGAGCGCTCGGAGCTTGCCGCGCGAACCGCGAAAGCGCTCGCCGATTATGAGAAGCGCCTGCTTGAGCATAAGCTGGGTCAGCTCCGTACCGAATTTGTGAACTGCTTCAACCGGCTCGCACGCAAGGCGGATCTCATTGCCGATGTGCGGATCGACCCTGAGACATTTGCGACAACCCTGATCGACCGAGGGCACGGGGAGATACCGAAGTCTGCCTTGTCCGCCGGCGAAAAGCAGATCTACGCTATCGCGATGCTCTGGGCGCTGGCGCGGACGAGCGGCCGGCCGCTGCCCATGATCATCGATACGCCGCTCGCCCGGCTTGATTCGGAGCATCGCGCGAAGCTCACTGGTTACTATTTCCCCGCCGCCTCGCACCAGGTGATTTTGCTGTCAACCGACACCGAGATCGACGAGGCCTTGATGCGCGATCTGGCACCGAGCGTGTCTCACGCGTTCAGGCTCGACTATGACCATGAGGCCGGACGGACGGTGGTGTCGAACGGCTATTTCGCGAGCGGGTTTGCGGGGAGGATCCATGCACTACAGCAAGCTTAAGATCTCCAGCGACGCGACGAGCAAGCTGCGCTCGCTTCGACAGCGCACCGGGATCACGCCCAACCTGCTCTGCCGCATGGCGATCATGATATCGCTGGAAGAAGGACCACTAGGCGGCGCAGCTACACTCGACGAAGACGGGTCCGAGTTCAACGCCTATACGCTGACGGGTGAATATGGTGCTCTGATCGCCGCATTGCTGCGCTGGGTCGAGGAAGGCCAATCGGGAGACAGCGAGCTGGGCGACGGGGCGCTCCTCGACCGTCTGCGCGGTCACATCCATCGCGGTGTGGGCACGCTGGCCGTGCGCGCGAAATCGCCGACGGACTTGCTCCGGCTCGTACCACTGGAGGCCTGACCGCTGCGATGGACAGGATCTATCTCGACCACAATGCGACGACACCAATCGATCCCGGCGTGATCGAAGCGATGGAACCCTATCTCCGCGAGATATTCGGCAATCCGTCGAGCGTGGTGCATGAAGACGGTCACGCGGCGGCGCGCGCGATCGCCATGTCTCGCGCGCTTGTTGCCGACGCGATCGGCGCGCGCGAAAATGAGATCGTCTTCACCGGCAGTTGCACCGAGGCCGACAATCTCGCGATCTTCGGCATGGCGCGCGCCAATCCCGGCAAGAAGCATTTGGTAACGACGGCGATCGAGCATCCCGCCATACTCGAGCCGGCGCGCGCCCTGGAACGCGAGGGCTGGCGAGTTACCTATGTGCCGGTAGGTGAAGATGGCCGAGTCTCGGTGTCGGCTATTGCAGACAGCCTTTGCGACGACACCGCCTTGGTGTCGGTTATGGGGGCGAACAACGAGGTGGGATCGCTCCAGCCGATCCAAGAGATTGGCGCTCTGTGCGCGGCGCGCGGCGTGATCTTCCACACCGATCTGGCGCAGATCGCCGCTTATGGCGATATCGATGTGGAGCGCGACAATATCCATCTCGCCAGCCTGTCCGCGCACAAAGCCTATGGCCCCAAGGGGATTGGCGCGCTTTACGTGCGGGCGCGGCGACCACGGGTTAAGCTCACGCCCATACTCTTCGGTGGCGGCCAGGAGCGCGGTCTGCGGCCCGGCACTCTCAACACGGCCGGGATCGTCGGCATGGGGACGGCGATGGCGATCGCGAAGCGAACAGCGAAATCCGAGGCAGTGCGATTGTCCAGCCTGTGCACCACCTTCCGCGACGCCGTGCTGGAACATGTGCCCGGAGCTTTGCTCAACGGTCACCCGACCGAGCGTCTGCCGAACAATCTGTCCTTCTCGATTCCGGGACTAGAACCCCTGGCGTTGATGCGCCGCCTGCGCGACCAGCTGAGCTTTTCCGCGTCGAGCGCATGCGCGACCGACAAGATCGAGACGTCGCACGTTCTGCTCGCCATGTTCGGCGACACCGAGCGCGCGCGCGGGGCGTTCCGGATCGCGCCGGGTCGGTTCACGACCGAGGCGCAAATGAGCGCTGCCGCCTCGCTTATCATTGAGGAGTGCACGCGGCTGAGGCGATCCGAGCCGATGCCGGCACGCGCGACCGCCTAGGCCAGCGTCGCCTTTACAACGGCGTCCCCGATCAGCGCCGTGTAACTCTGGATGAACTCTTCCGCCGTATAGGGCTTCATGTCACGCTGTTCGGCGAGATATTCATAGCCACCGCTTGCATAGGCGTTGAGCCGCCGCATCCCCTGCTCGGTCAGGCTGTTCGGACTCTCGGAATCGACCAGCCGCTTGAAGAGCGCGCGGACCTGCGCCTTTTCGCTGACGTCGATTCCGCTCTTGCGGAGCTCGGCGGTTACCAGCAGCCCTATAATTAGGCGGCTCGCCGGACGATAATCCTCGACGAATTTCTCGACCAGATCGGTCGCGGGATGCGCCGCGCCGGCCAGTTCGGTGGCGCGTCCACTGGCGAGACCCGCGAGCAGGCACAGGTAAAAGACGTCGAACTTGGTGCGGAACGGCGGCGCGTCCGCGATCTCGGAGAACCAGCTTTGCGCGTCGGTGCGGAGGCGAAAATAGGCCATCCTATTCGTCCTCCTCATCGGTGACGTCGAAGCTCATGAAATAGTCGCTGCCCTCGACGACCACGGAATGGTCATTTTGGGTGACGCCGGTCGTCGGAAGCGAGGGAAGTAGCCGTGCCGTCCCTGGGGTCTTCCGGAACATCGTCAGATAGCGGATCTCGTCGGTCGCGCCCGCCAGCGCGGGCACGAAGCCCGGCAGCTCGGTGTTGATCGTGAACGCGACAAACTGGCTGCAAAGCTCGGGGATCAAGGCACCGACGCGGCGCCGCCGGCCCATGTCCATCGGGTTGGCCGGGCTGTCGACGACCAGCGGGAAATCGTTGTTGCCACGGCGAAGCGCGCTCATCAGGAAGACGTAGCCCGCAGCCAGCACCTGCGCGGTGCTGCCCGTGCCCTGACCCTCCAGGCGGATGGAACGATCGATCCGGGCGATCGTCAGCGGATCATTGGCGAGCACTTTCTCGAGGCGGGAATTGCTGAGCGCAATGAGTTCGGCCTTGATCTTCAGTCTGGCAAGCTCCTTGGTGCGCGCCATGATGCCTTTGACGACATCGGTCTGCTTGCGGAGTGTCACCGTCTCAGTGATCTCAGAAATCTTGCTTCCGAAATCCTTAACCTTCTTGTCGATCAGCTTGAGCGAGCACGGGTCGGATGCGCCGTCCTTCTCGTCGTCGGCATCAATCTCCTGAACGAGCCGCGCGCACTCGGCATTAAGCTTGGTCTGCTTGTCGAGCTGCTGCTGCCATGCCCTCAGCTCCTCATCGCCCTCGTCGATCAGTTTTTGCTGAAGCGCGAGCACGGTCTGCCGTGCCATTTTCTGATCTCGGCGGGCTCCTCCGAGCTGCGCTATCGCGCCCGCAAGGCTTTCGGCGGGTGACTGGGTCTCGGACGAGGCGGTGAAATCGCCAATGTCTTGCTTGATTGCGTTGATAACGCCGGATTCCGATGCGTCGAGATAACGAAGCGATCGGATCCCGATCTCATGCTTGGCGCCGGGCGTCATCTCCCGGCCGCAGATGCACTCGTCTTCGTCGAGAAGCTCGTTGAAGAACTGGGCCGAGGTGTTCTCGGGTAGGCGCAGATTGTCGAGATTGTCCTTGAGAGCGATCAGCGATGCGGCGAAGGACGGGTGGACGGCCAGCGGCTGGCGAAGCGCCTGCATCGCATTGCCAGCCGCGACAACGAGTGCGCCATCCGTCCGCGTCATCTCGATCTTGGCTTCATTGAACTGTTCACGGGTCGATCGACCGGTTCCCAGACGCTCTTCGATCTTCGCGCTCAGATCCGCCATGTCTGCGGCGGTGTCGCGCACCTGGCCCTCGGCCTTCGCCCTTGCCTGGACAATGATCCCGCGCCGCGCGGTCATATTGGCAAGCTGGGTGCGCAGACGCGTCAGGGCGCCGTCGCTCTTCGCCCCTGCCTGCTTGGTCCGCCGCGACCATTCCTGCTCCACGAAATCCTCCACCTCATCGAGGAGATAGAGCTGGCAGAGCGCATCGATCGCGTCGTCCGCCGCCGTCTGCCGCTCGTCGAGCAGGCGTGCGGCAAACTCGCCGTTGAAGACGAACAGGCCGAGAAATTCCCTGGCGAGAAAGCGGCGCACGAGTGGTGGCGGCGCCCAAGATTGGACCACGCCGCCGCTGCCCGGATTGGTGGTCCGATAGCGCGCAGTGCCCATTTCGAAGTCGAGGACCAGCTCGATCGACAAGGGCCGACCATCAACGAGCAGCGACACGACGAAGGTGCCGAGGTCGCGATCATCGCCCTTGCGGCGATAGCCTCGCACCATCTTCTCGTCCCACGACGTCGCGACCCCGCTCAGCGTCGCGATCAGCATCTCAAGCGTGGTGGTCTTGCCGGTGCCGTTGGGCATCTGCAGCAAGGTCACCTTGGGTGTCGCGGGCGCAGGCCCGATGAGATCAATGACGACATCGGGACAGCGCAGTCCCGATGTTGACCATCCGGCAATATCAATTCGCACTCGGCGGTCCCTCCAACTGAACGGCTTCGCGGACATCCTCGTAGCGTTGGGCCTGGTCTTCCTGCGCGTCGTCGCCCTCGGTCATGGCCTGAAGCCATGCTTCGAGCCGGAGCGACAGCGCCCGCGGTTGACCGCTTTCCTCGACGGCTTCGCGCAATGCGGCCGCCAATGCGGAATCAAGTGCCATGATCATCTCCTTTCCGTACCGTCGCGAGCTCCATAAGCCACGCGTTGCGTTCCTGATCCGCGTTCGGGATGGCGTCAGCTTCACCTCCCGGTCGCACGAAGTCCACCACAAGTGCGCGCTTGCCGAGATTAGTCGGGTCGATCCGCAAGCAGCGCCCGATCCGCTGGATCGTCTCGAGCTTGGCGCGTGCGGAGGCGAACAGGATCACCGCGTTGAGTGAGCGGATGTCGATGCCTTGCGAGATGCGATGGCAGGTGATGAGGCAATCGATATCGCCGCGCGCAAAGGCGATCAAATGGTCGCGATCATCATCGGCATAATAGGTGCGGTAGCGGTGGGTGCGGCGATGGATCGAAGCGAGGATGCGCTCACCATATTCGATCGTCTCGACGAACACGATGCTGCGGTTCAGGATCTCCGGGGCGACCCGCAGATGCTCCTCGAAGATATCGGGCTTGGCTTCGGCGGTCTTGTAGACCTTGGCGATCTCGGTCCAGAGTTCTTCGTTCCCCATCGGCCGGCCTTCGCGGAAGCGCGCGGCCTTCTTGGCATAGACGAGGCGAAGCCGCTCGCGGTCGCCATCGGTCAGGTCATAGGCAAGCGGCCGATAATCGAATTCGCTGAGCACCCCGCGCGCGATCGCCCTTTCGAGCGGGAAGCGGTACAGGGTCGGTCCTAGTTCGCTGGTGATGAACTCATTTCCCTCGGCGTCATAGGCGCGGTCGGGCGTGGCACTTAGACCGATGCGCCAGCCAAATGCGGCATGCTGGCCTGCCAGGCTTGCCACCAAGCTCGGCGTGCCGAGCCCATGAACTTCGTCATGGATGATGAGTGCCTTGGCCTTGATTCGGTCGGGCAAGCGCGGGAGCAATCGGGCGAGTTGCCCGCGCGAGACGACAATGAGCGTCTTTTCCGGATCAACGAGGAAGTCGCCCATCTCGTGATTTCCTCCGAAATGACGATAGATTAGCCATTTCGGACCGCCATCCAGATTCCAGGCGTCGAGCTCTCCCGCCCATTGCTCGAGCAGGTCGGTCCCTTCCATCGTGACGATGGCGCAGTTGATCGCGCCCTTGGAAACGAGATGAGCCAGTATTTTGATCGCTGTCCGTGTCTTGCCGGTGCCGGTCGCCATTTCGATAATGCCCGCGGGATTTTCCAGGAACGCCGCCACCGCCTCGTCCTGATGACGCCAGCGCGGATCGACTTCTGCAGGTTCGTCGGACTTCTCCTGAGGCGGCGGTTCGACGAACGGCCAATCGGCATTCTGCCGCAGCCTGTCCAAGATCTTCGCCGACGGCGTAACGACGGCGAGACCGGCTGCTTCGCCCGCCCAGGTTTCATCGAACTGCTCGGCCTTGGTAGCGACGCGGTCCTGTTCGCCAAGCAGCCAGTCGCAATAGACATCTATGCTCTCATAGTTGCGGCTATGGCCGCCGGTCGTCTCGTTCGCCGAGCCGGTGAAGGCGATCCTGCCACCGCCCTCCAGATCAAAGATGCCGAACTTCTCATGGAAGATGCCGGGTTCGTCGAGATGCTCCGGAAAAGCGAACTTCAGCTCGAGCCGGTCATTGGCAATAAGCCAGGCGAAGACGCGCGCACGGATCGCGATGTCGTTGGGTGAGAGCGCAAGGTCGGCAATTTCTTCCAGGATGCGATCGACGACGATCGCCCGGTAGGCGGCACGCGCGTGCTCATCGTCGAGTGTCATCAACGTGCGCCGGTCCGCCTCGGAGATCATCGGCGACGAAATAAGACGGATGGACAGCATCTTGAGCGCGGCCCGAGGAAGCCCATCGATCCAGGCGAGCAAAGCAGTGCTGGAGAAATATCCAGCGGCACGACGATAGAGACTGGCCTCCCGAATGCAAGGCGCAAAAAAATCGTCGGCGAGGCTGTCGTGGCCGCTCCGGTAGTGACTCTTTGGATGAAAGCCGGTGTGCTCAGCCCCCTTAGTCATTCAAGCCCCGATGCCGCATCATTCCTCGAGCAACCAACGTAGCAGGTCCTCGCGCTTCTGCCTCTCGGCAGATTGGCGGCTCTCAGCCATAATGGCGTCGAGCGGATCGATCACCATACTCCCCGATGCGATCGGGGCGCTGCCGCGGCCTTCGAACATCTCGGCAAGCCGGCCTGGCTCGGGCCAGCCCCGCATATCGGTACCGGCGGCGCGTATGTCATCTTGCAGCTTCAATCCGGTACCGTGGTCCCAAGCCAGGGTTCCGGTTGAGGAAAGCTCGTCTATCATTTGCGCGAACAAGTTCTCGGCTCGATCGGTTGCCCGATGCGGCCTCTGCCAGGCCGAAGGATCGGCGCTGTCGCAGTGCAATGCGCCGAGGGCCAACAAGATCGCCATGACCGACGCAGCTGCATGACTGTCAATCCGCCGTCCCGCCATGCGGTTCACTGCCATCCAGTTGAGCACACCAGCGTTCACGGCTTCGATGCAGGCCGCGAGAAGGCGATCCAGCTCGGGGCGGACATAGGCGTCCTGACGCGGGGCATCGGCAAGTTCAAATCGGCCTTCGCGCCGTGCCATTTCCTGCCAATGCGTTCGCTCCGACGGGGAGATCGGCCAAGCAGCGATGTCCGCGACGGCCAGCAGCGAGCGAAAATTCTCTGGCGCGCCGTGATGGCGACCCCACCGTGCGAGCGCAAACTCACCTTCGAGCGACCAGAGCGGGAATACATCGCGACGCTCGCCGGCGCGGCGCGCAAGCGCCAGCAGGCGCAGCTGATTATTGTCGAGGAGGTAGGGCGGAGGTGTAACAAGGAGCTGGTCGGGCGATGGGACCTGATGATGCAGGCCATAGACGCCTGGCAGGAGCCGCACAAAGATGTGGGGATTGCTGAGCAAAGTCGGCCCGACGCTGTTCGACGAGCGGCCGGGCGGGAGGACGTCCTCGGCATTCTGGTAGAGCGTCAGGAGCCGCTCGGGTCCGCGGCGTTCTAGTGCCGCGATGAGCGCCTCTGCGCACGTCTCGCCATCGTCCTCCGCATTCTGTTCCTCATACGGGGGGGAGTCATTGCGGACATACGCTTCAGGATCATCCAGCATAGGAGGGTCGCCGCAGGCCCCGATGCCAAACCAGACCTGATCAAACGTTTCTATGAAGAGATGCGGCGCCGCCTGCATCACAATGTCCGCGTCGCGCGCAGAGCATGGATCGGTCGGACAAAGCTGGTGATAGCGTGGGATCAGATGCTGGGCGGCAAGGGGGGCCGACGCCGAGACCAACAGGCGGTGCAGACCGAGCGCACGGCGCATTCGCGGCCCCGGCTTCGACTGGACGACATAGCCCTGTTCAAGTTCGAGGCCGAGCTCGATTCGGAGCGCTGCTTCGATATGCAGTCTATCATATCCGCCAGCTTCAGATAAGGAGCGCGGCAAGGGTAGCTTGAGCAACGCACCGAGGTCGATGGCGGCGGTCCGGGTCAGGTCTGGGTCTATCGGTGCGCCGATCCAGCCATGAGCGGCGCGCGTCGCTATGGCCGACAGCCAGGTCCGGGGCGACGTTTCGACCAACTCCAATCCTAGTTGAAGGACACCATCGAGTTTGCGCAATGCGCCATCGGCCTGTCTGTCAGAAATCCATCCGCGACCCTCGCTGATCTGCAACCAGCCGGCCAGCGCTGCTGCGATATGATCCGCGAGCGGAATGCGCCGCATACGCACCCGCATGCGTTTTAGAGCTCGCTTTTCGATCTGGCGGATGCGCTCGCGTGTCACGCCATAGTCGGATCCGATGTCCTCAAGCGTCTCCGACGGCGTCTGTCCAAGGCCAAATCTGCGCTCAATGATGAGGCGATCGCGCGCTTCGCATTGGGTGAGCAGCCAGTCGAGACAGGCTGCGAGCGTTTCGAACTGCGGGACGTCGTCGGCCACCTCATCCGCATCCGCTGCGTGATTCTCACCGAACAGGGCTTCGCAGGTTCGCGCGATCTGCGCCGGCGGCACGCCGTATTCAGCCAGCAATCGTGGCGTGAGTCGTCGCACAAGCCCCGCCATTTCTTTGACCGACGTCCTGCCAATATTCGGTCGCGTCCGTAGGGTTGCAAGGAAGTCGTCCAGTGCAAGGGCGACGGTACTGAAGCGCACCGTCCGGAGGTCAGGAGCGGCCAAGCCATTTTGGAGCCGGACCGACAGAAGCTCTCCTTCGATCGCCTGGGCGAGCGAAAGGTGCTCGATCCCTTCGAGAATTTCCTGAGGGCTGGGACCATCCCGCGCCGGCGTGATGATTTCTGCGGCAGCGGCTGTGACGTCTCCGGTCGCCTTGATGAGCAGATCGAGCTCGCGGGCGGACTTGGCGCCGAAATGCCGAACGTCGCGCATCATGGTTGGCACGGCCATCGCTCCCGCCGCCAGATAGTCACGAACCGATGCGAACGGCAGGGTGCCGGCGTTGGCCGCGGCAACGACGGAATTGTGTAGCCGCACGGAGGTATCATGGGCGAGAACAAGAGCCACCAGCTCGGGTGAGTTATCGTCGGATGCGCGCACGACCGGGGCTTGGGCGGTCACCGGAACCGGCTCGCCACGCTTGAACGCCGCGCCAATCTTGTTGAATCACGCGTGAGGCAAGGCGCTGCTCGTATCGCGGATTGCAATTTCATGCGGCGTCGCGCTCGCTGGTCCTCAAGCTCTCCAAGAAGCGGTCATAGAGCCGAGCGATATAGATTATCCGGGCGGGCCGCCCCTTGCCGCGATCGGATGGGTTCCGTTCGAAGATCGCCTCGGAAAATTTGTCGAGTATGGCGACGGTCACGACATCAGCGGAGGCTGGGTTGAGCGCGTATTCCCCGCTGTCGACCGTTCCCAGATAGCGATTGAACGCCTCGATCCGCTTAGCGGAAACGGCCGGGTTAAGCGCGTCGTCGCCGAGCGAGGCTTTGAGCTTCACGACTGAATTCAGCCCCTGCTGCACGGCCTCATCGAACGCCTGCCCGGCGTTGACCGAGAGATCTGCTTCCGGAAAATAGGGGCGTAGCCGCGCGACGAAATCATGGACGTTGACAAAATCCCCGACATTTTCCTGCATCCGTGCGGCGTTCGCGGCGAGCAACCGGGTGATCGCGGCATCGCCCGACCGGGTCAGATGGCCGAGCGTCTCAAGAAGACCCTTTTCGGCTTCGCCAGGGCCGCCACCTTCCGGCTTGTAACCAATATCATGCTCGATCTCGTTCCAGACGTGCGCCATCATTGAGCACACCTGAATCTCGCAGCTCGTGCCGCGCAAATTCTCGTAATGTCCAACTAGATCGTCTTCCCGAAGGAAGACCTGGCAATGGGTAGCACGATAGAATTGGTAGCTGTTGACGGCCAGCTTGTCCTTCTTGTCGACGAATACCTCAGCACCGGCTTCGCCCTCGAACAGCCTCCTTATTTCCTCCGTAACCCTACTCTCGTCTTCCGGGCGGTACGTAGCAATCCGCACGCCCGCGAAGTCGCCGACGCCGACGAATACGTCATCAACGCTTGCATAATCCTTGTCTGGCCGACGCGCGAACCGCTTGAGCTTGCCCTCGAAACTTCGCACGGTCTTCGTTCTAAATGTCACCTGCGCCCGGATCGCGTTGTCTTCGACAATGTTCGACCGGCAAATGTCCGACACGCGCGCAGCTAACTTCAGATACCGATCGCGCTCGCGATCATAACGCGCGACGGCATCGTGGATGACTTTTTCGGCAATCGACACTTTATGGTCCCCCCTCCCCAAGGTGCCTCAAAGAACTTAAAAAGTCGAGCTATGTGGAGCCGGTATGACTTGCTTTCGTATAAGCTGCTGTCGGCCGTCATCGGCTTTACCATGGCATTGCTCGACTCCGCCAACTCGGCGGGCCTGCTTCCCGGTGGCACTGCAAGGCGCGGCGCGTTTTTGGGAAACCATCCAGCGCCGAAACGCGTCAGCTTGCGGTATCGACCTTTATGGCAGATCCAGAGGTTTTTTCCAGCCGGTGATGACGCTGACGGAAGTCGAGTTCGGACATGCCATATTGTGATGTTTCGTCAATGAGCGCCCAAACCTGCTCGCAGCGCTTCGCCGTATCGGCGTCAGCACATATCGCGCGGTAGATTTCTTGAGCCCGCTGCCAAAAATCATACCACTCATCGCGCATCTTGTCGGTGACATGAATTAAGTGTCTGGTCGCCGCGACCATTCCTTTTCCGCGTTCCCGACCTGTTGGCCGTCCCAGGCAAGAAGCGCGCCGGATCTGATCGCGTAGAAGTAGACCGTGGCAGCACCGTAAAACTCTAAAACGCGACGTGCCTCAAGCAGCCCTCTATGTTCTCTTTTTGTACTTGGAAAGTCGCATAAAAGGCAATCTGGTATGACGTCCGAAATTATCTGTCGTCGGCGGGAGCTAGAGTCAAGAATTATCTGTTCGTTGGCCGGACGCGCTAAGTCGATGATATCCCGCTGCTTTCGCGCGAAGAGGTTACCAATGCCCTTCGGACAACAGGTTACCAATGTGCCCCAACGACAATTAATTCCCGACTGGCCTTAAGGAGATGTCTTGATTGAGCTTATTCCGGCTCCGATTGGTAACCTTAACGCCACCTAATACGCGCATTGGTAACCCCCCAGCGACAGGTTTGGTAACCCTCATCGACCAAGGTCCCGCTCTGCGCTGCCCCCACAATCGCGTTGTGACAGAAGGCGTCAGCATTTCAGCGTGGGCACGTGCGCAGGCTTCAACGTCCTGACTCAATTCCGGACAGCGACAGTTAATTCCGGACGGCACAGCGGAACTCCAGTCTAAGATCGCTTTCCCGCAGAGGGGGCACCTGCGAACCTTGTGCTCTGGAAAGCTCAGGGCGTGATCGCGCCTGTTCATCGGATAACAACTTCATCATGACGTCACCTCGGAGGACGAGAAGCGATTGTTGACGAAGGGGGTACGAGCTGCCGCGGTCGTTTACCCGGTCGAAAGGACCGAGTGTGGAGAAAGCTCTCCATCATGCAAGGCGAGAAGGTGCTGGCGTACTTCGTTGTCCGCTGCCGTGAGCCAATGAACACCGGCACGGCTAAGAGCGTGGCGCTTTGCGCATGCAGCCGCACATTGATGAGGGTACGAGCCCGGACATGACGCCGAACAGCTTTCTGAAGGCGGGCGAAGAAAGAACATCCTCCCGCCGCGTTCTATTCGATCATTTCACGCGGATCAGTAGATCGGCAAAGTCCAGAAATCTGCAAGCCTTCGCCTTAGCGAAGAACGCAAGGTTCTGAGTAACTCCTGGCGCCAAAAGCACCGGCTTAGTGACGTCTGCAGAAGGGTGTGGCGCTCGCCTGCGGTTCAGTGGACGAGAGCGTGAAACTCCTCGACCGATCGGACCGCGGCACGCCCACCAGGTTGAAATCAAACGACGGCGATGTACATTCGCCGCTGCTGTTTGATGCCTCCCGGCCCAAACACCTGAAGCTATTAGCTGGATCCGGTTTGCGCTCGCCACAAGCGGGCGTAGGCGCCTTCTCTTGTCACCAGATCAGCATGCTTTCCCTCCGCGACGATCCGCCCCTTGTCCAAGACCACTATTTTGTCGGCCCCCCGGATCGTGCTCAGTCGATGAGAGATGACGACGATAGTCTTGCCGTCCCGACACAGATCCTCAACCACCCGCAGGACAAACGCCTCGGCTACGGAGTCGAGCGAGGATGTCGCTTCGTCGAGGATCAGGATCTCTGGATCCCGGTACAGAGCCCGAGCCAACGAAAGGCGCTGCTTCTCGCCCCCGGAGAGGCGTACGCCGTTTTCGCCTAGATAGGCCTGGAAGCCGCCGGGCCAGCGCTCGATCACCTCCCGCAGCCCTGTTTGATCGCAGATTTGGAGGATCTTTTCGATGTTCGGCTCGAACTCGCCAAGGGCGATGTTGTCGATCACCGAGCCCGAGAACACGTCGATCGATTGCGGCACCGCAGCGACAACCTTGCGCAGGGACACGGTCGACAGGTCCTGGAGGGCATAATGGCCGATCCGGATGTGTCCACCCTCAAGCGGGTAGACATTTTGCAGCAGCGCCGCAAGCGTGCTCTTGCCGGAGCCGCTTTCCCCCACCACCGCTGTCATTTCGCCCCGGCGGAAGGTGACGCTAAGATCCTCGAAAAGCTCGAGCTGGCTACCATAGCGGAACGTGACCTTCTCCAGGTGGATGTCGCCAATGTCGGATTTGTCGGCATCGACGCCCCCACCGCTTTCGGGCTCTAGGTCGAAGATCTCGAACAGGCGATCCGCCGCGATAAAAGCATCCTGAACGATCCGGTTGGTCTGGATCAGACTGGCAATCGGCCGGGTGATATAACCCAGCAAGGTATAGCAGGAGAGTAATTCGCCAGGCGTGACGGTTTGATCGAGGGCAAGTGTCGTTCCGAACCACATCAGCACGATGGTGAATACATTTGCGAGGAATGTCGAGGTGCTGTCTCCGAAGATCGAGATCAGGCCGGAGCTGTAGACGGAGTGCAGCATCTTGATGAAGCGCGTCTCCACTTTAAAGTTGGCGAAGCTCGCCACGCCGGAGATCTTGATTGTGGAGACAGCTCCTAGTGATTCCACCAGTTGTGTCTCTAATTCGGCAGCGTTCTCCATTACGGCGCGCTGACGATTCCTATTCAGCCGGTTGATGATCCAATAGACCGAGAGGTACAAGGGGATGGAGGCCGCTACGACTAAGGCGATCTTCCAGGAGTAGATGAACATCAGCCCTAACGAGAACAGTATTGTTAGCACGTCAACGAACATGTTGATCGAGACGTCGTTCAGGAAGCTCCTGATCTTCACTGCGTCATTCATGCGGGAAATGATTTCGCCCATGCGCATGCTGTCGAAGAACTTCTGAGGCAGGCTTAGGATGTGATTGTAGTAGCCGAGGATTAGGTGGACGTCGATCTTCTGCCCCGTTTGCAGGACGAGCCGGTTTCTGAGGAGATTGATTAGGATCTGCACAACCAAGATCAAGAGCATGGCGACGCTCATCAGGTTGAGTAGATTGCGGTTGCCCGCTGTAATCACATGGTCGACGATCTTCTGGACGTAAATGGCAGTCGAGAGGCCAAGGATCGTCGTCACCAGCGCCCCCGCGAGAGCCTGCGCCATCGCCGCCTTGTGTGGCGCAAGCAGACGCGCGAAGCGACCTAGGGGTGAGGTGGTCTCGTCGCGGCGTTTGAAGGTGCCTGCCGGAACAAGGAGCACCAGGGCGCCGGTCCATTGCTTTTTGAATTCCTCGTGCGCCAGCTTGCGGATTTCACCGTAGGCTGGGTCCATGACGACGACCCACCTGGCGTTGATCGCCTGGACTACGACGAAGTGATGCAGGACCTCGCTGACGATTAGGTGCGCGATGGCGGGCTTGGGGATCTTGTATAGGCTGTCGAAACCACCCTTTACCCCCTTGGCAACGAAGCCCAGCTTCCGGGCCGCTTCCATGAGCCCCAGCACAGTAGTGCCGGAGCGGCCGGTCGAGGCATACTGGCGGATTCGCGACAAGGGCAGCTTGTAGCCATAGAAGGCCGCGACGGAAGCAAGGCTGGCGGCCCCGCAATCCGTGATGTCGCGCTGCTTGAACTTGATAATCTTGCTCGACATAGCGGCTCGCTGACTGTTTGGAAATGGAGAATCAGTGGCTCGCCAGGAGCGGATTGAGCCAATCGTCGACCTCGTTGTACAGGAGTTCCAGGACAGTGCGGTCGCCCAGGAGGAAGCGGGCCCGGACGGTCATGCCTTTCTTCAGGTTACTGATGAGCCCGTGCTTGAGGGCGAGATGGCGGCGAGAGAGCGCGCAGCGGACCTTGAAGACCAGGCTCCCGTCGTGCAGGGTGAAGTCGTGCGCCACGTCGAGCACCGTCGCGTCAATGACACCCCATTGATTGTAGTTAAAGGCATCCACTTGGAGACGCACCGACTGGCCGGGGCGCACAAAGCCGATGTCGTTGGGGGAAACGAAGATTTCCGCCACCAGTTCACCATCCGGCGAAACCCAAGCGACGGTCTGACCGGCCTGGACGTAGCTGCTGGAAGTGAGGCCCGAGAATTGCTCGAGAGCGCCTGATACGGGGGCTCGAATGCGGGTCAGGTCCCGTTCGCTTTCAAGCTGATGCAAGGCGGCCGTGAGTTCCTCCAGGCGCAGGTTAACGTCGAACAGCTGCTGGTTCCATTCGGCGAATTTGCGCCGGGCGAGGATCTCGCCCTGGATCTCAAGGTTCTGAAGTGCGAAGGCCTTTTCCTCAACGGCCTTTGCCGGTGCTACAGCAAAGGAAAGCAGTCGCTTAGCACGCTCAAGTTCCGCAGCCGCATTACCGCGGGCATATTGGTTTTCCCGCACAAGGTTGAGGAAATGGGCGCGCTCGGCCTTGGCGAACTCGGTCAAGAGGCGGATCGGGTCCTTGGCTTGCGTGCCGGAGGAGATCAGGGTTTCGAGGTCACTGGCAAAATCGCTCTTTGCGCGAATATTGCCTTTAAGCGCCCTGAGCTTTTCCTCAACCACCCCATCATCGAGGGCGAGGATCTCTTGCCCCTGAGCAACCAGGTCGTTTTCAGCGGCAAGGATGCGGGAGATGCGTCCGGAGACGGGTGCGACTAGGGGCGTCTTCTCGATGGTGGGTCGAATAATACCGGCACTTTGGAAAGATACCGTTACTGTGATGAAAGGCAGCGACGCCAAGGCCGCAGCCACCGAGAGCACAATAATCTCGTAGATGATCAAAGATCTCTCTGATCCTCGAGAAAGGATGCTCTCTGCAGTGCAGTTGGCGAGTTCAGGAACAAGTGAGATATTAATGACGATCTCGCTGGCTACGATGATGTTGATCCATGATGTTGCAAACCATCCATCATGTCTTGGGCGCGTACTACACCAACGAAATCCTACAGCAGAAACTGAGGCTATCAAGACCATCGGAAGTTGATGATCCCCGCTTCTTGGGTCGACTCGGTTAAGCCGTATACTGACAGGTCGCTATTCATTGTTTTTCCCTTTAAAAAAATTCAATGATGAATGTCGGCGGTTATTCTGCGCTCGGCAGCACACCCGCGGCTAAAGACGGCAATACCCGTGCCGACTACGAGATTAGAGGCCAAAAAGGCGTTCTGTAGCTTATTCCCAACCCAAGTGAGAGTGCGTCGGCCGTATATCACGCTTCTTATGCGACAAACCAGACGACACCTGCCTGGAGGTGACCGAGTCAACCCTAGGCAGTTGCTAATATTGTCAATCGTCTTAGTGATGCTTAAGATATCTTTCCAAGGCTGCTATAGCCAGTCCTAACGCAGCAACTGCGCCAAATCCTGCCACCGCTGCCCAGAACCACCACCCTCCGGACGTTGCACATGCTTCTTCGCGCGTTAACTCGGTCACACCGCAGGCCTGCATAGTGGTCTTCATTTTCTCTCCTTTCCTAGAGCTCGAAATCACAGGATGAAGTAATAATGCACCGTAGCAGCGTGTGCCGCCGCACAACGAGATGATCAAAGGTCGTGCCAAGTGTACAGGAAAGCCGCAAAACAGCGCTCATCCATTTTGTTTCAACGGCTTAGTTGTGAGCGCGGCGGCACATCGGGGCGAACAGCACAGTGTCAGGAACTCGACAAAACCGACAACGGCCTACCAAAGGTCGTTCTGGGGAGGTAAGATATTGTTCCCTAAGCCCAGCTAATGACCAGTAGTAGGCTTTTTCTTTGTTAGTTCTAGAATGCCACCGATTATCACTGCGATGCTAAAAGCTCCAAACAATGCCCAGAGAAGCCACCCACCAGAAGTTGACGATGCCTCTGCCCGAGTTAGCTCAGTCACGCCATATACAGACATGTCCGTATTCATCGTTTTCTCCTTATAACACATGAAGATCAGTCAAGCGTCGACTGCCGGAAGGCAGAATCGCCGCCTTCAATCAGAACATCAAGAATCGTGCCAACGGCGTAGGAAGCTTCGCGGAGGTTCTAATGCTTCCGAATGGGCGCCGCTTTTGAGGCGATCTCCATTGTGGGCACCATGAACATGTGCGCAAACACCCTCAGGATACTGCCCGTCAACGCATGAGCCGGGTCGGCAATTGAATGGGGTCCGAAGCGGGCCGCTCACAACCATTCGAATTGAGCTGCCTTTGCTGATGGTTTCATTCATCGTCGTCGCGGCAGCTATTCCGGAATGGCCACCGCCTGGAGTTGCTCCGCGCCCGACGCAGGGCTGGGGCGAACCGTTTTGCCAGCAATTTGCCTGTTTTCCTGTCCCAGGACGGCGTCGATCCGGTCGAGATCACGAACGGCCGCCTGCGTAGCTTTCGCGCTACGGGACGCCCTGGTTACCGAACGGCCGAACGGGTGAGGGGAGCCGCGACGTCGTTCCTACTCGCCGATGGCCCGACTTAGCAGAGGCGGGAATTAGCTATGGCGCGAACTGACGTAGAGCGATTCATCAACGAGCTGGGAAAAAAGGGAGTCCGCTTGAAAACCTCAAACGGCGTGCTGGAGGGCTTGCGTCGATTGTGGAATTTGCAAAGGTCGACTACAACCTCACACTCGAGGAGGTTAAAGGTTTTATATCGAACAGCCAAGAAAAATCAAATAGAAACAAGTCTTGCGCGACTGCGAGCCGCAAGGGTGATTCGAGTGTTTCGACCTTGATCAGCCTTGTACACACCAATGCGTTGGCTAATTGCGCTCCGTGTACATCCATGAGCCCTGTTAAACTCGGTGGAAAAACTGCAGTTGTCAACCGTCGGTTGCTGGTTCTGTGGCCTCTCGGCGAGTACCTTCAAAGGTTACTATGCATACACTGAGGAGCACGCAGAGGTTTGGCGCGGCGTGCTCCGTGTAGCGAGCGAAATGTTTGGTTCGGCAGTCCGTACTGGCTTCTGTTACTGGGCCACAGACCCGATCGACAACCCGGAGTACGACCGTTTTCTGTTCGACTACTATCAAATCACGGGCGAATTGCCACAAACGACGACGGCGGCCCCGCTCAAGGATCAGGCACTCACCAACCGCGTGCTCGAACTGTTCGAACGCTACGGTCGCGTGACCAATCGTTTCTCGGTGCTAAGCACGGACCATCTCAATCAGATACACGCGGCGTTTTCGCCCGAGGACCTGATGGGGGTCGAACTCATCCTGCAGGGCAAGGACGCGCCGACCGCAAAGGCTTTCACCGGGCGCGCACGCGCGCGGAAGGAGAAACTTAGGGCGTCCGGCCAAGATCCCGCAATCGCCGTGCCGGAAGGCTGGTCCACAACTATCGCCTGTGTTTCTGGCTTTCTCGTGAATATGCGGCAGGGACGTCTACAACTGGTGACGCCGGTACCGGGTAGCGAACGCTGGCCTCTCGGGTACCGAATCGTGGCTCAACGTTTCTTCAGCACGCCCGACGAGTTCCGGGAGGGTCTCGATAGCATCATCGACGAGAATATGCTCGAAAGCCCGCCTCCCAACCGGCCAATTCGCTTCCGCGGAGACCTGCAATACGAGGCAGGGGACGACTGCTTCCATCTCCGCTCACGCAAGGTTGAGCATCGAGTGCTCGACGGGATGGTCCCGATTCCCGTTGGCCATCTAATCGCGAGCGGGAACTGTACAGCCTCGGAGCTAATTATGGGGGTCACGGATGGAGCGAGCGTCCTTGCCGTCGCCGACCTGCTCGATCAGCTATACGCGGCTGGGGTGATCGAAGAGGACCTCGACGACATTTCGCTTGGCAGAACGGGATGACGGGCGCGGACCGAAGGCTCTTTTGTCCGCAACGCCACTGCCCTGCGTCCCACTCGGGTGAAGTCGGGCTATCCAGGCCCGCCTCGACGAAATCGAGGTGCTCGCCGAGAGCTTCGCCACGCGCCAAGCTTACCGGACCACTCTATGCCGACGGTTGGCGTTGAGGTCATTGGCAACCCAAGCTGGGGTGGCGTTCCCCTATGGCGACAGGATCGGCATGGGCAATCGCATTTCACCATCTACATGTGGTTGGTGGATGCTGCCGCTGACAACGCCAACTACGAGGAAATGGCCGACCTCATCCTCGGCATCGACCCGGAGAGGGAACCGGAACGCGCCCACAACGCGGCGCGCAGCCATCTCGACCGGGCGAACTGGATGGTCGACCGGCTACAAGGAACTTTTCGCTAACCGCCCAGCTCATGGCTCCATACTGACCCATAGCGCTCAGCGATTCCCCAGAACCAGTCCTAATCGAGGTTGACGTCACGTGACGCCTCGGCGATTGCATCGGCCGATCGCTCCTGGATCGGTGATGGTGCTGAGCAAGTAGCACGAATATTTTTGTCGGTCCTGCATTGACGGCAGCGCTGCAAACGGTAAAGGGCGGAGCGATGCGAAAACCCTTCACTACAAGCAGGGCGATCTTTTCCGCAGCCCAACAGCACGATAATTCATCAGAGCTAGGGAAATGCAATCATAGGCTCAAGTCCCAGTGCTCTGATTTTAGAGCGGATGCCGTCCATCCGACGGATCAATGCCGCCTTCGATCGCCGATGACACAAAAGCGGCAATGCCGGGCTCCGGTCACCTATCGCTGTCAAAGAGCTCCGGGTGAACAAAGGACAAGCCCTTGGAGGCGTTATCCCGCTCCACCGGCCCGTACATATGTGCGCCGCATTCCCTGCAAGCATGGCGCTGGGGACAACGAGCTCTCATAGCGTCTACCTCATAATCTGTTGCCAACAGGGTGTGGCTGGCTCTCTGTCATCCACCAGGAAATGCAAGCATCAGAAAGTATATCAATCGGATCGACAATGTTATGACCGTCTGCGATGTCCCCGCAGATTGCTGACAATTCACTGCAAGCCAGGATAATTATGTGAGGCTCGAAAGACCTCGCGAGTCTAACAACCCTTGTTAGGTTGTCCTTTGCGTCTTTCGTGTTTCCGGACTTGACATCTGCTATAATTCTTGCGGTCTCATTTTGAAGTTTCTTGAGGCTGCGACAACACTCCTTGCCGAAGTGGTCTTCGTTTCGTTCAACATAAAGCCCGTGTTGCATAGTTGCGCTCGTTCCCAAGGTGATTGAGCGAAGATTGTGCGCCGCACTTCCATGTGAGACCTCTATGGCTTGTTTTGTGATCTCAACCATATCGATCAGTTTCACTGAAAGCGCTTGTTTTATCTCTGTGGCCCAGAGATGCGCCGTATTGCAGGGGATAGCGATTGCTCCGCATCCCGCTTTCTCTAGCCAAGACGCGCGCTCCACAATTTGCCGCAAGGGGGCATCGCTGCCGATTGAAATTGCTTGCGAACGATCGGGGATATTTGGCGCCGATAGACATATAAATGCGATGTGATCCTGGTCTGTTTCAAATCGGCTTTTGCGAGCCAGAGCTTCCAAGAATTTGGCCGTCGCCAAGGTTCCCATCCCGCCGACCACTCCTAGTAGTTTTCGTTGGTTAGGTAGCTCGCAGGAAGGGAAATTACGCTGCAGCATGACGTCGATCATCGAAATTCCTGTTCTTAAGATTTACGCCACCGATTGTCCGGGAGGCGGCAGCCGACCGCGGTTGTTCCACCTGCGTATTTTCAACAGCCACATGTTCTCCAGCTGCACTGGCGCCGTGGTCGGCGAGCCCGGTATCGCTGAAGCTATGGGGTGGACTCACATAGGTTGGCAGAGCTTCGCGAATTGGAAGCATCAAATACCATGCCAAGTGCGCAATAAGAGCCTTGGCTGAAACTTTGACGTTGTCATGAAATACTTTAGGGATCTTGCGGTGCGAAATCAGGCCATACGCCATTGCCGTAGACGCGACAAACCCGACAGTGTGTCGCTTTTCGATGACCGAGTGAAGAGAGCGCCAGTCGCCCGAATTTTCAGGTAAGCCTCGTCAATCCGAACCGGCTCGCAACGTGACTTGCGGAAAAACCCGCATGGTCGGAGACGGGGACCCTGATCGACTTTCTCCACGAAGGGCAGCAGTGCGTTCGGATGGAGGCCGAACTTGCTGTCCTCGCCAGACGTGTTGACCTGCACATAAACGTTGAGGAAGCGATCTTCGCGCTCCAGCCGCGTGTTCAGAATGTCGGGGAGCCGCAGGCTGTGGAGCGCATGAAACTCACGCGCGAAGCGGGTCAGATATTTGGCCTTGTTGGTCTGCAGATGTCCGACGATGCTCCAGTCGATGGCGAGATCGTCAAGCGCCTCGCGCTTTGATATTGCTCCTGGATCTTGTTCTCGCCGAAGGTGCTGATGCCGACGTCGAAGGCATATCGCAGGATTTGGGCCGGCACCGTCTTGATGATCGGCAGCGCACGGAGGCTCGGTCGCGCCCGGCCGGTGCGCAAGCAAGCGTGATGCGCTCTTCAACCGACGCCAGATTGGTGCGGAAGCTGGTAAGGGATCAGGCCCGAAGCATTTGATGTCCTTGGTCGAAAGCGGCGGATTTTTCGTGCCCATTGTGATCTGCCGCTCCCTCCACCGCCCCGTGACCCTAGCGTGGCCGTCGCTAGAAATTGCAGCTCATCGTGAAGATCGCCGCCAAAATCCGGACGCACGTTTGTCGGCAAAGGCCTGAGTTTACGCCTACACCCGCCTCCCGCCCTGTGACCGCAGCAAGCTAAAAAATCTGTTGCCGGACGTCGACGTCAGTGGTTTAGAGCAGGCTGCTCGGCAGCGCCTCTGCTCCGCATCGATGCATCCGTCGTGCTCGGAAGACGTCCTGAGCTGCTCGCCGTAATGCTCGGATACTATTTCAACCGTATCGGGCGCGGAGGCGCATCTCTGGTCCACTCGCGGCGACGGCGCTTTTGGCAGCAGCTGGACCTGCCCGACAGTTCAAAAGGCCCGCGATATGGCAGCTTGGCTGGGTCTTGTGCCCAGAGTATACTCTACGGAGGCAAAACGAAGGTTGGGGATAGGCTAGCGCGGCAACCGATATCTGCGCCGGATGATCATCCTTGGCGCCCGCTCCTGAGCGACAAATCTTGATCGCGCGCGACATCGCTTGGCGCCTGGCTTGATGGACTTCAGGCAAGATGGCAGACTAACAAGGTCACCGTCGCCTTGGCGCCAAGATTGCGCGGATCGCATGGGATGACTAAGCCCGGCGTAGGCTACGAGCGGGGGATCCGGCCTTTTGCTGATCCTGTTTGTTCCAGACTGCGAGGCTCATGAAAGTGATGACGAGACAGTCGAACGGCGCACCGTAAACCCTGTGCAAAAAAGCGGGTTTGAGCCCGGACTATTTATCTGGGAACGGCACGCGCGGATCTCATCATGGTTTGGCCGCAACAGCGGCCCGCAAGAGGCCGGATGCATTTGTGCAGACATTGCATCGTCTGATCGAAACGACCCTCGCACGGGCGGGGGCGGGGTCATACATTTTTTGAAAGCGGCTCGCGAACGGCGGCCGCGTCGAGCATCTGCTCGGCCAGAAGCTTCTTCAGCTTCGCGTTCTGCCAAAGCCCTCAGCCGCTTCGCCTCGGAAAAGTCCATGCGGCCGAATTTGGCCTTCCAATTGTAGATCGTCGCTTCGGAGATCGATGCTTGCGAGCCGGTCCAGCATGTCCGATCTATCCAGATTACGAGTGTAACCCGTTTCGACGTTGACGCTTCAGAATTTTGAATCTTCATTAAAGGACACGCTCCAATCGGCGCATTCGATATTGAACGAAGGACCATTTGCCGCTCGGAAACTTACATCATCTCACTCGGGCTCAGTCAAAGTGAAAATAGCGTTCGGCTAAGCCGGAAACCGTCATATTTGGTTCAACATCTTCTTCGGTCAAAGGAGCAGCCATGGCTAGCGTGATAGTCGATATTAATAACTTCCAGTCGGAAGTTCTGGAATCCGCAGCACCCGTCGTCGTCGATTTCTGGGCCGAATGGTGCGATCCCTGCAAGATGATTGCTCCGAGCCTCGAGGAAATCTCCGTCGAGATGGAAGGCAAGATCAAGGTCGCCAAGCTCAACATCGATGAAAACCCGGAACTCGCCGCCCAATTGGGCGTGCGCTCCATTCCGACGCTGGCGATTTTCAAGGGCGGCGAAGTGGCCGATTTCTTGGTCGGCGCCAAACCGAAGACAGTTCTTTTGAACTGGATTTCGAACGCTGCATGATCGATATCGCTCGATCTGTACCACAATGAAAAAAGCGTAGATTCGGTCCGTAAAGCGGTAGGGTTCATGATGATTTATTGGCGTCTTATACAGGGCTCAGCCCTTTGAGCTTCGGCCTGATGTCGGTGCGATCCAGCGGCGAAGAAGCTTTTCATTGCGGCGTTGTCGAGGCCGTTGCCGTTGCCTGAATGCTGCGGCTGTCAAGCACGCCGTTGCAGGCTCGCGTGACCGCACTCAAACCAATGATGCCCTGTTGTTGACAGGCTTAGGCGATGCGTTTTGCTGGATCGGAGAGGGAATATGGGCAGCACCGGAGAGTTGGTCGGACCAGCAGGGCGTCCTGATAACGAAGGAGGCCCGCACCGCATCTCCGACGCAATGTCGGACCAGCAGAAGACGCGCGAAGCGACGCTTGCCATCGCCGGCGACGTGGTTGCCCGCGACGGCAATCTCGACGGATTTTCGGATTCAGACTTGGCGGATTTGGTGAACGGCTTCAGCAGATGGCCGGACCAGCAGAAGACGCGTGAAGCGACGGTTGCCATCGCCCTCGCGGTGGTTGCCCGCGACGGCCATCTCGACGGATTCTCGGATCAAGAATTGGCCAATCTGGTGCACGGTTTCGGCAAGTGGCCGGAAGAAGAAAATGCACGCAAGGCGATCGTTGCCATCGCCGGCGAGCTCGGTTCCAAGGGCCGTCGCTTCAGCGCTTTCAGCACGCCTGCGCTAGTCAGGATCGCCAACGGTCTGTCGCGGGGTATCGAGGAGGGAGAGACCGCCGGCGAGGTCGCCGAACCCGCCTTGCTGAAGGACCGGCTGCATCAACTGGCGCACTACCTCCAATATGCCGAGGATCGGCTGCAGCAGGCCGATGTCCATGCCATCGCGAGTATATTTAAGGCGTTGGGCAAGGCGCAGTTGTCGGACGATTTCGGTGCACTGGCACAGCCGGGGCTGGACAGGCTCGAGGTGTTACGTGCCAATCCCGGGTTTGAGCACAACAACAACCTCGAGACGATGGGCAATCTTTGCGCCTCCCTGCTGCCCCTGGCTCGCAGCCCGAAGCCGGTGTTGCGCTGGCACCGCAGACCGGCGCTGAACCTGCTCAACGCCATCCAGCCGGTGGTGGAACACAAGATCGATGCCCATCTCAAGGCAGGCCAGGCCGAGCGCACCAGCGGCCCCAATGCAAGCCGCTGCCCGGCGCTTTCGATCTATCAGGTGCTCAAGACCCGGGCGGTGCTGGAGACGCTCTACCGGCGGCCCTATGTCGACGGCGACGAACTCGCCCTACAGGCCAGGCAGGAAGAGCTGCACGGCAAGACCAGGCAGATCCTGGACAGTGCCCGCGCCCTCATCTACGCCGACCTTTCCTACATGAGCTGGAACGTGATCGCCGAGATCGAGGCGAAGGAGCCGCTCGAAGCGCTCGACACCTTCATGGCGCAGAACTCATCGATGGTCCAGGCCCAGCATTCAGCCGCCAGCTTCGATGTCCATCGGGTCCTTCAGGCCATGGACCACGAGCCGAGACCGCCGCAAGGCGATGCCGGACTGATGCGGCTACCGGTGGTCGACATGCAAGGCCGGCCGCTGGCCAGCGAAGCCGAGTTGCGGTATTCCACTTTCCACCGCTTGACCTCGGGCGCGGTGCCGGTGGTGGCGGTGCAACTAAAGGGAACTCCGACTGGCGCCATGCTGACACGCACGTTCCCCGTGGAGGGCGTGCCCTACCGCATGGACCTGTTCGGCGGCAGCAAACTGAAGCCGCCGCAAAAGAGCCTGAACCAGCTTGCCTCTCACCTGCCCTTCGCGCCCGAAGAGGCCCCAAGCGGCAAGCTTTTGGCGATCCCCTATGCCGAGACGGCTCCGGGTACGGCCTTTGAGCAGCTGTCGCGGGCCTGGGCGCCGTTCAAGGAAGCCTATTACTATACCCAGCGCCGCGGATTTGCCGCGCCGCCGGGCATCCCCGACATTGGCCCGCATGATTATGCGCTGGAAGGGTGCTTCAAGCTGTCCCTTCTGCCCGACCGCCCCGCAGGCGCAGGGCATCCCTTCCGGTTTGAGGGGCGAGACGGCGAGATCGCCTTGCGGCCGCATGACGGCTGCGGCTTCATCAGGGCCTCACTGGCCGAGCGCATGCCGGCCATTGCCCGCGCTCGCCACGACGCTCCCGAGCGGATGCCTGCCTATGCCGATAATAGCCAATCGGCGGTACCGCCCTCGGCGCTGCAACATTATCCGCGCAGCGTCGAGGTGGCAGAGGAGACCCGCGAGAAGGCTCTGGCTTGGCTCGAAACCCATCCAAGCCTCACCCTCGAGGAGGTGTTCCGGACGGTCACGGGCGGGCACATCGAGGGTTCGGGCGCTATCGCCGTGCCGTCCAGCGACGAATGCCTGCATGTGCCGACTGGCAAGAGCAAGACCTTGACCCGTGACGCTGGCGTGCTTGTCGGACGCTCCCCCTATGACAAGCCCAACCTGCGCCCGTTCGCCGCCGACCGGGTCAGGTCGGCGCGCGATGGCGATCGGACCGCGGCGTTCCTGGATCAGTGCGTGGCCTTCCAATACAGCTTCAACGTCGCGCACAGATCGGGGGCTGGGCTAGCCGCCGACGATCCGACCTTCTTTGCCAAAGGCATCTTGATCGTTGTGCCCGACGAAATGTGGCCGGCGGACTTCGCCGAGCGCGGGGTGGTAATGTCTGCCGAGGACGTAAAGTGCCATTCGCGCTGGCTGGAGGAAAAGGACCGGGTCAAGGCCGACACCGCGCTCGAGTGCGTCGGCATCCTGCAAGCGACGGAGGTGTTCGCGCCCGGCTCTTTGGTTGCGGTTCCGAGCGTCGAACAAAAAATGCTCGACGGCGATTTTGACGGCGACGCCGTCGTCATCATCGGCAACCGGCCTCGCCTTTACGAGCATGTGCGCCAGTTCGACGCGCAGCTGCAGGCGCGCGGAATCGCCTCGATGAAGCCGCCGAAGTCGCACACTCCGGCCATTGAGAAAGGCGACTACCAGTTCAGCCGGTCCAAGCAGATCCTGTCGGCCACCGGGCTGGTGCTGGAGACCTACAGCTGCCTGCAGCGCAACGTGCTGGCGCAGCCGCAGGAGGCGCAACGCTGGTTTGCCGAGCGTGCCATCTTCGGCACCTACGAGGGCATTCATCCTGAGCTTAAGGCCGACATCCGCGCACTGTTGCAGGAAGATCGGCCGGATGGCCAGACCCTCCATGATCTCATCACCAGGGCGGGGGAAGACAGCAAGGCCGCCAAGCATCCGGTGGCCTGCGAACTGGCCGCCTTGCTAGTGGCCGAGCTCCAGGACTGGAACCGGCAGCTCAGCGAGCTGGCTCATGAGCAGTCGGACGTAAAGCAGCAGTTAGCGCGATCCGTGGCCTCAGCCGGCGCGAAGCCTGCCGTCAGCGCCGACGCGGCCGCGCTCTTCCCGAAACTCAGCGAATCCTATCCGGCAACCGCTGACGCCAGGAAGCGCGTCGACTTCCTGCTCAACCACTACCAGCCGCGCATCGATCCGCGGCCCGACGGCTACAACCCGGCTGATCTGCATGAAAGTGCCATCAACCTGTTGAGCGTCGGCATCAAGGTCGGCACGGACGCCTACAAGTCCGATACTGGTGCGCGGGTGTTCATGCAAAAAACCACCGAATTGCAGCGGCTCTTGGAGCGGAGGCCGGGCTTCAAGTCGGCGCCCTATGTCAAGGCCCAGGCGGCAAAGCTCCACCAGGGCCGGTTCGACGTCGATGGCAGCCTGGCGGATCTGAAGGACAACCCCACGCTGGCGGCCTCGGTCATGGAGGCCTCGATCAGACTCGCCGTCGAAGAGCGAATACTGCCCAGCGCCTTAGCAATCTCCACCGACGACCCCGCCGGCAGGATAACGCTGAGCAGCGAAGCCCTGGAGCGCGCCAGGCTCGAAGCCGCCCCTGCCGAAGCGCAAGAAAGCGCGATTACCGAAACTGTGCACGCGGTTGCCGAGCTTTTGCGCCAGGACGGCATCGAGGTGAAGGTGCCGCATCTTGACCAACGGTCGCGCGGGCATGTCTGGATAGCCGACGAGTTGACCGGCCAGAACGTGAGCGCGGCGCCGGAGGCCCAACTGGTCACCAATGCCGTGCGCCATGTCTTCGAGATCCCGGACGAGGCTTTTACGCGCGCCTTCAGGAAAGCGGCACTGGCCTTCGAGGAGCGGGACTGCAGCGAGGTCGCGACCACCAACTGGTTCACCAGGATGGACACGCCGCGGTTACGCGGCGTTCACACGGCGTTTAGAACCGCGCAGAACTATCGCTTCGAGGTCGAGTTCCATACGCCGGCCAGTTACCGGGCCGAGCTCGCGCAGCGCGCGCAGAGCGAATGCGAGCTGGTCCCCGTTCCCCATGGTGCCTGGGAGATATTACACTGGGGCTCGTCAGGAGAAAGCAGCTCGAGGGCGGCAAGGACTTCCAGGTCGCTCACCGTCGCAAGACAACAGATTGCGGTCGCTCGCTCGCCGCAAGCCGGTGAGATCCTCGCGGCCCTGGGTACGCGGCCGGTCGTGCTCGTCGGCATGCCGGCGAGCGGCAAGTCGACCATCGGGGCCCAGCTTGCGAAGGAGTTGGGGGTGGAGTTTGTCGACATCGATAAGCGTATCGTCGCCGAGCACGGCAATCTAATGGAGATGTTCGCCGACCCTGGCCGCGGCGAGGCGCACTTCAGGGACCTGGAGACAAAGGAGCTCGCCAAGCAGCTGGAGAGAGGGCCCATCGTCATCGCAACCGGCGGCGGCTGCTTTAGCAACGAGTCCAATCAAGCCGTGATCCTTAATAAGGCGAGGTCGATCTGGCTCGACACCGAGCTGAAAGAGCTCCGCAGGCGCCTCAATAGGGACACCAGCCGGCCGCTGCTGCAAGGCGCCGACATCGAGCAGAAGGTTGACCAGTTGTACGAAGAGCGCAGTCCGTTCTACCAAAAGGCCGATATCAGGTTGCCCCTCGTCCCCCCCTTTCAAAAAGACAAGAAGGACGCCCGCATTTGCGTGAAGGAACTCTACGCTTTCCTGTGCAGCGACAGAGAAGCCGCTCTGCCTGCTGCCGAGATATCACACGTCTCCGGTGCTTTCGGCACCGCCATCAGCATGCCCCCAACAGCGCAGCGCATGCACGATGATCATCACAACTATTGCGGGGGCGGCGTCGTGGAAGCCATCAAGGCGCCGGCGGCACCAATGAGTGAACGTGAACGGCCACCGCCCCTCGACACCCTGCAGCCTTTGCTGGCCGGCAATAACGCACGAACAGATTTAGCGTCTTCCACGAGAAGCAGAGAACGCTCAGGTCGAGGACAATGAGTTTAGGCGGCGCAATCAAGGGTTCTTTCGCAGGTTTGGTGCAGGGTGCGGGTACGCGCCGAGCTAATAAAGTGGGAATCGCATGTATAAAGCCGTCAGAAGCCTGATGGCCGAGTTGATCCGGCCTGGATGACACAGGAGGATTCCGCCGCACAAAGACAAACCGCCGGTGCCGGGTCGCACCGACGGATCCGGACTGACTTTTGGCATCGTGGAGTTGCGCAATCCTCGTTGGATGCCGTGTCGGGATTGTTACGCAGGAGGTCGATGCCTTTGCACGGCTGCGGGAGATCCGCCCGGATCGAGCGACATCCGAGCTGATGGAACTGACGCCGCGGCTGGGGAGCATGATGCCGTACCGGCAGGCTGCGAGAGTGCTTGCCGAATTCCTGCCCGTTGAGCCGACCGAGACGCATGCCACAGTGCGCAAGCGAACCATCAGGATTGGCGAACGGCTCGACGATCAGGTTGCTGAGGAAGAATTGCACGCAAGGGCGCAAACGGATGACGCCGACTTGAAATGCAGCTCCCGGCGATCGACGCAAAGAGTTCGTCATCAGCATCGATACTGCGCATGTTCGAAGCGCCGATTCCAATTCCGCGCGCAACTTCGAGCTCGTTGTGGCCCGATGCGGCCGCGGCGGGCGGGGCGAAGGCGGCGAGCTCAGCGGTGAGACGCAAAGTCGGTGACGGCCCGTTGATATAGACCGTGTTCCAATGCACGATCGCGCTAACAACGAGGTTTTGAGGCCGGAGGCGCGGAAGGCCTGGCTTTCGAATGATCGGGCGCGGATTTCGCCGCGCTCGTGGAAGAAGACGGGCGCGCTTCAGTTTATGTGCAGCTTCGCCCTTGTTGAGCCCAGCTTGGCAGCGCCGACCGTTGCGGGACATCGTTCGAGCAGTGGTCGTGGTTACCGCGGTCAGCGACTTTGTCCCGGCCTTTAAATTCGTGCGCCGCGAGGGTGTCAAGGTCGCTGCCTCGCGCCTAACTTGCCGTTCGCCCTTGCGGAGCCTTCGCCTAGTGCCGGCGACCGACGCTTTCGTGCACCCCCCCGACAGCATGCGTCGGCCGCCGGTCGGATTGGTAACCCCCTTGAATAGGTTTGGTGACCCTTGTCGAGTGACTGCCGGTCGCACTTCTCGGCGGATTCGTTTTCATTTCCTAAGCACGGGTTTAATTCCGGACAACGACAGATAATTCTGGGCACATCGAATTCGGCGTGAAAGCCGTCCGAAACGGCACTTTCTGTGAAGCGGCTCCGGCACGTTCAGAGAACCTCCTCGCCTAGGCTGCTATCTGCACCTCAAACGACTGACTTGCGCGTAAAATCGCCATCGGATCGGCTTTGCCGTTCCCAGCAGACACCGTCAACGTCATTCGCCCAGCAAGCGATTAACCTGTAATAGAGCCAGCCTGCATGGGACCTGCGGCGGGAAACGATGGCGCTTGTAGCTGACGGTCACGGTGTTCATGCCATGGTGTCTATGCCGCAAATGCCTGAACGCGAGTTAAGTTGGTAACGCCCCTGCCTGTCAGCGCAGCTCGGCCGCGGCATCAAGATTTGTGGCGGGCAGGCTGACTCTCTACGCAGACTCGCCAAATGCTAGGTCGCAAACGGTTCGTAGTGTATCGGCATGCTGTTTGTGATTTCGGCGGCCTCAGGCGGCAGGAGTGCGATGCCGTCGGCCAACGCAACGGCCATCAAATTGGCCGCGGTTCCACGTTCAAGGCATCTCCAGCACAGGTTCGCCCCTTTCGGTGCGGCCGGATATGCGGACGGGTACAAACTCAGTTCGGCCTTGTCGCTTTTTGCAGCTGAAGCCAGCCACCGCCGAGAACCATTGCGGCTGGGTCTCCGCCAGGCCTGCCAGCCTTCGGCCGCGCAAACCCTCCCCAATGCACCGACGAGCGAGACCGTTTCGCTATGTAGAATAGGTTTGGCGAGCGCGATGGCTTTGGCTACCGCCGTCCCGAACGGGATAGCTTCGCCGCTCTGCCCGGCAGAACAGTCGGCTTTCAAAACAGGTTTCATGGCGTGAAGCACGATCGCTCCCTCCTTTGCGATGTTCTCGAAGGCAACGGCTAAAGGTTTCTAACCTGACATACTCTTGAGATAGGCGATGACGTTTTTGACGTCCTCGGGATTCTCGAGGCCAGGGAACCCCATTTTGTTCGCCGGCACTTTCGCTTTGGGATTTGTCAGATATTCCATCAGGTTCGGCTCATCCCATACGAGGCCCGCGGCGCCCACATCCCTCATGGCCCTCGAATAAGAATAGCCAGGGACGGTCCCCGCTGTCCGGCCCACGACGCCTTTCAAGGATGGCCCCACTTTGTTCGCTTCGGTATCAGCGCTGTGACAGGCGGCGCACCTTTTGAAGACCGCGCCTCCCTCGATATCCTGGGCCCGCGCGACCGGAGGCAGTAACGTCAAAACGACTGTGGCACCGACGAACAGATATTTCACGCAGGAATTCCCCGATTGGGGATACGGCAGGCGGTCGATATGTTTATAAGCCATGATCCAATCCTCGCTTAAAGTACGTTGCCCAGGCGGCCGTAACGAAGCTCGTCGACCCCCCTCGGCGTAGATTTTCGCCCTTGGCGTCGATGCGCAGCTCGTATGAGGAATATTGCCCGACGACTGGTCCCATCTGCTACTTTTCTCAGATGTGAGGGATGGCCGGGATAAATAAGGGAGTGTTCATCGGCGTTGTAGTTCCATGGGAAGCCCTTGTGCGGGCACGTGGTCGAGAATCCGACAATGTCGCGGTCCGGCCCGCGCGGTTTGATAACTGACGTCGAGGGTTCGTTCGGCTTCAGCCTGATCGATGGGATTCGATGAGTGTCAGCCCCACTGCAGACCTTGTCTGAGTCTGCGCAGGCAGTGCGACAGCTACGGCCATTCCTGCATAGGCAAACGTTCGCCCCCCCTTTAGAAATTGACGGCGGCCGATGTCAGGCAGCTTGTTGCAGCAATTCATGCGGTCCCACACATTAGGCGAAATGTTCTCGCAAATAGCTCTGCAAAGCTCGTACCAACCGGAAAAGCCGGCGATTGGGCCGCGAGGGCATGGTCCAGGCACTGGCGCAGGCCCACATCATCGAAAGCGGCCTGCCGGCGGAGCGGCTGCTCGCCTATATCGCCGTTTTGAAATACGCCGATGGCCTCCCAATGTACCCACAGGAGGCATCTATCTGTGGGACGGCGTCGAGGTGAGCCGGTCGTTGATGGCGCAGCGGACGGGGCACCGGCGAAGCCAGAGCGGAGCAGTCTCAACAAGGCGATCCGACATCTTTTGTCGGGTTTGTCGAGTTCGCGATATGGCCATTGTCAATCGATCTCTTGCTTTGCTTCGGGTTAATCGACTGAAAAGCAACCATAAAGTTCCTTCTTCAGCTCAATCAAGCAAGCTGGCATGACTCTTGAGAGCCTTCTTTGGCGGGCGGGCAACAGCTGCCGGGCATAACTCGCGTCACGGGTAGCCGCGATGAACAGGCGCAGGACCGCAATGCTTCACGCTCTCGATCGAACGCAACGTATTCCTTCGACCATGACAATGGTCGCACCAAAACGACCAGTAATAGTATTTGGATACATGATCTATTTTCTTCATAACTGACGCTAATTACAACTTTACGGCACAAGAAAATGAACGCCCACAGCATCTCAATAACTAATACGCGCCTTCTGTTGTACAGGCGCATGTTCATTGCTGAACGATTTCTGATTTCCTTCGCGATGGGCATTTTTGCGCTGTTTCCAGTCTACCTGTTGTCGGTTGGGCGCGACGAGATCTTTTTTGGTTCGATCTCAGCAGCAGGCATGGCGGCAGCTATATTAATAGTTTTGATCAGTCCTACCCTGACACGCCAGTTTAGCGTGCGGAGGCTCGCACCCATCGGCGGGCTTCTCTATGCAGCAGCCTGCGTGACCATACTCTTGAACGAATTGTCGGGGGCGCGCGCGACGTTCCCCTACTTCCTCAGCTACATGCTGCAATCAGGCGGATGGGCGCTGCACTTCACTATGGGCTCGATATGCATTTCCGCCCTTTCAAGCGATGCAGACCGGCCATCGAGCTTCATGGCCTACTCTGCTTTCTCCACCCTAGGGTTAACCTGCGGACCGCTGCTGAGCAGCCTCCTTACCCGGTTCGCCGGCTTGGGCACGCTGGATATGTTCGTTCTGGCAATGCTCGCGGCGACGGCAGGGTCAGCATTGTCATCGTGGGCAGCGCAACGTGCAGCGAACATCCGCGAAGCAGATGTTCCGAATAACACCTCGATTGGGCGCGACCTTCTCAATCTCCTCTTCAGCAAACCTGCTCTGTTTTTTGTTCTTGTACTGTTGTCCGCAAGCATTTACACTTGCTTGATAAACTTCCAGGCCCTATTTGCGAATAATGCAGGTCTTCCGTACGAAATATTCTTTGGCTTTTGGGCCATAGGAGTAGTCGGCTCCAGATTTGCAATTGGTCCGCGCGTAACCCGCAGTGCGGCCGACCGCACCTTGCCGCTACTCCTGGGCGGGACGGTCGTTTCGCTTCTCGGCTTTCACTACTCCCCAGGCCACCCCGTCATTTATGCAATGGCATCGCTGGCGACCGGCATAACTTATGGGCTATCCTATCCTATGATGCAGGCAGAAGCCGTCCGCGTGACTGCGCCGCAGTCCCGGACTTTGGTGCAGATCGTTTTCAGCCTTTGCTATTTTCTTGGCCTGTATTTCTTCCCTTTCGCCGCCGGGCTCGTCTCAGTCCAGCTGGGATACGACACGCTGACGCTGTTGATTGCCGGCTTGGCTCTGCTGCAAACGGCTATCGCTCTCCTTGGCTATCGCATCATCCGGCGCAAGCGGACCCCGACCGTGCTTGAGACTAAAGGCTGAAGTTGGGCACAATGCACGGGAGATCACACGTCATCATCGGAGCCGGGCCGGTCGGTCGGGCAGTGGCGCTGCAACTTGCGGACCAGCCGGACTCTTTCGTTGTCGTGATTGACAGGAGCCATTCTGCGCTTGCTATGGCGCAACGACTTCTGGGCAATCTCGAAAACGTTCGCTTCGACGTGTCGTTGGGTCCATCCGCTCTCTTGGTTCAAGCCCGATCGCTGATCATGGCGACGTCTTGGAGAGATTCCCGAGTTTTGGTAGGCAAGCTTTTGCATCAAACGCACGAGGCAGGTCTACACACCCCTATTATTTGCGTCGGCAGGCCTAGCCTCGGGGATCCTGACATTCTCCCGGTACCGCCTAACGGTCCGCCCGTAGTCTTGGGAGCGGGTCTCGAACCAGGAATGGTTGAATCTTTAGTCTCGCTGGTTGCGGCTGAAATAAAGGACATAGAGAGCGTAGTAACTCATTGCGGAGGGATTCCCAGAATTCCGGAGCCTCCGCTGAACTATGCTCTCGCCTTTGGGCGTCGGCTGCCCATAGAGCAGAGGCTCGCGTTGGCTCGAATCGATGGCCAGGCCGTAACGCGAAATCGATTTGAAAGCGTATCTCAGCTGTTCGTGGATGGTATCGGGCTTCTCGAAGCATACGATGACGCAATGGTTTCGTCGACGGCTGCAGAGGCTCATCCTAGCATTCCAACGCTTCGACAATTGACTGTGCGGTGGCCTGGCTTTGCCGATGGCGTTCGGATGTTGCATCGACTCGGGCTGCTGTCCGACGAGGAGATCGAAATCGGGAGCGCGCGCCTACAGGTCAAGGAGGTCACGGAGGCGCTTTTATGTCGCCAGAGCCCAAATGACGATGGCGACCAGGTCGTCCTTGTCATCGCCATTGAGGATCGTCAAGGGCGGGTTGGCCGCTGGACGTGCATCCTGCGCTCCGAGCTTCAGGAGCGAGGCATCTCAAGCATGGCTATCGCCACCGCAGTTCCGGTGGCCGCAGCCGTGGAATGCGTCACGCGTCAACAGTTGCGGGGTCCCATACACCCCGGCAAAGCCGCGCTCGCCGACGTCGCCGCGATGGCCCTCGAGCAACTGAGGAGAAGCCGGATCGCTGTCCTAGCCGAGCGCGCGAACGGGCTGTTGGAAACAAGCACGATTTTGGGAGCCGGTCATGCGAAGACGAAAGACACTACTCGTGGGGAGCGGATCAGCAAACCTGGCACCGCTGATCTGCCTTAAGGAGCGGGGGCCCTCAGTTCTGGATTCGCTGGAACTTTTTGAGCGCCGCGACAGCGCAGAATGGCACCCGGGCATCGCTTTTGAGGGGTTTGATGCTCCAAGTGGCGTTGTTACTCGCTGAACTTCGCTGAGTTGCCCCACTCGGGGGTCTCGCCGAACGGGCTGCGGTGGTGGCGAAGGCGCTGCAAGACCGGCACGTGTTTCAATCTGCTCAAGGTTGCCCGGAGACCTTGCTAGCGGCATGGCCAACGCGAAATTTGAGAGTGGAAACGAAATGATCTGTCCCCAAGTAATAGATCTAAAAAATGACACACGCCGGGTCCCCATCTCGATCGAAGGGGGCATCGTCATGCATGATCCCTTCCCGGAAGGGGGCGACGTTTCCGTCCGACTGTTGAAGTTCAGTCCAGGCGCGACCACTTGCCGTCACAACCATACGGAAGTCGAATTTTGGACGGTGATCTCTGGCGGCGTTCGAATACATCTAGACGAAAAGACGTTCCTGCTGCTTGGCGGAGAGAGCATTAGGCTAGACCCGCTGAGCAGGCACAGGATTGAGGCTTTGGACAGCGGTGCAGTCATGCAGACGGTGTGGTGGCACAGCCGTGCAGCCTTCGAAGAGGCGACTTCCACGAATGAAGCGATAGGAAAGAGCAGACCGCTGCTGCTGGTGCCCGCAATGCTTACCCCGAATGGGAACATGCATATAGGTCATGCCTCAGGGCCGTTCCTCCACGCGGATGTGTTGCGCCGAATTGCTGAGACCGGCGGCCGAGAGGTTTTCGTGCTGCAGGGCACGCATGGTCACCTTGAGCATATTGCAATTGCGGCCGACGCTGCTGGACTGGAATACTATCAGTTGGCCGAGAAAAACACGGCTGCTTTCCAGGAGGCTCTGCATCGGCTCAATGCAGATTCGGATATTTTCCTTGGGACAAAGCCTGACCGCCGCGGCAAGGCGGTCGTACTCGAGGTCTTCAAGCGGCTTTGCAGCAAGGGCCTGATCGCTGAAAGAGAGCATTTGGTCCCGTATGACGTCCAAAGTGGGCGCTTCAAGGTGGACGCCTTCGTCCACGGCAAATGTCCCTATTGCGGCGGCTATTCCTCCGGTCACGAATGCGAGGATTGCGGCGCGCTGGTCCTCGATGCCGAACTCCAGGATCCGGTCGATCTCGACGGGCGCTCGCTGGAACATCGTCCCCTGAAGCGCCTTTTCCTGAAGCTCGCTCCATTGCATGACGCACTGGAATCCTTCGCCTCGCGGAACTTCCTGCCCATTTACGCCAAGCTCTATGTCGAGTCCTGGCTGTCCCGGGGGCTTCCGGCAGTCTGCATTTCAAACCCAAACCGGGAGGGAATTCGGATTCCAATCCCTGGATTTGAATGCCAGCGGTTTACCATCACCATGGAACACGTGCCTCGGCACTTGCTCGCCTTAGAAACGGTAAGGGAAAAGAGCGGATGCCCCGCCTTCTGGTATCAAATCCCACGGGACGAGATGCCGGAGCTGGACATTCTCTTCGGGGCGGACAACGCCTTCGGACGTCTGCTGGTTATTCCCGGGGTACTTTCGGCGCTTGATCTCCATGAGATGCTCCCCCGACGGATTTTCGTCAACCAGATGCTCACGCTTGAGGGGAAGAAGTTCTCAACATCACGAAATCACGCAATCTGGGTGAACGACATCGCTGCGGAAGAAACTGCCGAGCCGCTTCGCTTCTACTTGTGTCGCTGTCGTCCGGACGGTTCTGTCGAGGACTTCTCCATGGGTGCCTACGAGAGCTGGAAACGGGACTTCTGGGACGGACGGCTGGCGAGATCGGTCGCGAAGGCTAACGAGGTCATCGGGCGGGTCGCGACAGACGAGCTCCCGTGTCCTGGCCAGTGGTCAGCCACCGACATTGCGTTCCTCGCGGACTGCAGACGCTTCAACGCGGAAGTGCGGGCGCGGTTCGAAGCGGATTACCCGGACGTACGTCAGCTGACACGCGCAATCGAGGCGTTCGTCGACGCAATTGACCGCTATTCATGTTCAGTGCTGCAAGTTCCGGCTGCGCCGAAGGTGAAGGAGGCGCTTGCCCGGTCTGCGGCCCGCGCTGTGACCTTCGCGCTCGTCGGACTCTCTGTCGCGGCATACCCGGTCGTACCTGATTTCGCCATTTCCATCGCAAGGAGTCTGGGGCTAGGCCTTCCCAAGCTCAGCTGGTTCGACCGCGACTGGATGGCCGAGCCAGTCCGTCTCTCTGCAAGCTACGACGCCGGCGGCCGTTGAATAGCCGATCAAAGACTTCGGGCGTTCACCGCAGCCACTTTTCGAGAATCAGCCCCAGGGATGCGAGCAAGACAAGTGCATCGTGGGCTTCGTCTTTGATCAGCCTTGTCACCGAAACGACGCCGATGTCGTCCGGCTCGGGCGAAGTCTGAAGTGTTGATGGCCTTTCAAAAGCGCGGCTAAACGACGACAAGAGTTGGTTGTGTGTAGCAAAGTTTTTTCTGTGTCATGAAGCTCGCTCGGCACCGGCCGCTGTCATGCCGCTCAGTACGGCCAGGAACGGAGGCTGGCGCGACTCAGAAAGAGGCCTACGGAGTGTGCGTACGCGGGGTGCTGTTTGCGCTACAGCCGCGCCTCCAGGCGCCCGAAGGCAGCGGACGGTAGATCCGCATCCGAGCGATTGGTAGTGGATCAAAAGCTCCGGAAATCTGTGCCGCTGACCATCGAATCCCGGTGGTTCTTCCGCGCCGCCCCACATGATTTGAGCGCCAACATCAGCAGTCGCTGGTGCCCTGATGTGCCGGCCAGGCTTCAATGACGGGGAAGTGGGAGGATGGCGCGTTTGCGGGTGTGTCGCCGGTCTGGCGTCTGACGATCGTATACTATCCGACACTGGTTCTGTCGCTTTTGTTGGGTCCACGACACCGGTCTTTTTCGCCGAGCTCTTGTCTGGCCACACGCCAATCCGCTGAAAAGCAATCACAACGTTTTTATTTTGCTGGGTCGGCCAAATTGGCACGAGTTTTGAAGCTCCTTCGTTGTGAGCCGGGAGCCGCCGACCGACCTTCATTTCGTGGATGACACCGCGATCGATGGAACGAAGAAAGAAAAGCAAATGTCAAATCCGCTTCAGATAGCTTTCTATGGCAAGGCCGCCCCGGCGAGACCGCCCCGTACCCAAACAGGCGCCGCCCTTGTCGACCCTTGCGCAGGAAATCTTGATGGCCGGCTGCGACTCAAAGGCCGGCCCACCACACTCGCTTAATCCTGACTTCAAAGGCGCAGGATAAAGTTCTGCATCTCGCCCCGCGCGGTATGCCTGGAAAGTTATACGTTGGCCAATCTTGATAATCGAGCCGGCTACGCCGCGGAGGACGTCTACATGCCGTCTTACGTCATTCGCTCCCCGCAGCGCCTTCCGCGCTTCCATCGCTTAGAGAGTGAAGTGCCACCATGTCCGAACACCCCTTGCCGACACTGCCGATGTGGCGCGTCGATCACATCGAGCCCTCGCCCGAGATGCTGGCGCTACGCGCCAACGGTCCGATCCACCGCGTGCGCTTCCCGTCCGGGCACGAAGGCTGGTGGGTGACAGGCTACGACGAGGCCAAGACGGCGCTGTCAGACGCGGCGTTCCGGCCCGCGGGAATGCCGCCGGCGGCATTCACCCCGGATTCGGTGATTCTCGGTTCGCCGGGGTGGCTGGTCTCGCACGAGGGGGGCGAGCACGACCGGTTACGCACGATCGTGGCGCCGGCCTTCAGCAACCGCAGGGTGAAGCTGCTCGCCCAGCAGGTCGAGGCGATCGCCGCACAGTTGTTCGAGACGTTAGCTGTCCAGCCCCAGCCCGCCGACCTGAGGCGCCACTTCTCCTTTCCGCTTCCGGCCATGGTCATCAGCGCGCTGATTGGGGTGCTCTATGAGGATCACGCCTTTTTCGCCGGGCTGTCCGACGAGGTGATGACGCACCAGCATGAAAGCGGTCCGCGCAGCGCGTCTCGCCTGGCCTGGGAAGAACTGCGCGCCTACATTCGCGGCAGGATGTGGGACAAGCGCCAGGATCCGGGCGACAACCTGCTGACGGATCTGCTCGCGGCGGTCGACCAGGGCAAGGCGACCGAGGAAGAGGCGATCGGCCTGGCGGCGGGCATGCTGGTGGCTGGGCACGAGAGCACCGTCGCGCAGATCGAATTCGGCCTGCTGGCCATGTTCCGCCATCCGAAACAGCGCGAACGCCTGGTCGGCGATCCATCCCTGGTGGACAAGGCGGTGGAGGAAATCCTGCGCATGTACCCGCCGGGCGCGGGCTGGGACGGCATCATGCGCTATCCGAGGACCGACGTGATTATCGCGGGCGTGCATATCCCCGCGGAGAGCAAGGTGCTCGTCGGCCTGCCGGCGACATCGTTCGATCCGCGCCATTTCGACGACCCGGAAATCTTCGATATCGGACGCGACGAAAATCCGCACCTGTCGTTCTCGCACGGGCCGCACTACTGCATCGGCATGGCGCTGGCCAGGCTGGAACTCAAGGTGGTGTTCGGTTCGATCTTCCAGCGCTTTCCCGCGCTGCGCCTGGCCGTGGCGCCCGAAGCGCTGAAGTTGCGCAAGGAGATCATCACTGGCGGGTTCGAGGAGTTCCCGGTGCTCTGGTGATTCACGGACGCCGCCGGGAACCGCGATCTTCTACCGCAACTTGCCGGCGCCCCTGGCGCGCGCAAGTCAGATCTCCAGCCAACAGGTAACCAAGATGGACGTGCAAGAAACCATGGCAGCATGCCCGGACGCCTTTGCCGAACTGGCGTCGCCAGCGTGCATCAACGACCCGTATCCATTCATGCGGTGGTTGCGCGAGCACGATCCGGTGCATCGCGCGGCGTCGGGCCTCTTTCTGTTGAGCCGCCACGCCGACATCTACTGGGTGCTCAAGGCCACGGGCGATGCGTTTCGGGGACCGGCTCCGGGCGAACTGGCGCGCTATTTCCCGCGCGCGGCGACCAGCCTTTCGCTCAGTCTGCTGGCGTCCACGCTAGCGATGAAGGAACCACCGACGCATACGCGTCTGCGCCGGCTGATCTCGCGCGATTTCACCATGCGCGAGATCGACAACCTGCGGCCGAGCATCGCGCGCATCGTCGCAGCGCGCCTGGACGCCATGGCGCCCGCGCTGGAGCGCGGGGAGGCGGTGGACCTGCATCGGGAATTCGCGCTGGCCTTGCCCATGCTGGTCTTCGCCGAACTGTTCGGCATGCCCCAGGACGACATGTTCGGGCTCGCCGCCGGCATCGGCGCCATTCTGGAAGGCTTGAGCCCGCACGCCAACGATCCCCAACTCGCCGCGGCGGACGCGGCCAGCGCCAAGGTGCAAGCTTACTTCGGCGACCTCATACAGCGCAAACGCACCGATCCCCGCCACGACATTGTGTCGATGCTGGTCGGCGCACACGACGGCGATGCCGACACGCTGTCGGATGCGGAGTTGATCAGCATGCTGTGGGGCATGCTGCTGGGCGGCTTCGCCACCACTGCTTCGAGTATCGACCATGCCGTCTTGGCGATGATGGCGTTTCCCGAACAGCGGCACTGGCTGCAGGGGGACGCCGCGGACGTGAAGGCATTCGTCGAAGAAGTCCTGCGCTGCGACGCGCCCGCCATGTTCAGCTCCATTCCGCGTATCGCTCAGCGCGACATCGAACTGGGCGGCGTGGAAATCCCAAAGAACGCGGACGTGCGCGTGCTGATCGCGGCCGGCAATCGCGACCCGGAAGCCTTCGCCGATCCCGACCGCTTCGATCCCGCGCGATTCTACGGCACCAGTCCTGGCATGTCGAGCGATGGGAAGATCATGCTGAGCTTCGGCCACGGCATCCACTTCTGCCTCGGTGCGCAACTCGCCCGGGCGCAGTTGGCCGAGAGCCTGCCGCGGATCCAGGCGCGCTTCCCCACGCTGGCATTGGCCGAGCAGCCGACCCGGGAGCCCTCCGCGTTCCTTAGGACGTTCCGCGCGCTGCCGGTGCGGCTGCAAGCGCAGGGGGGCTGAGATGCGCGTCGTGGTCGACCAGGACCTGTGCGGAACCACCGGGCAGTGCGCGCTGACGCTGCCGGGCACCTTTCGCCAGCGCGAACCGGACGGAGTGGCCGAACTGTGCATGGCAACGATTCCGCAGGCGCTGCACGCCGCCGTGCGACTCGCAGCCAGCCAGTGCCCAGTCGCCGCCATTCTGGTCATCGAAGGCGACGCTGGCGATGAGGAGCTCGCCAGCGCCGACCCTGCGCCTTCTCCGGTGGAGGTCGAGCGGCATGCCGCGAAAGACCAACGCAATCCAGGAGGACACGATGGGGCGGTTTGAAGGCAAGGTGGCGGTGGTGACCGGCGCCGGCGCCGGCATCGGCAAGGCATGCGCCCTCGCCATCGCGCGCGAGGGCGGCAGAGTGGTGGTGGCCGACATTGATGCCTCGGCGGCCATCGCCTGCACCACGCAGATCGGGGCGGAAGCAGACCACACGCTGGCCCTAGCCATGGACATCGCCGATGCGCAGGCGGTGGCAGCGCTGTTCGAGACGGCGCAGCGGCACTTCGGTGGGGTCGACCTGCTGGTGAACAACGCGAGCGCCATGCATCTGACCCCGCGCGACTGCGCGATCCTCGACCTGGACCTGGCGGTCTGGGATCAGACCATGGCGACCAATCTGCGCGGCACGCTGCTCTGCTGCCGACAGGCCATCCCACTGATGATCGCCCGCGGCGGTGGCGCGATCGTCAACATGTCGTCGTGCCAGGGGCTCAGCGGTGACACTGCGCAGACGTCCTACGCCGCGTCGAAGGCGGCGCTGAACATGTTGTCGGCCTCGCTCGCCACGCAGTACGGTCATGCGCAGATCCGCTGCAACGCCGTTGCGCCGGGTCTCATCATGACCGAGCGTCTCCTCGCCAAGCTTGACGAATGCATGCAACGGCATCTGCGCCGGCACCAGCTCCTGCCGCGTGTCGGCCGCCCCGAGGACGTGGCCGCGCTGGTGGCGTTCCTGCTCTCCGACGATGCTGCATTCATTACCGGGCAGGTCGTGTGCATCGACGGCGGCATGCTGGCGCATGTGCCGACATACGCCGACGGAGGGAACAGCCCCGCCGCGCGGCCTGCCGGCGGCATCGCCGAAGCGGCCGCGGAACAGCACTGCTGATGGACATGCTCCTCAACCCCCTGGACCGTCGGCGCCGGCTGCGGCATGACATCCCGGTCATGCCCGGCGCTTTCCCGCTGATCGGGCATCTTCCCGCCATCGTCTGCGACCTGCCGCGCCTGCTGGGGCGCGCGGAACGGACGCTGGGCAGCCACTTCTGGCTGGATTTCGGCCCCGCCGGCCACCTGATGACCTGCATGGATCCGGATGCGTTCGCACTGCTCCGACACAAGGACGTGTCCTCGGCGCTGATCGAAGAGATCGCGCCCGAATTGCTTGGCGGAACGTTGGTCGCCCAGGACGGCGGCGCGCACCGGCAGGCGCGCGATGCGATCAAGGCGGCGTTCCTGCCGAAGGGGCTGACCCAGGCCGGGATCGGCGACCTGTTCGCGCCCGTCATCCGGGCGCGGGTGCAGGCGTGGCGCGACCGCGGCGACGTAACCATCCTGCGCGAAACCGGCGACTTGATGCTCAAGCTAATCTTCAGCCTCATGGGAATCCCCGCGCAGGACCTGCCGAGATGGCATCGCAAGTACCGGCAACTGCTGCAGTTGATCGTCGCGCCCCCCCTCGATCTCCCCGGACTGCCCTTGCGGCGCGGCCGCGCCGCCCGCGACTGGATCGACGCGCAGTTGCACCAGTTCGTCCGCGACGCGCGCGCGAATGCCGCGCGCACCGGGTTGATCAACGACATGGTGAGCGCCTTCGATCGCAGCGACGATGCGCTCTCCGATGACGTACTGGTCGCCAACATCCGCTTGCTGCTGCTCGCCGGTCACGACACCACCGCCTCGACAATGGCCTGGATGGTGATCGAGCTGGCGCGGCAGCCTATGCTGTGGGACGCCCTGGTCGAGGAAGCGCAACGCGTAGGCGCGGTGCCGACCCGGCACGCGGACCTGGCGCAGTGTCCGGTCGCCGAGGCGCTGTTCCGCGAGACGCTGCGAGTGCATCCGGCGACCACGCTCCTGCCGCGTCGCGCGCTGCAGGAATTGCAGCTCGGCCAACGGCGGATTCCCGCGGGCACCCATCTGTGCATCCCACTGCTGCATTTCTCGACATCGGCGCTGCTGCACGAGGCGCCTGATCAGTTCCGCCTGGCACGGTGGCTGCAACGCACGGATCCGATCCGTCCGGTGGACATGCTGCAGTTCGGTACCGGCCCACACGTCTGCATCGGCTACCACTTGGTATGGCTGGAAATGGTGCAGTTCTGCATCGCCTTGGCGCTGACCATGCACGAGGCCGGAGTGCGGCCGCGTTTGCTGAGCGGCGTCGAAAAAGGCCGGCGCTATTACCCGACCGCACATCCGTCCATGACAGTCCGCATCGGTTTCTCATGAGCTGGCATGGCATGCCCCGTGTGGGGAGGCAGCGGCGCCGGCGACGGGCAGCATTGCAGCACTCGGCGCAACCGCTCGGCGCCGGCAACACTGCGGCTCGGCGCTCGCAGTGGCCGTGTCAGGTACAAGGACTATGAACAGCATGCAGACCGGTTCCACGCTACACGACGACCGAACTGGCGTTTCCGCGCTCGGCGGATTGGGCGCGCAGTCGCGCGGCGCATCCGGCGCGCTACCGCCGGAGATCTGGATGCAGGACGGCGCAAAGCGCGTCGAACAGGCGCTTGCCCGTCTTCTCTGCGCCGAAGATGACGGTGAGACCGAGCTGATGGCGGCCATGCGCTACGCCACCTTGCACGGCGGCAAGCGCACCCGCGCCTTGCTCTGTCTGGCTGCCGGCGCACTGGCCGATACGCCGGCGCACATGCTCGACGACGTCGGAGCCGCCATCGAGATGATGCACGCCTGTACCCTGGTCCACGACGACCTGCCCGCGATGGACAACGACGTGCTTCGCCGCGGCCTACCGACCGTGCACGTCAAGTTCGGCGAAGCCACTGCGATCCTGGTCGGTGATGCGCTGCAGGCGCACGCCTTCCTGACCTTGGCGAGGCTGGATGCGCCAGGTAACAACCGTATAGCGATCGTGCGCGAACTGGCGCAGGCGGTGTCCGCCCAAGGTGCCGCAGGGGGGCAAGCCTTGGATCTGTCGCTAGTCGGAAAGCACGTCGAGCTGGACAGGATCGTGGCGATGCACCGGATGAAGAGCGGAGCGCTAGTACGCGCGTCCGTTCGCATGGGCGCGCTCTGTGCCATTGCGGAGGATACCCTGCACGCTGCGCTGTACTGTGCGCTCGATCGCTATAGCGCCTGTTTCGGCCTCGCCTTGCAGGTGGTCGACGACATTCTCGACGCGACAGCGGATGCCGCGGCGCTGGGCAAGACCCCTGGCAAGGACGCGGCGGCGCAGAAGCCGACTTGCGCGTCGATCATGGGGCTGCAGGCAGCGCGCCAGTTCGCGCTGGATCTGTTGCGCGACGCCGGGGAGGCCATCGCCCCGCTGGGGCCGCGTGCGGAACCGTTGGCGCAGATGCTGCAGCGGGCCAAAGCATATCTCTCCAAGCACGCGTCATGCGCATGAGCGCGCCCGTCCGCATGAAGTCGCCCCTGTGCCGCTCCGATCGGCCGGCGCCACCGGTGCATGCTGCGCTGCGTCCGAGTCCGCGGCGATGGTCAGCGCTTGCCCAGCACGGTCGCGGCACACCGGCGCTCTGCGCGCAAGCCTATGCAGCGCACCGGCGCCAGCATCGGGGCGCGTCGCCGCGCCGCAGCAGGGCGGCCGCACGGCGTTGCACATGCGCCGGGCCGCGACGGGCCTGCGGCGAGGCGCGCGGCGTCTGCCCGATCCTGATTCTCGGTAACCGTCTGCCGAAGGAACATCCCGCGTGAACGCGCTGTCCGAACAGGTCCTTTCCGAACTGCGCCAGCTGCTGAGCGAGATGAGCGACGGCGGCGCCGTCGGTCCGTCCGTATACGACACGGCGCGAGCTCTGCATTTCCACGGCAACGTCACCGGTCGGCAGGAGGCCTACGCGTGGCTCATCGCGCAGCAGCAGGCCGATGGCGGATGGGGAAACGCGGACTTCCCGCTGTTCCGCCATGCGCCTACGTGGGCGGCGTTGCTGGCACTGCAACGTGCCGATTCTATTCCCGACGCTGCCGACGCAGTCCAGGCTGCAACCCGATTCCTCGAGCGCCAGCCCGATCCCTACGCGGATGGGGTGCCGGAAGACGCGCCGATCGGGGCGGAGCTGATTCTGCCGCAGTTATGCGGCGAGGCTTCATCCCTGCTGGGCGGCGTGGCGTTTCCGCGCCACCCGGCGCTGTTGCCGTTGCGGCAAGCGTGCCTGGTCAAGCTGGGGGCGGTGGCGACGTTGCCGAGCGGCCATCCGTTGCTGCACTCCTGGGAAGCCTGGGGGACGTCGCCGACCACCGCATGCCCGGATGCCGACGGCAGCATCGGCATCAGTCCGGCGGCCACCGCCGCGTGGCGTGCGCAGGCCGTGAGACAAGGGAGCACGCCGCAAGTCGGGCGCGCCGACGCGTATCTGCAAACGGCATCGCGGGCGACACGCAGCGGCATCGAAGGTGTCGTTCCCAACGTCTGGCCGATCAATGTGTTCGAGCCATGCTGGTCGCTGTACACCCTGCATCTGGCCGGGCTGTTCGCGCATCCCGCGCTCGCCGAGATGGTGCGCGTGATCGTCGCGCAGCTCGAGGCCCGCCTGGGCGAGCGCGGTCTGGGCCCGGCCCTGCAGTTCGCGGCCGATGCGGACGACACCGCCGTTGCGTTGTGCGTCCTGCGCCTTGCAGGCCGCGACCCGGCGGTCGATACGTTGCGCCATTTCGAAATCGGCGAGCTATTCGTGACCTTCCCCGGCGAGCGCAATGCTTCGGTCTCGACCAACATCCATGCCCTGCATGCGTTGCGACTGTCGGGCAAGCCCGCCGCCGGCGCCAGCGCCTACGTCGAGGCCAATCGCAACCCGCACGGTATATGGGACAACGAAAAATGGCATGTTTCTTGGCTGTATCCCACCGCGCATGCGGTCGCTGCGCTGGCGCAAGGCAAGCCCCACTGGCGCGACGAGCGCGCGCTGGCGGCGCTGCTGCAGGCGCAGCGCGACGACGGCGGCTGGGGCGCCGGTCGCGCGACCACATTCGAGGAAACCGCCTATGCGCTGTTCGCGTTGCACGTGATGGATGGAAGCGAAGAGCCGATAGGGCGCCGACGCATCGCGCAGGCCGTGGCGCGTGCGCTGGAGTGGATGCTCGCCCGCTATGGGGCGCATGCATTGCGGCAGATGCCGCTGTGGATCGGCAAAGAACTGTATTGCCCCACCCGGGTGGTGCGCGTGGCCGAACTCGCCGGGTTGTGGCTGGCGCTTGGTTGGGGGCAGCGCGTGCTGGCCGAGGGAGCAGGAGCGGCGCCATGACCCAGACCGAACGCGCGCTGCAGCAGGTGCTGGAGTGGGGGCGTTCCCTGACCGGGTTCGCCGAGGAGCATGCCGTGGAAGCGGTCAGGGGCGGCCGGTACATCCTGCAGCGCATCGACCAGAGCCTGCGCGACACCAGCGCCCGCACTGGCCGCGATCCGCAGGATGAAACGCTGATCGTGACGTTCTATCGCGAACTGGCGCTGCTGTTTTGGCTCGACGATTGCAATGACCTTGGGCTGATCGCGCCGGAGCAGCTCGCCGCGGTGGAGCAGGCGCTGGGGCAGGGCGTACCGTGCGCACTCCCAGGATTCGAGGGCTGCGCTGTGCTAAGCGCTTCTCTGGCCGCGCTCGCCTACGATCGTCGCGACTATGCTCAGCTTCTCGACGATACCCGGTGCTACTGCGCGGCGCTGCGCGCCGGAGAGGCGCAGGCAGCGGGGGCGGAGCGCTGGTCCTACGCCGAGTACCTGCACAACGGCGTCGATTCGATCGCCTACAGGAACGTGTTGTGTTGCCTGTCGTTGTTGTGGGGGCTGGACATGGCTACTTTGCGCGCGCGTCCGGCGTTTCGCCAGGTCCTGCGGCTCATCTCCGCGATAGGGCGCCTGCAGAACGATCTGCATGGACGCGACAAGGACAGGTCGGCCGGCGAGGCCGACAACGCGGCGATTCTGCTGCTGCAGCGCTATCCGGCTATGCCTGTGGTGAAGTTCCTCAACGACGAGCTGGCCGGCCATACGCGCATGCTGCACCGAGTGATGGCGGAAGCAGGCTTTCCCGCGCCGTGGGGACCGTTGATCGAGGCCATGGCAGCCATCCGCACGCAGTACTACCAGACCTCGGCAAGCCGCTACCGCACGGACACTGCGGAGGAGGCCAGGGACACTGCGGGGGAGGCCAGCGTGGGCCGGCCTGAAGGCGCGGGAGGCGGTGACGTGCGCGCGCTGCCGTCAGTCCGATCCGACGCAACGCCGTCGCCCGATGCGACCGATGGAGCGAGCATGAACGACACCGCCCTGAGCCGCCGCAAGGACGACCATCTTGGCATCGTGCTGGATCGGCGAACGGCGCCGGCCACGGTCGCCGCCGGCTGGGAGTATATCCGTTTCGAACACTGCGCATTGCCCGAGTTGGACCTGACGCAGATCGACCTGCGCGCCTCGCTGCTAGGCAAGACCATGCGCGCGCCGCTGCTGATCAGCTCCATGACCGGCGGCACGCCGCGCGCCGAGGCCATCAACCGGCATCTGAGCGAGGCAGCTCAAGCCTTGGGGATCGCGATGTGCGTCGGTTCCCAGCGCGTGAGCCTGCAATCCCGCAACTCCCAGGGGCTGACGCGCGCGCTGCGACACCTGGCCCCAGACATCCCCCTGTTGGCCAATATCGGCGCCGGGCAACTGCGCGAGGCCGACGGCCTGGACTTGGCGCGCCGGGCGGTTGATGCGCTGGAGGCCGATGGACTGATTGTCCATCTCAATCCGCTGCAGGAAGCGGTACAGCCGGAGGGCGACCGCGACTGGCGCGGCGTCCTGGCGCAGATCGCTCGTGCCGCGCGCAGCGTGGGCGTGCCGATCGTGGCCAAGGAAGTGGGGTCGGGCCTGTCCGCCTCGGTGGCCTCTGCGCTCGTCGACGCGGGCGTGGCGGTGATCGATGTCGCCGGCGCCGGCGGTACCAGTTGGGCCGCGGTGGAGGGCGAGCGGGCCCGCGATGCCGCGGACCGTGCAGTGGCGATGGCGTTCGCCGACTGGGGGATTCCGACCGCGGCCGGCGTGCAGGCGGTACGTCGGGCGCTGCCAACGGTGAAGTTGATCGCGTCGGGCGGTATCCGAGACGGCGGCGACGTGGCCAAGGCCATCCGCCTGGGGGCGGACTTCGCCGGCCAGGCGGCCGGCGTGCTGCCCGCGGCGATGGTGTCCACCGAGGCGGTTGTCGCGCATTTCGAGATCGTCATCCGCCAGCTGGCAGTCGCCTGCTTCTGCACCGGCTCGGCTGATCTGGCGGCGTTGCGTCAGGCGCGCTTGTTGCCCTCGGCGCATCTGCCCGCCGGTTAATGCCGGCGTAGTCCGCACGTGGTCAAAGGCGGTGTTGAGCAGCGATCCAATTCTGCGCCGCTTGGCTTCCATCTCGAACGGTGCGTGGAACGCCAGTGCGCCGGCTGCCTAATCTAGCAGTTGCACTGGCATGCTGTGTGCTCGGCTAATTCAAGTTTCTCCAGTGCCTGCCTAATGTCATCTCCGGCGTTGTCCGGCAACGGCAAAATAGGGCGCGGTGGCTCGACGTGCGCCAGACCGAGGTATTCGGCGATGACGAACATAACGCGGAAGCTGCCGTAGTGCTTGAACAAGGTCCAGAGCGGCTCGAAAGCGCGGTTCAACCGAGTGGACTCCGCCGCGTCGCCGGACTGCGCCGCACGCGTCAGCGCAAGCGCCGGGACCGCCAGCAGACCTGCCGCAACGCTGTACCAGGTGTCACATCCGGCGAGCAGGGCATCCGCCGCGCCCCAATCGCCGCTGTATCCGATTGTGAACGTGTCAGGCGTCATCGACCGCAAGCGTGCCAGTTCTCCCGTGTAATCCTCATTCGCTGCCAGAGGCATTTTCACGGCGACGATGTTGGACACCTCTGAGAGCCGGGCGATCAATGCGTCGCTGAATGTGAAGCGCGTGGTGCTTGGATTGTTGTATATGCACAAAGGCAGTTCCCCCGCCTCGGCAACCGCGACGAAGTGCTGGAAGACTTCATCCTCATTCAGGGGAACGTAGGACATGGGTGCCAGGAGCAGGCCGTCAGCGCCAGCGGATTTTGCATCGCGCGCCAGAGCCTGAGCTTCGTCGGTACGCAATGCACCCACCCCCACGACAAGAGGCGTTTTGCCGCCAATGCATTCCACGGCAGCCTGAACGGCACGCTTGCGCTCTTCCCTCGTGAGGTAAGCATAACCGCCCGTGCTCCCCAAAAGGCCGATGGAGTCTGCTCCCGCTCGTTGAATACGCTCGAGAAAACGAGCCAATGCCTCGGTGTCGACATGCCCTTTCGCATCGGTTGGCGTGAGGGGGAACGCCGACAAGCCGCGAAACAAAGTCATCATCCATTCCTTTCGAAACTATATAGGGGAAAGCAGCATGCGCAGCCCGGCGAACACGAAGAACATTGCCAGCAGACTTTCGATCCAACGGCGACAGCGGCGATACAGAGCCACCATCGGCGGTGTGGAGAAGACAATGGCGTAGCCGCAGAATATCGTGACACTTAGGACGGCGCAGCCACCCAATATGGCCGCCATGGTCTGCCACGACGAATTCGGGCCGATCCCCAGTGTGACGAGCGCGATCCATGCGAGCACGGATTTTGGGTTCGCCAAATGCATCAAGAGGCCCCTTCCATAGAGCTCACCCCGTGAAAAAGCGACTTCGTCGGTCGACGCGCGCACCGCCAGCTTCTCGTTCGACGTAAGCGCCGACCGTCCCGCCCTGAAGGCGAGGAATAGCAAGTAAAGGCCCCCGAAAACCTGCAGGACGAGCAGTGCCTGGGCGTACCTGGCCAAGAGGGCGGAGATGCCGGTCGAGGCCATAAAACCCCAGAAGATCGAGCCGCTGACGACGCCAGAGGCGAGTATGAGCGCGGCACCCCTGCCGCGCGACATGGCAACCCCCATGATGCGCATGTTGCTCGGGCCGGGGCTCCCTGCGGCAATGACATATGCAGCAAAGACGATGAGCAACTGATGGAGATCGACATTCATTCTCTCAGCCCTTGATAATCTCGATCGGATCGATCGCACTGGATTGCCACGGCCATTGATCCGTCGACCGTAAACGTCATCTGGGGGCGATGGCAATTTCTTGGCTCGCAATTCTGCTTCAAGGCATTCAATCGACCAGGGCATTCGTCGCCTCCGCCAATGCGTCGTCCGGCACGGTCTCCAACGCAGGTGACGCAAATGTCGTCGCGCCATCGTTGACTGCCTCTCCGTTCATCATTGTGTCGAGCGTTCCACTCCCGTCAGAAGTAGCATCGACGTGGACGCTCACGGCTCTAAATTCTGATGCAATATTTTCATTTCGACGTCGATGATGGGACCCTCAAACATCCAGGCGACTCCATCACCAAGAACGGCGCGACCGGGCCCGATCGCTTCCCTGACTGCAGCCAATATTGTAGTTCACTGGTTCAAGATAAACTGCCACTTTCCGAGATTTTCGGCGGTCCAGTGTAGGCGGATTCTCGCAGTACGGGAGCGACGCGTCGAATTTAGCAATCCCTGCTCAAGAAGGCACAGCCGCAAGAGCGGTCGCAGGTTGAACAGCGCCATCACCCGCAGCGGCCGGGGTTTATTCATCCATAGCGTGGATGATAGCTATCCTAACAATCAATTTTACTGATCTTACTGGATTTCATTAGAAGATTCTAACTGAGCGCGCGCCGGGCGCGTGTTCGCCCTCGTCTGCATCGGCTGCCGGGAAGAATTCGGAGAAGAAAATGTGCGGGATTGTTGGCATCGTTGGGCAACAGCCGGTGTCGGAGCGCCTGGTCGACGCGTTGAAGCGTCTTGAATACCGCGGCTATGATTCGGCCGGCATTGCGACGATCACCGAGGGCACCCTGCACCGCCGGCGCGCCGAGGGCAAGCTCGTCAATCTCGAGACGAGACTGAAGGAAGAGCCGCTGAGTGGCACCATCGGCATCGCCCACACCCGCTGGGCAACCCATGGGCCACCGACGGAACGCAATGCACACCCGCACTTCACGGACGGTGTGGCCGTCGTCCATAACGGCATCATCGAGAATTTCGCCGAACTGAAGGACGAATTGGCGGCGACGGGAACCGAGTTCCAGACCGACACCGACACTGAGGTCCTTGCGCATCTCTTGGCAGGACACCGCCGGGCGGGCATGGGGCGCGGTGAGGCGGTGCATGCCATGCTGAAAAGCGTCAGGGGTGCCTACGCGCTTGCCATCCTCTTTGAAGATGATCCGTCGACCATCATTGCGACGCGCAATGGACCCCCGCTGGCGATCGGTCATGGCGACGGCGAGATGTTCCTGGGCTCCGACGCGATCGCGCTTGCTCCATTCACGAATCAAATCACCTATCTCGTCGACGGCGACTGGGCCGTTGTCAGCAGGACGGGCGCCGACATCTTTGATAACGACGGCCTCCCCGTCGCGCGTCCGCGCCAGACCTCCATGGCTGCGGCCACTCTGGCCAACAAGGGCAACCATCGCCACTTCATGGAGAAGGAAATTCTCGAGCAGCCCGAGGTCATCGCCGATGCGCTCGGTCAGTATACCAATCTCATAGAAAATGGCGCCGATGCGGTATTTGGCATCGACTTCGCCAGGATCCCGAGCTTGGCGATCTCTGCCTGCGGCACCGCGTATCTCGCGGGACTGATCGGAAAATACTGGTTCGAGCGCTATGCGCGCCTGCCCGTCGAAATAGATGTTGCATCCGAATTCCGCTATCGCGAGATCCCGCTGTCGCCGCAGTCTGCGGCTCTTTTCATTTCACAGTCGGGCGAAACCGCCGATACGCTGGCATCGCTGAGGTACTGCAAGCAGCTTGGGCTGAAAATTGGCGCCGTCGTGAATGCGCGCGAATCAACCATCGCTCGGGAGGCCGATGTGGTCTTCCCGATCCTTGCGGGCCCGGAGATCGGTGTCGCCTCCACCAAGGCCTTCACCTGCCAGCTTGCCGTACTTGCAGCACTCGCCATCCACGCAGCCAAGGTCCGCGGGACCGTGACCGAAGATGAGGCGCAGGCGTTCGTCGGGAGCCTCACGGAAATGCCGCGCCTCATGAGGCAGGTGCTGAACCGCATCCAGCCGGAGATTGAGCTTCTGTCGCGCGAACTGTCAAAGTGTCATCATGTCCTGTACCTCGGCCGTGGCACAAATTTCCCACTGGCGATGGAAGGTGCGCTGAAGCTCAAGGAGATTTCCTACATCCACGCCGAGGGCTATGCGGCAGGTGAATTGAAGCACGGTCCTATTGCATTGATAGACTCGAACATGCCAGTGATCGTCATCGCGCCACATGATCGCTTTTTCGACAAGACCCTCTCCAACATGCAGGAAGTGGCAGCCCGCGGAGGGCGCATTATCCTCATCACCGATGGCAAAGGGGCAGCCGCATCGAAACTCGATACGATGCACACGATCGTGCTGCCGGCCACCGACGAGATTGTCGCGCCGATGATCTTCTCGCTGCCGATACAGCTTCTTGCCTATCACACGGCAGTCTGCGTGGGCACAGATCTCGACCAGCCACGCAACCTGGCGAAATCAGTCACCGTCGAATGATTGGGAAGCTTTCATACGTCGCAACGCTCGCACCATTGGGAAAACTCCAAGCCCTTCAACCGGAGCAAGCGCGCACCGCTTTGGTGGAGCATGCCGGTTAGCAACGACTGGTTATCCCTTTGGCCGCCCCTCACGCTGCTTGACTGTGCCTACGGGCAAACCCGGTCGAGAAGAGCATCGGATACGCAGCAATGGCGCTAATCACCGATGCTCCTGCCGCACGCGGATAAAACCCTCCGATGTCCAATATCCCGTCCTCGGGCCAGGATCGCCGAGCGTTTAGCTGAACTAAGAAAACGGATCGGATCAAACCCGTGGGCGGCACAGATTGCCGGCACGTCAGCGGCTCGATGATTGCGGCTCGCGCGTGGTCTTCGTCGGTGAGACGGTAGCCCTTTGACTTTGCCAGGCGGCCAGCTGCGATGTGCCGGCTGTAGGCATCCCGTGTAACCTCGTTCTGGGCGTAACGCTCGCCGGTACCCCCGGCCAGTCGCAAGAGGATCGGGCGATGATCGGACGCTTCCAGGAACCGCTCGAAGATTCGGTCGAGCGGACGACCATTAACCGCCGCACAGCACGAGATTGGGCGAGATAGAGAGATGGTCGAACGACTTGAAGGGCGCCTTGACCGACGTGGTCTGCTTGTCCGAAGCATCCCGCGCGGCGAGCGCGGTCAGGCCGGCGGCGGTCAGGCGTCGAGGTCTCCGGACGTCAAGGTTGCATTGGAGTCGCCGCCGATCCGGTCGATATCGAAGCTGGGATTACTGGCCGAGCCCGCATCCGACTAGTCGGATGCGGCATGCCGCCTTCCAGCAGCATCTCCTCGCCCAGGCGGACGCTGAAAGGGAAGGGAATAAGATAGTAGCCCCAAACGGTGTGCACGATACTCTCGACGGGAAACCCATGGCGCTTGTCGCTGATTAGCGCGTCCTCCATCGCTGTCGAGCCAAGCGCTTATCGCTGCGAAACAGACCGAAAGCGGAACGGCCTGATATAGCGCAAAGACTCAGGAGAGCGCAGCGGTAAGGATGAAAGGCATCAACATGGGACGGTAACTATTGCAGACCACAAAACATCGCGAGGCCCGCCTGCCTTGGTACACCATCTATCCGACTGTCTCGGAGTTCTCTGGGGCGGTCGGCGCCGAGGCTTATGAGGAATGGCTCAGGAACCTACCGGCTGACGATCCGGCGTCACTCTACTTGCACGTTCCGTTCTGCCGATCAAAGTGCTGGTTTTGCGGCTTTCCCACCGCCATCACTCGCCATGATGCGCCGATCTTCGATTATCTGGCGGCGCTGCGTGACGAGATACGTTTGGTCTCGGAGCACGCGCCGCAGGCGCTGCCCGTCAGCGATGTGCATTTTGGCGGCGGAACGCCAACTCTCATGGGGCCAGTAGAGTTCCTCGCCCTGATGGAGTTCCTGCGCCGCCATTTTGCGCTCGCGAAAACGGCTACGATCGCCGTCGAGATCGACCCACGCACGTTCACGGCCGAGATGGCCGAAGCCTTGGAAGCAGCAGGCGTGAACCGCGCGAGCCTCGGCGTGCAGAGCTTCGATCCCATTGTTCAAAAAGCGATTAACCGGGTCCAAAGTGAGGCGCAAACGGCGGCTGCCGTCGAAATGCTGCGTCGGCATGGAGTGGGAAGCATCAACTTCGACCTCATCTTTGGTCTCCCGCATCAAACGGTGCAATCTTGCGTCGAGACCATGAGAGCGGCGGTCGCCATGCGCCCCAACCGGCTTGCGGCGTTCGGCTACTCGCACATCCCGTCCTTTATTAAGAATCAGCGCCTCATCGAGGAGGCATCTCTTCCAGGCAGCGCTGCCCGCGCCGAACAGGATGCGGCCATTGCTGTTACGCTGATTGCCGCCGGCTACCGAGAGATCGGGCTCGACCATTTCGCCTTGCCGGACGACGATCTCGCCCTGGCACAGAAAACCGGTCGCCTGCGGCGCAACTCGCTGGGTTACTCGGCCGACACCTGCAAAAGCGTGATCGGTTTCGGGGCGTCGGCTATCGGGCGTGTCGGCGAGGGTTACGTCCAGAACGAGGTAACACGGGATTCCTACAGCCGGCACATCGCAGCTGGCCGTCTGGCGACGTCAAAGGGTTACCGTCTTACCGACGAAGACCGCGCGCGAGCCGCAATCATCGAGCGACTAATGTGCGATCTCGAGGCCGATGTGGCGGCAATCTGTGCCGCCCACGGGTCTGATCCGATCCATTTTCTCGAATCAGCTGAACGCTTGGCGATGCTTACCAAGGACGGAATTGTGGACAGCGAAAAGGGTTTTGTCCGCGTATCGCGGCAACATCGCTTTGCGATTCGCTCTGTTGCTGCCGCATTCGATGCTTTTCTCGACCGGGTTGCCCCGTGAGTCAACCAACGAGTGTGAAGGAGGCCAAGGCGCCGAAGCGAAAGGCGACGCACATGCGGTTTGCCTTCTTGTAGGTCAGGGTTTCTTAGCCGTCGCCGGCGTAGCGGGCCTCAGCGGCTTCCCGCCCTCGAAGAAGGCCACGGTGAGGGCCCAAGGAGCCTCGAGATCTGCGTCCGATTAGCGGACGGCCGCACAGGCGACGCGCAGATTGGCGAAGCGGCGGGGAAGCAAAAGTTTCTCAAGAGTGGTGCAGAAGCCCGGCCTCGTTAACGCCCGCGAGCACCCCCTCAGGAGCGGCAGCGAAGGAGCAGCCGTCGGTCGGCGGTCGACTAAAACGATCGGTCGTGTGGAGTTGGCCGACACCTGTGAACAAGCCGTGTGCGACATTGCAATAATCCATCTAGTGGCTCAACTGCCCACATGGCCGTGAATGAACTGGATTTGTTTGTTTTCCAGATGGCAGTGGAAAGCGTCCGCTCACTCTGCTTGAGCTTCAATGACAAAGTGGCGGAAATAGCAGCGAGGAGCCGCGGAACCCTGCTTTTCGACGTGCGGGTCGACGATGACGCCGACATCCAGCGGATCGCAGCCATCCGATATCGAGACGACAAAATGGGTGTGGTGGCGTTGGACAGACAAGGCCTTGTTAGCCGCTACTGCGTCGTAAATGGTACCTTTTCCCGCTTCATTGTGCCGTTGGAAATTTGGACCAGCATGCCGGTGTCAATGCAGGCCAAAATCGATGTCACTCACCTTGCAAGCCTGTTCCTAGGGGCGTTGCGAAATGCGGGTCATATGCTTGGCAACTAGCGCTTGGCGGAACGCATCTGTGGATTTTTTACATCCGCCTGGGCGTTTGAACCGGTGGCCCATCGAGATTCTGCAGCGCGCGGATTTGCCGTGGCCGGGGATTAATAGCTGCCTCTGCCCGATAGCATCGCCGGCGAAGCTTGCCAGACAATGAATGTCGCCAATTCGGCGTCCGAGAAGACCGCCCAAGATATCCTCAGCGCCCAATATGTCCCAGCTCGCCTGAGAAACTCCCATGGCGGCCAGGCCCACCTCGCGATCAGATCCCGATAGTGGTGTTGTACCTCAGATCGGACTCGATGTTCAGGATTTCCTCAGCGGCTTGCCCGCACGCTACCGCCAGCTCCCCGACCAAATATCCGACGTGCTCACGAAAAGCACGAACGATACGGGCCCCCCTCCGACACAGCAGTCAAGACTTGCTCCGGAATGCGCGAATATGGATACACACCTTGAAGGAGAGCAACGGCGCGCCAAACAGCCTCTCATCGCACCAAGTCGTACATAGGGTGCATTCCTGTTCCGGCCGCCCGGGGCGATGCTCGATCCACCTCTCCAGAACAGCGGAGCAATCCAGTGACGCCCACAAAGCTTCTGATTGGGCAGATCGCCATTGTGTTCGCCATCGTTCTCCTCGGCGTGTGGGCTGCCACGCAATGGTGCGCTCATATGCTGGCCTTTCAGGAACAACTCGGCGCGCCATGGTTTGTCGCGGCTGGCTGGCCGATCTACGAGCCGTGGAAACTGTTGGAATGGTGGTTCCAATTCGATGCCTATGCGCCCGAGGTATTCGACAAGGCCGGCATGCTTGCGGGCACCAGTGGATTGATGGGCTTTGCCGCTGCGATCGCTGGTTCCCTCTGGCGCGCGCGCCAGCATGGGTTGGTCACTACCTATGGCTCCTCTCGATGGGCGGCGACGCGGGAGATCGAGAAAGCAGGGCTGTTTCAGCCGGCAGGCGTCTTCCTTGGCAAACTGAAGGATCGGTATCTGCGTCATGACGGGCCGGAGCACGTCATGGCGTTTGCGCCGACACGTTCGGGCAAGGGCGTCGGACTGGTTGTCCCAACTCTTCTCTCCTGGTCCGGCTCGGCCGTCATTCACGACATCAAAGGCGAGAACTGGCAGCTGACCTCCGGCTGGCGGTCGAAGTTCTCCTATTGCCTATTGTTCAATCCGACTGATCCGCGATCGGCCCGCTACAACCCGCTCTTGGAAGTGCGCAAAGGTCCGAATGAGGTCCGCGACGTTCAGAACATCGCCGACATCTTGGTCGATCCTGAGGGCGCGCTGGAGCGGCGTAATCATTGGGAGAAGACCAGCCATTCACTCTTGGTCGGCGCCATCCTGCACGTCCTCTATGCCGAGGAGGAAAAGACACTCGCTCGGGTCGCCACATTCTTGTCGGACCCGCAGCGCTCATTTGTTGCAACGCTACAGCGGATGATGACGACCAACCATCTGGGCGCGGCGGAGAGGCCTCAAGTACACCCCGTTGTGGCTTCTGCGGCGCGCGAGGTGCTGAACAAGTCGGAGAACGAGCGTTCGGGCGTCCTCTCGACCGCCATGTCTTTTCTCGGGCTCTACCATGATCCCACCGTGGCTGCGGCCACTTCGTCTTGTGACTGGCGGATTGCCGACCTGATGGATGCCGCGCGACCGACATCGCTCTATCTCGTCGTGCCGCCATCTGACATTTCGCGCACCAAGCCTTTGGTGCGACTGATCCTGAACCAGATCGGCAGGCGGCTCACGGAGCGCCTCGAGGGTGACCCAAAGAAGAGTCGCAAGCATCAACTGCTCATGATGCTGGATGAGTTTCCGGCGCTCGGTCGCCTCGACTTCTTTGAGACCGCGCTCGCCTTTATGGCCGGTTACGGAATTCGTGCCTACTTGATCGCGCAATCGTTGAACCAGATCTCCAAAGCGTATGGCGAGAACAACGCCATTCTGGACAATTGCCATGTGCGAATTGCCTTTTCCTCCAACGATGAGCGCACGGCCAAGCGAATCTCGGACGCGCTTGGCACTGCCACGGAATTGAGATCGATGCGCAACTATGCGGGCCACCGGCTGGCGCCCTGGCTCTCGCATGTCATGGTGAGCCGCCAGGAAACCGCCCGCCCGCTGCTGACACCTGGCGAGGTGATGCAATTGCCGCCCTCGGACGAACTGGTGCTGGTTTCGGGGCTGCCCCCCATCCGCGCCAACAAGTTGCGCTACTACGAGGATCAGAATTTCACCGAACGTGTGCTGCCTGCGCCGGTGCTGCATGACTGTCTTTACGCAGACTGCCCTGCGCCGCGCCAAGACGACTGGACTGGCCAAGTACGCGGCGTCGACCGTCGTCTTGCCTCCGGCGACGAAAGCGCTGGCGCCGCGCTTGCGGACGAGGGAGGTGTTCAGCAGCAGCGCCATCCGGGCCTGCCCGAAGAACATACCGCCGTCACCCAGGAACCGGACCAGGACGATCCGACCCAACCCACGGACGATGATAGCGAGGCGATGGCCGACAAGCGCGTCATGGACCGGATCTCCACCGTCGCGCGTGCCTATGGCATCAACGAGGGAAGGGGCGATGACAAGGATATCGTCCCCGGCTTCTGAACGCCGGCGCGTGGCCGGCGTACTTCAGCGTAGATAACGGCCATAAGCGATTTCGGGGCTTTGCCCGATGCTTGTTCCCGTCGCCGGCGCAATGCCGGCCCGTCGGAACGAGCCGCATGAAGACCCACCGCATTCGTCACCAGTTTCTGCTCGAACCCGAATTGAGCGAGAGGCTGGAGAACCTCAGTCGCGATCCCTCGACGACCAAATCAGCCATTGTGGCGAAGGCGGTTGAGGCTTTCATCGAGCGGCGTGGCGAGAACGAACTCGACCGGCGCTACGGTGTGCGGCTCGATCGTCTTTCACGCGACCTCGTTCAAGTCCGGCGCGATGCCGAGATGATCCTGGAAAGCCTGGCGCTCTTCATTCGCTTTTCGATCACGCTTCACGCCCACACGCCGGTCCCAGACAAGGCGACGCAGGCCATTGCCCAGGACCGTTTCGACAAATTCGTCGAGCAGGTCGGTCGCCAGATCGCTTCCGGGAAACGGTCGCTCGGCAAGGAGAATGGCAGGGGAGGGGAAGGATGAGCTCTCATCCGGAGGCCGACCATCGTCGCCGCGCGATGCTGCGCACCGCCATGGGCCCTGCGATCACCGAAGCGCTCTCCGATTCATTGGTTATCGAGGTAATGGTCAATCCCGACGGCGCGCTGCGGCTCGACCGTCTAGGAGAAGGTCGGATCGATACCGGCGTCCTCATGCACCCGTCCGAGGCGGAACGCATCATCCGACTGGTTGCTTCCCATGTGCGCGCAGAGGCACATGCCGACAATCCGATCGTCAGCGCCGAGTTGCCGTCGGGCGAACGCTTCGAGGGTCTTTTGCCGCCCGTGGTGCTGGCGCCGTGCTTTGCGATCCGCAAGCCGGCAGCAAAGCTCTACACGCTGGCCAACTATGTCGCCGACCGCATCATGCTGCCGCCGCAGGCGGATGCTCTGAAGAAGGCGGTGCGCGAGCGGCGCAACATTTTAGTCGCCGGCGGCACGTCGTCGGGCAAGACCACGCTGGCCAATGCGCTTTTGGCCGAAGTCGCCGAATGCGACGAGCGAGTCATCCTGATCGAGGATACGCGCGAACTGCAATGCGCAGCAAAGGACTGCGTTGCCTTGAGAACGAGGCGTGGTTCGGTAACGATCGCCGATCTCGTGCGCTCGACGCTCCGGCTCAGACCCGACCGCATCATTGTCGGCGAAGTGAGGGGCGCGGAAGCGCTCGACATGCTCAAGGCATGGAACACGGGCCACCCCGGCGGCATCGCCACGGTTCACGCCAATTCGGCGCGCTCCGCTCTCTACCGTATCGAGCAACTCGCTCAGGAGGCCGTCGTCACCGTTCCCCGACGCCTCATCGCCGATGCGATCGATCTGATCGTCTTCATCGCCGGGCGCGGATCCTCGCGCCGCATCGACGCGATCGCCGAGGTCACTGGTCTCGACGGCAGCGGCGACTACGCCGTCACCCAACTCACGCTTCCGCAACTCCAGCAGTTTTGAGAGGTCACTTCATGCGCAAGAAGCTTCGCTTTCTTTCGTCCACCGCGCTCGCGCTTCTTATCACGGCCCCCGCTTACGCGGCAGGCTCCGGCATGCCTTGGGAACAGCCGCTGCAGCAGATCCTGGAGTCAGTCCAGGGACCGGTCGCCAAGATCGTCGCGGTGATCATCATCATCACCACGGGTCTGACACTTGCCTTTGGCGACACGGCAGGCGGTTTCCGCAGGTTGATCCAGATCGTCTTTGGCCTGTCGATCGCCTTCGCGGCATCGAGCTTCTTCCTTTCCTTCTTCTCCTTCGGTGGTGGGGCGCTCGTCTGATGGCCACTGGAGAGCAGCATATCGAAGGCTTCGAGGTGCCGCTTCACCGGGCATTGACCGAGCCGATCCTCCTGGGCGGTGCGCCGCGAGCGGTGGCAATCCTCAATGGCACAGTTGCCGCAGCCATCGGGCTCGGCCTTCAGCAATGGATAGCGGGGCTGGTGCTCTGGATTGCCGGCCACACGCTGGCGGTCTTTGCCGCCCGCCGCGATCCGGACTTTGCCAGCGTGCTTGTCTGCCACCTTCGGCTGAGGGGGTGGTTGGCATGCTGAACCTTTCGGAATATCGCGGGAAGGCCGACCGGCTTGCCGACCATCTGCCCTGGGTCGCACTCGTCGCGCCGGGCATCGTGCTCAACAAGGACGGCAGCTTTCAGCGGACGCTGCGGTTCCGCGGCCCCGATCTCGAAAGCGCGACGGAAGCCGAACTCGTTGGCATTTGCGCGCGGGCAAACAATGCGTTGAGGCGACTTGGTTCCGGCTGGGCATTGTTCTTCGAGGCCGAACGCGTCGAAGCGTTGGGCTATCCGCAATCGCGTTTTCCCGACGCGGCGTCGTGGCTAGTCGACGAAGAACGCCGCGCGGCCTTTGAGGGCAAGGTGGCGCATTTCGAAAGCCGCTATCACCTGACCTTGCTGTTCATGCCATCGCCAGACAGCCAGGCGCGGGCGGAAAGCGCGCTCGTCGACTCGCATCATTCCGAAGGCGAACGAGACTGGCGCCAGGAGATGGCGCGGTTCCGTGATGAAACCGCGCGTGTGCTGGACCTTCTGTCCGGCTTCATGCCCGAAGTGCGCGCGCTCGAGGATGCCGAGACGCTAACCTACCTGCACGGCACAATCGCGACCCGCCGCCATCCGGTCGCAGTGCCGGAAACGCCGATGTATCTAGACGGCTTCCTGGTCGATGTGCCGCTTACCGGCGGCCTGGAACCGATGCTGGGCGATCAGCATCTGCGTACCCTCACCATCCTCGGCTTCCCGAACCTCACCCGGCCCGGGATCCTCGACGCCCTCAATAATCAGGATTTTGCCTATCGCTGGGTGACGCGGTTCATTCCGCTCGACAAGACTGCCGCCACGAAGACGCTGACACGGTTGCGGCGGCAGTGGTTTGCCAAGCGCAAGTCAATCTCGGCCATCCTGCGCGAGGTTGTGACCAACGAGCCGGTCCCGCTGGTCGACAGCGATGCCGACAACAAGGCGCTCGACGCCGACGAAGCCCTTCAGGCGTTGGGTGGGGACCACGTCGGCTTCGGCTATCTGACCACTACCGTGACGGTGTGGGACGAGGACCGCCAAGCCGCCGCGGAGAAACTCCGCGCGGTCGAGCGCGTCGTCAACGGACTCGGCTTCACCACCATCCGCGAAAGCGTCAATGCGGTCGAGGCCTGGCTCGGCTCGTTGCCCGGTCATGTCTACGCCAATATTCGCCAGCCGCTCGTTCACACCCTGAACCTTGCCCACCTCATGCCGCTGTCGTCGGTGTGGGCCGGCCCGGCGACGAACGAGCATGTCGCGAAAGTCACCCAGACCGACGCCCCGCCGCTTCTCTTCGCCGAGACGAGCGGGTCAACTCCATTCCGGCTTTCCACCCATGTCGACGATGTCGGTCACATGCTGATCGTTGGTCCGACCGGCGCCGGCAAGTCGGTGCTGCTTGCGCTGGTAGCTCTGCAGTTCCGACGCTATGCCGGCGCGCAGGTCTATGTCTTCGACAAAGGCAATTCCGCTCGTGCCGCAACGCTCGCCATGGGTGGAGAACACCACGCATTGGGGGCGGACGGTTCTCTTGCCTTCCAGCCGCTTCGCAATATCGGCGACCAGGCCATGCGCAGCTGGGCCGCCGAATGGATCGCCGGCCTCATTGCTCATGAGAACGTAACTCTCACGCCCGAAGTGAAGGAGGCGGTCTGGTCGGCTCTCAGCAGCCTTGCCACTGCGCCAGCGCAAGAACGCACACTGACGGGGTTATCGGTCCTGCTTCAGTCCAATGCGCTGAAGTCTGCCTTGATGCCCTACACACTCGATGGTCCCTACGGCCGGCTGCTCGATGCCGATGATGATCGGCTGGCCTTGTCCGATGTGCAGTGTTTCGAGACCGAGCAACTGATGCACAGCCAAGGCACTGTCACGACGCCGGTGCTCACCTATCTCTTCCATCGTCTTGAGGAGCGGTTCGACGGACGGCCGACACTGCTCATACTCGACGAGGCGTGGGTCTATCTCGACAATCCGCTCTTTGCCGCCCGCATCCGCGAATGGCTGAAGGTGCTGCGCAAGAAGAACGTCTCGGTCATCTTCGCCACGCAGTCGCTTGCCGACATCGCCGGCTCGGCAATAGCACCGGCAATCATCGAGAGCTGCCCTCAGCGCATCTTTCTTCCCAATGATCGTGCCGTGGAACCGCAGGCTAGGGCAGCCTACGAACGCTTCGGTCTCAACGAGCGGCAGATCGAGCTTGTCGCTCGCGCCACGCCGAAGCGCCAGTACTATCTGCAGTCGCGCCGCGGCAACCGGCTCTTTGAGCTCGGCCTCGGCCCGATTGCTCTCGCCCTTTGCGGTGCCTCCGATCCTGCCAGCCAGACGCTAATCGGTAGCGTGCTGTCCGAGCACGGGCAGGACGGCTTTGCCGCTCGGTTCCTGAATGCGCGCGGACTCGATTGGGCCGCCGAGCTTCTCAAGCAATTCCCTCAACCCAAGGAGCAATCGTCATGATGCGGCGCCGTTTTCTCTCCACCCTGATCACTATTTCTCTGATCGCCAAGCCGATGGCCGACTATGTCCAGCCGGCCTATGCACTCATCGTGTTCGATCCCTCGAACTACGCGCAGAACGTTCTGACGGCGGCGCGCTCGTTGGAGCAGATCAACAACCAGATCCAGTCGCTGCAGAACCAGGCAACCATGCTACAGAACATGGCACGCAATCTTCAGAGTTTGGATTTCTCCTCCGTGGGTCAGCTGACCGGCGCGCTGCATCGCATCGATGGACTGATGGACCAGGCGAGCGGCCTGAGCTTTGATCTGGACAAGCTCCAGAACCAGTGGCGCAACCAATATCCGGAAAGCTACGACGCCACCATCAAGGTCAGCAATGTGGCGAACGCCGCGCGCGAACGCTGGCAAAGCGCCATGCAGGCGTTCCGACAGACCATGGGTGTGCAGTCGCTGATCGTCGAGAATGTCCGAGGCGACGGTGACCTGCTTGCCCATCTCGTCAACCGCAGCCAAGGGGCGGCCGGCGCGCTTGAGGCAAGCCAGGCCACCAATCAGCTGATCGCGCTTTCGACCAAGCAGCAGATGCAGATCCAGACGCTGCTTGCGACGCAGTTTCGGGCTGAGGCTGAGGATGCCGCCCGCAAGGCGCAATCCGAGGAAGCCGCCCGCGAGACGACAAAGCGCTTCCTGGGCACCGGCACGGCCTATCCCGGCAACTGATCACCAGTTCTTCAATACGAGAGAGGTGGCGGCGTGAACGACCTCGGGGTCATTGATCGCTTCATGGAGACTTTTATCCGCTATATCGATAGCGGGTTCGGTCTGCTTTCGGGCGACGTCGCCTTCCTCACTACGACTTTAATTGGCATCGACATCACGCTTGCCGGCCTGGCCTGGGCATTCGGCGGCGAGCCCAACATTCTAGCCCGCCTCATCCGCAAGGTTCTCTATGTCGGCGTCTTCGCCTTCATTCTGAACAATTTCAAAAACCTTGCCGACATCATCTATCGGTCCTTTGCCGGTCTCGGCATCAATGCGTCTTCCGGCAATCTGTCCGCCGACAATCTGCTGCATCCAGGCCGCATTGCCGCGACGGGCTTCGAGGGTGCGTGGCCGCTTCTCGATCAGGCGAGCCAGTTGCTTGGTTTCCCCGAAATTTTTGGCAACGCGCTCACCATCTTCGTGCTGCTCTTGGCCTGGTTCCTGGTCATCATCGCCTTTTTCATTCTCTCCATCCAGCTCTTCATCACCATCCTGGAATTCAAACTCACCACGTTGGCAGGCTTCGTTCTCGTGCCCTTCGCGCTGTGGAACCGCTCGTCGTTTCTGGCCGAGCGCGTGCTTGGTAATGTGATCTCGTCGGGCATCAAGGTGATGGTGCTCGCCGCCATCGTCGGTATCGGGTCCACGCTCTTCGGCGAGTTCGCTTCAGCGCTGCAGGGCAAGGAGCCGGACTTGGCCGCTGCCATGTCGCAAGTGCTCGGGGCGCTGGCGCTGCTTGGGCTCGGCATTTTCGGCCCTGGGATCGCCTCGGGTCTTGTCTCCGGCGCGCCACAACTTGGCGCGGGCGCAGCACTTGGGACTACCGCGGCAGCGGCCGGTGCATCGCTCGTTGCCGGAGGTGCGGCATTCGCCGGCGCGCGCATGGCAACTGGCGGCGGGCTTGCCGCCATCCGAGCCGGCACGACCATTGGCTCGGCAGCTTCCTCGGCATGGCAGTTGGGACGAGCAACCTCGCCCGAGACCGGCCTGTCCGGTGTGGCTGCTGGAATGCAGGGCGTGGCGGGTGCCGCCAGCGGCGCCGCGATGCGAGCAGCACGATCTGCCGGGGGAGGGTTCGCGCGCAGCGCCGATTCCGGGCGCGAAGCCGCATGGACCGCGACCGGCGGTGCGCCGACCGCGTTAATGGCCGGAAGTCCAGCCGGTACCGCCGCTAACGCCGCGCCCATCTGGGCGAGGCGCTTGCGTTCCGAGCAGACCGCTCGTGCTCATCGCCACGCCGCCGTACAGGCCGTCCGCGACGGTGACAGACCGGGCGGCAGCGCCAATCCCTCTCTCAATGACAAGGACGACTAGATGCTCTTCAAGCGACCCGTTCAACGTTACGGCAAGACGCCCGAGCCGGTCACGCCGTATCAGAAGGCCGCCCAGCTGTGGGATGAGCGCATCGGCTCATCGCGGGTGCAGGCCCGGAACTGGCGGCTGATGGCTCTTGGCTGCCTGGCTTTGACGACTGGGCTCTCCGGCGGACTCGTGTGGCAGTCGATGCAGAGCCGTATCGTGCCATACGTCGTCGAGGTCGACCGCTTCGGTGAGGCGCGCGCCGTTGCACCGGCAATCCGGGACTACGAGCCGTCCGATGCACAGATCGCCTGGCATCTCGGCCGCTTCATCCAGAATGTCCGTTCCGTCTCCACAGATCCGGTGCTGGTGCGGCAAAACTGGTTGGCGGCCTACGACTTTGCCACCGACCGGGCGGCGCTCTTCCTCAACGAGTACGCCAAGACGAACGACCCCTTCGGTCAGATCGGCACGCGAAGCGTGTCGGTGCAGGTGACCAGCGTGATCAGGGCTTCCGACAGCTCGTTCCAGGTCAAATGGGCTGAGCAGGTTTTTGAGCGCGGCAGCCTTGCCAGCACGACGCGCTGGACGGCGATCCTCACCATCGTGACTCGCCCGCCGAGCAATACTGACCAGCTGCGCAACAACCCGCTCGGCGTCTTCGTCAATGCCATCGACTGGTCGCGTGAGCTCGACAGCGCCGCGCCGACATCCGTTTCCCCGAAGGAGCCTGCAAATGAAAAATAGAGTCCCATCATTCCGTGCCGCGCTACTCCTTTCCGCGTCAGCAGCCGTCCTTCCCGCTTGCGCCTCGAAGCCGGTGCCACCGCCTGAGATTTCCTACGATGCTGCCGACTTCAAACCAGCCGCGATCGAAAAGCCACCGGAGAAACCGGTGAAGATTGTCCAAGTCCCAAAGCCGCTACCGCTCCCGGGCCAGTTGCAGCCCGATCCGGATAAGGTCGCTGAGGAAAAGCGCTCCCCTGAAGAAAGGGTCACCGATGCCAACAAGGCGGCCACGCAGCAGCCCACCAGATACGGCTATGTCAATGCGGTCCAGGTCTATCCCTTCACCGACGGCGCACTTTATCAGCTCTATGCCGCGCCGGAGCGCGTCACCGATATCGCTCTACAGCCGGGCGAGAAGTTAACAGCCGTGTCGGCTGGCGACACCGTGCGCTGGGTCATCGGCGACACCGTCAGCGGCACCGGCGACAATCAGCGCACCCATGTGCTGGTCAAACCGTTCGCGCCGGGGCTTAGCACCAATCTGGTGATCACCACGGAACGCCGGACATACCACCTGCAGCTTCAAAGCACCGAGAAAACTGCAATGGCGGCGATCTCCTGGACCTATAGCGAAGACCAGATCATTGCGTTGCGCCAGCGCAATGCGCAGGCCGACGCCGCCATGCCGGCAGCTTCAAATGTGGCGCTCGAAAACATTCGCTTCCGCTACTCGATCAGCGGTGACACGCCGCCTTGGCGGCCGACGCGTGCCTTCGACGACGGCAACAAGGTTTATATCGAATTCCCGCGGCGCATCGATCAGGGTGAGGCACCGCCACTCTTCATCGTCGGTGCTGACGGGAGCAACCAGCTCGTCAATTACCGCATGCGCGGGAACTATTACGTCGTCGATCGTCTCTTTGCCGCCGCCGAATTGCGCCTCGGCGTCAAGGAGCAGCAAGTAGTCCGCATCACCAGGATCGACGGCCGGCAACCGCCGCGGCGAATACCGCTCTTTGCGCGGTCCAGCAGATGAGGGAGCGCTCATGACCGATACTTCCCGACCAGATGCACCGCCGAAACTCGACCCCGAGCAGCTGCAGTTGCGGGCTTCTCCCCGGCGCGCCGTGCGGTTCAGGCGCGGCGTGATCGTCGCTATCGTTGCAGTTGGATCCGGCGCAATTCTAGGCGTCACGATGATAGCGCTTCAGGGGCCGGCGTTGCGTATCAAAGAGCGGGCGGAAGACCTCTACAACACCGAACGTAAGCCAACCGCGGAGGGACTTGAAACGCTTCCCAAGGACTATTCCGTATTGAAGCCGAAGCCTCCCGTGCTTGGGCCACCTCTGCCCGGCGATCTCGGCCGCCCCATCCTTGAACGCCAGCGACAGCTTGGCATCGCCCCGGGGCAGGAGGCTTCCGCCGAGGAGCAGCGGCTTGCCCAGCAGGCGATCGAGGCACGTGAGTCGCAAGTCATGTTCCGGATCGAGAACCGGCCCAGGGAAACGAAGGTCGCCGACAATACGCAGGGAGCGCGGCCGCCGTTTGAAGCACCACTTGCACAACCCGATGCGGGAGACGCAAGGGCTTCCGTTGCACCGGCTGAGGGTGATCAGAACAATCAGCAGCGCAAGCTCGACTTTGTCAGCCAGCAGAGCACAAATGGGATCTACAATCCGCACACGCTGCAGACTCCGGCTTCGCCTTATCAGCTGATGGCCGGCAGCGTGATCGCCGCAAGCCTCATCACCGGCATCAATTCCGACCTGCCTGGCCTCGTGGTTGCACAGGTTACCGAGAATGTGCACGACACCGTCACCGGCAGCACCTTGCTCATCCCGCAGGGCTCGCGGCTCATCGGCACCTATGACAGTGTCGTCGCTTTTGGACAGAAGCGCGCGTTGCTAGTCTGGCAGCGCATTGTGATGCCCAACGGGTCATCGATTGAAATCGACAATCTGCCAGCGACAGATACTGCCGGCTATGCAGGGCTGGAGGACCAGGTGGATTTCCACACTTGGCAGCTGATCAAGGGAGTTGCTCTAGCCACGCTGCTGGGCGTCGGCACCGAGTTGAGCTTCGGGGACAACGAAAGCGATCTGCTCAAGGCAATCCGCGAATCCACTCAGCAGAACGTCAGTCAAGCTGGCCAGCGCATCACCGAAAAAAACCTCAATATTCAGCCGACAATCACCGTCCGTCCTGGTTGGCCGCTCCGCGTCATCGTGCACAAGGACATCGTGCTACGACCATACACAAATTGAATAGGAGCCGCTCATGGCGAACCTGAAATTAGGAAAGCTTCCGGACCGGACGCCTTCCAAGATCACCATCACCGTCAGCGCGGGCCTCAGCCAAGCACTGAAGGACTACGCGGCGCTTTACCGTCAGACCTACAATGAGTCTGAGACAGTAGCTGAGCTCATTCCATTCATGCTGGTCGGGTTCTTGGAAGGCGATCGCGCGTTTGCCAAGGCCAGAAAGGAAAGCTTGCCTGCCGCCGGCATGTCAGAGAAATCGCGACGCGTGTCAGGTTCAGGTTCCGAATAATTATAAAGTTTGGTCAATGGGCAAGCCGCAGCGCTGAGTAGCAGAGCCGTAATGGGGTGCGTCGCTGGTCAGTGAAAGAATGGGCCGAACAATCCAACCTCCTTAGGCGGATACAAAGTGGAGCCCTGCCTGCAGGTTCCGGCCGGCCCTCTGCCATGCGACCCCCTTTGGGAAATACGCGTCGTCACAGGATCATAAAGTGGCGCCATATGTCTCGCCAAGCCTGGCAGCTAATTCCGGTCTCATTTGGTGGTCCGTCGTTTTTGCCTCGCCGGAAGTCTGGACTCGTCGAAGAGTCAAAGCCCTGATTTCGGTCAGCCTCCAGCATGGACAAACTGCCGCAAGGATTTCTCTGCCATCGCTTGCTATCCTGCCGAAACTTGGGATCGATGGCGCGAGCGTAATGACAGTACAGCAGGACATTCACAGTTCCGGCATTCCCGTTCTTTGCCTGTCTTGCGCCGCACGGCATCGCGGGATCTGTGGTGCGCTCGATCGAAACCATTTGGTTGGGCTCGCCAAGACTTCGTCGCGGCACAAAATCGAGCCGGGGGTCGAACTGATCGCCGACGCCGCGGCTGTCGACAGCTATTCAAACATGCTTTCAGGCGTTGTGAAGCTGACGAAGTGCCTTTCGGACGGCCGCCAGCAGATTGTCGGTCTTCGGTTCGCACCGGATTTTCTGGGCCGGCCCTTCAAGGTGAAAAGCACGATCAATGTGGAAGCGGCAACCTCCGTCTCGCTGTGCTCGTTTCCGAAGGCGGCCGTTGAACGGATAATGAAGGAATCACCGGAACTCCAGCTTCGCTTGCTCAAGCAGACGCTGAACGAACTCGATGAGGCACTTGAATGGATGGTGACTCTCGGGCGCAAGACCGCACCCGAGAAGGTGGCGAGCTTTCTCCTCATGATCGCCCAGAATATGGATTCCAGTATCGACCCGGCGGCTAGGTCCTCATGCTTCGATCTGCCGCTGACACGTGCCGACATCTCTGATTTCCTTGGACTGACGAACGAGACCGTGAGCCGCCAGCTTACGCGATTGCGGGCTGACGGCGTGATCCGGATCAAGAACAACCGCCATGTAACGGTGGACAGCATGAGCCGGCTGGAGCAGCGCTGCGGCGGCCGAGGCTCGCGGCAACCGGCCTTTGAGACCTAAGCGCCTACGTCGCTTATTGCGATCCGCGGCAGGACGTGCTCGCGTTCGAAAGCGACGTGTCGCCGCAAGCCTTCGAAGAAGCCTCGTAGCATGAACCCGACAGCTTCCGGGCTCTCTATCGGATTACCATGACCTATCGCTAGGAGCGTTTCGGCCACCTCGCTAGCGAAGCATTGATCCTCAAGGTGCTCGACGCGCAACCGGCTGGTAGAGGCAAGTTTGGCCTCGGCCGGCGTCAAGTGCGCCTCATACGCAGGGAAAATCACCGTCTCCTCAAACCCATGAATGTCACGGAGCAGCGGAACGATTTTCTTGGCCGTTCCAAGACATTTGAGGCGGTCGACGTTCGGCAGTGCATCGGCAATGCTTTCCAGCGAGTCGCAGAGATTCAGCTTTTCCCGATGGGCACGCTTCATGACCTCGCCCGGAATCGCCTCTGTACCGGCCCGACGCGAGGAAGCTGCACTTGTCCATGAGTGGGGTGGCCCGTGCTGCGTTTCCTTGTTCAAATCGCCACCTTCTGATTCACCGAACTCGATGCTGCCCGAAGCAAAATCGTGCGGCTCTGACATGGATCAGGGCGAGCAGGCGGCAACTGGGGAATTAATGCACCGCGGATTTAGCGTCCGCGCATTGGAATCCTGGTCAGGGACATGTCATGAAATTCGGCACGGAGATCGTCCTTTTAAGCCTGTTTGCCTTTGCGGCGCTGGTGGCTGCCGGCTTCGGCGTAGAAGGACCCTTTCGCCAGCACATGTGGGTTTTGTTCTTCGCACTGACTGGCTTCATCGCGATCTTGCTGCGCAATTGGGATTTCAAGCCCGTGGGGCCGATCGACCCCTCCGCCTACATGGATGGTCCGCTCCGCTACGGGGCCATCGCAACGGTGTTTTGGGGTGTCGTCGGCATGCTGGTCGGCGTCATTATCGCGCTTCAACTCGCCTTCCCCGACCTTAACATCCCACCCTGGTTCAATTTCGGCCGTTTGCGTCCGCTGCACACATCGGGAGTCGTCTTCGCCTTCGGCGGCAACGCGCTGCTTTGCACATCGCTCTATGTTGTCCAGCGCACCTGCCGCGCCCGGCTGTTTGGCGGCAATCTGGCCTGGTTTGTGTTCTGGGGTTACCAGCTGTTCATCGTCATGGCCGCGACCGGCTACCTGTTCGGCATCACCGAGAGCCGGGAATACGCCGAACCCGAATGGTATGTGGACCTGTGGCTGACCATCGTCTGGATCGCCTATCTCATCCTGTTCCTCGGCACCATCCTGAAGCGCAAGGAACCGCATATCTACGTGGCCAACTGGTTCTATCTATCCTTCATCGTAACCATCGCGATGCTGCATGTGGTCAACAACCTGTCGATGCCGGCCTCTTTCCTCGGCTCGAAGAGCTACTCCGCCTTCTCCGGCGTCCAGGACGCCTTGACGCAATGGTGGTATGGCCACAATGCGGTCGGCTTCTTCCTGACGGCCGGCTTCCTTGGCATGATGTATTATTTCGTGCCCAAGCAGGCTAGCCGGCCGGTCTATTCCTACCGGCTGTCGATCATCCACTTCTGGGCGATCATTTTTCTCTACATCTGGGCCGGCCCGCACCACCTGCATTACACCGCCTTACCCGACTGGGCGCAGACGCTCGGCATGGCATTCTCGATCATGCTGTGGATGCCGTCATGGGGCGGCATGATCAACGGCCTGATGACGCTGTCAGGCGCCTGGGACAAGCTGCGCACCGATCCGATCATCCGCATGATGGTGATGGCAGTCGCCTTCTACGGCATGTCGACCTTCGAGGGACCGATTATGTCGATCAAGACGGTCAATTCGCTATCGCACTACACGGACTGGACCATTGGCCATGTCCACTCAGGTGCGCTCGGCTGGGTCGGCATGATCTCGTTCGGCGCGATCTACTACATGGTGCCGAAACTGTGGAACCGTGACCGGCTCTATTCGATACGGCTCGTCACCTGGCACTTCTGGCTGGCGACTCTGGGGATCGTCGTCTACGCCGCGGTGATGTGGGTGTCCGGCATCATGCAGGGCCTGATGTGGCGCGAATACGACGAGCAGGGGTTCCTGGTCTACTCCTTCGCCGAAACCGTCTCCGCCATGCACCCCTACTACGTCATGCGCGCCATCGGCGGTGCGATGTACCTCTCCGGCGCCATGATCATGGCCTGGAACATCGCTATGACCATCCTCGGATACCAGCGTGAAGAGCAACCAATGCCGGGTTCCGAGCCCGCCCTCCGGCCTGCCGAATAGGGAGCCAGACAATGGGCTTGACGGACAAACACGCGATCATCGAGAAGAACGCCACGCTTCTTCTCGTTGGCTCTCTTCTTGTCGTGACCGTCGGCGGCATAGTCGAAATCGCACCGCTGTTCTATCTCGACAACACGATCGAGAAGGTCGAGGGCATGCGCCCCTACTCGCCGCTCGAACTCGCAGGACGCAACATCTATGTGCGCGAGGGCTGCTACCTCTGCCACAGCCAGATGATCAGGCCTTTCCGGGACGAGGTCGAACGCTACGGCCACTACAGCCTGGCGGCTGAGTCCATGTACGACCACCCCTTCCAGTGGGGCTCGAAGCGCACCGGCCCTGACCTTGCACGAGTCGGCAACCGCTACTCCAACGAATGGCACGTTCAGCACCTTGTGGATCCACGTTCGGTGGTGCCGGAATCTATCATGCCTCGCTATGCCTTCCTGAAGGACGCTCCGATCGAGGTGAAGGACTTCTCGACGCATCTGGTTGCGAACGCGCGTGTTGGCGTCCCGTACTCCGATGACATGATCGCGCACGCCAATACCGATCTAATGGCCCAGGCCGACCCGAATGCCGATAGCTCCGGCCTCGAGAAACGCTATCCGAAAGCCAAGGTCGGCGATCTGGACGGCAATCCGCAGCAGGTGACCGAGATGGATGCCCTCGTCGCCTATCTGCAAATGCTGGGAACACTGGTCGATTTCAAGACCTATGACGATGCAGCCGGCTACCGCTGAGGGGGGCGCAATGAGCTATGATTTGATGCGGGAATTCGCGGACAGCTGGGGTCTGCTTGCCATGTCGCTCTTCTTCGTCGGCAGCATTGCCTTTGCCTTGCGTCCCGGCGGCAAAACACAGGCCGAGCAAGCCGCCCAGATTCCACTCAAGGGCGACCGATCATGAGCGACGAGCACATCGACGAAGTCTCGGGCATCTCGACGACCGGTCATGAATGGGACGGGATAAGGGAGCTCAACAACCCATTGCCCCGATGGTGGGTGATAACCTTCTACATCACCGTCGGTTGGGCGGTAGCTTATACAATTGCCTATCCGGCTTGGCCCATGCTGTCTTCCGCAACCAAGGGTGTGCTTGGATATTCCAGCCGCAACGATGTCAAGAATGAGCTGGCGGCGGCGGAAGCGGCGAAAGGCAAATACGCCGCGGCGGTAGAGTCGAAAAGCCTCTCTGAAATCGCCTCGGACTATGCCTTGCGCGAATTCGCGGTCGCGGCCGGCGGCGCCGCATTCAAGGTCAACTGCACGCAGTGCCATGGCTCCGGCGCCCAAGGGTCGAAGGGTTTTCCAAACCTGAACGACGATGACTGGCTGTGGGGCGGCACGGCCGAGCAGATCCAGCAAACGATCGCGCACGGCATCCGCTTCGCGTCAGATCCGGACACGCGCCTGTCGGAAATGCCGGCCTTCGGCGATATCATCACCGCCGATCAGATCGCACAGGTGAGCGCCTACGTTGCCAGCCTGTCTGGCAAGGTCCGCGATGCAACTCTGATTCAACCCGGCGCCAAGATCTTCGCCGAAAACTGCGTCTCCTGTCACGGCGACAAAGCGAAAGGCAACAGGGAACTCGGCGCACCCGACCTGACCGACGCGATCTGGCTCTACGGGTCGGGCGAGACAGCCGTCGCCGTCCAGGTCCGTGCGCCGAAGCACGGCGTCATGCCGGCCTGGATCGGGCGTCTCGGCGAGACCAAGGTTAAGGAACTTGCGGTTTATGTCCATTCGCTTGGCGGCGGAGAATAGGAACGGAAGCCTATTCTCGGCCCTCCCCCGCCAAGCGACGAGGCCCGGCTTTGCCGGGCCTCGACACCATTCCGGCATGCGGCGATTGACCCTGCTGCAAGGCGGCGCGGCCCCATTCGGCGAAGCGGCAGACCGGACGTCTGTCGAAGCAGACAAGTCCGTCGCACAACGATGTCATAGGCCGCGGGCAAGTGGAGATACACGTGCTGGATAAAACGCAGATGGAGCGGCTCGAGGCAAAAGCGGTCAACTCCGCCAAGACACAACAGCCGCTCTATGCACCGCGCAAGAAAATCTTCCCCAAGCGCGCCTCGGGTAGCTTCCGCCGCTTCAAGTGGCTGGTGATGGCGATCACGCTGGGCATCTACTATCTGACACCCTGGCTGCGCTGGGATCGAGGTCCGTTTGCTCCTGATCAGGCCGTGCTGATCGATCTTGCCAACCGCCGCTTCTACTTCTTCTTCATCGAGATATGGCCGCAGGAATTCTACTATGTCGCCGGCCTTCTGATAATGGCCGGCATCGGCCTCTTCCTGATCACGTCAACCGTTGGCCGCGCCTGGTGCGGCTATACCTGCCCGCAGACCGTATGGGTCGACCTTTTCCTGGTGGTGGAGCGGGCGATCGAAGGCGATCGCAACGCCCGCATGAAACTCGACGCCGGCCCATGGACGGCGCGCAAACTGGTACTGCGCGTATCGAAGCACGCCATCTGGCTGGTCATAGCGGTAGCCACCGGCGGCGCCTGGATCTTCTATTTCGCCGACGCGCCGACGCTGATCAGCGAGGTATTCACTGGCACTGCCGCTCCGGTCGCCTACGTCACCATCGCGGTGCTGACGGCGACCACCTACACGTTCGGCGGGCTGATGCGCGAGCAAGTCTGCACCTACATGTGCCCATGGCCGCGCATCCAGGCTGCCATGCTCGACGAGAATTCGCTCACCGTGACCTACAACGACTGGCGGGGCGAACCTCGTTCGAGGCACGCCAAGAAGGCCCATGCGGCGGGGCAGCGGGTCGGCGACTGCGTCGATTGCAATGCCTGCGTCGCGGTGTGCCCGATGGGGATCGACATTCGCGACGGCCAGCAGCTCGAATGCATTACCTGCGCGCTGTGTGTCGACGCCTGCGACGGCGTCATGGACAAGCTCGGCAAGGAGCGTGGGCTGATCTCCTACGCGACGCTCTTCCACTACAACGCCAACATGATGCTGGCGACAGCAGGCGGCTCCAGTTCGATCAATCCGTCGCTGGTCAGGACTGCTGTCGGCACCTTCTGCGATCAGGCGGCGTATTTTCACATTCGCAAGATCTTTCGGCCGCGCACCTACGTCTACATGGGCCTGTGGTCGCTGATCGGGCTGGGCCTGCTCTATTCGCTGCTGACGCGCGATCGGCTCGAACTGAACGTGCTGCATGACCGCAATCCACAGTTTGTCACGCTGTCCGACGGTTCGATCCGCAATGGCTATACCGTCAAGCTGCTCAACATGATCCCCGAGCCAAGGACAATCATTGTCGCGATGCAGGGCTTGCAGGGAGCCGAAATGAGCGTCGTCGGCAGTGATCTGCCGGCAGATCGCTTCTTCGGCATCGCGGTCGAACCCGACCGGCTGAAGATGCTGAAGGTTTTCGTGCGCCAGCCAGCGGGTGAAGTGCGGCATGCTGCACAAACCTTCAAGTTCCGGGTCGAGGACAAGGCGAACTTCGAATCGGACGAATACACGGCCACCTTCAACGCACCGGAGATCGCCAGATGAGCACCAATACGCAAAAGACGCGTGAGTTCACCGGCAGGCACATGCTGCTCATCATTCTCGGCTTTTTCGGCGTGGTCATCGCCGTCAACCTGACCATGGCGACGCTCGCCAGCAAAAGCTGGACCGGCCTTGTCGTCGAGAACACCTATGTGGCCAGTCAGCAATTCAACAAAAAGGCCGAGGAAGGGCGCGCGCAGGCGGCACTCGGCTGGACCGGCAACCTGACGATCGCTCGGAGTGAGGTCCGCTACAGCTTGAGCGATGCCACCGGCAAGCCGGTCCCCTTGCATGGCGTGAAGATACTGTTTCGTCATCCCGCTTATGAGGCCGAGGACAAGTCCGTCACTCTTGCCCTTGCTTCGGCTCAGGAGTTTGCAGCACGGGACGTGCCCAAGGATGGCGTCTGGATCGTTGAAGTCGATGCCGACGCCGGTCTCGCGGAGCCCTATCGCGACGTTCGCCGGATCATGATTTCGCAAGGAGCGCTGCAATGAGCCGCTGTTCACCCGGCGCGGAACTGGCGCTGGATCTGACCGGTACCACATCGGTCCTGCCGTCTGGCCAGGAGATCAGGTTGGCGAGCCGCTTGGTTGGCGATGGTCTTCGCCAGACCGACCTTTCAGTTCCGACGGTTCATTGCGCAGCCTGCATCCAGAGGATCGAGACCGCGTTGGCAAAGCTCGATCGCGTCGAGAGCGCCCGCGTCAACCTGTCGATGAAAAGGGTCTCGGTCAGGTGGGGTGGTGACGAGGTGCCACCGTTCGTCCTCGCGCTTGGGCGGCTAGGCTACCAAGTGCATCTGTTCGACCCCGAGGTCGGCGACAAGAACAAGACGCTATCCGAACTGATCCGCGCGGTCTCGGTTGCTGGTTTTGCGGCGGGCAACATCATGCTGCTTTCGGTCTCGGTCTGGTCCGGCGCCGAAGGCGCGACCCGCGACTTGTTCCACTGGGTCTCGGCGCTGATCGCCATCCCGGCGCTTGCCTTCGCCGGCGGCATTTTCTTCCGCTCGGCCTGGAACGCGCTGCGCCACGGCAGCATGAACATGGACGTGCCGATCGCGGTCGGGGTGTCGCTCGCCTACGCCATGAGCCTCTATGAGACGATCAATCATGGCGATCACGCCTATTTTGACGCGTCGGTATCGCTGCTGTTCTTCCTGTTAATCGGCCGTACGCTGGATCACGTCATGCGCGAGCGTGCCCGGACCGCCGTAAACGGCCTGTCGCAGCTGGCGACGCGTGGTGCCATGGTGCTGCGCAGCGACGGCGCGCGCGACTACCTGCCTGTTTTCGAGATCGAACCGGGAATGCAGCTGCTCATCGCAGCGGGCGAAAGGATTCCTGTCGACGGAAAGATCATTCGGGGATCGTCGGATCTCGACTGCTCCCTGGTCTCCGGCGAAAGCACGCCCAGAACCGTGGCGCCAGGCGTACCCGTGCAGGCTGGCGTACTCAACCTTACCGGCTCCCTGACGATCGAGGCGACAGCCGCCGCGAACGACTCGTTCCTGGCGGAAATGGTTCGGTTGATGGAGGCGGCGGAGGGCGGCCGCTCGCCCTATCGACGCATCGCCGATCGTGTCTCCGCCCTCTATGCGCCGGTGATCCATCTCACAGCCTTAATAACATTCATCGGTTGGATGGTTGCGGTCGGCGACTGGCACCTGGCCATGACGATTGCAATTGCCGTTCTCATCATCACGTGCCCGTGTGCGCTCGGCCTCGCCGTGCCAATCGTGCAGGTGGTCGCGGCGCGACGTCTGTTCGAAAGCGGCATCATGGTCAAGGACGGTTCGGCAATGGAGCGCCTGGCGACGATGGATACGGCGGTGTTCGACAAGACCGGAACACTCACGCTCGGACAGCCCCGCCTCGTCAATGCGTCGTCGATCGATCCGGCCGTGCTGGCAATCGCCGCCGATATGGCCGCGCATTCGCGTCATCCGTTTTCAAAGGCCATAGCCGGTTTTGCCGCTGCTGGCGGGCAGCATAAGTTCGATGCCGTCACAGAGCATCCGGGGTTTGGAATCGAAGCCACTGTCGCCGGAAGTATCTGGCGGCTGGGCCGGCGCGGATGGGCTGGATGGAAGGCCCGAACCGATGGCGAAAGCGGGCATGGCGGAACAGTCCTGACGAAAGACGGGGGCATTGTCGCATCCTTCGTTTTCGAGGATGCGTTGCGGCCCGATGCCGGGGCCGCCTTGGCGCAGTTGAACGATGCCGGGGTCTCGGTCGAAATGCTGTCGGGCGATACCGCAGACGCCTGTGGCGATGTCGCAAGAATATTGGGCATCGACCGTTTTGCTTCGGCGCTGCTGCCGTCCGGGAAGGCTAAGCGGATCGAAGTGCTGACCAAGGCCGGCCACAAGGTTCTGATGGTGGGCGACGGGCTCAACGACAGCCCAGCGCTGGGCGCGGCGCACGTCTCGATCGCTCCAGCCACCGCCGCCGATGTCGGCCGCACCGCCGCCGATTTCGTGTTCCTGCGTGAAAGCCTTTCGGCGGTACCTCTTGCGCTGGACGTCTCGCGGAAGGCAGGGCGGCTGATCCGTCAGAACATAGCTATCGCGATCATCTACAACGCCGTTGCCGTTCCGATCGCCATCCTCGGCCACGTCACACCGTTGATCGCGGCGGTCGCGATGTCCGCCTCATCGCTGCTGGTGATCGGAAACGCGCTGCGGCTGCAGGGCTTTATGCTCGCCGAGCTGACAAGGGCTTCTTCGGCAACGCGTTCTGGCATTCGCTCATCAGCGCGGCCGTCATGACGACACTCGTCTACCTTATACCAGTCGCCCTATTTTTTGGCGCACTGGGGCTGTCTGGCTTTCTATGGGCGTTGAGAAGTGGCCAATATGAGGATCTTGATGGAGCCGTTGAGCGCATCCTCATCGACCAGGACGACAAGCCGGACGCTGAGCCAGATCGCTGTCCCGACGTTAGATCGGAAATGGGTGCAACGCCACGCACGGCCCATAGTAGGAAAACCGGGCTGAAGCTAGACCAGACCAAAAACAAATCGGGCTAGACCAAGTCCCTCTGTTCGCGCTTCTTGCATCACCTATTCCCCCTAGTCGATATTTGCCTCGGGCGACCGAATCCCGGATCTCCCAGATTAGTCGGTAGAATAGCTGAAAGTACCGCAGAGACTTTGGCTATTGATGTCGTGTGGGACTTCTTTCGATCCAAAAACGGCCATTCCAAGCAGCGGAGAGTCTCCAAACGACGATCTTTCGAGAAACACGACGTATTGGGCGAGGTCAGATTTCGGATCGCCGCAAAGCGTGTTGCCGTTTTTGAGAGCACCCGGATCCCGCGACAATTTGAAGACTTCCGCGGTCGATTTCTTATCGTCCGTTTCGTCCCACTGACGCCAAGAAGCGCCCACCGAGGTCAGACCTATCTTTTTGCCGTTTCCGAATGTGATCGCCATCTTGCTGCCCGGGGTGGCGAAATCTGGATTTCCCGAGAGCCGTATCGCCCCGGTGATTGACTTTGCAGTGCGGCTATACGGTTCGAATTTGCGCTTATCTTGCCAGAGGTGATGCTCGATAGCTGATTGGGCCAACACTGAACCGCCAACGAGGCAAGCCGCGATTGTAAAGGCAACCGAATATCGCTGCTGCAAGATCATCATTTCAGATTCGTCTCGAATTCATGCTCGGTCAAAAGATCGCGATCAGTGTGGCCTGCAGCTACATCCATTTTTTTGCCCACGCTTCCAGTTCGGCCGAGCCTTTCTGGCCAATCATGCAGAGGTGGCCAGACCTCAATCTTCTTTTGATCCGGTTTCAAGGCCGCATAGATACGATGCTCTTTTGCGGACACGAAAACCATTGCCTCCTGAAGGCCGCACATATGGGGGGTGCAAGCCGTTCCGACATAGTCGTCGCAGACGAATTTGCCGGAACCAGCCTCGTCGAGCGTTTCGCGGTTTGCCTTAAGGTCGGTTCCGAGTAGGTCACTGATAGCGCGGCCACTTCGCCGTAGGAGAAGTTCCGACGGATGTTTGATGGCGCGTTCACATAGGGTTGCAAAGCCCTTATCCATGTCTGGTCGCATTTCGACGGACGGCCCCTCGGTAAGCCCGGCTGATGGCGTCCACACCCATGCTTTGCCAACCCTTCCGGCGCTTGGGGCAATGGAAAATGTAATCACAGTATCTTCAACCTAACGGGTTACCAACGCGCAGTCGCTGCCCTCGATTGGCCCGTCAATGCGAGGGTTCCTGTTGGTTGGAAACGATACGACGAAGGGCGATCCTTCGCACGAGGCGCCGCCGGAGAGACTGTTGCCGATCAATGTCGGAATTCTGCCCACCAGCGCAATTTCGTCTATGGTGAGCCTACCGTCTGTAGTGGGTTTCCCGCAGAGATGACCGTCTCCTCGGTCTTCCCGTAAATTTCGACTGAATGACCAAATAGAATGGCGTTGAAATCATCTGCCATTGAGATGGTCGTGAGGCTGAGGAATGACAATTTAGCGCGAGAGGGTTTCTCAAGCTACTTCGCATTGGAGGGCGTTAGTCTTTTGGATGTGAAAGTGCCGCCGTATGTAGCCTTTGTGGATGGGCGATCGGGCTTGGCTCCGCGTCAAAGAAAAGGGCGGCATCGCTGCCGCCCCTCGACATTGTTGAGGTGCGTGGACCTTAGAAATCCATACCCCCCATACCACCCATGCCGCCGCCGGGCATGCCACCAGGCATGCCGCCGCCAGCCGACTCCTTCTTCGGAGCCTCGGCGATCATGGCTTCGGTGGTGACGAGCAGGCCGGCGACCGAGGCCGCGTCCTGGAGAGCGGTGCGCACGACCTTGACCGGGTCGACGATGCCCATGACGATCATGTCGCCATACTCGCCGGTCTGGGCGTTGTAGCCGAAGGTCGCGCCCTTGTTCTCAAGGATCTTGCCAGCAACGATCGAGGCTTCAGCACCGGCGTTGGCCGCGATCTGGCGGGCCGGGGACTGCAGCGCGCG
>NZ_NSGG01000017.1 GCF_002295065.1 Mesorhizobium sp. WSM3859
CGCGCGCTGCAGTCCCCGGCCCGCCAGATCGCGGCCAACGCCGGTGCTGAAGCCTCGATCGTTGCTGGCAAGATCCTCGAGAACAAGGGGGCGACCTTCGGCTTCAACGCCCAGACCGGCGAGTATGGCGACATGATCGCCATGGGCATCGTCGACCCGGTCAAGGTCGTGCGCACCGCTCTCCAGGACGCGGCCTCGGTCGCTGGCCTGCTCGTCACCACCGAAGCCATGATCGCCGAAGCTCCGAAGAAGGAAGCTGCCGGCGGTATGCCGGGCGGCATGCCCGGCGGCGGCATGGGTGGCATGGGCGGTATGGACTTCTAAGAAGTCCATAAAGCACGCCCATCAACTAACATTGCTCAAGCCCGCAAGCGGGCTTGAGTGGCGGCATGGATTTCTAATCCAAGCTATCCAGCGAGTGCATACGGAAGGGCGGCAGCAATGCCGCCCTTTTTCGTTATTCGCACGCCAACGCTGGGCATCAGGCTGCTTCCGCGACAAGGCCATCGAGCAAAGCGCGGCCCTGCGGCCAGTCGCCCATTCCGCTTTGCGCGTTGATATGGCCGGCCGAGCCGATGACGGCGATGCCGCTGCCCCACCGCGCCGCCCTCGCCTCGGCATAGTCGCACGATCCGTAGGGATCGTCCGTGCTGGCGACCACCAGCGAGGTAAAACGCAATCTGTCCTGGGGGATCCTGGCGAAGGCCATGCCGTAGACCGGGAACACAGCCGCCATCGGATCGGGGACCGCGACCAGCATGGCGGCGCGGACCGGACGTTGCGAAATCTTCTGCCAATGCGCGACCAGCAGGCAAGACAGGCTGTGCGCCACCAGAACGGGCGGCTCTGGCGCTTCGATCACAGCTGCCTCCAGAGCCGCCAGCCAGTCGGTGAAATCAGGCAGGTCCCAGCTCGATGGCCGGAAACGCCGCATCGCCGGATCGGTATCTTCCCAGCGCGATTGCCAATGCGTAGGCCCCGAGCCGCCGCTGCCCGGCAGGATAATGAAATGCGTCATGTCGCCTTGCTCCTATCGATCAACAGGGGCATGGTGGCGTCTTGCCACGGGAGCGGGAATAGGAAATCATCGGAGAAATGACTTCGAATCCGATGGATTCAAGGTGAAGCTGAAAAACCCGATGAGCAAGTTATGTTCGACCCCACCGACATTGCCATTGTCGAAGCCTTGCAGGAGAACGGGCGTATCGGCATGTCCGAACTTGGCCGCCGTGTCGGCCTCTCGCAGCCGGCGACCTCTGAGCGGGTGAAACGCCTGGAGGAGCGAGGCGTCATTGCCGGTTACACCGCCGTGATCAACCCGGCCGCGCTCGGCCTGGGCATGATGGCCATCATCCGGGTGCGCACCACGCATGAGCATATCCGCCCCTGCCTCAGGCAGTTCGCCGAGATGCCACAGATCACCGAAGTGCACCGGCTTACCGGCGAGGACTGCTTCATCATCAAAGTGGTCGTCCCCTCGCCGGCGCAGCTTGAAAGCATCGTCGACGCCGTGGCGCGTCATGGTTCCGTCACGACGGCGCTGGTGCTGCGCAGCGAGACACCCAAGCCGATAGGCCGCGATCTGATCCGGCAGTCGGTCCGCTAGCGCGTTCCACCGTTGAAAGGAAGCGCGAAACGCTCTGTCGGCAAACCTTGATCGGCCCGCGCGATCGAGTTGGCCGCTCAAAATGGTCAATGCGGCCCCGCAGTGGCCTGACCGGCAAGCACCGCCTGCTCGACCAGCGCGGCGACCTCGTCGGCAACGGTCTGGACCGGAGTGCGGTCGCGGGTGGCGCGGGCGATCACCATGAGGCCTTCCGGCGAGGATTCGACCAGCAGCGCCAGCGCCTGCGCGCGCCGCTCTGGCAAAATCGTCGAGGCGATGGGCTATGTGAAAGGATAGGCCTGGCGCGAAAAGCCGCGCTCAGGCCCAACCCGGAACCTGCCCGCCAGGATCTCGGTTCCGGGCAAAGTGTCACGAGACCACCCTGTTGAGCTTCACGAAGGTCTTCGGGCTGCGCTGGATGGTCTGGAAGATCACACAGTAGCGATCGGTGAGTTCCATGAGTTGGGTCAGCCGGCTTTGCTCGACATCCGACTCGATGTCGAAGCGCAGGCGGATTTCCTTGAAGCCGACCGGCACGCCTTCCGTGACCCCCAGCGTGCCGCGAAGGTCGACGTCGCCCTCGGCGGAGATTTCCGCCGACTTGATCGGGATCTCGAGCACGGCCGCGGCCGCCCGCATCGAAACGCCGGCGCAGGCGATCAAAGCCTCCAGCAGCATGTCGCCGGAACAAAGCTCCTGGCCGCTGCCGCCGGCCTTCGGATGGATGCCGGCGAGCGCCAGCCCGCGCCCCGTCTCGACCTTGCAGGTCACCTTTGAGTCGTCGGCGCTGCCCTCCGCCTTCAAGGTAAGAAGCGCGGCCCGCGCGTCCTTGCGATAAAGATCCTTGATCGGCTCCTGCGTGGCGCGAAACGTCGCGATATCCATTGCTGTTCTCCTGTCGTGAATTGCGGTTGCTTGAAAGTCGTCAGCCATCGTCCGGACCTATTCCGGGACCGCGATGCCGGAGCCGCCGAGCTCGGCGGGAAAGTCCTTCAGCTTCGGCAGCCCGTCCTTCATCGGCAGGACCGTCTCGGCGTAGTTGACATGGACCCCCGGCGCGAATTCCACCGTCGGTATGGTGGCCGCATAGACGTCGACCAGCCCGAGAGGCGGATGGTCCGTCATCAGATGGCCGCCGCATTTGGTGCAGAACTGGCGATCGCTCATCGCTGACTTCTCGAAGCCGGACAGAAACTCCGCGCCCTTGATGACCTTGACGTTCTGAGGCTTCCACAGCGTGAAAGCGTTCACTGGAGACGCCGACCACGAACGACAGGAACTGCAATGGCAGTAGCCCATTGCCTCCGCGTTTCCGTGGACTTCGATTTCCACGGCGCCGCAAAAACACCCGCCCTTATGTACCGTCATGACTTTCGTCCTTTTCTTTCGTTGCGTTCGATTGCGCGAAGCGCTCAATTGAGGACAGCTCTTGGCGCCGGTTGGGGTTTAAAGCTTTCGGCCTGGGACGGAATGACGGGCCGTCCGCGTTAGTTGACAGCGCGTCCGGAACTCGAATGGGATATCGCGCAGCTGGCTTAGCGGGACATGGGTGGAATGGCCGGGGATGCTCTGTCTGACCTTTTGAAAACGGTGCGCCTCACCGGCGCGACGTTCTTCGACATCGAGGCCCAGGATCCGTGGGCGGTGTGCTCGCCTGCGCCCGCCTCGATACTACCGAGGATACTGCCGGGCGCCGACCACCTGATTTCCTATCACGTGCTGACGGAGGGCCGCTGCTTTGCCCGCATCGTCGGCCAGGAGGCTATCCCGGTGGAAGCCGGCGAGGTCGTGGTCTTCACCCACAGCGATCCGTATATCATGTCGAGCACGCCAGACCTCAGGGCCGACCCGCCCACGGCGGATGTCTTGCAGATTGCTGCCGCAAGCCAGACGCCCTTCCCGATCAACTACGTCAAGGACGGATCGCTGTCGGCGCGGCTGGTCTGCGGTTATCTCGCCTGCCATGCCCTGTCCTTCAATCCGCTGCTCGAAGCGCTGCCGCCCGTCATCAAGGCGGGCGACGTCAAAGGCGATGGCGGCTGGCTCGGCCAGTTCATCAGATTGGCGGTCTCGGAAGTGGCCGAGAAGCGGGCCGGCAGCGAAACGGTGCTTACCAAGCTCAGCGAACTGATGTTCGTCGACGTGCTGCGCCGCTATGTGGAATCGCTGCCGCCGCAGCAAACCGGTTGGCTGGCGGGCCTGCGCGATCCGCATCTGGCGAAGGCGCTGGCGCTGATTCACGACCGGCCGGCACACAATTGGACGGTGGAGGCGCTGGCCAAGGAGTCCGCCTTGTCGCGGACCGTGCTCGCCGAGCGCTTCACCAAAATCGTCGGGATGCCGCCGATGCACTACCTTGCCAAATGGCGCATGCAAATCGCCTCGGAACTGCTGAGTGCCGGAAACAGCAACGTCGCCAGCATCGCGGCGGATATAGGCTATGAATCGGAAGCCGCCTTCAGCCGTGCCTTCAAGAAGATGATCGGCGTCCCGCCCTCGGCCTGGCGCCTCGGCGTTAGAGCTGCGGCCGACTCCGGAAGCGACGAGGCTTCCGAGACCGGCAACGGATCAAGGAGCTAGCGATCCGCCACAGCCAGCTTGGCGCCGAGCATGACGAAGGCGGCGGCGAAGCTGCGGCGCATCCAGGTCAGCACCTTCGGCCGCGACACGATGTGGCTGCGCACCGAAGCCGCGAACACTCCATAGACGGCGAAGACAGCGAAGGTCATCAGCATGAAGACGCCTGAGAGCTCCAGCATCCTGGCGAAAGCATGCGGCTCGGTGGTGCTGACGAATTGCGGCAGGAAGGCGAAGAAGAAGATCGACAGTTTCGGGTTCAGCACGTTGACCAGGATGCCAGTGGTGATGGTCCTGGCGGTCGAGCGCGGCGCGGCGTCCTCATCGATGCTGAGGCCGCCTTTTTCCTTCAACGTGTTCCAGGCCATGTAGAGCAGGTAGGCGACTCCGAGATATTTCAGCGTCTCGAAGGCGACGGCGCTGGTGTGCAGCACCGCGGCGAGGCCAGTGATGGCGGCCGCCATATGCGGAATGATGCCCAGCGTGCAGGCGAAGGCGGCGACGACCGAGGCACGCGCGCCGCGCGAGAGGCCGGCGCTCAGCGTGTAGAGGACGCCGGTGCCGGGCGAGGCCACGATAATCAGCGACGTCAGCAAGAATTCGATGCTCATGAATTTCCTCCGCGGCCCTGCCCGGCCGGAAGGTACCGGGAGGTGTGGCGTGAGGCAAGCAGGGCGAGAGCGTGATCTCCCCCCTTGTGGGGGAGATGGCCGGCAGGCCAGAGGGGGGCGCGAAGGAATGCGGCCTCTCAGTTTCCGCTTTTTGAAATCTGCTCGGATGTCCGATCGAAGCTCGCCTGAGACGCCGGCGGGACAGCGCCCCCCTCTGTCCTGCCGGACATCTCCCCCACAAGGGGGGAGATTAGCTAATCACCAGCCCATGCGCCGCCCTCGCCATCAGGCAATCGTCGCCGCCAGGCATGCAGGCGCGGCAGACATCTGGGCGGAGATCATAGACGCCGCAGGCGGTGTGCTTGCCAACCTCGCCGGTGAGCGCCGAGCAGCGCACGCCATCACAGCGCATGCCGGACTGGTCGGCCGCCACCAGTTCGAGCGGGATGCGGTCCAGTTGCTCATCCTCCTCGGTCGAGAAGCGCGGCCAGTCGGCCGAATAGGAGCAGCAGGCACCGCAGCTCTGGCAGTCGAACACGGCCGCGCCATCGCCCCCCGGCCAGCCGGAATCGACTGCCGTAGCGGACGGCCAAGGCAAGCGACTGTGGTCGGCTTCGTGCGGCAATCTTCTACTTCTTCCTCGTCTTGCGCGGCGGCTTCTGGGGCGGCTGCCCGAGAAGATCGAGGTCGAGCGGTTTGTCGGCTTTCGGCGCGGCGGCCGGCTTGGCCAGTTTCGTGGCAGCGGCCGGAGCCGGCGGCTGCTCCTTGGCGGAAAATTTGATGGCCATGTCGATCCCTGAAAAGCGTCGGTGACTCACCTCGCGATCGACCGGTCCTAGCACACAATCGGGCAAGCGGAACGGAAAAGACCTGCGGTTGCCGATCGGTCGTGACGTCTGCGAACAGACGTCAACTATTTTGCCGAGCTAGGGAACCGCCGCCGGAGCCGGGCGTTATTGCAATGCCGTCAGCAGTCGAAAGAAGGCTAACGGCACAAGGACGCCTCCCGCGCCATAAAACGCGCGAGAGGCGTTCTTTTTGTGCGGCGCCTACATGATCACGCTCAACATCGGCAGGATTTCATAGCGGAAGCCGCGGCCCGATCTCGCCACCGGGTCGCCGTCGGTCACCGCCCTAGCCTCGGCTTCGCTGCCGGCACGCAGGATCAGCAGCCCCCAAGGGCCGGCCGGATCGGCGACCGGGCCTGCCATGATCATGCTGCCTTCGCGGAGCTTCTCGCGCAGATAGTCGGCATGGCGGCCCATCAGCGCCCTTTCCTCCTCCGTCATGGTGAAGGCGAAATCCGGCCGCGGCGGGATCAGCCGGCAATGGAAGATTTTGGGCGCGGTGGCTTTACGCGGTGCTTCGCTGCTGGCCATGCGGTCTTCCTCCCGGGTCAATATTGCGCCGGCCAGTTCCACAGGCGCAAGAGACCTTTCAATCCATGCCGGAAACCGCGGCCTGAAAACCCGTCCGCCTGTTAATCCTGTTCGTGCGGCCCTGGCTCCGGCCACGGCTCCTTCGCGGCTTCCGCATACCAGTGTCGCATCGCGGGCGTCGCCAACACCGCGTCGACATAGGCGCGGGTGACGGGCGCCAGCTCGCCGCCATAAGTATCAAAGCGTGTGACCACGGGCGCATACATGGCATCGGCCGCGGTGAAATGACCGAACAGGAACGGGCCGCCCTGGCCATATTGCTCGCGGCACTGTCGCCAGATCGCCTCGATCCTTGCCCGCTGCGCCTCGCCCTCGGCATCGAGCGGCTTGTGCGATTTCGGCCGGCGCAGATTCATCGGCCAGCCGTAGCGAACCTCGCGGAAGCCTGAATGCATCTCGGTCGCCACCGAGCGCGCCAGCGCGCGGGCGCCGATATCCTCGGGCCAAAGCTTCTTCTCGGGATAGAGATCGGCCAGATATTCAAGGATAGCAAGCGTTTCCCAGACGATCCTGCCATTATGATTCAACACCGGTACCAGGCCGGTCGGCGACACCTTGGCAAGGTTGGCGAAGGTCTGCGGCGTGCGCAGGCGCACGAAGCCCTCCTCGAAGGGAATCTCCAAGTGCTTCATCGCCACCCAGGGCCGCAGCGACCATGAGGAAAAGCACTTGTTGCCGATATAGAGGGTGAACTCTGCCAAGACTGTCTCCTGATGATGTCAATTCGCTTCGGCCGTCGTGATCGTCGCCGACCTGACACCGGCACGGGCCTGGATCGCAGCCACCGCCGCCTGTATGTCGGGATTGACTTCGAACGCCTTGCGGCCGGCGCCGATCAGGAGGTCGACCTGATCGACAGGCAGCCTGAGCCTGGTCGGGATCTCGTTCAGCTTCGCCTCGGTTGGCGGGTCGAGATCGGCGAAGGACAAATGCTGGACCACGAGGTGCACGTCACGGCAGTTCCAGCCGCCGGCCAAGCCGCGATAGGCGGAAACGGCCGAGCCCGGCAGGCCGCAGCGGAAGCGCACCAGCTCGCCTTTCCATTGCGAGACGGCGAGCGTCAGCGCATCGAATTCGTCGCGCACCGAGGCGGCAAGCGTGGTGCTGGTCGTCACATTGAAAAGCTCGCTGGCCTTCGGTCCATGCACCGACTTCGTCCAGGCTTTGTTGCTGCCGCTTCCGGCGTCGACGACGATGAAGATCAGCGTGTTCAGGCGTACGGCTTCCGAGGGCGACAGCGGCCCGTAGGGCGTGCCGGCGGCCGAGCGCTCGAGCGTGAAGCCGGTGACGCCGATATTGTCGGTAAGGCCGCCGTCCAGCAGCTTCACATAGTCGCGCGGGCCGGCGTTCTGGTAGGCGTCGAGCGCCTTGGCATAGGCCTTGAGCCGCAGCGAGGCGTTGCGGTCGGCCAACGCCTCACTCAGCCAGCCGGGCCGGTGGTAGCCGCAATCGGGACTGGTCGCCGCGACGACGATCGGCGCAAAGACGACGGGCACGGCAGCGGATGCCGCGACGCCGTCGGCAAGCCGCACCTTGTCGAGATCGCTGCAGAGAGCTGCAAAGGTGTCGTAGGTGAACAGGAAGGGCGTGCCGTTGTAGATGTCGGACGCGTTGATCCAGACGATCGGCCCGTTCGGCTTGTGCAACGCCTTGAACGTCGCGCCGTCGAAGAGATGGTCGTTCAGCCATTTGGCGAAGCCGCTTCGGTCGTTGACGCCGCCATAATAGGCACGCACCAGGTTGACCGGCGAGATCGCCTCCCTGAGGTCGGCTTCCGCGTTCTGGATGAGAAAGCGCTCGCGGAAATCCTGGTAGCCATCCCTGCCCTTGTAGCCGAAATAGGCGGCGGTGATGGCGCCGCCGGAGGCGCCGGAGATCATCCTTATGTCGTCGACCAGCGTGCGCCGTTTCGGGCGTTGGTCGATGACGACGTCGTCAAGCGCCCGCAACACGCCGTAGGAAAAGGCGGCCGCCCGCGTGCCTCCGCCGGAGAACGCCAGACCCACGACAGTCGAACCGTCATCGGCGGGATCGGGGATGTAGGTGGGCGACGGGTGACCTGCTTGTTTGGTCAGCGTGTTGATCGGTCCGACATCGTCGGCAACGCAGCCGGCCACGGCCATCAGCACTGCGACAAAGGCCACACGAAGACGCAAATCCAGTTCCCCCAAGGGCTGCCCTCTCCCGCAGCCGCGACGAACCCTAGCCGGATTGCGTTGCCCGATGCAATCGCACCTCCCAAGCACCTTGATGACAGGACCACCAAGGCCGCCGCCAGGCGGCCCTTTCATGCCTGGAATTGCTTGGCGAAAGCGTTGGTGAAGACGATCTCGCCATGGTCGCCGGCCGCCTCGCCAAGCACCACATCCATGTTGTCGGCCGTGACCCTGGCCAGCGCGAAGCCGCCCATATAGGCCGCCTTCGGCTTGATGAGGTCGAGCCCGTCGCGCTGATAGATCATCGGCACTTCGTGCTGGTGGCCGTGAAAGACCGCAATCACATTGTAGCCCTTGATCGCGGCCAGCAGCGCCTGGCGATCGGCTTCGCCCCACCAATGCGGGCGGCCGGCGCCATCGTCATCAAAAGTGCGCTTCACCGGATCCCAGCGCTCGGTCGAGAAGGTGTCCCAACCATAATGCTGGAAGATGACCACAGGTCGGCCATCGCCGGCATATGTGGCAAGGTCCTGCTTCAGCCAGGGCAGGCTGCTCGGCGCGGCATGGCCGGTGTCGCCGGCGAAGCGGTGCGTCTGGATGAGATGCAGGCCGCCCCAGTCCCAGGAATAGCAATCGGTATCGACGTCATATTCGGTCGCCGGCACCGGCGGCTTGAAGAACACGCCGGGGCGATGATTGACCTCGACATAGTCGCGCAATTCGCGGCGATACCAATCGACATGCGGCGGCGAGCCGTTCTGGTCGAGATCGTGGTTGCCCAGCCCGACATAGACCGGGATGTGGACGCGGTCCGGCCCCATACCTTCCTGGTAGCGCTGGGAGAACTGCAGAAGCTGCGTGCCTTCGCTGGGCTCGGTGACCTGACCGCCGCCATCGTCGGTGATGTCGCCGCCGGTGACGAGGCCGAGCGGCGTGCCGATGCGGGTGCCGGCCGAATGCAGGCCGGTGGCAACGCCGTTGATCTCGGCCGGCCACCTTTTGTCGGCGATGGCGTTCAGGGCCGCGACATTGCGCAGAAGGGCGGCATCGGTCTTGCCCTCCTGCAGGCAGTTGGGACTGAGGCCGCTTGCCATGCGGCAGGCATGAATGTCGGCGATGAAGAGGAAGGTGGCGTCGATCGGCTGGATGCGCTTTCCAGTCTGGCCGAAGGCCACCCGCGGAACGACGCCGGCGGCAGCGAGCCCACCCATGCGGGCGATGAAGGTGCGGCGCGAAACGATTGCTGGCGAAGAGTGATTCATCGTCGCCCGATTAAACACCCTCGAACCGCCTCGTCCAGTTCAATGCCCGGCCCGCGCCTGGAGACTATTCATGCAAGGCATGAAAAGCTCCTGGGTCGACAGCGCGGCGGCGGTCTGTCATTGCTTTGGTACATGCATCCAGGGGAAGAACGCATGAAAACCCTTACAACCGGCGTCGTGTTCGCCATGCTCACCTTCGCTGGCGCCGCGCAGGCCTCGGACTGCGTCGACGCAAAGTCCGCCAAGGCCGGTTTCGTGCTCGAAAAGGCCGGCATAAGCAGCGAGTTCCGACCGGCGCCCGGCGGCATGGTCGCGGTCGCCAACAAGTATCAATCGGATTCGCCGCAGATACAGTATCTTTATGCCGGGCTGATCGAGGTGTTCCGCGACAGCGACACCGGGCGGCTGTCGATGATCCCGCTCGGCGACTTGAAGAAGCTGTTCCCGCTGAAGGCGGGCGCGAAGAGCAAGGCCGTATTCGTGCGGCTGTCTTCGAAAAAGGCCCCGCAGGGCACCGAGACGCTGGCGCTCGCCGTCAAGGGCAAGGACACCTACAGGCTCGGCGACTGCAAATACAATGTGCTCGTGGTCGGCGAAACGATCACCGGCGAGAATGGCAACGTCATCGATACCTTCACCGCGCTCTATTCGCCGGACCTGCAAGCGGTGCTGGCGCGGCGATATGACGAAGGGACGAGCGCGCAGAGCGAGGTGGGGTTCGAGAGGATCAAGCCGCTTAAGAAGTAATTGGCAGCCGCTCTTAAATTTTCAAGCGAAAGCGATCCCTCACACACCCCCTGTCCCGCCAGCGTCTATCGTAACAAGATCCTGCGGCGTCGCCTCGCTGCCAGTCCGCTGGAAGACGGATACACGCTTTCCAATCCCTTCAAGCACTCTCGCAATACTCTGGCGTCCTGCGACGTCTTGGCCATCGACATGGCGCCGGAATAGGCCGCCACCGCGAGCGCGGCGAAGCGGTCGGGATCGGTGCCGCCCTCCGCGCCGTCCAGCTGGTCGGCCCGGATCTTATCGGCGATAGCCTGCCGCCATCCGGCGAAGATTCCGGCCAGCGCCGAGCGGAATTCATCATCGGCCAGCGACAATTCATGCGCGAGGTTGTTGAGCGGGCAGCCGCGCACATAACCTTGCTGCTCCAGCTCCGCCGCCACCGCTTCGAACACGGCCCGCACGCCTTCGCGGGCCGAGGGCGCCGCCAGCACCGGGTCGATCCAGGTTTCCTGGACCGCGGCCGCGACCCGCTCCTCGATCACCGCGAGCGCCAACGCCTTCTTGGTCGGGAAATGGTGGTGCAGCGCGCCGCCGGTGACGCCGGCAGCCGCCATCAGATCGCCGAGGCTGGAGGCATGATAGCCGCGCGCCTGGAAGGAACCTTCCGCCACGTCGAGCACACGCCGGCGCATGCCTTCGGGATCGTTGGTGCGCTTCTTGCGAGGCCGTACAGCAATCTCTCCTGACATCGGATCACGATAGCAGATTGACAAAACAGGACAACCGGTCTGTTTATAAAACAGGACGATCACCCTGTTTTGAGATTTCAATCATGAACCGACCCTCTCGCCTTGCCTCGCCTGTCGTGGAACTGCGGCAATACACGCTGAAGCCCGGACAGCGCGAAACGCTGATTGCCCTCTTCGACCGCGAGTTCGTCGAGACACAGGAAGCGACCGGTATGACCGTCATCGGCCAGTTCCGCGATGTCGACCGACCGGACATGTTCGTCTGGCTGCGCGGTTTCGGCGACATGGTGGCGCGGAGAAATGCGCTGGCCGCCTTCTATGGCGGGCCGGTCTGGGCCGAGCATCGGGATGCCGCCAATGCGACGATGATCGATTCCGACGACGTGCTGCTGCTCAAACCGGCCTGGCGGGGTGCGGAATTCGACCTCTCAAACTTGCAGCGGACGACGGCCGATAAGGCTGAAATTATGAGCGGTGAAAACCGTTTGCCCGGTTTTGTTGAGATTTCGATTCATCATTTGCGGCCAGGCACCGAAGCCGGTTTTGCCGAGCGCTTCGAGGCGGAGGCGGTCCCGCCGCTTGTGGCAAGCGGCGCCCGGCTGCTTGGCGCCTTCGTCACCGAGCATTCCGAAAACACGTTTCCGCGTTTGCCCGTGCGCGCTGCCGAAAATGTCTTCGTCATCGTCACCGGTTTCGACGATGGCGATACCCATGCCGGCCATCGGGCCGCCCTCGCCGGTTTGCCGGCATGGCTGGCGGCCCGCGAAACCATGCAGACTTTTTCCACTAAGCCGGTTGAGACGTTGCGGCTGACGCCGACGAGCCGATCGCTTTTGCGATAATCACGCGGCCGGCAACATGCCGGCTATTGCCTCGGCGACAAAGGCTGGGTCTTCCCAATGCGGGTTGTGGCCGCATTCCCGCGCCCACACCCTACGCGATCCGGCGAGCGCCTCGGCCATGGCCTGCTGGTGCGCCGCTCCGAAAAGCGGATCGTGCCCCCCGGCGATGATCAGCGCCGGGGCCTGCACGGCCCTCGCAGCGGCGGTCAGATCGGTGTGGCGGATTTCTTCGAGAATGGCGCGCCAGCGCGCCGCCGGAATCGCGGAGGCGTCCTGCGCGAGGCCGGCGAGAAAGGCACGCGGCACACCTGGCCGGCAAGCATGCCACCAGTCATAGAACGGATCCGACGGCGAGATCGGGTCGCGCAAGGCCGCCACACCGTCGATCAGTTGGTGATGCGATCCGAAATCGGGCTTCAGCGTGCTGGCCAGGATGACCAGCCCACCGATCAATTCCGGATGGCGCGCGGCCAGCGCGATCGACACCATGCCGCCCAGCGAGTGGCCGATGACAACCGGCCGGTTCAGCCGCAAGTGCCGGATCAACCCGGCCATGTCGTCGGCGAAATCGGCGGCGCCGCAGCCCTCGCCTGCAGCAGAGCCGCCATGACCACGCAAGTCCGGCATGATCAGCCGGCGCCCGGAAAGATGCGGAGCCAGCAGCGAAAAACTGCGGCTGGTGTCGGTGAAGCCATGCACCAAGAGCAAAGGCGGCTCCGAACCAGCGATCTCGACATAGGCAAGCTCGAGGCCGCCGACATCGACCATCCGCTTGCGGGAGGGCCAGGTGGACTGCTCGATGTCCTGATCCGTTAGCTCCGGAGCTGCCTGCCTCACAGTCCGAGCTTTTCCTTGACCGCGGCAAGGCCGGGCTTGCCGTCGAAAGTGGTGACGCCGGCGAGCCAGGCATCGAGGCGATCCTTATGCAAGGCGATCGACTTCAGCGCGCCCTCCTCCGGCTTCATGCCGTCATTGATGAGATAGCCCATGCCGACATTTTCCATGTCGATGTCGAAGGCGAGGTTCTTCAGGAGTTGCGCCACGTTCGGGCACTCCTGCAGAAAACCCTTGCGCACCTGCGTCGTCACCGTGGCGGCGCCGAAATTCGGACCGAAGAACTTGTCGCCGCCGGTCAGATACTTGAAGTCGTACATCGTATTCATCGGATGCGGCGCCCAGCCCTGGAAGACGATGAACTGCTTCTCCTTGATCTCGTAGCCGACCTCCGAGAGCATACCGGCCTCACTCGACTCCACCACCTGCCAACCAGCGAGATCGAATTGCGGATCGGCGATGGCGTCCATCATCAGCTGGTTGGAGCCCGGCTCGATGCCGTACATCTTCTTGCCGAACTTGTCGGCGAATTTGTGCAGGTCTGACAGGTCCTTGACGCCGGCCTCCCAGACATAAGTCGGCACGGCGAAAGTGTATTTGGCGCCGACCAGATTGACCCGCACATTCTCGATCGAGCCGTCCTTCTTGTAGGGCTCGTAATAGGTGACCATCGCCGGATCCCAGTAGCCGAGGAACAGGTCGAGGTCCTTGTTCTTCATGCCCTCGTAGATGACGTTGATGCCGAGCACCTCGCTCTGCGGCTCGTAGCCGAGCGCCTGGAGCAGCACCTTGGCCACCCCGGTGGTGAAGGCGAGATCGTTCCAGCCGGGCTCGGCCATGCGGACCGTTTTGCAGCTCTCGGCCTCAGCGGCCCGGGCCGCCTGGGAAGCCATCATCAGGGCCGCGACACAGACGCCATTCGCAAGCATGCGCAACATTCTGGTTCTCCTCTTTCGATCGTTTTGACCTATTGGTCATTTTATTGTCCCATCGGTCAATCATTGATCTGAGCGGGCGAAGATGTCAACATGGATTCGCCATGCATGGATCGATCCAGTGAAACTGACGCGTCTCAGCGACATACGCCGCAAGGAGTTGCGGCAGGCGGCGTTCGCCGTTCTGGAACTCGAAGGCATCGCCGGCGCGACGCTGGAAAAGGTCGCGGCCCAGGCCGGGGCCTCGAAGGGCATCGTGCTGCATTATTTCCGCAACAAGCAGGAGTTGTTCGAGCACGCCATGCGCGAGGCGAATGCCGTGCTCTGTCATGCCGTGGTCGCCCGGCTGCAGCGGGCGCGGACGCCGATGGAACGGCTCGACGCCGTGATCGAGGGCAATTTCGAGGAGCACCTGTTCCTGCCGCCGCTCTGCCACGCCTGGCTGTCGCTCTGCGCCGAGGTGCCGCGCGACGAGAAGCTGGCGCGTATCCAGAAGGTGATCCACGCGCGCATGCGCTCAAACCTGTTGTCCGGCCTGCGCGGCCTCGCTTCGCCGGAACTGGCCGAGGAGATCGTGCTTGGCGTCACCGCCTTGATCGACGGGCTGTGGCTCAGGCTCGGCCTGCAGCCGGGCAGCGTCTCGCGCGAGCAGGCCGTGCGCCAGGTCAAGGATTTCGTCGCGGGGCGGCTTGCGCTTCGCCAGCCCACGCCCGTCGGACTGGCCTCGGCGGGATAAAGTTCATACCCGTCGATAGCTCATTCGCTTGACCGCCCGCCTTGCTCGGCGTTGCATTGCCGCTCCAATTGCAGGAGCATGGCGATGCGACTTCAAGGCAAGCGGGCGCTGGTCACGGGGGGCTCGGACGGCATCGGCCTGGCGATTGCGGAAGCCTTTGCCCGAGAAGGTGCCGACCTTTTGATCGTCGGGCGCGATGCGGGAAAGCTGGACACTGCGCGCGAGACAATCGCCAAGGCTGCTGAAAATGCCGCGATCGAAACGCTGTCGGCCGATCTCGCCACCAGCGCCGGCGTCGATGCGGTCGTCGGCTATGTCGGCCAATCCAGCCGGCCGCTGGACATCCTCGTCAACAATGCCGGCGTCGCCTATCTGGTGCCGTTCGAGACGGTGAGCGCTGAGCAGTTCCAGCATTCCTTCGCGCTCAATGTGACGGCGGCGTTCTTCCTTACCCAACAGCTGCTACCGCATTTGAGCGCCGGCGCCTCGGTCATCAACATCTCGTCCTACTTCGCCAGCAAGATGATCCCGAAACGGCCGTCGAGCCTCTATTCGCTGTCCAAGGGCGCGCTGAATTCGCTGACCAAATCGCTTGCCTTCGAGCTTGGACCGCGCGGCATCCGCGTCAACGCGATCGCGCCCGGCACCATCGACACCGCCATGCGGCGCAAATCGATCGTCAACCTTCCGCAGCAGGCACAAGACGAACTCAAGGACTATGTGGAGCGAAGCTATCCGCTCGGCCGCATCGGCCGTCCCGCGGATGTCGCCGGCATGGCGGTGCATCTCGCCAGCCACGAGGCCGCCTGGACCAGCGGCAGCATATTCGCGGTGGATGGCGGCTATACCGCCGGGTGAGAATAGCCTCTCCCTTCAACCGATTTGCATCTTCCTTGCCCGCAATCTCCGCTTGATGCCGTTTATGCAACGCGATACGCCGTTGCCCAAATCGACAGACCGGAGACTTGCCGTGAGCGCTGAAAAGACCAGAACCGAAACCGATACGTTCGGTCCCATCGAGGTGGCGGCCGACCGTTATTGGGGCGCGCAGGCGCAGCGCTCTCTGGGCAATTTCAAGATTGGCTGGGAAAAGCAGCCGGCTTCGATCGTACGCGCGCTCGGCATCGTCAAGCGCGCCGCGGCCGAGGTCAACATGGAGATGAAGCGGCTCGACCCGGCCATCGGCAAGGCGATCGTCGAGGCCGCGCAGGAAGTCATCGACGGCAAGCTCGACGAGCATTTCCCGCTGGTGGTGTGGCAGACCGGCTCGGGCACACAGTCCAACATGAACGCCAACGAGGTGATCTCCAACCGGGCTATCGAGATGCTCGGCGGGGTGATGGGCTCGAAGAAGCCGGTGCATCCGAACGACCACGTCAATATGAGCCAGTCGTCCAACGACACCTATCCGACGGCCATGCACATCGCCTGCGCCGAGCGGGTCGCGCATCATCTCATCCCCGCCCTGCATCATCTGCACAAGGCGCTCGACGCCAAGGCCCGCGCCTTCAACCACATCATCAAGATCGGCCGCACGCACACGCAGGACGCCACGCCGCTGACGCTTGGCCAGGAATTTTCCGGCTATGCCGCGCAGGTCGCCTCCTCGATCAAGCGCATCGAGCAGACGCTGCCCGGCCTGCAGGAGCTGGCGCAGGGCGGCACCGCCGTCGGCACCGGCCTCAACGCGCCGGTCGGCTTCGCGGAAAAGGTGGCGGACCGTATCGCTTCGATAACCGGCATTGCCTTCGTGACCGCGCCGAATAAGTTCGAGGCGCTCGCGGCGCATGATTCCATGGTCTTCTCGCATGGCGCGATCAACGCGGCGGCCGGGGCACTGTTCAAGATCGCCAACGACATCCGCCTGCTCGGCTCCGGCCCGCGCTCAGGCCTTGGCGAACTGTCGCTGCCGGAGAACGAGCCGGGCTCCTCGATCATGCCGGGCAAGGTCAACCCGACCCAGTGCGAGGCGCTGACGCAGGTCTGCGTGCAGGTGTTCGGCAACAATGCCGCACTTACCTTCGCCGGCAGCCAGGGCCATTTCGAGCTCAACGTCTACAATCCGCTGATGGCCTACAACTTCCTGCAGTCGGTGCAGCTGCTCGCCGACGCCTCCGTGTCCTTCACCGACAATTGCGTGGTCGGCATCGAGGCGCGCGAGGACAACATCAAGGCTGCGCTCGAGCGCTCGTTGATGCTGGTGACGGCGCTGGCGCCGACCATCGGCTACGACAACGCCGCCAAGATCGCCAAGACCGCGCACAAGAACGGCACGACCTTGCGCGAGGAGGCCTTGGCCACCGGGCTGGTCAGCGAGGCTGACTATGATCGGCTGGTGCGGCCGGAGGACATGACGCATCCGGGGTAGTTTTCGTGACGCGAAGCGAGGCTGTTACAGGCTGCCGCGGCCTCGCGATGCCATTACTTCAGTCGAAGGACACAGCGGCGCGGATTCCCCGCCGCTTGCGGCTGCTTTAAGGTCACGGAATGGATCCTCGGGTCTGCGCGCGTCGCTTCGCTCCTTGCTCCGCCCGTGGATGACGACCCACGAGCGCCTCGGCAAATCTCCGAAGCCAGCGCTCGCAAACTTCGGACCGAGCGTTCCGTTTTGCGGCAGCAGAATTTACCGGGATAGCCCAATCCCAAGACACGATTTTCGCGCGCGACCGCCGATCCCGAAAACATATATTCTGTGAACAATGTGTCGCCGTATAGGCGTCTTTTGGTGAACAGTCTCCATCGTCTATCTGATTGGGCATCCAACCCATTCGGAGAACCGCCATGTCCATCAACTCTTCCGTCGCCGCCAACGGCGCCCAGTCCAACAGCTCCACCACGATCCTGCTCGGCCGCATTCTGCTGGCCGTGATCTTCCTGCTTTCCGGCTTCGGCAAGCTCACCGCCATTTCCGGCACCGCCGCCTATTTCGGCGCGCTTGGCCTGCCGGTCCCGACCGTGACCGCCGTCCTCGTCGGCCTGATCGAACTGCTCGGCGGCCTTGCCGTCCTCATTGGCTTCCAGACCAGGATCGTCGCCTGGGTGCTCGCCATCTTCACGATCGCCACCGGCCTTGTCGCGCATACCGGCTGGGCCGACCAGATGCAGATGATCCAGTTCCTCAAGAACCTCGCCATCACCGGCGGCTTCGTCCTGCTCGCCTCGTCTGGCGCCGGCGCCTATTCGATCGACGCCAAGCGCGGCTGATCCTTCTTTCCTCCCAAGCCCAAACTCAAAAGCGGCGCGGAATTTTCCGCGCCGCTTTTTCGTTGCAGGCGTAGACTGCGCCGCAGCCGGCGTCAGCCGAGCCGGCCGGCAAGGGAGGTGGCCAATGTTTCGCAATGCGTTGCTTCTGGTCTCGCGGCTGCTTCTCGCAGCGCTGTTCGTACCGTCGGGCTTCCAGGCACTGACCAACATCGGCGGCACGATCAGTTATTTCGCCGGCCTCGGCCTGCCGCTGCCGACTTTGGCAGCCTGGGGCACAGGCTTGTTCGAACTGATTGCCGGGTTTTTGATCCTTGTCGGTTTCCAGACGCGGATCGTGGCGCTGCTGCTTGCCGCCTTCTGTATCGTCGCAGGCTTCATCGGCCATTACGGCCAGGGCGGCGACGATGCGACCCTCGCCTTCCTGCACCAGCAGATGCTGATGAAGGACATCGCCATTGCCGGCGGCTTTCTGGCGCTCGCCATGGCCGGCGCCGGCGCATGGTCGGCCGACGGGCGTGGCTTTGGGATCAGCGCCGAGGTGACCTGAGCCAGCCCTATTTGACCGAAACGCTCGGTCCTCCCTCCACCGCCAGCACCAGGCGGCGGTTGGTGATGCGCGCCAGTTGCGCCAGCCGTCCGGCAGGGCGCTCGCCGTAGAGATCGGAAAGCGAGGCCGGCAGCACCAGCGCCAGCGCGCCGTTGCCGCGGCTTTCCCATTTCAGCCTCGGCATCACGCCCGGCATCGCCGCCGTCAGCAAATAGACCACGCGCATCATCGCCGCCAGCACGCGGGCGCGCTCGAGCAGGCGCGGCGGCGCCAGCGCCTTGATCTCGGGCGCGATGCCGTCGTTGAAGATGCCGTCATGGCGATAGGCGTTGGCCAGGGCCAGATAGGCGCGTCCAGGATGGTCGACGCCGATGAAGGAGGCATGCGCGATGATGTTCAGTGATTGCCTGCCACGATATTCCGGATGCGCGCGCCAGCCGATATCGGCGAGCAGGCAAGCGGCATGGCGGTAGCGCGTTTCGTCTTCCGTCTCGTCGATACCGAAGGCCTTGAATGCCTTGCCGGTCCATTCGACCAGGTCATGCGCGTGGTGCACCGAGCGCGAGCGCAACAGCGCCAATTCCTCGGCCGCCGAGATCAGCGGGTCGGCCTTCTGCTCCTCGGCGTCGAGCAGCGAATAGAGAAAGCCCTCGCGTACGCCCTGCGCCGAGACGACGATCTTCGAGGGTTGCATCGCCGCCATGATCTCCTGCAGCACGACAGCGCCGTAGGGCAGCAGCGAGCGGCGGTTCTTGGAAACGCCCTCGATGCCCCTCACCTTCTCGACCTCGCCCTTGGCCACCTGCCTGAGGAAGGTCTGCGCGCTGTCGGCCGAAATCTCGTAGTGATGCATGATGCCGAGCGGGTAGTTGTTCATCTCCATGTGCAGCCTGGCAAGGTTTCGCCAGGTGCCGCCGACGGCATAGAAGGCCCTGCCCTGCCCGCCCTTGAGCAGCTTGGCCCGCGCCAGTTCCTGGCGCGCGATCTTCTGCGCCTGGACGAGCGAGTTCTTCGCCATGTCCTGCAGGCGCAGGCCGCCGAGCGGCAGCGTGATGCCCTCGCCGATCGCCTCTCGGTTGATATCGATCAGCTCAAGGCTGCCGCCACCAAGGTCACCGGCGATGCCATTGGCCGGATGGAAGCCGGAAATGACGCCGAGCGCCGAATAATAGGCTTCCTGGCGCCCGGTGAGCACGCGAATCTCGGTCTTCAGCACTTCCTCGGCGCGGTGGATGAAATCGGGACCGTTGCCCGCCTCGCGCGCGGCGGCGGTGGCCAGCACATACATGTGCTCGGCGCCCGCCTGATCCGACAGCGCGCGAAAGCGGCGGAACTCCTCCATCGAGCGCGTCACGGCTTCGGGGTCGAGCTTGCCCGTCGAAACGATGCCTCGACCGAGGCCAGCCAGCATCTTTTCGTTGAACAGCAGCGAGGGCGAGCGGGCCAGCCCTTCATAGACCACAAGGCGGATCGAGTTCGACCCTATGTCGATGATCGACAGCGGCCGCCGGTCCTGAAGCCGGCCCTGGGAAACTGCAATCACGCGGCGCTGTTCTTCTTGCGGCGTTTGAACTGGGCGATGCGCTTGGGCGCATGCGACTTCAGCGCGTCGCCCCGTCCGGAGAGGCTCGGATTGGTCATGAAATATTCCTGCGCGTTGAACGGCTCCTCGCCCTCCTCCAGCACAACGCGCCGGGAGGTGCCGTCAGCCAATACGTCGAAACTTTGCTGGTTGTCCATGATGTTGCCCAGCATGATCTGGCCAAGCACCTGTTCATGCACAGTTGGATTGGTGATCGGCACCAGGGTCTCGACGCGGCGGTCGAGATTGCGCGGCATCATGTCGGCGGACGAGATGTAGACGATCGCCTCGTCCGACGGCAGGCCGTGGCCGTTGCCGAAGCAGAAGATGCGGCTGTGCTCGAGGAAACGGCCGACGATGGACTTCACCCTTACATTCTCGGACAGGCCCGGCACCTGCGGCCTCAGGCAGCAGATGCCGCGCACGACGAGGTCGATCTCGACGCCGGCGCGGCTGGCGTCATAGAGGGCGTCGATAATGATCGGGTCGACCAGCGCGTTCATCTTCATCCAGATGCGTGCCGGGCGGCCTTCATGCGCATGGACGACTTCCTCGGCGATGTGCTTCAGGATGCGGTCGCGCAGCGTGAAGGGCGACACGGCAAGGCGCATCTCCTCCGCCGGTTCGGCATAGCCAGTGATGAAGTTGAAGATCTGCGCGACATCGCGCGCGATCGTCGGATCGGTGGTGAAGAAGGACAGGTCGGTGTAGATGCGGGCGGTGACCGGGTGGTAGTTGCCGGTGCCGAGATGGACGTAATTGCGCAGCCGGCCGTCCTCGCGGCGCACGACGAGCGACATCTTGGCGTGGGTCTTCAGCTCCAGGAAGCCGAACACGACCTGGACGCCGGCGCGTTCGAGGTCGCGCGCCCAGCGGATATTGGCCTCCTCATCGAAGCGCGCCTTCAGCTCGACCAGCGCTGTCACCGACTTGCCGGCCTCGGCGGCGTCGATCAGCGCGCGCACGATCGGGCTGTCGTTCGAGGTGCGGTAGAGCGTCTGCTTGATCGCCACCACTTCCGGGTCGGCGGCAGCCTGGCGCAGGAACTGCACCACCACGTCGAAGGATTCGTAGGGGTGGTGGACGATGATGTCTTTCTCGCGGATGGCGGCCAGGCAGTCGCCGCCATGCTCGCGGATGCGCTCGGGAAAGCGCGGATTGTAGGGGGTGAACTTCAGGTCGTCGCGCGGAATGGCGACGATTTCGGAAATCTGGTTGAGCGCCAATGGACCGGTGAGCACGCTGATGCGGCTCGACGAGACGCCGAGCTCGCCGGCGACGAAATCGCGCAATTCGGCCGGCATCAGCGTGTCGAACTCGATGCGGATCACGGAACCGCGGCGGCGCCGCTTCAGCGCCGTCTCGAACAGGCGCACGAGGTCTTCCGATTCTTCCTCGACCTCGATATCGCTGTCGCGGATGATGCGGAACGTGCCCGAGCCCTTGACCTCATAGCCGGGGAACAGCTTGCCGATATAGATGCCGACCGCCTCCTCCAGCGGGATGAAGCGCACATGGCGCTTGCGGTCCGGCAGGCGAATGAAGCGCCTGAGCGCCACCGGCAGGCGCAAGAGCGCGCTCATCTCCTCGCCATTCTTGCGATGGCGCAATTGCAAGGCGATGGAAAAGCCGAGATTGGGGATGAACGGGAACGGGTGCGCCGGATCGATCGACAGCGGCGTCAGCACCGGGAAGACCTGTTCCTGGAAATGCTCCTCCAGCCAGGTCTTCTCATCCTTGGTCAGCGCGTCGCGGGTGATGCTTTCGATGCCTTCCTTGTTGAGCAGGGTCATCAGCACCGAGAGGCTCTTCTGCTGGTCCTCCTGCAGGCGCTCGACCTCGCGCAGCAGCTGCTCGAGCTGCTGCTCGGGGGTTCGGCCGTCCGGGCTTTTCAGCGCGATCCCCTCACGCACCTGACCGGCAAGGCCGGCAACGCGGACCATGAAGAACTCGTCGAGATTGGCAGCCGAGATCGACAGGAAGCGGACGCGTTCGAGCAGCGGATGATGCTCGTTGAGCGACTCTTCCAGCACGCGCCGGTTGAATTGCAGCCAGGAAAACTCGCGGTTGACGAAACGGTCGGGATTGCCGCCGTCGGGGCTCGCCGCCTCGACGGTAATGAACTCGCTCTGCACCGGCTTCAGTTCGTTCATGGTTTCCCGCTCTGTCCGCAACCGTCCCTGGGAGCGCCGCATTTTGCCGTCCGGCGACGCCCTAACATCTCTTTGTGACACATGATCGTCACGGAATCGCTCCGTGCCCGGCCTCACGCGCTTAACCGGCTCAACTTATCCTCTGCCAGCCTTTTGCGACAGTTTGATTTCATCGATCTTGCAAACTGGCATGTTATGCTCCAGATGCAGGCGGGGTCACACCCACTGGCCGAACCCTATTGGAGACGACGATGGCAGGCGGTAGCATTCCCCATTTCCAGAACGACGCGGGCCATCCGGTCATCGAGATCGGCGTCAAGGAATTCATGTGCACCGGCGCCAACCCGCCCTTCGATCATCCGCATGTTTTCCTCGACATGGGCGACGACAATGAAAAAGTCTGCCCCTACTGCTCGACGCTCTACCGCTATTCGCCGTCGCTGAAGGCGACGGAAACGCAGCCGGCCGGCTGCCTCTATGTCGATCAGGCTGCCTGAGCCTTTTCCCCGACGATGACTGAAACACGGTCCCGGCAAGTCGTCATAGCCGGGGCAGGCATAGCCGGGCTGACGGCAGCGCTCGCCTTTTCAGCCCGCGGCTTGCCGGTGAAACTGTTCGAGCAGGCCAAGCAGCTCGAAGCGGCCGGCTCCGGCCTCCAGCTGTCTCCGAACGCGACCCGCATCCTGCGCCGACTTGGCGCACTGGACCGCCTGTTGCCTAACGCGGTCCGGCCCGAAGCGGTGGTGCTGAAGGATGCGAGAAGCCTGCGCGAGCTGGCGCACGTGCCGCTTGGACACGCGGCCGAGCAGCGCTGGGGGGCGCCCTATCTGGTGGCGCACCGCGCCGACCTGCAGACGGCCCTGACGGAGGAAGTGGCGGATCGGCGCGATATCGAGCTCGTTACCGGCGCACGGGTGACAGGCATCGCCGCCGACGCGCGAAGCGTGACCGCGACGGTCGAGACCGAAGGCAAAACCATATCGGTTGCAGCCGGTCTGCTGGTCGGAGCCGACGGCGTGTGGTCGACGGTTCGCGCGCAGCTTGCGGCCCGGGACTTCGCTTTCGCGAAAAGCCGCTTTTCGGGCCGACTGGCCTGGCGCGCCACGGTGGCGGTCGACAGCCCTGCCGGGCAGGCTTTTGCCGAGATCGGAGCGGCGGGCTGGGTCACAACATTCCTGCATCCCGGCTTCCATTTGGTCGCCTACCCGGTGAGCAAGGGCCGCACCGTCAACCTCGCCGCCTTCACCAGAGGCGAACGTATCGCGGAAGGCTGGTCTGGCCATGCCGACCCGGCCATTCTGTCCAATGCCATGCGTGGCACCGCGGCCGTTCTCGAAAGGCTCGTGGCGCTGGCGGGGCCGTGGACGGCGTTTCCAATGCACACTGTCCGGCAACGGCGCTGGGCGGTCCCGCAAGGCATAGCGCTGATCGGCGACGCCGCGCATGCCATGACGCCGTTCGCGGCGCAGGGCGCGGCCATGGGGATTGAGGACGCCTCGATGCTCGCCAATCTGGTCGCCGACTTTCCCGGAGATCCGGCCCACAGCCTCGCCGTCTGGGAAAACCTCAGGCGGCCACGCGTCGAAAGGGTGCTCAAGCGCGGCGCGCTCAACCAGCTCGCCTGGCACGCCTGGGGACCGGTGGCGGTCGCCCGCGATCTGGTGCTGGCGACGCGGCCGCCGGAGAAGCTCGCGGCCGATCTGGACTGGCTTTATGGGTGGGAGGAGCGGAAGGTGGTGCGGCGGTAGGGTGCCTGACGGCCGGATAGGCTGGCGGGACAGCGCCCCCCTCTGTCCTGCCGGACATCTCCCCCACTTGGGGGGAGATTGGCAGTTTCGCCGCCGGCGCTTCTCTTGCAACGTTGGTCATTGGCGAATGCCGTCGCGACATCCGATCTCCCCCCTTGTGGGGGAGATGTCCGGCAGGACAGAGGGGGGCGCGAAGGAACGAGACGTTCTTTACAAGGACGAGCGCTTAGTCATACAGCCCCATCGACCACCACAGCGATACCGGCAGCGGGTTCCACCAACCGGTTCGCAGGCCGGCAACCCTTAGTCCCGCCGCCGTCCAGGTGTTGCAGCCGACCAGCGCGTTGAAATGGCCATTGGCTTCATAGAAACGGTCGTAGGCCGAGTAGCCGGCTTTCTCGATAGCCACGGGTCCGCCCGTGCCCTGCTGGAAGCTCGCGGCGATGTAGTCGAGGAGAGCCGCGAAATGCGCTTCGTCGATGTCGAAGCCTGCGACATCCGGATGCGGGTCCTTGATCGCGCCGGCGACATCGACATGCATCACCGAGGCGTCAAGCGTCAGCGCCTTCAACACCGGCGCGGCCTTCAATTGCGACCATGTCGGCGTCTCCAAATAAAAGGCGCGGCCGCCCCAGCCGAAGACGATGTAGCGTGCTTCCGGGGCATCCATCGGCAGATCGGCATCGACCAGGAAGGCGAAGCGCCGGCGAACGCCGTCATCGAGAGGGATAGCGATGTCCGTATGGATCGGGTTCTTCAGCACAAGAATGTGCTGCGTTCCCTGGCCTTCGGCCATCGCAGCGGGCCAGAGCGGGCGCGGCACCAATGTGCCGAGCGCGGCGGCGAGAAGCACCGCTGCGACCAGCATCGCAAGGTATCGCAACGCTCTTCTCATCGGGCGCGACAAGTCAGTCGCCTCGTGATTTCGTCATCCTCGGCTTGACCCGAGGATCGATGCCATGACGTCCGTCATCAAGCGCGGCGGAGTAGAATTCTGAGCCGTTGCAACGCCTTAGCGTAACCGCATGGATCCTAGGGTCTGCGCGCGTCGCTTCGCTCCTTGCTTCGCCCCAGGATGACGATCGAGTGGCCGCTCAGTGCAGGATCTGCGACAGGAACAGCTTTGTCCGCTCATGGCGCGGATGGTCGAAGAACTCGGCCGGCGTGTTCTGCTCGACGATCTGGCCCTGATCCATGAAGATCACCCGGTTGGCGACTTTGCGAGCAAAGCCCATCTCGTGGGTGACGCACAGCATCGTCATGCCCTCTTCCGCCAGGCCCACCATCGTCTCCAACACTTCCTTGATCATTTCGGGATCGAGCGCCGAAGTCGGCTCGTCGAACAGCATGATGCGCGGGTTCATGCAGAGCGAACGGGCGATCGCTACGCGCTGCTGCTGGCCGCCGGAAAGCTGGCCCGGATATTTGTTGGCCTGTTCCGGGATCTTGACGCGCTTGAGGAAATGCATGGCGATTTCCTCGGCCTGCTTCTTCGGCATCTTGCGCACCCAGATCGGCGCCAGCGTGCAGTTCTCCAGGATGGTCAGATGCGGGAACAGGTTGAAATGCTGGAACACCATGCCGACCTCGCGGCGCACCTCGTCGATCTTCTTCAGATCGTTGGTGAGTTCCTTGCCGTCGACGATGATCTTGCCCTTCTGATGCTCCTCCAGCCGATTGATGCAGCGGATCATGGTCGATTTGCCGGAGCCGGAGGGACCGCAAATGACGATGCGCTCGCCACGCATCACCTTGAGGTTGATGTCCTTCAGCACATGGAACTCGCCATACCATTTATGCATGCCGACAATGTCGATGGCGACATCGGTAGTCGAGATGTGCATCTTCTTGGCATCGACCTTCAGGTCTTCCGCGCTGACGGCGTTTTCGGTGGTCATGGCCAATTCCCCTTATCGTTGTTCTTGATGCATGTCCCAAAACCGCGCCACAGTTTTGGGCGATATGCATCAGCGTTTGTAGCCGGTATCGAGGCGGCGTTCGGTGTACATTGAATAGCGCGACATGCCGAAGCACAACAGCCAGAAAACGAAGGCGGCAAAGATCAGGCCGGACTTCGGTGTCTGCGGCGTCGCCCAGTTGGGGTCGGCGAAGTTTTGCTTCACCACGCCGAGCAGGTCGAACATCGAGATGATCAGGACCAAGCTGGTGTCCTTGAGCATGCCGATGAAGGTGTTGACGATGCCGGGAATGACCAGCTTCAGCGCCTGCGGCAGCACGATCAGGCCCATCTTTTGCCAGTAGCCCAGGCCGAGCGAGTCGGCGCCTTCATACTGGCCCTTCGGGATCGCCTGCAGGCCGCCGCGGATAACTTCCGCCATATAGGCGGCGGCAAACAGCGACACGCCGATCAGCGCCCGCAGGTATTTGTCGAAACTGACGCCTTCCGGCAGGAACAGCGGCAGCATGACGCTGGCGAAGAACAGCACGGTGATCAGGGGAATGCCGCGCACCGTCTCGATGAAGACGACGCACAGCCATTTGATGATCGGCATCTTCGAACGCCGACCGAGCGCCAGCACGATGCCCATCGGCAGCGACACGGCGATGCCGACGAAGGACAGGCTGAGCGTGACCAGCAGCCCGCCCCAGCGCGGGGTCTCGACATGCGGCAGGCCGAACACGCCGCCGACCAGCAGGAAGAAGGCGACGATCGGCAGCGCCACGAAGAGCAAAAGCGCGTTCAGTCCCTTGCGCGGCACGCGCGGGATCAGCATCGGCACCAGCAGCGCCACGAACAGGATGGCGACCAGGATCGGCCGCCAGCGCTCCTCGACCGGATAGGTGCCGAACATGAACTGGCCGAACTTGGCGTTGACGAAGGCCCAGCAAGCGCCGGTCCAGCCATCGGGCTGGATGCCGCCTTGCGAGGCGGTGGTGCAGACCGTGCGGTCCGGTCCGGTCCAAACGGCATTGATGAAGGCCCAGTTGATGACCTGCGGCAGGACCCAGAGCACGATGGCGATGCCCAGCACCGTGAGAATCGTGTCGCCGACCGAGCCGATCAGGTTCTTGCGCACCCAGGCATAGGCGCCGCGTTCGGTCGGCGGCGCCGGCTGCGCCAGCGCCATCTCCGTGCGCACCCAGGACATATCGTGTTCCTGCATGGCCCTACCTCTCCACCAGCGCCATTCTGGCGTTGACGATGTTCATGACGAAGGATGTCACCAGGCTCAGCACCAGATAGGCGATCATCATGATGAACACGCCCTCAACCGCCTGTCCGGTCTGGTTCAGCACCGTGCCGGCGGTGGCGGTGAGATCGGGGTAGCCGATGGCGATCGCCAGCGAAGAGTTCTTGGTCAGGTTGAGATACTGGCTGGTCAGCGGCGGGATGACGATGCGCATCGCCTGCGGGATCACCACCAGCCGCAGGATCGGGCCGGAACGCAGGCCGAGCGCCCCCGCCGCCTCGCTCTGCCCTTTGCTGACACCCCTGATACCGGCGCGCACGATCTCGGCGATGAAGGCCGCCGTGTAGAAGGAAAGCGCCAGCAGAAGCGACAAGAACTCCGGCTTGACCCAGAAGCCGCCGGTCAGGTTGAAGGTCGACTGCTTCGGGAAGTCGAAGGTGAGCGGCATGCCGCTGGCCAGGTAGGCCAGCACCGGCAGGCCGACGATAAGCGCCACGGAGGTCCAGAACACCGGGAATTGCTGGCCGGTCGCCCTCTGCCGCTGTCGCGCCCTGTGGGCGACGAACCAGGCCATTGCGATGGCGAGCAGCAGTGCCACGCCAATCAGCCAGGAACCGTCCCCCCAGACGGCGCGCGGCAAATAGAAGCCGCGCTGGTTGAGGAAGGAGCCGAACGGCAGATGGATGCTCTCGCGCGGCGGCGGCAGCACGGCGAGCACGCCCGAATACCAGAAGAAGATGACCAGCAGCGGCGGGATGTTGCGGAAGATCTCGACATAGACGGTGCAGATCTTGCGGATCAGCCAGTTCTGCGACAACCGGCCGATGCCGATGGCGAAGCCCACGATGGTGGCAAGCACGATGCCGGCGACGGCAACGATGATCGTGTTCAGCAGACCAACGACCAGCGCGCGGAAATAGGTCGAGTCGGACGTGTAGGCGATCGGCGTGTCGGAGATATCGAAGCCGGCCCTGCTCCTGAGGAAGCCGAAGCCTGAGGCAATGTGCAGGCGCTGGAGGTTTTCGATGACGTTGTGGATGATCCACCAGATCGAGCTGAACAGCAGGATCACGACCAGCGTCTGAAAGAACAGGCTGCGTATTCTGGGGTCATTGATGAAGGAGCCGCGGCTCGGCTCCTCGCGAAGGATTTCCTGCGAAGCCATGGACCGTCCCCTGGAAAGAGAAACCGGGAGGCAGACGACCTGCCTCCCGGATCACGTTTCGATCAGCGGATCGGCGGGCCGTATTGCAGGCCGCCCTTGGTCCACAGCGCGTTGATCCCTCGCGCGATCTTGAGCGGGCTGCCCGAGCCGACATTGCGCTCGAACATTTCACCGTAGTTGCCGACAGCCTTGACGATGTTGACGACAAAGTCGTTCGAGAGGCCGAGATCGGCGCCATACTTGCCGTCCGGCTCGGTGCCGAGCAGGCGCTGGATGTTCGGGTCGGTCGACGTCTTCATCTCCTCGACATTCGCCTGCGTGACGCCGGCTTCCTCGGCGTTCAAAAGCGCGAAATAGGTCCAGCGCGCGATATGCGCCCACTGGTCGTCGCCCTGGCGCACGGCCGGGCCAAGCGGCTCCTTGGAGATGATCTCGGGCAGCACGACATGGTCGGCCGGCGAGGACAGCGTCAGGCGGATGCCATAGAGGCCGGACTGGTCGGTGGTGTAAGCGTCGCAGCGGCCGGCATCATAGGCGGCGTTGACCTCTTCCAGCTTCTCGAACACGACGGGATTGTATTCCATCTTGTTCTTCTTGAAGTAGTCGGCGAGGTTCAGCTCGGTCGTGGTGCCGCTCTGCACGCAGACGGCGGCGCCCGAAAGCTGCAGCGCGGAGTTCACGCCCGGCAGCTTCTTGGCGTTGATCATGAAGCCCTGGCCGTCATAGTAGGTGACGCCGACGAAATCGAGGCCGAGCGCGCTATCGCGGTTGCTGGTCCAGGTGGTGTTGCGCGACAGGAGGTCGATCTCGCCCGACTGCAGCGCGGTGAAACGCTCCTTGGCGCTGAGCGGCGTGAACTTGACCTTGGAGGCGTCACCGAAAACGGCGGCCGCAACGGCGCGGCAGAAGTCCGCGTCGATGCCTTTCCAGTCACCCTTGTCGTCCGGCGCCGAAAAGCCGGCGAGGCCGGTCGAGACGCCGCACTGAAGAAAGCCCTTCTGCTTCACGGTATCGAGCGTGCCTGCCGAAGCGGCGGACGCCATGAACCCGAGCGCGGCGGCGCCAAGAATGCCGATTGCAATGTGTTTCATGACCCACATACCCTTTTCTGTTACAGGCGCCCCTGCTGTCAGGCGACGCTTGATCTTTTTTCGTTTGTGAATGCAGCTCCCACTTCAAGGCCCACTCCCGGACCCGCATCGGATGCCGATGCGCTGCCTCCCATTCACGAAACGCATCGAAGGCGATTATTCCTGTGAGGTCAAGGGAAATGACCGAAACCCCAAAGGTTTGAAAAGCAATTGCCGCAAATGCCTGAATTGCGGACAAGAGCCCATGAAATCGGCAGGCCATGCGAACAAATCAGTCAAGTTGCGGCGGGGCGAATCCATGAGCCGGCGGCCGAATCCGCTTCGGCAATAGCGGTGCTTTATCGGGCGCGGACGGGGTTGGATTGGCCCAGCCGAAGACCGGTTTTGGCGAGCCCGGCGCGGTTGCGCGGGCCTGGTCGCCGCTTTATGGCTGGTCACTGACATCATTAGACTCCTTAGATCAATTGGCTGGCGACGAACCATGGCTAAAGACGGCATCGAAATGGGCACCAACACGCTGCTTGCCCATTCCGGCAACGACCCGCGCGACTATTTCGGCTTCGTCAACCCGCCGGTCGTGCACGCCTCCACGGTGCTTTACCCCGATGCCGCCTCGATGGCCGGACGCAGCCAGAAATACACTTACGGCACGCGCGGCACGCCGACGATGGATGCGCTGACGCTCGCCGTCGATGCGCTGGAAGGCTCGGCCGGCACCGTCGCGGTGCCTTCGGGACTGGCGGCGGTGACGGTGCCGCTGCTCGCCTTCCTCGCCGCCGGCGACCATCTCTTGATCGTCGACAGCGTCTACCACCCGACGCGCCACTTCGCCGATACGATGCTGAAGCGGCTTGGCATTGAGGTCGAATATTACGAGCCGCGCATCGGCGCCGGCATTTCTTCGCTGATCAGGCCCAACACCAGGGTGGTGTTCACCGAATCGCCGGGATCGAACACCTACGAGGTCCAGGACATACCGGCGATCGCCAAGGCCGCGCATTCGGCGAACGCCATCGTGATGATGGACAATACGTGGGCGACGCCGCTCTATTTCAAGCCGCTCGACCATGGCGTCGACATCTCGATCCAGGCGGCGACGAAATATCCGGCCGGCCATTCCGACGTGCTGCTCGGCCTGGTTTCGGCCAACGAGACATATTGGAAGCAGCTTTATGATGGCTTCTGCACGCTCGGCTGCTGTTCGGGACCCGACGACATCTACCAGGTGCTGCGCGGCCTGCGCACCATGGGGGTGCGGCTCGAACATCACCGCAAGTCCGCGCTCGATATCGCGCGCTGGCTGGAGGAGCAGGCGGGGGTCGCGCAGGTGCTGCACCCGGCACTCGAAAGCCATCCCGACCATGCGCTCTGGAAGCGCGATTTCTGCGGCTCCAGCGGCGTCTTCTCGATCGTGCTCGACGGTGGCGGCCAGAAGGCCCAGCACGCCTTCCTCGACGCGCTCAAGATCTTCGGCCTCGGCTATTCCTGGGGCGGCTATGAGAGCCTCGCCGTTCCGGTCTTCCTCGGCGACCGCACGGTTGCCAAGGGTTCGTATGCCGGTTCGCTGATCCGCCTGCAGATCGGGCTGGAGGATGTCGAGGACCTCAAGGCCGACATCGCGCGTGGGCTGACCGCGGCGGCTGCCGCCTAGTGAAAAGCTGATCAGTAGGCGCCGGCCGCTACGTTTGCAGCCGCAGACACGCCTCGGGCGAAGCGATAGCATAGTACCGCAATCCACTCGGGAACCTTTTGCCGGCAGGCGCATCCAATTGCGGATGCAAAAACTGCCGGGAGATCGGAGCGAGATGAGAAGGCCTGCTGTTGAAGCCGCCAGGTTCGGCGCGGGCGGGGCCGGCGACATGGCGCTGGTGCGCCGGGCGCTGGCGCGCGATCCGGATGCGTGCCGTGCCATCATCAAGACACACAACCAGCGGCTCTACCGCATCGCGCGCGGCGTGGTGCGCAACGATGCCGAGGCAGAGGACATCGTGCAGGAGGCCTATATGCGCGCCTTCGCCAGTCTCGACGCCTTTCGCGGCGAGGCGTCGCTTTCCACCTGGCTGTCGCGCATCGTCATCAACGAGGCCCTCGGCCGGCTGCGCAGGCGCAAGCGCGTCGTCGCGATACCTGAGAGCCCGGAAGCGCAGATCATCCGGTTTCCTTTAAACCCAAATGACGATCCGGAGCGGACGATGGCGCAGCGGCAGATCCTCGGTCTCGTCGAACGGGCGACCGACAGCCTTCCCGATGTCTACCGCAGCGTTTTCGTCGCCCGCGTGATCGAGGGCCTGAGCATCGAGGAAACGGCCGACCTTCTGGGCGTGCGGCCTGAGACAGTTAAGACACGGCTGCACCGGGCGCGCGCCCTGGTGCGCAAGGCGCTGGACGACGAGATCGGTCCGGTACTGCTCGACGCCTTCCCCTTCGCCGGCCGCCGCTGCGAGCGGCTGACCCAGGCGGTGATGAAGCGCCTGGGTTTCGAAGACTGATTTTCGCGGGAACGTTTCTCGCTTCCCAGCATCCAATGGCCGTCAACCCTCAGATGAAGCCCGAAGCCGATGCGCCGGGCGAAGGAGATGCCATGTTTATGCGACCGACCGCCGCCCTCGCCGCCCTTTTGCTGATGAGCACCGCGCCGCTGGCGCTGGCCGCCGAAAAGCCCACCGACCCGCAGATTGCCCACATCGCCTATACGGCCGGCGCAATCGACATCGAGGCCGCCAAGCTGGCGATCGAGAAATCGAAAAACAAGGAGATCGTCGACTTCGCCAAGGACATGGAGCGCGACCATGAAGCGGTGAACAAGCAGGCGCTCGACCTGGTGAAGAAGCTGAAGGTCACGCCCGAGGACAATGATACCAGCAAGGCGCTGGCCAAGGCCGCCAAGGAGGAGCGCGCCAAGCTGGCGACGCTCAAGGGCGCCGAGTTCGACAAGGCTTATATCGAGAACGAAGTGGCCTATCACAAGCAGGTCAACGGCGCGCTCGAAACGCTGCTCATCCCCTCGGCCAGCAATGCCGAGCTGAAGAGGCTGCTGGTGACCGGGCTCAAGATCTTCCAGGGGCATGAGCAGCATGCCGAACATGTCGCCGGCATGCTGAAATGAGGCCGCGGCTTCTCGGCCCCGCACTGGCGTTGGCGCTCGGCGCATCGCCGGCCTTCGCGGCGACCATCGAGGTGACGATCGACAAGCTGGTGTTCTCGCCGGCCAGCGTTCAGGCCAAAGTTGGCGACACGATTGAGTGGACAAACAAGGATATTCTCGCCCACACCGCCACGGTCAAAGGCGGCTGGGATGTGATGATCCCGGCAAAGTCGAAGGGTAAAGTCACGCTGAAGACGGCGGGAGCGGTCGACTATTTCTGCCGCTTCCATCCCAACATGAAGGGCCATGTGGAGGTGGCCCCTTAACCCGCCGCCCCCTGGCCCGCCGCTGGGAGAGCGAGGCGCGCACGGCGCCTCGCTTGCTTGGCGGCAATCTTCCGAATGCCGGCGCGCAACCCACCCTGCCCGGCCGCGGCCCGCCGCTATACTGCGCCAACGCACCCTTGGCCGAAGCGGGGACATTCCGGCGAGTTGCCCAGCAGATTCCGCAAACCATCGTAACGCCTTGACGCGATTGACAAAGCCTGGGCCGCTAGCGGCATGTCCTCCGCAGCGCGCCGCGAAATAATATTCTCTCCGGCCGCGAATATACGGATTGGCTTGGCTTCCAAATCCGTGACTTCAGCGGCATTGCGTGGAGCGCAATTCCACCCATTCGACCAAGGCTTGCCATGGCGTTCCGCCTCTTTGTTCCAATCCTTGCCGGAGCGACGCTTCGCGAGCGGCTGCTTGCCTGCATCGGCGCGACTATCGGCATCGCACTCACCGGCATGATCAGCGGGCTCGCAATGGGCAGCGGCCCGCTTGTGGCGATGCTGGTGGCGCCGATGGGCGCTTCCGCGGTGCTGCTTTTTGCCGTTCCATCGAGCCCGCTTGCGCAGCCCTGGTCGATCGTCGGCGGCAACACGATTTCGGCGCTGGTCGGGGTGACGGTGGCGCATTTTGTGCATGACACGGTGATCGCCTCCGGCTTGGCCGTAGCCTTGGCCATCGCCGCCATGTCGTTCACCCGCTGCCTGCATCCCCCGGGAGGGGCTGCGGCGCTGACCGGCGTGATCGGCGGGCCGGCCGTTGCGGCCGCCGGCTTTCTGTTCCCCTTCGTGCCGGTGGCGCTGAACTCCATCGTGCTGGTGGCGCTCGGCCTCCTCTTCCACAAGCTGTCGCGGCGCAACTATCCCCATGTGCACGTGCCGGTCGCCAATGGTCACGGCACGGCCGACCGGCCGCCGGCCGAGCGCGTCGGCTTCCGGCCCGAGGATGTCGATGCAGCGCTCTCGGCGCTCGACGAAACCTTCGACATCAACCGTGACGACCTGGAGCGCCTGCTGCGCCAGGTCGAGTTGCAAGCGATGGTGCGCTCGCAACGCACGCTGCTTTGCCGGGACATCATGTCCCGCGACGTGATCTCGGTGCCGGAGACGGTTTTGGCCGACGAGGCGCGCACCCTTTTGATCGACCACAACATCCGCACCTTGCCGGTCGTCGATGCGGAAGGGCGGCTCACCGGCGCAATCGGCCTGCGCGAGCTGACGAAAGCGACCGGCACGGTGGGAGAAGTGATGTCGAAAGCAAGCACCGCTTTGCCCGACATGCCGGCGATGAGCCTGCTGCCGACGCTGACCGATGGGCGCAGTCATGCGGCGGTGATCGTCGATGGCGGCCGGCATATACTCGGGCTGATCACGCAGACCGACCTGCTGGCGGCGGCCGCTCGCGTGCAGCTGGGAGGCGAGGCGCCGTTGAAAGCGGTGGCCTAATTCCAGGAAAGTTTGACACGGTCTTCCGTCTGGAATTGCGCAAAAAACAAGCAGATAGAGCGGTTCGCCGTTTCCGTGAAACGGTAACCGCTCCAAGAGCAATTCCAGGAACGCGGCAATGGTTTTCCGCCCGGACCTGGATAGAAGCTGAAGCGGTTCAGCGCTTTCGCGAAACGCCGAGCCGGTTCAGGCAAGGCGTCAGCCAGGCAAGCCGGCCGCCCGGTCGAGACGGCGCGTGGCGGGTGTGGCCTTGTCCGGCCGCGCGACATGCGCCCATGAACCTTCATAGACCGCCTGCCTCCGCTCGATCCAGGCGCTCAAGCCTTCGCGCAGGTCTGCTGTCGGGGCCACGCGGGCGAATTGCTCGGCCTCCACCAGCAGGCCTTCCGCTATGCTCGAGTTGATGCCACGCGCCACCGCTGTGAGGATGCTGGCGACCGCCGTCTGCGAATGACTGACGATGCGGCGGGCAAGATCAAAGGCCGCCCGCATCAGTTCTTCGTGGGACACGACCTGGTTGATCAGGCCAAGCTCGGCGGCGCGTCCGGCCGAAAATGTCTCGCCGGTCAACAGCAGCTCCAGCGCGCGCTTGCGGCCGGCCAGCCTCGGCAGGCGCTGCGTGCCGCCAAAGGTTGGCGGCATGGCGAGCCTTATCTCGGGTTTTGCAAACAAGGCGCGATCACTGGCGATCGCCAGCGGTACCGCTTCGGTGATCTCGCAGCCACCGCCAAAGGCGAGGCCATTGACAGCGGCAATCACCGGCTTGCGGAACGCTTCCAGCCGCGCCGTCAGACGCTGGCCGCGCGTGACGAAATCGCGCAGCGCAACATCGGTGCCCTCGGCCACGCTCAATGAGAATTCGTGGATATCGCCGCCGGCAGAAAAGGCGCGCTGCCCTGCCCCTGTGAGGATAACGGCGCGCACGTCATCATCCGTCTCGATCAGGTCGAGGCGCGAAAGCAGCCGGTCGATCAGCGTAATTCAGCGCGTTCAGCTTGTCGGGGCGGTTGAGGGTGAGGATCGCGACGCGGTCACGCGTCTCGCTCAGCACAAGGTCGGTCATAGCTTTTTTTCCGGTGGCTCGGCGGGATAAGGAGCAGGCTTTCGGTTGCTTGTATATTCACTAGTCGGTATACTTTCGCGATGAACGAAAAGACCAATCCCACGCGAAAACGCCTGGTCGATGCGGCGACCAAGCTCTTTTATGCCGAAGGCATAGGCCGCGTCAGCGTCGATGCCGTGGCCGAGAAAGCCGGGCTCACCAAGCGCACGCTCTACTACCATTTCAAGAGCAAGGACGACCTGATCGCGGCCTATCTCGATGGGCGCGACCAACCCAATCTCGAGCAGATGGCGGGCTGGTTTGACGCGGCGGAGGGCGGCGCGGACAAAAAGGTCGAGGCGATCTTCACCAACCTGGCGCGGGTTGCCCGCCATCCCAGATGGAAGGGCTGCGGCTTCCTGCGCACGGCGGCCGAGCTTGCAGCGATGCCGGGACATCCGGCGGTGAAGGCTGGGGCGCGTCACAAAACCAATTTCGAGAAATGGCTGGCCGGCGCGCTTTCAAGCCACGATGTCGCCCAGGCGAAAATGCTGGCGCGCGAGATCGTGCTTTTGATGGACGGCGCCTTTTCCAGCATGCTGATCCACCACAATCCCGACTACGTCAATGCCGCCGGCCATGCCGCCGCGACGCTGATACGGGCTAGGATGGCAGGCAAACACGCAGCTTAGATCGTGGACGCTCCCGGCGCGTCGATTGAGGCGTCCGAAGGGCAGCCTCTTCAGGACAAGGCCAGCCAGGCGCCGGCGTCAGCAGGCCGACCTTAGCTGCAAGGCGACTTGACCGCCGGGTAACGAACAAGGCCCCGGAGGGCCTTGTCGCAACAGGTCGATGCAGGGGTCCGCGGTTACTTTCCCGCCAACTGCTTGGCATTCTCCGAAGTGATGGCGGTGGTATCGACGGTCACCGTCGCATCCACCGATGTCGCGCAGTCGAGCAGGATTTTCTTCGACATCTCGATCGCTTCCTTGGCGCCGGTCGGGTAAGTGAACGTCGCCGCCCAATCGCCCTTGGCCACCGCCTCGATGCCGCCGGCCGGGCCAGGCAGGCCGTCGGTGCCGATGATCTTGACGTCCTTGCCGGCGCCCTTGGCGGCCAGCAGCGCGCCCGCCGCCATCATGTCGTTCGAGGCATAGAGGACCTTGATGTCGGGATGCGCCTGCAGCATCGCGGCAAAGGCGGTCTGGGCTTTATCCGGAACCCAGTCGGCGGCCTGCTCGGCGACGATCTGGATCTTTGAGTTCGCCTTCACGCCTTCCTTGAAGCCGTTGAGACGCTCCACCGCCGGCGTCGAGCTCGGCAGCCCTTCCAGCACCGCCGCCTCGCCGCCGTCGGGCAACAGCTTCGTCGCCGTGAACTTGCCGGCTTCCTCGGCGATCTTGAAATTGTCGCCGCCGATGAAGGCCGTGTAGTCCTTGCCGGGATCGCCCACCGTCTTGCGGTCGAGCTCGATCACCGGAATGCCGGCATCCATGGCGCGCTTGACGGCTGGCGTCAGCGGAGCGGCCTCGAAGGGCGAGATCAGCAGGACATCGACCTTCTGGGTGATGAAATTGTCGACCTGGGAGGTCTGCGTGTTGACGTTGCCGGCACCGTCGGCGATCTGCAGCGTGAAGCCCGGCACTTCCTTGGCCGCCGCCATCAGCTCGTCGTTGACGTGCTGGCGATAGGGCTCGGCATTGTTGGCCTGTGAAAAGCCGATGACGAACTGGCCGTCCTTGGCGCAGGCCTTCACCAGCGGCTCGGCCGCCTGGGCACTGCCTGCGATGCAAAGGCCGGCACCGGCCAGCAGCGCGGCCCGAAGGACGCGCGATCCTATCAGTGTGGTTCTCATGCTCAATCTCCTCCTCGTCCGGCTCGGGTGCCGGACCTTGGTTGCTTTTCGGGACGCTGCCGCCGACTCTCCTATCGACCCAATCCCTCGCGGCGGCGAACGAGGGATTGAAGCACTGCCGCCAGCACGATGATCGCGGCGGTCGCGAGCAGCTGCGTGGCGGGGGTGATGTTGTTGAGCTGAAGGATATTGGCCAAAGCGCCGAGCATGATGGTGCCGGCGACGGTGCCGACCATGGAGCCGGCGCCGCCGAACAGACTTGTGCCGCCGATGACGACGGCCGCGATGGCCGTCAGTTCATAGCCCATGCCATCGTTGGCACTGCCGAAATTGAACTGGCCGGCATGGACGATGCCCGCAAGTGCCGAGGCAAAGCCGGTGATGGCGTAGACCGATATCTTCACCATGGACACAGGCACGCCGGAAATGCGGGCGGCGCGCTCGTTGCCGCCGACGGCATAAACGTAGCGGCCGAAGCGCGTGGTGTTGAGCACCAGCGTGGCAATCGCGGCGAAGATGATGAAGACGATGGTCGCCACCGGCACGGTGTTGTCGAACAGCCGCTCGCCCAGCACCGCGAAGACAGGCGGCGCCAGGCCCGGGCCGTCGCCATAGGAAATGTTGATATACTGGTTGCCGGACACGATCAGCGCCAGGCCGCGTGCCGCCTGCAGGCCGGCCAGCGTGACGATGAACGGCTCCAGACGGAAGCGGGTGGAGATCGTGCCCTGTACGACGCCGAAGACGATGCCCATGACGAGCACGGCAAGGATGGTCGGGATCAGCCCGAAGCCGCCGGAGATCATCATGGTCGCGGTGACGACGGCGGAGAGGCCTAGCACCGCGCCGACTGAGAGATCGATGCCGGCGGTGATGATGACGAAGGTCATGCCGATGGCAATGATGCCGGTCTCGGACACGGCGCGCACGATGTTGGCGATGTTGTCGGGGTTGAGAAACAATATCTCGCCGTGGCGCCGGGGCGAGAAGATGACGCCGCCGATCGCCACCAGCACCAGGCCTATCAGGCTCTGAAAACGCACGACGATGGCCAGTGGGTCGACGCGACGTCTGGGCGCTGCCGTGCCTGACGGTACAGAGTTGGCCGTCCCCTCAATCCTCTGATCCGACATCAGGCCTCCCTGCCGTTAGCCGCGGCAAGCACGGTGTGCTCGTCGACGCCGCCGTTGAATTCCGCCACATTGCGCCCCTGGCGCAGCACCACGATGCGGTCGCAGAGCCCGATCAGCTCCGGCATCTCGCTCGATGCGACCAGAATACCCAGCCCTTGCGCAGCAAGTGCTCTGAGCCTCGCGTAGATCTCGCCCTTGGCGCCGACATCGACGCCGCGGGTCGGCTCGTCGAGCAGGAGCAGGCGCGGGTTGCCGAGGATTTCCTTGGCCAGCACGACCTTCTGCTGGTTGCCGCCCGACAGCGCGCCGACGGCGATGTCCGGGTTTTTCGGGCGGATATCGAACTGGCCGAAGGATCGCGTCACCGCCTCGGCCTGGCGGCGCGGCGACATCAGTCCGGCCGGCGATATGCGACGGATCACTGACATCACCAGATTAAGACCGACCGCCATGCGTAACATCAGGCCGCTGCCGCGCCGGTCGTCGGTGACGAAGGCGATGCCGGCCTTGCGCGCGGCGTTTATGGAATCGAGCCTCACCGGCTTGCCGTCGACCGCCACCTCGCCCTGCCAGCGGCCGGCAAGGCCCGTGCCGTAAAGCGCGGACAGCAATTCGGTGCGCCCTGCCCCCATGATGCCGGCGAGCCCAACGATCTCGCCTTGCCTGACCTCGAGCGAAATGCCGCTCGGCGGCTGCCAGCCGGCGCTTTCACGGGCGAGCCTGAAGCTCGCATCCTTGAGGCTGAGCAGCGTCTTGCCGGCCGATTTGGCGCGCGCGGGATAAAGCTCGTCGAGCGAACGGCCGACAAGCAGGCGCACCAGCTCGGCCTGGGGCGCGTGCGGCTCGGTGATGCCCGCGACACGGCCGTCGCGCATCACCGTCACGCGATCGGCGATCTCAGGTACTTCCTCCAGCCGGTGCGATATATAGATGATGCCGACGCCCGAGGCGGCGAGCTTCCTCATGATCTCGAACAGACGTTCGACCTCGCCGACGGTAAGCGCGGCCGTCGGTTCGTCCATGATCAACACGCGGGACGCATAGGACAGCGCCTTGACGATGGCCACCACCTGGCGCTGACCGATCGATAGGTCAGCGACAAGGCGCGCCGGGTCGATGGCGAGCTCGATCGCCTCAAGCCGCCGCTTGGCCTCGCGGCGCATCGCAGGCACGTCGAGCACCCCGCCCGGCCGTATCAGCTCGCGACCGAGGAAGAGGTTCGCCGCGACATCGAGCGAGGGCACGAGATCGAGTTCCTGGAAGATGGTGGCGATGCCGGCGGCTTGCGCCTCGCGTGGGTTGTTGAAGGTGACCGGCTTGCCGTCGATGCGGATTTCGCCCTCGTCCGGCGTGTAGACGCCGGACAAGAGGTTCATCAGCGTCGACTTGCCGGCACCGTTCTCGCCGAGCAACGCGTGGATCTCGCCAGCCTTCAGATCGAAGTCGACGCCGCGCAACGCCTGCACGCCGCCGAAACGCTTTACGGCGCCGGTGACGGAAAGCAGCGGCGCGCTCATATCGACCTCGTGTTGGCCGGCCTCGCGCAGGATTCGCGGGTCTGCAGCGTCGGTTGAAGCCGCACAGCGCGTGGCGGGGCATGGCTCGATGCGATGCGCTCGCTGAGCAGCGTTGCCGCCTGGCGGCCGATCTCGGTGCAAGGCTGTTCGACCAGCGTCAGCCTAGGCTCGAAGCAGTCGGCCCATTCGAAATCGTCGAAGCCGACAAGCGAGAGGTCGCGCGGGATCGAAAGACCCTTCTCGCGGATAGCGCGGACTGCCCCGATCGTCGTCATGTTGTTGCCGGTAACCAAAGCGGTGGGTCGCGCAGGCAGCGACAGGATCGCGTGAGTCGATGCCGTGGCGCTTGCCGTGTCGACATTCTCCATCGAGACATAGTGCGGCGGGCATTCAAGTCCATTGGCCGCAAGTGATGCGCGAAAGGCCTCGATACGCTCACGCGTGGTGGCGAGGCCCGGCTGGCCGGCGATGTAGCCGACGCGCCTGTGACCGAAGGAAGCGACATGATCTATCAACGAGCGCATCGACGCCTCGTTCTCGACACCGATCTGATCGAAGCGGTCGTCGGCGAACCGGTCGATCAGCACGCAAGGCAGCTTCTTTTCAGTGAGATAGTCGATCGCGCGCTGAGGCGAGCCGGACGGCGCCAGGATCACACCGTCGACGCGACGCTGATGGAACGCGCGCACGACCTGAAGCTCGCGGTCCGGGTCTTCCTGCGTATCCGACAGGAACACCATCAGGCCAAGGCGCGCGCATTCTGCCTCGACCGCGCAGATGATATCGGTGAAGTAGGGATTGGAGATGGCCGAAATGGCGAGCCCGACGCTGTTGGTCGAGGCGACTTTCAGCGAGCGCGCCAGCTCATTGGGCTGATAGCCCATCGCGGCAATGGCATCGTTGATGAGCTGCGCCTTCTCGGGCGAGACGAAACGCGTGCGGTTGACAACGTGCGAGACGGTCGAAACCGAGACGCCGGCGCGGCGCGCCACCTCAGCCATTGTCGGCATGACGGCTCGTGCGGAGTGCTCGCAAGCGCTCCCTCCCTAATCTCGCGTTTCCCGTCCGCTCTCCGGCGGATCTGAACGAACCATAGAGAGATCGAAACGTTTGCGCAATCGTTTCGATGACTTTGCGCAGAATATCTTCGAGCTTGAGGAGGCTCGGCGGCTAGAAGGTGAACGCCAGCCAGGCGGTGCCGGCGAGAAGCGTCACCGGCGTCAGCGGCAGGCCAACCTTGAAGAAGGCGGAGAAGGAAAGCTCCTTGCCGGCAGCCTTGGCCTGCTCGGCGACGATCAGGTTGGCGACCGAGCCGAGCAGCGTGAAATTGCCGGCCAGCGTCGAGCTCATCGCCACGACCAGCCAGGCGCGCTGCGGGTTTTCCAGCCCGGGAATGAAGGGGCGCAGCGCCAGCACCGCCGGCACATTGCTCATGATGTTGGACAGCACCGCGGTGAAGCCGGATAGCCGCCAGACATCGTCGAGGCCGACGTTCTTCGCCCAGGCGATCATGTCGGGCGTGAGCAGCGTGCGCTCGGCGCCCGCCACCACCACGAACAGGCCGGCGAACATGAAGAGCAGCGGCCCGTCGATCTCGCGATAGATGCGCCGAGGCTTGATTGCCCGGGTGACCAGCAGGAAAGCGCCGGCAATCAGCGCCGCCTTGGCGACCGGAACGCCGGCGAAGAAGGCGAGCGCCAGCAGCACGCAGACGATGGTGGCCTTCAGTACCTGTCCGGGCAGCATGCGGCCTCGATACACTTCCGGGCTGAGTTCGGCGGGGCGGGAGAATTCGGCGCGGTAGACGATGCGTATGATGACGATGACGCAGACCAGGCCGAACAGGGCCACCGGCGCGAGCGCCAGCGTGAAAGCCGGATAGGAAATGCCGGACAGCGCGCCGATCACCATATTCTGCGGGTTGCCGGTGATGGTGGCGACGCTGCCGCAGTTCGAGGCCGTGCAGGTGGCGATGAGGTAAGGCACCGGATTGCGGTTGATGACGCGGGTGACATGGACGACGATCGGCGCCATCACCAGGCAGATCGCGTCATTGACCAGGAAGGCCGAAAGCACGCCGGTCAACAGCGTCACCATGACCAGAAGCATGAAGGGCGCGTGGGCGTGTTCGATGGCAAAGCCGCCCAGCGCGCGGAACGCGCCCGAAACCTTCAGATGCGCGACCACGATCATCATGCCGAGGAGCAGCGTGATGGTGTCGAAATTGATGGCCTTGTAGGCATCCTCGATGCCGATGGCGCCGATGGCGATCATGGCGGCGCCGCCGAGCAGCGCGATCCCGGCCCGGTCGAGGCGCAGCCCGGGAATGCGGCCGACCGCCACGCCGGCATAGGTAAGCACGAGGATTAAAAGCGCGCCCGCGCCGGTCCATGTCATTGCAAGAGGGTTCCCGTTGCCTGTCCCGTCCGCCAGAATCGGCCGGAGGACAGGGCGGTCTCGCATTTAGCAAGGGCGGCGGAAAGGGAAAGCGTGCGAGCGCACCAAAGCGTGATGACGCTTTCATGGCTTTCACATTCATAAACCCTAATGTAAAGAACAGTGAATTAACATATCTGACCGATAATCCAGGCGTTGGGGACGAAACGGATGAACACGGTCGTTGAAGCGGAACATCGCGTCCCATCGCGGGAGGAATTGATGCGTCCGCGGGAATGCCCCCGCTGTCACGGGGCAAAGAAAATTTTCGTTTGCGCGCGCTGGCTGAGCTCGAACGGCCATTGCTGCCCGGAGGGCACGCACCGGCTTAACTGCCCAGGACACAGCATCGCCTGCCTCGAATGCAGCGGGCGCGGTAGCTAGCGGCACCCGACAGCCGCCGAAAGATCACAGCGTCGCCAGAGCGGAATCCTGTACTCTGGCATTGGCTCAAGGCGGCCGTCATTAAAGTTTGACATAGCCAGGTCCGCCGGGGCTGTTGCGATCAATGCCCTTGGACTTGGCTATTGCCTTGCGCTTCACTGCCGCCTACCACTTGGCGAATTTCACGATTTTTCGCAGGCCTCTGCAAAGCAATGATCGTCCGACTGCGACGCGCCCTGCGATGGCAAGCGCTTCCGCTTCTTGCCGGCTTTGCCGTTGTCGCGCTGATCATAGCCGCTCGCGCCATTCTCGCCGAAGCGCAGATCGCCGACCGCAACGCCAGCCGCGAAGCGATCGAAGCCCAGCAAACGCTCTCAAGCCTGCTTTCGCTCGCCCAGGATGCCGAGACCGGCCAGCGCGGCTATCTGCTGACCGGCGAGAAAAACTATCTCCTGCCGTACCAGCATGCTGTCGAGGCGCTGCCGGCGCTGCTCAAGCGCGTCGATGAGATGTTTCCAGTCGGCAGCGATCGGGCGCAACAGGTGGTCGGCATCAAGGACGCGCTTGCCCGCGAGCAAGCGGAGCTCGCTGAGACGATCAGGCTCTACGACACGGGCAACACGGCGAAAGCGCTGGACATCGTGCGCGGCGGCAGGGGTAAGCTGGACATGGACCAGATCCGCGCCAACATCGATGCGATCCGGCGCATCGACGGCGCGAGCCTCGCTGCCCGTGCCGAGCGGATGGAGCAGATCGAAGGCTGGCTGCGCGTCGGCTCGTTCGCGGCGCTGCTGGGCATCATGCTGCTCGGCATCTACACGATCCGCCAGTCCAGCCGCCGCTTCCAGGATGTGGCCGCCGCGCAGGACGCATTGAGCGCCAAGAACGCGGCGCTGCTCAACGAGATCGACACGCGTGAGAAGGCGGAGTCGCAACTTCGCCAGATGCAGAAGATGGAAGCGGTGGGCCAACTCACGGGCGGCATCGCGCATGATTTCAACAATCTGCTGGCCGTCATCACCAGCGCCATGAACCTCGCGCAGCGCAAGCTCGCTCGCGGCGAGCATGACGTGCAGAGCTTCGTCGAGGCGGCGGCCGATGCCGCGGGACGCGCCGCCAACCTCACCGCCAGGCTGCTTGCCTTTTCCAGGCAGCAGCCGCTGGCGCCGCAGATCATCGATGCCAATCGCCTTGTCACCGGCATGTCGGACCTTTTGCGGCGCACGCTCGGCCATGCGATCGAGATCGAAACGGTGCTGGCGGGCGGGCTTTGGAAGACGCATGCCGACCCGAGCCAGCTCGAGAACGCGATCATCAACCTGGCGGTCAACGCGCGCGACGCCATGGATGAAGAGGGCAAGCTTACCATCGAGACCGCCAACTGCCATCTCGACGAGGCCTATGCGGCGGCGCATCCCGAAGTGAAGGCCGGTCAGTATGTCATGATCGCGGTGACGGATACCGGCGCGGGCATGCCGGTGGACATCATGACCAAGGCTTTCGAGCCATTCTTCACCACCAAGCCCGCGGCCAAGGGAACAGGGCTCGGACTCAGCCAGGTGTTCGGCTTCGTCAAGCAATCCGGCGGACACGTCAAAATCTATTCGGAGCCCGGCGAAGGCACGACAATCAGGATCTATCTTCCGCGCTTCACCGGGCCGGAGGAAGCGGCGCAGCCGGTGAAGGCCGGCAACAGGAGCGATGTTCCCGCAACCGAAACCGTGCTGCTCGTCGAGGACGATGCCCGCGTGCGCGCTTCGACGGCCGCTGCCTTGCTGGAGCTCGGCTATACCGTCATCGAAGCCGCGGGCGGTGACGAAGCCTTACAAAAACTCGGGCAGAACGCCGCCATCGCGCTGATGCTGACGGATATCGTGATGCCTGGCATGAATGGCCGGCAACTCGCCGAACAGGCACGCAGGCAATCCTTCTCCCTGAAAGTGGTGTTCATGACCGGCTTCACGCGCAACGCCGTCGTGCATAATGGCGTGCTCGACAACGATGTGCACTTCATCGCCAAGCCGTTCACGCTGGAGCAATTGGCGGCGAAGCTCAGGGACGCGCTGGCTTGATTTGTCCGGCCTGACTGCTCTGGCTGTTCTTAAAGCGCGTCGCGATCCTTCGGATTCGCTCCACGCGCTTTAAGTCTCGCATGTCTTTATCCCGAAACTGGCTCCCACTTTCGGGAGACATGCTTTAGATCCGTCCGAGCACGACCAGAATAATGACGATGACAAGAACCAACCCGAGACCGCCGCCGCCATAATAGCCCGTGCCGTAGAACGGCCCGCCGCCCAGGCCGCTGAAACCGCCAAGCAAAGCCAGAATGAGAATAATGATAAGAATTGTGCCGAGACCCATGTTCTCTTCCTCTCTCTGAAGCGCAACCCGGCGCTTTTCATCACGAAATCAACTCGCAAGGGGCGCGCATGTTCCACTCGGCTCCGGGCCGATGCTATTCGGCCCTGACCGAGTGGGATGACACGATCGGCGGCCCGGGATTGGCTTCAAGTCTGGTCGGGACCAAAAACATCAGCGCGATCGCAATCGCGATCGACGCAATGTGGCCGCGGTGCTGAAGATTTCCTTCATGTTCGCATCCTTGAATATTCAAATGTGCTGAACAACGCTGCGCCATACCTCCCGTTCCACTTCGCCCTCGCGGAACCTTTTTCAGATGCGCGACGTTTGGGGCAGCCCGGTTAAGGGAATCCCGGGGACAACGGAGGCTCGCTTATGGGCGCATCGGTACTCATCGGCATCCTGATCACCTTCCTAGTGGTGATTCTGGTGCTCTATCTCGTGCAGCGCTTGCCGCTCGATGCCCGCGCGCGGCAGATCGCGCAGATCATCGTCATCATCATCGGAATCATTTCGTTGCTCAAATATCTTGCGGTCTTTTAGCCGCGGTCCATATTCGGTACGAAAACCCCGAAGCCTGGTGTCGAAGCCTGGTGTCCATGAGAACCCTGTCGATCGCACGCCTCGCCGGCAACTTGTCGAGCGCCGCCACGCTGCTGTGCGCGGCGAGCACCGCCGACGCCCGGCCGGATACGCGCGCCATGACTTGCGCGGAGACGCAGGCGTGGATCAAACGCGACCATGCGGTGGTTTTGACCACCGGTCCGGAAACTTATGACCGCTTCGTGCGGCAATTCGGCAATGAGTGCGACTGGCCGGAAGGGCCAATATCGACGATCGTTCCCGCCAAGGACGGCCAGTGCCGCGTCTATCGGTGCGAGGAGCCGGTCGACCTTCTCGACCGATAGCCGCCTCTTGCGATCCCGTGCGGAACCATAGCAACCTCATGCGGGTTTTAGGAGCCAACAGCAGGACTGGCCGGCCGCGACCTGGTTCTGCGTGTAACAGCGGGAGGAACGGCGATGCCTGAAATCGCGCGCACCGGCAGTTGCCTGTGCGGCGGCGTGCAGTTCAGCGTGGCCGGCGAGCCACGCCGGGTCGGCCTCTGCCACTGCAAGGATTGTCGCAAGACAAGCGGATCGGCCTTCCATGCCTTTGCCGTATGGCCGCTTCAGGCGTTCGAAATCAGCGGGATCACCAGCACCTATGGCGCTCGAAGTTTTTGCCCTACCTGCGGAAGCCGCGTTCCGTTCGTCGGCGAAGAGGAAGTCGAGGTCCCGATCGGCAGCCTCGACGTCGCGCCGACTGAAGGGCTGGTGCCGGACTACGAGCTCTGGATCGGACGGCGCGAATCCTGGCTGCAGCCCCTCCCCGCGGCGCATCAGTTCGATCATGATCGGGTCGCCGTTGATTCGGTTGCCGGCGATGAAATCGACCCGGGGCCGCAGCAAGAGTCGGCCGAGGTCGGGTCGACGGCAGACTTAAGTCTGAACGGCAATGACCTGCAGTCCAAAGACCCCGCCGACCCCGCCTCGAAAGGCCCGGCTGCCTGATTGAGATGCCAAGCTTTTTCTCCAAGCTCCATCTCTTTCAACCACCGGTAGGTTTGCTGGTCAATCAGCCGCCGATAGCATCCGCGACGAGTCGTGATCTGCAGATTTTCAGGCAGCAACGCCCATGGAGCTTTATCCGCTTTGTGGAACGCTAGAATTTTTAGCCACGCCCTCTTTCCCAATACAACCTTTTGGTTTGCTTCTCCTCCCGGTCGCTTGTGTTAAGCATGTGAAATACCAAGCTGCAGTTGCAATATCGAGGTGAGAATTCTTTAGGCTTAAGAAATTTTTTAGACCATTGCCTTCTGGTTGTGTCGAAATATGACGCCCGGAATTGCCACAGGCAGTAGGCCTTATGATTTCAGACCTTGTACAAAAGGCCACCTTTGTTTCTTTCATTTTTTGCTACATAGTACTGCCGAATCTTGAAACCGGACGGGGCGGTTTTCATGACGTCGGCGCCTGAACACGGCCGAAACATGCATATGCGGTATCCACCGATTGACGGGTTCTGGACCTGGGACGTCAAGCGTGACCGCGTCTATGGCGACGCCAACCTTTCAGACTATTTCGGCCTGACACTCGACGAATTCTCGCATGGCGCATCACTGGAACGGTGCATGCAAAGCATCGATGTGGATGACCGGCCCAGGGTCCGATTGGCGATCCGCAGGGCAATAGAGCGCAAATCGGGCTTCAGGGAAGTCTACAGGGTCCGGTCGGAAAAGATGGGGCTGCGCAAGATCCTGGCCGTCGGCCAATGTTACTTAGACGGCGTGGGCGAGGCAGCACTCTATCCTGGCTGGTTCGTCGATCTGACGAAGGATGCCACCTGCGAGGAACAGTCGCTGCGCGAGATCCACAATCACGTCGAACAGGCCAAGGACATCGCGCGATCGATCGGACACGACATATTGTCCTATCTTCTGGACAACGTCGAGGAAGAGGTTGAGCAACGGCTTGACGGAACGCTGAGGAGGCGAAGATCGTCCTGAGGCAGCTTTCGCCGATCGTTTGCGGGTCAGCTTCGCTTGCCGCGTTTGCCGACCTCAGCCGTGACCATGCGCGCGAAATGCGATTGGGGCGATCGGTGTTCGATGAGCCTGGCGCGCTCAAGCGCCGCATCGCCGTAAAATTCGATCAGCACCCCGGCTGCCCGGGCCGCATCGGCTTTCCACCGGCCAAAATCGACTTGCCCGTTCTCGACCGAGGGCTCGCTCCTGGCAATCACGTCGAGCATGGCTTGCAACTTGTCAGGAGTGCTGCCCTCGTCTTCGTTCATAGTCGCTATCCGATTGGGCGCGTAAAATATCGACATTTTCGCCCAATGTCCAACAGGTTCGTTGGCCGGGCGTTAGCGCAATCGAGTGCAGCCACACCGCGCACGATGTTACGACTTTCATGCAAGCATGGAGTGATCCAGACTTATCGCGCAGACATTTAGGGGGTACCCATGGACCAGCCTAGCAAAATGGAAAACCTGCAGTTTGCGCAGGGGATATTGCGAGAACTTCGCCAGAAGGCCGAAGCCGACGGCGAAAAACTCCTGACCTATCTCATCGACATGGCTTATCTCGAGGCCAGCGACCGCATCCGTGCCCACTGGATCGGCAGCCACGAACATGAAAGCCGCCGCGCCAAGGGCTGAGCCGCCCAACGCAGCTCGGAGGATGCGCGCCGCGGTTTTCCGCGCGGAATCTGCCTGGATCGATAGCTGGAGCGGTTCAGCGTTTCCGTCGGAGGCCTGAATGGCCCCGGCCTGGCGAAGCAAGCTGAACGCAAAAAAGCCCGCCATGCCTCTTCGGCATGGCGGGCTTTTGCTCGGATGAGCAAGGCTATGCTATAGCCTCCCTGTCAATCTATGATGCGGCAGCCTTTTGGCGCACCGGAAGCTTCCACCCCGGCCGCGCGAAATGGCAGGTGTAGCCGTTGGGATAGCGTTCCAGATAGTCCTGATGCTCGGGCTCGGCTTCCCAGAACGGACCTACCGGACCAAGCTCGGTGACGACCTTGCCGGGCCACAGGCCGGACGCATCGACATCGGCGATCGTGTCCTCGGCGATCCGCTTCTGCTCGTCGCTGGTGTAGTAGATCGCCGAACGATAGCTCATGCCGATGTCGTTGCCCTGGCGGTTCTTCGTCGTCGGATCGTGGATCTGGAAGAAGAATTCGAGCAGCGTGCGGAAACTTGTCCTGGCCGGATCGAAGATGATTTCGATTGCCTCGGCGTGAGTGCCGTGATTGCGATAGGTCGCGTTGGCGACATCGCCGCCGCTGTAGCCGACCCGGGTTGAAACCACGCCGGGCAAGCGTCGGATCAGATCCTGCATGCCCCAGAAGCAGCCGCCGGCAAGGACTGCGCGCTCGGTGGAAATGTCAAACCTCCTTTGGATTGCTCCATAGATAGGCGTTGTGGCCGGGTTCTTCCAGCGGCTCGGAAAACATTGCCCGCCGCGATTTCGAACTTGCACGATCAGGTATCCGAAGTCGGCTTGAACCTTCGCACCACCACCTCGAAGACGATGTCCGAAAGGCTGCGATGATCGCGGCACGCTGCTCAGGCGAATAATGCCCGGCATCGTCGATGGTCATGAAGGTAACGTGTTGGGACATGGCAAGCTCCAGTTCCTCGCCCCGCGAGAGCGGGGAGAGGTGGCGCGGCGAAGCCGCGACGGAGAGGGGATGGCGCCGACGTTTGATAGAAGAGCGGGGAGGCTATTCGTCGAACGTATCGCTCTACGAAGCCCCTCTCCGGCCGCTGCGCGGCCACCTCTCCCCCCGCTTCGCGCGGGGCGAGGAACAAAGCTTAGCCGTTGTACCCTTCGTTGACGCGGTCGTTCGTCCAGGCCCAGTCGAAACCGGCCTGCGACATGGACGAGCCGAGGCCCCTTTCGACCGTCTTTTCATCCACGCCCTTATGCGATAGGTCTTGGCCTGCATCGGCCAGACCGATGCGTCGTGGGCCGGTGCATTGTGTACGGCCTTTCCTCTACGCGGGTGGGAAAGCCACCCTTTGCCATGACAGATCTATTCGAGGCGATGCGCCTGTCCGCCGAGGACAGCGAGACCGCTCATCTTTTCTTCAGCGAAGGCGGCAAGATGCTGCTGCCGCTCGGCAAATCCAGAAACGACATGACAGGCCAGGAGATGCTGCAGCGGCTGCTGTCGCCTTCCGATGACGACGACGGCACGCTTGCCAACGATTTTCTCGGGGAGCTCGGCAAGACAGTTCCGCTCGAAAGCCTGCGTCTCCTGCTCACATCGGCCAATCCCCGGACGCGAGCGACGGGCGCGTTTCTGGCCACGTTCCAGAACCGGAACATCAGCTCGATGGTGGGCGAGCTGGCGGCGCTGCTGGCGGACGACAACCCGCGCACGCGCTTCGATGCCGTGGAGTCTATCCTGCGATGCAGCACGCGTGCACATGGGGACTATCTGGCGCAAGCCCTGTTTGCTCTTGCAGATGAGCATGAGGGTGTGCGTATGGGCGCCATCCAGTTCGTACGCTTTGCAAAGGACTGGCAGTTGAAGTTCGCCCGCCAGCGCGCCGCGTCGCTCAGGCCACAAACGCCGTTTTCGGCGATAGCGGATATTACCGGGCAATTGCGGGACGATGCGTCAGGCATGATCCGAGCGATGCTGGACCATGCCGAGCCGGTGGTGCGGCGTTACGCTCTCGGGCTCGCCGGCCGGGCGAGGTTGGTGGTCGTCGACGCCTATGTCGAATTGGCGCGGGCATCCGACGATCCGGAAATCAGCAAGCTGGCGACCGAGCACAAGCTGATATCGCACCATGCGGTCTGGCAGTCATCGTTACCGCAACCGCCCGGCTCATCCCTTATCAAATAGAAGCGCAAAAGCGAGGCTCGGCCACGGTAGGCTCTGGCGCCGAAGCTGCCAATCTCCCCCACAAGTGGGGAGGTTGGCCTTCACTCAACCCTTCCCCAATCTCTCGGCTGCTCCGCCGTCAAAAACCTGAGCACCACATCGCTCATGCCAAGCAGCGGCGTGAAGGTGACGATGGTTATGCCGTCGGTGGCATTAGTGCGGGTCAGCCCCTCCGAATAAATATCCAGCGGCGGCTCCTCGTCGAACCAGACGCCGTGCAGCGTCTCGCCCTGCCATTTCTCGCGGCCCTTTTCGTAGCTCTTGAAGGAGAGCACGCTTTCGCCGGCCTGGATGTCGCCGCCACCACCCCAGCGCACGACGACGCTGTCCAGCGCTCCGGGCGCGCCGCGGCCCATCACGGTGCCGGCGATGGCGTCGGCCGGGATCATGCCGGTGCCCCATTCGCGCTGCTGCTGCGGCGGGCCGACCAGCACGCGCTGCGGATTGTCGCGCGTGCCCTCGCCGGTGACGCCGGCGGCCCAGAGCCGGACAGGCGCGTCGAATACCTTGCCCGCCCACCAGTCCGGATAGCGGCCGGTGAGGTGCATGGCCCACTCGGCGCCCCCTGCCCTGGTCTTGCCGAGTTGGTTGCCGGCCATGAACAGGCGCTCGCGGTGGGTCGCGCCGGCGGCGTGAAAGGCGGCCTGCCGTTCGTATGGCGCGTAGGCGGCGAGAAGATTACGGCGCCGTCTTCGGTCCAGCTCCTCGAGCAGCGCCAGATAGGTCTGCATGGCCGTCGAGGAGCGGCCGGAGGCTAGCTTCAAGGCCGCGGATGCGGTGGCGGATCTCCTCATCGCTCAGTTGCTCGAGACTGGTTTTATCGGCATCGACACTTTCCGAGCTGGCCGAAAAATCCTTGGGCAGCAGCGTCAGCATGACCTTGAGATACTGGTCGGACTTCTCGGCCCTGACCGCGGCGATGACGCCGGCGCCATGGGCGCGGAAGTCGGCGCGAAGGGCGGCGGCGAAGTCGTCGACGAGCGTCTTTCGCGAGCGCTTCGGGCGAGCGGCGGCGGCGGCTTGAACCGGTGCGGACCTCGCCGGTTTCGCGCCGGCAGGCTTACGGCTCGCGGCCTTGCCGGCATCAGCCCTGGTCATTGGACGGTGTCGCTTTGGCTGTTCTCGCCTTGCGCGGCTTGCGCGCCGGCTTTTTGCGCGGCCTGGCGCGCCTCGGAGCCTCGCCATCGACTGCCGGCGCGGACATCCCCTTCAGCTTCACAGTCGCGGCACGGACGGCCGACGCATCGAGGCCCTGGCGCGGGAAGCCGAAACCGGCGACCGCGTCGACCGGTCCGCCGCGCACCATGCCGATGCGCACGCCCGGCGCGACCTGCTCGACGCGCCCGGTCCGGCGCGGCGGGTCCGCGCCCTCGAACGCGCCGATGGCGCTGACGATCTCGGCGCCGTCATCGGCGGTGATGAGGGTGGCATAGCGTGGCATGGAGCCTCGGGCAGAATGTTGGAAAGGTTGCGTTCCTTCGCGCCCCTCTCTGCCCTGCCGGGCATCTCCCCCACGAGGGGGGAGATTGGCAGTTCCAACGCCTTGCTCTTCATTGCAACGTTGGCGATTGGCGAAAGCCAAGGCGATATCTGATCTCCCCCTGGGGGAGATGTCCGGCAGGACAGAGGGGGCGCTGTCCCGCCAACCTTCAGGAATTCTGTTCACCGACGAAAAACCCGCCTGGCGGCGGGTCGTTGGCGCAAATCAGCACCATGGACAAAATAGTAGCATAGCTGCCCTCACCAGGCAACAGGTTGCAGGCATATTTTCCTATCATATTGAAACCCTGTTTTTTCCGAGACATGCTGGCGAAGAACCCCATCCCGCCACAGCCAAGGATTGAACCGCCGGCCAAAAAGCCGCACGAATTTTGTCGGAACCAACCGTGGTCCGACGGGTTCCAGCCTCAGTCGCAACGCGACAGACCCTGCAAGAGACGAAGAAGAGACGAACCGTCTCGCAACAGAGGAGAAGAATCATGCTTATGAAGATTCTCGCGGCTTCGGCCCTGACAATCGGCCTCGCCACAGCAGCGATGGCCCAGACCGCGAATTCGACCGACAGCACGGCCGGCAGCGGCCAGACCATCACCGTGGATCCGAGGACGCCGGCCACCCCACCGCCGGACCAGATGGTGCCCGACACCGGCACGACCGGCAGCATCACCGGCGGCGACATGAATTCCAATGCCGACAGGAACTGCCCGAACAGCCCGCAGGGCGCGCAGGGCGATGCCAATAACACCACGGCCAGCACGGTGCAGCCGAACGTCAACGATAAGAACTGCGGCAAGTAGGCCTGCAACTCGCTCCCACGCAAAGGGCCGTGGAGCAACTCCACGGCTTTTGCCTTGGAGCCGGCTTCACCGACTCGGCAAAGTCGGTCGGAACCATGCGGCTTTCCGGCCGTTGCAAGGGGCAAAAGGAGAAACCCGATGGCAGACAACGAAAGCAGCAGCGGTGGCGCCGCGAACGGCACCGGCACCTCGAGCACCAGCCAGGCCAGCGCAGCGCGTTCCCGTAACGCCGCCTCGCGCAGCAGGGGCGCGTCGCGCAGTGGCGCAGCATCGCGCGGCAACGCGGCTTCCACCAGGGCGTCCGAAGGCGCGATGAAGAAGCAGATCGCGGAGTTGAAGCGCGAGGTGAACCGGCTGAACCGCGCGCTTTCCGAACAGGCCGAGGAGGCCGCCGAAACCGCGCAGGGCTGGTACCAGGGCGCGGCCGACCGCGCGTCGAACCTCTATAGCGGCGCCTCCGGCCGCGCGTCGCGCGCGGCAAGCCAGTTGCGCACGCAGGCGCAAAGCGTTTCGGAAACCGTGCAGCAGAATCCGGGCACCTTCTCGACGGCCATGCTGATCGGCGGCCTTGTCGGGCTGCTGGCGGGCATGGCGATCAGCCGGAACCCGGATCCCGAGCCGGACTGGCTGCATCGCTGGCACAGATAGGCATTTCCGGCCCGGGCTCCCGGGCCGATCAACGGTAGTAGGCGAAGGCCGCCTTGCGGCGGCCGCGCGCAAAGAAGGCCGGGCCGGCGCGCCCGGCCTTCTTTGTTGGATGCCGGGCTTTTTTCTTTTCAGGGTTGTGTCGTCCCCACGCCTTTGCTGTGGCCGGTTGTCCCGGGCTGGTCATTAGCCGGAGCTTATGGGATCATTCCCCTGGGGAATCGCGGAGAGCAGCATGGACAGACCTGCCATGGCATCCGTCTTTCGGATGCGGCATGTGCCTGCAAGCATTTTGGGCGTTCGCAGCCTTGGCAGAGGCCAGGCCGATCCGATCTTTCATTCGAGACCACTTGGCGAGGCGATCCGCTTCATCGCCCAGGCCGATGGCCAGTATGACCTCAGCGCCGTCGCCGTCTTCTACGGCGACCGCCAGACGCCGCCGCTCGGCAACCGCGAGATCAAGCAGCTCTGGGGCGAGTATGGCGAGCGGCTGATGGAGGCGTAGTTCGCGCAGGGTCCTCCCCTGCCGGATCGGAAACGCCGCTCATGCGTTCTTGTGGCGAGGTCAATGGGAGGAACGCCATGAACGTCGCCAATCTCCAGCTCGAAGGCCTGCTGATGGCCGTCGCCGCAATCAACCATGTGCTGGTCAAGAAGGGTGTGCTCACCGTCGAGGAAATCGACATCGCGCTGCGCAAGGCCGAGGCCGTCGAGACCGGCGAGGACCGGTCGGAAGGCATGTCGGCGTCGAGCCGTGACGCCGTCAACTTCCCGATCCGCCTGCTCGAGCTTGCCAACCAGTGCCAGCCCGAAGCGGACATGCCGTCCTTCTCCAAGCTGGCGCGCATGGTCGGGCAGATGAAGGAGCCGTACAACGATCAGATGTGAGGCTGCGGAATGGCGCCTTGCCTGAGATGGCTGCGCCGCCCCCATCCGCCCCGGGGCACCTTCTCCCTGTGAATGGCAGGACTACCACATTTCGCTTGGGAGTTCGGATAACCTGCAGGCCTCGATGCCGTCATCCTCGCGCTTTCCCGAGGATCTACCGGCCTCCCCGAACTTGGTCGCGCTCTATCCTCGTGCGACGGCAGATCCTCGGGACAAGCCCGAGGATGACGGCCTTGTGTTGGTATTCGCCGATAAACCTATATGCGATAGCCCTGCCGTAGAACGGGGAGAAGGAAAAGTCACGCCCTACCCGGCCAGCCCTGGCGCAGCGCAAGCACGCTGCCCGGACCGTGCGCCGCGGCGTAGAGCAGGCCGGCGGCGAAGGGGAAATGCGACATGAAGGCGCCGAACTCGGCCTGCTCCGCGGCCCAGTGCGACGGGCCGTGGAAGGCGAAGCCAAGGAAGACGACATAGACCGCGCCGATCAGCGCCAGCGGCGTCATGAAGGCGCCGGTGAGAAAAGCAATCACCAGCAGCGCCTCGAGGATCGCCGCGCACCAGGCCAGGAACAGCGGGAACGGAAAGCCGGCGGCGGCGATGTAGCCGGCGGTGGCGCCCATATCCATGAACTTGAAGGCGACGGCCATCGCGAACATGGCGGCGAAGATCAGGCGGGCGATGAGAATGGCGACGGTCTGCCAGGTCGATTGGGTTTCCATGAGTGTCCCTCCGGTTGAAGTGGTTGATGTGCTCCAAGGACGGACGAAAGGCGATGGTTCCGACAGGGGATGGGAAAATTGTTGGGCGGGAGGTGCGCCGCCCTTCCCTTCTCCCCTTGTGGGAGAAGGTGGATCGGCGCGCCAGCGCCGAGACGGATGAGGGGTGTTCCAGCGGAGTGAGACGCCGGCGTTCCCTGGAGCACCCCTCATCCGGCCGCTTCGCGGCCACCTTCTCCCACAAGGGGAGAAGGAGAATGGTGCCGCGGATGGCTGATCGAGTCCCGCACGGTGCCGTATTCGGCGCCCCAGCGGTCGGTCATGTCGCAGCGTATGTCCCAGAGCTCGGGGAAGAAGCGGTGGCGGGCGCCGCCTTCCAGCATCTCCACCGGGCGGCCCTTCAGCGACTTCGAGCCCAGCCCGATCGAGCGGTGGATCAGATAGAGGTGGTTGGCGCGGAATTTCTGGAACAGCTCGTCGAACTCGATCAGCGCCTCGGCCACGACATAGGCGTCGCCATGGTCGTAATGCTCGTCATAGATATCCGCCACGGTCAGCCCGCGGCCGTCGAGATAGGCATGCTTGAAGGCCCGCCAAAGGTCCGGCGGCAGGCGAAGCAGGAATTTGAAGCCCGGCGATTCCTGGCCGCTGCCATTGCCGAGCTGCAGGCGGATCTGCTGGTACTCCTTGGGCGACATGGTCTCCAGGAGATCGAGCTGCGCCGTCATCATGCGCATCAGCCGGTGCACGCGGCCCATCAGCGTGACGATGCGGTGCGTGTCCTGCTTCTCCAGGTAATCCAGCACGTCGACCAGCGTATAGGCGATGAGCTTCATCCACAGCTCCTCGACCTGGTGCACGATCTGGAACTGCAATTCGTCGGCGTTGACCATCTCGGCGAGCGGCTTCTGGCAGGCGAGCAGCTGGTCGCATTTCAGATAGACGCCGTAGTCGCGCATCTCGGGCGCCTCGATGCGGGCGTGATAGTCCGTCTTGTCCATGGGTCATCCTCTTTGCGTCTGCTCTTGACCGTCCTAAGGATAGCGCTTCCGGCTTGAACATTGTTCCTTTCTGTTATCCAAATTGCGTGAAATGAAGGACGATTATCGATCGTGCCGCGTCTATGGAGAACGAACAGTGCTGGATGCCTTGGACCGCAGAATAGTTGCCGCGCTTGAGCGCGATGCGCGCATCTCCTTCGGCGAGCTCGCCGAGGAGGTCGGCTTGAGCAAGACGCCGTGCTGGAAGCGCGTGAAGGCGCTGGAAGAGGCAGGCGTCATCCGTGGCTATTCGACCCGCATCGACCCGGCCAGGATCGGCTTCGGCATCGAGGCCTTCATCCAGGTGTCGATCGACTTCGAGCTGTCGGACGCCTTCGAGGCGGCGGTGAAGACGCATCCGCTGATCCGCCGCTGCTATGCCACCACGGGTGAAGCCGACTATCTGCTGCAGATCGTCACCGTCGACATGATGGCGCTCGACCGCATGCTGCGCGAGGAGCTCAGCCGCCTGCCCGGTGTGCGCCGCACGGTGACCTCGATGGCGATGCGCGAAATCAAGGGCGACATCTCCTTTGCCGAGGCGGCGGCGCGTGCGCTGAAGGGGTGAGGCGAGCACACCGAATGGGCCGTTGGCGCCGGCCGTAAGGCGCGCCGGGCCCTGACTTTTTCTGGGATGGTCGAGAACGGGCGTCGAACTTGTCTATAGTCGTGACGGGGGTACGGCGGTGGCAGGTTTCATCTCAATGAAGATCAGGGCGAAGGCTGCCCGGCGACGGCCGGCGCGAGGCTTACGGATTTTCGAATTCACCTCGAAGGCCGATTTCGCGCGCCTTTGCTTTCCGAGAAATATGCTGACGGCGGCGCTTCTGGCATCGACCATGCTGCTGCCGGCTGCCATTTCGAGCCGCGCCGCGTCGGTCCTGCCAGAGCCGCGAGACGGGCTCCACCAGCCGGATGCGAAAGCCATGCTGCAGGACGCCAAGCGCGCGCTTCTGGCGCAAGCGGCAGGCGGCAACGGTGGGAACGGTGGCAATGGCGGCAACGGTGGGAATGGCGGCAACGGTGGCAATGGAGGGAATGGCGGCAACGGCGGGAATGGCGGCAACGGCGGAAATGGCGGCGGCGGCACCGGAAACGGTGGCGGCAATGGCGGTGGCACCGGAAACGGTGGCGGCAACGGCGGTAACGCCGGAAACGGCGGAAGCAACGGCGGTAACGCCGGAAACGGCGGAAGCAACGGCGGTAACGGCAGTTCCGGCGGCAATGGCAGTTCCGGCGGCCATGGCGGCGACCATCACGACTCCGGCCATTCGGATGGCGGGCTCCGTTCCTGCGGAGCCTCCTCACGAGTGTCTTGCTGACGCCGCTTGACGTTGAAGCGCCGCGCGCCGGAGCGGCAGAAAGCAACGCCCTTCAAGCCTGTTCCGGCCAGCCGCCTGCGCGGCGCGGTGAACCGTTCTACGGGCCGGTGCGGTAGGCGAAATCGTCGATAGCGGCCTGCCAGTAATGCTGCGTGCGGATCTCGAGCCGCGTGATGCGCCTGTAGTCGGCCGCGAAGTAAACCAGACCGTTGGCCGACAGCGTCAGTCGATCCTCATAGGCGGGCTCGTCGTCCCGCCAGGCCTTGAGGATGAGCGTCTCGCCCTCAGCGTCGTCCCAGCCGGCGCCGAAATAGGCGCCGGTGAAATCGAACGGTTTTTCGCTGAACACCTGAGCGGGATGGCCTGAGCTGTTGTAGGCGATGAATTCGCCCGACATGGTGGTGTTGACGTAGCCCGGGCCGTCGGTGAAGCGCTGGTGCATGGCAACGAGGTTGTACCAGTTGAGCCCGCCATAGCCCGACGGGACCTCGAACACGCCGGGCGACGTCAACAGGTCGTCGAAGCCGACGACATGCTCCTGGGGCAGCGGCGCCTCGGCCGGTCCGCTTTTGCCCGAGAACGCCGAGAGCACCACCGGCGCCGCGCGGACCACGACATGCCGCCGATCAGTCGCCCCACCCGCCGAAAAATCGACCAGCCATTCGCCGGGTGTCACTGGCGTGCTGAACCGCCCGTCCGGACCGACCTTGGCGGCGGCGCTGACGCCGTCCGGCCCTGTGAGCGAAACGCGAGACCCGGCGGTGACCGCGCCGCTGATCGTCAGATCCGCCGCAAGCCCGACGGGGTGGGTCGTGGCCTTTGCGATCATGTCGCCCGGCGATCCGGTCGAAACGACATAGTCGCTTTCTTGCGAGGCGTTGCCGGTGGTGACCGAATAGCCTGGCGGCGGCACGACGTGGAACGCATAGTGCCCGGGGTCGACCACTTCGAAATCGCGATGCATGACCGACATGCGGAAATTGGCGAAGCCGCCGACATTGGTCAATCGCATGATGGTGCTGGCGTTCGGCCTGTCGAACTCGACCGCCACGCGCGACATCGGCCTGTCGCCCAAATCGTAGATGCCGTTCCTGTTGAGGTCGCGGAACACCAGCAGCGATGTGTTCATCTGGCCGCCTGCGAAGGACTCCCATGTCCGCTTGGGATAATAGTCACTCGCATCGCCGGCGCGGGCCATGCCGCAGACCATGGCCAGGCCGGCGGCGATGACGACGGCGCCCAACGAACCACGCTTCACGAAATTTCCCCTTTGGCAGTCGCTGCCGATCCGATCCCCTGGAGCGCGATGACCTTGTCGACGGCGTCCGCGTCGAAATAAGCGAGATAGAGCAACGCCATGGTGGCGCTGAATGTGTAGACCGGCAGCGTCACATAGATGATGGCGTGGAAGGCCAGGCCCGGCAGGACCAGATCGCGCCTTGTCGCGCGAAACGGCAGGCCGAAGGCAAGGCAATATTCGAGTGCGACCACACCGAAGGATACGAGAGTGGCGAGCCAGGCAAGGCCGGACGGATAGTCCGAACCGGCGTAAAACCAGAGGAATATCTGCTCGAGTCGCGCGCCGCTCAGAAAAGCGTGGTTCGACTTGTCGAAGGCGGCGAAGAAATAGAGCACCGAGAGCTGCACCACGATCAGCCGCAGCCCCCACAGATTGCCGCGCTCGGCCGGCGGCGGAACACCCGTGCGCTCGGCCCGCGTCACCGCCAAATAGCGGTCCAGCGAATAGGAGCGGTCGCAAGGGGTGAGCGCGATCAGAAGCGCCGCGACCGCCAGCAGATAAGTGTATGGTGGTGGGTCCAAGGCTCGCGGCCGAGCTCGAAGCCGAAGTAATAGTACATCGCCAGCCCGACCGAGCCGGTCCAGACAGCGGCGAGGCGGCTGTGATAGCCGACGAAGAGCAGCGTCGTGGCGACGAAGAAATTGGCGGCGAGAAACAGGCCGGCCGGCGACTGGTCCATATAGAGCAGCAGCTCGCCCGCCCAGCGCGACCAGAACAGGACCGCCAGGCCGATGCGGATCAAGGCGGACGAACGCGACGAGCCTTCCGTGCCGGCCGCCCAGCCGGCGAAGCGCGCCGCCATGGCCTGCGTTGGACGCCAGTCGGCGATGGCGTCAGTCGGCGCAGGCATTTTCGGCATCGGTATGGATCGTCTGCCAGCCGCCGCGCGTGCCCAGCCGGGCGCGGACGCGGACGTCGGCGCCCTGCCCGGCGGCCGCGCAGAGCCGCTTGATGACGGAAGCCAGTTCCTCGCGGTTCTGGATCCACTTCAGCCTGCCGTTGCGAGGTGCGCCGAGCATCTCGAACCGGTCGAGCGGGACAAGCGCGCCGTCGGGCCGGCGGATTTCGAAGGACGCGTCGATGACGTCCAGCCCGATCGCGCTGAACATGGTCCAGGAACGCAGCCACGGCGATTGTACCCCGAAGATCTGCTCCGCGGCCGGACCGGGGATCATGAAGCCCGCGATCGCCATGAAGGCGAACAACCGCAAGCGGCCGGCCGAGACGCGCCCGGCAGGCTTCGCACCGCTTCGTATTAAGACGACATCCGCCACCCGCGTACCCCGCCGCGAGTATAGACCGGCTCGACGCCTGGTCTTCGATCATCCCAGAAAAAGTCAGGGCTATGCGTAAGTCAGAAAGGTCAACAAGCAGGCGACATGGACCGCCTTTATTGGGTCAAACGACCTTGGCCCGTCGCAGCGGCCCGCGGTCCGCGCAACGGGCCAAGTGGCCTGCCTTTTTGCCCGCCAGCTAAAGGCTGGCTCCTCCCATCCTCCGCTTCGAGGGGAGCGGAGAACTCCAACAATGACCGGGCTGTGCGAAGCTTGGCGATAACTTTTGTTAGTCCTAACTAAAATAAGCGACCAGCCGCTGGCTAGCGACCAGGGTGGTATATTGCCGGCAACGTCTGGGAGACGCTGAGCGTAGCAGAATAGACACGCCTGCCGACTTCATCATGGACGGACACGGTCACCGTTTCATCCAGGTCGCTTGAAGCCATTTCGTCGACCGCGATGTCGTGCAGAGCCTTGAGCGCTTCTCGTCGCATCTCGCTCAAAGTGTCGAGATCGACCCAGGCATCACCCAGGCACTGCCCGTTTCGGACGACCTCGAACCTGTAATTCGACATGTGCCATTGTGAGACGAACGGATAGCAGCCGCATTAAAATTTGAGAGCCGGCCCACTGACAGGTTCGGCGATCGCCGATGGGGACTGATAACCCCTGCACTGAAGGTCGCCCGCCGATCTGCCAGCAGGCCTAACGTCATTTAAAAAAGATGCAGCAACGCTAAAATAAGCCTGTGCACTGTCAGAATTTGAGGTCGCGGAGCCCGCCCAGACAGCTCACTTTGATGATCGGCGAACTCCGATTCGCTGGGCCGGCGCCGGGACATCCACCCCAACAGGCAACGGGCGCCGGTCACTTAATTGGCGAGGGTCTGCCATCATCGCGCCCCGCGAATGATCCTAAAGCGCGTCGCGATCGTTCGGATTCGCTCCATGCGCTTTAGGACTTTGATTTTGCGCGTCTTATCCCGGAACCGGTTGCCACTTTCGGGAGACATGCTTTAACCCTCCTGCTCCTGGGGAAGGCCGTCGGTTAGATTATAAAAATCGGATTTCGAGCCGACGAAAATATGCTTGCTGAGGCGCAGACCTGTCGGAGGGTCAAGGGTTCCGGCAGCGACGAAGGTTTCACTGCCTGGAGCCGCCCGCCAGAACAGGTTGCTGCCGCAGCGCGAGCAGAAGCCCCGTTCGGCTTTGTCTGACGAGCGGTACCAACGGAGAGTGGACGAGGACAACAGTCGAAGATCCACTGTACGACAGGCCGCCATGGCCGCGAAGTTGCCGCTCGTGCGCGCGCATTGGGTGCAGTGACAAGCTATAGGCTGGGCAAGCTCACCCGCAATTTCATAGAGTACGCCCTCGCAGAGACAATGACCCGATGACATGGAGAAACCCTAGGCGACCTAGCGCCGCTGTTGCCGGATGATTCTTCCCACGCCCAAAGCCCTAGCGCTGATCCCTGAGTGCTGGCGAGCGGAGGCTTGGAGCCGGCCACCCGCGCCGCCTCTTCCTTCTCGGCGTCGGCCTTGCGCTTCGGGCACTCCTCGAAATCGTGGTCGCGGCCGCCGCAATAGGAGCAGCATTTGGCGGGGGTGTCGGGGTTGAGCATCGAGGCCATTCCCAAGAATGCACGAAAAACTTTCCAGTTGCAGCAATTGCGTGAAGACGCCTGCCGCCGGTCAGCCCGATGCCCTGATATGTTTCGGCGCGGAGCAGGAGCTCGCCGCTCGCGCGGCGGGCTCCCGACCGATCACCGCTCACGCATGCGCGTGAGGATGACGGAAGTCCCAGACGGCCCAGGCCGAAGCCACGACCACCAGCACGCCGAGGACGACATGCGTGGCCATGACATTCGTGTCAGCCGCAAAGCCCAGGAGCCAAGGCGACACGATCAGCCAGAGCCCGAGGACCGCGCTTACCCATTCTTCCCACTCGGCGAACACCGAAAGCGTCGCCAGCGCCAGCGCGCCGAGCAGAACGCCGACGATCCAGGCGTTCCACGCAGGCACCATCGCCGCGGTGAATCCGATGACCCAAGGTAAGATGAACAGGCAGATCGCGAGGACCAGAGTGATCCAGTCCAGGCTCTTTCTTGCTTCCATCATTGCCATGACAACCTCCATAGATGAAGCTTGGCCAAAGCAACTGTATCCGCGTGGACATTGCACGCTCGTTATTGATGTAATTACGCTTTTACCGCTCTGCAAGGAGGTGTGCGGAGGGGATCGGTTGCGCGCAACGCGGCGGCTCCCTACGTGCAAGGCATGGGAAAGCTCCTCGCGCTCTGCGCGCTGGCATTGAGATCACAAGCCCGTTTTGGGTGCTGGCGCTCGTTGAGATCGCAAGCTTGTTCTGGGAGTGCGGCGAGCCGGCTTCGATGGCCGGCAACCGCGGAAGCGGCGCCCCGCCGCCGATGCTGGACGAGCCTGGCGGCGTGCCGACACATGTCGCGCCGAGCGAGACCGGGACGAACCGGGCATATGTCCTCGATAAATCGGCGCCGGCGTTGAGATCGGTCAATTGGCACGCCCAGACCCGAGCCCTCAAACGCTGAAGTCGCTCTCCGTGTCGGCGCGGAGGCAGCGCATCGCCGGCGTTACGAAGAACGGCGATTGTACAAGCATGACGGGTGAACCAGGCCTAGTGAACCGGCCTCGATGCCAGCGCGGCTCTTATATAGTTGGCATCATCTATCCCGCTGATGAACAGCCGCATGATAAGCCGCGCCACGTCATCCTGTTCCGGCCCGGCCGCAATGCCAAAGGCCTGACAATGGTTTGCGAATATCCTGGTCAGCATGTCGAGATCGTCGGAACTGAGATAGGTCGGGCACGCCACGGCGGTTCCCATCATTCCATAGCCGGCGCGGCCAGCACGTTGCCTTCCGCGCCGCGGCGGTAATAGCTGGTCCTGCCGCGATCCCATTTAACTTTGATCTGGGTGGCAGTGGTCTCAACGACCGTACCGCCTTCGGGGCTGTCTTTACGGATAACCCGCTGGCCGAGCTGCAATGCGGTTGAAGCTGGCGCGTGCATATAGACGCGAGAAGAATCTTTGAAGGGCATACGCGCCTCCCCTGTGTTCCGGGCGAAAGCGCGATGGTCACTCCCAAACGTCCGTATGCCTCTGCAAGGTGCGGACGGCCGAAATTAACCATTGGTCGACTGGAATCGTTCCTGTCTTGAGAAAATAAAGCCCGTCACCGCCTGGACCCGGCGTCTCAAACACTGATGTCGCTGTCGGCATCGGTGCCGAGCTGCGGGACGATGATCGCCTCGAGCGGCGCGTCGAGCGCCCATTTCAAACTGCCGGGCGAGCGTTCGAGACTGGAAGAACCGCTCAGCGACTGCGGAGCCACCCGCTGCAGCACCACAGTGCCGAAGCCCTTGCGTTCGCCGGCCCCGTTCTCCTTGCCGGTCTTTTGCGCGGCCCCAATTCCGGCCGCGCCGGATGTCTCCTGCCACAGAAGATGAAACCGCCGCCGCGCATTCGGTCCCGTCTCGACTTTCCAGGTGATTTCCACATGGCCGCCGTCGGCGGCAAGAGCGCCATATTTGGAGGAATTGGTGCCGAGCTCATGGAAGGCCATGCCGAGATTCTGGACCGCATTCGACTGCAGCGTCAACAGCGGGCCGGACAGCGAAATGCGCTCCTCGTGGCCGAAGGGCTTCAAATGCTCCTGGACAAGGTCGAACAGGCTGGCGCCGGCCCATTCCGAGGTGACCAGAAGGTCGTGCGAGCGCGACAGCGCCATGATGCGCGCGCGGATCATCTGCTCGAACTCAGCAGGATCGGTCGAGCGCTTGCTGGTCTCCCTGACCATCGACAGGATCACCGCGAACTGGTTCTTCACGCGGTGGTTGACCTCGCGCATCAGGAGCCGGATGCGGCGCTCGCTTTCCTTGGCGGCGGTGATATCGCGGGCGATCTGCGAGGCGCCGACGATCTCGCCCGCGTTGTTCCTGATGGGAGAGACGGTGATCGATACGGCGATCAGCGAGCCGTCCTTGCGCTTGCGCGTCGTCTCGAGACTCCCCACGCCTTCACCCCGGCGGATACGGCCAATGATCTCGGTTTCCTCGTTGTGCATGTGCTCGGGGATCAAGATCAGAATCGACTGGCCTATCACCTCCTCGGCGCTGTAGCCGAACATGCGCTCGGCCGCATGGTTCCAATCGGTGATGATGCTGTTGAGATCCTTGCCGATGATGGCGTCGTAAGACGAATCGACGATCGCCGCGAGGCGCGCGTCGGCATTCGGGCCCTGTCGGATAGTCCCCCCGGATCTGTTCATGGACATTAGCTAGGGCCGGCCGGCGTCAAGGCAATTTGTCGAGGGGCGGCTATTTGTCGAGGATAAGCAATTTGTTGAGGGCCGGATCGCATCGGATCACGGCTTGGAATTGATAGGGCCGTCGCCGGCCACGCTGTCCGAGGATATCACGCCGAAATCCTGGGATTTCACGCCCGCATTCGCGGTGAGGAACCCATCGGACAACAACCCCCTTCGCAAAAGTTCGCGGACCGCGGCCGAACGGCTCGGCATGCGTTTTTCGAAACGCCAGTTCTCCAGTGCCGCCAACTCCTCGTCGGTCAGCATGATCTGCAACCTTTGCGGTCGTTCCAGGTCAGCCATCGCCTGCCTCCTTGACAGACAAAACACTACGAATGAGTAAGTGCCTCATTGTGAGTAGAAGTAGGGTTTGTTGCATAAGACGTCAAGAATGACCAAGCTGTGAAAGACGGCACAAGCTAACGATACCAACGATGCGCCGAAATCACATTTGTTGTTCTATGCTAACTTATTGATTTTCTTGCCGCTTTCTGGCTTTTTTGCTTGCAATCCGTGACCACCGGGCGCATGGTGGCACTCGAGGGATAACCTCCAGGAAGGAGGCAGGTCCATGTTCCGACGATTTTCCATCCGGTTGCGCGACGACGCCCACCACAAGGTCCAACAGGCCTTGCGGACCAAGGGTATCGTCAACATCATCCGACTTTCCGAAGAGATCAGGTTGGATAATCTGGCCGAGAACATCGCCCGCGAGGACATCGAAAGCCTGGTGATGGAGGTATCACAGCTCTACGGGGCGCCGATCGAGTTCGACGACGAGGCCCTGACGGCGCTCGACCTGCCGGAGGTCCTTGGGTCCGAGAATCGCAAATACCTCGAAAAAATGCTGGATGGGCGCACGTCCGCCGGCGATATCACCATCGAGGTCCTGCAGATGAAACAATGCTAGCAGCGCCCCTGGGGAGAGGCGCTACGCCCGCTCACCTCTTCTTTGGGCGCTTCGCAGCGGTCTTCCTTGGCAGCACCACTGGCGCTTCGGCTTCCTGCGCCAGCCTGGCGGCGCGCAACCGCTCGGTCTTGGCCGCCCTCTCCTTTGCTTCCAGGTCCTGAATCTGCCGAGCGACCCGAGAGGTCGTGTCGGTCTTGGCTTCCGTACGGGATGGGACCGGCTTGAACAGGCCGGTATCCGGTAGCGACTTCATGGTCATCTCCTTAATCAAAAAAGGCCGGGCAAAGCCCGACCTTCTCCAACGCGCCTCCGCGGCCTATGCCAGTACATCCGTGGTCAAGGACCCCGAGGCGCCGTGATCAGGCGGCTTGCAAATTCTCGGCCGAGCTTTTGCCGCTGCGGGCATCCTTCACGACGTCGAAGCTGACCTTCTGGCCTTCGACGAGGGAACGCATTCCCGCACGCTCCACGGCTGAGATATGAACGAACACGTCCGGCTGGCCGCCACCCTGCTCGATAAAGCCAAAACCCTTGGTGGAATTGAAGAACTTCACCGTTCCTGTAGTCATTGCGATCTCCTTACAAATCGACGCAAAATTATACGCGCCCAGCAACCGCCAGGCGACGAATTCTTCGAAATTGAGAGGGAAGATCGTAGGGGCGCAATTTTGCGCGAAAACAACGTTCTTTCAGCAAGATCGATTTGACCTATATAGCGCTTAATTTCTTCATCGACAAGGGCTTGCGGCATAATACTTCCAAAGCGCAGGGCTTAAGTCCGGCTTCAGTCCCTGGAATCCAGATGGTCCAGGATGGCGAGGCCGGTTTCGTATTTCTTGGGCTCCACGCCCGCCTGGTGCGCCTGCCAGAGATTGTCGCGCAGATCGGCTATCTTCACCGGCAATGCCAGCTCATTCGAGGCGGCGCGGCAGAGGAAGCCCTCCTCGCTCTCGTCCATGCGCCGCGTCAGCGCATCGACCGCGGCCACCACCGACTGACCGAAGCCGGCGCCCTGCAACCTTTCCAACGTCCAGGCGTCGCCTTTCTCGACAACGTCATGCAGGTAGGCAACGGTCTTTTCGTCGAGCGTCTCGACCGCATCGGCAACGCGCCTCAGATGTTCGATATAGGGCCGCCCGGTCTTGTCTTTCTGGCCCTGGTGAGCCTGCTCGGCGATCTTTGCTGCCTGGTGAAGCATGATCCTTCCAATCTCGTCAAAATAGAGCCCGCCCCGGCGAGGGACGGCCGAGGCGGGCTTTGCTCGGGTCTGGACCCGGTCGGTGGCGCGCCGTTCGCGGGGGGGGAGCGGGGCTGCGCGCCATCCTGCCTTGGAGAACAACGGCGCCGAGGGAATGTTCCCGCCGCTGCGGGATTTTTGAGGTTCGGCGGCGCCGTCCACGCTGTACCGATGCGGCAAAAAGAAGCCGGTCGCAAGCCGGGCAGAGCGGTCTTGCAAACAATCAAGCGGGCCGGAGGGCAAGCCGACCAAAGGGCAAGTCACGGGAGGCCGTACGTTCTGCGCTAGCTGATTTGCCACGTCACCGTGACGGTCGCATGACCTGCACCAGTTCACGGAATCCAGCGCCCGACATCGCGGGAGAAAAAGCCTTTCGGCAGGAACCTCGCGACCGCGCTGCCGTTAGCCTTGCGTGTCCAACAGGAGGTCAGGCAAATGGATTGGAACCGTGTGGAAGGCAATTGGAAACAGGTGAAGGGCAAGGTCAAGGAACAGTGGGGCAAGCTCACCGACGACGACCTCGACCGCATCGCGGGAAAGCGCGACCAGCTCGAAGGCAAGATCCAGGAACGCTACGGCATCGAGAAAGATCGCGTGCGCCGCGACATCGATGACTGGTACGACCGCCAAGGCTGGTAGCAGTCGGCCTTGCCGAAGGAAGGGCGTTGCCTCGCGGCAGCGCCCTTTTTCGTCGGCCGATCAACCTGCCTGCCCCAGGCGGCCGCGTATCTCCATGTCGGGGCGGAGTTTTGCACAAGACACCATACGGCCCTGCTCCAGCGCGGCACGCAGGACGAAGTGCGCGTCCAAGGCCATTGCTCCACCGCCGGCACGAAGGGATGAAATCACAGACATGCCAGGTCGTGGAGTATCCGGATTCGGAACCCGGCTACGACTCTCCTCCCGCGCCATTGGCGTCGCTTTCCACAAGCCAATAGCGACCCGTCGCCTCTCGCCAGGTGACATCCTGGTTTCAAATTCGACATAGTCGTGCTTCGAGGAGGAACTTTCAGACGCGATCGTCATTTGTTACCCCCATGGATGTTCTCGAGGCAAATCTTCTGGCCATTGAGCGAGCGATAGCCTTGCGCGTCGAAAACATCCGCATGAGAGAGCAGACATGGGCTTTTGTCGAGCAATCGAGGTTTCTTGCCCAGCAGTTGGTGATGGTCCGAAGCCAGCCACCTGGGACATCACCGGTTGAACGCGCCCGCCTGCACTTGATCGACGGCGGATAGGCTCTAGGTTACCCTCATCGCCGGTAACCATTCCCTGGACATCATTGGCGGCTGAGAGACAACGAACGCGCTCCCGTCTGAACCGGGAGAGCGCGGTGCCTCAGACCAGAGCTGCGTTGCCGCAGGCGCGCGATCGTTTCCAGGGTCACCTGATCCAAGGCAGCAAAGACGCTATCGAGCGCTCTCGCGAATTGCTGCGCAGCACCGAGCGTCTGGTGCGCCCCGGTTTGCCGATTGTTTCGAAGCAGCCTTCCGACGGGACGCTCAAGCCCTAAAGCACGTCGCGTTTAATTAGCCTCATATGAAGTTTCCTGCACTGTAGCGGGTTGAACAGGTCGCACATGTCCTTGAGCGCGCTGCATAAGGATCGCGCGGCAATAGCGGCGTGATCGCCTGAGCGAATCATAAACGTGACGATCCTCGACTGGCAGAAGCTGCAGCAGATCGCCGAATTCGACCCGGTCTAATCTCTCGATGACCCGCGAGCCGCGTTAAGGCGCTGTTTCCAAACCGGCTTCGCCTTACCAGCGGACACGCATCAGTCACCGCGCCGTTTCCGGTGCGGGGATTCCTGATTCTCGCCGCGCAACATCTGCCTGTCGTCGGGATCGATCAGATCGCGCTCGCCAGGTTTCAAGGCGCTGCCTTTCGCACGGGCGGCCCGCTCCTGGCGCGGCCGCTTCAGCTCTTCCTCGGCGTTAAAATCCTTGCCGGCGTTCTTGGTATTGACGCGCTCCTCGATGATGCGTTGCTGCTGGTCGTGCGTTGTCTTGCCTGCCATGACGGTCTCTCCTGTGCTGAAACCGATCTCTCTCGAAATGGAGAAGCCCGCCCGGAGGGTGAGCGGGCGGGCTTCTATCGGGAGGTTTGGGAACCCCGATGGCGGCGGGCTTCGGGGATGCCGCCGCGCACCAAACCGGCGAGCGGCGCTTATGTTCCGGCACGAAGCGATGCTGCCTGAATTCAGCTGAGCTCTGCGGTACAGCCCGCCCACAGGCTACCGCCGGCGGGCGATGCTTCTCCCAGAAGGCGGCAAAAATCTTGAGAGCAATGTCAGGGGAAGAGCAAGCGAGGCACCGTTAGGACTTCAGTCCAGGCCGCGCGGGACCGTGGGCCCACATTGGGAACGGAAGCAACTTGCTCCCGTTGGTCGAAGGCGAAGCCTGCGACGGGCAGCCCTCATCAAGCAATGGGAGAGAAGACATGAACAATATCATCTGGCTCATAGGAGCAATCGTCATCGTCCTTGCCATCCTCGGATTTCTTGGTATCCGATAACGCCTTAGTCGTGATGGCCGGGATACGGTGCGGGGGATCAACCGCGCCACAAATTAGCAGATCCTCTGCGCCCCGGCGTCTTCGAGTTCCGGAGTGTCGGCCGTAAGGGTTGGTTCCGCACGGAACAACGCAAACCCTCCCGGCTCGATCATTCAGCCGGCCATCGCCGCGGAACATTTAAGTGCCGGCGAAGTTCACCTTGCGCAAGGTGGTTTGGTCCTGGCTCCGGTCTTTTCGATGGCTGATTATCTGACGCTTCCGGCTATCTCCCGCAACCTCTTCCGCGTGGTCGTTGAGACGCCGCGGGGATCGGCCGCCAAGCTCGCCTATGAGCCGAAGACCGGTGTGTTCGAATATTCCCGCCCGCTTCCGGTGGGCCACACCTATCCGTACGACTGGGGCTTCGTGCCATCGACGCTGGGAGACGATGGCGATCCGCTGGACGGGCTCGTCATCCATCAGGCCGTCGCCGCTCCGGGCGTCGTCATAAAATGCGACCTGCTGGGCGCGCTCAGGGTAAAACAGCGCGATCCCGACGGCTCGAAGGTCCGCAACGACAGGTACATCTTCTGCCCTCACAAGGAAGACGCGCCGGATGAACCCGTGGTGTCCGCCGATGTGCCCGAGAATCTTCGCCGGGAAATCGAGCAGTTCTTCCTTTCCTCGGCGCTGGGCACCGGCAAGAAGATCAAACTGAAAGGCTGGCAGAACGCTGCCCAAGCCAAGGCCTCCCTGACCAAGGGAATGAAGTCCTTCAAGCGAAAACGCGCCCGCTGAACGGGCGCCGATGCCTCCTTCGATCGGCTCCCGGTTTCCTCGGGCAATGGTCAACAACAAATGAGCTTCCCGGCCGCTTTCGCCGAAAAAATTCTGTTGGGAACAAGTTCGAAAAAACTGTGTTGGATTGATTATCCACCAACTCAGGAGATGCGCAGATGGCGACTACCAAGGCGGCCTCGAACAAGGGCCTCAACGAACTGTTCCACGACACGCTGAAAGACATTTATTTCGCCGAGAAGAAGATCCTGGCAACGCTGCCCAAGATGGCCAAGGCGGCGCAGGACGACGCGCTGAGGGCCGCCTTCGAAAAGCACCGCGACCAGACCGAAGAACATGTCACGCGGCTCGAGGAAGTGTTCGAGGTGATCGACAAGAAGCCGGTGGGCAAGACCTGCCAGGCGATCATGGGCATCACCGAGGAAGGCGCCGAGATCATGGACGAGTACAAGGGCTCGCCCTCGCTCGATGCAGGACTGCTGGCCGCGGCGCAGGCCGTCGAGCACTATGAGATTTCGCGCTACGGCACGCTCAGGACCTGGGCGCAGGAACTCGGCCTGACCGAGGCCGTCACCTTGCTCGACAAGACGCTGAACGAAGAGAAGGAAACGGACGTCGCGCTCACCAAGCTCGCCGAATCCGCGGTCAACGTCGCGGCGGAGGCAGCCTGAGTTTCGAGCAAGTTGCCACGCCATCCGGGAAGGCAAGCCTCAGGGCCTGTCTTCCCGAACTCACCATCGACCCATGGAACTTCGGCGCTGGCCGGGAGTTGCCGTAAGCGGAAACCCCTGCGATGACAAAAGCGTCGCTCCACCTGCTGAAAGGCATAGGCTATCTGGTCTCGACGGTCAGCGTGATATTGCTCGCCATCGTAAGCTGGTCGAGCGCATCGCAAAGCCCGCTGCTGGTCGCCTGCCTGCTCGGCGGTGCGGCGACCTCGATCGCCGGAATGTTCTGCCGCTGGTTATCTTACCAAATCGAGAAGCGTCAGGAGGAGCGGTAAGGCAACGGCGAAAACGGTAGCGTCTCAGCTCGAATTTCTGGACTGCTGAAGAAGCTCGTTCACTTCCTCAACAAGCTTCCGCGCGCGGTCGGCTTCGGCTTTGACCTTGGCGCGGATTTTCTCGTTTTCGGCCCGAAGCTTGTCGGCTCGGTCGATCGCTTCGGTAATGTGGTCGCCGGTCGCTTCCATCGGACTCAACGTCAGCTTGGAACCGATGTTCCCGCACTCAGGCGATGCGCTTCTCACAAGGCTTGCCGGGCCTCAGCGCATGGGCATTGATCTTCTCGCAAGGTCTTCCATTGACCAGAGCGACGCAAGGATGCGCCTTTTCCAGGATGGGTCTCATTTGGCAAACACGGCAGTTTTACCGTGGGCGGTTCGGCCTGTCGGCGCCGGTTTGCGACATCAGCGCGGTGATCACGCAGGCGATGACGATCCACACGGCGACTTCGATGCCGGAGGCGCCGCGCGACGGCGGCGGGGCGGCGGCGGCCGCTGGCGGATCGGCGGCCACCACTGGCGCGAGATCCGGCCGGCTGCCGCGGCGCACCGAATAGGCGCGCGTGATCTCGGCGCCGAACAGGAATATCTGCGCCGAATAGTAGACCCAGACCAGCACCACCATCAGCGCGCCGGCCGCGCCATAGGAAGTGGCGATGGCGCTGGTGCCGATATACCAGCCGATCAGCGACTTGCCGATGGTGAAGAGCAGCGCGGTGACCAGCGCGCCGACGCCGACATCGCGCCATTTGAGTGTCCGGTCCGGCAGGACCTTGTAGATGGCGGCGAAGAGCAGCGCGATCAGCGCGAAGGAGACGATCGTGTTGATCACACTGACGATCAGTTCTCCGAACGGCAGGCTCCGGTTGATGATCTCGCCAAGCGCCGAGATCGCGGTGCTGGCGGCAAGCGAGACAAGCAGCAGGAAGCCGAGCGCAGCCACGAGGCCGAGGCTGGCCGCCCTCGCCCGCACCAGGCGCGAAAGCGACACGCTGGTGGGCTCGACCCTCCAGATTTCGTTGAGCGACTGCTGCATCTCGCCGAAGACACCCGACGCGGTGACCAAAAGCGTCACCAACCCGATCAGCGTGGCAAGCGCGCTCGACCAGCCATGCGAAGCGGTCTCTATCGTGGCCTTCAGCAGGTCCGCGCTCTGGGGCCCCATCACGCCCGATATCTCGGCCGACAGCGCCAGCTGGGCGGCATCGTTGCCGATGAAGAAACCGGCGATCGCGACGACGATCAACAGGATCGGCGCCAGCGACGTGGTGGCGTAGAAAGCCATCGCCGCGCCGTGGCTCAGCGCATTGTCGTTGATGTAGCCGGTGACGCTTTCCTTCAGCAGTATCCAGCCTTCGTCGACCCAGCGCGGCATCGTCCCCTCACCTGTTTCGGGCACGGACCGAGCGCGGTTGGGTGTCGGCTTTGTTGGTTTGTGTCTTTTCTGCCATTTGCCACCCAAGCCAGGGCAGGAAGCCGGAGAAACCAGCCCTGTTCTCTTTGCCGCCAGGTCCGCTGTGCGGCCCGCCAAACAAAACCCGGCGCTGGCGCGATTGTTCCGGGAACAGCCGCGGGTGGAAACTCGAGGAATGCGGAGCCTGGCGCCGATGCCATAAAACCGCGTCGCGCGATCTTCGCTTTGGCAAAGCGCGGTTGTATGATCGGCGGCAAGCTTATAGCCTGTCGGGCTAACGGGTATTTCGGCAATGGATTTGGAAGACCTCTACCGGATTCTGCGGACAGGTCAGGTGCAGGCCCAAGGCATTGTCGACACTGTTCCCGATCCCATGCTGGTGCTGGACTCCGCCCTGACTGTGCAGAGCGCCAACCGCGCCTTCTTCAGAACATTCGGGGTCGAGCGTTACGACACGATCGGACAGCACCTGTACGACCTCGGCAACGGTCAATGGGATATCCCCGAGCTGCGTCATCTCCTTGGAGAGGTGATCCCGAAAAGCGCAGCGGTGATCGATTACAAAGTGACGCATGATTTTCCGCAGATCGGGATAAAAGTCATGCTTCTTACAGCGCGCACCGTGTTCAATCCGGACAACGTCAGCCACCTCATGTTGCTGTCGATCGTCGACATTACGGACAGAAGCCGGAAAGAAGCGGAGTTCGAGGCGGTCTTTGGAGAATTGCGGCACCGGCTCAAGAACCTGCTCGGGCTGGTGCGGGCGCTGGCCAACCAAACGAAGACGGAAGGCATTTCGGCAGAGGAATATCGCAGCGCGTTCCTCGGCCGGCTGCAAGCCGTTGTTGATGCAAATGACCTGGCATTCAGCGATCATGGCGAAGACGGTCTCGAAGCCTTGGTGGCGCGCGCGACGAAACCGTTCCATACCGCTCCGGAGACGATCATCATCGAGCCCGGCCCGTCAGTGACGTTGGTCTCGAAGGAGATGACGTCGCTAAGCCTTCTGCTGCACGAACTGGCAACCAACGCCGTCAAGTATGGGGCTTTGTCAGCTCAGGCCGGCACGGTTCGAATACGATGGGAGGTCGAGCAAGGCGATCATCCATTGCTGCGATTGTCCTGGCGCGAGAGCGGCGGCCCGCCTGTACGCAAGCCCACCTCGACAGGGTACGGCACCCAGCTCATTCAATTCGCCATCGCATACAATCTCGGTGGCCGGGTGGAACAGAATTATCGAACCGAAGGTTTCGAAGCAGAGATCGTCGTCCCACTCGAAAGGGCCGCTCGCCCAGATTGATGGCCGGTGCAAAAGACCATCCTGATCGTCGAAGATGAATTCATCATCGCGATGGAGCTTAAGGTCATGCTCGAGCGCCTGGGATGGCGGGTCCTGGGACCGGTCCCCAGAGTCGCAGACGCGCTCCGCCTGCTGGAAGACGAACTGCCGACGGTGGCCTTGCTCGACGTGAATTTAGGCGACCAACTCGTCACGCCGGTAGCCGAGGCCTTGCGCAGCCGCGGCGTGCCCTTTGCGGTGGCAAGCGCCTATGACAAGCCGGAACTCTTCGGCGGGGCCGTCCTGGGGGGGGGTGCCCAATGCCGGGAAACCGACATCGGAGTGGCGCCTCCTGGAGGTCCTGGCGAAGCTCTCGCCGCCCTGAGCTGCGACTGAGTGTCCACGAGGCAACGCGCATCTAGGGCCGCCGCTATCGCGCTTTGGTTACCTCCTTAGCAGCTCGTCGATTTTCACAAGCAGCCTTGGCGGGTGGGCCCTCTTCCGGGTTTATTGCTCATACCAAGTGTTTCGAGTTGGCCCGACGAAACTTCTCCTCAGCCTGCGCTTTACCTTTAAAGCGATGGAGAGTGCGCATGAAGAAGGACGGGCATGACAGCGAAGCCGACAAACGACTGCTTGCTGAGAAGCTGGCCAGGGACGTGGGAATCACTGAGGAGCAGGCGAGCGAACTGATCAACATGATCGGTACAGACTGGCCGTCGCTCGTGCGCGAAGCCCGCTTTTTGAAAGATAGGCATTGACCGGGAGCGGCCCTGACTAAGCGAGCCGCCTGATGCGGCCGCTCGCCAGGCGAAACACTCCGTCGGTTCCTCCCTGTCGCTCGAAGTCGGTCTGGATTTCGTCCCACGAGCCGAGATAGGCCCCGCACTCGGCGCAATGGATCGGCGTTGAGGATTGGACGTTCCTGGGGATGTTCAACCGGATAGTTCCGCAGTGCGGGCATTCCAGACGGTGATCGAGATACTCACCTTTCGCGGCATAATGGCCGCCTCCTCCGTCGCTCATCGAGCTCCACTTCCCTCGAGGTTGGCGAAAGCGTGATGGGCTCTTCCGGCGCGCGCTTGCCTTTGCTCTGTGCGGCGACTGCTCGAATTTACACCTTCGGCGGAGCGACGCCTTAACATATGATTGGGCGAGCGATCACGGTTGGCGCCGGCAGGCGTCAAATGTTTGCGAGACCTGTCCTGCCTCGGCCGGCCCGGGCGATGAATGTCTGTTAATCCCGCAGCTTCCTCGCCTCCCGCTCGACCGTCTTGCGGTCGTTGCCGTTTTCGCTGATCAGCTCGCGAACCTGCTCAGGAGTGATCCGGTGCTGCTTCGCGAAGAGCGCACCTCATACTCCTCGTCCGCCACGCGGTCGCGGTCTCGAAAGTCGCGTTTGACCCTGTCGTCCGTCACGGCCGTTTCTCCTGGTTAGAGTGAACAGCGACATAGCCGGAATGTTCCAGGTGGCCTTTCCAGCACAACCAATGCGGTTCCTTCACGTCTTTCGAACACGGCCCAGACTCGTCGAAGCCTAGGCAAACCAACGGCGTTCGACTAGCCTCGAAGCGGGATCAGAGCCGCGTGGGGCATGCGATGAAGGTCAATGTCGTCTACGCGCATCCGGCGCAGGACAGCTACGTGGCCTCGCTTCACAGGCGTGTCGTGGGGATCCTCAAGGCCAGGGGCGACGAGGTCGTCGATTTCGATCTCTATGCCATGAAATTCGATCCCGTCATGCAGGTCGAGGAGTTGAAGGGGCACGCCGGTCCATCGCCAGCGCCGGCGGACCTGCGGGTCTATATCGACGCGTTGCAATGGGCGGAGGCGTGTGTGTTTTGTTTCCCGACGTGGTGGTCGGGCATGCCCGCTGTGCTGAAGGGATATTTCGACCGCGTGTGGCGGCCGGGCGTCGCCTTCGACCTGCCGACGGATGGCGGCACGATCAAGCCGGCACTTTTGAACATCCGCCGGATGGGCGTCGTCACCACCTTCGGCTCGCCATGGTGGTACACCAGGCTCTACATGCAGGACCCGGGCAGGAAGGTGCTTTTGCGCGGCTTGAAATCCATGTGCGGACGCACGGAGAAGCACCTCTATCTGTCGAAATACTCGGTGGAAAAGATCTCCAACGAGGAGCGGGAAAAATTCGCCCGCAAGGTGGAGCAGCGGTTCGAGCGATTTTGAACGGCCTCGCCGACTTGGCTGCAGGTTCGCAACGCAACCTGGCCATCGGCCGACGCCTCGCCGCCCGAAATTTTGCAATGACGGACAATCCGCTTATATTTAGCTGACTAAGTGATTCATGGCACGGTGAACCGATGGCCAAGAAGAAAGACAGACAGGCCAGTTCGGGCATCGCGGAGGCCTCCAGCGCGGAAATCCATGAGGCGGCTTATTTTGCCCGCAAATGCGGCCTCACCCGGGACGAAGCCCTGCGGATGATACGCGAGGCGCACGCCTCGCCGGTCCTCAAGCCGGCCGAAAGCGAAAAGCGCAAGAACTGATCCTCATCGTTCAAGACGCGAGCCCTATTGCCCCGTCTGCGGCGGCACCTCGCCCGGCTTGATAATCGGCATCTCGCTGCCGGTCGGCGGCGGGGTCGTCGCGTTCTTGTCGCCGGTCGGCGGCGGCTTCAACACGCCGCCGCAATCGCCGAGCTGCTTCGACAGTTCGTCCGTGGCGGCCAGTTGCTTCTGTTTTTGCTGCTGGTCGTTGGCGCCAGGCTTGACCTGGCAGTTCTGCGTTAGTTGATCCTGCGGCTGGGCGGCGGTCTGCGCCGCCGCCGGCAGCGCCGGGATCAGAGCGAAGGCCACTATGAAAAGCGCTTTCTTCATGGGATCCTCCTGATGGTCAGTAGCCCCCGATGATCGGCAGGATCTCGCCGGTGATGTAGCTGGAGCATTGCGGCGAGGCCAGGAACACATAGGCCGGCGCGATCTCCTCCGGCTGGGCGGGCCGCTTCATCGGCGTCTTGGCGCCGAACTGCGAAACATCCTCCGCCTGCTTTTCCGACGGATTGAGCGGCGTCCAGACCGGACCGGGCGCCACCGCGTTGACGCGGATGCCCTTCGCGATGAGGTTGCCGGAGAGAGCGCGCGTGAAAGCGTGGATGCCGCCCTTGGTCATCGAGTAATCGACCAGTTCTTTCGACCCTTCGATGCCGGTGACCGAACCGGTGTTGATGATCGCCGAGCCCGGTTTCATGTGCGGCACGGCTTCCTGCGCCATGTGGAAGTAGCCGTAGAGATTGGTCTTCAGCGTGGTGTCGAAATGCTTTTCGGTGAGATCGGCGAAGTCGGCCGAGTGAACCTGGAAGGCCGCGTTGTTGACGAGCACGTCGAACCTGCCGAAGGCCTTGACCGTCTCGGCCACCGCCTTGCGGCAGAAGGCGCGTTTGGCGACGTCGCCGCGCAGCGTGATGCAGCGCCTGCCCTCGGCCTCGACCGCCTGCTTCGTCGCCTTGGCGTCGCGGTCCTCGCTGAGATAGACGATGGCGACATCGGCGCCTTCGCGCGCGAACAGCACGGCGACCGCGCGGCCGATGCCGGAGTCGCCGCCGGTGATGAGCGCGACCTTGTCCTTGAGCTTGCCTGATCCTTGCCAGAACGGCGCGTCATAGAGCGGCGCCGGCTCGATCGCCCATTCCTCGCCGGGCTTGGGATGATGCTGCTTCGGGAAGGGCGGCACGGGATACCGGCGCGCCCCCGCCTGCATCGCGCCGGAGGCTTTCGGCTTCGGCTTGCCGCGATCGGTGGCATCGACCTGACGCTGGATGCTGCGCTGCCTGCGCGCGGCCTTGGCGGTGTCTGGTTTCTCCCCGGTGACTGATTTCTTCCTGGCGACTGATTTTTGGGCTGCGTCTGGTTTGGTTCGACTGCTGGTCGGCATGGTGGTCTCCTTTCAGGGGACAACGCTTGTCGCCAGAAAAGGTTGGCCCCGTCTCGTCGACCCTGCCGAGATGCCGGACATACATCAAAGTTAAATGCGGCTGACCGTTCCGGGTGCTAACCCTTGGTCACTGGGGGGACTCTCGAGGAGGAGTCCCATGGACGTTCGTACTTTCATCGGCAGCCTGTCGGCAGCTTTGCAGCGCCGGCGCTCCGCCGCGCCGCCAACCCCCGTGAGGGTGATCCGCGCTTCGCTGGCCGATGTGCCGCACAGGCCGCGTCCGCGGCCGCCACACCGGCCGGCGCCGCCGATCCGGCCCGCGAGCAACATGTAACCCGAGGCTTGTCGTGCTGACTGGCCGGCCGGATGCAACCGACCGGCGACGTCGTCGTTTAGGCCCATCCCAATCTTGTGGTGCATCAATGAAATCCTTGCCTATCAGCAGCCCTCTTCTCATCCTCACCGCCGCCATGGTCACCGCGGCGCCCTTCGTCGGCCTTGCCTGGCGCACCCGCGAATGGCTCGGATGGTGAGGACCCCATGAGCCGTTTCCTCCCCCTCACCATCCGCTTCATCAGCGGCGGCACGATGGTGGTCACCACGGTGGCCGAGGCCAAGAAGGCGCTTGCCGGCACATGGAAGAACAAGGAAGCGCCGGCCTATCTCGAAGCAGCCCGGCTGGTGGATGATGCGATCGCGGGCACGTGCCGGCCGGCCGTTGCCTTTGCCGCCTTCAAGAAGGCCGCCGCGCAGCAGGGACTGTTGAAGTCGGCCGCGCCGAGTGCCGCGCTCACCATGCTGGACGAGCTGTGGTCGCGCTCCAAGGTTCCGCGGAGCTAGAGGGCCGGTCCGTCCTGGCCGATCTATCTCGGCTCGTGCGTCATGCTGAGATAGGTCGGATCGAATTCGGCGATCGTCACCAGCCGCTCCCAGTCAAGGATCGTGATCATATGGCCGGTCCAGCTGATCACATTCTGGCGGCGCAGCGTGCCGATCACCCTGTTCATATGGACGACGGACAAGCCCAGCACGTCGGCGAGCTGGGCCTGCGACAGCGGCAGGTGGAAGCTCATGTCGCGGGTCTTGTTCACCACCTGAAGCCTGACGAACAGCTCGCAGATCAGATGCGCGAGATGAGACAGCTTGGAGCGGCGTCCCATGGCCACGATCCATTCGCGATGGATGGCGCCGTCGACCAGCGTGTCCAGCCAGAGCAATCGGGTGAGATGCGGTGCCTGCTCGGTGATCGTCTTCAGCTTGCCATGCTCGGCGGCCACCACATGGCAGGGCGACAACGCGATGATGCCGTGATCCATCGTCTTCAGCAGGAACGCATGCAGGTCCACGAAATCGCCCGCGACCTGCAGCGAGGTGAACTGGCGGCCCCCGTCCTCCAGAACCTTGTAGCGGGCGGCGAGCCCATCGATGATCAGCGTGCTGTAGGTCGGCCTGGTCCCTTCGGCAACGATATCCTCCCCCACGCCGACATATTTCTCGATCGACAAGGTCGACGTGAGCAACGCTTTCTCTTCGTCCGAGAGGGCGTCGTGCTGGCCGAGATTGAGATAGAGCGATTCCAGCATCCGCCGGTCCTCTGTTCGCCACTGCTAACGCTGCAGGCCGATGCTGGTTGCGAGCGATGCCGCGCCGTAGCCGGCGCATCGCAGATTCTGCCTCAGGATCAGGTGTTTGGAACCATGATCGCTTCCGCGAATTGACCATCAAAATTGGGGACCCAACGTGCCGATGCAACGCTTCTATTTCGACCTGTACAACGCCGAGCACAGCCAGGAAGACACTGAGGGACAGCTCTTCGCCAGCCGTGAGCGCGCCGGCATGGAGGCATTGCGCATCCTCCACGACGTCGCCCGCGACGAGATGCCGGCCGGCAGGCGTCTGACCATCAGGGTCAAGGTGCTCGACGAAAAACGTGACCAGATTTTCGAAGCGTCGCTGACGCTGGATTCGGCCTGGACCTGAGGCAGCCGGCGCCGGTCCAGACACCGGAGGCAAGCAATGTTCGACGATTTCGACAGCCGTGAGATCGACACCGGTGAGGCCAGGATCTTCGCTCGCCGCGCCGGCGCCGGCCCCGGCCTGCTTCTGCTGCACGGCTTTCCGCAGACGCATGCGATGTGGCGCGGCGTGGCGCCGAGCCTGGCGCGCGATTTCACTGTCGTCTGCGCCGATTTGCGCGGCTATGGGCGAAGCTCCTGCCCGCCGTCGGCCGCCGATCATGCGCCCTATGCCAAACGCGCCATGGCCGCCGACATGGTGGTGCTGATGGAGAAATTGGGTTTCAGGCGCTTCATGGTCGCCGGTCACGATCGCGGCGGGCGTGTCGCCTATCGGCTGGCGCTCGACATGCGGACCGCGTCGAGAAGCTCGCCGTGCTCGACATCATTCCCACCGCCGATGCGTGGGACCGCGCCGACGCAAGGCTGGCGCTGGGCTACTGGCCATGGTCGTTGTTGGCGCAACCCGAGCCGCTGCCGGAGACAATGCTTGCGGCCGCCGCCGATGCCATCGTCGACAATGCGCTTTCCGGCTGGGGATCGTCGCCCGACGCGTTCCCGCCCGGGGTGCGGCAACTCTATGTCGACGCGCTGCGCGACCCGGCGCACATCCATGCCATTTGCGAAGAATATCGCGCGGCGGCGTCCCTCGACCGCGACCATGACCATGCCGACAGGAAGACCGGCCGGCGCATCGCCTGCCCGCTGCTGGCGCTATGGAGCGAGCATGGGGCGCTGGCCGAATGGTACGTCGAGGAAGGCGGCCCGGAGGCGCAGTGGCGGAACTGGGCGGACGACGTCAGCGGCGGCGCCTTGCCCGGCGGTCACTTCTTCCCGGAGGAGTCGCCGATCGAAACGGCAGCCACGCTCGACGCGTTCTTCTCCGGAAGATAGCAACGCGCCTTGCGGAGGCTGGCGCGGGACAGCCAGACGCCCGACCGGACTGCTCACGCAAGCATGAGGTAAAGCAACGGCGCGGCCGTCAGGCCGATCGCCATTATGATCAGCGTCACATGGCCGAGACGCTCGGCACGCCTCGCGATGTCGGCGATCTGATCGTCGTCGTTGATGACATCGAGAAACGAAAGATCGGCAAGGGCGGCTTGGTTGTTGTCGTTGGCAGGCAGGGTTTCGGCAGCCTGCCGGGCGGGCTTTGCAGAGATATGGGTCAAAACGTCGTCTCGCTCCGAGACCGGCTTCGCGGCCTTCTTGTTCGTGGATATTGGTGCCCGCCGAATTGCGCGGGGGGCGATCGACGGGCACCAGGACGACCGGCGATGAAGGGGTTTCTCGTCGGCCGCCCACCAATTCGCAGAAAGCCTATTGGTTGCACAAGCCAGCCCAATGCGCCCACCGGGTCGGACTTCAGTCGGGCGGAGTCACGAAATATTTCGACCGGAACATCGGTTGCCGGCACTTGTTCCCCTTAATCAAGGACGTCGAACGCGTCCTTGATTTCACCCCTGAAGAAAAATCCGAACCAACGGAGAATTGGATATGCCCAATCAAGGCGGAACCCACGAACAGCACGTCAAGGCCGGCCAGCAGAGCCACAAGAACCGCGAGGATCAGCATCGCGGCGGTGGTCAGCAGCAGGCCGAAGACCGCAACATGGGTCAGCGGAGCGCGGGCCAGCACAGGGGCGGCAGCGGCAACTTCGCCGAAGACCGTCAGCGTGCCTCGGAAGCAGGCCGGAAGGGCGGCCAGCGCTGAGTTCAAAAATGGCGTCCGCGGTCGCGGACGCCATTTCATTTCCCCCCGCGAGATCAATGCCTGGATGGAACATCTTCGCCGTCCTCCAGTTGACCTTGGGACCGGCCGCCGCAACAGGCAGCCGGTCGCCGCAGGATGTTCAACGGAGGCAACAATGTCCTTGCATTCACTTCATCCCGAACGCGTCGATGAGACCCGCATGCAGGCCTATTCGACCTTCGGTCCGCTGCTGATCAATGCGTTGGCGCAAAAGCTGGCGCGCTGCCAGGGCATGCGCGAATTGGACAGGATCGAACAGTCGCTGGTGCGCCTGGTCGAGGAGACCGACGTGACCGCGCCGGATGCCGAGGCCATGAAGGAGTTCGCGGTCGAACTTGTCGTGTCGACGCTGCGCAACGCGCGTGAGCATCCCGACGCCAAGCACGACCTGGAAGAGATCGACGACCGCCGCACGGAAGGCCGCTCGGAGGACCCGGACACGCTGGAGGAACAGCTGCAGTCCGGCCTCGAGGACAGTTTTCCGGCCAGCGATCCGCCGGCCGTGGTTTCCACCGCGATCACCGGCGGATCCAAGGACATTGTCGGAACCGACGAGGTGCTGCGCCGCAAGAAAGAAGCACGCCGTAGGCAGTCGCAGACGGCGGACTGACCCGGCGCGTCGAAGCGAAGGAGACCCACGATGACGGGAGACCCACGATGACTCAGGCAAACGACAACATGCCGCACCGGCCGGGCGCCGCGAACGCGCCACCGGGCGGCAAGCTGCCCGTCAAGGGCGGCGACGATCCCGACGTGCGGTTCCTGGCGGAGAACACCGACCTGTCGCCGAAGCAGGCGCGCGAACTGATCCGCGAGCACGGACATGACCGCGCCAAGCTGCTCGAGATTGCACGAACCATGAAAGCGGAGGGCTGAGCGCTCTCTCAAAATCGCAAAGCGAGGAAGACATGAGCAACACACCACGTCCGGGACCTCCCGGCACCTCCGATCAATGGCCGCGCTGGGAAGGTCCGAAGGCCAACAAGCCGCGCGGCTACCTGCCGCCGAAGGACGATCCCGACGAGAACCGCGACGCCGCCGGCGAGAACAACAAGGACCCGCAACGGTCCGACCTTGGCGACGTCGCCAAGAAGAAGGGCGATTGAATCCCTTCCCCTTTCACTCAGCGCAACAAGGAGCAAGACGATGCCACGTGGCGACAAATCGAAATACACCGACAAGCAGGAACGCAAGGCCGACCATATCGCCGAAGGCTACGAGAAACGCGGCGTTTCGGAAAAAGAAGCCGAACGGCGCGCCTGGGCGACCGTCAACAAGGACGACGCCGGCGGCAAGAAGGAAGGCGGGTCGGGACGCGGCAAGCACACCGGCAATCCGGCCGCGCACAAGGGCGGCAGGACGGGCGGCAAGGCTTCCGGCGAGCGCTCCGCCGCGGACAGGTCGGCTTCGGAGAAGAAGGCTGCCGCGACGAGGAAGCGGAACGAGACCCACGCGCATCACTGAGCGCGGCATTCCCTTCTCCCCTTGTGGGAGAAGGTGGCCGCGAAGCGGTCGGATGAGGGGTGCTCCAGGGAAAGCCAGCGTCTCACTCCGCTGGAACACCCCTCATCCGTCTCGGCGCTGCGCGCCGATCCACCTTCTCCCACAAGGGGAGAAGGGAGAATCCTACAGCGGCATCTCCGAGGTCTGCTTGATCGTCTGGCTGGGCACCTCCGTCTTGACGTTCTGCACGCCCTTGATGCGGCTCAGATGCTCCGACTGGAATCGGCGGTATTCGTCGATGCCGGCCGCCACGATGCGCACCATCGCGTCGCAATCGCCCAGCATCAGATAGCACTCCATCACTTCGGGAAATTTCGCCACCTCGGCGGCGAAATGCTCGATCGTGTCCTCGTCCTGCTGCTTCAGCCAGATGCGGGTGAAGAAGGTCTGGCCGCGACCGATCTTGGCCGGGTTCAGCACCGCGACATAGCGGTCGATCACGCCCGCCTCCTCGAGCAGTTTGACGCGGCGCAGGCAAGGCGATGGCGACAGGCCGACCTCCTTCGCCAGATCGTTGTTGGCCATGCGCCCGTCGCGCTGCAGGGCGCGCAGGATGCGCCTGTCGATCTCATCCAGCTTCATAGCGTTAGATTCCAATTTTTTTCTTGATCGCGCCATCCAATGCCAAATCGTGGCAGAAACGGCGCATCTTCGCAACCCGATTGCAGGGCATTTCGGCTATGATGCTGCCACCTATGACCCACAACTCAACAGGAGAACGGCGGCCGCAAGGCCGCCGAAGGCAGAGCCATGAGCGTTTCCGAGATCGCCCTCGCCGAGGGCCAGACCACCGGCGGGTGTAGCGCCGAGTTCCGGCGCGGACTTGCCGCCTCGACGCCGATGCTGCTCGGCATCATCCCCTATGCGCTGGTGCTCGGCGCGCAAGCCGCGCAGAAGGGCCTTTCCGTGGCCGAGGTGCCGCTGATGACCGGCCTCAATTTCGCCGGCGGATCGGAATTCGCCGCGATCCAGCTCTGGACCTCGCCGCCGCATATCCTCCTGATCGCCGCCATCACGCTTTTGGTCAACAGCCGGCATTTCCTGATGGGCGCGGCACTTGCGCCGTTCATCAGGCACCTGCCGAAGCGCCAGGTTTTTCCCGCGCTGTTCTTGATGTGCGACGAGAGCTGGGCGGTGGCCCTGGCGGATGCGCAGGGGCGCGCCGCCGCCGGCATGCGGCCGGCCTTCAGCCTGCCTTTCTATCTGGCCGCCGGCTTGTCCGTTTACCTCGCCTGGGTGGCGTTCACGGCCTGCGGCGCGGCGCTCGGTCCTGCGCTCGGCGACGTCGAAAAATACGGCTTCGCGATGGCCTTCCCGGCCGTCTTCCTGGTGCTGCTTCGCGGCATGTGGAAGGGCTTTGCGGCCGCCCGGCCCTGGCTGGTCAGCCTGATGGTGGCGGCGCTCACCTATCTCGTCGTGCCCGGCGCCTGGTATGTGGCGGCCGGCGCATTGTCCGGCCTGGTGGCCGCGTGGTTCCTGGCAGGCGAGACATGATCGATCCGATGACCGTGCTCGCCATCCTGGCGATGGCCGGCGTGACGTATCTCACCCGCATCGGCGGCTATGTGGTGCTCAAGAACCGCGCGCTCAGCCCGCGCGCCACGGCGGTGATGGAAGCCGCGCCCGGCTGCGTGCTGATCTCGGTGATCGCGCCGGATTTCGTGTCGAAGAACCCGGCGGATCTCGCGGCTTTAGCCATCACGCTGCTTGCCGCGACAAGGCTGTCGATGCCGCCGACAGTGGTGATCGGGGTGGCTTCGGCGGGCGTGCTGCGGTGGCTGATGGGATAACGCGTCAGAGGCCGTAGAGCCCGAGATCGTCCGGCCGGCCTGAAGCGGCCTCGCCCTGCCCTCCCGCATGCTGCTTCAACGCGGTATCCAGCCTGTCGTTGTCAGCGCCTTGCGGACGGACGATCGCGTTGACGAGCGTCTCCAGGGAAACGCCAAGCTGGTCGAGGCCAAGCTGCCTCTCGATCTTGGGGATCGCCGACGGAGATTGCCGTTTCAGCGCTTCGACGGCGTTCTTGATCGCCGAACCATAGGAAGACACGGAATCGTAGTCTGTCTGATCGACGGCGAATTCCTTGCCCGCCCGCTGCATCAGCCGGACCTTCGTCGCCGTGACGTTGAGGCTGTCGAGGCTAAACCTGGATGCCGAGGTCGCGGGCTCCGCCTGCATGACCGGCGAGGCCGCCGGGCCGGGGATGTGGCCGAGGAGACCGTCCGCGGCCGGTCTTGGCGTTGGCGGCAGGCGCTGCGGCTGCAGGATCACAAGCGTGGTGTTGAGCGTCGAGGACATTGCCGGGTCTCGCACGCGCCCGTCCATCATGGACCGGACGCCGGACAGTCGAGCCAAGACGTCATGTCCCGGGCGAAGCGTTCCACAGGCAATAAGCCGGTTGTCCTAAGAGTTCGATAGAACGATGGTTCAGCTTTTAACGATGAACCGCGCTATATTCTTGGCTCAACGACGAAGCTCAGTCGTCGCCGCCGCCATCGCCGCCACCGCCGTCGCCACCCCCATCGTGGCTGCCGCTGTCGCCGCCTCCATCGTGGCTGCCACCGTCGCCGCCGCCGTCGTGGCTGCCACCGTCCCCGTCTTCGTGGTCGCCATCGTGATCCTCGCCCTGATCGTCGCCGTCCTGGTCGCCTTCATGCGAGCCGGAGGCGGCGCTGTCCCCGCCATGCCCGGCCTCGTCATCCTCGGCGGCCTCTTGATCATCGCCGACGCTGGACGTGTTGACCTCATCGTCATCGTCGGCCGTCGACGCCGCCGCCACCCCGCCGCCATTATCCGAGCCCGCATGGGATGGCTGGGTGGCGAAGATGCCGAGCAGGCCGATAGCGGTTGCCGCAAGCAAGGGAAGGGTTTTCATCCAGGCGCTCCGATTCACTTTGTGACCTCGGATCATCATCGTAGCGGATTACGGCGCCCTTAAATGAGTGATTGCAATTTTAGCAACTGCTTATTTTAAGCCCAACCTGGCATGCGGCCGCTCCGACAAGATCGTGCCGCTGCCGGCTCTTGCCACAATCGCCTCCAGCGGCTCGGGCCGGTGCAGCAAATAGCCCTGGCCATAGGCGACGCCCATGCCCATGAGGATTTCCAACCCGTTCTTTTCCTCGATCTTCTCTGCCACCACGGCCGCGCCCATCGAGCGGGCGATGCCGGTGATCGCCGAGACGATCTCGCGGTCGAAGCGGCTGTCGGCGATGTGCTCGACGAAGGAGCCATCGATCTTGATGGCGTCGATGGGGAAGCGCCTGAGATATTCGAACGAGCTCATGCCGGCGCCGAAATCGTCGAGGCTGACCCGGCAATGGCGCTCGCGCGCGCGGCGCACGAATGCCTCGGCCGCCTCGAAATTGGTGACGGCGGCGGTTTCGGTGATCTCGAAGCCGACGGCCGACGGCGGCGCGCCGCTCTCGGCGATGGCCTGGTCGACGAAGCTCCAGAGCTGCGGATCCGAAAGCGTCTGCGCCGACAGGTTGAAGTCGAGCGCGATGGCGCCGGCGCGCATCGCCTCGCCGTGGTGCGTCAGCGCGGTGCGGATGATCCAGCGGTCGAGCCGCGCGGCAAGGCCGAAACGTTCGGCGACCGGCACGAAATCGCCGGGCGGGATCATCGTGCCTGTGCGGGCCTCGAGCCTGGCCAGCACCTCGACATGGCGGCTGTCTTCCCATGACAGGCCGAGCCGGTGGATCTCCTGGCCGAACAGCTTCAGCCGGCCATCCTCCATCGCGTCGACAAGGTCTGCCGCCAGCCGCGCGGCGTTGAGCCCGCCGGCCCCCGACGTCGTGTCGGGCGAGAACACGGCAAAGCGGTCGCGGCCACCGGCCTTGGCGGCGTAGCAGGCGTCGTCGGCGCAGGCGAGCGCATCGGCCACGCTCATGCTGCGGTCGCGCACGAAGGCGATGCCGATGCTGGCGGCGAGCCTGCGCGAGGTGGCCGACGAGCCGAGATCGGCATCGCGCACCGCGGCGAGCACGGCGCGCGCAATGCGCTCGGCACAGGCGTCATTGCAGTTCGGCACCATCAGCGCGAATTCATCGCCGCCGAGGCGCGCCGCATGCGCAGACGCGGGCAGGCTGGCGATGATGCCCGCCGCGACGCTCTTCAGCGCCAGGTCGCCGGCGGCATGCCCGGCATAGTCGTTGAGCGCCTTGAAGTAGTCGAGGTCGACATAGAACACAGCTAGCGGCAGGCGCTCGGCCATGGCGATGTTCTCGGCAAGCAGCCGGTCGAAGGCCGCGCGGTTGAGCAGTCCGGTCAGGGCGTCGTGACGCGCGGCGAAGGCGAGTCCCTCGGCGCGCATCTTCTCCTCGGTGATGTCGCGCACGGTGCCAAGCACCTGGCCGGCCGAGCCGACATCGGCGACGAAGCGCACCAGCGATTCGAGATGACGGACCTCGCCGTCACGCCGGATGATGCGGTATTGCGAGGCCACGACTTCGTTGGAGCCCGGCGCGATCTGATGGACCCGTTCGGTGGCTTCCTTGTCGTCGGGATGAAGATAGGTGTGCCACAACTCGGCCGACACCTCGTCCTTGTCGGCGACGAGGCCGAATATCTCGCGGCTGCGCGCGTCCCAATAGCTCTTCCTGGTGCCGATGTCGTGATGCCAGATGCCGGTGCCGCTGGCGGCGAGCGCCAGGCGGAAGCGGATGTTGACCTGCTCGAGCGCCGCCTCTGCCTCTTTTTGCCGGGTGATATCGGTCTGCACGCCCATCAGCCTGAGCGGCTTGCCGTCGGGGTCGCGCTCGACAATGCCGCCGCGATCGAGCACCCAGACCCAGTGGCCGTCCTTGTGGCGCAGGCGAAGCTCGGTCTCGATGGAATCGACGAGGCCCGCAATATGGCGGTCGCCGCTTTCCTGCGCGCGCTGGCGGTCGTCGGGATGGGTAAGCTTCAGCCAGAGGTCGGAGGTGTTGGCGAGCTCGCTCTCCTCATAGCCCAGCATCTTCGACCAGGTCGGCGAATAGTAGCAATCGCCGGTCGACAGATTCCAGTCCCAGAGGCCGAGATGAGCGCGCTCGAGCGCCAGCGCCCAGAAATTGCCGTTGCGTCTGTTGTCGTCCGCCATGCTTTGTTCTTGCCGTCCCGTCCCCGGCGATACTGCACGAAAGCAGAGAAGAAAGGGTTACCGGGGCTGCCGATCTCCGAGGATGACAAATAGAGAACTCGGCGGGACAGCACCCCCCTCTGGCCTGCCGGCCATCTCCCCCGCAAGGGGGGAGATCAGCAGCTTCGGCGCCTCGCCATCTTCCTCCATTGCAACGCCGGCAAATTGGCGAAAGCCGGCGCATCAGCCAATCTCCCCCCTTGCGGGGGAGATGTCCGGCAGGACAGAGGGGGGTGCCTCGCGCCAGCGCCCGTGGCCTGCTAGCCCACAGCCAGCCGTCTCCTCACCACCGCCGCATGAAAGCGCGCCCCGTGCAGCAGGCCTTCGTCGTTGAAGTCGTAGGCCGGGTTGTGCAGCGGCGCGGTGTCGCCATTACCCATGAAGACGAAGCAGCCGGGCACGTGGTCGAGGAAGCGGGCGAAATCCTCCGAAGCGGTCATCGGCTCAGCCGCGACGCGAACAGCGTCGTCGGCAGCGACGCGAACAGCGTCGTCGGCAGCGACACGGACAGTGTCGTCGGCCAACACCGTCCTGGCCGCCGCAAGTGCCTCGTCGACCAGCGCCGCGTCGTTGATCAAGGGCACGAACTCGCGCGTGTAAGTGATTTCGGCCTCTACGTTATAGGCCTGCGCCGTACCCTCTCCGATGCGGCGCATCTCCTTCTCGATCGCAGCGCTCACCTCGGGGCGGAAGCTGCGGCAGTCGCCCAGTATGCGCGCCATGCCCGGCAGCGCGTTGCGCGTGCCGTCGGTGATGAGCTCGGTCACCGAGACGACGCCGATATCGGCGGGGCTCAGGCGCCGCGAGACGATGGTTTGCAGGTTGACGACCAGCGCGCAGGCGGCGACCAGCGTCTCCTGGCCGGCATGCGGCCGCGCCGCGTGGCCGCCGAGGCCTTTCAGCACGATCTCGAAATTGTCCTCTGCCGACATGACCGGACCGCTACGGGTCTCGAAATGGCCGACGGGCAGGCCCGGCATGTTGTGCAGCCCAAAAATCTCCTCGAAGGGGAAGCGCTCGAGCAGGCCGTCGTCCAGCATGGCCAGCGCGCCCCTGCCCCATTCCTCGGCCGGCTGGAAGATGAAGCGCACCGTGCCGTCGAAGTCGCCTTCGCCGGCGAGCAATTTTGCCGCGCCGAGCAGCATCGAGGTGTGGCCGTCATGGCCGCAGGCATGCATGGTGCCGGGCGTTTGCGAGCGCCAGGCCTGCGTGCCCTGCTCGGCGATGCGCAGCGCGTCCATGTCTGCGCGCAGCGCAATGGCGCGGTTGCCGCTGCCCCGGGTCAGCGTGCCGACGACGCCGGTGCCGCCTATGCCCTCGGCTACGTCCAGCCCGAACTCCCGCAACTTCCCGGCGACGAAAGCGGCGGTGCGCTTTTCCTCGAAGCCGAACTCGGGATGGGCGTGGAGATCGCGCCGCCACGCCGTCATGTCGCGGTGAAGAGCTTCGAGGTCGAGTCTGGCCATCGGTCGCCCAAAGCCTTTTCTTAGAGCGTTTCACCGTTTCACGGAAACGGCGAGCAGCTCTATCTTTTTGTTTCTACGCAATTCCCGACGGAAAACCGCTCACACTTTTCCTGGAATTGCTCCAGCACGGAGAACCGGAACTGCTCTCAGGCAGTTTGCAGGAACACCTCTTCGGGCGCCATCCCGACCAGCTCGGCAAAGCGGCCATGATCGGTCGCGCCCTCCGAGTTGATGACGAGCACGCGCGAATGCCTGTCGAGGCCGAGCGCGGTGCGCATTTGCTTGTCGTCGGCGGCGCGGACCAGCCCGGCGAGGCCTGCCCCGCCGCTCTCGCCGGAGACAATGGCCGGGTCATTGCCGAGGGGTCGCGCCAGCCGCTTCATCACCGCGACCGCATCGTCTTCCTCCACCGTCATGAAGGCATCGCCGACGCGCGCCAGCACGCGCCAGGCGACGAGCGAAGGCTCGGCGCATTCGAGCATCGTCATGACGGTCGGCTGCTGATGGGCGATCGTCACCGGGCGACCGGCCTCGGCCGAGGCGTAGACGCAGGCCGAGCGCCGCGGCTCGACCACCACGGCCTTCGGCCGCCTGTCGCCCAGCATCACCGCCATATGGCCGGCAATCGCCGCGGCGAAGCCGCCGACGCCGGCCTGCAGGAAGACATGCGTGGGTGGCTTGGGCAAAACCCGCAGCGTCTCGCGCACGATCACCGTATAGCCCTGCATGACCAGTCCGGGGACGCGCTCATAGCCGAGCCAGGAGGTGTTGGAGACGATCTTCCAGCCGCGCTCGGCGCCGACGCGCGCGACCTCGCGCACCGCATGGTCATAGCCGCCCTCGACCTCGACGATCTCAGCGCCAAAGCGGGCGATGGCCGCGACACGCTCGCGGCTTACGCCGGCATGGACGAAGATCACCGAACGCGCGCCGACGAGGCTGGCACCCTGCGCAACCGAGCGACCATGATTGCCGTCGGTGGCGCAGACGAAGATCATGCCGGACGCGATCTGGCGCACCCGGGCGTCGTTTATCTCGCCGATATCGACGTCGCGGCCGAGCCACTTGCCGGCCTCTTCCAGCACCAGCCGCATGACGGCATAGGCGCCGCCCAGCGCCTTGAAGCTGCCAAGGCCAAGACGCTGGCCCTCATCCTTGACGTGAAGCGAGGCGATACCGAGCTCACCGGCCAGCGCCCGCAGGGCGAGCAGTGGTGTTTCGGCATGGTCGTCGCGCGCCTCGAGATAATGCTCGGCACGCGCGCCGCCCGCCATGCCGAGAGACTCGGCATCGGCGGCAACCAACGGCTGGTTGTGTTCTGGACGTTGGTTGAGCAGCAGCATGCTAGTCTTCCTGCAAGGCACTGAAACTCTGGCGGGCGCGAATCGGGCGCGATTCTTGCGCTTTAAATGGCTAAGTGATTGAAGTTTGTTTCTATTGGATGTCGCCGAATGTTCGTTTCGGAGGGATCCGATACCCAACTTGACTATTTTTGGGGGTATTTCGCCCCCGCGGCACGATGGGACGCCCGGCTGGCTACCGATTGATCCCGCAAGGAACGCGGGTGGGTGTCGCAGACGCCAACATCTTGGTTGGCGAAGGTCACGGACTCGAAGCGCGTCAGGCTTTCGCCGGCACTCGCGGCCACCTTGCATACACCTCGCCCACAATCCCGCGTCGGAAGATCAAGACGCAGACCATGAAGATGAGCCCGGTGGCGATGGTCACGGGGAAGCCGGAGGTCGCCAGCGTATTCTCCAGGCCGACGACCAGCCCCGCCCCCACTACCGGGCCGACCATAGTGCCGATGCCGCCGAGCAGCGTCATCAGGATCACCTCGCCCGACATCTGCCAGGTGACGTCGGTGAGCGTCGCGAATTGGAAGACGATTGCCTTGGTGGCCCCTGCAAGGCCGGCAAGGGCCGCCGACATGACGAAGGCGGCGAGCTTGTAGCGGCCGACGGAATAGCCGAGCGAAATGGCGCGGTTCTCGTTCTCTCTTATCGAGCGCAGGATCATGCCGAAGGGCGAGTTGACGATGCGCCAGACGGCGAACACGCCGATGAGAAAGACGGCGAGCACGAAGAAATACATGTTCATGGTGACGTTCAGGTCGACGATGCCGAACAGCGTTCCACGCGCCACGCCCTGTATGCCGTCCTCGCCTTCGGTGAAGGGCGCCTGGACGCAGAAGAAATAGAACATCTGCGCCAGCGCCAGCGTGATCATCGAGAAGTAGATGCCCTGCCTTCGGATGGCGAGAAAGCCCATGACGAGGCCCATTCCGGCCGCACCCGCGGCGCCGAGCAGGATGGCGGCCTCGGGCGGCCAGCCCCAGGCCTTCACGGCATAGGCACAGAAATAGGCCGCGCCGCCAAAGAAGGCGGCATGGCCGAAGGAGAGCAGGCCGGTATAGCCGAGCAACAGGTTGAAGGCGCAGGCGAAGAGCGCGAAGCACAGCATCTTCATGACGAAGATCGGATAGACGACAAAGGGCGCGGCGATCAGCGCCAGGATGCCCAGCGCAATCATCGCGCGCTCCAGCCTGACGGAGGCCACGGCCCGTTCCTGGTGCAGGGTCGCCTCGCTCATCTCAGGCGTCCCTTCCGAACAGGCCGGCGGGCCTGAGAAGCAGTATGATCGCCATGATGACGAAGACGACGAGGTTCGAGGCCTCGGGATAAAACACCTTGGTCATGCCCTCGGCGAGGCCCAGCATGTAGCCGGTTACGATCGCGCCCAGGATCGATCCCATGCCGCCGACCACGACCACCGCAAACACGACGATGATCAGGTCCGAGCCCATCAGCGGACTGACCTGGTAGACCGGCGCGGCCAGAATGCCGGCGAGCCCAGCGAGCGCCGCGCCCAGCCCGTAGGTGAGCGTCAAGAGCAACGGCACATTGACGCCGAAGGCCTGCACCAGCTCCGGATTCTCGGTGGCGGCGCGAAGATACGAGCCGAGCCTGGTCTTCTCGATCAGCAGCCAGGTGCCGATGCAGACGATGAGCGAGGCCACCACCACCCAGCCGCGATAATTGGGCAGGAACATGAAGCCGAGATTGGTGCCGCCGGCAAGCAGCGCCGGCACGGCATAGGGATTGCCCGAGACACCGTAGTAATAGCGGAACACGCCTTCGATCACCAAGGCGAGGCCGAAGGTGAAGAGCAGCCCGTAGAGCGGGTCGAGGCGATAGAGCCGCGACAAAGCCAGCCGCTCGACAGCCATGCCGAACAGGGCAACGATCAGCGGCACGAGAACCAGCGCCGGCCAGTAGCCGATGCCGAGATGCACCAGCAGCAGATAACCGATGAAGGCACCCAGCATATAGAGGGCGCCATGGGCGAAATTGATGATGCGCAGCAAGCCGAAGATGACGGCGAGGCCGAGGCTGAGCATCGCATAGAAGGAGCCATTGATGAGGCCGACAAGGAGTTGGCCGAGCAGAGCCTGGATGGGAATGCCGAAGATCATGGTCATTTGGCCATCATACTCCCAGCACCTCGTGTAGCCTGCCTGTGTGCGCGGAAAGCTCCCCGACAGGGAACCCCTCCACGACCTTGCCGTGGTCCATCAGGTAAAAGCGGTCGGCGATGCGGGCGGCGAAGCGGAAGTTCTGCTCGACCAGAAGAATGGTCATGCCGCGCTTCTTCAGCGTCGCCAGCAACTCGCCGATGCGCTGGACGATGACCGGCGCCAGGCCTTCGGTCGGCTCGTCGAGCAAGAGCATCTCGACGCCGGTGCGCAGGATGCGGGCGATGGCCAGCATCTGCTGCTCGCCGCCGGAAAGCTTCGTGCCCTGGCTGTTGCGGCGCTCCTTGAGGTTGGGGAAGAGCTCGAAGATTTCCTCCACGCTCATGCCGCCCTTGGCCACGACCGGCGGCAGGATGAGGTTCTCGTCGACAGTCAGGGTGGCGAAGATGCCGCGCTCCTCCGGCACGAAGCCGATGCCCTGATGGGCGACGCGGTGCAGCGGCAGGCGCATAAGGTCCTTGCCGTTGAAGGAGATGGAGCCTGTGCGCTTGCGGATCAGCCCCATGATGGCACGCAGGGTCGTCGTCTTGCCGACCCCGTTGCGGCCAAGCAGCGTCACGGTCTCACCGCGCGTGACATCGAGATTGACCCCGTGCAGCGCATGGCCCTCGCCGTACCAGGCATGCAGATCTCGCACGGCAAGCAGCGGCTCACTCATGCCCCGCCCTCTTCGTGCTCGGTCCCCATATAGGCAACGCGCACGCGCTCGTCCTGGCTGACGGTGGCATAGTCGCCGGCCGCCAGCACCTGGCCGCGCTGCATGACGGTGATCCAGTCGCAGAGATCGGCGACGACAGTGAGGTTGTGCTCCACCATCAGCACGGCGCGGTGCCTGGCCAGCGAGCGGATGATGCCGGAGATCATGCCGACATCCTCATGCCCCATGCCGGCCATCGGCTCGTCGAGCAGAAGCACTTTCGGGTCGAGCGCCAGCGTAGTGGCGATTTCAAGCACGCGCTTCCTTCCATAGGAAAGATCGCCGGCGAGACGATGCGCGGCGTCTTCCAGCCCGACGACGGCCAGCAACTCGCGAGCCCTTGGCGTCAACTGGTCGAGCGCCGAGACCGGACGCCAGAACTGGTAGCCCAGCCCGCCCGGCCTCTGTAGCGCTACGCGCACATTGTCGAGCACGGAAAGATGCGGAAAGATCGCCGAGATCTGGAACGAACGGACCAGCCCCATGCGCGCCACTTTCGCCGGCGGCGTGCGGGTGATGTCGGTGCCGAGCAGTTCGATCCTGCCGCTGGTCGGCTGGAGGAATTTGGTCAGCAGGTTGAAGATGGTGGTCTTGCCGGCGCCGTTCGGACCGATCAGCGCGTGGATCTTGGCGTGATGGATGTCGAGGTCAAAATCCTTCACCGCGACGAAGCCAGCGAAGTCGCGCCGCAAGCCGCGGGCGGAAAGGACCACCCGCGGCCTGGCTTCGCTGCCGTCCGGCCGGACGGCCATCGTTGTTTCAAGCATCACTTGGTGACGAGCGGGCAGCCGCTGTCTTCGGCCTTCATGAAGGCCTTGTCGCCCGGAATGGTCGCCAGATAGGTGTAGTAGTCCCAGTCCTTCTTCGACTCTTCCGGCTTCTTGACCTGGTAGAGATACATATCGTGCACCATCGAGCCGTCGGCCTGCACTTTGCCATTGGCGGTGAAGACGTCGTTGACCGGCATCTCATGCAGCTCCTTGGCGACGGCCTCGGTCTCGTCGGTGCCGGCCTTGTCGATGGCCTTAAGATACTGCGTCACCGCCGAATAGGTGCCGGCCTGGATCATGTTGGGCATGCGGTTGGTGCGCTTGAAGAATTTTTGGGCGAAGTCACGGCTCTTGTCGTCGCGGTCCCAGTAATAGCCTTCGGTGAGCACCACGCCCTGCGCCGCCTGCAGGCCGAGGCCATGCACTTCGGCGAGCGTGAAGAGGAGCGCCGCCAGACGCTGGCCGCCGGCGACGATGCCGAACTCGGCCGCCTGCTTGATCGAGTTCGAGGTGTCGAGTCCGGCATTGGCAAGGCCGACGATCTTGGCGCCGGAGGACTGCGCCTGCAGAAGGAAGGACGAATAGTCGGTGGCGCCGAGCGGATAGCGCACCTCGCCCAGCACCTTGCCGCCGCTCGCCTCGACCAGCTTGGTGGTCTGGTCCTTGAGCGAATAACCGAAGGCGTAGTCGACGGTGATGAAATACCAGCTGTCGCCGCCCTGCTTGACCAGCTCGCCGCCGGTGCCGACCGCCTGGGAGTGCGTGTCGTAGGCCCAATGGAAACCATAAGGCGAGCACTGCTTGCCGGTCAGATCGGTGGAGGCCGCGCCGGTGACGATGTCGATCTTCTTCTTTTCCTTGGAAATGCCTTGCACGGCGAGCGCCACCGACGAGGTGGTGAGCTCCATGATCGCGTCGACCTGCTCGGTGTCGTACCACTGGCGCGCGATGTTGGAGGCGATGTCCGCCTTGTTCTGATGGTCGGCGCTGACGATCTCGATCGGCGCCCCTTGCACCTTGCCGCCGAAATCCTCGACCGCCATCTTGGCCGCCTCGACCGACCATTTGCCGCCGAAATCGGCATAGACGCCCGACTGATCGTTCAGGATGCCGATCTTGACATTGCCGTCGGAGATTTCACCGGCCGCCGCCGGCATCGCGGACGCCGCGATGAGCGCGGCCGAGACGAGATAGGATGCTTTCACTGATGGTTCCTCCCTTGTGGCCAACCACCAGAAACGCGGCCGCCTTGCAATGGTTCAACTGTCGGTGGGATTTGTTGAGGAAACGGGGAATGCGTATCGCTCGCCTTGCCTCCTCTTACGGGAACACGCCGCCGTGTGCTTGGGTGGACGAGCGCGAGCCTAGCACCCACCCCTCAGACCGAGAATGCTATTTTCGTAGTATGGAGGACGGGCAGGTCGACGATCGCCGGGAGCTACAAAGCCAGTACGGCGGCCTATCGGCTAAGTGTTTTCCGATTTCGCGACCACCCAGCGGAAAAACCATATTTTCAGAAGCTTACCCAGCAAATCCGACTTCGCTCACCACGGCAGCCGCTTGCCATCGCGAAAGAAGCCGCCGGTCGGGCCATCGTCCGGCAGGGTCGCGGCCCAGACGATGCCGGCAGCACCCTGCGCCACGGGGCGTCCGCCCGGGCCGCCCATGTCGGTCGCGACCCAGCCGGGGCAGATCGAATTGACGAGCACGCCCGAGCCGCGCAGCTCGGCCGCCAGGATGCGGGTCAGCGCGTTGAGCGTCGCCTTGCTGGTCGAATAGGCCGGCGCGCCGGCGCCCATCGAAGCGAGCGAGCCGCCTTCCGACGAAACATTGACCAGTCGGCCATGGCCGGAGGCGCTGAGCAGCGGCGCAAAGGCGGCCGCCACGCGCCAGGCGCCGAAGACATTGGTCTCGAATGCCTCGCGGATCGTCTTCCAGTCGGGCCTTAGCGCCCGCGCGGACGGGTCGTAATGGATGGCGGCGTTGTTGACCAAAACGTCGGGCCGGCCGAAGCGGCGCTCGACCTCCGCCGCGGCGTGCGCGGCGGCCTCATGGGCGGCGACATCCAACGCGATGGCCTCGACCTTGCCGCCGAGCTTCCTGGCCGCCGCCTCGCCCTTGGCGAGATCGCGCACGCCGATCAGCACGGTGACGCCGAGTTCGGCCAGTTGCCTTGCTGTTTCCAGGCCGATGCCGCGATTACCGCCGGTGACCAGCGCCACCTTGCCGGAATTCTTGGTGTTGGTCATCGCTCCTGTTCCTTCAATTTTCTTATCGACAGCCAAGATGGCATCGATCACGCCGACCGATTAGAGCGCCGAATTGGCACTCATTGCGCAATGCAGCTCATGAATGGGCGCGGTCTTTGTTTCTGCGCAATTCCGGACGGAAAACCGCTTCGCAGTTTTCTGGAATTGCTCCTGGGCCGAATGGTCCTAACTCAGGTGGAGGACTCTACTGGCCGGACCGACAGAGATTGGCGGGCATTTTGGACGATCTGGGCGGTACGCTCAATCGAAACCGATCCAGATGTAGCCATCCTCCTCGCGGCACGGAAAGAGATGCAGCGGAGCCCGGTTCTTTGAAATATCGCCGAGAATCTCCATGCCGGCCGAAGTTCCGTCCTCGTTGAGCGCCTCGCACCACCTTACGATTTCGCCTGTATCCAGATCGAATCCGCTGTGATGCCAGCGACACACCAGCGTGCCGTCCTCGCCGAAAGTGCTCGTCCGTCCTGCGTGGCCGTTGGCCCGCGAGGCAGTCTCGAAGAATGGCAGCTTCAAATGCGGGCAGGCATTGTTGAAGGCGTAGACGCGCCCGCCCCTGCGCAAAATCACGGCATAGAGCGCCTGGAACTCGATGACCTTGTGGTCGCCATCCTTCAGTTCGCTCGTGGCGACCGTGCGGTGCCAGGTCTTGCCGCCCAGCTGCATAGTCTCGCGCGCGCCTTTTTCGTTCAGCCGGCGCTCGGCTTCAACCTTCAGCTTCTTTATCTCGTACAGCGTAATTCGGTCGGAGGTACCGCGCAAACGCACGCGAATGAAATCGGATATTTCAACCTCACCCTTGACCTGTTCATAGAGCGTCTCGGTAATCAGGAGGCGGGTTCCGGCCTCCTTGTTGGCTGCTTCCACCCGGCTCGCCACATTGACCGCATCGCCGATAGCCGTCAGGCGCTCGTTGCCGGGTGATCCGACCGAGCCGATCACCGCTTCGCCCAGATGCAAGCCGACGCGAATATCGAAGTCGATGCCGTACATGGAGGCAAAAAAGGGTTTTAGCCGATCGACCGTGGCGAGGGTCTGCAGGGCCGCATTGACCGCGCGCACCGGTGCATCGTCCTGGCCCTGCACGCCGAATATCGCCATAAGCCCGTCGCCGACGAACTTGTCGATGTAGCCGTCGTTGAGCTCGATGACCTCAGCGACTTGAGTGAAGTACCGATTGAGCAGATACATGACATCGTAGGGCGTCAACGTTTCGGAGAAGTGGGTGAACCCGGCCACGTCGCTGAAGAAAATGACGACCGACTTCAGCTCGCCCGCACTGGTGGACCTGTGCGGTAGCAACTGACTGGTCATTCGCAGGTCGGTCTCGTCGAGTACGAGCCTGCGGAAGGTGATGTCGGAGTCGGGTCTGAGCTGGCATGCCAGGCGTACGTTGTTGCCAAGCCCCAACCGCTCCACGAGCGCGCGCTCCGGCGCGGTGCGCTCCGGGCAGCGGTCCGCGCCGTCGAGAATCCAAATCCGGCAGGTCGAGCACTTGGCCTTGCCGCCGCAAGCGCAGGCGATCGGGACATCTGCCCGGCGAGCTGCTTCAAGGACAGATTCCCCCAGCGCCGATTTGATCGATATGTCGTCGGGCAGTGACAGCAACGTAGGCATCGGAACTGATCTTCCAGTACGAAGTGGCGCCAGACGCTGGTGTTAACAACAGGTCTGTCAGCCGGACACCGTTTTGGCCTCGTTCCGGCGACATTAGCCCAGCAGCGGCTTGGATGCCATCGTCGAGTCCGATAGTCCGCCTGGGTCGGTCGAAAGGCGCGTTTCGCGTCGGGGTTTGACCACCAGGCAGCCCCCGTTCCACGGGTGGGGAAATGCCGGACACAATCCAGAAACAAGATTCAACAATCCGGAAAAACTCGCGAAAAAACCCGCTGTCATAAACGGCACCGGAGCAGCCGAACGATTGCGGCGCGCGACAAAAGACATCGATCTTAAACCAAGGATTGCCGACTATGAAAAAGACCCTTCTTTCCGCTCTCGGCCTGGCCGTCGCGCTCGCTTTCGCGGTGCCGGCGCTCGGCACCACCGAAGCCAACGCCGCCGCGACGACCACCGCTCCCACGACGACCACGACCTCTGCTCCGGCCGCGAAGCCGGCCGCCAATGGCCCGCACAAGAAGCTCAAGAAGCATCGCCGTCATCACGCCAAGAAGCATCACGTGGCGAAGCACCACAAGCATCACGTCAGGAAGCATCACGTGAAGAAGCATCACGTGAAGAAGCACCACGTGAAGAAGCACCACGTGAAGAAGCCTGCCGCGAAGAAGGCTGCGTAAGCGCTGCCTCTGCTTCCATGCAATTCCGGACGGAAACCGCTTCACGCTTTCCTGGAATTGCGAACACCTTCATGACCGGATGATCCCGGACCGCTTCCAAAGGGTTCAGGATCATCGCTTCCCGAAAACGCCGCCCTCCTCCCGGGCGGCGTTTTTGTATCATCTTCGAAGCGGCATGATCTTTTCCGGCAACCGGTAAGCCCTTTTCGCCAATGCGGTCCTTCGGTTCGGGATCATGCCTTACTTCTTCTGCGGATGGATCGTCTCGCCGCGCTTCAGCATCGCCACCAGATCGGCGATCTTCTTCTTGCGCCCCGCCTCGGTCTTCATGTTGTGGGTGCGAAAGGCGAGCGCGAAACGGTTCTGGGCGGAAAGCGTTTCCAGCATTGCCTTCGCCTTAGGCTCGGCATCGATCGCGGCCTGCAGGTCGGGCGGAATGGTCATCTCCTTCGAGCCGGCATAGGCGCGGTCCCAGCGGCCGTCGGCCTTAGCAGCCTCGACCTCGCGCAGGCCATGCTCGGTCATGCGGCCTTCTCCGATCAGGCGCGCGACATTGTCGATGTTGATCTTGCTCCAGAGGCTCTTTTTGCCGCGCGGCGTGTAGCGCTGCAGGAAGCTCTTGTCGTCGAGCGACTTGCGCACCGCGTCGATCCAGCCGAAGCAGAGCACGACGTCGATGGCTTGCTTCGGCGTGATCGAGGCGAGTCCCGAGCCGACCTTGTGGATCTTGATCCAGACCTCGCTTTCGGAGGCGTGGTTGTCGGCCAGCCAGGCGTGGAAGCTTTGCGCATCGGGGAATTCCCGGACTTTTTCCGGATCGACCTTGATCGGAGCCATTGTTGTTCCTCCTTGCGCGGCGCCGGAGCTGCTGATCTCCCCCCTCGTGGGGGAGATGGCCGGCAGGCCAGAGGGGGCGCTGTCCCGCCAACCTGTCGAGGCGTTCCTATAACCGGTCGAGATTAAACTGAAAGGCTGCGTTCCTTCGCGCCCCCCTTTGCCCTGCCGGGCATATCCCCCACAAGGGGGGAGATTGGCTGTTCCATCATCGGACCTTCCGATACCAGTATCGGTTTCTTCCGTTTCCGCTTTGAGCGCAGGCCTGCCACATGACGTCGATGCAAAGGGAAGGCATGGACATGGAAAAGATCCTGATCGTCGGCGGCAGTTCGGGCATGGGGCTGGCGCTTGCCAGGCGCTGCCTCGAGGAGGGCGCGCACGTCATCATCGCCGGGCGTGGCGAAGCGAAGCTGAACGCGGCAAGGGATGGGCTCGGCCGGCCGGGAGCGCTCGAAACGGCGGTGGCCGACATCAGTCGCGAGGATGAGGTCGCGGCGCTGTTCGCGCGCATCGGCAGGCTCGATCATATCGTCAGTACCGCCGCGGCGATCGAAGGTTCCTATCGGCTGTTGCCCGAGATCGAGCTTTCGGCCGCGCAGCGTGTGGTAGAGAGCAAATTCTACGGACCGCTGCTTCTCGCCAAGCACGGCGCGCCAAAGCTGCCATCGACAGGTTCGCTCACCTTCGTCTCCGGCATTGCCGCCTACCGGCCGGCGGCGCGCGGCTCGGTGGTTGCCGCAGTGAATGCAGCACTCGAAGGGCTGGTGCGGGCCTTGGCGGTCGAGCTGGCGCCGATCCGCGTCAACCCCGTCTCGCCCGGCTGGGTCGACACGCCGATCTGGGAATTCGTCGCCGGTGACAGGAAGGCTGAGACCCTGGCTGCCATGGCGGAGCGCCTGCCAGCGGGACGGGTCGGAAAGCCGGAAGATATCGCCGACGCGATCCGCTTCCTGATCGGCAACGGCTTTACGACGGGGACGACGCTACATGTCGAGGGCGGGCACCGGCTGGTGTGACCGGCGCGAAGCCCTCTCCCAACGCGGTGAGCAGCGCCTTCAGCGCCGGTGGCTGGACGCGGCGGCGACGCCAGACCATCACGATGTCGGCCGAGCGGACGGGGCCGGGCCAGGCAAGCTCGGCCACCTCTGCGCGCTCGATCGCGGCGGCGACCGCCAGCCGCGGCACGAGGCCAAAGCCGGCGCCGGCCGCCACCAGCCCGGCGATGGCGTCGATGCTGCCGGCTTCGGCGGCCAGCCTTGGCTTGCCAAGCCCCGCTTCGCCGAACGCCTTGTCGACCATGGCGCGGTAGACGCAGCCGGTCTCGGTGGCGACGAAATGTTTTTCGGCCAGCGTCGCCAGATCGATATCCGTCCGATTGTCGCCGGGCGGGGCGATCAGCGCCAGCGGCTCGACCGCCACCACGCGCCGGGCAAGGCGCCGGTCGGATGCGCCGGTATCGAGCTCAGGCGGCCGCTCGAAACAGAAGGCGACGTCGATCTCGCCGTCACCCAGCCGGCGCAGCAAGTCGCCGCTGCCGGCGATCCGGAGCTTGATGTCGATACCGGCATGCGTAGCGCGGAAACCGGCCAGCCATGGAGCCAGCCTTACCGAGGCGATCGTCTCCAGCGCGCCGATCGACAGGCTGCCGGCCGTCCCTGCCCCGGTGGCATCAATGGCGGCGCGCGCATCGTCGGCAAGCGCCAGCAGGTCCTCGGCATAGGGTTTCAGCGCCTCGCCCGCCGGCGTCAGGGTGAGCCCCTGCCGCGAGCGAGTGAACAGGCTGGTGCCAAGCTCGGCCTCCAGCGCCTGGATCTGGTCGCTGACGCTCGACTGGGCGAGATTGACCTCCTGCGCCGCGCGCGTGACGTTGCCCGTGCGCGTGACCGCCAGAAAGGTCTTCAGCAGCCTTGGATGCATCCGGCGCTATTGCAGTTGCGGCTTCTTGAGGAAGGAATTGCGGTCTGCCGATTTGACGCGCAGCCAGGTCTCGCGGCCGTCGCGCACGACGCGCAGCGGAATTTCCGCGCCGGCCGGGTTCTGCCAGAGTTTTCTGTAGAAGTCGGCAAGGCCGTCAACCTCGCCGTCGCGGACATCGGAGATGATGTCGCCCTGGCGCAGACCCGCCTTGGCGGCGGGACCGCCTTCGGCCACGCTCATCACCACCACCATGCCGTTCGATTCGGCCGAGAAGGCGCCAAGCCACGGGCGCGGCGCCTTGGCCGCCTGGCCGCGCTTGATGAGATCGTCGAGGATCGGCGTCAGAAGATCGATGGGCACCACCATGTTGATGTCGGCCACCTCGCCGGCGCGGCTCATCTGCAGGCGCAGCGAGCCGATGCCGAGCAGCTTGCCGTCGCGGTCGAACAGCGCGGCCCCGCCCCAGGACGGATGCGCGGGCGTGATGAAGATCGCTTCGTCGATCAGATATTCCCAGTAGCCGGCGAATTCCTGCTTGGTGACGATGTGGGCGTCGACCTGCTGGCCGATGCCGTCGGCGAGCGTGACGGCATCGCCGATATTGGCCTTCCTGGCGTTGCCGAGCTGGACAGCCGGCAGATTGAGCGGCGACAGCGCCTGCACCAAGCCGAAACCGGTCTCCTGGTCATAGGCCAGCGCGTGCGCGGCGACCACGCGGCCGTCCTGGTCGGTCAGCCACACTTCCTCGGCCTCGGTGATGAGGTAGCCTATCGTGAGCACCAGGCCGTTGTCGCGGATCACCACGCCGCTGCCTTCGCGGCGCGTGCCCAGCGCATTGGCGGTAAAAGCGTCGTCCGGAACCGTGGCGCGCACGGCAACGACGGAGCGCGAAATTTTCTCGATGGTCATCGATCCATCCTGCATTGCGGGTCTTTGTCTATAAGTATGGCCGAAGGGGCGCGGCGCAAGGGTGATCTTCCCCCTGCGCACTGGCACAAGCGCTAGTTCAACGAAGATTGAACTTTTTTCTTTGACGCCGGCAAACCCGCACCTAAATTTATCGCCATCAGTGGACGCGCTGCCCCTCCCGAACCCGCAAGGCCCTTGCACATGAACCAATATATCCCGCCGAAAGTCTGGACCTGGAACAAGCCGAATGGCGGCGAGTTCGCCTCGATCAACCGGCCGATCGCCGGCCCGACGCATGAGAAGGAGCTGCCGGTCGGCAAGCACCCGCTGCAGCTCTATTCGCTGGCCACGCCCAATGGCCAGAAAGTGACGATCATGCTGGAAGAGCTGCTGGCGCTCGGCCACAAGGGCGCGGAATACGATGCCTGGCTGATCAAGATCGGCAATGGAGACCAGTTCGGCTCGGGTTTCGTCAAGGTCAACCCGAACTCGAAGATCCCGGCGCTGATGGACCAAAGCGAGCCGAGGCCGGTGCGGGTGTTCGAGTCCGGCTCGATCCTCACCTATCTCGCCGAAAAATTCGGCGAATTCCTGCCGACCGAGCGCGCGGCGCGCGCGGAGACCTTCTCCTGGCTGTTCTGGCAGATGGGTTCGGCACCCTATCTCGGCGGCGGCTTCGGCCATTTCTACGCCTATGCGCCGGAGAAGATCGAATACGCCATCGACCGTTTCGCCATGGAGACCAAGCGGCAGATGGACGTGCTCGACCGCCGTCTGGCGGAGAGCGAATATCTCGCCGGCCCCGACTACACGATCGCCGACATGGCCGTGTGGCCTTGGTATGGCGGGCTCGCCAAGGGCCGCAGCTACAATGACGCCCACCAGTTCCTGTCGGTGCATGAATACAAGAACGTGCAGCGCTGGGCCGACGCGATCGACGCGCGGCCGGCGGTGACGCGCGGCCGCATGGTCAACCGCATGTCCGGGGACCCGGCCTTCCAGCTGCGCGAGCGCCATGACGCCAGCGACTTCGAGACGAAGACGCAGGATAAGCTCGAAGCGGCGGAGTGAGGCGTTGAAGCTGCTGATCTCCCCCCTCGTGGGGGAGATGGCCGGCAGGCCAGAGGGGGGCGCGAAGGATCGCGGCCTCCGGTGTTTGCGTCGGTCAAGCACTGTTGGGCAAAATGATTTAGCTTACTTAGCTGGGAAGGCTGGCGGGACAGCGCCCCCCTCTGCCCTGCCGGGCATCTCCCCCACAGGGGGGGGAGATTGGCTGTCGCCAGCGCCCCACTACCTTCCATAAGTATACGTAACCGTCGCCTCGCCCAGCGCCTGGCTCTTCGCCGCGACCGACACCATCTCCGGTGACGGATTTTCCGGCGCGCGCAGCGTCTTTTCGCCCAACGCATAGAGCGTGAAGACATAGTGATGCTGGCCGCTGCCGGGCGGCGGGCATGGACCGAAATAGCCGGCGCGGCCGACGCCGCCCTTGCCCATCACCGAGCCCTTGGGCATGCGCTTGCCGCCCTCGGTGCCGGCGCCTTCACCCAGGCCCTTGGCGCTGGCCGGGATGTTCCAGGCCAGCCAGTGCCAGAAACCCTTGCCGCCATTGGCATCGGGGTCGAACATGGTCAGCGCGTAGCTTTTGGTGCCGGCCGGCGGATCCTTCCAGGCTAGCGCGATCGATACGCTCTTGCCGCCGCAGCCGGCCTTGTCGCCGAGGTATTTCGCATTCCATTTGCCGTCGGAGACCGACGGGCTGGAGATTTCAAATGCCTCCGCCTGCACGGCGAAGGCGACGAGGGCAAGCATGATGAAACCGAGGCGCAAGATCATGACACTTCTCCCCATCTGGCCGAGGTGAGCGATACTATAGCTAACGTCGGGTGGTATTCGCGCAACTTTGTGTGACGACCTGCGCACTCCGCCGCGTTGCGCCCCCAGGGGCGCCGCCATCAGGCCCTCCGCGGCAAGCTACCCGACAGCCCTCGAAAAGGAGGGCTATGCCCCTTCACGAATTCTTTCAGCCGGAACATCCCCTGCGAGCCTCCGTTGGAAAATTAACCAACGATTGAACCAAGGAGAATTCCCGATGATGAAGAAAATCCTCGCAGCGTCCCTGCTTACCATCGCGCTCGCCGCATCGGGCGCGATGGCGCAATCGGTCGGCGGCGGCGCGACCGCCGGGGTAGCGTATCCGGCGGTGCCTCCGCCGGCACTGGCGGTGTATCGGGCGGCGCAACAGGCAGCGTTTCGGGTGGCGTGACAGGCGGCATCACCGGCAACGCGACAGGTAGCGCCTCGGGTGGCGCGACAGGCAGTGCCGCGGGCGGGGCAACAGGCAGTGCCGCCGGTGGTGCGACGGGCAGCGCCACGGGCGGCGGGACCGGCAGTGCGTCGAGCGGCGCGACAGGAAGCGCCGCAGGTTCGGGCGGAACAACCGGGAGCGCCTCGGGTGGTGGAACAGTGACCGGCACCACGTCGGGCACAACGGACTCAACCACCACAGGCTCCACGATCCAGGCGCCGACAAACGGTATGGAGGACCGCTGCAAAGACGTCCTCGGCAACGACACCGACAACAACACTCCCAGCGGCGCAATCACCTCCGATATGCAGAACTGCAACAAGTAGGTGGCGCTCCATCTCCGCGTCGGTGTCCCGGCGCGGAGCCAACAAAAAAGCCCCGCCGGTGGAGGCCGTCGGGGCTCTTTCGTTTGGACCATGGAGGTGGGACCCCAAGGTCGGGTCGATCCAGGGGGTGTTGGATCGGCCGCGACCCTAGCCGAGGAATGGGCCGCGCGGACAATCACGCCTGCGCACTACCAATCACGCCTGCGCGAGGCGGCGGTGATGGAAGGCTTATCCCCGCAGCAGCCTTGCCAGCCGCGGCACGCCTTCCCCCACCGCGCGGTCGTCGGCAAGGGTGAACGACATGCGCAGCGTGTTGCGGCCGGTGCCGTCGGCATAGAAGGCGTTGCCGGGCACGAAGGCGACGCGAGCCTCCTTGACCGAACGCGCCAGAAGCTCGGTGGCGTCGGCGCCTTCCGGCAGCGTCAGCCAGACGAACATGCCGCCTTCCGGGCGGCTCCAGGAAATGCCGTCGGGCATGTTGGCCTCGAGCGCGCCGAGCAGCGCGTCGCGGCGCTTGCGGTAGGCGCCGATCAGCTTTTCCACCTGGGCGTCGAAGATGGTGTCGGCGACGCGATGCATGACCATCTGGTTGATCGAGGGGCTGTGCAGGTCGGAGGCCTGCTTCATCAGCACCAGCTTCTCCACGACATGGCGCGGCGCGCAGACCCAGCCGACGCGCATGCCGGGCGAGAGGATCTTCGAGAACGAACCGCAATAAAGCGTGCGGGCCTTGTCGATGCCACCGGAGCGCGCGCAGTCGAGCGCCAGGATCGGCGGCACGCCCTCGCCGTCATAGCGCAGCGCGCGATAGGCGGCGTCCTCGATGACGGCGATGTCGAGCTCGCCCGCGAGGTCGAGCACCGCCTCGCGCTGCCTGGCGTCCAGCGTGTTGCCCGTCGGGTTGGCGAAATCCGGCACCAGATAGGCGAACTTCACCTTGCCGCCGTTAGCGGCGGCGGCGGCGCGATAAGCCTCGGGCGTCATGTTGCCGCCGGCGGTGTTCAGCCGGTCGTAGCGCGGCTCGTAGGCGTTGAAGGCCTGCAGCGCGCCGAGATAGGTCGGCCAGGTGACCAGGGCCGTGTCGCCCGGCGACAGGAACAGCTTGCCGAGATAGTCGAGTGCCTGCTGCGAGCCGGAGGTGATGAAGATATTGCCCTCGTCGCATTGAACGCCGAGCTTGCCCATTTGGGCCGCCAGCCATTTGCGCAGCGGCAGGAAGCCCTCGCTGACCTGGTATTGCAGCGCGACCCCCGCCTCCTTGCCTCCCAGCACTGCCTGGTAGGCGTCGCCAATGGCCTGCGCGGGAAACAGCGACGGGTCCGGGATGCCACCGGCGAAGGAGATGATGTCGGGCTGGTCGAGCAGCTTCAGCAGCTCGCGGATTTCCGATGCTTTCATCCGCGACGAGCGCGAGGCCAGAAGGTTCATCAGGGTCAAGGCGCACCTCCCGAAGTGCTTATTTAGGTCAGCTTGGTTGACCTATTATCAGGCCGCGCCTTTCGCGTGAATACACAAAACGGTCATGGCGCATCGTCGAGGCGACATTTGGCCCAGAAATTTCAGCGAACCCTAATGGAAGTCCGGCATCGGCTCCCGGCAGATGGCGATTGTCGTCATATTAGAAAAAGCGCATATTAGCGCAAGCCGAAGCCTCGCTCCGGTTGAACCGCCCGTCGGCCAGGACTGCCCGAGCGGTCCACAGACAGACAAGTCAAAATGCCAGGAGAAAACAGGCACGTCCGTGCCGTCCTCGTCATTGGGTGGCCGAGACAGTGATATTTGGAGGAGAGTCCCATGAAGGTTACCATATTGGCGACTTATGAACCCCACGCCGCCAAAGGGCTGATGCAAGGATCGAACCGCGAAGTTGCGATCGCGGCGCTGTTTGAAAGCGTGGGCGGCAAGATGAACAGCCTGATGTTCACGCGCGGCCTCTATGACGTCATCGTCAATGGCGAGGTGCCGGACCAGATCGCCGGGATGGGAATGACGCTGGCCGTGCGTGCAAGCGGCTCGGTGAGCGATCTCGTCGTTCTGGAAGAGCTCGATATGAAAGCGGTGATCGCGGCCGCCAACAAGGCCGCTGGCGCCTACAAGCCGGCCGGCTGACGGCTTGGCCGGCGGCATGGGCGTTCACGTGTTCCATGCCGCCGGCCCTCAAATGCCCTAAAGCGCGTCGCGATCTTTCAGATTCGCTCCATGCGCTTTAGGTTTTTGATCTTACGCATGTCTTTATCCCGAAACCGGTTCCCACTTTCGGGAGACATGCTTTAAAATGGCAACCGGATTTCGTCGAGTTGGTTCGACTGTTCCGGCCAGCCGATATCCCTCTTGATCTCGGTCGGCAGCTCGTTCAGCTCGCGCGTCGTGCGGCGGCGCTTGGTTGCTTCGGCGAAGGCGGCGCGGATCCGGTTAAGATTCTTGAACATGGAAAGCTCCCATAAATCGGCGGCGCAAACCCGGTGCCGCCTCTTCACCCGGCGCCGGTTTTGCGATGCGTCTGTAACCGGTGGATTGCGCGCGAACGGTGAAATGCTTCACGAAGCCGGAGTGGCTTGAAACATTTGTGTGCAAATTGATTTGTGGGTCGAGCATGCGGCTTGAGGGACAAGCGCGCGCCTGGTTGCGCTACGCGGCCGCCTTGCCATACCGGGCCACTTCCCTGCCCGCCCGGTAGACCGTACGGTCCTTCGGCACTGCCACCACCGCTTCCGGGATATGCTCGGCCCGAAGAGCGACAAAGTCGGCTTTGGCGCCAACCGTGATGCCGTAGCCCTCCAGCCCCAGCGCCCTGGCGCCGGCATGGCTCACCACGTCATGGGCGGCTTCCAGCTCCCAATCCTCGTAGAAGCCGGAGCGGTAGCCGATCATGTTGGCGCGGTTCAGCATGTCGCCATCGCCATAGGGCCACCAGGAATCGCGGATGTTGTCGGACCCGGCGAAGACGGTGACGCCCGCCTTGCGCAGCGCCGCCACCGGCGGGAAAGCATGGTCGCCAGGCGCGTTGGTCATGATGGCGACGCCGGCCGCGGCGATCCTCTCGGAGGCCCTGGCCAGCGCTTCGGCGGTGATGTCGCCCAGCGCATAGGCGTGGCTGACGGCGACTTCTCCTTGCATGCCCGATGCCGAGGTGCGGGCGACGATCTCCTCGATCTCGAAGAGGCCGAGCGTGCCGCGGTCATGCAGGTGAATGTCGATACCAGCACCGCGCTTTTCGGCAAGGCCGAAGACCACATCGAGATGGGCCTTCACATCGCGGTCGAAGTTCGCGGGGTCGAGCCCGCCGATCAGGTCGCAGCCGAGCTTCAGCGCCTCGTCGAGCAGCTCCGCCGTGCCAGGCGAGGACAGGATGCCGCTCTGCGGGAAGGCGACGAGCTGGATGTCGATCAAGTCGCGGTATTTTTCCCGCACGCCGAGGATCGTCTCGACATGCTTCAGCCCGACCGCGGCATCGACCATGACATGGCTGCGCATGGCGAGGCTGCCATGGCCGACGCAAAGCTCGAGCTGGTTTTTCGCGCGCTCCGCCATGGGCGCCGCCTGCTCGAGGTTACGCATCTGGAAAGCAACCCGCTCGCGCACATCAAAACCGTTGGTGCAGGGAATGTGCGGCCGCCAGGTATCGCCATAGAAGGAGGTGTCGAGATGGATATGGCCCTCGACGAAGGCCGGCAGCGCGAGCTGTCCGGCGAGGTCGACGGCGCCTGGCGGCGGCGATGTGGCATTGGCGGCCGGGGTGATGGCGCTGAAGCGCCCATCGACGACGGCGAGGTCGGCAACAGTGCCGTCGGCAAGCCTGGCATTGAGAAAACGAGTCTGGTTCAAGATGTAATCCATTGAAAAGGCAAGCGTCAGTCGTCGCCGGTCGGGCGGACGAGGTCAATGCGGATCGAGGGATAAAGTGTTTCGCCTTCGCCTCGTACCTGGAAGAAGGTGGATCGGCGCGCAAGCGCCGAGACCGTGAGGGTGTTGCTAGGAATGAGGCGCCGGTGAGGGCCGCACGGCCACGGTTGAGCAAGCGGGTACCGCCAAGCTGGAACACCCCTCACCTGTCCGGGCTTCCCGGCCGCCTCCCACTGGAGAAAGAAATAGCCCGTTATATACCGTTTTCGCGGAAGTTTCATCGGGCGGCAAATGTGCCATGATGAAGTCTGCGGTATGAGGCCGCCGTGGTCGACGCGGACGCCCAAGCACATCCCCAACAATGCGCCCCCAACGGCCGCGTCGACCATGAAAGGAAATGCCAACGGCGGCCTTCCCCAGGGTCGCCTTCTTACTTCTGCGCTCCGGCGTATTCGGCGACCAGCCCCCCATATTCCTCAAAGGCAGGCAGCGCTTCGTAGCTGTGCACAGCCGGTGTCGCTGCCCAGGGCAGTTTCTCGGCCGTTCAGGTCTCGATGAAGGGCGCGAACCAGGCATGGTCGTCGAGCATGGTCGGGCGCAGGTTGACGAACCAGTCGATCCCTTGGGGCCGGGTGAACATCCAGGTCATGCAGTAGCCGCAGAAATAGTGCTTCGAGGCGCATGCAGGCCGCCGATCACTGGCTCGCCCTTCGTCCCTCGAAACCTGCCGACGGGATCGCCGCGCTCAGCGAATAGGCGCTGGATGACATAAGCTGGCAGCCGGTGCAGTGGCAGGCCATGGTGAGCAGCGGTTTTGCCGATATTTTCAGGCGCACGCGGCCGCAGCGGCAGCCTCCTTCGGCGGGGAGAGCGAGGGTGGGCAAGATGCGCTCCTTGGGGTTCTTCCTTCTCCCCTTGTGGGAGAAGGTGGATCGGCGCGTTAGCGCCGAGACGGATGAGGGGTGTTCCAGCGGGTGAGACGCTAGCTTTCCCTGGAGCACCCCTCATCCGGCCGCTCCGCGGCCACCTTCTCCCACAAGGGGAGAAGGAGAAGGCGCGCTCAGCCTTCCGTCAACTCCGCCGTAGTCGTCATCCGCGCGCCTTGCCCGGCAAAGGCTTCGTTGTGGCGGGCGATGATGTCGGGCGCTTTCTCCTCGATCGAATCCAGCGTCGAATGCGCGTTGGAGACCACAGTGACGCCCAAGCCCTCGGCCAGGGCGCCCTTGACGGTTGCGGCGACGCAGAAATCGGTCTGGGCGCCGATGAGCACGACGTCCTTCGCACCCTGCCTCGCCACCCATTCGGCGAGCTCGGGGTTGGAGAAGGCGTTGCCGACGCTCTTGCCGAAGGTCGGCTCGTCGGCCGCCTGGCCGAGCAGCGGCCAGACCGGCCAGCCGGACGCGCCCGGCGCCAGCGGATCGCCTTCCGGTCCGTCATGGCGGATGAACGCCACCTTGCGGCCGGAACGCCGCGCCCAGTCGATCAGCGCGCGCGAGCGCTCGGCGATGGCATCGGCGTCATGGATCGGCGGGTCGAAACGACCGTCGAACATGCCGGTCTGCAGGTCGATGACGATGAGCGGCGCGGCGGCGGAGGGGGCTGTGTCTGGCATGGCGGCGAAGATAACGTGGGTGGGGGCTGGGTCAAGGCAGCGCGACTTCCCCTTCTCCCCTTGTGGGAGAAGGTGGATCGGCGCGATAGCGCCGAGACGGATGAGGGGTGCGCGAAGGAATGGGGCTTGGAAGAACACGTGCTTCCAGCGCTTAAATCTCCGGCTTAGCGATCCTTCCAACACCCCTCATCCGGCCGCTTCGCGGCCACCTTCTCCCACAAGGGGAGAAGGAGGAGCCCTACGACATCAGCGGCATTGGGCCCTTCAGCGCCTCGGCCAGCGCGTCGCGGAACACCGCGATCGGACGCGCCAGCCTGCCGGCCGGGGGGCGGTGCAGGAGCCAGCAGCGCACCTGCGGTTTGAAGCCGGGGCAGTCGACCACCTCGACCGCGTCGCGCCACTGGCTGCCCGACAGCGCGCCGGGCGTGACGACGCCGATGCCGTGGCCACGCGCCACCAGCGACATCCTGAGATCGGCGCCCTGCGCCTCGACGCCGACATGGAAGGGCAGCCGCGCTGCCTCGAAACGGTGGCGGATGAAGGCGCGGAAGCCGCAGCCGGTCTCGTTGAGCACCCAGGGGTAGCGCGCAAGATCGTTGAGCTCGGCCGGCTTCGGCACGCCGAGGCCTGGCGAGGCCACCAGCAGCACCGCCTGGACGCCGAGATCGTCGCCGACGAGTTCGGGCGGCGGCGCGACGCCCTCGGCGAGGCAGACAGCCACCGCGTCGATCTCGCTGTGCAGCACCTGCTCCACCAGGCGCGGCGAGGGGCTTGAGGTGATCTTCAGCGTCAGCTGCGGGAAGGCCGCGCGAAGACTGTCGAGCGGCTCGGACAGCGCGCTGGTCGAGAGATAGGGCATGACGCCGAGGCGGAACTCGCCCCTCACCTCGCCCACCGGCGAGACGCCCGCCTTCAGATCCTCCAACGAGCGCAGCACGCGGCGGCCATGCTCATAGGCCTCGCGGCCGGATGCGGTGGGTTTGAGCGGCTTCGACTGGCGATCGAGCAATGGCGTCGCCAGCTGCTCCTCGAGATTTTGAACCCGACGCGTCACGCCAGGCTGAGTGAGGTTGAGCCTGGCCGAAGCACCGACGATTGAGCCGGTTTCGACGACGGCGACGAAGGCTTCGAGGTCGTGAATGTTCATGCGTATCTCGCATAATCATTATTAGATCATTTGAATTGTAGCATTATGCTACCATGGAATAAAGTCCCCTCATGATATGCCCACAATGAGGACTCGCAATGGACGGATCAGACTGCACGCAAGCCACCACGGCGTTCGCCGCGCCGTCCACCGGCGCTCAAACCATCACCAGGGCGCAGACGCTGCTGTTCGCCGGCTCGGTCGGCATCATCAGCACCAACATCTTCGCGCCGCAGACGCTGGTCGGGCTGATCGGACCGTCGCTGGGGGCAGCGGCATCGGAAGGCGGCCTCGTCTCCATGGCCGCCCTGCTTGGCTATGCCGCCGGGCTATTCTTCCTGGTGCCGCTCGCCGACCTCGTCGAGAATCGCGTGCTGGTGTTGCGCATGCTGGGCACTGCCGTGCTCGCTGCGGCGGTCGCCTCCGTCGCGCCATCCGCGGCTTCGCTGCTGCTGGTGCTGTTCGCACTCGGCGCGGCGTCCTCCTGCATCCAGGTGCTGGTGCCGGTCGCGGCCTCGATGGCGCCGCCAGGGGAGGACGGCCGCGTCATCGGCGACGTCATGAGCGGGCTGATGATCGGCATTCTGTTGTCGCGCCCGCTGGCCAGCCTCGTCGCCGACGCCTTCGGCTGGCACGCCTTTTATGGCATCGTCGCCGCGACGCTGGCGCTGCTCGCCATCCTGCTTGGCTTCGCCATGCCGAAGCGCCGGCCGTTGGCACATGCGAGCTATGCGGGGCTCATCGCCTCGCTGCTCGCGCTTCTGCGCCAAGAGCCGGTGCTGCGGCGGCGCGCCTTCACCGCCAGCCTGGCTATGGCCGGCTTCAGCGTGTTCTGGACGGCGGTGGCGCTGAGGCTTGCAGCACCGCCCTTCGACCTCGGCCAGAAGGGCATCGCGCTGTTCGCTCTGGTCGGCGCCGGGGGTGCGGCGGCGACGCCGCTGTTCGGCCGCGCCGGCGATCGCGGCTGGACGCGGCCGGCGACGGTCGCCTGCCATATCGTGCTCATCGCCGCGCTCGCGCTCGCCGCCTTCGCCGGCGCCGCCAGGGCCAGCGGCGCATGGCTGCCGCTCATCCTGATGGGCGCCAGCGCGGTGCTGCTCGACATCGGCGTCATCGGCGACCAGACGCTCGGCCGCCGCGCCGTCAACCTCTTGCAGCCGAAGGCGCGCGGCCGCATCAACGGGCTGTTTGTCGGCATCTTCTTCATCGGCGGCGCGATCGGCTCGCTGCTGGCCGGCCTCGCCTGGGCCTGGGGCGGCTGGAACGCGGTGTGCGCGGTCGGAGCGCTGTTCGGGGTGGCGGCGCTGGTGGTGGATTGGGTGGAGTAGCGCAATCTTTCCCTTCTCCCCTTGGGGAGAAGGTGGCCGCGAAGCGGCCGGATGAGGGGTGTTCCAGGGAACACCAACGTCTCACTCCGCTGGAACACCCCTCATCCGTCTCGGCGCTGCGCGCCGATCCACCTTCTCCCACAAGGGGAGAAGGGAGAGGCGCTACCCGATCCCGGCCGTCACAACATAGGCTCCGCCGACTATCCCATCCGGCGACTTCACAACGGCCGTGACGATCGAGCCATACGCCCCGCGCCAGACGCTGTGGAAACCCTGATGCGTCGCGGCCGGCACCACGATCCGGCCGGTGTAGCGGTTGCCGTCGGGCTGCATGATCACCGGCTCGCCGTTGACGTGGACTTTCACGGCTACTGTCGGCTCCGCCCTGCCCGCCTCGATCTCCAGCGCGATCGCGATCTCGTCGGTGTCACCGGCGTGGACCGTTTCGGCGGTCAGCTTCAGGGCAAACGGCGCATCGCCTGCACCACTCGTCGCACCGCTGCCCGCCGCAAACACATCATCGGCAAGCGCAGGCGTGCGCGGCGGGACGGTGCGGCGCTTGGTGACGCGCTCATAGTCGCCGGCGATCATCAGCAGCGCCGTGTCGTCATAGGCCTTGCCGGCGAAGGTGAGGCCGACCGGCATGCCGATATCGGCCATAGTGCCCATCGGCACGGTCACCGTCGGGATGCCGAGATGGCGCCAGACGAGATTACCGTTGGCGACCCAGGTGCCGTTGCGCCAGGCGAGCCGAGCGGAAGCCTCGTTCACGTCGGCATCGGCCGGCCCGACATCGGCGACCGCCGGCAGCACCACGGCATCGAGGCGGTTGGCGTCGAGCCAGTCCTCGAAGTCGACGCGGCGCGTTGCCTCCAGGCCTTCCAGGCCTTCCCCGATGACCGGGATATCTTCCAGTCGCGCCACGCCCCGCTTCGCCCGCTCGACATATTGCGCCAGATCGAAATCGGCCTCGCCGTAACGGTCGCGCAACGTGCCCGGCGGCTGCGGGAAGATTTTTGCGCCATCGACCGAAGCAAGATCGGGGATGGCCGGATCGGCATTGGCGCGCAGGAAATCGTCCCACGACCAGATCGACAAGTCCCAGATCTCGCGCTCGGCGAATTCCCTCGGCACCAGCCCGCGATCCACCATGGAGCGGGCGCCGTGACAGTCGCGCTCGTAATTGGAGACGACCGGGAAATCGACCTCGACAACTTCGGCACCGAGCGCTTGCAGGTCGCGCGCGGCCTGCCGCCAGAGCTCCAGCACCGAGGCGCGCGTCTCGATCGGCCGGTCGGCGCTCTCATCCTTGCCGATATACATTTTTGGCACGCCGAGCCGCCTGCCCTTGAGCGCGCCTTTCAGGGGAAGCGCTGCGTAGCTCGCCGGCCTCAGCGCCGAGGCTTTCGGGATATCCACCCAGGGCTGCACACGCCAGAAATCGCCGCGCGTCTCGGCGTCATCGGCGATGATCACGTCGAGCAGTTCCAGCATGTCGGCGACGCTGCGGGTGTGCGGCACCACCACATCCATGGTCGGCACCAGGGGCCAGTTGCCGCGCACCGAGATCACGCCGCGCGAGGGCGTGTAGGCGGTGAGCGCATTGTTGGAGGCCGGCGCGCGCCCGGACGACCAGGTTTCCTCGCCGAGCCCGAAAGCGGCGAAGGATGCGGCGGTCGCCGTGCCAGAGCCGTTGGACGAACCGGAGGCGAAGGCGGCGGTGAGGAAATCCTGGTTGTAGGGACTTTCGGCGCGGCCATAGACGCCGCGCTGCATGCCGCCATTGGCCATCGGCGGCATGTTGGTGAGGCCGATCAGCACCGCGCCGGCGGCGCGAAGCCGCGCGATGGTGAAGGCGTCCTCCGTGGCGACGAGATGCTCGAAGGCCGGCGAGCCGGCCGCCACCGTCAGGCCCTTCACCTTGTAACTGTCCTTGGCGGTGTAGGGGATGCCGTCGAGCGGCCCGAGCGCCCTGCCCGCGCGGCGGCGCCGATCGGACGCTTCGGCCTCCTCGAACATCTTTGGATTGAGGACGGGGACCGCGTTCAGCGCGATGCCGTGACGGTCAAAGTGAGCGATGCGCCTGAGATAGGCCGCGACCAGGTCGGCACTGGTGACGGTGCCGTCTTCAAGCGCGCCGCGCAGGTCGGCTATCGAGGCTTCGACTAGGTGGAGGGTGGGCATGATGGGCTCGGCTTGCGTGGCGTCTCGCTACCATTGCCCTGCCGGATGTCTCCACCGCAAGAGGCTTGGAAAGAGGCTTGGACTTCATGGACACGTAGGAGGAATGGCGCCGCGATCGGAAGCTGCTGATCTCCCCCCTTGTGGGGGAGATGGCCGGCAGGCCAGAGGGGGGCGCGAAAGAACGCGGCATTGCGCATTGCACCAATGAAACAGCGGTGGGTGTGACAGATGGCTGAATTGAGACGCCGGCAGGACAGCGCCCTGGCAAACAGCACCTTGCCATCTCCTCCGCCGCCGGCCAATTGCGGATGGTGCAACGGCGGTTACTTCAGTACAACGCTGTCCCCAGAAAACAGAACGGCCGGCCGGGGCCGCTTACTTGACAGAAATCGTTCGTATGAGATTATCCGCTGTGATTTTCGAGGAGAGCAATCGATGAAGAAGACTTACGAAAAGCCGGTATTGGTCCGCAAGGGTAAGCTTTCAGCGATTGTGGCCGGTTCGCCTGTGCCAGGTTGACGGTGAAATCATCGCCACTTTGAGCATGTGTCGATAAGGGACATCCCGATATGAAGAAGACTTACGAGAAGCCGGTTTTCGTCCGCAAGGGCAAGCTTTCGGCGATTGTGGCTGGTTCGCAGCCGACTCCACAGTGATCGGAAGACCCAAAGCCTGGTCTTTCAACGATCCCCGCCACGGCGGGGATTTTCTTTTTTACCCCAGCTCCACCCAGACCGGCGCATGGTCGCTGGGGTTTTCCCCTCCCCGCACCTCGCGGTCGACGCCCGCCGCTTTCAGCTTCCGCGCCAGCTTCTTCGACAGCAAGATGTGGTCGAGCCGCAATCCGGCATCGCGCTGCCAGCGGTTCCGGCGATAGTCCCAGAAAGTGTAGAGCCTCTCCTCCTTGGGAAAAACCTTGCGCAGCGCGTCGGTCCAGCCCTGGTCGATCAGCGCGGCGAAGGCGGCGCGGCTTTCGGGCTGCACCAGCGCGTTGTCGTCATAGGAGCGGGTCTGGTAGATGTCGCGCGGCTCGGGCACGATGTTGAAGTCGCCGGCGAGCGCCACCGGCAGGCCGGTGTCGAGGAGCTCAGCCGCGTGTGCCGCGATGCGTTCGTGCCAGGCGAGCTTGTAGTCGAATTTCGGGCCGGGCTGTGGATTGCCGTTCGGCGCGTAGAGGCAGGCGATGACGACGCCGTCGACCGCCGCCTCGATGTAGCGGGCCTGGCGGTCGGCATCGTCGCCCGGCAGCGCGTCGCGCGTCAGCACCGGCTCGGCGCCGCGCGCGAGGATCGCCACGCCGTTCCAGGCCGGCTCGCCCTTCCACACCGCGCCATAGCCGGCCTTCGCAAGCCGGGTCAGCGGGAACTGCGTGTCGCGGGATTTCAGCTCCTGCAGGCAGACGACATCGGGTTTCGCGCGCGCCAGCCAGGCGAGCAGGTTTTCCAGCCGGCTGGTGATGTTGTTGATGTTGAAGGTGGCGAGTTTCATCACCGACATGAAGCAGTAAGGTGGATTGGGTCGCAAGGGTCTGAGACGCTGTTGCCGTGCCGGAGACCAATAACCAGCGGCGGCGCCGCCCCTCATTGCCCTGCCGGGCATTTCTCCCCGTGAACAGGGAGAAAGCGGCTGGCCGCGACGCCGGCTCCTCCTATTTGCAACGCCGGTGATTGGCGAAGGCGGCGACGACAACACCCTTCTCCCCGTTCACGGGGAGAAGATGGCGGCAGCCAGATGAGGGGCAGCGCCGGCGCCCGAGAGCATGCTGCTTACGGCTGTGCCAGCTTGGCCTTTGTCGTCTCCGCCACCGTCTTCAGGTGATCACCAGTCGAAAAACCCGAGATGGCTTTGCGTGGCTTGAGGTCGTGGTCGCCGTCCTCCAGCCAGACCACCTCTATCGCCGAGGACAGGCCGTAGGTCGCGACCTCGTCCTTCGTGCCGAACTCGTCGCGCGTACCTTGGAAGATCAGCGTCGGGGTCTTCAAGTCGAGGAGATGTTTCGTCCGCAACTGCTCCGGCTTGCCCGGCGGATGGAACGGGTAGCCGAGGCAGACGAGACCAACGATCTCGCCTTTTTCAAACATCTCGTCGGCGACCATCGAGGCGACGCGGCCGCCCATCGACTTGCCGCCGATGATCAGCTTGCCGGTCACGCCTCTGGCGCGCAGATCGGCGATCGCCTTGATGTATTCGGGGTTGACCGTCTCGGCGCGCGGCGGCGGCTTGCGGTGGCCATAGCGGCGCGCGGCCATATAGTGGAACTCGAAGCGCGCGACCTGGAAGCCGGCCGTGCTGAGCGCCTTGGCGGTGGCGGTCATCGAGGGCGAGTCCATCGACGCACCGGCGCCATGAGCGAGCAGGATGGTGACGGGAGCAGTGTCGAAGCCGTCGAAGAGGAAGTGGGTCGTCATAGGACTGTTCTCGGCGCGGCGGCGAAGCTGCTGATCTCCCCCCTTGTGGGGGAGATGGCCGGCAGGCCAGAGGGGGGCGCGAAGGAACACGGACCTCGCTCCTTACAAAACGAGAATCCTAGAGGTCGCGCCAGTGAAAAGCTGAGAGGCCGGCGGGACAGCGCCCCTCTCTGTCCTGCCGGACATCTCCCCCACAAGGGGGGAGATTGGCTGTCGCGAAGGCCTTCGCCAACCATCCTCACCCCGCCGTGCGCGCCATATGCAGATCCACGAACTGTATTCCCTTTTGCGCAGTCCGCGCCCATTCGGACTCCGCGTCCAGTTCCAGATACCGCACCCAAAGCTGCCGCGCTTCCATCAAATTACCCGCATCGAATTCCAGCCGGGCGAGATTGAACACCGGGTCGGCATAGGCCTTGTCGAGCGCGATCGCCTTTTGCAGATGGCGCCTTGCCGACGCCAACTTGCCCTCGTCGCTCATCAGCCCAGCGAGGTTGAACCAGGCTTCGACGAAGCCAGGATCGAGTTTTATGGCGCGGGCATAGTCGTGCGCCGCTTCGGCGATCCGGCCTCCACCGCGCAAGCAGTTGGCGCGGTTGAAGGCGGCGATCGCGTCTTTCGGGTCGATCGCCAGGCAGCGCTGGTAGAGGGCTGCCGCATCGTCGTGGCGCTCCTCCTCTTCCGCGCTTTCAGCCTCCGCGAAGAGCTCTTCCAGCGTGTCGTCTTCCGAGCTGCCGAGGTCGAACAGCAACTGGCCGTCGAGCTCGCTCGTCCCATCGTCGAGATAGATCGCGTCCGGGCGGCCATGCTGCGAGCCGAGATTGAGCGATTTTGCCGTGAGCGAGGCGACTGGGCCGGACCGGTGCACGGAGCGCGCGATCGCGCCCCAGCTGGCGCCGCTGGCGATCAGTCCGGCATATTTTTTGGCCAGGATCAGGTCGCGGAAGGAATAGGGCTCGCCGTCATGCTCGAAAGCGTCGAACAGCGAGAGCATGTCGAGGTCGTTACCCGCGAGCCGCGACTGGTCGATCAGCGATTGCCTGGAGAGCGGCGAGGCGTCGGGCGCCTTCATCAGCCCGAGAAGACGCAGGAAACCGTTCTCGCTGATGAGTTGGCGACCGGCTTCGCGCTCGGCCTTGGCGCGGCGCTCGATCTCGGCATCGCCGGATTTCGCCTTGGCGAGAAGCGCGCGGCCGAACACGACATGGGTCGTGCGGCGGGTTACGCCGCGCCTCAGCTCCGCATGGCGGCGCTCGACCTCGCGCGCGGCGAGCCGCAGCGGAAAGGCGGCCAGCGCGCCGACGACGCCGAAGACGGCGCCGGGAACGATCACCGGCCCTCCCGTCACTTCTTGCTCTTGCCGACGGCCTTCAACAGGTTCGCCTTCAGCGGGTTCTCAGGCGCCCCACCGGCAGCCGCCTTCTTGGCGGGCTTTGCGGGCGCTTCCTCGGCCTTGCTCTTCGATTTGGCCGGGGGCTTGGCCTGCTGCGACAGGCTCGCCTTCAGCGCATCCATGAGGTTGATGACGTTGCCGCGCTCGGGCGCCGCCGCAATGATCGGCTTGTGACCTTTGAGCTTCTCGCGGATCATCGCCATCAACGCCACCTCGTAGCGATCCTCGTAGTTCTTCGGATCGAAGTGGGTCTGCTTCTGCTTGATCAGAGCCTCGGCCAGCTGCAGCATTTCGGGATCGGGCTTGGCATCCGGGATATTGCCGAAATATTCAGTCGTGCCGCGCACTTCGTTGGGGTTCCTCAAGGTGCAGACGAACATGCCGTTCTCGCGCGCGCCGATCGTCACCACGCGCTCGCGGCTGGAAAGCACCAGGCGCGCGATCGCCAGCTTGCCGGATTTGCGCATGGCTTCGCGCAGCACCGCGAAGGTTTCCTCCGCCATGGCGCCGTCGGGCGCGAGATAATAGGGCGAGTCCTGGTAGATGACGTCGACCTCGCCCTCGTCGACGAAGGCCTCGATGTTCATCGTGTGATTGGATTCGATCCTGACCGCGTCGAGATCGGCGTCGTCGATGATGATGTACTGCTTGTCCTCATATTCGTAACCGCGCACCAGGTCAGAGCGCTCGACCAGGCCGAGCTCGGGATCGACCGGCTTCATGTTGATGCGGTTGTGCGTCTTCTTGTGCAGCTGATTGAACGAGATGCGCTCGCTCGCGCTGGTGGCCGGGTAAAGCCGGACCGGACAGCTGACGAGGCTGAGCTTGAGGTAACCTTTCCAACTTGCCCTGGGCGCCATGATGAACTCCTACGCGGCCATGCACTGACAGTTAATGCAGCGCTCCCGCTCAAGGACGGTTGGCGCTGTGGAAATCCTACACCGACCCCTAACCTTACAAGCAAAACCCTAGCGAAGTGTTTTTGGGGTCGGGCGGGAGGATAGTTCAAATTGTAGGAAGCGTCGATGGAGATGGAACTTAGACGCTGGCGGGACAGCACCCCCTCTGTCCTGACGGACATCTCCCCCTCAAGGGGGGAGATCAGATGTCACGCCGGCTTTCGCTAGTCGCCAACGTTGCAAAGGGAGCGCCGGCGCCGAAGCTGCCAATCTCCCCCCCTTGAGGGCATAGGCGCTAAGATAGGCATTGCAGTGCGGAATCGGTTGTGATTCTACGCTGGGGATGACACACGAATCGCTT
>NZ_NSGG01000018.1 GCF_002295065.1 Mesorhizobium sp. WSM3859
AAGCGATTCGTGTGTCATCCCCAGCGTAGAATCACAACCGATTCCGCACTGCAATGCCTATCTTAGCGCCTATGCCCTTGTGGGGGAGATGGCCGGCAGGCCAGAGGGGGCGCTGTCCCGCCAGCCTTCGGCTTTTGTGCGCGCAGGGTATCTTCCGTGATTTCAGTCCAAAGTCCGCCTGAACCGCACCAGGGCCACGCCGGCAAACAGCGCCACGAACACCGCCAGCCAGCCGATTTCCGTCGCCACCGCCGGCAGCTCGGCGCCCTTCAGCATGACCGCGCGGGTGATGCGCAGGAAATGCGTCAGCGGGAAGATCTCGCCAAAGGCCTGCGCCCAGCCCGGCATGCCGCGATAGGGGAACATGAAGCCGGAGAGCAGCAGCGAAGGCAGGAAGAAGAAGAAGGTCAGCTGCATGGCCTGCATCTGCGAGCGGGCCATGGTCGAGATCGTATAGCCGAGCAGCACCAGCGAAAGCACGAAGACCAGCACCGAGGAGAGCAGCAGCGTCAGGCTGCCGACGAAGGGGATGCCGAACAGGAGCTTCGCCGCCACCAGCACCACCACCACCTGCACGGCGCCGACCACAAGGTAAGGCAGCACCTTGCCCAGCATGATCTCCAGTGGGCTCGAGGGCATGGCGAGCAGGTTTTCCATCGTGCCGCGCTCGGTTTCCCGGGTCAGCGCCATGGCCGTCATCATCACCATGGTCATCTGCAGGATGACGCCGAGCAGGCCGGGCACGATGTTGTATTGCGAGACGCCTTCCGGATTGTAGCGCCGGTGCACTACGACATCGAGCTGGCCGCGCGCCGCTTCCCTGGCCGCGTCCTGGGTGCCCTGGGCTCTGAGCAGCGCCTGGCCGGCAACGGTGCTGAGCGTGGAGATGGCGCCGCTGGCGACGGACGGGTCGGTGGCGTCGGCCTCGATCAGGATCTGCGGATTGTCGCCGCGCTCCACCCGGTGCGCGAAATCGGCGGGAATGGTGACGACGAAGGAGACGTCGCCCCGCGCCATCAGGAACTCGGCTTGCGCCGCACTTTGCGCCACATGGTCGAAGCGGTAGTAGCCGGTGGTCTGCAGCGCCGAGACCATCGCCCGCGTGTAGGGATCGCTGCTGGTCGCCACAAGCGCGGCCGGCAGGCTCTTCGGGTCGTTGTTGATCGCAAAGCCGAACAGCACGAGCTGCATCAGCGGCACGCCCAGCATCATGGCGAAGGTGATGCGGTCGCGCCGCATCTGGATGAACTCCTTGATGAGCAGCGCGCCCAGCCTGGCGAAGGAGAAGATCGCGTTCATGCCATATTGTCCTTCGAGCCGGACATGAACTGGATGAACACATCCTCGAGGCTGGTCTCGCCCGGCGTCACCGTCACGTCCTTGTGCTCCTTCTCGACGACGGCAAGCGCCTTCTCCAGCGCCGCCTTGTCGGAGCCCACGACATGCAGCGTCGCGCCGAACGGCGCCACCTGGTCGACGGCCGGCCGCCCTTGCAGCGCCGCGGCCACCTGGTCGAGCCGCGGCCCATGCAGCACGAACGTGGTCAGCCCGGCATTCCTCACCACTTCGTCGACCGTGCCGCTGGCAAGCATCTTGCCATAGGAGATGTAGCTGATGCGGTGGCAGCGCTCGGCCTCGTCCATGTAGTGGGTGGAGACGAGCACCGTCAGACCGCCGCCGGCGAGGCGATGGATCTCGTCCCAGAACTCGCGCCGCGCCTTCGGGTCGACGCCGGCCGTCGGTTCGTCGAGCAGCAGCAGCTTCGGCTTGTGCATGATGCAGGCCGCCAGCGCCAGCCGCTGCTTCCAGCCGCCGGAAAGCGTGCCGGCCAGCTGGTTGCGGCGGCTCGCCAGGCCGAGCTCTTCCAGCGTCCTCGCCACATATTGCTCGACCGGCTTCAGCCGGTAGAGCCGCGCCACGAATTCAAGATTCTCGCCGATCGTCAGATCCTCGTAGAACGAGAATTTCTGCGTCATGTAGCCGACTTCGCGCTTGATCCTGAGCGCGTCGGTGCGGATGTCGAAGCCCAGCACCGTGCCGTTGCCCTCGTCGGGCGTAAGCAGCCCGCACATGATGCGGATGGTCGTCGTCTTGCCCGAGCCGTTCGGCCCGAGGAAGCCGACGATCTCGCCTTCGGCGACCGTCATCGTCACATGGTCGACGACAGTCTTGTCGCCGAAGCGCTTGACGAGGCCGTGGACGTCGATGGCATTCATTGCCCGAGATCCGCGAGATCGACATCGACGATCTGGCCGGGCTGCAGCGGCCCGGCATCGCCCTCCGGCCGCGCCTCGACGAGATAGACCAGCTTCTGCCGGTTCTCGAGCGAGTAGATCACCGGTGGGGTGAATTCCGGATCGGGCGAGACATAGCTGACGCGCGCCTTCAATCCCGTCCCGCAGCCGTCGCAGTGGACATTGAGTCCGGTGCCGACCTTGACCGACGAGAACGCGCTTTCGGGGACATAGACACTGAGCTTCACGGCGCCGTCCGGCAGGATCGAGATCACCGGCGCCGTCGGCCCGGCGGTGTCGCCGGGATTGCGGATCACGTCGTTGACGCGTCCGGGCGAGGGCGCGGTCAGCACCCGCTTCGACAGCCGCCACTCAGCCTGCCGCAGGGCCGACTGCGCCTGCTTGACCTGGTTGTCGGCGGCCTTGATGGTTTCAGTCCGCGCCGGCAGGTTGCCGACGGCGAGATTGGCTTCCGCCTGACCGACCTGGGCATTGGCCGTCTCCAGCGAGGCCGAGGCGGTGTCGTAGTCGGCCTGTGTGCCGGTGCCGCGCTTGTAGAGGTCGCTGGCGCGGTCATATTTGCGCTTGGCGTCGGCGGCCTGGGCTTTCGCCATGTCGACCTCGGCCCTCAGCACGGCGATTTCCTCGGGACGCTTGCCGACCTGCAGGTCGGCAAGCTGCGCCTGCGCCTGGGCGAGCGCGGCCTCGGCCTGCGCCACCTCGATCCTCGCGTCGGCATCCTCGAGCGTCGCCACGGCCGCGCCGGTCTCGACGCGGTCGCCGCGCCTCACCGTAACCGTCGCCACCTGGGCCACTTCGATCGGCGCCATCAGCACATATTCGCCCTCGACATAGCCGACGGCCAAAGGTGCGGCCGGCGCGCAGGCGCCGAACAGCTGGGCCGCGAGCGGCAACGAACAGAGAAAGCTCATGATTTGCCCTTCTTGCCGGCGGCCGGCCTGCGCGCCGCCAGCATTGCCCTGAGGTTGTCGGTCGTGGCCGCCACCACCATGGCGGCCTCTTCGTCGCCGATCTCGCGCCAACCCATGCGACGCATCACCGCTTCGCGGCCGATGCGGAAATAGATGACCTGGCCGATCAACGTGAAAACGGTGAGCCGGGTTGCCTCGCTCTCGGCCGGCTCGCCGGTCGCCTGTTCCCAGATCTGGCACAGCCGGCGATGCGTCGGCTCGAACACGCCGGCATAGATGCGGTCGAGCGCGGCGGTCGGGTGCGAGAGCTCGCGAAGTACGAATTGTACGATCTCGCCCGCCTGCGGACTGACGACGACGAAGCCCACCATCCGCTCCAGCGCGGCGAAGAGCTGTGCTCTCGCGGCTTCCGGATTTGCCGGGGCGGCCGCCTGGGCACCGCCCAGCGCCTGGCCGGCGATGCCCTGGATGGTTTCGACGATGAAGTCGGCGGCGGCGGCGCGCAGGCCTTCCTTGCCGCCGAAATGATAGGCGATCGAGCCGATATTGGCCTTGGCTTCCGCCGCGATCTGGCGTGTCGAGGTGCCGTCGAAACCCTGCCGCCCGAACAGCTTGAGCGCCGCTTGCACCAGCGCCGCGCGCGTCTGCTCGGCGGTGGTGGCCTCGCGCTGCTGCCTTTTTGAGTCCAGTTGCTTCTTCATGTCGCAACTTTAATCAATCGATTGATTAAAGTCAAATTTGACCTTTGAACCGGCTTGCCTTCCCGGCCCCTACAGGCTTTAGTGCGCGGCCATGGGCAAGGAAGTCGAGCGCAAGTTCCTGGTCTCCAGTTCCGCCTGGCGCGACGAGGTCGAGGCGGAGATCCGCATTCGCCAGTTCTATGTCGCCGCCCAGCCCGGTCGCACCGTGCGCGTGCGCATCAGCGACGGACGCTCCGCCGAGCTGACGCTGAAGTTCGGCGACAGGGCGCGCGAGCGCGACGAATTCGAATATTCGATCCCGCTTGCCGAGGCCGAGGAATTGATGGCCTTTGCCATCGGACGTGTCATCGAGAAGACACGCCACCATGTTAGACACCGCGGCTATCTCTATGAAGTCGATGTTTTCGGCGGCAAGCTCGCGGGTTTGGTGATCGCGGAGTTGGAGACGCCGGAGGACGTATCTGACGAAATGCTGCCCGACTGGCTCGGTCGCGAGGTCACCGGCGAGTCGAGGTTCTATAACGCTTCGCTGGCCCTCGGGGGGATTCCGGAGATCGCCGCATGAGCTTCCGCATCGATCCGCGCTTGCCGCTGACCGGCGAGGTCAGGCGCATATTGGCCGACGAGATCGGCAAGGCCATCGGCCATCTCGAGACCGCGCGCGAGAAGCCGGAGCAGGGCCTGCACAAATGCCGCAAGCGGCTGAAGAGCGTGCGGGCCTTGCTGCGCTTGGTTCGTTCCGGAGACGAACCGTTCTGCCAGACCGAGAACGAATGTTATAAGCAAGTCTCGGCGCTGCTCGCCGGCCCGCGCGAGGCGACCGCTTTGATCGAGACCGTCGATCGTCTCGCCGATGCCTTTGCGGAGCAATCGGTCGGCGGCCTCGATTCCGTGCGCGAACGGCTGGTGCTGCGCCAGCACGAGCTCCACGCCGGCCCGGACCTCGACGCCGCCATCAATGCGGCCGTGGCCGCCTGCCGGGAAGGCCTGGAGCGCATCGACCGGCTGGCGCTGCCCGACCAGCCGGAACAGGCGGCCGACATCCTGGCCGACGGCGCCCGCACCACCTTGCGGCGGGCGAAGAAGGCGCTGGACAAGGCGCAGTCGCGCGGCGAAGCCGACGATTTTCACGATCTGCGCAAGGCGGCCAAGACGCACTCGATGCATCTGTCCTTGCTCGGCCGCTTGTGGCCGACGCCGATCAAGGCGCGACGCAAGGCGGTCGACAGACTCGGCGAGCAGCTCGGCGAATTGCACGACGTCTTCGTCATGCGCGCGCTGCTCGACGCCGAGGGCGAGCCGCTCGGCCCCGCCGATGAAACGAAGCTTCTGCGCAAGCTGTTGAAGCGCTCCGAAAAGAGCCTGACCAAGGCCTGCCTCGCCGATGCCGCGGAGCTCTTCGGCGACAGCCCGAAACGCTCGGCCAAAAGGCTCGCCCGCAAGGCGCGCGACGACATCGCTGCGCCGCAGGAAGAAGCGAAGGCGGCCTGATCACGGCGCTCGTGCACGTGATGGCTTTCGGCCTGGGTCAGGACATGCCCCTATGGCGGGAGCTACTGCTATCCGGACGACGTGCAGGCTTTTCGCATGGCGGCCTGTATCAGGCTGAAACCGCAACAGCGCCTTGGTCCTCGGCTCTGTGCTCGACCCAGACATGGACCGGTTCGTCCCGACCGCGGACGCTGACCGGCCCATGATCGCGCGCATTCAACTGTGTCGTGGGCGATTCCGCCTTTGCGGCCTCTATCAGTCGTGACCCAAAGCAGATATTCGCCCGAAGCTCGCGGCAGAGCGCCTGCAAACGGCTGGCGACATTGACGGTGTCGCCGACCACCGCGAAGGACAGATTACGCTCGCTGCCGACCGCGCCGATGACGACTGCGCCATATTGCGCACCGATACGAACGTCCAGCGGCGGGTATCCCCTGGACACACGCTGCACATTCCATGCTTCGACAGCGGCGACTATCGCTTCAGCGCACTTGATGGCCCGGGTCGCGTCGTCATGGCTGGTCTGCGGAACTCCGAATGTCGCCATGATGCAATCGCCGATATAGTTGTCCACGGTGCCATGGTGATCGAAGACGACCTGCTCCATCCGGCGGTGGAACTGACGCAAAAGTTCGAACACTGCTTCGGCCGGATTATCCTCGGAATAGTGTGTGAAGCCGACGATGTCGGCGAACAGCACCGCGATATCCTGCCGGCGGACGGGGCCGAAGGGCTCGTCATCCGTGGCGAGCTGGTCGACCACATTGGGCGAAAAATGCCGGGCGAGATTGGCGCGGGCGCGCTCCGCCTTGACATAGTCTTCCGAGAGACGCCGTGAACGGGAGACGACCAGCGCCATGATCGCGCCGATGATCAACACAACCAACACGTTGGTCGCCTGCGTGAACGTATCGACGAAATTGGGATTGAGATAGAGGTTCAGTCGCTCTGCTATCGGCAGCGAATAGAGGTTCGTCGCCGGAATGACGGTTCCCGGATCAAGGATCACCCATCCCACGCCAGTCGCCCAAGTGAAGGCGGCGAGCGCGCCGAGATAGAGCGCCAATCGTGGCGAAAGGGTCAGCGCGCCAAGGCATACGAAAATCAGCAGGTATTTGAAGCTACCCTCGCGCAGTTGCATCGCAGCCGGCGTGACCTCCGGGGAAAACGGGTTGGGCGTGACCAGCAGAACGGTCAACAGGATGATGTCCAGCGTGCCGACCAGGTAACCGATCCACCATGGCGCCGTGGGGCGGCGCTCAAAGAGAAACTGGATCAGGCCGACGAGTTGGAACAGCACGAGGCCCGCCAGCACGAAGAGCAGCGCGGCATCCCAGCGACTGATCAATGAAAAAAAGCAGAAGATCGCGGCGAGCGATGCGGTACGTGCCCAGAACTGCAATCCAGCACCTTGCCGCTCTGCGCGCTCCCGCAATTTTTGCAGGCGCGAATAGCGGCGAAGTTCGAGTGTTGGCGCGGTCGGCATTGGATCACTTCGATTTCGCATTCGGCAAACCCGCCCCACCACTGTCCGGCAAATCAGTGCGTGAATTCTATCATGAATGTTGATGCCGGATTTCTATTCTATCCCGACGGTCGGCGTCACCGGCGGCGATCCGCGCCGACGGAGCGGCGCGCGACAAGCTCGACCGCCAGATGCAATCCTGCTCAAGATGAATGGTCAGGCCGGCAAGGGGCGGCGTCCCTTTGCAGGAGCGGCGGCCTGGGCGCCGGCGTCGCGCGGATGCGGCCCGATCGGCATGATCGCCGGAAACGGTGTCGCCCCGAAGGCAAAGGTCCATTTGTAGCCGGTGAGCTGTTCCTCCGGCGTGGTGTGCTGGTCGTGATGGGCAAGCAGCCTGGCGCGTTCGGCGAGCTCGTCGGCCTCGCGGCGCAGCATCTCGGCCGTTTGCGGCCGCATGCGCCGGGAAAAGCTGATGAAGGTCGCGGCATGCTCCATATGGCCGAGCGCCCAGCCGACAAAATTCTTGTTGGTCATCTCGAAATGCGGCTTCAGCGGCCCCTCGAAATCCCACTGGATCGGCGTGTCGACCAGCAGCCTTGCCGAAAGACCGCGCCCCAGCGTCACCAGCCCGAGCTCCTCGAGATCGCGCAGATAGAGGAACATCGAGGCTTCGCTAAGGCCTTGCGAGCGCATGATGCCCTCGGGCGTGAATTTCTCCGACAGCATGATGAAGACGAAAAGCAGCGCCGGTCGCGCCGCCAGCCGGCGCTCGATCTCCGGCGAAACGCGGTTGGCCGGGCCCGGCCCGCGGTTCATCGCGCCGAGCACGTTCTCCAGCTCGACATCGGCCGCGGCGCAGATCTCCATCAGCCGGTCGAGCTTGCAGTTCCGCTCATGGAATATCCGCTTCACCGTCGGCTCGGAAACGCCCATGCGCTCGGCCAGCGTCCGGTAGGTCAGGCCCTTGGCCTTCAGCGTGCGTTTCAGCGCCTCGAAGATCGGACCGTTCATGGACTGCGCCTCTTTCGTGCGGTTTGGTATCGGAGCGCGATACTAGCCTCATTCCTGCTTTCCGAGAAGTATCGAAAATCCTAGCTCTCCTTCGTCATCACAGGAGAGCACTCATGAAACGTCTGATCGCCTCAACCATCATCGCCGTTGCGGCCCTGTCTGTCGCGCAGGCCGGCGAGCTCTGGCGTAGCACCGGTTTCGAGCAGCCGGAATCCGCGCTTGTCGACGCCGCCCACAACCGCATTGTCGTCTCGAACATTGCCGGCAATCCCGGCGCGGCGGACGGCAATGGCTATTTGTCGCTGCTGTCGATGGACGGCAAGGTCATCGCGCGCCGCTGGGTGGACGGCATGGACGCGCCCAAGGGCATGGCGATCGCCGGCGGCAAGCTCTACGCCGCTGACATCACCAAGGTGCGCGTCGTCGATCTCGCCAGCGGCAAGCTGATCGAGACCATCGACGTGCCGGGCTCTGTCTTCCTCAACGATATGACGCAGGACAGCGCTGGCAAGGTCTATGTGAGCGACATGCTGGCCGACACGATCTACCGGATCGATGGCGACAAGCCGGAGTTGTTCGTCAAGGACCCGTTGCTTGCTTCGCCCAATGGCGTCTTCGCCGATGGCGACAGGCTGATCGTCGCGTCGTGGGGGAAGGGCATCAACAAGGCCGATTTCAGCACCGCCGAGCCCGGCGGATTGCTGTCGGTCGACCTCGCCACGAAGACGATCACGCCGCTGCCCGGCGCTCAAAACTTCGCCGATCTCGACGGCGTCATCGCCATAGGCGACACCATCTACGCCACCGCCTACATGACCGGCACGCTTTACAGCTACAAGCCCGGCGGCAAGCCGGAAGCGGTGACGAAGTTCAAGCCGGGCAGCGCCGACATCGGCACGGACGGCAAGGCGACCATCTTCGTGCCGCTGATGGGCGAGGGCGAAGTCGCGGCGCTTATGACTGACTGAGATCGGTCGCGGCGGAAACGGCGTCTATCGGGATTGGACCGGCGTTCACCCCGCCGCCTGGCAGCGCTTTACCCTTGCGGGTTCTGCGCCGCGGCGGCCTTGAGGCGCACGCCTCTGCCGCCGCGCCCGCTGGCCTGGTTCTCGCCAATCAGCTCCACGCCGACCGCGTCGAGCGCCTGGATGACCTTCATCAGTGTGTCGACCACGCCCCTGACGACCCCGTTCGCTCGCTTCCATGCGCTGGATCGTCGGAAGCGAAACTCCGGCACGCTCGGCGAGCGTCTTCTGGTCGATGCCGGTCAACGCCCGCGCGGCGCGCATCTGTGCGGCAGTGATCATCGGCCAGAACCTGTTTCTGAAGATACGAAAGATGTATATTTTAAATATTACAATGTCTCAAGCATCATTTTAAATGCTTCAGCCATCGATGTCGCTTTCGGCCACCACTTTGCGCCGCTGCAGCAGGCGTGCCGCGAGCCAGCACAGCATGGCCCAGGCGAAGCCCGCGCACCAGCCGGCAAGCACGTCGGACGGCCAGTGCACGCCGAGATAGACGCGGCTGGCGCCGACCAGCACGGTGGTGAGCACGGCAAGGCAAAGCACGAATATCTTCGTCCTGCGGTCCGGCAGGAAACGCGCGGCCAGCGAGCCGAGCGTCAGATAGGTCACCGCCGATAGCATGGCGTGGCCGCTTGGAAAGGACAGTGACGTCTCGGTAACCAGATGCGAGACGAGATCGGGCCGAGGTCGGTCGACCTCGAACTTCAGCAGGCTGGAAAGCACCTGCCCGCCGGCTATGGCGACGAAGACGAAGAGTGCCGTCGCCGGCCTGCGGATCAACAGCAGGTACAGGATGGCCGCAGTCGTGATCAATACTAGCACAGTTGTGCTGCCGAGCGCGGTGACGTCACGCACCGCGCCCTGCAGCCAAAGCGGGCCGATCGGGCTGTCCGGCTGCCCGGCATGACGGAAGGCAAGCAGGATCTCGGTGTCGAAGGCGTGCGGCGTCGTGGCGCGCGCCACTTCCATCAATTCTTCAAAACCCCACAACCCGCCAGCGATGACCAGCCCGGCCAGCAGCACCGGGAATTCCATTTTGTTGAGCAGCGCGTTGGCGACAGATCTCATTCGAGCCTTGCCCTATAGCCGCTGCATATAGTGCCCGAGCGTGATCAGGGCGACGGCGGCGATCGCCAGCACCATGCCGGTCGCCTGGAAAGCATTGAGCCGTTCGCCGAAAAAGGCGATCGCCACGACATTGACCGCCACGAGCTGGATAACCGCCGACAGGCTGAACGACACCGACATGCCGAATTCGCGCACCAGCCTCAGCATGATCAGGTTGCCGGCGGTATAGAACGCCAGCGTCAAGACGAGCTTGGCCAGGTTCGGCGCCAATCCCCATTGCTTGGCCGCCATGGCTGCCAGCAGGAACATCACGGTCGAAATGCCGAGCTGCGCCAGTCCCCAGAAACTCACCTGCCATCCCCCTCTGAAGCGCCGTCGCCACGCCGGCCGCAGCCCTTGTTTCCGAAGCGGGCGAAGCCGTCAAGCCGATCGCGGCCGATCCCCCGTGCGCGTCAGGGATTGAAGCCGGCCAGCCGCCGCTCAGCCGACAAACCAGTCTTGCGGTTTGATCACGGCAGATGTCACGAAAATGTGATCGGCGCGCTTTAGGGGTCGAAAGGTCAAAACCCCAGCCACCTCAAGAAGCCAGAGGAACAGCCTATGACCATGACCCCTGAGACCCGCTTCCGCACCAGCCAGCTCGAGGAGAATGACGGCCCGCCCGTCAACCCGACCGACAACCGCACCATGGGCGAGATCATCGCCGCGCGCTTCTCGCGCCGCGGTTTTCTCATGGGTTCGCTGGCCGTCTCGGCCATCGCCGCCACCGTCAGCCCGCTGGCGCTCGTCGCCGCCGACGAAGCGCGCGCCGCCGAGGCCTCGGCCTTCAACTTCGACGAGCTCGAAGCCGGTATCGATGAGAAGCACCATGTCGCGCCCGGCTATGATGCCGACGTGCTGCTGCGCTGGGGCGATCCGCTGTTTGCCGATTCGCCGGAGTTCGATCCGCTGACGCAGTCGGCCGCAGCCCAGGCCAAACAGTTTGGCTACAACAATGACTATGTCGGCTACATCCCGATCGACGGCTCGGCCGAGCATGGCCTGCTGGTCGTCAACCACGAATACACCAATCCGCATCTGATGTTCCCCGGCATCGTTTCGATCGTCGAGAAGGACGGGAAGAAGAAGGCCGAGGTCGCGCCGCTCTCGAAGGAGCAGGTCGATATCGAGATGGCGGCGCATGGCGGCACCATCGTCGAGATCCGCAAGGAAGGCGGCAAATGGCAGGTGGTGCGCGACGGCAAGCTCAACCGCCGCATCATGTCGACCACCGAGATGGCGATTTCCGGCCCCGCCGCCGGCCATGACCGCCTCAAGACCAATGCCGATCCGTCCGGCACCAAGGTCATCGGCACGATGAACAATTGCGCCGGCGGCGTCACGCCCTGGGGCACCTATGTGATGGCCGAGGAGAACATCCATGGCTATTTCTCGGGCGGGCTGCCGGAAGGCCACAAGGAAGCCGCCAATTACAAGCGACTCGGCATTCCGGAAGGCGCCTATGAGTGGGGCGCACATTACGACCGCTTCAACCTCGCCAAGGAGCCGAACGAGCCCAACCGCTTCGGCTGGATCGTCGAGGTCGACGTCAACGATCCGAACTCGGTCCCGAGGAAGCGCACCGCCATGGGCCGGTTCAAGCACGAGGGTGCGGAGTCGATCGTCGCCAGGGACGGCCGCGTCGTCTTCTATCTCGGCGACGACGAGCGCTTCGACTATGTCTACAAGTTCGTGACCGCTGGCAAGTTCAATCCCGATGACCGCGCGGCCAACATGAACCTGCTCGACGACGGCACGCTGCATGTGGCGAAGTTCGCCGAGGACGGCTCGATCGAATGGATGCCGATCGTCTTTGGCCAAGGCCCGCTGACGGCGGAGAACGGCTTTGCATCCCAGGCCGACGTTCTCATCGAGACGCGGCGCGCCGCAGACCTGCTCGGCGCCACCAAGATGGACCGGCCGGAGGACATCCAGCCCAATGCCGGCAACGGCAAGGTCTATGTCATGCTGACCAACAATTCCAAGCGCAAGGCCGAGCAGGTCGACGCCGCCAACCCGCGTGCTTCCAACGCCTTCGGCCACATCATCGAGATCGTCGAGGAGGGCCGCGACTTCGCCGCCACCAAGGGCAAGTGGGAAGTGCTGTTGAAATGCGGCGATCCGTCGGTCGCCGATGTCGGCGCTACCTTCTCGACCGCGACCACCGCCCATGGCTGGTTCGGCATGCCGGACAATTGCGCCGTCGATTCCGCCGGGCGCCTGTGGGTCGCCACCGACGGCCAGGGTCCGAAGGCCACCGGCCGCACCGACGGCCTGTGGGCGGTGGACACCGAAGGCCCGGCGCGGGCGACATCAAAGCTGTTCTTCCGCGTGCCGATCGGCGCCGAGATGTGCGGCCCGCTGTTCGCGCCGGACGACCAGACGGCTTTCGTCGCCGTCCAGCATCCGGGTGACGGCGGCGAGGACTGGGAAGGATTCGGCCGCCCGTCCTATTACGAGGATCCGTCGACCCGCTGGCCGGACTTCAAGCCGGACATGCCGGTGCGGCCGTCGGTCGTTGCGATCACCAAGCAGGGCGGCGGCAAGATCGCGGTTTAGAGACGGCGCGGAGGCTGCCAATCTCCCCCCTCGTGGAGGAGATGTCCGGCAGGACGGAGGGGCGCGAAGGATCGCGAACGTTCGGGGAGCGGCGCAAGCCTCCCCGACGTCGTCTGCCATTGAGGCATGCGACCCGCCTGCGCATGAAAAAGTCAAATCAATGCTCGCGGGACGCCTTTACACGTCCGATGGCCAGACCAGTCGCTTTCGGACGTTTGCCCTTCATTCGCCGTCAATTGCATCCTATATCGCTGGCGCGACGTGGCCGGCAGCGGTCGCCAGCGATTCGCGACCTGAGGGCGGCAGGTCATCACTTCTTGGCACGCGGAGCTCATGGCGCCCCTGCGCATCTATTTCGACAGGCTTCTCGATGCCGGGGCGCCCAAGGTTCCGCGGCGCGAATTGAGCGATGAGGAGCGCCTGGCGCTGGTGCGCCGCCATGGCGATTTCTCGATCGCCTATTCCACGGCCGTGCAGAAGAAGCTGTCCTATTTCAGCGACGGCGACGGCTACATCGCCTTCGGCACCAAGATGAGCCGTCATTTCGCGCTGGGCGATCCGGTGGCCGACCCGGCCGACCGCCCGGCCTATATCAAGCGCTTTGTCGAGACGGCCGGCAGCCCCTGGTTCGTGCAGATCGGCGCCGACACCGCCAAGGTGCTCGCCGGTCTCGGCTACCAGGTAAACCGGCTCGGCGTCGACACCAGGCTGCTTTTGCCGGAGCATGATTTTTCGGGCAAGCGCAACGAGACCGTGCGCTATTCCGAGCGCTGGCTGACGAAGAAGGGCTTTGTCCTCACCGAGGGCACGGGAGACGTGCTGCTCGAGGAGATCAAGCAGCTTTCCGCCGACTGGCGCAAAAAACGCATCATCAAGCGCTGGGAGATGGGCTTCCTGAACCGTCGCTTTTCCAGCCAGCTGGGCGCCGACATGCGCCGCTTCCTGCTGCACAGTCCCGAAGGCCGGCTTCTCGCCATCCTGGATTTCGACCCGCTGTTTCGCGACGGCAAGGTCTTCGGCTACACCACCGCCTTCAAGCGCAAGCAGATCGACGCCACGCCGCATGCCGAGGTCGGGCTGACAAAATTCGCCGTCGACCGCTTCCGTGAGGAGGGCATCTCGATGGTGACCCTCGGCCTCTCGCCGCTGCTCGACATGGAGCCCAGCGGCTTCGCCGAATCGGATTTCTGGCGCAACGCCTTCCAGCGCGCCTACAACTCGCCCTGGGTCAACCGCTCGCGCTTCAACCTGCAGGGCCAGGCGGCGTTCAAACGCCGCTTCCACGGTGTCGAGGAACCGACCTATATCGCGTTCCGGAAAGGGACCTTCGTGGAGATGCTGGGGCTGCTGCGCCTGACCAAGGCGATCTGAGGCAAGCCTCTTCCTCGCCCCCGCAAAGCGGGGGAGAGGTGGCTCGGGCGAAGCCCGAGACGGAGAGGGGGCGACATCCGCGACGGGAAAATCCGGCGCGAAAGGGGTGCGACATAAGCCTTGATCTGAAGAACAGGGGCTACCGCACAACGAGATTCCACCCGTCGGCGCAGGCCCCTCTCCGTCCCGGCTTCGCCGGGCCACCTCTCCCCACTTTCGTGGGGCGAGGAAGCCGAGTTCCGTCAGTTCCTCAGCCGATATCCCGTCTTGAATATCCACGCCACGATCGCGATGCAGATGGCCAAGAACACCAGCGTCATGCCGAGGCTGACGCCGACGGAAACATCCGCCTTGCCGTAAAAACTCCAGCGGAACCCGCTGATCAGGTAGACGACCGGGTTGAACAGGGTGATCGTCTTCCAGATGCCCGGAAGCATGTGGATCGAATAGAAGCTGCCGCCGAGGAAGGTGAGCGGCGTGACGATCAGGAGCGGCACCAGCTGCAGCTGCTCGAAGGTCTTCGCCCAGATGCCGATGATGAAGCCGAACAGGCTGAAGGTCACCGCGGTCAGCACCAGGAAGGCGATCATCCAGAACGGATGCTCGATCCTGAGCGGCACGAACAGCGCGGCGGTGGCGAGGATGATCAAGCCGAGCATTATCGACTTGGTCGCCGCGCCCCCGACATAGGCTATGATGATCTCCAGATAGGAAACCGGCGCCGACAAAAGCTCGTAGATCGAGCCGACGAATTTCGGAAAGTAGATGGCGAAGGACGCGTTGGAGATCGACTGCGTCAAGAGCGACAGCATCATCAGGCCGGGCACGATAAAGGCGCCGTAGGCGATGCCGTCGATCTCGTTGATGCGCGAGCCGATGGCCGAGCCGAAGACGACGAAATAGAGCGATGTCGAGATCACCGGCGAGATGATGCTCTGCAGCACCGTGCGGAAGGCACGCGCCATCTCCACCCGGTAGATCGCCCATACAGCACGGAAATTAGGGGCAGCACGAAAATTAGGGGCCGCGCGCAGGTTCATGGCTCTTGCCTCAGGAGACTGACGAAGATCTCTTCGAGCGAGCTGTTCTTGGTGTCGAGGTCGCGGAACTGGACGCCGGCCGCCTCCAGGTCGCGGATCAGCGAGGCGACGCCCGGACGGTCGCTCTGGTTGTCATAGGTGTAGGTGAGCTGGTTGCCGTCGGCGGACAGCTCCAGCGCATAGCGCGACAGGCTCTCCGGCAGGGCCGCAAGCGGCGCGCGCAGCTCCAGCTTCATCTGCTTGCGGCCGAGCTTGCGCATCAGCTCGGCCTTGCCCTCGACCAGGATGATCTCGCCCTTGTTGATGACGCCGACGCGGTCGGCCATCGCCTCGGCTTCCTCGATGTAATGGGTGGTGAGGAGGATGGTGACACCGTCCTCGCGCAGCCGCCTGACCATCGCCCACATGTCCTGGCGCAGCTCGACATCGACGCCGGCCGTCGGCTCGTCGAGGAACAGCACGCGCGGCTCGTGCGACAGCGCCTTGGCGATCATCAGCCGGCGCTTCATGCCGCCCGACAGTGTGATCGCCTTGGAATCCTTCTTCTCCCAGAGTGAGAGGTCGCGCAGCACCTTCTCGACGAAGTCCTTGTTGGGCGGCTTGCCGAACAGGCCGCGGCTATAGTTCACCGTCGCCCAGACCGTCTCGAAAGCGTCGATGGTGAGTTCCTGCGGCACAAGCCCGATCAGGCTGCGCGCGGCGCGGTAATCCTTGCTGATGTCATGACCGTCCACGGTGACGCTGCCCGACGAGCGGTTGACGATGCCGCAGACGATCGAGATCAGCGTCGTCTTGCCGGCGCCGTTCGGCCCGAGCAGCGCGAAGATCTCGCCGCGCTCGATGTCGAGGTTGATTTCCTTCAATGCCTTGAAGCCGGTGGCATAGGTTTTCGTGACACCGGAGATCGAGATGATGGATGACATGCTGAAATACGGCCGGCTGGAAAATGTGACCTCATATAGGTCGGATGCCGCTCAAGGCAAACGGCAAATCGATGCGGCTCCTGACAGTTCTGGACAGTGGGCCGACAGGCGACAGCATCGACAATTGACGACGCGGCCGATGACGGCGTCTTTCCCCCCGTCACTATACGGGGAGAAATGCCCGGCAGGGCAATGAGGGGCAGCGCAAACCTGTCAGGCAAAGCCTACCGCATTCCTTCGACCAATGACGGCTCGCGGCTGCCAACTACAAACGCCGGCGCTGCCCTCATCCGCCCTTCGGGCACCTTCTCCCCGTGGGAACGGGGAGAAGGACTACCCCTGCTCCGTCCAGAACGCGATCTCCTGCGCCTTGGTCCGGAGCTCCGTCTTCAGCCCACTGGTCGTCGTCGTCGAGATAGCTCCAGGGCGTCTTGCCCTCAGCCCGCATCTCGCGGATGTAGGAGCGGTAGCGATAGTGGCTGTAGACCGACATCGCATAGGTGGCATAGGCGGCGGCGAGCTTGCGGTGGCCGCGGACAATGACCAGGTTCTCGTCGTTCTTCTGGCTCGCCGGCGCCGAGAAATTGTGGGTGCCGGTCACCACAACGCAGTCCTTCGAGTGCGGGTCGGTCACGAGTATCTTCGAGTGCACGATGGCGTGGCCGATCTGCGACAGGAACTCCCGCCGGTTGACCTCGGCGATCCACGGCCCAAGCGGCGCGTCGAGGCCCTGCGGCTGCGCCACCGCGTAGCGGTCGGGCGTGAATTTTCGGTCGCTGCTCACCAGGTCGATGTCGAGGAAGTTCTGCTCGGTGCCACCCTCGTCCGCGCTCAGCGTCGAGACCACGCCGCGCACATACATGTCATTCTCCTTGGCCCGCTCTCCGGCAAGCGTGTGCAGCCCCTGCTTGCCCGGCGTGAACATCAGGAACAGCACCGCCTGCCTGGCCGAGCTGATGACCTCGCGCAGCGCATCCATGTCGGCCCTGTTCGAGGTGCGGGTGAACCAGACGGTCGTCTTGGCCGTCCCGACCGTGAAGGTTTTAGGCGCGTTGTTGTCGGCCATCAGCGCCGGCGTGAAATTGGCGGGGTCGGTCTTCGGCGGCGAGGCATCCTTGAGCAGGTCCCAATGCTTGCGGAAATGCGCCGCTACCGTCGCGTCCTCGATCAGCAGCCCGTTGTTGACCTGCGTGCACAGGCCAGTGGTGCTCCAGTTGGTGCTGCCCGTCCATACCATCTCGGGAACGTTATCCCTGGACACCACGACGAACTTGTTGTGGCCGAGCCCTTTCGATTTCAGCATCCGGTCGATGGTCGCGATTCCGTGGTCGTTGACGTTCTTGCGCGCCGCCTTGTTGCCGTCGCCGCCCTTATCGGAACCATTGGCGAGGATGAGATGTAGCCGCGGCCCGAGCCCGATCAGCGCCGTCTCCAGCGTCGCATCGCCGAGCTCGTAGAGCGCGGCATGCAGCTCGTCGCCGGCGCCTTGGGTCAGCCCAACCATGCGCAGGCCGAGATCGCCTTCCAGGAAAGCGCGGAATTTTGCGTCGCCCTTGGTCTGCAGGCTCTTCTTGAAGGCCGCGGGCGTGAGCCTGTTCTTGGCCATGTAGCGGGCGACGAACTGCGACAGCACGAGCCCGCGGTTGAAGTAACAGGAAAAGCCGTCCCCTGCGTCGGTGGCAAGCGTCTTCCAGTCCGTCCAGTCGCTGGAAACGCCCTTGGTCAGCGGCTTGCCGGGTCCCGTGCTTGTCATCGCGGTGACCCGGTAACGCACGACATTGCCGACATCGGCCGCATGGTCGGTCCAGTTGAAGCGCTGGAACGGCCAGACGTCCGAGGGCCTGTGGTCGCCCGATTTCGGCCTGTCCTTGGTGAAGCCGACGCGATTCTCCACCGGCTCGATCTTCTCGGTCGCGCCGACCTTGCGGCCGCGCTCGAGCAGGAAACCGCGGCATCCCGCGATGAAGTCGCTCGGCGCCCAGGCGACAAAGGCGTCGTCGCCATTGGTGTAGACGGAAACCTTTATGCTGACGGCCATTGTCGCTGCTCCCCATCTATAGTTCCTGCCGATGCGGCGCCGGCATGGCGGACCTATCGCTGCAGCCAACAGAACCCGCGCCGGAAGCACGGCTCAGATCAGCTGAAAGAGAGTTTTCGAAAGGGTGACGGCGATGATTATGTGGCGGCAGCAGATCGAACGTCAATGTTTTGCAGCGTCAAGTATAACTCTATGAACTGCTTCACATTTCGTTCCGTCTGCCAGCAAAACGAAGGGTGGATGGTTTCGAGGGCCATGGGTTCAAACGGCAGACGGGGCCAGGAGCACTCCAGGAAAAGTGCGAGCGGCGCCGTTTGTCGGCGGGCAGGATTTTCACCATTCCTGTCCGTGAAATCGGCGCAAGCGCCGGGGATTGGCAGAGGCCGCTTGAACCTCGTCATTCCAGGGCGGAGCAGCCGCGAAGCGGCGTCGCGGAGACCCTGGAATCCATTCCGTGACTTTGATCGAAGAGTGCGGCGGAGCAGGATTCTGCACCGCGGCAGCACTCATGCGACACGGAATGGATCCTCGGGTCTGCGCGCGTCGCTTCGCTCCTTGCTCCGCCCGTGGATGACGACTGAGTGGGCGTTCCGGTCAATCCCGAAGGGATGCCGTCTGTGCCAGGAACCGGCCGGCCCGGAGACCGTTTCGAAATTCGTTCCGGCGAGTCATATGGTGGTGGTTTCGAGAACCGGAGCGGAGCGTACTGAAGTACGTGAGCACCGGAAGCGCAGAAACCGCCAGCAGATGGCCGCCGGAGTAGAATTTCCAAACAGGTCTCTCAGCTCTTGCTGGAGGCCAGCACCAGCACCGGCTTCTCGCTGTAAAGCTGCGGGAACAGCGCCTTCAGATTCTCGACCTTCGGCAGGTCGTTGTAGACGATATAGGGATAGGTCGGGTTCAGCGTCAGGAAGTCCTGATGGTAATCCTCGGCCGGGTAGAAGGTCTTGCCGGTTTCCAGCGTGGTGACGATCGGCTTCGAAAACACCTTGGCCTTGTCGAGCTGGGCGATGTAGCTCTCGGCGAACTTCTTCTGCTCGTCATTTTCGGCGAAGATCGTCGAGCGGTACTGGGTGCCGGAATCCGGCCCCTGGTAGTTGAGCTGCGTCGGGTTGTGCGCGACCGAGAAATAGACCTGCAGCAGCTGTCCGTAGGTGACCTTCGACGGGTCGAAGGTGATCTCGACCGATTCAGCGTGGCCCGTGCGGCCGGTCCCGACCACCTCATAGACGGCGTTTTCGGCGCTGCCGCCTGTATAGCCGGATACCGCCTTGCTGACGCCCTTGACGTGCTGGAACACGCCCTGCATGCCCCAGAAGCAGCCGCCGGCGAAGACCGCCTTCTCGGTGCCGCTCGCCGCCTTTTCGTCCATTGCCGGCGGCGGGATCACCACCGCGTCCTCGGCCGAACGCGCCGGGCTCTGCCACAGGGCGGTAGCCGCAACGGTCGCAAGGCCAAGCGCGGCCAGAGTGCCGCGCGCGAAAAATGGCGATCGCCGCGCGGCCTTTGTCTTTATGCCGTTCATGTCTGATCTCCTTGCTGTTGTCTCAGTATACACGAAGGAAGGCGTAGGTAGGTTCTCACTTTGCCGTGCGGCGGCTAATGGCTAACGCCGGCGCTCCCCCTCATCCGGCCGCTTCGCGGCCACCTTCTCCCCGGGGGGAGAAGAGATAGGCGCCGGCGCCGACCGCCTCCTCTCCCCTCGGGGAGAGGTCGGATTGCCCCGAATTGCTCTTCGCAATTCGGTTTGGCAATCCGGGTGAGGGGGCGTGCCGAGCTCGCCTTACTGAGCAGTCGTATCCGCCGGCTTCATCGCGTCCGTCGCCGGCTTCATGGCGTCGGTTGCAGGCTTCATCGCATCCGCCGGCTTCATGGCATCCGTGGCCGGTTTCATCGCCTCGGTGCTCATCGCATCGGGCTTCATCGCATCCGTCGCCGGCTTCATCGCATCCGCAGGCTTCATGGCATCCGTCGCCGGTTTCATCGTGTCGGTCGCCATCGCATTGGCGGGCTTCATCGCATTGGTCGTGTCGTCGGCGCGGGCGCCGGCCACGAAGACCGCGGCGGAAAGCGCGAAGGCCAGAGCCGGCAGCGTGAGGAACTTGGTCATGACATAGTCTCCTTGGGTTTTGGCGCGCGCATGCGGGCCTTGGTGAAGCGTTGCCGCCCATGCGGCCCCGCGCGAAGGGGAAAGAAAGATCAGTTGGCGGCGGCGGCCAGAATCGGTCCGCCGCGCGGCGCCTGCACCAGCACGGCGGTGGCCAAGCCGCCGTCAGCCGCCGGCAGCGGCAGCGTCGTCGCTTCGCCGTTCCAGCTGCCGAGCTTTGTCAGCGCATGCACGACATTGGCGTGCGGCAGCGTGCGGCCGGTGTTCTCGCCGCGCGCCACCGGCACCTCGACGACGCCTCTGTTGTAACGCACCAGCCAGATGTCGGCGCCGCCGCCCGGCGCCTTGCCGGCGCCGATGCTGACCTTGCCCTTGCCGAGTGAAAGCTCCGGACCTTGCGTGTGGCCGCTTTCGGCGATGAGGCCCTGGATCTCGCCCGGCGCCGCGCCCACGGCGTCATGACTGCCGTTCACCACCACTTGCGGCGTGAACGGTCCGTCGCGGCCGAGCGGCGGCTCATAGGTCACCTGGCGATCGGTGAATTCCTTGCGGCCAAAGGTGTCCTTCCAGCCGAGATAGTCCCAATAGGTGACGTTGAACGACAGCGCCAGCACGCCCGGCTGGTCCTTGACCTTGATCAGGTTGGCATTGGCCGGCGGGCAGGACGAGCAGCCCTGACTGGTGAACAGTTCGACCACGGTCAGCGGCTGGGCGGCCGCGGCGCCGATCGTGGCGGCGAGCATCGCGCCGGCGAGCAGGCCTGTCTTCAATCCGGTCATGGGAAGCAATCTCCGTAGCGGGGTCATGCTCCCATTTCGCCGCGACGGATCGCTTCGTTACAGGCTTCACCGGTTTGTGATTGCAGGCCCTCCCCGCTTCTCCCCCTGTCGTGGAAGAAAGCTCACCCGTTCGCCGCGCGGTTATCTTCGGGCGCTTCGGCCCTTTCCGTCAGCCCATAATCGCGCACGACCTGGGCGATGCGCAGACGGTAGCCGGCAAAGATGCCGCCGCGCCCGGCCCGCTGCGCCTGGCGATGCTCCTCGGTGTTGCGCCAGGCTTTCACCGCTTCCTCGTCGCGCCAGAAGGACAGCGACAGCACGCGCTTCGGATCGGTCAGGCTCTGGAAGCGCTCGACCGAGATGAAGCCGTCGATGCTCTCGAGCAGCGGCCTGAGTTCGGCGGCGATGCCGAGATAGGCATCGCGCTTGCCCTCGGCCGGTTCCACTTCGAAGATGACTGCGATCATGCCTCAATTCCTTCCCTGACCGTTACATCGGTCTTGAAAAGCTGCCGCGGGCCATGCGGCCCCGACACCAGCTTCAGAAAGACGCGATCTTCCTTGAGAATGAATTTCTCGCGCCTGGCGAACTCGTAATTTGCCTTGCCGGCCGGGTCGGCGGCAAGCCGGGCGCGATAGGCCTCGTAGGCGGCGAGGCTCTCGATATTGTAGGCGGCGTAAGCCGTGGTGGCGGAGCCTTCATGCGGCGCGTAGTAGCCGATCAGATCGGCGCCGCAGCGCGGAATGGCCTGGCCCCAGGCGCGCGCATATTGCTCGAAGGCCGCCTTGCCGAACGGGTCGATCTCGTAGCGAATGAAGCAGGTGATGGTCATATCGGTCTCCTCGGTTGGCTTCCGCACGTCGATGCTTCGACCGTGATCGAAACATCGCTGGCGCCTGGGTGCTAGGCATTCTCCTGTCAGGAGTGTTTGCCTGGGCTGCTTGAGATGGTCGCAGAATAATGCTTCCTTGACGGGAATGCTTCGATAGTGATCGAACCATGCGTGAAGGACCCGACATCGCCCGTATCGCCAGCCTGGTCGGCGACCCGGCCCGCGCCAACATGCTGAACGCGCTGATGGGCGGCACGGCGCTGACGGCGTCGGAACTGGCGCTGGAGGCCGGCGTGTCGCTGCCCACCGCTTCCTCGCATCTGTCCAAGCTGATGGATGGCGGGCTGCTGACCTTGGCCAGCCAGGGCCGCCACCGCTATTACGGGCTTGCCAGCGCACAGGTGGCGGGCATGATCGAGGCGATCATCGGCGTCGCCGAGGCGGTCGGCCCGAAGCGGGTGCGGCCCGGCCCGCGCGATGCGGCCATGCGCGTGGCGCGGGTCTGCTACGACCATCTTGCCGGCGAGCAGGCGGTGGCCATACTCGACCGGCTGTTCGACAGGAAGCTTCTGCTGCGCGAGGACAGTGAAATCAGGCTGTCATCCTCCGGCGCGGCGCATTTTTCCGCGCTCGGCATCGAGATCCAGGCCAAGGCGCGGCGGCCGGTGTGCCGGGCCTGCCTCGACTGGAGCGTGCGGCGCTCGCATCTCGCCGGCACGCTGGGCGCGGCCATCCTCGACAAGATCATCGCCGAGAAATGGGCACGGCGCGAGAAGGACAGCCGCGCCGTGGTGTTTTCGCCCGGAGGAAAGCGGGAGTTTGAGAAGGTGTTTCTGGCGTAGGGCTGCGCAGAAACAACAGCCTCGCAATGTTGGCGCGAGGCACCCCCCTCTGCCCTGCCGGGCATCTCCCCCGCAAGGGGGGAGATTAAGCGCTCAGCCGATTTCGCCAATCTCCACCGTTGAAAGAATGGCGCGGCGCCAAAACTGCCAATCTCCCCCCTTGCGGGGGAGATGGCCGGCAGGCCAGAGGGGGGTGCTGTCCCGCGACGCTGAAAATCACCCCCTTTTCAACACCTTCCCCAGCTTGAAGAATTCCTTCCAGGGATCGGCCTTCTTTAGCTGCGCCAGCGTCGCCTCGTCGCCAAGCGGGAAGGCATTCGGAGCCAGCCCCTTCTCGATCTCCGGCCAGGTCACCGGCATCGATATCGTCGCGCCCCTCTTGGCGCGCGAGGAATAGGGCGCGACCGTGGTCGAGCCGCGACCGTTGCGCAGATAGTCGACGAAGATCTTTCCGGTACGCGCCTTCTTGGACAAAGTCGCCGTGTAGCGGTCGGGCGCGGCCTGCTCCAGCGCGCGGGCGAAGTCGTGCGCGAAATCCTTGACCTCGTCCCATTCCGCCGAGGGCTTCAGCGGCACCAGCACATGATAGCCCTTGCCGCCGGAGGTCTTGACCAGATTGGGCAGCGACAGCTCGTCGAGCTGCCTGCGGATGTCGAGCGCCGCCTCGCGCACCCGGCCGACGTCGACGCCTTCGTCCGGATCGAGGTCGAAGATGATCTGATCCGGCTTTTCCAGCTCATCGATCGTCGAGCCCCAGATATGGACCTCGACCACGCCGTACTGGACCAGCGCCGCAAGGCCGTCGAAATCCTTGATGTAGAGGATCTCCTCGCCATCCGTCGGATCCTTCATTCTGGCGATCTTGTCGCTCATGCCGGGCGAGGCGTGTTTCTGGAAGAAGCGCTGGCCGTGGATGCCGTCCGGCGCGCGCACGAGGCTCAGCGGCCGGTTGACGACGAATTGTTCCATACGCGGCCACACCAGCGCGTAGTGCTCTAGCAGGTTCTGCTTCGAGACCTTCTCGTCGGGCCACAACAGCTTGTCGGGATGCGAGAGCTTTATCGATGTCTTTGCCGTTCCGGCCGAGGGCTTTGACGGCGCTTTTGCGCCCGGCTTGGCTTCGCTCCCGGCCTTCTTCGGCTTTTCCTCCACGACTTCCTCCGCCGGCTTGTCCTCGCGCAGCCCCTGGAACGAGGCGTGGCGGATTATACGGTCGGATGTCCAGCTGCGGAACTCCACCTCGCCGACAAGCTCGGGCTTGACGAAGGTGAGCCCCTTGCCCTTCGGCACCGCCGCCGAGAAGGGCGATGTCTTCGCCTCGAGGCGATCGAGCTTCTTTTTCAGATCCGTCATCACCTTGCCGGAAAAGCCGGTGCCGACACGGCCGGCGTAATTGAGCTTGCCGCCTTCATAATAGCCGACGAGAAGCGAGCGCACGCCCCGCCCGGTCTTGTCCGAAGGCAGATAGCCGCCGATGACGAATTCCTGCCTGAGCGTGCATTTCGACTTGATCCAGGTGAGCCCCCGCCCGCTGCGATAAGGCGCGTCGGCGCGCTTCGACACCACGCCTTCCAGGCCCATGCGGCAGACATGCTGCAGCATGACCTTGCCGGGCTCGTGGAAATGATCGCTGAAGCGCAGCGCCGAATCCTCGGGCTGCCGGCCCAGCAGCTCGGCCAGCGCCTGCTTGCGCTCGACCAGCGGCTCACGGCGCAGATCCTCACCATCAAGGCGCATTGAATCGAACACATAATAGATGAAGCGGTCGGCGCGGCGCGCCGACAGGTCCGCCTGCAGCAGCGGGAAGGACGACGCGCCGCTGTCGGCAAGCACCACGACCTCGCCGTCGATAATCGCATCGCGGCATTTCAATTTGGCCAGCGCCGCCGTGACCGGCCCGTCGAATTTTTCCGTCCAGTCGAGACCGGCGCGGGTGAGCAGCCTGACCTCGCTGCCTTCGATCTGCGCCTGCATGCGATAGCCGTCGAATTTCACTTCATGCAGCCAGTCGTCGCCGGCCGGCGCTTCCTTCTCCAGTGTCGCCAGCTGCGGCTCGATGAATTCGAGCTTCCGGACCTGGCCGGCCTTGGCCTTGCCGGCGGCCGGCCTGTTGGACTGCCAGACCTTCGGTGTCTGCCCCTTGGCCGCCTTGCCTTCGCCGACCTCCTCGATGGTCAGGCCCGATTTCACCGATTTCGGTTCTTCTTCGAGGATGTCCTCGCCAGGACGGGCGGCGGCATCGTCGGATTTGATCAGCAGCCAATTGTCGCGCTTCTCGCCGGGGCGGGGCCTCAACCTGACCAAGTGCCAGCGGCCGTTGAGCTTGTGGCCTTCGAGCTCGAAGTCGATATGGCCTTTCTTCATGCCCTTGGCCGGATCGCCATCGGGCACCCATCTGCCTTCGTCCCAGACGATGACGGCGCCGCCGCCATACTGGCCCTTCGGTATGGTGCCTTCGAAGGAAGCGTAGTCGATCGGGTGATCCTCGACATGCACGGCTAGCCGCTTCTCATGCGGGTCGAGGCTCGGGCCGCGCGTAACCGCCCAGCTCCACAGCACGCCGTCGTGTTCCAGGCGGAAATCGTAATGAAGCCGCGTGGCGGCATGCTTCTGGACCACGAAGATGCCGCCGGCCTGCTTGCCGCGTTTCACCTTGCCGGCCGGCTCGGCGGTTCTCCTGAAATCGCGCTTGGCGTGATATTGTTCGAGGCTCGCCATTGCAGCTCCTATGCGGACTTTCGCTTCGGCGCGGCCTTGGCCTTCGCCCGTTTGGCCGGCGCTTTGGACGATGCCTTGCCGGCTTTGCCGTCATCCGCGTTGAGGCTCTTCTTCAGCGCGTCGAACAGGTTGACGACATTGGACGGTTTCGGCGATGCCTTGGGCTTTGGCGCCTTTCTCCCGGCCTTCTTGGAGCGGACCAGCTCGAGCAGCGATTCCTCGTACCGATCCCTGAACTTTGCAGGGTCGAACTTCGCCTTCTTCTTGTCGATGATATTCTCGGCCAGCCCGATCATCTCGCCGTCCAGCTTCGTCGACTGGATATCGGCGAAGACGCCGGACGCGTCGCGCACCGTGTCGCCATAGCGCAGCGTCGTCAGCAGCATGCCTTTGCCGAACGGCTCGATCATCGCCGGGCGCTCGCGCTGATAAAGCACGATGCGGGCGAGGCCTGCCATTTTCTTCTCCGCAAGCGCATCGCGAATGACGGCGAAGGCCTCCTGCGAGACCTTGTCTGCGGGCGAGACATAATAGGGCGTGTCGAGATAGACTTGGTCTATCGAGGCCTTATCGACAAAACCGTCGAGGTCGAGCGTGTGGGAGGACTCGATCTGGACAGCCTCGATATCCTCGTCCTCGATGCGGATGAATTCGTCCTTGCCGACCTCGAAGCCCCTGACCTCCTCATCCTCTTCCAGCGGCTTTTGGCTTTTCTGGTCGACATAGACACGACGGACCCTGTTGCCGGTCTTGCGGTTGAGGATGTGGAAGGACACCTTTTCGGCATGGGTGACGACGTTGCTCAATTCGATGGCGCAGGTGACCAGTGAAAGCTTGAGATAACCGCTCCAGGCGGGGCGCGGCGCCATGACAAACTCCTTGCAGCATCGAGACAAACCGAAACGGCCTGAGCGCCGCTTCGGTTCCCGGGAACGGGAAGGCCGACGCCATGTGCCGACCTTCCTGGCAGGCTACTCGGCGGCCTGCAGGTTGACCTTGCTCTCGGCGATCTCGGTGAGCTTGCGGTCGGTCGCCTCTTCTTCCTTGAGGTTCTTGGCGAGCACATTGGCGCAGTCGCTACGGCCGAGCTGCTTCGCCCAGGCGATCAGCGTGCCGTAGCGCGTTATCTCATAGTGCTCGACGGCCTGCGCCGAAGCGATCAGCGCCGCATCGAGGACTTCCTTGTCGTCGACATCGCCGCTCACCTCGTCGGCCTCTGCGAGGATGCCGTCGATGGCCGGGCAATTGACCGTCTTGGCCTTGACGCCGTGCAGCTCGAACACCTGCTCGACCCGCTCGATGTGCCCCTTGGTCTGGGTGAGATGCTTCTCGAAGCCCGCCTTCAATTGCGGATCGGTCGCCTTGTCGATCATCTTCGGCAGCGATTTCTCGATCTGCTTTTCGGCATAATAGATGTCGCGCAGCGTGTGGATGAAGAGATCGTCCAGCGTCTTGATGTCTTTCGAAAAGAAGCCCATGGCGGTTGCCTTTCCATGTTTCGCGTTGTGGGAAGGTTGCGCGGCGGACAGCCGTCAACATGGCCGGGTTCATCCCGGCCTTGCGGTGTCAACGTCGTCTTCCGTGACAGGTTCCTGCCGGGCCTGTTCCGCGAAAGGAAATTTCCGGGCGCCACCTGGAGACGAAACAGAAGCCCTGCCAAGCGACATCCGAACGAAACATATGTGGTGCAAAAGTCACACGGCTCGGAAACGCGACGAAAGGCACCGAAACACCGCGAATCAGCCGCAATCCGGCCACGATGCAACGAGTTTCGGACCAGAAATTAACATCACGTTCACCGACTATTCACGCCTCGACGCTATGCTCTCGAACAAATCGGACGGGACATCCGAAAGCGGGACAGGGACAGGTAAAATGAACTTCTGGAATCACATCTCCGGCTACGCCGCCGCCATTCGCGAATTCGTCGCGCCGACCTATCGGCCGGAGCGCTACTACATGCGCGGCCCCGGTCCGGCCTGCGCGCGCCGCGGCAACTCGCTGGGCGTGAGCGCGAACTGATCATGACCCGCGTACGCGCCCATCACAGCCGCATCTGCCGGCCGGCCACCGACCAGCGCGCCACCACCTATCGCGCCGAGCGCCTTGTGCTCGCCGCCAACTGGCGTGCGACAACGCCGCGACTTTGACGCCGCCGCCGGCTGGCTTAATGTCTCCCTAGTTTGACGCAATTCCCGACGGAAAACCGCTCACACTTTTCCTGGAATTGCTTTAGGGACACAAGCAGCCGGGGCCGCCATGACCGACCTGCCCGAACCGAACCGTCCCGCCTCTCCAAGCCAGGCCTATGATACACGCTACCCGCTGATCGTCTTCGACGGCGTCTGTGTGTTCTGCTCGGGCTTCGTCCAGCTTGTCCTGAAACTCGACCGGGAAAAACGCTTCCGCTTCGCCACGGCGCAGTCGCCGCTCGGCGAGGCGCTGTTTCGCCGGCACGGGCTGCCGACCGACGATTACGACAGCAACCTCGCCATCATCGACGGCGCAGCCTTCACCAAGCTCGACAGTTTCGTCGCCGTCATGACCGCGCTCGGCTGGCCCTGGCGCGCCGCGAAGGCGCTGCTCATCCTGCCGCGGCCGCTGCGCGACTGGCTCTACGACCGCGTCGCCAGGAACCGCTACGCGCTGTTCGGCCGCAAGGACAGTTGCGATATTCCGTCGGCCGAACTGAGGCAGCGGCTGATCGGCTAAGGAGTTGAGAGGAACGAACAAGCGCAGAGTGAATGGCCTACTTTGCATGCACCGCGACAGGTAGCAAAAAATTTCGGGCGCCTGTCGAAATCGGTCGATGCCGCACGACATAGGTCGGCACGCAATGACGCGGCCTTCAAGAAACGGGAGAAGACCATGCGATACATGCTTTTGATCTACAATGACGAAGCCGCGATGGCGAATGCTCCGACAGAGCGGACCCAACAGGTGCTCGCCGCCTATGGTGCCTATACCGAGGCGCTGAAGAAATCCGGCGCTTATATCGCCGGCGAGCGGCTGCGCCCGACCCAGGCGGCCACCTCGGTGCGGCTCGCCGGGGGCAAGACCAACGTGCTCGACGGCCCCTATGCCGACACCAAGGAGCAATTGGCAGGTTTCTACATGATCGAGGCGGCCGACATCGACACGGCCATCGAATGGGGCGCGCGCTGTCCCGCGTCCTCCACCGGCACGGTCGAGGTGCGGCCGATCTGGGAAATGGCAGAGTACGTCGCCGCCGCCGAGTGACCCGCGATGGACGACCGCTCGGAGATCGCGCGGGCGGCGGCGGAGGCGGCCGCCCGGCGCAGCTACGGCAAGCTGGTCGCCTGGCTGGCGGCGCGCACGCGCGATGTCGCCGGCGCCGAGGATGCGCTGGCCGATGCCTTCGCCGCCGCACTGGAGCGCTGGCCGCGGACAGGCGTGCCGGCGCAGCCGGAAGCCTGGCTGCTTGCGGTGGCGCGCCGGCGCGACGTCGACGCCGTGCGGCGGCGGCTGACCGGCGAGGCGGCGCGCGATCACCTGCAGCTGATCGCCGAGGAGATGGAGGCGCGCATGCTCGGCGAGGAGCTGCCCGACGACCGGTTGCGGCTGATGTTCGCCTGCGCCCATCCGGCGATCGAGGCCAGCGTGCGCGCGCCGCTGATCCTGCAGACGATCCTGGGTTTCGACGCCGCGACGATCGCCTCGGCCTTCCTGGTTTCGCCGGCGACGATGGGCCAGCGACTGGTGCGGGCCAAGGCGCGCATCCGCGAGACCGGGATCCCGTTCCGCGTGCCGGAGCAGGCGGAACTGGGCGAGCGGCTGGGCACGGTGCTCGAAGCCATCTACGCTACCTTCGCCGAGGGCTGGTCGGATGCGACCGGTACCGACAGCCGGCGGCGCAACCTCGCTGGCGAAGGCATCTGGCTCGGACGGCTGGTCGCCTCGCTGATGCCGGACGAGCCGGAGGCGCTCGGACTGCTGGCGCTGATGCTGTTCGCCGAGGCGCGCCGCTCGGCGAGGCGCGGGCCGGGTGGAGACTTCGTGCCTTTGGCCGAGCAGGATATCGCGCTCTGGGACGACAGCCTGATCGACGAGGCGGAAGCCCTGCTGGCGGGCGCCGCGCAAAGGGGCATCATCGGCCGCTACCAGCTGGAAGCCGCCGTGCAGTCCGCCCACACCGCGCGCCGGCGCGGCGGCGGCACCGACTGGGCGGCCATCCGCCAGCTTTACGACGCGCTGCTGTCCATAGCCGGTTCACCGGTGGTGGCGATCAACCGCGCGGTGGCGATCGCCGAAACCGAGGGCGCTACGGCCGGGCTGGCGGCGCTCTATGTGCTGGGCGAGGATAAGCGGCTGCAGGACTACCAGCCCTATTGGGCCGCGCGCGCCGGGCTCTTGGCCAGGCTCGGTAATATCAGGCAGGCGGCGCAGGCCTACGACCAGGCGATCGGCCTCGAGCGCGACCCGGCGCTGCGCCGCTTCCTGCAGGGCGAGAAGGCGAAGCTTGTCGGGGGTTAGGCAAACTGTTGAGGCTGGAGGGACAGCGCCCCCCTCTGTCCTGCCGGACATCTCCCCCACGAGGGGGGAGATTGGCCGCCACGCCGGCTTTCGCCAATCTCCGACGTTGTAAAATCGAACCAGGCGCCGAAGCTGCTAATCTCCCCCCTCGTGGGGGAGATGTCCGGCAGGACAGAGGGGGGCGCGAAGGATCTCGGCGCTCGGGCGTTTGGGCGCCTAAGCCCCCAGCCCGTCGAACAGGATAGTCGACAGATAGCGCTCGGCGAAGGAGGGGATGACGACGACGAGGTTCTTGCCCTTGTTCTCCGGCCGCGAGCCGACGACGATGGCCGCCTGCAACGCCGCGCCCGACGAAATGCCGACCGGCACGCCTTCGAGGCGCGCGACGAGACGGGCATTGGCGACCGAATCCTCGTTCGAGACGCGCACGATCTCGTCATAGATGGAGGTGTCGAGGATTTTCGGCGCGAAGCCGGCGCCGATGCCCTGGATCTTGTGCGGGCCGGGCTGGCCGCCGGACAGAACCGGGGAGGCCTCCGGCTCGACCGCCACGACATGCACCGAAGGCTTGCGCTTCTTCAGCACCTGGCCGACGCCCGTGATGGTGCCGCCGGTGCCGATGCCGGCAACGAAGATATCGACCTCGCCATTGGTGTCGTTCCAGATCTCCTCGGCCGTGGTGCGGCGGTGGATCTCGGGATTGGCCGGATTCTCGAATTGCTGCGGGATGATGGCGTTGGGCAGCGTGGCGGCAAGCTCATCGGCCTTGGCGATGGCGCCCTTCATGCCTTTCGGCCCTTCGGTCAGCACCAGCTCGGCGCCGAGCAGCGCAAGCATCTTGCGGCGCTCGACCGACATGGTCTCCGGCATGGTGAGGATCAGCTTGTAGCCCTTGGCGGCGGCGGCGAAGGCGAGCGCGATGCCGGTGTTGCCGGAGGTCGGCTCGATCAGCGTGGTCTTGCCGGGCGCAATCTTGCCGGCCTCCTCGAGCGCCTCGATCATGGCGACGCCGATGCGGTCCTTGACGGAGGCGATGGGGTTGAAGAATTCGAGCTTGGCCATGAGGTTGGCGACGATGCCCTTCTCCTTCGCGAACTTGTCCAGCCTGACCAGCGGCGTGTCGCCAATCGTCTCCGTGATCGAATTGAAGACGCGGCCGCGGCCGGGCACGCGCGCGGAGGTGACGGGCTTGTTCATTTGGTTCGCTCCCAGGGCAATGGCATAGGCAAAACAGAATAGGGCTTTCAGCCGCGCAAGATAGGCCGGCGTTTGAAAATATCCGAGTGGGGCGGTTGCTGAAAAGCGCGCCGCAGCGGAAATGCATTTTCCGCGGTCAGCGGTTTCAGGAATGGTTTGGCTGAAATCGGGGAGCGGCTGACATTGGAGCCTATTGCCGCGCAGCAATGGCCGCGGCCGCGCCCATCATGAAGCCGGCGGCTGTGCGGTTCAGCACCTTCAGCGCACGCGGCGATTTCAGGAACCAGCGCACCTTGGCGGCCAGCGCCAGATAAGGCACCAGCACCAAGAACAGCACCGCCACGGTTAGCATCGCCAGGATGGCGTAGTCGGAGAGCGTGATCGTCTTCAGGTCGACGATGGTCGGCGTGATGGCGAGATAGAAGATCATCGTCTTGGGATTGCCGAGCGTCACCGTCAGCCCGGCGATGAAGCTCGACACCAGCCCGCCCTTGGCCTTCCGCGCCTCGACGGTCTCGGGCGAGATGCCGCTGGTCCAGAAGCGCCAGGCGAGGAAGGCGAGATAGGCGACGCCGGCCCATTTGATGGCGAGGAAGACCATGCCGAAGGTCTGAGCGACGAAGGCCAGGCCCAGCACCACGGCGGTGAGATAGGTGAGGTCGCCGAGCATCAGGCCGAACGACATGGCGAGCGAGGAACGGAACCCGGAGCCGAGCGCGCGGGCGACCAGCGCCGTTACGCCGGGGCCGGGAATGGCGGCAGCGACGCCGAGCGCGGCGCTGTAAGCGAGGAATCCGGTGAGTGTCATGGTTGCAGTCCCGAGATAGGGACGCGCTTGTCGCACGAAATCGAACGGAAATGAATTCGCTATCGGGCAATTCGTTTGCGCCAGCCCCCTCATCCGGCCGCTGCGCGGCCACCTTCTCCCCGAGGGGAGAAGAGATTGCGTCGGCGCCGACCGCTCCTCTCCCCCCGGGGAGAGGTCGGATTGCCCCGAATTGCCCTTAGCAATTCGGTTGGCAATCCGGGTGAGGGGGACCTGCGCGCGAGGGCGAACGGGTACCGGCTACCCGCCGTAAGTAATGCGCCAAATCGTGCCGTTGCCATCCTCGGTGAGGATCAGCGCGCCGTCCTTGGCCACGGCGACGCCGACCGGCCGGCCCCAGACCGCGTCGTCGGCGATGACGAAGCCGGTGGCGAAGTCGTCATATTCGCCGGTCGGCTTGCCGTCCTTGAATCTCAGCCGCACCACCTTGTAGCCGGTGCGGACATTACGGTTCCAGGAGCCATGCAAAGTTACGAAGGCGTCACCTTTGTAGTCGGCCGGGAAATTGCCGCCGTCGTAAAAGGCGATGTTGAGCGGCGCCGAATGCGCCTGGATCAGCACGTCGGGCATCGTGACCTTGCCGGCGAGGTCGGGGCGCGTGCCTTTATGGCGCGGGTCCTCATTGTCGCCGATGTAATACCAGGGCCAGCCGTAGAAGGCGCCGTCCTTGACGGCGGTGGCGTATTCGAAGGGGACATTGTCGCCAAGCTCGTCGCGCTCGTTGACGACGCACCAGAGCGCGCCTGTCGCCGGCTGCACCGTCATGCCGGAGCAGTTGCGCAGGCCGGTGGCGAGCGTCCTGCGGTTCTTGCCGTCGGGATCGAAGGCGAGCACGTCGGCACGGCCTTCCTCCAGGCCCCAGGCGGCACCCAGCGGCTGCGATTTCGCCCAGTCTTCGAGGCCGCCCTTCGGCCTTGCGCCCATATCCTCGGCGATGTTGGAGCCGGAGCCGACCGACAGATAGAGCGTCTTGCCATCGGGCGAGAAGGCAATGTCGCGCGTCCAGTGATGGCTGGCGGGGATCTTGGCGACGATGGTTTCCGGCTTGCCGGACGCTTCGAGGTCGCCGTCGCGATAGGGGAAGCGCACGATGCTGTTGCTGTTGGCGACATAGACCCATTGCGGCTTGTCGCCTGGCGGATAGAAGGCGATGCCGTAGGGTCGCGTCAGGCCCTTGGCGAAGATTGACGTCTCGGCGGGCTTGGCGCTGCCTTGCGCCAGACGATAGACGCGGACCTGGTTCGCCCGGCTGTCGGCAACGAAGAGGTCGCCATTCGGCGCCACGCGCACCACACGCGGACTGTCGATGCCCGATGCGACCAGCTCGGCGGAAAAGCCGGGCGGAAGCTGTAGCTTCGCGCCGTCGGGACGATCAGTGACGCCGCCGCCATTCGAGGCGGACTCCGTCACATAGGGCTTCGGCATATCCTGAGGCTTCAGCAGCCGGCGCACGCCAGGACGGTCGGCCTTCCAGTCGCCAAAGGCCTTTTCGCCGCTGAGCAAGGGCTGATCGGCCTGCTGCGCAAAGGCACCCGTGGCACAAACCAGCGCGAGGCCCGCAAGGCCGGCGATCCGCATCATGCTGTCCTCCGTCACCTGTCGACGCGCCCAGATTGATCGGACGCCCGCAGACAGGAGATATTGGGCAACCGTCCCAAAAAAGAAGCTTGCGCAAGCGGATTGACGGAGCGCCGGGTCAGGCTTCTTCCGCATCCAGATCGTCATCGAGGCGCTTTTCCAGCTCGACGAGATCGGCCGGCAAGGGCAGGCCCATGGCGCGGAGTTCCCGCAATTTCTCGCGCAGCTGCTCCTGGATCTCGTGATCGTCCTCGGGCTGGTTGATCATTTCCTGAAGCAGGAGGTCGATCTGGGCCTTGATTGCTTCCAGCGCCATTTTTCTTGCCCTCCTTCCAGTATGCTATCTGAGCATGCGCGAAATCAGCTGCGCCGTATAGTCGACCATCGGCACGATGCGGGCGTAGTTCAGCCGCGTCGGCCCGATGACGCCAAGCGCGCCGATGACACGAGCGTCCTTGTCGCGATAGGGCGCGACGACCAGCGATGAGCCGGATAGCGAAAACAGCTTGTTCTCCGAGCCGATGAAGATGCGCACGCCCGGCCCTTCCTCGGCGAGGTCGAGAAGCTGCAGCAGCCCGTCCTGAGTCTCCAGGTCCTCGAACAGATGGCGCAGCAGTTCGAGGTCGGCCTGGGCGGTGACATTTTCCAGGAGGTTGGCGCGGCCGCGCACGATGAGACGCGCCGGCAGGCCGCTTTCGGCGCCCGCCCAGACCGCCAGGCCTTTCTCGACAAGATCCTGCGACAGCGTGTCGAGGGCGGATTTGGTCTCGTCCTTGATGCGGGCGATCTCGGCGCGCGCCTCGGCCAAAGTGCGGCCCCTGATATGGGCGTTGAGGAAATTGGATGCCTCGTGCAGTTGCGACACGGTGGTGCCTGCGGGCAGGTCGACGACGCGGTTCTCGACATCGCCATTCTGCGACACCAGCACGGCAAGCGCCTTGGTGGGCTCGAGCTGGATGAACTCGATATGCTTCAGCGCGACCTCGTTCTTGGAGGCGAGCACGAGGCCGGCGCCGCGCGACATGCCGGACAGCATCTGGCTGGCCTCGGTCAGCATATGCTCCAGCGTCGCGCCCGAGCTCGAGGCGCGCACCTGCGCCTCGATGATGCGGCGCTCGTCGTCGGAAAGGTCGCCGAGCTCCATGAAGGCGTCGACGAAGAAGCGCAGGCCCGTCTGGGTCGGGAGCCGCCCGGCGGAGATGTGCGGCGCGTAGATCAGGCCCAGATGCTCAAGGTCGCTCATCACGTTGCGGATGGTGGCTGGCGACAGCGAGGAGGGCAGGATGCGCGACAGGCTGCGCGAGCCGACCGGCTCGCCGTCGCGCAGATAGGAATCGACAATCCGCCGGAAAATATCGCGCGAGCGCATGTCGAGTGACTGAAGTACCGGCGACTGAAGCCCGGGTGACTGCGACGTCGGATCGACTGGTTTGTTCATTCCGGCGAGAAACCTCCTGCCGAAAAGATATAGACTTAAGCCACCCCCGCGCAACCCAGTGCCGCGTTTGCGGTCACCGCCTCGTTTTGCTGCCCCTTTTCCTTTGCGACTTGCCGCGCATGCGTCTACAAGCCGGCCAAGATTCCGAAAACGACAAGAAAGCAGGCCGAATGCGCCCCTCCAAACGCCAAGCCGATGAAATGCGCGCCATCTCCTTCGAGCGCGGCGTGTCCAAGCACGCCGAAGGCTCTTGCCTGGTGAAGTTCGGCGACACGCATGTCTTGTGCACGGCCAGCCTTGAGGAAAAAGTGCCGGCCTGGATGCGCAATTCCGCCAAGGGCTGGGTGACGGCCGAATACGGCATGCTGCCGCGCTCGACCGGCGAGCGCATGCGGCGCGAGGCCTCCGCCGGCAAGCAGGGCGGCCGCACGCTGGAGATCCAGCGGCTGATCGGCCGTTCGCTGCGCGCCGTGGTCGACCTGCAGGCGCTGGGCGAACAGCAGATCACCGTCGACTGCGACGTGATCCAGGCCGATGGCGGCACCCGCACCGCCTCGATCACCGGCGGCTGGGTGGCACTTTACGACTGCCTGCGCTGGATGGAAGCGCGCCAGATGGTCAGCGTCGCCAAGGTGCTGAAGGACCATGTCGCGGCGATCTCCTGCGGCATCCATGACGGCCAGCCGGTCATCGATCTCGACTACCTCGAGGATTCCTCGGCCGGCACCGACGCCAATTTCGTCATGACCGGCAAGGGCGGCATCGTCGAGATCCAGGGCACGGCCGAGGGTGAGCCTTTCTCCGAGGAGCAGTTCGCAGCGCTGATGGGCCTGGCCAAGAAGGGGATTTCACGGCTGGTGAGCCTGCAGCAGATGGCGGTGGCGTAGGGTTTCCAATGCCGAGCCTAGGCCCCCCTCTCTGGCCTGCCGGCCATCTCCCCCTCAAGGGGGGAGATTGGATGTCACGGCGGCTTTCGCCAATCGCCAACGTCGCAAGATGTGCGGCGACGTCGACGCTGCCAATCTCCCCCCTTGAGGGGGAGATGCCCGGTAGGGCAGAGAGGGGGGCCTCGTGACTCCCTCTGCGATTTTGGAATCAGCTCTCTATGTCACCGATTTGGCTGAAGTCGAAACCTTCTACCGCGACATCATCGGCCTCGAACCCGTGGGCAAGGTCGAAGGCCGCCACGTCTTCTTCCGCTGCGGCGACGGCGTGCTGCTTCTCTTCAACGCGGAAGCCACCAAAATCCCGCCGGCGTCTGACGCCAGCCTGAAAGTGCCGCCGCATGGCACGGCCGGCGAGGGGCATCTCTGCTTTGCGGCTACCGCAGACGAGATCGCCAAATGGCGCGACCATCTCGCCGCGAACAACATCGCCATCGAAAGCGATTTCGAATGGCCGCAGGGCGGGCATTCGATCTATATCCGCGATCCGTCGGGCAATTCGATCGAGTTCGCCGAGCCAAGGATCTGGGGTTTTTGATGCATTCGCTGAACGGAAAGAAGATCGTCGTCGCCAGCCATAATGCCGGCAAGCTGCGCGAATTCGCCGACCTGATGGCGCCGTTCGGCTTCGAGGCGAAATCGGCCAAGGAATACGGCCTGCCCGAGCCGGACGAGACCGGCACGACCTTCGAGGAGAACGCCTACATCAAGGCCTTCGCGGCGGCCAAGGCGACCGGCCTGCCAGCGCTGTCGGACGATTCCGGGCTCTGCGTCGACGCGCTCGGCGGGGCGCCTGGCGTCTACACCGCCAACTGGGCTGAAAAGCCGGACGGGTCACGCGATTTCGGCATGGCCATGCAGAAGACGGAAACGGCGTTGCAGGAAGTCCGCGCGACCGAGCCCGCCCAGCGCACCGGCCGATTCGTCGCCGTCATTTGTCTCGCCTTCCCGGACGGCGAGGCGGAGTATTATCGCGGCGAAGCGGAAGGCACGCTGGTATGGCCGCCGCGCGGCACGCTGGGCTTCGGCTACGATCCGGTGTTTTTGCCCAACGGTTTCGACAAGACCTTTGGCGAGATGAGCGCGGAACAAAAACATGGCTGGAAGCCCGGCCAGGCGACGGCGCTTTCGCACCGCGCCCGCGCCTTCCAGAAATTCGCGCAAGCGCGATTGGATTTGGCCAGATTGGATCTGGCGCGATCAGGACCCTTATGAGCGCAGTGACCATACCGCTCGACCGCAGCCCCGGCTTCGGGGTCTATATCCACTGGCCGTTCTGCGCGGCCAAGTGCCCTTACTGCGACTTCAACAGCCATGTCCGCCATCAACCGGTCGACCAGGAGCGTTTTGCCCGCGCCTTCGAGACGGAGCTTGCGACCATGCGCGCCCGCACCGGGCCGCGCGAGGTGACCAGCATTTTTCTCGGCGGCGGCACGCCGTCACTGATGAAGCCGGAAACGGTGGGCGCCGTGCTGGAGGCGGTGGCGAAGAACTGGACGGTGCCGGCCGGCATCGAGGTGACGCTGGAGGCCAACCCGTCCTCGGTCGAGGCCGAGCGTTTCCGCGGCTATCGCGCCGCCGGCGTCAATCGCGTCTCGCTCGGCGTGCAGGCGCTGAACGACAAGGACCTGCGCTTCCTCGGCCGGCTGCACAATGTCGAGGAAGCCTTGCACGCCATCGGCCTCGCCCGCGAGATTTTTCCGCGGCTGTCCTTCGACCTGATCTATGCGCGGCCCGGCCAGACGCCCGAGGCGTGGGGAGCGGAGCTGGAGCAGGCGATCGGCTATGCGGTCGACCATCTGTCGCTCTACCAACTCACCATCGAGGAGGGCACGCCCTTCCATGCGCTTTACGCGGCGAAGAAATTCACGCTGCCCGACAACGACCACGCCGCCGACCTCTACGCGCTGACGCAGGAGGTGACGGCGGCGCATGGACTGCCGGCCTACGAGACTTCCAACCACGCCCGGCCGGGGGCCGAAAGCCGGCACAACCTGACCTATTGGCGCTATGGCGAATATGCCGGCGTCGGCCCGGGCGCGCATGGCCGCTTCGTCGAGAACGGCCGCCGCACGGTGACGATAGCGGAAAGAATGCCGGAGACCTGGCTCAACCTGGTCGAGGCCAAGGGCCATGGCATCACCGGCGGGGAAGTCCTGACGCGCGCGGAAGAAGCCGACGAGTTCCTGCTGATGGGACTGAGGCTCGCCGAAGGCATCGACTTGCAGCGCTACGAGGCGCTGTCAGGGCGCGGCCTTTCGACCGCGCGGCTTTCCGTGCTGCAGGAAGAAGGGCTGGTGGCGCCGGTCGGCAATGCAAGGCTGCGCGCCACGACCGCCGGCATGATCGTGCTGGATGCGGTGGTGGCGGATCTGGCGCGGTAGCCTTCTTGAAGAACGTCCTCTTCGTCTGCAGCCAGAACCGCCTTCGCAGTCCGACCGCCGAGCAGGTGTTTTCCAGGCGCCGAGACATCGAGGTGGAATCGGCCGGTACCAATCATGACGCCGACAACCCGCTGACGCATGAGCTGGTCGCCTGGGCGGACATCATCTTTGTCATGGAAAAGGCGCATCGCGCCAAGCTGCAGAAGAAATTCCGGTCGAGCCTGAAGGGCGCCAGAGTGATCTGCCTCGATATCCCGGACGACTACGACTTCATGGACCCGGAGCTGGTGCGGCTGCTGGAAGCGAAGGTCGGCAGATACCTTTGAAGATAGCGCGCTGCTAGCGCGTTCGTCATTCTCGGGCTTGACCCGGGAATCCATGCCGTGACCTATGCGACGGGTGCGGCGGTGCAGAATTCTGCACCGTTGGTGGCGCTTCGATGTAACGGCATGGATTCCAGGGTCTGCGCGCGTCGCTTCGCTCCTTGCTCCGCCCTGGAATGACGAAGCGCGGGATCGCGAACGGTGCTGGTTAAGCGTCGTGCTTCTGACGGTGTTTGCCGCGGGTCTTCTCGCCATGCGCCTCACCGTGGCGGACCTGCTTCTGGTCGGCCTTGTCGCGGCGTGCGCCGTGCTGCTCGGCGATGGGGTGTGGAGGGATGCCCTCGCGGGCGGTCTTGCTTTCAAGTCGGCTGATGAAAATGTCGAAGCGATTGGGCATCGTTCGGTCCTGCCTCCTCCCGGGGAATCAGGGGTTAAATTCGCCGTCGTCGGTTTCGTTCCGCACTGTGGCAAAGGCATGGCGATTTCGTTAACCCGACCTCACGTTTTGCAACAGGCCGTCAGCCATGCCAAACAGGGTGAACGGAGGGTTATCCTTGACCGGCGACAGAAGCAGCTACTTGATCGGAACGACCGAGATCGCGGCACGGCCGCTCCAGCCGGCGCTTTATCTGGTGGCGACGCCCATCGGCAATCTGGCCGACATCACGCTGCGCGCGCTGGAGACGCTGGCCGCCGCCGACATCGTCGCCTGCGAGGACACGCGCGTGTCGCGCGTGTTGCTCGAACGCTACGGCATCCGCCGCCGTACCACCGCCTATCACGAGCACAATGCGCAGGACGCTGGGCCGAAGCTGATCGAGGCGCTGGCGGCCGGGCAGAGCGTGGCGCTGATCTCCGACGCCGGCACGCCGCTGGTCTCCGATCCCGGCTACCGGCTGGTCGGCGAGGCGCTTGAGCAGGGCATCCGCGTGGTGCCGATCCCGGGGCCCTCGGCCGCGCTCGCGGCGCTGACGGCTTCCGGCCTGCCATCCGATGCTTTCCTGTTCGCGGGCTTCCTGCCGGTGAAGACCGGGCAGCGACTCACCAAGCTCGAAACCTTCAAGGCGGTGCCGGCAACGCTGATCTTCTTCGAATCGCCGCGCCGGCTGGCGGAGACGCTTGCCGCCATGGTCGAGGCGCTGGGCGGCGCACGGCAAGCCGCGATCGGCCGCGAGCTGACCAAGACCTTCGAGGAGATGCGCACCGGAACGCTGGCCGATCTGGCCGACCATTATGCGGCGGCCGATACGCCGAAGGGCGAGATCGTCATCTGCGTCGGTCCGGCGGAGGTGACGAAGGACCAGCCGGCGGACATCGACCGGTTGCTGTTGTCGCTCGCCACGGAAATGCCGGCGTCCAAGGCGGCGGCGGAAGCGGCGAAGATGACCGGCGGGCAGAAGCAGGCGCTTTACCGGCGATTGCTGGAGCTGAAGGACGGACCATGATCCCAAAAAGTGGAAGCCGGTTTTTGGATAAGATCATGGTCAAGCAAAAAGATGGCTGAGCGTACTTTAGGCCATCGCCGAAAAGCCTATCGGCGCGGCCACCGCGGCGAGTGGCTGGCGGCGCTGGCGCTGATGCTGAAAGGCTACCGCATCCTTGCCCGCCGCCATCGCACCAGGCTCGGCGAGATCGACCTGATCGCCCGGCGCGGCGACCTCGTGCTGTTCGTCGAGGTCAAGGCGCGGCGCACGCTGATCGAGGCAATGGAAGCGATCGCCCATGAATCGGAGCGCCGCATCGAGGGCGCCGCGGATATCTGGCTGTCGCGCCAGCCCGACTATGGCAGGCTTTCGATGCGCTTCGACATGGTGGCGGTGCTGCCCTGGCGCTGGCCGGTGCATGTCGAGAACGCGTTTTATGGACGGAATTGAGCGGGCCTCCCTCAGCCGACCCTTACGAATGTCGGCGGGACAGCACCCCCCCTCTGTCCTGCCGGACATCTCCCCCGCAAGTGGGGAGATTGGCAGCTTAGGCGCCGCGCCCTTCATAGAAGTCGACAATTGGCGAAAGCCGCGGCGACATCTGATCTCCCCCCTTGCGGGGGAGATGGCCGGCAGGCCAGAGGGGGGTTGGCGGGAACTCGACGAATGGTGCGGGCAAAGCCCGCCTCACCCCCAAACCATCAGCGCCGCCAGCCCCGCAATACCCACCACGAGCCGCCACCAGCCGAACAGCGCGTAGCCTTTGCGCGAGACGTAATCGAGCAGGAAACGCACCACGATGAGCGCGGCGACGAAGGCGGCGATAAAGCCGACGGCGATGATCGGCAGGTCCGCCGCGGTCAGCACGTTGCGGTTCTTGAAGAGGTCGAAGGCGAAGGCGCCGACCATGGTGGGCATGGCGAGGAAGAAGGAGAATTCCGCCGCCGCGCGCTTGTCGACGCCCATCAGCAGCGCGCCGACGATGGTCGAGCCGGAGCGCGAGGTTCCGGGGATCAGCGACAGGCACTGGAACAGGCCGATCTTCAAATAAACGCTCAACGGAAAGCGCTCGACGTCGTGATGCACCGGCTTGAAGTTGATGCGGTCGACGACGAGCAGCACCACGCCGCCGATGACCAGCATAATGCAGATCAGCCTGGGCGATTCGAACAGGATGGTCTTGATGAAATCATGCGCCAGCGCGCCGATGACCGCTGCCGGAAGGAAGGCGATGAGGATGCCGATGACGAAATGCCGGGTCTGCGGGTCGCTGGGGAGCTTGATCAGCATCTGCCAGAGCTTGCTGAAATAGACGCTGAGGATGGCCAGGATCGCGCCGAGCTGGATCAGGATCTCAAAAGCCTTGCCGGTGGAGTGGAAGCCGAGGAAATGGCCGGCAAGCAGGATGTGGCCGGTCGAGGACACAGGGATGAACTCGGTCAGGCCCTCCAGCAGCCCGAGCAGCAGCGCTTCGACGATGGTCTGGCTTTCCATGGCAACCTCAGGATTTCGGGGACAGCTGGGGACAACGGCTTGCTTGTCACGGCGCGGAAGTCCCCCTATAGGTCGCAACACCGTGACGGCCGCATGATGGGCCGCCAAGACTTACCGGCGCTGACACCGATTCGCCAGTGCGCCCTATCATCGCGGAACCATGCTGACGCTTTTCCATCATCCCATGTTCGCCACCTGCCGGTTCGTGCGCCTCGCCTTCGGCGAGTATGGCGAGGAGCTGGCGCTGATCGAGGAAAAGCCGTGGACCAGGCGCAAGGAGTTTCTGGCGCTGAACCCGGCCGGCACGCTGCCGATCCTTTTGGCCGAAGGCGACGTGCCGATCGTCGGCGCCATGGTGATCGCCGAATATCTCGACGAGACGCGCGGCGTCTTGAAGCGCGACAAGCGGCTGTTCGCCGAGGACCCGATGCAGCGCGCGGAAATCCGCCGGCTGACCGACTGGTACCTGGCCAAGGCCGAAAGCGAAGTCACCCGCCATCTGGTGCGCGAGCGCGTGCTGAAGCCGGTGATGCCGGAAACCGCCGGCGGGGGCTCGCCCGATTCGGCGGCGATCCGCGCCGCGCGCGCCAACATCCGCCAGCACATGAAATACACCAATTGGCTCGCGGGCACGCGCCATTGGCTGGCCGGCAACAAGGTGACCTATGCCGACCTCGCCGCCGCAGCGACGCTTTCGGTGCTCGACTATCTCGGCGAGATCGACTGGCGCGAACACAGCGCCGCGCGCGAATGGTACACGCGGGTGAAATCGCGGCCGTCGTTCCGGCCGCTGCTCTCCGACCGGGTGCGCGGCCTGTCGCCGGTGTCGCATTATGCGGACCTCGACTTCTGAAAACTTACGCGCGCTGATCGAGGCGGAGGCGCGCCGCGCCGGCTTCGAGGCGGTTGCCGTGACCCGGCCGGACGCGATCCCGCAGGCGCCGGCAAGACTTGCCGAATTCGTCGCCGACGGTTTCCACGGCTCGATGGACTGGATCGTCGAGACCCTTCAGCGCCGCGCCGAGCCCTCGACGCTGTGGCCAGAGGTCCGCTCGATCATCGTGCTGGCGATGAATTACGGCCCGGATCATGACCCGCGCGATATCCTCACAAGACCCGACCGCGGCGCGATCTCGGTCTATGCGCAGAACCGCGATTATCATGACGTGATGAAGGGCCGACTGAAGGAGATCGCCGGCAAGATCGTGGCCAAGGCCGGCGGCGACGTTAAGGTGTTCGTCGATACCGCCCCTGTCATGGAAAAGCCGCTGGCGGAGGCGGCCGGGCTCGGTTGGCAGGGCAAGCACACCAACCTGGTCAGCCGCGCGCATGGCTCGTGGTTGTTCCTCGGCACGATCTTCACCACGGCGGAGCTCGAGCCGGACGAGGCCGAGATCGACCATTGCGGCTCCTGCCGCGCCTGCCTCGACGTCTGCCCGACCGATGCCTTTCCGGCGCCCTACCGGCTCGACGCGCGCCGCTGCATCTCTTATCTCACCATCGAGAACAAGGGGCCGATCCCGCGCGAATTCCGCGAAAAGATCGGCAACCGCATCTATGGCTGCGACGATTGCCTGGCCGCCTGCCCGTGGAACAAGTTCGCCAGCGCGGCATCCCAGGCGAAGCTTGCCGCGCGCGAGGATTTGCGCGAGCCAAAGCTGTCGGAACTGCTCGCCCTCGACGACACGGCGTTCCGCTCGTTTTTCTCGGGGTCGCCGGTCAAACGCATCGGCCGCGACCGTTTTGTTCGCAACGTGCTGATCGCCGCCGGCAATTCGGGCGACTTCTCGCTAACGCCCACTGTGCGTGGCCTGCTTGGCGATGCCTCGCCGCTGGTGCGGGGTGCGGCGATCTGGGCCCTGTCGCGGCTGCTGTCCGACCGCGAATTTGGCAAGCTTGCCGCCACCGCCTCGAAGACCGAGACCGATGCGGCGGTCCGTGAGGAGTGGCTGGCGGTGCTGGCAAAACCGGCGAAGGCCGATTGAAGGAGTTCATCGATGGGCGAAAGACGCTTCTTCATCTTCGGCGCCGGCTATTCCGGCCAGGCTTTCGCGCGGGCCAATCAGCACCACGCGCCGGTCTCCGGCACGACCCGGGCGCCTGAAAAGTTCGAGGCGCTGCGATCGGCCGGCATCGAGCCGCTGCAATTCGACGGCGCGCTGTCGCTAGAGCTCGGCGAGGCGCTCGCCGGGACCTCGCATCTCATCGTCTCGGTCGCTCCCGACGAGGCCGGCGATGCGGTGCTCAACGCCGCCGGCGATGCGCTGCGGGAAAAGATGCCGGCGCTGGAGTGGATCGCCTATCTCTCAACCGTCGGCGTCTATGGCGACCATGGCGGCGCCTGGGTGGACGAGACCAGCGACTGCCGCCCCGTGTCGAAGCGCTCGGTCATGCGGGTGGCGGCCGAACAGGAATGGCTGAGGCTTGGCCGCGAGACCGGAAAGCCGGTGGCGGTGCTGCGGCTTTCCGGAATCTATGGGCCCGGCCGCAACGCGCTCGCCAATCTCGAGGAGGGCACCGCAAGGCGGCTGGTCAAGCCGGGACAGGTGTTCAACCGCATCCATTGCGACGACATCGCCGGCGCGCTCTGGCACCTCGCCGAGAACAATCTCGGCGGGATCTTCAACGTCACCGACGACGAGCCGGCGCCGCCGCAGGACGTCGTGGCTTACGCCGCTGGGCTGATGGGCGTCGAGCCGCCGCCCGAAATTCCCTTCGAGACCGCCCAACTTTCGCCCATGGCGCGGTCTTTCTATGGCGAGAACAAGCGGGTCGCCAACAAGGCGATCAAGGCGGCCGGCTATCGCTTCCGGTTCCCGAACTACCGGGTGGCGCTGGAGCGGATGTGGGCCGAGGGCAACTGGCGGGATGGAGCGCCGCGCAGCCCGATGAGGCGCTGAAGATCGATGCGGGACGCGCGGCGTGGTATGGTGGCCTGACCGTGCCGCAAACGGGTAGACTGGAGAGGGATCCGGCCTGATGAATTTGCGATCGCTGCCCGACAGGAAGCCGTTCCTGACCGCCGCGCTGGCGCTGGTGACCTTGGCTGCGCTGGCGGCGGCCGCGATCTCGGCCGAACCGCGGGCCAAGGACCTGTTCGGCGCCAAGAAACTGCCGGCGGTGGTGCCCGCGCAATCCTTCGGTTTCTATTCCAAGGGCTGCTTCGCCGGCGGCGTCGCCCTGCCCATGGACGGGCCGACCTGGGAAGTGATGCGCCCCTCGCGCAACCGCCGCTGGGGCCATCCGGCCATGATCGCGCTGATCGAGAAACTCGCGCGCGACGCGGCAGCCGACGGCTGGCCAGGGCTTCTGGTCGGCGACGTCTCGCAGCCGCGCGGCGGACCGATGATGACCGGCCACGCCTCGCATCAGATCGGGCTCGACGCCGACATCTGGCTGACGCCGATGCCGAAGCGGCCGCTGACCATGGCGCAGCGCGAGAATATGAGCGCCACGCTGATGGTCGACGAAAAAACGCATCTGGTGAAGGACGCGCTGTGGACGCCGGCGCACACAAGGCTGCTCAAGCGCGCCGCGAGCTATCCGGAAGTCGAGCGCATCCTGGTCAATCCCGGCATCAAGAAGAAGCTGTGCGACACGGTCAGCGGCGACCGGTCCTGGCTGCGCAAGATCCGCCCGTTCTGGGGCCACGACTATCATTTCCATATGCGCATCGGCTGCCAGCCGGGCTCGCCCGGTTGCAAGGGGCAGGAGGCGACGCCCGCGGATGACGGCTGCGGCAAGCCGCTGGCCTGGTGGTTCACCGAGGAGCCGTGGCGGCCCAACAAGAACCCCGATGCGCCCAAGGCCCGCGACCTGATGACGATGGCCAATCTGCCGAAAGAGTGCCAGGCGGTGCTCGCCGCGACGGATGCGCCGTCGTTGGCGGCCGTGACCTACCAGGGTGGCAGCGCCACAGCGGTCGCCGTGGCCGAACCGGAGCCGACCGAGCCGGCGGAGACGATCTCCACCGGCAACGCAGCGATGCCGGCGGCGGCGAGCGCTTTCGCGCCGACGCCCAAGATCGGCATTCCGCTGCCAAGGCCGAGACCGGGGAACTGACTCCGAAGCTGGGGAATGTGTCCGTTTGAATCAAAACCTTAGAGAGTAGCGGGATTTCCTAGCCTGTCCCACGCTTCCAGATACTGAGGAAGCGCATAGGATTTTGGCTGTAGCCAATAAGATACCGTGCCAATCTCATTCATTCCGCGATGAGCAGCTGCTCTCACCTCGTCTTTCGTGAGGACGTAGCAGGTAGGGGCTGCGGTGTTCGCGTTGATCGTTACAACCCACCAATCCGAGCGAAGGGTATCCAGTGAACTACCCAGCGGCACGGGAGCCCTCTTCGACAATGCCTTTGACTGAATGGGGAGGACGCGGCTCTCGTCGTCGCTTGCGGCATAAAGGTCTGCGCCACGCGCGTTGCGTACAGTGGGCATGACATGCCAACCGCGTCGCGACAGTTCCCGCGCCACGTGGTACAGACCGGCGTTGCCAGTCAGCTGGTGCCGCATTTTAGCTGGGGTACTCCAACACGATGATGTAGCCGGACGGCTGCCTGAATTCGCCATCCTCTGTTCGGATGTCTCGTTCCGGTTGCCAGATCACGTTGATGATCCGGCTTCCCTCTTCGCCCAGACTGTGGAGCAACGTCTTCAGCCGCTCAACGTCGTCAGGACATGTCGCGACGGCATATGACATGATATCCCCCTTGCTTTTGGTAAGCATATAGGAGTTCGAAGCGCCGCGCGACAATCGGGCTACAGCGGGTGGTAGCCGGTCAATTTCAAACTGAGACACCGGCCGAAGCCGCTTTCCCTTTGCAGGCCCATGCGCTAGTCAACGAACAAACAGCGGCAGACAGCCGAACGGGGAAGCGCGAGAAGAAATGGTAAGCGAGAACGAGACAGCGCTGCGGTTTCCGGTCCTGATCGGCGACATTGGCGGCACCAATGCGCGCTTCTCGATCGTGCTCGACGCCAATTCCGAAGCGACCGAGCCGCAGATCGTCCAGACGGCGAATTTCAAGACCATCGACGAGGCGATCCAGGCGGCGGTGCTCGACCGCTCCTCGATCCAGCCGAATTCGGCGGTGCTGGCGATCGCCGGGCCGGTCGACGGCGACGAGATTCCGCTCACCAACTGCCCCTGGGTCGTGAAACCCCGGCAGATGATCGCCAATCTGGGCCTGAGCGAGGTCGTGGTGCTCAATGATTTCGAGGCGCAGGCGCTGGCCGTCGTGGCGCTCGGCGAAGAGCATATGGAAAAGATCGGCGGCGGCACGCCGGAACCCAATGCGAGCCGCGTCGTGCTCGGCCCCGGAACCGGGCTGGGCGTCGCCGGGCTGATCTATGCGCTCGATCGCTGGATTCCGGTGCCGGGCGAGGGCGGGCATATGGATATCGGACCGCGCACGCCGCGCGACTTCGAGGTGTTCCCGCATATCGACAAGCTGGAAGGCCGCATCTCCGGCGAGCAGATCCTGTGCGGGCGCGGGCTGGTCAACGTCTATCGCGCCGTGGCCAGGACGGACGGCAAGCCGACGCCGTTCACGACGCCGGCCGAGATCACCGGAGCGGCGCTCGCCAAATCCGACGCGGTGGCCGGGGAGGCGCTGGAGCTGTTCGTCACCTGCCTCGGCCGCACCGCGGGCGACCTGGCGCTAGTGTTCATGGGCCGCGGCGGCGTGTTCCTCACCGGCGGCATCGCGCAGAAGATCGTGCCGGCGCTGAAGGAAGGCAATTTCCGCGCCGCCTTCGAGGACAAGGCGCCGCACAGCGCGCTGATGCGCGAAATGCCGGTCTATGTCATTATCCATCCGCTGGCGGCGCTGCTCGGCCTTGCCGCCTATGCCAGGACGCCTTCGCTGTTCGGCGTGCAGACCGCCGGCCGGCACTGGCGGGCATGATCGCGCCAGGGCCCGGGCCGGCGCTCGGCCGCCGCGACGAAGTTTCGCCATAGGCAAGCCGTAGCCGGGGCGCTAAAGCGCGTCGCGATCTTTCAGATTCGCTCCATGCGCTTTCGGTTTTTGATTTTACGCATGTCTTTATCCCGAAACCGGTTCCCACTTTCGGGAGACATGCTTTAAGAGGGTTGGCCTTATGACGAGAACCCACGAAGCGCTTCCGATTTGACACTTCAAAATCCAGACAAGCACAAGACCCGACCGGGCGAGGTCACCGCGGTGCTGCGCCGCATCGTCGCCGAAAACGGCTATGACCATCGCTGGTCCTACGCGGTCGTCATCGTCTGCTCGCTGCTGGTTTCGGGCGCGACCGCCTTCTCCGCATGGGTCATGGCGCCGATGGTCAATCAGATCTTCTACGAACGGAGCAGCGGCGCCGTCTGGTGGATTTGCGCCGGCTTCATGGGCGCCTTCCTCGTGCGCGGCTTTGCCGGTTACGGCCAGGCGGTGATGCTGGCCAAGGTCGGCAACAATCTCGTCGCCCGCTACCAGAAGCGCTGCTTCGACCAACTGATGAAGCTCGGCGTCAATTTCTTCAACGACACGCGTTCCGGGCGCCTGGCGGCGCAGCTGGACGAGAATGTCGGCGGCATCCGCGACCTGCTGTCGCTGACCTTGATTTCGATCACCCGCGACGCGGTGACGCTGATCGGCCTGGTCTGCCTGATGGTCTACCAGGATCCGGTCCTGTCGCTGAGTTCGCTGCTGATCGGACCGCCACTGATCTGGGCCGTCGTCTACATCACCCGCCGGGTGCGCAAGATCAACCGCGAATCCGTGCTGATCAACTCGCGACTGAGCGGCTCCGTGCAGGAGGCAGTTCAAGGCATAGCCATCGTCAAGGCCTTCACCATGGAGGACGAGCTGGCCCGCCGCATCGGCGTCATGGCCGATACGGCCGAGCAGCGCAGCAACAAGATCGCCCGCGTCTCCGAGCGGCTGTCGCCGATTTCCGACATGCTGGCCGGCCTCGCCGTCACCGCCGTCATCGCCTATTCCGGCTATCGGGCTTTGTATCTCGGCCAACCGCCTGGCGCGGTGTTTTCCTTCATCACCGCGCTGATCCTGGCCTATGATCCGGCGCGGCGCCTGGCGCGCATGCAGGTGACGATGGAACGCGCGCTGGTCAATGCGCGCATGATCTACGAGCTGCTCGACCTCGAGCCGAGGCAGGGGGATGCCCCCGACGCGGTCGAGGCGAAGATCACCACGGGCGAGGTGCGCATCAACGACGTGACCTTCGGCTACAGCGCCGACATGCCGGTGCTGCGGGAGCTGAGCTTCTCCGCCGCCGCCGGCAAGGTGACGGCGATCGTCGGCGCCTCGGGCGCCGGCAAGTCGACGCTGGTGGCGCTGCTGCAGCGCTTCTACGACGTTGACGAGGGCTCGATCGAAGTCGACGGCCAGGACATCTCGAAGGTGACCAAGCGCTCGCTGCGCCAGTCGATCGCCTATGTCTCGCAGGCGCCCTACCTGTTCGAGGGCACGATCCGCGACAACATCCGCTATGGTCGGCTTTCGGCCACCGATGCCGAGATCGAGCATGCGGCGAAACTGGCCGCCGCCGACGAGTTCATCCGCCAGCAACCGCAAGGCTACGACACGCCTGTCGGCGAAGGCGGCTCGACGCTGTCGGGCGGCCAGCGACAGCGCGTCTCGATCGCGCGCGCCATCGTGCGCCAGGCGCCGATCCTGCTGCTCGACGAGGCGACCTCGGCACTGGACAACGAGGCCGAGGCGCGTGTCCAGGAAGCGCTGACCCATGTCATGGAAGGCCGCACGACGATCGTGATCGCGCACCGGCTGTCGACGGTGGTCAATGCCGACCATATCATCGTGCTGGAAGAGGGCAGGCTGGTCGAAGAAGGCACGCATGCGACGCTGATGGCCGACCCGCACTCCATCTATGCCCGCTTCCACCGGATCCAGGGCAAGAAGGGGCTGGGGCTTGTCGACGACGCCAAGGCAAGCCAGACTTCGGGCCAAACTCCCGCACCGCGCAGCCGCGCCAGGAAGACCGTCAGGAGAAGCGCATGAGCGAAGCCGGCGATATGGGCCTGGTCGTGGTGGGCGCCGCGGGCCGCATGGGCCAGACCCTGATCCGCGCCATACACACGATGCCCGGCGCGCGCGTCGCCGCCGCGATCGAGCGGCCGGACTCCCCGCATCTCGGCAAGGATGCCGGCGAGCTCGCCGGCATCGGCATCATCAACGTGCCGATCGTCGACGATCCGCTGCCGGCCTTCGCCAAGGCCGACGGCGTGCTCGATTTCACCGCGCCGGGCGCAAGCGTCGAATTCGCCGGCTATGCCGCGCAGGCGCGCATCGTCCATGTCATCGGCACCACCGGCTGCTCGGCCGACGATAATGCGAAGATCGCCGCCGCCGCGCGGCATGCGACGATCGTCAAATCCGGCAATATGAGCCTCGGCGTCAACCTTCTGGCGGTGCTGGTCGAGCAGGCCGCTAAGGCGCTCGACCCGGAGGATTTCGACATCGAGATCCTGGAAATGCACCACCGCCACAAGGTCGACGCGCCGTCCGGCACGGCGCTGCTGCTCGGCGAGGCGGCGGCCAACGGGCGCGGCATCGATCTTTCCGGCAACAGCGTGCGGGTGCGCGACGGACATACCGGCGTGCGCAAGGCGGGCTCGATCGGCTTCGCCACGCTGCGCGGCGGCTCCGTGGTCGGCGACCACAGCGTGATCCTTGCCGGCACCGGCGAGCGCATCACGCTGTCCCACCATGCCGAGGACCGGGCGATCTTCGCCCGCGGCGCGGTGAAAGCGGCGCTTTGGGCGCGCGGCAAGAAGCCCGGACTCTATTCCATGCGGGACGTGCTCGGACTTTCCTGACACAAGCCTGAAGCATTTCCTTCTTACGCAGTTCCGGAAACCGTTGGAATTGCTCAAACCACAGAGGAGCAAACATGTCGGGAACTCTCGTGCTCGTGCGCCACGGCCAGAGCGAATGGAACCTGAAGAACCTGTTCACCGGCTGGCGCGATGTCGACCTGACCGACCAGGGCAATGCGGAAGCGCTTGCCGCCGGCGAAAAGCTCAAGGCGCGCGGCCTGAAATTCGATGTCGCCTACACGTCGGCCCTGAAGCGGGCGCAGAAGACCTGCCAGCACATTCTCGACGTGGTCGGCCAGAGCGATCTCAAGACCATCCGCGACCAGGCGCTCAACGAGCGCGACTATGGCGATCTCTCCGGCCTCAACAAGGACGACGCGCGCAAGAAATGGGGCGAGGAGCAGGTGCATATCTGGCGCCGTTCCTACGACATCGCGCCGCCCGGCGGCGAAAGCTTGAAGGATACCGGGGCGCGCGTGTGGCCCTATTACCTGCACGAGGTGCAGCCGCATGTGCTGCGCGGCGAGACGGTGCTGGTGGCGGCGCACGGGAATTCGCTGCGCGCGCTGATCATGGCGCTGGACGGCAAGTCGGGCGAGGAGATCGTCAAGCTCGAGCTCGGCACCGGCGTGCCGGTGATCTACAAGCTCAACGCCGATTCCACCGTGGCGAAGAAGGACGTGCTGGAGGGGTGAGGAGCAGCTTCCTTCTCCCCGTCACTATACGGGGAGAAGGTGCCGGCAGGCGGATGAGGGGCAGCGCCAGCTTCGGGGACTAACTTGTCCAGGCTCGAAGCGAACCCGGAACCCCATCTGACCAGCGTCGGCGCCGCCCCTCACCTGCCTGCCGGCATCCTCTCCCCGTATAGTGACGGGGAGAGGGAGGCTCTCGCCACCGATTTCGCCAATCGCCAGCGTTGCAGGAAGAGCGCCGACGCGGCGGCCCGGCAGGGCAATGAGGGGCAGCGCCAACGCTGGTGAAAAAAGCGCGTTGACACACATCGTTTGCCCGCTTACATGAGCGCCCACCAGCCCAGATGGCGGAATTGGTAGACGCGCACGGTTCAGGTCCGTGTTCCGCAAGGAGTGGAGGTTCGAGTCCTCTTCTGGGCACCATCCTTCGCTCTTCGAGCTTCGGATGGCAGGCCATCCGGTAGTTCCAAGAGCGAAGAGTATCCGCAACGCCAATCGAGAAGGTTGCGGTTCAATCCTCCCTTCCCGAAGGCCACGCGGCCGTGTCGCTGCCTTCCGACGGCACAAAAAGGAGAGGCCGCCCGAAGGCGGCCCCCGAAGCCGTGCCGTAACACGTGGACAGAAGTTATGTCGGACATCCAGAAGCTTTGGGGTCCTTGACGCAGTCTGCGACCAGCTTGAACTTGGCGTTCAACGCCCCGCCGAGCGAGCTGGCGCCGAGCATGATTGCCAACGCGATCAGCGCCGCGATCAGGCCGTACTCGATCGCCGTGGCGCCGGATTCGTCATTCTTGAACCGCGTAATCAGTTTGAGCATTGTACGATTTCCTCGTTGCCCGTTGGTGACCCGCGAAAACTATACAGAAACGATTTTGAAGACCTTAATCCAAACGGTTAAGATTCTGTTACTACGGCTATATCCATAATATTCTTTGTCGACTCGTTGGGTAATAACAGGACATCGTTATAAAGCGATCTCTAATATATGATTTTGGCTATATCAGAGCTGGATACATTCATGTGCAAAATGAGACGGTTGACTGATGCTCGCGATTTGCCACGCGCCCGACTCCCGTCTATACCGCTCGATAGAAGCATTTTTATCATCTGCATTGATTTCGATGCCAACAAAACCTGATTTCATTATAATGACAATGTCATTACAAGATACTACTCTTGCACAATGAAGCACGAATCGCCGGACGCTTCGAAGAGAAGCACGCTGAACATGCGCATCAGGCCCGAAGAGCGCGGCCTGATCGACGAGGCCGCGCGGACGCTCGGCATGACCCGAACGGATTTCATCCTCGACGCCGCCCGGCGTATGGCTGAGGACACGCTGCTCGAGCGCACGCTTATCAAGGCTTCGCCGGACGCTTATGCCGAGTTCCTTGTCCGGCTCGATGCGCCGGCCAAGTCGAACGAGCGACTGTCCAAACTGATGAACGCGCCGCTGCCTTGGGAAACCAAGTGACGCTACAGGCGCCGGTACCGCTGGATCGTGGCCACGATCTTTCGTCTTTTTCATCCGGTGTTGCGGCGGCGGATGACTGGGTCAAACGCCGGGCGCTCGCCAACCAGGACAGTGGCGCGACGCGCACCTTCGTGGCCTGCGAGGACGACAAGGTTGTCGCCTATTACGCGCTCGCTTCGGGCGGCGTCATTGCCAGTCATGTGCCGGGCCGGTCCCGGCGCACCATGCCCGATCCGATTCCGGTGGCAATTCTTGCCCGCCTCGCAATAGACACGTCCTGTCGGCGGCAGGGAATCGGCAGGGTGCTCGTCCAGGATGCAGCACGCAGAGTGATGAATGCCGCAGGCTCGCTCGGCATCCGCGGCATCCTGGTCCACGCCGTCTCCGATGAAGCGCGAAGCTATTACACGGCGCTTGGATTCGACCCGTCGCCCCTCGATCCCATGACGCTGGTGATCTCTCTCACCGATCTGCGTGAGGCGATCAGGTAGGGCCATTCGACCGACGAAGCGACCCCGGCACCTCCCCTTCCGGCCAGCCCTCCAACAAACCGCTTCAAACCCGGCGGCCATAACGCTACGGTCGCGCCATGGCCCCTTCCGTCAGTCCGACCATCGCCGCCCGCCGCGACCAGATGTTCCCGATCCTCGGCGAGGCAGACATCGAGCGCATGCGCCGTTTCGGCGAGGCACGCGCCTATGCCGCCGGCGAGCATATCGTGACGGCCGGCACGGTTTCGCCAGGCGTGATCCTCATCCTGTCGGGCAAGGTCGACATCACCCAGGCCGGCGGGCTCGGCCAGCCTGAGCCGATCGTCACCCATGGCGCCGGCAATTTCATCGGCGAGCTGGCGCAGCTATCGAACCGGCCGTCGCTGGTCAATGCCGAGGCGGTCGAGCCGGTCGAGGCCATCGTCATCCCCTCGCCGCGGCTGCGCGACCTGATGGTGCAGGAGGCAAATCTCGGCGAACGCGTCATGCGGGCGCTGATCCTGCGCCGCGTGGGGCTGCTCGAAAGCGGCGCGAGCGGGCCGGTCGTCATCGGCCCGCCGGGCAATGGCGACGTGCTGCGACTGCAGGGTTTTCTGCGGCGCAGCGGGCTGCCACACCGGGCGCTCGATTCCGACACCGACCCTTGCGCGAAAACGCTGATCGAGCGGTTCCATATCGATCCGCACCATCTGCCGATCGTGCTCTGCCCGAACGGCAAGCTGATGCACAATCCGGGCGAGAACGAGCTTGCCCGCTGCGTCGGCCTGCTGCGGCCGATCGATGCCGACAAGGTCTATGACGTGGCGATCGTCGGCGCCGGACCGGCGGGGCTGGCGGCCGCTGTCTATGCCGCCTCGGAAGGGCTGTCGACCATCGTGCTCGACTGCCGCGCCTTCGGCGGGCAGGCGGGCGCCTCGGCCCGCATCGAAAACTATCTCGGCTTCCCGACCGGGATCACCGGCATGGCGCTGATGGCGCGCGCTTACAATCAGGCGCAGAAATTCGGCGTCGAGATGGTCATACCCGACGAGGCGAAGCTGCTCGACGATGACGGCGACGGCGCACGCTACAGGCTTGCCATCGGCGATGGCGAGAGCGTGCGTTCACGCGCGGTGGTGATCGCCAGCGGCGCGCGCTACCGCCGCCTCGACATCGCCAACCTGGCGCAGTTCGAGGGCACGTCGGTGCATTACTGGGCCTCGCCGATCGAAGCGAGGCTTTGCCAGAGCCAGGAGGTGGCGCTGGTCGGCGCAGGCAATTCGGCCGGACAGGCGGCCGTCTATCTGGCGAGCCAGGTGCGCAAGGTGACGCTCCTGGCGCGCCGCGGCCTCGACGCCACCATGTCGCGCTATCTGGTCGAGCGCATCGCCGCGCAGCCCAATATCGAGGTGCTGACCGGGACCGAGGTTGCGGCGCTGGCGGGCCATGACGGCAATCTCGAGCGGCTGCGCTGGCGCAACCGGATAAGCGGCGAGGAGACGGAGCGCGCCATCCAGCACCTCTTCCTGTTCATCGGCGCCGATCCGAACACCGACTGGCTGGCGAACTGCAACGTGGCGCTGGACGCCAAAGGCTTCGTGCGCACCGGGCCGGACACGACGCCGGGGCACGGGCTGATGGAGACGAGCCGCAGCGGCGTCTTCGCCATCGGCGACGTGCGCTGCGGCTCGACCAAGCGGGTCGCGGCCGCCGTCGGCGAAGGCGCGCAGGTGGTCGCGGCTCTGCATGCTTATCTGGCGCGGAACGGCGGCGCCGCCAACGAATAAATCAGCCCGAACCGGCCAGGAGACCGTGATGGACGAATGCAGGCACACCAGGGACATCAAACAGGTCACGCCGAGCGCGCTTGGCTGCGAGGAATGCCTGAAGAGCGGTTCCTGGTGGGTGCATCTGCGGCTCTGCCGCACCTGCGGCCATGTCGGCTGCTGCGACGACTCGCCCAACCGCCACGCGACAAAGCATTTCCATGCCACGCAGCATCCGATCATCGAAGGCTACGACCCGCCGGAAGGCTGGGCCTGGTGCTTCCTCGACGAGGTCTTTGTCGACCTTGAGGGCGATACGACGCCGCAGAAGGGGCCGATCCCGAAGTTTGTTTGAATACAGCCGTCCGGGCGGCGCTTCTTCAGCGCACCGAGCTCGTGACGGTCGGATCGATCACGTCGGGCACGGATTTGCGCTCATTGCCGGCGAAGATGCCGATGAGCAGCAGGCTGAGCACGACCGGCACAAACAGGATGGCGATGCGGGCCTGCACATAAAAGATCGCACGCCATTCATTTCGCTTTTCAGGGCTGTCCTTCATCATGCTCGCTCTGTGGTGCCTCCCGGAGAGGGGACATAGAGACGAAGCGTTAAACATCTCCTTCCGATTCGGTTAACGGGCGGATTTGGCGGGCCAGCGAATCGCACGTGCCGAGTGTCTCGATGGAGGTGGTCCCAATCAAAGTCGATGCCGCGTTGAAGCGGCTCGACGACCATAGTGCGGTTCGACGGTTTGTTTTAACATTCCCGGGTCGAGTCGTGCGGAGGTGGGACCATGCGCGAACTGATGATTGCAGCGGGTACGCTGGTGGCATTGTGGAGCTCGGTCGTTTCCAGCGACGCTCAGGATGCCTCTCCGACATGGACAGGATGCTACGCCGGGGGTCATGTCGGAGGCCTTTGGGTCGATGAGGGTTGGGTCAATCGAACGCCGGGCGGAGCGCATCCCAATGCATACCTCGGGGGCCACGAAAGCTCGGGCGGGCTCGGCGGCCTCCAGGCAGGCTGCGACTATCAGTTTACCGGTGGTTTTGTCATCGGCGTCCAGGGGGATTATTCGTGGGCGAATGCCGACGGCAGTCATCCGAGCGCGAAGGAAACGGGCGTCTTCTATCACAGCAAGGCCAACTCGGTGGCGACCGTCACTGGCCGCGTGGGCTATGGGTGGGATCGCTTCCTCGGCTACGTCAAGGGCGGTGGCGCCTGGCAGGGCGACGACAATTGGGCGACCACGCTGATACATGGTCCCGCCTATACTTCGCACGACACGCGGGCGGGGTGGACGGTGGGCGTCGGCGGCGAATATGCCCTGACGGACCATCTTTCGGCTTACGTCGAATACAATCACTACGATTTCGGCACGAGCAGGATAAGTTTCACGCCGCAGGTGGCGGGGCTGCCTCCGGCGTTTGTCGACATCAAGGAGACCACGAACAGCGTGCGCGTGGGGTTCAACTTTCGCTTCAACCCTTAGCGGCAGCAACCCGCTTCGGGGCGGAACTGCTGGATGAGATCGGTGAGGAGCACCGCTCACACGGCTTTCAAGGCAAACAGCCGGCCTCCGGCCGGCACGACGTCGTCGATGCCGGCGAGGCGCAGGCAGTGCCAGGCCATGGCGTGGTTGGAGGAGGTGACGGGAATGCCGATGCGCCGCTCCAGATCGGCGACCGCTTCGGCGACGCGCAGGCTGGTGCAGGAGATGAAGATCGCGTCGACGCCGGGCACCTCAGCCATGCGCTCGGCCGCGGCCTCGATGGAAGCCAGCGAGATGCGGGCCGCCTCGCGGTCGTCGCGGCGGTCGAAGGTGGCAACAGCCACGATATCCAAGCCCCGGCCGGTGAAATAGCCCACCAGGCCCCGGTTGATCTCGGGCGCGTAGGGGGTCAGCAGGCCTATACCCTTCGCGCCCAGCGCCTTGAAGGCGGCCAGAGCGCCGGTGACCGGCGTGGTGCAGGCGACGCCCGGCCGCGCCTTCCTGATCTCGGCGAAGACGGCCTCCTCGCCGAGCGTCATGGTCGCCGAGGTGCAGCCGAAGCCGACGACGTCGAGCGGGATGCTGGGCAGGATGAGGTCGACGGTGGGCGCGATGCGCGGGCCGATGGCGCGCAAAGTCTCCGGCGTGATGTCGTTGTCGTTGAACAGGCGCGCCTCGTAGAAGGCGACGCCCGGAATGCGCACCAGCGCGCGGAACTCGTGCTCCAGCGTCTGGTCGGTGGCGAGGATCGCCAGGCCGATCGCCGCGCGCGAGGCGAGGCCGCCATCGATCTCCGATGGCAGCACGCCCAGATCGACCGGTCCTGATGACTGAGGGCGGGTAGCGGCGCTGACGGACATGGCATTCCCTTTCTCGATCGGAGCGAGGACGGGCCTCGCTCAGCAGGATCCTGCGTTCAGTTCAAAAGTCCATCCATGGAAACAGAAGGCTTGCGGCCGGCGATCAGATCGGCGGTGATGCGGGCCGAGCCGTGCGACATGGTCCAGCCGATATGGCCGTGCCCGGTGTTGAGGTAGAGATTGCCGAGGCGCCGCCGGCCGAACTCGGGCAGGTTGTTCGGCGTCATCGGACGCAGGCCTGCCCACATCTCGGCGCGGTCGTAATCGGCGCCTTCCGGATAGAGCTCCTCGGTCACGCCCTTCATGAAGGCGAAATCGGTCGGCTTGTGGCTGGTGTCGTAGCCGGCGAATTCCGCGGTAGCGGTGACGCGCAGCCGGTCGCCGAAGCGCGAGACGGCGACCAGATTGTGTTCGTCGATCGCGGCGATGGTCGGCGGCGCCGGCCGGTTGCCGATCGGAATGGTCAGCGAATAGCCCTTGATCGGATAGATCGGCAGGCTGAGCCCGATCGTCTTCGCGATCAGCGGGCTGTAGGAGCCGAGCGCCAGCACATAGGCGTCGCCCTTGACCGCCCCCTTGTCCGTCATCACCTGCGCGACGCTGTCGCCAGATGTCTCGATGCCGGTGATGGTGGTGCCGGTGCGGATCTCGCCGCCGCGCTCGACCACCTTGGCGGCAAGCGCCCGGGTGAATTTCGCGGGGTCGCCGGTCTCGTCGGTCGGGCAATGGATGCCGCCGGCGATCTTTTCCTTGGCCGCGGCCAACGACGGGTCGAGCGCGACGATGGCGTCGCGGTCGAGCACCTTGATCAGCTGGCCGTCGGATTCGAGCAGCCGCATATGCTCGACGCCTTTGTCGAGCGCCTGCTGGCTGCGATAGAAATAGAGGATGCCGCGATCGTTGCGGTCATAGTCGATGGCCTCGTCTGCAACGACCTCCTGCAGCACCGATTGCGAATAGACGGCGAGGCGATGCTTGAGCAGCGTGTTGCGCCTCGCCTTGTCGGCCGTGCATTCCATCAGGAACAGCCAGGACCAGCTGTAGAGCCGGGGATCGGCCGAAAGCTTGAAGCGCAGCGCCTGATCCTTCAGCACCAGCGACTTCAACAGGATCATCGGCGCCCTGGGCGACGACCAGACGAAGGAATGCCCCGGCGCGATCATGCCGGCATTGCCCCAGCTGGTCTCGGCGGCGACCTGTTGCCGGCGCTCGAGGATGACCACCTCGTGCCTGTCCTTCTGCAGTTGGTAAGCGGTGGTGACGCCGACCACGCCGCCACCCAACACGATCACGCGCATCACGCCTCCGGAGATCGCAAAGTGAGAGGCAGTTTAGAGTGTAAGCTGCGGTCTGCAATGGCACACATTGCGAGATGTCGGCGGGACAGCGCCCCTCTCTGGCCTGCCGGCCATCTCCCCCACGAGGGGGGAGATCAGATGTCACGCCGGCTTTCGCCAATCGCCAACATCGCAGAGATGCGCGGGACGCTGGAACTGTCAATCTCCCCCCTTGTGGGGGAGATGTCCGGCAGGACAGAGAGGGGCGCGAAGGATCACCACGCTGACGGGTACGGGTATCGACGAGTTCTCACCCCCCCAGCGCCTGCTCCAGATCCGCGATCAGATCATCGCCATCCTCGATGCCGCAGGACAGCCGCACCAGCGAATCGGTGATGCCGATGGCGCCGCGCTTCTCTGCCGGGATCGAGCCGTGCGTCATCAGCGCCGGGTGCTCGATCAGGCTTTCGACGCCGCCCAGGCTTTCGGCCAGCGTGAAGAGCTGGGTTCGCTCGAGGAAGCGTTTCGTCCCCGCCAGGTCGCGGTCGAGGTCGACCGAGATCATCCCGCCGAAGGCATGCATTTGCTGGACGGCGATGGAATGCTGTGGGTGGCTGGCGAGGCCGGGGTAGATCACCCGGCGGACATCTTTTCGCGTTTCCAGCCATTGCGCTATTTTCAGGCCGTTCGCGGAATGGCGCTCCATCCTCAGCGCCAGGGTCTTGATGCCGCGGAGCGCCAAAAAACTGTCGAAGGGACCGGAGATGGCGCCGATGGCGTTCTGCAGGAATTTCAGCTGGTCGGCGAGATCCTTGTTGTCGCCGACCACCGCCACGCCGCCAACCATGTCGGAATGGCCATTGAGATATTTCGTCGTCGAATGGACGACGATGTCGATGCCGAGCTCCAGCGGGCGCTGGATATAGGGGCTGCAAAAAGTATTGTCGGCGACGGTAAGCAGACCCTTACGCTTTGCAAGCGCCGCGAGAGCTTCGAGATCGACGATGCGCAGGAGCGGATTCGTCGGCGTCTCGACCCAAAGCAGTTTTGTTTCCGGCCGGATCGCGGCCTCGACCGCCGCAAGGTCGGTGAAGTCGGCGAAACTGACCTGCAGCCCGGCCGAACGCTTGCGCACCCGCTCCATCAAGCGGAACGAGCCGCCATAGATGTCGTCGGTGGCAACGATATGGGCGCCGGAATCGAGCAGCTCGAGCACCGTCGAGATCGCCGCGAGGCCGGAGGCAAAGGCGAAAGCCCTGGTGCCGCTTTCAAGGTCGGCGACCGCGCGTTCGAAGGCAAAGCGCGTCGGGTTCTGGCTGCGCGCGTACTCAAAACCCTTGTGCACGCCGGGCGACTGCTGGCCATAGGTGGAGGTGGCGTAGATCGGCACCATCACCGCGCCGGTCAGCGGGTCATGGCTCTGGCCGCCATGGATGGTGCGGGTGGAAAAGGCCAGGCGGTTCTTGCCGTTTGACGTCATTTTGCGCGGCGCCTCAGATGGTTGATCAGGTCGATACGGGTTATCAGGCCGATGAACTCCTCGCCATCGAAGACGATGGCGACCTCGTTGCGGTCGAAGACCGGCAGCAGCGCATCCAGCGTCTGATTGGCCTGCAGCGTGTGCAGGTTCGAGGTCATGGCGGAGCGCACCGGGCCGTTGAAGCGGTCCCAGCGGCCGTCATAGGGGCCGTCGACCTTAGCCAGGATATCGCTCTCGTCGACGATGCCGATCAGCTTGCCGCCGTCCAGCACCGGCAGCTGCGAGACGTCGGAACGGCGCATGCGGCCATAGGCATTGAGCAGGCTCTCGTCCGGGCCGACAGTGACGATGTCGCCGGTGCGCGGCGAGCGCATGACGAGGTCACGCAGGTCGCCATGCTGTTCCTGGTCGGCTAGGCCCTGCTCGGCCAGCCAGATATCGTCGAACACCTTCGACAGATATTTGTTGCCGCTGTCGCAGACGAAGGTGACGACGCGCTTCGGCACCGTCTGCTCGCGGCAATAGCGCAACGCCGCCGACAACAGCGTGCCCGACGACGAGCCGGCCAGAATGCCTTCGCGCGACAAGAGATCGCGCACCGCCAGCATGCTCTGCTTGTCGGGGATGGAGTAGGCCTTCTTGACCAGCGAGAGATCGGCATTGGGCGGCACGAAATCCTCGCCGATGCCTTCGACCGTCCAGCTGCCGGCCTCCTCCATCTTGCCGGTCTTGATCAGCGGCGCCAACACCGAGCCGACCGGATCGGCGAGCACCATCTCGGTCTTCGGCGAATGTTTCGCAAAGTAGCGGCCGAGCCCGGTGAGCGTGCCGCCGGAGCCGACGCCGACCACCACCGCGTCGACGTCGCCCTTGAGCTGCCAAAAGATTTCCGGCCCGGTGGTCGTCTCATGCGCCAGCGGATTGGCCGGGTTGGCGAACTGGTTGGCGTAGAAGGCGCCGGGCAGCTCGGCGGCAATCTTCTCGGCCATGTCCTGGTAGTATTCGGGATGGCCCTTGCCGACGTCGGAGCGGGTCATGCGCACCTCGGCGCCCAAAGCGCGCAGATGCTGGATCTTCTCGCGCGACATCTTGTCGGGCACGACCAGGATGATGCGGTAGCCTTTTGGGATGCCGACCTGGGCAAGGCCGAGGCCGGTGTTGCCGGCGGTGGCCTCGACGATGGTGCCGCCGCGCTTCAGCGCGCCGGATTTCTCGGCCGCCGCGATCATCGACAGGGCGATGCGGTCCTTGATCGAACCGCCGGGATTCTGGCTTTCGAGCTTGATGAACAGACGGCATTTGCCGGTGTCGAATTTTGTCAGCTCGACGATCGGCGTCTGGCCGATCAGGTCGAGCACCGAAGCGTAAGGCGGACGCAAACGGGACAGATTGATGTCCGCGCCGCCGGGCGCCGGTTGTCTCTGCTCGCTCATCTGAGATGCTCCATGGAAGCAGTGTTGGCAATCTCGCGCATCGGGCCGCCGAAAGCCATTGCGGTTTCACGGATCGCTCGCCCTGTCTTTTCCAGCCCTTTTCATCCTGAAAGAAGATAGATCGTGCCAATCCGGCGGCGAGTCGGGGAATGGAATTTCGCAGGCGGCGCCAAATCTCCGCCCTCGAGGGGGGAGATGTCGCCGAAGGCGACAGAGGGGGTCGCCGCGCGTGAAGCGCCAACCTCCTATCGGGCAGGTGGGCCGAGCCCGGTCGAACCGACCCCCCTCTGCCTGCCGGCCATCTCCCCCTCAAGGGGGGAGACTAGGCTCTCGGCCGCTTTCGCCAATCATCGACGTTGCAGGCGAGGTGCCGTCGGCGGAGCTGCTGATCTCCCCCCTTGCGGGGGAGATGGCCGGCAGGCCAGAGGGGGGTGCTGTCCCGCCAGCGTTTCAGGAAATCTCGCACAACGACAAAATCGCGCTACCCCAGCAGCTGCTTGCCGAGCTTCGCGCATTGCACCCGGATATCCGGAATGGCGTCGATCTCGAAAAAAGTGCCGCGCGTCAGCGGCCCGACGGCGAGCAGCTTCGACGATACCGTGCCGTCGGCCGCGATCAGTTCGCATTTCGCGGTAACGTCGAGGCCGAGGCGCAGCGGATCGGGCCGCGCCACGCCGCGCTCGATAAGCGAGCGCACGACGCCGTTCGACGTCCTCGAAATGTCGCGGGCGATGCCCATGCAGTCATAGAGCCGGGCGACCTCCAGGGTCTCGATGTCCTGTGTGCCGCGCGGCTGGATTTTCACGGTGAAGCTGCCGTTCGCCTCGACATTCACGACCCTGCCGGCGACCAGGCGGATGCGGCCCGACCCGACCGCCTCGGTGACGCGCGCGTAGACTTCCGGCGCCATGCGGTGGCGGTGGATGTCCCACCAGGCCTTGGTATGCTCGACGAAGCGGCGCTTGGCCGAGGACGGCCAGTTCTGCCAGATCGTCTGGTTGAACGGCCGCAACCCGTCGACCACGTCGCGCCAGTCGCCGCCGGCCTTCTGGGTCTCGCGGATCAGGTTGCGGAACCAGCCGACGAAATAGGAAAGCTCCGTGCCGAGCGGGATGTCGGCGATGTCGAGCTTGATCGGATTGCCCTTGCGGTGCGGCGACGGCAGCAGGCCGCGCCGCGACACCGCAATGATCGGCCCGCGATGGCCGCGCTGCTCCAGCGACAGGAAGGCGTCGACCATGCTGAGGCCGGTGCCGAGCAGCAGGACCGGAGCGTCAGGATCGAGCGCGGTGTCGGCCTCCGTGCCCATGCGGATGGCGTGGCCCTGGAAGGCGCCGGGCTGCTCGTCGTGGCCGGTGGCAAGCACGGCCAGATGCCCAACGACGCTGGTGCCGTTGGCGAGCACCACTTCGACGCCAGCCGGCGTCGGCGAGATCGACAGGCTCTCCTCGGCAATCAGCCGCAACCGGCCGGTCTCGCGCTCACGTTCCACTAGATCGTCGAGCAGTTCCCTCAGGTAGCGCGCATAGAGGCTGCGCGGCGCATAGAAAGGCCCCTGGTCGGGTTTGGCGAAGCCGCGCTCCAGCACCCAGCGCGCGAAATGGGTGGGGTCGTCGGCATAGGCGCTCATCCCGGAGGCTTTGACGTTGAGCACATGCGCGGACAGCAAAGTGGAATAAGCCATGCCCTGGCCGAAATGCGGACGCTTCTCGATCAGCGTGACGCGCAGATCGGAGTTTGATGACATCAGCAAATGCGCTGCCAGCACAACGCCGCTGGCGCCGCCGCCGACAATGATGATGGAGTTGCCGCGTCCAACCATGGTTGCGAGCCGGTTTTGTCGAGCGATCAGCGTGCGGGGAGCGCCGCGGGTGGGCTCGTCCGCAGGCCACGAACGATCGCCGGAACGGTTTTCAGAAGGTCGCGCATCGTTCTCTCACTCCCAATGTTGATAAGATTACTATACTAAGCGAGGCAGGCACGAAACCCGCTTTCCAATTCGCCTGCAATTTGAAGCATGGGTTTGCCCGGATGGGTCAACCGGAGAATTTTCGTTCGCAGGACCCATCACCCTTGGCGAGTGGCTACGCAATCCCTTCCGGTCGTCATTCCAGGGCGGAGTAAGGAGCGAAGCGACGCGCGCAGACCCTGGAATCCATGCCGTGACATCGAGGCGACGCCACGGTGCAAGCTATCTGCTGTTGTGCCCGGTCTTTATTCTGCACCGTGCTACCTATCATGAATGTAACGGCATGGATCCTAGGGTCTCCGCTTCGCTTCGCCCTAAGGCGAGGCGCACCAAACCCTCCCCGCGACCGTTCCTTTGCGCGCATTCCGCCGGTACCCGGCGACACTTTTCCAATAAAGCCCGCTTCGTTGGAAGGATTTAACTCTACAAACATGATAGAATTAGCGGACGATAGAAAGGCAATCCGGTTTTCAGGGGTTTATGGAGCCTTTCAATGTCAATCCTTTCACGACGCATTCTGTTGCTTTCGTCGGCCGCCGCTCTTGCCGGCACCGCCCTGCTCGGTCCGGCCAGCGCCGAGGACCTCAAGATCACCATCGGCTACCAGACGGTGGTCGAGCCATCGAAAGTGCCGCAGGCCGACGGCGTCTATGAGAAGGCCACCAAGGCGGCGATCGACTGGCGCAAGTTCGATTCCGGCGCCGACGTCATCGCGGCGATCGCTTCCGGATCGGTCGACATCGGCTATGTCGGCTCGAGCCCGCTGGCCGCGGCCGCCAGCCGCGAATTGCCGATCCAGACCATCTTCGTCGTCGGCCTGATCGGTCCCTCGGAAGCGCTGGTCGCCCGCAACGGGTCCGGCATCGAGAAGGTCGCCGACCTTGCCGGCAAGAAGGTCGCGGTGCCGTTCGTCTCGACCACGCATTACAGCCTGCTCGCGGCGCTGAAGCATGAAGGCGTCGATCCGAAGTCGGTGCAGATCCTCAATCTGAGACCGCCGGAAATCGCCGCCGCCTTCGCGCGTGGCGACATCGACGCGGCCTATGTCTGGGACCCGGCGCTCGGCCAGGTGAAGACGTCCGGCAAGGTGGTGCTGGACTCTTCGCAGGTGGCCGCCTGGAGCGCGCCGACCTTCGACGCCTGGATCGTTCGTACCGATTTTGCCGAAAAGCATCCCGAGGCCGTGCGCGACTTCGTCAAGGTGACGGGCGAGGCCTATGCCCGGTTCCTCGCCAAGCCGGAGGCCTGGTCGGTGTCATCGCCGGAAGCCGGCAAGATCGCCAAGCTCACCGGCGCCAAGCTGGAAGAGGTGCCGGAGCTGCTCAAGGGCTATGTCTTCCCGCCGCTCGAAGAACAGGCCTCGGACAAGTTCCTCGGCGGCGCGACCGTCAAGGCCGTCGCGGCAACATCCGCCTTCCTCAAGGAGCAGGGCAAGATCGACGCCGTGCTGCCCGACTATTCGAAATATGTGACGGCGAAATATGCCAGCGAGGCGCTCGCCTCGAACTGAGCCTTCTCCACGCAATTCCCGGAAGGATGACCGCCTTTCCGGGGACTGTTCGGAAGCGCGGCGCCTTCTTCCCTGGCCTTGCGCTTGCCTGTCCCGAAGCCGCTTACGAGGCGCGGCTTCGGGGCAGGCCTCCTAATGCAGTGAGGCCAGATCCGATGACGCATCTCATCCTCGACAAGGTCAGCGTTCATTATGACGGCCAGCCGGCGCCGGCTGTCGAGCGCGTTTCGCTCGACATCGCTAAGGGCGATTTCGTCGTGCTGGTCGGCCGTTCCGGTTGCGGCAAGACCTCGCTGCTCAACGTCGCCGCCGGCCTGGTCGAGCCCGCGGGGGGCCTGGCCACGGTGGGTGGCCGGCCGATCACCGGGCCCGGCTCCGATCGCGCCGTGGTGTTCCAGAACGATGCATTGTTCCCCTGGCTGACGGCACGGGAAAACGTGGCCTTCGCGCTCAGGCTGCGTGGCGTATCCGCCGACAAAAGGGCGCGCCGCGCCGACGAATTGCTGTCGCTGGTCAAGCTCGGCGATGCCGGCGACAAGCGCATCTGGGAGCTTTCCGGCGGCATGCGCCAGCGCGTCGGCCTTGCCCGGGCTTTGGCCGCCGAACCCGAATTCCTTCTGCTCGACGAGCCGCTCGGCGCGCTCGACGCTCTGACGCGCGAGCGCATGCAGACGACCCTGCTGGACCTGTGGGCAGCGGCCCAAGTCGGCGTGCTGATGGTGACGCACGGCATCGAAGAGGCGCTGGTGCTCGCCACCCGCATCGTCGTGCTGGCGCCGGGTCCAGGGCACGTGGTTCGGACATTCGAAACCCATTTCGGCCGCCGCTACGCCGCAGGCGAGCCGATCCGCGCGATCAAGGCGGATCCCGCCTTTGCAGCGGCCCGCGCGGAGCTGACCGGCGCGATCTTCGAAGGAGAGGCGGCATGAGCGTGAGCACCTACAGCGAAAGGCCCGCCGCGAAGGCCGGTGAGACCGACGGGTTTTCCGTGCCGTGGTCGCGGCCTCGGCCGAAACGGGCAGTGGTTTCAGGCAGGCTGGTCAGCGCGGTCACTATCCTTCTCTTGTTGGCCGCCTGGACGGCGGCAGCCTCGCTGGAGTTGGTATCGCCGGTCTTCCTGCCCTCGCCCGCCGCGGTCTGGGCGAAATTTGTCGTCGGCGCCCGCGACGGATTCGTCGATGCGACGCTGCTCCAGCACACCCTCGCCTCGCTTTGGCGCGTATTCGCAGCGCTGATCGTGGCGATCCTCGTCGGCGTCCCGATCGGCCTTGCCATCGGCATCAGCCGGATCGGGCGCGGCGTGTTCGATCCGCTGCTCGAGTTCCTGCGGCCGATCCCGCCGCTCGCCTATCTGCCGCTGATCATCATCTGGTTCGGCATCGGCGAGCCGTCGAAGATCCTGGTGATCGCCATCGCCATGCTGGCGCCGGTGGCGCTGTCGACCGCCGCCGGAGTGCGCGGCGTTTCGCGCGAACGCGTCGACGCGGCGCGATCGCTCGGCGCCACGCGAGCCCAGGTCATCCGCCATGTGATCCTGCCAAGCGCGCTGCCATCGATCCTCACCGGCCTGCGCATCGCGCTCGGCGCCGGCTGGTCGACGCTGGTCGCGGCCGAGCTGGTGGCGGCGACGCGCGGCCTCGGCTTCATGATCCAGTCGGCGGCGCAATTCCTGGTCACGGATGTGGTGGTGATGGGCATACTGGTGATCGCGATCATCGCTTTTGCCCTGGAATTCGTCATCCGGCGTGTCGAGCGGGTGCTGGTGCCCTGGGCGGGGCGGGAATGAACGAAAGCGAAGGAGTAGGACTTGTGACCCATTCCACCGCGGTGCTGTTCGCGCATGTCGGCGCTTGGCTGTTGCGTTTGCCGCCGAGCGACACACGACAGGAAGACGAACCGAAGTCGCCGACGCCGGTGTTTCTGGCCGGCGACCGCGATCGTCTGCCGCCCCGTGACGAGAGCTTCTACTGGGCCTGGCAGTACTGGTCGCAGTGATCGGGGCGCAGGAGCATTCTTTGTTCCGGCGAGGCGATGTGTGGTCGACCGCCGCTGCTTGTAGAAAATGATTCCGACTTGCGCCGCGAACTCGCAAGATCGTTCCTCTACTAACTTTATAGATTTACCTAGCCTGACCTTATTCAAACGGCCCGGCAGCTCCGGGACCAACGAAGGAGAGGGTCATGTTCAATCTGACGAGACGCGCTTTCGGCGTCGGCCTGCTGGCAGCGGCGGCCTTTGCCGCATCCTTTGGGACGACATCCTTCGGTGCCGCGGCGGATGATCTCAAGGCGTTCAACATCGGCTACCAGAAGACCGGCCTGCCGGTGATCGCCCGGCAGCAGAAGATCATCGAAAAGGCGCTGGCCGACAAGGGCGTCACGGTGAAGTGGGTCGAGTTCACCGCCGGCCCGCCGCTGGTGGAAGCCTTGAATGTCGGCGCCATCGATGTCGGCTGGACCGGCGACGCGCCGCCGATCTTCGGCCAGTCGGCCGGCGCCAACATCGTCTATGCCGCCGCGCTGCCGTCCAACGGCAAGGGCGAGGCGATCTTCGTCAAACCGGCCTCGCCGATCCAGTCCTTGGCCGACCTCAAGGGCAAGCGCATCGGCGTCGGCAAGGGTACCAGCGCGCACAATCTGGTCGTTGCCGCCCTGGAGAAAGCCGGCATCCCCTTCGACCAGGTCACGCCCGTCTACCTCAGCCCCGCCGATGCGGCGGCCGCCTTCGCCAGCGACCAGATCGATGCATGGGCGGTGTGGGATCCGTTCTTCGCCATCGCTGAAACGCGCTATCAGCCGCGGGTGCTTGCCCGCTCCATCGACGTGCTCCAGGTCAACACCTATTTCCTCGCCAACAAGGATTTCGCCAAGGCGCGTCCGGATTTCGTCTCGACGACGATCGCCGCGCTCGGCGACGCGGCAAAATGGGCGGACCAGAATCGCGACAAGGTGGCCGAGGCGCTGCATGAGGTGACCGGCGTGCCGCTCGACGCGCAGACGATCGCCGCCAATCGCACCAAGTTCGGCATCTATCCGATCACCGCCGAGATCGTCGCCGGCCAGCAGGCGACGGCCGACCGCTTCTTCAAGCTCGGGCTGATCCCGAAGGCGGTGCGGATCTCCGACGCCGTCTGGACCGCGCCGGGCAACTGATTTTCGTCCACGGCGCCGGGCGGCGAACGCCCGGCGCCGCCGTATTTTCTCCTGCCTTCTCCCGGGTATCAGCCATGACCGCTTCAGCCAGCCCGCTCGATTTCTTCTGGTTCATCCCGACACATGGCGACGGAACCTATCTCGGCACCGAGAAGCAGCAGCGTCCGCCCGAATTCGGCTACTTCAAGGAGATCGCGCAGGCGGTGGACCGGCTGGGCTTCCCCGGTGTGCTCCTGCCCACCGGGCAGAACTGCGAGGATTCCTGGATCACCGCCACCGGCCTCGCGACGCTGACCGAGAGGCTTAAATTCCTGGTCGCGCTGCGACCCGGCGTGACGCTGCCGACCTTCGCGGCGCGCCAGACCGCGGCGCTCGACCGGCTGAGCAACGGCCGCCTGCTGCTCAATGTCGTGGTCGGCGGCAATCCGACCGAGCTTGCCGGCGACGGCGTGTTCCTGCCGCATGACGAGCGTTATGCGCAGGCACACGAATTCCTGACCATCTGGCGCGGGCTGGTATCCGGCGAGCGGGTGAATTTCGAAGGCAAGCACTACCGCGTCGAGAACGGCCGGCTCGATCTCTTGCCCCTGCAGGAGCGGCCGCCGCTTTATTTCGGCGGCTCCTCCGATGCCGGCCAGGAGCTCGCGGCCGATCTCGTCGACATGTATCTGACCTGGGGCGAGCCGCCGGCGCAGGTCTCGGGCAAGATCGCCGCGGCGCGCGAGAAGGCGGCGCGGCGCGGCCGCAAGCTGCGTTTCGGCATCAGGCTGCATTTCATCGTGCGCGAGACCGAGGACGAGGCCTGGCGCGCCGCCGAGCGGCTGATCAGCCATGTCACCGACGCGCAGATCGAGAACGCCCAGGCGCGCTTCCTCAAGGAGATGGATTCGGTCGGGCAGCGGCGCATGGCCGAGCTGCATGGCGGCCGGCGCGACCGGCTCGTCGTCTCACCGAACCTTTGGGCCGGAGTCGGCCTGGTGCGCGGCGGCGCCGGCACGGCGCTGGTCGGCACGCCGGAGCAGATCGTCGAGCGCATCGGCGAATACCAGGCGATCGGCATCGACACCATCATCGGCTCCGGCTACCCGCATCTCGAGGAAGCCTATCGCGTTGCCGAGCTCCTGTTCCCGCGGCTAGGCCTCGGCACGCAGCGGCAGCGGGCGCACAAGAATATCGCCAACGAATTCTCGGTCGGCTTCCACGGCGCCAGCCGCCTGCAGGCCGCGTCATGAGCCTGGCCATCCGCCTTGCCCGCAACGGCGCGGCCGGCTGGCTGCTGCCCGCGGCAATCATCGCCGGCTGGGAAGCCGCGGCGCGCGCGGGCCTGATCCCGGCCAATGTGCTGCCGGCGCCGAGCGCGGTGGCCGAGGCCTTCTGGCGGCTGACCCTGTCCGGCGAGCTGATCCGCAACATCGGCGTCTCCACTTTGCGGGCGCTGTCGGGCTTCGCCATAGGCGGCTCGATCGGCTTCGTGCTCGGCCTCGCCAACGGATTGTCGACGCTGAGCCGCGGCCTGACCGACACGACGCTGCAGATGATCCGCAACATCCCGCATCTGGCGCTGATCCCGCTCGTCATCCTGTGGTTCGGCATCGACGAGGAAGCAAAACTCTTCCTGGTGGCGCTCGGCGTGTTCTTCCCGATCTATGTCAACACGCTGCTCGGCATCCAGAGCGTCGATCCGCAGCTGGTCGAGATGGGCCGGGTCTATGGGCTCGACCGGCGCGCCTTGTTCTTCCGGGTGATCCTGCCCGGCGCGCTGCCGTCGATCTTTGTCGGCCTGCGCTATGCGCTGGGCATCATGTGGCTGACCCTGATCGTCGCCGAGACGATCTCGGCCAGTTCCGGCCTCGGCTACATGGCCATGCAGGCGCGCGAGTTCCTTCTGATCGACGTCGTGGTGCTGTCGATCCTGATCTACGCGCTGCTCGGCAAGCTCGCCGACAGCCTGGCCCGCCTGCTCGAGCGCCTGTCGCTCGGCTGGCATCCGGCTTTCCAGAAAGGGTGAGAACAAAGATGCCAGCCGCCGCCCTCACCGCCGCACGCTCCCTCGTCGCCACGCCGGCGCAAGCCCGGACGATCGGCTCGGTCGAGGGCCGCCGCGCCTTCGCCTTCAAGGAGGTGGGAAAACGCTTCGGCGACAAGATCGTGCTCGACGGCATCAGCCTCGACGTGCGGGCCGGACAGTTCCTGGCCGTCATCGGCAAGAGCGGCTGCGGCAAGAGCACGCTGCTTCGGCTGCTGGCCGGGCTCGACCGCCCGACCAGCGGTTCGCTGACCTTCGGCGCCGCCGAGGAGGGTCACAGCCGCACGCGCTTCATGTTCCAGGAACCGCGGCTGCTGCCCTGGGCGAGCGTGGTGAAGAATGTCGAGATCGGACTGACCGGCATCGCCGGCGGCACTGACGCCAGGCAGCGGGCGCTTGCCATGTTGGACGAGGTCGGGCTCGCCGACCGCGCGGACGAGTGGCCGTCGGTGCTGTCGGGCGGTCAGAAGCAGCGCGTCGCGCTTGCCCGCGCCCTGGTCGGCCAGCCGCAGATCCTGGCGCTGGACGAGCCGCTTGGCGCGCTGGACGCGCTGACCCGCATCGAGATGCAGCAGCTTCTGGAACGGATATGGCTCGACCAGAAGTTCACCGCCGTGCTGGTGACGCACGATGTCGGCGAGGCCGTCGCGCTCGCGGACCGCGTCGTGGTGATCGGCGCCGGCAGGATCGCCCTCGACCTCGACGTGCCCGTGGCCCGGCCACGCCGCCACGGTTCGGCGGAGCTTGCCCATATCGAGGGCACCATCCTGGATCACCTGTTCAGCCGGGTCTGAGCGCGGCGCGCGCGTCGCCGCCCGCCGGCACAGCAAGTTCAGACACGCGAGCGGTTCGCCCAGCGCAGCCCGACGATGCCAACCAGCATGGCGATGAGCCCGATATAGAGCCATTGCGTCCGGCCGGTCATGAAGCTGCCGCCCACCAGGCCGAGGCCCTGCAGCGACCATAGCGCGCCCAGCCCCAGCACAATCAGCGCCAGCACAAACCTGATCAATCGCATCGGCTGGACCCTCTCCGGAAGTCGATCCTGAACTGCAACAGGGACGCAACAAAAGACGTCGAGGAATCGGAATAATCCGGTTTCTCTGTACTTCCAATCTTGGGTACCGATCTTGTCCGGAACGTCCCGGATAGTGATCCGATATTCATCAAGAATACGCCTTGCCGGCTCCAAGAATATCATGACAAACTGTTTCGCGGCGACTCCAAACGTGTGCCGTCGCCATGGAACCGCCAGAAGGCTGCCGCATTTCCCGCCTCATTCGGTACTTACGCGGGGCTACTCGATCAACGGAGCCACCCCCAAAGCATGAAGAGAACCAACCAGACCGCGCTTGTCGCGGTAACGATCGCGGCTGGGCTGATGGCTGGCGCCTCGTCCGCCTCCTCCGCCGCCGCGCAATGCGGCCGCGCTTCCTGGTATGCGCTGCATTCCAGAACCGCCTCAGGGGAACGCATGAACCCCTCGGCACTGACTGCCGCCCATCGCTCCCTGCCCTTCGGCACCAAGCTTCGGGTCACCAACAAAGACAATGGCCGCAGCGTCGTCGTGCGCATCAACGATCGCGGTCCGTTCGTGAGGGGACGCGTGCTCGACCTCTCCCGCGGCGCCGCCAGCCAGCTCGGTTTCATCGGCTCGGGCCACACCGCCGTCTGCATGGCGCGCGTCTAGAGCGCTTTACCGTTTTCGCCGGGCCATAATCCAACGCAGCCCCAGGGTTCTGGATTATGGCCGGTGTCCGGCGTGGAGGGCCGGACACATATCCTTCACATTTCGGCACCGCACAGTGAGCCGGCTCGCCCGCTCAAGCCCGATTTTCAACAGGTTGAACCAAAGAAGCATTCGTCAGACAAAATGACGTATTGCATCGCAACAATATCTCGTTAACCTCGCCGGGAGACATGCAAGGCTCGGCGCTGTTCGTCGTCCTTTGGTCGATGGACGGCAGCGAGGTTCTCGATGTTCTACCAGCTCTACGAAATGAACCATGCGGCGCTGCAGCCGGCCCGCCTCTATGCCGACGCGGTGCGGCTCTTCTACTCCAACCCGCTCAATCCGATCTCCCACACCCCCTTCGGCCGTTCGGTCGCAGCGACCGCGGAACTCTTCGAGCGCACCACGCGCCGCTACGGCAAGCCGCAATTCGGCCTGGATAAGACGACGGTCGACTGGAAGAGCGTCGACGTCACCGAAAAGACGGTCTGGTCGAAGCCCTTCTGCAATCTCGTGCGTTTCGAGCGCGCGCTGCCCGCGGGGCGCAAGCCTGACCCGAAGCTTTTGATCGTGGCGCCGATGTCGGGCCACTACGCGACGCTGCTGCGCGGCACTGTCGAGGCGATGCTGCCTCACGCCGACGTGCATATCACCGACTGGGTCGACGCCCGCATGGTGCCGGTGGCGCAAGGCAGCTTCGATCTCGATGACTATATCGACTACGTCGTCGAGATGTTCCATGCGCTCGGCCCCGATACGCATGTGATGGCCGTGTGCCAGCCTTCGGTGCCGGTGCTGGCGGCGGTGGCGCTGATGGAGAAGCGCGGCGATCCTTTCGTGCCCTCGACCATGACGCTGATGGGCGGCCCGATCGACACGCGCCGCAACCCGACCGCGGTCAATCTTCTGGCCGAGGAAAAGGGCACCGCCTGGTTCCGCGACAATGTCATCATGCAGGCGCCGTGGCCGGTGCCTGGCTTCGGCCGCGAGGTCTATCCGGGCTTCCTGCAGCTTTCGGGCTTCATGAGCATGAATCTCGACCGCCACATCATCGCGCACAAGGACTTCTTCATGCATCTTGTGAAGAACGACGGCGACGGCGCCGAAAAACACCGCGACTTCTACGACGAATATCTGGCGGTGATGGACTTGACAGCGGAATTCTACCTGCAGACGGTCGACACCGTGTTCGTGCGCCACGCTTTGCCGAAGGGCGAGATGACGCATCGCGGCGAGACGGTCGATTGCACGGCGATCCGCAACGTCGCGCTGCTCACCATCGAGGGCGAGACCGACGACATTTCCGGGCTCGGACAGACCGAGGCCGCGCATGATCTGTGCGTCAACATTCCCGCCGACAAGCATGTCCATTACATGCAGCCGGCGGTCGGCCATTACGGCGTCTTCAACGGCTCGCGCTTCCGCTCCGAAATCGTGCCGCGCATCGCCGACTTCATTTCCAGCTATGGCCGCCAGCAGCGTGTGGCGACCAAGCCGAGACTGGTCCGTTCGGCGAAAGGCTGAACGCCGCAGGCCGCGCCAGCGCGAACTTTCCACCGCTAGGCGGCGGCCGCTGGTGTTGCGCCGTTGCCTCTGTTGCGAAAGTGCCGCTACGGGATCGTCGAGGTAACCATGCCGTCAAACTGGCCGCGGTCTCTAATTGACACGGACTGTAAATCGCCTTTAACGTTTCGTTAATAAAGAGAGGGCGGCGGGGGCAATGACTTCCTCAGCTATGACGCGGATACTGCGTTTGTGTTCAGTCGCAGGGCTGGCGATTTCGGCTCACTGGGCGGTGCCCGCCTGGGCGGCGGGCGCGATGGCCACGGGCGGCCTGACCTCGCAGCCGATCGGACATTATGATTTCTGCAAAGCGCGCCCGAACGAATGCAACATCCATCCGGCCGATCTCGAGCCGGCCAGGATGACGGACGGCCTGTGGCGCAAGCTGGTCAACGTCAGCGCCAAGGTCAACGCCGCCGTCAAGCCGTTGAGCGATCTCGATCACTACGGCAAGGATGAAGTCTGGGCCTATCCGGATGACAGCTATGGCGACTGCGAGGACTATGTGCTGGAAAAGCGCCGCCAGCTTTATCGCATGGGCATGTCGCTCGCCGATCTCCTGATCACCGTCGTGCGCAAGCCGGATGGCGAAGGCCATTCGGTGCTCACGGTGCGCACCGACAAGGGCGACTATGTGCTCGACAATCTGACCGACAAGGTCAAAGTCTGGGACGCCACCGGCTACCGCTTCCTCAAGCGCCAGGCGATCGACAACACCGGACGCTGGGTCTCGATCCGCGACGGCCAGGCAGTGCTGGTCGGTTCGGTGCAATAGGCGGAGGCCCACGCGGCTTTCATCCCCGCGCGAAGCAAGAAACACGTAGCGACGCAGCGCGGACCCTAGAATCCATTCCGTTACCTACAGGCGTCATTCGCGGTGCAGAACGACCTCTGTTCTGCACCGCTTTTACCCTTCGCGCGAGGTTACGGAATGGATCCTCGGGTCTGCGCGTCCGCTTCGCTCCCGCTCCGCCCGTGGATGGCGAAAGCGATGGGCCTCCGAAGATTTTCAGGCGACTCCATGAACCGTTTCCGTTCAGCCGGCGACACACAGCCGTGAATGGCAAACCCAACCATGGAGACCTCAAATGACTGCCTTTCTGCGCAACACCCTTCTTGCCGCCGTCGCCGTGTCGGCCCTGACCGGATCGGCCCTGGCGGACCAGACCTACAAAAGCTGCGCCGCGACCAATCTCAATGACCTGTGGAGCGGCCGCTGCTGCAGCGTCGGCTCCGAGAACTGCCTTGGCGGCGGCAATGGCGGCCGCGACCATCAAGGCCATCAGGGCAAGGGCGACCGCGGCAGCACCAACGGCGCCGCCGGCAAGTTCTGATCGGAAAATGAGGGCTGCCCGCGAATCGTACACGGGAGCCTTGGCCTCGCGCCGCCGTCATTCCATGGCGGAGCAAGCAGCGAAGTGACGCGGTGCAGAACTACCTCCGTTCTGCGCCGCCTCTACCCCTGGCGCGAGGTCACGAAATGGATCCTCGGGTCTGCGTGTCCGCTTCGCCCGTGGATGACGAAGTTCCGGCGCTTCGGCCAACCGCGGCCGTTGTCACCCGGGCAAACTATCTGCGCAGCGCGGTCCGGACCAATGCTGTGATTTTCCGCAGCTGCTCTTCATCGAGCTTTTCGATGCTTTCAGCCAAGAGATTGGCAAGCTCGGTCGCCGCCGGCGACAGGCCGGAGGTGTCGATCCTGACCCTCGGGTGCGAGCTCTCCGCAAGGCGGGCGAGGTCCTCGGCATCGTCCCAGATGATGTTGAAATAGCCGATGATCTTCTGGATCAGCGTCCAGGTCGGCGCGCCGCGACGGCCGTGCTCGAGCGCCGACAGATAGGCGGCGCTGACGCCGATGGCCTCGGCCATCGCCTTCTGGCTGACGCCGCGTTCGGCACGCAGGGCCCTGAGCTTCTCGCCGAACGGGGTCATGTCGGCCTGCCAATTGCCGAGCCCCTCATTGCCGAGCCCCTCATGGGCGCGTCCGCCGCAGCCGCACATAGAGCGCGCCCGAGCCGCCATGGTTGCGGGCCGCGTGATCGTGGCTGGAGACGAGATGGCGGAAGGCCGGCGTCGAGAGCCAGGCCGGCACGGCGCGGCGTAGGATGCCGTCGCCGCCGGAGGACGAGCCCTTGCCGGTGATGATCAGAACGTAACGAATGCCGCCGGCATGCGCCCGATGCAGGAAGGTGAGCAGCAGCGAATAGGCCTCGTCCTGCGTCATGCCGTGCAGGTCGACACGGCCTTCGATCGGCAGCCGGCCTTTCTTCAACTTGTGCAGCGTCTGGTCGTCGAGCGCGTGCGCTACATGCGGCGTCTTCGGTTTTGCCGCGACGGCCGGGATACCGTTGACCGGAGCGGCGGCCGGCGTCGGCTTGGGCTCAATGATTTCGGGAATCTCGACCGCGGTCTTGCCTTTCAAGGGCCGGGCCGAACGCGCCACCAGGTTCCACAGGATGCGGTCGTCGTCGCTGAGATGATCGTCGCGGCGGCTCACTGGGCCGCTCCTTTCACAAGCGCACGCGGAACCAACGCATAGAAATCGGCCGCGTTGCGGACCACGCCGGCGATCTCACCGGCGGCATCGCCGGAGCCTGCGAAGAGGTCGCCGCGGGCGGGCCCGGTGATGGCCGAGCCGGTGTCCTGCGCGATCATCAGCCGCCGAAACGGTTTTTGGTCGAAGGCGGTGAGCAACGGCGCGTCGATATAGAAGGGCGTGCCGAAAGTGTGCAGCAGCCGGTCGACGGCGACCGAGCGCCCCGGCGTCAGCGGCACCTTGGCGGCGGCGATCGGCCCAAGCGCGGCGTCGTCGACCGCGGCTTCGCGGAAGAAGATATAGGAGCGGTTTTGCCAGAGGATCTCGTCGACCCGGTCCGGATGCGCCTTGAACCAGGCGCGGATCGACTGCATCGTCACCTTTTCCAGCGGGATCTCGCCGAGATCGCTCAAGATCCTGCCGGGACCGGTGAAGCGCTGGCCGGACTTGGCGGCATAGGTGACGCGGGCGAGCCTGCCGTCGGTCATCTTCAGCCTAGCTGCGCCCTGCACATGGATGAAGAAGGCGTCGACCTTTTCGGCGAGCCAGGCGATTTCGAGCTTTTTGTCGGCCAGCGCGCCGCGCTCGATCGCGCCGCGGTCGAAATATTCGACTGGGCCCTCATTCGTCTGGCGGGCGAAGGCCAGATAAGGATCCATGGCGACCGGCCGGTTGCCGTCATCGATGTCGATCAGGTCGGCGGGGCGGGATAGCAGCGGCACGGTGAACCGTTCCGTCCTGACCGGCGAGGCCTCGACCTCCGGCTCGTAGAAGCCGGTCACCAGGCCGGCGCCGTCATTGTCGGGCATGACCAGAGTGGGAACGAAATGCCGTTCGAAGAAGGATCGCGCTTCCGACCGATTCGGCGCCGAAACGGCGCGCGCCTCGGCATAGGCATCGGCAAAGGCGTTGAAATCGACGCCGAGCGAACCGGTGCGATAAGGTTTTATGGGCGCGTGGAAGGCTGAGCGCCGGAACGCAGCGAAAGCCGCGGCGTGGTCATCCTCGCCCCACGCCGGAAGGTCATCGAAAGATTTTTCGCCGAATGTGGGAAAGAGCGGCACGACCGAGCCCCGCCGCCAGAAATTAATCTTCTTCTTCGGTGGCGACGAGCTTCCAGTTCGGGTCGCGCGAGCGTGTGTCGCGGGCGAAGGTCCAGACATCCTTGACCTCGGCCACCGTTTCCGGATCGCCGTCGATGACGGCGCCGGCCTTGTCGCGGGTCGCCGAGATCAGCTCGGAGACGACGCGCAGCGTGATATGTGCTTCCGAGCCCTTCATCTCCGCGGCGACGATGTCGGCCTTGTCGATGCCGACGAAGGAGGACTGGATCTTTTCCGACTTCGCCTCGCGTTCGCCGATGGCGGCGACGAAGCCGTCATAGACCTCGCGCGACAGAAGATTCTTCAGCGTTTTGCGGTCGCCGTCGGCATAGGCCATGACGATCATCTCATAGGCCATCTTGGCGCCGTCGACGAAGCTCTTGGGCTCGAAGGACGCGTCATTGTCCTTGATCGTGCGCAGGCCCTTATTCAGATCGGTGTCCGGCTTGGCGAAGGCGTCGATGTCGGCATAGGTTTCGGCGGCGCTTTCGCCCGGCGCGCGCTTGCGCGGCAGCGACACGACGTTTTCTGGCTTCTGCGCCGTATCGGCCTCGCGCGTGCGGCTCGCCGAATAGGGATCGAAGGGCGGGCGCTCGTTGCCGGTGCGACGTCCGAGCACGTTGCGCAGCTGGAAAAAGATCACAACCGCCGCAATCAAAAAGAAAATCGTGCCGAAGTCGAAGAAACCCATATTTTCCGCCAACTCGAACCCTGTTCTTGCCGGACCGGCGTAACCCCTCGGGGATCGCGGTCGCGTAGCGTTCAACACCCAAAGCATATAGAACGGCAGGCGCAATCATTCAAATCAAAGGCAGCCATACCTATCTAAGAGCGCCAAGGCCAGCGGCGATTGTCCGCGAGCGCCCCAAAAGAAGAAAGCGATCGGTCGAAACTTTGCGCATTTCGTTCATCCCGCTGTTCCTGCTCCTGCTACCGCTGCTGGAGATCGCCGGCTTCGTGGTCGTCGGCCGCGAGATCGGCGCCTTGGCGACGGTCGGGCTGGTCATCCTGTCCAGCGTCGCCGGCAGCCTGCTGCTCAGGCATCAGGGTTTCGGCGTCATGACGCGGGTGCGGGCCGAGATGGATGCCGGGCATGATCCCAGCCGGCAGCTCGCGCATGGCGCGATGATCGTGCTGGCGGCGATCCTCTTGATCATCCCGGGCTTCATCACCGATATTTTCGCCATTCTTCTGCTGCTGCCGCCGGTGCGCGACTTCGCCTGGCGCCTGCTCAAGAGCCGCATCGTCATGGCGACTAGCTTCAGCAGCGGCTTTTCGGCGCGCCGGCGCGACACTGTCATCGATCTCGACGACAGCGACTATTCGCGCGACGATTATCCGAACCGGCCGGATCACAATTCGCCCTGGCGGCGGCTGAAAAACGACTAGTCCCAGGCCCTTTGCCCGACGGGGGCGGCAAAACTTGTTTTGTCAGACCGAGCATGGTAGCGAACCCGCGATTTCAATCCGGTCAGCAATGCTGCCCAGGCAGAAGGACTAAAGGCTCATGGCCAGCAACGATGACGCGGCGACCGGCGCCGCCAACGGCAACGGCACCCAGAACCAGCCCTCGCTCAATGTGCTTGCGCAATATGTGAAGGATCTGTCCTTCGAAAGCCCCGGCGCGCCGAATTCGTTGCGCGGCCGCGACAAGGCGCCCGGCATCGCGATCAATGTCAACGTCAACGCCAATCCGCTTTCGGACAAGCAGTTCGACGTCAACCTGACCTTGAACGCCAAGGCTTCCTTCGACCAGGAAGTGCTGTTCAATGTCGAACTGGTCTATGGCGGCGTCTTCGCCATCTCGGGCTTCCCGCAGGAGCACATGCTGCCGATCCTGTTCATCGAGTGCCCGCGGCTCCTGTTCCCCTTCGCCCGCCAGATCATCTCCGATGCCACCCGCAATGGCGGCTTCCCGCCGCTGATGCTCGACCCGATCGATTTCGCGCAGATGTTCCAGCAGCGCATCGCCGAGGACCAGGCCGCGAGCAAGGTCCAGGTGAGCTGAGGCGGGTCTGCGCCACACCGTATCGAGAGCCCGGCTTCGGCCGGGCTTTTTGTTGTACACCTCTGAGCGAAGGCCTCCGTGCGGTCGTCATTCCAGGGCGGAGCAAGGAGCGAAGCGAAGCGCGCAGACCCTGGAATCGATGCCGTTACGCTAAGGCGTTGCTGCGGTTACAGAATTCTGCACCGCTGCGCCCTACGGTGGCGGTCACGGCATGGATACTCGGGTCAAGCCTGAGTATGACGACGTCACAGAGGGATTCGGCTAATCTCCGACGTCGGTGCCAAAAGCTCTCAGCCTACCGCCACCTTCAGCCAAAGCGCCTTTTCGCCAAGCGTCGAAACCAGCCCGACATGCGCCGCGCGGTCCGCTTCGCTCAGCCTCGGCGGCAGGGCGATGGGCCGCGCGCCGATCGAGACGTCGATATCGGCCACCTCGCCGGCACCGTTCATCTGCACCGCAACGGCTTCCAGCACCAGCGCCGCCTGCTTGCCGCCGATGAGCTCGATATAGACTTCGGCCAGCAGCTCGGAGTCGAGCAGCGCGCCGTGCTTGGTGCGGCGGGTGTTGTCGATGCCGTAGCGCCGGCAGAGCGCATCAAGCGAGTTCGGCCCCATCGGATGCTTGCGGCGCGCCAGCGCCAGCGTGTCGATGATGCGGCCGGGATCGATGGCCGGATGGTCGAGCCGGCTGTATTCGAGATTGAGGAAGCCGAGGTCGAAGGTGGCGTTGTGGGCGATCAGCTTGGCGCCATCGGTGAAGGCCAGCCACTCATCGACGATTTCGGCGAATACTGGCTTACCAACAAGGTCGGCGGCGCTGATGCCATGCACGGCTTGCGCCTCGGCGTGGATGGCGCGGCCCTGCGGATTGATGAATTTATGGAAGGTGCGGCCGGTCGGGAAACGGTTGACCAACTCGACGCCGCCGAGCTCGATGATGCGGTCTTCGCGCAAATCGAGGCCGGTGGTTTCCGTATCGAAGATGATCTCACGCATTCGAATCAATCCGCTCCAAAGAGCAGAATCACGAACCAGAACAAAATGGCAATGGGGACTGCTGACGGCAGACGTCAGGAGCTGGCTTTGCCGGACTTTTCCCCTGAGAGTTCAGTGATGATCGCGTCGACTGCCGCACGGGCGGCATCAAAACCTTGTCCGGTGTCGACGACGAAATCGGCCTGGCGGCGCTTCTCGGCGTCGGGCACCTGCTTGGCGAGGATCGATAAAAACTTCTCCTCGCTCATGCCAGGCCTCGCCAGCACACGCTCGTGCTGGATCTCGGGCGACGCGGTGACGACCACGACCTTGTCGACGCGGTTGCGGCCGCCGGTTTCGAACAACAACGGGATGTCGAGCACGGCGAGCGGCGCGCCGGCGGCGCGATGCTTCGCCAGAAACGCATCGGCGTCGGCCCGCACCAGCGGGTGGATGATCGCCTCGAGCTTCTTCAGCGCGGCGGGATCGCCGAGCACTTTTCCGGCGAGCTTTTCGCGGTCGACCACGCCCGCCTCAGTCGTGCCCGGGAAGGCCGCCTCGACCAAAGGCGCCGCCTTGCCGGAATAAAGGCGATGCACGGTCTCGTCGGAATCATGCACCGGCACGCCGGCCTCGGCGAACATCTTCGCCGTCGCCGATTTTCCCATGCCGATCGATCCGGTGAGGCCGAGCACGATCATCAATGGCCCTCGATGTCGGCGACAATCATGCGCCGCAATTCGGGCGTGACTTCGGGCTTCCTGCCGAACCATCGTTCGAAGCCGGGCACGGCCTGGTGCAGCAGCATGCCGAGCCCGTCGACCGTCTTCAACCCCCGCGCCCGGGCGGCGGCAAGCAAAGGCGTCTCCAGCGGCACATAGACGATGTCGGTGACGATGGCGCGGTCCGGCAAGCCGGCCGGATCGGCGGAGAGCGTCGCATCGCCATGCATGCCGAGCGCCGTGGCGTTGATCAGCAGGCCGGCATCGGCAAGCAGCTCGCCGACCGCGGCCGCAGCATGCGCCGAGACTCCGGCGCCGAAATGGCGGCTGAGTTCCTCAGCTCTCGCCAGCGTCCGATTGACGATGCGGATATCCTTGATGCCACGCTCTTTCAGCGCGTGGATGACGGCGCGGGAGGCGCCGCCGGCGCCCAGCACCACAGTCGGTCCATTGGCCGCCCAGCCCGGCGCATACTGGTCAAGATTGGCGGCAAAACCGTAGCCGTCCGTATTGCCGCCCCAGAGAACGCCATCCTCGAACCATAGCGTGTTGACAGCGCCGATTTCATCGGCCGCACGGTCGCGGCGCGCGACGCCGGCGAAGGCGGCTTCCTTGTGTGGAATGGTGACATTGCCACCGCGGTAGCCATCCTCGCCGAGAGATTTGAGGAACGCGGCGAAATCGGCCGGCGCCACATCGATCGTCTGGTAGCTGCCGTCGATGCCGTATTTCGTCAGCCAGTGGCCATGGATTTTCGGCGAGCGGGAATGGGCGATCGGATGTCCGGTGACAAAGGCTCGTTTCTCAGCCATCGATCGCTCCCAACGCGCGCAGCTCCTTCAGGATCGGCAGCAAGGGCAGGCCGACGATGGTGAAATAGTCGCCTTCGATCTTCTCGAACAGCTGGATGCCCTCGCCCTCGATCTGATAGGCGCCGACGCTGGACAGCGCCTTGGCGCCGACCCGCGCCAGATGCCGGCCGATGAAGGCGGGGTCGAGCTTGCGCATAGTGAGGCTGGCAATGCCGACATGGCGCCACAGCACTTCGCCGTCGCGGCAAAGCACGGCGGCGCTGTTCAGCTGATGTGTCTTGCCCGACAAAGCCAGCAGATGCCTCCGCGCGCTTTCCATGTCGGCCGGCTTGTGAAAGACCTCATCGCCCAGCGACAGGGTCTGGTCGCAGCCGAGCACCAGAGAGCCGGGCCTGCGCTCGCTGACCTCGGTCGCCTTGGCCTCCGCCAGGATCGAGGCGACGTCTTCCGGCGAAACGCCGCTGTCCTTCAACGGAGCCTCGAGCGCGCGCTCGTCGACATCGGCCGGCACCGCCTCGATGTCGAGGCCGGCATTGACGAGCACGGTCTTTCGGAATGGGCTGCCGGAGGCAAGGATGATCTTTTCGGGCATTTTTCACTCGGGTGCGGGCACAGGCGCGGTTTGCTTATCAGGAGCTTCACTTTAGCTGGTCGGCGCTGCCCCTCATTGTCCTGCCGGACATTTCTCCCCGTATAGTGACGGAGAGAAAGCGGCAGCTTCAACGCGGAAGCTCATGCGGCAACGCTGGCGATTGGCGAAACCAACGGCGAGAGCGCCCCTCTCCCCGTCACTATACGGGGAGAGGATGCCGGCAGGCAGGTGAGGGGCAGCGCCGACCTTCGCAAATTCGCTCGGAAAACCGAGAGTTCGGCCATTTACCGCGTCTTGCCCCGCAGGGCAACGATCGCCGCCGCCGTTTCCTCGATGGAGCGGCGGCTGACGTCGATCATGGGCCAGCCATGCCTTGTGCAGAGCTGGCGCGCATAGGCGAGCTCCTCGTTGATCGCGGCGCGATCGACATAGTCGGTCGGCACGAAGGCGGCGCTGTTGCCGAGAATGCGGTTTTGCCGGACATGCGAGATGCGCTCGGCCGTGGCGATCAGGCCGACGACCAATGGCTTCTTGGCCTCGACCAGGCTCTCAGGCAACGGCACGCCGAGCACGATCGGGATGTTGGCGGTCTTGATGCCGCGGTTGGCGAGATAGATCGAGGTCGGCGTCTTCGAGGTGCGCGAAATGCCGATCAGCACGATATCGGCATCATCCATATTCGCCGGCAGCTGACCGTCATCATGCTCCATGGTGAAGTTCAACGCATCGATGCGGCGGAAATATTCGGCGTCGAGCACATGCTGGGCGCCGACGCGGCGGCCGGCCGGCGTGCCGAGATAGGACTGGAAGACGGCGAGCACCGGCTCCAGCACCGAGACGCAAGGCAGGCCCATGGTAGCGCAGCGCTCGTCGATCGAGCGCGCCAGCTTCTCGTCGACGACCGTGTAGAGGATGATGCCGGGCTCTTCCTCAATATCCTCGAACACCTTGGCGACCTGCTTCTCGGTCCGGATCAGCGGATAGATATGTTCGATGGCGCGCGCGTCCTTGTATTGCGCGGACGCCGCGCGGCCGGCCGCCAGCAGCGTTTCGCCGGTGGCGTCGGAAATCAGGTGCAGGTGGAAGAAGCTCTGAGGTTTGTTCACAGGGGATGGGTCCAGGCTGTGGGCAATTGTGGACAAGGCTGGATGGGCGGGCCTCGGATAAGGAAGCGACTGTATCAGATGGCCGCTTGTCCACAATTCGACCTGCTGTAGGCTTTGCCGTGGCGCTGGGGACAAAACTGGGGATCAACTTTTCTGGGCCGGTTTCGTCCACAGCCCGGATTTCGGAGCGGACCGGCCAAGCTTTTGACTCGAAAGCCTGAATCGTCCTTGTCCCCAGATCCCTCCAATTTGCGAAAGCGAGTGCGCGACAATATGCTGACTGGCCTTTTAGGGCCGCAGGCTGGACAGGTCGCAACCATCACAACCAACAGACTCTTAGAATCAGAAGACTCTTTTAAAATAGATATTTGATTTAAGTGGGCGCGCATGACCCCGAACCGGAGGTTCGGAAAGGATCATGCGCTAAATGAAAGCGCTACAGCGTCCTTTGCGCGTCTAAGGACGCGCGGCGCTGTAGAGAGGGCAGCGCTGGATGGCTGGGAAACGGATCGTGCTCGACGTCCTCAAGGGCCAGACGGTTTCACCGCCGCCGCTCTGGATGATGCGTCAGGCTGGCCGCTATCTTCCGGAGTATAGACAGACAAGGAAGCGCGCCGGATCCTTTCTCGATCTCTGCTATGATCCGGACCTCGCCGTCGAGGTGACGCTGCAGCCGATCGAACGCTTCGGCTTCGACGCCTCGATCCTGTTCTCCGACATTCTCGTCGTGCCCAATGCCCTTGGGCGGGATGTGCGCTTTGAGGAGGGTCGCGGGCCGGTCCTGAAGCCGATCACGGCGGCCGGGATTGCGGCGCTGAACGGCGAGATGTTTCACGTGAATCTCGAACCGGTCTACGAGACCGTGCGCCGGCTGCGCGCGAAGCTGCCTGACGAGATCACGCTGCTCGGCTTCTGCGGTGCGCCCTGGACGGTGGCGACCTATATGATTGCCGGGCATGGGACGCCCGACCAGGGCCCTGCGCGGCTTTTCGCCTATCGAGAGCCCGGGGCCTTCGCGCGACTTCTCAAAATTCTGGCAGACCATTCGGCTGCCTATCTCATCCGCCAGATCGAAGCCGGCGCCGATGCGGTGCAGATTTTCGATTCCTGGTCGGGCGTTCTGGATGAACCCTCTTTCGAGGCTTTCTGCGTCGAGCCGGTGGCCGAGATCGTTGGCCAAGTGAAGGCGGCGCACCCCGACGTGCCGGTGATCGGGTTTCCGAAGGGTGCCGGCGAGCGCTATCGCGACTACAGGAAGAAGACCGGTATCGCCGGGCTCGGCCTGGACTGGACCGTGCCTTTGTCTATGGCGAAGGAGTTGCAGCGCGAAGGCGCGGTGCAAGGCAATCTCGATCCGCTGCGCCTGGTCGCCGGCGGCAAGGCGCTGGCCGATGGCGTCGAGTCCATCCTGAAGATGCTGGGCGGCGGGCCGCTGATCTTCAATCTTGGCCATGGCATCACGCCAGAGACGCCGGTGGCGCATGTCGAAGCGATGGTGAAAATGGTGAGGAACCATCGATGAGCAATGCAGGCTACGAGAACAGCACTGGCCAAGCGATGAAGCGCATGGCCATCGGTATTGCCGTTCTCGTGGTCGCGACCGCCCTTCTCTATTTGGTGGCCGGCGACGGCTTCTATCTTTGGGCCAAGGCCATCCATGTGATCGCGGTGATCGCCTGGATGGCTGGCATGCTCTATCTGCCGCGGCTTTTCGTCTATCACGTCGATGCCGAGAAGGGCTCCGTGCAGTCCGAGACTTTCAAGGTGATGGAGCGCCGGCTGCTCAGGGGGATCATCAATCCGGCGATGATCGTGACCTGGGTGTTCGGCCTTTGGCTGGCCTGGAAAGGCTTCGGCTTCCAGGGCGGCTGGCTGCACACCAAGATCGCGCTGGTGCTCGTTTTGTCGGGTCTGCATGGCTATCTCGCCGGCGCGGTCAGGAAATTCGCCGAGGACAAGAACGAAAAACCGGCGAAGCACTGGCGGATCGTCAACGAGATCCCCACATTGCTGATGATCGTCATCGTCATCCTGGTCATCGTGAAGCCGTTCTAGGACTTCCAGAGATCGGCCGGGGTCCGCAAAAGGCGGCTTGCTCTTTCAGGCGACCGACGATAAAAGACGGGTCTTCCTTCCCGTCATGCGCCGCCCCTTTCACTCGCTTTCGGCCGCGCCCGGCATTTGTCGTATTCAGCCGATTTTTCTCCCCAAAGCCTACCCAGAGTCTATCTAATGCAAGAAATGAAACTCGCAGAGTTCAAGAACAAGAAGCCGCCAGAGCTGATCGCTTATGCCGAATCGCTCGAGGTGGAGAACGCCAGCGTCATGCGCAAGCAGGAGCTGATGTTCGCGATCCTGAAGAAGCTCGCCGCCCAGGACATCGAGATCATCGGCGACGGCGTCGTCGAGGTGCTGCAGGACGGTTTCGGCTTCCTGCGCTCCGCCAACGCCAACTACCTGCCAGGTCCCGACGACATCTATATCTCGCCGTCGCAGATCAGGCGCTTTTCGCTCAAGACCGGCGATACGGTCGAAGGGCCGATCCGCAGCCCGAAAGAGGGCGAGCGCTATTTCGCCCTGCTCAAGGTCAACACCATCAATTTCGACGATCCCGAGAAGATCCGTCATAAGATCCACTTCGACAATCTGACGCCGCTTTATCCGACCAAGCGGCTGAAGATGGAGGTCGACAATCCGACCTCGAAGGACATCTCGCCGCGCGTCATCGACCTGGTGGCGCCGATCGGCAAGGGCCAGCGTGCACTGATCAACGCGCAGCCGCGCACCGGCAAGACGGTGCTGATGCAGAACATCGCCCACTCGATCACCGCCAACCATCCGGAATGCTATCTGATCGTGCTTCTGATCGACGAGCGCCCGGAGGAAGTGACCGACATGCAGCGCTCGGTGAAGGGCGAGGTGATCTCGTCCACCTTCGACGAGCCGGCGGCGCGTCATGTGCAGGTCGCCGAAATGGTCATCGAGAAGGCCAAGCGCCTGGTCGAGCATGGCCGCGACGTGGTCATCCTGCTCGATTCGATCACCCGTCTCGGCCGCGCCTACAACACCGTCGTGCCGTCATCCGGCAAGGTGCTGACCGGCGGTGTCGACGCCAACGCGCTGCAGCGCCCGAAGCGCTTCTTCGGCGCCGCCCGCAACATTGAGGAGGGCGGCTCGCTGACCATCATCGCCACGGCGCTGATCGACACCGGCAGCCGCATGGACGAAGTCATCTTCGAAGAGTTCAAGGGCACCGGCAACTGCGAAATCCAGCTCGACCGCAAGGTGGCCGACAAGCGCATCTACCCGGCGATGGACATCCTCAAGTCCGGCACCCGCAAGGAAGACCTGCTCGTTCCGCGCGCGGACCTGCAGAAGATCTTCGTGCTGCGCCGCATCCTGGCGCCGATGGGCACGACCGACGCGATCGAGTTCCTTATCGACAAGCTCAAGCAGACCAAGACCAACGTCGACTTCTTCGATTCGATGAATACGTGATTGGGTAAGGTTCCCCTTCTCCCCTTGTGGGAGAAGGTGGATCGGCGCGCAGCGCCGAGACGGATGAGGGGTGTTCCAGCGGAGTGAGACGCTGGCTTTCCCTGGAGCACCCCTCATCCGTCGCCTTTGGCGACACCTTCTCCCACAGGGGGAGAAGGGAAAGCGCGTCGCCGCAACAGCTTCTCCAACTCGCCCGCATCCGTCACCATCGGCAGGCATACCTGCCCGCTGCAGAACCAGGCGCCTGGCTTGTCCGTCGGCGGCAGAACGCCGCCCGGCAGGAGGGGTCGATTCGCCTCCGTACCGATCGGCGCGAGGATGTCGACCCGGCGCGGATCAGGATTCCGATTCGCGACCGGAACGAGGCTTGAAGACACCGGCTTATCTATGATGACGAGCTTCAGCGGTTCGAGCGCCAGGGCGCAGGCGTTGACGATGCCGGCTTGGCCATAGGCCTGCTGCACGGCGCGGCCCATGGCATGCTCGGCGGTCGCCCAGGCCTTTTCCCAGAGTTCGAGGCCGCCGGTGAGCGAGGACAACCGCACCAGCGCCTCGACGATCTGGCTGGTGGCCGAAGGGATCGCCTCATCGACATCGCCGCGGATGCGGATCGGGACGTCGCCGCTGTCCGACGCCGTCAGCCAGTAGCCGGTCTTGTCGCTGTCCAGGTGCCAGCGGTCGAGCTCGCCGATGAACTGCCTGGCGTGATCGGAATATTCCGGATTGCCGGTCGCTTCGAACAAAGCAATCGCGGCATTGGCCATGGCGGCGTAATCGCTGGACAGTGCCGGGAAGAGCTTTTTCGTGCCGAGCATGGAATGCGGCAGCCGGCCGTCCTGGCTGGCCTCGACGATATGGGAGAAAGCCTTGGCTGCTGCCTCGATCCAGTCGGGGCGCCCAAGCGAGCGGCCGGCTTCCGCGAGTGCCGTGATCATCAGGCCGTTCCAGTCGGTGAGCGCCTTGCCGTCGCGGCCTGGCCTGACGCGTTGTTCGCGGACAGCCAGCAGCTTCGCTTTCAAGGGGGCAAGGTTGGTGTAGTCGGCGACGCCCTGAGCTTGCTGCGCGTCGCTCTGGCGGATGATCGGCTTGCCTTCCCAGCCATGCGGCGCGGCCAGCTCGAAATATCGGAAGAAAGTCGGGGCGTCGTCGCCTAGCGCGACCTCGATCTCGTCGCGGTTCCAGGTGTAGAAAAGCCCCTCCTCGCCCTCGCTGTCGGCGTCGAGACTGGCGGCGAACGCGCCGCCATCAACCCGCATCTCGCGCAGCAGCCACGCGACGGTCTCTTCGATTCGTACCCGGAACAAGCCGTTTCCGCTGGCGGCATAGGCCCAATTGCACAGGCGGATGAGCTCGGCGTTGTCGTAGAGCATCTTTTCGAAATGCGGCACCAGCCATTCGGCGTCGGTGGAATAGCGGCTGAGGCCACCGCCGACATGGTCGTAAATGCCGCCGGCGAGCATTTTTTCGAGACTCACCAACACGGCGTCGCGATGCGCGGTCTGGCCGTCGCGCAGCCAGGAGAGCCAGAGCGTGTGCATGAAGGGGGCGTTGGGGAATTTTGGAGCTCCCTTCAAGCCGCCGAGACTGCGGTCGATCATGCCATCGATGCGGCCAGCGAGATCGGCGAGCGTATCGCGGTCGAGCACCGCTCTGCCTTTCACGCCGGCAAGCCGCTGTTCCACATGAGCGGTCAGCCCGTCGGCGCTTTCCGCGAGGCTCTGCTGTTTTTCGCGCCAGGCCTTGTCGACCGCCTCCAGTACCTGGATGAGGCCCGGCCGCCCGTAACGTGCCTCGCGCGGAAAATAGGTGCCACCCCAGAACGGCTTGCCCTCGGGCGTCAGAAACATGGTCAGCGGCCAGCCGCCCTGCTCGCCCATGGCGTGGAGCGCGGCCATATAGATCTGGTCGATGTCCGGCCGCTCCTCGCGATCGACCTTGATATTCACGTAGAGCCGGTTCATGACGGCCGCGACGGCGTCGTTCTCGAAGCTTTCATGCGCCATGACATGGCACCAGTGGCAGGCGGCGTAGCCGATGGAGAGCAGGATCGGCCGCCCGAGCTCCTTGGCTTCGGCAAGGGCAGCCGGCGACCAGCCGCGCCAATGGACAGGATTGTCGCTGTGCTGCCGCAGATAGGGGCTGGCCTCTTCGGCAAGCAGGTTTCGCGCGGGCAAGGTCACGATGGGCGGCTCGGCGTGGTTTGAGGCAGAGGTCAGAGCGTGATGCCGAAAGGTGAAGCGGCCGACACGCTCTACCTTTTAATCTAGGCGGTTCGGCAGGTCCGGCAAATGGTTTCGCCAATGGCTTCGAAGGATTCGATCGTAGCGCTGTCCAGCGGCCGCCTGCCCGCCGGCATCGCCGTTATCCGCATTTCTGGCCCTCGGACTCGATTCGTGGTCGAAACGATCGCCGGGCCAATTAAGGATCGGTTTACCAATTTGCGGACGCTCAGGGCGGCGGATGGCTCGACGATCGACCATGGGCTCGTGCTGTTCTTCCCTGGCCCCGGCAGTTTCACCGGCGAGGATGTCGCCGAGTTCCAGGTCCATGGCAGCCGCGCCGTCGCTGCCAAGATGCTGGAGACGATCACCGGCTTCGAGGGCGTCAGGCACGCTGAGCCCGGGGAGTTCACCAGGCGCGCCTTTCTCAATGGCAGGCTCGATCTGGTCGAGACCGAGGCGCTGGCCGATCTGGTCAATGCCGAGACCGAGGCGCAGCGCCGCTTTGCCCTGCGCAACGCCGAAGGCGCGCAGAGCCAGCTTTATTCTGAATGGCGCCGCCGCCTGATCCACGCCCGAGCGATGATCGAGGCGGAGATCGACTTCGCGGACGAAGAGGATGTGCCTGGCTCTGTTTCGGAGGCGGTTTGGTCGGACGTGACAGTAATGATCGGCGAGATCGAAAGGCACATCCAAGGGTTCAAGGCCGCGGAGATCATCCGCGACGGTTTCGAAGTGGTGATCATCGGCGCACCGAATGCCGGGAAGTCAAGCCTGTTCAACGCGCTGGCACAGCGCGAGGCTGCGATCGTCACCGACGAACCGGGCACCACCCGCGATCTGCTCGAGGTCGTCATGGACCTCAACGGGCTGAAGGTGCGGCTTGTCGATACCGCCGGGCTACGCGACGCGGCGGGCAAGGTGGAATCGATTGGCATCGAAAGGGCGCGGGCCAAAGCTGACGCCGCGGATCTTGTTCTGCTGTTGGAGGATATGGCCGATCCGGCGCCTGTCGGGGGCGTCCCGGGTGGGGCTCCGCTGCTGAGGATCGGCACGAAGTCGGACATCGCCGACGCGGACGACGGCGCCTACGACCTGGTGATTTCTTCCAGGGACGGCAGAGGACTGGCGCGCCTTCTCGACGAGATCGGCAGCCGGGCCGCTGCCGCGGTTGGCGAGGCGGGTGACGTCCTGCCATCCAGAATGCGCCACGTCGAGCTGCTGCGAGAGGCAATGGATTTTCTGCGGGCGGCGCTGTCAGGGCACAGCCAGGAGCTGCGCGCCGAGGAATTGCGGCTGGCGGCCGAGCGCCTCGGGCGCATCATCGGCGCCGTCGACGTCGAAGATTTGCTCGACGTCATCTTTTCGCAGTTCTGCATTGGTAAGTGATTCACGTGAAACACCGGGCGACCAACTGTCCGGCAGTGACTCACGTGAAACACTATGCGATCGGGCCGATCGATGTTTCACGTGAAACGAGTCCGATAGGGGCTTCCGAGTGTCGTATTCACGAGAAGCCTTTTCAGGCGCTGGCGCTGCCCCTCACCTGCCTGCCGGCATCCTCTCCCCGTATAGTGACGGGGAGGGGCGCTTTCATCGCCGGTTTCGCTAATCGCCAGCGTCGCAGGAGAGGCGCCGTCGTTGCGGCCAGCCCCTTCTCCCCGTCACTATACGGGGAGAAGTGCCCGGCAGGGCGATGAGGGGCAGCGCCGTCCTCGACCTTTAGCGTCCTCGGAAATCGGGGCTTTGACTTGGCGTGAGCGATTCGCGCTGGCGAGTCCGGTCTTCGTCCTTGACAGCGCGGGGTGGCGGGGACATGTGTCAATCCATCTCTGAAAGCGGATTCTTGGAAAAATGACCGATCACTATGATGTGGTGGTGGTGGGCGGCGGCCATGCCGGATGCGAGGCGGCGAGTGCTGCCGCGCGCGCTGGCGCCAGGACCGCGCTGGTGACGCTGCGTTTCGACACGATCGGCGTCATGTCCTGCAATCCGGCGATCGGCGGTCTCGGCAAGGGTCATCTCGTGCGTGAGATCGACGCCATGGACGGGCTGATGGGCCGCATTGCCGACGCCGCCGGCATCCAGTTCCGCCTGCTCAATCGCCGCAAGGGCCCGGCGGTGCGCGGTCCCCGCACCCAGGCCGACCGCAAGCTTTATCGGCTCGCCATGCAGGAAGCGATTCGGCAGCAGAACAATCTCGATGTCGTTGAAGGCGAAGTTCTCGACCTCGAAATCCGGGACGGCCGCGTGGCGGCGGTGCTGGTTTCAGGTGACCGGCGGGTTGCCTGCGGCGCCGTCGTGCTGACAACCGGCACATTTCTGCGCGGTCTGATCCATATCGGCGAGAAGAAGATCGTCGCCGGCCGCATGAACGAGCAGGCCAGCCACGGGCTGTCGACCACCATGGCGCGCGCGGGTTTCAAGCTCGGGCGCCTCAAGACCGGAACGCCCCCTCGCCTCGATGGCCGCACTATTGCCTGGGCGTCGCTGGAAAGCCAGGCCGCGGACGAGGATCCGGTGCCGTTCTCGCTGATGACAAACGCAATCGCCAATCCGCAGATCCATTGCGGCATCACGCGCACCATGCCGGCGACGCATGATTTGATCCGCGCCAATCTCGGCCGTTCGGCCATGTATTCCGGCTCGATCGAAGGCGTCGGCCCGCGCTACTGCCCATCGATCGAGGACAAGATCGTCAAGTTCGGCGACCGCGAGGGCCACCAGATTTTTCTGGAGCCGGAAGGTCTCGATGATGACACCGTCTATCCGAACGGCATCTCGACCTCGCTGCCGGAGGACGTTCAGCTCGAGATCCTGAAAACCATTCCCGGGCTGGAAAAGGCGACGATGCTGCAGCCGGGTTACGCGATCGAATATGATCATGTCGACCCGCGCGAGCTTAAGACGACGCTGGAGACAAAGCGTGTCGCCGGCCTGTTCCTTGCCGGGCAGATCAACGGCACAACCGGTTATGAAGAGGCCGGAGCGCAAGGTCTGCTCGCCGGCATCAACGCGGCGCGCAAGGCGGCCGGCGATGACGAAGTCGTGCTCAGCCGAACCGAAGCCTATATCGGCGTGATGGTCGATGACCTCACCAGCCGCGGCGTCGCCGAGCCCTATCGCATGTTCACCTCGCGCGCCGAATTCAGGCTTTCGCTGCGCGCCGACAACGCCGACGAGCGGTTGACGCCGCTGGCCGGGAAGCTTGGTATCGCCTCTTCGGAGCGGCTGAGGCGTTTCGGCGGGATGGTCCAGAAGCTCGACGAGGCTCGCATCCTGGCAAAGTCGGTGGCCTGGACGCCGAACGAGGCGGCGCGACACGGGCTGGAGATCAACAAGGACGGCGTGCGCCGTTCGGCCTATGAATTGCTGGCGCATCCTGGTGTCGACATGGCCTGGCTTACCCGTGTCGAGCCGCGTTTTGCCGAGCTTGACGCCAAGACCGCCGAGCGGCTTAAAACGGAAGCGAAATATTCGGTTTACCTCGACCGCCAGCAGGCGGATGTCGCGCAGGTCAGGCATGAGGAATCACGGCTCATCCCGGAGGGAATCGACTTCGCGGATGTACCGGGCCTCTCGAATGAGTTGAAGCAGAAGATGAAGACGCGGCAGCCGCGCTCGATCGCCGACGCGCAGCGCATGGAAGGCATGACGCCGGCGGCGCTGGCAATCATCGTCGCGCATGTCCGCAATGCCGAGCTTGCCGCGCGAAGGTCCGTGGCGTGAGCGCAAATGGCTGGGCGGACCTGCAGAAAGCAGCGGGTCCGGTTTCACGTGAAACATTCGAGCAGCTGCAGGCCTTCGAACAGCTGTTCCTGAAATGGAACCGCAGCATCAATCTGGCGGCGCCATCGACGCTGGACGACGTCTGGCGGCGCCATATCCTGGACAGCGCCCAGCTCGCGCGAATCGCGCCCGCCGCGACACGCTGGGTCGATCTCGGCTCAGGGGGCGGGTTTCCCGGATTGGTGCTCGGCTTCCTGCTTAAGGAGCGTCCCGGCGCCTCGATCGACCTGGTCGAAAGCAACCGCAAGAAGGCGTCGTTCCTGCAGTCTGTCGTGGGCCAGTTCGATTTGCCGGCGCGGGTCCTGGCGAAGCGCATCGACGACAGCTATGCGCTTGTTTCTAAACCGGAAATCGTCACGGCACGGGCGCTGGCGGCGCTCCCCGACCTGCTCGATCTGGCTGCGCCCTGGCTGACCAAAGGGGCGCGCGCGCTTTTCCACAAAGGCCGGGATTACCGGGCCGAAGTGGAAGAAAGCACTCACCGCTGGGCCTTCGATCTGGTAGAACATTCGAGCATGACCGACCCCCATGGCGTCATCCTCGAAATCAGCGACTTGCGCCCGGCGAAACAGCAATGAATTACTGGCATAGGCCCATGAGCACAGCACCGCGTATCATCACTGTCGCCAACCAGAAAGGCGGCGTCGGCAAGACGACGACGGCCATCAATCTGGCGACGGCCCTGGCCGCGATCGGCGAGCGCGTGCTGATCGTCGATCTCGATCCGCAGGGCAATGCCAGCACCGGGCTCGGCATCGATCGCAAAGACCGGACCACGTCATCCTACGATGTGCTGACCGGCGAGCTCGAGCTGGAGGCGGCTGCGGTGCCGACGGCCGTGCCGGGCTTGTCGATTATTCCCTCCACGCTCGACCTGCTTGGCATCGAGATGGAGATCGCCTCGGCGCCGGATCGGGTGCTCAAGCTGCGCAACGCGCTGCGCGCCGCGGCGGAGCGTTCGGCGCCGTTCGGCTATGTGCTGATCGACTGCCCGCCCTCGCTCAATCTTTTGACTTTGAATTCAATGGCGGCAGCCGATTCCGTTCTTGTGCCGCTGCAATGCGAGTTCTTCGCGCTCGAAGGTCTCAGCCAGTTGCTGGAGACGGTCGAGCAGGTGCGCGGCACGATCAATCCGGATCTCACCATCCAGGGCATCGTGCTCACCATGTATGACGGGCGCAACAACCTCGCCAACCAGGTGGTGCAGGATGTGCGCACGCATATGGGCGACAAGGTCTATGAGACGATCATCCCGCGCAATGTGCGGGTCTCCGAGGCGCCGTCCTACGGCAAGCCGGCGATCCTCTACGACCTGAAATGCTTGGGCAGCCAAGCCTATCTGCAGCTCGCCTCCGAGGTGATCCGCCGCGAGCGCAAGCTGCGCGCCGCCTGAGCCGCGCCTGGCAGGCGTGGTTAATCAGCCGATTCGATTCCGAAACGATCTGGACTTATAATGAGCGAAGACCAATCAAGAAAAAGACTGGGCCGTGGCCTCGCGGCGCTGATCGGCGAAATCGACCGTCCGGCGACGCCGGAAAAGCCAAACGCGGCGGTTGCGGCCGACGGCAAGGTGCCGATCGAATTCGTCACCCCCAACCCGAAGAATCCGCGCCGGCATTTCGGCGACGCCGAGCTCACCGACCTTGCCCAGTCGATCCGCGAGCATGGCGTGGTGCAGCCGGTGGTGGCGCGCCCCTCGCCGTCGCAGCCCGGCCGTTACGAGATCATCGCCGGCGAGCGGCGCTGGCGGGCGGCGCAGCGCGCCGGCCTGACCGAGATCCCGCTGATCGTGCGCGACGTCAACGACCGCACCGCGCTGGAACTGGCGATCATCGAGAACGTGCAGCGCGCCGACCTCAATCCGGTCGAGGAGGCGCAAGGCTACCAGCAGCTGATAGACGAGCATGGCTACACCCAGGCCGATCTCGGACAGGTGATCGGCAAGAGCCGCAGCCATGTCGCCAACACGCTGAGGCTGCTAAAGCTGCCCCCGGTCATCCATTCGATGCTGGTCGACGGCGACTTGTCGGCCGGCCATGCCCGCACGCTGGTCACCGCCGAGGACCCGGCCGGGCTTGCCAAGCGCATCGTCAAGGAAGGGCTTTCCGTGCGCCAGGCCGAAGCGCTGGCGCAGATGCCCGCCGGCCCGACGCCGGCCAAGACCAAGTCCGCGCCGAGTTCGGCGGAGAAGGACCCCGACACGCTGGCGCTCGAGAAGCTGATGACCGACACAATCGGCATGATCGTGAGCATCGACCACAAGGGCAAGGGCGGCACGCTGCGCGTCGATTACCGCTCGCTGGAGCAGCTCGACGAGTTGTGCCGACGGCTGAAGGACGAGCGGTAGGCGGCTGCGGCGCCACGGTATTTGCCGTGATTTGAGATTTTGCCTTAAGGCTGGATACGACTGATATATCGGTGATAGACAATAGTGGGCTGGCGATGCGCCGGCCCTTTTTTGTTGACGGCGGTGGCTGGCGCAGGCCCGCGGAGACGGCTAATTTCCCCCACGTTCATCTAACGCACATATTTTGTGAGTGGCGTGACTGATCGGGCCTCGGCTTGATTGCCACGTGGTTCCCCCAATCCGTCGCTGCTTCGCAGCGCCACCTTTCCCCCCTCCGGAGGGAAAGGAAAGGAGCGTCGCTAGACGAGCCGTTGAGGGCAAAAAAAGGCTTGGCACCTTTCCTCTACCCCGTCGATCGGGGGAGAGGTGTCTCGGCGAAGCCGAGACGGAGTGGGGGGCGACGAGCGCTATGTTGGACGATGCATGCGCCAAGCTGCCATGCACGCTACCAAAGACCAGCGCTTGGAAATGTTTGCATGCCGAAGCCAAAAAGGGGAGATCAGCCGGTATCTCGGCTGGCGAATTCAACCCGGAGCCCGCCGCTTGACAGTCGGGGGCAACGGCGTACCCTCTTTTAGCTTGATCTTAAATTATGCCCTGGCGTGCCGGTCAGTCGCGATGAGGGCCATCTGCTGTTCCTAGCGTTCGCGGAACGGCACCGCCTCGTCAAAGCGATATGCCCGACGCGCCTGACGCCAACGGGAGGAGCAAATGGCGGTCAGTTGGCAGTTGTCCGGAAGCTACTTCGAAAATTGCAGCTGCGATGTCGTATGTCCCTGTCTGATATCCACCAACGCGCAGCTGACATCGAAGCCGACCAAAGGCGTTTGCGACGTCGGTCTGGTCTTTCACATCGACAAGGGCAATTACGGTGACGTTCGACTGGATGGGCTCAACGTCGCGATGGTCGCGCACACACCAGGCCCGATGGCGGAAGGCAATTGGACGGCTGCCGCCTATATCGACGAACGGGCCGATGACCGGCAAACGGAGGCGCTGGGCGCGATCTTCACCGGCGGCGCGGGCGGTCCGATGGCGGTGTTGGCGCCGATGATCGGCACGAATCTCGGCGCCAGGAAGGTTCCGATAGACTATCGGATAGACGGCAAGAAACGGTCGGCGGCGATTGCGGGCGTGGCGCAGCTGGCGGTCGAACCGCTGCCGACCATGCGCGAGGACGGCGAGATGTGGGCGGCCACCGGCCATCCGGTCAATCCCGACTGGCTCGGTCTGGCGATGGGGGCCTCAGGCAGCACCTTCAGCGACCATGGCATGAGCTGGGACAATTCCCGCCGCAACGGGCATTACGCGCCGATCAACTGGTCCGGCCAGCACTAGAGCGTTTCACCGTTTCACGGAAACGGCGATCCGCTCTATCCCTTTGTTTTTACGCAATTCCGGACGGAGAACCGCTCACACTTTTCCTGGAATTGCTCTAGCGCCTGGCAGCAGAACGGCCCGCTCATGCCGCTGACCCTGCAGCGAAACATCATTCTCACGCTGCTGATTGCCGCGGCCGCGGCGGCGTGGTGGGCGCTGCTTGCCTGGCAGCAGACCGGCATGGACGTCGACATGCGCATGGACTCCCCCACCATGGGCATGACGGCCACGCTGTTTCTTGCCGTCTGGCTGATCATGATGATCGCCATGATGTTTCCGGCGGTCGCGCCCATGATCCTGACGTTTCACCAGGTGCAGAGCGGCAAACGGAGCCGCGGCCAGGCCTTTGTCTCGACCTGGCTGTTCGTAGCCGGCTACATGCTTGTCTGGACGGCAACGGGCGTTCTCGCTTTCGCCGGCGCGGCGGGCGCGGAGATGCTTGCCGCGCAGGTGGGATTGTCCGCAGCGACGGCCGCGCGCATCGGCGGCGCGCTGCTGATGATGGCGGGCGCCTATCAGCTCTCCCCGTTGAAAGACCTGTGTCTGGCCAAATGCCGCTCGCCGATCGGGTTTATCCTGACGTCATGGCGCGATGGGCGATGGGGCGCTGTGCGCATGGGCGTGCGGCATGGGCTCTTTTGCCTGGGCTGCTGCTGGCTGTTGTTCCTCACGCTTTTTCCGCTCGGGATCATGAACGTCGCCGCTATGGCCGTCGTCACCTTGCTGGTCTTTGCGGAGAAGACATTCCCGTATGGAGAGAGGATCGCGAAGGTGTCGGGCGTCGCCCTACTTGTTTACGGCGCAGCGGTGCTGGTCTTTCCGCAGGCGCTGCCGACCTTCCAGCCGATGGACGCGATGATGATGAACTGAGCGGCAGAACAAGTGCGACGGCGCGCCACCGCCTTTAAAGCGCATCACGATCTCCTTCTTTCCGGTGCAGACGATTGGCGAAAGCGCCGGAGCAGCCGATCTCCCCCCTCGAGGGGGAGATGGCCGGCAGGCCAGAGGGGGTCGTCTCACATAGAGCGCCAACGTCCGCTTTCGCCACGGAAGGCGTCGGCGCTCGACGCGCAGCGACCCCCTCTGTCGCCTTCGGCGACATCTCCCCCCCGAGGGGGGAGATTAGCCGCGCTGCCCTAGCCTCGCGCTTTCAATCGCGATCCCCAGCAGCGCCTGCCTCGCCAGCGCTTCCGACAGGTCCGGCCGCTTGCGGGTCTGCAGCACTGCCGTCTGCAGCCGTCCCAACGCGCGGCCGAGCGCATCGACGTTCCAGCGCTCCAGCGTCTTTTCCACTAGCTTGCGGCGCGAGAAGAAGACCGGCGGACGGGCGCCGGCAACGACCGAGGCGGCGTTGCGACCGCCGCTCTCCATCTGGCCGCGCATCGCCTGGATCGCCTGCAATTGCCGCATCGCCGAGGACAGCACCAGGAACGGATGGCCGCCGGACTGGCAATGGCGGGTGAAGGCGATGTCGAAATCGCCGACCTTGCCGTCCAGCATGGCGTCGACGGCGGCGTCGAAGGAGGCGCCGGAGACGTCGCCCGACAGCGCGTTGATGTCCTCGATGCCGATCTCCTTGCGGCCGTGCGCATAGAGCACGAGCTTTTCGATCTCGCCGCGCGAGGCGAGCCGGTCGCCGCCCAGATTGCGGCGCAGCGCCTGGCGGGCGTCCAGGCTCATCGACATGCCGGCCTTGCGCAATTCGTCGTCGATCACCGAATCCAGGTCGCGGGCCTCGTCGGCATAGCAGGGCAGAGCGATGGCGTTGCCGGCGGCCTCGACGATGGCCCGCAAACCGGTGCCCTTCTTCAGGTCGCCGGCCTCGATGAGAATGATGGCGTCGCGCGCGGGCTCGGCTGTCAGCGCCTTGATGTCGTCGGCCAGCGCCTTCTGACCGCTGGCATTGCGCACCCAAAGCAGCCGCCGGTCGGAAAACATCGGCACCGTGCGCGCCTCGTCGAGCAGCCGGCCTTCATCCCGGTCAACCTCCGCGCCGTCGAGCTTGACCACGGAGAAGGGGTCGTCGAGCGGCAGGCCAGTTTTCACGGCGAAGGCTTTTGCACGCTCGGCGACAAGGCCGCGGTCGGGGCCGTAAAGCAGGACGACTCCCATGGAGGGGTCCGGCCTCGCCAGCCACGAATCGACCTCGTATCCTTTCTTCTGTGCCATGGCGGATGGGTTAGCATGAGGCGGGGCGGGGGAACCAGCGCCATCTCCTTCTCCCCTTGTGGGAGAAGGTGGCCGCGTAGCGGCCGGATGAGGGGTGCTCCAGGGAACGCCGACGTCTCACTCCGCTGGAACACCCCTCATCCGTCTCGGCGCTGCGCGCCGATCCACCTTCTCCCACAAGGGGAGAAGGGGAGGTCGCGCCCGGCCGCAGCCTCCCAATTGCATTTTCTAACGGCAACCGCCTCGCAAACTTCCGCCAAATTGCGCGCAGGGCGAAAACATCGACAAGAAATTTCGTCGCCATATCTGCATCTTGAGCCTGCGCGCCGCATCGGCTTGCCGAGGCCGGGGCCGGGGAGGAAGGCCGTGGCCAGACTCGGCGAATTCGCACTGGTGTGGCGGCGCGGATGTGCAAAGATCGCACCGGCAACATTGGAGGATGTGAGCTCATGGCCGATGCTGGAATGTTGCGCTTTCATGTGCCCGAGCCGGAGGTGCGGCCCGGCGGCACGCCCGACTTCTCCAATGTGACCATTCCCAAGGCCGGCTCGGTGCCGCGTCCGGAGATCGACGTCGATCCGCGCACCATCCGCGACATGGCTTTCTCCATCATCCGCGTGCTCAACCGCGCCGGCGAGGCGGTTGGGGCGTGGTCGGGGCTGCTCAGCGACCAGGAACTGCTTGAAGGCCTGCGCCACATGATGACGCTTCGGACCTTCGACGCGCGCATGCAGATGGCGCAGCGCCAGGGCAAGACCTCCTTCTACATGCAGCATCTCGGCGAAGAGGCAGTGAGCTGCGCGTTCCGCAGGGCGCTTCAGCCGGGCGACATGAATTTCCCGACTTATCGACAAGCAGGCCTTCTCATCGCCGACGGCTATCCGATGGTCACGATGATGAACCAGATCTATTCCAACGAGGCCGATCCGCTGAAGGGCCGGCAGCTGCCGGTCATGTATTCCTCGAAGGAGCACGGCTTCTTCTCGATCTCGGGCAATCTGGCGACGCAATATATCCAGGCGGTCGGCTGGGCGATGGCCTCGGCGATCTCCAACGATTCGCGCATCGCCGCCGCCTGGATCGGCGACGGCTCGACCGCGGAGTCCGATTTTCACGCGGCGCTGGTCTTCGCCTCGACCTACAAGGCTCCGGTCGTGCTCAACGTGGTCAACAACCAGTGGGCGATCTCGACTTTCCAGGGCATCGCGCGCGGCGGCTCCGGCACATTCGCCGCACGCGGCCTTGGCTTCGGCATTCCTTCGCTGCGCGTCGACGGCAATGACTACCTCGCGGTGCATGCCGTGGCGAAATGGGCGGCGGAACGGGCGCGCGCCAATTTCGGACCGACGCTGGTCGAATATGTCACCTACCGCGCCGGCGCGCATTCGACGTCGGACGATCCGTCGGCCTACCGGCCGAAGGCCGAGTCCGACGCCTGGCCGCTCGGCGATCCGGTTATCCGGCTCAAGAACCACCTGATCCACAAAGGCGTCTGGTCCGAGGATCGCCACACCCAGGCGGAAGCCGAGATCCTGGAGACGGTGATCGCCGCGCAGAAGGAGGCCGAGGGCCACGGCACGCTGCATGCCGGCGGCAAGCCGTCGACCCGCGACATGTTCGAGGGCGTCTATGCCGAGATGCCGCCGCATCTCAGGCGCCAGCGCCAGCAGGCGGGGGTCTGACCATGCCAAGGCGTACCATGATCGAGGCGATCCGTGACGCCATGGACGTGTCGATGGGCCGCGACAGCAAAGTCATCGTCTATGGCGAGGATGTCGGCTTCTTCGGCGGCGTCTTCCGCGCCACGCAAGGCCTGCAGGCCAAATACGGCAAGAGCCGCTGCTTCGACGCGCCGATCAGCGAATCCGGCATCGTCGGTTCGGCCATCGGCATGGCCGCCTACGGGCTGCGTCCTTGTGTCGAGGTGCAGTTTGCCGACTATGTTTATCCGGCCTACGACCAGATCGTGTCAGAGGCAGCGCGGCTGCGTTACCGTTCGAACGGCGACTTCACCTGCCCGATCGTGGTGCGCATGCCGACTGGCGGCGGCATTTTCGGCGGTCAGACGCACAGCCAAAGCCCAGAAGCGCTGTTCACCCATGTCTCCGGCCTGAAGGTGATCGTGCCCTCCAATCCGCACGACGCCAAGGGGTTGCTGATCGCGGCGATCGAGGATCCGGATCCGGTGATCTTCCTCGAACCGAAGCGGCTCTATAATGGGCCGTTCGACGGCCACCACGACAAGCCGGTGACGCCATGGTCGAAACATGAGCTCGGCGAGGTCGCCGACGGCCATTACACGATCCCGCTCGGCAAGGCGGCGATCCGCCGCCAGGGTTCGGCCGTGACGGTGCTCGCCTATGGCACGATGGTCTATGTGGCACAGGCTGCGGCCGAGGAGACCGGCATCGACGCCGAGGTGATCGATCTGAGGACGCTGCTTCCGCTCGACCTCGACACGATCGTCAGCTCGGTGAAGAAGACCGGACGCTGCGTCGTCGTGCATGAAGCGACGCTGACTTCCGGCTTCGGCGCCGAGCTGGTCTCGCTGGTGCAGGAGAACTGCTTCTACCATCTGGAAGCGCCGGTGGCACGGGTCGCCGGCTGGGACACGCCCTATCCGCACGCACAGGAATGGGATTACTTCCCCGGCCCGGCGCGGGTCGGCCGCGCGCTCTTCGAAACATTGGAAGCTTAGGGGGAGGCCTGACATGGGCGAACACGTCATCAAGCTTCCCGATGTGGGCGAAGGCGTCGCCGAGGCCGAGCTTGTCGAATGGCACGTCAAGGTCGGCGACCTCGTGCGCGAGGACACCGTCCTGGCCGCCGTCATGACCGACAAGGCAACCGTCGAGATCCCCTCGCCCGTCGACGGCGAGATCCTGTGGCTCGGCGCCGAGATCGGCGAGACGGTGGCGATCGGCTCGCCGATCGTGCGGCTGAAGGTGGCCGGCGAAGGCAATGTGAAGGCCGCCGCCGATGAGAGCAGCGAGAAGACCACCGCCGCTGGGGTGGACGCCGCTGGGGTTGGCCGCGGCTCTCGCCCTTCCGTCCGGCCCGGCCAAGAAACACCGCCGTCATCCTCGGGCTCGTCCCGAGGATCCACCGGTCCATCAGGAATGGCGACGCCGCATCCTTCAAGGCCGGCAGATCCTCGGGACAAGCCCGAGGATGACGGCGTCAAAACGAACCGTGCCGCGCCGAAGACCGCGCGCCCTGCCTCCATCTCCGGCGCGCCGCGCGCGGAAGGTGAGAAGCCGCTGGCTTCGCCGGCCGTGCGGCTGCGCGCCAAGGAAGCCGGCATCGACCTGCGCCAGGTGCCGGGCAGCGGTCCGGCCGGGCGGATCAGCCATGAGGACATCGATGCGTTCGTGGCGCGGGGCCCGCAGCTCGCCCGCGCCACCGGACTTGCGCGCAAGGACGGCGTCGAGGACATCAAGGTCGTAGGGCTCAGGCGCAAGATCGCCGAAAAGATGTCGCTGGCCAAATCGCGCATCCCGCACATCACCTATGTCGAGGAGGTCGACGTCACGGCATTGGAGGAACTGCGCGCGACGCTGAACAAGGAGAAGCGGGCGGATCGCCCGAAGCTGACGCTGCTGCCCTTCCTGATGCGGGCGATGGTCAAGGCCATCGCCGAACAGCCCAACCTCAACGCCTTGTTCGACGACGAAGCCGGCATCATCCACCAGCATGAAGGCATCCATATCGGCATCGCCGCGCAGACGCCCAACGGGCTGGTGGTGCCGGTGGTAAAACATGCCGAGGCGCGCGACCTCTGGGATAGTGCTGTGGAAGTGAACCGGCTGGCCGATGCGGCCAAGGCCGGCACGGCGAACCGCGAGGAGCTGTCCGGCTCGACCATCACCATCACCTCGCTCGGCGCCATGGGCGGCGTGGCGACCACGCCGGTCATCAACTATCCGGAAGTGGCGATCATCGGCGTCAACAAGATCATGGTGCGGCCGGTGTGGGACGGCACGCAGTTCATCCCGCGCAAGATGATGAACCTGTCGTCCAGCTTCGACCACCGCGTCATCGACGGCTGGGATGCCGCGGTTTTCGTGCAGCGCATCAAGGCTCTGCTCGAGACGCCGGCGCTGATCTTCGTGGATTGAGGCGGCGGATGTTGGGCTCGAACGTCGCGGCGCCGGCATGCGCGCTCCCCCTTCTCCCCTTGTGGGAGAAGGTGTCGCCGAAGGCGACGGATGAGGGGTGTTCCAGGGAAAGCCGACGTCTCACTCCGCTGGAACACCCCTCATCCGTCTCGGCGCTGACGCGCCGATCCACCTTCCCCCACAAGGGGGGAAGGGAAGGCGCGCACCAGTCATCGCCGAGAGGACAGCCAACATGAAAGAAATCTCCTGCAAGCTGCTCGTCATCGGCGCCGGGCCGGGTGGCTATGTCTGCGCCATCCGCGCCGGGCAGCTCGGCGTCGACACCGTCATCGTCGAGGCGGGCAAGCCGGGAGGCACCTGCCTCAATGTCGGCTGCATCCCGTCCAAGGCGTTGATCCATGCCGCCGAGGAGTTCGAGAAAATAGCGCATATGGCCGCCGGCAAGGACCCGCTCGGCATCAAGGTCGCCGCGCCGACGCTGGAACTAGCGAAAACCGTCGCTTGGAAGGACGGTATCGTTAGCCGGCTCAACAGCGGCGTGGCCGGGCTGCTGAAGAAGGCCAAGGTGAAGACCGTGCAGGGTTGGGCAACGTTCCGCGACGGCAAGACCGTCGAGGTCGAGACCGAGACCGGGACACAAGTCATCCGCGCCGAAACGGTGGTGATCGCCACCGGCTCGGCGCCGGTCGAGCTGCCGTTCCTGCCGTTCGGCGGTCCGGTCATCTCGTCGACCGAGGCGCTGGCGCTGAGCGATGTGCCGAAGAAGCTCGCGGTCGTCGGCGGCGGCTATATCGGGCTCGAGCTCGGCATGGCCTTCGCCAAGCTGGGCGCCAAGGTCACGGTGGTCGAAGCGCTGCCGCGCGTGCTGGCGCAATATGATGCCGAGCTGACGAGGCCGGTGCTGAAGCAGCTCGGCGAGCTCGGCGTCGACGTGATGACTGGCGCGAAAGCCAAGGGGCTATCTACCAAGAGCGATGCTTTGCTGGTGGAAACCGCCGATGGCAAGAGTGCCAAGATCGCCGCCGACAGGATTTTGGTCACGGTCGGCCGCAAGCCGCTGACCGAGGGCTGGGGGCTGGAGCAGATCGACCTCGACAGGGCGGGAAAATTCATCCGCATCGACGATCAGTGCCGCAGCTCGATGCGCGGCATCTATGCCATCGGCGACGTCACCGGCGAGCCGATGCTGGCGCACCGCGCCATGGCGCAGGGCGAGATGGTGGCCGAGATCGTCGCCGGCCATAAAAGAAGCTGGGACAAGCGCGCCATTCCCGCGATCTGCTTCACCGATCCGGAGCTGGTCACCGCCGGCCTGTCACCGGAAGAAGCGAAGGCGTTCGCCGGCGAGGTCAAGATCGGCCAGTTCCCGTTCGCCGCCAATGGGCGGGCGATGACCAGGCAGGGCGAGGACGGTTTCGTGCGGGTCGTGGCCCGCGCCGACAATCACCTGGTGCTCGGCATCCAGGCGGTCGGGCAAGGCGTGTCGGAACTGTCGGCTGCCTTCGGCCTGGCGCTCGAAATGGGCGCGCGGCTGGAGGATATCGCCGGCACGATCCACGCGCATCCGACGCAAGGCGAAGGGTTCCAGGAAGCGGCGCTGAAGGCGTTGGGGCACGCGCTGCATGTTTAGCTCCCCTTTTCCTCTCCCTCCGGAGGGGGGAGAGGTGGCGCCGCGAAGCGGCGACGGAGTGGGGGAAGCCGCTGCTCAAATGCGGATGCGCTGACAACCAGCTACCGGCCTCAATCGAGGCGAAGCATCGCCCCCGGCTTGAAATGGCAGCAGCTGGTGCTGGTCGACCCCCACTCCGTCGAGCTTCACTCGACACCTCTCCCCCGATCGACGGGGGAGAGGAAAGGCGTGTCCGAACCGGATAGATAGGTAACAGAATGGACCGATTAGATGGGTGACAGTTTTCTCGCCAGCCGGGAGGACCGGCGATGGTTTGGCGAGAGACTG
>NZ_NSGG01000019.1 GCF_002295065.1 Mesorhizobium sp. WSM3859
GCCACAGGCTCGACGGGCGCAACTGGCGACACTGGTGCAACTGGAGCAACCGGTGCCACGGGCTCGACCGGTGCCACCGGTTCGACCGGTGCGACGGGCGCCACGGGTGCAACTGGCGCAACAGGTGATACGGGGGCCACTGGTGCGACTGGAGCTACCGGCTCGACGGGTGCCACAGGCTCGACTGGTGCTACCGGAGCAACTGGCGCCACGGGTTCGACCGGCGCAACCGGCTCGAACGGCGCCACGGGCTCGACAGGTGCGACTGGTTCGACTGGTGACACGGGCGCCACTGGTGCTACCGGAGCAACCGGCTCGACGGGTGCCACTGGAGCAACCGGTGCCACGGGTTCGACCGGCGCAACCGGCTCGACAGGTGCTACCGGCTCGACCGGCGCCACGGGCTCGACAGGTGCAACCGGCGCAACTGGTGACACGGGCGCCACTGGTGCTACCGGCGCAACCGGCTCGACGGGTGCCACAGGCTCGACGGGCGCTACCGGAGCAACGGGCGCCACGGGTTCGACCGGCGCAACCGGATCGACAGGTGCTACTGGGTCGACCGGCGCCACGGGCTCGACGGGTGCGACTGGTTCGACTGGAGCAACCGGCTCGACCGGAGCAACTGGTTCGACGGGCGCCACGGGCTCGACAGGTGCCACAGGCTCGACCGGCGCGACTGGGTCGACGGGTGCGACCGGTTCGACTGGTGCTACCGGAGCAACCGGCGCAACGGGCTCGACCGGTGCGACTGGCTCGACAGGTGCCACGGGCTCGACGGGTGCGACTGGCTCGACGGGTGCTACCGGATCGACCGGAGCAACTGGTTCGACCGGCGCAACCGGCTCGACAGGTGCCACCGGCTCGACGGGTGCTACCGGAGCAACCGGCGCCACAGGTGCGACCGGCGCAACCGGCTCGACAGGTGCCACAGGCTCGACTGGTGCTACCGGAGCAACCGGTGCCACGGGTTCGACCGGCGCAACTGGTTCGACGGGTGCTACGGGTTCGACGGGTGCCACCGGCGCGACAGGCGCAACCGGCTCGACGGGTGCTACGGGCTCGACAGGAGCAACCGGCTCGACAGGTGCTACCGGAGCAACCGGTGCCACGGGCTCGACCGGCGCAACCGGCTCGACAGGTGCTACCGGAGCAACCGGTGCCACGGGTTCGACCGGCGCAACCGGCTCGACAGGTGCCACGGGCTCGACGGGTGCAACTGGATCCACTGGTGCCACAGGCTCGACGGGTGCAACTGGAGCAACCGGTTCCACAGGCTCGACAGGTGCGACTGGCTCGACTGGTGCTACCGGAGCTACCGGTGCCACGGGTTCGACCGGCGCAACCGGCTCGACCGGCGCAACCGGATCGACCGGGGCCACGGGCTCGACGGGTGCAACTGGAGCAACCGGTTCCACAGGCTCGACAGGTGCCACAGGCTCGACCGGTGCTACCGGAGCAACCGGTGCCACGGGTTCGACCGGCGCAACCGGCTCGACAGGTGCGACTGGCTCAACTGGAGCAACCGGTTCGACCGGCGCAACTGGTTCGACAGGCGCCACGGGCTCGACAGGTGCAACCGGTGCGACGGGTGATACCGGGGCAACGGGTGCAACTGGCGCAACGGGTGCGACCGGCGCTACCGGAGCAACTGGTGCCACGGGCGCGACTGGTGATACCGGGGCAACCGGTGCCACCGGAGCAACCGGCCCCACAGGTGCGACTGGAGCCACGGGTGCAACCGGAGCGACTGGCGATACCGGAGCGACAGGCGCCACGGGTGCCACCGGCTCGACCGGTGCAACCGGCTCGACGGGTGCTACAGGCGCTACCGGAGCCACCGGTTCGGCCGGTCCGACCGGGCCTACCGGACCGACGGGCCCGGGCGGTGGAACCGGCGATCATGGTGGTCAGCAGGGCAATAACGGACACGGCAATGGGCAACAGCCACCGCCCGGCAATTCCGGCGACCACAACAATGGCGACAACAGCGGCCATCAGGGACAGGGCAACTCTGCAGGTGGCCAGGGCAAGGGAAATGGCGGCGGCAACAATGCCAATGTCACGGCCAGCACGCTTGGCCTCAAGGACACCACGCAGTTCCTGTCGTCCGGTTCCGGCGGCAATGGCGGCGGCAAGGGCGATTATACCTCGCTCCGTTCCCTCGTCGGAATGGCTGGAGGTTCGGTTGCGACCGATCTTCTGGGCGCCCTCGGCAAGGTCAGCGGGTTTGGCCAAGGCAAGGGTGGCGGCGCAAGCACCGACCCGAACCTGGATACGACCAAGTCCGGCGTGGGCCATACCGACAGCGATCACACGGCCAAGTCGATCCTGAAGGATCTGCTGAAGCCGCAAGGGTAAAAGGAAATGTCGACCGGCGGCTCAGGACAGCCGCCGGCTCAAGACGGAACATGGAACGCGCGGGCTCCTTCAAAGGACGGCCCGCGCGTTCACCATGTGGAAGTAAGTGGGGTTGCGAGAGTCGCAAGGACGGCCCGCTCAGGGTATAAGGAGGTTGCGGGTGCCTTGGACTAAGCGTCCCGATTGAGGATGCCCCGGCATTCGTTTGCGTGGTGGAAGAAAACTCGATGGTGAGCGTGCCTTCGAATCCCGGGATCAAGGCTGTTCCGGTGCCTGCCGAAGCCGATGCCGGCGTCGCCGAGGCGACCGCGAGCAGGGCAGCACATTTCGTCCCGGGCGGCCCGGCCGAGATCGACCATCTGAACCCTCGGCTGAAGGCAATGCTGCGAGCCGCCCGTTATCACGGTGTGGAGCTCGATCCGAACGATTTCAAAGGCGCCGGCGTGACTGCGGCGGACCTATCCGAATGGGCTGCAAACGCAGGCATGTGGTCGCGTGCCGTGCGCATACGCTGGTCCCATCTGTTGCGTTTTCACGAGGCCGGGCCCGTCGTACTTCTGCTCGGCGATGGCGGTGCCGTAATTCTCGCCGGAGCCAGCGCCGAACGGAACGTGGTCTTCCTCAAAAGCGTCGATGCGCCTGAAGCGGAAGGTCCCGTCGCAATCGATGAGTTGCGGCTGTCGCAGGTGTGGACCGGCGAAGCCGTGCTGTTGCGCGCGGCTCGCTCCTACGTTCCGGCAGACGCGCCATTCACGCTCAAATGGCTGGCGGAGCTTGTGCGGCTCGAAGGCCGGCCGCTGCGCGACATTGGCATCGCGTCCGTCACGCTCAGCGTCCTGACCATCCTGCCGCCGCTCATCGTCATGACGGTTGTCAATAAGGTGCTGCAGTTCAACAGCATATCGACGCTGGTGCTGCTGTCGGCGATCATCGGTGTCGTGTTCGCATATGAGACGCTGCTTGGCCACGCGCGGCGCTTGATCATCAATGTCGTCGGCGCGCGCTTGGATACCAAGTTGCAGCTGCATGTTTTTGGCCGGCTCCTGCGGCTGCCACTCGACTATTTCGAGCGACATCCGGCCGGCGAGACGATGTACCATCTCGCTCAGATCTATCGCATCCGCGAATTCATGACGGGAAAGCTGCTGAGCACGCTTTTGGACTTGATCACGCTTTGCGTGCTGGTGCCGGTGATGTTCTATGTCAACAGCGCGCTTGCTTGGATCGTAGTCGCCTGCGCAGTCGTGATCATGCTGATCATCCTTGCCTTCCTCAAGCCCCTGCGCGGTAGATACAAGCAAGTGGTCGAGGCCGAGACCTGGAAGTCGGCTGCGATCGGTGAAACCGTCGTAGGGATCAAGACCGTCAAGGCGCTTGGCCTGGAGCCGCAACGTAAGGCGCTCTGGGACGACCGCGTGGCGGAAGCGGGCAAGGCGCGCCTGGCGTTTGGGCGGCTTGCCAATTGGCCGCAAACACTGGTCACGCCGATCGAGCGGGTGATGGTGCTCGGCACCATGCTCATCGGCGCCTATCTGGCGATGAACGACAGCTCCGGCTACATGGTGGGCGGCCTGTTCGCATTCATGATGATCTCCCAGCGCGTCGCGCAGCCCCTGGTCGGGCTGGCGAGATTGGTGGAGGATTATGAGGAGGTCGGAGCGGCGATCGGCGAGGTTGCCTCAGTGCTCAACCGGCCGTCGGAAACGAGTTCGACCGCTGCGGGCCTGAGGCCAAAGCTGCGCGGCCAGATCACGTTCAGCGACCTGAGCTTCAGCTACACCGGCACCAAGACGCCCGCACTCGACCGTGTGAGCTTCGACATTCCGGCCGGCACCATGTTCGGGATCGTGGGACGCAGCGGGTCGGGAAAGTCGACCATCGCGCGCCTCCTGCAAGGCATTAACCGGGACTATACGGGCTTCCTCAAACTCGACGGGGTCGACCTCAAGGAGATCAACCTGCGTCATCTCCGCAGGGGCCTTGGCGTGGTGCTGCAGGACAACTTCCTGTTCCGCGGCTCGATTCGTGACAACATCATCGCTGGAAGGAACGGCCTTACGCTCTCGGATGCGATGCGCGCCGCGCATCTTGCCGGCGCCGAGGAATTCATCGAGCGGATGCCCAACGGCTACGATACTTACATAGAGGAGGGCTCGCCCAACCTGTCCGGCGGTCAAAAGCAGCGCCTGGCGATTGCGCGAGCTCTCATTCATGACCCGACAATCCTCATCCTCGACGAGGCGACCAGCGCGCTCGATCCGGAAAGCGAAGCCGTGGTCAATGCCAACCTGATGCGTATCGCCAGCGGCCGCACGATGATCATCGTCTCGCATCGTCTTGCCTCGCTGACCGAGTGCGACCAGATTCTTGTCATGGACCAGGGCAAGGTGCTCGATGTCGCGCCGCATGCGACGTTGCTCGAGCGATGCTCTGTGTATCGCCAGTTGTGGTCGCAGCAAAACCGGCATCTCGATGGACGAGGCGCTCGCCCGACCGTCGTGCCGCCTAGGCTGATATGAACATGTCTTCTCAAGTGCGGTCCGGCCCATGAGCAGCACCTCTCTCATAGCTCCATCTTCCCGTTGGCGCATGAAGAGCCCCGACCCGACGACTCCGGCAATATTGGAGTTTCAATGGCCGTCGACTGCTGTCGCCAACGCGCCGATCCCGCTGGTAGCACGCGGCATCGTATGGATTATCTTCAGCCTCGTCATTGCGCTGATCGTGCTCGCCTGGCTGATACCGGTCGACCAAGTGGTAACGACGCGCGGGCTCGTGGTTTCACAATCGCCCAACATCGTTGTGCAGCCGCTGGAGACGGCGATTGTCCGTTCCATTGAGGTGCGCGAGGGACAGCGCGTCAAGGCTGGGCAGATACTTGCCCGCCTGGATGCCACCTTCGCATCGGCGGACCTTGCTGCGCTCGCCACGCAAGTGTCGACGCTCGAGGCGGAGGTCGCCCGATTGAAGGCGGAAGCGGCGGGCCAGGTCTTCAGCTACGATGGCCTGGATCCGAGCTGGACCCTGCAGGCATCGATATTCGAACGCCGCAAGGCTGTCTATGACGCAAAGGTCGAGAATTTTGACCGCCAGCACGATGAGCTGACCTCGGTAATCTCGCGTTCGCAATCGGACGCCGACGGCTATCGCCAGCGATTGGCCGTCGCGGCTTCGATCGAGCAGATGCGCAAGCAACTCGAAGCGAGGCAGGTGGGAAGTCGTCTCAACACGCTGCTGGCCCAAGACAATAGCGCGGAGATGTCGAGGGCGCTCAGCAACGCCGAGCAGACTGCGGAAGCTGCAAAGCGCCAGCAGGCCGCAGTGGCAGCGGATCGTGACAGCTTCATTCAGGGCTGGCGGGCCGAAGTCTCTCAGAGCCTTTCGGAGGCAAGCGCGCGGATGTCCGATGCCCGCGAACTGCTCAACAAGGCGAAGCTCCGTAAACAGCTGGTCGAGCTGAAGAGCGAGTCGGATGCCATCGTTCAATCGGTGGCGAAAGTTTCGGTCGGTTCGGTCCTGCAATCCGGCGAGCGTTTCTTCACGCTGGTGCCGGCCGACGCGCCGCTCGAGATCGAGACGAACATCGTCGGGCGAAGCAGCGGTTTCGTGCATGTCGGCGATCCGGTCGTCATCAAGTTCGACACCTTCCCTTATTCGCAATACGGTCTCGCCCATGGGACGGTGCGGGCGCTCAGCCCGGATTCGTTTTCGGCGCAGGAGCAGGCACGGGATCCGAACAATTCCCTCGCCATGCTTCCCTCCGAGCCGTTCTACCGGACGCGGATTTCCCTCGATCAGGTTGCCCTACATGGCGTGCCAGCCGGTTTTGCGGTTACGCCCGGTATGCCGGTCACAGCCGATGTCAAGGTCGGCCAGAGAACGGTGCTAAAATACATTCTTGGCGCGATGCTCCCTGTCAGCCAGGAGGCGATGCGGGAGCCGTGATGGTCAGCAGGTTCTCGACGGATGGCGATACTTGATCGGCTGGCAAGCATAGCGTCCCCGGCAGTCGCCTTCCGCCGGGCGATCAAACTTGCCGACAACGGAAGGGCCGCCGAGGCCTTTGCGCTGATGAGCGTCGCGGCTCGCGCGGGCATCGTCGAGGCGGAGTATCGAGTTGCTCGGAGCTACCTCGAAGGAACAGGTGTGCCTGCCAGTCGGTCGGAGGGTGCGCGCTGGCTCAAGCGGGCAGCCGAGCATGGAAACGTCGAGGCGCAGTCGCTTCTGGCTGCTCTTTACGTGAGTGGGCTTGCATCGGCGGAAGATGAACCGGGCGTTCAATCACAACGCCTGTTCCAACGCGATTCCACCGGCGAGCCGGACTTTGCCGCAGCGCGTGCTGTCGCGGAGAAGGCAGCTGCTGCAGGGTCCGCAGCCGGGCAAGCCATCCTTGGCTATATCCTTACCAGCGGTCCAGAGCATATGCGCAACGCAGATGCCGCACTTCACTGGTACGAGAAATCGGCTGCCGGCGGCTCTGCCGAAGGAGCTCTCGGGCTAGCCCTTTCGCTCGCGCGGCTTGGTGATCCCGCCAAGCGAGGAATGATCGTGAGTGCCGTTCGGCAGGCCGCCAGCGCCGGCTTGCCGACGGCGATCTATCTCCTGGCCGTGCTCAACGAGCAGGGGATAGGCGTGGAACGCAATCTGCCCGAAGCCACTCGGCTTTATCAGGAAGCCGCGGAAGGAGGCTTGGCCGCAGCTCAGTTCCGACTGGGGCTGGCGCTGATCGAAGGCGGACTCGTCAAACCCGACCCGGATGCCGGCGAAGCGTGGATGCGCCGTGCCGCGCTCACCGGCAACACCGAGGCAGCGTATCTTCTGGGCGAACGTTACGTGCAAGGCGGAAGGCAGGACTTCGTAGAGGCTGCAGCATGGTATCGGAAGGCTGCGGAGGCCGGTCATCAAGCCGCGTCCCGCGCTTTGGCGTCCCTGTATCTTACTGGAAACGGCGTAGCGCAGGATTCGGAGGAGGGTGCGCGCTGGCTGCGAGCAGCCGCCGAAGGCGGAAATCTTGAAGCACGGACCGACCTCGCAAATCTCGTTCTCGAAGGAACGGGCGAACCGGTTGACCGTGCAAGCGTTGCTCGTTGGTTTGAAGAGGCTGCATCTGCAGGCGATCTGGTTGCCGCGTTCAATCTAGGGCTCTGTTTTGCCAACGGCGTTGGCGTCAGCCAGGACGAGACACAGGCGGCGCAATGGCTGAGGCGCGCCGCCGAAGGGGTCCCCGAAGCACAGTATATGTACGCGCGAGCCCTCCAAGACGGGCGCGGCGTGGCGCCGGATCCGAAGCAGGCTCGCCTATGGTATAAGCGGGCGGCCCAAGCCGGCTTTCCGGACGCGCAGGCTGCCCTTGGAGAAATGCTGCTCAACGGACGAGGTGGCCTACCGGAACCTGCCGTGGCGGCGCGGTTGTTCGAGCGCGCAGCTCTCGCCGGTCATGTTGGGGCGATGTTTGCCCTCGGCGCGCTGTACGAGTCTGGCCAAGGTCTGTCTTTCGATCCTAAGGCGGCACAGAAATGGTTCGTGGCCGCAGCCGAGGGTGGACATGGGCACGCGCAACTGATGCTGGGCCGATATCTCTCCAAGGGTATCGCCGGTGAGCGCGATCCCGCCGCTGCCCGGGTTTGGTACGAACGGGCAGCTTCCCAAGGTGTCCACGAGGCTGCTGACGAGTTGGCTGAAATCGAGTTAGCCTGAAAGCTTCCATCGCGTTTTCAGCCCGATCAAGAAGCGCGATCTGTGTTCAAATGTCGCAGATTTCGCCGGCCGATCTGGCAACGAGCTGCCGGCCCGACAGTTTCAAATGTATCCACAATAGATTGACCGAGGATTCATAACCACCCCCTCGACCTTCAACCTGGAAGTACTCCAATGGATGATGTAAGTAGCTGACAGCATTGTCTTATTAGGAAATTTGATGGCGGAGAGAGCGTCTTTCGATTTCATGCCTATAGCATTGAAATTGTTGATTGTTTGCTGCTCATTGTTACGCGGTTTGTTACACAGAAAACGTTCAGTGTGGATATGGTACAAATAGAATTCCCACCCTCACCACCCGATTGATAGGCGATAAGCTTTCCTGCGCAACCTCGATCACGTCTGGTGAACAGAGGTGATGGTGCCCCAGAAGCGGAATCCAAGCGCAAGAAATTCCGGCTTGTTTCCAGGCTGTTGACTGCCAATCCCAGGCAACAAAGCCAACAAAAAACCAACGAAATATTTCTCTGGATCGCTTCGGTTCACGAATCGTTTGCGCGTCAAGGCGACTTGCACTGTTTCGGTCGCGAGGGGAGTCGTTGGGGCGAGCAGATACCGGTTTCTCCGTCGAAGTGCCAAACGCCTCCAGCCGCGCGCTCGAATCGTCGAGGAACATTCTTCTCTCCGCGCTCTTCGGGAGACGTTTCTCGGGATCGCGACATGTCGATACTTGGATGGATTCTCGGCCGCCGGCTGGCCAATCAGGAACAGTCGCAGCGCAAGATCGGAGTTTTCGAAGGCGTGCCGGCGATGGGTCTCGACGGGATGGGCTCGTCCGCTTACGGCCCTGAAGCTGCGCTGACGATCCTGATCCCGCTCGGCGCCGCAGGGCTGTCCTATATTGGACCCATCATGGGCGCCATCGTCGGGCTGCTCGCCGTCCTCTATTTCTCTTACCGCCAGACCATTGCGGCCTATCCCAGCAATGGCGGCGCCTACATTGTTTCGCGCGAAAACCTTGGCCGTAATGCCAGCCTGCTCGCCGCCTCTGCGCTGATGGTTGATTACGTGCTCAACGTCGCTGTCGGCATCTCCGCAGGCGTCGGCGCGCTGGTTTCCGCGCTGCCCTCGCTGCACGCCTACACGCTTTGGCTTTGCCTCGGCATCCTGCTCCTGGTGACCGTCGTCAATCTGCGCGGCACGCTTGATGCCGGCCGGCTGTTCGCCTTGCCCACCTATCTCTTCGTGGCGAGCTTTCTGGCGATCCTTGCGATCGGCGTCTGGAAGGCGGCCCTGGCGGGCGGCCAGCCGTCGCCGGTAATTCCGCCGCCGCCATTGCCGCAGCCGACCGAGAGCGTGGGCCTGCTGCTCTTGATGCACGCCTTCGCCAGCGGCTGCACGGCGATGACCGGTGTCGAGGCGGTCAGCAACGGCATGATCGCCTTCAAGGACCCGGCCGTGAAACACGGCCGGCGCACACTGGCGGCGATCTGCCTGATCCTGGGGCTTCTGCTTGGCGGAATCGCCTTCCTGTCGGCACGCTATCGCCTCGGCGCGATGGACCAGGAGAAGGACGGCTATCAGAGCGTTCTTTCGCAGCTTGCGCATGCCGTGGTCGGCGACGGTATTTTCTATTACGTCGCCATCGGGAGCCTGCTCTGCGTGCTCGCGCTTTCAGCCAACACCAGCTTCGTCGACTTTCCCCGCCTTTGCCGCATTGTGGCTGAAGACGGCTATCTTCCCAAGCCCTTCGCAATGGTTGGCCGCCGGCTGGTTTTCTCTGTCGGCATACTCTACCTGAGCTTCACCACGGGGCTGCTGCTGGTGGTGTTTGGCGGCATCACCGACCATTTGATCCCGCTCTTTGCAATCGGCGCCTTTCTGACCTTCACGCTGTCGCAGACCGGCATGGTGCTGCATTGGGTGAGGGCGCTGCGGACGGAGATGGGCCCGAAGCGCGCTGGCCATCGTATGCATCTGGCGATCAACGCGCTCGGCGGCGCCATCACCGCCTTGGCGCTCGTCGTAATCGTCATCGCCAAATTCAGGGAAGGGGCCTGGATAACGGTAATCGTCATTCCTCTGGTGATCGTCCTCCTGCGGCTGGTGCGGCGCTATTACGACCATCTCGAGGCCGGTTTGCGCGAGCCTGGAAAGCTCAATCTCGGCAACACTCAACCGCCTGTCGTTCTCGTCGTGACCCAGCAGTGGAACAGCATGACCGACAAGGCGCTCAGCTTTGCCTTTCAGTTGTCGAAAGATGTCATTGCCGTCCATGTGGCGCGCCTGTCGGGTGAAGAGAGCGACGAAGAGCGCGCAATTCGCGGGAGGTGGTCGAAGGATGTGGAAGCGCCGGCGAGGGCGGCTGGCCTGCGCCCGCCCCGCCTGGTTCTCCTCAATGCCGATTACCGGCTGATGTACGAGCCATTGCTGAAGGAGACCAGGGTGCTGCGAGACGAATTCGGTGGCCGCACCATCGCGGTGCTGCTCCCGGAGGTGGTGCCGCCCAATTGGTGGCAGTACATCCTGCATACCCATCGTGCTCGCCGGCTGCACGCCAAACTGCTCGAGTTCGGCGGATCGGACATCGTGATCATTTCCATGCCTTGGTATATCGAGGAGCCGAGGATCGAAGCGACCCATTGAATGTTGCCGCTTCCATCGATGGAGCCCCTTGGCCAAAAGTTTCGGCCGAGCGATGGAAAACAGGAACGTTCCTTTTCCTCAGGCATTCTCCCTAGTCTGTATCTCATCCATTCCTGTTGCTGGGCCTGGAAAATTGTCACCCAGAGAGCAAAATTTGTCGAACCCTGACGCCGGTGAAATCTCCGTCGTCGATCTTATTCCTGCCTTGCGGGCCTTTGCGCGAACGTTCTGTCGGGTGCCCGATGACGCCGACGATCTGGTGCAGGAGACATTGACCAAGGGACTTGCCAACCTGGACAAGTTCGAGCCGGGCACGCGCCTGAAGTCCTGGCTCTTCACGATCATGCGCAACACGCATTACACGCGCATCAAAGCCGCGGCCAGGGAGGCACCCGGGCTGCTTGACTGCGCCTCCAGCCGGCCAATCTCGGAGCCGTCGCAGGATTGGTCCGTCCAAAGCAAGGAAGTGCATCGAGCCATCCAGAAACTGCCGTCCCATCAGCGTGAGGTTCTGGTGCTGATCGGCGTGCTGGGCGTAAGCTACGAAGAAACCGCTGAGATATGCGGTTGCGCTGTCGGCACCGTCAAAAGCCGTCTCAATCGTGCCCGTGCCGGTGTTCTGGAGTTCCTCGGGGAAAGCTCGCCGCAAGCATTGATCGAGCGACGACGTCAACTTTCGGACGACCATTGGGACACCGAAGGCGCAAGACGCTAAAGCCAGCCTACCGGCGCTGAGTTGCTTGCAGGACTTTCGCCTTTCTCATCAACGAAGCCCAATTCAGGCCGAGCAGGGCAACAAGTTCAAGCGCTTGCGTTTCGGTGGTGCCCGTCGTTGCGACCAGCCGCCGAACGAGTTCGTCCACTTCCGGGGTTCTGCCATCCTGCGCCATCGGGATGACTCCTAACCGGCTACAACGATTCACTTATGTTAATGTTCCACTGGTCATGCTGGCACAGCGCAGTCACTGCCAATGCCTTCGACCCGGTCTCGGAGGACGGCACGCATCCTTCGCTGGAGAACTTCAGCCGGGCTCGGCCATCATATTGCGCTTTTCGATCAGTGCGTTCTGCAGTTCGAGTGCAAGCCTCGTCAGCCGGTCAGGGACCTTCTCCCGCTCGATCGCGGTTAACAGGGATGCGATCTCCTGGTCCAGGCTCTGGATCGCCTGGACGCAAAGATCGCGCTGGCTCCTGCGAGACATCGCATTCTCTCAACAATAGAGACCCCATACCCCACCGGCCTTTGCAAGGCGCCGCCGCAAGCTGCGGTGGTCCCGGATACTGTCTTCGGATTTCGTGGCAAAGGCGATCCTCGGGCCTGCACTTATTCCCTCGGAAGACGGTTCGCCGCGTGGTCCTGGTACTGATCGGATTTGATCCGGTTGCCGTCCAAACCGCGTTGCTCCGTATGCTGCTTCTTGTCCCGATTGGACAGGACCTCGTTCTCGCCGACCATGTCCTTGTCGAGCGTCGTCTTCGCTCCGGTTCCGGAGCCCTTGCCCTGGCTGCCCCGGCCCATATGCTTCTTGCCGCCGGTCGCCATTGTTCGTCTCCCTGGTCTGCCTGCGTGAAACTGTTCGGCGACCGAACTGCTGCCGGCGTGTTATGTTCCGCCGCCACGGCGGATAAGGAAGACCGTGCCGTCCCAACTGCGGAAAGGCATTTCGCCGTTGACCAGGACATCCATGCCATAGGCACTGGCAAGACCGTTGATATCGCGGGAAGCGATATCCGGCGACGCCCGATAGGAATAATTGAGGATCGCTGCCATCCCTCCCGGCCGCAGCACGCGCGCGATCTCGCCGAAATGCCGCTCGGCAACACCGGCAAGCACCAGGTAAGGAAAACTGTCGAGAGCAAGCACGTCGTCGAAGCTTGCCTCGGCAAAGTCACCGAGATCCAGGCCCGAGGTGACGCGAAATTCCACATTGGCGACGCCGGCGCATCGCCGGCGCGCGATGGCGATCATCCCGGGCGAGATATCGATGCCGACGATAGATCCCGCCATGGCGCCAAGCGCATGTTCGAGGCGCCCTATGCCGCAGCCGATGTCCAACATGTGTTTGCGGGCGCCGAGCATGCCTTGCCGTTCCAGCCACAAGGCAATCTCGCCGGTTGTGGCCGAGAGCCTGTCCTCGTCGCCCAACGACGACAGTTGCACGCTGGCCGCCGGGGAGATGGCCGCCGCCCGATCGAATCCACCGGCCAGCCGCGCGACGATTACGGCAGCCGGCTCGCCGTCCGGGCGATCATGCGACACGCAGGCAGCAGCCCTGCGGACGGCGTCAAAGGCGTCGGCCTTGTTACAAAGCATTGTGGCGATCTCTTCCAACCAGTACTGCCGGGGCACATGGCTCGGGCGCATCTTCAGGGCGATATTCGCCAACTGCGCCGCGCTGGTCGTATTATCGATATGGACAGCCAATCTCGCCAGCGCGTTGTCGACGGAAAGGCCGTCCAACATGCAATCCTCCAGCAGGCGCCTGGCAATCGCACCGGTTTGCCTCAGGGCGGTCACGGCGGCGCGCTCCGAGTCCAGACTTTCTGCGCTGTCCAGCGGTCTTTTGCGCCCCAGCCATATTTGTAACTTTCGCGTCCGCGCAGGAAATCGAACTCCCTCGCGCCCTCGCTGGCGGCCCCGGCGACGGCATGGCCGATCAGGATCGCGCCGGGGCTTTCCTCGGCATAGGCCGGATCGAAACCGCCGAGATAAGCATAGGCCCGGTCGCGGTGATGGAATCCATAATAGGCACCGACGACGGCATTGCCGATCTCGATCGTCAGGCAGCGCGCCAGGCCGTTATCGGCAAGCCGCGGCAGCGCCCTGCGATGAAATTCCACCGCCATGTCGGACAGCACGCCCCCGCCATGACCGGCCCAGCGCGCCCGATGCAGCCGGATCAGCCTCTCGAGAAATATCTGCGGATCGGACTCGCCGAGGCTGACGACAACGGCTCCCCTTCGCCGGGCAGCTCGCTCGGCGCGGCGCAACTGGCGTCTTCGTCTCGCGGGAACCGAGCGGGCCAGGGTTCGATCGCCGTCGAGCGGCAGCACGGGACAGGCGGCGTGCGCCATCGCTCGGCGTTCTTCGGCATTCGGCAGTTCGAGGCTCATCGATAAGGCGTTGGCCGGGAGGTCGGGCAGGATCCATTGCGACCATGTGAGCGTGAGCACCGCGTCGGCAATGGCGGTGCCAGCCTCTACCTCCAGTTCCGGCGCGCACAAGATGTCGAGGTAGTCGCTCAGGGAAATGCCGATGGGGAGCAGGCGCTGGTCGCGATCATGCCTTTCGACATAGAGCGGCGCCAGGCCGGCGAGGGCGTCGCCACTCCATACTGCAATGGCCGCAAGGTCGCCGGGCGCGAATGTCCGCCACCACGGAATGAGCCAGGCAGGAGACTGGAACGGCGTGGCCGATATGCTCCGCCGCCAGAGCCGCCACCAATGCGGCTCCAGGTCCTCGAATGCTCTCGCGTCACGAATGATCTCGGTGCGTAGACCGCCCATCAGCCGGTTCCCAGCAAGGCGCGACGGGTGCCAAGCTTCGCCAGCGCTTCGTAAGCATCCATGTAGGATGTGATCATGCGCTCAAGCGAGAAGCGGCGGCGCGCCTCGGCCCGGCATGCCTCGTGGTCCAGGGCTCCGGAAGCGATAATGGCCTTTGCCATCTCCTCGACGTCATTGACCAGGAAACCGGTCCTGCCGTGCTGGACGACATCGGGAAGGGCGCCATTCGGGAACGCGACGACCGGCGTGCCGCAGGCGAGCGCCTCCATCGCGACAAGTGAGCTTGTTTCGGCGGCAAGGCTGGGAATGACAAGGCAGCGGGCGGTGTTGAGCAGCCGCCGCTTGGCCAGAAAGCCCAATGGTCCAAGAAAGCGCCGCTGCCGATCGAGCCGAGGGCGGACCTCGTCGGCGAAATAGCGCAGATGGGTCTCGTAGGGATAGACCTGGCCGGCGATCGCCAGGGGCACGCCAGCCCGCTTGGCTGCCTCTATCGCGAGATGGATGCCCTTTTCGGGGCAGATGCGGCTGAGCACCAGCGCGAAATTGCGCCGCCACCGGGGCTGGTTCAGCGCCTCGATATCAACACCGTTTGGAATAGGCTTCGCAAGCCTCGACCCTGCCGGCGCCGTCCTGTGCTGCGCCTGCGAGACCGCGTGCAGCCACAAGTCCTCACGTGACGGCGCCAGCACCTCAGGCGGGTACCAGCCGAGCGGCAGATGCAGTGTCACCAGGGTGGGACCGTCGTCAGGCAGATAGGCATCAAAATCGATCCCGTGGAGATGAACGACATCGATGGGCCAGCGAGCGCGGGCGGCCGCGATCGCATCGCGATGCGTTTCATGAGCTCGGTCCTTCGCCGCCCCGTCGAGCACGCCTGTTTCGGCTTGCGTCTCTACCAGGACGCCGGCCGTGCTTGAGCCGTGGCAGGCGACAACAACCGAACGGTGGCCTTCTTCAACCAGCGCCCGATCCAGCGCCGACAGCACCTGCTCGGCTCCGCCGACCGCATCCGGCCCGACGGGCGCGAGGGGATAGGCGACGTTGAGGACAGTCAGTGTCATCGCTGATCGCGCCCGCCCTCACCACGCCGCCGACACACGTTGCGTTGCTGCCATGTCGTCGCCGATCGCGGGAGCGTAGCGCCGGATCATCGCCGCGCAGAACTCGGCGAATTCCTCAGGGACTTGGGGCGGGCTGGTGTGATGCGGCTGCAGGCCCCGATGCTCCGGGGTGAAGCAGAAGGTGACGGTGACGTTGAAGTCGGCCAGCGCCTCCATCTGACGATCGAACCAGTCCAGCGCATTCGGCCGAAAACTGTCGGCCCAGGACAGGCCGGTGCGTAGATGTGTGACGCCCAGACGTTCCATCCAGGCAACAGCGTCGTCCAGCCGATGGTCCTCATAATGGAACCACTGCACCAGGCCCATTTGCGGAGTGTGGCGCACAAACTCCTCGAGTGCCGGCTTGGGCGTGCCGTCCTCGCGAAGCAGGCCCATGTAGAAGTGCCTGTAATAGGACGAACCTTCCGCTTCCCGATGGCGCGTCGTCGCCTCCCACGAACGCGGCAGGTCATAGAGGCTGTACCACTGGACGCGCGGCGCAAGTCCGAGCAAAAGCTCCGCCGTCCGGCGCAAGCCCCACACTTGCACTTCCTCGGCGCCGAAGGTCGAGACACCGACTTCGCTGACCCACACCGGAATGTCCGCGACCGTCGCGATCTCTCCGAGCTTGTGAGGCCACTCGTGGATTTGCCAGAGGTTCCAGTCCAGCGGGAAGCCATGCACCGCGACCGCGTCGACATGGTCAAGGACACCGAATTCCTTCATCCGAGTCATGAAGCCGGCATCGATCGGCGAAATGCCGCCCAGCACCCTTGTGATGGCAGGATTTTCCCGGCCGATCGCATCGGCCGCCAGAGTCGCCATTGTGGCAAAACGGCTCCAGTCCGGATCGAGGTCCGGGTCCCAGTGCGATTTGTTGTTGGGCTCGTTCCAGATCATGGCGGCTTCAATCATTGGTCTCTCCCGTCGAAGGATAGACGGCGGCGCTGCCGGTCGGTTCGCCGGACGCGCGGCAGAAATAGACCTCGTCTTCCGGGTGGAGCAGGATGTCGAAACCGGCGCTGCGCAGCATCGCTTCGGTGCAGGCACGGTTGGGAATCCACCAGTTGGTGGGGTCATCGGCGTAGCAGTGCTCGATGAAGTGCAGTTTCGGAAATTCGGGCTGATCGAAGAGGTCGCGTGTCCAGAAATGGTAGTTCTGCTCAAGCGGCAGGACCTTGCCGCTGCCCCGCTGCATCGACTGGAAGATCATCAGGTCGCTTGCGACGTGCGCGCGGATCAGGTCGAGCGCCAGCAGCGGGTGGCGCAGGTGGTAAAGCACGCCCATGAACAGCACGATGTCAAAGCGCTCGCCGATCGATGCGACGTCGTAAACCGACAGTTCCCTGAACTCGATGTCGCAGTCAGCGATCTCAGCGGCGAAGCGCGCCTGGGCGAGATAGGCTTGGTCGAAGTCGATTCCGAGCACGCGATCGGCGCCGCGTTTCTTCATTTCGATCGAGTAAAAGCCGGCGTTGCAGCCGATATCAAGCACCGACTTGCCCGAAAGGTCAGTCGGGATTGCATCTGCGAATTTGCGCCATTTGATCAGCGGGTAGTTGCCGAGGAAATGATCGGGGGCGGTCTCCACACCCGCTAGCTCCATATTGTGAAACCACGGCCCCAATGCGTCGATGCGCCGACGTATTTCCGTGCTGGAATGCAGCATGGCTAAGCTCCTTCGCCTGGAACAGTTGGCACTGGCGAGCGGTCCTGCGATGCGAATATCGGCAGGGTCCCATCGTCGACGGCATCGTTGCATTCGAGCAGCCTGAGCGCCGTGCGATAGCCGTTGAAAGTACCGACATCGACATAGGCGGTCCCGGCCTTGACGCCGTAAGCTTCACCTCCGCCGGCGAGATAAGCGTTGACCAGAGTGCCGAAATACTCGTCGAAGCCGTCGCGCTGGCGCCACAGCGCCGCCAGTTGATGGAAGATACTGCCCGGCATCTTGAAGGCGCCCCAGACCCAGTTTGTTGAGGCGTCAGCTTGCTTGACTTGGATCTGCTCGACCCGCCCGTCCCCATCGAGGACGACGGCGTCGAACAGTTCCGGGCGATCGACCGGAAACATCAGGAAGGACAGCCGATCGTCGGACAGGCGGCAGAAGCCATCTTCAGGGAACCAGATCGTATCCGGCAGGCCGACCAGGACCGTTTCTTCCGGCGTCACAAGCGGTGCTGCGCGGAAGATCGCATCACAGAGTCCAACCGGAGAAGGCTGGGCCACGAAGATTGCTGCGGCATTGTCATAGCCGCCGGCGTAATATTCGAGGATGTCCGACTTGCCCGAACCGATGATGAAGCAGATGCGGTCGACACCGTTGCGGACCATCCGCCGCACTAGATATTCGCTCACCGCGCATGGGCGCTCGGTCTGGCCGTCGAGCCGGCTGCCGACCGGCAGCAGCTCCTTGGAAAAACCAAGCGGTTGAATGCGGCTGCCGCGGCCCGCGGCAGGCACGATGCCCAACATCAGACGACTTCCTCCATTGTACCACTCGCCATGGACGAAAAAGCGTCGTTCAGAATGCGGTCGAGTTCGGCGGCGCGATGCGCGGACGTATGCTCGTCTAGCACGCGCTCCCGGGCGCGGCGGCCGAGCGTTTCGATCTCATTGTCCGACAGGCCAAGCGCGGCAACGACGTCGCCGGTGCCATGCGCCAACAGAATCTCGCTGCCGGGCGTGAAGAAGCTGTCGAGGCCGGCCCAGTCGTCGGAAATGATCGCAGTGCCGCAGGCGGCCGCCTCGAACAGACGGCCAGATGGGCACCAGCCCTGTCGCGCCATCGCCTCGCGGGTGACGTTGAGCGTCAGGCGCGAGGACGAGAAGAAGGCCGGGTGGTCGGCGGGCGGCAGGTGCCTGACGAAATAGATGTTGCTGCTCCAAGGGAAGTCCTGCGGGTACTGCGCCCCGCCGATGACGAAACGGCGCTGCGGTAATCGGGCCGCCGGAACGACGAGCAGCCTTTCCACGGCCGCCTGTCGATCCTCGGCATAGGTCCCGAGATAAGACAGGTCGGCGGCGAACTCGGACCTTGGCTGCGCCGGCCGGTGCCGGTCAGGATCGACATGGCCGTAAAGCGGCAGGACATGGCGCGCGCCGAGAATGCTCTTCAGTGTGTCGATCGCCGGCCCTCCTGTATAACTCAGGACCAGATCGAAATGGCGCAAGCTGTCCGGCTCGAGATAGAACGGGTAATCACCTCGCTCGATGTTCGCCAGCGTCACCGGTGTATCGAGGTCGTAGAACACTTTCAGGCCGCGACAGCTGTTGTTGGCGAGCCGAGAGGCCTCCACGGCATCCGGACAATAGGAGGTGACGATGACGACGTTGGCTTCGCGTACCGCGGCCTCAGCTTTCTGGCGGATGTCCTCCCAGTCCGGGTAGAGAACGATGTTCCCGCCATTGAGCCGGTCGATGTCCCTGGCGCCGGCATAGTAGGGCGTATCGCGCTCGAAGAAGCTGATCGACCAGCCAAGCGGTGCCAGCGCGCCGATCAGTCCACGCCAGAGCGTGGCATGCCCATTGCCCCACGAGGATGTGACGGTGAGGCCGAAAATAACCATGCGCATCGGTTACCGCTCCCGTCAGGCGATTTCATTCAAACGGATCAGCTTGGAACCCCAGTCGCCGTGGACGACCGTTGTTATGGAGGCCGGCGCGATATCGAAGCGGAAGCAGTCGCCGAGCGGCAGGCCGAGGATCGCGCAGACAGCCGCCTTGATCACATCGGCATGGCTGACAAGCGCGATGCACTGATCCTGTCCATTCTCGCGCAGCGCGTTCATCAGGCCGATCATTCTGTGCTGCACGTCCAGCATGGTCTCGCCGCTCGGCGTCCGGGCGCTCTGGCGCTGGTCGTTCCAAAGCCGCCAGCTTGCGTCGCCATTCAGTTCTTCGAAGGTCTTTCCGGACCACTCGCCGAAGTCGATCTCGTCGAGTTCCTTGCAGATCGCGATCTTTTCGATCTCGCAAGCGATGGCGATCGGCTTGGCGGTCTCCAGCGTGCGCTCGCGCGGACTGCTGAAGATCGCGGCGAGCGGCTTTCGCGCCATCCGCCTCGCGAGATGCAACGCCTGCGCCTGGCCGGCTTCGCCGAGGCGAACGCCCTCGAGCCGCCCGGCCAGATACGATCCGACATGATCATGCGCCGCATGGCGGATGAGAAAAAACGTCGTGGTCATTCGGCGGCGTCCAGCATCGGCTCCTCATTACCGGCGATGAAGCCGAGCGTGCGCAGGCGCGCTTCTGCGTCGGTGAACTGCTCCGGCGGCGACTTCATGAAGTAGCTGCTGGGGCCTGTGAGCGCGCCGGCAATGCCGCGGTCGAGCGCCAGCTTTGCGCAGCGGACGGCGTCGATGACGACACCGGCCGAATTGGGCGAATCCCAAACCTCCAGCTTCAGCTCGGCATTGAGCGGCACGCCGCCGAAGGTGGTGCCCTCGACCCGGATATAGGCCCATTTGCGGTCGGTCAGCCACGGGACATGGTCACTGGGTCCGACATGGATGTTGCCGGCCTCGAGCGGGACGTCGATCTGGCTGGTGACGGACTGCGTCTTCGAAATCTTCTTCGATTCCAGCCGCTCGCGCTCGAGCATGTTGAGGAAGTCGGTGTTGCCGCCGAAGTTGAGCTGATAGGTGCGGTCGATGCGCACGCCGCGCTCGCGGAAGAGATTGGCGAGCAGCCGGTGCACGATGGTTGCACCGACCTGGCTCTTGATGTCGTCGCCGACCAGGGGAAGGCCGCGTTCCTCGAAGCGCCGGCGCCATTCCGGCCTCGAAGCGATGAACACAGGGATGCAATTGACGAAGGCGCAGCCGGCATCGAGTGCGCATTCTGCATAGAAATGCGCGGCCTCTTCGGAGCCGACCGGAAGATAGCATATGAGCACCTCGGTCCCGCTTTCCTTGAGCCGTGCGGTTACGTCTGCGACCTGTTCATCGGACTCTTCGATCGTGTCGCGGAGATATTTGCCGATGCCGTCGAGAGTCGGACCGCGCTCCACACGAACGCCGGTCGGCGCGACATCAGCGAAACGGAAGGTGTTGTTGGGCGCGGTGTAGATCGCTTCCGCTACATCGCGCCCAACCTTGTTTTCCGCAACATCGAAGGCGCAGACCACCTCGATATCGTCGACATGGTAGCCGCCGAGATTGGCATGCATCAGTCCGGGGATCGGCTCGTTGCCATTGGCGTGGCGGTAGTAGGAGAGACCTTGCACAAGGGATGATGCGCAGTTGCCTACGCCGACGATGCCGATACGAACTTTCTTCGATGTCACGAAACCACTGCCTCTTCGGTTGGAGGTAAGTTCCTCGCCGCCGAACCGGGAGCGGCCTCGAATGTTCCTTCGCGCTGCGAAAAATTGGTGAGCCTGATTGCGGATCAAACAGGCGCCGCTTCGCGTTGGCGGCCAGACAGCAAGGCAGGAGCGTATGATCGTCTTCGGCGACCACAAGCGAACGCATAGCGCAGAACAGCTCCGGGAGGCTGTCTTGGCCGCGGCTCGAGCGATCGGCGATCTGACTGCCGGCCTCGAACGTCACGCCGCTGTGGTGGATCTTTTCGTCACCGCCTCTGAACTTCTGCAGGGCCTTGCCGATGAGGAATTCGACATCGCAGGCGTCGACAGCAGTTCGTCGAGGCAGAAGCTGGGGTCGGCAATTCTCATCGAGTTGTCGCGGGAAGTGCTGCGGTCCTGGCAACAAGGATTTGCCCGAAGCGGAGCGCTCGATGCGTCGCTGCTTGCTAAGCTTGCCGCCATCGACTGCGGCGGCACGATAACCACCGGCCCAGCTGAAGGCTATGCGCTTTACGCCCTCTACCCGGAAACCTATCTGCTTGCCGCCCTGCGGTCCGGCCTGGGCGCAAACACCTGTGTCATCGGCATCCGCAGCATCGGACTCGGTCTCGCGGCGATGGTCGCCGCCGCCCTGCATGCGCCGCCGCCTATCAGCGTGCGACCGATCGGCCATCCGTTTTCCCGGCACATAAGTGCTGCGCCCGAACTCCTCGGATCTTGGGGCGACAGGCCGCAAGCCAAATTTGCTATCGTCGATGAAGGCCCGGGCCTCTCCGGCAGCTCCTTTCACGCTGTCATTGCATGGCTTCGCCGGCACGGGATCGACCAGGAGCGCATTCATCTCTTCCCGAGCCACCGCGGCGGACCGGGCGCGCAAGCTCCTTCCGAGACCGTCGCTGCCGCCTTGTCACAGTGCCAAGGCCATGTCGCGGAGTTCGAAGATGCCTTCGACGGCGCGGTCGCCCCCCGGCTGCGGGACTGGATAAGACATCTGCTTGGCAAGGCCGATGTTGAGCTTCATGAGATTTCCGGCGGGGCATGGCGCGAGTGTCTCTCTGCGCCGACAGGCGCCTGGCCGCCTGCATTCCCGGCGTTCGAGCGGCGCAAATTCATGGCTTCGTCCGGAGGCGAGCGCTGGCTGGTCAAGTTCGCGGGCCTTGGCGAGACAGGACAGCGCAAGCTGCGTACGGCCAAGGCACTCCACGAAGCGGGCTTTGGCGCTCGGCCTGCCGGCCTCTGCCACGGCTTCCTGGTCGAGCGCTGGCTCGATGCCGACAGGCTGGACCAGGGAGGGCGGGCAAGGGATTTGCTGATCGAATGGCTTGGGCATTACCTCGGCTGGCGCGCCGCCAGGCTGCGGACCGACGAGATCGGCGCGTCGCTGGACCAACTCGCACGCATGGCGGTGCAAAACTGCGAGGAAGCGCTGGGGGAGACGTCGGGGCACGCCTTGCAAACATGGTTTGCCCGACAGCCATCATCGTGTCCAACGCGCCGAGTCGAGATCGACGGACGGCTGCATTCTTGGGAGTTTCTGGTCCACCCGGATGGAACTTTGCGCAAGACGGACGCGGTCGATCATTGTCGCTCGCACGATCTTATCGGCTGCCAGGGCATAGAATGGGACATTGCCGGCGCGCTGGTCGAGTATGACCTTTGCGCCGCCGAGCTTTCGAAGCTGGTGGGCTGCATCGAGCAGGCGACATGGATCGACCGGGCTTTGGTCGACTATTTGGAGCCCTGTTATCTCGCGTTTCAGCTTGGCCTCTGGACGATTGCTGGGCAATCGCCCGAGGAGCAAGAGCGGATGCGCGCGACGCGCATGGTCGAACGTTACAAAGCTGGACTTGTCCGGCTTCTGGGCTGTTGAAGGCCAAGCCCGCAGGCGTCAGTCCAGCCTGCGCAGCATGTCGGCTTCTTGCTCCAGGATACTCGCCACTTCCTCCCGTTGCAGATGCGTCATCATCAGGCTGACGCAGCACTCGAGATAAGTGATGGAAGCTCTTCGCAGGAACGCGGCGGTTTCCGCCGCCGCCATCTGGTCGATGTCGTTGACTGATCGCTTCGGCTGCACAGCTCTTCCTCCATCGCGGTTGTCATTCCCCAACCGCAATATAGATTGGTTGTTCCGCCCCGGTGAAAAGATGCCGCTGCTTCAGAGCTGCAGGTTCTGCAGCTTTCCCCGACCCGCTCTGTCGATTGCAGCGACGGGCTCGATCGCGAGATCGTCCATCACTGAAAAGTAGACGATCGTCTGCAGCAGGCCTTGCCTGAGAGGCACCTCAGGCGACCAGCCGAGAAGCGCCTTTGCGCGGCCTATGTCGGGGCGCCGCCGGCGCGGATCGTCCTCAGGCAGAGGCAGGAACTTCACGGGCGATCTGGTGCCGGTCAGCTCGCGTACCAGTCTTGCCAGTTCGAGGATCGAGAACTCCCCCGGATTGCCAAGATTGACCGGTTGGCGGGGGTTGGGATCGACATCCATCAGGCGTCGCAATCCCTCGACCAGATCTGTGACATAGCAGAAGGAGCGGGTCTGCCGGCCGTCGCCGAATATGGTCAGCGGCCGTTTCTCGATCGCCTGCATGACCAGATTGGAGACAATGCGGCCATCGGCGGGGTCCATCCTGGGTCCATAGGTGTTGAAGATTCGGGCGACGCGAATATCGGCCATCTCGGCGCGCAGATAGTCGAAGCATAGCGTTTCAGCGGCGCGCTTGCCCTCGTCGTAACAGGCTCGCGGTCCGGTGCAGTTGACGTGACCGACATAGTCCTCGCGCTGCGGATGCTGTTCCGGATCGCCATAGACCTCGCTTGTCGATGCCTGCAGGAAGCGGGCGCCGTTGGTGGCGGCGAGCTCCAAAAGGTTGAGGGTCCCGATGACACAGGTGCGGGTCGTATGGATCGGGTCAGCTTGATAGCGAGGCGGCGATGCCGCGCAGGCCAGGTTAAAAACGCGATCGACAGGTTCACCGAGTTCCAGCGGGGTGCAAACATCCTGCTCGATCAGTCGAAAGCGCGCCTGGCCGACCAGCGAACTGACATTCTCCATTCTGCCGGTGAGGAAATTGTCGACGCAGATCACGCGATAGCCGTCATGCAGCAGCGCCTCGCACAAATGCGAGCCGAGGAAACCGGCACCGCCAGCAACAAGCGCCGTCCGTGTTTGTTCAGCCCTTCTTGATCGCCGCATCTCGATGGTCTCCTGTCTGCCGCTCATGCTGCACTTTCGACGTCCAGATCGACCGCCGGACGCGTCCCGACAGACGGCGTCAACGCCGAAACGAATTCACGTGCCCTTGCCATGGCGGTATGTCCTGAAAGCACCGCCTCGCGCGCCAGTCTGGCCATGTTGAGCCTTGCCCGCTCGGACTTGGCGCTGAGGATCTTTTCTACATCTCCAGCATCGGACGCCGTCTCGATCGCCGGTCCTGGGAAGAAATCGTCAAGCCCAGGCCAGCGGTCGCTTATGATCGGAGTGCCGCAGGCAGCGGCCTCGAAAAGCCGCACGCTGGGCGACCATCCGGCCGCGATCATCGATGCCCGCGTAAGGTTCAATGTGTATCGCTGGCGGCTGTAGAAGGCGGCATGTTCGGAAGGTGGCAGGTGCTCGATCCGCCCCACATTGTCCGGCCAGGCGACGTCGGGCGGATATTGCGAGCCGGCCACGACGAAGGGGCGGTCAGGCAGGCGCCGCGCAGGCTCCAGAAGCAGCGCTTCCAATGAGGGCTGCCGGTCCGCACTATAGGTGCCAAGATAGCCAAGGTCCCATTCGACGGCGTGTCTGGTGCGACGATGTCGCGTTGGATCGACGGAGCAATAGAGCGCCTTCGCCCGGCGGGCGCCGAACTCGGACTCCAGCCGCGCCAGGGTCGGCCCGCCGGTGAAGGAGAAATAGTCGTCAAAATAGGGAATCTGCCGGCGGGCAAGATAGTCGCAATCGTCCTCGGCAACCCGCGCCAGCGTCACCGGGGTGTCGATGTCGTAGAAGCAGAACTGCCCCGTGCACAGCGAAGCAAGGTCGTCGATGATCGCTCTGCCTTCCGGCACGAAGGAGCCTATCACCACGGCGTCGGCGCGCTGCAGCTCCTGCCGGTGGTTGCGGCGCAGCTCCGAGACTGTCTCGTAGTAGCGCAAGTCGCAGAAATCGGGGTCGCGCAGGTCCCGGTGATGCGCGTACCAGGGGACGTCGCGTTCGAGGAAGGTGACGCGATGGCCGAGCTCGTTGAGCGCACGCAGCAGTCCCCGGAAAGTCGTCGCATGGCCGTTGCCCCAGGACGAAGACAGGGAAAGTCCGAGGAAAACGATGTCGAGCGGTTTCGTCATTCCGCAGCCTCCATTGCGCGGCGCTCGAAATGCGCCTTGAAGATGTCGTCCACCAGCCGAGCCCTCAGCGTGTAGGTATGCTCGGCCAGAACGCGCCGCAGCGCTGCCGCGCCGATCGCGTGCGCCAGTTGCGGCGTCAGCGTCCGCATGATTTCGGCGACATCGGCGCCGTCACGCGCGACCAGGATCTCTTCGCCAGGGGTCAGGAACAACTCGATGCCGAGCCAGGCGTCGGTCAGCAGGCACGCGCCGGCCCCAGCCGCTTCAAAGACGCGTGTGGCGGGCGAAAACCCGTTGGCCGCCATGCTGTCGCGGCTGATGTTGAGCACGGCCTTCGGCGTGACGTTGAAGGTGTTGTGATTGCTGGTGCCGACATGCCCCAGCCATGAAACGTTCGCCGGCAGCGGCTTGTCGTCCCAGCCGGAGCCGCCAAGCAGGAAGCGCTGGCCGCCGAGCTTACGGGCCGGGTCGAGGAAGAAGGCGTCGACGCGCGCCTCGCGGTCGGGCAGCCGGTTGCCGAGGAAGGCCAGGTCGCAGGCGAAGCGCGGGTTTGCGGCGACGGGATGATGCGTCTCAGGATCGAGCGCATTGTAAATCGCCACGCATTCGGCCGCGCCGAGCGCACAATAATCCCAGACGACCGGGTCGCCGCCGCCATAAGTCAGCACGATGCCGATCCTCTTCAGCGCCTCATGCAACGGATGGTCGGCATCGTTGCGCAATTCGCTTAGGGTCGCCGGCGCATCGACATCCCAGAAGACGGTCAGCGCGTCTGGGCGGGCATTGTCGAGAACCGCCTGCAGTAGCGCATCGTCTTCGAAGCCGACGCCGCTCGCCTTGACCACAACGTCTGCCTGCGCGGCACGCGAGGCGACCTGCATTAGCGCATTCGCTGTCGGCTCGTAGACGACGACGCTGCACCAGTCCGGCGCCTCGATGTCGCGATGCTTCTGCCGGTCATAGACGTCGGGTTCATAGAAGACGATGTCATAGCCGCGCTGCGACAGCGCTTTGAGCAGGCCTCGATAATAAGTGGCGGCGCCGTTCCAGTAGGACGACAGGAGGCTTGATCCGTAAAAGGCTATTTTCATGCGGCGGCCTCCGTTGCAGGTTTGATTTCACTGGCGTCGCGATTGCCGCATGCGGCGAGGATGGCGAGCAATTCGTCGGCGCGGTGTCGGCATGTGTGCCGCGCACGGATGGTCTCCAGGCCCGATGCGGCCAGCGCTTCCGCAAGCTCGCGATCGTTCAGCACATCGCGGAGGTGACCACTCATCTCGGCGCCGTCGCGGGCGAAGAGGAAATCCGTTCCGGCGCGGAACAGCCCTTCGATATCCGACCAAGGTGCCGAGACCAGCGGGATGCCGCAGGCGAGCGCCTCGAACATGCGAATAGTCGGAATGCCGGGCAGACTCTCCCGGTAAGGCGTGCGCGGGATGTGCATGGTGGCGCGATGCCGGGCGAAGGCCTTCGGCACATCGGCATTGGCGATCCAGCCCTCATAGCGCAGGCCGGTATCCGCGAGCGCGGTGATTGCATCCGGCGGATAGCGCACGCCGTGCACGGTTCCCGACAGTCCAAGCGCGCTTGCCGGCTCGATCAGGAATTCGGCGATCTCGGCACTGCGCTCGTCGTCGCCCCAATTGCCGATCCAGACGAGATCAGACTCACGGTCGATCTCGGGCAACGGCTTGAACAGCCGTTCGTCCGCCGCCTCATGCCAGGTGAAGACCCGTCTGCCCCAGCCGGCGCGGAGATAACTCTCCCGCAGCACTTCGCCGAAGACTAGCACTCCGTCATAATGCTCCAGCTGAAGCGCCGCGATCGCCTCGGTCGCCGATACGGCGCGGTGATGGGTGTCATGGAACAGGAGTGTGAAGTTGCAGTAGGCTCGCGCCCGTCCGATACGCGCGACAAGTTCTTTGTCCGTCCATTCGTGGACGATCACGACATCCGCGCCGGCGAGCCACGCTTCGTGCTCAAAGCCGGGATCGTAGGCGGCCACCATTAGTTCCGGAAAATCCTTGCGAAAGCGCTCGACGGCGAAGGGGCCTTGCTCGGCGAGCAGGTTCGATCGGCTCCAGCCATCGGCGGGCTCCAGCGCGGCCACCCCATGGCCGCGCGCGACAAGCTCGCGCATGATGCCGCGCTGGAAATGCGCGTTGCCATGGTTCCAGTCGGAAACCGCCGAATGGGTGTAGAACAGAAAACGCATGGTCAACGCCCCGCTGCGGTCAGCGCCGCCCGGTTGTAGATGTCCCGCATCATCCTCACCTGCTTGCCCAGCGAGAATTGGCGTGCCTGCCGCGCAGCGCGCCTGCCGAGCTTCCGCCGCAAGCTTTCGTCGCGAGACAGGTTCTCGATGCAGCCGGCCAGCGCATGTGGATGGCGCGGATTGAAGAACATGGCCGCGCCATCCCAGATCTCGCGGTAGGTCGCGATATCGGCGAGCACCAGCGGCGTGGCCGAAAGCGCGGCCTCCAGGGCGGCCAGCCCGAAAGGCTCGTAGATGGAAGTTGAAACGAAGATGCCGGCTCGCCTCATCAGACGGCGAACCTCGCGGTGGTCGATTGAACCAAGCGGGACGCAGTTGTCGAAACGCGCGCGCTGTCCGTCAGGCCCGGCGAGCGGGCCGACGACCTGAACGGGCCAGTCGCAGAGCGCGGCGGCGGCGTCGAGCGATGCAGCGTTCTTGCCCTCGTCCCACCAGCGTGCGGCGGCGAAGACGAAAGGCTCGCGCCGCCCGGATCTCGGGCCTGGCAGGGCGCCATTGTGGACAACGCTCAAGCCAGCGATCGCGCCGTAGCAGGCTTGGAGCATCTCGGCATGGCTTCGGCTCGGAGCGACAGCGATGTCGGCACGATCTAATCCGGCCCTGTTGCGATCTCGCTGCCAGGACCAATCGTCCGCCGGCGCCTGCCCACGCACCGCGTGCAGCCATGTCGCCACGCATGAATGCGAGACCGCGACGATAGGACATGCCAGATCAAGCCCGGCCGCTTGCGTCGGCGCATTGAGATGGACGAGATCGATCGCATAAGTCTCGGCAAGGGTCTGCAACTCGCCGGGCAAACGGCGGAGATCGTCTTCGTCGCGCGTCATCCAGTCCGGCGGGCATTTCAGCCAAACCAGCGTGGCGAAAGACCGCGCCTCTCGCGCCTGCTCCGGAGAAGGTTCGGGTCCCAGCCCGGCAAGCACGATGCTGTCGCCGCCGGCCGCCAGCTCGCGCGTCAGGTCGAGGCAATAGCGCCACACCCCGCCGACGGCGTCGGTCGTCATCAGGATGCGCCGCGGACGATGGATCAGTGATTGCAGCATGAGGACTCCAACTCAGCCAGCGCATGCGGGCGCTGGTCCTGGATGTCGCTGAAGGAGCGGAAGGAGGCGAGGTAGTGCTCATGCGCACGCTCCCAGGCGAGGTCGTCGGGTTCGCCCCAGAGTTCGCGGTAGCTGGGAGAGCTCGGATAGGGGTAGAGCGGCACGGGCTCGTTCGCCCAGACGCCGTGATCGATGAGGTGCTTGCGCCAATAATCCACCAGCGCCGGATCGTCCTCGACGACGCCGATCAGATTGGCCTGGACGAAAGGCACGTTGCGGCGGGCGTCGATGAGAAGCGCGGCCAGACCCTCTGTATCGAGTCGGCAGCGCTTGGCCAGCATCGCACGGCCTTCCACCGTCAGGCTTTCAAGACCGGCCTCGATCGACACGCAGCCGGCCGCGCCGAGCAGTTCCAGCAATTCCGGCTTCCACAGGTCGATGCGGGTCTGGACGCCGAACTGGACGTCGCGATCGACCAGCGCTTCCAGCAGCGCCTTCTGCGGCAGGAAGATCTCGTCGATGAAATAGATGTAGCCGACCCCTTGTGCGATCAGCCTGTCGATCTCGGCGACGATGGCATCGTGATTTCGGCGTCGATAGGCATCGCGAAAATCGATCTTGGCGCAAAAGCTGCAATTGTAGGGGCAGCCGCGGGAGGCCTCCACCTCGGCGCCAGCGCCCTTCTGGACGGCATCGAACCTGTGGTGGTGGTGGCCATGCGCCGCGATCCAATCGGACGGCCAAGTGAGCGCCGGATGATCGATGAACGAACTGGCATGAACGCCGCCATTGCAGGCCAGACGCCCGCCCTGGAGGCGAGCCGTATGCGCGACCTTGCTCCAGTCGCCTTCCCGTGCAAGCGCTGCCACGACCTCCTCGCATTCGCCGCGCACGACTACATCGACGCCGAGCTTGCGCAAGGTGGGGGCTGGCGTCGCCGACCCATGCGGTCCGACCGCCACCGTGCGTCCGCCGCGCCCGGCGAGATGATTGAGGAATTCTCCAGGAACGCGCAATTCCGGCGGCGCGCAGCGCCAGAACAGATAGGTTGGCGCGGTGGTTACGACCGTCATATCCGGCGCGAATGCCGCCACACGCTCGGCCAGCGCCGCGTTATCGAGGCTCTGAAGTTGTCCATCGAGCATAAGCACATCGTGGCCATCGGCTTCCAGCATTGCCTTCGAATAGCCGAGCTCCAGCGGCAGATGCGGCTGACGGCAGCCGAAATAGATGCTGTGCTCGTATGTCCAATAAGGATTGACCAGGGCTACCTTCATGCGACGTACCTCGTGGCTTCGGGACGCGATTGGAGCCGATGCCGCAGCAACCAGCTGGCGAGATCGCAGACGCCTTCGCGCCATGGGACCTGCGCCTGCCAGCCGATCGCGGCTTGCAGCTTGCGCGTATCAGCGACGAAGAAGGGCTGATCGCCGACGCGCCCGCGGTCGTGGCGGATCGGGATGTCGCTGCCGGTCATGTCGGCGATCTCCGCCAGCAGCACGCGCAGGCTGACCGCGTTGCCCGGGCCGCCGCCCAGATTGAACGCCTGGCCCTTGAAGTCCTCGATCCCGGCCAGCACGCCGCGATAGGCGGCCACGGCATCGGACACATGCAGGATGTCGCGGACCTGCCTGCCATCGCCGTAAATGGTAATCGGCTGGCCGGACAGCGCGCTGAGGAGAAAATGCGCGACCCAGCCCTGGTCCTCGGTGCCGAACTGGCGCGGCCCGTAGATGCAGCTCATACGAAGCACCGCTGTCGGCAGTCCGTAGGATTTGGAATAGTCGAGCACATACTGATCGGCCGCGCCCTTCGAGCAGCCGTAGGGCGTGCAGAAATCAAGGCCGACCTTCTCATCGACACCGCTCGTACGCACCTCCTCGTCGAACGGTTCATAGCGATCGTCGGCTTGCCGCACCGTGATCTGGGGCAGGCTGCCATAGACCTTGTTGGTGCTGGCGAAGACCAGGGGAGCTCCAGTGCCGCGGGCCGCTTCCAGCACGTTGAACGTGCCCTTGAGGTTGATGTCGAAGTCTTCAGCAGGATCGGTCAGGCTAGTCGTCACCGCTGTCTGAGCGGCCAGATGGAAAATCGCTTTGGCCGGCGCCAACGCTGTGGCCAACGCGCTCAGATCGCGTATGTCGACGATTTCGGCGATGAGCCGGTCGCCGTGCTTCTGCGCCAGCCAGTCGAGATTCTGCTCGACGCCTGGCCGGCTGAGATTGTCGACGACCAGGACTGTTTCCCCGTCAGACAGCAGGCTGTCGGCGAGATTGGAGCCGATGAAACCGCTGCCGCCGATAACGGCCACGGGCGCCCTGCGAGCGTGACGGTGCGTCTGGGTCATGAGACCAATCCCCGCTCTTCCAGCTCGCGCCGCATGTCGGCGCCCCGATCGACGACGACGCTGTTGCGAACCCAGGCGGCGAATTCGCCGAGCGAATTTTCCAGACGATGCCTGGGCTCGAAGCCGAGCAGCTCGCGCGCCTTGGCAATGTCGGCGAAGCAGTTGCGGATGTCGCCGGAGCGCGCCTTGCCCAGGATTTCAGGCGGGCGCTTGGGGACGCCCATCGCCTTGGCAAGAACACGGGCCACTTCGCTGATCGAATAAGCGTGGCCACTGCCGATATTGATGGCATGCCCGGCGGCCTGGCGTTGCTTAAGCGCCAGCCGGAACGCGGTGGCGACATCGCGCACATGCACGAAGTCGCGCTTCTGCTCGCCGTCCTCGAAGATCGTCGGCCGCTTGCCGTTGGCGAGGCGCGAGGCGAAGTTGGCGAGAACGCCGGTATAGGGATTGGAAAGTGCCTGTCCGGCGCCGAAGACGTTGAAGAGGCGCAACGCCACGGCGTCGATGCCATAGGCCTGGCCGAAGATCAGCACGGCGCGCTCCTGCGCGTATTTGGTCAGCGCGTAGATCGAGGCGAGATCCGGCCGCTTCTCCTCGTCGGTCGGAACCGGCGACAGGGTTTCGCCCGACGCCGATCTGAGATCCCAAAGGCCGTCCTTGATGTCGGTGGGCTTGCGGCGCGCATTGTCGATCCGCTCGCCTTCCGCGGTACGGTAGAGGCCTTCGCCATAGATGCTCATGGAGGACGCGACGACGATCCGTTCGACCGGATGCTTGATGAGTGCGTCGAGCAGCACCGCCGTGCCGAGGTCGTTGGTGCCGACATAGCGGGCGATCTCGTACATTGACTGGCCGACGCCGACCTCGGCCGCCAGGTGGATGACCGCGTCCATATTCGAAACCGCCTCGGCGACCGCGTCGCGATTGCGCACGTCGCCCTTGATCAGCTCGGCTCCGGTCGGAAGATTGATGGCTTCGGCGCCGTGCACCTGATCGACGAGCGCGTCGAGCAGGCGCACCTGATAGCCATGGTTAGTGAGCTCCTGGGCGACGTGGCGGCCGATGAAGCCGCAACCTCCCGTAACCAATACGCGTTTCACGATGACTCCCTTGCGGATTTTGCTTCGGCGCCCCGAACTGCGCGGTAAAAGGTTTGTTCCCTGCTTCAACAAAGTTCCCGCCGCCCGAGGTCACGCAGCTCGCACGTGGGCTGTGCAACCCGCTGGAACATTGCCTGTTGGCTGCTGTTAGGACCGCTCACCAATCCCCTCTGCGAGAAAGGGAAATCCATGTCCGAGGCCAAGACGACCACCAATCACGACGAGATCCGGAAATGGGTGGAAGAACGGGATGGCCGGCCGGCCGTCGTTCGCACGAAAGGCAAGGGCGGCATTCTGCGCATCGATTTCGGCGAGCCCGAAGATACGCTGGAACCGATCGAGTGGGACGAATTCTTCCGCATTTTCGACGAGAACGATCTCGCCTTCCTGCATCAGGATGAAGCCGGCAAAGGCGGAACGAGCCGCTTCAACAAATTCGTCGAGCGCAACCAGAAGGACTAGCTGCTCGAGAAGCTGGTGTCATGGCGCCGTTGCAGAGAGGAGGCCCCTTCAACGGCGCCGCGGCAGGCGGTCAGGCTGCCGCATTTGTTCGTGCCGCTCAATCGAGAGGCTTATCCGTTGGCCTGGGCGTCGGCCCGGCCTCGCGCCGGCGGCCGGCATTGCGGTTTGCGACACGGCTGTCGAGCGGCGAGGCCGAGGGCTCCGGGGCGCCGGCGGTCTTCGGAGCCGTCGGCGCTGCGCCCGCATCGCTGTCCTGCGCATCGCGATGCGGACGCGGGAGCCCTTCGGGGTCGGGCGACTTCACTGCGGGCTTGGAGGAGGTGTCTTTCGGTCGAGCCATTGCGAACCTCTATGTTTGACGCGATTCAGCCGTGTGGGCGCATCACCACCTTGATGCAGCCGTCCTGCTTGTCGCGAAATGTCTTGTAGAGCTCAGGTCCTTCCTCCAGACCGGCGCGGTGGGTGATGACGAAGGACGGGTCGATCTCGCCGCTTAGCACCTTCTGCAGCAGCGGCTCAAGATAGCGGTGGGTGTGGGTCTGGCCCATGCGGAATGTCAGCCCCTTGTTCATCGCCGCGCCGAACGGAATGTGATCCACCAGTCCGATATAGACGCCGGGCACCGAGATGGTGCCGCCCTTGCGGCAGCAATAGATCGCCTCGCGCAGCACATGCGGCCGGTCGGTGCCGAGATAGACGGTGGCCTTGGCCTTATCGAGCATGGAATCGGACGTGGCCGTGGCATCGGCCTCGGTGCCGACGCAGTCGATGCAGCTGTCAGGGCCGCGACCGGCGGTCATGGCCATGAGGGCATCGTAAATATCGGAGTTGCTGAAATCGAGCGTCTCCGCCTTGCCGTAGTCGCGCGCCATGGCGAGCCGTTCCGGCACCTTGTCGATGGCGATGACGCGGCCAGCGCCGAGCATCCAGGCGCTCTGGATGGCGAACTGACCGACCGGTCCGCATCCCCAGATGGCGACAGTGTCGCCTTCCTGGATGCCGGCGTTCTCGGCCGCCATGTAGCCGGTGGGAAAGATATCGGAGAGGAACAGCACCTGCTCGTCGTCCATACCGTCGGGCACCTTGATGGGACCGACATCGGCAAAGGGGACGCGCAGGTACTCGGCCTGTCCTCCCCAATAGCCGCCGACCAGATGCGAATAGCCGAACAGGCCCGCGGGCGACTGGCCCATGACCTTGGCGGCCTGCTCGGCGTTTGGGTTCGACCGGTCGCAGAGCGAGAACAGGCCGTTCTCGCAAAACCAGCACTCGCCGCAGGAGATGTTGAAGGGGACGACGACGCGATCACCCTTCCTGAACTTCGTGTGAGCGCGGCCGACTTCCACCACTTCGCCCATCGTCTCGTGGCCCAGCACGTCGCCCGATTTCATCGTCGGCATGTAGCCATCCATCAGATGCAGGTCGGAGCCGCATATGGCGCAGCAGGTGACCTTGATGATGATGTCACGGTCGTTCTCGATCGCCGGATCGGCGACCTGGTCGCAACGAATATCGCCTTTGCCGTGCCATGTGAGGGCTTTCATGGGGTTGTTCCTTGGGTTGTCGATGCTTGGGAGCTAACGGGCCGAACTGGCGCCGGGCGGCAATGTTCCCGGATCAGAGCCCGCCTTTTCAGCCATTCTTCGCCGAACCCGGTTCGGCCATGTCGCGGTGCTGTTCGGCCAGCGTGCCGGCTGGTGTGACATGAGCGGCGGCGACCTGCATCTTGTTCTTCCAGCCGCTGACCACTTGCTCCTCGCCGGCCATCATGGCGTCGTAGCCGTCCCTGGCCACATCGGCGGGGTTGTCCTTCTCCTGCACGCGGATTTCGGTATCCATCATGTCGGCGCGCTGGAAGAAGCGGTCTGGGTGGCCCCCGGCATCAGCACGGTCACGCTCACGCCGCTGTCCTTCAACTCGTGGCGCAGCGCGATGGCGAAGGAATCGATGAAGGCCTTGGTTCCGTTGTAGACCGCCTGGAACGTGCCGGGCATGAAGCCGGCGATCGAGCCGGTGAACAGGATCCGGCCGCGACCACGCTCGACCATCTTGCGGCCGAGCCGATGGGCCAAATAGACTGTTCCTGTGATGTTGGTGTCGATGACGCGGCGCGCCTCGGCCCAATCCTGGTCGACAAACCCCGGCCCAGGCCGCGCCCTGCATTGAGGAGCAGAAGATCGATGTCGCGGTCGCCGATCTCGGCGATCAATTTGTCGGCGCCGTCCTCGCTTGCAAGGTTGGCCTCCGCCGCGTCGACCGAGACGCCATGCGATCGGAGCGCCTCCGCGGCCTCCTCGATGGCCGGCTCATCGGCTACGATAACCAGATCGTAGCCGTCCTTGGCGCAGAGTTTCGCGAGCTCCTTGCCGATGCCGCTCGAGGCGCCGGTGACGACCGCCATTTTGCCGTTTTCCATTTCGATCCTCCTGCGTGGTTCGGCCGAACATCCGGTTGGACCGAATGTTCCTCGCGCAGCGAGGATTCGGTGCGGCCGATTGCAATGCGGTTGCCTGGGGAACCGCGCGGGCGCTCGGCTGTTGGATCGGCAAAGGAGCAATGGCCATGGGACTCTTTTCCGACCTGAATAAGAAGCTGACCGAAAACCTCTATGCCCATGGAAGCTATCTGAGCGATCCGAGCGCCGACCTGCCGCAGCGCGTGGAGGAGACGGTCGATCTGTTGATGCCCTTCGTGAAGCCCGAAGCGCGGGAAACGGTGAAGCTGCAGATCCTCGGCATCATCCACGAGCATATCTTTGACGAGGAGTAACTCCGGCAATCGCTCGATCGCCCGGAGACACGAGCCGTCGGGATGCTTTCATTCCGAACGCCGGGATCCGTGCTGCTTTTCGGCCTCGCGCAGCACCCGCACAACGGCATCCACTGGAGAGGGGTGCGTTGTAGGCTGGGCTTTCCAGCGCCACAGATGGCGAAACAACTTCTCAAGCTCGGCATCGCAACAACCTCCTTGCCCTATCGAACCTGGAACGAGGAGCGATGTTCGTTCGCGGCTAGCGGAAGAGCGCGGCGAAGAGAAATGCGACCGCGGCCAAGACAATCAGCGCGACAATGACCAGGACCGGGCCGTTTCTGCGCGGCTGGAGATCGGGAGCGTTCTCCGGCGGTCGCATCGCGTTGGCAAAGCTCGCCTGATTCGTGAAATTGGGTTTATGCCCCGCGCCTTGAGCTGCGGGACTTGGCGCAGCGGCGGCTTCTGCATCGGTTTCCAGAGGGGCGGCTGCTGGATCAAAGCCGGGCGTCTTATCCTGCGAGGCGCCTGCTTGGATGTCGCCACGCTGCTCGGTCGGAGATCGCAACTTCGATGGCATTTGCCGTCTCCTTTACCCTCGAAGGGCGCGTTATGTCAGTGCAGCAACGAGCCTCCGCGGGCGCGCGCGATGCCGCGCATGATACCATTGAGCCAATCGGCAGTGGATGAGCCGGTAGGTCTGTTGTCGATGTCCTCAAGTGCACGTTCCAAGGTCAGTTCGACGAGGCGATCGGAAGCTCTGGCATCGTCCAGCAGCAGGCGCGCGGCGAGCCGGAGTTTGGGCAACAGCGAGACCACGTCGTCCGCCACGGTTGCCGGCTGCGCAACAGTGGAGGTCATTGGCTCAAGCAGCGGTTCTGGCGAGAACAGCGCGTCGGCGAGGGCGGTCCGGCTTGAGGACTTGCTGCTTACGAAACGCAGATGCTCGGGAACAGCGATCTCGTCATAGCCGCTGAAGAATACGAACGGCACGTTGCGGCTCATCAACTCGTCCGCAATCGGGAAAACGTGTCTCCCCTGGAGATCAACGTCCAGGATAGCCGCCTCGGCTGTCTGCGCATGTCGTCCGGCCTGCTCTACGGTCGCGACCGGCCCGAGGATGATGGCGCCCATGTCGGAAAAGAACTTGGCTAGATCGCTGGCCAGCAGCCACTCGTCTTCCGCGATCAAGAGGTGAAGTCTCCTGAGGTTTCGCACGCGAAGCTCCTTCAACTCGCATTCCGACGTGATGCGACCTCGGCCCTGGCGTGCTGCGCCGACACCGGCGCGCGCGACAATGAGGTCGGTAGGAAGCCAGATCTAGAACGCAGTGACGGGTGAACCGTTCTGGCCGCTCGCGGCGCACGTCCGATATATCGATACGGCAGGTGACTACATGGACCCATTTCCCCGGCCTGCGGTTCGGCACGAGGCGGGTGTCGGCCGGGAAGCATGACGATGACGACCGCATCAAGCGATCGCGCGAGGGATATTTCACGAGTGCAAACCTGGTGGCGATTCATGGTCTCAGCACTCCTTTTGTCTTTACGTTCCGGATCGCGGGATGTGAGTCTGGCGGCGCGACCGCAACACGTGAAAGCAGAAAGGCCGGCCTCCGGAGCGAGCCTTTGGTCGAGCGAAGCGTCCTCGGCGGGAACCTTGCTTTCGCCAATGGGTTAATGTGTCGTCGTTAACTTATGTTAGGACAAGCCGGTGGCACGGAAAGTTCATGAAGTGCCCAGCCCAGAGGAATTGCCCTCCGACATCACAAGTGCGGAGCGCGAGATGGCCCTGGCGCTCGGTACGTTGGCACACCAGGAAGCGCCGTCTCGAATGTTGGAACTGGCGCGAAGGCTGGACGCTGCGATCGCGCTGCGTGCGTGCAAAGCCCGTCCGAATTGACTTTTAACGGACAACATTCTGATCTCGCCGATCCGGAACAATCGTGGTCTGCATTTGTTCGTCTTCGAAACCTTCTGTGGGACGATCGGATGAAGGGCCTAATTCAAAGCCTGATGGCCGAGTTGTTGCCGCGCTGGTGGCGGCGGAAAACTCTCGTTCCGGCACTGGGGGAGATGCGTGTTCGTGCATCCGCGCGAGTAACACCCGGTAGTCAAAGGCATCCCGAGCGGGGAAAGGCTCGGACGCCGTTCCAAGATAGCTCACGCCGGGCATGCCCCGCTGTACCGGCTGGAACATTCGCCCCGATTGCTCGTTCGGCAACATCATTTCAGCGAACACAAGGGACACCGACAATGCCGAAGAAAGCTTCCCCGGCCGACGCTACAGCCGTGGCTGAGATTCATGATCAGGAACTTGTCCGCGGTAATGGCGGCGAACTGCATCAGGTGGCCGAAGGCGATGTCGAGGTGCAGACGACGGCGCTTGGCACGCCGATTGCGGATGACCACAACACGTTGAAGGTCGGCGAACGCGGTCCCACGCTGATCGAGGATTTTCATTTCCGCGAAAAGATCTTCCATTTCGATCATGAGCGCATCCCCGAGCGCGTGGTCCACGCGCGCGGCTACGGCGCCCATGGCTTCTTCGAGACTTACGAGTCACTCGCCAAGTACACCAAGGCCGATATCTTCCAGCGGCCCGGCGAAAAGACACCCGCCTTCGTTCGTTTCTCGACCGTCGCCGGCAGCAAAGGGTCTTTCGACCTGGCGCGGGATGTTCGCGGCTTCGCTGTGAAGCTCTACACCGAGGAGGGCAATTGGGATCTGGTCGGCAACAACATCCCGGTCTTCTTCATCCAGGATGCGATCAGGTTTCCGGATATGGTCCATGCTGTGAAGGAGGAGCCAGACCGGGCTTTTCCGCAGGCCCAATCCGCGCACGACAATTTCTGGGATTTTATCTCGCTCACGCCGGAATCGATGCACATGATCATGTGGATCATGTCCGACCGCGCCATTCCCCGGTCGTTCCGGTTCATGCAGGGCTTCGGCGTACACACGTTCCGTCTCGTCAACGCCAAGGATGAATCGACCTTCGTCAAATTCATCTGGAAGCCGAAGCTGGGCATGCAGTCGGTGGTCTGGAACGAGGCCGTGAAGATCAACGGCGCCGATCCCGATTTCCACCGCCGCGACCTCTGGAACGCCGTCCAGTCCGGCGATTTTCCGGAGTGGGAGCTGTGCGTGCAGCTCTTCGACCAGGATTTCGCCGACAGTTTCGACTTCGATATCCTCGATCCTACCAAGATCATTCCCGAGGAGGTCATCGAGCCGTTGCCGGTCGGCCGCCTTGTTCTCGATCGCATGCCGCAGAACTTCTTCGCCGAAACCGAGCAGGTTGCCTTCATGACGCAGAACGTACCGCCGGGCATCGATTTCTCCAACGATCCTCTGCTGCAGGGACGCAACTTCTCCTATCTCGACACGCAGCTCAAACGCCTGGGCAGCCCCAACTTCACCCATCTTCCCATCAACGCGCCGAAATGTCCCTTCCATCATTTCCAGCAGGACGGTCACATGGCGATGCGCAACCCGGCCGGCCGCGCCAACTATCAGCCGAACTCCTGGGGCGACGGCCCGCGTGAGTCGCCCGAGCGGGGCTTCCGCTCCTTTGCCGATGCGGAGGAGGGGCAGAAGGTCCGGTTAAGGGCGGAGAGCTTCGCCGATCACTACAGCCAGGCCCGCCAATTCTTCATCAGCCAGACCGAGCCCGAGCAGCGTCACATCGCGATGGCTTTGACATTCGAACTGAGCAAGGTCGAGACGCCGGTCATCCGCGAGCGGATGATCTCCCATCTGCTTAACATCGACGAGACGCTGGCGACCACAGTTGCCGACAAGCTCGGCATCAAGACAATGCCGGCGCCTGCCGACGCGGCTGTGCCGACACGCGATGACCTCGAGCCGTCGCCCGCGCTCAGCATCATCAACAACGGGCCGGACAGCTTCAAGGGTCGCAAGATCGGCGTACTCGTCAGCGACGGCATCGATTCCGGCCTTCTGCAAGCGATACGGGATGCGGCGCAAGCGGAAGGCGCCAAGGTGGAAATCGTGGCGCGCCGGCTGGGCGGCGTCGAAGCTGGCGATGGCAGCTGGATCGAAGCCAACCACATGATCGACGGCGGACCGTCGGTTCTTTTCGATGCGGTCGTGCTGCTCGTTTCCGAGGAAGGCGCCGAGATGCTGTCCAGGGATGCTGCGGCAAAGGACTTCGTGTCCGACGCCTTTGCGCACCTGAAGTTCATCGGCTTCGTCGCGGATGCCGGACCTCTGTTGGCAAGCGCCGGCGTGGCGGCCGATGCAGACGAGGGGCTCATCGAGCTCACAGTCGGCGGTTCCGCGCGCTCGTTCGTCGAGGCTTGCCGCAAGCTGCGGCTGTGGGCGAGGGAAGGTGCCGTCAAACTCTGACGTGTTCATCCGACCAGCGAGAAACAAAGGACTTTTGACGGAACATTTTGAACGCCTACCTGTTCGAGAGAAGATCGCCCTCCCTCCAGCGATCCGGGGTCCCATCAAGACCCATCAAGGCCCGTTGCCGCATGCAGGCAGCGGGCCTTTCTTCATCTGGGGATATTCCGCGCGCTGGAGCCCCCGGGAACAAGCGGGATATCTTCGGGGTTCCTTTCGAGAGAGGGGAACCGTCAAACAGGAGGCCGCAATGAGCGAGGCTATGACGACCTCAAATCACGAAGTGATCCGAGCATGGATCGAGGCGCGCCAGGGCAGGCTTGCCGTCGTCGCGGCGCCGGGAAAGGCTGCGACGCTGCGGGTCGATTTCGGCGCTAGCGACGAAGATCTGAGGCCGATCGAATGGGAAGAGTTCTTCAAAGTTCTGGACGACAACAACTTGGCGTTCGTCCACCAGGACATGACCGCAGAGGGCATCACCAGCCGCTTCAACGAATTCGTCCCGCGCGAGTAGAGGAAATCGCCAGTTATTGAACGCCCGGCATCTTGCTGGCATCCTGAGGGTTCTTCGTGATGCCGGCTGCTGGCGAGGTATCCTGCGGTGCATTGCCGCCCTGGTTTTGTTCGGGTGTGCGTTTCCATGGCGCCGAAGATGAGCCACTGTCGACTCCAATGAAAGCCCAGTAGCAAAGCGCCATGACCACCAGCAGCAGTAGCAGCGGCAAAAGCACCCGTCTCGCCTTGCCGTTGCACCGCTGGCGCCGACGACGCTCATGCTTGCCGCCGTCGCGCGGCCTCGCGATCGACATCGTCAGCCGAATAATCGCCGGCAGCCGGATCGAATTCTGCCCACCCGTCCGCTTGGTATTCGCTGCGGCGGTCGGCGATGTTGACCGACGCGGAGCTGCGGAGAACTTCACGGGCTTCCGCGGCGAGGTCGTCCTCGACACGAGCCGTCACCAGCGTCCCGCCGCGGCGGACGCCTTCGGCATAGACATGTGCGTCTTGCTCCGGCACGCCGGCGTCGGTCAGGCTGCCGATAATGCCGCCGGCCGCCCCGCCGACAATCGCCCCGGCGACGGCGCCCGCGGCTGTCGCCGCCAGCCAGCCGGCCGCGACCACCGGCCCGACGCCCGGTATCGCCATGGCGCCCAGGCCTGTCGCCAGGCCGCCGGCCCCGCCCACGACCGCGCCGATGCCGGCGCCGCTGGCGGCATCCTCGGCGGCGGGGGATTGCGTGTTTCGGTACCAGCCGCGGGCATTGTTGGCCATGATGCTGATATCGGATGACGGAACGCCGATGGACTCCAGTGCGCCCACGGCGTCAGCGGCGTCGTCATAGTCGTCGAAAAGGGCGGTGATCGTTTGCATGTCGGTTCTCCTGTCTATTGTTGGCCGGCAAAGACGTTGCCCTGAAAGTCGAGCGCAACGGAGGTGCCCTTGCCGTCCTTGGTCGCTTGGCCGCGCCAGATCCCCTGTTCGTCCTTGGCGAGCGCGGAGACGTCCGCATAGCCGGCATCCTGGATGCGCTCTTTCGCCTGCGCTTCCGTGAAGCTGTTCGCGCCGGGGACCGGAGCGGGTGGCTTGGGCGTCGATGCCGATTTGACCGCCGGCATGCTCGCGCTGGCGGCGGCGATCTTCTCGATCATGTCCTGATGCATCTTCAGTGTCGGCAGCGTCTCCGTCGCGAAGGATTTGAGGGCCGGATTGTCCCCATCCTTGGCGTAAGCCTCGAACAGGCCAACCGCGTCCGCATGCGCCTTGCGCTGCATCTCGACGTAAGGCTGGTCCACCGAGGCTGTCGTGCTCTGCAGCCGTTCCAGATCGCTCTTATGCTCGGCATCGGATTGCGTCGGCACCTGCAGCTTCTGCTCGCCGGCGATCTTCTGCAATTTGGCGTTCGCGGCGCCGTGATCGGCGATCATCCGCTTGGCGAAATCCTTGATCTGCTGATCCTTCGCATTGTCCTGCGCGATCTTGCTCGAATCCACTTCAAACATCCCGCCGATTGCAGCCTTGTTGACGAAGGTCTGCGCGTCCTCGGCCGCGAAGGCAGGAAGGGCAAGCATCAGCGCGGCGGTCGCCGATGGGATAAGGAATATCCGCATGCTCATGGGGCAAGGCTCCTTTGTCTTGGTGGCACCGAACCACCATTCCGGCCCTTTGTTCCCCAAGGACTTCGTTTCCTTGGCCCGATAGAAATCGCCCGGCCGGGCGGATTTGGATTGAATCCGCTCGGCACGAAGGTGCCTGAACGGCAAATCAGGCAGCGTCGGCCACCACGTGGCTCTGGCTCAGGCGAAATTGGAGAGCGGGGGTCGGCTTATCCTCGTCCACGATCTCGCCCTTCTTGATGATGCCGGTAATGGCAACAAACCTTGTAGTGGGCGAAACGTTCAAGAATTTTTGCCGCGGAGCGGCCAAAAACATCATTTGTTATTGTGTCTTGTCAAATCGAGGCCGGCCAGCGCGAGCGCTTTTCGAAAAGCACGGCAAGCGCTTACCTTGATGGAACGGAGGACTTTAATCGGAGTTTAGCGGCAGACAACTCGATGGAGAAATCCAACATGGAATACACTGCCGAATATCTTTGTCCTGAAATCGCGGAACGCGAACGGTGCGCGGCCATGGCCGAGGCGCAAGCGAGGGAGTTCGAACGCATCAAGATGTATCCGCTTGCACGCGCAATGCGTGCCCTGGCCTGCCGCATCAAAGAGTCCAGCCCGACACAGGAATTCGAGACGCGAACTGCTTCTCGCAATATCGAACGCGCCGCGGTGTGATGGCCGCGCTCTCACCGATCTCGGCGAAAGCCGTCCACATTTGCGTGGACATGCAGCAGATGTTCATGCCGCCCATGCCTTGGGCGGTCGAATGGCTGCCCGTGATCCTGCCACAAGTTCAGAGGCTGGTCCGCAAGCGCCCCGAAGCCACGATCTTCACCAGGTTCATCCCCGCGCGGAATCCGGGCGAGGGTCATGGCCGATGGAGACAATACTATGAGCACTGGGCGGACATGACGATCGCAAGGGCGGGCAAGGAGGTGGTCGAACTTCTGCCCGAGCTTGCCGTCCATGTTCCGCCGGCGCGTATGTTCGACAAGCCGATATATTCGCCGTGGCTGAGCGGCGAACTGGCCGGCGTGCTTCAGTCCGAAGGCGTCGAGGAAGTCATCGTCAGCGGCGGTGAGGCCGATATGTGCGTCTTGGCGACCCTGCTCGGCTCCATCGATCTGGGCTATCGAACCATCCTCGCGGAGGACGCCATCTGCAGCGCGTCCGATGAGGCCTATGAGAACATCCTGAAGCTCTTCACCAAGCGGTACTCCCACCACGTCGAGGTGGCGCCGGTGGAGGCAATTCTCGAATGCTGGCGATAGTAGGGAAGGCGGGCGCCCCCCGGAATAGCTGGCTCCTTTCGTTCGGAACATCTCGCCGCAATCCCAGTTCGGTCGGCGGCGGCGCATTCCGCGTCCCGGATGCACCGTCTTGGCGTCAGGCGTCCGAACGAAAGGCTCGCCCGTTCACCCCCTTTTGCGGGCGAGCCTTTCGTCAGTCCAAGGTTTGGCGGGCCTTGATGGCGTTCGCGTCAGGCCTGAGTTTAACAGCTGATTGAAAGAAGTAGGCGGAACGAAAGCGAGATCCAGGAATTAAATCCAAGCATTCGAACATTACTTATAGGAGGACGAAATGGGACGAGGTATTCTGCTTTGGCTGCTCGGCGTTCCAATCCCGATCATCATCCTTTTGATGCTTTTTGCACGTTAGGAGCCGGCGATGACCAATGCTTTTTCCACGGCGGACGAACCCGCAACCCTTGAGACCTCATCCTCCGCCGTCAATTGGGGTGCAATCGTGGCCGGCGCTTTCGCGGCAGCCACTTTGACCGTCATCCTCATGCTTGTCGGTTCCGGGCTCGGTTTGGCGATGATGTCGCCATGGGGCAGCCCGTCGCTGACGACGTTTGCGGTGTCAACCGCGGTCTGGCTCGTAATCGTGCAGTGGCTGTCCTCTGCGCTGGGCGGCTACGTCGCCGGGCGGCTTCGCACGAAGTGGGTCAACGTGCACACCGACGAGGTGTATTTCCGTGACACCGCGCATGGATTCCTGGCCTGGGCTCTGGCCACCCTGCTGGTGGCTACGGTCCTCGGCTCGGCGGTCTCCGGAATTGCGGGGACAGGCGCCCAGGCGACGACCGGCTTGCTGAGCGGCGCTGCCGCCGGTGCGGCTTCGCAGGCCTCGGCGGCGCGAGTTCCGTCGGCCAATGATTTTGCCGGCTATTTCGTGGACGCGCTCTTCCGGCCGGCCGGCAACGCAGCCGCGCCTGCGGCCGCAACGCCCCAAAACAACGCGGACGCTGCGGCACAGGCCGCACGCATACTGACAATCAGCGCTGCGAACGGCGAAATGAGCGCGGATGACAAGGCGTATCTTGCCCAACTCGTGGCATCCCGCACTGGCCTCCCTCAGGCTGAGGCACAGAAGCGGGTCGACCAGGTCCTGGCGCAGGTCGAGGATGCCAATAACAAAGCCAAGGCCGCCGCCGACAAGGCCCGCAAGGCGAGCGCCACCGCTGCAATGGTTGGTGCGTTGTCGCTGGTAATCGGCGCGTTCATTGCTGCAGTCGCCGGAGTGATTGGGGGCCGCCAAAGAGACGAGGACGAGGAGGGCTATTTGCGGAGCAACTGACACTTACTGCGACGTCTAGATCCCAGGCTTTGATGGGGCAGGATGCGGTAGGGGCAGCGCGGCGGTATCAGGTGGCTCGGAGAGATATTGTTAGCCACCGCTTCTGTTGACAGAGCCGCGGTCTCCAATCCGATCGGTTTGAATTCTAGTCAGCCGGAACCGGATTTGTTATCCGGCGATACATGAAAGCATCGTCTCCGGCGGTATTGCTGTGCTGCGTTTCATCGACCAAGGTGGCCATACGGGAGTGTGCTGCCGACTTGATGCAGGCTGGATCTGTTGCGGCGGCATCGCCGACAATCGCCAATGCCTGACACCGGCAGCCGCCCCAATCGACCTCGCGGCGCTCGCAGCTTCGACACGGCTCCCGCATCCACTCGGTGCCGCGGAAGGCGTTGAATGCCGGTGAATCGGCCCAGATTTCGGCGAGGCTGCGGTCTCCGAAGCGCTCGAAGCGGAGCGAGGCAATCGTATGGGCGGCATGGCATGGCAACACGGTGCCGTCGGGTGCCACCATGAACGCATCGCGCGCCCAGCCGCCCATGCACGGTTTGGGATAGATGGCGAAATAATCGGGTGTGACGAAATCGATGTTCATGATGCCGGCTAGCTGTTCCTGGGCAGCCGCGACGATGTCGGCCTGCCGGTCGACGGCGGCACGGTCGGGCATCAGCAAATCGCGATTGGCGAGCGCCCAGCCGGCATATTGGACATTGGCGATCTCGAGCCGCTCCGCACCCAGGGAGAGGGCGAGATCGATGAATTCCTGCACTTCCTCGATGTTATGCCGATGGACCGGCGCGTTGATGGTGAGCGGCAGCCCGGCCGCGCGGGCGCGGTGCGCCGTCTCCAGCTTTTTCTCATGGCTGCCCCGGTGGTTGCCGATACGGTCGGTGGTCACTGCACGAGCGCCCTGGAAGCTTAGTTGCAGGTGGTCGAGCCCGGCTTCGGCAAAGGCCTCGATGCGGCCCTCCGCAACGCCGACGCCGGCGGTGATGAGGTTGGTGTAGACGCCGAGCGCCGAAAGTTCGGCGATCAATTGCTCGAGGTCGCGGCGCAGCGTTGGCTCGCCGCCGGACAGATGGACCTGCAGGACACCGAGGTCGGCGGCCTGTGAGAAGAGATCGAGCCAGGTCTGCGTGTCGAGTTCTCGGTTGGCCTTCAGCAGTTCGAGCGGGTTGGAGCAATAAGGGCACTGCAGCGGGCAGCGATGCGTCAATTCCGCCAGCATGCCGATCGGGGGCAGGAGGGGGGCACTCATAGCTTGACCAAAAGCTTGTTCGACCATTCCTGCAGGAAGGCGACGACGTCGTCCGCCACGTCCTGCGGGTCCGCGTCATAGTCAGCCGCAAGATCGGCGATGATGCACTCGACGGTGGATTGCCCGTCGCAGCGGCGTAGTATGTCGAGGCTGATCTCGTTCGGCCAGAACACCTTCTCCGGCGAAAGCACGGCGAAGGCCAGTCGCACGGGGTCGTACTGGATGCGTACATGCCTGGGCAGTGATGGCGCCGACCGCAACGACACGATGGCTCTTTCGCGCAGCGCCGTCATAAGGCCGCCTCCGGGCGGAAGGCGCCGGGCGGTATATTTCCCGGCGCGCCATAGGCATGCTGGAGCGCATCGAGCATGGCCCAGAGTATGTCGCATTTGAACACCAGCGCATCGATCGCCTGCTGCTGGCGTTCAGGCGTGTCGGCATCGGCCAGCACGTAGGCGAGGGCGAAGTCGGCATCACGCTTCGCCTGCTCCGGCCGCCGGCTGAAATAGGCAAGCGTATCCTCGGTGACGTAATCGTATTTCGCCAGCATTGCCGGCACCCGCTCGCCGATGATGGTCGGCGAGAACATCTCGGTCAGCGATGACGCGACCGCTTCCAGCAACGTGCGGTTGGTGCAGAAAGAAAGGTAGGCGTCGACGGCGAAGCGGGTCGCCGGCAGCGCCAGCCTTTCGCTCTTGACGGCTTCGGCATCGAGCCCGAGGGAGGTCGCCAGATGCAGCCAGCGCGCGATGCCGCCGGTCCAACCGTCCTCGCCGTCATGGTCCTCGATGCGCTTGCGCCAGGCGGCGCGGAACGCCGGATCCGCCGCACGTGCGACAATCATAGCGTCCTTGCGCGGAATCACGGCCTGGTAGCAATAGCGGTTCAGCGCCCAGGCCTGCATCTCGGCCTTCGACAGGGCGCCTGCGGTCATTCTGTGATGGAAAGGATGGCGGTTGTGGTAGCGCTCGTCGCCGACCTGCCGCAGCACGGCCTCGAGCTCGCTCTTTGACAGTCCGCTTCGGGCCGCGTCGTGGAAATCGCTCAAAATTCCATCTCCATGCCATCGGCGGCGACTTCCCAGTCAGCCGCCTTGACCGCCGCATGCTCGGCGGAACTCTCGTCCAGAACAGGATTGGTGTTGTTGACGTGGATGAAGATACGGCGACCGATCTTCACATCGGCCAGAGCGGCGATCGAACCCGCTTCTCCCGACATTGCGATATGCCCCATGCGTGCACCGGTTTTCTGGCCGACGCCGGCCGTGATCATCTCGTCGTCCGTGTAGAAGGTGCCGTCGAACAGAAGGCAGGCGGCTCCGGCGAGGCGCTCGCGCAGCGCGGCATCGATACGCGCGCAGCCCGGAACGTAGAAGACGGCGCCGAGACCGTCGGCCCCGCTGATGCGGACGCCGATCGTGTCGCCCGTGCCGGAGCTGAAATCGGCGTCCGGATCGCCTCGTTGCTCGAGATAGAGCGCGACCTTGCCAGGCACCGGAAAGCTGCCGACGACCACGCCGGTCGGGTGGCCGTCCGCGCCGCAGATCGCCATCTCTTGCGTCGGCGCCAGCAGGCGCCGTGGCACGATTGCCGGATCGAGGACATTGAAAATCGAATTAGTCTTCAGCGTCGCCAGCACCTGCGCCGTGGCATAGATCGCGAAAGGCTGTCGCTCACGCAGGCTGAGCAGGCCGGCGACATGGTCCACGTCGGCATTGGTCAGCACCACAGCGCGGATGGACGTCGAACGCCGCGGTGCGTCGGCCGCGGGCTGCAGATCGGGCGTTTGCGCAATCTGCTGGCGGATGTCGGGCGATGCGTTGAACAGAACCCAGCCTGTCCCGTCAGCCGACGCGGCAACGGATGATTGGGTTCGCGACTGCACGCCGGGCATGCAGGTGCGTGCCGCGCGGCTCAGGCGGTAATTGCAGTTCCATTGCGGAAAGCCGCCTCCCGCCGCAGATCCGATGATCTTCACGCGCATGGCAATGCATGCCCAGCGGGCCAACTGACCCGTACACTTTTGCGGCTGCGGTCGATTTGCGTCCGCGTCTCCTGATATCGCAAAGAATTGCATCCCCGTTGAGGGGGCATGCAATTCACGGGCTACTTTTTCGGCATTTCAGCAGGCAGGTATCGCGAAATCTCGAAGCCCGCAGCCACCTGACACATGGTTGGTTTTTTCCAGGTCTTCTTCATTGAGTTCTCCTTCTGCAACCATAAGGACCGAGGGCCGCCGTTCGGACCAAGTGGTCCACTTAGGCCGCCTGCAAAGCACGTTGATTGGCGTCGTTCTCACCAAGAGCGTTGAGCGCCTCGTCGGTTGCCGACTCTTCCTTCAAAGTCTGCCGGAGCAGCGGAAGAGCATCCTTGAGACCGAGCTGTTCGGCCCATGCGATCAGCGTGCCGTAGCGCGCGATTTCATAATGCTCGACCGCTTGGGCGGCGCCAACCAGCCCTGCGTCAAGCGCCGGCTCGTCCTTGTATTCTTCGAGGATTTCCGAGCCCTCCTCGATGATGCCGTCAATGGCCGGGCAGGTCTTGCCCCTGGCCGGCTTGCCGAGCATGTCGAAGACTTGCTCCAGGCGATCCACCTGGTCTTCAGTTTCCTTGAGGTGCTTTTCGAAAGCGGCGCCTATCTTTTCGGACTGTGCTGCTTTCGCCAGCTTTGGCAAAGCCTTCAGGATCTTCTTTTCCGCGTAGTAGAGGTCTTTTAGACCGTCCAGGAACAAGCTTTCCAAGCCGTTCGAGGTCGCGGTCGAAGCTTTCTTCGGCATTTTTGGATCCTCCTTGGGTGTAGGGATGTGCCTGCGGCACTCTCCCTAATCCGCTCGACGACCCGAAGTTCCGACAAGAGTGTCACATCGCTGGCGCCGTGCTCACAACGACTTGGCTCCGAAGGCAGTCCGGTTGAGGAGACGTCAACTTCCGCCTCGTCCGACATCGCGCATTCGCTCGATTTCCTCCGGCTCTTTGTCGTCCATTCCGGCGATCTCGTTGCGAGCCTTGTCGTTGGCCTTGATCAACTCATCGAGCTTCGCCTGCAGCGCTTGGGTATCGCGATGCTCGGCCCTCTGAATAAACAGCGTCATGGCCCAGGTGATCAGCGTCGCGGCGCCGTGCCAGTCAAGTGTCTCCCGCTCGAAGACGAACCAAGAAACAGTGTAGCCGCCTAAAATCAGAAAGGCCGCTGGTCGGGACGTCAGTGTGCCGACTTTCGTCAGCGCTTCTCGAAGCTGCAATGTTGCCATGCCTGCGAACGGCTAAAGGCAATGCGGGTTCCCGCTGGATTTACTGGATTGAAGCCTTGCTCGGGGTGGGACCGTTTGTCGTGGAAAGCCACGCCGGGATTTTTCACTCCCCACCGTCCAGCGATCCGTTCATTCCCCACGGTTTAGGATTTACGGGAACATCGGCGTCATCGTCCAGTTTTCTCGCGTCAAGGAGGAGGTGCTCCATGAACGCGACAAAGGAATTCCTGCGAAGCTGGCTGGAAGAGAATGTTGGCAACTTGCCAAGCGACACAGAGATCAGCGTTCCGATGCTGGCGCAGCAATTCGAGCAGGATGCGGATGCCGCCGGCTACGGTCGCGAGGTGCGGGAGCAGGAGGTCGGCAACATTGAAGACGCCATCCAACGTGCACTCGACAAAACCGGCGAGGAAAACAGAGGGGCGGAATCCAGTCCCGATGAAGAGAATTCGCTGGCGCCTGTCATCGATGCCCTCGAAGCTGTCGAGCCCGAACAGGATGATGCCGAGGGCTCCGGCAGGCCGCTGGCTAGCTAGCGGTTCTCCTTGGTCAGGTCGCGATCACCGCGTCCAGCACCGCCTTTGGGCAGGTCTCTCCTTCGCGCAGCACTTCGAACAACGAGGCCACCACGCTTTCCAGCGTTCCGCCGTGATCCTTCGACAGTTTCGAAGCTGCTTGCGTGAGCGCTTCGAATTTCAAGAGACTGAGTGGAGAGTGGCGCGTCATGGTTCCTCCGTCGCGAGGCGGACGCAGGAGGCAACCGGACGCTTGCCGCACTCGTAGAGCCGAAGCGATTCAGCCTCAACCACATTTGTTGCAAGAGCAGCTGTTGCTTCTGCCCGGCTGTAGAGCAGTGGCGAGGCCGATCCCGCCGCGCACGGAACAAAGCCCGGCCACAGAGGTTTGGCCGGCTCAACCTGCCCGGAAGTCAGCTGACGTCCGATGAATGCGGAGAAGGTGCTCAATGACGAAGCCCCGCCAAAATGACGATCCCGCTCGATCAACCCCAAGCAGGGATCGGACCGGCCAGCAAACAGGAGCGGACAGGGATTCGCCGCAAGAAGATCCGGTTGAAGGCTCGCGAAAGGTTGTGGATCGCGAGCTCGCCCGGGAAAAGCCGTCGGCCGGGGCTGATAAGAAGAAGGCCGAGCAGAGCCTGCGCGACCAAATCGAGGAAGAGACCGATCTGCCTCAGAAAGGTCGGCATGATAGCAAGCAGCGCACCACTGCAAAGTCGCCTGCTTTCGCCACCCCCGCCTTGATTTCCAACCTATGACGGCAAAGTCCAGGAAGAACCTGCTTCTGTTGCTTGCGGCGACAACGACTGGCTTGGCGCTCTATAACAATCTCCTCGCGAGACGGGCATTGGGTGCACGCCTGCGCGGGCGCTTCATCTATCTCGGCGGAACGAAGCTGCATTTCCTGGAGGCGGGCAATGGGCAACCGCTTCTGCTGTTGCACGGCAATGGCGCCTCGGCGGAAGACTTCACGACAAGCGGCATCTTCGAAAAAGCCGCCGCCAGATATCGCGTGCTTGCCTTCGATAGGCCCGGCTTCGGCATGAGCACACGCCCGGCAGGCAGACCTTGGACCGCAGCTGCCCAGGCCGACCTCATCGATGCCGCGGTCGCGAAACTCGGCATCGAGCGCTACATGGTTGTCTGCCATTCCTGGGGGGCAGCGGTGGCGCTCGAGATGGCGCGCCGGCATCCCCGGTCGGTAGCCGGCGTCGTTGTCGTCGCCGGCTATCATTACCCGTCGCCGAGACTGGCCCTTGCCGTCTCCGCGGTGCCGGCGGTTCCGCTGCTCGGAACGGTGCTGCGCCACGCTGTGCTGCCTTCGCTGGTCAGGCTGAACTGGAACTGGGCGATGAAGAAGATTTTTCATCCGGCAACGACCGCAATGCCTTTCTCGACGGCGACAAGAGGGTTGGCGAGCCGCCCCTCGCAGCTGCGATCTATCTCCGCTGAATCCTTCCTGATGCTGGCGTCGGCACTGTTCTCAAATCGCCGATATGCCGACATCGCCGTCCCTGTCGGGATAATTGCCGGCGCCGGTGATCAGCTGTTCGATGCCAAGGCCGAGGCGCTGCGGCTGCGAGACGAGGTAAGCCATTCACTTCTGGATATCGTCCCGGATGCCGGACATATGGTGCATCAAAGCAATCCGAAGGCGATCCTAGCGATGATCGACAAGGTTGCGGCTCTTGCCAATATTGGTGACATGGCGACGCAACCGGCTCGTACGATAGGATTACGTCCGCGGCCCGCGGAACAAAATAATACGGCCGAGTTTCGGTTGGCTTCCAACAGAGAACCAGCCACGTTTTTTTACCGACAAGAAATTGCAATTCCCGGCCAGGGTGGAAAAGCCGAACTATGTCTTCGCGCGGTGTTCGCGCGCGCCCTGCAGCAGGCAATCGGTGGCGCAAATCCCGAACACTGAGGAACTTTCCCGCGGGTACGGCTTTATCATCGTGATTTCAAGCGATTGCAACGAGTGGAAGATGTTGCGCACCGTTGCCCGGCCGAGCCGGGTCTTCCTGCCTCTGCTGGCGCTGGCTGTTGCCTCCTGCTCCTCGTCTGAAACCGTCGACCAGCAATCAAAGCTTGCAGCCTCGACGGCCCAGGCGGCGGTGCTGGTGAGCGATGCCTGGCTCGCCGGCGCCGCGCCGTCCCGCTACGCATCCTCTGCCTTGCAATCCTTTGCCGAGACACTCGCCGACGCCGGCCGGCAAGTGGAATCGGCGTCTCCGTCCGACGAGGCAAAGCGGGATGAACTGGCAGAGGCTCTCAGCCGGCTGTCGAACGCGGCAAAGCAGGCCAAGAACGCGGTCGAGGCCGAACAGCACGCCGAGGCCGCCCAGGCGCAACAGGAGCTTCGCGCCGCGCAAGGCGATCTCGCCACTGCCTATCGGCAGTATTTCTCGCCGGGCCGATGAAGAAGCTGCTGGAGATATCGCTCGGTGTGGTGACCAGCGTCGGCGGCTTCCTGGAGGTCGGGTCGATGGCGACGGCGGCACAGGCCGGCGCGCTGTTCGGCTTCCAGCTCATCTGGGCGATCGTGCTCGGCACGATCTGCATCATCTTCCTGGTCGAGATGGCCGGCCGTTTCGCTGCGGTCAGTCATCACACCATCGCTGACGGCATCCGCGAGAGGTTCGGCTTCAATGCGTTCATCTGGCCGCTGCTTGCAGTCCTGCTGGTCAACTTCCTGGTGCTTTCCGCCGAGATCGGCGGTGTTGCCATTGCCGCCGAGTTTGCCACGGGGATCAGCTTCCGTTGGTGGGCCTTGCCGGTCGCTTTCCTGGCGTGGCTGCTGCTGTGGAAAGGCACCTTCGGCCTCATCGAGAAAGGGGTGTCGATGCTTGGCCTCGTCACCCTCTGCTTCGTCGTCGCGGCCGTGATGCTGCGGCCCGAATGGAAAGAGGTGGCTGTCGGCGCCGTGCCCAGCCTGCCGCACCACGACACGGCGAAATACTGGTTCATGGCCGTCAGCATTCTCGGCGCCTCGATCTCGCCCTACCTTTTCATGTTCTATTCCTCGGGCGCGATCGAGGATCAGTGGGACAAGAGCTATCTTGGCACCAATCGAGCAATCGCCGGTCTCGGTATGAGTTTCGGTGGCACGATCTCCGTCGGTGTTCTGATCGTGGCCGCGCTCGTGCTTGGCGCTCATGGCGTTAACGAGGTGGACGACTACAACCAGCTTCCGCTGATGCTGATCCCGATATTCGGCTTCTGGGGTTTCGTCCTTTTCGTTGCTTCTCTGGCCATCGCCTGCTTCGGCGCCGCCCTCGAAGTGGCTCTGCAGCAGGCCTATCTCGTCGCGCAGGGGTTCGGCTGGAACTGGGGAGAGGACCTCAAGCCGCGCGACGACCCCGGCTTCAGTCTGGTCTACACGCTGACGCTTTTCCTGGCTGCCGTACCGATAGCGCTCGGCCTCGACCCATTGAAGCTCACCATCTTCTCGATGGCGCTGACCGCAGCCAGCCTGCCGCTGACGGTCGTGCCGTTCCTTTTCCTGCTGAATGACGAACGCTATGTCGGCCAGCACCGCAACGGCGTGGTTTCGAACGCGGCCGTGATCTTCGTCATCGCGCTGGGCTTCGTGCTCGCGGTGGTGAGCATTCCGCTGGAGATATTCGGAGGCACATGATGCAGTTGCTGCGCGACATACTGGACAAGCAGGTCGTCGATCGCGAGCAGGTGAAGATCGGCAAGGTAGACAGCATTGTCGCCGAGCTGAGGCCGGGCAAGCCGCCAAGGGTCACTGCCGTTGAACTCGGCTCGATTGCGCTGGCGCGACGGCTTGGCCCGGCGCCCGCACGCTGGACCGCGAAACTCGCGGCAAGGCTGAGCGGCAAACAGCAGGCACGGCCGCACCGGATCGCGTGGAACAAGGTGCGCGATATCGGCGTCGACATCGAATTCGACCTCGACGTGCGCCGGACCAGGATCTTCGCCTGGCAGGACTGGCTGCGCGAACATGTTGTCGGGCGAATCCCGGGAGCGTGAGATGGCGACTGTGCACCTCGATCACCTTGCCGGCAGGCGCGTGTTCTGGGAGCACGGCAGGAGCATCGGCTATATGGAGGAGATCATCGCCAAGCGGGATGGCAGCGACCTTGTCGTCACCGAATTCCATGTCGGGATCTTCGCCGCGTTCGAGCGCTTGTCCGCTTCGACCATCGGCACCGCCTTGCTCGACTTCTTCGCGTTGCGGCAGCGTGAAGGCCTTTATCGCATTCCCTGGGACAAGCTCGATATTTCCGATCCGACGCGCCCCAGGCTGCTCTGCCGCGAGGAGGAGCTTGCCGCTTTCAAGGCGCAGCCCGAAGACAAATGACAATTTGCTAAAAAGCTGGCCGAGCGGGGGAACATAGCAGCCGGCGCGAAGTTGGAATTGGCATGGAGGAGGCGGCGCCATGAACAGTGTCATCTATCTCATCGGTCTGATCGTCGTTGTGCTAGCGGTGCTTTCCTTCCTCGGTTTTCACTAGGAGGCACCATGCAGCGCGAGAACGATCAGGGCCGCGAGCCCGCCGATTTTGGCAAGGCAAAGGACGAACTTTCCGACAGGATCCAGGAAGAAACCCAAAGCGCGGGTGAAGCGCTTCACGATGCCCGCGACGAGGTCGCCCGCAGGGCGGGGGCGTATGCAGCCGAAGCCCAGCAGGCCGTCGCCGAAAAAGCCGAGCAGGCGCAGCGCGATATCGGATCGAGCCTGTCCGCTTTCGGCGGCGCGCTGCGCGCCGCTAGCGATCACCTGGCCGAGAGCGACCAGGGCGCGGCCTCGAAATTCATGCAGGAGGCGGCGAGCGGGCTGGAACAGCTGTCCTCCTCGTTGAAGGAGAAGCCGTTCGGACAGGTGCTTGAAGACGTCCAGTCCTTTGGCCGCCAGAATCCTGGAGCGCTTCTTGCCGGTTCGGTTCTGGCGGGACTGGCGCTTGGCCGTTTCATAAAGGCCTCGCCGCCCGGCACGCGCCTCCCGACGCAGGGCGCGGCCACGCCTGGATATCCCAGCCAAACCGGCATGGGAACGGGCCCAGACCGGGATAACCTTCCAGCGAACTGGGGTTCCGACGGCGGCATACCGGGGAAGGCAGCGGAGCTGAAGAAATGAGCATTCAGGACAATCCAAGTCTCGGCACATTGGTTGCCGATCTGGCGCAACAGGTGAGCACGCTCGTGCAAACGGAGGCCAGGCTCCTAAGGGCGGAAATCTCGGAGAGCGCGACAAAGGCTGGCGCAGGCGCCGTCGAGGTGCTGGGCGGCGCGATATGCCTGCTCGCGGCGCTTTTGGTCTTGTTGCAGGCGCTTGTCATCGCCCTGGCTCGCCTTGGTCTGGGCGCCGGGTGGTCCGCCTTGCTCGTCGGTGTGGTGGTTGCCGTTCTTGGCGTGATCCTGTTGCGGATGGGCATGGCAAGCATGGCGCCCTCCGAGCTCGCGCCGGACCGTACACAAGAACAGCTCAAGCGTGATGTGAACGTGATCAAGGAACAAGCGAGATGACCGAGAAATCCGCAGCCGAGCTCGAACGGGAGGCGGAAGCCACGCGCGCAAGGGTGGTGGCGACCGCCGACTCCATTCGCGACAAGATGACCCCCGGCCAGCTCTTCGACGAGTTCACGGGGCTTTTCAGGAATGGCACAGGCTCCGACATGCTCCACAACCTGAAGGTCCAGGTTCGGGACAATCCGTTACCTCTGACCATGATCGGCGGGGGTCTGGCCTGGCTGATGTTGGGCAGTGGCGCTTCGACCGCGTCGACTGGCACCGATCGCGTCACGCGGCGCGGTCCCGGGCGCGATCACGGAGCATTCGGGGCTGGAATGAGTTCGACGGCCTCGAATGCCGCAGGCTCTGTTGGCGAAGCGGCCAGCGGAGCGGCCGGAACTGTCTCGGGAATGGCAAGCGAAGCAGCCGGTGCGGTGTCGGACATGGCAAGCAGCGCTGCGGACAGGCTTGCGAACTCGGCGGCAGCTACGGCCGATATGGCGACAAGCGCCGGCCGGTCCGCGCATAATCTGCTTCATGACCAGCCTCTCGCTGCGGCCGCCGTCGGCCTCGCCATCGGAGCTGCGATCGGCGCCATGCTGCCCCACACGGAACTCGAGGACGAGCAATTGGGCGGCTATCGCGAGAAGCTTCGGGACACCGCCGAAGAGACTTTGAAAGAAGGCCTCGACGCTGCAAAGCAAGTTGCGGCCGAAGCCTACCAGACGGCGAGCGACGAAGCCGGACGGCTGGCGTCAAGCGAGGGGACGCTGGCCGATAAGGTCGGCGGTGTCGTCAAGGCCGCGGCCGACAAGACCGACGAGTCGGTGCGCCAGAAGCTCTCCGATTCCGATCCGTTCTCCTCGCGGGAATCGTAATCGGAACTCACGTTCAAGGAACAATGCACGCCGCCGGCGGTTCGGGCGGCGTCAGATCGATGGAGACACTAAAATGGCTGAATCGCGCGAATGGCTTGTCCAATGGTTGAGGGACGCTCACGCCATGGAGGAGCAGGCAGAGACAATGCTGTCGGGACAATTGAGCCGGATCGAGAGTTACCCTCAACTCAGTGAGCGAATTCGCGCTCATCTGGAAGAGACGAAAGAGCAGGCGAGGCGGCTGAAGAGCTGCCTGGACGGCCTCGACGAAGGATCCTCCATGCTGAAGGATGCAGGCGGCAAGCTGACCGCCACGGCGCAGTCGATCAGCGGCGTGTTTGCCGGCGACGAAGTCATGAAGGGCTCGCTGGCGAGCTACACTTTCGAACATATGGAAATCGCCTCCTACATCATCCTCATCGCCGCTGCCAATGCCGCGGGCGAGGCCGAGATTGCCCGCGTGTGCGAACAGAACCTGCGTGAGGAGGAAGCAATGGCCGAGTGGTTGAAGAGCAACCTGCCGCAGGTCACGGAACAGTTCCTGGCGCGGGCAGACATGGACAGCGACAGCGCGAAACGCTGACTTTGGAAGCAGGAGCAATCGGAGGTTCCATCAGCTGGGGCCGCGGTCGGTCCTCTCACCACCGGTCGAAGGCTCCGAGCCCGCCCCGCTTTTGCACCGGGCGGGCTCGACTCGGTTTGCATCCCAGGAACATTCCTTGCTGAAAATCATTAAGTCGCTGCGGTCCTGGAGTTCCCGTGGCGATTTCGAACATCCAACTTGGCTTGCTCGACCTGAGTCAGACGAGGCTGGCGCTGGCGTTTGTCGGTCTGCTCGCCATTGCCGTCCCCGCGCACGCCGAGCCGCAGACGATGGTGATCGGCTATCTCGGCGAACAGCGCAAACTACCTCTAGCCCTGTGGCCGTTGGACGAGGCCGTCACAGACGACGGCCTGCAGGGAGCGAGGATGGGGATCGCTGACGACGCCGGCACGGGCCGCTTTCTCGGCCAGCAATTTCGGCTGCAAGAAAGGGTTCTCAAGCCGGGCGAAGCACCTGCAGAAGCTGTCAACGCGTTCGCAGCCGCCGGCATCACCTTCGTCGTCGCCGATCTAAATGGCGCGCAATTGCTGCAGGCGAGCTCAGCGCCTGGTGCCGAGCAGATGACGCTGTTCAACAGCCGCGACCCCGATGACGGCCTGCGTCAGGAGGACTGCCGAAGAAACGTTCTGCACACCATTCCGAGCCGCGCCATGCTGGCCGATGCCCTGGCGCAATACCTGGTCTGGAAACGATGGCAGCACTGGTTCCTGCTGACTGGTCCGCATCCCGGCGACGTGGCCATGGCGGCGGCCTTTCGGCGCGCAGCGACGCGGTTCGGGGCGCAGATCACCATCGACAAACCTTGGACGTTTCGGCCCGCCAACGGTCGCGTCGATACTGGACATGTCACGCTGCAGACCGAGATCCCTGCCGCAACGCAGGTCGGCGACTACGATGTTTTGGTCGTCGCCGATGAAGCCGACGAATTCGGCGCCTATCTCGAGGGGCGCACCGCCTTGCCGAGGACGGTGGCCGGGACGCAAGGCCTGGTCGCCACCGGCTGGAGCGCGGTCGACGAAGAATGGGGCGCCACGCAGCTCCAGGACCGCTTTCACAAGCAGTCCGGACGCTGGATGCTGCCCAGCGACTACGCCGCCTGGCTGGCGGTCAGAAGCATCGGCGAGGCGGCAACGCGGCTGCACAGCCTCGATCCGACCGCCATCGCAAAGTATCTGCGCAGCGACGATTTCCTGCTCGCTGGCTTCAAGGGGCAAGGGCTGAGTTTCCGTCCGTGGGACGGGCAGATGCGCCAGCCCATTCTGATCGCGGGCCCGCGGCTGCTTGTTTCCAGTTCGCCGCAACCGGGTTTTCTGCATCAGCGCACGCCGCTCGACACTCTGGGTATCGATCTGGAGGAGAGCACATGCAAACTCTGATTGCGCTCGTGCTGGTGGCAATCCTTGTCCCTCCTGCGGCGGCCGAGACGATTTACGTCTCCAACGAGCAGGACAATACCGTCGCGGTCGTCGACGGTGCGACCATGACGCTGCAGGCTGTGATCGATGTCGGTCGGCGCCCGCGCGGCATGGCGCTTTCGGTCGACAAGAAGTCGCTCTTCGTTGCCGAAGGCGACGACAACCGCATCGACGTGGTGGATCTGGCCAAGCGGCAGGTCGTGGGTCAACTGCCTTCGGGCGCCGATCCGGAATTCTTTGTCGTGCACCCGGACGGCAAGCGGCTCTTCGTTGCCAATGAGAACGACAACCTCGTCTCGGTGGTGAATATAGCTGGCGCGAAAATCATCGGCACAGTCGATGTCGGCGTCGAGCCGGAGGGCATGGCGGTCAGTGCCGATGGCCGAGCCGTTGCCTGCACGTCGGAGACGACGAGCATGGTCCATCTCATCGACGCCGCTACGCTCGAACTCATCGACAATCTGCTCGTCGACACGCGCCCGCGCGCCGCGGCGTTCTCGGTGGACGGCAAGCAACTATGGGTGTCGTCCGAAATCCGAGGGACCGTCACCGTCTTCGACACTGCGACACGCGCTCAAACAGGCAAGGTCGAGTTCGAGGTGCCGGGGATCCGGCGTGAGGGGGTGCAAGCGGTCGGCATCGAGATGTCACGCGACGGCGCGACTGCCTATGTCGCGCTCGGCCCGGCTAACAGGATTGCCGAGGTCGACACGAAGACATTCACGGTCAGGCGCCTCTATCTCGTCGGCCAGCGGCCCTGGCATGTCGCGCTCTCTGACGACCAGAAGCAACTGATCAGCGCCAACGGTAACTCCGGCGACATCTCCTTCATCGACCTGGAGAACCAGGAGGTCGCGAAATCGCTGCCGGTGGGGCGCGGTCCATGGGGCGTCGTGATCGGCCCATGAACGCCCTGGCCGTCGAGAACCTTAGCCACAGCTTCGGAACCCGGCAGGTTCTCCAGAATGTCTCGTTCACTGTGGCTGAAGGCAGAATGTGTATCCTGCTTGGCCGTAACGGCGCCGGTAAGACGACGTTGTTCTCGCTGATCACCGGTCTCTACTACGCGCGCACCGGGCTGGTACGTGTGTTCGATATGGCGATGCAGGCGAACCCGTCCGCCGCGCTCGCGCAAATGGGCGTCGTCTTCCAGTTGCCGACGCTCGATCTCGATCTGACAGCGGGCGAGAACCTGCGCTACCATGCCGCGCTGCACGGACTTCCGACGGAACTGAGCAAGGCGCGCTCACGTGAGGAATTGGGCCGCCTCGAAGTGCTGGATCGGATCGACGATCGGACCCGAGCGCTATCCGGCGGGCAGCGCCGGCGTGTGGAGATTGCGCGGGCGCTGATGCACTGCCCGCGTCTGCTGCTGCTCGACGAGCCGACCACCGGACTGGATGTGCCGGGACGTCGCGCGCTCGAGCGCCATGTAAGGGCGCTTTGCCGCGAGCGTGGCATTGCCGTGCTGTGGGCGACGCATTTTCTCGAAGAAGTAGCGGCCGACGATGACGTCGTGGTGCTGGATCGGGGCAGGGTATGCTGGACTGGCACTGCGGACCGCATCGTGCCCGAGCTCGGCGTAGGAAGCGTCGCTGAAGCATTCGCCTTGCTGACGGGGTCGCCATGAAGGTGCGTCACGCGTTAAGGGCGCTCGACGGCATCTTGCGGCGGGAAATGCTGCGCTCGCTCCGGCAGCGCGCGCGCCTCTTCTCCGCAATGGTGAGGCCGCTGGTCTGGCTGGCGATTTTCGCGGCCGGGTTCCGCTCCGTTCTCGGCCTGTCGATCACGCCGCCCTACCAGACCTATGTTCTCTACGAGGTCTATGTGGTGCCTGGGCTGGCGGCGATGATGCTGCTGTTCCATGCCATGGCGAGCTCGTTGGCCATGGTCTATGACCGCGAGATGGGCAGCATGCGCCTGTTGCTGACGGCTCCGCTGCCGCGCTGGTACCTGCTTGCCGCGCGCCTGCTGGCCAGCGTGATTGTCGGCCTGCCGCTCGTCTATCTGTTTCTTTTCGTGGCGCGCTTCTGGGACGTGCGGCCGCCGATCCTGGGCTATGTCGCCGTGTTCCCGGCGCTCGTGCTGGCGGGCTTGATGCTCGGCGCGTTCGGCCTGTTGGTCTCCTCGATGTCCACTCAGATGGAAAACTTCGCCGGTGTGATGAATTTCGTCATCTTCCCGATGTTCTTCGCCTCGACGGCGCTCTATCCGATCTGGCGCCTCGCTGAGGCCGGTCCGGTGCTGGCGACGATCGCCGCCTGGAATCCATTCAGCTCGGCGGTCGAGTTGATCCGCTTCGCGCTCTACCTGCGCTTCGACATGGTTTCCATGCTCGTCGTTGTCGCCTGTCTCGTGGCATTCTTCCTCGCGGCGGTGGCCGGCTATGATCCCGGTCGCGGCCTGTGGTCCCGGCGCGGCGGCGAGGGCTGATCATCTAAGCGCATAGAGATAGGCCGCGATGTCGCGGGCCTGCTGCTCGGTGATCCTTGTCGAGGGCATGGCGGTGTGCGGGTTGATCTCCCGTGCCGAGCGGATCCAGCGGATCAAGTTCTCCGGATTGTTCGCCAGCACGCCGCCGATATAGACGCGCCCAGCAAGGCTGCCGTCGAGCCGCGGCCCGACCTGGCCTTGCGCCCCCGGCACACCGGGAATCGTATGGCAGCCCGAGCAGCCATTCGCTGTCATGATCGGAATGGCGCGCGCGCCCACGCCGCCGGTCGCCACGTCCGACTCGTGTTGGACACGCTCGCGAAGGTCGAGCCACAAGGTCGTCGCCGCGATTACGACCACCAGAAGAACGATCGCGACGAGGACGCCCCCGAGCAGCCTAGCCAGGTCGGAGCGCATGCGCCGCCTCCCTCGTTGCGCTGTTGCTTATCCAGAGGCCGGCGAGCAGCAAAGCGGCTCCGCCGTAGATCAACCCGGCGGGAACCCACATCACCAGCCCCGCCAGTTGCTGGTCCTCGAGCGGGCTCAGCCCCCAAAGCGCTGCGCCGGAGCCATTCTCTGGGTACCAGAGTCTTGGCGAGACCAGCAGCAGGACGCCGAGCAAGCCGGTGTGCAGCGAAGTGAAGAACAGATGCATGACGGAAATGCCATAGGTCTGCTGGCGCCCGGATCGCGGCAGGAGCACCCACCAGAACAGCAAGGCGGTGCCGAGGAAGCTCGCATGCTGCGCGTAATGCAACACACCCTGCTGCAGCGCTGCCTCGAAGAGAACTGGAACATGCCACATCCAGATCGCTATCCCATGAATGACCGTCGCGCTGAGCGGGCGAGCGGCGAAGGCCCAGAGCGCCTGCAGCATCTTGCCGTGGGTGAGCTTTCCCGTCCCTCGGCGAACCGTAGCGGGCAATGCCCACATCAAGACCGCGCCGGGGCAGGCGGCGACAAGAAGCGGCGCCGCCACGGCCATCAGCAACTCATGCTCGATCATGTGGGCTGAGAACACCCGCTCGCCGAGCGCATGGATCGGGCTGACCAGCGCAGCGGCCAGCACGCTCCAGCCGGCCGCGAACAACAGAGCTTGCCGTAGCCGTTCGGGACGGCCTCGGCCGCTGCGACGCCACAGACGGCCCGCGCCGAGCGCGTAGAGCAGCGCGATCGCCGCCAAGGGAAGCGTGATGGGAAGCGCCAATGTCCATCCGGCCTCCGGCGCGCCAGCGCCATAGCAGATCGAGGTCGAGACGAAGGCGTCGAAGCTCATCGCAGGCACTCGTCGAGAATGAGCGCTGCGCTGCCCTGCATGATGATGACCAGGGCGAACAGCAATGCGGCGAGAATGCCGAGATCGGCGACGAAACGCTCGGTGCTGCGCGTGCGCTCCGGTTTGAATGCCGCGCCGCCTTGCCGCTTCGCCCGCCATGACAGCGCGCCGCCAAGCAGGGAAAACACCGCGAGCAGCAGCGCCACCGGGAGTACGACCTGGACCTGGCGATTGCACTGCCAATGCACGAGCGAATAATTCAGCTGCGTCGAGATTGCCCAGGTCAAAGGACCCGACAACAAACCTCCCCATGACGTGCCCAGCCGCAGCGCGCGCATCTCAGCCTAACCTCGGCAGCCAGTAGATGAGCAGGTAAATCGGGATCCAGGTGAGGACCACGAAGTCCCAATAGAAGACATTGTCGCCGACATCGCCAAAGCGACGGCCGCTATAGCCGTGGTGCGTGAACATTAGCACCGTCAGGACTATCGTGTCGCCGACATCGGTGATCAGATGGGTAGTGTGGAGACCAAGCAGCACCCAGAGCATCGAGCCGTAGGCGTTCGTATCCCAGTAGATATTCAGGGCGGGAAACTCGAACCAGCGCACGACGAGAGGTGCGAGGCCGAGCAGCGACATCACCACCATTCCGATCCGCACCGGCCCGATGGCGCATTGCTTGGCATAGCGGTTGAGCATGTGGTTTGGCACCAGGCTGACGACGAGAAGCAGCGTCACGATCGTTCCCGGCCAATGATTGGGATGCGGAGCGCTCAGGCGCCAGTTGGGCCACAAGGTTGCGAGATAGAGGTATGCGCCGGCGGCCAGCGCGAAGCCCATGCCTTCCAGCGCCATGAAGCCAAGCGTGCCCCACCAGGTCGGGCTGCGCGGGCCATGCCCAAAGGTCGGGAGGCCGGCAAGATCCATGGCGGGACGCTGGTTCATTCCTCGTCCTCCGGATCGCCCTTGGGCCAGAACCAGCCGACCAAGGTGACGGCGATCGGCGCGGCGCCCCAGACGATCGCCCAAGGCGTGAAGATCGAATAGAGGAAGGTGGCCCCGACCGCGATCGCCGCCAGCAGCGGCCAGATCGACGGCGTCGCCGATTTTTCGCGGATGTCGGGATGGGCTTCCGCCACGGTAGAGACAAGCAATTCGCGAACGTCGACGCGAAGCCCGGTCGCGACGGGAAGCGCCCCGCGTTCGGCCCAGAGGGGCTCGACATTCGTCACGACCGGAATGCGCGCGAAATTGTAGCTGGGCGGCGGCGAGGAGGTCGCCCATTCAAGCGTGCCCGCGTCCCAGGGATTGTCGCCCGCGGGCGCGCCCCTTAGCGCGCCATGGACCAAGTTGAAGGCGAACAGCACGAAGCTCAGGAAGAAGAGCACCGCGCCGGCGCTGATGAAGAGATTGATGTTTCCCCAGCCGAGCTCGGCCGGATAGGTATAGACCCTGCGCGGCATGCCCCACAGGCCGACGATGTGCATGGGGAAGAACGCCGCGTTGAAGCCGATCATCGCCAGCCAGAAATGCCAGCGTCCGAGGCGCTCGCTCATCATGCGGCCGGTGATCTTGGGGAACCAGAAATAGGCGGCTCCGAGCAGCGGGAAAACCGAACCGCCGATCAGCACATAGTGGAAGTGAGCGACGACGAAATACGTGTCGTGCACCTGCAGGTCGAGCGGCACGGAGGCGAGCATGACGCCGGTGAGGCCGCCGATGACGAAGGTGAAGAAGAAGCCGAAGACGAACAGCAGCGGCGTGCGGATCACCGGCCTGCCGTCCCACAGAGTGGCCAGCCAGCAGAAGATCTGAACGCCGTTGGGGATGGCGATCAGCATGCTGGACGCAGTGAAGAAGCTCGCCCCAAGCTTCGGCAGTCCCGTCGCGAACATGTGGTGGACCCAGAGCCCGAACGACAGGAAGCCGACCGCGATCAATGACAGGACCAGCCCGAGATGGCCGAAGGCCGGGCGGCGGGCGAAAGCGGGGATGATCGCCGAGACCATACCCGTCGCCGGCAGGAAGATGATGTAAACTTCGGGATGGCCGAAGAACCAGAAGAGATGTTGGAACAGCAGCGCGTCGCCGCCTTCGGCCGGGTTGAAGATATGCGTGCCGACGAGCCGGTCTAAAATCAGGAAGGTCGAGGTGATCATCACGGCCGGCATGGCGAAAATGACGACGAAGGACGTGACCAGCAGCGCCCAGACAAAGAGCGGGATCTTGTCCAATGACATACCCGGCGCGCGTTGCTTGAACACGGTGACGACAGTCGCAACCGCGACCGCCAGTGAGGACACTTCGGTATAGGTGATCATCTGCGCCCACACGTCGGCGCGCTTGCCTGGACCGTATTCCGGTCCGGACAGCGGCACATAGGCGAACCAGCCGACATCCGGCGCCATCGCGAGGGCGAAGGACACCCAGGCGAAGAGGCCGCCTGAGACATAGACCCAATAGCTGAAGGCGTTGAGGCGGGGAAACGCGATATTGCGGGTGCCGACCATCAACGGGACCAGATAGATGCCGGTCGCCTGTACGATGGGCACGGCGAACAGGAACATCATGGTGACGCCGTGCATCGTGAACAGCTGATTGTAGAGATCCGGACCGACGAGCCCGCGCTGCGGGCCCGAGAGCTGGATGCGCATGACGACGGCGTTGAGCCCGCCCAGACACAGAAACAGGAAGGCGGTGATCAGATAACGCCGTGCGATAACCTTGTGATCGACGCTCGACAGCGCGCCGATGATGCCGGGAGGCGTGCGCCACGTCCGCGCCAGCCAGCGATGCAGGCTTGCATCGTCAATGCCGGTGTCGCGCGGCCCGTCGCGCTCGGGTGCGATATCGCCTTTGGCGGATGCTTCGCGCTCCGACGGCAGATCGCGTTCGCTGGTGAGATCCGCGCTGCTCATTTCAGTCCCTCGAGATAGGCGACGATGGCATTGAGTTCGTCGCCGCTCAGATCGACCACCGGCATATGCGATCCGGGCTTCACGCCCTGTGGATCGGCGATCCAGGCGGCGAGGTTACCCCGGCTCATCGTCAATGTTCCGGCCGCCAGTGTCTGCCGGCTGGCAATATGGGTGAGATCGGGCGCGACCGTTCCGCCGGCAGGCGTGCCGCCGATCTTGTGACACATCACGCAGGGGCGTTTCAGGAAGAGGTTCTCGCCGGCCTTGGCTTCGTCGCTCGTTGGAGCGGCGGCAGGCTGCAACTGGTCGTTCCACCAGGCGTCGAATTTTGCGCGCGGCTCGGCGATGATGAAGGTGCCCATATTCGCGTGCTGCGCGCCGCAGAACTCGGCGCATTGGCCACGGTAGATTCCGGGCTTGTCGGCTTTGATGTCGAGCACATTCATACGGCCGGGAATGAGGTCGAGCTTGCCGGACAGGCTTGGAACCCAGAAGGAGTGGATAACGTCGGTCGAGGTGAGAAGGAGCCGCACAGGTTCGCCTGCGGGAATATGAATTTCGTTCGCCGTGGTCAGGATGCGGCTCGGCGTGGCATCTTCGTAGCGCACCTCCCACCACCATTGATGACCGGTGACGCGAATGGTCAGCGCGGTATCCGAGCCGATCGCCGCAAGCGTCCTGTTGGCGAAGAAACTCAGCAGTGTGAGCCCGACCAGGATCACGGCGGTCAGCCCTACGGCAGTCATCACCACGCGCAGCTTGCGATTTTCGGCGCCGGCGTCGATCACAAGCGGCTCGGCATGCAGCCGCGGGCGCATCGTCAGTGGCACGGCAAGGGCGATCATCACCAGCACCCACACCACCGCGCACAGCCCGGTGAAGAACCAGATCAGCCATGCGAGCTCGCTCGCCGCCGGGCCTTTGGGGTCGAGCGCCGATTGCCAGCCTGCGCATCCCTGAAGAAACAGGGTGATTGCCGTTGCGAACGCAATCCATGCGAGGCGTTTCACGGCGACTTCCCCAGCGTGGCGGCATCCGGCATGCGGTTTTCGGATGGATGCACCATCATGTCGTCATTGCGCGACGGTGCGGCGGAGGAGGGCGCATTGCCGCTCAAGGAGCGAACGAAGGCCGCAAGCTCCCAGATCTGGTCGTCCGGGATCTTGTCCCGGAAGCTCGGCATGCCGTTCGGACGGCCGTCGCGGATCGTGGCATGGATGCTTTCCATCGATTTGCCATAGATCCACTTCTCGTCCATCAGAGCCGGGCCCATGCCGCCGCCGCCATTGGCATGGCATCCCGAACAGTTGAACCAGCCGAACAGGCGCTTGCCTTCGCTCAGGTGAAAGGCATTGGCCTCGAAGCTCGCCGCTTTGTTGTCCGTGGGGTATGGCCGCTGTCCGCCGGGTTCCAGCGTTGTGACCGGCGTCGGCTGTTCGCCGGAGCCGAGCGCCGATTGCGGCCGCGTGTCCCGCTCTTCGCGCTGGCAGGCAGCAAGGGTCAGCGAGGCGAACAGGAGCAGCGCGACGACCGGCCTCATCGCACCGGACTCCCGGAGGCATCCAGGCGCGGCACTCCGTATTGAGCCAGCAAAGCGTCTATCTCGGCCTTGTGTCTGGCCAAGGCGCTGTTCACATCGCCACGGAGCGCATCGTCGTCACGCCGAAGCCCCATGGAGATGTCGTAAATCATGGGCAGTTGCGGGCCGTCTATGCGCGGCGTGACCGGCGTGATCCTGAGCGGCACCTTCTGCTTCTGGGCGAAATAGCCGGCAAGCGGCCCCCAGACCACTGCGAGATCGATCTCGCCGCTCGCCACCGCATCGACGATGCGCGCCGGAGGATTGGGAGCGGCGTAGTCGCCATAGACGGGGTAGCCGATGAGATGCCCGACGATGCCGCGGCGGCCAAGCGCCCGGACAGGAGGCGAGTTGGCACCGTCGTCGCCGATGAGCTGAACGCCGATACGCAGGCCTAGCAATCGCGGATCGTTGAAGGAGGTCACGTCCGGGGCGTCCTGGCGCGTCAGGAAGACATAGGACGACCGGTAGTAGGGCGTGGTGGTGCGCAGCATTTCGAGATTGGCCGGCGTGCCGGGCACGAGATCGCAAAGCCCCGCCTTCAGCGTGTTGCGCACAAAGCCGCGGCGCTGCGCCCACCATGTGTAAGTGAGCTTGGCGCCGAGATCGGCAGCAATGATTTGCGCGATCCTGTTCTCGAAACCCTGACCGGCCGCGTTGGAAAAGGGTAAGTTGTTCGGGTCGGCGCAGACCCTGAGCTCACGAGGGCCAGCCGTGGCCGGCAGGATCAGAAAGGCGAGCGCGGCGATGCCGAGAACCATGCGCGTGAGCAGCTTCTCGGACACGCCGTGGATCAAGCCGAATGCATCAGGGCAGACGGAACACATAAAGCGTGCCTCCCGCCGTGGTCGCGTTCTTCAGGTCTTTCATCACATTGACGAAACCGAGCGCGGCGGTGGCATCGCGCGGGTCGAGGTCGCCCGACACGATGGCGCCGGCCCAGCCGCCGATGCCGGATAAGATGGCCACATATTGGTGGCCGTCCGGGCCGCGATAGGTGATGGGTTGGCCTATGATGCCGGACGAGGTCTTGAACTGCCAAAGCAGGTCGCCGGTCTTGGCGCTCACCGCTTTGAACCAGCCTTCCATCGTTCCATAGAAGACGACGTCGCCGGCGGTCACGACCGCACCGCTCCACACCGGGAAATTCTCCTTGAGGCTCCAGGCGGGTTTTTCGGCAGCGATATCCCAGGCCGTGAAGGCGCCGCGATTGCCGCCCGGCCCCGGGATCATGCGGACGTTCATTCCGACATAGGGCGTGCCGGCGATGTAGTTCACCTCGACGCCCTCTTCGTCCATGCACAGATTGTTGTGCGGGATGTAAAGCAGGCCGGTCTTCGGCGAAAAGGCGGAAGGCTGCCAGTCCTTGAGGCCCGAGGCGGTCGGGCAGATGTCGCGGACAACCTTGCCGGTACCCGTCAGCTTGTCCGGGTTTTCTATCAGGCGGCCGGTCTTGAGGTCGACGCCCTTGCTGGAATTGACGGGGCCATAAGGTTTTGCGGACAGGACTTCGCCGGTCGTCCGGTCGAGGACGTAAAGATAGCCGTTGCGTTCCGGGCGGACGAGCACCTTGCGCGGCTTGCCCTGCCATTTCATGTCGAGCAGGACCTGCTCGTTGATACCGTCATAATCGTGCAGGTCGTGCGGGGTCCACTGGTAGAACCATTTCGCCGCCCCGGTATCGGGATCGCGGGCAAAGATGCCTGACGTCCATTTGTTGTCGCCGGGCCGCAGGTCCGGATTCCAGGGGCCGGGATTGCCGGTGCCGTGGAAGATCAGGTTGAGATCCGGATCGTAGGAAATCCAGCCCCACACGTTACCGCCGCCGATCTTCCAGGCTTCCGGCGGCCACGTCGTGACGCCGAGGTCCTTGCCCTTGTCCATGTCGTAATGCGGCTTGAAGTCGGGTCCGATCAGCACCTCCTTGTCGGGGCCGGTGTTGTAAGCCGTCCAGACGACATGACCGTCGCCGGCGTCGAGCGCCTTGACCCAGCCGCGCACGCCCATCTCGCCGCCGGAATTGCCGACCAGCACTTTGCCTTTGACCACCAGCGGCGCCATGGTGATGGTCTCGCCGATATTGATGTTGGCGATATGGGCGTTCCAGATCGGCTGACCGCTGTTCGCGTCGAGCGCAATGGTGTGTCCGTCGAGCGTGTTGAAGAAGATGCGCCCGTCCGCGAAGGCCGCGCCACGGGTGACCACATCGCAGCAGGCAACCCCTTGCGCGGCCGGCTCGGGGTTGGGCTCGTATTTCCATTTCATCGGCGCGCCGGGCTTCGAGAGGTCGAGCGCGTAGACGACGTTCGGAAACGGCGTCACGATATACATCGTGTTGCCGACGACCAGCGGCGCCGCTTCCTGACCCTTGTTCACCCCGGTCGAGAAGGTGAAGGCGACCTGCAGGTTCTTGACATTGCCCTCATTGATTTCGGCGAGGTCGCTAAAGCGGGTCGACGCATAGTTCTTGGCCGGCATCGCCCATTGCCCGTCATCGGGCGGGGCGGCCGCGGCAGGCGGAGAGATCGCGGGCGTCGACGGAGCTTCCGAAGCGGCTGTCAGCAGGGGCGCGCAGACCAGCAATGTGGCAGTAAGAACGCCAAGATGTTTTCGAAATGCCGCCGGGCGGTCCGTACATGCCGGGTCACCGCAGAACGCTGCAAGTTGCGTTGCTTGCTTCATTTCGGCGTCGATCCTCCGACGCCGGAGCCGATTTCCGCCGCAATGTCGGCCTCGTGCCCGGCGCAAAGCGGATGACCCCAGCCGGAGGCGCTTTTTCCGCCGGGATCGAGATCGTAGATGATGGCATCCTTGCGGTTGGGATTGACGCCTGCCGGAACCTTGTCGAAGCCGAGGGCAGCGCGCACGCGCCAGGCGACATTGTGGTCGGCGCAGGAGGAATCGCCGCTGACACCGAGGCCACCGACAATTGCCTTGCCGTCGTACAGAGCCAGGCCTCCGCCGAACACGACGAGGCCGCCGATCGGCTTGCCGATAAGCGGGTCACTGGCGCTGCCAAACGTCTTCGGGTCGCCGGCGTAAGCCGCTGCCTCGTTGACGGGGTTGGTGGTCTGCAGGGCGAACAGCGGTCCGCCCGGCTGAACCCCGGCATAGAGATTGGCTGTCGAAAGCGCCATGTTCGCCAGGCTAAGCCCGTTGGCTGTGCTCGCTTTCTCGGCCGCAATCAGCCGGCTGCCCGGCCACTGCGCATCAACCGTGGGTCCACTGAAGGCAACCGCACAGACGGTGCCGTCCCGAGCTACGATCGCTGCCCATTCATTGGTCTCGAAGCCGCCATTCGCCGGGCCGCCGCTCGCCTTGACATTGGCCTTCAAGGCCGAGAGCAGCTTGTCGTGATCGGCCGGACAGGGCGCCTGGGCCCGAGCAGTGCCTTGCTGCATCGAGCCAATCGCCAGGACAAGCAGGCTCAGAGCTAGTGATAAAAATCGACGATGAGCCATGACCCGAAAACGTTTGTTGATCTTACCGAACTGGCAATCGGCCGCTTTGTTCCTCGAACATGGGGAAGGTTTGCGCACTGACGAGGTTGGCTGGCCGAGGCAGCTGGATCGGGAGAGGAATCGGACAGAGCCGAACCCGCAGCAGACCGCTTCCTCCGATCGGGCTGTTTGATACGCACGCCCGTTTGTAACTGTCGCCGGTTTGCGATCTTGCCGGCTCCGGGGCCGAGATGAGCAATCGGCGGCTTCGAGAGCTTGCGCTATCCGCTTCGCTGCGACTGCGATGCAGCGGGGGCTAGGATTTCTGAACACAAGACCGATCTGGCCGTTACAGGAGATGCTCGTCGATATCCTGCAATTCCTCGTCGGAACCCTCGTGGTCTGGTTCACGCTTCGCGACGTCTTTGACACCGTCGTTGTGCCCGGCGAGAGCCGGGCGTCCCTGCGTCTTGCAAGCCGGATGGTGTTCGCCGGCTTGTTCGGGCTGCGGCATACGCACAGGCCCGGCGCCGCCATTCCGGCGGCCTTCGCGCCTTTCGTGCTGGTAGTGTCCTTCACCGGCTGGATGCTGCTTCTCATTTTCGGTTTCGGGCTGATGGTGGATGCGTTGAGCGGTTGGTACCGGCCCGCGGTCCCGACTTTCTCCCAGGCGGTATTCGTCGCAGGAAGCAGCCTGGTGACGGTCGGCCTTAGCGAAACGGACGCGACCGGTCCTGCCCGTTGGGTCAACATCGCGGCGGGATTCTGCGGCCTGTCGGTCATGACGATGGCCGTCACTTACCTGCTTCAGGTGCAGACCAGCATCGGCAAGCGCGACTCCGGCATCCTCAAGATAACCACCGCTTCAGGCGATCCGCCGTCCGCGATCGCGCTGCTGGAACGCTATGCTTCACTCGGTTGCAAGGATGAGCTGGAACAGGTGCTCGTAAAGGGCAGGGACTGGTGCGCCGAGGTGCTGCAGAGCCATGCATCGCACCCGTCCCTGATTTATTTTCGATCCCTGGAAACCGGTGCGGGGTGGCCTGCCACGCTCGCCGCGTTGTTGGACCTTGCTGCCGTTCTCGAAGCGATCGATGAGCCCAAGCTGCGCGGCAAGGCTATCCTGCTGCTTGAGGAAGGCACTCACCTTGCTGACGAACTGAGCAAACTGCTGCGGCTCGACATCGACCGCCCGGAAACCGATAGAGAGGTGCTGCAGCAGGTTCTGGAACGTGCGGCAAGGGCAGGCTACGGAACTCCAAAACCGCATGGCCTGGAGCGATTGACGTCGCTCTGGGAACGCTATGCTCCGACAGTCGAGGCATTGTCGCGTCATCTGGGCAGTCCGCCTGCGCCCCTTTTGCCGAACGACCGCAGTTTATTACGCAAAGAACTGGCGCAGCTTTCTTGACCTGTGTTCACATTTCGCTGTTGCCGATTATCCCGGCTTCGCCCTCGGCGAGATTGGTGACGTGCGGAGCCTTCGAAGCGTGCAATCGGACGACAGGCTTGCCGGAGCTGTCCTGTCCGAAGAACGTGACGCCGGCGGCCTGCAAAACCTGGAGCATCGCGAGTAGTTTTTCCGCCGACGGCACCCGGCCCCCGCGCTCAAATTCGCGAATGCTCGCTTCGCTCAAATCACATTTTGCCCCAAGCCGCACCCGGGGCCAGTTCAACAAGGCTCGGGCAGCCATTACCTGCTCTGGCGTTAGAGGAGCCACCAAACATCTCCACTGGTTCTTGATCGTGTCTCGAACTGAAAGTTCAAGAACATGTTCCATTGCCGGCAAAAACGGGCGTCAAATATCCTCGGACCGCTGTCATTTGGAACAACGATGATCGAGCATCGTTTCGGTGGCGATGAAACAGCTCCTTTCAGATTTCGCGGCAATGGCGCAGCCGGGTTATTGGATTGCCCTCGGGCTTCTCGTCATCCCTTATGGAGTGGGCGTGTTTTTCCTTGTGAGGGTTTGCCACTGTATGTGAGCGCGTGCGCGGTGCGATCATGAGCCCGGGCCCGTCGACGTTGTTCGGCGGGCTTTCTCTTTGCAACGTGGAACAAGCTGCAGTTTGCCATGTTGAGAAGGTCTGCGACTGTCCCCCTCAAGCGGTCGCAGAATGGTGGAAACACCGGCCCGCGTCCTCGCCGAGGGGCGCGGGTTTCCTTTTCAGGCACGCCGGAACCAACCGGCACGGTTGGCGGTTCCTCTCCCTCAAAACCGGAGAACGAGTGCATGCTTAGATTTCTGATCACCCTCGGCGCGGTGTATGCTGCCTTCGACTTGGCAAGGATGTCGGACGCAGTGAGGGTCGGATGTTGTCCAGCGCCCCGGTGGACTACGAACGGCGGCCGTCAGCACGGAGCCGGGAAGAACTTGGCCTTTAGTCAAAATTGAATCGGCATCTGGTCGGGAATTTATGGTTGGAGCAAGGCGCCGCCATATTGTGCCCACAGCCGGTCGCAATCCCATTTTCTCAGACTCGGCTTCCCTTGCACTCCGTAGAGGACCATCGCACCGCGAACATCGTAGCCCAGCACTGACGCGTTAGCGACAAATTGGATAGCATGCCCCAAGCTGAGGGTGCTGAACCTGGCTTCGGTTTTGGTGGTGAGATCAATGACACCAAAGATTTCCGCATCTCTCCTCCTGCCGGCCAAAACAGCCGACGAGATCGCATCGTCCAAGGCAAGGAGCATAGCAGAGTCCCCGTAAGCGTTTCCTAACTTTGGCGCGTGGAATTGGTTCCGCGTCCGGCACAGAATATCGTTTTAGGGAATGAATTGACGAGCCCCGAGGCCGAAGATTGGGACCGGACAAGGCGCCACCGTTGATGTTGCGGAACGAATGGCGGTCTCAGGGTTGCGCTAAAGAATCCCGCTTCGGAGTTCTTTGGCGTCAATGGACTGCTTTCTTTTTGGCCGGCGCCTTAGGTTGCCCCGACTTGCCCTTTGAGGCAGCGTCTTTCGAGTGGGCCGACATCGCCGGAGCGGCACCGGTCTTCTTGGCAGCTGACGATTTGGCAGACGCTTTTTTCGGAGCGTCACTCTTCGGCGCAGCTTTTCTTTCACGCGCCTTTTTCGGTTCTTTCTTTGACGAGAAAATGCCGGTGATGCTCTCAATGATGGACATTGGCTGGCCCTCTGTTGAAACTGACCAACAATTCCGGCCGCCCAGGAATTGTTCCATTGTTGATTCAGTTGCGCCTAATGGAACCGAAGCCACTCGGTGGGTTTTGGTGGATTGGCAACCAGCGATAGCGCGGGCTTCCGCGGACCTGATCCCGATAGATCAGATCCACTGCATACCCTTCGGTTTCGGCTTGGCGGATTCTTGGCAATTTGTTACGCAGATTAAGGTCGCTTCGATCTTGAAGCACTTCGCGAATTATCTAAGTATTTGAAATCATTGACTTATTAGGAAAATTGCTGGCGGAGAGAGCGACAGCCATATTGCTGTCTCTTGTCGTCTCAATCAATGAAAATTATAGGCAATATCAGTGCTTTAATCTAAAATGGCTGTCTCGCGCCGTTGCAATCCGCATCATCCAATGTCATTGTTTTTGGCGGGTAAGATGATGGGATGGAGAAATGCCGAGGATCGCGAAGGAACTTTCAGCACTGGCCGTCAAGAACTTGAAACACCCCGGATCGATCAAACCGGGCAACGCTGTGTTTGCCGTTGGCGGTGTTGCCGGGCTCATGCTCCAAATCACGCCGGGCGGCGGGCGATCATGGCTATTGCGCACAACAAACATCAATGGCCGGCGGTGCGAAATGGGTCTTGGCGGACACGACGTTTCGTTGGGCGAAGCTCGCGAGCGGGCGAGGGCAATCAAGGGTGAAATCCGCAATGGCGTCGATCCGCTACAACAGAAGCGCGACCGCCGCAAAGCCGCGATTGAGGCCGCAAAGCGCCACCTCACATTCCGCGATGCCGTTGACAAATTCCTTGCCGACACTCTGGCCGAATTCAGAAGCGAAAAGCATCGGAAGCAATGGCAATCCACGCTGGACACGTATGCAATGCCCGTCATCGGCAATCTTGCCGTTTCCGAAGTCACCAAACATCACATGGTTGAAATCCTTAAGCCGATCTGGACGACCAAGACGGAGACGGCCACGCGTTTGCGGCAACGTTGCGAACGCGTGCTTGATTGGGCAAAGGCACACGGACACCGCGAGGGCGACAATCCGGCAGAGTGGAAGGGCAATCTCAACGCCATGCTGTCCAAGCCAAGCAAGGTTGCGACAGTCGATAATCAGCCCGCCGTTCAGCTGAAAGACGCGCCTACCTGGTTCGCAGCATTGCGCAAACGCGAAGGCACCGGTGCACGGGCGTTGGAATTCGCGACATTGACCGCTGCACGATCTGGCGAAGTGCGCGGCATGGAATGGCCGGAAATCGATTGGAACGCCAAATTGTGGACAGTGCCGGCGTCGCGAATGAAAATGAAGCGCCCACACGTTGTGGCGCTATCCGACGCGGCAATGACAATCCTAACTGCGATGAAAGAGGCCGCGACTGCCGACATAGAATATGTGTTTCCGGCGATCCGTGGCGGCATGCTGTCCGACATGACGTTGAGCGCCACCATGAGGCGGATGCATGAAAGCGAGATCGAGGCGGGCCGCACGGGCTGGCTCGACAAGAACTCGAAGCGTCCAGCCGTGCCCCATGGGCTGCGGTCAACGTTTTCTGATTGGGCAGGGGAGTTGTCCGACTATCCCCGAGACATGCGGGAATTTGCGCTCGCCCACGCCATCAGCAGCGATGTTGAGGCCGCATATCGCCGCGAAACCATGATTGAGAAGCGCCGCGCCATGATGAGCGATTGGGCTGCATTTTTGCAGGGCGGGAAAACACCAAGCTCTATGACGTGAGCTTCGGCAACGCCGTCCGCAAAGCCGTATTCGGCGACGCAGCCGAATTGGTTGATTTGCTGCACTCGGATCGGCAACTAGGCCAAGGCGAACGTGCGCTGTTAGGCGATCTAGTTGAAGAACTCGCATTACGTCCCACGGTCAAGAACGTGATCCTACGTACTTTCGAAACGCCGTGACAAGCGCACACCGGTACCACCGCCAAAAAAGTTGCCTCGCTTGAGCAACCCATTTTGATGGGCGCGAGGCCGACTGTCGTTTCCGGTTTGCCGTCTTCGCTCGCTCAGGCGGCGACCGCGCGTCTCGATCAACCAGCTTCCCGCGGCAGGACCCTCATCAGAACTTGTCGCCTTGGTCTTGCGGACGCCACGAAACGGGATTGGTGATCCAGCGACTGATGTCGGATTCATGCCAGCCTGAACCGTGGACACTGATTTGGATCTGGCGCGGGAAGGTGCCTTCGGCGATCTTGCGATAGATTGTAGATCGGGACAGACCGGTCCGGGAAAGGACGGTTTTCAGGCGAATGATACGGTCTGGTTCGGGCATGGTCGTGCTGCCTCCTGCCGGCTGTTTCTGGCTGCTCTTGATCCAGAAAGGACGGACAGTTATGGGCGCGCAAGAGGGTTTTGCGCGTCGTCGTAGCCCGACGTAGAGACGGCGGTTAATCGGACGGGTCTACTGTCCGATGCCCCGGCGTCTTCCGATGTCGATGCCGTGATTGAAGGCGAGTTCCAGGCCGAGATGACGACCTGATTCGAAGGCGATGCCGAGGTGCCCCTTACGGTTGGCGAGGATGGATTCAAGCTGCGGATCGCGTTCGACGTTTTTGGCCATGTCGCCCCTCGCCGATCGCGTGGCCTTGTAACCGGGCATGTCGCCGCCCGATACTGATGCTGGCTGGATCCGATCGAGTTCGTGCCAGCGTTCCACGAAGCGGTCGGCACGGCGGCTCGGACCGGTGCGGATTTCGGTTTCAAGCTGGAGAGCACGGATGACGCGGTTGATCCGTCCGGCAGCGGCCTCGCCGACACGCTCCGAGTCTTGACGTAAGCCGCCTCAGCATCGCGCCAGCCATGGGGCCGCACCTCGTCGAAGACTTTCGGGCGTCGGCCAGTTCGCGCGACAGCATCGGGGCTGGCCTCTTTGCCGGCACCGTCGTCGTTGAATATCGCGTCCACGGCGCGGGCATGACGCACGAGCGCATCGGTTCGGGCTCTCCGCAACGCCGCTTGCCCGTCCTCGGCGGTCTCTCTCGCTGCCGCGGCGGATTCGAGGCGCACTTCCTCTCTTTCCGGCCTGCGCGTGGCGTCAAAGTTGGGAGCGCCATCTGCCGGAGGGCGCCGGCCATCGAACATATTGCGTAGCCGTTCAGCCACGACCTTGCGCACGATGTCGGCAACACGCTCGCGGAACGTGATTCCCCGCCGCTAGGCATGGCGCTGCGCCGAACCGGCGCGCTCATAATCTGACGCATGTCCTTGGCCCGGTCGCGCGACCGGTGCGGGTGAGCCGGTCCCGATCGGTGAAATCGTCGCGGTCATAGTGCAGGTCCGTGCCGTCACGGTGCCGCGACAGGGCGACGTAGCTGCCATGGGCGTCCATGCCCGGCGTCGCCAGCACATGGGTGCGGTCCACGTTCATGCCCTGCGCCTTGTGGATGGTCGCGGCATAGCCGTGATCGATGCGGTCATAATCCTTTAGGTCGAACGAGACGCTACGCTCGTGATCGGTGCGCACGGTCATGAATTGCGCGCTGACCTGCTCGATCGTCCCGAGCATGCCGTTTTTGACGTCAAGGCCGCGCTCGTTGCGTAGGAACATAACGCGGTCCCCGCTGGCGAAGTTGCGCTCGCCGCGCTCGACCGTCAGACGCACGTCGTCACCCAGATCGCCGGCTTCACGTAACCGACCGCGAGCCGCCTCGTCGAGGGCGCGAACCTCGGAAATGGAGGTGGGCGCGGCCACCGGCGCTGCCTGCAATCCTTGCGCGTGAGCCGATGCTATTGTTCGACTTTCGCAGACCGGGTGGCTATATCGGCTAAGATAGCACGGAGAAGCGTTCCAATTTCCTGTTCAGCGAGCCCCGGTGCAATTCCTAATTGGGACAGTTGGACGAGAATTGTCTTCACGGTGCTGCGCCAGAAGGCATTGGCGTCCTCCCCGTTCTTGGATTCCAGAACCCGGGCGATACCTTCGACCAATTTCCGCCGACGATGCAGCGGAAACGCGCTTATGCTTGAGTCACCCATTGATCAGCTCACGCCTCCAGTTTCGGGATTAAGCATTGGAGGGTTAAAAAATTTCGTTAACGGCGCCTTTTTTCGGACAGAGGCCAACAGTGGAATAAGGGGCACGTAATTCCCAATCCGGCGTTGATCCATCAGTCCCGTGCCGCGTCGGCAGGTCGCTCGCAAGACCTGGGCCCGCGCCAGATCTACGAAGCTTTTCGCGACCAGATCCTGGCCGGGGTCTATGAACGGGGCAGTCAACTGCCGTCCTCCGGCGCTGGCGAATGAGCTCGGCGTTTCGGGAACCACGGTTACCGTCGCGTACGACCAGTTGGGCCGCGGAAGGTTTCATCGAGGTCATTCAAGGCGCAAGGACTCGCGTTTGCGTCGTCGCTCGTCCATAGCAGGGCCAGCAGCGCGGTGCCAAAACGGATCGGCCCATTGCTCTTCTGCGGCTACGGCGACCGAGCTTCGGGACCGAGATCATCGGTGCTCTGGAGCAGCTTCTTTGAGTTGCGTGCAAGCCGTCAAGTACTATCGGACACACGGGGAAATAGCTTTTGCATGCTGCCATGTTTTGGGATATCGACCTCCTCGTCGATGCCCGAGATGGCATAGCCTACCTGCTCCCAGGCTTTATAGAAAACGGTCTGCAGGGTGTGAGTAGCCAGCAGGCTTGCTCGTGCCGTCGGATGCATATAGCTCGGGCGACAGCGGAAGGGCCAGACGTTCATTCGTGTCTGCCGCGACTTCCGCGCCAATTCGTATCCAACAAGGAAGAAACTATGAGGCGGCAGACCCGACCGTTCACGGTGGAGATCAGACAGAAGCGCAGTTCTCAAAAACGGGGTCATTCCATCTGGGGCGATGTCGATCTCTCCGCAGCAATGGCCGAGACAACAAGGGAACTCAAGGAGATGGAGTTGCCAAATGGTCGCCTTATTGACTCTAGTGCCGTAGCACTTGATGCTGAACACATGCACAAACCGCGAGCGGAGCATCTTATGGCAAATCTCTTGGACGCTGAAACTGCAACGGAACCGGCAGCCAAAGTGGAAACGCCTGAAAAGAAGAAAGCACCACGGTCGCGGAAGGCGAAGGGTGAGCCTAGGCAGCCTGCCCGGAAGAATGCCGCCAATACGGCGCCTCAGGCGACGGAAGCACCAGCAGCGGCCGTGCGGACCGGACGGAAGATTTACTCTGAAAAGGAGCGTGCCCAGATGCTCGCCCAGATCGAGAAGTCTATCGGTGGCGGCGCCACTCACAAGGGTGCCGTAAAGCAGGCCGGCATCTCGGAACAGACCTACTATAAATGGAAGAAGGCTGCGCCGCCTGCGTCGGATGGTGACAATCTGAAGGACCTCGTCGCGCTTGAGGAAGAAAACAAGCGACTGAAGAGCCTGCTCGCGGCACGCTTGCGCAAGGAGAACGCGGAACTGACTAGGAAACTGGGGCTGTAATAAACGCTGAATCGCGGACCGGAGCGGATACGTATTCGTCGTCGACGCCGTCCGAGCGCTCATTATCTGCTCCAATGCCGAGGGCGCCACTCTTTTGTAGAACGCGGTATAAAGGTGAAGGCGTTGTGCGGACCGCCGGTCTCGGCCACCGCGCGGTTTTACTCGCCGGCGGGGCGATTGGCCGTCGCTTTGAACATCAGAGGTCGAAATAAAGCGCATGCCGGATTTCCCGGCGGCCGGTCGGCGCTGCCTATCTTGTACCACGCCATATGGATGACGATGGGCGCAGTGATGGGGGAGATGACGACCGCCTCATTGTAGAGCAGGAAATTCGTTGCCTTGATGTCGTCGGGTGGCCGCCAGAACCAGAGCGGTCACAAACGCGCCGCAGGTCGCAAAAAGTGTCCCGCGAGCGACCGAAGATTTATCGATTGCCTTCGGTTGTGGTGGCCGGGCGGTGTGCAAGGTTCGAGCGAAGTGAGTCGTCCCTCATTTTGAAGGTGACGCGCCCTCGTACCCTCACTGGGAGAAAGTGAATCAGTGGACAGCGCCGGGCCGGGATGAGCCCTCAGCAGGCTTCCAGGCTCGATGCTTCCGGCGACAGGCGATCATGGTGGGCCTTGCGAGTCGCTTTGCGATAAGAGCGGGCTTTTGCGATTTTCGCTTTTGCTGCTCCTGAAATCTCGGCTATGAAGCGGACTGGCTTATGGCCTGCCCACATCGACATGGTTACAAAGGAATACGATTATGGCGACCGGAACGGTAAAGTGGTTCAACAGCACCAAGGGATTTGGATTTATCCAGCCCGACAATGGTGGTCAGGATGTTTTCGTCCACATTTCGGCTGTCGAACGAGCGGGCCTTTCGACCCTTAATGAGGGCCAGAAGATCAACTACGAGATCGAACAGGACCGCCGTACCGGCAAGTCCTCCGCTGGCAGTCTCAGCAAAGCTAGCTGAACTTTTCTGCGTCTGCCCGGCAAGATTCGGGCAGACGTGCCACCGACCGCCGCATAGAGCGGACAAGAGCATGGATCCATCGCCGACCGGGGCAGATTTGTGGGAAGCTGCTAATTCCTACTGAAACAAGATGTTTGCGAGTGAAGAGGAGCAGGTCCCCGCTCTCATGTTCTGCAGTGAACCTCTCCATTGTGATTGTTCCTGGAATGTGGGTCTGACGCTCTCTCGATCCAGTGTGGCCGGGGGATGAACGAGCAATTCAAGCGGCCTCCAGTGATTGACACCTCCGGGATCAAGAGGGCCGGGTACATTGGCCCCGAAGGTACTTGGACACATCAAGCCACGTTGGACATCTTTGGTGACCAAGTTGAACTCGTTCCGTTCAGCGATGGATTGTTCGAAACATATGAAAAGGGCTGCGTCGACGTTGCATGCGCCCCAGTTACGACCTCTCTGGTCGGAACCACTCCTTACCTCGATCAAATCCTGAGCTTGAGGTCTCCCAGGATCATCGCCGAGTATCCGAAGATCCTGAGCTACAGCCTGATTGCAAGCGAGGATGCAAGTTTCTCGACGATCACTAAGGTAATGGGCCATCCCGTAGCCTTGCAGGAGGTGGCCGCGTGGCTCGACGAGAACATGCCGAACGTTGAGCGAGAGAGCCGCACGGGAGCGACATCTTTCGTGGCTGAGCAAAAGTCTCCTTCGATAGCGGCATTTGGTCCTGCACTTGGAGCCAAGCTGTACAATCTGCAGTTCTTGCGAACAGGAATCGAAGAAGGGCTACATAACGTAACCCGGTGGTGGGTGCTTGGGCGCAAGACTCCTGCGCCGACTGGATTCGACCGGACGACACTTCATCTCCGCGTTTCAGAGCAAAACCTCAATTATATTCTGAAGATGTTCTCGAAGGAAGATTTATTCGTTCTCAACATCTATGAGCGTCCGACATGCGAGCGGCTGGACACCCATCAGTATGTCATCGATGTCGCTGGACATGTTTCGACGAACCCGGCGCTGGCTGCGTTGGCCGCGATCGATGGCATTAGAATTCTGGGATCGTACCCGCGTCTTTACTAGCTATGGCTAGACCTCACCGAGGCGAAGAACGGTGGCCCGCCCTTTCGTGCGCATCTTTCCCAATCCGCAGGCTGTATGCGGCTGGTTCCCCAATCCGCAGAGCTGTATGGCTGGTTCGGGCGCTGGGTGGTTGAGATCCATGAGACCTGGCTCGAGGCGACCCGCTACCTCAACATGGAGCATCTCTCGCGAGCACAAGAAGGAGAGCCTGAGGGCATTGGCCGCCTGAGCGCGGCCCGGTGCGCCCGCCGCTCCGCTACATGGGGGCTGCTCGGCGGACGCATCCCGTCGCCGCCAGCCATTTTGCAGAACTTGACGCACAAGTCGATCGCAACTTGTCGTCCAAGCACGATTCCCCTCGATCCGCTGATCTAGCGCAGGGCGTTCGCTGGCCGCATGTGGACAATGGTTCCGTGCACATCCTAAGGAATCCATTTATGAAATTTCTATTCACTGCGATGGCTGTTGCGCTGGTGGCAGCCACAGCTTTTGCTGCGCAGTCCATTCCGCCAGACCTCAGAGAAACGGCACTGGCCATCTTCAAGCCCTTGCCATCCATACCGGAGGTCACCAACAACCCGAGGACGCCGGAGAAGATTGCCCTCGGCAAGGCGCTGTTTTTCGATCCACGCCTCTCGTCCTCAGGCGTTTTCTCTTGCAACTCATGCCACAACCTGGCCACCGGAGGTGACGACAATCGTGAAACTTCCATTGGCCATGGTTGGCAGAAGGGGCAGCGCAACGCGCCGACGGTGTTTAACTCTGTTTTCAACAAATCGCAGTTTTGGGACGGTCGCGCCGAAGACCTGAAAGCTCAGGCCAAAGGGCCGATACAGGGCGGTGCCGAGATGGCCAACACATCGCACCAAGTGGTCGAGACACTCAAATCGATGCCGCAATATATGGAGTGGTTCCAGTCAGCTTTCCCGGGGGAGGCCGAACCCATCACCTTCGATAATCTAACCAATGCACTCGCAGACTACGAGGCGACACTGGTCACGCCGGCGCCCTTCGACGCCTTCCTCACTGGCGATGACACCGCCATCGGTCCCGAAGGAAAACAGGGCCTGGCCCTTTTTATAGAAAAGGGCTGCTCGTCCTGCCATTCCGGCGTCAATCTTGGAGGGGAAGGCTACTATCCGTTCGGAGTCGTTGAGAAGCCTAGCGCCAACGTTCTGCCGGAGAACGACAAGGGACGATTTGCCATCACCAATGTACCAGAGGATTCCTATGTTTTCCGCGTGGCACCGCTGCGCAACGTAGCAATCACGGCGCCGTACTTTCATTCGGGCAAGGTTTGGGACCTGAGACAGGCCGTCGCCACCATGGGGACCACGCAGCTTGGCGAAGAATTAACGCAATACGAAGTCGACCGGATCGTTGCCTTCCTTAATTCACTGACCGGAAAGCTACCGAAGATAGCTTATCCCCTCTTACCCACTGAAACGGCGGCAACACCTCGACCTCAATCGCAGATCTTGGGAAAATAGCGATCGCGTCGGGCGCGTGAGCATTGGTTTCCGTCATCGACTGGGCCAATGCCACCAGCGCGACGTCATCGGATCAGGCCGCGATGCGTCGGTGAAGATGGGAGTGCGCAGGTGGCGGGGGCAATAACTTGTGCACCCAGCCGCGTTGGGTGAAGGCGACGGGACAGCTGCTCGCCGAAATGCTGCACCATGTCGTTTCGTTCGAACTCGCCGTTGCACCAGCACGTCCGGCCCGATCTCCTCCTGCCAGAGGATCTCCGCCTCAGTCTCCCTCTTTAAGAAGGCATTGTAATCGACATAGCCCGCTGGTCTTTCGCATGGGCGGCTGGTTCAATGAGCGTGTACTGCAGCCCACCATTGACCCAATTCTTTAGATCTCGTCGTCGCGGCCGCCGCCCAGAAACGCAGCATTGCTGTCGGAACCTCGGTCGACTCGACAGAGAGCGATGGCGCCACGGCGTTTTGCGTCAAGAGTTAGGTGTGGCGATGATCCAGTCCCTCAGGGGGGATCTGGTCGAGTTCGCGCCGGTGGAGCCGCGCGGCTGGTCACTGTGCGTGAATCGCTCGTATGTGCTGCGGAATCACTATTTGTAAGTGTTTCCCTATCCTTCATCCCGACCGCTGTGATCGGTCGTACTCTTCCAACAGCCAACATCGCGGGTCACGGCCGAACCGCAACCGAGCTGCGCCGCGCCGTCGGAAACGTCTGGTCACGTTTGGCAGGTGCGCGTTGGAAACGGTGGTTCCGTGACACACTATCGCCACCGTTTAGCCGCGGTCGCCCCAATCATCCACGACATAGCCGGCGTTGCCCTGAGACGGTTCGGTCCGGCACCGGCTCAAACCCAACCCCCTGCGCAAGGATCAGTGCCGGATCGAACCACCCTGCAGCTCTTGCTTGGAGGAATTAGGTGCGATTCCGAACTGCAAATGGCGGACTTCAGAAGCAAGCTCATCCGCTTCATTGATCGATACTGGTTCCCAAATAAGGCCGGTATCACCGACCGCAGCGAGCGTCGGATCGCGCGAGCGCCACTGGCGAACCGGGCCAGACCCTCTCGAACAGGTGTGGCCGCGCGATTTTGCTTTGATGGAGGCGCGGATCCTTGTTGCACGACCGCTGCATGTTCCCAACCGCTACAGGCGAGACGGAAATGGAAGAGGCGATGGCCGAAGCACTCGCCGCCCATGGTGATGCGCAGATCGTCGCAGATGGTAAAGTCCGACAGTCCCTGTCGGCCGGTCGCGTGACGCTGTGCGAAGATGATCTCCTTCTCGCCCCCGCTCAGCGCCCTCCACCGGACAATCCGGCGCTCAAGGGTGCGCCTCACGCCGTCGGGAACGGCATCCTCCCCGAACTCGTCCTGCACGGTCTCGAAGATGGTAACGGACAGGATGCCATCGATCTTGAGCAACTCCTCTATTCGGCGGAGAGAACTTCACCGCCTTGTCGGAACATTGCAGGATGCGCTGTGGGGGCTGGGTGGTGTGCCGGCGGAACACCGCAGTGACTCGCTCTCGGCCGCCTGCAAGAACCTCGATGCCGACGCCCAGTGCGATTTCACCCAAAGCTACCAGGCTCTGTGTCGCCATTACGGAATGTGCGCCACCCGCAACAGCCGCGGCGAAGCCAATGAGAACGGATCGATCGAAGCCCCTCATGGCCACCTGAAGCGGCGCCTCGACCAGGCTCTGCGCCGCCGGCCGCGATTTCGCCAGCATCGAGGACTATCGCCGCTTCGTCGAGAAGGAGGTTGCCAAGCAGAACCGGCGCCGGGCTAAGCTTTTGGAGGAAGAGCGCCGCCTGCTCCAGCCGCTGCCGCCGCGGCAAACGACCGATTTCACCCTGGTCCGGACGTCACGCGCAACAGTACGATCAGCAACGCCTGGGGCTTGCGCTTCAGGTTCGCGACGAAGTGCCGGAAATCGATACTGTGCCCCGACCGGGTTGTCTGACGCGGATCCGGTTGGTGGTCATCACCTGGTCCGGCCCGAGGAAGAGGTCGATGCGGTCATCATACAGATGGGCGTGGAGGCGCCGCCCGATGGCGCGCGACGCTGCGCTACATGGTCTACCGAGACGCTTGCGCGGGACGCCCGAATGGCCGGCTGCATAGCCCCTCACGTGGCCACATCTAAACAACGTGACGACGCCGCCAAAGCTTATCGACCTCGACTCGAGCGTTCTCTGCTTCTCGTGGAAGACGCTAAATCAGCTCGTGCGTTAGCGGCGCCCCGCGGTTCAGCAACCGGCCGATTCGATCCTCTTGCCGTTGAGTATTCCGACGGCACGACGGGAGGCCGGGGCAGCGAGTCCAGTTGGTTGGCAGACACCAGAACTGATTGCACTGCGTTTTGATTAGGATCCATTCCGAAGGCTTCGCGAATCATCCGTGATGCGATTTCCGTTTTTTTGTCTTCAGGAAAACGGGACAATGCCGTGCGTACACTTTTGGCGAACTCGGGTGAGATCACTTGTGGTTCTGCATATTTGTCGTAGGATGTGGGTGCGTCGTGCTTCCTGCGCAAATCGTTGCGAACGTCGTCATCACTGTCCGGATGCAGGAGCGGAATCAACCCCTCAACACGGTTTTTCAGGAATTCAGCCTCGCTTTTGTCCATCGACCAAGGACCTTGCCAGGCTGGCTCTCGGCCCCATGCGCTGTCCTTCAACCGAACAGCGGGACCGTTGGCCCAGGCATCCATGACCACGGTTGAGCTCGTATCGCGGCTTTCGCGCCACAGTTCGTTCCAGGTGTGAGCCGCATTGACTGGGATCTCATCACCTTCGTCGGTTATTTGTTTCATTGGAACGGTAGCAGCATAGGTCGTACTGAACTCGTTGGCCGCCATGTGTGGGGCGTGGACGATGGCGGAAAGGGGAGCGGTCTGATCGCAGACCGCCGCTCCCATGAGTACGGCCCGTGCAACCTTGTTGGTGGCGTCTATTCCCCGCAGTGCTACCGACGATCCGATGCCGTTGTGGCCGTGCGAGGGAATGTCGTCCGCCTTAACGTTTCCCCGGCCATGCTTGAGCAGCAGGCGGACGTCGTGAACCGTTTGCCCGGCCGTCGCGAGTCTTCTCGGGCTCGTGACCTCGTCACCGACGACAAACGCTCCCATATGGTAGGCGGCCTGCTGGATCTGATGTTGCTCCAGAGGCACATCTCCGCCCCATCGCAAACTGTCGGGAAGCGTACCCAGCGAGACCCTCAGCGCTGATATGCTGCTCTCAAAGTTCGATGCCGTGGATTCTCGCGTGTCATGTGCGGAATGTCGAGCCGATCCGGAGGATTTGGAGCCGCAAATTCCCAATCTTTTCACCTTTCTGATCACCTAGGGTAAGGTACGTAGCGCGACGATTATGGGGACCGGTGGGCGTCGATTATGATGGCCGGTTGGAGGCCGCGCCGCGCGGTGTGATTCGACTATCAGGAGGCTGTGGATTTGGCAACGGCTCAGCGACAACTACGGGAGTTGTAATTGCCGCTGAACCGTGCGTTGGCGGTGTTCGACGTGGGTCGAGTGGCGACGGCTAATTGTCGCGAGCGACAATTGCACCAACGCCGCTACGATGCGCACTTGTTCGGGTGTGCCTGCGTGTGTCGCCGACGTCCGCGCGCGGTGCCGTGAGATCGTAGAGGAAGTAGCATCCGGGTAGGTCGGGAGGCCTGTCACGATGACGACCGTGTGGTTCAGTACCGGAACCGGCGCCCACAGCAAAGGGACATGATTTCCCTTGACGCGCGTCGGGGTAGCGCGATCTGCCTTCGGCAGAGAGCTCGGCGCATCGAGTGGCGAGGTAAGCGCCGAAATCGCGATCGACCAAGGCGGCAAGAAACAGGACGAGTTTGCCTGGAAGGGCGGCGACCTGTGGTGCCATGGCAATGCTATTAGCGCGGCGCCGTGCCAATTGCCGACCAGGACGCGGCTGATTTCCTCGCCAAGGGAGGAGGATAGCCGCGGGTATCGGCTGGAAAGGCGATGGCCGTCGTCCAAACGCTCCAGCATGCAGGCCTGCTCTCAAAGGAGATGCTGCTGCGGGCGACAACATGCCGGGGTTTTCCAACGAGGGGTAGGAGCAGGCGAAAGAGGCGGCGTCGGCATGCCATTCGTGCCGTCAGGCTGCGAAACATGCATCGCCTTTGAGCCCAACTTCATCATATTCTTTGGATTAAATGGGCTCTCGGCGTGACCCAGAGCGCTGGGAGAACCTCTGCGAGACTACAAGTGTAACACCAAATTGGTTTAGCAGACCAAGCTTGGGTGGTAACCTCATGGGGTAGAGAAACGCCTTTGGAGGCCGAGCAATGGATCGGGATAGCAGACCAAAACGTGCAGCTGGAAGTTCATCCCGCGACGGGAGGAGGGCCGAGGAACGGCGTAACAATCATGGCCTTCCAGGCGGGCCACTGACCAATGTTGCAGAACGGTTAGTAAGCCCTAACCCGCGCGATACAGCACGCGATCTTGGGAGCTTCAAATCCGCCGAGAGGCAAATGCGACGTGCCGTTCAGGACGTGGCACCCGGGCACGAATCTGACCTCAGCAGATTTGATAGGCGCAACAACCAGCTCGGACGATCAGCCAACGATCTGGTCGACAGATTGACGGCCGGATTGGGGTTCAACTCGGATGATGTAGCATTGTTCCAAGTCCAGGCGGCTAGTAATGTAGGCCATTTTCTAGGGCCCCAGAAGCAGACTGCTCTTGTTAATCGCATTGGCAACATGGACCCAATGGAGCAAGCTCTAGGGGTTATGTTTGTGGCGCAAAACTTCAGTAAGTTTAATGACCAAAATAAATCTCGCATTTTTGAGCAGGCCATTGAATTGGCTGCTGACCCCCATCAGCACCACATGGTCAAGGTGACCGCCGAAAATGCCATTGTGGCCGCGTATCACCAGTTAGACGCAAATCAACAAGCGCAAGCTAACTTACTTCCCGACCTGCATGGCCTGTTGCAGAACATGCCTCCGCCGCAGCATGCAGCAGAGGAACGGAGTGCGAATTTGGACGGCCACATAGCAGGCATTGCGGCTTCAGTTCGTGATACAGTAGGCCCGCAAACCTCCTATGAACAGCTGCGGCGGGGTGGTCAAGTCGGGCAGTCCATAAGCCACGCCTACAATCACGCCCGAGAGGATCTAATGACTGCCTCCAGAAGCAGAGATCGGTCCGGCCGTTGAGGTCTCGGCCATGGTAAGTGACGCTTTTTCCCCGAATTCCGTTCCCGGCCTTGCCATTTCCAATTCGCTGGCCCTTGGCGCACTGCTTTAGGGTAACTTTCAAAAACCACGTCTGCCGGGTGGTGCGATGCAAGCACCGCACCACCCGCTCGGCATCGATCTGTCGAGCGGCGACATCGCGCGACGTCGGTCCAGTGTCTGAAAGCAAGCGCAGCATTAGCTATGAACGATGGCTTCAACAAAAAACACGCCCCCCAACATAGCTCTTAGCATCGCGTGCTCGCTCGCCTTGGGCTTCTGCGCGGCAAGTCTGTATGCAACGTTCCGCCACTGGCGTGGCGGCGAGGCTTTGATGACGTTTGACGTCCGTGCCTTTTGGTTTGAGACGCCCTTCTATCTGGGTTTCGCAACCCCCGTCTTCTATCGGGGCGTAGCTATCGTGCTCTCAACGTCCGCGGTCGTGTTGCTGATTCAGCAGATCGTAACACGGCGCAACCTCGAACATCACGGGACGGCGCGCTGGGCGCGAGTGGATGAGATGCGACGCCCGGGTTATCTGCGACGATACCGTGCCGTGACAGGCCCGGTATTTGGGAAGATGACTGGCCCTTTCTGGCCTGGCTACTACCTAACCAATGGCGAGCAGCCTCACAGCCTTATCGTCGCACCGACCCGTGCTGGTAAGGGCGTCGGCATAGTCATTCCAACGCTACTTACATTCAAAGGCTCGGTGATAGCTCTCGACGTCAAGGGGGAGCTCTTTGAGCTTACCTCGAGGGCGCGCCAGGCCGCCGGCGCCGAGGTGTTCAAATTTGCGCCGCTGGATTCTGAGCGGCGCACGAATTGCTATAATCCGGTATTGGACCTTATTGCGCTGTCTCCACAGCAGCAATTCACTGAGGCCCGCCGCTTGGCGGCAAACCTCATTACAGCGAAGGGGGAGGGCGCGGAAGGTTTCGTCAACGGCGCGCGAGATCTCTTTGTCGCGGGGATCCTTGCCTGCATCGAACGGGGCACGCCAACAATCGGCGCCGTCTATGACCTCTTCGCCCAGCCGGGGGAGAAGTTTAAGCTCTTCGCGCGACTCGCCATGGAGACCCGGAACAAAGAGGCACAACGCATCTTCGACGACATGGCCGGGAACGATACAAAAATCCTAACCTCCTACACGTCCGTCCTTGGCGATGGCGGGCTCAATTTGTGGGCGGATCCCGCTGTAAAGGCGGCGACAAGTCGCTCAGATTTTTCGGTCTATGATCTTCGCCGTCGCAAAACGTGCATCTATCTTTGCGTTAGTCCGAACGATCTTGAGGTGGTCGCGCCTTTGATACGCCTGTTCTTTCAGCAAGTCGTTTCAATTTTACAGCGGTCAATGCCTCGCCGGGATGAAAAATACGAAGTCCTGTTTCTGCTCGATGAATTCAAACACTTGGGTAAGCTGGAGGCGATCGAGACGGCAATTACGACCATCGCCGGCTACAAGGGTCGCTTCATGCTCATCATCCAAAGCCTCTCGGCACTGACGGGGGCCTATGGCGAGGCTGGCAAGCAGAATTTTCTCAGCAATACCGGCCTGCAAGTGTTCATGGCCACTGCCGATGACGAGACTCCGAACTACATTTCCAAGGCCATCGGTGAATACACGTTTGAAGCCAAATCGATTTCCTACAGCCAAGCGCGAACGTTCGACTGGAACATTCAGAATTCACACCAAGGTGCACCGCTGTTGCGTCCGGAACAGGTTCGGCTGCTCGATGACGACTACGAGATCGTTCTCATCAAAGGTCTCCCACCATTGCGATTGAGGAAGGTGCGATATTTTTCGGATCGTATTCTGAAACGCATCTTTGAAAGCCAGGCAGGCGCCCTCCCGGAGCCGGCACCCTTGACGATAGAAGACGAGGGGCTCTCGGCAGAATCTCAACTCGATGAGCCGCTGCCTGAATTGACGCAGGACTTTGACGATACAGTTTGATGTGAGGATAGTATGGACCCGCGAAATAGCAATCCATCCCGTGTAACAGCTTCCTCGCAGGTGCAGGACGCCGGCGTGGAAGAGGGAGGGCAAGCGGTCCAGGCCCGGCAAATGGGCGTTGAGCAGCCCCTTGCCGAGGTGTTCCTGCCGTTCGATGATCGAGCTGAGGAGTCGCCAACCAATCCGGAGGAGGTTCTGCGACTGGAACAGGGATTGAGCGAAGTGCTTCAGCGATGGCACGATGA
>NZ_NSGG01000002.1 GCF_002295065.1 Mesorhizobium sp. WSM3859
GCGGCGGACAGCAACTCAGGGGGAAAACTGTAACCCATGTATCCGGTTCAAAGTGTTACCCATCTATCGGCTGGACACAATCGCGAAGGGCGCGGCCTTGAAAAGCCTGGGTTCCTCGCCCCCGCCAAAGGCGGGGGAGAGGTGGCTCGGCGAAGCCGAGACGGAGAGGGGGAGCGCCCTACGCGATTGCGCACGACATCGGAGCGCTTCCCGCCGCCCGGGCGCTCCACGTCGGCTAACCCTGCCCTTTCGCCGCTGCTTGTCAGCCGAACTACGAAGAATGCTGCGCGGGCCGATCAGGCGGCGGTGCCGCTGCGGGGATTGCGAAGCGGCTCGAAAATAACCTCAGCGCTGGCCGCGTCGAAGGCGAGCGCGTCGCGCATCGGCAGTGCCGCCGAAAACAGATAGCCTTGCGCGATCTTGCAGCCCAGCGAGCGCAGGATCATGCGATCGGCGTCGGTCTCGACGCCCTCGGCCATCACCTCTATGCCGAGCGTACGGCCAAGGCCGATCACCGCCTCGACCACGGCCTGGTCCTCGACGGATTTCGCAAGGTCGCGCACGAAATCCTTGTCGATCTTGATCTTGCGGATGCGGCTGTCCTTCAGCGACACCAGGGTGGAGAAGCCGGTGCCGAAATCGTCGAGCACGATCGATATGCCCGCATCCGCCAGGCGCCCGACCTTTTCACCAACCCTGTCGCGGTCGACCGGCGCCTCTTCGGTGATCTCGATCTCGAGCATCGCGGCCGGCACGTTCTTCGCCTTCAGGCCGTCGAGGATCATGTCGTCGACATTGCCGGCCTCTAGCTCGCGCGGCGAAAGGTTCATCGCGACGCGAACATCCGGACGTCCCTGCCGCATCAGCTCGCCGATCATGGCGCAGCAATTCAAGAACACCGTCTCGGTCAAAAGCGAAAGCAGGCCGGTTTCGCGCGCGGCGGTTACGATCTCGGGCGGCGAGATGGCGCCGTGGACCTCGTGGGACCAGCGCAGCAGCGCCTCGAAGCCGACGACCGCGCTGGTGTCGAGCCGCACCAGCGGCTGGAACCAGGAAGAAAGAGCACCGTTTTCAATAGCCCCACGCAGGTCGCGCTCGATGCGGTTCTTGCGCTCCAGCGCGGCGTCGAGCCCGGCGTCGAAGAGGCAGTATTCGTTCCTGCCGCCGCGCTTGGCCGCGTAGAGCGCGAAGTCCGCCTTGAGCAGCATCTCCGTCAATCGCGGCTTCTCCGCCTGATAGATGCCGATCGAGGCGCCGACGCGCACCGAATTCAGCTCCGGGTCCGGATTGGCGATGGCCGCGATGATGGCGGATGCAAGCTCGCCGGCCGGCCGCGAGGATCCGCCGGCGGAAAAAAGCAGCACGAACTCGTCGCCGCCGATGCGCGCGATCGTAGCGCCTTGCGGCGCGCGGTCCTCGATCCCGCGCGCCACCTTGACCAGCAGGCCGTCGCCGATGTTGTGGCCGTAGGTGTCATTGACGGATTTGAAGCCGTCGAGGTCGATCAGCATGGCCACGAACGGGCCGTCGGAAGGACCGAGCTCGCCGATCGCCTGCTCCAGCCCGTACCGGTTGAGCAGGCCCGTGAGCGGGTCGCGCCTGGAGTTGCGCTCCATCTCGGCGGCGAACTCGCGCGCCTCGTATTTGAGGCGGCCGGTCTCGCGGAAGCGGGATTGTCCGATCAGCGCGCCCCTGACCATGCCGGCGAGGAACATCGCGATGGTGAAGGCAAGCACGTAATTTGCGACGCCGCCATGCGCCAGCACGCAGCCGGCGGCGATGAGAAGCGGCAAGGTAATGAAGTTGATCGAGGCCGGCGCGTAGGAGGTGCCGTAGGTGACCGAGCCGGCCGAAGCGCCGGCAAGCACGATCAGGTAGAGCGGCGCCTCAGCCGTGGCGTATCCGTCGCTGAGCAGTGCCAAAAACGACCAGGCGATGCCCGAGGCGAGCGCCAGCAGGCCATAGACCGACAGCCGGGCGCGGACCGCCTCCGGCCTGTCGTCGGCCGCGCCTGATTGCGCGACGGCCAGCACCAGGCGCGCGCCGTTGATCAGGGCGATCGCGACGAACCACAGAACCGCGCCAAGGCCGCCGCCGGAGATCAGCTGCACCACCAGGATCAGCGCCGACAGCACCGTGCCGACGGGCATCGAGATGAAGACGCATTTGCTCAGATCGGCGAGCTGGTCGCGCAGGATGCCGGCTTCCACGGCTTCGCTCCGTCCCTCCGAAGAGGGGCCCGCAGCCAGCCGCTCGTCATGCGTCGTCATGGCCATTCTGGTTAGGCGAGCGGGATGAAAATCGTGTTAAGGATTCCGGCGGTTAGGGCATATTTCCGCGGCGCAGCAATGCGCGCGTCCGCGGTCGGGAAGGCGAGCAACGACACGAAAACCGGGACGCTGTCCCGGGTTCCGTGGGCGAAGCTACAGTTGGTCGCGGACGAAGTTGCCGGCGCTCGCAAGCGCGCGGTGACCGGCATTCAATTGCGCATTCCAGACCGGCCACGCGTGGATCATGTGAGGCCAGATCTCGAGGCGAACCTTGACGTCGGCCGCGCCGGCGGCCTCGGCGAGCCGCGTCGCATCCGACAGCAGCGTCTCGGCCGAGCCGACCTGGATCAGCATTGGCGGAAAACCGCTCAGATCGGCAAACAACGGCGAGATCAGCGGATCGCGCCGGTCAACGTCATGAGGAACATAGGCGCTCGCCAATTCCTCCAGATAGGCGCGGTGAATGATGGGATCGACACCGTCCTTGGTCGCCAGCGTTGCGCCGGACATCGAGAGGTCCGTCCACGGCGAGACCAGCCAAAGACAGTACGGCAGCCGCTCGCCCGCCGCGCGCAGCCGGCCGACCAGCGACAGGCTGAGATTGCCGCCCGCGCTGTCTCCACCGACCACGATACGATCCGGCGCGACGCCTTGCCGAGCAAGGAAGCGCCATGCCGCGAGCGCGTCTTCGTGCTGCGCGGGAAATGGATGTTCCGGCGCGCGTCGATAGTCGATCGCCAGCGTGCGCATTCCCATTGCCCGGCCGGCCTCGGTCACCATACGTTGATGGCTCTTGATCGAGCCGGAGCAGTAACCGCCACCGTGGAAGAAGAGCAGCACCTTGTCCCCGTCGCTTCCGGGCGCCAGGGACCACTCCGCGGCGAGGCCGTCGAAGACCACCGCCTCGCATCGTATATCGCCCGCAACCGGCCATGACGAGCCGACCTCGTCGAGCCGCGCCCGCCGTTCGTCCCAGCCCACCGGACGCGGCCTCGACGCCAACAGGGCGCGGATGGCGCCAATCTCCGTCAGATCGAGCTGTTCTTCCGCATCGCTCATTTTTTCCCCGGTTCGAAGTCAGCTACCGCGGTGGAGCAGCTCACCACCCGCGAAAACTCCGCTCGATCTCTTTGTTTTTACGCAATTGCGGACGGAAAACCTATCGCGTTTCCTGGACCGTCGTCGAGTTGCCGGATGACGCAAGAGGTCTCCGCCGGCCCTTGCCCAATCGAGCGGTACCCGCTCGCGGGTCCATTCCTGCAGCGCGGCTTCGGCGGCGTCCGCCGCGCGGTGCCGGTTTCACGTCAGCCCTCCAGGCAGAGCAAAACCCGACCGCCGCAAGGCGTCCGGGTTTTTCTTGACGGCTATGCTTGGTTCACTTCGTCGCGGCGGCAGCCTTTTCGATGAGGTCGGCGACGGCCTTGGGGTTGGAGACGTAGACGGCGTGGCTGCCGGGCACTTCCACAGTCGTCGCCTTGGCGCGGCTGGCCATCTCCTCAACCCTAAAGAGCTGAAGCCGCCTTGGCGATGAAATCCGCAACGACGCCGGGCTGCGAGAGCATCGGCACATGCGAGCTTTTGAGCTCGAGGGTCTCGGCACCCATCCGGGCCGCGGAATCGCGCTCGACTGCAGGCGGGATGGTCTCGTCTTGCGTCGCGACGATGTACCAGCTGGGCCTGGATCGCCACGCCGCAGTGCTGATCTTGTCGCCGAAGCATTTCACCGCCAACGGACCCTGCGTCGCGTAGACGATGTCTGCCTCGTCCGTCGGGATGTCCTGCACGAAGTGCTTGCGCACTCCTTCTGGGGTCAGGGCGACATAGCCCTGGCCGTACGGCTTGATCTCGGCGGCGCCCGGCGCCGGTGTATAATCCTTCCACCAGTCCTGGAACGATTGACCGCTGTCAGGCGCGCCCGCCGCAATATAGACGAGGCCCTTCACATTCGGATGGTTGCCGGCCTCGGTGATCACGGCGCCGCCCCAGGAGTGCCCGCAGAGGAGCACGGGACCTTGCTGCATATCGATGACCCGGTGCGCGGCCGTCACGTCGTCGGCCAGCGCGCTAAGTGGATTCTGGACGGCGATCGCCTTCAGTCCGCGCTTGGTGAGCAGGGGAATGACCTTCGCCCAGCACGAACCGTCGGCAAAAGCGCCGTGCACGAGGACAATTGTGTTGATGGCCATGGATTTGTACCTCCTTTGTGTTGAACTTCGTCCAGATCCTGTCGGCTACCGCGATGCGCTTGCGGCGCTTTCGATGAAGGAGGCCACGTCTTGCGGGTGGGACAGCATCACGGCGTGGCTGCTGCCGATCTCAACCAGCTTGCCGCCGGTCCGCTTCGCCATCATCCGCTGCGTGCTCGGCGGGATCATGTGGTCCTGCGTCGTCAGCAGGTAATAGGTGGGCTTGCCCTTCCAGGCCGCCTTGGCGAGCTTCGCCTGCGGGGCCTGCAATCCCCAGGGCATCTGCGCCGCCGCCATGAACCGCGTCGTCGACAGGTCTACGTCGGCGGCGAAGGCAGTGGGGAATTTTGCCGGGTCCACCAGCAGATAGCCATCCGCCGGCGGCAGCAGCGGGGCGCTCGGCTCGCCTGGGGTAGGCTTTTCCGCGAGCTCAAGGACGGATTCGCCTTTGTCCGGCGCGAAGGCCGCCAGGTAGACGAGGCTCCGCACCTTCGGATCGTCACCCGCTTCGGAGATCACCGCGCCGCCATAGGAGTGCCCCACCAGGACGACCGGGTGCTTGGCCGACGCAATGACACGCGCGGTGGTCGCGACATCGTCTTCCAGCGTGCGCGTCGGGTTCTGCACGATAAGCACCTCGTATCCGTCCTTGGTCAGGATGTCGTAGACCGGCTTCCAGCCGGAACCATCGACGAAAGCGCCGTGAACCAGCACGATCGAGATCGGCTGCTCCGTCTGCGCCACTGCGCCGGCCGGCCAAGCCATCAGAAGAGCAGCGAGGAACGCGTAAGCCAGTCGTATCATGACGTTGGTCTCCCTGAAAAAAAGCTGCAGCGATGAGCGAGTATCTCCAGGCGCCCGATCGTGACGCCGTCTTCCATCAGTTCGGGACGCGGGCTGAACCAGTGCTTGCAGCAGATCAGCTCCCACCCATCCGAGAGGGCTTGGGCGATCGGGTCGGTGTTGGACCGCATCGGACGCTTCAACCATGGCGAACCGCACGATAGGCCCGCGGTGACAGGCCCGTCAGATTGCGGAACACCCGTGCGAAACCCGCCGACGACGCGAAACCCGTCATCGACGCAATCTCGGGCATTGGAAGTCGGCTCTTCTCCAGCCATTTCTGCGCCTCCTGCACGCGGCGGAAATTGACGTAGCGATGCGGCGGCACGCCGATTGTGGCGCGGAACAGCCGTCCAAGGTGGTATTCGCTGACGCTTGCTTGCGCCGCGAGCTCGGCCAAACCGATGTCGTCCGCGAAATGCGCCTCGATATAGTCGATGACCCGTTCGAGGCGATCGCCGTCGAGGTCAGGCAACCTTCCCGAGCGCACCCACCGGTCGACCGAATATTTTTCGATCAGGTAGGCCGCGAGCGCCGCCTGCATGCCGTCCAGGTAAAGCCGCTCTGCGGGCTCCATTGGCTGACCGAGTGCCTCACGGAAGGCCATGGCGATCCCATAGAGCTTCGGGTCTTCCAACGCGCCGGTGTAGGACAGTTCGGCCTTCGCCGGATCGACATCATAATCGGCCGCGGCACTTCTTTCGATCAAGTCTGGCGGCAGGTAGATATGCAGGCTTTCGAGCGGCGACGTGGTGCCGCTGGCTTTCTCGAAAGTGCCCGCCGGACAGACGCAGGATATGCCCGGCCGAATGAAGTTCCGATGCGTCATGCCGTTGGCGGATTGGAGTGCGTAGGTCCTGCCGGCAAGCACGAAGACAAGCTCATGGCACTGGCACACGCCGGGCTTGTGATGGCCGGGCTTCAGCCGGCGGCGGTCGATGCGCAGACTGGAAAAATGCAGCGACGCGATCAGGTCGGTCGTGCCTTGATACTTCCGATCGCTATGCGTGCTGAGCTTCATCCTCCGACTCTAAAGCGGGGAAGGATCGCTGTATTTACGCTTCCTGCGGAGCTATGCGCGAATCTTGCTATTGCCGGACGCGGGCGGGCCGGCTCAATGCTTGCGCAGCAGCCGATACTGCCCGGGCGTGAGCCCCGTCGCCTTGCGAAAAACCCGAATGAAGTTCGCCTGCGAGCCGAAACCGGTTTCGAGGGCGATCTCCACCAGCGAGGGTCGGCCAAGCAAGCGTTTTTGTGCCTCCTGCACCCGGCGGAAAGTCACGTAACGATGTGGCGAAAGGCCGGTCGCCTCGCGGAACAGCCGAGAGAAGTGGAACTCGCTGAGACACGCTTGCGCGGCCAGATCGGCCAGTCTGATCTCGCCGGACAGATAGGTTTCGATATAATCGAGCACGCGCTTGAATCGCTTGGCGTCGAAATCCGGTAATCGGGCGGGCGGCCGCCAACGATCGATGGCGTAGGCGCCGAGCAGGTATCCGGCAAGCGCCGCCTGCATACCATCCAGGAACAGCCGATCCGTCGGCTCAGAAGGCCGTCCAAGCACATCATTGAATCCCATGGCGATCTGATAGAGCTTCGGGTCCCTGAGGCCGCCGACATAGGACAACTCCGCCTTCGCCGGATCGATGTCATAGTCGGCAAGCGCGCTTTGCGCGATAAACGTGTCCGGGAGATAGATGTGCAGGCATTCGAGCGGCGAAGTGTTTGCGCTTTCGGTCTCGTCGACACCCCGGGGCAGAATGCAAGCGATGCCGGGCTGGATGAAATATCGGCCGGTGGCGCCGTTGGTATTCTGCTGCGCAAAAGCACGGCCGGCGATGACAAAGGCCAGTTCGGTGCACGATCGCACGCCGGGCGTATGGTGGCCCGCTTCCAGAAGCCGTTGCTCGACGCGCAGGTGGGGAAGCTCGATAGCTGTCCTGAGCTGGCTGCTGGCGTGATACTTGTGCTCGCTATGCGAATTCAGCGCCATGATCGCCTCCGCTGAAAGCGCTGGCAGGTGGACTTGTCGGTGAGCAAGGCCCAAATCTGTAGACCAAATGCTTGCCGCCGGCAACGGCGCCAGGCCGCAGCGGCCACCCTTGGCCGATCCTGGCGATGTTCTGTTCCAAGAGCGCACGGCTTGCCATCAGGTGCCGACGCGCTAAGACAGCAGGGCTCACCGAGATAGTCATTCAAGCGGAGCGCCAACCCATGACCCTGACAAATCGCGACCTCATCGAACTCACCGAATGGCGCCGCAAGCTGCACCGGCAGCCCGAGATTTCGAATGAGGAAGAAAAGACCGCCAGGGAGGTGGTGAACTTCCTCGCCGATACCGGGCCGGACAAGGTGCTGACGGGGCTCGGCGGGCACGGCGTGGCGGCGGTCTATGACAGCGGCAAGGCCGGGCCGACCGTGCTGTTCCGCTCCGAGCTCGACGCGCTGCCGATCGAGGAGCTTTCGGGCGTCGAGCATGCCTCGCAGGTGCCGGGCAAGTCGCATATGTGCGGGCATGACGGGCACAGCGCGATCCTGGCCTCGCTTGGCCGCCAGTTCGGCCGAGAGCGGCCGGCGCGCGGGCGTGTCGTGCTGATGTTCCAGCCAGCCGAGGAAACCGGCAATGGCGCCGCCGGCGTCGTCGCCGATCCGCGCTTCGCCGAGATCGCGCCGGACTTCGCCTTCTCGCTGCACAACCTGCCCGGCGTGCCGTTCGGCGAGGTGCGGCTCAAGTCCGGTACCGTCAACTGCGCCTCGCGCAGCATGCGCATCGTGCTCGAGGGCAAGACCGCGCATTCCTCGATGCCGGAAACCGGCACCTCGCCGATGCCGGCGGTGAGCGAGCTGATGCCGGCGCTGCCCGCGCTCGGGCGCGGCACTTTCGCGGACGATGATTTCAGCATGGTGACCGTCACTCATTGTTCGATGGGCGAAGCCGTGTTCGGCATCGCGCCGGGCTATGCCGAAGTGTGGGCGACGCTGCGCACAAGGCGCGACGAGCGCATGGCCGAACTCGTCGCCTCGGCCGAAGCCCTTGCGGCAAAAATCGCCGCCGCGCATGGTCTCTCGGTGCGCTTCGACTATCACGAGATCTTCGTCGCCAGCGTCAACGCGCCGGACGCGGTCGCCCATCTCGCCCGCGCGCTCGACGAGGAAGGCGTTTTACGCAGCGAGGCGGCGCTGCCGATGCGCGCCTCGGAGGATTTCGGCATTTTCGGCCACAGCGCCAAATCGGCGATGTTCTTCCTTGGCGCGGGCGAGCGCCATCCGTCGCTGCACAATCCCGACTATGATTTCCCCGACGATCTGATCCCGATCGGCTCGCGTATCTTCATGCGCGCGGCGCGAAATCTGCTGGGGTGAGCGTCACTGCAGCCAAGGAGCGGCCACCGCGCATCGAAAGCTCGCATTATGGGCAATTTGTCGTTATATTTGGCTTATGACCAAAGCACAGATCAAACAGGAAGCAACAGGCAAATGGGCGGTGCGTGATTCACGCAGCGGTCGCTTCGTGGAGGTGCGCGGGGCAGACTCCTTGAAGGCGTCGCAATTGCCGCTGAAGAAAGGCCTGGATCTTACAAAGCCGATAGCAGAGCAAGCACTCAAAGACGACTCCGACAAGGTCCGTAAACCCACCGTCAAGAACTGACGTTTGCCAGGCGCCCTGCTCGACACCCATACACTTTATTGGCTGGTGACGGCGGCCGGCACGCTTTCCGAAGAAGCCCTTGTCGCGATTGCCGATGGCCAATCCTCCGGAACGCTTTACGTGTCACCGATCACGGCATGGGAATTGACGATCGCCTCCCGCAAGCCTGCGCATAAGGACCCGCCGAATCTCGGCACGGGAACCCCGTCGAAGTGGTTCTCGGCGGCGGTGGCTGCCACAGGAGCGAAGATTGTCCCCATCAAGCAGCGTATTGCCTGCGAGGCAGCTGCTGTAATAGCCGATACCGGCCACAAGGACCCAGGTGATTGTTATCTGATCGCGACGGCGCGCGTGAGAAGGGTCCCGATCATCACGCGCGACGCACTCGTGCTCGGCCTCGCTTCACCCAACTACCTAGAGGTGATTGTCTGCTAGAGCCAGCAAGAAGCGCGATGGATGTTGTTGCGCCAGCCACACTAGGTCCGGTGTCAGCATCATCACAGCCGGCATCAACACGAACAAGGCAATCACGGCAGCGCGCCGGCAGGATGATCATGGCCTATCTGACCAGCGCGGGCCGCCATGCCGCCTGATCGGGACTTCTTCGCCCGCGACGCGCTCGTGGTCGCCCGGGCGCTGATCGGCGCCACGCTTGGGCTCTCCGGTGTCGGCGGCATCATCGTCGAGACCGAGGCCTACCGGCCCGACGATCCAGCCTCGCATGCCTATCGCGGCCGCACGCCGCGCAACGCGCCGATGTATGGCGCGCCCGGCACGGCCTATGTGTATCGTTCCTACGGCCTGCACTGGTGCCTGAACGCGGTATGCCTGCCGGGCAGCGCCGTGCTGATCCGCGCGATCCAGCCGCAATCAGGTATCGCCGAGATGCGCGGCCGGCGCGGCGTGGACGACGAGCGGCTGCTCTGCTCCGGGCCCGGCAAGCTCTGCCAGGCGCTGGGCATCGACGGCTCGCACAATCGGCTGCCGCTCACCGCGCCGCCCTTCGAGTTCGCCCCATTGCGGACCGATCCGGCCGCGATCGTCAGCGGCCGCCGGATCGGCCTGACCAAGGCGATGGAATTCGAGTGGCGGTTCGGGCTTGGCGGGTCGGCCTATCTCAGCCGGAAATTCTGAGCGGGGCCATATCCGTTTCCGATCCCGCGTGATGGATCATTCGCGGCGAGCGCGCGTTTCGAGACAGATATCGGAGGAACGGACGATGGCGAATGACAAATACGAACGCATCCAACGCCGCGCCTATGAAATCTGGCAACGCAGCGGCGAAGCGGATGGCCAGCACGAGGAACACTGGCATCGGGCTTGCGAGGAAATCGAGCGCGAGGACAAGGGACTGGGCGAACAGCCTGGCGCCGCGATGCCCGGAGCGGTGACGATACCGGCCGGCCAACCAGACCCGCTGGCAGCCGAAGCGCTGGCGCGCAAGGCGATGGAAAACCGGCCAGAAGGGCCGGCTGCCGATAATCCAGCGCCGACGAAGCGTAGCCGGCGCAAAGGCTGAAGCCGATCACATTCAATGTCGAACAGGCCGTCGACGAGACTTTCTCGGGACGCGAGCCGGCGGACGGAGCAGCCCGCGTCAGCCGCGGGTTCTAGACCTCCCGGCTGTCGAAAAGGAAAATCTGCACGCCTGACTCATCAGGCGCGTAGAGCCGGCGATCCGCGCCGGCCGCTTTTCCCTGCGGGCTGGCGAAGCCCTTTTTCATCGCGTCGAGATCGTCGAAATGCAGCGTCCCGATCAGGTAGACGTCGGACGGTCCGGCCAGCACCGTGATCGGCCCTTGGCTGACCTCGTATTTCCTCAAGCCCGGTATCTTCTTGGCCAGCGGTATGTGCGTCTCGAAATAGTGCTTGTCGAACGCCTGCGCGTCGTCCGGCTGCTTGTAGATGACGACCATTCCAGCCATTGCGGCTCTCCTTTTCGTTGCGGATGACCGAAGGACGAAACGGCGGGAGAAAACGGAACGGGGTCTCGGAAAATTTCTGGAAAGCGCAGAAGGACGGCGATTGTGGCTTCCGGGCCTCCATCCGGCTTTTGCCGCCATCTCGCTTGTGCGAAGAAGCATTCTGTGGTCTCTCCGGCCTAAATTAGCGAGGACTCAAGGATGAGAAATGCGGTGATCGCCGCGCTCTGCGCGGGTGTGGCTGGATGCGTGTCCTCGCCGGCCAACTATGGCGCCTCGCTATCGCAGCAGGATCCGAAATGGGCATCGCCGGGATGCCAGCAGGCCCGCGCCGCTGCCGCTGACTACGCGCAGCGCGAGAAAGACCATCCCGGCTGGGGTTTTGGCGTCCTACTTGGGCCTTACAGCATGGGAATGGTGGCGGCGGTGAAAGACCATGAGCAGCAGCAGCGGCGGCTGCTCGCGCGCCAGATGCATCTGCAGTGCTCGAGCCAGAAGCTGCCGAAGGAACTGGATTTCGATCCGGCAATCTACGCGCCGAAAAAGCAGCATTATCCGTAGGGCGGCGGCGTGGTTTCTACTGCGGCCGCTCCGCCGCTCTGTTGCCGTCAAATACGTAGCTGAGGATCGCCACGCCCGTCGCGGTCGAGACTTGGTCCGACAGCTTCAGCGCCGCAGGCGCCTGTCCCGGCTCGAAAAGGCGCGAGCCATCCCCGAGAACCAGGGGGTGGACCATCAGCACCAGCTCGTCGACAAGCCCGTGTCGCATCAGCGCGCGCAGCAGCTTGCCGCTGCCGAACATGACCAGCGTCTTGTCATGGCTTTGCCTGAGCTTGCGCACTGCCTCCCCGGCATCGCCGGCAAGCAGCGTCGAATTCTCCCAGCCTGGCTCATAGCCGCCGTCATGCGAGGCGACGAATTTCCGCGCGCCGGTCAGCGCCCTGGTCATCGGACTGCCCGGCTCGCGGACAGCCCAGGCTTCGTATAGATCCTCATAGGTCGTCCGGCCGGCGAGCAGCGACCAGCCACCGGCCATGGCGCGGCCGATGACCTCCTGCATCTTCGGATCATTGCCCGGATTGCTCCAGCCGCCATGCGCAAAACCATTGCGCGTGTCTTCGTCCGCCCGCGCCGGCGCCTGGAAGACACCGTCCAGCGTCAGATGCTCGATGGCGATGATCCTTGCCATTTCAGCCTTAGCTCCATGCTTTCAGCAGCGGCCCGTCGCTGCCATGGATCGGGTCCTTGTCGGGACGGCGGACCTCCGGGATCGTGCGCAGCGCCTCGGCATGCTGCTCCGGGCTCCGGCACAGATCGTATGTGCCGAAGGGCGGATAGGCGCCGATCACGAGCAGATCCGCGGAGGCGGACAGGCGTTGATGGCCCGTGCCGGCCGGCAGGACCGCCACGTCACCCGCCTTGACCTCGATCACCTTGCCCTTGTCGCCGCCGAAGCGCACCTCGGCGGAGCCGCGCGCGATGCCCAAAACCTCATGAATGCGCGAGTGATAATGGACGAAGCCGTAGATGCCGTCGCGCCAGCTGTCGCCCCAGCCATTCGCGCCGAAAATATCCTCGAAGACCGCGGCCGGATCGACGTCGTCCGGCAGCGGCACCGCGCCGGGATAGACAAGCATGGGCCAGCGCGGATGATTGGGCACCAGCCCGTCATCGGCGAAGCGAAAGGCGAGAGGCTCCTGCTTTTTGACTTGTTGCGCCATCCTTGCCACTCCTGCAACCTGCACTATTGGGTCTAACGGTTTGCAGCGCGCTTTGCTCCGGTCGACCGAGGAGGTCACGATGACCGCGTTTTCGACAATCGGCTTTCTCGCCCCAGCGCTGCTTTCGGCCTTTGTCGCTGCCGCCAGCGCCGCGCCGGCGCCGACTGCCGCGGCGCAGGATCTTTACAGCTTCTGCCGCCAGGTGAAGAACGACGACACGGTCCGCCCCTATTCGCATGAGCTTTACAACGGCACGGTCAAGGCGTTCAAAAAACTGTTTCCCGACGCCATGAGCGCGCCGCAGGAGCAGGAACTACAGACGCAGGCCAACTATCGCTGCATGAACGGCAAGGTGCTGGCCTGCTTCGTCGGCGCCAACCTGCCCTGCGCCAAGATGAATGCCGCGCGCGACAATCCGGGCGCCGACGAATTCTGCAAGACCAACCCGAATGCCGATGTCGTGCCGGCCTTCGCTACAGGCCACGACGCCGTCTATTTCTACAAATGCGCCAGTGGCAAGGCGGTGGTTGCCGGGCGTTCGTGGGCGCTCGACAAGCGCGGCTTTGCCAGGAAGCTGTGGACCGTGATTTCGGAACACTGAGACGATTCAGCGCCACAGCAGCTAGACCCCAAGTGCAGTCGAGAAGCGACCGTTTGCGCGGGGGCGGGTCGGAAAGCAGCGGCACCAGAAGCGGCGGCCCGCGCGGACGCATGGTTCTGCAAGAATAGGACGTACGGTGCGGGAATCGAGCGGCCGGCGGTTACTGCGGAAGCAGCCGCGAGACCTTGAGCCGCGGCGCGAAGAAGCAGCGCAGATAGGGCTGGTTGGTGATGACGTATCTGTTCTCGCAGATATGGTATCGGCCGTCGGGCGATTCCTGCACGCGGTCGCGCGGGATGTTGAAGCCATCGGGCAGATAGACATAGCCGCCGTCCGTCCTGGACTGCACCGAGGATTCCGGTATCGGGCGGCAATCCGTGCCGCCGCAGCATTTGAAGTTCGTTACCGGATCGACCTTGTTCTGGTACCAGTCATGGGCGTCGACGCCTGTCGCGGCGGCAAGGCAGATGGCGGTGACAACGACCCTTCGCATGGCATTCCTCGACGAGGCGGAGGCGCTGCTCATTCGAACGTCATGTATATAGCCTTGCGCCGGAAATGCCATCGACCGGCGAAGTCCGGAACGCGAGGCCTGGCCCTTGTGGCAGCGATGGACGGAGCCGGATCTCAGAGATTGGTCCGGCCCTTTCCGATCACACCAGCCGCTGGCCGCCGTCGATATGGATGGTCTCGCCGGTCATGAAAGCGTTCTGCATCAGATAGAGATAGGCCGGCGCGATGTCGGCGGGCCTGGCGATCCTGCCGGCCGGAATGCGACGGCCCATCTGCTCGAAATAGCCTGTCTTGGCCTCGCCGACGATCTCGTCCCACATCTCAGTGTCGACCCAGCCAGGCGAGACGATGTTGACGCGGGTCGGCGCCAGCTCCAGCGCCAGAGCGCGGGCGAAATAGGTGAAGGAACCGGCGACCGCCGAGACCACGGAGCCGCCGGGGACCGGCGGGCGGTCCTTGTTGATGCCCGAGGTGAAGATCATCGAGCCGCCTTTGTTCAATTTGCGCACCGCATACTTGGCCAGCATCACCGCGCCGACCAGCTTGCCGTCAGCGAACTGGCGCACGAAATCCATGTCGGTTTCCCCAATCGGATCATTAGGCGGCGGCGTGCCGGCGGTCGCCACCAGATGATCGAAGGCGCCGCCCGTATCGAACAGGCGGGCAACGTCCGCCTCGCTGGCCATGTCGGCGGCGATGCGCGTCACGCGCCCTGCCCCGCCGAGCCTCTTCGCTGCGGCCTTCAGGTTGTCCTCGGAGCGGCCGACGATCACGACTTCCGCACCGTGTTCCAGTGCAGCGGCCGCGACGCCGAAACCAATGCCGGAGCTGCCGCCGACGACGATGATCTTCTTTCCCGTGAGAGTGGTCATGGGTCTTCTCCGTTCTTCAACTGCGGGATGTTTTGTTCAGGCGCGGCCGGCGTGGGCTGCTTCAAGGTCGGCGAGGATGATCTTCCTCATCGAGTACATCGCCTGGTGTGCCCGATCGGCCTTTTCGCGGTCGGGGTCGTTCATCAGGCGCAAGGCATCGCTGGGGATGACTTGCCAGTAGACGCCGAACTTGTCCTTCAGCCAGCCGCAGGGTTGTTCCGAGCCGCCGTCGGCGGTGAGCGCGTTCCAGAAATAATCGGTCTCGGCCTGGTCCATCGTCTCGATGTAGAGCGAGATGCGCTCGTTGAAGGGCGGCACCCCGCCGGCGTTGAGCGCGGTGAAGCGTTGCCCTTCGAGCTCGAAGTCGAAGATCGCGTGCGGCACGGTTTTGTTGGTGCCGCCGACATGGTCGGTGAAGGTGATGGTGTTCAGCGCCCGGCTGTTCTTGAAGACCGACAGATAGAAATCCCGCGCGGCTTCGGCATCGAGGTTGAACCAGAGGAAGGGATGAACGGTGGCCATGGTGTCCTCGCAGGTTTTGAAGTGAGTGTTGATCACAAATTCTGTGAGGATTTCTGACTGGAAAAAGCTCGACGGACAAACCAAAGTTTGGCAAGGATTTGTTACCAGATTTCACAAATGGCTTTGTCGTCATGGTCCGCAGACTGCCGCCGCTCAACGCCTTGCCGGCCTTCGAGGCCGCCGCCCGGCACCTGAATTTTTCCAGGGCCGCCGGCGAACTCAACCTCACCCATGGCGCGATCAGCCGGGCGGTGAAACATCTGGAGGACCAGCTCGGCGTGCAGCTCTTCGAGCGCGCGACGCGCTCGGTGCGGCTCACCCCTGTCGGCGAGCCCTATGCGATTGCGGTGCGCGAGGCGCTCGACCAGCTCGCGCTCGCCACACAGACGGCGACCTCGCGCCATTCCGGCTCGACTTTGAATGTCAGCACCTCCGACGGCTTCGCCGGCAAATGGCTGGTGCCGCGGCTCTACCGGTTTCACCGCGCGCATGGCGACATCGACGTGCGCGTCTCGACCACCGGCCGGCTGACCAATTTCCGCGGCGACGGCATCGACGTCGCCATCCGCTATGGCGGCGGCCACTATCACGGCCTGACGTCGGAATTCCTCACCGGCGAGGAGGTGTTTCCCGTCTGCAGCCCGACGCTGCTCGAGGGTCCGCATCCACTGAGGCGGCCAGAGGACCTCAAGCACCATACGCTGATCCGCGACGGCTACCGTATCGACTGGGCGGCGTGGCTGGCCAGCGCCGGCGTCGAAGGCGTCGATCCGAACAGCGGCCTCACCTTCGATTCCGCCACCTTCGCGGTGGAATCCGCCGTCCAGGGCGAAGGCGTGGTGCTTGGACGCACCATGCTGGTTTCCGCCGACCTCGCCACCGGCAGGCTGGTGCGGCCCTTCGACCACGCGCTGAAGGCGGTTTCCAGCTTCTATCTGGTCTATCCGCCGGAAGCGATCCGCCAGCGCAAGGTGAAAGCATTTCGCGACTGGCTGTTTGAGCAGATCAAGCCGGACTGACGAGCAGCAACCATCTACACACCGCCTTGCGCGCGCGTGCTGCCTTCGAGACATGACACTCAGCTCGCGCCTCTTGCGGCAATCCAACCTGTACGCCGATATATTAGCAATTGCTTCTTCATGGGATGGGCACGTGCTATTGTGGTTCCGGGAACGGCGGACGCGCCGTGAGCGCCCCGCGTTTCCCTTGTGGGAGGAAACCAATGGCTCACTACGTATTGCTGTCGAATTTCACCGACCAGGGTATCAGGACCATCAAGGATACTCAGAAGCGTGCCGAGGCCTTCAAGGCAATGGCCAGCAAAAGCGGGGTCAAGATTCACACCTTGTTGTGGACGCTGGGCAAGCATGATGTCGTGGCGGTTGCCGAAGCGGAGGACGACATCGCCGCGACCGCGCTGAGCCTATCAATCGCATCGATGGGCAACATCAGAACCGAGACCCTGAGGGCGTTCGATACGGCGGATATGGCCAAGATACTGGCAAAGATGGCCTGACCGTTACTTTACCAACGCACTTGGCGGATCGAAGCCGGCGCCGGGCCGGTGCCCGGCGCGGCCCGCTGACGAATTCATCTCACCCATGGCGGAGCAGCTCGGTGTGCAGCTCTTCGCGCGCGACGCTGTCGGTGCGGCTCACCCCTGTCGGCGAGGCCTATGCATCGGGCCTGGCTGACGCGTGGGCTCAGGAAACCTTCCTTCGGCTCCGCGGTTGATACCGACATCCATGCCGAGACGAAATGGAGAGACGGCCAGACACAGCAAGCGGTCGCGCTCGCGTCCGCTGAAGGGCGAAGAGACGGAAGTGAAGCACGTCGTCGAGACGCAGGGTCTGTCACCTGCGCAGGCACGGGAACTTGTGCGGCGCTACGGCAACGATTGGCGCAAGATCGAGGAAGCCGCGAGAACCTACAAGAGCGACGACTAGCCCCGTGACGGCCTGAAGCAATCGCGATGGCCCGGTTGCCAGGTCTCAACCTGAGCGCAACACACCAGGCTCACCGGCCTCGTCCGTCTCACCGGGTCGCTGTGCTTCCGACACCAGATCCTGGAATTCGATGGTCGTCATCAGATAGCCGGCCTCGTCGTAGATCTTGGTCACCCAGGATGTCGGGTCCGATCCCGCAGCAATGCCATCGAGCATGGCTTCCTTCGCAGCACGTTTGGCCTCGGCTTTCGCGGTTTCGAGATTTTCCATCTCGAGTTGGATCGGCGGCCGCGCCGCGGATTCGAGGAACTCAAAGCGGAATTTCGGCATTCGGCTCTCCGTTTCCAGCGCCGGGCGGCGTAGGCGCAATCGATCCGTGATAATCGCCGCCGCCATCGCGTGGCTCCTCCAGCACGGTCTCGGCGATGTATTGCTTGAGGTCGCCCACTTCCTCGCTGATCTCATTCAGGCTCTATGCCTTGGCTTTCGGCGTCAGCGATACATTGGTCGGCCAATTCGGCGGCGACAATCTCGGTCGGCATCGGGACCCGAGGTTCGGCCTTGTGCTCATTGATCCATTCTTCCACGAAACGGGCGGTTTTATTGACGAGCATGTCGGCCTCCGGCGAGGCTTCGGCTACGGGCTGTTCCAGCTTGATGTCCATGCAAGACCATCCTTGAATGATTTTCTTCAACGCCGATTGTCGCAAAGGATGCAGCGCTCGATCGAGGTTGAGCGGCGGGGCTGGGATCGGCGGACGAAGCGCGGTCGGGGCCCGCGCAGGCCCAGCCGGGAACCTGAACCACGGTCGAACATTCTTGCTGTTGGGAAAAACCGACCGCAGGCGAAAGACGTGAAAGCTGAGGGCTTTAGAGCGCTACTGGCCAGCAAGACACTCGCTGCCGGGCGCAACGCCGGTTATTGGCTCGACATCCTCAAATATGTGGCCGTAGCTGTCGCCGCCGCCGTTGTCACGCTGGCCGCGGTTAACCTGACCCCGGAGCCCCATGTCATTCGCACGATCGTTTCACACCGTTTCGACGCGGCGGATCCGCAATTTGTGCAAAGCATGAGCAGCTATTCGCAAGGTCAGATGTTCGAGCGCAACGCCGTGCAGACCCTCGTCAACGGCGACGAAATTTTTCCGGCGATGCTGCAAGCGATCGGCGCGGCCCGATCCAGCATCGACATGGAAACCTACATTTATTGGTCGGGCTCGGTCGGTTATCAATTCGCCACGGCCCTGGCCGAGAAGTCCCGCGAAGGCGTCGAGGTTCGAGTGCTGGTCGATTGGCTCGGCAGCCTGCCCTTCGACGAGAACCTCATTCACATCATGACGGGCGCTGGGGTGCGGTTCCAGCGCTACCGGCCCGTCTACTGGTACACGCTGGACCGGGTGAACAACCGGACGCACCGCAAACTGCTCATCGTGGACGGGCAGGTTGCGTTCACAGGCGGGGTCGGCATCGCCGACAACTGGCTGGGCGATGCGCGCAATCCGAACGAGTGGCGTGACACCCATTATCGGATTGAAGGGCCTACGGTAGCCGCGTTCCAGGCAGCCTTCGCCGAGAACTGGCTGGAGACCGTAGGCGAAACACTGCAAGGAGAGAAGTTCTATCCGCCACCCGAACCCGCAGGCGCGCTTAGCACCCAGTTGGTCCTTTCATCGCAACCGAACGGCTCCGAGGACCTGGAGCTGATGATGCTGGCTGCCATCGCCGCGGCCAAGGATCATCTACGCATCGGCATGGCCTATTTCGTGCCGGACGAAATCGCGCTGCAGCAGATACTCGACGCCAGGAAGAGAGGCGTGGCCGTCGACGTCATCGTGCCCAATTCGCTGACCGACGTGCCCATCGTGCGAAAAGGCTCGCGCCACTTCTGGGGAGAATTGCTGGAAGCGGGCGTGCGTATCTACGAGTTTCAGCCGACGATGTATCACCCCAAACTGCTCATCGTCGACGACGTCTGGGCAAGCTTCGGCTCCACCAACCTGGACGAGCGCTCGTTGCGCCTGAATGACGAAGCCAGCCTCAATGTCTACGGCAGGGATTTTGCGCAGACGCAAATCGACTTGTTCAACGAGGACCTGAAACGGTCGCGGCAGATCAGCCTGGCGGAGTGGCAGGCGCGCCCGCTGACCGAGAAAGTCACCGACTGGCTTGCGAGCAAGCTGCACACCCAGCTCTAGGTTCGGCGCGAAGAGTTTCGCGCTACGATTCACCTGGGTTAGGGCGAAATCATCAACAAACATGCAGGATGGTCGTGCCTGAACGTTGGGGTTGGCAGGCCCGGTCGGCGGTCGTTGTGTCACGAGCATGTCCGGGCATCCTTTGGGCTGGTGGACGGAGGAGGAGACATGCCGATTACGAGACTGTCGAAAGGCGCGTTCCTGCCGGACGAGGTGACCTTTCTTGGCCGCGTCCTTGAAGTCAGCGCCGGCGCCGACGAAACCGCGGAGCAGCGCGAGCGGCGGGCCTTGCGCATCATCGCGAACTATATGGCGGGGATCACCGACGAGCGGGAACTGGCCGAGCTATCGCGAAGACCGCTGGCGGATAACGCGCAGCGGAGCGGCCAGGCAAAGCAAGACCGTGATGAAACTTTCGACGGGTTTTCCAGTTCGGTTGTGAGGAGGATCTTCGATATGACTGAACCCGGCGAAGGCAGTTCCCCTGGCCGAATTGACGACAAGCAGCTTGTCATTCTGCTTAAGCAAAAAACCGGCATTTCCGATGCGCAAGCCAGGAGGCTGATAAAGGCCGTCGGACGCGACCGCCCCTCGCTTCTGCGAGAAGCCCGGATCATAAGGGCGCGTGTTCAAACGTCCACGTCAGGGCGCATGTGAACGGCGGAGTGCGGCGCGTGTTCTCCCGGACTTCGCGACCGTGAAGGCGCTCCGCGGCTTACGGTTTCGCAGACCAGGCCGAAGGCAGCGGCTCGTCCAAGTCCGCCGACTTGCACGGGGGTGCCGTTTGCGCGATGCTCAACGGTGATGACCACCCAGTATCTGGACCACAAATTGGAATGCCCGTTTTGCGGCGTCATCCGTTTGAACATTCCAGCCGATGCCCAACCCACAACGCCGATCCATTGCGCCGAGTGCGGCGAATATCTCGGCACGTGGGATGAGCTTCAAACCGACTTCGAGCAGCAAGGCGGCACGGACGGTGTGTTCCGGCTGGATAAGGGGCGTATCCAAAAGCTCAATTCCAGTGGGTAAGAAGGCCGCCGACGGCGGCCCGGATGCCGGCTGATCGGCGCGCAGAACATCAGGCTTGAGCAATCGGAGTTGAGCGCATCCGCCAAGTCCTTGACGGTTCAAACTCATAAACCCATATCGCATTCGGCGCGGGCCGCCGCGGTCCCGCCGCTATCAAACTCAAATTGTTCGTTCGACTTGGAGGATCTTATGAACGATCGGATGTTCGACAGCCCCGTTTTCGTCAAGAGCGGAAACAGCCTCATCCAGGAAATCGCTTGCCTCGAGGACGCCCTGGAATTCCTCTATGAATGGCCCAAGAACCGGCGCGGGCCGATCTATGAAACGGCGCTGCGCGCCTGCCAGAGGGCCTTCGACAGCGGCTTTCCGCTGACGGCCGCCAGAGAGGCATTTTGCGGTTTCGCGAAATCCGCCCGAATCCATGAAGACGTGAGCACCACCCTGCCCTGGATGATCGGCAAAGGCCGCAAGGGCGGCGGGCTGACCGCCTAGCAGCGCCGCGGATCGAGGAGGTTGCGATGTTCGCCAAACCGTTCGAAAAACCAATCCGGGTTTGGGTAGGACTTGGATTTCCGCGTCAGTTGAACACCGTCGTGGACGCCTATCAATTCGCCATCGACTGGTGCGGCAACAGCCCCGAGCAGAAGGCGGCCATCCGTGCCTGCAGGGCTGCGCTCGCCGGGGATGTCGATGCGGAAACAGCGCGGGGCGTTTTCGTCGCCTTCGCGCGCAAGAAGGACATCCTCATCGAGGATGGCGCCATTCCCCCCATCCTGGGAAGTGCTCACCCAAAACATGCCTGACTTTATGAGGCGGCGGCCAGCGCCGCCTCACTCGTTTCAGGCGCGATCGCCGGTGGCGAAGCACCCGCGACGATCTTCACATTGTCCCCGAATAGGAACCAGATCGAGGCTGCCGCGTCATAGAGGCAGAGTCATTGTCGCGGTTCCGGAGTGACGTCGATGGTCAGGTTCCTAGTTGTCGTCGCGGTGGCGCTCGGCATTGCGTGCGGCGTCGCGCAGGCAGCGAGGCTGGAACCCGATGGCGTCAATCAAGCGCAATTCAGCGAGGGCGAACCCAAAGGCGTCAGCCCCATGCTGCTCAAGGCCCAGGTGCTTCTGGATCGCGCGCGCTTCTCACCCGGCCTGATCGACGGCCGTCTGTCGCAGAACTTCACCAAGGCGGTCGCGGCCTTCCAGGCGGCGAACGGACTGCCGTCCGACGGCAAGCTCACGCGGGAAACCTGGGACAAGCTCGCGTCCACTTTTGCCGGTCCGGTGATGAGGAGCTATGAGACGACCGCGAAGGATGCGCGCGGCCCCTTCACAAGGCGCATCCCCACCCGCATGGAGAGCATGGCGCATCTCAAGCGCCTCGGCTACCGTAACGCGCGGGAGAAGCTGGCCGAGCGGTTCCATATCAGCGAACAATTGCTGAGAATGCTCAATCCCAAAGCCGGGTTCAACAAGGCTGGCACGACCCTGGTGGTGCCCGATGTCGGCCGAAACGATCCGCCTTCACAGCTAGCCAGCGTCGAGATCGACAAGGCATCCCGCCAGGTGCGCGCGCTCGATGCGTCGGGCAAGGCGATCGCCGTCTACCCCGCCTCGATCGGCAGTGAGGAAAAGCCGGCGCCGAGCGGTGCGGCGGAGGTCAGGCGCGTGGTGCACAATCCGACCTATCACTACAATCCGAAATTCGCCTTCAAGGGGGTGAAGACCAAGCATCCCTTCACCATCGCCAAGGGACCAAACAATCCCGTCGGATCGGTGTGGATCGACCTCTCGATCGAGAGCTACGGCATCCACGGCACGCCAGACCCGGGCAAGATCGGCACCACCTTCTCGCATGGCTGCATCCGGATGACCAACTGGGACGCCGAAGACCTTGCCGCGATGGTCAAGCCGGGAACGAAGGTCGACTTCAAGGACGAGACGGCGCAGGACGGGCAAGCCCAGTGATTGCCTGCAGCTGATCCCGCCCACCGAAATCAGATGCTACGCTATTTCACCTTGATAACGACCTTGCCTTTCGCACGCCCCGTTTGGACGAAGGCCAATGCATCGCTCGTTTCCTCGAATGGGAATATCCGATCGATCACGGGGCGAATCGTCCCGGATTCGAGCAGAGGCGTCATCTTGCTCAGCTGATCGCCCTGCGCCCACATGAAAAGAAACGAATATTCGACGCCGGCGCGTTCGGCCTTCTTCCTGATGCCCCGGCTCAAGGCCCGCATGACCAGATTAAGCACCATGTTCAGGCCCAGCTTCCTGGCGAATTCGGCGTCCGGCGGACCCGAGATCGATATGAGCTTGCCGCCGGGTTTCAGGACACCCAGCGATTTTTCAAGCGTTTTGGCGTCCTGGCTGTTGATGACGACATCATAGCCCTTCAGAAGCTTCTCGAAGTCGTCTTTCCGGTAATCGACCACGATATCGGCGCCAAGGCTCTTCACCAGCGCCGTACTTGCGCCCGCGGTTGTCGCGATCATCGCGCCGAGATGCTTCGCCAGTTGGATGGCGAATGTGCCCACACCGCCCGACCCCGCCTGGATAAAGACCTTCTGGCCTCTCTTCAGACCGGCCTTTTCGACGAGCACCTGCCAGGCGGTCAGGGCAACGAGCGGAATCGAGGCGGCTTCCTCCATGCTGAGATTCTTCGGCTTCAGGGCGACGTCGGCTTCATTGATCGCGATGAACTCGGCGAATGTTCCCACACGGCCGTCGCGTGGCCGGGCATAGATCTCGTCGCCGGGTTTGAACTTGCGGACTTTCGATCCCACGCGAACGACGATCCCGGCAACGTCGTGCCCCAGGACGAAAGGTGGGCGGTAGCGTAGAAAGGGTTTGAACTCCCCGTCCCTGATCTTGGCGTCGAGAAGATTCACGCCCGCAGCGTGGATTTCGACCAGGACATCTTCGTCCTGCAGGGCCGGCGCCGGCACCTCGGCAAGCCGCAGAGCCGCCTTCTTCCCATATTTGTCGACAACAAAGGCTTTCATCATATTCGCTTTCTGAAACGGGTTCTTGATGTCCGGCAGACCGGATAGGTGCTGGATCCGGCGCGACGCCTGGTCTGTTCAGACCGGCAAGCGGAACTGCTTGCGCAAGGCCTTGTCGAACAGTTCGGCCGGCGCGTAGCGGCGCAGCAGGCTGACTTGCCGCGCCGCCTTGCCGGCCGTATAGCGCCGCTTCGGGCGCCTTTCGGTGGCTACCTTGACAACGACCTCCGCCACCACCTCCGGCGGGTCCGCCTTGGGCATCACCTCTCGCAGGAGCGCGTCGACGCCAGCCCTGGCCTGATCGTATTCTCTCATCACCGAATCCGGCTCGATCCCGTTCTGGTCGAACACGGTGCGGACGAATGCCGGTTCGATGACCGACACGCGAATGTTGAAGGCACGAATTTCATGGTCGAGCGATTCCGAATAGCCCTCGACGGCGTGCTTGACGGCTGAATAGTGCGCGGAGTACGGCGCGGGGACTACCCCCAGGATCGAGCCGATGTTGATGATGCGGCCGCCGCCTTGCCGCCGCATCGCCGGCAACACTGCATTCGTCATCCGCAAGACCCCAAACAGGTTTACATCGAACAGGGCCTGAACCTGCTCGATCGACGACTCCTCCGCGCCGGCCTGCAGTCCGATGCCGGCATTGTTGACCAGCAGGTCGATCCGGCCGGCCTTTGCGAGCACGGTCGAAACGAGTGCGTTGACGGACTCGGCGTCGGTCACATCGCAGCTCAGCATGGTCACCCGGTCGGGACTGTTGCTTATCGCCCGCCGGCTCGTTCCGAAAACGGTGAACCCCGCCCGCGCCAAGGCCTCGGCGCTTGCGCGACCAATGCCCGATGATGCGCCGGTCACAATGGCGGTCTTTCCAGAATGTTCGTTCACGTGATGCTCCAACTCGTCTAGCCTTTTTCCATTGAATAGATTATGATCATAATATCACATTACGATCATAATGCAATACTCGACTTGAAGGAGAGATCATGCGTTACGAAAAGGGCCGCAAGGACGCATCGCGCAGCCGCATCATGGAGGTTGCCGCCGATCGTTTTCGGGGCGACGGCATAGCAGCGACCGGACTTGCAAGCATCATGAGCGACGCCGGGCTGACGAACGGGGCCTTCTATCCGCATTTTCAATCCAAGGCGGCGCTTGTCCGGGAATGCGTGGCAACTGCTCTGGAGGGTCAGTCAGGCCAGATCGCGGAGGCATTGGCTTCCGGGGGCCTGACAACCGCCATAGATGCGTATCTGTCGGCGCCTCATCGAGACAATCCCGACAAAGGCTGCGCATCGGCGGCGCTTCTGCCGGAAATAGCGCGCGAGGCATCTGAAACACGCCAAGTCTATACCGAGCGCTTCATGACATTGGTCCGCCAGGTGTCGGCGGCACTTCCGCCGCAGACCGGGAATCCGGAGGCTGTAGCGCTGGGCATTTTCGCAACCCTCATCGGCGCCCTTCAACTGGCACGCGCCGTGGACGGGACAGAATTGTCGGACCGCATACTCGCGGCAGGAGCAGACGCCGCGCGGACGCTGATCCAGCCGTGATGGAGCGGCGATTGCAGACGGCGAAGGAGTTCGAAACGGATACTGAAGGCTCCGCAGCGCTAAGCCGAGAACGAAAGGCGAGACTGCCAGAACTGGTGCGCAATGGAGCCGACCATTGCGAGTTGGAGCCGCTGCATAAGCCCGATTTATCGTGACCCCTAATTTTTGAAGACGTTACAGCGCCAATCACCGCCTGTAGCTTCGACTACGGTTGTTCTCGGCTCGGTCGAAAATCGGTGGTTTGATGCAGACACATGCGCGGGTGGTGATCGTCGGCGGCGGGTGCGTCGGCGCGGGAATTCTCTACGGCCTGGCCAAGCGCGGCTGGACCGACGTGGCGCTGCTGGAGCGCACGCAGCTGACCGCCGGCTCGACCTGGCACGCGGCGGGGCTGATCCCGTCCTATGCCCGCAACATCAATGTCGGGCGCATGATCAACAAGACGATCGAGATCTATGAAGGACTGGAGGCCGAGACCGGGCAGCCGGTGGGCTGGCACAAATGCGGGCAGCTGCGCATCGCCAATTCGCGGGACCGGCTCGACGAGTTCAAGAGCTATATGAGCGTCGCCGAGGTGCAAGGCATGCGGGCGCAGTTGCTCACGCCCGACGAAGCGCGAAAACTCTGGCCGCTGCTCGACAACAAGGAGATGCTCGGCGCGCTCTACCACCCCGACGACGGCCATATCGCGCCGGCGGACGTCACACACGCCATGGCCAAGGGCGCGCGGGATCTCGGCGCCAAGGTCTATCTCAACACCGAAGCCAGCGGCTTCAAGCGGACCGCCAGCGGTGAGTGGCTGGTCGAGACCAACAAGGGCGAGATCACTTGCGAGCATGTGATTTGCGCCACCGGCAATTACGCGCGCCAGACCGGCGCGCTGCTCGGCATCGACATTCCGGCAATCCCGATCCTGCACCAGTACTGGATCACCGAAGCGGTGCCGGAGGTGGTGGAGCGCAAGCGCTCGGGCCGGCCCGAAATGCCGATCCTGCGCGACGAAGGGTTTGAGGGCTATCTGCGCGAGGAAGGCGATGGCCTGATGTTCGGGCCTTATGAGCGCACCGAGCATCTCAAGCTGTTCGCCGAGGACGGCGTTCCCGCCTGGTTCGGCGCCGACCTTCTCGAAGAGGATTTCGAGGCGGTGTCCTGGAACTGGGAACAGGCCTTGCGGCTGGTTCCGGCGCTGGGACGCGTCGGCATCAAGGCCAATGTGCGCGGGCCCTTCCAGATGACGGCCGACGAGCTGCCCTTGATGGGACCGGCCTGGGGCCTGCCCAATGTCTGGCTTGCCGAAGGCGTGCCCGGCGGCATCCTGTGGGGCGGGACAATAGGCTATTACCTGTCGGAGCGGATCGTCGAGGGCTCCAACAGCATCGACACCTCCGACCTCGACCCGCGCCGCTTCGGCGACTATGCCAACAAGGAATGGACGCGCCAGAAGGTGCGCGAGGCCTGGGGCACGCATGCGGAGCAGAAATATCCCGGACAGGACATGCCCGCCGCGCGGCCGCAGAAGACGGCGCCCTCCTATGACCGATTGACAGAACTCGGCGCTGTCTGGGGCGTGCTCAACGGCTGGGAGATGCCGAACTGGTTCGCGCGCGACGGCGTCGAGGCCAAGGACCAGTATAGCTGGCGGTGGACGCCCAAGGGGAACCTCGTCGGCGAGGAGGTGCTGGCGGTGCGCAACGCCGTCGGCCTGGTCGAGATGACGCCGATGACCAAGTTCGAGGTGTCCGGCCCGAAAGCCGCCCAATGGCTGGACCGGATCATTGCCAACCGCTTGCCCTCAGTCGGCAAGGTGACGCTGGCGCATCACCTGACGGCCAACGGTGGCGTGCAGGCGGAATATATGGTGGCGCGTCTCGGCGAGGACTTGTTCTACCTGATCTCGACGCCGCGGGCCGAGCGCTGGAACTTCGACGACCTGTCCAGGCCGCTGCCCGCCGACGGCAGCGTGGACTTGAAGAACGTCACCAACAATCGCGGCTGCTTCACGGTCGTCGGCCCCAAGGCTCGCGAGGTGCTGCAGCCGCTGACGGAGATCGATCTTTCCAACGAAAGCTTTCCGTGGTTCGGCGTCAAGACCGGCAGCGTGGCTCTGGCCAGCGACGTGCGGCTGCTGCGCGTCAACTATGAAGGCGAGCTCGGCTGGGAGCTCTATCACCCCCTGCCCTACCAACGGCAGTTGCTCGACGCGATCCTGAGAGAAGGCGAAAAACACGGCATGCGGCCGGTCGGACTGCACGCGCTGGAGTCGCTCAGACTCGAGAAATCCTATCGCGCCATGTATCGCGACATGAACCCGGAGCTCAACGCGCTGGAGAGCGGGCTGGAACGCTTCATCCGCCTCGACAAGGGCGACTTCGTCGGCCGCGAGGCGGTGCTGAGATACAAGGAGCGCAACGACCAGCGCCGGTCGGTCACGCTCAGGATCGATACGGACGGCGCCAGCACTTCAGCCAATGAGGGGCTCTACAGCGACGGCAAGTTGGTCGGGCGCATCACGTCGGGCGGCTATGGCTATGCGCTTGGGCATGATGTGGCGCTGGCGCTGCTGCCGGAGCGCTTTTCAAGGCCCGGCACGAAGCTCGACGTCGCGATCCTGGGCGACTGGAATGTCGCCGAGGTGATTGCGGACTCGCCTTACGATCCGACTTCGGCGAGGGCGCGGATGTAACAGGCGGGGCTTGCAAAGGCCCCGTTGCCGACGTGTCCTTCGGATGGAAACCCATATGCGCATCGAGCGGATCAACGTCTATTCGGCCCAATTGCCGGTCAAGAACGGCGTCTACCGCATGGCCAGCGCCGATGTGGAGGCGCTGGACTCCACACTGGTCGAGATCGTCACCGATGACGGCTTTGCCGGCTGGGGCGAGACCTGCCCGATCGGCCCGGTCTACCAGCCGCATCACGCGCTGGGCGCCCGCGCCGCCATCGCCGAGATCGCGCCCGGCCTCATCGGCGCGGAGGTCGCCTCGATCAGGCTGCTGGCGAAGCAGATGGACGAGCGGCTGAACGGACACGGCTATGCCAAGGCGGCCTTCGACATGGCGTTCCTCGACCTGCTCGGCCAAAAGCTTGGCGTGCCGGTCTCGACGCTGTTGGGCGGCGCGCTGACCGACCGCGTGCCGGCCTATTATTCGCTGATCGTCGGGGCGCCGGAGGAGACGGCACGCATCGCCGCCGACGAGGTGAAGGCCGGCTATCCGCGCCTGCAGGTGAAGATCGGCGGGCGCAATCTGGAAGAGGACGTCGCCGTCGTCCACAAGGTTTGGGAAGCGGTCGGCTACAGAGCGCGCATCGCGGTCGACGGCAACCGCGGCCTGACCGTGGCTGCGGCGATCCATCTCGACCGTCTCTGCCAGGCAATCCCCTTCGTCTTCGAGCAACTCTGCAACACGATGGACGAGATCGCGACGCTGAAGGGTCGCGTCACGCATCCGGTCTATCTCGACGAAAGCACCGAGGATCAGAACGCGGTGCTGCGGGCGATCTCGATGGGCATCGCCGACGGCTTCGGCTTCAAGGTGACGCGGCTCGGCGGCCTGACCAAGATGACGACGGTGCGAGACCTCTGCGCCATCCGCTCGCTGCCGCACAGTTGCGACGACGCCTGGGGCGGCGACATCATCGCGGCGGCCTGCGTGCATCTGGCCGCCACCGTCGAGCCCCGCCGCATGGAAGGCGCCTGGATCGCGCAGGAATACATCAAAGGCCATTTCGACCAGAAGCACCCGGTCGTCATCAAGCAAGGCCACATCGCCGTGCCGCAACGGCCGGGGCTCGGCGTGAAGCCGGAGCCCGGCATGTTCGGCAAGCCGGTGGCAATATATGGGCGGTAAGCAAAAGCGGCGCGGCCAGGTTCGCGGTTTCGGATTGCCGCGGGTGTAGCCGATAATTTTCAGCGCCGTCCCCCACTCCGTCTCGGCTCCGCCGAGCCACCTCTCCCCCCTCCGGAGGGAGAGGAAATAGTCAACGAAGAGGATCGTTCCGCCCTGTCCTGCGTTCTTGTGACACGCAACGGAGGAACGGCGATGGACGACGATCGGACCGAGAAGATCAGGCAGCGCGCCTATGAGATCTTTCAGCGCGAGGGCGGCATCCTCGGCAATCATGAACGGCACTGGCAACAGGCCGAATTGGAGATCGACCGCGAGGCGGCGCTGCCGCTGACGGCAGACGACGCGCTGCCGGAAACCCGCGAGATCGACAGCGCGGATGTGCTGACAGTGGAGGCGCTGGCCATGCGCACCGGCATTTCCGGCGACGAGGCGCAGGAACTGCTCGACCGGCTTGGCAACGATCGCGCGGCGATCGAGCAAGCGGCACGAGATCTGAGCGCGAAGCGGCGCAGCTGACAGATCTTCGGCGCGCTTATCTGCGCTCGACTGTGAGCACCACCGGCATGCCCCAGGGCACGTCCCGCGCTGCCTGCAGCAGCGAGACCTTGCCGTCCGTCACCTGGGCTTCCCACCGCGCACAGTGCTTCAGCCTATAGCTCCTGGAGCGAACGCTGAGACCGGCGATCGGACCGCCATCGAGGTTGAGCGCGGTCTTGATGTCGAGCCCGGCGCTGAGCAGGAAGGCCGCCAGCCTGTCGAGCGAGAAGAAGGCATCCCTGGTCGAGCCGACGATGATGCGGCCCTGGCGATCCTCGGCGATGAAGGTGCGGTTCGCCAGCCAGTTGCTCTTGGCGCGCACGGTATCGCGGCCATCCTCGGCAACGAGCAGAGGATAGGACACCATGGCGTTTTCGGCGCCGTCCAGCACCTGCCGCCAATCGCGACCGGCGAGGTCGACGACATGCGTGCCCGACGCATTGGCGACCCAGGCGCCGGCCTTGGCGTCATAGTCACGCGGACCGAGCCTTTCGCCCATGCTGACCAGGGGCGTATCGGCCTCGCCCTTGAGCCCGAAATAGCTGCCGTTGACGATCAGCACCGTGCCGCCCGGACCTTCGGAACTAAGGGCCGCTTCCCACTGGTCGATGTTCCTGGCGCCGTTCGGCTGGTTGCGGGCGACGAAGCGGAATTTGGCCGGGTCGAAGCGATTGAGATAGAGGCGGTCGACCTCCTGGCTTCCCGCGACAACCGGGATTTCGCTGACCTCGAAGCCCGGCTCCACGTCTTTCCAGGCGCTCTGCCCGGCGGCCACCGCGGGGATCGCCGGCTGCAAGGCAAGGCGCATCGCCGGCGAGAGCCGCACATCATCAGCCGCGACGTCAATCCAATAGCTGCCGCCCCGGCGAAGCAGGACATTCAGGCCATAGGCGCCATTCCTCTGCCAGACGAACCAGGCGCCCGAAATAAGGACGAGCATCAATATGACAGCGGCAATCGAAATGGCTTTACGCAATGAATTCTCCCCCATGCCCGTGGCGGCAAGCTGGCCGGCATTGTCGTCCGGATGATGTCGGATATGTGCAGGAACCGCGCAATAAGGCTGGCGATCACAGAGCCCCTGCCGCAATTCGGACGGAACCCGGGGTCGCATCGGCGGTTTCCTCTTTACACCACAGGAGATTCCGTCATGGACCACACCAGCCACGTAAGACTGACCAATGCCGAGCTCACGCCCGCCATCCTCGAAGGCGCCACCATCTACGGGCCGGATGACGAGAAGATCGGCTCGGTCGACCATCTGCACGGCAGCCAGGTCGTCATCGATGTCGGCGGCTTTCTCGGCATCGGCGCCAAGCCGGTGGCCGTTACCGCCAGCCAGCTCGATTTCATGCGCGACGAGGACGGCGACGTGCATGCCGTCACCAGCTGGACGAAGGACCAGCTGAAGGCGATGCCGGAGCATCGCGACTGACGCGTTGCGGTTTGTCAATGAATGAAGAAATCCGGGCCGGCGTTGTCGGCCCGTTTTTTTGCGCGCGGCAATATGTATCGTCGGCCTGACGAGCTTAAACGCAGATTCCGTTGAGCCGGTTCACACAAATCTCGCCTGCGTGAGACCGTTCAAGTCCGCGTCACAAGGTTCTGTTGTAGTTGCATCGCTCGGCGGCCTGCATCTGGCCGCGATGCGCAACGCGACGCTGGCCATAGCAGGACGATCCGCAGGCGATGATCCGGGTGATGCCGAGAGACATAACGGCGGTTGCGAGCGATGGGCCCTGCGGCTTCCAATCAGGCTTGCCCCGGTTCGTAGGCGACCTTCTCGCCATCCTCCTTGACGAACTCCCGCACCGGATTGTCGAGCAGCGGCAGCACCGCCTCCGACGGCCGGCACAGTCTTGTCCCCTTCGGCGTCTCGACGATCGGCCGGTTGATGAGGATCGGATGGGCAAGCATGAAATCGATCAGCTCGTCGTCACTCCATTTCGGATCGGCGAGACCGAGCTCGGCATAGGGCGTTCCCTTCTCCCGCAACAACTGGCGGGGTACGATCCGCATCGCCGCGATCAGTTCGAGCAGCCGCTCGCGGCTCGGCGGCGTCTTCAGATATTCGATCACCACCGGTTCCTCGCCGCTGGCGCGGATCATGGCGAGCGTGTTGCGCGATGTGCCGCAAGCGGGATTGTGGTAGATCGTGACCGTCATGGCTCTGCTTTCAGTGGGCGGGTTGCTGCACGGTTTCGGGCTTGAGCAGCCAGCCCATCAGCGCAAGCGCGATCAGGGCGCTGGGCGAAGGGCGCGACAGTCATTGCCGGGTCCCCTCGCCCGGCCGGCAGCAAGATGCGGCAAGCGCCGGCGCGCAGATTTCCGGGCGGCCCGAGCAGCAATCCTCCATCAGGAACCGGATCAGGCCGGACAGCGCGTCGTACTCGGCGCTGTAGACTATCGAGCGGGCATCACGCCGCGCGGTGACGAGGCCGGACCGTTCCAGTTCCTTGAGGTGGAAGCTGACATTGGAGGGCGAGACCTCGACCTGTTCGGCGAGCAAACCGGCGGCGATGCCGTCCGGTCCGGCAACGACCAACAGGCGAAGCAGGCGCAGGCGGGTTTCCTGCGACAGCGCGCCAAAGGCGATCAGGGCTTGACGTTCATCCACGTTTCAATAATCCTTGAAATATTGAAATGAGGAATAGCCGACATGCTGTCTTCTGACAATCACAAAAACGCCAACCCGATCGACCCCTCCGACCTGACCATCGGCGACCTGCTGAGCGCGCTGGCCGATTACAAGGACAGGCCGCTGGTGTTCCGCTATGACGGGCGGCCGGTTAAACCGGGCTATCATGTCACCGAGGTGAAGGCGGGGCAGTTCGCGGCGTTGGATTGCGAGGCCAATCCGGAATCCTGGTCGGAGATCTTCGTCCAGCTATGGGATGTGGACGAAGGCGGGCCGATCCATATGCCGGCCGGCAAGTTCGCGGCGATCATCCGCAAGGTCTCGGATCACGTGGCCCTCGACCAGTCGGCGAAACTGACTTTCGAGGTCAGCGACGGCGTCCGCCCGATGGAACTGCACCGGGCGGCCCAGCCAAGCGTCGTTGGCGGCGCCATCGAGGTCGAGCTTTCGCCGCGGCCGGCGAGTTGCAAGCCGCGTGACCGCTGGCTGAAGGAACAGGCGGCCGCGGGCAAGCCGTGCTGCGGAGAAAGCCGCTGCTGCTGACCCGGCGAACAGCGCCGCGCCCCGTCGCATCAGAATTTGATCAGGCCATTGGCCTGCAACAAATAGAGGCCCCCGAGAACGATAGCGATCAGCGCCACCCAAACGGCTGTCCTGCTCATGCGCGAAGTCCCAGTTGATCGGCCACATGAACGCACGCGCCACGGTTGCGTTCCCTATGTGCCGGGTTGCATGCCGCGCGGCAGGATCAAGTCACGAATTGCTGAGCGGCGGGCCGCGCGTCAGTCCTTCGGCGCATTGCTGTAGAGCGCCACGCCGATGCGATCATTGCGCCGCCACCGCACCAAGGCGCGATAGGTCGTATCGTCGGCTGGGACCTCGAGCAGGAAGCGCTCCGGGATCTGCGTATCGGCGGCAACGCGCAACTCCGCGCCCTGCTCGTGCTGATTTCTGACCGAGCAGCCGATCCTGACCGCACCGGCAATGATCGTGGCTTCCTTGAGCACGAATTCGCGCGCATGAAGACGGCGCTCGGTCTCGGGATAATTGGCCATATCCGACGGGCTCCTAAGACGAGGCTCTCCTCGCCACGGAGCGGCACCATAACAGCGAGGCGTTTCCGTTCCGTTAGCGATCGCTGAAACGACGGAGCAGCTCGATTTCCTACCCAACGGCCGTTGCGATTTGGCGGGGCGGCTTCGGGTTGCTTTGTTCGATCCGCTCGTTGTTTCCTTGCAAGAACCGAACAAGCGCAGCAGCGCGCGGCATAACTGCTCAATCTATCGATTGGGGCAGATGATCGCCGGCGCGACGCGAAAATCTAAGCCGCCTGTGGATATGGAACACAAAGGCTCGCCTTCGGCTATTAACAGGGGCTCAAACGTGCTTCGCTCAGTTAAAGCTTGGGAAGAAGAATAATGAAACTTAGGCTCGCTTTCGCGACAATCGTAGTAATTTCATTCTCGCCTTCGGCTGCTTGGGCCGCGAAGTCAAATATCGAGTATCTGGCTGGGCTGCCCGACGCCAAGTTAAATTTGGCCGCTACAATCGCCGGCAACCTCGTCGGTGTGATGAAAAAGTGCCCGGCGCTGAGGCTAAATGAGGATGGAAAAGCTATGATAGCTGTTCCCGTCCTTTTGTATGACGGGATAGACAAACACCTGACGTCGAATCCCCCCAAGTTCAAGAGGGCTGTACGTACCTATGAAAGAGCTTTCGCGATGGCGGCCCAGAGAGGGGACAATTGCCAGACCGAGAAGGCTAGGTACCCAAAGCTTTACCGGTAGATGCATGGCAATGAAGATGTACGCGATCATGAGGATGCATGCCCCGCCATTCTGCGGCGCCTCGCCATCGCATCGACTGCTTCCTTGATCGTCTGCTGGCCGCCCGCATGCGGGATCAGTTGTGCCTGAATGTCTAGCCGCGGGCGATCACCCCGCTCGCATGCAGCACCCAGCGGCGGCCGTCGCTGCGGAACTCGGTGAGCGACAGCGGCTCGATGTCGATCTTCCAAACCGAGGAGAGCGACGCGCCCAGCACATGCACGATGGCGGCGCGGATCGGTACGGCATGGGTGAAAGCGATGGTGTGGCCGCCCTCGCCGGCCAGCCGCTCCATCAGCGCAGCGCCGCGCCTGGCGACGGCGGCAAGCGATTCGCCGCCATGGGGCGCGGCATCCGGATTGGCAAACCAGGCCGCCATGGCTTCCGGGTCTTCGGCCTGCATCGCCTCGAAGCTTTTGCCGGCCCAGCGGCCAAAATCCTGCTCGGCAAGCAGCGGCTCGACCGTCGCATTAAGGCCAAGCGCCTCGGCCGTCCTGCGCGCGGCAAGCGCCGGACTTGTCCAGACGCGGTCGGCCCGGCGCAGCGACGAAGCGAGCGCGCCGGCGCGGTCGAAGGCGCTCGGCTCCGGCGCCTCGTCCATTGGGAAGCGGCCCTTGCGCGTGGCCTGCGTCGCGCCGCTTGCGATCATCGTCAGGCGGGCGAACATCCCAAAACTCCTTGGTCCAGTGAAATTTCGGCCGCGCGAAGCCGCGTTGGCCATTACATGTCGTTGACAGGCGAACGAAGTGCTGACAAGTGTTTTAGCGCTATACGGGATTGGAAGCCGGTGCGAGTCCGGCACGGTCGCGCCACTGTGATCGGCACCCGCCGAAAGTCAGGCCTTATTCCGCAGCATAGTTGGATCAACGGGACGCAGCATCCCACAGGAGGTCAAATTGTCCGACACCACCTTCGCCCCGACCTACGGCCCGGTTGCGATTCCCGTCCGCGAGCTTCTGCCCTGGGCCATCTTCGCCGGCCTGATGCTGATGCTGGCGATCTATTTCGTCGGCGCGGAAGAAGGCGCGACGTCGCTGATCCGTGGCACGGCGGTGCACGAATTCGTGCATGACGGCCGCCACCTGCTCGGCTTTCCCTGCCACTAGGAACGGTTCAGCGAAGGCTGAACCGTTCTAGGTTTTGGTCTAACGCAATTCCGGACGGAAAACCGTTGCACACTTTTCCTGGAATTGCTCTGGAGCAGTTCGGCATCGCTGAGCCGTTCTGAGTTTTGGTCTAACGCAATTCCGAACGGAAAAACGCTTCGAATTTTTCCGGGAATTGCTTGAAGGGACTCTGACATGGTCGGAAAACTCTTGCTGCGCGGCATGCTTGTCGGGCTGGTGGCGGGGATTCTGGCGTTTGCTTTCGCCCGCGTCTATGGCGAGCCGCAGGTCGACAAGGCGATCGCCTTCGAGGAACAGCAGGCCCAGGCGGCCGGCGAGGCGCCGGAGCCCGAGATGGTCAGCCGCGCCACGCAGGCAGGCATCGGTCTTGCAACCGGCGTGCTGGTCTATGGCGCGGCGCTCGGCGGGCTGTTCTCGCTGGTCTTTGCCTATGCCTATGGCCGGTTGGGCTCGCTCGGTCCGCGCAGCACTTCGGCGCTGCTGGCGCTGCTCGGCTTCCTTGCCGTTATCGTGGTTCCGAGCCTCAAATACCCGGCGAACCCGCCCGCGGTCGGCAATCCCGAAACCATCGCCTACCGCACCGAATTGTTCTTCATCATGATCGTCATCTCGATCGCGGCGATGGTGGCGGCGGTCGGCCTGGCTCAGCGGCTGTGGAGCAGGCTCGGCGCCTGGAACGCCTCGATCGTGGCCGGGCTCGCTTTCCTGGTCGTCTTCGCGCTGGTGAAGGCGGCCCTGCCCGACATCAACGAAGTGCCGGAAAACTTCTCGGCGACGGTGCTCTGGCAATTCCGCGTCGCCTCGCTCGGCATCCAGCTGGTGCTGTGGGCCGTCGTCGGCCTCGGCTTCGGCGCGGCTGCCGAGCGCGTGGTCGCGGCGCGCGACCAGCGCGGCCCTGCCCGCCGCTACGCTTGAACTCCCATGCGTTGGCCGCCACGGTTTTTCGCCCTGGCGGCCAAAGCGGCTCAACGGTCGACACGACCGCTGAGCCGCTTTGGTCTTTTGTTTTCTCGCAATTCCGGACGGAAAACCGCGGCACACTTTTCCTGGAATTGCTCGGTTGCAATGCTGCTCGCCCTGCTGGCGGCGGCATCGGCGCAGGCGCATAGCGGCTCGTCGGCTCCGCCTTCCCCGGGCATCCAGATCCCCAGCCTGACCCATGGCCAGATGGCGGTGATCGCGCGCTATCGCGGCGACATCCTCGACCTTGCCCAGCGCCAGACCGTGACCGACCCGACCTTCAGGCGGCTCTACAATCACGGCAATCTGCAATTCACCTACTGCCTGTGGGGCCTTATGCCGGGAAGCCTCGGCGACGAGGAAAGCCCCTTCAACGAATGCAGCCACGCTTATCTCGCCACCGCCAAGGCGCTGCTTGCCCATATGGCGACGATGCCAGCGGCCGAACGCGAGGCGAAGGCGCTGATCTCCGACATCGACGCCGACATGGTGCGCAGCGGCGCGTCCTGGATCCTTTGCCAGTATAGCGGCGAGGCCTTCAGCACCGGCGCGGTGATCGAGCCGAGATGGCGGGATATGGTCTTCCATCTGCCGAGCCTGGCGGTGTTCCTTGCAACCATTGCCGCGCTGATCGGGGCCGGCTGGTCGATCTTCGGCGCGCAACGGGTACGCGCTGTTTCACCGACTCGGGCCGGCTAACCGCGTCGAGATACCAGGCGAGTAACGCGGCTTGTTGCGCTGCGCGGATCGCGCCAGGCAGCGCGGCTACTTCGAGCGCACCCCATAAGCGGCAAGGAACGCTTCGACCGAGGCATCGGCGTGGCGCTCAAGGTCGGCTTTCGAGCGCGGGTTGCTTCCGGTGAACATCGCTTCGTTCATCGGGATCCAAAGCAGCATTCCAAAGAAATGGCTGGCCGCCAAACGGGGATCGCCGGTCTGCAACAGGCCTCGGCTGGTGAGCTTTTGAAAGCACTCCGCCACCGAGGCAAGCATGCGCTCAAAGCCTTTGTCGTACCAGCTGCGGCCAAGCTGCGGCATCCGATCGGCATTGGCGATAATCAACCGCCGGAGCTTCAGCAACTCGTCGTTCATCAGCGTCGTGGTCAATCGCCGGGCAAGCTGCTGCAGGCCGCCCTCCAGGAATTTTGCCTCGGAAAGCAATATCGTAACGGACTCGACTACGTCGTTGACCTGAGAAGCGGTTGACTCAACGACTTCGCTGAAAAGCGTCTCCTTGTCCGTGAAATGCTTGTAGACAGTCTGCTTGGAAGCGCTCGCCCTCGTGGCGATCTCCTCCATGCTGGTCCCATCATAGCCCTTGGCGATGAACGCGGCGGTCGCCGCCTCGATGATCTCACGATCCTTGCGGGCCGATCTGGTCTCAACAGCAATTTTCATAGCGCCCCTCTATCAGTACTAGACGGTACCGTTCCCGCATGATAGCCATCGCTCTACAGTACTAGACTGACTAGTACCCGTAATTGAAACGGAGGTTTCAACCCGATGACCCAGATGCTCTTCCTCAATCTGCCAGTGCGCAATCTACAGGCAGCAACCAAGTTTTATCTCGCGATCGGCGGCACGCTCAACCCGCAGTTCTCAAGCGACCAGGCCAGCTCGATCATGTTCTCCGAATCGATCGGGGTCATGTTGCTGACGCACCAGCACTACAGCCAGTTCACGGCCCGGCCGATCGGCGACGCCAAGCGCGAGAGCCAGGTGCTGATTGCGCTGACCGTCGACAGCAAGGACGCGGTCAATACGGTCATCGAGAAAGGCGTTGCGGCAGGCGGCCGCGCCGATCCCAACCCGCTGCAGGACCTCGGTTTCATGTTCAACCGCCACATCGAAGACCCGGACGGCAATGTCTGGGAGTTCCTGTGGATGAACCCCGCAGCCATGCAATAGACCGTCCGTATCGCCCTATGCCCGAATGACGCCCTGGAAGCGGCGGGGCACCCGCTCGGTCGCTCCCGTGTTCGGACCAAGCCCGACGCCGTCCTCGACTTGATATCTCGGTGCATGCGCCAATGCGGTCGCCGGTCCGGCTAGCGCATTGCGGCGAGCCGGCGAAACCATCAGCCGTTGGCAGGCGCTGGGCGTCTCACCCATGCGCGTGCTCGTGGTGATGCCCTTCCGGCTCGGCCATGGCGAAAGGCAGGTCCTCGCTGTCCTGACCGGCCGCCAGTTGCAGCCTGGCGCTGAACTCGTGCGGCTCGGCCGGCGCGACAAGGCTTTGCAGATAATGATGGTCGCCGCCGACCGGCGACAGCGGCAGGCTTTCGACGGCCCCGCCGGCGCGTTCGATGGCGACGTTCGCCCGCAAGCCCTCGGCATGGCGCGAGAGGCGCAGCCGCATGCGCTCGCCCTGCGGCGTGTCGACAATCTCGAGCAGCCCGCTGGCCAGCTTGCCCGACACCAGGAACGGGTCAGGCGCGTGGTGGCCACCCTCGGCCTCGGGCGCGGCAAAGCGCACCGTGGCGACGTCGAGCGCGGGAATGTACGCGAAGAGCTCGGCCTTGAGCGAAGCGGCGATGTTGTTGGCGGCGGCGAGCAGCAGCCCGTCATTGACCGCGATCTCCACATCGACATGCAGCTTATGGCCGAGCCAGCGGGCCTTCGCGTCGACCACCCTGTCGATCCCGGCGACATGTGCGGCGGCGTGATGAACCTCGTCGACCAGCCCCGGCTCCACGCCGTCGAGCATGCGCGTCAGCACGGAACGCGCCGACTGCCAGACGATGCCGAAAATGGCGATGGTGATGACGAGGCCAATGATCGGATCGGCGAGCGGGTAGCCAAGCCAGACGCCGATCGCGCCGGCAACGACGGCAAGACTGGTCAGCCCGTCGGTGCGCGCGTGGTAGCCATCGGCGATCAGGGCCGCGCTGTTGATCTGACGGCCGACGCGGATGCGGAAGACGGCCACCGCCTCATTGCCGAGGAAGCCGATGATGCCGGCAGCGGCCAGCCAGCCCAGGAACCGCACCGGCTGCGGATCGAGCAGGCGATCGATCGCTTCGTAACCGGCCACGAGCGCGCTCGCCAGGATGATCAGCACGATGACGATCCCGGCAAGATCCTCGACGCGACCGAGGCCGTAGGTGAACGTTCGGGTCGGCCTGCGTCGCGCCAGCACGAAGGCAATCCAGAGCGGAATGGCGGTCGTCGCGTCGGCGATGTTGTGGATGGTGTCGGCAAGCAGCGCCACGCTGCCCGAAAAGACGACGACGGCGAGCTGCAGCGCGGCCGTTATCGCCAGGATGACGAACGACCATTTGATCGCCCAGATGCCGCGCTCCGTCGTGGCGATCGTGGCGTCGATCACGCCATGCGTGTGCCCATGCGGCCCGTGATGGTCATGCAGCTGTTCGCCATGGTCATGCCCGTGCGAGCCGAAGCCGAACCAGTCGAGAATCTTCGTCAACATGAGCCGCCTCACAGATATTTGGTGAGCTGCTTCAGCTCTTTCAGCATGTCCCGGGTCGGCTCGCCGCCCTCGACAAGGCAATGCTCCATATGGTCGTGGATCAGCTCTCGCTTGGCGTTGCCGACGGCGCTTTCGACGGCATGGAGTTGTTGCGCGAGATCCAGGCAGGAACGGCCCTGCTCGAACATGGTGAGCACCGCGGCGAGATGGCCCTGCGCGCGCTTGAGCCGGGCGATGATGTCGGGATGGGAGCTGTGTATCGTCATGGCCAGATCCTATCCCCCAGGGTAGGATACGGCAACCAAGGAAAGGACTACGTCCCACCGAGTGGGCGGATGCGCCGATCCCGAAATTCAATGATGATATCGGTCGGGCCGATCAGGCCGACTTGCGGGCAGGCCTGGCTTTCGAGGGCGCCTTGATGCCTTCCCTGGCGAGGCTCTTCCTCAGCACCGAGGCGAGGTCGACGACATTTTCCTTTGGCGGCGGCGCGGCCTTCGGCGGTTTCTTACCCTTGCGCTTGGCATCGATCATCGCGATCAGCGCATCCTCGTAAGTGTCCTCGAATTTCGAAGGATCGAACTTCGTCACCTTCTTGTCGATCAAAAGCTCGGCAATCTCGAGCAGGTCCTTGTCGTATTTCGGTGACGTCAGGTCTTCGAAGACGCTCTTTTCCGAGACCATCTCGTTGCGGGTGCGCAGTTCGGTGAGCAGCATGCCCTTGCCGAAAGGCTGGATGACAACCTCGCGGCCGCGCTGATAGAGCACCACGCAGGATCTTGCGGCGACGCGCTTCTTCTTCATCGCCTCGCGCAGCACACTGAAGGCCTCGAGCGCGGCGCCATCGGCGGGGATGAGGTAATAGGGCTTTTCCAGATAGCGGGTGTCGATGTCGTCAAGGGCGACGAACTCGTCCACCTCCAATGTATGCGCCGAGGTGAGTTTCAGCTTCTTGATCTCATCCGGCTCGATCTCGATGAAATCGTCCTTCTCCAGCTCGAAGCCCTTGGTCTGGCCCTGGGTCTCGACGACATCGCCGGTCTGCTCGTCGACATAGGCGCTTTTCACCGGCAAGCCGTCCTTACGGTTCAGGATCTTGAAATGAACTTTTCCGGTTTCGCTGGTCGCGCCGACCAGCTTCACGCCGCATGAGACCGACCCGACCTTCAGAAAACCCTTCCAGACCGCGCGTGGCGCAACCATGTGCCATTCCCGTTGTCGTTGCGATCAACAGGAACATCTGGCTAGCCGTGTGGTTCCGCGGGCCGGGCGCCGCTAGTGCGCGGCCGCCCTGGCGTAGCGTCCGGGCGGCTGGCCGACATGGCGGCTGAAGGCGGTGCTGAAGGTGCTGGCCGAGCCATAGCCGATGCGCTCGGCCTCCTGCCGGCGCAGCAGGCCTTTGCCAGCGCCATGCGCCAAGCCAGCAGATAATCCTTCGCCTCTCGACACGCAGTCGGGCGGCAACCAAATCCTTGTTTTCCCGTTTATTTCAGCGGCTGCCGATGCTCATCGTGCCGTCAGCCGGCTCCGGCGGCCAAAACCGCGGAGCGGAAAGGAGGCGTCCATGACACGGCCGGCAGTAGAGATCGGCGACAGGGTGGCCGTGATCGCCACCGTGATCGAGCGCGTAAACGACCGCGTGACGCTGAGCCTCGACGGCAACGGCCATCGCTATTCGATGGTCGAGCCAAACGCCAAGGCAGGCGACAAGCTGAGGCTGGAGGGCGAGGTCGTCCATGTCGACGAGGATCTCGGACGCACGACGGTGCAGGTGCTGGGGCGGGTGACCGTCGATACCGGGTCGGTCGAGATGGTGACGAGACGCTGCGACCTCGACCATATCGGCTCGAACGTGCCTGGCCACCCTCGCCCGCGCACGCAACCGATACCGCACGGGTGAACCTTCCCGGTGCAACGGCGGTCGCTCCTGGGGCGTTTCCGTCACCGACACTCATCGTTGTCCTAGTGGCGCTTAAAATACTGCACTTCGCGCTCGTGCTTTTCGGCCGCCTCGCGCGACTTGAAGGTGCCGAGATTGCGGCGCTTGCCGGTTCTCGGGTCGACCTTGCGCGAATAGAGCCGGTATTCGCCGGTTTTCAGTTTGCGGATCATGGAAACCTCCTGTGTACGGGGCCATGGCACCAACCCGCGCGGGGCCGACTCGGTTCCGATCACCATGGAGCCCGCGCGGCCGGCGGCAAAAACGCATCTGTCGGTGAACCATTTCACGGACGAAAACGACCCAATGTCGGAATCGACATCGCAACGACACGATTAAGTCGAATTATTTGTATTCAAATGACTTTCGCGACGTTATGCGGATGTTGCGAGCGTGCCGGATCTGAGGAGGGTGAGATGGTGGCGGCGAAGCTTCACGGTGTTGAACTCGTCAGGGGACAGAAGTGGACGGTGCGCGTCACCGCCTACGGCACGACGCTGATCTTTCCCTTCGAAGCCGAGCAATATGCGCGTTCCTACGCGGATGGCCAGGCTTTCCGCCTCGGCGTCGAGGTTGTCGAGTTGAAGGACTGCGCCTGAGAGGCCAGGTCCGGTGTTCGTCCGTTGGCCCGAAGACCCGCGCGGCCGTATACAATAGCCTCATGTCAGCTCTCGACTCGGCAAAGCAATGGGCGCGCGCCATCAAGCGCGATGTGGTGGCGCTGTGGATAGCGGCCCTTGATTCGCGCGTGCCCTGGTACGCAAAAGCCACCGCGGGCGCCGTCGCGGCCTACGCGCTGAGCCCGATCGATCTCATCCCGGATTTCATCCCGATCATCGGCTATCTGGACGACCTGCTGATCGTGCCTCTCGGCATCATGCTCGCGGTCAGGCTGGTGCCGCCCAACCTGATGCGGGAATTCCGCGAGGAGGCCACGCGGCGCGAGAAGCCGGTCAGCAAAGCAGGTCTCGCCTTCATGATCGCGGTTTGGGTGCTGGCGGCGCTGGCGCTCACCTGGCTGTTCCTGGCCTAAGCCGGCCTAAAGCGCGTCGCGATCTTTCAGATTCGCTCCACGCGCTTTAGTTTTTGGTTTTACGCATGTCTTTATCCCGAAACCGGTTCCCACTTTCGGGAGACATGCTTTAAGCTCGCCTGTTTGGGCTCGAACCGGACAGCATCGATTGAAGTCTAACTGGCCGTTCTTGCGCCAGCAGCGGCGCCTCCAGTTGAATTAGCGACCTCTTGTATTCGATGTAAATCAGGATCAAGCTGAAGGGTGCGCGGATTAACGTGCGCTGCGGGTGGGTCAAAAGGGGTAAGGCGTGATGGAGTTTGCAGTGTGCTACGACCACAGCGGGTTCGATCTGGCGCGGTCGATCTTCCTCGATGTCACTGCTTTCCTTGCGCTGATGACGCCATGGGCGATCGCGCGGCTGATCGAGATCGCGCGCGAGGATGCCGCGGCCGGACTGCAGGTCGCGTGACGGGCTGAAAGCCGCGTTCCTGGAATTGCGCTAAAGCGCGTCGCGATCCTTTGGATTCGCTCCATGCGCTTTAGGCTTTTGATTTACGCATGTCTTTGTCCCGAAACCGGTTCCTAACCGTCGCGGCCGACCTTTCGGATCGGCAGGTCGCCGAACAGCGCCGAACAGTCGATCTCCTCCTGGAAACGCGCCTGCGGATCGAGCACCAGCCAGGAAGCGTGGGTGCGAAGCTTCTTCAGCCTGGCGTTCTTTTCCTCACGCGCCAAGCGCTCCGCCTCGTCTGTTGAGGCTTGAACCGGCCTTTCGGCCTTGTGATGGTGAGGAGTCCTCGGCATCGCGGCCTAGAACGCGCCCGACCTGCTTTCGTTCCGCCGCATTGCGATGGCCACGGCCATAGGTTTCGACGACGGACCAGTCTTGGAGCATTGAGGGAGTGAGGTAGCCCGGCTTGCCTTGGCGTAAAAGAGCTCTCTTACAGGCAAGCCGGGCTAAAGCGCCGACCATTGGGTTTCCTTGGGGGGAGCCGGCGCACGGACACAGTGTCCGTTTCCACCTGCGCCCGCAATTGTCGCTGAGGTCCTATGCGTCGGCGCAAAGGTCCGAGCGGCCAGGGCCGAAACGTTCCTCCCTGGAATCGTCCGGCTTCGGGACGCCTGAACGCTCAGGCCCGCGTCAGCGGGCTGCCTTTTTGGAGCGCTCTCTTGACGAAATGCTCGGCGTGCCGCGCCCATTCGGCTTCGGTGACGTCGTTCTCACGAACAGACCGCCTGAATGCTTCGCGCAATGCCTCGAGCTCAAAAATCGACAGCCGCTGATTGGTTTTGTGGTTTTTTGTGCCGACGTCCATACTGCGTTGCCACGAATAGCAAGGTACCGTCCATCGTATAGGCGGCGCGTGTCCGGCCGATCAAGGCCCTGGACTTGACTTCTTTTGGGGGCAAATGCCGTCGCGAATTCCCGCGTCTTATGCAAGGACCGAGCGGCCCGGCCGAGGGGCTCGGGCATCCGACAGACATCGCTATATATTCATATCCACAACGCCCGATGACAGGATCGCGCCAGGCCGAGATGGCCGCGCCGCGGCGCTATATTCTGCGGGGCATATGTCTTTTGGTCTGGACCTGGGGCGGGATTGGTGGTTGTGTCGACGCTACAAGAAATTCAGGTGGCAGCCGGCCCGCGTCTTCCCCGTCAACAGGAGTGGCGCGGGCATTTGCCATTCGGGGTATGGGCGATATTGCCACTTGCGAATCGGAGCTGCCCCGCCGGCGCGGCGGCAACGGCCGGCCATTAACCTTCCGCATCGGCACGGACCAAGGTCGGTGTCGCAATTGCATCCCCTCGCCTATACTGTCGCGAACGGGTGGGTGAACGGTGCCGATGTTTGGGAGGTATCTGAAACGACTTGCACGAATCTGGAGCGGGCTCTCGCTTGCCTGGCAGTTCGTGATCGCGGGCGGCATTGGCCTTCTGGCAGTGATGCTCGTGGTCGGGCTGTGGGTGACATCGCAGATCCGTGACGGCGTCCTGCACAATTCCGCCGCCACCACCGCGCTCTATGTCGACAGCGTGATCGCGCCGCTGCTGCCCGACATGCGCAAGAGCCAGGAGTTGGACGACACCGTCAAGCGGGCGCTGGACGAGACGCTCGGCCAGGGGGCGCTCGGGAAAAGGCTGGTCTCGTTCAAGCTATGGCGGCGCGACGGCACGATACTCTATTCGAAGGACGCCGACCTCATCGGCAGGCAGATCAAGCCCAACGCCAACCTCATCGCCGCCTTCGCCGGCAACGTCATGGTCAAATACAACACGCTCCAAGACGAGGAAGACGACAAGGAACGGTCGCTGGGGGTGCCGCTGCTCGAGATCTACAACCCGGTGCGCGAACCCTGGTCGGGCGAGGTCGTGGCCGTGACCGAATTCTACGAATTGTCCGGCGATTTCGAGGAATCGCTGCACTCGGCCCTGTTGTGGAGCTGGCTGGTGGTGGCGGGCGCCACGGCGGCGGCGCTTGCCCTGCTCTCGGGCATCGTTTTCCGCGGCAGCCGCACCATCGTCACGCAGCAGGCGGCACTCGAGGCCAAGGTCTCCGAATTGCAGGCGGCGCTGGCGCAGAACTCGTCGCTGCGCCAGCGCGTTCAGCGCGCCTCGCGCCGCGCCACCGCCATCAATGAGCGCTATCTGAGACGAATCGGCGCCGACTTGCATGACGGGCCGGCGCAACTGGTGGCACTCGCCGCGCTCAGGATGGACAGCCCGGCGCTGGTCGATCCGGCCACGTCGAGCACGCTGCGCGAAGCCGAGATCGCCGGTATCCACAAGACGCTCGGCGAAGCGATGCGCGAGATACGTGGCATCTGCAACGGGCTGGTGCTGCCGCAGGTCGAAACCCAGGCCATCGCCGACATCCTGCGGCTGGCGGTGGCCGAGCATGAGCGCCGAACCAGCACCAATGTGTTACTAACCCTGCCAGAGCGCTTGCCGGAACTCGGCACCTCGGAAAAGATCAGCATCTATCGCTTCGTGCAGGAAGGCCTGAACAACGCCTTCCGGCACGGCAAGGGCAAGGGCCAGCAGGTCAGGGCCACGACGAAAGGCGGTAAGCTTCTCGTCGAGGTCGTAGACACCGGCCCCGGCTTCGACCCGGCCCGAAGCGAGGGACTTGGGCTTGCGGGCCTGAGGGAACGTATCGAAAGCATAGGCGGTCAGTTCGAGACACTGACAGGGCCCGGAGGAACAAGACTGGTGATCACCCTGTCTGTCGAGGAGCAACCGTGAGCACATCCATCCGCATCGCAATAGTCGACGACCATCCCCTGTTTCGCGAGGGCGTGGCGCGCAGCCTCGGCGAGATAGGCGGCTTCGAACTCGTGGGCGAAGGCGCAAGCGCCGAGGACGCCGAAAGGCTGGTGCGCGCCAGCACGCCCGATATCCTTCTGCTCGACATCAGCATGCCGGGCGGCGGCCTCAGCGCGCTCGCCAGCATCCTTTCAGCGACGCCCGAGCAGAAGATCGTCATGCTGACGGTGTCGGAGACCAATGCCGACGTCGCCCAGGCGCTGAAGGCCGGCGCGCGCGGCTATGTGCTGAAAGGCGTCGGCTCCAAGGCGCTGGCCGAAATCCTGCGCGATGTCGCCAACGGCCAAAGCTATGTTTCGCCGAGCCTTTCGGCCAGGCTGCTTTCCGACCTTCTGCAGCCCACCGGCAGCAAGCCGGACCCGCTCGCCCAGCTCACCGGCCGCGAGGCCGAGATCCTGAAGCTGGTCGCGGAGGGGCTGAGCAACAAGGAAGTGGCCGCCCGGCTGTCATTGCAGGAAAAGACGGTCAAGCACCACATGACCAGGGTGCTCGCCAAGCTCAACGTGCGCAACCGCACCGAAGCGGCGCTGCTGATGCATGAGGCGAGGGAGAGGAATTAGGGGAATTGGGGAATTGGGGAATTGGGGAACTGAAGAATTGAGGAATTGAGGAATTGAGGAATTGAGGAATTGAGGAAAAGTTAGGCTAAGCTTCCTTTTTCTTCAATTCTTCAATTCTTCAATTCCTCGGTTCCCAGTTCCCCTCCCCGAAAACGCAATCACCCCCGCCTCAAGGGACGGGGGTGACATGCGAGGGTGCCGGAAAAAGGGGGTAGCCTTTCCCGGCCATCACAGGCTCAGCAGACGATTCAGATCCTCCTCCGTCGCCTGCCGCTCGATGATGGTGCGGCCTTGCGCGTCGGTCATCTCGAAACGGCCGTCCTGGACTTCCTCCTTCATGCCGTTGCGATGGACGACGGTGACCTTGTTGCCGTCGATCGAGATCGTGTCACCGGTTGCCGTGTTGGTATAGCTGCTCCTGCCGCCGGGATTGGCATTGCCCTTGCCGTTGTTGTTGCCAGGTCCCGCATTGGGGTTGCCCCCGCCGGCATTGCTGTTGTTGGAATTGCCACCGGCATTGCTGTTGCCGCTGTTACCGGAATTCGACCCCCCGGCCGAGCCCGAATTGCCGCCGTTTCCGGCACCGCCATTACCGCCGCTACCGCCATTGCCCCCGTTACCGCCATTGCCGCCGCTGCCGGCGTAGGCGGTTGACACGAGCTTTGTCACGTTGGCCGGCGCCAACAGGCAGGGCGCGACCACAACCGCCACCGCGACAGAGAGGCGCAGCGAGAGGTCGACTAGCCTTTTGCAGGCGGGTTGGCGCATTCTTTTCCTTCTTGCCGGTTCCACCTCGGTTTGCCGAAGTTCCGCTCACGGCGCAGGCGAAGCGGAACCGGTCTCTTGACGGAGGCTAGGATCACATTCCGGCAGCGCGACGAAAGCGGCCCACGACCCATGCTCCGGCCGATCAGACCATTTCCGCCGCCATGAGTGACCAATGTCGCAACAGCAACCATCGCCACAGCTTGAAAAAATTACCCCCGCACGGAGGCGGGGGTAAGGTGAGTAGCCAGATTCCATCGCAAGACGATCAGGACCGCAGAGACGAAGCAAAAGGTGGCAACCTGATTTTGCAGCGCTGACCTTCGGTCCCTTAAGATCTAATCCGGATAAAACCTCGCTCCCACAAACTCTGCTTTCACAAACTGTTCAGGCGATTGAGATCGGCCATGGTGGCCTTGCGGTCGATGATGGTGCGTCCGTATTTGTCTTCCATCCTGAACCGGCCCTTCTCGATCGTCTCCTTCATTCCATTGCGGTGCGTGACCTGGATGCTGCCGGCGGTGGCCTCGACCTTGTCGCCGGTCGCCGCGTTCACGTGGCTGTCGACATCGGCGGCGCTTGCCGCGCCGGCACTGTTGCTCGAGCTGTTGTTCCCGCTGCTGTTGCCGTTACTGTTCCCGCTGTTGCCGTTTCCGTTATTCCCGCCGCTATTGCCGTTTCCGTTCCCGTTGTTGCCGCCGTTTCCGCTATTCCCGCCGCTATTGCCGCCGCCGTTCCCGCCGCTGTTTCCACCACCGTTGCCGCCGCCGTTGCCGCCGCCATTGCCGCCGCCATTGCCGCCTTTGGCATAGGCTTTGGTCACAACGACACCAACGACACCATCGACGGAGAGACTGAAAGGCGCGACAACGAGCGCCAACGCAGTCAGCGCTCGCAAGACCAGCCTGCAGCCCCTGCGCGATGCGCGCATCCCGCTCTCCCCACGCCAGCCCTTCAGCCCGTCGGCCGAACTACCCCACCGGCAATGTCGCAGCATAAGCATCCCCAATCAGCCCATGATTAGGAAGTGGCCCACGACCCTTGTCTTGTCCACTCGGACTTATCGCCATTTTCGATAGGACCTAAGTCTTATTTCAACCACCGGATGTGGTCGGATATCGCCGCCGCAGACATCGATTTCTCCAAGCCGGGCAGCGCTTTGGAGCGCGCCGCTCAGAAATGGATACGGGTGCGCGCGACCGGCTTGCAGAGAGTCAGGCCGGCGAAGGCGCCGGCCGCCGCGCCGCGACCGCCGTGCCGAAGGCGGCTGCAATGACGGCGGCGATGCCGGCGCATTGCAACAGGTTGAGCTTCTCTGCCAAAAACAGGAAGCCGGTCAGCGCGGCGCCAGCCGGCTCCAGGCACACGAGCATGCCGTAGACCTTGGCCGGCATGCGGGCCAGCACCAGCATTTCCAGGTAGAAGGGCAGCGCGCTGGAGAACAGGCCGACCACGGCCGCGCCAGCCATGACGTGGGGGTCGGCGAGATGGGCTTGAGCCGCGCCGAAGCCGAAAGGCAGCGCCAGCACCGCGGCGATCGCCATGCCATAGGCGGAGGTGCGCGCGCCGAGTTCGGCGCCGGCCTTCTGCGCGAAGATGATGTAGAGCCCCCAGCAGACGCCGGCCGCCAGCGCCAGCGCCACGCCCAGCGGATCGAGCCCGCGGCTGATGCCGGCAAAGGGCGACAGCAGCGCGATGCCGGCTATCGCCAGCGCCACCCAGACGAGGTCGAGCAGGCGCCTGGAGCCGAGGGTCGCGACGAACAGCGGCCCGGTGAATTCCAGCGCCACGCAGATACCCAGCGGAATGCGCTGGAGCGCGGCATAGAACAACATGTTCATGGCGCAGACGGTGATGCCGTAGGCGGCGAGCCAGGGCAGGTTTTTCCGCGAGGGCAACACCTTCCATGGCCTCAGCACCGCGGCCAGCATCAGCGCGCCAATGGCAAGCCTGAGCATGGTCGTGCCCTCGGGCCCCAGCACAGGGAACAGGCTCTTGGCAAAGGCGGCGCCAACCTGCACCGACAGCATGGAGCCGAGCAGGCCGAGGATGGGCATGGCGCCGACATGCGCCTGCGGTTTTGCAATCGGCGTCGACGTCACCTGCTCTCCGTTCCCCCTGCCCCGGTCGAGATCGGAGATAAGGCTTTTGCGGCAGCGCCGTCATGAGGCAGCGGGCGGCGGATGGTGGGACAAGGCGCCCCTTCCCCGGGCGGCAGGCCTGCTGCACCGCACAAGAACTTGAAATTCAAGATGTTTTCACAGACCTTCACTGTAGAATTTGCCACCCCGATCAAGCTTCTTTCCCAATATTTCCATCATACTCGCTTTAGTTGCGGGGATAATTCGTCAGCATCCCTGACGATTGATTACTTTCACACATCGGACCAATTGCCCATGACCTCATAGGACCATTGGATGGTCCGTACGGATATTTTCACAACACAACCATTTACGTCTCACAACGGCATCACATCTTGTTTCAGAGCCGTAAGCATTTTGTGTTGCACCGCAACATCCGCCGCGACAATCGTGAAGCGGGGGCATGCCTGTTGGAGGATGCCATTATTGTGACTCGGATGGGCATTCCGCCGGCCGGCTGGAATTGCGCCCCCGGCCCGGACGGTGAGCGGTTGGCCCGCGGCGGCGAGATTCGCTCGCCCGTTGCCGCGTGGCGTGACCAAGCTTGCGAATACCGCTGATGGCCAACGCGCGCGACATCCAACTCGACTCCTTGCGGGCAGTTGCCGTGACGCTGGTGCTCTACGCGCATTTCCTTGCGCCAAACGGTACCTCCTTCCTCGGCCATCTCGGGGTCAGGCTGTTCTTCGTTCTCTCCGGCTTCCTGATCACACGGCTTTTGCTGGACGCGCGTGATGCCGATGCATTCGCCACCGGACCGGCGCTGCGCTCCTTCTATGCGCGGCGCGTGATCCGTATCTTCCCGCCCTACTTCGCAGTGCTGGCGCTCGTCTGGTTCACCGATCTGGAACAGTCGAGGTCCTCGCTCGCCTGGCATGCGCTCTACCTCTCGAATTTCTGGTACGCGCTGCACAACGACTGGAACCCCTGGCTGCTCTGCCATTTCTGGAGCCTCAGCATCGAGGAGCAGTTTTATCTCGCCTGGCCGCTGATCGTGCTTCTGGCGCCGCGCCGGCGCATCGAGGCGATCGCAATCGGCGTCATCGCTTTTTCGCTCGCCTACCGGTTCTACTGGCCGATCGCCGCCAGCCCGGCGCTCGCCCGCGACCTGCTGCCGCCGGCCTCGATGGACGCGCTTGGCTGCGGCGCCCTGCTTGCCGTGCGCCGCGCCAGGGGCGCCGATGCGCCGCAATGGATGCGGCTCTGCTGGCCGGCCCTGGCGGTGGTGTTCCTGTTCGTGGTCCGATCCGATCCGGGGCCGGCGAATTCGGCCTGGGAGTGGCCGCGCTGGATGCTGGTGCAAGTGCTGCCGCTGGTGCCGCTGACGGTGATCGTCGCCGCCTGCTCGAACGGCCTCGGCGGCACGCTCGGCAGGCTGGCCGAACTGCCGCCGCTGCTCGGGCTCGGCCGCATCAGCTACGGCGTCTATCTCTACCATCCGATCCTACTTGCCTATGCCGTCAAGGCGCAGCCATGGATCCCGGTCAACGTCTCGGAACAGGGGCCAGGCCGCTTCCTCGTCGCGGGCGCCGCGACGCTGGCCGTCGCCTCGCTTTCCTGGGTGTTTTTCGAGAAGCCGCTCAACGGTCTCAAGCGCTATTTTCCGTATGTCGCGCCCGCTCGTCCGCGCGGCGCAAGCGAGGCCCTCCGGTTCGGCGCCGCCCCGGCGCTCGATCTGCAGCCGACGGACCGGAGCCGACCATGACCGCCGCGCCGCTCATCTCCGTGCTGTTGCCAGTCTACAATGCCGAGCCCTACGTGGCCGCCGCGATGCAGTCGATCCTGCGGCAGGACTACAACCGGCTCGAAATCATCGCCATCGATGACGGATCGACCGACAGGTCGCTTAAGATCCTCGAACGCTGCCGCCGGGACGACAGCCGCGTATCGATCATCTCGCGCGAAAACCGTGGCCTCGTTGCCAGCCTCAATGAAGGACTGGCGATCGCGCGGGGCGAACTCGTCGCGCGCATGGACGCCGACGACTTCGCCTATCCCTGGCGGCTGTCGCGCCAGGCGGCGCTGTTTGCCGCGCGGCCGGAGCTCGGCTTCTGCGGCGCGCTCGTCGATACGCTGCTGCACGGCCGCGTCCTTAAGGGGCGGCTCGACCCGGTGTTCCGTCTCAGCCTCCCGGAGCTGTCGAAATTCTTCACGATCTTCCTGCACCCGACGGTGGTCTATAACCGCAAGGTCATCTCCGAGGCCGACCTCCACTATGACGGCGCTTATCGGCATGCCGAGGATTTCGACCTCTTCCGGCGGCTGGCCGACCGCTATCCGGCGGCGCTGATGCCGGAGAGCCTGCTGGTCTACCGCGTCCATCCCGGCAGCGTGACCAGCCGGCACGGCAAGGAGATGCGACGCACGCATCTCAAGATTGTCGGCGAGAACCTCGAGCGCCTGGGTTTGGCGCAGGACTGCGAGGACCTGCGCGCCATCGGCGATCGCGTCTGCCTCGACACCGTGCGCCGGGCGGCCGCTTTCATCCGGGCGCTTGAAGAGCGGATCTCGGCATTGCCCGACCCGACGCGGCCGAGCTTCGAGGCCGGCGCGCTCAACCTGTTCTATTTCCTCTACCAGCTCGTCAACGACGAGGAGCGGCCGGCGCTGTCGCATGAACTGCTGACGCTGACCGGGAAATGGAACGCGATCCGCCGCCGCGAGAAATACGCGCTCGGCCCCGGCGCCTGGGCGCCCTGGCTGAGCCAGGCCTCGATGTGGGCGGGCAAGCGCGCGGACTGGATGGCCTACCGCTTCAAATCCGCGCCGGCAGCGTCAGTGCTGGCGCCCTACAGGATGGGGGCGGCATGAACGCCGAGCGCCATCCGTTGCTGCGGCACCTGCGCCCCGCACTGCCCGCTCCTCCGTGGCCCAGGCAGCGGCCACAGGTTTCCTTCATCGTCTGCACGCGCGACCGGCTGGACGTGCTCGAAGCCTGCATCGACTCGATCTGCGCCGCCTGCCGGGCGCATCCGGCCTTCGCGGCCGAGCTGGTGGTGGTCGACAACGGCTCGCGCGACGGCACGGCCAGTTATCTTTTGGCGGCCGCCGCGACCTCGGACATCCCCCTGACCGCAATCTCGGAGCCCCGCCCCGGACTGGCGGCGGCGCGCAATGCGGGACTGGCGCAGGCGCGCGGCCGGGTGCTGGTGTTCGTTGACGACGACTGCAGGCTCGACCGCAACTATCTCGCCGACCTCGAGCGGCATTATGCGAGCGGCGAGAAGTGGCTGATCCGCGGCGGCCGCGTCGAGATCGGCGACGCGCTCGACCTGCCCTTCACGATAAAGCGCTGCGACCAACGCGAAGTGCTGACGCATGCCGTCCACCCGGGCGGCTTCGTGCTAGGCTGCAACATGACCATGCACCGCGACGTCGCCGCCCGCATCGGCCCCTTCGACGAGCGCTTCGGCGCCGGCGGCGCGCTGCGCTCGGCCGAGGACACGGACTATCTGGTGCGGGCGATGCTTGCCGGCATGGCGGTGGAATACGTGCCCGACATGACGATCTTCCACCATCACGGACGGCGCGACCGCATGGCGATCGACCGGCTGCACCGCGACTATCATTTCGGCAACGGCGCGCTCTGCCTGAAGCATTTTCGCCGCGCACCCTGGCTGCTTCGCCATTTCTACTGGGCGGCGCGGGCCGCCATGCGCGAGCTCGCCGGCGGGCCGCGCTTCGACCACGATCTCAAACTGTCGCATTGGCCGATCGTCCTGATGAACCTTGCGGGCGCGGCGAAGTTCATGGCTCTCGTGCTTGTCAGGCGGCCGGGTCGGCAGCCGCAGTCGGGCAGCGAGACCATCGAGGCCAGGGCGGAGGCCGGCGCGCCGTGAGCGGGCGCCCGACCCTGCCGATGCTGCGCCAGGCGCTCGGCCGCCGGCAGCTCGGCCTGTTGCCGATCGTCGTCGCGCTCGGGCTTGCGAGTGCAGCGCTCGAAGGTTTCGGCATCGGACTGATCATCCCCCTGCTCGGCATCATCATGGGGCATGGCGAGGCGACCGGCATGGCCGGCCTGTCGGCCCTCCTGCAGAAGGTCGGTGCCGGGCTCGGCGAGCGCGAGCGGCTGATCGCCCTTGCAGTCGCGATCCTCGGCTCGATCCTCTTGAAGAACCTGCTCGGCTTCGCCAATTCGGTGCTCACCGCCCATATCTACGGCAAGGCCAGCCAGGCGATCCGCGGCGCGCTCGCCGAGCGGCTGCTCAATATCGGCTATCCGTTCTTCCTGAAGGAGAGCCCCGGGCGGCTGCTCAACATCATCTCGAGCGAATCCTGGCGGGCGTCGGATGCCATCCAGGCGATGCTTGGCTCGATCGTCAGCGCCTCGGCGTCGCTCATCCTGCTCGGTTTCCTGCTGCTGCTCTCCTGGCAGATGACGCTGCTGGTGATGCTCGGGCTGGCGCTTGTCCAGGTTGCGCATATGGCGCTGTCGGCGCATCTGAGAAACCCGAGCCGAAGCGTTGCCTCGCGCAACAGTGCGCTCGCCTCGCGGATGCTGCATCTTGTGCATGCCGGCCGGCTGATCCGCATCTTCGGCCAGGAAGCGCGCGAGAAGGCGGCGTTCGGGGCGGCATCGGACGGCGTGCGCCGGGCGGCCTTCCAGCTTTCCAACCGCCAGGGCGCGCTGGGCCCGGTGACCGAAGTGCTGCACGCCATGTTGTTCCTGGCGGTGGTGATCGGCGCATGGCTGGCGGGCCTGAGCTTCCCGCTGGTCGCCGCCTTCCTCATCCTGCTCTACCGGCTGCAGCCGCATGTCAGAGCGCTGCAGATGACATGGAGCCAGTTGCAGGGGCTTTCAGGTTCGCTGGAAGAGGTGACCTGGCTGCTCGACCCCAAGGGCAAGCCGGCACCGCCGCAAGGCAGCCGGCCATTCGCGACTTTGAGCGAAAAAATCGCCTTTGAGGGCGTGAGCTTCAGCTACGCCAATGAGGAGCAGCGCGCGGCGGTGCTGCATGCCGTGAGCTTCGACATAAGAAGCGGTCGCTCGACGGCGCTGATTGGCCGCTCCGGCGCCGGCAAGACGACCATCGTCAACCTGCTCTGCCGCTTCGTCGAGCCGGACGGCGGCCGCATCCTCGTCGACGGCGCGCCGCTCGGCGAGATCGATCCGGTCGCATGGCGGGCGCATATCGCCCTGGCCAGCCAGGAACTGGAGCTGGTGGACGGCACCATCCTCGACAACATCACCTACGGCAAGGACACGGCGAGCATGGAAGAGGCGCGCCGCGCGGCCGCGCTCGCCGAGGCGCATGAATTCATCGAACGCCTGCCGCAGGGCTACCAGACGGTCGTCGGCTATCGCGGCGTCAATTTGTCGGCCGGCCAGAGGCAGCGCATCGCGCTCGCCCGCGCGCTTGTGCGCGATCCGGATATCCTGATCCTCGACGAGGCCACCAACGCGGTGGACGGGCTTTCGGAAGCGGCGATCGTGGAAACGCTGAAGTCGCGCGCCGGCCGCCGCACAACGATCGTCATCAGCCACCACCACTCGACGATCTCGTTCTGCGACGATCTGGTGATTTTGGAGCATGGACGGGTGAGGAAGCAGGCGCCGTTCGCGGAACTGGCGGCGCGCAGCATGGATGAATTGTATCAGCCGGAGTGAGGTCTGGGATCCCCCTCGAGGGGGAGATGTCGCCGAAGGCGACAGAGGGGGTCGCCGCGCATGAAGCGCCGTGGCGAGCGATGAAGTCGGCGATCTACGTGAGACGACCCCTTCTGGCCTGCCGGCCATCTCCCCCTCGAGGGGGGAGATCAGATGTCGCGCAGGCATTCGCCAATTGTCAGCCTTGCAGAAGTGACGCGGCGCCGGAGCTGCCAATCTCCCCCCTCGAGGGGGAGATGTCGCCGAAGGCGACAGAGGGGGTCGCCGCGCGTGGAGCGCCAACGCCCTGGGTGGCGAGCTATGAGGTCGGCGATCTACGTGAGACGACCCCTTCTGGCCTGCCGGCCATCTCCCCCTCGAGGGGGGAGATTCCGCGCTCGGCGGCTTTGCCCAATTGTCTGCGCTACTCGCGTCGGCGCCCTACCTCCCCCTTGTGGGGAGGTCGGACCGAAGGTCCGGGTGGGGGTCGGCGCCGACCCCGAGAGGCTGGCGGGACAGCACCCCCTCCCCGATCCGCTTTGCGGATCGACCCTCCCCACAAGGGGGAGGGTAAAGATCACCCCGCCATGGCCAGCGGGGCGGCGCTTTTGTTGGGGATCTGGATGTCGATCTCCAGCGTCGACATGGTGGCGCCGCGGTCCATCGAGACCTGGAGGTAGTCCTGGTCGATCTGCACATGCTTGGCAATGACCGCCATGATCTCCTCGCGCAGGATGGAAACGAGGTCCGGCTGGCCGCGGCTCTGGCGCTCATAGGCGAGCAGCAGCTGCAGCCGCTCGCGCGCCACCGGCGCGCTGGTGCGCCGCTTGAAGAGGTCGAGGATGCTCATGCCGCCCTCCTTCCGAGAAGCCGGTCGAGGAAGCCCTTGCGTTCGAAGGGGACGACCACCGGCAGGTCTTCGCCTTCCAGGCGTCTTGCCGCTTCGAGGTAAGCCTTTGCGGCACCATTGAGCGGTTCCGAGAGCGTGACGGGCGAGCCGAGGTTGGAGGCGCGCAGCACGTCCTGGCTTTCCGGGATGATGCCGAGCAGCGGCGTGGAGAGTATCTCCAGCACATCGTCGATCGACAGCATCTCGCCGCGCGAGGCGCGGGCCGCGTCGTAGCGGGTAACCAGCACGTGTTTTTGCACCAGCTCGCCCTGCTCGGCCTTCATGGTGCGGGCGTCGAGCAGGCCGATGATACGGTCGGAGTCGCGCACCGACGACACTTCCGGATTGGTGACGATGACCGCCTCGTCGGCGAAGCGCATGGCGAGCTGGGCGCCGCGCTCGATGCCGGCCGGGCTGTCGCAGAAGACATAGTCGAACACCGAGCGCAGCCTGGCGATGACTTCGGCCACGCCCTCTTCGGTCAGCGCGTCCTTGTCCCGGGTCTGCGAAGCGGGCAGCAGATAGAGCGTCTCCAGCCGCTTGTCGCGGATCAGCGCCTGCGACAGCTTCGCCGTGCCCTGGATGACGTTGACGAGGTCGAACACCACGCGGCGCTCGGCGCCCATGATGAGGTCGAGATTGCGCAGGCCGACGTCGAAATCGACCAGCGCCACCTTCTTGCCGGTCTTGGCCACGGCGGCGCCGAGCGCGGCCGTCGAGGTCGTCTTGCCGACGCCCCCCTTGCCCGATGTGACCACGACTACCTTGCCCATAAATTCAGCCTCCGTTGGCGATTCTTATTCATGACCGTGCCGGGCACGGCGGACTCGTTAACAACCTTGGCACGCGAAACCGGTCCGAAGCTTGCCTCAGCCGAGCGGCACCACGCACAGTGCATCATTGTCGAGGAAGGCCTGCACGGCCTTGCCGCGCGAGGTGCCTTCCATCTCCTCGGCCGTGGTGTACCAGCCGTCGACGGCGAGCAGCTCGGCCTCGTTCTTGCGGCAGAAGATGCGCGCCGAAACATTGCCTTCCGAGCCGGCGATCGCGCGGCCGCGCAGCGTGCCGTAGACATGGATCGAGCCGCCGGCGACGATCTCCGAGCCGGACGCGACCGAGCCCAGCACGATGACATCGCCATGCGGATGGAACACCGACTGCCCGGAGCGGATCGGCGCCTTGATCATCAGCGTGCCGGCCGAAGGCTGCGCCGGCTCGGCGCCCGCGCTTGCGGCCTGCGCCGGTTCGATCCTGACCGCTTCGAGCCTTGCCAGCTCGGGGTCCACCGGCTCGTCGGCGGAGGTCGCGATCTGCGGAGCCTCGGCCGGGGCCGCCTCCGCGACCAGCTGGATCTCTCCAGCGGCCTGGGCCTGCTCCCCGGCGGCGGCTTCGAGCTCCTCGGCCCGCGCCTTGCGCGCGGCGCGGCCCAGCAGCCCCTCAGCGGTCGCCTCCTTGGCGCCGGCAAGCAGCGGCGGCAGTTCAGGCCCCAGCTCGGCGCCTTCCAGTTCGATGGCATAGACGCGGATGCCGCGCGAGCCGAGCACGCCGACCAGCGCCCCGATCTCCTCCGGCCCCGGCTGCAGGACGTTCAGGTCCAGCACCACCGGGCGCCCGTTGAAATAGCCCGGCGAGTTGGCGATCCAGCGGTCCAGCCCCTCCAGCCAGTCGGCGATCGGCGCCTCCGGCGTCAGCGTGAAAGCGACGAAGGAACGGGCGCGGAAGCGGATGGATTTGTTCTGCAAAGGGGCGGCGAAGGTCACGACCAGGCGAATCCTTACTCAATGATTAAAGGGTGCCGGGGCAATGGTTAACAAAAGGTTAATTTTGGGGGTTGAGGCCGTTAAGGAAGTGGCGCGGCTAAGTTCTGTGGCAGCGCGGTGACAGGGTCCGCCGATGCCGCTATCGTCTCACCCCCAGCCTGGCGCAAAGCAAGGGAGATCATGTCATGGGACAGGAGATCAGCAAGCCCGAGGACGCCGCGACCGCCTTCGCCGATGCCTGGAACAGGCATGACATGGACGACTTCGCGGCGCTGTTTAGCGAGGACGCGAATTTCGTCAATGTCGTGGGCATGTGGTGGAAAAACCGGGCCGAGATCGAAGCGGCGCACCGCGCGACTCACAAGACCATGTTTCGCGACAGCCGGCTGGAGGGAGTTGCCGCGTCAGTCGTCGAGCTGTCTCCCGGCCTCGCATCGGTGCACTACAGATGGACCCTGACAGGCGCATCCGCCCCGGACGGCTCGCCCGCCGGAACGCGGGAAGGCATCCTGCTTCTGGTGCTGAAGAAGGAACAGTCCGGCTGGCGCATCAAGGTGGCCCAGAACACCGACATCGTCCCAGGCGCGATCGCTCCCCCTGCCCGCGCAAGCAGATAGAACGGCCAAGCCAGTTCGAGTCGCGCATGTGAAGCGGCTAATATACAGGCGATGTCCAGCCGAGCACCATCCCGCCCGGGACTTTCCATTCTTCAGGGACAAGGAGACGGGCATGGGCATCGATCGGGAAGACTGCAAGCGAGCAGGCAGGGCAACCACAATCCTGGCAGCGCTGACGCTGCTGGGAGGATGCATGACGCACCGGCCGACCGGCATAGACGCCTACCAGACGAGCGGCATCGACCAATGGCTGGCGACGGCCGATGCCGACAAGGTCGTCAACGCGATGGCCACGAAGGGCCTGATGCCCGCGACCATCGACTGCCGCTTCGCCGACACGACGCCCGGACAGGTGGCTTATCTGTCGAAATTCACCTGGATGCGGGCGCCCGCCAACACACGCTACCACTGGGAAGTGGGCGACCCAGCCTATCTCGCGAGCAAGGAACTGAAGGCCAACCGGGTGGGGTTGCGGCGGGTGGATGCGAAACTGGTGCGGGACAGCGCTACAGGGCAGAAGGTTGGGTGCTCGGTGTGGGTGGGTTGAGGGGTCCTACGAAACAAATCGAAATCGGTTGAGTGCTCTCCGGCCGAGCTAGGCCAAGGGGCGGATCGCTGGGCCGTTGAGGACAGCTCCGTCCGGCGAGAACTGCGAGCCGTGGCAGGGGCAATCCCAGCATTGCTCGGTCGAATTCCAGTGCACGATGCAGCCGAGATGGGTGCAACTGGCCGAATGCCGGTGGAGCCTGCCGTCGCGGTCGCGGCACACGGCGAACTTGCTCAAGCCGTCCTGAAGGATGCCGCCTTCACCAGGCTTGAGATCGTCGGCCGATTTGATCTCGCCGGGCAGCAAATAGCCGGCAAGGTTCTTCACTGTCGTGAGGTTCTCATTGACGTATTGTGCAAAGGCTGCGGGCGGCGTCCGGTCCGGGGCGTACACGGCTTCCCAGGGGTTCGATCCTTCCACGATCAAATCGCGGATCAGCAGTCCGGCCAGTGCGCCGTGCGTCATGCCCTGGCCGGAGTCGCCGGTGGCGATGAAGACGTTGCCGTTGCCGGGGCTGCGGCCTATGAAGCCGCAATAGTCGATCGTATCGAGAACCTGACCCGACCATCTCGCTCTTTCTCTTCCGAGATCGGGCACCAATGCCCTGATCCAGGCTTCGAGCGCAGTAAACCGAGCCTCGCCGTCATCGGCTTCGCCCGATTTGTGATCGCGTCCGCCGGCAATGATACGGTCGGTCCCGCCGGGGCCGGGATTGAGTCGGACATAATAATAGGGATCGTCCATGTCCCAATAGAGCGCGTCCGGAAGAATTCCCCTTTCGATGTCGAAAGCCATCGCATAGGTGCGGTAAGGCGCCATCTTGCTATGGATCTTTACCCAGGTGTTGATCGGCGAATTAGTGGCAAACACCGCGTTGGATGCAATGATGGTGGAGCCGCCATCGCATTTCAGGCGAACCTGCTTCCCCTCCTCGATTTCGACGACGGCGCTGTCGGCGAATACCTTGCCGCCTCGCTTCTGGAAATCGGCCAGCAGCGCGCGAAGATATTTCAGCGGATGGAAAGTGGCCTGGTTCGGATATCGCAGTATGGGCGCCGATTCGTGGCCCTTGAGCGGTACACCCTTACCGTGCTCAACCTCGACGCCGATCTTTGCTGCGGCGGCATATTCCTTGTTGCATTCTCTGGCGGCCTCTCTCTCATCCATCCAAGCGGCGGGGAAAAGGAAGCCGTCCAGACGCCGAAAGTCGCAGTCGATCTCCAGCCTGCCGACATGCTGTTCGATACAGTCGACAGCGGCTTGCTGGCTTTCCTGAAATCCGCGCGCGAGGGCCTCGCCACGCATCTTGACCAGAGCGCTCAAACCGTCATCGCAGATCGGCGCCAGATGGGCGGTCGTGCGGGATGTCATGCCGCCGAGCAAGGGGCCGCGATCCACAAGCACCACCTTGCGTCCTGCCAAGGCCAGCTCATAGGCGATGGAAACACCGGCGATGCCGGCTCCGATGACGGCCACATCGCAATGCTCGTCCTGCTCGAGGCGGGGAGCGCTGGGGAAGCTGGTGTCGAGCATCCAAAAAGATCTGGTCGCTTCGCCGCTGACGTTCATCGCATTCTCACCGAGACGACATAAGCTCGCCGGATCGACCGATTTTGGCCGCTGCGAGCGGGGGCCGTGCGTTTCAAACTCCGCTCGACGCGGAATGTTCCTGAACCTGGACGACGCTCGCGCTAGCGCGGTCGTCCAACTGGCGTAGCCACGAAACAGGCCGCTCGAACGGAATATTTGGGGCTGGGGACTCGTTCGTTTCTCAGACGATGCCAAGGTAAGGCAAAGTGGACATATCCGACGATCAAAATCATTGAAGCCGCCAGACAGGCCGCGGCTTGCTCTGGCGTAACCTCGAAGGGAACCGGAGATGACAACGGCTGTTTCGACCTCTTTCACAAGACGATGTGTCGTCGCAGGGCTGGCGGTGGCCGCCGCATCGACGGCTGCATTGCCCGCCGACATGGCGCGCGCGCAGACCAAGCAAACCACGCCTGACAAAAGCCTGTACGAGCGGTTGGGGGGCGTGTTCGCCATCGCTGCGGTGGTGGATTACTTCAGCGACGCCGTCGTGAAGAATCCCATCGTCGGCAAGAAGTCCAAGAACCCGCAGCTACGGAAATGGCACACCCAGAACCTTGAACGGCTCCCCGGCCTCAAATTCATGCGCACGCTGTGGGTCTGCGACGTTTCCGGCGGCCCCTACAAGTTCGTGGCCACAAGGCCCGGCGCGACACCGCTCGGCCTCGAGGAGGCGCATCGCGACTTGCGGATCTCTCCGGCGGAATTCGACGAGGTCGCGGCGGAACTGGGGCGGACCTTGGACCACTTCAAGGTGCCGAAGGCCGAAAAGTCGGAGGTCCTGGAGGCCTTCGCCGCGCACAAGGACGAGGTTACCGCCGGCTTCGCCAAAAAGGGCTGACGCCAGACCGTCGGGCGGCTCTTTTTTGCCGATCTTGTGCCCCAGCCCGGCGACGGGCTTGGATGGCGCTGTCTTCGCGCGTTTGACATCGAGCGCGCCCGCAGCAGCGGGCTTCGCGTCCTGATATCCGCGAGTCCAGAACGGCCTCTTCGGTAAGCTCCGTGACTCGGAGGCTCCGGTTCCTCTATAGAACATCGCTTCCCTCCCCGGAGCCTTCGCATGTCCGCCTCCCTCATCTCCGGTTTGCATGCCGCCCTCCCCACCGCCACCATCTGGGACGCCGCCGAACTCGCGCAGCGCGATCCGGGCTTCGATGCCCTCAATTTCGGCGCTTCGGCGCTGGTGCGGCCGCGTGATGTCGAGGGCGTCGCGACGCTGGTGAAGTTCTGCGCGGAGCGTGGCGTCAGCCTTGTCGCCCAGGGCGGGCGCACGGGGTTGGCGGGCGGGGCGGCGACCTCCGCCGGGCAGATCATCTGCGATCTTGGCGGGCTTACCCAAATCGAGGAGATCGATCCGTTCGCGCGGGTGGCGATCGTGCAGGCGGGGGTGACGCTGGGGGCGCTGCGGGAGGCTGCGGCGGCGCATGGGCTCGATCCGGGCATCGACCTTGCGGCGCGCGGCAGCGCCACCATCGGCGGCATGGTTTCCACCAATGCCGGCGGCATCATGGCCTTTCGCAACGGCACGATGCGCCACCGCGTGCTCGGCCTCGAGGCCGTGCTGCCGGATGGGCGGGTGTTTTCCGATCTCACTCGGGTGCTCAAGACCAGCGCCGGCTATGACCTGAAGCATCTTTTCATCGGCGCGGAGGGCACGCTGGGCATCGTCACCCGCGTGGCGGTGCGGCTCGACCCGGTCGCAGGCGCCAGCGCCACGGCGCTGGTCGGCGTGCCGGATGCGGCAAGTGCCCAGCGCATCGTGCGGCATTTTTTGGGCTCGACCAGCGCGCGGCTCAGCGCCGCCGAGATCCTGTGGCGCAATTTTGCCTCGCTGATGCAGCGGGGGCTGGGCTATGCGCCCGGGCAGTTGCCGCTCGATGCGCCCTGCCTTCTGGTGCTGGGGCTCGGCGCCGACTCGATCGAGGCGGCCAGAGGCGTGCTGGAGGACGGGTTGGCGGCTATCTGGGAAGAGGCCGGCATTCTCGACGGGCTGTTCGCGAGTTCCGAGGCGCAAGCCGCCCAGATGTGGCGGCTGCGCGAGGAGACGGTTGAGATCGAGCGCGCGCACGCCATGGCGCCCTCCTTCGACGTGTCCGTGCCGGGCGGCGCGCTGGACGCCTATGTGGCGCGCATCGAGGCCGGGCTGAAGCGGATCGACGCCGCCTACGCGCCCTATGTCTACGGCCATCTCGCCGACGGCAATCTGCACATCTCCATCAATTGCGACGGACCGCTTCCGCATGAGCGGCACGCGGCGATCGAGGACGTGCTTTATGAGGGCCTGCGCGAAGCCGGCGGCTCGTTCTCGGCCGAGCATGGCGTGGGGCTGGAGAAGCGCGAGGCCTATGAGCGGCATGCGGATCCGGTGAAGCGGGATTTGGCGAAGGCGATCAAGGCGCTGATCGATCCCCACAACATTCTCAATCCGGGGAAGATTATTTCCAGAGAGTGAGGGCTACGCCTGAGAGGCAGGCAGGACAGAGGGGAGCGCGACGGGTCGCGGCGTCAGCCAAGCTTGGGTTCGATGGACAGGCCGCCTCCCATCAACCTTTTCGCCGCCTCCGCCGCCGCCGTGCAGTAGCTCGCGTCGCCGTGGATCAGCAGCATCACCATGGCGCCTTCGATCAGCAAAGCGAGCTCGCGCGCACGCGCCTTCGGCGACGGGATGTCCGCCCTGGCGAGCAACGTTTCCAGATGCGCTTCCATCAGCGCCTTGTGCTGGCTGGCGATCGAGCGCGCCGGGTGGCCGGAGAGGTCGGCGAGCTCGATCGCCAGCCGCGTGAAGCCGGAGCCGGCCCAGCGTGGCTTGGACGACCATCTGACCAGGCCCTCGAACAGCTTGTCGATCAGCGCGTCCGGGCCACCCGACAGGTCGATGCCGTAGTTCTGGAAGTCGGCGAAGGTGCGCTCGTGCTGCGAGGCAAGCACGGCGGTCAAGAGCGCGTCCTTGCTGTCGAAGTGATAGTAGAGCGTGCGCTTGGTGACGCCGGCGGCGTCGGCGATCTCGTCCATGCCGACGCGGAAAAAACCCCGGCGGCGAAACAGCTTGTATGCCGCCTGCAGGATCACGGGCCTGGTTGCATCGGATGATCTGGGCATGGGCGGCGCTGCCATCGCGGTGAAAGTATACTCGCTAGTGAATTTACATCGGCAGGCTTGCGGCCTTCAATGATCAGCGCAAGCTAATATTCGGTAGGAGGACGGCGATGGAAAGAGTAGTCCCCACGGTGCTTGATGTTCCGACAGGAATCGTGGCGCTGCCCAGCGAATCCAGGGCGGCGTCGACGGCGCCGAAGCTGATGACGGAAATGACCTGCATCGAGGACCTGCGCGAGGCGGCGCGGCGGCGCGTGCCGCGCGTTTTCAACGACTATCTCGAGGCCGGCTCCTATGCCGAGCAGACCTTGCGCGCCAACCGCGCTGATCTCGAGCGCATCACGCTGAAGCAGCGCGTGCTGGTCAATGTCGAGCAGCGCGACACGGCGACCACGATCCTCGGCGAGAAGGTCTCGGTGCCGGTGGCGCTGGCGCCGATCGGTCTTGGCGGCATGCAATGGGCCGATGGCGAGATCCTCGCCTGCCGCGCCGCCAAGACCGCAGGCGTTCCCTACACGATGAGCACGATGTCGATCTGCTCGATCGAGGACGTGGCTGAGGCCGTCGATTATCCGTTCTGGTTCCAGCTCTATGTGATGAAGGATCGCGGTTTCGCACGCTCGCTGGTCGAGCGGGCGATCGCCGGCCGCTGCGGCGCGCTGGTGCTCACCGTCGACCTGCAGGTGCTAGGCCAGCGCCATGCCGATGTCAGGAACGGGCTTTCGGTGCCGCCGGCGTTGAAACTTCGCACGATCCTCGACATAGCCGGCCATCCGGCCTGGGCGGCCCGCATGCTCACCGCCAAACGCTGGACCTTCGGCAACCTCACCGGCCATCTCAAGGGCGAGGACGATGTCCGGGCGGTGGCGGACTGGGTAGCGCATCAGTTCGACGCGACGCTGAATTGGAGCGACGTCGAGTGGATCCGGAGCATCTGGCCGGGCAAGCTGATCGTCAAAGGCATCCTCAACACCGACGACGCGCGAAGCGCCTGCGCGGCCGGTGCCGACGCCATTGTGGTTTCCAACCATGGCGGCCGGCAGCTTGACGGCGCGCCCTCGACGATCTCGATGCTGCCCAGGATCGCGGAAGCCGTCGGATCGGAGGCGGAGGTGCTGTTCGATGGCGGCGTGCGCTCGGGCCAGGATGTGATGCGAGCGCTGGCCCTGGGTGCCCGTGCCTGCCTTGTCGGGCGCGCCTATGTCTACGGCCTCGGCGCCGGAGGCGAAGCCGGTGTGGCCACGGCCATAGATATCCTGCGCAAGGAGCTGTCGGTCACCATGGCGCTGACAGGGACGCGCAGCGTCAATGAGATCAATGGCAGGGTGCTGAACTAGGGAGCGTCAATCGCAGATTGAAGGCTCGCCGCTCCTACTCGCACTGGCGGCGCGGGCCGCCGTCGTAGGGCTGATAGCTGTTGTCGCGCGGAACGTAGGAGCGGTAGCGGCTGAAGCAGTAGTCGACATGGTCGGCCGAGACCTGTCGGCTGGAGGCCTGGGCGGCCTCGGGCGAGATCTCTTCCGGCGGGGCGCCATAGGCGGTGGCGTAGCCGTCGCCGGACGGGGCGTAGCCCTCCATCTCGGCCTGATCGTCGCTCGTCTGATCGTCGCTGATCCGGGTGCCGGTCGAGGCGGTGCGGTCGCCGCCGTAATAGGGCGAGATGCAGGGGCGCAGCTCGCCGCTGTAGGAACGGTAGCTGTTTTCTGCCGGGCGATAGCTGCGATAGCGCGACGCGCACCATTGCAGATGGGCGACGGGCAATTGCCGCTCAGCCTGCTCATCGGCCGGCGCCGGCTGCTGGGTTGCATTGGCGTCCGGCGCGGGCTGGGTGGGAGCGGAAACGTCCGGCAATGGCTGCAGCCGCGGCTGTGCCGGCGCCACCGGCGCCGCGAGCGCCGTGGCCTGGGCGGCGCCACCCGCCTTGACGGGTTCGCCCGGGGCCGGCTCGCCGCCCGCCTTGGCGGGCGCGGCCTGCTGGGCGGGAATGCGCTCAAGGTTCTGCTTCTCTCGATCAACCGGCTGGGCGTCCTTCGTCCACAGCTCGGAAACGCCGATCGTGGGCGTTGCCTGGCGTACCGGCTTGGCCGCCAACATCCAGGTGGCGAAAGCAAGCCCGCTGGCGAACACGGCCAGGGTCAGCACGAACCCACCGGCAATTCCCAACAAAGCCTTCACGCTGCGCTCCTTCAGTCCCCGCTCATAGAATGCGGAGCGCGGAATCCGGTTCCCACAGGAAGAGGGCAATGTTGCGACCGGGGCTCTGCCGAACGGGAAGGCCCCGCGTGCTCCGGGGAGAGGCAGGCGGGGCCCAAGGATCGCCAGGAGGGGACCTAGCTGGGGACTTTGTCAGTTGCAGGCTTTGATGGATCCAAAAGGATCGATGATCCAAAAGGATCGACCACAGCGTCGCGCCATTTCCGGCCCGCTGCATCGTGCAAACGAAGGAATAAAAGCACGCAATCCTTCATTTGCAGGGTGCGGTTTTGACGACCCCGGCCCACGCTCGTCTCAGCCGGCGGGTGGCCACCCGCCCGCCGGTTAGGCCCGGCAGCCGGCAAATTTGCCCCCAACAGGGCCGCCGGGCCGCCTTGAGCGGCGGAAAACCTCAGACACCCGCCAGCACCTCGCGATATTCCCGTACCTTGCCGTCCTGGCCTCTGATCAGCCAGGTGCCGCCCTCGCATCCCTCGATGTGGCTCGCCGCCAGCGGCACCTTGCCGCCGCCGTCCGGCAGGTCGATGACATAGCTCGGGTTGCAGATGCCGGAGAGGCGCCGGCGCAGTTCCGCCACCAGCGCCTGGCCCTCGGCGATCGTTGTGCGGCGGTGCGCCATGCCGCGCGCGAGGTCGCCGTGATGCAGGTAATAGGGTTTTACCCCGAGACGGTACATCAGCTCGCGGCAGAGTTCTTCCAGCACCTCGACATGATCGTTGACGCCTTTCAGCAGAACGCTCTGGTTGAGGAGCACGAAACCCGCCTGCCGCATCGCGCGGCAAGCTTCCTCCGTGGCCTGCGTGATTTCCCGCGCGTGGTTGAAATGGGTGACCACGCTCACCATCAGCCGGCCCTGCAGCGCCTCGACCAGGCCGGGCGTGATGCGCGACGGCAGCGCCACCGGCACGCGGGTGTGAATGCGCAGCAGCCTGAGATGCGGGATCGCCTCCAGGCGGGCGCGGATCTCGGCCAGTGCCTTGTCGGGCAGCGACAGCGGATCACCGCCGGTCAGGATCACCTCGCGGATCTCCGGGTGGCCGGCGATATAGGCCAGCGCCGGCTCCAGCGCCTCGCGCGTGTAGCCGCGGCCGATCGAGGCCAGCGACTCTTTCCGGAAGCAGAAACGGCAATAGACGGCGCATTGATAGGTCGGGAACAGAAGCACGCGGTCGGCATGGCGGTGCGTCAGCCTCGGAACGGGGCTGAAGGCGTGGTCGCCGATCGGATCGTCGAGCTCGCCCTCGGCGGCGACCAACTCGTCCGGCGACGGGATCACCTGGGCGCGGATCGGGTCGTTGGGGTCGTTCCAGTCGATCAGGTCGAGATAGGGTTTTGGCACGCGCACCTTGTGGGCGGCCGCAGCCTCCTGCGCGGCGGCGCGCTCGGCGGGCGAAAGCGGCAGGGATGCAAGGTCGCGGACATGGCGCACGCCGGCGCGGACATCGTCCTGCCAGCCGGCATCGGGAGCGGCAGCTTGCTTGAGGTTGGCGTCTGAGGTCATCAGGGTCTCGGGGCGGTTTTCGGCGGGATATCGGCCGAACAGGCGTCGCGGTCAATCGCCGCGGTTGCCGCAGACAGCCAACGCCGCGATTTCAATGCTCCCCCGCCGCTTCGGATAGTTGTTTCAGCGGAATGGTATTAATCTGCATCATCCGTGGCTTCGGGGGCGATACCAATGGATTTCAACGCAGGGCATGGCTACCTCCTCATCGGCGGGCTCATCCTTGTCGGCGCCGGCTTGCTGATCATTTCGCTGATCGTCAACCTGCGCGTGGCGCACAGCGTGCGCGACGACATGCGCCACCGCGAGAAACTGCTGGAGTACTACCGCAATATCTTCTCGCAGCTCGGCGTGATCCTGATCGGCATCGGCGTGTCGCTGTTCATCTTCTTCTTCCAGCAAAACTATCAGGACCAGCGCAGGCGCGAGACCGAGCTGCAGCAGGTGCTCGCCAAACTCGCCGCGCGCGTCGCCCGCGGCGCGCCGGTCGTCGAAACGCTCGGCGAATTCGACGAGGTCCTGGATGCGGGCGGGGCCTATGTCGACCCCGAACACGGCGGAAACAACGCCGCGATCAGCGCTGAGGGAGCCGAGCTCGGCAGGCAGGTCGAAAAGATCCTGCTGGTCGAACGTGATGTCGATGTTCGAGATTTTGACATTCTGAACCTGTCGCGCGATCTCGAAGCCACCTTTGTCGTCAACGAGCTCGATCCGACGCTCTGGTTCGACATCGTGCGCGACGAGAACGACATCAAATATGCCACGACGCAACTCGGCCTCGACTACAAGGACCTGCATGACGCGATCGGAGACGAGCCGGTCGAAGCGGCGATCGCCAAGTCTGACAAGGGACAGAAGATCAAGCGTGAGGTGCTCGACATCCTCTATGACGCCGATCTCCTGCGCCAGCGCAGCAGGCGGTTTCTCGGCCGCGCGTGCTGGCTCTTCAGCAAGGGGCGAGGCTTCGTCGCCCTGCCGCCGGCCGACGCGATCGAGGCCGACGCCAAGTCGCAGCAGGAATGGATCGACCGCTCGAAACCGGTGCTGACGCAATCGAAGTCGGGCAGCAGCGACTGCTTCAAGCTGCTACGCTACGGCCAGCCATCCTGACCCCTGCGCGTTGCCGGCCTTTCCGGCGGCGGTTTCAATCGCCCACGCGCCGCAGCGTGCCGAGGTGATTGTCGTCGAGGAACTCGATGGTGACAGTCGACGCCTTGCCATCCGGACCGACGACGAAGCTGACGCCCGTCGGCCTCTCCGGCGTCTCGGCATCAGGATTGGTCAGGAACAGGTCGCCGTCATAGTGCCTCAGCGGATAGGACCTTACTCCGGCAGGCCCGAGCTTGAGCACGACGCCCCCGCCCTCGCCCGATACGGTCGCGTCGCCGATGAAGTCGTTGGCATAGCGGCCGGCATAGGCGCTGGCGGGCGCTGCCGGCCTCGCCGACGACTGCGGCGCGGCATATCTGGCCTTGGCCGCTTCGACCACCGGACCGAACATGCCGGCATAGATCGCGTCCCATGCCTTGATCCAGTCCTTCTCGACCGAACCGTCGAAGACCAGATCGGCAAAGCTGTCGGATAGCCCTTCCGGCACGCCGGTCGGGAAGGCATTGGCAAGGATGACGATGCCGAGCTTGTCCTTTGGGAAGATCGTCACCAGGGTGCGCGCGCCGACGCTAAAAGCGCCGGCGTGGCCCCAGCTCAGGCCGTGCCGGCCGAACTCGACATTCCAGCCGAGGCCGTAGAAGGATTCGCTGCCGGACACCGGGTTCCTGCCGCGCGTCATCAAGGGCACATGCGTCTGGTCGAGCGCATCGGCGGCGATCAGGGTCTTGCCGGCATAGACGCCGTCGCCCAGCAGCAGGCGCACCCATTGCGCAAGATCGCGGGCGGTGGAGCTGACGCCGCCGGCCGGAGCCTGCGCATCCGGATCGCGCTTGATCTTGGCGGCCCAGGCGCCGTCGACCCTGACGTGAAGCGCGGCGCGATCGTCGTGCCGGATGAAGTCCGCGTGACGGGAGCTGGTCGAGGCCATGCCGAGCGGACGGTAGAGCTTCTCCTCGGCGATCTGTTCCCAAGCCTTTCCGGTCGGCATCGCGGCGGCGACGGCGCCCTCGGTCAGACCGAAATTGCTGTAGGAATAGCCGGCGCGAAAGCTCGACGACGGCGGCACGAAGCGCAGGCGATGCAGGATCGTGGCGCGGTCGTAGCCGAGGTCCTCCAGGTCGTCGCCGGCAGTGCCTGGAAGGCCACTGCGATGCGAGAACAGGTCACGTATCGTGAGCTGGCTCGTCGGATAGGGGTCGGCCAGTTGGAAGGCCGGGTCGAGGTCGGCGATCCTCGAATCCCAGGACACCACGTGGTCGCTGACCAGGGCCGCGACGACGGTGGCGGAGACCGGCTTGGACAGCGAGGCGATCTGGAACACCGTATCGGCATCGGCAGGTTCCGGCTTGCCGGCCTCGCGATGTCCGAAACCCTTGAGGAAGATCACTTGGTCGTCATGCACGACGGCAATGGCCAGACCTGGGACCGAACCGGCCTCGACAGCGCCTTGCGCCAGCGCTTCGAGCTTCGACAGGGCGGTGGCCATCCGCTCCGGCGAGATCGGGTCCGCCCACACGGCAGGCGGCCAAAGGGCCATCAGGACGAATGCCCAGATCCTCAGATGACAGAGATTCCGATCAAGCCGCATGCTTGCGCCCCCCTCTCCGCATTCATCTTGCGATGTTACAGGCTGGCGCCAGCGGGGCCAATCCCTGTCACCTGTCGAACTTCGCAATCGCCTCCGCCGTCACCGGCGTGAAGAAATTCACCAAATTGCCGTCGGGGTCGCGAAACAGCAGCGAGCGGTTGCCCCAGGGCATCGTCGTTGGCGCCTGCACCAGTGCGCCGTCGAGGATCTCGCCCAACCGCCGGTACTCGGCATCGACATCGGCGACGCGGAATTCGATGATGGCAGTGCGATTTGCCGCCGGGCTTGCCACGTGGTCGCCGCCGAAGAGCTGAAGCGTGCGCGTGCTGCCGATCGCCAGCGTGCCGGCTTCCGTGACGAGCTCGGCGAAATCCTCCGTGTAGAGCGTGAGCTTGATGCCCGTCGCCGCCTCGTAGAAGGCGACGAGCCGCTTGACGTCGGCGGTGATGATGCGGGTCGAAACGAAATTCATTGATCTTCTCCGTGGATCGGCCGCAAGGAGTTTCTTGGTCGGCTGGCCGACAAAGAGGTCTTCGCGGCTGGACGCGCCCGTTCAGGCGCCCTGCCCCGGCTTGTGGACCAGGCCTGCTGCCAGCATAGTGGCAACAGGAGATTTGCCTTGCGCCGCGCCGACAGACTGTTCCAGATCATCCAGATCCTGCGGCGCTCGAGCCGGCCGATCACAGCCGGCCGGATCGCCGAGGAACTCGAAACCTCGCGCCGCTCGGTCTATCGCGACATTGCCGACCTGATCGGACAGCGCGTGCCGATCCGGGGCGAGGCCGGCCTCGGCTATGTGCTCGACCGCGATTACGACATGCCGCCGCTGATGCTGACGCCGGACGAGCTGGAGGCGGCGGTGCTCGGCGCGCAATGGGTGGCCGACAAGGGCGATCCGGTGCTGGCGGGCGCGGCGCGCGACCTGATCGTCAAGATCGCCACTGTGGTGCCCGAGCGGCTGCGTCCCTTCGTCAGCAATCCGACCGTCGGCGCGCCGCTCAGCCGCGCGAGCCTGCCGGACGGGCTGGATGTCGCGAAGGCGCGGGCGTCGATCCGCAAGGGCCACAAGATCCGGATCCGCTACCGCAACGGACATGGCAACGAGAGCGAGCGCGTCATCTGGCCGACCATGATCGGCTATGCCGAAACGGTGCGGCTCATCGCCGCCTGGTGCGAGCTGCGCCAGGATTTCCGCCATTTCCGCACCGACCGGATCAGCGAGGCGGAGTTTCTCGACGAGCGCATCGGTTGCCGGCCTGCTGAACTGCGCAGCCGCTGGAAACGCCATATGCAGGCACAGGGGCTACGTTTGCCTTGAGCCGGGGCTCAACTTTCGCCGCAATCGACCCGCGTCCTCTTTTCGGGCAATCTCCCTCCAAGGGAGGACCGCCATGACCAAGACGCCAGCGCTGCCGCGCTATGAGGATGCCGTTGCGCGCTTCCGTATCGAGGACGAGATCGCGCGCCTTCATGGCGACCCGGCCATCGGCATCAACGCCTATGTCGAATGCTGCGGCCGCTATACCGGCGAGAACCGGCTGGCGCTGCGCGCGATCTCGGCCGGCGGCGAATTGCGCGAATATTCCTTCGACGACCTCGCCGACCTGTCGGGCCGCGTCGGCACCCTGCTCAAAAGTCTCGGCGTCGATCCCGGCGATGTCGTGGCCGGCATGCTGCCGCGCATCCCCGAGCTGGTGGCGCTGATCCTCGGCACATGGCGGATCGGCGCCGTCTACCAGCCTTTGTTCACGGCTTTCGGGCCGAAGGCGGTCGAGCATCGCCTGAGCTACAGCAAGGCGAAGCTGGTGGTGACCAACCCCGCCAACCGCGGCAAGCTCGACGAGGTGGAAAACCATCCGTGCATTGCCACCATTCTCGCCCCCGGCGAGACGCTGCCCGAAGGCGACGTCGATTTCCGCGCGGCGCTCGCCGCCGCCTCCCCCGACTGCGCGCCGGTGATACGCAAGGGCTCGGATCTGTTCATGATGATGTCGACCTCCGGCACCACCGGGCACCCGAAAGGCGTGCCGGTGCCGCTCAGCGCGCTCACCGCCTTCGGCGCCTATATGCGCGACGCGATCGGGCTTCGCTCCGACGACGTCTTCTGGAATATCGCCGACCCCGGCTGGGCTTACGGGCTCTACTACGCCATCACAGGGCCGCTTCAGCTCGGCATCGCCACCACCTTCTACGAAGGCGCCTTCAACGCCAGATCGACATACGACATCATCGAGCGGCTGGGCGTCACCAGCCTTGCCGGCTCGCCGACGGCCTATCGCCTGCTGATGGCGGAAGGGCCCGAGGCCGCGGCTCGCGTCAAAGGAAAACTGCGCGTGGTGAGCAGCGCCGGCGAGCCGCTCAACCCGGAAGTGATCCGCTGGTTCGACGCGCATCTCGCCGCGCCGATCCACGATCATTACGGGCAGACCGAGAACGGCATGATGGTCAACAACCATCACGGGCTCAAGCATCTTGTACGCGCGGGTTCGGCCGGCTTCGCCATGCCGGGCTACCGCATGGTGGTGCTGGATGACGAAGGCAACGAGCTCGGCCCCAACCAGCCCGGCGTGCTCGCCGTTGATATCGCCAACTCGCCGCTGCGCTGGTTCGACGGCTACCACCAGGCGGAAACGCCGGCGATCGCCGGCGGCTATTATCGCACCGGCGATACTGTGGAGTACGAGCCGGACGGCTCGGTCTCCTTCATCGGCCGGGCCGACGACGTCATCACCTCGTCCGGCTACCGCATCGGGCCTTTCGATGTCGAAAGCGCGCTGATCGAGCACCCTGCGGTCAACGAGGCGGCGGTGGTCGGCGTGCCAGATCCGCAGCGCACCGAGATCGTCAAGGCCTTCGTGGTGCTGGCGCCCGCTTACCAAGGCAGCGAGGCGCTCGCCGAGGAGCTCGCCCAACATGTGAAGAAGCGGCTGTCGGCGCATTCCTATCCGCGCGAGGTCGAGTTCGTGAGCGAGCTGCCGAAGACGCCGAGCGGCAAGATCCAAAGGTTCCTGTTGCGCAAGGCGGAGGTCGAGAAGCGCAAGGCGGAATAAAGATTTGCGCCTGCCTTGATTTCCGCCACGCAAAAGCCGCCAAGTCGGGCGATGGCTCGCATGGGCTCTTGATCGCTAATTTGGGGTTTGCAGCATGCGGCTGGTCTTGACACTTCTCCTGGCGCTGGCAGGCAGCACGGCGCTCGCCGCCTCGCCGGAAGACGATTATATCGCGGCGCGCGACAAGGCGATCGCCGACATCACCGCGCAGGAGAGCGCCAACACGGCCATCGAAACCATCGACGCCCAGAACGAGAAGGCGCTGGCCGACCTGCAGCAGCGTCTCGCCGCCATTCTCGGTCCGCTTTCGGTCAAGGGTTTCCCGGCGACCGGCACCAACAACATCGAAAGCCTCAACGCCTCCGATATCGGCTACGGCATGCTCGACGGGCTGCGGTATGCCCAGAGCGACGACGGCCCGAGCATCGTCGTCTCGACGCGGGGAATGACCGAGCGCTGGCTCAAGTCCAAATCGACTGAGGCAGAAGCGGATTTCAAGCTGCCCACCGATATCGCCGCGGCGTTGAAGCTCGATAGCTTCTATACCCAGGCCATCGGCAGCGACGCCGCCTTCTCCGGCACGCTCGACTTTCCGCTGAAGAAGCCCGACGGCGCCGACATGGTGGTGGCTCGGCTCGGCGGCTGGACGCAGGATGTCGGGCCGATCTACGAGCAGCATGTCGTGGTGGGGGTCGTCAAAGGCGACCGCGTGATGATCGCCGAGGCGCCCGCCTCGCCCGCCGTGCCGAAGATCGCCGCCTGCGATTCAATCTGGGCAGCCGCCGACGCGGCCGCGCAGAAAGCCCAGCAGGCGGACGAGGGCTCCGACCAGGACAACCCGCAGGCCTCCGACCCTGCCAATGCCGCCTGGGAAAAGGGCGATGCCGACTACCGCGCCTGCATGGCGGAGCGTCTGCCCGGCGATCCGGCCTTCCCGGCGCTGCTCAAGCAGGCGCAGGACCTTGCCGACGGCATGGCGGGCAAGTAGCCCGCCAAAGCAGTTCCAGGCGCGGCGGTTTTCTCAGCCAGCGTTCAGTCGCAAGTTCCGCCGCGGAACACGCCGCGCGGCGGGGCGCGCCGTTTCGGCGATGATCCCATTGGCCTGAGGCGCGGCATCCTTGCGTGACCTTGCGTCGGTCACCCGATGCAGCCGCTCGTAAGGCAGCAATTCCCGGATGCGGGCGTTGAGCGCTTCGACCTCGGCGCGCAAATCCTCGCATTCCTGCTTCTGGATATCGAGCTGGATCTGCTCGGACGCCTGCTGCAGGGAGAGCTGGGAGAGATTGGTGTTGACCACCGACAGGCTCTTCTTGTCGGCTTCGCTCTCCTCCTTGAGGACGGCCAGTCTTTCCTGGGCGATCTGGCGTTCGGTCACGGCATCGTTGAGCTCAGCCTTCAGCCTGACGATCTCGGCCGAGCTTTCGCCATTGGTTGTCGTGGCCTGATCCAGGCGCGACTGCAATTCCTGGATTTCCGAGCGCAGCCCGCGCATCTCGGCCTGGGCGCGGGCCAATTCGGCCGCGTTGTCGCTTTCGGCAATACGGGCCGCCTCCGCGGTTTCGGCAAGCCTGGCCTGCGTTGCCTCCAGCGTCTTCTGCAGCCGGCTTTCTTCCTTTTCGTGGTTGCCGATCTGCGCCATCAGCTCGGCAATGTGGGCGGTTTCGCTGGCATGAGTCGCCGCGAACTCATCGAACTTGTGCCGGGCCTCAGCCTCGCGTTTTTGCGCCTGCTCCAGGTCGACCGTGAGGCCGACTTGCTTCTCGCGCAGCAGCTTGTTCTCGGCGCCGCGCCTGTCGACTTCGACAGTCTTGGCGGTCAGAGCCTTGACGATCTCGCCGAACTCCGTTTCGCGCCTGGCGCTCTCATTGCTCATCTCCACCAGCTCCAGTCGCACGGCCGCAAGCGCCGAGCGCAGCTGCTCACGGTCCTGGACGAGGCTCGCCTCGCGCTGTTGCCAAGCTTCGGCCGCGCCGTCGCGCTCGCGCAGCTTGCGGGCGGCGTCGAGCAATTGTTCGGAAAGCATCTTGTGTTCGGTGGTGAGAGCGAGATTTGCCAGTTCCAGCTCGTTGGAGCGCAACACGTCGCGATGGAAGACGTTGAGGACTTCGCGCGTCATATGATGCGCGGTGGCGATCTCCGCCAGCTTCGCCTCGATCTCCTGGAGATGGCCCTGCCCGTCCCGGAAAAGCCCTGCGACCGCCTCCAGCGCCGCGAGCCGCGTCTGGGTATGGGGCGTCAACCGCGATGAAGCTGGCTCGGGCTGCTCTTCTGGCGGCGCATTCTCGTCGCTTGCTACTAGTTCCTGGCCTGCAACGGCATCGTCTCCCGACGGCGGCTGTTCATCATCTTTCAGAACGTCCTCGAATGCTTCCGCCAGATCCGATTGAAGGTCCTGAAATTCCTTATCGACGTCCTCGGCCCGCTTGATCAGAGACTTGAAATTCATCACGGCACATCCCTTACTCGCGCCCCGCGCGTACTTAACGAATTGCTAACCTATCCCTTTACCTTCCGTTCGGGAAGCCTGTGCAAAGGAAACCAAAATTAAGGTTATCGCCGCTCACAATCTTATGCGGATACGCTGCCAGGTGATCGCCCCACGGCTCTTAACTTATGTTAATTTCCTCTCCGCGCTCGCGCTGAAAGCCCGCGCCGCAACAGGGAAAGACTGCGTGCTGCTTGTCATCATTCACATGACCGATGCGAAGACTTTTGCACTAAAAAATCTAGCTTCCGTCGCATGAATTTCCTCTATCCTCGGCCGCCCTCGAGCGGCTGCGAAGAGTTGCGCTGCGCCGGCATCTGTTCAAGGTGGGTTCGAGGATTGCGACGCGGGAGGCGCATCGCCTCCCGCGTCGATGCATCAACTCTTGATGTCGATGCGCTTGACTTGCGACTGCGCCTTCTCGCTCTTCGGTAAGGTGACGGTCAGCACGCCATTCCTGAAGCGCGCCTCCACCTCGTCTTCCTTGACCTCGTAGCCGAGCGGGATGCGGCGTTCGAAGCGGCCATAGTAACGCTCCGAGAATTGCCTATCCTTGTCATCCGTCTCGGAGCGCTTCTCGCCTCGCAGCGTCAGCACGCCGTCGTCGAACAGGACTTCGATGTCTTTCTGTTCAAGGCCGGGCACCTCGGCCGTCACCTTGATCTCCTTCTCGCCGTTGGAGATCTCGACGCTCGGCCAACTGGCGCCCAGGGCGGAGGCACCGCCAACAGACGGCCACCGGCTGTCGAAGCCGCGGAAAACATCGTCGAACAGACGATTCACCTCACGATGAAGCGACAGGAACGGATCGCGTTCGCCGTCGTGGAACACGCTTGGAACCTGGTTGCCGTTGCTCCGGCCCCAGGGAATCAGATCACGGACACTCATGGTTTCCTCCTTTCTGCTCATTGGTCTGGAATGGCTTCCTGTTGCGCCGGGCCATGTGCCCGGCGCGTTGCGCGGATGCGCCGACAGGGAGGCCCTTAGGCCGCGTGCTTCTCGGCTTCGATCTTCTTCGTCGCGTTTTTGGGCGTCGCCTTGTCGGCTCCGATCTCGATCCGACGCGGTTTCATCTCTTCCGGAATTTCACGCTTCAGATCGATCGTCAGCAGGCCATTGACCAGGCTGGCGCCGACGACCTTGACGTGGTCGGCAAGCTCGAAACGGCGCTGGAACGCGCGGCCGGCGATGCCTCGATGCAGGTACTCACCCTTATCTTCGCCGGCTTTCTGGCCCGAGACCATGAGCATGTTCTGCTCCTGGGTAATGTCCAGTTCGTCCTGCGCGAAGCCTGCCACCGCCATGCTGATGCGGTAGTCGTCTTCCGAGGTCTTGGCGATGTCGTAGGGTGGCCAATTGTCGACGGTCTCGATCCGGCTCGCCGTTTCGAGCGCGTTCAACATTCGATCGAAGCCGATGCTCGACCGGAACAGAGGACTGAAGTCAAAGGTGGTTCTCATAGCTATATCCTCCATTGAGCAACATAGATACGAGGAGCGCCAAGGAAGCGGCGCTCCTTGACCTTGCCGGTCTCTCAAGACCCGGCAAAATCCATCTGGGAATTCAACGCCGGCACGTCAAGACCCCCGGATCGAATCGCCTTCAGATCATGAAAAGTCACACTTTTCGTGTGAATCCAGGCGGACAGATGATGAAGGCGGCCGCATAACACGACCGCCTTGCGGAGCTGATCCTCACTGGATCGCGATGATCCCGTCGACGGCCCGCCATTCGGATGGCCTGATGAGCCGATGGTGGGCGACCCGGACGGAATGCAAGGCGCCGGCCAGCTCGCGTTGCCAAAAGCCCAGAAAGCCCTTCAGCGCGGGGAAACCCGGGGCCAGATCATAGTCCTGCCAGACATAGAGCTGGAGCAGGCTGGGATGGTCGGGCAGATGATAATGGATCTCGGCAGTGGTCAGGCCATAGCCATTCATCTGCAAGCGGAATTCCGTGCTGACCGCGTTCACCATCGTCTGCCGCCCTTACGCGCTCAGCCGCTCGACCAACTGCCGGTGGTCGTCATCCGCAGGGTCGCTGGGTGGGCCAAGCGCATCGAGCCGGCGCAGCGCATCCATGATGTCGTCGAAGGAGACCGGCCGGTCGGCGCCCGGCGGCTGGCGCAGCGCCGGCATCGATTCAACGGCGCAGGCGTCGGACGCCCAGGACGAGAGGATCGCCCGCTTTTCCCATATGTTGAGCGAGCCGTCCTCCAGCACATCCCGCGGGTGCTGAAAATGGCTGGCCGGCGACAGCAGCCGGTCGAGCGAAAGGTCTGATATGTCGGGAGCAAGGGAAGGAATGATCGGCGATAGCGTCTGTCGGTCCATTTCTGTCCTCCGTCTCCAAAACTCCTTGGTTCGGGTTCCAAATTTCTCAGTGGTCCCGGCGCTGCCGGGCGCCGATAATTTTGTTCAGCTGAATCGCGAATTCAAGCCTTTCCTTTGTCGCGCGATTGGATTTATCGCATGTTTTCAGCACGCTAGCACTCGGCGGTCGAGAGTGCCAAAAAATTTTCGACACCCCCTTGAAAGTACAAGAAGGCAAAATTAGCTCGACATGCGCGCGACGCCGAAAGGGTCGCGAGCCCCGCTCCGGTCCTGCCGGTCCGGAGCGGAGGGACCTCTCGCAATCTGTTTGTCCTGAAGGAGAACGATATGACGTTCCGTCCATTGCATGACCGCGTGCTCGTCCGCCGCATCGAGGCCGAAGAGAAGACGGCCGGCGGCATCATCATCCCTGACACCGCCAAGGAAAAGCCGCAGGAAGGCGAAGTCATCGCCGTCGGCCCGGGCGCCCGCGACGAGAGCGGCAAGCTCGTGCCCCTCGACGTGAAGGTGGGCGACCGCATCTTGTTCGGCAAGTGGTCGGGCACCGAGATCAAGCTTAACGGCGAGGATCTGCTCATCATGAAGGAAAGCGACGTGATGGGCGTGATCGACCAGGCCGCGACGCTGAAGAACGCCGCCTGACCGAGGGGCTTCGATCGAACCGCAACCCAGTCAATGAAAACTGCCTAAAAGGAGTGATCCGATGGCTGCCAAGGAAGTCAAATTCCATTCCGACGCCCGCGAGCGCATGCTGCGCGGCGTCAACATCCTCGCCGATGCGGTGAAAGTCACCCTCGGCCCGAAGGGCCGGAACGTCGTCATCGACAAGTCGTTCGGCGCGCCGCGCATCACCAAGGACGGCGTCACCGTCGCCAAGGAGATCGAGCTTGAGGATAAGTTCGAGAACATGGGCGCCCAGATGGTCCGCGAGGTCGCTTCGAAAACCAGCGACATCGCCGGCGACGGCACCACGACGGCCACCGTGCTTGCCCAGGCGATCGTTCGCGAAGGCGCCAAGGCCGTCGCCTCGGGCATGAACCCGATGGACCTGAAGCGCGGCATCGACAAGGCGGTGGATGCGGTCGTCGCCGAACTCAAGACCAATGCCCGCAAGATCACCAGAAACGACGAGGTCGCACAGGTCGGCACCATCTCGGCCAATGGCGATGCCGAGATCGGCCGCTTCCTGGCCGAGGCCATGGAAAAGGTCGGCAACGAAGGCGTTATCACCGTCGAGGAAGCCAAGACCGCCGAGACCGAGTTGGAAGTCGTCGAAGGCATGCAGTTCGACCGCGGCTATCTCTCACCCTACTTCATCACCAACCAGGACAAGATGCGCGTCGAGCTCGACGAGCCCTATGTGCTGATTCATGAGAAGAAGCTCGGCAACCTGCAAGCGCTGCTTCCCGTGCTCGAGGCCGTGGTCCAGTCGGGCAAGCCGCTGCTGATCATCGCCGAGGATGTCGAGGGCGAGGCTCTGGCCACGCTGGTGGTCAACAAGCTGCGCGGCGGGCTGAAAGTCGCCGCCGTCAAGGCTCCGGGCTTCGGCGACCGCCGCAAGGCCATGCTGGAGGACATCGCCATCCTCACCGGCGGCACCGCCATCAGCGAGGATCTCGGCATCAAGCTGGAGAATGTCACGCTGGAGATGCTCGGCCGCGCCAAGAAGGTCGCGATCGAGAAGGAGAACACCACCATCGTCGACGGCGCCGGCAAGAAGGAGGAGATCCAGGGCCGCGTCGCGCAGATCAAGGCGCAGATCGAGGAGACCACCTCCGACTATGATCGCGAGAAGCTGCAGGAGCGGCTGGCCAAGCTCGCCGGCGGCGTCGCAGTGATCCGCGTCGGCGGCGCGACGGAAGTCGAGGTCAAGGAGAAAAAGGATCGCGTCGACGATGCGCTGCACGCCACCCGCGCCGCGGTCGAGGAAGGCATCCTGCCCGGCGGCGGCGTTGCCCTGCTCAGGGCGGCCAAAGCGCTCGACGCGGTCGCGGTCGACAATCCCGACCAGCGATACGGCGTCGATATCGTGCGGCGCGCGATCGAGGCTCCGGCGCGCCAGATCGCCGAGAATAGCGGGGCGGAAGGCTCGATCATCGTCGGCAAGCTGCGCGAGAAGACCGACTTCGCCTTTGGCTGGAATGCCCAGACCGGCGAGTATGGCGACCTCTACAAGCAGGGTGTGATCGACCCCGCCAAGGTCGTGCGCACCGCGCTGCAGGACGCCGCTTCGGTCGCCGGCCTGCTGGTCACCACCGAGGCGATGGTGGCCGAAAAGCCGAAGAAGGAAGCCGCCCCGGCCGTGCCGGCCGGCGCCGGCATGGACTTCTGAGATAGATGGGAGCCCGCTCCCGATTACGGGAGCGGGCGTTTCACCAGAACTTGGGAGGCCCTTATGAACATGATGAGCGCAGATGGCTCGATTGCCGCGCCGACGCATCCGGCAAGCGAATTCCTCGCCTATGAAGCCGAATGCCGGAACGCGCTGAAGCCGCTGCTGGCAGGTCTGCTCGACGCGGCCGAAGCCGCCGGATGGAACCGGCGGACCGTCGCCTCGACGCTGATGTTCCTTGCCGCGCAGCAGGTATCGGCTACCGAAACATCGGCGCGAAGCTGAGCGAAGTCGGCCCCGCCACGGCGGGTCCGTCCGACTCTGTCGCGATGGGATTGGGCGAAGGGAATTGCAATTGCCATGATTGCAGGACGCTTGCGGGAATGCCTGAGAAGCTTGCGATGGGAAGCCAGCGACCTGGCGCAGGAGCTTGGCTGTTCCAGGACCGATGCGACGCGCTGGATCGAGGGGCGCGCGCCGGTGCCGCTGGCGGTCGCCGCCTGGATCGAGGCCCTGGTCAAGGCGCATAAGGCGCTGCCGCCGCCGCGCCTGAACCAGCAGATTTCAGCGACGCACACCACGCCTGCGGGCCTGGTCAATGTGCAGGCCTTCACCGGCACAGGCCAGCCGCGGCCGCACGGCGTAGTCCTGCAACCGCCCTATCCGCGCCGGCATGCGCTGGCCGGGGCGACCGGCCTTCGCCCGGGCAACGTGGGCATCCACCGGAAAGAGGGTCCAGACCATGAACCACGACCGCTTTGAAGAGCCTGTCATGGTGCTTGTCGGCATGGGCTTGCCGGCGCGGCTTGAGACCGTGGCGGAAGCCTATGCCCTGCTGCAGGATTGGCCGGTCGCGGGCAGGAGCAGCGCGCATGCGATCGCGCTCAACGCCTGCAAGGCCGGCATTGCCGGCGAGATCGACGCAGAAACGGTGCGGGCAACCCTTGTTGCCTTCGCCCGCCGCCACGATATTCTGGCGCCGGACATGGCTTCGCTGGCGCCCGCAGTGCTGGCAGGGCGCGCGTCCACAAGCAACAATGGCTGAAGATTTGAAGCCCGGCGCGTTTTGGCGCGGCGGACAAACGACCAACCCAGGAATTTTGAATGACGACTGACACCAAGACGGCGGAAACCAGAACATTCGAGGCGGACGTCTCGCGGCTGCTGCACATGATGGTGCATTCGGTCTATTCGGACCGGGATGTCTTCCTGCGCGAGCTGATCTCCAACGCGGCGGATGCCTGCGAGAAGCTGCGCTTCGAGGCGGTGAGCCGTCCCGAGCTTCTGGGCGACGATCCGAAGCCGCGCATCACCATTGCCGCCGATCCGGACAATAAGCAGCTTTCCGTCGAGGATAACGGCATCGGCATGAGCCGCGACGAGATGGCGGAAGCGCTGGGCACGATCGCGCGCTCCGGCACGCGCGCCTTCATGGAGCGCGTCGAGGCCGGCAAGGCGGCGGAGGATACGCAACTCATCGGGCAGTTCGGCGTCGGCTTCTACTCGGCTTTCATGGTCGCCGACCGGGTGGACGTCATAAGCCGCCAGGCCGGCAGCGAGGAGGCTTTCCGCTGGTCGTCCGACGGCAAGGGCACCTATGAAATCGCGCCGGTGCCGCTCGAGGCGGCGCCCAAGCGCGGCACGCGCGTGGTGCTGCACCTGATGGAGGACGCCTCCTCCTACACCGCGCCCTACAGGCTCGAAGGGCTGGCGAAGTCGCAGTCGGGCCATGTGCCGGTGCCGATCACGCTTGTCGAGAAGCCCGGCGCCGAGGCGCGCGACATCGCAGACGGCACGGCGCTCTGGGTGCGGCAGAAGAGCGAGATCAAACCGGAGGAATATACCGATTTCTATCGCAGCGTCGCCGGCCAGTATGACGAGCCGGCCTCGACCATTCATTTCCGCGCCGAAGGCCGGCAGGAATACAGCGTGCTTGCCTTCGTGCCCGGATCGCGGCCGTTCGACCTGTTCGACCAGGACCGCAAGGGCCGCATGAAGCTCTATGTGCGGCGCGTCTTCATCACCGACGATGCCGATCTGCTGCCGCGCTACCTGCGCTTCGTGCGCGGCGTGGTCGACTCCGCCGACCTGCCGCTCAACGTCTCGCGCGAGATGATCCAGGAAAGCCCCCTGCTCGCCGCGATCCGCAAGGGCGTGACCAACCGTGTCTTGGGCGACCTTGCCAAGACCGCCGAAAACAATGCCGAAGCCTACACAAAGATCTGGGAGAATTTCGGCGTCGTCCTCAAGGAAGGCCTCTATGAGGATTACGAGCGGCGCGAGCAGTTGCTGAAGCTTGCCCGCTTCCGTTCGACTGCTTCGGGCGAAGGCTGGCGCAGCCTTGCCGACTATGTGGCGGAGATGAAGGAGGGCCAGAAGGCGATCTTCTTCATGGCCGGCGACGACCGCGCCCGGCTGGAGGCCTCGCCGCAGCTCGAAGGGTTTCGCGCGCGCGGCATCGAGGTGCTTTTGCTCACCGATCCGGTCGACAGTTTCTGGGTGACGATGGCGCCGGAATTCGACGGCAAGCCGTTCAAGTCGGTGACGCAGGGCGCGGCAGAGCTTGCCGATATCCCGCTGCCCGACGATGCGGCGAAACCGGATGCCGAGACGTCATCCGACATCGCGACGTTCCTTGCCTTCGTGAAGACTACACTTGGGGACGAGGTGTCGGACGTGAAGGCCTCCGACCGGCTGACCGAAAGCGCCGTCTGCCTCGTCGCGCCCGAGCATGGCCCGGACCGCCAGTTCGAGCGCCTGCTCAATGCTGCCGGCCGGCTCGACAAGGCCGCCAAGCCGATCCTCGAGATCAACCCGCGCCACGAGCGCGTGGCGGCGCTGGCAAAGCTCGGCGATGGTGACAGGGCGTTCAAGGAGGACGCCGCGCATCTGCTCTACGACGAAGCCCGCGTGCTCGACGGCGACAAGCCGGCCGACGCCAAGGCGTTCTCGGCGCGTCTTGCGCGGCTGATCGATCGGGGGTTGGCGAAGGGGTGAATGAGGGCGCCCATACCGATATGCGCCGCCCATACCTCGTCATCCTAGGGCGAAGCAAGGAGCGCAGCGACGCGCGCAGACCCTAGGATCCATGCCATGACGCTAAGGCGCTGCAACAGTTACAGAATTCTGCACTGTTGAGCTCTACGGCATGTGTCACGGCATGGATCCTCGGGTCAAGCCCGAGGATGACAAATGGAGGGGCGGCGCCGCCAAACACGATCGGAGGCTGGCACATTGCCAATGACCCGCTAAGCTCTATCGTAGTCTCGCGGATGAGCGGCAGGAGCTCCGATGAAGCGCATCGTTCTGGTCAGGCATTCGGAAGAGCCGGGCGACGATCATGTCCAGACGACGCTTGAGGCGAATGGCCATGCGGTCACGACCGCCATGCCGTTCAAGGGCGAGCGGATCGATCTCGAAAATGTCGACGGGGCGGTGATCTATGGCGGGCCGTTCAATGTCTTCGACACCGACAATCATCCGTTCCTCGATCACGAAGCCGCGCTGATCGAGCATTGCCTGGACAACGACCTGCCGCTGCTGGGCATCTGCCAGGGCGCGCAGCAGATCGCCTGGTATCTCGGCGCCGATGTCCGCCCGATGGAAAGCGGCATCAGGGAGTTCGGCTATTTCGAGATCACGCCGACGGCGGAGGCCGGCGACTTCCTCGATCGGCCGCTCTTCCTGCCGCAGAACCATTTCCACACCTTCGACCTGCCGTACGGTGCGGTGCACCTCGCCTCGAGCGAGATTTTTCCCAACCAGGCGTTCCGCATCGGCGAGAAGACCTACGCCTTGCAGTTCCACGCCGAGCAAGGCCCGGCAGGCTTCAGGCGCTGGCAGGAGCGGCAAGGCGCGCCCTATGGAACGCTCGGCGCGCAGGACCGGGACGAGCAGGACCGGCTGATGGAAGCCCACCACGCGGCGCAGCTTGCCTGGTTCAGCGGCTTCGTGACCAAGCTGTTCGGCTGAGGCGCCTGGTGGCAACCGCGTTAAGCCGTGACGGTCTGGACGGCTTCATCCTTCGGCACAAAGTGAGGCTTCGCGCATGAACATAGACGGTCACTGCGATCCGCGTTTTGCCGGCGTGCGCGACGCGTTTGCCTGGTGTTTCGCCCAAGACCTCGAACATGGAGGTGGCGTCTCGGTCGTGACCGGCGGCAAGACGGTCGTCGAGCTTTGGGGCGGCCACGCCGATGCCGCACGCACGCTGCCGTGGCGGCGTGACACGCTGATCAATGTCTGGTCTTGCACCAAGGGCGTCGTGGCGCTGGCGATCGCCATGCTGGTCGAGCGCGGCAAGCTGGACTATGCCGCACCGGTCGCGCACTACTGGCCGGAATTCGCGGCCGGCGGCAAAGAGCGCATCACCCTCGATCAGGTGATGTCGCACCGGTCCGGGCTGAACGGCCTTGCCGTGCCGATGGACGAGGCAGGCCTGCTCGCCTGGGCACCCTATACGGACGCGCTTGCCGCCATGGCGCCGCTGTGGGAGCCCGGCAGCCGCTGCGTCTACCACGCGCTCAGCTACGGCCACCTTGCTGGCGAGGTGCTGCGGCGCGTCGACGGGCGCAGCGTCGGCCGCTTCGTCGCGGAAGAGATCGCGGGACCGCTCGGGGCGGATTTCCATGTCGGCCTGGCGGAGCCCGAGGATGCCCGGGCAGCCGAGATGATCGAAGGCCCGAAGACGTCAGACTGGGTCGAGTTCGTGCGCGCCTCTCCGTTTCCCCACGCATGCGACAACCCGGCGCCCCGCGCCCTGGCGCCCAACGACCGAGCCTGGCGCGCCGCCGAGGTGCCGGGCGGCAACGGCCAGTCCACCGCCCATGCGCTGGCCCGCATTTACGGCATGATGGCGGCAGGTGGGACTTTTGAAGGCAAGCGCCTGATCGGCCGTGCGGCGATCGAAGAGGCCGCATGGCCGCGCTTTCGCGGCATGGACGACAGCTTCGCGCTGCCGACTGCCTTCGCCGCCGGCTATCAGATCGAGGATCCTGTCTATGGAGGCCGCGCGTCGCCGCAAACCTTCGGCCACACCGGCTGGGGCGGCGCCATCGGCTTTGCCGATCCCGGCGCCGGCGTCGGGTTCGGCTACGTCACCAACCGCATGCTGGGGTTCGACGATGTGGACCCGCGCCGCAAGGCGCTCATCGACGCGGTCTACGGCGCGCTCTGAATAAGATCGCTACCCTCTCAGCCCCGGCGCTTCCTGGCCGGTGCGCGCGACATATTCGGTGTAGCCGCCGCCATAGGTGTGGATGCCATCGGGCGTGAGCTCCAGCACGCGGTTCGACAGCGCCGCCAGGAAATGGCGGTCATGCGAGACGAAGAGCATCGTCCCTTCGTACTGCGACAGCGCCTCGATCAGCATCTGCTTAGTGGTGATGTCGAGGTGGTTGGTCGGCTCGTCGAGCACCAGGAGGTTGGGCGGGTCGAACAGCATCAGCGCCATCACCAGCCGCGCCTTCTCGCCGCCTGACAGCACGCGGCACTTCTTCTCGATCTCGTCGCCGGAAAAGCCGAAGCAGCCAGCAAGCGCTCGCAGCGGCGCCTGGCCGGCCTGCGGGAAGTTATCCTCCAGCGTCTGGAAGACGGTGCGCTCGCCGTCGAGCAATTCCATGGCGTGCTGGGCGAAATAGCCCATCTTGACGCTGGGACCCCGCGCGACGGAGCCTTCGTCCGGCTCGAAGGCGCCTGCGACCAGTTTCAGCAGCGTCGACTTGCCGGCGCCGTTGACGCCCATGACGCACCAGCGCTCGCGGCGGCGGATCTGGAAGTCGAGGCCTGAATAGATATTGCGGCTGCCATAGGATTTGTGGATGCCCTTCAACGTCGCCACGTCCTCGCCGCAGCGCGGCGCCGGCTGGAACTCGAAGGCCACGGTCTGGCGGCGCTTCGGCGGCTCGACGCGGTCGATCTTGTCGAGCTTCTTCACCCGGCTCTGCACCTGCGCGGCATGCGAAGCGCGCGCCTTGAAGCGCCCGATGAAGGCGATCTCCTTGGCCAGCATCGCCTGCTGGCGCTCGAACTGCGCCTGCAGCTGCTTGTCGGCGAGAGCCCGCTGCTCTTGGTAGAATTCGTAGTTGCCGGAATAGGAGGTGAGCGCGCCGGCGTCGATCTCGATGATCTTGTTGACGATGCGGTTCATGAACTCGCGGTCGTGCGAGGTCATCAACAGCGCGCCGTCATAATCCTTGAGGAATTTTTCCAGCCAGATCAGGCTTTCGAGGTCGAGATGGTTCGACGGCTCGTCGAGCAGCATCACATCGGGCCGCATCAGCAGGATGCGGGCAAGCGCGACGCGCATCTTCCAGCCGCCGGAAAGTTTTGAAACGTCGCCGTCCATCATCTCCTGGGAAAAGCCGAGGCCGTCCAGCACCTCGCGGGCGCGGCCATCGAGCGCATAGCCATCGAGTTCCTCGAAGCGGTGCTGCAACTCGCCGTAGCGCTCGATGATGGCGTCCATCTCGTCGGCGCGCTCGGGATCGCCCATGGCGTGCTCCAGCTCGCGCATCTCCGCGGCCACGGCGCTCACCGGTCCGGCGCCTTCCATGACTTCCGCGACGGCGCTCAATCCCCCCATGTCGCCGACATCCTGGCTGAAATAGCCGATGGTGACGCCGCGATCGACCGAGACTTGGCCCTCGTCCGGCTGCTCCTCACCGATGATCATGCGGAACAAGGTCGTCTTGCCGGCGCCGTTCGGGCCGACCAGCCCGACCTTCTCGCCCTTCTGCAAGGCGGCCGAAGCTTCGATGAAGACGATCTGTCGGCCGTTCTGCTTGCCGATATTTTCGAGACGGATCATGGGACGGTCCGGGAAACTGCGCTGATGTGGCGGGATTTGCCCGGGCGTGTACGCGAATGAGGGTGCCGAGGGAAGAGGCAGAAGCGCCGCAGGATGAAGGTTCCTCGCCCCCACGAAGTGGGGGAGAGGTGGCTCGGCGCAGCCGAGACGGAGAGGGGGAGCGCCCTACGAAGACCCCCTCTCCGTCCGCTTCGCGGACACCTCTCCCCCGCCTTTGGCGGGGGCGAGGAACCCAAGCCTTCGGAAGTCGGCGGGACAGCGCCCCCCTCTGCCCTGCCGGGCATCTCCCCCACAAGGGGGGAGATTGAGCGCTCCGTCGCCGCGCCTACTTCGCGTCGTGGAAGATGATCCCCACCGTATGCCGCCGCCCCGACCGCAACCGGCTGACGCCATGCCGCAAATTCACCCGATAGTACCCCTTGGTGCCCTGCACCGGCCGGTTATGCACCGCAAATACCACTGCGTCGCCGCGCTTGAGCGGCACCACCTCGGCGCGGCTTTGCATGCGCGGGCGCTGTTCGGTGAGCACGAACTCGCCGCCGGTAAAATCCTCGCCGGGCTCGGACAACAGGATCGCCACCTGCAGCGGAAAGGCGAGCGCACCATAAAGGTCCTGGTGCAGGCAGTTGAAGTCGCCGGGGCCGTATTGCAGCAGAAGCGGCGTCGGCCTCGTCTGGCCTTCGTCGTGGCAGCGTTTCAGGAAAGCGGCGTGGTCAGCAGGATAGCGAAGCGCCACGCCCATCTTCTCGTTCCAGTCGTTGGCGACCGTGGCCAGTTGCGGATAGAGCGCAGTGCGCAGACCCTCGATCAGGTCCGGCAGCGGGTAGTTGAAGTAGCGGTATTCGCCTTTGCCGAAGCCGTGGCGGGCCATCACCACATGGCTGCGGAAATGCTCCACATGCGGATAGAGGCCGGCGATGTCGGCGCATTCTTCCGCCGACAGCAGGCTGGGCATGACGGCGCAGCCATGGGCGTTGAGGTCGGAGACGATGCCGCGCCAATCCTGCGCGGCGACGCGGGATTCGGCCGAGCGACTGGCACGTTTGGTGTTCAGGGAGTGGATGGTCATGAATTGGCTCCTTCGCTTGCCATCAAAGTGGGGCGAAGGCCGATGCGGGGCCACCCGATTCCTGCGGAGGTGGGTGCCTACGATGGAACTGCTGATCTCCCCCCTTGCGGGGGAGATGGCCGGCAGGCCAGAGGGGGGTGTGAAGGAACGCAACCCTCTCTGGCTTGTCCTTTCCAAGCGAAGCAGCTTCCGGAAGCTGTCGCTATTTGCGCGGATAAGCAGGCGGGACAGCACCCCCCTCTGCCCTGCCGGGCATCTCCCCCGCAAGGGGGGAGATTGGCTCTCTGTCGTCTCAGCCTTTTCTGCTATACCTCTCCAGCTCCGGATCGAGATCGACCTTCACCGCACCGGTGAACACGCAGGTCGCGACCATGATGCCGGCGAAGGCTGTGAGGTTGACCAGCAGCGTTTCGTCATAGCGCGATTTGAGCGCGGCCCAGGTCTCGTCCGGAACGGCGTTGGCATCGGCCGCGACCGCTTTGCCGAATCCGATCAAAAGCGCCTCATCCGCGGTGAGCTCGATCGCCTCGGGATCGAGGCCATTGTCGATGAGCGCCCTGCGGAAGAAGGTCACGGGGACCTCGGCATGCTTCGTCTCGGCAATCTCCTTGGAGAACAGCCAGATAGCTCGGTCGTCGAGTGTGGGCTTGAGAAGGTCGCGCAGCGTGAACCATTCGGCGTAGATGCGGTGGGCGGCCGGCGAATGCAGCAGGATGCGTTTCATGTTGGTCATGCGGCCGCGCAGCCTAAGCTCGCGGTCGTGCTCGGCGCGGATCTCGTCGGAGGCGGTGGCGTAGTCGATCGCGGAGAGATGCGCCATCGGCCTCACCCGAGCGTCGCGTGCAACATCGGCGCGCCGCGCAGCGTGTTGGAGACGGTGCAGATGTCCTCGGCGTCAGCCAGGATCCGCTCTTTCGTCGCGGCGTCGAGATCGCCGGTGATCTCGAGCTTGATGTTGAATGCCTCGACCCGCGAGGGCTCGTCCTTCGCCTTCTCGCCGCCGACATCCGCCCTCACCTCGCCCAGCCGGTCGGCGACGCCGAGGCGGGTTGCGGCGATGCGGGCGCTGAGCACCATGCAGGCGGCCAGCGAGGCGTAGAGCAGATCGAGCGGATTGAAGCCCGGCGCGCTCACCTGGGTGACGACGTCGATCGTGCCGCCGGTCGGCGTGGTGACGACCGGCAGGCCGCCCGGCGGCATGACGGCAAGCGCGCCAGTGTTGCGGGTTCTGATCTTCAGCTCGCTCATTGCAAAATCCTTCCGGCCGGCATGGCTGACAGATCTGTCATAGCGGGCATGAATTCAACAGGGCAATCGCTGAATGCAAAGGAGGCAACGCGGGCGGGCGCAAGCCTCTTGGAACCGGTCGCCGCGCTTATTCCCCCCTTGCGCTGCTTATGCCAGCCCCCGCAGCACCTGCTTCTGAACCTTGCCCGACGCCGTGCGCGGCAGCGCTGCCACCGCCCGGAATTCCTTGGGCACCTTATAGCGGGCGATGTGCGCGGCGCAGTGGCTGACCAGCGCCTCGGAGTCGAGCGCGCGGCCGGGCCGCAGCACGACGAAGGCGCGGCCGACCTCGCCCCAGCGCGCGTCGGCGATGCCGATCACCGCCGCCTCGGTGATGTCGGGATGGGCAAGCAGCGCCGTCTCGACCTCGGCCGGGAAGACGTTCTCGCCGCCGGAGATGAACATGTCCTTGCGGCGGTCGACCAGGGTCACGAAACCGTCGTCGTCGCGCCGCGCCATGTCGCCGGTGCGGAACCAGCCGTCCGCGCTGAAGGCGCTCGCCGTCTCGTCCGGCCGGTTCCAATAGCCCGGCGTGACGTTGGGGCCGGCGAGCCAGATCTCGCCCGTGTCGCCCGGCGCGACATCGTTGCCGGCGTCATCGACGATGCGCAGCGAAACCGACGGCGCCGGCAGGCCGGCGGACCCCGCCTTGACGGCAATGCGATCCGCCTGCTGCGGCACGCAGAGCACAGTGCCGGCTTCCGTCATGCCGTAGCCGTCGGCCATGAGCACGCCCTGCTGGAGCCACCAAAGCACATCCGCGGCGGGGTTCGGCGCGCCGCCGGTGAAAAGGGCCTTGAGCGACGTCCAGCGCGCGGGCGCGAAGCTTGCATGCTCGCGCAGCATCTTCGCCATCTGCGGCACGCAGAAATAATGGGTGACGCCGAGCGCCGGATCGGCCAGCCGGCGATTGGTGGCGCCGGCGTCGAAGCCGGAGGAGATCAGGACCGTGCCGCCCTTCAGCAGGACGGGGCGAAGATTGGTGATCAGGCCGATGACATGAAACATCGGCGCGTCGCAAAGGACGATGCTGTCATGGCCGACGCGGCCGACGACACCGAAATTGACGGCGGTGGCGAAAGCGTTGGCCTCTGTCACGATGACGCCCTTGGGCCGGCCCGACGTGCCTGAGGTGTAGAGGATGATCGAAGGCCGGTCGGCTTCCGGCAAGGGACGGCGCGGCGCCGGCGCCGCCGCTTCCACCGCCGCCGCGAAGCGTACGACCGCGACAGGCATGCAACCGGACGGCGCTGCGATGTCCAGGTCGGCGTCGTGCACCAGAAGCAAGGGACCGCAATCGGCAAGGATAGCCTGGCACTCGGGCACGGCGAGCCGCCAGTTGACCGGCACGAAAATAGCGCCAAGACGCATCGCGGCCTGTTGCAGGATGACGAGGTCGGCGCTGTTGCGGGCGAGCGCGGCGATCCGCTGCCCCTGCCCGATGCGATTGTTTTCGAGCACAGCGACCGCGCGCTGGATGGCGTCGTCGAGCGCCGCGTAGGTCCAGTTGCGCCCGGATGCGAGGTCGACGCAAGCGAGGCGATCTGGCTGCGCCCGGGCATGCAGGGCGACAGGGTCGGGTGTCGTCCAGGCCGGCATTTGCGTTCTCCTCCCGTGTCACGCGCCGTATCAGTTGCCGGCCGGCATCTGTGCCGTCACGGCGTCAGGTCATTCCGGATCATCTCGCCTTGTCGTAGGCGCCGAGGCCGGGCTTGTAGCTCTTTTCGTCGATGAACTGGCGGATGCCTTCCTTGCGGCCTTCATTGTCGAAGGAATTCGCCGCCTCCTGCGCGCGCACCAGATAGTCCTCGGCATTGTCGTAGGTCATCTCGGCGACGCGGCGAATAGCATCCTTGGTCGCCTTGAGCGCGACCGGGTTCTTCTTCAACAGGACCCCGGCCACTTCGGCGACGCGCGCCTTGAGCCCGCTGAGCGGCACGCTCTCATTGACCAGCTTCCAGGCCGCCGCCTTGCGGCCGTCGATCAGTTCGCCGGTCAGCGCGTGATACATGGCATCGCGCATGGATAGGAGATCGACCACCACCTTGGTGGCGCCGCCGCCGGGCAGGATGCCCCAGTTGATCTCGGAGAGCGCGAACTGCGCCTCGTCGGCGGCAAAGGCGAGGTCGCAGGCAAACAGCGGGCCGTAGCCGCCGCCGAAGCACCAGCCATTGACCATGGCGATGGTCGGCACTCGGTACCAGCGCAGCCGCCGCCACCAGCCATAGGCTTCGGATTGCGCCTTGCGCACCGCGCCCAGGCCTTTCGCCTCGGTCTCGCGAAAATATTCCTTGAGGTCCATGCCGGCCGACCAGGCGGCGCCCTCACCTGACAACACCAGAACGCCAACATCGTGCCGGAATTCGAGCTCGTCGAGAACCTGCATCATGCGCCGGTTGAGCGTCGGGCTCATCGAGTTGCGCTTGGCCGGCCGGTTGAAGCGCACCCAGGCGATGCCGTCCTCGACATCGAAGGCAACCGCGTCTTCGGTTTCACTGGTCTTCCCGGTCATGCCGATCTCCTCCTCCGATTGCTATGCTGCATAGCTTTATCTTTGCTATGTCGCATAGTCTTTTTGCCTTGACAAGGGCATGGCTTGCGGCGATCGATCGGGCATGGATGAGACCAGGGTTCGCGATGTCCCCGACGAGGACGCGCTCGACGCACAGATCGGCTACAATTTGCGGCGCGCATCGGCGCTGGCGCTCAACGATTTTTCCGTGGAGATGGCGGAAGCGTCACTGCGGCCGGTGACCTATGCCATGCTGGCGCTGATCGACGAACGGCCGGGCATCCGCGCCGCCGAGCTCTGCCGGCTGCTCGGCATGAAGAGCGCCAACATGGCGCCGCTGCTCGCCGAGTTGGAGGAGCGCGGCCTGATCGAGCGCGACGATCATGCGGAGGACAAGCGCGTGCGGAAACTCAGCCTGACCGGGGCGGCCAAGGCGGCAATGCCCGCCTGGCGGCTCAAGGTGCGCCGGCACGAAAACCGATTCCTGCAGCGTCTCAGCAGGAAGGAACGGGCGACGCTGCTGCGGCTGCTGCGCCTGATCTGGACAGACGAGGCGGAGTGAGCGCGCCGCGCTCCCACTCAAGCAAAACAATCCGATGACGGCGCATTCTGCCGGGTCGAGTCAAGCTACTGCGCAGAGGGAACATCGGAGAGGCTGGCGGGACAGTTCCCCTCTGCCCGGCAGGACAGAGGGGGTGTGAGGGACGGGCTTGCTTCACGCCCTCACCGCGTCAGATCCAGCGCCGTTGTCAGGTCGCCCATCGGCGGCTGGTCGTGGTTGCGCAGCGCCTTGTCGCGGGCGACGATGCCTTGCAGCACCGGCAGGTCGCAGCGGTTGGTGATGAAGCGCAGGATCGAGGTGGTGTCGTACTGCGTGAGCGGGAAAGCCGGTCATCAATCCGTTGCACCCGGTCCTTACGTCGCGAAGGAAACTTGGCGAAAGAAATCAAGGATGTCGCGGAAGACGATGGGATTGAGGAATCACGCGATCGCCCTTGTGGCGGCTTCGACCGTCGGCTTCACCGCGCCTGCCGGCACGGCTGAGCCGTCGGGAGTCCATCCTGGTCCCATGTCGCGCCAGGAAGCTTATGCGCGGGCCGAAGTGCTGACGGCGCTTGGGCGGAAGATGTTCTTCGACCCTTCGCTGTCGGCATCGGGCAAGCAGGCCTGCTCGTCCTGCCACGATCCCAACCACGCCTTCGGACCGACCTCGGCCTCGCCGGTCGAGATGGGCGGAGCCAAGCTCGACCAGCCCGGCGTCCGCGCGGTGCCGTCGCTGCGCTATTTGCAGGCGGCGCCTGCCTTCACCGAGCATTTCCACGACTCCGAGGACGAAGGCGACGAAAGCGTCGACAACGGCCCGACCGGCGGCCTGACCTGGGATGGCCGCGCCGACCACGGCAAGGACCAGGCGAGGATCCCGCTGCTCTCGCCCTTCGAGATGGGCAACAAGGACGAGGCCCAGGTGGCCGCCAGCCTGCGCAAGGCGCCCTATGCAGAGGCCTTCAAGGCTGCCTTCGGCGCCGATGTCTTCGACAATCCGCAGGACGCTTTCGACGCCGCGGTGGAAGCGCTCGGCACATTCGAGCAGAGCAGCGCCGATTTCTATCCCTATTCCAGCCGCTACGACGCCTTCCTTGCCGGCGAGGCGCAGCTTTCGGCGCAGGAAATGCGTGGACGCATGCTGTTCGAGGACGAGGCGAAGGGCAATTGCGCGAGCTGCCATCTCAGCGAGCCCGCCAATGACGGCGAGCCGCCGCAATTCACCGACTACGGACTGATCGCGATCGCCGTGCCGCGCAATCCGGCCATCCCCGCCAATGCCGATCCGGATTACTTCGACCTTGGGCTGTGCGGTCCGCTGCGCACCGACTTCAAGGGCCGCACCGAATATTGCGGCCTGTTCAAGACGCCGACGCTGCGCAACGTGGCCTTGCGCAAAAGCTTCTTCCACAATGGCTATTTCCACACGTTGCGCGAGGCGGTCGCCTTCTACGCCAGCCGCGACACGGATCCCGGGCGCTGGTATCCGAAGAGGGCCGGCGGCACAGTGAACAAATTCGACGACCTGCCAAAGACCTACTGGCCGAACCTCAACACCGACCCGCCCTTCAACGGCAGAAAGCCCGGCGACAAGCCGGCGCTGACCGACGCCGAGATCGACGACATCGTCGCCTTCCTCGGAACGCTCACCGACGCCGACCAGGCGGGACAGTGAGGCTCAGCCAGCGCTGTCCGATAATCGATCCTCGGAGGCAACCAGCGATTGCCCGCTGAAACGGCTCGGCTAGAATGGACCGACGCCGCTGGCAGCGGCGCTGCGGGTTTCGGTCGGCGGGGTGGGTGGAATTGATCCGGATTTGGCTCAGGCCTTCATGGCGGGCAATGGCCTGCTTGCTGCTGCCGCTTATGCTTGCTTCACCGGCAGCGGCCGCCGTTCAGGAGTATGACGACCATCCGGCCTGCGGCGGCCAGACGGTCGATCCGGCGCGTCGCATCGTTGCCTGCACGCAGATCATCGAGGATCGATCCGAGACGAAGAACAACCGCGCCGCGGCCTTTGTGATCCGCGGCAGCGCCTTCCTCAATCAGGGCGACAAGGATCGCGCAATTGCCGACTATGGCGAGGCGATCAAAATCAATCCGAGCGACGGGGACGCGCACTTCAACCGTGGCATCGCGTGGACCCGCAAAGGCGACGACGATCGCGCCATCGCCGACTACGGCGAGGCCATCAAGATCAACCCGAAAGACTTCGAGGCGTATTTCAATCGCGGCCTCGCCTGGAATCGCAAAGGCGACAGCGATCGCGCCATCGCCGATTTTAGCCGAACCATCACGATCAACCCAAAGGACGCCGACGCCTATTACAATCGCGGCCTCGTCTTCTTCGGCAAGGCCGATTACGACCGCGCCATCGCCGACTTCGACCAGGTCGTGGCCCGTACGCCGGGAGACGTCAACGTCTACTATAATCGGGCCTCGGCCTTGGTGAAAAAGAACCAACTCGACCGCGCAATCGCCGACTACAGCGAAGTGATCAAGCTCGACCCGATGGGCGCCAATGCCTACTACGACCGCGCCCTTATCCTGGCCCGCAAGGGTGAACACGACAAGGCCATAGAAGACTATAGCCAAGCGATCCGCCTCAACCCGGAGGATTCCGACGCATATTACCATCGCGGTCTAGCCTCGGCCGGCAAGGGCGACGACGATCGTGCCATCGCTGATTTCGACAAAGCTGTCGAGGCTGGTTTCAAGGAGGCGGTTATCTACGTCGACAGAGGTTCGGCCTGGAGACGGAAAGGACAGTACCAGCGCTCCGTGGCCGATTACGACCGGGCTGCCGCCATCAATCCGAGCAATCCGCTCGTTTACGTCCTGCGCGCCATAACCTGGGTGCAGGCGGGCAACTATGAGCGCGCTGCGGCCGATTGCAACCGGGCGATCAGCATCGATCCCAAAGGTTCGGATGCCTATGGCGTCCGCGCCTCGATCTGGTCGCGAAAGATGGACTATGACCGCGCAATAGCCGATTACAATCAGGCGGTCGGTCTCGACCCAGCGAACGCGAGCAATTACTACGACAGAGGCCTGGTATGGAAAAAGATGGGCGACTACGACCGGGCCATCGCCGATTATGACCGTGCGATCAGCCTGAATCCGAAGAACGCCACATATTACGACGACCGTGGCCTCGCCTGGCGGCACAAGGGCGATCTCGACCGCGCAATGGCCGATGCCGACAAGGCGATCGGCCTCGACCCGAAAGATGCCGGCGCTTACAACGACCGTGGGCTTGTCTGGGCGGCCAAGGGCGATGACGATCGCGCGATGGCTGACTATGGCAAGGCCATTGCACTCGATCCGAAGCAAGCCACCGCGTTCTATAATCGGGGCAATGCCTGGGTGCGCAGAGACAATTACGACCAGGCCATCGCCGACTACAACCGGACGCTTTCCATCGACGGCAACGATGCCAGCGCCCTTGTCAACCGCGGCGACTCCTGGTCGCACAAAGGCGAAAACAAGCGCGCGCTGGCCGATTTCGATCTGGCTCTCGCGCTCAATCCAGCCAATCCCAGATACTTCCATGGTCGTGGCAATGTCTGGATCTCAATGGGCGAATACGAACGCGCGATCGCCGACTTCGCTCGCGCGTTCGAGCTCGATCCCCAAAATGCCCAAACCTATGACGGCCGCGGCTTCATCTGGTTGACCAAGGGCGATTATGCCCGCGCCGTGGCCGACTATGACAAGGCAATCACACTCGACCCGAAGATTGCCTACGTCTATCTCGGCCGCGGCATGATCAGCTTCCATTCCGGCGCGGCGGAGAGGGCCGCCGCCGATTTCCGACGGGCCGCAATGCTCAAGCCCAGCGATGCCTATCTTGCCATGTGGCTCTATCTCGCAGAGCGGCTCGGGGGCGGGCCTGGTCACCTGCGCGAGGCGACGGCCAAACTCGACATGAAGAAATGGCCGGCGCCGGCGGTGCGCATGCTGCTTGGCGAAACAAGCCTGGCGGAAGCCATGGCGGCGTCCGCGGACTCGAACCCGTTCAAGCAAAGCGGCAACCGCTGCGAGGCGACCCTCTTCGCCGCCGAGCTCGCCCATGTTGAAGGACGAGGCGACGAAGCGCTGCGGCTTTATCGCGGCGCAGCCAGGGACTGCCCCAATGCCTATTACGAGCGTGCCGCGGCCAAGGCCGCATTGCACGAGTTGGCGCAATGAACGCGAAGATAAACATGCCGTCCCCGCTGCCGGGCTCGGGGTTGAATGGGCTCCGCTTCGGCCGACCGATCCTCGCCGCCAGTATATTTCTGCTCGCCTGCATGCTCCCTGCCCTCGCTGCCAGGAGCGACTGTGTCAGCGACGACGAGGTCGATCAGACGGTTCGCATCCAGGCCTGCACACGCATCATCGACGACGCGACGGAGCCACGCCGCAACCATGTCATCGCCTATTTCAAGCGCGGCAATGTATGGGCGGAACGACATGACTATGACCGCGCTATCGCCGATTTCAGCGCCATGATCGACCTCGATCCGATCCAGGCCGATGGCTACTACAACCGTGGAATCAGTTGGATACTCAAGGGCGATCAGGACAAAGCGATCGCCGATCTCAGCCAGGCGATCAGCCTCGATCCCAAGAATGGCGAATATTACTACAATCGCGGTGTCGCATATTCCTACAAGGGCGAGGACGACAATGCCGTTGGGGACTACGGCAAGGCGATCGAGCTCAACCCGAAGGATGCCAGAGCCTTCCACAATCGCGGACTGATCCGGTCCAGCAAAGGCGACAATGACGGCGCCATCGCCGATTTCGACGATGGGCTGAAGTTGAAGCCGAACGATATTGATTCGCTGAACAGCCGGGCCGATGCCTGGGGCAGCAAGAACGACAGGGTGCGCGCGCTTCTCGACTATGAGAAGGTCATCAGCCTGGCCCCGAAGAACCTGCACGCCCTTTACCGGCGCGGCAACGCCCGGATGGACAAGCGCGACTATGACGGCGCCATTGCGGACTATGACGTGGTCGTCACGCTCGACCCGAAAGATGCCAGCGTACGCTACAATCGGGGTCTTGCCTGGTACAGCAAGGGGGATCAGGACCGCGCACTGAGCGATTTCGATGCGGCCGTCGGCCTCGAGCCGAAGTTCGGACAAGCCTATTACAGCAGAGGGGCGGTGTTGTCTGGCCGGCCGGGCAAGGTGGACAAAGGCCGCGCACTCGCCGATTACAACACGGCCATCGCACTCGAGCCGAAATTCTCGACCGCTTATTACGCACGCGGTTCTGTCAAAGCCGATCTCGGCGACCCTGACGGTGCCATAGCCGACTACGACCAAGCTATCGCGCTAGACCCGACATTTGTCGACGCCTACAACAATCGTGGCTTGGCGCGGGCGGCAAAAGGGGATTTCGACCACGCGTTCCTTGACTATGAAAAAGCGATAAGTCTCGACCCAAATCACCCTCAACCTTATGCCAATCGCGGGCTGGCGCGTGCAAGCACGGGTGACTTCGATCACGCGCTTGCTGACTACGATAAGGCGATCGCGCTCGACCCGAATTTTCTCAACGCTTATTTCAATAGGGGTATCGCGTGGTTCGCGAAAGGCGACAACGCCAACGCCATCGCCGACTACACCCGGGCGATCAGCCTCGATCCAACAAAGCCGGATATCTATGTCGAGCGCGGCCGAGTTTTTAAAATCAAGGGAGAAATCGATCGGGCCATCGCCGACTTCAAGCAGGCGATTCATCTCGATCCGGCTCGGGCCGTGGCCTACGCATATTTGGGCGAAATCTATTCCGAAGCTGGCGATCTCGACCAGGGCCTGGCCAATTTCGACAAGACAATCAGCCTTGCGCCCAAACAGGCCGACGCCTTTAACGGCCGGGGCTACGTCTGGCTCAACAAAGGCGACTATGACCGGGCGCTGACCGATTTCAACACATCGGTCGATCTCGATCCCAAGCGCGCCGAGACCTTCAACAACCGGGGACTGGCCTGGATGCGCAAGGGCGATCCCGATCGCGCCCTTGCGGATTTTGGACAGGCCATCAGTCTCGATCCGAAATATACGTTGGCCTACTACAATCGCGGCATGACCTGGGCCGCCAGGCAGGACAATGAACGCGCGATCGCCGACTACGATCAGGCGATCAACGCCGACCCGAACAATATCGATGCCTACAACAACCGGGGGCTGATATGGGCGGCGAAGAATGATCCTGACCGCGCCATCGCGGACTATGACAAAGCGCTCAGCCTCGACCCGAAACACGTGATCACCTATGCCAACCGTGCAATCGCGCGCGGCATGAGAAACGACCTCGACGGCGCCATTGCTGATTTCGACATTGCGGTCAGCCTCGGCCCGAACGATGCTTCCAACTATTTCAACCGGGGCCTGGCCTGGGCGAACAAGGGTGATGCCGACAAAGCCGTCGCCGACTACGACAAGGCAATAGACCTCGATCCGAAAATGATGCGCGCCTATTACAGACGCGCCGCGATACGGCTCGATAAAGGTGACAATGACCGCGCCATCGCCGACTACGACAAGGCGATTGCGCTCGATCCAAAATTCGCGATGGCCTATAATGATCGCGGCTTCGCCTGGAGCAACAAGGGCGACTACGACCTTGCCATGGCCGACTACGACCGTGCGATCGACCTCGACGCCAAAACCGTGAAGGCGTATCAGAATCGAGGCGTCGCCTGGACCGCAAAAGGCAAATATGACCGCGCCCGCGCCGATTACGATGAAGCGATCAGGCTCGATCCAAAGGACGGCCGCACCTATGCCGCCCGGGGCATGCTGTATCTCCATACCGATGGGGAGCAGGCGAAGGCGCCGGCTGATCTAGCACAGGCAGCCGCGCTGGAGCCAAAGCAAACCTATATCGCCATCTGGCGCGAGCTGGCTGAGCGGCGTGCCGGGATTCCCGGCCATCTGCGAGAAGCCGTGGGTGAGCTCGACATGACAAAATGGCCGGCCCCGGTGGTTCGCATGCTGCTCGGTGACAAGACACCGGCCGAGACCCTTGCCGCGGCCCAAGATCCCCACCCAGCTACCAGACAGGGACAGGTCTGCGAGGTCAACTTCTATACGGCGGAGGTCGAGCGGACCCAGGGGCAATCTGATGATGCTCTTCGGCTCTACCGGCTTGCTGTGAAGGATTGCCCCAAGGATTTCATCGAATACCGTGCCGCCCTCATGGCCTTGCAGATGCTTCATGCCTCGCCCTGAGGACAAGGGAAGTTTTTTCGCCTGACGGCGAGCGGCCAATGTGAGCCAGGTCATAGGAACGACAATCAGCATCTGCTATATTAGAATCTCATCAGAGCGGGGGCTCGAATGAGGTTCGTCGCGGTGCAGGAGCCGCCCCATCACAGTTGGGCGGTGGTTGATACGATCAACGACGCGCCGGTGGAATTTGCCGGCCGGGTGCTAATCGGACTTACATCGCGCGAAGCGCGCTGGTTCGCCGCCGTGGCGAATGATCCTATGCCTTGGCCGCAAGGCGGCCGGCGGGTTGCGTGGCTGCGGGTCATCGGTCAGAGCGCCGATGGCAGGTTGCTGGCTTTGGAAAAACACGGCCGCACAGCCAGTTAAAGCATGTCTCCCGAAAGTGGTAACCGGTTTCGGGATAAAGACATGCGCAAAATCAAAAACCTAAAGCGCATAGAGCGAATCTGAAAGATCGCGACGCGCTTTAGGAAGGCACGTTGCCGAATTGATTCAAGGTAGGTCGTTCTGCGCTGTCCTCGGCCTCTCACGGCGCCGGTGCGTAGCGGCTCACCACCATGCCGCATACATAGGACTTCGAGCCGAGGAGCGTCAGCCTGCTAAACCCGCCTCTGTCGAAGATGCGACGGCCTCTCCCCAGCACCGCCGGATTGATGAAGAGCTGGAACTGGTCGACCAGGCCGGCGGCGATCAACGCCGAGGCGAAGCCGGCGCCGCCGAACACGGCGATGTCGCCGCCCTCGCCCTGCTTCAGCGCATCGACCTCGCGCGGCAGATCGCCGCTTACGACCAGTGTCCGTTCCCAGCGCGAAGCCGCTAGCCTGTTGCTCGCCACCACCTTCTCAGCCTCGACGATGCGCCGCGCGAAAGCATAGGAGCGATCCTTCGGATATTTCTTCGCCGCATTGCCCCAATGGGCAAGGTAGCCCTCCTCCGCCATCTTGCGGCTCAACAGGATGGTGTCGACGGTCATGAAGACGGCATTGAAATCCTGTTTGAGCTCCTCGTCCCAGGCGCTGTCGTCGCCCCATTCCCACAGCTGCCAACGACGATCCTCATCGGAGCCGACAAAGCCGTCCACCGACATTTGCATCTGAAGGATCAGCTTCCTCATGTGGTTCTCGTCGCCAATGATTTACTTTTGGAACCATTTGACGCAACCAGGCAGTGGTGTCAATAGTAAATTGATTTACAAATGGAAGCATACTGATGGCAATCAAGGGACGGTCCGGCTGCCCGATCAGCCTCTCGCTCGAACTCTTGGGCGACCGCTGGACGCTGCTCATCATCCGCGACCTGGCTTTCGCCGGGAAACGGCATTTTCGCGAATTCCTGCTGTCCGACGAAGGCATCTCGTCGCGCACGCTGGCCGAGCGGCTGCAGACGCTGCAGGACGAAGGTATCCTCACCCGCAGCGACGACCCCAGCCACGGCCTGAAGGCAATCTACCGGCTGACCGAAGCCGGCATCGACCTGTTGCCGGTGCTGGCGACCCTGGGCGCCTGGGGCAGCAAACACCGCAATGCCGACGACAAGCTTGCCCGAATCGCCGATGACCTCGCCGCCGGCGGCGAGCCGGCGCTCGAGCGGATGAAGGAGACGCTCAGGGCGCAACATCTGGGATAGCGAAGGCGAAATACGCACTCCGCCGGCCACCTGTGCGGCCGGAGTCTTTGTCCAAACGCTTCGTGTCAGTCGGCCGCCTTGCGTGCCGTCTTGAGTGCGTCAAGGCGCTCCTGCAGGTGGCTGTTCAGCACGATCATCTCTTTCAGAGCCTTCACCGCATCGCCCTTGTGTTGGGCTATAAAGCTCTCGGCGACCGCCTGAAGCGCGGCTTCCTGGCGGCTGTCCAACCTAATGATGTGATCCACGACGGCTGCTCCCTGCGGCTTGTATTAGAAAGTGAACAAAAAGGGAACAAATATGTCAAGCGTGAATTGACTCGACGAGGAATGGCTTCCTATTTTGTCAGCAGGTGGGGCGGTTGCTCGATATCAGGGAGAGCCGCGTTGGGCAGACGGAAAAGCCGCTATGACAGATTGTTCCATTCGGACGCGGAGGCAATCATTCGCGATGCGCTGAAGCTGCGCGAGACGGTGCTCGCGACGCAGCTAAACCTCAAAGTGAATGGTGAAATGTACTGGCGGCTCAATGGTTTGGTCGACCGCCTGCATGAGGTGATGGGCGCGGTGGCGGGCCGGGAGCCGGATTTCCGGTCCGCCATGCTCGGGCTTTTGCCGCTGCCCGAGGATTATCGCGACCGGACATGAGGGATGGCCGGACCCATGGACAGCGTCGGCCGCGCGGCCAAGGCCAATATGCTGCTCGTCGTCGAATGCCGCCATTGCTACCACGCCGGCCGCTTCAAGGCGAACGACGTGGCCAAGGTGGTGGGCTGGAACAAGCCGCTGGGAGCCGTCCGCTTCCGCTGCAAACGCTGCGGACGCAAGGACACGGTGGTGAAGACCCAGTTCATCGACCAGGACCATCCGCCGAAGGGCTATATCTGGGTGCTGCAGAAGGCGCGAGGATGAGCGACTGCTGTTTTTCAGGCGCGCCGCGCTATTCGTTCGAGTCGCAAGCTATTTTTCGCGATTAGGGAAAACAGCGCCGACGCAGCGCCAACCATCCAGTAACCGTAAGACAGAATCAGACATTTCTTCAACGTATACGAAAACGGATCGTCGAATACGCTAGGCGCTCGAAGAGAACGTGTTTCTGACAAATTGAAGCAAGAATACAACAATAAAGCGACAGCTAAAAGAACACAGAACAAAGCGATCTGAATCAACCTCTGCTCGAGCCCTGGTTGGCCGGTTTCCTTGAATGTTGGGATGTAGCCGCCTCGATCACGCACGTCGCGATAGAAACGCCAAGCCAGCCAAAGAAGCCAAACCAAACTCGTCGCGCTGCAGGCCGCCATGTAGGCGGGTAAGCCCGGCAAAAACGTTTCGTTGACTATGCCTTTCGCAATGAGTTGCTGAACGTGGGCAACTTCATTTGCCGCCGGCGGCCAAAAGAAGGACAGCAGTCTGTAGTCCCGATCGTATGAGTGATCTCTTTGAATGAATTGCGGTGCTAGGAGGACGGAAAGCACGCTCAACCCAGCAGGATAAATCGACGATCTTACAAAAACGCTGAACCCGTAGACTGTGAGATAGCGTAGCTTTTTGTCTTCATCCTCCTTGGGCATTTTCGAAATACGCATGTGCCCAAAAACCCTGGTGTACTCCTCCAACGGGACCGTAGCTGGGTCTGCCCTCAGAATTTGCCTCCGGGTCAGCATGCGTCCCCCTAGAACAACGATCCCTGCGCCGGCGGTTCGGCCGGAAACTTGATCTGCGTCGCCGGCTTTTCCACGATCACCAGCGCGTCGTCGGGCGCCGGCCGCTGCAGCTTCCTTGCCTCCGGCCATGGCGCGGTCAGCCACAGTTCGGTCTGTTCCTGCGTGGTCAGGATCACCGGCATCGCCTTCTCGTGGATCGGCGCGATTAGCGCGTTGGGCCTCGTGGTCAGAAAGCCGTAAAGCTCGTGATCGCCCGCGCCCTCCTTCACCTTGCGCACGCCATGCCAAGGTGTCCAAAGGCCGGCGAAGAAGAACAGCGGCCGCTCTTCGCCGAGCGCGAACCAGAAGTTCTTCTGCACGCCGGTTTCCGGGTCCTTGTCGCCCGGGGTCGGTGACGGTTCGGCGAAGCTTGTCACCGGAACGACGCAGCGGTTCTCGACCCCAAGATAGGGAAGCCAGTGGGCATATTGAGGATTGCGGATGTTGGTGGTGCCGGAATCGGCGTTGCCGCGCACCCGCTCGGCTGGCGTCGGCATGCCCCAGCGCAGCCTGGCGAGTTCGCGGCTGCCGTCGGCGGCGTTTCGCACGACCGGCGCCGGCTGATTGGGATAGATGTCGACCGACGGCTCCAGATTGCCGACTATGTCACGCAACGCCCGCGTCCACTGGCGGATCGCTTCCTGGCTGGTGGTGATGTTGTAGAGATTGCACATCGGCAGCGTTCCCCGTCCGCCGATAGTTCTCGCATTTTCACACAAAGCGCAAACCGCACGAAGGCAAGCAGCGCCTTTCGTTGGCTATGAACGTCGACGATCTCAGCCAACCGGTCCGCTCTGCTGCGGCCCGGCCGGCTCCTCGGCCGGTGGTTCCCCGGGAAGTCCCAGCCGCAGCCGCTCCTCCTCGGCAAAGCTCTCCGCCTGTTCGTGAATATCGAACACTTGCTGAGTCAGCCTGCCACCCTCGACGACGCGCACGATCCATTGGCCATTGACGGCTTTTACACGGACACTGTCTGGCTCGCTTGTTACCATATACGGCCCCTGCCCTCCGGCCCAAGTATTTGGTGTCTAGACCCAATATGATCTAGAGCGCGCGAAGTAGCCGAAAAGCGGTGCTGGCCGCTCTTTAGTTGCAAAGGTACTCGCCGATACTCAACAGATTTTTGGAATCTGGGAAACAAAAACGATTTATGGCGCCTACGCGCCTCATCCCGGGCGGACATAACTCGCGGAGGGGTGGGCGGCCCGGCAGCCTTGGGGGGTGATACTGGGTTCGGCGGCCGGGCCTGACCGGAGTTTGCGAGGCCGCCGGCTACAGGAAAGGATGCGCTCGCGCCCATGCAAGGGCAAGAACGACCTAGGCCCTAGGACCAAAGCTTCAAGCGCAGGGCCAAAACGGACCAATCACAATCAGACTGGAAAACCACTTGCAGCAGGCCGCGCGTCAAAGGCCGAGATAATGCCGGCCGACGAGAAAGCCGAGCGCGGCGACGACCAGCGGAAACAGCGCCGGCGCCGCCTTGCTGAACAGCGAGGCGCTTATCTCCTTGGCTGGAGCGCTGGGTTTGGCATTGCCGAGGTTTTTGGTCATGGCTCGCTACCCGTTGGGGCTGATTGCCGGCGGAGCCATTAAATTAGAAGTCGCTTATTAAGTTTCCGGCAAGCCCAACGCTACAATTCGCGGCAATTTATTCCGATTGCTGGGTGCGCTCGGCAAGCGCGAAAGCCTGGAGGTTGCGCGATTTGCCGGGGTCCTGGTCGGCATTGGCGATGATGGCGTGGAAGGCGGCGCGGGCGATGTCCTTCTTCTTGGCGTCGGGATGCTCCTTGCGCACCGCCTTGACCAGATCCTTCGGCGTCATGCTTGGAGTGACGAGGCGCATCAGCGTGTCGCCTATGGCCTGCAATTCGCTGGCATCCATAACGATGACCCTGTTTTGACGAGGTAAGCCTAGCATATAGGGCAGCGAGCGCGTCACTTTTGTGATACGCGCCCGTCAAAATCGGAGCTGGGCGACGGTCGCCATGACCCAAGCCGTGGATGATCGGGATCCGAAATGGCCAAAGTCGAACTGACGGGCGGCAATGCTTGGTGACCTTGCCGCCTTCGGCGGACTTTTCCTGACCGCTTTCGCCGCCGCGACCATCCTGCCGCTGCAATCGGAAGCAGTGCTGGTCGGCCTGCTCCTGGCCGGGACCCATTCGCCGGCCGCGCTGGTTCTGGTCGCGACAATCGGCAACATGCTTGGTTCGGTGGTCAACTGGCTGCTGGGCCGCGGCATCGATCGCTTCCGCGACCGCAAATGGTTTCCGGCAAAGCCTGCCGCGCTCGACCGCGCGGCGGCACGCTATCACCGTTACGGCCGATGGAGCCTGCTGCTGAGCTGGGCTCCGGTTGTAGGCGATCCGCTGACGGTGGTGGCCGGCCTGCTGCGCGAGCCCCTATGGAGCTTCATCGCCATCGTCACCGTTGCCAAGGCCGGCCGGTACCTGGCGGTGGCGGCCGCAACCCTTGGCCTCTAGCCTAGAGATCCTCATGGCGAAGGCATCCAGCCTGAATTCTCGCGATAGCAAAGCCGCACGGCCAGGGCGGCCGCGACATGCCCCTATGGGCCGGCCTTGGTAAATCGCCAAGGCCTTCCGTCGAGCGGTTGAGCGGTTCTATGATGAGTCGCTCTATCTTTACGCGGGCACAAGGACGGCGATGCGATGCACGCCGACTTCCTTGCTGGTATTCGTCGCCTCGTCGGTCTTGCCTTTGGAGCAGGTGTACATGTCACCGACCTTGAGCTTGAATTCCTTGTCCGCCTTCTTGATGGTGAATGCGCCGGAAGTAATAGTGCACACCATGTCGTTATCCATCACGGTCTGAGGGGCGTGCGCTCCGGGCTGAAACACCACGTCGACAATCGAGATGCTCTTGTAGGCGGGAATGTCGGAGTTGCCGGTGCCGACCTCGACCACTCTGACGCCCGGCGCGATCTCCTTGCCTTCGTTCGCACCGTACTTCTTTGTTTTCGCAAATGTTGCCGTTGCGAACAGGGGAGCAACCGTTGCGGCCGTCACGCCGAGCGCGATTGCAGACCTGCGATTCATGGTGTTCATCGCATCCTCCCAAAACCTGTCATGCACGGATGAGCATGGCTTCAGTATATTAGCACAAACTGATTTGACTGTGCGGAAAAGCGCGTGTCGGTGAGGCCTTTACTGCTGCTTTTGCCGGAACTTCGAATGGCAGCTCGTGCAATCCTGCAGGATCAAGTGCAGGAGGTGTTCGGCCGGCATTTGGGCTGGGTCGGCCTCGGCGCCCGGCCGCTTGCCGAGCAGGCTGCCGCCATCCATCGGCAGGCCGGTCATGCGCATGTCGGCGGTGATCCCGGGCGGCGCGTTCCCGGCCTTGATCGCGAGCGCATCGGCGAGCCGGCCGATATGGCGGGCGAGCGCCTCGAACTGCGGCCGGGCCTGGTCGATCTCCGGTTTGGCGGCCGACGGCGCGCCAAGCGTGCCCTGCGGGAATTCGCCAATCAGGGCGTCGGTGCGGCCGCTCAGCGTGTCCGCCGCCGCCTTGAAGGCCGCCGGCTCATAGGCGCGCTTGCCGTCGAACATTTCGGCGATCGCCCTGGCGGCGGTCGCCATCTCCTTCATCGAGGCCTGGCGCGCCGCCACGATGGGATCGCCCGGCCCCGCCACCAGCGACGAGGCAAGGATCAGGGGACCGGCGAGCGCCAGCAACGCCGCCCCCAGAATGACACGAGACCTCACGCCTGCACGTCGACGATGCCCATCATGCCGAGCTGCTCATGCTCCAGGATGTGGCAGTGATACATGCGCGCGCCCGGCCGTTCCTGACGCGTGAGAAGCCGCACCGTCTCGCCACGCGCCACGTTGACTGTATCCTTCCACGCCAGATAGGGCGGCTTGGCGACCTTGCCGTCGCGTTCGCGCTCGACCACCTGGAACTGCGTGCCGTGGATATGGAACGGATGGTCCATGTCCGCCTGGTTGACGATTTCCCAAAGCTCGGTATCGCCGGCCCGGGCGATGATGTCGACGCGCCCCATGTCGAACGTCTTGCCGTTGATCAGGAAGTCCATCCCCATGCTCGCGGCATTCATCGTCATGGCCTCGGTAAGGACGAGGCGGCGGCTGACGCCGGGGGTCCCAAGCGGCGCGATCGGCCGCAGCCGCTCGGGCAGCGGCGGCATCGCCTCGGCCGGCGTTTCGGAAACACCGACCGTCAGCAGCGTCAACCCGGCGTCCGTGGGCCGGCCCGGCCCCATCCAGCCGCGGTCGTAGGGAAGTGTGGTGAGCGTGGCGGAACCCGGCCGGTCGAAGGCGACGACCAGTTCGACGCGCTCGGCCGGGCTGAGCAGGATCTCGTCGGCTGCAACCGGTGCCTCGAGGAGGCCGCCATCGCTGCCGATGACGGTCATCGAGGCGTTGGCGAAGGCGAGCCTGAGGAAGCGCGCATTGGTGGCGTTGTAGAGCCGCAGGCGCCGCTTCGCGCCCACCGCCACGGCCAGCTTCGGGTTCTTCTGGCCGTTGACCAGCACATGGTCGCCGACGCGGCCGTTCATCATGTCGATCATGGTGTTGTCGGGCATGGACCCGTCGGCGGCCAGGCGCAGGTCGGTGAACATCAGCGCGGTATCGCCATAGGCCGCCGGAACCGGATCGGTTTTCGCCTTGATGACGAAGGCGCCGGCAAGGCCGCGATAGACCTGCTCGGCCGTCCGGCCATGCGGATGCGGGTGATACCAGTAAGTGCCGGCCGAACCCTCGGGCAGATCGAAAGCATAGACGCGGTCGGCGCCCGCTGCGACAGGGTCCATCGGGTTGCCGTCCTGGTCGGCGGGCACCGGCATGCCGTGCCAGTGAATGGTGCTTGGCTCGCCCTCAATCCGGTTGAAAAAGGTGATCTCGACGCGGTCGCCCTCATAGGCCTCGATCAATGGCCCTGGACTCGTGCCGTTATAGGCGAGGATCGGCGTGTCCTGGTCGGCCGTGAAGCGCGCCGTGGCGGGCGCGGCCGTCAGCCGCGCCCTGAACAGACCGGGCCGGCCAGCCTCGTTGGCCAGCAGCGGCAACTCGCGCAAGGGCTGGCCCTCGGGCAGCGACACGGGCCCTTGCCCCATCGCGCCCATGTCATGGCCGGAATGGTCGCCCATATCCATGCCGGGCATGGAGTCCATGTTCGACCTGTCGTCCATCTTCATCTGCGCCAGCGCGCGCGGGCCAGCCAGAACCGTCGCCAGGCCTGCCGCCAGAAAACCGCGTCGATGCATATTTCGCTCCTGGATCTCGATTGGGAGGTCCCGCCGAAGGCCCCGCGCTAACGCTAAGGGTTCCAGCGGCTGGAAGGTCAAGCGGGCTCGGAGCGGAAAAATTCGCCTGACGGATCGCAATCGGCGCAGGGGCGTTCATCCGCAGTACAACCAGCCGTTTCATCGAACAGCGCGAGAAACCGCATGCTTATCCAACCGATCGATTATTTCCTCGTCGCCTGGTTCGTGCTCGCGGCCGGGTCGACGCTCTATGTCGGTTTCGACCAATACCGCAACAATCCCGAGCCGGTGGTGATGAAATGGGGGTTCATCCTGGTGACGCTCTATATGGGCCCGCTCGGGCTGTTGCTCTACGTGCTCGCCGACAAGGAGCCGCGCCCCGGCGAGCACGAAACCTTCACCGAACCGCTCTGGAAGCAGGGCGTCGGCTCGACCATCCACTGCGTCGCCGGCGACGCCACCGGCATCATCCTTGCCGCGGTCGTCACCGCCACGCTCGGGCTGCCGATGTGGCTCGACCTCATCGTCGAATACCTAGCCGGCTTTGCCTTCGGCCTGTTCATCTTCCAGTCGCTGTTCATGAAATCGATGATGGGCGGCAGCTATTGGGAGAATGTGAAGAAGAGCTTCCTGCCCGAATTCATCTCCATGAACTTCATGATGGCCGGCATGGCGCCGGTCATGAGCTTCCTGATGATGGGCCGCGACATGCGCGCCATGGAACCGGGCGAGCTTCTGTTCTGGGGCGTGATGTCGCTCGGCGTGATCGCCGGCTTCACACTTGCCTACCCCGCCAATGTCTGGCTGGTCGCGCGCGGCCTGAAGCATGGGCTGATGACCGAGCGTGCGCGCAAGGTCGGGGCAGCGCGCCATCCTGCCGGAGGTCAGCATGCGCACATGCAAATGCAGCAAGCCGACGCCAGCGGCCATGGCGATCACAAACACGCCACGACCTCTCAAAAAGGCAAGGGAAGCGGCGGCCATCACATGCTCTCGGACGCGACCACGCCGCAGATCGCGGCGCTGGGCGCGGTGTCCGCGCTGGCCCTGGCGATCGGCATGGCGGCGCCGGCGAACTGGCTGAACCTCAGGCTGTCGGCCCGCGACGTCGGCGGGGTGATCATGCCACAGGGCATGATCATGGACCGCGACACACCCGCCGAGACCATGCGCGACATGGCGGCGGCCGATCCGCGTCTCGTCACCGCCTCCTATGGCCTCACCGCGAAGGGCGACCAGGAGCTGCCGTTCCGCATGGAAAACGGCGTGAAGGTGTTCGAGCTCACACCGTCGGTGATCCGCTGGCAGATCCTGCCAAATGTCACGGTCGACGCCTATGCCTATAACGGCCAGATCCCGGGACCGCGCATCCATATCCGCCAGGGCGACCGGGTGCGCATCAAGGTCACCAACGGACTGCCGGAAGAGACCACGGTGCACTGGCATGGTTTGATCCTGCCCAACCAGATGGACGGGCCGGCCGAAATCACCCAGCCGCCGATCGAGCCCGGACAGAGCTATTCCTACGAATTCACCGCCACCCAGCACGGCACCTATTTCTACCACCCGCACGCCAAGCCCGACCGCACCCAGGCGCTCGGCCTCTATGGCGCGCTGATCATCGATCCCGCCAACCCCGCCGACGAGGTCGCCGCCGACCACGACTATGTCATCGAGCTGCAGGAATGGCTGGTGCGCGAAGGCCTGACCTATCCGTCGATGCCGATGGACGGCGGCATGCCGAACTTCTTCACCATCAACGGCAAGGCCTATCCGTCGACCGATACGATCCGCATGAAGGTCGGCGAGACGCTGAAGGTCCGCTTCATCGGCACCAACAACGGCTTCATCCATCCGATGCACATCCATGGCGGGCCGTTCGAAGTGGTCGCCCGCGACGGCGAGGCGATTCCCGCCACCGCGCGTTTCCTTGCCGACACAATCAATGTCGGACCGGGCCAGCGCTATGATGTCGTGTGGAAGGCACAGCGACCCGGCAAGTGGCTCATCCACTGCCACATCGCGCATCACACCACGAACAACAATGCCGAGGAGAACGGCGGCGGCGGGCTGATGGTTGTTATCGATGTCACGTGATCGCGCTAGGGCGCGCCGCATTCCCAGCCCGACCAACCCGTCTGGAGCTTGGAACCCTTGCCGCTCTCGCAGGGTTTATATGCGAGGCGTATTGCCATGGAAGACAAACCACCTGCCGAAAACCCGGGAAGGATCTTCGTCACCGTGCTCGCGGTCTGTCTTATCGTCATCGCCTTGTTTTTTATTGGCTTCAGATATTCGGAGCCCGATCAGGGAGCTTTGATCGTGCCCGGAGCGGCGCAGGGCAGCAAGTGATCGGCCCGAAATCCTTGCCCACTAAGACATGGAAAAGGCTGTAACGCTTTGATTTTGCCTATCATTCCCTCATAGATTTTTAGATTCAGGATCACGCGCCAGGGAAGAAACAGGTTTTCCGAAACGTTTATCGAACAGGCAACGCTCAGCGTCTGGCGCCCGACAAGGCGCTCATGAGCAAGAAATCCTCCGGCAACAGCGCGCACTGCGCCCGAGGCCAGGGAGACAGTAGATGTCCGCCAACGCCTACATCAACCGGATCGCCACAGCGGTTCCGGAACACGAAGTCCACCAGTTCTACCTGTGCTACGCGGCCTCCATGCTAACCGCCGATCGCAGGAGAATATTCCAGCGCATGGCCGGCCTTGCCGGCATCGAGCACCGCTTTTCCTGCTTTGCGCCCGCCCTCGACCCCGAAGGGATGTCGGCCGACCTTGCCGGGACATTCAGGCGCGGCGCGTTTCCTGGAACGGCCGCCAGGATGGCTATGTTCAGCCAAGCAGCACCCATTCTGGCGCAAAAGGCCGTCGACGGACTGCGGCTTGGCGGCGAGGCATCGCGCATCACCCATCTTATCATCACCACCTGCACCGGTTTCTCCGCGCCGGGAATCGACCTCGACCTTGCCGCACGCTGCGGCCTGCCGGACGGCATCGAACGCACGATGATCGGGTTCATGGGCTGCTATGCCGCGGTCAACGCCCTCAAGCTTGCCCGCCACATCGTCCGCTCCGACCCGCTGGCGAGGATTCTTGTGGTCAATATCGAAGTCTGCACGCTGCATCTGCGAGAAACCACCGAACTGGAAAAGCTGCTATCCTTCTGCCTTTGGGGCGATGGCTGCGCGGCAACGCTCGTCACCGCCGAGCCGCTCGGCATCGAGCTCGACAGCTTCCGCTGCACCGTCGCGGATGAGCGACGGGAGCTGATGACCTGGGATATCCGCGACCACGGCTTCGATATGTTTCTTTCCGGCAAGGTGCCTGCGGCGGTCCAGGAAACGTTGCGAAGCAACCAGGACGCTATCCTCGGTGGGCGGCCGCCGGAGGACATCGACCTCTGGGCCGTGCATCCCGGTGGGCGCAGTATTCTTGATGCCGTCGAGAGGGCGCTCGATCTCGCGCCGGCCGCGCTCGGGCCGTCGCGCGAGGTGCTGCGCCGATACGGTAACATGTCGTCGGCGACGGTCATGTTCGTGATGGAAGAGATGCTGAAGGCGCCAAGCGATCAGCTCGGCTGCGGCATGTCGTTCGGACCAGGACTGACGGCCGAGACCATGTTGTTCCGAACCGTGTCATGAACGCGCTCGAGCAACGGACACTCGTCCCGGAAATCCTCGATGGCCTTGCCGCGGACGATCCGCGGGCGCTCCGCTCGCGGCGCGATCTCGCCCGCATCAACGCGCTGATGTTCCAGGTGCCGATCATGGTCTCGCTCATGAGGACATTCATGGCCAAGCCGCCAGGCCGCATCCTTGAGATCGGCGCCGGCGACGGCACCTTCATGCTGAAAGTGGCGCGGCGCATGGCAAGAGACTGGCCGCAGGTGGAGCTGACGATGCTCGACCGCATCGGCCTCGTCACCCCTGGGCTTACGACGGATTTCGCCGGTCTGGGATGGAAGCTCGAAACCGCCACCGACGATGTCTTCGACTGGGCGCAGAAGGCGGATAGCGTGGCCTTCGATGTGATCACGGTCAACCTGTTTCTACATCATTTCGACGACGCCGGCCTGCTGCGCCTGTTTTCGCTGCTGGGTCGCAGGGCGCCATTGCTGCTGGCGACGGAACCGCGGAGGAAGGGATTGGCGCTCGCGGCGACCCGCCTTCTGCCGGCGATCGGCGCCAATGACGTGACCAGGCATGACGCCGCCCAGAGCGTGCGCGCCGGCTTCCGCGGCAGCGAACTTTCCGATCTCTGGAGCGCCGCGGGCGGACGGCCGCTCGAGGAGCGGTGCGCCGGTCCCTTCTCCCATGTCTTTGCCGGCGCCGCGTCGATGCCTGCCGCAAATGCGCCATGAGACCGGCATCGACCCACGATGCGATCGTCATCGGCGCCGGCCCGGCTGGCACCTCGGCGGCGCTGGCGCTAATCCGGCGCGGTTGGGCCGTAGCGATCGTGGAAAGGAACGTTTTTCCGCGTCGCAAGGTGTGCGGCGAATATATCTCGGCAAGCAATCTCGCGCTCCTCGAGCGGCTGGAGATTGGCGATGCGTGGCGGGCCGAGGCAGGCCCCGAAATTCGCCGGGTCGGCCTCTTTTCCGGCGACACCAGCGTCGAGGCGCCTATGCCGAGGTCCGGACCAGCGGCAGGAAACGGTTTTGGTCGTGCGCTCGGCCGCGATGTGCTGGACTCCTTGCTGTTGAATGCGGCCCGATCGGCCGGCGCGGAAGTCTTCCAGCCGTGCCGCGCCACCGCAATCGAACGCGATGGCGCCTGCCAGGCGGTGCGAATCCAGGCAGGAGCCGCGAATTCCCGCGACGAGGCCGCGATCCTGCGGGCGCCGGTGATTGTCGCCGCGCACGGCTCGTGGGAGCCGGGGCCGCTGCCCAGCCATTTCGCGAAGAAAAGCCACCCCTCGGACCTGCTCGGCTTCAAGGCGCATTTTTCAGGATCGACGCTGCCGCCCGACCTGATGCCACTGCTGACGTTTCCCGGCGGCTATGGTGGCATGGTGCTCGCAGACCATGGGCGCATGTCCCTCTCCTGCTGCATAAGGCGCGATGTGCTCGCCCGGTTGCGCGGCAGCCATGCCCGCGAGCGCGGTAGCCAGATCTCCGCGGCCGAAACCATCGAGCATCATATTGTGGCGAGATGCCGAGGCGCGCGGGAAGCCTTGGCACAAGCGCATCTCGACAGTCCATGGCTTGCTGCCGGCCCGATTCGTCCAGGCATCCGCCCTGGCTACGCGGCGGACATCTTCCGCGTTGGCAATGCCGCCGGCGAGTCGCATCCGATCATCGCCGAAGGCATATCGATGGCGCTTCAGTCCGGCTGGCTCCTGGCTATGGAACTGAGCGAGGCGGCAAGCGGGCAGAGAGGACGCGAGGCGGCCGGCAGACGGTATGAGGCGGCCTGGAGAGAATTGTTCTCGACCCGCATCCATGCTGCCGATGCCATCGCCCGGTTGGCGGTTGGCACCGGCGGCGCTGCCTTGATGGAGGCGGTCGTCCGCAATTTCCCGCGGGCGCTCACCTTGGGAGCTCGGCTTAGCGGCAAGACGAAACCCGTTCCCGGCTTGACCGAGGCACGCCCGGCGGGGGGCGGCTGAGCTGCCACCCCTGTCAGCTTGCGACCAGGCAGTGTCGTGGACCGGGGGTTTTGGAACATTCCGGACCATCCTGAGTTTCATGTTTGTTCCGGCTTTTTGCCGCCAAGCCCGCAATGCGGAGTGATGTGGCCCGAAGGCGGCGCTCGCCACGCTTACGGGAGGCAGTGCCATGGCTCAGCATACGATCCCCCACAATCCGCACAGCACGGCAAGCATTGCGGGCCATCCCATCCACGCAATGCTGATCCCTTTCCCGATCGCCTTCTTCGTCGCGACTTTCGTCTGCGACCTGATCTTCTGGCGAACCGGCAACCCAGGCTGGGTTTCCGCGTCGCTCTGGCTTCTCGGCGCGGGCCTGATCATGGCCGCGCTGGCCGCTCTTGCCGGCCTCACCGATGTGCTCGGCGATACCCAGATCCGCAATCTTCAGGACGCATGGCTTCATGCCGGCGGCAACGTGATCGTCGTCCTGATCGAACTCTACAACTGGTACTCGCGATATAGCCATGCGGAGGCGGCCGTGGTCCCCGTTGGCCTGATGCTGTCGCTGATCGTCGTTCTCATTCTTCTGTTCACCGGCTGGAAGGGCTGGGGAATGGTTTATCGGCATCATGTCGGTGTCGCCGATGGGACGGACGAAACGCCCTGAACGCGCCAGGGTGGGATCGCGGTCAGGAGCTTGAATTCCGACGCCGGTGACAAGGCTCCACAACGCATGGATTCCACCCCTTCAGTCGCCCCCGCTTTCCAGCGCAGGTGACCTTTTTTTGGGGTGATCTCCGCGCCGCAATGCCTGCTGCCGGTTCTGCCGGTTGGCCCACCGCATCCTTTGTCTGGCTGTTCCACTGCCAGGCGTCGGGCCGCATTTTGACCCCAATCGATCGATACGCGGCCAAGATCGCTGCGGTTCCGGTCTTCACGGTTTCTTGACAGAGGCCGGAAAAACGGGCAGCAAGGCGGGTGAGGGAGAGCATTTTTACCGTGGCGAAGACCATGGAAGGCTCTTTTTTCGTATGGACCGTCGCCAAAATCGGCGATTGGTGGAGGGATTGGTTAACCATCTTTGTCCATCTTTTGAATCAATCGGCAACAGACGCGTGAAGGTGCAGGGGGCACCGGCGAACTGTGATCGTGACGGGTGCCAGGTCCGCAAACCGGCATGCCGATTGAGAGTGGTCGTATGGCGTTTTTGCGTTTGAAAAACCGGGGTGACGCTCCTCAAGGGGGGGTAACTTCGAAAAAGTCTGGTCATCGTTGGGTCCTGGTGCCTGCTGTCGGCGCCGCCCTCGCCCTGTGGTCCGCCGCCACCTTGGCGGGGCTCTATTCGGTGAGCACCTCGCTGACCGCCGCTTCCAACGGATTGCCGCAGGGCGTGCTTTCGCCACGCACCATCGCGCTTGGCGACCAGCGCCGGCAGATCGCCAATACCTGGGCGCCGCATCTTGGTGTCTATGGCGGCTACAAGGCAGGCTCGCTCACCGGCGGCTGCGATGCCGGCTGCTTCAGGCTCGCGACAAGCTTCAGGCAGGGCGGCCAAATTGCTGAAAAACTTAAGAATAAAGTTCTCGACGGCAAGATGGCGCGCCTCAGGCTGCCCTCGCCCGACAGCGTCGCGCATGAAAAGGTCGTCGTGGTTGCTTCGGCTGCCGGAGCCGCCGACCGCTTCGATGGCGTGGTGAAGCGCGCCGCGCTTTCGCCGCAGAAGCTTGCCGATGCCTTTGCCCGCGCCGAGAAGGCGCCGTTCCTGCTGGCCAGCCTGCCTTCGGCAAGCCGCTTCGGCGGCGCACAGCCGGACGCCTACGCCCCGATCGAGGCGCGCTTCGGTTTGCAGCCGCCCGAGACCCCCGGCGCTTCCGAACTGGCGCTGGCGCTTGCCAACGTCGCGCCCGAGGATACGGCGGATGTTCCGACCGCCGTCGCGCTGCAAAACAGCGACGCGCCGGATGTCGCCGGCCCCGATGCTGCGGACAACGGCCTGGACGGCCAATACCAGGTCGCCTCGCTGCCGCCGCAGGACGATTTGCCCGATGCCATTGCCGTGCCCGGCCTTCGCCCGCGCACCACGCTGGAGCGCGCCACCCAGGCGCCTGAACAGAACGCGGCCAAGCCGCAGAAGCCGGAGGCCGTGAAGCCGCAGGCCGCCAAGGCCATGCCGCAGCCAGCCGCGGCCGACACCGCGCAAAGCGCGCCGACGGCGGTTTCACCGAGAAGCGGCGACCAGGCCCTGCCTGGCGTGGCGAATTCGAAGCCGATAGTGGCCGACACCAAGCCCGGCAAGCGCAAGGCGCAGGCGTCGGAGATGCTCGCCTATGCCAAGCCGGACACGCCGGAGCGCGGCAACCTTGGCGGCGCTTTCCGTAACCTGTTCAATGGGCCTTCGACGGGCAATGGCGTGGCGGTCTATGACATTTCGGCGAGAACCGTCTACATGCCTGACGGTTCGAAGCTGGAGGCGCATTCGGGATACGGCTCGATGGTCGACCAGCCGCGCTTCGTCAACCGCAAGAATGTCGGCCCGACGCCGCCTGACACCTACAATCTGTCGATGCGTGAATCGCGCTTCCATGGCGTCGAGGCCATCAGGCTCACGCCGACCAGCGGCAGCAACAAATATGGCCGCAACGGCTTGCTCGCCCACACTTACATGCTGCGCGGCGGCCGTGCGGAATCCAATGGCTGCGTCGTCTTCAAGGACTATCACCGCTTCCTTGCCGCCTACAAAAGCGGCAAGATCAAGCGCCTTGTCGTCGTCCCACGCCTGACAAGCTCCCCCACCCGGGTCGCCCAGGAGGGCCGCCAGGGTTAAGCATGCCCCTGCCGGCGAACGTGTCGCCGGCATTTGTCAGTCCCCACTTGCTGGTCCGAAGGGCCTCGCGCCAAAAAATGCGCTCGGGCCACCGCCATGCCGTCGCGGCTTGCGGCCATGACGGCAACCTGGGAAGCGATAACGACCCTTCCCAGGATGTAGATATGGCGCGGCCCGGGCTTGCGGCAAGCCCCCGGGCATGGCGTATCAACGCTGCTCCGAAAAAAGAAAACGGAGCACGGAATGCGGATCTTGTTATCGACCTACGGCTCGCGCGGCGACGTCGAGCCTTTGGCGGCGCTGGGCGCGGCCCTGCAGGCGCATGGCGTCGAGGCCCGGGTGAGCGCGCCGGGCGACGCGGAGTTCGCCGCGCTTCTGGAGCGCGCCGGCGTGCCGCTGGCGCCGGCTTTCGCGCCGGTGCGCGAATGGGCGAAGGAGATGGTCAATCGGTCACGATCGGCCTCGCCCGAGGACAGGGCCAGGCTCATCTCCGGCCAGGCGGCCGAGATCGCCGCCAGACAATATGAGGCGCTGAGCGCGGCCGCCGAAGGCTGCGACGCGGTGGTGGCGTTCGGGCTCTTCCCATCCTGCGCCGCCGCGCGGCTGGTCGCGGAACAACGCGGCATGCGCTACATGCTCGGCACGTTCTGCCCTATCTGGCTGCCGTCGCAGCACAACCGGCCGCATGAATATCCAGGACATCCGCTGCCGGCCGGCGTGACCGACAACCGGCTGCTGTGGGAAACAGATATCCGGACCAAGAACGCGCTCTTCGGCGAGGCGGTCAACGGCCAGCGCGCATCGCTCGGATTGCCGCCCGTGCAGAATGTCCGGGATTATGTCTACGGCAATCCCGTCCTGCTCGCCTGCGATCCGGTGCTGGGGCCGTGGCTGCCCTCGGACCTGATCGATGCCGTGCAGACCGGCGCCTTGATCCTGCCGGACGAACGGCCCCTCCCCGATCGGCTCAACGCGTTCCTCGATGCCGGTCCGCCGCCGGTCTATGTCGGCTTCGGCTCGATATCGGTCGCGAGCGAAACCGGCCGCGCCGCCATCGAAGCGATCCGCGCCAAGGGCCTTCGCGCGGTGCTCGCGCGTGGCTGGGCTGGGCTCGGCCTCGTCGACGATGGCGACGACTGCCTTGAGATCGGCGAGGTCAACCAGCAGGCGCTGTTCAGCCGCGTCGCAGCGGTCATCCATCACGGCGGCGCCGGCACCACCGTTGCCGCCGCGCGGGCGGGAGCGGCGCAGCTGGTCGTGCCGCAGATCGGCGACCAGCCTTATTGGGCCAAGCGTGTGGCCGAGCTCGGCATCGGCGCCGCGCATGACGGCCCGGTGCCAACGACGGGGTCTCTGTCGGCGCCATTGGACGTGGCGCTGGCGCCGGAAACCCGCTCTCGCGCGGCGGCAGTGGCTGGCAAGATCCGCGCCGACGGCGCCGAGGTGGCGGCAAGGCTGCTGATTGAGCTGCTCGGCCAATCCAGGCGGTGAACTCATTGCGTGGTCAGTTCCGCCAGCGCCCTTTGCAGGGGCGCAGGCGAGATCTGGATCGGACCTGAAAAGGGCGAGTCCATGTCGATGATCAGATAGATCGCCGCGGCCACCAGCGCCGCGGAAATGAGGCATGTGAAGACGACGGTCCCATTGCGCGGCGCCCTGAAACCGAAGCTGGCGAAGATCAGCGTCAGCCAGGCGATGAGCAGGACGATCAATGGTGCGGGAATGGCGCCCTCGGACTGCTCGGCAAGTATCCAGCGTTGCTCGACCAGCTTTTGCAGCTGCTGTGTCGCGGCCTGCTGCGCAGCGGTCTGCCTGGCATCTGTGGGCGTCAATCCCGCCATGAGGTCGCCGACTTGATTGAGCAGCAGCTCCGACAGCCTGTTCGGGACGACGGTCGTGTCGCTGTCGGCCGTGGAGGTCTCGACGACGCGCTGGACATAGGCGGTGAGCGACTGTCGGGCGCTGTCCGCCTCCGGCCCATAGAGTCGGAGCGTTCGGTCGAGCAGAATGAGATCGGTGGCGAAGGTGTGCACGTTGCCGTTGATGGACTCGAATGTGTTCCGGGCCGAGTTGATCATCAGGCCAAGCATGAGCGAGGCCATCACCACGAAAAGGTTCGCGGCAAGCCGCAGCACCGCGCTGGTGTCGTCCCCAAGGTGGTGAGCGGGGAAGCGCTCGTGCACCATCAGGCTGACCAGCGACGCCCCGGCCAGGCAAGCAAAGATCGCTGTCCCTACAAGCACTTCGCCCATGGCTGACATTGTAGCCGAGGCGCGGCGCTTGCCAATCGGCTGCGCGGCGGCTTAATCAGCGTCGAAGCATACGGACCTATATCGTTGGCCGACAAGGGAGACTTTCCCGCCGGTCTCCATGCACTGCGAAGCGAAGGTCGAAAACCGCTTTCAATACCGGGCGAAGGCGCTATCTATGGCGCGGGGCGGCTCCCAATCACTCACGAGGCAATCCATGACAATTCGCGCTGTCGTCTGGGGCGAGAACATCCATGAGCGGACCAATGAGGTGGTGGCCTCCATCTATCCGGAAGGCATGCATGCGACCATCGCCAAGGCGCTGAATGCCGACGAGGCGATTTCGGCCTCGACGGCGACGCTGGAGCAGCCGGAGCACGGCCTGCCGGTATCCCGTCTTGCCGACACCGACGTGCTGGTCTGGTGGGGGCACAAGGATCATGGCGCGGTGGCCGACGAGGTTGTCGAGCGTGTTGCAAAACGCGTTTGGGAAGGAATGGGGCTGATCGTGCTGCATTCCGGCCATTTCTCCAAGATCTTCAAGCGGCTGATGGGCACGCCCTGCACGCTGAAATGGCGCGAGGCCGGCGAGCGCGAGCGGCTCTGGGTAACAAGCTCCAGCCATCCGATCGCCGAAGGCGTCGGCGAGTTCTTCGAGCTCGAGAACGAGGAGATGTATGGCGAGCAGTTCGCCGTGCCTGAGCCGCTGGAAACCGTTTTTATTTCCTGGTTCCAGGGCGGCGAGGTGTTCCGCTCAGGCCTTACCTACCGGCGCGGCGCCGGCAATGTCTTCTACTTCCGGCCCGGACACGAGACCTATCCGACCTATCACGACGCCACCGTGCACAAGGTGCTGCGCAATGCGGTGAAATGGGCGCACAACCCGCAAGGGTCGAAGCCCGCCATCCTGAATGCGCCGAACGTGCCGGTCGAGAAGGCGCTGGAGCCGATCGTCGAGCGCGGCGGTAAGCTGCACGCGCATGGCGAGGCCGGCTTCCGCTAAAAATGCGCTTCCCTCTTTACTTTGGATTGCGCGGAGACAGCGCCTGGGTCACATTCGCCTGGCGTTATTGAATCGAACCAAATCGCTCGGAGAAGCAGAAAATGCGGCTTTTGATACTGGGTACCGGCTGGATGGCGCAGGAGCATGCCCGCCGCTTCGGCGCCATCGAGGGCGTCGACATCGTCGGCGCGGTTGATGTCGATGCGGCTCGCGTCGCCGAGTACGCTGACGCCTACAAGATTCCGAAGCGCTTTACCTCGCTGGAGGAGGCGATCGACTGGGGCGGCTTCGACGCGGTCGCAAATGTCACCCCCGACCGCATCCACCATCCGACCACCATGGCGCTGGTCGCCGCCGGCAAGCCGGTATTGTGCGAGAAGCCGCTGGCGGAAAATTTCAGCAAGGCCAGCGAAATGGCCGACGCGGCGGAAGCCGCCGGCATCGTCAACATGGTCAACCTCACCTATCGCAATGTGGCCGCGCTGCAGAAGGCGCGCCACATGGTCCAGGCCGGCGAGATCGGCACCGTGCGCCATGTCGAGGCGTCTTATCTGCAGAGCTGGCTGGTGTCGAAATTCTGGGGCGACTGGCGCACCGATCCGAAATGGCTGTGGCGGCTGTCACGCGGCCACGGCTCCAACGGCGTGCTCGGCGACGTCGGCATCCATATCCTCGATTTCGCCAGCTATGGCGCCGCGCTCGACATCGACCATGTCTTCTGCCGGCTGCGCGCCTTCGACAAGGCGCCGGGCAACCGCATTGGCGACTACCAGCTCGACGCCAATGACAGCTTCGCCATGACGCTCGACTTTTCCAACGGCGCCTTCGGCGTGGTGCATGCCAGCCGCTGGGCCACCGGCCATATCAACGAACTGCGCCTGCGCATCCATGGCGACAAGGGCGGCGTCGAGGTGGTGCACAATCTCGAAGGTTCGCAACTGAAGGCCTGTATCGGCGACAATATCGAGAGCGCCAAATGGGAGGAACTTGACGCAGGATCCGTGCCGACCAATTACCAGCGCTTCGTCGAGGCGGTGAAGAGCGGCGTGCAGACCGAGCCGACTTTCCGCCACGCGGCGGGCTTGCAGAAGGTTCTGGACCTCGCCGTGGTGTCGGATGAGAAGCGCGCCGAGTTGAGGGCCCACGCGGATACGCAATAGCGCCTTTCCTCGCCCCGCCAGAGGCGGGGAGAGGTGGCCGCGAAGCGGACGGAGAGGGGGGCTTCGTAAGGCGCTCCCCTCTCCGTCTCGGGTTCGCCGAGCCACCTCTCCCCACTTCGTGGGGCGAGGAACCAGGATCACACTCCGCGATAAATCCCCACCGCCGCGGCAACCAGCGCGGCGTTGCCATCCGCCACGCTGCCGTCCGGCAACTCCTTGCCATCCTCCAACCCAACTCGGGTCGAAAATTTCCGCAGCGCCGCCCGCTGAACAAAAGGCCACACCGTCGCGTTCTCGCCATGCAGCAGGATCGAACGCTGGATACCCTCGCGCTGCAGCACCTTTTCGATGCCGTTGGCGACAGCGAAGGCCTCGTCCAGCGTCTGCTCGGAAATCTCGATCAGCACGCGCAGCACCCGCCCGCCATGGTCGAGACTGGCAAGCCTGAGCGCGTCGCCGATCGAGGCCAGCCCGGCCTCGATACCGATGCCGCGCTGGCGCAGGCTTTCCATGACGACGGGCGCCGCTGTCTCGCTGAGATTGACCGAGGCATAGTCGGGCAGCACGCGCCATCCGGAGATGGCAACCAGCGTGCGCAGGTCGTCCCTCTCGATCCAGGCGCCGGTGGAAACGCCAATCAGCGTGCCCGGACAGGCGCGGCGGAGTGCCGCGACCGTCCTGTCCATCGCTTCCGGCGCCAGGCTTTCCTGGCCATCGCCTCCGCGCGCATTGACATGCAGTTCGGCCGCGCCCGCAGCGATCGAGGCGGCTGCGTCGCGCGCTATCGCCTCGGGATCGAGCGGCAAGGCAGGATGGAAGCTGGCGGGACGGGCACCGTTGATGCAGGCCTGGACGATCATCTTTGCGGCAATCCTGTTTTCGGCTGGCCGGAGCCTAGCCCAGGGCCAGGATGATCGGAACGGATGTGGCGAAGTCTCCTGACAGGCCGGGCCTGCAATAGAAAATACCCCTGGCCCGAAGGCCAGGGGAATAAGCGTTCCCCTTCGGTGGCTTCGGACTCGACAGCCCGTTACGCCGGCACGCGCTTCAGGGCCTGCGCCATGCAGTGGATGCCGCCGCCGGTCTTGGAGATCTCACTCATGTCGACAGCCGCGACCTCGAAGCCTTGAGCCTTAAGCTTCTCGATCAGCGTCTTGCTGGAGGTCGGGGCGATCACCCTGTCCTTGCCAAGCGACATGAAGTTGCAGCCGAGCGCCATCGTGTCCTGGAAGGGCACGTCGATGATCTCATGGCCCTTGCCCTTCAGCCAGTCGACGATGCCGGGCTCGGTGCAGGCAAGGCAGACGGCGGTGAGCTTTTCGGCGATCGGCACCACCATCAGGTCGATATGGACATAGTACTCGTCGATGAAGGCGAGCCGCGTCTCCCAGCCTTCCTTGTCGAACCATTCCTTCACCTGGCGCGCGCCTTCTTCCTGGGTTCGGGCGCCGCCGCAGCCGATCAGCACGACGCCGTCCTCGATGACGTTGAAGTCGCCGCCCTCGAAAGTGCCGGCGGTCACCATGTCGTAGATCGGGATGCCGAGCTTCTCATAGGTGCGGATGGCGGCATAGTTCTCGCCGCGCCGCCACCAGTTGGCCATGGCGGTGATGAAGGCGCCGTAAGGCGTCATGACGCTGGAGTCGCGCGAATAGACCTGCATCGGCAGTTCCGGCGTCGGCTCGTGCCAGTGGATGTTGACGCCGAAATGCTCATAGGCCGCGACGAGGTCCTTGTGCTGCGCCTGAGCGATCTGGACGTTGCAGGGCGCCTCGCGCAGATGTTTTCTGGACAGCGAGCTGGTCGACAGATGGCGCAGGAAATTGGGCGAGCCGAGCAGCACGTCGGTCAAGACATCCGTCTCGTTGGCGAAGCCCCAGGCGGTCAGCGGCTTGGTTCCGCCATTGGGGTTGCGGCGCTGCAGCGAGAACGGCTCGGCGACGATGCGGTCATGGACAGTCATGGTGTTCTCCTCGATCGGTTTTGTTGTCATGCGGTGGAAGCAGCCGGGATCCACCAGTCCCGCCCGCGCGGCGTGGTGACATATTCCGGCCAGCGGAAGTTGATCGGCGCCTCGTAGTCGCAAAGCGGCGCTATCCAGTTCGAGCCGCCGACGCCGCCGCCGGTTCGCTCGACGAACTCGTCCATGGCGGCGTCGCGCGCGGCCTTGTCCTCCAGCAGGCGCAGCGCCGTCAGCGCGACGGTCTTGGCGGCGCAGGTGACCATCGGATCGATGGTGGCGGAAATACCGCCTAGCGCGTTCATCGCCCAGGATGGATAGACATGGCCCTTGGCCGCGCGCAATGCCGGGCGGGCGACATAGAAACGCGACGTCGGCGCGTGCCAGCTCATGTCGGTGTAATCGTCGGAGGTGGAGTTCACCTGCGACGGCGGCAAGTCGCGGCGCAGGATCGCTTCTGCCTCCTGCGGCGTGATCAGCCGTTCCAGTTCATCGATGAACGGGTTTTCCGTCGCCTCGCCGCCGGCGTTGACCTGGACCTCGCGGGCAATGGCCCTCGGCTCTTCGTTCCATTGCGGCGCGCCGACGGTCGACAGCGCCTGATAAGTGATGTCGGCCATGGCGTGGTTGGCGAGCCCCGGCCGCGACTTCGACACCCAGTGGCGCTCGTAGCGGCAGCCGCTCATCTTTGCCGCCGCTTCGGCGTTGCGGTCGAGCACGGCAGTGACCTGCCCCGCCATGGCAATGGTCGGCACGCGGATCATGTACTGGATCTCGGCGAGGCCAGCCGGCAAATTGTCGGCCGTCGCCTGCCCTGCCGTCAGGATCGCCTCGCTGATCGACCAGCCGCCCTGATGGGTGAGCATGGAATCGCGCAGCGCCTTGGAGGCCATGTACATCATCATCAGCGCGTCGTTGGCGCCGGGCGCCCTGACCGCGGAGTGCGCTTGCGGGATCGGCGCGCCATGCCCTGCCGCGCGGCCCCAGTTCTCGGGTTCGTCGCAGACGAAGCGATAGATCATCGAATAGGCGGCGCCGCAATGCGTGTCCCAGCGCGCGGTGTTGCAAAGCGGCAGCATGTAGAAGGGATGGAACGAGATCATGCCGGCAAGGCCATCATAATAGCCTTTTGCCGCATGGATCGGCTTCGAGCCCCTCACCTTCTCGGCCGGCTCGCCGGTGAAGCGAAGCGTGCCCTTGATGCCGTGCTCCAGCATAGCCGCCTTGGTGGCCAGAAGCCCGCCAAGGCTGCCGATGCCGAGACCCGAATGCGGATCGGTGTGGCCGCCTGCCTCAAAGCCCAGACCGGACCGCGGCTGCTTCACCGTCGCTGCATCCTGGCAGTTTCCGGGCACGGCGTCGTACTCGCCATACATGCCGATCACCGGGCCCTCGCCATTCGTCCAGTGCGCACAGAAGGCCGTCGGCATGCCGCCCGACCTTTCCTCGACCGAGAAGCCCTCGCGCTTCAGCCGGTCGACATACCAGGCTGCCGACTGGTACTCGCGCCAGGCGGTCTCGCCGAAGTCGAAGATGGTGCGCGTCCAGGCCGACAGCAGCGGCTGGATGCTGTCGATCGTGGCAAGGGCGGTTTCCTGCGCGGAACTCGTCACCGGTTTGTCCATGCCGCAAAGAAAGCAGTGAAGCGGCTTGTCAAAAAGTGATATGTTTTCCCGGCTCGTGCAAATTCGGTTCACCTGAGGCCTCTTGCGAATACCGTCCACGCAGGCGCTGCGCGCCCTAGACAGTTTTGCCCGTCATGGCAGCGTATGGCGCGCCGCCGACGAACTCCACCTCACCCGCAGCGCCGTATCGCATCAGCTTCGGCTGCTCGAGCGCGATCTCGGCTTCGATCTGTTGCAGCGCATCGGCAAGGGCGTGGCGCTCACGCCGCGCGGCCAGCGCTACGCTTCGGATGTGCGCAAGGCGCTGACCGTGCTAGGCGACGCCGGCACGCAGACCAACGGCGCTGGCGTCGGCGGCTCCTTCGCCATTTCCTGCCCGCCGGGCTTCGCTTCGATGTTCCTGTGCACCCATATCGGCGAGTTCCAGCAAATGTATCCGGATGTGGCGCTGTCCGTACTCACGCCACGGCGGCTCGACGATGTCAGCAATCCGGACGCCGACGCCTTCATCGCCTTCGGCGTCGGCAACTGGCCGAACCGGGCGGTGGAGTTGCTTTGCGAGGTCTCTTTCATGCCGCTCTGCAGCCCGACGCTGCTCAACAAGGTCGGAGGCTTTGCGAAGCCCGCCGACGTGCTGCGCGCCAATCTGCTGCATCTCAGCGACACCGAGGACTGGGCGCGCTGGCTGGCGCTGTCCAAGGTGGAAAATCCCGATACCGAAGGCGGCATCTTCTTTTCCGACATGAACCTCGTCTTCTCGGCGGCGATTGCCGGCCAAGGGATCGCCCTGGGCGACGAATTGCTCGGCCGCCGTGCACTGAGCGAGGGCCGGCTGGTCAAGCCGTTCGAGGCGTCAGTGCCCTCGCCGCGCGCCTATTTCTTGGTCTTCGAGCACGCCAAGGCGGGGCACCCAGTGCTTAATGCCTTCAGTGACTGGCTGAGGGCGAAGCTTTCGGAAAGCAGGGTTTAGGCAGATTGCGATTAGCTAATCTCCCCCCTCGTGGGGGAGATGTCCGGCAGGACAGAGGGGGGCGCTGTCCCGCCAGCCTATCCGCTATTTTGAACCCGCACATCGCCGGTTGCGCCCGGGACAGATTGCCGCGAAAGTAGCGTCCCTTCGCGCCCCCCTCTGCCCTGCCGGGCATCTCCCCCACAAGGGGGGAGATTGGCAGCTCCTGCGCGGCTCCTCTCTCCCACCCGTGAATCAAATTTGCCGATCAGGCGAAAACTATTCGGTTGCGGTGAGCCGCAGCCATGCCTACGATTTCATCGGGAACTGAGGAAAGAGCCAGGATGCAGCAACCCGGCCGGGCCGCAGAAATCAAAGCGAACGGGATCGGCAAGAGCTTCGGCTCGTTCCGGGCGCTCGACAATCTGTCGCTCGATATCGGCCGCGGCGAGTTCCTGACGCTGCTTGGCCCTTCCGGCTCCGGCAAGACCACTTTCCTGATGATCCTCGCCGGCTTCGTGCAGCCGAGCGAGGGCAAGCTTTTCAGCGACGGCGTCGACATCACCAACCGCCCGGCCGAGCAGCGCGCCGCCGGCATGGTGTTCCAGGGCTATGCGCTGTTTCCGCATATGAGCGTGGAGCAGAACATCGCCTTCCCACTCAAGGTGCGAAAGAAATCCGCCGCCGAGATCAAAACCCGCGTCGGCGAGATGGTCGAGCGCGTCGGCCTCAAGGGCCACGAGAAGAAATTGCCGGCGCAGCTTTCCGGCGGCCAGCAGCAGCGCGTAGCGCTCGCTCGCGCGCTGGTGTTCGGGCCGGGCGTGCTGTTGCTCGACGAGCCGTTCTCGGCGCTCGACAAGAGCCTGCGCGGCCAGATGCAGGCCGAGATGAAGCGGCTGCACCAGGAGACCGGCACCACCTTCGTCTTCGTCACCCACGACCAGAGCGAGGCGCTGGCGCTGTCCTCGCGCGTCGCCATCTTCAACCACGGCAAGCTGTTGCAGGTGGGCAGGCCGGACGAGGTCTATGACCGGCCGGCGAACCGCTTCGTCGCCGAGTTCCTGGGCGAGATCAACATGCTGCCGGTGAAGGGCGTGCGCCCCGCCGACAATGGCGCCACAGGGCTCTGCGAAGACCGCGCGGTCAACATGCGCTGCAAGGCGGAAGCGATCAAAGGCGACGCCATCCTCGCGATCCGCCCTGAGGACATGTCGATCGCGCCGGAAGCGTCAGTCAACCAGAACGGCATTGCCGCGACAGCCGTGGCCTCGACCTATCTGGGCGCCGCGACCAAGCTCGACCTGACAACGCGCCAGGGCGCCAAGGTTACCGTCTCGGTGCCGAACGAGGTCGCGGCCGCGGCCTTGAGCAAAGGCAATTCCGTCTGGCTGACCTGGCCGGCCGAAAAGGGTTTCCTCCTTCCGGACGGAGGACAATGAGCGCCGCTGCGGCCTGATATCGCCGCACCGGCTTCCGGATCCATATCAACGACAACAAGGGGAACTAACATGAGCGATACAAAGAAACAGACGATCGAATCCCTCGCCGAGCGGACCAAGCGCGGCGAGATCTCGCGGCGCCAGTTCGCGCAGCTTGCCGGCCTCGTGCTTGCCGGCACGCCGATGCTGCTGCGCTCGACCGGCGCCTATGCCGAGACCAAAGGGCTGGTGCTGGTCAACTGGGGCGGCGACGCCATCACCGCCTACGACGCCGCCTATGGCCAGGCGTTCACCAAGGACACCGGCATCCCGGTCAAGATGGACGGCTCGGGCCCGACCGAAGGCGCCATCGCCGCGCAGTTCAAGAGCGGCGCGCCGACCTGGGACCTGGTCGACGTCGATCCGTTCTCGGCCATCACGCTCGGCGGCCAGGGCATGCTCGAGCCGATCGACTACAAGGTCGTCGACAAGAGCAAGATGCGGCCGGGCTTCGGCTGGGAGTACGCGGCGTCCACCTATTTCTTCTCCTACGTCATCGCCTACGACTCGCAGAAATTCGGCTCCAACGCGCCGACCGGCATGGCCGACTTCTTCGACGTCAAGAAATTCCCCGGCAAGCGTTCGCTCTACAAATGGGGCGTGTCGAGCTGGGAGGCGGCTCTTCTCGCCGACGGCGTGGCGCCCGCCTCACTCTACCCGCTCGACCTGAAGCGCGCCCATGACAAGATCGCCGCCTTCAAGGAGAACGTCGTCTCCTATTGGGGCGGCGGCGCCGAAAGCCAGAGCGTGCTGCTCAACGGCGAGGCCTCGATGGCGATCGTGTGGTCGACGCGCGCCTCGCTGATCGAGCAGGACTCAGGCGGCCAGATCAAGTTCATCTGGGACCAGGGCCTGATCTCGCCCGGCGCGCTGGCGGTGCTCAAGAACAATCCCGGCGGCAAGGATGCGGCGATGAAGTTCATCGCCAGCACCCAGGATCCGCAAAAGGAACTGGTGATGTTCGACAAGCTCGGCCAGGGCCCGGCCAATCCGGCCACCGACGCGCTGATCCCGGCCGACAAGAAGCGCATCAATCCGGTTGATCCGGAGAACATGAAGAAGCAGATCGCGCTCGACATGGAGTGGTACGCCAAGAACTACGGCGCGGCGCTCGACGAATACACCAAGATCATCTCTGCCTGATCAGGCCGAGATTTTCAGACCTATGAGAGGCACCCTCTCCGACAGGATGGGCGCGGCGGTGCTGATGGCGCCGCTGCTCCTGTTCCTGATCCTTGCCTATGCCTGGCCGTTCCTTGGCGTGGTGAAGTGGAGCTTTACGCTTCCCACGCCCGGGCTCGGCCAGTACCACGCTTTGCTCACCGACGAGTTGGTGCAGTCTGTGTTCATCCGCACGCTGCGCATCGCGGCGATCGTCACTCTCGTCTCGGTCACCGCAGCCTACGCCATCACGGTGGTGTGGGTGCGCGGCAGCCCGGTGCAGCGCGTGCTGGCCGAATTCTGCATCCTGGTGCCATTTTGGATTTCCGTACTCACCCGCGCCTTCGGCTGGGTGGCGCTTTTATCCAACCGCGGCCTCATCAACACCTGGCTGCAGTCGATCGGCTTCATTTCGGAGCCGCTGACCCTGGTGCGCAACGAATTCGGCGTCATCGTCGGCATGTCGCATTTTTTGATCCCCTTCGCCGTGTTTCCGCTGGCATCCGCCATGCGCAGCCTGGATGAGCGCGTGCTGCTTGCGGCGCGCGGCCTGGGCTCCAGCCGCATGCGCACCTTCTGGACGGTGTTCGTGCCGATGACGCGCTCCGGCATCATCGGCTCTGCGATGATCACCTTCGTCTTCTCGCTCGGCTTCTTCGTCACGCCGGCAATCCTCGGCGGCGGCCGCTCCGTGATGATCGCGGAGCTGATCTATCTGCGCATCTTCCAGAGCCCGGACTGGGGGCTGGGCGCGGCGATCAGCGTCGTGCTGGTGGTGTTCGTCGGCGCGCTGATGGCGCTGCTTTTCCGCTACGTCAAACCGAAGCAGCTGGTGTAGTGATGCCGACCTACCGTCCCGGTCCCGTCTCGCTCGCCCTCGCCGTGCTCGTGGCATTGTTCCTGCTGATGCCGCTGCTTGCCGTCATCCCGGTGTCGCTGACACCGAGCCGCATGCTGACCATGCCGACGGGTGAACTGTCGCTCCGCCACTACCGCTCGCTGATCGAGGATCCGCGCTGGCTGGAGTCGATCCTGCTTTCGCTCAGGATCGGTGTCGTCAGCAGCATCCTGTCCACCGCGCTTGCCCTCACCTTCAGCCTCGGCGTCTGGATGTTCCAGCCGCGTTTCACCGCCGCTCTCGTCGGCTTCGTACTGCTGCCGATGGTGGTGCCGCCGGTAGTCTCAGCCGTCACGCTCTATTTCCTGCTCACCTCGGTCTCCGGCCTCACCTCGTTCTTCGGCTATGATACGTGGCTGGGTGTCGCGATGGCGCATTCGGTGATGACGGTGCCATTCGCCACGGTGCTCATCCTGGTCTCGCTCAGCCAGCTCGACCGACGTATCGACCTGGCCGCGCGCGGGCTTGGCGCCAGCGTGTGGGAACGCGCGACGCGCGTCATCATGCCCAACATCAAGTTCGGCATCGTCACCGCCGCCCTGCTCTCGTTCGTGCTCTCCTGGGAAGAGATCGGCGTGACTTTGTTCATCACCTCGGTGAACGCCATCACGCTGCCGCGCCTGATGTGGATGGGCCTGCGCGATAATATCGATCCGGCGATCGCGGCGCTTTCGGTGATCCTGATCGTCATCACCGTGCTGGTGCTCGCGGTGAGGAGCGTGATCACCAGACAGAAGGCGTCGCCGTAGAGCTCCCACATCTTCCCGGAATTGCCCGATCCACAAACGAAAGAGGCCCGCCGGAGCGGCGAGCCTCTTTACGGAGCCGAAGTGGAAGCTCGGCACCGTCATGATCCGGGGGTGTGGATCGACTCGAAATCTAGCCAACAAGGCTCAGCCGGGCGACTTACAAATCCGTAATCTTCGGTCGGTCCACGCGCCCAACCGCGCAAGAAAAACGTGTTCTATCAGCGGCTTGCCGGGAGCATCCGACATCGAGACTGCGCTTGTCAAAGAAACGTGATGAAGCGTCTGTCCGGCCGGCGGAGCGGCTTGGAGGTGATGGAGAACCGGGCAGCGTCGCGACGCGGCCCGCGTCATTGCAGTCTGCGCCATCAAGGCGCCGCACCGGGCGAAGGCCCCCCGGCCTCGCCCGTGCGTAGCAGGCCGTTCAGGCGGCCTGCGGCCGCCGCATCCTCTCGACGAAGGCCTGCCTTGCCGGTCCGGCAAGCGGCTTGTCCGTGGCCAGCAGGCCGTCGAGCAGCGCCAGAAGTTCGCGCGCCGCCGAAGACTTGCAGGAATAGTAGACCATCTGACGATCGCGGCGGGTTTCGACCAGACCAAACCTGCGAAGTTTGGCCAGGTGTTGCGACAGCGCCGATTGGCTGAGTTCGACCTTGTCGGCGAGCACGCCGACAGAGAGTTCACCCTGGGCCAGGTAGTTCATGATGAGCAGGCGCTTTTCGTTGCCCATCACCGCAAGAAAGGCTGCCGCGCTTTCTGCGTTGGCGGTAAGTTTCTTCGTAACCATCGATTTCCCCATGGTTCATGCTCTTCCGAAGGCCATGGGGGCAAATGGCTTCAGAGTTCCAGAGCGTTGGTGGGCATGCCCCGATTCGACACGGGACCTGCCCTGCTTCTTTTTCGACCAGAACCCCGTCGTAACCCGGTTGCCACCACGCCGGAGTCGCTGGTCTCGGACAGAACGCGCGGCGTTTTTCGGGCTCAAGTCAATGCAGACTCGGAAAAATTCCGCGCTGCTAATGCGTATCAGCGCAGCGCTTGTTCGGCAAGAATATAACGAGGCTCGGCAAAATGGCGGCCAGCCGCTTGCAACGGCGGCGCCAGCCGAAGTGCATGGCAAGCTTACCTTGCCGCGACTCACGCTCAACCGTGAAGCATGCTAATATTAACCGGGCAAGAAAGGAGCCCGGCTCAAGGAGGAAGCCATGTCCATTGCGTCCAATGCCCGCAACACATTCACTCCCGATGAGACGGCGATGCTTGGCCGTGTCTATGAGAATGGCAGCATCAAGGGCGAGACCGCCGAGCAGAAGGAGGCACGCGCCTCGCGCATCATCGCCAATTACATGGCCGGCATTACCGACGAGGCGGAACTGATCGAGCTTTCGCGCAGGCCGCTTGGAAGATGAACAGCGTGCTCCGCCCGCGCGAGGCAGCTTCACCTTAAGTTGACGCGGAACGCAACGGTAGAACATCGCGTTCCGATATGTTCGGGAGGTTGCGATGATGCAGGGATGGTTCTCCAGGCCGGTTGAAGTCGCCGTCGGCGTTTCCGGCTCGATCCGCCACATATCCAACGCCGAACAAGCCGCCGAACTGCTGACCGGCCAATGGCGCGATGCTGGCAGCGCGCTGCATGGCGAGGCGCTGCGGGCCTGCCGCCGGGCGATCCGCGGCGACGTCCCGGCCGACGCCGCCAGGGAGGCCTTCATCGCAGCCGCGCGCGAAGCGCATGTGCTGGTCGAATAGGACATGGCGGCGGCGTATTGCGAGCCTGCCTATCGATAGAAAAGCCTGCCGGATTCATTAGCGCAGCCCGCGAGGGTGCTGCAGTGACTTTGGTCACACGATTTCGGCCATCCGGCATCGCTGAGGAGCTCGTCCCGACGCTGCCCATCATCGCCTCGAAATTCTTCGGAACCTAATGCGTGGTGGTTGGTTAACGCGCGGGTCGGCAATCGCCCTCGGCCTGCATCGGCGCCATCCGGCGCTGATTGCTTGCCCAAAAGACGATCATAACAATGGAGAAAGTGATGAACGATGTCTGGTTTTCCGAACCAGTCGTGATCGATTTCCAGCCAAACGGCCAGCGCAAGGTATCGAGCTGCTTCGAGGCGATGGAATGCCTCGACCAACGCTGGCCGGGACAGGCGCGCGACGGCGCCTGGCGCTCGGCGAGCCGCGTCTGTCGTGACGCGCTTGACGGCCTGCGCAGCCCGGTGGAAGCTCGCAAGACGCTGCGCAAGGCGGCCAAGGTCGCCGGGCTTCTGGCGTAGCTTCAATTTCCCATGGCGTCCCGTTGGGGCGTCGCCAAGCCCGTCGCGGTTTCCCATTGCCGCGGCGGGCTTCCATTTTCATAGGGGCGAAGTTACGGCCGGCGCATACTGCGGAACGCGTTACAGCACGCATCCCGTGGGGTACATGAAAACGCCGGCCGCTGGGCTTCGGGGCTGCCTGACGGGTTCAGGCCTTCCCATTTCGGCGAGTCGGGCGCCGGGCCGCAACGCCAGCGCCGGAGCATGGTAAACGCACGGTTACTATCCACAGCACATGGTCAATCGGGCAAGCGGGCAGCCCTGGTCAGGCGAAACCGCCAAGCACTTCCGGAAACTGGACCGCCATCGCGCCTTCATCCGCCTGCCTGGCATAGATCGCGTGCATCCTGCTGCCGTCATATCTGGCCCTGCGGCGCTGCACGTCCTTGCCGAACAGGCCGGCAACCGCGTCGAAGCGCCGGAAGAATCGCTTCACCACGCCGCGCTCGAAGGGTATGCGCTGCTGGAAAGGCCTGCCCCAGGGCGTCTCCCTTGCCAGATCCCGCCAGATGCGCAGCGCGTCGAGTTCGACCCCGACCTGATTGCCCCATGGCTTGCCGCCCGCGAAATGCCTGGCCCAAGCTTGCGAGAAGCGGAATTCTCTCGTTCCGAGCGACTGCAGGTTCCAGTTTGGATGCATCGTCTGCCATTTGCCCTCGAAAGCGACGTTCAGCGCATTTTGATCATTCATCCCGCCATCGATGGCGGTCTTTCGCGTGCGCTCCAGCAGCGCACTCTCCCGGACGGCGTTCATATCGAAGGCGACGACGCCGGAATTGAAATATGGCGCGCCGGGCGCCAGCTTGAGCTTCTGCCGGTAAGAGGGCCGGAAATACATGTAGTCGTCGTGAGCGGCGAGCAGCGGAGCGCGCAGCCGCTGTCCGGCCAGGTCATTGATGTCCCGGTTGAAGAGAACGTCGCAGTCCGTGTATGCGATGCGGTCATACGGCTCGAATACCGGAAACCGATCGGCGAAGAGCCGAACGTAAGCGGCAATGCTGTAGGTCCCGAAGCGAAAGCCGAAATTCGTCATGAAGTCGGTGACATCGACCAGCTCGACCCTGCCTTTCAGCAGATGCCGAGCGACTTCAAGATCCGCCTGGCTCGCACCGGTGTAGAGCAGAAAGCCGTCGATCGGGGTGGAGACATCCAGTATCCGGCGCGCTGTCAGGCAGGCATATGGAAAGTAGCCGGCATCCGTCGCCAGGAAGAAACACGACTTCATCGTTCCGCTAACCGCTGCCCATCATTTCGTTGCGGTGCCTGCCACAAAATGCCTCTCGATAAAAGTCTCGATCGGGCCGGTAAGCAGACCCGCCTCGCGTTTGACCTTGTTATCGTCCCAACGCCACCATTGGATGGCGAGCAGCTTCACGACGATGTCCTGCGAGAACCGGTATCTGATCAACCTTGCCGGGGAACCGCCGACGATCGCGTAGGGCGGCACGTTCTTCGTGACCACCGCCCCTGCCCCGATGACGGCGCCATCACCGATTTCGACGCCGGGCAAAATCATGGCGCCATGGCCGATCCAGACATCGTTGCCGACGGTGATGCCGCCCGCTCTGCCGCCATTCGAGATCGGTTCGGGCTGCTTCAGCAATCGGCTGTGGATGGGGAATGACGTGGCGCTGTCGGTTGGATGCTGGCCCGAGCACATGAAAAGCACCTGACCGGCGACCGAGCAGAAGGCGCCAACCCGCAGAGGCGCGTCCTTCGAAGGGAACAAGACCTTTCGCCATGTCACGCCGTAGGTGTGACGGCCGACCGTCACATGCTCCGGCAATCTGGAGCGCACATCCTTCAGCCATTTGGAAAGCGCTGACATCCGGTTACCTCTCCGACGCTCCGGCCGACATAGCCCCGGATCGGCCGGGCCATCAACCAGGAACTTCGGACGGGCGCAAGCGACTGATCGGCCAAGTGTTCCGCAACCGCCGCGCCGGCATGCGAGGAAGTTTTGGGTGGATCGCGGATGCATGTGTTGATAGGGGGAGGATCCCGGACACTTCTCCCCTTTCGATCGAATGAACGACGTTTTTGGCTATATCGCGTATGGCGATAACGAGATCTATCACCTTGGCGCGCTGCTCAGCGCGCTCAAGCTTCTGCACAATTGCCCCGGCGCCAAAATAATCGTCGCAACCGACAGGCCCGAGCTTTTTTACCGATATCCCGTCGAGACGATGGCCATCACCGCCGACCAGAAGGAGCTGATGTCTTTCGGCCGGCGCTATCATTTCGGCATCAAGGCCGCTTGCCTGATCGAAATCCTGAAGCGCGCCGACCGCCTCATCTTCATGGACGCCGACCATTACCCTTATGCCGATCCTTCCAAGGGGTTTCGGCAGATTTCTCCGACCCGCTCCTTCATGCGCAAGTGCGAGGGCCAGCATCGGCTCTACCCGGTTCTCTCGGGCAAGGGCGTCAAGGTCGGGCACTACGCCCTGACGGGTCATGAGCCGATGTGGCAAAGCGGAATCCTCGGCGTTCATCGGGCCAATGCTGGTGCGTTGACCGAGGCTTATTCCGCGATGCTGGCCGTGCGCGAGTTGACCAAGACCGACGCGCCAGAGCAGTTCTGCATCGGCGTTGCGCTCTCCCAGGGCGGCCTGGCTCTCAGCCGGCACCACCTCCCGGTCACCGACTACAACACGCGAGGAAAGAAGGCTTTCGCCAGTCCCCGCGTGCTGCAGTTCTTCAAGATGTACGGTAACGCTCCAATTCCCGAGCAGATAAGAAGAGCGGGCTGGTATCGCTTATGGCGCACTCCTGCGGACCTCTGGCGCCAGCGGGATAGGTGGTCGCTTTAAGTTGGCTGTGAGAACTCACGGCAGAAGAAGAATGTCTCGCTGATCGAGCACGTTGCGAATATCATTATCGTTTTTGCGCCCGCAGTGGCACCAGTTCGGCCACGGACGTTCAGCGCTGTCGGCTCGGCACCTTCCGATAGCCATTCATGCCAGGCTAAGGGCCAGGCTAAGGGATTGAAGGGCGGACTTCCCTTTCTCCCGAGGTCAAGTTATGCAGGCCAAATGGGTCTGAAGATTGTCGATATCATAACCAGATCGCCGGCAGTCATCACGGCGAAGGAAGTCAGAAATGGCTTAGTATACAAGGCCTTCGAATATCGTGGCCGAGCTGCTGGACGTGCTTTTGCAGATCGTCTCAAGGCAATTGATACATCGCGTGTCTGCTTCACGGTGGCGTTCAATACGCCCTGGGTCATAGATGCACTGGCCAAGGCCTGGGAAATGCACCCGCCGGGAATGACCTTGGCAGTGGTCGACAATTCGACCGATCAGGCATCGAGAGAAGCAATAGAAAGCATCTGCAAGGTGAGAGGCGTGCCTTATTTGGCGCTTCCGACGCGGGTGGAAAAACACCTGTCCAGATCGCACGGAACCGCGATAAGCTGGGCTTATCACAACATTATACGGCACCTGGAGCCCGAGCTATTCGGCTTCATCGATCATGACTGTTTCCCGGTGGTGCCATTTGACATCCCGGCCAAGATGGAAGGCAAGGCCGTCTACGGCAAGCTGTTCCTTCCAGGTCGGAATCACATCCACCAGCCAAAGCCGACCGATCGACACTGGAATTTATGGGCAGGCTTCTGCTTCTATCGCTTCTCCGCCACGGTGGGGCGCAAGCTGAACTTCGAACCCCGCTTGAACATGGGGCTTGATACCGGCGGCGCGAACTGGGAGGTCCTTTACTCGCATCTGGACAGGGCAAGCGACGTTGCCATAGCCGTCGCTCGGGAAACCCCGATGACGATGGCGGGGGCAGTCGGGCGCCACGAGATCATCGAGGAAGCATTTTTCCATGTCGCCGGTGTATCCTACCCCGACCGCCCGAGTTATCACCGCAGGACAACGGATCATCGAAAACTGATCCGCGACTATGTCTGGAATACATATCTTGGCGGCACCAGCGGCAGGGTGGCGCAAGACTTCTAGGCGCTGACCGGATTTCGGGCTTGTTCGCCCGAAGAACAGAGACTTACCGCCTGGCCGCGCCGACAATGTTCGCAATCGCCTCGTCTATCCCGATGCATCCCTTGCGCCTTTGGGCGTTCGGATCGCGAAAGTCGATCCAGCCTTCGTTGAAGCCGTCGAGCATACGCATGCGCATAGCCGGATGGCGCATGCCCTGGCCGCGGAAGATCGTCTCCCAGCGCTCGCGCGGGACGGTGCGCGCCTCGACCTCGCGGCCAAGCGCCTTTGCAAAGGCCGCGGCAATCCGGTTTGGCGACACCCTTTGCCCGGCCTCGAGCTCGATCACGCGGTGGCCGCGCCAATCCTCCAGCAGCAACTCGGCGGCCGTCCTGCCGACATCCGCGGCCGAGATCATCGCGACCGGTCGATCGAGCGGCTGCAGATAGCTGTCGATCACACCCCGCTCGCGCGCCGAGGCGATGTCCCACTGGGCATTTTCCATGAACCAGGCGGCGCGCAGGAACGTCACGGCCACGGGCAGATCGGCAAGCGCCTCTTCCAGCAGGCGCAGCACATTGAGCAGATTGGGCTCAGCGGCATCCGCGCCGATCGTCGACAACACTACCACCTTGGGCGGCAGCGCCTTGTGGAGCGCCTCGCGGACCACGGCAATCTTCGGCAGCACGTCCGGGAAGCCGGGTTCGGCATCATAAACCGGCGGCAACAGGATGAACGCGCCCTCGACGCCGGAAAGCGCCGCGGCAAGCGGCCCGCGATCGCTCAAGTCGGCGATGGCGACCTCGCAACCTTTGGCCAGCCACGGCGCGCCCTTGGCTTCGTCGCGAACAACGGCCCGAACCTTGTGGCCTGATGCCAGCAGCGTTTCGGAAAGGACCCCGCCGACGCGGCCGGTAATGGCGGTAACTGCGAACATGATCTTTCCTTCGTTTGTGGTGGTGACCGGGCCGGCGGCTGCGACGGGCCGGCGGTCTCTGGCCGTCTTTTTGCACCCATTTCTTGCTGATCCCAGCGCCGATATGTCATCATGATCCGGACTTCAGGTTGGGAATGGCGCATGCCCTATGACGGAAGATTGCTGTCCGGCGTGACGGTGCTGATGGCGGTGGTCGAAGCCGGCTCGATGGCGCGGGCAGCGGACTCGCTCGGCATGACCGCCTCGGGGGTCGGCCGCGCCATCCAGCGGCTGGAGGCCCGTATCGGGGTGCGGCTGCTCGACCGCACGACGCGTACCATGCACCTGACGGACGAAGGGCGGCGCTTCCACGAGCGGGTCGGCCCTCACCTCGACGGCATCGAGGAGGCGGCTGTCGAGGCCACCGGCGCAACCTCGGTGGTTCGCGGCAGGCTGCGCGTCAATGTCGATCCGTTCTTCTCGCAACTGGTGCTGGCCGGGCATGCCGGCCGGTTCCTGGCGCTCTATCCGGAGCTTCGCCTCGAGCTCATCATGCGCGACGCGGTGGGCGACCTGGTGGCGGACGGGTTCGATCTTGCCTTGCGCTTCGGCGATCCGCCGGCCGGCTCATTCACCGCGCGCAAACTGTTCGAGACGCGCATACTCACGGTCGCGGCGCCCGCCTATATCGAGCGCCGGGGGCGTCCGCGGCACCCTGCCGACCTGCCCGACCACGACGCCATCGATTTCTTGGACGCTGCGCATGGCCGCGCCTATGAGTGGGAATTTCGCCGCGGCAGCGAGGTGCTGCCAGTCAGCCTCCAGACCAGGCTGATGACCTCCGACGCGCCGACCATGCTCAACGCCTGCCTTGCCGGCGCCGGCATCGCGCAGGTGCTGGAGTTCGCCACGCGCGAGCAGGTTCGCGACGGCCGGCTGGTCGACCTGTTTCCGGATTGGTCCGACGAGTCCTTCCCGCTCCACGCGATCTACCCCTCGCGACAATACCGCACCGCCAAGGTGCGGGCGTTCGTGGAGTTCCTGACGGAGTTGCTGGCGGAGGTTTAGATTTGTCACCACTACAGCAGGCCCGCTCGCGCTGCGTTATTTCGCACATCTGTGATAAGGAACGCCTATGAGCCGGTCCCGAAGAAATACCCCGATCGTCGGCATGACCACAGCCGACAGCGACAAGGCATTCAAGCAAGCCGAGCATCGGCGCGAGCGGCGGGCTGTGAAGGTACGGCTCGAATTTGACGAAGAACCGCTGCCGACCAAGGCCTTCGGCAATCCATGGGCCAGCGAGAAAGACGGCAAGCAATGGCTGACCGAGCCCTCCCCTAAACTGATGCGGAAGTGAAGTCCGCAAGAATCGCGCCAAAGGAATGGCGATCCCGGCAGGATTCGAACCTGCGACCATCGGCTTAGAAGGCCGGTGCTCTATCCAGCTGAGCTACGGGACCGTCGGCCGGCCGGGCCGGCTGTTGGGTTACGCCAAGCGATGCAAGACTCGGGGAAGTCAGTGCGTCCAGGGCGTCTTGCGGTCATAGCGGAAATTGTCCGAATAGGAAATCTGCCGGCGCTTGGCTTCCTTCGGCTCTTCGACGCGATAGGCGATCTTTTCCTTCTCGGCATAAGCCACCGCTTCTTCCTTCGTCTCGAAGGTGAGCTTCACCTGGCTCAGCATGTCGCCCGAGGTGGTGTAACCCATCAGCGGGTCGATCTTCTTGCGCTGGGCGGGATCGAACTCCAGCACCCAATGTCCGGTCTTTGCCTTGCCGGATTGCATCGCGGTTTTGGCTGGACTGAAAATGCGCGCGGACATGACCACCTCTTTGCCGCCCGACAATCCGGGCACCCTGGTTTGGCGCGCCACCCTTGAGCACCCTGTCGGGAGCCTGAAATCTCGCGCCAATCCGTCATTACTGTGCAATGGCCGCGGCGGCAAGGCCGCAAGCGGCCCTGCGCTCCCCCGGCGCAGGGAACCTCGCCGCGCCGGCGACATTATCGAAAGGTCGGGTCGCCATGCCGGGCAGCCTTCCCCGTGAGCCTTCAATCAGAAGCGGACGTTTCGCCATGACCAATGCAATCGAGCACACCGTCCTGCAGCTCGCCGTGCTTGTCGGCAGCCTGCGCGCCCAGTCCTTCAGCCGCAAGATCGCCAAGGCGCTGGCCGCCCGCGCGCCGGATTCGGTGCGCTGCCGCTTCATCGAGATCGGCGAGCTGCCGCTTTACAACGAGGATCTGGACGGTGACGATCCGCCGGCAGCGTGGTCGGTCTTCCGCGCGGCGATGCGCGAATGCGACGCGGTGCTGTTCGTCACCCCGGAATACAACCGCTCGATCCCGGGCTGCCTGAAGAATGCGCTCGATGTCGGCTCGCGCCCGCCGGGCAAGAGCGTGTTCAAGGGCATGCCCGCAGGCGTGGTCAGCGTCACACCGCACAAGCTCGGCGCTTTCGGCGCCAATCATGCGCTGAGACAAACCTTCGCCTTCCTCGACATGCCGGTGATGCAGCAGCCGGAGGCCTATATCGGCAATGTCGCGGAACTCTTGGACGACAAAGGCGCGGTAACCAACACCGACACCGCGGCCTTCCTCGAGGATTTCATGGCCAGCCTGGAGACATGGATCAGGACGGTGCATCCTGGCGGCTCGTCCTTCGATGCCTTCATGAAGCAGCGCGAGAAGATCGCCGAGGACTATGTCAATGGCGATGCCTCCTCGCTGAAGGCGATCGTCACCCGTGCCGGGCCGGCGACATTCTTCTCACCGCGCGGCGACCATCTCGAAGGCGCCGAAGCGGTGGCCGGCCGTTACGAACGCGACGCCGCGAGCTTCCACAGAGGCGGCAACACCGACCTCGAGGTGCTGCAAGCGTCGTCCAGCGGCGATCTGGCCTTCTGGAGCGGCTTGCAGCATGCCAAGGCGCGCATCGGCAAGAACGGCGAGGCGACCGAGATGACCTTGCGGGTGACGGAAGTGTTTCGGCTGGAGGACGGCGCGTTCAAGCTGGTGCATCGCCATGCCGACCCGGTTCATTAGCCGGCGCTTGCAAAAATCCGCGACACAATGCCGGGGGGCTTTGCAACACGCACCTATTCCTTTTGGCCTGTGAGCGGCATACATCGGATACATGGTCGTGCCACTTGAAGGCATGATGGCGACGACAAAGATACGAATGAGCGCGGATACGAAAGTCTCGCCGTTGGGGGCCGGCGAGCCAGCGATACTGGACGGCGCGATTGTCGTCGGCGGAGGCGCCGCCGGGCTTGCCGCCGCGCATGCGCTGGCCGGGGCCGGCGTGACGGTGCAGGTTCTGGAACGCGAACGGCGGTTGGCGGAGCCCTGGCATCGCCGCCACGACAATCTGCATCTCAACACGCATCGCGAGCTCTCCTCACTGCCGGGCGTTTCCTATCCGGCAGGCACGCCCGCCTTCCCGCACCGCAGCGCCGTCATCCGCCACCTCAACGATTTCGCCGAAACGCACCGGCTGCCGATCGCCTTCGACATCAAGGTCGATGAGATCGAATTTCGTGGCGACCATTGGCTGCTGCGGACAAGCGAGGGCTTGAAGGCGGCGCGATATGTGGTGATCGCCACCGGACGCGACCGGCAGCCCTTCATCCCGGCATGGCCAGGCATGGAGGAGTTTTCGGGGTCGATCATCCATTCGGCCGATTTCGGAAGGGCAAGCGACTATGCCGGCAAAAAGGTCCTGGTGGTCGGCGCCGGCAATTCCGGCTTCGACGCGCTCAACCATCTTTCCCGCATCGAGACGGGCCAGATGTGGCTTTCGGCGCGCAATGGCCCTTCGCTGCTGCCCAAGCGCATCGGCAAGATCGCGGTGCATCGAATATCGCCGCTCATGGCCAACCTGCCCACATGGCTCGCGGACGCGGCCATGGCGGCAACGCAGCGCCTGGTGTTCGGAGATCTGACGAAATACGGCCTGCCCCCTGCCCCATCGGGCGGCGCCAGCCGGCTCGGCTCCGACTATACCGCGATCGCCGCCGACGACGGCGCAGTCAAGGCCATCAAGGCCGGGCGCATCACAGTCGTGCCGCAGTTGCGCGAATTCAGGCGCGACGGCGTCGTGCTCGACAATGGCCAACGAATTGCGCCCGACATCGTCATTGCCGCCACCGGCTACCGCACCGGACTGGAAACGATGCTGGGCAAGCTCGGCGTCCTCGACGCCAAGGGCGTGCCGCTGTTCAACGGCGCCGCGAGCGACCCGAAGCTGCCCGGGCTCTGGTTCACCGGCATGCGGCCCAGCATTCGCGGCTGCTTCTCCAACGCGACAATCCAGGCCGCGGCGATCGCCAGGAAGGTCGCCGGCCTGAGGCGCTGAATCGAACGGTGGCTTTGGCCTCCGTTTTTGTGTTGCCTTCCGGGCGTGCGCCCCCTATACGCCGCGGGACGTCGGAGTGTAGCGCAGCCTGGTAGCGCACCTGATTTGGGATCAGGGGGTCGCGTGTTCGAATCACGCCACTCCGACCACTTAAATCAAGCACGCCTTTCAGTGCTTTTCGGGCATTTCGGCCAAGCTGATAAGAAAGTTGCGCTGCTCAGAACAGTTTATGGGCAAGCGGGCATTCTGTCTTTGCCCCTGGAAATCTGTTGAACTCACATCGATGGACATCGCGACCGCGCCTCCGCAGGGAAGTATTTCGAATACGTGCATGCCCGACACCGGCTTTTGAACGGCGAGCGTAAATAGCTTTGTTTCGCTCGGGGCTACGATAGCCGCGCTGCCGCCCAGCTCGGCGATGCGAAGCTCTAGACCGTCCACTTCCTTGTTGCCGATGTTGCCAGACAGCGAGGCGCCGGAGACAGTGCCCGCCCTGGTGCCGCTGTTTGAAACCAGCAGTCCGATCGAAACCGGGTCTGCGCTCGCCTGGATGGAGTAGATAAGGTTTGAATTCTTTGGCGTGAACAGATTGATTGCTACGGGGACCACAACAACAAATACTGAGATTACTGAGTTCAGAAGCGCGACGATCGAGATCGTCCATGTGAGCGTATACGGCTGAGCATCCTTTTTAGCCAACTGAAGTCTCCCCCCCTGTCTCAACGCCACTTCTACCGATAGCACCCGATACTTGCCGATGTCACGGCCATGAGCGGCTTGCGTGCGCGCCACGGTTGCGCGATGCTTGCTCGGGGAAGTGGAGGGCAAATTCCATGAAAAGCGGGCACTCGCGTTGTCGGGCCGTTGTTTTAATCGGCGCCATACCGGCAACGTTCATGGCGGCAAACGCCCAGCAAATGCCGCGCTATGACGCGGCGGGTTATTGCAGGCAGCTATCCGACATGGGTGGAGGGTCGTCGACCGTTTACAACAGTTGCATCGACATGGAGCAAAACGCTTACAACAAGCGTAAGCCCGAATGGTCCTCGCTGCCAATTAAAACCCGAAACTACTGTGACAACCTAGCCAGCATGGGTGGCAAGGGATCGTATACTGTTCTCGATAGCTGCATTGACATGGAACTCGGTGCAGCCGGTTCTACTCCGGATTTCAAGTACTAAGGAATAGGCCGAATGAGAGCGAGCTTTGTGTCTCTCCTTTTTATCGCCATGTCGATCGGCGGAGCGAATGCTGACGCGACACGAGACGCCTATGAGGCGTGCCTCGACGCAGGCTTTCAGAAATTCAAGGATCTTTGCGAGCCGGCCGACCTTGTTGCCAGGACGGTTGCATTCGAATGCAACCCGCAACTCTACGATCTCATTCGTTCGATGCCGCGTTTTGAGACGACCGACAAGGTAACCTTGGCCCAGAAACTTGACAAAGAGGAAGAAATCATCGCGCACGTCCTTGAGTACCGTCTGCAGCATCCGTGTCGAATAAACTAGGGATGCCGGTCCCGCTCTACATCGCCGCAATCGGCGTTGCGGTGCTCGGGGCTACCTGCGACGCGAATAGTGGGATGGCGGCGGTGCCTTTAGGAGTGAGAGGCCATGTTTCCGGTTCACAGCATCTGCATACTCTCGGCATTCGGCATTCTCGCTGGCTGCAACAGCAGTTCGTCAAGCGAATGGAGGCCAATCGCAACAGGCAGCTATGATGCACGTTTCGAGCGAGCCAAAGCAATCTGCAATGGCCGGGCAGCCGAGACACAAGTTGCTGCAGGTCGACTATGGACCGCCGGCACGGTTGCGTCAGGCAGTACATTCCGCGCGTGCATGGCCGAACAGGGCTTTGAGCCGAAACGTTAGGCCAAAGGTGCAGGTGTTCAAGCCCACGGACACGCTGCGGTTATCCGCTGAAATCGTCAAGCCGCTCCCCATCGGGTCGAAGCTTGCGTTTCTACGCAGTCGGCGCGATCTTCCCTATGGGGAGTAGGCGGAGCCAGGGGATGATAGCCGAGGGGAAAGACTCGTCGATCGAGCTATTGGAAGATCGGGTGCTTGTCCGCAGAGCCGGCAAAGTGACGGCCAATATTCCAATCACCGACGTAGTGGAAACCATTTATCAGCAAGCCAGCCCTTTGCACGAAGGCCACCTGCAAATTAAGACGCGCGAGACACCGGTCACAGGGAAAGACGGCGTCGTTTTTTACGGCAATAGCGCCGAACCTGCATTCTCGAAGCTAAACCGGGCAATAAACAGGTTAATCCATTCAAACCTGGCGAAGGCGCGCGAGAACGCGCCGAAACTGCACACGATGAGCATCATGCTAGGGTCAGGGAAGTGGATACATGTGACAGGCGTGAAACTCTACCCTGAGGCGAAGGTCGCGGAAATCCAATCTTTGCGTGCACAAGCAAGCAATGCACTTGGACCGAAATCGAGTTCTTCATTCGGTATAATTGGTGCACCAGGGGCTGCCTTCATAGCCGAATCGGTCGCGCTGTCCTTTATCTCCGGACTCATGGCTAATGCTGCTGCCAGAGCTGCAGCAAAGCAGGCCCTCGAGTTCTTCCAAAAGGCCCAGAGGCTCTATGAACAGATGATGGCAGACTTCGGGGCTGTCGTAGGCGTTGGTCACATATCCCAGATCGAAATATCGCAGCCAGTCCTTTGGCGAACATGGAGCCCCGGCGGGGATGTTTACCTTCACAATGGCGACGATTTCGTAACCGTTGACTCACCGGAGGGTGAGTTTTTGATCAATTGGCGGGATGTATCCGCAATTCAGTTGTTGAGAGGTGGCTAGGCAAAGTTATCGGCGAAGGAGTCCTAGCCGCCCTTGCGGCGATCGCCCTTTGGCAGGCTTCCCTTGCCAGCGCCATGCACGTCAAGGTCATGCCGCGGTCAAGCCCGGTTGCTTCTTCACCATGCCAGGAATGCCGGTGCGGCAAGCCGTATCATTCAAGGACGGAAACGCTGGCATCGGCCTTGCACGGCAGACATTGCCGGGTTGATCTCCGGCAGCTCGTCGGGTTTGAGGCAGTTGTTGGGGGCCTCGCCCGGCGAGTTCAGCGAAACCGGTGGAATGTAACCAACCGTGATATTCATGCAGCCTTGCTAATGTAACCTCTGCATCGGCCGACTCCCCAACCCCGAGTCGGCTAGGCCCGGCGGTTCAACTCAACGCACCCCAACAGAGCGCGGAACTGTCGGGCCGCTTTATGGACAAAGCGTCCAGCCGTTCCGCTGCTCTGGCGTCACCGCATGATTGGTGAACTGCAAATTCCGATCGTCGCGGCCGGCGGCACGGCACTCGCGGCAGTAGGTGACTTGATCGAATCCCAATGCATGCAGCCACGGTCAGGCCTTAGCCGCTTGGCTGTGCCGGTTGCGGACAGGCTCAAGGGGTAAGCGGACCTAGCCCATTTGGCCGCTGGGACGGTAAACCCGCCGGGCGAGAACCCCAACACCTCGAGCCCGGCGAGCCTACAACCCGATCTGGAACGCGATCGGGGCCGGGATCAGCCGGCATTGTCCGCGTTGCAAGAGCGATGCCGGAAAGTCTGTTCCGGAATGGGACAGCTGCGCCGCATGCTTCACGCTTGATCACGTAAACGCCTGGCGCGGCTCAAATAATCCCTCGCTTCCCACTTTGTCGCCGGTCTAGACTTCGGACTGGGGATTTTCGATGCCTGTTGTCGAGGCGCTGCTGTCGCTGATTGGCCCGGCCTATTTGGCCTATTACGGCTTCGCGGTTCCGGCGATGGTCGTCTGGGCAATTCTGTGCGCTGCCCTGTGGGTCTGGAACAACCGGCCGGGCAAGAGGCAGAACGGCGTTGCCCGGTCGCGGTCCGCCGGCCTGATGGTCTTCGTGCTTATAGCCGCCTGTTACGTCGCGGCGCATACGGGCGTGTATCTTCTAGCTCGGCATCTGGCCGGGCTCTGGGCGTAATCTTTCCCTCCTCCCCTTGTGGGAGAAGGTGGATCGGCGCGCAGCGCCGAGACGGATGAGGGGTGTTCCAGCGGAGTGAGACGCTGGCTTTCCCTGGAGCACCCTCATCCGGCCGCTTCGCGGCCACCTTCTCCCACAAGGGGAGAAGGGAAAGGCCTAGATATCGAACTCGCCCTGCCCTTCGTCCATGGCGCTGACCGTCTCGGCCGCGAGCGCCCGGGTGATCGGCGTCTTGCGCTCAAGCGCGGCGCGGTCGAGGCGCTCGACGACGCGCATGGCGGTGCCGAGCGAACGCTCGATGCGGCGCACCAGATATTGCACCACATGCGGCTCGACCTCGACCTGGCGGTCGGCGAACAGCTTTGTGATGACGCCGGCAAGCAGCAGATCGTCCGGCTCGTGGATCTCGATCGTCGCCGCCGCCTTCAGCCGCGAGACGAGGTCGGGCAGCGCGACGCGCCAGGCCGAGGGGAAACGCCGTGCCGTAAGCAACAGCGTCGAGCCGGCGCCGCGCGCTTCGTTGATCAGGTGGAACAGGTCCTGCTCATCGATCGCCGCCTTGTCGATGTCGTCGATGAGCGCCGGCCTGACGCCCAACCCGCCAATGTGTTCGCCGATCCGGCCTGGATCGATGGCGACGGCATGCGCCCGCTCCTGCCATATGCGGGCGAGATGCGTCTTACCCGAGCCGGCCGGCCCGGCCAGCACGACCACCGGCGACGGCCAATCCGGCCAGCGGTCGATCAGCGATGCAGCTTGCGCGTTGGTGCCCGAGACGACGAGCTCGTCTCGCGAATAGCCGGTGCCGTGCCCGAGATCGAGCGGCAGCTGGCGCGGCATATCGGTTCGCTCACCGGCCACTTCAGCCACGCGGCTTCGCGCGATGGCCGCCGCCGCGATCGGCCGGCAATGGCGGCACGGACTCTGTGGCGTGACCCTTGTAAAGCGGCGATTCAAGGTAGCGAGCGATCGCGAAGCGCACCAGCACGGCAATCGCCGCCGAGGCCGGCACGGCAATCAGAAGGCCGACGAAGCCGAACAGCGCGCCGAAGGCGAACAGCGCGAACATCAGCCAAACCGGGTGCAGACCGACGCTCTTGCCGACCAGCCGGGGCTGCAGGATGTTGCCCTCGATGAACTGGCCGACGAAAAACACACAGGCGACCGCAACGATCATCGTCCCGTCCGGCCAGAACTGGACGAAGGCGACGCCGACGGCCAGCACCAGCCCGGTCAACGATCCGACATAGGGAATGAAGGAGATCAATCCGGCGAAGAAGCCGATGAGGATGGCGAAGTTCAAGCCGGTCAGCGTGAGCCCGGTGGCATACATGGCGCCGAGCACAAGGCATAGCGTGCCCTGTCCGCGCACGAAGCCGGCGGTGGCGGTGTTGATGTCGCGGGCAAGCGCGCGCACCGTCTCGACATGGTCGCGTGGCACCCAGCCGTCGACCTCGGCTACCATGCGGTCCCAGTCGAGCAGCATGTAGAAGGCGACGACCGGCGTGACGACGAACAGGCTGATCACCGAGACCAGCGCCACGCCGGAGCTCCAGATCGAGGTGAAGACGGTGGTGAGCAGGCTGAAACCGGAAGTCAACAGCGAGTTCAGCCCGTCGCGCAGGCCGGCGGCGTTGACGCCAAAACGCTGCTCCAGCCATTTCGGGTCGAAACTGGTGATCAGCGACTGCAGGCGGGTGAGGTATTCCGGCAGCTTGCGGGCGAAATCGGCCATCTGGGTGGCCAGCACCGGCACCAGGATGACGAAGGCCAACACCACGACGACGATAAAAGCGATCAGGATTACCACGGTCGCCATCAGGCGCGAGAGGCCAAGCCGCTGCAGCCAGTCGGCGACCGGATCGAGGAAATAGGCGAGCACCATGCCGGCGACGAAGGGCAGCAGAATGCCTGAGAAGACATAGAGGAACAGCGCCAGCAGGACGGCTGTTGCCAGCCAGAAGAAGACCTGGCGGCGAAGCCCGCCGGAGCTGTCGTCAGCGACGATCACCGCGCCATCGTAGTCAGGCGTCGGTGCTGGAGCCGCCCGACTTGCCGATGCCCGACTTGGTGTCGCCGTTCTGGGAGTTGCTCGTCCGGGAGCCTTCGCCATAGCCGCTCATATGCCTCAGCCAAGCCACGAGATAGGCCGCGGCCGAAGCCACGGTCAAGACCCCGGTCAGCAATATGAGCCCGGTCCGCAGCGGGCCCAGATGCGCGGCAAAGGCGAGTTCCCCCAGCACAAGCGCCGCCAGCACGATCTGCGCGGCAGTGTTGGCCTTCGACACGAAGAGCGGCTTCACCTCGACCGGATGGCTCATAACGCTCGACAACAGCACGGCGCAAACGATCAGCCCATCGCGCGAGACCATGGTCACCACCAGCCAGAGCGGCAGTTCGCCGGCAAAGCCCATGACGACGAAGACCGAGACAAGCAAAAGCTTATCGGCGATCGGATCGAGATAGGCGCCAAGCTGGGACGACTGGTTCCAGCGGCGCGCGATGAAGCCGTCGACACCGTCGGAAATGCCGGCGATGAGGAAGCCGGCGAAGGCCCAACCCCAAAGCGACTGCAGCATGGCCAGCATCACGGCGGGCACGAGCAGCAGCCGCATGATCGTGATCATGTTGGGAAGGGTCACGTGATGTCCCGTCGTGTCTTTTGTTGGGAAAGATGAGGGAGATGGAAGGTCGGCGCAAGTAGCGGGCGGTGAAGCGAGTAGTCTCCTCCCTTGAGGGGGAGATGGCCGGCAGGCCAGAGGGGTCGCCGCGCGTGGAGCGCCAGCGCCCTTCGCCAACAGAGGAGGTTGGCGCTTCACGCGGAGCGACCCCCTCAGTCGCCTTTGGCGACATCTCCCCCTCAAGGGGGGAGATTAGCTCTCGCGCCTTGCTCCCCGAAACCATTCATGCGAAGAGCCCGCAATGACAAACATGGACGAGCCGGATATGAGCAAGGGCGACCAAGCCAAGCGCAGGAACGGGCTCACCTACGCCGAGGCGGGCGTCGACATCGATGCCGGCAACCTGATGGTCGAGAAGATCAAGCCGCTGGTGCGCGCGACGCGCCGGCCGGGCGCCGATGGCGAGATCGGCGGGTTCGGCGGGCTGTTCGACCTGAAGGCGGCCGGCTTCACCGATCCGGTGCTGGTCGCGGCCAATGACGGCGTCGGCACCAAGCTCAAGATTGCCATCGACGCAGGAAAGCATGACACGATCGGCATCGACCTCGTCGCCATGTGCGTCAACGACATCGTCGTGCAGGGCGCCGAGCCGCTGTTCTTCCTCGACTATTTCGCCACCGGCAAGCTCGATCCGGACCAGGGCGCCGCGATCGTCGGCGGTATCGCGCAAGGCTGCGGGCAGGCCGGCTGCGCGCTGATCGGCGGCGAGACGGCCGAGATGCCCGGCATGTATCATGACAAGGACTACGACCTTGCCGGCTTCGCGGTCGGTGCGGCCGAACGCGGCCAGTTGCTGCCGACCGACGACATCGTCGAGGGCGACGTGCTGCTTGGCCTTTCCTCCTCCGGCCTGCACTCTAACGGTTTTTCGCTGGTGCGCCGCATCGTGGCGGCGAGCGGCCTTGCCTGGAGCGATCCGGCGCCGTTCAACGACGAGCTCAGCCTTGCCGAGGCGCTGCTCGAGCCGACGCGCATCTATGTGAAGTCGATCCTCAAAGCGATCCGCAACACGCATGGCATCAAGGCGCTGGCCCACATCACCGGCGGCGGTTTCCCGGAAAACATTCCGCGCGTGCTGCCGAAGGATTTTTCGGCCGAGCTCGACCTCGAGGCGATCGACGTGCCACCGGTATTCTCGTGGCTGGCCAAGACCGGCGGCGTCGCGCCGGAAGAAATGATGCGCACCTTCAATTGCGGCATCGGCATGATCCTCGCCGTGGCCTCCGGCCAGGCGGCGCAGGTCGCGGCGGTGCTGCAGGAAGCCGGCGAGACCGTGACGCCGATCGGCAGGATCGTGCCGCGCCGCGACGCCGGCGTCATCTATCGGGGCGCGATCGGCCTATGAGCAGGAAGCGCACGGTGGTCCTGATCTCGGGGCGCGGCTCCAACATGACGGCGCTGATCGCCGCGGCCGCCGACCCAACCTATCCGGCCGAGATCGTCGGCGTCATCTCCGACCGGGCGAACGCCGCGGGCCTCGGCATCGCCCAGTCGCGCGGCATCGCCACCAAGGTCATCCAGCGCGCCGACCATCCGAGCAAGGACGCCTATGACGCCGCGATCGACGCCGCGCTCACCGGCTTCGGCGCCGACATCGTGGCGCTAGCCGGCTATATGCGCATCCTCGGACGCGGCCTCGTCGAGAAATGGCAGGGACGCGTGGTCAACATCCACCCTGCCCTGCTGCCGGCCTTCAAGGGATTGGACACGCATGCGCGCGCCATCCGCGCCGGCGTGCGCATCCATGGCTGCTCGGTGCATTTCGTCACGCCGGAGATGGATGACGGCCCGATCATCGCGCAGGCCGCCGTGCCGGTGATGGTCGGCGACAATGAGGACACGCTTGCCGCGCGCGTGCTGAAGGCCGAGCATCGGCTCTATCCACTGGCGCTGGGCCTCGTCGCTGAAGGCAAGGCGCGCATGGAAAAGGGCCACACCGTGCTTGCGCATTTCGCCGACGATGCCGACAACGCCGCCTCGGTGGTGATGGCGCCGGATCCGCTGCGGGAGGAAACCGACCTCGAACAGCTGGCGCGGATCACGCCGTAGGGCCTTGGCGGGGAATTGCAGCATGGCGCTTACCCCTGAACTGCCGAGCCAACCCCTGGGTCAAACCGAAACGGACCGGCTGCGTAAGGCTTGGATAGACGGATTAGGCAGCGGCCCGTTTGCTCCCTTCGACATCGACGAGATCAAGCGGAAGGCCCGCGCCCGACTGGACAAGCAATCTTGGTCCTGAACAATGCCGACGAGACAATTGCTTATCTTACGCCACGCCAAGTCGAGCTGGGACGATCCCAAGCTTGACGATTTCGACCGGCCGCTCGCCCCGCGCGGGCTGAAGACGGCGCCGCTGATCGGGCGCGAGCTTTCGCGGCGCGGCTGGCTGCCGGAGCTCGCGCTGGTCTCGCCGGCGCTGCGCACCCGCGATACCTGGCGGCTGGTCACTCAGGAACTGCCGAAGCATGTGTCCGCGGAATTCGCGGAAGAGCTCTACGAGGCAGCGGCCGGCGCCATCCTGGCGCGCGTGCGGCAGGTCAAGGCGACCAACCTGCTCGTGATCGGCCACAACCCCGGCCTGCAGAATTTTGTGCTTAGGCTCGCGGGTGCCGGGTCGGATAGGGACGTGTTCAAGAAGATCGAAGCGAAGTTTCCGACGACGGCACTTGCGCGGTTTACAGTAAAGGGCGACTGGGCGAATCTCGATTTCGGCGGCGCGCGGCTGACGCATTTCGTCAGGCCGAAGGATTTGGGGTAGACACCGAAGCTGCCGATCTCCGGCCGCAAACAAAAGGCGGCGGAGCAAGCCCGCCGCCTTTGGCAAATCCTGAGACGTGAAACCTCAATTGCCCCAGATGCCCTGGCCCGGATCAGGCCGGGCCTGCGACGGCGCCGCTCCGGTGGTCATCGAGGTGTCGACATTGGCAGGCTTGGCGGACTCGTGCTTGCGCACCGAGGCGGTGAGCCCGCGGTCGACGCCGGCGGTCGGCTGGTTGACGTTGTCCGCGCCATAATGGTCGCTGCCGGCGAAGGCAGAACCCATGACGAGAAGCATGGCCGCGGTGGTAAGAGCGATTCTGGTCATTGTAAAAGTTCCTTTCGTTAAAAGGGTGGAGGTATTGGGGGATCGAAGCGGCGTCAGCGGCCCCACAGGCCGTCGTCGTTATGCCGGGCAATGATGTCGACGACGGTCCGGCTGGTTGCGGCCGTCACCGAAGCCTGGCGATGCGCCGTGCCGCGTTCGCCGATCGAGCTGGTCATCATGTGATCGGCGCCGGCGGCCGGCTGGTTGGCGCCGTCGGCGCCGTAATGGTCGCTGCCGGCAGAGGCGCTGCCCATGGCAGCGGCGAGCATGGCAGCCACGACGAATGCGGTCCTGGTCATCTCAATGTTCCTTGTCCTGTCGTTCTATCGGCGGCGCCTTGGGAGGATGGCCCCGCTGCCGACAAGACCCGGAACAGTCCGGATTTATTCCCGATCAAGATTTCGGCTTCCGCGACCGCTTACCCCGATTGGGTTCTCGCAAAATTGCCTGGTCGAACGCACGGAAAAGCCCGGGCCAACGCATAGCCGGCTCCACAAAAACAGAGCGGCGGGACAAGCCCGCCGCTTTGAGGTCTATCGAAGATCGGAACCGATCAATGGCTGCCGAAGAGGTCGCGGTCCGCGCCCTGGGTCAGGGGCTTCTGGACATTCGCATCAGACTTCTTGACCGAAGCGGTGAACGAGGTGTCGACCGAAGCGGCCGGCTGGTTGGCATTGGCCGAACCGTAATTGTCCGAGCCAGCGAAAGCGGCGCCGGTGGCAACGAGAAGCGCGGCGGCGGTAACAGCGATCTTGGTCATTTGAGTTGCTCCAGATTTAGGAATCGAGGTTGCGGTTGATTGGGATCCGAGCCGCTTAGCGGCCCCAGATGCCCTGGCCCGACTGCGGCTGGTTCTGATCAGGCGTGATGTGGAAGTCGCGCTGTTCGAGCTTGTCGAGCTTGCGGATCGAACCGGTGATGCTGTTGTCGACCTTGCCCGCGGGAGCAGTCACGGCCGGCTGATTGACGTTGTCGGAACCGTAATGGTCGCTGCTGGCAAAAGCGCCGCTCGTAGCGACGAGGAGGGCAGCGGCGGTAAGAGCAATCTTGGTCATTTTAAGTACTCCGGATTTTCAAAGTCATGTCCGTCTGGTGGCGTGCCTTGATGGAAATTCGCGTCGCTCGGACCACCCCGAAATGGGTCTGTCCTGCTGCCAGTTCCAATCACGAAAATTTGTGAACTGAACCGTTCGGTTCGATCTTGAAATTGCGTGAAAGGCTAAGCGGCCGGACTCTTATCGTTTGAAATCAACTGGTTACGGCGAGCGATTGTCGAGATGCCCCTGGCCAGTCCTGCCGGCGTTCACCGCGGCTACACGGATCGTCAACATTATTTGAACCGAACGGTTCGGTTTTATCACTTGCATGGCCGGGGAAGTGGCCCGGCGGGCGGCGTGATCGGGTTGGCGGCCGCCGGGAAACCGCGTTTGCCTTGCGGGCGGATCGATACTATCGGTTGCCTCAGGGACCAATTCGGATGCCGCCTGCCGCTCTCGGCGAAGGTCGGCGCCGTTGGGAGGAAACAGCGACGAACGATGCGGCTGCTGCTTGTCGAGGACAATCGCGAACTGGCCGATTGGCTGAGCAAGACGCTGCGCCAGGCGAGCTATGTCGTCGACGTCGTGCATGACGGCGAGGACGTCGAGCATGCTTTGGCCGCCGGCGATCACGCTCTGATCATTCTCGACCTCGCCCTGCCCCGCATGAGCGGCATGGAGGTGCTGAAAAGGCTGCGGGCGCGCGGCAACCCGGTGCCGGTGATCGTGCTCACCGCCAACGCCAGCCTCGACGGCCGGGTCAAGGGGCTGAACGAAGGCGCCGACGACTATCTGGCCAAACCCTTCCAGATCGAGGAGCTGGAGGCGCGCATCCGCGTGCAGCTGCGCCGCGCCAACGACCGCACCGCGCCGGTCATTTCCTGCGGCGACCTCGTCTTCGACACCAACACACGCCTGTTCTCGCTTGCCGGCACGACGCTGTCGCTGACGCCGCGCGAGCACGCGGTGTTGGAACAGCTCGTCGTCAAGGCCGGCCGCACGGTGAGCAAGGCGGCGCTCTCGGCGGCCATCTACGACTTCGACACCGACGCCGACCCCAGCGCCATCGAGATCTATGTGCATCGCCTGCGCAAGAAGCTCGAGGGATCGCGCGTCCAGATCGCCACCTTGCGCGGTCTCGGCTACCTTTTGCGCCAAGACGATCCGGCGCCATGAGAATCGGCAGTCTTCGGATCGGCAGTCTTCGGATCGGCAGCCTTCGGATCCAATTGCTGGCCTGGGTGGTGCTGCCGCTGGCCGGGCTCGCCGCCATCAATCTATGGACCAGCCATGGCAATGCGCGCGCGACTGCCGATCTGGTCACCGACCGGATGCTCATGGCATCGGCGCGCGCCATCGCCGAGCAGGTCGCGGTGAAAGACGGCGTGCTCGACGCCACCATTCCACCGGCGGCGATCGAGATGTTCGATACCGGCGATCGCGACAGTGTCTATTACCATGTCGAGACCGCGGGCGGCCGGCTGCTGACCGGCTATCCCGACCTGCCGAAGGCGACCCAGCGCGGCAGTATCGAGACCGGTTTTCGCGATCATCGTCTGCGGCTGGCAACGCTCAGCCATGCGGTGATCGGTGCCGGGTCGGATTCACCGATCACGGTCACGGTCGGCGTGACGCTCGGCGGTCACGACGCGATGGTGAGGCGTCTGTGGTTGAGCGCCTTTGGCCAGCAGCTGGCGCTAGTGGCGATCGCCGGCGTTTTCGTGCTGCTTGGCTTGCGCCGCGGGCTGGCGCCTCTGATCCGCCTGCGCGATGCGGTTCGCTCGCCGGGCCGCAGCGACCTCGACCCGATCGAGGTGGCGGGCGCGCAGAGCGAGATCAGGCCGCTGATAGAGGCGCTCAATGCTTATATGGCGCGCGTGCGGGCGCAGATGGCGGCGCAGCGCCGCTTCATCGCCAATGCCGCGCACCAGTTGCGCACGCCGCTGGCGCTGCTGTCGACACAGGCGAGCTACGCCTTGCGCGAAAGCGTCGCGGATCGACGGCGGGAAGCGCTTGTGGCGTTGCAGGCAAGTTCGGGCAAACTGGCGCGACTGGCCGAGCAGCTGCTCACGCTCTCGCGCGCCGAACCCGGCAGCCGGCGTCCGCGCGCCGACCGCATCGATCTCACCGAGGCCGCCCGCCAGGTGCTGGAGGCACATGCGCCGAAGGCGATCGAACGCAACATCGACCTCGGCCTCGAGGAAACCGGCCCCGTGCCGGTCACCGGCGACGGAACGATGTTGCGGGAGATGATCGTCAATCTTGTCGACAACGCGTTGCGTTACACCCCGGCCGGCGGCAGCGTCACTGTGAAGCTCGCCGCCACTGGCAGCGAGGCGTTGCTGACCGTGACGGATGCCGGACCAGGTATTCCCGTGGAAGAGCGGGAGCACGTCTTCGAACGCTTCTACCGCATAGCCGGTTCGGCGGAGGAAGGCAGCGGGCTCGGGCTCGCCATCGTCCACGAGGTGGTCGAGAACGCCAGCGGCAGCGTCACGCTCGGCGACGCCGCCGCGGGCGGGCTCAAGGTCGAGGTGCGGCTGCCGCTGGCAGGCAACTGAGGTAGTTCACTGCGTCTCATGCAGCGGCTGAGGACGCCACTTTGCCAGCCGGCTCTCGACCATCGTCATCAGGTACTCGGCGGCCAGCGCGACCACCATGACGATGACGATCGCGGCATACATGCCCGCCGCGTCGAACGAACCCTTGGCGATGTTGATCAGCAGTCCGATGCCGTAGCGCGAGCCGACGAACTCGCCGACGATGGCGCCGATGATGGCGAAGCCGAAGCTGACATGCAGGCTGGCGAAGATCCAGCTCATCGCCGACGGCACGATCACCGAGCGGGTCAGCTGCCAGTCGGAGGCGCCGAGGATACGGGCATTGGCGATCATGGCGCGGTCGGCCTCGCGCACGCCCTGGAAGGCGTTGTGGAAGACGACGAAGAACACCATGACGAAGGCTAGCGCCACCTTGGAAGCAAGGCCGAGGCCGAGGATCATGATGAAGATCGGCGCCAGCACCACGCGCGGGATCGAGTTGATCACCTTGATGTAGATCGAGAAGATATCGGCGGCCATGCGGTTGCGGCCGAGCGCGACGCCAATGATGATGCCGGCGACCGAACCGGTGACGAAGCCCAGCACCGATTCCTCCATGGTGACATAGAGGTGGTACCAGAGCGGGCCTTCCGAGGTGCCCTCCGTGATCCATTCATAGAGCCGGCCGGCGATCGTGCTCGGCATGGCGTAGAAGAAGGGATCGATCCAGGCCGTGCGGCCGGCGATTTCCCAGAGGGCAAGGAAGACGACCAGGATGCCCAACCGCCAGAACGTGACGGTGTGGCGGCGATGCGCGGCGGCCTTGGCGGCGGCGGCCTCGATCTCGGCGTCCGAGGTTCCGGGCCTGAAGGCGGCGGTCGGGATGTTGACGGTGGCGTCTGTCATGTCGGGTCTCCTCACGCCGCGGCGCGGGCGTAGCTGGTCTCGACCTCTTCCTTGAGATCGGCCCAGATGGTGCGCGAATAGTCGATAAAGCGCTGCTCGTAGCGGATCTCGGCGACGACGCGCGGGCGCGGCAGGTCGATCGTGTAGACGGATTTTACCGTCGCCGGCCCGGCGGTGAGCACATAGACCTTGTCGGCCAGCGCGATGGCTTCCTCGAGGTCGTGGGTGACGAAGACGACGGAGGCCTTCGCCTCGGACCAGAGGCGCAACAGCTCCTCATGCATGAGCACACGCGTCTGCACGTCGAGCGCCGAGAACGGCTCGTCCATCAACAGGATCTCTGGACCGTTGATGAAGGTCTGGGCGAGCGCCACGCGCTTGCGCATGCCGCCGGAAAGCTGGTGTGGATAGTGCTGCTCGAAGCGGGCCAGGCCGACGCGCGCCAGCCAGTCGCGCGCGGAAGCCTGGGCCTGCGCCTTGGGCTTGCCGCGAAACAGCGGCCCGGCCATGACATTCTCGATCACGGTGCGCCAGGGAAACAGCGCATCGGTCTGGAACACGAAGCCGATGCGCGGATCAATGCCCTTGACCGGCGCGCCCATGACGCGGACCTCGCCGGCGCTCGGGCTGGCGAGCCCGGTGACGAGATTGAGCGTCGTCGACTTGCCGCAGCCGGTCGGGCCGACGACAGCGACGAACTCACCGCGTTCGACCGTCATGGTGAAATCGCGGATCGCCGTCAGCGATTTGCCTGTGGGGGAAAGGAAGCGGCGGCTGACATTGATCAGCTCGATCGCCGGAGCGGTGTTTTCGGCAGCCATGGTTGAACAGACTCCAATAGCGGGCGATCCCCGTGCGGGAGATCGCCGGACGTGGAAACAAAGCGGGCATGATGGCGCGAGGTTTGGGACCCCGCGCCGTCCTGACGACTACTTCACGTTCTTGACGAATTCCGTTGTGTAGGTTTTCGACAGGTCGATCTGCTTGCCCTGCAGTTCTTTCTTGAAGGCCGACAGAACGGTGAGCACCGTCTCCGGTCCACCCTGCGGCATCACGCCATCGGGGGTGAACATCGCCTTGCCGGCGTCGAGCGCTTTCACATAGCCTTCCTTGTCGCCGACATAATAGTCCTTCGGCATCTTTTCGGCGATCTCGGCGCCGCTATGCGTGCTGATGAACTTCAGCGTCTTGACGAAGGCGTTGGCGAGCTTCTGAACGGTTTCCTTGTGGGCGTCGACCCATTCGGTCTGCATGTAGAGCGAGGCGGCCGGATAGGTGCCACCAAGTGCCGCCTTCGTGCCTTCCACGGTGCGCATGTCGACGAGCACCTTGGCCTCGCCAGTCTTGAGCAGCCGGCTGATCGTCGGCTCGGTTGTCATGCCGGCCTGGATCTTGTCCTGCTGCATGGCTGCTATGAAGGTATTGCCGGCGCCGACCGGCACAGAGGTGAATTCGCCGAGCTTCAGTCCGTTCTTGACCGCAAGATATTCCGTCAGGAAGTTGGTCGAGGAACCGAGGCCGGTGACGCCGAGGCTCATGCCCTTGAAATCGGCGGGCGACTTGATCTCGGGATGTTTCGCCGAGACGAGCTCGACCTCGCCCGGCGCCTGGCTGAACTGGACGACGGATTCGACGAACTTGCCCTTGGCCTGCAGGTCGATGCTGTGGTCGTAGAAGCCGACCACGCCCTGTACGGCGCCAGCCAGCATCTCGTTCTCTGCGTCGACGCCGGCCGGCTCGTTGAGCAACTCGACGTCGAGGCCCTCATCCTTGAAATAGCCGAGCGCCTCGGCGAGCTTGGCGGGCAGGTAGATCTGCTTTTCGTAGCCGCCGACCATGATCGAGATCTTGTCGGCGGCCGATGCCGTCGTGGCGCCCGCGGCAAGCATGGCAAGCGTCAGCGTCGCCGAACGAACAGCGTGTCTAGAGATAAAACCGGTCACGTAACTTCCTCCACCTGGGCGGCGCGCCATCCGGGCTGCGCCGCATCTCCTCCTTGCCGACCCCTCCCGGGCCAGTCACGGCGAACGCCGCGAATACCGTCATGGCATGGCCAAGCTTTCAGCTGGCTTTCAGCCTTTTTAGCGACCGTCAAAGGCCATCACGTCGCGCATGTCGTATTCACCCGGCGGCCGGCCGGCGACCCAGAGGGCCGCCGCGATGGCGCCGCGCGCGAACATCGAGCGGTCGCCGGCCGTATGCGAGAGGGTCAGCGTTTCGCCTTCGCCAAGGAAGCTGACGCTGTGCTCGCCGACGATGCTGCCGCCGCGCAGCACGGCGAAGCCGATCTCGCCCGCAGGGCGCGGACCGATCAGACCATCGCGGGCGCGCTTCGCAACGTCGTCCAGCTCAATGCCACGTCCGCGCGCGGCCGCCTCGCCCAGCATCAGCGCCGTGCCCGACGGCGCGTCGACCTTGAAGCGATGATGCGCTTCGAGGATCTCGATGTCGCAGTCATCGGACCCAAGCGCCCTCGCCGCCTGCTCGACAAGGCCGGTCAGCATGTTGAGCCCGAGCGAATAGCTGCCGGAGCGCACGATGGCGATTGTCTTTGCCGCTTCGGCGATTGCGGCCAGCTCCGACGCACTGAAACCGGTCGAGCCGACGACCAGCGCCGGGCCGCCGCGCGCGGCGCAGGCTTTGGCCAGTTCGGCGGACGCCGCGGGTGTGGTGAAATCGATGACCACGTCGGCAAGCGCCAGCGCTTCGTCGCGCTCGACCAGCCCCTCGCCCGTGCTGCCCGGCCGATGGAAGCGCGCGGCGAGCTGCAGCCGCTGGTCGGCCGCGACGGTTTCGGCCATTTGTCGGCCCATGCGGCCGAGCGCGCCGGCGATGGCTATCTTGAGCGGTTGCGGCATGGCGTTTTCTGTCGAAAGGCGAGTCGGAACAAACCTCTAGCACGCCGCCCTGCCAAATTGATTCAGCTGCCTACGGTGCCACGACATCGGCACGTGGACGCGAGCGAACCGCGAACGAATGTGAAGCGCCACACTCATCATCGTTGACGTGACGTGCTATTTTGCCGTCAGCGTCCGGCTGCACCCGGACCCACGTCCGAGGGGGGCGCCCATGCCGCGGCCAGTGCACGTCCTGGTTCCTTTCTGCCTCGCTGTCTTTTCCTGCATTCCTTTGGTGCCGCTTGCGGGCGGAGCCCTCGCTGCACAGGCTTCTTCCGACAAACCCGATGATGCGATCAAGAAGCCCGAGCTCGACGCGGCAAAGAAGGCCGCTCTCGCCGAGGCGATCAGCGTCTGCGACAAGGGCGCCTCGGTGCCGCTCGATCCCGAAGCCAAGGCGCCGCCGGTCCAGTATGGGGCGCTCTTTCCGCAAGACTTCGATCTCACCAAGCTCAAAACCGTTGCCGACAAGTGCCAGGCGGCGATGCTCGGCGCGCCGCAGGAAAAGCGGCTGACGCTTGAATGGCTGCGGGTCCAGGTCGCGCTCAACCAAGCGGGGCTCACCTTTCTTCTGCCGCAGATCAAGCTCATCGCCGACGGCGGCAGTCCCGAGGCGAATTATCTGCTCTATGAGATCTATTCGGTGCACCGGCATGACAGCGCCGACGCCGGTCCACTGCCGGTCACACGAGCGATGGCGCTCGATGCCTTGCAGAACGCAGGCGCTGCCGGCCATCTCACGGCGCTTGAGACGCTGCTGCGTCAGTATTTGGATGGGCCGCTGCTGCGCCGCGACGCGCACAAGGTGGTTGAGGCCGCGCAACGCGTCATCGACGCACCGGCCCAGGGCCAATCGCCCGGCGAATGGGACAGCCAGTTCCGCGCCGCCATGCCGCTGCTGATTGCGCGGACGACGCTGACGGCAGACGGCTTCACGAGCGACGAGCAGCAAAAGGCCTTTCATACCGTCGAGACCGATTCCCAGGCCGGGGCCAACGGCTCCGGACGATCGGCGCTGGCTTACATCAAGGCGCTGCGACTGGGCCGCGGGACCTCGCAGGACGCGGTGAAGGCCAGGCAGTTGCTGGAGGCGCGCGTCGGCAGCGATCAAGATGCCATACCGATGCTGGCCGACATGCTGGCCAAGGGCGAAGGCGGCCCGGCGGATGGCAAGCGCGCCATCGCGATGCTGCGCGCCGCAACCAAGAATGTCTCCGAGGCCAGGCCGATGCTCGCCGGCCTGCTCCTGGACGGCAAGTTCGTCGGCCGTCAGCCGCGCGAGGCGATCCAGCTGCTCAACGCCCCCTGGGATCTCGACGCCAGCATCAGGCTGGCGAAGCTGCTTCCCGACTATGACGGTTTTCAAATCGACAATCCGGACCAGTTGGTCGGGCGCCTCAGCGACGCCGCCGAGGCAGGCGAGCCAGGTGCTGCGCTGGCGCTGGCGCGGCTGCAACTGTCGGACGATCAGCAGTTCAAGAACGAGGATTTGGCGCGTGCCATGCTGAAGCCGCTGGCGGACGGCGGCGACCGCGACGCGCTCTGGCTCTACGCCTCGACGCAATATGCCAATCTCGATTCGACCAGCTATCGCCCGTCGCGCCGCGGCGACGGGCCGAGCGACGATCAATTGAAAGCGCTGATCGACGAGGGCGAGGCCAGGAAGGAACAGCAGGCTTATCTGCTGCACGCAAAGCTTCTGCGCAAGGGCGTGGTCTATCCGCAGGACGACGCCAAGGCGACGGCGATGCTGATCAACGCCGCCAATCTCGGCAGCGTCGAGGCCATGGTGCTGCTCGGCGATGCCTATGATGACGGTGTCGGCATCGACAAGAACCCGCGCGAGCGCCTGCATGCCTGGCGCGAGGCGGCGCGGCTCGGCTCGCTCAAGGCAAGGAGCAAGCTCGCCAACGCCTTCACCTTCGACAGCTTCGATCATCTGCTGACGCTGCGCGAAGGCATCACCGACCGCGTCGCGCTTTACAATGACGGCATCGGCAGGATGGGCGCCGGCGTGTTCGACGCCAACGACGCCGACATGGAGTTGAGCGGCCTCTTTTCCGGCCCGGCCTCCAGCGCCGGAACGGCGGCGATCGCAGCCGCGGTGATGGATGCTTTCCGAGAGGCGCCGGCCGGCCTCGACGACCAGAACCTCGTCGGTATCGGCAAGGCGCTGCCCGATGAGATCCGCGTCGCCATCGAGACGGCGTTGAAGAACGAAGGTTTCTACACCGGTGAGCCGAAAGGCTATTTCGGCCCGGACGCGCGCAAGGCGCTGGCCGCCTGGGTCGACGCGAAGGGGCCGCTTGGCGATGCTCCCAGCCCGCAAGCCGCAGCCGGGACACAACAGGCCGCGCCGGGCCCGGGCGGCGACGCGGACGTCGTCAACCGCATCCGCGACAAGGTGTTTGCCCAGGCGCAGGCCGCCAAGACCGACAAGCAGAAGCTTGCCGCCATCAAGCAGCTCGGCATTCTCGCCCGCTACGGCGACCTGCCCTCTCGCTGGGTGCTGGTGCGCAACTACCATCAGGCGCGCGCCATCCGCTCGGTCGTCACACCCGAGGAGATCACCCGCTACGCGCTGGATATACTGGTGTCGAAGCCCGAGGGCGTCGAGAAGCCGGAATTCGAGTTCATCTTCGACCTGACACAGATCGCGCAGGATCGGAAATCGAAGGCGGTCGGCGGCGCCACGCTGCAGGCGATCCGCGACGATCCGCGCCTGCAGGACCCGCTGACGCTCGGCGCCATCATGGGCCAATTCGCCTTCGCGCCGGACGCTTGCGACTCCATACTCGCCGCTGCCAAGAAAGCCGGCATCGACGGCGTGGGCTCGGACGGATGCGACGAGGACACACGCACTGCCCTCATTACCTTCGCCAAGGAGAAGGGCGCGTCCGGTATCGATGCGGCGGCGCGCAAGGCGGCCGCGGAGGAGATCAAGGCGCTGGACGCTCAGGCGGCGAAGTAACAAGGCAGCGGGTTGCGGGACAGGCCTATTCGGCCTTGTCAACGCGCTCCAGGATCGCGCGATAACGGCTGCATACAGTGGGGTCTTGGTAGAAATCCGCTTCGGTATCGATGATCTGGTCGAGGCTCAGGCCGCGATAATGCGTCTTTACCTTCGCCAGCACGTCTTGCGCTTGCCTGATTTCGCCGAGTTCAGCATGGCAGATGATAAGACGAATGAGCGACCACGGTGGCACTGTTACCATTTTCGCGTAGCAGGCCGTTGCTTCGCGATATTGCCCGGCCGTGGTCAGTATGATGCCGCGAAAGTCATCATACCATCCGACTGCGTATGGGTCGCGGCGCTGGGCTTCGGTTATTTCAACAAGCGCCTCGCCCGGCCTATCGGTGTAGTTCAGATGAAGCGCACGGATACTGAGAATGATAGGATCATTCGGGTTGAGCGCAACCGCCCGGTCAAGGCTGATGTCAGCTTGCTTGAATTGGCGCAGGTACAAGTGAGCAAAACCGGTGGCGAGATGCCCATAGGCTTCGTCGGGGTCAAGCTGCAGTGCGGTTCTTGCGATCGCCAGTCCGGAGTGCAAAAGGTCGGTACTGTCGTAAATCCAGAAGAACTTGAGGGTTTCTACAAAGCTGAGCAAGGCATGAGCAACAGCAAACCGCGGGTCGAGCTTTACCGCCTGGCGCAGAAAGGGCTCAGCTTCGCGCACCGTATCATAGTCGTAGGTGGCTGCCAGTTGCAGCGCCCGCAAGTAAAAGTCATAGGCCGACATGTTGTCGGTCGGCCTGGCCCTGGCACGCGAGGCAATCGCGGTTCTGGCCTGTCGAGCCAGACGCGCCGCTATCATCTGGGTGATTTCGTCCTGGATCGCGAAAATGTCGTCGAGTTCCCGGTCGTAATGTTCACCCCAAATATGAGCCATTGAGGACGCATCGATCAGTTGCACGGTGACCCGCACCCGGTTGCCGATCTTGCGCACGCTGCCTTCGACGACGTACTGGACGCCAAGTTTCTTCGCCACCTCGGCCACGTCATTCGCCTTGCCACGGAACTGGAAGGAGGAGTTCCGCGCAATGACCAGAAACTCCCTGAACTTGCCAAGCTGGGTGATGATGTCTTCGGTTATCCCGTCGCTGAAATAGTCCTGCTCCTGATCGCCGCTCATATTGTCGAAGGGAAGAACGGCGATGGACGCTCTGGACGGTGCCGTAGCCTCCGCTATAGCCACAAAGGGCTTGGGGCCGGCATATTTATAGCCGCGGCCATGCACGGTCGCGATCATCTCGGCGGACAGCAGTTTTCGTAGCGCCGAAATGTGGACCTGCAGCGTGTTCTCCTCCACCACCATGCTGGGCCAGACCGCATCGAAAAGTTCGGTCTTGCCGATCACCTCATCGGGCCTGTCGAGCAACATGGCGAGGATGTCGAAGGAACGTGCCGAAAGCTCCAACGGTCCCTTCGGCCCGAGCAACTGCCGTTCGGCTCGTTTCAAACGATAGTTCCCAAACTCCAGGTCCATTGGCCAAGAACCACCCTCGCGGGCAGGATAATCCAAGATGACCTTGAATGCGAACTTCAGGGTCACTGGGGACACTTCGGTTCACGCAATTTCAGGGCCGTTCAGGACTCTTCAGGTTTAAGCCAAGGACCTGAGTGGGGAGCGGTGGCATTCTCGCGGCGTCACAGGAGGACACCATGACCGGCATCTCCATCGACGCTTTTGTTAGCGCCCATCGTCTACACCTGCCACGGCTGAGGTTTCCGAGGCTGGCAATCGGCGCAGAACTCAGCGCCGTCCCCGGTCTGATATCCGATGCTTTCAAAATGGCCTACCTAGCCCCTTACAGCGGTCTCCATCGTCAGCCTCAGGTCGCGCCGGACGATGATCTCGAAGGCCGAGACCCCAGTTGGTGAGCCATCAGGCAATGGCAGACCGCGAAGCTATCAAAGCGCCCTGAGCCAGACCTTGTTGTCGTGGAAAGCGGCACCACCATAGGGTGCGGGCGCGTCGGCGCCGGTCAGCACGTTGATGCCCTCGCCGCGCTCATGCGCGCTGTTCGGCCAGATGCCTTCGGCGATCACCACGCCGCGCTTGACGCCGTCGAAGAGCCTTGCGTGCAGCACGAGGTCGCCGCGGCGGTTGCCGACCTCGACGCGGCCGCCATCCTCGATGCCGAGCGCCGCGGCGTCGTCGGGGTGGAGCAGCAGTTCCGGCCTGCCTTCCTTGGCCTTCGACACCGGCGTCTCGGCAAAGGTCGAGTTCAGGAAATTGCGCGCCGGCGAGGTCGTCAGCCGGAATGGATGCTCTTCGTCCGCCACCTCGATCAGATCGACATGGTCGGGGAATTCCGGCAGCCGCTCGACCGGGCCGAACAGGCCCATGCTTTTCGGCGGCCGGTTGGGGGCCGACTGCCCGGTCCAGTTGGGCCGGAAGTGGAACTTCTTGTCGGCATGGCCGAAGCCGTTGATGAAATGCGCGTCGTCGAAGTCGGGCTGCAGGTCGACCCACTTCTCAGCCTTCAAACTGTCGAAGCTGCCGAGGCCGCGCTTGCCGAGGATGATGTCGATGTGCTCGCGCTCGGTCAGGCCGAAACCCGGACGGTCGCCGACGCCCAGCCGCTTGCCGAGCTCCTCATTGACATAGTGGTTGGTGCGCGGCCCTTCCGGCGGCTCGATCAGCTTGGGGCCGAGCGTGATGTGCTGGTTGCCGCCGCCCTTGTAGATGTCGTCATGCTCCAGAAACATCGTCGCCGGCAGCACGACGTCGGCGAGCTTGGCCGTATCGGTCATGAACTGCTCGTGCACGCAGGTGAACAGGTCCTCGCGCAGAAAACCCTGTTTCACCAGCCGCTGCTCCGGCGCGACATTGGCCGGATTGGTGTTCTGGATCAGCATCGCCGTCACCGGCGGGCCGCCATAGAGCGCGTCCTCGGCACCCGTGAGCACCGGGCCGATGCGCGAATGGTCGAGATAGCGGATGTTCGGGTCGCGCATCGCAGCGCCTTCGAGCACGTCCTGGTTCAGTTTGAAGATGCCCGAATTGGAATGGAAGGCGCCGCCGCCCTCATACTGCCAGGCGCCGGTGACGGCGGCGATCGAGGACGCGGCATGCATGTTGATCGAGCCGTTGCGCTGGCGCGCGAAGCCATAGCCGAGGCGGAAGTAAGTTTTCTTCGTCGTGCCGACGAGTTGCGCGAAAGCCTCGATCTCGGCGACGGAGAGCCCGGTGATGGCGGCCGCCCATTCCGGCGTACGCGTGCGCAGATGTTCTTCGAGCCCGCGCGGATCGTCGGTGTGTTTTTCCAGATAGGCGCGGTCGGCCATGCCGTCGCGGAACAAGACATGCATGACCGCGCAGGCGAGCGCGCCGTCGGTGCCGGGCTTCAGCACAAGGCCGAGATCGGCCTGCTTCATCGTGGCGTTGTCATAGATGTCGATGACGACGATCTTCGCGCCGCGTTCTTTCCTCGCCCTCGTCGCATGGGTCATGACGTTGACCTGGGTGAACGCGGCATTGGTGCCCCAGATCACCACGCAATCGGCCTTCGCCATCTCGCGCGGGTCGGGACCGTGCAAGGCGCCCGCGCCCATCATCCAGCCGGTCCAGGCGAGATTGGTGCAGATCGAGCCGAAGAAGCCCGAATATTTCTTCGCATGCCGCAGCCGGTGGATGCCGTCGCGCTGCACTAGCCCCATCGTGCCGGCGTAGAAATAGGGCCAGACGGTTTCCGAGCCGTATTTCTCCTCCGCCGCGATGAATTTTTCCGCCACGAGGTCGAGCGCCGCTTCCCAGCTCGCTTCCTTCCACGCGCCCTCACCCTTGGCGCCGGCGCGCGCCAGCGGCTTCAGCAGCCGGTCGGGATGATGGACGCGGTCGGCATAGCGCGCGACCTTGGCGCAGACGACGCCGGCCGTATAGCTGTTCGCCTTGGCGCCATGCACGCGGCCGATGCGGTTGTTGTCGAGCAGCTCGACCTCGAGCGCGCAGGTGGAAGGGCAATCGTGCGGACAGGCCGAATGGCCGATCCGAAGCTTGGCGTGCTGGTTCATGGCGCGTGTGTAGCGGGTTTTGGGGGAGAGGTGTAGGGCCAGATGGGGCTACCCCTTCTCCCCTTGTGGGAGAAGGTGGATCGGCGCGCAGCGCCGAGACGGATGAGGGGTGTTCCAGCGGAGTGAGACGCTGGCATTCCCTGGAGCACCCCTCATCCGGCCGCTTCGCGGCCACCTTCTCCCACAAGGGGAGAAGGGGGAGCTACTCCGCGATCCCTTCCTCGTATTCCGCCGACATGATCAGCCACTTATCCTCGTTTTGCGCCAGCGTATGCGCCAGTTGCGAGCGCTCTTTGGCCAGACGCGTCGCGGTGGACGGATCCTTTTCGTAGATCGCCGGATTGGCGAGTTCGTCCTCGATCAGGTCGATGCGCTTGCGCATGCGGTCCATCAACGCCTCGGTGGCGCGGATTTCCTTCGCCAGCGGTTCGAGCGCCGCACGACGCTGGGCGGCCTCGCGGCGACGGTCGGCCTTGGAGGCCTTGTCGGTCTCCTTCTGCTCGCGGCGGTTGGACGAGACGCCGGTGACCAGTGTTTTGTAATCCTCGAGGTCGCCGTCATAGGGATTGACCGCGCCGTCCTTGACCAGCCATAGCCGGTCGGCTGTCGCCTCCAGAAGATGCCGATCGTGCGAGATCAGGATCACGGCGCCCGGGAAATCGTTCAGCGCATGGATCAGCGATTCACGGCTGTCGATGTCGAGATGGTTGGTCGGCTCGTCGAGGATGAAAAGGTTCGGGCCCTCGAACGCCGATAGCCCCATCAGCAGTCGCGCCTTCTCGCCGCCGGAAAGATCTTTCGCCGCTGTGTTCATCTTCTCGGTCGACAGGCCGAACTGGGCGACGCGGGCGCGCACCTTGGCTTCCGGCGCATCCGGCATCAGCCGGCGCACATGCTCATAGGCGCTTTCCTCGGGACGCAAATCGTCAAGCTGGTGCTGGGCGAAGATCGCCACCTTCAGCCCGGGCGCAACCGTCACCGAGCCGGTCTCGGCCTTCAGCCGGCCGGCCAGCAGCTTGGCGAAGGTCGACTTGCCGTTGCCGTTGGCGCCGAGCAGAGCGATGCGATCGTCGGCATCGATGCGCAGCGTCATCTTCTTCAGGATCGGGTTGCCTTCGGTATAGCCGACATTGACGCCGTTCAGCGCCACGATCGGCGAAGCGACCGTCTTGACCGGCTCGGGGAAGGAGAACGGCCGCACCGTGTCGTTCACCACAGCGGCGATCGGCTTCAGCTTCTCCAGCGCCTTCAGGCGAGACTGCGCCTGCCTTGCCTTGGAAGCCTTGGCGCGAAAACGCTCAACGAAGGATTCCATATGCTTGCGCTGCGCTTCCTGCTTGACGCGGCTCTTTTCCTGCAGCTCGCGCTGTTCGCTCAGCTGGCGCTCGAACTGGTCGTAACCGCCGCGCCAGAAGGTCAGCTTCTTCTGCTCGAGATGGACGATCGAATTGACGGCGCGGTTCAGCAGGTCGCGGTCGTGCGAGATCAGCAAAACCGTGTGCGGATACTTCGAGACGTAGTTCTCAAGCCACAACGTGCCTTCGAGATCGAGATAATTGGTCGGCTCGTCGAGCAGCAAAAGGTCGGGCTCGGAGAACAGCACGGCGGCCAAAGCCACGCGCATGCGCCAGCCGCCGGAGAAGGAGGAAGCCGGCCGCCGCTGCGCGGTGTCGTCGAACCCAAGGCCTGCCAGGATCGTGGCGGCGCGGGATTCTGCCGAATGCGCGTCGATGTCGGCGAGCCTGGTGTGGATCTCGGCTATGCGATGCGGATCGGTTGCGGTCTTCTCTTCTTCCAGCAGAGCCTGGCGCTCGACATCGGCTTTCAGGACGATCTCGATCAACGGCTCCTCAGTGGCAGGCGCCTCCTGCGCCACTTGACCGATGCGGGTGTTTTTCGGCAGGCTGATCGAGCCGGTCTCGGACGGGAAATCGCCGGTGATCGCCTTGAACAGCGTGGTCTTGCCGGTGCCGTTGCGGCCGACAAGGCCGGCCTTGGTGCCGGCCGGCAAGGTCAGCGAGGCATGATCGAGAAGCAGCCGCCCCGCCATGCGCAGCGTAAGGTCGTTGATGATAAGCATAGCTGCGCTTTTGCACGGGAGATCGGCGCTTCGCAAGAGCCAGCGCCTGGAGGAGCTCGACATGTGCGGCCGCGGACCGGTCGTTAAAAGCCCGACGGATTGGAACCAGTCGCCGGCCAAAGCGTTGGGAAGCCCGTGATCCGCTATCTCGCCCTCGCCTTCATCTTCTTCCAGGTCGCCACGACAACCGCACTGGCGACGCAGGTGGTTCTGTTCGAGAGCGAGACTGCTCCAATTGCTCTTCCAGTTGAAGCGACGAGCGGGGCAACGACACAGCCTATCTCCCCCCTTGTGGGGCGCGCGACGGAACACCTGCTGATCCAGATCGACAGTGGAAAACAACCCGGCCGTCGCCCATGAATGACTGAGAGGCTGGTTGGGCAGCGCTCCCCACCGCCGGACCAATATGTCTCGCAATGCGTCCAGGTTTCGCCCGCGACCAACCCGCCCTGCAATGGCCAGAACGCATGCAGCATGATGATCGACGAGATCAAGCGCGGCTGCGCCATATCGGCAATGACAATCTGCCGGCCTTCTGTTCCGCCTACAAGGGCTGAGCCGCGCGCCCGCCCAGCCGCAAGCCCGAGGCGATCAACATTTCCGGGCGGAAGATCAATCCGGCGCAGCTAGACAACCGCAAGTTTGCCTTGTGCTCAATATTGATGCTGCGATCGACGATACCACCAAAAAAGGACAGCAAAATCTTCCGGGCCGAGCATGATGCTTGTCAAAAATTGATTTCAGTTTTTATCGCATACCTGCGACCTTGCGGACGCGCCGTGAGTCGTGAGTGGGCGCCAACGATAACTTGGTCCAAGCATTGGCCCTTGGAATGTCAGGAGCTCACGATGGGCGAAGCGGTCAACGATCTGCGAACGCTGAGATATGTGGCGGAGATCGCGCGCAGGCTGGCAAAGATGCTCTCGCGCACGCGCTACCAGATGCTCGTCTATTTTCTTGAAATGACAGCCGTGGAGGCGGACAGCCTCGCCGCCGAGCAGGATCGCGACCGCCACGACGAGAGCAAGTCGCCCCGCAACTGATGCCGGGTGCCCGTCGCGTTGGCGGAAACCACTTTTCCGGAATTGCTTGAAGCGCGTCGCGCTGAAACGAATTCAGGCGAGCCGCTGTCAGTCTTCGTTTGACGCATGTGGTTGTCCCAGAACCGCTGCGCGCTTCCGCGCGGCTTGCATCAATTGCCTTTTTTCTCCAGGCCGCCCATGCGGTCGAGGATGGCGAGGCATTTCAGCCGCCGCGCCTCGATGACCACGCGGTCCTCATGCTCGAGAATGGCGCGCTCGAAGTCGTCGAGCGCGCCGAGCGCGGCGTGCAGATCGGCGGAGAGCCGTCCCAAGGAAAACAGCACGCGTCGCGCTTCGACCCCCTCGGCCGCGCCGACGGACACCTGTCCGGCCACGCGGCGACGCAATGTGCCGAGAGCAGTCCGTCGGCCGCGCCATGAGGATGGCGCGGCGTCATTCATTGCCTCAGGCAGCACCTCGGTCCGGCCTCACGCCTTGCCCTTGCGCTTGCCCTTGCCCGCATCACCGCCGGCCGGCTTGCGGCCGAGGCCGGAAGATTTGGCCAGCGCCGAGCGGGTCGCCGAATAGCTGGGCGCCACCATCGGATAATCCGCAGGCAGGCTCCATTTGGCGCGGTATTCGTCCGGCGTCAGGCCGTGATCAGTCGCCAGGTGGCGTTTCAACGACTTGAACTTCTTTCCGTCCTCAAGGCAGATGATGTGATCCGGGAAGACCGAACGCTTCGGGTTGACGGCAGGCGTCAGCGCCACCGCCTCCTTGACAACGCTGCCGCCGGAGAGCTTGCGCACTGACGCGCTGACGCTGGCGATCAGATCAGGCAGGCCGGAAGCAGGGAGCGGATTGTTGCCGACATAGGCGGAGACAATGTCGGCGGTCAGTTCGATTGCAGTCTTATCGTCGATGTTGGACAATTTTTTCACCTTCTGCCGGCCCTCAAATCGCCAGCTCGTTTTTAAGACTTTTGTCGGTGTATCGAATTGGACAAGCCCCCCAACGGACCGTCCAGAGTCAGTAAAGCTACGCGACTCAATACCGGGTTATGTTTCTACGCGGGCTGCAAACGCGCAAGTTAGGATTTCTAATAGCTATAACAGATGCTTTATAGCACCGGCGGTCTGGCTGGATAGGTAAAACCTACGGTAGCACTCGGTCGGCCAAGCAAGTTGCTGAAAAATCGAAGTTCAGGCCAAGTTCGGCCACGGTAACGATAATCTGCCTGGGTATCGACCGTTCGGGCTTCGGTGGCGCCAGGGCAAATCGCTCATTTGACGGCGACGCCGCGCCTGATATCCGCCGAAGGGCTGTCCGCCAGGATTTCCAGCACGCGTTTCCAGCGCGCGCAGCGGCCAAAGTCCTTTTGCTCGATAGCCTTTTCCGCCTTCATGGCCGCATAGAGCGCCGCTTCCGCGCCAAATTCCTTGACCAGCCAGTGCGCCTCCTGTCTGGCGCGGCGTTCGTCCTCGTCAGCGGGCATTCTGGACATTGTGCCTGGTCTCCGTACCTTCGATGCCGACCGCGAGGCAGCTGCCAATGACGAGGACGGCGCCGGCAACAGCCGTCATCGACAGGCTTTCGCCCGACAGGGTCAGCAGAAACGTGGACGCGATCGGCGTAAGATAAGCGACGATTGCTATCCTGCCGCCGTGATCGAGCTTTGCCGCGCGCGACCAGAAATAGTAGCCGAGCCCCATCGGTCCGGCGCCGAGATAGAGGCCGAGCAGCAGATGCGCACCGGTCAGGCGTCCAGCGCCGTCATGCAGGCACCAGGCTAAGGTGAGCGCCACGCCGATCAGCGCCGAGGGCAAAAGCAGACGCTCCGGCGATACGCCAAGGCGGCCGACGGTAAGCGAGTAGAAGGCCATGCAGAGCGCCGAGCCGAAAGCGGCGAGATAGCCGACGACGCTGCCGCCTTCGAACCAGGTCTGCGCGCGCCCTCCGGAAATGACCAGCGCCACGCCGACGAAGCCGACAGCGGCGGCCAGCCCGAGCAGCAGCGGCCGGCGCGGCCGGCCCAGCAGGATAACCGCCGCGGCGGTCATCAGCGGCCAAGTATAGGCGACGAGGTTCGCCTCGATGACCGGCATCGAGGCGAAGCCGATATATTGCAGCACCATGGTGCCGACCAGACCCAGGAAGCCGACGGCATAGGCGAGCGCGGGCCTCCCCTTCTCGCCTTGTGGGGTCCGAAGGACGGGGCGAGACCCGTGGCTCGCCCCCGGGTGGTGGCCTCGCGAAGCGAGGTCGGATGAGGGGTGTTCCAAGGATCGCCAGCGTCTCGCTTCGCTGGAGCACCCCTGATCCGTCTCGGCGCTACGCGCCGATCCACCTTCCCCCACAAGGGGGGAAGGAGAAGTGCTCATCAGCCGGATCAGCGCGAAGACCAGGGCCGCCCCGCAAAATTGCAGGAACTGCACTTGCGACACCGGATAGAGTGCAAGCAGCGTCTTGCCGACCAGGGCGTTGGTCGCCCACAGCGCCACGGCGCCGAGGGCGAAGGCCAGCGCCGCCGCGGGGGCGGCGCTGGAACGGTTCTGACAGTCCGGCACGACCGGGCCGAGGCTCAGCGACGCCGAGGGCGGCTGGCGCTCGACCGGATCGTTGGTCACTACCACGACTCCCTTGCTCCGCCGGAAACCGAGTCCGCGGCGGGCTCCGGCATGGGATGCTCCTCGGCGTGGCGGCGATAGGCGGGCAGCTGGTTGGTCCAGACATCGTCGGCCAGCTCGTTCACCCAGGCGCGGTCATGGTCGTTGTCGGCGGCGAGGTAGAACATGCGGTTGTCGTCGACATAGGGCTTGGTCGCCGAGCGCTGGTTGAGCACCAGCGTGACGCGCTCGCCAAGCTGGATCGGCGCGGTGCGGTGGAGCACGCCCAGGAACTGGCCGAGCGTGGCGTAATTCATCTTGTGGTCGATGCGCATGATCTTGTTGCGCGGCAGGTCGCGGCCGGTTTCCAGGATCGAGCGGCCGGTCTCGGAATCGTCGCAGTAGATTTCAAGATGGCCGCCGATGAGCGGGTCGCTGATCGACAGCGGGATGAGCTCGGTCACCGGAACGCCGTCGCAATGCCATTCGACGGCGCCGTCCCTGGGGTTCATGAAGGTGACGGTCGAACCGACGATCGACAGCGGATAGGGTTCGAGCTTGGTGCCCATCATGTCGGACAGCCTTTCCAGGCGCAGCTTGTCGTGTAAAAGCTCCTTGATCTCCGGAATATAGCGGTCGGCGCCGGTGATGAAGGTGAGGTCGAGGTGCTTGTGGACGGCATGGCTGGCCTTCAATTTGAGCGCCGCTTCCTCGATGGCGGCAAGGAGAGCCGGGTCGTAACCGTGACGATACTGGGCGACGCCGAAGCCCGACACTTTCCAGGCCGTCTCATGACCAATGATGGCCTCGCGGCTCATTGCACAGCGCAGTTCGGGAATTGTATGGGCGTTCATTGTACTTTCTCCAAGATGGGGGCAACACTTGGTTAACAGTCATTTAAACGCCCACCCCTGTAAATTTAGGAAAGCTGGTGGTAGCGTAAGCCCAGCTTAAGGTCGAAACCCCGTGCGTCTGCTCAGTCAGGTCAACCTCAACTCGCTGAAAATCGTGGAGAGCGCCGCGCGGCACAGGAATTTCACGCGCGCCGGCGAAGAGCAGTTTATCACCGCTTCCGCCGTCAGCCAGCGCGTGAAAAGCCTGGAGGACCAGTTGCGTTTCAAGATCTTCGAGCGCGGCGGCAACGCGGTGTCGCTGACGCCGGAGGGCGAGACCTATGTGGCCCGCGTACGCGAGGCGCTGGAACGGATCGTGGCGGCTAGCATGGAGGCTACCGGCCAGTCGCAGGCGCATGTGCTGCGGATCTGCGTGCTGCCGACCTTCGCGGCGCGCTGGCTGTTTCCCAGGCTGACGATCTTCCAGCGGCAGTATCCCGATATCGAGATGCGGGTGTCGACGTCCTACGCCACGCATGAATTCTCGACCTCGGAATATGATCTCGAGATCCGCTACGGCGACGGCAATTTCCCCGGCCTCACCTCGGAACTGCTGTTCAAGGAAGACCTGACGCCGGTATGCAGCCGCAAGCTGTTTCACGACGTGCTGGGCGACAAGCCGCTGTCGAAGGTGACGCCCGAAGACCTGCGCTTCTTCACGCTGCTGCACTCCGACACCTGCACCCAAAACTGGCAGTCATGGCTGGGCTTCGCCGGCGCCAGCTTCGTGCTGGGCGAGACCAGGAGCGTCTATTTCGATAGCTGCATGATGTCCTACGAAGCCGCCAATGCCGGCATGGGCTTTGCCGTCGCCAACCGCGCCTACATGGCAAGCGATATCCGCTCCGAAAGGCTGGTGGCCCCCTTCGCGGTCCACCATCCCAACACGGCGGGCTGGTATTTCGTCAGCCCCATCAACGCGCTCGGCGCCCGCAAGGTGGAGCTGTTCAAGCAGTGGATCCTGGCCGAGGCGGCGCTGACGCAGCGCCAGCTCGACGTCGAGATCGCCGGCGGACAGCAGGGAAGACGCGCGGCGGTGGCGTAGGAGCACCGTTCCGCGGCTTCAGGACTTTCCGGGCGTTTGGCTGATTGTAGCCGGCTAGCGCGATCCACCATGACGCAAGGCCGAGACTCAGCTATGTTGGATCGCGCGGCGGGCCTGATTTCCCGCTTGGCCGGCGCTATCCAGCTTCCTCCCAAGCAGCGCCGGCCTTCTTCGTCCAGGCCGATGCCAATTCAACCCGCCCTGCCCTATTGCTTCGGAGGCGTGCCCGGCTGGTCTCCGCCGGTGGTCGATTTCGGCACCGGGTTCTTGTCGACCTGCGGGTTCTGGTTGACTTCATCGCCCGGCGCCTTGGTCGGCTGCACGCTGTTGTCGCAGGCGGCGAGCACGAGCCCTGCCGCAAGAGCCAGCAGCACAGGAAGCTTCATCATGACGACCTCCTCTCGTTCGCCCCTTTCATGAATGCAAACGACGCGGTGGCCGTTTGGTTGCGCGCGAGGGGGAACCAACCGGCCCATGCCCGGTTGAAAGCCAATCGAACCGCACGAGGAGACGATGATGATCCGCCTGCTGCTTACCGGCCTTTTCGCTTACACCGCCTATCGCGTCGCCGTGAGGATCATCGACGAGGTGCCCGGCGATGTCGAGCCGCTGGACATGCCGGGCGATGAGAGGCGCGCGCTGCGGCGCCAGTCGGCGGCGATGGGGGTTGAGCCGCAGCGGTAATTGCCAGTCCCCTGTTCCGTGCCCAATTGCAAGCATGACGCAAGGCGCAATCAGAGCAATACGCGCCATCACGCCAAGTTTGGCGGAACAAGTCGACGAAAAGCATTCGCTGCTGCGAATGCCCGCGTCCGCCATTGCCATCACTGCAGGTCCCTCATCCATCGGGTATGCCGACCGCCAAGAGGTCCGTCCGAAGGTTTTCAAGGACTGTTTGATCGCGATAGGGATCAATCAGTATGGTGCTGACAGTCACCCCGGGTCTTGCCGCCAGACATTGTTTTGCCGCATCGGCGGCGAGCAGCTTGTCGCCCATCCTCCAGTGGCACACCGCAAGAAACGCGTATGCCCAGAATGCGTAGGAATTCAGATTTCGATAGGACGCTATCGCCTCGGGGTAGCGCCCCAGAACCATCAGAACCTGCCCCCGCAAATCCCAGAACCAATCATAATTCAGCGGATCGCGGGCGATGCAGTCGTCCAAATCGGACAGAGCCTCCTCATTGTGACCGAGATAATTGCGGCACAACCCACGTGTCGCCTTCGACCGCGTCTCGTTCGGATTGAGGCTCACGGCCTGATCGAGATGGGGCAGCGCCTCATCCAACTGCCCTAGGAAGATGAGGGCGTGCGCCAAGGACACATGGCTCAATGCCTGTTGAGGCCCGAGTTTTAGAGCGCGGCGACCGTGCAGAAGAGCAGCCTCGAGCATCTTCGCGTCCCCCTCAAGCAGCCATTTGCTCGTGAGAACGATAGCCATCATCGCATGAGTTATTGCGACATTTGGGTCGAGTTCAATCGCCCTGGCGAGAAAGGGCACAGCCTCCAGAACGGTGTCGTAGCGAGCCACCAGAACACGCGCCCGCAGATACAGTTCATACGCATCGAGTTGAGCTATGGGAAGGCGCCGAATTTTCTCCACACCTGATGGACGAACGGTGCCGGCGACGGTGATGGCTACGCTCCTCGCGATCTCATCCTGGAGTTCAAAAACGTCCGTCAGTTCGCGATCAAATCGATCGGCCCATATTTGATTGCCTGTCTTGGCCTCGATGAACCGCGCGGAGATTCTAACCCTGTTGCCCGCACGGCGTATGCTGCCGTCCAACAGGTAGTCAGCCGATAACTGCTTGGCGATGGTCGGAGCATCGATAGTCCTGCCCTTGAAGATGAAGGATGAATTGCGGGCTATGACATGAAGTTCGCCAAAGCGGCCGAGTTCGGTGATAATGTCTTCTGTGATCCCGTCGCTGAAATATTCCTGGGCTGGATCACCGCTCATGTTCTCGAATGGAAGAACCGCGACAACCGGCTTGCGACCCGACGAAGCCGTCGTTGTCGGTCTGATCGACGTCTCGTCGATGCTCCGGCGCAATTGCTGAAGTTCGGCACTCGGCTCCGCCTTCAACTCGCGCGTCAGCAGAACCCTGCAGGCCTCGTACTGCTTGATCGCGAGGGCTGTCTGGTTCGAGGCAATATGCGCCTGCATTAATGCAAAATGCGACGACTCTCGCAGCGGATCGAGGGCGACAAGCCGTTCGGCGATGAGGACGCGCTCAGCGCCGTTCACCAAGGCCACCAGCGACAGTAACGCATTGATTGCGCGCGTGGACAAGTCGGCACGGGTCTCGCGCAGCCAATCCTCGAAAGCGTTGCCGGCCGCGCCGAGACCGTCAAGAAAAGCTCCCGCATAGAGGACGGTTGCCTGCCGGAGCTCGACCACATCACGACTTGCGGATGCGGCGATGAATTCCGTCACGTCGGTCGTGACAAACCTCGGATTGAGCGCGACACGGTCTCCGACCAGGATCAGGGCGTCAGTTCCCAGTGCGGACAAATCCCTGCGAATAGCAGTCAGTGCCTGCCGCAGGCTGTTTCTGGCCTGCTCATCACCTCGGTCACCCCAAAGAAAGCTAGCCAGCTTGCTACGCGTCGCCTCCTGATTGGGCGCCACCGCCAGGATGCCCAGGAGTGCCCGGTTCTTCCTGCCGGGCACGTCCAGCGCTTCTCCTTCCCTAGACGTGAAGCGAAAACCGCCCAAGAGATCGAGCCGCGCCAAGCTCATCGCGATTTACTCTGATTTTCCGCTTTTTTCCCAATCTTCACGAAGCTTTTCACAGCCGGCTCACACGCTGAATTCGATGTTGCCTCTCTCGACTAAACTACATCCGAGGGGAAACTCCAATGTCCATCGTCAAAGAGGTTTTGGGGAAGACGGCCAAAACCTTCAAGGATGACCCGCCGACACGTCCGAAGCTCGGTCCAGGTCGATTTCTACGCAGCATAGCAGAGGCATATAGCTCCGCCATTTGGATGTCATATGGAGCAGCTACCGGTTTCAGCACAAAGACGCCGACGCGCCGCTACGACGAGGACGACCGTATATGAACGCGTCGTGGCCGCCTCAAATCCCGTTGCGAACAAAGCGGAAACGATGCTTGATGGGCGATGAACATCGCCGCCCGTGATTCGACCTTCGAGACGCCCGCTTATCTTGCCCGACTGAATGACGAGCAAAGGTTGGCGGTTGTGCATGGCGACGGCAAGGTGGCGGCGCCGCTGCTGGTGATCGCCGGCGCCGGCTCCGGCAAGACCAACACGCTGGCGCATCGCGTCGCCCATCTCATCGTCAAGGGCGCCGATCCGCGCCGCATCCTGTTGATGACCTTCTCGCGCCGCGCCGCCGCCGAGATGGCCAAGCGCGTCGAGCGCATCGCCGGCGAGGTGCTGGGCCGCGACGCGGCGATCATCGCCGACGCGCTCGCCTGGGCCGGCACTTTTCACGGCATCGGCGCCAGGCTGTTGCGCGACTATGCCGAGCAGATCGGGCTCGATCCCGCCTTCACCATCCATGACCGCGAGGATTCCGCCGATCTGATGAACCTTGCCCGGCACGAGCTGGGATTCTCGAAAACCGAGAGCCGTTTTCCGACCAAAGGCACCTGCCTGCAGATCTATTCGCGGGCGGTGAACGCGCAGGCGCCGCTCGGCGAAGTTCTGGGCTCGGCCTTCCCCTGGTGCGCGGCATGGGCGGACCAGCTGAAGGAGCTTTTCGCGGCCTATGTCGAGGCCAAGCAGGCGCAGAACGTGCTCGATTACGACGACCTTCTGCTCTACTGGGCGCAGATGGCGGCCGAGCCGGAAATCGCCGCTCACCTCGGTTCGCGCTTCGACCATGTGCTGGTCGACGAGTACCAGGACACCAACCGGCTGCAGGCCTCGATCCTTCTGGCGCTGAAGCCGGACGGCGCCGGCCTGACGGTGGTGGGCGATGACGCGCAGTCGATCTATTCCTTCCGCGCCGCGGAAGTGCGCAACATCCTCGACTTCCCAAAGCAGTTCGCGCAAGGCGCCGAGGTCGTCATGCTGGAGCGCAACTACCGCTCGACCGAGACGATCCTGGCCGCAGCCAACAGGGTGATCGGCGAGGCCAGCGAGCGCTTCACCAAGAATCTGTGGACCGACCGCCGGTCCTCGCACAAGCCGCAGCTGGTCAGCGTGCGCGACGAGGCCGAGCAGGCGAATTATGTCTGCCAGGCGATCCTGGCCGAGCGCGAGGCCGGCACGGCGCTGAAGGCGCAGGCGGTGCTGTTTCGCACCTCAAGCCACAGCGGACCGCTGGAGGTGGAACTGACGCGCCGCAATATCCCCTTCGTCAAATTCGGCGGCCTGAAATTCCTCGACGCCGCGCATGTCAAGGACATGCTGGCGATGCTGCGCTTTGCCGAGAACCCGCGCGACCGCGTCGCCGGTTTTCGCGTGCTGCAACTGATGCCGGGCATCGGCCCGTCCGCCGCCTCGCAGATCGTGGACGCGATGGTGACGTCGCTGGACGAGACGCTGGGCCTTGCCCGCTTCCGGCCGCCGCAGCGCGCCGCGCAGGATTGGCCGGTGTTCCTCGACATCTATAGCGGCTTACGCGCCGGCGCCAAATGGCCGGCGGATCTGGAACGGATCAGGCTCTGGTACGAACCGCATATGGAACGCATCCACGAGGACGCGATCACGCGACGCGCCGATCTCCTGCAGCTCGAGCAGATCGCATCGACCTACCCCTCGCGCGAACGCTTCCTGACCGAGCTCACCCTCGATCCGCCCGACGCCACCAGCGACCAGGCCGGGCCGCCGCATCGCGACGAGGATTACCTCATCCTGTCGACCATCCACTCCGCCAAGGGCCAGGAATGGAAGAACGTCTTCGTGCTCAACACGGTAGACGGCTGCATCCCGGCCGATCTCGGCGTCGGCACCAAGGAGGACATCGAGGAGGAACGCCGGCTGCTCTATGTGGCGATGACCAGGGCCAAGGACAGTTTGCATCTTGTGGTGCCGCAACGCTTTTATCCGCACAACCAGGCGGCGCGCGGTGACCGCCATGTCTATGCCTCGCGCACCCGCTTCATCCCGGCCTCGATGCTTCCGGCCTTCGAGCAGTCGTCCTGGGCCAGCGCCGCGATCAAGGACGACCCGCGTCAGCGACCGGGCGTCAAGGTCGATCTTGGCGCCCGCATGCGCGGCATGTGGAAATAGGACGCCCGCCTAATGCGTGTCGCCCAGAAGTGCGCAGCGGTTCTGGGATAACGACATGCATCAAAACAAAGACTTAAAGCGTCCCTGAAGTCACGGTGCGGAGCGTCGACGCGCGACCGGCTTGCGGGCGTTCGTCGCGGAACTTTTCATCCGTCAAAGGGTTTCCGTTAGGAAAATCTAATGCAAGGAGGCAGCAATGAAGAACCTCATTCTAGCCGCCATGCTTGGCGTGGCCGCCATGGCGCCGGCAACTGTTCCGGCGCAAACTGCAAGCCTGACCATCACCACCGATGACGGCATGGGCAGATACAATGACGACTACTACTGGCGCCGCCACCATATGCGCAACGACGATTGGCGCTACAGCGGCCGCTACGAGATGCGCGACGGATACCGCTACGGTCACCATCGCAACTGCATGGTCAGAGTGCACAAGCGCTGGCATCACGGCTATTGGACTATGAAAAGAGTCTCGAGCTGCGACCGCCACAGAGGCTGGCGATATTAGAGCAATTTCACGAAAGTGTGTGCGGTTTTCCGTCAAGAAATTGCGACAAAACAAAGAGATCGCCGTTTCCGTGAAGCGGTGAAACGCTCTAGCGAGCCGTCCCTCACCAAAGCCGACGCGGCCTTGAAGCGGTGCCCGTAGGAATGGGTGGAAAAAATGCGTTTGATTCCATCGACGATGAATTGGCGGCAACGACTCGCCGAGCGGGCCGGCCAGCTCTTCGTCAACATCGTCGCGACGCTGTTCGCCGGGATCGCGATCTTTCTCCTGGTGCTATCAGCGTATTACCACGTGCCGCATCCCCCGGCCGAAGTGGCAATCGTAGCCGGCTCCGGGCCGTGATCGCCCGCAACGGCTTTGGCCAGGCGGGCGGACTTTGGCAAGGCGGCGCCAAAAGATCCCCGACCGTGGAACCTAGCGCCGCAACGCGCGTTGTCCGGCGTCCTATCCAAGACCGAGGCTGGCAGCCCCGCCGTCCTCCGCCCAATTTCCGAGAGGTCTAAATGCACGACAGGATAGTCTTCGCGCCGGTCGCGGTCAGTGTCGGCGCCGGCCACAAGCGCGTGATCGCCTCGCTGTCCGCCATGCGTGAATTCCTGACCGAGTTTCCGCCGTCGCGGCGGCGGCTGAGCTACGGCGCCGCGGTAAAGGCCTGCGAGGCGGCGCGGGCCGGAGAAATCTCCGCCGAGTCGGCGCGCGATGCGCTGATCACCTTCGCGATGACCGCCGGCATCCTGTCGGACCAGCCAATCGTCTCGGTGAAGCCGGTCGCGCGCGGCTATAGCGGCTTTGCCGCCTGAGCTTCCGGCAAACGCCATCTTCCTGGGCAAGCCCGCCGCTATGAACTGCCCCGGGTCAGTTCACGACGGGCCTTTCCATACCGTTATTCCGGCTTGCCGGCCGAGGCCTTGGCGATCGGCGCGGCCGGTTCGGCCGCTGCAACGAGGGGATAGACGAGCTGCTGGTGGTAGAGCTGCGGCACCGGCTCGTCGACACCGTATTTTTCCGGCATCCGCGGCGGCATGAACAAAGTGCCGGCGATCAAATCGAGAAAGGGCAGCTGGCCGGCGAAGTTCTTATCATAGGCCTCGCGTTCCTTGGCATGGTGCCAGTGATGGAACTGCGGCGAGGCAATCAGCCATTTCAGCGGCCCGAACCCGATGCGCGTGTTGGAGTGGATGAACACCGACTGCCAGTGGTAGATCAGCACATAGATGAGAACCGCCTCGGCGGAAAACCCCAGCGCGAACAGCGGCAGGAACGAGGCCGACTTGGTCAGGATCTGGTCCACCGGGTGAACGCGGTGCGCGGCCAGCCAGTCCATCTCCTCGATCGAGTGGTGGATGGCGTGGAAACGCCACAGGAACGGCACCGCGTGGAAGGCGCGATGGGCAAGGTAGAAGCCGATGTCGGCGATGAGCAGAGCCTCGATCGCCTGCAGCCACACAGGCTGCGACTGGACGGCGGCGGTGAGCGCCTCGGGAACGAAACGCTGCGCCAGCAGCATCGCCGCGCCAACCACCAATACTATACCGGCCTTTATGACGATGCCGTTGAAGAGCAGGTAGAAAACGTCGTTCAGCCAATGCCGGCGCGTCGCCGACTGCTCGCCATGCAGCGGCAGGAGCTGCTCCAGCGGGATGAAGATGAGGGCGATGATCAGCACCGCCTTGAAGTCGATAAGATCGAACACGGTCGCTCGCGGATCGGCTGAGGTCAGCCGCCGACACTAGCCGCCAAAGGATGAACGGACCGTTGATGGCGCCCGGGGATGCGGCACGTGGCTGCCCCGAAATCCGATGGGCGTTTCGGCGCGCCGCCAAGGTGTGCGGCCTCGCCGAGGCCGCCTATGCCTGAGCACCGCCAAGGAATGCCTAGAGCATGATGCCGAAAAGTGTGAAGCGGTTTTCGGGCGACATCATGCTCTATCTCTTTGATTTAGAGCCGGATTCAGATTTCAGGTCGATTCGACCTGAAATCATCCGGCTCTAGTGCATGGTCCCGCCGGCATCGCCGGCAAGCGCGCTGCGCTGGCTCTCGAAGCTCACCTGGTCGCGGCCATTGGACTTGGCCTTGTAAAGATGGCGGTCGGCGACCTGGAACATGTCGTGGTAGGTGGTCGGGCCGCTGAAGGCGATGCCGCCGATGCTCACGGAAAGCGGCCAGGGCCGCCCGTCGGGGGCAAACTCGGCCTCGCGGATGCGCCGTCTGATCGATTCGGCGACCAGGAAGGAGCGCGCGGCGTCGGCGCCGGGCAGGAAGACCGCAAATTCCTCGCCGCCGATGCGTCCGACGATGTCGGCGCCGTGCAGTTGCCCCTTGATCGTCGCGGCGATCAATCTCAGCGCCTGGTCGCCGCAGTCGTGGCCCAGGCGGTCATTGATCGACTTGAAATGGTCGGCATCGACGATCAGCAGCGCGCCGGCGTCGGCGACCGTTTGGTCGCGTACCCGGTCAAGATAGGCCTCGACCAGCATCGAGAAGGCGCCCCGGTTGAAGACCGCGGTCAGGCTGTCGGTCGCGGCGATGACGCTGAGTTCCTTTTGCGTGATCGCCAGCTGGCGCATCTTCCACATCAGGAAGAACAGAAAGGAGCCGCCGAGGACAAGCGGCAGGAAAAGATCCGTGAGTTGCGCCCAGAGCAGCGCCTGCGGCGACAGCGAGGGAAAATTGAAGGAATCGACGAAGAAGGCGACCGCAATGAAAAAGGCTGTGCCGGCGGCGGTGACCACCACAACCCTGCCCCAGCTTGTCGGGGACAAATCGATGCGCATGCCCTTGCTCCCACGGCTACCGGCTTATTGTGGAGCGCGAGCGCAAAGGAAGTCCTAACATATTAGCTTCAATGCAAGTGTGGTTAACAAGCCGTCGGAACCGCCCGTGATGGCAGGCAAGCAGAAAGCCCGCCGCAAAGGCGGCAGGCTTCCCGACGGGCCGGAGGTTCTCGTCAACGCACCACCAGCCGTGGCGGCGATGCGGTAGGAGATGCCGCAGAGCCTCACGGCCGGTACCGGCACTCCCGACCAGGGCTGTCTTGCAGCATATGTCAGCGACGCGAAATCATCAGGCAGAGCGTCCTGAGATCCTTGTCGTAGGTTCCTTCGCTGGAGAGCACGTCGGCGCAACGCTTCTTCATGCGCATCAATTTCGCACCGGACATCTGAGTCACGGCGTTCTTCATCGAGGGCGCTTCAGGGGCTCCTAGCGTGCTAGGGGTGCCAGGCGTGCTAGGCGTGCTCAGTGTAGAGAACCTTTCCACGCCGACGCCCGCGTCGTCACCACTCCCGAGGCTAAGGTTCGTGTTGGCGCCATTGCCGACATTTGCACCCGCACTGGCGTTGATGTCGTCGCCGACGTTAGCGCCGAGACCCGCATTGATGCCGGTTGAACCGCCGATCGACGCCGTGGCGTTTGCGTCGGCGCCATTCGAGCCGCCTATCGATGCGGCCGCGTCGGCGTTCACGCCGTTCGACCCGCCAACCGAGGCGCCAAGACCGGCATTGACGCCGCTGCCACCACCGACAGAGGCGCCGGCGCCAGCGTTGACGCCGCCGGACCCGCCGACCGATGCTCCAACGCCAAGGCTTGCAGCATTTGCAGGCATGGCCAAAATGGCGATAATCGCGCTGCAAGTAAGGGCTTTATGCAATTCCCGAATGATACTTGGCATGACACTCTCCCTCTTAGACAGAATATGCTGCACTGCATCACACAGGCACTGCGTTCTTTGATTAACGCCGTGCGCATACATATCTACGCCGATATCCATGCCTCAGTTTCAAGCCTGGCTTTTAATGATATTTTTTAGTTTCTTGTTGCTATACCGAATTGTTAAATCAATCTTCGACTTTTATTCGATATTTAATCATGTAGAGCAAGCAGTAAACACTTCCCGCACCGAGCGTCATTCGCAACGAAACCGCAGCAGAAATGTGCGGGTTCCCGGAGCTATGCTTCAGGCGTAGGCGCGGCCTTCTTCGGAGCGCTGGAACAGCATCAGGTCGAGCGACACCGACGGCCGGCCGAGCACCGTCAGCACCATATGCGCGTGGCCGCGATGATGGGTCTGGTGGTTGAAGAAATGGCTGAGCGCGGGCGAAAGCCGCTGCGAGACGGTGCGCATGTCGACGGTCATGTAGGAGAAGCGGCCGGCAATCGCCTTGTCGCCCATGCCGCTCACCCAGTCGACGATCCTCCTGTCCTCGGCCTCGCGCGCCAGCTTCAGGGCGGGCAAGGCCCGGTACAGGATGGCGGCGGTGTTGGACGGCGCATCGCCCTCGCCGGTGAAGCGCTTCATCCAGACGCGGTCGACGGCAAGCAGATGGTTGAGCGTGCCAAGCATCGAGCCGAAGAAGGCCCCGACGTCGCGGCCGAGTTCCTCCTCGCCGAGATCGGCGGCGGCATCGTAGAGACGGCCGTTGGCCCATTGATTATAGGCCGCAAACATCATGAAATGCTGCTTCATTCTTCCCACCCGGCTCATCACGAATCCGGGCTCTTCGTAACCCGCAGCAACGGACCCGCCAATGACCATTCTGCTTTATGACCTCGTCGGCCATGATGTCGGCCGCCCGTTCAGCCCGCATTGCTGGAAGATCAAGATGGCATTGGCCCATAAGGGGCTGACCGCGACCAAGGTGCCGACGCGCTTCCTCGAAGTGCCCAAGGTGGAAGGCGGCGTGTCGAAGACGGTGCCGGTGATCCGCGACGGCGAGCGCGTGGTTGCCGATTCCTTCGCCATAGCGCTCTATCTCGACGAAGCCTATCCGGATCGGCCGACGCTATTCGGCGGCGAAGGCGGCAAGGCGATGGCGCGCTTCATCGAACGCTGGTCGCAGCTGACCATCCACCCTTATGTCGCGACGGTAGCGCTGACCGGTCTGCATGCCATGCAAGACGAGGCGAACGCCGCCTATTTCCGCGAAAGCCGCGAGCAGCGCTACGGCAAGCGGCTGGAAGAGGTCGTGGCCAACCGCGATGCCGGGCTCGCGGCCTTCCGCGCCGCGCTGCAGCCGCTGCGCTCGACGCTCACCCACCAGCCTTTCATCGGCGGCGAGGCGCCGCTGTTTGCCGACTACATCGTGTTCGGGGCTCTGCAATGGGGCCGCATCGCCTCGCCTTTCCAACTGCTTGACGACAGCGACAGCATCGCCCGCTGGTTCGAGCGCTGCCTCGACCTGCATGGCGGGATCGGCCGGCAGGTCGCGGCGGCGGCGTGAAGGCCGGTGATCTCCCCCCTTATCCTTACCGACCAACCTGACGCAGATCGGGTCGCCTTTCTCCATGCGGGCGCACTGCCACTCCGGACCGAAGCCGAAATTCCGCTGCCCGCGTTGTGGAAAGAACAGCAGGACGAAGACGATCCCGGCGAGAACCATGGCCATGAACAGGATGCCGGCAACATCGCCGCGTCTGAAATAAGGCCAGTTCATCGCCTCGGGCTCCGCTGCCGCAACGCCCCGGATTTCCGTGCGAAGCATGTTCGCAGCCGTCTAATTATCCCGCAAAGAGCCCGCCTTGACCAGAAGCCGCCTCCCCTTGGCAAGCCGCCGGGTGGCTTGTATAGAGCCCGCCACTCCAATTTCCATTCCCAAGAACAAGGACGACCCTATGGCGATCGAACGCACCTTCTCCATGATCAAGCCGGACGCGACCAGGCGCAACCTGACAGGCGCCATCACCAAGATGCTGGAGGACGCCGGCCTGCGCGTCGTCGCATCGCGCCGCGTGTGGATGAGCCGCCGCGAGGCCGAAGGTTTCTACGCCGTCCACAAGGATCGCCCGTTCTTCGGCGAGCTAGTGGAATTCATGTCGTCGGCGCCGACCATCGTGCAGGTCCTGGAAGGCGAGAGCGCCATCGCCCGGAATCGCGAAGTGATGGGCGCAACCAACCCGGCCAATGCCGCCGAGGGCACCATCCGCAAGGTGCATGCGCTGTCGATCGGCGAGAATTCGGTGCATGGCTCGGACGCGCCGGAAACCGCCGCGCAGGAGATCAAGTACTGGTTCTCGGACACCGAGATCGTCGGCTGATCTATCTGACACGATCCCGAACGGAAAACCGCTTCGTGGAATCGCTCTGAAATCTGCCGAAAACAAAGGCGGCCCAATGGGCCGCCTTTTTAACATGGGTGAATGCGCCGTGGGCAGATCAACCTATGGTAGCCCGCTCTAGCGATAGAGTGTTCACTCGCCCCCGCGAACCTCTGTCGCGCTTCCGTAGCACAACGGAGGACGCGATGATTGGTCCCCATGTTTCCAAGAGCGGCGTTGCCTATCCGGACGATCTTGTCCTGCTGAAGCGCATCTATGATCAGGTCTGCGAGGAACGCGGTATTGCCCGCGGCAGCTCCGAGGCATCGGACCTGGCGATTGAGGCCATGAAACTCTTTTCCGCCGGTATCTTCGACGAAGGAACGATCGGAAGACGTCTGCGCGGCGGCTGATCGAGGATCCCAGGATCAGTCCCCGTCGCCGTAGCGGATGACCTCGACCTTCTCCCTCGTGATCAGGCAGCTCTTCTCACTTGTCAGCGCCTTGATCGCGGGGATAAGCGCATCGATCTTCTCCGGCGCATCGACGATCTCGACGACGATGGGCAGATCCTGCGACAGGCGCAGGATTTTGGCGGTGTGCAGCACGCTGGAGCGACCGAAGCCGAGCGGCCCCCGCAGCACGGTGGCGCCGGCCATGCCGGTCTCGCGCGCCTTGATGACGATCGCCTCATGCAGCGGCTTGCCGTCGGCCGCCCTGTCATCCTCGCCGAAGAATATCCTGAGCAGCGCGCATTGCGCGGGAAGTTCCATGTTTTCCTCCCTGGTTGGCTGTTGGCCTGGTTACCCATTGGCCTGACTGCCTTTTGGCAAGCGGTTGAACCTCGATGCCATGAGATAGCCCAGCCAGGCGGCGGCGAGCGACAGCACGACCACACTGATGAGATAGGTCGCGGCCAGCCGTAAGTCGCCCTCGAGGAGCAGGATGAAGGTGTCGAGGCTCATCGCGGAAAACGTGGTGAGGCCGCCGCAGAAGCCCGCCATGACGAAATTGCGGGTGGCGGGACCGACCATCAGGCGGCCGTCCGGCCCGGTCAGCGTGGCGAAGGCCATGATGATCCACGAGCCGACGACATTGACGAAAGCGGTCGACCATAAAGCGTTCAGGCCGAGCTGCGAGACGATGACATAGCCCGACAGGAAGCGGACCAGCGAGCCGATCGCCGCGCCGCAGCCGACCGCCAGATAAAGCCGCATTGCCGCCTGTCTGTCCGTCATCGTTCAGCCCGCCGTCCCCGTTGCGGGACCAGTCGCCCAGACAACAGCCCAGAAGCCGAGGGCGACGAACAGCACGCACAGAACCGACGAAGCGACGACGTTGAAGACCGCGAGCCGGCCCTCCCCGTCGAGCGCCAGGTTGAGCGTCTGCAGGCAGAAGGACGACACGGTGGTGTAGCCGCCGAAAAGCCCGACGACGATCAGGTCGCGCACGAGATCGCTGGCGAAGACGCCGCCCACCGCCCGCGCGGCACCGGCGAAGGCGCCGATGGCAAGGGCGCCGGAGACGTTGACCGCCAGCGTGCCCCAGGGAAAGGTCTCGCCGACGCCGCGGCCGATCACGCCGGACAGGAAAAAACGGGAAACGCCGCCAAGGAAACCGCCGATCAGGACCAGGGCGCAGGCCGCAAAGGTCATCGCTTTCATGCCTTTCCAAACGCGATTCCGCACCGGAATCACCTCACGAAATCAGGCATGATGCGAGCGGGAAAAACAAATCCTGCCGCGCAAGAGCACGCCTGGCAGGAGTCATCAGCCCAAAAGGGCGGTTTCGGGGGAACCCCATCCCCATTTTCCGGCGAACCTAGGCGGTCGCGGCGGCGCGGTCAATCGGGGCCGCTAGCTGAAAGACGGTTAGGCCGCGTTCCTTCGCGCCCCCCTCTGGCCTGCCGGCCATCTCCCCCACTTGGGGGGAGATTGGCAGCCGTGGCGCCGAACTCAATCCTGCAACGCTGGAGATTGGCGAAAGCCGGCGCGACATTCGATCTCCCCCCTCGTGGGGGAGATGTCCGGCAGGACAGAGGGGGGCGCTGTCCCGCCAGCGTCTGAGGGTGACGTTACTTTGCTTGGCGCTCCTTCACATTCGCGTGGGCGTTCGCCGCTTCGGTGTCGGTGGCCGGCGTCTGGGTATCGGCGCCGGCGAACGGGCTGCCCTGTCCAGGCGCAAGGTCGCCGCTATGGCCGGCCTTGTTGGTCTGGAAGGGCTGGCTGTCGGGGCTGAGGCCATGCTGCGTGGCGTTGAACAGATGGTCGTCCGCACGGGCAAGACCGGCGAAGGCAATCAGCGATATGCTTGTGGCTGCGAGAATGAGCGTGTGCTTCTTCATATCTGGTCTCCATTGAGTGCCAGATCGATCCCGCGCATTCGGTCTGGCGGTTTGAGTGAAGGGACGTCTGTCCCTTTGCCTGCCCGCCATCTGCATAAGTCAACGCCTGGCGCCGCCGATTTATTCCGGCAAGCACGATGTCCAGAGTGAAAAGTCGCGGCCGTCCAGCTGGCGCCCGACGTCAGCGCGGCATTTTCACCAACACCGTCTGGGGCTTGCCGGCCAGCGGATCGACCCGGTGGCTTGTGTCGGTGATGAACATCAGCCGCTCGCCGACGATGATGCGCGCCTGCAGCGCGTAGGTCCGGCCCTTCTGGATCGCCTTGGGGTCGAAACCGATGTCGAATTTGATCGGCACCTGGCCGGTGGGCGCGATCCTGCGCTTGGCGATCACGATTGCCGGCGCATCGGCCAGGGAGACGTCGGCGAGCTCGACCACCAGCACGGCGTCAGGCGGCAGGGCGATACGCTCGCGATAGGTCACCTCGCCCGCTATGGTCTTCTCGCCGGCCTTGGTCACTTGCGGCACGGCGAGCACGCCGACGACCAGCGGCACCAGCCCGAAGATGAAGAATTCCGCGATGCGGTCCAGCATGAGATTGCACGCCCAAGCAAATCAGACCCGATTGGCAAGCTTGGGAAGGATTGCGGTCGTTCGATGGCCGAACGGGAGTTTTTTCTGATGCATGTCGTGCCCCAGAACCGCTGCACACTTCCAGGCGACATGCACTATTCGCCCTGTTTCTTCCAGCGGTCCGCCGCTTGATCGTCGGCTTCCTTGGCCTCGACCCAGCCGCCCTCGGAGCCGTCGGCAAGATGTTCCTTCTTCCAGAAGGGCGCGCGCGACTTCAGATAGTCCATCAGGAAATTCGCCGCCTCGAAGGCCGCCCGCCGGTGCAACGAGGCCGCGACCACCAGCACGATGTTTTCGCCCGGCACTATCTTGCCGTGGCGATGGATGACGGTGAGTCCCTGCAGCGGCCAGCGTTCGACGGCTTCAGCCGCGATGCGGCCGATCTCGGCCTCGGCCATGCCGGGATAGTGCTCGAGCTCGAGCGCCGATAGCGCGCCCTGCTCGTCGCGGCAAAGGCCGGAGAAGGTGACCACGGCGCCGATATCGGTCCGACCCTTGGTCAGGCCGGCGATCTCGGCGGCTACGTCGAAATCCTGGCGCTGGATGCGGATGGCGGGCACGACGGCGCCGGCCATGTCAGCCTCCGGTCATCGGAGGAAACAGCGCGATCTCGCGCGCACCGGCGATCTTCTCGCGGTGGCCGACATGTTCCTGGTTGATGGCGACGCGGATGACATCGGGGTATTGCAGCGCGTTCTCATATTGCTCGCCGCGTGACTTCAGCCAGCGCAGCAGGTCGGCGACGGTCTCGATGCCGGAAGGCAGTTCGACGTCCTCTTCCGGCTTGCCGATCCGCTCGCGTACCCAGGCGAAATAGATGAGCTTCGTCGACATTGTCTTCACTCGTCCATGATGTGCTTGAGGCCGGCGCGGAAGTAATCATAGCCGGTGTAAAGTGTCACGAGCGCAGCGATCCACAGCAGCACGAGGCCGATCTGGGTGGTCAGCGGAAAGATCTTGTCGCCAGCCGGACCGACCAGCAGGAAGGCGATGGCGACCATCTGGATGGTCGTCTTCCACTTGGCGAGCTGGGTCACCGGCACCGACACTTTCAGGGCGGCCAGATATTCGCGCAGTCCCGAAACCAGGATCTCGCGGCAGAGGATGATGATCGCCGCCCACAGCGACCACCCGGCGATGCCGCCATGGCGGTCGGTGTCGGCGGCAAGCAGGAGCAGGCAGGTCGCGACCAGCAATTTGTCGGCGATCGGATCGAGCATCTTGCCGATGTTGGAAGTCTGCTGCCAGGCGCGGGCGAAATAGCCGTCAAAGTAATCGGTGATCGAGGCGAGCAGGAAAATGACCAGCGCCGACCAGCGGGCGAAGTCGGACGACTTCAGATGGCCCTCGAGAAAAAAGCACAGCACGACCAGCGGCACCGCGACGATGCGGGCGTAGGTGAGGATGTTCGGCAGGTTGAACGCGCGTTGTGCCATATCGTCTCGGGAAATCTCCGCCGCCAGAGGTACTCAAATCAGAAGCCAATGTAGGGGGTCAACAGCCGAGATTCGATTGGACAGGGAAAAATGGCGTGAGGGGGGCACAGTGAAGCGCCTCTCTCGGCTCCCGGATTCTCCCTCAGAGGTCGAGGATCGGCAGCATCGATGTCGGCTTTCCTGCGACGTTGGGGATTGGCGAAGCCCAGGCAACTTCGTCATCCACGGGCGGAGCGGGAGCGAAGCGGACGCGCAGACCCGAGGATCCATTCCGTGACCTGGCGCGAAGAGCGGAGACGGTGCAGAACAGAGGCCGTTCTGGACCGCCGCAAAGCTCGTAAGTCACGGAATGGATCCTCGGGTCTGCGCCGCGTCGCTTCGCTCCTTGCTCCGCCCGTGGATGACGATGGGACGGGCGTCTGGGCCAATCGCCAAGGTACAGTATTCCTCGACATGCTGACACCGTCGCCAAACTTTCGTGCCCGCCCCTCAGCTCTCGTGAAAATGATTGTAGACCAGCTTTGCCACATGCTCGGAAATGCCGTCGACCTTGATCAGGTCCTCGACCGCGGCGCGGCTGACCGCCTTGGCGGTGCCGAAGGCGAGCAGCAGGGCGCGCTTGCGGCCGGGGCCGATGCCTGCGATCTCGTCGAGCGGGCTTTTCACCATCTCCTTCTTGCGGCGGGCCCGGTGCGAGCCGATGGCGAAGCGGTGCACCTCGTCGCGCAGACGCTGGACAAAATAGAGCACCGGGTCGCGCACCGGCAGCATGAAGCTTTCCCTGCCTTTGACGAAGAAGCGCTCGCGGCCGGCATCGCGGTCCGGACCCTTGGCGATGCCTATTGCCGTTACCCGGTCCTCGACGCCGAGGTCGGCAAGGATCTGGCGCACCGCCGTCATCTGGCCCTGGCCGCCGTCGATCAGGATGACGTCGGGCCAGGCCGGGAAGCCGCCATTTCCGGCGACCAGGTCCTCGTCACCGGTGTCGTCCGCGGTTGCGCCGGGCTGCTCGTCGCCATGCTCCTTGAGCAGCCGCGAAAAACGCCGCTGCATCACCTCGCGCATCATGCCGAAATCGTCGCCCGGCGTGATCTCGGTCGAGCGGATGTTGAATTTCCGGTACTGGTTCTTCACGAAACCTTCCGGCCCCGCGACAACCATGGCGCCGACCGCATTGGTGCCCATGATGTGCGAGTTGTCGTAGACCTCGATGCGCACCGGCGGTTTTGCCAAGCCGAAGGTCTCGGCGAATCCCTGCAGCAGTCGCGCCTGCGTCGAGGTCTCGGCCAGCCTGCGGCCGAGCGCCTCGCGGGCGTTCTGCAGCGCGTGATCGGTCAAATCCTTCTTCTCGCCGCGCTGCGGCACCAAGATCGTAATCTTGCGGCCGGCGTGGGTGGACAGCGCCTCGGCGAGCAGTTCCTGTTCCTGCGCGGTCTGGGACAGCAGCAGCGTGCGCGCCGGCAGCTTGTCGTCATAGAATTGCGCCAGGAACGAGCCCAGCACCTCGGCCGGCTCCAGCGCCGGATCGGCCTTGGGGAAATAGGCGCGGTTGCCCCAGTTCTGGCCGGTGCGGAAGAAGAACACCTGGATGCAGGTCTGGCCGCCTTCCTGGTGGATGGCGAAGACGTCGGCCTCCTCCACCGTCTGCGGGTTGATGCCCTGATGCGCCTGCACATGCGAGAGCGCGGCAAGGCGGTCGCGGTAGATGGCGGCGCGCTCGAAATCGAGCTCTGCTGAGGCCTGCTGCATGGCGGCCGAGATCTCGGTCTTCACCTTCTGGCTGCGGCCGGAGAGGAAATCCTTGGCTTCCGCGACCAACTCGGCATAGCCCTCATGCGAGATCTCGCCGGTGCAGGGACCGGCGCAGCGCTTGATCTGGTAGAGCAGGCAGGGCCGCGTGCGGTTTTCGTAGAAGGAGTTGGTGCAGCTTCTGAGCAGGAAGGCGCGCTGCAGCGAATTGATGGTGCGGCCGACCGCGCCGGCCGAGGCGAAGGGGCCGAAATAGTCGCCCTTGCGCGAGCGCGCGCCGCGATGCTTGTAGATGCCGGGCGAGACATGGTCGCCCGTCAAGAGGATATACGGGAACGACTTGTCGTCCCGCATCAGCACGTTGAAGCGAGGCCTCAGCCGCTTGATGAGGTTCGCCTCAAGCAGCAGCGCTTCGATCTCGGTGCGGGTGACGACGAATTCCATCGTCGCCGTCTCGCGCACCATGCGGCCGATGCGGGCGGTGTGGAACCGCCCCTGCGCATAGTTGGTGACACGCTTCTTCAAGCTGCGCGCCTTGCCGACATAGAGCACGTCGCCGGCGGCGTTCATCATGCGATAGACGCCGGGTTGGTTGGGCAGCCGCTTGACGAAGGTCTGGATCACCTCGGCGCCGACCATGCCGTCGGCATCGCCGGCATGCGGCGTCCAGTCGATGGCCGTGAAGGCGACATCGGGGCCGGTCGGGATCGACTCCGGTTCGACGATCTCCTCTGCCGCCTGGTCCTCGACGTCGAGATCGACATCGGGCGGCAGGTCGTCGGCGGCGCCGTTGCCTCTGTGTTTTTGGGCTGTGGGACTCATTCCACCATGCCTGTCACATCGGGCGTCTGCCACGCAAGATGCTGGCCGCCGTCCAGCGCGATCATTTGGCCGGTCACCGAGCGCGCCTGCCAGAGATAGCGGATCGTCGCGCCGAATTCGGGCAATTGCGGGCCGCGCTTCAGGATCAGGCCCTCGACCTGTTTGCCGAAATCGTCGTCGTCCTGGCGCTTGTTCTTCAGTGTCGGGCCGGGACCTATAGCGTTGACGCGAATGCGCGGCCCGAGCGCCTGCGCCAGCATCTCGGTTTGCGTCCACAGCGCCGATTTCGACAGCGCATAGGAGAAATAGCGCGGCGTCGGCCGCCAGACGCGCTGGTCGATCATGTTGACGATCAGCCCCTCCTCGCCTTGCGGCAGCGCGCGGGCGAAATTCTGCGCCAAAAGCGCGGGCGCCTTCACGTGGATGGCGAAATGGCGGTCCCAGGCCTGCCAGTCGAAATCCTCGACCCGATCGTCGACGAACAGAGAAGCGTTGTTGACCAGTAGCGTCACAGGGCCGAGCGCCGCCTCGGATCTGCCGACGAGATCGCCGACCGCATCCATGTCGGTGAGGTCGGCGGCGACAACGGCGGCGCGGCCGCCCTCGGCCGTGATCTTCCCCGCCAGCGCATCGGCCTCGGCGCTCGACCGGTTGGCATGGATGGCGACGGCGAAGCCATTGGCGGCGAGATCCTCGACGATCGCCTTGCCGATCCGCCTTGCTCCACCCGTCACCAGCGCGACGGTCGTGGGTTGTTTCATGGTGTCAATCCTCAATCGGCTTCACGATTCCGGGAAGCCGGCACAATATGACGGGCCAAGCGTTAAATGCCATTTCCACCTGGGGCAGGAATGTGGCGAAGCGGCCCGGATGCGCTTCCGCCCCGCCGGATTCGGGGCGCCATTCCGGGCAATATATGTCGCTGCACCCCTTGAACCAAGCGATGTGCAGCGCAACATGATTAGCCTGCTGACATTCGCTGTTGCGAAGATGCAACGTCAAGGTTCGGCCTCATTCGCGCCGGGAGATGACCCAAGTTCAGGTTCGCTTCAGCCGCATTTCAGCACGACATTCGGAACCGTTAAACGCCAGGCTCGTTTATCCCCCCGGACGGGCCGGGGCGTTTCATGAACAACCAAGCCTAAGTGTCTTGTGGCTTAAGGAGTATAACAATGAAGACCAATCTTAAATTCGCGCCGCTTGCCGCCGCGCTCGGGCTGTTCGCCTTTGCTGGTACCGCTTTTGCGGCCGACGTCGTTTCCGAGGAGCCGCCGGCTCCCGCTCCGGTTGCCGAGCTTCCGGTTGCTTCCTGGGCCGGCCCCTATGCCGGTATCAGCCTCGGCTACGGCTTCAGCGGCCATGCCGATGCCCGCGATGCAGGCGTCAACGTGAAGACCAAGGGCTTCATCGGCGGCGTCTTCGGCGGCTACCAGTGGCAGCAGGAGAACTTCGTCTACGGCGCTGAAGCCGATCTCGGCTACAACGGCGTCAAGGGCGACAGCGCCGGCATCAACGCCAAGGGCGGCCTGGAAGGGTCGTTGCGCGCTCGCCTCGGCTATGCCGTGACCCCGGAAATCCTGCTCTATGGCACGGGCGGTCTTGCCGCCAAGAACCAGAAGATCACGGATAGCGTCACCTCCACCGACGAGAGCAAGGGAATGCTCGGCTGGACGGCTGGCGTCGGTTCCGACATCAAGATCACCGACAATGTGTTCGGCCGTGTCGAGTACCGCTACACCGACTACGGTGACAAGGACTTCGGCGCCCTCGGCAACGTCAAGTCGAAGGACAACCGCGTCACCTTCGGCGTCGGTATGAAGTTCTAAGTCGTAAAAGCCACGACACGGAAAAGCCGGGCCTTGCGCCCGGCTTTTTTGTTGGCGGCGAAACCGACAAGAGTTGTGCCGCCCCTCAGTCAGCCCTCATGTCGACCTCTTCAGCGTTTTGGCCTTTGCCTTCGACGGCAGTGTCTCGACGAAAGCCAGCGCGCGATCGAGCCAGCCGGCGAGATCGGCATCGCTCGCCGTGCCTTCGGGCGCGACGTGGAGGTAGCCTTCCATCGAGCGCCCGCCCATTTCCATCGGACGCGCATGAGGAAGCGCCGCGGCGGCGGCATGCGCATCCTTGCCGACACGCACGAGGAGCCCGCGCTTCGAGGTGCCGATCAGCATGTTGCCGTTGATCATGAAGCAGGTGCCGCCGAACATTTTCTGCTCGGTGAAGTCGCGCTTGCCGAGGGCGGCGCGCAAGCGCTCGACCATCGGATCGGGCGCGACGCTGGTTGCGGGCTTTGCCATGCTCACCACCTCCGCGATCTGGGTGACATCAGGCAAGCATGGAAGCGGGTGGGCGTTCAAGTGCGGCCTCTCCTTCTCCCCTTGTGGGAGAAGGTGGCCGAGCGAAGCTCGGACGGATGAGGGGTGCTCCAGCTTGACGCAGACTTTCGTCAGCGATGGATACCGCCAAGTTCACCAGCGCCTCGCCCCGTCCAACACCCCTCATCCGTCTCGGCGCTATCGCGCCGATCCACCTTCTCCCACAAGGGGAGAAGGAAAAGGCGCTCTCACCCCGGCACGCTCGCTTTCAGTTCCGGAAATTTCTCATCAAACCTTGCGGCCCAGCGGATCAGGCGACTGCGGCCCTTCTCCCATTGGCCCGAAAAGCGCAGCGCGAGATAGCCGAGGGTGGCGCGCAGCGCCATGTGGCCGGCGGTGATCTTCTTCGGCAGCTTGGGCGGGTCGGCGTTGATGAGGTCGAGCGCGGTGGTGATCTTGCCCCACTGGCGGTCGAGCCAGGGCTGATAGACCATCTCTTCCGGCCGCGTGCGCCGCTCATAGACCATCGACAGCGCGCAGTCGCAGATGCCGTCGGCCAGCGCCTCGAGGACTTCCGCCTCGAGCCGCTTGTCGGGATTGCGCGGGAACAGCGCGTTCTTCGACAGCCGGTTGAGATGCTGGGTGATGGCGCGGCTATCATGGATCGAGCGGCCATCCTCCAGCACCAGCACCGGGATCTTGCCGAGCGGATTGGCCGAGATCAGTTCGGCGGGCTTGTCCTCCGTCTTGACCGGCACGAGATCGATGGCGATGCCGGCATAGACGGCCGCCATGCGGACCTTCGAGCTGTAGGGGGACGTGGAAGCATAGAGCAGTTTCGGCATGATCGATTTCCCGGTTGTCCGTCGCACTGTTGACCGAATGGAACCTCCAGGGCAACGGCCCAGCAAAGCTGATCCGGATTAGCCACGTCCTGCCGGCGCGGACGCGGCAACAAAAAAGCCCCCGGAAAGTTTTGCCTGACGGCAAATTCCGAGAGCTTTAGGAGGAGCGTCCGCTCCGACTCCGCTCGCTCAGACACCGAATTGGCGAGAGGGGTGCCTGAATGGCACCCGCCCTCACCCGTTGCGATTCGCCAAGCGAAGCTACGCGATTACTTCTTGGCGGCCGGCTTCTTCGCCGGAGCTGCCTTCTTCACGGCTGCCGGAGCCTTGGCCGCGGCGGCCTTCATCGGAGCCTTGGCGGCGGGCTTGGCTGCGGCCTTCGCTGCCGGCTTCTTGGCGGCGGGCTTTGCTGCTGCCTTGGCGGCGGGCTTGGCCGCTGCCTTCGCCGCCGGCTTCGCTGCTGCCTTGGCCGGAGCCTTGGCGGCTGCCTTCGGTGCTGCCTTCTTCACTGCTGCAGGTTTCGCGGCAGCCTTAGCTGCCGGCTTCTTTGCCGGCGCTTTCGCCGCCGGCGCCTTGGTTGTGGTCTTTGCCATGCGATGCCCCTTGCGTTTTGCCTAAGGTCGTGAGTGACCCGGCATGCTCATGCATATCTGACTCGCGACTGTCTAGCCAGCGAAGCAACACAATGATTTTCAGTTATTGAATTTTGGTTACACGAAGATGCATCTCATCGAAAAATTGTGAGCGAATCTTTCACTTTCGAAGTGACGGCCCGGCGCACAGATTTTCGCGCGGCTTCTATCACCCGATGATCCATCCATCCGCAGCATAACCTTATATCGTAATGTGAGCAGAGTGCTCACAATAGAGAACGCGCTGCAGAACACCGGCTTCATCTTGTCCAGCGAAAACATCTACAGATGAACCGACCGTGCGAGACGGTCAAAGCTTACGCGTTTGAAAGTGAGCTTCAAGCTCATATTCTGGCCCACCACCAATCCCGGTCGACTTGCGTTCGCCCCGCAGCCGGCGCGCCGGCTCGACCCGGTGCAGGTGCACGGCGTAGGTATCCCAGGGCGGCGAGGCCGCGATCCCGGCCAGCATGCGGCCGACCTCGCCGCGATGGTAACCGCCGTGCAGGACGACATGGGTCAGCATCTCCTGCCTCGTCATGCAGCCCTTGTCGCCGTCGGTGAAGGTGAAGGCGATCGGCTCGGCAAGTGCCTGCTCCGAAATAGTTTCGAGATAGTCGAGATACCAGCGATCGACCTCGGCCAGGGCGGCGCGCAGCGCGCGCGGCTCGGGTGTGTCCGGCGTATTGTCGCTCGCATAGCCGTGGGCCACGCCGCTCAGATGCGCGGCAAAAATCCGCGAAACGACATGGATGTGGTTCATCAGGCGGATGGCGGCGTGTCGCTCTCCGGCGCCGTGAGACGGATGCAATCCGGCAAGCGTCTCCACGAGCTCATCATTCGCCCAGGCCTGGTAGGCAAGCAGGCTCTTCAGCAAGGTCTTGGCACTCATCTATGCGGCCCATTTGCGTTGGTGAAATGAATGTGAGTATCCTCTTCATATTCTCGGGAGACGGGCCAGCATGTCTACTCGCATTGCAAAGCCGGCCGCGCGCATGCGCAAGCAGCCGCGCCAGGCACGTTCGATCGCCACCGTCGAGTCAATCATCGAAGCCGGTGCTCATGTTCTGAGCGAACTCGGCTGGGCCGGCTTCTCCACCAACAAGGTGGCTGAGGCCGCGGGCGTCAGCATCGGCTCGCTCTATCAATATTTTCCCGACAAGCTTGCTCTGGTCGAGGCAATCCGGCGCCGTCACTTCGATCATGTGCTGTCGGTGATCAGCCAAGCGGCGGCTGACCAGAAGCCGCTGAGGCAGTTCGCGCGCGAGCTGGTGCGCGGCATGATCGGCGCACACTCGATCCATCCGACGCTGCACCAGGTGCTGCTCGACGAGGCCCCCGGCGACCGCGGCTCGCGCGCCGCGCACGCCTCGTTCCAGGCGCGCTATCTCGAACATTACGCGACGGCCGTCGCGCAGTACCGCAAGCGCCGCAAGGATACCGAGACGATGGCGCGCGTGCTCTCCTCGGCGGTCGAGGGCGTGATACACAACGCGGCGCGCCGCAACATGCTGGAAGCGCCGGAATTGCAGAAGCAGCTCGTCGAGCTGATCGCGGCCTATCTGTCAGGTAGCCGGGCTACTTGACCTGTCAGGTCGCCGGGCTACCTGACCTTTCGGGCGCCAAGGCAGCCTGAGACAGCGACGGTGGACGAGGCTGGCTCCGGCTCGCGTACCGCCACGCCACTTCGCCCGGTCGCCGGCACTGCAAACTAATTTCGTATCGCCTGTCGATTCCGCCGATCCCCGTTCGTCGTATCATCGCAACCAACCAACGAAGGACAACATTCCGATGCGTTTCATGATGCTGATGATCCCCGGCGGCTACGCGACCGCGGCTCCCGAGGTCAGGCCCGAGGCGGAAGCCGTGGCGACGATGATGAAATACAATGAAGAGCTGAAGCGGGCCGGCGTCCTGCTCGCGCTCGACGGGCTGCATCCGCCGTCCTCGGGCGCACGGGTCTCCTTCAAGGGGGGCAAGCCGACGGTGACCGACGGCCCGTTCGCCGAGGTCAAGGAAGTGCTTGGCGGCTACTGGGTGATCGACGTGCGCTCGCCCGAGGAAGCCGTCGAATGGGCGCGGCGCTGTCCGGCCGGAGAGAACGACGTCATCGAGGTCCGGCGCGTTTTTGAGATGACCGATTTTCCCGAGGACGTCCAGAAGGTCGTCGACGGATTCGACGAGCTGAAGGGTTGAACGCCACGGCGGCGATCGAAGCGGTCTGGCGGATAGAACAACCAAAGCTAGCCGCCAGGCTCACCCGCTATTTGCGCGATGTCGGGCTGGCCGAAGAGGTGGTGCAGGAAGCTTTCGTGCTGGCGCTGGAACGCTGGCCCGGGGAAGGCATTCCACACAATCCGGCCGCCTGGCTGACCCGGACCGCCACCAACCGGGCGCTCGACCGGCTGCGCCGAACCGTGCTGATCGACGGCAAGCATCGCCAGCTAGCCGTCGACCTCGCCGAACTGGAGCGCGAGATGCCCGACATCGAGGCGGCGCTGGACGAGGACATAGACGACGATCTGTTGCGGCTGATCTTCACCGCCTGCCATCCGGTGCTGCCGGCCGAACAGCGCGCGGCGCTTGCGCTCAGGATGCTGGGAGGGCTATCTACGCCTCAGATCGCGCGCGCCTTCCTGGCGCCGGAGGCGACCGTCGCCCAGCGCATCGTGCGTGCCAAAAGAACGCTGCGCGAAGCCGGCATCGCCTTCGAGACGCCGCGCGGGCAGGAACGGCGCGAGCGCCTCGGCGCCGTGCTGGAAGTGATCTACCTGATCTTCAACGAAGGCTATGTCGCTTCCGCCGGACCGGACTGGCTGCGCACGGATCTCTGCGGCGAGGCCATGTGCCTCGGCCGCCTGCTGGCGGCGCTGATGCCTGAGCAGCCCGAGGTGATCGCACTGCTTTCCCTGATGGAGCTCAGCGCCTCGCGCTTTGGCGCCCGCATCGACGCAGCGGGCAACCCTGTCCTTCTGCTCGACCAGGACCGCAGCCGCTGGGACTGGTCGCTGATCCGGCGCGGCCTCGATGGGCTGAACCGCGCGATGGCGCTGACGCCGACACCTGGCCCCTATCAGCTGCAAGCGATGATCGCCGCCTGCCATGCGCGCGCCGTGAGCGCCGCCGACACCGACTGGATCGCCATCGCCGCATACTACCAGGCGCTTGCGCTTGCAGCGCCCTCGCCCATCGTCGAGGTCCACCGGGCGGTCGCTGCCGGCATGGCGTTCGGACCGGCGCAAGGGCTGGCGATCGCCGACGCGCTGCGCGACGAACCTCGGCTCAAGGATATGCATCTGTTGCCCACGGTGCGCGGCGACCTTCTGGCGAAGCTCGGACGGATGGACGAGGCCCGCGCCGAATTCCGCCGCGCCGCCGGGCTGACCGGCAATGAGCGGGAACGGGCGCTGTTGCTTGCGCGGGCTGGTGGTGGAGAAGCCAATCCAGGATAGGCCGGCGAGACAGCGCCTACCTCAGCTGTCCATCAGTTGCCATTGAACCGGCGTCTCTCAGCGCGTGGCGACCACGGCCACGCCGGCGCCGATCATCACGCCACCGGCGGCGCGGTTCACGCGGCGCACGATCGCTGATGTGCGCAAGAGGCCGCGGGCTCGGCCGGCGAGCAGGACATGTCCACCGATGACCACGGCCTCGACGAGCAGGATCACCGTCGCCAACACGCCAAGATCGCTTGTGTTGAGCGACGCTCCCACCACGTTGGGCAGCAGCGCGACATAGAACAGCGGCATCTTCGGATTGCCGAGGTTGAGCGCGATGCCGGTGGCGAAGGTCGCCAGCAAGCCGGACCGGTTCGATACCGGCTGCGATGCCGGGACCACGGGGACGGCGGTCCACAACCTGATGCCCATCCAGATCAGATAGGCCGCGCCGCCATAGCGAAGCACGGTCATGACGACCGCCATCTTGGCGGCGACGATCGACAGCCCGAAGGTCGCGAGCACCAGAAAGATCAGGATGCCGACCACCGTCCCGGCTCCATAGGCGATGCCCGACGCAGCACCGCTGGAGATCGTGCGGGCGACGATCGTCATATTGTCCGGGCCGGGGCTGGCGGCAAACACGAAGAATGCGGCCGCAAAGGCAAGCAGCGTCGTAATATCCATGCCCGTCAGCGGCGCCTCAGCGCAGCACGCGGCAGCGGCCGTTATAGACCAGCCAGCGGTCGAAGCCGGAGACGCAGAACTCGACATTGTCGCCGATCGAGGCAAAGCCCTGGCCTTCCTCGATCAGGTAGAAGATCGATCGATCGCGACCGTCCGAAAGGTTGACCGTAGCGCGGCAATAGTGGCGGCCGATCGGCCATTCGTCGCTCGCCGGCTCGTAGCGATGCTGGCGGATGTCGCGGAAATCGGTGATCGCGACATCCGGCAGATGCGGCACGTGATGCACCTGATAGGAGAAGCGGTCGGTGATCCTGCTCAGCACCCAGCTTTCGCCGCAGACGCTGCCGTCGTCGCCAGTGTAGACGGAAAGGTCGGCGGCCTGCGCCGCCTGGGTGAAGCCCAGCGGAGCGGCGAAGGGAGTGGACAGCGCAACCAGCGCGGCAAGAGCGGAATGGGCGAAGCGAGTCATGACAGCCTCTCAGGGTCGGTTGTACACACTGTGCGGATTCGCTTGGCGGCGGTCAAGCGGGTGGCGAAACAATGGTTTCCGCAAAGCTTCGTTCCGGAAGTCGGCGGCAAATCAGACCGTGCCGGCAAGCAGCAGGCCGCCGATGACGGCAATGTTGATCAGGAACGCGTTGCGCAGCACCTGGCGCTCCGGCTCGGCGCTCGCCCAGAAGCGCAGCAGCATGAGGTTCGTCGCCAGGGTGAAGAGGACCAGCGCGACGGCGGCGAAGGGCCGGGCCATGCCAACGGCAAGCAGGAAACCCGCGATGATCTCGACCGCCGAACCGGCGGCCAGCATGAGCGCCGGAGCCGGAATTTTCTGCGCGGCCAGATAGTCGCGCATCGCCCCGAATTTGAGGAAATGCTCGATGCCCGCGAAGACGAACACGCCGCCGATGAGGAGAGCGCCGAGCGCTTGAATAGTCTGCACAGGCATGGCGGCCCTCTCTCGACGACTTGTGTGGCTCCGTTCAGTCCTCGGGGACGAAGGCCGGATTGTAGACGACCTCCCACAGGTGATCGTCGGGATCCTGGAAGTAGCCGGCATAGCCGCCCCAGAAGGTTTTCTGCGCCGGCTTGACCACGCGCGCGCCAGCCTTGACGGCCTGCGTCATCACCGCGTCGACCTCGGCCTCGCTGCCGACATTGTGGCCGATGGTCAATTCGGTCGGGCTGCGGCCGCTTTGCGGCACCGTGGCATCCCAGGCGATGCTGGCGCGCTCGTAGATGGCGAATTTCAGGCCGCCGGCGAGGTCGAAGAAGGCGACGGCGCCATGCTCGAATTCGCGGCCGATGATGCCTTCGGTCGGCAGGCCGAGGCCGTCGCGATAGAATTTGAGCGACGCTTCCAGATCGTCGACGCCGAGCGTCAATACGGTGATGCGAGCTTTCATTTCTCTCACTCCTTTCTATATTCGTGACCACGGTCGCAAACGGATGCGGTCTGATGCGAGCGCATGAAGCACCGTGAGGTTCCATCCGTTTTGTCATGGATGACGTGGCCGGCCTTGAAGATTTCGGCCAAAATGACCGTCGCACCGATCCGGCAACCCTGCTGGAGCAGATCGGAGAAGAGATGGAACCGGTCCTGGCACAGACAACCGGCTTCTTTCGGGAGCGGCCCGCCGCCGGCGGGCTGGCCGATGCGTTCTCCGCTGTCTGGGTCCATCGCATGGACGAACGCGGCGTTCCGCCCATCGTCGTCACGCCGGACGCGACGATCGATCTGCAATGGATCGACGGCCGCTTCCGCGTGGCTGGGCCGGACAAGGAGCCACAGATCGAGACACCTGCCGCGGGCGCGGTGATCGTCGGCTTCCGCTTCCGGCCGGGCGCGGCCGCGGGATGGCTCGGCGTGCCGGCCGGCGAAATCGTCGGCGGGCGGCTTGATCTCGGCGAATTGTGGGGCACACGCAGCCGCGAGCTTTCAGACCGTATCGGAGCGACGTCCAACCTCGCCGATCTGGTTCGGCGCCTGGAAGAGACGATTGGCGCGCACACGGAAGGACGCGCTGCGCTCGACCGGCAGATGGGCCGGGCCTTCGACGTCATCGACGAAGGTTTCCCACCAGAAACGCCACTGGTTCCGTTCCTGCAACGCCAGTTGCATATGAGCGAGCGGACGCTGCGCCGGCGTTTCGAGGACGCTTTCGGCTATGGCCCGAAGACGCTCGACCGCATCCTGCGCTTCCGCCGGTTCCGGCGCCTGCAACGACAAACGGCCGATACCTCGACCGCGCTGCTCGCCATCGAGGCCGGCTATGCCGACCAAGCGCATCTGATCCGTGAAAGCCGGCGGCTGACCGGCGTGACGCCCTCCGCGCTGGCGTAGGGAAACGCAGGCACCTTACTCGCCGGCCAGCCAATCGGAGGTCCAGCGCGACGGCTGCCGGACGGCGAGCACCTTGTGCAGGGCGGGCAACAGGACCTTCAATTCGCCTTCCAGCGTATAGGGCGGATTGACCACCACCAGCCCGCTGCCGTCGAGGCTGGGCTCGTCCGAGCCGGGCCGAATCTCGAAGGCAATGTCGAGCAGCTTTGGAATGCCGGTCTCCTTCAGCGCCGCGCGGAAGGCTGTGACCGCCCTGCGATCCTTGATTGGATACCAGAGCGCATAGATGCCGCCCGGCCAGCGCCGGTGCGCCTTGCGCAGGCCATCGACCAGACGGGAGAACTCGCCTTCCTCCTCGAAGGGCGGATCGATGAGGACCAAGCCGCGCTTTTCCTTCGGCGGCAGTTGCGCGCCCAGCGCCAGCCAGCCGTCGAGCTCGATCACCCTTGTCTGGAAATCGCCGGCGAAAACCGATTTGAGCCGCACGGCATCCTGCGGGTGCAGCTCGACCGCCGTCAGGCGGTCCTGGTTGCGCAGGAGATGGCGAACGATCAGCGGCGAGCCGGGATAGTGCTTGAGGCCGCCGTCGGGATTTTGCGCTCGAACCGCTTCCAGATAGGGCTGAAGCAGCGCCGCCGCCTGCGGCTCGAGCGTCGCCTCGGCCAGCCGGCCGATGCCGCCCTGCCACTCGCCGGTCTTGCCGGCCTCGACCGAGGCAAGATCATAGCGGCCAATGCCGGCATGGGTGTCGATGACGCGAAAGGCCTTGTCCTTCTGCTTGAGGTACTCGACGAGGAGCGCGAGCACGGCATGCTTGACGACATCGGCGAAATTGCCGGCGTGGTAGGCGTGGCGATAATTCATGCCGGACTCACTCTAGAGAGCATGATGTCGTCCGAAAACCGCTTCACACTTTTCCGCATCATGCTCGTGGCGAACCGTTGCGGCCCCAGCGCGGCGGTGGCGGCTGCGAATTGGGATTCTGCGGATGGCCTCCGCCACCGCGGCCAAAAGCCAGCGACAGCACCAGTCCGGCAAGGCCGACGCCCATCAGCGTATAGCCGGCCGGCTCGGCGCGTTCGTCGATCGAGCCGGTACCGGCGCGCAGGATGAGATCGACCGCGCGCATGTCGATGCCCTCGGCATCGCCCGGGCCGACGGTGAAGACGTAAGGACCGGGCGTGATCCTGTCGATGACGCCGGCCTCGTCGCGAAAGATCTTGTCGGGCAGTTGCGGGCTGACCTGGCGCGGATTGTCGGTGTGATTGAAGGAGAGCGTCGAGGCCAGCGCCGTGCGGCCGCCGCTCGCCGCGGTCAGCGTCAGCACCGTGCGCTGCTGGCCGGCGATGCGCTCTGCCCGCGCGGTCAAGTCGACCAGCACCCGCACCGGCGCATCGCTTGCGGCAAGCTGCACGGTGGCCGGCCGGAAGCGGCCGCCCTCATAAACGCGGTAAGTGCCGATGGCGTGGCCGGAAAAATTGCTCATCGCCCAGGGATAGAAGATGCCGATGGCGGCGCCGGCGATGAGGAGAAGGACAAAGAGGAAGCGCATTCAAACCCTTGGCTGGTTTCTTCGGTCGGCAGCCATTCTTATTAAAGCGTTTCACCGTTTCGCGGAAACGGCAAACCGCTCTATCTCCTTGTTTTAACGCAATTCCGGACGGAAAACCGCTCACACTTTTCCTGGAATTGCCCTAACGGCTTTCTTCTCGGGCAGCTTCGCGGACCCGCTCCATCTCGTCCAGAAACATTTCCAGGCCAAGCTCGAATGTCTTGTTGAAATCCGCGGCGCCGAAATAGGCCCCGGCCTTCACAACGCTCGGATAGTCGCGCGCCAGTTCCTCGTCGCTGACGGTGGTGACCGCCGAAGGTCCTTTGGCGTAGCCAGCCGTCTCGTCGAGGATCGCGCCCATCAGATAGTAGCCGGCGGCGCGGAACAGGCGAGCGCTGAGCTCTGGCCCGAAGCCGCCATCCTCGAACAGGCCGATGATGGCGTTGAGCTTGGCAAGGCAAGGCGGCGAGTTCATGCGGTAGACGACGATGAAAGGCGCAAAGGCCGGGTGCTCGGTGGCGACACGGCGGAACTCCTGCATGCCGACGCGGGCCCGTTCGCGCCAGGGCAGGCTGTCGTCGGGAATGACAAGCCCGCTCATCTGCCGGTCGACCAGCGCCTCGTAGAGATGCGCCTGCGAGGGAAAGTGGTGATAGATGCTCATCGCCTCGCAGCCGAGCCTGGCGGCGAGCTTGCGCATCGAAAAGCCGGACAGCCCTTCCCGCTCGATCACCTCGAAGGCGGCATCCTCGATCATCTCGCGGGAGAGCTTTCCGCGGGGTCGCTTTTTTTTGCTCGGTGCATCCATGGCGGCGCTTGACAACTTACACTGTAAGGTTCATCGTCCACATACCTTACATCGTAAGGCTAACAAAAACCAGAGGAGAACATCATGTCAGTCGTTCGCATCGTCTCAACCGTACGTTCCTGTCTTCGTTCCGCCTCGCTCATCGCCGCCGCGGGCCTGTTTGCCGCAACGCTCGCTTCCGCGCCCGCCCGGGCCGATGATTACGACGCGACGCTGAAGGACATCCAGTCGACGATGGGCGGCGTGCCGACCTTCGTGAAACAATTCCCGAAAGCCGGTCTGCCCGGCGCCTGGGCCGAGGTCAAGGCCATCGAACTCAGCGACAAGACGGCGCTGACGCCAAAGGAGAAGTCGCTGATCTCGCTGGCAGTCGCGGCGCAGATCCCCTGCAGCTACTGCATCTGGTCGGACACGCAGAACGCCAAGCACGCCGGAGCGACCGACGAGGAAATCCAGGAAGCCGTGGCCATGGCGGCGCTGACGCGCCACTGGAGCACCATCTTCAACGGCATGCAGGTCGATTTCGACCAGTTCAAGAAAGAGATGGGCGGAGAGTAAGGGTTCAGGCACAAGGTACCGAAGGTGAAAAAATGGCCTGCGGCGACGCGGGCCATTTTGTTGCCACGGTTTGCCGGCACCGGACGGAGGTCCAGCGTCAAGCCGTCCCGCCTTCTTGCGACAACAGAAAAAACCGTGGGAGCGGTCAAACAGCTATCGCTAAATTAACCAAGTTGCCATAATGAATTTGGGTGGGCGGCTGATCATGATTCGAACATAAGCGCCGCGCGCTTGAGGGATTTTACTTCATGCTGAAGGCTTATCGAGGCTTAAGCCGGCCCTGCCCCAACAACAATTTTCGCATTTCGATCAGGGCTCTGCCCTGTCTTTTTGTTTTGGGCGTATTGTTGGCAACTTCCGGTTGCCAATACTTCAACTTCGGTCAGTCGACCTCATTCAGCGTATCGCAAAGCGGCAACGCTGCCATGATCGACTTGAAACCAACCCGATCCGCCCAGACGGAGGGCCCGTCTCGCTCGGCGCCTGTGGTAAGGGTCAATCCTTATCTCGGGAATGCTGGATTTATTTGCGGCCCAAGCGGCTTTGGACAGCAATCGCATTGCTTCGCCAGAAGTGCCGGAGCGCTCGCCGAGAACATCTAGATACGGCGTGGCAATCTTCGATCCACGTTGCTTGGCGGCTTTAGGGATGACGCCGAGGCCTCTCCCGGCGTGTTGCCGCAATTCGATGAGTGCGGGACCGGTTACAAAGCTTTCCGGGGCAGCGTCTCACCGCTGACGATCCCTGTGCGCGCCCTCCTTGGTTAACCACTTGCAAAGGCATGAGATTAACGAAACGCTAATTTAGTTGACTACCCCCGACACAGGTATATCTTTGTATGTGTTGGGTGTGCAATTTGGGCGAGCAATCTGCGGTGGTGGCAACCGACTCGTGGATCGCGATTTAGGGGCGTAAGGGACGCTTAGCGGCGAAGACAAGCCGTAGAGCAACAAGCCCCGCGAACTCAGAAAATTATGACGCACATCAGTGCAGGCGGTTCTGCAATGCGGACGGAATCGCCTTTGTGACCTGGTCGGGCAGTGCCCCGTCCCGGAACGGTAGCGTGTGTGCGTACGAGGTTGCCATGAATAGGGTCATCAAAGTTCTGAAGCCGGTTCGATCGGGTCGAAAGAGCATCGATCGCGGCCGGGCCCTGGTCACCGGCGGAGCGGGATTCCTGGGTTCTCATTTGTGCGAGCGACTGCTTGCGGACGGCTATGAAGTCATCGCCCTGGACAATTTCCACACCGGCAAAAGATACAATCTAGCCGGCATCGCGCGCGACGCCGCCTTCACCTGCATCAACCACGACGTCGTCGATACGTTGCCGACGGATCTCGCCGTCGACGAGATCTACAACCTCGCCTGCCCGGCGTCCCCGCCTCACTATCAGGCCGATCCCATCCACACGTTCAAGACCAGCGTGCTCGGGGCAATCAACCTTCTGGAACTTGCCCGGCGCCACAACGCCAAGATATTCCAGGCTTCGACCTCCGAGGTCTACGGCGATCCGCTGGTGCATCCGCAGCCTGAAGCCTATTTCGGCAACGTCAACACGCACGGCCCGCGCGCCTGTTACGATGAAGGCAAGCGCTCGGCCGAAACGCTGTTCTTCGATTATTCGAGGACCTACGGCCTCGATATCCGGGTCGCGCGCATTTTCAACACCTATGGGCCGCGCATGCGGCCCGATGACGGTCGCGTGGTGTCCAATTTCATCGTGCAGGCACTGCGCGGGGACGACATCACCGTCTATGGCAGCGGCACGCAGACGCGCTCCTTCTGCTATGTCGACGACCTCATCGAAGGGTTTGTGCGGCTGATGCGGTTGCCGACCGCGCCGAACCATCCGGTCAACCTTGGAAACCCCGGCGAGTTCACCGTCATTGAACTGGCCGAGCTCGTCCTCGATTGCACCAATTCCCGCTCGCGGATCGTGCACAGGCCGCTGCCGGTCGACGATCCCCGGCAGCGCCGGCCCGATATCAGCTTCGCCGAGCAGCAGCTCGGCTGGAAGCCAAAGGTCGCACTGAGCGAGGGGTTGGCCTACACAGCCAGCTATTTCGAAGCCTTGCTGGGCCGCCGGCAGCCCGGGACGTCACGCGGCGACCATCTGTCCTCCGGCGAGGCTTTCGCGCTATGAGTGCCCGCCCCATCCTGGTGACGGGCGGCGCCGGCTTCATCGGCAGCCACACCTGCAAGCAGCTGGCGGCGGCCGGCTACCTGCCGGTGGTCTACGACAATCTCAGCCGCGGCAACCAGAAGGCTGTGGCCTGGGGTCCGCTGGTGGTCGGCGATATCCGCGACCGCGGCGCGCTCGAGCGAGCCATCGCCATCCACAGGCCGCAAGCGATCGTCCACTTCGCCGCGCTCGCCTATGTCGGCGAGTCGGTCAGCGACCCTGCGGACTATTATTCGGTCAATGTCGCCGGCACCATCGCCGTGCTCGAGGCCGCGCGGGCGAACGGCATCGGCAACATCATCTTCTCATCCAGCTGCGCGACCTATGGCATGCCCGAGGCGCTGCCCGTGCGCGAGACCTCGTCGCAGAACCCGATCAGCCCCTACGGCCGCAGCAAGCTGATGGGCGAACAGATCATCAGGGACCATGCCTCGGCCTACGGCACGAAATACGCGATCCTGCGCTACTTCAACGCCTGCGGCGCCGATCCCGAAGGCGAGCTTGGCGAATGGCATACGCCGGAAACTCATCTCATTCCCAGGGTGTTGATGGCGGCGTCCGGCATGATCGAGGCGATCGAGGTCTTCGGCACCGACTACCAGACCGCGGACGGCACCTGCGTGCGCGACTACATCCATGTCAGCGACCTCGCCCGGGCGCATCTCAAGGCCCTCGTGCATCTTGAGGCCGGCGGCAAAAGCCTTGCGGTCAACCTTGGTACTGGCTGCGGGGTCTCGATCAGGCAGATCATGGAGGCGGTCGAGCGGATCACATCGCGGCCGGTCCCGGTCATGTACAAGGCGCGCCGGCCTGGCGACCCGGCAGGGCTTTTCGCCGACCCCGGCCTTGCCCGCGAACAGCTGGGCTTCGTGGCGCAACTTTCCGACATCGACACCATCGTCAGGACGGCCGCACCCTTCTTCGGGCTCGGCCCGGCCCTGCGCGATTCCGGCGCTTCGGCCGCCATGCCGCGTGCATTGCGCGCGCCGCGCGGAGCAAACGCCAATCAGAAACGCCGGCCCGCAAGGCCGGCGGTCGGCCCTGTGAGTAACGTGTCGGGGCGTGGGCTCGCTGAGTTCGGCTAAGGCCGTCTCAGCGAGCCTCCATTCTTTGTTGCGGGTTGCCTGGGCGCAATCATGACGAGGGCCACGGCGAAACCGCCGAACCCAACGCGCTTTTCTCGGAATTGCTTCAGCTCTTGTTGTCGATCAGCTTGCGGGCCTGATCGAACTGCGCGCCCTTGGTGTTGCCCGCCTCGAACTTCTGGTGCTCGTCGGCGGGATCGTCCTTGGCGTGCTTGAAATCATACCATGTGCCGTCGGGATCCTTGCGCTGCTCGATTTTGCCCTTCTCGACACGATGGCTGTAGCAGGTACGCTGCGGCTTGGTGGAGTAGGTCTTGGACCGCCAGGCAAGTTCCATGCACATCTTGCCCTTTTCCGTCACCAGCCAGCGGCCCTCGCCGACGGCGGGCGAATCCTCCCCTTTCGTCCAGGCATGCAGGCGCCTATCCATTCCGAAATAGGCGGCGCCGTTCTTCCAGTTCCAGGTGCGGTCGGCATAGAGAAGCTGCAGCTCGAAAGCCGTCGGAGCAATATCGGGCTTGACGGCCGCCTCGACCGGCGCGCTGTTCTTCGCCGCGGTCGCGCCTGCTGCGCCGCAAAAGGCAAGCTGGGCGCAGGCGACCAGGAACAGAACCAGCCAGCCGCGCCTCGCAAGCCGGCCGGTCCTGCCCACCCTGGCTCGAGCCGGTTCGCTTGGCGATGTGGTCTCAGCTGTCGTCCCGATGAGCGTACGCATGTCAATACCCCCCTCTCGACCCTGATGCGGTCGGGTCAAGGATTAACGATCTGGAAGATGTTTCTTCGGGCTTGCCGCGATCCGTCACGATGCCTGGGACCCCGTCGCCCCGATGGCTGCGCGATCATCGCCCTTGAACCTATTAACAGCCGCGCGCGGCGCGATGTCAACTGAAACGAGCCTCAAGTGATCACTACAAGCCGTTAGTTAACCAGGGATATTACAATGTCGTGATAGTCTGACCTTGTTTGGCGATTGGATGTCGCCAGAATAGCTTCGGCAGGGACTGCTCCACATGCTAGACAGCGCGGAAACGAGTGAGTTGCGAGGCGCGGTGTTTGCCGGCATGCGCCGGGCTGTCGGCGTCGCACGCATCCACACCGCGATCCTGCTGGCGATCTTGCTGGTTGCGGCCATCGCGCGTTTTCACGACATCACCCAGCCCCTGGTCGACGCCTTCAGCTGGCGCGAGACAAGCACCGCGATGATGGCCGACAATTTCCAGCAGCGCAGCTGGAACATCTTTTTTCCCGAGGTCAGTTGGACCGGCCCGGGACCCGGCTACCAGGGCCGGGAATTCCAGATCGTGAGCTATATCACCGCGCTGCTCTACCAACTCTTCGGCTGGCACGACTGGTTCGGCCGCATGGTCGCCGCGCTGTTCGGCATGGTGACGGTGTTTTCGTTGCACAGGCTGACCGCGCTTTGCTGGGATGAGGCGCATGCGCACGCGGCAGCCCTTGCCTATGCGCTGATGCCCGGGCCAGCGATGATCGACAGTTCGTTCCTGCCCGATCCGTCGATGCTTGCGCTGGTGACGCTCGGCGTGTGGCTGTTCGTGAAATACTGGGCCGGCGGCAAGCCGTGGTTGCTGCCGCTGGCCACAGCGAGCTTCACGCTCGGCGCGCTGGCCAAGCCGCCGGGGCTCGCCGCTGGCGCCGTCATTTTCTACCTGACGGTCTGCTGGATCCTCCAACGGCGCTACAGGCAGGCGACGCGGGTGCTGTTCAGCGGGCTGATCAGCCTGGCGGTCGTTGCCGCCTATTTCGGCTGGGCCATCTATCTCGGCCGCAGCTACCCGCCCTACCATGTCGCCGGCAGCGGCTACATCTGGGATTCCGGCTTCTGGACGTTCTTCAAGAACAGTTTCTACCTCAAGTCGGTCTGGAATACCTCGGTCTGGTGGTTCTACGGTTATCCGTTCATGGCGCTGATCGCCGTTGGCTTCTGGATGCCGCCCAAGCCCGGCGACGAAACCGGTGAGGGGGTCCTTTCGGCCGTTCCCTATGTCTGGCTCGCGGCGGCGGCGATCGTCTACGTCGCTGCGGCGCGCGAGATCACCAGCAATCCATGGAACTACCACATCTTCCACGTGCCGCTGGCGATGTTCTGCGGACGTGGCGCGCTGGTGCTGGCAACGCTCGGCGCCCGAACGGCGCTCACCCCGGCCGTCGTCATGCGCTCGGCCTTCATCGCGGCGCTGGCGCTGCCGCTTTCCACCTTTCCGCTGCTCAAGACGATGAAGACGCCGATCGCCATGAACGGCAAGCTGCTCGGCGAGCAACTGGCGCAGCTCGTCCAGCCGGGCGAGCTCGTCGTCGCGATCGCGCCGGAGGCCGGCGATCCGGTCGCGGTCTACTACAGCCGGGCGCGCGGCTGGGTCTTCCCGCCCGGCGGCGGCGACGTCGAATGGTCGAAATTCGTCGAGGACGACGCCACCGCGATCGCCCAGCTCGAGGACTTGCGGACCCAGGGCGCGGATTATTTCGGTACCGCCAAGAACGCCGCCGACAAACAGGACCGGCTGTTCGTCGAACATCATGACGGGGTGATCGACCACCTCGACAGGACCGCGACCAAGCTTGTGGATTCGGATACGATGCTGGTCTATAGGATCACCCGCCCGTGACGGCGACGCGGTTTCAAGCGTGCCGGCGGAGCGATCCGCGGACAAAGGCGTGAATTGTCGAGCCACCCGTATTCCGCTGCCAACGCGGCGGTGGGCGCCATCGGAGAATTGGTTGAAGCGAGCGATATCGATAATCGTCACCCTGGCGCTGCTGGCATGGCTTGCCAGCGACCAGCGCTGGAAGATGGTCGGCGATGCGTTCGCCTCCATCACGCCCGTCGCTTTCGCGGCGGTCGCGGTGGCGCTGTTCGTCACCTATGTGCTCAGGGCGCTGCGCGTCTGCGACGAGTTCCGCGACGACGTGAACGGCCGCTTCGGCGCCACGCTGCGCGTCATCCTGATCCACAATGCGATGATCAACATCGTGCCGTTCCGCGGCGGCGAAACCGCCTTTCCGATCCTGTTGCGCCAGGTGTTCGGCGTCTCGATCGTTCGCGCCAGCGCATCCCTTCTCTGGTTCAGGCTGCAGGACGCTTTCGTCGTCGGCGTGCTGGTCTGCCTTGTCTGGCCGGGCCTGCATCCGGCGCTGAGGGCCGCCGGCATCGCGGCGCTTATCGCCGCCGCATGGTACCTGCCGCGTTGGGCGCGCGCGCCGCACAACTGGACGGCGGGCGGCAGGATCGTCTCTAAGCTCGGCAAATTGCGCGACATCTTCACCGAGGCGACGGGACGCTCGCGCTACGGCTGGTGGTGGACGATCGCCAACTGGGCACTGAAGCTCGGCGTGCAGGGCTGGCTGCTCGCCATGCTGCTCAACACCTCGTTGCAGACCGCTTTCCCGGGCGCCGTCGGCGCGGAAGCCGCCGCCATCCTGCCGGTGCAGGGCGTCGCCGGCTTCGGCACCTATGAGGCGGGCGCCGCCGCGGCGCTGCTTTATTCCGGTATCGCCATGAAGGACGGCCTGCAGGCGGCGCTTGCGCTGCATCTCTTCATCCTGTGCTCGGCGGTCGCCACCGGTGCGATCGCCTGGCTGTTCCCCTCGAAATCGACGCTGCCGGAAACCCCGGCGGCGGGACCGGCAAGGAAATGACCGCCATGAACGTGCTTCCCATTCCGGCTTCCGGATTGCCCGAGGGCGCCGTCATGCCCGAGCACAAGCTCTCCATCGTCATCCCGATGTATAACGAGGCCGACAATGTCGAGCCGTTGCTCGTGCGCATCCATCAGGCAATGGAGAATTACAGCCAGCCCTGGGAAGTGGTGCTGGTCGACGACGGCAGCACCGATGCCACGCCCACCGAGATCCGCCGGCTGGCGGCGCAATACGGGCCACATGTGCATGGCGTGGAGCTGGTGCGCAACTACAAGCAGACCGCCGCCATGCAGGCCGGCCTCGACGCCGCGCGCGGCGATGTCATCGCGACTCTCGACGGCGACCTGCAGAACGATCCGTTCGACATTCCTCGCATGGTCTATCGCCTGCTGACCGAGGATCTCGACCTCGTCGCCGGCTGGCGCAAGAACCGCAAGGAAGGCTTCTGGTTGCGCCGCTTGCCCTCGCGCATCGCCAACAGGCTGATCGCGCGCGTCACCGGCGTGCGGCTGAACGATTATGGCTGCAGCCTGAAGGTGTTCCGTGGCAGCGTCATCCGCAGCGTGCGCCTCTATGGCGAGATGCACCGCTTCATCCCGGCGTGGCTGGCGACGGTGACGACGCCGCGCCGCATCGCCGAGGAGGTGGTGACGCATCACGCCCGCATCCATGGCCAGTCGAAATATGGCATCTCGCGCACCTTCCGCGTCGTGCTCGACCTGGTCTTCATGTTCTTCTTCATGCGCTACCGCACCAGGCCCGGCCATTTCTTCGGCGGCATCGGCATCGTGCTTGGCGTCATCGGCTCGCTGATCCTGGCCTATCTCTTCGCGGTCAAGGTGTTTTGGGGCCAGGACATCGGCACAAGGCCGATGCTCATCACCGGCTTCTTCCTGGTGATCGCCGGGCTGCAGGCGGTGACTTCGGGCGTGCTGGCCGAGATGCTGTCGCGTGTCTATCTCGAGGCCAACGGCGCGCTCGCCTATGTGGCGCGGCCACAGCCCGCCCCTGGCGAAGGCGACGGCTGGCAACGGCCGAGCAAGCCGCAGATCGGGAAGGCGAAGCCGCGCCGGAAATAGCGCTCAAGTTTACACAGATGCCGGGTATGGCGACTTTCTGGAAAAGGTGCGGCGAAGCGACCGACGAGGACGGATAGGCCGAAACCTTCGCCCTGAATTGCGGATGCATGAATGCCGCGCGGAAAGCGGCGGTCGATTCCCAGATCGCGTAGTTCAGATAGGTCGGGCTGTCGCCGAGCGCCCGGTGCAGCTGGGTCGAGATGAAGCCCGGCTGTCGCTTCATGAACGCTGCATCGTCTTGCCAGACCTCCAGGAAGGCCTGCTCGTCGGCCTTGTCGAGTATGAAGACATTGACCAGCACGACGGCGTTGGCGTCGAGCGCGACTTGACGGTCGATCGGGAAAGCAGGGTCGAGAGAACGCATTTGGATCATCGGGCAACTCCTTATAATGGTGTTATGGTGTCAATCTGTTACCATGCATACATACTATGTTTGACATTATGATGTCAATATGGATATAGAATGACAAATTCGTCCAATGTGAAACGGACAACGGCTGGCAAGGCCTTGAGCGATCTCATCCTTGACCTGTTCAGGTTGAACAGCCGCATCGGCGCAGCCGGCGACAGGCTGGTGGCCGATCTCGGCCTCACCAGCGCCCGTTGGCAGGTTCTTGGAGCCATCGTAGCGGCCGAACGGCCACAGCCTGTGGCATGGCTGGCGCGCGACCTCGGCGCCAACCGGCAGAACGTGCAGCGCATCGTCAACGACCTGCAGGGCGAGGGACTCGTCGCCTTCAAGACCAATCCGCACCATCGGCGGGCGCAGCTCGTGATGCTGACGGACAAGGGCAGCGAGGCTTACGACGCGGCCATGCGCCTTCAGGCACCCTGGATCAACGACCTCGCCGAAGGGCTCGCGGTCGAGGACATCAACACCATGCATGGCGTGATCACGGTGCTGCGACGAAGATTGGAAGGAGACGCGGATCTGGAGGAGCAGCGCTGACCGCTACAGTTCCGTGGGGTGTGTCACCCACGAGGTTCGTGGACTGGCGCCGGGACGACTGGCGGCCGGAGGGCAAGAGGCAGCGCGCGCATTGCGCGCTTCCCCTCGCCTCCGGCTCGCGCCCCCCGGCGACGACGCCTTTCCTGGTTCAACGCGCCCGGCAGGCCGCGCGCTGGCCGAAGCCGCTCGGGCCGCAAATCCAGGGCGAATGGCCAAGCAGCGGGCCAACGCTGCCCAGCGTGCAGGAAACCTTGACCGGCGCCGGCATGTGCAGCCGCTGCGGGCGCACGAAAGCCGCATAGGCCTCTTCCCTGACGCGCGTCACCCTGGTCATGCGCGTCATCGGCTTGCGATTGACTACATGCAGCCGCCTGTTCTTGCCGAGTTGTTCTGTCACCGGCTTGACGCTGAGCGAGCCGGTTTTCATCGTATCCATGCTCTGGCAGCCCGACACCATCGAGACCAGTGCGACAGCGGCAAGCGCGACGGCATATCTTCCGCCAACCGCCACCGCGCCTCTCGCGAGTTTCATCATTGCCATCCCCTGCCGCAGTATTTCTTGATGGAGCGAGGAGATATATTCTCCCCGCCTCTCGTTCATATTGCGCAAGCGGTTCACATCCACTCGCATCGTGGCTTAATATTAGAGGAGACTTATTAAAATTCGCGCAAACGACGTGATGAGCACCGTCTTTCGGCATCCGGTCGATGTTTGTTAAAATTTGAACTTTTGGGACGACAGGCACGCGCCAGCGAAAGGGACATGCCGGGACGACGGGGGCCCGGAACCCAAGGCGTTTCACTGTTTCACGGAAACGGCGACCCGGTCCGCCCATTTGTTTTGACGCAATTCCGGACGGCAGGCTATGGCGAAGTCGCCGAACCTAAGCGCTCATGCTTTGCCTGAAAATTGCTTTAGAGCATGATCCCGAAAAGTGGGAACCGGTTTTCGGAAAAGATCATGCTCCAACAAAGGGTTAGATCAGGATGACGATTCAACGAACGTTATCCTGATCTAGCGCGGCGTTTCCCAGCCGGGGTCGAAATAAAACTTGCGCGAGCCGATGTCGCCCATGCCGGCGCCGGAAATCACATAAGCGATCCTGACGATGCGAAAGCCGCCGGTCCCCTGCTGCAGGCCGTAGATGCCCTCGAGACCGCGATCGTAGAAACCGGCGACAGGGACACCCAGCGCGATCAGCGCGAGAGAAGCATGCAGGGCGAATTTCGCGGCGTTGGCGCGCAGCGAAATCCCGTTCTCACCAACATGCCTGGCAATGATCACCGTGACCAGCAGGCCATAGAGGAAGGCATTGAAGGCGGCGAACCAGTAGAAGCCGGTGGCGTCGAAAGGATGTTTGACCAGCAGTACCGGCAGGGCCGCGCCAACCGCCAGCACGACATAGGGCGCGAAGGCGCGTGCGGGCAGAAGATGCTTCGGGCCGCTGCCCTTCGGCGTGACGCGGAAGTCGACGAAGGATTTCGTCGCATAGTCGCGCACGGCCGACAGCGTGCCCCAGAGCACCCACGGCCAGCGGGCGAAAAACAGGAACAGCGTGCCTTCCCAACTCAGCGTCTTTGCCGTCGTCGGCCGCGACAGGCCGAAGGCCTTGAGCATGATCACCAGCCCAACCAGCGCCACCGAATTCGGCGCATAGTAGAGGACGAACTCGGCAAACATGACGTCGGCGAAATTGCGCCCGGTGGCCAGCGCATAGATCGGCATCACATACATCATCAGCGCAAAGACCGCGAACAGCGGGTACCAGAGCTGGCAAAACAGGAACTGAAACTTCAGCCGCGGTGTCAGCTTGCCGAAATATTCCGGCGTGTATTCGAGCAGGATCGTCACCAGGCTGCGCGACCACTGGAATTCCTGGGTGACGAGATCGGCGAAGGTCTGCGGGCCATCGCCATTGGCGATGGCGTCGATGGCATGCACCCCGTGCCACCCGGCGGCGTTGATCAGCATCGAGGTGGAATGATCCTCGGCCAGTTCCGGACCAAGGCCGCCCGCCTCGCGCAACGCCCGCGTCCTGACGGCATAGTGCGAACCGATGCAAAGTGGCGCGCCACCGCCTGTGTGGCCGGACTGCAAGGGGCCGTGGAACATGCCCTCCGGGAACAGCCGGCCACGCGCCGCCCAGCTTTCGTCGGCATTGTTGTCGCAGATGCTGGGCGCCGAGACATAGCCGACGCCAGGATCGGCGAAGGGATAGAGGATTTCCCTCAGATAGGACGGCGTCGGCACGTGATCGGCGTCCATCTGGGCGACGAAGTGGTAGCGCTCGTAGCCGCAGTGATCGTAGAAAAAAGCCAGGTTGCCTTCCTTACAGCGCGTGCGGCGCGGCCAGGTCTTGCGGTGGTAGTCCTCGCGGCCGCGGCGTGTCGAAACCTGCACGCCATGCGCGTCGCACCAGCGAACCGTCGCCTCCGATGGATCCTCGTCGGCAAGCCAGGTGTCGTGCGGATAGTCCTGCGCCAGCATCGCTTCCAATGTGCGCTGCACCACGGCGAAAGGTTCGGACGGCGCCTTGGTGACCACCATGGCGACGCGTGAACGCTTCGGGATCGTGTGCAGCTTCGACGACTTCCTCGAGGCATGGACGTTGAGCAGGAAATACATCGGCATCAGCGTCAGCCAGGCCAGCACTATGGTGGCGAAGGCAAAGGGGCCGATGTGGCCGATATGCTCGGGCCGCAGCCACCAGGACCAAAAGAAAGCCAGCGTGAGGAACCAGAAAGCAAGGCCAAGCCGCAAGATCAATTGCTGGCGCGACGTGAGCACGGGCACAAGGTAGGGGCCCTTGGGGCCATGGCCGGCCGAAACCTCGCCAGCCTTGCCCATTGACGTCGTTTTGCCGCCGACAACGTCGGCTTCCCCAGATACGCCCATACTACCCGTCGCCCTGCCCGCCCGGCTAAGCCGATCGAACGCATTCATCCCCGCTATAGAATCAGCCTAAGCTAATGCAGAGTCAACAAAATTAGGTTTTCGTTAACCAAGCTTGTTGGGAACTGGTTAACCGACCACGGCCTCGCGACCTTCCCGGTCGCGCGTGGCCGCACGCCGGCAGGTGTGAAGCGCTCGGGGCCAGCGCGAGCCATCCTTCCCGTTAACCATGCCGGTGGCGATAAGGTTAAGTAAGGGTTAATTGCGCTTGACTCTCACCGAGCATAGGCTCTTATATAAGCAAGGGTTAATATCGTAACGTTGACGCGAATTTGTGAGTATCGCGGCGACCTCGTTTCAAGGGCTGTGTATAGAGCCGGAAGAGACAACAATAGTGGACGGCACCGCGAGAAGCGCGCCAGTCCTAGTCGCTCTGAAAACCCGCATTTTCCACGTCGGCAACCGATATTTGGGTTTGCGTGCCGGTTTCGGTCGGCACGTTGTGGCAAGCTTCAAGGTCCGGCGAGACATTGAAGCCCATGGAGGCGGGTATGAAACTCTCCACTGCAACCGCGCTGGTTTCGGCGCTCATTCTCGGCGTGGCCTTGCCGGCGTCGGCTGGATCGCCGGCCGGGACGGATCCTATCAAGACGGGCTCGGCCGCGTCGGCGTTCGGCTCCTACGATCCTTACGGCGATTTCAGCAATGACAAGACGGCCAGCATCGAGGAACTGTTCCTGCCTTGGGAAGACGTCGACCTGTCGACGCTGCCTCTGGCCGATGCCTACGCGCTGCAACGCGGCCGCTCGCTCTTGATCACCATCGAGCCTTGGACATGGTCGAAGGACTGGCGCATCACGCCGCCGGAGCTGAAGAACGGCATATTGAGCGGCAAGTATGACGCCAACATGCAGGCGATCTGCAACCTCGTCGGGCAGATGAAGAGCCCGGTCACCATCCGCTGGGCGCAGGAAATGGAAGACACCAACGGCCGCTTCACCTGGGCCAATTGGGCGCCGAAGGACTGGATCGCCGCCTACAAGCGCGAGGTGGATGTCTGCCGCAAGGCCGCGCCGGCGGCAAAATACATGTGGTCGCCCAAGGGTATGGACGGCCTGGAAAAATACTATCCCGGCGACAACTATGTCGACGTCGTCGGCCTGTCGGTGTTCGGCCTGCAGAAGAAGGACAATGACGAGGTCGGCCGCGACCGGACCTTCGAAGAGACGCTGAAGCCAGGTTATGACCGTGTCGCGAAATTCAACAAGCCGATCGTCATCGCCGAATTGGGCTATGTCGGAAAGCAGGACTACGTGTCCAAATGGTCCGACGATTCGCGCAAGTCCTATGCGGAGTTTCCGGCGCTGACTTCGGTCGTCTACTTCAACCAGAAGGAAGTCTGGCCATGGCTGGGCGGCTATGGCCTGCCCGACTGGCGAGTGACCCAGCACGTCCTGCCGTAAGAGACGTGATCATGCTCGTCCCGGCCAGACCGGGACGGGCTCCGGCTAAAGATGTTAAGTGGGGTTGCCGCGGGGCTGGCTCGAAGCTTTAGTCGCTGTGCGCAGGCAAAGCGGGCTTGGCGTGAACAGCGCAATTGCCTGGCACCGCGATTTCGCGCAACGGTTTTTCGCGACGGGAAAGACCGCGAATGACCGATGCCGAGGCCTGACAGATCCATCCTGATTACGGGAGCGCGCGCGCCGGTGGCGCTGCATCTGGCGCGTCTTCTCCACGGCGCCGGGCGCAGAGTGATCCTGGCCGACACTCCGGCGCGGCCGATCGCGGCAGCGAGCAAGGCCTGCGCGCGCTATCATCGCCTGCCGCCGCCGCGCTTCGAACCGCAAGCCTATGCCGAGGCGGTGGAAGCCCTGATCCGAAGGGAAGGCGTCGAACTGGTCATCCCGACTTGCGAGGAAGTCTTTCACCTTGCGCTGGCCTGGCGCGGCAGGACCATGCCGGCGAAAGTGTTCGCCCCCGACATCGGGTTGCTGGCAGAGGTTCACAACAAGCATAGTTTCATTCACCTTGCCGAACGGCTTGGCCTCGCGGTGCCGGAGACCATGCTTATCAATTCCCGAGATGATCTGGAGTCGGTGCGCAGCCACTCGCGCGACCTGGTATTGAAACCGGTCTGGTCGCGCTTCGCCAGCCATGTTCTGCTGCGACCGACACCGGATTTCCTCGATGCGATCGCGCCCTCGCCTGCCATGCCCTGGGTGGCGCAGCGTTTCGTCGACGGCGACGAGATCAGCGCCTTTGCGGTGGCGCGCGAAGGCAGACTCAAGGCGCTGGCGCTCTACCGTTCGCTCTATCGTGCCGGCAAGGGCGCCGGCATCTTCTTCGAGCGGGTCGAGGACGATGCGGCGCGCGCGCTGGTCGAGCGAATCGTTGCCGGCACTGCGTGGACCGGGCAGATCTCCTTCGACCTGATGCGCGAGCCGAGCGGCCGCGTGCTGCCGCTCGAATGCAATCCGCGTGCGGTCAGCGGTCTGCATTTCTTCCGCGATCCGGCGCGGTTCGCCTCTGCTGTGCTTGGCGACGGTCCGGAAGTCGGACCGGACGTCACAGTGCCGCAAACGGTGCGGCTCGCGATGTGGATCTACGGGCTGCCGGCGGCGCTGCGTTCGCGAGCGCTCGCCCGCTTTCGCGAGGCGATGCGCGAGGGCGAGGAACTGCTCGATTGGCCGGGCGATTCAGCCCCGGTGAGGGCGCAATGGCCTGCGCTGGCGGAGATTGCGCGCGTGGCATTGCGCGAACGCATCAGCCTGCAGGCGGCGTCGACGCGGGATATCGAGTGGAATGGGCCGGGTTCGGGCTAGGCAGACTGTAAAAGTCGGCGGGACAGCGCCCCCCTCTGTCCTGCCGGACATCTCCCCCACTTGGGGGGAGATCAGCAGCTCGTGCGCCTCGCTCCTTCTGCCACGCAGGCGATCGGCGAAAGCCGGCGTGACAGCCAATCTCCCCACCTGTGGGGGAGATGTCCGGCAGGACAGAGGGGGGCGCGAAGGAATGCGACATCGCCATTCTTAGCCTGTGGGGCGAAGCCGTCACTATCCGTTCAGCGATTGCTGATCTATCCGCTTCACCAAAAGCTGCAGGTCTAACGCCTTGAGCACAGCCAGCAGCATACTCAGCGGCGGATCCCCTTCGCTCAATACCTCAACAAATGTGTCCAAAGTCATCCCGGCCTTCTTCGCTACAACATTCATGCCGATGGACTGCGCTACACTGCTCATAGTGCGAGCGATAATCGTGGCCTCACCGTCTTCAAATGCGGCCTCGATAAAGGCTAATCGGTCCTCAGGGGTTTTAAGATAATCAAGAACGTCGAAACGCGTCGTATTAAGAGGCATCGCTCTAACTCCTTAAAATCGAGCTTACACCTAAAGCTCAATCTCATGCACTTTCGGCCCGCTCGCCGCCGGCGGCATCTTCCCCTCCATGATCGTCGCAATATCGCGGCGCAGAAAATCGAGCGGGCCGATAACCGGCGAGGCTTGTGGAGCGAAACGGGCATTGTCGCTTGCAGACTTCAGCACTCGGCGGTCCTGGTGCAGCGCGATGGTGAAGAGTGGCTTGAAGGCCAGCGCCTTCAGCTCGCCAAGCAGGCCCTGGCGCCGGCCGATCAGCCAGCCGACACCCTCGACGGTGCGCTCGTCGGCCTGGCGCAGATGAAAGGTGGTGGCCAAAACCAGCCCGTCCTTGCCCCAATATTCCAGCTCGGCGATGCCGGGATGGCGAAAGCGACCGATGGTTTTCGCGCGGTCGCCCTCCAGCAGCCGGCTGATCAGGCCCTGCTGGCGGTCCTCGCCGGTGTAGCTCGCCTCGACCCAGCCCTCGCCGCCCGTCACCTCGACCCGCACCAGATGGCGCTTGGAGGTCAGGCCGCGCAGCAGGCCCTTATGGGTGAAATGGGTATGGGTGGCGTCGAGGATGTTTTCCGCCGCGTCGATCACCGTCGACTGGGTCGATGAACGCACCCGCCGGACGATGACGTCCTTGCCCTGCATGCAGTGCAGGTAGGGCTCGCCCCTGGGCGTGCCGGACGAGATGAAGACGACGCCGTCGCGCTCGATCGCGGCGTAGCGGCGGACCCGGTAATGCGGCATGGCGCCGACATGGCCGGGGATCGCCGTGCAGCGTCCCTCGCCGTCATAGCGCCAGCCGTGATAGGGGCATTCGATCTCGCCGCCGACCACCTTGCCGGTCGACAGCTCGACCAGCCGGTGCGGGCAGCGATCAAACAACGCGGCGATGCCTTTCGCCGAACGGAACAGCACCACGGGCTCGCCGTCGAGCAGGATTCGCTTCGGCCGCCTGTCGATATCGGCGGACAGCGCCACCGCCTGCCAATAGGCTTCGCCACGGCGCTCGCTCACAGTTCGAACCTCCTGAGCAAGGGAATTCCGACCAGCGCCAGCACGGCCTCCATGACACGGATCGCCATGCGCCGGCGAAGCGGAAGATGTCCGGCATAGACGGCGTTGTATTCGATCGCGGCGACCGCGCCGCGCCGCCTTTTGAAACCGGCGGCGCCAGCGCTCATGTTGAAGAACAGGCCGCGCGCCGTGGCGTGATCTTGCGCCACCGCCATCATCATGCGGTAGAGCCCGTCGGCGACCGGCAGGCCAGTGTCGTAGCCGACGATGGGCTGGGTCAGCGTGCCGCCGTTTTCAAACAGGCCGGTGACGGCGACCAGCTCGCCGCCGGGCCGGCGCAATCCCGCCAGGCTGATGATGCCGCGCCGGTGCATCTCGGCGATATAGCGGGCCGTGTAGTGCGGATTGAGCGGCGTGTATTTATCGAGATAGAGCATATCGTAGAGCTGCTCGGCGCGGGCATAGTCGGCTTCGGTGAAATCGCCATTCCCGACCCGCTCGAACGGTGTTTCGCGGAGGCGAGCGCGATCGCGCTTCATGTCGCGCGTCATGGCGGGCGCGGCGCTGCGGTCGGCGAAGATGTAGATCTGACGCGCCGCCAGCATGCGGAACCCCTCCGCCTTCAAGGCGGCAATAGTTGCCGGATCGGCGATGTCGTTCAACGAGCGGATGACGATGGCGCGATTGGGGAAACGCGCGGTCAGGGCTGCCCGCAGCGACGCCACCGTCGGCCGGTCGAGCAGCGGCACCGGATTGGTCGAATAGAGCCAGTTGTTGACCTGCGCCTGACGGTCGAGGCCGCTTGCCCTGACCAAAGGCGCGCAGGCCAGGATCAGGGCGCTGAGCGCGCGCTTGAGCAGCGGATGGGCAGCGAAGTTGCGCGTCTCGTCCATCGCATAGTCGATATAGGCGCTGGTCGGGCAGCAGATGTAGCAATTGGGCGCATCATCGGCGTCGTTCAACGTCAGCGGAAAAACGCGGCCGGCAATTTCGAAGGCCCCGACCTTCGTCTTGAGGTTGGCGATGAGATCGCGCACCGACACCTCGTTGAAAAGACTTACGAAAGCCTCGACATTTGCCGGCTTGTTCTCGACGCGGTCGGCCTGCTGCACGGGTCTCTCCATCATCGCCGCGCCGCTCATCGCGCCGGCCCCAGGCGGCATTCGACGCGGCGCAGCTTGCGGCCTGTTTCCAACGGCAGCGGCGCTCGGACGAGTTTTACGGTGGCGACCGCCTTTCGCATTTCCAGGAGCGCACGCGCAGCTTGATGCGCAGCCACGGCCGCATCGTCCGGGAGCGTCGGCGCAAGGCTCAGCTCGATGCTCTCCGGCCCGGTCTGGACGAGGCGGAAATCGTCGATGCGGCGGTCTGCCTTGAGCACGGCGTTGCGCAGCACGTCCGGCGTGATGAGGATCTGGCCATCCTGGGACATGAGACGGAAAACATCGTCCATGCGGCCGACGATTTCGTCGACGCAGCGCATCGGCGAACCACAGCGGCAAGGTTCTTTGGACAAGCGCAACAGGTCGTTCATCCTGTAGCGCGCCATGATCTGGGTTTGGCGGCGAAAGGCGGTCACCAGCGGCGTCACCAGCCCATCGCCCGCCGGCTCGAATTCGAAGAAGACGGAGTCTTCGGCAAGATGCAGGCCGCCCTGCCGGCAGGTCACGGCAAACAGGCCCTCCGTCGCCATGTAGATCTGGTCGAGCGGCAATTGGAAGAAGTTCTCGATCACCGGGCGATCGACCGGGTCGAGCGTCTCGGCTGCGGAAAAAACGCGCGTCGGCCGGAGCCGGAAGTTCTCGGCCGCGAAATGCCGCAGGATCTTTGGCGGCGCGATGACGACCGTCGGGTCGAAGGCTTCCAATTCCTCGCGCCAGCTTTCCGGCCCCGCCGTCAGATCGAAGAAGGCAAGCTTGATCAGCCGAGATTTGCGGGCGCTGTCATAGAGCCCGGTGTTCTGCGGCAGGATGACGGCGACGCGCATGCCGCGCCAGAGAAGATCGGCCGCCGCCTTGGCGAGGATCGCTCCCAGCCATCGGTATTTCTCCGCTTCCGAAATCACGAACAGGCCGCGATTGCCGGAGGTGCCTGTGCTGGCGCCGACGGTGAGCGCGCCGGCGCGGCCGTCACGCGCCAGGGCCGCCCAGGCTTGCGTGGCGGTGAGACCGTGGATGTTGAACTCGTCGAAGCGCGCCATCAGCAGCGCCTTGTCGGTGACCGGCAAGTCGGTGAGGCGAGCCGGCGCGTGGCGATAGAAAGGCGCGCGCGGCAGGTCGCGGTCGAGGAAGCGCCGCAAGGCAGTCGCCTGCCAGCGCTCGAAGTCGACGCGGCTTTTGCGGGAGACCAAGCGCGTCAGGGCAAAGGAGCCGACCGCTTCCGTCAGGCCGTTCATCCGGCCTCCGGATCATCTGCAGCGAGATCGTAGGACGTCGGCGCGGGATCGTGGCAGAGCATCACCTGGCCGCCCGACCTGAGGAAGCGGCGCAGCATTGCGCTGGTCGGCTCGATCGCCGCCGCATCCTCTGCGATCAGCGTCGCCGGGAAGCCCGGCGTGCGGTCCTGGGTCAAGGCAGTGAGCAGCCATTGCGCATCGACGGCATAGAGCAGCGGGCGGTCGAGGCCATTGAACAGCAGGCCGAACTGGCCATCGGCATGTCCGGGAAGATCGACCGCGATCACGCTGCCGTCGCCGAAGAGATCGGCGCCGCCGGGCACGTCTTCGCGCGTCTCGACCCGCCGCTTTGCGGACAATCCCTCCAGCCGCGCCTCGAAATCCGGAGGAAACAGTTCGGTGAAGACGCCATGGCGCAGATTCTGGCGCGGCGTGCGCGCCTTGACCCGCGCCCATGCGGCGTCGCTGGCGATGAAGCGCGCCTTGCGGAACAGCGACAGGCCCGAAATGTGGTCGGCGTGGAAATGGGTGACGATGACGGCGCGGATGTCATCGGGCGACAGGCCGAAACGCCGCAGCACCGGCAGAACCTGCTCCGCCGCATTGAGATCGGGCCTCAGCAGCGCATCGTAGAGCCGCAGCATGCGGCCGCTCCGGTCGCCGCTCAGCGCTTCCGGCGTGTAGCCGGTATCGACCAGCACCGGTCCGGCGGCGGGGTGAAAGAACAGCCCATAGCGGACACGCAGCCTGACGCTCTGCCAGGTGCCGCCGCGCAGGATCAGCCGCTCGGCGGCGTTGACCCAGGCGCTGTTGGCGAAGACGATCCTCATGGCCTGGCCCCGCCGGAAAAGGCGCGGTCGAGCCCTTTTTCGAACGAGATCTTCGGCGCCCAGCCGAGAACGCGTTTCGCCTTGGAAAGATCGAGGCTTTGCGCATAGGCGAAGAGGCCGAGCCCATAGCGGGTGACCGGCGGCTCGGGCCGGCCGGGCAACCGCAGCGCCACCGCTTCCACCAGGCCCGCCACCAGCATCGCCGGCATGAGCGGCATCGGCCGCCAGCGCGCCTTGAGACCGGCGCGGATGCAGGCCTCGTCGGCGATGCGGCGGACCGGCAGCACCTCGCCACCGGATATATTGAATATCCGCTGCTCTGCCTCCTTGGGCGCCTCGAGCGCCGCCATCACCGCGTCGACGACATCGTCGACATAAGTGAGGTCGATGGCCCCCCGGCCGTCGCGAAACAGCGGCAGTGGCCGGCTTTTCGCCGCCTTGATCAGGCGCGGCAACAGCGCGCGATCGCCCTTGCCGTAGATGCCGCGCGGCCGCAGCACCACCGGATGGATATCGGGCCGGCCGAGCACGATCTTTTCCGCCTCGCGCTTGGTGCGGGCATAGTGATTGACCGGCTCCGGCAAGGCCGCATCCTCGGTAAGGCCGAGCTGGTCGCGGAAGGCGAAGCAGACGGACGGGCTGGAGATGTGAACGAAACGGCTGACGCCTTGCCGCCTGGCGAATCCGACAAGATTGCGAGTTGCCGTGACATTGGCCGCCTCGAAATCAGCGAGGCGTCCGAAGGGCGAGGAAAGCGCCGCGCAGTGGATGATCCGTTCGACCCTGCCCAGCCTGGGGTCAAGGGCGGCATCGAACGGCTGCGCGAGATCGTGACGGATGATGCGATGGCCGGCCGCTTCGAGCGCGGCGCAGCGCGTTTCATCGCGGCCGAGCCCGAGCGCCAGCGTGCCGGAGGCGGCCAGCCGCTCGAGCACATGGGCGCCGAGAAAGCCGCTTGCGCCGGTGACGAGGACGGCCATGCTCAGACCTCCAGCGCCATGCCGCCGAAGGAGACGCCGGCGGAAGTGCCGAGGAAGAGCAGCTTCATGCCGGACACCACGCGGCCCTCGCGGCGCGCAACGTCCAGCGCGAAGGGCATGGAGGCGGCGATCTGGTTGCCGAAGCGGGCGGAGATATCGACCAGCTTTTGCGGCGCAAAGCCGGTCTGGCGCGCCATATGCGCAAGCGCGAACGGGCTCGCCTGATGCGGCACGACGAGATCGACATCCTCCCGCCGCCAGCCGGCGCGCTCGAGCAGAATGTCGACGAAGCCATTGAAGTGGCGCGCGGTGAGCCGGAACAGTTCCCTGCCATCCATGTGGAACAGGCTGTGCGCGGCGAACGCCTCCGGTTCCTTGCGGAAATCGAAGCGCGTACCGCCCGAACCGATGCCGCAGGCTTCCCAGCTGGAAGGATAAGTGCGCATCAGGCTCGCCGCCACCTTGCCCTCGCCGGGCCTGGCCTTGCGCAGCACGGCCGCCGCCGCGCCATCGCCGAAAAGTGCTGCGATCTCCGGCGCGTCCTGCCACGGCAGCGCGCGCGAAGCGACTTCGGAGGAGAACACCAGGGCCGTCTCGCATTGCCCGGCTTCGATCATCCGGCCGGCGGTCTCGAAGGCGGTGAGGAAGCCGAGGCAGGTGCTGTTGACGTCGAAGGCGGCGGCCGAGCCGTCCGCCAGCCCGAGGCGCTGCATGACCAGCGGCGCGGTCGCCGGCAGCGGCTGGTAGGGCACTCCGCAGCCGCCGATGATCAGGTCGACAGCGCCGGGATGGAGGCCGGCATCGGCAAGCGCAAGTGTGGCCGCGGCGCAGGCGAGATCGATCTGCGATTCGGCATTGCAGATATAGCGCTCGACCACACCGGTTGCGGCTTCCAGCGCGCCTTGGCCAAGGCCGAGCCGCTCTTCCAGCGTCCGCGTGGTAACCCGCTCAGCCGGTACCGCCCTGCCGGTTCCGACGATCCTGATCCGCATTCCCCCCTCGCCGCATGAGCTTGCGTCTATCTAACCCAAAAAGCGGTTCGAGGCGACGACCATGACGGCGCCAGTGCGACCACGTTTGATCGCCGAGCATTCTGCGATAAGTATGCGACGTTGCAGGGGGTGAGGCATGGCTAATTCTTTTTCTCGCTTTATTTCTTCTGTCTTTGGGAATTCGGTTTCGAAGCCAAATGCGGACATTGTCAGAAGGCCATGGCCAGACAGTCTCCAGCATCTGTTTATCGAGCCGCCAAAGAAGGATGTCTGGGAAGCGCTGGACGGCTGGAAGTGGATTGGGCTTGATGGCTTGGAGCCCGCCGCAGTCTCCGCATTCGGCGACATTTTCTTCCGTGCTCCCGATGGTTCCGTCAAATTGCTGGATATGATCGGAGGCCGATTGACCCAGGTGTCGAAAACGTGGCTGGAGCTTACAACCCAGTTCAACGATCCTGATCGTTGCGACGAACTGTTGCTGGCTGGATTAGCGGCGGCGGCACGAAAGAAGGGATTGGTCTTGGCGGACGGCGAATGTTACGACTTCGAAACGCCACCAGTACTCGGTGGCGAAATGTCCGCTAAGCAAATCGACAAGACTCTCTTCGTGGTCAAAGTGCACATAGCCGGCCAGATTCACCGGCAAGTAAAAGACCTTCCGCACGGTACGAAGATCAACAAAGTGACGATCGGCGATCGCTGACGGCTCTAAGCCTTCCGTTCCCACCGCCGATCCGGCGTCTGCTGCCAGTAGGTCACGGCGTGGCCGGCTTCCTTCATCGTCTTCCAATGGCCGCGAGCGGCTTCGAGCTGTGCCGCGTCATGGCCGTCGAAGAGGAAGACGGCACGCTCATAGCCGGAAAGCTCGGGCGGGCTTGCGCCATCGACCAGGAAGCGGATCTGCGCGGCGTTCTGGTTGCCCTCGCCCGTGGTGAGCAGGACCGGCTGCTCGGCCGGATAGGCCTCGCGGTCGGTGGCATGAGCCAGGAAGGAATCGTCGCGGAAAATCCACAGATGCTGGTCGAGCGCGTCGCGGCGCTCTTCCGTGCCGGTCTGCACCACCGCGCGCCAGCCGCGCTCGACGCTGCGCTCGAGCAGGCCCGGCAGCGCCTCCTCGAGCGTCGATTCGGTCAAATGATAGAACAGGATGTCGGCCATCCCTTACCCTTCGTAGTGATCGCGCACCAGCCTATCGAGCAGGCGCACGCCAAAACCCGATCCCCAGGACTGGTTGATCTCGCTGGACGGCGCGCCCATCGCGGTGCCGGCGATGTCGAGATGCGCCCAGGGCGTGTCCTTGACGAAACGCTGCAGGAACTGCGCCGCGATGATGGCGCCGCCATAGCGGCCGCCGATGTTCTTCATGTCGGCATTCTTGGAATCGATCAGCTTGTCGTATTCGGCGCCGAGCGGCATGCGCCACAGCCGTTCCTGTGATGCCTGGCCGGCGCCGAAAAGGCGGCCGGCAAGCTCGTCATTGTTGGAGAACAGGCCGGCATAATGCTGGCCGAGCGCGACCATGATGGCGCCGGTCAGCGTCGCCAGGTTCACCATGAATTTCGGCTTGAAGCGGTCATTGGCGTACCAGAGCGCGTCGGCCAGCACGAGACGGCCTTCGGCGTCAGTGTTGAGCACCTCAATCGTCTGGCCCGACATCGAGGTGACGATGTCGCCGGGGCGCTGGGCGTGGCCGTCGACGGCGTTCTCGACAAGGCCGATGACACCGACCACATTGGCCTTTGCCTTGCGCGCGGCGAGCGCATGGATCAGCCCGGTGACGGCGGCCGCACCGCCCATGTCGCCCTTCATGTCTTCCATGCCGGAGGCCGGCTTCATCGAATTGCCGCCGGTGTCGAAGGTGACACCCTTGCCGATGAAGGCAAGCGGCGCGTCCTTGGCCTTGCCGCCGTTCCAGCGCATCACCACCAGGCGGGCGCCGCGCGGCGAGCCTTGCGCCACGCCGAGCAGCGAGCCCATGCCGAGCTTCTTCATCTCCTTTTCGGTGAGGATCTCGACCTCGACGCCGAGGGCTTCGAGCGCCTTGACGCGCTCGGCGAAGTCGACAGGCCCCAGCGCATTGGCCGGCTCGTTGACGAGGTCGCGCGCCAGCAGCACGCCGTCGACCACCGCCTCCTCGCCGGCAAACACCTTCTTCGCGGCGGCCGGATCGGCGCAGTAGATCGTGACCTTGGCGGGCTTCGCCGCCTTCGCGTCGGATTGGCCGTCGTCCTTGTCCTTCCTAGTCTTGTATTTATCGAAGGCGTAGCTGCGCAGCAGGATGCCGGCGGCAAGGCTCGCCGCCTGGCGGCCGTCAGCCTGCAGTTCCGGCAGATCGAGGATGACGGCCACCTCGGTCGCCTTGCGCAGCGATGCGGTGACAGCGCCGCCGAGCTTCAGCCAGGCGTTGTCGTCGAGAGCCGACACCTTGCCGGCGCCGATCGCCACCAGCCGGTCGACGGACGTTCCTTCCGGCGCCAGCACCTCGACCGAGCTTGCGAACTTGCCGGAGAAATCGGCGACCGGAAACGCGCGAGCCAGCGCGCCGGCCGGATCGCAGGCCTTCGCCGCCTCGCCGAGCCCGCCGCCGTCGGCCGCGAGCACGAAGACGCTGCCCTTTTTCGGCGTGGCGAATTTGGCGAAAGAAATGGTAGGTCTCGACGTCATCAGGTCCTGCTTTCGGGGATGGCCGTAAGGTGCCGGCAAAGTTAAATCTTGGCGAGCAAGGGGGTTGGCAAGCGTGCGCGACATTTGGTCGTTTTCAGCCATTTGGCAAGACTTTGGCCGAAATCGCTGCCTATATCAGCGCCACCATAGACAAAGGATTCGCCTCGGATTCGCCTCGGCGCAATCTTAACTTGCTGCCGTAACCTGCTGTTAACCATCGATGTTTTGCATTTCTTATCCATTGGCGCGGACACTCCGTCGTGCCGGGGCACGCGGCGTGGGGCGACAAACCGGAGCGAGCCGCCTATGACCCAGTTGTGCGGGCGATGCCGGATGACTACCTTGTCGGCGGGCATGATGCCGTTCGGCAAAATCGAGAAAAGCCTTTCATGAAGGTCGTTGAACGCTACATCATGCGCCGCGCGCTGACGATGTTCCTCGCCGCGCTGGTCTGGACGCTGGCGATCGTGTGGACGACGCAGGTGCTGGCCAAGATCGACCTCGTCACCGACAACGGCCAGTCGGCGCTGACCTTCTTCGAGGTCGCGGCACTGATCATTCCCTCGATCATCCCGATCGTGGTGCCTTTCGCCCTGGTGGTGGCGGTGGCGCAGACGCTGAGCGCCATGAACACCGATTCGGAGCTCGCCGTGCTCAGCGCCGCGGGCGCCTCGCGCTGGACCATCGCGCGGCCGATCCTGCTGCTGGCAATCGCGGCTTGCGCCTTTTCCTTCATCGTCGACAACGCCATCGACCCTTATGCCCGGCAGAAGAACCGCCAGCTGGTGGCGGCTTCGCGCGCCGACCTCGTGTCGCTGATCATCCAGGAAGGCACGTTCCGCAAGATCGACGAGGGCCTCTACCTGCAGGTCGGCGAGCGGCTTCCCGGCAACCGGCTCGGCGGCATCTTCGTCGCCGATTCACGCGAGGAAGGCGCCAGCCTCACCTATTATGCCAAGAGCGGCAGCATCGTCGAAAAAGGCGACGAGAAGGTGCTGATGATGAATGACGGCGTCATCAACCGCAAATCGGTCACCGGCGACCTCTCTGTCATCCGCTTCACCTCCTACGCCTTCGACATGTCCGCCTTCATGTCGGCGGCGAACGACATCACGCTTTTGCCCAAGGACCGCACGACGGCGTATCTGCTCAACCCGGATCCCAATGACAGGATGTTCCAGCGCGAACCGGGCAGCTACCGGGCGGAGCTCAACCAGCGCTTTGCCGAGTGGTCCTATTCGCTGGTGTTCGCGCTGATCGCGCTGGCCGTCGCGGGCGATGCGCGCTCGCATCGCGAAGCGCGCATCAACCCGTTGATCACGGCGATCGCGATAGCGCTTTTCGTGCGATGGCTGGGCTTCTTCGCCGCCGGCAAGGCGGACAGGGTCTCGTACTATATTTATCTGCTCTACGGCATTCCGCTGATTGCGTCCGCGATTTCGATCTGGTTCATCGTCTCGTCGCGCACCATGGAATTGCCGGTCAGCTGGGCGGACTGGCTGACCAACCTCGCCAAGCGCACCAGCGACAACTGGACGGCATTCAAGCTGTGGCTTGCCCGGCGCACTTCCGGCCAGGGAGCCTGACCATGGGCTGGACGCTGGGCCGCTATTTCTTCTTCCGCTACGTCTCGATCACCTTCTGGTTCTTCCTGGGCCTGCTGGCGCTGGTGTTCCTGATCGATTTCACCGAACTTTCCGGCCGCACGACCGGGCTGCCGGGCTTCACCTATGGCACGGCCTTCGCCATTTCGGCGCTCAGGATGCCGATGATCATGCTGCAGACGGTGCCGTTCGTCGGGCTGTTCTCGGCAATGGCGACGCTTGTGTCGCTCAACCGCCGCTACGAGCTGGTGATCGCGCGCTCGGCCGGCGTTTCGGCCTGGCAGTTCCTGTTTCCGTGCTGCGTCGGCGCGCTGATGTTCGGCGTGCTGTCGGTGGCCGTGATGAACCCCATCGCCGCGCATGGCTTTTCCTGGTCCGAGCAGATGGAGAACGACCTCAGGGCCGGCAAATCGAATGCGGTCACCACCAACGTCACGCCTTGGCTCAGGCAGAAAACCGAATCAGGCGACACCATCATCGGCGCCCGCGCCATCCTCAATCAGGGCATGGAGATGGCGGACGCGGTGTTTTTCATCCTCGACCCGCAGGGCAACATCGCCGAGCGCAAGGACGCGGCCAGGGCCATCCTGCGCGACGGTTACTGGGAATTGCAGGACGTCAAGGTCTTCAAGGCGGGCAACATCCAGACGCTGGCGACCGACAAGGTGCCGACCAACCTCAAGCCGGAATTCGTTCAGGAACGCCTGGCGCGCCCGGAAACCATCCCTTTCTACGAGCTGCCGCGCAAGATCGAGGTTGCCCGTTCCTTCGGGCTCAAGGCCAACGCCTTCGCCATGCAATTTGATTCGCTGGTGGCGCTGCCGTTCCTTCTCGTCGCCATGACGCTGATTGCTGCAACAGTTTCAATGCGATTTGCGCGAATGGGGCAGTCGGCAACGATGATTCTGGGTGGCGTCTTGGCCGGCTTTCTGCTTTATGTCGTTTCGGTACTGGTCAAGGCATTCGGTGTAGCCGGATTCGTGCCTACGGTGGTGGCTGCATGGGTTCCGGTTGTCGTGGCTATGTTCTTTGGGGTGACCTTTCTGCTATACAAGGAAGACGGCTAGTGAGGGAGGCTGGATTGCGCAGCCATAGGCAGGCCGGTTTGGCACGCCTCTATGGGGCGACAGCCTTGGCATGTCTGTTCGCTTTCGCGGTGCCGACGGCACCTGCGCTGGCGCAGACTATCGCTGCCAAGCCCGTCCCGTCCGACACGCAGATGCTGCTAGCCGCCGATACGCTTGTCTATGACAACGACAAGCATACGGTGACGGCCGTCGGCGGCGTGCAGATCGACTATGGCGGCAACAAGCTGGTCGCCCAGCGCGTGGTGTACAACCGCGACACCAAGCGCCTCGTCGCCAGCGGCGCCGTCGAGATCATCAACAGCGACGGCACCAAGATCAATTCCGACCATATCGACATTACCGACGACTTCGCCGACGGGTTCACCAACGCGTTGCGCGTCGAGACGATCGACAAGGCCTATTTCGCCGCCGAGAGCGCCGAGCGCATGGGCGGCGTGCTGACCACCTTCCACAATGGCGTCTACACCGCCTGCGAGCCTTGCGAGGACCAGCCGGACAAAGCGCCGACCTGGCGCGTCAAGGCGCGCAAGATCATCTGGAACGGCGAGAAGAAGACGGTCCGCTTCGAAAATTCGAATTTCGAATTCTTCGGCTTCCCGCTTGCCTATCTACCCGCCTTCGAGATCGCCGACCCGACCGTGAAGCACAAGAGCGGCTTCCTGATCCCCGGCATCGTCTACAACGACCATCTCGGCGTCGGCGTCAAAGTCCCCTATTATCTCGCCCTGTCCCCGACCTATGATCTCACCGTCACCGGCAGCGGCTTTACCAAGCAGGGTTTCCTCGGCGAGGCCGAGTGGCGCCAGCGCTTCAACAACGGCGAATACACGCTGAAGATCGCGGGCATCAACCAGCAGGACCCGAACGCGTTTATCGGCACGGGCAACCGCTATGTCGTCGATTCGGGCGAACCGGGCGATCCGAACAAATTCCGCGGCATGATGGGCACCAAGGGCCAATTCGCCATCAACGAGCGCTGGGATTTCGGCTGGGACGTGCTGCTGCAGACCGACAAGGACTTCTCGCGCACCTACAACATCGACGGTTTCAACGATCTCGCCCACCAGTCGTCGATCTATCTGACCGGCTTGAGCGACCGCAATTATTTCGACGTCCGCGCCATGCGCTTCGAGGTGCAGGAAGAAACGCTCTCCAGCGATCCGACGGCCCGCGCGGCCAAGCAGCCCTGGGTGCTGCCGTCGCTCGACTATGCCTATATCCCCGACACGCCGTTGGCCGGCGGCCAGCTGTCGCTCAACGTCAACGCACGCGTGATCAGCCGCAACCGGCTGGATGCGGTGCTGGCTGATCCGCTCGTCAGCACGTCCGTCAACAACGTGCGCGGCATCGAAGGCGAATCGAGCCGGCTCACCGCCGAGGCCGAATGGAAGCGCACCTTCACCACCGACGGCGGCCTGCAGCTGACGCCGTTGCTCGCCTTCCGCGGCGACGCCGGCTATGTCAACGCCAATCAGGCTTCGCTCGATGCGGTCAACCAGATGGGCGCGAATCTCGGCGAGGACGTCGACATGCGTTCCTCGCTTGCCCGCTATATGGCGACCCTCGGCCTCGAGGCGCGGTGGCCGCTGCTGTTCTCGATGACCAGTTCCAGCCATATCCTGGAACCGACTGCGCAAGTCTTCGTGCGTCCGAACGAACAATATGTCGGCGGCCTGGCCGTCCCCAATGAAGACGCGCAGAGCTTCGTCTTCGACGCCACCACGCTGTTCGAGCGCGACAAATTCTCGGGCTATGACCGCATAGAAGGCGGCACGCGCGCCAATGTCGGCTTCCGGTATTCAGGCGCCTATGACAATGGCTGGGGGACGAACGCCATCTTCGGCCAGTCCTACCAGCTCGCGGGCGAGAACTCCTTCGCCGCGCCCGATCTCGTCAATGCCGGGGCCGAGTCCGGCCTGGACCAGCGGACCTCGGATTATGTCGGCCTTGTCGGCTTCAACAGCCCGAGCGGTTTCTCCGGTTCGGTGAGCGGGCGTTTCGACGAGCAGACACTCGAGGTCCGGCGCGCCGAAGTGAAGGCTGCCTATTCCAGCCTGCCGATATCGCTCAGCGCCAAATATGCCTTCATCGAGGCGCAGCCGCTCTATGGCTTCACCACCGACCGCCATGAAGTCACGCTCGGCGCCTCGACGCATCTGGCGCAGAACTGGCGGCTGTTCGGCACCGGCACCTACGACATCCAGAGCAACGTGCTGGTCAAGGACGGAGTCGGTTTCGCCTACAACGATTCCTGCTTCACCTACATCATGACCTATTCGCAGACACGCGACACCATCACCAGGGAAGTGTCGCAGAATATCGGCTTCAACCTGTCGTTCCGCACGCTGGGCGATTTCGGGTCGTCGACAAGCGCTGTCGATACCATCCAGTAACCGAAGCCGGCGCGCGGCCTGCGAGCCGGGCGCCGATGGTGCTTCGGTGTTGATTTGAAGCGTGAACCCCCGAAAATGCGATGATTCTCGGGGCCATGCGCTGGCGACATCGTTTCGCCGCATAGGAGAGGCATGGGGTCGGCTGTATCGCGCAGGCGTTCGGAGGACGCGCGGCGCTGTCGCGCCGACAAATTGGGGCGGGGAAATTGGAAGGTAAGATGAGGAAATACCTGTTTTCGGCAGGATTGGCGCTTCTGGTGGCGGCGACCTCGATTTCGGTCACGGCTGTTGTACAGCCAGCTTTCGCCGCCGAGATCAAATATGTCGTCAACGGCATACCGATCACCACCGGCGACATCGCGCACCGCGCCGCCTTCTTCAAGCTCCAGCACAAGAAAGGCGATGCCGGGCAGGAGATGATCGACCAGACGCTGCGGCTGGCCGAGGCCAAGCGGCTCGGCATCCGCATCACCGATGAGCAGGTCGACGCCGCCTACCAGCGCTTCGCCTCAAGCAACAAGATGCCGCTGGCCAAGCTCGACGCGATCATGAGCCAGTCGGGCGTCACCAAGGAACACTTCAAGGAATTCATCCGCGCCCAGATGGCCTGGAACCAGGCGCTCAGCGCGCGCTACCGCTCCGGCGAGGGCGGCTCGGTGACCGAGCAGGACGCCGTGCGGCGCATGCTCGACAAGGGCGGCAGCAAGCCGACGGCGACGGAGTACATGCTCCAGCAGGTGATCTTCGTGGTGCCGGCATCGGAGCGTGCCGCCACGCTCGCCAAGCGCAAGCGCGAGGCCGACGCCATGCGTGCCCGCTTCAGCGGCTGCAACACCACGCGCGAATTCGCCAAGGGTCTGATCGACGTCACCGTGCGCGATCTCGGCCGGGTGCTGGCGCCGCAATTGCCGACCGACTGGGCCGAGCAGATCAAGGCCACCAAGGTCGGCGGCGCGACACCGACCCGCGAGACCGAACGCGGCGTGGAATTCATCGGCATCTGCTCCTCGCGCGAGGTTTCCGACGACAAGGCCGCGCAGATGGTGTTCCAGGCCGAGGGCGGCAACGACAAGGACGCCGACGAGCTCAGCAAGAAATATGTCGCCGAGTTGCGCCAAAAGGCCAAGATCGTCGAACGCTAGAGCCGGAGACAAGGCCGGACCGACCTGAATCCGTCTCCCAGATCCGAGAAATGGAGCATGATGTCGTCCGAAAACCGCAGCACACTTTTCGGCGTCATGCTCTGAGCGACAAGCATGCGATACCGCAGTCAGCCCACCCAATGAGCGCGCGCAAGACCGATGCGCCGCTGGCGCTCAGTGTCGGCGACCCTTCGGGTGTCGGACCCGAGATCGCCATCGCCGCCTGGCAGGCGGGCGACAGCGCCGGGGTGCCACCCTTCTATCTCATCGCCGACCCCGCCCTGATCGAAGCCCGCGCCCGCCTTGTCGGCGCAAATGTGACGGTTGCCGAGACGTTGCCCGGACAGGCCGCGCATCATTTCGCCCGCGTGCTCCCCGTCGTGCCGCTTCATGCGCGCCATGTCGACAGCCCCGGAGAGCCGGATCCGGCCAATGCCGCCGGCACCATCGAAGCCATCGATCGTGCCGTCGCCGACTGTCTCGCCGGCAGCGCCGCCGCGGTGGTCACCTGTCCGATCGCCAAGAAGCCGCTTTACGATGCGGGATTCGGCTTTCCCGGCCACACTGAATATCTGGCGCATCTGGCTTCGCGCCACACCGGCAAGGAGGTCACGCCGGTGATGCTGCTGGCCGGACCCGATCTGCGCACCGTTCCGGTGACCATCCATATCCCCCTGGCCGAAGTGCCGAAAGTGCTCACCACGGAGCTGATCGTCGCCGTCGCGCGCATCACCGCCGCCGATCTCAAGAGCCGCTTCGGCATCGCGCGGCCGAGGCTTGCCATCGCCGGGCTCAACCCGCATGCCGGCGAAGGCGGCGCCATGGGCCAGGAGGATGCGGCAATCGTCGCCCCGGCTGTCGAGATGCTAAAGGCGGAAGGCATCGACGCAGTCGGACCGCTGCCGGCCGACACGATGTTTCATCCACGCGCGCGCGCCTTCTATGACGCGGCGCTGTGCATGTATCACGACCAGGCGCTAATCCCGGCCAAGACCTTGGCCTTCGACGAGGCGGTCAATGTGACGCTGGGCCTGCCCTTCATCCGCACCTCGCCGGACCACGGCACCGCCTTCGATATCGCCGGCAGGGGCATTGCCCGCGCCGACAGCCTGATCGCGGCGCTCAGGCTGGCACGCCGGCTGGCCGACAGCGGCCGGCAGGCCGCAGCCGCGTGAGGACCCGTTGAACGGGCGAACCACGATCGACGGGTTGCCGCCGTTGCGTGCGGTGATCGAGCGCCACGGCCTGCAGGCCAAGAAGACGCTCGGGCAGAATTTCCTGCTCGACCTCAACCTGACAGGCAAGATCGCCCGCGCCGCCGGCGATCTCGGCGAGGCCACCGTGATCGAGGTCGGCCCAGGCCCGGGCGGGCTGACGCGGGCGCTGCTGTTCAACGGCGCGCGACGCGTGATCGCCATCGAGCGCGACGAGCGCTGCCTCGAAGCGCTGGCCGAGGTTTCCAGCCACTATCCCGGTCGCCTGGAGGTCATTCCCGGCGATGCGCTGAAAACGGATTTTGCCGCGCTTGCCGGCACGGCGAATGGCGGGCCGGTGAAGATCGCGGCCAACCTGCCCTACAATATCGGCACCGAGCTTCTAATCCGCTGGCTGACAGTGGCCGAGTGGCCGCCGTTCTACCAGTCGATGACGCTGATGTTCCAGCGCGAGGTGGCGGAGCGCATCACGGCGGGTCCGGGCAGCGACGCCTATGGCCGGCTCGGCGTGCTGGCCGGCTGGCGCACCGAGGCGAAAATCGCCTTCGACGTGCCGCCGCAGGCTTTCACACCGCCGCCCAAGGTCACCTCCTCCGTCGTGCATCTGGTGCCGCGCTCGTCGCCCCTGCCCGTCGACGGCAAAAAGCTCGGCCGCGTCACCGAGGCGGCCTTCGGCCAGCGCCGCAAGATGCTCAGGCAAAGCGTGAAAAGCCTGGGCGGCGAGGCGCTCCTCACCCGCGCCGGCATCGACCCGACGCGGCGGGCGGAAACGCTCAGCGTGGAAGAGTTTGTACGGCTGACCATCGCGGTGTAGCCGTTAGCGCGCAAGCGGGAGGAAAGGCTGGGAGGCCCTCGCGCCCGCGCTTCAGCTTCTGCATCAAGCCCACTGATCCGATATAGCAGCTGGCATTTGTCATTCAAATGCATTACATTGACGACCAAGGAGATTGCCAATGCCAGCGAATGCACTCGTTCAGACGCGGATCGATTCCGATATCCGGGATCGGGCTTCGGCGGTGCTCGAAAGTATGGGACTTACGGTTTCAGATGCTGTCCGGATACTTCTTACCCGAACCGCCAACGAGGGTGTGCTGCCCATCGATCTGCTCGCAAACAGCGAGGCGTACGATGCGTGGTTTCGTACCAAAGTGCGCGAGGCGCTGGACGACACCAGACCCGACATCCCTGACGAACAAGTCGAGGCGCATTTCTCTGAACGACGCGCTGCAGCGCGTCGCAAGCTCAATGAGCCTAAATCTTGAAGATCGTCTGGTCGGCATTCGCTCTTTCTGATCGCGACGGGATATTCACGCATATTGAGACTGACAACCCTGCCGCCGCGATCACGATCGATGAGCGGATTGTAACCGCGACAGGTCGTCTCCGTGACTTTCCCGAGAGCGGCAGGACCGGCAGGCTTGCAGGAACAAGGGAGCTTGTCATCGTCGGCACGCCATATGTCGCGGTCTACCAGGTAGCCGAGGGCAGGATTCGAATCCTGCGTGTGCTTCACGGGGCGCAGAGTTGGCCGGACGATCCCACAGACAGTTGACGCTATTCCGCTTGTCCGGCCTGCCTCACCCCGTCTTCTCGTCCAGCAATCCTGAAATGAAGTCGAACAGGCCAGGCCGCCTGTCGCGCCGAAGTCGCTCCGCCGCGACGATGGCGCGGACCTCGGCGAAGGCACGGTCGAGATCGTCGTTGACGATGACGAAGTCGTATTCCTTCCAATGCTCGATCTCGAGGCGAGCGTTCTTCAGCCGGGTCTCGATGACGGATTCCTGGTCCTCGGCGCGGCGCTTCAGGCGCGCCTTCAATTCCTTCATCGACGGCGGCAGGATGAAGATCGAGACGATGTCGGCGCGCATCTTTTCCTTGAGCTGCTGGGCGCCTTGCCAGTCGATGTCGAACAGCATGTCGCGGCCTTCGGCCAGCGCGATTTCCGCCGGCTCGCGCGGCGTCGCATAGCAATTGCCGTGCACCTCCGCCCATTCGAGCAGCGCGTCGGAATCGCGCAGCCGCTCGAACTCGCGCATGGAGCGGAAATGATAGTGGACGCCTTCGATCTCCGAACCGCGGCGCGGCCTTGTCGTGACGGAGACCGAAAGCTCAAGGCTTGGATCGCTCTCCAGAAGGTTGCGCGCGATCGTCGACTTGCCGGCGCCCGACGGCGACGACAGCACCAGCATCAGTCCGCGGCGGCGGATGCGGGACCCCAGATCCCTGGCGGCCGTCGGCTCCTTGGCAACCATTCCCGTCACTCCAGATTCTGGACCTGTTCGCGAAACTGGTCGACCACCGCCTTGAGCTCCAGACCGATCGCGGTGACTGCGGCGGCGTTCGACTTGGAGCACAAGGTATTCGATTCGCGATTGAATTCCTGCGCCAGAAAATCGAGCTTGCGACCAATGGCGCCGCCGCCCTTGAGCAGCGTCCGCGCCGAAGCGACATGCGTCGTCAGCCGGTCGATCTCCTCGCGGATGTCGGCCTTGGTGGCGAGGAAGGCTGCCTCCTGGTGCAGCCGGACGGCATCGAGATTGGCCGAGGCATCCATCAACAGGCGTACCTGCTCCGTGATGCGCTCGCGGATGGCCGCCGGCTCGCGCGACGGGTCGGCTTCGGCCTTCAACGTCAGCGCCTCGATCGCGTCGATATGGCCGGAAAGCAGCGCGCCAAGTGCTGCGCCCTCGCCTTGCCGCGCCTGCTCCAGCCCGGCGAGCGCTGCCTCGAGCGCCGACAGGATCGCGGCATCAAGAGCCGCGCGCTCCTCCTCGGTCTCCATCGTCTCGGGAATGTCGAGCACGCCGCGAAGCGAGAGCAGCCCGTCGGCGGTGGCGGGCTCGGTGCCGAACTGCTCCTGCAAGCGCTTCGCCAGCCCCGCCAGGTCCTTGAGGAACGCCTCGTTGACCACCGGCTGGGCCTGCCTGGCCGCGGCGCGGCCGACAGTCAATGTCGCCTGGAAATTGCCGCGCGCGAAACGCTTCTGAACGGTCTGCCGGACGGCGGTCTCCAGCCGGTCGAAACCCTGCGGCAACCTCAGCCGAACCTCGGCGCTCTTGCCGTTCACCGATTTCACCTCCCAGGCGATCGACGTGCCATCGCTTTCGGCGGCGGATCGCGCGAAACCGGTCATGCTTTGCAGGTTCATTGTGCCTGTCATCCCCTGTCGCAGGCCAACGCACGCGGCCCGGCGCTACACGCCCCAAAAAATCGCCGGACGATCGGCCGGCGCTCCCTCAAAACATGAATATGGCGTCGCGTCAAAGGACGCGTGCGGCACGCTTATTGAGCCGCGTCGCCGCCCGCATCGCCGTTTTCGCCGCTGGCGCCATTGTCGCCGGCGTCGCCACTGTCGGTATTGCCGTCGGGAGCGGCCGGGGCCGTCGTCTGGCCGGAAGCCTTGGCGGCGTCATCCGCCTGCTTCTTCTGCAGCGCCCGATAGCGGGCGACATTCTGGTTGTGCTCTTCCAGCGTCGCGGCAAAGACGTGGCCGCCATTGCCGTCGGCGACGAAATAAAGATCGTCGGTCTTCGACGGATTGGCGACCGCTTCGAGCGCCGCGCGGCCCGGATTGGCGATCGGCGTCGGCGGCAGGCCCTTGATCAGATAGGTGTTGTAAGGCGTCTGCTTGTCGATGTCGGACTGATAGATCGGCCGGTCGGTGGGTTTGCCCTTGCCGCCGAACAGGCCGTAGATGATGGTTGGATCGGATTGCAGCCGCATGCCCTTGGCCAGCCGGTTGAGGAAGACAGCGGCAACGCGCGAGCGTTCGTCGCTCCTGCCCGTTTCCTTCTCCACGATCGAGGCCAGCGTGACGAAATCATCGATGTTGGCGATCGGCAGGTCGGGCGCGCGATGCGACCAGACATCCTCGACCAGCTTCTTCTGATCGGCGACAAGCTTGTCGATCATCTGCTGGCGGGTGGCGCCGCGGGTGAAGCGCATCGTGTCGGTCGCGATGCTTCCCTCGGGCGGCAAGGTCGCCGGCATGTCGCCGGTGAGCGCTTCCTGATCGGCCACGCGCTGCAACGCCTGCTCGACCGTCAGCCCCTCGGGGATGGTGAGCGAGTACATCACCGACTTGCCGCTCTTGAAGAGCTCCATGATGTCGCGCATCGAGGCGCGCGGCTTGATGGCGTATTCACCGGCCTTCAGGGCCGATTCATTGCCGGTGGCGCGCACGCCGAGGCGGAAGATGCGGGCATCGCTGATCAGGCTGCGGCGTTCCAGCTGATCGGCGATCTCCTGCACACCGGTGTTCGGCTTGATCATGAAGGTGTCGCCATTGGCGGACGGACCGGGCTCGACAAATGCCTGCATGCCGAAATAAAGCGCGGCCCCCGAGGCGAGCACGAGAAGGATCGCCACGGACAGGAAGAAATTCAGGAACACCACGACCTGGCTGCGCGAGGCGCGCGAGCGCTTCGACGGCGGCGGCGTGCCTGCTTCCGGGCGCAATGCCTCGGCCGCCGTCTTGGGCACGATCGGGCCCTTCGTGCCTTGCCGTCCGAATTCCCCGTCGCTCGGATTAGTGTTCATGACGCCCTGCCGTCTGATCTTGCAACGAATCCCTCGCCGAAAAGCTAGGGGCGAATTTGGCAAAAATGACGGCAGTTGGCGGACTGCCGATTAGTCTGTCTCTGAGCAAACCGTGAGGGGAAGCCACGCACTCCGCGTGGGACTGCTCCGGTTGCTACTCAGCCATTGTAGCGCTGGAACACGAGCGAGGCGTTGGTGCCGCCGAAACCGAAGGAATTCGACAGCGCGACATCGATCTGGCGCTGGCGCGGCTTGTTCGGCACGAGATCGATCGCCGTCTCGCGTTCCGGATTGTCGAGGTTGATCGTGGCGGGGGCGATGTTATCGCGGATGGCGAGGATCGAGAAGATCGCTTCCGCGGCACCTGCGGCGCCCAGCAGATGGCCGACTGACGACTTTGTCGACGACATCGAGATCTTCGAGGCGGCATTGCCGACCAGGCGCTCGACCGCGCCAAGCTCGATCGTGTCGGCCATGGTCGAGGTGCCATGGGCATTGATGTAATCGACATCGGCCGGCGAAAGCTTCGCCCGGTTCAGCGCCGCCGTCATGCAGCGGAAAGCGCCGTCGCCGTCCTCGGCGGGAGCGGTAATGTGGTAGGCGTCGCCCGTCAGCCCGTAGCCGGTGACTTCGGCGTAGATCTTGGCGCCGCGCGCCTTGGCGTGCTCGAGCTCTTCCAGCACGACGACTCCGGCGCCCTCGCCCATGACGAAGCCGTCGCGGTCGCGATCATAGGGACGCGAAGCGGTCTCCGGCGCATCGTTGCGGTCGGTGGAGAGCGCGCGACAGGCGGCGAAACCGGCAATCGACAGCCGGGTGACCGGCGCCTCGGCGCCGCCCGCCACCATGACGTCGGCATCGCCCCACATGATCAGCCGGGCCGCGTCGCCAATGGCGTGCGCGCCGGTCGAGCAGGCGGTGACGACCGCGTGGTTCGGGCCTTTCAGGCCGTGACGGATAGAGACCTGGCCCGAGACCAGGTTGATGATCTGCCCGGGGATGAAGAAGGGGCTGATGCGGCGCGGGCCGCGATCCTTGAGGATCATCGCGTTTTCGGCGATGCCGTCGATGCCGCCGATGCCGGAGCCGATCAGCACGCCGGTGGCGCACTGATCCACATGCGTCTCAGGCTTCCAGCCGGAATCGGCCAGCGCCTCGTCGGCGGCCGCGATGCCGTAAAGGATGAAGTCGCCGATCTTGCGCAGTTCCTTCGGCTCGAGCACGGCCTCCGGATTGAAGGTGCCGTTCGAGCCGTCGCCGCGCGGGATGATGTGGGCGATCTTGCAGGCAAGATCGTCCACCTCGAACTCGGTGACGCGCCGGCAGGCGCTGCGGCCGGAAAGCAATTCCCGCCAGCTGTGCTCGACGCCCATGCCGAAAGGCGAAAGCAGGCCAAGGCCCGTGACGACGACACGCCTCATCGCAGGTCCTCCCCGGTTATGCCTGCGAAAGAGCTCAGGCCGAGGCCTTGTCGATATACTTCACGGCGTCGCCGACGGTGAGGATGGTCTCGGCGGCATCATCGGGAATCTCGACGCCGAACTCTTCTTCGAACGCCATGACGAGTTCGACCGTGTCGAGGCTGTCCGCGCCCAGGTCGTCGATGAAGCTCGCCTGCTCCGTCACCTTGTCGGCATCGACGCCGAGATGCTCGATGACGATCTTCTTGACGCGCTCTGCGGTGTCACTCATTTGGGCAATCCTCGTCTTATGTTGTCTATCTTCGTTAGCGGGCGGAATGCCGCTAATCAAGCTGAAAGATGGTCTTGCGGGCAACGCAACGCCACAGGACCGGTTTTTGCCCGAACCGCCGGGATGCGGGCCGCATTACACGAAAAATGACGGGCGTCCAAGCCGAAATGGCTGTTTTCACAGGCGTCCGGGGCTTGGCCGCCGGGGTGTGTCGAGATTCAGGTCAGGCCGAGCCGAAAATGGTGGCTTTCGAGAACCGGAGCGGAGCGGACATCGAGTCCGTGAGCACCGGAAGCGCAGAAAGCCACCGTTTGCAGGCCGGCATCACCTGAATATCGACATGCCCTAGATCATCGCCATGCCGCCATTCACATGAATGGTCTGGCCGGTGACGTAAGCCGCCTCGTTGGAAGCAAGGTAGGCGACGGCGGACGCGACCTCGGCGCTGGTGCCCATGCGCCTTGTCGGGATGGCGGCCATGATCGTCTCTTTCTGCTTGTCGTTGAGCTTGTCGGTCATGGCCGATTCGATGAAGCCCGGGGCGACGCAGTTGACGGTGATGTTGCGGGTGGCGATCTCCTGCGCCAGCGACTTGGAAAAGCCGATCATGCCGGCCTTGGAGGCGCAGTAATTGGTCTGGCCGGGATTGCCGGTGACGCCGACCACCGAGGTGATGTTGATGATGCGGCCATGGCGGCGGCGCATCATCGGATGGGTCAACTCGCGTGTCAGCCGGAACACGGCGGTCAGGTTGACCTCGATCACGCTGTCCCAATCGGCATCCGACATGCGCACGAAGAGACCGTCCTTGGTGATGCCGGCATTGTTGACCAGGATATCGACGCCTTCGAGATCCGCCTCCGCCTTCTGTCCCAGCGCCTTGACCGCGTCGCGGTCGGTCAAATCAGCCGGAAACAGCTTTACGCGGTCGCCAAGCTCGCCTGCCAACGCTTCCAGCTTCTCCACGCGCGTGCCATGCAGGCCGACGATGGCGCCCTGGCTGTGCAGCACCCTGGCGATCGCCTCGCCGATGCCTCCCGATGCGCCGGTGACGAGCGCCTTGCGGCCGGTCAGTTCGAACATTTTTCTCTCCTGATCTCAGAGAGGCACCCTTGGCACAGGTGCCGTCAAATCGCCAGCCTGTCAGGCAAACGCCGCCAGCGCCGCCTCGACGTCCGCCGCCGTGCCGAGGGCACCGGTGGCGATGTCGCGGTTGATGCGGCGGGCGAGGCCCGACAGCACCTTGCCGGCGCCGACCTCGTAGAGCGTGGTGACACCATTGGCGCCGAACCACTCCACCGTCTCGCGCCAGCGCACGCGGGCGACCACCTGCTCGACCAGGCGGCGGGCGATCTCGTCCGGGTCGCTGGTCGGGGTCACGGTGACGTTGGAGACGATCGGAACCACCGGCGCGGATTTCGCGACACCGGCGAGCGCTTCGCGCATGATGTCGGCCGCCGGCGTCATCAGCGCCGAGTGGAAGGGAGCGGACACCTGCAGCATCAGCGCCCGCTTGGCGCCCTTGTCGATGCACAGCTTCGCCGCCAGCTCGACCGCCGCCTTGGCGCCGGAAATCACCAGCTGGCCGCCGCCATTGTCATTGGCGACCTGGCAGACCGATCCCTTGGCGGCTTCGGCGCAGGCGGCTTCCACATCGGCCTGCTCCAGCCCGATGATCGCGGCCATGGCGCCCTCTCCGGCGGGTACCGCCGCCTGCATGGCGTTGCCACGGGTGCGCAGCAGCTTCGCAGCATCGCCGATCGAAACGAAGCCGGCCGCGGCAAGCGCGGAATATTCGCCCAGCGAATGGCCGGCCACATAGGCCACCTTGTCCTTCAGTGAGAAGCCCCGCGCTTCGAGCGCCCGCATCGCCGCCAGCGACACCGCCATCAGCGCCGGCTGGGCGTTGGAGGTCAGCGTCAGCGTCTCTTCCGGGCCTTCCCAGATCAGCTTCGACAGGTTTTCGCCGAGCGCGGCGTCCACTTCCTCGAAGACGCGGCGCGCTTCCGGGAATTGATCCGCGAGGTCCTTGCCCATGCCGACGGCTTGGCTGCCCTGTCCCGGAAAGGTGAATGCGACGGCCATTTTTGGTCTCTCCAGAGCCTGGTTTTTCCCTGCCTCTGGCGCAAGGCGCACAGCCAAGTCAAGCCCGTGGGTATCCCTTTAAGCCCTATTTCGGCCGGAAAACCGGGCTGACTCCCTGTTCCGAAAGGCTTTTTGGCGATCACACCTGATGAAAACCGCTCACGTTTACTTTGCTAGCTCTTCTTATTTCCGCCACAGGCGCTAGCTTTGCGTGACATTTTGATGACAGAGCCGTGACGTGCGTGGAAGGCGTGTTGCGTGGGCCGGGGGAAGTAGAGTGGCAAGGATCAGGAAAGGCGCGGCCAAGCCCGTGCCTCAATTTTTGGAAGACGATCCGTCCACCGGCTACCTGCCGGGACGACCCTGGCCGACCGTACGCTACGGCCTTGCGACGCTTCTCGTCTCCGCCCTGCTCGTCTTCGCGATCGAGTGGATCGTGCGGGGCGATTTCTTCGGCACGGTCGATTTCTTCCTGCAGCCCTTCAAGCCCGGTTGGACGACCATCATCGTCTTCGCGCTGGTGCTGGTCGGGCTGGACGCCGTGATCGGCCGCAGCCACCAGAGCCTGATGATCGTGGCGCCGCTGACACTGGCGCTCGCCTTTGTCGGACACCAGAAATCGCACTATCTCGGCGACCCGCTCTATCCGACCGATTTCCTCTATGCCCGCCAGATCATGGCGCTGATGCCGCTTCTGGTGCGCGAACGCCCATGGACAGCCCTCATGCTGGCCGCGGCAATCGTCGGCAGCCTGGCGCTGCTGGTCTATGGCTGGCGGACCTGGCGCCGGCGGGTGCCGATCCTCAGCCGCAAGGGCCGCCTGGCGCGGCTGGCGCTTGCCGTGCCGCTGCTGGCCTTCTTCGTCTCTATCATGGACTACGCCACCTTCTCGTGGACGCGCGACCGGCTGCAGATCATCCCGATCATGTGGGACCAGAAGGAAAACTACGCCTCGAACGGTTTTGCGCTGGCCTTCGCGATGAACGTGCCGATGGCGCATGTCTCGGCGCCGCCCGGCTATTCCGAAAAGGCGATGGCCGCGATCCAGCGCTCCGACGTCGCCGCTTCAGTGCCGGATGAGAAGCCGGATATCGTGGTGGTGATGAGCGAATCCTTCTGGGATTCGACCCAACTCCCCGGCGTCACCATCAAGCCAGACCCGATCCCGACCGTGCGCGCCTTGCGCTCCGGCTCCATGTTCTCACCTGAGTTCGGCGGCATGACCGCCAATATCGAGTTCGAGGCGCTGACCGGCTTCTCCAACGCCTTCCTGCCGGCCGGATCGATCCCCTATCAGCAATATGTGCGCACCCCAACGCCATCGCTGGCGACCTTCCTGAAGAGCGAGGGCTACCGGGCGCGCGCCATCCATCCCGGCACGAACTGGTTCTGGAACCGGGGCGCCGTCTATGCCGATTTCGGCTTCAACGACTTCCGCTCCGAAGAGACGCTGCCGCCGATGGAAAAGCGCGGGCCGCTGGCTTCGGACGCGGCGATGACCGACGAGATCATCCGCGAGGCCGACGCCAGCGACGATCCGGTTTTCCTGTTCGCCGTCAGTCTGCAGAACCATGGCCCTTACGAGCCCTATCGCTATTACAATCCGACGCATTCGGTCGATGCGCCGATCAGTTCCTGGGCGCGGGAATCGCTGCTTTCCTATGCCGAGGGCTCGGGCGACGCCGACCACGGCCTGCAGCGGCTGATCGACTGGGCGAAAAAGCGTGAGCGGCCGACCATCATCGCCTTCTTCGGCGACCACCTGCCGCCGCTCGGACCCGTCTATGTCGAGACCGGCTTCCTCAAGGATAATGTCGCGCCACGCAAGGAGCCGAATTCGGAAGCCGCGCTCGAACACCACGACACGCCGCTGGTCATCTGGTCGAACCGTTCCGGCCCGGTGCAGAACCTGGGCGCCGTGAGCCCGGCCTTCCTGCCCTATCACATTCTCACCACAGCCGGCATCACACATCCTTATTACACTGGCTTCCTCGGCGCGCTGCGCGAGCATTACCGGGTGGTCGACCGCAACCTGCTCCTGACGCCCGCCGGCGAAGCGACGCCGGACTGGGCGAGGCAGAAGCAGATCGACCCGAAGATCAACGACTTCCGCCTCATCCAGTACGATATGATGTTCGGCAAGCGCCACTCGGCGCCCGACTTCTTCCCCGAGACGGTGAACAAGCTCGTCGCGCATACGAGCTGAGGCCACCATTCCGCAAGAGAAGTCAGGCTCTGCGGCATCGTGGAATCCTCAATCCTGGCTGCCGCCCTTGCCTTCCCGCGAATTTGCTGTATAGACGCGCCCAATCTGCCGGTCCTTGCTGGGGGCTGAACGGAGGGCCGTGGCTTTTCGAAGCCGCGACACGAAGCCAGATGCGCTTCCAGCCTCCCGTGTCTCCGCTCTCGACCGTCTCGTGATGCTCCTTTCTTCCCCGCGCCCTGGCGGCCGGGTCAGACAAGTTGCAGAGGCTTAGCCGCGAGGGCCGGACAGAGAAACGAAGAAAGGCAGAAAGACATAATGGCTCTTTACGAACATGTGTTTCTTGCCCGGCAGGACCTGTCGCAGCAGCAGGTTGATGCGCTTGTCGAACAGTACAAGGGCGTCATCTCCGCGAATGGCGGCTCGATCGGCCGGATCGAGAACTGGGGACTGAAGTCCCTCACCTACCGGGTCAAGAAGAACCGGAAGGCTTACTACACGCTGATGGACATCACCTGCCCGCCGGCCGCGCTCAACGAAATGGAGCGCCAGATGGGCCTGTCGGAAGACGTCCTTCGCTTCCTCACCATTAAGGTCGAGGCGCATGAGGAAGGCGTTTCGGCGATGATGCAGAAGCGCGAAGAGCGCTCCGAGCGCGGCGGCTTCGGCGACCGCGACCGTGGCGATCGTGGCCCGCGTTCCTTCGGCGACCGCGACCGCGGCGACCGTGGTCCGCGTTCGTTCGGCGACCGCGAAGGCGGCGACCGTGGTCCGCGCCGTCCGCGCGAAAGCTCTGAAGGGGGTGCAGAATAATGGTCGACATCAACCAGATCCCGACCCGGCGCCCGTTCCATCGCCGCCGCAAGACCTGCCCGTTCTCCGGCGCCAATGCGCCCAAGATCGACTACAAGGACGTGCGTCTGCTGCAGCGCTACATTTCCGAGCGCGGCAAGATCGTGCCCTCGCGCATCACCGCCGTCAGCCAGAAGAAGCAGCGCGAACTCGCCAAGGCGATCAAGCGCGCCCGCTTCCTCGGCCTGCTGCCCTACGTGGTTCGCTGATATGTTCGACCGGGCGGCTTGCCGCCCGGTCTTTTCACCGGCGCGGCGGGCGCGTCGGGTTGACCCTCAAATCCCGAGTTGGGGCGATTGCCTCTAACTGCCCAGACAGGCAGGACAGCGACAAAAGCGGCGAGGCCGCGCCAAGCTTTCCTGACCTGTTCCTATTCATTCAGCGTTGATCGACGATCGACGGCACAGACGAAGGAACGAAACCATGGAAGTCATTCTCCTCGAGCGCATTTCCCGCCTCGGCCAGATGGGCGAGACCGTGAAGGTCAAGGACGGGTTCGCCCGCAATTTCCTTTTGCCGCAGGGCAAGGCGCTGCGCGCCAACGAAGCCAACAAGAAGAAGTTCGAGGGCCAGCGCGCCCAGCTCGAAGCCCGCAACCTGGAGCGCAAGTCTGAAGCCTCCAAGATCGCCGAGACGCTCGACGGCAAGAGCTTCATCGTCGTGCGCTCGGCCGGCGAGACCGGCCAGCTCTACGGCTCGGTGTCGACCCGCGACATCGCCGAGCTGCTCACCGCCGAAGGCTTCACCGTCAGCCGCAACCAGATCGAGCTCAACCAGCCGATCAAGACCATCGGCCTCTCCAATGTGGCGATCGCGCTGCATCCGGAGGTCCAGGTCACCGTGACGCTCAACATCGCCCGTTCGGCCGACGAGGCGGAGCGCCAGGCCAAGGGCGAGACCCTGACCACCGCCGAAGCCATCTATGGCGAGGACATCAACGACAATGCCCGGCCGGAGAACTTCTTCGACCCGAACGCCGAGTTCGAGGGCGGCGAAGAGAACGCCTGATCACTGCATTTCCGGAGCATCGCTTCGGCTCGCAGACGTCCAGTATTTCTGGACCAACGCCCGGGTCTTCGACCCGGGCTTTTTTGTGCCAAAAGGAACTTTTCGACACCCCATATCTTGTGCACATTACAGCGTAGCGCGTCGATTGGACGCGGGCGATGCCCTGTGGCATCTTCGCTCTGGCATTCCAGTCTGATTACCGGGTGATCCGACTGAGGGGACATTTGGTCATGAACATCCTGTTGAAACACGTTTTCGAGCGCCTGGTGCGGGTCGGCGACCTCAAGGTGACCGGACCGAAGGGCACGACGCACAAGTTCGGCGACGGCAGCGGCGAGCCGGTGCATATCCACATCAAGACCATGCATGCCGAGCGCGCGATCAGCTTCGACCCGATGCTGGCGGTTCCCGAAGCCTATATGGACGGCGAGCTGGACGTTCCCGAGGGCGGCGTTCTGGGACTGATGCGCATCGCGTTCCAGAATATGGGCTCGAGCGGCATCGACGTGTCCTGGTCGAAGGCGATCGAAGGTCTGCGCCATGCCTTCCGCCGGCTGCAGCAGATCAACACCGCCGCGCGCTCGCGCCGCAATGTGCAGCGCCACTACGACCTGTCGGGCGAGCTCTACAAGCTCTTCCTCGACGAGGACATGCAGTATTCTTGCGCCTATTTCGAGCAGCCCGACATGACGCTGGACGAGGCGCAGCTGGCCAAGAAGCGCCACATCGCCGCGAAGCTGCGGCTCAAGGCCGGCCAAACCGTGCTCGACATCGGCTCCGGCTGGGGCGGGCTCGGCCTCTATCTCGCCAAGGCCTTCGACGTCGACGTGCAGGGCGTGACGCTCTCCACCGAACAGCATGGCGTCGCCACCGACCGCGCGCATGCGCAGGGGCTGCAGGACCGAGTGCATTTCGAGCTCAAGGACTATCGCCACATCAACGAGCGCTTCGACCGCATCGTCTCGGTCGGCATGTTCGAGCATGTCGGCGTCAACCACTACCGCACCTTCTTCGACAAGGCCGCGACGCTGCTCAAGCCCGACGGCGTGATGCTGCTCCACACGATCGGCCGTTCCGGCGTGCCGTGGGCGACCAGCGCCTTCGTCCGCAAATATATCTTCCCGGGCGGCTACATCCCGGCGATGTCGGAGGTGATGCCCGCGATCGAGAAGTCGGGTCTCGTGGTGACGGACATCGAAATCCTGCGGCTGCATTATGCCGATACGCTCAAGCACTGGGGCGCCCGCTTCGCCGCCAACCGCGACAAGGCCAAGGCGATCTATGACGAGCGCTTCTGCAGGATGTGGGAGTTCTATCTCGCCGCCTCGGAAGCCGCCTTCCGCTGGCAGGACCTGGTGATCTTCCAGTTCCAGATCGCCAAGAAGAACGACACGCTGCCGGTGACTCGCGACTACATCGCCAAGTGCGAGAAAGCTCTGGAGCTGCGCGACCACGACCATCCGGAACCCGAAGCGCCCGCCGCCCAGCCGGCCAAGCCGACGCGCAGGCGCAAGGCGGTGGAATAGACACGCATTGCCGCTTGCCATTGCGGCCTAAGCCCATGAAAAAGGTCTCGTTCGCGAGACCTTTTTCATGACCTACCTCACCTATGTCGCAGCATCCCTTGCCGAGATCGCCGGCTGCTTCTCGTTCTGGGCGTGGTGGCGGCTGGACAAGTCGGCGCTCTGGCTTCTCCCCGGCCTCGTCTCGCTGGCGCTGTTCGCCTTCCTGCTGTCGCTGGTCGGCACGAACGCGGCCGGCCGCGCCTACGCCGCCTATGGCGGCATCTACATTGCGGCTTCGCTCGGCTGGCTGTGGCTGGTCGAAGGGGTGCGCCCCGACCGCTGGGACCTGGCGGGGGCAGCGCTCTGTGTCGTCGGCGCCTCCGTCATCTTGCTGGCGCCGCGCGGGGCTTGAGGGATGGAACTTCCCGCTCCCTTGCGCCAAGGCGTCGACAGCCTGCTGGAGAAGGTGCCGCTGCCGGCGCTGAAGCAGGCGGCAAGGACGCTTTCCGAGCGCTACCGTGCCGAGTTGCGCGACGGCCGCTTGCATATGGGCGAGGACATGGCGGTCAAGGCCTATCTGGCGACGCGGCTGCCAGCGACCTATGCCGCCGTGCGCGCCAGCCTCAATGCACTGGCCGATGCGCGACCGGATTTCCAGCCGAGGACCCTGCTCGACATCGGCGCCGGGCCTGGCACGATGCTTTGGGCCACGCTCGATGCCTGGCCGGAGCTGGAACAGGCGGTTCTGGTCGAGGCAAGTGCTGCGGTACGCAAGGTCGGGCAGTCGCTCGCAGCCGCAACGATCGGCGCCCGCACTGACTGGGTCGCCGGCGACGCCACCATCGATCTCGATAACCTGAGGCCCGCCGATCTCGTCAGCATCGCCTATGTGCTCGACGAAGTCGCGCCGGCCTCGCTGCCGAAGCTCGTCGGCCGGCTCTGGCAGCTGACCGCCGACACGCTGCTCATCGTCGAGCCCGGCACGCCTGCCGGCTGGCAGCGCATGCTTGCCGCGCGGCGGCAACTGATCGAAGCCGGGGCGCATCTCCTGGCGCCCTGCCCGCACGCGGCGCCCTGCCCGCTCGCGCCGCCCGACTGGTGCCATTTTTCGCGCCGCGTCGCCCGCTCGCGCCTACATCGGCTGGTCAAGGAAGCGGACGTGCCGTGGGAGGACGAGAAGTTCATCTATCTCGCCGCCTCCCGGCAACCGGCGCCGGCGCGCTTGCCACGGGTGATCGCGCCGGCGAAAGGCGGCTCGGGCAAAGTAGTGCTGAAACTCTGCCAGCCCGACGGCAGCGCGGGAGAGCGCCTGTTCAGCAAGCGCGACGGGGAGACCTTTAAGGCAGCTCGGCGGGCGGACTGGGGCGATACGTTGGGCTGAGCAGCGCAGGCGACGACATCGGGAGAACCGCGATGTCGATGCCTTGGTAGAATCGCTGCTCCGGCGATTAGCCGAAGCGCCCGAACTTCGTCATCCACGGGTGGAGCGACGCGAAGCGGCGCGCAGACCCGAGGATCCATTCCGTAACCTCGCGCAACGAATGAAGACGGTGCAGAACAGGGGCCGTTCTGGACCGCCGCAACGCTCACAGGTAACGGAATGGATCCTCGGATCTGCGCGCGTCGCTTCGCTCCTTGCTCCGCCCGTGGATGACGAAAGGAGGGGCGTTCCAGCCAATCTCCAACGCCGTGCCGCTCGGCCCAAGCAGCATGAACGGGCCTGCCATGAGCGACCGTAAGAGCAATTTGCCGTCAAGATTGTTCTTGCTTCGTTCCATTCTTGCCCGTAAGAATCGCGACTTGCCGAGTCAAACGGAATCGGGCCACCGGAATACTGTCCTGTGGATGGTTTGCCGATCCTGTGAACATTGGGCATCAAGGCGGTTGGACCGAGGAGTGTTGCAGAAAGGTCAGCACCGAATCTTCCCGTTCTGGTATCGAGGAAAGCGGGATCGAAATCGGGGATATCATGGCAGAGGCGGCACTGAAATTCGGCGCGGCGGAGACGCCGCTTTATCGCGAGGCACCGAACAACATCGAGGCCGAGCAGGCGCTGCTTGGCGCCATTCTCGTCAACAACGACGCCTTCTACCGGGTCTCGGATTTCCTCAAGCCGGCGCATTTCTACGAGCCGCTGCACCGGCGGATATTCGAAGTCGCGTCCGAACTCATCCGCATGGGCAAGATCGCGACGCCGATCACGCTGAAGACCTTCCTGCCCGCCGACGAGAAGGTCGGCGACATGACAGTGGCGCAATATATCGTGCGGCTTGCCGTCGAAGCCGTCACCGTCGTCAACGCCACCGACTATGGCCGCGCCATCTACGACCTCGCGACGCGCCGCGCGCTGATCACGGTCGGCGAGGACATGGTCAACATCGCCTATGACGCGCCGGTCGACATGTCGCCCTCCGACCAGATCGAGGACGCTGAGCGGCGGCTGTTCGAGCTTGCCGAAACCGGCCGCTATGACGGCGGCTTCGAGAGCTTCAACGACGCGGTCAAGACCGCCGTCGAAATGGCCAACGCCGCCTATATGCGCGACGGCCATCTGTCCGGCATCTCGACCGGCCTGCGCGACCTCGACCGCCGCATGGGCGGCCTGCAGCCCTCCGACCTGATCGTGCTCGCCGGACGCCCGGGCATGGGCAAGACCTCCTTGGCCACCAACATCGCCTTCAACATCGCCGAGGCCTATGTCCCGGCACAGCAGGCCGACGGCACATTCAAGGCCGCCAATGGCGGCGTCGTCGGCTTCTTCTCGCTCGAAATGTCGTCGGAGCAGCTCGCCACCCGCATCATCTCCGAGCAGACCGAGATTTCTTCGTCGAAAATCCGCCGCGGCGAGATCACCGAGATGGATTTCGAAAAACTCGTCGCCTGCTCGCAGACAATGCAGAAGATCCCGCTGTTCATCGACCAGACCGGCGGCATCTCGATCGCGCAGCTTTCCGCCCGGGCGCGCCGCCTGAAGCGCCAGCGCGGCCTCGACCTCATCGTCATCGACTATATCCAGCTGATGCAGGGATCGAGCGCGCGGGCCTCGCAGAACCGCGTGCAGGAAATCACCGAAATCACCACGGGCCTGAAAGCCTTAGCCAAGGAGCTCGGCGTGCCGATCATCGCGCTGTCGCAGCTGTCGCGCCAGGTCGAAAGCCGCGACGACAAGCGCCCGCAACTCTCTGACCTTCGTGAGTCCGGCTCGATCGAGCAGGACGCCGACGTGGTGCTGTTCGTCTATCGCGAGGAGTACTACCTCAAGAACCGCGAGCCGAAGCTCGGCACCGAGGAATACGTCAAGTGGGAAAACGAGATGAACGAGGCGCGCGGCAAGGCCGAGTGCATCGTGGCCAAACAGCGTCACGGACCGACCGGCACCGTCAGCCTCGCCTTCCACGGCGAGTTCACGCGGTTTTCGGATCTGGCGGAAGAGCATCATCTGCCGGAGAGGTTTGAGTGATCTCTTGAGAAAGGCCTCGTTCCTTCACACCCCCCTCTGTCCTGCCGGACATCTCCCCCGCAAGGGGGGAGATTGGCTGTCGCGTTGGCTTTCGCCAATCGCGGACGTCGCAAGATGGGTACCGTCGCCAAAGCTGCTGATCTCCCCCCTTGCGGGGGAGATGGCCGGCAGGCCAGAGGGGGGTGCTGTCCCGCCGACCTCCGGCAATTGGCGACCGGCACAGCCCTGATGGCCAAATCGCGCGTTCAGTTCATCTGCCAGAATTGCGGTTCGGTGCATCAGCGCTGGGCCGGCAAATGCGATGCCTGCGGCGAGTGGAACACGCTGGTCGAGGAAGGCACTGCCGGCGGCATTGGCTCGGGACCGGCCAACACGCGCAACGCGCGAAAAGGCCGCGCCGTGGTGCTGACCAGCCTCGCCGGCGACATCGAGGACGCGCCGCGCATTGTTTCGGGCATCGGCGAGCTCGACCGCGCCACCGGCGGCGGCTTCGTGCGCGGTTCGGCGCTTCTGGTCGGCGGTGACCCGGGCATCGGCAAGTCGACGCTCTTGACGCAGGCGGCGGCGGCACTCGCCTCCAAGGGCCATCGCATCGTCTATGTCTCGGGCGAAGAAGCGGTGGCGCAGATCAGGCTGCGGGCGCAGCGCCTCGGCGTCGCCTCGACGCCGGTCGAGCTCGCAGCCGAAACCAATGTCGAGGATATTCTCGCCACCATCGCCGACGGCAAGCGGCCGGACCTCGTCATCCTCGATTCGATCCAGACGCTGTGGACCGACCTCGCCGATTCGGCGCCGGGCACCGTCACCCAGGTGCGCGCCGCCGCTCAGGCGATGATCCGCTACGCGAAATCCACGGGTGCTGCGATCGTGCTTGTCGGCCATGTCACCAAGGAGGGCCAGATCGCCGGCCCTCGCGTCGTCGAGCACATGGTCGACGGCGTGCTCTACTTCGAGGGCGAAGGCAACCATCACTTCCGCATCCTGCGCACCGTGAAGAACCGTTTCGGGCCGACCGACGAGATCGGCGTGTTCGAGATGTCGGACAAGGGCCTGCGCGAGGTCTCCAATCCGTCCGAGCTTTTCCTTGGCGAACGCCACGCGAAATCGCCGGGCGCGGCGGTTTTCGCGGGCATGGAAGGCACGCGGCCGGTGCTGGTCGAGATCCAGGCGCTGGTCGCGCCCTCCTCGCTCGGCACGCCGCGCCGCGCCGTGGTCGGCTGGGACGGGGCGCGGCTGTCGATGGTGCTCGCAGTGCTCGAGGCGCATTGCGGCGTGCGCTTCGGCCAGCACGACGTCTATCTCAACGTCGCCGGCGGCTACCGGATCTCGGAGCCGGCGGCCGATCTGGCGGTCGCCGCCGCGCTGGTTTCGTCGCTCACCGGTCTTGCCCTTCCCGCCGATTGCGTCTATTTCGGCGAAATCAGCCTATCGGGCGCCGTCAGGCCGGTTGCGCATGCGCAGCAGCGCCTCAAGGAAGCCGAAAAGCTGGGCTTTGGAAGCGCGGTGCTGCCACTCGGCAGCGAGGAAGTTGCCGGGGGGATCGGGGCCGGCGCGTTCCAGCCCACCGAGCTTGCCGACCTTGTGGCGCGCATAGCCGGCTCGCGGCGCGGCCGTGCCGACGTCGAGGAGTGATGCGGCTCATCAAGCCGCAAGACAGGAAGTGGGGCGAGAACCATGCCGATTACGCTGCTTGACGGAATCCTCGTCGGCTTCACCCTGGTCTCAGCCATGCTCGCCATGGTGCGCGGCTTCTCCCGCGAAGTGCTGTCGGTGGTCTCCTGGGCTGCGGCGGCGGCGGCGGCGTTCTTCTTCTACAAGCCGGTGCTGCCCTATGTGCAGCCCTATATCGACAACGACAAGATCGCGATGGCGGCTTCCGCCGGCATCGTCTTCCTGATCGCGCTGATCGTCGTCTCCGTCATCACGATGAAGCTTGCCGACTGGATAATCGATTCGCGCATCGGCGCGCTCGACCGCACGCTCGGCTTCCTCTATGGGGCGGCGCGCGGCATCCTGGTGGTCGCGGTGGCGCTCTTGTTCTTCAACTGGCTGGCCGGCGCCAAGGCGCCCGCCTGGATCGTCAACGCCAAGTCGCGGCCGTTGCTCGAGACGATCGGCGCCAAGCTCGAAAGCGTGCTGCCGGAAAACACCGAGGAACTGGTCAACAAATACACGCATAAGGGCACGCCGCAGGCCGGCGCGCCGGCCACCACCGACCAGCCCGCGGCCGAGCCGCCGGCCGGCGACGACAACGCGCCGGCGCCAGACGACAGCGAGGGCGAGGCGCCTGCCGACAACGAGCCGGCTCCGGCGCCCGCCCCGGCTCCCGCTCCAGCGCCGGCAAACTGAAATCCAGGCCGGCCACAGCGCTGGCCTGAGGCAATTTGTTAATGCCTGACGAGGTGCGTTGCGTTCCGCGAGAGATCGCCCTATATGGCGGCTTTAGCGGAGCTTGAGCACCAGATGGCAGACTCAACGGCAGATGCAGGCAAAGTCCTTTCCGCCGAGGCCGACGATCATTTCCACGACGAATGCGGCGTGTTCGGCATCTTCGGCCGACAGGACGCTGCGGCCATCGTCACGCTCGGCCTGCATGCCCTGCAGCATCGCGGCCAGGAAGCGGCCGGCATCGTCTCCTATGACGGCACCCAGTTCCATGTCGAACGCCATGTCGGCCTGATCGGCGACACCTTCACCAAGCAGCGCGTCATCGACAGCCTGCAGGGCAATCGCGCCATCGGCCATACGCGCTACGCCACGACCGGCGGCGCCGGCCTGCGCAACATCCAGCCTTTCTTTGCCGAGCTCGCCGAAGGCGGTCTTGCCGTCGCCCACAACGGCAACCTCACCAACGCGCTCACCGTGCAGCGCGCGCTGCAGAAGCAGGGCTCGATCTTTTCCTCGACGTCCGACACCGAGACGCTGCTGCACCTGGTCGCGACCAGCAAGGAGCGCGACCTGAATTCCCGCTTCATTGAGGCGGTGCGCCAGGTTGAAGGCGCCTTCTCGCTGGTGGCGATGACCGCCAAGAAGATGATCGGCTGCCGCGACCCGCTTGGCATCCGGCCTCTGGTGCTCGGCGACCTCGACGGCGCCTGGATCCTCGCTTCGGAAACTTGCGCGCTCGACATCATCGGCGCTCGCTTCGTGCGCGACATCAAGCCGGGCGAGATGGTGGTCGTCACCTCGAAGGGGATTGAGAGCATCTTCCCGTTCGAGCCGCAGAAGACGCGCTTCTGCATCTTCGAATATGTCTATTTCGCGCGGCCGGATTCCTCGGTCGAAGGCCGCAACGTCTACGAGGTGCGCAAGCGCATCGGCGCGGAGCTGGCGCAGGAAAACCCGGTCGAGGCCGACATCGTCGTGCCGGTGCCGGATTCCGGCACGCCGGCCGCGATCGGCTTCAGCCAAGCCGCCGGCATCCCCTTCGAGCTCGGCATCATCCGCAACCACTATGTTGGCCGCACCTTCATCCAGCCCGGCGATTCGATCCGCCACATGGGCGTGAAGCTCAAGCACAACGCCAACCGCCGCATGATCGAGGGCAAGCGCGTGGTGCTGGTCGACGATTCGATCGTGCGCGGCACCACCAGCCAGAAGATCGTGCAGATGGTGCGCGACGCCGGCGCCAAGGAAGTGCATATGCGCATCGCCTCGCCGCCGACCAGCGCGTCCTGTTTCTACGGCGTCGATACGCCGGAGAAGTCGAAGCTGCTGGCATCGCGCATGTCGGTCGAGGAGATGGCGGAGTTCATCCGCGTCGATTCGCTCGGCTTCCTGTCGATCGACGGGCTCTATCGCGCTGTCGGCGAAGCGGGCCGCGACAACGACCAGCCGCAATTCTGTGATGCCTGCTTCACGGGACAGTACCCCACCCGCCTGCTCGACTTCGAAGGCCACGACAATGTGCGCACGCTGTCGCTGCTGGCGTCGAGCGGGTCGTGATCCGCAATATTTGTTTTGACGCAATTCCGGACGGAAAACCGCTAGACACTTTTCCTGGAATTGCTCCGGCTCACGGAAACTCGGCATGACCCTCGATCTTTCCGGCCGCGTGGCGGTCGTAACCGGCGCCTCGCGCGGCATCGGCTATTTCATCGCCAGGGAACTGGCGGCCGCCGGCGCGCATGTGATCGCGGTGGCGCGCACGGTGGGCGGGCTGGAAGAGCTCGACGACCAGATCAAGGCGGATGGCCGCGGACAGGCGACGCTGGTGCCGCTCGACCTGACCGACATGGCGGGCATCGATCGTCTCGGCGGCGCGATCCATGAACGCTGGGGCAAGCTCGACATACTGGTCGCCAATGCCGCCGTCCTCGGCGTCATCTCGCCGATCGGCCATGTCGAGGCCAAGACCTTCGACAAGGTGATGACCGTCAACGTCACCTCGACCTGGCGGCTGATCCGTTCGGTCGATCCGCTGCTGCGGCTCTCCGATGCCGGCCGCGCCATCATCATGACCTCCAACGCGGCGCATTCGGCGCGCGCCTTCTGGGCGCCCTACGCGGCTTCCAAGGCCGCGGTCGAAACGATGATGCGCTCGTGGGCGCATGAAACCGAGAGCCTGCCGCTGAGGGTGAACGCCGCGGATCCGGGCGCCACCCGCACGGCGATGCGCGCGCAGGCCATGCCCGGCGAGGATCCGGAGACGCTGCCGCATCCCTCCGAGATCGCCAGGCGCATCGTGCCGCTGGCCAGCCCGGAGCTGAAGGAAACAGGCCTGATCTTCCAGGCCAAGCACAACCGCTTCGTCGCCTACCGGCAGCCGGAATAATTCGAGTTCAAAAAACGCGTCGCGGCCGACTGAGCCCGCCTGGCGAAAGCCCTCTTCACGGGTCTGTGAACGGTGCGGCGGAAGCGTGTTCCGCCGCCCTGCTTTCGCCGCTCCAAGGGAGTTGCTAGGATCGGTCCGACTCTGACATCCAAGCAAAGCGAGGAATTCCCATGGCTGCTGCTCCCAGCGTAGCGTTGGTCTGGTATCTGGTGATCGCCGGCCCGCAAGGCGGCATGGTGGTGCTGCCCAGCACCTTCGACACCCGTGAACAATGCACCAACGCCATCACCGAATATCAGAAGCAGCCGACGCCGCAGGGCTGGGCCGTGCAATGCGTGCCGAGCGCCTCGCCGTTCACCGACGAAGGGGATGCGGAGACGCCGTCGGCGCAGTAGCGTGGGCACTCCCCCTCACCCAGCCTCCGCTTCGCTCGGCTGACCTCTCCCCGCTGGGGAGAGGAGGCGGTCAGCGCCGGCGCAAACCTCTTCTCCCCGCCGGGGAGAAGGTGGCCGCGTAGCGGCCGGATGAGGGGGCGTAGCGCTTCAGCGCCCCGCGCTCACGCTCAGCGCTGGCTTGTTGTTGATCGTCTGGAACACCACGCAGTAGCGCTCGGTGAGCTTCAAAAGCGCATCGATGCGCTCCTGCGGCTCGTCGGTGTCGAGGTCGAATTTCAGCCTTATCTCGCGAAAGCCGACCGGCGCCTCCCGGGCGACGCCGAGCGTGCCGCGAAAATCGAGGTCGCCCTCGGCCTCGACGGTGGCATTGCCGAGCTTGAACTCCAGCGCCGTCGCCACCGCCTTCAGCGTCACGCCCGCGCAAGCGACCAGCGCTTCCAGCAGCATATCGCCCGAACATAGCTCGAGGCCCGAGCCACCGGTGGCCGGATGAAGGCCGGCAATGGCGAGCGCCCTGCCCGTCTCCACCTTGCAGGCGATCGACTGGTCATCGAGCGTTCCGCGGGCTCTCAGCGTGATCAGCGCTCGTGCCGCATCGTCGCGATAGGCTTCCTTCAACGGCGCCTGCATGGCCTTGAGTGCGGTGGCGTCCATTGCAAATCCTTTTCGCCTGCGCACTGCAGTCGAGCGATTGTCGTGCGGATCGTGGCCGCTAAAGCAGCTTAAGCGCTTCTTTACGCCACTTTCAGGAATTGGATTCCTGCCACAACTGGCGGTTAAAGTCGCCGTCTCAACTTTTCCGGGAGGCGGCCTTGTTTGGCAAATGGGTATCGCAGGGCTGGCATCGGCTCTGGCCGCCTTGGCAATCTTTGCTGGAACAAATGACGCTGCGCCCTTCGTCATCATATCGTGCTCGCCCGGGCGGTTCGCGGGCGAGCACGCCGACACCAATGGCCTCGCAACCACTTGCGGTGGCAAATTCAACCTCTGCGGTTATGCCGACAAGGCCGGAAAGCAGGTTATCGCCCAGCAATTCGAAGTAGCGCTGCCGTTTTCCAGCGGATTGGCCGGCGTCAGAATCGACGGAAAATTCGGCTTCGTCGACCTCACCGGGACGCTCGTCATTCCAGCCAGATTCGATCTCGTCGGGTATTTTTCAAACGGTCTTGCGGAAGTCATCCTCGCGGGCAGGGCGGGTGTGATTGACCGCCAGGGCGAGACCTTGATCGAGCCGAACTATGCACGCGCGATACCATTCGGGGATGATACGGTCCTTGTCAGAGACGGCGCCTGGAATTCGATGCGCCCTGATGGTTGCGAAAGTCTGGACGACAGCAAATCGGCATTGCAGTTCGGCTCTGCCGACTCCCCTTCGTCGCAATACCGCCTATGGCACGCGAAGACGCGTTCCTTCAGTCCGGGCGTCTACGCCTTGCGCTATTTCGACGATCCGGAACGCCGGTTGCTGTGGGCAAGGATCAAAGGCAGCGGGGCGCGCGGCAAATTCGGCCTGCTGCGATCGGATGGAACCTGGCAAACCGCCCCCGAATATGACGACGTCTCGCCGTTGACGTACGGGTACGCCACCGTATGCGATCTGAAGCCGGCTCCGTTCGACCCGCGAAACTGGAGGAGCTGCGGTGCCGTCGATGCGAAGGGCAAGCTTATCGTGCCTTTCAAGTTCGACGGCACATTCTACTGGCAAAACGGCCTCAAGCTGGTTCAGAAAGGCAACGCCAAAGGCATTGTCGACACAAGCGGTGCGCTGCTAGGCGGCCGTTACTTCGACGACGCCCAGGTGGCCGAGAAGGGCGATGTCAGCCTCGTCCGGATCGGCGATGAATGGATGGGGCTTGACCGGCGCGGGCGAATTGTCGCCAACCCGGAAGACGGCCAAGCGCTCGCGCAATGCCCTTCGGGCCTGAGAGCGGAAAAGCGGTCGGGAAAGGTGCGCTTCCTCGATGCGGCGGGCAAGGCGACCGAACCTTATCTGTTCGAATCCGTTTCCCTGCCGCTCGATTGCGACCGGCCAACTCCGGTCCAGCTCGACGGCAAATGGGGATTTGTCGACACAGCCGGCCATCTTCTGGGGTCGCCGCCACGCTACGACGGTGTTTACAGTTTCCAAGGCGGATATGCGGCTGTCAAAGAGGCGGGAAAGTGGGGCATCGTAGAAACCAAGGGCCAATATTCGGTGACGCCGCGTTTCGACAAGCTCAGCCCGGACAACGGTGTCTTCGCGGCAGAGATCGAGGGGCGCAAATCATGGGTGGATGCCCATGGCAAGGAGGTGCCCGAACCACCCCGCGAAAGCGACCGCGCGCAAGTCCTCGCGTGTGGCAAGGACGGTGGTCGGTTCGTCAGCGACGACAGCACGGGCAAAACCTTGTGGGGGCTCGCAACCGCCGACGGAACGGCTTTTGTCCAACCGAAATACCGGGCGCTGCGGTGCTACGTCAACGGCCTTGCCTGGGTCGCCGACGACCGACGCCGCATGTGGTGTCAGATCGACGCCAAGGGCGTCATTCGGGATCCAGCCAGGTGCGATCCAAATTTCAACGGCCGGATGATCTTCGACGCCAATTTCGAAAAGTTTGCCGACGATCCTTATGAAAGCAGCGTGCTTTGGGAGAGAGCCCTTCTGGATTACGGGCGCGGGACCACGTGAGATGCCGCCGAAGATCTCAAGTTCCTGGAGCAGGTACTGACGTCAGTTGCAGACGGCCGAAGGATCGCCACCTTTGCGATTGTTGCTTTGACTTCTCACGCCCAGCCCATACCTATTCGAGACCATCAGCGGAGCCCTCATGCGGTCCAAACTTATCCCCCTCGCCTTCCTGGCGCTCGCCGCCTTCGCTCAGCCGGGCTTCGCCGCGGAAGCACCCGAGCGCCCCGCGCCCCAGGGCGGCGTGCTGTCGCTGTTGCCGCCGCCGCAGGTGACCGAGCATTCGATCACGCTTGGCGGACGCAAGCTCGATTACCAGGCCAAGGCCGGCACTCTGTCGCTCCTGTCGGGCAAGGGCGAGGTCACGGCCGAGATCTTCTACGTCGCCTACACGCAGCAGTCGCCGGCGCCGGCGAAAGAGCGGCCGATCACCTTCGTCTTCAATGGCGGGCCGGGGGCGGCGTCGGCCTATCTGCATCTCGGAGCGATCGGGCCGCGCATCGTCGAGACAGCCGCCGACGGCGAGTTCCGGCGGCCGCCGCAAAAGCTCGTCGACAATCCCGACAGCTGGCTCGACATGAGCGACCTCGTCTTCGTCGATCCGGTCGGCACCGGCTACAGCCGGGAGGCGCCGGGGCATGAGGGCAAGGAGTTCTGGAGCGTCGATGCCGACGCCAGCTCGGTGGGCGCTTTCATCCGCCTCTATCTGGCGCAGAACGGCCGCACCGGATCGCCGCTGTTCCTCGCCGGCGAAAGCTATGGCGGCTTCCGCGCGGCGCTGCTTGCCCGCACGCTGCAGGAGGATGTGGGCCTGAGCCCCAGCGGCATCGTGCTGATCTCGCCGGCGCTTGAGTTCATGCTGGTGCGGCCCGACCAATTCGACCAGTTGCACTGGGCGCTGGAGCTGCCCTCGCTGGCGGCGACCCGGCTGAAGGGCGACGGCGTGAGCGGCGACGCGCTGCGCGACAGGCTGGCCGAGGTCGAGCATTACGCGCTCGGCGATTACCTGACGGCGTTGAACAGCGGACTGGAACAAGGCGGAAAGCTCGCCAGCGGGCGCGTTTCGGAGCTCACCGGCCTGCCGCTCGAGCTCGTCCAGCGCAATTTCGCCCGCATCCCGACAGGCCTTTTCGCCAAGGAATTCCAACGCGCCACCGGCAAGGTGCTCAGCCCCTATGACGCCACCATCGGCACCGCCGACATCGCCCCGCAGAGCCCGCGCGACGCCGGCGCCGATCCGGTGCTCGACCGCAGCGTTCCGGCTCTGACCTCCGCCTTCGTCGCCTATGCCCGCGACGAGCTCAACTACCGCACCGATGTCAGTTACCGGCTGCTCAATGGCGAGGTCACCCGCAACTGGGACTACGGCACCTCGGGCCAGGGCTATGCCGGCGTGATGAACGACCTGCAGCGGGCGCGTTCGCTCAACCCGGCGCTCGGCGTCGTCGTCGTCAACGGCTACACCGATCTCGTCACGCCCTATCTCGCCTCGCGCTATCTGGTGAACCAGCTTCCTACTCTATCCGACGCCAAGCCGATCCGGCTCGACGTCGTCGAGGGCGGCCACATGATGTATCTGCGGCCGGACGGGCGCCGTGCGTTGAAGGACGCGGCATCGGAGCTTTATCAGGCGACGCAGTGAGCGCTACCGGCGGTCCCTGCCGCGGCGCGATGGTGAGGTCAGGAATCGGTACTGCCGCTGGCCGTTGGCGGACGGCGCCCCGACAGGGCTTCAACGGCGTCTTCGATGCCGGCAGGCTGCCGCTCGACGTCCTCCGGATATAGCCGCCCGGCCACAATCTGACCGTCGACAATTTCGAACAGCGCGACCCCGCGCACCTCGAAGGGCTGCCCGTCGGAGCGAGTACCCGACCAATGCCATTCGATCCAGGTCGTGTCGCCGTCCTGGACCGAGCGCGTGACCGCCGCGTTGAAGTCAGGTATTCCCGCGAACATGGCCTCCCAGTTGGCCCGCATCTGGTCCCGGCCGACGAAGGCTCTGCCGGGGTGCGCCGGCTGTGTGCTCCGATAGTTCTCGTGGATGAGAGCGGTAACAGCGTCGAGATCATGCGCGTTCATCGCGGTGACCAGTCGATCGATCACATCCGTCATCGCGCTTCCGGACTTGTGCAACGCAGGCATTGGCGCTCTCCGTGGTCTATCTGCCGGTGCGAGCCACGCCGATCAATTCGCGCGCCTCAAAATTTACCTGATCGGGCTATGGCCGTCCAGCATTGCAAGGCTCCGAACATGCTCGTCCGCCTCCCTGCGCGATATCGTCAACGACTACTTCTGAGTGGCTTTGTCCGCGCAAGCCCGCCTGTAAGCATCGGGAGAATGCAGGTCGCTCGCCGCTGCGCCAATGCAAGCGCCCTGCTGGAGCAGCGCAGCTCTTGCGTTCACTCGTATAGCTGCCACCTCCAGGCAAGCAGATCGATACCATGGCCGAAGTCGTCGTCCTCGAAAGCCGCGAAAGGGTGCTGGCCGGCATCCTGTTCACGGCTGCCGCCTATTTCCTGTTTTCGGCGCAGGACGCGTCGATCAAGCTGTTGGTCGCCGGCATGACGGTCTGGCAGATCATGTTCGTGCGTTCCATCACCGTGCTCCTCGCCTGCGGCGCCATCGGCGGGAAGCGGCTGTTTGCCGATACGATCGACTCGCCGATCGTCAAGCCGATGCTGGTGCGCAGCGCCTTCACGCTCGCCGCCTGGCTTTGCTACTACAACGCCGCGCGCTCGCTGCAACTCGCCGAACTCACCACCATCTATTACGCCGCGCCGATCATCGTAACCGTGCTATCGGTGCTGATCCTGGGCGAGACGGTGCCGCTCTTGCGCTGGATCGCGGTGTTCATCGGTTTCGTCGGCGTCTTCATCGCCTGCGATCCGGCGCGGCTCGGCCTTTCCGTGCCGGTGCTTCTGGTGCTGGCGGCGGCAGTCCTTTGGGGCATCGCCGTGGTGCTCTTACGCAAGACAGCGCTGCAGGAGCGAACGACGATCCAGCTCGTGCTCAACAATTTCTATTTCCTGCTCTTTTCGGCCGTGCCGGCGCTGCTGTGGTGGCGCATGCCCGATTGGCGGCAACTGCTTTTGCTCATCAGCGTCGGGGCACTCGGCGGGGTGGCGCAGTATGTGCTGTTCGAGGGCATGAAGCGCGCGCCGGTATCGATCGTGGCGCCGTTCGAATACACTTCTCTGGTCTGGGCTTTCGCGCTGGGCTACGCCATCTGGGGCGACGTGCCGCGCATGGAGGTGTTCATGGGCGCGGCGCTGATCATCGGCGCCGGCCTGCTCATCGTCGGCAACGAGGGTTTCCGCAAGCGGGAGCAGGCCTGATGACAGAGGGCTGTCAGGAGCAACCGGGTAGGCTGGCACTATGACGGACACGCTCGATATGCCGGAGAAGTGCACGCCTGGCGGCGCCGACGCAGCGGCCGAGCGCACGCTCGGCATCGTCCTGGTGTCGGCATCGGCCCTTGCCTTCGCGCTCACGGGCGTGCTGACCAAGTCGATCCATGCCGATCCGCTGACCATAACCTGCTGGCGCGGTTTTTTCGGCTCGATCCTGATCACGCTCTATGTGCTGTGGCGCCGGCGCCGCTCGGGCGGGCGCGAGAGCCTGAGATTGGGCTGGCGGGGCTGGCTGCTGGCGATCGAGGGTGCCGCCGTCAGCATCGCCTTCATCTCGGCGTTCAAATACACCTATGTCGCCAATGTCGCGGTCATCTACGCGACCTCGCCCTTCATCGCCGCACTTCTTGCCTTCCTTCTGGTGCGGGAGAAATTCAGGCTGCAGACGATGCTGGCAGCGGCCGCGTCGCTGTGCGGCGTCGCCATCATGGTTGGCGGCGGCCTCGGCAGAGGCCATCTGTTCGGCGACAGCCTGGCGCTTTTGATGACAACCGGCAGCGCGCTCTACATGATCATGGTGCGCGCCTTCCGCGACTCGCCGGTTGTGTGGGCGGGCGCGGTCTCGGCCTTCCTGCTCTTCGTGCTCGGCTGGTTCGTCACCGATCCGCTGGCCGTCTCGACGCGCGACGTGGCGCTGCTTGCCACCTTCGGCTGTTCCTTTGCGCTGGCCTCGATCCTGTGGACGGAAGGCTCGCGGCTCATTCCGGCCGCCGAATCCGGTCTGCTGGGCTCGGCCGAAGTGCCGTTCGCCATCCTGTTTGCCTTGGTCTTCCTCGGCGAAGCCCCGCCCATGGCCAGCGTCATCGGCGGCGCCATCGTGCTTTGCGCGGTCTTTGCCCATGCCGGACGCGACTGGTTAAAGGCGAAATCGGCAGCCTCGTAAAAATATTTTGCCAATCACGGAACCATCATCCGGCTCAGGCATTGTTAGATCGACGGGTCACCCCCCAAGTCCCCCCAAACCCCTCGACCCGTCCGACTAGAAGCCGACCCGCAAAAAGGTCGGCTTTTTCTTTGGGAAATTGTTTGCGCGGCGAATTCCCGGGAATGGCGCCGCGGTTAGTTCAGGACGACGGGGCGAGGCCATCGCCGAGCAGTTCCGCCAGATCCCGCGCCGGGCGCGGAGCTTCGCGACCCAGCCGGATGGCAAAATCGGCCATAGGCAGCGGCGGCAAGTCGAGCTCGTATGGCGCCTCCACGATGCCGGAATGGGCAAAACGCCGGGTGCGCGGTGTCAGCGCAATGCCGGCATTGACCGCTGCGCGCAGGCCGGCAAGGCTGGCGCTGCCTGCGGCGATACGGTAGCGGCGGCCGGCAGCGTCGAGCGCATTGAGCGCCGCCTCGCGGAAGCCGCAATAAGGATCGAGCAGCGCCAGCGGCACGGCTTCGGGCCGAGCCGCCAAGCCTTTTTCCGAGCAGAGCCATAGCATTGGCTCGCTGATCACCGCCGTCTCATCCGGCGACGGGGCATGGCGCATGGTGATCGCGAGGTCGAGTTGGCCCGCCTGTAGTGCCGAGCCAAGCTCCAGGGAGCGGCCGACACGCAGCTCGATCCGGACGCGGGGATGGCTGACGGCGAAGGCTCTCAGAAGGTCCGGCAGCCCTTGGTCGGCGAAATCCTGTGTCATCCCGATGGCGATGCGGCCGCCGGCGCGCGCGCCTTTCAGCGCCAGCCACGCCTCGGTGTGCACGGCAAGGATGCGCCGGGCGTGGCCGACAAGATCCTCGCCGGCCAGTGTCAGCCCGCGCCCCCTGCCCTGGGGGGTGAGCAGTGGCTCGCCGACGATCTCTTCGAGCCGCTGCATTTGCGCGGTCACCGCCGATGGCGTGCGGCCGACGGCGGAGGCGGCCTTGGCCAGCGAGCCGCCATCGACGAAGGCGAGGAAGGTTTTCAGAAGGTCGGGATCGAGCGTTTCCATACTTCGACAATATCGAAGCGTTTATCAAAAACAATTCGATTTTATTGAATACATGCTGGTGACATGATCCTCTCATCGAAGGCGAGGCGCCCCAACCCAAGGAGAGAAAAATGCCGATCATCAATATCAGCGTCACCGGCAAGCCCGACGCCAAGCTGTCCGCCGCCATCGCCAGCGAAGCCATCGACATCACGGCGAAGCTGCTGCGCAAGGACCCGACGATCACCGCGGTCGCGGTCAACTACATCGATCCGCAGCACTGGTTCGCCGGCGGCAAGTCGCTGGCCGAGCACGGCACCAACACGTTCTGGCTGGACATCAAGGTCGTCGACGGCACCAACACCAAGCTCGAGCTCGAAGCCTATCTGAAGGCGATCTTCGAGGCTTTCGGCCGGCTGCTCGGCGGCGTGCATGAGGAAAGCTATGCCTCCGTGCATGAGGTACCGGCGGCCGCCTATGGCTATGGCGGCAAGAGCCAGGAATTCCGCTTCATCAGCGGCAGATTGAAGGCGGCGTAGGCACCGTCTTCTCCTTCTCCCCTTGTGGGAGAAGGTGGATCGGCGCGCAGCGCCGAGACGGATGAGGGGTGCTGGAAGGAACACGGCCTCGAAAAACTTAATGCTTTGAGGAGCTTACTCTCCCGCGCAGCGATCCTTCCAGCACCCCTCATCCGTCCGAGCTTCGCTCGGCCACCTTCTCCCACAAGGGGAGAAGGAGACGCCGTGCATCACCCCACATTGACGTTGCCCGCGCTTCCGCTACCCTCTGCCACCAAAGCGGCCGCTCAAGAGCCGCGTCCTGGAGGAGACTGGGAGAGAGCTGCATGATCCTGACCCTGGCGCTGCTAGCGGGCCTTGTCTTTGCCTGGCTGCTGATCGCCGTGATCGAAAGGTTCCGGCTCGACCTGCGATTCACCCAGGCGCTGCTCTATGTGCCGTTCAAGCTCGCCTACCGGATCGCCGACAATCGCATCCGGATCGCCCGCAGCGCCAAGACACCGATCATCTACCTGGTCTCGCACCAGTCGCGCATCGAGCCGGCGCTGATGCTGTCACTGCTTCCCGACGACACGCTGCATATCCTGGACGAGGCCTCGGCGCGCTCGCCCTGGCTGGAGCCGTGGCGCGAGCTTGGCCGCACCATCGCCTTCAATGCGGAGCATGTCTTCGTCAGCCGCCGGCTGGTGCGCGTGCTGAAGGGCAAGGGCCGACTTGCCGTCTACCTGCCGGACAATGTCGAGCCGGACGTCAAATCCTTCCGGTTGTTTCGCGCCATCACGCGCATCGCCATGCAGGCCGATGCCCGCATCGTGCCGATCTTTGTTGCCGGCACGCGCGACCTGCCTGTGTCGCTGACACCGAAGGAGAAAGCGCCCCGCCACTGGTTCCCGCGGCTTTCGGTGAGCGTGCTGGAACCGATGACCATCGCCGAGCTGGTGGCGCGCAACCCCGACATGGCCTCCAACACCAACGCGCTGTTCGACCGTTTCGCCGAGGCGCGACTCTACGGCACCAATCTCGACCGCGGCCTGTTCTTCGCCATGCGCGACGCCGCCGATCGTATCGGCCCTTCGTGTCCGATCATCGAGGACGTGATTTCCGGTTCGCTCAGCTACCGCAAGCTGTTCATTGGCGCGCGCGTGCTCGGCCGCCGTTTCGAGGCAGTGACGGCGCCCGGCGAAGCGGTCGGCGTGCTCCTGCCCAACGCCAATGGCGTGGTGCTCACCTTCGTCGGCCTGATATCGGCGGCCAGGGTTGCGGCGATGATCAACTACACCGCCGGCCCGGCCAGCGTGACCGCGGCGGTCCGTACCGCCGTCATCCGCACCGTGGTGTCCTCCCGCGCCTTCGTCGAAAAAGCGGGCATCGACGACATCATTGCCGCGGTCGAGGCAGGCGGCGCCAAGATGCTGTGGCTGGAAGACGTGCGCGCCGGCGTGACGGCGCTGGACAAGGTCGCGGCCGCGCTTTTGTGGCGCCTGCCTTTGCAGCGACAGCAAGCCTCGAAGCCCGCAGTCATCCTGTTCACCTCCGGCTCGGAAGGCACGCCGAAGGCAGTGGTGCTGTCGAACCGCAGCCTGCTTGCCAATGTCATGCAGGCCGAGGCGCGCGTTTCCGTCTCGCCGGCCGACATCCTGCTCAACGTGCTGCCGGCTTTCCATTCCTTCGGGCTCACCGGCGGCACCATCCTGCCGCTGGTGCTGGGCGTAAAGCTGTTCCTCTACCCCTCGCCGCTGCACTACAAGATCATCCCGGAGATCGCCCGCAAGGTGAAGCCGACCGTCATGTTCGGCACCGACACGTTCCTCGCCAATTATGCCCGCACCGCCAAGGACGGCGACTTCTCCAGCCTGCGCTTCGTCGTGGCCGGCGCCGAGGCGGTGCAGCCGGAGACGCGGCGCACCTACCGCGACCGCTTCCAGGCCTCGATCGTCGAAGGCTTCGGGCTGACGGAGGCCGCGCCGGTGGTGGCGGTGAACACCGCCATCCACAGCCGCGACGGCACGGTCGGCCGGCCGCTGCCGGCCATCCGCCTGAAGCTGGAGCCTGTCGAAGGCATCACCGAGGGCGGCCGGCTGTGGCTCGACGGGCCGAACATGATGATGGGCTACATGAGCGCCGACCGGCCGGGCGAATTGCAGCCGCTGGAAGGCTGGCACGACACCGGCGACATCGTCTCGATCGACCGCGAGGGCTTCATCACCATCCGCGGCCGGGCAAAGCGCTTCGCCAAGATCGCCGGCGAGATGGTTTCGCTGGGTGCCGTCGAGATGCTGGTGCAGTCGCGGTGGCCGGAAGAGCGCCACGCGGCGGTGGCGGTGCCCGACAAGAGGCGCGGCGAGCGTATCGTGCTGGTCACCACCGCCGACGATGCGAATGCCGAGGAACTGCGTCAGTTCGGCAAGAAGGCCGGCGCCGCGGAGCTGATGGTGCCCAACGACATCATCAAGGTGGAAGAGATCCCGGTACTGGGGTCGGGCAAGACGGATTACGTCTCGGCCCGCAAGCTGGCGATCGACCGGTTGGGGTTGGGCGTGGCTGCCTGATCTCCCCCCTTGAGGGGAAGATGGCCGCGATGCGGCCAGAGGGGGTCCTAGCGCGTAGAACGCCGACTCCATTGCGCGTCGCGAGCGGCGTCGGCGCTCCACGCGCAGCGACCCCCTCTGTCGCCTTCGGCGACATCTCCCCCTCAAGGGGGGAGATTACCAATTAGCCAATATCCGAAGGCGGCACCTTCTCGCCTTCACGCATGGCCCGCTTCGAATAAGCGCGCACCGAGAACGGCAGGAAGAGCAGATAGCCGGCGACGGAAGCCGTAAGCGTGTACCAGGGATAGGTCATCAGCAGCAGGATATAGAGCACGACGGCTAGGATGACCGGCAGCACCCTGTCGCCCGGCACCTTGACGCTCTTGCCCGAATAGACCGGCAGGCGGCTGACCAGAAGGAAAGCGACGAGCACGGTGAAGCCGGTGGCGATGAAGGCGGCCGGCCGGGACGGCTCCAGCCCGAGCCGCAGGAAATAGAGATAGAGTGGCAGCATGACCAGCACCGCGCCCGCGGGGGCCGGCACGCCGACGAAATATTCGGTCTGCCATGCCGGTTGGTCGGTGTCGTCAGCAAGCACGTTGAAGCGGGCGAGCCGCATGCCGCAGGCGATGGTGAACAGAAGCGCAGCGATCCAGCCTGGCGAGCCGGCGCGGTCGAGCAGAAAGGCATAGAGCACCAGCGCCGGCGCCACGCCGAAATTGACGATGTCGGCCAGCGAATCCATCTGCGCGCCGAATTTCGAGGTGGCCTTCAGCATGCGCGCCAGCCGCCCGTCGATGCCGTCGAGGAAGGCGGCAAGCAGGACCATGACCACAGCGATCTCGAAACGGTTCTCGAAGGCGAAGCGGATGCCGGAAAGGCCGGCGCAGATGGCAAGCACCGTGACCAGATTGGGCAGCACCATGCGCATCGGGATCTCGCGGATGCGCGGGCCGCCGCTGGCATGGGCTTCGAATTTTTTGAAGGGCGCGCCCAACGCTCAGGACACCCTGACCAGGGGCGTGACCGCCGTGCCGCCGAATTCGGCGAGCACGGTCTCGCCGCCAACCGCTGTCTGGCCGACCGCGACGCGCGGCACAGCGTTCGACGGCAGGAAGACATCGACGCGCGAGCCGAAGCGGATCAGGCCGAAACGCTCGCCGATGGCGATCGAGCCGCCGGGCTCGGCCCAGCAGACGATGCGGCGCGCCACCAGCCCGGCGATCTGCACGGCGGCAATCGTGCCGTTGGGGCTGTCGATAACCAGCCCGTTGCGCTCGTTCTCGGAGCTTGCCTTGTCGAGCTCGGCATTGAGGAATTTGCCGGGCTTATGCTCGATGCGGATGATCCGGCCACGCACCGGAGCGCGGTTGATGTGGCAGGAAAACACGTTCATGAACACCGAAATGCGGGTCATTTCGCCCGGGCCCAGGCCAAGCTCGCCCGGCGGCACGGCGGGGCCCACCGCCGAGATCACGCCGTCGGCCGGGCTCACCACCAGCCGGTCGTCCACCGGCGTGACGCGCTCGGGGTCGCGGTAGAAATAGATGCACCAGGCGGTGAGGATCAGCCCGATCCAGAACAGGACCGAGGAGAAATAGCCGAGAAACAGCGTCGCCGCGGCGAAGGCGGCGATGAAGGGATAACCTTCGCGGTGGATCGGAACGAACGTATTCTTGACCGAGTCGAGAAGCGTCATAGGGCTCAAGGGCAAGTCCCTGTTTCAGGTTGCGCCTCAATAGCCGAAAGCCCCCCTCCCCGCAACGCAACAATGGGAAGAGTCGGAGGGGCGGGCACGGCGATGATAGCCGCGACTTTCAACAAGGCTGTAGGAACCCGGCCATCTCATCCGTCCTAAGGTTGGATAACCCGGCCACGGAGCCTGCCAATGTCGTCGTCGAACAGCATCAGGAAAGCCAATCTCATCACCGAGGGCCTTGCCTTCGGCGAGTCACCGCGCTGGCATGATGGCCGGCTCTGGCTCTGCAACTGGGGCACTGGCGAGGTCGTCGCCGTGGACGAGGACGGCACAAGCGAGGTCATGCTCACGGTGCCGGCCGTCCTGCCCTATTCGATCGACTGGCTGCCGGATGGACGATTGCTTGTCGTATCCGGGCGGGAGGGGCTTCTGCTCAGGCAGGAAGCGGATGGAACGCTTGCCACTCATGCCGATCTCCGAGGGCTGTCGAAAAACCCCTGGAATGAAATCGTCGTCGACGGGCGCGGCAACATCTACGTCAATGGCGGCGGGCCTGCGGCGGCGCCGGGCGAGCATTTCGGACCGGGCACGATCGTGCTGATCAAGCCGGACGGCTCGGTTCGGCAGGTCGCCGAGGATATCGCCTTCGCCAACGGCATGGCGGTAACGCCGGACAACCGGACGCTGATCGTTGCCGAATCCCACGCCAGGCGGCTGACCGCTTTCGATATTGGCGAACACGGCGGCCTTTCCAAGCGGCGCGTCTGGGCCGACCTCGGCAACGACTATCCCGACGGCATCTGCATCGATGCCGAAGGTTGCGTCTGGTATGCCGATGTGCCGAACCGGCACTGTATCAGGCTGCGCCAAGGCGGCGAGAAGATCGACCAGGTCGAGGTCGATCGCGGTTGCTTTGCCTGCATGCTGGGTGGAGCCGACGGCAGGACGCTGTTCGTCCTCGCCGCCGAATGGCGCGGTTTCGAAAACATGGTGAGCGATGCCCGCACCGGTCAGGTGCTGAGCATCGCCGTATCCGCGCCGGGAGCCGGATGGCCTTCTTACACCTCCGGCACGCGCTGATAGTTCGCGATGTCGGCCTTGACGCCGAGCCGCGCGATGGTTTCCTGCGCGCTGAAGGCGATGTGCTCATGCGCTGCCTTGACGATCGGCACCACTCTGTCGATGGCCTCCTGGCTTTCCCACTCGACCATGGTGACGATGTTGAACTCGCCGGGGCCGGAGAATTGTTCGAGCAGGAAATCCTGCACGAAGCCTTCCTGCCGGCGCAGCAATTCATGCGTCATGAAGACTCTGCTCAGGATTTCGTCGCGCGCCTCGGCCGGCACGACGAATTTGTCGACCCGGAACACGCTGCCGGTGTGGTGATTGTTGATGCTCATTTCGATCTGTCTCCGATTTGGAAGGTTGCCTCGCAGGTGGCTCGGAGACGGTTTGCAAGCTCAAGATAGGTTGAGGTCAAGGGGGATTTTCATCTTCCCTTCTCCCCTTGTGGGAGAAGGTGGATCGGCGCGTCAGCGCCGAGACGGATGAGGGGTGCTCCAGGGAATGCCAGCGTCTCACTCCGCTGGAGCACCCCTCATCCGTCGCCTTCGGCGACACCTTCTCCCACAAGGGGAGAAGGAGAAGTCGGCGCTAGCTCACCTCCGCTGTTCTTCTGCGCACAATGACCCCCAGCTCGTCGCTCTCGCGCGCGATGCGCAGGCGCTCTTCGGCTTCGGTCGCCTCGCGCTGGCGGTCCCACATTGAGGCGTAGAGGCCGTGCCTGGCGAGGAGCGCGGCATGGGTGCCGCGCTCGGCGATCTGGCCGTCCTTCAGCACGATGATCTCGTCGGCCGAGATCACCGTCGACAGCCGGTGGGCGATAACGATGGTGGTGCGCCCCTTGCTGACAAGGTCGAGCGCGGCCTGGATTTCCTGCTCGGTCTGGGTATCCAGCGCCGAGGTCGCCTCGTCGAGCATGAGGATCGGCGGCGCCTTGAGGATGGTGCGGGCGATCGCCACGCGCTGCTTCTCGCCGCCGGAGAGCTTCAGCCCGCGTTCGCCAACCATCGAGCGGTAGCCATCGGGCAGCTTGTCGATGAACGGGCCGATCTGCGCGAGCTCGGCGGCCTTGCGCACTTCCTCCTCGCGCGCGCCGACGCGGCCGTAGCGGATGTTGTAGGCGATGGTGTCGTTGAAGAGCACGGTGTCCTGCGGCACCATGCCAAGCACGGCGCGCAGGCTCTCCTGGGTGACGTCGCGGATGTCCTGGCCGTCGATCATCACCTGGCCGCCCTGCACGTCGTAGAAGCGGAACAGAAGCCTGGAAATGGTCGACTTGCCGGCGCCTGACGGGCCGACGATCGCCACCGTCTTGCCGGCGGGCACCTCGAAGGAGACGCCCTTCAGGATCTTGCGGTTCAGATCGTAAGAGAAATGCACGTCGCGGAACTCGACCTTGCCGGGGCCGACCTTGAGCGGCGTGGCGTCCGGCTTATCGACGATCTCCTGGGGCACGTCGAGCAGGTCGAACATGTGCTCGATGTCGGTCAGCCCCTGCCGGATTTCGCGGTAGATGAAGCCGATAAAATTGAGCGGCACCGAAAGCTGGATCAGCATGGCGTTGATGAAGACGAAGTCGCCAACGCTCTGCGTGCCGGCCTGCACTTCCAGCGCCGACATGCACATGACGACGACGGTCCCGACGCCGAAGATGACCCCTTGGCCGAAGTTCAGCCAGCCGAGCGAGGTCCAGGTCTTGGTCGCGGCGATCTCATAGCGCGCCATCGAGCGGTCGAAGCGCTCGGCCTCCATGCGCTCATTGGTGAAATATTTGACCGTCTCGAAGTTGAGCAGCGAGTCGATTGCCTTGGTGTTGGCGTCGGTGTCGCTGTCATTCATGTCGCGGCGGATCGAGATGCGCCAGTCGCTGGCCTTGACGGTGAACCAGACATAGAGCCAGACGGTGGCGGCGACGACCGCGACATATTTCCAGCCATAGGTGAAGGCGAAGATGCCGGCCGTCAGTGCGAATTCGAGGATGGTCGGCGCCGTGTTCAGCATGATGAAGCGCACGATCGTCTCGATGCCCTTGGTGCCGCGCTCGATGATGCGCGACAGGCCGCCGGTGCGACGCTCGAGGTGGAAGCGCAGCGACAGCTCGTGCATGTGGACGAAGGTGCGGTAGGCGAGCTGACGCACCGCATGCTGGCCGACGCGGGCAAACAGCGCGTCGCGCAACTGGTTGAAGCCGAGCTGGATCAGGCGCAGCACGTTGTAGGCGATGACCAGCGCCACCGGCGCCAGCAGGAAGGACGGCAGCGGGGGCGGCGTCTTCGAGGCATGAGCCAGCGCATCCGTCGCCCATTTGAAGAAATACGGGCCGGCGACCAAAGTGAGCTTGGCCACGACCAGAAGCAGCGTCGCCCAGGTCACACGAGCTCTGAGATCGGCGCGCTCGGCCGGCCACATATAGGGCCAGAGGTTGCGCAGGGTCGTGAGAGTGCCGGCTTCGGCGGATACGGTCTTTTCGGCCACTAGTCTTGCCTTTTGGGTGCGGGGCAGCAGGAAGCAACGGGTTGGTTGAGCGAGGCGGAGACGCCCGCGAGCGCGATATGGTCGACCGCGTAGCGGGAGCGCTGGCGGTCGGCCTCGAAGCGGACGAGCCCGGCCTCGACCAGGATCTTCAGGTGCTGCGAAACGGTCGATTGGGCGAGATCGAGATGGTCGACCACCTCACGGCACGAGCAGCAGGCGCTGGCCGAGAGATGTTTCAGGATCTCGATGCGCGCCGGATGCGAGAGCGCCGCCAGGCGCAGCGCGATGGCGCGGCTGTCGGCGCAACGGCTTTCGGGGGATTCGGTCATCGTTCATCGGCGATAGACGATGGATACCGAGAGGGCAAGCTAGGCGGATGGGTAGAGGGAGCAATCTCCCCCCTTGAGGGGGAGATGTCGCCGAAGGCGACAGAGGGATCGCCGCGCGTAGAGCGCTTACCTGGCTGTGAGTAAGGGACGTCGGCGCTTCACGCGCGGCGGCCCCCTCTGGCCGTTTTGCGGCCATCTCCCCCTCAAGGGGGGAGATTACGCGCTCAAACGCCTCGCTCCTATTCCGTCTTCGGCGTGGTCATCTGCTCGCCCATGGCCTTCATATCGGCGTCCTCGCCTTCCTTGGACTTGGACGGCACCTTGAATACCTGGCCGGGCCAGATGCGGTCGGGATCGCGGATCTGGTCCTTGTTGGCGAGATAGATGGTCGAGAAGCGCGTGCCATGGCCGTAGACGCGGCGCGAGATGCGCCAAAGCGTGTCGTTGCGGCGGATGATGACGGCGCTGTCGGCATGTTCGAGCTTCGGCGCGACCGTCTCGGCCACGTCGGTCGACGGCGTCGCCTCGGCGACCTTGGCCGGAGCTTCGGCGGGCTTAGCCGCTTCGGCCGTCGCCGCCGGCTTGGCTTCCGCGGCCTGGGATCCGGCACCCTGGACCTGGGCGAGTTTGGTCTCGGCCGGCTTGGCCTCGCCCGTCTTCGTCTCATTCGGAGCGACGGCTGCGATCGACTCGCCAGGCTCGCGCTCGAACGGCACAGCGGCGCGAGCGACGACCTTGACGCCGTCGCTGTCCAGGCCATCGACATGGATGGTGTAGTTGCCGACCGGGATGTCGCGGGTCGCTTCGATCAGGAAATGGCCGTCAGCGGAGGTCCGCGCATCGCCAAGCAGGATGGCGTCGGCATAGGCGCGCACCTTGCGGCCGGGATCGGCCGTGCCGGCGACGAAGATCTTGCTGCCGTCGATCTCGACCGCTTCGACGGCGATCTTGGGCTCCGCCGACGCCGAGGCCGTGTCGGATGCAGCCGGCGCGGTCGTTGATGGAGCGGTCGATGCGGGGGCCTGGGCTGCCGGTGCCGCCTGCCCGGTGGCGGCCGGCGCCGCCGGCTTGGTCTCGGCCTGCGGCACGGTGATCAGTTGCGAGGCCTTGCCGGGCTCCTCGACCATGGCCAGCACCTGGCCGGTCGGGCTTTGCGGCACCGAGACGACAGCGGTCTGAGCCGAGGCGATGGCCGTGCCGCCCACCGTCTGGCGCAGCGTGATCGTATAGTCGCCCGGCTTCAGCGGATCGTCGAGCACGATGGCGAAGGCGCCGTCGGGGCCGGAATCGGTCGAGCCGAGCACCGTGCCGCCATTCAGGATCTCGACCTTGGCGTTGGGCGCGGCGCTGCCGGCGACGACGATCGAGCCATTGCTTTCGACGCGCACGACATCGAAGGTCGGCAGCGTCGGACCGGCCGCGGCTGCGGGCGCCTGGGCGGCCGGTGCCATGGCGTTGTTGGCCGGCGCCATCGTGTTGGCCGGAGCCTGGGGCACGCGCCCCTCTGTACTCGTGCTCGAGGATTCAGCCGGTTTTGCATCGGTCTGCGGCAGCGCCGCGACCTGCGCCGGCTTCTGGTTGTTGATGTAAGGGTCGAGCGCGCCCGACCCGTAGGCGACCGCCGCGACGACGACAACGCCGCCCGCCGCGAACAAAAACGCCTTCGAAGGATTGATAGCCATAACTTTATATTGCCCCCTTAGCCACCTAACGCCCGGTCTAGCGTGTTTTCCTGAGTCCGACAAGAAAAAGCCCGCCCGCGGGCTTGACCCCGCCGACCGTCCCTATAACCAATCATCGCCATGAACACGATTCGATCCGTCTGCGTCTATTGCGGCTCGTCTCCGGGCCGCGACGAGGCCTATATCAAGGCCGGCCACACGCTTGGCCGCTCGCTTGCCAAATCCGGGTTGCGCCTCATCTATGGCGGCGGCACCAAGGGCATCATGGGCGCCGTCGCCGATGGCGCGCTCAAGGCCGGCGGCAAGGTCACCGGCATCATCCCGCGCTTCCTGATCAACAGAGAAGCGACCGAGACCGCGCTCGACAAGCTCGACGAATTGCTGATCACCGACAACATGCACGAGCGCAAGCACAGCATGTTCGAAAAATCCGACGCCTTTGTGGCGCTGCCGGGCGGCATCGGCACGGTGGAGGAGATCGTCGAGATCATGACCTGGGCGCAGCTCGGCCATCACCGCAAGCCGATCGTCTTCGCCAACGTCAAGGGATTCTGGGACCCGATGCTGTCGCTGATCGAGCATATGTCGGAGGAAGGCTTCATCCACACCGCGCATCGCGTGAAGCCGCTGGTGGTCAACGACCCGGAAGCGATCGTCGCCGCCATCATGGTGGCGGGCTCGTCCGTCGACGCGCCGACGGAAGGCGTGCAGTCGGTGATAGACAAGATGTAGAGTGAATAGTGAATAGTGAAATGGGTGCATCGCAGATCGAAGTCTGTCGACTGCTAACTACTCACTACTGACTACTGACTACTGACTATTCACCATTCACCACTCACCGCCCTCCTCAAATCCCCAATCACCGACCGCCGGTCATTGCGCCGCCAGGCGAGATGGATTGACACGCTGCGCTTGAACCAGGGCAGGTCGCGGAAGATCACGCCGGGAGGGGCTGCGCTTCGCAGGCTTGCCTGGACCGTGGCGAGGCCGAGGCCGGTGCCGACCAGGCCGAGCGAGGTCAACGGGTCGGCCGTCTCATAGGCGATGTCGGGCATGAAGCCCGATTCGGCGCAGGCCGCCAGGAACTGCGCCCGGTTGGTGTCGCCGGGCTGGCGCACGACCGTGATCCAGACGCGGCCGTCGAGCAGGCCGGGCGTAATGTCGGCGACATCGGCGAGCGGGTCGCCCTCCGGCATTGCCAGCACCAGCGGCTCGCGCCGCACCAGCATGCTTTCAAGGTCGGGATCGCCCTCAAGCACCGGGGAATAGACGAAGCCGAGATCGAGCACGCGCTGCCGCAGATCCTCAAATTGCGCCGCCGTTCGGCGGCTGCGCAGTTGAAGGTGGAAATGCGGGCGCTCGTGGCGAAAATCCCGCAGCATCTTAGCGACCAGCCCCGAATGCACCGCGCCCTCGACATAGCCGATGGCGAGGCTGCCCGCGGCTCCGCTGGCGAGGTTGCGGCCGAGCTCTTCCAGCCGCGCCGCGTTGGCAAGCAAGGCGCGCGCCTCAGCGAGGAAGGCCCTGCCCTCGGCGTTGAGATGGACGCGCTGTTTCACCCGCTCGAACAAAGTGACGCCGAGCTGCTCCTCGAGCTGCATGATCTGCCGGCTCAAGGGCGACTGCGAAATGTGCAGTTGCTCGGCGGCGCGGCCGACATTGCCGGCCTCGGCGACGGCGACGAAATATCTGATCTGGCGCAGGTCGAGCATTTTTTCGCCCTCCGGATTAAGACCATGAAGGTCTGAACTGTAGCCTAATCAGTCTTAGACAGTCTGGCCAGCTAGCGCGATATCTCCAGCAATCAACCAGCCCAAAGGAGACCGCCATGCAGTTCTTTGCCCTGCTCACCCGCAACACCCAGAAATTCAGCGACGCCGATTTCGCGCCGTTGCTCCCGCCGGAGTCCGAACAGCGCAAGACGCTCTACGTGCAAGGCGCGGTGCGCCAGATCTGGAATCGCGGTGACGTCCCCGGCACGGGCATCATGTTCGAGGCGGCCGAAGAGAAGGAAGTGCGCGGCCATCTCGCCACGCTGCCGCTGATCGAGGCCGGCATGATGGACATAACGGCGATCGTGCCGCTCAACCCTTACCCGGGTTTTGGACCGAAGCGGTGAGGCAACGGCAGCATTAGCTGCCGCCGCCTTCCTGGCAGCGCCTATCCGCGACCGAAGAGACGGCCGAAAAGTCCTGGGCGCGCGCCGCCATAGCGCTCGGGCAGCGGGCGGGTGAGCAGGAACTGATCCAGGCCCTCGACGGTCTCCGTGCCGCAATAGCTGCATCGGAGCGAGCGGGCCAAGGGAACGATTTCCTTCAGCACGGCGCGGAATCCCTCACCATCGATCGGCACGTCCTTCGCCATCCTGAGCTCGTGCGAGACTATTTCCATGCCAAGGAAGCGATAGCCACGCTTTTCGAGCGCGGCGCGCAGCTTTGCCAGAGACGGCTCAGCGCCCCAGAACTCGAAGCGCGTCGGCCGGATGCGGGTGTCCGCCGCGATTTCCAGTCCGAGATCGCCGATCGCTTCGGTCGGAAGAATGAGCGGCGCCAACGCGGCAAGCGAATGCCGTTCCACGGCGAGCGGAAAGGCCAGCGCCTCGGCGACCCTGCCGGCTATCTGTTCGAAACCAGCGATTTCCTCGGTCGTGAAGTAGAAGTCGCGGCGGCCCTCGCCATGCTGCTCGGCGATAAAGCAGGCCGGGCAGTTTGCGGCGACCAGATCCTCGCAGAGCTTTTCCAGAAAAGCATAGTTGCGCTGCGACCCTTTGGGCGTCAGCAGCCCATCGCGCGGCATCAATTCGTTTGGCCGGGGTGTAATCTTCAGGCGCAGGATCGGCATCGACGCGGCGGCGCGCAGCAGCGCCATGTTCACCCTGGTATGGATGAAAAGCTCGCCGCCATCGGGGCGGTAGCGGACCAGGCCGCGATGCGGTTCCGCCTCGCGGATGACTTCTTCCGTCTCCTCGTTTGAGACCTGTTCGCCGGTGACCGGAAATTGCAGCAAGGTCATGCGATCGCCCCCAATCGCGGTGGTCGGGTCATCCTGCCAGTTTGTCGGGCCGGAGCCTAGTGGCTTACGGCCAGGCGTCCTGCATCGCGTTCACCGACAACCAGGCCATCATCGGCAACGCGACCAGCAGCGCCAGCCGCAGCCCCGCGGATCGCGCCTGGTCGGGCTCCTGACGCTGAAGCCGGCGCCAGATCTGGAATGCAGCGGCAAGGATGAGCAGCGCGTAGAAGCCGGCCAGCAGCCACAGCGCCGTCTGGCCGGATATCGCGATGCCGTTGTTCTCGAGCACCTTGCCGAGCAGCATAGCCGGCCCGGCGACGAAGAAGGCGATGGTGATGCCGAACAGGATGCCGATCATCGCGCCTGGAAAGGACGTCGCCGAGAGCGCGACGAGCAGCGCCAGCAGGATGAGCAGGGTGATGAACGCGCGCTGGCTCATGGCCACATTCCCCTATCGGATGCGGCGGAATGTACTGGTTCGGCCTTAATTGTACGTAACGGCAACGACCTGTCTTTCGAAGCGCTCCGGGCGCAGCTTGGCCAAAACCGCCCTCCCCTTGCCGGCAACGAAACCGTCGCTATTGTCGGCGGCGATCGAAGACGGACGCGGGTGAGAAACTCAATGAAACTTGGCTTTGTCGGCACGGGCGCGCTGAGCTCGGCCATCGTCACCGGGCTGAAGTCGCTACCGGGCGAGACGACGCCAGTGGTGGTCTCGCCGCGCAACGAGGCGATCGCCGCCGAGCTTGCCGCTCGCTACCCGGATGTGCGCATCGCCGCAGACAATCAGGCGGTGCTCGACCAGTGCGACACGGTCATGCTGGCGGTACGGCCGCAGATCGCGCGCGAGGTGCTGAAGGAACTGCGGTTCCGGCCGGACCATCACGTCATCAGCCTGATCGCCACCATGTCGCGCGAGGAGATCGCCGGCCTCGTGGCGCCGGCGGCGCATGTGAGCAAGGCCCTGCCCATGCCGATGATCGCGCGCCTGCAGGGCGCGACGCTTATCTGCCCGCCGGACCCGATCGTGGCGGGGTTCTTCGGCAGGCTGGGCGGTGTGATCGAGGTCGAGGACCAGGGCGAGTTCGACGCGCTCAGCGTCGTCACCGCGACCTATGCCAGCTATTTCAAATATCTCGACACGATCCATGCCTGGGTGCGCGGCCAGGGTGTGCCGGGCGACAAGGCACGCGACTACATCACCAGCATCTACAAGGCGCTGGCCAACGCGCCGGACACGGCGCCGAATGACGATTTCATGCATCTTGCGCAGGACTATGCGACGCGCGGTGGGATCAACGAGCAGGTGCTGCGCGAGCTGACCGAGTGTGGCACCTTCGAAGCCTTCGCGGAGAGCCTCGGCAGCGTTCACCAGCGTATTGTGGGGAAGTAGTCGTCGCTCCGCCGGAGCAAGCCGCAGCGCACCGTTACGGTCGAAAGCGGCGTGCTCCTACACGGACCATGGCCAGCAAGTCGCCTGGGGATTGCCGGAGAGATTCTCGCGAAAGCGTGCCTATCCGCCAGTCTAGAGCGTTTCACCGTTTCACGGAAACGGCGAAGCGCTCTATCTCTTTGTTTTTACGCAGTTCCGGACGGAAAACCGATCACACTTTTCCTGGAACTGCTCTAGCGCCGCTCCGGCAGCATCCGCAGAACAAAGCCGACCATCAGCCCGAGAATGAAGCCGAGCGGGCCTGTGATGAAGATGCCAAGCAGCGGACCCTGATTTGCTTCCGGCGTGAAGATGACCGGACCGACGAAACCGCCGAGAAAGCCGATCGCACCCAGGATGACACCCCATTTAAGCATTGGTCCCTCCGTCCGCTGCAGCAACCTCAACAGATTCCCGCATCGGAACCAAGCCACTGCATTAGCGTTGCCTCAGACACGACAACAATCTTTGGAGATCGTCATGCTGCGAGGCGGATTGCTTTGGCTTATCGGGATTCCGTTGCCCATCATCCTTATTCTTTGGCTCCTCGGCTATCTACACTAGCCAATGATGAAAGCAGGCCGGGACGGTAGCCGTTCCGGCCTTGCAGGCTCAGGCCGCGCCGGTCAATTCGACAGCCGTGCGCACGCGGGCGAGCACCTCACACAGCATGTCGTGCATGGCCTTGCGGGCCCCGGCGGGGTCGCCGGCCTCGATCGCTTTCAGCACCTTGCCATGCGCGTCGAGATCGCCCACCGGGTGACCGAACAGCGCGTTGGTGGTCGGCACGCTATATTGCAGCGCGGTGTGGATCAGCGCCGAGAGCGGCAGGAAGAAGCGGTTGCCGGTGGCGGCAAGCACCGCTTCATGGAAAGCGGCGTCCGACAGGACCGGATCGCCCTGGCCGCAGGACGCGGCGCGCATCGCTTCGAAGGCCTTGCGGATGGCCGCGATCTCGTCCGGGTTGTTGCGACTCGCGGCAAGGGCCGCTGCCTCGCATTCGAAGCCCAACCGCACTTCCAGAAGCTCGATGATGAAGTGGCGAGGTGTGGCGCTGGCGCGCAGCCAACCCAGCACGGAAGGGTCCAAAAAATTCCAGTCCTTCAGCGGGCGGATGCGCGAGCCGCGCCGCGGGCGGGTGAGCAGCAGGCCTTTGGCCCACAGGATCTTCACCGCTTCGCGCGCCGCACTTCGGCTGGCGCCGAAGCGGGTGCAGATCTCTTCCTCGCCGAGCAGCGTCGCGCCGGGCGGAAACAGCCCGCCGAGAATCTCGCGGCCGAGACTGTTGGTTATCTCGTCTGTCACCGACGCGGTCTGGTTGCCTGCCATTTGTCCCGGCCCGTTTTTAGCCTGCCAACAACCGGTCGGTGTTACCTCACCGAGCCGCGTCTGTCCATATCATCTGATTTGTCAGATAAATGCAGTTGAAGCCGCCGCGGCTTTCCTGTTAGCTGCGGGAAGAGAAAATTAGAGCGGAGCAGCGGAGAGCCGGTTTGTCGCCAACATCCTCCATGCGGGCTGTGGTGCTACGCCAGCCGCTCGACCTCAACGTCGAGGAGCGCACGACGCCGGAGCCCGGCCCCGGCGAGGTGCTGATGCGCATCGCGCGCGGCGGCATCTGCGGCTCCGACCTACATTATTTCCGCCATGGCGGCTTCGGCACCGTGCGCATGAAGGAGCCTATGATCCTCGGCCACGAGATCGCCGGCCGCGTCGAGGCGCTCGGCGCCGGCGTTTCCGGGCCGGCGGTGGGCACGGCGGTCGCCGTCAATCCGGCCAATCCTTGCGGCGTGTGCGCCTTCTGCCGCGCCGGACAGCCGATCCATTGCCTCGACATGCGCTTCCTCGGGTCTGCGATGCGCACGCCGCATGTGCAGGGCGGCTTTGCCGAGCATCTGGTCTGCCGCGCCGAAAACGCCGTGCCGCTGGCGAAGGGCTCCGATCCTACCGCCGGCGCCTTCGCCGAGCCTCTCGCCGTGACGCTGCATGCGGTGGCCCAAGCGCCGGTCTATGGCAGCCGCGTGCTGATCATGGGCGCCGGACCGATCGGCACGCTGCTGGTGCTCGCGGCGCGCTTTGCCGGCGCGCGCGAAGTGGTCGTCACCGACGTGCAGGACAGGCCGCTGCAATATGCCGCCAAGGCCGGCGCCGACCGCACGATCAATGTCGCCACACATGCCGAGGCGATGGACAGCTACGCCGCCAACAAAGGGTATTTCGACGTCGTCTTCGAGGCCGCCGGCCAGGGCGCGACAGTGGCCAGCGCCTTGCCTATCATCAAGCCGCGCGGCACGCTGGTGACCGTGGGCCAGGGCGCGACGGCGGAGCTTTCCATGTCGATCATCGTCACCAAGGAGATCCAGGTGAAAGGCAGCTTCCGTTTCGACACCGAATTTGCGCTTGCGGTCGACCTGATCGGCTCCGGCCGCATCGACGTCGCGCCGCTGCTCAGCAACACTTTGCCGCTAGCCGAGGCTCGAAAAGCCTTCGATCTGGCCAGCGACAAATCGCAATCGATGAAGGTGCAAATTGCGTTCGACTGATTATCTCGGCCGTCTCTTCGGCCTCGAAGGCAGGCATGCCTTCGTCACCGGCGCCAGCCGCGGGTTGGGCCTCGCCTTCGCGGAGGCGCTGGCCGCCGCCGGCGCGCGCGTCACGCTCGGCGGCCGCAAGATGGAGGAGCTGAACGCTGCCGGCGACAGGCTGCGTGCGGAAGGCCACACGGTCGCGGAATCCGTGATCGACGTCACCGACACCCAGTCGGTTGATGCGGCGATCGCGGCTTCGGAAGCCGGCACCGGGCCGATCGATATCCTTATCAACAATGCCGGCATCCAGCGCCGCGCGCCGCTCGAGACTTTTTCCGACGCCGACTGGGACGCGCTAATGGCGACCAATCTCGACGGCGTGTTCAAGGTCAGCCGCGCCGCGGTGAAGGGCATGATCCAACGCCGCAAGGGCGTCATCATCAACGTCTCGTCGGTGCAGAGCGCGCTCGCCCGCCCCTCGATCGCGCCTTACGCGGCGAGCAAGGGGGCCATCACCATGCTGACCAAATCGATGGCCGGCGAATGGGGACAGCACGGCGTGCGCGTCAACGCCATTGCCCCCGGCTATTTCAAGACCGAGCTGAATGCAGCGTTGGTCGCCGACGAAAAATTCTCGACCTGGCTCAGCGGCCGCACGCCGATGCGGCGCTGGGGGGATGTCGAGGAACTGGCGGGTGCTGCCGTGTTCCTGGCGTCGGATGCGGCAAGCTTCGTGACGGGGCAGACGCTGCTGGTGGATGGCGGGATCACGAGCGTGTTGTAGCCTCATAGGCAACAGTCAAACCGGCAAGCTTGTCTCCCCCACCAACAGATGCTGCTCGATGGGCGGATCGATCTTGGTGTCCTTCGAGAACCCGGTCAGCACCCTTTCCACCGAAAGCCTGCCGGCCCCGCTGAGCGCCAGGATGAACATCCCGCCGGCAATGGCGAGGTCCTTCTCAAAATGCAGCAGCTCGTTCTGGCTGGTGAAATTGGTGTGGAAGAGACCGGCTGTCATCAGGCAGAACAGGCCGAGCCCGATCGCGCCCAGTCGCGCCAGGACGCCGAGCGCCACCGACAAGCCGGCGCCGAGCTGCAGCAGGATGGTGGCGATGAGCAGCGGCGTGCCGACGCCAAGCGCGGCCATGGCCTTCTGAGCGCCCTCGAAATGCGTCGCCAGTTGCAGTCCCTCATGCACGAAGATCAGAGACAGGAGCAGTCGGCCGGCCAGCAGGACGACGTCTTTGGCGTGCAGCTTTTCGGCAAGTTCGATCGGTGTCATCGTCGGTTCCAATCTTTGGAAACAGGCGGGCGCCGCACGTCCCGGTGGACGTGTGCCGGCGCGCTCGACGTTGAAAGGTCGGAGCCGGCGCGAGGGAGAGAAACGCCGGCTCCGGTTTTCGGGCGCTACCGCCGTGCGCCCAAAATGTTGGCACTGAAAGGAGAGGTCAGCGCCAGGCCCCCTCTCCGGCCGCTTCGCGGCCACCTCTCCCCCACTTTGTGGGGGCGAGGAAACAGGCGGCTTTACTTCGTCACCTTGGTGTCGATGGCCTGCTTGAGGTCGGAAAGCTCCTCGCAGCCCGACGGGCACAGCTTCTCCAGCGAGGCGAGCTGCTCGTTCGCCTTGGCCATGTCGCCGGTCTCGACATAGAGCTCGCCCAGATATTCATGCGCGGCCTTGTGGTCGGGCTTAAGCTCCAGCGCCTTGGTGTAGTAGGTCAGCGAGGTCTGGTAGTCGCCGGTCTTGCGCAGCGTGAAGCCGAGCAGATTGTAGACGTCGGCCTGCTGGGTGTCCTGCGCGAGGTCGCGCAGATCGGCCAGCGCGCTTTGATAGTCCTTGGCGTCGATCTTGGCCTTCACGGCCGTCAGGTCGGGCGCATCGGCGCCTTCGATGTCATCCACCGCATAGGCCGGAACGGCGATGGCGATGGGGGCCGCGGCCAGGACCGCAATGGCGCCGAGCACCGCGAAAATTAAGTGTTTCATGGGAGTTGTCGCTTTCTGTTCAGGATCCGATTCAAAGTCAGATCTCGGTGGGGGTGAAGGCGTAGGCGTTGCCGTCCTTGACGAAGCTGCCTGTGCCGGGGAATGGGAAATGCGAGCCGCAGATGCGGACATTGTCGGCGATCACCTGGTCGATGATCCGGTGGCGCGTGGCGATCGCCATCGGCCCGTCCTGGTCGTAGGCGCCCTGCCATTCGGGATGCGGGGCAAGCAGCGCCGGCACGTACATGGTGTCGGCCGAGACGAGGAACTGCTCGGCGCCGGCATCGACATGATAGACGGAATGTCCAGGCGTGTGGCCGGGCGCGGCCATGAGGCGGATGCCTGGCACCACTTCCGCGCCGTCGTCGACCAGCTTCCAATTCTTCCATTTCGGGAAGTTCTCGGCGATGCGCTTGCCCGCGGGCTTGCGGCCCTCCGGCAACTTGGCGAGGCGGCTCGGATCCGTCCACCAATTGTACTCGGTGGCGTTGACGATCATCTCGGCATTCGGGAACACCGGATCGTTGGTGCCCTTCTCCATCAGGCCCCAGACATGGTCCGGATGGAAATGCGAGATCAGAATGGTGTCGATCGCCTTGTAGTCGATGCCGGCGGCCTTCATGTTGGCCGGCAGATGCGTGGCGTTGGCCTGCCATTGGCCGACGCCCGAGCCGGCGTCCATCATGATGGTGCGGCCGTTCATCTTGAGCACGACGACGGTGAGCGGGATCGGCATGAACTCGGTGGTCAGCCCCGCCTGGGCGAGCGCCGCCTTGGTGTCGTCGACCGACACGTCCTTGATGAAGGCCGGGTCGTGCGGCTTCCGCCAAATGCCGTCATAGACGGCGGTGACCTCGAGCGAGCCGACCTTGTATTTGTAGAAGCCGACCAGCGGCTCGACCGGGGTTTCGGCGTGAGCCGCGGGCACGAATTCCAGCTTGCCGGCAATGCCGAAGGCGGCAGTGGCGGCGGCGGATCCGAGCACCATGCGGCGTGTCATGTTGAACATCAGAAATCTCCTCTAGTGGCTGCGTGCAGCGGTGGTTCCCTGGAAAGGGCACCCTGCGGACTGGCGGCGCGAGGCCCGGGAAGGTTCGCCTCACTACCGCCAAGACCCGGAAGGCCCCGGCTTTATTCCCGGGGCGCGGAAGAATTTTTTTGGGGGCACGGAATCGGCGCGGGGGCCGGCAGCGCATCGGCCGTCATCTGACTGTCACACGCGGGCCGACGGCACGTGCTAGAAGGAGCGCTGGCCGCCCCCGCGACCCGACCGCATCAAGAGCCGGCGAAGCCCGCCATGAACATCGCCCTCCCCGCCGAAGGCACTGATCTCTCGCCCTACCTGCCGGACGAGCACGGGCTGTTCTTCATCTACCATTTCAAGGCCGACGGTTCCCGCACCACGGATCCAGCCGAGGCGCATTGGAGCTGGCGCAGCTACCAGATCACCGACATGCGCGCCCGCCGGGAGATCGGCGCGGAGCAGGCCTTGCCGGCGCCGGTGCGCGAGGCCTTCCTGTCGCCCAGCCATGGCTGCCAGATCGACTTCGAGGATGACTTCCTCTATGGCGACCTGCCCGACCTCAGGCACGATTTCGCCGAGGCGCGCGGGCTCACGCATTTCCGCTTCGCCTTCAACGACAGGATGCTGGTCGGCGCCCGCAAGCAGCCGCTGGAATCGGTCGACAGGATCCGCAAGCTGGTGGAGAGCGGCACGAGGAAATTCCGCACGCCAGCCGAGCTGATCGAGGCGGTGATGGGCCAGTCGCTCGACGGCATGGCGGTCGAGCTCGACAAGATGGGCGACACGCTCGACGGCATCGAGGACCGCATCGTGTGCGATGCATGGCACAATGAGCGCCAGGCGCTGGTCGACGCGCGCCGGCAGCTGGTGCTGATCCACCGGCAGATGGCCACGCTCACCAACCTTTTCCGCCACCTCGACCACTCGCATCGCAACGAGCTGCCGGACACGATCAACGACATGGCCACACGTCTCTCGCTCCGGGCGCATACGCTGCATCACGACGGCGAGCAGTTGCAGGCGCGAACGCGCCTGTTGCAGGACGAGCTGATGGCCAAGCTCACCGAGCAGTCGAACCAGCTGCTCTATATCCTCTCCGTCATGACGGCGGTGCTGTTGCCGACGACCATCATCTCCGGCCTGTTCGGCATGAATGTCGGCGGGCTGCCACTGGTCGACACGCCGCACGGCTTTTGGGTGGTGACCGCGATCTCGGTCGTCATCGCCGGCATCGTTTACAAGATCGTCCGGCGGCTGGGGCGCGTCTGAAGCAATCGGGACTACGCGGTTGCCCGCAGATCCACGACGATCGTGCCCGCGGCAGCGACTTCGGCTTCGTGGCCGGGCTCACGCCATGTCTCGGCCAGGCCGGCCGCGTACCATTCGCGCATGGCCGGCAGGTCGAGCAGCCGCTGTGGGTAGGCAGCGGCCGAGCCGTCGAAAGTCAGGCCATAGGACTGCGCCCGGAACGCGACGGGAGCGAAGAAGGCATCGACGGCGCCAAAGCGGTCGCCGGCCAGGAACGGCCCCCCGAAACGCGCAAGGCCGTCGTTCCACAAGTCTCCCATGCGAAAGAGGTCGTGCTTCAGCGAGGCGGACATCGGCAATGGCTCGACACGCACGCCACAACTCATCGGGCAGTCGTTGCGCAGCGCGGTGAAGCTCGAATGCATCTCGGCGGCGGCCGAGCGCGCCCAGGCGCGCGCCTTCGCGTCCGCCGGCCAAACGCCCGGATGGCGTTCGGCAAGATACTCAACGATCGAAAGTGAATCCCAGACCGCCCAGCCGTCATCGACCAGGCAGGGCACGCGACCGTTGGGCGAAAACTGCCTGTAGAGGTCGAAACTCGGCGCGGCCGGGAATGGCGTCAGCCGCTCCTCGAAGGGAATATCGAGGACGCGCATCAGCAGCCATGGGCGCAGCGACCATGACGAATAGTTCTTGTTGCCGATATGCAGAACGTACATCGGATGTCCTCCTCTGTTCGACGCGGTTGCGGACGGAAAACCGTCTCGCACTTTTGCTTATCTCGCAGGCGCCGCCGGGCGAACCTCGCGACCTCTGAACATCGACCAGCTGTACATCGCCAGCGCCATCCAGATCAGCGCGAAGGCGATGGCCTGCGTGGTTCCGAACGGCTCGTCGAAGATCAGCACGGCGATCAGGAATACCATGGTCGGCGCGATATATTGCATGATGCCGATGGTGGACAGGCGCAGCAGCCTGGCACCGAAGGCAAACAGCAGCAGCGGCACGGCGGTGATGGGACCGCAGCCGATCAGCAGGGCCGTGTCGGAACCGGTGCTGGAGATCAGATGATCCTGGCCGGTGGCGATCAGGTAGACGATGTAGCAGAGCGCCGGCATCGACAGCAAAAGCACCTCGAGCAGGAACCCCTGGCTCGGGCCGATCGGCAGCGTCTTGCGGAAGAAGCCGTAGGCGGCGAAGGAGAAGGCGAGCGCCAGCGATACCCAGGGTAATTTGCCTGCCTCGACGGTCAGCACCGTCACCGCGATCGCGGCCAGCGCAACAGCCGCGATCTGCAGCCGGTCGAGCCGCTCGCCGAGCAGCACGGCACCGACGACGACGTTGACCAGCGGGTTGATGTAATAGCCCAGCGCGGTCTCGACAGTGCGATCGACCGCGATCGCCCAGACATAGATGCCCCAGTTGACCGAGATCAGCACCGCCGTCAGCGCCGCCATGGCAAGGCTTTTGGGCGAGCGGATCGCCGCCTTGAAGTCGGCGGTGCGGCCGGCCCAGATGAGCACCGCCGCCGCGATCGGCACCGACCAGACGACGCGGTTGGCGATCACCTCGGCAAGCGGCAGATGCGCCACCGCCTTCATATAGAAGGGCAGCAGTCCCCAAAGGAAATAGGCGCCAAGCGCCAGAAGGAAGCCGCGGCGGCCCTTGGCGTCTTGATCGAGATCGGCTGTAGCGGTGACCATGGCCCGACGCTATGGCCCAGCGGATCGCCCAAGACCATCACAAAATTATGATGGATCAACGGACTTTTCGTGATGGTTCAAGACGCTACGCAAGTTCCTCGCCCCACGCAGTGGGGAGAGGTGGCCCGGCGAAGCCGGGACGGAGAGGGGTCAGCGCGGCGATTGACAATTACCGCTTCGGGATAAGTGTCTTTGTGACAAGCCTCGCATCCTCTCTTGCATCGACTCTGGCTTCGCGGAGGGCGTCCCCCGCTCCGTCCCGGCTTCGCCGGGCCACCTCTCCCCCGCTTAGCGGGGGCGAGGAAGGAGCCCTACTCCGCCGCCACCAATCCCGCCATCTCGCGGTTCTTCATCAGTTTGTAGATGATCGAATCCATCAGCGCCTGGAAGGAAGCGTCGATGATGTTTTCCGAAACGCCGACCGTCCACCAGCGGGCGCCGGTGGAATCATGCGATTCGATCAGAACACGCGTGATGGCCTCGGTGCCGCCATTGAGGATACGCACCTTGAAGTCGGCCAGTTCGAGGTCGACGATCTCGCTCTGGTATTTGCCGAGGTCCTTGCGCAGCGCGATGTCGAGCGCGTTGACCGGGCCGTGGCCTTCGGCCACCGACATCTTCTCCTCGCCGTCGACCTCGACCTTCACGATCGCCTCGGAGACGGTCTTCAGATTGCCGTTGGCGTCGAAACGGCGCTCGACCATGCAGCGGAAGGAGGTGACGTTGAAGAACTCCGGCAGGCCGTGTAGCATTTTTCGCGCCAGCAGCTCGAAGGACGCGTCGGCGCCTTCATAGGCATAGCCCTCGGCCTCGCGCTCCTTGACCACCGCGATCAGGGAGTCGAGCCGGTTGTCGTCCTTCGGTACATCGATCCCGCGCCGCTTCAGCTCGGCGAGGAAGTTGGCCTTGCCGCCCTGGTCCGAGACCATAACGCGGCGGCGGTTGCCGACGGCTTCCGGCGGCACATGTTCATAAGTCGCCGGCTCCTTGGCCAGAGCCGAGGCATGGATGCCGGCCTTGGTGGCGAAGGCGGAGGAACCGACATAAGGTGCCTGCGCTTCCGGCGCGCGGTTGAGCAATTCGTCGAAGGCGCGGGAGAGCCGCGAGATGCCGGTCAGCGCTTCGGCCGAAATGCCGGTTTCGAAACGGTCGGCGAAGGCAGGCTTCAGCGAAAGCGTCGGAATGATGGTGATCAGATTGGCGTTGCCGCAGCGTTCGCCGATGCCGTTCAGCGTGCCCTGGATCTGACGCACGCCGGCCTCGACGGCGGCGAGCGAATTGGCGACCGCCTGGCCGGTGTCGTCATGGGCGTGGATGCCGAGATGGTCGCCGGGGATGCCGCCGGCGATCACCTTCGCGACGATCGCGCGCACTTCCGAAGGCTGCGTGCCGCCATTGGTGTCGCACAGCACCACCCAGCGCGCGCCAGCATCGTGAGCCTTCTTGGCGCAGGCCAGCGCGTAATCCGGATTGGCCTTGAAACCGTCGAAGAAATGCTCGCAGTCGACCATGGCTTCCTTGCCGGCGGCGACCGCCGTCTCGACCGAGGCCTTGATCGATTCCAGGTTCTCCTCATTCGTGCAGCCGAGCGCGACGCGGACATGATAGTCCCAGCTCTTGGCGACAAAGCAGATGGCATCCGACTTCGATTGCACCAGCGCCGCCAGCCCCGGATCGTTGGAGGCCGAGACCCCTGCCCGCTTGGTCATGCCGAAGGCGATGAATTTGGCGCTCTCCGTCCGCTTCTGCTGGAAGAAGGCGGTATCGGTCGGGTTCGCGCCGGGATAGCCGCCCTCGACATAATCCATGCCGAACGTGTCGAGCAGCCTGGCGATCGCGATCTTGTCCTCGACGGAGAAGTCGATGCCCGGCGTCTGCTGGCCGTCGCGCAGCGTGGTGTCGAAAAGGAACAGTCTTTGTTTTTTCATCGTGGCAAGGCGCTTGAGCACCCCCCTCTGTCCTGCCGGACATCTCCCCCGCAAGGGGGGAGATCAGCAGCTTTGCCGACGGAGCTCGTCCTGCAACGTCGGCGATTGGCGAAAGCGAAGGCGACAGCCAATCTCCCCCCTTGCGGGGGAGATGGCCGGCAGGACAGAGGGGGGTGTGACGGAACGCCGTACATCGACTAGTTCTTCCCCGCAAACCGATCCGTCGCCCGGATCAGCCGATCGAGAATCCCTGGCTCGGAATAGGCGTGCCCTGCCCCTTCGATGAGGTGGAAATCCGCTTTCGGCCAGGCCTTGTGCAGCGCCCAGGCATATTTCGCCGGGCATGGCATGTCGTAGCGGCCGTGGACGATGGTGCCGGGAATGTCCTTGAGCTTCCAGGCGTCGCGCAGAAGCTGCCCTTCCTCCAGCCAGCCGGCATGGACGAAGTAGTGGTTCTCGATACGCGCGAAGGCGACGGCGTAGTCGTCCTGGGCGAACGGGTCGCTGGTCTCGGGTTCGGGAAGCAGCGTGATCGTCTCGCCCTCCCAGATGCTCCACGTGCGAGCGGCCTCGATCTGCGCCTTGGGGTCGGAGCCGACCAGCCGCTTGCGATAAGCGGCCATCATGTCGCCGCGCTCGGCCTCGGGGATCGGCGCCAGGAACCGCTCCCATTTGTCGGGAAACATCTCCGAGACGCCGAACTGATAATACCATTCGAGCTCGGCGCGGGTCAGCGTATAGATGCCGCGCACGATGAGCTCACTGACGCGCTCGGGATGCGTCTGCGCATAGGCGAGCGCCAGCGTCGAACCCCAGGAACCGCCGAAGACCAGCCATTTGTCGAAGCCGGCCATCTCGCGCAGGCGCTCGATGTCGGCTACGAGATGCCAGGTGGTGTTGGCCTCGAGCGAGGCGTTGGGCGTCGATTTCCCGCAGCCGCGCTGGTCGAACAGGATGACGTCGTAGAGCTTCGGGTCGAACAGCCGCCGGTGCTTTGGCGAGATGGTGCCGCCCGGACCGCCATGCAGGAATACGGCAGGCTTGGCGCCCCTGGTGCCGCAGCGCTCCCAATAGACCCTATGGCCGTCGCCGACATCGAGCATACCTGACTCGAACGGCTCGATTTCGGGATAGAGCGTGCGCAACGTACCGCTGTGGATCGTCATAGTTTCAAGCCTTGCTGCGGCCAGTTGGCCGTCTCGTGGTCGGGGTGCTGGAAGGAGATGATCTGCTCCTGCCGCCGATAGAAATCGGGATCGTCGAGGGTCGGCGCCTCGAAGATCTTCTCCACCCAGGGCAGGCGAACCGCGTAGTTGACCTGGATCTGCGGCGCGAGATCGGAGCGGTCGTCGAAGGCGCCGATGGCAATCTCCAGCGCGCCGGGCTGGCGATAGGTCAGCGGCGTGCCGCAGCGGGCGCAGAAGCCGCGGTCGATGTTGACCGAGGACTGGAAATAGCTCGGCTCCTCATGGGTCCATTCGACCCCGTCCTTCGGCACCGTCACGAGCGCGCCGAAGAAATTGCCGAACTGTTTCTGGCACATGCGGCAATGGCAGATGGACGGGCGTCCGAGCTTGCCGTGCACGCGGAAACGCACGGCGCCGCACTGGCAGCCGCCGGTTCGAACTTGATCGGTCATGGTCTTTCCTCCGGCGGCCATTGGTCGGTGTCGTGGTCTGGATGCTGATAGGAGACGAGCTCGGCAAGGTAAGGCGCAGAGCCGATATCGGCCATCGTGTCCTCGGACGGCAGCTTCGGGATGCCGTCGACATAGGGGAGCTTCGCTTCCGTCCCCCACTGGATGGTGGGCGCGATGCCGGTCGGATCGTCGAAAGCAGCGATCGCCAGCGCGATACCGTCGGGCGCCTCGAAAGTCAGCGGCGTGCCGCATTCGGCGCAGAAGCCGCGCCAGGCGGCGTTGGACGAACGGAAGCGCTTCGGCTCACCGCGCGTCCAGTCGAGCATGGCGCCGCGCACCGACACCAGCGGCAGATAGAAATTGCCGCTCGCCTTCTGGCACATGCGGCAATGGCAGATCGACGCCTCGCCCAGCGCGCCTTCGACGCGGAAGCGCACGGCGCCGCATTGGCAGCCGCCGGTGTAGACCGGCCTGTTGTCGAGGCTCATCGCTCACTCCGTTTCATGGGCTGCTTTAGGGGCTCACTCCGGTTCATGGCAGACAGCCTCGACATTGTTGCCGTCGGGATCGAAGACGAAGGCGCCGTAATAGTTGGGGTGATAATGCGGACGCAGGCCCGGCCCGCCATTATCCCTGCCGCCGGCGGCAAGCGCTGCCGCATGGAAGGCGTCGACCTCGGCGCGGCTGCGCGCGGTGAAGGCGATGTGCTGATGGTCCTTCGGCTTCTCCTTGCCGGCGCTCACCCAGAACACCGGTCGATCGCGGCCATAGCCGCCGACCTTGTCGCCGCCGGTATATTCCTGCGGCACTATGTAGAGCAGCGAAGCGCCGAGCGGCGCCATGGCCTTGTCGTAGAAGGATTTCGACGCGTCGAAATCGGATACGGTGATGCCGAGATGATCGATCATATGACGAGCTCCTCCCTTGGTGGCGCGGGCGCATCGGCCAGGCCGGCCACGATGACGATGTGCTGGCAGACATTGTCGATATCGCGGATCACGTCGTCGTTCCAGAAGCGCAGGATGGTCCAGCCGAGCGCCTCGATGGTGGCGGTTCGCGCAGCGTCAGACGCCGAGTTTTCAGGCGAAGCATGTTGCGAGCCGTCCAGCTCGACGATCAGCTTCTTCTTGGGGCAGGCAAAATCGACGATGTAGCCAGCTATGGGCATCTGACGCCTAAACGCCATTCCCATCAGCCTATCGGCGCGGACCTCATTCCAGAGCTTCAATTCGGCGTCTGTCATCGCCTTGCGCATCTTGCGCGCATTGCCGCGGTTGACAGGAGATATCCGGTGATGAGTCATCGCGAGGCCCCCCTCTCTGCCCTGCCGGGCATCTCCCCCTCAAGGGGGGAGATCAGCAGCTTCGCCGACGGCATCTCATCTGCCACGTCGGCGATTGGCGAAAGTCCGCGTGACATCCAATCTCCCCCCTTGAGGGGGAGATGCCCGGCAGGACAGAGAGGGGGGCCTCGCTCCAACCTCTCCCGCATGGGGGCAACCACCCTCACCGCTTGATCTCCCACGTCGTCACGCGCGCCCCGGTGACGGGATCCTTGCCGTCCTTCAACTGCACGCCCTGAGCCAATAGCTCGTCCCGGATGCGATCCGCCTCCGCCCAGTTCTTGGCGGCGATCAGCGCGAGCCGATCCGCGATTGCCTTGGCCACCGCATCCTCGTCCACCTTGGCCGCGCCGACATCGAAGCCGAGGAAGGCCAGCGCCGCCTTCAGCGAAGCGGCTGCGCCGTTCCCGACATCGCCGCCAGCCTCGACCGCCTCACCGGCCAGCTGCGTCAGCCGCTGGAAGGCGGTGTAGGTGGCGAGGTCGTCGGATAGCGCTTCCACCACCTCGACCGGCAGGTGCTTCGCGGCCACAGGCGCAAGATCGGCGGCGCGCTTCCATTTGCGCAGCGTGTTTTCCGCTTCCTCCAGCTTGCGCACGGAAAAGTCGATCGGCTCGCGGTAATGCGTCATCAGCATCGCCAGCCTGAGCACCTCGCCAGGCCATTTCCTACCGCCGAAAGTCTCGGTCTCCAGCAGCTCATGGATGGAGAAAAAATTGCCGAGGCTCTTCGACATCTTCTGGCCTTCGACCTGCAGGAAGCCGTTGTGCATCCAGACATTGGCCATGACCTTGGTGCCGTGGGCGCAGCGGGACTGGGCGATCTCGTTCTCGTGGTGCGGGAAGATCAGGTCCAGCCCGCCGCCATGGATGTCGAAGACCTCGCCAAGATAGGCGGCAGACATGGCCGAGCATTCGATGTGCCAGCCGGGCCGGCCCCTGCCCCACGGGCTTTCCCAGCCGGGCTCTTCCGGGCTCGACAGTTTCCACAACACGAAATCGCCGGGGTTCTTCTTGTGCGCGTCGACGGCGATGCGCGCGCCCGCCTGCTGCTCGTCGAGATTGCGCTTCGAGAGCTCGCCATAGTCCGGCATCGATGCGGTGTCGAACAGCACCTCGCCGCCGGCGACATAGGCATGGCCGCGCTCGATCAGCTGGCGGATCAGCGACAGCATGTCGGCCTTGCCGTCGGCGCGGGGCGCGACGAACTCGGTGGCCCGCGGCTCGAAGGTCGGCTGCAGGCAGCCGAGCGCCGCGACATCCTTATGGTACTGGTCGGCGGTTTTTTCGGTGACCTTGCGGATGGCGTCATTGAGCGACAGCTTGCCGGCCGCGATCTCGCCGCCGAAGTCTCGCAGCGCCCTAAGATTTATCTTGTCGTCGACATCCGTGATGTTGCGCACATACGTAACGTGCTGTTCGCCGTAGAGTTGGCGCAACAGGCGGAAAAGCACGTCGAAGACGATCGCCGGCCTGGCATTGCCGATATGGGCAAAGTCGTAAACGGTCGGGCCGCAGACATACATGCGCACATTTTGCGGGTCGATCGGAACGAAAGGTTCCTGCGTCCGCGTCAGCGTGTTGTAGAGGCTGAGGCCCTTCGATGCGTCAGACATGCGTGCCCTTCCGATCCCTTAGATTTGGATGGAGCCTTGCCTGCGCCACGGCGCAAAACGGACTCCAGCCTGCTGGCCGGGGCGTTTTTTCCGATCTGGGGAAAGATGAGGCGAAAACGTCCGGACCAGCGCGAGGCTAGCCAATAACGCAAATGCCACAAATGGCGAAAGACGTTTTCATGGCCGGCTTTATCGCGCTGGCGGGTGTTGCCGTCAAGTCGCTCGGCTTAGGAAAGATGTCGTTGGATCACAGGTAAAGACGAGGCGAAACATTTTATTAAACATGTCGGCACAGTGATGAAACATTCGCCGGCTAGACCGCCCGGTGTCACGATTTGGTCCGAATCGACCCGCAAACGCTGAACACGAAACCGTTACCAGGGAAGAGAACCATGGCTCGCAACAAGCAGGAACAGAACCGACAAACGCAGCCCGCGCTGGCCAACCACTACCGCGCGATCGGCCCGGCGGCCATCGTCGCCGCCCTCCTCCACACAGCGAAGAAGAAGAAGCCCGCGCAGAAGATCGTTTCGCCGCGCGCTGCCTAAGAAGGCACGACCGGCACGGTCCCGACGATGGGACGCCGGTGATGAGGGCGCCACAAGCGCCCTGGAGATGAAGGCCCCAAAGCAGCCTTTCGGGCAAGCAGCCTTCGCTAAAACAAAGTCATTTGGTTTTCGTCCGCGCCAGGCTTCTGGCGCCTGGCCTTTTCGGCTTGCGGCGAAACGATGCCGCGATCCTGGATTTCCGGCCCGGTGTTGGCGACCTTGTTGACCAGGTCGGAAACCGGTATCGCCTCGAAGAAATCCGGCTCGGCGGGTTTAAGCAGATCGAGCACGTGGCGCGGCTCCTGTGTGCGGCAATCGAGCCAACGAGCGAAGTCGCGTTCCTCGATGACCACCGGCATGCGGTCGTGGATATGGGCAATGCCGGCATTGGCCTCAGTCGTGATGATCGCGCCGGTGTCCATCTCGGAACCGCCCGGTTCTGAAAAAGTCTCGATCAGGCCGGCGAAGGCGATCACCCCACCACGCTTCGGCCGGATCCAGTAAGGCTGGCCCTTATTGCCGCCAGACTGCTGCCACTCGTAAAAGCCCGACGCAGGCACAAGAGCGCGGCGGTGGCGCATGGCGGTCTTGAACGAGGCCTTTTGCAGCACGCCCTCGGCACGGGCGTTGAAGAGCAGCGGGAATTCCCTGGTGTCCTCGACCCAGGCCGGGATCAGGCCCCATCGCACCAGCATCGCCTGACGGTCCGGCAGATTTGAGCCCGGCTCGCGCTGTGGGCCGGCAAGCGCCATCAGCACCGGCTGCGTCGGCGCAATGTTGTAGCGGGGCGGAAATGCCTCCAATTCGGCCAGGCCGAGGAACGCCGCGGTCTGTTCTGGCGTGGCGGTCAAGGCGAAGCGTCCGGCCATGGATCTGGGCTCGTCAGTTGGTGTTCGATGAAAGTGGCGATGGAACCGCGATGTCGCAACGGCTAAAGCTAGATTGGACCAACCGGTCCGCAACAAGGCTGCTAACAAATCGGCTCTCATGCAATCCAGAAAGATCGTCCCGGCCGTCTCCGTTGCCGTCGTGCGGGCCAAGACCGTATTATTGGTCAAGCGTGCACGCGCACCTTCCAAAGGGCTTTACGCCTACCCCGGCGGCAAGGTCGAGCAGGGCGAGACGCTCGAGGCGGCGGCGGCACGCGAATTGCTGGAAGAGACCGGATTGCGGGCCATCGGCTACCGCCCGTTGCGCGACATCCATATCGACGGCAGCGGCGAGAATCACGCTGTCGACTACCTGCTGACGGTGTTTGGCGCCGCCTATGCCGGCGGCGAACCCGTGGCCAGCGACGATGCCGAGACCGCGGCGTTCTACACGCTGGCGGAAATGGCAGAGATGCCGCTTGCCGGCGACGTGTTCTCGGTCGCCGAGGGATTGCTCGGTCCCGCGCAACGCGCCACGCGGTGAGCATCCAGAATGGCCTTGCAGGCGACAAAATGTTTCGCCACAAAGCCTTGCCCTTTCTTCGCAAGGCTCAGATGACCCGCGCTTCCCCACTTCTCGCCGCGTGCCTCGCCGTCGGCATCGCCGCCTCGCCGGCCCCGGCGCGCGCCACCGAGGCGCCGTTCGAGCCGGGGCTGATGCGGCTGGCGGAAGTGCTGGGATCGCTGCATTTCCTGCGCAACCTGTGCGGCGAAAAGGGCGACCAGTGGCGGGTCGAAATGGAAAAGCTGCTCGAGTCGGAAAATCCGGACCCCGACCGGCGCGCCCGCTTCATCGCCTCCTTCAACCGCGGCTACCGCTCCTTCAGCGGTACCTACACACAATGCACGCCTTCGGCGACCGCGGCCATTGCCCGTTACATGAAGGAAGGCGAGACGCTGTCGCGCGACATCGCTTCGCGCTACGGGAACTGAGGCCGGCTCGGCCGACAGCAAACGTTTTGCGCGGATTTCTTGCGACAATTGGCGTCAATGTGACCTGCCTTATTGTCTCCTGTCCCGCTCTGGTGCAATCATCTGTTGCGGTTTCGCAACAGTGTTAATGAAACGTTAGCGCGCGATTGCGGAATTAACTCAAACTGAAGGTTTTGATGCCGCAAGCCTGCCTAATCGGCTAAGCTCGGCATCGAGTGAGCGCAGTCTCACCGACAATGTGAATTTCGACCCTAAAAATGTCGTATTTACAATGACTTAATTGAGACTGCGGACGAACTGAAAGCCCAAGCTCGGTCCACTGTCGGATCGTCGCTTGCAGTAAGGTGGACATCGCAATGGAACATGGTGTCAGCGACATCGACGCATTGGTCAGGGAAGAAAAACGCCTGACCGCTGTTGAGAGCCACAGCGAGGCTTGGGCGGAAGGCCTGTCGGCTGGCATCGAACCGGAGATCATCGCCGAGGCAGCGCTGGAGACGGCTTTCGGCGAGATGTTGCGCGCCAATGGCGAGACCTCGGCGCTGGCGCTGCTCGACCGCATGCGGGAAAAGGTGATCGCCGGCGCCTTCGAGCCGGAACGGCTGAAGCACTAGTCATCCGTTTTAACGGCGACTTTTCGACAGTGACTTTTGACGGGGGCACGCCGTTTGGGCATCATGCCCATGCGCTTGACCATTCAAGGCGCCGCCCGGACCGGCCCGGGTAACAGAGGCAAGCGGTGAGATTTTCGATGTCAGGCCGGCCGCGTGGGCTGACCCTCAACATCCTGATCACCGCTTCCTGCCTGGCGCTGCCTTTATGCCTCGCCAGCACACCTTCCCACGCCCTGAGCGAGATCCAGCGCGAGGACCTGCCTTCCCCGGTGACCCCGCCCGCCAACAGCGACAGCGCCGCGCCCGGCAGCACCGCGCCGATACCGGAGGCCCCTGGCACCAAACCCACGGACGGCGGCCAGCCGGCCGACGACAGCGACAAGTCGGAGCCGGAAACGCCGCCTGCCAATGGCGGCATCACGAGCCCGCGCGCCGATCCTGATCAACCGCCGTCGGCGGTCGTCTATGACCTCGACACGCTCCCCGAACCCGTCAAGCGCATGCATGGGCTGATCATCGAGGCCTGCCGGACCGGCGACATCGAGAAGCTGCGGCCGCTGATCGGCAAGGGCGATGCCATGACGCAATTGTCGCTGGGCGACATCGACGGCGACCCGATCACCTTCCTCAAGGGCCTTTCTGGCGACAGCGACGGCCAGGAAATCCTCGCCATCCTAGAAGAGGTGCTTTCGGCCGGCTATGTGCATGTCGACACCGGCACGCCGCAGGAACTCTATGTCTGGCCGTATTTCTTCGCGCTGCCGCTCGACAAGCTCGATGCCAGGCAACGCGTCGAATTGTTCAAGCTGGTCACGGCCAGCGACTATGACGACATGAAGCAGTTCGGCGCTTACATCTTCTACCGCGTCGGCATCACGCCGACGGGCCAGTGGCTGTTCTTTGTCGCCGGAGATTGAGGCAGACCAGGTATGGCAATGTGGCGGGGCAACGAAACGATGTCCGTTAAGCCTATTGGTAGGGCCGTCGCGACGGCTTAGGCAGTGGTCAGAAGGATGCCATGGCCGAATTCGTCAGCCAACTTCATGATAAGCAGCTTCTCACGCGCCGTGAGGCCCTTTTGATCGACAAAGCGCCAGTTGCGCTCATAAAGCGCAAAGGCCTCTTTGGCGGGGATGGGGCGCGCGACATCGCGGTTCCATGCCAGCGCCTGAAGCTCCGGAAACTCTGCAGGAATGATCGGCGCGATGTTCTCGGTCATAGCGCATTCAAGATAATGCAGAGCGTTTAACAAATCCAATTTTGGCGGAGATGGAGCGTTTCACGGAAACGGTGAAACGCTCCATCCTTTTGTTTTGGCGCAATTCCGGACGGAAAATCGCTCACGCTTTTCCTGGAATTGCTCAAGCCGGCAGCGCCTCAGAAAACTCCACCGCTCTGCCCTGGCCGGGTGTCGCGATCTCACCTTCCCACATGACGCGCGTGCCGCGCAGGAAGGTGCCGACCGGCCAGCCGGTGACCTCCCTGCCGTCATAGGGCGTCCAGCCGGCCTTGGAGCCGGCCTGGGCGTTGGTGATGGTCTCGCGCCGCTTCAGGTCGACGATGGTGAAATCGGCATCGTAGCCGGCGGCGATGCGGCCTTTCCTGGCCATGCCGAAGATGCGCTGCGGACCGTGGCTGGAAAGGTCGACGAAGCGCTGCAAGGTGAGCCGGCCGGCATTGACGTGATCCAGCATGATCGGCACCAGCGTCTGCACGCCGGTCATGCCCGAGGGCGAGGCCGGATAGGGCTTTGCCTTCTCGGCCAGCGTGTGCGGCGCGTGGTCGGACCCCAGCACGTCGACGATGCCTTCATGAATGCCGTGCCAGACGCCGTCGCGGTGGCGCGAGGCCCGCACCGGAGGGTTCATCTGGATCAGCGTGCCAAGCCTGGCATAGTCGTCGGCGCTTAGCGTCAGATGGTGCGGCGTCGCCTCGCAGGTCGCGACGTCCTTGTGCTGTTCGAGGAAGACGATCTCCTCGGCCGTCGAGATGTGCAGCACATGGATGCGCGCGCGCGTCTGCCTGGCGATGCGCACCAGGCGCTCGGTGCAGCGAAGTGCTGCGATCTCGTCGCGCCAGACGGGATGCGACGACGGATCGCCCTCGACGCGCTCGCCGAGCCGCTCGCGCAGACGGAATTCGTCTTCCGAATGGAAGGCGGAGCGGCGGCGGGTGTTGCGCAGGATCGAGGCGACGCCTTCGTCGTCCTCGACCAGAAGGTCGCCGGTGGACGAGCCCATGAACACTTTGATGCCGGCCGCTCCCGGCAGCCGTTCCAGCTCGCCGACATCGCGAGCGTTGTCGCGCGTGCCGCCGACCCAGAAGGCGAAATCGCAATGCATGCGGCCGGTGGCGCGGCGCACCTTGTCGGCGAGCGCCGCCTCGCTGGTGGTCAGCGGATTGGTGTTGGGCATTTCAAAGACGGCGGTGACGCCGCCGAGCACCGCTGCACGGGAGCCGGTCTCCAGGTCTTCCTTGTGCTCCAGCCCCGGCTCGCGAAAATGCACCTGGCCGTCGACAACACCCGGCAGGATGTGCAAGCCCGTGCAGTCGATGGTTTCGCCGGCCGAGGCCTGGGCGAGATCGCCGATCCGCGCGATGCGTCCGGCCTTCACGCCGATGTCGCGGCGACCCTCTCCGTCATGGTTGACCACGGTGCCGCCTGTCAGGATGAGGTCGAAGGTGGTTGCCATGGGCAGGTCCAATCTCTTGCGGGGGGAGTGTGGCCGGCTTACGTAATGACCGAACGTTTTGCAAGATCAGGCCGATTTTACCCTCATGTCCTTTGCCCAGCTCAACGACCGCGCGCTCATTACCGTGTCAGGCCCCGAAGCCGAGCATTTCCTGCAGAACATCCTCACCACCGATCTCGATACGCTCGGCCCCGCCGAGGCCAAACCCGGCGCGCTGCTGGCGCCGCAGGGCAGGATCCTGTTCGATTTCCTGATCTCGCGCGCCGGCGACAACGGTTTTCGGCTCGACTGCCGGGCCGACATCGCTGACGACTTCGTGCGCCGGCTGATGCTTTATCGGCTAAGGGCAAAAGCGGAGATTGCCAAGCAGGATCAGGTGGTTGTCACGGTCGCGTGGGGCGATGAATCAACCGCCTCATCTTCCGATTCAACGGTGCTTGCCGACACGCGGTTTCGCGATGTGGCGGTAAGCCGTGCTTATGGCGGCGGGGCAAAGGACGGTGGCGATCCTGATGGCTGGAAAGCCGTTCGCATCGCCAACGGCGTCGCCGAAAGCGGCTCCGACTACCAGCTTGGTGACGCCTTCCCGCATGATGTGCTGCTCGACGAAACCGGCGGCGTCGGCTTCAAGAAAGGCTGCTATATCGGCCAGGAAGTGGTTTCGCGCATGCAGCATCGCGGCACCGCGCGGCGCCGGGTTCTGATCGCATCGGCTGACGACCCCCTGCCCGCTTCGAGGACCGAGCTCGCCGTCGCCGGCCGGCCGGTGGGCGCGCTCGGCTCGGTTAGCGGCAGGACCGGCCTTGCCATTGCCCGCATCGACCGGGTCAAGGCGGCGCTCGACGCCGGCGAGGCGATCGTGGCGGGCGATGTTCCGGTTATGCTCGCGATTCCCGCCTGGGCGAAGTTCAGCTTCCCTGAAGGCGCGGTCAGCGCGGAGGAGGCCTGATGGCCGCCGACCGGGCCGGCGCGCCGCCGCGCGCCTGGCAACGCATGCTTTCGGGGCGGCGGCTCGACCTGCTCGACCCCTCACCGCTCGACATCGAGATTGCCGACATTGCGCACGGCCTGGCCCGCGTCGCCCGCTGGAACGGCCAGACCAGCGGCGAGCATGCCTTTTCGGTCGCGCAGCATTCGCTGCTGGTCGAAGCGCTCTATGGCGAGCTGGCGCCGCAGGCCACGGCCGAGGCGCGGCTTGCCGCGCTGCTGCACGACGCGCCGGAATATGTCATCGGCGACATGATCTCGCCGTTCAAATCGGTGATGGGCGGCTCCTACAAGGATTGCGAGTTGCGCCTGCAGCGCGCCATCCATCTGCGTTTCTCGCTGCCAGCGGAGTTCAGCGCAGCCCTGCGCAAGGACATCAAGCGCGCCGACCAGATCGCCGCCTATTACGAGGCGACGCTGCTGGCCGGCTTTTCGACGGCGGAAGCGACGGAGTATTTCGGCCGGCCGCGCGGCTTCTCCGCCGACCGCTTCGACTTCACGCCAAAATCCGTGACCTGGGCGCAAACGGCTTTCCTCAAGCGTTTCAAGACACTGGAAGCCAGGCGCCAGTCCTCGCTTGCCGTGAATTCCGCCATCTAAAAGAACGCTAAATTAACCGGCGAGCAGGACAGTATTGCGTTCGGCCACGGTCCGAAGGCGTGCTCATGCCCGGCGCACATGTCAAGACTGGTTCGGTCGCCGGAAAGCGAAGAGCGGCCGGTGTTGGCCCGGTTCGACGAATAGCTGAAGAACTTCGTGCCCAGAACGAGCGTTTCGCGGCCGCCGTCGAGAACATGTCGCATGGGCTGTGCATGTTCGACGCCGATGAGCGGATGATCATCTGCAACCGAAACTATATCGACCTCTTCCGCCTCGACGCCAGGGTGGTGAAGCCTGGCATCCGCTTCTTCGACATTCTGCAGCACAGCGTCGATATCGGCGTCGCCTCGCAAAGCGCCGAAGAACTCTATGCCGTTCGCAAGCCTTACATCGACGGCGCCGGGCCTTCGACCTATGAGGAGACGCTGGCGGACGGACGCATCATCGTCATCTCGCATCGCCCGCTGGCTTCCGGCGGCTGGGTGTCGATCTATGAGGACGTGACCGTGCAGCGGCGCGCCGAAGAGGAGCTGAAGGAGCAGCACCGCCGCTTCGACGCCGCTTTGGCCAACATGTCGCAAGGCCTGCTGATGTATGACGCCGACGGCAAGATGATCGTGCGCAATCAGCGTTTTCTGGAACTCTACAAGGTCGCTGCGGCGGACTTCCCATATGGAACGACGCATCGCGACGCGCTCGAACGGCTGCTCGAACTCGGCATCTACACCAAGCTCGACGTCGACAGCGAAGTCACCAAGACCCAAGCCCGCCTGCAGGCGGGGAAGATGCACTCGACCTACCGCCACCTATCCGACGGCAGGACGTTCCTCGTCGTACGCCAGCCGATGGGCGGCGGCTGGGTGGTGACTTTCGATGATGTCTCCGAGCAGCGGCGCGCCGAGGAGCGCATGACGCATCTTGCGCATCACGACACCCTGACCAACCTGCCCAACCGCTCGATGTTTCGCGAAAAGCTGGACCAGGCGCTTGGCGAGGCCAAGGCCAAGCCGTTGGCGATCCTCTCGCTCGACCTCGACCGCTTCAAGGCAGTCAACGACACATTCGGCCACCCGGCCGGAGACTGGCTGCTGAAATGCGTCGCCATGCGGCTGCTGCACGCCGTGCGCAGCAGCAAAGACGTGGTGGCCCGCTTCGGCGGCGACGAGTTCGCCATCATCCAGTTCGGCACCAAGAGCGCCGCCGACGCCGAAAAGCTCGCCAAGCGCATCGTCGAGATCGTCGGCAAACCTTATCGCGACAAGGGACGCGAAATGCATGTGGGCGTAAGCCTGGGCATCGCGCTCTATCCCGGCGACGGACACGATGCCGACACGCTGCTCACCAACGCCGACATGGCGCTCTACCGGGGCAAGAGCGAAGGTCGCAACGTCTATCGCTTCTTCGAGCCGAGCATGGATGCCCTGATGCGGGAGCGCCGCGCGCTTGAAGCGGATCTCGAAGCAGCCCTTTCCAAGCGCGAGTTCGAGCTCGATTTCCAGCCGATCCTCAACATCGGCTCCGGCGAAATTGTCGGCGCGGAAGCCCTGATGCGCTGGCGCTCGCCATCGCGCGGCCTGGTGTCGCCGGAAAACTTCATTCCCGCCGCGGAGGAGACTGGACTGATCGTGCCCCTCGGCGACTGGGCGTTGCGCAAGGCGTGCAACGTGGCTGCCCATTGGCCGCCGGAGATGCGCATGGCCGTCAACGTCTCGGCCGCGCAGATCAAGAGCGGCGGCTTCGCCCGCAGCGTGATCTCGGCGCTCGCCTTTTCGGGCCTGGCGGCCGACCGCCTGGAGCTCGAAATCACCGAAACGGTGATGATGGACGAAAGCGACGCGGTGCTGAAGACGCTGAGCCAATTGCGCGGTCTCGGCGTGCGCATCGCGCTCGACGATTTCGGCACCGGCTATTCCTCGCTCGGCTATCTCAGACGCTTCCCCGTCGACAAGATAAAGATCGACCGCTCCTTCATCCGCGACCTCGACAGACGCGACACGGCGGCGATCGTGCGCACGGTGATCGGCCTTGGCGCCGAGCTCGGCATCACCGTCACCGCCGAAGGCGTCGAGACCGAAGCGCAGCTCGACATGCTGCGCAGGGCCGGCTGCGGTGAGGCGCAAGGCTATCTGATCGGCGTGCCCGCCAAGGCGGCCGACATGAGCCGGCTGCTCCGTTCGCAGGCGCTGCTGCGCCAGTCAGGCTGATTTCTGCCCCTTAACGCGTGTCGAGATTCAGGTCAGGCCGAGTCGAAAATGGCGAGTTCCGAGAACCGGAGCGGAGCGTACTTCAAGTACGTGAGCACCGGAAGCGCAGGAAATCGGCATTTGCAGGCCGGCCTCACCTGAATATCGACATGCGTTAGCGCAGCGTCTCGATGTACCTCTGGTGGAAGCTCACATAGCCGGGCTCGATCACCTTGAGGTGCCGCTCGATCAGCCGGTGGAATTCCGGCAACTGGTGGAACGGCACACCCGGATAGGCGTGGTGCTCGGCATGGTAAGGCATGTTCCAGGCGAGCTTGCGCACGAACCAGTTGGTCAGCGTCGTGCGGGTGTTTTCAAGCATGTTGGCGACGAAGGGACAGCGGCCGTGCTCGGCCAGCAGATAGAGCCTGAGGAAGGGCTGGCCGAGCAGCGCGGGCAGGATCCAGACAGTGAGCAGCACCGACGCTTTGAACCAGACCGCAAGCGCCAGCAGGACGACATAGAAGGCGATCATCGCCCGCGCCTCGGTCTTCACCTTCGGCAGACCCTTGGGCGGCACGTAGCTGTCCCGGCAGCGCCCCATCGCATTGGTGTAGAGCGTCTTGAAGTGGCCCCACCACACCGGCAGTCCTGAGACGTGGACGATGTACTGCCACAAGGTCTCTGGCTTCGGGAAAGCCAGTTCCGGATCGTTCTCCGGATCCTGGGTGAAACGGTGATGGGCGAAGTGGAAATAGCGGAACCAGTCGGCGGGCAGCGCGATCGCCAGGCTGCAGAAACGCGCGACGGCATCGTTCAACCACTGCGTTTCGAAGGCCGTGCGGTGCACGGTCTCATGCAGCAGGCTGAACAGGAAGACGATCAGGATGCCCTGCGGCAGCATCAGGGCCGGCCAGAACGGCACCTTGGCCGCGATCAGCACGCCAAGGACGATGACCGCCCCGAGATGGAGGGCGAACTGGAGAAGGCCCGGCCCATCGGATTTACCGGTCAGCCGGCCGCGCTCCTCATTCGTCAGCGAGGCTATCACGGAGCGATGGTCGATTGCTGCGTTGTGGTCGATGGCGTTCATGCAGCCACCATACCCAGAAAGAAACCTTTCGAAAAACGAGGATTTCTGCGAAATAGATAAGATCATCTTATCTTTCTGGTTGCCATGGTCGCCCTTCCCTCCTTGCGCGGACTTCAGGCCTTCGAAGCGGCAGCACGGACAGGCAGCTTTGCCGCCGCAGCGGAGGAGCTGTCGATCTCGGCCGCGGCCGTCAGCCTGCTTATCCGCACCGTCGAGGAGCAGATGGGACGACAACTGTTCCACCGGATCAACCGGCGGGCCGTGCTGACCGAGGCCGGGGTGGAGATGCTGCCGCGGCTTAGCATGGCCTTCCGGGAAATTGGCAGCGTTGCGCGCGATGTTGGCGGCGCGTTCCGGCCGAGGCTCGTGATCTCGGTGCCGCCTTCCATGGCGATGGGCTGGCTTTCCGAGCGGCTCGCCGGCTTCGTCGCATCCCATGGCGCCGCCGATATATCGCTCAGGGGCGACGACGATCCGGTGCCCTTCGATCATGAATTGATCGATATCCGCCTCTCCTATGGTCCGCACTACCGCGAGCATCCGACCGAGGAGATCGTCAAGGACGCCGTCTATCCCGTCTGCGCGCCGACGCTGGCCCGAGCGACCGTATCCGACGGCCTTGCGGACCTGCCGTTGATCCACACCGATTGGGGACCGACCGGAGCGTCCTTTCCATCCTGGCGCAACTGGTTCGAGGCGGCGGGAAGCGAGCCGGGCCGTGCGACACAACGCGGTCTCTCCGCGAACTCGTCACGAGCAGCGCTCGATCTCGCCATTTCAGGGCTGGGCGTGGCGCTGGCGCAAGGCATCTATTGCGCCCAAGCGCTGGAGGATGGCAAGCTGGTGCGGGCCGCCGCGCGATCCCTGGAACTGCGCCAGCCCTATTGCCTGACGATCCCCGAACGCGGCGCGAGGCGCGATATCGTGGGCGCGTTCCGGGAATGGCTGATCGGGGAGTGCGTGCGCGCGGTCAACTCGCCAGCGCTCGGCACCCGGTCCTCCGAGACATAGTTCAGGGAATTCGGGCAACGGAGCACCAATCCTTGGCGCCCGCCTGGCTTTTCAGTCAAACGAAGCAGCAGGAGATCTTTTGATGTCGCTCGAACTCATCAATCCGGCGGATCTGCCGGTTCCGGAGATGTACACCCAGGTTGTCGTCGCGACGGGATCCAAGCTGGTGTTCATCTCGGGTCAGCAGCCCGAAGACACAAACGGCAAGCTCGTCGGGCACGGTGATTTTGCGGCGCAAGCGCGCCTGTCATTCGCCAATCTCGGCCGAGCGCTGAGCGCGGCGGGTGCCCGGCCCGACCAGGTCTGCAAAATCACGATCTACATCGTCGACTACAACCGCGATGAACATGTTCCGATCATCGAGGCCGCGCAGATTTCGCTGTTTGGAGATCACAAGCCGGCGAATGTGATCGTCGGCGTGGCGATCATGTCACCAGGCTACCTGATAGAGGTCGATGCCATAGCGGTCATTTGAGGGAGCCATCGGAAGAATTGAACGAACGCAGTTAGCGCCAACCCGCGAGGTTAGCCGTATCGCCCGTCCCTTCGTCATACTCGGGCTTGACCCGAGTATCCATGCCGTGATCTCTGCCGCGGGGCGCAACGGTGCAGAATTCTGTAACCGTTGCAACGCCTTAGCGTAACGGCATGGATTCTAGGGTCTGCGCCGCGTCGCTTCGCTCCTTGCTGCGCCCCGGAATGACGATCGCGCGGATGTCTTTGCTGGCTGTGGCTCGGACGACAGCCCAAATTCGTTGACAGTGCACTTTCTGCGAGCAGGCATACGACAGCAAATTAGAGTGACACTGCACTATTTGGCTTCTGCCCCGAAACCTTTCAAAGATGTCCGGCCAATGCCGCGACCATGTCCCTGCTGCTGGCCACCGGAACGATCTCGAACTCGACCAGATCCGCCCATTCGATGACCCAGCGCTGCAGCACCGTCGCGTCATCGGCTTCGACCAGCATGAAGCAGCGGCTCATGTCACCCGCGATCCAGCTGTGATGCACCACGAGTTCATCCGGCTTCAGCCGGCCCTTGTCGCGGAAGCGGCGGTAGATTTCCTTGCGGTCCGAGCCGTGAAAGTCCTCGATTACGAAGAACAGCATACTTTTCCCTCGGTTTTAATGGATTGGGAATTGAAGAACTCAGGAACTGAGCAACTGAGGAGATTAGGAAATGATGGACTGATGGCGCAAGGACAGGCGGCTCCGCCAGACACCCCATTCTTCAATTCTTCAATTCTTCAATTCTTCAATTCTTCAATTCTTCGGTTCTTCAGTCCTCAATTCCCCAGTTCCCCTTCCCCCGCCCCTACTTCTCCGGCCGCTCCAGGCGTTCCAGGAACCACTGCGTCAGCCGCACCCAGAGCTCGTCCTTCTCGCCGGAATCCTCCCAGCCATGGTCGAGATTGGGATTGTCATTGACCTCGATGACGAAGACCCCGTCCTTGGTCTCCTTGAGGTCGACGCCGTAGAGGCCGTCGCCAATGCATTTTGCCGCCCGCACCGCCGTCTCGACGACATGCGGCGGCGTCTGCTTCAGCGTGAACGTCTTGATGCCGCCCTGGTCGGGCTTGCCGCTGGCCTTGTGGTTGACGATCTGCCAGTGCTTCTTCGCCATCAGATAGTGCACGGCAAAGAGCGGCTGACCGCCGAGCACGCCGACGCGCCAGTCATATTCGGTCGGGATGAATTTCTGCGCGATCAGGAGATCGGAATCTTCCAGCCATTCGGTCGCTAGCTTGGTCAGTTCCGCCATGTTCTCGCACTTCTTGACGCCGCGGGAGAAGGACGAATCCGGGATCTTCAGCACCAGCGGGAAACCCAGCGTCTGCGCCGCCACCTCGAAGTCGGAGGTGCCCGCGATCATCACCGTCGGCGGCACCGGCACCTTGTTGTAGGTCATCAGTTCGTTGAGATAGACCTTGTTCGTGCAGCGGATCATCGACAGCGGATCGTCGATCACCGGCATGCCTTCCTGCTGGGCGCGGCGCGCGAAGCGGTAGGTGTGGTTGGAGATCGACGTGGTCTCGCGGATGAACAGCGCATCGTAATTGGCGAGCTTGGCAAGGTCCTTCCTGGTGATCGGCTCGACTTCCACGCCCATCTTCTCGGCGATCCTCGCCCAGTAGCGCAGCGAGGAAATCTCCGACGGCGGCAATTCCTCATGCGGATCGACCAGCGTCGCGAACGTGTAGCGCGCCGGCGTGCGGCCCTTGGTGTCACGCCATTCGCGGCTGGTGTAGGTCTCCAGGCACTGCAGGAAGGACTCTTCCTCGCTCTCCGTCATGCGGGCTAAAGGCAGGAAGCCGATCTTGCGAATCGAAGCCCATTCGGCGCTGTCCTTGATGTGGACCTCCAGCGCTGGCGCGCGGAACCAGTCGAACAGAAGCCTGGTGAAGCGGTCCCAGACCTTGGACGGGCCGATGCCGAAGAAGATCCCGACCTTGGCCGGAAAAGTCCCGCCGAGGTCCTTGCGGCATTTGTTCAAGGCAAGCTCGAGTTCCGGCAGGGCGTGCTCGTAGAGCTTGCGCTCCGACAGGTCGATCATGGTCTCGACGGTCGGGATCACCCGGTGGCCGCGCGAGCCGGCCAGCAGCGAGGCATAGTAGCCTCGGCTCTGATAGCCGTAATTGTTCGACAGGTTGATCACCTTCGGCCGCTGGCCGCGGAACAGCGCCGGATGAGCGAGATAGTCGCGGTTGGTGATGATCTTGTGGGGCGTGGCCACCTGGTCGAGATCGTTCTGCCTGCCTGTCAGGATAACCCAGGTCATTGTCTCAGCGTTTTCCCAGAGTGATGGCGGCGCGCAAGCCGTCGCGGCCGAATTGCGCCATGTTCATGAAAATGTCGTAGGGCACCGGAATGTTCGCGGCATCGAGGATCGTTTCCTGCCTTTCATCCTCGACCCAGGGGTCGTGGATCAGGATATGGTCGCCATCGTCACCGATGGCCAGCACCCAATGCGGCACCTTCTTGCCGAACATCAGGAAGCCGCTGATCAGCACCACCACCAGCTTGCCCTCTGCCAGGGCGTCGCGGATGTCGCCGATGCCGAAGGGGCGATAATTGACGGGGATGCCGTAAAGCTCGGCGCGGCGGCGGAAATCGACCTGGGCGAGCTCCATCACCCGGCGCTTGTCCTCGCTCCTCACCGACTGCAGGAACAGCGCGCCGTAGAAGGACACGAATATCTCGGCGGCGAGCCCGCTCTCATAGCCGGCGACGGCCAGGCCGAAAGGCTCGCAGCCGCCGGGACCCGACATCATGAAGACCGTGGTCGCCTCGCGCCAGAGGCGAATTTCCATGACCGGATCGGGCACGAAGCCACGGTCGAAATTCGCCATCGCCATCATCAGGCAGCACGGGCCGCAGGTGAACTCGCAGGTCTGCTGGTAGAACGGCACTTTGGTTGCCGTGGGCGTGTCGCCGCGCAGCGTCTTTTCGTAGCGCAGCGCGGTCGCGCCATCCTCGTAGTAGTCGGGCTCGCGACCCAATTTCCGATAGCCGGCCTGCTCGTAGATACGGATGGCGCGATCATTGTCCTCGCGCACTTCGAGGCGCAGCAACAGACGGTCGTGCTCGAAGGCCGCCTCTTCCGCGGCCGCGAGCAGGAGCCGGCCAATACCGAGGCGGCCGAAGAAGGGACCGACAGCGATGGAATAGAGCCGAGCCACGCCGCTGCCCTTGCGAAACAGGACCACCGCATAGCCGGCGACACGGCCCTCGTTTTCGGCCACCAGCATCTCGGCGGTCTCGCGTTCGATGAACTGGCGAAAGGAGCGGCGCGACAGCCTGTCGCCAGGAAACACGGCCTTCTCGATGGCGGCGAGGTCATCGACGTCTGACGCGCGGGCCTTGCGGATCTCGGCAGGCATGCGGGCTTGGGAGAACCTCGATTGGGTTTAAGAAACGGCCCCGGTGGATGCGTCGCGAATACTGGCCGAAGCGCCAGTATTCATCAAGCGCTATCGCTCCTTGATTAGGGCCGAATTGTGACAGTTTCCGCGGCCGCAGCAAAGGGCCAAGCGTTTGAACAGAATTGCTGTTCAAGCGACTGCCGGCCGCCGAAAAACGCAGCCGGTTCAGCTTGATATGCCGGCCAGCAGCTGGCCATAGGCGCTCTTTGCGACGTCCGACAGGCGCTCCGGCGGCAATGAGCCGACGACCGCGCAGGCATAGCCCTTGTCGAGCCAATAGACTGCTGCCGGTCCGCCCGCCTCGGCCGCGTAGGTGCCCTTGGATGTCTCCGACGATTCGGCGGTGACGTAGAGCGAGATGCGCTCCCCCTTGGCGTCTTCATAAAGCAGCATCGCCGCCTTGCCTTGCTCACCGGCAGGCAACAGCCGGCCGCCGACCAGCTCGAACCCCTCGGCCGCAAGATCGGGCGCGACCAGCTTCAGCCCGACACGGTTCGACAGCCAGGTCTGGAGATGGTCCTTGTCGCTCGCCGGGACTTCGACGGCGTGGCGCTTCTCGGCAGCGTAGGTGACATGTGCGGCGATCGCCTGCTCGGCGAGTTGGTCGTCGCCGTCGCCGCCACGGGCGATGCTGTCGACACCGGCGACATAGCCGCCGAGCCCGCCGACTGCGAGCATCACGGCCGCGGCGGCCGACAGCCACCAGCGCGAGCGCCAGGCCGATGCTTTTGCAGGCGCCTCGCCGAGCACGACCTGCCGCAGCCTCGCCGGCACCGGCTCGTCCATCACGCCCGCCAAGGCGGCTCGCATGGCGGCGCGGTCGGCAATGTAGCGCGTGGACTTCGCCTTCATCTCGGGATTGGCCTCGAGCCAGGCGTCATAGGCCATGCGCTCCTCGCCCGGCAGCTCGCCGTCGAGGGCCATATGGATATCGCGTTCGGAAAAATCGCGGCGGGTCATTTCTCGACGATCCTTATCGAGCGGCGACGCGATGTGTCGTCGAGCAATCCTCGCAATTCCTCGCGGCCGCGCGCGATGCGCGACATCAGCGTGCCGGCCGGCACGCCAAGGATGTTGGCGGCCTCGGCATAGGAAAAGCCCTCGATGGCGACCATCACCAACGCCGCGCGGCGATCGGGGCTGATCGCCTGCAGGGCATCCATGATCTCGCGCGAGGCGATGGTCTCGACCTGATCGGCGGGCGCGGCTTGGGCCTCACCGGCTTCGAGGGGCAGCATCGCCGCCTCGCCGCGCCGGTTGACCTTGCGCATCTGGTCGATGAACAAGTGATGCATGATCGTAAACAGCCACCTCCGGGGGCTTTCTCCAGTCTGCCAGTTGTCGAGCCGCACAAGCGCCCGCTCCAGGCAGTCCTGGACAAGGTCGTCGGCGGAATCGCGGTCGCGCAGCAGCGAGCGCGCATAGCGCCGCAACCGCGGTATTTCGCTCAGGATCGCTGCCTTCTTGTCGTCCATGACCGCTTGTTTCGTGGTCGCTTTCCATCCCGATAGAACGCGCCTTCTGGGCGCGGTGCAAGCAGTCAGCGCGAAGCGGCCGAACCGCTGCGATTACCCAAGCACGTGGATAACGCGGGCGCAGGCCGGCTTATTCCCGCTTATCAAGGAGAAAGCCAATTATTTCAAATCGGTCAGCAGGAAATCATTACCCTTGTAAAGCAGCGGAACATCGAGCGTCTTGGCGCATGCATAGGCAAAGCAGTCGCCGAGGTTCAGATCAGCCTGGTGATCGACGGCCTTGCCGTAACGAGCGCTGGCGTCGATGGCACGCGAACCGATCTCGTCGCCGATCGGCAGACTTTCCGCGCCGATTTCCGTGACCAGCTGATCCACCAGATCGCGAGCCTTGAGGAGAGCTTCGGCCGTCGGCTTGCGCGAACCCGCGCCGGCTCGCGCCAGAGCCTGGGTCGCCTCAAACCGGACCATCGCTGAGACGTAGAACTCGACGGGTCCGGAGAGCTGTTTGGACAATTCCTCCCAGCCGGGTTCCTGGTTGAGGATGGCGACGATCGCCGAAGCGTCGACAAACATCAATCTTCCCACATCTCATCGGTGAACTTCTTCATGTCGAAATCGGGATTGGGCAGACCGATCTTCTTCGCCTCCTCTTGCAGCCTGACGATCCGGACGTGCAGCGGCACCTTGGCGCGATGACGTTCGAGTTCGTGCAGAAGCGCGGTCCGCACGGCCTCAGTCTTACTCTGCGCATTCGTCTCGCGCTGCAATTTTGTGGCCAGCGCATCCACTTCATCGTCACGTATGTAGAGCGGCATTTGAATATCCTCTCATGAATATTCAATATATGCAACTTCGAATATCCGGTCAAGAAATCTCCCTGCTCTCCCGCGCCGCCCGCGTCAGCAGCCGCTGGTAGAACAGGCCGATGCCGATCAGCACTGCGCCGAGGCCGATGAAGGAAAGCGCGCGCAGCACGCCTTCCAACTCCGACATGTCGAAGAGGAAGACCTTCACCACCGCGACCGCGATCAGCACCGCGGACGCGATGCGCAGCACCTGCGATTTCAGCCAGACGCCGGCGGTGAGCAGCGCCACGCCGATGACGAGCCAGAGCGCCGAATAGGTGTAGGTCTCAAGCTGTCCAAGCCCGCTCCACAGGGCGATAAACTCGCCCTTGAACAGGCGGCGCACCGAAAGAGTGGCATAGGCGAAGGCAAGCAGAGCGGCGATCAGCGCCAACATCGCCGCATACCATCGCGGGCGCTTGTCGCGGACATAGAGCGCCAGCGCGCCGGCGGCGACCGCCGGCAGCAGATAAGCGAGGAACAGAAGGTTGAAGACCGGGATCGTGCCGGTCGACTCGTCCGTCAGCAGCGGGTTCAGCACGACGAAATGCTGAATGGCGATGAGGCCCGCCGAGACAACGCCGGCGGCTATCGAGCCATAGCGCAGAACCGAGCTCGGCGAGCGCATGTCGATGGCGACCAGTATGGCGCCGGCGCCGAGCGCGATCAGCGTGTAGATCGCCTGTTCGGCAAGGGTCACCGCGCCGGTGTCGATAACACCGCCATGCATGGCATGGCGCACCAGCATGGCGATGGTGAGCAGCGTAAACAGCGCCGAGGCCGCCTCCATGGCAAGGCGTGCCCGGCCGTTGGTGGTGCGGCCGAGTTGCCAGGCGGCGAAGCCGAAGGCGAGCGCCGGCACGCCATAACCCGGCAGCAGCCAGTTGAAGACCGGCGTCCTGGACAGGAATTCAGCTCCGACGATGGTCGGATCGAAGGCGACGCGGCAAAGCACCGCGACCGCCGCGCCCACCGCGACCCAGCCCAGCACGGGGTAAGAGCGCCAGCGCGTGGCGAGCGCCGGCAGAATGGCGGCGGCGCCAAGCAGCACGGTCGTCCAGTCCGAGCCGAAGGCCATGTGCAGCATCAGCAGGCCGGCCACGCCGGCGCCGCCGAGCGCGAAGGACACGGCCGGGCCGCCCGCCAGCGGCGGCTGCTCGGCGCGCGCGATCCATTCGCCGCCAATGGCAAAGCCGAGCGTCAGCAGCAGGGCCGGCAGCGCGTAGCGGAGGTCGCGGTCGATATCGCCGAAGGTGAGCCACAGCGCGGTGAGCACCACCAGCGGAGCAATGACGCCCCAGGCCGCCCAGCAAGCCGCGCGTGTCGGAGCGGTAGCGGCGAAGCGGCGCGCTGCCCAGAAGCCGGCGGCAAGGAAGACCAGGCCGAGCGCGATGCCGATGCGGAAAGTCAGCGTATCGGCCGACGCCAAAGGCTGAGCGTCCAGCCCGACATCGAGCGCATTGGCGCCGATGGTGGCGGGCGGGATGATGCCGAGATAGATCAGCACGGTGGCGATGCCGGCGGCGAAGACCAGCGGAAGCGCGCGCGGCCGGTAGAGCGCCACCGCGACCAGCGCAGCCAGGAGAACCGCGCCGTGCAAGGCATCGCCAGCGCTGGCAAAAGCCGGATCGACGGACAGGTCTAGCGCGCTCAGGGCGATGAAGAAGCCGGGCACGATCGATGGCCAGTCGAAGCCTCGCGCCGCTTCGTCGCGGCCAGTGGTCAAGAACGGGGCGACCCAGACCAGGGCAAGCACGGCAAGCGTGGCGAGGCTGATGAACAGGACGGCGGCGAGGTTCACGTCCGGCGTGTCGACCATGTAGAGTATGGTCCAGATGCCGGTGCCGGCGAAAGCGGCTGCCACGAGCGCCTTCCAGTCGCGGATGCGGGCGGTTGCCGCGCTCGCCGCAAGCACGATCGCCAGATAGACGAACAGGGCCCAGGGATTGGGCGCCTGCGCTGCCACCAGCGCCGGCGTGACCATGGCGCCGACAAGGCCGATGCCGGCCAGCGCCAGGCCATGCACCAGCGAGGCGCTAATGGTGGCGACGCCGATGAGGCCAAGCAGCGCGAAGGCGGTCGCCGGCCCGATGAAGCCATAGATGCCATGCGCCGCGTAGACCGTGCCGAACAGGATGAAGGCGCCGGCAGCCGTCAGGATCGAGGGGATATAGGCGCCGGCGGCGCCCTGCACCGGCACCCTGAAGCCGGTGCGGCGGATGAATTCGGCGCCGGCAATCAGCGCCAGGCCGAGGATGCCGGCCATCGTCAGGCGCACGCCAGGTCCGAAGATGCCGGCCTCGATCGTGTAGCGGATCAGGAACAAGCCGCCCAACGCCAGCGCGATGCCGCCGACCCAGACCGCCCAGCGTGTGCCCAGCGCCGTCTCGACATCGGTCTGGCGCGCCGCCTTGGCGGGCGCGGGCGTCTCGGCCGCCGAAGGCGAGGCCGCGGCCGACTGGGCCTTCGTCCAGGGGCCGGCCACGGCCTCGCCTTCGGCGGCCTCGGGCTTTGCGACGACCTCCTCGGCAACGGTCGTGCCGTCGGCCAACGGCGTGACAGGCGCCGCGACTGCCTTGATCTCTTCGGAAAGACCTTCCTGCGCGGCGTCCACCTTGGGCGCGGACAGCGAAGCTCCCGACTGAACCAGGCCGCGCAGGATGCCGAGCTCGCGCTCGACCAGCGCGATGCGGTTCTGCTGCCGTGAAACGATGACGAAAAGAGCTATGACTGCGGCAATGGCGATCAGGCTGAAAAACATGGCGGTTTCCCTCAAAACCAGACCAGTCGTGGCCAACAAATGCGGCAACGAGGCGACTGGCTCAAATCAGCGTCTTGCCAATCAACAAGATCGGGCCGGCTAACAAGATCGAGCATGTTTCGCGGCCGATTGCCAGCAACTTGCCTGGTTATCCAATGGCGGGCCGCCGAGGCTGTCGGCATTGCAGGCGAGATTGCGTGACCTCTGCCCCGAAATACTCGTGCTAGTTTCGCGCGATCAGAAGGATGCCGTGAGGTGACCGATGCCGCAGCGAAGTGCCGGGCTGCTGATCCACAGACACATAGGCGGTGTGTTCGAATTTCTGCTCGTCCATCCAGGCGGTCCGTTCTGGGCGCGCAAGGATGAAGGCGCGTGGTCGATCCCGAAGGGACTGATCGCCGACGGTGAGGATGAGCTCAAAGCCGCCAAACGGGAAGCCGAGGAGGAGCTCGGCGTCGCCATCGACGGCGACTTCCGGCCGCTCGGCAGCTATCGACAGCCGGGCGGCAAGATCGTGGTGGCGTGGAGCGTCGAGGCCGATGTCGACACAAACGCAATCAAGAGCACCATGTTCACCATGGAGTGGCCGCCGAAATCGGGAAAGATGAAGGCGTTCCCCGAAGTGGATCGGGCCGGCTGGTTTTCGTTGCCCGAAGCTGGGCTCAAGATCCTCAAGGGCCAGCGCCCCATGCTCGATGATTTCCTGGAGCGGCGCGGCGCCGAGTAGGCGCTTGCCTCTGCTATCCGGCCTCGCCGGCAATCGCCTTCACTGCCGCATGATGCCGGCGCAGCGCGGCGAGGAAGCCGGCGCGGGCATCGGGCGGCTCGAGGCCGCGCGGCTCGTAAACATGGCGGCTGAAGAAGAAGCCACTCAGCCGGAAGGCGTCCTCGAGCGCCGCCGCGTCGGCGCGCAGGCCGGAGCCGCGCTGCAGGAAGGCGGGCAGCGCCAGCATCTTGTCGTGCCAGGCCGCACCCGCGGCGCGAGACACGGCGCGGCCGGATTTCGGCGAGACATAGGCGAGGTCCTGCCTGGAGCCGGTCGCCGCGCATTGGCTGAGGTCGAGGCCGAAGCCCAGTTCGTCGAGGATGAGCAGCTCGAAGCGCGCCACCAACTCGCCCGCCGCCTCGGCATCGCTGAGATGGGCAATCATCACGGCAAGCGCCTCATAGAGGCCGCCATGGGCATCGCGCTCGGGCAGGAGCCTGAGATGCGCGGCCATGGTCTGCAGGCCGTAGACGGCGATCGCGCTGTCCATGAGCCGCGCGGCATTCATCTCGATCGCCTCGGCCTGGAAGATGCCGAGATGCTCGTCGAGCCGCGCCCGCCACAAGAGATCGACGCGGTTGCCGGGCTGCAGCACCGGCTGCTGCTTGCGCGAGCGCCCTCCCCGCACCAGGCCGAGATGGCGGCCATGGGTGCGCGTCATCACCTCGAGGATGGCGCTGGTTTCGCCATGCCTGCGAGTGCCGAGAACGATTCCCTCGTCGCGCCATTCCATGAGCGGAGCTTTTCACCTGTTGGGCGGCGAAATCAAGATTTGGTCCGGCCCATGTCGTGAGACTGCTGCCACTGCAAAATATCGGAATTTTCTCAGAAAGCGTTCGGGATTTCGCGGTCGCGCGGGCGCCAAATACAGACGCGTGACCGGATGGCCGGCGCAGACCGCCGAAATGTCGACCTCGCGGGCGGGCGACTTTTCGCAACGATGGCCCGATGCGAGATTCGACATGAGCTCCTTTCTGGATCTGGTGTGGAAACACCGGTTGGCTGTTTTCTTTTCGCTGGCGCTCGGTCTGACCTGGCTGGCGTTCATCCCATTCTATTTGTCGCAGGGCGAGAGCATTCCCTGGTTCACCTTCGGACCGGCGGTCTCCGGCTTCATCGTGGCCGCACTTGCCGGAGGCTGGAGCGCGGTCAAGGCCATCCTGGCCTCAATGGTGAAATGGCGCATCCGGCCGATCTGGTATCTGGTGGCGTTCGGCTTGCCGTTCGGGGCGCAACTCGCCTCGATCCTGATCAATCCGCTGTTCGGCTCAGCGCCGCCTGCCTGGGGCAATATCCCGGCCTTCTCCGAAATCCTGCCGATGATCGCGCTCTACGCCGTCTTCAGCGGCCCGCTCGGCGAGGAGCCCGGCTGGCGCGGCTTTGCAGCACCGCGACTGCTTGCCAAACATTCGGCGCTCGCCGCCAGTCTGATCCTCGGCACGATCTGGGCAATCTGGCATTTCCCGCTCGGCCTGATCGGCGACCTCAGCCTTTACGGGACGATCAACGTCGTCCTGGCCGGCATCGTCTTCACCTGGCTCTACCAGAACACCGGCAGCGTGCTTCTCGCCATCCTGATGCATGTCACGCACCAGAACAGCGTGCGCTTCCTCGGCAAGGTGTTCATCGACGGCGACTATGTGCAGCAACAGTGGATCGGTGTCGCGATCTGGGCGGTTATCGCGGTCGCGATCGTTACCTATTACGGCACTGAAAGCTTCGTGCGCCAGCCGGCGGCGCGGCTTGCAGTTGCCTGAACCATCACGCCCATTTCCGGTGATCCGCCAGCACCTCGTCGATCACACGGCGCTGCCCTGCGGCCTCGGCCTGGTTGGCGTCATGTCCGGCAACGGTGATCAGCGCTTTCCACAGCGTCCAGCCGCGGCCGCGCGCCCAGGTCGCGTCATCGACGTCAATGCGTTCGCGAAAGGCTTCGCGGCTGTCGCCTTCGAAAAAGGTCCAAGCGATGGCAAGGTCGCAGGATGGATCGCCGATGCCTGATGTGCCGAAATCGATGACGGCACTCAAGCTGCCGTCCTCGACGAGGAGGTTGCCCCAAGCGACGTCGCCGTGGAACCAGACCGGCGAGCCGTGCCAGGCGGCGGCAAGGGCTGCCTCCCAGACGGTGGTGGCGGCTCGCGTGTCGATGCGGCCTTCGAGCGCGGCGATGGCTTGTCGCGCCTCTCCGTCATAAACGCTAACCGGACCGCCGCGGTAGAAATTGTGCTGGCCCGGCGCAGGTCCGTCCGTCGGATCGATACGCCTCAAGGCAACGAGGAAATCGGCCAGCGCGATTGCGAAAGCCTGAAGGTCGGTGATGTGCGCAGTCTTCGCCGTCTCGCCTTCGATCCAGCGATAGACGGACCAATACCAAGGATAGAATTCCGCCGGCTCGCCCATCGCGAGCGGCGTCGGAATGGGCAGCGGCAGCAGCGGGGCGAGTTTCGGCAGCCAGCGCTGTTCCTTTTCGACCTGCAGCGCATAGGGTGCGGCGCTCGGCAGGCGCACCGCCATCTCGTCGCCGAGATGGAAGGTGCGGTTGTCCCAGCCGCCGAAGGCGACCGGGCTCACCGGCAGATGCCGCCATTCAGGGAACTGCGTGTCGACCAGCCGGCGAACGAGACCGGCATCGATGGCGACGCTAATGGGGAAACTCCAGCCCCATCTCGCGGTAGCGCTCGGGGTCGTCGCCCCAGTTCTCGCGCACCTTCACGAACAGGAAGAGGTGCACCTTCTGTTCCAGGATCTCGGCGATCTCTATCCGCGCCGCCTGGCCGATGGCGCGGATCGTCTCGCCCTTGTGGCCGAGCACGATCTTCTTCTGGCTGTCGCGCTCGACATAGATGACCTGCTCGATGCGGACCGAGCCGTCCTTCTTCTCTTCCCATTTCTCGGTTTCGATATGCGAGGAATAGGGAAGCTCCTGGTGCAGCCTGAGGTACAGCTTTTCACGCGTGATCTCGGCCGCGAGCTGGCGCATCGGCAGATCTGAGATCTGGTCCTCCGGATAGTACCAGGGGCCCAGGGGAAGCGTCTCGGCGAGATAGTCGAGCAGATCCTTGCAGCCGGAGCCAGTGAGCGCGGAGACCATGAAGGTGCGCTTGAACGGCACGCGTTCGTTCGCGGTCGCGGCCAGCGCGAGAAGCATCTCGGGCTTGACGCGGTCGACCTTGTTGAGGACGAGCAACATCGGCTGGCGGACGTCCTTCAGCCGGTCGAGGATGGCATCGGCATCGCCTTTGATGCCGCGCTCGGCGTCGATCAAAAGCACCACGACATCGGCATCCTTGGCGCCGCCCCAGGCGGTGGTCACCATGGCGGTGTCCAGCCGCCGCTTCGGCTTGAAGATGCCGGGCGTGTCGACGAAGACGATCTGCGCGTTGTCGTGCGTGGCGATGCCGCGCACGATGGCGCGGGTGGTCTGCACCTTATGCGTGACGATCGACACCTTGGCGCCGACCAGTTGGTTGACCAGCGTCGACTTGCCGGCATTGGGCGCGCCGATCAGCGCGACGAAGCCGGAGCGCGTCGCGGGAACTTCAGAGGTTTCGATTTCCATCATGCGGCGCTCCATACGCCTTCGCGCAGCAAAAGAGTAGCCGCCGCGGCCTGCTCGGCTTCGCGCTTGGAGCGGCCGCTCCCGGTCGCCGGGGCAAAGGAGCCGACCTTGACGCTGACCGTGAACAGCGGGTCGTGGTCGGGGCCCTCGCGGGCGTCGATGCGGTAGGCCGGCACGGCGCCGGCGGCGGCCTGGTGCGCCCATTCCTGCAATTCGGTCTTGGCGTCGCGCCGCGCAGCGCCGATCGCCTGCGAGCGCGGCTGCCAATAGCGGTGGATGAAGGCGCGGGCAGCCTCGAGGCCACCATCCAGGTAAAGCACGGCGATCAGCGATTCCAGCGCATCGGCGCGCAGATTGGTGCGCTTGCGCCCTTCGAGATTGCGCACATCGGAGCCGGCGCGGATCAGCTCGGGCAAGCCGATCTCCTCGGCGATGTCGGAGAGCGCCTCGGCATTGACCAGCGCGTTGAGGCGCAGCGAAAGCTCGCCCTCGGCGGCCTCGGGGAAGGTCGCGAGCAGCATGTCGGCAATGACGAGGCCGAGAACGCGGTCGCCCAGGAACTCGAAACGCTCGTAATCGACGCCGGCATGGGTCGAGCGCGCGCTGGCATGGGTCAGCGCGCGCTGCAGGCGCTGGCGATCGGCGAAAGCATGGCCGGTGCGCGGGGCAAGCGCCTCGGCAAGGGCATCGGCGGTCAAACGCTTGCTGGCCGCCATCGCTCTAGTGGACGAAATGGAACAGGCGATCGGCACGCATCAGCGACGGCCACTTCCAGATCTCGAGCGGGCTCGCCTTGCCGGCGATCGAGAAGAAGATGAGGTTGGCGCGGCCGACCAGATTTTCGGCAGGAACAAAGCCGACGGTGAAGCGGCTGTCGGAGGAATTGTCGCGGTTGTCGCCCATCATGAAGTAGTGGCCGGGCGGCACGGTCCATTCGCGGGTGTTGTCGCCGATCGAATTCGGCGTCAGGTCGAGCGTGTCGTAGCTGACACCGTTCGGCAGCGTCTCGCGATAGACGTCGACGGGCTGCGGCACTTCGGTGATGTCGGGATTTTCGATCTGGCCGGTCTTCATGCGCGGCACGCCGACGTCGTTGATGAAGAGTTGGCCGTTCTTCATCTGGATCTTGTCGCCGGGCAGGCCGATTACGCGCTTGATGTAGTCGACCGACGGGTCCGGCGGGAACTTGAACACCACCACGTCGCCGCGCTTGGGCTCCGAGCCCCAGATGCGGCCGGAAAAGATATCGGGACCGAACGGCAGCGAATAGCGCGAATAGCCGTAGGCCCATTTGGTGACGAAGAGATAGTCGCCTTCGAGCAGCGTCGGCCGCATCGAGCCGGACGGGATGGAGAAGGGCTGGAAGAGCAGCGTGCGGATGACGAGCGCGAGCAGCAGAGCCTGGATGATGACGGAAAAGGTTTCACCAAGCCCGCCGGATTTCTTCTGCGATTTTTCAGCCACGCTCATGTCGTCCTCGATTGTGCGATGTTGGTATAGAGTCTCGGCGCGCGCTGGGCAACGTCATGCCGCTCGTGGTCAGATGGAATCAATGTGGCGCTTGTTCGGCGGTCACCGCCTCGATAATCACAAAGGCTTGAGCAAGCGGGAAATCGTCGGTGATGGTGAGATGGATCAGCGCGCGGTGGCCTTTCGGCAGTATCTTCTCCAGCCTGGCGGCGGCGCCGCCGGTCAGCGCCATGGTCGGCGCGCCGCTCGGCAGGTTGATCACGCCCATGTCGCGCCAGAACACGCCCTCGGCCATGCCCGTGCCCAGCGCCTTGGCGCAGGCCTCCTTGGCGGCGAAGCGCTTGGCGTAGGAAGCCGCGCGGGCGGCCCGCTTCTCCGATTTGGCCTGCTCGACCTCGGTGTAGATGCGCTGGACGAAGCGCTGGCCGTGCCGCTCCAGCGATTTCTCGATGCGTCTGATGTCGATGAGGTCGCTGCCGATGCCGATGATCATTCCGCCGGCACTTCCCGTCCGCCCTGCCGCGATTTCTTCTCGGCGCGCTCGGCCATGCGCTTCTTGCGCTGCTCGCGGAACACGGTCATGCCCCAGCGCGTGACGCCGTAGAACACGAGTCCGAAGACAAGGCCGAGCGGCACCGCGCCGATCAGCATCGGCTCCAGAACGGGATGCCAGAGCTTGGCGAAGGAGAGCTTGTGCAGCATTTCGCCGAGATGCTCGGGCGGCCCGTGCTTGGGCAGGTGCTCATGCAGGATCAGCTTGCCGATTTCCCAGGAAGCGCCCCACAGCAGCGGGGAGGTCAGCGGATTGCCGAAAAACACGGCGCCGAGCGCCGCCGCGACCAGATTGCCGGCGATCACCCAGCAAAGCACCGCGGCAACCACGAAATGGGCGCCAAGCGGGAAGAAGGAGGCAAAAACACCAGCGGCGACACCGGCGGCAACGGAATGCGGCGTCGCCTTCAGCCGCAGGATGCGCTTGGAGAAATACTGCACGGAACGCGAGAACGAGCGGCGCGGCCATAGATAAGTACGCACCCGCTCCAGGAGGCCATCAGGCTCTCGGCGTCGAAAAAGCACTCTGTTCCAGTTCCCGGTCCAACACGCGCTGCCCCTGCCCACCGGGTCGCGCCAACACATCTTGCGCTTCGATGGCGCAGAAAGGCAACAAACTTTGATATAGGCACGGCAGGGCCGCACAACAACGAAACGCCGCCGCGATGGTCTGCCGCAGCCTGTAACAAGGCCCTCATTCTGGCGAAACTGAGGAGAACGCCGGGGCTGGCAGCTACTCCCGGTACTCGCTGACCTCGACCAGATTGTCGTCCGGATCGCGGAAATATACCGACATCATCGGGCCGCGCGCGCCGGTGCGTTCGACCGGGCCGACTTCGATCGCCACGCCATTGGCCGCGAGGCTGGCTTGGACTTCGGCAAGCGGCACCGCCGCGACGAGGCAGAAATCGCCGGAACCCGGCGTCGGCGCCTTTGCCTTGGGCTCGAACGTGCGGCCGACCTCATGCAGGTTGATCTTCTGCGAGCCAAACAGAAGGGCGGTCGGCCGGTTCGGCTCATCGAGCCGCTTCATGCCAAGTACGCGCTGGTAGAAGTCGCAGGTCGCTTCGACCGAGCGAACCGTCAGCACGAAATGGTCGATGCCGGCGATCATTGTAGAGGCCTCAGATGTTGCGGCTTCCTGGCTTAACCGCCGGAATGGCGGCGAGTTCCGGCGGCAGGCGGTCGGCGGAATAGGCCGGCACCTCATATTCGGCAAGCGCGATAAGCGGCACGCCGACATCGGTCTTGCCGGCCGAGCGGTCGATGATGCAGGCGGCCGCGACGACCTCGGCGCCGATCTCGCGCAGGCAGTCGATGGTTTCGCGGATCGACAGGCCTGTGGTGACGATGTCCTCGACGATGACGACACGCGAGCCCTTGGCGATCTCGAAGCGGCGCAGCCTGAATTCGCCCCCTTCCCGCTCGACCCAGATCGCCGGCGCACCGAGGTGGCGCGAGGTTTCATAGGCCGGGATCAGGCCGCCGACGGCCGGGCCGACGACGTAATCGATCCTCCCGGGCACCGCCTTACGGATCTTCTCGGCCAGCGCCTTACACAGCCGCTCGGTCTTATCGGCATGCATGAAGACCCGCGCCTTCTGCAGGAAGACCGGGCTGCGCAGGCCGGACGTCAGGATGAAATGACCTTCAAGAACGGCGCCGGCCTCACGGAAAATGCCCAGCACTTCGTCGGTGTTCATTGTTGCTCCATGCCGTTGGTAGGTAGTGAGTGGTCAGTAGTGAGTAGTGCGTATCTTCCATTCACTACTCACTACTCACTACTGATTATTCACTATTCATCCATTCACGCGCCGCGCATCGCTGACGCTCGAATTGTCCTTGAGCTGCGACAGCAGCCGGTTGAGATGCTTCAGGTCCCAGACCTCAAGATCGATCAGCATCTCGGTGAAATCGGGCGCCGTGCGTATCATCGACAGCGTGTGGATGTTGGCGTCGTTGGACGCCACCACCTGGGCGATGTCGGCCAACGAACCCGGCGCATTGATGGCGGTGACCGAGATGCGCGCCGGAAAACGTTCCTTGGTGCGTTCGTCGATGTCCCAGCGCACATCGATCCAACGCTCGGGCTGGTCGTCGAAGGCCTGCAGCGCCGGCGACTGGATCGGATAGATGGTGATGCCGGTTCCGGGCTGGATGATGCCGACGATGCGGTCGCCGGGCACCGCGCCTTCGGGCGCGAAGCGCACCGGCAGGTCGCCGCGCACGCCGCGGATCGGCACGGCACCGTCGCGCGGCTGGTCCTTGTCCTTGCGCGCGGCCCGAGTGCCGGGCATCTGGAACAGCATGCCGGCGGCGTTGCGGATCTTCGACCAGCCCTCCTCGCGCTGCTTGGGCGCCGCGACGGTGACGCGTTCGTCCTTATAGTCGGGGAAGACCGCTTTCATGACGTCGGTGGAACTCAGTTCGCCGCGGCCGACCGAGGCCAGCACGTCCTCGATATCCTTGCGCGCCAGACGGTGCAGAACCGGCTTCAGGCTCTCCTTGGTGAAGGTCTTGCCGGCGCGCTCGAAGGCGCGCTCCAGGATGCGGGCGCCGAGGCCGGAATATTGCTTGCGGATCGCGTTCTTGGTGGCGCGGCGGATGGCGGCGCGCGCCTTGCCGGTGACCACGACCGATTCCCAGGCGGCGGGCGGCACCTGCGCCTTGGAGCGGATGATCTCGACCTCGTCGCCGTTCTTCAGCTCCGTCATCAGCGGCATGATGCGGCCATTGACCTTGGCGCCGACGCAGGTATCGCCGACATCGGTGTGCACGGCATAGGCAAAGTCGATCGGTGTGGCGCCGCGCGGCAGCGCGATCAGCATGCCTTTTGGCGTGAAGCAGAAGACCTGGTCCTGGAACAGCTCCAGCTTGGTGTTCTCGAGGAAGTCCTCCGGATTGTCGCCTTCGGCCAGCTGCTCGATGGTGCGCCTGAGCCAGGCATAAGCGTTGGTCTCCTTGGAGATCGCATGGCCGGCGCCGTTCATCTTGCCGCCACTGTCCTTGTAGATCGAATGGGCGGCGACGCCGTATTCGGCGATCTTGTTCATCTCCTTTGTGCGGATCTGCAGTTCGACGCGCTGGCGCGACGGGCCGACGATGGTGGTGTGGATCGAGCGGTAGTCGTTCTGCTTGGGCGTCGAGATGTAGTCCTTGAAGCGGCCCGGCACCATCGACCAGGTGGTGTGGATGGCGCCAAGCGCGCGGTAGCAGTCGTCGACCGAATCGACGACGACACGGAAGCCGAAGATGTCGGAGAGCTGTTCGAAGGAGAGCGCCTTGGCCTCCATCTTGCGGAACACCGACCACGGCTTCTTCTGCCGGCTCTTCACGCTCGCCTTGATGGCGTGCTTCTCGAACAGGCCCGACAGCGCCGTCTCGATCTCCTGCAGGACGCCCTTGTTGCGCTCGAAAATCTCGGCAAGCCTCGCGGTAACGGCGCGATAGGCCTCCGGATTGATGTAGCGGAAGGCGATTTCCTCCAGCTCCTCGCGCATGCCCTGCATGCCCATGCGCCCGGCCAGCGGCGCATAGATGTCCATCGTCTCCTCGGCGATGCGCAGGCGCTTGGACTCGGGCATATGGTCGAGCGTGCGCATGTTGTGCAGGCGGTCGGCGAGCTTGACCAGGAGAACGCGGATATCCTCGGAGATCGCGAGCAGCAGCTTGCGCAGGTTCTCCGCCTGCTCGGCCTTCTTGGAAACGAGATCGAGCTTCTTCAGCTTGGTGAGACCCTCGACCAGCTTGCCCATCTCCGGTCCGAAGAGCTCGTCGATCTCGGCCCTGGTCGCGGTCGTATCCTCGATCGTGTCATGCAAGAGCGCAACGGCGATGGTCGCCTCGTCCATGTGCATGTCGGTGAGGATGGCGGCGACTTCCAGCGGATGCGAGAAATAGGGGTCGCCCGAGGCGCGCTTCTGGTGGCCATGCTTCTGCATGGCGTAGACATAGGCCTTGTTGAGCAGCGCCTCGTTGACGTCAGGCTTGTAGCGCTGGACGCGCTCGACAAGCTCATACTGACGCATCATGGGCGGGATCTCGCGGTGCTGAAATGATTGATGCGCCGCACCAAGGTGCGACGCATCCCATAGATAGCCACGAAACCTGCGAGACGGAAGTGCCGGATGCTTGATCCAGGCAAGTTCCGGAATGCTTAGTAATCGTCGCTCTTTTCCGGCGGTACCAGGCCTTCGATGCCGGCGAGCAGGTCTTCCTCGCTCATGCGGTCGAAAGCGATGTTCTCCTCGGCGTCATCGGCGTCGGCTGCGACAGCGGTCGCGCCGGTCTGGTCGGTGATCGCCTCGCCCTCGGCCTCCGGCTCATCGACCTCGACATGCTTCTGCAGCGAGTGGATCAGGTCTTCCTTGAGGTCGTCGGGAGAGAGCGTCTCGTCGGCGATCTCGCGCAGCGCGATGACCGGGTTCTTGTCATTGTCGCGCGGAACGGTGATCTGCGCGCCCTGGCTGATCTGGCGGGCGCGATGGCCGGCGAGCAGCACGAGTTCAAAACGGTTGTCGACCTTGTCGATGCAATCTTCAACGGTTACGCGGGCCATGGACTGCCCCTTTCATGCGATGGATTTGATGGAAAGCTGGCGCGCTCCATAACGCGGGCGCGGCCGAAATACAAGCTTTATGGCAGCGTGGTCGGCTTTACCGGCCTTTGCGCGGCCCATCGCCGGACCGTACCATGATGTACTTCACATAGTCGCGATCACAATTGCTTGCAATGCGAGGCCTGCCCTTGGATATCCATAAATTGCGCGTTATCTCGGATGTGACGGGTGGCAAGCGCATTTGTGGGACCTGCCCGTCGACGCTTTTAAGACGACAGAAATTTTTGAAAGGGATGTTTTTCAATGTTCGATCCCCGTGAAAAGATCGCTCTTTTCATCGACGGCGCCAATCTCTACGCCACCTCGCGCGCGCTGGGCTTCGACATCGACTACCGCAAGCTTCTGTCGAGTTTCCAGAAGCGCGGCTATCTGCTGCGCGCCTATTATTACACCGCGCTGGTCGAGGATCAGGAATATTCCTCGATCCGGCCGCTGATCGACTGGCTCGACTATAACGGCTTCAAGGTGGTGACCAAGCCCGCCAAGGAATTCACCGACTCGACCGGACGCCGCAAGATCAAGGGCAACATGGACATCGAGCTGACAGTCGATGCGCTGGAGCTTGCCGATGTCGTCGACCACTATGTGATCTTCTCCGGCGACGGCGATTTCCGCACGCTGGTCGAAGCGTTGCAGCGGCGCGGTCGCAAAGTGTCCATCATCTCGACCATGGCTTCGCAGCCGCCGATGATTTCCGACGATTTGCGCCGCCAGGCCGACCATTTCATCGATCTGATGACGCTGAAGAGCGAAGTCGGCCGCGACCCGTCCGAACGGCCGGTGCGCCGGCCCGAACCCGCCGAAGTCGACGAGGACGATTATTGACGGGCGGCGGCCTTGACCGCCGCGCCCTCCCCCGAACCCAGCCGTGACTGCCCGCTTTGCCCGCGGCTGCATGATTTCATCGCAGCCTGGCGCGAGCGCGAGCCGGGCTGGTTCAACGCGCCGGTGCCGACCTTCCTGCCGCCGGAGGGTGAAGATTCAGTCCGCCTGCTGATTGTCGGGCTGGCGCCTGGCTTGCGCGGCGCAAACCGGACTGGCCGCCCCTTCACCGGCGACTTTGCCGGCGACCTGCTCTACGGCACGATGATCGCGCATGGCCTGGCGCGGGGCGAATTCAAAGCGCGGCCGAATGACGGGCTAGAACTTGTCGGCACGGCGATCACCAATGCGGTGCGCTGCGTGCCGCCGGAGAACAAGCCGGTGGGCGCCGAGATCGCCACCTGCCGGACTTTTCTGAAACCCACCATCGCGCGCTTCCCCAACCTGCGCGCCATTCTGACGCTGGGCTCGATCGCGCACCAGTCGACGGTGCGGGCGCTGGGCGAGCGCGTCGCGGCCATTCCGTTCCGCCATGGCGGAAGGCAGGAGGCCGGCGGCATCGCGCTGTTTTCCAGCTATCACTGCTCGCGCTACAACACCAATACGGGCGTGCTGACGGAAGAGATGTTCGTCAGCGTGTTCAGGGAGATTGCCGCGTTCCTGAAGAACTAGATTCAAGCCTTTGCAGGTCGGAGGTCCTCATACCGGCAGCAGCGCATCCGGCTTCACGTCGCCGATCGAGGCGTAAGTGTGCGTCTCCTTCACGCCGGGCAGCGGCAGGATGACCCGGGTGAGGAAATCCTGGTAGGCGGCCATCTCCGCGATGCGCGCCTTCACCAGATAGTCGAAGCCGCCGACAACCATGTGGCACTCGAGAACCTCGGGCGCCTTGGTTACGGCTTCGGCGAAGCGCTCGAAAATATGGGGCGCCGTATGGTCGAGACGCACCTCGATGAAGACGAGCGTGCCACGCCCGATCTTTGCCGGATTGAGCACGGCCCTGACCGCGGTGATGTAGCCTTCCCGAAACAGCCGCTTAACGCGCAGGCTGGTGCCGGTCGGCGACAAGCCGACATGCGCCGCCAGATCGAGCGTGGTACGGCGTCCATCCTCCTGCAGCAACCGCAGGAGATTGCGGTCGATCGCGTCGAGATCACCGGCTTCCGGATTCACTTTAAAACTGCCCCTTTGATGTGAATTCCACTGCCATTTCTCAAAACGAGTGTATTTCAACGCACAAGCCTGAACAATAGCCTGCGCTTTGACGCGGCTGTGGAAATGGTCTTCACCTCCGGTGACCTAAGGGTGGCAAGTCGTGGCGGACGCACGGGACACAGGAAATACGAGACTGGCGATTGTCGCCGGACTCACCATGATCGGCATCTACGCTATCCAATTCGTCGCCGCCCGCTTCAGCCTCAGGGAACATCTGACGGCGGCGGACCTCGCCGCCTTGCGATTTGGCGGCGCCGGGGTGGTCTTTCTGCCGATCGTCTGGCGCGGCGGCTTCGCAAGCATAAGGGCGCTTGGCTGGCGACGAGCCCTGGCCTTGGCGGCGCTGGCCGGATTGCCTTATCCGCTGATCATCAATTGGGGCCTGACCTATGCCCCTGCCGCCCATGCGGCGGCGCTCTGTCCAGCCTCGATCGTCTTCTTTTCGTTCCTGCTGTCGCGCATCGTCTTCCATGACGGCGCTTCGCAGCAACGGACCATCGGTGTCCTCGCGATCATCGCCGGCCTGTTCCTCTTCATCGCGCCGGCGCGTGACGGAGCTGGCAGCGTTTTGTTCGGCGATATGCTTTTCATCGGATCGGGGCTGATGTTCTCGACCTATGCCGTTCTTGTCAGGCGCTGGCATGCCGATCCCGTCACGGCGACGGCCGCTGTGGTGCTCCTGTCCTGCCTGCCGCTGCCGGCTCTTTGTCTCTTGGCGCCGAGCCGTATCCATGCCGCGGCGGCCACGGAGATCATCGCTCAGATAGCGATCCAGGGGATTCTGGCCGGCGCGGCCGCCATGTTCCTTTATACTTACATCGTCCGGCAACTGGGGCCGCAGACGGCATCGCTGTTCCTGCCCGGCATACCGATCGCCACCGCGGTTGTCGGCATGGCCGTACTCGGCGAAACGCCGATAACGATCCAGTTCGCAGCCATAGCCATCATGGCCGCCGGGATGGGCTTGTCGGCGATCGGAGGACGTATTGCCAGCAAACGTCTTACTGCACCGGCGACGGGAGGATCGTGAGCCTTCAGCGGTACGGCAAACACTTCAAGGGCCTGCAGTTCAAGGCGTCGGCGCGAACAGCTCGGCCAGCGTCTCGCGGCTGCCCTTCAGGACGTTCAGATCGACATCGCCTTCGATGCCGTCGACGCGGCCCATATTGTGATACTGCCAATAGATCCAGTCCCTCTCGCTCGGCCTGATCGCCAATGAACGCAGCCAGCGCTGGCGCGCGATGATGGTTGCGGAATAGGCGTCGGCCGCCTCATCGGTGAGATAGAAGATCGCCTGCTTGCCGAACGCCGTCTCGACCGGGCCGAGGAAAGCGGCAAGCTCGGTGTTCAACCGCTCGGGCGACGGCCGTTGCGGGCAGTTGCCGCCGAACTCGATGTCGACCACCGGCGGCAAAAGCGGCTCGCCGCGCGGCACCACGGCAATGAAATTCTTCGCCTGGTCGGCCCCCGGCCGACAGAAGGTGAAGAAGTGATAGGCGCCGACCGCCAGGCCGGCCGCGCGGGCTTCGCGTAGATTCGTGGCGAACAGGGTGTCGACATGCGTGCCGCCTTCAGTCGCCTTGATGATGGCGAAGGCGACATCGTCGGCCGCGACGCGCCGCCAGTCGATCTTTCCTTGGTGGTGCGAGACGTCGATGCCGCGGATCGGGAACTCCGCGCGATCTGGGGAAAAGCCACGGAACCAGAAATAGGCGCCGGCCGCGACGGCACAGACGACAACCACGCCTAAAAGGCTCCAGAATACGATCCGCTTCCCCAAAAATGGCCCCCTGTCGGAAGGTGCGTTCGCGCCGGAACAGAGGAGCGCCCGGTGGCTTTTTTCAGGCGCGTTGGTGCAGGCAACGATGAAAAGCCTAGAACGCTTCACACCGGGGATTGGCTGAAGCCTTCAAACCTCGTCATTCCAGGGCGGAGCAGCCGCGAAGCGGCGTCGCGGAGACCCTGGAATCCATTCCGTGACCCTGGTCGAAGAGTGCAGCGGAGCAGAATTCTGCACCGCGGCAGCGCTCATGCGTCACGGAATGGATCCTCGGGTCTGCGCGCGTCGCTTCGCTCCTTGCTCCGCCCGTGGATGACGACTGGATGGACGTTTCGGCTAGTCTCCAATGCGTGCCGCCTGCCAACGCAAACATGGCCAACCGGCCAAAATCCCTGTGCCGGGAAGCTCAGCCGCGCTCTTTCAGCAGCCGGCCCTTCTCGCGCGACCAGTCACGCTGCTTTTCGGTCTCGCGCTTGTCGTGCAGCTTCTTGCCGCGGGCAATCGCCAGCAGCAGCTTGGCGCGGCCGCGGTCGTTGAAATAGATTTTGAGCGGCACCAGCGTCATGCCCTCGCGCTCGACGCTTTGCGAGAGCTTGGCCATCTCACGCTTCGAGACGAGCAATTTGCGGCGCCGGCGCGGCTCATGGTTGAAGCGGTTGGCCTGCAGATATTCCGGCAGATAGGAATTGATCAGCCAGATCTCGCCGCCCTCCGCGGAGGCGTAGCTCTCCTGGATATTGGCCTGGCCCTGGCGCAGCGACTTGACCTCGGTGCCGGTCAGCACCAAGCCAGTCTCGATCGTGTCGAGCACCTCGTAGGAGAAGCGCGCCTTGCGGTTTTCGGCGACCGTCCTGTTGTTGGGGTCGGCTTTCTTGACTTGATTCATAATGCGGAGAGGTGGCGCCTCATCCCTAATTAATCAAGCCGGCGTGCTTCATCGCCTGATCGATCTTTTCGGCCGTCGAGGCCTCGATCGTCACCAGCGGCGAGCGCACCACGTTTTCGACCTTGCCAAGCTTCGAAAGCGCATATTTGGCGCCGCACAGGCCGGGTTCGATGAAGATCGCCTTGTGCAGCGGCAAGAGCCGGTCCTGCAGCTCGAGCGCCTTGGCGCTATCGCCGGAGAGCGTCGCTTCCTGGAACTCGGCGCAGAGCCGCGGCGCGACGTTGGACGTCACCGAGATGCAGCCGACGCCGCCATGGGCGTTGAAGCCGAGCGCGGAAGCATCCTCGCCGGAGAGCTGGATGAAGTCCTTGCCGCAGGTCATGCGCTGCTCGGAGACGCGCTCGACCTTACCGGTGGCATCCTTGACGCCGACGATATTCTTGAAGTCGTGCGCCAGGCGGCCCATCGTCTCCGGCGTCATGTCGATCACCGAGCGCGGCGGGATGTTGTAGATGATGATCGGCAGCGTGGTCGCCTTGGCGACGGCGGCGAAATGCGCGTAAAGGCCGCGCTGCGTGGGCTTGTTGTAGTAAGGTGTGACGACAAGGGCCGCATCGGCGCCGGCCTGTTCGGCATATTGCACCAGGCCGACCGCTTCCTCGGTGTTGTTGGAGCCTGCACCGGCCACGACCGGCACCCTACCCTTGGCCACCCCGATGGCGACCTTCACGACCTGCCGGTGCTCCTCATGCGACAGCGTCGGCGACTCGCCTGTGGTTCCCACCGGGACGAGGCCCGTGGTGCCCTCGGCGATCTGCCATTCGACGAAAGCGCGAAAGGCTTTCTCGTCGAAACGCCCGCTCTTTTCGAACGGTGTCACGAGCGCGGTCAGCGAGCCTCTCAGCATGTCTTCCAAACTCCTTGGAACTCTCAGGAACGTATCAGGTTTGTCGGTCGGGTTACTTGCGCGCCTTCTAACCGAAAGCGAAGCGGCGCACCATAGTCTCGACATGGTTCAGCGGCAAGCATCGGCGTAATGCCAGCAAGCGCAATTCGAACGGCCTCGATAACCTTTTGTTTACGAGCCCTTCACGACCTAAGTTTAGGCTCCGCATCGGGTTCTCTAGTGCCCGCGCCTGCTGACGATGTGCTAGGATTACAACCATGCCGACGAGGCGGCCTCATCTTTTCGCGCTTTTCGGCGCGATCGTCGCGCTGACGCCCACCATGGCGATCGGCGGCAGCGTCGACGCGCGCGCGACGGCTTCTATTCCCATGCCCGATGCGCCGCAGGCGCCTGGCCTCACCGCCCCATCCTCCGACATCGCGCAATTGAAGAGCGGGCTCGACGCGCTTGCCGCCAACAACATTGCCGGCGCGCGCAATGCCCGCGACACGCTGCCCGCCACTTCGCTCGACCGGCACATACTGGCTTGGGCGATCGCGCTTTATGGCGGCGACCAGGTGCCGAGCGGCCAGATTGCCGATGCCGCCAAGATGCTTCCCGGATGGCCAGGCACGATCGCGCTGCGCAAGAACAGCGAACGTGCGCTCTATCGCGAGAATCCGCCGCCGCAAGTGGTGGTTCAGGCTTTCGGCCGCAGCCAGCCGCTGACGCCCGAGGGCGTCATCATCCTTGCCCGCTCGCAGGTGGCGTTGGGCAACCAGGCCGCGGCGCGCGCGGTGCTGACGCCGTTCTGGCGCAGCGAGAAGCTGGAAGCCAAGGACGAGGCGACCATCATCAAGGAATTCGGCGCGCTGATCCCGGCGGCCGACCATCGCTATCGCATGGAGCGCATGTTCTATGCCGACCGGCCATCCTCAGCCCTGCGCGTCGCCGGTCTCGCCGGCGCACAGCAGCTGGCCGACGCCTGGGCGGCGGCCGACAAAGGCGACAAGAACGCCGCCAAACTGTTGAAGGCGGTGCCGGCGGCGCAGCGTTCGGCCGGCTATTTCTACGCCGAGGCGGAATATCTGCGCAGGCAGCAGAAATTCGCCGACGCCGCCGCTGTCGTAATGAAAGCGCCGACGGATCGTGATTCGCTGGTCGACCCCGATGCCTGGTGGGTCGAGCGCCGAGTGCTCTCGCGCGAGCTGGTCGATCAGGGCGACATGAAGACCGCCTACAAAATCGTCTCCATGCATGCGGCCGAAAGCCCGGCCAATGCCGCCGAGGCCGAGTTCCATGCCGGCTGGTACGCGCTGCGCGGCCTCAACGATCCGGCGACCGCCGCTAAGCATTTTTCGCGCATTGCCGAGCTCGCCCAGGGACCGGTGTCGCTATCGCGCGCCTATTACTGGCTCGGCCGCGCCGCGGAAGTCGGCGGCCCGGGCAGCGCCAAGGACTATTTCACACGCGCGGCCAGCTATGGCACGACCTTCTATGGCCAGCTCGCCGGCGAGCGCGTGGGGTTGAGGACACTCAACATCGCCTATCCGAAACCGAGCGCGGCCGACCGCCAGAGCTTCGACGGACGCGAGGCGGTGAGCGCGATCAAGCGACTGCAGGAGGCGGGCTACGACCGCTATGCCGAGACGCTCTATCGCGACCTTGCCGCGCAATTGACCAGCCCCGGCGAGCTGGCGCTGCTTGCGGTGCTGGCCGAACAGCAGGGCAACCATTTCATGGCGCTGAAGGTCGGCAAGATCGCCGCCCAGCGCGGCATCGATGTCGGCGCGCTGTCGCATCCGCTGGGCGTCATTCCCGATTCGGCCAATATTTCAGGATCCGGCAAGGCGCTCGCCTATGCCATTGCCCGCCAGGAAAGCGAATTCAATGTCGGCGCCGTTTCGAGCGCCGGTGCGCGCGGCCTGCTGCAGTTGATGCCGGGCACGGCCAAGCAGCTGGCGAAGAAGGCCGGCATGAGTTTCTCGCAGGCGCGGCTGACGAGCGATGCCGGCTACAATGCGACGCTGGGCTCGGCCTTTCTCGGCGAGCAGCTCGACCGCTTCGGCGGCTCCTATGTGCTGACCTTCGCCGGCTACAATGCCGGCCCCAACCGCGCCGCCCAGTGGGTGGCGAAATACGGCGATCCGCGCGGCAAGGACGTGGATGCGGTCGTCGACTGGATCGAGCGGATTCCCTATACGGAAACAAGAAGTTACGTGCAGCGCGTGATGGAGAATTACGAGGTCTACAAGATGCGTATTTCGGGCAAATACGACATCGTGGGCGATCTCGTGAACGGACGGAGTTGAGCGCTTTTCCTTCTCTCCTTGTGGGAGAAGGTGTCGCCGAAGGCGACGGATGAGGGGTGTTCCAGGGAACACCAACGTCGAACTCCGCTGGAACACCCCTCATCCGTCTCGGCGCTGTCGCGCCGATCCACCTTCTCCCACAAGGGGAGAAGGAAAGAACTCGCCATTTGACGATCCCTGCCCTCGCCTGTAGCTGTCGGTATCCCTGCGAGGAGCGGCATTCCGAGATGAGCGAAGGTTTCTCCGACTTTTTCTATACCGCACCCGATGGCCTGAAACTCCATGCGCGGATTTACGGCGATGCGAACACCGCTGGCTGGCCGGTCGTTTGCCTGCCCGGCCTGACCCGCAATGCCCACGACTTCCATGAACTGGCGCTCCACCTGTCAGGCAAGGCGAAGAGGCCACGCAAGGTGATAGTCTTCGACTATCGCGGGCGCGGACTGTCCGACTACGATCCGGATATCAGCCACTATAATGTCGGGGTCGAAGCCGGGGACGTGCTTGCCGGGCTCCCAGCGCTCGGCATCGAGCAGGCCGCCTTCATCGGCACTTCGCGCGGCGGCCTGATCATCCATGTGCTCGGCGCGCTGAAGCCGACCGTGCTGAAAGCCATCGTGATCAACGACATCGGCCCGGTGATCGAGGCGGGGGGGCTGGCCCATATCCGCTCCTATCTCGACCGCGCGCCGAAGCCGAAGACACTCGCCGAGGCGGTGGATACCCAGCGGCGCGTTCATGGCGCTGATTTCCCGGCGCTCACCGACGTCGACTGGGCGAGGATGGTGCGGGCAATCTGCCGCGAGACGGCGGCCGGCTGGGTGCCGGATTTCGATCCGGCGCTGGTCGACACGCTGGCCGGCATCGATTTCAGCAAGCCGTTGCCGGATCTGTGGCCGCAGTTCGACGCTTTAGCCGCCGTGCCGCTGCTTGCCATTCGCGGCGGCAATTCGAAGCTGTTTTCCGCCTTAACGCTCGAGGAGATGGGAAGGCGCCATCCCGGCATGGAGACCATCACGGCCGAAGGCCAGGGACATGCACCCTTCCTGGAAACCGGCAACCTGCCGCGGGACATTGCGGATTTCCTCGATCGAGCAGAGCGCAAGTCAAAATAAAGTAAAGACCGAGACTAACTCAACCTCGGGCTTGTCGATAAAATATAGATTCTCCGGCACCCAGCGCGTGCCTATTTGCCCTTGGAGCTCTTGCGCCGCGCCTTCGCTGGCTCCGCTCCGCTCTCCTTGCGAGCGGCTTTGCCAGGTGACGGCGCGGTCAGGGGAGAGGCAAACACGGAGTTCTCCGCGGCGCTCGGCGCCTGATCGGCACGCGGTTTCTCGAGAACGACGACACAGCCATCGAGATCGTTGGTGGCCAGATGCGCGTAACGCATCGTCATCGACAGCGTCTGGTGGCCAAGCCACATCTGGACGCGCCTGATATCGATGCCGCCCTGCACGAGGCGGGAAGCACAAGTATGACGCAAAATATGCGGCACCACCTGCTCGTCGGCGCCGAGACCGACCTCGGCCTTCGCCTCGTTCCAGATGGCGCGGTATTGCGCCTGGCTGAGCTTGGTGAACGGGCCCTTCGGCCGGCGGCCTTCGGTGTTTGGCGGCAGCTTGATCACCTCCTTGACCCGTTCGGTCATCGGAATGGTGCGGCTGCGGCCGGATTTGGTGATCCAGAAGGAGACGCGATGCTCCTGGATGTCGTTCCAGATCAGCCCGAGCGCCTCACCAAGACGGCAGCCGGTATCGACCAGGAAGACGGAAAGCCTGTAAGCATCCTCGCTGCGGCTCCTGATGGCGGCAAACAGCCTTGCCTCTTCGTCCCTTTCGAGGAAACGAATCCGTCCCGCCCGCTCCTTCTGGCGGCGGAACTCAGGCAGGCTGTGGATATCTCCCATCTTATGAGCCTTGCGCAGCAGCTTGCTGAGTGCAGCCATCTTGCGATTGATGGTTGCGTTGCTGTTCCCGCGCTGGCGCAAGGTACCGATAAGATTGTCCAGGGTGTTCTGGTCAAAGGTGCTGAAACGCTCTCCGAGAAGGATCTCGTCTATTTCACCGATGAAAGAGCTGACATTGTATTTATGCCGCCCATCATCCCAGAGTATATCCCGGTATGCTGCAAAGAGTTCCCCGATCCTGTACGATTTTACTTCCCGGATCTTGTTGTAGGTGTACCTAAACTTCGAGTTCTGAGAAGAAAATACCGCAAAATGACCAGAGGGCTCTCCCTCTTGAATCGCTTCGTTCGACATTTTTAGCCACACCCCCTGTGGTTAAGCCTTCAGCCCTAACCGTTCGGAGATGTCCTTTCAAGAGTTTTCGAATCTTGCAGCCGACTCCATCCGCCGGTAGCGGATCCCACAAAGTCGCTCCACAGACCCGATCAGCTTACCGTTTCACCCCCATCCTTTCGTTTGCTTCGACCAATCGCGAAAACAAAAACGGCCCGGGCGTGGAGACGCCCGGGCCGGATTTCAGTTGTAACAGTCCAGCCCTTAGAAGGAGCGCTGGAAGCGGAGGAGACCGCCGATGGCGTCGTCTTCGCCAGCAGAAATACCGGTCCAGTTGTGGTTCGTGCCACGGGTATCGGCTTCGTTGATGCTGCCTGCATTGACGTAGTCGACTTCGGCCGTAACCGTAAAGCCGGGAACGATGTCGTAGGCGATGTTGGCGGCGATGCCGAGGTTCTCACCTTCGTCATACGAGATCTGAGCGTTGAACGAGGTCTTCTCGTTGAACTTGTAGGTGCCACCGCCCCAGACTGCCCAGTTTTCGTCCCACTGCTTGTAGAAGCCGCGACCGCCAGCTGCGAAGGTATAGTTCGGGTCCGACAGGTTGTCATCGGAGCCATAGCCGCCCATGATGAACAGCGAGATGGCGTCGTTGACGGTCACGTCCAAGCGGACCTTGCCGGCAACTTCTTCGTAGTTGCTGTCGTAAGCGATAACGCCGGTGATGGCGCCCCACCCTTGAGTCCACTTCACGCCGCCGACGACATGCGGAACGTAGCTGTCGATCGTGCCCACGCCGTAGGAGCCGTCCGTGCCGCCGCCCGCGCCTTCTTCGAGCGAGATCACGGCCGAGAAGCCGTTGCCGGCGTCGAAGTAGTACTGGACGACGTTGGTGTCGAAATCACCGTAGGGAACCAGCGTATCCTGGATGACGTTGCCGGCGTAGCCGATGAACGTGTTGAAGGCCGATTCGTCCTTACCGACGCGCAGGCCACCGAGCTGGATCCAGGCGAAGTTCAGCGAAGTGCCCTTGTTGAAGGCCGGGTTGACGCCAAAATCGTCGTTGCCCGGATCACCAAGATCGGCGTTGCGGTTGCCGAAGTTCCAGCGGGTCTCGGTGTAGGTCTTCAACGTGCCGAGCTCAGTTTCCTGGCCGGTCCAGGTCTTCAGCGTGAAGCGAGCATTCTTGTAGAAGGTGTCGTTGCTGTCGCCGTCCTCAACATCGCGGGACGTCGCACCGTCGAACGAGCCGACGTCGCCGACGCCGATGTCGTAACGGACATAGCCGCCGATGCGCAGGCAGGTTTCGGTGCCGGGGATGTAGAAGTAGCCCGAGCCGTAGACGTCGCAGATCTTGACGTATTCAGCCGGTTCCGGCTCGGCGACGGTGACCGCGTCGGCGGCGCGGGCGCCCGAAACTGCGATCAGGGCCGCAGCTGAGCCGAGAAGAAGGCTCTTGATGTTCATTTTCTGACCTCCAGTCAAAAGTTAAAAAACGGGTCTGGGTATTTTTTGCTGAAGGACAGCGTTCCCTGCCCCATCCCCACTACCGAAAAAGATGCGCACCGCGCCGCTCCTTCGAACATGACCTTTACCCAGGCGGCGGCGGCGTTCAACCATGATCGTATCGGCGAAAGCCCGATCCGGGCGCTATCCCCGGACGTTGTTGCACAAATGACACGATTTGGCCTCACTCCGAAAGCTCTCGTTAACCAATGAGGCTCGCGAGACGATCGAATCCGGTCGAATCCGGCGATCAGCCGGCTGAATTGCGGCGTCCCGGCGAGTCGCCTTGTCCGGTTCTTGCCGCAGAATCGCCTTGCGAAAGGGACTTGTTGCGCACAGCGCAGGGGTGGATGGCGGAGAGGATGGGATTCGAACCCACGAGAAGCTTTTGACCTCTACTCCCTTAGCAGGGGAGCGCCTTCGACCACTCGGCCACCTCTCCGTCGCGCCGCTGGATAAAGAAAAGCGTGGGCACAATCAACAAGCCGGCGCCATAATCGCCGAAAAATCCTCTGGCCGGCAACTTGGGAGAGCGGTGGAGCATCGGCATCGCATCGGCCCAAATGTGGCGAATCGCGGCTTATGCGGCCTTTTCGAGCCGGCAGAGGCGCCTTCATTGGAGCGCCATCGTAGACCGGAAACCGGACACGCAATCACCGGCAGACGCCCTTCGTCACGCTGCACGGGGGCGAAAAAGAGCGCAATAACAAGGCATTGCCCATAATTTTGGTCGAAAGTTCACATCGCTTCCGTCCGATTCTGACTGGAGGTCAGAAAATGAACATCAAGAGCCTTCTTCTCGGCTCAGCTGCGGCCCTGATCGCAGTTTCGGGCGCCCGCGCCGCCGACGCGGTGACCGTCGCCGAGCCGGAACCGGCTGAATACGTCAAGATCTGCGACGTCTACGGCTCGGGCTATTTCTACATCCCCGGCACCGAGACCTGCCTGCGCGTCGGCGGCTATGTCCGTTACGACATCGGCGTCGGCGACGTCGGCTCGTTTGACGGCGCGAAGTCGTTCGACCACGAGGACGGCGATGAGCAGAGCACTTTCTACAAGAACACCCGCTTCACGCTGAAGACCTGGACCGGCCAGGAAACCGAGCTCGGCACGTTGAAGACCTACACCGAGACCCGCTTCAACTTCGGCAACCGCAACGGCTACCCGTCGCAAGACGATCCGACGACGGCAGCGGATGAATTCAACAGCAATCCTGCCGGCAACAAGAACGTCTCGTTGAACTTCGCCTGGATCCAGCTCGGTGGCCTCCGCGTCGGTAAGGACGAATCGGCCTTCGATACGTTCATCGGCTACGCCGGCAACGTCATCCAGGATACGATCGTTCCCTATGGCGACTTCGACACCAACGTCGTCCAGTACTATTTCGACGCTGGCAACGGCTTCTCGGCGGTGGTCTCGCTGGAAGAAGGTTCGGGCGTCGTCGGCACCATCGACAGCTACGTTCCGCATGTCGTCGGCGGCTTGAAGTGGACTCAAGGGTGGGGCGCCATCACCGGCGTCGTTGCCTACGACAGCAACTATGAAGAAGTCGCCGGCAAGGTTCGCCTGGATGTGAATGTCACCAACGAACTATCATTGTTCGGCATGTTCGGCTATGGCAGCGACGACAACCTCAACGACCCGACCTATGCCATCGGGGCCGGTGACCGCGGCTTCTACAAGATCTGGGGCGGCAACTGGGCGTTCTGGGCCGGCGGCACCTACAAGTTCAACGAGAAGACCTCGTTCAACCTCCAGGTGTCGGGTGACGAGGACAAGAACTATGGCGTGGCGGCGAACGTCGCCTATGACATCGTACCCGGCTTCACGGTCACCGCCGAAGTCGACTGGGATCACTTCGGCAAGTTCGATGATTGGGTTTCGGGTGCCGACGTCGTCAACTTCACCGGCGCCGACAAGAAGAACAGCGTCGGCGGTCTGCTCCGCTTCCAGCGCTCGTTCTAACAGGCTTTGCCTGATTGAATCGAAAACCCGGCGGGCGACCGCCGGGTTTTTTGTGCGGAGTGGCCATTGGATCAAGCTGCTACGATAGCGCTGAATGCCTGACGGGCTATCATCCGCTGGAAATCGGACCGGAGACTGAAGCTAAGCTCAGGTGTCGGCAAGATCTCCCAAAGCGTCCATCAGCGGCTGGATCCCGCTTTCGTAATTCTTCCATCGCTTGACCGACGACTTTGTAGATCGGCTGGCGAACCTGCCAATTGCTATAGGTGTTTACTGAGCCGTCCCTGTCAAAAAATCGGAGGCAAGCATCATCCCAGGGCAGCCCGAGACAGCGCAACGATAAGTCCTGAGCCTCCTCCAGCCGTTTGGCCTGCTGAGGCGCATAGGCTTGCCTCAACAGCACGTCGTCGGCCTGCGCGCTGCAAGCGAACTTGTTTTGAACGGGCTGGCTTGCGGCAATCTGGGTTTCGCCTGGCCGGCTTTGATGTGCTTGGACCAAGCAGGAGGCAGACCATTTTTATGGCGCCTCGCTACCAAAAAAGAGGCGTTGGAATCCAGTCCGGGCCACGCCGCAAGCCATCACGGACTCACCCAACTTGCACCCACTCCCCGCCCGCGCTAGCAAGAAGCCCCCTTTTCAAGCGAGCCAATGCCATGCGCCAGCGCCCTTCCCTCACGCCGATCATCGGCGCGCTTCCCACCACGGTGCCGTTCGTCGGGCCGGAGGCGCAGGAGCGCGAGCGCGGCAGGCCGTTCCGCGCCCGCATCGGCGCCAATGAAAGCAGTTTCGGGCCTTCGCCGCGCGTCATCGCCCGCATGGAGAGCGTCGCGCGCGATCAGTGGATGTATTGCGATCCCGACAATTACGAGCTGAAGGTGGCGGCCGCGGCCCATCACGACGTGGCCGTCGAGAACGTGGTCGTCGGCGAAGGCATTGACGGCCTGCTCGGCCTGGTGGCGCGCATGTATGTCGCCCCGGGCGACGCGGTCGTGACCTCGCTTGGCGCCTACCCTACCTTCAATTTCCACATCGCCGGCGTCGGCGGCCGGCTGGTGACGGTGCCGTATGCCGACGACAAGGAGGACCTGGACGGGCTCCTCGCCAAGGTCATCAGCGAAAAGGCCCCGCTGGTCTATCTCTCCAATCCCGACAATCCGATGGGCAGCTGGTGGGAGGCGCCGGATGTCGTCCGCTTCATCGAGGCGCTGCCGGAAACCACCATGCTGGTGCTCGACGAGGCCTATGGTGAGTTGGGCCCAGCCTCGGCGCTGCCGGCGATCGATGTCGCGCGGCCGAACGTCATCCGCATGCGCACTTTCTCCAAGGCTTACGGCCTGGCCGGCATACGCTGCGGCTATGCCGTGGCGGAGGCCGAGGTGATCCGCGACTTCGAGAAGATCCGCAACCACTACGGCGTCAGCCGCATGGCGCAGATCGCCGGCCTCGAGGCGCTTGCCGACCAGGACTACCTGCGCTCGGTGGTGGCGCGCGTGGCCGCGGGCCGTGAGCGCATTTCAGCCATCGCCAGGCAGAACGACCTCAATCCATTGCCGTCGGCAACCAACTTCGTCACCATCGACTGCGGCCGCGAGGGTGCTTTCGCGCTGAAGATTATGCAGGGCCTGTCGTCGCGCGACGTGTTCATCCGCAAGCCGATGGCGCCAAGGCTCGACCGCTGCATAAGGGTCAGCGTCGGGCTCGACCATGAGCTCGACATCTTTGCCGAGGAACTGCCGGGCGCGCTCGCGGCAGCGCGGGGGAACTGACCGAACCCCGGCCCCTGCTTCCCGGGGAGCAGGGCGCTTCACATTCCCGCGGCTGCCAGCAGGCGTGCCACGCGGTTCAGCGCATCGGAAAGCTCAGCGGCTTGTTCGTCCTCGAGCTTGACGGTCAGGCGGGCGAGATCGCGGTTCGTTGCCGCCTCGAGATCGACCAGCGCGGCCTTGCCGCTTCTGGTCAGCACAAGAATGGGCTGCCTGTTCTCCGGGTCGTCGCGCATTTCAGCCAACCCGATGGCGGCGAATTTCCGAAGCACCTTCATGAGATAGGCAGGGGCGAGGTTGAGTTCGCCGGCCAGCTCCGACGCTGCGGGCGCGAGATCGAGGTGAAACATGCGCGCCAGCAGACCGGCCCTTCGACGGCCCGGTCGGGGCTTGCGCCCGAGCTCGAACAGCACGCGGGCCTCGGTCAGCGTATAGGGGCTCTGCATCAACGTCTCATCGAGCAGCCCGACCAGTCCGGTATAGAACCGGTTGAAGCGACGGATCTCATGGACCAGGGCTTCGGGCTGCATGCTGACCTCCTCAGAGACATTGCATCCGATAATTTCCTCATTGATTGACTGAGTCAATCATTTAATCCACCGCGTCACCTATCCCTCAAACGGTTGCATTTGACCTTTCGTGCGCCAGATTGATGGGGGAAGATTCTGGAGCGGACGATGCAGGATGAGCAAAGAGCCGTTCGGGCGCGTGTTTCCGGTACGGTGCAAGGCGTGAGCTACCGTGTCTGGACACGTGGAGAAGCCATGCGTCTCGGGCTGACAGGCTGGGTCCGCAATGAGCGCGACGGCTCGGTAACCGCGCTGATTGCTGGCGCCGATGCCGCTGTCACGGCAATGATCGAACGCCTGTGGCAAGGGCCGCGGGGCGCGCTCGTCTCGAAAGTCGAGATCGAGGATGCGGGCGACGACGCGCCAGCGGATTTCAGGATCATCGTGTGAGTTGGTCTCTCCTCTCTTGAGGGCAGGGCTATCGCATATGGGCCTGGGAGTTCGGATAACCTGCAGGCCTCGATGCCGTCATCCTCGGGCTTGTCCCGAGGATCTACCGCCTCCCCGAACTGGTCGCGCTCTTCCGCGTGCGACGGCGGATCCTCGGGACAAGCCCGAGGATGACGGCGTTGTGTTGGCATTCGCAATAAACCCATAGGCGATTGCCTTGCTCTTGAGGGGGAGATGGCCGGCGGCCAGAGGGGTCGTCTCACCTAGGTCTCAGGCGTTGGCCTTGTCGCAATGGCGTTGGCGCTTCATGCGAGACGACCCCCTCTGTCGCCTTTGGCGACATCTCCCCCTCAAGGGGGGAGATTTGGCGCTTGAATTAATTGAACGTTCGTTTTATTATTATGGCTGGAGGCGAATGTGGCGCGCACAACCGGTTCAGACGGGGAAAAGACCGAGGCGGCCGTCCGCGAGGCGGCGGTCAGCCTGATCGCGCGGCTGGGTTATGAGGCGATGTCGATGCGGCAGCTGGCGGCGGAGGTCGGCGTGCAGGCGGCAGCGCTCTACCGCTACTTCCCGACCAAGGAAGACCTGCTGTTCACGCTGATGCGCGAGCATATGGAAGGTCTGTCGAAGGCCTGGGACAAAGCGCGCCCGGCAGCGGCCGATCCGGTGGCGCGGCTCGCCGCCTATGTCGAGAACCACATCGCCTTCCATATCGCGCGGCGCCACGCCACCCATGTCTCCAACATGGAATTGCGCAGCCTCTCGCATGAACGGCTGACGCAGATCCTCAAGATGCGCACAGCCTATGAGAAGGAGCTCCGCACGGTGCTGCGCGAAGGCGTCGAAACCGGCGCTTTCGAGATCGACGATACAGGCCTGACCGCCATGGCGCTGATCCAGATGATGACCGGCGTCATAGTCTGGTTCCGGCCCGGCGAGCGGCTGTCGATCGCCGAGGTCACGGCATCATATCTTTCGATGACAATGCGCCTGGTCGGCGCGACAATCAGCCATGGCACCGCGCGTCCTTCCGGGCGCGCCGGGAACGCCGTGGCACTCTGATACAGGCATGATCCCCGCGAAAACCGGGGTTGTGCGGGAGGAACGGCATGTACACAAACACGCTGAATTTCGGGCTCGATCCGGATATCGAGGCGCTGCGCGACACGGTGCGGCGCTTCGCCCAGGATAGGATCGCGCCGATCGCGGCGGAGATCGACCGCGCCAACGAATTCCCGGCGCATCTGTGGGCCGAGCTCGGCGCGCTCGGCCTCCTCGGCATCACCGCCGATCCCGATTTCGGCGGCAGCGGCATGGGCTATCTCGCGCATGTGGTTGCAATGGAAGAAATCTCCCGCGCGTCCGCCTCCGTCGGCCTCTCCTATGGCGCGCATTCGAATCTCTGCGTCAACCAGATCAACCGCTGGGCCACTCCGGCGCAGAAGGAGAAGTACCTGCCTGCCCTTTGCTCGGGCGAAACCGTCGGCGCGCTGGCGATGTCGGAACCGGGCGCCGGCTCGGACGTGGTGTCGCTCAGGCTGCGCGCCGAAAAGCGCAACGACCGCTATGTGCTCAACGGCTCGAAAATGTGGATCACCAACGGCCCCGACGCCGGAACGATGGTGGTCTACGCCAAGACCGATCCGGACCGGCATTCGCGCGGCATCACCGCTTTCATTGTCGAAAAGACGATGGCCGGCTTCTCGGTCGCGCAGAAGCTCGACAAGCTCGGCATGCGCGGCTCCAACACCGGCGAGCTCGTCTTCGAGAATGTCGAGGTGCCGTTCGAGAATGTGCTGCATGAGGAAGGGCGCGGCGTCGAGGTGCTGATGTCGGGGCTCGACTATGAGCGGGCGGTGCTTTCCGGCGGGCCGATCGGACTTATGGCCGCCTGCCTCGACGTCGCTGTGCCTTACGTGCATGAGCGCAAGCAGTTCGGCCAGCCGATCGGCACGTTCCAGCTGGTGCAGGGCAAACTCGCCGACATGTACACGACGATGAACGCCGCGCGGGCTTACGTCTATGCGGTGGCGGCCGCCTGCGATCGCGGCGAGACCACGCGCAAGGACGCCGCCGGCTGCGTGCTCTTCGCGGCCGAGAAGGCCACGCAGATGGCGCTCGACGCGATCCAGCTGCTCGGCGGCAATGGCTATATCAACGATTACCCGACCGGACGGCTGCTGCGCGACGCCAAGCTCTACGAGATCGGCGCCGGCACCAGCGAGATCCGCCGCTGGCTCATCGGGCGGGAGATCATGGCGGAGGGGGTTTAGTGAGCGCGGGTTTTGACCTTGGTCGACCCTTCGTCGACGCGCTTTTGCGCGACCTCGGCGAGCGTATCGGAAATCCATTGGTTGATCGATTTGCCATCGCTGGCGGCGGCCCTTCCCAACAGGGCGTGGATTTCGGGCGTAGTACGCAGAGCCAGCTTGCCGGAATAGGGCTTTTGCGGGTCAACGCCGCGCTCCTTGCAGAAAGCAAGATAGTCATCGACGCTGTCGTGAAACGCTTGAGGCAAATCTTCCGCCGAATAAGCTTCGAAATGAACGGTGTCGCGTATTCCATGCACAATTCCGTGGAAGGCGGCATCATCCTCCTCGTACCAAATTTCCGCGACATATCCCTTGTATGGCTTCATGGCCTGATACCTGCTTCAGTCAAAAAACGTCTGACTGCCTTGACCGCGCCTTTGTCCGTATCCGGGCTTGGGTGTGGACGATGGAAGACAGCGCGATTTCTTCCAATCTCGACAAGCACACGTGAACCGTTTCCTTCGGAAAGCTCCGCGCCAAGTGCTATCAAGAGCGCTTCGATCTCCCGCCATTTTATCGAACCACTTACCGGATCGGCAAAAATGGCTTTCAGTGTTTGTCTGTGTTTGCCGCGCATGATGACCTCCATGGAAAATGACCCGGCCAAAAGTGCCAGGGTCGCCGTTGGTGGTCGCACGTCCTGCGCGACGAGATTGATAGCAAAATATGATATCATCTAAGGTTCGTCAATGGCCACACTGCAAACCCAAATCTCCCCCTCCTCCGACACCTTCCGCGCCAATGCCGAGCGCATGCGAGCGCTGGTCGCCGACATCGCCGAGAAAGCGGCAAACATCGAGCGCGGCGGCTCGGATGAGGCGCGCGAGCGCCACGTCTCGCGCGGCAAGCTGTTGCCACGCGAGCGCCTGGCGCAACTGCTCGACACCGGCTCGCCCTTCCTCGAGGTCGGACAGTTCGCGGCATGGTCGATGTATGGCGAGGATATTCCCGCCGCCGGCATCATCACCGGCGTCGGCCGCGTCGAGGGCACCGAGGTGATGGTCGTCGTCAACGACGCGACGGTGAAGGGCGGCACCTATTATCCGCTGACGGTGAAGAAGCATCTGAGGGCGCAGGAGATCGCGCTGCAGAACAATTTGCCCTGTGTCTACCTGGTGGACAGCGGCGGCGCCAACCTGCCGAACCAGGACGAGGTCTTCCCCGACCGCGAGCATTTCGGCCGCATCTTCTACAACCAGGCCAACATGTCGGCCGCCGGCATCCCCCAGATCGCCTGCGTCATGGGCTCCTGCACGGCGGGCGGCGCCTATGTGCCGGCCATGTCGGACGAGACGATCATGGTGCGCAACCAGGCGACCATTTTTCTAGGCGGCCCGCCGCTGGTGAAGGCCGCCACCGGAGAGGATGTCAGCGCCGAGGAGCTCGGCGGCGCCGATGTCCACACGAGGCTTTCCGGCGTCGCCGACCACTACGCCATGGACGACGAGCACGCCCTGGCCATTTGCCGGCGCATCATCCGGAATCTGAATCGGAACAAGGCCCTAAGGCTGAATTTGCAAAAGCCGATTCAACCGCTTTACGATCCGCAGGAGCTCTACGGCGTCGTGCCGACGGATCTGCGCCAGCCCTATGACGTGCGCGAGGTGATCGCGCGTCTCGTCGACGCCTCGGAGTTCGACGAGTTCAAGCAGAACTACGGGACGACCTTGGTCACCGGCTTTGCGCATCTGCACGGCATGCCGGTCGGCATTCTCGGCAACAATGGCGTGCTCTTCTCGGAAAGCGCGCTGAAGGGCGCGCATTTCATCCAGCTTTGCTGCCAGCGCGGCATTCCGCTGATCTTCCTGCAGAACATCACCGGCTTCATGGTGGGCAGGAAATACGAGGCCGGCGGCATCGCCAAGGACGGCGCCAAGCTGGTCATGGCGGTTGCCACGGCCAAGGTGCCGAAGCTCACCGTGATCATCGGCGGCTCGTTCGGTGCCGGTAATTACGGCATGTGCGGCCGCGCCTATTCGCCCCGCTTCCTGTGGATGTGGCCGAACGCACGCATCTCGGTGATGGGCGGCGAGCAGGCGGCGACCGTGCTCGCCATGGTCAAGCGCGACGGCATCGAGCGCAAGGGCGGTGCGTGGAACGCCGAGGAGGAAGCGAAGTTCAGGAAGCCGATCCTGATGAAATACGAGCATGAGGGCCACCCGCTCTATTCCTCGGCAAGGCTCTGGGACGACGGCATCATCGATCCGGCCAAGACCCGCGACGTGCTGGCGCTCAGCCTTTCCGCGGCGCTCAACGCCGGTGTCGAGGAGACGAAGTTCGGCGTATTCAGGATGTGACGATGAGCATTAGCGATCGGATCCGCATCCACACCGGCGACATCACCAAGCTGGCTGTCGACGCCATCGTCAACGCCGCCAATTCGTCGCTGCTCGGCGGCGGCGGCGTGGACGGCGCCATCCACCGCGCGGCGGGGCCGGAGCTGGTCGCCGAGTGCCGCATGCTTCATGGCTGCAAGACCGGCGACGCCAAGCTTACCAAAGGCTATCAGCTGCCGGCGCGCTATGTCATCCACACGGTCGGGCCGGTCTGGCAAGGCGGCGGCCAGGGCGAAGCCGAGCTGCTCGCCTCCTGCTACCGGCGCTCGCTCGCAATCGCCCGCGACCAAGGCTTTCTGACGATCGCGTTCCCAGCCATCTCGACCGGCATCTACGGCTATCCGAAGGTCGAAGCGACCAGCATTGCCGTGGCCACGACAGCCGACTTCCTGCGGCAAAACACGCTGCCGGACATCGTTACCTTCTGCTGCTTCGATGCGCAGACCGCTGAACTATACCGGCTAACCCTTGCTTCCCCTGGGGAAGGTTGAACTTATGGCCCAGATTATTTCCCAATATAGGCAAATGCGAATTTCCGGGCACCTGCTAGCGCCGGCAAAAAATATTCGCTATTTCTCATCTTGCACTGGGCAAATGGGGTGGCGTGGAAATGACCTTGAAATATTGCAGCAAGTGGACCGTCTCGGCACTTGCGGGATTTCTAATATTTGTGGCGCCGAACGCTTGGGCGGCCGAATCACTGTCCGGCAGCAAGGGCAATATCCACTTCCCTGTGTACATATCGCCGGGATCGACTGGCGGCTGCGGCAAGCATTACGGCGAATATATCGCGGCGCGGAGTCATTCCGCCTTTGCCATGACGCCCTTCAACTGGGCGACAGAATTTACGATCTGCGCCGTCGCGATCAATGCGCCTTCGGAGCAAGCCGCGCAGGCTCGCGCTCTTCAATCCTGCGAATCCGGCCGCAAGAAGTGGAAGGTTTCCACGGCCGGAGCCTGCGGCGTCGCCGCATCCAAATAGGTTATGAGCCACAGGCTTTTTCTTCCCAAGGGGGGCGGAATGAAATCAATAGACTTGAGACGGGCGGCTGCGGCGATGATGGCGGCGGCGCTGGTTTTGACGGCGCCCGGCATAGCCATGGCCGGGTCGCTATCGGGCAGCGTGGGCGACAAGCGCTTTTCGCCGGTTCTGCCCAGCAGCCTCAAGGACCCATGCAACAAGGCCTACAAGGCCTATGTCGCCGCAGGTGGCCATTCGGCCTATGCGACGACAGGGTTTATAAGGGTCATGGATGGCTACGTCCTCTGCGGCGCCAACTACAATTCGCCGTCGCAAAAGGCGGCCGAGGATCTGGCGATGAAATCCTGTCAATCTGGACTGGCGCACTACAAAGTGGCTGCCGGCAGCCACTGCCAGATCGCCGCTTCAAAATAGGCGGCTTCTCATCCGACGTAGAGGTCGAGACTGCACAAATACGCACCTGGATAGGCCGGCGGGACAGCGCCCCCCTCTGGCCTGCCGGCCATCTCCCCCGCAAGGGGGGAGATCAGCAGCTTTGTGGACGGCGCCTTTCCTGCAACGTCGATAGTTGGCGAAGGCGGCGGCGACATCCAATCTCCCCCCTTGTGGGGGAGATGTCCGGCAGGACAGAGGGGGGCGCGAAGGAACGCCGTCATTCCCCCGATGATACTCTCACCGCGGAGGCTCCATGTTCGGCAAGATCCTGATCGCCAATCGCGGCGAGATCGCCTGCCGCGTCATTCGCACCGCCCGTAAGCTCGGCGTGCGCAACGTGGCCGTCTATTCGGATGCGGATGTCCGCACCTTGCATGTCGAGATGGCCGACGAGGCGGTGCATATCGGCGCCTCGCCTGTCGGTGAAAGCTATCTGCGCGGCGACAAGATAGTTGCGGCGGCGCTCGCCACCGGCGCCGAGGCGATTCATCCCGGCTACGGCTTCCTGTCGGAGAATCCGGACTTCGTCGACCAGGTGACGGCGGCAGGCTTGGTCTTCATCGGTCCGAGCGCCGCCTCGATCCGCGCCATGGGACTGAAGGACGCCGCCAAGCGGCTGATGGAGACGGCCGGCGTGCCTGTCGTGCCCGGCTATCATGGCGAGGCGCAGGAGATCGTGCTGCTCGCTTCCAAGGCTCGCGAGATCGGTTATCCCGTTCTGATCAAGGCGCGCGCCGGCGGCGGCGGCAAGGGCATGCGGCGCGTCGACCACCCCGACGATTTCTCCGAAGCGCTGTCGGGCGCGCGGCGCGAAGCGAAAGCGGCGTTCGGTGACGACCGGGTGCTGGTCGAAAAATATGTCGATAAGCCGCGTCATGTCGAAGTGCAGGTCTTCGGCGACAATTTCGGCAATGCCGTGCATCTTTTCGAACGCGACTGCTCGGCGCAGCGCCGCCACCAGAAGGTGATCGAGGAAGCCCCTGCCCCCGGCATGACGCCAGCGCTGCGCAAGGCGATGACGGAGGCCGCAGTGAAGGTCGCCAAGGCGATCAATTATTCGGGCGCCGGCACCATCGAGTTCATAGTCGATGCATCGGAAGGACTGAAGGCCGACCGCTTCTGGTTCATGGAGATGAACACGCGGCTGCAGGTCGAGCACCCGGTCACCGAGATGGTCACCGGCGTAGACCTCGTCGAATGGCAGTTGCGCGTCGCGTCGGGTGAAAAGCTGCCGAAGACGCAAGGCGAGATCGCGCTTTCCGGCCACGCTTTCGAAGCACGCCTCTATGCCGAGGACGCCGCAAAAGGCTTCCTGCCGGCGACCGGCACGCTGCATCATCTGAAATTCCCAGACGCGCCGCCGGAAGGCGCCACAATGCGCATCGAGACCGGCGTGCGCGCCGGCGATGCGATCTCGCCCTTCTATGATCCGATGATCGCCAAGCTGGTGGTGCACGGCAAGGACAGGACCACCGCGCTCGGCGCGCTGCGCGATGCCCTCACCCGGACCGAAGTGGCCGGCTCGACCGTCAACACCGCCTTCCTGGCGGCGCTCGCTGCCGACGCCGATTTCGCGGCGGGCGATGTCGATACCGGGCTGATCGGCCGGCATCAGGAGGCGCTCACCGCCATTCCCGCGCCGAGCGACGAGACGATCGCCGCCGCGGCGCTGGCCGCGACCGACGCCGGCGGGCCGGCGGCGGCCGCCGATCCGTGGTCGACGCTTTCAGGCTATGCGCATTTCCACACGCTCGCGCGCCGCGTCCGCCTGCGCCATGGCGAGGAGAACATTCTGGCGCGGGTGTCGGCACGGCCGGACGGCCGTTTCCAGGTGGCGCTGGAGGCGCCGCATGATGCGGTGAACACGCATGATCTAAGGACCATGCCGCACGCGGCCCGCTGGCCCGGCCACGTCACCGTCTTCGAGGGCGCAGTCGGCTACACCTTCACGGTTCCCGACCCGCTGGCCAAGGCCGACGAGGCGGGGGCCGCCTCGGGCAGCCTGCGCGCGCCGATGCCCGGGCTGGTCAAGCTGGTGCGGGCGGCGGCCGGCGATGCGGTGATCAAGGGCCAGCCGCTTCTGATCCTCGAGGCGATGAAGATGGAGCACATGATCGCCGCCCCGCATGACGGGGTGATCGCCGAGATCGCGGCCGAGGGTGCTCAGGTCAGCGACGGCACCGTGCTGGTGCGGTTCGCGGAGGACCAGCGATAAAACGAAAGTGGCCGGGACGAGCCCCGGCCACTTTCGCACAAACAGAACCGACTTACTGCTGGATCGGCGCGTATTTGCCGTCGTGCCACTGGTTGATGTCGTAGCTGGCGTTCTTGAGGTCGCCCTTCTCGTCGAAGATGACGTCGCCGACGACTGTGCTGATCGGCTTGCCATTCTTCAGCGCCTCGGCAACCTTGGCGGGATCGTCGGTGCCGGCGCGCTTGACGCCTTCGGCGACGGCCTGGATCACGGCGTAGGAGAACAGCGTGAAGCCTTCAGGCGTGAAGCCGCCCGCCTTGATCTTGGCGACCGCGTCCTTTGCCTCGGGCTTCGCCTGCGGGTCCGACGGGAAGACGAACATGGTGCCTTCGCCGGCCGGGCCGGCGACCTGCCAAAATTCCGGCGAGGCGATCGAGTCCGGCATGATCAGCTGGAACTTGACGTTCTGCTCGGCCGCCTGGCGCAGGATGAGGCCCGCCTCAGGGTGATAGCCGCCGAAATAGACGACATCGGCCTTGAGTTCCTTCAGCTTGGTGACGAGGGCCGAATAGTCCTTCTCGCCGGCATTGATGCCTTCATAGTCGACCTCCTTGAGGCCGCCCGCATTCATCGTCGCCTTGACGGCGTCGGCAACGCCCTGGCCGTAGGCGCTCTTGTCGTGCAGGACGACGACGTTCTTGCCGGCGTATTTCTTGGCGATCCACGGGCCGATGAAGGCGCCCTGCGCGTCATCGCGCGTGTAGAGGCGCATGATCGTCGGCCAGCCGGACTTGGCGGCGGCATCGGTCAGCACCGGGTTGGACGAGGCCGGGCTCATCATCAGCGTGCCGGCTTCGGCATAGACGGCCGAGGCCGGAATGCTCGAGCCCGAGCAGGCATGGCCGTCGACGAACTTGACGCCGTTGGCGACGATGCGGTTGGCGACCGAAACCGCCTGCTTCGGATCGCACTGGTCGTCCTCGATGTCGAGCTTGATCTGGGAGCCGTTGACGCCGCCGGCGGCGTTGATGGCGTCGGCGGCGGCCTGAGCGCCCTGCTTGAACTGGTCGCCGATGGTGGCGAGCTGGCCGGTCATCGGGCCGACCACCGAAATGGTGATGTCGTCGGCGAAGGCAACCGGGGCGCTCATCATCAGGCCAAATGCAGCCGCGCTCAAAATACCCAATTTTTTCATGATAATAGAACTCCTCCACTTGTGCGCGGCGGCATGGCCGCGCTTCTTCCATAGAGCCGGGACAATTTCACCCTTCGCCGAGACTGTCGAGGGGACAGCGAGGCCGGTTTTGGTTCATTCCGGCGAGGATTTCTTGGGCCACACGCCCCGTGATTACCAGGCGTAATGCAAAAAGCCGCGCCGACCTTGTTTCGGTCGGTCGCGGCTTTTGCAGTCGAGCTCCCCGGACGCCCCCACGCCTGAAACCCGCTCGCTTTCCCTGTTTACTCGCGCGGCGTTGCCTTTATTGACCTGCCGCGTTCTTGGTCTTGTGGGCTGGCCGTCTTTTCGCGGCCTTGTCCAAATCAACGTCCCGGCGCTGTGCGCAGGATCAGTGCATCGTCATCCATTCGCGGGCTTCGCGCAGCGCCATGGCGATCTCCACCTTCGACATCGTGGCCGACAGTTCCGAGCGCAGCTCGGCGGCGCGGAGCGAACCCTTGATCGCGGCGATGTTGAACCATTTGTGGGCGGCAACGACGTCGGTCTCGCAATCGCGGCCGGTCGCATACATCATGCCCAGTTCGAAAAGAATGTCGGCCTGGGCAGTTGCCCCCATGGCGCCGAAGCCGTCTTCAAGCATTTCAAAACGTGCCATTTCAATCCCCTGTCTGGCTCCCGAGAGCTGCCTCCTTCTGTCCCTTGATTTCGCTCGGGGCGGGCCGCTCTTTCGATGCTTTCGAGGATGAAGCCTGGCCTTGAATCCGTCGTTAAATGGCTTGCTTAATTTGAAGAAAACAAAGCTAAAACAAGAGGTAAACGCTAAAAACCGTTAATCATGGGAATCCAGCGTTTGCGCGGTTTTGGGTCAAATTCGATGAAAATTGGCGAGAGCGGAATCAAGACTTTGCTAACCACGGGAACCGAAGCGTTTTTCGGGTCCCGTTTATTTTCGGCCATGCGCTAAGCGAAAAACCTGGCAACCTTCCGTGGCGGCACCGCTTTCGTTTTGGCGGGAGCTGGACTAGCCTTACCTTTGCGTAAGGGACTGGAAGGCGGACCGGAGCCCGCCGCATGCCCATTGGGAGGAGGACAAGATGTTTCGAATGACGAGCCTGGCCCTGGCGGCCACCTTGATCACGGCGGGCGCCGCCTGGGCCGACCCGATCGAAGGCAATTGGAAGACGCAGGCCGGCGACACCGCGGCGATCGGCGGCAGTGGCTCCTTCTCCATTACACTCACAACCGGCAAATATGCGGGCAAGACGATCGGTTCGCTGAAGGCGACCGGCGACAACAAATATGCCGGCAGCATCACCGATCCGGCGAACGACAAGACCTATTCCGGCAAGGCGACGCTCTCGGGCACCTCGCTGAAGATGAGCGGCTGTGTGCTCGGCGGCCTGATCTGCAAGAGCCAGACCTGGCACAAGCTCTGATTACCAATCCCAGATCGTCCAGACGGGGCCTAAGCGGCCCCGTTTTCTTTTGGAGCGGCAGGCGCTCCGCCGAACGGCCTTGTCACCGCGATGGCTCGAGACCTCGTCAGTCAATTTGAACCGCAGATGAATGCCGGTCTCAGAACCGGTTCAGAGGCCCTTTGGCATTCTCTCCCGCATTGAAGGAGAGAGAAATGCTTGCCCGTCGCTTCACCATCGTCTGCCTGCTGATGAGCCTGTTCGGCATGTTCTTCGCCATCCTGGTGGCCGAGGGCGGCCACTCGGCCCGCTCGTGGCAACGGCCCGTGGCTGTGTTCTCGGCTCCGTGAACCAAGTGACGCGCTGAAGCGACAAACTGAAAATCGAGCAAGAAGTTACAAACAGGGCACCACGAAGATGAACCGCATCGCCGTCAACACAACGAAGATACTGAGGCTGCTGCCGCGGGCGACGCTCATCCTCATGCTGCTCGCCGCCCCGGTTCTGGCAGTGCCGATGATGCGCGCCGACACCGGCCACCGGATCGAAGCGCCGGCGAACAAGAACAGGAGCGTCGGTTTTGTGCTGCTGGTCAGCCTACAGCGCGGCCAAGCTCTATAGAGTGTCGGACGGCGCGACCGGCTCGTAGCCGGCGCGCCTTAAAGCGCGTCGCGCTGAACGGGGTTCAGGCGACGCGCTTTAAGTCTTTGTTTTGCTGCATGTCGTTGTCCCAGAACCGCGCACACTTCTGGGCGACATGCATTAAACACATCCGAAGAAAATCGACGCTGTCGGCCCTCGCGGCCCCGCTTTCCCCTCCCAACCGCTCTTCCAAATCCCTATATTGAGCCATGGAAAAGCGAATCTACCCCCAAGCCATCGAATCGGTCGTCATGCCGGAGCCTTTCTGCGCGCAGAGCTTCCATGACGCCAAAAAGGCCGTCGCGGCGCTGCAGGCGCTCTATGACCGCAACACCAAATTCCTGCGCGAGTCATTCGCTGCGCTGGCCGCAGGCGGCGACGAGAGCAAGCGCTACCGGGCCTTCTATCCGCAGATCGGCGTCACCACGACCTCGTTCAGCCAGGTCGACTCCCGCCAGGCATACGGCCACATGCCGACGCCAGGGAATTTCTCCACGACGGTCACGCAGCCGCAGCTGTTCGAGAACTATCTCATCGAACAGCTGAAGCTCATCATGCGCAATCACGGCGTGACGGTGACGGTGTCGGAATCGACGACCCCGATACCGCTTCACTTCGCCTTCCTGGAAGGCACCTATGTCGACGGCGCTGCCGCCGAGCGCATCAAGCGGCCGATCCGCGACCTGTTCGACGTGCCGGACCTCGACGGCACCGACGACCAGATCGCCAACGGCACGTTCGAGGTGGCGTTCGGCGAGCCGCGGCCGCTGGCGCCGTTCACCGCGCAGCGTATCGACTATTCGCTGCACCGCATGACGCATTACACGGCGACCAGCCCGCAGCACTTCCAGAATTTCGTGCTGTTCACCAACTACCAGTTCTACATCGACGAGTTCGTGGCGCGGGCCCGCGAATTGATGGAGAGTGGTGGAGGCGGCTACAGTGAATTCGTCGAGCCGGGCAATGTCGTGACCAAAGCGGGAGCCGGCGCGCCGAGCGAAGGCACGCCGCCGCAGCGCCTGCCGCAAATGCCGGCCTATCATCTGAAGAAGCCCGGCCATGGCGGCATCACCATGGTCAATATCGGCGTCGGCCCCTCAAACGCCAAGACGATCACCGACCACATCGCCGTGCTTCGGCCGCATGCCTGGGTCATGCTCGGCCATTGCGCGGGCCTGCGCAACACGCAGGCGCTGGGCGATTATGTGCTGGCGCATGCCTATGTGCGCGAGGACCATGTGCTGGACGACGACCTGCCGGTCTGGGTGCCGATCCCGCCGCTGGCCGAGATCCAGGTGGCGCTGCAGGAGGCGGTCGCCGAAGTCACTGGACTTTCCGGCTACGACCTCAAGCGCATCATGCGCACCGGCACCGTCGCCACCATCGACAACCGCAACTGGGAACTGCGCGACCAGCGCGGACCGGTGCAGCGCCTGTCGCAGTCGCGCGCCATCGCGCTCGACATGGAATCCGCCACCATCGCCGCCAACGGCTTTCGCTTCCGCGTGCCCTACGGCACGTTGCTGTGCGTTTCCGATAAGCCGCTGCATGGCGAACTGAAGCTACCCGGCATGGCGACCGAGTTCTACAAGCGGCAGGTGGCGCAGCATCTGACCATCGGCATCAGGGCGATGGAGAAGCTTGCCGAAATGCCGATGGAGCGACTGCATTCGCGCAAGCTCAGAAGTTTCTCGGAAACGGCGTTCCAGTAGGCACGTGCCGGCGAGCCACTGGCGAGGCAATCCGTCGTCTTGCTTGAGCCGCAATTTGGCCGATAAGCATCAGAACGGATTGCCGGGGCAATAAGATGACTACGGGCGGTGCGCGCTTGAGCATGATGGCTCAGCTGACATTCCTGGCGATGATGGGATTCTCGGCCGCGCTGCTGGCCGGGTTCTTCGGCACGCTGCATCCGGCCTTCGATTCCTTCTCGCATTTCCGCATGCATCTGAGCGTGCTGACGGTGCTGCTCGCGCTGCCGCTGCTTGCCGGTTCCTATCGGCTGCAGGCGGTCGCGGCGCTGGTCTTCGCCATTGCCTGCCTCGCCACGACGACGAGCGCGCTGCCCAGACTGTCGACGCAGCAGGCGGTCGCGAAAACGGCCGACCGGATCACCTACAGCCTCCTGCAGATGAACCTGCGCTTCAACAACCCGACGCCGAAGAGCGTGCTGTCGCTGATCGGCCGGACCAATCCGGATGTCATCACGCTCGACGAGGTGTCCGGCATGTGGGCGAAAGAGCTCGGCTATATTGCCAGCGCCTACCCCTATCGCATCCTGTGCGACTATCCCAACGGCATATTCGGCGTCGCGCTGCTCTCACGCCGGCCGTTCGCCGCCGGCACCGCGCCGCGTTGCGAGCCGCGCGGCGCGATGGCGACCGCAATGATCGACTTCAACGGCGTTCCGGTCGACGTCGCCGCGATCCATCTGAGCTGGCCCTGGCCGATGGAGCAGTCCTGGCAGATCGGCGAGCTGGCGGAACCGCTGGCCGCGCTCGGTGAAACCGCCATCATGGCCGGCGATTGCAACGCCGTGCCGTGGAGCGCGGCGGTGCGGCGGGTGGCGCGGCTCAGCGGTATGACGCTGATGCCCTCGGCCGGCCCGACCTGGATCCACCGCACGCTGCCCGACGCCCTGCGCCGCTATGCGGGCCTGCCTATCGACCAGGTGTTCAGCAAGGGCGGGGTCACGATCCTCTCGTCGGCCCGGCTGGAGGATACAGGCTCCGACCACCTGCCGGTGCTGGTCGAATTCACGCTGCCGCCCGCCAGCGACCCGCCCGAGGAGGAGCACAAGTCGGCGCTGGCGGCGAATGACGCGCCGGACAAGCCGCGAAGCTAGATTAGCCCGCGTCGACCGCCTTCGCAACGCGCGACAAAGTCGGATATGCTTGCCGCAAAATCATGGACCGGTGATATGGCGCGAGTTTGGAAGATTGTACGCCACGGGCACCGGACCAATGGGAGGATTCCATCCCAGAGAAGTCGCTGCCTGAAGGTCAACTAGTTGTGCTTCTCTCGCAGCTAGCTTGCCATCTACCACCCTCCGCGACGTTGCCACGAAACGCTCCGCGCCACACAACCTCCCTCACTGTCAAAAACGATGGACTGGGCAACAAGAGCTTCACCGTGTACGCGAGCGGCAGCCGAATACACTACATTGCCACCTTGGAGGATGCTTCGGGTGCCGACCAACCTGAAGGTCTGGAATCCCTCTCCAAGTAGCCCGCAGCTTGGAAGGCGCTCCTGCGCCTATTTCTTGATCAGCGCATTGACCAGCCGGTCGACATGGCCGCCGTCGCGGTGCTCGCGCGCGTCGAAGGCGTTCTGTTTCGCTTCAAATTCCGCGTAGACGGCATCGATCCGGCGCCTGGCCTCGCGATGGGTGGCGGTGCAGAACCAATTGTCGGCAAGCTTCAGGCCGGCAATGGACTTTGCGGTGGCGCGCATCATGGTCGTGGCAATGCGACCGTGGTGATGCTCGTGGGCATGAACGCCGGCGAGGAAGCGCCGCCAGCGCCGCTCGAGCTTGGGTGTTGGAGGCGAGGCCAGGCGAGGAAAATTGTAGGTGAGTTCCATCGTTCCGTCGGCGCCTCGCAACCTGCAGACCCCGGCATCGCGGTCCACGTCCAGCTTCCAGTTCACCACATAGCTGGTGTCGGCGATGGCGCGGGTCATGAAGCCATGCTTGGGACCTTTGCGGTTCATCGCTTCGACCAGGGCAGCACCCGTCGCGCCGGCGATGTCATAGTTGCGCGTCGTGACCAGCACCTTGGTGCCGGCCAGGGCCTCCGGGGCGGCGCCGTACAGGCCGCCGAGCGTGATGAGGCATGTAAGAACCGCCAGGCGCATGGCCCATTTGCTCCCTATCCGCAAAGAAGGAACTATAAGCCGCTTGCAATTTCAAGCCTAAGGAGCCGGTCGGCCCGAACCGCAGATGGTTGTCGGTGGAGCAGACCACATGCCCCGGTAGACCGGGCCTTCGCCGGCTTTGTTGGAGCGGCGGTCGAGACGGCCCGGTCGGAGCGGCTCACATGCCCTGGTAGACCGGGCCTTCGCCGGCTTTGTTGGCGCGGCGGTCGAGACGACCCGGTCGGGAGCGCGCCTCACATGCCTTGGTAGACCGGGCCTTCGCCGCCTTGTGGCGGCACCCAGTTGATGTTCCGGTTCGGGTCCTTGATGTCGCAGGTCTTGCAGTGGACACAGTTCTGCGCGTTGATGACGAAGCGAACGTCCTTGGCGGACGGATCGGCGGCGGCGTTGCCGTCCTTGTCCACCCATTCATAGACGCCGGCCGGGCAGTAGCGGGTCGAGGGACCGGCAAAGACGTCGTGCTCGGAGCGCTGCTGCAGCGCCATGTCGCCGACGATCAGGTGCACCGGCTCGTTTTCCTCATGGTTGGTGTTGGACAGGAACACCGAGGAGAGCCGGTCGAAGGTCAGCACGCCGTCCGGCTTCGGATAGGCGATCTTCTGATGCTTGTATGCCGGTTCGAGCGTCGCATAGTCGGCCTTGCCGTGCTTCAGCGTGCCGAAGGGCGAGAAGCCGAACAGCGTGTTCAGCCACATGTCGAGGCCGCCGATGCCTACGCCGACGATGGTGCCGAAGCGCGACCACAGCGGCTTGACGTTGCGCACCTTCTTCAGGTCCTTGCCGATGTCGCTGCCGCGCCAGGCTTCTTCGTAGGACACAAGCTCGTCATTGGCGCGGCCGCCGGTGATCGCCTCGGCCACATGCTCGGCCGCCAGCATGCCGGACAGCACCGCATTGTGCGACCCCTTGATGCGCGGCACGTTGACGAAGCCGGCCGCGCAGCCCATCAGCACGCCGCCCGGGAAGGACAGCTTCGGCACGGACTGCCAACCGCCCTCGGTGATGGCGCGCGCGCCATAGCCGATGCGCTTGGCCCCCGCGAAGGTGCCGGCGATCGCCGGATGTGTCTTGAAGCGTTGGAACTCCTCAAAGGGCGAAAGCCAGGGGTTCTTGTAGTTCAGGTGGACGACGAAGCCGACCGCCACCTGGTTGTCCTCGAGATGGTAGAGGAACGAGCCGCCGCCGGTCTTCATGTCGAGCGGCCAGCCGAAGGAGTGCTGCACCAGACCCGGTTTGTGGTTCTCCGGCCTGACCTGCCACAGCTCCTTGAGGCCGATGCCAAACTTGCCCGGCTCGCGACCGTCAGCAAGCTGATACTTGGCGATGAGCTGCTTGGCCAAAGAGCCGCGCGCGCCCTCGCCGATCAGCACATATTTGCCCATCAGCGCCATGCCGGGCGCGTAGGCCGGGCCATGCGTGCCGTCCTTCTCGACGCCCATGTCTCCGGTGATGACGCCGGTGACAGCGCCGGCATCGTTGTAGACGAGGCTTGCCGCGGCGAAGCCCGGATAGATCTCGACGCCCAGCGCTTCGGCCTTGGTCGCCAGCCAGCGGCAGACATTGCCGAGCGAGACAATGTAATTGCCGTGATTGTTCATCAGCGGCGGCATCAGGAAGTTCGGCAGGCGGAACGAACCGGCCGGGCCGAGCACCAGGAAATGATCGTCGGTCACCGGCGTCTTGAAGGGATGATCGCCCTCCTCGCGCCAGCCGGGCAGCAGCCGGTCGATGCCGATCGGATCGACGACCGCGCCGGACAGGATGTGCGCGCCGACCTCGCCGCCCTTCTCCAGCACGACGACGGAAAGCTCAGGGTTGAGCTGCTTCAGGCGGATCGCCGCGGCAAGGCCGGCGGGACCCGCGCCGACGATCACCACGTCGAATTCCATGCTTTCGCGTTCGATATCGCTCATCGACCCCCTCTATAGCTTGCCGCATTCTCGCATTGTGCTGGCTCACGCGCTGCATAGCGCATCAATTCGCGACGCGAAACCGGCGCTGACGTGACAACGCCGATTTCGACAAAAAGTCGCGGTTTCCCTACGAAAAGGCAGCAGCACAGGCCATGGCCAAGCATAGGCCAGACCCGGCAGGTTGGCAGGCCAGGCGGCGCCTGCATGTTTTTAATTGTTCGACGGCTTGGTTATCGGCAATACTTCGCGCCATGCGCAGTCCAGGGCCCTCCGGCATTCCATCGAAGCGCTTACTCTTCACGCCAGGCTTGGCCTGGCGGGCGGTTCTTCCGCTCCTCTTTTTCAGCGTGCCGGCCTTTTTTGCTACGCTAGTCCGGGCCGATCCGGTGAAGGTCTGGACCACCGGCGCCTATTCCTTCTCCGACGAGCTGGGCGGCTTCCGCATCACCGGCGCTTCCGGCATCGGCACCAAGGAAGACCCGCTGGTCATCAGGGAGGAGTTGAACACGGCGACGCCGGTGACGCTGACCATTCGCGCGACCAAGCCGATCGAGCCCTTCGGCAAGGCCGGCCAAGTCGCCAACGGCGTGATGTATATGCGCATCGACGTGCTCAACAACAGCGCGCTCCCCTGGGTGGAGTTCCAGTTCGAGCTGCAGGAAATCCTCGACCAGCCGAGCGTGTTCGGCGATGGCCTGTCCTTCGACCAGCGCAACAAGACGCCCGACAACATCTGGTCGAGCAATTTCGCTGACTTCGAGCGCAAGTTCGAACCTTACGACCAGTTGCTGTTCAGGAACGGCAAGGTTGATCCGCTAAAGTCGGCAACCTTCGATTTCCTGATCACCGATTACACGCCGCGCTGGACGTTCTATATCGTGCAGGATCCGAGGATCCCGACCGGGTGAACAGGCGAAGCGGTTGGCGAAAGCCGCGGAGCGCGTGATCTCCCCCCTCGAGGGGGAGATTAGCAGTCGCCAACCTTGCAAATTTGAACCGCGCGGACGATGGTGGCGCCATGACTGCCGCCTCCCCCAGAACACCAGCCGAGATCGCCGAGTTGCTCGCCTTCTATGCCAGCGCCGGCGTCGACGACGCGCTCGAAGACACGCCGATCAACCGGTTTGCCGAAGCGGCGACAATGCCAGTTGGACGCGGGCCGGCCGAACGCAGACCTGCCGAACGGACGCCGGCAGCGCCGCGCCGCGAAGCCGTGCCCGAGAGCCGAACGGTACCCGAGCAGGCTGTGGAACGCGTTGAGAACCCGCCAGCGCCCTTATCCGGCCTCGACGCCAGCAATATTCCGGACGCACCCGCGCGGGCGCCGGCGGCCGCGGCCGTTCCCGACGAGGCACAGGCGGCCGCGGCGCGCCAGCTCGCGGCAAGCGCTTCGACGCTCGATGAACTGCGCCAGTACATGGCCGCCTTCGACGGCTGCAATCTCAAATTCACCGCCAAGAACCTGGTCTTCGCCGACGGCAATCCGAACGCCGACCTGATGCTGGTCGGCGAGGCGCCGGGACGGGACGAGGACCTGGAGGGCCTGCCCTTCGTCGGCCGCTCCGGCCGGCTGCTCGACCGCATGCTGGCGGCGATCGGCCTCGACCGCGGTTCAGCCTATATCGCCAACGTCATTCCATGGCGGCCGCCGGGCAACCGCACGCCCACGCCGCACGAGACCGAAATCTGCCGCCCCTTCATCGAAAGGCAGATCGAACTGGTCAATCCGAAGGTGCTGGTCAATCTCGGCGGCCCGTCGGCCAAGACGCTGCTCAACACGACCGAGGGCATTCTGCGCCTGCGCGGCAACTGGCGGGTGCACACGACCGCATCGGGCATAGCCATTCCGGCGATGCCGACGCTGCACCCGGCCTATCTCTTGCGGACGCCGGCGCACAAGAAGCTGGCCTGGCGGGATTTTCTCGAAGTGAAGGCGAAGCTGAGGGCGATGGCGGCTTCCCCTTCTCCCCTTGTGGGAGAAGGTGGCGCCGAAGGCGACGGATGAGGGGTGTTCCAGGGAATGCCAGCGTCTCACTCCGCTGGAGCACCCCTCATCCGTCTCGGCGCTTCGCGCCGATCCACCTTCTCCCACAAGGGGGAGAAGGGGGAGCTATAACCTCCCAGGTAATTGAATTGCGCCGCCCGCCGCCTTACTCATCCGTCCATGACCACATCCGAACCGTCCGCCGGCAGCCTCATCCGCGAATGGCGCACGCGGCGGCGCATGAGCCAGCTCGATCTCGCCATGGAGGCCGATATATCGCAGCGGCATCTCTCCTTCGTCGAGAGCGGCCGCGCCCAGCCGTCGCGGGAGATGGTGCTGCATCTGGCAGAGCAGCTGTCGATCCCGCTGCGTCAACGCAACCAGCTGCTGCTCGCCGCAGGGTTCGCGCCGAGCTTCAGCGAGAGATCGCTCAGTGACGCAACGCTGGCGCCAGCGATGGCCGCGGTCGAGACCGTGCTCAAGGGCCACGAACCCTTTCCGGCGCTGGCGGTGGACCAGCACTGGAATCTCGTCTCCGCCAATGCCGCGATCGCCCCGTTCCTCGCCGATATATCCGAGCCGTCCCTGCTCCAGCCGCCGGTCAATGTGCTGCGGCTCAGCCTCCATCCAGGCGGCGTCGCGCCGAGGATCGTCAATCTAGCCGAGTGGCGCGCGCATCTGCTGGAACGGCTGAAGCACCTGAGCGACGCCACCGGCGATCCGGTGCTGATCGAATTGGAGCGGGAGTTGCGCGCCTATCCGTCCGGCATGAAAAGCAGCCGCCCGACGCCAGTCGAACCGAGCGGCATCGTGCATCCGCTGCGGCTCGCGCATGGCGATCAGGTGCTGTCCTTCATCAGCACCATCACCGTGTTCGGCACGCCGCTCGACGTCACGCTGTCGGAACTGGCGATCGAATCCTTTTTCCCGGCCGACGAGCAGACGCGGACAGTGCTGGTGCGGCTGGCGAAAGAGCGTGCCCCCAACCGGTAGCGTCGGCGGGACAGCACCCCCCTCTGGCCTGCCGGCCATCTCCCCCGCAAGGGGGGAGATTGGCAGCTCCCGCGCCTCGCATGTCCTGCACCGTGGGTGGTTGGCGAAAGCAGCGACGACAGCTGATCTCCCCCCTTGCGGGGGAGATGGCCGGCAGGCCAGAGGGGGGTGTGACGGAACTCAGCCTTTGAAGCTGTCTCTTTGAAACAGCTCACCCCTGCGGTGGCGTCGCCGTCCTGGTGCGGGTACGCTCCAAGCCCAATCGCCGCTCGCGCCAGATGATGAAGATGCCGGCGGCGACCACGATCACGCCGCCGATCAGCGTGTTGAGCGAGGTCACGTCGCCGAAGACGAAATAGCCGACGACGACGCCGAGGATCATCGAGGTGTATTCGAACGGCGCCACGACGGAAGCCTCGGCATGGCGATAGGCCGCCGTCATCAGGATCTGGCCAAGCCCGCCGCAGAAGCCGCCAATAACAAGCAGCGCCGCCTGCAGCGGCGTCAGCGCCTGCCAGCCGAAAGGCAGCGTGAACAGCGACAGCACCGAAGCCGTCGAGGAGAACCATAGAACGATGGTCGCCGTCTTCTCCGTCTGCACCAGATTGCGCACCAGGAGCATGGCGACCGCCGAAATCGCGGCGGCGATCAGCGCGGCCAAGACGCCGAGCACCTCCTGGTCGTCGAGGCCTTGATCGGAATTGAGCAGCGTCAGTTCGGGCCAAGAGATGACCAGCACGCCGGCAAGACCGATGACGACCGCGCTCCAACGATAGACGCGGATCGTCTCGCCGAGGAAGATCGAGGAGAACACGACGACCAGCAGCGGCTGGGCGTAGTTCAGCGTGATCGCCTCGGGAAGCGGCAATCTGGTCAGAGCGAAGAAGCCGAGCCCCATGGCGCCGACGCCGACAAGGCCGCGCGCGATATGGTTGAACGGCCGCCTGGTCGTGAAGGCGGTGGCGAGCTCGCCCTTGAAGGCCAGGAAGGCGATGATCGGGAAGATGGCGAAGAAGGACCGGAAGAAGACGATCTGCCCCGCGGGCACGTCGCCGGCCGCCTTGATGCAGGTCTGCATGCCGACGAAAACCGTCACCGAGACGATCTTTAGTGTGATGCCGCGCAGCGTGCTGTGGCCGACGGCATGATCGACGGTCATCTTGCCTCGTAAGGATGATCGGGAAACGAAGCCGCAAATGAGGCCTTTGCGCAGTTTTGTCGAGTGGCGGTTTCGTGTAAAGAGCGCGCACCTCAAAATTCTTGGACCAGCAAGCCCCGCTGGCCCACCCAAATCGACAGGAAAAGCCCAAGGAATGCGCACCGATACCCGCCATGTCTTCAAGCTCGAAGACTATCGCCCCAGCGACTATCTCATCCCGAGGACCAGCCTCGACTTCCGCCTGTCGCCGGACGCGACCCATGTCACCGCGCTGCTCACCATCGAGCGGCGCGAGGGCGTCGCGGCAACGGCGCCGCTGGTGCTCGACGGCGACGGGCTGACGCTGCTCGGCGTTGCGATAGACGGGCAAGCGCTCGCGGCCGGCGACTATGAGGCGACGCCGGACCGGTTGACGATCCTGAAGCCGCCGGCAGCGCCGCGCTTCGAGCTTCGCCTGGAGACGGAGATCGCGCCTTCGCGCAACGAGGCGCTGATGGGCCTCTATCGCTCCAACAACGTCTATTGCACGCAATGCGAGGCGGAGGGCTTTCGCCGCATCACCTATTTCCTCGACCGTCCCGACATCCTGTCGGTCTATAGCGTGCGTATCGAAGCTCCGCACAATGAGGCGCCGCTGCTGCTCTCCAACGGCAATCCCGTCGAACGCGGCGCGCTCGCCAACGGCAGGCATTACGCGGTCTGGCACGACCCCTTCCCCAAACCCTCCTACCTCTTCGCGCTGGTGGCGGGCGCACTCGGCAAGGTGGCGGACAGCTTCACCACCATGTCCGGCCGCGAGGTCGAGCTCGGCATCTATGTCGAACCCGGCAAGGAGCGGCTTGCCGGCTACGCGATGGACGCGCTGAAGCGTTCGATGAAGTGGGACGAGGAAGCCTTCGGCCGCGAATACGATCTCGACGTCTTCAACATCGTCGCCGTGTCGGACTTCAACATGGGGGCGATGGAGAACAAGGGCCTCAACGTCTTCAACGACAAATATGTGCTGGCCGACGAGGAGACCGCGACGGACGCCGACTTCGCCAATATCGAGGCGATCATCGCGCATGAGTATTTCCACAATTGGACCGGCAACAGAATCACTTGCCGCGACTGGTTCCAGCTCTGCCTGAAGGAAGGGCTGACAGTTTACCGCGACCACGAGTTCTCCGCCGATCAGCGCTCGCGAGCGGTGAAGCGCATCGCCGAAGTGCGCACGCTGCGCGCGCACCAGTTCCCGGAGGACCAGGGGCCGCTGGCGCACCCCGTGCGGCCGCGGCGCTACCGCGAGATCAACAACTTCTATACGGCGACCGTCTACGAAAAGGGTTCGGAAGTGGTGCGCATGATCCGCACCATCCTCGGGCCGGAGACCTTCCGTGCCGGGATGGACCTCTATTTCGAGCGGCATGACGGCCAGGCCGCGACGATCGAGGACTTTCTCAAAGTCTTCGAGGACGTATCGGGCCGCGACCTGGCGCAATTCGCGCTCTGGTATCACCAGGCCGGCACACCGAACCTGACGGTGAGCTCCACGCACAATGCGGCGGCCAGGGAGTTCACGCTGGAGATCGAGCAGTCGGTGCCGCCGACGCCGTCGGAAAGCCGCAAACGGCTGATGCATATTCCCCTTGCGTTCGGACTTGTCGGCGCCGACGGCAAGCCTGTCACCTGGGACGCCGTCGAGGGCGCGACGGTGGATGACGGCGTCATCCATATCCGCAAGCGCCGGCACACGGTGCGCTTTTCAGGCGTTTCGGAACGGCCTTCGGTGTCGCTCAACCGCGGCTTCTCGGCGCCGATCACGCTTTCGGTGCAGCAGAGGGCAGACGACCAGTTCTTCCTCGCGGCGCATGACAGCGACGCCTTCTCGCGCTGGCAGGCGTTCAACACGCTTTTGACCGACGCGCTGATCGCGGCCTTCCGCCAGATTCTCGGCGGCAAGGAGCCGATCTTCGCGGCACGGCTGGCCGAGCTTGCCGGCAGGATTGCCGGCGACGAGGGGCTGGAGCCGGCCTACCGGGCGCTGGCGCTCGCGCTTCCAGGCGAAGCCGACATTGCCCGCGACATCGGCAAGGGCATCGACCCCGACGCCATCTTCGCCGCGCGCGAGGCGCTGGCACGGGCGATTGCGGAGGCAAACCGCGAGGCCTTCCTGGCGCTCTACGGCAGCCTTGCCGACAAGGGTCCGTTCCTTCCGGACGCGACGAGCGCCGGACGCAGGGCGCTGCGCAACACCTTGCTCGACTATCTTTCGCTGCTGCCGGAGGGCGCGGGCCTCGCCGCGCGGCACTTCAACGCCGCCACCAACATGACCGACCGCGCGGCGGCACTTGCCGTGCTGGCGCACCGCCATTCGGGCACGGCCGAGGCCGAAGAGGCGCTGGCAGCCTTCGAGGCCCGCTATCGCGGCGACGCGCTGGTGCTCGACAAATGGTTCCAGATCCAGGCCGGCGTGCCCGGCGGGCGCACCGTCGACAAGGTGCGCGACCTCATGCGGCATCCAGCCTTCTCGATCGCCAACCCGAACCGCGTGCGTTCGTTGATCGGCACCTTCTCCAGCGCCAACCAGACCGGCTTCCACCGCGCCGACGGCGAAGGCTATCGCCTGTTCGCCGAGACGGTGCTGGAGGTCGAGAAGCGCAATCCGCAAGTGGCGGCGCGGCTGGCGACGGCGCTGCGCTCCTGGCGCTCGCTGGAGCCCGGACGCCAGGCCAAGGCCAAGCAGGCGCTGCTCGACATGGCCAAGGTCGAGAACCTGTCGGCTGATTTGCGGGATATTGTGGAGCGGACGCTGACGTAGCGCTGCCTCTCCTCCCCCCCTTGTGGGGGAAGGTGTCGCCGAAGGCGACGGATGAGGGGTGCTCCAGATGCCACGAGCGTCGCACTCCGCTGGAATACCCCTCATCCGTCTCGGCGCTGCGCGCCGATCCACCTTCTCCCGCAAGGGGAGAAGGGAAGGCGAAACGACAAATTTCAATCAACTTTTAATCTTTTTCGCCCGCGCCTCTGGACAATGCGAATCGGCTTTGATTCTTTAATGGCGATTCGGGCGTGCGGCGTATCCGGGTCATCCAGTATACGGCAGATCGGGGAGTGCCATTTATGGCCAAGGCGGACGCGTGGGGCGCGCCCGGAGGGAAGGCTTTTGCGCGTCGTAAGGCAAGGAGCGATGGACTTGCCGGCAATACGCGCCTGATCGCCGAACCCACCTATCAGCGGCTCTTGGCCGCCGAGCCGTTTCTGCGCCGATCGATCCCGGCGCTGATCGTTATTTTCCTCATCGTCATCGCGGCGCTGCGCTTCCTGTCACTGATGAACGAGCATGACGAGATCGAGCGCGACGCCAAGGCGGTGCTGGCGCTGGCCGCCGGCCAGATGGCGCAGGCGATCACGGCGGACCCCAACGCTGCGGGCGCCAACGCCATCAGCCTGCTGGAAAACACCAGCCGCCAGGGCGCCATGAGCCGCGCCCATGTGCTCGCGATCACCGATGCCAACTTCAAGGTCATTGCCGTCTCGCCGTTGTCGACGGGTTGGCAGGGCCGCACGCTGGACAGTGTGGTGTTGGGCGGCCAGCCGCTGTTCATGTTCGGCGACCGCGCCGGCGTGATGGATGTCAGCATCTCAGGACAGGACTGGTTTGCCGCCGTCAGCCTCAGCGGCGATCGCAAGCACGCGGCCGCCGTGCTGGTGCCGCAGGGGGCGGTGTTCGACAGCTGGCGCAAATCGATGTCGCTGAACGTCACGCTGTTCGTGCTCACGGCCGGCGTGCTGATCGTCATCCTCTACGCCTATTTCGGCCAGGCGGCGCGCGCCCAGGCGGCGGACCGCATCTATCTCGAGGCGCATCAGCGCATCGACATGGCGCTGGTGCGCGGTCGCTGCGGGCTGTGGGACTGGGACATGGTGCGCGGCAAGATGTACTGGTCGCGCTCGATGTACGACATGCTGGGCTATGAACCCTGCGACGCGATGCTGTCCTTCGGAGAGGTCGACGAGATCATCCACCCCGAGGATGGCGACCTGTTCGAACTCGCCAACCGCATCGTCGAACGCGAGATCGATCATATCGACCAGGTCTTCCGCATGCGCCATGCCGACGGACAATGGGTGTGGATGCGGGCCCGCGCGCAGGTGATCGACCCGGAAGCGCCGGAGATCCAGCTGATCGGCATCGCCGTCGACGTCACCGAACAGCGGCACCTGGCGCTGCGTTCGGAAGCGGCCGACATGCGGCTGAGGACCGCGATCGAGAACATCAACGAATCCTTCGTGCTGTGGGATGCCTCCGAGCGGCTGATCATGTGCAATTCGAAGTTCCAGAAGGACAATGGGCTGTCGGACCGCGATGTCGTGCCGGGCGTAGGTCGCGACGCGCTCGAGGAGCGGATGCTGGCCTTCGCCTCGGAGCGCAGGCTTGCCAACGCCAACGGACCGCATGGCGGCGTCACCCTGGAGCGCCAGCTTGCCGACGGGCGCTGGCTGCAGGTCAACGAGCTCAGGACCCGCGACGGCGGCATCGTCTCGGTCGGCTCCGACATCACCCAGATCAAGCTGCATCAGGAGAAGCTGGTCGACAGCGAGCGCCGGCTGATGGCGACGATCCACGATCTCAGCCTCGCCCGCCGCGCCGAGGAGGAACGCTCCAGCGAACTGGTCGAGCTCAACCGCAAATACATGAAGGAAACCGAGCGTGCCGAGGCGGCGAACCGCGCCAAATCGGAGTTTCTCGCCAATATGTCGCATGAGCTGCGCACGCCGCTCAACGCCATCATCGGCTTCTCCGAACTGATGCAGCAGGGTCTGTTCGGGCCGCTCGGCTCCGAGCGCTACGAGGAGTACGCGACCGACATCAACGGCAGCGGCAAATACCTGCTCGGCGTCATCAACGATATCCTCGACATGTCGAAGATCGAGGCGGGCCAGTTCTCGCTCGATCGCGAGGAGATCGACCTCTGCCCGCTGATCAGGGAAACGGTGCGGGTGATCTCGCTGCAGGCGGCGGAAAAGTCGATCAATGTCGAGACGCGCATCGCCGACACGATGCGGGTCTATGCCGACCGCCGCGCCATCAAGCAGATCGCCATCAACCTGCTCTCCAACGCGGTGAAATTCACTGGACAGGGCGGCAAGATCACGGTCAGGGCGCGCAACACGTCGGGCGCGCTGCTGCTCACCATCGAGGACAATGGCTGCGGCATTCCCAAGCAGGCGCTGAGCAAGCTCGGCCGGCCGTTCGAGCAGGTGCAGAACCAGTTCTCCAAGAACCACACCGGCTCGGGCCTCGGCCTCGCCATCTCGCGCTCGCTGGCCGAGCTGCAGGGCGGCGCATTGAAGATCCGCTCGACCGAAGGCGTCGGCACGATCGTGTCGGTGCGCATCCCGCTGAAGAAGGCGCCGACCGCGGTGAAGGCGGCGGCTTAGGCCAGACCCGTTTCACCCGCTGTGCTGCCCAAAACAGGAGAAAACGTCCGCTCCTGGTTTATCGCAGAATTGCTAATATTACGATTGACTCAGCCGGCTTGCCCCCCGCCGGTCAGGCCCGGCGGTCGATCGAACCCACCCCAACGGACTGTCGGGTCGCTAAACTGAGCCAGTGGGGTTTAGATCGTTTACGGCCGCCGGCGGCGGGCTTGCCTCGGCGCCTTTCGATGCCCGTCTATAGACCAAGGCGACGACGAGACCGAAATATCCGACCTGCAGAATGACCATGGCCAGCATTGCCCATCCGAGCGCCGCCCAGACGGAACCAGTTTCTATGCCAGCCCAGACCGCCACCATGAATGACGCTGCAAACATGCCCACCAAGAATTTTCGAAGATCCATAGTTGCCCAGCGCCCCAGGTTTTGGCGATTTGGGGGGCTTCAAGTCAGCCGTCGAAAGAACCCGCCGCTCCATTTGCGAAGCGGCGAGGCCCCCCTTCGTCGGGGTGAATTGACTCCCCGGCATTGCTGACAGTGCAATTGCGATGCCAGACCCATTGACCCATTACGGGACACCTCTGCCAATGGCGCAAGACCGGATCGCCGATTAATATTAACTGTGGCTAATGTGACACCCGGGGAATCTCACGGCGCCGGTGCGGTTGATGGCGACGCTCCCGCACGAAGCAGACGGTCGAAATCTCTCCTGACCTTCCGCGACGTCTCCTTGAGATGCGCTTCCAGCACAGCGAAATCCGGCAGGTCGGTGACAGCCAGGAGCAGGTCCGAAAGACCCGGCGGGACATCGTCGCGCTGGAACTCGCCGGTGAGGCAAAGCCTGATCATCTGGGTCAGCGCCAGATAGAGCCGGTAGGCTTCGCAAAGCTCTTCGCGGATATCGGGCGCGGCGAAACCGGGGGCTAGCCGGGCCAGAATGTCGGCCGTCGCCGTTACCCGGCGGCCGGGCCCGACATTGCCGGTGATGGTCGCGACCTGGGCGATGAATTCCAGATCGATGAGCCCGCCCGGGATCAGCTTGATGTCCCAGAGGTCGCGCGGCGGCTTTTCCTTCTCGATGAGCGCGCGCATGTCCGAGGCTTCGGTTTTCACCTTGGCGGCATCGCGCGGCTGCGCCAGAACCGCCGCCACCTCGTCGTCGAGCTCGGCGCAGAGTTCGGCGTCGCCGCCGATGGCGCGAGCCCGCGCCAGTGCCATGTGCTCCCAGGTCCAGGCATCCTGGCGCTGGTATTTCTTGAACGCATCGATATGGGTGGCGACCGGCCCCTTGTTGCCGGAGGGACGCAAGCGCAAATCCAATTCATAGAGCACGCCTTCGGCCGTCGGCGCCGAGACGGCGGCGATCAGGCGCTGCGTCATGCGGGTATAGTAATGCGACGGCGCCAGCGGCTTGTCGCCGTCGGACTCTTCTGCGTCGGCGTCATGATCGTAGAGCAGGATGAGATCGACATCCGAACCGGCGGTGAGCTCGCGGCTGCCGAGCTTGCCCATGCCGAGCAGCGCCACCCTGCCCCCGGCGATCCTGCCGTGGCGCAGCGCGAATTCGGCGATCACCGCACTTAGCGCCGCCTCGATGGTGAGGTCGGCGAGGTCGGAGAAGGCGCGCCCCGCCCGCGCGGGATCGATAGCGCCGGCAAGCAGGCGCACGCCGATCAGGAATTTCTGCTCGGAGGCGAAGATGCGCAGGCGGTCGAGCACATCCTCATAGGCGCGGTCGCCCTCGATGAAGGCGGCAAGCCGCGCCGAAAGATAGGCGCGGTCCGGCAGTTCGGTGAGCAGCGCCGGGTCGAGCAGGCCGTCAAAGACATGCGGGCGGCGCGTGATGATCGCCGCCAGCCGGGGCGCGGCGCCCATGATGGTCGCCATCAGCTTCAAGAGCGCCGGATTGGACTGCAGCAGCGAGAAAAGCTGGATGCCCGCCGGCAGGCCGGCGAGGAACTCGTCGAAGCGGATCAGCGCCTCGTCGGCGCGTCGCGTCTGGCCGAAGGCTTTGAGCAGCGCCGGCGTCAGTTCCGTCAGCCGCTCGCGCGCTTCGGCCGACTGGGTGACGCGGTAGCGGCCGAAATGCCAGCCACGGATGACGCGGCAGATGTCGCTCGGACGGTGGAAGCCGAGCCGGTGCAAGGTCTGCAGCGTATCGGGATCGTCGACATCGCCCGTGAAGACCAGATTGCCGACGCCGGCCGACAGTTCGGGCGCTGTCTCGAACAGCGCCGCATAGTGGCGCTCGACCTGCTGCAGCGAAGCGCGCAAGGCCTGCGTGAACTCCGCCTCGCCGGCAAAACCCAGCATCAGCGCGATGCGTTCCAACTCCTCGTCGCTGTCGGGCAAGATATGCGTCTGCTCGTCCGCCACCATCTGGATGGCGTGCTCGACGCGGCGCAGGAACCAGTATTGGCGCGTGAGCGCATCGCACGCGTCGGCGGTGATCCAGCCGCGCGCGGCGAGCGCGCCCAGCATCGGCACGGTCTCGCGGCCGCGCAGTTCCGGGAAGCGGCCGCCGGCGATGAGCTGCTGGGTCTGGACGAAGAACTCGATCTCGCGGATACCGCCGCGGCCGAGCTTCACGTTATGGCCTTTCACCGCGATCTCGCCATGGCCCTTATGGGCATGGATCTGGCGCTTGATCGAATGGACGTCGGCGATCGCGGCATAGTCCATGTATTTGCGCCAGACATAGGGCTGCAATTCCTTGAGGAAGGCAGCGCCAGCGGCGAGGTCGCCGGCAACCGGGCGCGCCTTGATCATGGCGGCGCGCTCCCAGTTCTGGCCGCGCGCCTCGTAGTAGCGAAGCGCCGCTTCGATCGGGATCGCCAGCGGCGTCGAGCCGGGATCGGGGCGCAGCCTCAGATCGGTGCGGAACACATAGCCATGCTCGGTGCGGTCCTGCAGGATGCGCACAAGACGGCGGGTGAGCCTGGAGAACAGCTCGGTCGCGTCGAGCGGATCGATGACCGCCGGCGCCTCCGGGTCGAAGAAGACGACCAGATCGATATCGGAGGAAAAATTCAGCTCATACGCGCCGAGCTTGCCCATGCCGAGCAGGATCCAGCCTGAATCCCTCGCTGGCACTGCCGGCTTCGGCAGCTTGAGCTTGCCTTGCCGGTGCGTGTCGAGCAGCAGGAAATCGACGGCAGCGTTTGTACAGGCGTCCGCGAGATCGCTGAGGCGGCGCACCGTCACCGAGGTCTCCGCCTCGCCGGAGAGATCGGCCAGCGCGATCAGGAAATGCGCTTCGGTCTTCCATTGCCTGAGTTGCATCATCAGCCCGGATTCCGAGACATCTTCGGCCTGGGCCACGCCGCCGATCGCCGTGCTGATGGCGGCGAGCCGCGCTTCGACCGTCTCGTCGAACAGTGTCTCGAGGATAGCCGGCCGCCGGCGCGCGACGTCGCGCAGGAAGGGCGACAGGTCGAAGATGGCCGCCAGCAGGTCCTGCAGCGGCCCCTCGCCCGCCAGAAAGGCGGCGAGACGGGAAAGCTCGTCTTCCTCGGCGGCATCGGCGATTTCCGACAATTCGCGCCGGGCATGTTTCGCGTCCAAAGGCCGGAGCGCCAATGTCGGGCTAAGCCGGAACTCGGATTCGATTTTCTTCTTCGCCATTCATCCGCGCCATTAAAGCATGTCTCCCGAAAGTGGGCCCGGTTTCGGGACAAAGACATGCTTAAATCAAAAACTTAAAACAGGTCGCGTGTTCTCGCGACCTGCTTTAATGCGTCTCCCGCAACGGGAAACTCATGACCACGGACAATCCGGGATTGGCGGGCAAAAGATCAAGCCTGCCGTTGTGGAAAGTCATGATGGCCTTGGCGAGGCTGAGGCCGAGGCCCGAGCCTGGCTGCGAGCGGCTCTTTTCCAGGCGCACGAAGCGCTCAGTGGCGCGGGCGCGGTCGGCGTCGTCGGGAATGCCGTGGCCATTGTCGGTGACGGTGAGCTTGAGTTCGCTTCCGGCGCGCTCCAACGCCACTCGCACTTTCGGCGCCTCGGCGGCGTCAGTCGAGTATTTGATGGCGTTGTCGACGATGTTGGACAGCGCCTGACCGATCAGCTCGCGATTGCCGTTGATCGTGAAGGCTTCGGGCACGGTCGCTTCGAGCGAAACCCCCGCTTCCTCCGCCACCGGCTCGTAGAGCTCGACGACGTCGCTCACCGTGGCGGCGAGATCGACGGGACCGGTCTGTTCCGAGGAATAGCCAGCCTCCAGGCGCGAGATCATCAATATGGCGTTGAACGTCTTGATGAGCTGGTCGGATTCCGCGATCGTGCTTTCCAGCGCCTGGCGGTAGTCCTCCGTCTTGTGCCGGCCGGCGAGCGTGGCCTCGGCGCGGTTGCGCAGCCTGGTCAGCGGCGTCTTCAGGTCGTGGGCGATGTTGTCGGAGACCTGCTTCAGCCCCTCGTTCAGCATGGCGATCCTGGCCAGCATCGCATTGAGGTTTTCCGACAGGCGGTCGAATTCGTCGCCGGCGCCGGTCACCGGCAGCCGTCCGCTGAGGTCGCCGCCCATGATGCGGCGGCTGGCATCCGACACGCTGTCGATGCGCTTCAGTGCGGCGCGCCCGACGAAGAACCAGATCAGGAGCCCGCCCAGGCCCATCATGCCGAGCGCCAGCGTCAGCGCCCGGCTGATGACGGCGCGGAAGCGCTCGGGCTCGCCGAGGTCGCGGCCGACCAGCATGATCATCTGGTTTGGCAGCCGCAGCACAAGGGCGATGGCGTTGTGGCCCTTTTCGCCTGTCGACTGGGGATTGCTGCCGTCGCCGGTCTGGGGTGCGGGCTGGTCGGTAGCTCCGCTGCGCAGCCGGTCGAGCTCGCCCTCGCCGAAGCGCTGGTAGGAAAAGGGTTCGGTCGTCCAGCCTTCCGTCTCGATGACCCCCGGCTCCAGGCTCTGCACGTTGCCGGTCAGGATCTGGCCGTTGGCGTCGGCGATAAGATAGAGGTTGGCGCCCGGCTGGCGCGAGCGGTTCTCGACGACGCGCACCAGCACAGGCAGGCCGCCGCGCTGATAGGCTTGGGCCAGGCCCAGCACCTCGTCGTTGATGGTTTCCTGCGTCTGCGCGGTCAGCATGCGCGCCGACAGCGATGTCATGTAGAGGACGAGCAGCACCGCGCAGAGCGCGAAAAGCAGAAGATAGAGCGCCGAGAGCCGGGCCGCCGTCGTCTTCATGATGGCCGGCAGGGAAAGAGCCATGATCGGCTTTACCCACCCTTCAGCATGTAGCCGGCGCCGCGGATCGTGTGCAGGATCGGCTTGTCGAAGCCTTTTTCGATCTTGCCGCGCAGGCGAGAGACATGGACGTCTATGACGTTGGTCTGCGGATCAAAATGATAGTCCCAGACATTTTCCAGAAGCATGGTGCGCGTCACCACTTGGCCGGCATGGCGCATCAGATATTCGAGCAGGCGGAACTCGCGCGGCTGCAGCGTGATCTCGCGGCCGGCGCGCCTGACCGAATGCGACAGCCGGTCGAGCTCGAGGTCGCCGACCCGGTAGACGGTCTCGGACTCGCGCGCGCCGGCGCGGCGGTTCAGCACCTCGACGCGGGCGAGCAATTCCGAAAAAGCGTAGGGCTTGGTAAGGTAATCGTCGCCGCCGGCGCGCAGGCCCGTGACGCGGTCGTCGACCTCGCCCAGCGCGGACAGGATCAGCACCGGCGTGGTGTTGCCGCGCGAGCGAAGGGCGGCGATCACCGACAGGCCGTCGCGGCGCGGCATCAGGCGGTCGACCACCATCACGTCATAATCGCCGGCATCGGCGAGCGCGAAGCCGGTCTCGCCGTCGCCGGCGACATGGGCGGTGTGGCCCGCTTCGGCAAAGGCTTTCTGCAAGTAGTCCGCCGCCTCGCGATCGTCTTCCATGACGAGAATCTTCATGGAGCCGTTATACGCGATTTCATTGGAAGATTGAGGGGCAGCCATATCGCCTTGCTTTCAAGTTAAAGCGGCAGCGGGTGATGGGAAACCCGCTGCCGCCAGGAGCGAAACACGGTGACTGACTTGCGTGCTCGGCCCCATGTTTCCCCACGGCGGCTCGGGGGTGTTGATACCGCCATGGGGAAAGCTGGAAGTTGAAGTCAGCCCTTGCCGACCGGCAGCGCGACGAAGCGGTTCGAGTCGTCGCGGGTTATCTGCATCAGCACGGCCTTGCGGCCGGCCTTGGCGGCATCGGTCATCGCCTTGGAGACATCGTCGGTGGTGTTGACCTCGCTCGAGTTGATCGAGGTGATGACGTCGCCGGGCTGGATGCCGCGGTCGGCCGCGTCGCTGTCGGGGTCGACATCGGTGACCACAAGGCCCTTGCCGCTTTCCGCCTTAGTGACGGTCAGGCCGAGGTCGGCAAGCGTGTCGGGCTTGGCGGCCGGCGCCGACTGCTTGCTGTTGTCCTCGTTCGAGGCCTGCTTGTCGCTCGCGGGCAGCGTGCCGAGATCGACCTTGACCGTCTCGTCCTTGCCGTCGCGCCAGACAGTGACATCGACCGATTTGCCCGGGGCGAACGCACCGATCATGCGGGCGAGCTCCTTCGGCGAGGCGACGTCCTTGCCGTCGACCTGGGTGATGACATCACCGGCGGTGATGCCCGCCTTCTTGCCCGGACCTGCGTCCTGGGCGCTCGACACCAGCGCGCCCTTGTCCGACTTCAGGCCGAGCGACTCGGCGATGTCGGAGGTGACCGGCTGGATCTCGACGCCGAGCCAGCCGCGCTGGACGGAGCCGCTCTTCATCAGGTCCTGGACGACCTGCTTGGCGGTCGAGGCCGGGATGTCGAAGGCAATGCCGACGCTGCCGCCCGACGGCGAGAAGATGGCGGTGTTGATGCCGATCACCTGGCCGCTGAGGTTGAAGGTCGGGCCGCCCGAATTGCCGCGGTTGACCGAAGCGTCGATTTGGATGAAGTCGTCATAGGGGCCGGCGCCAATGTCGCGGCCGCGGGCCGAGACGATGCCGGCGGTGACGGTGCCGCCAAGGCCGAACGGATTGCCGACGGCAACCACCCAGTCGCCGATGCGGATCTTGGAATCGTCGGCGAAGTCGACATAGGTGAACTTGTTGGCGCCGCCATCGACCTTCAGCACGGCGAGGTCGGTGCGCGGATCGGTGCCGATCAGCTTGGCGTCGAGCTCCTTGCCGTCATTGGTGACGACGGTGAAGTCCGAGCCTTCCGAGACGACATGGTTGTTGGTGACGAGGTAGCCATCCTCCGAGATGAAGAAGCCCGAGCCCTGGGCAACCGGGCGTGGCTCGCCATTGCCGTGGTTGCGGTGGTTGAACGGGCGCATGCCGAACTGCTGGCCGCCCTGGTCGCCGAAGCCGCGGAACTCCTTGAAGAAGCGGCGCAACTGCGGATTGTCGGGCAGGTTGTCGAAACCGTTCTGGTCGTCGGAGCCGTCATCGGCGGTCGGCTGGATCTTGGCCTTGACCTTGACGCTGACCACCGCCGGCGAGACGTGCTCGACGACATCGGCGAAGCTCGGCACCTGCGGGGCCTCGACGCGCACGGCATCGGCCAGCACGGGGGCAGTGCCGGTCGCGAGCGCGCCGGCACCGACCGCACCGATAACGGCCAGGGACGCTGCAGCCGCCATCAGGCGCTTGCGGGTGCTGGAAAATGAATTGGGGGCATTATTCATGGGGTTTCTTATCCTCTATCGAAGCGGATGCGCTCAGGCGAAGCATCCTCGGGCAAGAGGATTAGAGAGCCGCACATTACGGCGCCATTTCCGATACATGAAAGTTTTGTAATGTTGGGATTGGTGGCGACGCGCGGTATCACGAGGTTCAAAATGACAAAAGGCCATGCCAACCGAATTCCAGTCTCAGTCGATCGTGAGACTAAGACGATCGAAGGCATCAAGCGCGGGATAGCCGATGCAAAGGCGGGCCGTGTGGTGCCTCACGAAGCGGCAATGGCGGAAATCGACGCGGTGATCGAGGCCGTGAAAGCCGAGCGGACACGCGAGGTGTAGCCGCCCCTTTGGAGATTAGCTGAGACCTCCGATGTCGTCATTCCAGGGCGGAGCAAGGAGCGAAGCGACGCGCGCAGACCCTGGAATCCATGCCGTTACCTCGCGCGAGGGGTGCCACGGAGCAGAATTCTGGACGGCCGCGACGCCTCGAAGTCACGGAATGGATTCTATGGTCTGCGCGCGTCGCTTCGCTCGTTGCTCCGCCATAGAATGAGATTCGAAGGCGGTTGCAGTCAATCGCCAAGCACAGCGATGGCGCTATTCGCTTAGCATCCTGTCCAGCGCCGCCTTTTCCTCGGCGCTGAGAGCGCTGTCAGACGCCGGGCGGCGCGAGCGGGCGCTGAGCAGAATGAACAGGCCGCCGGCCAGGAGCAGCAGCGCCGGTGTGCCCCATAGAAGCGCGTTGCGCAGGCTGAAACGCGGCTTCAAGAGCACGAACTCGCCATAGCGCGAGACGATGTAATCCATCACCTGCTGGTCGGTGTCGCCGGCGACGAGGCGCTGGCGCACGAGGATGCGCAGATCGCGGGCCAGGTCGGCGTCGGATTCGTCGATCGACTGGTTCTGGCAGACCATGCAGCGCAGGCCTTCCGACAGCGCACGCGCCCTCGCCTCCAATGCCGGGTCCTGCAACACTTCGTCAGGCTTCACCGCCTGCGCGGCGCCCGTAAACGCCAGGGCGAGCAGAAGGATCAGCGAGGCGAGCGAAAACCTTGCCCTCATGTCGGGCTCGTCAACGCGGCGGCCGGCTTGCGGCGCCTCGCGGGCGCGCCGACACGCAGGCGGCGGTCGGCCAGCGACATGGCCGCGCCCGCCATCATCACCAGCCCGCCGCCCCAGATCAGCGTCACCAGCGGTTTCCACCATAGGCGCACGACGACGGAGCCGTCATTACCCTCGTCACCGAGCGACAGATAAAGCTGGCTCAAGCCGAGCGTCCTGATGCCGGACTCGGTCGTCGCGGTCTGCCGGGCCTGAAAGAAGCGTTTTGCCGAAGAGATCTCGCCCTTGGCATTTCCATCTGCGCCGATCAGCAGGAAGCGGGCGCGATCCTCGGTGAAGTTCGGACCTCTCTGGGGAAAAAGCCCTTCGAAGCGCAGCGTGTGGCCGGAGAGTTCCACCGTCTCGCCGGGCCGCATGGTGAGGATCCTCTCGGTGCCGAAGCAGAGCGTGCCAACGATGCCGAGCAAGGTCACCCCGAGGCCGAGATGGGCAAGCGCCGTGCCGAAGACCGAGCGCGGCAGGCCGGCGAAACGGCGAAGCATGACGGCCGGCGCCACCGAGCCGGCGCCGGATTTGACGGCAAGGTCGGTCAACGCCCCGGCGACGAGCCAGACGGCGAGGCCGACACCAAGTGCTGCAAAAACCGAGGCGCCGTTGATGAACAGGCCGGTGACAAGCATCGCGGCGATCGCAATGGCGAAGGCCGCCATCAGCCGCTGCGAGGCGGCAATCACATCACCGCGCTTCCAGGCGAGCAGCGGGCCGAACGGCACGATGGCAAGCAACGGCAGCATCAGCGGGCCGAAAGTCAGGTCGAAGAAGGGCGCGCCGACCGAGATCTTGCCGCCCGTAAGCGCTTCGAGCGCCAGCGGGTAGAGCGTGCCGACCAGCACCGTCGCGGTGGCGGTGGTGAGAAAGAGGTTGTTGAGGACCAGCGCGCCCTCGCGCGAGATCGGATGGAACAGGCCGCCGGCGGTCAAGCTTGATGCGCGCAGCGCAAACAGCGCCAGCGAGCCACCGATGAACAGCGTCAGGATGCACAGGATGAAGACGCCGCGCGCCGGGTCGGTGGCGAAGGCGTGCACGGAGGTCAGCACGCCCGAACGCACCAGGAAAGTGCCGAGGAGCGAGAGCGAGAAGGTGAGGATGGCAAGCAGCAGCGTCCAGATCTTCAACGCCGAGCGCTTCTCCATGACGATGGCCGAATGAAGCAGCGCGGTGCCGGCAAGCCAGGGCATGAAGGAGGCATTCTCGACCGGATCCCAGAACCAGAAGCCGCCCCAGCCGAGCTCGTAGTAGGCCCAGTAGGAACCCATGGCGATGCCGCCGGTGAGGAACATCCAGGCGACCAGCGTCCACGGCCGCACCCAGCGCGCCCAGGAGGCGTCGATGCGGCCTTCGATCAGCGCCGCGACCGAGAAGGAAAAGCAGACCGAGAAGCCGACATAGCCGAGATAGAGCAGCGGCGGATGGATGGCGAGGCCGAGGTCCTGCAGGACCGGGTTGAGGTCGCGCCCCTCGACCGGCGCCGGGTTGAGGCGGATGAACGGGTTTGACGTGGTCAGGATGAACAGGAAGAAGGCCGCGCCGATCATGCCTTGCACGGCCAGCACATTGGCCTTGAGCGTTGCCGGCAGATTGTTGCCGAAGACGGCGACGAGCGCGCCGAAGAAGGTCAGTATCAGCACCCACAGCAGCATCGAGCCTTCGTGGTTTCCCCAGGTGCCGGTGATCTTGTAGATCATCGGCTGCAGCGAATGGGAATTCTCCCACACGTTCGCCACCGAGAAGTCCGAGCCGGCATAGGCGCTTGCAAGGGCCGCGAAGGACAGCGCCGTCAGCGCGAAGCCGGTGACCGTCACCGGGCCGCCGACCGCCATCAGCCGCTGATTGCCGGTGCGGGCGCCGACCAGCGGCACCAGCATCTGCACCAGCGACAGCGCGAAGGCGAGCACGAGGGCGAAATGTCCGGTCTCAACCATTATTGGCTCTTGCTTTCCACCCAGACGCCCTTGGCCTTCAGGCCGTCGGCGACTTCCTTCGGCATATAGCGCTCGTCATGCTTGGCCAAGACGCTGTCGGCGACGAAAACCCCGTCCGGACCGAAAGCGCCCTCGGTGATGACGCCCTGCCCCTCGCGGAAGAGATCGGGCAGGATGCCGGTATAGGTCACCTTGACCGATTTCTGCGTGTCGGTAACCGAGAAGGCCACGGTTGCGCCACTGCCGCGCACGACGGTGCCGTTTTCGACGAGACCGCCAAGGCGGATGCGCTGTCCGGGCGGGACGCTTGCCGTTGCCAGCTCTGCCGGCATGTAGAAATAGGAGGCCTTCTGGCCGAGCGCGTAGAAGGTGAGTCCGGCGGCCGCGGCGAGGAAGGCCAGCCCCGCCACGATCACCGACAATCGCTTCTGCTTGCGCGTCATTGCCTTACTCCGTCGCCGTCACGCCGAGGGAGGCGGCGAAGGCGGTGAACTTCTTGGCCTGCTCGCTCTCGGCCCCAAAGGCGGCGACAGCGCGACCGAGCGCCTCGCGCGCCTGATCGGCCTTGCCGAGCACGGCATAGGAACGAATGAGGCGCATCCATCCTTCCTCGTCACGGGGATTCTGCTTCAATCTGTCGTCGAGGCCCGCGACCATGGTCTCGATCATCGCCTGCCGGTCCTGCGGCGACATCTGCTGCGCGGCTTCCATCTGCTGGGCATCGGGCCCACTCGCCGGCGCGCCCGCAGCGACCGCCGGCTGGCCAGCCTCGGCAAGCGCTTGCTGGACAGCGCCGCGCCAGGGCGAATCCGGCGGAAGCTGGCCGAGCATCCTTTGCCAGGCCGCGACAGCCTCGTCCTTCCTGCCTTCCTGGGCAAGGCCGACGGCCAAGTAGAAATTCGCCTTGGCATTGGCCGGATCGAGCTTGAGCGCCGCCTCGAAGGCGTTCTGGGCATCGGCCGAAACGATGCCGCCCGCGGCGCTGGCAATCGCCTCGCCGAGACCCGACTGGCGCGCCGCGCTGTCGCCGTCGAGGCGAATGGCGTTGCGGTAGGCAGTTACCGCGTCGGGAAAACGCTGCAGTCGAAGATAGATCGGCGCCAGCACGTCCCAACCCTTGCCGTCCGACGGATTGGCGGCGAGATGCGCTTCAGCGCGAGCGACCAGCTCGTCGACCGAGGAATCGGCGGGATTTTTGGCGAGACGTTCGGCCAGGGGCTGCGAAGGCAGATCGGGAGAGCCGAGCACGCCGTACAGCCCCCAGCTCAGCAGCGGCACGGCAAGCACGGCCAGGCTGGCGACAAACCTGATGCCGCGGGAGGAGCCGGGGCTGGCGGAGCCCGGCCGCTCGGCCGCGCCGAGACGCAGGATGCGGCGGCCGATCTCGGCACGCGCCTCCTCAGCCTCGCCCGGCTGGATCAGGCCGCGCGCCACGTCGCGATCCAGCTCGGAAAGCTGGTCGCGATAGACTTCGAGGTCGTGATCGCCAGGCGCCGATGCGCCCTTCATGCCGCCGGTGAGCGGCAGAAGCACCGCCAGGCTGGCGCCCAGCGTGAGGATTGCGGCTATGACCCAGAACAGCATGGCTCTTCCAATAAAGGCAGAGCCCTGCCCTGCCAACATAAGCATACTGCGACGCTTTGACGGCGGATCGACCGCCTCACCTTGATTGAGGTCAACCTAGCCGAATAATGGGGCTGGGCCGTGTCCTTTCTAGGTCAGCGGCGTCCAGCTGCCATCGGAATTGCGGCAGGCGGTGCCGCGCGCGGTGACGCCCGCGCCGCCAGTGAAGACAGTGTGGGTGTATTGGCGGCAATCCTGGGAGCCGACCCGATAGGGCTGAGCCGCGACCACCTCGCCATAATGCGAGGCGTTGTCGCCCTTCCATGTCACCTTCTGGCCACTGGTGTTGTACTCCAGCGCCTTGTACTCCGCCTCCAGCCCCTTGCGCTTTTCGGCATCGCTCAGGCCCGAGCCGATCGATCCGCCGACAAGCCCGCCATTCATGGCCGAGACGATGCTGGTCGAGACCTTGCCACCGGAAGGCGGCGTCGAAACAGGCGTGACCGGAGAGGTTGGACCGCCCCTGCTGAGTGTCGAGCAGCCGGAAACGGCGAGCAGGGCGGAAACGAGCGCGACGCGGATCTTCATGCCAACAACCGGTTCTCTTGAGCGGGATGAGCTTCTTGAGCGAAATGGACTTCTTGAGAGATGGATTGGGGGCCGCGCCATCAGGGAAGCATCCTGGCCATAGTGTTGATATTTGTCGGAAATTTGGCCGTCAGCCACTGCTCGCAAATCGATAAAAAACATCATTGAAGGCTCCGCAATCTCACCACCACCCTCAAGCCGCCCATGCCGGACCGTTCCAGCGCCAGCGAGCCTCCATACTCGTTGACGAGGTCGGCGACAATGGCAAGGCCAAGCCCCGTTCCCGGCTTCGTCTCGTCCAGTCTCTTGCCACGCTTCAACACCTCTCGTGCGCTGTCCTCGGGAATGCCCGGACCGTCATCCTCTATAACGATTTCAAACAGGTTGCCGCTTCCCGAAATAGTGGCGATCGTCACCGCGGCGGCGCTCTTTGCCCATTTCATCGCATTGTCGAGCAGATTGCCGAGCAGTTCCTCGAGATCCTCGCGCTCGCCCGCAAAGACGATCTCGGCCGGCGGCAGGGACAGCGTCAGCCGCGTTTGCGGGTTGAGCTTGCGCAGAACGCGCACCATGCGCTCGACCAGCGGCGAAACCGGCGTGCGAAAGACGACGCTGTCGCGCTGGGCGGCGACGCGGGCGCGCTGCAGGTAGTGATCGACCTGCTTCTGCATGGAAGCTGCCTGGTCGGCGATCAGCTGGCCCTTGGCGCCGCCGAGCGCGCGGCCCTCATTGATCAGCACGGCTAAAGGCGTCTTCAGCGAGTGGGCAAGGTTGCCGACCTGGGTGCGCGAGCGCTCGACGATGCGCCGGTTGTTCTCGATCAGCGCATTGGTCTCGTTCGCCAGCGGCTCGATCTCGGCCGGGAAGCTGCCGTCGAGGCGCTGGGCCGTGCCTTCGCGCACCATGGCGAGCGCGTTGCGGACCCGGCGCAAGGGCTGGAGACCCAACAGGATGGCGATGGCGTTGATGGCGATCATGCCGACGCCGAACAGCGAGAGATAGGTGAGCAGGCGGCGCTGGAAGCTCGCGATCTCCTGCTCGAGCTCGCTGTGGTTGCCCATGACGCGGAAGCGGGCGGCGCGGTTCTTGGCATCGAGGACGAACTCGCTCTCGAACACTTCGAGCTGCTCGCCCTTTATGCCTTCCATCGAGTAGCTGCGCTGGAAGTTCGCGTTGAACGGGACCTCCGCGACACTCGGCGAAAGGAGCGAGGTCGTCATCGAGGAGGAATGGATTTCGCCATGCACGCCTTCTGAGGCCGGTTCCACCGACCAGTACCAGCCGGAATTCGGCTCGGAAAAGCGCAAATCGCCGAGGTCAGGAGAGCCGGTCAGCGCGCCGTTGTCAGAAATGCCGACGGAGCCGATCAAGTTGAACAGATGCGCCGAAAGCAGGCTGTCGAAACCGCGCTCGCTGGCCTGGCGGTAAAGCGTGGTGATGAGGGTGAAGATGACGACCAGCGTCAGGATCGCCCATATGGTCGAAAAAGCGATGACGCGGAAGGTCAGCGAGCGCGGCCAGAGCCGTAGCCTTGCAATCCACCTTCCCATCGCTGGCTTCAGCGGTTCCGCGTCACGCCTCCGGCTCTCGCATGCGATAGCCCATGCCACGCACGGTTTCGATCATGTCGATGCCCATCTTCTTGCGAAGCCTGCCGACAAACACCTCGACGGTGTTGGAATCGCGGTCGAAATCCTGGTCGTAGAGATGCTCGACCAGCTCGGTGCGCGACACCACCTCGCCCATATGATGCATCAGATAGGCGAGCAGCCGGAACTCATGCGAGGTGAGTTTCAGCGGCATGCCGTTCACATCGGCCTTGGACGCCTTGGTGTCCAGCCGCAGCGGCCCGCAGGTGAGTTCGGACGAAGCATGGCCGGCCGCGCGGCGGATCAGTGCCCGCACCCGGGCCAGCACCTCCTCGATGTGGAAAGGCTTCGTCACATAGTCGTCAGCGCCGGCGTCGATGCCGGCCACCTTGTCGCTCCAGCGGTCGCGCGCGGTCAGGATCAGCACCGGCATCTTGCGCCCGCCGCGGCGCCAGCGCTCCACGACGCTGATGCCGTCCATCTGCGGCAGGCCGATATCGAGCACGACGGCGTCGTAAGGCTCGGTGTCGCCGAGGAAATGCCCCTCCTCGCCGTCATAGGCCCGGTCGACCACATAGCCGGCATCGACCAGCGCATCGGCCAGTTGCCGGTTGAGATCCTTGTCATCCTCGACGACGAGCACGCGCATGGGTTGAAGCCTGTTGCTGGATGGAGGTATAGGCCGATTCCGCCTGCCTGGGAAACGAGAGGGGTCAGCCCATCGGGACGACGATTTCCGAGCGGCGCGGACGCTGTCCATCCTTGCCGGGGACGAGCACGACGATGACGCAGACCTGCTGGCCGCCCCGCGTCGCCTGCGAGGCCTTGGCCAGCGTCCCGCCATTCTGCGCGGCGACCTGCTGGCCTATGGCGTAGCAATCGCCGGCGGCGAGCAGCACCGGCTGATCGGCCGATGGCTCGATGACAGGCAGGGCGATCGCCTGCGACGCAAGAAGACCGGCCGCGGCAAGCGCCAGCACTGCTTTGCGAAGATGGGAGCCAAGATCTTTCATGATCACGGTTCTAACGCATATGGGCTGAACGTGAAATGAACGGTGACTAACCGAAAAACCATGCCCGCCATTCCCCTGCGCGAGACAAATGAATGCACCCCGTAGATGCCAAGGCTCCCTCGGGCCCGGGGTGCAAATTCATAGCCGGAAAATCAGTCGGCCCGCTACGCTTTTCGGGTGCGGATTCCCCGTCCGGCCCTAGCTAGTGTAGAAACGCCGGACGACCACAGGAGCATGCTATGACCCGGGAGGATATTGCCGCTCTCTATCGGGGCTACATCGCCTGCCTGAACGAGCAGGATTGGGACAATCTCGGCCGCTTCGTCGGCGAGGAGGTCCAGTATAATGGCGAGACGATCGGGCTTTCGGGCTACCGCCGCATGCTGGAAGGCGATTTCGAGGCCATTCCCGACCTGCGCTTCAACATCGAGCTTCTGGTCTCGGAGCCACCACGCGTGGCGGCGCGTCTGCATTTCGACTGCCGGCCCAAGGGCGTGCTGTTTGGCCTGCCAGTCCACGGCAAGCGCGTTTCCTTCGCCGAGAACGTCTTTTACGAGTTCCATGACGGGCGGATTCGCGAAGTCTGGTCGCTCATCGACAAGGCCGCCATCCAAGCGCAGCTGTAGACCAAGGCACATCGCGCGAAACCGATTCAAACGGCGCGCTTAAGCCCTTGTTTTGATGCATGTTCCCACCCTTACTTGCGGGCGACATGCATCAGCGCGGTCTCTCAGACGGCCTCCTGGGTCAGCGCGCGAAAACGCAGCAATCCATGATGGACGGCCAGATCCTCGTCATAGCGAGCCTCGGCGAATTCCAGCGACAGGCGCGTCTGGCCGCGCGAGCCAATCGAAAATGCCGCGCCGTCGAGGCGCGCCTTGATGCTATCCATGATGAGGCGCGTCTCGGCCTCGCCTTGCGCTTTCGACCAGACATGCAAGGTGATCAGTTGGTCGCCATCATTATCAGCGCCGGTGTCGAGGTCGAAGGCACTGGTGCGGCCGTAGGTCACGTGTGGAAAGGCAGCCTTGTCGCTCGCCTGCTCGAGCAGGCCGGCGCCGCCGAGCAGCGCCGACAGCGACGCATCGGTCTTCAGCCTCAGGAACAAGGCCTGCATCAAATCGCCAGGCGCCGTCATCTACCGTCCATCGCCAATACATATCTCCTCACGCTGCCCGGCAACGTAGCCGCGCTCGCGATCCGATGCCAGATCGCGAATCGATATGACTATAACGTGAATGGCGAAGGTCTCGAATTTATTACGCTTTTCGTCAAATCAGGAGACCGGCGTGGCGCCACCCTCCTCGGTGCGCCTGGCGATGAACTCGTCGAGCGCGTCCGCGGTGGCGGCAGCAGAGGCCGGCGGCTGGAAGTCGGAAAGAATCCGCTTCCAGATGCCGGTCGCGCGCTCGGTCGCGGTCTTGCCGCCGGATTGCGTCCAGTTGCCGAAATTCGACCAGTCGGCGACCAGCGGCTCGTAGAAGGCGGTGCGGTAGCGCGACATGGTGTGGGCGGCGGAGAAGAAGTGGCCGCCCGGCTGCACTTCGGCGATGGCCTCGAAGCCGATGGCATCCTCGTCGCCCGGGGTCTTCGCGCAAAGCTCCGCGACCGTCTGCAAGGCCTCGATGTCGGTGATCAGCTTTTCCAGGGAAACGCTGAGGCCACCTTCCAGCCAGCCGGCCGCGTGGATGCAGACAGTGGCGCCGGCAAGCACCGAGCCCCACAGCGCGAACTGCGTCTCGTGTGCCGCCTGCGCGTCGGCAATATTGGCGGCGCTGCCGCCGCCGGACCGCCAGGGCAGGCCGGTGAAACGCGCGAGCTGGCCCGCGCCCAGCGTCGCCTTGATGTGCTCCGGCGTGCCGAAGGCGGGCGCGCCGGACTTCATGTCGACATTGGATGAGAAGGAGCCATAGACCACCGGCGCGCCGGGGCGCACGATCTGGGCCAGCGCCAGGCCCGCCAGCGCCTCAGCATGCTGCAAGGTCAGCGCGCCGGCGACCGTGATCGGCGCCATGGCGCCCGCCAGGCAGAAGGGCGTGATGATCAGGACCTGGCCGGCCTTGGCGAAGTCGATGATGCCTTGCGCCATCGGAATATCCAGCTGGCGCGGCGAATTGGTGTTGATGACGGTGTAGCAATGGGCGCCGGCGCGGAACTCGTCCTGCGAAAGGCCGCGCGCCAGGCGGATCATCTCGAAACCGTCCTCGACCTGCGGCGTGCCGCGCGCGAAGATGAAGGGGAATTTGTCCGACAGCGTCAGCTGCGCCCGGTTGGCCGCATAGTGGCGGAAGCGGTTGTCGATGTCCTGCGGCTCGACACAGGGCCCAAGCATGTGCAGCACATCGAAATGCTGGATCAGCTTGATGAATTCCTCGAAGGCGGCGAGCGTGCCCGGCCGGCGGCCGCGCTCGAGGTCGATGACGTAGGGGGCGCCGGAGCCGGCCAGGAAGGCCATCGAGCCGAGCTCAAGCGTCAGGTCGCGCGAGCGGTCGCCGCCAAGTGCCGGAATGGAGCGCGGCGCCGAGGCAAGTGCTGCCTCGACCATGTCGCGGCCGATCCTGACCATCTGGCTGCCTTCGTCGACCAAGGCGCCGGCCTTGGCGTAGACGGCGCGGGCCTCGGGCAGCAGCACCTTGATGCCGAGTTCTTCCAGCACGCGCAGCGCGGTAGCGTGGATGGCGGCGACCTGGTCTTCGGAAAAGATCGGCTGCGGCAGGAACGGGTTCTTCAGCGACCGGTAGTTCGGGTGCCGGCTCGACTCGCTGCCCGCCTCGCCGGTGCGTCCCCGCCGGCGCTCGCGCCTGAGATCACGTGCGGCCTCGTCAATCATGGCGCTTCCTCCTTGGAATGGGATGACTTTTCTTCGAAACGTCATCCCGTTCCATCTTATCCTCTTGTTTGAGCATGATCTTTTCCGAAAACCGGTTCCCACTTTTCGGGATCATGCTCTATTGCCGCATCGCCTGGCCTTCGGGGTCGTAGGGCGAGGCGGCGATGACACGCGCCGGCCGTTCGACCCCGACAATGTGGACGGAAAGCTCGGTGCCCTCCCCGGTGAAATCGTCATCGAGCAACGCCAGGGCGACGCTCTTGCCGAGCGTATAGCCGTAGCCGCCGGAGGTGACGAAGCCGACGCGCCGGCCCTTCGACCAGACCGGTTCGAAGCCGCTGGCATCGGCGTCGACGGCGTCGACCTCCAGCGTCACGACGCGTCGCGAGACACCCGCCTCGCGCTCCTTGAGCGCCGCCGCGCGGCCGATGAAGTCGCCCTTGTCGAAAGCGATGAAACGGTCGAGCCCGGTCTGGCCGGGCGTGTAGCCTTGCGTGAATTCGCGCGACCAGATGCCGAAACTCTTTTCCAGCCGGAGCGAATTCAGCGCGTAGTAGCCGATCTCGGCCAGGCCTAGGTCTTCGCCCGCGGCAAGCAGGGTTTGGCGCAGCGTCGCATGCAAGGTGGCCGGGCAGTTGATCTCGAAGCCGAGCTCCCCGGCAATGGACAGCCTTGCCACCCGGGCTCGCACCATGCCGATGTCGAAGATGCCACACGCCATGAACGGAATCGCCTCGGCGGAGAGGTCCTGATGCGTGGTGCGTTCGAGGATCTTTCGTGCATTCGGTCCGGTGACGAGGAAACCGGATGTGGCATCGGAAATGTCAGTAACCCTGACGCCACCGGCCAGATGCGCTTCGAACCAGCGCATGTGGAATTCGCGCAAATAGTAGGAGCCCATGATCCAGTATTCGCCGCCGCCCCAGTTGAGCGCGGTGAGGTCGCCCTTCAGTCGGCCATCGGAGCCAAGCATCGGCGCGAGCTTCGCCCGTCCGGGCCTCGGCAGCTTGCAGGCGAGCAGCTTGTCGAGCCAGGCTTCCGCGCTCGGGCCGGACACGACGTAGCGCGAGAAGGCCGTGGTATCTACGAGGCCGGCGGCGCGGCGGACCTGCAACACCTCGTCGCCGACGATGTCGAAGGCGTTGGAGCGTTTCAGCGTCGTCTCCTCGCGGAACCCCATCGGCGCGAAATAGGCCGGGATCTCCAGGCCCCAGGATGCCGTCCATTCGGCGCCGGCGGCGCTCATGCCGTCATAGGCGCCGGGGCGCTTCAGCGGCCGGCCCGCCGGCAGGCGCTCATTGGGGAAGGTCATGACGAAGCGGCGGGCATAGAACTGGCCCGTCGTCTGCCGCAGATATTCGCGGTTGCCGGCGAAGGCGCCGTAGCGGGCGATGTCCATGCCGAAGATATCGGCTTCCGGCTCACCGTAAATCATCCACTCGGCCAGCGACTTGCCGACGCCGCCGCCCTGGCTGAAGCCTGCCATGACGCCGCAGGCGACCCAGTAGTTCTTCAGCCCTCGCACCGGGCCGACCAGCGGATTGCCGTCCGGCGTGAAGGTGAAGGCGCCGTTGACCCATTTGCGGATGCCGGCATTAGCCAGGCAGGGAAAGCGCTCATAGGCCTTGGCAAGCTCGGGGCTGATGCGATCGATATCTTCGGGGATCAGCTCGATGCCGTAATCCCAGGGCGCGCCGTCCATGTTCCAGTGTTTCGGGTTCTGCTCGTAAACGCCGAGCAGCACGCCCTTCCGCTCCTGGCGAAGATAGGAGAAGCCGTCGAGATCGACGGCCAGGCCGAGCTCCTTGTCGAGCGCGGCGACTTCCGGAATGTCCTCGGTGACGAAATAATGATGCTCCATCGGCGTCACCGGCAGGTTGACGCCGGCCATCAGCCCGACCTGCTTGGCCCAGAGACCGCCGGCGTTGACGACATGCTCGGCGACGATCGTGCCCTTCTCGGTGACGACGTCCCAGCCGCCGTCGGCGCGTTGCTTCAGCTCGACGACGCGGTTGCGCAGGATGACGTCGGCGCCGCGCTTCCTGGCGGCGCCGGCATAGGCGTGCGTGGTGCCATAAGGGTCGAGATGGCCCTCGTTGGAATCATAGAGGCCGCCGAGCACGCCGCTGACATCGACGATCGGGCAGATCTCCTTGATTTCCTCGGGCGTCACCAGCCTCGCCGTCTCGATGCCGACCGACTGGAACACCGCCCAGGCCGATTTCAGCCATTCCCAGCGCTGCGGGTCGCTCGCCATGTTGACGCCGCCGGTCATGTGCAGCCCGGCTTTCTGCCCAGACTCGGCCTCGATCTCGCGATAGAGCTTGATCGTGTAATCCTGCAGCGCGGCGACATTGGGATCGGCGTTGAGCGCGTGGAAGCCGGCCGCCGCATGCCAGGTCGAGCCGGCTGTCAGCTCGGCGCGCTCAATCAGCGCCACGTCGCTCCAGCCAAAGCGCGTCAAGTGATAGAGCACCGAGGCGCCGACCACCCCTCCGCCGATGACCACTGCCCGGTAATGCGACTTCACGAGCCTCTCCCCTCTCGTTGGAGGCTCTCAAGATATACGCCCCGTACACATGTGTCTAGACACTTCTGTCCAGAGCTTGCGCGCTGCTCCGCGCCGTGCCACTTGTTGGCTCATGACCATGACTGCTCCCCAGGACGAGCCGGCGCCCGGCAATATCAAGGTGACCCGCGCGGACTGGATCAACCTCGCGCTGCAAATGCTGATTTCCGACGGCATCGAGAGCGTGCGCGTGCTGACGCTGGGACAGAAGCTCGGCGTCTCGCGCTCGAGCTTCTACTGGTATTTCGAAAGCCGGCAGGACCTGCTCGACCAGTTGCTCAAGCATTGGCACGAGACCAACACCACGGCGATCGTCGAGCGGGCGCGCCGGCCGGCAGACACCATCATCATGGGTGTGATGAACGTGTTCGAATGCTGGGCGGACGAGCGTCTGTTCGATCCCAGGCTCGATTTCGCCGTTCGCGAATGGGCAAGGCGCTCGGACGACGTGCGGCGCATGATCGACAAGGCCGACGAGGAGCGCCTGCTGGCCATACGCGACATGTACCGCCGGCACGGCTATGAGAGCGAGGACGCCTTCATCCGCGCCCGCGTCCTCTACTACATGCAGATTGGCTACTACGTGCTCGACCTCAAGGAACCGGTCGAGGCACGTGTCAGCCACCTCGCCGCCTATCTGCGCTCCTTCACCGGACTGGAGCCGAGCAAGGCGGATGTGGCGCATTTCATGCGCTTCATCGCGGCGCGGTGATATCGCTCTCAGTATTTGTTTTACGCATTCCGGACGGAAAACCGCTGCACACTTTTCCTGGAATTGCTCACTTTTCCTGGAATTGCTCCGGGCATAATCAACCATGGCGTTCAACAAAGCCTGGGTGTGGCTTCGCTGCCCTTGTGAGTGGTGCTAAAATGGTCGATTAGTCTGGCACGGAGGGCGCCCCGGAACTGCCACGGCTGTTTCGGGCGGAAGTGCCGGGGTGGAATTCTGGAATGGACAATCCCTCTAAACCACGCAGGAGAAGAGGCCGGATCGCTTCGGCGCTGCTCGCCGTGGACGCATGGCTCGACACCTCGCTCTACGAGATCGGTTTCAAGGGGCGCGAATTCTGGGAAGCGGCGACCATCTTTTCCCGCCGGTTCCGTGTGCATGGCTGGCGCCGCGCCATCATCGAGGTGCTGAGCGAAGGTTTCACCATGGGCGCCGGCGGCTTCGTGGTGCTGCTCGCGCTCGCCATGCCCGCCTTCGACATCACCACCGGCGACTGGCGCAACCAGGGCGACTTCGCCGTGACCTTCCTCGACCGCTACGGCAATGAGATCGGCCAGCGTGGCATCATCCAGCGCGATTCCGTGCCGGTCGACGAGATGCCGGACATCGTCATCAAGGCGGTGCTGGCGACGGAGGACCGACGTTTCTTCGACCACTACGGCATCGATGTGCTGGGCCTGTCGCGCGCGATCTTCGAGAATGTGCGGGCCAATTCGGTGGTCCAGGGCGGCTCGAGCATCACGCAGCAGCTCGCCAAGAACCTGTTCCTGTCCAACGAGCGCACCCTCGAGCGCAAGATCAAGGAAGCCTTCCTGTCGCTGTGGCTGGAAGCGAACCTCTCCAAGAAAGAGATCCTGCAGCTCTATCTCGACCGCGCCTACATGGGCGGCGGCACGTTCGGCATCGAGGCGGCTGCGGATTTCTATTTCGGCAAGAGCGTCAAGGACCTGAACCTCGCCGAGGCGGCAATGCTGGCCGGCCTGTTCAAGGCGCCCACCAAATACGCCCCGCACATCAACCTGCCGGCGGCCCGCGCGCGCGCCAATGTGGTGCTCTCCAATCTCGTCGATTCCGGCTTCATGACCGAGGGCCAGGTGCTGCAGGCGCGGCTGCATCCGGCCGATGTTGTCGACCGCGGCGAGCAGAAGAGCCCCGACTACTTCCTCGACTGGGCCTTCGACGAGGTCAAGAAGATCGCCAAGCCCGGCCAGCATTCGCTGGTCGCCCATACGACCTTCGACGCCAATATCCAGAAGGCGGCGGAAGAGTCGGTCGAATACCACCTCAGGCAGTTCGGCAAGGAATACAACGTCACCGAGGGCGCGGTGGTGGTGATCGAGACCAACGGCGCGGTGCGCGCCATCGTCGGCGGCCGCGACTATGGCGCCAGCCAGTTCAACCGCGCCACCAAGGCGTTGCGTCAAACGGGTTCATCCTTCAAGCCCTATGTCTATGCCACGGCGATGGAGCATGGGTTCACGCCGGACTCGGTGGTTTCGGGCGGCGCCGTCAGCTGGGGCAGCTGGTCGCCGCACAATTACAGCGGCGGATCGGCCGGCAACGTCACGCTGCTGACCGCAATCGCGAAGTCGATCAACACCGTGCCGGTGCGACTCGCCAAAGATCATCTCGGCATCGGTCCGATCAAGGCGATGGCTGAATCGATGGGTGTCGAATCGCCGCTGGAATCGCACAAGACCATGGTGCTCGGCACATCCCTCATGACGGTGATGGACCAGGCGACCGGCTACAGCGTCTTTGCCCAGAACGGCTTCGTCGGCTCGCGTCACGGCATCACCCAGCTCGTCACCCGCACCGGCGAGGTGGTCTATGACTGGGCCAAGGATGCGCCGCCGCCACACCGCGTGCTGTCGGAAAAGGCGCTGAAATACATGAACACCATGCTGGCGGCGGTGCCGGTCATCGGCACGGCGCGGCGCGCCCAGCTGCCCAACATCGTCGTCGCCGGCAAGACCGGCACCACGCAATCCTATCGCGACGCCTGGTTCGTCGGCTTCACCGGCAATTACACGGCGGCCGTGTGGCTCGGCAATGACGACTTCACGGCAACCAACAAGATGACCGGCGGCTCGTTGCCGGCGATGGTCTGGCAGCGCCTGATGGTCTATGCGCACCAGAACATCGACCTGAAGCCTATCCCCGGTCTCGACCATCCGTTCGTCGACCCGGAGGTCGCGGCCAAGGCAGAGGAAGCGGCCAAGAAGGAAGCCGACGCCGCAGAGGCGCAGGCCGAGGCCGAACGGCCGCCGGTGCTTTCCGGCCGCACCACCCAGACGCTGAGGGACATGACGAAGGCGTTCCAGGCCGCGCCCGTGCTCGATGCGCCCACCCTGCCGGAAGCACTTTCGGCGCTTTAGAGCATGGTACCGAACCGAAGGACCGCGATAGCGAAAAGTGGGAACCGGTTTTCGGATAAGATCATGCTCCATCAAAAAGATAGATCAGGACGACGTTTCAGCGAAACGTCGTCCTGATCTAGCCACCCCTCGCGTGAAGCCGGCTTGCCACGGCACCCCGCGCCGCGATATCCCGGACAACCTCCTCTGTTTGCGGCTCTCATGCTCAAGAACGCCATCCTGACGCTGCTTTCGCTTGCCATAGCCATTGGGCTTGGCGGCTACAGCGTCTGGTATGCGCTCAACGCGCAGGACGGCGTCGGGGCGATCCGCATCGGCCAATGGACCGCCTTCCCCGAAGTCGGGACTTTAGCCGCCGACCCTTATTCCAAGGCGCGCGTGGCGCGCGAGGGCGTGCTGGCGCTCGGCCGGGCCGAGGGGCTGGCCTTCGTCGCCGAGCGTGATGACGCCGGCGAGCCGCTGAAGCGCGAATGCACCTACACGATCGAAGGCGGTTATCCCACCGCCCGCTTCTGGACGCTCTATGCCGCCGACCAGTCGCTTGGCGTGATCGATACCGGCAAGCCGAGGCAGGCGGCGCTGCAGTCCTACGAAGTGCTGCGCCGGCCCGACAATTCCGTTGTCATTTCGGTCGGCAATCGCCCGGCCCCCGGCAACTGGCTGCTCACCGGCGGATCCGGCAAGATGTATTTCGTGCTGACCTTCTACGACACGCCGATAGCCTCGAGCACCGGCCTCTCCGATGTGACGCTGCCGCGCATCCTGAAGGCGGGCTGCAATGCGTAGGCTGCTGCATGCTCTGATCCTCGGCCTGCTCGGCGCCGGCATCGTGCATATCGTTGTGCTGTTCCTGGTGCCGGAATTTTCCGAACGCGATGCCTGGTCGCGGCTGGCGATGGCCTCCGACCTCTACAAGATGACGCGGCTTGATGCCGAAGCCGGCGGCGCGCCGGTGGTGAAATCGGTCGATCCGCTGTTTTATGCCGCTGCCTGTCGCTTCAACCTTGCCGACGGCCTGGTGCGGATCAAGGCGCCGGGCGACGTGCCGTTCTGGTCGGCCTCGGTCTATGACCGCAGCGGCCACAACATCTATTCCTTCAACGACCACAACGCCAATGGCGAGAAACTCGATACGGTGGTACTGACGCCGGCGCAGATGATCGATGTGCGGCGCGACCTTCCGGAGGATCTGCAAGGTGCGATCTTTGTCGAGGCGCCGATCGAGGAAGGCATTTTCGTCGTCCGCGCCTTCGTGCCGGACGAGAGCTGGAAGCCGATCGTGTCGCGCTTCCTCGAGCAGAGCACCTGCAATTTGCAGGACTACTGAGACAGGCGAGCCCGTTCAGTGATGCGGCTTGGCGGGCGGCGGGGAGCCTGGCCTGCCGGAGCCGCTGTCGCCGGGCCGGGCCGCATCGGCCTGCGGGTGCAACTCATAACGGACGCCGGGGAAAATGATGACCGCCGCCGCCGCCGTAGCGGTGTCGTGACTTGCTCGATTTACAGGTGCCGTTCGCGGCACAAAAGACAGGACCATGCCCATGGTTCGCGCATTCCTCTCGGTTTGACCGGAGCACAACGCAACGCCTCCAAAGTTGATTAAGGGGCGTAGAGGGTTAACGGAGCGCTAACGGATCGCGGCTAATTTGATGTTTGTTTTCCTGAAGATGCGAAACCGGCCCGGCCGGATTGCGCGGTTCAGGAGTTGTGTCGAGTGTCGGGCGTATCCTCCGTGTCATCTTCGGATTTCAGGCAAATCGCTATCCGGACCGAAGCGGGAAAGGCCGAAAGGCTGTTCCGCGCCGCGGTCTCGGCCTTCTGCTCGCTGACGCGCCCCTCGCGCCGCGAGATCGCCCAGCTCGAGGATCTGACGCTGCCGCTGTTCGACGAAGTCTCGGTCGAGTCGCGCCGCTATGTCGCCGCGGCCCTTTCCGAATGCGAATATGCGCCGACCGCGCTGGTGCGGCGGCTGGCCGAGGAGCCGGTCGAGATCGCGGCACCCCTGCTCACCCGCTCCGACGCGCTGAGCGACATCGACCTCATCGCGCTGATCGGTCGGCATGGGCTGCCGCATGCGCGCGCCATAGCGCGCCGCAAGGAGCTCAACCCGACGATCGCCGACCTGATCCGCGCGCTGGAAAGACCGACACTGGTCAAGACGCCGCCGCCTGACACGATCACGAAGCTCACGCCGAGACCGGAGCCCGCTGCCAAGGCGGACGCCGACCGTGCTGCATCCGGCGAAGCGGCTGATAACGCGCGGCGCCGCCTGCGCTCGATGATGCGCCCGGCCGCCGACGCCGCCGACGTCAATACCTTCCTCGGTCAGCCAGCTTATGTGAGGCTGCGCGAGACGGCGCTGACCGGCAACGCGGCCTTCTTCCAGACCGCGCTTGCCGATGCGCTGGAGATCGACTTCGCGACCGCCCGCGCGGTGACCGGGCAGTCGGGTTATGCCGCACTGCTTACGGCGCTGCGCGCCCTCGACCTCAGCGAGGACAGGGCCTTCCTGATCGCGGTCGCGGTCTATCCCAGCGAGTTCCCGCATCCGCAGGCGATCCGGCTGTTCCTCGACCGCTACCGGCTGCTGCACCGTGAGGCGGCGCTGGACAAGGTGCGCGCCTGGAAGGCCGAGGCCCTTTCGCGGTCCATCCGCGACAAAGCGGCCGACACGACTACAGTGGAGCGACGCGACGCTTCGAACGGCGACGACGCGAGTTCCAGCCTCAAGGCATCCTGACCGGCTTGAAGCTCCTCGCGCTGAAAGAATCCAGGGGACGCGCTTTAGCATGTTGTCGCGAACCTTTAGCATTTCCGCGACACGACGAAGTGACAAACGCCTCTTGACTTAGAGCGCACTCTAACTCGTAGCTTTATGCGCGTCGTGACGAAAGAAGGGCGTTGATGAAGATTGGCGAGCTGGCGAAGCGTTCGGGATTGTCTGCCTACACCATCCGTTACTATGAGCGGATCGGGCTGCTTCCCCATGCCGACAGGAACCAATCGGGCCAACGTGACTACGACGCATCAATCCTGACCTGGATAGAATTTCTCGACCGCCTTAAAACGACCGGGATGCCTATTCGGGAAATGCTGCGTTACGCGGCCTTGCGGGAGCGCGGCGTCGACACAGAAGCGGAGCGCGGCGCGTTGCTCGAGCAGCACCGTGAGCGTGTGCGTGCGCATGTGGCCAAACTGCAAGCCTGCCTTCTCGTCCTCGACACCAAGATTGCCGGATATGCCGGCGTTGAAAAGAGGATGAAGGACTATGACGCATCAATCCCCGAACGTCAGCGAAAGCCGGCTGGAACGCGGCAAGCGGGCGCTCGCTGAAATCGACGGTGAAGCGGGCCACAATGTCATTGCCGCCCTGGCCGACATTGCCCCCGACTTCGCGAACTACGTGTTCGAGTTCTCGTTTGGCGACATCTACAGCCGCCCCGGCCTCGATCTGCGCGCCCGTGAGATCGCGACCATCGCGGCGCTGACAGCGATGGGAACCGCGACCCCGCAACTGAAAGTCCATATCGAGGCCGGGCTCAATGTCGGACTGACCAAGGACGAAATTATCGAAACCATCATCCAGATGACGGTTTATGCCGGCTTTCCTGCGGCGCTCAACGGGCTGTTTGCAGCCAAGGAAGTCTTCGCTGCCCGGTTTCCCGTCCACAAGGGGGAAGCGGCATGATGAACCTTCTCGCCCGGCGCTCTTGCTCTCATCGCGATTCCGGTCCCATGGGACGCCCTAGTCGGCCTTCACCGAAAGAAGCTCTTCAACCGGAACGGCTCCCGCCTCGATCTCGACCACCCAGATGTCGGGATCGAATTTCTTCTCCCGCTCCAGCCGCGCATCCAACGCCGAGCCATCCTCGCCAGCACCAAGCAAGGTGAAGAAGCGCTCATCCGGCTTCGCCGAATCGTAGCTCGTCTGCGGCGCCGGCCCATAGAGGGCAACCTCCCCCATCCGCCCGCGCGACAGCACGAAGACGGCGCCCGCCTCGGTGGCGCCGCGCTTTACCACGGCGGCAAAACCGCCGGCGCCGAAGACACGGCGCAGAAGGGCCGAAACCCAAAGATCGGTGGTTACGCGCATGGGTAGTTTCCGGATGTCATGCCGATTGTTTAACGAGATTCCGGCTTGTCCGCGAGCGCCGGGCAGCGACAGGTTTGGATTGCTGGGGTCGCGCGCGTTCCCTGGCGGTGGTGTTGGCGGTGGTGTTGCTTTGCCTGACAGGTCGGCGCTGCCCCTCATTGCCCTGCCGGGCATTTCTCCCCGTATAGTGACGGGGAGAAAGAAGCTTGCGCTGACGATTTCGCCAATCTCAGAAGTTGCAGGAAGAGCGCCGGCGCCGCGGCCAGCCGCTTCTCCCCGTTCACGGGGAGAAGATGCCGGCAGGCAGATGAGGGGCGGCGCCGGCTTCGACAATTGGCAAATTTCGTAAATGCACCGGATAATGCTATCGTTGCGCATGGAAGCAACAATCCGACCCCTAACCGACCATGAACTGAATCAGCTCAAGTGTGCATATGCTGAAGGCATGGCGAGCGGTGAAGGCCAGAGCGTGGACCGCAATGCCTTCTTCCGCGCTCTAAAGGCTGAACGCGCAGCCCAAAACTAGATTGGCATTGCGGCCGCTCAGTTTGTCAGGCCGATCTCGCGCATCTTGACATAGACTGCCTCGTCCGGCTCGCCGGTCTCGGGCAGGCCGAACAAGGCCTGGAATTCCTTGATCGCAGCCTTGGTGCGGGCGCCGACCTTGCCGTCGAGCTGCATGTCGTTGTTGCCGAAAGCCTTGAGGCCGGCCTGTATCTTGACTATGCGGGCATCGGGCGATTGCGTGGCGACATCGGCTGGGGCCGAGACCGGGACCACCGGCGGCTTGGCCGAAGCGTCGGCGGCGCCATCGGCTGGCCGCGGCGCTGGATGTGGAATCGCCGCCGTCGTCTGGTGGGTGCCAAGCTGGTCGAGCAGCGCGCCGTCGATCTCACCCGACCCCGGCAGCCCGACTTTCAGCTGATAGGCCTGGATCGCCTTGCGCGTTGCGGGTCCAGTGAGACCATCGACCGTGCCGTCATAGAAGTTGAGGTCCTTCAGGATGCCCTGCACCTGCTGGACGATCGGATCCGGCTTGGCCACCGGCTGGCGCACGATGTTGATGGTGGTCTCCGGCTCGTCCGAGACCGTATGCGGGAAATTCTCGATGCTGCGGGTCTCGAAGAAGGCGCCGGTATGCGGAAAAGGCTGATACCAGAGCGCATTGGCCGAGACGTAGAACAGTGTCACCAGGAAGGCGGTCGAACCGCCGACCAGGACGGGATTGGTTGCGATCAGCTGACCGACGGCGACCGCGCCCTCGGCAAGGACGCCGCGCTCGGCTTCGACGACCTTACGCCGTTTTGCGGAGCGAGCCATTTCTCTCCCCATCTCTATCCCCCTTCGGCTTCGCCGCCGGCATGGCCAGCACGCCGGGCTGCGCACCGGAATGCCGCTTCGGCCCGCTCACCGGCAGGCCGATCGTCACCGTGGTGCCCTCACCCGCCGCGCTCTCGATCGACATCGTGCCGTCGTGCAGCGCCACCAGGCCCTTGACCAGCGACAGGCCGAGCCCGGTCCCCTCGAAGCGGCGCGTGTAGTCGTTCTGGATCTGCATGAACGGCTTGCCGAGATTGGCCATATCCTCTTCGGCAATGCCGATGCCGGTGTCGCTCACCCAGAAATGCAAGCGCGAGCCGACGCGCTTGGCGCCGATCACCACGCTGCCGCCATCGGGCGTGAACTTGACGGCGTTCGACGCGAGATTGATCAGGATCTGCTGCACGGCGCGGCGATCGGCATTGATCTCGCCGGCATCCGGCGCGATCTGGGTGGCAAGAACGATGCCCTTTGCGTCGGCCAGCGGCCGCATCATCGAGCGGCACATGTCGACGGCCTCGACGAAACGGAACGTCTCCAGCTCGGTCGCATAGGCGCCCGCCTCGATGCGCGAGACGTCGAGGATCGAGGTGACGACGGACAGAAGGTGCTGGCCGGACTCCCTGACCAGGCCGACATATTCCTTCTGGCGCGGATCCTTGAAGGCGCCGAACATCTCATGCAGCAGCATGTCGGAAAAGCCGATGATGGCGTTGAGCGGCGTGCGCAGCTCGTGGCTGACCACCGCCAGGAAGCGGCCCTTGGCCACTTCGGCGGCCGCGGCAGCCTCCCTGGCTTCCGCAAGCTCCTCGCGCAGCGCCGCGGCATCGTCGTTTTCGCGCAGCACCAGCATGAAGACGTCCCGGTCGGCCTCGCCGCGCATCAAGTCGAGATTGAACGGACGGAAATTGTCGGCCGCGCCGGAACCCTCCCGCGGCAAGCGAATGCGCAGCTCAAGCCGGCGCTTCTGCGCCCCCTCGCGCATGTCGGCCAAGGCGGTGAGATAGGCGACGCGGTCGGACAGATGGACGCGGTCGAACAAGCCGGTGCCGAGCAGGAGTTCCGGCGCCAGTTTCAGCACCGAACGCGCCCTGGCGGACGCGTCTAGCACTTCGCCTTGGCGGCCGACGCGCAGCACGACGGCGTCGATCACATCCTCGAGACGATCGCCGGCCGGCCCCGCCGGCCGCAGGCCGGCGGGATTGGCGAAGGCGGCGGCACGCGGCAACAATGTCAGGGCCCAGGCCAGCGGCAGCAGCCAGTGCCAGGCGGCGATTTCGCCGAGCGGCAGGACCTGGCCGCCAAAGGGCTGGAGAACGATCGCGGCGACCGCCGCCAGCACGCTCGACAGCGCGGCACGCCGCGACCCGGAAATCCACCAGGTTTCGACCGGCAATGCGAGGCCAAGCAGCGCGACCGGCGAGGCCAGTCCGCCCGCGGCCGCTATGGCGCCGGCAAGGGCGAGGCCGCCCAAGGCCACCGCCATGCGGCCGGCGAGCGTCATGTGACCGGTGGCGGCGACCAGAAGTGCGGCGAACCAGCACAAGCCGAAAGCGACAAAGATGGCGGCCATGGTGACGGCCGCGCCGAGGCTCGAAGTGACCAGCGTCACCGCAGCACCCGCGGCAAGGAAAGGCGCGGCGAGCATGACGCCGATGAAGCGGCGCTGGTGCAAGCGTTCCGCCTCACCCGTCACGGTGGGGTGAACCAAGCGTTCGCAGCCGGCCGCAACCGCGCCAGGCAATTGAACGTATCTGGCTGAAATCGAACTCAACGCACGCGTACCCGGTCTTAAAAACCCTGCCTGGCAGGTGACTCGTCAATCGGCTTGAAACTCGCATCCAGCGTTTAAGGAATGGATAAGGCTGATGGAGCTGGCGGCCCGGCCAAGGCAAATATTGCGATGCCAGCCCCGCAAAGCACGCCGAGTTGGCGCCATGGTAAACGGCGCGTTAGCCGCGAGGCCTGTGCCAAAACGGGCCCAAACTTGATGCGGCTAAACTCTATCTGGAATAAAATCGAATAATTACAATGTGATATATGGTTATCATAAAGTTAATGCTATCGATGAGATTCGACACAAGTCCGCTTCAAAACCAATTCCTTTCGAATTCGTCTAAAATTTGAGGAAAATTCGCGGCTTCGACGCAAGCCGTCCTTTGCGTGACCGTGCCATTATCGTGCCCATAAAAGAGGTCATGCCGATGGATGCATGATCCGTCACGGATGGATAAACGATCCATCCCGCACGAGAGGCAAGTAAGATGGGCTTTCTGATCAGGATGGCTTTCTGGTTTTCGCTGGTTCTGCTGGCGCTGCCGCTCGGCGTCGGCCCAGGCGAGGACGGCCAGCAAAGCGTCGGGCCGATCCAGGCGCTCTTTGCGGCGCGCGAGGCGGTGGGCGACATTGCAGGGCTCTGCGAGCGCAAGCCCGATGTCTGCGAAACCGGCAAATCGGCCATGTACACCATCAGGGTTCGTGCCAAGGAAACGGCCAAGATCGCCGCGGCCATGATCGACGACAAATCAGAGCAGGCAGGCGCGGCAGAGACGACGGTTGCGGACACGGCCAAGATGACCACCGGCAGCGTCGCCGAGGAAATCGTGCTGCCCGCCAAGGTCAACATACCAGTGCTGTTGACGGCGAAGAACTGAGACAATCCTCAGCCGCTACTCGGCTACGCCGCGGGCCCGTCCGACCTCTCGACGCCCGCGGCGTCTTTCTTTTTCCGTGACGCGGCCGCGCCGCGCCACTATATGCGGGCAATGACGACCCCGATCCAGACGATCCGCGACGACTTTTCCCTGCTCGACGAGTGGGAGGACCGCTATCGCTATGTGATCGAGCTTGGCGAAGGCCTGCCGCCTTTCCCCGAGAAAGAACGCACGCCCGCGAACAAGGTACCTGGCTGCGTGAGCCAGGTGTGGCTCACCACCGAGCAGGGAGCGGGCGCCGACCCGGTGATCAGCTTCCAGGGCGATTCGGACGCCCATATCGTGCGCGGCCTCGTCGCCATCATGCTGGCGCTGTTTTCGGGCCGGCCGGCAAGCGAGATCCAGAGCACGGACGCTGAATCGACGCTGAAGGAACTCGGCCTCGACGAGCATCTGTCGCCGCAGCGCGCCAATGGCCTGCGCTCGATGGTCAAGCGCATCAAGCGCGACGCGGAAGCGGCTTTGAAGCAGACGGCCTGATCCAGGGTCGACGTCCCTTTGTTCTGACGCCATTCGGGACGGAATGGCTACGGCGAAGTCGCCGAGCCCAACCTCTTCGCACTTTTCCTGGAACTGTTCCGGAAAGCAAAACGGCGCCGCAAGGGCGCCGTCGAACTGCTTGCAGAGCTGAAGCCGATCAGCGACCCTTGCGCTTGCGGCCCAGACCCATCTTCTTGGCGAGCTGCGAACGGGCAGCCGCGTAATTGGGGGCGACCATCGGATAGTTGGCATCCAGGCCCCACTTCTCACGGTATTCTTCCGGCGTGAGATTGTAATGGGTCATCAGGTGCCGCTTCAGCGACTTGAACTTCTTTCCGTCCTCGAGACAGACGATGTAGTCGTCATGGACGGAGCGCTTGGGATTGACGGCCGGCTTCTGCTTCTCGGCCGACGGCTGCTCCGGCGAACCACCGACGCGGCCCAACGCGGCATGGACGTCGGCGATAAGGTTCGGCAGTTCCCCAACCGGCACCGGATTGTTGCTGACATAGGCGGCGACGACATCGGCAGTCAGCTCGATCAGCGCATCACCGTTTTTCGAAGGTGTTTCGACGATTTCCATAGTGCTAAGGCCCCAACGAGAGTTGTTTCTAAAACTGCGCCCTTTTTTCAGGATCGGGCATCGCGCGAATTCATTCAGGAAAGGCTCTGCGATTCGCGTCGGTTATCTTAATGACGCCGCATTGAAAGTAAGTCAATTCGCATACTGATTTATATTGGTCGATATTCATCAAATATTGCCGATTCAGCTTCAAAAATTCGTGCACCGTGTAACTTCGCGAGATTTTTCTGGTCAGACCAGCATGCCATGACGTTGCGTCACCCGCACGTTAGACATCCGATCGCCGCTCGAACCGGCGTTCAATGCTTGGCCAATGCTTGGGCGCCTGTTGTGCCAGCATAACGAATCCTGCGGCGCAACGAGCGCAAGGATGTCGCCTTGGCGACCGCTGCAACAAGGCGGCGCGACGGTATCCCTCAGTAAGGTGCGATATATTTGCCGTAGACCCAGCCGGTGACGAAATGGCCATTCTGCGCCGGGTCGTGCCAGACCTCGCACCAGCGATAGCGGATTGCCTGACGCTGCTTCCAGGGCGGCTGCCGGGCGATATCGAGGAGATTTACGCCACCTGTGCAACGGCCGGTCATCTGCAGCACGGTGCCGTTCGGATACGCGGCCTGTTTCTGCGATGTGTTGGCGGGATACTTGCGCGCATTGAGGGTGTCGCCCAACGGCACGCCCGCCACTTGCCAGGCGGCAAAGACGGTTGCATGAGACTGGTTGGAAAAAGCAAGCATTGCCGCGACGACAGCAGCAGACATTGCGGTAGAAACACAGGATTTCATCTTCCCCCCTTCAACTTGGCTTCTGTCGACCATCTTGAGCCGCGCCCCTTGAACCGCCGCTGAGCGGCGTGTTCATTCGTCATTCAAGCAAATTCCGCAGCGAGACGTAATGACCAGAACTTCCGCCTTCCAGATCGCCAACCCTCCGACGCCCGAGAAACATCCGGTGTCCGACACGCATCACGGCATCACCCGCAGCGATGACTATGCCTGGATGCGGGCCGAGAACTGGCAGGCCGTGTTCCGGGACCCTTCCCTGCTCGACGGCCGGATCCGCGCCCATCTCGAGGCCGAGAACGCCTATCAGGCCGTTCTGATGGCCGGCACCGCGGATCTGCGCGGCAGGCTGTTTACCGAGATGAAGGGACGCATCAAGGAGGACGATTCGACGGTGCCGATGAAGGATGGCCCCTATGCCTATGGCTCTTCCTTCCAGCAGGGCGGCGAGCAGCCGCGCTATTTCCGCACCTCGCGCGATGGCGGCAGCGAGGAAATCCTGCTCGATGGCGACGCGGAGGCCGAGGGCAAGGCCTATTTCCGGCTCGGCGGGGTCGATCATTCGAGCGACCACAGGAAGCTAATCTGGGCGTTCGACGACAAGGGCTCGGAATTCTTCACGCTGCGCGTGCGCGATCTTGCCGGCGACGCCGAACTTGGCGACCTGATCCCGGATACGGGCGGCGGTGGGGTCTGGAATGCCGGCGATGACGGCTTCTTCTACACCCGCCTCGACGACAACCATCGCCCGTCGAAAGTGTTCTTCCACGCGCTCGGCGACAAGCCCGAGAACGACCGGCTGATCTATGAGGAGACCGATCCGGGCTTCTTCATGGATGTCAGCGGCACGCGCGCCAATGACTGGATCATGATCGGCATCAACGACCATGAGACGTCCGAGTACCGGCTTCTGCCGGCCGATGACCCATCCGCGGCGCCCAGGCTGGTGGCGGTGCGCGAGGCCGGGCTGCAATACGACCTGGAAGAAGGCGGCGACGTCTTCTTCATCCTCACCAACGCCGACGGCGCCAAGGACTTCAAGATCATGACCGCGCCGGTCGACAATCCGGTGCGCGCCAACTGGCAGGAATTGGTGCCGCACGAACCTGGCCGGCTGATCCTCTCGGTGCTTGGCTTCAAGCATCACATGGCGCGGCTCGAGCGCAAGGACGGCCTGCCGCGCATCGTGGTGCGCGAACGCGCCAGCGGCGAGGAGCATTTCATCTCCTTCGACGAGGAGGCTTTCTCCCTCGGCCTTTCCGGCTCCTACGAATATGACACCGAGACGATGCGCTTCACCTATTCGTCGATGACAACGCCGGCGCAGGTGTTCGACTACAATATGCGCAGCCGCGAGCGCGTGCTCCTGAAGACGCAGGAAGTGCCCTCCGGCCACGATCCGGAGCACTATGTCACGCGCCGGCTGATGGCGCCGGCCGTGGACGGCGAGTTGGTGCCGATCTCGCTGCTCTACCATCGCGATACGCCGCTCGACGGCTCGGCGCCCTGCCTGCTCTACGGCTACGGCTCCTATGGCATTACGGTGTCTTCGGCCTTCAACACCAACTGCCTGTCGCTGGTCGACCGCGGCTTCGTCTATGCCATCGCGCATGTGCGCGGCGGCAAGGACAAGGGCTATGGCTGGTACGAGGACGGCAAGCGGGCGAAGAAGATGAACACCTTCACCGATTTCGTCGCCTGCGCCCGCCATCTCGTCGCCGAGCGTTACACACGGCATGACCGCATCGTCGCGCAAGGCGGCTCCGCCGGCGGCATGCTGATGGGGGCGATCGCCAACATGGCGCCGGAAAGCTTCGGTGGCATTGTCGCCGAGGTGCCGTTCGTCGACGTGCTCACCACCATGCTCGACGCCAGCCTGCCGCTGACGCCGCCGGAATGGCCGGAATGGGGCAACCCGATCGCGTCCGCCGACGACTACAAGACGATCGCGGCCTATTCGCCCTACGACAATGTCGCGGCGCTCGACTATCCGCCGATCCTGGCGCTGGCGGGTCTGACCGACCCGCGCGTGACCTACTGGGAGCCGGCGAAATGGGTGGCCAGGCTGCGCGAACGCAAGGCCGGCGGCAACCCGGTCCTGTTCAAGATCAACATGGATTCCGGTCATGCCGGCGCGTCGGGCCGCTTCTCGCGGCTGGAGGAGATCGCCTACATTTACGCCTATGCCCTGAAAGTGACCGGGAAGGCCTGATTTTCCACTCGCAATTAACAAGGGCTCGCGTTACGCAATGCTCTGCTTTTTTGGACGTGGTCCTGGGACCGCGCCGACAGCTTATTCACAAGGTTCGTCATGCTGCTCGTCGACGTTTATCTCGACAAATCGCCCATCCAGGGCATCGGCGTCTTCGCCAAACACCGCATTCCAAAGGGCACGCTGATCTGGAAACTAGACCCAAGGTTCGACCGGCGCATTCCCGTCGACACTTATGAGGGCGAGAGTGGGCCGATAAAGTCCTATCTCGACCGCTATTCCTATCCGGACCGGCGCGACCCCAACTACATCGTCTTCGAGGCGGACGACGCGCGTTACATGAACCACTCGGACGAGCCGAACTGCGACGTCTCCTCGCCCGAGGAAACCTACGCGCTGCGCGATATCGCGCCCGGCGAGGAACTGACCTGCGACTACAACCACTTTTTCGAAAACGGCTTCGACTTCCTGGGCGACCGCCACGCGTGAATGTGGCAGTCGCCAGTGTGAGCCGGCCTAGCTCGCGGGCTTGCGCGCCGGATAGCCGTTGGGGTGCGGTGGGACAGCCTTGAGATAGGCAGCGATCGCTGCGCGGTCGTCCGCCGTCAATTGCGCCATGTTCTTTTGCACCTCGACCATGGCGCCGCCGACGGAATCGAAATCGGGCGTGAAGCCGGTTTCGAGATAGTTGGCGATGTCGGCTTCCGACCAGTTCTTGATGCTCTTCCCGTCGGGAGTGATGTTGGGCACGACGCCCGAGCCTTCGGCCGCCACGGCGCCGGCCAGCCACTCGCTCTTCTTGATGCCGCCGGCGAAATCGCGCGGCGTATGGCATTCGCCGCAATGGCCGGGCCCCTCGACTAGGTAGCGGCCGGCCAGCACCTTGTCGGGCGTGCCGTCGGGCAATGCGATCACCGGCTCGGGACTGAGATAAAGAAGCTTCCACAGGCCGATGCCGCGGCGGATAGTGAAGGGGAAGGAGAGCTTATGATCCGGCGCCTTGCCGGCGACCGCCGGCAGCGACTTCATGAAGGCGTAGAGATCGGCGATGTCGGCCGGCTTCATGCGCGCGTAGGACGCATAGGGAAAGGCCGGATAGAAATGCTCGCCCGAAGGCGAGACGCCTTTCAGCATGGCGTTGGCGAAGTCCTCCTCGCTCCAGGCGCCGATGCCGTCCTTCTGATCCTGCGAGATGTTGGGCGGAACGAAGGTGCCGAATGGCGTCTTGAGCTCCAGCCCGCCGGCCAGCCGCAGCCGGGCGTCGCCCTGGGCGCCGGGCTTGGAATGGCATGACGTGCAGCCGCCTGCATTGAAGATGCGCTTGCCCCTGGCGGCGTCGCCGGGGCCGATCTGCGCCATGGCCCCGGCGTCAAGCCTGACCGGTGCCGACAGCGCCCAGCCGGCGGCGGCGGCCGCGCCGCCAAGCACGATGACGGCGCCGACGAGCTTCTTCAGCCAGGCCATATCAGGCGATCAGCCCTTCTTGACCCTGTAGCTCTGATGACAGGCGCCGCAATCGCCGCCCAGCGTGTTTAGCTGCGCCTTCAGGCCATCGACATCGCCCGGCGGTGAGGCGACCGCTTCCTTGGTGTTGGCCAGGAACTTGTCCTCTGCGGCCTTGAAGCCGGCCATGTCTTCCCAGATCTTCGGCGCGGCCGTGGTGTCGCCCTTGTCGGAGCCGGCTGGGAAAAGCTTTTCGGTATCGAACTTCTCGGCATTGGCTTGCAGGGCCTTCAGCGTCGTCAGCACGGCAGCCGCGTCGAAATCCTCCTCGCCCTTGACCACTTTGGACAACTGGCCGGCGAGCTTGCCGCGCTCCTTCATCAGCGCCTGGCGCTCCTGGATCGGATCGGCAAAGGCGGCCGAACCGGCAAAGGCGAGCATGGAGATGGCAAGGACAAGCTTTCTCATTCAATCGGCTCCGTGGTGAAAAAAGTTCGCGACTACGGCATTCCACCGTTTCACGGCGAAATGCCCTATCTCCTCGTTGGCACAATTCCGGACGGAAACTGTTCCACACCTCGCCTGGAATTGCTCCAGACGTTAACGGACCCGACCATGGAAATATTCCCCCGGTGCCGTCACGATTTTCCCGCCCGCGATCAATCTGCTGTGTTGGTAGATAAAGAAAAGCCCCGTTTCCGGGGCTTTTCAGTAGGATCGATCAGCCTTTACAGCGCCGCGCGCCTTTCGGCGCGCAAAGGACGCTGTAACGCTTTGATTCTGCGCATGAACCTTTCCGAAAATCGATTTCGATTTTCGGGGTCATGCGCGGGCCTTTTCGTACATCTCCAGGACGTGGTCCCAGTTGATCAGGCTGTCGACGAAGGCTTCGAGATATTTCGGCCGCGCGTTGCGGTAGTCGATGTAGTAGGAGTGCTCCCACACGTCGACGCCGAGGATCGGCGTGCCGCCATGCACCAGCGGGTTCTCGCCGTTCGGCGTCTTGGAGATTTCGAGCTTGCCGTTCTTGACCGAGACCCAGGCCCAGCCGGAGCCGAACTGGGTGGTGCCGGCAGCGATGAAATCCGCCTTGAACTTGTCATAGCCGCCGAGATCGCTGTCGACGGCCTTCTGCAGCGCGCCCGGCAGCTTGTTGCCGCCGCCGCCCTTCTTCATCCATTTCCAGAAATGGATGTGGTTGTAGTGCTGGGCTGCGTTGTTGAAGAGCCCGGCATTCTTGCCGAAGGACTGCTTGACCACGTCTTCGACCGACAGGTCGCCAAGGCCGGCCTCGGCGGCCAGCTTGTTGCCGTTGTCGACATAGGCCTTGTGGTGCTTGTCGTGGTGATACTCCAGCGTCTCCTTCGACATATAGGGCTGAAGCGCCTCGTAGTCGTAGGGCAAGGCGGGCAACTCAAAAGCCATGGATGGTACTCCCTCGAGGAAAAAATCCGGTGAACTACCGAATTTAGATAGGTCTGGAATGGGTTGGGGCAACTCCGGAATGAAGCGCCGAGCGACTTTAGAGCAATTCGCGGAAAAGTGTGAAAGGGTTTTCCGTCCGCAATTGCGCCTCACAAGAGAAAGAGTGGGTCGCCGTTTCGTGAAACGCTGAAACTCGTACGGCTCAAGCGGCGGACGTCGAATGCGCCCAGTCCCAATAGAGCTCGCGCGCCTTCTTGGCCACGGGTCCGGGCTGCAGGTCGCGGCTCTCGATGCGCGTGACCGGCACGACCTTGGAATGGTTTCCGGTCGAGAAGATTTCGTCGGCCTCGAGAAAATCGCGAACCGACAGCGTCTTCTCGATGGTCCTGAAGCCGTAGTCGCCAAGCAGGTTGATGGTGCGCGAGCGGGTGATGCCCGACAGGAACGTGCCGTTCGGGGCGGGCGTCATCACATGGCCGTCCTTGACCAGGAAGATGTTGGACGTGCCGGTCTCGGCGACATTGCCCAGCATGTCGAGCACGAGCGCGTTGTCGAAGCCGCGGTTCTTGGCCTCCAGGATGGCGCGGCCGTTGTTGGGATAGAGGCAGCCCGCCTTGGCGTTGGTCGGCATGGTCTCGATGGTCGGGCGCCGGAACGGCGAGACGCCGACCGAGAAACCGGATGGCGGGATCATCGGCGATTCGTAGAGGCAGAGGCAGAAGCGGGTCGAATCCGGATCGGCCGGCACGCCCATATAGCCCCCATGCTCGGCCCAATACATCGGCCTGATATAGACTGCCGTCTTGCCGTCGAACTTCTTCAGGCCGTCCCAGGTCAGGCCGACGATCTCTTCCGTCGTCATCGACGGCTTCAGGCCGAGCGCCGTCGCCGAGGCGTTGACGCGAGCGGAGTGAAGCTCGAGGTCAGGCGTGACGCCTTCGAACCAGCGGCCGCCGTCGAAGACGCTGGTGCCGAGCCACATGGCGTGGCTGCGCGGTCCGAGAATGGCAACGTTGCCCTCGTACCAGTCGCCGTCCACATAGGTCCATGTCGCGGATTGCGCCGCCGTCGCCAGTGTCATGTTCGTCGTCCAAACCGGTGATTTCAGGCGGCCATAGGACGATGCTTTGACGTCCGGCGTCAACCGACATCGGGAAAAATCGTTGAGGCCAGAGGCACTTGACTGCAATCAATGCTTGCACGGCAGGCCCGCGCGCCCCAAAACTTAAGCCATGCATCATGCGGCCTATGTCTTCGACGCCTATGGTACGTTGTTCGACGTGCACGCCGCCGTGCGCCGCCACGCCGGCGAGATCGGGCCGGACGGCCAGTTGCTGTCGGAAATCTGGCGCGCCAAGCAGCTCGAATATTCCTGGGTGCGGACGCTGATGGGCTCTTACGCCGACTTCTGGCAACTGACCGAGCAGGCGCTGGATTTCGCGCTGCGCAAGGTGCCTTCGGCCGATCCGGCGCTGCGGACGAAACTGCTCGAAGCCTATTGGCGGCTCGATTGCTATCCGGAAGTGCCCGCCGTGCTGAAGGCGCTCAAGGCGTCCGGCGCGAAGCTTGCGATCCTTTCCAATGGGTCGCCGGAAATGCTCGACGCCGCGGTCAAATCCGCCGCGCTCGACCAGATCCTCGACAATGTGTTTTCGGTCGATCAGGTCAAGCGCTTCAAGACCGACCCCGCGGTCTACGACATGGTGGTCACGAGCTGGCGACTTTATCCGGGAGCGGTGTCGTTCCAGTCGTCGAACCGCTGGGACATAGCCGGCGCGACCAAATTCGGTTTCCGTACGGTCTGGATCAACCGGACCAACCAGCCGGATGAATACTGCGACTTTCCGCCAGGGCTGATCCTGCCTTCGCTCGACGGCCTGCTGGCGGGTGTCTGATGCCTCTGTTGCTGCAGCGCAACAGCGGCGGCACAGTCACAGCTTCGCCTTTTTCTGTCCACCGTCAGGCCAGAATTGGAACCGCCTATCACGGCCGACTGTTATGGATGCCGTCAGCAATGAGCCTTCGCATTCATGCTTTCTTGTGAATTGAGACCCAGAAAAGGCAACCATGTCAGACGCTTCCTTCCGCATCAGCCGCCGTGGCTTCCTCAACTTCACAGCCCTTGGCGCTGCTTCGGTTGCCGTGTCCGCCTGCACCACGACTAGCGATCAAGGCCCGGCACCCATCCAAACGCCGCCGCCTCAGGCCCCTGTCGAGCCGCCCCTTGGCGACTATGAGACGATGTATGGCGCGATGTCCGACAATGGCTTCGACCTGCCGGCCATTCCGGTGAACAAGATCGATCACAGATTCCTGCGCCAGATCGTTCCCGATCCGACCGGGCAGCGCCCGGGCACCATCGTCGTCGATACCACCGGCCACTTCCTCTATCTGGTGCGCGAGGGCGGCCAGGCGATCCGCTACGGGGTCGGCCTCGGCCGCGCCGGCTTCGAATGGTCGGGCGACGCGGTCGTGCAGTGGAAGCAGAAATGGCCGAAATGGACGCCGCCGGACGAGATGGTCGCGCGCCAGCCGGAGCTGACGCAATACAGCGCCAAGAATGGCGGCATGCCCGGCGGACTGAAGAACCCGCTCGGCGCGCGTGCGCTTTATCTCTTCCAGGGCAGCCAGGACACGCTCTACCGCCTGCACGGTTCTCCCGAATGGTGGTCGATCGGCAAGTCGGTTTCGTCGGGCTGCGTGCGCCTGATCAACCAGGACATCATCGACCTTTACGACCGTGTGCCCACGAAGACCCCGGTCGTCGTGACGGCCAATATCGGCGCGCCGGAAGAGGACATGCCGGATCGCCAGGCGATCCCGATCGACAACGGCGTGCCGACGGGCTCGATCCTGCTCGGCCCGGTGAAGCGGCTCACCAACGAGATTTTCTGAACTGACGATCCGTCAGCGGTGCCAGCACAAATGATGGCCGGCATCGCGGCCGGACGCCCTGGCGGGATCCGCGGCGCCGGGCCACTGGCATCGGCGCATCACGACTTCCGGCTGGACCACACAAAAACGTCAAAACCGGGTGTTCTAAGCAGGCCAGACTTCAGGCATTTTATGCCGGCAAGAGTTTTGCCATGTACACACCGCCCGCCTTCCGCGATGACGATCATGAGAGCCTGAGCGCGACGATCCGCGCCGCGCGGCTGGCGACGCTGGTCACCGCCACGGCGGACGGGCCGATGGCGACGCCGTTGCCGCTTTTCCTCGATGACAGCGAAGGCGAGCACGGCGTGATCTACGGCCATGTCGCCAAGGCAAATCCGCAGTGGCGCGTGCCGGCCGTAGGCGATGGCCTGGCGATCTTCATGGGCCCGGACGCCTATGTGACGCCGGCCTGGTATCAGGCCAAGCAGGAGACCGGGAAGGTCGTGCCGACCTGGAACTACGTCGCCGTCCACGCGCATGGGCCGATCGAATTCTTCGAGGATACCGACAGGCTGCTCGAGGTGGTGACCCGCCTGACCAATTTGCATGAAGGCGGGCGCAGCGCGCCCTGGGCGGTGTCGGACGCGCCGGCGGATTTCATCCAGTCGCAGTTGAAGGGCATCGTCGGCCTGCGCATGCCGATCACGAAGCTCGAAGGCAAGCGCAAGATGAGCCAGAACCGCAACGCGGCCGATCGCGCCGGCGTGCATGCCGGCCTGGCGGCCAGCGAGCGGCCCTCCGATCGCGAGGTCGCGCCGCTCATTCCGTTGTGAACCGCGCGACCGCCTGTAGGCTTGGTCCGATGAACTGATCGGCTGATGCGCTAAGCGCGTCGCGATCCTTCGGATTCGCTCCATGCGCTTTAGGTCTTTGATTTTACGCATGTCTTTATCCCGAAACCGGTTCCCACTTTCGGGAGACATGCTTTAGCTTCGCAGTGCCTCGCCGATGGCATCGCCGAGACGCTCGACGATCGCGTCGATGGCCGCGACATCGCAAATGAAGGGTGGCGCGAGCAGCACATGGTCGCCACTGGCGCCATCGATCGTGCCACCCATGGGATAGACCAGAAGCCCATTCGCCATGGCCGCCTTCTTGATGCGCGCATGCAGCTTCCGTTTCGGATCGAAAGGCTGCTTGGTCGAACGGTCCTCGACAAGCTCGACGCCCATGAACAGGCCACGCCCGCGAATATCGCCGATATGGGGATGGTTGCCGAAGCGCTCGCCGAGCCGGCGGGCCAGATGCGCACCCATCGCCTTCACATTGTCGAGCAGCCTGTCGCGGGCAATAACCTCCTGAACCGCGAGCGCGGCGGCGCAGGCCATGGGGTGGGAGATATAGGTGTGACCGTGCTGGAAGAGACCCGAGCCGTTGGCGAAGGCGTCGAAGATCTTCTGGCTAAGCAGCACCGCACCGATCGGCTGATAGCCGCCGCCGAGCCCCTTGGCGATCGTCATCAGGTCGGGGGCGACGCCATCCTGCTCGCAGGCATGCAGCGTCCCGGTGCGGCCCATGCCGCACATCACTTCGTCGAGGAGCAGCAGCACACCGTAACGGTCGCAAATCTCGCGGATGCGGCGCAAATAGTCCGCCACCGGCGGAACCGCGCCGGCCGTCGCGCCGACCACCGTTTCGGCGACGAAAGCCATGACCGTCTCCGGTCCAAGCTCGATGATCTTGTCCTCCAGCGCCTGCGCAGCGCGAGCGGCATAGTCCTGGTCGGTCTCGCCGGCCTCCTGGAAGCGGTAGGCGAAGCACGGGTCGATGTGATGCGTTTCGATGAGCAGCGGCCGGAACTGCGCGCGCCGCCATTCATTGCCGCCCGTCGCCAGCGCGCCAAGCGTGTTGCCGTGATAGCTCTGCTTGCGCGCGATGATGTTGCGGCGCAGCGGCTGGCCGATCTCGACGAAGTACTGCCGCGCCATCTTGAGCGCCGCTTCGATTGCTTCCGAGCCGCCCGAAACGAAATAGGCATGGCTGATGCCGGCCGGCGCGTCGGCGACCAGCCGGTCGGCGAGCGCTTCGGCGATATCGCTGGTGAAGAAACTGGTATGGGCATAGGCAAGCGTGTCGGCCTGCCGGTGCATGGCGGCGATCACATCGGGATGGCCGTGGCCGAGGCAGGAAACTGCGGCGCCACCGGACGCGTCGATATAGGCGCGCCCGTTGCTGTCGAAGAGCTCGACGCCCTTGCCGCCGCTGGCGACCGGCAGCACGGCGCTGATCTGGCGATGCAGGATATGGGTCATGATTTCCTCCGGCCGCGCGGCGGCAAGATGTGGATGTCGAGTTGGGAGAGCTGGTCCTCGGTTCGGCGAATGGCCGCAAGGGCCTTGTCCGCGCCCTTGCCGGCGATCAGCGCCGCGAGGATCTCCCCGACGACGAAGGCCGGCGCCATGGCGTGGAAGAAGGACGGGCTTTCCGTTGGCACCAACACCGACGACGCGGCCAAACCGGCGAGCGGTGACACGGCGCTGTCGGTCAGAGCGATCACCGGCACTCCAGCGGCCGCGCCGCGGCGGGCAAGATCGACGGTCAGCCTGGTGTAGGGAGCGACGCTGACCACGAACAGGACGTCTTCGTCGGTCGCGAGGCGAATGGCGTCGGTGCCTGCTCCCGAGGCGCCGTCGAGTATCACCGCCTTCTCGCCCAGGAAGGACATGACATAGGAAAAATGCGCGACGACCGGATGGCTGGAGCGCAGCCCGAGGCAGAATATCCGGCGTGCTGCGTAGAGCCGCTCGGCCGCCGTGGCAAGCGCGTCGAGCTGTTCGGGCTCGCCCAGTTGAGCGATCTGCTCGGCCAGCGACCGCACCATCTCGGCGGCCAACGCGCGGTCGCCGACCTCCTGCTGGTGCGCGAGCTGCGCGCCGGCTTTGCCGGCAAAGCCGAGCTCACCCTGCCGCATCGCATTGGCGTAGAGCGAGCGCAGAGGCTCGTAGCCGTCGAATCCCAACCGCTTGGCCAGGCGCACCATCGTCCAGGGTTGCAGGCCGGCACGGCGCGCCTGCTCGCGCATCGACAACAGCGCGACGTCCTCGGGGTTGTCCAAAAGGTAGCGGGCAGCGTCCTGCAACTGCGAGGGCAAGCTGTCGAAGGCCTCGACAATGGCATCGGTAAGTGGCGCGCGGATCATGCCACGACCATAGACGCGAACGGATGATCATGCAATATATGTTGCATAAATTGTCCATATGCAACAAATGGAGCAGTCGATGCCGAAACAAGATCGCGTGGCGATCGCCGTGGCGCCAAACGGTGGCCGGCGCACCAAAGCCGACCACCCGGCCCTGCCGATCACCCCAGATGAATTGGCTGATTTGGCCGCCGCCTCGCTCGAGGCCGGCGCCGCCATGATCCATGTCCATGTCCGCGACCGCGACGGACGCCATCTGCTCGACACCGATGCCTATCGGGCCGCGACCGCAGCGATCAGGGCCAGCGTCAGCGACAGGCTCGTTCTTCAGATCACCAGCGAGGCGCTGGGTATTTATAGGCCCGAAGAGCAGATGCGGGTGGTGCTGGAAGCACGGCCCGAGGCGGTTTCGCTGGCCTTGCGCGAGCTGGTGCCCGATCCTACGCGTGAAGCGGCCTTCGCCTCATTTCTCGAAACGCTGCGCGTGGAAAAAGTCATGCCGCAGATCATCCTTTATACGCCCGAGGAGGCGAGCTATCTCGCGGCGCTGGAGGGTCGCGGCCTGATCCCCTTCGACAATCTGCCGGTTCTCTATGTCCTCGGCCGCTACACGGTCGGACAGACGTCCCGCCCCGCCGACCTGCTTCCCTTCCTGGCGCCTGGCATGCCCGCGGCGAGGCACTGGATGGTCTGCGCCTTCGGCGACCAGGAAGCGGCCTGCGTGACGGCCGCTGCTCTGCTCGGCGGACATGCGCGCGTTGGTTTCGAGAACAATCTTTTTCTCCCTGACGGGACGCTGGCTTCCGGAAACCAGGACCTCGTCGCGGCCACAAGGCGGGCAGTCGAAGCCTGCGGGCTCACGCTCGCCAATGCGGACGCGTTGCGAAGCCAGTGGTCCAATGCCTAATGCGTCGGCATTCTGCAAATATTCAGTGCATTCTATATTAGAATGCATTTTCGATTTGCGCTACCGGATCGACAGTGCTACGCTTCACGGGCAATCCAACAAAAAAGGGGAACCCGAAAAATGAAGTTCGCACTCGCAAGCCTCACCGCCGCCGCGGCCGTCGCGGCAACGCTCACTTTCGGCCAGCCGGCCTTCGCCGACGACCTGATCGTGGCGACCGACACCGCCTTCGTTCCGTTTGAGTTCAAGGAAGGCGACAAATATGTCGGCTTCGACATCGACCTTTGGGCCGCGATCGCCAAGGATATCGGCGTGACCTACACACTTCAGCCGATGGACTTCAACGGCATCATCCCGGCGCTGCAGACCAAGCAGGTCGATGTCGGCCTGGCCGGTATCACCATCAAGGACGAGCGCAAGAAGGTCATCGACTTCTCTGACGGCTATTACGACAGCGGCTTCCTTCTGATGGTGCCCGTCGACAGCACGATCAAGGGTCCGGATGATCTCGTCGGCAAGACGCTTGCCGTGAAGACCGGCACGTCGGCGACCGACTATGCCAAGGAACATTTCAAGGGCACGGAGCTGCGCCTGTTCCCGAACAGCGACAACGCCTATCTCGAAGTCGCGACCGGCCGCGCCGACGCCGCCATGCACGACACTCCGAACGTGCTCTACTACGTCAAGACCAACGGCCAAGGAAAAGTGAAGACCGTCGGCCCGCAGATGATGGCTCAGCAATATGGCATTGCCTTCCCGAAGGGCAGCCCGCTCGTTGCCAAGGTGAATGCTTCGATCGCCAAGCTGAAGGGCGACGGCACTTACGAGGCCATCTACAAGAAGTGGTTCGGCACCGAGCCGCCGAAGAGCTGATCCACCGGTTTCCCGTTGGATCTCCTGGCGCGCCGGCATGGCCGGCGTGCCTTCCCTGAAGGATGGCTCTCATGGATTTCGACTGGTCCGTCATCTGGCAGGCCTTGCCCGAGCTGTTGAAGGGCGCCCGCCTCACCGTACTGATCGCGCTCGCCGGGCTTGCCGGCGGCCTTATTATCGGCTTCGCCGCCGGGCTGGCGCGCGCTTACGGCAACATGGTGCTCAACGCCATCGCCATGGTCTATGTCGAGATCATACGCGGCACCCCGATTATCGTACAGGTGATGTTCATCTATTTCGCGCTGCCGATCCTGGCGGATGTCCGCATCAACCCGTTGGCGGCGGCAATCATGGCGATCATCATCAACGCCGGCGCCTATATCGCCGAGATCGTGCGCGGCGCCTTCCTTTCCGTCCATCGCGGCTTGCGCGAGGCCGGCCTGGCGCTCGGCCTGCCGTTCTGGAAAGTGCTTTTCTACATCATCGGCCCGCTTGCCTTCCGCCGCATGATTCCGGCGCTCGGCAACCAGTTCATCGTCAGCCTGAAGGATACCTCTCTGTTCATCGTCATCGGCGTCGGCGAGCTCACCCGGCAAGGCCAGGAAATCATGGCGGCCAACTTCCGCGCCGTCGAGATCTGGTCGGCCGTGGCGATGTTCTACCTGATCATGACGGGCACGCTTACGCTCATCCTGCGGCTGACCGAAAAGAGGATGCGCATCCTGTGAGCATCGTGGCGTTCAACAAAGTCACCAAGCGCTTCGGTCAGGTCACCATCCTCGACCAGGTGGATCTCTCGATCGAGGCCGGCGAGAAGGTCGTCCTGATCGGCCCCTCCGGCTCCGGCAAGTCGACGCTGCTTCGCTGCATCAATGCGCTAGAGGAGATCAATGGCGGCGACCTCGTCGTCGACGGCATCAGCGTCAAATCCGGCGGCCGCAAGGTCCGCCTGATCCGCCAGGAAGCCGGCATGGTCTTCCAGCAGTTCAACTTGTTTCCGCAGATGACGGCGCTGGAAAACGTCGCCTTCGGTCCGCGCCGCGTGCGTGGCGAGACGCGACAGGAGGCACGCAAGCAGGCGCTGGAAATGCTCGCCAAGGTTGGCCTTGCCGAACGCGCGCATCATTATCCGAGCGAGCTTTCCGGTGGCCAGCAGCAGCGCGTCGCCATTGCGCGTGCGCTTGCCGTCAAACCGAAGCTGATGCTGTTCGACGAGCCGACCTCGGCGCTCGATCCCGAACTCAGGCACGAAGTGCTACGCGTGATGCAGGCGCTGGCCGAGGAAGGCATGACGATGATCGTCGTTACCCATGAGATGGCCTTTGCCCGCAAGGTCGGAACCAGGCTGATCTTCATGGAAGGTGGTAAGATCGCCGTCGACGGCGAGCCGCGGGAGCTGCTTGCAAACCCGCAAAATCCTCGCTTGAAAGAGTTTCTGCAGCATGTCGCATGACGCCGGCCGCCGGCTTTCCTTCATCGATGTCTCGGGGTCGCCCTACGACGTCGGGGCCGCTATCGGGCGCTTCGGCCGAGCGGCGCTCAACGACCATTTCCAGACGTCCGCCGCATGGCGCGAGCTCAACGCGCGCCGGGCCGATCCCCGCATCGGCACGATGGCGACGATCGTGCGGGAGCGGTTCCCTCGATACTGGGCCGAGCTGCAGGGCCTCGCCGCCGGGCTTGAATTGGCGTTCGACGACGTCTTCCTGTGGAACTGCCGCGGCGACATCTGGGCAATGGCGCCCGATGGCTGCACGACGGTGCAGTTGCCCGGCTCCCCGCATGTCATCGGCCACAATGAGGACGGCGACCCGGACTTCGCTGGCCATTGCGCGCTGGCCCATATGGCTTCCGAAGGCGGCAATGAATTCACGGCCTTCGTCTATCCCGGCTCGCTGCCCGGACATACATTTGCGGCGACGTCGGCGAAGCTGGTGCTGACGGTCAACAACACCAGGCCGCTGGCCGGCGGCGCCGGGGCGCCGCGCATGGTGCTGGCGCGCGCCGTGCTCGACGCACCGGACCTTGACGCGGCGCTGGCCCTGCTCAAATCGGTGCCCCGCGCCGGCGCCTTTCACCTGACCCTGGCGCAGGCCGGCGACGAGCGGCTGCTCAGCGTCGAGTTCACCGCGCAGGCCCTGTCGGTTGATCGCCTCGTATCGGCGCGCGTCCACTCAAACCACCTCATCCATGCCGACACCGGGCGCAGGTCGCAGATCGTCACCGGCTCCTCCGGCGTGCGCCAGCGACGCGGCGAAGCGCTGCTGGATCAGACGCCTCAGTCCGAGCCGCAACGCCGCGCGCTCGCCATCTTGTGGGACGCGGCCGACCCGGAGCTGCCGATCTATCGCACCGACCCGGCCGACAGCGATGTCGAGAACACGCTTGCCAGCGCCGTCTTCCGCGTCGGGGCTGACAAGGTCGAGTGGGCTGTCTACGATGCGGCACACGAAGCAGCGCGCTTCGACATGCGGGATGGGCTGGTCCCTGTCGCGGGGTGAACGGGAACAATGCCAGAGCAAGCCGCTGCGGAGCCGCCACGCACCATCGAGGATCTGAGGGCGCTGGCGCTATCGGTCGGCCGCGACGAAGCGGGCTTTTCCCTCGGCTCCAAGGCGCATGATGTCTTCGCCAAGCTTGTCGAGGCGCCCGAACAATCGGCGGTCCGCACGATCTCGGAACTCGCCGATCAATTCGGCATCAATCCGTCGACGCTGACGAGACTGGCGAAGCGTCTCGGCTTCGAAGGTTTCAGCGATTTCCAGGCCGTCTTCCGCAAGGCGATCGCCGACGACCAGCAATATTTCTACAGTCGCCAGGCCGGAAGGCTGATGACGACGCCTTCGGCAGGTGGCGCCGAGGTCGAGGTCTTCGAGCGGCTGGCACGCGAAACGGCGGCGAATGTCGACGGCTTCCTCGGCCAGTTGGACAGCGCCTCGCTGAAGGGGGCGGTCGCGCTGCTGGCCGGCGCGCGGCGTGTGCGCGTGCATGGCGTTCGTCAGTTCCATTCGCTGGCGAGCTTCCTCACCTATTGCCTGGGCATGGTGCGCTCGGACGTGGCTCTGCTCGATGCGCCGCGCCTCGGCGTCGCCGAGGCGCTGTCGCAGCTCGAGCCGGGCGACGTCGTCATCACAGCCAGTTGCGCGCCCTATACGCGCAGCGTCGCCGAGGTCGGCCGCATTGCTGCGGCGAACGGCCAGAACGTGATCGCGATCACCGATTCCCGGTCCTCGCCGCTCGTGCCTCCGGCCGAGCACGCGTTCTTCATCCCGCATGCCAGCAGCTTCTATTCGAACAGCATGGGCGCCTATGTCGTGTTTTGCGAAGCGATGCTCAACCTCGTCGCCCGCGAGCTTGGCGACAAGGCGCTGAACTCGCTAGCCGGGCGCGAGCGGCTGATCGCCGAGATGAACATCGAGGTCGGCTGATCTCCTCAGCCACCCGAATTCCGTCGCGGAGTCAGGTGCAGACCCACTCGCGGATCTTGCACTCCTTCCCCTCGCCGCCGCATTGCGCCGTGGCCTTGTCCTGCGCGTCCTTGCGGGTCGTGGCCGATGCCGCGCCCCAGAACGGCGTCGCCGCGCCACGGCTCTTGCCGACCGAGAGCGCCGCGCAGTGCTCATAGGGAAAGCCGGTGCCGTCATCATCGTCCCAGTGGCGGTGGTTGCGGAACACTTCGACCACCCTGCAGCCCTTGCCGTCCGCGTTCTCGCAGTATTTGAGCGCGATGTCTTCGGCCTCCTGGCGCTTGTCGGCCCCCCAGAAGAAGCCGTGGCGGCCGTCATCCGGCGAATAGGCGATCGCGCCCCAGATGCCTTTTTCCTCGCCGGTCTCAGCTGGCGGCGGCGCCACCAGATCGGCGGCATGGCTGGCGATGGTAAGCCCGGCCAGTGCCGCCAGCAGCGGGAATGAGAGGCGACGGTTGATCAGCATTTTCGTGCTCCAGCTTGTAGCCATTCAAAACCCTTGGCGATGCTTCTATCCGCCCATGCGCGCGACCGAGACGACGATGCAGGTGTTGCCGGTGGGGACCAGCAGCGCCTGGCCGCCATTGTTGGCCAGGTTGAAAAGGCTGGTGTTCGACAGATTGTCCGCCGGAACGCTGCCTTTCGGCAGGGTCTGCGCGACCTCCTGGCAGGACTTCTGGAAAGGCGCCACCCGCACGAGGCTCCCCTCGCAGCTCTGGCCGACAGGCGAAGCAATGACGACGCCGGCGGCTTGCGTCTTGTAGCCCGGCAGATCGTAACTCATCCCGGCGACGGCCTGCACGGCATGGGCATCGGGCGAGGTGTTGTCCCATTGTGTCTGGATCGCATAGGTCGATCCCGCGGTCAGCGCCTGCCCGAGCGCGGCAAAGAGGTTGGCGCAGGTGTGGACGCCTGCCTGGCTCGCATGCGTCTGAAACGGAGTTCTGCCGGCCGAAGCGTCTCCCGCGACGGGCTTGACATCGGTCGGCTTGGCAGCGACCGGCGCCTGCGATTGCGCCGAGGCGGTGCCCGCAACGAATTCGCCCAGCGCCGGAAAGAAGCGGAGCGACGATATGACCGCCGCCGCAACCAGAGCGGCGAACGCGCCAAGCAGAGCTGTGTTTCGCACCAGCCGCCAGGCCGATGAGCGCGCCAGCGGCGAGATTGCCGGCGGTTCCGGCAGCGGAACGGGCTCGGGGCGGTTTAGGATTCTATCCTCGATGGATTGGCGGGTCATTTCGCGGATCTCTCTATTTGATGGTCGACAGCGCGGTCTTGAGGCCCTTGAAAGGAGCATCGAGGCTGACGGTCGCTCCCGACGGCAGGGAATAGGAAACTTGGACGGTGGTCTCCTTGCCGATCTGCTCGCGAAGGACCGGGCCTACCGGCACATAGCCGACACAAACCGACGCATCACAGCCCTGCAGCTGAACGTCGACGGGCTGCTTGCGGCCGGCAAGTTTGAGCGAAAGCCTGCTTCCCGCACCAGCCTGGCTGGGAGTCCGCAAGATCATGAAGGGCTTGCCTTTCTCGTCGGCCGCGAGCGACCAGCTGAAGACCAAGGTCTGGCTTTGGTCGACGAAGGACTGGCTGATGTTGCAGACCCTCTTCCTGGCCTGCAGATTCTCGTCGCAGATCAGCGTCCAGTTCTCGAACGGGCGGGTGGTCCGTTGGTAGTCGCCGAGCTTCACGCCCGCAGGCACCGCGACGTCCGAAGGCTTTATCCGATAGGCCGACGGTGCCGCCTCCTGCCCGGCCGCGCGCGGTCCGGACAGGAGCAGGCAAGTCATGCAGATTGCGACAACAGAGCCGGCTTGCCTGACCATAAATAAACTCAGTTCAAGGTGAAGCTGAGGCCCGCGCCGACACCCCAGTGCCCGCCCGCCGTCGTGCCGGACACATTTGCCCGGGCTCTTCCGTCCTCGCTGGTGTAGCCGGCGCCGAACGCCACAGCCCCCTCGCCGCGCCAATAGCCGCCGCCGGCCGCCACGCTCAGCTTGCCGGGACGGTCGTCATAGCGCAGCGAGGCGGCCGCGAGGCCGATCGCCGCCGCCTGGCGGGCTTCGCCGCGAACCTCACCCATGTCCATGTTGAGCTGACTGAGTTTGGAGTCGGTATAGGCATTGGCCGTCTGGAGCGTGGTGGCCGCCACCTGGTTGGTGTAGGTCTTGGAGTTGTCGAACGTCGTCGCCAATCCGGTGTTGAGCTGTTGGACGTTGACCGCATCGGTGTTCGCCGTGCCCGCGCCGACATTGTGGATGACGACAGGCGCATTGACGTCACCGCCGACGAGCGTCAGCGAGTTGGACTTGGTGCCGTCCGGGTTCTTGTCGTACTGGACCGCGAACTCGTTCAGGTCGCCGACGCTCCCCTGCACGGCTTCCACAGCCTGGTTCGTCGCATAGAGTTGGCTGCCGTTGATGGCGTCGGTCGAAGTCTGACTGATCCTGCCCGCCGCGACATTGGTGACGGTTCGCTCCTTGCCGACGTCGCCGACGCTCACCGTGCTCGTCGGAGCGGTTCCGGCGAAGGTGTAGGCGACGCCGTTTATCGTCGTGCCGGTGGTGGCGACCGCCGCCGCGGTCGTCGAGCCCGCGCCGAGCGCGACGCTGCCCGGCTCGTTGGCCGTGGCGCCGGCGCCAAGCGCCATCGACTGGGCGCCGTTGGCGGTCGAGTTCGTGCCGAGCGCGATGCTGTCCGCCGCATTGACGGTCGAGGTCTGGCCGATCGCGATGCCGCCGGGCGCCGTCTGCTGGACGATGGCGCCGTTGCCCATGCCGATGCCGTTGTCGCCATTGACGGTGGTGCGCGGACCGATTGCCACCGAATCGGTGCCGACCGCGGCCGAATCCGAAGCAGTCGAATTGGCGTGGAAGTACATGGTCGGCGTCACCGCGAACGAGCTCAGCGCGCCCTTCAACTGGCGCAGCGTGACCGCATCCTGGTCCTGCGTGCCGTCGGCCACGTTGATGATCTGGCGATAGGAAGTGGAAGTGCCGACCGAGACGGCGCCGAGCAGGGTCTTGTCCGTGGTGTTGTAGGGGACGAGGCCGGTGCCTGCGAGGATCGATCCCGAAGCCGGCGCCACTGCGCGGTCGGAAACCGAGCCGGAGCCGAGCGCCACGCCGTCGGTGATGGAGACCGTGGTGCCGCGGCCGAGCGCCAGCGAATTGGCGGCAGAGGCCGTCGCCTGGTAGCCGAGCGCGGAGGAGCCGATCCCTTGCGCGAAGGCGTCCGTGACGGGAAGCGTCGTGTCGTTGGTACGCACATAGCGGATGCCGTCGCCATTGGCGTCGGTATAGGCCGTCGAGGTGTCGCCGGCAAAGTTGTTGATCGTGTTGCCAAGCGTGGTGATGTCGGCCGTGTTGGCGGCGATGTCGGTGGTGTTCTGCGTCACCTGCTGGTTGGTGGCGAAGAGCTGCGAGCCGTTGACCGCGTCGGTCGACGAACCGCTCAACTGCCCGGCCGCGACGTTCTGGATCTGGCGCTCCGCGCCGACCGAGCCGACCGAGAAGGCACCGGCCGGCGTGGTACCGGCGAAGGTGTAGGCGACGCCGCCGATCGTCGTGCCGCCGACCGCGGTCGTGGTGCCTGACACCGAATTCAGGCCGATCGCCACGTCGCCGGCATTGTTGGCGATCGCATTCGGGCCGACGGCGACCGAATCCGCCCCCAGCGCCTGGGAATCCGCAAGCGTCGAATTGGCGTGGAAATACTTGATGCCGCCGCCGGTGTTGATGTTGTTGATGGTGTTGCCGAGAGTGGTGATGTCGGCCGTGTTGGCGGCGATATCGGTGGTGTTCTGCGTCACCTGCTGGTTGGTGGCAAACAGCTGCGAGCCATTGATTGCGTCGGTCGACGAGCCGCTCAACTGTCCGGCCGCGACGTTCTGTATCTGGCGCTCGGCGCCGACCGAGCCGACCGAGAACGCGCCGGCCGGCGTGGTTCCGGCGAAGGTGTAGGCGACGCCGCCAATCGTCGTGCCCCCAACCGCCGTCGTGGTGCCGGATGCGGAATTCAGGCCGATAGCAACATCGCCGGCATTGGTAGCGACGGCATTTGGCCCGACCGCCACCGAATCCGCTCCCAGCGCCTGGGAATCGGCAAGCGTCGAGTTGGCGTGGAAATACTTGATGCCGCCGCCGGTGTTGATGTTCGTGACCGTGCTGCCGAGACTGTCGACGGCCTGATTGGTCGCGAAGAGCTGCGAGCCGTTGACCGCGTCGGTCGAGGACCCGCTGATGCGCCCCGCCGCGAGATTGGTGAGCGTGCGTTCCGCGCCGGGCGCGCCGATGCTGACCGTCGAGGTCGGAGCGGTTCCCTGGAAGGCGTAGGTGGTGCCGTTGATCACCGCACTCGGCGTGCCGACCGCTACGGCGGTCACCGAGCCCGAGCCCAGCGCGACATCGCCGGAGCTTGCCGCCGCCGTCGCGCCATTGCCCAGCGCGACATTGCCGACGAAGCCGGCAGCGCCGGCGGTGGAGCCGTTGCCCAGCGCCACGGAGCCTTGGCCGATCGCCTTGTTGCTGTTGCCGATGGCGACGGCACCGTTGGCCATATTGGCGGCGGTGGCGGTCGCCGTGCCGTCGCTGTTGGCGATGTTGTTGGCGCCGCCGGTGAAGGCGCCGGTGCCGCTGGCGTAGCTCGGATCGCCGATGGCGACCGCGCCGTCACCATAGGCCGTATTGCCGGCGCCGATGGCAACGGCCTTGCCGCCATCGGCGATCGCCCCCGTGCCGACAGCGACGGAGTCGGCGGAGAGCGCGCCGGCGGCGGTGCCGACGGCGATCGCGTTTACGTCTTGTGCCACCGCGCCCGCTCCAAGTGCTGTCGAGCTTGCCGCCGTAGAGACGGCCGTCGTGCCGATGGCGATGGAATCGTCACCGCCGGCATTGGACGAACGGCCGCCAGCGAACGCACGGGCGCCGGTGGCTTTGGAGGTGGAACCGATGGAAGTGGCGTACGTTCCGCTCGCCGTGGCGCCCAATCCCAGGGCGCTGGCGTTCGCGGCGGTCGCCGCGGCGTTGTTGCCGAGCGCGGTGGTCGAGACGTCCGTGGCCTGGGCGCCCGAGCCCGCCGCGACCGAGCCCACGCCGCTCGACGTGGCCGAATTGCCCAGGGCGAGCGAGAAATTTCCCGAGGCCACGGCGACGTTGCCGAGCGCTGCCGAGTTTTGCGCCGTGGCATTTGCCTGGGGACCAATGGCGATGGTGTTGGTCGCCGTGGCCTGGCTCTGCAAACCAAACGCCATGCTTGTGATGCCGGTCGCCTTGCTTGCTCGCCCAATCGCCATGGCGTCGGCCTGAGACGCCGTCACATCGGTGCCAATGCCGATGGCGCTCTGAGCCAACGCTCCCGTCCCCACGGCTGTGCGCGAGCCGAGATAGACGGAGTTTATGGCACTCGCGGTCGCCTGGAATCCGACAGCGATGGCATTTTGGCTGCCTGCGTTGGCGTTGGTACCTTGGGCAAGAGAATCGATTCCGCTCTGCGTTGCTTGATATCCAAGCGCGATACCGCGTAGCCCGCCGGCAGTGGCCTGATAGCCTATGACGGACGAGTATTGAGCGCTGGCTACGGACCCGTAGCCAGCAGCGAACGCATAGTTGTTGTTGGCCGTAGCGCCGACACCGACTGCGGTGGAATTCCCTCCCGAAGCGTTGGCGTTGGTGCCCAACGCGCTGGCCCCAGGCCCAGTGGCACTAGCGGCAACGCCGATCGCTACCGTATTGATGTTGCTTGAGATCGCGCCGCCGCCAACGGCCACCGCGCCGCCGGTACCTGTCGCCTGCGCATCTTGGCCGATTGCCACCCCATACTGTGTCGACGAGACGGATCGGGTTCCGATCGCAATGGCATTGAGCTGAGAGGCCGTCGCGGGCGTGCCGATAGCGATGGAGCCGCCACCGGTCGCGGAGCCGCCACCGGCGGCATATTGTGCTGATGCCGGCGTGGCGATGCCGCCCAATGCGATCGCACTCAGCGCCGCTGCCAGCATCTTGCCGAGACCGAGCGTTCCGAGCCCCAGGCCCTTGCGTCGCATGCCGAGCACGCGATGGGCATTGCGCAGCGCCGCCATCAGGCGGCGACGCAGCGAGCGGCTGTCGGTGCCGCCGGAAACCCAGTTTCCGGCAAATCGGTCGCGCCCGATAGTACGTCCTTGCCTGAAAGTCATTGCGAGAATGCCTCCTGTGGTGCGTCGCGCTCGATGACGACAGGTTCCGCCGACCCTGCCGCCGAAGCGTGTCTGTTCGAAAAAGGAATGACGACGTCGGCGCCGCGCTAGCAGCGCATGGCCTTGCTTCTCGCCGATCGCCTCGACGCGATCGAGCGTGTTCTCAAGCCAGGAATCGCCCTCTTCGGGCACGGCCTGCAGCGCCAACGTGGCACGCTCCTTTGAAATCAACCGTTCGAGATAAGATCGCAATGCCGCCAGATGGACGGCAGGCTCATCGCCGGCGTGGACCACTGCCGTGAGGCCGTAGAGATAGTGGGCCAGCAGGGCATCCTGCTTGGCCAAAGGCACGCCATCGCCATAGCGCTTCTCGAGCGTCCTGGAGGCCGACTCCAACCAGTAGCCGATCTCCTCGGAAAGGCTTCGGCGAATCACCTTGTCTTCGCTCATGTCCCCTGCAGCCAGCTCAGAATCCGAATTAACCGGACTTGCCGCAGGAGGACACGCTTTCTGAATCGCGTATTCCAATAAATTGCTGTTTATCCGAAAATATACCGCAGATATTCTAGAGGTTAACGGGAAATTACTTTAGACATACCTTCTATAAGCCGACGCATAAATAACCTGCCGATAAACTGGGCAATTAGCGATCGCCTTACTCACTAGCCTGCGATTGACCCTGCCTAGCCCGCACCTGCTGTGGGGTGGCGTTACGATATTTTTTCATCATGGTGGTGAGGTGGCTCTGGCTCGAAAAGCCAGCCAGATCGGCAATGTCCGTGATCGACATGCGGCTGTCGGCCAGCAGCTTCTCGGCAAGGTCGAGGCGGAGACCCAGAACATATTGATACGGCGACACGCCGAACGTCTTCGAAAAAGCGCGGGCGAAATGGTAAGGGGACAAGTCGCACACCGCCGCCATCTCGGACAGCGATAGCTTGCGCGAGAAATTCTCTTTCAGGAATTGCTGGATCTGGTCGGTATGCCTTGCCGACAATCCGCCTTTCGCGTTCGGCAAGGGAGCCCTGTCGGAAGCGATCTCCGACAGTAGGGCCGGTAGGTCATCGTCGCGCCGCAACGGGGCCTCCTGATGCTCAGCCCCCGCCCGTCTTGGCCCAACCTCAACACGTGTTTTCGGTTCCCCAGGCAAAACAATTCGTGATCATGCGCATGGTTGGTGAACGCCACCGGATTCCGATCCGACGACAACCATGCAACAGCCATGATTTGAGGCATCCGGTATTTCACGAAATTGCGGTTCGGCGAGGAAAAACCTCGATCACGAAAACTTTAGATGCCGCTGCTGCTATCCGCTTGTTCTCAAGTAAGATTTTTTCGTCGCGAGGTAACAAAGGCGGCCTCTCACGGGTGGAGAGCGCTATGCAAATTCGCCTGGGGCGGCGATCGTCGGACCAACCCACTGTGATGTGGAAGCTACCCGTCCCACGACGGCGACCATACCGCGGCGGGACGATCACGTGTTTGACCTGGCAGGCCAGGAAAGGGAGCGTTCCGGCCCAGCACTAGCGTCCGCGCGCGAGACTGCCCAGGATACCGCGCACGATGGCGCGGCCAACGGAGGAGCCGACCGAGCGCACCACCGACTTGATGGCGGCCTCGGCCACGGTCTGGCGATTGGAAGACCGCCGGTTGCCTGTTCCCAAAACATCGTCGAAGCCGGGAATGGTCCAGCGCGAGCCGCCGCTGTTCTGCTGCTGTGCCTGCGCCTCGGCGTCCTGCGCTTCCTTGGCTTTCTTCTGCAGGATCTCGAAGGCCGATTCGCGATCGACGACCTGGTCGTACTGGCCGGCGACCGGGCTCTCGGCGATGATCTTGCGGCGCTCATCCGGCGTGATCGGGCCGAGCCGCGAGGACGGCGGCCGGATCAGCGTGCGCTGGACCATGGCCGGCACGCCCTTGTCTTCCAGCATCGAGACCAGCGCCTCGCCGGTGGCGAGCTGGGTGATGGCGGTGGCGCAGTCGAAATCGGGATTGGGCCGGAAGGTTTCGGCGGCGGTGCGCACTGCCTGCTGCTCGCGCGGCGTATAGGCGCGCAGCGCGTGCTGGACGCGGTTGCCGAGCTGAGCCAGCACCTTTTCCGGGATATCGAGCGGGTTCTGGGTGACGAAATAGACGCCAACGCCCTTGGAGCGGATGAGCCGCACCACCTGCTCGACGCGGTCGATCAGCACCTTCGGCGCGTCCTCGAACAGAAGATGCGCCTCGTCGAAGAAGAAGACCAGCTTCGGTCTGTCGAGGTCGCCAACCTCGGGCAGCTCCTCGAACAGCTCCGACATCAGCCAAAGCAGGAAGGTGGCGTAGAGCCTGGGATTCATCATCAACTTGTCGGCGGCGAGCACGCTGATCGCGCCGCGGCCGTCGCGCGTCGTGCGCATGATGTCGCCAATGCGCAGCGCCGGCTCGCCGAAGAAGTTCGCGGCGCCCTGTTGCTCCAGCACCAGAAGCGTGCGCTGGATGGCGCCCACGGAAGGCTTGGTGACATTGCCGTAGCGCGCGCTGAGCTCGTCGGCGCGCTCGGCGATGTTGGCGAGCAGCGCCTGCAGGTCCTTCAGATCGAGCAGCAGCAGGCCTTCCTCATCGGCGATGCGGAAGGCGATGTTCATGATGCCTTCCTGCGCTTCGGTGAGGTTCATCAGCCGCGAAAGCAGCAACGGCCCCATCTCCGAGATGGTGGCGCGGATCGGATGGCCCTGCTCGCCGAACAGATCCCAGAAAATAACCGGGAATTCCTGGAACTGGTACGGATCGAGCTTCACCTCGCCGGCGCGCTTGACCAGGAAATCCTTGGCCTCGCCTATCATGGATATGCCGGAAAGGTCACCCTTGATGTCGGCGCAGAAGACCGGCACGCCGGCATTCGAGAAGCCCTCGGCCAGGATCTGCAGGCTGACTGTCTTGCCTGTGCCCGTGGCGCCCGTGACGAGGCCGTGGCGGTTGCCGTAGCGCAGCAGCAGCTCTTCGGCGCGCTGATAGGAATCGTCGGGCTTGCGGCTGGCGCCGATGAAGATGCTGGTCTCGTCAACCATGTCCGGTCTCCGGAATCTCGTTCCGCTCAAAGGCCTCACCCGAGGTATAGTAACGCAAGCGGCAGGCGGCAATGATCAGTTTCGCGTTTGGAGCGGGCGCCGAATTTGGCCTTTGGCGCTTGCGGATTTTGCGCATGTTTGGCAATCGGTTAGCTGGCCGCCAGGGAAGCCGGCCGCATGACGCATTGTGATATCCGGTTACTGACCCTAGATTGGCTGGACCGGCTGATGCGGCCGAGAAGGGAGGAGAGCGATGGGCGCCGGCGCCTTGACAAGGGATGTCGACCTTCCGAACCCGGACGCCAAGCGTTGGCAGGCGCTGGCGGAAAAGGTGCTTGCCAGCGGTTCCTTCGAGGAAAAACTCGTTTCCCGCACCGATGACGGTATCCGCATCGAGCCGCTCAGCCAGCGTTCGACGGCTGCAGAGCCGTTGCTGCGCACAAATCCGACCGCACCCTGGATCGTCAGCCAGCGTGTCGACGACCCGGACATCGCCCGGGCCAGCGCGCAAGCCCTGGAAGACATCGCCCAAGGCGCCACCGGCCTGTCGCTTGTGTTCGAGGGCGCGCCGAATGCCTTCGGCTACGGCCTGCCGCGCACCGCGGAAGCGCTGGAAAGGGTGCTCGACGGCGTGCCGCTCAACCGCGTGCAGGTGCGCATCGACGCGCATCCCTGGAGCCGTGCCGTGGCCGACTGGCTGCTCGCCTTCTTGAGCAAACGCCGCTCCGATCCGACCAAGCTCAACCTCTCCTTCGGCATCGACCCGGCGGCGATCTTCGCAGGCACCGGGCGGCTGCGCACCTCGATCGATGCGCTGCAGGAATCGATGCCGCAGTCGCTGGCGCATTTCTTCTCGATGGGAGTGCCTGGCGTGCTGCTAGAGGCCGACGGCCGCGTCTTCCACAATGCCGGCGCCACCGAGGCGCAGGAGCTCGGCACGATGATGGCCTCCGTCGTGTCCTATCTCAGGATGTTCGAGAAGGCGCGCCAGCCGCTGGTCTATGCAGCACCGTATATCGGCTTCGCGCTCAGCGTCGACCAGGACCAGTTCCTGTCGATGGCCAAGGTGCGGGCTTTGCGCAAGCTCTGGGCGCGCATCCAGGAAGCCTGCTCGATCCCGGCCTCGACCGCCAGCATCCATGCCGAGACCTCCTATCGCATGATGACGATGGCCGACCCGGAGACCAACATCCTGCGCACGGCGATCGCGGCCTTCGCGGCGGCAACCGGCGGCGCCGATTCAATCTCGATCCTGCCGCACACGATCGCGCATGGATTGCCGGCGGGCTTTGCCCGCCGCATCGCCCGCAACGCCCAGCTCATCATGGCCGAGGAGAGCCATCTCGGCCAGGTCGCCGACCCCGCCAGCGGCTCGGGCGCAGTCGAAGCGCTGACTGACAATCTCTGCGCCGCCGCCTGGGAAGAATTCCAGCGTATCGAGGCCGAAGGCGGCGTGCTCGCCAGCCTGCAGCAGGGCTATATCCAGAACCGCGTGCAGACCGCCGCCGCCAAGCGCAACGGCGCCTACCGGTCGGGCGAACGCGGCATTGTCGGCACGACGCTCTACCGTGTCGGCACGGAGCGCCCGGTCCAGACGCTGCCGCAGGAGCGGCGCCCGGCGCTGACCGAAGGCGTGGCGACCTGCGAGCCGCTGTTTCCCGTGCGCATCGACCAGTCGATCGGAGCCGGATCATGATCCCGGATTTCAGCCAGATCGGCTGGTCAGCGCCGCGTCGCGTGCCGGTCGAGATCAAAGGCCAGCGGATGACGCCGGAAGGCATCGCCGTAAAACACCTCTACACGCAAGGTGACCTCAAGGGGCTCGCCAATCTCGACACCTATCCAGGCCTGCCGCCCTTCGTGCGCGGCCCCTACCCCACAATGTATGTCCAGCAGCCCTGGACGATCCGGCAATATGCCGGCTTCTCGACGGCCGAGGAATCCAACGCCTTCTACCGACGCAACCTCGCGGCCGGCCAGAAAGGCCTGTCGGTGGCTTTCGACCTCGCCACGCATCGCGGCTATGACAGCGACCATCCGCGCGTCGCCGGCGATGTCGGCATGGCCGGCGTTGCGATCGATTCCATCCTCGACATGCGCCAGCTTTTCGACGGCATTCCGCTGAACGAGATGACGGTGTCGATGACGATGAATGGCGCCGTGCTGCCGATCATGGCGCTGTACATCGTCGCGGCGGAGGAACAGGGCGTCGCGCAAAAAGATCTCAGTGGCACCATTCAGAACGACATTCTGAAGGAGTTCATGGTCCGCAACACCTACATCTATCCGCCAAAACCTTCGATGCGGATCGTGTCGGACATTTTTGCTTACACCTCCAAGCATATGCCGAAGTTCAATTCGATCTCGATCTCCGGCTACCACATGCAGGAAGCCGGAGCGACGGCCGACCTCGAACTTGCCTACACGATCGCCGACGGCATCGAATATGCGCGCGCCGGCGTCGCCGCAGGCCTGGACATCGACCGCTTCGCGCCGCGCCTCTCCTTCTTCTGGGCGATCGGCATGAATTTCTTCATGGAGGTCGCCAAGCTCAGGGCCGCGCGGCTTTTGTGGTCGAGCCTGATGCAGAAGAACTTTTCGCCGAAGGACGAGCGCTCGCTGTCGCTGCGCACCCATTGCCAGACATCGGGATGGTCGCTGACGGCGCAGGACCCCTACAACAACATCACCCGCACGATGATCGAGGCGATGGCGGCGACGCAGGGGCACACCCAGTCGCTGCACACCAACTCCTTCGACGAGGCGATGGCGCTGCCGACCGACCATTCGGCGCGAATCGCTCGCAACACGCAGCTCATCCTGCAGAAGGAATCCGGCACCACGCGGATGATCGACCCGTGGGGCGGCTCGGCCTATGTCGAGCGGCTGACGCATGACCTGGCGGCGCGCGCGCTCGCCCATGTCGAGGAGGTCGAAAGCCTCGGCGGCATGGCGGCGGCGATCGAGAAAGGCATTCCGAAGCTGCGCATCGAGGAAGCTGCGGCGCGCACCCAGGCGCGCATCGATTCCGGCGAGCAAATTCTGGTCGGCGTCAACGCGCACCGGCCGCAGACGGACATCGAGGTCGATGTGTTGAAGATCGACAATGCCGAGGTCAAGGCCCGGCAATTGGCGAAGCTGCAACGGCTGAAGGGCACGCGCGATGTGGCGGCCCTGGAAAATGCCCTGGCGGCGCTGACCCGCGCCGCCGAGGGCGGCGAGAACCTGCTCGAATTCGCGATCCGCGCCGCGCGCGCCAACGCCACGGTCGGCGAGATTTCGCTGGCATTGGAAAAAGTGTTCGGCCGCCACACGGCTGCGGTGCAGACGATCTCCGGCGTCTACCGGGACGCGCTCGGCGACAATCCGGCGCTCGACCCGCTGCAGGAGAAGATCGAGGCATTCGAGAAGAAGACCGGCGGCAAGCCGCGCATCCTGGTCGCCAAGATAGGCCAGGACGGCCACGACCGCGGCCAGAAGGTGATCGCCAGCGCCTTCGCCGATCTCGGCTTCGACGTGACCGTCGGGCCGATGTTCCAGACGCCGGACGAGATCGCCAAACTGGCGGTGCAGCACGACGTCGACATCATCGGCGCCTCCTCTTTGGCCGCCGGACACCTGACGCTGATCCCCGAGCTGAAGGAAGCGCTGAAGAAGCTCGGCCATGGCGACATGCTGATCGTCGCTGGCGGCGTCATCCCGCCGCAGGACTATGACGCGGTGCTGGCGGCGGGTGCTGCGGAGATTTTTCCGCCGGGGACGGTGATCCCGGAAGCGGCGAACCGGCTGATGGATCGGTTGCTGGCTTGACAATTGAGCGCCCGCTGTTATAATCACTGTTACAACAGTGTAATAGACAGATACGTAGATCTCCTCCACTCTCGGTTCCCTACCAAGTTGGTGGAATTGATCTGAACGCTCAATTCCACCAACTTGGTAGGGAACCGAGAGTGGAGGAGACTGAAGGAGTTTCGCCAATGAACATTGTAGTACGCAAGATCGGCAATTCCGAAGGTGTAATTTTGCCTCGGGAAATGCTCGACCGGCTAAATGTTCGCGCCGGGGATACGCTTATTGCTGCAGAGAACGCAGGTGAGCTTCGGCTTCGTCGACTTGAGAGCGACCCAGAAGCATTTGAAAATAAAATGAACATAGCTCGCGAGCGCATGAAAAAATATGAGGTTGCCTACCGCGCTCTCGCGAAATGATCGAGCATCATTCGCGGGAGTTCGTTGAGGCAATGCACGCCGAGCAGTTGCGCCTACACGGCGGCGCGCCGGGTATGCGGGATGAAGGTATGCTAGAATCGGCCCTTGGGCGGCCGCAGCAGAAAGAGGCCTATGGCGAGCCGGATCTTTGCGAGCTTGCTGCGGCCTACCTCTTCGGTATCGCGAAGAATCACCCATTTGTCGATGGCAACAAGCGGACGGCCTTTGCTGCCGCCGACTTGTTTCTTTATTTCAACGGGTTAAGCGTCGAGGCCGAGCAGGAAGAGATTGTCCAATTGGTGATGATGGTTGCCGCTGGTGAAATCGACGAGGCTGGCGCCGCCGCCTTCTTCCGCGACCATACCGTCAAGCTCGAAGCCTAGTTCTCGGCCTTGTCCGAGAGCTTGACGATCTCCCATTCCTTGCCGTTCACGGCGGCCACATCGCCAACCTTCTTGCCGAACAGCGCGACAGCCATCGGCGAGACGTGGGAAATCGAGCCCTTGGACGGATCAGCCTCGTCCTCGCCGACGATGCGCCAATGCACCTTCTTGCCGTCGTCGCCTTCCAGCGTCACACCCATGCCGAAGCGGACCACGTCGCTGCCCGGCTCAGGCACGGAAAGCTCCGCGCTCTCGCGCCGCGCGGTCCAATAGCGCAGGTCGCGCGAAACCACGGCGATGCGCTCGCGGTCACCCTTGCGTTCGGCCTTGGCGAGCATATCACGCAGCTCGGCGAGATTGTCCTCGATCATTGCGAGGCCGCGCTCGGTCACCAGATTGCGGAGGGTGCTCACTGGGCGTTCGCCGACGCCGGCAATGGCGTTTTCGCTGTCTTCTTCTCGGGTAAAAGCTCTGCTCATACAATGAACTTAGGCTTGGTGAGGCAAGTGCACAAGCGGTTTGCCGGTGGGCCCACCCTGGCACGATTCCTGCGAAGGACGAGGCGAAACGCCAGGACCTGTGCCGATGTTGAACAGACGAACGCTGCTTGCCCGGACTGCCGGCTTCGCCGTCGCCGGCGTCTTCGCCGGCAAGGCATCGGCGAAATCGCTGCCCGGCATCGAGATGGCCGCGATGCGCGGCTCGATCGACGCCACCGAGATCGGCGTGCAGCCGGGCGCATTCGACGACCAGAGCAAGGTTTTCGCCAAGATGCTGGCCGAGGCCAGCGATCGCGACCAGCCGGTGTTCCTGCCGCCCGGCACCTATCTCGTCTCCAACCTCAAGCTGCCGGCCCGCGTGCGTCTGTCGGGCGTGCCCGGCGCGACGCGCATCGTCTATGGCGGCAACGGCCATCTGATGATGGCCGAACAGGCCGAGCATATCGAGCTCAGCGGCCTCGTCTTCGATGGCACCAACCGCTGGCTGGCCGACTACACGCAAGGCCTGCTCGATCTGCGCCGCGTCGCCCATCTGACAATCGACAATTGCCAGGTGACCGGCAGCGGCAAGAACGGGCTGGCGCTCGAACATGCCGTCGGCCGTGTCGGCCGCTGCGATATTTCCGGCGCAGCGGACGCCGGCATCTATTCGGTCGAGGCCGGCGGACTTGAGATTTCCGGCAACAGCGTTTCGGACTGCGCCAATGGCGGCATCCTCGTGCATCGCTGGCAGGCAGCGGAGGACGGCACCATCGTCAACGGCAATCGCGTCCAGAGGATCGGCGCGCGCAGCGGCGGCACCGGCCAGAACGGCAACGGCATCAACGCCTTTCGCGCCGGCAATGTGATCATCTCCGGCAATGTCGTCTCCGACTGCGCCTTCACCGCGATCCGCGCCAACAGTGCGAGCAATTTGCAGATCAGCGGCAACACCTGCTCGCGCTCCGGCGAGACGGGGATCTATTCGGAATTCTCCTTCGAAGGCGCGATCCTCAGCAACAATCTGGTCGACGGCGCCGCCAACGGCATCTCGATCGTCAATTTCAACGAAGGCGGCCGCATGGCGGTCTGCTCGAACAACATCGTGCGCAACCTGACGACGGTTGGCCCTTACACCGCCGATCCGCCCGGTTTCGGCGTCGGCATCAGCGCCGAAGCCGACACCACGGTTTCCGGCAATGTCGTCGAGAACGCGCCGCTCTATGGCCTGCAGCTCGGCTGGGGACCGTATCTGCGCAATGTCGTGGCGAGCGGAAACATCATCCGGCAGGCGGGCACCGGCATCGTCGTTTCGGTCGTCGAAGGCGCCGGCACCGCGGTCATCTCGGACAACGTCATCGACGGCGCTAAAAACGGCGCCATTGTCGGCCAGCGCTGGGCCGATCCGGTGACCGGGGACCTTACCCAGTCAACAGATACCGGCTACGCGCATCTCACCGTCGAGCGCAACAAGGTGAGCTAGGCCGCAGCGACTATGATATGGGCCTGGATCTTGGCGGCAACCGCGCCACGGCCGTGCCTGTCGGCGATCGCGGCTTCCGCATAGTCGGTCGCAGCCTCAAGCTTCCCGGCATCTCTCGCCTCGATCTCGTTGCGAAGCAACGTTCCCTTGCAGTAGGCGACGGCCGGAACGCGCGGCGAGGATGCGCGGCTCTGCTCGGCCCTGGTGTCGATGGCCACATCGGAGAAGCCGGCGGCTGAAAGATCGGCGCGGATCAGATCCTTGTTGTGATAGCCGTGCGGCGTGCGAGCCAGGAAGCGTGGCGGATCGTGCGGAAAAATCCGGGCCAGAGCATTCGTCACGTCATCGGCGAATATATTCTCCTCGATGCGGTCCCACACGCTGAACAGGAAATGCCCGCCGGGCTTCAGGACGCGCTTTGCCTCGCGATAGGCGGCGGGGCGATCGGGAAAGAACATGGCGCCGAACTGGCAGCAGACGAGGTCGAAGGCCGCATCCTCGAAAGGCAGGTTCAACGCATCCGCCTGGCGCCAAGTGATGCGGCTGTCGGGCCCCTGGCGCGAAGCTGCGTAATCGAGCATCGGCTGGTTGAGATCGGTCACGGTGTAGCTCGCGCCGGGCGGCAGCTGCGGTGCCATGGCGCGGGTGACTGCTCCGGTGCCCGCGGCGGTTTCCAGAACGGCTAAGGGTGCCAAGGACGCGGCCCGCCGCGCGGTCTCGGCGGCATAGGCCTCGAAAATCAATGGCACCATATGGCGATCGTAGTTTTCCGGGATCGACCCGGCAAACACCTTGTCCGCTTCCAGCATGGCCAGCACCCGGCGCCCGTTTTGATAGTCACGGAAACTAGCACATGTTCTTTATCTTGAGCTCATCGCGGCGGATGAGCGTCGGAAAGTCTGCGCGTTAGCTAAGCGCCGCCGTCGGCCGCAGCAAGCCGACCTTGGCGCCTATGCGGCTTTCCACTGGAGGGTGAGCGAGCTTGGTGAGCCTCGCCGCAACCGCGTCATCGCCGCGCAGCAGCTTCGCCAGCACCGCGGCGATCATCACCTCCGCCGCCCTGCCGGCGCCGTCGTCGCATTTCAAGGCGATGCCGAGGCCGAGCTCGGGCAATGCCGCGCAATAGACGCCTTCGGCGCCGGTCTTGACGAAGATCCGGCCCGGTGCTGCCTGCATCAGCGCGACATCGGCCTTGCCGGTGCCGGCGACGAGGAACGGCTCGGCCATGCAGGCCGCAAGCAGACGCTTCGCCGCCTTGGCGCGCTCGGGCGAAAAGCCCCTGCCCGTCGCCATGCGGGCAAAGCCTTGCGCAAAACTCTTCAACGGCACGGCATAGGTCGGGATCGAGCAGCCGTCGATGGCGCTGTTGTCGGTGTTGTGGGCAGCGCCAGTAACGGATTGCATGGCGTCGCGCACCATCTCCTGCTGCGCGTGTCCCTCCTTGACGTAGCCCTGATGGGCGATGCCCGAATGCACGCAGGTGCAGAGGAAGCCGGCGTGCTTGCCGGAGCAGTTGTTGTGCAAGGCGCTCGGCACAGCGCCGGCGCGGGCGAGCGATAGGGTGGCTTCGTGGTTGGGCCAATGCGCGCCGCATTCCAGCGCCGTCTTGTCGAGTCCGGCCTTGGCAAGCATCGCCGTGGCCAGCTCGACATGAGCAGGCTCGCCCGAATGCGAGGCGCAGGCCAGCGCCAGCTCGCGGTTGCCGAAGCCGTAGGCGTCGGCAGCGCCCGATTCGACCAGCGGCAGCGCCTGGATCGCCTTCACCGCGGAGCGCGGGAAAACCGGACGGTCCGTGTCGCCGATCTCCCAGACGGTCTTGCCGTCGGCGTCGAAGACCGAAGCCGCGCCGCGATGCCTGCTTTCGACCACCGCGCCGCGCGTGACTTCGACCAGAACCGGATTGGACATGCTGCCTCCCGCGAGCGCCCCGGGGCGCTTTTAATGCGGGCCGCTTCTACCTGATGCGGTCGAGAATGGAAACGTAATTGGCGACGGCAGCACCCCCCATGTTGAAGATGCCACCGAGCTTCGCGCCCGGCACCTGGATGCCGCCGGCTTCACCGGTCAACTGCATGGCGGTAAGCACATGCATCGATACACCGGTGGCGCCGATCGGATGGCCCTTGGCCTTCAGGCCGCCCGAAGGATTGACCGGAAGGCGGCCGTCCTTGGCCGTCGTCCCGTCCAGCGCCAGCCTGGCGCCCTCGCCTGGCTGGGCCAGGCCCATCGCTTCGTATTCTATCAATTCAGCGATGGTGAAGCAGTCATGCGTCTCGACGAAGGAGAGGTCGTCGAGCGTCACGCCTGCCTTCTTCAGCGCCTGGTTCCAGGCGTGCTCGCAACCCTCGAAGGCTAGGATGTCGCGCTTCGACATCGGCAAGAAGTCCTGGACATGCTCGTTGGCGCGGAAGGTGACGGCACGGCGCATCCTCAACGCCGTGGCGGTATCGGTGAGCACAAGAGCGGCCGCGCCGTCCGAGACCAGCGAGCAATCGGTGCGCTTCAACGGACCGGCGACGAAGGGGTTCTTCTCGCTTTCCTGGCGGCAGAACTCATAGCCGAAATCCTTGCGCATCTGGGCGTAGGGATTGTCGACGCCATTCTTGTGGTTCTTGGCGGCGATCATGGCCAGCGCATCCGACTGGTCGCCATAGCGCTGGAAATAGGCTTGCGCAATCTTGCCGAAGACGCCGGCGAAACCGGCCGGCGTGTCGCCATCTTCCGGCAGGTAGGATGCCTTGAGCAGGTTCTTGCCGATCTCGGGACCGGGCGTGGTCGTCATCTGCTCGGCGCCGACCACCAGCACGATGCGGGCGGCGTTGGCGTCGATGGCGCGGACGCCTTGCCGGACGGCGGCCGAGCCGGTGGCGCAGGCATTCTCGACGCGCGTCGCCGGCTTGAAGCGCAGCCGGTCGTCGGCCTGCAGCACGAGGCTGGCGGTGAAATCCTGCGGCGAGAAGCCGGCGTTGAAATGGCCAAGCACGATCTCGTCGACATCGTCCGGGCCGATTCCGGCGTGGTCGAGCGCCTCGACGGCAACCTTGGTGATCAGGCCCTCCAGCGTCTCGCCTTCGAGCTTGCCGAAGCGCGAATGCGCCCAGCCGACGATGCATGCGGTCATAACAGCCTCCATTTGCCGCCGAGCCCAGCGTATGTTGATCTTCAGGTGATGCCGGCCTGCGAGTGGCGGTTTCCTGCGCTTCCGGTGCTCACGTACTTAAGTACGCTCCGCTCCGGTTCTCGAAAATCGCCATTCTCGACGCGGCCTGACCTGACCTCAACACACGCTAGCACGATCGCGCGCGGCACGTGATTCAATATTGTTCAATAGTGAACCGTTTTCCAGCCCATGCCATGGGCCAGAACGACACGATCGGTTGATCCCGGTGTCGATTTTTTATTGATTGACGCGTCAATAAAAAATAATCTCGGCTCGAACCGGACCCCCAAAATGCCGAAAATCGGAATGGAACCCGTGCGCCGCAAGGCGCTGATCGACGCGACGATCTCTGCGATCGGCAAGCGCGGATCGCTGGACGTGACGATGTCGGAGATCGCCGGCCGGGCCGGCGTGTCGTCGGCGCTGGCGCACCACTATTTCGGCGCCAAGGACGAACTGCTGTTCGCGACGATGCGGCACATCCTGACGGAGCTCAACATCGACACCAGGCGCACGCTTCACACCGCCGGCACAGCGCGTGAACGCGTCTCGTCCGTGGTCGCTGTCAGCTTCTCCGACGATCAGTTCCAGGCCGAGATCATCGCCGCCTGGCTCGCCTTCTATGTCGAGGCGCAGAAATCGACCGAGCTGCGGCGGCTGCTGCGCATCTATGCGCGGCGGCTTCATTCGAACCTGATGAGCGGGCTGACCGGCATCCTGCCCCGGAGCGAGGCCGACCGCGTGGCGGAAGCGACCGCGGCGCTTATCGACGGGCTCTATATCCGCCGCGCGCTGAAGGATGGCGTGCCGGACGCACAGACCGCGATCGCGCTTGTGGAAGACTATCTCGAAACCAAGCTCAACGGACGGAGCCTGTCTTGACCACCCGGCGACCCAATTTCCTGATCGTCATGGTCGATCAGCTCAACGGCACGTTCTTTGCGGACGGTCCGGCCGAGTTTCTGCATGCGCCCAATCTGAAGGCGCTGGCCCAGCGCTCGGCGCGCTTCGCCAACAACTATACCGCCTCGCCGCTCTGCGCACCGGGCCGCGCCTCCTTCATGAGCGGCCAGCTGCCGTCGCGCACCCAGGTCTATGATAACGCCGCGGAATTCGCCTCCTCAATTCCGACCTACGCGCATCATCTCCGCGGCGCCGGCTATCACACGGTGCTCTCCGGCAAGATGCATTTCGTCGGTCCCGACCAGTTGCACGGTTTCGAGGAACGGCTGACCACCGACATCTACCCGGCCGATTTCGGCTGGACGCCGGACTACCGCAAGCCCGGCGAGCGCATCGACTGGTGGTACCACAATCTGGGTTCGGTCACCGGCGCCGGCGTCGCCGAGATCACCAACCAGATGGAGTATGACGACGAGGTCGCCTTCCACGCGACGCAAAAGCTCTATGAGTTCGCCCGCGTGTCGGATGACGCGGACCGGCGCCCCTGGTGCCTGACCGTCTCCTTCACGCACCCGCACGACCCCTATGTCGCGCGGCGCAAATACTGGGGCCTTTACGAAGACTGCCCAGCCTTGGAGCCGGATGTTGGCTTCATTCCCTACGACCAGCAGGATCCGCATTCGAAGCGACTCTACAAGGCATCCGACTACGACAGTTTCGACATCACGCCGGAGCAGGTGCGCCGCTCTCGGCGCGGCTATTTCGCCAACATCTCCTATCTCGACGACAAGGTCGGCGAGTTGCTCTCGGTGCTCGAACGCACCCGCATGCTGGACGACACGATCGTGCTGTTCTGCTCCGACCATGGCGACATGCTGGGCGAGCGCGGCCTGTGGTTCAAGATGTGCTTCTACGAGGGCGCGGCGCGGGTGCCTTTGATGATGGCCGGCAAAGGCCTCAAGGCCGGGCTGATCGGGACGCCCGTCTCCAATCTCGACGTGGCGCCGACGCTCTGCGACCTCGCCGGCATCGACATGAGCGGGATCGCGCCATGGACCGACGGCCAGTCGCTGCTGCCGCTCGCCGGCGGCAAGGAGCGCTCGGCGCCGGTGCTGATGGAATACGCGGCCGAAGGCTCCTACGCGCCGATGGTGGCGATCCGCGAGGGCAAATACAAATTCGTCCATTGCGAGCTCGATCCGCCGCAGCTCTTCGACCTCGACGCCGATCCGCGCGAGCTCGACAATCTTGCCGCCAGCCCGGCTCACGCCGATCTGGTCTCGGCCTTCATGGAAAAGGTCCGCACGCGCTGGAACATGGCGAACTTCGACGCCGCCGTGCGCGAAAGCCAGGCGCGCCGCTCGGTCGTCTACCCGGCGCTGCGCAACGGCGCCTACTACCCCTGGGAGTTCCAACCGCTGCAGAAGGCGTCGGAACGCTACATGCGCAATCACATGAACCTCGACAATCTCGAGGAGAGCAAACGGTATCCGAGAGGCGAATGATGGCAGACATTCTCGTCCCCACCCTTGATCATCTGAAGCACGCCTATGCCGTCACCTCGGCGGCGACGCAGGTGACGCCGCTCTTGGAGTCGGCGGCTTTAGCCAGGGAAACCGGCGCCGCGCGCGTCTTCGTCAAGCCGGAGTCGCTGCAATGGGCCGGCTCCTTCAAGGTGCGCGGCGCCTATTGGCGGCTGAAGCGGCTCTCGCCCGACGAGGCGAAGCAAGGCGTCGTCGCCTATTCCTCCGGCAATTTCGCGCAGGGGCTGGCGGCCGCCGGCCAGGCGCTCGGCATCCCGGTCACCATCGTCATGCCGATCGACGCGCCGGGCGCCAAGCGCGATGCCACCGCCGGCTATGGCGCGCGCGTGGTATTGACCGACCATGGCGACCGCGCGCGTGAGGAGGTCGCCGCCGCCAAGGCGCGCGAGATCGCCGAGACCGAGTATCTTACGCTGCTCCATCCCTTCGACGATCCGGAGATCGTCGCCGGACAGGCCGGCGCCGGGCTGGAGGCGCTCGACCAGTTGGCGGCGAAGAAAGCGCGCGCCGACCTGGTGTTCTGTGCGGTCGGCGGCGGCGGGCTGATCGGCGGCGTTTCGCTGGCCTTCCATTATCTGTCGCCGAAGACCGAGATCATCGCCGTCGAGCCGGAGGGCTTCAACGGCATGGGCTCATCGCTCGCGCATGGCGCGATCGAGACCATGCCGATCGGGCCGAAATCAATCTGCGACGGGCTGATGGCCCGAAAACCCGGCGACGCACCCTTCGCGGCGGTGAGCGCTGCCGGCGTGCGCGGCGTCACCGTCGACGATGCCTCGGTGCGGCGGGCGATGAAGATCGCCTTCGAGCGCATGAAGCTGGTGCTGGAGCCTTCTGGTGCGGCATCGCTCGCCGCCCTTCTCGGCGGCAAGGTGGATGTGGCGGGAAAAACCGTCCTCGTGGTTGCAACCGGCGGCAATGTCTCGCTCGCCGATTTCATCTCACACATGAACGATGGGCGCATTTGAACAATGCTTGAAGCGGATTTCGTCATTATCGGCTCCGGCTCGGCCGGCTCGGCCATGGCCTATCGCCTGTCGGAAGACGGCAAGCACTCGGTGATCGTCATCGAGTTCGGCGGCACCGATATGGGGCCGCTGATCCAGATGCCGTCAGCGCTGTCGATCCCGCTCAATATGAGCCTTTACGACTGGGGCTTCGCCAGCGAGCCGGAGCCGCATCTCGGCGGTCGCGTGCTGGCGACGCCGCGCGGCAAGGTGATCGGCGGCTCGTCCTCGATCAACGGCATGGTCTATGTGCGCGGCCATGCGCACGACTTCGACCACTGGGCCGACCAGGGCGCGACCGGCTGGGGCTTCGCCGACGTGCTTCCCTACTTCAAGCGCATGGAGGATTCCGACGGCGGCGAGGATGGCTGGCGGGGCCACGGCGGACCATTGCATGTGCAGCGCGGCACACGGAGGAATCCACTCTACGGCGCCTTCGTCGAGGCGGGCCGCCAGGCAGGGTTCGAACTCACCGACGACTATAACGGCTCCAAGCAGGAAGGCTTCGGTCCGATGGAGCAGACCATTCTTGGCGGCCGCCGCTGGTCGGCTGCGAACGCCTATCTGAAGCCGGCTCTCAAACGCAAGAATGTGAGTCTGGTCAAAGGCTTCGCCCGGCGCGTGGTGATCGAGAATCAACGCGCGGTCGGCGTCGAGATCGAAGCTAACAAAAAGATTCAGGTTGTTAAGGCGCGGCGTGAAGTGATCGTCGCGGCATCGTCGATCAACTCGCCGAAGATCCTGATGTTGTCCGGCATCGGCCCAGGCGCGCATCTGCAGGAGAACGGCATAAAGGTGATCGCCGACCGGCCGGGCGTCGGCGCCAATCTGCAGGACCACCTGGAACTCTATATCCAGCAGGAATCGACTAGGCCGATCACGCTGAACTCGGTGCTCAATCCTTTCTCCAAGGCATTGATCGGCGCGCAGTGGCTGTTCTTCAAGAGCGGGCTCGGCGCCACCAACCATTTCGAGGCGGCGGCCTTCGTGCGTTCGCAGGCCGGCGTCGACTACCCCGATATCCAGTATCACTTCATCCCCGCGGCGGTGCGCTATGACGGCAAGTCGGCCGCGAAGGCGCACGGCTTCCAGGCGCATGTCGGGCCGATGCGCTCGAAGTCGCGCGGCTCGGTGACGCTGCGCTCCCCCGATCCGAAGGCGAAGCCAGTGATCCGCTTCAACTACATGTCGCATGCGGACGACTGGAGCGAGTTCCGCCACTGCATTCGGCTGACGCGCGAGATTTTCGGGCAGAAGGCTTTCGACGGCTTTCGCGGCAAGGAGATTTCGCCGGGCTCTCATGTGCAGACCGACGACGAGCTCGACGCCTTCATCCGCGACCATGCCGAGAGCGCCTACCACCCCTGCGGCACCTGCCGGATGGGCCGCGCCGACGATTTGACCGCCGTCGTCGATCCCGAATGCCGTGTGATCGGCGTCGAGGGCCTGCGCGTCGCCGACTCCTCGATCTTCCCGCGGGTGACCAACGGCAACCTCAACGCGCCATCGATCATGACCGGCGAGAAGGCGTCCGACCACATTCTCGGCCGCACGCCACTGGCGCCATCCAACCAGGAACCCTGGATCAATCCGCGCTGGCAGGTGGCGGACCGATAGGGCATTGTCGGGCTGACCGCCCTCCCGGCGAACAGACTTGGAGAAAGCCATGCGCGCCCAGCCAACCGCATCGCACTATGTCAACGGCCGCTACATCGAGGATGAGGGCGGCACGCCGCTGCCGGTGATCTATCCGGCAACCGGCGAGACCATCGCCACCCTGCATTCGGCGACGCCAAACGTGCTGGAGTTGGCGATCGAGGCCGCGCGCTCCGCCCAGCCGGCCTGGGCGCGGCTGAAGCCTGTCGAGCGCGGCCGCATCCTGCGCCGCGCCGCCGACATTCTGCGCGCGCGCAATGCCGATCTCGCCCGCATCGAAACGCTGGACACCGGCAAGGCGATCCAGGAGACGCTGGTGGCGGACGCGCCGTCGGCCGCAGATTGCCTGGAGTATTTCGCCGGCGCGGTCGCCGCCTTCAATGGCGAGATGATCGACCTTGGCGGACCATTTGCCTACACGCGCCGCGAGCCGCTCGGCGTTTGCGTCGGCATCGGCGCCTGGAACTATCCGATCCAGATCGCCGGCTGGAAGTCGGCGCCGGCCCTGGCCATGGGCAACGCCATGGTGTTCAAGCCGTCGGAGAACACGCCGCTGTCCGCCCTGGCGCTGGCCGAGATCTACAGCGAGGCGGGTTTGCCGGATGGCCTGTTCAATGTCGTGCAAGGCTATGGCGATGTCGGCGCCGGCCTCGTCGGCCATGATGTGGTGGCAAAGGTTTCGGTGACCGGCTCGGTGCCGACCGGCCGCAAGGTGCTGTCGCTCGCCGGCTCCAAAATGAAGCACGCGACGATGGAGCTCGGCGGCAAGTCGCCGCTGATCGTCTTCGACGACGCCGACCTCGAAAACGCCATCGGCGGCGCCATGCTCGGCAATTTCTATTCGAGCGGGCAGATCTGCTCCAACGGCACGCGCGTCTTCGTGCAGAAGGGCCTGCATGACCGCTTCGTCGACCGATTGGTCGAGCGCACCAAGAAGATCCGCATCGGCGATCCGCTCGATCCGGAAACGCAGATGGGACCGCTGGTCAATCGGCTGCAGCAGGAGAAGGTCGTCTCCTACATCGCAGCCGGCCAGCAGGACGGAGCGATACTCGCCTGCGGCGGCAATGTACCGTCGCTGCAGGGTTTCGAGGGCGGTTTCTTCATCGAGCCGACCGTGTTCACCGGCGTCACCGATACCATGCGCATCGCGCGCGAAGAGATCTTCGGACCGGTGATGAGCGTCTTGAAGTTCGACAGCGAGGACGAGGTGATCGAGCGCGCCAACGATACCGAGTTCGGCCTCGCGGCCGGCGTGTTCACCCGCGATCTGCCACGCGCGCATCGGGTGATCGCCGAGCTGCAGGCCGGCACCTGCTGGATCAACGCCTACAATCTGACGCCGGTGGAGATGCCCTTCGGCGGCGTCAAGCAATCCGGCATCGGCCGCGAGAATTCGCTCGCCGCGCTGGCGCACTATTCGCAGCTCAAGGCGGTTTATGTCGAGACGGGTGACGTGGCGGCGCCTTATTGAGTCCATGACGGCTCCAACTCAGCGTCGGCGGGACAGCGCCCCCCTCTGTCCTGCCGGACATCTCCCCCACTTGGGGGGAGATCAGATGTCGTCACCGCTTTCGCCAATCGCTAACGCCTCAGGAAATGCGCTGTCGCAGGAACTGCCAATCTCCCCCCTTGTGGGGGAGATGTCCGGCAGGACAGAGGGGGCGCGAAGGAATGAGACGCAAGGTCTCTTCTGCTACCCTTCTTTCACCCCTTCTGCGCCGTCCCGTCCAGATACTGCGTCAGCGCATAGACCAGATGGTAGAAGATGCTGGCCGGCACCTCGGTCGCCAGTGAGCGGCCGCGCTCGTCGATGCGGTCGATCCACAGACCGAGCGGCGCCGGGTCGATGTGCCAGCGGAACAGGCGGCCGACGCGCGCCTCGATCTCGGGCTTGAGGTCCGGCCCGCCCGACCCGTCCAGCGCGATCGCCGCCTTGATCGCCTCGGCCTGTGGCCAGCCGCGCGACACCGTATCCAGCGGCAGACCCTGGCGCGAGACGGCACCATAGGCGAGGCCGGTGGAGCGGTTGAGGCCGTTCGCGATGGCCGAGGCATAAAGCTTGCGGGCGAAGGCGGTGAGTTCGCTCTGGCCGCTGCGGGCGGCGAAATCGACCAGCAGGGACGCCCATTCGAAATGATGGCCAGGCTCGGTCCAGTTCCCCTTCTCGCCCGCGGCCGGCTTCCAGCCCTTGTCGAAATACTCGCCAATCGTCCAGCTTTCGGCATCGAAGAAATGACTGCGGAAGAGGTCGATGATGCGCGCGGCGCGGCGCAGATAGGCGCGCTCGCCCGTCGCCTTGTGCCAGGCGAGAAAGGCCTCGAGCAGGTGCATATGCGGGTTGGAGCGCCGCTCCTCCGCCCCCTCGGAGGTTTCCAGAAAGCCGGTCATGCGGGCATCTTCCAGATGCGCGTCGAGGAAGGCAAACGTCTCCTCGCCGAGCCGCAACGCATCTGGATGGCCCGACATATGGGCGTGCGCCAGCGCCAGAAGAACGCAGGAATGATCGTAGGCATCCTCGACAGGATCGGCGACCGAGCCATCGATGTTGAGCGTGCGGACCCAGCCTCCGCGGTCGGTGCGGCCCTGCCCGGCCATGAAGTCGATGCCGTGGGCGATCAACCTGTCCGCCGGACCGTCCCAGCCACGCTCCTTGGCCACCGCGAAGGCGTAGACCTGGCGCGCCTGCGTGCGCATTCGCTTAGGTTTCATCAACGGCGCGGCGTCAAAGCCGAGCGCCTCGTGGAAGCCGCCATGGCGCTCATCGACGCCGACCGTCGACCACAGCGGCAGCGTCTCCTCGAACAGCCAGTGGCGCACGCGCCGCCGCCAGGCGCCGCTCTCGATGACGCGATCATGCGCCGGCGTGAATCTCGTCTCCAGCCGGCCGGATTTCTCCAGCTGCTCGACGATCCTCTTGACGTGCTGGCTGTGGCTGACCGGCGCGACGAAGGTGGCGTCGGCCGTCGAAACGATAGCGACATCCTTCATGCCAATCGCCGAAAGCAGGCGGCCATCGCCGCGGATATAGGAGTTTTCGCAATCGATGGCGACGACATCGCCGAGGATGACGTTGCCGTCCTTGTCGGACGGGCCGACATCGAGCAGCGACTGCCAGGAGCCGAGGTCGTTCCAACGGAAGCCGGCCGGCACCATGGCGATGTCCTTGGCGCGCTCCATGATGGCATAGTCGATCGAGGTCGACGGGATGGCCGAGTAGAGTTCCAGCGGCATGTAGAGGCCCGAGAGATCGCTGGTCGCGGCCTTGTAGGCGGCCTCCGTCGCCTGCCAGATTTTCGGTTCATAGGCCGCGAAGGCATCGCGCATGGCGCCGGCGCGGAACAGGAAGATGCCGGTGTTCCAGTAGAAGCTGCCGGCGTCGAGATAGGCCTGCGCGGTGGCGAGATCCGGCTTCTCGACGAAACGCGAGACAACGAAGACGCCGTCCTTGCTGGTCCCGACCTCGATATAGCCATAGCCGGTCTCGGGCTGGGTCGGCTTGAGGCCGAACACCACGAGCCGCCCGGCATTTGCCGCGGCCGCGCCCGCCTCGATGCTCTGCCAGAACTGGGCGGTGGTCGATATCTCGTGGTCGGACGGCACCACCAGCACCAGCTCGTCGCCATATTCGGAGAGCGTGCGCAGGCTGGCCAGCGCGACGGCGGCGGCCGTGTTGCGGCCAGTCGGCTCGAACAGCGGCCCGCCGCCGCCGAGATCGATGCCGGCAAGGTCGGCATGGACGCGCTCGGCGTGACGCTCCGCGGCGATCAGGAAGATCGGCGTCTCGCCGTCCGGCCGCGCCGCCAGCCGGCGCAAGGTCCTGGCCAGCATCGAGCCATCGCCGGAAAAATCGTGGAACTGCTTAGGGTTGTCCTCGCGCGACAGCGGCCACAGCCGCGACCCTACGCCGCCACTCATGACGAAACTGACGATGCGCTGAGGCAAGATTCGGAACTCCAGGCGGCCGAGGGACCCGTTTTAGCGGGGTCATGGTTGGTCGCACAAGGCTGGAACTCGCCTTTCACGAACTGCCTCGATCCGCTGCCGTCCCGACCGGCGCGACGAAAGCCGACGAAATGCGACAGAAGTGCTGCCATTGCCGCTTGCAGTATCGAAAAGCGGCGGCTATAAGCCCGCCGTCTGGTCACGGAGTGTAGCGCAGTCTGGTAGCGCACCTCGTTCGGGACGAGGGGGTCGCAGGTTCAAATCCTGCCACTCCGACCAGAAAAACAAGCACTTGGCTTTTCCCGAAATCAGTCTGCGCCGTAGCTCTCCGGCAGATGGCGCCGTAGTTCCATCGCGTCGTGAAGAACGCGGCCAATTCCGATGACCTGAAGGGTCGTCCGGTAGAGCAAGAAGTGGCGGGGTCGTAGCACGATGCCATGTTCGGTCCGCGCGCGGTCCCGACTGTAGCGCAGGTGATAGCTGCGGATATTGTTTCCCAACTCCGCACGGACGATGCTGCCCACCCGCTCGGGATCGGCGGCAATGTCGCGCAGAGCCACGATCAACAGCCGTTCGTACCGGACACGCGCGACTTCACCGAAATTGACTTCCGTGTAGGCGAGTATCTGAACGATGTCTTCCCTCGCGGCCCCGGAAAGCCGGTATAGGGCCATGGTCTTACAGGCCGGTTTTTTTCGCGCATGCGCTCGCCTGTTGTCCCAGGCCGCTTATGAATTCTTCGAGGCCGTCTTCAGCAAAATCCTCGAAACGACCTTGTTCTATGTCGTGGAAGCCGATGTTAGCAGCCTCCCTGAGTGCCGCGAGCTTTGCCGTCTCCCTCGCCTCGCGCTGCTCGACAAGCCGCAAGCCGTCACGCAACACCTCGCTTGCGTTCTGATAACGCCCGGTTTTCACCAGCCGATCGATCACTTCTTCGAGGTGTTCCGTCAGCACAACATTGCGTGTCGGCATCGCGATATCAGCTCCAATTCAACCGGAATGATATAGGCATATGGCATATTATGCCAACAGCGGGTGAGCGCGACCGGCTGATCTTCAGAAACAGAATCGTGCGACAACGCTCGACAACGGTTTGTGACTTTGGCCTAATGGGCAGCCCGCTTTGCTCGGGGATGCGCGGGACGGCAGAACAGTGAACCAGGGTCGAGAGTATGAAGTTCACGCCGACGGCCATTCTACCGATACTCGCATTCCTCCTGTCCACGGCAGGCTGCTCGTCGACCACCGCGTCGGTCAGCCCGGCGAAATACGACAAGATGAACTGCGCCGAACTCAACAATGCGGTGGGCGACACCGCCACGGATATTTCGCGCACCGCAATCGCCCGCGGCAAGGTCGCCAGCACCAGCGTGCCGAACTGGCTGCTCGGCGGCGAGCGGGTGAAGTCGGTGGTGGCCAATCGCGAAACCGCCCGGATCGAACGGCTGCAGCAACAGCAGCAGGCGATCGCCACAGCCAGAAGGCAACGGTGCCCCTCCGCGCAGTGAGTCGCCGCCCGGTCGGGCTCGCCCGGCCTCAAGCGCTGACGCGGAATCGTGTCGAATCGATCGCCGCTTTCATCAGAGTCTGCGTATAGACTTCGCGCGGATTGTCGAAGATTTCCTGCGTCGGGCCTTCCTCGACGATCTTTCCCTGCTTCATGACGATGATGTAGTCGGCCATGGCGCGCACCACCGCGAGGTCGTGGCTGATGAAGAGGTAGGACAGCTCGTGGTCGGACTGCAGCTTGCGCAGCAGTTCCACGATCTGCTTCTGCACCGAGCGGTCGAGCGCCGAGGTCGGCTCGTCCAGCACCACCACTTTCGGCTTCAGGATCATGGCGCGTGCAATGGCGATGCGCTGGCGCTGGCCGCCGGAGAATTCGTGCGGGTAGCGATTGCGGGCGTTGGGATCGAGGCCGACCTCGCGCAGCGCCTCGACGGCGCGCTGGTCGCGCTGCTTGCCGGTGAGCGAGGGCTCATGCACCAGAAGGCCCTCGGTGATCACCTGGCCGACGGTCATGCGCGGCGACAGCGAACCGAACGGATCCTGGAAGACAAGCTGCAATTCGCGCCTGAGCGGCCGCATCGCCTGGCGATCGGCTTCTGAAATGTCGCGGTCGCCGAAACGGATGACGCCGTCGCTGGGGAGCAGCCTGAGCAGCGCGCGGCCGAGAGTGGATTTGCCCGAACCCGACTCGCCGACGATACCGATCGTCTGGTTTCGCTTCAGCCGGACCGATATCTTGTCCACGGCGCGCAGCATCAGCGGCTCGCCGCCGAGGAAACCGCCGCCGATCTTGAAGACGACCTCGACATTGCGGCCCTCGAGCAATACCGGCGAATTGGCTGGCGGCGCTGCCTTGCTGCCGGTCGGCTCGGCCGCGAGCAGCATTTTTGTATAGGCGTGCTGCGGATTGGCGAAGAGCGCTTCCGCCGCGCCCTCCTCCACCACTTCGCCCTGGCGCATGACATAGACGCGGTCGGCGAAGCGGCGCACGATGCCGAGGTCGTGGGTGATGAAGACGATCGCCATGCCGAGCTTGCGCTGCAGTTCGGCCAGCAGCATCAGGATCTGCGCCTGGATGGTGACGTCGAGCGCCGTCGTCGGCTCGTCGGCGATCAGGATGTCGGGATCGTTGGCCAAAGCCATGGCGATCATGACGCGCTGCCGCTGGCCGCCCGACATTTCGTGCGGATAGGATTTCATGCGCCGCTCGGGATCGGGGATATGCACCAGCTTAAGCAGCTTGAGCGCTTCTTCCCGCGCTGCCGCCCCGGAAAGCCCGCGATGCCGGCGGATCGGCTCCATCAACTGGTTGCCGATGGTGTAGAGCGGGTCGAGCGAGGTCATCGGCTCCTGGAAGATCATGCTGATCTTGCGGCCGCGCACCTTGTTGAGCTCGCTCTTGGTCATGGTCAACAGGTTGCTGCCACGATAGTCGACATGGCCGGTTGCTTCGCCATTGGAGGACAAGAGGTTCATCGCCGCCATCATCGTCTGGCTCTTGCCCGAGCCGGATTCGCCGACGACGGCAACCGTCTCGCCTGCTTTAACGTTGATGTTGATGCCCTTCACAGCCTCGACGGTGCCGTCGAGGGTCTGGAAGCGGACGCGCAGGTCCTTGACGCTGAGGATCGTTTCGGAAGCCATGTCAGCGGTCCTTCGGATCGAGCGCGTCGCGCAGTCCGTCGCCGACGAAATTCAGCGCGAACAGCGTCGAGACGAGGAAGAAGGCTGGGAACAGGAGCAACCAGTTGGCGTAGCCGATGTTCTTGGCGCCGACCGAGATCAGCACGCCCCAGCTGGTCATCGGCTCCTGCACGCCGAGGCCCAGGAAAGAAAGGAAGCTCTCCAAGATGATGACCTGCGGCACCAAGAGCGTCATGTAGATGACGACCGGGCCAAGCAGGTTGGGGATGACATGGCGCAGCAGAATGCCGCGCTGGCCGACGCCCATCGCTTCCGCCGCCTGGACATATTCCTGCCTGCGTATCGACAGCGCCTGGCCGCGCACGATGCGCGCCATGTCGAGCCACAGCACCGCGCCCACCGCCAGAAACATCAGCACGAAGTTGCGGCCGAAGAACACCACCAGCATGATGACGAAGAAGATGAAGGGCAGCGAATAGAGCACGTCGACAATGCGCATCATCACCTCGTCGACCCTGCCACCGGCAAAGCCGGCCGTCGCGCCGTAGATGACGCCGATGACGCCGGCGACGACGCCGGCAAGCAGGCCGATGGCGAGCGATATGCGGCCGGCCATCAGCGTGCGCGAAAGCAGGTCGCGGCCGGTGTTGTCGGTGCCGAAGTAGAAATATTGCTGCTTGATGGCCGAGCTCATCGTCACTTCGAGGCCGTCCGGCGACTTATTCTCGATCCTGGTGTCGTCGAAAGCGTCGGAACGGTCGAGATAGCGGATGTTGCGGTCGTCGATCGGCTTGGTCGAAGTGACGGTGACGATGACGCGGTTGCCGTCCTGATGCCACTCCTTGATGTCGGCGCGCATGCGCTTGATGGCATCCCCCAGCGCACCCTGGATCATGTCGGGCTTCGGATAGGCCGAGAGGCTCGGCGGCATGCGAACATAGTCGCCGTAGATGGTGGTGTATTCATGCGGCACGACCATTGGGCCGAACACGCTGATGACGGCGATGAAGGCCAGGTAATAGAGGCTGAACATGGCGGCGCGGTTGCGCTTCAGCCGCGCCCAGGCATTGCCCCAGAGCGAACGGCCGGCGATAGGCTCGGGCACGGCGACGGCGAGATCAGTCATAGCGCACCCTCGGATCAACGACCGCATAGAGAAGATCGACGATCAGGTTGAAGACAATGGTGAAGAGCGCGATCACCACCACGGTTCCCATGACCAGCGTGTAGTCGCGGTTGAGGGCTGCGTCGACGAAGTAGCGGCCGACTCCGGGGATGGAAAAGATCGTCTCAACGATGATCGAGCCGGTCAAGAGCGCCGCCGCCGCCGGACCGGTGAAGGAGACGATCGGCAAGACAGCGCCGCGCAGCGCGTGCTTGACCACCACCGACCAGTCGGAGAGGCCGAGCGCGCGGGCGGTGCGGATATGGTGCGAGCGCAGGCTCTCGATCATCGAGCCGCGCATCAGGCGCGCGACGATGGCGATCTGCGGCAAGGCGAGCGTCAGCACCGGGCCGACCTTGTTGATCAAGGCGCCGTCGCCCCAGCCGCCGATCGGCAACAGCTTCCAGGACAGTCCGAAGACAAGCTGGATCACCGGCGCGATGACGAAGGTCGGGATGGTGCTGCCGGCGGTGGCCAAGGCGATCACCGAATAGTCGGCGATTTTGTTCTGGTTGAGCGCCGCGATCGTGCCCAGGATCGAGCCCACAATCAGCGCCAGCACCAATGCCGACGTGCCGAGCTGAACGGAGATCGGCAGGCCCTTGGCGAAGAGTTCGGTGACGGTGAAGTCCGGCAGGTTGTAGCTCGGGCCGAAACTCCCGCGCAAAAGATTGCCGAGATAGTGGACATATTGCAGCCAGAGCGGATCGTTGAGGCCGAACTGGGCTTCGAGATTGGCCCTGATCTCGGGGCTCAGGCCCCTTTCCTGGTTGAACGGGCCGCCAGGCGCGACCCGGATCAGGAAGAACGCCACCGTCACGATGACGAACAGCGTCGGGATGGCGGTCAACAGCCGCCGGAAGACATAACGCAGCATCGGCGCCCCGCTTCAGCCAGGGCGACGGCTCTCCAGACGAGATCGTGGCGCGCTGGCATCTCTGATCTTCGCACCGAGGCACTCGAAAATCCAATCCGACTTTCGGTCCGGCACGATGACAGACCGTGTCGCCGCCCTCAAAAAGAGAGCGGCGGCACGGCCAAGGTTACTTGTCAGTCCTTGGAGATGAAGCGGGACGGATGAATGTCCATCACATTGTCATCGAAGCCATGCAGCTTCGAGGAAACGATGTCGTGGTAGCTGTAGTAGAGCAGCGGGATCTGGCCGACGTCGTCGACGAGGATGCGCTCGGCCTCGGCGAGGTCCTTCATGCGCTCTTCCGGCTTGCCGCCGGCAGCGGCCGCCTTGTCCATCGCGGCTTCATAGGCCGGGCTGTTGTAGTCCGAGTAGTTGTTGCCGCTCGCCTTGCGCGAGATGCCGAGGAAGGTCTCCGGATCCTTGTAGTCGGCGATCCAGGCGGCGCGGGCGACGTCGTAATTGCCCTTCTGCTCGAGGAAGCCGTAATGGGTCTTGGTGTCGGTGTTGAGCAGCGTCACCTCGATGCCGAGCGGCTTCAGCTGTTCCTGGATGGCGACCGCCGTGTTCTTGTGGTTCTCCGAGGTGTTGTAGCGGATCTCCATCTTCAGCGGATGCTCGGGCGTATAGCCGAGCTTCTCCAGGATCTTCTTGGCCGCATCCTCACGGTCGATCTGCGGCATGTCGGCGTATTTGGCCAATGCCGGCGTGTAGCCCTCGATGCCCGGAGGCACCATCGAATATCCAGGCAGCATCGAGTTCTGCCAGACCTTCTCGGCGAGGAAGTCGCGATCGATCGCCATCGAGATGGCGTTGCGCAGCTCGACATTGTCCCAAGGCGCCTTGTCGGTCTTGACCGCATAATAATAGGTGCCGAGATATGGTCCGACACGGACCTGATCACCGAATTTGGCTTTGAGATCGGCGAGCTGCTCGGTCGGCAGGTCACCATAGCTGTCGAGTTCGCCGGCCTCGAACCGCTTCATCGCCGACGAGCGATCCTCGGTCGGGATGTAGTTCACCACGTCGAGCTTGACGCTCGCTGCGTCCCAGAATTTCGGATTCTTGACCATCTTGAGATGGTCGTTGGGCACCCATTCGGCCAGCGTATAGGCGCCGTTGGAAACCAGCTTGCCGGGTTTGATCCAATCGGCGCCGAGCTTGTCAATGGAAGCCTTGTTGACCGGATAGGTCGCCTGATGGGTCAGCATCTCCAGGAAATAAGGCGTCGGCGCCTTCAGCGTGACTTCCAGCGTGTTGGCGTCGATCGCCTTGACGCCCATATCCTCGGCCTTGCCCTTCTTGGTGTTGAAGTCCTCGGCTCCCTTCACCGGGTAGAGCATCGAGGCATATTCGGCAGCGGTGGCCGGATCTTCCAGCCGATGGAACGAATAGACGAAGTCGTCCGCCGTCACCGGGCTGCCGTCCGACCAGAGGCCGTCCTTGCGCAGCTTGAAGGTGTAGACAGTGCCGTCGTCGGACACCGTCCAGCTTTCGGCGGCGCCCGGAATGAGGTTCGTCTTCTGGTCATGCATGACGAGACCCTGGAACAGGTCGCGTATTATATCGGCCTCGTAGGTCGTCGACGTCTTGTGCGGATCGACCGTCTCCGCCTCCGCGGCGGCGCCGCGGTTGTAGACGGTTTCGGCGAAAGCATGGGTGTAAAAGGAGCCCGTGGCCAGAGCCAAGGTGGTGGCGAACGCCGTCGCCTTCAGCATGTTTTTCAGCATGAAGTCTCTCCCGGTCGGCGCAGCCCCTCAGCCGCGCCTTCTTAAGTGTTGACGCCCCGGAACCGTTGAAACAGCCCCGTTTCAGGCGTGCCGCCGGTTCCTTCCGGCGACTGGTGGCAGGAGACTAGACAGAGCGAAATCTTATTTCAACCATTGCCTGCTTGACGCAAAGTGAGCGTCGCCACGCTAAAACAGCAATCCCTAATGTTTATAGTTGACTTTCAACTTGGCACACCTGCCGGTTGTTCGAGGCGTTTTCTGTTTTTGTAGGCAGGGTTTGGCATTCTTAGTACCATGCTGAAGAACCGAAAATTCCACGTTTCTTGGTCTCGTTTCCGGGCCGACGCCACGGGCACGTCGGCGGTCGAATTCGCCATGCTTGCGCCGATCTTCATCCTGCTTCTGCTCGGCATGGTTGCATACGGAATCTATTTCGGCGCCAGCCACTCAGTGCAGCAGATCGCCGCCGATGCGGCGCGCACGGCTATCGCCGGCCTCGACCAGACCGAACGGCAGGCACTGGTCACCGATTTCATCATGCATGACGTCTCGGGATATCCATTCGTCGATCCCAAAAAGCTCACCGTCAACGCACAGGACAGTGTCGCCGACGGCAGCCAGTTCGTCGTCTCCGTCACCTACGATGCGCGCAACCTGCCGATCTGGAACCTGTTCAAGACCCTGCCCCTGCCGGGCACGACGATACAGCGCCAGTCGACGATCCGTGTCGGAGGCATATGATGCCCGCCAAGGGGGGATTGATGTCGGCGACGCGGAGGCTGCTCGCCGATCGTAGCGCGAATTTCGCCGTCATGACGGCGCTGTGCACGCCGGTGGCGGTGGCACTGACCGCCTTCGCGATCGACGAGGGCTCGCTTTACAATGAACGCCGCGCCGCGCAGTCGATCGTCGACCTTGCCGCCATCACCGCGGCCTCGAACATCACCAACGCCCGGCAGGCGGTGCTGACGACGCTCGCCGACAACGGCATCACCTCGGTCGCGGTGCAGCAACAAGGCACCGATGTGGCGCCAACCGCCACCAAGGCGGTCGTCCAGATCGTGCCGGGGCGCTACACAGGCGTCAGCACCATTGCCGCCGGCAACCGGTTCGAGGCGGGGAAGCTGCCCTACAATGCCGTGCAGGTGTCGCTGAAGAAGCAAGGCACGCTCTATTTCGCCGGGTCGATCATGGCGCCGCCCACGCTCGGCACGACGGCAATCGCCAGCGCGCAGCCGCAAGCTGCTTTCTCGGTCGGCTCGCGACTCGCCAGTCTCAACGGCGGCATTCTCAACGCGCTTCTCGGCGGCCTTCTCGGCGGCAACATCTCGCTCAGCGTGATGGATTACAATTCGCTGGTCTCGGCCGATGTCGACGTTCTTTCGTTCACCGATGCGCTGGCGACGCAATTGCACCTGACCGGCGTGAGCTATTCCGACGTGCTCGCCTCCAAGGCAACGATCGGCCAGATCGCCACCGCCATGGCCAACGTGCCCGGGCTCGACCGCACGGCCAAACTCGCGCTGCAGACCATGGCTTCCAGCGCCACCAGCGGCGTCAAGATTCCGCTCAGCACTCTCATCGATCTCGGCTCCGTCGGCGATCTCGGCCTCGGGCAGAAACCCGCCGGGCTGTCGGTCGATGCCAGCGCGCTCAGCATGCTCACCGCGGCGGCCGCTCTGGCCAACGGCACGAACCAGGTCGCGGTCAATCTCGGCGCCACCATACCGGGGCTGACATCGACGACGCTTTCGATAGCCATCGGCGAGCCGATGCAGAACTCGGCCTGGCTGGCGGTGGGAGAAGCCGGCACGGTGGTGCGCACGGCGCAGACCCGCATCAAGCTCAACGCCAGCGTCACGCTCGGCAATTCCAATCTCGGCGGCGGCATCAATCTGCTTGCCGTCAACTTGCCGCTCAATGTCGAAGTCGCCTATGCCGAGGCCAGGCTGACCGATATCACCTGCCCGACCGGTCCCTCCAGCATCAAGGTTTCGATCGCAGCGCGGCCGGGTGTCGTTGAGGCTCACCTTGCCAAGAGCAGCGCCAGCGGGTTCGCCGACTTCACCAAGCCGCAATCCTTCTCGGACGCCGAGATCGCGGATGTCAGCCTCAAATTGCTCCTGATCAACCTCAACCTGCTGCAGATCAATGGACAGTCGGCCTTCTCGGTCACCAACATGACGCCGACCAACCTGACCTTCAACGCCGCCGACATCGCCAACAAGGCGATCAAGACGGTGTCGACGAAGAACCTGACGCAGTCGCTGACGACATCGCTGGTGAACAACCTGTCGCTGTCGGTCAATGCGCTGGGGCTCGGCCTCGACGTGACCGCCCTGCTCGGCGCGGTCAAGCCGGCGGTGACAACTCTGCTCACCGGCGTGACCGCGCCGGTCGACGACTTGGTCTACAATGTGCTTGGGGCACTTGGCGTCCATGTCGGCGAGGCCGATGTGCGCGTGACCGGCGCGACATGCGGCCGGTCGGTGCTCGTCCAGTAGGCCGCTATCAGCCAATCCTGCCGACAAAACTGCCCAGGGGCGGCAGGGCCAGCGCGCTCTCCTCGACAACGCCGCCAAGAACGCCGGCGACATCAACGGCAAGAGGCGTTATCTCGACATCCCCTAGCTCGGCCGGCAGCGCCCAGTTCGCCGGCTCCGCGGCGAAGTTGAAGACGCACAGCAATATCTCGTCCTCCTGCTGGCGGATGAAGGCCAGCACATCGCCCTCGGCCTCGAGAAAACGGATGGAGCCAGCGATCAGCGCCGAATGAAGCTTGCGCAGGGCAAGGATCGAACGATAGGCCGCGAGCACGGAACCGCCTTCGCCGTCCTGAATGTCGACCGCGCGGCCGCGATGCGCCAGCGGCACCGGCAACCAGGGCTTGGCCGTCGAGAATCCGGCATTTTCCGCCTCCGCCTGCCAGACCATCGGCGTGCGGCAGCCGTCCCTGCCCTTCACGCCCGGCCAGAAGCGGATGCCGACTGGATCGCGCAGATCCTCGTAGGCGAGTTCGGCTTCCTCCAGCCCCAGTTCCTCGCCCTGATAGAGGCAGATCGATCCGCGCAGGCATGACAGCAGCGCGATCGAGAATTTGGCCATCGCGTCCGGGCTCTCGCCGGGCCGTGTCCAGCGGCTGGCGTGGCGCACGACGTCATGGTTGGAGAAGGCCCAGCAGACCCAGCCGTCCGGAGCGGTCGTCTCGAATGCCTCGACACAGCCGCGCACATGGGCGGCGGAAAATTGCGGGCTAAGCAGATCGAAGGTGTAGCACATCTGCAATTTGTCGCCGCCGGAGACATAGGCGGCGAGCGTCTGCAGCGAACGCTCCTCGTCGCCCACCTCGCCGACCGCGGCGCGGTCCGGATACTCGTCGAGCAGCGCGCGGAAGCGTTTCAGGAATTCGAGGTTTTCGGGACGCGTCTTGTCGAAGAGATGCTCCTGGAACCCATAAGTGCTGGTCGAGCCGTTGGTGCCGGCGACGCTTGACGCCAAGGGCGGGTTGTCGCGCAGCCAGCGGTCGTGGACATAGTAGTTGACGGTGTCCAGCCGGAAGCCGTCGACGCCGCGCTCCAACCAAAAGCGCACCGTGTCCAAAAGCGCGTCCTGAACATCCGGGTTGTGGAAATTCAAGTCCGGCTGGGCGGCCAGGAAATTGTGCATGTAGTACTGCCGGCGGGTGGCGTCCCACTCCCAGGCGGGGCCGCCGAAAAGCGATTGCCAATTGTTGGGCGCGCTGCCATCCGGCTTCGCATCGGCCCAGACGTACCAGTCGGCCTTGGCATTGTCGCGGCTGGCGCGGCTTTCGGCGAACCATTCATGCTTGTCGGAAGAATGCGAGATCACCTGGTCGATGATGAGCTTCAGACCGAGCCGATGCGCCTCGGCGACCAGCGCGTCGAAATCCTCCAGCGTCCCGAACATCGGATCGACGTCGCGGTAGTCGGACACGTCATAGCCCATGTCGGCCATCGGCGATTTGAAGAAGGGCGACAGCCAGACGGCGTCGACGCCGAGCGAGGCTATATGGGCGAGCCGCGCGGTGATGCCCTTGAGGTCGCCGCTGCCGTCGCCGGTCGTGTCCTGGAAGGAGCGCGGATAGACCTGATAGATGACGCAGCCGCGCCACCATTCGCTCCCTTGCCCGGAATTGTCGCCAGCCATCATGAGCCTTTCCTGTTGCGCGATCCAGCGGCGCGCCGCTCGATCATGAAACCGACGCTTCGACCGGGCAACGGCCGCGTGAGATCGACCGGTTGCGTCTCGATCGCCGGGCGCCACTCGAAGCCTTCCCGCGCCGGCAAGGTGAAGACGCATTGCCGGCGATCGCCATTGATCATCACGGCAAGGCGGCCGCCTCCGCTGTCGCCGAGCAGCATGACGAGGCGATGTCGGCCCGCATCGTTCCAGTCCGTATCGCCGAGCGGCGCGCCGGTCTCGATCAGCCAAGCCACGTCGGGAAATTCCTCTCCGTCGGCGGGCTCGCCGGTCAGGAAGTGTGGATCCGCCAGCACCGGGAAGGCGCGCCGCAGCGCGGCCAGCGACGATGCGTATTGCTCCAGCGCGTGATCGCGGCCAGCCCAATCGAGCCAGGTGATGGCGTTGTCCTGCGCATAGGCGTTGTTGTTGCCCTTCTGCGTGCGGCCGAACTCGTCGCCTGCAGTCAGCATGATGGTGCCGCGCGATGCAAAGAGCGTGGCGAGCAACCCGCGCCGGTCGCTGGAGCGGGCCAGGCTGATCGCCTCGTCGTCCGTTTCACCCTCGGCGCCGTTGTTCCACGACAGATTGTCGTTGTGGCCGTCGCGATTCTGCTCGCCGTTGGCCTCGTTGTGCTTGCGCTCATAGGCGACGATGTCGGCGAGCGACATGCCGTCATGCGCGGCGATGAAGTTGACACTGCGGGTCGTCGGTCGGCCTTCCCGGCCGAAGACATCGGAAGAACCGGCAAGCCGCGTGGCCAGGGCGCCGATCGCGCCGGCATCGCCGCGCCAGAAGCGTCTGACATCGTCGCGGTAGCGGTCGTTCCATTCCAGATAGGGCGGGCGGAAGTTGCCGAGCTGATAGCCGTTCGGGCCGATATCCCAAGGCTCGGCGATCAGCACGCGGTCGGCAAGCACGGAATCGCCGGCGATGGCCCGAAGCAGCGGCGCGTCCGGATCGAAGGCGCCGTCGACGCGGCCGAGCACCGGCGCCAGGTCGAAGCGGAAGCCGTCGACGCCGGCGAAGCGGACGAAGTGGCGCAACGTGTCGAGCACCATCTCGCGCGCCACCGGATGGTCGCAGGCGACGGTGTTGCCGGTGCCGGTGTCATTGACCAGCCTGCCGTCCGGCTGATGCCGGTAATAGGCCAGCGCATCGAGCCCGCGCAGCGACAGCGTCGGCCCGAGCCGGTCGCTTTCGCCGGTATGGTTGAAGACGAGGTCGAGGATGGTGCCGATGCCGGCTTCGCGGAGCGCGGCGACGGTGTCGCGCAGTTCCTTGAGACCGCCGGGCGCCAGGCGCGGATCGAGCGCCATGAAGGTGACGGGGTTGTAGCCCCAGGCGTTGCTCAGCCCCAATGGCGGCAGGTGCCGCTCGTCAATCGAGGCGGTGACCGGCATCAATTCGACGGCCGAGACGCCGAGACGTTTCAGGTGCTCGATGATGGCAGGGTGGGCGAGCGCGGCGATGGTGCCGCGCTGCGCCCCCGGAATGTCGGGATGGAGCTTGGTGAAGGAGCGGACATTGAGCTCGTAGATCAGGCCACCGGGTTTGAAGAGGGGTGGCAAAGGCGCCACAGCTTCAGGTGGCGCTACCACGATTGCTTTGGGCATCAGCGAGGCGGTGTCGGCGCCTTCGTTGCGCTTCGCGGCCAATCGCCAGTGGTACTGATATGGCCGGTCGATTTCGATGGCGTAGGGATCGGTGAGCAGCTTGTCCGGGTCGAACCATAGGCCACGCTCCGGCGCATAATCGCCATCGGCGCGGAAGCCGTAGCGCGTGCCTGGAACGGGGCCGGAGACAGAGAGCGCATGCACGCCCTCGCCTTCAGGCTTCAACTCCAGCCGCTCAACCTCGCGGGTGCCGCTGTCGTCGAAGAGTGAGACCCAGAGGCGGCGAGCCGATGAGGACCAGGCGGCGAAGCGGATGCCTTCGGGGGTGATGGTTGCGCCGAGGGTCATGTAGGCTCCCCCTTCTCCCCTTGTGGGAGAAGGTGTCGCCGAAGGCGACGGATGAGGGGGGCTCCAGCTTGGCGACGACGGCGATCCGGCCAGCACCCCTCATCCGTCTCGGCGCTGCGCGCCGATCCACCTTCCCCCACAAGGGGGGAAGGAAAGGCGCGCCCCGCCACCCTCAAGTAATCACGCTCGGCTTGTTGCGGCCGGTATGGCTCTTGATGCCGGCGATGTCGTCGGCGGCGGCGATCAAGTCGGCCAGCGCTTCCTGGGTGTCGAGGTCGTGTCTGGCCTTGTCCGGTTCGTAGCGCTCGATATAGACGCGTAGCGTAGCTCCCGAGGTGCCGGTGCCGGAAAGGCGCAGCACGACGCGCGAGCCGCCTTCGAACAGGATCCTGATACCCTGGTTCTTGCTCACCGATCCATCGACCGGGTCGTGATAGGCGAAGTCGTCGGCCTTGGCGATCTTGAGGCCGCGCACGGTCGTGCCGGGCAGCGAACCGAGCTTGGCGCGCAGCTCGTCCACCAGCGCGTTGGCGCGGTCGCTCTCGACCTCCTCATAGTCGTGGCGCGAATAGTAGTTGCGGCCGTAGGTCGCCCAGTGCTCGGTGACGATCTGCTTGCAGCTCTCGCCGCGCGCGGCGAGGATGTTGAGCCACAAAAGCACGGCCCACAATCCGTCCTTCTCGCGCACATGGTTGGAGCCGGTGCCGGCGCTTTCCTCGCCGCAGATGGTCGCCATGCCGGCGTCGAGCAGGTTGCCGAAGAACTTCCAGCCGGTCGGTGTCTCGTAGATGCCGATGCCAAGCTTTTCGGCGACCCGGTCGGCAGCACCACTGGTCGGCATCGAGCGGGCGATGCCCTTCAGGCCCTCCTTGTAGCCCGGCGCCAGTTTGGCATTGGCGGCAAGCATCGCCACCGAGTCCGACGGTGTCACGAAAATGCCTTTGCCGATGATCAGGTTGCGGTCCCCGTCGCCGTCCGAAGCCGCGCCGAAATCCGGCGCATCCGGTCCCATCATCTCGTCATAGAGATGCTTGGCGTGCACTAGGTTCGGGTCGGGATGGTGGCCGCCGAAATCGGGCAGCGGCTTGAAGTTGCGACAGGTGCCATCCGGCGCGCCGAGCCGTCGTTCGAGGATCTCCTTGGCATAGGGACCGGTCACCGCGTGCATGGCATCGAAGCGCATGCGGAAGCCCGATTTGAAGAGCTTCCTCAGCGCCTCGAAGTCGAACAGGCTCTCCATCAATTCGGCATAGTCCTTGACCGGGTCGATGATCTCGACCGTCATGTCTCCGGCCTTGACGGTGCCGATCGTATCGATGTCGATCTCGCCGATATCGGCGATCTTGAAGCTCTTGATCTCCTTCGACTTTGCGAAGATCGCGTCGGTGATCTTTTCCGGCGCCGGGCCGCCATTGCCGGCATTGTACTTGATGCCGAAGTCCTCGTGGGGCCCGCCGGGATTGTGGCTGGCCGACAAGATGATGCCGCCGAAGGTCTTGTATTTGCGGATGACGTTGGAGGCGGCCGGCGTCGAGAGGATGCCACCCTGGCCGACCATCACCTTGCCGAAGCCGTTGCCGGCGGCGATGGCGATGGCCTTCTGGATGACCTCGCGGTTGTAGAAGCGGCCGTCGCCGCCGATCACCAGCGTCTTGCCCTGAAAACCGTCCAGCGCGTCGAAGATCGACTGGATGAAGTTCTCGGCATAGTGCTCCTGCTGGAACACCGGGACCTTCTTGCGCAGGCCGGACGTGCCGGGCTTCTGGTCGGTATAGGGTTTGGTGGGGACGGTTTTTATCATGCCTCAGGCAGCCCTTTTCGAAAGCAGCAAGCGATAGAGTTCGACGTATTTTTCGGCGCTCTTGTCCCAGGAGACATCGGCCTTCATGCCCTGGCGCTGGATCGAGGCCCAGACCGCCGGCCTGGCGTGAACCTCGACCAGACGTTGGATGGCATGGAGCATCGCGCCGCCATTGTTGGGCGCGAACTGGAAGCCGGTGGCGACGCCTGCCGACAACGCCGCCTCGTTGGCGTCGATGATGGTGTCGGCGAGGCCGCCGGTGCGGGCGACGACTGGCACACAGCCATAGCGCAGGCCATAGAGCTGGGTCAGCCCGCAAGGCTCGAAGCGCGACGGGATGATGATGGCGTCGCAGCCGCCCTGCATGACATGCGAAAGGCCCTCGTCATAACCCACGACGACGCCGACACGGCCGCGATGGCGTGCCGCGGCGGCGAGCAGCGTGCCTTCGAGGCCGGCGTCGCCCGAGCCCAGGATGGCGAGTCGCGCGCCGGCGGCGACGATGCCGTCGACGACGGCGGCCAGAATGTCCATGCCCTTCTGCCACGTCAGCCGGCTGATGACGCAGACGATCGGGCTGCCGTCCGCCTCAAGGCCGAACCGCTCCTCGACCGCCTTGCGGTTCTTGGCGCGGGCTTCGAGCGTCGCCGCCGAGTATTTGGCGACCAGATGCTTGTCCGTCTCGGGATTCCAGATGTCGACATCGATGCCGTTGACGATGCCGTAGAGGTCGGTGGCGCGCATGTTGATCAGCCCGTCGAGGCCCATGCCGAATTCCGGCGAGCGGATTTCCTGCGCATAGGTCGGGCTCACCGTGGTGATCGCCCAGCCAGCCTGTAGCCCGGCCTTCAGATAGCCGACGCCGCCATAATATTCGACGCCGTCGAGCTGCATCGCCACACCCGGCAGGCCGAGCTCGCCGAAGATGCCGGCGCCGAACTGGCCCTGGAAGGCAAGGTTGTGCACGGTGATCAGCGACGGCACTCCGACCGCCTTGCCGTAGCGCATATAGGCAAGCGTCATCGCCGACTGCCAGTCATGGGCGTGCACGATGTCGGGCTGGTAGCCGGAGATGCCGCCGCCGGCAATGTCGCCGCCGACCTGGCTGAGCGCCGCGAAACGCCGCCAATTGTCCGGCCAGTCGGCGCCGGAAGCGGTGCCGTAAGGGCCGCCCTGACGATCGAAGAGATGCGGCGCGTCCAACACGAAGAGGTCGAGATCGCCGATCTTGACGGCATGGACCGAGGCCTTGCCGCCCTGCAGCAGCGGGTACTGGTAGACGGGTTTCTTCTTGGTGAAGGCCGCCATCACCACGGGATAGCCGGGAACCAGCGTGCGCATCGCCACGCCCTTCCCGGCCAGCGCGATCGGCAAGGCGCCGGTCACGTCAGCGAGCCCGCCGGTCTTGATCAGCGGGAAGATTTCGGGCGTGACCGAGAGAACCTGCATGCGCTCCACATTCCCCTCTCAACATGACAGGTCAAAGTGACAATCTGTTGATCAAGTCGTCAGCTTGCTGATCGACCCGTCAGCTTGCTGATAGACCCGTCAGCTTGCCGATCAACCCTAGCGGGTTGACGGCAACCCTATCAGGTCGACAACTTGCTAATCGACCTTATCAGGTCGACAGCTTGTTGATCGACCCTACGGGGTCGACAACTTGTTGATCATGTCCTGCGTGATCAGGCAGATGCCCTTTTCCGATACGCGAAAACGCTTGGCGTCGAGGGCCGGATCCTCGCCGACCACCAGGCCCTCCGGGATCTGCACGCCATGGTCGATGACGACGCGCTTGAGGCGCGCGTTGCGGCCGACGGTCACGTCGGGCAACATCACCACCTCCTCGAGCTTGGAGTAGGAATTGATGCGCGCGCCGGTGAAGATCAGGCTGCGGCGCAGCGAGGCGCCGGAGACGATGCAGTCGCCGGACACCAGCGAGGAGATCGCCTCGCCGCGGCGGCCATCCTCGTCATGCACGAACTTTGCCGGCGGCTTCAATTCCGCATAGGTCCAGATCGGCCAGTCGCGGTCGTAGAGATCGAGCTCGGGCGTGATGTCGGTGAGGTCGATATTGGCTTCCCAATAGGCGTCGACGGTTCCGACGTCGCGCCAATAGGGTTCGGATTCATGCGAGGAGCGCACGCAGGATTTTGCGAAGCGATGCGCGATCGCCTTCCCGTGCTGCACGATATAGGGGATGATGTCCTTGCCGAAGTCGCGGCTGGAGCCGGGCTCGGCGGCGTCGCGGCGCAGCTGCTCCATAAGGAACTTGGTCTTGAAGACATAGATGCCCATCGAGGCGAGCGCGAATTCCGGCTTGTCTGGGATGCCCGGCGGATCGGCCGGCTTTTCGACGAAAGCGATGATGTTGTCCTTGGCGTCGACATGCATGACGCCGAAACCGGTCGCCTCCATGCGCGGCACCTCCAGGCAGCCGACGGTGACGTCGGCGCCGGCATCGACATGCTGGCGCAGCATCAGCTCGTAGTCCATCTTGTAGATGTGGTCGCCGGCGAGGATGACCATGTATTCCGGGCCATAGGCCTCGATGATGTCGATGTTCTGGTAGACCGCGTCGGCAGTGCCTTCGTACCATTGCGTTTCCGAAACGCGCTGCGAGGCAGGCAGGATGTCGAAGCTTTCGTTTCGCTCGGGCCGCAGGAAGTTCCAGCCGCGCTGCAGGTGGCGGATCAGCGAATGCGCCTTGTACTGGGTGGCGACCCCGAGGCGGCGGATGCCGGAGTTCAGCGCGTTGGAGAGCGCGAAGTCGATGATGCGCGTCTTGCCGCCGAAATAGACGGCGGGTTTGGCGCGCCGGTCGGTCAGCTCCTTCAGGCGGCTGCCGCGGCCCCCGGCCAGCACATAGGCCATGGCGTCGCGCGCCAGCGGCTGGGTTCTTTTGAGTTCTGCCATTTTGTTACCCTCCCAAATAAGCTGCCCGGATCGTTGCAAGAGCAGGATGACACATCATCTGCTTCAATCCGTGACGAATTCCAGCATGATCGTCGACAGCGGCGGCAGAAGCATCGTCGCCGATACGCCGCCCCCTTCCCCGCTTGCCTTGACCCCGCCGCCATTGCCCATACCGGAGCCGCCATAGTCGGCGGCGTCCGTATTGATGATTTCGCGCCACGTTCCCGCCCTTGGCAGCGGCACACGATAGTTCTCGCGCGGCACCGGCGTGAAATTGGAGATGACGGCGATCGGGTTGCCGTCCGGCGCGCTGCGCAACCAGGCGAAGACCGAATTGTCGCGATCGTCGACGATCAGCCAGGAAAAGCCTTCCGGCTCGCAGTCGCGCGCGTGCAGCGCCGGGCGGGAACGGTAGAGATAGTTCAGGTCGCGCACCGTCTGCCAGACGCCGCGATGCGGCGCGAATTCGAGCAGGTTCCAGTCGAGCGCGCGTTCCTCGCTCCACTCGCGGCGCTGGGCGAATTCCTGGCCCATGAACAGTAGCTTCTTGCCGGGATAGCCCCACATGAAGGCGTAATAGGCGCGCAGCGTCGCAAATTTCTGCCAGTCATCGCCTGCCATCTTGTGGAGCAGCGTGCCTTTGCCGTGCACGACCTCGTCATGCGACAGCGGCAGCACGAAATTCTCAGAGAAAGCATAGACCAGGCCAAAGGTAAGTTCGTTGTGGTGGTGCTTGCGGAAGATCGGCTCCTTGGAAAGGTACTCCAGCGTGTCATGCATGAAGCCCATGTTCCACTTGAAGCCGAAGCCGAGGCCGCCTTCATGCACGGGACGCGACACTTTCGGCCATGAGGTCGATTCCTCGGCGATCGTCATCACGCCGGGGTGGTGGCCGTAAAGCTCCTTGTTCATCTTCTGCAGGAAGCTGACGGCCTGCAGGTTCTCGCGCCCGCCCTTCTCATTGGGGATCCACTCGCCCGCCTTGCGCGAATAATCGAGGTAGAGCATCGAGGCGACCGCGTCGACGCGCAATCCGTCGACATGGTATTTCTCCGCCCAGAACAGCGCGTTGTTGACGAGGAACGACACCACCTCGCGGCGGCCGAAATTGTAGATCGCGGTGTTCCAATCGGGATGGAAACCCTGGCGCGGATCGGCATGCTCGTAGAGCGCGGTGCCGTCGAATTTCACCAGCCCGTGCTCGTCGACCGGGAAATGCGCCGGCACCCAATCGAGGATGACGCCGATGCCGGCGCGGTGCGCACCGTCGACGAAACGGGCGAAGCCGTCGGGGTCGCCGAAACGGGCCGTCGGCGCATAAAGGCCGGTGGTTTGGTAGCCCCAGGACGGGTCGTAAGGATGCTCCGAGATCGGCAGGAACTCGATGTGGGTGAAGCCCGTATCGACCGCGTAAGGGATCAGCCGCGCAGCTAGCTCGTCCCAGGAGAGGAACGTGTCGTCGTCGCGGCGCTGCCAAGAGCCGGCATGGACCTCGTAGATCGAGATCGCCTCGCGCCGGGGATCGGCCTTGCGCCAGTAGCCGCGATGCGCCTCGTCGCCCCATTGATGCGCCATCGGCGGCGCCGTCACCGAGGCGGTCGCCGGGCGCAGTTCCGATTCGAAGGCGAACGGGTCGGCCTTGAGCGGCAGGCGCACGCCGTCGGGCGCGATGATCTCGAATTTGTAGGGCTGGCCCGCGCCGATATCGGGAATGAACAGCTCCCAGATGCCGGTGTCCTTGCGGTCGCGCATGGTGTGGCGGCGGCCATCCCAGTCGTTGAAAGCCCCGACCACGGAGACGCGCCTGGCATTGGGCGCCCAGACCGCGAAATGCACGCCGGTGGCGCCTTCGTGGTCGATGATGTGGGCGCCGAGCTTGTCGAAGAGCCTCAGATGCGAGCCCTCGGCCATGTAATAGTCGTCCATCGGCCCCAGCACCGGGCCGAAGGAATAGGGATCGGCCAGCCACCAGTTGCCGCCGGCATTCCTGGCATGGTAGCGCAGCGGCTGGCGCTTGCGGATCGAGACCTTGCCCTCGAAGAAGCCGGCATCGTCGCGGCGCGACAGCTCGCCGGCCTCCTTGCCGGTCAGCGTATGGGCGGTGACGAATTCGGCGTTGGGCACGAAGCAGCGGGCGACGAAGCCCTTGCCGGCCTCATGCACGCCCAGAACCGCGAAAGGATTGCCATGCGTTCCGGCGACAATCGCCGCGACATCTCCGGCTGGCGCCAGTCCGTCCGGCCCGCTTGTCGCAGCGGTCGCGCGCGGCTTCCTCATCAAGCGGTCGCCCTCCCCGGGCATCTTGTTCTGGCGCATGCCTTGGTGCGGCATGCGCTATTCTTTGTCTTGGTGCATGTGGTAGCCCCAAAACTGCTACGCACTTTTGGGCGACATGCACCTGGGCCACATTCTTCGTGGCTCATGCAATCATATCAGACGGGCACGTTCCAGATGTCTTTCGCATATTGGCGGATTGTGCGATCGGACGAGAACCAGCCGACGCGGGCGACGTTGCGGATGGCGCGCGCGTACCAGTCGGGGCTGTCGCGCCAGACGGCGTCGACCTCGCGCTGGCAGGCGGCGTAGGAATCGAAATCGGCCGCCACCATGAACCAGTCGCTCTGGTAGAGGCCGTTCATCAAGTCGCGGTAGCGGCCCGGATCGTCGGGCGAGAAGACGCCGGAGGAAATGGCGGACACCGCCTGTGACAGTTCCGGCGAGGCCTCGATCACTTCGCGCGGATTGTAGCCATTGTTGCGTCGCTCGGCGACTTCGGCGGTGGTGAGGCCGAAGATGAAGATGTTGTCGTCACCGACATGTTCCTTGATCTCGACATTGGCGCCGTCGAGCGTGCCGATGGTCAGCGCGCCGTTCAGCGCGAACTTCATGTTGCCGGTGCCGGACGCCTCCATGCCGGCGGTCGATATCTGCTCGGAGAGGTCGGCGGCCGGCATCATCACCTCGGCCAGGCTGACATTGTAGTTCGGCACGAACACGACCTTCAGCAGGCCGCGCACCGACGGATCGCCGTTGACGACCTTCGCGACGTCGTTGGCCAGTTTGATGATCAGCTTGGCGTTGTGGTAGCTCGGCGCCGCCTTGCCGCCGAAGAACTTCACGCGCGGCATCCAGTCCCGCTCGGGATGCGAGCGGATCTGGTCGTAAAGCGCGATCGCTTCGAGGATGTTGAGCAATTGGCGCTTGTATTCGTGGATGCGCTTGACCTGGATGTCGAACAGCGCCGATGGGTCGAGCCTGATGCCCAGCCGGTCGGCGACGAGGTTGGCAAGCCGCGCCTTGTTCTGCCGCTTCACGGCGGCGAACTTTTCGCGGAAGGCCGCGTCGTCGGCGAGCGGATCGAGCGCCTTGATCTTCTCGATGTCGTCCATGAAGCGGTCGCCGATCGCCTCGCGCGCAAGCGCGGTCAGGCCGGGATTGCACTGGATCAGCCAGCGGCGGGGCGTGATGCCGTTGGTCTTGTTGTTGATGCGGTCGGGATAGAGCTTGTGGAGATCGGCGAACACCGTCTCCTTCATCAGTTCGGTGTGCAGGGCCGAGACGCCATTGATCGAATGCGAGCCGACAAAGGCCAGATTGCCCATGCGCACGCGGCGGTCGCCATTTTCCTGGATCAGCGAGATCCGGGCGATCTGCTCGCCCGAGAATTTTCCGGTGGCCCGCGCCTCCAGCAGCACCTGGGCATTGATGGCGTAGACGATCTGCATGTGGCGCGGCAAAAGCCGCTCGAACAGCGGCACCGGCCAGCTTTCCAGCGCCTCGGGCAGCAGCGTGTGGTTGGTGTAGCCGAAGGTGCGCTTGGTGATGTCCCAGGCAAGGTCGAAATCCATGCCATGGACGTCCATCAGCAGCCGCATCAGCTCCGGCACCGCGACCGCGGGATGGGTGTCGTTGAGATGGATCGCCGCCTTGTCAGGCAATGACTTCAGGTCGCCATACTGGCTGAGGTGGCGCTGGACGATGTCCTGCAGCGAAGCGGTCGAGAAGAAATATTCCTGCCGCAGCCTCAACTCCTGGCCGGCCATGTGGGAATCGGCCGGATAAAGCACGCGCGACAGCGCGTCGGCCTTGTTGCTTTCGGCCAGCGCGCCGATGTGGTCGCCGGCGTTGAACTTGTCGAGCAGGATCGGGTCGATCGGCATGCCGGACCAGAGCCTCAGCGTGTTGACGCGCCTGGCGCGCCAGCCGGCCACCGGCGTGTCATAGGCGACGGCAAGCACGTGCTCGGTCGGCTTCCAGACATGGCGCTCGAGCCGGCCGTCCTTCGCGGTGATCGATTCCACCGAGCCGCCGAAGCCGACCTCGAAGGAGCGTTCGCGCCGCTCGAACTCCCATGGATTGCCGTGGTCGAGCCAGGTCTCCGGCAGCTCCACCTGCCAGCCACCCTGGATTTCCTGGCGGAACATGCCGTTGGCGTAGCGGATGCCGTAGCCATGGGCGGGAATGTCGACGGTCGCCATGCTTTCCATGAAGCAGGCGGCGAGACGGCCGAGGCCGCCATTGCCGAGTGCTGCGTCCGGCTCGAGGCCGGCGATCAGGTCGAGGTCGACGCCGAGCGAGGACAGCGCCTCGCGCATGTTCTCCATCAGGCCGAGATTGGAGAAGGCGTCGCGCATCAGGCGGCCGATGAGGAATTCGAGCGATAGGTAATAGACGCGCTTTTCCTGCTGGTCGTAGGCTTCCTTGGTCGCCTGGATCCAGTGATCGAGGATGCGGTCGCGCACGACCTTGATCGAGGCGGTCAGCCAGTCATAGGGCGTTGCGACGGTGGTGTCCTTGCCGACCCGGTATTTGAGCGACATCAAGACCTCTTCGGCGAGCGTCTTGGGATCGGGATGGTCGAGGACAGGGACTTCGATCGTCATGGCGGATGTCATTTCGCCTCTCGTTCAGTTGGCCTGATCATAGCGGCTTTCGCCGTTTCTCCCAGCCCATCCTATCGCATTGCAGCATGCGTTCAATCGATTTAGCGATCGAGCCAACAGCTTGCCTGCCGCAATTGACTTATCCTGGAGATCAGGCCGCCAGCGCATCCTCCGGCGGCTTCTTGGCGCCCGTCATGAGCGCGACGGCATCCGACATGGAAATCTGCTTCGGATCGACGACACAGAGGCGGCGGCCGAGGCGGTGGATGTGGATGCGATCGGCGACCTCGAAGACATGCGGCATGTTGTGCGAAATGAGCACGATCGGCAGGCCGCGCTTCTTGACGTCGAGGATCAGCTCCAGCACGCGCCGGCTTTCCTTGACGCCGAGCGCCGCGGTCGGCTCGTCCATGATCACGACTTTGGAGCCGAAGGCGGCGGCGCGCGCCACCGCCACGCCCTGGCGCTGGCCGCCGGACAGCGTTTCCACCGCCTGGCTGATGTTCTGGATGGTCATCAGCCCGAGCTCGGTCAGCTTGTCGCGGGCGCGCTTTTCCATCGCCGGACGATCGAGCATGCGGAACCAGCTTCCGAGTGGGCCGGGCTTACGGATTTCGCGACCGAGAAACATGTTGTCGGCGATCGACAGCGCCGGCGACAGCGCCAGGTTCTGGTAGACCGTCTCGATGCCGGCTTCTCGAGCCTCCATCGGCGACTTGAAGGCAACGGGCTTGCCTTCAAGCCGGATTTCACCTTCATCGGGCACGGCCGCGCCGGAAATCGCCTTGATGAGCGATGATTTGCCGGCGCCGTTGTCGCCGATCACCGCCAGGATTTCGCCCGGATAGAGGTCGAAATCGGCATTGTCGAGGGCCGTGACACGACCATAGCGCTTGGTAAGACCGCGCGCGGTGAGGATGGGGTCCTGGGTCATGGCTATGCCGAAACCTTTCTGATCCATTGATCTACCGCCACGGCGCCGATGATCAGCACCCCGGTGAGCAACACTTTCCATTGCGGATCGGCGCCCAGCATGTTGAGGCCCATCGAGACGACGCCGACGATCATGGCGCCGAACAGCGTGCCGAGGATCGAGCCGCGGCCGCCGAAGAGCGAGATGCCGCCGATCACCGTCGCGGTGATGGCCTGCAGATTGTAGTCGGTGACGGCGGCGGACGGTGAGATCGAGCCGTTGCGGCCGATCGAGACCCAGGCCGCGAAAGCGGCGATCAGCCCCGCAAGGGCGTAGACCGTAATCAGCACCTTCTTGGTCTGGATGCCCGACAGTTTCGCGGCCTCCTGATCGTCTCCGACGGCATAGACATGGCGGCCCCAGGCGGTGTGGTTGAGCACGTACCAAAGCACCGCCACCAGCACGACCGTGGCAATGACACCGGCCGTCAACACGGCGGAGCCGACCCTGAAGCTCATCGCGAACAGGTGCAGAAGCGGCGCCTGCGCATCGACATCGGCGTCGCGGATCGTCTCGTTGGCCGAATAGATGAAATTCGTGGCCATGACGATGTTCCAGGTGCCGAGCGTGACGATGAACGGCGGCAGCTTCATGTAGGCAACTAGAAGGCCGTTGAGCAGCCCGCAGGCGCCGCCGGCGGCAAGACCCACGATAACGGCGAGGATGGTCGGCATACCGTAGGTGATGGCGCAGTTGCCCATGATGACGGCAGAAATCACCATGATCACGCCGATCGACAGATCGATGCCGGCGGTCAGGATGACCAGCGTCTGGGCGGCGCCCAGAATGCCGACGATGGCGATCTGCTGCAGGATCAGCGTCAGGGTGTAGGACGAGAAGAACCGTCCGCCGATGGCGATACCGAAGATGATGATCGACAAGACCAGCACGATCAGCGGCACGGCGGCCGGCGTGGAGTGCAGGAAATGCTGGGCGCGCTTCACGAACGACTTGCCGTGCTCATCGAAGGCGGCGACGCTGGTGTCGCTGCTCGAGAGAACTTTCTCGAATTCCTGGATTTGAGACATATATCCTCCCGTCTCACGGAGCTTCGTCATGGCTCCGTGCCGCGTTTACGCATTCCGGTCTGTCGCCGGGCTTATCAGCGCTTACGAAAATGCATCGTCCACCCGATGCGGCCGGGGATCAAGCCCCCAGCCGCGAGGTTTGTGCGCTCAGGCAACCATCAGCCCCAGCACTTGGCGAGGCCTTCCTTGGTGTCGATCGACTTGACACCGTTTGCCGGCTTGTCGGTGACGAGGTTGACGCCGGTGTCGAAGAAGTTCTTGCCTTCGGTCGGCTTCGGCTTGGTGCCGTCCTTTGCGAAAGCGGCGATCGCCTCGATGCCGAGCGCCGCCATCTGCAGCGGATATTGCTGCGAGGTGGCGCCGATCACGCCTTCGGTGACCGACTTGACGCCGGGGCAGCCGCCGTCGACCGAGACGATCAGCACCTGCTTTTCCAGACCGACGGCCTTGAGCGCCTGATAGGCACCCACAGCGGCGGGCTCATTGATGGTGTGGATGACATTGATGGTGTTGTCCTTCTGCAGAAGGTTTTCCATCGCCTTGCGGCCGCCTTCCTCGTTGCCGTTGGTGACGTCATGGCCAACGATGCGCGGATCGTCCTCATCGCCGATCTTGTTGGGGTCCTTCACGTCGATGCCATAGCCCATCATGAAGCCCTGGTCGCGCAGCACGTCGACGGTCGGCTGCGAGGGGGTGAGGTCGAGGAAGCCGATCTTGGCGTCCTTGGCCTTGTCGCCGAGCGTGGCGGCAGCCCAGGCGCCGATCAACTTGCCGGCTTCGAGGTTGTCGGTGGCGAAGGTGGCGTCGGCGGCATCGATCGGATCCAGCGGCGTGTCGAGCGCAATCACCAGCAGGCCGGCGTCACGCGCCTTCTTCACCGTCGGCACGATGCCCTTGGTGTCGGAAGCGGTAATCAGGATACCCTTGGCGCCGTCGGCGATGCAGCTTTCGATCGCCGCAACCTGGCTTTCGCTGTCACCGTCGATCTTGCCGGCATAGGTCTTGAGGTCGACGCCAAGCTCCTTGGCTTTGGCGGTCGCGCCTTCCTTCATCTTGACGAAGAAGGGATTGGTGTCGGTCTTGGTGATCAGGCAGGCGCCGACGCCGGCGGCGGATGCCGACGAAGCGAACGCCATCAGGCCCAAGCCGGCGGCCGCAAACACGGTAGACTTCAGCAGTGATTTCTTGGTCACGATTTTCCTCCCAATGGAACTGTTGCGGACGCCGGCCACCCGGCGCCTCAAGCGCATCCACCTTTTCTCCCAGCGTGGACACACCTCAAAAAACACCAGGACTGAACGGCTGTCAATAATTAAATCACTCTTATTTATTATTGACACTCTTGCGTCGTTCACTCATTCTGAACGAAAAGCATCGCGGGGAAACAGACGGGAGGAACAGGGTGGAGACCGGCATTGCGAGGCGCGGTTCGCCCGAGGCTTTGAAGAGCCGGCTGCATCGCGGCACCAACCAGAGCGGCATGCGCGACCATAATGAGCGGTTGGTGCTGTCCCTGGTGCGCCAGCACGGCAGCCTGGCCAAATCCGATATCGCGCGCATGACCGGGCTGTCGGCCCAGACGGTGTCGGTCATCATGCGCGAGCTCGAGGAAGACAAGCTGCTGGTGCGCCAGGCGCCGCTGCGCGGCAAGATCGGCCAGCCTTCGATCCCGATGGCGCTCAACCCGGAAGGCGCCTTCTTCATGGGCCTCAAGATCGGTCGCCGCAGTGCCGAGCTGGTGCTGATCGACTTTCTCGGCAATGTGCGCGCCATGCTGCAGCACTCCTACCGCTATCCCGCACCGCGCGAGACCGTCGAGTTCGTCACCGCCGGCATCAGGACGATGCGCGGCGAACTGACGCCGGCGCAGGACAAGCGCATTGCCGGGCTCGGCGTCGCCATGCCGTTCGAACTGTGGAACTGGGCCGACACGGCTGGCGCGCCGCGCGACGTGATGGAGGAATGGCGCCATCGCGACATACGCGCCGACATCCAGGCGCAGTGCGAGTTCCCCGTCTACCTGCAGAATGACGCGACTTCGGCCTGCGGCGCCGAGCTTGTCTTCGGCCAGGCGGGCGCGGCGCGCGACTTCGTCTATTTCTATATCGGCGCCTTTGCCGGCGGCGGCATCGTTCTCAACGGCCGTCTTTACAGCGGACCGAAGGGGAACGCCGGCGCGCTCGGATCAATGCCGGTGCCGGGGCCGGACGGCAAGCCGACGCAGCTCATCGACGTCGCCTCGATTGCAATGCTGGAGAAGGCGCTTTCCGCCAAGGGCATCGACGGCTCCTATCTGTGGACCTCGCCGCAGGAATGGGGCGACATCGGCGCCGAGCTCGACGAGTGGATCGCCAGCGCCTCGCGCGCGCTTGCCTATGCCATCGTCGCAGCCTCGTCCGTCATCGATTTCGAAGCGGCGGTGATCGACGGCTGGATGCCGCTCGAGGTGCGGCGCCGTCTTGTCGAGGCAATCCGGCAAGCCATTTCCGGCATCGACGCCGAGGGACTGAAGCTGCCTTTCGTGCGCGAGGGGACCGTCGGCATCCATGCGCGGGCGCTGGGCGGCGCCAGCTTGCCGCTTTCCGAGCGCTTCCTGATCGGGCCGAACACATCCGGGGGCGCCTGACGATGTTGATCGGAGTCCCCTCGCTGCTCGGGCCGCAGTTCCTGGCAACGCTCAGGGCAATGGGCCATGGAGACGAGATCGCCATCGTCGACGGCAATTATCCGGCCGAGGAACAGGCGCGCCGGCTGATCCGCGTGGATGGCCACCATATCATCCCGGTGCTTGACGCCGTGCTCAGCGTGCTGCCGGTGGACGAGGCGGTGCCGGAAGCGCTGTTCCGTGCCTCGGTCAACGGCGACCCGGCGCTGGCCGACCCCGTGCATCGCGAGATGGAAGCGGTTTGCGCCAGACGCGCGCCGGGCCATAAGGTGGTTGCACTGGCCGGGCCCGACTTCTATGCACGCGTCAAGGTCGCGCACGCGATCGTGGCGACCAGCGAACCCAGGCTCTTTGCCAATATCATCATCCGCAAGGGCGTGATCCATCCGCCGGAGACCAAGACGACATGATCCTTTGCTGTGGCGAAGCCCTGATCGACATGCTGCCGCGCATCACGACGGAAGGCGAAGCCGCCTTCGCGCCCTATGTCGGCGGGGCGGTGTTCAATTCGGCGATCGCGCTCGGCCGGCTCGGCGCCCCGGCGGGATTCTTCTCGGGCCTCTCCTCCGACCTGTTCGGCGGCCAGTTCCGCGAGGCGCTCGGCGCCAGCAAGGTGAGCTCCACCTATGCGCACACGTCCCCTCGCCCGACCACGCTCGCCTTCGTACGGCTCACCAACGGCCAGGCGACCTACACTTTCTATGACGAGAACACCGCCGGGCGCATGCTGACCATCGAGGACCTGCCGAAGCTCGGCGCCGAGATCGAGGCGATGCTGTTCGGCGCGATCAGCCTGATCTCGGAGCCGGCCGGGTCGGCCTATGAGGAGTTCATGCGGCGCGAGCACGAAAGCCGCGTGATGATGCTCGACCCGAACATCCGGCCCAACTTCATCCCGGACAAGGCCAAGCATCTCCGGCGCATCCGCGAGATGATGGCGATGGCCGACATCGTCAAGCTCTCGGACGAGGACCTGAAATGGTTCGACGAGGCCGGCTCGCATGAGGATGTGGTGCGCAACTGGCTGGATCGCGGACCAAAATTTATCGTCGTCACCCATGGCAGCGAAGGCGCCGTCGGCTACAACAAGGCGCACAAGGTCACGGTCATGCCGCAGAAGGTGAAGGTGGTCGACACGGTCGGCGCCGGCGACACCTTCAACGCCGGCATCCTTGCCTCGCTGCACGAGCAGGGCCTGCTCACCAAGGCGGCAATCGGCAGCCTCTCCGAGGACGCCATCCGCAAGGCGCTGGAGCTCGGCGCCAAGGCAGCCGCGGTGACCGTTTCGCGGGCCGGCGCCAACCCGCCCTGGCGGCATGAGATCGCATAAGCGGTTGTCCGGATGGGCGAAAGGCCTTCGCCAGCCGATCACTTTATGTTTCTGAAGTTGGAACGACGCGATAAAAGGCATTGAAAATGCTCGTTTTAGCCCGGTTTTCCGGCTTGTTCGGGCATTGCGCCGGCAAAGAGCGGTAACAGGCTGCGACACATAGGCAATTTGCCCCGGACCCGGCCGGCTTTCTCAGCCGCGCCAAGTCTGGTACCAGCGGGCCGGTTTATTTGGCAGCAATCGAGGCCGACATGCAGTTCATCGATCTTGGCGCGCAGCGCGAACGTATCCGCGACCGGCTGAAGGCCGCGATCGACCACGTCGTCGAGGACGGCCGCTATATCCTGGGACCCCAAGTCACCGAATTCGAGAACAAGCTCGCGGCCTATATCGGCGTCAAGCATGTTGTGGCCTGCGCCAACGGCACCGACGCGCTGCTTCTGCCGCTGTTTGCTGCCGGCATTGGCCCGGGCGACGCGGTGTTCGTGCCGAGCTTCACCTTCGCCGCGACGGCCGAGGTGGTGGCGTTGGCCAAGGCCGAGCCGGTCTTCGTCGACGTCGACCGCGATACCTACAACATTGACATCGCCAGCCTCGAAGCGGCGATAGAAATGATCAAGAAGCAAGGCCGGCTGAAGCCAAGGGCGATCATCCCGGTCGACCTGTTCGGCCTTTCGGCCGACTACGACGCGATCATGGCGATCGCCAAGCGCGAGAACCTTCTGGTGATCGAGGACGCCGCGCAGTCGATGGGGGGTTCCGCCGACGTCCAGGCGATCGGCGGAACCGCCGACGCCAAGATGTGCGGCGCCTTCGGCCATGTCGGCTCGACCAGCTTTTACCCCGCCAAGCCGCTTGGCTGCTACGGCGATGGCGGCGCGATGTTCACCAATGACGGTGCGCTGGCCGACAAGCTCCGTTCCTTCGCCTTCCACGGCAAGGGCGAGACGCAATACGACAATGTCCGCGTCGGCATCAATTCGCGCCTCGACACGCTGCAGGCGGCGATTCTGATCGAGAAGCTCGCCATCCTCGAAGAGGAGATGGTGGCCAGGCAGGTTGTGGCGGACCGCTATGCCAAGGGTCTCGGCGACATCGTCAAGGCGTCACGCAATCTGGGCCACGGCCGCTCGGCCTGGGCGCAATACGCGATAGAGACCCCGAAGCGCGACGGACTGAAAGCGCATCTCGGCGAAAAAGGCATCCCGTCGGTGATCTACTATGTGAAGCCGCTGCATGAGCAGGTGGCCTACAAGGACTATCCGCGCACGCCCACCGGCCTTGCCGTCTCGGAAACGCTGCCGAAGCAGATCCTCTGCCTGCCGATGCACGCCTATCTCAGCGAAGCCGACCAGGACCGCATCATCGAGACGATCCGCAACTATATCGGCTCGAACTCGGCGCATGTGGCGGCGGCGTAGGAGTGCGTAATCTCCCCCCTCGAGGGGGAGATGGCCGGCAGGCCAGAGGGGGTCGCCGCGCGTGAAGCGCCGACGCCCCTGCTGAAAAGAAATGACGCTGGCGCTCTACGCGCGGCGACCCCCTCTGTCGCCTTCGGCGACATCTCCCCCTCAAGGGGGGAGATCAGGTCGCCGCGCCCTTCCCCGTCGCGATGAAATGCGGGTTGGCGAAATCGCTGTCACTGGCCTGGTTGCGCTTGCCGTAGACGAGCGGCAGGCCGTCCAGCGTGCGTGTCATGCCGCCGGCGGCGCGCAGCACGGCGTCTCCCGCCGCCGTGTCCCATTCCATGGTGCGGCCGAAGCGCGGATAGACGTCGGCCTCCGCCGCGGCGAGCAGGCAGAATTTCAGGGACGAGCCGACCGAGACGATCTCGGCGGCACCGAGGTCGCGGATGAAGGCGTCGGTCTCGGGCGTGTTGTGCGAACGGCTGGCGACGACCGCGAGTGGCGTGCCCCCTGCCCTCACCGTAATCGGCCGGCGGCCGGCGATGCGATAATCGGCGTCGACCTCCAGTGCCTCGGCCTTGCCAGGCCGTCCGCTGAAAAAGCGCCCAGTGCATGGCGCGTAGACGACGCCGACTTCCGGCACGCCATGACGCACCAGCGCGATGTTGACGGTGAAATCGGTGCGGCGGTTGACGAATTCCTTGGTGCCGTCGAGCGGATCGATCAGGAAGAACGCGCCGTCGAGGTCGGGCGTGGCGATGCCGGCGGCCACCTCTTCCTCGGCCACACATGGGATATGTGGATAGGCGGCGCGCAGACCGGCGAGGATGATCTTCTCGCTTTCGCGGTCGGCTTCTGTCACCGGCGAGGAGTCGGCCTTGCTGTCGACGGCGCAGCCTTCATGGAAGACGCGCATGACCTCGCGCCCTGCTTCCAGCGCCAGGCGCTCGAAGACACCCAGCATCGCCTCGTCGTCAGATACCGCCGCCATTGTCATACTGCTCCTCGGCAATGTCGCGCTCGGTCAGCCAGTGTTCCAGGGCTTCCGCCATCTCCTGCGGGCTTCTGCCGAGGGTCTTGAGATGGATTTCCGGGTTCTCCGGCGCCTCATAGGGAGAATCGACGCCGGTGAAATTCTTGATCTCGCCGCTCAAGGCGCGCGCATAAAGCCCCTTCGGATCACGGCGCGCGCATTCCTCGAACGGCGTGTCGACGAATACCTCGACGAACTCGCCCTCGGCCATCAGCTCGCGGGCCACGCGCCTCTCCGCGGCAAAGGGCGAGATGAAGGAGACAATGACGATCAAGCCGGCATCGGCCATCAGCTTGGCCACTTCGGCGACGCGGCGGATGTTTTCGACGCGGTCCGCGTCGGTGAAGCCGAGATCGCGGTTCAGCCCGTGACGGACATTGTCGCCATCGAGGATATAGGTGTGGCGCCCGGACGCGAACAGCTTCTTCTCGAACAGGTTGGCGATGGTCGACTTGCCCGAGCCGGACAACCCGGTGAACCAGAACACCGCCGGGCGCTGATTCTTCAGATCGGAGCGGCCGCGCTTGCCGACATCGAGCGACTGCCAGTGGATGTTTTCCGCGCGGCGCAGCGAATGCAGGATCATGCCGGCGCCGACGGTGGCGTTGGTAATGCGGTCGATCAGGATGAAGGCGCCGGTGGTACGGTTCTCGGCAAACGGATCGAAGGCGATCGGCGCGCGGGTCGAGAGGTTGCAGACGCCGACCTCGTTAAGGTCGAGCGACTTCGCCGCCTCATGCGCGAAATCGTTGACGTTGACGCGGTATTTGAGGTCCGTGACCGTGGCGCTGACCTGGTCGGTCTCGGTGCGCAGGATGTAGGAGCGGCCGGGCAGCAGCGCCTGCTCGTCGAACCAGACGATGTTGGCCGCGAACTGGTCGGCGACCTGCGGACGCGCTGACGGCGACACCAGCATGTTGCCGCGCGACACCTCGACCTCATCCTCGAGGACCAGCGTAATCGCCTGGCCGGCAACAGCCTGCTCGAGGTCGCCGCCCTGCGCCACGATGCGCTTGACCCGGGACGCCTTGCCGGACTTGGCAACGACGACCTCCTCGCCCTGCGAAACCGTGCCCGAGGCGATGGTGCCGGCGAAGCCGCGGAAATCGAGGTTCGGGCGGTTCACATACTGAACCGGGAAGCGGAACGGCAGCTCGACGGCGGCTTCGTCGACCGACACGGTTTCCAGATGCTCGATGAGCGAAGGGCCAGAATACCAGGGCGTGCGCTCCGAGCGACTGGTGACATTATCGCCGAAACGCGCCGACATAGGGATCGGCACGACGCTGACGAAGCCGAGCCCTTTTGCGAATTCGCCATAATCGGCGACGATCTGGTCGAACGCAGCCTTGTCGAAGTTGATAAGGTCGATCTTGTTGACCGCCAGCACGATGTGACGGATGCCGAGCAGCGAGGCGATGATCGAATGACGCCTGGTCTGGCGCAGCACGCCCTGGCGCGCATCGATCAGCACGATGGCGAGATCGGCGGTCGAGGCGCCTGTCGCCATATTGCGCGTGTACTGCTCGTGCCCGGGCGTATCGGCGACGATGAACTTGCGCTTCGGCGTGGCGAAGAAACGATAGGCGACGTCGATGGTGATGCCCTGCTCGCGCTCGGCCTCAAGCCCGTCGACCAGCAGCGCGAAGTCGATGTCGTCGCCGGTGGTGCCGTGCTTGCGCGAGTCCTTCTCCAGCGCGGCAAGCTGGTCCTCGAAGATCTGCTTGGTGTCGGAAAGCAGGCGGCCGATCAGCGTCGACTTGCCGTCATCGACGGAGCCGCAAGTGAGGAAGCGCAGCAGCGATTTCTTCTCCTGAGCGGCCATGTAGTCGCGGATCGAATCGGTCGGGGCGAGGCTCTTGGCCATGATGTGGCGCATTATCAGAAATAACCCTCGCGCTTCTTCTTTTCCATCGAGCCCGCCTCGTCGCGGTCGATGAGGCGGCCCTGGCGCTCGGAGGTGCGGGCGGTCAGCATCTCGCCGACGATGGCCTCCAGCGTGTCGGCGTCCGATTCGATGGCGCCGGTCAGCGGATAGCAGCCTAATGTGCGGAAGCGCACGAGGCGGTTCTCGATGGTCTCGCCGGGTCGCAACTGCATGCGGTCGTCGTCCTTCATGATCAGCATGCCGTCGCGCTCCACCACCGGCCGCTCCTTGGCGAAATAGAGCGGCACGATCGGGATGTTTTCCTGCAGGATGTATTGCCAGATGTCGAGCTCGGTCCAGTTGGACAACGGGAAGACACGGATCGACTCGCCCGGCGCGATGCGGGTGTTGAAGATCTTCCACATTTCCGGCCGCTGGTTCTTGGGGTCCCAGGAGTGCTGCGCGTTGCGGAAGGAGAAGATGCGCTCCTTGGCGCGCGACTTCTCCTCGTCGCGGCGGGCGCCGCCGAAAGCGGCGTCGAAGCCGTATTTGTCGAGCGCCTGGCGCAGCGCCACCGTCTTCATCACATGGGTGTGGGTGTTGGAACCATGGTCGAAGGGGTTGATGCCGTCGCGAACACCGTCTTCGTTGACATGGACGAGCAGGTCGAAGCCGAGCTTCTGCGCCATCTGGTCGCGAAACGCGATCATCTCGCGAAACTTCCAGGTGGTGTCGACATGCAGGAAGGGAAAAGGCGGCTTGGCGGGATAGAAGGCCTTCATCGCCAGATGCATCAGCACCGAGGAATCCTTGCCGACGGAATAGAGCATCACCGGCTTGGAGAAAGAGGCCGCGACCTCGCGGAAGATGTGGATGGACTCGGCCTCGAGCCGTTGCAGATGCGTGAGCGCGATATTCATGGACTGTCGAGCGTTCTCTCGTGCCGTCGAGCGGAAATCCTGCATTGCGGGCGCAATTCCATGCCGCCCGGGCGCAAGTTTCACTTGGACAAACTTGTTTCGTGCGGGCGTTCTAACAGATCGGCGCTGTTCATAACAATGCAGGACGCGCCGGACGCATGATGATTAAGGAACGAATTTTCCAAGCGAGGCCTGGAAAGCGGAAAATCCTGCCAGGGCGCTGAAAACGCGGGAGCAGGGAAAGGACCGTAAGTTCCGAAGATGTCAGCCGTTCCGAACCAAGGATTTCTGTCGGAACATCGTCAACCGGCCTATCGCAGAACGGCGCCAGCGGCTATACGGGCTCGGGGAACGGGCAAGGCGCGGCGAACAGAGTCGGTCCAGCCGGCCGTCGGCTGGCGTCACGGATCCGGGCGCAATCTGGAAATTGCGAAGCAAGCATTTGAACCCGTTTTCTACGCTCCGGCGCCACCTCTCGCCCGCACAGATCAATTTCTATTTTTCGATCATCTGCTTTTTTTCGCCGCCGGTGCTGGGTTCGCTGGTCAGCATCGCCTTCAATGCCGGTGGTGTGTGGTCGGTATTCCTGCTGGCCGCGAAGCGGCGGCGCTTCAACATCGACCGGCCGATGCTCGCCTTGACGACGGCGATCTATGCCTATTGCGCGACCATGGTGCTTGCTTCGATCGTCAACGGCACGCTGGCGGCCGATCTGCGGCTCTTCCTGCCGCTGATCACCTTCCTGCTCTTTCCCATCTCCTACTCGACCTGGAGCATCACCGAGAAGACCACGCTGGCGCGCATCGCCATTCTGGCAAGCGCAGCGGCCTGTTTCGGCGCATTGGCGATCGCCATCGTCCAGTATCACTGGCAGGGCATAAGGGCCGAGGGCGGCGCCGGAAACGCGATCGTCTTCGCAACCGTCACCTGCCTTGCCGTCATGCTATGCCTGGCCGGCGCCCTGTCGGGCATCGAGACGCGCTGGAAGATGCTGGTCCTGGCGGCGACCGCCGGAAACGTGGCAATCCTCTATTCGGGCTCGCGCATGATCTGGGTGGCCGTGCCGATTACCGGCATCGTCGTCCTTCTCGTCAATCGCCGCCGGTTCGCCCGCGCCAGCGTGGCGCGCTTCCTGGCGATTGGCCTGGTGGCCGCCATTGTGATCGCCGCCATCGGCTCTCGCGTCATCCTGGATCGAACCGACTTCCTGGTCAGCGACTGGGATGCGCTGAACGCCAATGGCGACCATTCGACGGCGCTGGGTCTGCGCGTGGCGATGTGGGAAATCGGCGTCAACGCATTTCGCGAGATGCCGATTTTCGGCCATGGTATCGCGGCCAGCCGGGCGCTGATGAATCAAGCGCTTCAGGACCGGTTCGGCTTGCAGGAGACCCTCAGTCATTTCCACAATGGCTTCCTGACGGCGCTGGTCCAGGCCGGCCTGCTGGGAGCGCTGTCCCTGGCGTCGATCTTCATCGTTGCCGCCTGGAATGCGGCAAGGACGCTGCGTTTCAGCGCGGACCCGCTGGAGCGGTTCGGCGCGACGGTGATCCTTGTCGCAATCATCACCTATCTCATCGCCGGAATGACCGGTATCCTCATCGGCCACGATATCCTCGACGCGACGCTGATGGTGTTCCTGGTTTCGGGAACCTACCTTGCGTCCGGGCGGACGGTGGCGCCGATCGGGAAAAGCGCGCCCGCCATGTCGCCGGACGCCAGCCCGCAACCATGAAGGTCCTGGTCACCGGCGCGACAGGCTTCGTTGGACAACGGATCGCCAGCCGGTTGCGCGAGGCGGGGTTTGACTTGCGGATCGCCTCTCGCCTGCCGCAACGGCTTGCGGGCGCGGATGATGCCGTCGCCTTGCCCGGCGCCGATGCGCCACAGGAAGCCTTTCTCGCGCTGATGCCGGATGTGACGCATGTCGTCCACTGCGCGGCGCTCAACAATGATCGCGGCGCCGGCGAGGCCGACCTGCGGGCCGTCAACGCGACATTGACCGGACGGCTCGCCCAGGCGGCCGCCAAGCGCGCCGGAGGGCGCTTCATCTACCTCTCCTCGATCCGCGCCGTCGTGGGGGCCGATTTCAGTGGCATGATCGACGAGGCCACGCCCCCTGCCCCGCAATGCGCCTACGGACGCTCCAAGCGCGGAGGCGAGATCGCAATGCTGGAGGCTTTTGCGACCGCCGGACACGTCGGCGCGACGGCGCTGCGGCTGCCGCCGGTCTATGGCGAAGGCATGAAGGGAAATCTGCGCGGGCTGATGCGTCTCGCCGCCACCGGCCTGCCGCTGCCCGCAGCCGCTTTGACCGCGGTTCGTTCGCTGGTCTCCCATGACGCGGTGGCTGGCGCCGTGACGCATCTCCTGGCCCGTCCGACGCCGCCGCGCCCGACCTATGTCCTGGCCGATGCCTCGCCGGTTGCGCTGTCTGAAATCATCGCCGCGTTCCGGCGCGGATATGGCCGGCCGGCCCGACTGCTCCCCATGCCGGCCTGGCCGTTCCGGCTGCTGGCGACGCTCAGTGGCCGACAGGCGTCGTGGCGGGCTTTGGTGGCCACGCAGATCTGCGATCCGTCGCTGCTGGCCTCGGAAGGCTGGATGCCGGAGACCGACACGCTCGGCCGGATCGAGGAACTGGCGCGGCAGGCCGGTTAGGGCGGTTCCAGCGCAGGCGGTTTTCGCCCGGAATTGCGCCAAACCAGGAGCGTTTCACCGTTTCCGCGAAACGCCCTATGCGCGGTAGAACGTGCCCAGCAATATCCTGAGGTCCAGGCGAATGGTGGCGGCCTGGACGTAGGCCGCGTCGGTCTCGGCGCAGCGTCTCGGATCCGACATGTCGATCCCCTTGATCTGCGCCAAACCGGTTATGCCCGGAAGTGCTGTGAGCACGCCCAGTTGCTTGCGCCGCTCGATCAGTTCCGTCTGCGTCGGCAGGCACGGACGCGGTCCCACGAGGCTCATCTCGCCCTTGAGCACGTTCCAGAGCTGCGGCAACTCGTCGATCTTGGTTGCGCGCAGCACCTTGCCTACCGCGGTGACCGAATTGGCCGGTGCCTGGTGGGTAGGCAAGGAGGGGGTGTCGCGACGCATCGTGCGCAGCTTGCGGCAGGAAAAGAGCGCGCCCTCCCGCCCGACGCGGATTTGCGAGAAGATGGCGGGGCCCGGCGACGTCGCCCGGATCGCCAGCATCGCGACCAGCACAATCGGCGACGTAGCCGCCAGCATCACCGCCCCAACAGCCAGATCAAAGGCGCGCTTTGCCGTCACGGTTCAGATCCGGCGCGAAAGGAAAGCGAGGTAGAGCCCCAGCGTTCCCATGAGGGTCTGCCGGTAGACGCCGCTTTTGCCGAGCAGGCTGAAGCGCCTGAAGGTGCTGCCCTTGCGCGCCCTGATGAACAGGCGCAGGCAAAGCGCCGCATCGCGCGCGATGAGGTCGCGGTTGACGGCAAGGCCCCTGAGGTTGCTGTCGGTCCAGGTGGCGAACTGGCCCTGAAACAGCCGTCCGAGCCGTGAAAGCCTTGCCTTCCACGAGACGTTGGCGCCGACGAGGTTTGCCGCGTGCTGGCGGTACCGGACCAGCGGCCGCGGCTCGTAGCGCACCTTCCCGCCGGCGGCGGTGACGATGAGATAGGCCCACCAGTCATGGCTGACGAAGTCGGTCCTTGCCGATGCTTTCGCCAGGAGGTCGCGCGCCTTGCGGTTGAAAAGCATGGTGTTGCCGCCGGCGATGCTTTGCACCAGCGCGTTGCGGAAAGACGGCGGGCGGCGAAACAGCGGCGAATAGCCGGCTGGGATGCCGGTCTGCGAAATGGTTGCCGTGCGCGAGCAGAACAGGAGCGGCATGTCGATATCCTCTCCCTCCATCCAGCGGATGGCGCTCTCCAGCCGATCCGGCTCCCAGACATCGTCCTGGTCGCAAAAGGCATAGTAATCGGCATCGATGCGGGGATCGATGATCATCGATCGGAAATTGGCGGCGAAGCCCTTTCGCGGGCCATCCACCAGCGTAAGGGAGCCCTTGTTCCAGCGGGATCGCCAAGCCTCGACGATCGCGACCGTGGCGTCCGTCGAGCCATCGTCGGAAACCCACAGATCGACCGCAGGCCAGGACTGCGCGAAAAGGGATTCCAATTGCTCGCCGATGAACGCCGCGCCATCCCTCGTGCCCATGAGAACGGCCACGCGCTGATCTTTTGCGGTCACGGTCTCTGAACCCGCGGGGGCATTCGAACAGGCTTCAACTGCCGATTTCGGGCGGGCGGCACTGGTCTAACCGATCTGACCGGCCGTTTTCGGCACCGCCTGCCCGCGAGCGCCGATGTCTTCCTCGATCGGGTTGAACCCGGCCAGGACGGCAAGCGCTGCGGCCCTGTCCCGATCGTGCATCGCGGCCACCAGGGCCGGCAGCGCGGCCTCGATCCTGGGCCATTGCACGACGGCGCTCCTGAGGCCGAAGATCTTGGCGATGTCGAGCTTGACGACCTCTTCATTCTCGCCATGCAGCATCTCGTGCAGCTTCTCGCCGGGCCTGATGCCGGTGAAGCGGATCGGAATGTCCGTGTAGGGGCTTTTGCCGGTCATGCGGATCATGGTTTCGGCGACTTCGAGGATCGGCACCGGCTGGCCCATGTCGAGCATGTAGATGGCGTAGTCGTCCTTGCCCTGGCGCTGCTCGGCATCGGCGGCCGACATGATGACGAGATCGACTGCCTCGGCCACGGTCATGAAATAACGGGTCATGCGCCGGTCCGTGATGGTGACCGGCCCGCCGGCTTCGATCTGCGCCTGGAAGATGGTCGCCACCGAGCCATTGGAGCCGAAGACATTGCCGAAGCGCACGGCAATGAACTTGGTGCCGGAACGATGCACGCCCTCGTGATGGGAGTGATGCGCGCCGGCCCGATGACCGTTCGCGGCATGCAAGGGCGATGGCGCGGCGTGGGTTTCATGCAGCGAGGAGACGATCTGTTCGGCCGCGCGCTTGGTGACGCCGAGCACGGAAGTCGGGTCGACGGCCTTGTCGCTGGAAATCAGCAGGAACTGCGGCACCCCGCATTCGGCGGCGATCTCGGCGCAGGCGAGCGTGCCGAAGACATTCGTCTCGATCGCCGCTTCCCAGTTCTCTTCCAGCAGCGGCACGTGCTTCAGCGCCGCGGCATGAAAGAGGATCGAGGGTTTGAACTCGCTGACGAGACGCATCATGTGAGGCCGGTCGGTCACGTCCACGATGCGGCTGGTCAGCCGGTCGCGGTAATGATCGTCGATCAGCTGATCGAGCTGGAAAATGCCGAATTCGGAATTGTCAGCCACCAGCACCGCCTCGGCGCCAAGCTCCAGCGCGCGCTTGACGAGCACGCGGCCGATGGAGCCGGCGCCGCCGGTGACCATCACCCGCTTGCCGCCGACGAAGGCGCCGATTCGCGCGGTGTCGGTGGCGACCGCCGAACGGCGCATGATGGTTTCCATCTCCACGGCATCGAGAACCAGCCTGCCGCCCTGCCCCAGTTCGGACAGGCCCGAAAACTGGACCACGGCGATGCCGCTGTGACGCGCGACGCGCACCAGCTCGGCATAGTCCTCGATCTCGCGCTCGACCCCCTTGCCGAAGATCAGCAGGTCGAGGCTTTCCGTGCCATTGACATAGTCCTCCAGCACCTCGACCAGTCGCGGCCTGAGCGCCACGACCGGAACGCCCTGGATCCGCGTGCCGAGCGGCGCGTCCATCTCGGTCGCCATGATGCCGGCGATGGCGTACTCGGCCGGCACCGCCGTGCGGGTGAAGCGCACGATCACGTCCGCCTCGCTCAGCCGGCCGATGAACAGCGCCTGCTTGACCGGCGCGTCGCCCGTAGCGCGGCGCAGGATGCGCCAGGACGCGCCGTCGCGAAGAAAGCGATAGTAAAGCCGGGGCGCCGAAATGATGGTGAAGGAGACCAGGAAAAAGACGATGAACTGGCGTTCGTTGAGGCCGGCGACCGGCTGGAAAAAGAAGCGGAAGGCAAGCGAGGCCAGGTAAAGGACCACCGTCAGGCTGCCGCAGCCCTTGAGGATGTTGAAGAAGTCGGGCGTGGAGGCAAAGCGCCAGACGGTGTTGTAGAGGCCGCAAGAGCGAAACAACAGATGGGCGATAAGCACGATGACCGCCCAACAGGCCAGCCCGCCGGGGGAGAAGGCGGCAAAGGAAAGCCGCGACTGCGAAAGGATGAGGCTGAGTGCCACCGCCACCAGGACCATGACGAGATCCTGCACCATGATGATGGCGCGCCGCATCCTTGGTCTGAGTTCCGATACGGCTTCTACGTATGCGGTCATTGGGTGGCACTGAACTCCAGGCGTGAGCACATGCTATCAGAACGGCGCAGGACAAAACATCGTCCGCCGCCACTCTGGATTGCAAATCCCCAACCCCGTAACCCGATTATCGCCTTAGCGCGGAGTTGAAGGGAGGGCCAGAGGTTTTTTGGGGAACTGGCAAGACTTGTTGCCGATGTGTTGCCCCTCGAGTTCTCGAGGGCTATTGAAGTTAGATGATTCAAAAACCCGACTTCGAGAACACCGACTACTCCTATGAGCCCTATCTCGATGAGTGGCAGGAGGAAGGAATCCTGCCCCAATCGAGGGTTGACTATGCTTCGCGCGGCGCAGTTATTAGCAATGTGCGTATAGAGAACGTCATGGGACAGAGAGTGAACTCACTTCGCCTCAACCGGCAATACCGCTACCGATACGATGTTGAATTTACAGAGGACTGCCATTCTGTGTCGTTTGGGATGCTCATCAAGACGACGAGTGGTTTAGAACTAGCTGGTGCTACAAACGAAATTGACCCGAATTCCTTTTGTTTTGGCAAGGCTGGCACGAGGCAGGAGGTAATCTTCCTTTTCTGCAACCGTTTCCTGCCCAGCGTATATTTCATGAATGCCGGGGTGGTGGGAAAAATCGGTGATGATCGTGTTTTCCTGCACCGCATTCTAGATGCCTACTCTTTCCGTTCTCAGGCTGATCCCGGGCAGATCGGAAACGTTTATCTGAACATCGACGCAAGCCTGCTTCTACCTGCTCCGCACGAGACAAGAGATGGCGTCTGATAGTCATTATGGCGTGCAATCTTTTTAGTTTTTATAAGAACGCACTATTGGTTCACCTCTTTTTGTTCGTGTCATACGAATACTTGAACCCAAGTCGATTTTCCCGGTCGCGATTAGATCCGCCTCCTGAGCAGTGCGCGCCGTTACGGCGTCGATGATCCGATGCATCTCGATCTGCTCCGCACCAATGGTCCCAGAGACACCACAGTTGAAAAAGTAGATTCCAGGAAGCGCCAAGCAGGTAAATTCTATTGAAATATTAATAGTATCTCCTTTTTCCACCTGACGCATACGGTACGACGGAGATCCATTTGACTGTACCCCAGCTATGAGGACTCCATCTAAAGATTTCATCCACATGCTAAAGCCTAAATCCGTTGCTTCTTCATCGAAATCAACAGAATACTGCATCAGATATCGCTTTCCCAATCGAAGTATATTTGCTCTATGCCCGTTTAGGGTAGTGATCCGGACGTCGTTGATAGTGGCTCCCCTTCTTTCAAGCACCAGAGGAGATTTTGAGACGAGATTCGCATCAAAATAGTCGGCAAGGCCATCTTCGCTCTGCGAATTTATTCTATCCTTGACCCCCGCATTATAAGTTTCGATCTTCGGCGCGATTGATTCGGCCGAAGGTCGCTGGCCAGCATCTCGCTTGGAGTCGCCAGCCTCGCTTGAAACAGGACCGACTTTGATGTTCGCATTCAGCGCCACAATAGCTGCGCGAATTTCTGCGGCACTCGATGAGCTGGCATTCGCTAGACGCTGGTATTGGCTAACCACCATCTTCGGACTTCCCTCGAGTATCTTCTCGCCTCCATCGATAAGTATCGCCCTCGTACACAGTTGGACAATCGCCTGAGTACCGTGGCTAACGAAGAGGATTGTGCCGCCCTTGTCCTTGATATCCTCGATCCGAGCGAAGCACTTGCGTTGAAAGGCCTCGTCGCCAACCGCCAACGCTTCGTCGACCACAAGGATGTCAGGGTCGACGTTAATCGCGGTGGCGAAAGCGAGGCGTACATACATGCCCGACGAATAGGTCTTCACAGGCTGGTCAATGAAGGGGCCGATATCCGCAAAGCGCGCGATATCATCGAAACGCCACTCCATTTCTTTATACGGAACGCCGAGGATCGAGGCGTTAAGGAAGACGTTCTCCCGGCCGGTGAACTCTGGATTAAACCCCGCGCCCAGTTCGAGCAGCGCGGCGATTCGGCCATTGACTTCGACCGTTCCGCTGGTCGGCTGAAGCGTGCCGCAGATGATCTGTAGCAAGGTCGACTTTCCGGAACCGTTGCGCCCGACGATGCCCACTGTCTGGCCATGCCCAATGTCGAAAGAGATGCCAGACAGTGCCGCGAAATCACGAAAATACCTCCTCGGCGAGCGACCGATCAACCGTTCTAAGCGCGGCACAAACATTTGCTTGAAACGATCTTCAGGCCGCTCGAACATCACATAGTGCTTCGAGACCTCGCGCACGCTGATCGCGATGCCCGAGCCCCGAGCGCCGGCACTATCAAAGGACATCGGCAAAACCCCTACGGGTCTTCTGGAAAAAATGGTAGCCAAAGAGTGCGATTACAATCGCCACGAGCGAGTAACTACCAAAAGCTGTCCATTCCGGCGGAATGCCAAAGATGACGACGTTGCGTAGGCTTTCCACCGGAACTGCGAGCGGATTGAGCGAAAGCCATGGCTGCAACCAAACTGGCAGCGCGGTTCTTTGAAAGAAAACTGGTGACAAGAACAAAATCGCCGTCACCAATGGAGATACGATTTGGCCCATATCACGAAAATAAACGCCGATCGATGCCAGCATCCAAGCGATACCAACCACAAAAACGACAAATGGCGCAAAGACCAATGGCGCCAGAGCCACAGTAAGCGGTACCCTACCGAAGACACCATAAACGAACGCCAGGAGAACTACCAAATTGACCGCCACGTGAAACAAGGCCGCGCCGGCTGAAACCACAGGAAGAACCTCTATGGGAAAGACGATCTTCTTAACGAAATTGGCATTTGCCACAATCAGTCCTGGCGAAAGCGAGATCACTTCTGCAAAGAATTGAAAAACGATGAGACCACAGAATAGTACGACCGCAAACTCTCCAGTGGAGTGTGCAGCTGCGGGATGGTCGGGGATCGTCCAACGAGTTTTCATTACCACGCCAAAAACGAAGGTGTAGACGGCCAACATGAACAAGGGATTGAGCAGCGACCACAGCAGACCAAACACAGAACCGCGATACCTCCCAACGACCTCGCGGCGAATCAACATTGATACGAGCGTGACATCCTGCTGCAGCATCAAGATAGAGTCCTACTCGTTTGGCCCGCGCGCCGGCGCAGATTTGCCGCCGACGAAGTCACCGCTTTCTAAATACCCAAACATCTTGATAATGATGAAAACATACTTCGCTTAACATGATATCGAAACCTTCTCCCCAGATACTTTGAACATACCTATCGGAAACCCAAGTGTTACGATAGTAATCTTGATCAGAAATAACTGAGTCGATGTCCGTATTCTTTGCCCCATCATAGATGCCATTCATGCGTAAGGCGGTTTCGATACTGCTCTCACCACTCGGATGAAGCCACGGAAGGGAGGAAACGCCAAGCGTCGTGAAGATAAAGTGCCCACCAGGGCGCAAAATGCGGTGAATCTCTTCTATCCATCTTTCGGCGTCCCGCTTTCGCAAATGCGTAAGAACGGAGTAGGCATAGATGACGTCAAATGAGGCATCTGGGTAATCGACAGGTGGATTCAATTCGCAAGTCTTGAATTCGACCCCCGGTACCCGGGATTTACACCAATCGATCGCGACCGAATCAACATCGATGCCGGCGATCGTTGACATGGCGTCGCCATAAAGGTGCTTGATGTGCTGAAGAACGCGCGCCGGCCCGCACCCCCACTCCAAGACCGCCGTTTGCGACTCGAAGCCCTTTCCATGCACGGCGCGTAGCGCGGCGTCGAACTGCATCGCGAGGGTGCGACCCGTTTGGATGAACATTTGTGGTGGCGTCGCGCCGATGTGAGAAATTAAGTCCGCGTCGGGGACGACGATGAGGCCCTCATCGGAAAAGTCAAACATCATCCTGTGTTTTATAGGTAGCATGCCGCCATCAGCAGCGCGGATATCAAAAACCAGCAAGCCCTCGGCACGAGTGCCCGACAATTGGGGCCAGCTCGCTCGGAATGACGCGGCACCAGCATTTGGCCAAGTTGGAAACATCTCTTCGACGACAGTGTCTGTTTCGAACTGCATTTCTGCACGAACGCCGTTGCAGTAGAGAAACGTATTGTCCACCAGTCCATCTAAAGGCAGCGCCCATCCAAGTACTTTCAAACCGGCACTTGTTCGAGAGATATGATTTATGTTCCAGCCATAGAACATCTGAGGATTTAACGACGCGTGATTGTGCAGAACCTCGTTACTTATCCTGCTGTTGATTAAGCCTGTCATCTGTATGCCTTGTCGATCTGCGTCGAGATTCCAACGGTGTATTGTAGGACGGTACCTAGGGGAGGAGTGAACGTGATTTGCCGCCTTACAAGCGCTGCATGACGACCACGGCCTGCCAAAAGCGTGACGCATCATCAATGTGGACCCGCACTGTGAACTCTGGCCCCCAGTTGGCCATCAGATACTGGATTGGGCAAATTGCGTCGCCGTAGATATCGGCTGAGCGATGGTCGCCGCCGCCGGTGGGAAGGTATACCAATCGCCCTGCATCGAAATCTGCCAACCGGCTTTTTGCCTCAGCAGAGAATCGCTGGAGCCCGGCATGCCAACCACTCTCAGGAGCCTTTCCCTCAAGCGAGGCGACGAACTCCAAGAAACGGCGCGGTTCAAGCGTAAGGGCCACGATCGCTCTGTGGCGCGTCACGCGCTTGAACTCCTCCATCCAATGCAAATGAACAGGCTCGGGCAGGTGAGTGAATACCGAGTAAGCAAGGATTGCATCAATGCTCGCGTCAGGCAGTTTCAACTTGCCCAGCGGATCAATTACCGAGAGGTTGCCAGCTACACCATTGGACTTCGTCAGAGCGATAACGTCCGGGTCGATGTCCACGCCAAATAGACAGTTTTCCGCGACGTCCTTCCAAGCAAAGCGAAGGAAACGGCCCCAGCCGGTGCCAAAGTCCAAGAAAGCGCTATCTCTACCAATCGGATTACCGTGTCGTTTAGCGGTCAGCTTCATTAATGCATAGAAATTATGTGCTTCTTGAAGCGCGTTTTCATTAGCGGAACCGACGAACATGGATTGCAGGGCATCGGGCGGAAACGACGGAAATTTAAGGCCGGAAACTACCGGACTCCGAACACTCGCGACGAGCATCTCAAGCCACTCACTGTCCGAGCATTTTCGAAAATCCTCGATGGTAGTCATTTTTATCCTTTAGCGAGAATCGGTTTCGCCGACTGAGTAGTCCTCGTGCAAAGCCACTGCGGCGGTCAGTCGCTCGATTGCATGGGCGAGCGTTCCGTCGATCTGCCCGACCTCCTCCTCAAAATCGTCAGGACCCAGCGATAAATCTGCGAACGGCTTGAGAGCTTTCGGCCTAAACCAGAACATCGAGCCTGCAGGAAAAACAGTGTCGTAACGACCGACTTGAGCCTGCATTCCGAGCCTGGGGAACAGCCGGTCCAACCAACTGCGATTGAGGATGTTCCTATCCAGCTCACCCAAATCAAGAAGCGTTCCGGCCGGGGCCAATAGCCCCAACTTACGGTCCTTTTCGAAACGTCGGACAATTTGCTCCACGCGTTCTCGCGATCCCAAAAGGCTGCTCAAAGCGCTGCTCCTAAGGGCATCGCCATCACGCCGATGTGGCGACTTCTTGCTATGAACCTTGCAGGCCAACTCGTAGCCTTCGCTTACAAGAAGTGGCAAAAGCTGGAGAAACGGCTGCATATCGCGGCCGCGATTGCGGAAATACCAAAGACGCGCATTAGGACAAGCGCCGAGAACTCGCTCAGCAGTAGTGCCCGGAGCGTCGCGCCGCAACGTGACGAAAAGGTCGGCGCCACTAACATTCGAGAGGTTTTCGAGAATGTCCTCGAACAGATCGTCATAGTGCAAGTGCAAAACAATCGCCAACCTCGATCGCTTCCGAAATGCCTTCTGAGACTGTTCAACCAGTTCAACTAGGCGGGGGTCCGGTGCAATGAAGTCTCGCATTACGTTGGCTGTGGCATGCAGATAGCCGTACCCGAATTTTCGATCGGGCTCCAAATGCGCACCTTCCGCCCACTCATTCCACGCATTGACGAACACTACCGGTGGTTGCGTTGGATCGTTCGCCAAGTTCTCGATCGTGATGTCGCATGCACTCCTGAGCCACTTGGCATATGAAGCCGGATTAGCACCATAAAAACTGTGCCCACTGCCCGGCTTGCGCGCCTCGTTGTCCCAACTGGGGCTTACTGTCTTGATAAGCTGGTACGGTGGACGCTTCTTTTGGCCGTAGGAAGCCGCAAGCTCTTCATAGCCGTAGATCTGACCACGAAAATCCGGGTTCACGATTTTCAGCTGACCGTTGAGGCCCGATGCCATTCCCATATGTGGTGGAAATTCAATGGCCGCGTCAAAGCCGAGTGGGCGTGGGTCCAATATGCCAAAAGTTTGCGCGGCGACGAGATAGAGATCACCGACGCCTGCGGCTTTGGCGCGCTCGCGCCAACGGGCTGCGGTTGCGGCCGAATCAGGAAGCAAGCTGGCGCGATAGACGATGAGGACTGCGCGACCCTCATGCCGCAAGTACCTCCGGTCCTGCAATGCGGGAAGGATGTCGTCTAGAAAAGCAACATCATCGCTTGGCGAGTGCTGCTGCGCCATCAGCACGTCTTGCTCTTGTCCGTCCCATCGTCTTGTCCAGTTTTCGTTGGCCCAACACAAGCAGAAGTCGATGTCGATTTCTGTGTTCTCAAGGAATTGCCGGACCGGCTTCTCAAGCAGCCTTTTGCCACCGAACCAATAGTGGTGGAAACAGAATCCCGCCACGCCATAGGACTTGGCCAGGGCTGCTTGTTGCCGCATGACATCGGCGACCCGCAGGTCATAGAATCCCAATTCCCCGGGCAAATGTGGTTGATAATGACCAATATATTGAGGGACTGCCTTGGTGACATTGGTCCATTCGGTGAAACCCTTCCCCCACCATTCGTCGTTTTCGGCTATGGGGTGGAATTGCGGCAGGTAGAACGCCATTACCTTCAATGGCGAACGCGCGAAATCGATGACCTCTTCCGAGCGCGGCACATAATCCAAGTCCGTGCCTGCGGGACGCTTCGCGATTGCGAGAACTTGGCGAATATATTCGGCCTCAACGCTAGGGCTGCTGCCGAAAGCTAATGGAGCAGCAGCAATAGTTGCGCTGCTGCTCGTCACGCTACCGGTCGCCTCTCTACGCGACAAACTCCCAGCCTTTCGCACCACATCGTATTTTAGAAGGCGCATTTTGACAGAATGCTTCATGTGGACTGGAATCGGTAGACGACGCGCGGCCCGTCTCCCAACCGCAAGTAAAGCGCGAGCGGAACCAACCGGACTGGTGAACAAACACTTCATTGCACGAATAGGGCTGCTAACACGCCAACTTGTGCTATTGCGCATTTCCCTAATCGCATTTGTGTAGCGCGCGACTTCGGTCTGGCTGCGGGCGAGTGCGATTTCCAGTTGCTGGCGTTCATTTTGAATAATGGAGAGTGCGCCATTATTGACAACCGTTGTCTCCAGCGTACGACGTATGCTGGTTAGCTCATCTCTTATTTCGGCCAATTGTTCAGCTTTCGCCCGAGCACTCACTGCTTGCTCTTGCTCAAGCATCTCAACCAGACTCTTCTCCTTCTTTCGCTGCTCGCTCGCAGCCGTCCGTGCTTTTTTCAGTTGGTCTTGCAACCTATTTTCGCGCGACTGAAATTCGATCCGCTGTTCTTCCAGTGCCTGCTTGGAAGCTTCAATCTCGGCAGCGCTTTCCGCAGTGACACTCTGTATGCGATTGTTGGCGGCTGCCAGAGCGGTATTGAGTGCATGAAGGTCGGGATAGATCGCATCACCGAACGTCGTGGAAACCGCATCGAATGCGTGTCTCACACGATCTAATGTCTTGGAGGCCTGCTGATCGTACGGGTCGCGCTCCAGAGATTGGAGGGCTGCGTAACTATCTTTCACCCAGCCCGCCACCGTCGTGCTCGCGTCAAGTTCGCCCTGACCTGCGTGATGGTGCTGGTTCGCGGATGAGATGAAGGCATCGACGTCCGATCGCGCGTCATCAAGGGATCTCGGCCAATCCAGCGAAAGCGTGCTTGTGACCTTCTGCAGGCATGGCCGCCAATTCTCGACAATGGCTTCATATGAAACCAGCGCCCTCTGCTTGCCGCGGCTGGCTTGCTCGGCATCCAAGACGTGACGTAGCCACACTAGTGTTCCAAATCCCCGACTAGAGCCACCCCGCCTTTCGAGCGATGCAGCAACCGCCAACGGATTCCGGGATACGAGCACATAGCGGACATCGATTCGCAGCGACTGCAGGATTTCGGCGTACATTCCGGCGAAGCGTGAAATGCGAGGTTCTTTGATGACGAATAAAGGCGCAGCGCCGTATTCTTGGCCAATAATCCGAGCGATTTCGCTTCGATAAAACTTTCGGCGTTCCTCCGACAGTCTTGTCACATCGTAGGGCCGCCAGTCATCCCAACTGCTGCCAGCTTCCGCGAGCATCCTCTCGTTAAGAGTGTTAAGGCTAGTCGGCTCCCAATAGCCGTTGGCATTGTTCTCGTCCGGGGCAATGACTTGTTCAGGAAGTACTGCGCCCAAGAGATTGAGCACCCGGGTGACCGCACTCGTACCCGAGCGGTGCATGCCCAGCACCATGATGCAGGTGCGCTTCGCCTGCTTCGTCTTCGATGAGTTGGCCTTAGCGCGCTTCTTCGGCGCCGCTTGATCGGCCGGCTGCGCGCTCGCATCGCGCAGTTGCTCCGGTGATGGATTTTCGTTCATGCACTCAATGCCTGTTTCGTCTCGCTGCCCCCCAGCCTCCTTACCACCCTCTCCGCCGCATCCCGCCAATGCGGCGCCTGCCATCCGAACACGTTCGCAAACTTCGCGCTCGACAGCCGCGAATTTTGCGGGCGCCTCGCCTTGGTCGGGTAATCCGCCGTGGCGATATCGCGCACTTTCGCATACGGGCCACCCAACGCCCGGCTTGTGTCGAGGATGTGGCGGGCAAAGCCGCTCCAGCTGGTGTCGCCTTCGCCCGCCAGATGGTAGACGCCGAAGGCAGCAAAATTCCTGTCGTCTCGCAGCCTCGCCGCCGCACGTAGAATCGCGTCGGCGATGTCGCGCGCGGAGGTCGGATTGCCCCATTGATCGGCGACCACGGCGATCTCGTCGCGGTCGGCGGCCAGCCGCAGCATCGTCTTGACGAAGTTCCTGCCGAAGGGGCTGTAGACCCAGGCCGTGCGCAGGATGAGGTGGCGCGGATTGGCGGCGGCTACCGCCTCTTCGCCGGCGAGCTTGGAAGCGCCGTAGACGCCGAGCGGTGCGGTAGCGTCTGTCTCGACATAGGCGCCGTCCTTGGTGCCGTCGAATACATAATCGGTCGACAGATGGATGACCGGAACGCCGAGCCTTGCCGCGGCTTCCGCCACCTTGCCGGCGCCGGCAGCGTTCACGGCGAAGGCCAGGTCCTGCTCGTCCTCAGCCTGGTCGACGGCGGTGTAGGCGGCGGCGGAAACGACGATGTCCGGCCTTGCCGCCTCAAGCGCCGCGAACACCGTGTCGGGCCGCGCCAGGTCGAGCGCCGGGCGGCCGACGGCGACGACTTCCACGTCGTCGCGATCCCGCGCCGCCTCGACCAGGCTTGCGGCAACCTGGCCGTCGCGTCCGGTGACGGCAAGCCTCACGTCGGCACCTTCCGGCTTCCGGCCTCTGTCCCGGTGGGGTTGGTTGCGACCGGACTGTTTTGGCTGTTTGCCGCCGCACCGTGGCCCAGCCGCTCGCCGGCGTAGCGCTGCTCGCGGATCGGCCCCCACCACCATTTGTTGTCGAGGTACCAGTCGACGGTCCTGGCCAGGCCGCTGTCGAAATTCTCCCGCGGCGTCCAGCCGAGATCGCGCGCGATCTTGGAGGCGTCGATCGCATAGCGTCGGTCATGGCCGGGGCGGTCGGTGACGAAGGTGATCAGCTCGCGATAGCGCTTGCCTCCCGCGCGCGGCCGCCTGACGTCGAGCAGATCGCAGATCGTCTCAACGACGGTGAGATTGGTGCGCTCGGAATTGCCGCCGACATTGTAGTTCTCGCCCGGCCGCCCCTTGGTGGCCACCAACTCGAGGGCCCGCGCGTGATCCTCGACGAACAGCCAGTCGCGCACATTGGCGCCGGCGCCATAGACCGGCAGCGGCTTCTCGTCGAGCGCGTTGAGGATGACCAGCGGGATCAGCTTTTCGGGGAAATGGTAGGGGCCGTAATTGTTCGAGCAGTTGGAAAGCACCACCGGCAGGCCGTAGGTCTCGTGCCAGGCCCGCACCAGATGGTCGGATGCCGCCTTCGAGGCCGAATAGGGCGAGGACGGCGCATAAGGCGTCTCCTCGACGAACATGCCGCCGTCGAAAGGAAGATCGCCAAAGACCTCGTCGGTCGAGATATGGTGGAAGCGGAAGGCGGACTTGCGCTCCTCGGACAGGCCGCGCCAGTATTCCAGCGCCGCATTGAGGATGCGGTAGGTGCCGACGATGTTGGTCTCGATGAAGGCGCCGGGGCCGTCGATCGAGCGGTCGACATGGCTTTCGGCGGCGAGGTTCATGACGATGTCGATATCGTCGCGGCGCAATATCTCCAGAACCGCGCGCTCATCGCAGATGTCGGCCTGTTCGAAACGGTAATTGTGCGCGTTCTCGATCGGCCGCAGCGACGCGAGGTTGCCGGCATAGGTGAGCTTGTCGAGATTGGTGACGCGGTAGGCCGGATTGGCGCACAGATGCCGGCATACGGCCGAGCCGATGAAGCCGGCGCCTCCGGTGACCAGGAAATTCATGCCAACCTCTCCGCGGACTCAAACACCTCCGCCATGGCCAGCGTTGGCGCCTTTTTATCCTTGTCCGAAAGCTGGAATCCGCCGGCAAGCGCCGGCCACTCGATGCCTATCGCAGGGTCGTCGAAACGGATCGACCGGTCATGCTCGGGCGAATAGGTGTCGGTCACCTTGTAGATCACCTCCGTATCCGGCACGAGCGTGACGAAGCCGTGCGCGAACCCTTTCGGCACGAGGATCTGGTTGCCCATCTGCGCCGACACCTCCAGCCCCTCCCATTTGCCGAAAGTCGGCGAGGCGCGGCGGATGTCGACCACGACATCGAACACGCTGCCCCTGACGACGCGCAGCAGCTTGGCTTGCGCGCGCGGCGGCAGCTGGTAATGCAGCCCGCGCAACACGCCAGCCGCGGCGGAATAGGAATGGTTGTCCTGCACGAAGGCGAGATGGATGCCGGCCTCGGCGAAGCGCTGGGCATTCCAGGTCTCGCTGAAGAAGCCGCGCGCGTCGCCATGCCGCTTCGGCACGATCTCCAGCACGCCGTCGAGGCCGAGCGGCCTGACCTCAAGCACCCCGCTCCTCCATCAGATCGGCCACCCGCCGGCGCAGATAGGCGGCATATTCGTTCTTGCCGAGCCGCGCGGCGCGATCCAGAACCTTGTCGGCGCTGATCCAGTGCTGCTCCAGCGCTATCTCCTCGGGGCACGCGATCTTGATGCCCTGGCGGTGCTCGATCGTGCGCACGAAGGACGATGCCTCGAGCAGGCTGTCATGCGTGCCGGTATCCAGCCAGGCATAGCCGCGGCCGAGGCGGTGGACATGCAGCTCGCCACGCTCGAGATAGACATTGTTGACCGCCGTGATCTCGAGTTCGCCGCGCGCCGAAGGGCGGATGGTCGAAGCAATGTCGACCACTTTGTTGTCATAGAAATAAAGACCGGTCACGGCCCAGTTGGACTTCGGCTTTTGCGGCTTCTCCTCTATCGTCAAAGCCCTGCCGGTGACCTTGTCGAAGGAGACCACGCCATAACGCTCGGGATCGTCGACATAGTAGGCGAAGACGGAGGCTCCGCCGTCGCGCGTCGCCGCCTCGCGGCAAAGCTGCGACAGGCCGCCGCCGAAATAGATGTTGTCGCCGAGAATCATCGACACGCTGTCCTTGCCGATGAAGTCGCGGCCGATGATAAAGGCTTCGGCGAGACCGTTGGGCTGCGGCTGCTCGGCATAGGAGAGCTCCAGGCCGAATTCGGAACCGTCGCCAAGCAAAGACTGGAAGACCGGCAAGTCGCGTGGAGTTGAAATGACCAGGATCTGGCGGATTCCCGCGAGCATCAGCACGCTCAACGGGTAATATATCATCGGCTTGTCATAGATCGGCAATATTTGCTTAGATACAGCTAATGTAAGCGGATAAAGACGTGTTCCGCTGCCGCCCGCAAGGATAATTCCTTTCAACAAGCTCTCCTTGAACTACCGCGGCCCCCGCCTCGATGCCAAGTTGCCCGTGCTTAGGTTTCGGGCACTGGCTTGTCAATCTCGGCTTTGACTGCTTGCCGACCTTACTTCACCGATTTCTATCATCGGACATGCGGTGGTTTCGAGCGAAATCCGACCGCGCCATGAAAAAGGGCCGGCGGGCGCCTGTCGCCCGCCGGCCCCTTCTTTCGTTGATCGCGATCAGCCGCGCTTGAGCAATGCCCACACGGCCGGCACGAGGCTTGCCGCCAAAGCCACCTTGATCAGGTCGCCGGCAATGAACGGCAGGACGCCGAACTGCCAGGACTTTTCCGGCCCGATGAGCATCGCCAGCCAGGCAAAGCCCACGGCCATCATGACGACCTCGGCGGTCAGCATGGCGCCGAACAGCTTGAACGGACTGCGGTCCCAGCCGCGATCCGCGGCCCAACCGGCGATCGCCGCCATGACCACGAAGCCGGCGAGATAGCCGCCCGTCGAGCCCAGCATATAGGCGATGCCGATGCCCTTTTCCGGCGTGCCCTGAAAGACCGGCAAGCCGGACGCGCCTTCGGCGAGGTAGAGAAGCAGCGTCGCGACGGCGAGGCGCAGGCCGAAGGCCGAGGCGATCAGCAGGACGGCGAGCGTCTGCAGCGAAATGTCGACCGGGCCGAGCACCACTTTGGTCTTGGCCGAAAGCGTGAGCAGCAGGGTTCCGGCAAGCGCCAGGAAGAGCTGGGTCGCGAGCCGCGCGGCGCCCCGCTCCGGCAGAGTGAGAGAAACGAGCGGACGCATCGTGGTTGCAATTGCCATGGTCTTCCTCATTCTGGCTGATTCATTGGGTGGCTGATTTGCTGGCTTTAAAGCGCGTCGCGCAGAACGGATTCAGGCGACGCGCTTTAAAAATTTGTCTTGATGCATGTCGTTCTCCCAAAACCGCTACGCACTTTTGGGCGACATGCATTGATTTTCCTATATTGGCTTCCGTATCGGGCGGCAATCATTTTGCCGCATTGCAGAGGAATCCGGCATGGCGCTTGAGTTCGATACCAGCTTCGACCCGGCCCACGGGCGGGCGGTCACGGTTGCGCCGGACGTGCTGCGCGTCACCGCCGGAAATCCGAGCCCGTTCACCTTCCACGGCACCAACAGCTATGTCGTCGGCCGCGACACGCTGGCGGTGATCGATCCGGGACCGGAAGACGACGCGCATCTCGAAACGCTGCTTACGGCGATCGCTGGCCGGCCGGTTAGCCACATCTTCGTCAGCCATACCCATCGCGACCATTCGCCCCTCGCTGCGCGCCTGAGGGAGCGCACCGGCGCGCCGACGCTTGCCGAAGGCCCGCACCGGCCGGCGCGACCCTTGCGCATCGGCGAGGTCAATCCGCTCGACGCCAGCGCCGACCTGGCCTTCGTTCCCGATGTCGCGCTGGCCGACAATGCCCTGACCGAGGGCGACGGCTGGGCAATCCGCACCGTGCTGACGCCCGGCCATACCGCCAATCATGCCGTGTTTGCCCTCGAGGGCACAGGAACCCTGTTTTCGGCCGACCATGTCATGGCCTGGTCGACTTCGATCGTCGCGCCGCCGGACGGCGCCATGGCCGACTATATGAGCTCCCTCGACAAGCTTCTGGCGCGCGACGATCGCTTGCTGCTGCCGGGCCATGGCGGGCCCGTGACCGCGCCGCAAAGGTTCATGCGCGGCCTGAAGACGCACCGCAAGATGCGTGAAAGGGCGATCCTGGAACGCATCCGCGCCGGCGACCGGACGATCAGGGAGATGGTCGCGGCGATCTATCGCGACACCGACCCCCGGCTGCACGGCGCCGCGGGCCTGTCGGTGCTCGCTCATCTCGAGGATCTGGTCGCGCGCGGCCTGATCGCCACCGAAGGCGACCCGGCGATCGACGGCTTATTCAGGCTCGCCGGCTGATCACTCGGCCGGCGCCGCGCCGACCTGGCCGGCGACTTCCTGATCGAGCTCGCCAAGGAAATCGGTGATGCGGGCAGCGTTGTCGCCGAGGTCGTAGCGGCCGTAGCGCGAGGCCGAGCGCATGTCGACGATGACCTGCTCGCCATCGTCGGTGACGCGGATGGCGACGTCGGCCGGCAGTCCCACCACGAAGCCCTTCGCCAGCGCATTGATCGTCGCCTCGCTCTGCCCATTGATGTCGGGATAAGGCGCCGTCAGCTGCCAGTCGCGGCGGTCGAGCACGGTTTCGACAGCGTCGACGACGGTTTCGAAAGGCAGATTGTAGCTGTGGCCGGTTACAAGCGGATAGGCCTCGGCCTGCAGGCTCTGTTCGCCCGGGGTCGGCGGCGACAGTTCGTTCATGTCGCTCGTCCGGTCGCTGGTGTCCAGGACCGGCGGATCGTCGAGATCGGTCGAGATGTCGCGCAGCGGCGGGTAGATCGTGGCCCAGTAGACGGCGACGCCGTAGGGCGCCAGAACCAGCAGCGCCAGCAGCGCGCCGACGCTGAGATCGCGGCCGCCGCGATCGCCGAAACTCCAGACCCTCGACAGCCCAAGACCAGCCAGGAACAGGGCGAGCGCCGCCAGCAGCGCGACGACCGCAAGCACCCACAGGAATGGCGGCGTCTCGACAAATCCGAGCCGGTAACCGGCAACGGCGGTGAGCAAAAGGACAAGGGAAAATGCCCCGATCCGCCGCGACCAGCCGGCCGCCCTCGACGTCTGCCGTTCAGGAATAGATGCCATTCTTTGCCGTATCGTCCCAACCCGGGCCGAGAGTTACCGGTTTTTGGCGTCGGCTTGAAGCCGAAAGATCGAACATTTTCGTCAATCCGTCGGCAGGCGATAATCCTTGAACTGGTCGCGCAGGCTGGTCTTCTGAATCTTGCCCGTGGCGGTGTGCGGAATTTCGCCGACGAAGGCGACGTCGTCGGGCATCCACCATTTCGCCACCTTGCCGCTCATGAAGGTAAGGATGTCGCCCTTGCTCGGCTCCCGGCCGGGCTTGCGAACGACAACGAGCAAGGGCCGCTCGCCCCATTTGGAATGCGGGATGCCGATCGCCGCCGCCTCCGCCACGTCCGGGTGGCTGACGGCGAGATTCTCCAGGTCGATGGTCGATATCCATTCGCCGCCGGACTTGATGACATCCTTGGCCCGGTCGGTGATCTGCATATAGCCGCTGGCGTCGATATGGGCGACATCGCCGGTGTCGAACCAGCCATCGGCATCGAACTGCTCGCCGCCGACGCCGCCATAATAGGCGCGAGCCACCGCCGGGCCACGCACTTTGAGATGTCCGAAGGTCTTGCCGTCCCAAGGCAGCGCGTTGTCGTCGTCGTCGGTCACTTTCATCTCGACGCCGAAGGGCGGAAAACCCTGCTTGCCCTGGACATCGAGCCGAGCCTCGCCGGTCAGCGTCTCATATTGCGGCTTCAGCGTGCAGAGCGTGCCGAGCGGCGACATCTCAGTCATGCCCCAGGCATGCACCACCTGCAAATCGTAATTGTCCTGGAACTTGGCGGTGATGGCGCGCGGACAGGACGAACCGCCGATGACCACCTTCTTCAGATGAGGCAGCTTCTTGCCGGTCTCCTCCAGATATTGCATCAACATCATCCAGACGGTCGGCACGGCGGCGCTGAACGTCACCTTTTCCGTGTCGAGCAGTTCGTAGATCGAAGCGCCATCCATCTTGCAGCCGGGCATCACCAGCTTGGCGCCGATCATCGGTCCGCTCTGGCCGAGCCCCCAGGCATTGGCGTGAAACATCGGCACGACAGGCAGGATCACATCCCGGCTGGATAGGCCCATGGCGTCGGGCATGGCGGCGATCATGGCGTGAAGGACGTTGGAGCGGTGGCTGTAAAGCACGCCTTTCGGGTCGCCCGTCGTGCCCGAAGTGTAGCACATGCCGGCGGCGGTATTCTCGTCGAAGGTTTTCCAGGCGAAGTCGCCATCGGCCTCGGCCAGCCATTCCTCATAGGCGACGGCATTCGCCAGCGAGGTTTGCGGCATATGCGCCCGGTCGGTCAGCACGATCACCCGCCGCAGCGACCGGACCGCGCCGGCGATCTTTTCCAGGAGCGGCACGAAGGTCAGATCGACGAAGATCGCCTTATCCTCGGCATTGTTCATGATCCAGGCGATCTGCTCTGGAAACAGCCTCGGGTTCAGCGTGTGGTAGATCGCGCCGATGCCCATGATGCCGTACCAGGCCTCGATATGGCGGGCGGTGTTCCAGGCAAGGGTCGCGATGCGATCGCCGAGCCTGAAGCCGTCACGCTCCAGCCGCTGCGCCACCTTGAGCGACCGGTGATGGATTTCGGCGAAGGTCGTGCGCACGATCGGGCCTTCGATCGAACGCGACACGACCTCGCGGCTGCCGTGCTGGCGTTCGGCATGGTCGATCAGCTTATGGCAAAGCAGCGGCCATTCCTGCATCAATCCGAGCATCTATTCCTCCCCTTTGCGCATTCGCGTCGTTTGTTCCGCACATTGTGGAAGGAACCGGCGGATTGTCCAGCCGCCATAAGTCGAAGCCGGTGGATGGATCGAAGAACCAGGAAAACCGCCATAATCCGGCCATCCTCGGCGTTAAGTTCGTTAACGGGCTGGGTGAGATTGGCGAATGGAGTGGTTCGCATGGACGCGCAGCTCGACGAAAAAACCCTCGAAAGCACGCTTGCCGAAAGTCTGGACGATCTGACGCCGGACATCAAAACCGTTTCGGAAGATGAATTTGCCGAAGTCGTCGGCGGCGCGCTTGAAGCCGTCGGCGGAACGCTGCTGTTCAAGATGCGCGTTGAAAACGGCGAGAACGGCGAGCATGTCGCCGCCGCCTGCATCGGCGATGCGGGTAACCGCCAGTTCCTGCTGCTGACGCTGCCGACCAGCGGCGGCGCGCTCAAGGTCGAAACCGCGGCAAGAAGCACCAATCCGGTGGCCGGCATTGCCGCCGCCTATGCCGGCCTCATGGACGCCTTCAAGACAGCCGCCTGACGGCTGGAAAAGGGAAGTTCAATGAATGGTGATGACGCAGCGCGTGGCGAGCGCTTGCGCGACGCGCTTGGCCGACACATCTAAGTCTTCCCGAGAACGTTTCGCGGAAACGACGAAACGCTCTCTCTTTGTTTTGACGCAATTCCGGACGGAAAACCGCTTCGCACTTTTCCTGCAATTGCTCCAGGAGACCATTCATGGACAAGCTCGCCAACCCGGCCCCCGGCTTCCAGCGCAATCCCGACAAGGTGATCACGGTCGAGCCCTATCGCGGCAGCGTCACCGTGCGCGCCGGCGATACCGTCATCGCCAGATCCACCCGGGCCAAGGTGCTTTCGGAGCCGCCTTATCCGGCCGCCTTCTACATCCCATTCGACGACATCGATTTCAGCAAGCTCTCCGGCACTGAGCACTCAACGCATTGCCCGTACAAGGGCGATGCCAGCTACTGGAGCGTCCAGGCGGCCGGCGAAGCCGGCACGAACGCCATGTGGGCTTACGAGCAGCCGTTCGACGAGATGACCGAGATCCGCAATCACGCCGCGTTCTACACGAGCAAAGTGACGGTCGAAGCCGAACCAGGCTGAGTTTTATTGGCCGCTGGAGGTGGCCACCGATCACTCGGTGGTGCCGTCGTTGCCTATATCGTCGGCATCGTCGAGGCGCACGAAGGTCATGCCTTTCTGCTTCAAGGCCAACAGCCCCTGAACCACGCCCTCGCCGGCCGCATGGCTCGGCTGGTTGATGTGGGCGATGATGACGTCGCCGTCCTTGGCGGCGCCGATGCGGCGTGCCGTTTCCTTGGCGCCGAGCAGCGAGCCGCCGTCGCCATTGACCGAGAAGCCGGCGATCTTGAAGCCCAGCTTGCGGATCATGGCGATCGCCGATGGGCTGTATTCCGCGGTGGCGCCGCGAAACCATTTGGGCGCCGGCCCGCCCGCGCTGGCGAGCGCTGCGGCGCCGGATTCAACCTCGGCCTGCACGGCGTCCGGGCTGCCGGCGCTGCTTATGCCGTAAATCTTCCGCGGCGTATCGACCGCCGGAATGTGGCGGCCGCCATGGTTTTCCAATTCGAACAGATCAGGATGGGCCCGCATGATCTCGACGGCCGCGGCATTGTGCTTGAGCCAGATGCCGGTAACGAAGATGGTCGCCGGTATCCTGTTGTCGACAAGCGCCGAAAGAATTCGGGTGTCGGTCTTCCCCCCGCAAGCATCGAGCGTCAGGGCGACTCGCCCGCCCCCTTCCGCGGCTTGCGGCTTCAGATGCAGCGTCGGCTCGACCAGGGTGGCTGAATTGCCGGGCGACGTCGCGAACAGCGACAACGCCATCGCACAAAGAGAGTTTCGAAGCAGACCCATCATCCATTCCAAGCCGGCGCTTTCGGCAGTCGCCGTGCCGCGCAAACAAAAACTCGCCTCAACAAGACCGGCATCTAGGCGAAAATCGGGACGGCAAACAGCGCAAACAGCGGCAGTCGCGAAAAGTTGCTTGGCCTTACATCGCGGTTTCGGGGGCCGTCTCCGTCCGCGCCAGAAGCTCGCGCACGGCATCGGCGACCGCATCCACTTCCAGGCGCCAGACGCAAAATGCCTTGCCTGGATTGGTCCGGTGGCACAAGTCGGCGGCCACGCACTGGCAAGGCATGGATGGCCGCAGTGCGATATTGGGTACACCGACCGGCCCCCATGCGATCGGGTTGGTCAGGCCATATAGGCCGACGACCGGCGTGCCGGCTGCTGCGGCCATATGCATCGGGCCGCTTTCATTGCCGAGGAAGAGCCGCGCCTCCTTGAGCAGCGCCAGCAGCGTTTCGAGCGATAGCGCTCCTACCAGGTTGACGACCGGCGTCTTGACCGTGGCCATGATCTGGTCGTTGGCCTCGGTTTCGTCGGGACCGCCGACCAGGACGACGGAGAGACCGGTTTCGCTGACAATCGTGTCGATGACCGCGGCGAAGCGTTCGGGCTGCCATCGGCGTCCCGGGAAGCTTGCTCCGGCATGCACAACCAGAAAGGCTTTGCGCCGTAGACCGAAGCTATCCAGCAACGTCAGGACCCGCGCGGTTTCCGACGGCAGCGGCTCGATCGAGGGAAATCGCACGCGCAGATCCACCCCGAGCGCCTCGAGCGGGGAAAGATAACGATAGAGAAAATGTCTCTCGCCATAGCCGAAGGGCTTGGCCCGGACATTGGCGGATTGGCGCTCGAATCGGCGCAATCGCCGCTCGGTCGGAAAATAGCCCACCCGGATCCTGGCGTTGAGAGCCATGGCGACGAAGTGCGTCGTCTTTGAATCGGTCAGGTCGATGGTCATATCGAAGGCAAGCCGGCGCAGCTTTCGCAGCACTTGGTAAAGTTCAAGGCCGCGCTGCAATACCGTGCCACGCGCGCTCGAGCGCTTGAAAGCGACGGTCTCATCGGCGATCCCGTGCGCCGTCAGGAAGCCTGCGAAACGAGCCTCGCACAGGAAGACTATTCTGGCCTCCGGATAGGCGATCCGCAGATTCTTCGCCAGCGTCGAGGCAAGAACCAGATCGCCGATGTATTTCGTTTGCAGAATCAGGATCGAGCGGACGCCTGCGAAGGGGCCCTGCAACATCCGTGTCCGGGCACCAGAACTGGGTTGAGACGTCGACATCTGGGGCCGCCACGCGCATGTTTCACGTGGCCCTCATATACAAGACGATAAGGTCGTGGACCAGAGTTGACTCGCACGTGTCGGCTGAGAGCTTCACCACTTCATGGAGGTGGTGAGCCTGCATTTTGTTGCTTTGCAATGTAGCCGACGGACGGTGCGAAATCTCCCGCCGATATCAGACCGCGGCTTCGAGCACCATTTCGGTGCGCGCCAGGAGCTCCAGCACCGCGTCAACCACCGGATCGACCTTCATGCGCCAGACGCAGCAGGCCTTGCTCGGATCCGTCCGGCGGCACAGGTCGCCGCCGACGCAGTCGCAGGGCATGGATGGCCGCAACGAGATGCTGGGCACGCCGACCGGCGCCCAGCGGACCGGATTGGTCAGGCCGAACAGGCCGACAACCGGCGTACCGGCTGCGGCCGCCATATGCATCGGCCCGCTTTCGTTGCCGAGAAACAGCCGCGCCTCCTTGAGCAGCGCAAGCAGGGTTTCCAGCCGCAGCGCGCCCGCCAGATTGACGACAGGCGTCTTCGCCGCGGCCAGGATCCTGTCGGTCGCTTCGCTTTCGTCCGGGCCGCCGACCAGGACCACACGCAAGCCTGTCTCGCCGGCAATCCTGTCGATTGCCTCGGCAAAGCGCTCCGGCTGCCAGCGGCGGCCAGCGAAACTTGCTCCGGCATGGACCGCGACAAAGGCGTTTGGGAGGATGCGATGCCGGGCCAGCAAAGCCAGGGCGCGCGTCGTCTCGAAGGGCAGCGGTCGAATGGCCGGGGCCTTGACGCGCAGGTCGACGCCGAGCGCCTCCAGCGGAGACAGATAGCGGTAGAGAAAGTGTTTTTTGCCAAATCCGAAGGGCTTCATCCTGATATTGGCGGGCTGGCGTTCGTGCCAGCGCAGAGGCCGCTGCGTCGGAGAATAGCCGATCCGGACCGGAGCATTGACCAGTCCGGAAATGAAGCGCGAGGTTTTCGAGTCGGTGATGTCGATGGTCATGTCGAAGCGACGCCGCCGCAATTCCCGCACCACGCGGAAGAGCTCGCGTCCGCGCTCGAACGGAGTGCCACGCATCCTGGAACGGCTGAGGGGGATGGCCTCGGCGGCAATGCCGTGAGCCGTCAGGAAGCCGGCCAAATGCGTTTCACAAAGAAACACGATCCCGACGCCCGGATATGCGAGCTGCAGGTTGTTCGCCAGCGCCGAGGCAAGCACGATGTCGCCGATGAATTTGGTCTGCAGAATAAGGATCGACCGGAAAGCAGTAGGGGCAATCTGCAACATGGGTTTCTGACACCAAAAAGTTTGGTGTCGGAAACTCCCTCGAAACGGTGTCGAGATTCAGGGCCGTCACGCGCACGTTCGCGTGACATTCCATACAAAACCGTAAGGCCCCCTGGGCTGCGGCTCCCGGAATGGCCCTCAGGCGCGTTTGGCGGCGCTTTTCGCCGCGGCCACGGCCGCCTGCGCGGCCGCCAGCCTGGCGATCGGCACACGGTAGGGCGAGCACGATACATAATCGAGCCCGACTTCCTCGCAGAAGCGGATCGAAGCCGGATCGCCGCCGTGCTCGCCGCAGATGCCGAGCTTGATGCCGGGCCGCGTCGTCTTGCCCTTTTCAGCCGCGATCCGCACCAGTTCGCCGACGCCATCGACATCGAGCGACACGAACGGATCCTGCTCGATGATGCCCTTTTGCCGGTAGGTTTCGAGGAAGGACGCCGCGTCGTCGCGCGAGATGCCGAAGGTCGTCTGGGTGAGGTCGTTGGTGCCGAAGGAGAAGAATTCGGCGGCTTCGGCAATGACATGGGCGCGGATCGCCGCGCGCGGCAATTCGATCATCGTGCCGGTGAGGTAGTCGATCTTAGTGCCGGTCTCCTGCATGACGCTTTGCGCCACCGCGTCGATGCGCGCCTTGACGTATTCCAGCTCCTTCACCAGTCCCACCAGCGGCACCATGATTTCCGGCACCACCAACGCGCCGGCCTTGCGTCCGGCCTCGACGGCCGCCTCGAAGATGGCGCGCGCCTGCATCTCGGCGATCTCCGGATAGGAGACGGCGAGCCGGCAGCCGCGATGGCCGAGCATCGGGTTGAACTCGTGCAGCGCCTCGGTGCGCTGCCTCAGCTTGTCGGCCGAGACGTTCATCGCCGAAGCGACCTCGGCGAGTTCGTCCTCTGTCTTGGGCAGGAATTCGTGCAGCGGCGGGTCGAGCAGGCGGATCGTCACCGGCAGGCCGGCCATGATCTCGAACAGCTCGAGGAAGTCCGAGCGCTGCATCGGCAAGAGCTTATCGAGCGCGGCGCGCCTGTCCTTTTCGGTGTCGGCCAGGATCATCTCGCGCATGGCGACGATGCGGGCGCCGTCGAAGAACATGTGCTCGGTGCGGCAAAGCCCGATGCCCTCGGCGCCGAAGGAGCGCGCCATGCGCGCGTCGAGCGGCGTCTCGGCGTTGGTGCGCACCTTCATGCGGCGCGCGGCGTCCGCCCATTCCATGATGGCGGCGAAATCGCCGGAAAGTTCCGGCTGCAACATGGCGACGGCGCCCTTCAGCACTTGGCCGTTGCCGCCATCGATGGTGATGATGTCGCCCTTGCGGAAGGTCTGGCCCATCGAGACCAGCGTGCCGGCCTTGTAGTCGACACGCAGCGAGCCGGCGCCCGACACGCAGGGCTTGCCCATGCCGCGCGCCACCACCGCGGCGTGGCTGGTCATGCCGCCACGCGTGGTGAGGATGCCTTCGGCGGCGTGCATACCGTGTATGTCCTCCGGGCTGGTCTCGATGCGCACCAGGATCACCTTGCGTCCCTGAGCCCTGGCGTCCTCCGCGTCGGCGGACGCGAAGACGATCTCGCCCGTGGCGGCGCCGGGCGAGGCCGGCAGGCCCATGCCGATGACATCGCGCGCCGCCTTCGGATCGATGGTCGGGTGCAGCAGCTGGTCGAGCGAGGCCGGATCGATGCGGGCGACAGCCTCCTCCTTGGTGATCAGGCCGTCCCTCGCCATGTCGACGGCGATCTTCAGCGCCGCCTTGGCGGTGCGCTTGCCGGAGCGGGTCTGCAGCATCCACAATTTGCCGCGCTCGATGGTGAATTCGAGGTCCTGCATGTCGCGGTAGTGCTTTTCCAGCCGGTCGGAGATGTCGACGAAGGCCTGGAACGCGTCAGGCATCAGCTTCTGAAGCGACGGCTTGTCGGAGCCGGCGGCAATGCGCGCCGCCTCGGTAATGTTCTGCGGCGTGCGGATGCCGGCCACCACGTCCTCGCCCTGCGCGTTGACCAGGAATTCGCCATAGAGCTGCCTGTCGCCCGTCGAGGGATTGCGGGTGAAGGCGACGCCGGTCGCGGAGGTGTCGCCCATATTGCCGAACACCATGGCCTGGACGTTGACCGCCGTGCCCCAGCTTTCCGGGATGTCGTGCAGGCGGCGATAGGTGATGGCGCGGCTGTTCATCCAGCTCGAGAACACGGCGCCGATCGCCCCCCAGAGCTGCTCGTGGGGGTCCTGCGGGAACGGCTTGCCGAGCTCTTCCTCGACCTTGGCCTTGTAGAGCGAAATGACGCCCTGCCATTCCGCGGCCGTCAGCTCGGTGTCGAGCTCGTGGCCGAGGCTGGCCTTCTGGTCCTCGAGGATTTCCTCGAACACTTCGTGATCGAGGCCCATGACCACGTCCGAATACATCTGGATGAAGCGGCGATAGCTGTCATAGGCGAAGCGGGCATCACCGGAATCGGCGGCCAGGGCCTCGACCGTCTCGTCGTTGAGGCCGAGATTGAGCACCGTGTCCATCATGCCGGGCATCGACGCCCGGGCGCCGGAGCGCACGGAGACCAGAAGCAGCTTCGACGGATCGCCGAAGCGGCGGCCGGTGAGCGCGCCGATGTGGTCGAGCGCCGACAGCACGCTCTCCTCGAGCGCGGCCGGATAGGTGCGGCCATTGGCATAATAGGCGTTGCAGACTTCCGTGGTGATGGTGAAACCGGGCGGCACCGGCAGGCCGAGGCTGCACATCTCGGCCAGATTGGCACCCTTGCCGCCGAGAAGATTGCGGTCGCCGGCACGGCCTTCGGCGGCGCCGTCGCCGAAGGTGTAAACCCACTTGGTCATGCTTGCCCTCCAGTTCGTGGAAGATAGAAACCTCCGGACCGTGGCCCGGTTCCCCGCCTTCCCCTGCCCGAGCGATAGGATGCTGCAATGCGAAAGGCAAGGCACCGGCCGGCGCTTGCAGGCACTACAATCGATTAAGCAAAAGCTGCGTCAAAAAGACTTGCCGGAGAGTATAGCGCGCTATAGAACATAACCGGAACATAGTGGAGTAGCGTGATGAAACTCAACGGAAAACTCGACTATCTGGAGCTGCCGGCGACAGGCGGCACGCTGGACAGCGTCAAATCCTTCTACAGCGCCGCCTTTTCATGGTCGTTCACCGACTACGGCCCGACCTATTCCGCTTTCGCCGAAGGGCTCGACGGCGGTTTCCAGGCCGATGCCGGGGAAGCGCCGGCCAAACCGCTGCCCGTGCTCTACTCCGAAAACCTCGAGGAAACACTGGACGCGGTCGAGAGCGCCGGAGGGACCGTCGTCAAGCCGATCTTTTCCTTCCCCGGCGGTCGACGGTTTCATTTCACCGATCCGGCCGGCAACGAACTGGCGGTGTGGGGATATTAGAAAAGACGCGGATTTCGAGGTTTTTTTGCTGTTGACAGCCAGGCTCGGCTCGCTCCAACAAACAGCGGCGATCTTCCAAAAGCAAAAGCAGGCTGATGAAATTCGGGTCAAGCGGCGTTCGAGGTCTGGCTTCCGAATTGGTCGGAAGGGCAAGCGGACTTTACACTGAGGGCTTCGCCCGGCGCTTGCGGGCGACCGGATTTGAGCAAGGCAAGGTCTTCGTGGGGCGGGACTTGCGCGACAGCAGCCCGGCAATCGCGCAGGACTGCATGGCGGCGCTGGCCGCATCCGGCTTCCAGCCGGTCGATTGCGGTCCGATCCCCACACCGGCGCTTGCCTTTTATGCCCGCCGGCACGACGCCGCGGCGCTGATGGTGACCGGCTCCCATATCCCTGCCGACCGCAACGGCATCAAGTTCTATGGATCGAAGGGCGAGATCGACAAGGCGGACGAGGCCGCGATCACCCTTTCTGTCGCTGAGCTGTCGGATCAATATCCATGGCCGCCGGCGCGTGGAGACTGGCAGGCCGGCCACGAACAGGCGCTCGCGGCCTTCCGAGACCGTGTCGGGGCAATTCTGCCTCCTGGCACCCTTTCCGGAATGAGGCTCGGCGTCTACCAGCACAGCACCGTCGCGGCCGAATTGCTGGTCGAGGTCCTGCGATCCTGCGGCGCCGAAGTTACCCCCGTCGGCAAGACAGACACTTTCGTACCTGTCGATACCGAGGCCGTCGGCCAGGAAACCCTGGCGAAGGTGCAGGACTGGGTGCGCGAGTTCAAATTCGACGCGGTGGTCTCGGCCGATGCCGATGCCGACCGCCCGCTTGTCATTGATGAGAATGGCGAGTTGTTCCGCGGTGACCTGATCGGGCTGGCCACGGCGCTCTTCCTCAAGGCCGATGTCGTGGTGACGCCGGTCACCTCCAATTCGGGCATATCCGAGGCTTTCGGGTTCAGCGTCAGGAGAACGAAGGTCGGGTCCCCTTTCGTCATAGAGGGAATGAACGCCGCGCGGCAGGCAGGCGGCATCGTCGTCGGCTTCGAAGCCAATGGCGGGGTTCTGCTGGGATCCGACTGCCTGGTGAACGGCGGAATATTGTCGGCGTTGCCGACGCGGGATTCATTCTTGCCGATCCTGGCCGTGCTGGGCACGATGGCATCGGCCGGCAAAACGCTCTCCAGCCTGCGTGAAACCTGGAATCTTCCGGTCTGCGCCAGCGAGCGGCTCGAGAACTTCCCGGTCGAGACATCGCGCGGCCTGATGCGCAAGCTTGCCGATCGCGACGCGTTGCAGCGGTTCCTGGCGCCCTTCGGCATGGTGGCGGACATAGACGAGACCGACGGTCTCAGGGCGCGAATGACCAGCGGCGAGATCATCCATATGCGGCCTTCCGGCAACGCTCCCGAATTTCGCTGCTACGCCGAGGCCGCCAGCCATGACAGGGCGACCGAAATCGTGGCAATGACGCTGGAACGGGCGCGCGACACCGCACTGGCGGATGGGGCCGAGGCCGTATAATGACAGCGGTGCCGGCGGTTGCCGCAGGCTTGGAGCCCAGCAACGATGGGGACTAGCGCCCCGCATCTCGCTCGATCACCGAGACCATTGATTGATGACAAAGACAGCATTGATAACCGGCATTACCGGGCAGGATGGCGCCTATCTGGCCGAGCTCCTGCTTTCGAAGGGTTATGAGGTCCACGGCCTGGCGAGACGGTCGAGCACAGCCGACGTCAACACGATGCGGCTGAAATGGCTGGGCATCGAGAACGACGTGCGGATCGTGGATGGCGACATCACGGACCTGTCGGGCCTGACCCGAACAATGCGCGACGTAAGGCCGGACGAGGTCTACAATCTTGCCGCGCAGTCTTTCGTCAAATCGTCATGGCAGCAGCCGATACTAACGGGCAGCGTCACCGGCATCGGCGTCACCAATGTGCTGGAGGCGCTGCGTATCGAAAGCGCCGAGGCGCGTTTCTACCAGGCTTCGTCATCGGAGATGTACGGCCTTATCCAGGAGCCGACGCAGTCGGAGACCACGCCTTTCCATCCCCGCTCGCCCTATGCGGTGGCCAAGGCCTACGGCCACTGGATTACCGTCAATTATCGCGAGAGCTTCGGCCTGCACGCTTCGAGCGGCATCCTGTTCAATCACGAATCGCCGCTTCGCGGCATCGAATTCGTGACACGCAAAGTCACCGACGCCGTCGCGCGAATCAAGATGGGGTCGGCGAGGGAATTGCGCCTGGGCAACATCGACGCCAGGCGCGACTGGGGCCACTCCAGGGATTATGTCCGTGCCATGTGGCTGATGTTGCAGCAGGACCAGCCCGACGATTATGTGGTCGCCACCGGCCGGACGACGACGGTGCGCGACATGTGCAGGATCGCCTTCGAGCATGTCGGGTTGCAGATGGACGACCATCTTGTCATCGACCCCGACCTGTTCAGGCCGGCGGAAGTCGAAATCCTGCTCGGTAATCCGGCCAAGGCAAAGGCGAAGCTCGGATGGGAAGCGACGATCTCCCTGGAAGAGATGATCCGCGAAATGGTGGACGCGGATCTTGCGCGCCACGCGGCCGCAAAGCGTTGAAAGGAAACTCTTGCTTGTACGGGCCGATGACTTGATGCACCGCGTTCCGACACGCATCCGCATGCGGATGGTCCGTCATGGCTCGTGAGGCGCCCGTGCGCGTTTTCCTGACCGGCGCCAACGGTTTCGTCGGCCCTTATGTCTACGACGCGTTGCGCAGCGTTTGCGGCGACGACATTGCCATTGCCGCCACCTCCAAATATGGCGGTCCGCATCCCGTATTCGGCGAGGTCGACGAACTGGACGTGACAGACCCGGCCGCCGTCAAGGACGCCATTGCCCGCCACCGGCCGACGCATGTCGTCCATCTGGCGGCGCTCGCTGCCCTCGACGCCGCTCAGGCGGATCCCCGGAACACCTGGCGCATCCACGTGGACGGCGCGCTCAACGTGGCCAATGCCGTCCTCGACAAGGCGCCGGAGGCCTGGCTGATCCATGTCGGATCGGGTCTGGTCTATGGCGAAAGCGCAAAGACCGGGCGACCGCTCGACGAAAGCACGCTGCTTGCCCCTATCGACGACTACGCCGCGACCAAGGCCGCGGCCGACCTCGCGCTCGGCGCGCTGTCATACCGGGGGTTGAAATGCGTTCGGATGCGTCCTTTCAACCATACGGGGCCAGGCCAGACCGGGGCATTCGCGGTGCCGGCCTTCGCCATGCAGATCGCGCGGATTGAAGCAGGACTGGCTGCGCCGGTCATCCGCGTCGGCAATCTCGACGCAAGGCGCGATTTCCTGGACGCGCGCGATATCGCCGATGCCTATGCGCGCGCGGTCCTGCGCAGCCGCGATCTTGCGCCGAACACAATCTTCAATGTTGCATCCGGCGTTTCCTGGCGGATGGGCGACATTCTCGACCTGCTGCTGGCCCGCAGCAGCGTCAAGATCGTCGTGGAGCAAGATCCCTTGCGGATGCGGCCAAGTGACCTGCCCTGCATCGTCGGCGATGCGAGCCGCGCCCGGACCCTGCTTGGCTGGGCCCCACAATATTCTTTCGAAGAGACGCTCGCTGCCGTTCTGGAAGATTGCCGCGCGCGCGTGGCCCAAGCGTAGGTGGGGATGCATCGCCTGCTTCCCGAGAGCCTGAGCTTGAACCGCTGCCGTGCCGGCACTGCAGCGAAGCCGCCGCGCGGCGTGCGGCTGCGCTCTACTGCCGGCGATAGAACTGGCCGGAATCGCGGCCCGCGTCGCTGCCGATTTTAGTTGATCTTCCGGCATTGAGCTTTGCTCCGACCCGTCCTATAAGGCCGCGCGCAGCGCGGCATACCCCGCCTGCTGGGGCGTCGCCAAGTGGTAAGGCATCGGTTTTTGGTACCGACATTCCCAGGTTCGAATCCTGGCGCCCCAGCCAATTAGCTTTTCATTAACAAAACAACATCTTCAAGAGCAGACATCAGGTTGGGCGGAGGCATGGTCGTAACATGACCACCCCCGGTTTGGGCGGTAACGAATCCGGTCGAGTGCGACAGGCTGGACTTGCCGTCGCAGCCATACGATCTTCGGTGCGGGGTCACTTTCGACGCGACAGCTCGTGGCGGGGACACAAATGCTCGATACCATCCTTACCTTCGTCGCCACGTTGTTAGTCGCGGTATTCGCGATGATAATGCTGCTGGCCGGCGTCGAGACATGGAACGGCGCGATGATCGAGCCGCTTCTCCTGCGCCGAACGCTCCTGCTTCTCATCCCGATAGCAGGGATCGGCCTGGCGTTTCTTCGGGCTCGCCGCAGCCTGCGTAAGGCTCGAGCGAAACGCGAGCCGGCGGATTCCTGCGAGAATGCCCGCTCGGCCGGGCAGGCTCGCCCTGCCGCGGACCTCGCTCGCCGGCGCACCAAGGCTGCCGGCCGCGACGTCGCCGCACAGATGGTGGCGGAGTCCCAGGCGCGGGCCAAACGCTCCGACGATGCCCACAGGGCGAAAATCCGCGCGCATGTCGAGCGCAAGGCACCGCCCACCAGCGATGCCGGCCGTGCGGCGATCGCGCTCGCCGCGCGCGCCTGCCTTGCCATCCGCCACGTCTTCCCGCCGCGCCACCCGCAGCGCTCGATGAGCTTTTTCGGCAGCGTGCCGCTGGCGCCCGACGATCTGGACTGGCCGATGATCCACAACCGCAAGGGGCTGCTGGAGCCGCTCACCTTCATGGGCCAAGTCGACCTCGGCGCGCTGCCCGACGGGCCGGCACGCTCGCTGCTCCCCGCGCACGGCTATCTTTATTTCTTCGCGCCGATGTCGGGCAATTTCGACGGCGATGCGAGCCATTTCGTCGTCCGCTACGTCGAGGGAAAGGCCCGAAAGGACTGGGGTCCTCAGCACAATCCCGGATTTCTGGAGCCGATCGACGGCGCCGAGAACGCCCGCTACCGATATCCCTGGCTGACCTGGCACGACAAGCCGGAGAAGGTCTATCCACGCTTCTATCCGCGCATCGAGATCGAGCTCGGCTGGTTGGAGGACGTCGCCGAGGTGGAGGAAGGCGATCCGGATGCCGGCGACGGCTTCCCATGGGAGGTCGCCAAGCAGCGCCGCCGCCAGCAGCTCGTCGCGTTTCACGGCGCGCCAGTCTCCTGGAACGACGCACTCTCCGCGCACGCCAAGCCAACGGACCGGCTCTGGATCCCGTTCGAGGGTTTTCCGACCAACCGCCGGACGGCGGATGTCCTGCTCGGTTACCTGAAGTCATACATCAAGGAGGAGACCATCGGGATCAAGGCTCGGCTCGACACCCTGCCGGCGAGGTTCGAGGACCCGGAGGGGTCGCGACTCTCCGCCCTGCTCGAACGCTACGCGCAATTCGAAAAGGACCACTGGCGGATTTTTCAGCTGGCAACGACCGGAGAGGCTCAGCGTGGCAATGCGCTCGACGAGAACCAGCGGACCGAACTCCTTGCGCTACTCGAGGAGTTGCGCGCCGGCGCGCTGCCGGAAGGTGTGCTCGAGCGCCACTATATGCACAAGCGCCTGCCTATGGTGCTGAACGAGTGGATCGCGAGGGCGGCGGTTGAAGGCGCCGAAAGCGCGCTCACCGATCCGGACGGGATCGCGCAGCTGCCCGACGCTGTCGTCGAGGCGCTCCGCTACCGGCACAGCGTGCTGCGCGACCCAGACTTCAGCAAGAACGGCTCATACGCACAGCACCAGATGCTGGGCCGCGGCGTCGCCATCCAAGACGCGGCCGAGTTGATGGCGCCCGAGCACATCCTTCTGCTCCAGCTTCGCTGGGACAATGCGCTCGACTGGCACATGGGCGACGCCGGCGCGGCGCAATACTGGATCCGTCCGGCCGACCTAGCGGCGCGGCGTTTCGAGAACACCGTGCTCACCTTCGAGAGCCACTGAAGCGAGGGTGTCTCCCGAGGGCGCTGGTCGGCCCGCTGGACAGCCGGCGATAACAGGTGGGTTAGATGGCGGTCAGCGTAGAATGGGTCAGCGAGGGCCTGCGCTTCAGTTCACCGAAGGAAGAGCCGGGTTGGATCGTCGTACAGACCGGTGAATTCATCTACGCTGCCGCCCTGATCGGCGGTCCGGCTGAAGCCAATCGCGCGTGTTCGCGCACCAATGGAGGCGAGCAACGAACGCTGGGGTGCTGTTCGATCTTTCGCGGCAGCACATCATCGCAAAGCACGAGTTCCCAAGACGCGGGCGAGGCATGCCGCTTTCGATGAGGGACGGCGACGGCGGCTGAAATCGGATGTGCGCCAAACCTTTTCCGCCGACAGGCGTTGTTGTTCGCCAGGCCGGTTCCGCCGGCAGGATGGCGCGACAGCCAGCGGAGAGGCTCAACCGATGTATTTCATGGCATTGGCCACCGACTATGACGGCACGCTGGCGCATGATGGGCTGGTCACTGCGAGCACGATCTCGGCGCTGGAGAAGCTGAAGAAATCCGGGCGCAAGCTGATCCTGGTGACGGGGCGCGAACTGCCCGATCTGAAGGAGGTGTTTCCGGAAATCTCCCTGTTCGACAAGGTCGTGGCGGAGAACGGCGCGCTGATCTACACGCCGGCCAGCGAGGAAGAGCGCACGATCTCGCCCTCGCCTTCCACGGATCTCGTCGACAGGCTGAAGAAGCGCGGCGTGAAGCCGCTCTCGGTCGGGCGCTCGATCGTCGCCACCTGGGAGCCGCACCAGGCTACCGTGCTCGACGTCATCAAGAAGCTCGGGCTGGAACTTGAGATCATCTTCAACAAGGGCGCGGTGATGATCCTGCCTTCCGGCATCAACAAGGCGACCGGGCTAGTGGCCGCGCTCGAAGACCTGAAGCTGTCGCCGCACAATGTCGTGGGCGTCGGCGACGCCGAAAACGACCATGCCTTCCTCAGGGCTTCCGGCTGCAGCGTCGCGGTGGCCAACGCATTGCCCGCTGTCAAGGAAACCGCCGACCTCCTCACCAAGGAGGTGCGCGGCAAGGGCGTCGAGGAACTGATCCGCAAACTGATCAAGCACGACCACCTGATTGCCAGGAGGCGCTCGCGCGGTGTGCTGCTCGGGACTTCGCGCGGCAAGGAGATTTACCTGTCGCCGACAGAGACGGTGCTGATTGCCGGCAGTTCGGGCATCGGCAAATCGACCCTGGCCACGGCACTCACCGAGCGGTTGGTCGAGAAGGGGCTGCAGTTCTGCATATTCGATCCCGAAGGCGACTATGACGGGCTGAAGGGCGCGGTTCCGCTCGGCAATGGCTCGACCGCGCCGAACAAGGAGCAACTGCTGGAACTGCTCGAAAAGCCGCAAAACAATGTCGTGGTCAACGGGCTGGCGCTGAAGGTCGATGAGCGTCCCGGTTTCTTCGCCGAACTGCTGCCCGGCCTCGGCAATGTCCGTTACCGGACGGCAAGGCCGCACTGGCTGGTCATCGACGAGGCGCATCATTTGATGCCCAAGCGCCGCGGAGATACGCGATCCGTACTTTCGATCGAGCTGCCCGGCACGGTGCTGATCACCGTCCATCCCGAAGCGATTTCCACCGATGCCTTGCGCCTGGTGACGGCGGTGATCGCGCTCGGGCCCAAGGCCAAGGGCGTCATCAAGACCTTCTGCAAGGAAACCGGGCTCCAGGCGCCCAAGAACATTCCATCGCCCAAGGGCGACCGCGTGCTGTTCTGGCGGCCGCATGACGGCAAGAAGCCGTCTACGGTCAAGGCCATCGAGCCCGCCCAGTCGCTGAAGAGGCACAGTCGCAAATATGCCGAGGGCGAACTCGACGAGGCGGGTAGCTTCTATTTTACCGGGCCAAGGAAGGCGATGAACCTCAGAGCCCATAACCTCATCATCTTCGCGCAGATGGCGGAAGGCATCGACGACAAGACCTGGGAATATCACCTGCGCGCCGGCGATTACTCCAAATGGTTCCGCCAGCAGATCAGGGACAAGGAGCTTGCCCGCGAGACGGCACAGGCGGAGAAGGACAAGGCGTTGTCTGCCGAGGAGAGCCGCAAGCTGGTCATCGACGCCGTGCGGAGGCGCTACACGGCGCCGGCGACTGCGCCGGAGAAGTAGGGTTGGTCGTCGAACCTGAGAAAGGCGAGCTCAGCTCGCCTCGCGCATCGCTTCAGCGGCCTGCAGGTCGACCGAGACCAGTTGGCTCACCCCCTGCTCGGCCATGGTGACGCCGAACAGGCGGTCCATGCGCGCCATGGTGATCGGGTTGTGGGTGATGATGACGAAGCGCGTCTCGGTGGTCTTCGACATCTCGTCCATCAGATTGCAGAAGCGCTCGACATTGTGGTCGTCGAGCGGCGCGTCGACCTCGTCGAGCACGCAGATCGGCGCCGGGTTGGTGAGGAAGACGGCGAAGATCAGCGACATCGCTGTCAGGGCCTGCTCGCCGCCGGAGAGCAGCGTCATGGTCTGCGGCTTCTTGCCGGGCGGGCGAGCGAGGATTTCCAGCCCCGCTTCCAGCGGATCTTCCGACTCGATCAGCTGCAGCTCGGCCGTGCCGCCGCCGAAGAGGTGCGAGAACAACCGCTGGAAATGGCCGTTGACGACCTCGAAGGCCGAGAGAAGCCGCTCGCGGCCCTCGCGGTTGAGGCTCTGGATCGCCTGGCGCAGTTTCCTGATCGCCTCGATGATGTCCTCGCGCTCGGAAACGATGGTCTCCAGCCGTTCGGACAATTCCCGCTGCTCTTCCTCGGCGCGCAGATTGACGGCGCCGAGCCGCTCGCGCTCGATCTTCAGTCGGTCGAGCTGGCGCTCGATCTCGGCCATGTCGGGCATCGGATCGTCGGCTTTGAGCCCGGTATGCTGGATGACCAGATGCGGCGGCGTGTTGAGCGCCTCCTGGATGCGCGCCTCGACCTCGGCGCGGCGCTCGTCCGCCGCGGTGAGCCGCTCCTCGGCGCGCACGCGGGTCTCGCGCGCCTCGGCGAGCGACTGGATCGCGGCGGTGGCCGCCTTGTCCAGCTCCGCCTGCTTGTTTTCCGCCTCCTGCAGCCGGTCGCTCGCCGTCTGGCGCAGCGTCTCCGCCTCTGAAAGCTGCGTCAGCAAAGCGCGGCGCTTGGCGTCGATCTCGTCCGGCGCATCCGCCAGCCGCTCGCGCTCGGCTTCGGCCTCGGCCTTGCGCTCGCCGAGCGCGGCGATCTGCGTCGAGGCGTTTTCGGCGCGCTCCACCCAGTTCCTGCGCTCGGCGCCGATGGCGTCGAGCCGGCGCATGCGCGCCTCGGCCTCGCGGCGAAGCCCCTCATGCACGGCGCGCGCGTCGGCAAGCGTGGCGCGGTCGCGCGAGACATTGGCCGAAGCCTGTTCGAGCTGCAGCTGAAGATCGCCGAGATCGGGCGCGTCCTTCAGCATCTCCTCGGCTTCGAGGAAGGTAGCCTGCGTCTCCTCATGGCTTTCGACGATGCGCGCGCGGGTGTCTTCCAAGGCAACGCGGCGGCTCACCAGCTCGCCGCCGGCCTTCTCGGCCTCGGCCAGCGCGTTGCGGGCAGCGTCCAGCGCATGCTGGGCGTCGCGGGCGGCCTGGCGCGCACTGCGCTCGGCCTCGCTTGCCTGGCGCATCGCCTGCTCCGCATGCGCCAGCGCCTCCTCGGCCTCGCGCACGACGCTCGTCGCCTGCACGGCCTCGGCATCGAGCTCGGCCAGGCGGTTCTTCTGCGCCAGCCGCAGCGCGGCGGCGGTCGGGGCGTCGGCGCTCGCCGTCAGGCCGTCCCAACGCCAGAGCGCGCCATCGCGGCTGACCAGCCGCTGGCCGGGAGCCAGAAGCGCTTGGAGCCGGCGGCCGTCGGCGGCGTCGACAATGCCGATCTGCGCCAGGCGGCGGGCGAGCTGCGCCGGCGCGCGGACGACACTGGCCAGGCTCTTCACGCCTTCGGGCAATGACGCGTCGCCGGGCTGCACCGCGCTTTCGCCCCAATGCACCGGGGCACTGCGGTCGAGCGGGACGTCAAGGTCCTCGCCAAGGGCTGCGCCAAGCGCCGTCTCGTAGCCGCGCTCGACGCTGATCTGCTCAAGCACCGAAGGGAAAAGATCACCGCCGCTGGTGGCGTTGAGGATCTTGGCCAGCGTGCGCGCTTCGGTCTCGATGCGCGCCAGTTCCGCCCTGGCATCCTGCAGCGGCGGCCTTGCGGCGCTCTCGGTGGCGCGGGCCTCGGCGACCGCCTGCTCGGCGGCGATCGCGCCGGCCTCGCTCTCTTCCAGCCTGGCCAGCGCATCCTCGACCAGCAGCCGCTTCTCGGCGGGGTCCGGCAGGCCGGAAATGCGCGCGACGATGTCGGAAAGCTCGCGGTCGACCTCGGCGAGCTGGCGGGCGAAGCGGTCGCGGCGCTCGGCGATCTCGCGCAGGCTGCGCTCGATCTGGTGGCGCGAGGCGGCGGCCTCGGCGCGCTCAGCGGTCAGCGCGGCAAGCCTTGCTTCGCTCTGCGACAACGTCGCGCCGGCCTGCTCGAAAGCGGCGCGTGTGGTCGCCTCGCGTTCGGCGGCGCCTGCGTTATCGGAGTTGAGCTCGGCCTCCTCGGCGCGCAGGCGCTCCAGGATATCGGCATTGTCGCGCACCATCCGCTCCTCGCGGGCGATGTCGGCGTCGAGCTGCTGCAGGCGGCGTTCAAGCTCGGTCTGGCGGGCGCGGATGCGGCCGGCTTCTTCCTCAATCTGGGTCTTGGCGATCGACAGGCGCTGGAAGGCGGCGGCAGCGGCGGCTTCGGCGTCGCGCAAATCGGGCAGCCGGTGCGCGGCGATGGCCTGCTCCCTGGCGGCGGCCATCTGGGCGGCGGCGCGGTCGCCGACCAGGGTGGTGGCGACGGCAAGCGCGGAACGCGCCTCGCCTTCCTGGGTCTTTGCCAGTGTCCAGCGCAGATGCAGCAGCGTCGCTTCGGCCTTGCGGATATCGGCCGACAGGTTCTTGAAGCGCGAGGCCTGGCGCGCCTGGCGCTTCAGGCTCTCGATCTGGCCTTCCAGCTCGCCGACGACGTCGTCGAGCCGTTCGAGGTTCTGCTCGGCCGCCTTCAGCCTCAGTTCGGCTTCATGACGGCGCGTGTGCAGGCCGGAAATGCCGGCGGCCTCTTCGAGCAGCGCGCGGCGGGCCTGCGGCTTTGCCTGGATCAACTCGCCGATGCGGCCCTGGCCGACCATGGAAGGCGAACGGGCGCCGGTCGACTGGTCGGCGAACAGAAGCTGCACGTCCTTGGCGCGGGCTTCCTTGCCGTTGATGCGGTAGAGCGAGCCGGCCTCGCGCTCGATGCGGCGCGACACCTGCAGTTCGTCGGCGTCGTTGAAGGCGGCGGGCGCGGTGCGGTCGCTGTTGTCAAGGAAAAGCGTGACTTCGGCGGTGTTGCGGGCCGGACGCGCGCCGGAGCCGGAGAAGATCACGTCGTCCATGCCGGACGCGCGCATGTTCTTGTAGGAGCTTTCGCCCATCACCCAGCGCAAGGCTTCGACGAGGTTCGACTTGCCGCAGCCGTTCGGCCCGACAATGCCGGTCAGCCCGCGTTCGATGACGAACTCGCCGGGCTCGACGAAGGATTTGAAACCGAGAAGGCGAAGGCGCGAAAATTTCATTCGCGCCGCCCTACACTACAGATGCGCGCGCCAAAACCTGACCGCTTCGGCGCGGCCTGGATGTCAGAGCAGAGGGTCGATGATGGCCGACATTTCCTCAATCGACATCGCCCCTTTGTAGGTCTTTCCGTTGATGAAGAAGGTCGGCGTCGAGTCGACCTTGAACTCGTCCGCTCCGCGTTTCTGGACTGCTCTCACATCGTCCAGAAGTTTCTGGTCCGTCAAGCAGGACTCAAAGGACTCCTGTGTAAAACCGGCGAGCTTGGAGATCTGCAGCAGCGCTTCCTTGGTGTTGTTGACGCCAACCCAGCTCGGCTGCTGCTTGAACAGCACGTCGACCATGGCGAAGTAGTTGTCCTTGGAGCAGCGCGCCAGCATGAAGCCGGCCTCGGCGCTCGGATCGAAGGGGAACTCGCGCAGGATGTAGCGGACCTTGCCGGTGTCGATATATTTGGTCTTCAACTCCGGGAAGGTGGTCATCGCGAAATGCGCGCAATGCGGGCAGGTCATCGACGCGTATTCGACGACGGTGACCTTGGCGTCGTCCTTGCCAAGCTGCTTTTCGGGCAGCGCGCCGGGCTTGAGCAGTTCCGCCATGTCGACCGTGCCCTGTGCCTCCGGCACTTGGACGGCCGCCGGCGTCGCGGCCGGCTTGGCAGGCGTCGACGGGTTGGCAGGCTTCACATCGGCGGCCTTGGCCTCCTCGCCGGAGTCGCTGCACGCTGCGAGCAGCGCCACCGCAGGAACAGCGGCCAGCGCGGTCAGAACGTTTCTGCGGGACAAGCTATTGCCAAACGGGGCACGGTTCATGCGAATCACCTGATATCGGTTGGATTTTGCAATGCAAGGGCTAGAAAAGGCGAGAGTTGGCGCGAATTAAGGCATCGCGATCCCCAATCCAACCGCGAAACTTGATCTTGAGCATCACGAATGCGCGAGATTGGTGACGCATTCATGACGCTTCTTACGACCCTTTGGGCTTCCTTTCACCCATAATTGTAGCGCCGAGCCGCTCCAGCGAAGCGCGCAGGCCGTCATCCTCGATCTTGCCGACCAGATGCGAAAGTTTCGCCTTCTCGGCCTCGGTCAAGGGGCGCGGCGCTGGCTTCGGCCGCGCCTTTTGCGAAAACACCGGTTTCTGCAGGATCTTGATGCGGCCGATGGCGTTGAAGCCCAGGAAGGCGTTGACGCGATTGATGACCTCGCCGGCCTCGTGCTGCAGATGCAGCGCCGCCATGCCTTCGCAGGCGATGATCAGCGTCGCCGGCTCGAACGGGTCGTCCTCGTGCAGGCGGCGCGGCCACTGGATCTTTTCCGGCCGGGAATGAATGGCAAGGCGCGGCCCGGCGATCTCCTCCCAGGACTGGACCAGCCCTATCGAGATGCCGGCGCGCTTCTTCAGCACCGGGTCGAGGATCTCGGTCGCGAGATCGCTCACCGGAACGGGATTGCCGAAGGCCCTTTTCCCTGCCATGTGCGTTCTCCAGTCCCCAATTCATCCGATCAATGGCACCGCTCGACCAGACCCGCAAGGCATCACGACAGACCGCGTCCGGCGATATCGGATCCGCAGATACCAGCAAAGCTGGATCCCGGGATATCGCCGCGCGCCTGCTTGCCTGGTATGACGCGCATCATCGCGACCTGCCCTGGCGCGTGACGCCGGTCGCGTTCGCGCGCGGCGTGAGGGCCGACCCTTATCGCGTCTGGATGTCCGAGGTGATGCTGCAGCAGACCACGGTCGAGGCGGTGAAGGCTTATTTCCGCAACTTCGTCGAGAAATGGCCTACGGTCGAGGCGCTGGCGGCGGCACCCGCCGAGGATGTGATGAAGGCCTGGGCGGGGCTCGGCTACTATTCCAGGGCACGCAACCTGAAGGCCTGCGCCGATCTCGTCGCGTTGCGAGGCGGCCGCTTCCCCGGCACCGAGGCCGGCCTGCGCGAATTGCCGGGGATCGGCGTCTACACCGCGGCGGCGATCGCGGCGATCGCCTTCGACCGGCCGGCGACGGTCGTCGACGGCAATGTCGAGCGGGTGATGACCCGGCTCTATTCGATCGAAACCCCGCTCAGCGAAGCGAAACCCGAAATCCGGGCGCTGGTCGAAAAGCTGGTGCCGCAGACACGGCCCGGCGATTTCGCCCAGGCGATGATGGATCTCGGCGCGACGATCTGCACGCCGAAGCGGCCGCGCTGCATGCTCTGCCCGGTGCGCGAGGACTGCGGCGCTATCCTCTCGGGCGACCCGGAACGCTTCCCGGTCCGTCTGCCGAAGGACGACAAGCCGCTGCGCAAGGGCGCCGCCTTCGTCGCCGAGCGCGATGACGGCGCCATCCTTTTGCGCAAACGGCCGGAGAAGGGCCTGCTCGGCGGCATGACCGAGGTGCCGACCACTGGCTGGACTGCCCGGATCGACGGCGCCACGACGGCAGACGCCGCGCCCTTTCCAGCCGATTGGCGGCGCGCCGGGCAGATCGGCCATGTCTTCACCCATTTCACGCTGGAGCTCGATGTCTTCCATGCCCGAGTCACAGGCGATGCGCCGTCGGGGCATTTCTGGTCGCTGGCCCATGAGATTTCCGGGGAAGCGCTGCCGACTGTCATGAAAAAGGCAATCGAAGCGGCGATACCGGGCGCGACGAAAAAACCGTCGCACAGTGCAAAGAGGCCCGCATGACCGAAATCCGCCACATCGTGTTCGACATCGGCAAGGTGCTGGTCCACTACGATCCCGACATCCCGTTCAGCCGCCTGATCCCTGATGCCGGGGAGCGGAAATGGTTCTTCGACAATGTCTGCACCAGCGCCTGGAATCTGGAGCAGGACCGCGGCCGTACGTGGGAAGAAGCCGAGGCGCTGCTGATCGCCGAGCATCCCGGCCATGCCGAGAACATCCGTAACTTCCGCCGCTACTGGCACGAGATGGCGCCGCACGCCTATGAAGACAGTGTCGCTCTGCTGGAAGGCCTGATCGAGGACGGCCGCGACGTCACGCTGCTCACCAACTGGGCCTCGGACACGTTCCGCGAGGCCCGCGCCCGTTTTCCGTTCCTGGAAAAGCCGCGCGGCGTCACCGTCTCCGGCGACATCGGCCTGATCAAGCCGGACCGCGCCATCTACGACCACCACGTCGCGTCGTTCGGACTCGATCCGGCGGCCTCGCTGTTCATCGACGACAGCCAGAAGAATGTCGACGGCGCCAAGACCGCCGGCTGGCAGGCGGTGCTGTTCACCGACGCCGGCACGCTTAAAGCTGACCTTGAGCGGCTGGGAATTACGGCCTGATCTGAATCGCTTGCAGCGATCCGCTTAAGCGTTGAATCAAGAGCGGGCCTGGCGGCTCAGCCCCCTGCCCGCTCCATGCCGAGGCGAGCGATGCGGCGCAACTCGTCGATCGGGGTGAGGCCGCCTGAGCGCTCATAGTGCCAGAAGGTCCAGCCGTTGCAGGCATCGAGCCCCTGCACTTCGGCGCCGATCTTGTGGATCGAGCCGGCGCTGTCGCCGATCGCCAGAGTGCCGTCGGCGCGCACTTTCGCCGCCCAGCGCTTCTTGGCGTCGTAGAGCGTGGCGCCGGGCGCCACCAGGCCATTGTCGATCAGGCTGATGAAGGCGACGCGCGGCTCGGCGCGCTTGCCCGAAAGCACGGTGAGGTCGGCGTCTTCCAGCGGGCGCACGGCGGCGATACGCTCATTGGCGGCGTCGATATAGGCCTGCTCGCGCTCGATGCCGACGAAGTGGCGGCCGAGGCGCTTGGCGACGGCGCCGGTGGTGCCGGAACCGAAAAAGGGATCGAGCACGACATCGCCCGGCTTGGTCGAGGCCATCATGATGCGGGCCAGCAGCGCCTCCGGCTTCTGCGTCGGATGCAGCTTGTTGCCGTTCTCATCCTTCAGGCGCTCGCCGCCGGTGCAGATCGGGAACAGCCAGTCGGAACGCATCTGCAGATCGTCGTTCGAGGCCTTCAGCGCTTCGTAGTTGAAGGTGTAGCCCTTGGCCTTCTGGTCGCGTGAGGCCCAGATCATCGTCTCATGCGCGTTCTGGAAGCGGCGGCCGCGGAAATTCGGCATCGGGTTGGTCTTGCGCCAGACGATGTCGTTGAGGATCCAGAAGCCGAGATCCTGCATGCGGGCGCCGACGCGAAAAATGTTGTGGTAGGAGCCGATGACCCAGATGGTGCCGCTGGGCTTCAGCACGTGGCGCGCCGCGAGCAGCCAGGCGCGGGTGAAGGCGTCATAGGCCTCGAAACTCTCGAACTGGTCCCAGTCGTCATCCACGGCGTCGACCTTGGACTGGTCGGGACGGTGCAGGTCGCCATCGAGCTGCAGATTGTAGGGCGGGTCGGCGAAGATGATGTCGACCGACTTTTCCGGCAGCCGGTCCAGCGCGGCGACGCAATCGCCCTTCAGGATCGTGTCCAGCCATTCGGACTTAAGAGGGGCGTGGGAAAGCTCGTCGAGAAGACGCACGGCAGACATCAAAACACCCAAACAAACGCGTTACGGTTTACTGGCTGTTATGGTTACCGATCAGCGTAAACATTCGGTGAAGGCCCGCCGCAGGCTCACGCGGTTTGCGCAGGCCGGCCCGTTGGTGTATGCCGCGCCGCTTAAGCCAGTCAGGCTCCTCCCCCAACGACCCGGATTGCCATGCCCCAGCCAGATCTTGTCATTTTCGATTGCGACGGCGTGCTCGTCGATTCCGAAATCGTCGCCGCGCGCGTCGAGGCCGAGCTTCTGACATCGGCCGGCTTCGAGATTTCGGCGGAGGAAATTTTCGAGACCTATGCCGGGCTGACCTTCAAGGACATCATGCTGCGGCTCGAGGAGAAGTCGCACATTCCGTTCCAAGTCTCGCTGATCGACCGCGCCGAGGAACTGGTCGACCGCAAGCTGCGCAGCGACGTGCGCATCATCGACGGCGCGCGCGAGGCGGTTGCGGCCGTCACCGTGCCACGCGCCGTCTGCTCCAACTCAAGCACCGAGCGGGTCCAATTCATGCTGGAGAAGGTGCGGCTGCTGCCGTTCTTCGCCGGCCGTATCTTTTCGGGGCTGGACATTCCCAGCAAGAAGACCAAGCCCGCGCCGGACGTGTTCCTCTACGCCGCAGAGAAGCTTGGCGCCAACCCGAAGAACACTTTCGTCATCGAGGATTCCGTGCACGGCATCGCCGGCGCCAGGGCGGCCGGCATGCGCGTGATCGGCTTCACCGGCGCCGGGCACAGCTATCCCGGCCATGCTGACGCGCTGACCGAGGCGGGCGCCGAAACGGTCATCCGGCGCTGGGCGGAGCTCAACGCCACGATCGCGGCGCTCTCGGAGTGGTCGGAAGACGCATAAGCGCCTTCCCAGATCCGTTACGCGTTTGCGGACCGATCAGTTCGTCGCCGGAGCGCGCTTTTTCCTCTTGCCTTTCGCCTTGTCCGCCGGTGCGGCCGGCGTGTTCTCGTCATAGCCGGCATAGGCCTGGTAGTCGGTCGCGCTCGGCTCCGGCACCACGACATTGGTGTCGGTGAAGACGAACTGGGTTGCGGCAGTCGGATCGGTGACCTGCACCTGGTACTGATGAAGCTGCGAATAGAGCACCTCGTTGCCGTGCTGAACCGCGATGCGGATCGGCATGGTGACGGTGCCGGGCGCGAACAGCGGACCCGGCACGACTTTGCCGGCAACGGCAATCTTCATCGACAGCTGACCGTTGGCGTGAGTGCAGTCGCGCGTCACATCGGAGATCGAGGCCTGGTAGATGATCTTGGCCGGATCGTGGTCGGGATCGACGGGCTGACCGCTGGGTCCGGTCTGCGCGGCCGCGGCGGCTGCCGCGGCTTCGGCATCGGCCGCGGCGTCAGCCTTCTTTTTCTTGGGCTTCGCCGCCGTGCCCTTGGCATAGGTGTTGAAGAAGGCGGTGCCGTCGCGCAGCGTAACCTTGGGGCAATAGGCGCGTAGCTGGCTGGCGAGTATCTTGGGATCCTGCGGCGGTATCGGAGCTGTCGGATCGGGTTTCTTGCCGATGCCGAGGTTCAATATGCCATTGTCGCTCGATTGGCAGCCGGCGGCGGCAAGCATAAAGCCGGTGAGCGCCAGACCCGCGACAAAGCGACGGTTGACCGAAAAAAACGCCATGAAACTGCACTTCCCTCTCACAAAGCCGGTGACGTATAGCAACGGCGCGGCAAAAATGCGACTGAGCCGGCTCGGAAAATTAACCAATTGCCGTGGATGACGCGACCGGCAGCAATGGGCCTTTGACGATGCAATATGTGAGTACCCGCGGCGATGCGCCCGCGCTTGGATTTTCAGACGCGGTGCTGGCTGGCCTGGCGCGCGACGGCGGGCTTTACGTGCCCAGCGAATGGCCGCGGTTTTCGGCCGCCGATATCCGCGCCATGCGCGGGCTTGCCTATCCCGATCTTGCCATCCGCGTGCTGACGCCCTTCCTCGGCGGCGATATCCCGGCGCCCGTCTTCGAGCGGCTGGTGCGCGAGGCCTACGCGACTTTCCGGCATGAGGCTGTCTGCCCGCTGGTGCAGACCGGAAAAAACACCTTCATCCTCGAGCTGTTCCACGGCCCCACGCTCGCCTTCAAGGACGTGGCGATGCAGTTGCTGGCGCGGCTGATGGATTACGTGCTTTCCGAGCGCGGCCAGCGCGCCACCATCGTCGGCGCGACCTCGGGCGACACCGGGGGCGCTGCGATCGACGCCTTCGCCGGCCGCGACCGTACCGACATCTTCATCCTTTTCCCGCATGGCAAGGTCTCACCGGTGCAGCAGCGCCAGATGACGACGTCAAGCGCGGCAAACGTCCACGCGCTGTCGGTCGAAGGCAATTTCGACGACTGCCAGGGCCTGGTGAAGGACATGTTCAACGACCACGCCTTCCGCGACAGGGTGTCGCTGTCGGGCGTGAATTCGATCAACTGGGCCCGCATCATGGCCCAGATCGTCTATTATTTCTCGTCCGCCGTGTCGCTCGGCGCGCCGGACCGGCCGGTGTCCTTCACGGTGCCAACCGGCAATTTCGGCGACATTTTCGCCGGTTACGCCGCCAAGCGCATGGGCCTGCCGATCGAGCGGCTGATCATCGCCACCAACGATAACGACATCCTGGCGCGCACGCTGGCGAGCGGCGAATACCGCACCAAGGGCGTGTTCGCCACGACGTCGCCGTCAATGGACATCCAGGTGTCGTCGAATTTCGAGCGCCTGCTGTTCGAGGCGGCCGGCCGCGATGCCGGGACGGTCAGGCGCTACATGAACGGGCTGAAGCAGTCCGGCGCCTTCACCATCGAGGAAGGCGAGCTCCAGCTTATCCGCGCGGAGTTCGACGCCGGCCGCGCCACGGTGGACGAGATCGCAGCCACCATCCGCGCGACGCTCGAGAAAAGCAACTACCTGCTCGACCCGCACACGGCCGCCGCCGTTCATGTCGCAGCCGCCCACGCCTCCGGTCCGGTGCCCATGGTGGTGCTCGGCACCGCGCATCCGGCGAAATTCCCGGCAGCGGTCGAGGCCGCGAGCGGCGTCACCCCTGCCCTGCCCGCATGGCTAGGCGGCTTGATGACAGCCGACGAAAAATACACGATACTTCCCTCCGACTTGAAAATGGTGGAAGATTACGTGAACCGCCACTCGCGGGCGGCGCGTTAGGGAGTACTTGCCATATGGGTGTTGAGGTAAGCCGTCTGTCGAACGGCCTGACAGTCGCCACCGAAACCCTTCCAAGCATCGAATCGGTTGCCCTAGGGGCCTGGGTGAAGTCCGGCGCCCGCAACGAGCGTGACGAAGAGCATGGCATGGCCCATCTGCTCGAGCACATGGCGTTCAAGGGCACGAAGCGCCGCAGCGCCTTCGAGATCGCCTCGGAAATCGAGAATGTCGGCGGCGAGATCAACGCCGCCACCAGCGTCGAGACGACATCCTACTATGCCAGGGTGCTTTCAGACGACGTGCCGCTGGCGGTCGATATCCTGGCCGACATCCTGCAGGAATCCGAATTCGATCCCGACGAACTCGAGCGCGAGCAGCATGTGATCCTGCAGGAGATCGGCGCCGCCCACGACACGCCCGACGACATCGTCTTCGACCGCTTCACCGAAACCGCCTTCCGGCATCAGACCATCGGCCGTTCGATCCTGGGCACGCCGGAGACGGTCAAATCCTTCACCTCCAGCCAGTTGCACGAGTTCATCGGGCGGCAATATGACGCCGAGCGCATGGTCCTCGTGGCGGCCGGCGACATCAAGCACGACAATTTCGTGCGCGAGGTCGAGAAGCGGCTCGGCGGCTTCCGCGCCAAGGCGGCGGGCAATATCCCGCAATACGCGCAATATGTCGGCGGCGACTTCCGCGAGGACCGCGACCTGATGGATGCGCAGATCGTGCTCGGCTTCGAGGGCCGCGCCTATCATGTGCGCGACTTCTACGCCTCGCAGGTGCTGTCGATGATCCTGGGCGGCGGCATGTCGTCGAGGCTGTTCCAGGAAGTGCGCGAGAAGCGCGGCCTCTGTTACTCGGTCTATGCCTTCCACTGGGGTTTTTCCGACACCGGCATCTTCGGCGTGCATGCCGCGACCGGGCAGAGCGACATCGCCAAGCTGGTGCCGGTAATCATCGACGAATTGCAGAAGGCCGGCCAGAGCATCCATCAGGAAGAGCTCGACCGGGCGCGCGCGCAATATCGCGCCGGCCTCATCATGTCGGCCGAAAGCCCGGCCAGCCGCGCCTCCCAGATCGCCAGGCAGATGCTGTTGTTCGGACGGCCGATCGCCAAGGAGGAATTGATGGAGCGGCTGTCGGCGCTGACCGTCGAGCGGCTGACCGACCTTTCCTCGCGGCTGTTCTCGACCAAGCCGACGCTTACCGCGGTCGGCCCCGTGGGCACGCTTGCACCCTACGAGGCGATCCTGGAATCGCTTGCGGGTCCGCAGACGACAGCCCGCCGGCTCGCCGTCTAGCCTCCGTTCCAGAGCCGTGTTCGCGCTCCCTTTCTTTCGCCGCGACCTGCCGGCACTGAAGGGCGAAAAGGTCACGCTGCGCGTGCCTCTGACCAACGACTACCGCGAATGGTCGACCTTGCGCGGCGAAAGCCGCGCCTTCCTCGAGCCTTGGGAGCCGCGCTGGCAGCCGGACGAGCTCGACCGCACCGCCTGGCGGTTGCGCATCAGCCGCTACCGCGAGGACTACGCGCAGGGCACGGCCATCGCCTTCTTCATCTTCGAAAAATCGAGCGGCAAGCTTGCCGGCGGCATCACGCTCGGCAACATCCGCCACGGCGTCGCGCAGAGCGGCCATATCGGCTACTGGATCGGCGAACGTTTCGGCAGCCGGGGCCTGATGACCGAGGCGGTCAAGCTGGTGTCGCGCTTTGCCTTCGATACGCTGAGGTTGCACCGGATCGAGGCTGCCTGTATTCCCGAAAACGCCCGGTCGATCCGCGTGCTTGAAAAAGCCGGATTCCGGCGCGAAGGACTTTTGCGATCCTATCTCAGGATCAACGGCGTCTGGCAGGATCACTACCTCTACGCCCGGATCGCGGACGATCCGCCGGGTGAGGGAACGAAGGGCTGAATGTGACGAATTTTTCGCGATTAGCGTCGCTGTTCGCCCTCATCATGACGGTCGTGGTCACGCTTTTCTCGGCGATGCCGGCTTTCGCCGTCGAGCCCATCAAGATCGCGCGCGACGACAAGGCGCTGGACCTTTCCGGCGCCGTGGAAATATACCGGAACCAGGGCGAGAACTTCCAGGTCTCGACCGCGCCGGGCCCTGACGGCATCGTGCGGCGCATCGAGGTGGAGGCCAATGACGCGCGCTCCAGCGGCGACTGGGCCGTCTTCGCGCTGGCAAACACCACCGACCAGCAGCTCGACCGGCTGATCGTCGCACCGCATTTCCGCCTGGTGAACTCCGGCATCTTCTGGCCCGACCTCGGCTCGACGCGCATCGCCGCGATCACGCCCAGCGAGGGCTTCGCGCTCGACCGCCAGACAAGCCCGGACGCCGACGTGTTCCGCGTGACGCTGAACCCAGGAACGGTGGTGACGTTCATCGCCGAGCTCGCCTCGCCGAAGCTGCCGCAGGTCTATTTGTGGGATCCGGATTCCTACAAGGACTCGGTCAATTCCTACACGCTGTTCCGCGGCATCGTCATAGGCATCTCGGGCCTTCTGGCGCTGTTCCTGACGATCCTGTTCGTGGTCAAGGGGACCTCGATGTTTCCGGCGACGGCGGCGCTCGCCTGGGCGGTGCTGGCTTATATCTGCGTCGATTTCGGCTTCCTCAACAAGATCATAGAGATATCGCCCGGCAACGAGCAGATCTGGCGGGCCGGAACGGAGGTGGCGCTTGCCGGAACCTTCGTGGTGTTCCTGTTCGCCTATCTCAACCTCAACCGGTGGCATGGCCATTTCAGCTATGGCGCCCTGGTCTGGATCCTCGGACTGCTTCTGATCGCGGGCGTCGCCATCGTCGATCCTGCGGTCGCCGCCGGCATCGCCCGCATCTCTTTCGCCGCCACCGCGCTCACCGGCCTCGGCCTCATCATCTTCCTCGGCATCCGCGGCTATGACCGGGCCATCATGCTGGTGCCGAGCTGGGTGATGGTGCTGCTCTGGCTATGCGGCTCGTGGATGGCGATCACCGGCATGCTCGACAACGACATCGCCCAGCCGGCGCTGGGCGGTGGGCTGATCCTGATCATCCTGCTCATCGGCTTCACGGTCATGCAGCATGCCTTTGCCGGCGGCGGGGCGCATCAGGGCCTGTTCTCCGATCTCGAGCGCCAGGCGCTGGCGGTGGCCGGCTCGGGCGACATCGTCTGGGACTGGGACGTGCTGCGCGATCGCGTGGTGACCAAGCCGGACATCAGCCTGCAGCTCGGCCTGGCGCCCAACAGCCTTGGGGGCGCCGCCCGCAACTGGCTGCCGGTGCTGCATGCCGACGATCGCGACACATTCCGCACCACGCTCGACGTGGTGCTGGAGCACCGCCGCGGCAAGGTGGCGCAGAATTTCCGGCTGCGCGGCGCCGACGGCCATTATCACTGGTTCTCGCTGCGCGCCCGCCCGGTGATCGGCTCCGACGGCGAGGTGATCCGCTGCGTCGGCACCATGGTCGACGTCACCGAGCAGAAGAAATCCGAGGAGAGGCTGCTGCACGACGCCGTGCACGACAACCTGACCGGCCTGCCGAACCGCGAATTGTTCATGAACCGGCTGGAGGTGATCATCTCGATCGCCCGCACCGAGGACAAGGTGCGCCCGACGGTCTTCATCATCGATATCGACCGCTTCAAGCAGGTCAATGACGGTCTGGGCATTTCCGCCGGCGACACGATTCTGCTCACCGTCGCGCGCCGGCTGCACCGGCTGTTGAAGCCGAAGGATTCGCTGTCGCGCTTTGCCGGCGACCAGTTCGCGCTGATGCTGCTTTCGGAGCAGGACCCTGCCCGCATCGCGGCAATTGCCGACGCCATCAAGCACGCGATCAACAACCCGATCACCTTCGCCAAGCGCGAGATCGTGCTCACCGCCTCGATCGGCCTGATCACCTGGACGACGGCGCAGACTTCCGCCGAGGATATGGTCAAGGACGCCGAGCTTGCCATGCACCAGGCCAAGCGTTTCGGCGGCGACAGGATCGAGCCGTTCCGGCCTGCCTTCCGCACCGTCGGCACCGACCGGCTGCAATTCGAATCCGACCTTCGCCGCGCCATCGAGCGGCGCGAGTTCACGCTTGCCTACCAGCCGATCGTGCGGCTGGAGGACGGCAGCGTCGCCGGCTTCGAGGCGCTGCTGAGATGGGACCATCCGCGCCGCGGCATGATCCCGCCGGGAGACTTCATCCCGGTGGCCGAGAATTGCGGGCTGATCGTCCAGCTCGGCCTGTTCGCCATGCAGCAGGCGGCCGAGGACCTTGCCTCCTGGCAGAAGCAGATCGGCGACGCGCCGCTGTCGGTTTCGGTCAACCTCTCCAGCCGCCAGCTGATCCGCCGCGATCTGGTCAGCGACGTCCGCTCCGTCATCGCGCGCGCCAACCTCAAGCCGCGTTGCTTCCGGCTCGAGCTCACCGAATCGCTGGTGATGGACAATCCCGAGCAGACCGCGCATGTGCTGACCAAGCTGAAGCAGCTCGGCATCGGGCTGTCGCTCGACGATTTCGGCACCGGCTATTCCTCGCTCTCCTATCTGACGCGCTTTCCCTTCGACACGATCAAGATCGACAAAAGCTTTGTCGACGACGCGACGCCGAAACGGGCCGTGCTGCTCAAATCCATGGTCAACATGGCGCATGAGCTCGGCCTATCGGTGGTCGCCGAAGGCATCTCGGATGAGAGCGATGCGCTGGAGCTGCGCCAGATGGGCTGCGAATATGTTCAGAGCTTCATGTTCGGCGCGCCGATGCCCGGCGACCAGGTGCTGAAGACGCTGAGGGAGCAGTATCCGCTGACCCAGGCTTAGAGGCCGTTTCGCTTCGGCGATTGGCGCGCCTCTCGATTCGTCATCCTAGGGCGGAGCAAGGAGCGAAGCGACGCGCGCAGACCCTAGGATCCATGCCGTGACGCTAAGGCGTTGAAAACGTGCAGAATTCTGCGCCGTTGCACCTACGGTCGATGTAACGGAATGGATCCTAGGGTCTTCGCGACGGAGCTACGCTCCTGCTTCGCCCTAGGATGACGAAGTCGCGGGCGTTCGCGCTAATCGCGAGCGTCAAGCGTGGCCGGCAGCCGCGCTCAAATGCGCCAAGTCGATGCCAATCGAGGCCAGGATACGGTCGTATTTGCGCTCGATGTCGGCGTCGAACAGAAGCTCCTGCGTCGCCGGACAGGTGAGCCAGCCATTCTCGGCGATCTCGGTCTCGAGCTGGCCGGCGCCCCAGCCGGAATAGCCGAGCGCCATCAGCGCATGGCGCGGGCCGCGGCCGGTGGAGATGGCGCGCAGGATGTCGACCGTCGCGGTCAGGCAGATGTCGTCGGAAACGTCGAGCGAGGATTCCACGCGATAGTCGCCGGAATGCAGCACGAAGCCGCGGCTGCGGTCGACCGGCCCGCCATTGCGCACGACGAAATCGCGCGTATGCGCCGGCAGCCGGATCGCTTCCTGCTCGTTCATGATTCCGAGCTGCACGAGCAGGTCCGGAAACAGCATCTGCTGCGTCTGGTTGATGATCAGCCCCATCGCGCCCTCGTCGCTGTGGGCGCAGATGTAGATCACGGAGCGCGCGAAGCGGTCGTCCTTCATGCCAGGCATGGCAATCAGGAACTGGTCGTCGAGGAAGCCGCGTCCGGCGGCCGCCTTCTTGTGGCGCAGCAAGTCCATGGGTTGAGCGTAACGCGTTTCGGCAGCGCCGAAAAGATGGTGTCAGTCCCCGATGTAACGCAAATATGATACCGGGAGAACGATGAGGCCATTGCGCGGCCAAGAACGGACGGTCAAATCACCGCCATGCGATACATGAAGATACTGGTTCTCGGCGTCGTTTTGGGGTGGGCTGCAAGCCTCCCGGCCGAGGCCTCTTCCTCGATCTGGTACAACTCGGAGGGCGGCAAGGTCCGGCTGGTGACCACCGGCAAGCCCGACGAGGCCGGAAAGATCCACGGCGTGCTCGACATAGCGCTGAAGCCCGGCTGGAAGACCTATTGGCGCGATCCGGGCGATGCCGGCGTGCCGCCGCAGCTCGACATATCCGGCAGCACCAACATCGCCGACGCCCAATTGTCTTTCCCGCCGCCGCAGCGTCATGACGACGGCTACGGCAAATGGTCCGGCTATGATCGTCCGGTGTCGCTGCCGGTGACCTTTACGGTGTCTTCACCCGGCCAACCAGCGACCATCGACGCCCATGTCTTCCTCGGCATTTGCGAGACGATCTGCATTCCGGTGCAGACCCGGCTCAGCGTCGATCCCGCGTCCGATCCGGACAACGCGACCGACGCGGCATTGGTCAAAACCGCGCTTGCGACGCTGCCCTCCCCGGCCCGGCCCGATTTCGGCATCAACGTGCTGCCCGGCGATCACGAAACCCTTGTCGTCCAAGCGCAGTCGCCCGGCGATCCGGAATCCGTCGACTTCTTCATCGCCGGCGAGCGCGACTACATGTTCGGCGCGCCGGTGCGCAGCGAGAAGGACGGCAAGCTCGTCTTCACCGTGCCGATCCTCGACCGGCCATCGGCCACGCCGACCGATGGCGGGCTCTATTACACGCTGACCAGCGCCGAGGGCTCGGTGGACGGGTTGCTGCCTTTCCCTTGATCCAGGCTTAGCGCAATGGTTGCGGGAAGCCATCCGGTCCGATATCCAAGGCATCGATCTTCCCCATCTCGCAAGCGAGGACCCCATGACCATTTCGGTTGGCGAAAAACTGCCCGCATCGAGCTTCAAGGTGATGACTGCCGACGGCGCCAAGCCGATCACCGGCGATGAGATCTTCGCCGGCAAGAAGGTGGTGCTGTTCGGCGTCCCCGGCGCCTTCACGCCGACCTGCAGCAGCAACCACCTGCCTGGTTATCTCGAGAACCATGACGCCATCCTGGCGCGCGGCGTCGACACGATCGCGGTCGTTTCGGTCAACGACGTCCACGTCATGGGCGCCTGGGCGCACTTCACCGGCGGCGAAGGCAAGATCCTCTACCTCGCCGACGGCAGCGGCGATTTCGCCAAGTCGGTCGGCCTCGACAACGATCTTTCCGCGGCTGGCATGGGCCTGCGTTCGAAGCGTTTTTCGATGATCGTCGACGACGGCAAGGTCACCGCGATCAACGTCGAAACCAAGCCGGGCGTCGACGAGAGCGGCGCGGCGAAAATCCTCGAGCAGCTCTAGATCAGGATGACGTTTTCGTTGACCCGCCATCCTGATCTCACTCTTTGTTGGAGCATGATCTTGTCCGCAAACCGGTTCCCACTTTTTGCGTGCGCTGACCTCCGGTTCGGGATCATGCTCTGATGCTCGACACCATCTGGCGCGCGGTGGCGATCGGCATCGGCGCCACGGTGTTCATGGATATCTGGGCGATCATTCTCAACAAGGCGATCGGCCAGCCCTTGCCCAACTGGGGCATGGTCGGACGCTGGGTTCGGCATCTGCCCGAAAAAGTGTTCCACGACGATATCGGCAAGGCCGCGCCCTATGCGCATGAAAAAGCGCTCGGCTGGGCGTTCCACTACCTCGTCGGCATCGTTTACGGCGTGGTCCTGGTCGTGCTCGCCGGCGCAGGCTGGCTGGCGGCTCCGACCTTCCTGCCGGCCTTCATCCTCGGCATCGTCACCGTCGGAGCCGGCTGGTTCCTGCTGGCGCCAGGCATGGGCGCCGGCTGGGCGGCGTCGAAACTGCCCAATCCGATGAAGGTGCGCGCGCTGAACCTCGTGGCGCACACGGTGTTCGCGCTCGGGATGTTCTCGACGGCGCTGCTGATTCGGTGAAGCGGAAAAGAGGGGCAGCTCCCAGTCACGAGCTAACAGGCGTTCGGCGTCGCTGCCGCCAACTTCCTCTGAGTCTCTTTTCGGAGGGCGTGGAAATCCAAAGGTTCTGGTTTCCCGCTCGCCTTGCCCTCATCCCAGAGCCGCTGCAGCCGGCGCACGTCTTCTTGATTCAGTTCGCGCCTACCTGCCCAACCTGCCAACGGTGCGCGCATCCTCAGTAGCTCTGTGTAGAGCGCCGGGGCGCGCGTTTGCCGGTTGGAGCGGCTTCCTCCCGCGTTGCCGCAACCGGCGCAGGCCTTGCCAGCTTCGGCTTGAACGGCGCCATGCCTTGCCGGGCCAGTTCGTCGGCGCGTTCGTTTTCCGGATGGCCGGCGTGGCCCTTCACCCAGTACCAGGTCACCTTGTGGCGCCGGTTGGCCTCGTCGAGCGCCTGCCAGAGCTCGCCATTCTTGACCGGCTTCCTGTCGCCGGTCTTCCAGCCGTTCTTCTTCCAGCCATGGATCCATTTGGAGATGCCGTCCATGACGTATTTGCTGTCGGTGTAGAGATCGACGGCGCAAGGCTCCTTCAGCGCGTTGAGCGCGGTGATGGCGGCAAGCAGTTCCATGCGGTTGTTGGTGGTCTCGGCCTCGCCGCCGGACAGTTCCTTGGTGACGCCGTTGTAGCGCAGCACGGCGCCCCAGCCGCCCGGCCCGGGATTGCCCGAGCAGGCGCCGTCGGTGAAGATCTCGATCTTTTTGTTCATGTCAGCCCGTATTCGGATGGCGACTTGATCGCGCGGTGGAAGCGCATGCGGCGGATATATTCGGTCGGGTCGCGCTTCATCACTAGCCCGCCATCCGGAATGGTCAGCCAGTCATAGAGGCGGGTCAGCATGAAGCGCAGCGCCGAGCCGCGCGCCAGCATCGGCATAGCCGCCTTCTCGTCGCTGCCAAGCGGCCGCACCGACTGATAGCCGGAGAGCAGCGCCGTCCCCTTGGTCAGGTTGAAGGAAAAATCCTTCTCGAAGCACCAGGCGTTGAGGCAGGTGGCGACGTCGTAGGCGTATAAGTCATCGCAGGCGAAATAGAAGTCGATCAGCCCGGACAGCTTCTCGCCGAGGAAGAAGACATTGTCGGGGAACAGGTCGGCGTGAATGATGCCCTGCGGCAGGCTGGTCGGCCAGTGGCGCTCGAAATCGGCGAAGTCGGCATCGACCTCGGCCGCCAGGCCCGGCTCGACTTCGTCGGCGCGGTCGCGCGATGCCGCCCAGAGCTTGCGCCAGCCATCGATCGCCAGCGCATTCGGCCTTCTCAACTGAAAATCCTGGCCGGCGATATGGAGGCTGGCGAGCGCCTTGCCGACTTCCGCGCAATGGGCGGCGGCCGGCCGCCTGAGCGACAGGCCTTCGAGGAAGGTGATGATGACGGCCGGACGGCCGGCGAGCGCGCCGATGACGGTGCCGTCATGCGCCGTGACCGGCAGCGGGCAGGAAATGCCCTTCCTGGCGAGATGGCCCATGAGGCCGAGAAAGAATGGCAGGTCGGCCTTGTCGACGCGCTTCTCGTAAAGCGTCAGGATGTAGGAGCCGGTCGAGGCGTGGACCAGGAAGTTGGAATTCTCGGTGCCCTCGGCGATGCCCTTGTAGGAGAGCAGTTCTCCCACCGGATAGGCTTTGAGGAACGCGGTCAGCTCGCCTTCGTTGACGTCGGTGTAGACGGCCATGCTGTTTCACGCCGCTCCGTTGACGAAGGCCATGTCGGCCGCCGTCAGTTCGACATCGCGCAGCACCCGCATCACCGGAAAATCCTCCGTTTCCGTGGCCGTGATGGCCAGGTCGATGGTGACGTCGAAGCGCTGCCGGAACGCGTCGATGATCTCGTCGACGATGATCTCCGGCGCCGAGGCGCCGGCCGACAGGCCGAGCGTCCTGATCCCGGCGATCTCATCCCACGGAATCTCGGCGGCGCGCTGCACGAGAAGCGACATTGTTGCACCCGCCCGCTCCGCCACTTCGACAAGGCGGCGCGAGTTGGACGAATTGGGCGCGCCGACGATGAGGAAAAGATCAGCGCCGGCGGCCGTCTCCTTGACCGCTTCCTGGCGGTTGGTGGTGGCATAGCAGATCGATTCGGCCGCGGCCGCGTGCAGCTCGGGAAACCGCTCCTGGAGGGCCCGGATGATGCCGGCGGTGTCCTCGACCGACAAGGTCGTCTGGGTGACGAAGCCCAGCGCCGAAGCGTCGACCGGCACGAAGCGCGCCGCATCGGCCTCGGTCTCGATCAGCGTCACGGCGCCTTCCGGCAATTGGCCCATCGTGCCGATCACCTCCGGATGCCCGGCATGGCCGATCAGAAGCACATGGCGGCCGAGCCGCTGGTGGCGCATCGCCTGCTTGTGCACTTTGGAGACGAGCGGGCAGGTGGCGTCGAGGTAGAAGAGATTGCGCGCCTCGGCATCCGCAGGCACCGATTTCGGCACGCCATGCGCGGAAAAGACCACCGGCGACTGGCGATGCTGCGGCGGGATCTCGGACAATTCCTCGATGAAGACGGCGCCGAGGCTCTGCAGCCCTTCGACGACGTAGCGATTGTGCACGATCTCGTGGCGGACATAGACCGGCGCGCCGTATTTCTTCAGCGCCAGCACGACGATCTGGATGGCGCGGTCGACGCCGGCGCAGAAGCCGCGCGGCTGGCAGAGCCTGATCGTCAGCGGTGGCTTTTTCTCAATCATGAATTCTGGCCGGTTAAGTCGTAGTGCTGGACGCGAAATGAGGTGCGCACCCCTGCCCTGTCAAGAGCGATGGCGCTCACCCTTCCTTAGTCGGTCGGCGAAGCCTGAGGATCAGCACGGCGGCGAGAGCCGCAGCCAAGCCATACCAGGTGACCGCATATTGCAGGTGATTGTTGGGCAGGTCGATGATGGTGACGCCGCCGACCGGCAGGCCGCCGGGATTCGGCGTCTTGTCGGCATCGATGAAGAACGGCACGAGCACGAAGCCTGCCGGCAACCCGGCTGTGGCGGCCATCACGTCGCGGTCCTTCCAGTAGAAGATGTTCTTGGCGACATCATTGTCGGGAAGCATCATCGACGGTTTTCCCGGCAGCGGATTGCGCGCAAGCCCGGTCACCGTCACCTTGCCGGCGACCTCGCCCTGTTGGCGCCTGGCCGGATCCTTGAGGTCATACGGGACGAAGCCGCGGTTGACGAGCACGAAGCGGCCGTCGTCGAGCTGCAGGGGCGTGTAGACGTTGAAGCCGCTGTCGCCTTCCCAGGTCGAAAAGAAATGCCGCTCGCCCTGGTGCAGGAAGGTGCCGGTCACCGTCACCGGGGTGTAATCGACATCGTGGGAAGCGGCGAATTCTCTCTCGACGTCGGCCAGCGGCAACGGTGCGGAATGCGTCCGCTTGTCGATGGTCGCGAGCAGGTCTTCCTTCCAGTGCAGGCGCTGGACCTGCCAGGTGCCGAGCCCGATCAGGATGGCGAACAGGACAAGGCCGAGGCCGAGGAGCAACGCCGAACGCGGCCGCGAACGGCCGGCCGCCGAACCGGTCGCCTCGGTCATTCGTGGGATTCCAGCCTGCCCTCGGAGGCCTTTTTCGAGTACTGCAAAGTGATCAGCACGCCCTTGATCAGGCGCAGCGCCGTCAGGCAGAGCACCAGCGCCAGCGGTATCCACAGGATGAAGTGCAGCCAGAGCGGTGGGCTGAGCGTCACCTCCATCCAGAGCGCGAGGCCGACGACGACGAAGCCGATGATCAGGATGACGAACACCGCCGGCCCATCGCCGGCATCGGCGAAGGAATAGTCGAGCCCGCAATTGTAGCAGCGCTTGCCGACGGTGAGGAAACCGGAGAACAGCTTGCCTTCGCCGCAACGCGGGCAGCGGCCATGCAGGCCCGCCGAGATCGGGTCGATGGGCGGCCAGATCGCCTTATCTTCGCTCATACCGGCACCGTAGACCCTTTCGCCCCAAAAAATAAGGCGGCCACGTCGCCGCAGCCGCCCTTTGGGAATTGCAAAGCCGTCAGCTCAGTGGCCTTCGATCAGCGCGCCGTTCGACGCCCAGACATAGACCGCGCTGAACAGGAACAGCCAGACCACATCGACGAAGTGCCAGTACCAGGCGGCCGCCTCGAAGCCGAAATGCTGCTTCGGCGTGAAGTCGCCCCGTATCGCGCGCACCAGGCAGACCAGCAGGAAGATGGTGCCGATGATGACGTGGAAGCCGTGGAAGCCGGTCGCCATGAAGAAGGTGGCGCCGTAGATCGATTCCTTGAACGCGAATGGCGCGTGCATGTACTCGTAAGCCTGCACCATGGTGAACAGCATGCCGAGGCCGACGGTCAGCACCAGGCCGTTGATCAGGCCCTTGCGATCGCCATGCAGCAGCGCGTGATGCGCCCAGGTCACCGTCGTGCCCGACAGCAGAAGGATGATGGTGTTGTAGAGCGGCAGGTGGAAGGGGTCGAGGACCTCCATGCCCTTCGGCGGCCATACGCCGCCGGTGAAGGCGGTGCGGGCATACTGGTTTGCCTCGCCGGGGAACAGGCTGGCGTCAAAGAAGGCCCAGAACCAGGCGACGAAGAACATCACCTCGGAGGCGATGAACATGATCATGCCGTAGCGCAGATGCAGCGACACCACGCGCGTGTGGTAGCCCTCATGCGCTTCCTTGATGGTGTCCGACCACCAGGCGAACATCGTGTAGAGCACGATGATCATGCCGATGAAGAACAGCCACGGATTGGCGATGTTGTGACCGAAGACCGGGAAGTTGCCGCCCTTCAGATATTGCATCAGGCAGACGCCGCCGATGGCGGAGACCAGTGCGCCGACCGAACCCAGGAATGGCCAGGGGCTCGGGTTGACGAGATGGTAGTCGTGGTGTGGTTTTGCGTGCGCGTCTGCCATATCAACCCCCGAGGCTTGCTTCGGTATCGGAAACTTTGTTGGTGCTGTTGCCGGCGGCCGGCGTGGACGAGGCGACCGGCTGTTTCTTTTCGACCGGGAACATCGTGTAGGACAGGGTGATGGTCTTCAAGTCCTTGAGTTCCGGCACGTTGACGATGTCCGGATCGACATAGAACACGACCGGCATGTCCAGCGTCTCGCCGGGCTTCAGCGTCGTGTCGGTGAAGCAGAAGCACTCCACCTTGTTGAAATAGGCGCCGGCCATTTCCGGCTGCACGTTGAACGAAGCGCGGCCGGTGATGGGGCGGTCGAACTTGTTGGTGGCGCTGTAATGCGCCTGCGTCGTCTCGCCTATCTTGATCGTCACCGAGCGGGCTACCGGCTCGAACTGCCACGGAATGCCGTTGGTATTGGCATCGAAACGGATGGTGATGTCACGGTCGAGCACGCGGCCGGCATATTGCTTCTCGGCGCGCTGCGTGGTGCCGCCATAGCCGGTGACCTGGCAGAACATCTTGTAGAGCGGCACGGCAGCGTAGGCCATGCCGACCATGCCGGTGAAAAAGGCAAGGCAGACGGCGGCGACGATGCCGTTGTTCAGCTTGCGGGACTTGCTCAGCTCGCCCCCCATCAGCCGCCTCCCAACAGGCCCGAGCCGGTCAGGCTGGCGCCATGGTGGCCGAAGCGCACGATGGTGGCGGCATAGAAGATGACGACCAATGCCGCCAGCGCGACAGCGATGGCGATGGACCGGTTGCGGCGCGCCTTCTGCTGGCGTTCGGTCAACGTGACCAGTTCGAGTTTCTTGTCGGCCACGGTCATGCTCCCCCCATCATGAGGGCGCGCCCGACCACACAGTCGACGAGATAGGCGGCGAAGATGGCGAAGAGATAAAGCAGCGAGTAGCCGAACAGCGCCTTGGCCGGCTTCATCGCGCGATCGTCGTCGGCCATGCCAAGCACTTTCCAGGCATACCAGACGAAGCCCGCGCCAAGGGCGGCCGAGACGACGCCATAGCCGGCCGTGGTGTAACCGAGCGCCCAGGGCAGCACGCCGACCGGCGCCAGGATCAGCGCATAGGCGAAGATTTGCCGGCGGGTCGAGGCATGGCCGGCGACATTCGGCATCATCGGGATGCCGGCGCGGGCGTAGTCGTCGGACTTGAACAGCGCCAGCGCCCAGAAATGCGGCGGCGTCCACAGGAAGATGATCAGGAACAGGATCACGCTTTCGAGGCTGACCGAGCCGGTCACGGCGGCCCAGCCGATCACCGGCGGAATGGCGCCTGCAGCGCCGCCGATGACGATGTTCTGCGGCGTCCAGCGCTTCAGCCACATGGTGTAGACGACGGCGTAGAAGAAGATGGTGAAGGCAAGAAGCGATGCCGACAGCCAGTTGACCAGCACGCCGAGCGTCATAACCGACAGCACCGACAGCACCAGGCCGAAGGTCAGCGCCTCGCCCGGCGTGACGCGGCCGGCCGGCACCGGGCGGCCGGCGGTCCTGGTCATCACGGCGTCGATGTCGGCGTCGTACCACATGTTGAGCGCTCCGGAAGCGCCCGCGCCGATGGCGATAGCCAGGATGGCGATCATCGCCAGCAGCGGATTGATGGCGACCGGGGCCGCGACAAGGCCGACAAAGGCCGTGAAGACCACCAGCGACATGACGCGCGGCTTCAGCAGGGCGAAGTAATCGCCTGCTGTCGCTTCCGATATGCGAAAGCCCGCGTCCTTCATCACTCTGTGGTCGGCAAGGGCCATGCGTACTTAAAGTCCATCATTCCGTTGGCCAAGACCGCCGGCTGTCCGGCGGTCTCGTAATAGGGTTGCCTTACTTGATCTTCGGCAGCTGTTCCCACTGGTGGAACGGCGGCGGCGAAGGCAGCTGCCATTCGAGCGTGGTGGCACCCTCGCCCCACGGGTTGGCGCCCGCGACGCGCTTCTTCTGGAAGGCCTCGAACACGCCGTAGAGGAAGATCGCGACACCGACGGCCGCGATGTAGGAGCCGTAGGACGACACCATGTTCCAGCCCGCGAACGCGTCCGGATAGTCGACGGTTCGGCGCGGCATGCCGGCGAGGCCGAGGAAGTGCTGCGGGAAGAAGATCAGGTTGACGCCGACGAAGGTGACCCAGAAATGGGTGTTGGCGATCACCGGCGAGTACATGTAGCCGGTCATCTTCGGGAACCAGTAGTACCAGCCAGCGAAGATGGCGAACACCGCGCCCAGCGACAGCACGTAGTGGAAGTGGGCGATCACGAAATAGGTGTCATGCAGCGAGCGGTCGAGGCCGGCATTGGCCAGCTGAACGCCGGTGACGCCACCGATGGTGAACAGGAAGATGAAGCCCAGGGCCCACAGCATCGGCGGCTTGAAGGAGATCGAGCCGCCCCACATGGTGGCGATCCAGGAGAAGATCTTCACGCCGGTCGGCACCGCGATGACCATGGTGGCGAACACGAAGTAACGCTGCGTGTCGAGCGACAGGCCGGTCGTGTACATGTGGTGCGCCCAGACGATGAAGCCGACGGCGCCGATCGCGACCATGGCGTAGGCCATGCCGAGATAACCGAAAACAGGCTTCTTCGAGAAGGTCGAGACGATGTGGCTGACGATGCCGAAGCCCGGCAGGATCAGGATGTACACTTCGGGATGGCCGAAGAACCAGAACAGGTGCTGAAAGAGCAGCGGGTCACCGCCCTGATCCGGCACGAAGAAGGCGGTGCCGAAATTGCGGTCGGTGAGCAGCATGGTGATGCCGCCAGCCAGGACCGGCAGCGAGAGCAGGAGCAGGAAGGCGGTGATCAGCACCGCCCAGGCAAACAGCGGCATCTTGTGCAGCGTCATGCCGGGAGCGCGCATGTTGAAGATGGTGGTGATGAAGTTGATGGCGCCGAGGATCGACGACGCGCCGGCGATGTGAATCGACAGGATCGCCAGATCCATCGCGGGCCCGGGCTGACCGGAGGTCGAGAGCGGCGGGTAGATCGTCCAGCCGCCGCCGACGCCAAAAGCGCCTGGCGCGCTCGGCACGAACATCGAGGAGAGCAGCAGGATGAAGGCCGGCGGCAGCAGCCAGAATGAGATGTTGTTCATGCGCGGGAACGCCATGTCCGGCGCGCCGATCATGATCGGCACCATCCAGTTGGCGAAGCCGCCGATCAGGGCCGGCATGACCATGAAGAAGATCATGATCAGGCCGTGCGCGGCGCCGAAGGCATTGTACATGCTCTTGCCGCCGTCGATGGCGGCGTCGCCCTGCATGCCGTAGACCATCTGCGCCAGACCGCTGAAGATCTGGATGCCCGGCTCCTGCAGCTCCATGCGGATGGCGACCGAGAGCGCGCCGCCGATAATGCCGGCCATGATCGCGAAGATCAGGTAGAGCGTGCCGATGTCCTTGTGGTTGGTCGAGTAGACCCAGCGGACCCAGCCATGCGGCCTATGGTCGCCGTGATCGTGAGCTGCAGCCTCTGCCATGTTCCGCTCCGTTCCCTAAATCTTGCTAACCCGCGGCATCAGTTGCCGGCGGCCGCTATCTTGTTGGTACCATCGATCTCGGCCATCAGCGCCTTGTTGGCGGCGGGCACGTCGGTCTTGGCCGTCTCCAGCCAGGTCTTGAACTGCGCATCGGAGACGACGCGAACCGCGATCGGCATGAAGGCGTGGTCCTTGCCGCACAGCTGCGAGCACTGGCCATAGTAGAGGCCTTCCTTGTCCGCCTTGAACCAGGTCTCGTTGGTGCGGCCGGGAACGGCGTCCATCTTGATGCCAAAGGACGGCACGGCGAAGGAGTGGATGACGTCGGTCGCGGTGATCAGCACGCGGGTCGTGGTGTTGACCGGGACGACCAGCTCGTTGTCGACAGCGAGCAGGCGCGGATAGAGGGCGCGATCTTCCTTGCCGGCCTTGGCGCGGTCGGCATCCTGGAGAACCGCCGAATTGAAGGAGAAGCTCTTGTCGACCTGGTACTCGTAGTCCCAGTTCCACTGGTTGCCGGTCGCCTTGACGGTGAGCTTGGCTTCTTCCGGCGGCGTGTACTGCGCGGTGAGCAGCTGGAAGGAGGGAATGGCGATGAGCAAGAGCACGATTACCGGCCCGACCGTCCAGATCACCTCGATCAGCGTGTTGTGGCTGGTCTTGGACGGGACCGGATTGGCGCTGGCGCGGAAGCGCAGGATGCAAACCAGCAGCAGCACCAGCACGAGAACGGTGATCGGCACGATGAACCACATCGTGTAGTTCCCGAACCGTTCGATCTGCCGCATCATGTCGGTCGCCGGCGCCTGGAAGGTCATTTCCCATTCCCGCGGCTGGTCGGCATGGGCCGTCGCACTGGAGAAGAGCACGGCCGAAGCTGCCGCACCTGCCAAGAATTTAGCGCTTGCCAGGAATTTCCTCATCGCCCTCTCGTCTCCCACTTCCCGCGATCTTGTCGCACCAATAACGGACGATGCCGGGATTGGGAATCCCGGTCTGTCCCTGGGTGGTTCAAACCATACTCTTTTTCCCTCCGCAAGAAAGGAGCGGAGGAAACCGTGCGGCATTTTTGCGCGCAACCCGAAGGCCGTGTTCGGCGCTCGCCACGCTATATGCGCAACGGCCCCAATTCGGGCGAATTTGCTTTGGAAAAGCACGCAATTGCCGGTATCGGGGCGCACCGGCAACGGTCTCGTCCTTTACTTGGCCCGGGCGCAGCTTAAAGTGCCGTGATTCGCAATGGAGCCGTCATGACTTCCTGGCTTTCGAGAACCTTGGCGAAGGTCGTTCTTGCCGTCGCCTTGCTCGGCGTCGGCATAGCCGTTGGCGCCGCCGCCGCGCCGAACAACGCCACGCCGCCCAGCGGCACGGTGAAGTCGACGCATGGCGCATGGTCGATCATCTGCGATACGCCGGCGGGCGCGACCTCCGAGCAATGCGTGATGATGCAGAACGTCGTCGCCGAGGATCGTCCTGAAATGGGGCTTTCGGTCGTGGTGCTGCGCACCGCCGACAACAAGGCCGAGATCCTGCGCGTGCTGGCGCCGCTCGGCGTCCTGCTGCCCAACGGCCTCGGTCTCAATGTCGACGGCAAGGATATCGGCCGCGCCTATTTCGTGCGCTGCTTCCAGGACGGCTGCTATGCCGAGGTGATCCTCGAAAAGCCGCTGCTCGACACGTTGAAGAGCGGCACCTCGGCCACCTTCATCGTCTTCCAGACGCCGGAAGAAGGCATCGGCATCCCCGTCGACCTCAAGGGCTTTGCGGAAGGCTTCGCCGCCCTACCTTGATCTTCTTGCCCATGCGCCGCTGCCGACGCTGAGGTCCGGCGGCGAACGCGCGTCTGGCGGCCAGGAGGTTCAATGCGCGCTCCGTTATCCATTCACGTTACCGGTCTGGCGTTGGCCGGCGCGGTTTCGGCTGCTTCGGCCGAGGATGCCGAAATCCTGCAGACGTCGGACCCTGCGACGGTCCTCGATATAGCCAAGGGCTTCGGCTCGGCCAGGATGGACAAGGACGACAATGGCGACCCCATGATTTCCGGCCGCGTCGAAGGCGTCAAATACGTGATCTACTTCTACGGCTGCGAAGACCACGAGAACTGCAAGTCGCTGCAGTTCTCAGCCGGCTACACCGATCCGCTGACCGCCGACCAGGCCAATGCCTGGAACGCAAAATACCGCTGGGTGAAGGCCTATTCGGGCGACGGCTCGAATTTCAAGATGGATGTCAGCTTCGCCGGCGGCATCACCAGGGCCAATCTGGAGGAGCAGTTCTCGAACTGGAACGCGATGGCCGGCAACATCAAGGACTTCGTCAACGGCAAGTGACGGTGTCACAATCGCCGGCTTCATCTCGTTGGCGATTGTGCGACGGCAGCTTCGCGCCTACATCCGTTGCACGATTTTGTTTCCACGAATGGATTTGCCATGAACAGCCTGATCGGCCAATTCGATATTTCCGACGATCGCGTCAAGGAGATCGTCACCGAGACCATCAAGGGCGCCGACGACGGCGAGCTGTTCCTCGAATATAGCGAGAGCGAGGCGCTGATGTTCGACAATGGCCGGCTGAAGACGGCCAATTTCAACACCGACCAGGGGTTCGGCCTGCGCGCCGTGGCCGGCGAGGCCACCGGCTATGCGCATTCCAGCGACCTTTCCGAAGCCTCGCTGCTGCGCGCGGCCGATGCCGTCTCGGCGGTCAAGGGTGGCTATTCCGGCACGCTCGCCGGCGCGCCCGCCCGCACCAACCGCCATCTCTATGGCGACGAGAACCCAATCCCCTCGCCTTCCTTCGAGGCCAAAGCCAAGCTCTTGCAGGAGATCGACGGCTGGCTGCGGGCGAAGGATCCGCGCGTGCGCCAGGTGACGGCCTCGCTCGCGGCCTCATGGCAGCATGTCGAGATCGTGCGCGGCGATGGCCAGATCGTACGCGACATCCGTCCGCTGGTCCGCATCAACGTATCAGTCGTGGTCGGCAGCGGCGACCGGCAGGAGAGCGGCTCCTACGGCATGGGTGGTCGCAAGAGCTTCGGCGAGTTCGTCAGCGAGGAAAGCTGGAAGCATGCGGCAAGCGAGGCGCTCCGGCAGGCGCTGGTCAATCTCGAGGCGGTAACAGCTCCCGCCGGCACGTTCGACATCGTGCTGTCCAGCGGCTGGCCGGGCGTGATGCTGCATGAAGCGGTCGGCCACGGCCTGGAGGGCGATTTCAACCGCAAGAAGACATCGGCCTTCGCCGGCCTCATGGGCCAACAGGTGGCGGCGAAGGGCGTCACCGTGGTCGACGACGGGACCATCCCCGAGCGGCGCGGCTCGCTCACGGTCGACGACGAAGGAACGCCTTCGGCGCGCAACGTCTTGATTGAGGACGGCAAGCTGGTCGGCTACATGCAGGACCGCCAGAATGCCCGGCTGATGGGCATGGACGCGACCGGCAACGGTCGCCGCGAGGGCTATGCGCACCAGCCGATGCCGCGCATGACCAACACCTACATGACCTCCGGCGACATGGAGCCGGAAGAGATCATCGCCTCCGTCAAGAACGGCATCTACGCCGTTTCTTTCGGCGGCGGCCAGGTCGACATCACATCGGGCAAATTCGTGTTCGGCTGCACCGAGGCCTACATGATCGAGAACGGCAAGGTGACGCAGCCGATCAAGGGCGCGATGCTGATCGGCAACGGTCCGGATGCCATGCACCGCGTCAGCATGATCGGCAACGACATGAAGCTCGACAACGGCATCGGCATGTGCGGCAAGGCCGGACAGGGCGTGCCGGTCGGCGTCGGCCAGCCGCATCTCAGGATGAACCAGATGACGGTGGGCGGCACCAGGGTTTGAGGCCTGAGCCGATGTGGCTTGAATTCGGCTCTCACGCCATCTATCTTACCTTTGTCTTACATAGGTAAGTGGCATGTCCGCTTCTGAAAAGCTCATGATCACCGTCTCGACCAAGGGGCAGGTGATTCTGCCCAGTGCCATCCGGAAACGGAGAGAGTGGAGCGCTGGAACGCGGCTTGAAGTTCAGGAAACGCCGGAAGGCGTGCTTTTGAAGCTGGCGCCCGCATTCGCGGCGACGCAGCCGAAAGAGGTGTTCGGCTCCCTGCCGTCCCGCGGCGCGCCGAAGACACTGGAAGAAATGGACGCGGGCGTGCTCGCCGAAGCACGGCGGCGCCATGCTCGCGATTGATACGAATGTTATCGTTCGCTACCTGACGAACGACCACCCCGAACAATCGGAGCGCGCCCGGCGGTTGATCGACGGTCAACAGGTCTTTGCCCCCGTCACGGTGATCCTGCAAACCGAGTGGGTGCTGCGCAGCGCCTATGGCTATGGCCAGGCTGATATCGTCCGGGCGCTACGGAAGTTCGGCGGGCTTCCTACGGTCGAGATCGAAGACGCCCCTGTTGTCGCTTCAGCGCTCGATCTGGTCGAGGCGGGCGTTGATTTCGCGGATGCGCTGCATCTGGGGAAATCAGCCGATTGCACAGGCTTCGTAACCTTTGACCGCAATTTCGTAAAAGCTGCAAGGGCGGCTGGGTTCGAGAATGTGCGAGAGGCATGAGCTTGGATTGTCAGGGTTTGGCCGCGATGGGCTTCCATTAGCATTCGCGGTGCCCGCCTTCGTCCAGCGCATCCTTTCGGGCACGGGCTGACGGATGATTTTTTTCACCTGCCCCATCTGCACCTTGAACTGAACACAATCGTGTTAGGACATTATTAATTGTTTAATTGGCCGGGCTGACGCTTGCGCGTTAGCCTGCCGCCAGTCTCCTCGTTGCGGTGGTGTTGGCAGTGAAGCGATCCCCTTGCGTCCCGACCTCTTCCTTCCTGTTTGGCCTTGTTTCGTTGATTGGTGTTTCATCCGTCTGTGTCAGCCCGGCGGCGGCGCAGTCAACGCTGTTCAAGCTAATGTCGACGCAACCTACCGCCGGTGCGAGTTCCGCCACGGTCGGCGCAAGCACCAGCGTCCCTTATGGCTGGCTCGATTTCTGTCATCGCCGGCCGAAAGAGTGCAAGGTGCACGCCTTGCCGGCCGCGAGTGTCAAGCTGACGGCGCAAAACATGCGTTCCCTCCAGCGGGTCAACCAGAAGGCCAACCGCTCCATCAAGCCCGTCAGCAATTACGACCACTGGGGCACGATGATGGACCACTGGGACTATCCGACGGACGGCAAGGGCGACTGCAAGATCTACGCGCTCTACAAGCGCAAGCTTCTCCAGGAGGCGGGATTCCCCCGGCAGGCACTGCTGATGACGGTGGTGCGCGACTTGAGCGGCGAGGGCCATACCATCCTGACGGTGAAGACCGACAAGGGCGATCTCGTGCTCGACAATCTGGTCGACGAGATCCGGCCCTGGAACGCGACCGGCTATTATTTCGTGAAGCGGCAGTCGCAGCAGAACCCGAACATCTGGGTTTCGCTCAACCGGCGCGGCGGCACGGCGAAACGACTATCGCCGAATTGATAGACCGACATTGCTTGCTCGGCCGGTCTCCGGCGGATTGACACGCTGCGGACCCGCGACCGCCCGATCCGCGGATGGGCAGGGAAGCCCGGCTCATCAATTGAAAAGCTGCCGTCCCGCCTGCGACAAGCCTATTGCTTGCAGGGCGGCTCGCCCGGAAGACCGCAGCTCGGCTTCTTGTTTCCCTGCTGCGGCTGCGGCTTGGGCTGCCGCACCAGACGCTTCTCCTGCGGCTGGACCTGGAACTTCGGCTGCGCTTGGAATTCGGGCTTTTCCTGTCTGGACAGCACCTGCGTGTTCGGCTTGTTGACCTTGAAATTGCGCTGGACATCGACCTCGCCGCCGGCCGGTTCACCGCCCAGCTTGCGGAACTTCTTGCCCTTGTCGTTGCCGAAGCCTGCGCCCTGCCCGTTTGGAACCAGGGTTTCGCCGGCAAGGTCCTTGCGCGTGAGCCGCCTCGGTTTGCCGCCATTCTGATCGGACAGGCTCGTCGGATTGTTCTTCCCAAGCTTGTCCTGCACCGCCGGCTTATTCGTGACAGGCACACCGTTGACGCTGGGCAGCTTGCGGAATTTGCCCTTGCCGGTCTGCCCCTCGGCGCCCTGACCGGTGACGATTTCACCCTGCTTGCCGAGCGTCTTCAGGCGGCTGTCCGCCGCTGCCGGCTTGCCGTTGACGAGCGGGAGCGGCTTGCCGTTCGCGAGCGGAACCGTCTTGCCATTCACGAGCGGAACCGTCTTGCCCTTCGCGAGGGGGAGCGGCTTGCCGTTAACGAGCGGCAGTGTCTTGCCGTTGGCTCCCGGCAAGGCATGCTCGGTCGCAAGCTTCTTCGAAAAGGGCGTTTCCAGGGGCGCCACCAGGCCGGGCTGCTTGTCTTGCTTAAGCGCAGCCTTCTTTTGCAGAAGCGGCGGCACCTTGGTGGCCAGGGCGGCGGCGCCCAGCCCAACCGCGCCGGCGGTCAGCTTCTGGCCGGTGGTCAGGCCACCGCCCTGCCCCGCCTGGTTGTTCTCGTTGATCACCGTGTTGTTGATGATCGTGGTGTTGTGGATGTTGTTGAAGATGATGTTGTCTGGCGGCGGCACGATGCTGCGCGGCGGGTTGACCCACACGGGTACCGGCACGAAAACCGGCACCGGTAGAACAAAAACCTCGACCGGCGGCCGTGGCGGCAGCAGCACGATGAAATCCGGCGGTGGTGGCGGCAGGAAGATCACCGCCACCGGCGGCGGCGGATCGAAATCGAAATCGGGGTCGTCGAAATAGAGGACCGGACGGTCGACATAGATAATTTCCTCCGGCGGCGGCGGCGGCACGTCATAGACGATGATGGAGAAGCTCGGCGGCGGCTCGAGCTCGGCGTCGAAATGCTCGAGCCGGCGGCGCGCGTCCCAAGCGTGCGGCCCGTGCGGATAGCGCTCGAGGTAAGACCAGTAGGCCTCGGGCGTGTCGCGCATCCAGGTCTGGCGCCAGGTGATCGCCTCGCGCCGCGCCGCGATGATGGCGCGCACGCGCTTGGCCATCGGGTCGTGCGGATAGGCGACGAGGAAATCCTCGTAGCCGCGCATCGTGTCGCGGTCGAGGGCCGCGACGTAGGCGTCGTGAGCGTCGAAGTCGCGGATCTCCCGCGTGCGGTCGGCCTGGGATTCCGCTTCGGAAACCTTCGGCGCCGGCGCATCCGGCGCGCGGTCGAAGAAGACGAAGGGCGCGTCGATCTTCGAGGCGTTCCACGGCACCTGCGCGCCTTGGGTGACCTCGTTGACGCGCAGGCGGGTGCGGTCGAACACATCCTCGAGCGACAGGCCGCCATCGCGCATCATCTCGGCGAGCGCCTGGGCGTAGGCCCCGTACGGCCCTTTGCCTTCCGGTGCGGCCGTGCCCGGCGCGGCGTTGAAGGCGATCAGCATGTTCGGGTCGGGATCGACCAGCGCGAGACCGCCGGCCAGCGGCTGGTCCGATTCGGGAAAATCATTCGGCCGCGCCGCGTCGAGCACGACGATGTTGACCTTGTTCGGCAGGGCGGCGAGCGGCCTCGTAAGATCGGAGACCCGCACGGCCTGGATCGGCAGGTCGGCCGGATTGGCGATCTTGGCGTCGACCGGCAGGAAATAGTTCTCGCCCTCAAACTGCGCGCCGTGGCCGGCCAGGTAGACGAAGACGACCGCGTCGGGACCGGCGGCCGAAACCTTGGCCAGGAAATCGCGATAGGCGCCGCGCAGCGATTCCTGGTCGACATCGCGGGCGCCGACCACGTCGAAGCCGGCCGCCTGCAACGTCTGCGCGATCAGTCCGGCGTCGTTGGCCGGCGTTGCCAGTTCGCCCGATGGATAGGCGGCATTGCCGATGACGAAGGCCAGGCGCTTTTCACCTTGCGCGAGCGCGCCGGTCGCCGAGACGGCGACGAGGATGATGAGGACAAGCGAAGCGAGGAGTTTCTGGAGCGTGCGCATTTCAGGCCACCCTGGATAAAAGCAACCAACGCTGACAGGGCCCTTCCTCTTCCCCCAGCGATTGCGAACTAGATCTACGCAAAGAGGCGGCTTTGCGGCGCGGCTCCGGCGGCCCGCGCGCAAGCGGGGACTTCAACAAAATGTGATCGGGGTTGCTTCGGCTATCGCCGCCGCTTCGGCTTCTCCAAAAGCGCCACGGCCTCGACATGCGGCGACCACAGGAACTGGTCGATCGGCGTGACGCTCTTCAGCGCATAGCCGCCGCCGATAAGGATGCGCAGATCGCGCGCGAGCGTCACCGGATTGCAGGACACGGCTGCGACCAGCGGCACGTCGGAGCGGGCGATCTGCTTCGACTGATCCTCGGCGCCGGCGCGCGGCGGGTCGAAGACCAGGCCGTCGAAGGCGTTCAACTCCTTGAAAGTCAGCGGCCGGCGGAACAGGTCGCGGCGTTCGGCGGTCACCCGTTTCAGGCCGGTGGCGAAGCGGTAGGCGCGATCGAGCGCGGCGAGTGCCGCGGCTTCGCCTTCGACGGCATGGACCTCGGACTTCGCGCCAAGCCGCAGGGCGAAGCTGCCGCAACCGGCAAACAGGTCCGCGACCTTCCTGGCGCGCGACAGATGCTGGCCGACAAGGCCGGCCATCGCCTGCTCGGCGGCTTCCGTCGCCTGCAGGAAGGCGCCAGGCGGCACGGCGACGGCGACCGGTCCGAACTGCACCACCGGCTTCTTCGGCTCGACAATGATCTCACCGTCGACGGAAAGCCGCGCAAGGCCCTCGGCCATGACGAAGTTGGAGGCGATGCGGCGCTGGTGGTCGCCAAGCTTGCCGGCTTCATGGACGGCAATGTCGAGCCCCGAAGCAGTGACGGTCACCGTCATATGGAAGGCTTTCGGCGTGGCGCAGACCAAGTCAGCCAGGGCGCGCAACCTGTCGAGCGCCGAGACGATCGCCGGAAGCGAGATAGGGCATTCCTCGATCGGGATGATTTCCGACGACAACGCGCGCACGAAGCCGAGCAGCATGCCGGCCTCGGTACGCCTGGCGCTGAAGGTGACGCGACGGCGGCTGTGTGGCGCGCAAGGCACCAGCGCGTCGATCTCGCAGGCGATGCCCTTGGTCTTCAGCGCCTGCACGACCCTCTCGCGCTTCCATTGCTGGTAGGCTTCGGCCTCAAAATGCTGGAGCGCGCAGCCGCCGCATTCGGTGAAATGGCGGCAGGCAGGATCGATCCTGAGCGGCGAGGCTTCCAGCACCGACATCAACGTGGCGCGGTCCTTCTGGCGCGCGGCGGTGACCGTTTCGCCGGGCAACGTGAACGGGATGAAGACCTCCCCGCCCTCGGCATTGGCGATGCCGTCGCCCTGCGAGCCCAGCCTCGCGATGGTGAAGCGTGTGCTCATCGGGATTTTGCGTCCTTGATCGCGGCAAGCAGGAACTCACGGTTACCGTCACCGCCTTCGATCGGCGACGGATGGAGTCCCAGCACGCGCCAGCCGGGAATGCCGGCGAGCCAATCGCGCAGATTTCCGGCAATGCGCACGGCATCGTCCGGATCCTTGAGCAGGCCGCCCTTGCCGATCGCCTCGCGCCCAGCCTCGAATTGCGGCTTGATCAGAAAGATCGCCTTGGCGCCCTCGCCCGCCAGTTCCAGTGCCGGCGGCAGCGCCAGCTTCAGCGAGATGAAGGAGACGTCGCAAACCAGGAAACCGGGAACGCGGACGCCTAGATCGGCTGCCGTCAGGTCGCGGGCGTTCAGCCCTTCGATCACCGTGACGCGCGGGTCGCCGGCGATGTCGGGGTGCAACTGGCCATGGCCGACATCGATCGCCGTGACATGCGCCGCGCCGCGCTCGAGCAGCACCTGGGTGAAGCCGCCGGTCGAGGCGCCGATATCGAGCGCCTCGCTGCCGGCAGGATCGAAGCCGAAACGGTCGAGGCCGGCGATCAGCTTCAGCGCGGCACGCGACACGTAAGCCTGGGCCGGATCGTCGATGGCGACCAGGCACTCGAACGCGACGGGTTGGCCGGGCTTGCGCGCAACGGTGCCGTCAACCGTCACCGTGCCGCGCTCGATCGCATCGCGGGCGCGCGAGCGGCTGGCGAACAGGCCGCGCCCGACGAGCAATTCGTCGAGCCGCTGGCGCTGGCTTGATGGCAAAGGGGAACTCATCGGCCTTCATTGGCGAAAGCCGGCCGCGAACGCAATGGGTTGAATACCGCGCACGAGGCTGCAGAATGCCGCCACGGTGGGCTGTCGATCGGAGGTATCGATGCTGAAGGGGACCTGTCATTGCGGCGCGGCCCATTGGACGCTGGAGGGTGATCCCGGTGGAATCACCGCTTGCAATTGCACGCTTTGCCGCCGCTACGGCGCGCTTTGGGCCTATGACTATCTCGACGAACGAATTCACATCGCCGGGCCGCTGAAGTCCTACACGCGCGCCGAGGTGGCCGAACCCGCGCTGGAAATCCTGTTCTGTCCGACCTGCGCCTGCGTGCTCGCCTGGCGCGGCCTGCGCTCCGGCAAGAGCGGCCGCACGCGCATCGCCGTCAATGTCAGGCTGGCGCCGCCCGAGGAGGTCGCCGACCTGCCGATCGACCATTTCGATGGGCTCGATACATTTGACGACTTGCCGCGCGACGGCCGCTGCGTGCGCGACATGTGGTTCTAGAAAACGGTACGGGAGACGCGGCGCACGACGGCCGGCTTCGGGCCGTCATTGCCGGAGGCTTCCTTGTGCGGAGGCTCGGCCGGCACCGGCGCGGGTGGCGGGGCATCCGGCAGCACAACGAACTGCGGCCTCTGCTTGTAGGAGAAGCCGCCGCGGATGTTGCCCATCTTGCCGGCGACGATGTCCATCGCCGCCTTTTCGATATTGCGGTCGTAACGCGTCTCGGCTGCCACCGGCGCCGCCAAAGCCGCCAGCAAGGCCACGCCGCAAAGGAACGACTTCATTGTTCTTACCCCCTGCCCAGGACCAAGGTCTTAGCAGGGCGCCGTTGAAAATCGGCCAAGAGACAGGGTAAGCAAACCGCCAAACGGAAGCGCTAACAAATGGTTAGCATAGAAAGCCGGCAAATTGATTCAAAAAGCTAACGTCTTGATTCAGGCGCGCTGCGCCTGAACACCATGGCCGAGCGTCGCGAAGACCGTGCGCACGATGCCGGCCGAATCCAGGCCGGCATCGGCATACATCTTTTCGGGCTTGGCGTGGTCGCTGAACACGTCCGGCAAGACCAGTGGGCGCACCTTGATGCCGCTTTCCAGCAGGCCTTCATGGGCGAGGAAATGCAGCACTTGGGCAGCGAAGCCGCCGATGGCGCCCTCCTCCACGGTCACCAGCACTTCATGCGAACGGGCGAGCCGCCGGATCAGATCCTCGTCGAGCGGCTTGGCGAAGCGGGCGTCGGCGACGGTGGTGGAGAGGCCCGCGGCGCCGAGCTCCTCGGCGGCCAGAAGGCAATCCTGCAGCCGCGTGCCGAAGGAAAGCAGCGCGACCTTGGTACCCTCTCTCACAACCCGGCCCTTGCCGATCTCGAGCACCGAGCCGCGCTCCGGCATGTCGACGCCGACGCCGTTGCCGCGGGGATAGCGGAAGGCGATCGGGCCGTCGTCATAGGACGCCGCCGTGCGCACCATATGGCGCAGCTCCGCCTCGTCGGCCGCGGCCATGACGACGAAGCCCGGCAGCGTGGCGAGGAAGGTGGTGTCGAAGGCGCCGCAATGGGTGGCGCCGTCGGCGCCGACGTAACCGGCGCGGTCGATCGGGAAGCGCACCGGCAGTTTCTGGATCGCCACGTCATGGACGACCTGGTCGTAGGCGCGCTGCAGGAAGGTCGAGTAGATGGCGGCGAAGGGCTTGTAGCCCTCGGTGGCCAGCCCAGCGGCGAAGGTCACCGCATGCTGCTCGGCGATGCCGACGTCGAAGGTTCGCTTCGGAAACACCTCGCCGAAGAGATCGAGGCCGGTGCCGCTCGGCATGGCGGCGGTGATGGCGACGATGCGCTCGTCCTCGCGCGCTTCCTGGATCAGGCTCTCGGCGAAGACCTTGGTGTAGGAGGGCGCGTTGGCCGGCGCCTTGGCCTGCGCTCCGGTGATGACGTCGAACTTGTTGACGCCGTGATATTTGTCGGCGGCGGCTTCCGCCGGCGCATAGCCCTTGCCCTTCTGGGTCACGACATGGATCAGCACCGGACCCTTGCCATTGTCGCGGACATTCTTCAGCACCGGGATCAGGTGCTCGAGATTGTGCCCGTCGATCGGGCCGATGTGATAGAAGCCGAGCTCCTCGAACAAGGTGCCGCCGGTGACGTAGCCGCGCGCATGCTCGACCGCCCGGGTGATGGCGCGGTCGGCGCGCTTGCCGAGATAGGAGGTCAGCTTCTTGCCGAAATCGCGCAGGCCCAGATAGGCCTTGCCGGAGGCTAGCCTGGCCAGATAGGCGCTCATGGCGCCGGTCGGCGGCGCGATCGACATGTCGTTGTCGTTGAGGATGACGATGAGGCGGGCATCGAGCGCGCCGGCATTGTTCAGCGCCTCGAAAGCCATGCCGGCAGACATCGAGCCATCGCCGATGACGGAAATCACATTGTTGCGGCCACCCGAAAGGTCGCGGCCCATGGCCATGCCGAGGCCGGCCGAAATCGAGGTTGAGGAGTGCGCGGCGCCGAACGGGTCGTATTCGCTCTCGGCCCGCCGGGTGAAGCCGGAAAGCCCACCTTCCTGGCGCAGCGTGCGGATGCGGTCGCGGCGGCCGGTTAGGATCTTGTGCGGATAGGCCTGGTGGCCGACATCCCAGATCACCCGGTCGTCCGGCGTGTTGAAGACATAGTGCAGCGCGATGGTCAGCTCGACGACGCCGAGTCCGGCGCCTAGGTGGCCGCCCGTCTGCGACACGGCGTCGATGAGCTCGGCGCGCAGTTCGGCCGCAAGCTTCGGCAGTGCCCCCTCATCGAGCTTCCGCAGGTCCGCCGGGATGCGGACCTTGTCGAGCAGCGGCGTGTCTGGCTTCACTCGGGCGCGTCCTGCCTCAATTGATCGAACACGGCGCTACCAGCAGATTGCGCCATAATCATGCGCGGAATAGGCCGCCGGCGGTCGAATGTAAATGCGCGTCAGTGACGCGCAGGCCCGTTTCGATGAACATCGCAAACGTCTGGAAATTGGCGGAAACCTTCCCAGCGTCGTCATTCCAGGGCGAAGCAGGAGCGAAGCTCCGTCGCGGAGACCCTGGAATCCATGCCGTGACCTTGGCCGAAGAGTGCAGCGGAGCAGAATTCTGCACCGTTGCAACGCTTGGAAGTCACGGAATGGATCCTCGGGTCTACGCGCGTCGCTTCGCTCCTTGCTCCGCCCGTGGATGGAGACGCGATCGATGTGTTCAGCCAATCGCCATGGCATACAACCTTGCTAACGCAGGCATGTCCGGGCGGTCGAAATTCTGCGCTACTAACCTTCTGGCAGCGGGATGAACTCTTCCTCATCGCCGGGAACGATATCGAAGCGGCCTGTCTTCCATTCCTGCTTGGCCTGTTCGATGCGTTCCTTCGAGGACGAGACGAAATTCCACCAGATGTAGCGCTGAGAACCCAGCGAAGCGCCGCCGAACAGCATGAAATGCGCGCCGCGCTCGGAGGAAACGACGATCTCCTCGCCCGGCTTGAACACGAGGAGCCGCTCGGCCGGGAAGACATCGCCGGCGATCGAGAGGTCGCCTTCCAGCGTGTAGATGGCGCGTTCCTCGGCATCGGCGGGAATCTGCACGCTGGCGCCCGCCGCCAGGCGCAGATCGGCATAAAGCGTGTCCGATGCTGTCGCGACGGGCGAGCGCAAGCCTGAGAATTCGCCGATGACGATGCGGCCGCTGACGCCTTCGGCGTCGATCTCGGGCAAGCGGGCGACCGACGTGTTCGCGAACACCGGGGCGATCTCCTCCTTGCCGTCGGGCAGCGCCAGCCAGGTCTGCAGGCCGGAGACCGACATCGGCGCGCCGCGCAGTTCCTCGGGCGTGCGCTCGGAATGAACGATGCCGCGTCCCGCGGTCATCAAATTCACGTCGCCCGGCGCGATAACCATTTCGGTGCCGAGCGAGTCGCGGTGCCTGATCTTGCCGTCGAACAGATAGGTGACGGTGGAGAGCCCGATATGCGGATGCGGGCGCACGTCGAGCGCATGGCCGGCACGCAGGATCGCCGGGCCCATGCGGTCGAAGAAGATGAACGGCCCGACCAGACGGCGCTTTGCCGTCGGCAAGGCGCGGCGCACTTCGAAACCGCCGATATCCTTGGCGTTGGGGATGACCATCAGCTCGATCTGATCGCAGGCGAAGGCATCGCCGGGTTCCGGATCGTTTCCGGGAAAAAAGCTCATGATGTTCCCTCAGGCGAAACGCAGCGCCGACCTGGCCTTCGCCTTGGCGGCCTCATCCTCGCGATTGCGCGGTTCCTGGCTGGTTTCGAGCGAATCGATCAGTTCGCGCGCGATCGCCGCGATTGCCTCAACGGCATGGTGGAAAGCATGCTCGTTGCGCTTGGATGGCTTGGTCGAGCCGCTCAGCTTGCGCACGAATTGCAGCGCTGCGTCATGCACCTCGTCATTGGTCGCCGGCGGCTCGAAATTGGCCAAGGTCTTGATGTTGCGGCACATGGTCTGCAAGCCTCCTGTCTTTCGTTTCCTCGATCAAGCACCGAGGTGTGTTGAGATTCAGGTCAGGCCGTGCCGGAGTCGAAGACGGGCGCGAAGCGACCAAACTGGATGGTCTCCGAGAACCGGAGCGGAGCGTACTTGAAGTACGTGAGCACCGGAAGCGCAGGAGGCCGCCATTTGCAGGCCGGCCTCACCTGAATATCAATACACCTCACTCGGCGTCGAGCGGCTCCGTTCCTACCGGCTTGCCGTCGCGCGACAGCCTGATCTTCTCGACCTTGTCCTCGGCCGCCTTGAGCAGCCGGTCGCAATGCGCCTTCAGCGCCTCGCCGCGCTCATAGATCTTGATCGACTGGTCGAGCGGGACGTCGCCGCGCTCCAGATCATCGACGATCTTCTCCAGCGCGTCGAGCGCCTGCTCGAAGCTCATCGCCTTGACGTCCTCATTGCCTTCCACTGCCATACTCTATCCCTTCATCAGCCGCCCGACATGGGCGGCGACTGAAAATGCCAGTCCCTGCAGATCGTAGCCGCCTTCCAGCAGGCTGACGAGCCTGTTGCCGCTGTGGCGGCCGGCGCGCTCCATCAGTTGCCCGGTCGCCCAGTCGAAATCGTCCTCGGTCAGGTTGATCTCGGCCAGCGGATCGCGGTGATGCGCGTCGAAACCGGCGGAAATGATGATCAGGTCCGGCGCGAAGGCATCGATGGACGGCAGCACGCGCGACAGGAAGGCGTCACGGAACAGATCGCTGCCGGTCCGCGGCGCGAGCGGCGCGTTGACGATGTTGCCGGCGCCGGTCTCGCTCTTCGCCCCGGTGCCCGGGTAGAGCGGCATCTGGTGCGTCGAGCAATAGAGCACCGACGAGTCGTCCCAAAAGATGTCCTGCGTCCCGTTGCCGTGATGCACGTCCCAATCGACGATGGCGACGCGCTCGGCCTGGTGCTTCTTCTGCGCATGGCGGGCGGCGATCGCCGCCGTATTGAACAGGCAGAACCCCATCGCGGTCGTCTTTTCGGCATGATGTCCCGGCGGACGCGCGGCAACGAAGACATTTGCGGCGCGGCCCTCGAAGACGTCGTCGACGGCGGCGTTGGCCGCGCCGATCGCCGTCACCGCCGCCTGCCAGCTTTTCGGGCTGGCGCTGGTGTCGGCGTCGATCGAGACGATGCCGCTCTTAGGGATCGCCGCGCGCACGCGCTCGACGAAAGTCTCGGGGTGCGCATAGAGGATGGTTTTCTCGTCGCCTTCCGGCGCCTTGACGCGGTCGAGCGCCGAAAACGCCTCGTCGTCCAGCACGCGCTCGATGGCGCGCAGGCGGTCGGGCCGCTCGGGGTGGCCGGGCGGCGTTAGGTGTTCCAGGAAGATCGGGTGCGTGTAAAGACGGGTGGCCATGGCGCCTAATCTAGGCACCTGCGGCCGTAATGACCATGTTTGAAAAGCCGAATGGCTGGGGAAATTGCGCCAGCCCATGTCGTCCGCGCCATTGGCGGGTGCCGAACTTCGCGATAAGGTCATCCCGCTGCCTGGTGCCCGCGACGCGGGAGAATCGGGAACACGGTTGAACTCCGTGGCGTGCCCAACGCTGTGAGGGGGACCGCGCCGGCAAACGCCACTGTCGATGACGGGAAGGCGCCGGAGCGGGACGATCCCGAGCCAGAAGACCGGCCCGGCAGACATGGTTATCCGCTTGGTCAGGCGGATGATTGCTTGTCGCAAGGGGAAAAGCGATGACGGCAGCAGCGATCGCCGCGTGCGGCGACGACTTTGACCAATTGGCGCGCGACGCGGTCTATCGGGCGATGTTCACCAGGCGTGACGTGCGCAGCCATTTTGTCCCCGACGATCTTGACGACTGTGTGCTGGCGCGGCTTCTCAACGCCGCGCACCATGCGCCGTCGGTCGGCTACATGCAGCCGTGGAATTTCATCGTCATCCGCGATGCCGAGCGGCGCAGACAAGTGCGCGACCTGTTCCTCGCCGCGCGCGAGCAGGAACTGCCGGCGATCGAGGCGGAGCGGCAGGCGCTCTACCGCAAGCTGAAGCTCGAAGGCATCTGCGAAAGCGCGCTCAACCTCTGCATCACCTGCGACCGGCAGCGCTCGAAGGACTCGCCGCTCGGGCGCTGGCACAATCCGGAGATGGACCTCTACAGCACCGTCTGCGCGGTGCAGAATTTCTGGCTGGCGGCACGCGCCGAGGGCGTCGGCGTCGGCTGGGTGAGCATCATCGAGACGGAGGCGCTGAAGCGGCTTCTCGCGATCCCGGAGCATGTCACGCCGATCGCCTATCTGTGTGTCGGCCGCGTCTCGGAATTCGCACCCAAGCCGGATCTCGAGGCGCATGGCTGGGGCAAGCGCCTGCCGCTGCCCGAGCTGGTGATGAGCGAGACGTTTCGCGGCGCCGGCGAGGCGCCGCTCAAATCGGCGATAGCAAGGCTTGGCGGCCCCGGGAGGCCGTGATCAGGCCGCTCGCGGCGTGTCCCAGCGCGAGCCGCCGCCGAAAGAGCCCAGCGCCTTGTCGCGCAGTTCCCTGAATTTGGATGACGCCTCCGCAAGCCGGCGATCCCATTCCGGATTAGGCGTCTGGCCTTCGATGGTTTCGAAATAGACCTGCATCAGCGATGCGATGGCGAATGGCTCGATGAAGGCGGCCTTGAAGGCCCAGGCAAAGACGATGGCCAGCACAAAGGCCCAGCCGGCTAGCTGTCCCGGCATGACCCACAGGATCGCGGCCGCGGGCGCCAGCATCAGCAGGAAGATGACGAAGGACACGCCCCACATGATCACCGCCAGCCAGACGGCGTTCTTGACCATGTGCTTGCCGTTCTGCGCGTAAAGCACGACGCCTTGCCGCGCCGTCTCGAAGGGCGAGTTCGAATTGATGCGGATGTTGTAGCCGAGGATGATCTCGTCGACATAGGTCAGCGAGAGGCGAATGACCGTGTTGATGAAGCTGACGATGCCGCTTAGGCCTGGAATGGGCAGGAAGGCGGCGATGCCGCCGATCAGGCCGGTGATGGCGCGGATGGCGCCCTTGACCAGCTGGTCGACGACGAAAAGGATGTTGGCCTCGGCAAAGCGCTGGGAGACCACTTCCTTGGCATAGGCGATCTGGCCCTGGCCGTCGGGGATATCGTGGCCATCGATCAGATGCACCATGACCGCGATATGGCCCGCTTTCAGCACATATAGGATGTATTCGCGGATCCAGTAGACGGCGATCGACACGACGCCGAAGCCGACCACGCCGCCCCAGAGAGCGAAGGACATCGGGCCATCCGGATCGGTCGAGATATGGCCGACGCCGTAGCCGACGCTGGCGCCCGTGCCGGTCGCCATGATGTAGGCGACCGTGATGCCGAAATAGACGATCATGCGAAAGACGATAAACGGCCATGTCCGCATCATGATGGACACCGACCGGCCAATGCTGAAGTCCCACATGGCCCCGACTCTCCACGCCCTAAGAGATGGCGCAGGAGGATGCGCTCGCCCTATTGATTGTCAATCGCGGCAGGGTTGCACCGGCCCGAAACCGGTGCACAACGTGGCGGCTTGGTTACCCAAGCGTGCTCTAAGGCTTTCTGCGCAAGCCTTCGAGCAGTAGCTTAAACGCCGCGATCGCCTTCCTCGATGTGGCTTCGGGATCCTTGGAATTGGCGATGCGCTGTGCGGCCTGGCTGCTGGCGCCGTTGATCAGCCGCGCAACTGTCTCGGGATCGACATCGGCGACGACCACGCCCTCTTCCTGCAACGCGGTCAGGTGTTCGGTCATCGAGGCGATGCAGGCATTGGCGTTTGGCCACTGCGCCGGATCGCCGAGCACGGCCGGGCCGTCGCGGAACATGATGCGCTGGATCTCCGGCTCCAGCGCCATCTCGATATAGGTGGTGCATTCGTCGACGAAATGCTGCCAGCGGGTCGGCGCCTTCGACGCCGCCTCGTTGACCCGCAAGGCCATCTCGCCGTCGATCTCGGCGATCACCGCCTGCAGCAGCCCCTTCTTGTCGCCGAAATGATGGTAGAGCGCGCCGCGCGTCAGGCCGGCCGAGGCGGTGAAATCGTCCATCGAGGCCTCGGCATAGCCGATCGTGCCGAAGGCGTCGCGGGCGGCCGCAATTAGCTTGGCGCGCGTCTCGGCGATCATCTCCTTGCGCGGTCTGTGCATGCCCTGGCCCTATTCGCATACGCCTCGTATGCCAATTGACATACGCAGCGTATGAACTATCTCACACTCATACGCAACGTATGTAGTTGTGGTATACACCCTTGTCGAGGAGCAGGATCATGCGAAACCCCTACGCGGAAATCTTTCGGGCTCCCGGCACGAAAGCCTTTGCCGCGGCCGCCTTCATCGCGCGCCTGCCGATCGCCATGGTGCCGATCGGCATCGTGGCGATGCTGTCGCAGACGCATGGCGAATACTGGCTGGCCGGCGCGGTTTCCGCGACCTACGCGCTGGTCAATGCTTTTCTTTCGCCGCAAGTGTCGCGGCTGGTGGACCGGCGCGGCCAGACAGTGATCGCGGCACCGATGACGCTTGTCTCGGTGCTTGCCTTCGCGACGCTGATTATCGCGGCCAATCAGCACTGGCCGGCCTGGACCTTATTCCCGTCCGCCCTGCTCGCCGCCGCCATGCCCAGCATCCCGGCGCTGGTCAGGGCGCGCTGGACCGAGATTTTTCGTGACCGGCCGGAATTGAACACCGCATTCGCCTTCGAGTCCGCCGCCGACGAGTTGGTCTATGTCGCCGGCGCCTCGCTGTCGGTGGGCTTGAGCGCTGCGTTGTTCCCGGAAGCCGGCATGGTGGTCAGCACGCTCCTTTTGGCGCTCGGCTCGACGGCATTCCTGCTGCAGCGCTCGACGGAGCCGCCTGTCCGCCCGGTCGAGCATGGCGCGACCGGTTCGGCGATCCGCCTGCGGCCGGTGCAGATCATCACCTTCGCGCTCATCTTCGTCGGCGCAACCTTCGCCACCACGGAAGTGACGACGGTTGCGATCACCAAGGCGCTCGGCCAGCCAGAGGCGGCAAGCCTGGTCATCGGGGTCTATGCGCTGGGATCCTTCGTGCTCGGCGTCATCGTCGGCGCGCTCAACCTGAAGGCGCCGCTGCAGCGGCAATTGGCGGTGGCGGTCACCGTGATCGCGCTCACCACCCTGCCGCTGCTTTTCGTCGACACGGTGCCGACGCTGGCGCTGGCGGTCTTCGTCAGCGGCGTCGCGATCTCGCCGACCTTCATCACCGCCTTCGGCCTGATCGAACGCCACGTGCCGCCGGCGATGCTCACCGAGGGCGTGACCTGGGTGACGACCGGCATCGGCATCGGCATGGCGCTCGGCTCCTTCGCCGCCGGCTGGACGGTCGACACTTTCGGCCCGCAGAACGGGTTCTGGGTTTCAGTCGCGGCGGGCTCCATCGCGCTCGCCACCGTGCTTGCCGGCCAATGTCGGCTGGCGACGGACGATCGCGATGTGGATAGAGGCGAAGCGGTGATGCCTGCCAAGTGATGATTATTCGACCGTCCGATCATCATCGCAAACGTTGGCAGTCAGCCGGAGCCTCAACGACTTCGTCATCCACGGCGGAGCGACGCGAAGCGGAGCGCAGACCCCAAGGATGACGACGTCGCGTAGGTCTCGGCCAATCGCCTGCGTCGCGGAGGGTTCGGGCAACCGCCTATGTCGCCGAGGCTTCGGTCAGTCAGCGACACCGCGGGCTGCAACGCCGCCGTAGGGCCTCCCGCTCGTCAACCCTTCGACGACTAAAGGATCTCGGTCTTGGCGATGTGGATGCCGAAGCCTTCGAGACCGACATAATGGCGCTCGCGCGAGGCGATCAGGTTGATCGAGGAGATGCCGAGATCCTTGAGTATCTGGGCGCCGAGGCCGATCTCGCGCCATTCGTTCTCGCGGCGGCGAGCCTCTTCGTGATCCTCGCGGTCGCCGCTCACCGGACGCTTGCGCTCCTGATGCGCGACGCCGACCGAGCCTTCGCGCAGATAGACGATAACACCGCGCCGGCGCTCGCCCATCGTCTTCATGATGCCGTCGAGCCGGTGGCTGGTGCCGAAGACGTCGGTCACGACGTCCTCCGGATGCAGGCGCACCGGCACCTCCTCGCCGTCGCGGATGTCGCCGAAGACGACCGCAAGGTGGTGCATGGAATCCCATGGCAGCGTGTAGGTGAAGGCCTGCGCCTTGCCGCCGGGCGTTTCGATATCGGAACAGGCGACGCGCTGGACCAGCGTTTCCTTGCGCTGGCGGTAGGCGATGAGGTCGGCCACCGAAACCTGCTTCAGGCCATGCTCCTCGGCGAAGGCCTGCACTTCCGGCCCGCGCTTGACCGTGCCGTCGTCATTGACCAGCTCGGAGATGACGCCGACCGGCGGCAGTCCGGCAAGCTTGCAGAGATCGACCGCGGCTTCGGTATGGCCGGAGCGCATCAAGACGCCGCCTTCGCGCGCGATCAGCGGGAAGATGTGGCCGGGACGCACGAAATCCGACGGGCCGACATTGCCGTTGGCAAGGTTGCGCACGGTGAGCGTGCGGTCGTCGGCGGAAATGCCTGTCGTGGTGCCATGCTTGAAATCGACGCTGACGGTGAAGGCGGTGATGTGGGCGGAGTCATTGTCCGCCACCATCGGCGCGAGGTTGAGGCGCCTCGCATCCTCGCGCAGCATCGGCGTGCAGACGATGCCGGAGGTGTTGCGCACGATGAAGGCCATTTTCTCCGGCGTGCAGTGCACGGCGGCGACGATCAGGTCGCCCTCGTTCTCGCGCCCGTCATCGTCCATGACGACAACGATCTCGCCGCGCTCGAAGGCGCGGATCGCTTCGACGATCTTCTTCTGGTCGTAAGGCATGGGCGCTCGCTTTGCTCGTAGGAAGTAGGCAGTAGGCAGTAGGCAGTAGAAGAAAGAAAACGGCTGTCTGGGGCGGTCTACTGCCTAGTCCCTACTGCCTACTGCCTTCCCTGTCTGTCCTCTGTGCCGCAGATAATGATCGGCAATCGCGCAGGCAACCATGGCCTCGCCGATCGGCACGGCGCGGATGCCGACGCAGGGGTCGTGGCGGCCCTTGGTCGTCACCTGGACATCCTTGCCGTCCTTGTCGATCGATTTGCGAGGGGTCAGGATCGACGAGGTCGGCTTGACGGCGAAGCGGGCGACGATCGGCTGTCCCGTAGAGATGCCGCCCAATATGCCGCCGGCATGGTTGGACAAAAACACCGGCTTGCCGTCATTGCCCATGCGCATCTCGTCGGCGTTCTGTTCGCCGGTGATGCGGGCGGCCTCGAATCCGTTGCCGATCTCGACGCCCTTGACGGCGTTGATCGACATCAGGCCCGACGCGATGTCCTGATCGAGCTTGGCGTAGATCGGCGCGCCGAGACCGGGCGGCACGCCGTCGGCGACGATCTCGATCACCGCGCCGACCGAGGAGCCGGCCTTTCGGATGCCGTCGAGATAGGCCGTGAAGACCGGAACCGAGGCCGGATCCGGGGTGAAGAACGGGTTTTCGGCGTCGCCGACGAAATTCCAGTTCCAGTTGGCGCGATCGATGGACTTCTCGCCCATCGAGACCAGCGCGCCGCGCACCGTCATGCCGGGCACTATCCTGCGCGCCAGCGCGCCGGCCGCGACCCGCGCCGCCGTCTCGCGCGCCGAGGATCGGCCGCCGCCGCGATGGTCGCGCAGGCCGTATTTGACCTCGTAGGTGTAGTCGGCATGGCCGGGACGGTACTGGCGGGCGATCTCGCCATAATCCTTGGAGCGCTGGTCGACATTCTCGATCAGCATCGACACCGGCGTGCCGGTGGTGATCATCGTCTCGCCGTCCTCGTCGAGGATGAAGCCGGACAGGATCTTCACCTCGTCCGGCTCGCGGCGCTGGGTGACGAAGCGCGACTGGCCGGGACGACGACGGTCTAGCTCGGCCTGGATGTCCTCGCGCTTGAAGCGGATGCCGGGCGGGCAGCCGTCGACAACGCAGCCAAGTGCGGCGCCATGGCTTTCACCCCAGGTGGTGACGCGGAATAGGTGGCCGAATGTGTTGTGCGACATGAAAAACGCCCTGCCCGGTGACGAAACCGGCTACGGCTGCCTTCTATTGGCGTTTTCCACAGTGGTCAAACGGTGATCGGATGCATCAAACTGTGATGTGGCGGATTTAGTTTTGACACATTCGGTTGGTTTCTGCTCTCTTCCCATCCGCCGTTGAGGATCCGCCGCTGACGAGCCGGCGCAATAACCTAAAGAGGACGACGATGCGTACCCTGATTGGCGCCGCCTGCGCCATGCTGCTGATTTCCACCGCCGCCGCGTTCGCCGGCCAGACCGAAGGCCTGATCAAGAAGGTCGACAAGGACACGCTGACGCTGACGCTGGACGACGGAAAGGCCTACAAGCTCAACGCCGAAACCGATATCGACTCGCTGAAGCCGGGGATGGACATCGTCATCGCCTATGACGTGAGCAATGGCGAGAATGTCGTGACGGATATGCAGTTGCCCGACAGCGACCAGAACTAAATTCAGGTGAGGCCGGCCTGCAAATGGCGGCTTCCTGCGCTTCTACAGCGCCGCGCGTCCGGACGGACGCGCAAAGGACGCTGTAGCACTTTAATTTGCGCATGATCCCTTTCCGAAAATCGTTTCTCGATTTTCGGGGTCATGCGCGTGCTCACGTACGAAGAGTACGCTCCGCTCCGGTTCTCGGAACCCACCATTTTCGGCTCGGCCTGACCTGAATTCGCCGCGCCGCGAGGTTCTGGCCACCGCGCACCGTCGGTGTTTGGAAACTGGCCCGTACGCCCAAAGCTTGGTCATTCCAGGGCGAAGCAAGGAGCGCAGCGACGCGCAGACCCTGGAATCCATGCCGTTACGTCAGAGCTTTGCAGCGGTGCAGAACGACCTTTGTTCTGCACCGCTTTTGCTATTCGGCTGAGGTCACGGCATGGATCCTTGGGTCTTCGCTCCGGCCGCACCCGGACCTACAGCCACTCCAGGCCGCGGCCCTGCAGCCGGAGCAGGCGGTCCTGCGGGATCTCCAGGGCGGCCGCGTCGTTCTTGGATATGCCTTCGACGAAGCGGAAAAGGCAGCGCATGACGCCGCCATGGGTGACGCACACCGTCTGCCGGTCAAGCGCGTCGAACCAAGGCTTCACCCGTTCGAGCAGCATCTCGTAGCTTTCCGCGCCCTCGCCCGGGGGCTGGAAATCCCATTTGGCGGCGCGGCGGCCACGCGTGGATCCAGGATGCCGGGCCTCGAGCTCCCGAAACGTAAAACCCTGCCATTCGCCGAAACTCAATTCCACCAGACGCGGCTCCGTCCGGTAGGCGAGCGGGTCGAGCCCCATTGCGGCGCGCATCAGTTCCATGGTTTCGCATGTGCGCCGCATCGGACTTGCGACAAAGTCGAAATCCTCACCCTTGCCGATCATCGCGGCCAGGCGCCGTCCGTTGGCAGTGGCCTGCCGGCGTCCAAGCTCATTGATGTCGGTGTCGGCCTGACCCTGCAGGCGACGCTGGGTATTCCACTCGGTCTGGCCGTGGCGCGCGATGTAGACGAGCGGGTACATCAGGTCTTCCAAGGTCGGACGCTATTTGTTTTTGCAAGCAATTCCGGACGGAAAACCGCTTCGCACTTTTCCTGGACTTGCTTGGACGCTGGATAGGCGGAAAGATCAGTCCTTGACGGTCGAGATATCCGGCGCGTCGACCGCCTTCATGCCGACGACATGATAGCCGGAATCGACGTGATGGACCTCGCCGGTCACGCCGCGCGACAGGTCGGACAGGAAATAGACGCCGGAATCGCCGACCTCTTCCTGAGTGACCGTCTGCTTCAGCGGCGAATTGTATTCGTTCCACTTCAGGATATAGCGGAAATCGCCGATGCCGGAGGCGGCGAGTGTCTTGATCGGCCCGGCCGAGATCGCGTTGACGCGGATCTTCCTGGCGCCGAGGTCGACGGCGAGATAGCGCACGCTTGCTTCCAGCGCCGCCTTGGCGACGCCCATGACGTTGTAATGCGGCATCACCTTCTCGGCGCCGTAATAGGTCAGCGTCAAAAGCGAACCGCCGTCCGTCATCAGCGGCTCGGCGCGCTTGGCGATGGTGGTGAAGGAATACACCGAGATGTCCATGGTGCGCAGGAAATTGTCGCGCGTCGTCTCGACATAACGGCCGGTGAGCTCGTCCTTGTCGGAGAAGGCGATAGCATGGACGAGGAAGTCGAGCTTGCCCCAATGGCCGGCGATATCGGCAAAGACGGCGTCGAGGCTTTCGGAATCGGTCACGTCGCAATGTCCAGCGACATGCGCGTTGAGTTCGGCCGCCAGCGGCTCGACGCGCTTCTTGAACGCCTCGCCCTGATAGGTCAGCGCGATTTCGGCGCCGTGATCGACGCAAGCCTTGGCGATCCCATAAGCGATCGACCGATTGTTGGCGACACCGAGGATCAGGCCCCGCTTACCGGCCATCAGGCCCTGTCCACCTGCCATGTGCAAGCTCTCCGCAAGAATATCTGCTTTGTGGAGAGCCCTATCGCACAGGCACAGAGCCCCTTCAAGCGCTCAAAAGACACTGTGACGGGAACAAAATTCCCTCGATCAGCCTTTTCGGCGGCGCATCAAGGCCTCAAGCTCGGCATCGCCGCCTTCCGGAAGCATCAGCCGCACATGGGCATAGAGATCGCCATGGCCGCCTGCCTTTTCCGGCAGGCCCCTGCCCTTGAGGCGCAGCACCTTGTCCGAACTCGACCATGCCGGGACGTTGACCGCGAGCTTGCCGGTCGGCGTCTCGACCGCCACCTTGGCGCCGAGCACGGCGTCGGCCAGATCGACGGGCAGATCGACATGCAGGTCGCGCCCCTCGATGCGGTAGCGCGGGTGCCGGCGGATGTGGATCTTGACCAGCGCGTCGCCCGGCTGGCCGGGTCCCTGCTCGCCCTGCCCCTTGAGGCGGATGGTCTGACCCTCTTCGACATAGGCCGGCAGCTTGACCGCCATCTTGCGCCCGTCGGGGAACATCGCCGTCACCTTCTCGGCGGTCGCGGCCTCCTCGACGGTGATGTCCAGGGTGACGTTGAGGTCGGCCGCCTGGGCAGGCTGGCGTCGGTCGCCAGCCCTGCCGCCGCCACGGGCGCTGGAAAAAGCATCGCCGAAGATCTGGCTGAAGATGTCGCTGTTGCCATCGAACGGATCGCCGCCCGGACGCCCGCTGCGGAATTCGAAATGCGCGCCGCCCGGGCCCTGCTGACGGCGGAAGCCCGCGAACGGGTCGCCGCCGGCCGCACCCTCAAAGCCCTGGAATTTCGGCTTGCCGTCGGCGTCGATCTCGCCGCGATCATAGGCGCCGCGCGTCTTCTCGTCGCCGACGATCTCGTAAGCCTGGTTGGCGGCGGCAAAACGGTCCTTCGCCTTGGGATCATTCGGATTCTGGTCCGGATGATATTTCTTGGCGAGCTTGCGGTAAGCCGATTTTATGTCCTTCGCCGATGCGTTCTTGGCAACGCCCAGCACCTCATAGGGGTCGCGCATGCTTCCTGCCTGCAAGAGAGATTGGAATTGTGGTCGCCCCCTATATGCGCTCGCATAGGAAGAAATTCCAGTGGCGCAAGGGCAATTGGCCCGTGAAACTCAAAGCGCCCAAATCAAAGCGCCTTGAATTCCTGCATGCGCCAGCCGCCGGCTCCGGCTAGGCAGAGTTCACCCTTGTAGAGCGCGACGCCGTCGAAGCTCTCGCGCGTGGCGCTGAAACGGCGGCAGGTCAGGCCGCCATCCGTCAGTTCCACCAGCTCGGTGATGGCGCCGCGCGAGCCGGTGCCTGCATTGGCCCATGGTACCGTCTGGCCGCCAAGCTCCTTGATGTCGGCGGAAGAAACCGCGTTGCCGATGGTGGTCTGGTCGGAGTCCTGGTCGGAGACAGCCGGGACGGCTGGCGAGGACTGCGCGCTGGAGGTGACGATCGAGCGGTCGACCTCGGCCTTTTGCAGGCTGAACCCGCCGGCACCGCAGGCGGCAAGGGGAAGCGCCAACGTCAGCAGCGCAGCCTTGGCACTGGCCGAAGCGATAACGCTCCGTTGCCCGCTGTCAAAAGCTTGCGCGATACGCGACAATCGGCGAACTCCTCCCGCAATGTTAAAAATTTGGAAAACTATGAACGAAACCGAGTTAACAAGCAGTGACTTCACCGAGGCCGGAGAGCCGTTCCGGCTGTTTGCCGCATGGCTGGAGGACGCGACCAAAAGCGAGCCCAACGATCCCAACGGCGTCGCCCTGGCGACCGTCGACGCCGACGGCATGCCGGATGTGCGGATGGTGCTGCTCAAGGGGTTCGACGAAAAGGGGTTTGTCTTCTACACGAATTTCGAGAGCGCCAAGGGCCGCGAGATTCTTGGCAGCATGAAGGCGGCGATGTGCTTCCACTGGAAATCGCTGCGCCGCCAGGTGCGCGTGCGCGGGCCGGTGGAGATCGTCAGCGACGCCGAGGCCGACGCCTATTATGTAACCAGGCCGCGCGGCAGCCGCATCGGCGCCTGGGCCTCGAAGCAGTCGCGGCCGCTGGAGAGCCGCTTCGCGCTGGAGAAAGCGGTGGCCGAATACACGGCGCGCTACGCCATCGGCGAGATTCCGCGGCCAAAACACTGGTCGGGCTTCCGCATCGTGCCGCAGACGATCGAGTTCTGGCACGACAGGCCGTTCCGGCTGCATGACCGTGTCGTGTTCTCACGCAATGCCGCCGGCGGCTGGGACAAGACCAGGCTGTATCCCTGAGGGACGACGCGTTCAGCTCTTCTTGCGGGTCATGAAAGCGGTCAGCGCGGCGCGGGTCTCTTCGGATGTGAGCCGCTCGCGGAAATGCTCGGCCTCGACCTTGATGCGGGCGATGAGCGCCTCGCGCGGCCCGCGCATCAGGTCGCGCGCGATCTTCAGCGCCTGCGGCGGCTTGGCGGCGATGCCGTCGGCGGCGGCCAGCACCGCGCTTTCCAGCGCATCCTCGGCAACCACCTCATAGATCAGCCCGGCGGCCTTGGCGCGCTCGGCCGAAAAGCCTTCGCCGAGGCCAAGCAGCGCGAAGGCGCCCTGCCGTCCCAGCAGCTGCGGCGCGATCAGGCTGGAGCCGGCCTCCGGCACCAGGCCGAGATCGACGAAGGGCGTGCGGAAGAGCGTGCGCGGCGTGGCGAAGGTCAGGTCGCAATGAAGGTTGAGCGTGGTGCCGATGCCGACGGCGATGCCGTCGACGCCCGACACCATCGGCTTCTCAGACCTCGCCAGCGCCATCAGGAAATCCCAGACCTCGTTGCCGCCCTCGCCGCCGGTGGCGATGACCAGGAAATCGGCGAGATCGTTGCCGGCGGAGAAGGCGCCCGGAACGCCGAGGAAAACGTGGACGCGGACCGCCGGATCGGCATCGCCTTCGGCAAGGGCGGCCGACATTTTTGCGTACATGGCGCGCGTCAGCGCGTTCTTCTTGTCCGGCCTGTTCATCCGGATGATCTGCACGGCGCTCTGGCGCTCGACGACGATATGGTCTGTCACGATTTTTTCCTTGTGAACGTCAGGCCGAAATCAGCGCCTTGCCGGCGACGGCGAGGCTTTCGGCGCCGTCGATGACGCGCTCCTTCAGCGCGCGGGTCTCGCCAAGCAGGTTTTCGGCAAAGAAGCGGCAAAGCGCGATGCGGTTGCGGTCGGCCAGCCCGCCCTGCGCCAGATAGGCGCCGCCGGCGGCGAGCGAGATCAGGCGCAGATAGGGCGTCGCGCCGGCCATCGCGGCTTCGGCCTTGCCGTCGGCAAGCAGTTTTTGCAGGAAGCGCGTCGCCTCGTCGAGATCGGCCAGCGCGCGGTCGAGATTGTCGGCGGTGCGGCCGAAGCCGTCGATGTTGGAGGTGCGAACGCCATCGGCGACCGCTTTCAACTCGCCGATATAGGAATGCACATGCTCGCCGCCGCCGAGCGGCAGCTTTCGCGCCACGAGGTCGATCGCCTGGATGCCGTTGGTGCCTTCATAGATCGGCGCGATGCGAGCGTCGCGATAAAGCGCCGCGGCACCCGTCTCCTCGATGAAGCCCATGCCGCCATGCACCTGGACGCCCAGCGAGGCGACCTCGACGCCGATATCGGTGGAGAAGGCCTTCGCGAGCGGCGTCAGCAGGCTGGCGCGGTCGTGCCATTTGGCTGCGGCCTCGCCCTCGCCGACACGCGCGCGGTCGATGGCATGGGCGCAGGCATAGCTGATCGAGCGGGCGATCTGGGTCAGCGCCCGCATGGTGAGCAGATTGCGCTGCACGTCCGGGTGATGAACGATCGGCGCCATGCCGGAGCCCGCATAGGCGGAAGCCTTGCCCTGGCGGCGCTCATTGGCATAGGCGATCGCCTTCTGCGTCGCGGTCTCGGCCACCGCCACGCCCTGCATGCCGACAGCAAGGCGGGCGTTGTTCATCATGGTGAACATGCAGGCGAGCCCCTTGTTCTCCTCGCCGATCAGCCAGCCGACGGCGCCGGGTTTGGCGCCCTGGAAACCGTCGCCATAGATCATGGTGCAGGTCGGCGAGGCATGGATGCCGAGCTTGTGCTCGAGGCCGGAACAGAAGACGTCGTTGCGGGCGCCGAGCGAACCGTCGTCGTTGACGAAGAATTTCGGCACCAAAAACAGCGAGATGCCGCGCGTGCCGGCAGGCGCGTCGGGCAGCCGCGCCAGCACCATGTGCACGATGTTGTCGGTGAAATCATGCTCGCCATAGGTGATGAATATCTTCTGGCCGAAAATGCGGTAAGTGCCGTCGCCGACGGGCTCGGCGCGGCTGCGCAACGCGGCGAGATCGGAGCCAGCCTGCGGCTCAGTCAGGTTCATCGTGCCCATCCACTCGCCGGAGACGAGCTTTGCGAGATATTTGGCCTTGAGTTCCTCGGAAGCGTGCTTGTCGAGCGCCTCGACCGCGCCCATGGTCAGCGTCGGGCCAATGCCGAAGGCCATGGCGGCGGAATTCCACATCTCAAGTGCTGCAACGCCGAGCATGGTCGGCAGGCCCTGACCGCCAAACTCCTCCGGACCGGACAGCGCGTTCCAGCCGCCTTCGATCCAGCGCCGGTAAAGCTCCTTCCAGCCGGGCGGCGTGGTGACGACCGCATCCTTCAGCACCGCGCCATGCTCGTCGCCGATCTTGTAGAGGGGGGCGACCTCCTCGCTGGCGAAGCGGCCGGCTTCGGCCAGGATCGCGTCGACAATATCCTCGCCAAGATCGCCGAAAATGCCGGCGTCCAGCGCCGGCTTCAGCCCGGCCACTTGCTTGAGCGTAAAGGCGATGTCCTCGACCGGCGCGCGATACATGTCTGCTCCTCCTCCGTCCCGGCCAATCGTAGTGCATGGCCGACGCGAAACCATGCGTCGATTTCGCGCCTTCTTTTTACGTAAACGTCAAACTTTGTCACGCGGATTTTGCATGGACGCCGTCATCCGCGGCGGAGCAGGACCCGGCGCCCAATCCATTCGAGGTCTCGTCACTGTTCAGTCGCTGACCGGTCCCTCAGCATATGCTGCGGCCTACCCCCTGCAGCGCCAGGAAGGCTTCGTAACGCTTGTCGTGCCAAGCGCGGATGTCGCCCGACGCAGGTGTAAAAACGTCGCCAAGCCGGGACATGGCAGGCATGGCGCTCGAAAGGTCAGGGTAATGCCCGGCCGCGACGGCACCGAGCATCGCGGCGCCCAGCAGCACCGGCTCCGGCGACTGCGAGGCGGCGACCGGCAGGCCGGCGGCGTCGGCGAGCAGCTGGCGCACCAGCAGCGACTGCCCGGCGCCGCCGCTGATGACGATGGTGTCGACGGCAAGGCCGGACGACGCCATCGCCGCCACGATCTGGCGCACGCCGTAGCCCAGACCGCAAAGCCCGGCCACGTAGAGGCCGACGAGACTTTCGACGGAACGGTCGGTGGCGAGCCCCGCAATCAGGCCGCGCGCGCCCGGATCGGCCAAGGGGGAGCGGTTACCGAGGAATTCGGGCACGACATGGATGCTTCCCGCGAGCTTGGCGGCCGCCGACAGGTCGGGCGAAGCCGCCGCGGCGGCCGCGGCCAGCCAGTCGACCAGCGATTTGCCTTCCGCCACGGCGCGCGCGGCAGCCTCGGCTTGCGCCGGGTGAAAATGCACCAGGAGATCGATGGCCGCGCCGGCGGCCGACTGGCCGCCCTCGCTCAGCCAGAACCCGGGCACCATGGCGGAGTAATAGGGTCCCCACACTCCCGGAACGAAGGCCGGCGCTTCGCTGCTTGCCATGGTGCAGGCCGAGGTACCCAGAACATAGGCCATGCGCGAGGCGATGGTGCCGGCATCGCCGGCAGCACCCACCGTGCCGACACCGCCGGCATGGGCATCGATCAGCCCGGCGGCGACGACCGTGCCCGCGACCAGCCCCAACTCGGCCGCGGCCTTCTCCGTCAGGCCGGCGCCCACCGCCATGCCTGGGTCGACCACTTCGGTGCCGATACGGGCAAATCTCTCATCCGCAAGCTCGCCGAGCCCTACGGAATGAAAATAGCTGTCGTCCCAGCGCCGCTCATGGCCGAGATAGGTCCATTTGCAGGAAAGCGTGCAGACCGAGCGGGCAAGGCTGCCGGTGGCGCGCCAAGTCAGGTAGTCGGCAAGGTCGAAAAAATGCCGCGCTTTGGCAAAAGTCGCGGGCAGGTTTTCCTTCAGCCACAAAAGCTTTGGCGTTTCCATCTCCGGCGAGATGACGCCTCCGACATAGTCGAGGACAGGATGGTGGCCGGCATTGATGCGTCTGGTCTGGTCGAGGGCGCGATGGTCCATCCAGACGATGATGTTTCTGTCGCTGTCTCCGGAACGGCCCACGGGCAGCGGCTCGCCATCGTCGCCGACCACCACCAGGGAACAGGTAGCGTCGAAGCCAATACCGCCGATCTCCCGGGGATCGACGCCCGCCTTCGCGACCGCCTCGTGCACGCTGGCGCATACCGCCTGCCAGATGTCGCGGCTGGACTGCTCGGCGATCTCGCCAGGCTCGACGAAGAGCGCGATGTCGCGCTTGGCCGAAGCGAGCAACTCGCCGCGCTCGTCGAAGACGCCGGCGCGCGCGCTGCCGGTGCCTACATCGATGCCGAGGAAGTGGGAAGGCATTGGGGAACCTCGGGGTGAATGGTGAAGTGGTGAATAGTGAATAGCGAATGGTGAATGGTGAATGGTGAATGGTTAGTAGTGAGTAGTGAGTAGTGAGTGGATAACTTCCTATTCACTATTCACTATTCACCATTCACTAAAGATCATTGCTCTGCGGCAGGATCACCAGATCCCGGATGGTGATGTTTCTCGGCCGCGTCAGCATGAACAGGACGGCTTCCGCGACCTCGGTCGGCTGCATCAGCCCGCCGGCCGCCAGTTCGTCCTCGAGCTTCTGCTTCGGCCAATCGCTGATCAGCGCCGTCACCACCGGGCCGGGCGCCACAGCGCCGACGCGCAGACCGTGCTTGGCGACCTGACGGCGCAGCGTGTGGACGAAGGCCTGGATGGCGTGCTTGGAGGCCGTGTAGACCGGCTCCCAGACGACGGGCACCAGCCCGGCGATCGAGCTGGTGACGATGATGTCGCCGGTCTTGCGTCCGACCATGTGCGGCAGCACCGCATGCACCGAACGGAACACCGAGTTGATGTTGAGATTCAGCATGCGGTCCCAGGCATCCGGATCACCGTTGAGGATCTCGCCGCCGACATAGGAGCCGGCATTGGCGTGGAAGATGTCGAGCTGGCCGGCCTTGTCGAGGATGCCGGGCAGCATGGTCGCCACGCTGGCGGGGGTGGTGAGGTCGATCACCAGCGGGATCGCGCCGTCGCCGAGCTCGGCGACGACCTCCTTCAGCCGGTCCTCGGCGCGGTCGACCAGCACGACGCGGGCGCCGGCGGCAAGCATCGCCCTGGCGCATTCGAGGCCGATGCCCGATGCCGCGCCGGTGACCGCGGCGACTTTTCCCGAAAGATCTTGAGCCATGTGTACCCTTCTCGTTTGAACGGATCAGGCGCGGCCGTGCGAGGCACGGGAACGGCGCGCGAGGGAGTCGACGATCACGGCGATGGCCAGAACGGCACCGGTGATCATGTATCGAAGCGACGAGGACAGATCGAGCAGCGTCAGCCCGCTGGCGATCGACTGGATGACGATGATGCCGAGCAGCGCGGAATAGGCGCTGCCGCGGCCGCCGAACAGGCTGGTGCCGCCGATGACCGCGGCCGCGATGGCGTTCAAATTGACGTCGCCGGTGCCGGCCTGCTGGCTGGCGGAAGCGAGCCTGGCGGCTGCAAGCACGCCGCCCAGCGCGGCGAAGAGCGAGCACAGCGCGAAGGCGCTGAGATAGATGGCGCGCACCTTGATGCCGGCACGCCGTGCCGCCTCGCGGTTGCCGCCGACGGCGGTCATCGAGCGCCCCCATTTGGTCCGGGTCAGCGCATAGTTCATAGCTACGACTAGGCCAACGAAGAGGCCGAACATCCACGGGATGCCGCGTGACTGGTTGAGGTAGGCGACGATCAGCTCGAGGCCGATGGTTATGACGGCGACGCGCAGGACGAGCCCGGCCACGGACGGGGTCGACAGATTGGCCGCGCGGCGGCGCGCGAAGGTGCGAAGCCCGCTGACCAGCATCGCCAAACCCGGGATCGCGGCAAGCGTGTGCGAGACCCATTTCGGCATCACCATCAGCTGGCCGAAATCCACCAGGGCCGAGCCATAGGGCAGGTTGATCGAGCCGGTGGAGCCGAGGATGTAGAGCTGCATGCCCAGCACCGCGAGCAGGCCGGCCAGCGTCGAAACGAAGCTCGGCATGCCGAGGCGGTTGAACAGCAAGGCATAGAGCGAGCCGATCAGGGCGCCGAAGGCCAGCGCGGCCAGGATCGCCAGCGCGACCGGCCAGCCCTGGTTGACCCACAGCGTGCCGACCATCGCAGAGGCGAAGCCGCTGATCGAGCCGACCGAGAGGTCGATCTCGCCGACCATCAGCACGCAGACGATGCCGAGCGCGATGACGCCGACCGTCGAGCAATCGAACAGGAGATTGACCAGATTGCTGCTCGAAACGAAGACCGGGTTGAGGCTGGTGAAGACCGTCCAGATCACCACGAGGCCGACGATGACCGGCAGCGAGCCGAGATCGCCGCTGCGTACGCGATCGAGGAAGGCGCGAACCGCGCCGCCGATGCCTGCCTCATGCTTCACGCGCGCATCGGCGCGATCGAGCGCCAGGGGAGCCGAATTGCCTTGCTCCGTCATGGACGCTGCTCCCCCGCCTGTGCGCTGTGATCGCGTTCTGCCCGCAGCCGCTCGGCGCGGCGCGACACCGCGTTGTTGGACGCGCCGGTGATGGCGCTCACCAGGTCCTGGTTCGAGGCATCCGGCTCGAAGACGCCGTTGTTGCGCCCGAGCCTCAGCACCACGATGCGGTCGGCGACGGCGCGGACATCCTCCATGTTGTGGCTGATCATGACGACGCCGAGGCCGCGGGCGCGGACGCGGTCGATCAAGTTGAGCACTTCCGCCGTCTGCGCGACGCCAAGCGCGGCGGTCGGCTCATCGAGCAGGATGAGCTTCGGCTCGAGCAGCAGCGAGCGTGCGATCGCGACCGTCTGGCGCTGGCCGCCGGACAGCGAGGCGACCGCCTCGCGCACGCTCGGAATGCGCGCCGACAATTCGTTGAGCAGCGTCCAGGCGCGCATCTCCATCGCCACCTCGTCCAGCCGAAGCGGGCTGAGCTCGTTGCCGAGGAAAATGTTGGCGACGACATCGAGGTTCTCGCAAAGCGCGAGGTCCTGGAACACCGTGGCGATGCCGAGCGTCAGAGCCGCGCGCGGGTCGGGCAGCGTGACCGGCCGGCCGCGGAAATTGATCGTTCCCGAGCTCGGCTGATGCACGCCGGCCAGAATCTTGACCAGCGTCGACTTGCCGGCGCCGTTGTCGCCGACCAGGGCGACGACCTCGCCTGCATGGACGTCGAAGTCGATATCGGTCAGCGCCGAGACGGCGCCGAAATTCTTGGATATGCCGCGCAGGCTGAGCACCAGCTCGCCGACGGATGCCGACCCTTCAGGACTTTCGCTCATGCGCCGCCTCTCTTGACAGTCGTTGCCTGGACATCCGGCCGCCCATGGGCGGCCGGATGCCACTTGATCAGTTGGTGATGCCGAGCTTCTTGCAGCCTTCAGCATAGCGGTCGACGCAGAGCTCGGCCGCCGTGTTGATCTTCTTGTCGATGATCTCGGCCTTGAGGTTCTCCTGCGTCACGACAGCCGGCGTGAAGAGCTGCGAGGGCGTGTCGTAGAGCGTCATCTCGGCCTTCGGCGTCTCGCCCGACAGGAGCTTGACGGCGACGTTGGCCGCGGCGGCCGCGACAATCTCGCTAGGCTTGGAGATGGTGTTGTACTGGTCGCCGGCGATGATCAGTTGCAGCGCCGCGATGGTCGCGTCGTTGCCGGTTACCGGCGGAACCGGATCGACGCCCGCCGCCTTGAAGGCAGCGATCGCGCCGCCGCCAGTGCCGTCATTGGCGGCAACGACGCCGAGGATCTTGGTGCCGAAGCGGGTGATCTGGCCGCTCGCCCATTGCTGCGCCTTCGGCGGCGCCCATTCCGGCGTGTCGAACTCGGCCAGGATCGGGTAGCCGCTGTTGTCGAGGCCCTCATGGATGCCCTTCTTGATCAGGCCAGCGGCGGCGTCGGTCGGCGAGCCGTTGATCTGCAGCAGGCCACCGCCGGCAGGATCGACCTTGAGCGCCTTGAGGTGCTCCACCAGCGAATCCGCAATCGCCTTGCCGATGCCTTCATTGTTGAAGGACACGTAGAAATCGGCGGGCGCCGTCGGGATGGGCCGATCATAAGCGATCACCTTGACGCCCTGGCTCTGCGCTAGCTTCACCAGCGAGGCGGCGGCGGTGGAGTCGACCGGATCTAGGACGATCGCCTTGGCGCCCTGCGAGATCACCGAATTGAACTGCTGCTGCTGGCGCGCGGCATCGGCATCGGCGTTCTGGTAGATCACCTTGCAGCCCGGGCACAGTTTCTTCATCTCGGCGACGAAGCCCGGATAGTCATGCTGTTCGTAGCGGGTCGATGCCTGGTCGGGCATCAGGAACGCGACCGTCGCATCGGTGACGGTGTCGGCGAGCGCCGCCGTGCTGCCGAGCAGCGAGACGGCGAAAACGGCCGCGATGGTCGATTTCAAGGCAAACGGCGATTTCCAAGCATGTCTGGTCATTCGAATGTCTCCCTTCCGAGAAATGGTTTCACGAGGACCTGCGCGGTGAACGGCGCGCCAGGCCTTGACTGCATGTCGAACTGTTGAAAGGAGTATGATCAGTCGGCTGAGGATCGATCCGATCCTGGTAAAGCCGCGCAAACATCCTCCTGAAGTGCTGGATTTCACAACAAACGATCTCCAGCACCGGGTGCCTTGCACCCCGCGTTCTTCCTTCCCTGAATGTCTCTTTGGTGTTGACGCAATTCCTTTTGGAATTGCTTTGAGCTCCTCCCGGTTTCCTCCCTGTTAGGCGGCAATCTCCGCGTTTATGTTCTCAGCCAGCAAGGCCCGGAAACGCGAAGGCGACATGCCTTTCTGCGCCAGGAACTGGCGGTTGAAATTTGAGATGTTGTTGTAGCCGGCGGCATAGCAGATCTCGGTGATCGACATCTGTGCCTCGCTCATCAACAACTGGCAGGCAAGGTTGATGCGCAGCCGGTTGACATATTGCACCAGCGCCATGCCGGTGTGGCGGCGAAAGCTGCGCGAGAAGGCGCTCGGGCTGCGCCCGGCGATCTCGGCCAGCGTCCCTTCGCTGAACGGCTCGGTCAGGTGGCAATTGATGTAGGCGAGCGCCTGGTTGATGCCTGCCGACATGAAGCCGGAGGGGTCGGGCAGATAGCCGGCGCTGGCCAGCGTGCGGACGTCGCCGGCGCGGTTCAAGATGTCGAGCACGGCCATGAACAGCGACAGGCGACGCACGCCCTGCGCCTCGGTCAACTCCGCCAGCAGAGGCGCCGCAAGCTCGGCCGTCGCCGGCGAGAACAGCGCGCCGCGGCGGCTGGTTTCTAGGATGCCGGCGCAGGCGGCAAGTTCGGGCAAGGCGGCTGAAGCGCTGGCGATGAATTCTTCGGAGAACTGCACGACGCGGCCGCGCAGCGGCACGGTCTCGCCCGGCGGCACGTCGCTGACCCAATTGTGCGGCAGGTTCGGCCCGGTGAGCACCAGATTGCCTGGCTCGAACTCGCCGATGAAATCGCCGACGAAATAACGGCCAGTGGTGGCGACGACCAGATGAAGTTCGTATTCGGGATGGAAGTGCCAGCGCACGGTGCGGAAAGGATAGCCGTGGGCCCAGGCCTTAAACGACTCTCCCTGTCTGATCTGGACGACTTCCAGGTCCGGATTCATGTTCATTTTCCTCCCCGCGCGGGTCCGGTCTTGTGACCGGTTGCTGCGCTTCGTCAGGCGGGCCCGTCTCTTCCCACTGGCCGCCATGATTGAAAGCTTAGGCGGCAATTGAAGCCCCTGCCACCACGGCTTGTCCACCCGACCGATACTTTTTTGACGTTCCGGAACGGACCGAAGCACTCCGATGTTGTGAAAGCACTTCCTTAACCATAGCGGTTCAGGATCGTTCCCTGGTCAGTGGGGACACCCTGATTGAAAAAGCCGGCGCGCACTCTTCGCCGCCTGGCGCTGATCGCTGCGGCGGTTGCGCTGGGCACGGCGGCAAAGGCCTCGGATTTCTCCGAGCCGTGGAAGAATGCCGACCGCCCGCTGGTGATCGACGCCTACGAATACAACTCGATCGACTGGCAGCAGCTTATCACCGACAAGCGCGTCGCCGGCTTCATCAACAAGGCGTCCGACGGGCTGCCGCCGCCTTATTTCTGCCTCGGCGCCGAGGCCGACGTCAAACTCTGCAAGGCGCAGTGGAAGCGCTATGCGGTGACGCGCGAATTGTTCCAGACGCGCAAGGTGGTGGCCAAGGCGCTCGGCCTGAAATGGGGCGCCTATCACCTGGCCCGTCCCGGCAACCCGGTCGAGCAGGCCAACAACTTCATCGACTTCGCCGAGCCGGCGCCCGACGACTTGATGGCTCTCGACATTGAAGGCATCGACCCGACGCAATGGATGTCGCTGGAGGACGCCGAGGAATTCGTGCGCCAGGTGCATCGCCGCGTCGGCCGGTTCCCGGTGCTCTATGTCAACGGCAAGACCGCCCAGTACATCGCCGACAACCGTTACCAGTATCGGCTGCTGTCGCGGCTGCCACTCTGGTATGCGCGCTACAAGCCGGACATCGACGTGCATTTCCCGATGGGCAACTGGCAGGGCTATGCGCTGTGGCAATTCTCGGCGCAGGCGAATTGCGGCCGTTTCCGCTGCCCCTACCGCGTGCCCGGCACGCCCAACGACATCGACGTCAGCGTCGCGCCGATGAGCGCTGATGAGCTGCGCCGACAATGGGCCTCTGGCGGACTGCTCGACGTGCCGGCCGACTATCTCGCCTCGATCCCGGTGCCGCTCTCGCGCGAAAAAGCCCTCGCCGGCAAGGTGACCATCACCTATGCCGATGTGGCGACGCCGCCGACCGTGGAAGAAATGGTCGCGGTGCTCGGCGCGCGCTGGGAGAAATTCCGCGACGGCTTCCGCATGCCTGTCGTGAAGACAGTGCCGCGGCGCCCGGGCTTCGGCATCGTGCAATATGTCGCCTGGAAGCGGACCGAGCAGCGCACGCCCGAGCAGATCGACGCGGCCTTTGCCGCCGCCGATCCGGTCAAGACCGCGTCGACCGCTCTCGACCACAGGCGGCACTGAATCCCAAGCATCAGCGATGGTTGCCGAGGCTGGCGTACATGCCCGTGGTGCGGAACTGCGTCGGATTGATGCCGTAGCAGCGGCGAAAGACCTTGGAAAAATAGTTCGCGTCCTCGAACCCGCACAGCACCGCGACCTCCTTGACCGGCAGGAAATCGGCCTTGGTGAGCAGCTTCGCCGCGCGCTGCAGCCGCTGCTGCAGGACGAACTCCGCCGGCGGCAGTCCTTCGCTCTCGGCGAAGCAGCGCGAGAAATGGGCGCGGCTGAGGCCGCTGATCTCGACCAGCTCCGCCACCGGCAGCGGCTTGTCGAGATTGGCGTTGATGTGGTCGATGACCGGCTGCATGGCGCTCTGCTTCTCGGCGAAGGCATGCGAGCCGAAGACATCGTCGTAAAGCGCCATCGCCGCCTCATAGGCGATCGCCGACGCCGCGCCGGGCGAAGCCGCCCCCTTGATGAGCCGCAAGCTGCAATCGGCGAGATGATCGATGGTCGCCGGCTGCAGCCGGAACACCGGGCCCGAGACGCTTAAGATGGATTTGTGGATGCGCAGCGCCTCCTCGCCGTTCATCGAGATCCAGAAATATTCCCAGCGGTCACCCTTGGCCAACCAGTAGCGATGGTTGTGCGGCACCAGAACCAGCAGCGTGTCGTTCGCCTGCAGTCGATAGTTGCGGTTCTCGTAACGCAATTGGCCGGTGCCGCTGATTGTATGCTGGAGCACCGTGAACGGAGTCTGGCCACGCTTTCTTCCATCCCAGTCATAGGTTTCGTCCTCGCGCACCTCATAGCCGGTGCTTGTCGGCATGGCATGCAGCCGCTGGCGCCCGCGCGGCAGCGAAATCGTCCGCATCAGCTCCCCGTAGGCGATCAGGTCACGCAGCACAAAATTACCCTCGAAAGCATAATCCTTCTCTGGCGGCGCCCGCCAATAAGGGCATAATCCAACTTCTCAGAACGCGATAGACCCGCGGTCGAGGAGCGGGCGGGAGGAGAAAGAGCCGGATTTTCCGGCTTTGAGTGGCTGATGCGCGATGGCGCGCGGCCCAAATCCTCCTTTGTTGCTCCTTGCCTGGCATTCAGTTGGATCGAGGTGAAGGTGATGAGCTTCAAAATCGCTATTATCGGCGCGGGCAGCGTCGGGTTCACCAAGAAGCTGTTCACCGACATTCTGTGCGTGCCTGAATTCCAGGACATCGAATTCGCGCTGACCGACATCAGCGAGCACAATCTTGGGATGATCAAGGCGATCCTCGACCGGATCGTCGAGGCGAATAAGCTGCCGACCAAAGTTACGGCGACCACGAACCGCCGCCAGGCGCTGGAGGGCGCGCGCTACATCATCAGCTGCGTGCGCATCGGCGGGCTGGAGGCCTATGCCGACGACATCCGCATCCCGCTGAAATATGGCATCGACCAGTGCGTCGGCGACACGATCTGCGCCGGCGGCATCCTCTACGGTCAGCGCAACATTCCGGTGATCCTGGACTTCTGCAAAGACATTCGCGAAGTCGCTGCGACCGGCGCGAAATTCCTGAACTATGCCAACCCGATGGCCATGAACACCTGGGCGGCGATCGAATACGGCAAGGTGGATACGGTTGGCCTCTGCCACGGCGTCCAGCACGGCGCCGCGCAGATCGCCGAAGTGCTCGGCGCGAAGTCATCCAGAGAGCTCGACCATGTCTGCTCCGGCATCAACCACCAGACCTGGTTCATCGAGCTCAAGCTGAACGGCCGGCCGATCGGCAAGGACGAGCTGGTCGCCGCCTTCGAGGCCCATCCGGTCTATTCGAAGCAGGAAAAACTGCGCATCGACGTGCTGAAGCGCTTCGGCGTCTACTCGACCGAAAGCAACGGCCACCTGTCCGAATATCTGCCCTGGTACCGCAAACGCCCCGACGAGATCACGCGCTGGATCGACATGTCCGACTGGATCCACGGTGAGACCGGCGGCTACCTGCGCTACTCGACCGAGACCCGCAACTGGTTCGAGAAGGAATATCCGCAGTTCCTCGAAGCAGCGTCGAAGCCGATCGACCCGGCAAAACGCTCCAACGAGCATGCCAGCCATATCCTCGAGGCGCTGGAAACCAACCGCGTCTATCGCGGCCACTTCAACGTCAAGAACAACGGCGTGATCACCAACCTGCCGCAGGACGCGATTATCGAATCGCCCGGCTTCGTCGACCGTTTCGGCATCAACATGGCGGCAGGCATCACGCTGCCGGAGGCATGTGCGGCCACCTGCATGGCCTCGATCAACGTGCAGCGCATGTCGGTGCATGCGGCGATCGCCGGCGACATCGACCTGTTGAAACTCGCCGTGCTGCACGATCCGCTGGTCGGCGCAGTGTCGACGCCGGAAGAGGTCTGGCAGATGGTAGACGAGATGGTGGTCGCTGAAGCCGCATGGCTGCCGCAATATGCGCACGCCGTTCCGGCGGCGAAGGAGCGGCTTTCGAAAGCCAAGGTCAAGACCCGCGAATGGGCGGGCGCCGCACGGCGCAGCGTGCGCTCGATCGAGGAATTGCGCGCCGAAAAGGCGGCGCTGAAACAGGCCGGCTGAGGCCTAAAGGCAAGCAGGCCGGGTCGCAGGAGGCGGCTCGGCAAGAAATTCGCAAGAGGCGGGCAGCAGCAGACGTCCACAAACATCTGGGAGGAGACTATGAGGACTTTTCGTAGAACTGGCATTGCCGCTGGGCTGATGCTCGGCGTTTCAGTCCAAGCACTCAACGCCTTCGCTTCCGAGCCGACGACCCCGCCGCAGCCTGCGACATTCCCGGCCGAAGGCAAGATCCATTATGTGGCGCGCGACTCCATCCTGGAGTTCAAGGCGCTGCCCGAATATCACGAGCCGGACTGGGTGACCGAGAAATACGTCAAGACCGGCAAGCTGCCGCCGGTCAAGGACAGGCTGCCGAAGGAACCGCTGGTCTTCAAGACCGCCAACATGCCGGACGGCATCGGCGTCTATGGCGACACGATGCGCCATGTCATCGGCGGCCGGCCGGAAGGCTGGAACTACGGCGCCGGCCAGACGCAAGGCTGGGGCGGCATCGACATCGGGCTTTCCGAATGCCTGACGCGCACGGCGCCGCTGTTCCAGGTCGAGGCCAAGGACACCGAGCCGCTGCCCAACCTCGCCAAGAGCTGGGACTGGTCGAGCGACGGCCACAAGCTGACAATGCATCTGATCGAAGGCGCCAAATGGTCCGACGGCGCGCCCTTCAATGCCGACGACGTCATGTTCTACTGGGACGACGAGGTGGTCGATCCGAACGTCTCGCCTCTGAACGGCGCCACGCCGGAAACTTTCGGCGTCGGCACAACGCTGAAGAAGATCGACGACTACACGGTCGAGTGGACGTTCAAGGAGGCGTTCCCGCGGCAGTATCTCTATGCCATGGCTTACGGCACTTTCTGCCCCGGCCCGTCGCACATCCTGAAGCCGCAGCATCCGAAATATTCGAAGAACACCTACGACCAGTTCAAGAACGCCTTCCCGCCGGAATATATGAACATGCCGGTGATGGGCGCCTGGGTGCCGGTCGAATACCGGCCGGACGACATCATCGTCATGCGCCGCAACCCCTACTATTGGAAGGTCGACGAGAAGGGCAACCAGCTGCCTTATCTCAACGAGCTGCATTACAAGCTCTCGACCTGGGCCGACCGCGACGTGCAGGCTGTTGCCGGCTCCGGAGATTTCTCCAACCTCGAGCAGCCGGAGAACTTCGTCGCCTCGCTGAAACGCGCGGCTGACAAGAATGCACCTGCACGCCTCGCCTTCGGCCCGCGTCTCATCGGCTACAATCTGCGCATGAACTTTTCCGCCAATGGCTGGGGCAACCCGGACGAACGCGGCCAGGCGATCCGCGAGTTGAACCGCAACGAGGACTTCCGCAAGGCCGTCACCATGGCGCTCGACCGCAAGGCGCTGGGCGACTCGCTGGTCAAGGGCCCGTTCACCGCCATTTATCCGGGCGGCTTCTCGTCCGGCACCAGCTTCTATGACCGCAAGTCAACGGTCTATTATCCGTTCGACCTCGAAGGCGCGAAAGCATTGCTCGCCAAGGCGGGTCTCAAGGATACCGACGGCGACGGCATCGTGAACTTCCCGGCCGGCACCGCCGGCGGCAAGGATGTCGAGATCGTCATGCTGGTCAACAACGACTACACCACCGACAAGAGCCTTGCCGAAGGTGTGGTCGCGCAGATGGAGAAACTCGGCCTCAGAGTCGTTCTCAACGGGCTTAACGGCACGCAGCGCGATGCCACGCAATATTCCGGCCGCTTCGACTGGCTGATCCGGCGAAACGAAACCGAGCTCACCTCCGTCGTTCAAAACACCGAGCAGTTGGCGCCAGTCGGCCCGAAGACCAGTTGGAACCATCGCGCGCCGGAAAGCGGCCAGGTCGACCTTATGCCCTTCGAAAAGGACCTCGTGGATATCGTCAACAAGTTCGTCTCGACGCAGGACAACGACCAGCGCGCCGAGCTGATGCGGAACTTCCAGAAGATCTCGACCGAGCATGTCTACAATGTCGGCCTGACGGAATATCCGGGCGCGCTCATCATCAACAAGCGCTTCTCCAACATCCCGCAGGGCACGCCGATCTTCATGTTCAATTGGGCCGAGGATTCGATCATGCGCGAGCGCGTGTTCGTCAAGGCGGACAAGCAGGCAAAGTATGAGTTGTTCCCCAAGGAATTGCCCGGCAAGCCTGGCGATAAGGGACCGATGGATTAAGCTTACCTCCCCTGACCGAGAGACGTCCGGCCGCGCCGCGGTGCGGCCGGACAAGCGAAATCTCCGAACGCACCCCAGGGGAGCGGCGGGCAGACAAGAAGGCGGACGATCCGATGCTGCGATTCCTGCTCATGCGCATCGCTTCGGCGATTCCGGTTTTCGCGATCTTAAGCCTCGTCACCTTCGCCATCATCCAGGCGCCGCCGGGCGACTATGCCGACTACATCAAATCGCAGCTCATCAACCAGGGCGGCGCGTCCTACGCCGAAGCCGATGCGCAGGCGCAGGCCTACCGCGTCGAGCATGGCCTCGATAAGCCGCTGCCCGTCCAGTATCTCAACTGGATCGGCGGCATCGTCACCCGCGGCGATTTCGGCTACAGCCTCTATTACAACAAGCCGGTGGCCGACGTCGTGGGCGAACGCCTGCCGCGCACGCTGCTGCTCGCGCTGGTCTGCCACCTGCTCGCCTCGGTGCTCGGCATCAGCTTCGGCATATGGGCGGCGACAAGGCAGTATAGCTGGATCGACTCGACACTTTCGGCGATCTCGTTCCTCGGCATGACGGTGCCGCGCTTCCTGATGGCGCTGATCATCGTCTATCTGCTGGTCTTCCAGTTCAACGTGTCGGAGATCGGCTCGTTCTTCTCGCCGCAGTATGGCGGCGCGCCGTGGTCCTGGGCGAAGTTCGTCGACCTGGTCAAGCATGTCTGGCCGGTGGTGGCGATCGCGACCTTCGGCGGCCTCGCCTACAACATGCGCGTCATGCGCGGCAACCTGCTCGACACGCTGAACATGCAATATGTTGAAACGGCCAAGGCCAAGGGTCTGACCGGCGGCGCAGTGGTGATGCGGCACGCCGTGCCCAACGCGCTGCATCCGCTGGTGATGTATCAGGGCGTGGTGCTGCCCTATATGCTCACGGGCGAGATCGAGACGGCGATCATCTTCGCGCTGCCGACCGTCGGCCCGGCCATCGTCGGCTCCATGGCGGTCGGCGACGTCTATGTCACCGCCACCTTCATGATGGTGCTGTCGGCGACGCTGATCGTTGGCAACGTCATCGCCGACCTGCTGCTCGTGCTGCTCGACCCGCGCGTGCGTCAGTTCGGGGAGCGCTAGATGCTGGCGCGCGACCCCTCCCCGCCGCCACCGGCCGAAGGCGTGGCCATAGCCGAACCGGCGCACGCCAATGAGAGCTACATCGCGCTGGTCTGGCGCCGACTGAAGCGCTCCTGGACCGGCATGGCCGGGCTCTTCCTAGTCGTGCTTCTGCTTGTCATGGCTCTCTTCGCGGATTTCATCGCACCCTCGGATCCGAAGGCGACCGATGTCGCTTTCGCGCCGCCGCAGGTGCCGAGCTTTCATGACAAGGACGGCAATTTCACCTTCAGGCCGAGGATCTATGCGCTGGCCGACTCGGCCGACCTCGATCCGGTCACCTTCCAGCCGATCGTCGGCCCCGACTACGACCACCCGCGCCTGCTCGGCTTCTTCGTCGAGGGCGCGCCCTACAGGCTGTTCGGGCTGATCCCGGCCGACCGGCATTTCTTTGCCTCGATGGACGGCCAGCCGGTGCATTTCCTCGGCACCGACAAGTTCGGCCGCGACGTGCTATCGCGCGCCATCCACGGCTCGCGGGTTTCGCTGATGATCGCGCTGACGGTGGTCTTCATCATCACGCTGATCGGCACCACCGTCGGCATGGTTTCCGGTTATTTCGGCGGCAAGTTCGATATCTGGATGCAGCGCTTTGTCGAGTTGGTGCTCGCCTTCCCGCAGCTGCCGCTTTATCTGGCGCTGACGACGCTGATCCCGGTCACCGCGCCGACCAATGTCTTCCTCGGTTTCGTCATCATCGTCATGTCGGCGCTGGGCTGGGCGCAGATGTCGCGGGAGGTGCGCGGCAAGACGCTGGCGCTGGCGCGCATCGACTATGTGCGCGCCGCCATGGCGGTCGGCGCCACCGACCGGCGCATCATCATGCAGCACATTTTTCCCAATGTGATGAGCCATGTCATCGTCGCGGTGACGATCGCCATCCCGACCGTCGTGCTGCTCGAAGCCTTTCTCGGCTTCCTCGGCTTTGCCGTAAAGCCGCCGCTGATCTCCTGGGGGCTGATGCTGCAGGACACGGCGACCTATTCGGTCATCGGCACCTATCCGTGGATCCTGTCGCCGGTCGGCTTCGTGCTGGTCACCGTCTTTGCCTTCAACGCGCTGGGCGACGGCCTGCGCGATGCCGTCGATCCGTATTGAGGTGGCCGGGATGACGACGATCGCGCTCGCAGATAATTTCGCACCCGCCGTCCGGCTCGACCATGCCGGGCGCCATGAACAGCCCATCATCGACGCGCGCAACATCGAGGTCGCGTTCAAGGTGGAGCACGGCACCGTCGAGGCGGTGAAGGACGTCTCGTTCCAGCTCTATCGCGGCGAGACCATCGCCATCGTCGGCGAGTCCGGTTCCGGCAAATCGGTGACGGCACGCACCGTGATGGGGCTCTTGTCGCGGCGGGCGACGGTGTCGCCACGCTCGAGCGTGGACTATCTCGGGCAGAATATCCTGAAATTCCCCGAGGCCGCCCGGCGCAAGCTGCGCGGCAACCGCATCTCGATGATCTTCCAGGAACCGATGAGCTCGCTCAACCCGATCTATACGGTCGGCAGCCAGATCGTCGAGGCGATCCGGGTGCACCGCAGGGTGAGCCGCAGGGAAGCCTGGGCGCGGGCGCTCGAGCTCCTCAAGCATGTCCAGATCCCCGAGCCGGAGGCAAGGCTCAAGCAATATCCGCATCAGCTCTCCGGCGGCCAGCGCCAGCGCGTCATGATCGCCATGGCCTTGGCCAACGACCCCGATGTGCTGATCGCCGACGAGCCGACCACGGCGCTCGACGTCACGGTGCAGGCGCAGATCCTGAACCTGATCCGCAATCTTCAGAAAGAGCTGAAGATGGCGGTGATCCTGATCACCCACGACCTCACCGTGGTGCGCAAATTCTCCGACTACGTCTATGTCATGCAGCATGGCGAGATGCGCGAGCACAACGTCACCGAGCGGCTCTTCGCCAATCCCCAGCATCCCTACACACAGCGGCTGCTCGCTTCCGAACCGCATGGGCGGCCGCAGCCGCTGCCTGAGGGTTCCGGCGCCATCCTCGAGGCGAACGGCGTGCGCGTCTGCTTCATGCTGCGCCACGGTTCGTTCCTGAAGCCGGACTGGCGCGAGCTGGTCGCGGTCGACGATCTCGACTTAAAACTCTGCCGCCACGAGACGCTGGGGCTGGTCGGCGAATCCGGCTCCGGCAAGACGACCTTCGGCCAGGCCCTGCTCAGATTGCAGGATGCCAAGCGCGGCGAAATCCGCTTCGACGGCCAGCCGATTGAGAAGCTCGCGCGCGCAGAGATGCGGCCGCTGCGCTCGCGCATGCAGATCGTTTTCCAGGATCCGTTCTCCTCGCTCAATCCGCGCATGACGATCGGCCAGATCATCGAGGAAGGGCTGGTCGTCAACAAGCTGGGCGCGACGCGGCGCGAACGGGTCGAGCGGGTGCGCGAGGCGCTGGTCAGCGCCGGCATGCCGGGTAACATCCTGTCGCGCTTCCCGCATGAATTCTCCGGCGGCCAGCGGCAGCGCATCGCGATCGCGCGGGCCATTGCGCTGGAGCCTGAATTCATCCTGCTCGACGAGCCGACTTCGGCGCTGGACCTTTCCGTCCAGGCGCAGATCATCGACCTGCTGCGCAAGCTGCAGGACGAGCGCGGCCTCAGCTATCTGTTCATCTCGCACGACCTCAAGGTGGTGCGGGCGCTGTGCCACCGCGTCATCGTCATGCAGCACGGCAGGATCGTCGAACAGGGACCCGTCGACGAGGTCCTTTCCAATCCCAAGACCGCCTACACCGAACGGCTCGTCAGGGCCGCTTTCGAGGTGGCGTAGAAAAGTGCCGGAGGCTTACAGTGGCTAGAAATCCCAGGATCGCGTTCATCGGCGCCGGCTCGACGGTGTTCATGAAAAACATCGTCGGCGACGTGCTGCAGCGGCCTGCGCTGTCGGGCGCGACGATCGCGCTGATGGACATCAATCCGCAGCGGCTGGAAGAAAGCGCCGTCGTCGTCAACAAGCTGATCGCGACGCTCGGCGTCAAGGCGAAGGCCGAGACCTATTCCGACCAGCGCAAGGCGCTGCAAGGGGCCGACTTCGTCGTCGTCGCCTTCCAGATCGGCGGCTACGAGCCCTGCACCGTCACCGATTTCGAGGTACCGAAGAAATACGGCCTGCGCCAGACCATCGCCGACACGCTCGGCGTCGGCGGCATCATGCGCGGCCTCAGGACCGTGCCGCATCTGTGGAAGATCTGTGAGGACATACTCGCCGTCTGCCCGGAGGCGATCATGCTGCAATATGTGAACCCGATGGCGATCAACACCTGGGCGATCGCCGAGAAATTCCCCACGATCAAGCAGGTCGGGCTCTGCCACTCGGTGCAGGGCACGGCGATGGAATTGGCGCACGACCTCGACCTTCCCTACGAAGAAATCCGCTACCGCTCGGCTGGCATCAACCACATGGCCTTCTACCTGAAGTTCGAGCATCGCCAGGCCGACGGCTCCTACCGCGACCTCTATCCCGATCTCGTGCGCGCCTATCGCGAAGGCCGTGCGCCGAAGCCGGGCTGGAACCCGCGCTGCCCGAACAAGGTGCGCTACGAGATGCTGACCCGGCTCGGCTATTTCGTCACCGAGAGCTCGGAGCATTTCGCCGAATACACGCCCTATTTCATCAAGGACGGCCGCCCCGACCTGATCGAGAAATACGGCATTCCGCTGGATGAATATCCAAAACGCTGCATCGAGCAGATCGAGCGCTGGAAGGGCCAGGCGGAAGCCTACCGCTCGGCCGACCGGATCGAGGTCGAGCAGTCCAGGGAATATGCCTCCTCGATCATGAACTCCGTGTGGACCGGCGAGCCGTCGGTGATCTATGGCAATGTCCGCAACAATGGCTGCATCACCTCGCTGCCTTTCGACTGCGCGGCGGAAGTGCCGTGCCTGGTCGACGCTTCCGGCATTCAGCCGACTTACATTGGCGACCTGCCGCCGCAGCTGACGGCGCTGATCCGCACCAACATCAATGTGCAGGAGCTGACGGTGCGGGCGCTGATGAGCGAGAACCGCGAGCACATCTACCACGCGGCGATGATGGACCCGCATACAGCGGCCGAGCTCGACCTCGACCAGATCTGGTCGTTGGTCGACGACCTGCTTGCCGCGCATGGCGACTGGCTGCCCGCCTGGGCGCGTGGCGGACGAAAGAGCGCGGCCGCCTGAGGCCGGATTACGCGCCGGCCTTCTCGCGTGCCACGGCCTGCCAGCCGATGTCGTGGCGATAGAAGCCCTGCGGCCAGTCGATGTGATCGATTGCCGCGTAGGCCCTGGCCTGCGCCTCGCCTACCGTCTTGCCAAGCGCGGTGACGTTGAGCACGCGGCCGCCATTGGCGACCAGCGCCCCGCCATTGACGGCGGTGCCGGCGTGGAAAATCTGGGCGCCATCACGCTCGGCCTCGTCGAGGCCGCGGATGACGGAGCCCTTTTCCGGCGTGCCGGGATAGCCCCTTGCCGCCATCACCACGGTCAGCGCCGCCGCGTCGCTCCAGCGGATCGACATGTGCGCGAGCTGGCCGTCGACGGCGGCGCTGAGCAGGACGAGCAGGTCGTCCTTCAGCCGCATCATCAGCACCTGGCATTCGGGATCGCCGAAGCGGGTGTTGTACTCGATCAGCTTCGGGCCCTGGTCGGTAATCATCAGGCCGGCGAAGAGGATACCGGCGAAGGGCGCGCCGAGTTCGGCCATGCCGCGCATGGTCGGCTCGATGATCTCGCGCATGGTGCGCTCGGTCATTTCGGGCGTCATCCCCGGCGCCGGCGAATAGGCGCCCATGCCGCCGGTGTTCGGCCCGGTATCGCCGTCGCCGACGCGCTTGTGGTCCTGCGCGGTGCCGAAGGGGAGAGCCGTGGCGCCGTCACACAGGCAGAAGAAGCTTGCCTCCTCGCCGGTGAGATATTCCTCGACCACGACCTCGGCGCCGGCGGCCCCGAATGCGCCGTCGAAACAAGCCTCCAGCGCGGCGTTCGCCTCATCAGAAGTCATCGCGATGGTGACGCCCTTGCCGGCGGCGAGCCCGTCTGCCTTGATGACGATCGGCGCGCCGACTTTCTCGACATAGGCCCTGGCCGAAGCGAGATCGCCGAAGCGCCCATAGGCGGCGGTGGGGATGTTGAACCTCGCGCAGAGATCCTTGGTAAAACCCTTCGAGCCCTCCAGCCGGGCCGCCGCCTTGGAAGGGCCGAAGACGCGGATGCCCCAGGCACGCAGGTCGTCGGCGATGCCCGCGACCAGCGGGCCTTCCGGGCCGACCACCACGAGGTCGATCTTCTTTTCCTGGCAGAAGGCGGCGACGGCGGAATGGTCGGCAACGTCCAGCTTCACCAGCTCGGCGACACGGCCGATGCCCGGATTGCCGGGCGCGGCATAAAGCTTCGCCAGCAGCGGCGAGGCGGAGATCTTCCAGGCGAGCGCATGTTCGCGGCCACCCGAGCCGAGAAGAAGAACGTTCATGGCCACCTCTTGCTGATCGTCTCCCCCGACCCCGCTATTGGTCCGCGCGCGGCGGGTCAAGGCGTCTTGGCATTTTGGCGGCAATTGCGCACGGGAAAGCAGCGCAAACGCCGGGGATTGATTGAAGTCGCCCCAACCTCGTCATTCTATGGCGAAGCAAGGAGCGAAGCGACGCGGCGCAGACTTAGCCGGAGGATGCAAATGGCAGAGAATTCTGCACCGTTGCGGCGCTTCGAGGTCACGGAATGGATCCTCGGGTCTGCGCGTCCGCTTCGCTCCCGCTCCGCCCGTGGATGACGAGGCAGGGCCGCTCAGCTCTGATAGATAACAGGGAACCAGTCCTCGCGCAGCTTCTGGCCGGGCTTCATGTCGTGGCCCGGATAGGGCGGCGAGGTGCGGCCGGGACGCTCGACATAATGCGCGTCGTCGCCCACCCAGCGCAGCGACAGCGCCCGGCGCCGCGCCGCCGTCAGATTGCCGCGCGCGCCATGTGCGGTGCGGAAATCGAACAGGATGGCATCGCCCGGCTGCATCTCCCATTCCAGCACCTTCATCGAAGGATCGCGGTCGGGATCGGGCACCGGCAAATAGTCCCCCTCGCCGGCATAGAAATTGGCGTCGTTCAGCCAGCGCACCGGCAGCACCATCTTTTCCCATTTGTGCGAGCCGGCGATCAGCCGCAGCGTCGCCTCCTTCACCGGATCGATCGGGATCCAGAAGCTAACCGTCTGGCTGCCGTCGACAAAGTAATAGGGAATGTCCTGGTGCCACGGCGTCGGCTTCTGCGTGCCCGGCTCCTTGACCAGGACGTGGTCGTGGAAGAACTGCGCGCTGCGCGACTGCATGACGGCGGCGGCAAGCTCGGCGGCCGGCGATTCCCTGACGATCCTGACGAATTCCGGGATGCGCTCCCAGTTGCAGTAGTCGTCGAAGAAGCTGCCCTTGCCGCCGGCGATGTCGGATGCCGTGGCGCTGCGATTCTCGATATTGCGTTCGATGCCGTCCGCGATCACGTCGACCCAGTCCTTGAAGGCGCCGCGGATGCAGACCGCGCCGTCGCGCTGGTAATCGGCAATCGTCGCGGCGTCGATTTTCGGGCTGGCCATCGTGCTCTCCTGCTTGTTCGATGACCGACTATCGCAAGAGCGTCACATCACGTAAAATAATAACTTGTCATTTCACTTATAGTTTTCATCTATGAAGTTCTCGCTGACCCAATTGCGCTATGTCGTTGCCGTGGCCCGCTATGGCAGCGTGACCATGGCGGCCCAGGCGTTGAACGTTTCGCAGCCGTCCATCTCGGTGGCGATCGACCATGTCGAGGACGCGCTTGGCCAGAAACTCTTCGTGCGCCATCGGGGCAGCGGCGTTGCGCTGACATCCTTCGGCCGCAGGGCCGTCGCCAAGGCAAGGCAGGTGCTGGGCGAGGCGGACGAGCTGGCGGCGCTCGGATCGCGCGACGCCGATATCGGCGGCGAGCTGGTGCTCGGCTGCTTCGAGGACCTGGCGCCCTATTTCGCCCCGGCGCTGATGCGTGCCTTTGCCGAGCGCTGCCCGGCCGTCACCGTCGTCATCGGCCACGAGACCTTCGACACGCTGGGACGGCGCCTGGCCGACAGCGCCGTCGATCTCGGCCTCACCTACGATCTCGGCCTTCCCGGCCATTTCAAGCGCGTCCTGCTGCATGAATTGCGACCGCACGCGCTTTTGCCCGCCGGCCATGTGCTGGCGGACAAGCATTCCGTCAGCCTGGCGGAGCTAGCCCAGCATCCGCTGATCACCACGGACCAGCCGCACAGCTGGCAGCACATGCTGGACCTCTTCCTCAGCCGCGGTCTGTCGCCGGTCGCGCGGGCGACGACCAGCTCGTTCGAGCTGCAGCGCTCCATGGTGGCCAACGGCTTCGGCGTCGCGGTCAGCTATACGAGGCCGTATGGCGACCGCAGCTATGACGGCCTGCCGCTGGTCTTAAAGCCTCTCTCCGACGCGCTGCCGATGCAGCGCATCATCCTGACGCATGACACGCGCCAGCGCCTGTCGAAGGCGGCCGTGGCCTTCATCGACGTCGCCAAGGCATGGTTCGCCGGTCACGATGTTTTCACCGCCTGAGGTTTCGGCGCTTGAGCGACATTGCGGCCGCTTGACGGGGCCGCCTGCTGCTGCCACTCCAACGTGATGGAAACCGTCCAGTCGAAAGCGATCCAGGGCCGTGTCGCCGACGCGCCGAGCGGCCATTGGGTCTACCGCGTGCTGCCGCGCTGGCTGTGGCCCTATGCGCAGCTGGCGCGCTGGGACCGGCCGATCGGCTGGCAGCTGCTGCTCTGGCCCTGCTGGTGGTCGGCAGCACTTGCCGCGGGCGCCTATCCGCGCCCGACCGACCCGCTGCTGACGCTGCTTCCAGCGCCCTGGTACCTGCTTTTGTTCTTCATCGGCGCCGTCGCCATGCGCGGCGCCGGCTGCACCTATAACGACCTCGCCGACGAGGACATCGACAATCAGGTCGAGCGCACCCGCTCGCGCCCGCTGCCCGCCGGCAAGGTGACGCGGCGCCAGGCCTGGATCTTCGTCATCATCCAGGCGCTGGTGGGCCTGGCCGTGCTGCTGCAGTTCAACAGCTTCGCCATTCCGCTCGGCGTCGCTTCGCTCGCGATCGTCGCGGTCTATCCCTTCATGAAGCGCATCACCAACTGGCCGCAATTCGTGCTGGGCTTGGCCTTCTCCTGGGGCGCGCTGATGGGCTGGGCTGTCGAGTTCGGCGACATCGATGACCCGGCGATCATGCTCTATATCGGCTCGATCCTGTGGGTGATCGGCTACGACACGATCTACGCGCATCAGGACAAGGAAGACGACGCCATCGTCGGCGTGCGCTCGACGGCGCGGCTGTTCGGCGACAACACCAAGATGTGGCTCACCGGGCTCTATGGCGGCGCGCTGATCTGCTTCGCCATCGCCTTTGCCTCGGCGCAGGTGCCGATCGTGGCGCTGGCCGGCCTGATCGCCGCCGGCGCGCATATGGCGCGCCAGATCATCCGGCTAGACATCAACAATGGGGACCAGTGCCTGAAGCTGTTCAAATCGAACAACCAGGTCGGCTGGCTGATCTTCCTCGGGCTGATCGGCGGGTCGGTGTGGATATGGCTGAAGCCGCTGGTGTAGCGGGCTTTTTCCTTCTCCCCTTGTGGGAGAAGGTGGATCGGCGCGCAGCGCCGAGACGGATGAGGGGTGTTCCAGCGAAGTGAGACGCTGGCTTTCTCTGGAGCACCCCTCATCCGTCGCCTTCGGCGACACCTTCTCCCACAAGGGGAGAAGGGGAAGGTCGCACTACTCCCTTGCAATGATCTCCTGGCCGTCGATGACAAGCCTCAGGCCAAGGTTGCCGGCCTTGCGGCGGGCGAGGAAGCGCGGGCGGCGCGTGGTGGAGACACGGCCCTTGCGGCGCTCCTGCGGCGTCCGCGCCTTGATGGCGGCGCCGAGCGATTCTTCCAGCGTACGGGCGATGCCGTCGGCCTCGATCAAAAGCATCGGCAGGCGATAGGCGTCGGCCCAGGCGCGCCAGTCGGCGGCGACGTCCTCAAGATCATCGGCGACCAGCAGCGGCACCGACAGCATCGGATCATTGTGCAGGAGCTCGAGCGTCACCGTGACGTTGCCGTCCGGATCTTCCAAGGCCCGCGCCGCGACGCCGCGGAACGCCTTGGCGGGCAGCGCGATGATCGCCGGCACGCCGCTCATCTCCAGCATGCGGCGGATGACGGCGCCACGCTGGTCGATGGTGAAGGTGACATCGCCATAGTCGTCGCGCGTGGCATAGCTCACCATCTGGGGCAGGCGAAACGGGTCGAGACGCATGTTGCGCCCGGCCCAGACTGGCTTCAGTCCAGTGTTCATCGAATGTCTTCCCTGTTACTCCTGAGGGCCGTTTTCCGGTTCTCTCAGGGCCGGTTTTCCGGCCTCGTTATGGGAAGAAGCATTAGCGCTGGCTTCTTACCGTCGCGCTTAAGAAGTTCGGTTAAATTTTGCTGATCGGAGCCGATGGTTATCGGAATGCGACCGACCATCAGCTAGGGGAAGGATCAGATAACCTTACCGGGATTCATGATGCCGGCCGGATCGAAGGCGGCCTTCACGCGACGCATCAGGTCGATGGCCATCGGCGGCGCCGTGGCGATGAGCTCGTCGCGCTTCAACTGACCGATGCCGTGCTCGGCCGAGATCGAGCCGTGGAAGGAGCGCACGACATCGTGCACGGCCTTATTCATCGGGTGGTAGAGCTCGAGGAACGGCTCGTCCTGCCAGTCCACGGGGCGCGAGATGTTGTAGTGAAGATTGCCGTCGCCCATATGGCCGAAGCAAACCACGCGCGCGCCGGGGCAGACAGTCTCCACCACGCCGGCCGCCTTTTCGATGAAGTCCGGGATCGAGGCGATCGGCACGGAGATGTCGTGCTTGATCGAGGCGCCCTCGGGCTTTTGGCATTCGGGCAGCGTCTCGCGGAAATTCCAGAAGGCATCGCCCTGGGCCAGGCTTGCCGACACCACGGCATCACCGACGATGCCTTGCTCGAGGCCGGCCGAAAGGATCTCCTCGATCAGCGCCTTGCCGTCCTCTTCAGAGCGTCCGGACGAGATCTGCATCAGCACATACCACGGCCAGTCGTCGGCCAGCGGCCGGGTGATACCTTGCCCGTGCTTCAGCGTGAAATCGTAAGGCCTTCTGGCGATCAGCTCGAAAGCGGTGAGCGAGGCGCCGGCCCTATCCATCGCCAAGGTGAACAACGAAAGCGCGTCCTTAGGGGACGACGGCAGGCCGGCAAAGGCGACCTCCCTGCCCTTCGGCTTCGGGAACAGCTTCAGCACTGCGGCGGTGATGACGCCGAGCGTGCCTTCGGCGCCGACGAAGAGGTTCTTCAGGTCGTAGCCGGTGTTGTCCTTCTTCAATTTGCGCAAATCGTCGAAGACCTCGCCGGTCGGCAGCACCACCTCGACGCCGAGGCAGAGCTCACGCGCATTTCCATAGGCAAGCACGCCGGTGCCGCCGGCGTTGGAGGAGAGATTGCCGCCGATCTGGCAGGAGCCTTGCGCGGCGAGCGAGAGCGGAAACAGCCGGTCGGCGGCGTCGGCGGCCTCCTGCAGCGTCTGCAGGATGACGCCGGCCTCGGCCGTCACTGTGTTCGACAGGACATCGATCTCGCGGATGCGGTTCAGCCGCGACAGTGACAGCACGATGTCGTGGCCGGATTTGTCCGGCACCTGGGCGCCGACCAAGCCCGTATTGCCGCTCTGCGGCACGATCGGCGTGCCGGTCTCGGTCGCAAGGCGCATGATGCGGCTCACCTCCTCGACGCTGCCCGGCCTCAGAACCAGCGATGTGCGACCATGCCAGAGGCCGCGCCGCTCGGTGATGTAGGGCGCGATGTCGGCCTGATCGCGCAGCGCATATTTGTCGCCGACGATTGCCGCGAAGCGGTCGATGACGGCAGGGTCGAGGTCGAAGGGCTGATCGTTCATGGGTCAGAACCTAAAGCAATTCCAGGAAAAGTGCGAAACGGTTCCGTCCGGAATTGCATCAAAACAAAGCGATAGATCAGCCAGTCTTGCCGCGTGGCGCGGCAGCACGGGCAAGGCGGTCATTTATCGCCTCGCCCAGGCCCTCGAACGGGATCGGTTCGACAGCGATGGTCGTGGCGCCGCTGCGGTCGAGCGCCTGCATGGCCGCAAAAAGGTTGCTTGCCGCCTCGCGCAGGTCGCCTCTCTCGGAAAGATTGCGCAGCGCAACGGCCTGTTCCCAGCCCCAGGCGCGTTTGCCGCCGAAAGCGAGCAACGCCTCGCCTTCGGCAATCTTCTCCACGTTCAGCCGCATCGCCGCACCCGGCGCGTAATGCGAGGCGAGCATGCCGGGCGCTTCGATGCCGGCAGCGCCACGCACCAGTTTCGCGCCGGCCACCGCCTCGATCTCCTCGGCGCCGATGCCGCCGGGCCTGAGCAGCCGCAATTTGCCATGCTCGACCTTGAGAATGGTCGATTCCAGGCCGACGAGCGTGGCGCCGCCATCGACGACCAGCTTGATCCTGTCACCGAGATCGGCGGCGACCGCTTGCGCCGTCGTGCCACTGATCTTTCCGGACGAATTGGCGCTGGGGGCGGCGAGCGCCCGGCCGAGCCGCGCGATCAGCTCGCCGCCGAACCCGCGCGGCATGCGCAGCGCGATCGTGTCCAGCCCCGCGGTGACCAGCGGATGGATGCCGTTGTCCGCGCGCTGCGGCAGCACCAGCGTCAGCGGGCCGGGCCAGAAGGCTTCGGCCAATCTTGCCGAGAGCGGGTCGAAGCCGGCGATGCGGTCGGCCATCGCGCGATCGGCGACATGGGCGATCAGCGGGTTGAAGCGTGGCCGGCCCTTGGCCTCGAAAATGCGCGCAACGGCGACGCCGTTGGTGGCATCACCTGCCAGGCCGTAAACCGTCTCGGTCGGGATGGCGACGACGTCGCCGGCTTGAAGCAACGCCAAAGCCCGCTCAAGCGCCTCGCCAACCGCCAATATCTCAGCCAAATTCGCCACCAGTCCTGATGCATGTTGCCCAATAGTGTGCAGCGGTTTTGGGACAACAACATGCATGAAACAAAACCTAAAGCGCGTCGATTGAATCCATTTCAACGCGACGCGCTTTAGACATGCCGGTCCCGTAATACGGCCGCATCCATCGGGCAAGTGCGCGCATTGGCGATTTATCAATCCCTAAAATGTTAAGTTTCCGCGCAAGCCGGCTTCAATTTGCCGGCGTTAAGGTGCGGGCCGGTGGTTACGGGCTGGGGAGTTTTCGTCATGCGTTTGCTCGGAGCGTTCGGCATAAGCCTTTTGGCAATGAACGGCGCGGCGCATGCTTCGTCGATCGTCGCGCTCGGCGTCTCGACCTCGACGCCTTCAGTGGTCAAGTTGGACGCGATCGATCCGGCCAAGCTGTCGGCGCTCTCCGCGCCATCGTTGATTGCGCTCGGCGACTACCCCATGCCCGCCGTCACCGACGAAAAGGTCGCGGCTATTCCCGAAAAGCCCGGGCATCAGCCGGCGCCGATGATCATCCGCGGCGGCATTGTCGGCGGCGCCTTCGCAACGCCTGCCGCGACCGCATCGGCCAAGCCCGCAACGCCGGCAACCGCGGCCACCACGCCGGCGGCCACCACGCCGGCAAACGGCACTTCGCCGGCAACGCCTGCCGACGGCACCGCGTCCGCTTCGAACGGCAACGACAAGGCCGGCAGCCAGCCGACCGCTACAGCCAATGCGTCGGGCGGCGCGCAGCCACAGGCCCAGCCGCAAAATGCCCAGCAGCTGCCGCGCGTCGGCAAGGCGATGTAAATCACACTGGACGCCATCCCGATATGCTAGGCGCTTGGCACTGTCCGAATCCCGTCATCGGGATCGGGCACGATAGCACTGGCATTTCAAAGGGGGGTTTCATGACTGTTTCGAAAGCAATGGCCGTTGCCGGGCTGGTGGCGGCAACAGTGCTGGGCGCGGGTTCGGCGCGGGCCGACGATATGCTCGGCTCTTACGTCGCGCGGATTTCCGATCGCGATCATCGGGCCAGCGACGGCTATCCGCTGAGCAGCGCGGCGCAGATGGTGCGGCAAGACCGCGCCAACTGGCACAAGTTCCACCGGCGCGACGGCGACGACCAGGGCGATCCCTGGTTCCGCAGCGACGGCTCGCGCGCCGACCTGCAGCGCATGCTGGAACGCGGCGGCGCCATGAGCAGCGCCACAAGGCGCGCCATCGTCAATGGCGAACCGTTGATCGAGGTGGATGTCTATTCCGACAGCGTGCGGGTCAGCATAGTGGAAGATTGAGAGGTCAATCTTCCTGGAGGACTGACGAGCCTAGCCTGACGAAAAGGGCGACGCGCTCAACGCGCCGCCCCTCATGCCTCACACGACAGGAGACGGCTCAGGCCGCTTCTTCTTCGTCATCATCTTCGTCGGCGTCCTCTTCATCCTCGTCGCCGTCTTCATCCTCGTCATCGGACTCGTCGCCCGAGGCCTTGGCTTCTTCGTCGGCGTCATCGTCTTCGTCTTCGTCGTCATCTTCATCCTCGTCTTCCGACTCGGCGTCAGTCGAGGCGATGGCCTCCTCTTCGTCGTCTTCGGAAGGACCGGCGGATTCGACCGCCGCCGCAGCGGCGTGGTCGAGGAGATTTTCGGAAGTGGATTCGATGCCCTCGGCGGCGGCCGGGGTCTCTTCAATCAGGTCGATATCGTCAACGGAATTCATGGCATGCCTCCGTGTTTGGGAACGTATCTTTGTCCCATGCAGAGGTCATCGCCGTATGACTGTAAGCCGACTCCGGCGCATTAAATTTCGGACGCAAAATTGTTCAAGCCTGCCCGTACACTAGCGAATACGAGCAGGCCTCAACCGCGCGATTTCTTCGCGGTCAGCCGACGATCTTTGAAAAATCCGCGACCTGATCGGTGGCGGCGCGGATGCGGGCAAGCAGCGCCAGGCGGTTGGCGCGCACGGCCTGGTCCTCATCATTCACGAGAACGCCTTCAAAGAATGAATCAACCGGTTCGCGCAACACGCTAAGGGCCAGCATGGCGCCGGAAAAATCTTCGTTTTGAATTGCTTGGCCGGCTTCCTTCTCGGCCTGATTCACCGCGGCATAGAGCTTCTTTTCCGCGTCCTCGCGGAACAGAGCCGACTCAACGGTCTCGGCCACAGCCGTTTTCTTCTTCTCTTCCGCCGCCAGGATGTTGGCGGCGCGCTTGGTGCCGGCGAGCAGGTTCTTGCCTTCGTCGGTGTCGAGCAAGGAGCCCAGCGCCTCGACGCGGCGCACGATCTGCAACAGGTCGTCGGACTGCAGCGTGATGACGGCGTCGATCAGATCGTGCCGCGCGCCCTGGTCGCGGAGGTAGACCTTCAGGCGGTCGTGGAAGAAGGCAAGGAGGTCGGACGACTGATCCGCGCCGCCTTTGAAATTTGCAAAGGCCTTAGCGAAAACTGACGCCAGCGCCAGGCGAATCCGGTTCTCGATGAGGATCCTGACCACGCCAAGCGCAGCTCGGCGGAGCGCGAACGGATCCTTGCTGCCGGTCGGCTTCTCATCGATCGCCCAGAAGCCGGTCAGCGTGTCGAGCTTGTCGGCGAGCGCGACCGCGACCGAGACCGGATCGGTCGGCACGCGGTCGGACGGACCCTGCGGCTTATAATGCTCCTCGGCGGCCGCGGCCACCGATGCGTGCTCGTCCTGCAGCAGCGCGTATTTGCGGCCCATGGCGCCTTGCAGTTCCGGAAACTCGCCAACCACTTCGGTCTGCAGATCGGCCTTGGCGAGCACCGCCGCGCGGGCGACAAGCGCGGTAATCTCCCTCCTTGAGGGGGAGATGTCGCCGAAGGCGACAGAGGGGGTCGTCTCACGTAGAATGCCGAGGCTGTCCGTCGTTGCGGAAGACGCTGGCGCTTCACGCGCGGCGACCCCCTCTGGCCTGCCGGCCATCTCCCCCTCAAGGGGGGAGATCGACTTCGCGACCACCGGCGCCAGTTCCTCGGCCAGGCGCTTGATACGCTCAACGCGCGCGCCTTGCGTGCCGAGTTTGGCATGGAAGGTCACGTTGAGATGGTCGAGCCGCGCCATGCGCTGGTCGAGCGGCTTCTTCAGATCCAGGTCGAACTTCGCCGCTGATACGCCCAGTTGATCGAGATCTGGCAGGTCGCTTTGGTCGGTCCTCCAGAAATAGAGCGCATCGGACAGGCGCGCCCTGACCACCTTGCCGTTGCCGTAGGCGATCTCCTTGCCGCCGCCCTTCGCCTCGATGTTGGCGACCAGGATGAAGCGATTGGACAGATCGTCGGACGCGCCCTGTGGCCGGGTGACGAAGCATTTCTGGTTGGCGCGGATGGTGAGGCGGATGACCTCGCCCGGAATGGTGAGGAAATCCTGCTCGAACTCGCCCATCAGCACGACCGGCCATTCGACCAGGCCGGAGACTTCCTCCAGCAGGCCCTCGTCCTCGACGAGGTCGAGGCCGTTGGCGAAGGCAATGTTGCGGGCATCGGCCAGGATGATCTCCTTGCGCCGGTCCGCGTCGAGCACGACCTTGGCCGCTTCGAGCTTCGCCACATAGTCGTCGAAGCGGCGCACGGTGATCGGGCCCGGCGCATGGAAGCGGTGGCCATAGGTGATGTTGCCGGCGCGGATGCCGTCGATCTCGAAATCGACCACGACCGGCTCCTCGGTCTCCGGGCCGAAGGTGCAGACGATCGACTGCAACGGCCGTACCCAGCGCAGCGAGCCGGGCTTCGCCGAGGCCGGCCCCCAGCGCATCGATTTCGGCCAGGGGAAGCTCTTGATGATGCCCGGCACCAGCTCGGCGATGATCTCTTCGGCCGCCCTGCCCGGCTTCGAGATGTGCGCGAGATAGAAATCGCCCTTCTTCGGATCGGAATGGACATGCGCCTCGGCGATCGATGACAGGCCGGCCTTGCGCAGGAAACCCTGCACCGCCTGCTCGGGCGCCGTGGTCGAGGGACCCTTGATCTCCTCGCGAATGTCCTTCGAGCGCGCCGTCAGGCCGCGGATGTCGAGCGCCAGGCGCCGCGGCGTCCAATATTCGCGCGCCGCCTCATAGGTGAGACCCGCCTCGACCAGACCGTCGGTCAGCATCTTCCTGAGGTCGCCGGCAGCCTTGCGCTGCATGCGGGCTGGAATCTCTTCCGAGCGAAGTTCTAGAAGCAGGTCAGGCATGATTAGGCTCCCACCCTCCCCTTGATGGGGAGGGTCGGCGCGTAGCGCCGGGGCGGGGTGACGGCCTCTCAGCCGCCAATACCTTCGGCACCATCGCGCAGATGCAGGTGTGATTTCCGTTCTTCCACCGCCGCATAAATTGTATCGAGCACGGAATCCAGTTCGTTTTTTATCTCATGGTTCCAGAAGCGGACGACGCGATAGCCCTGGCTTTCAAACCATCGTGTTCGAACTTCATCATGGCGAAGTTGATCATCGGCACTGTGGTGGGAGCCATCCACCTCGATAATCAATTTCAGCCGATGGGATAAGAAGTCGGGGTAATAGGCGCCCACAGACGCCTGTCGGCGGAAATGTGTCCCTTCGACCGGGATGCGCCACAGGTGCCGCCACAGCAGTCGTTCTTCGTCCGTCATCGAGGCGCGAAGCCTTCGTGCGGACTGCAACTTGAAACGGTCAAGTTTTGGCATAGGGAAGCGCCAGTCACCCCCACCCGCCGCTTCGCGGCGACCTCCCCCATCAAGGGGGAGGTAAGAGCGCATAGCAACTCGGCCGGCCCCTGTCACCCTGCATGCCGATCCCCATTTCGATCGATTTCAGGAAATTTTCAGGTCTTCGTCGGGACCGGGCGGGTCCACCCGTCCTAAGTGCAGACACCCCATGAACCGAACACGGCGCTGAAGCGACACACGCTCAGGCGGAGACCTATTGGCTGAACGACAATGAAGACGGCATCGAGAACCCTGCAGATCCTGGCGCTCAGCGCCTGCTTCGCCGCCCAGATGCACGGCGTGATCACGATGCCGGGGGTGAGGCAGGCCATGCGCACGATCGACGGCGCGACCGCGCAGATCGTGTTGCCGGCCGGCGCCGCCACCGAGACCCTGAAAGCCGTACCGGCCTAGAGCGATCCACCGTTTCACGGCAACGGTGAATTCGCTCTATCTTGTTTTGACGCGATTCCGGACGGAAAACCGCTACGCACTTTTCCTGGAATTGCTCTAAGCCGCCGCCAGCCCGCCTGCCCGTGTCTTCAGAAACGCCTCGCCGCAGGCTTTGGCCAGGTTGCGCACACGCAGGATATAGCTTTGCCGCTCGGTGACCGAGATCACGCCGCGCGCGTCGAGCAGGTTGAAGACATGGCTTGCCTTGATGCACTGGTCGTAGGCCGGAAAGACCATGCGGTGCATGGCCAGATTGTCGCTCGGCTTCGGCGTGCCGGCATCGAGCAGCGCCTTGCACTCGGCCTCGGCGTCCTCGAAGTGCCTCAGCAGCATCGCGGTGTTGGCGAATTCGAAATTGTGGCGCGAATATTCCTGCTCGGCCTGCAGGAAGACGTCGCCGTAGGTGACTTTCTCGGCACCCTCGCGGCCGTTGAAATTCAGGTCGTAGACATTGTCGACGCCCTGCACATACATGGCGAGCCGCTCCAGCCCGTAGGTCAACTCGCCCGCCACCGGCGCGCATTCGATGCCGCAGACCTGCTGGAAATAGGTGAACTGGGAGACTTCCATGCCGTCGCACCAGCACTCCCAGCCAAGCCCCCAGGCGCCAAGCGTGGGGCTTTCCCAATCGTCCTCGACGAAGCGGATGTCATGCAGCAGCGGATCGACGCCGATCGCTTCCAGCGAGCCGAGATAGAGCTCCTGCAGGTTCGGCGGATTGGGCTTCAGGATCACCTGGTACTGGTAATAATGCTGCAGGCGGTTGGGGTTCTCGCCATAGCGGCCGTCCTTCGGCCGGCGCGAGGGCTGGACGTAAGCGGCGTTCCAGCGCAGCGGACCGAGCGCGCGCAAGGTGGTGGCCGGATGGAAGGTGCCGGCGCCGACTTCCATGTCGTAAGGCTGCAGGATGAGGCAACCATAGTCGGCCCAGTAATTGTGCAAGGTCAGGATCAGCCCCTGGAAGGAGCGGCTGGGATGCATATGTGCGGGGATTTCGATGGTCACGGCGGCCTCGGAAAGCGCAGGATGACGCTTCCCTAGTTGTCGAGCCGGCGAGCGTCAAGGCAGTGGCTCACGACCGGCAAGGCGGAAAGCTTTGCGGCAGGCTGGCCCATTGCCGTCGGGCGTGGGTCGCCGTTTGCTCCGTTCCACGTCAATGACAGAGGTTTCGCCATGTCCGGTCAACTTACCGTCCGCCCTGTCACAAGGCAGGATTACGAACAGTGGCTGCCGCTGTGGGACGGCTACAACGCATTTTACGGTCGCTCCGGCCCAACGGCGCTTGCCGGCGAGATCACGCAGATGACCTGGTCGCGTTTCTTCGACGCCTATGAGCCGGTGCATGCGCTGGTGGCCGAGCGCGAAGGCAGTCTGCTCGGCCTCGTCCACTATCTCTACCATCGCTCGACGACATCGATCGCGCCGAGCTGCTATTTGCAGGATCTCTTCACCACGCAGGCCGCGCGCGGCCAGGGAGTCGGCAGGGCGCTGATCGAAGGCGTCTACGAACGCGCCGGCCGAGCGGGCGCGAACCGCGTCTACTGGCTGACGCATGAGACGAACCACACGGCGATGCAGCTCTACGACAAGGTCGGCGAGAAGTCCGGGTTCGTGGTTTACAGAAAGATGTTCTAGCTCCTGGATTCAGGGATTTTAAAAGTCGCTTTGGTCGCGGGGCGAGATCTTCGCCGGTGACTTCCCTGAAATCGGCACAAAGCCGAGGATTGGCCGAAGCCGCTCGAACCTCGTCATTCCAGGGCGGAGCAGCCGCGAAAGCGGCGTCGCGGAGACCCTGGAATCCATTCCGTGACCCTGATCGAAGGGTGCAGCGGAGCAGAATTCTGCACCGCTGCAGAGTTCGAAAGTCACGGATGGATCCTCGGGTCTGCGCGCGTCGCTTCGCTCCTTGCTCCGCCCGTGGATGACGATCGCGATAGGCGTCTAGGCCAATCTCCAAAGTGGGGTCGAACCTACCCAAGCTCGGCCGAGCCGAAACGAAAAACGGGGCTCGACGAGCCCCGCATTCTTGAACGTCGACGAAAGTCGCTCAGCCCTTCGGCGCGGGCGTCGGGTCCGGCTTCACCTTCGGGGTTTCCTGCGCGGTGTTGGACTCGATCGGCGGCAGGCCCTTGAGCAGCTTCCGCTGCAAGGTGGCGAGCACATCCGGATCGGGCTTCAGGTCGCGCGCCTGGGTCCACTGATAGGTGGCCTCGAGCTTGCGGCCGACGCGCCAGTAGGCATCGCCGAGATGGTCGTTGAGGACCGGATCCTCCGGCTTCAGCGAGACGGCGCGCTCCATCTCGCGCACGGCGTCGTCGAAGCGGCCCATGCGGAAGTAAGCCCAGCCCAGCGAATCGACGATGTAGCCGTCGTTCGGCCGCAGATCCACGGCCTTCTGGATCATCGCCAGGCCTTCCTTGAGGTTCATGTTCATGTCGACCCAGGAATAGCCGAGATAGTTCATGACCTGCGGCTGGTCGGGCTGTAGCTCCAGCGCCTTGCGGAAATTGGGTTCGGCCTTCGGCCATTCCTTCAGCCGCTCATAGGCGATGCCGCGCTGGTAGAAGATGTTCCAGTTGGCTGCGGTCGGCGTCTTCAGCTGCTCGACGGCCTTGTCATAGAGATTGGCGGCCGAGCGGAAATCTTCCTTCGAGCCATAGACGCCGCCAAGCGCCAGATAGGCGCGCATGTCGGCCGGGTGCTTGTCGAGATAGGCCTTGAGGTGGGAAATCGCCTCGTCATGCTTGTCGAGATCGGCAAGGTTGAGGCCGATCTGCAGATCGGAGAGCTCTTTCAGCGGCGAGGATGCCGGAATACGGCGGTAGAGCGCGACCGCGCCCTCGCCGTCCTTCAGCTGCTCGGCAACGGCGGCAAGCTGCACCAACGCGGCGTCGCTGTCCGGCTTCAGCGCCAGCGCGTATTGCAGGTAAAGCCGCACGAAAGGCTCGCCGCCGCCGCGGTTGAGCGCGGTGGCAAGGTCGAGGAGGATTTCGGACGCGCCGTCGGCCGGGCTGGCGACCAGCGGCTCGATCTTGTCGCCCTTGGCGATGGGGTCGCGCAGCGTGGTGATTTCGAGCTTGCCCGGGGCGAAGGCTTCGGCCTGGTTCAGCACCGCCTCAGCCTTCGACTTGTCGCCCTTGCGGGCGAGGAAGGAGGCATAAGCCTGGGCATTGCGCATCCAGGTTTCGGGCGCGGAGCCGCCGGCCGCGGTGTCGGCAAGCGTGGCGGCGTAGATCGCATCGGCCTTGTCGCCGAGGCCGGCGGCATCGGCGATCAGCGCGCGGTGGAACGACTTGAACAGGCTGAACCAATCGGGGCCTTTCAGCTTGTCGATGGCATCCATGGCCTCGGACGCATTGCCGGCGCCCTGCTTGGCCCAACCGTCCATGACGCCGGAGAGCAACCGGTCGAGGTCGGATTCGAGCGACAGCTTCAGCCAGTACTGCGCCTTGGCATAGTCCTTCTTGTGGAAGGAATCGATGGCCAGCGCCAGGCGCGAGAAGCGCTCGACATCGGGCACTTCCTTCAGCTTGTCGGCATAGACCAGCGATTCCTCGAACCGGCCCTGCGAGACAAGCGCCAGCATCAGGCTCTGCTGCAGCTCCTTGTCGTCGGGGGCAAAGGCCAGCGCCTGCTTGTAATAGGCGATCGCGTCGTCGAGGTCGTTGTCGCTTTCGGCGATATGGGCCGCAAGATAGGCGCCCGAGAAAGACGTGATCTGCAGCGGTTTGGCTTCTTCCTTGGCCTGGACCGGCAGCACCCAAAGCGCCACTCCGGTCAAAAATGCCAGCCTCGTCAGCCAGCGCGCACGTCCTTGCCGCATCGTATCCCTTTCAGCCAGATGCAATCCCGCCCTTGGAGGACCGCCCCACAGACTCGAACTTTTCCGGTCAAAGCATGGCCTTTTTGCGGTCAGGCTTCAATCGGCAAGCGAATCACAATGCAATCATCCGGATTAAAAAACGATGCCGCGCCAACAAAAAGTCCCCTCGCATAGGTCCGGGACGCCGCATGTGGTACCGGGTTGCCTACAGACGCGTATCGCTGAACCCGTCGGCGGCAACGATGTCGCACAGGCCGGACCATTCGCAGCCGGAGCACGCCTGGCGCGTCAGGCCGGCGGAAAAAGCCTTCCGCATCCTTGCCAGTGCGGAGGCATCCAGCACGAACCGGTCTCCGGCCTGGATCGGCTGTCCGAGGAGAGCGCCGACATCGCGAGCCGCGACGTCATCCCGCCCGGCAGCGCTTTCGCCCAGGCAGTGCGGCTCTGACTCATTGAGCAGCGGGGCGCAGATGTCGTCCGGGCCGGAAACGATCAAAATATCCTCGCCGCCGGCCAGGCGCTTCACCACCACGTCATAATTGGCGGTGAAGGCCGGCGAGTAGCCCTTGCCGACATAGGTCAGCAGGCAGAGCAGATGATGGGCGCGCAGCCTGACGGTCATCTGGTGTCGGGTCCGGTCATCTACCTGGCGACTTACCGGGGTCGGCCGGCCGGTTGCCCGAAAACAGCTTCAGCGTCGCCGCGCCCAGCGCCGACTTGAGCAGGCCGCCGACGATGAAGGGCAGGAAGCCGAAGGTGATGGCTTTCTCGGCGCCGATCATGACGGCAAGCCAGGCTGTGCCCAGTACCAGGCAGAGCAGGTTGCCAATGAGCATGGCGGCGAAGGCAAGCATGACGCGGTTGCCGTTCCAGCCGCGCTCGGCCAGCCAGCCGACGACGGCGCCGACAACCGGGAACGAGAACAGGTAGCCGCCAGTCGGGCCGACGAAATGCTGGAGGCCGGCCGCCCCGCCAGCCAGCGCTGGAAACCCGGCCGCGCCTTCAACCAGCCAGGCGGCGATGGTGAGCGCGCCGAAGCGCCAGCCGTAAAGCGCGCCGACCAGCGTGACGGCGAAGGTCTGCATGGTCACAGGAACCGGCACCATTGGCACCTCGATATAGGAGGACAGCGCCAGGAACAGCGAGCCAAGAACGACGGCGCCGATCTGCCAGGCGAGCGAACGGCTGTGCAGCCGCAGTGGGCTGAAAGAGGGTTTTTGGGTGGAAATGGCTGCGTTGGTCACGGTGTCTTCCCTAGCTTGTGTGAAATTATAGATAATTTCTTTATTCGATCTATTATCGAATCCATATTTTCGCGACGATGGCAAGCATTGACCTGGAACGGGCCCCGCATTTCGTTATTCTAGGGCGGAGCAAGGAGCGGAGCGACGCGCGCAGACCCTAGAATCCATTCCGTTACGCGGGCCGAAGAATGCAGCGGTGCAGAAGGGACTGTCTCCGCCGGCGCACGGGTGCCATTGTCTGGATTGCCTCGAAGCTCATAGGTCACGGCATGGATTCCAGGGTCTGCGCGCGTCGCTTCGCTCCTTGCTCCGCCCTGGAATGACGACGGTGCGGAGGTCGAGCCAACATCATCCGTGGATGACGACGTTGAGAGGCCTCGGTTGATCGCCGACTGTCACCCGACGATGGCGAAGGCGTCGCGGGTCCTGCCGGAGGCGGTCTTGACCGGTTTCTGGCCGATCCATTGCACGTGGCGGCCGAGCGTCGTGGCGGCGGATTCGGTGTTGCCTTGCCTCAGCGCGCTAAGGATCGCGCGGTGGTCCTGGTCGGTGCGGGTCTCCCACTCCGAGCGCCAGGCCGCAAACAGGAAGCGGGCACTGGCCGCGTGCAGGTCGTCGATGGTGGAGAGCAGGCGCGGCATGTTGCAGGGCGCCAGGATCAGCCGGTGGAAGGTGCGGTTGGCCTCTTCCCAGGAGCGGACGTCGCGGGATTTGTCGCCGGCCTTGGTGGCCTCATCGGCCTGGTCGAGGATCGACGCGGTCAGATGCGGCGCGGCATGGCGCAGCGCCAGCACTTCGAGCGCGGCGCGCATCTCGGCCACTTCCCGGACCTCGCCGAGATCGAAGGACGCGACGCGCACGCCGCGCCTAGGCTCGCTGATCGCCAAGCCTTGAGCCTCGAGGCGGCGAAAGGCCTCGCGCACCGGGACATGGCTGGTGTTGAATTCCTCGGCGACATGGTCCTGGCGCAGCCGCGACCCGGGCTCGATCGCGCCCGAAATGATGCGGTCCGCCAGTTCCTTGCTGATGCGGACCGCGATGGTGTCTTCTGTGCTGGCCATATTTTATAGATAATTTGCCGCGCCGCCCTTTGTCGAGACGGCCGGACCGGGATTCACAGGCGCGCCGCCCGGCGGATGCCAGGCAGGCGCAGGGAAGGCTGAGCAGGCTCAGTTCACCCGGCTGATGCAGAAATCGATGACGTCGATCAGCGCCGACTTCTGCGGCGTCGCTTCCAGCGGCGCCAGGGCGTCGCGGGCGATCTCGCCGAAATGGCGGGCGCGGCCGATCGTGTCGGCGATGGCGCCGTGGCGCGCCATCAGGCCGATCGCCTTTTCCAGCCCGGCATCGTCGGTGACGTTCTCCTCGATGGCGCGCTTCCAGAAGCTGCGCTCGGCCTTGGTGCCGCGCCGGTAGGCAAGGATCACCGGCAGCGTCACCTTGCCCTCGCGGAAATCGTCGCCGACATTCTTGCCGAGATCCTTGCTGGAGCCGCCATAGTCCAGCGCATCGTCGATGAGCTGGAAGGCAAGGCCGAGATTCATGCCGTAGGAGCGCAATGCGGCGCGGTCGGTGCGCGAGGCCTGGGCGATCACCGGCCCGACTTCGGCGGCGGCCGAGAACAGCGCCGCGGTCTTGGCCTTGATGACGGCGAAATGCTCGTCCTCGGTGGTGTCGAGGTTCTTGGCGGCGGCAAGCTGCATCACCTCGCCTTCGGCGATGATGGAGGCGGCGGCCGACAAGATGTCGAGGGCTTCCAGCGAGCCGACCTCGACCATCATGCGGAAGGCCTGGCCGAGCAGGAAATCGCCGACCAGAACGCTCGCCTGGTTGCCCCAGATCATGCGCGCCGTCTTCTTGCCGCGGCGCAGCGCGCTCTCGTCGACCACGTCGTCATGCAGAAGCGTCGCCGTGTGCATGAACTCGACCGCGGTCGCGAGCTTGACATGGCCTTCGCCGGAATAGCCGAACATCTGCGCGGCGGCCAGCGTCAGCATGGGCCGCAGACGCTTGCCGCCGGAAGAGATCAGGTGGTTGGCGATCTCCGGGATCATCTCGACGTCGGAGCCGGCCTTGGACAGGATCAGCTCGTTGACGCGTCCCATGTCGGCGGCCGTCAGATCGATCAGATCCTTGATGGAAGCGGGTTCCCGCTTGCCTTCGATGTTGAGAACGACACCCACCACGACAACTCCCGTCAATTTGACGCGTACCCTTGATCCCGCGCCGACTCTAGGGCGGCACAACCGGGCACGGCAAGAGGCGAATTGGCGCGGTTTGGCCGACGCTGTGTCCACCCGCACGTTTACACGAACGCCACAACCTGCGATTTTCGTTCCATGATCGAGCTTGTCCGCACCAATGACGCCGTCGTGATCTCCTTTGTCGAATCGCTCATGCGCGACGCCGGCATCGCCTGTTTCGTCGCCGACCAGAATATGAGCGTGCTCGAAGGGTCGATCGGCCTTTTGCAGAAGCGCGTCATGGTCGACGCCGACAAGGCCGATGTGGCGCGCCGCATCCTCAAGGATGCCGGCATCGAGAACGAGATCCGCCAGAAATAATGGCTGCGACGATCGCCCCAGATACACCGGCGCACACGGTCGATGCCTTCCATCGCGGCCGCTTCTGGCTGGTGCAGCCGAGCCGCGGCGGCCATCGCGCCGGCATGGACGCCATGATGTTGGCGGCCGCGGTGCCGTCCGGCTTTTCCGGCCGGCTCGCCGATTTCGGCGCCGGCGCCGGCGCCGCTGCCCTTGCCGTGCTGTCGCGGTGTCAGTCGGCGCGGGCCGTGCTCGTCGAGCGCTCGGCCGAAATGGCGGGATTCGCCGCCGCCACGCTGTCGCATCCCGGCAATGCGCATCTCGGCGACCGCGCCTCGGTGCTGACGGCCGACGTGACGCTGACCGGCCGGGCGCGCACTGAGGCCGGGCTTGCCGACAATTCCTTCGACTTCGTCATCATGAACCCGCCTTTCAACGCGGCGCAGGACCGCTCGACGCCGGATGCGCTGCGCCGTCAGGCGCATGTGACGGAGGACGGGCTGTTCGAGCGCTGGATCAGGAGCGCTGCCGCCATCGTCAGGCCGCGTGGCGGGCTGGCCATCATCGCCAGGCCCGAGCAGCTAGTGGCCATTCTCGATGCGATCGAGGGGCGCTTCGGCGATGCCGAGATGCTGTGCGTGCATCCGCATCCGGAGGCGGCGGCGATCCGCATCGTCGTCAGGGCGGTGCTCGGCGGGCGCGGGAAACTGTCGATCCGCCCGCCGCTCGCCTTGCACGGGCCATCCGGAAACGCGCCGAGCGAGCGGACGGAAATGATCAACAACGGCCTGGCATCGCTGTTCGGCGATTGATCCGGGGCTGGCGATGCGGCATTGCCGTTGGCCGGCAAATGCCTACATGGCAGGCAAGGTGACATCGCGCCCGAAAGACATTACCGACGTGCCTGATCCTATCCTGCTCCTTTGCATCTTGTCCGGAGACACCCGTTCGTGAAACGCCTTTTCAACCGCCTGCTGCCGAAATCCTGGCGCTCGACAGTCGTCACCATTCCGGTCATCCGGCTGCAAGGCGCCATCATGGCCGGCGGCGGCCAGTTCCGGCCGAGCCTGTCGCTCGCCTCGACGGCCGGCCTCATCGAAAAGGCATTCGGCTTCGACGCGCCGGCGGTCGCCATCTCGATCAATTCGCCGGGCGGCTCGCCGGTGCAGTCGCGGCTGATCTTCAAGCGCATCCGCGACCTGGCGGCGGAAAAGAACAAGAAGGTGCTGGTCTTCGTCGAGGATGTGGCGGCTTCCGGCGGCTACATGATCGCGGTCGCCGGCGACGAGATCTTCGCCGACCCGTCGTCGATCGTCGGCTCGATCGGCGTGGTCTCCGCCTCGTTCGGTTTCCCCGAGCTTATGAAGAAGATCGGCGTCGAGCGGCGCGTCCACACCGCCGGGCAGAACAAGGCCGTGCTCGATCCGTTCAAGCCCGAGAAGAAGGAGGACGTCGAGCGGCTGAAGGCGCTGCAGCTTGAAGTGCACGAGACCTTCATCGACCTCGTCAAGGAGCGGCGCGGCAGCAAGCTGAAGGACGATCCGGACCTGTTCACCGGCCTGTTCTGGACTGCCAAGAAAGGCCTCGAGCTCGGCCTTGTCGATGCTCTGGGCGATATGCGCAGCGTGCTCAAGACCCGTTTCGGCGACAAGACGCAGCTCAAGCTGATCACGGCGCCGCGCGGGCTGTTTGGACGTTTCGGCTTGTTCGGCTCGCGCTTTGCAGCGCCCGATATCGCCGCGGCAGCCGCAAACGGCATCCTCGATGCGGCGGAAGAGCGCGCGCTGTGGGCGCGCTTCGGGCTTTGAAAAAGCCATGATTGCGGATAGCATGATCGCTTGACCGAGCCATTCGGCCGGCCTTGCCGCGAGAAGCGCGGGAGGAGTTTTAGAGATGCCGCAGATCGTTTTCTTCGCTGTTGTCGGCGCCGCCGCCTACTTTGGCTACCGCGCTTTCGTGCGCGAGGCCGAGCGCGTGACGGCCAAGATCCGGCGCACCGAGAAACAGGCGGCGAACGGCACGATGGGCACGCTGGTCAAGGATCCCAAGACCGGCGAATATCGTCTCGCCAAGGACTGAAGCCATCTCGCCAGCAGCCGACATCCTGGAGCCCGGCACAGAGGTCCGGACATGGCTTGCGCCGGCCAAGATCAACCTGGCGCTGCATGTCACCGGACGGCGCGCCGACGGCTATCATCTCATCGACAGCCTTGCCGTGTTCACCCGCTTCGGCGACCGTCTCGAAATCGAGCCGGCGGAGCATGACGAGTTCTCCCTATCCGGCCGCTATGCGGCCGGCCTGCCGCTCGACGACGGCAATCTGGTGGTGAAGGCGCGCGATGCCTTGCGCCGGGAAGCCGGCGCGCAGCGCACGCCGCCCGTCGCCATCAGACTGGAAAAGAACCTGCCGATCGCGTCCGGCGTCGGCGGCGGCTCCAGCGACGCCGCGGCCGCGCTCAACGCGCTCGCGCGGCTCTGGAAGCTCGATACCGACGACAATTCGCTGGCCCGGATCGGGCTTTCGCTCGGCGCTGACCTGCCGATGTGCCTCAAGGGCAAGCCGCTTGTGGCGAGCGGCATCGGCGACGAGGTTTCGCCGCTCTCCACGTTTCCGGCGCTTGGCCTCGTCCTGGTCAATCCGGGCATCGCCGTCTCGACGCCGGACGTGTTCAAGGCGCTCTCCCGTCGCGACAATGACGCGCTGCCGCCGCTGCCGAAGCGCCTCGACTTCCACGCCATCCGCAACTGGCTGGAAACGACCCGCAACGATCTCGAGCCCCCTGCCCGATCGATCCAACCCGCGATCGGCGACGCGCTGAAGGCGCTCAAGCGCGCCGACGCTGCGTTTGCGCGCATGTCCGGCTCCGGCGCCACATGCTTCGGCCTGTTCGAGACCGGCAATGTCGCCAAGCGCGCGGCGATCGAGATCCGTGCGCGTCATCCCGACTGGTTCGTGGCCGCCACGCGCAGCATGGAGGTGAGCGATGGCGAAGCTTGACGAAAGCCGGCCCTTCATTCCGGTGCGCATCGCGGTGCTGACGGTATCCGACACGCGCAGCCTTGCCGACGACAAGTCCGGCCAGACGCTGGCCGACCGCATCGCGGAAGCCGGCCATGTGCTTGCCGCGCGCGATATCGTGACCGACGACCGCGAAAAGATCCGCGACAAGGTTCTCAGCTGGTCGAAGGACGACAATATCGATGTCGTCATCACCACCGGCGGTACCGGCTTCACCGGCCGCGACGTGACACCGGAGGCGCTGGAGCCGATCTTCGAAAAGCGCATGGACGGCTTTTCGGAAGTCTTCCACCGCATCTCCTACGACAAGATCGGCACCTCGACGATCCAGAGCCGGGCGACAGGCGGCGTCGTCAATGCCACTTTCGTCTTCGTGCTGCCGGGCTCGCCCGGCGCCTGCAAGGACGCTTGGGACGGCATTATCAAGGCGCAGCTCGACTACCGGCACATGCCCTGCAACTTCGTCGAAATCATGCCGCGGCTGGACGAGCATTTGAGGCGCGGCGGCAAGCCCACTTCGTAAGGGCGCAGGCGTCACTTCGGCGGCGCGACCCAGATTTCGGCGTTCAACCGCTTGGTCGCGAGACCCCGAGCCAGGGCTTCCGCGCTGCGCGCGCTCTTTGCCAGAGCCGAGGCCTGGCGCTTGCTGACGACGAGACCCTCGGCGAGCGCACGATTGCCCGAAAAGACGCGGGCCAGGAAAGGCGCGCGATCGGCCCGGGCGCGTGAAAAGCGCGCCGGCATGGTCTGCTTTGCCGTATGCGCGACAACCTCGTCGATCCAGCCTTCGGCCAGCCGGGCGCCGGGTTCCAGAAGCAGCAGCCAATCGCCCTTGGCCTGACCGATACCCACGCTGATGCCGCTGGTCACATAGTGGCAGCCGGCATGTTCGGCCACGCGATGCGTCTGGTCGGTCGAGCCTTGATCGCAGACGATGACGTCGCGCACGACGCCCTCTACCGCGCCGCCGACCAGAGAGGCTAGCGTGCGGGCAAGGCCTTCTTCGTCGTTGCGGGTCTCGATGAGAACGCTAAGCATTCTTAGCCGAATAGCGGAAAGCCTCGGCTTGCGCCAGTTACGCTTTTCAGTCGAAAAAGTTCTTGATTTGTTCTCATCGGCAAAATAGGAATAGTTTCATGAACAGAGCGATTCGACAGCCCGCCGACAGTCCCTGGGAAAGGGCGAAAATGGAACAGATCGTACGCGCCGACATTGCCGCTTTCGGAGCAGGCAGAGCCGAGATGGCAAATGCGATGATCGAGCAGAGCGGCATGCGCGTGCGGCCCGACCGCAATCGCGGCCGCTCGGCCGGGATCAACCCGTCCGGCCGGTTCGAGCCGGTCAGCCGGCATGTCTTCGACGACGGCTGGAACTCGCTTGAGGAACTGCCGCCCTTCAAGACCGAGGTGCAGGTCGAGAAGCCGCGCACCATCATCACCCGCAACGAGTCGCCCGACATTTCCTTCGACCGTTCGATCAATCCCTATCGCGGCTGCGAGCACGGCTGCGTCTACTGCTTCGCCCGGCCAACGCATGCCTTCATGGGTCTGTCGCCGGGGCTGGATTTCGAATCGAAGCTGTTCGCCAAGCCGGATGCGGCGCGCATGCTGGACCGGGAGCTGTCGAAACCCGGCTACCAGCCGCGCACCATCGCCATCGGCACCAACACCGATCCCTACCAGCCGATCGAGAAGCAGTACCGGATCATGCGCGAGATCCTCGAGGTGCTGGAGGCGCGCGGACACCCGGTCGGCATCGTGACGAAGTCGGCGTTGGTGACGCGCGACATCGATATCCTGTCGCGCATGGCAGAACGCAGCCTTGCCAAGGTGGCGCTGTCGGTGACGACGATGGACCGGATGCTGGCCCGCACCATGGAGCCGCGTGCGTCGACGCCGACGAAACGGCTCGAGGCAATCAGGCAGTTGTCGGATGCCGGCATCCCGGCCTCCGTGATGGTGGCGCCGATCATCCCGGGTCTGACCGATCCGGAGATGGAGCGCATCCTCGATTCGGCCAGAGCTGCCGGCGCCAGGGAGGCCGGCTACGTCATCCTGCGCCTGCCGCTCGAAGTGGCGCCGATCTTCAAGGACTGGCTGCTGCGGCATTATCCGGACCGCTACCGGCATGTGATGTCGCTGATCCGTTCGATGCGCGACGGCAAGGACTACGATTCCGAGTGGGGCAAGCGCATGAAGGGCGCCGGTCCCTATGCCTGGCAGATCGGCCGGCGCTTCGAGATCGCGGCCAAGCGCCTCGGCCTCAATGTCGAGCGACGGCAGCTTCGCGTCGACCAATTCGTCGCAGGGTCAGGCGCCGGCGAGCAGTTGATGCTGCTTTGACGCCAGCACCGGCCATGACAGCCGGCGTTAAGCAGTCCCAGGCAAACCGATTTTCCGCCTGGAATTGCAGTCCCTTTGAAGAATCCCGTCCGGCCGCTGTCCCCCGGCCGTGAGACGGTGCCTTCCCGGTCCGGCGCCCCACCCGACCCGGAGGGACTTGCGGAGAATCGGAGCCGATGCGAACCTCGCCGCACCATGGCTCGCGCGCGTTCCGATTCTCCGCTTCTCTTTGAAATGGTCGAGAAGCCCGACTTCTCGATCGAGACGAAGGCGATGGCCGACGGGCTGTGGCCGGTCGCCGGCATGGATGAGGCTGGCCGCGGTCCGCTCGCCGGACCGGTGGTCGCCGCCGCGGTGGTGCTCAACCCTGCCAATATTCCGGAAGGCCTCCACGATTCCAAGCGCCTCACCCATTTGCAGCGCGAGGCGCTGTTCCTCAAGATTCTCGGCTCGGCGCTCAGCGTATCGATGGCCTCGATCAGCGCCGAGGGCATCGACAATAGCAACATCCTGAAAGCCAGCCTCGAAGCGATGCGCCGCGCCGCCGCGGGCCTCTCGTTGCAGCCGAAACTCGCCTTGGCCGACGGTCGCGACATTCCGCCCGGCCTCGCCTGCGAAGGCCGGGCGCTGATCAAGGGCGACCAGCGCTCGCAGTCGATCGCCGCCGCCTCCATCGTCGCCAAAGTGATGCGTGACCGCATGATGTGCGGCTGCGGCGGGCATCACGAACACTACGGCTTCGAGGTGCATATGGGCTATGCGACGGTGCGGCACCGGACCGCCATCGAGGCGCATGGCCCAGTGGCAAGGCTGCATCGGACCTCATTCGCGCCGTTCAGGTTGGGCGGGGCCGAGGTGGTTGAGGAAGAAACTCTCCTCGGATTTGAGTAAGGCGCCTGCGCCGGTGACGGCCGATCTCCCCCCTTGTGGGGGAGATGTCCGGCAGGACAGAGGGGGGCGCTGTCCCGCCGACGTAATAATGCTTGGGTTCCTCGCCTCTCCAAAGGCGGGGAGAGGTGGCCGCGAAGCGGACGGAGAGGGGCCTTCTTTTCTTAGGGGCGCTCCCCTCTCCGTCTCGGCTTCGCCGAGCCACCTCTCCCCACATTCGTGGGGCGAGGAACCTTGATTCTGAGGCGCCTCGATCCTTCGCGCCCCCCTCTGTCCTGCCGGACATCTCCCCCACAAGGGGGGAGATTGGCAGCGTCGGCGCCGCGCTCCCTTTTCAAACAACAAAAAAAGCCGCCGGGTTGCCCAGGCGGCTTTTGATTCAGAAGCTTCGAAGTCAGCTCAGTTCAGCTTGGCCTTAACGTCATCGAGCGCCGACTTGAACAAATCCGCACCGGCCTTGGCGTCAACCTTGGCCGCAAGCAGCGCGCGGGCGGCCTCGATGGCGATGTCGACGGCCGAGGCGCGCACTTCGCTGACGGCCTCGCGCTCGGCCTGGCTGATCTTCTGCTCGGCAAGCGCGGTGCGTCGGGCGACGTAGTCCTCGGTCTTCTTGTGCGCCTCGGAAGCAAGCAGTTCAGCCTCGCGCTTGGCCGCGGCGACGATGTCGGCAGCCTCCTTCTCGGCTTCCTTGCGCTTCTGCTGATACTGGCCGAGCAACTGCTGGGCCTCTTCGCGAAGCTTGCGCGCTTCCTCGAGCTCGCCGCTGATCTTGGCCGCGCGAGCGTCGAGCGACTTGGTCAGCATGCCCGGCACCTTCAGATAGATGACGGCGCCGAGGAAGATGAATAGGGCGATAGCGGCCCAGAGCGTGGCGAGTGATGTGGCGTCCATGATCCCGCTCCTCACCGGCTCGCGGATTTGACCGCGGCCGCAATCTCGGACTTGTTGGCCTTGCCGCCGACAAGCGCCTCGACGATGGCCGACGTGGTGTCCTCGGCGATCGTGCCGACTTCCTTCATCGCCTTGGCCTTGATCGAGGCGATGCTCGCCTCGGCCTCGCCAAGCTTCTTCTCGAGCTCGGCCTCGAGCTTCTTGCGCGTGCCCTCGGCGTCCGCCTTGGCGGCGTCGCTTGCCTGCTGGCCGATCTTGTTGGCGTTGGCCTTGGCCTCCGCCAGTTCCTGCTCATAGGCGGCAACGGCGGCATCCGCCTCGCCCTTCAGCCTTGCGGCATGGTCGAGGTCCTGGGTGATGCGATCGTTGCGGACATCGATGATGCCGCCAAGACGCGGCATCACAACGCGCTTCAGGAACAGGTAGAAGAGCCCGAAGGTGATAACCAGCCACAGGATCTGCGACGGGAAGGTCTTGGCATCGAACGGCGGGAACGCTTCATGCTCCGCGGCAGGCACCGCGGTGCCCGCATGCGTGTCGCCTTCGGCCGCGGCCGGCGCGGTTTCTTGCGCAAAGGCAGATGTCACGAACATCTCATTCCCCTGTCCATACGGGGCCGCACCATGCGGCCCCTTTTGTCAGCGCGCTTCTTACTTGGTGAACACCAGCAGCAGCGCGATGAGGAGCGAGAAGATGCCCAGAGCCTCGGTCACGGCAAAGCCGAAGATCAAGCGGCCGAACTGGCCGTCAGCAGCCGACGGGTTGCGGAGCGCGCCCGAGAGGTAGCTGCCGAAGATGTTGCCGAGGCCGATGCCCGCGCCGCCCATGCCGATGCAGGCGATACCAGCGCCGATAGCAGCTGCTGCAGTTGCGTCCATTTCAAAACTCCTGTGGTTTGCTTGTTCGTTGCAGTTGGTACGTTAGGAATGCTGGCGCCGGGGCGCCGGTGAAATCGATCAGTGGCTCGGGTGCAGCGCGTCGTTCAGATACATGCAGGTCAGCACCGCGAAGACGTAGGCCTGCAGGAAGGCGACCAGCAGCTCCAGGGCAGTCAGCGCGACGGCCATGGCTAAAGGCAGAATCGAACCGGCGATGCCGACGGCGCCCAGCGCGCTGAGGCTGACAACGAAGCCAGAAAACACCTTCAACGTGATGTGCCCGGCCAGCATGTTGGCGAAAAGACGAACCGAGAGGCTGACAGGACGCGAGACGAAGGAAATGACTTCGATCGCTACCACCAGCGGCAGCAGATAGCCCGGCACGCCATGCGGCACAAACAGCTTGAGGAAGCCGAAGCCGTGCTTGGCGAAGCCGTAGACGATGACGGTGCCGATGACCAGGATCGCCAGCGTGAAGGTGACGATGAGGTGGCTGGTGACGGTAAAGAAATAGGGGAACAGGCCGATCAGATTGGCGGCCAGCACGAACATGAACAGCGAGAACACCAGCGGGAAGAACTGCATGCCCTGCTTGCCGGCGGCGTCGCGCAGCATGTTGCCGACGAACTCGTAGGCCATTTCAGAGACAGACTGCAGGCGGCCCGGGATCAGGGCGCGACTGGCGGTGCTCATATAGAGGAAAGCGGAAGCGACGAGAACCGTCACGACCATGAACAGAGCGGAATTGGTGAACGAGACGTCGTAGCCGCCGATATGCAGCGGGATGATCGGATGGATCTGGAACTGGTGGATCGGATCGACCTTGTCAGCAGCAGCCACTTTAAATCCCCGTCAAAGCCACAATCGGCTTCTTAAGTTCACTTCAGCGCCCAGGGCGCCCACTTTATTCTTTCGGTTCGCGCGGCTTGCCGCTCTGGCCGAATTCCGATGTCAGTCCCGCCGAACGCAGGACATTGAGTATACCGGCACCAAAGCCAAGCAACAGGCCCACGATCAGACCCCAAGGCGTCGTTCCCGCCAGGCGGTCGATAATCCAGCCCAAGCCGACACCAACCACCACTCCGGCGATGAACTCGCTGGACAGTTTCAGCGCCTGACCGTAACCGGTCGCAGCTTTCGCTTCGTCTTTCCCCTCGAGCCGGTCCGTGCGTCTCGTCGCGAGCGATGCTTCGAGATCGCGCCGGCGGCGCTCAAGTTCGTCGTCGCGGATGGTGGCTTCTGGCTGCCTGCCGCGGCCGGTTTCTCCGGTTCCGTCTGGCCCGGTTTTGTTGGCCATCGCAACCCCCCTGCCCGGGCAGACGATTGCCGTCCGTCCGCTTCTAAAGTCGCCGGCAACATAGTTAGAGGGTCCGCGCCCGTCAAGCCACGGGCCGAACTTCCAAGCGATGTATTTTTCTCTGTTAAAACAATGAGTTATCGAGGTGCGACATCGTGCCCTTCACGGCCGCGTGAGGTGACGGCGCGAATCCTGGCGACAAGCCGCACCGATCGGCACGGGTGCCGGGCCGCCGGGAGCATTGCCGGAGGCGGCGTTCAGGCGGGTCCAGTTCAAGCCGCGCGACGGCTCAGCTCCAGCCGCCGCCATAGGTGCGGTAGAAGATGTGCAGGCCGATCCGGGTCATGCGCTGCATGGCGCGGGCCCAGCCGGGATGGACGTAGTTGGCGTAGTAATGCGTCGACGAGCCGACCTCGGGAATGAAAATCTTGCCGGCGGTCACCGCCATGGCGACCTCCTGAGCGGTCTTATAGGAAGCCTGGTCGGTGATTGTCTTCTTCCTGCCGTCGCAGGCGAAGGAGAACTGGCAGCGATTGAACCAGTCGTCGTTCTGGTAGACGACGCCGCAGATGGTCTTCGGATAGGCCGGATTGCGGACGCGGTTCAGGATCACCTGGGCAACCGCTGCCTGGCCGCGAACGGGCTCGCTGCGCGCCTCGAAATAGATGCCCTTGGCAAGGCAGGCCTGCTCGGGCTTGGAAAAGACGCTGGCCGGCAGCGGGTTCTGCAGCCAGGCATGGTCGCCCTTGCCCATCGGTGGGATGAAGCGGCCGTCGTTCGGATCGTCCTGCAGCAGCGCCTCGAAGGGCGAGGCCTTGGCATAGTCGGGCGCCGACTGGGCATAGGCGGTCGCGAGGACATCCGGCTTGTCGTTGTTGACGAGGGCGACAAGCGCCGCCGGCAGGACCTCGTCAGGCCTCTTCTCCTCGCGCAGATGGAAGGCTTGGGCGATCTGAACTTCCTTGCCCTTGATGCCCGGCTTGGCGAAGGTGAGCTTCAGGCCGCTGTCCATCGAGGGACGCAGCAGCGAAGAGGTGCGCTCGAAGATCGAGCCGGCGCTGAAATTCTTGGGCGGCGCGACGGGCGAGACCTGAACGAGGCGGCCCTTCTTGTCGGCGCGCACGACACGATCCTCATCGGGCGTGGCGCCCGCGGCGTTGCCCTTGCCGCGGAAGGCGACGATGCCCAAGCCCGGCAGATTGACGCCGGAGCCGGAGATCGAGCCGGTGGCGGTGGAATCGATGAACGGCATTTCGGCGGCATGCACCGAGCCGGCGGCGGATTTCTCGATATAGGCGTTCCAGCGGGCGTTGGGCGTTTCCAGGCCGGTGATCAGGCTGGTGATATCCTGATAGGCGACTACCGACGGAAAGCCGATCCACATGCCGAGCCCGAGCACCAAAGGAGGAAGGAAGGAACGTTTTTTCGCAACGGCGGCGGCGGCAAGCCGCAATGAAACGCGTCGATGCACGGAACTCTCCAGAACGCTACTGACCCCGGAGAGCCAAAATGATGCATTAACCTTGATGCGGGGTTAACGACATCGATCGTGTTCTTTTCATGTTTGAGGAGAGCCGGCCCGCAGTTTCCACAGCGGGTCGATGAAGAATCGGACCTGATGGGTGTGCACGAGGCTTGGGTGAATCAGGCTTGGCGCAGGAAGATCGGCCAGGCGAGCGCCGCGCAGATCGCGGCCGCCAGCCATACGCCCGGCCAGGCAAATGCCACCAGCAGCCACGGAATGGCGATCGGCACTAGGCAGAAGCCGATGAAGACGAAGCTGTTGGCAAGGCTGAGCGCGGTGCCGACATGAGCGGCGCCGGCAAGCGTGGCAAGCTCGGTATAGGCGACGCCGTGCCAGGCGGAGACGAATATGCCGGCGATGACGACCGCCAATGGAAGCAGCGGCAGCAGCGCGGGGATTGCGGCGGCGCCCGTCACCAGCAGCCACAGCACCAGGAAGGCCAACGCGCTCAACGCGCTGCAGACTTTCAGGAACGGACGGCGGTTGCCGTGGCGGTCGGTGAAGCGGCCGCTCCAGACGCGCAACACCATGGCGCCGGTCTGCACGGCAGCAAGGGTTGCGCTGGTCACGATGGTGCCCATGCCGGCGAAGTCGTGCAGGAAGACCGAGGCGAAGGTCAGCATCGCGACCTGCGGGAAGCAGAGCAGGCCGATGGCGGTCGAGATACGCCAGACCTCGATGTTGCGCAACGGCGCCGGCCCGCTCGCCGCCGCCGCGGCGTGAGCGCCGCTTTCCACCGGCGGCTCGTGCAGCCAGCGCCAGGCAAAATAGGCCGAAACGGCGGAGACGGCCGCAAGCAGGCCGAATACCGCCGTGAAGCCCAAAGCCAGCGCCAACGAAGGCAGCACGAGCGCGCCCAGCCCGCCGCCGAGCGGCACCGCCGTCTGCCTGATGCTCATGGCGAAGCCGCGCTCGCCCTCGCCGAACCAGCCCATGATGGCGCGGCCGCTGGAGCCGTTGACGCTGCCGCCGAGCAGGCCGGCGACTAGCAGGCTTGCCGAGAGCAGCGTGACACCGGGAATGGTTGTTCTCGTCGGTACGACGAGCAGCGCCATGATGAGAAGCCATGCCGCCGTCGCGCCGAGCCCGGTCAAGAGCACGCGGCGGTCGCCCCACCGGTCGGTGAGCACGCCCCAGGGCAGTTCGCTCAGCGCCACGCCGAGGCCGAGCAGCCCGAGCGCGAGGCCGAGCGAGGCATTGTCGAGATGGTAGCCCTGGCGCATCACCACAGCGGTCGCCGGAACGCCGGAGAAGGTGGCGGAGAAGCCGGCATTGGCGGCAACGCCGATGCCCAGCACCTTCCAGCGATGATTGGGGCCGAAGGCGCGGCGAGCAGGTTTGCCGGCAACGTCTCCCACTGGCGGCCGGCAGTCGTTGCGTGTGACGATGGCTGACATGAGCTCATTCCCGTTGCGGCCGGTTGTCCGGCTTGACGGATGGGATGTAGCGCCATAGCTTCATCCATAAAATCAGGAAGTTTTTGATCAATACTCCTGAAAATTGGGACAATCTAATGCGCCGCGTCACATTCGACCTCGATGTCCTCAGAACATTCGTCACCGGCATGGAGCTGGGCAGCTTCGCCAAGGCGGCCGAACGGCTGGGACGCTCGACGTCCGCAGTCAGCGCGCAATTGAAGAAGCTGGAAGAGCAGGCGGATACGCCGATCTTCCGCAAGGCGGGACGCGGCTTGGCATTGACCGAAGCCGGCGAAACCATGCTTGGCTATGCACGCCGGCTGGTCGAGCTCAACGACGAAGCGGCTTCCGCCATCCGCGGCGTCGAGCTGGAAGGCTGGGTGCGGCTTGGTCTGCAGGAGGATTTCGGCGAGGCGGTGCTGCCCGAGGTGCTCGGCCGCTTCGCCCGTGCGCATCCCAAGGTCCGCATCGAGGCGCGGATCGGACGCAGCCACGACCTGGCTGAGCGCGTCCTGTCAGGCAATCTCGACATCGCGCTCGCCTGGCATGACGGCACCACCCTGCCCTACAGCCGGCATGTCGCCGATGTGCAGGCGCGCTGGATCGGTCCGGCCAAGCCGATCGAGGCCGGTCCGCGCAATGGCGAGCCGCTGCCGCTGGTGGTGTTCGAGGCGCCTTGCCTCTTGCGCACGGTCGCGACCGAAACGCTCGACCGCGCCGGCAAGCCCTGGCGCATGGCTTTCTCCAGCCCCAGCCTCGGCGGCATCTGGGCGGCGGTGGCGGCTGGCCTTGGCCTGACGATTCGCACCGATATCGGCCTGCCCGCCAATGTCAGGGCGATCGCGCCGGGCGTGCTCGGGCTCCCCGCCCTGCCGATGATGGCGCTGCATCTGCACCAGAAGGACGCCGAGCTCGACCCGGTGGCGGCGCGGCTGGCGGAGATTCTTCTGCAGGCGGCGCTGGAGACGCTGCCGGAGGGGGCACAGGCCAAGGAGAGCTTGCCAAAGGTCGCCTAGCTTTTCGAACAAGAAGCGCTGCAGATCGAAGTACCCGGCGTCGCGTTCCGTCACACCCCCCTCTGTCCTGCCGGACATCTCCCCCGCAAGGGGGGAGACTAGATGTCGCGCAGGCTTTCGCTAATCGCCGACGTTGCAGGACGAGCGCCGTCAGCGGAGCTGCTGATCTCCCCCCTTGCGGGGGAGATGCCCGGCAGGGCAGAGGGGGGTGCTGTCCCGCCAGCGTTGCGAGGATTCTAACCCGCGACCGAGATAAACCTCACCGCTTCTTCGCCCGACCAGCAAACGGATTGTCCGAGGTGCGCAGCGCCATGCGGATCGGCACGCCGGGCATGTCGAAGGCCTCGCGCAGGCTGTTGGTCAGGTAGCGGACATAGGATTGCGGCATCGCGTCCGGCCGCGAGCAGGAGACGACAAAGCCCGGCGGGCGCGTCTTGGCCTGGGTGACATATTTAATCTTCAGCCGGCGGCCGGCGACGGCGGGCGGCGGGTGATGTGCCAGGATGCCTTCCAGCCAGCGGTTGAGCTTGCCGGTCGAGACGCGGCTGTTCCACACCTTGTGCGTCTTGATGATGCTTTCCATCAGCTTGTCTAGGCCGCGCCCGGTCTCGGCCGAGACCGTCACCGCCTGGATGCCGCGCACCTGCGGCAAGAGCCGCTCGGTCTTCTCGCGCAGCTCGGACAAGAGCTCCTGCGGATTGTCGATCAGGTCCCATTTGTTGAAGGCGATCACCGGCGCCCTGCCCTCGCGGATGATCAGGTCGGCGATCTGCAGGTCCTGCTTCTCGAAGGGGATGGTAGCGTCGAGCACGATGATGACGATCTCGGCGAAGCGGATGGCGCGCAGGCCGTCCTGCACCGAAAGCTTTTCCAGCTTCTCCTGCACCTTCGACTTGCGCCGCATGCCGGCGGTGTCGAACAGCTTGATGCGGCGGCTGCGCCAGTCCCAGTCGACCGAGATCGAATCGCGGGTGATGCCGGCTTCCGGACCGGTGAGCAGCCGCTCCTCGCCGATCAGCGCGTTGATCAGCGTCGACTTGCCGGCATTCGGACGGCCGACCACGGCGATGCGCAGCGGCTTGGTGTCGTCATAGGGTGCTTCAGCGTCCGGGTCGGCGATGTCCTCGCCGATCAGCGCCTCGCTGGCGGCGATCTCGCCGCTGTCTTCCTCGTCGTCCTCGCCGAAGACACGCTCCTCGCCAAGCGCTTCGATCACCGCGTCGCGCAGGTCGGGCATGCCCTGGCCGTGCTCGGCCGAAACCGGAATCGGTTCGCCGAGGCCAAGCTCCCAGGCCTCAAGCATCCCCCCTTGAGCGCCCCGCGCCTCGGCCTTGTTGGCGACAAGAACCACCGGCTTGCCGGATTTGCGCACGACGTCGGCGAAGGTGCGGTCGTCCGGCATCAGGCCGGATTTGGCATCGACGGTGAAGAAGATGAGGTCGGCCTCGCGGATGGCGATCTCGGTCTGCTGGCGCATGCGGCCGGGCAGCGTCGAGGCAGCCGCGTCCTCGAAACCGGCGGTGTCGATAACGTCGAAATGCAGGTCGTAAAGCTTGGCGGCATGGACGCGGCGGTCGCGCGTGACGCCCGGCGTGTCGTCGACAAGCGCCAGCTTCTTTCCGACCAGCCGATTGAAAAGAGTCGATTTGCCGACGTTAGGCCGACCGATGATGGCGACTTTGAAGCCCATCCAATCTACCGTTTATTTTGCATGTCGTTTGTCCCAAAACCGCTGCGCACTTTTGGGCGACATGCAATCACGACGCGTTGCCCGACCCGCGGATCAGCTCGGACATCAGCTGCGCCCGCTGGCGCACATTGCGCGGGGCACCGTCATCCGAAGAGATCTGGTCGAACAGTTTGAGCGCGTCGGCCGACTTGCCGTCCTTCCAGGCGGCAAGGCCAAGCGCCTCGCGCGCCGAATGGCGCAGCGGATTGGTATCGGCGGTGAGTGCCTCGACCCGGCTGGAGACATCGGCGTAAGAGCCATGGTCGACGAGCAGCAGGGCTGCCCTCAGCCTCGCCATGTCGCGAATGCCGGCGGGAATGGCGCTGTCGGCCGCGACGTCGTCGAAATCCTTGACCGCGCCGTCGACATCGCCCTTGTCGGCCTTGACGGTCGCGGCGCGCATGCGAGCGAGCAGCGGATAGGCGCCGTAGCCGTCCTTCTCCAGCTGGTCGAGCGCGGCGATCGCCTCGTCGTTCTTGCCGTCATTGGCGAGCTTGAGGGCCGCCGAGAAAGCATCACCTGAACGATTGGCGCGGGTCTCGTCCCAATAGCGGTAGCCGACGACGGCGGCGGTGCCGAGCACGATCAGGATGGCGATGCCCAGAATGGCCGGACCAAAACGATCCCATAGCTTCTGCGCCTGCTCGCGACGAATCTCTTCGTTCACTTCGCGGATAAAACTGTCGTCCGACATCAATCACTAACCATTGCGGCCACAAACCATCGCGGCGCTTCTTGAGCCCGCGTTTTAGCGAAATTTTGTCGGCATGGAAGGGGGCGGGCCGGAAAATCGGCTGGGAATGCCCGGCACCCACAGGACTTGCCCGAACGCATCCGCGCCACATTTGCGCGATAGCCAGCTTCCGAACAGCCGGAGGGGGGTCCCGCCAGAAAGTTGCCAATGCTGCGTTCGTACCGCGTCCTTGCATATAGTCTTGCTTCGCTGGCCTCGGCCAATGCGGCCTTCGCCGATCCGCCGAAGCCGCCAGCCGTTTCGCCGGCCAGGCCCAACCAGGTCGTGCTGATCTCGTTCGATGCCGCCCGCGAAATCTCGCATTGGCAGCGAAGCCGGGCGCTGGCAAAGCGCACAGGCGCGCATTTCACTTATTTCCTGTCCTGCGTCTTCCTGCTCTCGCCGGAAACGCGGCAGGACTATGCCGGCCCCGGCAAAGCCGCCGGCAAATCCAATGTCGGCTTCGGCGCCTCGAAACAGGACGTCGCGGACCGGCTCGAGCAGGTCCGGCTGGCCGCGGTCGAGGGCCACGACATCGGCAGCCATGCCTGCGGCCATTTCGACGGTAAGGCATGGAGCAAGGCGGACTGGCTGGCCGAATTCGCCTCCGCGCGGCGCATTTTCGAAAATGCCTACGCCATCAACGGCATCTCGCCCGAGCCGCCTGGCTGGCGCGATTTCGCCCGTCATGCCGTGACGGGTTTCCGCGCGCCGTATCTGTCGACCGACAAGGCGCTTTACGAAGCGCTGCCCGAGGCCGGCTTCCAGTACGACGCGAGCGGTGTCTCGAACGGTGCCGAACTGCCGCCGACCAGGAACGGCATAACCCGCTTTGCCCTGCCCCTCATCCCGGAGGGGCCGAAGGCGAAGCCGGTGGTCGCCATGGACTACAATCTCTATGTCCGCCATTCAGACGGCGCCGAGAAACCGGCGATGGCGGGCGAATTCACCGAGCGCGCCTATCAGGCATTCCGCGCCGCCTTCGATGCTCAGTACGACGGCCAGCGCGTGCCGCTGGAACTCGGCTTCCACTTCACGCTGATGAACGGCGGCGCCTATTGGGACGCGCTGGAGCGGTTCGCCGGCGAGGTCTGCGGGAAAGCCGATGTCGAGTGCATCAGTTTTCGCGATTATGTCGCACGCCAGCGCACCGGCCAGGCGCAGGCGAGCGTGGGCGGCTGAGCCGCCCTTGTTCCATTGTGCCGTGACCCGCCTTCAGGCTGGATCGGGTTCAGTTTCCCTGCGCTCGACATAACGCTGGTCGATTTCCGGAAGTGGCTCGCCCTTGATTGTCGCTTCGAAAGCGCGAAGGCGCTTGTGAACCGACAGGAGCTCGACGATCGTCGACCACGAATTGACCAGATACTGAAATGAGTTGGTCACTTGGCTAAAAGCCGAATTCACCTGATTGATCAGCCCAAGCGTCAGGGCTCCAGCGACCATCGACGGCGCCATCAGGAAAAGAGCGAATATGTTGTTCAATTGTAAATACAAATAGCGAACCACGTTGAAATATACGTAGTGAAAATAGAGTCGGAAGTAGTTGTGCCGAACATGCCCGAACAATTCGGCAACAGTCGGTGGTTGCGCACGCGTGGGATCGTCCTCACCGTAAACGAGCTCCTTACGATAGGCGGCTTCGACACGCTGATTTCGGAACTGCAGGCCAGGCAACTTAATGCCCGCGACGGCAATGCATACTGTTCCAAATACCGCCCAAAATATCGCAGCCAAAACAAGAGGTTGCGGAACCTGACCTACGAATGGCAACACAGTGATGTGCTTCGAGTAAGCTAGCAAGATCGGCATGAAGGCAATCAACGTCATGATGGAGTCGATAAAGCTTGTCCCAAGATCCTCCATGATGCGCGAAAAGCGCATCGTGTCTTCCTGGACACGCTGGGACGCCCCCTCGATTTCGCGCAACCTAGGCCAATAAGACATGTAGTAGTCGTTCATTGCCGTGCGCCAGCGGAACACCCAGTGACTGACAAAGAAGTTCGTCAGAACATAGACGGTGACAGCTACAAGCGCGATACCCAGAAACGTTATTATCTGCGCATAGACATCGCCTTCGGTAGCTTTCACGCTTTTGCTGACAATGCCCTGAATGAGATCCCAAAAGGGACCGTACCAAGCGTTGATCGCCACGCTCACCTGAACCTGGAAATAGGTCGTGAATAATATCAATGAACTTCCAAGGATCGACCAGCGGTCCCACGGATGCGGAGAATACCAGTGCCAGAAGGAGTGAAAGAGCAGCACGCCCAGTGTGAAATAGACATAGAACCAAAGAAATGGAGGCGACCAGAACACCGAGACTCCGATGATCGGTGGCGCGTCCGCTGCGGCAGGAGGCAGTCCGATGAGAGCGCCAATCTGCTCGCCGCCCAGAAACCAAACGGCGACCATGACCGCGCTCCAGAGGGCGGCCGAGGTGAAGAAAAGCTTCGGCTGCGGGAAGAAAGATACGAACACTGTGGCGGGTTTCCTCGGTCTGACCGCAAATCAGCGGCGTTGCTGTTCGGCGGGCATAAGGTCACACATCAGCGGGAAAGAAAATGCCCTGCCCCATGCCCGGCATCGAACAAGGCCGCAAATCATGGCGATTTTGGCGCGGCCGACCAGGCAATGACGCCGGAGGCGAGCAGCGCCGCCGCCGCCATGATCGATGCAAGGGTATAATTGCCCGATGCCTGAGCGAGCAGGCCGGCGGCGATCGGGCCGACGATCTGGCCGAGGCCAAAGGCCGCCGTCATCACCGCGAAGACGCGGCGCGGCGATTGCGGCGCGAGCTGCCTCGCAACCTGCAGGCCGAGCGCGGTGATGGCGATGAAGGTGCCGCCAAGCAGGACGCCGGCAATCAGCGGTCCGGTGGAGCCGTTGACGGCGACGCTGGCGGTGACGCCGACCACCTCGATCAGGCAGGTGACCGCATAGGCGGCGTAGAGGCCGATCCGCACGGCCAGCTTCTGCCAGAACCATGTCGAAGGAAAGCCGGCGAGGCCGGCGACCATCCAGACGCTTGCCTCGAAGACGCGGCTGCCGCCGCCCTGGCGGACAATGGCGATCAGAAACGTCGCGGTCACCACATAGCCGAAGCCGAACAGCCCGTAGGCGACGATCATTTTGGTCAGCGACCTGTCTCTGGGCAGCGCCGGCTCGCGGCCGGCAACGCCATTGGCTGGCCTGGCGGCGCCGGCAAGCAGCGCGACCAGAAGCAGGCCGGCCAGCGAGATCGCTCCCGACCAGAGCCAGCCCGCCGTCCAATCGGCATGCTCGGTGACCAGGACGGCCAGCAGCGCCGAGGATGCCGCGATGCCCAGGCCGACGCCGCCGAAATGCAGCGCCTGCAGATTGCCGCGGCCGGCTTCGGCGAGATGGCTGAAGACGATCGAGGACATGAACACCATGACGAAAGCGCTGGCGAGGCCGGCGAGGAAACGGATGACGAGAAAGGCGGCCATCGTCTCGTTCAGGCCCATCAGGCCGGCAAGCAAGGCGCTGGCGGCGAGGCTGGCGAACATCAGCATGCGCTCACGGCCATGCGCCCAGCCGCCCGCGGCAGCCAGCGCGCCGACGAGATAGCCGAGGTAATTGGCGGAGGCGATCCAGCCGGCATCGGCCGGCGTCAAATGCAACGCCTCCATCATGCCGGGCAGGATCGGCGTGTAGACGAAGCGGCCGATGCCCATGGCGACGGCAAGCGCTGTCATGCCGGCGAGAGCAAGACGCAAGGGGGATGGCGAGGCGTTCATCGCGGCGCACAATAAGAATGCGCGTCCGCGAAACAATGCGTTTGCGTTGGGCCAGCGGTGCGCCCCAGGAGTAGACGTCCCCTCACCCAGCCTCCGCTTCGCTCGGCTGACCTCTCCCCGGTGGAGGGCTTTGCACAGAATCGGATCGGTGATTCCATGCGGATATCCGGCAAGGAGGATTCGCGATGGTGGATCGGGTGCTTGGTCAGCTGAGCCTGGCGGACGGTTTTGCGGCGTCGGATGAGACGATCTTCGACCTAATAGCGAAGGAACTGGACTGGGCGCCGATCCGAACCTTGCTTGGTCAGCGCAGCGGTCCTGGCTCTGGCAACACCAG
>NZ_NSGG01000020.1 GCF_002295065.1 Mesorhizobium sp. WSM3859
AAGCGATTCGTGTGTCATCCCCAGCGTAGAATCACAACCGATTCCGCACTGCAATGCCTATCTTAGCGCCTATGCCCTTGAGGGGGAGATGTCCGGCAGGACAGAGAGGGGGGCCTCGCACCAACGTTTCTGGTGAGCTACCCGCCCAGCGCCTCGATCTTCGCCCGCAATGCCGCGACTTCTTCCTCCAGCGCCCTCACCCGCTCCTCGAGGCCAGCATCCGCAACTTTCGCCGCCGGCTGCCAAGGCGCCGCGACCGCCGCCGCTTCCACAGGTCCGCTTAGCAAATGAACGTAGCGCTCCTCGCGCTGACCGGGCGCGCGTTCGAGCAGCTGGATCAACGGCGGCCGCCGACCGATCATCAGGTCGAGATTGTCGCGCAGCTCCTCGATCGAGGCAAAGCGCGCCATGCGTTCAGAACGGGCCAGCAGCTCATGCGCCGTCTGCGCCCCGCGCAGCAGCAAAAGCCCGATCACCGCGATCTGCGGCGTGGTCAGCGAAAAGCGTTGCGCCATCAGATGCTCGTAGCGCTCGACACGCGAGGCGAAGGCTTGGCGCACCAGCCCCTTCTGCTCGAGCGAGCTCAGCGCCCGCCTGATCTCGGTCAGTTCCAGCGCCATCACCGGCTCGCGCGCCGTCTTCTGGTTCGCGGCCTGGTGCGCGCCGTTGAGCGTCAGTGGATAGACGTCCGGCGTCAGCTCCTTCTTCTCGATCAGCGAGCCGAGCACGCGCGCTTCGACAGCGGAGAGGATGGGGAGATCTTCGCTCATTGAGTTGCCTATCCTTTGAGGCTGGAGGGACAGCACCCCCCTCTGGCCTGCCGGCCATCTCCCCCGCAAGGGGGGAGATCAGCAGTTGCAGCGCCGCTCGCCCATTGTTGCAACGCCGGAGATTAGCGAAAGCCGGAATGACAGCCAATCTCCCCCCTTGCGGGGGAGATGTCCGGCAGGACAGAGGGGGGTGTGAAGGAACGCTGCGCTGGCCGCGAGCGAAATCGCCCGACTAAACCCTTCTCTCCACCATCATCTTCTTGATTTCGGCAATTGCTTTCGCAGGGTTCAGCCCCTTCGGGCAGGTCTGCGCGCAGTTCATGATGGTGTGGCAGCGGTAGAGCCGGAACGGATCTTCGAGATTGTCGAGCCGTTCGCCCGTCGCCTCGTCGCGGCTGTCGATCAGCCAGCGATAGGCCTGCAGCAGGGTGGCCGGGCCGAGATAGCGCTCGCCGTTCCACCAGTAGCTCGGGCACGAGGTCGAGCAGCAGGCGCACAGGATGCACTCGTAGAGCCCGTCGAGCTTCTCGCGATCCTCATGGCTCTGCAGCCATTCCTTGGCCGGCGTCGGCGACACGGTCTGCAGCCAGGGCTGGATCGAAGCGTGCTGGGCGTAGAAGTTCGTGAGGTCGGGCACCAGGTCCTTGATCACAGCCATGTGCGGCAGCGGATAGACCTTCACGGCGCCGGAAATGTCCTCCGCGCCTTTGGTGCAGGCCAGCGTGTTCGAGCCGTCGATGTTCATGGCGCAGGAGCCGCAAATGCCTTCGCGGCAGGAGCGGCGCAGCGTCAGCGTCGGGTCGATCTTGTTCTTGATCCACAGAAGCGCGTCCAGCACCATCGGGCCGCAATCGTCCATGTCGACGAAATAGGTGTCCATGCGCGGGTTTCCGCCGTCATCCGGCGACCAGCGGTAGATGCGGTATTCGCGCAGATTGGTGGCGCCCTCCGGCTTCGGCCAGGTCTTACCCTGCTGGACCTTGGAATTCTTGGGAAGCGTGAGTTCGACCATTATCTGCGGTCCTTTCGGATGACGAGCTTCAGCCCGGACCAGATTTCGTTGACGGCGGCGACCTTGACGTCGACCAGGTCGCGCTTCAGCGCCTCCGACCGGATCACGTCCTCGGTGACGTCGGTCGGCACTTTCGAGGCCTTCTTCGGCCAGGAGACCCAGATCATGCCGTCGCGTTTGATCGCCGTCTCGATGCTGGCCAGGCCGTCCTCGATCTCGGCGCGCTGCCGGGTGAAGGCGTGCAAGGCGTCGTATTTGCGGCTACCCGAGATCGCCGACCATTTCGGCAGTCGATCGACCTTGGCGAAGGACACGGCTTCAGCCAGATCGTCGAGCTCCGGCGGCAGCGCGATGAAGGCGGCGACCATGCCATCCTTCAGGCCGAGCTTGGCCGGAAGGGGCGTGCCGGAATATCCGGTGGCCGCTAGCGCCATGATCAGTACACCCGCGCCTTCGGCGCGATCTTGGCCGGGTTAATGCCGCCGTCCTTTTCCGCCAGCAGCGTCTCGGTGTGCACCGGCCGGTAGGTGAGCGTCACCTTGCCGTCCTCGCTGACCTGGGCCAGCGTGTGCTTGCGCCAGTTGGCGTCGTCGCGGGCCGAGAAATCCTCCCGCGCATGCGCGCCGCGGCTCTCCTTGCGCGCCGCGGCGCCATAGACCGTCGTGATGGCGTTGGCCATCAGGTTTTCCAGCTCCAGCGTCTCGACGAGGTCGGAATTCCAGATCATCGAGCGGTCGGTGACCTTGATGTCCTTGAGCTCGCCCCAGATCTCGGAAATGCGCTTGCAGCCATTGTCGAGCGATTCCTGCGTGCGGAAAACTGCCGCGTCTTCCTGCATCGCCCGCTGCATTTTCTCCCTCAGCACCGCCGTCGGCGTCGAGCCGTTGGCGTGGCGCAGCCTGTCGAAGCGGTCCATGATCTTCTCGACCGAGGCCGCGTTGGGCGCAGGGATGGGCGAATTGCGGTCGATCACCTCGCCGGCGCGCAGCGCCGCGGCTCGGCCGAAGACGACAAGATCAATCAGCGAGTTGGAGCCCAGCCGGTTGGCGCCGTGCACGGACGCGCACGCGGCCTCGCCCACCGCCATCAGACCGGGCAGCACGCGGTCGGGATTCTCGGCCGCCGGGTCGAGCACCTCGCCCCAATAATTGGTCGGCACGCCGCCCATATTGTAGTGCACCGTCGGCAGCACCGGGATCGGCTCCTTGGTGAGATCGACGCCGGCGAAAATCTTCGCCGATTCCGAAATGCCGGGCAGCCGCTCATGCAGCACCGCCGGATCGAGATGGTCGAGATGCAGGAAGATGTGATCCTTCTTCGGCCCGACGCCGCGACCTTCGCGGATCTCCATCGTCATGCAGCGCGAGACCACATCGCGCGAGGCTAGGTCCTTTGCGGATGGTGCATAGCGCTCCATGAAGCGCTCGCCTTCGGAATTGACCAGATAGCCGCCCTCGCCGCGCGCGCCTTCGGTGATCAGGCAGCCGGCGCCATAGATGCCGGTCGGGTGGAACTGCACGAACTCCATGTCCTGCAGCGCAAGCCCGGCTCTGGCCGCCATGCCACCGCCATCGCCGGTGCAGGTATGCGCCGAGGTGGCGGAGAAATAGGCGCGGCCATAGCCGCCGGTCGCCAGCACCACCATCTTGGCCGAGAAGCGGTGGATGGTGCCGTCATCGAGGTTCCAGGCCACCACGCCGGTGCAGGTGCCGTCCGGCGCCGTGATCAGGTCGAGCGCGAAATATTCGATGAAGAACTGCGCATTGTTCTTCAGCGACTGGCCGTAGAGCGTGTGCAGCATGGCATGGCCGGTGCGGTCGGCGGCCGCGCAGGTGCGCTGCACCGGCGGGCCTTCGCCGAAATTCATCATCATGCCGCCGAAGGGCCGCTGGTAGATCTTGCCCTCTTCGGTGCGCGAGAACGGCACGCCGTAATGCTCGAGCTCGTAGACGGCGGCGGGCGCCTCGCGCACCATATATTCCTGCGCGTCGATGTCGCCCAGCCAGTCCGATCCCTTGACGGTGTCGAAGAGGTGCCACTGCCAGTTGTCGGGGCCCATATTGGCGAGCGAGGCGGCGATGCCACCCTGCGCGGCAACCGTGTGCGAGCGGGTCGGGAACACCTTGGTGATGCAGGCGGTGCGCAGCCCCTGCTCGGCCATGCCGAGCGTGGCGCGCAGGCCGGCGCCGCCGGCGCCGACGATCACCACATCGAATTTGTGATCGACAAAAGTGTAGGCTGAAGCCGTGCCGGCTGTATTTGCGTTGGCCAAAACGTCAGCCTCCGAATGCGAGTTTGAGCAGGGCGAACAGCGAAGCGACGCCGACTGCGACTGGGAAGAAGGTGTTGAGCGCGATCAGCGCCAGCTTCATGCCCTCGCCATGCACATAGTCCTCGATAATGACCTGCATGCCGAGCCGCATGTGATAAAGGCCGGAGATCAGCACCAGCGCCAGCACCAGCGCCACGAACGGGTTGGCGAGTGCCGCCCGCACTTCCGTGTAGCCGTGGCCGTTGACCGCGATCAGGAAGCCGACGAAGAACAACAGCAGTGGGATATTGGCGATTGCCGTCAGCCGCTGGCGCCAGAAATGCTGCGTGCCCTCGCGGGCCGAGCCCAGGCCGCGCACCTTGGCGAGCGGCGTACGCATATCGGTGTTGTTCGCGCTCATCAGAAAGCCCCCCGCGCCCCATAGCCGGCTATCCAGATCAGGAGCGTCAGCACGATCGAGCCGGCGAGTGTCGCCCATGCGATCTTCGAGGCGGTGTGTTTTTCGAGCCCCGCGCCGGTATCCCAGATGAGGTGGCGAAGCCCGCCCAGCATGTGGTGCATCAGCGCCCAGGTGTAACCGAACAGAACCAGCCGGCCGAGCCAGGAACCGAAGGCCCAGTCGACCCAGTCGAAGGCGGCCTGCGAGCTCGAAGCGGCGATCAGCCACGCCGCCACCAGCAGCGTACCGAAATAAAGCGCGCCGCCGGTGATGCGATGGATGATCGACATCGTCATCGTGATCGGCGGCCGGTAGATCGTCAGATGCGGCGAGAGCGGTCGTTCACGTCTGGCAACTGCGCGGGTGGCTGGTGATTTGCTCATGGCTCCCCCAGTTCGGCATCTCTGAAGCCGGATGGGAAATGCGGCGTTTGCCGCCCTCCTATATGGCTCCGGACAGGCGGTTTCTAATGCTCTTTTTGCACCGCGTCAAAGCCGGAAAATCGTTTTGGAAACATCATTTAGTCTGACAAACCGGTGGTCGCGCGCTTCAATCGATTAGCGGCTGTTTCGAAGCCGGCGCAAGGTCTCGTTGCAGTGCAGCAAGATCGCGCGCCGGGTGGGTTGAGATTCAGGTCAGGCCGAGTCGAAAATGGCAGGTTCCGAGAACCGGAGCGGAGCGTACTTAGAGTACGTGAGCACCGGAAGCGCAGGAAGCTGCCGTTTGCAGGCCGGCCTCACCTGAAGATCAGCCCGCCTGCTATCTGCGACAGGTCTGCGGGGTAGATCCCCTCTTCATCACCAGCGCCTCGCGGCCGTCGATCACGATTGCGTCATGCGTAGCCGCTTCCTGGTAGCGGCTGCTCTGGTTGGCCGGCGAGGCGGCAAACTCCTCGGTCGAGCCGTCCGGCCGGACCACGCGCAGCGACGAACCGAGATTCTGGATGGTGATCACGCCGCCATTGCCGCATCTGTAGGTGGCCGTCCCGATGCCGGATCGCGGCACGGTGAGGTCGGTGACGATCTTGGTTGCGGGCGCAGGCGTCTTGACCGTTGCGGATGCCGGGGCCGTTGCAGTTAGCGGGGGCGTTGCAACTGCGGACGGCGCGGGTGCGGTGGACTGCGGGGCCGGAGCAGGCGACACCGAGGGCGGCGCGGCACTCGCCGCCTTCGGCGCGCCGTCCTGCGGCACGCAGGCCGCGGCCGCGAGAAGCAGCGGGATGGTGATCGACACCCGAACCGTGTGGCCAAAGCTCATGCGCTGCCCTTTCGTGCGCGGCACGCTACAGCAATTCCAGGAAAAGTGTGAAACGGTTTTCCGTCCGGAATTGCGTCAAAACAAAGAGATAGAGTGGTTTGTCGTTTCCGTTAAACGGCGAACCGCTCTAGCCACGCGACGCATCAAGATCAAGTTCACCCGGAGTCAGCCGGCTGCATGCCTGCCCTGCGGCTGGCAAGAACCGGGCCCTCGAAAATTAACCATGTTCCTTAAGAACCGGCGCCGAAAGCCCTCCGCCTCTTAACAAAGGTTAAGAAAGGGTTAATTTCCGATTCGAACCGGAATCCAGGCGCGATCCGTCGCGCCATCAAGGGAGAGCGACATGCGTTCGAATTCAGTGCGGGCAAGCGTTGCCGCAGCAATGCTGGCGGGGCTGATCCTGGCGATCGCCGCGCCGGCCGAAGCCGGCTTGCGCCATCACGACCGCGTCTATGCCGATTCCTTCGGCAATCTCGTCATCGACAGCGCCGCCGGCTACAAGCGCATCATCGTCGGCGAGGGCAAGCTGGCGAAAAAACTTTCCGAATTCACCAGCGCCGGCCAGCCGGATGTCGCCTATGACGACGCGGACGAGCCCGGCGCGCCCGGCTGCTACCAGGCGCCGGTGCTGGTGAAGGGGCGCTCCTATATGTACGGGCTTTCCGACGGCGAGATGCCCAATCTCAGCCCTTGCCGTTGACGATCGCCAGCGCCTGGCGCCGCCACGTCGCGCCTGACACGCGCACGTAGTCGCGAGCGCGGCGTCGGCGCGCCGCAACAGTTCGGCAAAACCCTCGTCGGCTAGAAGTTCGGCCGCGCCGAAGCTGGCGCTGTGCGCAGACCCGTGGACACGAAGTCGCGGGAGCCCACTTGCTTCACCCGGCTGCGAGCCGCTCGGCGACGAACGTCGTTTCCGGCCTCTCATAGGACAGCCGCACGCTGTCGCGGCCGTTCTTCTTGGCCTTGTAGAGCGCTTCGTCGGCGCGCCGCATCAACGGCATCAGCCCTTCGCTGCCGGAGCGCGCGGCGACGCCGAAGCTTGCGGTTACCCTGGTGCCGGGCGGCAAGCCGTCGACCGCGCCGGCCGAATAGAAGGAGCGGATCGCTTCCGCGAAGAGCCTTGCCGCCCCCAGGTCGCTGAGCGGCAGAAGCACGGCGAATTCTTCGCCGCCGATGCGGCCGGCGGCTCCGCGCGCGCCGGTGGCGGAACTGAGCTTGGCGGCGAAGTCGGCGATCACCCGGTCGCCGGCCTCATGCCCGTGCCGGTCGTTCAGCGCCTTGAAATGATCGAGGTCGGCCAGCACCAGGGCGACGGGAAAGCCGGCCTTGCGGCACTGGTCAAGCAGCTGGGTCGCCCGCTCCTCGAAGCCGCGGCGGTTGAGGATGCCGGAGAGCGGATCGGTGTGGGTCTCGGCCTTCAATGTCCTCATCACGTCGAGCGCCGCGGCCGTGAACAGGCTAAGCGCGGTCAGAAGCGACAAAAGCGCGTGCGAAAGCAGCGCCGTTGTCCAATAGGACGAGCCGTAGAAACCGTCATAGCTGGGGAACGGCCCGTGCGCGATGACGACGACCAGCGTGCGGGCGATGAAGTTCAGCCCCGACAACAGCGACAGCGCGAACAGGATCTTTTCGGTCGGACCGTTGTCGCGAACCGTTCTCAGTTCCGCCGCGACCAGCAGGCTGAGCGCGCCGAAGCCGAAATTCATGACGAGCACGCGCCAGGTGAGGTCCGGTTGGATGAACATAAACCACAGAAAGGCGGCGAGCCCGCCGCCGGTGACGACGCCGATACCGACAAAAGGCACGCGCCGTCCGTAACGCGCGATGATTGCGCTGGAAAGGCAACAGGCCGCGATCGTGAAGCAGACGTTGGAAACAAGCTTGGTCAGCGCCATGCCGATCGGCAGCGTGAAATATTGCAGCAGGAACCCCGGGGCCGACAGGCAGTAGCTGGCGCCGAGCACGGCCAGATACGGCCGGTGGCGCTGATAGCGCCACAGCACGAGGAACGCAGCGCCAAGCGCCAGCGCTATCGTCGGATTGAGCAGCGCTATGAGCAGACCAGTGTCCAAAGGACTGCGACTTTCCCCAACTTACCCAAGGAGAGATACTAGGGCGCAAGCCCAAACAAGCGGTTAAGCCCTCCGGCAGATAGGGTCGCGAGACCGTGGGGAACCGGGCTTGCCGGAGCAGCGTTGTCCGGCCAGACTGGAGACGCCAGACAGGAGACGATTGCGATGGCCGACACGATCACTTTGACCGATCACGATGAAATCCGTTCCTGGGCGGCGGCGCGGGCCGGCTTTCCGGCCATTGTCGACGTATCTCCGGAGCCTGGCACGCAGGCCATGCTTCGTCTGGTGTTTGATCAGCAGGCCTATGAGGACGAGGACCGGCCGGAACGCCCGCCCAACGCCGGCGGCTACGAGTTGGTCGAATGGGACGAGTGGTTCAAGATCTTCGACGACCGCCAGCTGGCATTGGTCGTCGCCGCCGACGAGCCCGGCCGGCGTGAGGAGTTTCACGAGATCATCCGCAGGTAAGTTTTCTGGCACGGAAATTTCGGCCGGTCGGATATGCTGCGTTGGCATGCCTTGGCAATTGGCCGGAACGCCCATCGCAATCGTCATCCACGGGCGAAGCAAGGAGCGAAGCGACGCGGCGCAGACCCGAGGATCCATGCCGTGACCCCAAGGCGCTGCAGCAGCGCAGAATTCTACTCCACTGCACCCTTCGATTAAGGTAACGGCATGGATTCCAGGGTCTCCGCGACGGAGCTTACGCTCCTGCTTCGCCCTGGAATGACGACGTTGGGGAGGATTCGGCTAATCCCCAGCGCTTGCACTGATTCCGACTCTTCCTGCTTTCCAAGCCGGCGCTTACTTCCAGTCGCGGATGTCGACGAAGTGGCCTGCGATCGCCGCGGCTGCGGCCATGGCCGGCGACACCAGATGGGTGCGGCCCTTGAAGCCCTGGCGACCCTCGAAGTTGCGGTTCGAGGTCGATGCGCAGCGTTCATGCGGCTTCAAACGGTCGTCGTTCATGGCGAGACACATCGAGCAGCCCGGCTCGCGCCAGTCGAAGCCGGCGGCGACGAAGATCTTGTCGAGACCTTCGGCCTCGGCCTGCTCCTTCACCAGGCCGGAACCCGGCACGATCATGGCGTTGACGCGCGGATTGACCTTCTTGCCTTCGACCACCTTGGCAGCGGCGCGCAAATCCTCGATGCGGCCATTGGTGCAGGAACCGATGAAGACGCGGTCGAGCGCGATGTCGGTGATCTTGGTTCCAGGCGTCAGGCCCATATATTCCAGTGCCCGATGCTTGGAGGAACGCTTGTTCTCGTCCGTGATGTCTTCGGGGTTCGGCACGATGCCCTGCACCGAGACGACGTCCTCCGGCGAGGAGCCCCAGGAGACGATCGGCGGCAGCTTCGCCGCGTCGAGCACGATCACCTTGTCGAAATGCGCGCCTTCGTCCGACTTGAGCGTCTTCCAGTAGGCAAGCGCCGCATCCCACGCCGCGCCCTTGGGCGCGCGCGGCTTGTCCTTGACATAGGCGAAGGTCGTCTCGTCCGGCGCGATCAGGCCGGCGCGCGCGCCAGCCTCGATCGACATGTTGCAGATCGTCATGCGGCCTTCCATCGACAGCGAGCGGATCGCTTCACCCGCATATTCGATGACGTAGCCGGTGCCGCCGGCCGTGCCGATCTCGCCGATGATGGCGAGGATGATGTCCTTGGCGGTGACGCCTTCAGGCAGCTGGCCGTCGACGCGCACCAGCATATTCCGGGCCTTGCGTTGGATCAGCGTCTGGGTGGCGAGCACATGCTCGACCTCTGACGTGCCGATGCCATGCGCGAGCGCGCCGAAGGCGCCGTGCGTGGACGTGTGGCTGTCGCCGCACACGATGGTCATGCCGGGCAGGGTGAAGCCCTGCTCGGGCCCGATGATGTGGACGATGCCCTGGCGGACGTCGTTCTCGGAATAATATTCGATGCCGAAATCCTTGGCATTCCTGGCCAGCGCCTCGACCTGGATGCGGCTTTCCTCGTTCTTGATGCCGAACTTGCGCTCCGGCGAGGTCGACACGTTATGGTCGACCACGGCCAGCGTCTTTTCCGGATGGCGAACCTTGCGGTTCGACATGCGCAGGCCTTCGAAGGCCTGCGGGCTGGTGACCTCGTGCACGAGGTGGCGGTCGATATAGAGCAGGCAGGTGCCGTCGTCCTGGCGGTCGACGACGTGGTCGTCGAAGATCTTGTCGTAGAGGGTGCGCGGTGCGCTCATGTGCGTAAATCCGTCGATATGAGAATGGGAAAAGCACGCCGGCCATCCGGCGCGACGACTGCGATCGGCCGGGTCAGTTAAGTCGGCTGGTCAACGCGCCGCAAACGCGCGCGGAGAAACGCGACGGCAGGCGCTTTCTGTCCTGCAGCACGAAACCCTTGTAGGCCGGATCGCTGAAAAGCTTTTCCATGGCGGGGTAGATAGCAATGTTTTGGCTTTTCGGCAATTAGCGTGACTTCCCCTTCTCCCCTTGTGGGAGAAGGTGGATCGGCGCGGTAGCGCCGAGACGGTTGAGGGGTGTTCCAGCGGAGTGAGACGCTGGCATTCCCTGGAGCACCCCTCATCCGGCCGCTACGCGGCCACCTTCCCCCACAAGGGGGGAAGGAGAGGCTGGCGCTCACACCACCTCAAACACAAAGGTCTTCACGAGCGCCTCCGGATCGCCGATAGCATAGCAGCGGAACCAGGGACTCTGCTCGACCAGGCGCCATTTCCTCGCCTGCGCGAGCTCGTCGAACACCGCTTGGAAACCGCCGCTCTCGAAAACCTGGTCGCGCACGGTGAAGATGGCGTGGCCGCCGCTTTTGGTGATGCGCACCAGCTCGTGCAGGCCGGCGGCCGGCGCGTGGCCGATGGTGAAGACGCCGGTCGAGAAGAAGGCGCGGAAATACCGGTCGGGCCAGGGCAGCGGCCCGCCGAGCATTGCCTTCGTCAGCTCGCTATAGGCCGGCTTGCCACCGGCCTGGCGGCTGCCGGCGAGCTTCAGCATGTCGTCGGAGAGGTCGAGGCCGGCGATGTCGCCATAGCCCAGCGCCTTCAGCGACGGACCCGAAAGGCCGGTGCCGCAGCCGGCGTCGAGCAGCGGACCTTCGCCGGCCGGCACATGCCGCGCCACCCAGGCGGTGATCAGAAACGGCAGAAGGTAGCCGAGCGAGGCGGTCTCGCTGTCATAGGTCGCGGCCCATTCGGCATAGGCCTTGGCGAGCCCTTCCGGCGTCTCGGCCGAATAGACGGAATCCAGCGCCGCATTGGCCTTGTCGATATTCATGGGGCGTTTCCTCCGCGCCGGATCTTAGGGCTCCCAAGGTAGCGCGGACTTTGTCGGCCGGCTATTCCCGATGCTGCCGGCGCAGGCGCTGCTCCAATGCCCGCAGCGCCAGCGACAGGCCGATGGTCAGGATGAGATAGATATAGGCGACGATCGAATAGGTCTCGAAGAAGCGGAACGAGCCGGCGGCATAGACCTTGCCCATCTGGGTGATGTCGGCGACGCCGAGCACGGAGACCAGCGAGGAATCCTTGACCATGGCGACGAAATCGTTGCCGAGCGGCGGCAGGATCATGCGGATCGCCTGCGGGAACACGATCAGCCGGAAGCGCTGCGCCCGGCTGAGCCCGAGCGCCTTGGCGGCTTCGATCTGGCCCTTCTCGACCGACTGGATGCCGGCGCGGAACACCTCCGAGATGAAGGCCGAGTAGCCGATGGTCAACGCCATGATGGCGCGCCAGAGCAGCGAGATATCGCGCACCAGGAGTTCGCCCATCAGGCCGGTGCTCTGCAGCGGCGCGGTCAGCGCATTCCAGGCGGCGACGAAGGCCGGCGCGCCGGCAAAGGCGATCCAGAACAACAGCACCAGGATCGGCACGCCGCGGATGATCTCGACATAGAAGCGCGCGATCTGCCGCAGCCATTGCGATCCCGACAGCGCCATCAGCGCGATGCCGAGCCCAAGCGCGGAGGCGAGCGCAAAGGCGACCGCGGTGACGAAGATGGTGATGCCAATGCCCTTGGCGACGGTGGCGAAGACCTCGGCATAGAGGTCGCTGGACGCGATGGCGAGGGCTGCGGCCACTGCGAGCACGGCCGCGGCGGCAAGCCACCACGGGAATTCGGATTTGGCGGTGGATGTGGTGGCTGGCATCAGTTCCCAACGCTGGCGAATAGATGCCGTCGCAAGAATTGCTGATCTCCCCCCTTGCGGGGGAGATGTCCGGCAGGACAGAGGGGGGTGCTGTCCCGCCTGCCTGTCAGCAGGTCGCGATCACGGCCTCTGGTCGGATTCTCTTCGAAGAAGCTTGGAATGGAGATGTCGCGTTCCGGCACACCCCCCTCTGCCCTGCCGGGCATCTCCCCCGCAAGGGGGGAGATTGGCAGCTTTGCCGGCCGTCGCGACAACAGCGCCTACTGCCCCATCTTGTAATCGAGGAACCACTTCTTGTTGAGCTTGTCCAACGTGCCGTCGGCCTTGAGCGAGGCGATGGCGGCGTTGACCGGCTTCACCAGCTCCGAGCCCTTCGGGAAGATGAAGCCAAAGTCCTCGGTGCCGAGCGGGCCGCCGATCAGCTTCAGCTTGCCTTCGGAGGCGTCGACATAGCCCTTGCCGGCGGTGCCGTCGGTCAGCACGACGTCGACGTCGCCCGCCTTCAGCGCCTGCACGGTCGCGCCGAAGGTCTCGAACAGCTTGATGCGCGGATTCTGCTCATTGCCGTCGAGCACGCTGTAGACGGCGGTGTAGAAGGGCGTGGTGCCCGGCTGGGCGCCGATCAGCCCGTCCTTGAAGGCGCCGAAACTCTTGGCGTCGGTGAAGCGGCTTTCGTCGCCGCGCACCAGCATGAACTGCTCCGAGCGCATATAGGGGTCGGAAAAGTCGACCTTCTCCTTGCGGTCGTCCTTGATGGTGATGCCGGTCATGCCGATGTTGTACTGGTTGTCCGAAACCGCCTGGATCATCGCGTCCCAGGAGGTGTTCTGGTATTCGACCTTGAAGTTCAGCCGCTTGGCAATCTCGTCCATCGCGTCATATTCCCAGCCGATCTGCTTGCCGGTCTTCTTGTCGATGAACTGCAGCGGCGGATAGGCGTTTTCCGTCACCACCACGACCTTCTTGCCGCCGAGGTCGGGCAAATTGTCGGCGAGCGCGGCGACAGGCGCGAGGAGGCAGGCCACCATGGCGGCCAGCAGCAATTTCGACTTGGTCATGACAAATCTCCGAAGGTGCGACCGCGCTGCAATTTCGCGGCCTGGGAAAATCCGGCGCCGACTTTAGAGCAATTCCAGGAAAAGTGTGAAGCGGTTTTCCGTCCGGAATTGCGTAAAAACAAAGAGATAGAGCTTGCCGCAAGCGCCATGCAAGCCGGTCCGCTGCGACGTTGCGTACCAAAGGCAAATCCGATGCTCTTTGAGGATGGTTTCGAGGACTGCCTTTGCGGCGATCAGTCCTGATTGGCCGTAGCCTCGCGCAGCCCCGCGACCAGCCGTGTCAGCGTGCCGTGCAGAGCCTTCAGCTCGGCCCGCTCCAGCGGCATGCCGCAGCTTAGCCCTTCCTGCACGTCCTTCATCTTCGCCCTCAGCGCCTGGCCCTTGGCGGTCGGTTCGACCAGCACCCGGCGCTCGTCGGCGGCATCGCGCCGGCGCGTCACGAGGCCGCCTGTCTCCATGCGCTTGATCAGCGGCGTCAGCGTCGCCGAATCGAGCCCGAGCGCCGCGCCAAGCTCGCCGATCGTGCTCGGCGAATGCTGCCACAGCGCCAGCATCGCCAGATATTGCGGATAAGTAAGGCCGAGCGGGTCGAGCAGCGGCCGGTAGAGCTTGGTCATCAGCCCGCTCGCCGAATAAAGCGCAAAGCAGAGCTGCTGGTCGAGACGCGGCACGGCGATAGCCCCGGCGTCTTGCTCCGGGGCTTGCTTGGCCATGGTCTCAGTTGTCATCGTCATGCTGCCTTTGCCGGAAGTGCCGTGGTAGACAGCGCCACATCGATATTGCCCCGGATGGCGTTGGAATAGGGGCAGATCTTGTGCGCTTCCGATACAAGCGCCTCGGCGCCCGCCTGATCAAGCCCCTTGATCTCGGCCGCCACCGCGACGCCGAGCCTGAAGCCGCCCTGGTCGTTCGGATAGAGGCTCACCGTGGATGTAATCGAAGCGTCCTCAAGCGGCAGCTTCTGCTGACGGGCGACGAAGCGCACCGCGCTCTCGAAGCAGGCTGCGTATCCGACGGCGAAAAGCTGTTCCGGATTGGTGGCGCCGCCCTTGCCGCCGAGCTCCTTCGGCATCGCAAGGTCGACCTTGAGCAGGCCGTCGCTGGTTTCGCCGTGACCGTTGCGGCCGCCGCTGACGTGAGCCTGGGCGGTGTAGAGTGCAGACATTTTCGATCTCCGTTGATTTGTACACGATTATTTAGTGTACAAGATAATTAGATGTCAAGGGGTACAATGCGCCCGTCTCCGATGTTCGGATGAATCGGCGGCAGCCCCTCAGCTTCGTCATCCACGGGCGGAGCGACGCGAAGCGGAGCGCAGACCCGAGGATCCATTCCGTTACCTCAGCCATGGAGTGCAGCGGGGCAGAATTCTGCACTGTTGCGGAGCCTCGATGTCACGGAATGGATCCTCGGGTCTGCGCTGCGTCGCTATGCTCCTTGTTCCGCCCGTGGATGACGAAGCTCAGATGTTTCCCATCACCAACCTATGCGGTGCGTGGAGGCAGGTAGGATAGGAACCTGACTGATCGGGAACTTGGAGGGCCGGGATCTTTCCCCAAAATAAAAAGGCGGCCGAAGCCGCCTTTCCAGAACCTAATTCGCAAAGCCTTATTCGGCTGAAGCAGCCTCGGCGGCGGCCTTCTTCTCGGCGGCTTCCTTGGCGGCCGTCTCGGCGGCCAGCGCCTGGGCGGCGGCGACCTTCTCGGCCTCGATGCGGGCGCGCTCGGCGGCCAAAGCGTCACGCTCTTCGTCGTTCAGCTTGCGGGCGCGCACGCCGGTGTTTTCCGAAATGCGGGCCGACTTGCCGCGACGGTCGCGCAGGTAATAGAGCTTGGCGCGGCGTACCTTGCCGCGGCGCACGATCTCGACGCCCTCGACCATCGGCGAATAGACCGGGAAAACGCGCTCGACGCCTTCGCCGTAGGAAATCTTGCGGACGGTGAAATTCTCCTGGAAGCCGGAGCCGGAGCGGGCGATGACGACGCCCTCATAGGCCTGCACGCGGGTGCGGCTGCCTTCGGTGACGCGCACCTGGACGCGCACGGTGTCGCCCGGCTGGAATTCGGGCAGCTTGCGCTTGGCTTCGATCTTGGCGGCCTGTTCGGCCTCGAGCTGACGGATGAGATCCATCTCAAATATCCACTTCTTGTTCTTCCGACAGTCAGAGCGTCCTCAACTCGCCTTGCAGTTCCAACGACCGCTCGGCTATGCCCTTTGTCCGAGGAAAGGACATTGGGCAGGGACGGCTACACCGTCATTTGTTGACGGGCCCAGAAGATCGTTCTTCCGGTTCGGGCGGCGACATACAGCTATTTCGGCGCTTTGTCACGTCCAAATGCATGTCGCCCAGAAGTGTGCGCGGTTCTGGGGCGACGACATGCATCAAAAAAGGACTTTCAGGCATATTTTTTGCGCTTGATGGCCCCATGACATGGCCGCCGTGACAGGTTGCGCCCGCCTCGCAAGCTTTCTAAGCGGGGGAAATGAGTCTTTTCGATGCCGCCTTGCTGTTTCTCGCTGGGTTCGTCTCCGGCGCGGTCAATGCCGTCGCCGGCGGCGGCACCTTCGTCACATTCGGTGCCATGACGCTGGTCGGCGTGCCGCCGATCGTCGCCAACGCCACCTCCTCGGTGACGCAGTTTCCCGGCTACATCACCTCGACGCTCGCCTATCTCGATGACATCAGGCATTTCTGGCGCCAGGCGCTGCTGCTTTGCGTGATCTCCGCCTTCGGCGCGCTGGCCGGTTCGCTCATCCTGCTTGCGCTTTCCAACCCGTCGTTCCGCGCGCTGGTGCCGTGGCTGCTGATCGCCGCGACTGCGCTGTTCGCCGCCGGGCCATGGCTGAAACCGGAAGCCGGACCGGACCACCAGGCCTGGGTCGGCTCTCTGACGGGTTCGCTCGCCCAGTTCGCAACGTCCGTCTATGGCGGCTTCTTCGGCGCCGGCATGGGCGTGATGATGCTGGCGACGCTCGGCCTGACCCAGGCCGGCGACTATCACAAGCTCAATGCGCTGAAGAACATGCTGGCCGTGGTCATCGCGGCCATTGCCATCCTCGTCTTCGTCTCCGGCGGCGTCGTCGCCTGGCCGCAGGCGATCGTCATGATCCCGGGCGGCGCGCTTGGCGGCTATGCCGGCGTCTGGATCGCCAAGCGCGTGCCGCAGGGCGTGGTGCGCGGCTTCGTCGTCGCCGTCGGCCTGTTTCTCGCCTTCTACTATTTCACCAAAGGGTGATCCGGCGCCAACAGGTCTGGCCGCCGTTCCCGCGTCAGCTTCACCGCCTCCGCGCGCCGCCATTCGGCGATCTTCTTGTGGTTGCCGGAAATCAGCACGTCCGGGATCGGCCGGCCCTCGAATTCCTGCGGCCGCGTATAGTGCGGATGCTCGAGCAGGCCGTTCTCGAAACTCTCTTCCTCGCCCGAGACGGCATTGCCCATCACGCCGGGCAGCAGCCGCACCACGGCGTCGAGCAGCACCAGGGCGGCCGGCTCGCCGCCGGACAGGATGAAATCGCCGATCGAAATCTCCTCCAGCCCCCGTGTCTCGATCAGCCGCTGGTCGACGCCTTCGAAGCGGCCGCACAGGATGACGGCGCCCGGGCCGGCGGCGAGCTCCCGCACGCGGGCCTGGGTCAGCGGTTTTCCGCGCGGGCTCATCAGCAGCCTTGGACGCTCATCGCCCGGCGGCGAAGCATGGTCGATCGCCTTCGCCAGCACGTCGGCGCGCATCACCATGCCGGCGCCGCCGCCGGCCGGCGTGTCGTCGACGGTGCGGTGCCTGTCGGTGGCGAAATCGCGGATCTGGATCGCCTCCAGCGACCATGTGCCGGCCTCCAGCGCCCGGCCGGCCAGCGACAGGCCGAGCGCGCCCGGGAACATCTCCGGATAGAGCGTGAGCACCGAAGCGGCAAAGCTCAACGGTTGCCCCCGGCATCCTTCGGTCCGCGCGGCCTGCCCTTGGGGTCGAAGCCGGACCGGCCCTCGTTCTCCTCGTCATCGACCAGTCCGGCCGCCAGCGGATCGACCTCGACGAAACCGTCAGCGATCGCGACATGCGGCACCGCGGCCTGCGTGAACGGGATCAGCACGCCCTTGCGGCCGGCAAGGGTGACATCGAGTATGTCGCCGCCGCCGAAATTATGCACGGCCACGACCTTGCCGATGACGCCTGTATCGTCCCTGACGTCGAGGCCGATGAGGTCGGCATGATAGAACTCGTCCTCCTCGCCGTCGTCCGGCAGCACCGAACGGTCGACGAACAGCTCCGTGCCGGCCAAAGCCTCGGCGGCGTTGCGGTCGCCAATGCCCTTGAAACGTACCACCACGACGGTCCCGGCAGGCCTGATATCGGTGATATGAAAGGCGCGGCCGTCCTTGGCGAAGAGCGGGCCGTAATCGGCCAGCGCCAGCGGATCGCCGGTGAAGGTTTTCACCCTGAGTTCGCCCTTGATGCCGTGCGCGGCACCGATGACGGCCATCTGTACGGGGTTTTCGAGCTTCGACATGGCGGCACTTCCTTTGTCTTGCTCTAGCCCTCTGACGCCATCATTTCAATGAGGCCCTCTTCACCGCTTCCTAACCCGCATGCATGACAATGCCGCCATGCAGGAATTCCTCATCCCGGCCAAACCCGACCTCCAGGCGGCGCGCGAGACCTGGCTGCAGACGCTGGCGCATGAGCGCCGGCTGTCGCCGGAGACGGTCGAGGCCTATGAGCGCGACACCCGCCAGTTCCTGCATTTTTTGACCGGACATTGCGGCGGCCCGCCGGGCATTTCCGACATCGCCGACCTGCGCCCCGCCGACCTGCGCGGCTTCCTTGCCAAGCGCCGCAATGACGGCGCCGGCGCCCGCACGCTGGGGCGCGGCCTTGCCGGCATTCGCTCGCTGCTGCGCTTTCTTGAGAAACGCGGCCTCGTCAACGCAGCGGGTGCCGTCGCTCTGCGCGCGCCGCGCCAGCCGAAATCGCTGCCCAAACCGCTGACGGCAAGCGACGCCAGAAAGGTCGTGGCGATGGAGGGCCAACTCGCCGAAGAACCCTGGATCGCGGCGCGCAACGCCGCAGTGCTGACGCTGCTCTATGGCTCCGGCCTGCGCATTTCGGAAGCGCTGGGGTTGACCGGCGCCGATCTGGCGACGGAAGCCGACATCGTGCTGCGCGTCACCGGTAAGGGCGGCAAGACGCGGCTGGCGCCGGTGCTGCCGGTGGCCTGCAAGGCGGTCGCGGAATACCGCCGGCTCTGTCCCTTCCACATCGGTCCCAGGGACCTCTTGTTCCGCGGCGCCCGCGGCGGCCCGCTCAACCCGGCCATCATCCAGCGCGAGATGGCGAAGCTGCGCTCGGCGCTGAACCTGCCAGACACCGCGACGCCGCACGCGCTGCGGCATTCCTTCGCCACTCACCTGCTTGGCCGCGGCGGCGACCTGCGCACCATCCAGGAACTGCTCGGCCACGCCAGCCTGTCGACCACGCAGATCTACACCGGCGTCGACACCGCGAGGCTGCTCGACATCTACGAGAGGGCACATCCGAGGGCGTGAGCCCCCTGACTTCGTCGATGGGCGTTTCAGCAAATCGCCAAGGTATTCGATCCGACAAACCCGAGCGAACGTCCAAGATCGCCGCACCTCAAACAATTTCACCCCACCGATTAACGGTTTTGCCGCTTTTCAGCGCTAAGACGCTTCGCATGAAACGCGTCATCGCCATTGCCGACCGCGCGGCCCTTGTCTCGTTGAAGCTGCTCGCGGCGCTCAACCTGCTGTTTTTCCTGTCCTTTATCGTCGTTCTGCTGCTCGCGAGCCGGGCGCATGCCGAAGCCCCCAATTGCGCCGGCGCCGATCTGTTGACCGCGCTGGAGAAGAACGATCCCGCCACCTTCCAGGAGGTCGAGACCGAAGCGGCGGCCGTTCCGAACGGCAAGGGCCTGTTGTGGAAGCTGGAGAAGCCAGGCGAGAAACCGTCCTATTTGTTCGGCACCATGCACATGACCGACACGCGCGTCACCACGCTGCCGGCCGCCGCGCAGAAAGCCTATGATGGCGCCGGCACCATCGTCATCGAAACCACCGATGCGATGGACAAGGCCAAGATGATGGCCGCGATGGCCAGCGAACCCGGCCTGATGATGTTCACCGACAACACCACCTTGTCCTCGCTCCTGTCGCCGGACGATGCGGCGGCGCTGAACAAGGGGCTCGACGCCCGCGGCATCCCGCCGGCAACGGTCGCCAAGATGAAGCCGTGGATCCTGTCGGCGATGATGGCGTTGCCGGCCTGCGAGGTGGCGCGCCAGTCCGCCGGCGAACCCGTGCTGGACGTCAAGCTCGCTTCCGACGCCAAGGCCGCGGGAAAGGAGGTCGAAGGGCTCGAGACCGCCGTTGGCCAGCTGCGCGCCATGGCCTCGCTGCCGCTCGAATTCCACATGAAGAGCCTGGTCGAGACGATGAAGCTCGGCGACAAGGTCAACGACGTCAACGAAACCATGATCGTGCTCTACCAGCGCGGCGAGGTCGGCATGTTCTGGCCGCTGTTCAAGGCGGTGCTGCCCGAGACCGCCGACGACCAGGCCGGCTATGCCGCCTTCGAGCTGACCATGATTACCAGCCGCAACGAGGTGATGGCCGCGCACGCGATGCCGATTTTGGCCAAGGGCAACGTCTTCATGGCCGTCGGCGCCATGCATCTGCCCGGTCCGGAAGGACTGGTCGAGGATTTTCGCAAGGCAGGGTATACTGTTACCGCCGTCAACTGAGTCGTCTGGCGGCTGGCGGACCTGAAAACGCCGGTTTTTCAGCGCTTTCCGTCCGTTCGCGTGAAACCCGATGCGGGATCAGCGCGTTGATGGCTGTTATTTTGATGACTTTCATCCAAGGAGGACACGTTTCATGGCGAACCCTAACGACCCCTTCACCCCTTCGAGCCCGCCTCCCAGATCGGGTGGCGGCGGCAGCGGGTGGCTGATCGCCCTTGTTGTCATTATCCTGGCCATTGTTGCGTATTATGTTTTTGGCAGAAGCGGCGGCGAGCATGCCCCGGCCCCGGCTGAACCGCCGGCCGCCAGCACGCCGGCCCCGGCTCCTGAACCAGCGCCCGCGACGCCCGCTCCGGCTCCGGAGCCTGCACCCGCTCCGGCGCCAGCCCCGGCTCCTGCGCCTGCACCCGCCCCGGCGCCCGCTCCGGCTCCGGCACCTGCTCAGTAATCGGGCTTACAGCTTGAAACCGAACGGCCCGCCGAAAGGCGGGCCGTTTTGTTTTGTGTCGCTTGCTTCGCAAAACGCCGTCGCACTATCCGGACTTGCTCTGGAGCATGATGCCGAAAAGCGTGAAGCGGTGAATTCAGCTCGATACGACCTGAATTCAGCTGCTTCTAGCCATTCGGCATGGGACTGGCCGGCCAGGGCAGCCGATGGCGCAGCTCTTCGACCAGGACCCGCTCATTCTCCGAATAGTCGATTGGAACGACGACGAGATTGACGCCGCCCGCGGCAAAGGCCTGCTCCAGGGCTGGTCTCAACTCGGCGATGGCGCTTACCCTGGTGCCCTTGGCGCCGTAGGCTTCGGCATAACGAACGAAATCGGGATTCCCGAAGGTCATGCCGAAATCGGGAAAGTCGTCGACCGCCTGTTTCCAGCGGATCATGCCGAAGGCATGGTCCTCGATGATCAGGACCACGAGGTTGAGCTTCAGCCTGACGGCGGTTTCCAGCTCCTGGCTGTTCATCATGAAGCCGCCGTCGCCGCAAACCGCCATGACGCGGCGTTCTGGAAAAAGCATCGCCGCCGTCATCGCCGACGGCAGGCCGGCGCCCATCGTGGCCAGCGCGTTGTCGAGCAGCAGCGTGTTGGCGACGCGCGTGCGGTAGTTGCGCGCGAACCAGATCTTGTACATGCCGTTGTCAAGCGCCAGGATCCCGTCGGCCGGCATCACCGCGCGCACGTCGTGCACCAGGCGCTGCGGCGTGAAGCGGTCCTCGCTGTCGCGCGCCGCAATGCGGCTCAATATCCCCTCGCGCAGCGGCAGCAGTGCCTGTGCGTTGGGAATTTTGCCCTCCAGGCGGTCGGCCAGCAGCCTGAGCGACGCGCCGATATCGCCGATCACCTCGGTTTGCGGGAAGTAGACCTGTTCGACAGTGGCCGGCTGGTAGCCGACATGAATGACCTTCGGACCGTCGACGCCCATGATGAAGGGTGGCTTCTCGACCGTGTCGTGGCCGATCGTGATGATGAGATCCGCCCGCTCGATCGCCTCATGTACGTAGTCCCGCTCGGACAGGGCGGCTGTGCCCATATAGAGCTCGGTGCCGCCCGGCACCGTGCCCTTGCCCATCTGGGTGGTGAAATAGGGAATGCCGGTCCGCAGAACGAACTGGGCGAGGTCCGAGGTCGAGCGCGGCCGTGACGCGGCGGCGCCCATCATCGCCAGCGGCCGCTCGGCCTCGATGATCATCTGCGCGGCGCGGTCGAGCGCAAGCGGGCTCGCCATCGGCAGCTCCACCGGATGCGGCGGAATCGGCGCCACCGCGTCGCATTCCTCGGCGGCGATATCCTCAGGCAGCTCCAGATGCACCGGTCCCGGACGCTCCTCGCCGGCCACACGGAAAGCCTCGCGCACCGCGCCCGGGATCATCCTGGACGATACGATTTGACGCGAAAGCTTGGTCAGGGGTTTCATCGCCGCGACGACGTCAACGATCTGGAACCGGGCCTGCCTGGATGACCTGACGCCCTTTTGCCCGGTGATCATGACCATGGGCATGGCCCCGAGCAGCGCGTAGGCCGCGCCTGTGGTCAGGTTCAAGGCGCCCGGGCCAAGTGTGGTGATGCAGACGCCGGGCCTGCCGGTGAGCCGGCCGTGGGTGGCGGCCATGAACGCGGCCGCTTGCTCATGGCGGGTCAGGATAAGCTCGATCGAGGATTTGCGAATGGATTCGACGACATCGAGATTCTCCTCGCCCGGTATGCCGAAGATGCGGTCCACGCCTTCATTCTCGAGGGCGGCAATAAGCAGATCGGAGCCTTTGGACACGCGGTATCTCCTAGAGCATGTCTCCCGAAAGTGGGAACCGATTTCGGGATAAAGACATGCGTAGAACCAAGAACCTAAAGCGCATGGAGCGAATCTGAAAGATCGCGACGCGCTTTAGGCGAACCTTGCGAGACGAGCCATGCCGAACGCTGACACGCGTATCGCGCTCCGGTTCGGGATCTAGATATGAATCGGCTTGAAGAATGTCGCCAGCGCCGCTTCCTTCACCGCTTCCGACATCGTCGGATGGGCGTGGCAGGTGCGGGCGAGGTCTTCGGACGAGCCACCGAACTCCATCAGCACCGCTGCCTCATGGATCATCTCGCCGGCGCCGAAGCCGACGATGTGGACGCCGAGCACGCGGTCGCTGGCCTTGTCGGCCAGGATCTTCACGAAGCCGTCGGTGTGCAGCATGGCGCGCGCGCGGCCATTGGCGCTGAACGGGAATTTGCCGACCTTGTAGTCGACGCCGGCCTTCTTCAGTTCCTCCTCGGTCTTGCCGACCGAGGCGATTTCCGGGCTGGTGTAGACGACGCTCGGGATGACGTCGTAGTTCACATGGCCGGCCTGGCCGGCGATCGTCTCGGCCACCGCGACGCCCTCGTCCTCGGCCTTGTGTGCCAGCATCGGCCCGGCGATGACGTCGCCGATGGCATAGATGCCGGGCACGTTGGTCCTGAGATGGCCGTCGGTCTTCACCCTGCCGCGCTCGTCGACCTCGACGCCGGCTTCCTTCAGCCCCAGGCTGTCGGCATAGGGCCGGCGTCCGGTGGCGACCAGCACGACGTCGGCCTCGATGGTTTCCGCCGCGCCGCCCTTGACCGGCTCGAAGGTGACGGTCGCGCCTTTCTTGGCCTTGGCGACGCCGGTGACCTTGGCGCCGAGCTTGAACTCGAAGCCCTGCTTGGAGAGCAGCCGCTGGAACTGCTTCGACACCTCGCCGTCCATGCCGCCGAGGATATTGTCGAGGAACTCGACGACGGTGACCTTGGCGCCCAGCCTGGCCCAGACCGAGCCAAGCTCCAGCCCGATGACACCGCCCCCGACCACCACGAGACGCTCCGGCACCTTAGCCAGCGACAGCGCGCCGGTGGAAGAGACGATCACCTTCTCGTCGAAATCGACCTTGACGCCCGGAATGCTGGCGACGTCCGAGCCGGTGGCGATGACGATGTTCTTCGTCTCGATCTCCTCGACCTTGCCGTCCTCGCCGGTCACCGAAACCTTGCCGGCGGAAATCACCTTGCCGGTGCCGCGGAAGGAGTCGATCTTGTTCTTCTTGAACAGGAAGGCGACGCCGTTGACGTTTGACGCCACCGTCGTGTCCTTGTGCGCCATCATCTTTTTCAGATTGAGCTTCGGCGCCGGTATCTCGACGCCCAGCGTATCGAAGGCATGGCCAGCCTCGGCGAACATCTCGGAGGCGTAGAGCAGCGCCTTCGACGGGATGCAGCCGATGTTGAGGCAGGTGCCGCCGAAGGTGGCGTTCTTCTCGACCACCGCCGTCTTCAGCCCCAGCTGCGCCGCCTTGATGGCGCAGACATAGCCGCCCGGTCCCGATCCGATGATAACGACGTCATAAGCCATGATCTTATCCCTTTTGGTGGCGCCTAGCGGCCGCCGCTCACATTGAGGATCGCGCCCGTTATATAGGAGGCCGCGTCCGACAGAAGATAGAGGACCGCGCTCGCGACTTCGTCCGCCGTGCCGGCGCGTTTCATCGGCAGCAGATCCTGCATCCGCGCCACGCGGTCCGGCTGCCCGCCCGAGGCATGGATCTCGGTTTCGGTGATGCCGGGGCTGACCGCGTTGACGCGGACACCTTCCAGCGCCACCTCGCGCGCGAGCCCGATGGTCATGGTGTCGATCGCGCCCTTGGAGGCGGCATAGTCGACATATTCGCCCGGCGAGCCCAGCCTGGCGGCGGCAGACGAGATGTTGACGATGGCGCCGCCGTTGCCGCCATGCCGCGTCGACATGCGCTTCACCGCCTCGCGCGCGCACAGAAACGAGCCGACCACGTTGATGCGCATCATGCGCTCCAGACGCTCGACACTCATCTCGTCGACCCGCGCCTTGACGTCGACGATGCCGGCATTGTTGACGAAGGCGTCGAGCCGGCCGAGGGCCCGGTCCACAGCCTCGAACATCGCGATGACATCGGCCTCGTTGCCGACATCGCCCTTCACCGCGAAGGCATCGCCACCCGCGGCGTTGAGCTCGGCGACCAGCGCATCCGCGGCCGCTTGATTGGAAACGTAGTTGACCGCCACGCGATAGCCGGCCTCACTCGCCTGCCGGCAGATGGCCGCGCCGATGCCTCGGCTGCCGCCGGTGACCAGCAGCGTCTTTTTCTCGGCGCTCATTCCTGGCAGCCTTTCAGCACGAAGATATCCCATGGCACCTTGGAGAAGCCGGCGGGACCATAGGCGGCCGACATTTCGAGCGACGGCCCGAGATCGGGCAGGATCAGGTTTTGCGGCGCGTCGGCGCCCTCGGCCGGCAACAGGCCGACGCCGCCCTTGTCATCGGCGCTGTAGATGACGCCTTCCCAGACCGTGCAGGCGGCGAGCTCCTCGCCGGTGACGTCGCCGGTCGGGCATTTGTACATCAGCGAGCCATGCGGTCGTGCTGCGCTGCCCTCGGTCCACATGGCGATGCCGTCGAGCACGGTATTGTTGTCGAGGATCACGCGGAAGGCATTGGTGATCGTCGCCGAGCTACCGGCCGGGGTGAAGTCGATCTCGGCGCCACTCCGGGCCTCGCCATAGACGGCCAGCTGGATCGGGCAGGCGGCCTGGGCTGCCGCCGGAATCATCGTCATGCCGACCGCTATCGATGCGGTCGAAAGGCTTTCGAACAAGAAAGAGCAGATCGTCACCGCTATCCGCCTTGAACAGCTTGGTCGAGGATGAAGACCTTCGAAAGAAAATAATCTATCGCGAACGCAACGTTATCCTTTCCGTCGACCGGTATTGCGTTCACCTCATATTTGAGGGTCAGGACGCGAGAACTCTCCGCCAGCTCAATATATACGTCGCGCTCGCGACCGCCACCGATTACCCATTTGAAGTCCCTCTCATTCAGGAACTGCAATGCCTTGGGCAATGTATGTATGGCTATCGGGCTGGTGCCCGCGAAGGTCACTGGATGCCGGCCGACATCGACGTCGAGATCGCCGTACCAAGTCGCCATCATTCCACCAGGCTGCAGTCTCCCGAAGACGGGCTCGACGCTAATCGATCTCAGACGAAAATCGGGGCTGAAGAAGAACTCGCAATTGCGACCATAGATGCACCAAGCCGACTCGATGTCCTCGTGGCGATAATGATTATCCGCCCGCACATCCTCGGGATCGATCAAGCCTCGGATGGCTTCACGGCTGCTTTTTCCGAGTTCGACAGGCCCAGCCCGGCCTGTCGCCACAAGCTCGAATAGATCGATCGGCTCGACCGTTTCAGCCACCGCGCCAAACCTTAGAGATCGAGCACAAGCCGCTCGGGATCCTCCAGGCTTTCCTTGACGCGCACCAGGAAGGTCACCGCTTCCTTGCCGTCGACGATGCGGTGGTCGTAGGAGAGGGCGAGATACATCATCGGGCGGATGACGATCTGGCCGCCGACCACCACCGGCCGGTCCTGGATCTTGTGCATGCCGAGGATGCCCGACTGCGGCGCATTCAGGATCGGCGTCGACATCAGCGAGCCATAGACGCCACCGTTGGAAATCGTAAACGTCCCGCCTTGCATATCCGCGACCGACAACTTGCCGTCACGCGCGGCGAGGCCCAGCCGGCCGATCTCCTTCTCGATCTCGGCGATGGACATCTGGTCGGCGTCGCGCACCACCGGCACCACCAGGCCCTTGTCGGTGCCGACGGCGACGCCGACATGGGCAAAGTTCTTGTAGATGATGTCGGTGCCGTCGATCTCGGCATTGACCGCCGGGATTTCCTTGAGCGCATGCGTCACCGCCTTGGTGAAGAAGCCCATGAAGCCGAGCTTCACGCCATGCTTCTTCTCGAACACGTCCTTGTACTTGGCCCTGAGCGCCATCACCGCGCTCATATCCACCTCGTTGAAGGTTGTGAGCATGGCGGCGGTCGACTGCGCTTCCTTCAAGCGGCGCGCGATGGTCTGGCGCAGCTTGGTCATGCGCACGCGCTCCTCGCGCGGCGCATCCTCGGCAGTCGACGGCGCGCGGGCCGCGACGGGCGCAGGCGCCGGAGCAGCCTTCGGCGTCTCGGCCGGCTGCGAGGGCGCGCCCTTGGCGATGGCGTCGAGCACGTCGCCCTTCAGCACCTGGCCGCGCTTGCCGGAACCGGAGAGCTGGTCGACCGAAAGATTGTGCTCCGCGATTAGCTTCGCGGCTGCCGGCGCCGGCGGCATGGTGCGCGGCTCGATCGGGCCGGCGTCGCCGGCGACCTTGGCGGTCTCGGCGGCGGCCTGCTTGACCGTGGAAGCGGCATCCGGGCTGGAAGCCTGCGCCACCGCCTGTGGCTTCGTGGCCGGGGCCGCGCCGCCCGCCGAAATCGAGCCGAGCAGCGCGCCGACATTGACCGTCTCGCCTTCCTTGACGGTGATCTCGGAGAGCGTCCCGGCGCCCGCGGCGGGCACTTCCACCGTCACCTTGTCGGTTTCGAGCTCGACCAGTGGCTCGTCGGCGGCGATCGCGTCGCCGACCTTCTTGAACCACTTGCCGACGGTCGCCTCGGTGACGGATTCACCCAGAGTGGGGACGCGGATTTCGGTAGCCATTGTGCCTGTCCGTTCTCTTGTCTTCTTGAGGTCTGTTTCGTCAGCTTATTCGCCAAGAGCGTCGTCGAGCAGCGCCGCCAACTGGCTGAGATGCTTCGACATCAGGCCGGTTGCCGGCGATGCCGAAGCCGGCCGTCCGGTGTAGCGCACCCGCTGATGCTTGGCGTCGATATGCGCCAGCACCCATTCGAGATAGGGGTCGATGAACGACCAGGCGCCCATGTTCTTGGGCTCCTCCTGGCACCACACCATCTCGGCATTGCGGAAGCGCGACAGCTCGGTGATCAGCGCCTTGGCCGGGAACGGATAGAGCTGCTCGACGCGCAACAGGTAGATGTCGTTGATGCCGCGCTTCTCGCGCTCCTCATAGAGGTCGTAATAGACCTTGCCCGAGCACAGCACGACGCGGCGGATCTTGGAGTCCTTGACCAGCTTGATCGGCTGGTCAGCTAGGAGCTGCGCATCGTCCCACAGCAGGCGGTGGAACGAGCTTTCTCCGGACATTTCCGGCAGCGTCGACACCGCCCGCTTGTGGCGCAGCAGCGACTTCGGCGTCATCAGGATCAGCGGCTTGCGGAAGTCGCGCTTCAATTGCCGACGCAGGATGTGGAAATAGTTGGCCGGCGTCGTGACGTTGGCGACCTGCATATTGTCTTCGGCGCAGAGCTGCAGGAAGCGCTCCAGCCGCGCCGACGAATGCTCCGGCCCCTGGCCTTCATAGCCATGCGGCAAGAGGCAGACGAGGCCCGACATGCGCAGCCATTTGCGCTCTCCGCTGGAGATGAACTGGTCGAACACCACCTGGGCGCCATTGGCGAAGTCGCCGAACTGGGCTTCCCAGAGCGTCAGCGCCTTGGGCTCGGCAAGGCTGTAGCCATATTCGAAGCCGAGCACTGCCTCTTCCGACAGCATCGAGTTGATGACCTCGTAGCCGGCCTGCGCCGCCGAGAGGTTGTTGAGCGGGATGTACCGTGTCTCGTCGCGCTGGTCGTAAAGCACCGAATGGCGCTGCGAGAAGGTGCCGCGTTCCGAATCCTGGCCGGAGAGCCGGATCGGGTTGCCGTCGAGCAGGATCGCGCCGAAGGCCAGCGCCTCCGCCGTCGACCAGTCGATGCCTTCGCCGGACTCGATCGCCTGGCGGCGGTTTTCGAGGAAGCGCAGGATCGTCTTGTGGGCCTCGAAATCCTTCGGCACCTCAGTCAGCTTCTTGCCGATCTCCTTCAGCGTGCGCACCGGCACGGCTGTCTTGCCGCGGCGCTGTTCGTCCTGATTGTCGGCGGTGCGCAGGCCGGACCACGCGCCGTCCAGCCAGTCGGCCTTGTTGGGCTTGTAGCTCTGGCCGACTTCCCATTCTGATTCCAGATGCGCGCGCCAGTCGGCCCGCATCTTGTCGACCTCGGCCTGGGTGATGTGGCCTTCGGCGATCAGCCGGTCGGCATAGACCTGCACCACCGTCTTATGGCTGCGGATGTTGCGGTACATGATCGGCTGGGTGAAGGACGGCTCGTCGCCCTCATTGTGGCCGAAGCGGCGATAGCAGAACATATCCACCACCACCGGCTTGTGGAACTTCATGCGGAATTCGGTCGCGACCTTCGCCGCATGCACCACCGCTTCCGGATCGTCGCCGTTGACGTGGAAGATCGGCGCCTCGATCATCTTGGCCACATCCGAGGGATAGGGCGAGGAGCGCGAGAAGCGCGGATTGGTGGTGAAGCCGATCTGGTTGTTGATGATGACGTGCAGCGTGCCGGCGACGCGGTGGCCGCGCAGGCCCGACAGGCCGAGGATTTCGGCGATCACGCCCTGGCCGGCGAAGGCGGCGTCGCCATGCAAAAGCAGCGGCATCACCTTGGCGCGTTCCGACAGCGGCACGACCTCGCCGCGTTCGCGGCCGGCGAGCTGGTCCTGCTTGGCGCGCGCCTTGCCCATCACCACCGGATCGACGATTTCCAGATGCGAGGGGTTGGCGGTCAACGACAGATGCACCTTGTTGCCGTCGAACTCGCGGTCCGACGAGGCGCCGAGATGGTACTTCACGTCGCCCGAGCCTTCGACCTCGTCGGGCGCGGCCGAGCCGCCCTTGAATTCGTGGAAGATGGCGCGATGGGGCTTCGCCATCACCTGGGAAAGCACGTTGAGGCGGCCGCGATGCGCCATGCCGAGCACGATTTCCTTGAGGCCGAGCTGGCCGCCGCGCTTGACGATCTGCTCCAGCGCCGGGATCAGCGATTCACTGCCGTCGAGGCCGAAGCGCTTGGTGCCCTTGTACTTGACGTCGATATACTGCTCGAAGCCCTCGGCCTCGATCAGCTTCGACAGGATCGCCTTCTTGCCGGTGGCGGTGAAGGTGATTTCCTTGTCGGCGCCTTCGATACGCGCCTGGATCCAGGCCTTCTCTTCCGGATCGGAGATGTGCATGAACTCGACGCCGAGCGTCGAGCAATAGGTGCGGGTCAGGATGTCCAGCATCTGCCGGATGGTGCCGAATTCGAGGCCGAGCACATTGTCGAGGAAGATCGGCCGGTCGTAATCGGCCTCGGCGAAGCCGTAATTCTCCGGTGACAGCTCGTTATAATCCTCGAGCGGCTTGGCGATGCCGAGCGGATCGAGATTGGCATGCAGATGGCCGCGCATGCGAAAGGCGCGGATCATCATGATGGCGCGGACCGAATCGCGCGTCGCCTGGTGCACATCGGCGTCGGAAAGCACGGCGCCGTTGACGACCGCCTTTTCCTTGACCTTCTTTTCGATCGTCTTTTCGACCAGGCCCCAATTGCCGTCGAGCGCCGAGACCAGTTCGCCATTGGCGGTGAGCGGCCAGGAGGGCTTCGCCCAGGAGGCGCCCTTGGCGTTCTTGCGCACATCGCCCGCGTCGTCCTTCAGCGCCGCAAAGAAATCCTGCCATTCCGGATCGACCGAGGCGGGATTGTCCTCATAAGCCGCGTGGAGCGCCTCGATATAGTCGGCATTGCCGCCATAGAGGAATGAGGTGAGCGAGAATTGGTCGTTGGCCTGATTTTGTCTTGCCATTTTCGTCTGCGGAGCCTGGCTCCGTCTCCTTTTTGGAGTGAATGGTGAGTGGTGAATAGTGAATGGCCAGAGACAAATCGGGAAACGGCCCGCTTTGCGTCGCTATTCAGTTGTTCCTTCCATTCACCATTCACCACGCACTATTCACTAACCCTTGATCGCCTCGACCAGCGTCGTGCCGAGCCGCGCCGGCGAGGGCGAAACCTTGATGCCGGCCGATTCCATCGCCGCGATCTTGTCTTCCGCGCCGCCCTTGCCGCCCGAGATCACCGCGCCCGCATGGCCCATCGTGCGGCCGGCCGGCGCCGTGCGCCCGGCAATGAAGCCCGCCATGGGTTTCTTGCGGCCGCGCTTGGCTTCGTCCTTGAGGAACTGCGCGGCGTCTTCCTCGGCCGAACCGCCGATCTCGCCGATCATGATGATCGACTTGGTCTCGTCGTCGGCGAGGAACATCTCCAGCACATCGATGAACTCGGTACCCTTGACCGGGTCGCCGCCGATGCCAACCGCCGTGGTCTGGCCGAGCCCGACATTGGTGGTCTGGAAGACTGCCTCATAGGTAAGTGTTCCCGAGCGCGAAACAACGCCCACCGAGCCCTTGCGGAAGATGTTGCCGGGCATGATGCCGATCTTGCACTCGTCGGGCGTCAGCACGCCCGGGCAGTTCGGACCGATCAGCCGCGAGGTCGAGCGGTCGAGCCGCGCCTTGACCTTGACCATGTCCATCACCGGGATGCCTTCGGTGATGCAGACGATCAGCGGGATCTCGGCTTCGATCGCCTCGATGATGGCCTCGCCCGCGCCCGCTGGCGGCACATAGATGACCGAGGCGTTGGCGCCGGTCTTCGCCTTGCCCTCGGCCACCGTGGCGAAGATCGGCAGGCTTTCGCCCTTCGAGCCGGTCCAGGTCTCGCCGCCCTTCTTCGGATGGATGCCGCCCACCATCTTGGTGCCGTGATAGGCCAGCGCCTGCTCGGTATGGAACGTGCCGGTCTTGCCGGTCAGCCCCTGCACCAGCACCTTGGTATTCTTGTCGACGAGAATGGACATGGCGGCCCTTTTCTAAAAACCGTTGATCGTGGAAGGCGAGACGCGCCGGTAGAGGCCGCTCACCATGTCTTGCCAGGCATCGCTGCCGGCAGGTCTGAACTCAAGTTTCATGCGATAGGTATCGGCGCCGTCAAAACCATATGTCACCCTGGCGGCGCCGCGCGAGGACGACCGCTCCAGGACCAGTTCATTGCCGTTCCACATGCCGGTTGCCGGTGACATCGGCACGAACCCCATCGAATCGAACTGATGCATGGTGACGGCGCCCTTCTGCTGGTCGTAGCCGAACACATTGTGCGCGCCGAACGAAACCGTACCGTCGCGGTGCTGGCGATAGCGCCGCACCACGAACAGGCCACCGAACTCAGCCTCGGCCAACACTTCGGAAGTCGCCGTGCCGGCATCGGTCCATTGCGTGGCAGCGACCTCTTCCTCGCCACGCCATGCGCCGACCAGCGCCTGCAGGCGTTGGTGACCGTCCGAAAGAGAGGAGAAGGCGTTCATGGCTCAGAGCCGCTTCAGATCGGTGACGGTGAGATCGCTCTTGGCGTTGCCGGTGTTCAAAGTCGTCGCCGGCTCGAACATCAGCACCACGGGCTCCTTGGTCAGCGAACGCGGCCGATGCTCGACGCCGCGCGGCACGACGATGAAATCGCCCTCGCCGAGCTCGACCGACCCGTCGCGGAAATCGATGGCGATCCTGCCGCGTAGCACCAGGAAGGCTTCGTCCTCATTGTCATGCGCGTGCCAGTCGAAGATCTCGCCAAACTTGGCGACCTTGGCCTGGCTGTCGTTGACGTCGCCGGCGATGTGCGGATCGAAGACCTTGGCGATCTTCGCGTCCGCCGCCTCGACTAGGTTTATCTTACGCGGAGGCATCGGCTCAGCCCTTCACCGCCTTGACGATCTTCTTGGCAGCATCGTCCAAGTCGTCGGCCGAGACGACGTTGAGGCCGCTGTCGTTGATGATCTTCTTGCCGAGCTCGGCATTGGTGCCTTCCAGACGCACGACCAGCGGCACCTTCAGGCCCACTTCCTTGACAGCCGCGATCACGCCCTCGGCGATGACATCGCACTTCATGATGCCGCCGAAGATGTTGATCAGGATGCCTTCGACCGCCGGATCCTTGGTGATGATCTTGAACGCCGCCGTGACCTTTTCCTTCGAAGCGCCGCCGCCGACGTCGAGGAAGTTAGCCGGCTCAGCACCATAGAGCTTGATGATGTCCATCGTCGCCATGGCAAGGCCGGCGCCGTTGACCATGCAGCCGATATTGCCGTCGAGCGCGACATAGGCGAGGTCGTATTTCGACGCCTCGATCTCCTTCTCGTCCTCTTCGGTGGTGTCGCGCAGTTCCATCACGTCCGGGTGGCGGAAGAGCGCGTTGTTGTCGAACGACACTTTTGCGTCGAGCACGCGCAGATGCCCATCCTTCATGACGATCAGCGGGTTGACCTCGAGCAGGCTCATGTCCTTCTCGACGAAGGCCTTGTACAGGATCGGGAACAGCGTGCCGCCGTCCTTGGCCGCGTCGCCGTCGAGCTTCAGCGCCGCATTGAGCGTCTTCACGTCATCGGCCGTGACGCCCTTTTCCGGATCGATGGCGACGGTGACGATCTTTTCCGGCGTGTCATGCGCGACCGTTTCGATGTCCATGCCGCCCTCGGTCGAGACGACGAAGGCGATGCGCCCGACCGAGCGGTCGACCAGGATCGACAGATAGAGCTCGCGGGCGATGTCGGCGCCGTCCTCGATATAGAGGCGGTTGACCTGCTTGCCGGCTGACCCCGTCTGCTTGGTGACCAGCGTGTGGCCGAGCATCTCGTTGGCGTTGGCGACGACCTCTGCCGCCGACTTCGCCAGCCGAACACCGCCCTTGGCGTCGGGGCCGAGCTCCTTGAACTTGCCCTTGCCGCGGCCACCGGCATGGATCTGGCTCTTCACGACATAGAGCGGACCAGGCAGCGCCTTGGCGGCGGCCTCCGCCTCGCTTGCCTTGAATACCGGAACGCCACTTGCGACCGGCGCGCCGAACGTCTTCAGCAGCGCCTTGGCCTGATACTCATGGATGTTCATGCGCTTGGTCTCCGCGGAGGGTTACTTGCCGGCCAGATGCGGCGCGATCTTGGTGCAGGCCTCGGTCAGGCCCTGGACGGCCGCGACCGAATTGTCGAACATTTTCTGCTCGCCCTTTGACAGATCGATCTCGATGACGCGCTCGACACCGCCGGCGCCGATCACTACGGGAACGCCGACATAGGTGCCCTTGACGCCATACTGTCCGGAAAGATGCGCGGCGCAGGGCAGCACGCGCTTCTTGTCTTTGAGATAGGACTCGGCCATGGCGATTGCCGAGGCCGCCGGCGCGTAATAGGCCGAGCCGGTCTTGAGCAGGCCGACGATCTCGGCGCCGCCGTCACGGGTGCGCTGCACGATCTGGTCGAGCTTCTCCTTCGAGGTCCAGCCCATCTTGACGAGATCCGGCAGCGGGATGCCGGCAACCGTCGAATAGCGGATCATCGGCACCATCGAGTCGCCATGGCCGCCAAGCACGAAAGCCGTGACATCCTCGACCGAGACCTTGAACTCCTCGGCCAGGAAATAGCGAAAGCGGGCGCTGTCGAGCACGCCGGCCATACCGACGACATGGCTGGTCGGCAACCCTGAGAACTTCTGCAGCGCCCAGACCATCGCGTCGAGCGGGTTGGTGATGCAGATGACGAAAGCCTTCGGCGCGTACTTCTTGAGGCCCGCGCCGACCTGTTCCATGACCTTGAGGTTGATGCCGAGAAGATCGTCACGGCTCATGCCAGGCTTGCGCGGCACGCCGGCGGTGACGATGCACACATCCGCGCCCTCGATGCCGGCATAGTCGTTGACGCCGGTCAGCCGGGAGTCGAAGCCGTCGACGGGAGAAGACTGGGCGATGTCGAGGCCCTTGCCCTGCGGAATGCCCTCGGCGATATCGAACAGCACCACGTCGCCGAGATCCTTGAGGCCGATCATATGGGCGAGCGTGCCGCCGATCATGCCCGAGCCGATGAGCGCTATCTTGTTGCGTGCCATGTGAGGATGTTTTCCCTTTGTCTGTGACGAGGTCGTGACGAGGCCGGGAGGCCGAAAGGATGCGGGGAAACCGCGAGATTTGGCCGCACCGAATAACGCCGGCCAAGGAAAAATTCAAACGATTATTTTGAGCTTAGTGTTTTCAATCGGTTAGATGCTTTGGGAATTACGTAAACGTCAAAGTTTGTGGACCGACTGAGGAGAATTTACACAATGAACGTGGAATCAGAAGACTTCATCCCGGCGATGACGCCCTTGTGATTTAATGGCCAAGTTTCTGACGCTGGCGGGACAGCGCCCCCCTCTGGCCTGCCGGCCATCTCTCCCACTTGCGGGGAGATCAGATGTCGCCGTCGCTTTCGCCAATCTCGACATTGCAGGAATGAGCGCTGCGCCTAAGCTGCCAATCTCCCCCCTTGTGGGGGAGATGGCCGGCAGGCCAGAGGGGGGCGCGAAGGATCGCTGCGATGGCCGGCTGTAGCTACCCCCGCGCCTGCCTTACCTCTGCCGGCGCTTCGTCCTTGCGCCGTTCCGCCCAACCGTCCAGCCAGTCGCGGCTCTGCATCTCGACCAGGCGCGAGGCGGTGCGCTCGAATTCGAACACTTCGGTGCCGCGTTTGGCCGTGTAGAGCCCTTCCGGCGCCGCCGCAGCGCTCATCACCAGCCGCATATGGTGGTCGTAGAGCGTGTCGATCAGAAGGATGAAGCGCTTGGCCTCATTGCGCTTGCCTTCGCCCAGCACCGGCACATGGTCGATGAAGACGGTCGAGAAGCGGCCGGCGATTGCCAGATAGTCGCGCGCGCCGAGCGGCTTTTCGCAGAGGTCGGCAAAGGAAAAGCGCGCCGCGTCGCCGGCGGCGCGTGGCACGACCAACTGACGGCCCTTCAGCGTCAGCGTCACCTCGCCGGTCGCCTGGCCATGCGTCATCGCCTGCCATGCCTCGTCCAGCGCGCGCGCGGCCGCGACGTCGTCCGGCGTGACATAGACCGGCTGCCGGTTGAGCTTTTCCTGCCGGTAGTCCTTGTCGGCATCGAGCGTCATCATATGGGCATTGCGCTCGAGCAGCGAGATGAAAGGCAGGAAGAGCTGGCGGTTCAGCCCGTCGCGATAAAGGTTCTCCGGCGCCACGTTGGAGGTGGCGACCAGCACCACGCCATTGGCGAACAGCGCCGAGAACAGGCGCGACAGGATCATGGCGTCGGCAATGTCGGTGACAGAGAACTCGTCGAAGCAAAGCACCCAGGCTTCATCGGCAAGCGCGCGGGCGACCGGCGGTATCGGATCGTCTTCCTTGACCGTGCCCTCCTTGCGCGCCTGCCGGTGCTTCTGGATCCGGTCCTGCACATCGGCCATGAAATCGTTGAAATGCACGCGGCGCTTGCGGCGGACCGGCAAGAGCTCGAAGAACATGTCCATCAGCATGGTCTTGCCGCGCCCGACGCCGCCATGGATGTAGAGGCCCTTGACCGGCTCGCGCGGCTGCCGCTTGGCCGCGAACAGCCAGCCCAGCGCGCTCGATTTCTGCGCCAGTCTTTTGGCCGAAATCTCGTCGATCAACCGATCGAGCGCGGCGACGATATGCTCCTGCGCCGGATCGCGCTCGACAGCGCCGCTCTGGACGAGATGGTCGTAGCGCTGCCTGACGGTCGCATGGGTCTGGAGGCCGTCGCGCAGATGCATGGGTTCACGTCATTTGCTTTGAGCAGAATGCTCTAAAGAGGCGCCGGGCTATGTTGAGATTCAGGTCAGGCCGAGCCGAGAAGGGTGGCTTCCGAGAACCGGAGCGGAGCGTACTTTTCGTACGTGGGCACCGGAAGCGCAGGAAGCCGCAATTCGCAGGCCGGCATCACCTGAATATCAGCATAGCCTACCTTGTAAGCGAGATGGGCTGCCCATTGGAAGTCTGGCCGTCGAACTTTTCGCCGCCTGACGAATAGAGCCTGGCCAGCGGGCCGCCATTTTCGTCGTAGAGCGTCAGCTGCTTGCCGGCGACATTCCACGACTTGATGCCGTCGATCGGCGCCGGGCAGTGCAGCGGACCGGCGCGGTAGCCGGCGCCGAATTTGGTCTGCGGCGTCGCCACCTTGCAGCTCTGCCCGGAGACATTGACGCTCCACACGCCGGCGACACTGGCCGCGGTGAGATCGGTGGCGCCGGCGGGCGCGGTGCCGTCCGGCGGCAGCGAAGCGACCTGGGTGTTTTTCGGCGCGGTCGGGAATTGCGACGGATCGGTGGTGCCGGGAGCGGCCGGCGGCGGCAGCTGATTCTGCGTCACCGTGCCGGACGGCGCCGGCGTCAGCGGCGCCGGCTGCTGGTCGTCCATCGACGAGAAGCGTGAAGTCGAGCAGCCGCTGGCGACCAGCGCGGCCAGCGATACGGCCACAAGACCGGTCCGCGAAAAGAGGGGGGACCGCGAAAAGGGGCGGGTCATCGAAAAATTCATCAAAACCTCCGTCGGATCCGGCCGGGGAGCCATCCGCGTAATCTCCGCTCCACCAAGATGGCGAAGGTGGCAGAATTTCAACCCGATATGGTTAAAATAGGGTTTTCGAGCCGGATGTTGCAAATTTATCGCAGCAAGCGTACGCCGCCGGAAAGCCGCGCCGTGGAATTCGTCTAAGCCGTTGAGAGATCGGCATTAAATCCGGGCGCTCGGCACGAATACATAGCCATCCGGGCCGACGATGTAGCATTCGCGCAGGCCATGCGGCTTGTCGATGGAGCCGGCCAGCACGATGTGGCCGAGCGCCGCCGCCTTTATCTCGACCGCATCCGGATCGGCGCCGTAGAGGCGCAATTCGATGCCGGCGCCGCGTGTCTCGGCACTCGAAGTGACCCCGGTCATCGGATTGTCAAGATAGGAATGGTCGGCATGGAGCATGAAGACCGAGCCCAAAAGCTCGATCGCCGCGAAATCCTCGTCGGCATAGATGATGCGGGCGCCAAGGACGTCGCGGCAGAAAGCTTCCATTGCCGCCATGTCGGTGACCAGCAGGTTGACGCCGACCCCAAGCGGCAGCGAGCGGCCGAAATCCTCGGCCTTCATCCACGGTGTCCTGGTTCGCTTCATCGCCATGGCGGTCGTCCCTCTCCCGCGATCCTAGATGAAGCGGATTCCGCCCATTGGCATTCGCCAGCAAAATGCTTGCGCCAGGCAGGCGTCTCCTTATCTCAGGAGGGGACCGAGCCGGCGGAGTGAGAATGGCCGCGAGAAAAAGAACCGCCAACCGCTACTACAGCGGCCCGCCCAGCGATCATTTCGACGGCGCCTTGTTCTTCAATCCCGACGGCAAGCCGCCGGGGCGCTTCAGCGATCTCCTCAGATGGCAATTCAGCGGCGGACGGGCGAAATGGCCCGCCGCCGTTCCGAGCCCTCACCCGCAGGCGAAGCCAGTGCGTCGGGTGGATGGCGGCGCGCTCAGGCTCACGATGGTCGGCCACGCCTCGCTTCTCATCCAGACCGCCGGCCTGAACATCCTGACCGATCCGGTCTGGTCAGAGCGGGCCTCGCCCTTCGCCTTCGCCGGCCCGAGAAGGGTCAATGCGCCAGGGATCGCCTTTGCCGACCTGCCGCCGATCGACCTGATCCTGGTCAGCCACAATCATTACGACCATCTCGACCTCGCCACGCTGAGGCGGCTGAAGGAGAGCCACGACGCACGCGTCATCACGCCGCTCGGCAACGGCACCATCATCCACGGCGCCGTGCCCGGCATGCGGCTCAGCGCGCATGATTGGGGCGACAGGATCGACGCCGGGGCAGCCGCCATCCATGTCGAACCGGCGCATCACTGGTCGGCGCGCGGCGGGCGCGACCGCCGTATGGCGCTTTGGGCTGGCTTCGTCGTCGAAACGGCGGGCGGCAACATCTATTTCGCCGGCGACACCGGCTTCCATGACGGCATCAACTACCGGCTGATGGCAAAAAAGCATGGCGGCTTCCGCCTCGCCATCCTGCCGATCGGCGCCTATGAGCCGCGCTGGTTCATGGCGCCGCAGCACCAGAACCCGGAAGAGGCCGTAGAGGGCATGAAGCTCTGCAACGCGGCCCACGCTGCCGGCTGCCACTGGGGCACGTTCCACCTCACCGACGAGCCATTCGAGGAGCCGGCGCAGAAACTTTCTGAGGCGCTCGAGGCCCACGGCCTGCCGCCGGAGCGTTTCCGCGCCATGCGTCCCGGCGAGGTCTGGGATATACCGGCTATCTGACGAAGGAACCCGAGCCCGCGAAACGCGTTGGTTTCGCGACGCAATTTCGCCGGAGCTTCCCATGATCAGGTGGATCATCATTCTTCTCATCATTGCCGCCGCCGCCAGCCTGCTCGGCATGCCGGCGCTGGCTGGTGCCGCTGCCATGGGCGCGCGCGTGCTGATCGGCATCGTGCTGATCCTCTTCCTGCTGCTCGTGCTAGGCGTCTTCGCCGTCACATAAGAGACTCGGCTGGACTGGTAATTCCGGGCCGTTTCAGCCATATAGCGGCCAAATGGAACTGGAACGACCGGTTAGATGGCAGGCAGGGCCCCCTTCGCCAAGATGAACGGCATCGGCAACGAGATCATCGTTGCCGATATGCGCGGCCGTGCCGACAGGGTCACGCCGGCGGCGGCGATCGCGCTCAACGCCGACGCGGCGACCAGGTTCGACCAGATCATGGCGATCCACGATGCGCGGACGCCCGGCACCGGCTATTATATAGACATCCTGAACTCGGACGGATCCGGGGCGCAGGCCTGTGGCAACGGCACGCGCTGCGTCGTCCAGGCTCTGGCCGCCGAGACCGGCCAGAAGAACTTCACCTTCGAGACCCGCGCCGGCATCCTGAATGCCCAAGAGCATCCCGACGGTACGATCTCGGTCGACATGGGCAAGCCGCGCTTCGGCTGGCAGGAGATCCCGCTGGCGGAAGAGTTCCGCGATACCCGCATGATCGAATTGCAGATCGGCCCAATCGACGCGCCGGTGCTGCATTCGCCCTCGGCGGTGTCGATGGGCAACCCACACGCGATCTTCTGGGTCGACAACGACGTCTGGTCCTACGAACTCGACCGATTCGGCCCGCTGCTCGAAAACCATCCGATCTTTCCCGAGCGCGCCAACATCACACTGGCGCAGGTCACGTCGCCCGAGACCATGATCATCCGCACCTGGGAACGCGGCGCCGGCCTGACCAAGGCCTGCGGCTCGGCCGCCTGCGCCGCCGTGGTTGCCGCCGCCCGCACCAAGCGCACCGGCCGCAGCGTGTCATTGATGACGCCGGGCGGCGGCGAATTGCATGTCGAATGGCGCGACGACGACCACGTCATCCTGACCGGCGCCGCCGAATGGGAATTTTCCGGCAGCTTCGATCCCTCGACCGGCGCCTGGGTCCGCGACACCGAAAGCGCCGCCTGATGTCCGCCCTTGAAAAAGGCGCGGCCCAAGCCCCCACCGGCAAGGGCATCGACGTCGTCACCTTCGGCTGCCGCCTCAACACCTATGAATCGGAAGTGATGCGCCGCGAGGCCGAAAGCGCCGGCCTCGGCGCGCTGCAAGGCGGCGCCGTCATCTTCAACACCTGCGCGGTCACCGCAGAGGCGGTGCGCCAGGCCAAGCAGGCGATCCGCAAGACGCGCCGCGAGAACCCTTCAGCCCGCATCATCGTCACCGGCTGCGCGGCGCAGACCGAGCCGCAGAATTTCGCCGCCATGGACGGGGTCGACCTCGTGCTTGGCAACGAGGAAAAGCTCAAGGCGAACTCCTATCGTGCGCTGCCCGATTTCGGCGTCAACGACACCGAGAAGGCGCGCGTCAACGACATCTTTTCGGTGCGCGAGACGGCAGGCCACATGGTCGACGCCATCGAAGGCCGGGCGCGCGCCTTCGTGCAGGTGCAAAATGGTTGCGACCATCGCTGCACCTTCTGCATCATCCCCTATGGCCGCGGCAATTCGCGTTCCGTGCCGATGGGCGCCGTGGTCGAGCAGGTGAAGCGCCTTGCCGGCAACGGCTATGCCGAGATCGTGCTTTCCGGCGTCGACATGACCAGTTTCGGCGCTGACCTGCCGGGCAGCCCGAAGCTTGGAAAACTGGTGAAGACCATTCTCAGGCAGGTGCCGGACGTTAAGCGGCTGCGGCTGTCCTCAATTGATTCCATCGAGGCCGACGACGACCTGCTCGAGGCGATCGCCACCGAGCCAAGGCTGATGCCGCATCTGCACCTGTCGCTGCAGTCTGGCGACGACATGATCCTGAAGCGCATGAAGCGGCGCCATCTGCGCGACCAGTCGATCCGCTTCTGCGAGGACGTGCGTAAGCTGCGCCCCGGGATCGTCTTCGGCGCCGACATCATCGCCGGCTTCCCGACCGAGACCGAGGCGATGTTCGAGAATTCGGAGAAGATCGTCGAGGAATGCGGCCTGACGCATCTGCACGTCTTCCCGTTTTCGCCGCGCGAAGGCACGCCCGCGGCGCGCATGCCGCAGGTCCGCCGCGAGGTGGTGAAGGCGCGCGCCGCGAGATTGCGCGCCGCCGGCGAGGCCGCCTATCGCCGTCATCTGACCTCGCTCCCCGGCACGCGGCAGTCGATCCTGATCGAACGCGACGGGCTCGGCCGCACCGAAGGTTTTACGCTGGCTGCGATCGACGCCGGTGCGCCCGGCGAGATCGTCGAAGCCATCATCACCGGCCATGACGGCGCCCGACTGATTGCGGCCCCGCTTGCCGCGCAAGCCGCCTGAGAAACTGCGAGACGCATGGTTGGTTTATTCAAGAAGATATTTTCGTTCGGCAAGAAAGAGGTCGTCGAGGAGCGCGTTGACGAGGGGGCCCCGCTGCCGCCGATCAAATGGGACCAGCTGGACGCGCTGAAGCCGGAGGCCGATCAGGCCGCGCCCTACCCTCCCCTCGATGGGGAGGGTCGCCACGAAGTGGCGGGGCGGGGTGATAGCGCCGACGCTGGCGCCAGTCACCCCCACCCCCGAGCTACGCTCGGGACCTCCCCCATCGAGGGGGAGGTAGAGGTCGCGCCTCAGCCTGCCCCCGAAGAGCCCATACCCGAGCCGGCGCCAACGATCCCGCCGGAACCCGAGCCAACAATTCCCGCCGAGCCGGAACCGCTGCCGGAACCTGAACCGGAAGAAGAGCCGCAACCGGCGCCTGAGAAGCCTGAGCCGCCGGCCCCGGAGGAAGTGCCGCCGGCACGACCCGAGCCTTTGCCCGCGCCCGAACCCGCGCCGCAGGAAGTGCCCGCACCCGCGCCAGCTCAGCCGGACATCGAGCCTTCGCGCCCGGAACCGCAGCCCGAGCCGGCGCCGGTCGAAGTGCCGACGCCGCCGAGCGAGGTTCCGGCTGAAACGCCGACACCCATCGAGGTTCCGCCAGCAGCGCCGCCTTCCGTCGAGCCAAGCTCAGCAAAGGTCGGCGCTGCCCCTCATCCGCCTGCCGGCACCTTCTCCCCGTATAGAGACGGGGAGAAGGAAGAAGCTCCAACGCCCGCGCCTCCCTCTCCCCGTCCTTCACGGGGAGAGGGTAAGGGTGAGGGGCAGCGCCAGCTTCCGGAGGATCTGGCACCATCCGCCGAGGCCGACGCGGAAATCGCGCCTCCCATTAGACAGCCGGCGCCCGTCGAGCCGCAGCCGATCCATGCCGAGATCGCACCGGAGCCGGAGGCCGTGCCGCCGCCATCCCCCTCCATCGGCAAGGTGACGGTGGCGAAAAAGGTCGAGCAGAAGGCCGAGCCGGTAAAAGCGCCGGAGCCGGCGCCGCGACGCTCCTGGTTCCAGCGCATGCGCGACGGGCTGGCCCGCTCCTCGCGCGAGCTCACCGGCAACATCGCCGGCGTCTTCACCAAGCGAAAGCTGGACGACGACACGCTGCAGGACCTGGAGGACGTGCTGATCCGCGCCGATCTCGGCGTCGAGACGGCGCTGCGCGTCACCGATTCGCTCGCCTCCAGCCGCTATGGCCGCGACGTCTCCGACTCTGAGGTCCGCGCCGTCATGGCGGCGGAGGTGGAGAAGGTCCTGACCCCGGTGGCAAAGCCGCTCGAGCTCGACCTCAGCCATAAGCCGCATGTCATCCTGGTGGTCGGCGTCAACGGCACCGGCAAGACCACCACCATCGGCAAGTTGGCCGCCAAGCTCACCGATGGCGGCCTCAAGGTGATGCTGGCCGCCGGCGATACGTTCCGCGCCGCAGCGATCGAGCAGTTGAAAATCTGGGGCGAGCGCACGAAATCGCCTGTCATCGCCACCAAGCTCGGCGCCGATGCCGCGGGCCTTGCCTATGACGCCTTCGAGAAGGCCAAGGAGGCCGGCTCCGACGTGCTGATCATCGACACGGCCGGCCGCCTGCAGAACAAGACCGAGCTGATGGCCGAGCTGGAGAAGATCGTGCGCGTGCTCGGAAAACTCGATCCGGAAGCGCCGCACACCGTGCTGCAGACGGTCGACGCCACCACCGGCCAGAACGCGCTGAACCAGGTCGAGATCTTCCGCAATGTCGCCGGCGTCAACGGGCTGGTGATGACCAAGCTGGACGGCACGGCACGCGGCGGTATTCTGGTGGCGATCGCCGCCAAGCACCGGCTGCCTGTCTATTTCATCGGCGTCGGCGAGCAAGTCGACGACCTCGAGCCGTTTTCCGCCAGCGAATTCGCCAGGGCAATCGCCGGCGTCGCCTGAACAAAGGCGTGATCTTGGAAGGCCGCCCGCTTTTCGGCCAGATCATGCGCAACAAGGACTTTTATGAACATCCTCGAACGCGACCCGTCCGATCCACGCCGCAAGCCGATGAACCCCGGCCTGAAATTCCTGCTCGAGCTGGGACCGGGCCTGGTGTTCTTCTTCACCACCATCCGCGGCGAGTGGCTGGCCGAGAAATTCCCGGTGCTCACCCATCTCGGCGAGCCGATCCTGATCGCCACCGCCTTCTTCATGGTCGCGACCGCGCTTTCGCTGAGCGCTTCCTGGCTGCTGACGCGCAGCCTGCCGCTGATGCCGCTCGTGTCGGCGATCGTCGTCTTCGTCTTCGGCGCGCTCGCGCTTTACCTGCAGGACAAGACCTTCGCCTTCATGAAGCCGACGATCATCAATTCGCTGTTCGGCGTAACCCTGCTCGGCGGGCTGCTGTTCGGCCGCTCGCTGCTCGGCTACGTGTTCGATTCCGCCTTCCAGCTCGATGCCGAGGGCTGGCGCAAGCTGACCTTCCGCTGGGGCCTGTTCTTCCTGTTCCTGGCCGTGCTCAACGAGGTCGTGTGGCGCAACTTCTCCGAGGCGACCTGGCTATATTTCAAGGTCTGGGGCACGATCCCGATCACCTTGCTGTTCACCTTCAGCCAGATGCCGCTGATCATGCGCCACTCGCTCGAGGAAAAACCCAAGGAAGAGAAGGCCGGCAACTAAGGGTCAGGGGGCGACATGGAATTCCTCACCACGCATGACGAGCTGAGGACGATTTACAAGACGCCCCGGCCGACCGACGGCCCGATCCGCAAGGAGCTGAAAAGCCTCGACGGCCATTGCCGCTCCTTCATCGGCAAGAGCCCCTTCGTGCTGATCGGCTCCTCCGACGGCGCCGGCAATGCCGACGTGACGCCCAAGGGCGACAAGCCCGGCTTCACCGCCATCCTCGACAACAACACCATCGCCATTCCAGACCGTCCCGGCAACAACCGTCTGGACACGCTGGAAAACATCATCCGCAACCCGTCGGTCGGGCTGCTCTTCCTCATCCCCGGCATGAACGAGACGCTGCGCGTCAACGGCGACGCTCGCATCACGGTCGATTCCGGCCTGCGCGGGCGGCTGGCCGTCGACGGCAAGGAGCCGCAGAGCGTGATCGTGGTGACGGTCAAGGCCGCCTACATGCACTGCGCCAAGGCCTTCATGCGCTCCGATCTGTGGAAGCCCGAGACCTGGTACGACCGCGCCACCCTGCCGACGCTCGGCCAGATCATCCGCGACCAGCTGGCATTAACCGAAAGCGCCGGCGAGATCGACCGCGAGCTGGACGACGATTACCGGCAGACCATGTGGTAGGCTTTGCGGACGACTCATCTTTCGTCCGGCTCTCCCTTGATCGAAATCATTGCCATATCCGGCAGCCTGCGCGCCGCCTCGACGAACTCCGCCCTGCTGGCGGCTTTGGCCGCCAATACGCCCGCGGACTGCCGTGTCGAGGTTTATGACGGCCTCGGCCGCCTGCCGATCTTCAATCCGGACGATGAGGGCGAGCGGACGCCGCCGGAAGCCGTGCGCCTGATCGAGATGATCACCCGGGCTGATGGTGTCATCGTCTCCTGCCCGGAATATGCGCATGGCGTGCCCGGCGGCATGAAGAACGCGCTCGACTGGCTGGTGTCGCGCGACGCCGCCGTCGGCAAGCCTGCGATGCTGGTCCACGCCTCGCCCCGCTCGCTCTACGCGCGGGCGGCGCTCGCCGAGGTGATGCGGACAATGTCGTTCGCGATGTATGAGGAGCCGGCGCTGGAGATCGCGCTGCTGGGGAAGAAGCTGGGGGAGGTGGAGGCTATTTTGGCACAGCCCGCGAACTGCCAAGCGATGCGCGATGTGGTCCAGGGCTTCGTGGAGTTTATGCGCGGGCGATGAGTGGTCTTCCCTTCTCCCCTTGTGGGAGAAGGTGGATCGGCGCGCAGCGCCGAGACGGATGAGGGGTGTTCCAGCGGAGTGAGACGTTGGCGACCTCGTCGCTGCACGAACGGTGTCGCCAAGCTGGAACACCCCTCATCCGACCTCGCTTAGCAAGGCCACCTTCTCCCACAAGGGGAGAAGGGAGAGCCCTACCCCTTCCGAAGCGTCTCGACATCGGTCTTGCCGACATACCAGTCGCGGGCATTGACCTCCTCGAACACCACCCAGACATCGTTGTTGCCAAGCCCGGTGGCGTCCATGATGGCTGACGTCACCTTCTTGGCGATGTCAGCCTTCTTGCCGGCCGGATCGGCGGCGATCACTTCCTTGACGATGCGGATGTTGACGAATGGCATGATGTCCTCCCCTTGGGTTCTGCCGGTTGGCGTCGGGCGACGGTTTGGCAATTCGCTCCGGCAAAGCGGATGGCGTTGGTTGCGGGAACCGCAGCGCGGCCGGCGCTGCGGGAATGCGCAGAAAGGCCAACAATGGCCAGAGAAGCGCCCTGAACAGCTTCAATAGGTCTTGGCCCCGTTCACCATCAGCCGCACCATATAGAGCGAGGTGGTGCCGGCGATGTAGAGGCAGTTGAGCTTGTTGCCGCCGAACACGCAGTTGGCGGTCACTTCCGGCACCTTGACCTTGCCGATCAGCGTGCCGTCCGGGTCGTAGCAATGGATGCCGTCGGCAGCGCTTGTCCAGATACGCCCGTCGGAATCGAGCCGGAACCCGTCGAACAGGCCGGCGGTGCAGTCGGCGAACACCTTGCCGCCGGAAACCTTCTTGCCGTGCTTGCCAACATTGAAGACCCGCATATGCGCCGGGTTCTTCTCGCCATGCGTGCGGCCGGTGTCGACAACATAGAGCAGGCTTTCGTCCAGCGAGAAGGCGAGCCCGTTCGGCCGCACCATGTCGGTGATGACGGCCTCGACATCGCCGGTATCCGGGTCGACGCGGTAGACGTTGCAGTTGCCGATCTCGCTTTCGGCCTTGTCGCCCTCATAGTCTGTGTCGATGCCGTAGCTAGGATCGGTGAACCAGATCGAGCCGTCAGAGCGCACCACCACGTCGTTGGGCGAGTTCAGTCGCTTGCCTTTCCATTTGTCGGCGATGGTGGTGACCGAGCCGTCGAATTCGGTGCGGCTAACGCGGCGGCCGGAATGCTCGCAGGTCACCAGCCGTCCCTGCCGGTCGACCGTGTTGCCGTTGGAATTGCCGGACGGCTGCCGGAACACGCTGACGCTGCCGTCGGTCTCGTCATAGCGCAGCATGCGGTTGTTCGGGATGTCGGACCAGACGACATAGCGGCCGGCGGCGAACCATGCCGGCCCTTCCGCCCAGCGGCATCCGGTGAACAGCTTTTCCACCTGCGCGCTGCCGTTGAACAGGCGCGCGAAGCGCGGATCGAGAACTTCGTAATAGTCAGCGGCCGCCATGCGTTTCCTCCCAGCATCAGGTGACGGGCGGATCAAGCCAGCCTGAGGGCAATCTGGCAAGACGGCAGGCCTGTAATTTGTATGACAAAACGGATGAGAAATGCGTGAAGCGTGCGTCGCAGGTCGCCATGCCGGATGCGGGGACCGGTTAGCCCGCGGTTAACCCGCTATGCGCTGGTTGCAATGGTGCATTGCAACATCTTTCTTTTGCAACGCACCATTCCTATGTCATGCTGGCAATCGTCAGGGAGGAACAACCGGCCGCACCAGTGCGGCATGAAAGGAACCCTGTCATGTTCGACAATCTTGTCTCCCGCGCCCGCGCCAGCATCGCCAAGCGCCGCCAGTACAACCGCCTCGTCGCCGAAATCGAGAACCTGTCCGGCCGCGATCTCGCCGATCTGCGCGCCGACCGTTCCGAGATGCTCTATCAGATCCACAAGCAGATCTACGGCTGAGTCTTCCGGTCGAGGGGAGATCCCCCTCACCCGGATTGCCAACCGAATTGCGAAGGGCAATTCGGGGCAATCCGACCTCTCCCCCAGGGGAGAGGAGTAGGTAAGCGCCGGCGCCAACCTCTTCTCCCCTCGGGGTGGCCGCGAAGCGGCCGGATGAGGGGGCGTCAACCCGGCGCCGCCAGCGCCTTCTCGATCTGCGGCAACAGCAGCGCCTTCACAGAGTCGGGCGTCAGCGGCCCGACATGCTTGTAGGCGATCTTGCCGTCCTTGCCGACGACGAAGGTTTCCGGCACGCCATAGACGCCCCAGTCGATTGCCGCGCGTCCGGCCGGGTCGACTCCGATCGCCTGATACGGATTGCCGAGATCGCCGAGGAAGCGGCGGGCATTTTCCGGCTGGTCCTTGTAGTTCAGCGCCGCAAGCGTGAAGCTCTTGTCCTGCGACAGGCCGAGCAGCACCGGATGCTCTTCGCGGCACGGCGCACACCAGGACGCGAACACATTGACCAGCGTCACCCTGCCAGCAAAACTTTTGGAATCGAGCCCCGGCAGGTTCACCCCTTCGAGCGGCGGCAGGCTGGTCTGCGGCGCCGGCAGGCCGATCAGCGCCGAGGGGATTTCGGAAGTGTCGCGGCCCGACAGAAGCTGCGACAGGAACAGCCCCGCCAGTCCCAGAAATACCAAGAGCGGCAAAAGCACGAACAAGCGGCGGCGCGGCGCCTGCGCTTCGGTTTCGTTACTCACGATTTTGCCGCTCCGGATTTGTCGGAACGCCTGCGCACACCAGCAGCTTCCAGCGCCGCGAGCTCGCGCTTGCGCGCCCGCTGGTCGAGCAGGATCCAGCCGATCAGCGCAGCCAGCACGATCGCTGTGATGGCATAGGCAGCGGTGACGAAGAGGGCGTGCGCGCTCATTCTCGATCCAAAACTTGTGACGGTCGTTCATAGCGATGCCGATCGCCGGCCGCAATGAACGCCGTCTGCGGCGGATTTGCGGTCACAACGAGCCTGACTGCAGGATGCCGGTTATGCCGATGATGCGCATCCACCGGCACGTCAGCGACAGCCGGACCGCTCCCTCGCAGTTAAGCAGTATCTTGCCGTCCTCGTCCCACATCCGGATCGCACTCGAGCCGTGACTACGGAATTTGCGAAGGCTGATCGTCTCGACCGCCATGAACTCCAGGGTAAAGGATACCGCGTTGAACTCGCGCCATTTGGCGGGAGGGCGATAGGGGAGCACCGTCGAAATGAACGACAGACGCATGCAGGGCCCGTCGCGGTTCATATCGGCTGACGTGACCTCGACGGACGACAGATCGGGGTAGTTGCCGTAGATATTTTGCAGAAAGATCGGGTTCTCAATCCGCAGCGGCCACATCAATCCGTCCCGTGCCGTAATGCGAGCGCCGCGGCCAGCGGCCCGACCACGGCAAGAAACAGTGTCAGCGCGGCAAGAATGAGGAAGGGCTGCAGGAACGGCGCCGGATCGGCGACGGCGCCATAGCTTGCCGAAACGCCGAATATCAGCACTGGAATGGTGAGCGGCAGCACCAGGACCGAAATCAAAAGCCCGCCGCGCGGCAGCGCCACCGCCACTGCCGCACCCGCCGCGCCGATGAAGGTGATGGCCGGCGTGCCGACGAGTAGCGTGAGCGCCGTGGCGCCGATCCCCAGCGGCTCCATGTTCATGAACAGGCCGAGCAGGGGTGCCGCGACCACCAGCGGCAGCACGCTGCCCGTCCAATGCGCCAGGCATTTCGTCAGCACCGTCAATGCCAGCATGTGACGGTCGCCGTTGAGCACCAGGAGGTCGAGCGAGCCGTCCTCGCGGTCGGCCTGGAACAGCCGGTCGAGGCCGAGCAGGCAGGCGAGCAGGGCTGCGATCCACAGGATCGCCGGGCCGATGCGCGACAACAGGTTGAGGTCGGGCCCGACGCCGAACGGTATGGTGACGATGACGGCGAGAAAGAAGATGACGCCGATCAAGGCGCCGCCGCCGGCGCGGATGGAGAGGCGGATGTCGCGGAGGAAGAGGGACCACATTACGTCGTGGTTCCTTTGCAAGGTTTGCGTTCCTTCGCGCCCCCCTCTGGCCTGCCGGACATCTCCCCCACAAGGGGGGAGATTGGCCGTTTCGGCGCCCCGCTTACTCTTTCGACGTCGGCTATTGGCGAAATCGCCGGCGACGTCTGATCTCCCCCCAAGTGGGGGAGATGGCCGGCAGGCCAGAGGGGGGCGCCGTAGAGCACCGACATCAAAGAACCTGCCCCATCCCCAACGCCTTCGCCCGCTCCAGCCCCAGCGGCAAATGCGTGGCCGCCACCACGATCCCTCCATCCTCGAGATGGCCCCGCATCAGCCCCGCGAACCTTTCCTCCGACGCCTTGTCCAGCCCCGCCGTCGGCTCGTCGAGCAGCCAGATCGGCCGCCTGCTGACCAGAAGCTTGGCGATCGACACCCGCCGCCTTTGCCCGGTCGACAGATAGCCGAAGGGCAGATGCCCGAGGCCGCCGAGCGCAACCGTCTCCAGCGCCTCGTCGACGCTCAACGCCGGTTCGCCCTGGAAAGCCCGCCAGAAGCCGAGATTCTCCTCGATGCTGAGCGCCGCCTTCATTGCGTTGAGATGACCTAGATAATGCGAGGCGGAGGCGACGGTCGGAAAAACCTCGCCCCCGCCTTCGACAAGCACCTTGCCCCCGGCAACCGGCAGCAGACCGGCGACAATTCTCAGCAGAGTCGATTTGCCCGAGCCGTTCGGGCCGGTGACGATGAGCGCCTCGCCCTGGTCGAGCGCAAAGCCGATATTGGAGAAAACCGTCTCGCCGCCGCGCTCGCCGCCTAAATTTTCGGCGATCAGCCGCATTCTTGCCCGTCCCGGAAGCACCGTTTCGGAGCCGTTTCCGGCTCACGCAAATTCGTCTTTCGACTGTCTAGAACTATTCCAGGAAATTCTCTATATGCGGATCATCCGTGCCAGCGGTCGGCGCGGGATCAGGATTAGCGCCGAACCAGCGCACGCGCCGCCTTGAACGGCTCGGGTTGCTTGGGAACGGACAGCGGAAATGGCCGTACCCGCACCTTTGCGCGTGATTGCATGCCAACGGCGTCCGTTCCCTTTCAGGCTGAACAGACAAGGACGGATCGCCGTGACGAAATCCCTCGACAGTTTCAATTGCCGCCGCACCCTGACCGCAGGTGGCGCGGACTATGTTTATTTCGACCTCGTTGAGGCCGAGAAGAACGGCCTCACCGGCATTTCCCGGCTGCCCTATTCGATGAAGGTGCTGCTGGAGAATCTCCTGCGCAACGAGGATGGCCGCTCGGTCACCAAGGAATCGATCCAGGCGGTCGCCGCCTGGCTGACCGACAAGGGCACCGCCGGCGTCGAGATCGCCTATCGCCCGGCCCGCGTGCTGATGCAGGACTTCACCGGCGTGCCGGCCGTGGTCGACCTCGCCGCCATGCGCGACGGCATCAAGGCGCTCGGCGGCGATCCTGAAAAGATCAACCCGCTGGTGCCGGTCGACCTCGTCATCGACCATTCCGTCATCGTCGACGAGTTCGGCACGCCGATGGCCTTCGCCCGCAATGTCGAGCTCGAATATGAGCGCAACGAAGAGCGTTACAAGTTCCTGAAATGGGGCCAGCAGGCCTTCCGCAACTTCCGCGTCGTGCCGCCCGGCACCGGCATCTGCCACCAGGTCAATCTCGAATATCTGGGACAGGTCGTGTGGACCAACTCGGAAGACGGCGAAACGGTCGCCTATCCGGACACCTGCGTCGGCACCGATTCGCACACCACCATGATCAACGGCCTCGGCGTGCTCGGCTGGGGCGTCGGCGGCATCGAGGCCGAGGCCGCGATGCTTGGCCAGCCGGTCTCCATGCTTCTGCCCGAGGTCATCGGCTTCCGCCTCACCGGCAAGCTCAAGGAAGGCGTCACCGCCACCGACCTCGTGCTCACCGTCACCCAGATGCTGCGCAAGAAGGGCGTAGTCGGCAAGTTCGTCGAGTTCTTCGGCCCCGGCCTCTCCAACATGACGCTGGCCGACCGCGCCACCATCGGCAACATGGCGCCGGAATATGGCGCGACCTGCGGCTTCTTCCCCGTTGACTCGGAAACCATCCGCTATCTCACCATGTCCGGCCGCGAGGAAGGCCGCATCGCTCTGGTCGAGGCCTATTCCAAGGCGCAAGGCATGTGGCGTGACGCCGGCTCGGCCGATCCGGTCTTCACCGACCTGCTCGAGCTCGACCTCGGCGACGTCGTGCCGTCGATGGCCGGGCCGAAGCGCCCCGAAGGCCGCGTCGCCCTGCAGGACGTTCCGGCCGGCTTCGCCAAGGCGATGGAGACCGAATACAAGAAGGCCGCCGAGATCTCGAAGCGCTATGCCGTCGAAGGCACCGGCCATGATCTTGGCCATGGCGACGTCGTCATCGCCGCCATCACGTCGTGCACCAACACATCGAACCCGAGCGTGCTGATCGGCGCCGGCTTGCTTGCTCGTAACGCCAACCGCGTCGGCCTGAAGCAGAAGCCGTGGGTGAAAACCTCGCTCGCCCCAGGCAGCCAGGTGGTGGCCGAGTATCTGGAAAAGTCCGGCCTGCAGAAGGAACTCGACCAGATCGGCTTCAATCTGGTCGGCTTCGGCTGCACCACCTGCATCGGCAATTCCGGCCCGCTGCCGGCGCCGATCTCCAAGACCATCAACGATAAGGGCCTGATCGCCGCCGCGGTCTTGTCCGGCAACCGCAACTTCGAAGGCCGCGTCTCGCCGGACGTGCAGGCCAACTACCTCGCCTCGCCGCCGCTGGTGGTGGCGCATGCGCTGGCCGGCACGGTGACCAAGGATCTCGCCACCGAGCCGCTCGGCGAGGGCAGCGACGGCAAGCCGGTCTATCTCAAGGACATCTGGCCGACTTCGGCCGAGATCCAGGATTTCATCGAGAAGAATGTCACGCGCGAGCTCTTTGCCCGCAAATATGCCGACGTCTTCAAGGGCGACGCCTACTGGCAGAAGGTCAAGGCGCCGGAAGGCCAGACCTATGCCTGGGACGACCACTCGACCTATGTGCAGAACCCGCCCTATTTCGCCGGCATGGGCCGCGCCTTCGGCAAGGTGGGCGACATCAAGGGCGCGCGCGTGCTCGGCCTCTTCGGCGACAAGATCACCACCGACCACATTTCCCCGGCGGGTTCGATCAAGGCCGCCTCGCCGGCCGGCAAGTACCTCACCGAGCATGGCGTCGGCGTCGCCGACTTCAACCAGTACGGCACGCGGCGCGGCAACCATGAGGTGATGATGCGCGGCACCTTCGCCAACATCCGCATCCGCAACCACATGCTGGGCGAGAACGGCCGCGAGGGCGGCTACACGATCCACTATCCCTCGAAGGAGGAGATGTCGATCTACGACGCCGCGATGGAGTATAAGAAGGACGGCGTGCCGCTGGTGATCTTCGCCGGCGTCGAATACGGCAACGGCTCCTCGCGCGACTGGGCGGCCAAGGGAACGAATCTCCTTGGTGTCCGCGCAGTCATCGCCCAATCGTTCGAGCGCATCCACCGCTCCAACCTGGTCGGCATGGGCGTCATCCCCTTCGTCTTCGAGGAAGGCACCTCATGGGCCTCGCTGAACCTCAAGGGCGACGAGCTGGTCGAGATCGACGGGCTGGACGCGATCAAGCCGCGCCAGAAGATGGTCGCCAAGGTGACCTATGGCGACGGCACGGTGAAGAATGTGCCGATCATCTGCCGCATCGATACGCTGGATGAGCTCGACTACTTCAAGAACGGCGGCATCTTGCAGTACGTGCTGCGGGATTTGGCAGCGTAAAATAGCGAGTAGTGAGTAGTGAAAAATAGCGAGTAGTGAGTAGTGAATTAGTGAGTAGGGGAACAAGCACTACTCGCTACTCGCTACTCGCTACTCACTACTCACTACTCACTACGCCGATCCCGCCAGATTGTACCAGCTGGCCCGGTTGCCGATGGCCGCCTCCCACGCCCCGAAAAAGACGAGCGCCAGGAAGGGCGGCAGATAGCTGGTGGTGCCGTTGGAGGCGATGCGCAGCCAGTCCGGCACGGCAAAGGTGATCAGCCCGGCCACGACATAGAAGGCGACGAAGATGAGGATCGCCTTGCTCCATGACATGCCGAGGAAACGGCGCAGGTTGAACAGCGTGTAGGCCAGCGTGAAGCCGGCGATCGGCAGGATGTCGGCCCAGATCGTGCCTTTGCTGGCGAAGGTATGGAACGAGGTCGAGCCGATTCCGATCACCACCACCCACAAGGCCATCACCTCGGCGAAGGTGCCGGTTCTGTACCGCCGCACTTGCCGGACGCCCCACAGTCCCGCGGCAATGAAAGCCAGGTTGGTCAAGCATTAGCTGGCTCCGCCCGAAGTCCCTGACCGGTGCGTTCGCAATAGATATCGACAGGGGTCAGGAGAGCTTCCTACATGATGAGGATGCTGCTCCCGAATCGAACCGCGCCCTGAAATGCAAGGGCTTCCCCTATTGGCCCCTTACCTGCGGTTGCAACAGCAAAATTTCACCGCAACGTGACTTCCCGTTGACTGGCGCTTCTGCCACATATTTTAGCAATCAGAAAAGGCCGGCGTCACCGGCGGGAATTGGAAAAGGCATGGCATTTCGAGGACGATTGCGGCTTGCGGCAGTGGCGCTGGCCCTTACGGCGTTGGGCGGCGTGGCCCTGGCAGCCGAGTCTGAGAAGGCCGCGACCGACAAGCCTCAAATCGGCAAGCCCCAAACCGACAGACCCTTGGGCGTGGTCGAATTGTTCACCAGCCAGGGCTGCAGTTCCTGTCCGCCGGCCGACGAGTTCTTCGCCGAGCTCGCCGGCAAGGACAACATCATCGCGCTCGCCTACCATGTCAATTACTGGGACTATCTCGGCTGGCAGGACACGCTGAGCACCAAGGAGAACACCGAGCGTCAGTACGATTACATGCGCGCCTTCGGCAGCCGCTCGGTCTACACGCCGCAGGCCGTCATCAACGGCCGCAGCCATGTCAACGGCGCCAGCCGCAAGGATGTCGACGGCGCCTTGGCGCGCATGGACAGGACCGGCGACGGCATGCGGGTCGCCATCAAGGTGAGCCGCACCAGCGACCGCGTCATGATAGACGCCGGCGATGCCGGCAGCGGCCCGGCGGACGCCCATGTGGTGATCGTCTATTTCGATCCGCCGCAGATGGTAAAGATCGGCCAGGGTGAGAACAGCGGCCGCAGCCTGACCTACTGGAACGCCGTTTCCGACATCCAGACCGCCGGCATGTGGCACGGCAAGGCGCAGCGTTACGAATTGCCGATGACCGAGATCGCCAAGAAGGGCGGCTGCGCGGTGCTGCTGCAGTCGGTCGGCAAGGACGGCATGCCCGGCCCGATCCTCGGCGCCGCCTTCATCCACAAGCCGGATCGGCTTTAGCTTTTTCCCTTCTCCCCTTGTGGGAGAAGGTGTCGCCGAAGGCGACGGATGAGGGGTGCTCCAGCTTGGCGGTGCCGCTTATCCGGTCAGAATTCGCCGACCTCTCACTCCGCTGGAACACCCCTCATCCGTCTCGGCGCTACGCGCCGATCCACCTTCTCCCACAAGGGGAGAAGGGAGAGCCCCGCCAGCCCATAAAAAACCGGCGTCAGCTTGCTTCTGACGCCGGTCATTCAGGTTTTGGGATCGTCGCACCTGATTTTTCCAAGGAAAAACCGAGGTTGGTTCGATCCGACGCTGACCCGTGGGCGGGGGGCTTGGGGTTTACGAGCCGGTGCCGGACCGAACCGTCTCAGGCAACGCCGGTAAACTCGTCGGACATTGGGGCATGAGCGCGGATTATTTGTGGCGAGATTGTGGCAGAGGATCACCAATTCCAACACGTGTTTCGCAAACGTGACTGGACGATTGGGAAACCGCACGACCGTGCGCATGCCTGGCTGGCCCTTGCAATTCGATCCTGAAAGCGCGAACCTTGGCCGGCGCATGATTCAATCGAAGGATCGAGGCATGACCGATCACAGCAGCGGGACGGAGGATGGGGAAGCATCCGGAATATTGATCCCGTTGCACGAGGCGCGCAGCGCACGCCTCGACCAGCCGGTGCGATTCGACCGGCGCGAGCTCGACCAGATCCTGAGGCTTTACGGGCGCATGGTGGCGGCCAATGAATGGCGCGACTATGCCATCGACCATCTCACTGATCGCGCTGTCTTTTCCGTCTTTCGCCGGGCGAGCGAAGTGCCGCTGTTCCAGATCGTCAAGGACCCCAAGCTGGCGCGCCGACAAGGCGCATTCGCCGTCATCGCGGCAGGCGGCCGCATCCTGAAGCGCGGCCAGGAACTTGGCCGCGTGCTTGGGGTCTTCGACGCAAAGTTGAAGGTGGTTGAGGCCTGAAGAGGAACTGGAGAATTGAAGAACTGAAGAATTGAGGAAAAGAGGCGCTACGCGCCTGATAAAATGATCTTTCTTTTCTTCAATTCCTCAATTCTTCAATTCCTCTTGAACCCCTCACGGAACCTCCGCTCCGGCAGCGAATCAGGATCCGGCGGTAGCGACGCGCCGCCGTTCAGCGACAGTTGCATGAACACCGTGTCCAGCCAGCGCCCGTGCTTGTAGCCTGATCCCTCCAGGCGCCCGGAATGACGGAAGCCGAGCTTCTCGTGCAGCCGCACCGAAGCGCTGTCGGCATGGCCGTCGCCGATCACCGCGATGATCTGGCGGAAGCCCGCCCTGCGCGCCGTTTCGATCAGCGCCCGCATCAGCAGCGAGCCCACGCCCTGCCCCTTGGCTTCGGGCGCGACATAGACCGAATCCTCGATGACGAATCGGTAGGCGGGGCGCGGCCGGAACGGTCCGGCATAGGCATAGCCGAGCACGACGCCGTCCTTTTCCGCCACGAGATAGGGAAAGCCGCCAGCCGTCAGATTGTCGAATCGATCGTCCATTTCAGCGCGGCTGGGCGGCTCCAGCTCGTAGCTCGCCGTGCCATGGACGACCGCATCGGCATAGATTTCGGTGGTTCGGTCCAGGTCGGCCGCGGTGGCGGCTCTGATCGCGATATTGCTCATAATCTATGCAGTTTATTTTCCTGCCTCGATAACAGCAGAGGCATGCGCAAAAGGAAAGGGCGGTCGTTGGGCCGCCCTTTTGCAACTCTATGGTCCAGTGAGACCGGGAACCGCCCTTAGCGGCGGTCGCCCATGAACTGCAGCAGGAACATGAACAGGTTGATGAAGTCGAGATAGAGGCGCAGCGCGCCCATGATCGCCTTGCGGCCGGCGACGTCGGCGACGTCACCCTCGAAATACATCTCCTTGATCTTCTGCGTGTCGTAGGCGGTGAGGCCGGCGAACACCAGCACGCCGATCGCCGAGATCGCGAAGGCGAGCGCCGACGACTGCAGGAAGATATTGATCAGCATCGCGATCAGCAGGCCGATCACGCCCATGATCAGGAACGAGCCGAACGCCGACAGGTCGCGCCTTGTCGTATAGCCATAGAGCGACAGACCGCCAAAGGCCGCGGCCGTGGCGAAGAAGGTCTGGGTGATGCTGGTGCCGGTGTAGACGAGGAAGATCGTCGACAGCGACAGGCCGACAAGGCCGGCATAGACCCAGAACGTGGTCTGCGCCGCCGCCACGCTCATCGACTGGATGCGGAACGACAGGAACATCACCGCGGCGAGCGGCGCCAGGATGACGACCCAGCGGAACGCGCTTACATAGATGAGCTGGCCGAACCCGGTCAGCTGGCCGTCGCCCGTCACGGCGAGATGGAAGGCGCCCCAGGCGGCAAGGCCGGTGATTAAAAGGCCAAGCCCCATGAGGTTATAGACTTTGATCATATAGGCGCGCAGGCCCTGATCGATATCGACGCGCGCGCCGGGGGCGGCGGACGTCTGGTAGTTGCGAATGGGATCAGCCATTGGAAATCCTCTGTTGCTTCTGCCCCGTCCGGTGACAGGTCTTTTGAGACCAGGCGCCGCTGGCGGGGCTCCAGCATGCCTGCGCAAAATATGAGCGTTCTTGACGTCAAGAACAAGACGGTAACGGGCCGTAACGCTTTGTGAGAGTGCAAAAGGCCGGTTTTCGGGCCTTCCGCGGGGCATTCTTACAAAGATTTAACCGAGCAGGCACTTGGAGCCGCGCTCGGTCAGAGATTGCGCAGCACCGGCGCCGCCTTGTGGCCGAGCACCCGCCAGGTGCCGGCAAGGCCGATGCCGACGGTGACCGTCAGCGAAACCAGGATCGTCGCCACCGCGACCTCCGGCATGAAGTGCGACGGCAGCGTCATGATATGCGCGACCACGAACCAGGCGGCGATGCCGCCGGCGGCCAGCGCGAACAGCGCCGTCGCGAGACCGATCAGCACATATTCCAGCGAGAAGGCGGCAATCAGCGTCCGGCGCGTGGCGCCGAGCGTCTTCAGCACCACGGCGTCGTGGATGCGCGCCCGGTTGCCGGCGGCCAAGGCGCCGGACAGCACCAGCACCGAGGCGATCAGCGCGACGCCGGCAGCAGTGCGGATCGCCGTGCCAAGTTGCGCGATCAGCCGGTTGACGATGTCGAGCGCGTCCTTGACGCGCACCGTCGTCACCGCCGGGAAGGCGCGGGTGACGGCGTTGAGCAGCCGCGCGTCGTCGGCCGCGGTGGCTTGTTTGTCGGTGAGCGTCGCCAGCCAGCCATGCGGCGCTCCGGCAAAGCTGTTGGGCGAGAACACCATGACGAAGTTGATGCCCATCGTCTCCCACTCTACCTGGCGGAAATTGGCGATCTTCGCCGTGACGTTGCGTCCCAGCACATTGACGGTGACGCTGTCGCCGAGCTTCAGCCCGATCGCCTTGCCTTCCTCGGCCGAGAACGACACCAGCGGCTCACCGGAATAGTCCTGCGGCCACCACGCGCCTTCGGTCAGTGTCGCGTTTTCCGGCTGCTTCGCGTCATAGGTCAGGCCACGGTCGCCGCGCAGCACCCAGGCGCCGTCGGCCGGGATCTTCACCTTGTCGACGTCGACGCCATTGAGCGCCATGATGCGGCCGCGCAGCATCGGCACCTTGACCAGCGTTCCACGAGGCGACTCCTTGCCGACAAGGCTGGCGAAGGCATCGACGTCGCTGCTCTGGATGTCGACGAAGAAGAAGTTCGGCGCCCGCTCCGGCAGGCTGCCGGAGATCTGCCGCCTGAGATTCCCGTCGATCAGCGCCAGCGTCACCAGCAGCGTCAGCCCGAGCCCGAGCGACAGCACCACCGAAGGCGTCAGCGCGCCGGGCCGATGGATGTTGCCGAGCGCCAGCCTCAATGAGACCGAGCGCACGCGCGGGCTCCTCTTTGCGATCCACTGCACCAGCGCCGCCACCAGCCGCAACACCAGGAAGGCAAAGACCGTGGCGCCGACGAAGATCGAGGCGATGCGATAGTCGTTGGCCGAGAGGATCGCCAGCGCCGCCAGCGCGATGACGATCGCCAACGCGGCGCCGGCATAGGGCCAACGCGGCAGGCCGCGGCTCTCGAAGCCCATCTCGCGGAACAGCGCGGTCGCCGGCACATCGCGGGCGCGGCCGAGCGGCAGAAGCGCGAAAGCCAATGTCACCAGCAGGCCGAACAACGCGGCCATGGCGAGCGCGCCAGGATAAAAGCCGCCTTGCGCCGGCACTGGGATGACGGATTGCAGAAGGGCGCTCGCCACGAACGGCATCGCGGCGGCAAGGATGAGCCCAAGCACGATGCCGAGACCTGCGATCAGCAGGATCTGCACGAGATAGACGGTGAAGACGAAGCCACCCGAGGCGCCGAGGCTCTTGAAGGTGGCGATCACGCCGCGCTTGCCGTCGAGATAGGCGCGCACGGCGTTCGCCACGCCGACGCCACCGACCACCAGCGCCGTCAGCCCGACCAGGATCAGGAACTGCGAGAAGCGCTCGATATTGGCGGACAGCGCGGGGGCGGCATTGCTGCGCGTGCGGATCGACCAGCCGGCCTGCGGGAAATCCCTCGCGGCTTGCGCCTGGATATCCTTGATCCGCGTCTCGGAAGTCCCCTCCGGCAGCCTCACCTTATAGGCGTTTTCGACCAGGCTGCCCGGCTGCACCAGGCCGGAAGCGGCGAGGCCCTGGCTGGAGATCATCAGCCGCGGCGCGAAGCCGAAACCGTCCGATACCGCATCCGGCTCGCTGACCAGCCTGGCGCGCAACTCGAAAACGGCGCTGCCGAGCTTCAGCCGGTCGCCGATACGGACATTGAGCCGCTCGAACAGCAGGTCTGGCGCGGCGGCGCCGAAAACGCCGGACCTTTCGCCGAACAATTGCTCCTTCGGCAGCGCCGGATTCGTTTCCAGCGCGCCATAGAGCGGATAGGCATCGTCGACGGCCTTGGCCTCGACCAGCGCCTGGTCGGAGCCGTCCTCCAGCCGCGCCATCGAGCGCATGCCGGAATTGAGCGACACCGTGCCGAGGCTTTTCATGAAACCAAGCTCGGCATCGGACGCGTTGCGCTGGTTGACCTGGAAGCGCAGATCGCCGCCAAGCAGCGTCTGGCCCTGGTTGGCGACGCCGGCGCTGATCGCCTGCGCCACCGAATTGACGCCGCCGATCGCCGCGACGCCGAGCGCGATGCAAGCCAGGAAGACCATGAAGCCGGACAGGCCGCCGCGCATCTCGCGCAGCGAGAAGCGGATGGCGAGCTTCAATGTGCGGAGCCAGGCCCCCTCATCCGGCCGCTGCGCGGCCACCTTCTCCCCGGTGGGGAGAAGAGAAAGGTGCCGGCCTCGGCGATCTCTTCTCCCCTCGGGGAGAAGGTGGCCCGAAGGGCCGGATGAGGGGGTCTCCGCCATGCGATTAGGCCGTCACTTTGAGGTGGGCGGCATCCTCGATCCGCCCCGAGCGCATCGACACCTGGCGCGCGCAGCGCACGGCGAGCTCCGGATCGTGCGTCACCAGCACCAGCGTCATGCCGCGCTCCGCCGCCTTGGCGAAGAGAAGATCGGCGATCTGCCTGCCCGTCGCCTGGTCGAGATTGCCGGTCGGCTCGTCGGCGATAAGGATGCGCGGCGACGGCGCCAGCGCCCGGGCGGTCGCCACGCGCTGCTGCTCGCCGCCGGAAAGCTCGCCCGGATAGTGCGTCACACGGTCGCTCAGGCCAACCGCCGCGAGCTCGCGCGCGGCGACGCCGAACGGATCGGCATGGCCGGCAAGCTCAAGCGGCACCGCGACATTCTCCAGCGCCGTCATGTTGGGGATAAGATGGAAGGACTGGAACACGATGCCGATGTTTCGCCCCCGAAACGACGCAATCTGGTCTTCGCTTTTCCCGTTGATCAGCTCGCCGGCGATCCGGACCGTGCCCGAATCGACCCGTTCCAGGCCGGCCAAAACCATGAGCAGGGTGGACTTGCCGGAGCCCGACGGACCGACAATGCCTGTGGCTTGCCCGGCCGCCACGTCGAGGCTCACGCCCTTCAGCACATGGACGGAGGACGCGCCCTCGCCGAGCGTCAGCGATACGTCCCTCAGCGCGATGACGGCTTCTGTCACAATAAAAGCGCCCTATATGTGAAAAAAGGAGGCGGCCCGTGTCTCCTTCCTTGGGTTGTTCCGGTCATATGGGGCTCGCCGCATGGCATTCAAACATCGTTTTGCCGCAGCCCCCGTTGTTTTCGCAGCCCTCATACTTTTCCTTGGCCTTTGCGGCGCCATTTCGTCGGCGCGCGCCGCCACCTTCACCATCGTCGGCTTCGGCGACAGCCTGATGGCGGGCTTCGGCCTTGGCCCTGGCCAGGGTTTCACCGACAGGCTGCAGGCGGCGCTGAAGGCGAAGGGCCTTGACGTCACCGTCGCCAATGCGGGTGTGTCGGGCGACACCTCGAGCGGCGGGCTGGCGCGGCTCGACTGGTCGGTGCCGGGCGGCACAAGGCTGGTTATCCTCGAACTCGGCGCCAATGACATGCTGCGCGGCCTTTCACCCGACATCGCTGAGAAGAACCTCGACGCCATGCTGGGCAAGCTGAAAGAGCGCAAGATCCCGGTGCTTCTGGCCGGCATGCGCGCCGCGCCCAATCTCGGCGCCGACTACCAGAAGACGTTCGACGCCATTTATCCGCGGCTCGCCGAAAAATACGGCGTTCCGCTCTATCCGTTCTTCCTCGACGGCGTCGCCGGCCACCCCGACCTGCAGTTGGAAGACGGCCTGCATCCCAATCCCAAGGGGGTCGACGTCATGGTCGAGCGCATCCTCCCCGTGGTCGAGAAGGCGATTGCCGCGAATGGCGGTGCCTCGTGAGACCGAAAAGCCACGCTTTCCGCCGGGGAAACTTTGTGGACAACAAACCGCTTGCCCCGCGCCTGCATCGATGATTCGCTAGGGCTGAGAGTTTCGATTCGAGGACAGGAGGCTTCACATGCCACGTCTTTTCACCGCCCTCGAAATTCCGCGTGATGCCGCTCTCTCCTTGTCCTTGCTCCGGGGCGGGCTGCCCGGGGCGCGCTGGATCGATGTCGAAAACTACCACCTGACGCTGCGCTTCATCGGCGATGTCGAGGGCCATGTCGCCGACGAGATCGCCAACGCGCTCGACAGGGTTCACCGCCCGTCTTTCCAGATGACGCTCTCCGGCGTCGGCGCCTTTGGCGGCAAGAAACCGCATGCGGTGTGGGCCGGCGTGTCCGCCTCGCCGGACCTGACGGCGCTGCAGGGCGAAATCGACCGCATCTGCCAGCGGCTCGGCCTGCCGGCCGACCCGCGCAAATTCTCGCCGCATGTGACGCTGGCGCGCCTGCGCAACGCAAGCCCGCTCGATGTCGCGCAATATCTCTCGGCGCGCGGCAATTTCGCGGCACTTCCCTTCCGTGTCGGCCGCTTCGTCCTGATGTCGTCGCGCGATTCGGTCGGCGGCGGCCCCTATATCGTCGAGGAAGCCTGGCCGCTGGTCGGCGAAACGCTGGCCTCGAGCCGCTTCGCCAGCGCCTCCGACGCCTCGCGGATCATGCGGTAGACCGACGCGAAGGCCTCGGCGTCGTCATAATAGGGATCCGGCACGTCCGCGGCCTTTCCCGTGGCGAAATCCAGATAGAGATGAATGCGGTCGCGCGCGGCCTGCGGCGCCAGCGCCTTGAGGTCGCGCACATTGGCCCGGTCCATGCCGAGGATCAGGTCGAAGCGCGAAAAATCCTCCAGCAGCACCTTGCGCGCCCTCTGCCCTGAAATGTCGTCGCCATGCCTTGCTGCCACCGCGATCGAGCGCCGGTCCGGCTCCTGACCGGCATGCCAGCCGCCGGTCCCGGCTGAATCGAGCAGCATATCGCGGCCCCGGCCACGCTCGGCCCAGACGATGCGAAACACGCCTTCCGCCAGCGGCGAGCGGCAGATATTGCCGAGGCAGACGAACAGAACGGAATTTATGGGCTTTATGCTCATGCGATATGCGCCGTTTGTGCATTTGGAAGCCCAAAACGCAAAGCAGCTTTGGGCGACTTGCATTATGGTGAGGACCAAATTCGAGATAGCACGGGAAATCATCATGACGAGAGAAAAACTCAGCAAGGACGCGATCGCCGCCGCTCTGGCCGAGCTTGACGGCTGGTCGCTCGCCGCCGACGGCGCCTCGATCAAGCGCAGCTTCGTCTTCAAGAATTTTTCCGAGGCCTTCGCCTTCATGACCCGCGTGGCGCTGGCGGCCGAGAAGATGGACCATCATCCGGATTGGTCGAATGTCTACAAGACTGTCGACGTGGCGCTGAACACCCATGACGCCGGCGGCGTGACGGCGCTCGACATCGAGTTGGCGAAACGGATGAACCGGTATTTCGGGTAGGTTCGCGAAACAGTGGCTCAGTGCAGGAGCGAAGGGCCGTTAGGATGGAATGAACAGCAAGGATACGCCGCGTTCCTTCACACCCCCCTCTGTCCTGCCGGACATCTCCCCCGCAAGGGGGGAGATCAGATGTCACCGCCGCTTTCGCCAATCGTCGACGTTGTAGGAAGAGCGCCGACGACGAAGCTGCCAATCTCCCCCCTTGCGGGGGAGATGGCCGGCAGGCCAGAGGGGGGTGCTGTCCCGCCAGCATCTCGGATTTCTGCGTTCAGACGCCACGAACTCTTGCAGCAGCCCGCCGCTTTCACCACATCTTCCGCCGGCGGGCCGGCACGCAACCATGCGCCCGGCCGCCAAGGAGCGATGGATGACGCAAGGTTCCGGTTTCGATTTCTTCGGCTTCGGCGACAAGCTTGCCGGTGAAGGCGAGGTCCGCGAGAAGTTCTGGCGCACCGCCAAGAAAGCGGCGCGGCAGATCCCGTTCATGGACGAAGTGGTCGCCGCCTATTACTGCGCCATGGACAAGGACACGCCGCTACGCGCCAAGGCCACCCTGCTTGGGGCGCTCGGCTATTTCGTCCTGCCGTTCGATTTCATTCCCGATTTCGTCGTCGGCCTCGGCTACACCGACGACCTCGCCGTGCTGACCGCGGCGATCGCCGCCGTCAGCGCCCATATCACGCCTGCCCACAGGCAGGCCGCCAGGGACGCGCTGGCTGACCGGAGCTGATCCCGATCCGCTTCACGACCGCAAATCAGCGCGTGCGAAAAGACAAACTCTTGCCGTTTTCGTGGCATCCAACTCCGCGCCGGGACAACGCGCTGACAACCACAGGCGGCAGCGCGAAAGTGGCGGTTTCCTGGGGTGAGCTCCTTTTCTTCGAGGACAATTCACCGTTTGGTAACCCTGATTAAATCAAAATGAAGCGACGGCAGGACGCCCAAGCGGCCCGCCTCCGCACCATTTGGAATACGGAAAGAACGATGCGCGGATTGATTGCTACAATTTCCAGCCTGGTCCTGGCGGCCGCCTTCGCGGCGCCGGCGCTGGCGCAGCAGGCGACCAAGATCGGCCAGCACAACGCCTGGGGCACCTACAGCTATCAGTCGCAGGCCGGCAAGGTCTGCTATGTGCTGACCGTGCCGACCGACAAGCAGCCGCCGTCGCTCGACCATGGCGACATGTTCTTCTTCGTCAGCCAGCGTCCAGGACAGCAGGTTTCCTACGAGCCGCAGTTCATCGCCGGCTACAATTTCCAGGAAGGCTCGAAAGCCACCGTCACCATCGACAAGAAGAGCTTCTCGATGTTCACCCGCGGCAAGTCGGCCTGGGTCGAGAACGCCGCCGAGGAGCCGGTGCTGATCGCCGCCATGAAGACCGGCACCGACATGAAGGTGCAGGCGAAGTCGGGCCGCGGCAATCCCACCTCCTACGTCTTCTCGCTGAAGGGGATTTCGGCCGCGCTGTCCTCGATCGCCAAGTGCAAGTAGGCAGAGACCGAGTCTGGATCCGAAGGCCGGGCCGCAAGCCCGGCCTTTTGCTTTTGAAAGCAATTCCGGAAGGATGTGAAACGGATTGGGTGTCACGGCAAGCAAGGCTTAAAGCGCGTCGCGCTGAACCGGATTCAGGCGACGCACTTTAAGTCTTTGTTTTGATGCATGTCGTTGTCCCAGAACCGCGCACACTTCTGGGCGACATGCATTAGTTTGCTATGGTGGGCATGTATGGCTCAGACCAGCGAGACGAGAACAACCCGAGGCCGAGCCATGTTCCCCGCAGACTGGAAGGAAACCCTTTCGTGAGCGCCCGACACCAGTGCCTCGCGATCGCCGTGATGTTGGCTCTTTGGTCTCAGGATTCGCGTGCCGAGCCAAGAGCCGCCGTTCCGACTGCGGATTTTCTGAACAGCATCGGCGTCGTCAGCACATTTCCGGACCGAGGCCAGCCTTTGGCCAAGACCGTCGAAATGGTCCGCTATTGCGGCTTCCGGTGGGTGAGGGCGGGAATAGAGGGGTTAACTGACAACGGCCCCACGACCATGCAGACCTTTCTGGAACTGCATCGGCAAACCGGTGCCCGGCTGAGTTGGGGACTGGTGAGCGGTGGGTCTGACCTGAATAAATTGATAGAAACCGGCAAGGTATTGGCGCAAGCCGACGCGCTGCTGGCCTTTGAGGGCAACAACGAGCCAAACAACTGGCCTGTTGAGTATCAAGGCGAGAAAGGCGGCGGGCGCGGGTACTCGTGGAGGGCGGTCGCGAAACTGCAGCGAGACCTGTACCACGCGGTCAAGACGGATCCGGCGCTGGCGAAATACCCCGTGTGGTCGATTTCGGAACCGGGAGCGCAAAATGACAACGTTGGCCTTCAGTTTCTTGCAATTCCTGAGGGCGCTGAAACCCTGATGCCGGACGGCACCAGATATGCGGACGACGCGAATGTACACAACTACCTCTATCACCCGCATTCGCCCTATCCAGGAGACAACAAAGCGTGGGACGCTGCCGACCCGACCTATGCTTCGCGGGTCGACGGACTATTTGGAAACTTCGGTCTGACATGGTCGAAATGGTTCCGGGGCTACACCCCGGAACAACTTGAAACACTACCGCGTGTCACGACCGAGACGGGAACCAATATCCAGGGCCCGGTCACCGAAGAGTTGCAAGGTTTGAATTTGTTGAATTTGTATTTCGCGCAGTTCAAGCGCGGTTACGCCTACACTTCGGTCTATCTGCTGAGGGACCGCACCGATGAGGCTGGCAACCAGTCGTTCGGTTTCTTCAGGCCCGATTATTCACCCCGCAAGGCCGCGACCTACCTTCACAACGTTACGACTATTCTGGCTGACGAGGGTACGGTCGCTACGTCCGGCACGTTGGACTACACGATCGCGGACCAGCCTCCGACGGTCCATGATCTTCTCCTGCGGCACAGTGACAGGACGTTCCAACTGGTCGTCTGGGACGAACGGTTGAACGACCAGGACCAAGTGACCGTGCGCCTTGGCGCCACGGCGACTTCCATAAGCATCTATGATCCGACTGTCGGCATCGATCCCGTCCGGACAGTGAAGAACACTACCTCGCTCGACCTTTTGCTCACCGATCATCCGATTGTAATCGAGATCTCGTCTGCCAGATAGGCTGGCGCGTTTGGACAAGCAGGCCGGGCCTCAAATCCGGTCTTCGCTTTCACAGCGGCTGTTCTGCCCCGGCAATCCTGCGCCGCCGGATCGCCTCGGCGATAGAATGGCACCGGCCTAGCACAATGACGGAGCCGATCAACCCGCGAGGGCGAGCCTGACGCTATGCCGACAACGTCCAGGAACGGCGCTCAAGGAGATGTGATCGGGGAGATTTGATCGGATGGCCCGCCGGCGAACCGGCCGGCGGGAGGCGGCAAGTGGGATCGGCGAGGTCACATCGCCATTTTTTCACATTCGGCCTGGGCCTTCTTGGTCGACGTGTCGATCATATAGGCTTTGCCTTTGGCGTCGGTGATCATCATCATGCAGTGCTTGATCGGCTTGGCCATTTTCATCATTTCGGCGCTCATCTTGGCGTCCGGCATCATGGTGCCCATGTGACCGTCCGGCATGATCGCGGTCACCTGGCCGCCCTTCATCATCGTCATGGCGCCCATCGTGTCTTCGGCCAAGGCCTGCGAGGCGCAAAGACCAGCGAGGCCGGCAATGAGTGCGAACTTGATCGAGTGCATCTGAACAACTCCCATTGTTGAGGGGCATGGTCGCCCCCTTCCGGTTCGCCGACGCAATGCGAATGGTTACGCCAACACGAATATGTGATCGGATTTCATGACGGCAGCCGGCCTTGTGGGAGAAGGAAAGCTCAGCCGCATGACTCCGCCATCAACCTGTGCTATGCGCCGCGCTTCCTGTTCGGCCGATGCTGAAATCGGCCGCAAATCGCTTATATTGGCGCCACCATGACCGTTTCGCTTGACCTTACCGCCGAAGGCGCCCGTGACACCTTGCGCCGCGCAACACCGGCCGAGAAGCCGTCGCTGATCGGCCTGACCCGCGCCGAGCTCGGCGAAGCCCTTGTCGCCGCCGGCATCGTGCCCGAGCGTCAGGCGAAAATGCGCGCCCAGCAGCTCTGGCATTGGATGTATGTGCGCGGCGTCTCCGACTTCGCGCATATGTTCAACATCTCCAAGGACCTGCGCGCCGCGCTCGACAAGCATTTCACCGTCGCGCGGCCCGAAATCGTCGAGGAGCAGATCTCCGCAGACGGCACGCGCAAGTGGCTGTTCCGCTTTCCGCCGCGCGGCGCCGGCCGCCCGGTCGAGATCGAGACCGTCTACATCCCGGAGGAAGGCCGCGGCACGCTCTGCATCTCCTCGCAGGTCGGCTGCACGCTGACCTGCTCCTTCTGCCACACCGGCACGCAGAAGCTGGTGCGCAACCTCACCACCGAGGAGATCCTGGCGCAGCTGCTGACCGCGCGCGACCGCCTGGGCGACTTCCCCGACCGCGACACGCCGGACGGCGCTATCGTGCCGGCCGAAGGCCGCAAGGTGTCCAACATCGTCATGATGGGCATGGGCGAGCCGCTCTACAATTTCGAGGCGGTGAAGAAGGCGCTGCTGATCGCCTCCGACGGCGACGGCCTTTCGCTGTCGAAGCGCCGCATCACGCTGTCGACCTCGGGCGTGGTGCCCGAGATCGCCCGCACCGGCGAGGAGATCGGCGTGATGCTGGCGATCTCGCTGCACGCCACCAATGACGACCTGCGCGACCTTCTCGTGCCGATCAACAAGAAGTTCCCGCTGAAGGAGCTGATCGCCGCCTGCAAGGGCTATCCCGGCCTCTCCAACGCCAAGCGCATCACCTTCGAATATGTGATGCTGAAGGACGTCAACGATTCCCTCGACGACGCCAAGGCGCTGGTCAAGCTCTTGAAGGGCATTCCCGCCAAGATCAACCTGATCCCGTTCAACCCGTGGCCCGGCACCAACTACCAGTGCTCGGACTGGGAGACGATCGAGAAGTTTGCCGACTACATAAACAATGCCGGCTACGCCTCGCCGATCCGCACGCCGCGCGGCCGCGACATCCTCGCCGCCTGCGGGCAGCTCAAGTCGGAGTCCGAGCGCATGCGCAAGGTCGACCGGCTGGCGCTCGAAGCCATGATGATCGCGGGGCACGGCGAGGCGTGAGCGATCTCCCCTGGGGTCGCATCGCTCTCGCCTGTATGGGCTATCTCGCCGCCGTTTTGATCGCGGCCGCCGTCACTGTGTTTGTCATGATGGCACCCAGCACCCTGCCCGATGATGGCGCATGGGGATCGATTTATGCTAACAGTCGCCAGCTGGTCGACATTTATTCGGTAGGGCTGGCGATCACATTTCCGACGGCGCTGCCCGGTTTTTGACGCTGTTCGTCGCGCGCCCAGCTGGCTGGGTTGGCTGGCTGCCATACGCATGCGCCGGCGTCCTCGACGCCATCCTTGCCCTGGCAATCTTCGATCTCGGACTTCAGATGCTCGACCCCCTTCCGCCGCGGATACCCCTGTTGGAAATGCCCTTAAAAATATTGTTGCCCTGTGTCCCAGGTGGTTTCGCTGGTGGCTTTGCTTACTGGGCATTGGTCAGACGATCTCTGCCGAGCAACAGACAGTGGTTTTGGGCATGAGGCGCATCATCGCCTATCTCGTCCGCCTCGCCGTCATCTTGTTCGGCTATCTCGTCGGATCGCTGGCGGCGAGCGCCTTCCTCAACGCGCTTTTCCTCGGCTATTTCGGCTATGCGCCGGGGCCTGGACACCCGACGATCGCCCCCGCTCTCTATTTCTCGGTGCCTTTCGTGGCGCTGTTCGTCGCCTATTTCGCCTTCATGCCGGCGGCTGTCGTGATCCTGGCGGCCGAGCTGCTTGGTCGGCGCGACTGGCTGTTTTACGCGCTGGGCGGCGCCGTCATCGCCGTCGTCTTCCTCGGCTTCGCGCACAGGATCGGCGATAGCGACTTCGACGTCACCGACAACAGCGTGAGGCTGGCGCTGATCGGCTCCGGCATGGTCGGCGGCATCTTCTACTGGCTCTTCGCCGGCCGCTGGGCCGGAAGCTGGCGCCGAGATCCGCTGCCCGACGCGGAATCTTGAACCGATGACGAAAAGTTGCGGACCGTTCCGCGGCAGATCATGCCAAAACCCAGCCGGTTGAACGGGCTGCGCGTATCGACTTCAGCCCGCCACGCCGGAGCGTTTCACCGTTTCATCGAAACGGCGAACCGCTCTGTCCCTTTGTTGTTACGCAATTCCGGACGGAAGGTTACGGCGCAGGCGCCGAACTTAGCCGCACACATTTTTCCGGGAATTGCTCTGGCAGAACCGTACCGACAGGAGCAGGGCCATGGCGGAAGGCGAAATGAATGGCGGCTCGGCCGCCGCCGTGGCCGAACGGCTCGATCAACCGGCCGAGCGCAGTCCTTCCGGCCTCGGTGCCGGCCTGCTGTTCATCCTCTCTGTTGCCTGCGGCGTAAGCGTTGCCACCATTTACTTCCCGCAGGCGATAACGCTGCTGATTGCGTCCGATCTCAGCGTTTCCGCCGACGCGGCGGCCCTGGTCGTCACCACCGCCCAACTTGGCTATGCGCTTGGCCTTCTGCTGCTGGTGCCGCTGGGCGACCGGCTGCCGCATCGTCCGCTTGTAGCGACCTTGCTGACGCTGACGGCCGCCGCTCTGCTGATCGCCAGCCAGGCGCAGACGCTGCCGGTGCTTGCCGTCGCGCGCATGGCGACGGGCATCACCACCGTGGTGCCGCAGATCCTGCTGCCGATGGCGGCCGGACTGATGCCGCCGGCGCGGCGCGGCGCGGTCACCGGCACGCTGCTCAGCGGATTGCTGGCCGGCATTCTTCTGGCCCGCACCTTCGGCGGCTTTCTCGGCGAGCATCTCGGCTGGCGCGGACCTTATTTCGTCGCCGCGGCAGCGCTGTTCGCTTTCGCCGTTCTGCTCGGCCTGGTGTTGCCGAGGACGGCGCCGACATCGTCGCAGCGTTATCCTTCGCTGGTCGCGGCGGCGTTCATCCTCTTTCGCAATGAGCCGGAGCTGCGCCGCTCCTGCCTCTACCAGGCGCTCATGTTCGGCGGCTTCACCGCCGCCTGGACAAGCCTGGCCCTGCTGCTCGGCGGAACGCTATATCATCTCGGCGGCCAGGCGGTCGGGCTGATCGCGCTGGTCGGCGCGGCCAGCGTGTTCTGCACGCCGATCGTCGGCCGGCTGATCGACCGCAAGGGCCCCGACGTCGTCAGCCCGCTCGCCTTTTTCACCGGCATCGCGGCGGCGATCGTCCTGCTCGGCGGCGGGCTTGGCGGAATAACAGGCCTGCTGGCGCTCACGGCGGGCATGCTGCTTCTCGACATCGCCGTGCAAAGCGGTCAAACCGCCAACCAGGCGCGTGTCTTCGCGATCCGGCCCGACGCCCGCAGCAGGCTCAACACGGCTTATATGACTTGCGTTTTCCTCGGCGGCAGCGCCGGCTCGTGGATCGGCGTCAAGATCTACAGCCATTGGGGGTGGCCTGGCGTCTGCGCGCTCATCGCCGCCGCGGCGACGATCGCCCTGGCCCGGCATGCGGTGAAGATATATCGCTGAAGCCTTGCCGATTGCCGCAAGCGCCGAGCGACAGCTACTTCGCCTGCGCGGTCAGGATCTTGAGCGCGAAGGCCGAGAACACGCCACCGAACAGATAGTCGAGCACGCGCGTCATACGCGGGCTGGCCTTCATCGCCGCCGAGAACTTCTCCGCCGCGAGCACCATCGGCACGGTCACTGGGGTCGACAGCACGACGAACATCACGCCGAGGAAAAGCAGCTTTCCGGACGCGTTGGGATCATGCGCGGAGACGAATTGCGGCAGGAAGGTCATGAAGAACAGAATGATCTTAGGGTTGAGCAGGTTGATGCCGAGCCCTGCCGCCCAGCTGCGGAAGAGCGAGACTTGCGGTCCTGTCCGCTTCTCCGGCGAGAAGGCCGAGCCCTTCGTCATCGCCTGAAAGGCCAGGAACACCAGATAGCCGGCGCCGAAAATCTTCAGGGCGAAAAAAGCCGTCGGCGAGGCGACGATCAGCGCCGAGATGCCGACCACCACCAGCGTGGTGTGGATCAGCGTGCCGCAGAGCGCGCCGGCCAGGGAGGCGAAGCCGGTGGCGCGGCCCTGGCTCAGCGTGCGCGAGACGAACAGCGTCATGTCCGGCCCCGGCGTGATCGCCAGGATGATGGTGGCGATGGCGAACTGGATCAGCGTGGCTGTATCGGGAATAAAGGACATGGGCCACCTCGAAATGGGGTCGCGCAGCCTATAACGCGGCGTCCTTTGCTTCGCCAGCGTCTGCCCCGGCAAACATATGGCCCAGCCTGCGTCATAACCCTGCGCCCCTTCGTCTCTTGCGCCGCCCGGAAGGGCCGTGATACCTCGCCCGCGAAACTTTTCCCGCGGAACCGCCAAAATGTCCAAGATCAAGAACGTCAAGAAAGTCGTGCTCGCCTATTCCGGCGGCCTCGACACCTCCATCATCCTGAAATGGCTGCAGACCGAGCTCGGCGCCGAGGTCGTCACCTTCACCGCCGATCTCGGCCAGGGCGGCGAGCTGGAGCCGGCGCGCCGCAAGGCCGAGATGATGGGCATCAAGGACATCCGCATCGTCGATGTGCGCGAGGAGTTCGTCGCCGACTTCGTCTTTCCGATGTTCCGCGCCAACGCCGTCTATGAAGGCACCTATCTGCTCGGCACCTCGATCGCGCGGCCGCTGATCTCCAAGCACCTGGTCGAGATCGCCAAGGAAACCGGCGCCGACGCGATCGCGCATGGCGCCACCGGCAAGGGCAACGACCAGGTCCGCTTCGAATTGTCGGCTTACGCGCTCAACCCCGATATCAAGGTCATCGCGCCGTGGCGCGACTGGTCGTTCAAGTCGCGCACCGATCTGCTCAACTTCGCCGAGCAGCACCAGATCCCGGTGCCGAAGGACAAGCGCGGCGACGCGCCCTTCTCGGTCGACGCCAACCTTCTGCACTCCTCCTCCGAGGGCAAGGTGCTTGAGGATCCGTGGAGCGAGCCGCCGGAATTCGTGCATCAGCGCACCGTCTCTCCGATGGACGCGCCCGATGTCGTCACCGAGATCGAGATCGAGTTCCTGAAGGGCGATCCGGTCGCGCTCAACGGCAAGAAGCTGTCGCCGGCCACCATGCTGGCGGCGCTGAACGACCTCGGCCGCGACAACGGCATCGGCCGCCTCGACCTCGTCGAAAACCGTTTCGTCGGCATGAAGTCGCGCGGCGTCTACGAGACCCCCGGCGGCACCATCCTGATCGCCGCCCATCGCGCCATCGAATCGATCACCCTCGATCGCGGCGCGGCCCACCTCAAGGACGAGTTCATGCCGCGCTATGCCGAGCTCATCTACAACGGCTTCTGGTTCTCGCCCGAGCGCGTCATGCTGCAGGCCATGATCGACAAGAGCCAGGAAGACGTCGAAGGCACGGTGCGGCTGAAGCTCTACAAGGGCAATGTCATCGTCACCGGCCGCAAGTCGAAGAAGACACTCTATTCCGATGCGCTGGTCACCTTCGAGGACGACCGTGGCGCCTACGACCAGAAGGACGCGGAAGGCTTTATCCGGCTGAACGGACTTCGGCTGAGGACGCTTGCGGCGAGAAACCGCAAGCACTGATATATTTTGCCGATACGGCAGCGATCAAACGACCCGGCGGAAACGCCGGGTTTTTATTTCACATAGCTAATATAAGAAAAGTTCAGACCACTTCAGAGAAATTATCATTTGACCTTTCCGCCGCTCTAATTAAGTTCGCCAGTGGGATGCGGGGAGTTTTGACAGTGAAAAATAGTATTTCTCTTCTGGTTGCGGCGGCGTTGACCTTGATTACGTGCGGGCCCTCGCAAGCAGGCACGAAGCAGGCGCCTGAGGCTAATTTGGACGGGTGCATCTCTGCTGTCCATTTATGGAGCATCACGTTCAAGCACGAAATCGCCTCTTTCATGGGCGTCTCGCAAGAGCGCATGCCGGCCTTGTTCTGCCAGCGCATAGCCGAGGGGGTACGCGGCGGGCGGATCAGCTACTCCGACATAAACAGGCTGCAGCTCGACCAACCGACCGAAATCTGGTTGGTCATCAAGGGCAAGTCGAAGGAGCCCGCGCCTACGCGCGCCTGCGCCACGGTCATCCCGGTACCGTAATTGCACCGGTATTGTCGGCGCTTTCCAAGTTCCCATTTCGCAGCAATGCCCGTTGAGCGGCTACGCGCGTGCCGACCAACCAACAGAAATGGACACCAGGGGCAGCGCGAAGCCGGCCTCAGCGCCACGATCGTCCCGGTTCCGCAACTGCAGCGGTATTGACGGCGCGTTCCAGGTTCCCATTTCGCAGAAATGCCCGTTGAGCGGCTACGCGCATTATTGAGGGCGAGAGATGGGCCCTGGCTGTGGGGGTGATCTTGTTTTGACCCCAACTGAACGAAAAGCCCGGCTCGAGCCGGGCTTTTCGTTGGAATAGGAGTAATTCAATCAGTCGGCGTCAATCGCCTCGGCGATGCGGGCGATGGCCTGCTGATAGACGCTTGCCGAGTTCCAGCCGGCGATTGCGCCCATATTGGCCTCGTAGCTCGCGCCGCCCTGCCAGCCATGGCCCTTGAGGAAGTTGGCGGTCGAAGCGAGCGCGGTGTTGCGGTCGCGCAGGTTTCCGCTGCCCACGCCGTATTTCAGCACGTTTCCAGGCAGGAACTGGGTGTGGCCGATCTCGCCATGCATGGCGCCGACGGAGGAGGCGCTGAGCGCGCCGCGATCGACAAGCTTCAGCGCGGCGATGGCATGCGGCCTGAAATAATCCGGGCGGCGGCAGTCATAGGCGAGCGTCACGATCGCCGAAACCGTGTTCTGGTTCCCCATCGAGGCGCCGAAGCCGGTTTCCATGCCCCAGATGGCGAGCAGCACGCCCGGCGGCACGCCATAGGTGCGCTCGATATTGGCGAACATCGCCGCGTTTGCTTTCTTCAGCGCGCGGCCCCGGGAGATGATCGCGGAAGCGCCACGGCGCTGCATGAAGCTTTCCACCGAGCCGCTGAACGCCTTGTGGATCGCCCGGTCGGCGGCGATCGTCCTGGTGGCGTAGGTGGCACCCGCCAGCGCGGACAGGCCCCTCTGGCCGACACCCTCGGCTCTGGCCTCGTCGGCAAAATCCTGTTTCCAGGCGTCGAACCCGGCGCCGTTCTTGCCACAGCTCGGAGCCGCCTCGGCGCCCGCCGCCAGCGCCAGCGTCGCCACCACCGCCGCGGCCAAAATCCTTCCTTTGGCAAAAAATGCCATTTCGTTCTCCTGAATTGCCTGAATCACGTCCCGGTTGCGAATTTGCCAGCGAAACGCCCGGTTGTCACCGCCCCCACCGGGGACGTGCCACCCGACACTGGCGAAAGAAGGGCAATTTGCCTACGATCGGCCATCGGGTGTGGCGGGCTTGCCTCATGAAAGACGTTGACGTCGTGATCATTGGCGCCGGTTCGGCGGGACTTGCCGCGGCAAAAACGCTTCGTGCGGCCGGGCTTTCCTTCCTTCTCCTCGAGGCGATGGATCGGATCGGCGGCCGTGCCTGGACCAGCGACCGACATTTCGGCGTGCCCTTCGACATCGGCTGCGCCTGGCTGCACGCCGCCGACCGCAACCCGTATTTTCCGGAAGCCAAAAGCGCGGGCTGGACGCTGCATCACCACGACATGAATGTCGACCACCTCTATTATCGCGACCGCAAGGCGAGCGAGGAGGAAGAAGCCGAGATGAAGGCGGCCGACGCCAAGCTGTTCGAATTGCTCGCCAATCATCAGGTCGAGCAGGGCGATGACGACCGGCTGTCGGCGCTGATGGCAAAGGGCCATGCGCCGCGCGCGGCCGCCACCTTCGCCGGTCCGATGGATTTCGGCGCCGACGAGGACGAGATTTCGATCCGCGACTTCCAGGCCGCCGCCGATCTCGATCCCAATTTTTTCAGCAAGGAAGGGTTCGGCGCGCTGGTGGCGCGTTTCGGCTTCGACGTGCCGGTCGAGCTGTCGACGCCGGTGCGCAGGATCCTCTGGGATGTGCCGGGGATCGCCTGCGTCACCGACCGCGGCACGGTGCGCGCCAAGACGGTCATCGTCACCGCTTCGCCCGCGGTGCTCGCCTTCGAGGAGATTGAGTTCTCGCCCGCGCTGCCCGACGCGCATTTCGGCGCCTTCTTCGACCTGCCCATGGGCATGCTGACCAAACTGCCGGTGGAGATCAAGGGCACGAGGCTCGGCCTTGAGCCTTTCGACGACCTTCTGATCGAGCGCATGGCCAGGCACGACATCTATTTCCTCTGCTTTCCCTTCGACCTCGACCTGATGGTCGGCTTCGTCGGCGGCGACTTCGCCTGGGAAATGTCGGCCGCCGGCGAAGCAGCCGGCGTCGATTTCGTCGTCGATCGTCTGTGCGGCATCTTCGGCGGCGACGTGAGGAAGCATGTCGGCCGCGCCATGATGACGAATTGGGGCGCGGAGCGCTTCGTGCGCGGCGCCTACGCGGCGGCACGCCCGGGCCGTTCGCAGGCGCGCGCGACGCTGATGCAACCTATTGCCGAGAAAATCTTCTTCGCCGGCGAGCATGTCGCCGGTCCGCTGATACAGACCTGCGGCGGGGCGAGGCTTTCGGGCGAAAGCGTGGCCAGGCAGGTTATTGCCCAGCTTTCGCCGAAGTAGCACTGGAACGCCGGACGCCGGCGGGCGTTAGGGGCGAACCCACATCCACGCATGGGCCCCACGGGTTGATTGATGAAGCTGTTCGATTGTCCAAACTGCGGGCACCGCCTTTATTTCGAGAACGCCCAATGCCTGAGCTGTTCCAGCCTGGTCCTCTACGACCCGGAGCAGGCGAGCTTCGTGCTCGGCGGCAAGGGCGGCGCCCTTCAATGCGACAACGCCGATGAATGCGCGTGCAACTGGCGCGCCGAGAACGGCCGGGCGTTCTGCCGCGCCTGCGCTCTCAACCAGGTGATTCCCGATCTTTCCATCGACGGCAACCGCCGGCGCTGGATACGGGTCGAAGCGGCGAAGAAGCGTGCCGTCTACTCTCTGCTCGCCCTCGGCCTGCCGGTTATGCCCAAGGCCGACGCGGGCGACGAGATCGGTCTGGCCTTCGACTTCCTCGCCGACCCGATCGGCGCCGGTCCGGGCGGGGAACGCATCCTGACCGGCCATGACAACGGATTGATCACGCTCAACGTCGCCGAGGCCGATTCCGCCGAGCGCGAGCGCCGGCGCGTCGAGATGGGCGAAAACTACCGCACCTTGCTCGGCCATTTCCGCCATGAGCTCGGCCACTATTATTGGGACCGGCTGGTCCGTGACGATCCCGCATATCTTTCGGCTTTCCGCGCGCTCTTCGGCGACGAGCGGACCGACTACGAGCAGGCCTTGCAGGCCTACTACGTCAACGGCGCGCCGCCGGACTGGCAGCAGCGCCACATCTCTGCCTACGCCACGTCTCATCCCTGGGAGGATTGGGCCGAGACCTTCGCGCACCATCTCCACATCACCGACACGCTCGAGATGGTGCATGCGCTGAATCTTCCGCTCGGCCGGCTGGAAACTGTCGGCGACGGCAACCTGCCGCGCGCCGATACCGGCGGAAATTTGCAGCCGGCGCCTGCCGATCCAGATCCGGTGCCGGAGCCGTTCGAGAGAATCCTCGCCCGCTGGCTGGTGCTTTCGGAAGCCTCCAATTCGATCAACCGCTGCATGGGACTGCCGGACCTCTATCCCTTCGTGATTTCCGAGGTGACAGCGCGAAAACTGGCCTTCGTGAACGACCTTCTGACCGGCGCGCCGAAAAAGCCTGGAACAATTCGTGAGCCGGCCGGGGCACTTTAGCCGGAACGCATAGGCCTCTGTTTCGTTTCCGAGCCCTAGGGCATGATCCCCCAAAGTGGGAACCGGTTTTCGGAAAAGATCATGCTCCAACAAAGGAGCTGGATCAGGATGACGTCTCTCTGAAACGTCATCCTGATCCAGGGAGCGTTGAAAACGGAGTGAAAACCATGAAACGCGTGTTGTTTCCGGCGCTTGCCGGTGCGCTGCTCACTATCTCGGGCGCCGCTTTCGCCGACACCCCCGTCCAGGCGGTGACCGACTTGAACGTACGGGCCGGCCCCGGTCCGCAATATCCGGTCATCGGCGTGCTGGCGGCCGGCCAGTCGGCCACGCTTAACGGCTGCATCGAAGGCAGCAAATGGTGCACCATCGCCGAGGCTGACGGCAAAGGCTGGGTCTATTCCGACTATGTGACAGGCGATTTCGGCGGCAGCCGTGTCGTCGTGACCCGCCGCCCGGCCAATGCCGAGATCGCCGTTGTGGCGCCGCCGACCGATAACGTCTACACCACGGACACTTACACCGGCGCCATCGTCTCTAACGATGACGCCATCGAATCGATCGGCAGACCGCCGGCCGAGGTCGGCACCTATGTCACCACGCACCGGGTCGATCCGGTTTATCTCGAAGGTGAAGTGGTGACCGGCGCGACGCTGCCCGACACAGTCGAGCTGCGCGAAATCCCGGATTACCGGTATCGCTACGTCTATGTGAACAACCAGCCGGCACTGGTCGATCCGGGCACGCGGCGCATCGTCTATGTGATGCGCTGATCGGGCTTGATCGCCATGAAAAGAGCGGCCGCCGGCGATGGCGGCCGCTCTTTTGTGTGCCGGCGGCTCAGGCCGCCTGCATCTGTTCAATAGAGTCGATCTCGGCTTTCTTTGCCTCACCTTCCACGGCGAGGTCGTAGCTCGCCTGCATGTTCATCCAAAACCGCGGCGTCGTGCCAAAGAACTTGGCCAGGCGGAGTGCCGTGTCCGGCGTTACCGGCGTGGCTTCGCCCACCAGGCGCTCAATGCGCGTGCGGGGAACATGCAGCTTCTTGGCCAACGTGTATGGTTTTAGTCCAAGCGGGACCAGATATTCCTCACGAAGGATTTCGCCTGGGTGAATTGGCGGGAAGATGTTGGCAGCCATCTTCATTTCCTTTCTGATTGCGGGCAACGCCTAATGATAGTCGATTATCTCTACGTCCTCTGCACCGCCGTCTACCCACCGGAAGCAAATGCGGAACTGATCATTGATGCGAATAGAGTGTTGGCCGGCACGGTCGCGTTTCAGCGCTTCCAACCGGTTGCCCGGCGGCGTTCTTAGGTCCTCAAGCTCGTCAGCATTGTCCAGCATGAACAGCTTTCGTTGAGCCACGCGAACCAAGTCCGACGGAAATCCCTTCGGAGACTTTCCGCCCGAAACCGCCTCCGTCGTTTTGTTTTTGAACGAACGTATCAACGGAGCCCCACTTGAGGCGTATCATAGAACGATACGTGCCAGATGTCGATAGAGACGTATCGTTGCGTGATACGATTTCCACTTCTAAACCCCGAGGAAGCTCGTTGAAGTAATCGCGCGGTAACCGGCGATCTTCTAGATTGCATGCCCACAGCCTTCGGCAGGGGAGCCGCGTGACGATCGAAAATGCCGCCTTCGAGGGCTATCGCCGCTCGCCGAACGCCAAGACCAATCTGCTTCGTCTGTTCATCGGGTCGGCGATCGTCATCGCCTTCTGGATGGCGATGACGGCCCTGGTGCTGTTTGCCGGCACCCATGTCTACATCGTCTGGCACTTGCCCGGCCCGTCGACCGGGCAGTACATGCAGGACTTCCTTGCCTCGCCCGTCGGCATCCTGAGCGCGCTGACCTCTTTCGCCGGCATCTGGATCGGCCTGTGGGTGGCGATGCGCTTCGTTCACGGCGAACCGCTGTCCGCGCTGTTCGGCGCCAGCCGCCGCATCGCGAGCGGCGATTTCCTCAAGGGCCTTATCGCGGTGCTGATCACCTCGCTCTTCTCCGAGGTCCTGCTCTATTGGATGCAGCCGGAAATCACGCGCGGACCGATCGCCTTTTCGTCCTGGCTGCTCTTCCTCATCCCGATCGTGCTGCTCGCTTCCCTGCAGACCTCGTCGGAGGAGATGCTGTTTCGCGGCTACCTGCTGCGCGGCCTCGCCTATCGCTTCCGGAGCCCGTGGATCTGGGCGGTGCTGCCCGGGTTGCTGTTCACCTCCCTGCATTGGAACACGGCCTCGACTTTTGCCATCAATGCCAGCGTCTTCATCTCGATCGGCATCTTTGCCCTGCTGCTCACCCTGCTGGTCCATGTCACCGGCAATCTCGGCGCCGGCTTCGGCGCCCATCTCGGCAACAACCTGACCGGCTTCCTGCTGATCTCGCACCAGGAGGGCTATAATGGCTTCGCCTTGCTCAACGCCAAGCCGCTCGAAGGCCCCGGCTGGGCTAACTGGGACGCCGTGCTCATCGCCGCCATCGGCATCGTCAGCACACTTTTGACGATGTTGTTGCTTTTGCATCGGCGTTCGCCGCTCAGGGTCGGTGCGAACAGGCAAAGCCAGTGATGAGCACCTCAAATCGCGGCGTTTTTGCGCGAATTTGAGCCTTTGTTTTTGATGCATGTCGTTGCCGCAAAACCGCTGCTCACTTTTGGTGATGTCTCAGTCTGAATAAGGCAGCCTTCGACATGGCGCTCGCTCTCCTCATACCGCGCATGATATGCCTAGCGCTATGCAGGAGCTGCCACGAGAAAACCCAGTTGAACCGATCATCACGCGCGACGCCTCAGGCGCTTGGCGCAAGGATGGGGAAGATAGTCCATTGGTACAGCGTGCATCTCAGACGGTGCTCGGATGACGGCACCAAAGAGACACTCGAATCCTGGGCCTTATGCGGAACCGACGTGGACGAGACGAGGGTCGCTGCCATCGAAATCCTAGAAGGGCGCAGGTCCATTGTCGGAGCCGATAGTTTAGCAATGGAAGAGCGCGGTGGCGGCCTTGTTTGGGAGTATCCTGACGCCGACCGGATCTAAAGGTCGACATGCATTGGCCTTGACTCCGCGGCCGTTTTCCTGTCTAGAGCCGCTGAATTTCCGCGACGAGTTTTCTTTCGCGAAAGCCGACCAGGACGCCGAAGCCTCTTTGAGGCAAGAGCTGTAAAGAGATCCTGGAGGCCAACACCCGGCAGCGCGATGCGCCCCCGGGTGCTTTTTGGCTTTGCGCTTTTGCTTGGCGACCCGGCGCGAACGCACTACCTCTCGGTTCGACACCCGAACCGAGATCGAAGGACGGCAGATGTTTGAATCACTTCAGGAGCGCACAAGAGGCGTGGAGGGCCATCGGCCCGACAGGGATCAATATGAATCCAAGGCGCTCTCGCGCGGCGGGTTGACCAATGTTTGAGTCCCTGCAAGAGCGCCTTGGCTCCATCCTGAACGGCCTGACCGGCCGCGGCGCGCTGTCCGAGGCGGATGTCTCGGCGGCCCTGCGCGAGGTGCGCCGTGCGCTGCTCGAGGCCGACGTCGCGCTGGAAGTGGTTCGCTCCTTCACCGACAAGGTGCGCGAGAAGGCGGTCGGCGCCGCGGTGCTGAAGTCGATCAAGCCCGGACAGATGGTCGTCAAGATCGTCCATGACGAGCTGGTCGAGATGCTCGGCGCCGAGGGCGTCGCCATTGACCTCAACGCGCCGGCGCCTGTCGTCGTCATGATGGTCGGCCTGCAGGGTTCCGGCAAGACGACGACCTCGGCCAAGATCGCCAAGCGGCTGACCGAGCGCCAGAACAAGAAAGTCCTGATGGCCTCGCTCGACACGCGGCGGCCCGCAGCACAAGAGCAGCTGCGCCAGCTCGGCGAGCAGACCAAGGTCGCGACGCTGCCGATCATTGCCGGCCAGAGCCCGATCGACATCGCCAAGCGCGCCGTTCAGGCGGCCAAGCTCGGCGGCCATGACGTCGTCATCCTCGACACCGCCGGCCGCACCCATATCGATGAGCCGCTGATGGTCGAGATGGCCGACATCAAGAAGGTGTCGAGCCCGCACGAGATCCTGCTGGTCGCCGACTCGCTGACCGGCCAGGACGCCGTCAATCTGGCGAAGAGCTTCGACGAGCGCGTCGGCATCACCGGCCTGGTGCTGACCCGCATGGACGGCGACGGCCGCGGCGGCGCCGCGCTCTCGATGCGCGCCGTCACCGGCAAGCCGATCAAGCTCATCGGCACCGGCGAGAAGATGGACGGGCTGGAGGAATTCCACCCCAAGCGCATCGCCGACCGCATCCTCGGCATGGGGGACATCGTCTCCCTCGTCGAGAAGGCCGCCGAGACGATCGACGCCGAGCAGGCGGCGGCGATGGCCAAGAAGATGCAGTCGGGCAAGTTCGACCTGAACGACCTTGCCCAGCAGCTTCAACAGATGTCGAAGATGGGCGGCATGGGCGGCATCATGGGCATGATGCCCGGCATGGGCAAGATGAAGGACCAGCTCGCCGCCGCCGGCCTCGACGACAAGATGTTCGGCCGCCAGCTCGCCATCATCTCCTCGATGACCAAGGCCGAGCGCGCCAACCCCGACATCCTGAAGCACTCGCGCAAGAAGCGCATCGCCGCCGGCTCCGGCACCGACGCGGCCGAGATCAACAAGCTCTTGAAGATGCATCGCGGCATGGCCGACATGATGAAGGCGATGGGCGGCAAGGGCAAAGGCGGCGGCCTGATGCGAGGCATGATGGGCGGCCTTGCCTCGAAGATGGGCCTTGGCGGCATGATGCCCGGTGGAATGGGCGGTATGCCGGATCTTTCCAAGATGGACCCAAAGCAGCTGGAGGCATTGCAGAAGCAGGCGCAGGCCGCCGGCCTTGGCAAGGGCCTGCCGGGCGGCTTGCCCGGCGGACTTCCCGGTGGCAGCGGACTGCCCGGCCTGCCCGGCGGCATGAAGCTTCCGGGTCTTCCAGGTCTTGGCGGCGGTGGGCTGCCGGGCCTCGGCAAGAAGAAGTGAGGGGGCGATGAACGAGGAGAAAGACATGGCCGACGCACGCGTCATCCTGGCTGGCTACCGCGCTTCGATCGACAACATCGACGCCGCCCTCATCCATATGCTGGCCGAACGCTTCCGCTGCACCAAGGCGGTCGGCGTGCTGAAGGCCGAGCATGGCCTGCCGCCCGCCGATCCGGCGCGCGAGCAGCAGCAGATCGCCCGCCTTCGCCAGCTGGCGAAGGAAGCGCATCTCGACCCCGATTTCGCGGAGAAGTTCCTGAACTTCGTCGTCCGCGAGGTCATCCGCCACCACGAACAGATCGCCGCCAACAACGGCGTGACGAAAACCGGCTAACCAGCCGCAACCACATCAACGAAATCAGAGCTTTTAGGAGAAAAGAATGGCACTGAAGATCAGACTGGCCCGTGCGGGCTCGAAGAAGCGTCCTTACTACCACGTCGTCGTTGCCGACGCCCGTTCGCCGCGCGACGGCCGTTTCATCGAGTCGCTGGGCTCGTGGAACCCGCTGCTCCCGAAGGACGGCGAGCGCGTCAAGGTGGACGCCGAGCGCGTCAAGCATTGGCTGTCGCACGGCGCCCAGCCGACCGACCGCGTGCTGCGTTTCCTCGACGAGGCCGGCCTTGCCAAGCGCGAAGCCCGCTCGAACCCGAACAAGGCCCTGCCCGGCAAGAAGGCGCAGGAACGCGCCGCGCTGCTGAAGAAGGCCCAGGAAGACGCCGCCGCTGCAGCAGCCGCGGCGACTGCCCCTCCGGCCGAAGCCGCCACCGCCGAGTGATTGCGGTCCTTTTCGCTTAGAGCAATTCCAGGAAAAGTGTGAGCGGTTTTCCGTCCGGAATTGCGTAAAAACAAGGAGATAGAGAACGGCGGGCACGTGCCCGCCGTTTTTGTTTGGCCGGTCCGATATCCTCAGTAGCCGGACGGGCAGCGCGCCACATAGACGCGACCGTAACGGTCTCGATAACGGCACTGGCCGCTTTCGCTGGCATGGCCGATCAACGCGCCGGCGACCGCGCCGACCGCGCCGCCGACCACCGCGCCTTGCACCGGGTCGTTGGCAACAGCCGCGCCGACCGCCGCACCGCCCAGGCCGCCGACCGCCGCGCCCTTTTCCGTCTGCGAGCAGGCGCCCAAGGCCATCGTCAGCACCAGAATGGTAATTGCTTTCTTCATTGCTGTTCCTCTCTCAAGCGCCGTCCTCGCCGCCATGGCCTAAACTCACAAACAGCTAAATTGATCCCGGCGATGGCGAAGATTGGCCGGCTATGTGCCGGCCGGATCTACGGAAATAAGCACCAACATGTTGAAATCTTGTGGCTTTCACCGCTCGGCAAGACGTCTCAGCTTGTCGAGCCCGGCCTCGAAATCCTTGCCGATGAGGTTGTCGAAATTCATGAACAGGCCCATCAGCTTGGCGATGAAGGGCCTCGCGCCGCGCATGGCCCAGGTGACCGCCGTGCCGTCGCCGGACGGCGAGAGCGAGAAGTCGACAATGTTGTTGGCCCGGAACGGCTTTTCAAAGTCTAGCTTGAGCGACACCTGCGAGGACGGCACCGAAGCGGTGATCTCCATGCGGCCCTTTCCGGCCTTGGAATTGCCTTCCCAGGCATAGGCCGCGCCCTTGCCGCTGTCGGCGCCGGACAGCGTGCGCCGCATCTGAGGGTCGAGCTTTTCGAAGGGCGACCATTCCGGCCAGCGCCGGAAATCGTTGATCAGCGGAAAGATCGCCTCGGCCGGTGCCTCGATGCTGGCCGAGCGGCTGACGACGAAATCGTTCGGCCGCGTCGCGGCATAGACGAGCACGGCCGCGATGATAATGACCAGGATGATAAGAATGGTGGCGAGCATTATGGTTTCCTCCTATCGGCTGAACGGGATCAGCGCCCGCACTCTTGCATCGCGCAGATAAAGCCCGCCCCATAGGATGATGCCGAGATAGACGCCGAACAGCGTGTGCGAGAACAGAGGGTTGCCGATCCGCACATGCGTCGAAATCGCGCCGCCCATATAGGCGGTGAGCAGGATGGCGCCGAGCACCGACGTCCGTGGCAGCGCATAGAGCGCGGTCGAGATCAGCCCGATGACGCCGAGCAGGCGCGCGACAGGCGTCGGCCGGCCAGCCGAGCTGCGCCATCGTCTGCGTGACGATGTCGAGCGGCGGCAGCTTGATGACGCCATCGAAGATCATGAACAGGATCACGACGGCGCTCAGCGCGCGCCCGGTCCACAAGGCGCCTTTTGAAGCAGGCGCAGCTTCGGAAATGCTCATGGATGTTCCCTCCTGATGGTTCGATTCCTCTGCTGAGGTCGAGCCAAGGACGCGCTTTGGGGCCGCGATCCTACAGGGTTCGGATACTTTTCGGCGCGGGTTCCGCCAACCGGTCGTAAATGCCACTCGCCGCGATGAGGCGCACCAGTTCCGCCTGTCGTCGCGTCTCCGTCTTTTCGAACACGTGTTGCAGGTGAGTGCGCGCCGTGGTCAGGCTGATGCTGAGCTCGTCTGCGACCGCCTGCAGCCCTTCGCCGCGGGCGATCGCTATGGCCACGGCCGCCTCGGCCGGGGTCAGCCGATAGAGATTGCGCAACTGGTCCTGCGCGGTCCGCGGCGCGCTGTCCGGATCGGCCACGAATACGATCGCGGCGGGCCGGCCGGTCACGAACCACGTCGACTCGATTTTCAGCGGCGCCACCAGCACGCTCAGCGGCCGGCGCGGCACCGGCCGGGCGAGCGCCATTACGCCTCCCACGGCGTCCGACCTTTCCGCGGCCGTGGCGATCAACCGCTGGAATTGTGCGGCATCCGCGTGCTTGGTTGCACGCAGAGCAGATTTCTCGATCCTGATCCCGTCCGCTTCGGTGAGAAGCGCTTCGGCCGCCCGGTTGGCGAACAAGATCTCGCCGTTTGCCGCCACGATCAGCACGCCCTGGGCAACGTGGTCGAGCGCATCGACATTGGCGCTCCTGGCGATCTCGGAACGTGAGAGGCGCAGTCCCACGCTCGCCGCGCGGACCAGATGCGGCGCGATGCGGCGCAGCCGGTCAAGGTGCTCGGGCTCGAACTCTCCTGTCGACTCGGCACGTCCGCAGGTGAACACGACGCGCGTGTCCGGCTCGTTGGCCAGCACGACTCCAATCGAGTGGCACATGTCGCCGGGCCGGCAGAAGTCATTGTAGAACTCGGAGCGCCGGTAGACCTCGCGCGGGAGCAGGTCCCAGATCGGGATCAGGGTGCCCGCGCTCAGCCGGGCGATGCGCGGCAGGAACACGTTGGTCTTGTAGTAGTACCGCGCATAGGTGAGGTCCGCCTCGGGTGGCATGCGCACCGAATTTGCTTCGCTGCGCAACGTCCTTGTGTTCTGGAACGTGAGCTTGGTGGCAGCGCCTTCGAGGAAATCCGATAGCGTCTCTAGAACTTGCGGCCAGCGGCCGGGTTCGACCGCCGCATCGTAGATCTGCCCGACCATGCCGTCGAAGTCGTGCATGTGTGCCGGATGTCACCGCTCCCTCGCCTGAAGGGATTTGCAGTTTGCCGGAAGCCGGCTTCGCTGACAACCATTCCCCGCCGCATCTCATATGTTCATACGAGGCGACCGCTCGAGGCCAGCGTGTAGCTATCGCGGAGCCATCAACCTTCACATCAACCACATGTGGCGAAAGATGCAGGCACAGGCAGTTCCTGGTACTCAAACCGACTGGAATGGTACGCACTACGAAGCGCTTCTGACGGCGCGCGAGACCGGCGGCAAGCTCGGCGCATTTGCATCCGATGCTGGTCCGGGCGATGGACCGCCGCGTCACCGCCATCCCAAATCCGACGAACTCTTCGTCATCCTGCAAGGGCGGCTGCGCTTCTGGCGTGCCGGGGAAGCCTACGAACGCGGTGCCGGAGAGATCTTCCACATTCCCGCTGGCGTCGAGCACACGTTCGTCGTCGTCGAGCGTGCTCGATGGATCGCCATTCTGTCCCCGGGGGGCCTCGAAAGCTTTTTCCCGGCGGTCGCCGCGCAGGGACTGGAAATTCCGCGCGACCTCGCGGCAATCAAGGCGGTCGCGGCCGAGTTCGACATGGAGATTACCGGGCCACCCTTGGGACATCCGCAAACGGTAGGTGAATCAAGCCTAGACTAGAGCCTTCACGAGCCCTTATGTCTCTACGGCGATAACGAACCTGCGGCTCAGCCGCCAGCGACATCGCCATGTCGTCCAGACGCCGGACCGTGACGTTTCGAGCGCCAGACGAAGGGAAGGAAACATGGGCGGCGAGACTACCTGCGAAAGCTGCTGGCATCGATGACGCCGCAGCTTCACCCGGAAGTCCATGTCTTCGCGACCTTGCCGCCCGGCGCACTCTTGCCGGAGGGCGTGGAGCCGATCATGCGCTTCATCGAGCGCGAGGGCACGACGCTGATCGTGGCAGAGAGCCAGGCGAAGGCCGCCGGCCTTGCCGGAACGTTCCGCTGCCGGATGATCACGCTCGACGTCCACTCCTCGCTGGAAGCCGTCGGCTTCCTCGCCGCCATCACCACGCGGCTGGCGGCAGCCGGCATGGGCGTCAATCCGGTCTCGGCCTTCTATCACGACCATCTGTTTGTACCGGCGGAGCGGGCGGAGGAAGCGCTGAACTTGCTGCGGGATTTGGCGGCGGACAGCGTCCGCTCGGCTCAGCGCCTGAGCACATAGAGAATATCTGGCAGGCCTTCCTCATTGGCCGAGCCGTCGCCGAAGGCTTCGGCGCGAAAGCCGTGGCGCTCGTAGAAACGGCGGGCGGTGGCATTGGCTTGGAAGCAGTGCAATTTGATCAGCGGCATAACGGCGGAGGCTTGGGCGAGCAGCCGGCTGCCGATGCCTTGGCCTGACCAGGCCGGATCGAGATAGAGCTGCTCGACCCAATCGCCGTTGACGGCAATGAAGCCGATGATCTTCTCTCTGGTCACGGCGACCGTCACCTGCTGTCCGGGCAGGAGGATGTCGCGGACGAAGAACAGGTCTTCCTCCGGCGTATGCAGCACCGGCATCCAGTCGAAGGCATTGAGCGACGTGCGCAGGAGTTTGGCGATGGCGGCGGCGTCGGAGCCAAGAGCTGGGCGCAGGAGGATATCTAAGGGCTCTGGACTGGTCATGAGGGCCTGACGCGGTTCCCCCTTCTCCCCTTGTGAGGGTTTTGCACGGGGAGCGAGTTCTGTTTGTTGGGCTAGTGAGGCGTTTTTTGAAGGCGTGAGGAGCGGTTTTCG
>NZ_NSGG01000021.1 GCF_002295065.1 Mesorhizobium sp. WSM3859
GGCCTGGACGCCCGCGGTCTCGTCATGCGCCACCGTGGGAGCGCCCTGGACGATACCCGCCGTCGGGCCGTCGTCCTCGATCACGATCTGCTGACCGACGAACGTCGAGGAGCCGCTGGTCGTCACGATGCCGAAGCCGCCGATATCGAAAGTGTTGTTGTCGTTGCCGGCAATGCCATCCACGTTGCTGATGTTTTCGATCAGCACGCGGTTGTGGTTTGCGCCCGTCGTCCACGACACTTTGTCGCCGGTGCTCAGGCCGGTGATGATCAAATCACCATTGGCGTCGATCGAGGCATCTGGAGTAAATTGCGTATTGCCTGTCTTGACGACGAAGTCGGTTAGCGAGAACGAGGTGATGGCGACGTGTGTGTCGCCGGTGAGCCCGTCAATGAAATTCACCCCCGGTTCCGAAGCCGTGTTGAAGGCCGTGATCTTGACGGTGACGGGTCCGACGCCCGGATTGGTCTGGTTGACGGTGAAGGACGCTCCAGTCGCGTTGACGACGTTCTGGAAGTCGATGTTGGCTTCGACATCGGCCTCGTTCTGGTCCAAATTCGGCACCAGGAAGTTCGTGTTTGTGCCGGTGACGTAGGTGATGAACGCGCCCTCGGTGGGGTTGATCGCGTTGCCGTTGACGCCGAACGAAGTGGTGCTGCCGGCCTGGCTGATATTGAGCACGTCCCCGGTCGTGATGTTCCCGCCCTGGGATTGATTCAACGGGTGGTGACCAACCACCACGATCTGGGTGGAGTTTGGATCACCGAAGGTCATGAACAGGTTGCTGCCGGAAGGCGCCCCGGCAAAGCCGAAATTAAGCGTCTCGGTCGCCGCGAGCTTGAGGGTGTTGCCAAGATTGACCGCATCATCCGGGTCGGTGCTGCTGCTGTGGAAAATCGGAACGTAGGTGACGACGTTGAAGGTCACCTGGTCGCTGGTCGCGTTGGCGTTGATCGAGTCCTGCTTGAAGATGACGAAGGCGATCGCGTCGGCACTGCCGTTGCCATCGCTGTCATATTTGCCGATTACGGTGTTGCTTCCATCTGCATAAAGCAGGATGTCCTTGCCCCCGACGGTATTGAGACCGCTGTCGTCGCCGTCGAGGGTGCCGCCACTGCCGTCGGTGAACGTGGTGCCAGCGAGTTGTGATCCGGCGGTGGCGTTGACAGTAACTGAGTTCGCCTTGGTCGCGACGCCAATGCTGGTCGGGAAAGCGTTGCTTAACCCGAGGGTCGTCTCGAGATAGGTTCGGAACGTTGCCGGCAGCGACGAATATGCAACATCGGTGTCGGTGAAGACATCGTCAATGTTGTCGCCTGTTTGCAACCCGTTGGTCTGGTCGTTGACGGCCTGAGCGTTCAGAATGAAGCTGATTGTCATTGCGATTCTCCCTGGTTTCAATGCGGCTGGCGCTGTAATCGGCCCAACGCCCGGCAACCGGCCGCACGGACGCACATCCGCCGGCCGGAGCCGGCGCTGCGCGCCATCGTTAAGAGGAAACTGGAGTTCTTGATTTACTCAGGGGGTAGAGGGTGTTGGGAGGCGCCGCCGCTGATCCTCCGCTCCTTGCCCCGTCAGGCAAGTCTAGGCGGATGCGTCCTATGCGCATCGGTGACCCACCAACGGCGGGCACCAAGGATCGACAATGAGGGCATACTCAACCCCGCCCCTCTACAACAGGCATTTGCTGCCTGTACGCCTCCCGCTCAACTTGAGCACGAAAACTTTACGCTTATTTGTGGAAATTTCAAATCGGACTATTGCCTTTTAACAAAAAGTGTGAACCAGGAAATGGTCCCTTCACGTGAGGGACTTTTGTCCTCCCTCCCGAACTATTTGAAATTTAACGGGAATACGATAGATCCCGCTAAAGGATTTGACTGTGACACCTGCGGCAGCGATGAAATAGGCCCATGAAGAAGACGATCGCCGTGGCACCTATGATGGATTGGACGGACAGGTAAGTAACATCAGATAGTTGCGCGAGACGGTGTGCAAAAATCGCACACGACAGTTCTGCTTCTCTTCCTTTTTCGTTCCGCGAAAGGGCCGCCGACAGCCCTATTCGGACGCTCTTTTGCCGACGAGATTGAGCGCTCTGTTCCGGATGTTCGCTGCGATATCCGCGCCCCCCTTTTGTCCGATCCGCCGCTCCAATTTTCCCGGGGTTTCTGGAAGCTTTTCGAACCTCTGCGCCTCGCCTCAAGCCGAATTGCGGATGCTTATGATAAGGCGAGCCACTATGGTCGGCGTTAGGATAGGACGAGAGGCATCCAGTATGGCGGCTGCTTTGCGCCGCATTACAGTCATTGGATGAGCCCTCCGGGGCGGTAACAGCCGCTTCCGGGCACGGCGGGTGAGGTCAGTCACCACATTTGGCGGCGACCCGCAGATGCTTTTTCGTGTTATGATAGGCTTGCAACGCGCGTAATCTCGACCTCAACAATATGGCAGAGGTCGAAAGCTATTGCCTTGGCACAGGAAGCTTTCGCGCCCAGCACTTGATCGCCTCCGAAACGCTGGGTGTGCTGCTTTCCCTGACTGACCCGGGGCGAGGAGGTTGTCCATGTCCACGAGTAATGTTGACCGCCCGCTGCAGCCGGGCGACCGGGCACCGAATGTTGTGCTCAATGCGATCTCGCGCGAAGGCAAGATCGCGCTCGACGATTTTCGAGGCCGTAGCCCGTTATTGATCGGTCTGTTTCGAGGCCTGCACTGTCCGTTCTGCCGGCGCCATGTCGCGGCGATGGCACGGCTCAAACCGGCCCTGCGCGAGCAGGGCGTCGAATGCCTGGCGGTGGTCAATACGCCCGTCGAGCGGGCGCGGCTCTATTTCCGTTATCATCCGGCTCCCGATCTTCTCGCGGCATCCGACCCGGAGCGGACTTCGCACCGTGCTTTCGGCTTGCGCGAGGTCGGGATGGATAAGGTCATGGCGATACGGATCCATCTCCCGGGCGAATTGCCCGAGCCTATGGACATCATGGCAATGGACGAGTTTCTCAACAAGAAAGAAGGATATGAGATTACGAAAGCCGATCAGCAGACGATTGCTTCCGACCAGGCGCAGCTTGTCGGTCAGTTCCTAATCGACCGGGGGGGCATCGTACGCTGGAACTTCACTGAAGTTCTGGAGGACGGCCTCAATACCTTCAGGGCGCCGAATCTCGAGGAATTGTTGTCAGCGGCTTCCCAAGTTGCAAATTAATAGGCTGCTGAAAACTCGCTCGACGACCAACGTCGTGTGGTGATTCTGTGGATTTAACCATCATCGAGATGCTCAGGCGCGGGAGGCTAAGGTCTGCCCGTGGGCTTAGTTGCGATTTCGATTCAACGGTCTGCGGACCGCCCCGACGCTAGAGTGAGCAAGCCGCAGAGGCGGGGCGACGTCCGCTCCTTGCCGCAATCACGTCGTTACAGACGCGCATACGGCAAGTTTCCACCCAACGTAGTCCTCCAACGGCTTCTTCCGCGTGCAGAGAGGTTAAAAGCACCGGTCGCCTCGATTGCGCCACTACTGGTCACATCGCTAGTGGACATGTCAGAGGCAGCTTTGCGCCTCAAACCCGTCATTCGCCTGGCCCGCTCGAAGCCCTGAAAGCTGCCGGTCAGGCAGTCGCCGCAAGAGCCTCTTTCGTCGTGGTTCGTCGCCGCGCGACGGGAAAGGGCGAGGGCAGAAACAGGTAACAAGCTCGAATTACGGAGCACTCGCACCATTGCGCGCCCGGCGGTGCGCGATCGTCATGGCGCGGCGCTAATCGTGTCGCACGTGGCGGAGTGGTTTAGACGCGAGCGGAGCGGCGGCCATTGGAATTGGATTCGTCCGCTCCGAGCCATCGGTCTGGACTGCGGACCTTATGCACGGATCCAATATCGAGACGTCGAAAGCTTGGTGAGCCTCGGATTGCGAGTTTGGCGCCGTCCCGAGCCGACAGGAGGCGAGCGGCTCCTTGCCATAGTACGCGAGGCAGGCTTTCCGGTCGCATCGGTCCGCGAGGACCCGCGAATTTCGTCCAGGCTGAAGAATTCGCAACTTGGTCATTCGCGGTTAGCCCGCCGCTGGTGTGCCCCCACACCTTGCGGCGAGCTAACGTGGCCGACGTCTTCTCGTGGTAGAATTTGCCTGAGCTGGCGCCGGCCAGGCGAACCGTGGTTCGCCACATATGCAAAATAGCTAAAGCACGAGCGACCGACATGGTGCGATCGCGTAAGCAGCATCGTGGCGCCAACCGTGAATGACGCTTGGCTGTGCCAGCCGCCGGTCTTCCGTCGGCGCAAGCTTGTTTCACCGGTGGGAACGGCTGGGACGATCCATGCTTCGGCGATCGCGGCGATCGCCGTCGAGCATTTGCGAACAACATCTTTAAGTTGGGCCAGATGGCCAAATGGGCCAAACTGGCGGGTTGTGCGGTTCGGAACTGCGGGCCGTCGCTATACCCTCGGCGAGTCAGCCCAAGAGATTCGCGCTCAACCTACGGTTCCAGGTGCCACCCGGGTATATCGTTCTACACCGTTTGGTGGACGCGATGCATCGGCAGCTAGTGTGTCTCCCCGTCAGGCCAGAAGGAGGGCAACCCCGGGAGGAAACTATGTCAGCGAAAGAAGGAGAGTATCGAACAAACAGAGCCGACTATCTGCTTGCCGCGAAGAAAGGTCGAGCGACCGCTCATGATGATCGGTGCTGGCAAGGGAGATGTGCCAAGAGACTGGCGCTTAGCTGCATTGGCTGCAAATCCGTGTAACAGCTTGCCGGAACCGAGGAAGCCAAACCGCCCGGTTCTGTAGCAAACATCCGTCAGGACGGGTTCTCCTCTGGCCGCTATCCTGCGACAGATATTCTTCCGGCCCGCGGCCAGCAGCGCAACGATGACCCGTCGTCGAACCCTCAGGTATGATGCGGCTCAAGCCATCCCGGGCCCGCTGTTCACGTGCGTATCTTGGCGCGGTGATGGGCCATCCCCCAACGGTTGGCTTGGAGCCGCCATGGTGTCCAAAGCACACGTTCTCGGACCATGAAAGCGCGGTCGGTTGATCGTCTATATCTTCGGGCGGAAGGTAGTCGGCTCTAATTCGGCCGCCGTCTGACACCTGATATTCCAGGTTGGCTGGTTGCCTACGAAACTTGGCGGCTGGGATCACTCTTTGCCCAGATTTCCCTCTGCAAAAAGGTCGTTGACCTTGTAAGCGACTTCGGTGCGATTGGTCGCGTTCAGTTTTTTCATGATGTTGCGGATATGAACCTTTACTGTGCTCTCGCGGAGGTTGAGTTCATAGGCTATGATCTTGTTGGCCTTGCCAAGTCGGAGCGCCTTGGCGACCTCGGCCTGCCTGAAGGTGAACAGATCAGTCAAAGGTCGCGTGTCGCGGCCGTATGAATTTATCAGATGCCGAATGGACAGGACGCTGCTCGCCGGGACGAAGAAACCTCCTGCTGCTGCAAGGTTGACCGCCTCGGCACAGGCATCGGTCCCCGCCGAAGTTGGAATATAGCCACGCGCTCCGCATTCGAGTGCCATCAATATCTGCGCAAGATCTTCGGTATCGGCCCGGATAACTAGAGGAACCGACTTGAATTCGGAAGCAATACGCTTAATCTCGACGGCGACACGATTATCGGTGATCTTCCGACTGCCGAGATTGAAGAGGATGGCCGCGAGGGAAGAGGCCGACTGCTTCTTGAGGCGCCATTCTTGGATCGTGCGCATGGCAACTACCGTGCTTCCGATTTCGTGGTCGAAGAGCGCTGCCGCCAAGCACTCGCGGTCTAGTGTCCTTTCGTCCAGGATGAGCAGGCATCCCTTCCTTTCTCTTTCGTGAAGAGCCCCCGACTTACGAGAGGTAGCGACTGATCGATTGGCTGGCGTGTTATGCAGTCGTCCCACGGACTTCATGAGCTTCCCAACGATTCCCGCGCGACCGGCTTTGCGGCGACCACATTTGGCCCGCTCATCATTGTCTTCGGGCTGCTCTTTCATTGCCCCTCTGGGAACAGCCCACACACCTTAGGGCCTTTATATAAGCAAGCGCTAACATAGATTAAGTTTGGTTCAATTTTGTCTCAAAGTGGGACAATGCCTTAACCGGCGGCGGCAGGCTAAGCGGGCGAGCCCGCCTCCAATCAGCCGTTCCGATGCCGGGGGGTAGGCACAACACGCGCCAGCGCTCTCGTCACTCCCCGCCGGCGACGGTTGATCGCCATCGTGCTGTCTCGCCGCGAGGAAACCTGCAATCTATGCCCCGCTACAAATCGTACCTAAGATACTCATCGTCGAATCCAGCCATTTTAACCAGCTTCTTGCGGTCGATGAGTTGCACCTTGCCGGCCTTGAAAGATAGCAGGTCGGCTCTGCGCAGTTCCCGCAGCGTACGATTGACATGCACGGCGGTCATTCCAAGGATGTCAGCCAGATCATGCTGGGTCAGGGGACAGGCGTATCGCCCCTGCGCCGACAAGCCGGCGATGGATAGTCTTTTCTCCAGTTCGAGAAGAAAATGAGCTGTGCGGGTTATCGCATTTCGCCGACCGATATTCACGATATGCTCAGCCATGATACCGTTCAAACGGGCCAGGAAGTAGGCAACCTCCTGCGCCAGTTCGCCTCCGGCAAAGACGGCCTCACTAAGTTCCTTCCTGGAAACATCAAACACTGCCAGGTCGGTTATGGCCGAGAGTGACTCAAAGCGGGGGCCTTCCGTGCGACGAAAACCGATAATTTCGCCCTGAAGGGGAGTGTCAACGATCTGACGTTCCCCGTTGAGCAGATCGCGATAAAGCAGGGCCCAACCCGATTTTATGAGGAAGATCCTATCATCGTCGTCGCCCTGGCGGCATACAACCGAATGGGCCTTGTATATTTTCGCTGAAAGACCAGAAAAGTTGTTTTTTCCCCAACCGTTTTCCAACACTGCCCGATCGGGATGCGACCGTATGAACTGCAAGAGAGTCTGCATAGTAAGCCAAGCTTTTCTGCACCCTTGGTACAACTAATGAGGGACCTTTTGGGTTCCTGCGTGAGTTCTTGGACGAAGTGCGCCCCAGTCCGTTCTCGGCTTTGGGCAGTTGGACGCCTTCCGAGACTTTGACCCATCACGCCTTTCTTTCAGAGACTTCGGTATCTCGCAGATCTTGCCTTAGACAGCGGTACCACAGGAGCTTGCTAGTGGCCGGCCGCGATGATGCCGGCGAGAATGGCGTCCCCACTCCGACCGGTTGTTTGAAGTGGAGAAAACGCTCCGGGGCGGCGCCGCAGGACGGCCAAGTGCAGGGCTTTGGCTTCCTCGATCGGTGTCGCAGCCACAAGCGGCAGTTATCGAGCGAGTTGTTCGTGGACTAGGGGGACAATGATCCAAAAGGAGTGCCCATAAAGGGCTCATTGTAGTGCTGGCGGTCAAGGGTCAAGGTGTCGTCTTGCTCCCTGCCCTATCAGTCTGGGACCGGGTGGCCACAAATGAAAGCCACACGCCATGGCCATCGATGCAAAACGCAATTCCGAATTTGTCGCTCCACACGCATCTGCCAGTGAGGGGCGGGGAGCGAACACGATCCTTCTTATCTTGGGGCTATGCGGGCTCGCTGTCCTCGTAGGCGCAGCGGTGAGGAACTGGGAGGCCGCCGGAGCCGTCTCCACAGCCCTGGAGCAGAGGACCCAGGCTGTGTTCGCAGCCGTGGAGCAGAAGACTGAAACTATCGCCGCAGCCTTGGTGCGGAAGGTCGAGGTCGGGTCTACGGTCGTAGCGCAGGAGGCGGAGGCTATTTCCGCAGCCGCGGCAAGGAAAGCCGAGCCTATCTTTGCAGCGATGGTGGCGAAGGTATTTGCCGTTATCGATAGCTGGCAAGAAAAATCGGCGCAACCCACAATCGAACCACCCCGCGCGGCCGGGCCGGAACCGAATGTATCGGCCGCAGCTTTGGTCGAACAGGGCGTCGTCTCCACCCCCATCACTATTGACGCCCCCCACCCAGCCACTTGCACCGTTCCTCCCGTCCTTGCCGTCCCGAGCACCCCCGCTGCCACCAATTGCAGTGCCGGGGACCTGCATGCGGCCAGAACGGTCCGAGATGTGCCGATCGGAAGGCCGTTTGCTGTCGGCGATCGTCTCAAGATTGTGTTCTACGAGCGGGTGGACGTCGAGGAAGACAAGTGGGGGCGTGCGTCCTCGGCGTCGGCTCTGCGCGGTATTCTGCAGCGTCCGGAACTAAGCGGAGAATATACCGTCCAGGAGGACGGCACGATTTCCTTGCCTTTGCTCGGCCCTATTCAGGTCAATGACCGGTCGACTGAACAGCTACGGGACGACCTGGCGGAAACTTTCCATCGATTGCTGGGTCGCAAGGGGTGGATCAACATCCTGGCTGTGGAGCGTTCCCCCATTTATGTGTTGGGACCGGTCAAGAATCCGGGATCGTTCAAATACATCCCCGGCATGACGGTCCTGCACGCTGTGGCGCTGGCGGGCGGACTCGACCTCGGCGCGACCGAGCCGTGGCAGAAGATCGAGGCCGTGCGTGAAACCCAGAAGCGGAGCGGGGCGATCGATGCGATGCTGAAATTGCTCGCGCGGGCGGCGGTGCTGAAGGCTGAACGCGACGGCACCGAGCCCAAAATTCCGGCGCGGTTGCTGAAACTGGTCGGCGCGACAGAGGCTGCCAGTCTCGTTCAAGAGCAGAGTGACCGACGGGAAGCCACTGCCAGCGCCCGCAGGAACCGCGAGCGCGCGATCCTGAGCGAATTGGAGGTGGCTAGGCAGGACATCGTCGGGTATGGGCACATGGAGTCGCTCGACGAACTCGTCAAGCTGCGCCAGAAACGCGTCAACGCCATGCGCTCGCTCGTGGATCACAATGTTCTCAGTCAGACAATGCTGGATCAAGTTCAAAGCGAGTTGTCCGACGCGGAACAGCGTCAGCGGGACGCCCTTAACCTGTATGCGACGGCCAAGCGACGGCTCGCCTCCCTGCAGTCTGAGGCATTGCGGATCCGGGCCGACATCCGGAACGATCTGGAGACTGAGATCGAGGCCAACGAGAACCAGATCGCGGCCAATGAGAGCGACTTGAAGGTCAGCGAAGGTGTGCTCGACACATTGCCCGTGGCACGGGCCGAGTTTGCGAGGGACCCGAACAAGGTAACCTACCAAATCGTGCGGCAATCGGCGGCCGGGCCCGTCAGCCTCATGTCCGTCGGGATGACCCTCCTGCGGCCGGGGGATCTGGTCAACATCATCGTCGACGGGAGCGAGCCAGGAGAGCAGGCCAGTCCGCCTGTCCCGACCTCGTCGGCGGCAGAGAGATCGCCGGCAGCGTGCGCCGTCAGCCAGATGGAGACTGGCTGCGTTCTGGCGGAGCGGGGGACCCGTTCAAAGTGATGCTCGGCAGGGGATTGGTCACCGCGGGATTGGTCTGGTCGATAAAGTCGTCGGGACGAAGTGGGAAGTGCGAAATCACGGCGAGCTTGATTGGGCCGCCGGCCGTGGCCAGAGTACCCCTTCTGCCCCCTTGCTCACGTCTCCGCCTATCATTTATCTTTTTTCCCGATGGCGAGAACAAGAACTCGGGTTTAAGCCGAGATGAATTGCGATTTCGAACGATTGGCAATGCGTCCTGACAAAGGCTCCGAGCGCGCTCTGCACCCTGTGCCGTGTTCGGCAAAATCACCAATGGCTTCCACACTCGATTGGGCGTCGACCTTTACGCCGATATCCGACATCGAAACCGATCGCCTGGCGCACTCAACGCCTCCTTTGTACGATCGATACCACGCAAAAATCAGCCCAACCCAACATGAGAACTGGAGCAGCGGTTCCGCCATATTTTAACATCTTTAGGTGGGGTGTCTCTCTTTTGATTAAGGGAGGTGTTTCCCCGCACGAGACGCGATGGCGCGTACTGGAAAGGCAGGGGCTCAGCCATGACGGATCGTTATACGAAGTTTGTCCTTACCGTAATCGCCGTGTGTTTGGCCGTGATTGCCGTTCGTGAAGTCGCATCGAGCGGCCAAGTTCATATCGCCGTCGATTGGGTGGACCCAACTGCGTTCCATGAGCCTATAAAAGTCAGGGTGCAGCAATAAACGACGGTCGCCCTGGCGAGCGAGGTCGAGGGCAGGGGGCCAGTCATCGTGATCCCCGCATCGGCGATTATCCCCGATACTAAAGTCGGCTGTCTCGATTTGGAATGAACCGACGGGATGTTGGTTATCCCTGCATGGTCGATCCTTCAGGGGTGTAGCAACAAGCCCGTATCGCTCACCCTCCTTAGCTGCAACGGGCTTTTCATTAGCGATCAATAACCTACGGCATTGCGGATGACCGATTGCGGGCGTATTCTTATGGTTGACCCTGTTACCCCCAACGCAGGGAGCATGGCCCGATCTGTTAAGCCCATCCCCACCCGCCCGACAGGCCGGGCTCCCCTACGCCGCATCGTCCTGCGCGCCCCCTAGCGAGTAAGCGAGCCAAATGCAGTTGGTGAAGTTCCTGCATGCTTTGGAAGCAGTCCGAGGAATTCAAGCGCATCTGCAGTAGGAGTGGTGCCGTTCTAATCGGGCTATGGGCTCCCGTTGCTGGGCGAGGTGCTGCCCAATCGGACATGCCCTCGATCCATGCGGATATCGTCGGCAAGCGTCATTAGGGGCAACGGCGGCGCGCTCCAGACGTTCCGCGAGCGCGATCCAGCCCCGCGATCACGGAATTGGCCTACCCCGTCGCATAGCTAACTTCAGGCCCCGAGCTGCGAGTTGCCAGTATGCATGCATAGCTAGCGGCTCCACGGCTATTCTACCCGACGCGGCTGGCGGCTTGCGAGGTTTTGTCGGGCGGCGGTACCCGAACGGCAATGGCGTCGCGTCCTTCCAGCACCCGCTCCTTCAGTTTGAGCAGCGGCGACTCCATCAGGAACCACGACACGGTCGCAACGCAAAGGCTCAGCACGATGGCGATCAGTGCTTGACCCCAAAGGGGAATGGTTCCCAACCGCTCGACCACTGCGCTCGACTGAAAAATCTTGAGGAAAAACACATGCGTCAGGTAGATGCCATAAGAGATCTTGCCGACGAAGCGAACGAACCTGAAGCCGCTGAACCATGCGAGCGTGCCTGGCAGCTCTGCATCGGCCTTCACCACTAGCCATGCGAAAAAAATTCCGACCGTTAGGTTGAAAGTGAGGTGACGCAGGACGCCGTTGCCTTCGACGTACCAAGCGAAGCACTGGAACGCGAGACACGTCAAGCCAGCCCACCACCAATAGGGACCGGCTCGGAGGCGGCGCCCTTCCTTCGATGCGGCATAGGACAGCGCACCGATCAGCACACCAACCCCGAGGATCTCAAATTTGCCGAAGATCGAGAGTTCGAAGGCAAACCGGTCGATCGGGGTGGTCAGAACCAATATACGCAGCAGGAACCCGGTGCAGACGAAGAATACCGCCACGCGCATGGCATTGCGGCCGGACAGTAGAACCAGCATCGGCAGCAACAGATAGAATTGCTCCTCCACAGCGAGGGACCAGAACACCAGGAGTGGGCCCCCGGTCGCGGCGAGGTAATTGCTTGTGTAGGTGAGATGCCAGAGAATAAAGTCGTGAACGTCGGGCAAGCCCAGCATGAACAGTATCAGCAGGGTCAGGTAGTAGGCCGGCATCAACCGAACCGCCCGGCCCATGTAGAACCGGCGGAGGACTTCGCCCGCAGGCGCTTGCTCAAATCTGAGCAGCAAGTTCCGCGTGATCAGAAAGCCGCTAAGGACGAAGAACAATTGGACCCCCAGCGCTCCCGCTCCGATGGGGAAATGCGCTCTCACCCACGGCCCGCCGAAGTGCTCGATACCAACAAGGCCGATCGCGATGGCCCGCAACCCATCCAGTTGCGGTCGATAACCTTGGACCATGACCAATATCCTCCAGTCTAGAGCGACGAGGCGGTCGGCTCTTCGTGCACAGGGCGCGCGGCCCAATCCAGCTTCATCGCCAAGGCCAAGCTCACGGCCGCACACACGCCCTCGATGCTGACGGCGAGCGTCCAGCCCACGACCAGGCCTTGAAGTCCATCAAGCCTCGCGCCGATGACCACGAAGCACAGCTCGAGCAGGCCGCCAAGCGCGAACCAGCGAGATGCCTTGCGCATGCTGTCACCCAGTCGCGCCAAGGTGCAGGCATGAAATTTGAGCGTTGATCCTAGCAAGCTAAAGCCTAGGAAGCGCAGGCTCGAACCGGCGATCTCCGGATAGGCCGGATTGAAGAGCGCAAGGATCTCCTGCGAATAGGTGAAGACGAAGGTGGCGCAGACCAGCGAGAAGAGCAATGACGTCGTGAGCGAGACAATGATGTTGTGCCTGAATTGTTTCGGGCTTGCTCTGATCACTGGGAACAGGACCGTGGTCATGGTTGCGGGGATCAATGAAGCCAGGGAGACCAGCATCCACAACGACACGAAGGCGGCATTGATGGACGGAGACAGCAGAACCAGCACAAGGTAGGGCATGATGACGCTCGGGGCCTGTACAGTCACGTCGAGCGCGTAGTGGTCGAAGATCTTGCGTCGGAGCGCATGAAGCAGCTGGAAATCGGGGGGACCAACGAGGCGACGCGCACCGCCGCGGGTCAAGAGATCGACGCCGATCCAGGACGCCAGCAGGCCGGCCACCCAGGTCATGAGAATAGTGGCATTGGTGGCGTAGCCGGCGGCGGCCGCGCCGCCGATCAGCATCAGCTTGAACGTTGAGAACAGCACTTGCCGGATCATCCGGCCGGTGCTGCGCAGGCTCCCTACGAACGCCTGATCGCCCACGAAGCTGAGTACGGTCAAGGCGCAGCCGAGGACGAACGCAGCGCTCTCGAACCACCCGTCGATCGGTCTGGTCGAGCTGTTGCGGAAGGCCTCACCTAAGACAAACAACAAGGCCAAGCCGACCGCAAGCGCTACCCCGATGGACGCTGCTGCGGCCACGAGGCCACGCTCCCTGCCGGGATGCCGCACGATTTCGCCTATCAGCAGGGTCCCGAGCCCCGCCTCGCCCAGCAGACCGACGAACCCCATCACGGACAGAAGGGCGGCGGCGTTGCCGATCACCTCCGGCGCAAACAGCCGGGCGGCGAGCCACCAGTAGACGAACCCAAGACCGGCCATTGCTATCGTTCCGATCGCCAGAGCGCCAGAATTCGTGATGAGCGTAGCGCTGTCCTGAAGCGCCCGCCGCACGATGACGATCGCCGTCCCGGCGAGGTCTACCGGCATGATGGCTCTCCTGAATCTTGATGCGCCGGCACCGCGGATCTGCGGGCGGCTGGGCGCACGACATCCCGGTAGACCTGCTCGATCCGGCTAACGACCGCTCCGGCCTTGAGGCGCCCAATCCTGGCAAGGCTTGTCGCCTCGAGGCGGGCCAGCAAGACGCGGTCCTCCAGAAGTGTCTGCATCGCGTGCGCGAGGGCATTAGCGTCACCGGGCGGCACCAAAATCCCTGTTTCGCCATGATCGACGAGATCCGGCATGCCGCCGACGTCAGTTGCGACGATTGCCTTGCCTGACGCCATCGCTTCCATGATGACCGTCGCGCAGGCTTCGGGCCCGACCGATGGCAGCACGCCGAACAGTGAGCGCCGCCATGCATGCATGATGGCAGAATGCGGCCACGGATTAAGGACGCGGACATTCGGCGGAAACTCGGCTGGTGTATCGGCGACCTGGCGTCCGATCAGGACCAAGTGCGGCGCCCGCTCCAGGCCGGCATAGGCTTGCAGGAGAACGTCGATACCCTTAAGGCGCATCATGTCGCCCACGAACAGGATGAACTCATCTCCGGGTAGCTCCCGCAGACAGGGATCCTCCGGGCCAAGGACCCCGACGTCGTCGGGCACGAAGTTTGGAATGACGTCGTAGGCAGCGTGGCCTTGAGTGAGCCCCGCATGGTGCGCCACCGCGTGGCTCACGGCGATGAAGCGGTCCACCAGGCGCCGAGCGGCGAAGCTCGACCCCCAGTTGCCCAACGTGGTCACGGTCGCCTTCACGGCCCCGTAATGCCTTGTCGCGCAGGGCAGGCATTTCGCCGGCGTCGGACCACTGCAGAGACTGGCCCCCAAATGCATGAAGTTCTTTTTGGCGCAGACAAGGCCGTAGTCGTGGAGCGTCACCACCAGACGAGCCCCGCTCAGAACCTTGAGTGGCAGGAAGGACGCGTAGATCCAGTTGTGGGCATGGACGATGTCCGGCTCCTCCTGAGCGACCAGACGCCTCAGGGCCAGCACCAGCTCAGGATCCGGGAAGGGCGGTGCATGGCGGCGCTCGGGATCGGTGTGGAGGCTTGATAGACGCTGGAGCGTGCCACGCAGGCGGTGCACGCGGACCGCTCCGTCCAGCTCTGTTTCGGGTGCTCCTGGATGCATCAGGGTTCCGACGCTGACTTGATGGCCCCGCTGCGCCAAAGCGGCGCCGAGGTTGCGGACGTGACGCTCCTCTCCCCCGATCACCGGAGGATAAAACTGCGACAGCAGCAGGATGCGCATGGTCGAGCCTCGCTTCAGAAGGGCGGCACCAGTGTTGAAACGCTGCGATACAGTCGATTGTCTGCCGGCCGGTAGAGCCGGGCCTCGGCCCTCTGGCGAACCGCCAAGACGGGCACCGGGATTTGCCCCGTCCAAGTGTCGCCTGGCGCGATGGTGAGCGATCGGAAGACGGCGAGCGGTTGCCCGTCGACAATGATTTCCAGGTCGAAGCGCTCGGCTTGGGTCTCGGCGCTCCGGATGCCGACGATGAGCCGGCCCGATTCGCCATCGGCCGATGGCAATATCCAGAACTCGGTGTATCTGAATTCACGGTAGGTCGCTTCATCGCGGACCGCCAGCGCATAGGCCCCGGTTGCCACAAGGACCGCCAGCGCGATAATAGCTCCCTGCCAGAGCCGGACCTTCGCCAGAGCTGGCCAGGCTGGCAAATCGGGAGCGTCACGGCGGTGGGCGGCCACCAGCGCCGCGACGGTCGTCACTGCCCAGAACCACACCGCCCAGCCGGATGGCGTAAGGAAGCCTGCGGCGTTAAGAGCGAAACCTCCGCCGACGCCGGTAGCGAGGCTTGCTCCGACCGCGTAGGCGAGGTGTTCCAACGCGGAGGTAGTCCTTACGCTAAGAGCCCGCAGCATGGCGTGGCCAGGGACGAGGAATACCATGGGCGCGCCCAGCGCAGTGCGGAGGACCAGGTTGTCGGTGACAGCAACGACCACCACCGTCGCCCCCGCCCACAAGCAGCAGACCAGAAGGTCGCGGTTGCTAGGAATTCCCATGCAAACCCCTCATGTCGTAGATCATGATCCATCCGTTGTCGTAGATGCGGGTGACGCCCCGGATCTCATCGAACTTGAGCAACTCTGCGCCCGAGATCGGCGTTTCCGCCTGCGGTTGCCACGGCTCAAAATAGAAGCCGAGCACCGGGGGGGCTGTGGACAGACGCAGATCCACCAACACGAAATCGATGTCGCTCTTCGCCAGGGCGTAAAGCTCGTCGGACCCGAGTTCCTCGCCCTCAAATATGCGCGCGCTATAGATGCCTTCGGCGATCTTGATCCTGGCGTCCTGCCGCCCGTAGTAAGCGAGCAGCAGGCGATTGATGCGGTCGGCGGTGAAGCGGTTGCCGGCACCGAGCCACTCCTTGGTCCAGCGTGCGGTTTCGATCCCCATGGGTTCGATTGATTCCTGATCGGCCGCCACCCTGTAGCGCCCATGGATCGGGTTAAGGGAAGAAGTTGTGACGCCGCCTAGAACGATGACCGTCAGAGCACCGGCTGGTGCGATGCGGCGCCACCCGTGCCGCGCGCGGCCCTGCCAGAAGTGGACGATCCCCACCGCTACGACCAGCCCGACAGCGATGAACACGAACGTTCCCATGCGGTTGCCAATTTCCCATCCGGCGTTGGTCAGCCGGAAGGCCACCGAGACCGGGAATCCGAAGGCCAGAAAGGCAAGGAGTACGATCCGGCTGTCGCGCCAGTTCCGTCTGAGGATGTCCTGGATAGGACGCCAGTCTGCCCGCGCGCCACCCGGCGCTGCCATGGCCAGCGACCGAAAGAAACCCGTCGCCAGTCCCAGTGACAACAGCAGGATCGCGAGCAAGGTGGTCAGCCGCATGCCGACCGGCTGGGTCAGCGCTCCAAGGTGCTCCGACCGTGGGGTGGGCGCGCCCAGGATCTTTCCGATCAATGTCTTGAAGCCCGTTTCGACCGACGGGCCGAGATAACCTGTGAGAGTGTTGCCATGAGCCCGTACCCATAGGAGTGGCAGGGTTATGGCCAGGAGCGCCGTGAATCCCACCACGGTCCTCGCGTGAGTCCTCAGGGGTCCGTGCCGGCGCAGAGCCTCGAGTGCCGCCATCGCTCCGAAATAGATGGCGGCGAAGCCGGCCGAGAGATGATGCGTGACCGCGAGGCTCGCCAACAATAAGGCAATAAGCCCGAGCGCCTTCAGCCTGGGTCGCCCCACGAGATCCCTGGACGCCGCTTCAACCGTGAAAGCCAGCACACACAGCACGATGCCGAGGCTCTCGTACGAGAACATCGACTCGAAGATGACGAAGGTCGAGCAGCCCATATAGGTAAGACAGGCGATGGCCGAGATGCGTGGCGATCCGGAGATGGTTTCGAAGAACAGAAACAGGGCGCCGATGAATGTGCCTTTGAGGATGATTAACAAAAGCGTCCCCGCCACAAACAATGGCAATCCGGTCAAATTGACGATCGCCATCGCCAAGATTTCAAGGCCGGGATAAGTAGGCCCGATCGGCAGAAGGGGGTTGGACAGGAATAGCCGGCGGGCCGTGATCAGGTCATCGGCTGCGATCCCGTGCAAGAATTCGTCGAAAGCAATGAAGCCTGTCGGAGAATAGACCACTTTGCAGTAGAACAGGGCTTCGGCAAGCAGGAAAAGGAGGAAGAGGCGCTCACCCCGCGCCAGCGTCGGCTGAGCGACGCGAAGGGTGATCGGGACGACCAGGAGGATGATACCGCACCAGAAGAACAGCGGCGCCAATTCATAGTCCCGGCGCCCGGCCGCGTGCCCGGCCACCACCAGGAGCAGAGCCGTGGCGACGGTCAGACACAGAACCGCAATCCATCCGGAGTTCGCCTGTTGCGGCGCGGCATCGGCGCTGCCGCCGCTCAGGTCGGGACCAATAAGGGCCCAGCCGAATCGTATTGCGGCCTGGAGCGGGTTGATCTCAGTTCGCGCAATGAAATGAGCCGGCATCATCCGCCTCATGCCTCCGTGGCAGGAGGCAACGACATCACGGCGTCGGACGACAAATTGATCGTAGATCGGCTGCCAAGAACATTACGGTAAACATCGCTCAGTGCTTGCGCGCAGGCCTCCCAGTCCGGTAGCGCTAAGTCTGGGATATTCCGATGGGCTTCCAGTTCCTCGGCTATTGCAGCGGCCAGCTCTTCGGGCCCGGCGTTGCGCGGAATTGCCCGGCATAGGCCGTTGGCGGCCAGCTCCCGCAGCCCGGACGTGTCGCTGACAAGGACCGGGCGGCGCAGCGACAGGGCTTCCATTACGGCGACCGGATGGGCTTCGTAGTCGCTGAACAGCACGAACAGGGCAGCGCTCGCCACAAGGTCTGCCATTTTCTGCCGCTCCGATCCGGGGATGGCCGCGATAGTGACCCGCTTCTCGAGGCCGAGCGTCGCGACGAGGCGCCGCAACTCTCCCTCATACGGACCTTTGCCGACGATGTGCAGTCGCGCGTCTGGCGCCCGGCGGAGCAGTTCGGGCAAGGCCGCAATCGCACGGTGATGGCCCTTATAACGCTCCAGCCTGCCGACCGAGACAATCAGGTGCGGATCGAGGTTGATGCCGGGGCTTGCAGCCGGCATCGCCGCGCCGTTCGGAATTACGACAAATCGTTCCCGCGGCACGCCCATCCTGGCGCTGAAGAAATCGGCCTCGAAGTCGGAGACGCCAATCAGCCGAGCCGCGCGCGCCACCAGCGGTCGCAGCAGCGCGTGCTGGGTGCGGCGCACGGCGTTGCGCAGCCGGGAAGAGTGCCCTCCGCTGTGGAAAGTGAGAACGAATGGCAGATCGCCCCGGATGGCCGCGAGCAGCCCGATCGGCGCCACGAAGGTGTTATAACCTTGGAAGTGGATCAGATCCCAGACCCCTCGACGGATCGCAGGAAAGATGCCGGGTGCTACATAGAGGTCCAACTCCCTCGGCCAGGCCGGCACACGCTGCACGCGCATGCCACGGACTTCCTCCTCAACCGGTAATTCGCCTGAGGGATCGGTGGTCAGCACATCGACCGTGTGACCACCCGCCACCAGCCGAGGGCCGACTTCCTGGATGTGAGTCTCAATGCCACCCATGAAGGGATAGCAGCGAGCGGAAACCATCAGGATTCGCATCGAGCCTATCCAGCACCATAAGCTTTCGCATTCTGCCTGTGCCGTTCGCCCAGCCTCTCGCGCGGGATGGTCTTGAGAAAGCGCCAGCCGTCAGAGATAGGGCACAGATGCCTCACACCGCCGATGCGCGGCAGTAGCCAAGGCAGGTTCTCGGCCTCGTTGAGCCTCAGGACGACAAAGCTCACTCGCGGCAGAGACAGCGACCGCCGCAGCGCAAAGTCGATTGGTTCAGGCGCCGACACGACGCCGAGGCCCGCGACAACGCTGGAGACCGGGGCATTCACGGCAGCACCGCGCGGTCGAGCGATCGGGCCCGGGGCTCGGGTTGTAAGCGCTCCCGGACCGCCGACAGATATCGGGCCAGATGCCGGGCTGGGTGATAAGTCCCGTACACGAACCGACACACCGGACCGAAGCTGTTCGCGGCGGCTGGACCGATGAAATGCAGGCCCGGCACCGAGGTCTCGTAATGGGCCGACAGGTGTGGCGCGCCTTCGACCAACCGCATCTGGCGCAACAGGCTTGGATTCAGGAAAGCGAGCCGGCCCACGTCGATCTTGTATCCGGTTGCGAAAATAACGTGGTCGGCCCGCATCGATTGCCGCGCGCCACTGGTATCCATTACATCGAGTAGCACCTTGCCGTCGCGTGTCTCGACGCTCTGAAAGGTACTACCAAGCCAGACAGGTACTCTCCCGATAACGCGATCCTTCATGAAGGCGCCGCCAAGAGGCCCGAGCGCCCTGATGTTGGCGAGCCTGACCCGCAGATCTTTCGACAGAAGCCGGATCAATTGCGGATATTTGGCGCAGGTCGCCAACGTCCAGCCGTGGCCTATTCCGCTCATCGGGGCGGCAGTGTGCTCGAACAGAGTTCGGACGCGCGGCCGGTCGGCGAAATCCAGCTGCGGTCGGCGCACAACGAGCGAAACCGACACCCCGCGTTCGTAGAGCAGCGCCGCCAGATCTGACGCCGATGATCCGGATCCGACCACGATGATTTCCTTGCCGTCGAGCGGCTCTAGTGAGCCGTACTCTCCACTGTGTGAGCACACATCGACCGGCAGATGTGCGGCCTTTTGCGGCAGGCGCTTGAACGGATGCAAGCCGACCGCCACCACCACTCGGCGCGCATGGACTGTCTCGCCGTCATCGAAAGTGGCGCGAAAGCAGCCGGCGCTGGGCTCCAGGGCCATCAGGATCTTGGACTCCACCGAGGGCACGTAACGCTTCTGAAAGGCCTCGCCGTAGTCGATAAACCGGCTGAGCGGAAGCGGCATCAACTCGTCATGATAGGGCAGCGCACGCTCCGTGCAGAAGCTCTTCAATGTGAATTCAGATTCCGGATCAGACAGGCTCGTCGCCCAGGGATAGGATTTGAGCAACATCCCCGGAGGCATACTGTGCTTCCATGACCCCATGGGGTCCCCGAAAATACGGTGCTCCACACCGCGCGCGCGCAAATGCGCGGCCAGCGACAATCCGTAGGGGCCAGCTCCAATGACCGCCACATCCACTGATGGGAATGATCTCAACATGTGTGCGGACTCCGGGACTTATGAAATGAAGTTGAGACAAAGCAATATTGGGAGAACGAAACGTCGTTGCCCTCTCAGCTGGCAAGTATTGCTAGCGAGGCGCCGTAAGGAAAGCGCTATAGATGGCTAGCGAGTACGATAGATGGTTAGCTCTTTGTGATTATCTCTTCGGGTTGGTTCTTGCCCGAACCGTATGGCAGCCGTACGATCGCCTGCTTTGGCAGCGCCGCCGAATCCTTGCTTAAGAGCCAGGGAGGTCCGGCTGTGGCATTAAACGAGTGCGGGTTGCGGAACCGCCTTCGCACAGTCAGCGCACCGCCTGATCAATGAGGCACCGGGGCGCGTGGTTTGCTCCGAGAGAGCCTCGTCCGTTCGCGGCCGCACAGAGGCCGAAGCTCAATTCACGCCGCTTTGCGCCTCTGATGTACCACGATCTTCAGCGCGACATCCGCTGGCGGTTGCGTTTGGCTGGGTTGATCGCCATCCTGTTCTCGAGGTTCCAAGAGCAGGTACATGGCTCTCACAGGGAAATCGCTGCATCAGCCTCAAGCTGCCACCAACTCTTAGCAGTGCGAACACGAGCGCAAACAAGCACGCGCTGCGCAGTCCATATTTCACTCGTGCCAGTCCGCAACGATGTCTCACGTGACCGTTGCCGGAGTCAGGACGCAAGAGCCCCCTAAGGATTACCCCCTCTGATCTCGCACAGCCCGGCGTCAATCAGGCATAGTGGTGGTTGGCCCATTTCGGTCGCCAGAGTACGGAACCGTGGTGTCAGACATCGATCCCAGCCAAGTATCCCGCTCCTCGGATTGGCGAATTCCCGCGGTAGTAATAGGTGGGGAACTAAACGGGCTCGGGGTGTGCCGCAGCCTCGCCAAGGGCGGAATGCCCGTTTGGGTGGTCGACCGCAAGCGCTGGAACCCGGCGCTGTGGTCGCGCTACGCCCACCCGGTCCTGGCAGACGCCCTGCGTGGTCCCGGCTTCATCGGCTTCCTGCGCGATCTCCAGAGCCGGATCGGCGAGCAGCCGTTCCTGGTCATCACGGATGAGTTGGCACTCCTTACGATCTCGGAGCACCGCACAGAGTTGGAGGGGCTCTACCACTTCCGCCTCCCGGCTCACGATACCGTTCTGATGCTGCACGACAAAGCCAGGTTCCACGAAAGCGCCTGGGAGCATGGCTGGCCGGTGCCGAACGGCGTCGTCGTGCGGGCCCGGGCTGACATTCGCAAGATCACCTCGCTCAGCCTGCCGATGATTCTGAAACCCGCCGACAAGCGCCACTTCCACGAAGGGCATGCTCCACGCCTAATCACAGCGGAGAGCTACGCTGACGCCCTCTCGGCCGCCGGGAAACTATTAGCTCAGGCCGGTGAGGTTCTGGTGCAGGAGACCGTCGAGGGACCGGACCACAACATCTACTTTTGCCTGTTCTACCGGGGACGCAATGGCGAGACGCTCGGCGCGTACACCGGGCAAAAGCTCGCCAGCACGCCGCCAGGAACCGGGAGCACTGCGTTCTGCACGGCCGCAGTAAACGAGGAGTTGGAGCGCACCACGAAAGACTTCCTTGATCAGGTGAATTACTTCGGATTCGGTGGCGTTGAATACAAGCGGGACGTTAGGAGTGGTCGCTTTCTGATCATCGAGCCCACGGTCGGGCGCACAGACTGGCAGGAGGAGGTGGCGACGCTCGCTGGCGTCAATATCCCGCTGACAGCCTATCGGCACGAACTGCACCTGCAGCCGATGCCCGCAGGTCCGGTTGACGGTCGGGTGGTCTGGCAGGATTCATGGATCGAGCGGATACGCTTTGGCGCGAAGCCGATCCCACCTCTGTCCGTCGTGGTGGATGGCTACTGGCGCCGAGACGATCCGCTGCCGGCCCTGGTGCATTATCCTCACAATGTGGCGCACGCTGTGGCTTCTTATCTGCCGCGCTGGCTCGCGGGCCAGCCCCGGAGACTTGATAAGGCGGATTACCGGAAGTGGTCGTCGTCAAAGCTGTGAACCGGGGTCCTCTGTCCTCTTTGAAATAGTCGTGAAGGACAACAATGCGCATTTGCTTGTGTCTCGATCCATCACGGCTGCTGCGTTGGCATCTGTGGCTGGCAGAGGCGCTTGCTGAAGTGCCTGGCAACGATGTTTGCTGCACTTTCGCAGCGTGCTGCCGTCCGCTGCCGCTGATCTGCCGTCTGCTGCTCGACCTCGAACGGCTGGTTTATGGCTTTCGCGGGAACGGCGCCACCGACTCCGTCGAAGGGGCGCTGCGGTCCCTGCCGCCGCCCCCGTCCGACCAAGTAGACGTGGTGATCGATCTGAGCGGGGAGCAGCCGCTCCCCTTGGGACGGCGCGTGCTAACCCCGCTCTTCAACGGCGTATCGGGCGAGATCGGAGTCATGGCGGCCTTGGCGAACGATCAGGACTTTCTCGTCGACCTGCACGACACGGCACGCCCGTCGCAGCCATGGACGGCGCGTCCGGCCAGTGTAGACCGTGAAGTGTTCGCAGCGAGTCTCCATAGCGTCCTCTCCTGCGCTGTGGCGCTGATCCAAAAAGCCTTGCGCGAGGAAACCGGTTCAGCTGCGTCCGGTTTCCCCGGCCCACCCATGGCCTTGCCTTCGCTCGGCGCGCTTTCGGCCATTGCATGGGAGACTGGAGCAGTGGCATCGAAGGCAATCAAGTTCTTGGATATCTTGACCAGAGGCGGCAAGACGTGGGGGATTGGCTGGCGCTTCGACGAGGCGGCGAGCTTGCTCGACAAAGGCGGAGCAGCCTTCAGGGTGCTCACTGGGGATACGGGCAGCTACCTTGCCGACCCGTTCCCATTCCGGCACCAGGGGCAGGATTTCATCTTCGTCGAACAGTACCTTTACTCGAAGAACCGCGGATGCATTGCGGTCGTGCCAGCGGACCGGAGCGGGACCGCCGGCTCACCCCGGATCGTCCTGGAAGAGCCGCACCACCTGTCGTACCCCTTTGTATTCGAGCATGAGGGCCAGGTCTGGATGATCCCCGAATCGGGGGAGGCCAGGAATGTCAGCCTCTACAGGGCGGTCGAATTCCCGTACCGGTGGACGCGGGAGGCCTGCCTGTTCGATGGCGTCGAGGGCTACGACACCACGCCCCTGTACCATGACGGTGGCTTCTGGTTTTTCGTCAGCCCCAGGCTGTGGAAATCCACGTCCTGGGATGCCCTCAGCCTCTACCGCGCCGAGAGCTTGACCGGGTCTTGGACGCCCCATGCCGCAAACCCGGTCCTGATCGATGCCACGCTCAGCCGCCCCGCAGGCGCTGTCGTTCGACACCGCGGACAGACGCTACGTCCCGTCCAGGACTGCGCGCGCGGCTATGGCGGCGCGGTTACGTTCTGCCGGATCGATGCGGTCGGTTTGTCGGAATTTGCCCAGACCCCCGTCGGTCGCATTTGGTCTGGAGCGTTCGGGTGCCACACCTACAACCGGCGGTCCGCACTGGAGGTAATCGATCTGTTCGGTCATATCCGGGGGGTGCCAGAGGTCACGACCTCTTATGGGCGGATGGCTCCCAAAGCGTCGGATAGCCGGCAAGGCGAGGCAGACGAGAATGTGATGAAAAAGCACGCGGCGCAAGCCAGGAGTGCAAGAGCCAATCCCCCCCCGGGATGATCGTGCTGGCCGCCCGCCGAGGTGGAATCGACGAGTAGAACCTGCTGCATTTCGAAGTGCGTGGCGCGCACACGCGTGTGCCAAGGCAAAAACTATAAGATGGCTTTTATCGCCTGACCGTTCGAGCTTGAGCTCTCCGCTCGTTCGGCGAGATCGGGCCAATTGCGCCGGGGCTGTACGTCGGCCAGCCCGTTCGACTTTCGTCAGCCAAGCACCCTCTCGATGGACAGAGGAACGCCACTTGCGCTTGACGATGCTTCAGAGGGGCGCCCGACAAGCACCGCATCCTCGGCACAATGTTCGCGTAGATATGCTCGATTCGCGGCCGATTAGCGTAGAACTTTTCGGCTTTGAGCCCGGCAGCATGGCCATTGGATCACGCAGATCGGATCCTTGATCATTGCCTCGCACACGACTATGCAGCATCAGCCAGCCCTGGGCCGAGACAGGGCGTGCTTTATCGCCTTATCTTCATCTGAGCCCAGACGAGACTCGGGTCAATGTCACGACAAGCCTGACACCTTGCGGCGGTTTCAGTGCTAGGTAGGTATGAAGGCCGAGCCGCTGCGAGGTTCCTCGCAGGCGATGTGTCTCACTGGCCATTGAACCAACACTCACGACGCGCGTCGGCTTGCCTGTTGTAAGTGGTCCGCGCACGTCTCTTCAGCGTACGGTCTGCCAAGTTAGTGCCGAACTACCAATTTTCCAAGCATGTACCATGGCCCGTCGCCCCGTATGGCGAGCGTGATGTCCGGTGTCTCGCTGCCCGGCGGCGCCAACCCGATTTGCACTGGATAGGTTCCAGCAGCGAGCCCCGCCGTTCCGATTGTGACGGTGTCGGTACGGTCGCCTGGAAGAAATCCCTGCATTGAAACCCGGGAGTCCTTGACCAGAGTTCCGATTCTTACAAGCACGTGGCGATCAAAGTACATCGGAGCGTTTCCCGTATTTGACCAATTTAGTTGCACAGCAAAGTTGCTCCCTGAATGTATTGACGTTGGGAACGCGGCTCGCCTCAGAACAACGCGATAGCCGAGCTTTGTCAGCATGTTCCCCACGGCTGGAAGCATTTCGGCAGGAATCGGTTCACTCTTGTTGCTGATCTTCGAGACATGGTTATCGACCGCCCACTGGAGGCTTCGCTGCCATTGCGAGTTGCGCAAAACCCAGTCCGACATAACTCCGCATGGCTCCACAATAACAGGCCCGGACTTCCAAGCATTTGGTACATCCGCTACCATGAGCGGGTAGTTGAGTTGCATCTCACGCCGTCCTCCCCAGCAATCGGCCCTCCAGCCGAGACCTTTGCTAATCGCATAATGAAATGCCTCTTTATCGTTCCACCATATTCCGTCATTGACTACCAGTGGGCCCTTGATATGCGTTCTGAACTCGTCGAAGAGCCATTTCAAAGTTTCTGTCCTTGGATAAGGAGGGGAAGGCTCGGTTTTCCAAAAATGTTGCTCACCCCAGTCGCCAATAATTCCGATGTCAATCGAGTCGATCGCTGGGCTTTGGCCATAACGCTGTCCAAGAGCTGCAATCAGCTTCCCTAGATCCTGTCTGACCACGCTTTCATCCAGATTGGGAAACCAGACCTGGGACCCCTTGAACGCAAACGTAAAGCCAGGAAAGCCGGCATTTCTCAGCCCCACTGGCCCAGAGTCACCTTCCTCGTAGGCCATAATGCGAAACGCAAGCCTTTGTCCCGACGCTTGCGCTTGCGAAAGGGCGCTATCGAGCGGACCGAAATCGAACGTGCCTGGTCGTGCTTCAATGGCGCTCCAGCTGATCCGGAAATACATGGTCGAGGACGGAAACTGGCGGTCTCGCGCTGCGGATTGATAGAAGGTCTCATACCCGACGCCCGGGTTCTTAATGACGTCCGTGCGTTCCGTTGGATAGTATGTCGACATCGTCTGAATCGGAGATGGCCGGGACGGCCTGGTCAGTCTGTTGTGCTTGGCGATGGATGCAATAGGGCCGCCCACTCCGGCAGCCATGGTGATGGCAACCAACACCGGCAAATACGGCAGCCGCCTACGCATAGGTATTTCCCTGACTCCCCATCTGGAAGCGCCTCGCGCTCTTGCCTACGATCCGGACGTTGCACAAGTTGCGCGAGCGCGCACCTTACGCTTCCTGTGAACTCGCCCTGATGTCTGGGACCAACGCAAGGTCACGCTCACTGCCCTGCCCAGTTACATTGAGAGAGCGCATTCTCAACTCGTCTTTCGCATCCGGCTCCGTTTGCTGGAGATAGGCAAGGAGTTTGGCCTCGCGGCGCCCACGCGTGACGGTAGTAAGCACGAGCCCACAAGTAACCGAGAGAACAGCTAGAAACGTCAAAGCGATGGTCAGAGCCCCGGCCGCCAGCCCAGGAAACACCCCCTCGTTCTCGTAGGCAGTGAAGATCGACGTGGCGAGCAGGATGGCAGGCACCAGCAATAAGCCGCCGACGCTTGTAAAGAAGAGCAACGGCCGTTCTGACCTCTGTAAGCCCGCGATAGTCCACAGAATTCGCAGGCCGTCGCGCCACGTATTGAGTTTCGAGGCAGAACCCGCAGGCCGTGCGTAGTATGGTGTGGGGATCTCGGCCACCGGCAGACCGAGTTCAAGAGCGTGGACGGTCAGTTCGGTTTCAATCTCAAACCCTCGCGCGAGCAGCGGAATCGACTTGACGAAGCGCCGTGTAAAGACCCGATATCCCGACAACATGTCGGTAAAGGTGCGGCCAAACACCGACGCAACGAAGCTCGTCAGTAGGAGGTTGCCGAAGCGATGACCAGCCCGATAGGCAGTTGCCTCCACTTCGACCCGCGCCGCCACTACCATGTCCAGGCGATCTTGCACGAGGCGCGCGATCATGTCGCGGGCGCTCAGCGCATCATAGGTCGCATCGCCATCAACCAGGACATAAATATCCGCATCAATGTCCGAAAACATACGCCTCACCACGATGCCTTTGCCCTGGCGCGACTCTCGACGGACTTCGGCGCCCGCGGATCTGGCTAATTCAGCTGTGCCGTCTGTCGAGTTGTTATCGTAGACATAGATACTTGCCCCTGGTAGTGCCGCTTGGAACTGGGCGACGACAGAGGCAACCGTCGCTGCCTCATTGTAGCAAGGGACGAGGACGGCGATGCGGTATTGGGCGAATAAACCCGGTTCGGATTGCCCTTGATAGGCACTGCCGTCAGGCACGAGAAAGTGGACTGCGCCGGTTCCTAGGGACTGCGGCCGTGCGGCTGAGGCCGCTGGCAATGATCCATCGGCGCTTGACCGGATATTTACGGCTGCTGTCAGGGGATGAAGAGCGCTCATAGCGATACCCCAGGTTCCACGGCAGCGAACTTGGATCCAATCGCGATTTTGCGGCCGAGTGTGCTCGCCGGATGGCGCGCCAGAAGGCGGGTCGGATGTTTGGCCCCGAAGGCGAACCGGGCGACAGGGCAAAGGGCGTTCGCAGATGCTGGCGCGATGAAATACAAACCCCGCCATGGACCCTTCATCATCCGTTGAAAGATCGGCATGTTATTTACGCGACGGATTCCAAGAGTCGCGAATTGAGAAAAACTGAGGCGACCGAGGTCGATCCTGTACCCGGTCGCTGAGATGACATGAATCGAGGTTCCCATATCGCATTGCTCGCTGTTGCCGCAGCCTTCCTTCCGTGAATACTGTCACGGCACAGCTCGCCCGGCTAAGCGCTCAATAGTCTTTGGCGGTGGCTCTCTGGAGGTACTACTTCACGTCCAAGCGGAAGGGAGGCTCGATCCTCTGACCTCGAGCGACCTCCAATGGCGGCGTGCAACGCCGGCCCCTCGGCCTGACCCGCCTGCGGCTGATACGACAAGACTGGTCAGAGCTTTATCCCTATCGTCAATGTCGCCAGCCATGGCACCCGATAGACATCGGACTTGAGTTTCTCTCACGGAAATACGTAACCATCTCCCGGCAAAGCCCGTGACCTCAGAATGAATGCCGCTCAAAGCGGCTTGAGGGCCGCTGGCACGGCGCTTCATTGGCGTGCCACCGAGGGTGGCAAGTCAGCGCCAAAGGTTGACCTGATCCAGCCGTTGATCCTCCCGTTCTTGGTTCTTTATGTGTTCTCGGACCACCGCTTCGCCTCGACCGACGGTCGAGACGAAGTGGTCCGGGCCCAAAAATGCTGCATCTCGAAATTCCGACACCGCTCTCCATAAACCCGAGCCAAATGGATGGCGCCTAGTGTGACTTAAACTCTCAACTTCGGCCACGTGACTGAGCTTTTGTGTGCATGGAAGCTCACCAAGGCGAAAGTCGCCGGTGGACTCCCGGGAACGTCAAAGCGCTATTGTCACCCCCGCAAAGCGGGGGCATCTCCGATATTGTTTAAGTTAGATACGACTAGGTCAACTAGAATGTGACAGCTGATCTTCGATCATCCTCCCCATTATGAGTACTACTTCATCGCAAGATTTCCGCGATTGACCGAATAGACGCATAGGCGCTCAATCTGATCTTCAACTTGGCGCGGTGCTGCTGCCGTTGAACCACTTCGGAGCCGAAGAAGCCTTTGCACGCCCATGCGGATTCGAAGAAGAGATCGAAATCATGAAGGACAGTTCGGCTAACACCTCGCTGATCATTTGCGCCCATACCCTGGAGCGGTGGCAGGATCTCTTGGAGTCGGTGGCATCTGTGCGTCGACTGGAACCCCCGCCTGATGAGATAGTCGTCGTCGTCGATCACAATGCGGAGCTCAAAGCGCGCGCCGAAGCTCAGTTCGTTGACCTCCTCGTCATCGAAAACCGAAACCGCAGGGGGCTTTCGGGGGCGCGCAACTCGGGGATTGCAGCGTCACGCGGTTCGTTGATCGCGTTTCTCGACGACGATGCCATCGCGGAACCGCGATGGCTCGCGTATATGAGCAGCCATTGCGATCGGCCTGAAGTGCTTGGTGCAATGGGCCGCATCGAGCCGCTTTGGCTGGGACCTCGGCCGCGCTGGTTCCCGGACGAATTCCTTTGGGTCGTGGGCTGCACGTATCTGGGCCATCCGGATAAGGTTGGTCCCGTGCGAAGCCTGCTCGGCTGCGGCATGTGCCTGCGGCGGGAGGTTTTTGAAAAAGTGGGGGGCTTCAATGCTGCATTGGGCCGAACCCAAAAGAGCCTGCCTATGAGCGGCGAGGAGACCGAACTCTGCATCCGCGCCCGAAAGGCAATCCCAGCTGGCGAGTTCATCTTCGAGCCCCGCGCGGTTGTCCGGCACAGAATTCCAGCGAAGCGGTTGACCCAGAGGTATTTTTGGCTGCGCTGCTATGCCGAGGGCCTCTCGAAAGCCTATATGTCCGCGCTCCTGCGCTCACGACAGGCGCTGTCCGCTGAACGGACCTACGTCTGGCGCGTGCTTTCACGCGGCGTCGTTCGCGGTTTCGGTGACGCCATTTTGCGGGCCGACGCAGAAGGGTTGGGACGCGCCTTTGCGATCACGGCAGGCCTTGCCTGTTCAATCGGCGGGTTCATCATCGGCAAGCTAGAAACTGTTGCGAACCCGATCAACCTGCCATGGCGCCAAAAATCTGCGTTTAGGCCTAGAATAAGGGCTTTGACGCGCTTTCGCTGACGCCCCCGACAGTTGGCGCATGGCCTGCCTTTTCCTGGCCGGCATCTTTTTTCCTCCTTACTGGTCGAGGCCGGGAACGCCGTGGTTGCTGACCGGCGAAAAATGCCACTGAAATCGGAACAGAACGGCCGGATCATCTCGGAACGGTGGCCGAGAGCGGCAGCGATGAGACGGCTCCGGCGGGGTTCCCGCTTAGCATTGTCGCGATTTTCGCTGATATTCAGTGCTGAGCCACGGAACCAGACCGGCCGACCGTGACGGTCGAGGAGCTTGCGTCCCCCGGGAGTAGAAGGTACCAGTCGCTTGACCGCTAGGCTAAGGGGAGCGTCAAGGACAGGTCGGTGCAGTGCACCACAAAGGATCAAACAATGATTCTCAGCACGCATGCGTTGGTCGGGGCGGCGCTCGGTAGCTTGCTGCCCGCGAATCCGGGTACAGCCCTAGCGTTGGGGTTTGCGAGCCATTTCGCCCTCGATGCGATCCCCCATTGGGATTATCCGATCCGTTCCTCTTCGTTGAGCCTCAGGATCGACGCGCCTGTCCAGCTTGATAGAGCGCTGTTGTTGGATGCTATGATCCTCGGTGCCGACGCGCTTGTCGGCGTCCTCGCGGCCGTCCTCTTGTGGGGTCGCCAGAAAACCAGTGGGCGATCCTGCTCGGCGCCAGTGGAGCCATGCTTCCCGACCCGTTGCAGGTCGTGCACGCTCGCTTTCCACGCGGGCCACTGCGGATGTTGCAACGCTTTCATTGTTGGATCCACGCTGATAAGCGGATCAGCAAACCATTCCCTCTGGGTGTGGTTTCACAGCTGACGTTAGTGGCCGTGGTGGTGTGGCTCACCGAAAAAGCCCATGATGGCGTGTTCAACAGCGCCGTCGCCGCCTTCTTCACCACAGTGCAAGGCCGGGGTTGATTCGGACGCGATAGCCTCCTGGCGAAGCTCGCGGCATGGTCGAACCGCGGTAACGGCGCTATTCTGCTGCCCGGTTCAGTTCTCTTGACTGCGCGCTCCGCCCGACTGAAATCGTATCGGTCGTTCGAATGGTCTGGGGCTGATCGCTCCGATTTCGGCGCGAATCTGTGGCCCGACGAAGGGCCCCGGTCACATGGGCGAGTTCCTCGCGACTTGGAGCCGCGCCTGAGGCCGTGCGGCCGCCGCCGGCATACTGCTGTGACTGACTGGAATGAGCTTTCGTTGCGCGATCGTTCTTGACGCCTGGAGGACAAAGGCGGGTGAGTCCAGATCAGGCTCAGCGCGCCGATCGCAGGTTCCGAGCCGGCCGAAACGGCGGGCGCGATCCAGTTTTCAGATGCAGGCGTTCAAAAGAGAGAGTTGATAAGGTTAATTCGGCCTCATTCTCGCCGCAAAAGGTGTTAGTGTCCGGCAAGTTGCATAAATCTGTTACAATCCGATGGTTGTATATGTACAAAGCTACACGCGGACGAAAGTGAAGCCGGAAAATTTCGCGTTTAACTTGATGGCATTGGAATAATAAAACAAAAAAACAATAAGATGAGGGATACGGTATGGTAATTCTATTCGGAAACTTGGCGGAACGTCCGAATGACAAATCGCGTCCTTACCGATCAGGCCGCGGCGCGAACGGTCCAAGGCCTTGCTCACGTCGGCAACGAAAGTTTCCAAGTCTCCACTGCCTTTAAATCAGTTCGCGCTCGTAGCTGCGAGCATGCGTTATCTGGCGCGCCTTGGCGATGTGCAGCAGTGGCATTGTCTGCGTCAATCTCAATGAGGATTACGGAATGGCCCTTTCGGCACCTGCAGGTTATAGCTCGAGCGATCAAGTCTTCGAGGAAAGCTTCTCAGGGACTGCACTCGACAGCCATTGGCATACCTACATCACCAGCAATGCCGCTAACGGTTGGGCCTGGAACAGCAACGGATCGGGCGGGAGCACTGCCGGGGGCCCGTACAACGCCGACTACGATATGCCGGGCCAGGTGTCCGTGAGCAATGGGCTGTTGGATCTCGCGGCGATCAAGCAACCGATCACGGCCCCCAATCAGGGTTCGATAACGACTTTTCCGATCACGTCCGGCGCGGTCAGCAGCTACGGCAATTTTGAATTTGATGGCGGCCACCTTCAGATCAGCATGAAGGCGCCCAGCGGCGACGGAGCATGGCCAGCCCTCTGGCTAATGCCAGGGCAGGGTGCAGGCAGCAGCGGCGACAATTTCGAAATCGATATGCAGGAAGGCGGATTTACTGGTTCAGGGCCTGCAAACCAGGCATTCTCGTACCACCTTCACACGCCATCCGGCACATTTGGCGGTGTCGTCAATACCGGCATCGACCTCACGGCGGGGTTCCATACATACGCTATCGACTGGGAGCCCGGTCAGTCGATCACCTGGTATCTCGATGGGAATCAGATCGCGCGGGTGACAAGCTCACAGGCCCCGATTCCTAACGAACCGATGGAACTGATCATGAACAATGGGGTCGCGAATTCGAACGCGATCGGGTGGCATACGGCCCTGGATAGTTCCACCCCTTCATCGATGCAGATGCAGATCGACGAGATCCAACTCTATCAAAAGGCGGGCAGCGGCGACACCGTAACAGGCGCAAACGTCATCAATAATACGGGGACCACCTCTTCAGGCACGACCACCCCCACCAGCGATGGTGTTTTCTATGGTACTGGCGGCGCCGACGTGATCCATGGAACCGCCGGCGCCGATACGATGGTCGGCTATGCCGGCAACGACACCTACTATGTTGACAATGCGGGCGACAAGGTGACCGAGGCGGTAGGTGGCGGCATTGACAAGGTTCTCGCTTCGGTGAGCTATGCGCTTTCAGCCGGTTCGGAGGTCGAGCTTCTAGCCACCACGAACCCTTCCGCAATCAACCTGACAGGCAACGAGTTCGCCCAGACCATTCAGGGCAATGCCGGCGCCAATATCATTAACGGTGGCGGCGGCAATGATGTGCTCACCGGTTTTGGCGGTAGGGACACCTTCGTTTTCAGCACCGCGCTTGGCACCGGGAACGTCGCCAAGATCACTGACTTCACGGTTTCGAAAGACAAAATTCAACTCGACCACACCGTGTTTTCGGAACTCCATTCGGGCAAACTGGCAGCCGCTGCGTTCTCCAATGGCACGGCTGCGCATGATACTTCCGACCATATCATCTACGACAGCTCGACCGGTGGCCTCTACTACGACAATGACGGTCACGGAGGCGCATCCCAGATTCAGTTCGCCACCCTTTCTCCGGGCCTGTCGCTTTCGTCATCCTCGTTCTTTGTAGCCTGAAACTGCTCTATGGATAACTAGGTCCAACCAGAGCCTGCTGTCGCCCACCAGACGGGTGGATCAACTGCACCTCCAGGCCTGTTTCATCATCCGTCGAGTGCAGATGCAGCGTTGAAAGGATCGTTGGCGCGCCGCCGTGGTTCAGCTTCAACGTGTCCGCGAGGTCGTAAACTCGTGGGCCTGAGAAGGTTGAGTCGGACCGATGTCGCCAATCGGTCGAGCCTCGACCGGCAGCACGACCCCAGCGTCTGAGACCGGCGGTTCGTACACGGCAGCCGTGGCAGAGCGGCTCAGCCGCTGTCCGGCGCGATCGCGTTGCTGAGCGCCGCCAATTTGAAGGGCGTGGCCGACCATCTTACAGCCCAACCAACCTGGCTAGCCCGCATAGACGCCGTCGGGCCAGGTGGACGCCCACAGGCCGATCAATTGACCACAAATTGCGACTACGTCGGAAATCCCGCAACTAACAATCGTGGCGACTGCCGACGCGGCTCCTTGAGTAAAGGACCGCCATCTCCGATCGTTTGTTCCGTGTGCCGAAACGACCCCTGTCTCGAAAGCTCGAGTGCGATCTTCTACCCCCATCGGTGATCTGCGCATCATGGCCCGCCCTGCTCTGGATTGACACCGACGATCTACGCCTAATGAGGTATTTGGAATTCGGCCCTCGTGGCGTAAGCTAATACAGTCAAATACGCTCTTTGACCATAGGAGAGTACCTCGAAAGTGCTACAGGTTGTTGATTTGTGTCATTCCGGCGTTGGAGGAGACTACCGATGGCGAGGCAATCCTGTTTGACGTTACTTGTCGGGCCGAGCGGACTGCTCCGAGAAAGCCTAATCCGGATCTTGGATCCTTCAAACTTCCGCATTTCTTTATCGGCGGAGTCTGTCCGCGATCTTGTTCTAAAACCGCTGCCGAAACACCGATCTCTATTGCTCATAATCGATGTCGATGGCGATGGGGACAGTTCTGAATTGGAAAAAATCTCTGAATTTAAGGCAATTTATCCCGACAGTCACGTAGTGATTCTGGCAGACCGCTGTCAATCCGGCGACGTAGTGGCTGCTTTCCGTGCAGGAGCAAATGCTTATCTGACAAAACATACTGCTTATGATACTTTTGTAAAGTCCCTTGAATTGGTTGATCTTGGGCAATCCGTATTCCCTGCTGATGCCTTGTCGTTAATATCGTGTGAAAAGTTGAACTCTGAAGATAAGTCAAAGCAAGAGACAAGTGAACACGACGGTAACAGTCTGGAAGTGGGAGCGGTGGAGCTTTCGATGCTGTCACCTCGCGAAATTTGTGTTCTTGGTTGCTTGATTGAGGGCAAGTCTAACAAAATCATCGCGCGCAAGTTTCACATCGCCGACGCCACAGTGAAGGTGCACGTGAAGACGATTCTTCGAAAAATTCGGGTCCGCAACCGGACACAAGCTGCAGTTTGGGCCATGAACAACGGGTTGCTTGCAACTTTGTCTGGCCACGCCTGGGCAGGCAACCAAGATATGGCGCACCACCCTCACGATATGCTGGACCCAGTTGTTGAGGAACATACGGGCCGCCAATTCGAGGATCCGCATCCTCTTTGATCCAGCACTCATCTTGAGCAAGAACGTCAGCCAGAAGGGGTTTGGGGGCGACACCCCTCTGGCAGAGCCGAGGCGAACGGCAAATGCGTAACGTCATTTCTGCTAATATGAAGCGTCTCGTAAAATCGCTCGCGTGACCAACCTGGGAGGATGCGATCATGAAGATTTCATCACGATCTAATGGCCGATCAATGCTCATTGTGTTCGGCCGCACGCAGCCCTTGTGTCTGGAGGCGCGGTCTTCGCTGCGGAGGGCCAGGAGGGCGTAAAGACGCCCCCCGTTCTGACGACTGATAGCAAGGACCTGAAGTGAGCAGGACATTGGCGACTTGCCGCCTGGCGCCAAGGTCGCCGTTCTGGCGCAATCCGGTAACTGGAGTGTTGCCCGCGTGAAGTTCCCGCCCCATTACGTCGTGCCTCCGCACAGCCATCCTAATGCCGAGGCCGTGTGGCTGATCAGCGGTCAGGTCGGGTTCGGCTTCGGGGATAAGCTCGACAAGACCGGACCGTGGCTCAAGCCGGGAGCTTTTTTCGTGTTACAACCTGGCGGCATGCATTACGTGTGGACCGGAGACGACGGCGGCGTCATTGACGTTCAGGTCAGTGCCCCCGGTGGCATCACATTCGCCAACCCGGCTGACGCTCCGAGCTGCGCGGATAGCGATGATGGGGCAGGGCGCTCGTGAGGCAAAGGTCGGTGTTTCTCGGCATGGAGCAATTCGGGGGATACCGGACCTCGTTCGGCATCATATGTTAACGGCGTCCAAATTGGAGGCAGAGGCTTGCCTTGCAAAAGCGGCCCGACAGTTCCGCGTTGGGGTGCGTTGGTAGGAACCGCCGGGCCTAACCGACTCGGCACGGGAGAGTCGGCTATAAGCGAAGGCCAAATTATCGTTCTGCATGATGATAACTTTTGATGTCTTTCCACCGGTTTCACCGACCCGGATAAATCCAAAGGCCAGATGCCCCGCCCCGAATCCGCGAGCAGCCCGGCCGGCAGCAGTGCGGAGCCGCAAGCCCGGCCCCTTGACCGGTGGCGCAATTCGGACATGCACCGGCTGAAGGTATTTTATCAGCGGTCTCTAATATCTCCGCCATGTGAACGGATGACGCGTATCAGCCCGGGACATCAGGTCCGGCATCGATTTTGCTTCACCATCTTGGGGGCGGAGCGAGACGATGGTACTTTCACGAGACCTGTTCGAATCTGACATAACTTTTCATTGCCCGGAGTGCGAAACCGCGGTGGTCCGGAAAGGATCGTGGATCAAGAGTGCCAAGGTCTTCATCTGCGACACGTGCAACGCACAAACCCGTCTTACATACGGACTCAAACTCGCGATCTCTGATGCGCATCTGCGTCCCAGTGCACAAGCTCGCGTGCCAATGCAAAGAAAGCCAGGCCGGCAATAAGGCAATGCGCGACGAGTTGCGCCTTGTCGCGGGACTCCCATCTTGGCAAACATATATTCACGATGCCTCGCGGACTGCAGAGCCGCAGCAGCCTCGCTCAGTTGTGCTCACCCTTTGAGCTATCCAACCCGCTAGCTGACTGTGGGGTGCGTATGTGGATTGGGACGGATTATCATGTAGTTAACGGGGTTCGTGTGCAAATCCTGCGCGCGCATGTTCTACTTTTCTTCCGTTTTCTTTTGCACGAGAGGCCGCTATAGGGCTCGCGAGAGGAGCGGCGCGTTTCTCCGTCAGGTGGCAGGATGTCGGCCACGGGGGGTCGCCCCCAGCCTTTAAATTAGTTCTACATTCCACCATTCGCCTGGGGTTCCTGCAAGCTTTTCGAACTTTCTTGGTCGCGCCTCAGCCAGAATTGCTTATGCTCATCGGTAAATCAGACCACTGAAATCGGTTTTAGGAAATATTGAAGGACGCGTGACCTCGCAGGTCGTCAACGTCAGCCTGAAACGCATTTAGTTCTACGTGTTGAATAGCAGCTATGCGCTCGCCTGGACCATTCCGTTGGCCTCGCGCTCTTGGTATCCCAAACATCCGTTTGGCAGCCGCCGCTCGCGTGTTCTAAGCTCTCTTCGTGCACGCAAAGCTGTTCTGCACGACGGACTACCGGGAACCAATCGGCCAATTCCGCGTTTTTAGCCTTGCGGTGGATTGTATACGTCGCCACCCGGGGTGGGGATTTCATCTAGCATCAGTTCCTTCACAAAACCGCTGGGCTGGGAGTGGCACTGTGAGCGTGCAGGCATCAAGAGCGCAACTCGACCGTCGTCAAATTCTCAATTCGTTAAAGGCCTTTAGGCGAGGCGACTTTTCCGTCCGAATCGACAACGTCTATGAAGGTATCGATTCCGATATTGCCGATGCCTTCAACCAGATCGTCGAACTGAACGATCAGGTCACGAAGGAATTTGAGCGACTGAGCAGGGTCGTCGGCAAGGACGGAAGGATCGGCGAGCGGGGCCACGTCCGCAATGCCACCGGTAGCTGGGAATCAAGTGTCAGGTCGGTCAACGACCTCATCGAAGACATGGTCCAACCGACCGCGGAAGTGGCTCGCGTCATTGGCGCGGTCGCAAAAGGCGATCTGTCCCAAACGATGATGGTCGAAATCGACGGCCGACCGCTGCGCGGCGAGTTCCTGCGCATAGGCAAAATCGTCAACACAATGGTGGGACAGCTGGCCTCTTTTGCCTCCGAGGTGACCCGCGTCGCGCGAGAGGTTGGCACGGAGGGAAAGCTTGGCGGACAGGCACGGGTGAAGGGCGTTGCCGGCACATGGAAGGATCTGACCGACAACGTCAACGCCATGGCCACCAACCTCACGGGTCAGGTGCGCAACATCGCCGAAGTGACCACCGCGGTCGCTTCAGGCGACTTGTCGAAGAAAATCACCGTCGACGTGAAGGGCGAAATCCTCGAGCTCAAGAACACCATCAACACGATGGTCGACCAGCTTAATTCCTTCGCATCGGAAGTGACGCGCGTGGCGCGCGAGGTCGGCACCGAAGGCAAGCTCGGAGGCCAGGCCCGTGTCGAAGGCGTCGGCGGCACCTGGAAGGACCTGACGGACAACGTCAACTCCATGGCGGAAAACCTGACCGGCCAGGTCCGCAACATCGCCGAAGTAACTACGGCAGTGGCTCTGGGGGATCTCTCGAAGAAGATCACCGTCGACGTGAAGGGCGAAATCCTCGAGCTCAAGAACACCATCAACACGATGGTCGATCAGTTGAACTCCTTCGCTTCGGAGGTCACGCGTGTCGCGCGCGAAGTCGGCACTGAGGGCAAGCTCGGCGGTCAGGCCCAAGTGCGTGGCGTTGCCGGCACGTGGAAAGATCTGACCGACAACGTCAACTCGATGGCCGAGAACTTGACCGGTCAGGTGCGCAATATCGCCGAAGTCACGACTGCGGTTGCCTCTGGCGATCTGTCGAAAAAGATCACTGTCGCCGTTCAGGGCGAGATTCTCGAGCTCAAGGACACCATCAACACGATGGTCGACCAGCTGAATTCGTTCGCCTCGGAAGTGACGCGCGTGGCGCGCGAGGTCGGCACGGAAGGCAAGCTCGGTGGCCAGGCCGAGGTGAAAGGCGTCGCCGGCACCTGGAAGGACCTGACTGACAACGTCAACCTGATGGCGGCCAACCTGACGGGCCAGGTTCGAAACATCGCAGAGGTGACGACGGCCGTCGCCCGAGGCGACCTTTCCAAAAAGATCACCGTCGACGTCAAGGGCGAAATCCTCGAGCTCAAGGACACCGTCAATACGATGGTCGACCAGCTGAATTCCTTTGCCTCCGAGGTGACGCGCGTGGCTCGCGAGGTCGGATCGGAAGGCAAGCTTGGCGGCCAGGCCCACGTGGAAGGCGTTGGCGGCACATGGAAAGACCTGACCGACAACGTCAACGCCATGGCCGGAAATCTGACCGTGCAATTGCGCGACGTTTCCAAGGTGGCAACCGCGATCGCCACCGGCGACCTGACGCAGAAGATCACCGTCGATGCATTGGGAGAAATCCTGCAGATCAAGGACGTGATCAACACGATGGTTGATCAGCTGAACTCCTTTGCCTCGGAAGTGACGCGCGTGGCGCGCGAGGTCGGTTCGGACGGCAAGCTCGGTGGCCAGGCGCAGGTTCGAGGCGTGGCCGGCACCTGGAAGGACTTGACCGACAATGTGAACGCCATGGCTGCCAACCTGACCGGCCAGGTGCGCAACATCGCGGATGTGACGACAGCCGTGGCGCTTGGCGACCTTTCCAAGAAGATCACCGTCGACGTGAAGGGCGAAATCCTCGAACTCAAGTCGACCATCAACACCATGGTCGACCAGTTGAATTCCTTCGCAGGCGAGGTGACGCGTGTGGCGCGCGAAGTCGGCACCGAAGGAAAGCTCGGCGGTCAGGCTCAGGTGCGAGGGGTGGCCGGAACCTGGAAGGATCTCACCGACAATGTGAACTCGATGGCCGAGAACCTTACGGGCCAGGTGCGCAACATCGCCGAAGTGACGACGGCGGTCGCGCGAGGCGACCTCTCCAAGAAGATCACCGTCGACGTGAAGGGCGAAATCCTCGAGCTCAAGTCGACCATCAACACCATGGTCGACCAGTTGAACTCTTTCGCAGGCGAGGTGACGCGTGTCGCGCGCGAGGTCGGCACGGAAGGCAAGCTCGGCGGTCAGGCCGAGGTGCGAGGCGTAGCAGGCACCTGGAAGGATCTGACCGACAACGTCAACCTGATGGCGACCAATCTGACAAACCAGGTGCGTGGCATCGCCGACGTCGTGACGGCAGTGGCTCAGGGCAATCTCAAGCGCAAGCTGACGGTCGATGCGAAGGGTGAAATCGCCTCCCTCGCGGACACCATTAACGGCATGATCGAGACCCTCGCCACCTTCGCCGACCAGGTGACCAACGTCGCGCGCGAAGTGGGCATCGAGGGCAAGCTCGGAGGGCAGGCGCGGGTGCCTGGTGCAGCCGGTCTCTGGCGCGACCTGACGGACAACGTCAACCAGCTGGCCGCCAATCTGACGACCCAGGTGCGCGCCATCGCAGAAGTCTCGACCGCCGTGACAAAGGGCGATCTGACCCGCTCGATCAGTGTCGAGGCCTCGGGCGAAGTCGCGGCGCTCAAAGACAACATCAATGAGATGATCCGCAACCTCAAGGACCAGACGCTGAAGAACGCAGAGCAGGACTGGCTGAAGACCAATCTCGCTCGCTTCTCCCGGATGCTCCAGGGCGAGCGCGACCTCGCCACGGTTTCGCGATTGATCATGTCCGAACTCGCCCCGCTGGTGAACGCGCAATACGGCGTGTTCTATGTGACCAACCGCGACGAAGATGAGTCCTATCTGGAGCTGGCGGCGTCATACGGCGCCGAGAGTAGGGCAGCTATCAAGCAACGGCTCGATCTTCGGGAAGGGCTCGTCGGCCAAAGTGCTGCCGACAAGCGTGCCATCATGCTAGACAATGTCCCGCCGGACTTTCTGCGCGTGACGTCCGGGCTGGGCAGCTCCTCGCCGGCCAACGTCATCATTCTGCCAGCTCTGTTCGAAGACGAAGTCAAGGCCGTCATCGAACTCGCATCATTCGGCGAGTTCCGCGACACGCACCGATCATTTCTCAATCAGCTGATGGAGTCCGTCGGCATCGTTCTCAACACCATTGCGGCGACGATGCGGACTGAGGGCCTGCTCAAGCAATCGCAGTTGCTGACGTCCGAATTGCAGGCCCGCCAGACGGAACTGACCAAAAAGCAGGAAGAACTGCACGCCACGAACGACGAACTTCAGGAAAAGGCTCAGCTTCTGGAGAACGAGAAGAAGCAGGTCGAAAACAAGAATCTCGAAATCGAGATGGCACGGCGGGCCCTTGAGGAGAAAGCTGAGCAGCTTGCGCTCACTTCAAAGTACAAGTCCGAATTCCTTGCCAACATGAGCCATGAGCTCAGAACGCCGCTCAATTCGCTGCTGATCCTTTCCAACCTGCTTGCCACCAACCAGCAAGGCAACCTCAACGACAAGCAGGTGGAGTTTGCGCGCACCATAAATTCGGCCGGCACAGACCTTCTCAGTCTCATCAACGATATCCTCGATTTGTCGAAGATCGAGTCGGGTACGGTCTCGATCGACATCAATGACATGCCGGTCGCGCATCTGCGCCAGCATATGGAACGCACGTTCCGCCAGCTCGCCGCCGACAAGGGACTTGGCTTTGCCATAAAGGTCGATCCAGCTCTTCCCGAGACCGTGCGTACCGACGAAAAACGCCTGCAGCAGATCGTCCTCAACCTGCTGTCAAATGCCTTCAAGTTCACGTCCGGAGGTCAAGTCAGCCTGAATTTCCGGCTCGAGAAAACTGGACGCCGCAACGGCGCCAGACAGCCCGCCAGGGCCCTGGCCATCGCGGTGACCGACACCGGCATCGGCATTCCGGAAGACAAACAGAAACTGATTTTCGAGGCTTTCCAGCAGGCAGACGGTACGACCAGTCGCAAGTACGGAGGAACCGGTCTGGGGCTCTCGATCAGCCGTGAGATCGCCCGTCTGCTTGGCGGTGAACTCAGGGTTGAAAGCACTCCGGGCAAAGGTTCGACCTTCACGCTCGTCATTCCGATCGACGGTCCAAGGACTACGGCTGCGACGCAGCCGGAATTGCTTCCGGCCACGGAAGCGATTGCCACGACGGCAGCGCCCACCGGCCTGCCGTCTGCGGAATTGATGGACGACCGCGACGCCATTTCGCCGGAAGACAGGGTGGTTTTGATCGTTGAGGATGATCCGACCTTCGGCGGCCTGCTGCTGGGTCTGGCACGATCGGCTGGGCTGAAAGGTGTCCTGTCGACTGCGGGGTCCGGAACCTTGGCCTTGGCCCGCAAGCTGGTTCCGGACGCGATCACGCTGGATCTCGGGCTGGCGGACATCGATGGATGGGTGCTCTTTGACCTGCTGCGCCATGATCCGAAGACCACCGGCATTCCGATCCATGTGATCTCGGGCGCGGAAGACATCGAGGGCCTGGTCACCAAGGGCGCATCGAGCATTTCCACCAAGCCCGTGTCGTCCGACGAACTGATGAAGGTGTTTCAGGATATTCATTCGAGAAAGCTTCGTATCCAGCGCCGGGTGCTTGTGGCAGACGCCGATCCGGAGCGTCGCCTTTCGCTGGTCGAAACCATCCGGGATGGGGTCACCTCGGTCACTGCAATCGGTCGCGCTGCGACTGGAGATGACATTGATCTGGCCTCGTACGATGCCGTGGTTCTCGGTCTTGGACGGTCTGCCAAGGACAACGCCCAGGCGCTCGATGAGCTTACCAACCAGCTCTCAGACGAGCTGCCGCCGCTTCTGTTCTTTGCCCCTCATTCCGACGCCATCGAACAGGTGCTGGCGCTCAATCCGGCCTGGATCGATGTCCCGCGGGCCGAGAATTTTGCTCAGTTGGCTCTCCATATATCGGCGACACTACCAGGAGGATTGCACGAGGACATTGGGGCAGGACCGGGCCAAGCTGACAACAGGTCAAACATCGCTGGCGCAAAAGTGCTGATCGTCGATGACGATATCCGAAACATCTACTCGCTGACGAGCGTTCTGGAGACCTACGACATCGAAGTTCTCCATGCGGAGCGGGGCCGCGACGGGATTGCGTTGCTGGAGGAGAACTCCGACGTCGATGCAGCCTTGATCGACATCATGATGCCGGAGATGGACGGCTACGAGACCATGAGAAGAATCCGCAATACGCCCGCCATAGCCCACATTCCGCTGATATCGGTGACGGCAAAGGCAATGAAAGGCGATCGGCAGAAGTGCCTGGAAGCCGGCGCGTCCGACTATATCGCAAAGCCTGTCGATCTCGACCTTCTCATGGCGTTGCTCCGGGTCTGGATCGGTCGTTCCAGAGCGAGGGTCGAGACCTCGCAAAATCTGCTCATGTCCGTGAACTGACAGGTGCTCGATGCAAAGGCCGTCGCCTATCCGTTCGAAAAAAATAGAAATCGTGCAGCCGACCGACGGCCCTGCCAAAGCACGCATCCTCGCCGTCGATGATGACGAACGAAATCTGTTGGCGATTGACGAACTCCTCTCTCCGCTGGCGGAGGTCGTCACTGTGCCATCCGGTGAAGAGGCGCTGCGCTGCCTGTTGAAGGAGGATTTCGCCGTCATCCTGCTGGACGTTCTGATGCCGGGTCTCGACGGTTATGAAACAGCCGCGCTGATCCGCCAACGCGAGCAGTCCAAGCGAACGCCTCTCATCTTCCTCACGGCCATCAACAAGGAGGACGCTCATATGCTGCGCGGTTACGACGCCGGCGCGGTAGACTATGTGTTCAAGCCATTCGACCCGGTCATGCTGCGATCCAAAGTGGCCGTATTTGTCGAGCTCCACGAGAAGACGCTTGAAATCCAGCGAAATGCCATCGCCGAGCAGGCGCTGCTGGCGAAGGCCCTGCAGGCCGAAAAACAAAAGCTTGAAGCCGAGCGATCGCTCCGCACCGCGGAGGAGCGACAGGAAGCCATTCTTGGATCATTGCCCGTCTGCTTTCACGCGCGGGCCGCCGAGCCGCCTTTTGCAGCTCGTTTTGTCACTAAAGGTGTCGAACGTCTGACGGGATTTCCTCCCGAGCGACTGACATCCGATCCACGTTTTGGCCTGAGCCGGGTGCACCCGGACGATCTGCCCAAAGTGCGGGAAACATTGCTGGCGGCAAAAGCGACAGGCTCCTACACATGCGAGTTCCGCTGGCAGTGCGCCGACGGCAAATATCGCATCTTTCTGGACCAGGGCGTCGTATCGAAAGCTGCCGACGGGCGCCGTCCCGAAATCCTTGGCACCTTGCTCGACATAACGGATCGCCGTGAGCTCGAAAATCAGCTCCTCAAATCTCAGCGCCTTGACGCGATCGGAAGACTCACGGGAGGGCTGGCCCACGACTTCAACAACCTGCTCGCTGCGGTTCTAAGCGGGCTAGGTCTGCTCGAGCGGCATGCCACGCTCGACAATCAGGGAAAGCAGATCGTTGAACTGACCCGCCGCTCCGCCAAACAAGGCGCTGAGCTCGTCACGCGCATGCTCGCCTTTTCACGTCGACAGAACCTTAAGCCTGCCGCGGTCCGTCTGGCAGCGCTGGGGGACACGATGAACGGGCTGGTGGCACCCGTACTGGGCGGCTTGATCCGCTTTGAATGGATGGTCGACAACTCTGTTTGGCCCGCTCATGTCGACGTCGGCCAACTGGAGCTGGCTTTGATGAACCTGGTTTTCAATGCGCGCGATGCCATGGCGTCGGGGGGAACCATTACAGTGCACGCACAGAACCGGACGATCACATCGGCATCGGAAGATTTGACAGCGGGAGACTACGTCGTCCTTACGGTCAAGGACACCGGCGCAGGCATCCCCCGGGATGTTCTGGCAAAGGTCGTCGAACCCTTTTTCACCACAAAACCGCTCGGCAAGGGGACCGGCTTGGGTCTCAGTACCGTCTACGGCTTCATGAAGCAATCCGGTGGTTCACTCCGCATTATCAGCGCCGTCGGCCGCGGGACATCGATGGAGCTTTGGCTGCCTCGTTCGGCAGAGTTGCCGGCAGATAATGCGGCCGACTCCGACGCGGAGCCGGTGATGGGCGAGGCTGAAAAGGCACTTCCGTCCTTGCTTTTGATCGACGACAGCAGCAGCCTGCGGCAACTGACAGCAGAATCTCTTCGGCAACGCGGCTTCGCAGTCACCTGTGCTGCAGGTGGTGCCGAAGCGCTGGCAATTATCGAACGGACACCCCACGACTTCGATGTCATTGTCACGGATTTCGCCATGCCTCTCGTGTCCGGGGTCGAGGTAATTCGTTTTGCGCGCAACCTGCGCTCGAATTGGCCAGCGGTGATGATAACTGGATATGCCGACGCCGACGCTATCGCAAACCGTCCCCCGGATGTTCCATTGGTCAACAAGCCTTTTCGCGAAAAGGACCTCATAGAGAACATCTTGCGGGTGAACGCTGCTCAAGCGATCGGTTGACAGCAAGCCAACTGGATAGGCTATTGCCTGTCCCGCGAGCAGAGACTTCAGCTAGGTCTCTGCATTCCGGAATTGAAGTGATACGACGCCTTGGATGCCGTTCGTGGGGCAGTCCATGCGTTGAACTTCATTCCCCGTTGATGCCTATGCTTGCCAACAAGCCGCCAGAGCGCGACGGCTGGCTGCACGAGGTAAGGCACATCGCCGAAGGCAATGCATTCGGTTTGGACCTATGGACCCGGTACTTAGCTCTGCCTTTCCGAAAGCCGGAAATCCGCTGTCGGCCCACTGCCGTCAGTGTACGGTTCGACAATTAGAGATCGACTGGGGTTCTTAGAAGCTTTTCGAACTTTCTGCGCCTCGCCTCAGCCCGAATTGCGGGTGCTTGTGGATAAGGCGGGCCATTATGTTGGCGCCTATGTCGCGCAACACGGTCCTTCAGGTCGTAGTCGCGGTGATCACAATCCCGGTTCTCGCGGTGCTTCACAAAACGCTCGGGTGGCTGCTCGACATGACGTCGACTGATTTCATTGCCGGCATGCTGGTGGGGCCGCCGCCGTGTTTTTGGTCTGGTACTTGGCCGAACGCGAAGAGCGGATCAATTCAAGGTCAAGGTTCGAGGAAAAGAGCACGCGACACGCTCTTGTAGGCGCTTCGCCGCCTGGTAGCGCATCATCACCTTGTTGGCCCACGTGCCGGGCCGCTGGCTGCGGCCGGCGGGCTTTTTGTTGGCGCTCAATGCCCCCGAGGGATGTAGAGGGCCTGTCCCGAAGGCACTTTTGAACTGGAGAGTGAAGAGGAGCCGATCCCGGTCATCCGTCACGTTCATAATCCAAGGCGCCATATGCTCCCAGAATGACTGCTTGCTGTCGTTTATCATCTCACCGGCTGCGCGCACTGCTTCCAACCGCGCGGCGTCCAAATCCGGGAGATCGACCCCTTCAGGGTGGGAATGAAAGTCCCATTATCGACGTGGAAGTAATAGGTCGTGATGCTGCTTGCCCTTGTTCGACAACCCGAACTGTCTCGGGAGCAGTTTGTTCACGCTGGTTACAGCTAGACGCGTGGCGAAACCTTCACCTCCACCAAGAGTTTCCCAATCGAGTCACGGAGTTGTGCATGGGTGGCGACGGCAGAGATGACAAGAAGGAACCGGTCGATCTGCTGGTTCGTCGGCTGGTCAAAGAGGCGGACGTTTCGGAGATGCAAGCCCGCGAACTGGTCGAACTGATTGGCACCGACTGGTCGTCACTCCTTCGTGAAGCCCGCTTTCTTAAAGGAAGGCACTGATCGTCGCGGAACATTCCAGATAAGCGAACGTTCATGGTGGCGCGTTTTAGGTGTGGTCAATTTTGAAATTTGGGTAGGGCGGAAGGGCTTCAGGCTTGGGCTTTAGGAGATGGACCCGCAGCTAGCGAATTCCCGGAAGCAGTATTTTATGTCGCTCCGGCTAATCGAAAAGGCAGAGCGCTCCGTCAGGCGCACGGTGAAAGGCCTGAAGACGGGATTCATCGCGATTATTCGCTCAGCCTCGTTGCTGCAAAAGCCGGTGCGGACTCCTTTGGTTCTGCCATCGGACCGAAGGGAAATAGACCGAGAGGGGAGCCGGGGAGACTAAAGCATCTGGTTGGGCTGCTGAGCTAGCCGGATGGCCTTCGCACACTCGTCAGCTTCGATCACCGCCATGTCCAGCAGATACTTCAGAAGCGCCTCGCCCGATGCGTCCAACCTGCGGCGCACTTCCTTCAGCATCGATTGGGCGAACTGCAGGTTCTGGAGTCTCGTGGGCTGATGCATCTCGGCCTCCCATATAAGGCTGGACCGAGAGTATTAGCCGAAGCTTGTGCGAGAGTTAATTCAGCCGCGGCGCCTGGTCGGCGACAAAGGGCGCAAGGCCGTTGGCGAAAAACACCCGCTGAATCTGCACAAGACGCAGCGGGTGTTTTAGTCTGGCACTTCGACTGGCGCGAAAGGGACTCAAAACGCCCAGCCGGGAACAACAATGAGATAGCGGGCTATAGGTTTCATGGTGGGGACCTATGCGCTGTAACGTGCGACCGAGGTCGCACGGAATGGACTCGTTTCTGACTTTTTCTGGGTGTATCTTCTTACCGTAATTGGGTAGAGGCACGCGGATGCCTGGGAGCGGTCATGATGCTTTCGCCCCGTCCGGGGAGACAAGCATGTCGGTATACGGTGTGGCGGATTCCGCCCAACTTGCAACTCTCACGAAAGCCCTGAACGACTATTGTGCCAAGCACCGGGTTGTAGGGAAGGATGGGCGCGAGCGCATAGCGCTTAAAGTCCTGGGGCTTTTCGGACGAGGCTTGATTGATCCTGACCAGCTATCGGCAGAGCTTGAACGGGTTGCCTGGTGATCCAAGAGATGCATCCACGGGGAACAGAACAGCGGCTTGTCGATAGCGCGCGCCGCTTGATTGGCCGCACCCGAGCGGAAGTGGAAGATGCAAGATTGAAGGTCGAGCAATCGCGGCTTGCCCTTGAACAGTCCCGCAAGCGCCTCCAGCACTCACACCTTCTGGAGACACAGAAAAGCCCCAGCGCGGAGGGTGACCGGCGCTAGGGCTTCAGGCATGTAACTAACCTAATACCTCTTTTGGACATGGTGTGATCGCGTAAGCCCTTCCTAGCCCTATAGCCTCACTCGCCATCGTCGGCGTGCGTTGCACTAGCGCTTGCGCACAGCGTCCCGGCTGACCGTTATACCAAGATCCCGGCCGCTGACGGTGACAGTGTGCTCATCAACCCGCATGACCTCGCCTATAAGCTCGATCTTCTGCCCGCTGCTTATGTTGAGGGTGGTGTCCACGATCGAGTGCGGTTGGTGATACGACGGGATCAGTACGCTCACCCGATCCTCAGTGACGCGCTTCCGCACTGTCGCGGTGATCACGACTTCGTCGCCGACCTTGATGCTGCCCTTCGCCATACCCCTAAATGCTCGAGCGGCGGATTGGTTCGCAAGCACAAGCTAATGTAACATCCGCCTGAATGTCAGGCTGTCTTATCAGCCGCTCCCCTCAAATAGATGATGGCGGCGCACCGTAGGAGTTATAGGATCAGCTTCGCGCGGGTTCCCCGAGGCGAAAAGATGCAGTCTCCGGTAGAAAAGAACAAAAGCCTACTTCGGCTGTTGCCGGGCGACGCGGAACGGCAGGCGAGGCTACAGAAAATGGTCGGGCTCCGAAGCCTTCGATCCCACTGCTCTTGCCTCCGGCTCGACCCAGATGCCGAGTTTCATGATGTGATCGACTGTTCTGCTCTGTTTGAACTGCCGAAGGTCTCGGGGACGTTACGCGATGGGAGGCCGGCGACGGGCACGCTCGCTTGAAGGATTTTCGCGACGAGTCGGCTTGAAGCCGGCAGGTGTCAGGAATTAACCCTCGTTGGTGCGGCGACCCGCTCACGAGGATCGCCACGATGTCTGACAAATTGCCATTCACAGAAAGCACGCTCGGAAGCTTGCGGCAGGCACAGGCCTATCGGTTTATTGCCTCACATGCACGCGCAGGGCGGTGCTCGATGTCGCCGCGCTGGTCAAACGGTTCGGCCCGGACCAGCCCTGCCTTCATTGGGATCTGCTGAAAATCATCTGCTGCCACGAGTGCCGCGCTGGCGGCCGCGACGATCGGAACCTGCAGTTCACAAACCACGCGGTTACGCCGGAGCACCGGAAGGGCTGGACACCTTGCCCGTAAGGCGAAAGGGGCCTGCTCCCGTCGCCGCTGGTACATCCGCAGTCGGCGACGGAGGCCGGGAGCGGCCCGGCAGGCTGACGGGTACGGCCAGCAAGCGCCGGGCCTAGCCGGCGGAGGCTCGGAAGAGGAAAGAGACGGCACCGGCTCGTGCAAATATACGCGTCTGCCGAGATGATCGGTACGCATTCGTTGGCAGTAGGCCAGAATCGCATCGGCTGCGCTGGCGAGCATGGTTGCGGCACGTACCCACCGAAGGTGGGAGTAGCACACAGCCTGTCTCATCTCGGGACCGAATTGCTGGCATAAATTTTGCGTCGGTCCGAATTGCTGGCAACGGGATCTTCTTCACATGCGATTGTCTACTCAGCCTGCGCGAAAGCCAAGATCATCACCGAAATGCATATACTCAGCACCGCTCCGGATCGACGATGTGCAGATCGACGAGAACGGCGATGTGACCGTCTCGATAGTTGCTGACGACATCTACTCGAAGAATGCGTTACAGCGCTACCAGATCACGCTGACCGAAGCCGAAATCGGCATTCTCTCCCGCGACGTCAAACGGCGCTTGCGAGCATGACACTTGCCGATAAGCCGACTTATGGATGATCAGCGTCATCCGTGATTGTGACCTTTGTCCGTAGAGGGAACAAGTCGTGCCATGGCGTGTTCGGCAACCATGGAACGGTCGCCTCAACATGTGCGAATGACGGCCTTGCTCGACAAACTGCGGGAACAGGAAGAGCGGCATGCCGAACTGTTGCGCCAAACCCAGGAAGTCATCGCCAAGAGCGCTCGATTGGTCCGTGCGTCCAAAACCCTCCTTTCAAGGCCGACCCTGCATGATGCGCCTAATGAAGGCGGACATCATCGACAAGCTATGGTGGGCGGCAGCTAGTGAAGCGTGCTCTTCGGAGGCTTAGCTTTCAGCCCCCTCAATCTGATTTCGTTCTGCAGCTCTAGCGCAAGCCGGACGATTGGATCGGAAATCGAGACCACGTCGTCGGTCGGACCTTGTAACAGCTGCTTCGGCGTCGCCGAACGTGCAGATCCCTGGAGGTCCGATTTCGACAGCAATTGCGATAGGTGTTTTCGCTGGAACGCGTGAACTTCTTCCAATAGGTCCAGAAACTTCAAAGCGTCCGCAGTCGGGAGATTTTTGGAACGCAGTCGAACTATCCGTTCGTGCTGACGAACGATATGCCGCTCGCCATCCAGAACGTGGCGTCGCGCCATGCTGATGTGCTCGTGGAGAAGCATCGCCAACAACGCAAAGAGGTGAATGTGGTTCCTGCGGCAAGAGGGCGATCGAGGCGAGGGCGGCTTAGACCCCGGCGAGCCAACGCCGCCTGGTTCTCTAAGCCTGCTGAACTCGCCGGTGGACGTTTGGCTACAGAACCGGGCGGTTTGGCTTCCTCGGTTCCGGCAAGCTGTTACACGGATTTGCAGCCAATGCGGCTAAGCGCCAGTCTCTTTGGCACATCTCCCTTGCCAGTAGTTCATTGCGATCATCATGAGCGGTCGCTCGACCTTTCTTCGCGGCAAGCAGATAGTCGGCTCTGTTCGTTCGAAAGTCTTCTTTGTTCGCAGACATCGTTTCCTCCCGGATTTCCGCAGGCATTGCCCTCCTTCTGGCCTGACGGGGAGACACACTAGCTGCCGATATATCGCGCGAGTCCACCAATTGGAGGATTGTGTAGAACGATATATCCGGGCAGCGGGCTGCCGACCTCTAGGCGGTGTAGACAGCGGCGCGACCGCAGCCTGCGTGGTCTTAACATTTGTAGGCGCGCTTCGCCGCCTGGTGAGCGCATGATCACATTCTTGGCCCACGTGCCGGGCCGAGACCCCACTTCACCCGCTGGCTCCGGCCGGCGGGCTTTTTGTCGCCTTGCGCGACTAAACTGGGCAGCCGGCAGCGTGAGCACCGATAAGAAATCGAGACGCCTCTGGATCGCCATTAGCATCCTCATTGCTGGGCTTGTGCTCATCCTGCTAGTTGGCCTCGCATACGCCGTGCTGATCCAACATCCTGCCGGATAAGAAGCTTTCATTTAAGCGTAATGCCGGGCGAAATTTCGGCCGCTACATCAAATGCGCGTGGTCCCACCGATTGCCGGTTCGGTTCAGACCTTGCATGCGAGCTCCCGCCTTGATGCTGGCGGCACGGCAACCCGCGGAGATCAGGAAGGTTTCAGGTCATCAGTCCTATGGCGGCTTCAGGGCGAGGGCAACTAGGCAGCCAGGTTCAGTGTTCGGCCGGCCGTGTAGGCAACAGTTCGTACGAATTCCTATTTTGGTGTGCGCCGAGTTGAACTCGGCTTGGTGTCGGCTTCGGCGGTGCGGCGTTGAGATTCGCGGGCCAAACGCGCCTCCCTCAGCCGGGCAGTCTTCGCTGCGCGCTCTTCCCGCTCCGTATGCATGATCTCGTCAGCCGCACGCCTTGCTCGTTCGTCCCGATCATTGTTCGCTCGACTACTCATCTTACTTCCGCTCCAACACTCACCAACAACGCTCGGCCAGACCGCTCGTTCCTCCGGCCGGATGTGCTGAACAAGGCCGCGCAGCGGAAGCGCCCGCCTTCGTGGTTTTGGTCAGGCGGTGACGCGGCCGAGTGTCGGGGTGCCTCGGATCACGCGAATGTTTCAATGGCCAGATTCACCTTGGTTAGGGCGAAGGATGATCAAACCTGCACCAATGGGGTGCCCATCTTGGCAGGCAAGTGGGTAAGCGCGGACCACGGTCGTTGAGTTTTGAGTACGACTGTGGCTCGAGCCTTCGGGCCGGGAGAGTGTGCAAGGAGGATGCTTTGACGCTCGGAGCAAATCGTCCGGAGAGCGGAGGCGCGCCCACCTATAGCTGCTCCGCCATGGCGGGCAATTGAGCTGCTCGAATGTAGCGGAGCGATAGGTCATAACCGGGTGCGCTCAACTGTCGGACAACAGCCAAGGACGAGCCGCTAAATCCAACTCAAAATGTGGGGTGAAATGAGGGTTTTGAAGACGATGATTATGAAATTTGCAGGTGATTAAATGCCGTAGCAGCAGGCGGATTATAATCTCTCACGATTAATTTCGCGAGCGAATCGGAGGCTGTGCGGAAACTCGGCCACGGCAAAGAGGATGGGAACAATGTGGGCATTCTGCAGTTTGGCGTTCATCCATGCTGAAGGTCGGTTATTTGGCCGCGAGTGCGTGCCGGCCATGAGCCGGAGACCGCGCGTGCAAAATGGTGACAAACAAGACGAACAAGGCGAAGGTCAGCGGCCGCTCAGTGACAGCGACCTATTGCGGCTCATCTTTGACAGCGCGACCGACTTTGCGATCTTCACCACTGATCCCAACGGGATCACCACAAGCTGGAACGTGGGTGCCGAACGCGTGCTTGGCTATGCCGATGACGAGATCATCGGGAAGTCTGCCGATGTAGCCTTTCCTCCGGAGGAGGGCGGAGTTAGCGCCGCCGCAGAGGAGCGCCGGATCGCACTCGCCGAAGGGCGAGCCGAGGACGAGCGCTGGCAGATGAAGAAGGACGGCACGCGGTTCTGGGCGTCGGGGCTGCTGATGCCGCTCGCGGACAGAACCCAAGGTTTCGTCAAAATACTACGCAACCGGACCGCCCAGCACCGTGCCGAAAAACAGCTTCAGCAGAGCGAAGAGTTATTCCGCGTCCTCGCAACCAATGTCCCGCAGCTAGTCTTCCGCTCGAAGGCAAACGGTGACCGGACCTGGGGTAGTCCACAGTGGAGTGTCTTCACGGGCTTTTCCTTTGCAGAGAGCGTCGGCTTCGGCTGGCTCGATGCCGTCTATCCTGAGGATCACGACGCGACGATGATGGCCTGGGCTGAGGCGCCGACCAAAGGCGAATACTATTGCGAGCACCGCATCCGCCGATCGGTCGATGGCGAGCACCGCTGGCACCAGACCCGTGCCGTGCCGTTGGACTACGCCAGCGGCACGGCACCCGAATGGGTCGGCACCTCAACCGACATCCACGACCTACGCACGCTGAAGGACCAGCAGAAGGTGCTTTTGGCCGAGCTTCAGCACCGTACGCGCAACCTCATCGCGGTTGTCCAATCACTCGCACGGCAGACGATGAGGTCAAGCGCGTCGTTGGACGAGTTTGCCGAGGATTACGAGAGCCGGTTACGCGCGCTTTCGCGCGTGCAAGGATTGCTCGCGCGCGCCGACCATCAGCCAATCGACCTGCGCGAACTGATCGAAGGCGAGCTCCACGCGCACGGCGATGGAAGCGTGGACGGGGGCAACGTCACGATCGAGGGGCCGGCGACGTCGTTGCCGGCGATCTCAGCGCAATCCGTTGCGCTAGCGCTGCACGAGCTCGCGACGAACGCGGTGAAGTACGGCGCTCTTCACCAGCCGTCGGGCCGGCTCGCCGTTAGCTGGAACATAGAGCACGACGGGTCGAAGGCACGCGCGAGACTTGAATGGCTCGAGAGCGGCGTCACGATGCCGGAGGGCGGCCCCACGCGGAAGGGCTACGGCAGTGAATTGCTCGAGCGGGCGCTTCCCTACGAACTCGGCGCTAAAACTAAGATCGAGTTCGGATCGGACGGGGTGCGCTACGAGATCGTCGTGCCGGTGACCAAGGATGAGAAGCAACATGGATGAGCCGCAGCCCGATGCCCTGCGGGGCCGCTGTCTTCTTGTGGTCGAGGACGAGTACACGATCGCTGCCGACCTCGCCAGGGCGCTGGAAGGCAGAGGCGCGAACGTAATCGGCCCGGTGGGCTCAATCGAGGATGCGCTGGAGCTGCTCGGGGCGGAGGACCGGATCGACGGCGCCGTGCTCGACATCAACCTGCGCGGCGAACGCGCCTACCCTATCGCAGACGCGCTGCGCGAACGTGAAGTGCCCTTCATCTTTGCCACGGGTTACGATGCCTGGTCCATCCCTGAAGCGTACGCCGAAGTGCCGCGCGTCGAGAAGCCGGTAGACACCCGAGCGCTCGCACGCCTTCTATCGCTAAGCTAGTCGTCGCGGTGCCTGTTCCACAGGCGGCCCTTCGTCTGTCGGGGTCGGCCAGCTGCGTGGCGGCATTCGACTTTCACCGTGTAAAGGCGTACGGTCCCCTCCCAGGGACCAGATGGTTACCCCTGAAACCCTGCTTGAAATACTGAAGCGCCACGTTCTGCTGGGAGAGCGTCACATAGAGCGCCAGCACGCTATTATTCAGCACCTCACAGAGCTAGGCGCTCCGATCAAGCAGGCACTGGAATTGCTCGATTTGTTCGAAGAGATGCAGGCGTTACACGTCGCCCATCTGAGGCGGCTGGAAAGGGCGTCTTAGTCCTGCAACTTAGATGAATGTGGGAACGCCACGCTCTGCCGTATGCGGAGCAGTCCGCGTCATTGGAGCCATCATGAGGGTTTTGGGCGCCAGCCCGGATCATGGCCCGCGCTATCGCCAGCTCTGTTTCGACCCTTGCATTTTCCTTCTGCGTCAGGCGATCAGCCGCCGCAGCACGCGCTTGGCGAACAGTCCGGCCGTTTAAATTGTCGTTGTAAACGAGCGCCTTGCGTGGAAGGTGATTCAACCCTATATGTCAATTATCGATGTTTGCTGTTGAATTTGTTTTTGCGCTCCGGCGCCCGACGATATCCTCTCAAATTCGATCAATGTGACGTTTGGTATGTCGCCAGACGCAGATTTCTATGCCGATTTGAAAGGAAATCGCCATGAATACTGGAACCGTAAAGTTCTTCAACACGACCAAGGGCTTCGGCTTTATCGCTCCTGAAACGGGCGGCGCGGACGTGTTTGTCCATATCTCGGCTGTAGAGCGCGCCGGTATGCGTACAATCGTTGAAGGCCAGAAACTGAACTTCGATGTCGTGCAGGACCGCCGTAACGGTAAGAGCGCGGCCGAGAATCTTCAGGCCGCTTAAAGGAATCGCTCCTGGCCTTGACCACGGATGTACTGGCAATGGCCGTTGATGGTTTTCGAAAGGTCGGGCTCGCCCGGCCTTTTTTGTTTTAAGGATGATCTACAAATGTATAGTGCAATTGCAGAAGCGGCGTTCAAGCCCAAGCCGACCGTAAGGGAAAGCAAGGGCGATGCGACCACACAAGCTGCCCGAGACATATTGGACAAAGAGACCGCAGATCGCGAGTCGAAGACACAGCGGCTCAAGCTGGCGCGCCTCGCCAAAGAAGCTGCAGAGCCTGTCGCTTCGCCAAAACTGAAACGCGCTTTGGCGAGAGGCGTCCGTCGCCGGGCTTAACCAGATAACATCGGGCGAGAGCCTGGTGAGGGACGTAACGTGTGGGAAGGTGACCGCGCGAGCAAATTTCAATCACCAGCACCCCCGGCGGAAAACGATGGACCATAAGTATTCGAACGCGCGAGGTCATTTCTTCGCGGCGGTAAGGGCGCTGGCTGCTTCGTCAGACAGCATTCAAGCCCGGCTGATCGACGCGAACGAGAGCATCCTGAACGTGACCCTTGACGAGTTTGAAGGCGATCGGGAGCTCAAGATCAAGTTTGCACGCATTCTCGACCTCCTTGCCGTTGACGACGATGACATCGTCTCCACTGTAGTCGAAACAGCGGCGCACATGACAGATTTTGAAGCTGTAAAAGTTGCGGACCTAATCTGTGACTTTTGCTTCGAGCTGATTTGAACTGGCCCCGGCGATTGTCGCCCGCTCGGCTTCTGCGTATTGGTGCCATAGCTCCGCGATATCCAAGGAGACTGGCCTGCCAAGGCAGCAAGCTAATCGACCGCAGTGTCATGCGATTGTGAGCCGCGCCCTTGAGTATTAGGATGATCCCGATAACCGCGGAGCCCCCATGGTGAACCTGGAAGACCTCTACCGGATCCTGAGGACCGGTCATGTGCAGTCGCAGGGGGTCGTGGACACGGTCCCAACACCTCTGGTGGTGCTGGACGGCGCCCTGTGCATCCAGAACGCCAATCGGGCGTTCCTCCGAACCTTCAAAGTGAACCGCGACGACACCATCGGGAAGCATATTTACGACCTTGGTGATGGTCAGTGGGATGTTCCCGAATTGCGTCGTCTGCTCACCGACGTGATCCCGAAGAGCACCGCCGTCGTCGACTATAAGGTGGAGCACGATTTCCCCGGCATCGGAAAACGGACCATGCTGGTTACCGCGCGCACCATCAACCAGGACGATAACGGCACCACCATGTTGCTGTCGCTCGCCGATGCTACCGACAGGACCCGCAGAGAGGCCGAGTTTGAAATTCTCTTCGGCGAGCTTCGGCACCGGATGAAGAACCTCCTCGGACTGGTGCGGGCTCTCGCTAACCAGACCAAGGCCGAAGGCGTCTCGGCCGAGGCTTATCGAGAGGCTTTTCTAGGTCGGCTTACAGCCATTGTGGACGCCAACGACCAAGGGTTCGTCGGCGGCGGCGATGGAGACCTCGCCGAGCTAATAGCGCGTACGCTCGAACCGTTTGCAGCAAGCCCGAACGCCATAAAAATCGACAACGGTCCGCCTGTTAAGCTGGATAGCAAGAAATTGATGTCGCTCGCGCTCGCACTGCACGAGCTTGCAACGAACGCCCTCAAATACGGAGCACTGTCCAAAGCAGGCGGACAAATTCATGTCCTTTGGGAGGTAGAGCAGGCCGAGACCCCGCGCCTCCGGGTCACTTGGACCGAAAGTGGGGGCCCTCGGGTGAGCCCTCCTACGTCTAGGGGCTTTGGAAGCCAGTTGATCCAGTTGGCAATAGCATACGATCTGAATGGCAAGGTGGAACCTACTTATGCGGCCACCGGTTTAATGGTGGAGATGGTCATTCCGCTCACGACTTGAGTCCGCCAGATTGAACGCCGAGTGCAAAAGACGGTCCTCATCGTGGAAGATGAATTTCTGATCGCGATGGACCTCAAATCCATGCTCGAACGGCGGGGATGGCGTGTCATCGGGCCGGTCGCGAGTGTGCCGGCGGCAGCCCTGCTGTTGGAACGTGAATGGCCTTCCGTCGCCTTGCTCGACGTGAATTTGGGCAACGAATTGGCCACTCCGGTATCGCCGTGCCGCGAACCATTGTCGCCAGGTCTGTCCCGGAAGTGGCGCGGGCAGGCGGCGATCTTCTCGAAAGCTCGGAAAAAGTGGTCGCCAAATTGTTGTCGACGGTGGTTTCACACAAGTCCGATGTCGGCGGCGTGGTCCTAGACATCGCGACCGCCGAGAAGGCCGCGGAGGCCGCGCGGTCGATCGAGACACGCTTGAGCGCGCAGGCGGCGGGGTCGAAGCCGGACGGCTACACGGTGCAAACTATGGTCGCGCGCAAGCATGCGCAGGAACTCATTTTGGGCATGAGCATGAATCCCATGTTCGGGCCGGTCATTTTGTTTGGCGCCGGCGGTACGGCTGTCGAGGTTGTGAACGACACCGCGATCGCCCTGCCGCCGCTTGACGACGTGCTGGCCGCAGACGCGATCGACGCGACCAGAATAGGGCGCCTGCTTGCCGGCTATCGCGATCGCAGGCCAGCCGACCGAGCCGCGATCATCGCCGCGCTCAACGGTCTGTCGCAAATGATCGTCGACTTTCCCTGCCTGGTGTCCCTCGACGTCAACCCGCTGCTGGCGGACGTAGAGGGTGTGATTGCGCTCGACGCCCGCATCGAAATCGACCCTCGCCGGGTGGATGAAGCGGCGCCAAATCCGACTCTTGTGATGAGACCCTATCCGTCGGGATGGAGTCGCGATTTTCTCTCCGACAGCCTCTCTTTCCACATCCGGCCGATCATGCCGGCGGATGTGGCGCTCTATCCCGCGTTCCTGGCCAGGATTCGCCCGATGATCTGCGGCTACGGTTCCTGTCCCTTAGGAAGAACTTTCCCGATCAGATGCTGAAGCGGCTCACCCAGTTCGACTACGATCGAGACATCGCCTTCGTCGCGCTGGAAAAGGACACGGGCTGGCCGGAATCCGCCGGCTTTCCTGCGACCCCGATCACAGGGCCGGCGAATATGCCTTGCTCGTTCGGTCGGATCTTCAGGGCCATGGCCTCGGATGGGACTTGTTGAAACAGCTGATCTGTTATGCGAAGGCTGACGGCATCGGTCGTATCGAAGGCATAATCCTCACGAAAATAGCAAGATGCTCTCAATGTGCCGGGAGTTCGGCTTATCGATTGCGCACCATGCTAGCGAGCCGGGACTGTCCGTGGCGACGCTAAAGGTCAGCTAAAGCGGCGATAATGTCTATCATCCTGTCTTTCTCAAGCCGACTGCGGTTGAAGCCGTGCCTTCAGTCAAGGCCACCGTCTCGGCGGTGATTTCGGCCACCTTGCGGTCCGCCTCGATCTTGTGCCAGGTCAACGCACCGGCGTCGCGCTGCAATTGCCGCGACAGGATGTCGACGGTGGCATCCGACGGGCCGCCCTTGCGTTCGCTGACGCGACGCCAAAGCACAGACGGATCTGCCGCCAGCCAAAATCCGGCAAAAGGAACGTCTGCCTCGCTCGCGGCGCGCTCGATCCTGTCGCGATCCTCCGACCGGTCGAATACAGCGTCGGCGACGACAGAACCGCCTTCGGCAAGGATCAGCTCCGAACGCCAGGCGATCTGGCGATACACGCGTTCCGACACGCCGGGCCGGTAGGCCTTGTCCGGCAGCCTGGTTTCGGCAGGCACGCCATGCATTGCGGACGCGATCGCTCTCGACGATTCGGGCGCCGGGCGGTGCTCCGATCCGCGGCGCAAGCGCTTCTGCGACCGTCGTCTTGCCCGAGCCGCTCAGACCGCCGATCGCGACGAGCCGAGGCGGCGTTTCGACGAGCAAAGCCTGCGCGAGCCGGAGATAGGATCGCGCTTCGGCGACCAGCTCTGTCGAATCCTGGCTGCCTTCCTCGACCTGCGTCGCCGTCACGTGAGCGCGGACCGCCGCCCGAACCGCCATGAAGAAGGGGAGCAGGATGAAGCCGTCCTCGTCGTCGGCGTCGTCGAGGTAGCGGTTCATCACCAGATTGGCGAACTCCGGAAAGCCGCGATGCCATAGGTCCATCAGCAGGAATGCGAGATCGTAGAGGACATCGACGGTGGCGATCTGATCGTTGAACTCGATGCAATCGAAGAGGCGAGGCTCGCCGTCGAAGACGCAGATGTTGCGCAGATGCAGGTCACCATGGCAGCGGGTGCGGACCCGGCCCGTCGCCTCTCGCCGGTCAATCAGCCCGGCATGGCGGGCGAGGGCGGCGCGAAACGCCGCGTTGAGCGTTTCAATCTCCGTTTGATCGAACACGTGACTGGTCGCAAATCCGGCCGAATTGATTGCAAGCACGCCTCCGATGTTCGCCGATCCGCCGCCGGCATGGATCACGTCGGCGCCGCGATGGTATTGCGCAATCATGCGCGCCACGCCCGTCATCAATGCGGAGGTCAACGTCCCGGCAGTGGCCATGCGATCGAGGAGGTTCGACTGATCGAAGCGAACCATCTCGATAACGGCGTCAACCAGTTCGCCCGATCCATCCAATACCGGATGAGGTCGTTGGCGGGCGCGCGCGTTACGCCAATATAACCGTCCTTGGATCGGATTTGCTCGCGAGCCATACGCTCAAGGAGAAAGTTATCGAGGGAACGCTGTTTTCGTCCGGGAAGCCAATCCTGCTTGTCCCCAAAGGAGCAACCGTGACGCTGAAGCCGAAACGCGTCCTCGTCGCGTGGGACGCCAGCCTGGAAGCGTCGCGCGCCTTGCGAGAGTCGCTCGACACTCTTTCAGGTGCCGACGAGGTGCGGATAGTCATGGTCGACCCGATCGAGGACGAACGGCATCACGGCGCGGAACCCGGGGCGGACGTGGCGACCTATCTCTCCCGTCATGGCGTAAAAGTAACTATGGACCGACTGCCGAGTTCAACCCACTCGATCGCCGACGTGCTCCGCCAGCACGCCGTCGACACTGGCGCCGAGCTCATGGTCATTGGCGCCTACGGCCATTCCCGGCTGCGCGAGAGGATTTTCGGCGGAGTGACTAGATCGATGATCGAGAACCCGGGGCTGCCGATCATCATGGCTCGTTAAAAGCTGAGTCCGGCGAGAGGCGAAATCGAACCTAGGCTTCGCTGTCCGACACAAGAAGCGGCGTACCAACCGTCAGCGGCAGCTCGATGAGCGCGTCGAAGCGGTCGTTGAAACGGCCAAGGCCGACGTTGGCGGCGGCTCTTCATGGTTCAAAGGCTCTGCTCCTGCTCGGCGATACCTTGTCGGGAGGCCAGCGAATTGCAGATCAGCACGAGCTTGCCCTTAACGCCTCCCTGACCGAGCAGTTCCTGGGCGCGACGAGCCTCGGTCAATGGCATCAGCATGGCCACCATCGGCTTGATCTTTCCGTCGCGAAGCAGCTCAAGCAAGGCGCCGAGATCGTCGCGGAACCAGGCGAGCTTCCACCGTTTCAAATATTGTATGCTGTAGGGGAGTATGCGTCGTCGACCTGGTGAGACGAAAGCGCAGACCGCGTACCAGAGAGGTCGCAATATCCCGCGTAGACGATAACGTAAGCCCCCTGCCAGTCGGCCCTTCTGCAGAAATGAAGTGAAGCCATAGGCTATGACGCGGCCACCGGGCCTCAGAGCCCGAAACGACCGCCAGACATTGGCTTCGCCGACCCCGTCGAAGACGACATCCACGCCGCCGTTTGTCAGGCGATGGATCTCTCTGACGAAGTCGGCCCGTTCGTAGTCGATCGGCGTGGCCCCGAGATCGCATACGATCTGATGATCCGCAAGAGAGGCAGTCCCGTACATCTCTAAACCTGCCAGGCGGCCAAGTTGCAGCAGAGCCGTGCCGACTCCACCGGCCGCGCCATGAATGAGAACCCGTTGACCCGGTGAAGCATGCCCAAGGCGATGCATCATCTGATAGGCCGTAACGTAGTTCAGCACGAGGCTAACTGCCTCGGCCGGATCAACGCCAGTCGGAACCGAAGTGAGTTCATCTTCAGGCAGGCAGATGAACTGGGCGTAGCCGCCATGAATGGGCAGCGCCGCAACCAGTTTACCGAACATCGCATGGGACGCACCCTCTCCAGCTTCGTCTACGATGCCCACAATGTCCCATCCTGGCGTGAATGGCAGCGTCGTCTTTTCTGGATGGATCCCCTCCCGCATCAACAGCTCTGCGAAGGAGACGCCGGCGGCGATTATTTGCACCCGCAACTCACCGGATGCCGGATGGGGCGCGTCTTCCTCCACGATCTCCAGAACTTCAGGTCCGCCATGGTGGCGAACAACGACGCGCAGAGACTTCATAGCGGGCTCGGTCCAGATTGGACTCCTCCCCTGAGGCAAACTCAGACTAAAGGGTAGCGCGCGCGGGTGTGAAGCGATTTGCTCCAGATCAAACCCACCAGAAATCGGTCGCCACCCACGAATAGCTGCTTATTCGCGCAGAATGACATTGCGACGCAGGCTCGACAGGAGCAGGTCAGTTGCCATTAGGCGTTGGTGGAAACAAATGTCCGTTTTGGCAAATGATCCCGACCTGGCAGTTTGAACGTCTGATATCCTCGTTCTGGAGCCGGAAGCCGTCATTCCGCTTCCGGCCCCAAGGACGACATGGCAGCTATGCGCCGCATGGCCGTTGAAGTCCGCTCTGCCAACGCCCGTAAGCGGCCTTGCTGCAGCCAACACCACAGGGCCTTATTTTGAAAAAGCGCGTGATCGCCTGCACCACGCGCTTGAATGACACGATAAAGTGTGCTCGGTCTTCTTGGTTCAGCGTCTGACCATTCGGGCAACAGCAATCAAAATACATGCGCCGATAAAGCCGGCGACAAGATAGCCAAGCCATCCGGTCAAGGATAGGCCGAGCAGTCCGAGAAGAAGGTTAGCGACAATGGCGCCGACAATTCCTAAAATGATGTTCATGAGCACGCCCATGTTGCTCTTCATGAACATCTCTGCGAGCCAGCCGGCGATCCCGCCGATGACGATAGCCGCTACCCAACCGACACCTGGATTATCCATGTTTCCCCTTTCCTAGAACCGAAATGGTTCGGCGGGAAAACGTGCGATAAACCAATAAAGTTCCTCGCGGGTATATTGCCATCAGGCCGGGTGCTTTGCCGGGCGGCGGCTGCTGATGTCCGCCTTAGCCAGGTGCTGACGAAGCAACCTGATGTTGCGATTATTGGCCTTAAAATACACGTCGAAGATTGAACCCAGAATAGGTACGCTTCCTACAACCGTATCAAGCAAGACGTTCCCCAACATCCTTGCGACCAAGAAATTTCCGGCACCGCAGCTTCGGGCGCGCAACACGATATAGGCCGACACGATGCTGGTGGCTGCGTCTCCGAGGATGGGCACCAGACCTACTAACGCATCCAGACCGAAACGAATTGAGGTCCCGGGAATGCGCCAGCGCGAGTCGAGCATGGCCGCCAAAAAATCCAGTTCCGCAACGACGCTAGCTGCCTTGCCGCCCCCATGACCCTGGCCACGTATTCCCCCAGGCCCCGTGCGAGTTAGCATATTCGGCTGACGGATGACTGTCGTTCTAGACATCGTTTTGCGTGGTTGATTTAGGTTGCGTTCCGTTCAGAGGCACGTCGTCAAGCAAGGTTGTCTCACCGGAGCGTTGGGTGGGCTCTGGTGGCAGTGCACCATTTGGCGTCATCTTGTTGACGGCCTCAGGCAGATCCCGAGTGATCCTGCGGACGAGCTCCTCGCGCGACAGGCCGGTCTGCATCGACAGTGACGTCAGAGTGCCTTCGTCTATTGCCGCTTCCACCTCCTTCGCCTCGATTGGCTGGTTCGGCCCAGTGCCGAGCCAGGAGTCCACCTTGGATCCTGCTCCCGCCTCTCTGAACCGATCTAGGATATCGCCGAGCGCCGTCCCCGAAACGCCTTTGGAAATCGGATCTAAAATCCCGCCTTGCGGGTCGTTTGAATTGCGATCTCGCGCCCCACGGATCAACTCGCCGATTTTGTCGCGATTTTGGTACGCCAGAACGCCAAGCATCGCGATCGCCAGTCTTCCGAGATTCGCCATCAGGTACCTCCATATGTTCGAAGGAGAAGGGCTTAGCCTCGCAAAGGTTCCGGCGGGTGATTTCGAACCCGAGCACGTCGACCAGGCTGTGACGCATCGGCCGCATCTTGCCGCGCCGCATGAGCGATCGCGCACGGACGGTGCCTTCAGCCGAAGCTGGCCGTCCCGCTTGGAATGCGAGCGGTTTATCCGCTACTTAGATCGTGTATGATCGGCTGCAGGCCATCAGGCCTGATATCGACGGTCGCAAGCGTGATCGGCAACCTGAAACGACGGTGACCAGCGCTCCCCGGATTAAGGTAGAGCACACCGTCAACGGTTTTGAGTTTCGGCACATGGGAGTGGCCCGACACGACCATGTCGACACCGAGTGCTGCTGGTGAGACCTGCAGTGTTTTCAGATCATGGAGCACGTAGCATGTTCGGCCTGCCAGCCGTACCAACACCGTGTCGGCGTAGTTCGCAGCCCACTGAGCTGTATCCACGTTGCCTCTGATCGCGGTGACCGGTGCGATCTGCTGAAGCGCGGCAGTAATATCGGGACTGCCGATGTCGCCGGCATGGATGATGTGGTTTACCCCAGCCAGGCGTCGTTCCGCCTCAGGCCTCAGCAGCCCGTGTGTGTCAGAGATGATGCCTATCCTGAATGTCATTGTCCGCCGTTATATGGTGAGCACATCGAGGTCAGCCGCAATACGGCTGTTCGGAAATGCCCGCACGGCTCCGTGCAATAGGCTTTTGCCAGGCGATCGGCCGTCGCTTCCAGGAGCGGGGCCAGCCCTTTTTGCTGACATTGACGACCTTAGCAACATTAGCGGTAAGTGATATAAAGGCTTCTGAGGGCCAAATGGAGGGAGATAAACAATGTCTACATCACGTCGTGCATTGCTTTTTATGCTAGGTACAAGTGTCGTGCTGCACGTAGCATTTATGGGCGTGGCATCTGCGAAGGGCGGCGGAAAAGGTGCTGGCCGTGATGGTGCGACGGATGCCAAAGCAACCATCGCTCCAAGCGCCAAGGCCAACCCCGCGCAGGTAAGAACCTATAAGACTTTCCAGGGCAAAGAATGTCGCCGAGATTATGCCCGGCTTTGTCCCTCGAAGCCCATTGGCAAGTGCGATCTGCAAGGCAACATCGATCAATTGTCAGCCCCCTGCAAGACATACGTTCAACAGCACTCCTAAGCCAGAACAGCCCAGCGCCGAGTGGGAATACTCAACTCTTTATGCTCGGCGCTGGAGTTCTCTCTCGGGGCTCAAAACTCAGCCGCTCCACGGTGGCAACAATCGCAACCGACAGTGCCTCGGCCTCGTCGAGTAGCGTCGGGCCATAGTGCCCATTCACCTGCTCCTCGCTCTTCAGCACGCCTGGCGGGCAATGCTCCTCGATCGTCGCGCGGATCATGCGCAGTGCGGCGCGGCAAGCAGGGTCGTTTTCCATAACCAAATAAACATTCAATTTTGCTAAAATGTTCCGGAACAAGGTAGCGGCCCGCGTCTTGAACCGCGTTGGGTTGGGGTTGTGCGGTGCGTCTCACTTTCTCAAGCCGATGGAGCCCTAACTAGTCGAGCAGCACCGAAGGGGGATGGGTGGTCGCACGAGATTAAATTCGACGGGTACAGAACCCAGCCTATCAAGGACGAGGATGCCATCCAGCTCTATACGAAGACCGGCATCAACTGCACGAGCAGATATCGGCCGACCGCGGCCGAAGCGGCAAATCTTAAGGCCGAAAGTTTCATCATCGAAGGCGAGATGATCGTCACGAATTATGCCGGACTCTCGGACTTCGATGCCTTGCGTTCGGCCATCACCAGGCGCCCGCAAGACCTCTACCTAGTGGCTTTCGATCTTCTCCACCTCAACGGCCACGACCTTCGCGACATGCCGCTCAGCGAGGGACGTGCTACAGGCGCTGATCCCGGCCGGCGGCCACATCCAGTTTTCGGAGTCGCTGCCGGGCACTGGCGACGCTGTTTACCACCTCTCTTGCGAGGCCAACCTTGAAGGTATCGTCTCGAAGCGGCTGGACAGCGTCTACCGCTCCGGCTCGACCATGAACTGGCGTAAGATCAAATGCTCATGGAGATCATCGGTATGCAGCGCGAGCGTGGAAAGCCGGCGATGGTGCTGATGGCCGACAAGGGCCGTTACATGGGCGGCGCCTTCGTCACCTTCAGGGCCGACAAACGCCAACAGCTATGGGACAGGGTACAAGGCAAGACCGGTGCACCGCCGCCGAAGGGCCTCAAAAAGGAAAAGGCGGAGTGGCTGAAGCCGGGGCCTTTCGGGCAGAGTGCGGTTCCTGAAGGGCGAAGAGAAACTTCGCCACGCAATGCTGAAGGATTTCTGGGAGGACGATGATGGCCGTGGCTAAGAAAGACCAGAGCGCGTTATCTATGCCTGGATGTACGGCCAGCAGGCGCGCAAGGACGGCAAGGAACGGGCCGTGCCGGAGTATTGGGCGGAGCATGCCGCGGCGTGGTTGCAGGGTTTTGATGGCGGCCGCTCGGTGGCGAGCCGACCCGGTAAGTGAAAGCCTTGAGGCAGAGCTGGACGAGAGTGCGGTGGGGCGCACAGCCCTCATCAATGACGGATCCTGATGTAGGCGACACCCACCGTCTGGCTTCTTGGTGGCCCAGTCCGGCACACGTCGAACGTTACCCTATCCTGGTCCGCAGGAACCTCGACCAACCCGCTCGTACAGAATCCGTAGTCATCTGCCTCCGCAGATAAGGCGGAGCCGATATAGAACGATGTCTGGGGCGGATAGGCGAAAATAGTGACGACGACGCGCCGAGGAACGACAACCCAACATGGTGCAAACGTTGCACACTGCGCTATCGCTCGTTCGAGCTTCCCTCCCTTCGAAAGTACAACATCTGCTGAGTACGCCTCCCGACGAAGTGCAAGGCTTGGCCTGGTGGCAGAGATGGTCAGCGAGCATAGCAAACACGCAATGCGCCGAATTCTGTTCGCCATATGCCGCCCCCAAGTGATTTGCGGGATCATATTGTAAAGGTGGCAGCAATGAGGACGGGCTTCAGCCGGCGAGTTGCTGCGGCCGGCTCGTCGGTCGCGTGAAGTTCCTCAAGGGCCAAGACTTTGCGTCATGCCTCCCTCAAAGATTTCGTGATGAGTCGGCTTGAAGGTCTGCTAGTGGAACATCGAGACACGGGCCAAGTTTGATCAAACAGCCGGCGCGAGGCTGGACTGCCTCCATCCGCGCGTCGCGTCGGGTGCCCACACCCGATAAAGAGCCCGTCTGGCACCCATGGCAGGCGGGCTCTTTCACGACTGTGAAATGGACCATCGCAGGTAGCGCAATGAGACCTCAGTCCTCATTGCAGCACAAGCGGTTATCGAAGATTATTGCTCCACCGCCGATGGTTGAAACCACTTATCCTCGGGGAGAGATGTCGGTGGCAAGCCCGGCTCGCAAATCCTGTGTCACCTCGATCGGCGAGCCGGGTTGTGAGGCTGGGGGCATGCCGGGATTTTCTTCGACCTCGCCCATGGCGGGGATACCTACCACGACAAGCAAGGAACCAGCCTGCACGACCTCAGGGTGGCCAGGCAAACAGCCGTGGCGATGGCCTATAGATTGGCGGGAGAAGCCAAGGGCCACGATGTCGTCTGCACCGTCAGCGACATAAACGGCAGGCAGGTCATCCAGTCACGAAGCAAGCGTGACGCCTAAAAGTCGCAGGGTCAGCCCGTGGCAATCATGGCCGGCCGGCCCTCTTCCTCTGAGCGATTATATTGGCCTCGCGCAGCAGCGAGGGCCACTCATAGCCTAGAACCGCAATCAACCCTTTCGCTTCCTCTACCGAAATTCCGGTTTCTTCCATCAAGCGCTGGGTGATATAGGCCCTGGCGTTTTCCGGCCGGCCCGTCGTCTTAGTCACGGGAACCTCCTATTGAGATTCAACCCGCCGCCTAAACCCTTGTTCCGCTTCAGAGGACACGCATTACTCTGCTCGACCAGGTGCCGCCGCGTACCGCGCCCTAGGCCTGGCGCGAGCCTAGCTTGGAAGCACTTGTCATCTGACAAGCAGTGAGGAATATAATCCTTCCCCGGAGCGGCGAGCTTTTCAGCACGAGGATTGCCATGGGCAAGGAATATCCATTCTCGAAAGCCACGCTCGGCGGCAAGCTTGCGGCCGGCACAGGCTTATCCGTCTACTGTCTCACATGCGGGCGAAGAGCGGTCCTGGACGTCGCCGAGCTGGTCAAGCGGTTCGGGCCGGACCAGCCCTGCCTTCATTGGGATCTGCTGAAAATCATCTATTGCCACGAATGCCGCCGCGCCGACCGCGACGATCGGAAGCTGCAGTTCACAAACCATGCCTTGACGCCGGAGCAGCGGAAGGGCTGGACGCCTTGCCCATAATTTTTCCGCTGTTTGCTACAGAACCGGGCGATTTCGCTTCCTCGGTTCCGGCAAGCTGTTACACGGATTTGCAGCCAATGCGGCTAAGCGCCAGTCTCTTTGGCACATCTCCCTTGCCAGTAGTTCATTGCGATCATCATGGGCGGTCGCTCGACCTTTCTTCGCGGCAAGCAGATAGTCGGCTCTGTTCGTTCGAAAGTCTTCTTTGTTCGCAGACATCGTTTCCTCCCGGATTTCCGCAGGCATTGCCCTCCTTCTGGCCTGACGGGGAGACACACAAGCTGCCGATATATCGCGCGAGTCCACCAATTGAGGATTGTGTAGAACGATATATCCGGGCAGCGGCTCAATCATGAGCAATCTGGCTGCGCAGGCGGTCTATCGTAGTGAAGAGGCATTGTGGAGCAACTCACCCAAAGGATCACATGCATCATCGAATTAGCGAGCGTTTAGACGCTTGGATCAGCTTCGCCTTTCGGACTAGAGACGCCCAATCGAAGCCCAGCAACATGATCAGTTCGAGGGCCTGCGCTTCGGAGATACCAGTGTGGTCTGCCAGCTGGCGAACGTGTTCGCCCAGGCTCTGCTTGCCGTCGCTTGTCATTGCGGTTCCTTCCGCAACGACAACCCTATCATAGGTTAATGGTTCCGTCGGCTAATTCCGAGCTCAGTTCTTTCATGCTGGCGATCAACCCCAGGCGACTATTTTGACAAACCGCTGGCATATACGGGAACAAAAATATCATAACGCATGTTAATCGCAGCCATATGTTCCAGCCTGCAAGAGCGGGCGGCCGCCATGTTCGAAGAGTACCGTCGCACACGTCAATCTTTCCACGACAAGCAGGTTCTCGATTTGTCGAGAGATGCGATAAATCGATCTATGGAACTGCTGCGTAAGACAAAGCCAGCCACGAGACGCGCGCGAGGCATCCAAGCCCATGTCCAAGAGCTGAGGGACGTTGCTGGCGCTCACCGGGAAGTCTTCATTCTGGACGCCCCAAACGGCGAATACTGCGTTGCGGTCTACGACCTGTTTCGAGAGCCAATCTTCCGCGCGTTCCCCGACAATGCATACGCGCGGATTTTCGCCATCGCGCAGCGCAAGCGGCTCGGCCTCGACAAGGTGACCCGCATTTAATTCCGGTGGTATGAGGGTCCTATGTCTGGCTTATTCGGAGGTTAGCCGCAGATGGCCACCCCAGCGACGAGGCGGTCAGGCCACGAGCAGCATTAGCATGTCACTCATCTTGACGGCTGCGCAGTTCGGCATCACGGCCGGAACCACGGGATTGAACAAGCTCGCCGATATCCGCGGGCAGTTCGCCGGCTCTCCTCAGCTCACCGCCGCCCGCCTCCTGCAAGGGCGTTTGCGCTTATTTCGAGAGTGCTCCGGGTTTCCATCCACCGTAACTCTGGTACTGGCCAAACGTTCCCGCATACTGCTTTCGCAAGGCGGCTTTAACCCTTGTGAATGCACCGTCCAATCCATGCTGGCATGTAATCGGGATGCGACAAACTGATGAAACACGCCGACTGGTCACTAGCCTTGGCGACAGGCAGCGACGTAGCCGTTCCAGCATCAGGGAAACTCACGACCTCGTTGCACAAAGCCACCGGTTGATTGAGCAGTCCCGGCAAATCCTGGAACGCGCCCGAATGCCAGATCATGTGGAACAAACCCGTCGTCTGGCCGGTTACGGCCCAGGCGATGCGGTCGAATGCACACCGGAGGGTGATGGCATGCAGAGCCAGCTTCACCCGGCAGATGGCAAGGCCGTCACGATCACCGATGTCGGAGACGAGTGGCACGTCCTCGTGGAAGAGCCAGGCTGCGTGACTGTAGTTCGCTCATTCAACATCAAGCAGTATGCAGAGAGCTATGCTGACGGGCAGAGGATAAGGCTTCAACTCGACAGTGTAACCCGCGTCTAGCTCACCGCGGAACATGAATTCGGCTAACTAGATGCCGCTACCTGCAGCCTAACGATCTGGGATCGGTAGAATGAACGTAGCCAGTGCCAATCCGGCCATCAGAGCGCTCGCAGCCATCCGGATCACGTCACGCTGCCGCCAGCGCCAGATCGCGTTCGCAAGCATTACGACGCCGATCGCGGCGAAGTAGAGCGGGATCATCCGAATTTTACCCTGGGTCAACTCACTTATAATTCAGCGCTCAATTCAAGCTATCCGTCCACCGACCTGTCCAATGCGTGGACCGCAAAATTCCTGCTTGGAAGTGCATCCCAGCCGAGACATCGTTCTTTCGGGCAGGCGGCAATCAGCCTGGAGATGAACATGCACGGCACCTTCGAACCGCGTCCAGTGCGTATCGTCCGCGCGGACAACACCTGGACTCTTAACGAGAGTGAACTTCTTCGTCAGCATTGGCCCGATATCGCCAAACTTGGGATACTCCTTCCCCACAGGACAGAGCTCGCTCTTCAGTACATGGCGAAACGTTGTGGCGTGGTACCACCGAAGGACCAGAACACTGGACCGGGGCACAGGAAAAGACGCTGCGGCGCATGGCGGCGGCTAACCCGGAGCCAATCACATGCTGAACGTCCCTGTTCGGGCAACCGCCGAAGGCATGCCCAAATCTACCCACCGTCGGTTTATCCGTCGGCTGTCTTGCTCTCGCCGCTGCTGGCGCAACCACTACGAAGGCTGGAGCAGCCCCGGCGATGAGGGCGAAGATGTCGCCCAAGCTGCGCGCGGTCATCAAGGCGCACAAGAAGGCGCATGCGTTCTGGCTTAGCGTTTGCGGCTGCACCGATACGCTGAAACTCGGGCGGGAGGCTACGGCTGATGAAGAAGCGTTATGGGACAAAGGCAACGACGGCGAGTATGCCGCCCTTTGGGATGTTTGCCGCTTCCCCGCCCGTACGACGGCAGATCAAGCCGCAAAAGGGCGATACTTGCGTAAGTTCCATAGTTGGAAATTCGGCTATCTCGAAGAAGATCAGGTCGATGCGCTGATGCTCTCGATGATCGAGGCCGGGAAAGGGGCGAAGTAATGAGACCCCCTTCTTGATCCGCAATACTCTGGCAACGAGCCGGTCGACGTTCTCGATCGCGCTCTCGATCTGCTCCGCGTGGTCCGGCTCGCCGTCAACGCTTTCGATGCGGATCTTGAACCCTGGCTTGCTGGCGGGGTCGAAGTCGTCGGCAATGATGACCGGGAAGGGGATGACGAGCGGGAACTCGATGACGAGCGCGAGGCTGATCCGGCTGACTACGACTGCCCGGACTTCATACAAGGAGGGCAGGGCGCCTGAGGCTATGACGCGTACGTGTCGCATTTGGCCCGGCTGCTCAGGTGGCCGGGCTTTTCATTTCTGTCACGGGACGCGGCCAACCGGTTCGTCGCACTTGTAGACCGGACAGCGGCCGTCACGGGTCGGGACATAGGCCGACATTGGCACCTGAGGCCAGTCGCACTCGTTGCCGAATTGCCTGACATAGCGGTCATAGGTGTTGGGGCCGGTAGTCAGCACGACGGCGCGCTTGCTCTGGATCAGTTGCTGGAGCTGCTGAGCTCATCGTGCGGGTGTCAGGCCTGGCCTCACTGAGCCTGGTCGCGGCAAGTAGAATCGCTGCTGTAGTCAAAGCAGTTAGTGGGATGGACATGGGCGGTATCCTCGATCGGGCAGGGCCGGGCCTTCGATCCTCCCAGGAAAGACTTGGTACCGCAACTAGCCCGGCGGCTTCGGCTTCCGCGCCTTTCTTACGATCGAAGGTACTCCTCAAAATCCAAAGCTGACCACCCACCGAGTGGAACCGGAGGCGGCAAAGTCGTAAGTGGCGTAAGAGGTCTCAGAGGTTGCAGCGGCTTCAAGGGTTTCAGCGGCTGCACGGGCTGCAAAGGAGCCAGCCGGCCCTTCGGCGGGTAGCCGTTGCCGAACGCTACCGGCAGTCCAGTTCGGTCCATCAGTGTCGTGTAGTCTACCGGTCCCAGCCAAGCTACATCGGAGGCCTTGAAGACGTTCCCGCCTCTGACGAGCGCAACGAACTTCAAATCCCGATCGAAGATATTCCCGCTGTCGTGCAGCCAGGCGACAAGACCGCAGTCCCGGCCGAAAAGAGCAATCATCTCGAATTCCTACCCCCGCGAAAAATCTCGCAGGAAATAGTCAGTCACGCAATCGACCACGTAGCGGTAGTTTTTTAGGGACGGTGCTCGCCGGGGTGATCGCACAGCGGCTCATCGCTGGCTGAAAACTAGTAGGGATGCCCCCACCAGTTGGCCCGGCTGCTATGTGGCCGGGCGCCTGCGTGAGACGGACGTGAACCGTGAAGCCGGGATGCTAGTTTTCATGTTAAGGGCCTAGGCATTTCCCCAACAGATATGGCCCCTCCGTCTCAGGCAACCGACGGCTTTGCCAACCCCCAACCCGCACCCAGAGCCTCGGTTGCCCGCCTTCGATTCGCTAGGGCGTCGGGCTGAACGCACCGAACCCGAGCCGTAGCGGCATTGCCAAGCGCATGATAAGCTAAGCCGTTTATCATTGAGATGACACATCCCTGGCTCAGCCCGGCTGCTTAGGTGTCCGGGCTTTTTTTCTTGCCTAAGAAAGATTTGGTGCACTCGGCAGGGCTCGAACCTGCATCTGCCCGGGAGGGTCCCGCTCTGTCCTGACTTGAGCTACGAGCGCTGTTTTTGGCAGCCTAAAAGAACAGGGCCGCCCCGCTCGATCAATTTGGAGTTGGGGGGTACCGGCACATCCATTGGAAGTAGGTCGCCAAATACTCGCAGGAAGAGGGACGCTACCTCGCACACAACTTCCCAGCCCAATTTGAAGCGTTTCATAGCTTGTCGCTGCGCCCCCTAGATTAGTGGATACGTCCTGCCTAATCGCACGTCCCATGTAGGCTGAATTGCGAACCGACAGCGACGTCGGAGGTGGCGCGAGTTTCAAATCCGTCGATGGCGCCCTGCTCAAGCGCCAAGCACCTATCTCGCCTGCCGTTGAACCGCCAAGTCCCTGAACGTTACGCGCGACCAAGAGCCCGCACGCGAGGCTGCATCCCGCGCTGGCAACCGACAATCAGAGGTTTGCGCCCGAATTTTTATTTCGGCCTGGCCTAGTTGAACTCGGCTTCGCGTCAGGTTCGGTGTGGCGTTGACCATCAGCCTGGCTATGAATGCCACGTCACGTAGACGACCACCGGACAATTGACCTTGCGCCTGTGTGAGGGCAGCTGCGGAGTTGAGGGCGCGCCGATCGAGCGCGTCTGATGCTCTGCCAGCCCTCGGTGAACTCCTGGATCATCGCGAGGCCTATCACCGGCGAAGCGAGCGACAGCAGCTCGTTGCGGATGGGCCGTTGGAATGCCAGTTATCCGCCGAGCGCGAGCAAAACCTGACAGTCAGCAGCCGGCCCCAAAAGATGACATGGCAGCTTGGCGCCTGATCGCGGTCGTGGAGGTCAGCCTTGCCGCTTCACGAAAGCAAACATACCGGCGACCATTTGGGCGTCGTGACCACGCCAGGCGTTCCGCCTTGCCGGATTGGCACTGGCCGACTGGCACGCGTTCTACCGGCAGCCTTCAGTAACCCAGCCCAAACGCAGAGTGTGACCTGACCTGCATTTTCTTTTTCGAAGCCCATCGGCTTAGTGAGCTAACCTTCGAGCCTTTTGCAGCCATTCGCGCGCGGGGCCGTTGACAAGCGTGCGTCTGCTCGTGTTCTATTTCGCAAGCGCACATCTCCCGCGTAATAGATCGCGCCCGGCAACGCCGGGCAAGGGCAGCATGGCCCCGCCGCGTCTCAGCTGGGATGCGTGTGGGGCCTTTTATTTTTTTGAGGTCCGGGTGAAGACATTCAGGGTCGGCATCCTTTATTCGACCACCGGTCCCTACGGGGCGATCGGCCGCGACTGCCGCGCCGGCGCCGAGTTCGCGATCGAGGAACTGGAGAAGGCCGGAGGCGCTGCCCGCATCGAGCCGGTCTTTGGCGACCCGGGCGGCCAGCCGGAGCGTTACCTCGACCTGATCCGAGCCATGCTGCGCGGCAATCAATGCCGCAATGTGATCGGCACCATCACCTCCCTGTCGCGCAAAGACGTCATCCCGCTGGTGGAGAAACATGACGGGCTGCTCTGGTACATCTGCCCCTACGAAGGCTTCGAGGCCAACGAGAACGTCATCTACACCGGCGCCTGTCCCAACCAGCATCTGATACCGCTGTTCGACTACATGCTGCCCCGCCACGGCAAGCGCGTCTATCTCGCCGGCGCCAACTATGTCTGGGGCTGGGAGATGAACCGGCTGGCGCGCGAGCTTCTCACGCGCGCCGGCGGCGAGGTGCTCGGCGAGCGTTACCTGCCGATCGAGGAGACCGATGTCGGCCTCCTGATCGCCGACCTGGAGCGCCACCGGCCCGACTTCATCTTGAACAACATGATTGGCCCGTCGAGCTACGCCTTCCTCGCCGCGGTGCGCCGGCTGGCTGAGCGCGATCCTGCCTTCGCGCCGGAACGCTGCCCGGTGCTGAGCTGCGACCTGACGGAGTGCGAGCTGGGCGAGATCGAGCCGGGCATAGCCGTCGGGCAGCTCTCGGCAGCCTCCTATTTCGAAAGCCTGGAATCGCGCGAAAACCGGATCTTCAAGCAGCGCGTCGCTGCCCGTTTCGGTGCCGGGCGCCGCGTCTCCGGCTTCTTCGCCGGCGCTTATGCGGCGGTGAAGCTCTGGGCCGAGGCGGTCACAGAGATCAGCCGCGACGACCCCGCCAGCGTGCGCGGCTTCCTGCACGCCAGACCGCGGCAAACCGTGCTCGGACCGCTCGCCATCGATCCACGCACCAATCATGCGGCCCTGCCTTTCCATCTCGGCCGCATCAATGAGCAGTCCGGCTTCGACGTCATCGCCTCGCGCGGCGCGATCGTCGCCGATCCTTACCTTGTCGGCACGCTGGCCAATGAGCACGCTCCGCATTTGAGGGTCGTGCAATGACGCGGACGCCGAATTTCGTCTCATGGCGCGCCGCGATCCTGCACCGTGCCGATGACAACATCGAGCGCCTGACGCGCCAGCTCGAACGTCTGGGCGTAACCGTCCTGGTGCAGTGGAAACCGCTCGATCTCTCCGAAACGCCGGCCGACATCGTCCTGGTCGACGCCGACCAGGGTTTTGACGATCTCTTGCCATGGGCCGGCGACGCCGCACCTGTCCCGCTGGTGGCGTTGCTCGGCTCCGAAGCGCCGGGCCGCATCGCCTGGGCGCTCGAAAAGGGCGCCGGCGCGCTCATCGCCAAGCCGGTCGTCGCCTCGTCGGTCTATCCAGCGCTGGTGCTGGCCACCCACGCCCATCACGAGCGAACCGCCGTCAGGGCGCGCATAGCCGGTCTGGAGGAACGTCTGCGGCTGCGGCCGATCGTCCACGACGCGATGCGCTCGATCATGGCGGCACAAGGCGGCGATGAGACCGGCGCCTATCGCACGCTCTGCCGCCTCGCCATGCAGCGCCGGCTCACCGTCGAGCACGTCGCGATAGCAATCGTCGCCGGGCACGAGCCCGTGCCGCGCGCGATGTAGGCTAAGGCATGCGGGTTCTGCGCGAGCTTGTAAGACGGCCTTCCGCCCTGTTCGGGCTGATCGTGGTGGTGATCGTTCTGCTGGCGGCGATCTTCGCGCCATGGATCGCCCATTTCTCGCCGGACGACCAGCTTGCCGACGGCCTGTCGCTCGAAGGCGCGCCGCTGCCGCCCGGCGGCGGTCATTTCTTCGGCACCGACACGCTCGGCCGCGACCTCTTCGCCCGCGTGCTGTTCGGCGCCCGCACGTCACTGATCATCGGTCTCGTCGCCAACGGTGTCGCCGTCGCGATCGGATTGCTGGTTGGGCTGCTCGCCGGCTATCTGCGCGGCACCGCCGGCAATCTCCTGATGCGCTTCACCGACCTGATGATGGCGTTCCCGGCGCTGCTGCTGGCGATCGCGCTGGCCGCGCTCTTGAAGCCCAGCCTGTGGATCGTCGCCATGGTGATCGCCCTGGTGAACTGGGTGCAGGTCGCCCGTATCGTCTACACCGAGACGCGCGGCCTTGTGGAGCGCGACTTCATCCTTGCCGAGCGGTCGCTGGGCGCCGGCAATAGCCGCATCATCGTCTTCCACATCCTGCCGCATCTGATGCCGACGGCGATCGTCTGGGGCACGCTCGGCATCGCCACCACGGTTCTGCTCGAGGCGACATTGTCGTTCCTCGGCATCGGCGTTCAGCCGCCGCAGCCCTCCTGGGGCAACATCATTTTCGAGAGCCAGAGCTACTTCCAGGATGCGCCCTGGCTGGTGTTCATCCCAGGCGCGATCATCCTTGCCACGGCGCTGTCCTTCAACCTGATCGGCGATGCGCTGCGCGACATACTCGACCCGACGCAGCGCGGGAGGCTGTGACGATGGCCTTCTTCCTCGCCCGCCGCCTCGTCCAGGCCGTGCTCATCCTGCTCGGCGTGGCAGCCATCACCTTCCTTCTGCTCTATTTCCTGCCAGCGGACCCCGCCGTGCTCATCGCCGGGCGCTCCGCGACGCCACAGATGGTGGCCGCCATCCGGCATGAGCTCGGCCTCGATCAGCCTCTGGTCATGCAGTTCCTGCACTATGTCGGCAACCTGCTGCATGGCGATCTCGGCCGCTCCTATACGCAGAAGACCGAGGTGCTGCCGCTGATCCTGGCTCGGCTGCCGGCGACGCTGGTTCTGATGGCCGCCGGCATCGTCGTCGAGGTGGCGCTCGGCCTGACCTTCGGCATCATCGCGGCGGTCCGGCGCGGCGGCTTCGTCGACCGCGCCATCATGATGCTCTCCTTCGTCGGTGTCTCGTCGCCGCAATTCGTCGTGGCGCTGCTGCTTCTTTACGTCTTTGCCGCCACGCTCGGCTGGTTCCCGATGTCGGGCTTCGGCACGGCAAGGCATGTCGTGTTGCCGGCGCTCACGCTCGGCGTGCTCGGCGCCGGCTGGTACGCGCGCATGGTGCGATCCGCCATGATCGAGGTGCTGCGCCAGGACTATGTGCGCACCGCGCATGCCAAGGGTCTCAGCGGCGGCCGCGTCGTACTCGGCCATGCGCTGCCCAACGCGCTGTTGCCGATCATCGCCATGGTCGGCATCGACATCGGCCAGTTCATGAGCGGCGTGGTGGTGGTCGAGGCCGTCTATGGCTGGCCCGGCATCGGCCAGCTCGCCTGGCAGGCCATCCAGCAGGTCGACGTGCCGATCATCATGGGCGTCACCCTGGTCTCGGCCTTGGCCATCGTGCTCGGCAACCTTCTCGCCGACTTCGTCGCCCCGTTCGTCGATCCCCGCATCCGCAGCCAATAACCAACAAGACCAACAGAGGAGTGAACTCAATGACCAAATTCGCCAAACAGATCAGCCTCGCGGCGCTGCTTGCCGCCTCGGCCCTGGTGCCCGCCAGGCTCGCCTTCGCCGACACGCCGACCAATGGCGGCGACATCATCGTCACCTACAAGGACGACATCGCCACGCTCGACCCCGCGATCGGCTATGACTGGCAGAACTGGTCGATGATCAATTCGCTGTTCTCGCGCCTGGTCGACTACAAACCTGGCACCACGGAACTCGGACCGTCGCTTGCCGACAGTTACGACGTATCCGACGACGGCAAGGTCTATACGTTCAAGCTGCATCCCGGCGTCAAGTTCACCAACGGCCGCGCGGTGACGGCGGCGGACGTCAAATGGTCGATCGAGCGCGCCGTCAATCCGAAGACGCAAGGTCCAGGCGCCGGCTTCTTCCACTCGATCGTGGGCGCCGACAAGATGACGGCCGGCGCCGCCGACACGATGGACGGCATCACCGCGGTGGACGACCATACGGTGAAGTTCACGCTTTCGCAGCCCGACGCCACCTTCCTCAACGTGCTGGCGCTCAACTTCGCTTCCGTCGTGCCGAAGGAGGCGGTGGAAGCCGCCGGTGGCGACTTCGGCAAGCATCCAGTCGGCTCGGGCGCATTCACGCTGAAGGAATGGACGATCGGCCAGCGCCTCGTCTTCGTGAAGAACCCCGACTATTTCATCAAGGAGCGTCCGCATGTCGACAGCTTCACGATCGAGGTCGGCCAGGAGCCGCTGGTGGCGCTTTTGCGCCTGCAGAAGGGCGAGGTCGACATTGCCGGCGACGGCATCCCCCCGGCGAAATATCTGGAGATGAAGAAGTCGCCCGAGTTCGAGGGCATGATCGTCGACCGCCAACAGCTGGAAACCAGCTACGTCACTTTGAACACGCAAGTAAAACCCTTCGACAACGTCAAGGTGCGGCAGGCCGTCAACATGGCCATCAACAAGGACCGCATCGTGCGGATCATCAACGGCCGCGCCACGCCGGCCAGCCAGGTGCTGCCGCCGCTGATGCCGGGCTATGACCAGAACTACAAGGGCTATGCCTACGATCCCGAAAAGGCCAAGGCGCTGCTTGCCGAGGCCGGATTGAAGGACGGCTTCTCGACCCAGATCTACACCTCCAACACCGATCCGCAGCCGCGTATCACGCAGGCGATCCAGCAGGATCTGGCGGCGATCGGCGTCAAGGCCGAGATCAAGGCGGTGGCCAATCCGAACGTGATTGCCGCTGGCGGCACGCAGGGCCAGGCGCCCATGGTCTGGTCCGGCGGGCTTGGCTGGATCGCCGACTTCCCGGATCCGTCCGACTTCTATGGGCCAATCCTCGGCTGCGGCAGCGCGGTTGCCGGCGGCTGGAACTGGTCCTGGTATTGCAACAAGGACATCGACGCCCGCGCCCAGGCCGCCGACGCCATGCCGGTGCCGGCCAAGGCCGAGGAGCGCAACAAGGCCTGGGCGCAGATCTTCACCGACATCCAGACCAATGACGCGCCCTGGATCCCGGTTTTCAACGAACGCCGCGTGGTGGCCAAGTCCAAGCGCATGGGCGGACCGGACGAGATCTACATCGATCCGACCCGCGTCGTCGACTACGAAGCGATCTATGTAAACAAATAGGCCGTCTCATTTCCTGGCGGCGGGCGCTCGGCCCGCCGCCGGCCGCCCTTCAATGATGCCGCCGAACGGGAGGGCGGCTTGCCAAGAACAAACGAGAAGCAACCATGTGCGTGAAGTGCGACTACACCATCCATCGCGCCAGCCACCATTTCGGCTGGAACCGCGATTTCGAACCGGTCCTGACAGCCAGGCCGGGTTCGACCATCCATTTCGAATGCCTCGACTCCTCCGGCGGACAGTTTGACGCGAGCTCCACCGTCGAGCATGTCCCAACCCTGGATTTCGACAAGGTCAACCCGGTGACCGGGCCGGTCTATGTCGAGGGGGCCATGCCCGGCGATGCGCTGAAGATCACGCTGCGCCATTTCGAACCGTCGGGCCTCGGCTGGACCGCCAACATTCCTGGCTTCGGCCTGCTCGCCGACCAGTTCACGGAGCCGGCGCTGCACATCTGGAAATATGACGCCGCCTTGATGGCGCCGGCGCTCTATGGTCCGGGCGGGCGCGTGCCGCTGAAACCCTTCGCCGGCACGATCGGCGTGGCGCCGGCCGAACCCGGCCTGCATTCTGTCGTGCCGCCTCGCCGTGTCGGCGGCAATCTCGACATTCGCGACCTTGCGGCCGGCACCACGCTCTATCTCCCGGTTGAGGTCGAGGGGGCGCTGTTCTCGATCGGCGATACCCACGCCGCCCAAGGGGATGGCGAGGTTTGCGGCACGGCGATCGAGAGCCGCATGGACGTCGAGGCGACGATCGAGCTGATCAAGTATGCGCGGCTGGAAAGTCCGCGCTTCACCACGCCGGGGCCGGTGACCCGCCATCTCGACGAGGCCGGCTACGAGGTCACCACTGGCGTCGGACCGGACCTGATGACCGCGGCGCGCGAAAGCGTCATGCGCATGGTCGACCTGCTTGCCGCCGACCATGGGCTGAAGCCGGTCGACGCCTACATGCTCTGCTCGGTCTGCGGCGACCTGCGCATCAGCGAGATCGTCGACATGCCGAACTGGGTCGTCTCGTTCTATTTCCCAAGAATCGTCTTCAACTGATGGCAGACCATTTGAGGTCAGGCGATTCCCGACGCATGCCAGATGCCGTCCTGGCCGTAGAAAACCTGTCGGTCGACGCGCTGACGCCTGAGGGCGCAAGGCGCGTCATCGACGGGATCAGCTTTGCGCTGTCGCCGGGCGAGACGCTCTGCCTAGCCGGCGAGTCCGGTTCAGGCAAATCAGTGACGGCGCTCTCGATCATGCGCCTGTTGCCGCGCGCCTCGTTGCGCATCGCCGGCGGCGACATCAGGCTCGAACGCCAGAGCCTTCCGCGCCTGCACGAACGCGCCATGCGCGACGTGAGGGGCGGGGAGATCGCGATGATCTTCCAGGAGCCGATGACGTCACTCAACCCTGTCCACTCGATCGGCGCGCAACTGACCGAAGCGATCCGGATCCATCAAGGAGCAGAAGGCTCAAGCATCCAAAAGCGTGCCCTCGACATGCTGGATGTCGTCCAAGTCAGCGACCCGGTGCGGCGCATGAAGCAATATCCGCACGAGCTTTCCGGCGGAATGCGCCAGCGCGTCATGATCGCCATGGCGCTTTCATGCCGACCGAAAGTGCTTCTGGCTGACGAGCCGACCACGGCGCTCGACGTCACCGTGCAGGCGCAGATCCTCAAGCTGATGCGCGAGCTGAAGCGCGAATTTGGCACCGCCATCATCCTCATCACTCATGATATGGGCGTCGTCGCCGAGATGGCCGACCGGGTGGCAGTCATGCGCGATGGACGGATTGTCGAGGCTGGCCCCGTGCTCGACATCTTCGAGCGGCCGCAGGCCGGCTACACGCGCGAACTGCTCGCTGCCGTGCCGCGCCTCGGTGCATTCGCGGGGACCGATGCGCCGCCTCGCGTCACGGCCACCGCTCGGCCAACGGCACCTAACGACGCCGCCCCGGTGCTTTCAGTGAAGAACCTCGTCGTCGACTATGGCGCTTCTGCCAACCTCTTCCGCCGCGGCGCCTCGGAGGCGCCGGCGGTGCAGGATGTCTCCTTCGACATCAGGCTAGGCCGGACGCTCGGCCTCGTTGGCGAAAGCGGCTCGGGAAAGTCCACTACCGGCAAAGCCGTGCTCGGCCTTGTCCCTTTCACGGGCTCCGTGTCTATCGGCGACACCTCCATTCACGGCCTCTCGGCGAGTGCGATGCGGCCGGTGCGGCGCGCCGCACAGATGATCTTCCAGGACCCTTACGCCTCGCTCGACCCGCGCATGACCGTGGGCGCGGCGATCGCCGAGCCGCTCGTCATTCACGGCATTGGCGCCAAGGGCGAGCGGCGCGAGCGCGTGGCCTCGCTTCTGGCGCGCGTCGGGCTCGAAGCAGATCATGCCGCGCGCTATCCACACGAATTTTCCGGCGGCCAGCGCCAGCGCATCTGCATCGCGCGCGCCCTGGCGCTCCAGCCGAAGCTGATCGTCGCCGACGAAAGCGTCGCAGCGCTCGACGTGTCGGTCAGGGCGCGTGTGCTCGACCTAATGCTGGAGCTGCAGGAGACGCTCGGGCTTGCCTATCTCTTCATCTCGCACGACATGGCGGTGGTCGAACGCATGAGCCATGACGTCGCCGTCATGCGCGCCGGCCGCATCGTCGAGGCTGGCTCCCGCCGCGCAGTGCTGTCGGCGCCTCGCGAGGAGTACACGCGCGAATTGATCGCGGCTGTGCCCATACCGAATCCGCGCGTTGCAAACCCACAGGGGTGGTGATACCTCGATTGCTGATATCTTCGTCGCTAAAACAGAAGCCGACTTTCCGCTTGCGGTCCCCCAACAACCCAGCAAAAAAGTTTGGCCATCACGAGCTCACCGCTCCTGATCGCCGCGCATGGAAGGCGGGTAAAGAGGTCGGAACGAAACGCCCGCTGAAACCTCGACAGATATGGGCGATCCGATTTTTTCTCGATCGAGAGCGGCGATTGCGCGATCAAGCCCTCTTCGATCTCGCAATCGACAGCAAGTTGCGCGGCTGCGACCTAGTCAAGATCAAGACCGGCACCTTGGTTGTCGGGTCGGAAATTCGGACCCGCGCGATCGTCGTGCAACAGAAGACAGGGCGACCGGTGCAGTTCGAGTTGATGAGCGATTCCCGTTCCAGCCTTCTCGCATGACTGGAGCGGCGCGGTGGCACCGTCGACGACTATGCGTTCCCAAGCCGAATCGACCTAAACCGTCACATGAGCAGGAGGCAGTATGCCCGCCTCATGGACGAGTGGGTCGTGGCAGTCGGACTTCGACCTCAGGAATACGGGCGCATTCGCTGCGGCGTACCAAAGCCTCCATCATCTACAAAGTGACCGGTAACCCGCGCGCGGTCCAGATTTTGCTGGGCCACACCAAGATCGGGAACACAGTTCGGTATCTCGGAGTCGACGTAGAAGATGCCCTCGAGCTAGCCGAGGCGACGGAGGTCTGACTGGAAGCGGCTCTACCGTCTCAGTGGGGCCGCGAAGCGCCTCATGCCAGTCGTTGCTACGAGCGTCGCCAATCACTCAAAACGGACATTGCCGGAAAGGCCCAAGGCCGGGCGATCACCGCATAGGTTAAGACGGCCGGGATAGCTCGTAGGATGGCAAGCGTCAGACAGCTTGGGCCTCTCTAGGCCGGAAAAAACATGAACGGAAGCGTGGCCGCTTCTGGTGGTTGGATCGCATCCGCAAGATCCCTGCGATTGGATGCGAATCCCCGGACGGACGCCGGCTCTCCACAAGCTGTAAATCAATTGCACGTCATGCGGCCCGACCGGCCAATATCGCGCCGACTATCCTCCGTCGAATGTAGATTACTCGCATTTTAATAAAGTTTCGTCATTAACTCTTACGAGATGAGGCCGTTGACGGACAATGCGGAAGGGTTAATAATCTCTTACACGGGTAGCGTTAATTTCTCCTGACTGGCAACAACGAGTTACGGCGCTACCGTGGGGTTGGGGAAAACGCGACGGCGGCATCTATAGCCGTTGTGGAGAGAGTTATTGAGCTATAACTGCTTGTGGATCGTCGCGCACGCTGGCCATTGGCGAGCTGGAGCGAGGGGTTGTTGCTCGCCGACTGACCATTCTCACCTCACGTAGTTCGGCGCCGGTTGCTTAGCGCATTCGGCGTGGGTTGTTGGTCGTCTCCAAACGGCCGACGGGGTCAGACGCACCTGCGTCCGCAGGGAGGGAGAATTAGATGGGTACACAGATCGCCGGTGCTGGAGGCACCACTACGTCGTTTTCCAATACGCCTCAGGCAAAGGATGACGTTTTCAACTACACCGAAGACAATGTGGTCATCGTTTCCGCGGCTCAATCCATCATCCTTTTGGACGTAATGGCTAACGATCTTGGGGGGAACGCCAAGACCCTCTATTCGGTCGATGATGGGACCTCTGACTCGACCTCGACCAAGCAATACGCGCCGATCGACCTGACGACCCAGGACGTGCAGGCGACCGGCATCTCGGCCTGGGAAGACATAGGCGGCGGCGTCCTTATCCGCATCAACAACGGTAAAGTGGAGATGAACCTCTCCGGGTATCTCCAGCAGCATGGTTTCCCCAGCCTGCAGGCGCTTACCGCGACCGACCGGATCAACGAGACATTCACCTACGCGATCAAGCTCGGCAACGGAACTCTGAGCTGGGCGAGCGTATCGGTCAACATCCAGGGCACCAACGATGGCGCGACGATCAACGCGGCTGCCAACGTCGATAGCATTGTCGTAGAAGCGGGTGGCGTCGCCAACGGCACGCCTGGCGATGACAGTGCTCACGGACAGCTGATCGTTTCCGACGTCGATGCCAACCAGAACAATTTCCAGGCGCCGCCGAGCCTGCAGGGCACCTATGGCACCTTCACCTTCGACACTGCGACGGGCGCCTGGACCTACGCCCTCAACCAGGGCCTGGCCGACCCGCTGAGACAGGGCCAGCAGGTTACCGACACGCTGCAGGTGAAGTCGGCGGACGGCACCGCCACCTACAACATCGTCGTCAACATCACCGGCAGCAATGACGCCGCAGTTTTGTCCTCCGCCTCGGTCAACCTGGCCGAGGGCAATACGGCCACGGCGATCAGCACCTCGGGCAATCTGACCATCTCGGATGTCGACAGTCCGGCAACTTTCGCTGCCCAGGCTGGGACCTTAGGCAGCTACGGCACCTTCTCGATCAATGCAGCCGGCGCCTGGACCTACACGGCTTCCTCAGCCCATGACGATTTCGCTGCCGGCCAGCACTATGTCGAGAATTTCGATGTTGTCAGCGCCGATGGTACACACACCACCGTCCACATCGATATCCTCGGCACCAACGATGCGGCTGTTTTGTCGTCGGCATCCTTCAACCTGACGGAAGGCAACGCCGCGGCCGACATCTCGACTTCGGGCACGCTCACGATCTCGGATGTTGACAGCCCGGCGACCTTCGTCGCCCAGGCCAGCACGGCCGGCCTCTACGGCACTTTTGCGATCAACGCGGCAGGCGCCTGGACCTACACGGCCTCATCGGCGCACAATGAATTTGTCGCCGGCCAGCACTATTTGGAAAATTTCGACGTGGTCAGCGCCGATGGTACACACACCACCGTCCACATCGATATCCTCGGCACCAACGATGCGGCTGTTTTGTCGTCGGCATCCTTCAACCTGACGGAAGGCAACGCCGCGGCCGACATCTCGACTTCGGGCACGCTCACGATCTCGGATGTTGACAGCCCGGCGACCTTCGTCGCCCAGGCCAGCACGGCCGGCCTCTACGGCACTTTTGCGATCAACGCAGCTGGCGCCTGGACCTACACGGCGTCATCGGCGCACAATGAATTTGTCGCCGGCCAGCACTATGTGGAAAACTTCGATGTGGTGAGTGCCGACGGCACCCACACTTCGGTCCACATCGATATCCTCGGCACCAACGATGCGGCGACGGTGAGCTCGGACTCGAAGTCGGTGAGCGAAGCCGACACGGCGGCGGCGCTGAACA
>NZ_NSGG01000022.1 GCF_002295065.1 Mesorhizobium sp. WSM3859
AGAAGGTCTTCGCCATTGAGCTTGACTTCAGTGCCCGACCACTTGCCGAACAGGATGCGGTCGCCGGCCTTGACGTCCAGGGGCACGAGCTTGCCGCTCTCGTCGCGGGCGCCGGAGCCGACGGCGATGATCTCGCCTTCCTGCGGCTTTTCCTTCGCCGTATCCGGGATGATGATCCCGCCGGCGGTCTTGGATTCGGATTCGACCCGGCGAACGACCACGCGGTCATGAAGCGGGCGGAACTTGGACTTTGCCATGTTGTCTTCCTCGAATGAGAACGGTGAGAACTGTTCCTCCATCCGGCGAGGCCGCCGGATATGAGTTAGCACTCACCAAAGGCGAGTGCTAACGTGGCGCTGAAATAGGCCGGTGGGTTGCCAGAGTCAAGGCGCGCGCAAGGGGGCGACGACGCGAAATTTTTCTTGCGCGGAACCCCGGGCGAAAATGCGACGGCTGCCGCGAGCCGCGGACGAGCAATTTCGCCTGCTAGAACCGCCGCCTTGGCGACCGCATCACCAGCAGCGGGCAGCGTTCGGCCAGACCATATGTGCCGGTCGAGGCCAGCCGGACATCATCGAAGAAGGTCTTGGCTTCCTCGATGAGTGCTGCCGCGGGGGCAAAACTGTAGACGACGGACGAGTTCCGGTAGACGTCGATGGTTCCGATGACCGGCAGTTCCCATCCGGTTCGAGCGGATAGCTCCCCGCGGTCTGGAAACATCCTGTCGAATTGTTCCAGGATGCTTATGACCGGTATCGTGTAGTCCGGCGCGCCGCCGATCGCGGTCATCGCCACACGCCATTTGAGCTCGTGGAAGGTCGAAACGCCGCCGGCCAGCGCCAGGACGCGGACGTCCTGCGGTTCGTCGCGGGTTTCGGGAGAGGCGTAAAGCCTGACGGCGGCGCGCCCGTCTGCGCTGAGCACACGTGCGATCGACGCAAACAGTCTGCGCCTGAGGTCGGCGGCACCGATGACCGAGAGGCATCCGTCGCCAATCAGGGCCTCGACGCTTGCCTCGCCGAACCGCAGATCGAACCAGTCGCCTCGCACCGCCTTGCGCGTGTCGGTATCGCCCGGCCAGATGCCGGCGATCATATCGGCGGACTCGTCGACCGACGTCATTGCGGCGCCAAGCCCGGCGAGTTCCGGCGTCACGCCGAGCATCACGACGTGCGATCGGCCAAGCTCGAGCTCGCGGTCATAGGCCTGGACGACTTCGGGTGGCGGCCTGAGCGGCGAGCCGAGTAACTGCCAGTGCCTGCGAATTGCATTCCAATGTTCAGTCATGCAAAACCCCCCGGTTCCTCGCGACCCGTCGATTACTCGACAGTCACGTGGAAACCAAGGGGGCACATGGCGCGTATCGCAGTTATCACACATGAGTTCGACCGCTTTCAGAGCCGGCGCGGCCTGCTGCTGCGCCGCGACAGCCCGTACATGCTCTTCGACTTGCTGGAAGAGCTGAGGCGCCGCGGCCATTCGGTGCAGATCTTGAAAGGCACGTCGGCGAAACCGGCCGCCGACGTCGCGGTGCTGCATCTCGATGTGACCGTGACGCCACCCGACTATGTCGACTATGCGCGCCGTTTTCCCTTCTGCCTCAACCTCGGCGCCGCCGACATTTCGAAACGCCGCGTCAGCGGCGCCGCGATTGGGCCGGACGATCCCTGGCAGGGGCAGGTCATCGTCAAGAGCAGCCTCAATCATTTGGGAACGCCGGAGGAGCAACTGAATCGGCGTGCGCGGCGCGCCGGCAAGCCGGAGCCGTTTCCCGGCGTCGAGCCTTTCGACAAATACCAGGTGCATGCCTCGGTCGCCGAGGTTCCGGTGGAGGTGTTCGAGCGCCAGGACCTGGTCGTTGAAAAGTTCATTCCAGAACCGGAGCCGGACGGCTTCGGCGCTCGGTTCTGGCTGTTCTGCGGCGAGCGCGAGCGCTGCACCCGCCACGTCTCGCCGCAGAGCCTCGTGAAGGGCGACGACACTATCCGTCGCGAGGCGGTGCCGGTGCCGGACGAGCTTCGCGCGCTGCGCCGCAAGCTCGGCTTCGACTATGGCAAGTTCGACTTCGTCATGCATGAGGGCAAAGCGGTGCTGCTCGATGCAAACAAGACGCCCGGCCGCGCCCGCAACCTGTCAAGCTTCATCGCCGCCGGCAATGCCAATCTTGCCGACGGCTTCGAAGGGCTGATCCGTCAACACGCCTAGAGACGGATGATTTCAGGCCGAATCGACCTGAAATCATCCGTCTCTAAATCAAAGAGGTAGAGCATGATGTCGTCCGAAAACCGCTTCACACTTTTCGGCATCATGCTCCAAGCGGCAGGCGCCTACAAAAACACCCGCAACTGCGTGTGGATGATCGAGCGATAGTCGTCGATCGTGCGCCGGCCTTCTTCCTTATCCTGCGTCAGCGCCAGCCGCACGACGCCGCCGGCAAGCTGAAAGATCAGGAACACGACCCTCCCGAACGCCTCGCGCTGCCCGGCTTGAAGCATGGGCGCGACATGGTCGCAGAATATCTTCGCCTGGTGCCTCGTCTCGGCAATGTCGAGATGCTGCAGCGCCTTGTCGGCCTGGATAGCGTTCTGCAGGTCCTGGATCGCCGGGTCCGCCGCGACGCGGGCATAATAGTCGTCGAGCATGCGGTCGGCCGCCGCCGTCACGTCGCCCAGCCCGTTTATCCCGGCGATGATCGCGCCGAAGCGCGCCCGGCTTTCTTCGGAAAATCGCTCGTAGAGCATAGCCAGGATCGCCGATTTGCTCGGAAAGTAGTGGTAGACGGTCGCGATCGGTCCGCCGGCCAGCGCGCCGACTTCCTTCATAGTCACCGCGTCGATGCCCTTTTCACCGATCAGCCGCATGGTCGTGGCGAGGATCGCGTCGATGCGCTCGCGGCTGCGCTCCTGCTTCGGCCTGCGCCTGGGTTCCGTCGCTATTCGCTTCGCATCCGTCATGGCCCGCATCTTTCCCGGAAAAGTGCGAATTCACGGTTGACAAGAAACATGATCAAGTATCAGTTTCGTTAAATGCTGACAACTTGTCAGTTTTTCCACCGGGCTGCAAGGGAGGCATCTCGTGACTGCATCGCAAACCGCGCAGGCGGAAGATGGCGATTGGCTTGTCGGCAATCCGACGGGATCGCAGCTTGCCTCGGCGCTGTGGATCGGATCGGTCGGCCTGCTCATCCTTGGCCTGCAGCCGGTGCTGCTCGGCGCGCTCTACACGGAGGGTCACGTCACCGGCGACGAGCTGGCGCTGGTCGCCACCGCCGAGATGCTCGCCATCGGCATCGGGTCTGCGATCGTGGCCATGCTGCTGCCCGCCAGGAACATGCGCTGGAAGAGCGCGGTTCTGCTCGTCCTGCTCGCGTTAGCCAATTTCTGGACCGCTTATGCCGGCAGCCCCAATGGGCTGATCGGCGCGCGCATACTGGCCGGCCTGGCGGAGGGTGGGCTGGTCGCCGTCGCCACCGAATTGATCGCCCGCTCGCGCCGGGCCGAGCGCATCGGCGGCTATTTCGTCACGTTGCAGACCTTGGCCCAATGCGCGCTGGCGCTGATCCTAGCGCTCTATGCCGTGCCCGCCGCCGGCTCGGCCGGCGGCTTCATCGCGCTCGGCATCGTCTGCCTGCTGTCGCTGGCCGTCGCCTGGATGGTGCCGGACGACTATGCCGACCTGCCCAAGGAAGAGCAGTTTGCCAACGTCGCGACAGTGCCGGCAATCACCGCGCTCTTGTCGATCTTCTGCTATTTCATGTTCTTCGGTGCCGTCTGGGCCTTCCTGGAGCCCATCGGCGCGCAGTTCGGCATCGACGGCCGCACCGTCGGCCTGATGGTGTCGGCGAGCCTCGCCGCCCAGGTGATCGGCGCCATGACCGCGACGGTCTTCGAGGCGCGCATCGACTACCGTTTTGCCATCACGATCATCGGCATCGTCGCGGCGATCAGCTCGGTCCTGCTTGCGTCCGGCCCGGGTCTTTCAGTGTTCTGGGCGGTGGCGCTGGTGATGGGCTTCATCCTGCTCTTCATCGTGCCCTATCAGATCCGCATGGCAATCACCGCCGACGAGACGCGGACGGCAGTGCTCCTGGTTCCGGCGGCGCAGCTCTTCGGCCTCGCCATCGGCCCGATCGCCGCCTCGCTTTTGATCGATGCCGGGAATTTCCGCCCGGTGCCCGAATTCGCCACGGCGACCGCTTTGGCCAGCGTGCTTTTGCTCGGCGTCTTCGTTCTCGTCGCGCGCCGCCATGGCAAGGGCTGAGGAGGATTAGGATGGCAAACGCCTGGAGCAACTGGTCGGGCTTCGTCACGGCTTCCCCGAAATCGATCGCGACGCCGGCCAACGCCGGCGAGCTGGCCGAGCTGGTGCGCTCCGCGCCCGGACCGCTGCGCGTCGCCGGCGCCGGCCATTCCTTCACGCCGCTGGTGCAGTCCGAAGGCACCATCGTCTCGCTGGAAAGGATCGAAGGGCTGGTCTCGCATGAACCGGCGGCCACCAGGGCGCGGGTGGGAGCGGGGACAAGGCTGGGCGCGCTGATGCATATCCTGCAAGGCATCGGCCAAGCCCTGCCCAATATGGGCGACATCGACAAGCAGGCGATCGGCGGTGCGCTCGGCACGGCAACGCATGGCTCCGGCCCGACGCTCGGCGCCTATCACACGCAGCTGGAGGCGATGCAACTCGTCGATGGGCGGGGCAAGCTGCGCGAATACAGCCGGGCAAATGACATGGACATGATCCACGCCACCGGTGTCGCGCTTGGCGCCTTCGGCATCCTCACCGAAGTAACGATGAACAACATCGCGGCCTACCGCCTGCGCCGCTGCAAATGGGTGCTGCCGATCGGCGACATGCTGCGCGATTTCGAAAAGATGATGGCCGCGCATCGTTCGGCCGAATTCTACTACATCCCATTTTCCGGCTGTGCGCAGTTCATTGCCAGCGACCTGAGCGATGCGCAGCCGACGCAGCGGCCGACCGAGGACGACGAGGAGGGCCTGGCGACATTGCGCAAGCTGTGCACCGTGCTGCGCCGGCTGCCGTCGCTGCGCCGCGCGCTGATCAAGGGCGCGGTGAAGAAGGTGCCGGCCGAGGACTACGTGCAGGACTGGCTCAACGTCTATGTCAGCGACCGTCGCACCAGATTCAACGAGATGGAATACCACCTGCCATTCGAGGAAGGTCGCAAGGCGTTGGCCGAAATCATCGCGCTGACGGAGAAGCACTTTCCGGAAGTCTATTTCCCGATGGAGGTGCGTTCGGTGGCGCCTGACGAATTCTGGCTTTCGCCCTTCTATAAAAGGCTGACCTGCTCGATCGCCATCCACCACGATGCGGCGAACGACCCGCTGCCCTTCATGCGGGCCGCCGAGCCCATCTTCCGCAAATATGGCGGCAGGCCGCATTGGGGCAAGATGCACAGCCTGAAGGCGGCGGATTTCAAGAAGATCTATCCGCGCTGGGACGACGCGCTTGCCGTGCGGCGCGACATCGATCCCAACAACCGTTTCGTCTCGCCCTATATGGCCGCCCTGTTTGGCATTGAACCCAGTCCTGTTGGCATCGAAAAATGAGCGCCTATTTCGCTGCCCTGTCCGAGGCGCTGAAGGCAGCCGAGATCTTCCGGCCCTGCCTGGTGCTCGACCGCGACCGGCTGGACGGCAACATCGCGCTGGTGAAGGAACGGCTGGCGCCCGGCCTTGCCGTGCGGCTGGTCGACAAATCGCTGCCTTGCATGCCGCTGCTGTCGCATATCGCGCGAGCCCTCGAAACCAACCGCTTCATGTCCTTCCATCCGCCGGTGACGCAGGCCGTGCTCGACGCCTTTCCCGAGGGCGATCTGCTTTACGGCAAGCCGATGCCGGTGGGCGCCGGCAGGGCCGCGCTGACTAGAGGCGGCGCCGGCTGGTGGTCGCGCGTCTGCTGGCTGATCGACACGCCGGAACGGCTGGCCGACTACGGCGCTTTGGCCGCCGCGCTCGACGCCGACCTGCGCTTCGCCTTCGAGGTCGATGTCGGCCTGCATCGCGGCGGTTTTTCCAGTCCAGCCGAGATTAAGGCGCTGACGATACCGGAGCGCCTGCGCTGCGAAGGCATCATGGCTTATGAGGCGCATGCGCCGGAGATACCGGGCCTGTTCGGCGGCGCGGCCAGGGCGCTGAAGCAGGCTTCGGCTAAGGCGGCGGAATTCGCCGCTGCCCTCGATCCGGACCAGCGCCGCATCCTGAACATCGGCGGCTCGAAGACGGCGCTGCTGCATGGCGGCCGCGTCGCCAACGAAGTGTCGATCGGCTCGGCCTTCGTGCTGCCGAGCGACTTCGACACCCCTGGCCTCGACGGTCTCCAGCCGGCCGCCTTCATCGCGACGCCGATCCTCAAGGCGCTCGACCCGATGCTGCCCGGTCCGCCGTCGGTTTCCCGGGCGCTGCAGGCGCTCGGCCTCTTCCCGAAGAAGGGCTGCTATCTCTATGGCGGCAAATGGATGGCCGAACCGGTGTTCCCCGAAGGCATGAAGCCGAATGGTCTGATCGGCCTTTCCTCCAATCAACAATTCATGGGCCTGCCGGCGAGCGCGGACGTGAAGCCCGGCGACTACGCCTTCCTGCGGCCGACGCAAAGCGAGACCGTGCTGCAGCATTTCGGGGCGATCGCGGTTTTTGCCGGCGGGCGGATCGTCGAGTTCTGGCCGGTGCTGCCGATGGGATGAATTCGTCCGCCCAAAAATGCGTTCGGTCGCATTCCTTCGCGCCCCTCTCTGTCCTGCCGGACATCTCCCCCACGATAGATCAGCAGCTTCGGCGGTTCGCCATTTCTGCATCGTTGAAGATTGGCGAAGGCTGGCGTGACGTCCGATCTCCCCCCAAGTGGGGGAGATGTCCGGCAGGACAGAGGGGGGCGCTTTCCCGCCAGCTAACAAAAGTGCCGCCGCAACCATTTTATTGACGCAGTCAACTAAATGATTGATCCTGTCCAAGGCAGGAGGACATCCCATGACCATCCACGATCACCCCGGCAAGGAGCGCATCGACACGGTGCGCGCGTTCAACCGCTTCTACACCCGCCAGATCGGCCTGCTCGACGAGGGCCTTCTGAAGAGCCCGTTCTCGCTGACCGAGGCGCGGGTGCTTTATGAGCTTGCCCATCGCGACGGGCTCGTCGCCAGCGACCTGGTGCGCGACCTTGGCCTCGACCCGGGCTATGTCAGCCGCCTCTTGAAGAAATTCGAGGAGCGCGGCCTGGTCGAGCGCGAGGCCAGCGAGGCGGACGCGCGCCGATCATCGATCGCGCTGACGCCGGCGGGCAGGCAAGCCTTCGCGCCGCTCAACCAGGATTCGCACGACCAGGTGCGCGCGCTGCTCGATCGTCTGGCGCCCGCTGACCAGGAGCGGCTGGTCAAGGCGATGCGCACCGTGCAGGACCTGCTTGGCGACAGGCCCGAACCCAAGGTGCCCTACATCCTGCGGCCGCTGCAGGTAGGCGACATCGGCTGGATCACGCGCCGTCAGGGCATGCTCTACACCGAGGAGTATGGCTGGGACGGAACCTACGAGGCGCTGGTCGCCGAGATCCTCGCCGAGTTCGTCAAGAAATTCGATCCAAAGTGGGAGCGTGCCTGGATCGCCGAGCGCGAAGGCGAGGTGGTCGGTTCGGTCTTCGTCGTGCGCAAGTCGCCCGAAGTCGCGAAGCTCAGGCTGCTCTATGTCGAGCCTTCGGCGCGGGGCCTTGGCATCGGCCGGCGGCTGGTCGACGAGTGCATCGCCTTCGCCCGCGCCAAGGGCTACAAGACGCTGACGCTGTGGACGAACGACATACTGGGCTCGGCCCGCCGCATCTACCAGGCCGCGGGTTTCAAGCTGGTCGATGAGGAGCGCCATCATTCCTTCGGCAAGGATTTGGTCGGGCAGACGTGGGATCTGGAGCTTTAGCCTCTTCCCTTCTCCCTTGCGGGAGAAGGTGGCCGCGAGGCGGCGGATGAGGGGTGCTCCAGGGAAAGCCGACGTCTCACTCCGCTGGAGCACCCCTCATCTGTCGCCTTCGGCGACAGCTTCTCCCGCAGCAAGGGGAGAAGGGGAGCCTTTCTCACCCCTTCACCGGCACCCAGATCTCCAATCCGCCATTGCCGGTGTGCGCGTCGAATTCGGGCCCGTAGCGCTCGAATTCCGGTGCGTCGGCGATCTCGTGTCCCGAGGCCGGCAGCCAGCTGTTCCAGATCGTGTTGACGGTGCGGCGGATGGTCGAGATGTGCTCGCGATGCGAGAACACCGCATATTTCTGCGCCGGCACCCGAACGCGGTAGAAATCCTTGGGCAGGTCGGAGAAATCCTTCACCTCGACGCCGGCGATGTAATCGAAATTGCCGGCATCGTCGCCATTGGTGCAAACGCCGTAAAAGACGCCGGGGACCTCGCCGGGAATGTTGCCAATATAGGGCGCGAAGCGCTGCCACAGCATCGGTATGCCGGCGCTGGTTTCGCAGCTGTAACGCTCGCCGAGTCCGGCGATGAGGAAGGGGCGGCTGGTCTCGAAGCGCGGCGGCTCGAGCGTGGTGAGAAGGGTGCTGTCCATCAGGATAGGCTCCACGAGATCGAGGTTGTCGGTTGAGCCTTGCGCGCGCACCAGCTCCGGCGTGGAGCCGAACGCATCGCGAAAAGCCCGCGTGAACGCCTCATGCGAACCGTAGCCGGCGTCGAGCGCGACCTGGAGAATGTCGGGCGCGCCGCCGGCCAGCTTGCGCGCAGCTTCGCTCAGGCGGCGCGCCCGCAAATAACCCATGACCGACCGCCCGGTGGCGGCCCCGAAGGCGCGCGTCACATGGAAACGCGACACGCCGCTGCTTGCCGCGACATCGTCGAGACTGACGGCGTCCGGCAGATGGCTCTCGACAAACCACAGCGCTTTCTCGGTCGGGTTCATGGCTCCTCGCATTTGGCGGGGCGATCCTAGCCGCCGCGCCGCCGGCCAGTTTGATCGAAATTGCGCCTTGGGCAATAATGCGCTCATGCATGCCGCCTCGAAGTGGAATCGACACGGCAAATGCGGATAGGCGGGAAGGGGTGTCCCGATGACGACGGCGACGGCCGATCAGATCTTCCGGTTCGGCAGCTTCACGCTCGACCTTGCCATGGGAACGCTGCGCGGCGTCAACGAGCCGCTGTTCCTGCGACCGAAAGCCTATGCGCTGCTTTCGCATCTCGCGCGCAACATGGGCCGCGTCGTGCCCAAATCAGAACTGATGGACGTCGTCTGGCCGGGCGTCTACGTCACGGAGGATTCGTTGACCCAGTCGGTGCGTGAAATCCGCAAGGTTCTGGGCGACGACATGGTGCGTACCGTCTCCAAGCGCGGCTATATGCTGGCCGCGGAGGCCGAGGCGGCGCCCGAGATCAGCACCCAGCCCATCGTGGCCGTGGTGCGCTTCCGCAATGAAAGCGGCGACCCCGCCGACGAGGCGATGGTCGACGGCTTCGCCGAGGACCTGATCAACGGCGTCGCGCGCTTCGGCACGGTCACGGTGCTGGCACGCAATTCCAGCTTCTCCTTCACATCGTTCGGCCGCGCCGAGTGGCCGCAGATCCGCGCCCGCATCGGTGCCGACTATCTGGTCGAAGGATCGCTGCGCCGGCAGGGCGAGCATGTCGTGGTCGCGGTCAGCCTCGTCGACATCGCCACCGGCAGCCAGCTCTGGGGCGACCGCTTCCAATCGCATGGCGAAGGGCTGTTCGCGATCGAGCGCGAAATCGTCGAGCAGATCGTCAGCCGGCTGGTCACGCGTGTCGCCAACGCCGGGCTGGAGCAGGCGTCGCGCAAGCCGGTCACCAGCCTTGCCGCCTATGAGCTTCTGCTGCGCGGCTTCGCGATGCTGCGCGATCCCGCCCAGACCGACCAGCGCAGCGCCGAAGCCCTGTTCGAGGCCGCGATCGCCAAGGATCCGAACTACGGCCTTGCTTACACCTATCTCGGTCTAGTGCGGGCATTGGACGGGGAATTCGGGCGCGCCAGCGACGCGGTTCTGGAAAATGCGCGCGACCTTGCCGACAAGGGCCTGGCGCTGTCGCCGGACCAGCCGACCGGGCATCGCGTGCAGTCGCTGATCCGCCTCTATATGCGCGACCATGAGGCGGCCGAGCATCACATGCGCATCGCGCTGCAGCTGAATCCTTACGATGCCGATAGCATCGAGCAGATGGGGATGCTGCTCACCATGCGCGGGCGGCCGCTGGAGGCGCTGACCTGGCTGGCGCGCGGCATCCGCATCGATCCTCTGCACCCGCATTGGTACCAGTTCGACCGCGCGCTGGCGCTCTATATGATGGGGGAATACCGGCAGGCGGCCGACGCGCTGGAACTGGCGACGCGCCCGGCGCCTTGGATTCGCACGCGGCTGGCGGCCTGCTATGCCCAGATGGGGGACATGGAGAAAGCGAAGCGGCAGATTGCCCTGATCGAGGAGGGTGATCCGTTCTCGCCGCTCGATTATGCGTTGCGCGGCGTGCCGTTCGAGAACCGGGCCGATGCCGAGCATCTCGCCGAAGGCGTCAGACTTGCCCTCGGCGAGACCTAAGGCAATTCCAGGAAAAGTGTAGGCGGTTTTCCGTCCGGAATTGCGTCCAAAACTAAAAGCCCGATCAATCGGCGACAACCACGATGTAGCGGCCCTGATAGGCACGGTAGTAGGTGCCGCCGCAGCGCCAGACGTCGAAGCCATTGACCTTGGTGCGCACGCAGCCGACAGGCAGCGTGGCGACCCAGGCTGTGGTGTGCCGCAGCACGCGCCAGGTGGTTGTGCGGCGAGCGACGCCGGCGGCGCTGCGCGGCGTCCAAGGCGCGCCGATGCGGGCCTCGGCGGTGCTCACGGGCGACAGGGCTGGCACAGCGTTGCCCACCATCTCGACAGCTGTAAGGGCGAGGGCGAGCGCTGCCGCCGAACGGTATTTCTTGAGCGATTTCATATGCATGTTCGTTTCTCCAGATGTTGGGTTGAAGTCTAGCGGGAGGATTGAGCGGCAAGCCGGGTCGAGCCGGTCAGTGCCGCCAGGTGAGCAACCACGAACAGAAAGTGCGCCGCGGTTGTGACGTAGCCGACGACGAGCACGTCGGCGGAGATGAAGAACTGCCAGAACAAGAGGTTTGCCGTTCCGAGCAGCATGTGCACGGCAGCCAGGACGGCGTGCCAATTGCGGGAGTAGGCGATGCGCCAGAGCGTCACGCCGATAATCAGGGCAAGCCCATGCGCCTCGATGAAGCCGATGCCGGTGCCCGGCGCATCGCCAAGCAGGATCGCTTCCGGGCCGCGCCCGAAGAAGGAGCCGGCAATGTCGGTGAAGAGCCCGCCGCTCGAGGCCAGCATCAGGAAGCCGGCGTTCACGCGGACAAGGAGATTGCCGTAGAAGGGAGGCATGGTCGTTTCCTTTCGAGGTTGGGAGTTGTCACGGCGGTGCTGCCGCCGTGACCGGTCGGGTTGGGTAGTAGGCTCAGGCCGCTATGGCTTGCGGTTCGGCGGCGACTGTCGCCTGGTCGGCCGCAGCGATGGTCCCGGCCGGCGCCTTGATGCCGAACCAGGTGACGTAGAGCGTCGGCAGGAAGACCAGCGTCAGCACCGTCGCTACCATCAGCCCGCCCATCACGGCGTAAGCCATCGGTCCCCAGAACACCGTCGGCGCGATCGGAATCATGCCGAGGATGGCGGCCGCGGCCGTGAGAAGGATCGGCCGCAGCCGGTGCGTGGTGGCGCTGATCACCGCGGCCCACGGTTCTTCCCCGGCGGCAATGTGCTGGTCGATCTGCGCGATCAGGATGACCGAGTTGCGGATCACCATGCCGATCAGCGACATCACGCCGAGGATCGCGACGAAGCCCATCGGTGCGCCGGAGATGAGCAGCGCGCCGGCAACGCCGATGATGGCGAGCGGAGCGGTGAGCAGCACCAGCACCAGGCGCTGAAAACTCATCAACTGGATCATCAGCACCGTCGCCATGATGAACAGCATCAGGGGGAAGACCACGAAGATGCTGGCCTGCGCCTTGGCGCTGTCCTCGATCACGCCGCCCTGTTCGACGCTGTAACGCGCCGGCAGCTCCGCCTTGAACGCGGCGATAGCCTTCTCCAGCCGCTTCGAGACAACCGTGGCGTTCTCGCCCGCCGCGACGTCGGCCTGGACGGTCACGGTCGGCAGGCGGCCGCGGCGCCAGATCAGCGGCGGCTCGGTCTGGTAGCTGAGCTTCGCCACCTGTTCGAGCGGCACCCGCCGTCCGCCCGACGCGCTGATCGTCAGGCCGCGCAGCGTATCGATGCTGGCGCGTTCCGAATCCACGGCGCGGGCGACGATGTCGACGAGATAGATGTCGTCGCGCATTTGCGTGATCTTCGAGCCGGACAGGATCGCGTTGATCGTCTCCGACAGTTGCTGCGAGGAGATGCCCAGCGCGCGCGCCCGGTCCTGATCGACCTCGACCCTGATGACCTTGGCCGGCTCGTTCCAGTCGTAGTTGATGTTGCGCACCGCTGCGTCGCTGCCGAGCACTTGCGCGAACTGCTGCGCGAGGCTCCGCGTCTTGTCCGGGTCCGGACCCGAGACACGGAACTTCAGCGGCCAGCCGACCGGCGGGCCAAGCTCCAGCGGCGTGACGCGGGCCATGACGTCGTCGAAGCCGGTCGACAGCTCCTTCTCCAGCCGGTCTATGACCGCCTGGCGCACGGCGTGGCCCTTGGTGACCACGACGGCTTGACCGAAGAAGTCGTTGGCGAGCTGCGCGTCGAGCGGCAGGTAGAAGCGCACGGCGCCCTGGCCGACATAGAAGCTCCAGTGGTCGATATCCGGATCCGAAGCGAGCAGCTTCTCGACACGCTCAACGACGGCGTCCGTCGCCTTGATCGAGGCTGTGCGCGGCAAGGTGAGGTCGAGCATGACCTCGGGCCGGTCGGACTTCGGGAAGAACTCCTGGCCGACGAAGCCCATGGCCACGACTGAGAGCGCGAACAGCCCGGCGGTCGCCGACAGCACCAGCCACTTCGCTCGCATCGCGGCTTCGAGCAGCGCCTGGAAGCCGCGGGCGATGCGCGACGGCTGATGGCTGCCGCCATGGCCCTTGATGCGATCGGGCAGCAGGAAGACGCCGGTGAGCGGCGTGAACAGCACCGCCACCACCCAGGAGACGACGAGCGCGATCGCCACGACCGCGAACAGCGAAAAGCAGTACTCGCCGGCGCCGCTCTTGGCGAAGCCCACCGGCACGAAACCGGCGATCGTCACCACCGTGCCGGTCAGCATCGGGAAGGCGGTCGAGGTATAGGCGTAGGTGGCGGCCGAGATCTTGTCGTAGCCTTCCTCCATGCGGGCGATCATCATCTCGACCGCGATCATGGCATCGTCGACCAAAAGGCCGAGTGCGATGATCAGCGCGCCGAGCGAGATGCGCTGCAGCGAGATGCCGAAATACTCCATGGTCACGAAGGTGATCGCCAGCACCAGCGGGATGGCGACGGCCACCACGACGCCAGGCCGCCAGCCGAGCGCCAGCAGCGACACGGCAAGCACGATGGCGATCGCCTCGCCGAGGCTCTTGGTGAACTCGCCGACGGATTCTTCCACCACATGCGACTGGTCGGCGACCAGGCCGAGCTCGGCGCCGAGCGGCAGCTCGGCCTCCATCTCGTGCATCTTCTCCTTGACGTTCTCGCCGAGCGCCAGTGCGTCGCCGCCGGCCGTCATCGACACGGCGATCCCAACGGCGGGCTTGCCGTTGAAGCGGAACATCGGCTGCGGCGGGTCGGAATAGGCGCGCTTGACCTCGGCGACATCGCCCAGGCGGAAGTAATGGCCGTTGGCGTAGAAGTTGATCGCCTTCAGGCTCTGTTCCGAGGTGAAGCTGCCCGAAACACGGATGGATATCCGCTCGGGGCCGGAATCGACCGTGCCGCTCGGCGTCAGCGCGTTCTGCGCCTGCAGCGCCTGCGTCAGCGTGCCGACATCGAGGCCGAGCGCCGCCACCTTCTGCGTCGAGAATTCGAGATAGATCTTCTCGTCCTGCTGGCCGATCAGGTCGACCTTGGCGACGTCCTTCACGGTAAGCAGCCCGGCGCGCAGGCTGGTCGCCATATCCTTCAGCTCGCGATGGCTGAGGCTGTCGGACGTGAGCGCGTAGATCAGCGAATAGGTATCGCCGAACTCGTCGTTGAAGAACGGACCCTGCACGCCGGACGGCAGCGTCGGCTTGATGTCGTTGAGCTTCTTGCGGACCTGGTACCAGAGCGGCTGCACCTGGTCGCCGGCGACGGTATCCTTCAGGTTGACGAAGACGACGGATTCGCCGGGCTTGGTGTAGCTCTTGACGTAGTCGAGATCGGGCAGCTCCTCGAGCTTCTTCTCGACGCGGTCGGTGATCTGCTCGACCGTCTCGCTGGTGCTGGCGCCCGGCCACATCGTCTTCACCACCATGGTCTTGATGGTGAAGGGCGGGTCCTCCTCGCGGCCGAGGCCGCGATAGGCGTAAAGCCCGGCGAGCGCGGCCGCGATCATCAGGTAGACGATGAAGCTGCGGTGGCGCAGCGCCCATTCGGAAAGATTGAAGCTGCTCATGACAAAATCCCTCTCAGCGCGCGCGAAGGCGCGTTCCGCCGGCTTCTGCCGGCTGGCGAAAACAAGTGATGATTGGGTTTCGGTCAGCGCCCGCTATTTGGCGGGCACTGTTCAGGCCAGGCTGTGCATGGTGCCCGGCACACGGTAGGGTGCGCGCTCTGCCGCCCTTGGCCTGATGGCGAGCCCGGCGAGATAGCGCTGGAAGCTTGCGGCCTCCTGCACCGGCGAAGCAAGCGCGACATGGCCGTCCGGCCTCACCAGATAGGCGGCGTCGCACTGCAGGCCGGCTTTAGCGGCGGCCTCCGACCAGGCGAAGGCGTGGACCGGAATGCCGGTCGAGGCCAGCATCGCCCGGAACTCGGCATTGACCTCGCCATAGACATGGACCTGCCAGTCGAGTGAGCGCAGCAGCTCGAAATTGTCGCTGCCTGGCATCGGCACGTAGGGAAGGCGGTCGCCGCCGCTCACTTTGCCGGCCGTGCCTGAGCTGATCGGGCTGGCGCGGTACTGGATCGCCGCCTGCGAGATGACACCGAAGAAGGCGCGCGAACCATAGGACGTGTGCAGCGCGATGTTCAGGATCTTCGGCATCAGGTAGCGCCGGAACAGACCGACGAGCCTGGAGCGGCTGGTGGCGATGCGGAAGGCCTGGTCGGTGCTCTCGATCAGCTTGCGGGCAAACGCGATGCGCTCGGGCTCGTAGCTGTCGAGCAGACGCGGATCGGCGCGGCCCTGCACCACGGCGGCGAGTTTCCAGGCAAGGTTCACCGCATCCCCCATGCCGGTGTTCATGCCCTGGCCGCCAGCCGGGCTGTGGATGTGGCCCGCATCGCCGCAGAGGAATACGCGGCCGACGCGAAAATTCTCGGCGACGCGGTGATGGACGCGGTAGGTCGAGAACCAGTTGACCTCGTCGACCGTTACGCCCGTGTCGCGTTCGACATCGGCGCGGATCGCCTCGAAGCTGATCGTCTCATCCGCCTCATGCGCCTTCGGCACGATGCCGATCAGCCGGATCGAGCCCGACTGCCGGACCGGCATGACGATGGCGAAGCCGTAGGTGCTGATGGTGGTGTCCATGCCGTTTCGGGTGATGTCGCCTCGGCCTTTCACGTCGGCGACATAGAAGGATTGCTCGTAGGCGCCGCCGGGGAAACCGATATTCAGCCCGTGGCGCACCGTGCTGTGCGCGCCGTCGCAACCGGCAAGGTAGTCGGCAACGACGGTCTCCGTCTGGCCTTCCTTGCTCAGCGTTGCGATGACCGCATGACCCTTGTCCTGGAACGCGACCAACTCGGTACCTCGCTCGACCTCGACGCCGGCTCGCGCCAGATGCGTGATCAGCACGCGCTCGTGGATATCCTGCGGTAGCGCAAAGGCGAAGGAATAGGGGCTGATGCCGCGGCCGAAATCGCCCAGCGGCAGCCTTGCCGCGACACCCGCCGGTGTGTGCACAGTAAGCTGTTCGATTTTCACCCCTGCCGCCAGCACGTCGTCGACGATACCGATCTGGCGGTGGAATTCCAGCGTGCGCGCCTGGACGGCCAGCGCACGAGAGGTCTCGCCGGGAGCGATGGCCTTGTCGAAGATGCGCACCGGCACGCCAAGCCTGGTCAGCCAAAGCGCGAGCGTCAGCCCGGTCGGGCCGGCGCCGGCGACGAGGACCTTGGTCTTTGACATGGTCATTTTCCTTCTCCCTCAACGATACGAACTTTTTCGTGTTCCCGCAGCCGGTTTACGCCGGCGGTAACGACCCGGTCGCCCTTGGCGAGCCCGTCGCTGACGACGACGCGGTCGGTCTCGTAGCGGGCAATGGCGACGGGCTTCAGCTCCACCGCCGAATTGGAGTCGACCACCCACACGGCGGGCTGGCCGTCCTTGTCGAACAGCGCGCTGCCGGGCAGTTGCACGACCGGCGCACCCGCTATCTCGACGCGGCCGGCGACACTCGCGCCGAAACGCATCTCGTCAGGCGCATTCTCGAGCGAGACCTTCACCTGAAAGGTGCGGGTGGCGGCATCGGCCATCGGCGCGATCTCGCTGACCGTGCCGATGGCCGAGATCGCGGGATTGCTGAGCAACGAGACGGTGACGGCGGGGATCTGTTTGCCGCGCTGGTCGCTGGCAAAGGCGGCTTCCGCGATGGAGAACACCGCGTCACGGCTCTTCGGATCGGCGACGCGCACCACCATCTGCCCGACATTGACCGACTGGCCGGCTTCGGCGCCGGTGGCGGTGACGATGCCGTCGAACTCCGCATGCAGCTCGGTATAGCCGAGCTGGTCCTTGGCCATCGCGAAGGCGATGTTGGCCGATTTCAGCTTCGCTTCGGCCGAGCGAAGATTCTTCAGCGTCGCGTCATGGTTGGCGCGTGTCGTGAAACCCTTCACGAGCAGGGCGCTGATGCGTGCTTCGGCGGCGCTGGCTTCGACCACAACGGCCTCGGCCGCCGCCACGTCTGCCTCGGCGCTGGCGAGCCGGTTGCGATAATCCTGGTCGTCGACGCGGGCGAGAACCTCGCCCTTCTTCACAGTGGCGCCGATCTCGGCGGTACGCTGGATGAGCTTGCCCGAGACGCGAAAACCGAGGTCGCTCTCCAGCCGCGGCTTGATCTCGCCGACGGCGACGCGGTTATCCACGGCGGGTGCCGGCGAGACCGAAACTGCCTTGACCAGCTTGGTCTCGGGCGTGGCAGGTGCGGCGTTCGAAGCTTCGCTTGTGGCGCCGTGCCAGACTGTTGCGGCGCCGCAGGCGAGGGCGACTATCGAGCCAGCGACGAGGCGGCGCCTGAGCGGCTTGTTGTGATGCAATGCGGCAATCATGTTGTCTCCATGCCCAGATTTGCGGCCGCGCTTGGGAGGACGCGGCAGGCTGAAAATCGTGCTGGCTGCGAGGCAAACCGGTGTTTCGGCTGACTTGTGCCGGCCAGAACGTTTTGCGATTTCGGCGGCGCGAAATCCCGAACGGTTTCTGAAAATTTTCCGATGTTTGGGTGAGGTGGCCTCGGAACGACTCGGAAAGACGCCGATGCCGACGCTCACACCGTCCAGAAATAGCGCACAAGATGGAAGAAGATCGGCGCCGCGAAGACCAGGCTGTCGGTGCGGTCGAGCATGCCGCCATGGCCTTCGATCAGATGCCCCCAGTCCTTGACGCCCTGGTCGCGCTTGATCGCCGAGGCGACAAGGCCGCCGAGGAAGCCCATCGTGCAGGCAATGAACGCGACGGCCGAGGCCTGCAGCGGCGAGAACGGCGTGATGAAGGCGAGCAGCGCGCCAAGGAAGCTCGACGCGACCAGCCCGCCGATCACCCCCTCCCAGGTTTTCGACGGCGACACGTTCGGCGAGAAGCGATGCTTTCCGAACAGCTTGCCGAAGATGTATTGCAGCACATCGCTGCCTTGCACGACGATAATCAGGAAGGCGATGAGCAGAAGGTTGCGGTCTTCGAAACCAGGCACGTTGAGCGTCAGCAAAGCGGGCACGTGGCTGACGCAATAGACCGAGATCATGATCGCCCATTGCTGCGCCGAGACACGCTCCAGAAAACGTTCGGTATCGCCGTGCAGCGCCGTGATCGCCGGCATCAGCAGGAAGCAGTAGACCGGGATGAAGATGACGAAGAGGCCGTACCAGGCAGTCCACACCAGCCAATACTGAAAGGGGATGACGATGCCGAACATGCCGAGCAATACCCAGTGGTCGCTGCGGCGGCTATGCGTCAGCGTCACGAATTCGCGCAGCGCCGCGAACGAGATCAGCGCGAACAGGATAGTCATGCCGTAACGGCCGAAGAAGAAGGCGACCGTCATCAGCGCCACCATCACCCACCAGGCGTTGATGCGCTGCGTCAGGTTGACCAGCGTCGAACTGAGCGGCTTCGGCGCGCGCGCCGACAGGATGGCGGCGGTGACGCTGGCGGTGCTCAGCACCACGAAGAGGCCGATGATGAGAATGCTGATTTCGTGGCGCATCAATCGTCTCGGTCGGGGCGCGGATCGAGCGCCAGAAGCTCGGCGCGGGCGCGCTGGAGGAAGGCGCGCCGCTCTTCGCCCGGCGCCACCGCGACGGGGGCGCCGAAGACGACGCGGCAAAGCAGCGGCACCGGCAGGAACTGCCCCTTGGGCAGCACGCGCGACATGTTCTCGATCCAGCAGGGGATCAGCTCGACGTCGGGCCGCGCCATCGACAGATTGTAAAGCCCGGAACGAAAAGGCAGCAGCTCGTCGCTGGTGTTGCGGGTGCCTTCGGGGAAGATAATCAGCGAATGACCTTGGTCGAGAACGGAAAGCATGATCGAGATCGGGTGCTCCGCCTCGTTCGTCCATTGCCGGCTGATCAGCACGGAGGACAGCATGTCCTCGGCAATGAAGCGGCGCAGCCGCGACTTGCCCCAATATTCGGCCGCGGCGATCGCATGCGTCTTCGCGCGCTCCGCCTCGCTGAGGCAGGCCGAAAGAAGGATGAAATCGCCATGGCTGGTGTGGTTGGCGAAATAGATGCGCTGCCGGTCCGACGGCTCGCTGCCGCTCCAGATCGGCCGCACGCCGGTGACCGCCCAGGCGATCGCCGAAAGGCCGACCGAGGTCACTGTCTGCAACAGCGTGTAGGTGCGCAGCGAAAGCTTGCTCATCTCGGCATCCAGAATCCGGCGGTGAGGAACGCGACGACGAAGACCGCGAAGGCGATCCGCTGCCGGGCCAGCAGGCGGCGTGTTCCGGCGATGCGATCGTCGAGCGGGCGCGGCGTGGCCGGGGCGGGCTTCAGCCGCATGCGCGCCAGCATGTCGTCGACCGCGGCGCCTCCGGACATCTCGTCGCCATGCGTCGCCATCAGCCGGAACAGCAGCGCATCGAAGGCGAGAAGCGCCGAGAGCCCGAGCACCACGATGGCACTGGCCGCCGCCACCAGCAACGCCAGCACCGCAAGCGGCGCATGGAGCGCGCCGCGCGCCGAGGCGACCAGCGGCGCGATGCTGTCGCCGGCGATCACGATCGCGGCCGGCCATGCCGCCTGCTTGGCGAGTATCGCGGCGAAGGCGGCGGTCTTGCGCTGATAGGCGTCGTCGCTCATGCCGGCTCGTCCAATCCGACCTGAAGATGCACCGGTCGACCGGAGGCGGCGAGATGCTTGCGCGCCTGCGCCGGCGTGTGCGAACGGCCGCTAGCGACCAACCAGAGGGCGACGACCGTGGCGCTGCGCTGGAAGCCCAGCGCGCAGCAGATCAGCACCGTGCCCTGACGACGCGCCGGCTCGATTGCCGCCACCGCCTCGTCGAGCGTGTCCGCGCGCGGCGGCAGGAGATCGAGCGTGGGAAAGCTGATCCAGCGGCCCGGCGCGTCGCGCGGCCGCTCCAACTCAGCGGCAAGATCGATTACCGTGCCGAAGGCGTGTGCTTCGGCAGCGTCGGGAAAGCGCCCGAGAAAGACGCCGTCGATGACGGCAACCACCGGCGGCAGCTTGCGCGTCCAGGCCCAGACGTTGACCCTGGCGCCCAGCCGGTATGGCCAGAGCAGGACGCGGCTTGCCAGCGACACGCGGCCGTCCGCCGTCTTCTGGAACACTTTTGGCCCGGCGCCGGAATAGCCGAAAGCGACGATGGCCAGTGCCAGCGAAGGCCACAAAAGCACAAGCGCGACAGCCGACAAGAAGGCGCCGATGGACGCGCCGGCGAGCGCCAGCGCGGCGCCCAGCGAGTAGTAGAGCGAAAGGCGCCGCGCCTTGCCGTCTGCGGTCAGACGGAAGCCGGAGAAGGGCAGCTCGTCCCGGGCCGGAGACAGCCATAGCGCGAAGAAGCCGAGCAGCGCGCCGGTCGGGATGTCGATGAAATGGTGCTGCCACGTCGTCAACACCGAGGCGCCGATCAGCAAACACCAAAAGTGCCAGAGCGTGAGCAGGGGGCCGGAAAGGCGCTGGCGCCAATGGTCCCAGATGATCACCAGAAGCGCGATATGCAGGGAAGGCGCCTGGTTGAACGGCTTGTCGAAGCCGCCGAGCACCGCGAACAGGAAGCCGGGCAGGCCGGTGGTTGCCGGCCGCACGAAGGTGGCGGTCAGCGGAAACAGGATGAAGCAGGAAACGGCGACGATCTGCGCGGTGAGGTAGCGGCCGGCCAGCCGGTCGACGCCCTGCCGGCTGTCATTGAGCAGCAGCGACAGGCCGTAGAACAGGTTGATCGACCAGTAGGGCACGATCGTCCAGGCGAGGAACGGGACATGGTGTTCCCAAGAGAAGACGATGCTGCCGACTTGATTGCGTGTCGAGGCCAGCCAATTGGCGAAGCCGTAGGTCGAATAGAAGAACGGCGCCAGGAACGCGAGCCACAGCGCCGCCCGCAGGACGACGCGACTATAGGGCTCGGCGATGGGTGACAGTGGCTGGGGCTCGGCGCTGGCAGGCATGCGTGGGCGGTTCCTAAACCCGCCTTGCCAGCGAGACGGTGAAGATGCCCCATTGGTCGATGCGATGGTCGAGCTTCTCGAAGCCTGCCGCCTCGACCAACTGGTCCATCTCGGCTTGCGTACGTCGTCGCATGACCCAGGCCTGGCCGCCGCGATGCGAGGTCAGGCTGCGCGCGATCATTTCGAGCTGCGGGTGCCAGGGCTGGTTGGTGTAGATCAGCAGGCTGCCAGGCTGCATGGCGCGGGCGAGACCGCCGAGCGAGCGCGTGATCGGCGCATTGTCCGCGAACAGCTCGTAGAGGCCGGAGACGATGGCGAGGTCCGGCGCCGGGTTCAGCGCGGCGAGCCCATCGCCATCGAAAGCGTCGGCGCGGCGGAACGAGACGCTCATCGGCAATTGCCGGTCGGCGATCAGCTTGCGGCCGAGCTCGACATTGAGGTCGGAATAATCCTGCAGGCGCACGCTGGCCGGCTGCTCGGCACTCTGGGCGATGGCGTCGAGCACGTAGCGGCCGTGGCCGGCGGCGATGTCGAGGATATGGCCTGGCCGTCCGGCTGCTTTCAGCGTAGCCAAAGCCTGGCCGATCAGTTCCTCGAGGTTGAGCTTGCGCTGGCGGATGCCGCGCCAGCCGATGGCGTCGAGAAAAGTCCTGTCGACCATGCGGCCGATCGGCCCCAATCCCCGCGCGTCATTCTCGTAGACATAGTCCAGCGTCGAGCCGGAATCGAAGCCGGTGCCGACGCCGATCTTCATGCCGCGCGAGAACCAGCTGCCGATGCGGATGGAGGCGCGGCTCATCGCCCAGTAGAGGCCCTTGGGCGACAGGAGATCGAGCGGCGAGGCGAGCCTGTCGGCCTCGTCGCGCGTGTAGCCGGCAATGTCTGCCTGCTTCAGGTCGACAGTTTCGGCCGGCGCAGCAAACCGCCCTTCGATGAACGGTCGGATCAGGGCGAGCGCCTTGGCGCGGTCGCGCTCGCCGAGCGTGTCGTGGAAGAACCCCGGCAGCACATGCCGTTCCTTGATGCGGCTGCCTAGATTGACGAAGAACTCGTGCTGCGGGCCATGCCGCACCACCCAGTCGCTGCCGGACAGCAGAAGCTGCGTCGGCACGGTGATGGCGCGGGCGTCGGCGACGATGCGCGCCGCGTGCTGGTAGAGCTCGACCAGGATGTTGGAAGCGATCGGACGCGTGATCAGCGGATCGTTCTCGAAGGAGGCGATGCGCACCGGGTCATGGGTGAGCAGGCTCGCCTTGACATAGGAATTGACGAAGAAGCGCCCCTTGATCTTCTGCCAAAGCGCGATGCCTTCCTTGGCGAAAGGCACATAGAGCTTGACCGAGAAAGCGGGCGACGCCAGCACCACGGCGCGCAGTTTCGGCGCATAGTCATGCACCCAGGCGGCGGCGAGCACGGCGCCGAAGGATTGCGCGATCAGCGCGATATCCTGTGCGCCAAAGCCGTCCTTGGCGGCGATCTCGCGCATAAAACAGTCGATGTCGCGCACCAGTGCGGCAAAGGACGGGGCATAACCGCGCTCGCCGGCGGAGCGGCCGTTGCCGCGCGCATCCCAGGCGTAGAAGGCATAGTCCGGCATGCTGAGTTCGTCGACCAGATGCGCCATGCGGCCGCCATGCTCGTGGCCGCGATGGAAGAGCACGACCGCGCCCTTGGCCTCCCCAACCGTCGGCCAGAAACGGTAGAAAATCTCCGTGCCGTCATGACTGTGGAAGCTGCGTTCCTGCGCTTGCCGCGCGAGGCTTTCCGCCGGTGCGGTGGCGATCTGTTCGTGAAGCATGCTGTTCCCCTCGGACGGCATCGCGAGCCTTAATGCTTAGCCGGTGTTGCCAGTAAGGCCGACGCGTATCCGGTTTATGGCGGTCAGCAGCGAAAGCGTAGCCATGGCCGGAAACACAAAGGGCGCGATCGCCGCCGGCCACAGCCCGACGGCGCATAGGGCCGCCACCACACCGAGCGCCAGCGCCCTGTCGCTCTTGCCGAACGGCCCGGCATAGTTGCGCCCGATCCCGGCGGGAACGCCGAGCACGCCGGCGAACTCGGTGAGCATCGCCGCAATGGCAAAGGCGATGACGCCCCAGACGCCAAACTGCGGGAAGGCGGCGAAGGGCAGGATGAGCGCCAGATCGGAGACGACGTCGCAGATTTCGTTGAGATACATGCCAAGCGTAGAAGCCTGGCCATGTTCCCGCGCCAGCATGCCATCCATGGCGTTGAGCGCCATGCGCACGAACAGCACTAGGGGAATGAGCAGCAGAAGCAGGCGCGAACCGGGCGCCGCCGCGATCGCCGCTCCGGCCGCAATCGAGAGACCAGCGGCCAGTATGGTAATACCGTTGGCTGACACCCCCATGGCCGCCAGCCGGCCGACAAGCGGCCGCAGCCTGTCCTGGAAGGCCGGCTTCAGCGCGTAGAGCGTCGGCATTGCGTGATCCCCCGATCCACGGCTCAAGCTTTACCATGAGCGAGCATGGAGGCGCTAGCGTGCGACAGAAACACAGTGAATTTTCAGACGGTTGACGCCGCGCTGTGAATGCATCGCCTGAAACCGCAGCTTTGGCCCGGGTAGCCGTTCACGAACCGCTAACCATGAATGTATCAAATGCCTGATATGCCGATTTGCCGGCTTCTGGCGCAAAGCTTCCTCTTGAATAGTAAGCACGCTTATTATATCTATCGCTCATGGTTTCAGATGGCATCGACAGATTGGGATTTTTGATCCACGACGTGCAGCGTCTCATGCGCAAGCGCTTCGAGGCGCGCGCCAGCGGGTTGGGGCTTTCCTCGGCGCAATGGCGACTGATGGTGCGCGTCGCCAAGGAAGAGGGCATCACGCAGGCGCGGCTGGCCGAACTGCTCGAAATCGAGCCGATCAGTGTCTCGCGCCTCGTCGACCGCATGGAGGAGGGCGGCTGGATCGAACGCCGCCAGGACGCCACCGACCGGCGCGTGCGCATGATCTTCCCGACCGAGAAGGCGAGCGCTGCCTACGCAGATGTCAAAAGCCTTGCCGGCGAGGTCTATGAGGAGTCCTTGACCGGTGTTTCGCCGGAAGACCGGCGCGTCCTGATCCGGGTTCTGGACACGATCGTCCAGAACCTGGCGGACGGCGAGGCATTGTCCCTCGAAAAGATCAAGAGCAGGGAAGGGACCGCGGCATGAACGCAGCAGCCAAGCGGGAAGACGACAACGTAACCAAGCTTGCGTCGGCGCAGCCGATCGCTGAAGCCCCGGCGCAGCCGGCGGTCGCTCCGGTCACGGCGGCGCCTGAGCCTCAGCCTGCTCCGGCGGCGCCGAAGAAGAAGAGCCGTATCGGCCGCTTCCTGTTGATGGTCGCCCTGCCGCTGGCGCTGCTTGCCGGCGGTTCGTACGTCTGGGTGACCGGCGGCCGCTACCAGGAGACCGAGAACGCCAATTTGCAGCAGGCCAGGATTTCGGTCGCCTCCGACACGGCCGGCCGCATCGTCCAGGTCGGCATCGCCGACAACCAGCTGGTCAAGCAGGGCGATCTTCTCTTCGTCATCGATCCGGAACCCTACACAATAGCGCTTGCCCAGGCCGACGCCGCCGTTGCCGCTGCGCGCCTCAATGTCGAGCAGCTGCGCGCCGCCTACAGCCAGGCGATGGCGCAGGAAAAGTCCGCCGGCAGCGAGGTCGACTACGCGCAGTCGCAATATGACCGCGCCGCCGATCTCGCCCAAAAGGGCATCAACGCCAAGTCCTCGCTCGACCAGGCACGCAACGATCTCGACAAGGCCAAGCAGCAGCTGGCCGTCGCGCAGCAAGGCATCGTCAGCGCCAAGGCGGCGCTCGGCGGCAACCCGGACATCGAAACCGACAAGCATCCGACCGTGATGGCCGCTTTGGCCGCGCGCGATAAGGCGGCCTATGACCTGGCGCAGACGACGGTGGAGGCGCCTGCCGACGGCATCATCTACCAGGCCGCCTCGTTCAAGGTCGGCCAGTATGTGTCCGTCGGCACGCCGCTGTTTGCGCTGGTCGAGACCGGCGACACCTGGATTAACGCCAATTTCAAGGAGACCCAGCTCACCAACATGAAGCCGGGCCAGAAGGCCGAGATCGTCGTCGACACCTATCCGGGCCGCACCTTCGAGGCGACCGTCAAGGCGATCGGCGCCGGCACGGGCGCGGAGTTCTCGCTGCTGCCCGCGCAGAACGCCACCGGCAACTGGGTCAAGGTCACGCAGCGCATTCCGGTGCGCCTGGAACTGACTGATCCCGACGCCAGAATGGCGCTGCGCACCGGCATGAGCGCCACCGTCACCGTCGACACCGGCGTGGCGCGCGGCCTGCCGTCGATCTTCGGCCATGCCACGGCAGGAGAGCACGCGCAGTAACGATACGCCCCGTGGAGGCGGAGCAGGGATTGGTCTGATGGGAGGAGTGGGAAGGATAAGCGTTTAAGATCAGCCGCCTGGCGGCGCGATCGAAACCGAAACCTTCGTCACGGACCCGTCGGTCCTCAGGTTTCCGGGCGGCAGGCATCCGCTCCAATAGAGACTTTCAGTCGATGTAACCCCCACATCGATAGTCGCGTCCCACCGCGATGAGGGTCTCTCAACGGAAGGCATTGCCGCCCGGAAGCCCAGTGTACATTTTTTTGTGACCTGCTGGAAGTTTAGGTCGTGTGGTCAGTTATGGTTTTGGGCTGGACGGGAGCGATTTTGACCGAGGAGAAGGAGGGTGAGGACACAAGCCTTGCGGCTTGCTACGATAGCCGACGCGCTCATCGGTCAAAAGCGCCGCCGCCGGAGGCGGTGAGGTGAAAAATGGTCATCTGCAGCGTCGCTTCGCTTGCCAAGACGCAAGTCTTGGCGGCGCTCGCTCCTCACATCTAACCATTTTTGACCTCATCCAGCTCCAAACCATAACTGACCACACGACCTAGCATCATGAGCACGCCCGAACCCTTCAAGGAAGTGCCGCATCGCGGGCTGATCACCGTCGCGCTGATGCTGGCGACGATCATGCAGGCGCTCGACACCACGATCGCCAATGTCGCTCTGCCGACCATGACCGGCGACCTCGGCGCCTCGCCCGACAACATCAACTGGGTGCTGACCTCCTATATCGTGGCGGCGGCGATCATGACGCCGGTCACCGGCTGGCTCGCCGACCGGCTCGGCCGCAAGGAGCTGTTCCTCGCCTCCGTCGTCGGCTTCACCATCTTTTCCATGCTCTGCGGCCTTGCCTGGAGCCTCGAGACGATCGTGCTCTTCCGCCTACTGCAGGGCGTGTTCGGCGCGGCCATCGTGCCGCTGTCACAGACCTTCCTGCTCGATATCAATCCGAAGGAACGCCATGGCCAGGCGATGGCGATCTGGGGTGCCGGCATCATGCTCGGGCCGATCCTGGGCCCGACGCTGGGCGGCTGGCTGACGGAAAACTTCAACTGGCGCTGGGTGTTCTTCATCAACCTGCCGGTCGGCATTTTGGCCTTTCTCGGCATGGCCGCCTATCTGCCAGTCATCCCAAAGCGACTGCGCGGCTTCGACTTCTTCGGCTTCGCCATGCTGTCGCTCGGCGTCGGCGCGCTGCAGCTCCTGCTCGATCGCGGCGGCGAGGTCGACTGGTTCAACTCGGCCGAGATCTGGATCGAGCTCGCTCTGTCGCTCACCGGCTTCTGGGTGTTCACCATCCACACGGTGACGGCCGAGCACCCCTTCATCGATCCAAAGATCTTCCTCGACCAGAATTTCGTGACCGGGCTAGGCTTCATCTTCGTCATGGGCGTGCTGATCCTGGCCTCGATGTCGCTTTTGCCGCCGATGCTGGCTAACATTTTCGGCTACCCGACCGTGACGATCGGCGTCGTGCTGGGTCCGCGCGGCATCGGCACGATGATCTCGATGCTGGTGGTCGGCCGCATCATGCACAGGTTTGACGCGAGGATCCTCGTCGCCATCGGCTTCCTGCTAACCGCGCAGTCGCTCTACACCATGGCAAGCTTCACGCCGCAGATGGACAATTGGCTGATCCTCACCTCGGGTGTCATCCAGGGTCTCGGCATGGGCATGGTGTTCGTGCCGCTGTCGACGGTGGCCTTCGCCACGCTCGACGCGCGCTACCGCACCGATGCCACCGCGCTGTTCAGCCTGGTGCGCAATCTGGGCTCCTCGATCGGCGTGTCGGTGGTCGCCGCGCTGATGGTGCGCAACACCCAGATCAACCACACCGAGCTTTCGGCCTTCATCAACCCCTATAACCCGAACCTATGGGCTGCCTCGCCGGCGGCCGCCGGCGGCAACGCCGCGGCGCTGTCGCAGGTCGACCGTGCGGTGAATGCCCAGGCGATGATGATCTCCTACATCAACGACTTCAAAATCCTGATGGTGATGACGCTGATCGCGATCCCGTTCGTCGTCCTGCTGCGCAAGCCGAGGGCCGCGCCGACGGGCGGTGCGCCGGCGGCGCATATGGATTGAAGCGGTCTTTTGGCGGCCAGCTTAAAGGCATGTCTCCCGAAAGTGGGAACCGGTTTCGGGATAAAGACATGCGTAAAATCAAAACTAAAGCGCATGGAGCGAATCTGAAAGATTCGCGACGCGCTTTAGTCCGTATGCAAGGAACTGATACGGGCGAGTGGTTCGTTCACTCAGCTATATTGGGCACGCTCCAGCGTGGCGTCGCCGCAATTCGCCCACCCTTTGCGGCCTTGAAATAAGTCGCAGCGAGATCCTCGGCGCACATCGATGACAGGTATATCTGGATTGACCCGCCATCCTCGGTGACGGGGTAGCGTTCACCGCATGCTTCGAGGCGCCTTTCATACAGGCGCATTTGCCTGTGGCTCAGTCGATCGAAAAACCCGGCCTTGCACTTGTCGATCACGGCTTCCGACATGAATTCGTCGCCGCTCGATCCCCAGGCGCAAGCCTGATGTAACTTGTGGGCCGCCAGGCAATCGGGTGTGGTGTCTACTTCCTGGGGCAATTGACTGCCTTTCGGACACTGGACATCCTCCGCGGCTGCGGGGGCGATCGATAGAAGCCCGATCAGGACTATGCAGCTGGTCCGCATATCGCATTCCCCCCGGCAGTCTCGATTTCGCGTCCGTGTCACCTTAGCCCAATGGGCGCAGATGGAAAACAGCGCTACCGCCGGCTGCGTTCGCACACCGACCCGTTGGGGAGCCGCCCGCTGGCGGCCCGCCGCTTTCAACGGCCGAGCACCAGCGCCCAGTAGCGCAAGGCAGGATCGCGGCCGTCGCGCACATAGGCGAGCCCGAAACGGCTGAAATCCGGATCGAGCATGTTGCGGCGGTGTCCGTCCGAATGCATCCAGATGTCGAACAGTTTTTGCTGGTCGAAACGGCCCTCGGCGATGTTTTCAGCAGTTGCGCCCCGTACGCCATTGTCCTTCATGCGCGAGGCGAAATCCTTGCCCCAGCCGGTGGTGTGGCTCATGCGCTCGCGCGAGGCCATGTAGCCGGCCTGCTGCAGCGCCGCCTGTTCGAGCTGCGTGTCGGGAGCCAGCGCCGGCAGCCCGGCCGAGGCGCGGATCGTGCTCAAGGTGCTCGTGGCGGAAGACGAAACGCCGGCACCTTCGCCGGTCGGCACCGTGACGGTGCTGCAGGCGGCGATGCCGGCAAGTGCTGCCAGGCCTGCGGCCTTGAACAATGTGCGGCGGTTGAGGAGGGCGGTGGTCGAGATGCTCATCCGGCCTCTGATACCAGCGATCATGGCTTTTGCCGGGCAACCGATGAAAATCGCATGAAGCGGCGACTTTTCCCGGAAGATCGGTTATCATCCGCGCGTTCTTGAAAGTGGCAGCCATGGGCGGCCACCCTGGCGGTGACCGCCTCCCGACAAAAACGGAGGACGGTTATGGCCGGTTTTCATGTCATGACGGACGCGTACGGCGCGCATGTTCAGCCCACGGTGCGCCACATCTCGACCGCGGACCTTTGGGACGCGCTGAAGCTCGGCGCCAAGGATTTCTGGGCCAAGCCTTCCCATTACGTGTTCCTGTGCCTGATCTATCCGGTCGTCGGCCTGATCCTGACCCAATGGAGCTCGGGCTCGAACGCCATCCAGCTCGTCTATCCGCTGATGTCAGGTTTCGCCCTTATCGGTCCGTTTGCGGCCATCGGCCTCTACGAGATCAGCCGCCGGCGCGAGCTTGGCATGAGCAGCCGCTGGCACCATGCGCTGGACGTGCGCCATTCGCCGGCGCTGCCGTCAATCGCGGTCATCGGCATCCTGCTCTTCGCGCTGTTCCTGTTGTGGCTGTTCACCGCGCAGTCGCTCTACACCAGCCTGTTCGGCGCCGAGCCACCCGCTTCGGTCGGCGCCTTCGTGCGTGACGTGCTGACGACCGGCAAGGGCTGGACGTTGATCCTCGTCGGCAACGCCGTCGGTTTCGTCTTCGCCGTCGTCGTTCTGGCCACCACTGTCATTGCCTTCCCGCTGCTGCTCGACCGCGATGTCGGCGCCGTCTCGGCGATCGAAACCTCGGCCCGCGCGGTGATGGCAAACCCGCTGACGATGGCGCTCTGGGGCCTGACGGTCGCGGTGCTGCTGGTGGTCGGCTCGATCCCGCTGTTTGCCGGGCTTGCCGTCGTCATGCCGATCCTCGGCCACGCGACCTGGCACCTCTATCGCAAGGTGGTCGAGCCGGAGCAGATCCGGCCTGTACGCCGGCCGATGTAGGAGACGGCCGCCTCCTTGGATTGACGGCTATCTCTGCGCCTCGGTCGCCATCTTCAGCGCCAGCGCGGTCAGAACCGTGCCCATCATCCAGCGCTGGACGACCAGCCAGAACGGCCGCCCGGCGAGGAAGTTCGCGATCGAGCCGGCGGTCACCGCGATGATGGCGTTGACCGTCAGGCTGATCGTGATCTGCGTCACGCCGAGCACCAGAAGCTGTGACAAAACATGGCCCTTGGCCGGATTGATGAACTGCGGCAAGAGCGACAGATAGAGCACGGCCACCTTCGGATTGAGCAGGTTGGTCATCAGCCCCATGACGAAAAGCTTGCGCGGCCTGTCCCTGGGCAGCTCGCGGACCTGGAAGGGCGAGCGCCCGCCGGGCCTGAGCGCCTGCCAGGCAAGCCACAGCAGATAGAGCGCGCCGGCGAAGCGAAGCGCGTCATAGGCATAAGGCACGGCGAAGATGAGCGCGGTGATGCCGAAGGCTGCCGAGACCACATAGAACAGGAAGCCCAGCGCCACGCCGCCGAGCGAGATCAGCCCGGCTTTCGGCCCTTGCGACAGCGAGCGCGAGATCAGGTAGATCATGTTCGGCCCCGGCGTCAGCACCATGCCGAGGCAGATCAGCGCGAAAGTGAGATGATTGGCGGCGTCGGGCACAGGCGTCTCCTGGAAAGCGCGCCTGAGATGTGCCCTGCCTCGCAGAACGGCACAAGGGCTTCAAGGCGCCGGCCGTTGCGCCAGCCTCGACGCCGCCAGATCCGGCCGTTTCTCGACCAGGAGGTGATAATCCAATACATTTCCATTCACCTGGAAATTCGAGAGTCAGCTTTGCACGGGGCGACGCAATGCAAATCTCCTTCAAGGGCAAGAAGGTTATCGTAACGGGCGCCAGTCGCGGCATCGGCCGATCAATCGCTCTGGCATTTGCGGCGGAAGGCGCCGATGTCGCGATCTGCGCCCGCGGTGCGCCGGGTCTCGAAGCGGCTGAGGTCGAGCTGAAGCGGCATGGAGGGACCGTTTTCGCAATGCCATGCGATCTCGCAGAGGCATCTGCGCCCGCAAGCTTTGTGGCAGAAGCCGTCAGCGCGCTCGATGGTATCGACATTCTGGTCAACAACGCGTCGGGCGTCGGCATGAAGGATGACGAGAGCGGCTGGCGAGCCGGCATCGACGTCGACCTGATGGCGACGGTGCGCGCCACCCAGGCAGCGATCCCGTTCATGGAAAGAGCGGGGGGTGGTGTCGTCATCAACATCGCGTCGATTTCCGGTTTCAGGGCGGTGCCGCGCACTTTGCCTTACGCCGCGATCAAGGCGGCGCTCGTCAACTACACAATGGGTCAGGGGTTGGCGCTCGCGCCAAAACGCATTCGGGTAAACGGCATCGCGCCCGGTTCGATCGAATTTCCAGGCGGCGTGTGGGACCACCGCAGGACGTCCGATCCCCAACTGTATCAGCGCACGCTCGACAGCATACCTTGGGGGCGATTTGGCACGCCGGAGGAGATTGCGAAAGTTGCTCTGTTCCTGGCGAGCGAAATGGGAAGTTGGATTACGGGGCAAACGATCGCGGTCGACGGCGGCCAATTGCTGGCGTCAAAGACTGGCCCTTCAGCGACATTGCCCGCATCCTGAATCGTGCTTTCAGGGCCTGGACCCTGACATTCAACGCCCATTTCTGGTTTCCGGCCTCACCCCACCACCCGCAGGTTTGACAATTCGTTGGCGATCTCCTTGAAATTGTCGGAGAGCGTTGCGCCGGTGGCGTTCCAGAACAGCTTGGCCGGCTTGCTTGGATCCGTCGGATCCTTGCGGAAACGGGAGTCGGAAGAACATGCTTTCAGCGCTGCCATGGCCTTCTGGTCGCTCGAGCTGGTCGAGGACATGTCGAGCGCCACCGTCATTACCATGATGTTGCCGGCCTTGGCGTTGTCGCACAACTTCGCCATTTGCTCGTTCATCGCGGCGGTATAGTTGCTCGACGAATAGTTGAACTGGCCGATCGCGCTTGACGTGCCGCCGAACAAACGGGTGACCGAGGTACCGTTATAGCCGACGCCGGTATAGCCATAGGCCGCGTAGGTCGACTTGTTGCCGGCCGGGTCCGAGTTGACCGTCGAATAGGTGTTTTCGCCGTCGGTCAGCACGATGACCACCTTGTCGTTGCCGCGCTCGGTTTCCGGCCGCCCCTCGGTGAAGGGCGGGGCGCTCGACACGGTGCGCCAGCCCCAAGCCATGCCTTCCGGCACATTGGTGTTGCCGTTGGGCTGCATCAGGTCGATCGCCGCCTTGATGGCGGCCAGCCCATCCGTCTGGGTAACATCAGTGAGCGGCGTGATCGGCGTCGTCGTGCAGCTGTAATTCGGGCCGGCGCCGGTGCTCAGTGTTGGCGCATTGATCGGCCGCGGCATGAAATACTTGGCCATGTTCGACTGCCTGGTCTTGCCGGTGGTGCTCGACGGGTCGTCGTTCCACCAACTGTTGGCGGCGCCGTAGGTGACCGGGTTCGGCTCGTCCGGATCCTGCGTCAGCTTCCAGTGGTTGCCAGGTTCGTCCGGCGCGAACATCGGCACGAACATCGTCGCCGGGTCGCCGATGCCGATGCCGGTATTGTTCGGGCCGCCGGAAGCCGGGGTATCGTCGACATTGTAAGGATAGGGCCGCACCTCGACGCAGCCCTGCCAGCTGGCGAATGGGCCATAGGTGTCGGTGTAGTCATATTCGTTGTGGCTGCGCTTGCATGTGTTGTCGTAGCGATATTCGTCGCATACGACACGCTTGCTGCCGGCGATGCGCTCATGGCTGGTCACCACCTGCATGTCGCGATAGAGCGAGAAGCGGCTCAGCACCTGGTTTTCCGTCTCGCCCCAGCCGGTGCCCTTCTTGTACCAGATGCCGTTGCTCTTCTGCGCGTATTTGTCGGGAGCATTCAGTGTCGACCAGTCGAAATTCTCATTGGCGATCGGCGACAGGCCATAAACGTCCATCCAGGAGGCGTTGTCGTTGTCCGGCCCCACATTGACCGAGGCCGCGAACGGCACGAGGCTGAATTGCACCGGCTTGTCGATCTGCTTGATCTGTGCCGCCTGCAGCGCCAGCGTGTCGACAAGCTGCTTGGCGGCCTGCTTGAGCAGGTCGATGCGCTTTTGTCCCGAGCCGGTGCCTGGCGTTGTCATGGAGCCCGAATTGTCGAGTACCATCGCCACTTCCAGCGTGTTCTTCAGCCGCACCTGGGAACACATCTCGACCTGGATCGGCTTATGCGCGTCGCCGTCCGACGCACCGCTGAGCAGCGCCGCCGCCGGATGGAAATAGGGATGATAGGTGAGCGTCGCGCAAAGCTTCATCAAGCCGCCGCCGGTCTGGCTGCTCGGCAGCGTGACATTGAGCGCAATGTTGGCGGGATCGACGGCGTTGAGATTGGAATTCAGGAAGTTAGCCGCATAGGCCTTGATCTCGTCGTCCGACGCGCCCTGAGAGAGGCGCACCGCGGAGGCGAAATTGGCCGAGTCGAGCGCGTTGAGCACCATCTGCTTCTCGCGATTGAGCTCGGTGAAGTCGACGCCCACCGCCAAGGCCCCCATCAGCGGGACCATGGCGACTGCCGTCACGAGGGCATAGTTGCCGCGGCGGTCACGGCAGAATTGATGCCAGAATCTGCGCATTTGCTCGAGCGGCCCCCGGTTGTTGTGCTCAACTGACGATGCGCAGGTTCGATAATTCACTGCCGATGGCCTTGAAGTCGTCCGAAAGCGTGGCGCCGGTCGAGTTCCAGAACAGCTTCGCAGGCTTGCTCGGGTCGGTTGGATCCCTGCGGAAACGTGAGTCGGATGCGCAGGCCTTGAGGGCGGCCATGGCCTTCTTTTCGTCGGTCTTGGTATCGACCAGGTCGAGCGAGACGGTCATCACGATGACCCCGGCAGCTTTCGCATTGGTGCAAAGCGTCTGCATGTTCTCGTCGAGCGCGGCGGTATAGTTGCTGTCGGTGTAGGTGGTCTTCGGCACGGCGCTGCTCGTGTTCATGAACATCCGAGTGACGCTGCCTGAGCCCGGGTAGGTCAGCCCGGTATATCCGTAAGCGGCGTAGGTGGACCGGTTGTTGGCGTAGCCGGAGTCGCCGACGGCGCTGTACGTATTGGCGCCGTCGGTCAGGACGATGACCACCTTGTCGTTTCCTTTCTCGCTGTTCGGCCGGCCCTCAGTGAACGGCGCGTTGCTGGACACGGTTCGCCAGCCCCAGGCAAGGCCTTCCGGCACGTTGGTGTTGCCGGTCGGCGCCATTTCGTCGATGGCGTCATCCAGTTCCTGTTTCTCAGCCGCCACGCTGACATCCTTGAGCGGCGTGATCGGACTGGTCGTGCAAGCCGCATTGGGACCGTCACCGTAGCTCGCGGACGCCGAACCATATGGCTTGACCAGGAAGTATTTGCGCATGTCGGACTGGCGCTGCGACGCCGTCGGGCTGGGCGAATAGGGCCAGTCCGCCCACCAGTTGTTCCCGTAGCCGTAGCCGACGCTGCTGACGTCATTGATGCCGTCGCGATCAAAATCGCGCCAAAGCGTGCCGGCCTCGTCGGGGGCGAACATCGGCACGAACAGCGTGGCCGGATTGGCGCTGTTCGGCGTGGTGTCGTCGTCATTGTAGGGGTACGGCCTGGCCTCCACGCAACCCTGCCAGCTTGCATAGCGGCTGGTGGTGTAGACATAGGTTGGGGACGGCGTGACCCAGTGGCCTTTGCTGCAGGTGCCGTCTTTCTTGGTGACGTCGCAGACATACTGCTTCGGAGGCTGCACCGTTTCGCGGTCGGACTCGACGGTCATGTCGGAATAGAGGCTGAAGCGGGTGAGCGGCTGATCCTTGGTGTCTCCCCAGCCGTCGCCGCGCTTGTACCATATGCTGCCGACCTTCTGCGCGTACTTGTTGGGGTCGTTGGCCGAACTCATTGTCGACCAGTCGAAATCCTCGTGGTGGATCGGCGAGACGCCGTTCAGATCCATCCACGGATCCTGGTCGTGCGTTGGGCCGACGTTGACGGAGGCCGAGAACGGGACCAGCGAGAACTGCACCGGCTTTGAGATCTGTTTCATTTGTTGGGCTTGCAGCGCGAGCGTGTCGACCAGCTGTTTCGCCGCCTGCTTGAGGAGGTCGATGCGTTTCTGGCCGGTGCCCGAACCGTTGAGGCCCATCGAGCCGGAATTGTCGAGCACCAGCGCCACTTCCAACGTGTTCTTGAGTCGGACTTCCGATCTGGCACTCACGCTTACATTGGTTTCTCCGGCGGTGCCGCCGTTGAGCAGCATGATGGCCACTGGCAGGAAATAGGGCTTGTATTTGAGCGAGGCCTGGAGGATCAGCGTGCCGCCGCCGCTATTGTTGTTTGGCAAGGTAACTGTCAGGGCCGTGTTTGCCGCGGCGACATGCGAGAGATTTGCTTCGAAGAATTGTTTGGCGAAGGCCCTTACCTGGTCGTCGCTGGCGCCGGCGACGATCTGCTGCGCTGTGGCGATACCCGCCGCGTCGAGCGCGTTCAGCGTTTCCTGCTTCTGCCTGATCAACTCGGTGTAGTCGACGGCGATCGCCACGGCGCCCATCAGCGGTATCATCGTGATAACCGTCATCAAGGCGTAGTTACCCCGCCTGTCGCGAAAAAAATCGCGGATCATTGCATTTTACCCCCGCCAAGGATCCATGCCGATATACGACCATGGTCGCAGTTGCCGTCGTACCATGGTCATAAATCGATAAATTTCAGCTTGCGCGAAACTATCAAGAACACACCGCCTTTTTGACCGCGCGTTAACCCTGTGCGTCCGGGCGAGCGAGATCGAGGCCCGGCATGTGGTGATCGGGAAAGCTCGTGACAGGATCAAACGCTTCGGTTATGCGGGACCGTCCGTGGCCGACAGTCTGTTGCCGCTGCCAGGAATCAAAATCAGGGACACGGCATGGCGGATTCGCCTGACATCATCACCTCGCTCGACGATCTTGCGGGGCGCTACGCGGCCATACTGTGCGACGTATGGGGCGTCGTGCACAATGGCGAATGGCATTTTCCGGCGGCCGCCGCTGCGCTTGCCCGGGCACGCGCGGCCAACGTGCCTGTCGTGCTGATCACCAATTCGCCACGCCGCAGCGCCGACGTCGTTGCCCAGATGAAGGTCATCGGTGTTCCCGCCGACGCCTGTGACCGGGTCGTTACCTCCGGCGACGTGACGCGCGACTTGATCGCCGACGGCCCAAGGCGGATCTTCCATATCGGGCCGGAGCGCGATTTCACGCTCTATGACGGGCTCGATGTCGATCTTGTCGAGGAATTCGAGGCCTCGGGTGTCGTCTGCACCGGTCTCTATGACGACGAGGTCGAGAAGCCCGCCGACTATGCCGAATTGCTGCAGCGGCTGCGCGCCCGCAACCTGCCTTTCATTTGCGCCAATCCGGATATCCTGGTGGAGCGCGGCGAGCGGACCATCTGGTGCGCCGGCGCGCTCGCGCGGGATTACGCGCAATTGGGCGGCCGTACGCTGATTGCCGGCAAGCCTTTCGCGCCGATCTACCATGTCGCCATGAAGGAACTCGCCGGATTGCTCGGCCGCGTCGTCGAACGAAGCGAAGTTCTCGCCATCGGCGACGGCATGATGACCGATGTCAAGGGCGCGGCCGACAACGGCTTTGACGTGCTCTATGTCTCGGGCGGTATCCATGCGCGTGAGCATGGCGACGATCCCGCAAGGCTGGCGGCCTTTCTCGAAAAGCACGGCTACCGGCCGGTCGCCGTCATTCCGCGCCTGCAATAGGTTGATAGTCTGGCCATGACGGGCGCCTCTACATGACGCAAACCTTCGAACGTCTTTCCACGGCCACGCCGCTGCCTGCGCATTTGCGCGGCGGCGTCGTGGCGATCGGCAATTTCGACGGCGTCCACCGCGGCCACCAGGCCGTCCTGGAGCGCGCGCTGGCTGAGGCCCGCCGCAATGGCGTGCCCGCCTTGGTGCTCACCTTCGAGCCGCATCCGCGCAAGGTGTTCCGCCCGGAGGTGCCGCTCTTCGTGCTGACGCCGCCGCCGATGAAGGCACGGCTGCTCGCCGGACTTGGCTTTGCCGCCTTGGTCGAGCAGCCGTTCACGCGTGATTTCGCCTCGCTCTCCGCCGAGGCTTTCGTGACCGATGTGCTGGAGAAGAATCTCGGCATCCACCATGCCGTTACCGGCTTCGACTTTCATTTCGGCAAGGATCGCCAGGGCGGCCCGGCTTTCCTGATGGCGGCGGGAGAACGGCATGGCTTCGGCGTGACGCTTGTCGATGCCTTCCGCGATGAAGGCGCCGAAGTGGTCTCGTCGAGCCGCATCCGCGGACTGCTCGCCGAAGGCAAGGTGGAGGAGGCCGCCGGCCTGCTCGGCTACCGTTTCACCGTCGAGGCCGAAGTGATCGGCGGCCAGCAGCTTGGCCGCACGCTCGGTTTCCCGACCGCCAATATGCGGCTTTCGCCCGAAGCCGCCCTGAGGGAAGGGATCTACGCCGTCCGCTTTCGCCGTGCCGACGGCACGCTTCACGACGGTGTCGCCAGCTTCGGCCGCCGCCCGACCGTCGACGATAATGGCGCGCCGCTGCTCGAAACCTATGTCTTCGACTTTTCCGGCGATCTCTATGGCGAGACCTGCGAGGTGTCGTTCTTCGGCTTCCTGCGCCCGGAGCTCAAATTCGACGGCCTCGACGCGCTGGTGGCGCAGATGAAGAAGGACGAGGCCGAGGCGAGGGCGCTGCTGGCGGGCGTGCGCCCGCTCTCGCAATTGGATAGCGAAATCGCTTTCTAGCTATCTCGTCGGGTGCTTCTACCGCTTCAGCGCCAGCCCGATGGCGATGAAGCTCCAGCCCTGGAAGACCAGGTCTATCGCCAGGAAGATGCCAAGCACCCAAAGGCTGTTCACCGGCCAGCCCATGGCGATCATCAGGCCGAGCAGAATGGTGATGATGCCTGCCGCGAGCAGCCATCCCCAGCCTTGCTCCGGTCGGTGGTTGAAGGCCACCCAGGACCGCAAAAGTCCCGAGGCGATGAGCGCGATGGCCAGCAGCAGCGTCAGCACCGCCGAGGCGAGCAGCGGGTTGTCGAAGGCGAAAAAGCCGGCGACGGCGTAGAGCAGGCCGCTCAGCAGCCAGTAGAAGAACCGTCCCCAGGTCTTGACCCCGAAGGCGTGGATGATCTCGATGATGCCAGCCATCAGCATCAGCCAGCCGACGACATAGACCGAGGCGACGGTGGCGATGAACAGATTGCCGAAGGCGATGCCGCCGAAGATCAGCAGCAGCACGCCGAGCGCCACGAACCATCCCCATTTGTCCCGCGTCTGGCCGATTGCGTCTCTGAGAGCGTCGCTTGGCAAAGTCATGGTTTCATCTCCCTCGAAAATTCACCACCGGTCCTGCGGTGAAAGGAAGCTAGACTGAATGGCATTGTCCGTCCAGCAACACGAGCGGAACCCACGGGCGGCCGGGCTGTGCCCCAGCCTTGGAGCAATTCCAGGAAAAGTGTGAGCAGTTAGGTTCGGCGCGTTCGCCGTAGCCTTCCGCCGGGAATTGCGTGAAAACAAGGAGATAGAGCGGTTCGCCGTTTCCGTGAAACGGTGAAACGCTCTAAGGCGCTCGTTCTCGCGCCGGCGTGACTTCATCCGGGAACGGCGCAAGCGTCGCCTCCAGTGTCTCCCGGCCAGCCTGCTCCCAGCTTCGCGCCGTGAATTCGCTGGCCTTCGCCTCATAGGAAGTCCGGACCTCGGGCGAGGTGATCCATTCCCGCATGGCCTTTTCCCATCCTTCGACATCGAGTGGATCAAGGCAGAGTCCGAACGGACCCACCACCTCGGGGATGGCTCCGCCTGTCGAGGCGATCAGCGCCTTTCCGTAGGCCAGCGCCTCGACGGGCGGCAGTCCATATCCCTCATAGAGCGACGGGTACACGCAGAACGCACTGTTTTGGTAGAGCAGGGACAACGTTCCGTCATCGACGTTGTCGAGATGGACAAGGCTCTGGCCGTAGTCGGGATGGCTGTGAAGCTTCGCCAGGACCGCATCGACCATCCAGCCGCTGCGGCCAACGAAAACCAGCTTCATGCCGCCATGCGCGACCGTTCCGTCCTGAACGAGGCGCCGCCAGACGTCCATGAGCAACGAATGGTTCTTGCGCGGTTCGATGGTGGAAACGAACAGGATGTAGCGACCTGTCTCAAGTCCGTCCGGCAGGGGGCCGTCCGCCTTCGATTTGCGCGCGCTGTCGCAGCCGAGCGGGACCAGTTTCAGTTCCGGCAGGCGAAGGCCGAGCCCGGCGGCGTGCTCCTCCATATCGGCGGTGACACGCTTCGACGTCAGGATGAAGCGGTCCGCCAGCCCGATCGCCAGATTCACGTAATCCGTGAATCTCGTGACGTCATGCGGTTTGTACCATTCGGGAAACTGGATCGGGATGATGTCGTTCAGCAGCACGATCAGCTTTGCGCCGGCCGAGCGGGCGTCGCGCGAAATGAGCTCGATATCGGTGTGCGACCAGTCGTTGTTCATCAACAGCAGATGGTCGCCGGGTGTGAGGTCGTGTTTGTCGCCGGCCACCGTCCGCAGCGGCACGATCCGCACCTTTGAACCGTCCTCACGAGCGGTCAGCCGTCGCTCGTTCGCCTTCATCAGGCGGTTTTCGATCCGCTCGAGGAAAGGAAGAAAACCGCTGCCGGGATTGTGCCGGGCGAACGCGCCGATCTCCGTTATCAGGATCCGGCGCGCTTTTATGATAGCCATCAGCGACCGCCGCGCCCAGTTCGGCCAGCGGTCGTAAAACCGCATCTTGATGCGCGCCGGGTCCGGATGGAAAGTCATGTCGCATGAGATGTCGCCGGCGATGATTTCTGCGGCAATCCGCGGCGAAACCTGCCTGAGGACCCGGTCGATCGGGTCGAACACCGTGAACGCCACCTCGGAGGCCGTGAACGCGGCCGCCGCGGCGCTGTAATGCCGCTGCACGCGGACCAGGCCGACCGGAGGGCCGAGCCAGCGCGCCATGCTGGTGAGATCGACGACAAGCCGCATCTGCCGGGGCCGCATCAGCTGGGCCGCATCTTGGCAGGGCGCGCGATCATCCTGCGCCAGGCCAGTCGAGGCCCGAGCGCGAGCGTCCTGAACGAGGGGGCGCCGAGAGCCGCGAGGAGCAGCAGCTTGCAGGTCGTGGCCAAGGGTATGCCCGCCGTTCGCAACAGCAATTCGATGTCGCGTCTTTCCTGGCTCGATACACCGGCCCCCGTGGCGGCGCGCCATGCCAGAAAGGCTCCGATGGCCTCTGTGGGTTGGCCGCTTGTGTCGAACGGCTCGACGCGGGAGCGGCGCAACAGCGCCGACTGCCTGGCCAGCGCCGCGGCCGCCTTTTGCTGATCCTCCTTGACGCGCGACACCTGCCCTGGATGCGAGCGCAATTTGACCAGCCGCGCATCCATATTGGCCAGCTTTCCGGTCTCGGAAAGCCGCAGCCACAGATCGTAATCCTCCGCATAGGTGAATGCGCGACGGTAGCCTCCCACGCGCCGGACGGCCTCGGTCCGGAACATGACCGTCGGATGAAGCATGGGATTGTATCTGGCAAGCGCGGACCGCAACGGCTCGTTGCCGATGGGAACCTCCATTGGCCTCAACGGTTTTCCGTCCCCGTCGATCTGCAATCCCGCCGTGCCGAGCAGCTGCAGATCGGCATCCGCGTCGAAACGCGCCGCCTGCAGGCGCAACCTGTCGGGCAGCGAGATGTCGTCGCCATCCATGCGCGCCACAAGAGGGGCCTGCGCCAGCGCAATTCCCATATTGAGCGCGTCGACGATGCCTTTGCCGCGATTGGCGATAACCTTGACGCGGCCATCGCCCTCGACGAGCGAAGTCGCGATCGCGGCGCTGTCATCCGAGGAGCCATCGTCGATGACGATGACTTCGATATCAGCCAGATCCTGGTCCAGAATGCTTTGCAAGGCTTCGCCGATGTAGCGCGCGCCGTCTCTCACCGGAATGATCACACTTACTGTCGGCAACAGAACGTCCTTGCGATAATCGGGCCTGACCGAACGACCGTTGAATCGGCCAGCTCGAGTACGGGATGTTTGCGGTCTGGATTCAAGGTTCCATCGCAAAGTTCGGTCACCGTGTCGACTGCCAATCTCATTGTCGCGCCGATCCGGGCAGGGCCTGAAGGGCGGGCTCCAGCAAGCGTAAAACCGCCTCGCGCTTTTTCGCCTTCAACGAGAGGTCGCCGTCGAGGCCGACTTCATGGAGCCAGCTTCCCCGCCATTCGCAATAGGCCTGCTTGAGGTCATTCCCGGGCAAGGCCGCGAATGCCGTTATCGGCCGTTGCGGCAACGCGTTCGGGTCCACATCCCGATAAAGCACCTCCCAGTTGGCCCCGCCGGTATCGAGACCGGCGAACCAGTCGAGCCCGAAATCGAGAGGCTTGCGGGCGACGGCGTCGAAACGGAAGAAACAATAGCCCGCCCACAAATACCAACGCGCGCCCGCTCGGCGGAGATCTCCGTAGAACGCCACATCTTGGAGAGGCTCGAACGGGTCGCATGGCTGGGTCGGGAAAAGATCCTGGTCCAGAAATCCGAACGCGGCCGGTGCCGCGGGTTTCAGAACATTGTGCCACATCCAGTTGAGCGCCGCGCCGTGGGACCGGCTCGGGTTTTTGATGGTCCATGGATTGGCCGGCAGCCTGACATAGGGAACGCCTCGGGCCACGCATACCTGCCTGTTCTCTTCCGCTGCAGCTTCGCTGATGCTGTTGTCGGCCACGATGTGGAGGTCGCTCCGGACAAGTCTCCTGACCAGCCGCACCTGCAGGTCGAGGCATTGGGCATCGCCGAAGGCGGTGGTGAGCAGCACATGGCGACCCCGGGCGGCATAGCGAATCCCCGCGATGTCGCCAGCCTTGGCCGGCAGGCTCAGGAACCTCCGGTCGATCTTCCGGTAACGGGCCGTCTTGACCGCATGTGTCAGCGGCTGCAGCCTCAGCCATTGCCGCCAGTTGTATTCACGCAGGGCCTTTGGCACGGGTATGGCGACTCTCAAGCGAAACCGGCTTGGCAGCCACAATTAATCCATGGAATCTTCATAATCGGATCCGGTTGATTTTTTTTTTGGAAAAGCTCGAACGCAACAGCATCCAAGTCTCTTGATAACCCGCTATATACAGCATATTCGTCTTTTCAACACGACTGACACTAAGCGCCCTGCTTTGTTTGTTTGAAGGAAGAAGTCTACGGCGCGCCCGCAGCTCTCCGCCGATCGGACCTGGGTAAATGGCGCTCTCCGGAACATACAATGAGAATTTGCTGCGCAATCTCTACCCTGTTCATGAATGGGGGTCTGCAAAGGGATTGTCTCAATATTAGCGACCGCTTGATCAGGCTGGGCCATAGCGTGACGATCCTGACGACACGCCAGGTCGGTCATGTCGACAGCTCGGCGACGATAAAGGTCCAGCCTGCCCGGGTCATCTCCAATCCGGGCACCGAATATGCGCTGGGAAAGACCCTGCTGACGGCCAGGCGGGATTTCGACTGCGTGGTCGGTTTCAACAAGATGGCGGGCCTGGACATCTACTATGCCGGCGACCCGCCCTATTTTGTCTCGAAGCTCGGATGGTGGCGGCCGTTTTCGCCCCGCTTCATCCGCCAGCAAAAGCTCGAATCGATGATCTTTGCTCCCGGCAGCGCCGTGCAGATCATTGCGCTCAGCGAACACCAGGCAGCACTTTACCGCGACTTCTGGCGAACCGAGGAATCGCGCATCCATGTTGTCGGACCGACGCTCGATCCGAAACGCCGCCGGCCGGAGTTGCTGGCTGGCGACCGCAATGAAATCCGCGATCGTTTCGGGCTTCCCCGCCAGGCCGTCATCGCCTTGAGCATCGCCAACAGAATGAAAGTGAAGGGTCTCGACCGGGCGGTGAAGGCCCTGCAGCCGTTCCCGGACATTCACTGGCTGGTGGCCGGTCTTCGCAAAAACAGCGAGGAGGAAATCCGGCTTCGCAGCCTGATTGCCAAGTCCGGCATGTCGAACCGGGTCACCCTCTTGGGCATACAGGAGGACATCCCTGCGGTTGTGGTTGCGAGCGATTTCATGCTGCACCCGGCGCGCCTGGAAAATACCGGCACGGTGATCCTCGAGGCGCTCGCAAATGGCCTGCCGGTCATTGCGTCGGCCGCTTGCGGATATGCAAAATATGTCCAAGCCAGCGGGGCGGGACTGGTTGTGGCCAATCACGATGATCCCGAAATCTGGCGACAGGCGGTCCTGAAGGCAGGCGACCCGGTGGTGCGGGCACAATGGCACGAGGCGGCCCTTGCCTACGGCGCGTCAAACCCGCTTACCGGCGGGCTGGAGGCGGCCTGCGACCTGATCGAGGCGTCGCGGCGCAATCGGCGCGCCGCGTAGCGCGGCGACACAAGCGATCCCAAATCGCCAAGGGCGATGCCGCTGTGCCTCGCACATGCTGTCGTCAGGGATAGTAGTCCCAATGCCGTCCGGAGTCGCCGCTATTGCAAAGATTCGCCGAAGCTGGTGTCATCCCGTTTTGCACGACTGGTGAGGTACGGTGATGAAGCGCTCCTCTTCGCTTGCCCTGTTTTCCTCGGCTCTCGCTCTGTGTGCTGCCGCTTCGGCTTCCGCAGCCCAACCCGGCGATCCGCCGGACGGCTTGGCCAAGATAGAAACGGTGGTCGTCATCTTCGCGGAGAACCGCGCCTTCGACAATCTCTATGGCCATTTTCCCGGCGCGGACGGCATCGACAAAGCGAGCCAGGAAAGCCTGCAGCAGCGTGACCGTGACGGTTCGGTGCTGTCGGAGCTGCCGCCGGTCTGGGACGGACTGACCGCCAAGGGCGTCACTCCGCCGGTGACGCAGGCGATGACGGAGCACCTTCCGAACGGCCCGTTCACCGTCAATGACGCGAAGGGTTTCAACGTCCCGCTCAGCGTTACCACGCACGATCTGTGGCATCGCTACTACCAGAACCAGATGCAGATCAACGGCGGCAAGAACGACATGTTCGTCGCCTGGGGCGATTCAGGCGCCATGCCGATGAGCAACTGGGACACCTCCAAGGGCGACATGTGGGCGGTCGCGCAGAAATACGTGCTGGCCGACCATTTCTTCATGGGCGGCTTCGGCGGCTCGTTCTTCAACCACCAATGGCTGATCTGCGCCTGCGCGCCTTATTACGCCGATGCCGACAAGAACCCGGCCAAGCCGTCGATCTCGATGACGGACGACAGCGGCACGGCACTGAAGATCGCGGACAATTCGCCGAAATCGGCGCGCGACGGCATCCCGAAGTTCGTCTCCGACGGCAATCTGACGCCGGATTTCTATGCCGTAAACACCATGCAGCCACCCTACCAGCCGAGCGGCAACGATCCGGCGGCCGGTGGCGACCCACTGCTTGCGGATCCGGCCAAGCCCACGACATTGCCGCCGCAGAGCGAGCCGACCATTGGCGACATGCTCAGCCTAAAGCACGTCACCTGGGCCTGGTATTCTGGCGCCTGGCAATACACGCTTGACCACGGCAACCATACGCCAACGCCGAATTTCCAGTACCATCACCAGCCGTTCAATTACTACGCCAACTACGCTCCGGGCACCGAAGCCAGGCGTGAACATCTTCGCGACGCCGGGCTGAGTGGCGTGAGCTTCATCCAGGCGATCGACGACGGCGTGCTGCCGCAGGTTTCCTTCTATAAGCCGCAGGGCAATCTCAACGAGCATTCCGGCTATGCCGACATCCAGGCCGGCGATCGACACATCGCCGATGTCGTGGCGCATCTGGAGAAAAGCCCGCAATGGCCGCATATGCTGGTCGTCGTCACCTATGACGAGAATGGCGGCATCTGGGATCATGTCGCGCCGCCCAAGGGCGACCGCTGGGGACCCGGCACGCGCATCCCCGCGATCATCGTTTCGCCTTTCGCCAAACACGGCTATGTCGATCACACACCCTATGACACGACGTCGATCCTGCGCCTCATCACCGAGCGTTTCGAACTTCCGGTGCTGCACGGCATCGTGGTCCGCGACCGAGCCGTTGCCGCGCATGGCGAGCCGCCGCTCGGTGACCTTACCGGCGGGCTCGACCTGAATTGAGGGCGCGTAAGCGGAGGACGAAGATGGACGCTGACAAGATTGTCGCGCTGGTCACCGCCGGCGGCATCGAGCTCACCGACCGCCGGCGTAATGCCACGGACGACGGTTGGTCACTCAGTTTCGCCAATGGTGCCACGGTGGAAGTGGGCGACGACGGCTCTGCGCGCATTGGCGGAAAAGGCACCAAGGCCGTGGCCAGGCTGCTGGACCCTCCGCGCAACGCCTGATCCGGCGGGCGTTCTCATCTTCGCATGCTGCCGTTCGATGTTACCGATTTTAAGTCAAATTTTACCGAACGCACGGCATGGCTTGGGCGCCGGCAGGTGGTGTTGCCGGCGCGTTTCGCGTAAGGGGTGACGATGCGTATTGTCGGGACGATTCCGCTGGCCGTCGCCGCGGGCCTGTTCACTGCCTCTGTCGCCCAGGCGGGCGAGGGCAGTTGGATATCCGGCGACTGGTACCTGACGCTCGGCGCCACAGGCCTGGTCGCGCCGAATTTCGAGGGCGGCAAGAAATACATGTTGAGCGCCCAGCCGATCATCTCGCTGGGCAAGGTCGGTCCCGAAGCGCGGTTCACCTCGCGCAACGACAACATCTCGCTGGCGTTGATCGACGACGGTTCCGTGCGCGCCGGCCTGACCGGCAAGTTCCTGTTCCATCGCACCAGCAAGGACGAACTCCAGGGTCTCGACCCGGTGCGCTTCGGCGGCGAAGTTGGCGGCTTCTTTGAGTTCTATCCGTTGGATTGGCTGCGCGCCCGCGCCGAGTTGCGGCATGGCATCCGCTCACACAACGGCTTCGTTGCCGACATCGCGGCCGACGCGTTCTACGACATCACGCCCAGTGTGCGCATCTCCGGCGGCCCGCGCGTGACCTTCGCCTCGTCCAACTATTTCGATGCCTATTACGGCGTCAACGCCACCGAGGCAGCCGCCTCGGGGCTCAGCGAATACCATCCGGGCGGCGGTGTGAAGTCGACGGGCCTCGGCGGCGCGATCACCTGGAAAGTGACCGAGCCGATGACGGCCAGCGTCTTCACCGAATATTCGCGCCTGATGGGGCCGGCTGCCGATTCCAGCCTGGTCAAGGAACGCGGCGACCGCAACCAGTGGATGTTCGGCGTGTCGACCACCTACCGCTTCAATTTCACGATGTAGGTACAAAACCGGCGCGAGCCCTCGAAATCCATGCTTTATTCCTGCCGCGCCATCCGCTAAAAGCCACGCCATGACGAGCTTTTCGCGCCTTTTCGCGATCGCGATACGAATTACGGGCCCGGTGTTCCGGGCGGCCTGAGCGCCGCTGGAGCCGCCGGGAGTTTTCGCGCGCCCCCCTCGCGCCTTCTTCAGAAATCAACGCATATCGCCCGAGCTTTGTGCCGCCGGGCAATTTGAGATGGCAGATCGATGACCGATACTCCTACGACCGATACGTCCGAGACGATCGACTACTCCAAGACGCTTTATTTGCCGCAGACGGATTTCCCGATGCGCGCCGGCCTCCCCGAGAAGGAGCCCGCCCTTGTGAAGCGCTGGCAGGACATGGACCTTTACAGAAAGCTTCGCGAGGAGGCCGCCGGCCGCGAGAAATTCGTGCTGCATGACGGTCCGCCCTACGCCAATGGCAACATCCATATCGGCCATGCGCTGAACAAGATCCTCAAGGACGTCATCAACCGCTCTTTCCAGATGCGCGGCTACGACGCCAACTACGTGCCGGGCTGGGACTGTCACGGCCTGCCGATCGAATGGAAGATCGAGGAGCAGTATCGCGCCAAGGGCAAGAACAAGGACGAGGTGCCGGTCAACGAGTTCCGCAGGGAATGCCGCGATTTCGCCGCGCATTGGATAAAGGTGCAGGGTGGCGAGTTCCAGCGCTTGGGCGTCATCGGCGATTTCGACAATCCCTACACGACCATGGCCTACCACGCGGAGTCGCGCATCGCCGGCGAGCTGCTAAAATTCGCGATGTCGGGGCAGCTCTACCGCGGTTCGAAGCCGGTGATGTGGAGCGTGGTCGAGCGCACCGCGCTCGCCGAGGCCGAGGTCGAATACCAGGACTATGAGAGCGACACGATCTGGGTGAAGTTCCCGGTCGCGAGCCTCGCCCAACCGGTCGCCGATGCCGCGCCGGCGCTGGATGAGGCCGCGCTCGATCTGGTCGAGGCGCATGTCGTGATCTGGACAACCACGCCATGGACGCTTCCAGGCAACCGCGCCGTCAGTTATTCGGCGCGTGTCGCCTATGGCCTCTATGAGGTGACGGCGGCCGAGAACGCTTTCGGCCCGCAGCCTGGCGAGAAGCTGATCTTCGCCGACGCGCTCGCCGAGGAAAGCGCGGTCAAGGCGAAAGTCATCTTGAACCGACTTCATAGCGTCTCGGCCGAACAGCTTGGGAAGCTTACGCTTTCGCATCCCCTCAAGGGCCTTGGCGGCGGTTACGAATATCCCGTGCCGATGATCGCCGGCGAGCATGTCACCGACGATGCCGGTACCGGCTTCGTCCACACGGCGCCCAGCCATGGCCGCGAGGACTTCGACGCCTGGACGGACGCGGCCTCGGAGTTGCGCGAGCGCGGCGTCGACACCGCAATCCCGTTCCCGGTCGACGATGCCGGCTTCTTCACCCGGGACGCGCCGGGCTTCGGCCCGGATCGCGAAGGTGGAGCCGCGCGCGTCATCGACGACAATGGCAAGAAGGGCAACGCCAACCAGGCGGTGATCGACGAGCTCATCAAGCGCAACGCGCTGTTCGCGCGCGGCCGGCTGAAGCACAGCTACCCGCATTCCTGGCGCTCGAAGAAGCCGATCATCTTCCGCAACACGCCGCAATGGTTCGTCTATATGGACAAGGACCTCGGCGACGGCACGACGCTGCGCAGCCGCGCGCTGAAGGCGATCGACGACACCCGCTTCGTGCCGGCTGCCGGCCAGAACCGCATCCGCGCCATGATCGAGGAGCGCCCGGACTGGGTGCTTTCGCGCCAGCGCGCCTGGGGCGTGCCGATTGCCGTCTTCGCCGATGAGGACGGCAATGTGCTGAAGGACGAGGCCGTCAACCAGCGCATCATGGATGCTTTCGAGAAGGAAGGCGCTGACGCCTGGTTCGCCGACGGCGCCAAGGAGCGTTTCCTCGGTAATCACGATGCCTCGAAGTGGCACCAGGTGATGGACATCCTGGACGTCTGGTTCGATTCCGGCTCGACCCATGTCTTCACGCTCGAGGACCGTCCTGACCTCAAATGGCCGGCCGACGTCTATCTCGAGGGCTCCGACCAGCATCGCGGCTGGTTCCATTCCTCGCTGCTCGAAAGCTGCGGCACGAGGGGCAGGGCGCCTTACGAAGCGGTCATCACTCATGGCTTCACCATGGATGAGGAAGGCCGCAAGATGTCGAAGTCGCTCGGCAACACAGTGGTGCCGCAGGACGTCATCAAGCAGTCCGGCGCCGATATCCTGCGGCTCTGGGTGGTGACGACCGATTATTGGGAAGACCAGCGGCTCGGCAAGAACGTGCTGCAGACCAATATCGACGCCTATCGCAAGCTGAGGAACACCATCCGCTGGATGCTGGGCACGCTTGCCCATGACGACGGCCAGGATGTGCCGGTTGAGGCCATGCCGGAGTTGGAGCGACTGATGCTGCACCGGCTGTCTGAGCTGGACGAGGTGGTGCGCCAGGGTTACGACGCCTTCGAGTTCAAGCGCATCACCCGCGCGCTGCTGGACTTCATGGTGGTCGAACTCTCGGCCTTCTACTTCGACATCCGCAAGGACGCGCTTTACTGCGACGGGCCGTCGAGCCTGCGCCGCAGGGCGGCCGTGCAGGTGGTGCGCCACCTCTTCGAATGCCTGGTGAAGTGGCTGGCGCCGATGCTGCCCTTCACCACCGAGGAGGCCTGGCTCGACCGCCATCCCGAAGCCGTCTCGGTGCATCTCGACCAGTTCCCGGCGATCCCGCAGAACTGGCGCAACGAGGCGCTGGCCGAGAAATGGCGCAAGGTGAGGCAGGTGCGCCGTGTCGTCACCGGTGCGCTGGAGATCGCGCGCGCCGAGAAGCTGATCGGCTCTTCGCTCGAGGCGGTTCCGGTGGTGACGCTGGATGACGCCGCGCTGGAAGCGGCCATCGCCGATGTCGACATGGCCGAGATGGCGATCACCAGCGACCTCGTCATCAAGCATGGCAAGGCGCCGGAAGGTGCCTTTACGCTCGACGACGTCAAGGGCGTGGCGGTGGTGGTGGAGAAAGCCGAGGATCGCGGCTTGGTCAAATGCGCGCGCTCATGGCGCTACACCGCCGATGTCGGGCAGGATTCGGAATTTCCGGATGTCTCGGCCCGCGACGCGGCCGTGCTGCATGAGCTGAAGGCGCTTGGGCGGCTCTAGTCGCATGTCGCCCAAAAGTGTGAAGCGGTTTTGGGCTAACGACATGCACCAAGTCAAATAAGTGCAAAAGTACCACGCCGGGCGGACCATATCCGCCCGTGCGTTGCCCTTAACAAGTGGTTGAGGTAAACACGCGACACTCCGGCAGACAAATTGTCGCCGGATTTCCATCGCAAGTGCGAGGAAGAAGGGGACCGTGCCCTTGGCCGGTGGCGACCGAAAGGCAGTTTTAGAGTGGGACTTTTTGGCATGACCGACAGAACGTTCGCGCGCGCCGCGCTGCTGGCGCCGCTTGTGGTATCGGCCATCGCCTTGTCGGGCTGCGTGGGCTCGCCGACCTACGGAACCGACAAGACGGCTGCCGCGCAGCTCTTCGACGATGTTTCCGGCGCGGTCTCGATCACGCCGAAGCACCGCAATCCGATCGACTACAAGCCGCGTCCCGATTTGGTGAAGCCCGCCCCCGGGCAGAAGGAAACCCTGCCGCCGCCGCAGGAGAGCATCCAGACGGCGAGCACCGAGTGGCCCGAATCGCCCGAGGCGCGGCGCGCCCGCATCCGCGCCGACGCCACCGCGCATCAGAATGATCCGAATTACCAGCCGGAAGCCGTCGAGGATGTGCAGACCGATCCCGCGTCGGTGAAGAAGGCGATGGCCGACTCGGCCTCCAGTCACCCGCCACGCTGGTCGCCCGATGATTCCAGCGCTACGCGCACCGCCGAGATCCAGCGCCGGCTTGCCGAGCAGAAGCAGGGCGACCCGACCACTCGCAAATATCTGAGCGAGCCGCCGCTTGCCTATCGCCAGCCCTCCGATGCCGCGCCGCAGAACGAACTCGGCGAGGACGAGTACAAGAAGGAGCGCCGCCTCAAGGCACAGGCGGAAGGCAAGAAGGGCGGCTGGTTCGACTGGCTGGGGCTGTGAATGGTCAGTAGTCAGTAGTCAGTGGTGATCCGGTCACTACTGACCACTCATTACCAGTCCCTACTGACTACTCACTACTCACTACTCACTATCATTCCGTCTTTCGCGAAAAAAATCCTTGAGGATGAGGGCAGCGTCGCTCTCGCCCATTCCCGGATAGATGTCCGGCGTGTGATGGCAGGTGGGCGAAGCGAAAAAGCGCACGCCGTTGATCACCGCGCCGCCTTTCTCGTCGGCGGCGCCGAAATAGAGCCGCCGCAGCCTGGCGAAGGAGATCGCGCCGGCACACATGGCGCAGGGCTCAAGCGTCACATAGAGATCGTAGCCGGTGAGACGCTCGCTGGCGAGCTTCCGGCAGGCCTCGCGGATCGCCAGCATCTCAGCATGCGCCGTCGGATCGGCAAGCTCGCGGGTACGGTTGCCGGCTTTCGCGATCACCGTGTTGCCGCTGACAATCACCGCGCCGACCGGCACTTCGCCGCGGCCGGCCGCCGCTTCGGCCTCTTCAAGCGCCAAGGCCATGAAATCCGGTCGTTTCAAGCGGTTTCCATTCCGATTATTCCTCGCCACCCGAGAATGATCCTGTTATCTAGCGCGAGACCCTGAAAACCGGAATCGGTTTTTGCCGCGCCGCCGGATGCGCAAAATCAAGATGACACTGCCTGCGTTGGGCGTCCGCAAGGGCGCGCGGCGCTGTAGCAGGCAAAGACGAGCAAAGTAATGGACGACGACAAGAAATCTCCACGCGGGCCGCGCAAGGGCGGCTCGAAACCGGCGGGCCGGCGAGACGGCAAGCCGGCCTACGGCGCCAAGAAGCCGTTCGCAAAGCGTGAGCGGCCGATGGCCGCCGAAGGCGAGCGCCCGGCCCGCGATTTTAAACGCAGCTACAAGCCGCGTGAAACGGGGCCGCGTGACACGGGTGAAGGTGCGGAGCGCGGCGACCGGCCGTTTCGCAAAGGTCCGCCGCGTGACGGCAAGCCCTTCGAGAAGCGCGAAGGCCGCAAGCCCTTTGCGCCACGCGGTGACCGGCCGACGGCCGCCGAAGGCGAGCGCCCGGCCCGCGATTTTACACGCAGCTACAAGCCGCGCGAAATGGGGCCGCGTGACACGGGTGAAGGCGCGGAGCGCGGCGACCGGCCGTTCCGCAAAGGCCCGCCGCGCGACGGCAAGCCCTTCGACAAACGCGAGGGCCGCAAGCCCTATACGCCACGCGGTGACAGGCCGATGGCCGCCGAGGGCGAGCGTGGCGAACGCCGTTTCGAGCGCCCCAAGCGCGAGTTCAGCGATCGCCCCGGACGCGACTTTGCCGACCGGCCGAAGCGTGATTTCAGCGATCGTCCGCGCGGCGCGGGAAAGTCCGAGGGCGGCTTCAAGCCGCGCCCGCGTCCTTCGGAAGCCGTGCCGGAGGCCGGCGAGCGTATCGCCAAGCGGCTGGCGCGTGCCGGCATCGCCTCGCGCCGCGACGCCGAGGAACTGATCGCGGCCGGCCGCGTCAAGGTCAACGGCAAGGTGCTGGACTCGCCGGCCTTCAACGTTAGCGCCAACGACGTCATCCATCTCGACGGCACCGAGATCCCGCCGATCGAGCGCACGCGCCTGTTCCTGTTCCACAAGCCGGCGGGAGTCGTCACCACCAACCGAGATCCGGAAGGCCGCAAGACCGTCTTCGACGTGCTGCCGGCCGACCTGCCCAGGCTGATGACGATCGGCCGGCTCGACATCAACACCGAAGGCCTGCTGCTGCTCACCAATGACGGCGGGCTGTCGCGCGTGCTCGAACTGCCGGCCACCGGCTGGCTGCGGCGCTACCGCGCGCGCGTCCATGGCAAGGTCGAGGAGAGCGCGCTCGCCGGCTTGCGTGAGGGCATCGCCGTCGACGGCGTCTTCTACGGGTCGATCGAAGCTTCGCTCGATCGCGAGCAGGGCACCAATGCATGGCTGACGCTGGGCCTGCGCGAAGGCAAGAACCGTGAGGTGAAGAACATCCTTGGCGCGCTTGGCCTCGATGTCACGCGGCTGATCCGCATCTCCTACGGCCCCTTCCAGCTGGAAGATCTGCCCGAGGGACACGTGCTGGAGATCAAGGGTCGGGTGCTGCGCGAGCAGCTCGGCGAGCGGTTGATCGAGGAAGCCGGCGCCAATTTCGATGCCGAAATCCAGAAGCCTTTCTCCAACAAGCCGGTGCGCGCAAGCGGTCCGAGCCGCGCAGAGGCCGACCGGCCGAAATTCACGCGCGACGGCGATCGCCGGCCGATCGGCGAGGGTGGACTGATCAAGGCGCGCAAGCGCCGCGAAGGCAGCCGCGACGAGGCGTTGAGCAAGCTTTCGACCAAGCCGGACAGGGCGTTTGGCGAGCGCGGCGCGAAGTCCGATCGCGGCGGCTTCGGCGACAAGCCGCGTGGCGGGTTTGGCGACAAGCCACGCGGCAAGAAATCCGAGCGCGAGCAGCGGCCGATCGAGCCGCCGGGCCAGCGCAAGGCCAATGTCTGGATGGCGCCGGGCGCCCGGCCCATCGGCAAGGGCAGGGCGGAAGCCGACGCCGCGAGGGCCGCCGAGGCGAAGGCGCGCAAGGCGTCGTTCAAACCGGGCGGCAAGGGCAAGCCGGGCGCAAAGCCGTTCGGCAAGCCCCGCGGCGAGCGCCCCGAAGGCGATGGCGGCAACAGGCCGCGTGGTCCGAAGAGGGGCGGCGATGCGGATCGTCGGCGGTGAGTTCCGCGGACGTCCGCTGGCGACGCCGAAAAGCAATGCCATCCGCCCCACCACCGACCGCACCCGCGAGGCGGTGTTCAACGTCCTGGCGCATCGCTACGCCGACAAGCTGGAGGGCGGCCGCGTGCTCGACCTCTTCGCCGGCACGGGCGCGCTCGGGCTGGAGGCTTTGTCGCGCGGCGCCTCCTACTGCGTCTTCATCGAGGAATCGACCGAGGGACGCGGCCTGATCCGCGAGAATGTCGAAGCCTATGGCCTGACCGGTCGCACCAAGATTTTCCGCCGCGACGCCACGCATCTCGGCGAAGCCGGCACGATCTCGCCCTTCGGCCTGGTCTTCGCCGATCCGCCCTACGGTAAAGGCCTTGGCGAACGGGCTCTGCGCTCCGCCAAGGACGGCGGCTGGCTTCTGCCCGGCGCGCTCTGCGTCGTGGAGGAGGCGGCGTCGGCGCCGTTCGAGCCGGGCGCCGGTTTTTCGGTGATGGACGAGCGCAATTACGGCGAAACGGTCATCCGGTTCATCGAGGCCAGCTAGGTTGTTCCAGCCGCGCCTCGAAAATGCCGAACAATTCACTTTGCCTCGCCAGCGAACCTTGCCTATCGTCGCGTAACTGGGACCGGAGAACTTGATGACACCAACGCGGATTGCGCTGCGCGCGGCGCTCCTTGTCGGCACGCTGGCGATGGCGGCGTCGGCTCCGGCCCGCGCGGCCGACGATGGTGACGTCAAGGATTTCCTGCTCGACAACGGCATGGAAGTGGTCGTCATCCCGGATCATCGCGCGCCGATCGTCACCCACATGGTCTGGTACAAGATCGGCAGCGCCGACGAGCCCGCTGGCAAATCCGGCATCGCGCATTTCTTCGAGCATCTGATGTTCAAGGCCACGACCAATCACGCCGCCGGCGAGTTCGACCGTGCCGTGTCCGAGATCGGCGGCTCGAACAACGCCTTCACCTCTTACGACTACACCGCCTTCCACGAGACGGTGCCGCCTTCGGCGCTCGAACAGATGATGGGCTTCGAGGCCGATCGCATGCGCAACCTGATCTTGACCGACGACGTCATCAAGACCGAGCGCGACGTCATCCTGGAGGAGCGCCGCTCTCGCATCGACAGCAATCCGCAGGCGGTTCTGGATGAGGAGGTCGATGCGACGCTCTGGCAAAACCAGCCCTACCGCATTCCCGTGATCGGCTGGATGCAGGAAATGGAGCAGCTGAACCGTCCGGACGCGAAAGCCTTCTACGACAATTACTACCGGCCGAACAACGCGGTGCTGGTGGTGGCGGGCGATGTCGAGCCGGATGCCGTCAAGGCGATGGCCGAGCGCACCTACGGCAAGGTCGCCCGCGGTCCGGATCTGCGGCCCCGCATCCGCCCGGTCGAGCCGGAGCAGAACACCAAACGCACCGTGACGCTGACCGACGCGCGCGTCTCGGTGCCGAGCTTTTCGACGCAATGGGTCGTGCCGTCCTATCATACGGCCAAGCCCGGCGAGGCGGAGGCGCTGGATCTGCTGGCCGAGATACTCGGCGGCGGCAACCGCAGCCGGCTGTACCAGGAACTCGTCGTCAAGCAGGGGATCGCCTCCGACGCGGCCGCCTATTTCCAGGGCACGATGCTTGATGCCACCAACTTCACCGTCTATGGCGCGCCGCGCGGCGACGCCAAGCTTGCCGATGTCGAGGTGGCGATCGACGCCGAGATCACCCGCATCGTCAAGGACGGCGTGAGCGACGATGAGCTGGAACGGGCCAAGACCCGCTATGTGCGCTCCATGATCTTTGCTCGCGACAAGCAGGACGACATGGCCAACATGTATGGCTCCACGCTTGCCACCGGCGGCAACGTCAAGGACGTTCAGGAATGGCCAGACCGTATCCGCAAGGTCACCGCCGATGAGGTCAAGGCGGTGGCTGCCCGGTACCTGGTGCTCGATCATTCGACCACCGGCTATCTCTTGCCGCAGCAACAGGCGGGGAATTGATGATGAGCTTTGGCCTGATGCGCATGCGCGGCACATTCTTCCCTTCTCCCCTTGTGGGAGAAGGTGGCCGAGCGAAGCTCGGACGGATGAGGGGTGTTCCAGCTTGGCAAGAACGGCGATCCGTCCAACACCCCTCAACCGTCTCGGCGCTGCGCGCCGATCCACCTTCTCCCACAAGGGGAGAAGGCAAGCTCTATCGCGCCGTCGCCACCCTTTGCTTTGCCCTGTTCTTCCTGCTCCTGCCGGCGCTCGCCGCCCGCGCGGAGATGAACATCCAGGAGGTGAAGTCGAAGAAGGGCATCACCGCCTGGCTGGTGGAGGACCATTCGATCCCGCTGATCGCCATCCGCTTCGTCTTCGATGGCGGCAGCGCCCAGGATCCGGCCGGCAAGGAGGGCCTGGTCAATCTGATGACCGGCTTGTTCGACGAAGGCGCCGGCGACCTCGACAGCGACGCCTTCCAGCAGAAGCTCGACGATGCCGGCGCCGAGATGAGCTTCCAGGCTGCGCGCGACGGCACCTACGGCTCGATGCGCATGTTGTCGGAAGAAAAGAGCGAGGCTTTCGACCTGCTGAAGCTTGCCGTCAACCGGCCGCGTTTCGACCAGGCGCCGATCGACCGTATCCGCGCCCAGGTGCTCTCCGGCATCCTCGCCAATGAGCGCGATCCGAACACGGTGGCGCAGCAGCGTTGGCTGCGCGCCATTTATGGCGAGCATCCCTATTCGCGCTCCGACCAGGGGACGAAGGAGAGCCTGACCACCATCACCGATGATGACATCAGGGCGTTCCACAAGGCCAATTTCGCCCGCGACGGCCTGCATGTGGCGGTGGTCGGCGACATCGACGCCGCGACACTGAGCAACAAGCTGGACGACGTCTTCGGCGATCTTCCTGAAAAGCAGACGCTGGCTCCGGTGGCCGATGTCGCGCCAAAGCTGGGGCAGCAGCTCGAGGTGAATTACGACTTGCCGCAGACTTCGCTGCAACTCGCCTGGCCGGGCGTGAAACGCAGCGATCCCGATTTCTTTGCCACGGTCCTGATGAACGAGATCCTGGGCGGTTCGACGTTCACCTCCCGCCTCTTTTCGGAGGTGCGTGAGAAGCGCGGCCTTGCCTATGGCGTCAGCTCCGATCTCGTCGACAACCAGCACTCCCACGCACTGCTGGTGACGACGGCGACGCGCTCCGACCGCGCCGCCGAAACGCTTTCGATCGTGCGCCAGGTGGTGAAGGACATGGCCGAGAACGGCCCCACCGAGGAAGAGCTTGCGGCGATCAAGAAATACATGATCGGCGCTTACGCCATCAACAATCTGGATTCCTCCAGCTCCATCGCCGCGACGCTGGTGGAGCTGCAGGTCGACAATCTCGGCATCGACTATATCAAGCGCCGCGCAGCCCTCATCGACGCGGTGACGCTGGCCGACGTCAAGGCGGCGGCGAAGAAGCTTCTGTCGGCCGATCCCGCCGTGATGGTCATCGGCCCGCCACTGGCGCAGGTGGCGGGAGGCGGCAAGGGATGAGCCCAACCTTCGGGGTGGCTTTCGGCGGCGGCGGCGCGCGCGGTCTCGCGCATATCCATATCATCGAGGCTCTCGACGAGCTTGGTATCAAGCCGGTGGCGATCGCCGGCTCGTCGATCGGCTCCATCATGGGAGCCGGCATGGCGTCGGGCATGACGGGCGCCGAGATCCACGGCTACGCCCGATCGATCCTCGGCAGCCGCGCCGAAATGGCGGCGCGCATGTGGCGCTCGCGGCCGGGCACGATCGCGGAGGCCATGCAGGGCGGCATCCGCGTCGGCCAGTTCAACATCGAGCGCATCCTGAAGGCCTTTCTGCCCGAGGCGATCCCGCAGACGTTCGACGCGCTGAAGATCCCGCTCAAGGTGACGGCGACCGACTATTTCGGCCACAAGCTTGCGGTGTTCGCGGAGGGTGAACTGCATTCGGCGCTCGCGGCCTCGGCAGCCATCCCCGCGGTGTTCCGCCCGGTGGTGCGCAATGGCTGCCTGCTGATCGACGGCGGCATCTACAATCCCGTCCCCTTCGATCTCCTCGAAAAGGATGCCGACATCATAATCGCCATCGACGTGGTCGGCGCGCCGAGCGATGCCGAGCGCAAGCACCCGACCACGGTCGACCTGATGTATGGCGCCTCGCAATTGATGATGCAGTCGATCATCGCCAACAAGCTGCAGCAGTCTCAGCCCCACATCCTGATCCGCCCGAAAGTCTCGAAGTATCGCGTGCTCGATTTCCTGAAGATCGACGCACTGATGGCCGAGACGGCGGAGATCAAGGACGAATTGAAGCGCGCCGTTGAGAAGGCCTTGAAGGCGCATGGCGGCAGACAGGGCGAGAAGGCTATCTGAGCGAATCAGCTCCGTCCGATTCACGCTGCCCGTAGCCAACCTCCGTTGTTGGTAGCTCCTCGTGCTCGATCGCCGCGCTCACCCCCGAGCCGTTGCTGAATAAAGAAAATCCGCGACTGGTGAACTAACCGCCTTTGAGGGGTCAGTTCACCATGTCGCGGCTTTGTGTCCTGTCCGCTAATAGATCAGAATTTGTAATTCAGACCAACGCGAACGGTGTGGAAGGGGACTTTGACGTCGGCATCTGGCCCTGGCCCAGGGAGATCGAACGTCGCTTTACCCAGGTCTGTGTAAAGATACTCAGACTTGAGCGACCAATTGTTGGTGATGGCGTATTCGGCGCCCGCGCCAACGGTCCAGCCAACCTTGGTCTTCGAAAAGCTAGGCCCGCCGAGCCCGGATATGTCAAGCTTTTCATGACCGTAGGCCAAGCCGCCAGTGCCATAGACTAGAAAGCGATCGACGGGCGTATAGCCAATGCGAGCGCGCACCGTGCCGAACCAATCAACCTTTGTTTCCAGAGAGCCGCCGCCGGTCGATAGCTCGCCCTTGACGTCGGAACCCTGGAAGTCGGCTTCTACGCCGTAGACAAATTGGCCAACCTGCCAGTTGTAACCGGCCTGAATGCCGCCCAGGAAGCCACTCGCGCTGAGGTCGAAGCCACCAGGTCCGCCGTCGGAAGGATCAAGACTAAACGTGCCGAAACCGCCGCCGGCGTTCACGCCGATATATGCGCCGGTCCAGTCAAAGGAGGCAGCAACCGGTGCCTCCTGCAATGCGTCGGCCGCATAGGCGGTGCCGGTGCCAAGGACGAGAACGGTTGCAAGAAGAAGCTGTTTCACGGGATGACCCTTTCGTTGCCAAAAACTGCAAAGCTGGAAGGGCTTAACCGCTGGATTCGGTGCGATGCGCCCACCACAAACCTCTCGGTCTGCTTCGATGCTAGCTCGGATGACGCCCCCCATAAGGGCCTATATACCACCTAAGCGCGAGTAGCCTTGCCGTCGAACCCGGACGGTTGTCAATCTTGCCAGTTGAAAAAGCGAGTATTTCTTCCCGGAGATGCGGGAAAGTCACACATGCTCGGGCGGGCTGGTCACGCAAGTGGCGACGTTGAATCGGTCGTTGGTGGCAGCTTGGAAAGTGTGCCGTGAGATGCTGCGAGAATCCTCGCTCGGTGCTGGAAATCGGGTATGGCACGGGCGCGTTCATCGAAGCCGCCACGACAACGGGGGTCGCCGATTGCGCCGGCTGCAACATCGCCGAGTTCCCGCTGCCCCAGGGGTGTCCGCTTTGTGGATTGGGATGAGGCGCTCGCCAGCTCGTGGGATCTCGTCGCCATGTTCGACGTGCTCGAACACATCCCGGATCTGGGATTCCTAAGCCGCCTCAAGACCCGGCATCTTGCCGTCGCCGTCCCTTATTGCCGCTGGCGTGAGCTCGGCGCCGACGGCGACACCCGGTTCCGAACCTGCCACATGCGCCTGCCCAACGAGCACCTGCACACTTCGACCGCGACTCGCTGGTGGCGCTGCTCGCGCACAACGGCTTCGAATGCGTGACGATGAACGGATTCGAGAACGGGATTAGGTTGCGGCCCGGGGAGGCGGGTCCGAATATGTTGTCGGGGTTTTTTAGGTGGCTATAGCGTTAGCTCTTTCAACTGCCGGCCTCGTGGCATTGGCTTTCCAACGTGGCGCGGGTGCGGACGACGGCCGGCTCCGCATTTTCTACATTCTCTCCATGAAAATCTTCCCTGAACACCCGCTGCCAACGCCAGTCCCTCTAAATTTGCCGGTTCCGTTGTCTCCCTTTATGACGCCAGTGAAGGTGTTCCCGCCTGTTTTCCCTTGATAGACAAAGGTCGCTTTCATATTGACAACGCCGCTGCTGGAAACACTTCCCGTAAATCCCCAACTATTCGATATCTTACCGTCACTTATGAAGACTGATGTTGTAAGTTCTCGCCAAGCGCCGCAGTCCGTTGTAGCCCGTCTGACTAATTTCCATGTGCCATTGAAAGCGCTCAGCCCGCTCGTCTGACGCACGCAATGATCGCCTTGCACCATCATTCCGCCTTCGCAAGCAGGCGGGCAGATACGAGTTTTGACTGCCCTTAGTTTTCCAGAAGTCCCGCTGTCGGTTCCAACGATGCAAGCTTGATGCCTTGTCGACCAGCATAGTCCTGAAGCGCCTTGCGGCTGCCGGCTCCCCATTTTCCGTCAGCCTGGCCTGCAAGGCATCCTATGCGAGAGAGTTCCGTTTGAGTGGAGCGCGCAAGTTCGCTGGGGTCTGGGGTAGGTGCCGATGACTGCGCCGAGGGATCGGGGCGTTCAAGGCTTGCGACTTCCGTTCCCTTGGCATCGTCGGGAGCTTTGGTGGCGTGCTCCGCCTGCGGCAACTGCGCCACCTGCCGTTCCGTTTCGGCGCGCTTGTCGATCGCGCTGATCTTCAATCTCGCAAGGGGTGCAAAGGCGCCGTCCGGAAATTGCTGCAAATACGCCTCGAAAAAGCTCTTGTCGCTCGAGTCCTTGATAGTCGCCCAATATGCAAGTTCGACTGCGTTGTCCGGCGAGGTGGATTGTGGAGCGGGGACAGATACCGCCGTCGGTTCCGTCGCGAGAGGCTTCAGCACAACCTCGCCCGTGAGCGAAGAGTTCTCCCACGGCACTTGCTTGCCCTCCGTCGCAGCCAGCACATCGCGACGCACATCGATAAGCTCACGCGTAATATCCTGCCCCGGCGTGCCGAGGTGAGCGACCAGTGCAGCCGTGAATGGAGAATTCCGCCCTGCTCCGTCCATGGCGACGTTACCCGGTTGCGTTGCGAATGCTATGAGCGTGCCGACTCCGCTGCCAAGCCTGGCCAGACCCCGACTCACGGAGCCGGAGCGCGTCCCCATCGAGCGGGAAAGCTTCTCCGCGAACGGATTGTCCCGGCAGGCATCGAGGAAGATGAGGTTGACCTTGGCGGTGCGCTCCATCGCTGAAAGTACGAGATCCATCGGAAGGGCCTCGAAGTCGAGGTCATTGTAGCCGGATAATTCGGCATCGACCGGCACCATGTAGTTGTTGCCATTCACCTGCAGGCCGTGCCCGGCATACAAGAACAGCGCCATATCGGCACCGTCGAGCTTTTCCAAGAACTCGCGTACCGTGCGACGCATACCCGCGAGGTCGAGGTCCTGGCCGCTGACAACCTCGAAGCCAAGGCTTTGAAGCTTGGCATTCATGTCGGACGAATCGTTCTTCGGATTGGCGAGTTGGACGGCATGCTGGTAGGCCGAATTGCCAATTACCAACGCCACGCGTTTCTCGGCGGCCGCCTGTCCCGAAATAGCAACGAACAATAAAACCAAAAGAACGAAAGCGCTGCGCATGGCAGAAACGGCTCCCCAAAGGAACTGTAGCAGAGGCTAATGGAACCGAAAAGAGCTATAGCTCGGGCTTGCGGCCCGGGTGGCCTGCAGCTCCCAGATCATTGTGGCGGACACCGATTGCCATGCATTCCCATGCAAGGGGCGCAATTTGCTTGATACACCTGAACGGATATGCTGGCAGCGAGTAGCGCTTCCAGTGGCTTGGGGGTCCAATTCGGCGTGCGAACACTTGGCCGGATCGTCAGTGTGCAGCGAGGTGGCATCGCCGCATCGCTCGCCTATCTGGTTCTGCTGAGCGTCTCGACTGCTCTCGTGTCACCGCCGCTGGAGAATATCCTGCGCGACATGATGATGGTCTCGATCTCGCCGTTCACCCATGCTCCACGCGACATCGTTGTGGTCTCGATAACGGAACAGACCCTGGCGAATTTTCGATATCGCTCACCTCCGGACCGTGGCTTCCTGGCGGACATCGTGGCCCGGATCGAGTCGGCCCACCCGCTTGTCATCGGTATCGACCTGTTGTTCGACCAGGCAACAGAGCCGAAAAAGGATGCCCAGCTTGAAACTGTTATCGAAACCGCCAGTGTGCCTGTGGTGATCGCCTCGGCGTCGCGCGCTGATGGCCTTACCCAGAGGCAGTCCGACTATCTCAACGCGTTCGCTCCGTCGGCAAAGCGGGGCCTTGCGGCTTTGTCGCATGACAATCTCGACGGCGTGGTTCGTGGAGCTTTTCCCGGTCGAGAGGTTGAGGGGGGATGGACGCCAAGCTTTGCTGCGGCAATAGCAGCAGAAACCGGCGTTAGCAGCGGCCACTGGCCGGAGGAAATGGTCTACTACCGAACGGCGAACAGCTTGCCCTTCAATTTTCCAACCTATCCGGCACAGGCCGTTCCGTTGGCGCCGCTCAGTTGGTTCGAGGGGAAATATGTTCTTATCGGCGTGGACCTACAGCAAATAGACCATCATCCGACACCGTTCGCGCTGTTGAGCGGCGCGGAAATCGGTGTCCTCCCTGGCGTCGCAATCCACGCCCACTCATTAGCCCGACTCTTGTCCGGGGACACAGTAACGATCTCCTGGCCTGCCTTGGGTTACGCGCCGATGCTTGTTGCCGGGCTGTTCTGCTTGTGGATTGTTTCGCAGCCGATCCCCGTGGTCTTCAAACCTCTCGTGGTCGCCGGTGCGGTGCTGCTGGTGTGGATGGGTGAGGCGTGGGCCTTCGCGAGGTTCGCAATACTCGTGCCGATGATCGCCCCTGCATTGCTGGTGCTCGGTCTGTCGGCATTCGTTGGCTTCCTGGCTTGGAGACGGGACGCGAATGCTCGCCACTTCCTACAGAACGCCTTCTCGAAATACGTCAGTCCGGCCGTCGTTGCAGCGATCGTGAAGGAACCTAACACTCTCCATCTCGGCGGAGAGAGGCGAGAGGTCACCTGTGTATTCACGGATGTCGAGGGATTTACGTCTCTCAGCGAGAAACTCGCGCCAGAGGTCCTCGCAGAGGTATTGAACGAATATCTGCACGGGCTCTGCGAGTTGTTCATTGAGCATGGTGCAACCATCGACAAGGTCATCGGCGATGCAGTGGTCGGCTTCTTCGGGGCCCCGGTAGCGCAAAATGATCAGGCGGAGCGGGCGGTGTCCCTGGCGCTGGCTGTACAGGACCTGGCGCAGCGGCTGCGAGAAGCATTGGCGGGACGAGGCCATTCGTTCGGCGCGACCCGCGTCGGTATTCATGGCGGGCCGGCAATCGTCGGCAACTTCGGGGGAAATCGGTTCTTCAACTACACAGCTATTGGAGACACGGTAAACACTGCCGCCAGACTGGAGAGCGCAAATAAGTACATCGGCACGAAAAATTGCATAAGCGCCGAAGTCGCAAAGCAAACAGCGCGGTTCTTACTGCGCCCCGTGGGAATTTTGTGCCTCAAGGGCAAGAGCCAAGGCATCGAGGCCTTCGAAGCAATGAGCCGTACGTCGGAAAATATTTTACTTTGCGAGGAATATGGAAAGGCGTACGCCTTGCTTGCCACCGACGATAAGCTAGCGACAGCGGCATTCGAGCTGTTGGTCACAAAATATCCGCAAGACGCTCTGATCGCTTTTCACCATGGCCGCCTTGCAAGTGGACACTTCCGGGCAGACATTCATCTTGCCGACAAATAGGGCCATCATGACATGAGCCTCATGCGTCCGATCGCCCAAATCGCCTGTCTGGCCCTTGCCGCGGCCGTTCTTATCACGGCGCAAGGCGCGGTGGCCGGCAGCCAGTATGTGATCCTGTCAACTGAGCCGGTGGTGGATGAACTGCCGCCAGGCAAGATCTTTGTGCCAAGTGACGTCATCAACGTGCCGGCTGGTGCGGTCGTCACCTTGCTCGGTGAGGACGGCAGCGTGAATCCCATTTCAGGTCCCGCAGCTTTGGTGGTCACTGAGGATGCCCTGACATCCGACAGTCCGCAGCGGGCCGGCGACGGTCAGGCAGGACCTTCGAGCCTGGTCCTAATAGCGAGCCTTCTAACGAACGAGCGCCGGAGGACCGAGTCCATCGGGAGCGCACGCACCACAGCCGATCAGTCCAAACCGAGTGGACTTGACGATCCCTGGGCGATTTCCATCGAAGAATCCGCTCCCGGCTGCATCCGCAATGGCGAAGTGGTTCTGGCGCGTCGCGGGATCGGTGAGAGCGCGGTGTTCTCGGTTCGCATTGGCAGTGGACAGTCGTTTAACGGCCTGGTCTGGAGCGCCGGCAAGCCCACTTACTCTCTTCCTCACCCTGTTCCCGCCGACGTAAAATCCTTCATCGTCGAGACCAGCAAGACATCGGTTTTGATCGAAATAAAAGCGCTTCCGGAAAACGCCGTTCTCGAAAATCCGCTGGAAGTTCTTGGATGGATGGTGAGCAGCGGTTGCAAACGCCAAGCGTTGGCTTTTGTGCGTCAACTTGTGACGAAACAGCAATAGATTGCCGGCCGGGAGCGGCGCCGCGAATAACGGAGCGACTGGCTGACGGCGCAGCGGCGCCATTCTCACGGCCGTCATCCCAAGTATCAGATAGACCGCAAGGCCTTGGATTTCCATGGTCTGTCTGTGCGCTGGCGATGATCCGAGCTTGTCGATTTCTGCACAAGGACAGATTATCAGGCGAACAAAGGGCGTCATCGGCCGATGTCTAATTCAACAATGAGGCCCGGACGCGTTGGAAAGTCGAGAGGAGGGTGCCATGCTCCATCCGCGTTTCAGCGTTATTGTTGCCTTGGCTGTGACTGCGGCTTTAATCTACGCTACGGGCCGACTGGAGGCGGCCGAAGAAACCGGCTTCGATCCCCTCGTAGTTGACGAGTTGAGTGCTCCCCACTCCGTTGCGATCATCGATGACCGGACCGGGGAAGCGCCGACCTCCAAGCTTTATTCATTTCGGATCCCCTCAGGTTACTGCAATCCACAGCGCTATGAGCCGCATGCTCGAGCTAACGATTGTGATGAGCAGTCGGTGCGGTCGCAGGTTCGCGAAAACGTCTTTGCGACCAAAAAGAACGGCAACGGGCAGCCGAAACAGAGCTGGTACGGGTTCGCTGTCTACTTACCACAAGACTTTCCATATGGCGTGAGACAAGCTGACGGTTACATGCAATTATTCTATTTTCACAACAAACAATGCCAGCACATTTCACTCGCAAATTTCGCCGGCAAAGATGACTCCCTCTACCTTGCATTCAGTAACGCGCTCGGAAACTACAGCTGCACGCCCGGTCCGCGCCTCAAAGTCGCTGATTTCAAGAACCTCGTCGGCAAGTGGAGCCGCTTCGAGCTGTTTATCAAATGGGCGAACGACAGCTCCGGTCGGGTTAAGATATACCTTGATGGTAAACTGGTGACCGAGTGGCGTGGGCCGACGTTCACCCCCGGACTCGAGCGGATCAACTACGCCAAGTTTGGCATCTATCTTTGTTGCACCCAATCGGTCGCTCAGGTCAGAAGCGCGTCGTTATACTTCGCGGCGGTGAGACGGGCTGAAACTCGCGACGGCCTCTATACTCAAGGCGACGCCGTCGCGCTCAAGTCGCTGCAAGTGACCCTCAATGCTTTGGGTTGTGAAGTCGGAAAGCCGGACGGGCATCCTAGCGAGCGTATCCGCGAAATGGCGCTCAGTTGCCGCAAGTTCCCGGCGGATGTCGCACCTCGGGACCTGAGCGCCGCGACGGTGCGGTCCTTCCTCGCCCTCTACTCGGACCCCGCAGCCGCTGTTTTGGAGAGAGGAACATTTGTCGAGCCGCCACCCGAGGTGGCGCCCGTCTCGAACGTGCCAAATGATGTCGCGTCACCGTCTGGTCTGCTGGTGCCCGTGTTCAAGGTACATGCGTATGAGGGACAGACGCAAAAAGGAGGCAGCAACTCGACCTATGTCACGGACCTCGACGTCAAGATCGACAAATCCGGCGGCACGCCGAATTTCTCCCTGGCTGTTGTGGTTCATTCAAATGTTCCTGAGAACATCGATAGACTGGAGATGTTCCTGAACGCACCCACGAGATCAGCCGGCAAGATCGCAGCTTGCGCCGTGGGCAGTATTAAGTATCCCGACGGCACCGATCATGTCGCCTTCAAGTTTGACAAGTCCGGCGACACATGGATGGTCGACAACGCTTCATGTCTGATCGCGGCGCTACCTAAGAATGAAGCTGCGGTCGTGCGCTTCGTCGCCGAGCACTTCTCGGACATTGCGGTAGGCATGGTTGCCGATGGTAGTGTCAACCTTCTGACGTTCGATGTCATGCGCAATCTTGTCAGCAGGGTCGCCACAGGCGAACTGAAGATCGCAGGGCGATAGCCTTCGCCACCAGAACTCTTCGCTGTCTGATTGGGCGAACAGGAACCGCCTGTGGCAGTCAACCCCTCTTGCCAACCTCCCGACCTTCACATACTCTCGGCCCTGAGAAAACCTTTTCCCAATCCGCCCCGCGCCCGCTGACCTCACCAGTCATCGCCGCGCAGGGCGATAAGAGAAAACGTTTTCCCAGCTTAGGAATTTGCCGCGTATCATGTCGCCCGACGCCTCGCCAGTTTCCGTCAACACGCCGGTCACTCTCCGCGAGGTGGCGGCGGCCGCCGGCGTCAGCGTGGCGACGGCGTCGAAAGCACTGAACGGGCAGGGGCGGATGACCGCCGAGACGCGCGAGCGCATCCGCGAGACGGCCAGGCATCTCGGCTTCCGGCCGAACAGCCTGGCGCAGAGTCTGCTCAGAAAACGTTCCTTCACCGTCGGCCTGCTCACCAACGATACCTATGGCCGCTTCTCGCTGCCGCTGATGGCCGGTGTCTCGGATGCGCTGGTCGACAAGGGCGTGTCGGTGTTCCTGTGCAATGTCGAGGACGACACCCGTCTCGGCCAACTGCATGTCGAGGCCATGCTCGACAAGCGCGTCGACGGCATCATCGCCACCGGAAAGCGCATCGACCGCCATCTGCCGGTCGATCTCTCTAACCTGCGCATTCCGGTCATCTACGCCTTCACCCAGCCCGATGCCGGCGCGGTCGGCCTCGTCTCCGACGACGCCGGCGGCGCGCGGCTGGCGGTGGAGCATTTTCTGCGGCTCGGCCGCCGGCGCATCGCCCATGTCAGCGGCCCGGCGAGTTTTGCTGTGGTGCACGCGCGCGCCGAAGCTTATCGCGATGTCCTGAAGGAGAACGGCCTCGCCGTGAGCGAGCCGCTGCTCGGCGCCTGGTCGGAAGCGTGGGGGCACGAGGCGGTCGAAAAACTGTTCGGCAGCGCGGGCAGGGAAGGCTGGCCCGACGCCATCTTCTGTGGCAACGACCAGATCGCCCGCGGCGTCATCGATGCGCTGCGCGAGCGCGGCATTCGCGTGCCCGACGATGTCGGCGTCATCGGCTTCGACAATTGGGAGATCGTGGCCGAGGCGACGCGCCCGCCGCTCACCTCCGTCGACATGAATCTTTCGACGCTCGGCCGCGAGGCCGGCCTTGCCCTGCTTTCGCTCGTCGATGGCCAGCCAGCCGCGCCGGGCATCAGGAAACTGCCGTGCCGGCTGGTGGTGCGTCAGTCATGCGGAAGTCCGCCGGAATGAAGCAAGGCCACGCGCCCGCATCCGCCGGGCGGCGTGGCCGAAACTGGGAGGAAAACCATGAGGAGGAGTAACGTGAAGACCATGCTTGCCAAGCTGATGCTTGCCGCGGCCGTCATCGGCGGCGGCCTGCAGGCGGCGTCCGCCGAGACCGCCAACATCTGGGTGCGCGCCGACGGCTCGAACTTCATGCCGCGCATCGTCGACGCCTTCAACAAGGCGAACAAGGACCAGATCAAGCTCGACATCATCCCCAATGCCGAGATCATTCCGAAATATGGCGCCGCCGCCGCCGGCGGCACGGCGCCCGACGCGCTCTCGCTCGACCTGATCTACACGCCGTCCTTCGCCGCCGCCGGCCAGCTGGAAGACATTACCGACTGGGCGAAATCCTTGCCCTATTTTTCCAGCCTGTCGCCGGCGCATGTGAAGACGGGCACCTACAAGGACCGCATCTATGGCCTGCCGTTCTCGGCCGACGCCTCGGTGCTGATCTGGAACAAGAAGCTGTTCAAGCAGGCGGGGCTGGACCCTGAGAAGGGTCCCACCAACTGGGCCGAGATCGAGGCCGACGCCGAGAAGGTCAACGCGCTCGGCGGCGACATCAAGGGCTTCTATTTCTCCGGCAATTGCGGTGGCTGCAACATCTTCACCTTCACGCCGCTGATCTGGGCCTCGGGCGGCGACATCCTGTCGGAGGACGGCTCGAAGGCGACGCTCGACAGTCCGCAGCTGCGCGGCGCGATCGACCTCTACCGCTCGATGATCAAGAAGGGGCTGGTGCCGGCAGGCGCCGAGACGGATGTCGGCCACGATTTCTTTGCCGCCTTTGCGACGGGCAAGATCGGCCTCTCGCCCTCCGGTGCCTTCGCCATCGGCGCGCTCAACACGCAATACCCCGACATCGATTACGGCATCACCTTCCTGCCGGGCAAGGATGATGGCTGGTCTTCCTTTGCCGGCGGCGACAATTTCGTCGTCACCAAGGGCACAAAGAAGATCGCCGTGGTGAAGGAGTTTCTGGACTTCGCTTATTCGCTGGAGGGCCAGACCATCCTTGCCAAATATGGCAGCCTGCCGGTGCGCAACGACATCGCCAAGGACGCGCTGAAGGACCTCGACCCGCGCTACCAGGTGGCGGCCGAGGCGATGGCCAAGGGCAGGACGCCCTATTCGGTGGTGTTCAACGACCTGATCAACTCCGCCAACGGCCCGTGGACGCAGATGATCAACGAGGTGTTCTTCGGCGACGACGTCGACGGCGCCATCGCCAATGCGCAGGAGACCATGCAGTCGATCATCGACCAGGCGCCCAACAAGTAAGCGCCTGCTTAACCTCCCCCTTGAGGGGAGGTCGGACCGCAGGTCCGGGTGGGGTCGCCCGCGAAGCGCTCGACGCTATCTCCCCGTCGAGTGCGTCGCGGAGGACCCCACCCCCGGCCTGCGGCCGGACCCTCCCCTCAAGGGGGAGGGGGACGCCGCCAACAGCAGGACTATCGCGTTGAGAAAAATCACTCTCATTAGCATCGCCGATTTGAGGCGTCGGAAGGTTCGCGCCCCCCTTCTCCCCTTGTGGGAGAAGGTGTCGCCGAAGGCGACGGATGAGGGGTGTTCCAGCGGAGTGAGACGCTGGCGTTCCCTGGAACACCCCTCATCCGTCTCGGCGCTGCGCGCCGATCCACCTTCTCCCACAAGGGGAGAAGGGGGAGCGCGACCATGACCGCCATCGCCGCCTCCGCGCCCGCCCGCTCACGCAGCAGCGCCAGCCTGCGGCAATGGGTCGGCCTGCTCTATGTCCTGCCGGCGGTCGCGTTGGTCACTGTGTTCTTCGTCATCCCGCTCGGCATGACCGCCTGGATGTCGCTGCACAACTGGCCGCTGATGGGTGAGCATTCCTTCATCGGCCTCGACAATTACTTTGCTATCCTGCGCGACACGCGCTTCTGGAACGCGCTGAAATTCACCTTCTACTACACGGTGATCGTCACCATCGCGATCTTCGCCGTCGCCTTCCCGCTGGCGATCTTCATCGAGCGGCCTCGCCCGCTCACCAACCTCTACCGCACCGCCTTCTTCATGCCGGCGGTGGTCGGCTTCGCTTCGGCGAGCCTGCTGTGGTCGTGGTTGCTCAACGTCGATTCCGGCCTGTTCAGCCCCGCCGCCTACGACCTCGGCCTGATCGCGAAGAAAGTCAATCTTCTCGCCACCTTCCAGCCGGCCTTCTGGTCGATCATCGCCATGGTGGTCTGGAAGGTCGCTGGCTTCACCATGATCATCCTGATGACCGGCCTGCAGTCGATCCCGCAGGATTTGCAGGAGGCAGCCGTCATCGACGGAGCAGGGCCGCTTGCCCGCTTCAGGGCGATCACCTTGCCGCTGATGCGCCGCACGCTGGCGCTGGCGCTGATCCTGTCGGTGGCGGGCTCGATCCTCGCGTTCGACCAGTTCTACATCATCTTGCGCGGCGGCCCGCGCAACCAGACGCTGACGGCGGTCTACTGGATCTTCAACCAGTCCTTCGTCTCGTTCAAGCTCGGCTATGGCGCGGCGCTCTCCATGGTGCTCTTGGCCATCCTGGTGGCGCTCAGCCTCGTCCAGCTCTGGCTGCTGCGCAAGCCCGCGGGGCTCGACTGATGGCCGAGGCGATGTCGCGCAACCGCAAAGTCGGCTTCACCCTGGCCAGGCATTCGACCGGCATCATCGCCTCGGTGCTGTTCCTGGCGCCGATCGTGTGGACCGTGCTCTCCACCTTCAAGCCGGCGCAGGAGGCGCGCCAGCCGCCGCTGCCGCCATGGCCGACCACCGGCTTCTCGATCGAGAATTACCAGACGCTGAACTCCTTCGGCGACGGGCTCTGGGTCTCGGCGCAGAACAGCATCTATGTCTCGGTGATGACGGTGCTGCTTTCGGTGCTGGTCAGCGTGCTCGCCGGCTACGGCTTCTCGCGCTTCCGCTTTCCGTTCCGGGATTTCTTCTTCGTCCTCATCCTGTCGACGATCATGATCCCGTTCCAGTCGATCCTGACGCCGATCTTCCTGGTGCTGACGAAACTCGGCCTGCACAACACGCTGACCGGACTGGTCTGCGTCTATGTCACGCTGCAGCTGCCCTTCTCGATCTTCATGATGCGCAACGCCTTCGACGCCGTGCCGCGCGAGATCGAGGAGGCCGCGCGCATGGACGGCGCCAACAATGTCACCATGCTGATCAAGGTGATGCTGCCCTTGGTCTGGCCGGGTGTCGTCACCATCGCGTTGTTCGCCTTCCTCGGCGCCTGGAACGAGTTCCTGGCCGCGCTCGTGCTGATGACCGACCAGTCGAAATTCACCCTGCCGGTGATGATGACCGCACTGCAATCCGGCCGCTTCGGCGCCATCGACTGGGGCGCGGTGCAGGCCGGCGTCACGGTGATGATGGTGCCCTGCCTGATCCTGTTTTTGGCGCTGCAGCGCTTCTACATCCGCGGCCTCATGGCCGGGGCCGTCAAGTAATACGAATGGAGTGAAATCATGACCGCATCGCAGCCCGCAAATGAGACCGGCACCTCCGCCAAGCCGAAGCTCGCCTTCCGGTCGTTGCCGGTGCCGCAGGTCGATGTCCGCGGCTTCTGGGGCGACCGTGTCGATGCGGTTGCCGCCAGGACGGCCGGCATCCTCTACGACCGCTGCGTCGAGGCGCGCATGCTGGAGCAGATCGATCCGGACCGGCCGTCGCCGGGCGTCGTCATCCCGTTCCATTCGCCGTCGCCCGACGAGGCCGGCGGGCAGGGCGCCGAGTTCACCGGCTCAATGGTGACGACGCAGATGTTCTGGGATTCCGACTGGGGCAAGACGATCGAGACCGCCGCCTATTCGCTCTACCGCCGCCGCAACCCGGAACTGGAGCAGAGGATCGACGCCGTCATCGACATGTATGAAAAACTGCAGCAGGAGGACGGCTATCTCTCCAGCTGGTACCAGCGCATCCAGCCCGGCCTGCGCTGGACAAACCTGCGCGACTGCCACGAGCTCTACTGCGCCGGCCACCTGATCGAAGGCGCGGTCGCCTATTTTCAGGCTACGGGAAAACGCAAGCTGCTCGACATCATGTGCCGCTACGCCGATCACATCGCCTCGATGTTCGGCCCGGAGCCTGGCAAGAAAAAGGGGTACTGCGGCCATGAGGAGATCGAACTGGCGCTGGTCAAGCTGGCGCGAGCGACCGGCGAGAAGAAATACATGGAGCTCGCGAAGTACTTCATCGACCAGCGCGGCCTTGAGCCGCATTACTTCGACGAGGAGGCGCGCGCCCGCGGCGCCGATCCGAAGGCCTATCACTTCAAGACCTACGAGTATAACCAGTCGCACAAGCCGGTGCGCGAGCAGGACAAGGTCGTCGGCCACGCCGTGCGCGCGATGTATCTCTATTCCGGCATGGCCGACATCGCGACCGAATATGGCGACGACACGCTGCGGGTCGCGCTCGACCGGCTCTGGGACGATCTCATGACCAAGAGCCTCTATGTCACCGGCGGCCTCGGGCCGTCGGCGCACAATGAAGGTTTCACCAGCGACTACGACCTGCCCAACGAAACCGCCTATGCCGAGACCTGCGCTTCGGTCGGCCTGGTGTTCTGGGCGAGCCGCATGTTGGGCATGGGTCCGAACGCCCGCTATGCCGACATGATGGAGCGGGCCTTGTACAACGGCTCGAATCTCCGGCCTGTCGCTCGACGGCTCGCTGTTCTTCTACGAGAACCCGCTGGAGAGCCGGGGAGGGCACCACCGCTGGAAATGGCACCGCTGCCCCTGCTGCCCGCCCAATATCGGCCGCATGGTGGCCTCGATCGGCAGCTATTTCTACGGCCTCGCCGACGATGCGCTGGCCGTGCATCTCTATGGCGACTCGACAGCCCGCTTCGAGATCGCCGGCCGCGAGGTCACTCTGGTCCAGACCAGCAACTATCCCTGGGACGGCGCGGTCGCGATCGAGGTCGGGCCGGAGGCGCCGGTCCAGTTCACGCTTCACCTGCGCGTGCCAACCTGGTGCCGCAAGGCCGCGCTTCGCGTCAACGGCAAGCTGGTCGATCTCGATGCGGCCACGGTCGACGGCTATGCCGCGATCCGGCGCGAATGGCGGCAGGGCGACAAGGTCGAGCTCGACCTCGAAATGTCGATGGCGCGCCTGTTCGCCAACCCGCAGGTGCGCCAGGACATCGGCCGTGTCGCACTTGCGCGCGGCCCGCTGATCTACTGCGTCGAGGAAACCGACAATGGCGGCGGGCTGCACCGCATCGCCCTGCCGCGTGAGGCCAGGTTGGAGGCGCACAAGGAGCCGAACCTGCTCGGCGGCGTCGTCACCCTTTCGGCCATCGGCAGCCGGGCCGAGACGGAAAACTGGGGCGCCGATCTCTATCGTCCCGAACCGCCGGCGACTGAGGAAATGACACTCAAGGCGGTTCCCTATTTCGCCTGGGACAACCGCGATCCCGGCGAGATGCTGGTCTGGCTGAGGGAAGGGTAGGCTTTTATCGCGGAACTTGAGATGCTGGCGGGACAGCGCCTCCTCTGTCCTGCCGGACACGCAACGGAACGCTACTTTGCCAGCTTGTCCTTTTTCTTTCGCCTCCCTGATCCCGGAGCGCCAGTCTTTTGCTCCTCCTCCAGCGCCGCCTTCACCAGCGTGTTGGCCGCCCACACCGACAGGTCTTCGCCCTCGGTCGCGCTGAGGCCGCAGATATCGCGCTGGACGATGAGCGCTTCCCAGCCGATCACCATGGCTAGCGCGCGGACGAGCCGGTTCCAGCGGTCCGGTTCCAGCCGGTCGCGCAATGGCGACAACGCCTGTTCGATCCATTCGATCCGCCGGTAGCCGCGACGCGGCACGCCCTGCTCGGCCGGCGCGCCGTCTACGGTCAGGCGGATCAGCGAACGCCCGAGGCGCTCGACCTCGGGACTGACATGATGCAGCGCACGGACCAGGCGCGCCACGCGCGCTTCGCCATTGTCGGTCGACTGTTCGATGGCATGATCGACCGAGGCCTGGCTGAGCGCGCCGACGGTCGCATCGAGCAGTAACTGATCGAAGCTCGGAAAGTAGAGGTAGACGGTTCGTCGCGAGACGTCGGCCGCGGCGGCCACGTCGTTGACGGTCAGCGTCTCGCCACGGGCGAGCAGCGCGATCGCCGCGTCGACGATCGCCTTGCGGGTGCGCCGTTTCTGCGCGGTGCGAGGGTGTGGATTGACATTCATGCGAGCTAAGTATACCGGAGTGCATTAATTGCACAAGAGTGCAATATAGGCATCAGACACGTAAGGGGGCTTTAATGACGAACTCCAGCCTTACCGCCGATGACGCACGGTTCCTGGGCCCGGGTGAGGGGGAAGCAATCTGGTTTCTGAGGAACCGCATGACGGTGAAGGCCACCGAGGCCAGCACCGGAGGCGGCTTCGGCCTACTGGAATCCCTTATCGCGCCAGGCTTCTCGCCGCCGCTGCATGTCCATCGCCGCGAGGACGAGTCCTTCTACGTGCTCGAAGGGGAAATGACGATGAAATGCGGCGATCGCACCTTCCGGGCCACCGCTGGCTCGTTCGTGTTCCTGCCACGAAACGTTCCCCACACATTCGTGGTCGAGGGAGACAAGCCGGCGCGGATGCTGACGCTGCTGACCCCAGGTGGCGGCGAGGGCGTTTTCATAGACGGTGGACGTCCGGCGGAGGGAGAGGGACTGCCTCCGGAGTCGCCGCCGGATATCGAAGCCCTGAAGCGTGTCAGCGCCCGCTATGAGGCCGAGATCATCGGGCCGCCAATGGCGCCGACGGCCCGGCCTCCGGTAAGTCGTGCCACGGCCTAATTTTCGCTACAGATGCACGAAAGCCGTCAGCGGCAAGTGGTCGGAAGCAACGCGCGACAGCGGCGTGTCATGCGCCTCGACGTTCGAAACCAGATCGTGCCGGTTGCCCAGGATGCGGTCGAGCGCCAGCACCGGCAAGCCCGACGGAAACGTGGGCACCGCCGGCGGCGTCGGGCCGAAGGTCGTGTGCAGCGTGTTCAGCGCCGAGCGGTTGCCGAGCCGCCATTCGTTGAGGTCGCCTAGCAGCAGCGTCGGCCTTTCATCGGCGCTGCTCATGATGTCGAGGACGACGCGGGCCTGTTCGGAGCGAGAGCGGCGCAACAGGCCGAGATGGGCGGCAATGACACGCAGGCTGCGTTTCTCGTCGAGATCGATCTCGGCGACCAGCGCGCCGCGCGGCTCAAGCCCCGGCAGCTTGAGCTGGTGGACGTCGCGCACGGTGCCGCGCTTGAACAGGAGCACATTGCCGCGCCAGCCATGCCCCTTGCCGTTGCCTGAGACCGGCACCGGCACCAGCCCGGTATCGTGTTCGAGGCGGTTGAGGTCAAGCAGCCCGGCGCGGTCGCCAAAACGGTTGTCGGCTTCCTGCAGGGCGATCACGTCGGGGCTGATCTCGCGGATGACGCGGGCCGTCCTGTCAGGGTCGAACCTGCGGTCCGTGCCGATGCATTTGTGGACGTTGTAGGAGGCAACGACGATCTCGGCGCCGTTGATGCGCTTGCGCGGCGTCGCCTTCGCCTTGCGCGCGTTCCTGGCGCGGATCGACAGGAGCACGGTCTCCGGGAGGCTGCGTCCTTTTATGTCGTTTGTCTCCATAGTCCCGATGCTCGTTTCCGTTCTAAAGATAGGGTGATCCCAGCCACAGCAAACGGTCGAAGACGCGGATTACGAATGGCCTTGCCTTCAGCGTCTCCAGCGTCACCGGCTGGGCGCTTGAGATGGCTGCTGCAATACGGGCGTCGATCTCGGCGGCGAAGTTCTGGTCCAGCACTTCCATGTCGATCTCGAAATTCAGCCTGAGCGAGCGTGCATCCAGGTTGGAAGAGCCGACATAGGCCCACACGCCGTCAATGGCCATCAGCTTGGAATGGTCGAATGAGCCCTCGTGGCGCCAGACCCGGCAATAATGCTTCAGCACCTGGTCGAATTGCGCCGTCATCGCATGGTCGACGAGGAAGAGGTTGTTCACCGCCGGCACCACGATGTCGATTTCGACGCCGCGGCGGCCGGCCGTGGTCAATGCGCTGATGAACTCCCGGTCCGGCAGGAAATAGGGCGACATGATGCGGATCGATTTGCGGGCGACCGAGAATGCGCCCATCAGCAGCTTCAGGTTGGTTTCGTTGGAAGCGTCCGGCCCGCTCGCCACCGCGCGCACCAGCACCGGCTGCCCGGCCGGCGGCGCGGCGCGCTGGACCTGCCACGGGGCATCCTTCAGTGCCTCGTTGCCGGCAAAGCGCCAGTCCTCGGCCGCAACCGAGAACAGGTCGGCCACAACCGGCCCGGTGACCTCGAAATGCGTATCCCGCGAACTTTCGGAACCGGCGAATTCGGCGGAGAATCCCTTGCGGATGTTCATGCCTCCCGTGAACGCCACCGCGCCGTCGACGATCAGGATCTTCCTGTGGGTCCTCAGATTGGCATAGGGAAGCCTCAGGCCCATGACGATGTTGCCGTTGAAGAGGTCGACGGTGACGTCGTCCTCCCTGAGTTGTTTCAGGATGCTCGGCACCGAATAGCGCACGCCGACGGCGTCGATCAGCACGCGCACGGTGACGCCGCGCTTGACGGCGTTGCCGAGCGACTGAACGAAAAGCGCCCCGACCGCGTCGTTGTCGAAAATATAGGTTTCCAGAAGGACGCTTTTTTGCGCGGCGTCGATGGCCCGGCACATCGCCGTATAGGCCTCGTCGCCGGTCTTGAGCACGGCGATGGTGTTTCCGGAGGTGAGCGGTCGCCGCGCCACCCTGTCGCCAAGCGTCTTCAGCCCGGTGAAGCGCTGGCCGAATTCG
>NZ_NSGG01000023.1 GCF_002295065.1 Mesorhizobium sp. WSM3859
CAGTCTCTCGCCAAACCATCGCCGGTCCTCCCGGCTGGCGAGAAAACTGTCACCCATCTAATCGGTCCATTCTGTTATCTATCTATCCGGTTCGGACAATTGGCGTTTCCTCGCCCCCATGAAATGGGGGAGAGGTGGCTCGGCGCGCAGCGCCGAGACGGAGAGGGGGAGCGCCCTATGCGATTGGCCAGGGCGGCCCGCATGAAACCTTTTGATTTTTGGGCCGTTGTGGCGCGATGCCCCCGGCCAAGCGCAAACCGAAACCGGACGACAGTGCCATTGAGCGCGGTGAAAGCAAGCCGCGCCCGGCGTCGCACGCCAATGCCCCGCGCCACGAAAAGCCGCGCCAGCCGAAACCGCGCGGCGCTGCGAAACCGCGCGCGGATAAGGCTGCGGAAGACAAGCTGAAGGGCGACACGTCGCGGCAAGACAAGCCACCGGCCGGCGGCAACCCGCGCGAGGAAAAGACACCTGCCGACGCCGCGCCCGAGGCCATCGGCCATGCCGGGTCGCCGCCGCCCGAGGCCGCCGAGCCCGGCCCTCAGCTTTCGCCCGAAGAGGCCGCGCGGGCCCGCAAGAAGTATCTTCTGCGGCGCTTCTGGATCAGCGGGCGCGGCTATTGGGGTCTGCACGGCGACAGGCTGGCCTGGCCGCTGACGATCGGGCTCCTGGTGATGATCTGCGTCAATGTCGGTTTTCAGTACGGCATCAACCGCTGGAACCGCGCCATCTTCGACGCCATCGAGCAGCGCGACGCCCACACCGTCTATTGGTTGAGCGCGATCTTCCTGCCGCTGGTCGCCGGCAGCATCAGCCTGGTGGTCGCCCAGGTTTACATCCGCATGACCATGCAGCGGCGCTGGCGTTCCTGGCTGACCACGGCGGTCATCCAGCGCTGGCTGGCCAGCGGCCGCTACTACCAGCTCAACCTCGTCAAGGGCGACCACGCCAATCCCGAGGCGCGCCTGACCGAGGATCTCAGGATCGCCACGGAATCGCCCGTCGATTTCATCGCCGGCGTGCTCAACGCCTTTCTGTCGGCCTCGACCTTCATCGTCGTCTTGTGGACCATCGGCGGCGCGCTGAGTTTTTCGCTGGGCGGCTCGGTCATCACCGTGCCCGGCTTCCTCGTCGTCACCGCCGTCATCTATGCCGCCATCACCTCGACCTCGATGTTCGCCATCGGCCGCCGCTTCGTCGAGCTTTCCGAACAGAAGAACCAGACGGAAGCCGAGTTCCGCTACGTGCTGACGCGCGTGCGCGAAAACGGCGAGAGCATCGCGCTGCTGGGCGGCGAGGAGGAGGAGAATGCCGGCATCGACCGCACCTTCGCCGCCGTGCTCGGCCGCTGGGCGCGGCTCACCGGCCAGCACATGCGCACCGCGCTCGTGTCGCAAGGCTCCAGCCTGTTCGCGCCGGTCGTGCCGGTGCTTTTATGCGCGCCGAAATTCCTCGACGGCTCGATGTCGCTCGGCCAGGTGATGCAGGCGGCCTCCGCCTTCGCCATCGTTCAGGGCGCCTTCGGCTGGCTGGTCGACAATTATCCGCGCCTCGCCGACTGGAACGCCTCGGCCCGCCGCATCGCCTCGCTGATGATGTCGCTCGACGGGCTGGAGCGAGCCGAGGAGAACGACACGCTCGGCCGCATCCAGCGCGGCGAGACCGAGAACGGCGCCATGCTTGCGCTCGACGAGCTCTCGGTGACGCTCGATGACGGCACCTCCGTGGTCAAGGAAACCGAGGTGGCGATCGAGCCCGGCGAGCGCGTGCTGGTCTCGGGCGAATCCGGCACCGGCAAGTCGACGCTGGTGCGCGCCATTGCGGGCCTGTGGCCCTGGGGCAGCGGCAACGTCGATTTCCACCCGGGCAAGCGGCTCTTCATGCTGCCGCAGCGCCCCTATATCCCGTCCGGCACGCTGCGCCGCGCCACCGCCTATCCCGCCGCCGCCGACAACTGGACGGTCAAGGAGATCAATGCCGCGCTCGACAAAGTCGGCCTTGGCTATCTGAAGGACCGGCTGGAGGAAGAGGCGCCGTGGGACCAGACGCTGTCCGGCGGCGAAAAACAGCGCCTGGCCTTCGCCCGCCTTCTGTTGCACGCGCCCGACATCGTCGTGCTCGACGAGGCCACCTCGGCGCTGGACGAGAAGAGCCAGGACAAGATGATGCGGATGGTGATCCGGCAATTGCCCACGGTCACCATCATCAGCGTCGCCCACCGCGCCGAGCTGGAAGCGTTTCACACGCGCAAGATCACGCTGGAACGGCGCGAGGGCGGGGCGAAGCTGGTGAGCGATGTCGAGCTGGTGTCGCCAAAGCGCAAGCGTAGCTTGATCCAGCGGGCGCTGTGGGGAAGTGGCGCGAACGGCGGCAAGGGGTAGGGAGCGCTCCGAAGGTGTGCGCAATCGCGGAGGTCGCTCCCCCTCTCCGTCTCGGCTTCGCCGATCCACCTCTCCCCCGCCTTTGGCGGGGGTGAGGAACCCAAGCTTTCCGAAGCCGCACCCACTGCAATTGGCGTTTCCTCGCCTTCGGCGATTAGCATTTCCTCGCCCCCCGCCAAAGGCGGGGGAGAGGTGGCTCGGCGCGTAGCGCCGAGACGAGAGGGGGCAGCGCTGCCCGATGCGATTGTCCACCACGATTGGCCCGCCAAGCCTCGCCGACCTTGAACGCACCGTTGAGCGGTTCACCGTTTCCATGAAACGAAGAACCACCTAGAGTCCCGCACGACACTGGAAACTCCGGGGAGGGAACACCGAGATGAGCGAAGTAAGGCAGCTCGCCGAGATCGCCAGCTACCACGCCCACATCTATTACAGCGGCGCGGCCGAGCGCCAACACGCCGAATGGCTGCGCGAGCGCATCGGCGAACGGTTCCGCGTTCGCCTCGGCAACTGGCGCGACGAGCCGGTCGGCCCGCACGAGCAGGCCATGTACCAGGTCTCCTTCGCCACCGAAATCTTCGCCACGTTGGTTCCCTGGCTGATGCTGAACCACGGGGGCCTGAGCATCCTCATCCACCCCAACACCACCAACCCCAAGCGCGACCACCTCATCGACCCGATCTGGATCGGCCGGCCGCTGCCGGTGAAGGGCGAGGTGCTGGGCGAAGAGGACGAGGCGGAAGAGGCGCTGGAGGTGAATACGGCGCCGACGCTGGGGGTGTGAGGGGCGCCGAAGTACTGGGGGGCGGGCGCGATGCGGATTTTCTTGATTGTCGCAATGCTGGTAGTGTCGCAATTTGCCGAGGCAGGGCAGGGGCCGCCCTTTCCGCAGTTGGACACGCAAGGCTATTGCACTGCGCTAGTTTCGAAGATGCTCGTCAAGGCCGATCAGCAGGTCGAGAAGGACAAATGCCTAACGGACGAAACGACGCTGAAGGCCAAGCTTGAGCCCTTCTGGTATCTCGTCACGCCGGACGAAAACCAAAGGCTGATGCGCGATTACATGAAGGAGGTCGACTTCCAGACCTATTTCACCGTCGCGTCCTTCGTTGCCTCGGCGCTGGGCCGGGCCTGCATCGATAGGCGCGTGTCCTGCGGCCCCGGCGAACCGACGACAGAAGCCGTGTTTTCAGCCTTGAACAGCGACTCCTACTGCCATGTGAAATTCCCGGACGACAAAGCGAGTGAGCTACGCAATTGCCTGGACGGGGAAAACAAGCGCAAGGCCAATTTGGCCGGATACTGGGCCGCGGTGCGGCCTGAGACAAGAAGCTACTGCCTTCAATTTTTCCAGAGCGGAAAGTTCACACCCTTCCAGGTACTGTCCGGTTGTGTTGCCCGCGACGTTGGCGATCAATGCCTGAAGCAGACGCGCCTGTGCCGGCCTTGAGCATCCTCATCCAACACCACCAATCCCAAGCGGCCACCCGATCGACCAGATCTGGATAGGGCCGGCGTTGGCGGTGCATGAAGAGGCGCTCGGGGAGGAGGACGAGGCGGAAGAGGCGCTGGAGGTGAATACCGGGCCGGCGCTTTACGCGCAGGGCCGCGTTCTGATTGGCCGGCGCCTGTTGCCTGAGAGAGCAGCGCCCCGACGCCGGCCCGGCGAACCTGGGTCCGCCGCATATTCAAGATAGCTAAAGTAGCGGCGCCCCGATATGGCGCGATCGCATAAGCATGGCGGAGGGCCGTAGAGCGGCGTCGGATAGGGCAGCGCTGTCCGCTCTCCGCCCGCCGCGAATAAAATTTCGTGTGGGGGTTGCAGGGCTGCTGTAGGCGGCGTGGTCAGCGCCGTTTCGAAAGCCGGTCGAAATTGCGCCGCACCTGCCTGGCAGCGGGCAACAGGGCGGCCGCCGTGGCTTCCATCGCCGCCGTCCCGTCGCAAAGCGATGGGCTTTTGCCGGAAAGGACGTCAGGCCAGAAGCGCAACGCCGCTTCAAACGTCTTTGCCTGCGCCGCGAACAGCCCTTCCGTCACCGCAAGCGCCTTTTCCTGCACCGCCTGTAGCGCCTCCCGCCCATTGGGCGCATGGCTCACGGCATCCAGCACCAGCAACGGCACCCGCAAGGAGATCACCGCGGGCGCCAGCAAGAGATCACTGCCGGAGTGCTTCCTGCGTTTCCTGCGGATGGGCATGGAAAGCTAGCCTCTTGTGCTGGGGACGACGGCGAGACTACGCGCCAGTGGCGGGTTTGGTTCCACGCGAGAGTGCAACTGTTGCGGGAAAGGAGAGCGTCGATGAACGGTGATCGACAATCCGACCGCGGTCGCCCCGAAACCCACACGATCGTCAAAGTTCTCGACTGACGATCATATCCTGACGGGAGCGCGCTCCGCGCACCGTCAGCGCAAGAGGCCGTCCATATCGAAATCTTCCCAGCCTCTCAGGCGAAGCGCGTCGTCCCGGCCCCCGTCGGCGGGATTTGCGGCCCCGGCGCGCTCTTTTTGGGAGCGCTTCAGAGCCGTCCTTGCGGCGGCGCGTCTCCGGTTCTCGGCGGCTGTCGCGGCATCTTCCTCACGCCAGACAGTGACCAGGTCGCGGTCGAGCACATCCTCGATGTGGCGGGGGTCGAACACGTGGAAGGTAATCTTCCTGGCCCGGCCGCGAAGCTTCACGGTTCGCGTGCCGGCGCTCTGAAGCCGACCGTCCTTCAGCCAGCGGTGCCGCTCGCCGGACGAGATCGTCAGGATGTCCTCGACCTCGCGAGGTATGACCGGCAGGTCTTCGATGTCGCGCATGGCTTTGGAGACGATCGCGGCCGCCGCTTGAACATCGGCATCCGACCCTTCCGGCAGACGCAAGGTGAGCACTCGGGATTCGATGTGGAGGAGCTTTCGAAGGTACGCAGGAAAGCGAGCGCGTATCTCGAGGAAAATGCCCCTCGTCCGCATCGATGATCCTAAGGTGGCCGCCGGCGAAAGCGGCCACTCCGCTATCAGCTTCCCAACTGGGTCACTCTTTCGACGGGCGAGCATACCTCTAGATGAGCCTCCGATCGAGTTCGCTCAAGCCGAAACGCTGGCGAATCCTGTTGGTTGCCACAATAGTTGAACCCACTGGCGGCCCTTGCGTTGCAAGCACAGGTGAAGCCACGCGGGAGAAGCGCAGGTGACCCGGATCGCAACCTTCAACGTCAATGGTGTCAACGGCCGCCTGCCGGTGCTGCTGAAGTGGCTGAACGAGACGGACTATGACGTTGTCTGCCTCCAGGAGCTAAAAACTTCCGACGAAAAATTTCCAATGGAGGCAATACGGGACGCCGGCTTTGGCGCGATCTGGCACGGCCAGAAATCCTACAACGGTGTCGCGATATTGGCGCGCGGGAGGGATCCGGTCGAACGCCGCCGTGGCTTGCCTGGCGATCCCGATGACACGCACAGCCGCTATCTGGAAGCGGAAATCGGCGATATCGTCGTCGGTTGCATCTATTTGCCAAATGGCAATCCCGCTCCGGGGCCCAGATTCGATTACAAGCTCCGCTGGTTCGACCGTCTCGCGACCTACAGCCGATCGCTGTTGAGCGAGCGCGCGGTGCTTTGTGGTGACTACAACGTTGTTCCTACTGAAATAGACGCCGTTGTTCCGGCGCGCTGGCTGGGCGACGCCGTCTTCTTCCCCGAAAGCAGGAAAGCCTATGCCAACATGCTGAGCTTGGGCTGGGTGGATGCGATGCGTCTAATTCATCCGGGCAAGGGCATATACACCTACTGGAACTTTTCCTATCGCGGCGGCTACGACCGAAGCTCCGGCCTGCGGATGGATCATCTGCTCGTAAGCCCGTCCCTTGCGAAGGGCATTCTGGCCGCAGCTGTCGATGTCGAGACGCGTGGGTGGGAAAAGCCGAGCGATCACGCACCCGCCTGGATCGACGTCGGTTGAAAACCTTTTGCGCAATCGCAGGAAGCCTCCTTGGCAGCCGTCGCCCACGCCTCACGTCAAACCCTGAAAGGAGAGCCCGCTATGGCAAAGTTCGTTACGATCCAATACGGCGATCGGGCCGGATATGACCGCACGCCCCAACCCGTCAGGGATGCCGCTCATGAACAGGACGCGAAATTGCGCGCCGAAGGCGCCCTGATAGGAAGGGCGGGGACACCGGTACAGGTGCGCAATCCGGATGCGTCGGGAGTGGAAACTCGCGACGGTGCGTTCATATCGTCAGATCTGCCGATCGCCGGATTTGCCGTGATCGAAGCTGCTGACCTCAGCGACGCCATCGACAAAGTCTCACGCGTCCCCTGCGCGGTCGCGCATGGCGTCGTCGAGGTGTGGCCCCTAAAATGAAATCCAGGGCAGCCTTGCCTGGTATGATCCGGTAGGCGATGCCTGGTCAGCACACTCCGGCCCTCGGCCTACCTCCTCATTGGGGGTTCAACCTCCGGCGCCGGAGCGTGGCTTTTGGCGAATGAGGGATACCCGCTGGCGTCAATGTCGTGCGTGCCTGGCCTTTTCTTCGGCGCTGAGCGAGCCCCAGAGGGTGACGTCGACCAGGTTGACGCAGCACGCCTTGAGTCCTCAATCCTCATCCTCGACCACAAACGACAGCGCGATCAGGTCGTCGGTGTCGATGCCGCCATGGCCGTTGTCCAGCACGTCCGCGACCTTTTGAAAGGCCAGCATGTCATCCGTGCTGAGATTGGCTGCTCTCAGCCTGTCCTGCAAACCCGCCACCCTGGTTTCCAACGACGTAGTGATCATGCTTGGCTCCTTTACTGTCCAACGCCGCGTTCCAGACGCCCAGCATCAGGCATGAGAACACCACCGGCCCGATGAAAAGACCGATCGCCATGCCCGCGGCCGCGGCAATGCTCATGCGCTCCGCTTTCGCGGCTTTCTTTGCAGGTCCGCCATCGGCCGGGATGAAACTGAGAAGGGAAAGGTTGCGATGGTGCAGCGCGCTGTTGTCGTTTGCGGCGGCTTCGAACCGCTCCCGAAAAAGGAACTGCCGCTCGCCAAAGGGATCGCTCAGCCGCATATGTCACGCTCCCGAAAACGTCGCCTTGTGGCGTTTGAAAAGCGCCAGCTTGGCCGAGTAGCCAAGCCTGAGCTTGGTCTTGCAGGCGTCGCAGCGGAAGGTGCTCACCGCCTTGAACCAAGAGCCGTTCCTGATGATCGGCTGGTGGCAGTTCGGGCATTCATAGCGAAGACTTGCGTCCCGCAGCTCATCGGAAATCGACACTGTTCGCCTCTGCCCGGTTGTTGTTATTGCATCAGATGCCCGCCACCTGTGGGCAGGTGGCGGGCCATCCGGCAGCCTGACGATGAAGGGACTGATTGCTCGTCAGCGCAGTCCTAATGAGATCGCCGGGCTTATGTTTCACGTGAGGGACCAATGCGCCGTCGCTTGGGACCTCAGTCCCCATCAGCGGAACCTAATGTTCCCCGCGCGCTTATGGCCAGATGAGCGGGCGCGGTCTCGATTTCTTCGACAGATGGATGGCGGAGCATCTGCCGAACGTGCTGACGGACGATCCGGTCGCGGTGCGCGATCTTGCCGACGAGATGATGAAGGCGGCCGCGCGCGAGGGCATACCGGCCAGCCAGATCGACGAGGAAGTCGACAGCGTCTTCGAAGTGATCTTCGAGGCGTTGCAGCACCGCGAAGGCAGTCTGGGGGAGAGCGACCAGGCTGTCTTCGAATTGCTCTCAGGGCGCCTGGCAAGGGAAACCGGCATTACCCAGGAACAGGCCGGCGAGCTGATCGAGACGATCGGAACCGACTGGGATGCGCTTCTTCGCGAGGCGCATTTTCTGAAAGAGCAGGGCGAATGAGCGAGCGTGGCGCGGCGTTCTTTGGCCGCTGGATCACCGATAATGTGATGCGTGGCAAGGTCGGCGCGGACATCGTCTCGGTGGCCGAGTTGACGAGCAAGCTGTTCGCCGATGCCAGGGCGGCAGGTATTTCCGAGGAGGAGATCGAAGAGGAGATCGGAAGCGCATACGAAGCGATCCTGGCGGCGATAGTCGGCTCCAAGGAGACCGGCAAACCGTAAAGGTCGGACCGCCGTTCATGCCAACCGATCAGCCACCTCGCGGAACATTAGTCGTCGCTAATTATTAGTCCTCCATAGGAGGACATGCCATGCACAGCATTATCTATATTGTCGGCCTCGTCGTCGTCATTCTCGCGGTCTTGAGCTTTTTCGGGCTTAGGCGATAGGTGGTTACGCCCGGGGGCGGTCCGCGCGGGATCTGCGAAACCAGCGATGGCTGCGGGCCGCTCGCTCGCTATCCCCCCGCCAAGCGCGGCAGCAGGAAAATCTCGGCTCCGGGCGGAAGTTCCTTGCTCCAGGTATCCCGATAAATTGTCCCGTCGATCGCGACCGCAATCCCGCGGTCGATCCACGGCTCTATCCCGGGATACTGTTCCGCCAGCTTGCGGAACAGCTCCCTGATGTCCTTGGCCTCGATCTCGTGCCTGGCCTTGCCGCCGGCGACAGCGCTGAGCGAGCCCCAAAGGGTGACCTCGACCATTACCGCCTCAAGCTGCGTCGATATTCAGGTGAGGCCGGCCTGCGAACGACGGCTTCCTGCGCTTCCGGTGCTCACGTACTGCAAGTACGCTCCGCTCCGGTTCTCGGAAGCCACCTTGTCTGGTCGCTTCGCGCCCGTCTTCGACTCCGGCTCGGCCTGACCTGAATCTCAACACACCTTGCCCTAACTCGGATGCCTCTCAGCCTTCCCGCTCCGCGTCGAGCGCCGCGAGGATGCGCGGCGGCGACATCGGGATGTGGGTCATGCGCACGCCCACCGCGTTCGACACCGCGTTGGCGATCGCCGCCAGCGGCGGCACGATCGAGGTTTCGCCAACGCCGCGCACGCCATAGGGGTGGTTGGGGTTGGGGATTTCCAGGATCTGCGTGTCGATCATCGGCAGGTCGGAGCAGACCGGGATGCGGTAGTCGAGGAAGCCCGCATTCTGCAGCCGCCCGTCCTTGCCATAGATATACTCCTCGTTGAGCGCCCAGCCGATGCCTTGCGCCGCACCGCCCTGGTACTGGCCCTCGACATAGGTCGGGTGCACCGCCTTGCCGGCATCCTGCACCACCGTGTAGCGGATCACCCTGGTAGCGCCCGTCTCGGGGTCGACCTCGATGTCGCAGATATGGGTGGCGAAGGAGACGCCGGCGCCGTCGGCCACGAGCTCGCTATGGCCGGCGATCGGCCCCCCGGTGGTGCCGGACTTGGCCGCGATGTCCTTCAGCGACAGCGGCGACAGGTTGCCGTATTTCTCGCCCTTGGCGATGGCATGGCCCTTTTCCCAGACGACGTCGTCGACCGGGATATCCCACATCTGCGCCGCGCGATCCTTGAGGATCTTGATCGCGTTGCGCGCGGCCGAGATCGTCGCCATCGACGAGGAGAAGGTGCCGCGGCTGCCGTCGGTCATGTCGTTGTAGCCGAGCGAAGACGTGTCGGCGACGATCGCCTTGACGTGGCTGTAGTCGATGCCGAGCTCCTCCGCCGCCACCAGCGACAGCGAGGCGCGGGAACCGCCGACATCCACCGTGCCCACGGCCAGCGACACCGAGCCGTCCATGCCGATGTTGAGGTCCGTGCAGGTCTGGCCGCCGAAGTTGAACCAGAAGCCGCAGGCCATGCCGCGTCCCTGGTTGGCCTTGAGCGGCGCCTTCATGTGCGGATGGTGCTTCACCGCTTCCAGCGTCGGCCCGATGCCGATCGGCCCGTAGACCGGGCCGTAGGAGGCGCGGGTGCCTTCCTGCGCGGCGTTCTTGATGCGGAAGTCCACCGCGTCCATGCCGAGCTCGTGGGCGAGCTCGTCGACAGCGCTTTCCACCGCGAAGGCCGCCATCGGCGCCGACGGCGCGCGATAGGCCGCCGTCTTCGGCCGGTTGACCAGCACTTCGTAGCCGACGGTCTTGACGTTCTCGAGCTTGTAGCAGGCGAAGGCCGTCATGGCGCCGATCTCGGCCCAGGAGCCGGCATAGGGGCCGCAGCTATAGCGCAGCGTCGCTTCCGCCGCGGTGATCGTGCCATCCTTGCTGGCGCCGATCTTCACGTCGATCGAGGTGGCGCTGGTCGGGCCCGACGCGCGAAAAACCTCGTCGCGGGTCATTACCAGTTTTACGGGACGCCCGGCCTTGCGGGAGAGGGCAAGCGCCACCGGCTCGGCCCACACATGGGTCTTGCCGCCGAAGCCGCCGCCGATTTCCGAGGAGGTGACGCGCAGCTTCGAGGCTTCGAGCCCAAGCAGCTGGGCACAATGCTGGCGGTAGACGAAATGGCCTTGCGTGCAGACCCAGAGGTCCGCCGTGCCGTCGGGGTTGACGCTCGCCACGCAGGCATGCGGCTCGATATAGCCCTGATGCGTCTGCTCGGTCTTGAACGAGCGCTCGACGATGAAATCGGCCTTGGCGAAGCCGGCATGAACATCGCCATGGCCGAACTGCGTGCGCTTGGTGACGTTGGAAGGCTTTGCCGGCTTTTCCTCCAGCCCCTCGGTGAAGATCTGATCGTTGATCAGCGGCGCGTGATGATGCGCGGCCTCGTCGACATCGGTGACATGCGGCAGCACTTCATACTCGACCTCGATCAGCTTCAGCGCTTCGCGCGCGATGCGGGCATCGATCGCCGCCACCGCGGCCACCGCATGGCCGTCATAGAGCGCCTTCTTGCGCGCCATGCAGTTGTCGAGGATGTCGTACATGGCGGCATCGCCGTCGGTGAGATCCGGCAGGTCCTTCGCCGTGATCACCGCCTTCACGCCGGCGAGCTTTTCCGCCTTCGAGGTGTCGATCTTCTTGATCACCGCATGCGCGTGCGGGCTGCGCAGCACGCGGCCGACCAGCTGTCCGGCCATGTTGAAGTCGGCGCCGTAGCGCGCGCGGCCCGTCACCTTGTCGACGCCGTCGGGGCGGATCGGGCGCGTGCCGACGGAAGCGAACTGGCGTCCTGAAAAGCGCGGATCGAAATTCATGGATCAGGCTCCCTTCATCACGTTCGCCGCGTCCTGGACGGCGCGCACGATCTTGTCATAGCCGGTGCAGCGGCAGAGATTGCCGGCCAGCCCAAAGCGGATTTCCTCTTCGGTGGGCGAGGGGTTCTTCTCCAGAAGGTCCTTGGCCGCGATCAGGAAGCCCGGCGTGCAGATGCCGCATTGCAGGGCCGCATGCTCCAGGAATTTCTGCTGCAGCGGGTGCAACTGGTCGCCATGCGCCATGCCTTCGATGGTCTCGACCTTGCGCCCTTCCGCCTCCGCGCCCAGCACCAGGCAGGAGCAGACCAGGCGGCCATCGACGATGACGCTGCAGGCGCCGCAGTCGCCGGTGCCGCAGCCTTCCTTGGCGCCGGTCAGGCCCAGCCGATCGCGCAGCACTTCCAGCAGCGTCTCGTCGGGCTGGCACAGATATTCGACGGCATCGCCGTTGATCGTGGTTGATACAGCTACACCGGCCATTATTTGCCTCCCGCACGCTTGTAGGCGATAGCGGCGGCTCTTTGCGCCAGCACGCCCGCAACTTTCCGTCTGAATTCGATGGTGCCGCGCTTGTCGTCGATCGGACGGCAGGCGCCGGAGCAGATCTTTGCCAGCCGCTCCAGCGTTGCTTCGTCGAGCTTCGAACCTACCAGCACCTGGCCCGCTTCCTCGACAAGCAGCACCGTGGGTGCCGCGGCGCCCAGCGCCACGCGCGCGGTCTTGATCGCGCCCTTGTCATCCAGCGTCAGGTTGACGCCCGCGCTCACCACCGCGATGTCCATCTCGGTGCGCGGAATGAAGCGCAGATAGGCGTCGCCGGCATGCTCAGGACGCTTGTCGAGCAGGATCGCCTCGATGATCTCGCCCTTGGCCAAAGAGGTGCGGCCCGGTCCCGTCGGCACGGTCTCGACGGCAATGGTGCGCTTGCCCGAAGGCCCGGCGACGACCGCTTTCGCCGCGGCCGCCACCAGAGCGGGCACGCTGTCGGCGGCGGGCGAGGCGTTGCACAGATTGCCGGTAATGGTGCAGCGGCCCTGCACCTGTTTGGAGCCGATCAGGTTCGCCGCCTCGACCACGCCCGGCCATGCCTGCTTCAGCGCCTTGTTCTCGCCCAGCACCGCGCAGGGCACCGCGGCGCCGATCCGGAAGCCGTCGGCCGTCTCGGTGACGTCGCTCAGGCCGCCTATGCGCTTGATGTCGACGATCAGCTCAGGCTCGATGAAGCCGCCCTTCATCCTCACCAAAAGGTCACTGCCCCCGGCCAGGATGGCGGCCGGTCCTACCGCCTTGGCGAGCTCGCCAACGGCATCTTCGATTGAAAGCGGACGTATGTAACGCATCGTCTCCCCTTGGTGATCGCTTTGTCGACGACCGTTATAGAGCGTCTGGTTATAATGGCCATCCCGTTCATGCATGTCCGGGTTGGGCCAGGGCCATGCTCCAGATGCGCCCAGAGGCCGGGCCAGGGCATCACGGCCAATCGCCACTCCCAATGTTCTGCTGCAATCGCAGGTTCCGAGACCTGCTCGCCAACATCACCGGCATTGCAAGAAGGGAGATGGCGTTGCACTTTGACTATCCAGCGTCGGCGCTGCCCCTCATTGCCCTGACGGGCATTTCTCCCCGTATAGTGACGGGGAGAAAGCCGACGCCGCCGATGGTTTCGCTAATCTCTGAAGTTGCAGAATCGGCGCGCCAGCGTCGTGGCCAGCTTCCTTCTCCCCGTCACTTGACGGGGAGAAGGTGCCGGCAGGCGGATGAGGGGCGGCGCCGGCGTTGGTCATCGTCCGTCTCCGCCAAATTGCGCAGCAACGTCGGCTTCGGGCCCCGCGCGGACCGATCCCCGCCGGGCACCGGCAAATATTGTTATCGCGATCGGCGGCCTGTAAGAGCGGGCATGACCTCGATTTCCCGTCTCGCCGCGCTCGCCCTGCTGGCTCTCATAACCTTTGCAACGCTGTCGCCAATCCAGCTGCGGCCGCACCTGGGCGAGGCCAATATCGAGCGTGCTTTGGCCTACGTCCTGCTGGGGGTGGCCCTGGCGCTCGGGTTCCCGTCCCGCGTGACGCAGACCGTGCTGTTCATTTGCGCGGTGGCCGGCGTTCTCGAGGTGCTGCAACTGTTCGACCCCGGCCGGCATGCGCGGGTTGTCGATGCCCTGCTCAAGGCTGCGGCGGGCGTCGTGGGGATTGTCCTGGGGCGCTTCGTCATCGCGTGGGCGGGCCGCGCCGCCGAGCGACGCTAGAGCAATTCCTGGAAAAGTGTTGCGACGCGATGCACGTCGTATTCAGAGGGCTCGCCGCAAGGATTTCCGCATAAGCTGCGGTCGAACGATGGACGATCCCGGAAGCAGATGGCCAAGAAGTTCGCATTCCTGCTGGTGCGCGATTTCACGCTCTCGCCGCTGTCGCTGTTCATCGACACGCTGAGGCTCGCCGGCGACGAGGGCGACCGCAGCCGCCGGGTCGAGTTCGACTGGGAGATCGTCGGCGAGCGCGGCCTGCCGATCCGCGCCAGCTGCGGCGTCGAATTGCTGCCGACGAAGGCGATCGGCAATCCGCAGGATTTCGACAATGTCGTGGTGGTCGGCGGCCTGCTCGACACCAGCCGCAGGCTGAGTTCGGAAAAGGAGGCGTTCCTGATGCGCGCCGCCGAGAAGGGCGTGCCGCTCACCGCGCTCTGCACCGGCAGCTTCGTTTTGGCGCGCTACGGCCTGCTCGACGGCTACAGCGCCGCGGTCAGCTGGTTCCACATCAAGGATTTCCGCGCCGAGTTCCCCGATGTGAGCGCGCATGCCGACAGCCTCTATTCCGTCGACAGAGGCCGCGCGACTTGCGCCGGCGGCACGGGTGCCGCCGACCTCGCCGGCTTTTTCGTTTCTCAATTCATCGGCCAGAAGGCGGCGGAGAAGGCGGCCAAGATCCTGGTGCTCGACCGCATCCGCTCCAGCCGCGACGTGCAGCCGGTCGGCGACCTTTTTCCTGCCGCCGCGAGCCGCGCGGTGAAGCGGGCGCTGCTCCTGATGGAAAGCAATTTGCAGGAGACGCTCTCGGTCGCCGAGATCGCCGCCAGGATGAACTGCTCGCGCCGCCAGCTCGAGCGTCTGTTCGGTACCGAGCTCGGCATCGGCCCGATGGCTGCCTATCTGGCGCTGAGGGTGCATTACGCAAAGTCGCTGCTGGAAGGCAGCGACCTCGCCATCGGCGAGATCGCCTATCGCTGCGGCTTCCCCAATGCCGGCCATTTCAGCCGCGTCTTCCGCCAGCAGACCGGCATCACGCCGACCCATCTGAGGCACCCGAACCGGGCGACGGCGAATGACGTGGCCAGGTAGCGGTCCCTGTGCGCGACATCGGCAGGGCGGTCAACTCTGCCGCTGTCCAGGCCAATGACGGCCGGTTGCTACGTTACCGCGATCACCTTTCCCGCCGCATCGAGGCGACAGAGGACTTTCGCTTGCCGCACCTGGATGCCACCTCGGAGCGCATAATTTATCCGCACCTCGATCGGCGCCGCCAGACCCGCTTTGCGTTGGCGCATCGGACCGGCGCTGACCGCGTATACGCGCACGGCGCCAAGCGGCGTCGCGGCCGACGCGATCGCCACGCGGCACGCGCTCACGACTTTGGGCGGCGTGCCCGGCGTCGCTTTCAGCGATACCAGGGGCGCAAAAGGATAGCCCGCCGTAAACCGCCCAAGCTCACCGCCACCTGTGCTGGAAGGCTTGAGGACGGATGGCAGGCTGATCGCGGTTTTTGCGCCTGTCGCAGACAAAACGGTGGGGTCGTCGGGGGGCGCGGCGTCCGTGGTGCCTGACGTGCCGGTCCCTGTCGAAACGCCTGCGCTTGCGCTGCTTGGAGCACCGCCAACCGAAACGCCCGCGCCGGCTGACCCTGTGTCAGCGTTCGCGGACGCGCCGACACTCGTCCCACCTGCGCTCGCTGACGCACCAACGCTTACGCCTCCTGTGCCCGCTGACGCGCCAACACTTGCGCCGCCCGCACCGCCGACACTTGCCCCCACCCCCGCGGAAACACCTTGCGATCCGGCGCTCACTCCAGCGCCAACGCCAATGCCGCCGACCTTGCCACCGACATCAAGGGCCGCCGCCGGTCCGGTAGCGACTGCGATCATCATGGCGACTGCCACGTATTTGCCCATTTCGGGACCCTCCTGCGGCATGCGTTCGTGCTATCCCAATTGTGTTCCTGGCGATGGTCATTGAGGCGGGAGCGGCAGCAAGGCGTCGGGGAGCCTAATCGTCGTATCCGCCAGATCCCGTTTCGGTGATCTTGCCATCTTCGCTTTGCTTTTGCCCTGCAAGCCTGTTTGACGGACAAGTTTGCCATCCTGGCCGGCAAGGGAAACTGCGGTCGAACGAGTGCTGAGTGCGCGCTCTATTTGCGCCGTGCGGCGCGCACCTTGCGCGTTGACCAGGTCGATCGCCTTTCGCGCAGCGGTAAGGGCAACGGACATGTCGGTCAGTTTTTGACGCGCTTGCTCCAATGCTGCGCTCAAGTCGGCGGATGCTTGCTTTGCCGCGTCTCTTTCCCGACGGGCGCCGTCGAGATCGCTTGCGGCCGAAACCGCGCGGGCACGTTCCAGGTCCAATGCTTCGTTGGCATGCTTTGCGGCAGCGACCGCCAGCTGGAGGTCGGTGGCTCGCTCGGCCACGGCCAAATCTGCGCGTTTCTTTTCGGCGTCGGCGGCCTGGCGGGCCATGGCGAGTTCTTGCTCGGATTGCTCGACCTTATGCCGCTCATCGGCGAGCGATTGGTTCGCCTCGGCCAGGGACGCTTCCATGGCGCTGCGTGCTTCGTTCGAGGAAACGGCTTGTGCTTTCAGGCCTTCGATGACGCGCTGCGCCGCCTCCAGATCGAGTTTGAGGGCTTCGTTGCTCTGGTTCGCCTCATTCAGGGCTTTTGCTTGCTCCGCGGAAGTGCCGGCCAACACCTTTGCCTGCGCGCTCGCCGTACGCTCGGCGTGCTGGCTTAGGTCCAACTGAGCCTTTGTCGACGCCAGTTCGCCCCGTGCCGCAACGATCTGCTGCTGCATTTCGGCGCCATTGTCTGCGGGAGATATCGCCGCCAGGAGGAGGATGCATCCCGGAACGGCGCTCCACCTCCAGTGGCGCATGCTGAAGCGAACCCATGCCGGGCGCGTGTCGAACTCCTCGTAAGATCCATGTGTGAGTGTCACTGGCCACGGTCCTCTGTTTGCTAGGCATTCCTCGCGGTGCTCAAGAAACACGCCATAGTGACTGCGCGTGCGTGGATTAAGATTTTTCCCTGTAGCAGTTTGCCTCAAGTTGAAGTGAATCAACAACCGTGAAAAAATTGCCTTGTTTAGAATTGTTCCGACCGTTTATACCAGATACGTCTTCCGACGTACGTAGCATCATCCAAATGGACTATGTCGAGCGTGGCCGTTCCGATGTGGAACTTGTCGACGGCCGTTGACCAGCGTCGGACGGTCAAAGCGATATCATGCTCTCTTTCATACCCTGGTCGCCTCGCATGCCCGGCCTGGCCGATTGCGCCGGCGCGCAAACCAACCGGAGCTTACTGACGAGCGGCCGTTGCGCCGCCGTTTCAGCCGTCTAAGTCGCCTTCGGAGAGCCATGCCGCATTATCCCGACGCCATGCCCGGATCGAGAACCCTGTTCGAGCGCGCCAGGACGGTGATGCCGGGCGGCAATACGCGCACCACGGTCGCAACATTCCCGGTCGCTAACCGATGCGTTCTGACAAGCCTGAAGGTCTAAGATGCGAGCCTTCGCGTTAACCATCAATTAACTATCCGGTCGCCTTCAATAGAGTTCTGGAGGATACTGAGTCTGGCCGAGAGCGATGGTCTCGCGACGCCGGAATTAGAAAAGAAGCGGCGGTATCGCCGCCATCTGCCGGGGAGGCGCCCAGCATCTTTTGATGAGGAGCGCCGAATGAATATCGAGGAAGCAGTCACTGCGGCGACGGCGGCGTCGGGAGCGCTTCTCTCCTGTCTTGGCCAGCCGGTCGTGGCCTATCACATCACAGCCATCATGCGCGAAACCGACAGGAGTCATGCACGGCAGATGCAGCTCGCTCTGCTGCGCCGAAGCATCGAGGCGCTTGTCGACGACGGCCTCGAAGGCACCGAGGCCGAGCGCTTCGCATCGCAGTTCAACGGTTGCGTCGGCTCGGCCTGGGACCAGCTGCATCCGGCCGGCGACACGTCGCACTGATCTTTGGACGGTGGCCCTCCATCGCCGGCCATATGTAACAACTCCGAGATGAGGTAGAATGCCGCTTACGTCTGGGCTGGCGTTCATCGAACGGGGGCATGCAATGCAGGCGATACCGATAGCGCATCCGGCAGAGCAACCTGCCGCCGCCTTGGGCGGCTATCCCACCGCCGTCTTGTGCTGGCTGCTGTCGGCCGGGGTCTATATCGCGGCCAAATGGGTCGCGCCGGAAATGCCACCCTGGGGGTTGTGCTTCTGGCGGCTCCTGCTGGCCTGCGCCATCCTGTTGCCGATCGTGCACCGCCATCACGGCGCGATGCTGGCGCTTCTCAAATCCCGGCCGCTTGAGATCGTCGCCGTCGGCGCCATCGGCCTGACGCTTTGCCAGGGCATGATCTACCGTGGCCTGAACGACACCGACGCGACCACGGCCGGCATCATCATGGCGATGTCGCCGATCATGACCATGGTGCTGGCGCGCCTCGTGCTGGGCGAACCGCTCGGCCTCTGGAAGGCGCTCGGCGCGGTTGCCGCGCTTGCCGGCATGCTGGTGATCGTCGCGCATGGCAATATCGACGCGCTGGTGCGGCTGCGCTTCAACATCGGCGAGTTGTGGATCGTCGGCAGCGCGTTTTGCTGGGCGCTCTACACGGTGCTCCTGCGTCGCTCCAAATTCGGCCTCGAGCTTCTGCCGCTGGTGGTCCTCCTGCTCGGTGCGGGCGCGTTGGTGGCGCTGCCGTTCCATCTCTGGGAAATAGTCAACGACGAACGCTCCGCCCTGAACGGCAACGGCATGCTCGCGCTCGCCTACCTGGCCGGCCCCGGCGGTGCGCTGATGTATTATCTCTACAACAAAAGCGTCGAGACGCTGGGCGCCAGCCGGGCAAGCATGCTGCTCTATCTGCAGACGCTGTTCGTCGCCATCCTCGCCTATCTGCTGCTCGGAGAGAGCCTGCATGATTACGACCTGATCGGCGCCGCCTTCATTGTGGGCGGGGTCGTGCTGGCGACCGTCATCAAGCCGAGGACACTTCCAGCTAAGGCGTGAAGGGAGCGTCGAAGCAGCTCGCTTAACATATGTGGATGTCCGCGCCGCCGGATCGATCTATCGCCTTGGTGGGGCGGAAAGAATCGACATGGACTGCTTCACCAGGCTCGAAGCGCTGATCGATGCCGGCGGCGCCGACGCGGCCGAGGAAGCGCGTACGCTGCTCCGGCACCTGGCCGCCGGCTCACGAGCCGCTTTCGACGCGGCCGACGAGTTCCTGATCGAGTTGATGACGCTGGCCTTCCTGGTCGAGGCCGGCCTGGAAGCCTTCCATAACCCTGCGCGGCGGCTCGCGCGCCTCAGGCTCTCCCGGCTGAAGCTGCTGCTGGCCTGACGCACCAAGCTTTCCTAAATTAGCCATTTTTGCTATTGGCTGCCCTTCGCAGCGGCGGCCTCGGCCGAAGGGGACCATGGCGATCGACAAGCGCGTGAACGCATGAACGGCTCTCAGCACAGGTTGGAGCTGCGCGTGCTTGGCGATTTTCAGGTGACGCGCGACGGCCAGCCGCTTGACCTTCCGCCGTCGCGCAAGACGCGGGCGCTGCTTGCTTACCTCGCCGTCACCGCCAGGCAGCACCAGCGCGAGCGGTTATGCGAGATATTCTGGGACATCCCCGACGACCCGCGCGGCGCCTTGCGCTGGAGCCTGTCCAAGATCCGCCAGGTGCTGGACGGCGACGAATCCTCCCTCATCGCCGATCGCAACGCCGTGACGCTCAAGCTCGACACTGACTATGCGCGACTGGCGCCGCTGGTGAAAGCCGATCTGTCGTCCCGCTCGACCGAGGAGCTCGAAGCCGTCCTTGCCTCGATCCGCGGCGGCTTTCTCGCCGACCTCTCGCTCGAACGATGCTTCGAGTACGAGTCCTGGCGGCAGGCGATCGCCAGCGAAGTGGAGATCGTCGAGCTCGGCATCCTGCGCGAGCTGGTCGAGCGTCTGGCCGGTGAGCCGCGGCGAGCGTTGCCGCTCGCACAGCGCTTGCGCCGCCTCGCGCCCGGCGAGGCCGGCCTCGCCGCCGAGACAGAGGCGCTGGAGGACAAGGTCCGCTCGGCCGCCGCCCAAGCAACCGGCCGCGCGCCGCAACCTGGTTCCCACACGCCACCACAGGCGCCGCCGAAACCCGGCGCGTCAGCGCAGGATCCCGGCCGCGCCGTGCAATTCTGCCGTGCACTCGACGGCACCAGGCTCGCTTATGCCAGCACCGGCAGCGGCCCGGCGATCCTGCGCGCCGCGCACTGGATGTCGCATCTCACCTTTGACTGGGACAGCCCGATCTGGCGGCACTGGATGCGCGAACTGTCGCGCCACAACCGGCTGGTGCGCTATGACGAGCGTTGCAACGGCCTTTCGCAGCGGCATGTCATCGACATTTCGTTCGAGACCATGGTGTCGGACCTCGAATGCGTGGTCAAGGCTACAGGGCTCGACCGCTTCACCTTGCTCGGTCTGTCGCAGAGCTGCGCGGTTTCGATCGCTTATGCCATACGCCACCCCGAGCGGGTCTCGGGCATGGTCCTTTATGGCGGCTACGTCAAAGGCTGGCGGGCGCGCGGCGACGCCGGCGAGATCGCGACGCGCGAGGCCGTGGCGACGCTGATGCGCGAGAACTGGGGCAAGCCGAACCCGATGTTTCGCCAGGCCTTCTGCTCCATGTTCATCCCCGGAGCCACGCACGAGCATTTCGCCTGGATGGACGAACTGATGCTGCGCACCGTCTCGCCCGACGATGCCTGGCGTCTTCAGAACTCCTTTTCGATGATCGACGTCAGCGACCTGCTCGAGAAGGTGCGGGTGCCGACGCTGGTGTTGCACGCGCGCGACGACAACGTCGCGCCGGTCGAATCCGGGCGCACCATGGCCGCGGGCATTCCGGGCGCCCGCTTCATCGAGCTCGACAGCCAGAACCACATCCTGCTTGAAGGCGAGCCCGCCTTTGAGGAGTTCATAGACCACGTCCGCGCCTTCATCGCCGAGACGGCGGGCGCCTAACTAGGGGCCGAGAACTCTTCAGCCCTTGGCGAGCGGCACGGTGAACACCGTGGCGGTGCCGGTGAGGCAAAGCTCGCCGGCTTCGTTGCGCACCGAGGTCTCCAGCTTGGTGATCGGTTTGTCGGCACGCACTTCCTTGACCTCGACGCGGCCGGTGATCAGTTCGCCGACGCCGACCGCCTTGACGAATTTCCACGACACTTCGAGGAACACCGAGCCGGGGCCGGGGAGGTCCTCCGCCACCACCGCGTTCAGGATGCCGGAGGTGACGCCGCCCTGCACGATGAGCTTGCCGAACACCGAGGCCTCGGCTAGCGCCTTGTCATAGTGCAGCGGGTTACGGTCGCCGGTCATCTCGGCGAAGGCGTCGATATCCTGCGGCTGCGTGCGCCGCGAGCGCTCGGCGAAAGCGCCCACCTGCGGACGCCCCTTGACGACGCCGACCCAGCCGTCCTGCATCAGATGCCCATCCTTCATCAACTGCAAAGTCATGGTCTTGCTCCTGTTCGGTTGTGTGAAAGGTCGGCCGGCGGCCTGTCCTGGTTGGCCGGCGCCCGATAGGTCGAGGGCTTCGAGGCGCGGCGGACGGGCATGGGTTGCCCGGCCAGCGCCTGCACCTCTGCCTTCAGCACGCCGCTGAAGCGGCGATGCCTTTCGCCGATATCGTCGAGCGTCCATTCGAAACCGGCGATCGCGTCGGTGGTATCCAGTATCTGGTTGGCGATCATGTCGCGCTGCCGCTGCCAGATCGCGAATGCCGCCTCCGAGCCGTCGAGGATGGCCCGCGCCAGAGTTTCGGCGTCGCGCAGCGCATCGGAAATGCCATGCGAGGTGATCGGATCGCGGAAGAAGCCGGCATCGCCCACCAGCGCCCAGCCGGGGCCGTGCGGCTGGCGGATATAGCCCGGCACGCCCCGGAACGCCTGTAGCCGCGCATCCTTCGGCGCCCGGGCCGCCTGTTCCGCCAGCGCCGGTGAAAGCGCTTCCAGCACATCCATGCGGGCACGCGCGTGGCCGAGGCGGAAGCGCTGGTCGAACAGGCTCGTCGGCACCGAGGCGACGATGCAGGCGAGGCCGTCATCGGTCGGGATGAACGAGCCGGCGATCCCGTCGCGGAAATACCAGTGGTAGCCGGCGCCGGGCTCGACCGGCGCATAGCCATAGACATGGGCGGCCGACACCGCGCCGCGCCGCAAGGGCTGGGCGTCGACGCATTTTGCCACCAGCGAGCCGATGCCGTCGGCGCCGACCACGATATCGGCGCCGACCCGCAGGGATGTGCGGCCGGCGGCGCGGATCTCGATGCCGCGCACCCGGCCACGGGTGTCGGCGAAGAGATCGCCGACCGCGACTTCGTGCAGGATCTCCGCGCCGGCCTTGCGCGCCGCATCGACCAGGATGCGGTCGAGCACGGTGCGCCGCGGCGCGATCAGGCCGGGAAGCTCCGAACCGGAGGCGAGGGGGATGGTGATCTCGTTGTCGCCGTAATGGAAGGTCGTCGTCTCGATCAGCGGCGTGCCGGCCCTGAGCAGCGGCTCGAGCAGGCCCCAGCGCCACAATTGCAGCACCGCCGGCCGCATCAGCGCATGCGTCGACAGCGTGTCGGAGCCATAGGGCTTGCGGTCGATCGCCAGCACCTTGAGGCCCGCGCGGGCAAGCAGCATCGCGGTCGCCGCACCCGCGCAGCGCGCGCCGACGATGATGGCGTCGTAATGGCTGCGCTTGGGCGCGGTCATGAGAGAGATCGGGTTGCTTGCCATGGTCGTGGTCCTCAGGCCGCCTTGCGGCCGTTGCAGTCGAGATGACGGGAGATTTCGGCGGCGATCGCCTCGGCATCCGCGCCGACGCCGCCGATGAAGTTGGAATCGCGCTTGCGCAGGAAGCGGAAACCGAGCGCGTAGAGGCCGGGCACGCTGGTGATGCCGCCCTGATGCGCAAGCTCGCCATCGGCGCCGAGCGCCAGCGGCTCCAGCCAGCCGAACGAGCGCGCATAGCCGGTCGCCCAGATGATGCTTCGGATCGAACCGTCCTTCAGCGAGAGCCGCTCGCTCGAGGCCGATGGCAGCGCCACCGGCTCGGGCCGGTAGGGTATCGCCCCACCCGCGAAGCGGTCGATCTGGTCGAGCAGGCGCGCCTGCTTCGCTTCGGCTGCCGCGATGTGCTGGCCGAGATCGCCTGCGAAGGCGATCTCGCGGTCGCCGACGCCGCGCACCCGCCCGGTGAGTTCCACGCCAAGCGCCTGCAGCGTGGCGAGATCGACATCGGCCCTGTCCGGCCGGCCGGCGAGTTGCAGCGAAGGCTGGCCCCGGGCGCCTTCCGGATTGGCCAGGTCTTCTGGTCGCTGCGCCATCAGGCCCATTGCGCAGAGCCAGAAGAAGATGTCCTGGCCGCGCCATGTTCTGGGCAGGCGCGTATGCTTGCCGACCGAAAGCACAACGCGCCGCCCTGCGCGGGCGAGCTCGTCGGCGATCTGCACGCCGGAGGATGACGCGCCGACGACCAGCACGCCGCCGCCCGGCAGCTCGCCGGGCGAGCGATAGTGCGAAGCGTGGATGCTGAGCGGTCCGCGAAGGGTCTCCGCCGAAAAAGGGATGAGCGGCCGGTCGCAATGTCCCGTCGCGACGACGACCGCGCGTGCCGACCAGTCGCCGGCGCAGGTGCGCAAGGCGAAGCCGTCGCCGGTTCGCTTGGCGCCGAGGACCTCGACATTGGTCTCGACTGGCGCATGCCATTGCCAGGCGTAGCGCTCCAGGCTTTCGACGAAAGCCCCTTTGCTCATGAAGCCGTCGGGATCGCCGCCTTTGTAAGGCGAGCCGGGGAGCGCATTCAGCCAGTTCGGCGTGAGCAGCCGAAGCGAGCGCCAGCTCTGCGAGCGCCAGCGCTCGCCGATGCGGCCGCGCTCCAGCACGGCATGGTCGATGCCGGCCTGGCCGAGGCAGTGGCTGAGCGCAAGGCCGGCCTGGCCGGCCCCGATGATGACGACGTCCGCGCGTCTCATGGATCAGTTCCGTCTGAGGGAAGAGGCGGTCCGGATTGGCCCCGGACCGCCTGCAGGCTTACTGGATGGTCTTGATGCCGACGGTGACCGGCACGCCCTTGGTCAGCACGTCGAAGACCGCCGAACGGGTGCGCGACTGCTCGACCAGCTGTTGGAGCTTTTCGGCCGGCGCGTCGCCTTCGATCTCGAACGACACATGAATGTTCTGGAAGCCGTTGCGGACCTCGTCGGAAATGCCGAGGATGCCGCGCAGGTCGATGTCGCCGTCGACCGAGCACTTCACCTTGGTGAGCTTGATGCCGCGCGCGGCGGCGATGTTGGCGACGCCCGCCATCAGGCAGCCCGCCAGCCCGTGCAGCAGCCACTCGACCGGGGTCGGCGCATTGTCGGCGCCGCACAGGATCGCCGGATGGTCGGCGTCGGCATAATGCGGCTTCTCGTGCTTCTGCTCGTTGCCGGCGCCGAAGAAGCCGTTCATGACGGTCTTGCTGTGCGTGCCCTCGATCCACTCATTGTGGGCGCGGAACTGGAACTTGGCGAGCTCCGGCTGCCCGGCGACGAAATTGATCGTCGCCATCAGGTTCGGCGTGTCGACCCCGTTGAGCGGAAGCCGTGCAGGTTTGGTGTTGGGTTGCATCTTCATCTCCAAAGGTTGTTTTGCGGCTTGGTTGCCGTGACGGCCTCTGTTTGCCGATGGAGCGTTTGAACGAGAGTGGTTGCGACCGTGGAATTTTTCATACGCACACCGTGGAAATTGGCGTTGGACGTATCGTTTGAAACGAGGTGACTCACCGCTTGAGCCGATGCGCCAGAACGCAAAAACCCCGGGCGTTGGAAGGGCGCCCGAGGCTTCTCGACGGCGTGGCCGCGATCGCTGTCGCCGGTCATCCGGCATTGCGGATGTCCGTCACGTCCGTGTGGAGGCGGCGGAGAGCATGGCGGTGTAGCGGTCGATTTCCGAACGTGCGATGCCCATGTCCTTGAGCAGAAAGTCCGGCATGGCCTGCAAGGCGGCTCGATCTCTGCGCATCCTCATCGCACGGTCGAAGAACCTGAACGCGCGGCCGGCAAAGCCAATCGGGCCGGAGCCCGCACGGCCGGTTTGAAAGGCGGTATGTTCCAAAGTCGTCATCGTCGTCTCCATCTGTTGCGGCGCGACCATTCGCGTCGTCGATGGAGGGCTTGTCGCTTATGACCGGGGGAGCCAGCGTTGGAGCGGGCGTCGAAATTGCCGTGGAATCGAGCTGCTCGGCCGTTTCCACGCCGATGTGGCAAGAGCGTCTGGCCGCCCGAAATACGGCTACGCGAATTGGCGCAAAGCGCCCCTACCGCTCCCTGAACGCCCGCGCGAAGGAGTCCATCATCGGCCGCACCAGATATTCGAAGAAGGTCCGGTCGCCGGTGCTGATGAAGGTGTCGACCGGGGCGCCGGGATAAAGCTGTTCTCTCTTCACGCCGGGCGGTAAGGCGTCAGCGATCTTCAGCCTGGCGCGGAAATAGGGCTCGTGCGTGGTTTCGTCGATCAGCCGGTCGGCGGAAATCTCGCTCACCGTGGCCGGCACCTCTGGCGTGAGCCGCGCGTTGAGCGCCGACAGCCTGAGCTTCGCCTTCTGGCCGACATGCACCTGGTCGATGTCCCGCGGCCTGAGCTTTGCGTCCACCACCAGGCCCGATGACGTGGGCAGGATCTCCATGATCTTCTCGCCGGGCGCGACCACGCTGCCTTGCGCGTTGTAGGTCGAGGACACGACGATGCCCGCCGCCGGCGCGGTGATCGTCGTGCGCTTCAGCACGGCTTCCGCCGCGCGCATCTGCTCCTCGATGTCGGCGAGGTTGGTGCGCACGTCGTCGAGCTTGGTCAGCGCCTCCTCGACGCGCTGCGTGGTGGCGCGCTCGGTCTGCGCCTCGGCCTCCGCGATCTGCGTGTTGGCGGAGGCAAGGTACGCCGCCAGCGCGCCGGCCTGGCCGACAAGGTCGGCCTCCGAGCGCAGCAGCTGCGAATATTCGCTGCGGTTGGTGAGGCCCTTGCTGAGAAGGTCGGTCTTGATGCCGAGCTCCTTCTTCACCACCTCGGCTTGCTGCTCGATCGCCGCCTTCTGCGCGTTCAGGCCCTTGACGGATTCGCGATGCATCGCGACGCGCTGCGCCAGGATCGACTGTTCCGAGCGGAAGCGGGAGAGCCTGGCGTCGAACTCCTTCTGCTGTTCGCGGATCAGGTTCTGGAAATCCTGCTGGAACGGCGCTGGCGCGGGCTCGGTCATCGGCGCCAGCCGGTCCAGCCCGTCGCGCTCGGCCTCCAGCCGCGCCGCGCTGGCCTTGAGCGCGATCCACTGGCGGGTCAGCCGGTTGAGATCGGCCTCCGGAGCGGTCCGGTCGAGCAGGATGAGCTCCTGGCCTTCGCGCACGCGGTCGCCTTCATGCACAAGCAACCTGCTGATGATGCCGCCCTCGCGATGCTGGATCAGGATGTTGCCGCCGGTCGCCGCGATCGTGCCTTGCGTGATCACCGCGCCCGCCAGCGGCGCGCTCGCTGCCCAGTAGCCGAAGCCGCCGACCAGGAGCGCGATTGCCGCGTAGCCGGCAAAGGCCGTGCGGCGGAAGTCGGTGCGCGGGCCGTCGTCGAAGGTGAGGCTTGGCGCGGACATCGTCTACGACCCGTGGCGGATGGTTTGCGAGGCGCGGATGGTCGGCACGAACGAGCCGGTTACCACCGTGTTCTGCCGCGCGCCTTTGCCCTTGTCGACAGTCGACTGTCGCAGCACCTCGGCGCTCGGCCCGAACGCCTCGATGATGCCGCCGCGCAGAACCATCACGCGGTCGCAGGCGGCGGCGATGGAGGGGCGATGCGTGATGACGATCGTGGTGACGCCCGCGGCGCGGGCGGCCGCCAGTACCGCTTCGAGCGCCGTTTCGCCGGCGCCGTCGAGATGCGTGCTCGGCTCGTCCAACACCAGGATGCGCGGATTGCCGTAGAAAGCGCGTGCCAGTCCGATCCGCTGCCGCTCACCGCCCGACAGCGTCCCGGCGACCATCGTCTGGTAGCCGTCGCGCAGCGAAAGGATCAGCTCATGCGCCTCGGCGCGTTTCGCCGCTTCGACGATCGCGGCATCGTCCGCGCCTGCGTCGAAGCGGGCGATATTCTCGCTGACCGAGCCGGGGAAAAGCTCCACCTCCTGCGCCAGATAGCCGATATGCCGGCCAAGCTGGTTCTCGTCCCAGGTCCTGAGCTCGGCGCCGTCGATCCTGACCGAGCCGCCGCTTGGCCGGGCCGCCCCGACAAGCAGCCGGGCCAGCGTCGATTTGCCGGCGCCGCTCGGGCCGACGATCGCCACCGCTTCGCCGGGCTGAACCGCGAAGCTCAGCCGCTTCAGGATCGGCTCGGCGCCGAACGTGGCATCCGGAGCGATGAAGAAAAGATCCTGCGCGGCAATCGCGCCGGTCGGATCGGGCAAGGTGAGTTTGCTTGCTTGTGCCGGCTGCCCCGCAAGCGCGACCTGCAGCCGCGACCAGGCGCGCCTGGCCTCGCCCATCTGCCGCCACGAGCCGATCAGCTGGTCGAGCGGCTGCAGCGCGCGCGAAGACACAAGCGAGGAGGCGAAGATCATGCCGGCCGTCATCTCGCCCTTCAGCACCAGCCAGGCGCCGGCGCCGAGGATCGCCAGTTGCAGCATCATGCGCAGCGCCCTGGAAGCGCCGCTGAAGACGGCGTTGGCGCTGGCCGAACGGTCATGCAGCACAAGTGCGGCCGCCACATGCCGTCCCCATGCGCGCGCGGCGTTTTCCACCATGCCCATGGCGCGCAGCGTCTCGGCGTTGCGGGCAAAGGCCTGCTCGGCCCGGCTGGCCAGAGCCGAGCGCTCCGCTGAAAGCGCATCATTCCTGCCGATGGCAAGCTGGTTGGCCATGACCAGCACGACCAGCAGCGCGGTGCCGCCGAGCGTCACCCAGAACAGCACCGGATGGATGAGGTAGAGCAGGCCGAGGAAGACCGGCGCGAAGGGCAGGTCGAACAGCACCGAGACACCGCGCGAACGGATGAAGGCGCAGATCGAGGCGAGGTCGGCGAGCGGCGACGGCGCGCTTCTGGCGTCGAGCGAGGCGGCGAAGACCGTCGCACCCAACCTGTCGTTGACCATGGCCGCGACGCGCTGCGTGTAGACGGCGCGGATGGCGTCGAGGAAGCCGAGGAAGCCGAGCGCCGCGGCCGCGATGACCGACAGATAGACCAGCGTCTCGACGCTGGAGGAGGGCAGCACCCGGTCATAGACCTGCAGCAGGTAGAGCGGGATCACCAGCAGCAGCAGGTTGATCAGCAGCGAGAACAGGCCGACATCGCTGACTGCGCGCAGGAATACGCGGCGAAGGGAGACCGGCCGCAAGGCGGCCGGCGGGGTCGGAGCGCTCTCGCGCGACATCGCCCCCGCCGCCTAGGCTGTATGCTCGCCCGTGACGCTCAAATGGCTCTGCTGCAGCTCGTCCAGCGTGTAGGCGTGAATGTAGTCGATCTTCATCTGCGCCGGCGTGGCGAGATGGTCCGGCGGCGCGCCGGCCTGGCCGCCGATCGCGAGATCGACCAGCATGTACATCGGCTTGTTCATGTCGGATGGCGTCGCCGCCGCCGCGACCTGCACGCCGTCATAGGTCCAGACCAGCTTGTCCGGCGTCCACAACAGGCCATAGGTGTGGAAGCCGGCGGTATCCATGACGTTCACCGTGGAGCCGACCGTCGTGTGCTGGCCCGTCTGATTGGTGTGCGCCGTCATCAGCAGCGAATTCGGCTTCTGGCCATACATCTCCATCACGTCGAGTTCCGGCGGCCACGATCCGTCTTCCGGCAGCAGCCAGAAGGCCGGCCAGGCGCCGGCGTTTTCCGGCAGGTCGGCGCGCATTTCGAAATAGCCATAGGTCTGCGAGAACGAGTCATGCGTGGTCAGGAGGCCGGAGGTGTATTCGTAATTGTTGATCAGGGGCTTGATGTCGGCCGATGCCTGCGCCGCGGTGATGGTGAGCACGCCATTGTCGATGCTGAACGGATGCACCGAGCTGGTCGGCGCGTAATTGGCGTCGATATACCATTGCAGCTCGTTGTTCCGGACCAGTGTGCTGCCGTTCGCCGCGCCCCACCAGAAGTTGGTGTCCCAGGTGCCGCCCTGGCTGTTGTTAAGGTTCAGCGTGTTGAACTCGTCGCTGAAGGACAGCGTCATTCCGGACTTGTCGATCGGCAGCTGGAACTGGCTGGGCTGGAACTTGTCGATGGTCGTGTTCTTGAATTCGAGGATCTCGCCCGATCCGAGGTTCAGCACAACATTAGGCCCCGCCTGGATCATGCTGTCGTGGATAGCGGCGAACGAAGTGAACCCGTAGCCATCGAGCCGCACGGCGTCGTTCGAGGCGAAATTGAGGATCGAGTCGCTGCCATTGCCCTTGGCGATGATGAAAATATCGGCGCCGCCGCCGCCGTCGATCAGCACATCGTTGCCCGCCCCTCCGTCGATCGTCTGGCCGCCCCCCGTGGCGGTGATGATGTTGTCCAGCGCATTGCCGAAGGCATAGTTGTGAGCGTTGGTGACGACCAGGTTCTCGACATTGTTCGGCAGCGTGTAGCTCATCCATGTGTTGATGGTGTCGACGCCCTGGCCGGCGTTCTCGACCACCTTGTTGCCCGCCGAATAGAGGTAATAGATGTCGTCGCCTTGGCCGCCATACATGGTGACGTTGACGCCGCCGGAGGCCCAGATTGAGTCGTTGCCGCTGCTGCCGTTGAATGTCGGTCCGGACGTTGCCGAAAACCAATGATTGGAGGCGCCGCTGTAATAAAGAGGAACGCCTATCGCGTTGACGACGAAGCCCATCGGACACTCCTTCCTCGGTGGCGGCTGATTTCAGGCCAACCTGCAAAGCCGGCCTATGGTTCCAAGAAATCGCGTCACAGTACAGATAAAAAATTACCGTTCATCGATTAATGATTAGAAATGATTATGATAAGGTGCCTCTAATGCAATTTAAGCGCGATAATTACACCTAGAATTACTCAATTTTACTCAATATTGCGAGGCTCATGCTGAAATATTGGGCAAGATGCTGCTCGTGGCCACAATTGACGTGCGCGGCCGCGCGCGCGATGAACGAGGGCTGAGTCGCCAAGCGCGACGGTGGACATTCGAGCCGGAATGCTATCTCCATTTCCGCTGCTGGGGAGAATGTGATGCGCGTTGAATTTCACGGACTGCAGTTCGAGCTTTCGCAAGGATGGGAAGACATAACCGGCGACTTGGAACGCAGGTGGCCGCCGACATTGGCCGGCCCCCTGGTTGGCGGGGTGCTTCAATTCTCGGTTGCCCGGTATAAGAGCGGCAAGCTGCCCAACGTCACCATCGGTGATTTGCGCCGGATGCTCCTCGGGTATTGTACAAATCTGGCCCGCAAGTTCCATGAGCCGGTTGAGAAGGCTGGACGCATCAACGCAGTTGAGCGCGTGTCCAACGACGGAGAAGAGTTGCTTGCGGTGTGGCATCTGTCGAACGGACGCGACGTCGTTCTCGCCACCTACATCGGAGCGAGTCCGAGGAATCCGCAAACCGGAAATGAGCTGAGCCAGGCTCGGCAGCTGGTGGAGTCGATCGAGTTTTGATCCTTCGGAATTGAATCGTCCGCTGGCGCCTCGCCCATGGCATAGACTTCTGAACGCCGCCGTCAGTCCGCTGGCGACGGCCTCGTCGAGGCAAAAAATCTGACAGCCTCTGTCGGGTCGGCTGGGGGCCGCCCGTCCTTGGGGCATCGATCAACTAGGGAAGGATATCGAGACATGCCGAGCACCATCCACCTGCACCGCGTCCTGGCGACCAAGCCGGAGAAGGTCTACCGCGCATTCGTCGAAGCCGATGCACTGGCCAAGTGGCTGCCGCCGAACGGCTTTACCTGCACGGTGCATGAGTTCGAGGGCAAGGTCGGCGGCGCCTACAAGATGTCCTTCCGCAACTTCACCACCGGCGGCAGCCATTCCTTCGGCGGCGAATTCGTCGAGCTCGTCCCGGGCGAGCGCCTGCGCTACACCGACCGCTTCGACGATCCCAATTTGCCGGGCCAGATCGAGGTGACGGTGACCTTGAAGAAAGTGTCGGTCGGCACCGAGATCAACATCACCCAGGCCGGCATCCCGGACGCCATCCCCGCCGAGGCCTGCTATCTCGGCTGGCAGGAATCGCTGCGCAACCTGGCCAAGCTCGTCGAGCCGGAGATCAATCAATAGCACCGGGCAAACAGGCGCGGCCGCCGCAATCTTCCGGTCTGGAATTGCGTCAAGCCGAAAAAACGTGGCGGCCGGTTTCCCGGCCGCCGCGTTCCCCAAGGTAAGCAAAATTTCACCAAGCGCTGATAAAAGCCGCTGCCATGGATCGCAACAAGAACAACGACCTGTTTGTCCTGATGGCCGCGCTTGCCTCCATCGCGATCTACAACATTGCCTGCGGCATCAAGACAGGCGAGGTCCGGGGCAGGTTGCATTGGGTCGCGCTCTCGGATGATCCGACACGATTCTGGAACATCGTGGTCGGCAATTCGATCGTCCTGGTGGGCTCGATAGCCTTCCTATGCGTTCTGTGGGTGCTCAATTCCCGCAAGCCCGGATGAGCTGAGGCGGCGTCGCGGCCGCCCTCACAGCGCCCTTGTGATGCCCCCATCCACGCGGATGTTCTGGCCGGTGATGTAGGCCGCCCCATCCGAGGCGAGGAACGAGATCGTCGCGGCGATCTCTTCCGAGGTGCCGTAGCGCTTCATCGGCACAGCATGGCGGCGCTCCTCGGTCGCCGGCAGGCTGTCGATCCAGCCGGGCAGCACATTGTTCATGCGGATGTTGTCGGCGGCATAGGTGTCGGCGAAGATCTTGGTGTAGGCGGCAAGCCCGGCGCGCGCCACGGCCGAGGTCGGGAACATCGCGCTCGGCTCGAACGCCCAGGCGGTCGAGATGTTGATGATGACGCCGGATTTCTGTTTCTGCATCACCGGCGTCACCAGCCGGGTCGGGCGCACGGCGTTGAGGAAATAGGTGTCGATGCCCTTGTGCCAGTCCTCGTCGCTGATCTCGATGATCTGCGCGCGCGGTCCATGGCCGGCGCTGTTGACCAGCACGTCGATGCGGCCCCAGCGCGCAATCGCGCCGTCGGTCAGGCGCTTCAGGTCCTCGTTCGACTGGTTGGAACCGGTGACGCCGAAGCCGCCGAGCTCCTTGCCCAGCGCCTCGCCCTTGCCGGAGGAGGAGAGCACGCCGACCTTGAAGCCGTCCGCCGCCAGGCGCTTCGCCGCCGCGGCCCCCATGCCACTGCCGCCCGCCGTCACCAGAGCCACTTTTTCGCCTGCCATGTCGCTGTCCATCCTTGGGTGCTTAGGTTGAAAGCGAACCTGTTAGCATGCGCAGGGCAGGGGAATGAACCAGATTGGATTGCGCCAGCGAGGGTGGTGATTGGCGAAAGCCGCGGAGCTGCCAATCTCCCCCCTTGCGGGGGAGATGGTCGGCAGACCAGAGGGGGGTGCTGTCCCGCCGACGTATCAGCGGCTATCCTTGCCTCCAACTACCAAGAGGTTCGCATCCAACGAGTGTCAGCGCCGCGTTCTGTCACACCCCCCTCTGTCCTGCCGGACATCTCCCCCGCAAGGGGGGAGATTGGCAGCTCGCGCGCCGGCTCAAACCCTGAACACGCTCATCAGGATCCTCGAAACCCTCGCGCAGCGCTCCGGCTTTACATCGCCCGGCTTGAGCGGCACGCCCTTTCCCGGCGCCACCGCCGGCTCGTACCAGCCGCGCAGCGCCTGGTCGGCGGCGCAATAGCCCCAGTTCACCAAATCGACGGTCTCTTCGCTGCCTAGGAAATGCAGCGATGTGCCAATATCGGCCGGCGCGGTCGCGGCGGTCTGCACGAAATTCGGCCCGGTCGCGTCCGGCTTGCTGGCGATCGACCAGAAGACGCCGCGCGTCGCCGCATAGTCGGGCCGTGCCGCGTCTTTGGGCAGGCCGCTATCGTCGGCGTCCTTGGCCGCCTGGAAGCGCGCCACAAGATCCCGTCGCCGCAGTGACCGCACCTGGTTGTCGGTGGTGTCGGCGACGCGTTTCAACTGCGAGAACCAGTTCCAGTAGCCCGCCTTCGAAGCCTGCCACGGCGCGCCGGCATCGCTCACCAGCAGCCAGCGGCAGCGCTTCAGCGCCGGCTCGATGCCGTGATTGTCGTAGACGCCGCCATCGGTGAGCACGGCGCGGGAAGGCGGCACCGGCGCGCCGACCGAAGGGTCGAGCTTGTCGTTCTTCCACGCGAAGGGCGTGAGGTCGAGCCGGAGCGGCGACAGGAAAGGCGGGAAGGCCGAGGAGGCGGCCACCGCGGTCGCGACCGGCAGGTCGGCCTGGTAGGCGACGCCGATGCGGTAATCGGCGATGTAGCGCCGCGACAGCCGAAACAGCGAGCCTGTGCCGAGATTGCTGGAGCAGAAAACGAACCAGGGTTTTTCCGGCAGGCCCCTCAGCATCGGCCTGGAGCCGTCGAACAAATTCCGCTCGTAGCAGGCGGCGACTTCTCGCGCGGCGCTCGAAAACGGGTTGAGCAGGCCCTTGAAGATCGACGGCGCGTCGAGGAAGACCTGCGAGAACTCCAATATCCTGTCGAGATAGATATCGAAATTGGTGGCGACGCCGCCCGCGAAGACGAAGCGTGGCCAAAGCACCGCGAGCAGCCCAGCCGCGATCGAGCCGCCCGAAACCGAGCTCACCATATCGAGTTTTTCGAGCAGCCCGGCCTCGTTCAGGCGGCAGAGCGCGCCGGCGTGAAACAGCATGGCGCGATAGCCGCCGCCCGAGAGGCAGAGGCCGAGATCGTAGCGCTCGGCCTTGTTGTCCGTGCCGGCTGGCGATGCCTCTGCATCCGGCGCTGCCGTCCCGCTGGCCATGATGACTCCGATCGTTCGGCTTCCAGCGCACAATCCAGCCCAGCGCGGGCGTTCTGGCAAGCTGCGGAATCGCGGAATTTCGAAGCGTGGGAAAGCTGTCTGCGAAGCTGACGGAGAGGGGCCCCTCGTAAGGCGCTCTCCATTTCCGTCTCGGCCGCTTTCGCGGGGGCGATGAAAGCCCTCTACAGCTCCTTCTCCGCCAGTTCCCTGAACCCGTCCGGCACCGAGCGCGGGCCTTCCAGCGCCACCGTGCCGTAGCCGACGGCTTGCCTGCCGAAGCGCTGGCGGATCTTGTCGATGGCGCGGTCGGCGCCGAAGCGGGCGAGGCCCTTGCGGCTGCCGGGCTTGCGCTTCTCATCCATCAGGCCGAGCGGCAGTTCGAGCTGCAGCTCGGCATGCTCCTCCAGATGCGAGACGGAGATGGCGAGCAGCGATATGTCCCTCTCGCCGGGATGGGCGGCCAGCACGCCGCGCACCAGCTCCTCGGCGATCTCGGCCAGCATTACCGTCGCCTGGATCGGCTGCTCCAGCGTCACCGAGCGGGTGACGGCGCGCAGATCGGCGAAGCGCACCCGCACCGTCACCGTGCGGCCGGGCCGGTCCTTGGCCCGCAGGCGGCTCGCCACGCGGTCGGCCAGATGCAAGAGCGTCGGCACGAAGACGCGCGGCACCGCCGGCTTCCTGCCCAGCGCCGATTGCGCGCCGGCCGAAATCGCGCGCCGATGCGTCTCGAGTTTGCGCGGGTCGCGGTTCCAGGCGAGTGCGGCAAGCTTCTGGCCGGCGGCATGGCCGATCAGCCGCTCCAGCGCGCCGCTATGGGTGCGCGCCAATTGCCCGATGGTCTCGACGCCGATCTCGGCGAGCCGCGCCTTCGTCGCCGGGCCGACGCCCCACATCAGCGTGACGGGCAGGTCGTGCAGGAAGGAAAGCTCGGTGCCGGGCTCGACCACCACCAGCCCGTCGGGCTTCGCCACCTGCGAGGCGATCTTGGCGAGGTGCTTTGTCCGCGCCACGCCGATCGAGATCGGCAGGCCGAGCTCGGCCTTCACCCGCTCGCGGATTCTTCGCGCGATCTCTTGCGGCGGACCGAACAGATGCGTGCAGCCGGCGACGTCGGCAAAAGCCTCGTCGATCGAGATGCGCTCGACCACCGGCGTGAAATCGTCGAGCACCTTGATCGCGGCGTCGCCGAGGCGCTGGTACTCGGAAAAATGACCGCCGACGAAGATGAGCTGGGGGCAGAGCTCGCGCGCCTTGCGGCCGGGCATGCCGCCGCGCACGCCGAACACCTTGGCTTCATAGGAGGCCGCCAGCACCACGCCGCCGCCGACGGCGATCGGCTTGCCGCGCAATGATGGATCGAGCAGCTGCTCGACGGACGCGTAGAAGGCGTCGAGATCGGCAGCAGGATGGTGGCGGCCGCAGCGTTGTTCGTGGCGGCCATCGCGCGCTCCCATGGCCATTTGTGTGGCATTGCAGCATTAGCTGCGTCTTTTGTAAGGGGAATTAGTAGAACATAAAGAGAACAAAAGTAGCTTTCTGTCAAGCCGCCACGCTTGAGCGTGCAAGTTTCCACAACCTGAAGCTACAGCTGCGGATGGAGCGCAGCTTGCACGATCACCCGCGCGCGGACTTGACAGGAACGCCCCTACGGCGCGCGTTTCCCGCATTGAGCGCTCCCGGCGCTCGAAGATTTTTTTGGCGCCTTATCGGAAGTTAATGCGGAACCTGGTCGCCGGTGCTTTTCTGTTTTTGCGCTGGCACGGCGGTGGTTGAGAGGCCATCCCCATCAGCACATGCCGAACCTGCTCCACCGCTGGCCAAGTGCCACGGCGGCGCAACATCGGCGAGGGGAGGAATCTTTGGGCGGGAATAATCGACAACCACCAGGAGGAAACCATGCTTGATCAAGCCGTCAAAGCCTATTCGCGTCCGCCGGTCATTGCCGCTCGCCGCGGGTCTCCGGCGCTTCGCCAATGCTGCGACAGCTACATCTGTCCGGTCTGCACGCAGGTCGTCGAACTGACGGATTATCGCCAGGTGCTTTGGCACCAGCAGCCCGGCCATCAGCCGATGGACTTCGAGGCCTGAATTCTACGTTGAATTGAAGGAGCAACAGTTGGCGCGGCCTGTCAAAAGGTGAAGCCGTCAGTCGGCGATGTCTTCTCTCCTTTCGCCGATTTCGCTAGCCGGGAACGGCAGCCGAAACCGAATGTTCCGGCCTTCGGGCGACGGTCCGAGGCCTTGTTCAGACTGAAGTCTCATGCGCCAAACGCAGAGGCCCGAGGCGCCGATTTTTGAGCAACAACAGCGGCATCAATGCATTTGACTGGCAAGCCGCCGGACAAAGTCCCTTCATCGGCGGTCTACCAAGGAGTGCCCATCATTCCTGCGATGTGATGGGCACTCCTTTCCCTCTGGAATCCGACTTGGAGTTGCTGCCGTGCAACCCGGCAACATGATCGCGAACCTTTTTGCCGCGCTGCTCCTGGCGCTGTTGATCGGCGGCGTCTTCCTGCTCTTCGGCAGGCCGCTCTGGCCGCAACGCCATGCTCAGATGATAGTCCTTCCAATCGACACCATGGCCACGGCATCGGTGCGCAGGGCCTGTATCGAGCCATGCCTGCCGGCCCGCTTCGATCTCAAGCTCGCGCCGGCAAGGCCGCAAGGATGAGGCCGGCGCGGGAACCAGTCCGCGCGTCACGCCGTTGACTGAGCGAAGGGATGGCGCCAGCGGAGGCCGCCGTGGATAATTTCGAACTCATCGATCTTCTATGCGTCATCGACGCATGCGCGAGCGACCGTTCGGCCGGGCGCGTGGTGCCGATGTCGAGGGCCGTCGAGGAACTGCGCGTGCTGACCGGCGATTTCGTCTCGTCGGACGAGGATGCGGCCAATGCCTTGACGCAGGTCGCGCTCGAGCGCGGCTGCTCGGTTCTTTTCGACGAGCGGCCGGGCGCCGACATTATCACCTAATTCGGCGGCGCGGCTGCTGGGGCGACGGTTCCCGCCAGGGAGATCGGTCGTCGCGGCCCCTGTGAGCCGCTGCCGCTTTCCGCCTCACTTCGCCAGGGTGATCATCCGGCCCGCATACATCTCCCGGTTCCCCAGTTCGGCCGTGCAGTCCGACTTCACCGCGGAGTTTCCCGTCATCGCGACGGTGTCGCCCACCAGCCGCAGGCAGCTGCCCTGGGCGCTCATGTCCGAATTTCCGGTATAGGTGATGGCAGCGTCGGGCGCGTAGATGAAGCCGCTCACCAGCGAGCCGGATCCGCCGTTCAGCGTCAGCGCCTGTGTGTTGCCGTGCGCCTGGTAGATGGTGATGCCTCGATAGGGGCCGCTGGTGGGTGGCGAGAGGTTCACCTGCTCGTTGGCGTTGATGTAGAGCTGCGAGTTTTCCATCAGGAAGATCGTCACGCCCTGGCCGCTCAGGGTGCCGTTGCCGCCAGGCTTTATGGTGACGTTGCGCATGATGTAGGTGCCCGGATTGAGGGTGATCTTTCCATTCAGGGTCTTGTCGCAATAGGTGCCCGGCGAGAGCGTTATCGTCTTGCCGTTGGGCACCGGCAGGCAGAGCGTGTAGGCGGGCGGAACGACATCGGCCAGCGGATCGAACGAGGCATACTGCTTCTCATGCGGGGTGCCGCAGGAAAGCGTGGCGCTGGGCGGCGTCAATCCTTGGGTGGCGCCGACCGTCGAGACACAGGCCGCGCTGACGATAGCCGAGCCGCCGCGGTTGACGGAATCGGCCGCGTCCGAATTGGCCGCGATCACGCAGCCGGTCATCGCCACATTGGTCGAGCCCTGCAGGTTGACCGCGTTGCCGGCATGCTGGTTGAGCGCCAGCACGCAGGCCTGCGCGCCGGGCTTGATCTTGACCGAGGCGGTGCGAGTCGCCTGCCAGGCCGGCATGGCGCCGATGAAGGCCGGCCGGCTGATGCTCGACGACGCCGAAATGAAATAGGCGCTTGGATCGCCGCTGGCGGCGGCCTGGAAGGCAGCGAGGCTGCCCGACAGCTCTTGCGCGTCGGCCGCGCTCATATTGGCCGCGAAGAAGGTCTGGCCCAGTTGCTGCACGTCGCCCGCCGACATGGTTGGCTGGTACTTCGTGCCGATCGCAAGGCCGGCGGCGTCCAGGGAATTCTGCAGCTGGGCGGCGTCGTCGCTGGTGCCGATCAGGTCGACGGAAGCTGCCACGCCAAGCATCAGCGGCACCATGGCAACCGCGGTCGCGACCGCGAAGTTGCCGCGCTTCGAAACCCAAAACTGTCCAAGCATGGTGCCCGCCCTCGTCGTATTTCACCGAGTGTTATGCGTGCCGTCTCTACGGGCGATTTCCAAAAAAGATAAAATGCAGAAAGTGCTAAAATATTAGGTTTTACTGACGCTTACACCTTAAGTCCTAAATCTGTTGGGCCTTAAGTCTGAGTGCGCGCGGCGCAAGATGGGGGCGGAGGCCCGCTGCGGTCCTACAGATGCAAGTCGAGCGAAATAATTAGGCATTCGTTCATAAGGCAATGATGACGTGACCGCCGGGATACCGTGGGTGCGCTCGGCCATGGCCTTTTCAGGTCCATTCTTCAGCAATTTTTTTTCTCGGCTGACCCTTCGGCGCTTTTGCGAAGGCAAGGGCGGCAATGTCGCGACCATCTTCGCGTTCACCCTGCCGGTCGTCGTCGGCGGCGCGGGGCTGGGTGTCGAGACGTCCTACTGGTACTATTCGAGCCTGAAGCTGCAGGCGATCGCGGACGCGGCCGCCTATGCGGGCGCGCTGGAAAAGATCCAGGGGTCCGACACGGCCGCCATCACCGCCGCCGCCACGACGTCGGCCGCCTCGAACGGGCTGGGCGGCGGCACCATCGTCGTCAACACACCGCCCACCTCGGGACCAAACACGGCCAACAAGGCGGTGGAGGTCATCCTCAGCCAGAACCTCGACCGGATGTTCACCTCCATCTTCACCCAGACAAAGGTGCCGCAACAGGCGAGGGCGGTCGCGCTGATCACCGACGCTTCAAAGGCCTGCGTGCTGGCGCTCAACCCCTCCGCCTCGTCGGCGGCGCTGTTTTCCGGCAGCACGAGCGTCAAGCTCACCGGCTGTTCGGTCATGGCGGATTCGATCGCCAGTGACTCCATCAAGGTGCAGGGCTCGGCTGGGTTGCAGACCGATTGCCTGATTACCGCCGGCGGCGTTTCGCTGAGCAATCCGGTGACCATGGTTTGCAAGTCGCCTATGACCCAGGCCCTGCCGGCGTCCGACCCCTTCTCCAACGTGCCGGCGCCCGCCGCGTCCAACCCGTGCAAGAACGTCAACGGCAACAAGGCAGCGCAGACGCTGCAGCCCGGCACCTATTGCAGCGGCATGAGTCTCAACGGCGTTGTCACGCTTTCTCCCGGGGTCTATGTCGTTCAGGGCAATATGAAGATCAACGCCAACGCCGTCGTTGTGGGCGCCGGGGTCACCATCTTCATGTCCGGCAGCAACACGGTCAGCATGAACGGCAACGCAACCGTGACGATGAGCGCGCCGACTTCAGGCACTTATTCCGGCGTGCTGTTTTACGGCGACAGGACGGGCACCGCGGCGCAAAGCACCTTCAACGGCACCGCGACCTCGCTGTTGACCGGCGCGATCTATTTTCCCAGGCAGCAGGTCAATTATCTCGGCAACTTCTCAGGTGTGAACGGCTGCACGCAGGTCGTCGCCGATACCATCCAGTGGTCGGGCAACTCGACCATCAACCAGGACTGCTCGAGCCTCGGGATGAAGGACATCCCGGCCGCCCAGGCGGTTGCGGTCGTCGAGTGAGATCCCTGATCCATCGATTGGTCCGGGCCATTCGCGATGAAACAGGCATCGCCGCGGTGGAGCTTGCCATGGTGCTGCCGGTCCTGTGCGCGGCATTGCTTGGCACCCTCGACGGCTGGTCCTATGTCACCAGCTCGATGTCGATGCGCGCCGGCGTGAAGACGGCCGCCAACCTCGTGATGGCCGGATCCTCCGACGACACGGCGATCCAGGCCGCGGCGCTGGCGAGCTGGGAAAACAAGCCTTCCGATGCCCAGGTCGTTATCACCCGCATCTATCAGTGCGGAACGACCGTCGTCGATGCCTCAACCCTGTGCAGCGGCCCGAAAGCGCCGTCTGTCTATGTCCAGATCCAGGCGACCGGCACCTGGACCCCGCCCTTCACCTTCGGCCCTTTCCCGGATATCACCACGCTCGGTCATTTGCAGGTGGTCCGTGTTCGCTAGGGCAGTTCCAGGAAAAGCGCTGAGCGGCTGGACCCGGCGGCCCCGGGCATTTGCCGGCAACGTGTCCGGCGGAAGCGGCATTGAATTCGCCCTGATCGCGCCCGTCCTGATCATGCTCTTGTTCGGAATCTTCGCTTTTGGCTGGTCAATGAACACCACCTCCAGCGTGCGCTATGCGCTGGAGGCCTCGGCGCGCTCGCTGCAGCTCAACAACACGCTGACGCAGGCCGACATCCAGGCGGTCGCCACGCAGAAGCTGAAGGCGCTCGGCCTGAAGAATGTGAACGTCACCATCAACACCGATCCGGTGAGCGGCGGCTTCCGCATGGCCCATGTCAACGCCAGCTACGCCTTCGTCATCAACTTCCCCTATTTCAGCGATTATCCAATCAGCTACACGACGTCCGTGACCGTGCCGCTGGTCGGCGGCTAGAACGGCACGCGCAAACCAGAGATAGAACCGTCGCTGCGGGCGGTAGCTGCATACGTGCCGTCCCATCCGCTGCGGCCGGTCGGCACGTCATCTTAGCAACCTCTAAAGTCGCAAGCTTGACGCCAGCAAGAAATGCTAGGGGTTTGCCGTCGTCCTATCAGGAGCGCAGCCATGACTTCTCCCGTCGGAAGCCAGCATTCCGCTGGCGTCGTGCATCATTCGAGCAAACCTCAGGGATCGTCGGAAACCTTCCCGGGCAAGAGCGCGCAAAGCGTCGGCCACCTTGCAAAGGCCTCGGTCTCCGATACAGACGCGGGCGAGCCGAACGCGCAAGGAAAAGCCGCGTCCCGCATCGCCCGCATGGATCTGACGGTGCTCTCTTCAACCGGCTCGGCGGAGAGCGAGGACCCGGACACCGCGACCGACGCGCCGGCCACTGGGGGGACGTAGAAGCCGCGTGAAACGGCTAGGCTCGGCGCCTTCGCCGTAGCTTTCCGTCCGCAACTGCGCCAAAACGGGAAGATAGGGCGGTCCGCCGTTTCGGCGGACGCTACCAACGCTCTAGCAGCCCTGTGCTGTTGTTTTCATCTGGCCGGGAGCGTTCGATTTGGCGCTGGTGTCCTGCTGACCGGGGGCCGCCTGCTTCGCAGTGCCCGTCGTCTGTTGTCCCGGAGCGCAATCCTTGGCCGAGTTTGGATTGGTCGAGTTCGTTTGCGTTTGATCCGTGCTGGGCATCGTGGTCGTGGATGAAGAACCCGACGAAGTACCGGACGACGTGCCCGACTGCGCCACAGCCAGCCCCCCGGACATGGCGAACAGGGCGGCGACAAGAAGAATGCGTTTCATGAGGAGTGGTCCTTTGGGTAGCGTCCCTTCAGGTGTTTAACCTCGGCCAGGCCACAGTGTTCCCGCGACCCGAAACGCTCCCGATTTGCCGACTTTCGTGTACCAAAATGACCCTTAGGGACCATGGTCTGGCGAGGCAAGGGCCCTCATTGTTCCAAACGGCCCAAACGCGCTCGGCCCTTTGTATTTCTGTTTTATTTCAACGGGTTAATGTAGTTTTTCGCGAAGAGTACCGGGCAAGGGCCGCAATGCTCTCATTTCGCGACCGCAATTGCCTAAAGTTTATCCGACGCCGTTAGCAAATTCTCATATGAGGCTGCCTAGCGGTTGGGCCGTGTGAAGATTCATCTGCGGAGAAGCACAATGACATTGCGTAAGACACTTCTGGCATCCCTTGCCATTCTGGCGCTCGCGGCGGCCCCGGCGCTTGCCGGCAACGGCCATGGGGGTGGCAATGGCCATGGCGGCGGCAATGGCAATGGCAATGGCGGCAACGGAAACGGCGGCGGCAATGCCGGTGGCAACGGCAACAGCGGCGCCTCGCATGGCAAGTCGGCCTCGGCCCAGGGCCACAACAAGAGCACCGACGACAGCGCGTCGGACGACACGACGACCGACGAAACGACGACCGCCGCCGCGCCGACCGCCGCTACGCCGAACATCCATTCCAAGCTCGGCCGGTTGAACTCGTTGCAGCGCAACATCAACGCCTACATGAATTCCAAGAGCAAGAAGTTCGCCGGCATCCAGTCCTATGTGACCGAGGCTGCCGCGGCCCAGAACGCCCAGGCCGCTCTTGACGCGGCGAACGCCCAACTGGCGGCCGACCAGGCCTCGCTGGCCGACCTCACCACGCAGCTCGCCGACCTCAATGCGACTGACACGACGGGCTTTACGCCCGAACAGCAGGCGGCGCTCGATGCGCAGATCGCCGACGTCCAGGGGCAGATCGACGCTCAGAATACGGCAATCACCGCTGACACCCAGGCGGTCACGGATGCCCAAACTGAGGTTACCAATACACCCGCCCCGGACGACGCGACGTTAGACGCCGCCCTGCAGGACATGGCCAACAAGCCGGTCGATCAGGAGGTGACGGACTGGGCCAAGGGCGTGCTGGCCGGCAAGATCGACCAGGCCGCCGCGGCCGCGGCGCCGACAACGCCATAAGGCCGGCCGAACCGACCAGAGGGTGGAGGAAACGCCGCCGGGCCTCGCCCGGCGGCTTTTTTGTGCGCCATCGCCTCCGCGTGAAGCCGTTCGGCCTATTTCGGCGGCGCGTCAGACCTCAGTCGTCTTGTCTTCGGTGGCGCACGGCGTCTATGTCATCGTTGCGCTCCCTGTTCTTGCCCTTTATGGCGCATGGTTCAGGCTCCGCTCTCCCAGCGGAACCGAGCCCAGATATGGGGAGTTCAGGAGACGACAGTCGATTCCCCCCGGGATGTAGCTGCTCCTTCATCGAGCCCGCCACTGGTTCAGGCACCAGTAGGCGGGCTTTTTGATGGGCCGCGCGACGCAGCCCGGCCGAATGCAGTTCGAGGCCGGTTCCCACTTTCGGGAGACATGCTCTAATCGGCGTGATCGAGCAGGCGGGTGGCGTCCGGGCGGTCCCGGTCTTGTTTGCTCCCGGCGTGGTCGATGCCCTCGACCGTGATGGCGAACGTCCCGTTCTCGGTCCTGCCGATGAAGCCCTTCGCCTTGAGGTACCACAGGTGGAATTCGAGGTGCTCGCGGGGGCAGCCCGACAGGCGTTCGAGCTCCTCGTCGCCGATGCCCGGATTGTTGACGTCGCGTCGGCGCCGCACATAGAGAAGCGACAGCAAATTGGCCTGGATGACGGAATCCCTGGCCAAGCCGCGGGCGTCGCGCGCTTCCTCGGTAAGTTCGTGACGAAGGCCCAGATGTTCGCGGTAAACGATATCGTACTGCGCCCGTTTGACCGGGTCTCGTAGCGTATTGTGGGCTTCGACGATCTCGCTGAAGCGCGCTTCATTGCCAGTTTCCCGATTGTCGGGATGGTAGCGCATCGCAAAGTAGCGGAAAATCCGCTCGATTGTTTCTGAATTGGCCTTCGGGCTAATTTCCAGAGTCTCGTAGTAGTCAATAAACATGTAATCGTGCTTCCGAAATCACGGAAACCACTCCCCCAATCCGCAGCATTGCCTAAATGTCGCGCGCATGCAAGGCGCGGGACCAGGCTTTGAACAGCTATGGCCGGCGCGGGCACTCATCATACGAAACTGTAAGATTGCGGCCACAATTGCGGGAGATTTCGAGCCAAATTTAGCCATGCTCCTCTCACGTATTCAGTAACGCGAAGGCGTGGGACACCTCATATCCAGGGGATTGTATGCAATGAAAACCGGAAGCGGATATTCAACTTATCAAATCACGCTGCACTGGTTGATAGCGGTGCTCGTTTTATTTCAGCTTTTCTTCGGCGAGAGCATGACTGCCGTCGTGGACGCCATTGAAAACGGACAGCCCGCGGCCGCGTCGGACCAGGCGCTCGGATCCGCTCACTACTGGGCCGGCCTGACCATCCTTGCGCTCGTGCTGGTTCGATTGGTCCTCAGGCTCGCATCAGGCGCGCCGGCCCCCGCCAATTGGGGGCCGAGATGGATGCAAATCGCCGCGCATGTATCACATGGTCTGTTCTATGTGCTGTTGTTGGCGACACCCGCAGCCGGGTTGCTGGCATTCTATGTGGGCGACCCCTGGGGCGAGATCCATTCGCTTGCCAAGCCTGCGTTCGTTGTGCTGATCGCCGTCCACGTCCTTGCCGCGCTGTACCACCAGTTCTGGCTGAAGGACGGGACGCTGAAGCGCATGTTTTCGTCCGCTGGCTAAAAGCATGTCTCCCGAAAGTGGGAACCGGTTTCGGAATAAAGACATGCGTAAAATCAAAAATCCAAAGCGCATGGAGCGAATCTGAAAGGTCGCGACGCGCTTTAAAGGAACCCCACTTGGTCTACACTATTCCTGTGGAATAAACCCCGACCTCTGTTACGTTAACCAAGTTTGAAATTCAGGTGGCAACCTGGATGGGAGCCGACCTCAAGCCCGGCTCCCTTTTGGCTCGCCTCGAAAGAGGCGAGCCTTTTTTTCGCGAGGCCGCCTCTCTCTGCTTTCGTCCGAAGGCTTCACCGACCTAAAGCGCGTCGCGATCTTTCGGGTTCGCTCCATGCGCCTTAGTCTTTGGTTTTACGCATGTCTTTATCCCGAAACCGGTTCCCACTTTCGGGAGACAAGCTTTAGGTGCGCCATGGCTAATATGGCTTGCTGGATATAAACTTCACCGAGTCGGGTCCACAGAGGCATTGGGAGGGACAACAGAATGCCACGCGTATCGGAACTCTTCTTCAAGACGGCCATCGTCTTTCTCATCCTGGGCATCGCCGCCGGGCTGCAGATGGCGATTTCGGGCGATCACGGCGCCTTCCCGGCGCATGCCCACATCAACCTTCTTGGCTGGGTCACCAGCGCCATCTTCGGCGGCTACTATGCGCTCAACCCGGCCAAGGCCGAGCGCCGCATCGCCATGATCCATTACGGCCTCTATACGGTCGGCATCGTGATCATGCTGCCGGCGCTCTACTGGATGCTGGCGGCAGGCCATCCGGAGATCGAGCCGGTCGTGGCGATAGGCTCGCTGATCGTCGCCGCTGCGGTGCTGGTCTTTGGCTTCGTCGTCTTCTCGTCGTCGGAGACGGTGCGCTCCGCCTCACCAGCCACAGCGCGCTAGCTTGCGGTTGAGCAGCGGCTTCAGCCTGGACGGGCTGGAGCCTCCGCCGGCTAAGGCAACAGCTTCGGAAACAACAGCGAAATGACAGCCTGGATGATGCCGTCGCGCTCGAACGGGCCAGGCAATTCCGCGGGCGAGGCGGCGCCCTCGTTCGACTTGGCCTCGTCGGTCACGCGGGCCTCGCCATGCACCAGCCACAGCACCGCCGCGAAGTAGCCCGCCTGCAGAATAACCGCGGCAAGGACCGTCCAGCCCAATGCCGCCCAGACCGATCCGGTGGACGCAAATGTCCAGCCGAGGATCACCAGAAGCGTCGCCGCCATTCCCACAAGAAACTGCGGAAAATACATTTGCCCAACCGAGCGCCGCGACCATTTCCAGCCGTCGACGACCTCGCCCATGTCTCTACCCGTCATGACCCTTGCACCTTTTCCGGGTGGACCGCAAGCCGAACAATCTGCGCGGCGGCCAGGTCGCACCATCGTCCGCCCCCGACAGGGACCAAGGATGCAGGACTTCCGTGCAACAACCGACAATTGCGCGGGATCGTTCCATGGGCCTGCACATTCAAGCGACGCCTTATGGAGCGCGATGGAGCGCGCCGGCGGCCGCGCCGGCTTATTTCTAGGCCGCGACGGCACTTGAACGAAAAAGGCCCGCATCGGCGGGCCTTTCTTCTCTTAGTGCTGGTCCCCGTCAGGTCAGGATCAGGACGATCTTGTAAGTGTCGGGGTCGACGATGACGATACGCCCGTCGGCCAGCACGAAATAGTCATAGGATTCATAGGCAGGCACGATCTTGACGATGCGGGCCGGCAGGCGGTGCAGCCGCACCTTATGCCGCGGCACCTCGATGCCGACCGAAATGTCGAAGCTGACGTCGCGGACCGGTTCCACCCTGGTCTCGTGGATGATCTGCGTGATCTGCGTCCTCTGCTCGACGGTCACGTTGTTGATCGAAGCCGTCTTGTCCTGGTCGGTCTGGACGGTGGTGTTGCCCTGGGCATTCTGCTCGGTCTTCGTGCCGGTGTTGGTCTGAGCGTTCTGCTCGGTCTGCATCTTGGTAGTATCCTGAGCATTCTGCTCGGTGGTGGCGCCGACCTTGCCCTGGGCCTGCTGCTTCTTCTTCAGCTGCGTGTTGTCCTGGGCATTCTGGTCGGTCTTGGTGCCGGTGTTGGTCTGAGCGTTCTGCTCGGTCTGCATCTTGGTATTACCCTGAGCGTTCTGCTCGGTGGTCGCGCCGGCCTTGCCCTGGGCCTGCTGTTTCTTCTTGAGCTGCGTGTTGTCCTCGGCGTTCTGGTCGGTCTTGGTGCCGGCCTGGCCCTGGGCCTGCTCATCGGTCTTCATCTTGGCCTTGCCCTGAGCCTGTTCCTGCGTGTTGGCGCCGGCCTTGCCCTGGGCGTTCATCTCGGTCTTCGATTTCGTCTCGCCCTGGGCCTGACCGCCTGCCTTGCCGCCCTTCTGGCAATCGGCCGTGCCGGCCGCGCAATTGTTGTCGCCGCCGCTTGGCTGCGCCGATTCAGTCTGCGCCATCGCGGCGCCGCAACTCACACTGAGCGCAATCATGCTCGTGATCAGCAGATGTTTCATTGGATTTCTCCTCGAAAAAGTCGGTCCCTTCGCATGGGTAACCCCGCCCGAAACGCATTGTTCCGAAATTGCAGCAAGGGCGAAAAGGATGGTTTTGCGGAACAAAGCGGCATCGATTTTTGCAAGGCGCCGGGTCAAATTTCGCAGGAACAACGCCAGGCGATTGGCGTTACGACAATGCCGACCCGCTGTGGAATCGCAGGCGCAGCATCAAGGCGTTTTGAGCCATCCACATAGGAGAGACTAACAATGAAAATGCACATCACCTCCGCCGCCGCCGGCTTGCTGCTTCTTGCCGGCATTGGCGCCGCTGCCGCGCAGGATGTCGTCATCGCGCCGGAGCAGGAAACCGTCATCAAGGAATATGTCCACAAGCAGCCGCTGGCTTCGGTGAAGGTTCCGGGCGTCGAGTTGAACATCGGCAGCACGCTTCCCGACACGGTCGAACTGCATGAGGTGCCGAACGTCAATTACCGTTACGTTGTTGTCGACAACCGGACGGTCATAGTCGACCCCGGCACGCGCAAGATCGTCAAGGTGATCGAATAGTCGTAATCGAATAATCGATACCGTGCCGCAATCAGATGGCCCGTCGTTCTGCGGCGGGCCATTAACCGATTATTATTTGTTACCATATGCTAATGGAACCTTACCGCCGCGCTTGAGTTAGCGGCTCTGGGTTCACGCTGTCTCAGAGACAACACAAATCGATGGCAGGGTGGAGATTCGGGCGGCGGCGAAGGTACGGGCGGGGTCAAGGAGGAGTTTGACCAACATGTCGAAACGAGAAGTCGGAACATCCCGTTCGCTCGGGATGCGCGTCGCCGAGCTCAAAGCCAGGATGCGCGACGCCCGGATCACCGAGCATGAGATGAAGACCTTCCAGAAGGTCGCGGCCATCATGGGGGGCGCCGAGGGCTCCCTACGCATCGAAGCGGACGACCTGATCGCCGCGTCCTTCGTCACCGAGGCGCTGGGCGAGTCGGCGCCGACCTGACCGCGCGGCCACCAGCCGAAAGATCCCCGATCGATCCAGTCGACCGCCAGCCGCCAGGCGGCGGTCCGCGGGCGCCAGGCGGACCGCTCGTCGGGTATTTCGTCGGCCAGATCCTGAAAGCTGCAGGCAACGCCAACGCGGCGGCCGTCAGTGCGCCGGCCGCTGCTGCGCCCGGCTTTCGCGTGCCCGGTTGCGTCTGATCTTCGCCTCGCGCAGCACCGCGACCGGATCGGCCCCGGTCCACTCGATCCCCGCCTTCTTCGCAAAGGCCAGGAACGCCTGGCGCGCCTTGTCGAGATCGATCTCTCCGGCCCGCGCCGCCTCGCAGGCGTGCAGCGCCGTTGCGTGGCTCTCGCCCCGCGAGGCCGGCGGCCATTCCTTGAGGAAATTCTGCATCCCGGTGAGCGTGGCGATCTCGCGCTTGAACCCGGCGCCGACGGCGATCGCCACGGGGGCGCGAAGTTCGATGTCGCTTCTGATGTAACCTTCTTGCATGACGGCGGCGCCCTTTGGATTTCAAAGTCTTGGGGAGTTTCAATGCCTTCCAATGCAGAGCCGATGCGAAGGTTCCGCCACATCAATTAGTCGTCGCTGACGGAACAACACCTCGCCGGGGACGTTTGCCCCGGGAGCTCAACTATTCGACTTGCCGATGTTTCCGCCCCCGCGGAGGCAGGGCGGAGCTCGCCAACACGCGATCCGAAGGATTGTCGTGAGTACGCGATCCGAAGGTCGTCGTGAACACGCGATCCAAGGATCGTCGTGAACGCAAACAGGAGAGAAACGATGAAAAACACCCTCATTCCAGCTGTCGCCGGCCTGGCTCTGATGGCCGGCATCGGCGTCGCGGCCGCGGACGAGGTGATCGTCACCCCCGAGCAGCAGACCGTGGTCAAGGAATATGTCCACAAGCACCCGATCGCCTCGGTCAACGTGCTTGGCCTGGAGCTCGGCGTCGGCTCGACCGTGCCTGACACCGTCGAGTTGCAGACGGTTCCGGACGTGCAGTATCGTTATGCGGTCGTCAACGACCACACGGTGCTGATCGATCCTGGCACGCGTCGCGTCGTCCAGGTGATCCAGTAACATTTAGTTCCGAAGAGCCCGATCCTTGGCCGAGCTTCGGTGAGGGATCGGGCTCTTCTCGCATCGGGGCACAAGGCCTAGAATAGGCAGCGGTTTGGGAGGCAACGAAGCGGAAGGAGTCGTTGCCATGCATCATCCACATGTCGAATCACCAAGTATCGCCGCCATGGTCGACAAGCTGCTGGCCGAGCACAGGACTGGCCTGCTGACCATGCAAGAGGCAATTGCCCTGCTGCGGAAGCGCACGGGGACCGACCGCTCTGACGCGGATTTAGCCGGACTGATCGCAAAGAAGGCAGCGCATCTGGGCATCGCGGTCGTCGTCGACGGACACTGAGCGAATTTGCCGTCTAAGTCGGTCGCATCTGCTTGATACCGAAGACGCCGCGTGAAAATTCCGCTACTGTTCTCGCCGGGGAACCCGTCCCAACATCAGGAGGCGACAGTGACGGACGACAGGCACGAACGTATTCGCCAGCGCGCGCACGAACTCTGGGAGCAGGCCGGCCGGCCCGAAGGTGCTCATATGGAGCATTGGGAACAGGCGGCCGCTGAGATCGACGCGGCAGGCAAGCCGAAGAAAGCTCCCAAGAAGGCAGCTGCCGCCAAGGTCGAGAAGCCGAAAGCCGCCAAGGCGGAAAAGCCCGCCAAGGCCCCCGCCAAGGCAAAGGCGGCCAAACCGAAAGCCAAGGCCTGAAGCTCCGGCGGCGCGCCGCCGCCGGCTCATCCCGACAACGATCTCCGACAACGACCGGACGTGGCTGGCCCACGCCCGGCGGTTTGTGATGGCTCCCGTTAAAGGCGCGCCGCCCATGTCGACGACATCGACAACCGCATCACCCGCGCCAATGCGGGGCTGCAGCTGGTAGGAAGATCAAGAAGAGGAAGGCGTGCCGCCGAACCGCTAGCGCCCTCCCTGCTTGCTGGCGTATTGCGCGACAGCGCAGAGAAGGGCAAGCGCCGCGGTATCGCAGGCGGCCCGCGACGGCGATGGGCCCTTGGCGAAAAGCACCGCATCCGCGACCGGAACCGTCAGTCCGTGCTTTCTGGCAAATGAGGTGATTTCGTAGGGCTGATCCTCGGGCAGTGCGCCGATGTCGATTTGCGGTTGCATCAAACGTGTTCCTCCCTGGTATGCGTCTAGTCCCTCCTTCGCCTGGGAGGAATTAACGCCCGTCCACTCACCCGCGTCCACCAATTGGCGATTGTGTGAAACGATGCATTTGCCGGGGCGGCGAGCCAAGGGTTGCAGAGGCTGGCTGGAGGGCGGAAGTGCGCCCCTTCTCCCCTTGTGGGAGAAGGTGGATCGGCGTGTAGCGCCGAGACGGATGAGGGGTGTTCCAGCTTGACGGCGACTTTCGTCACCGCAGGCATATAGTGCTAGATCTTCGGCGCCTCACCAGCACCCCGCATCCGACCTCGCTTCGCGAGCCCACCTTCTCCTATAAGGGGAAAAGGGGCGTTAGATCACCACGCATCGCTCGACCTGGCGAACCTCACGCCCGCCGCGATCATCGCGCTTTCGCACTCGCTGATCAGCCTGAGGTTTCGCAGATATCGCGCCAGCGTTTCCGGCAGCCAGGCGGCGCAGGCTTCGACATAGGCGCGGCCGTGCACCAGCGTGCCGGTCGAAAGCCGCTCGTCCTTCTCGGCGATCACTTTCAGATATTGCCGGATGAAGCGGATGTCGTCGGCGATGTCTTGGCTCGCCATGCGCCAGGATCCGGCGAGGCGTTCGCGCTCGGCGAGCGGCAGCGGCGACAGCAAGGGGCGGGAGAGGTCGGCAAAAGCGGCATGGTTGGCGGTGTTCAAGCAGATTCCCTCAAAGGAAGTATCGTACTTTATGTACGAAACTCGGTCAAGCGAATTTCGTACAATTTGAACGATATGCTTCGTCTTGGGGTAAAGATCAAGCGATCCGCATCGGAAAGCCTTCGAGCTGCGCGCCGATTTCGCCAAGCGCCCGCCCCAAGACCGACTGGACCATTTCATGCCTGTCCGGCTTCAGCAGGCTCAAGCCCTTCCGCAATGCGTCCCGCCAGGCATCGCCGCGCTCCCACGCTTCCGCGAAAACCAGTGCAAGGTCATCCTGTCGGCGCGTCGTATCCAGCGCCTCGACCAGCAGGCCCGCCTGATGGAGGTCCTTCTCCCGCTTCGCCGCCGCGCCTCGCTCGCGGCGGGTCGCCACGATCAGCTTGTGGACGGCGAAGCGTTCGGGCGAGGGGACAAGCACTGGCACGCCGGAGCGATGCAGCAGCACCGTCCGCACCGGATCGCGGATCAGGAAATCGAGGAAGCGCAGCGGCTGCGCCGAGGCGCCGCCGAGCGAGGGCATCGGGCTGGCGCGATCAGCATGCTCGTCGCTGCCGCGGTTCGGGGTGAGGAACTCGATCCGGTAGCGCGAGGCGTTCTCGTACTGCGTCGTGCGGCCGGCATCGGTCCGGTGCGGGATTTCGCGAAACGTCGGGTCGACGGCCTTCAGCACGTCGATGACCGGCGGCATGCTGTCTTCCACTTCGGCCGAAACGGAATGGAACTGCGCGAAATCGGCGTCGCCTGTCTGCAGCGCGGCACCCGGCAGTCGCACGCCGAGATGCCCGGCATAGGTCTGGAAGGCGACGGTGCCCACCAGCACCGCGCGCAGCCGGAAGAGCCCCGCCTTTTCCAGCGCCTCGACGACATCGCCGGTGAAAGTCTCGGGCGCCGTAAGGCCGGCGTCGCGCACCAGCGTTGAGACCAGCTTGCGGCGGCTCCTGAGATCGTCCTTGATCTCCCGGAAGGCCGCAACCCGCCTGGCGATCTCGGGATCCTCGGCCGGACCGACATAACGCCGCGTTTTCTCCGGGCGGGTTTCCTCGAAATACCAGTAGTCGCGGCCCTTCACCGGCACGCGCACGAAATTGCCCGCCGTCGAGAAATCCGTCTCGAAGGAAGCGTCGAGGCTGCGCTGCACCAACTCAGCGTAGAGAGTGCGGTAGGCGAGGTCGATGGTCTTCATGGGCGCTGTCGGTTCATGGGCGTTATAAGATTCCTGCAGTTTTCTTATAATTGCGCGTCGCCGGATCGATTGCAAGTTTGTTATAAGAAATTCGTGAAAATCTTATAACCACCGGCATCTCCCCTAGGGGAGATGAGACTCGTGGCCCAATTGGCCCCGCAAAAAACCGCTTCCCCAACCTGGCAAACAGTGCTTTAACGCGCCCATCCACAGGGGTGCTCCGTACGGTCGGGGCTGAGATGGTGGCGGCAAGCCTCCGGACCCTAAAGCTGATCTGGATAATACCAGCGGAGCGAGGCGGGCCATGTTTTCCGGCGCACAGATTTCCCTTTATCCCATGGCCGACGATTTCGTCGGCGTCATCCTCGGCGCGTTGGGCGCGCTCGATCCTTACCGCGACAGGCTCAGGATCGAGACCGACGACATCTCGACGCTGCTGGTCGGGCCGCCCGAAGTGCTGTTCCCGGCCATGCGCGACCTGTTCGTGGCGGCGGCCAAAAGCGGCAAGCCCAAAAGCGGCAAGCATTGCGTGCTGTCGGCCGCGGTCTCGCGCGGCTGCCCCGGCGAGCCGGACGATCCGATCTGCCGTTCCGACGAGATCGGCGGCCCGGCGATCCCGCTCGACGAACGCAAGCGCGCGGCGCTCGGCGCCGTGCGGTCGACGCCTTCGACCGATCAGCCGGTGGCGGCGCAATTCTCGCTCTATGTGATGGGCACCGGCGACCACATGGACGAGATCTACGGCTGCATCGACTTCCTGAAACAGTCCGGCGTGTTCGACCGTTCCAAGAACTTCTGCACCAGGCTGCGCGGCGATGCCGGCGCGGTGTTCGCCACGCTCAACGAAGCCTTCTGCCGCTTCGGACCCGGCGCGGGCCACGTGACCCTCGACATCACGATTTCGGCGAACAGCCCGACCGCGGTCTGAGCCCGCGCGCTCGAACGTCGTTCGTCGAGGAGAGTGTCGTGGCTATTGGCGAAAGCATCGGTGCCGGCGAATCTCCCCCCTCGAGGGGGAGATGCCCGGCAGGGCAGAAGGGGTCCCAGCGCGTAGAGCGCCTACGTCCTCTGCGAAGCAAGATGAGGTTGGCGATCTACGTAAGACGACCCCCTCTGGCCTGCCGGCCATCTCCCCCGCAAGAGGGGAGATCAGCTGTCATCGCCGCTTTCGCCAAGCTCGCTCCCGCCACCCTCGCATTCGCCTTGCTCCTCCTTGCCTGGGAGCTTTACGCCAGTCTCGGCGGCATCGCGCCCACCGTGCTTCCCGCGCCGTCCCGCGTGCTGGCGCAGGCCTGGGAAAACCGCGCGGCGCTCGCCGAAAACACGCTGCCCACCATCCGCGCCACGCTTGCCGGCTTCGCCTGCTCGCTGATCGCCGCCTTCGTGCTTTCGGCGCTGGTCGACTTCTTGGCCCCTCTGCGCCGCGCGCTGTTTCCGCTGCTGATCGCCAGCCAGACCTTGCCGCTGGTGGCGATCGCGCCGCTGGTGGTCTTGTGGTTCGGCTTCGGCCTCTTGCCGAAGATCCTGCTGGTCGCGCTGGTGACCTTCTTCCCGATGATGGTGGCGCTGGTCGAAGGCTACGTCGCGACGAGTGCGGAAATCAGCCAGATGCTTGCCGCCATGGGAGCAGGGCGCTGGCGCATATTCTGGCTGGCGCGGCTGCCATCGGCGCTGCCCTATTTCTTCGCCGGACTGCGCATCTCCATCACCTATGCGGTGGTCGGCGCGATCTTCGCCGAATATGCGGGCGCCGCGAAGGGGCTGGGCATCTACATGCTCAGCGCCAAGAACAACTTTCGGCCCGACCTCGTGCTTGCCGCCGTTGCCGTCAGCTCGGCGCTGACGCTGGCATTGTTTGGTCTGGCCGTCCTGGTGCAGCTCCTCGCCATGCCCTGGGAGAGGGCCGGGCGCGACCGCAAGACCGAACCCTCCGAGCGCCGGTCATGACCCGGCTCGAGCTCCGCGATGTGCGAAAAAGCTTCGGCGCGCTCAAGGTTCTGGCCGGCGTTTCGCTGCATGTCGAAGAGGGGGAGTTCGTCTCGATCCTGGGCCCCTCCGGCGCCGGCAAGTCGACGCTGTTCCAGCTCCTCACGGGCGCGATCCGCGGCGAGGGCGAGATGCGCTTCGACGGCGCGCCGCTCGATGGCGCCCGCTTCGCCTTCATGCCGCAGCGCGACGCGCTGATGCCGTGGCGTCGCGTCATCGACAACACCACGCTGGGGCTTGAAGTGCAGGGCATGGCGCGCCGGGCCGCGCGCGAGCGCGTGGCGCCCTTGTTCACCGAGTTCGGCCTTGCCGGCTTCGAGCGCGCCTGGCCGGCCGAGCTGTCCGGCGGCATGCGCCAGCGCGCGGCGCTGCTGCGCACCGTGGTGCAGCAGCGCGACATGCTTTTGCTCGACGAGCCTTTCGGCGCGCTCGATGCCCTGACCCGCGCGGCCATGCAACGCTGGCTGGAAGGCATGTGGCGAAGCCACCGCTGGACCGCGCTGCTGATCACCCATGACGTGCGCGAGGCGGTGCTTCTGTCCGACCGCATCTATGTGCTTTCGGCGCGGCCTGCGCGCGTGGTGCGTGAGGTGGCGGTGCCGCTGCCGCGCCCGCGCACGGAAAGCGCCGCGCTCGCCCGCGAGGCGGCCGCGATCGAGGCCGGCATCCTCGACACGCTGCTTGGACAGCCGACCCCGATCAACGACCACCCGATGGAGAACCGAAATGATTGACCTCACCCGCCGCCAGGCGCTGTTTCTGGCCGCCAGCCTGCCATTTGCCGAGACCGTCACGCGTGCCCGGGCCGCCGCGCAAAAAATCACCGTCGCGCTCGACTGGACCGTCAACACCAACCATATCGGCCTGTTCGTCGCCCGCGACAAAGGTTTTTACCGTGACGCGGGGCTCGACGTCGAAATCCTGCCTTATGGCGACACCGGCTCGGGCACGCTAGTGGCCAACCGCGTCGCCGATTTCGGCATTTCGGGCTCGCTCGGCCTGTTCACGCAAAAGAGCGCCGGCGCCGACCTGAAGGCCGTCTACGCCGTCGTCCAGTCGGAGACCGGCCGCGTCGTCTTCAACGCCGACCGTGCCGCGATCAAGACTCCGAAGAATCTCGACGGCCTGACCTATGGCGGCTTCGGCAGCGCCTGGGAGAACGCGCTGTTACAGACCATCATCCGCCATGACGGCGGCAAGGGCGATTTTTCCACCGTGACGCTGGGCACCTCGGCTTACGAGGCGCTGGCCAATGGCGCGGTCGACTTCACGCTGGAAGTCTCGACCTGGGAAGGCGTCGAGGCGGAGCTGAAAGGCTTGAAACAGCGCAACTTCCGCTACGCCGATTACGGCGTGCCGGACGAGCACACGACGCTGATCGTTTCCAGCAACGCCTTCCTCGCCGCCAATCCAAAGGCCGCCGCCGCCTTCGTCCAGGCGACGCAGGCCGGCTATGCATTCGCGGTTGATCACGCGAAAGAGGCGGGCGAGCTGCTGGTCGCCGCCAACAAGGACACGCTCACCAACCCGGCGCTGATCGGTGCATCGCTGAAGGCGCTGAACGACGGGCATTTCCTGAAGAGCGCAAATGGCGCCATCGGCACGATGGACAAGGCGAAGATGGAAGCGATGGGCGGGTATTTGTTTGCCTCGGGGATCCTGCTCGACGGCAACGGCAAGGCGCTGAAGGACAAGCCGGATCTGGGGTCGTACTTCACGAACGAGTTTCTGGTGGGGTAGGCGCCAAGCGCCGAGGGAACACGACTTTGCGCCGGAACCTTGCCGGGAATCCGGTGCGGAGCCTAATTCTCGACGATGGCGCGAAGCAGCGCGGTTTTGATGTGCCAACCAGGCTCGCCATGCATCAACAGGGCGGCCTCATAGAATTTCGCCATGGCTGGACACAGGCCCGGAAAGTCCTGGTTGGCGTTTGAGATAGCCTCCATCTCGGCCGGCGTGCCGCCGATCTTTTTGAAAACGTCGGCGACCAGCGACCAATCCTGATCACTGGGCACGACCGCCGGCAGGCCGCTTCTTTTGGCGGCGCCGAAGGCGCGGAACAGAGTGGCGCCGATCCTGTCCAGGTCGGCAAGGAAATCGTGGCCAGGCGCACTGATCGCGTCCGGCCCGTTGCGCAGGTAATTGTTGCAGGTGGCCGGCGTTTCGCGCGCCATGACATGATTGAGCATGTCGAGCTGCGCCGAAAGCACTTCCGAAGCATTGCTGTCGGGGGTCGTGGGCAGGAGTGGCGCATATCTATGCCTAAGATCGGCGACCGCCTGCCTGCTGACATTGCGCACTTCTGTTGGGTTTCCGGTCTGGGCCGCGGCAGTGACCTTACGCAGCATCGCATCGTAGTCGTCTGGAAATTCCCGGGCGATAGCCTCGAAGATCCCGAGATGCTGCTTCCGGATCTCGGCATCGATGTCGGCGGTGGTCAGCGCCCGGGGCGGCATCGCCACTGACTGATAGTGGTGATGTTTGCCGCCGAACATCGTTGGCATCACGTCAGCCCCAACGATGCTCACGGGGATGACCGCCACCACTTGCAACCATTTCCAAGGTGACATCCGCCGGCCCTCCCGATCCCAGTTCAATTTCCACCGAGGCTCAGCGCCTTCTTGCGGTCGGCCTTGGCGCGTTTCAAATCGCCCTTGGCTGCCCAAGCCAGGCTTCGGGCGGTGTAAGCATCCGCATATCTGGGATAAAGCTTGATGGCTTGATTGAAGCTTGCGATCGCCCCGTCCTGGTCGCCCGCCCGCGCCCGCAAAAGGCCTCTGCCATAGTAGCCGCCGGGGCTGTTCCGGTCGATCTGGACAGCCGTCTCGAAATCGTCCTCGGCCCGCTTCAAGTCGCCTTTTACGACCCACAAAACCCCGCGATCGACATGAACCTTGGCAACGTTCGGGTCGAGTTCGATGGCTTTGCTGTAGTCGGCGATCGCGCCGTCATAATCCCCCACGATCATTCGGCTGATGCCTCGGCCATGAAAGTTCGTGGCGTAGGCAGGATCGAACTCGATCGCCTTGCCGAAATCGTCGATGGCACGTTTATGGTCGTTCTTGGCTGTCCAGGCGAAAGCGCGAGCGGAATAATAGCTGCTGTTTTTTGGCTCGATTGCGATCGCGCTGCCATAGTCGGTTATGGCCCGATCGTAATTGTCCTTCTGCCCCCAGGCGAGACCGCGATACCCAAAAGCCTCGGCATTGTTGGGATCGAGCGCTATCGCACGGTCGAATCTTGCGATTGCAAGATCGTATTGACCCTTGTTGTAAAGGGCTATGCCGTTCTTTGTGGCGTCGTCCACCGCCGCCGCGTCCGCGGTCTTTGGCTTGTATGAAGCCTTGCCGGCCGCCGCCTCGTCTCGCTCCTTGCGGGCATTGGCGTAGTTCGGATCGAGACGCAAGGTTTCATCGAGATCGGCGATGGCGCGGTCATATTGCTTCTTCCTGTTCCAGCAGAATCCGCGATTGAACCATGCTTCGGCTTTCGTCGGCTTCAATTCGATCGCCTTTGTTGAATCGGCGATGATGCCATCGCAATCGTGCTTTACGGCCAGGGCTCGACTGCGCAGCACGTAGGCGTCGACATTGTTCGGCTGCAACGAAATGATGGTGGTCAGATCCGCGATGGCGCGGTCGATCTTGCCCCTCTGTCGCCAGATGAGAGAACGATAGAAATAGCTGTCGGTCGACTTGGGATCGAGCTCGATGGCCTTATTGTGGTCAGCCAACGCCCGGTCGGAATCGCCCTTCAGCGTATAGGTGAAGCCGCGCATGGTATGAGCGTGGGCATTTGACGGGTCGGCAGCGATTGCTATGCCGTACTGATCGAGCGCGCGGTCGAGTTGATTTTGAGCGCGCCAGATATCGCCCGCTTCGATAGCGTCTTCGGCCGCCTTGTTTCGAAGCCGGCCGGTTGTTTGCGAGGCTGCGGCTTTGTCCCTCGCCGCCACTGCCAAATCGCGGCCTTTGACGGCAAGCGTCATCTTCGGATCGAGCTTCAGCGCCTGGTCGAAATCGGCGATCGCCTGGTCGTAGTCGCCCTTGGCGGCAAAGGCGCCGCCGCGCCCGAAATAGGCCTGCGCGTCATTGGGGTCGAGCTCGATCGCTCGGCTCAAATCGGCGATGGCGCGACCCGGTTGGTTCTTTTTGGTCCACGCGACGGAGCGGCCGATATAAGCGTCCGAATAGTCGGGGTAGAGCTCGATGACTTTGTTGTAGTCCTTGATTCCCGCGTCGTACTTGCCTTTCTCAACAAGCGCGATGGCCCGCCCGACATAGGGCGAAGCATCTTGCGGATCGATCGCCATCGCCTTGTTGAATTCGGCGATCGCACGATCGTATTTGCCCTTATGGTAGAAGGCATAGCCGCGATCAACGAAAGCGTCGAGCTTCTTCGAGGACGGCGCGATCGCATTGCCGCCGCCGCCTCCTTTCGCCTGCGCGGCCGTCGCTGCCTTGCGCGCGGCGGCGTAGTTTGGATTGTGCGGGTCAAGCTTGGCCGCCTGATCGAAATCGGCAACGGCATCGGCGTAGTTTCGGGCGTCGACCTGCGCCATGCCCCTTCCATAATAGCTGGCGGCGTATTTCGGATCGATCTCGATCGCCGATGAAAAGGCCTCGATCGCTCGCTTCCGGTCTCCGGTGCCGTACCATGCCGCTCCAGTACAGAAGAAGGCGCGGCTTGCTTTCGGGTCTAGCCCGATGGCTTTGATGCAATCGTCAAGCGCGCCGTCCGCGTCGCCCGCCGCGCCCTTGGCGAGACCACGGAGCGTGAGGGGCACGGCGACGTCGGGGACAATGGCGATGGTCTTGTCGTAATCGGCGATGGCGCGGGCAAAATCCTTCTTGCCGTCGAAAGCCTTGCCTCGACCGAAATAGGCGAGCGGACTATTGGGATCGATCGCGATGGCCTCTTCATAGGCCTTGATCGCTTCGTCATAGTTTTCTTCGTGCAAGAGGCTGTCGCCCTTGGCCACCGCGACCAGGACGCGGGGATCGCTGGTGTCGATAAGCTTCGCCAACTTCGGATCGGCAGGTGAAAGACCGTCACTCGCACCTGGCTCGGCCGAAGCCGCGGTGTCAGCCGGCGCGACGGCGGCGTCCGCCGGCTTTAGCTGCCCCAGGTCTGGCGCCTGTGCGGCCTTGCCCTCATCGCCGGCAGCCTGCTGGTCGCAGCTTCCCGAGCGCGCGGAATCCAGCTCCAAGGCGCGCCGGCAATCGGCCGCGGCGCCGGCCTGGTCGCCCTTGAGCGTCCTGGCGCGGCTGCGGCCGAGATAGGCGTCGGCATTTTTGGGATCGAGGCCGATTGCCTTGTCGAAATCGAGTAGCGCGCCGTCGACGCCGTATTTCGCCAGGCGCGCGCCGGCGCGTTCGACCAGTATCCTGGCGGCGGCCTGATCCTGGACAGCCTGGTCCTGTGTCGTGGCGGCCGGAACGGTTTGAGCCTTGAGCGCGGCGCACGCGCCGGCGCGTTGCGGGTCGAGCTCGACGGCGCGCCGGCAGTCGCTGGCGGCAAGGGCGTCATCCCCGTTTGCGGCCGCTGCCACCGCCCTGTCGTAAACCGCGTCGGCGTTGTCGGGGTCCTCTGAGAGAGCCATGCTGAAGGAATAGATCGCGCCTGCAAGGTCGCCCTGTTGCTGCAGCTCCAGGCCTCGTCTGATCTCCCTGGCAGCAAGTTTTGAACGAACTTGCCTGCCGGTCGCCTCCAACTGTTTGGCCAAAGAGGAAAGATCCGGCTTGGACGCCGTTTCCGCCGCAGGCACCTCGGCGTCGGCTGGCCCCGCATTGCAACTGCCAATCTTCTTCGGATCAAGCGCGATGGCCTTGCGGCAGTCGGCCGCCGCGCCGGCGCTGTCGCCTTTGCGTGATCGCATCAGCGACCGGCCGAGCCACGCTCTGGCATCGGTTGCATCGAGCGCGATCGCCTTGTCGAAATCGGCAAGGGCGCGATCATTGTTGTCCTTGCTCGCCCAGGCGACTGCTCGCGCGTAGTAGCCATCGACCATCCCGGCGTGGAGCTCGATCGCCTTGTTGGCATCGGCGATGGCGCGCGCCCAGTCGTTCTTGCCGATCCAGGCGGCGCTGCGGTTGGCATAGGCATCGGCGCTCCGGGGATCCACGGCCAACGCGGCGTCGTAATCGGCAATGGCGCGGTCGAACTCGTCCTTGGCGGCGTAGGCGAGGCCGCGATTGACGAGCGCGATGAAATCGGCCGGATCGATGCGGATCGCCTTGTCATATTCCGCAATCGCCTTGTCGCGTTCGCCGGTCTTGCTCCAGGCCGTGCCGAGTCCCGTATGGGCGTTGCCGTTTTGCGGATCGGCCTCGATCGCCTGCTGGAAATCGAGCATGGCCGCGTCGATCTTGCCCTTGCGCAGGAGGGCTAGGCCACGGCTGGAATAGGCGTCGCTGGCGGACGGTTCGAGGCTGATGACGATGTTGAAGTCCGCGATCGCGCGGTCGTAATCGCCCTTGTTGGACCAGTCGGTGCCGCGGTTGAACAGCGCCGAGGTCGCCTTTGGATCGAGCGCGATGGCCTTGTCGTAGTCGGCAATCGCACCGTCCCAATCCTCCTTGTCGTCCCGGGCGGCGCCCCGATAGAAATAGGCTTTGGTGCGCAGGCGCTGCGCCTGCGTATCGTCTTCGGCAATCGCCGTGCAGGCAGCGATGCGCTGATCGACCGCGGCCTGGTCGACATTCGCTTCCTTTTGGTCACTGCCCTGATCGCCGCTTTCGTCGCCGAAGCAAAGGGCATAGTCCCCCGCGACGGCGGGCGTGGCCATGGCGCCGAGAACCATAACCCCCGCAAGCGCCAGCCCAAGCGAGAGCACGGCAACGAATATGCGCGAGACCGCGCCGGTACGGCGAGACATGGTTTGATCCTCCCCCCGGAGATGCCGCGACCGCGGCTGGCAATTCCTATAGTTCTGTTTTTGTTCTAAAATGCAAGCAGAAATTGCAGCGGCCGCCGAAGTCGGTCTCGCACCGAGGGATCCACCCTCACATATCGATGATCGACCTTCTCACCCGGCCGATGATGGTGATCGCGCCCTCCAGTTCCGGCGGCGGGATATCCAGGTAGGAAGCAGGCTGGAACGGCGGGTTTTCGTTCGGGCGGTAGCGTTTGTAGGTGGCCCGTCCCGTCTCGTCCGAGATCACGTAGCAGCCATTGGTCACCAGCCGCTTGTCGCGCAAATTGACGAAGATGATCGAATCCGGCGGCGAGATCTTGTTCATTGACGGACCGTCGACGCGCAGCGCGATCCATTCGCCTTCCTCGAGGTCGGCGGTGGGAATCGTCGGATAGTCGGAGAGGTTGACGACGCTATCCTGGCTGCCGAGTTCGCCGGCGCTGATCCACGACACGATCGGCACGTCGACGGTGACGGGCGCTGAGGTGAGGCTGACCGGCGCTGCTTCCGCACTATCTCCATTGAACAGCAGCCAGCCGGGGTCGACGCCAAACAGCCGGCCGTATTTCTCGGCGGCTTTCCGGGACAGCGGCCGGTTGCCGTTCTCATGGCTGATCAGCGTGTTCTTGTTGATGTCGCGCAGCGCCCGCGCGGCATCGCTGGGCGAGGCATAGCCGGCCTGGGCGCGCGCCTGCTGCAATCTGTGCCGGGAATCCATCATCGTACAAAATGCCTGAAATTTATCGTCCATATTGTACGATTTCGCTTGCGCGTCATTCGTACATAACGTACGCTTAGCGCATGAATGAGCATCCCGCAAGCATTTCCGCATTACACGTGATTCCGGCGCAGTCCACGATCCAGGGACTGCCCGCGAGCATCTCGGGGCTGATCGATCGCTGGGGCAGCATCGGCGCTTTCGCCGCCGATGTCGGCTGCGGCTACGAGGCGGCGCGCCAGATGCGCCGCAGGGGCCGCATCGCGCCGCAGCACTGGCCGCATGTGGTGGCGGCGAGCCGCAGGCTGGGCATCGCCGGCGTCAGCTACGAATGGCTGGCCGGCCGCGCCGCCGCCATGCAACGGGCGGCCGCCATGCACGGGGAGGCGGCATGAACGCGCTGCCCTTCCAATTCAAATCACCATTGGAATTCCAATCGTCCGGACCGTCTTCCTCCCCGGTCCGGGCGCATTCCAGGGCGCTTGCCCCGGATCCGGTCGAACCGCCCGCACCCCGGTTCACCGGAACGGCCGGAGCCGTTCCTCCCCCGGCTCCGGCCCCCAATCCGGGCACAAGCTGCATCCGCACCGAGGACGGCACCGTCATCCTGTTCGACCGCGCGTCGGGCAGGGCGGTGTCGGGCCTGACGCGGGCGGCGGCTGAAGCCAGGCTTCGCGAGATGGAAGGGGCCGCGCGCCCCGCCTGATCCCGACCCTTTTCCAAACCGCACCGACGGCCTCGCGGCCGACCCAGGCGCTTGGGCTCCAGCCCGGCGCTTCGCAAACCCACGCCCCAGCAATCGACGGAATGAGAAGATGGCAGCCGCCTACACCGAAAAGGAAATCGACGAGATCGCCGCCTGGCTGAAGGAGGGGCTTTCGGCCTCGCGCATCGCCGGCCGCTTCAGCGCGCTGCGCGGCGCCCCAGTCTCGCGCAACGCCATCATCGGCATCGTCCACCGCAACGCGGGCTTGCGCGCCATCGGCTTCGCCAACCCCAAGGGCGGCCGCGCCGGCGGCAGGCCGAGGAAGCATGCCCGGCCGGATCGTCCGGGCAGGCAGGGCAGGACGGTGATTGGAGGGATTACTCTTTCCGAGCCCGCCGCGCTTTCCAGGTTCGCCGAGTTCGTGGAAGGCGCCGGCGGCGAAGCTGCCAATCTCCCCCCTTGTGGGGGAGATGTCCGGCAGGACAGAGGGGGGCGCTGTCCCGCCGACGTATCGGTCGTAGGCAGCCCCACGCAGGCGCAAATCACCGCCGGCACCCCCAAGCCGAAAAAACCCAAACCCCGCAAGCCCGCGCGCAGCTTGCCGCCGGCCTGGCTTGCGCCGGGCGAGCGCCAGAAATCCGAAGCGCATCTCTACAAGCTCCCGGCGCCGCCGCCCGCGGTAAACCCCGGCCGCCAGCCGCATGTGGCGGCCATGCGCTTTCTCGACTGCCTGTTCGGCCGATGCCGCGCCCCGCTCGACCTCGCGCTGCGCGAGGACGCCGAAGCCGATCCGCTGGGCGCGCGCCCGGGGCCGGACATGCTCTGCTGCGGCCTGCCGACCTCGGCCACGCGGTCCTACTGCGCGCACCACCACGCCAGATTCCACGGCCATCGCGGGAGGGGGATGTGATGAGCGGGGCGTATTCGTGCTTGGGTTCCTCGCCCCCGCCAAAGGCGGGGGAGAGGTGGCCGCGAAGCGGACGGAGAGGGGGTCTTCGTAGGGCGCTCCCCTCTCCGTCTCGGCTTCGCCGAGCCACCTCTCCCCACTTCGTGGGGCGAGGAACCTTAATCCTGAGGCGCTGCGATCCTTCGCGCCCCCCTCTGGCCTGCCGGCCATCTCCCCCTCAAGGGGGGAGATTCGAGCTCCGCCGCCTTTGCGAGCCCACCCAATGAGCGGCACGATCTGGTCGAAATTCTTCTGGTCGGACTGGGAGTCCGATCCGAACCTGCGGCTGTGCTCTCTCGCGGCGCAGGGCCTGTGGATGCGCATGCTGTGCATTGCCGCCGCGCACGAGCCCATCGGCTATGTCGCGATCGCCGGCAAGGGGCTGGAGGAGGCCGCCCTTGCCCGCCTTGCCGGCTGCGCGGAGACGGAGCTTGGCGCGCTGCTTGGCGAGCTCGAGCAGAACCGCGTCTTCTCGCGCGACCGCCACGGCCGCATCTATTCCAGGCGCATGATCGCCGACGCCCGCAAGGCGCGCGCGGCGCGCAAGAACGGCTTGAAGGGCGGCAACCCAAGCCTTTCGAAGGAAAGGGCTTTTCCGCCCTCGGATAAGCGGCGGGGAAGGGCCGGGGATAAGGCGGGCGATAAGCCCCAGAGTCCAGACTCCCAGAGTCCACAAGCCATCGATCCAACGGGAGAAAACGCCCCGGCGTTTTCTCCTCCAGCTTCGCGGGACAGGAATGGAAAAGCGTCTTCAGGCCAACAGCCCGAACAGAAATGGCAGCGGCGCAGGACGCATGTCGATGCCGCCAACGCAATCATCGAGGAGATCAATGACCGCAGCCGAATTGCAGCAGGCGGCGAAGGCGCTGGCCGCGATGTTTTCCTGCTTCCCGCAATCCGCGCTGGCTGACGCCGAGATGCAACTGCGCGGCTATCTGGCTGCCGTGCAGGATGCCGAGCTTCAAGACGTCGAGGCCGCGATCCGGCGCTTCATCCGCGGCGAGGCCAAGGTCGACAACGCCCAGTTCTGCCCGTCGAGCGCGCAGCTTTCGATCGAGGTGCGGGAGAGGCGCCTGATGCGGGAACTGACGGCGAAGAGAGAGGCGCGACCGTCTGTGAAGTTGGTGAAAAGTTGAAACCTTGAAACGGCATACCGGGGAGCACCCCTCATCCGTCCGCTTCGCGGCCACCTTCTCCCACAAGGGGAGAAGGCAAGACCGCGCCAGCCTCCCAGCCAATCGCCAACGCCGATGGTTGGCAGAGACGCTGCCGCTCGGCTCCCCCTTCTCCCCTTGTGGGAGAAGGTGGATCGGCGCGTAGCGCCGAGACGGATGAGGGGTAGCCTCGCGCCAACCTGTCCCTATACCCTAACCCAAGGACCCCACCATGCCTCGCAAATCCTCGAAAAAACCCCAACCGCCAAAACTCCCCAAGGGCGAGGCCGAGCAGGTGCGCATCCGCCGCGAGGTCGGCCATGATTTCGCGCTGAAGCCCGACGCCTTCGGCCGTCAGCGGCTGACCGCTGGCACGGCCGAAGCGCGCCGCGTCTACGAGGTCTCGAATGGTGGCTACACCTCCACCGGCGGCATCGTGCGCCTGCGCAATGTCGATCCGCTCACCGGCATCACCTCGCTGACGCGCCAGCAGCGCGAGGCCGGCCAGCGTTTTCGCGATGATTTCGAGCGCGCCGCCCGGCACGGCCTGCAGCCGCAATCCTGGAGCGAACGCGTCGATGCCAGCCGCGTCGGCGGCGGCGTCCCCGACCGCGTGCTGTCAGCCGGCCGCGCCCATGCCAACGCCGCCGCGGCGCTGGCCCACTGGGAAGTGGCCGAAGTGGTGCGAAAAACCTGCCTCGAAGGCCAGTCGGTGAAGGCCGTCGCCGAACGCAGCGGCGAGGGAAGGGATGTGGTGGTCAAGCTGCTGAAGGTCGGGCTGGATCTGCTGGCGGTGCACTATGGGATGATGGGGCGAAAGGCGGGGTGAGCGGCAGTACCTGTCAGTATCGGTTGAACCCATCGCTCGCTCGCCCATTGACCGGGCATGCAACGATCAAGGAAGGACAAAGCAATGCACATCATCCTGGGTGGCACCGGCCATGTCGGTTCGGGCGCGGCGGCGGCGCTGTTGCGGCGCGGCGAGGCGGTCACGGTGGTGACGCGCGATAAGGCCAATGCGGCACATTTGGCCGGGCAGGGCGCTGAGGTCGCGGAGGCGGACGTTCGCGACCCCGAGGCGCTGCGCAAGGTGCTGCGACAAGGCCGCCGCGCCTTTCTTCTTAACCCGTCCGCCGATCCAGCGACCGATACCGACGCCGAAGAGCAGAAGACAGTTGCCGCCATCGTCGCCGCGCTTGCAGGCTCAGGTCTAGAAAAGGTGGTGGCGGAATCGACCTATGGCGCGCAGCCGGGCGAAGGCATCGGCGATCTTTCCGTTCTCTACGGCCTCGAGCAGAAGCTGAAGGCGCAGACCATTCCGGCCAGTATTATTCGCGCCGCCTACTACATGAGCAACTGGGATCAGGCACTGGAGACGGCGCGGCGTGACGGTGTCATCAATTCCTTCTTCCCGGCCGATTTCAGACTGCCGATGGTGGCGCCGCACGATCTCGGCGAGGCCGCCGCGCGGCTTTTGCTGGAGCCTGTAGCCCAAACACGCGTGCATTATGTCGAAGGGCCGAAGCGCTATTCGCCGGCCGATGTCGCGCGCGCCTTTGCCGAGGCACTGGGCAAGGAGGTGCGAGTGGTGACCACGCCGCAAGAGCGCTGGCTGGAGACCTATCAGCAACTCGGCTTTTCAAAAGCGGCAGCGCAATCCTATGCGCGCATGACGGCTGCCACGCTCGATGGTCCCATGCAGCCGGAAGATCCGGAGCGCGGCAAGATCACACTGGAAAACTATGTCGCTGCGCTGGTCGAGAAGAAAAGCGCACTTGCGATGTGAATCAGGCAGTTGGCGGGTTACGACGAATCAAAATGTTAGGTGCATTGTCGGCATGGACTTGCGCCACGGCCTGCAGCCGCATTCCTGGAGCAAGCGCGTCGAGCCAGCCGCGTGGGCGGCGGCGTCCCCGACCGCGTCCTCTCAGCCGGCCGCGCCCACGCCCACGCTACCGCTGCGCTCGCCCATTGGGCGGTGGCGGAGGTGGTGCGCAAGACCTGCCTCGAAGGCCAGTCGGTAAAGGCCATCGCGGAACGCAGCGGCAAGGGAAGGGATGTGATGGTGAAGCTGCTCAAGGTCGGGCTCGACCTGCTGGCGGTGCATTATGGGATGATGGGAAGGAAGGCGGGTAATGCCGCCGATGAAAGTATATGCTCTGCCGGCGGCCTTGGGCACCGACTAATCGGGAAGACGCAGACCTGACCCGAGCGGGCGCTTTGACGACCTCTGGCGCTTCTTATTCCTATTGCCCGACGGTCCGGCAACTTTCCGCCGGCGGCGTGGTCTTACAGATGTCTATGGAGGTATGCGTATCGCCGTGACCGAACTCGTTTATCAGGTTCAGGTCTAAAAGCTCGTATGTCATGAGATATCGTATGCTGTCGTCGGGTGTTTTTTGCATGGCGGATAAGATCCACGAGCCCCCATTCATCTCTGTGAAATAGCGGTCGATCTTGCGTTCATACCATTCGGGCACCCGAACGAGCACGATGGTCTTATTGCCACCGATCTTCTTGATGGTCGGCAGCATGATTCGGTGAATGCCGACAAAGGCGCGGCTGTCCGCCAGACGTCGTACGCCGCTCGCCAGAACCATCGTACAAGCCGATGAGCAGACCGCGCCGATAGGATTGGCGACACCGAAGCGGAGACCGCCCCGCCCGCAGGCGTTTGTGTCTGGCTCGCATTCGGAGAACACCGTCTTGGCAACCATCGTGTCGAGCCCACTGGCGCGAATCATATAGCCAAGCGCCATCGCCGGCTCGGTCTCGCCGCCCTGAGAGTTCAAAAGCAAAGGCAACTTGCGGTGGCCGAGTTTTTTGAGCAGAGCTTTCAGCAAGGCTGGCGTGCCGGCCTCAATGCGACCTTCCGCCGAAATCCATTCAGGGCATGTAGGCTCGCATCCTGGTGCGCTGCTGCGTACAACGACGAAGCCCATCGGCGGTGAATATTCCGGTATGACAGGCTCAGGTGTGGTTTGAGCGATGGCGCCGCCAATCGCCAGCAGCACGAAAACTAGTGTCCAAGCGAATATCTTCATACCGAGCCCCACCCAGTAGAGCATCGCTTGAGAAATCGGCCTTTGCCAGTGCTATAAAAACAAGCCTAGCACGTATTTCTACGGACCGTGCATTACCTCTGCCTGCAAATCTACCAATGTTGTAATTGCACAAGAAGATCTTGTCTCCCGCCGCTGGCGGCCCTTGTCAGCTCGTCAACCTAGCTCTGAGGCGCGATCGCCAGCCGCCCCCTCCCACCCAAACAC
>NZ_NSGG01000024.1 GCF_002295065.1 Mesorhizobium sp. WSM3859
CCCCAAACCCCAGCCCTTCCCCCTCGACACGCTCACCGTGAACCGCGCCAGCCCCGAGCATCTGTCGCGCCAGCTCTATCACGGCCTCGTCGCCATCATCCGGAGCCGCGCGCTTCCGCCCGGCTCGGAGCTCCCTTCCACCCGCGCCCTGGCCGCCGAGCTCGGCCTTGGCCGCAACACCATCGTCGCCGCTTACGACCAGCTCGTCACCGAAGGCTATCTCGCCAACCGCCAGGGCGCCCGCCCGGTGATCGTCGACCTGCCTGAAGGCCCGCGCGAGTCGCCGCGCGAGGAACCGCCGGTGCCGCTGCGATCACCCTCGCTGCGCGGCCAGCAGTTGCTCAGCCAGCCCTATCATCACGGCAGGCCGGGGCATGTCGCCTTCCACCCCGGCATGCCCGATGCGCAGAGCTTTCCCTTCGGCGTCTGGGGCCGGCTGGTGGCGCGCCGCGCCAGCCATGGCGGCGAGACGCTGTTCGGCACCTATGACGTCACCGGCCATCCGGCGCTGAAGGACGCGATCGCCGGCTATCTCTTCTCCGCGCGCGGCGTGCGCTGCCGACCGGAGCAGATCGTCGTCACCACCGGCGCGCAGGCCGCCTTCGATCTTCTCGCCCGCCTGCTGCTCGACCCCGACGACACGGTCTGGATGGAGGAGCCCGGCTATTACGGCGCCAAGGCAGCCTTCACCGTGGCCGGCGCAAGGATCCTGCCGATTGCGGTCGACCAGGAGCGCGGCTGGCGGCTCGATGCGCCTGTTTTCTCGCCCCGCCTCATCTATGTGACGCCCGCCTGCCAGCATCCGCTCGGCATCACCATGCGCATGGAGGAGCGGCTGCGCCTGCTCGACATCGCCGAGACCGCGAACGCCTGGGTGATCGAGGACGATTTCGACGGCGAATACCGTTTTCAGGGCCGCCCCGTGCCGGCGATCCAGAGCATGGACCGCTCCGGTCGCGTCATCTATGTCGGTACCTTCGCCAAGCTTTTGTTCCCGGCGCTGCGCCTCGGCTTCATGGTGCTGCCGCCGGAACTCGCCGGCCGCATCGTCAACGCGCTCTCCACCACCGGCCAGTTCGCGCCGCTGCTGCTGCAGGCCGCGCTCGCCGATTTCATCACCGAAGGCCATATGAGCCGGCACCTGAAGCGCATGCGCCGCATCTACGCTCAGCGCCGCCAGCTCTTCCGCGACATCGTCACCGAGCGCCTGCGCGACGAAATCACGCTTTCCCCCGCCGAGGCCGGCATCCAGGTGGTGGGCTATCTGAGGGACGGCATAGACGACATCAAGGTCAGCCAGGCCGCGGCGAAGCGAGCCATCAACGTCTCGCCGCTGTCGAAATATTTCCAGAACACCGCGCCGACCCAAGGGCTGGTGCTGGGCTATGCGGCGTGTGATGCCGCGCAGACGCGGGATGGGGTGGAGAGGCTGGCGGCGGCGATAGGGGAAGTGCTGGGGTGAGGCTTTGGCTGTCCAGAAAACTATATTGAACCGCCTGACATTGGGCACGCCGGAGGGGGATGAAACTGGGCAGTGCCATGTTATTTTGGCACCTGTCAATTCTTAGCACTCACCACTGAACGCACATTCGGTCGGGCATAAATGTCAACGCTAATCGCCGGCCGCTGTGCGAGCGGCGGAACATTCGAACCGGAGGCCCAAATGCCAGTTGTCCAGGAAGAAGAACCTTCGGCCGCCGTTCACTCACATCCTGAGGAAATCAAGTCGGTTTTTGACCTGCGTTTGGGTAAGCATGTCACCTTGCAAGGCAGTGCCAGGATAACGCCCGCAGGCGTGATCAGCGCCGGAATCGCGGTGGCCGCTATGATGCTTGCGCTGGGTTATCTGGCTTCGTCGGGCAGGCGTCGCAGGCAATAAGGTGGGTTGCCCGGCTTTAAATGGCGCACCCGACAAGATTCGAACTTGTGACCTCTGCCTTCGGAGAATGGATAATGGCTTTCGCGGAGGCACTCATGTCCAGTAAGAAGCGTATTCGCCGGTACAACGAACCTGCCGGGGGTTGGGGAGCACTGAAAGCGCTCGGCGCGCACCTCGTCGAACAGGAAATCCCGATCAAGGGCGCCACGACGCTGATGCGCATGAACCAGCCGGAGGGCTTTGACTGTCCCGGTTGCGCCTGGCCGGATCCGAAACACACCTCCTCCTTTGAATATTGCGAGAATGGCGGCAAGGCGGTGGCCTGGGAGGCCACTGAAAAGCGCTGCACTCCCGAATTCTTCGCCGCTCATACGGTCAGCGAACTGGAGAGCTGGACCGACTATGACCTCGAGATGGTCGGCCGCCTGCGTCCGAGCCCCGCCGCCTTCGCAAGCGTAGATCTTTGGGCCGCATAGTTCGGCGCAACCATTGGGTAGTCTGGCTTCAATCCCCACTTCTCTCGACTCGTCTGGAGTGAGCCCGTAATGTACCGCGAGATGCCTTTTCAACGATTTGAATTTCTTCCCGTCTTCCAGATGATGTAGTCCGGCGACGCTACCGACCTTTTCGGATTGATGGCTGGCCCGCGCGTTTCGGGCATTAGGATCCAGCGGCAACGTCAGCTGTTGCATCGGATCGTCGCCAGGATCATGATCCCCTTGGCTAATAAATTCCGACGTAGAACCGTTCGGACCGTTCGCTTTCTGCGCCGGTTTCACCGTGGCTTCCGCGGCGGTGCGGTCGCCTGACAGGAGGGGAAGCGTCATGGAAGTCCAAACAGAACTTGCTCGCAATTTTCTCGGATCAGTTCTCCAGCCCGGCGCGCCCACTTTTGATGAGGTAAGGAGGATACACAATGGCCTCGTCGACCGACGCCCCGCAGTCATTGCTCGTTGTCGAGGTATTGCCGATATCGTGGATGCTGTCCGTTACGCCCAAGCGACCGGTCTAGAGATTTGCGTACGCGGCGGCGGCCACAACGTCGCTGGGCGTGCGGTGGTCGACAATGGCCTTATGATCGACCTCTCCTTGATGAAAGGAGTTCACGTGAATGCTGCCGCCCGGACGGCCGTAGTCGAGGGCGGGGTGACTTGGAGGGAGTTAAATAGAGAGACACAGTTACATGGTCTTGCGACCACTGGAGGGGTGATTGGAAGTACTGGTGTTGCGGGACTTACCCTCGGCGGCGGCCTTGGATGGCTTATGCCGAAATACGGGATGGCGCTGGACAATCTGATTTCCGTCGATCTGGTGCTCGCAGACGGTTCTGTGGTGACGGCGAGCGCGGACGCAAATCCCGATCTGTTCTGGGCGCTCCGTGGCGGCGGTGGCAACTTCGGCGTTGCCGCTTCCTTCGAGTTCCGCCTGCATTCCGTCGGCCCAGTCGTGTTCGGAGGGATCGTTGCCTTTCCATTCCGAGAGGCGAGACAAGTCCTCCGCGGGTTCCGGGACCTCGCTGAAAATGCCTCGGACGACCTTATGATCGTCGCCGGCTTAACTACAGCGCCAGACGGGTCGGGCACCCCGATCGTTGCCATCGTTTCCTGTCATATCGGCTCACCCGAAGATGCCGAGATAGTTGGACGCCAAATCCGGAGCTTTGGTACCGTAGCGGTGGATGCGTTAGGGCCGATACCCTATGTGGACCTTAATGGAATGCTGGACGCGGGCTTCCCTTCCGGCGCATTCAACTACTGGAAGTCCACGTTCCTTCCGCGCCTTGACGACGATGCTGTCGAGGCCCTCGTGATCGCATATGAGCGCTGCCCGGTTCCAACAAGCTCGATCTTGCTGGAAGGTTTCCACGGCTTTGCGTCGCGCGTTCCGGTAGGATCCACCTCCTTCGCGCTCCGTGATATTGGCTTCAACACGCTCGTGCTTGGCCAATGGATGGACAACGCCTCTGCGGACCGCACCATCGCTTGGGCGCGCGCCAGCTTCGATGCCCTCGAGCCCTTTGCTGGCAAGCGTCGCTATGCAAATTATTTGGGGGCAGACGAGGACGCCGGCGCGGCAGCGTTGGCCGCCTATGGTCAAAACCTCGCAAGGCTGCGGCAGTTGAAAACGCGCTATGATCCCAACAACATCTTCCATCATAACCTGAACATACCACCCGCCTAGGATATGGCGTTCGAGTCAGTAGAGCGCGCTACCGCCTTTCCCCCACTGGGTTCTACGGTGTTCGGCCTGATAGGCCTGTCTCGGCGCTGACTGAGGAACGGGAAAGTCTGACTCGAAGCCGACCTGTGTTTTCCACGACGCGAGCGGCCGCTTTGCGCCTATTGTCAGCCGTTGGGATCTGCTTTGCAGCTTCCTCAAAGCGGACATAGTGGGCGACGGCGTCGCAGGCGTGGTTGCGCGAGCTGCTTCGCAGCGGGAGGTAGCTCCTACTGTCGTTACCCTCACTCCATTTCAATCGTCCCCTCAATGCCTGCCTTCTTCGCAGGGAAGGAACCTTTGATCCAATCCGCGAAGGCCTGGGCGGCAGCGGAAGGGATTGATAGCCGGGGAAGCAGGAGGTGAAAAGCATGACGGACCACGGGCCTGGCATTGACGGGTTGAATGAGCGTCCCGTTCGCGAGGAATCTCTGAACCAGCGGCGGGCCGATCAAGGCAAATCCCTGACCTTCGAGCGCGGCCTGAACCAGGTTCGTATAGGAATTCACGGTTATTCCGGCCTTCGCTCGTGCCAGATCGAGGCCGTGAACCCGTAGCCATGTCGACCACCTGGTATGTTCATCATATGGGCCTTCCAGGTGAATGAGGGGATAGGTCAGGAGTTCTGACGGCTCGAGCATCGTGCCCGCGGGAAGAAATGTATTGGCGCAGGTAGGACTTATTTCTTGCCGAACGAGGAATGTCGTCTCGGCGTCATCAAACGGCGGGGAACCGTATCGGATCGCGAGGTCCATATTGTCCTCGAACTGCAAGTTGCTGTCTGAGACGATAAACCTCAGTTCGATGTCGGGGTGGATCGCCCTGAACTCACCGAGTCTCGGTGATAGCCAATAGGTCATGAAACCCGGCGTGGCGCCAACATTGACGACGTTGGTGTCGGCGCGCCGGCTGATTTCGAGCGTCGCGCGCAGCGCTCGCTCAAGGACCTCAGAGATGGCGCGGTGATACCTCTCTCCTGTCCTCGTCAACCGAACCGAGCGTTGCAGCCGCTCGAACAGCGGCACACCGAGAAATCGCTCCAGGGCATGAATCTGCTGGCTGACCGCGACACGCGAAACATTCAGTTCCGACGCCGCTTTGGTAAAGCTAAGCTGACGTCCAGCGGCCTCGAAGGTGATTAGAAGATTGGGCGGCGGCAGCTTGTGGCGAAGTTTTTGCATAAAGCCCAGCTTACCCATTGCGTAGGAATTAAGCAACTTGCCAATCGGCTGCCGGGCCGTAATCTGCCTTCTGCTTAATAAGCCGAAAAAAGACCCGATCGCGCGCCGCAAGGACGCAGCAGCAATCGAGCTCGCCGCGATTGGTCAGGCATAACTTCGCCAAAGGGGAATGACATGAAATCTCTTCTTGCAGCAGTCGGCATGATCGGCGCGAGCTTTCTGGCAGGCGCATCGCCAGCCAGCGCCGCGTGCGGAACGGTGACGATCACCGAAATGAACTGGGCCTCGGCCGCCGTGGTCACTGCCGTCTCGAGCTTCCTGATGGAGCAGGGCTACGGCTGCACGGTGAAGAAGGTGCCGACCTCCACGGTCCCGGCGCTCACCTCGCTTGCCGAGACAGGACAGCCCGACATCCTGACCGAAGTCTGGCCCGGTGTCGCGGATATCTATTACAAGCTCGAGAAGGAGGGCAAGATCGTCAAGGTCGGCGACGTTCTGTCCGACGGTGGCGTCGATGCGTGGCTGATTCCAGATTATCTCGCCGAAGCCCATCCCGAATTGAAGACGCTTGACGGTATCCTGGCCAACCCCAAGCTCGTCGGCGGCCGGTTCAACAACTGCCCTGTCGGTTGGGGTTGTCGCACCTCGAATGATAACCTCATCAAAGCCTTCGAAATCGAGAAACACGGGATCGAGGTTTTCAACCATGGTTCCGGCGAGACGCTGGCGGCTTCGATAGCGGCGGCCTACACGGCGAAGGAGCCCTGGTTTGGTTACTACTGGGCGCCTACGGGAGTCCTCGGAAAGTATAAAATGGTAGAGGTCGACATGGGGCCGGTCGACAAGGACAAGGCAAAGTGCAACGCCACGGCCAATTGCCCAACCCCTGGCAAGACCGGGTGGCCGAAGGCCACGGTTTTGACCACGATGTCGAAGCCCTTCTATGACAAGAACCCCGAGCTGGTCGCGCTCATGAGCAAGGTGAGCTTCACCAACCAGATCATGAACGAGCTTCTTGCCTGGCAGGAGGACAAGAAAGCAACCGCCGACGAGACGGCCGTGTATTTTCTGACGAAGTACAAGGACGTCTGGCCGAATTGGCTGTCCGACGACGCCAAGGCGAAGGTCACCGCCATCGTGAAGTAACGTTTTGGGTTCGCGGACGGACACTGTCCGCGAACCCATTGCCGTTGTTGTGGATCCTGGCTTTCGAGATGGCGTTGCGTTGCGCCAATCCGATGCCAGACTGAAGGCGCCTCATGGCTTATTACGACGGACTATTCAATCAACTCGGACTTCGCGGGTGGTGCGATGCCTCGGACTCCACAGGTCCGATGAGCATGGCCGAATTGCTCAAGAAGAGCAAGGAAGCCGCGGACGGGCAGGCTCCAGAGAGCGTCCCGTTCCCATCGCTCGACGCGCTGCATGATGCTTGTCGCGCCGTGCCGCGCACCAGGGACTTCACTGCCGGCATCGAGAACAGCTTCCTCCATGTGCGGGTGGCGTTGAAGACGGTGCTCGATCCGCTGACGCAGCCACTGTCATGGCTGCTGGATTTCTCACTCAGGGTGGTCGAAGTCGTTCCGTGGTGGGCGCTGGTGATCGTGCTTCTGCTGCTCGTTTATTTCGTGTCCCGGTCCTGGTCCATCCTGGTCCTGGTCGCCGCGACTTTGTTGCTCTTTGGCTTCATCGACCATCTTCATTACGCGCTGCAGACGATGGCAATCGTCTTCACCTGCACGTTCATCTGCATCCTGATTGGCATACCAATCGGCATACTCATGGCGAAGAGCAACCGGTTCGAGAGGCTTTCGCTGCCCGTCCTCGATATGCTGCAGACGCTTCCGTCCTTCGTTTACCTCATTCCGCTGATCTTCCTCTTCTCGGTCACCGAGTCGAAGCTTTACGGGATTGCCATCATTCTTTATGCCGTCGTTCCGGTAATCCGGCTCACGAACCTCGGCATCCGTATGGTCGACGGCAATGTCGGCGAAGCCGCGGATGCCTTTGGCATGGACAGTTGGCAGAAGCTGGCGAAGGTGGAGATGCCGCTGGCGCTTCCGAGCATAATGGCCGGCGTCAATCAAACAATCATGATGGCGCTTTCGATGGTCGTCATCGCATCTCTGGTGTCGGCTCCGGGACTGGGCGTCCTCGTCCTGCGCGGCATCAACAACCTCGAACTAGGCGTCGGATTGGTCGCGGGCCTCGGCATCGTGCTCTTGGCCATCAATTTCGACAGGGTGAGCAAGGCCTCGATGGCGCGCGTCAATGGAACACTCCAGCCGCGAGGAGAAAGCCGTTGACCGAGCAACCGAAGATTTCCATCCGGAACCTGTACAAGATCTTTGGCCCTGACCCGCGGTCCATGGTGTCCAAGGTCCAGGCCGGCATGAGCAAGGCCGAGCTGCTGGGGAAGCACAACCATGTCATCGGACTTCAGGACATAAACGTCGACATGCGCAGCGGCGACATCACCGTGATCATGGGCCTTTCCGGTTCGGGAAAGTCGACGTTGATCCGCCATCTGAATGGCCTCATCAAGCCCACCGCCGGCGAAATCCTCCTCGATGGTGTCAATGTGGCGGGCCTCACCGGCGCGGCGCTCCGCGAGCTGCGCCGGTTTCGGATGTCGATGGTGTTCCAGAGCTTCGCCCTGATGCCGCATATGCGCGCGCTCCAGAACGTCGAGATGGCGCAACGCGTCAGGGGCGACAGCGAAGCGGATGCCAATCATAACGCGATCAGATGGCTGGAGCGGCTCGGCCTCAAGGGGTTCGAGAACCACTATCCGCACCAACTCTCCGGCGGCATGCAGCAGCGCGTGGGTATCGCGAGAGCGCTGGCCTCCAATTCCGATGTCATGCTCATGGACGAGGCGTTTTCGGCGCTTGATCCGCTGATGCGGACGGACATGCAGAGCCTTCTGCTCGAACTTCAGGCGGAGTTGTCCAAGACCATCGTCTTCATCACCCACGACCTGGACGAAGCGCTCAGGATCGCGGATCACCTGGTAATCCTGAAAGATGGCGTCGTCGTCCAGCAAGGCGAGCCACAGAGCATCATCCTCAATCCAGCCGATGCTTACATTGAGAAGTTCGTGAACGACATCAATCGCGCACGCGTGCTCCGCGCCGAGTCCGTCATGGTGCCAGGTATCATCGTCGAGTCCGGCACGTCGGGGCAGGTCGATGTGGACGACAATCTCGAAACGGTGATGGCGCGTTCGCAGGGCGATCTCAGCAAGACCTTCGTCGTCGTCAGGGACGGTGTTCCGGCTGGCTTGATAAAAATGCAGGACGTCTTCAAGGCACTGGTCCCGCGACATGCCGGCCCGCAGGCCCGCACTGGTGGCCAGGCCGCAGGGGCAATCAAAGAGGCACGGACATCTTGAAACATCTCGACCACTTCTACATCGACGGCCGCTTCGTTCCGGCGAGAGACAGGCCACAGAGGGTCGTCATCAACCCGGCTACGGAAGAACCGGCCGGGAGTATTGCAATGGGCACCGCGCAGGACGTGAATGCCGCGGTGCTGGCTGCCCGGAAAGCCTTCGGCACGTATGGCTGTTCGACGCGCGAGGAGCGCCTGGAAATGCTTCGGCGCGTGCTTGCGCTGTTCGATGAGCGTGCCGAGGAGTTTGCGCGGCTGACGACACTCGAGATGGGCGCGCCGATCACATTTGCGCGGCAGGCCCAGATCGCCGGATCGAGGGCGCATATCGCCGACACCATTCGCATTCTCGAACACTATGAATTCGAGCGGCTGGCTGGCCGGACAATGCTGGCGTTTGAACCGGTCGGCGTCTGTGCCCTTATCACGCCATGGAACTTCCCGGTGCTCCAGATCGTCACGAAAGTCATGCCGGCGCTGGCGAGCGGGTGCACGGTCGTGCTGAAGCCCAGTGAGTACGCACCGATCAGCCCGATGCTGTTCGCCGAAGTGCTCCACGATGCCGGCGTGCCGCCCGGCGTCTTCAATCTGATCAACGGCGACGGGGCAACGGTCGGCGAAGCGCTGTCGAGCCATCCGGATGTCGACATGGTGTCATTCACGGGGTCTACCCGTGCTGGCGTTCAAGTCGCGAAAAACGCCGCTGACACCGTCAAGCGCGTCCACCAGGAACTCGGCGGAAACTCCGCCAACATCCTGATGGCGGATGTCGACCTGGAGCCGGCCGTAATAAAGGGGCGCTTATCGCAACGCAGGCCAGTCATGCACTGCGCCGACACGGATGCTGGTTCCTCGGCAACTGCACGAGGAGGCGGTCGGGATCGCCAAACAGGCGGCCGAATCCGTGGTTATCGGCGACGTCAACGACGAAGCTACGATGCTCGGGCCGGTGATGAATGAGCGGCAGTTCGAGCGCCTCAATTCACTGATCGAATCCGCGGTCCAGGAAGGCGCTATCCTCGTCACCGGAGGGCCTGGTAGGCCGTCGTCGCTAAACCGGGGATTTTTCGTGAAACCTACCGTATTCGGTCATGTCACGGCCGAAATGACGGTGGCCCGGGAGGAGATGTTCGGCCCGGTCGTCAGCCTCATCCCCTATGACAGCGTCGATGAGGCGATCGAGATCACCAACGACACGCCCTACGGCCTTGCCGCTTATCTGCAGTCGAAGGATCTCGGCGCGGCCAAACGCGTCGCCTCGAAGCTTCGCGCCGGACAGGTTATGATCAACCACCCGACTTGGGATGCGTCCGCGCCGTTCGGAGGCTTCAAGCAGTCGGGCAACGGCCGCGAATGCGGGGAATTCGGTTTCGAGGCATTCCTCGAGGTCAAGGCGATTGGCGGACTCCATGAAGGCTAGTGCGTTTCGCCGTTTCACGGAAACGGCGAAACGCCCTATCTCTTTGTTTTTACGCAATTCCGAACGGAAAACCGCTCACACTTTTCCTGGAATTGCTCTAAGCCAAGCCGCACTCGCATTCGAACTCAGCGCACCGCGGCGACAAGCGTTCCCACGGCCGTCGCGATCCGCTGACGCAGTCCCTCCGTCGGTTCATTCTCCGGCCCGAAATCGTGGTCCAGGGCATAAACGGACCCGGCCACCACGTTCGCCCGAAAGAAGGCAAACAGCGGTCGAAACTGGTGGTCGATCATCAGTTCGTGGCTCGGCGCCTTGGCGGTCGCGGCGACCAGAACCGGACGCTCGCGAAGAGCGTTCATGTCCAGCACATCGAAGAGATGTTTCAGCAGGCCTGTGTAGGATGCCTTGTACACCGGTGAGCCGACCACGAGCGCATCACATGTTTCGATAGCCGTCCAAATTTCGTCGATTTCGCGCGGCGCCTGTTTCCTGCCGAAGGTGGCGCCAAGCGAAGGTCCGGCGTCCACCAGATCGAAGACCCGGGAATCCCAATTCAGTTCTCTCGCGGCCGTGTCGACAATCGTCTCCACCAAGCTGCGGGTCTTCGAAGGACGGCTGAAATTGCCGCTGATGCCGACTATGGTTGCCATGGAGCCAGCCTCCTCTTCTGCTGTGTGTCGAGTACGTTACAGGCCGGTTGCGGTTGACGGCGCGATCGACGTCAACCGAGCAGACAACGACCATCGCGGATCTATTGCCGCCTGTAGGCCGGTGCGCTCCGGCCCGACAATGTGCTCAGTCATACCATCCGTCCCAAAGATGCGCGCGATCCAACTCGTCCGAGAGAAGGAATGTAGGCACTTCTTGGACGCTGCGTCCGCATCCGCTGTGGGGATACGCCGTGGAATGCTTTGTAGCACTTGGCGAAATGGGACCCCGAGACAAAGCCGCACGCAACGGCCACGTCGATGATGGCCATGCTTGATTGCAGGAGCATCAGCCGTGCTCGATCCAGCCGAAGCTCGAGAAAGTAGCGGGAGGGAGATATCGCGAGCTCTCTGGCGAAAAGACGCTCCATCTGCCTGCGGGAAAGCTTGATGTGCCTCGCCACCGCCGTGATATCGGTCTGATCCGCGATACTGTCTTCCATGAACTGAACGGCCGATAACACGAGCGGGTTGACGCTGCCCAATGTTCTCAACGGACTGGGCTGCCGTTCAGACGGCTCCCTTATGCGGTCGACAATTGCCTGTTCGCATATCGCCAGCGCCACCCGTCGGCCGCAGTCCTTTTCGATAAAGTGGAGCATCATGTCGAAGGAGGCGGTCCCGCCAACGCAGGTATGGATGTTGTCGTCGCTTTCGATCAGGCCACTGCCGATAATGACAGACGGAAACGTCTCTCTGAAGATCGGAAGGTTCTCCCAGTGGATGGTGCAACGCCTCCCAGCCAACATTCCGGCATTCGCGAGGATGTAGGCGCCTGTACAGATCCCCGCCACGGGAATGCCGAAATTCCGGCTTTGGCGCAGCCACCCCGCGACAGATTTGTCCACCGTACGCTCGACGTGCCAGCCGGTGCAGACCACGATCATATTCGGCCGCTCCCCTGGGGTGCTCGAGCGCTCTTCAGCAACAGAGCGATCAGGTGAGACCCACAGTCCGCAACTGGATCGCACGGGGTTACCGTCAACGCTGACGATCCGCCATCGATAGACGTCTTCCCCCATGACCGCATTCGCCAAACGCAACGCTTCGATCGCGGACGTGAACGCAAGCATGGTGAATTCGGGCACGACGTAGAAGACGAAGGTCTTTGACACGCTCTCTTTGGTCATTGTCAGATCACTCGAAACCGGAGCGGCGGTCATGCTTTCGCGCCCCAATCACCCGTCAAATCATGCCGTCGCGTAGGCGGCTTGTTTCTGAAGGATCAGATCGGCGCCCTTCTCTCCGATCGCCATGCTGATGGCATTGAGATTGCAGCTCGGTATCTGCGGGATGATGGAGGAATCGACGACGCGCAAACCCTCCACGCCGATGACTTTCAGATCCGGTGTCACGACGGCCATGGGGTCGATGCCCATCTTGCAAGTGCCGCACGGATGATAGCTGCCGCTTGCGTTCTCGCGCATATAGGCGGTCCACTCATCGTCAGTCTGCACGTCCTTGCCAGGCTTGAACTCGCCGGTGACGTATGGCGCGAACGCCTTCGAGCTCAGCGCGGCGCGGGCGATCCTGCCGCCGGCCATCAAGGTTTCGATGTCATAGCGATCGCTCAGGAGGTTCAGCTGGATCTTGGGTTGCTGGTATGGATCGGCCGATCGCAGTTCGAGATAACCCCGGCTGCGTGAACTGTTGATGTTGGGCTGGAGGTTGATCGCGGCCTCCTTCTGCATCTCAATGCCATCATGGGTGTAGTTCGCCGAAAAAGCCCCGAAATGGTACTGGATGTCGGGATATTCGAGCTCTGGTCGAGTCCGGATGAGACCTACCCCCGTGTAGGTGTAGGTGGCGTAGCCTGAGCGGTCGAGGAGGAACTGCGCGCCGTATTTCAGCTTTCCCAGCAGGTTGAATTCCTGGTTTGCGGTCTTGACGTTGACGTAGGCCTTCACCTGCGTGCTGGCGTGCTCCTGGAGGTTCCGGCCCACGCCGGGACTGGCATGCAGCACGTCGATGCCGTGCGCCCGCAACTGCTCCTGCGGACCGATGCCCGACAGCATCAGAAGTTTGGGCGAGTTGACCGCGCTCGCGGACAGGACGATCTCGCCGGCGCATCGCTCAACCTGCGTCTTGCCACCGGCATCGAACTCGACGCCCCCGGCACGACGTCCGTCGAATAGTACCCTGCGCACCACCGCGTCGGTTATGATCCTGAGGTTTGGCCGCTTCTTGATCGGGTCCAGGTAGCCTCTGGCCGCGCTGAAGCGGGTTCCCATGTGCTGCGTGACATGGATGATGGCGGCGCCGTCGGTGGGTTCGGCGTTGTAGGCCGGGTTGTGTGGATAGCCGAGTTCCTTCATGGCTTCGACGAAGACGTAGGCAAGCTTGGGAGGCTTGCGCACGGCGCTGACGACGACCGGGCCGTCCTTACCGTAGATGTCGGTCACGCCGTCCCGGTTGCCTTCGACCTTCTTGAAGTAGGGCAGAATTTCGTCATAGGACCAGCCCCGGTTCCCTAGCTGCGCCCAATGGTCGTAATCGCCTCGGTTTCCACGGACATAGAACATCGCGTTGATCGAGCTGGAGCCGCCGAGTCCCTTGCCGCGGGGCATCATGTCCCGACGGTTGTTCCGGGTCGGGTCCGGCTCGGTCATGAATTTCCAGTTGGTTCGTTCGTCGGCCATCGCCTTGAAGGCCAACGCCTGCATGATGATGTTCAATCGCTTGTCGCTGCCGCCGGCCTCCAGCAACAGCACTTTCGTGGCTGGGTCAGCGCTCAACCTGTTGGCGAGCACGCAGCCTGCCGATCCGGCGCCTATGACAATGTAGTCCCAGTTCATGGTTTCGCCGGTCTGTTCTGGGCAATCAGCTTCGAGAGGGTTCGCAGCGTGGCACGAAGGTCTGCCTCCGGTATGCCCTCAAGCTGATCTTTCTGGAAATTCTGCCAACGCGTCCGGATTGCCTCGCGCCGATGCCGCCCGGCTTCGGTGAGTATCAACTGGCCGTCGGCCGAACTGACGAGCATCCCGCGCTCGACAAGCGTGGCCAAGGCGTCTTCCGTGTCCCGTTGCCCGAGATATGTCGCCCGCGCCACCTGGTCCGTCTTCAGGCCCGGCATGTCGTATACGCAGGCGATGACCCGGGCCACCGAGATATCGAGACCCTCGGCATGGCGGTGCTCGTCGAAAACTGCCGAAAGGAGATGGTGCGCTTCGAATATCTGAGGAATGATCGTTCCTTCGGTGGATGTCTCGGGGGTCAAGCGGCCGACCTCAGGCGCAGGCGAAACCTCCGGATGAGAGTAGGCGACGCTGTACTGGCCCTGGGCAAAAAGCAGTGGCTCCCCCTCGAAACGACTGGCGCGGCGTACGAGACCGATCAGGATCGTATGGTCGCCGCCTTCGACCTGCGCGTAGGTTTCGCACTCAAAGTGCGCCAGACAACCGTGAAGCAAGGGGGAGCCGAATTCCCCAAGCGACCATGAGGCATCCGCGAACTTGTCCTCGACCTTGCTGGAGAAATGTCTGGAGACATTCATCTGTGTCGAGGCGAGGATGTTTACGGCAAAGCGCTTGCCATTCGTGAACAGCGGATAGCTGCGTGAGGCGCGGCTGATGGACCAAAGCACCAGCGGCGGATCTAGCGACGCGGAAGCGAAGGAGTTAACGGTGACGGCGGCCCGCTGATCCTCCATCTCCGTGGTGATGATGGCAATGCCCGTCCCGTAAAGGCCGAGGCATCTGCGAAAGAGACGGCTATCGCTCGCTGGATCGCCCGCCTCGATCGGCAGGCGAGCGGTGCCCTCACCAAAGAGCGTGTCTCGACCGGGGTTCGTTTGCATATCCGATACTCGTTCGATCAAACTTAACCGGCGAGACGCCTGTCGGAGGAAGCCGTGGCCGCGTAGCGGCTGGCGGGAACGGGAAGGCCGAGATTCTCGCGAAGGGTTCGCCCTTCATACTCATCGCGGAATCGGCCGCGTCTGCGCAGTTCGGGCAGCACCAGTTCGACAAAGTCGTTGATGCCGTGCGGGAGAAGGGACGGCGTTATGTTGAAGCCATCGGCGGCGCCCTGCTCGAACCAGGACTCCATCTCGTCGACGACGTCGGCCGCGGTTCCCACGACGGTCTTGTGCTCCTGGGCCATGCCGATCTTTTTGTAGAGCTGGCGTATTGTTAGGCCCTGCTTCTGGGCGAGGTCGTAATACATCTCAGCGCTGCTCTTGAGGCCGACCTTGTCAAGGTCCGGTTTTGGCACCGGGCCGTCCAGCGGCAGATGCGAAAGATCGCCAAACGAGCGGTAGAGCATTGAAAGGCCAACGATCGGATCGATGAGCGCCTCGAGCTGTTCGTATTTCTCCTGTGCCTCCTCGCGGGTCCGGCCGACGATGGGTGTAAGGCCGAGCATCATGAGGAGATCGCTCCTCTTGCGGCCGAAGTGTTCCAACCGGTCCTTCACCGAGGAATAGTAGTCCTGGGCGGACTTGAGGTCGTTCTTGGCCATGAAGACGATATCGCAGTACTCGGCCGCGATCTGCTGACCAGGCTCCGATACGCCGGCCTGGACCAGGATCGGCCGACCCTGATGTGAACGTCGGACGCTCAACGGCCCTCGGACGGAGAAATGCTTGCCCACATGGTCGAGGACATGCATCTTCTTTTCGTCGTAAAAGACCCCGGATTCCTTGTCGAGAAGAAACGCGTCCTCGTCCCAGCTGTCCCAGAGACCGGTGACCACCTCGACGAATTCGTGCGCGCGCTCGTAGCGGGTGTCGTAATCGAGCTGCTTGCTCATCGAGAAGTTCCAAGCCTCCTGATCCGACCAGGAGGTCACCACATTCCAGGCGGCGCGGCCTCCGCTGATCTGGTCGAGCGAGCCGTATTTGCGCGCGATGTGATAGGGCTCATTGTAGGTTGTCGACGCCGTGGCAACCAGGCCGATGTTGCGGGTAAGAGGAGCCAAGGCTGACAGAAGCGTCAGCGGCTCCAGTTCCACATTGTGGCGCGATCTGCACATCGATCCCTTGGGCTTGTCGTCCAACCGGACCCCTATACCATCCGCCAGGAACAGCATGTCGAATTTGGCGCGTTCGGCTGTCTGCGCCACTTCCAGAAACGATTGGAAGAGAGAGGCGCCATCCGCCGGTACATCCGGATGCCGCCATGAGCCGACATGGTATCCCATGTACCGCATGGAGAGACCCAGCTTCATCTGCCTCTTGCTCATTAAGAAAACCCTCCGTTGGCATGTGCGGCGGCGGCGATCTAACGACCGCCGACCCCTGGGGACATGCTCTTGTTGAGGGCAACGTCCGACTTCGGCCGGATATTGTAAACGCCGAAAAAACTGCCGTTGTTGTTAAGCGGAGCTTACGCCTGGCATGGCAGAAGTTCTAGAAATATGAGGAAATCGTACCGCCAATTTCTCGACCATTGCACCAAGTCAAGTGGGTGCCGGAACAAGAGGTCGCGCCGCTTTCGACGCTAATCCAGCCAGCCTGAAATGTCGCTTTTCGGCATACCACAGCGCGAAGCCACAGACTGCTTGCGGCCCCATTTCGGCCATCTCCAAGCTCCGGGAGATTGCACCTCCGGTGACGCCAAACTCTCCCGTTGAGCGTTGCCCACGTCGGCAACGCTCAACCCCATTTCTAAAGTTCGCCTGCTGTAAACCGGCGTTTTCACACCGTTTCACCGAAATCTGCGGGATTTGGCGACATGGTTTCGCCCGAAATCAGGTTCTCAGCGCTTACGCCGCTCAGCCCTGAAGAACTTTAGGCGAGCAAAGTGCAGGGCTAACTATTTGATACGCAATGAGAAATTGGCGCACCCGGCAGAATTCGAATCTGCGACCTCTGCCTTCGGAGGGCAGCGCTCTATCCAGCTGAGCTACGGGTGCTTCCCGGGGAACCGGAAAACGAACCGGCCGGTGAGCCGGCCAGCCACGGCTTCTTAGCGGAAGCGGCGGCGGGCTTCAACGGGCAATTGGCGATCGTGCGGCGGCAAGGTGGGTCGATTGGCTGGCCGATGGACTATCGGAGAGGGCGCTCCCCTCTCCGTCTCGGCTTCGCCGAGCCACCTCTCTCCGCCTCTGGCGGGGCGAGGAACTGGCGTCACCCCTCCGCCCCCACCTTCGCCGTCTTCCGCCGCACCGCCCGTGTCGCGCGCTTCACCTTCTTCGCCGCGGTCAGCTCGTGCATGGCATCGAGCTGCATCTGCTGCATTTCGGCCAGGCGCTGCCATTGGCGCGAGATCAGGTAATCGAGCTTTTCGTGCAGGTGCCGCACTTCGAGCTCGGCCTTGAGGTTCACCCGGTAGTCGTTGAAGGAGCGCAGCCGGTCTTTGGCTTCCTGGCGCTTCTGGCTCATCATGATCACCGGCGCCTGGATGGCGGCGATGCAGGAGAGCAAAAGGTTGAGCAGGATGAACGGGTAGGGGTCGAAGGCGCTGGTCGTGCCAGCGATCAGGTTGATGCCGATCCACAGCAAAAGCACCGCCGCGAAGGAGATAAGGAACCACCAGCTGCCGCCGAACTCGGCCATGGTGTCGGAGACGCGGTCGAGGAAGGAGCGGTGCTCTTCATATTCCTCTTCCGAGTTCTCCGAGATCGTGTCCTGCTTGGCAATCGATTCCACCACCTGGCGGTCAAGCTCGGAGAATTCGCCGTGCTCCTGCTGCAGCAGCTCCTCCATGTAGCGCATGCGGTAGCGGCCGAGCTCCTCGCGGCTGATGCGGGCGCCGCGCGGCAGGTCGGGATGGTCGGAGCGGATGCGGTCGGCGAGGCTGGGCCTCAGATCGTCGATGCGCACCAGGTCGCGCTTGCGGAATTTCCGACCCGATATCGCCGAGGGTCTTTTCTTGGGCTTGATCCGGGCGGCGCCCGGAACATGCGGTTCGGCCTGCGGCTCGGAATCCGGCACCTCCGGCGCTTCGAGGATCTCGTCGGCGGCTGCCTGCGCATCCTCCGGCACGGTTTCCGCCTCGAGATACTCGCCGGCGACGTCGTTCTCGTTGTCGGCCTGGATTTGCGCGGATGCCTTCGGGTCGCCTGCCATGGTCGGTGCTCCTGTTCGAGGCTTTGCGGGTACGATACGCCAAGCCGGCTCGGCATATCCATGGTGAGTGTGAAGCTGGTGTGACCGAACAAGTTCTTGTGATGGGGGGAGCCGCCGTCGGAGCGCAAACCTTAGCGGGGATGCAGACTGCCAGACCGGCAAGCAACGGCCAATCTCCGAAGTCACCGCTGCCCCTCATCCGCCCTTCGGGCACCTTCTCCCCGTATAGTGACGGGGAGAAGGAAGCGCCCCGCCGGCTAAGCGTCTTCCTGCAACGTTGATGATTGGCGAAACCGTCGAGGAGAGCGCCCCTCTCCCCGTCACTATACGGGGAGAGGATGAGGGCAGGCAGGTGAGGGGCAGCGCCATCTTTGGGATCCTTGACCCCCGGCCCGCTTCATAAGGCATGCCGCTGCGCTATCAATGTTGGAGCAAAGCTCCTGGCGTAATCGTCTCCGCCGCCTGGCCTTGATCCACATCAAACCGGCCCCTGTGGCAGGCCTGATAGGCTGACTATATCCAAACCAGGCCTGATCGTTCAGGCCCACCGGGGCGCATCGCCCCGAGAAATGAGGGATCGCCACCATGTACAAGAAAATCCTGATCGCCACCGACGGTTCGGAACTCGCCCAGAAGGGCGTCGCCCACGGGCTGGAGCTGGCCAAGGGCTTGGGCGCCACGATCACCTTCGTCACGGTCTCCGAGCCGTTCCCGACGCTCGCCTGGGGCGGCGCCATGGCCGGTTACGTCGCCGCCGACGAGCTGGTCAATTACGAGGAGAGCGCGCGCAAATACGCCAGCGAGCTGCTCGGCAAATGCAAGGCCGAGGCCGATGCCAAGGGCGTCGGCTCGAAGGGCGTCCATGTCGAGAACCGCACGCCCGCCGAGGCGATCCTCGAGGTGGCCGCCAGCGAGGGCAGCGATATCATCGTCATGGCCTCGCATGGCCGCCGCGGGCTGGGCCGGCTGGTGCTCGGCAGCCAGACGGCGGAAGTGGTGTCGCTGACCAGGATTCCGGTGCTGGTGGTTCGGTAGGGTCCGCCCGGCGGAGGCGGTGTGAGAATGAGATAGGCAGCGATCCTTCGCGCCCCCCTCTGTCCTGCCGGACATTTCCCCCACAAGGGGGGAGATCAGCCGGCGCCGCCGATTTCGCCAACCACCAACGATGCAGGAGTGAGCCTGCGCCGAAACCGCCAATCTCCCCCCAAGTGGGGGAGATGTCCGGCAGGACAGAGGGGGGCGCTGTCCCGCCGGACATCTCAGACTGTCCCGTCGGCCCCGCCGTCCTACTGCGTCGGCAGCAGCGGCGCGCCGGGCGATGCTAGGTCCGGAGACGGAAAGTCGGACGCCGGCTGGCCCGGCACCGCCGACGCGGGCGTCACCGAACCCGGCTGCGGCAAACCGGGCAACGCCGAGTCCGCCGGCGGAAGCAGGGTGGGCGGCGGCGAGGCCGGCTGCTGCCCGGAATACATCAGCCTCGGCTGGCCGGCATCGGCGATCGTCGGTCCGAGGCTGCGCTGGATCAGCGCCTCGACGTGGTCGTTGCGCTGGCGCGCGCTATCGGCGCCCATCACCACCACGACCAGATGCCGCCCGTCGGCATTGTAGGAGGTGACGATGTTGTAGCCGGAGGCACGGATGTAGCCGGTCTTGATACCGTCGACGCCGCGCACGCGGCCCAGCATGTCGTTGTGGCCGCGCACCAGCCTGCCGCGGAACATGAAGTCGCTTTCGGAGAAATAGTGGAAATGCTGCGGGAAGCGCTTTTCCAGCGCCATGCCCAGCACCGCCATGTCGCGCGCCGTGGTCACCTGGCCGTCGTCGGGCAGGCCGCAGGCGTTGCGGAAATTGGTGCCGCTCATGCCGAGCGAGCGCGCCTTGGCGGTCATCATGGCGGCGAACTGGTCCTCCGAGCCGCCGCCCAGATATTCGCCCACCGCCACCGCCACGTCGTTTGCCGACTTCACCACCATGGCGCGGATGGCGGAATCGACGTCGATCGTCTCGCCGCGCCTAAAACGCAGTTTTGTCGGCGGCTGCGAGGCGGCATGGTCGGAAACCGGGATCCGCGTTTCCTTGGTCACCCGGCCGCTCTCCAGCGCCTCGAACAGCATGTAAAGCGTCATCATCTTGGTCAGCGACGCCGGATAGCGCTGCGACCGCGAATTGACCTCGAACAGGGTCTTGCCGGTCGAGGCGTCGACCACGATCGCCGCGTATTTCTGCGGTTGCGCCGGCACGGCAAGCACGCTTTCAGGCGGTGCTGCCGTCGTGCAGCCGGCAACCAGCGCGAGCAAGGCCAACACGGCGATGAGTTTCTGGAGGAAAGGGAAGGGACGGGGCAAGACTGTTCTAAAGCTGTTGCTGAGATGCGGCGAAGCTAACGTAACCCATGTGCCGCGTCCAACTGGTTAACGGCGGCAATGAAGCATTTGCCCAGGTTTTGGGGGGTGGAGAAGGTGGTTCTTTGTCCTTCGACGTTGGCGCCGCCCCCTCATCCGGCCGCTTCGCGGCCACCTTCTCCCCGTGGGGGGAGAAGAGGCTGGCGCCGGCGCCGACAGTCTCCTCTCCCCTTGGGGAGAGGTCAGCCGAGCGAAGCGGAGGCTGGGTGAGGGGCCGTCCACCCTGGCTTCGCCCCGCTTTTGCCATCCGCCCCAGCTTTCCGCTAATATGTCGCGGCTTGGATTTGGGGGGATCGGCATGTCGGAAATCGCCACGGGTACGACCTCGTTGCTCAGGGCCTCGCTCAGCCGCACCGGCAAATGGGCGGCGAGCTTCGCTTTCATCAGCGGCGCGGTCGGCGACGTGCTCAACCCGCTCGGGCCCTTTGCCGCCTATATTGCCCTGGTCGCTGCCGTCGCGGCCATCGTCATCGCCATCGCCATCGTGCTGCGGCTGGTGCTGGCCGCCAAGGCGATGCCGGCGCTGATCTTCGCCACCAGTGCGGCGGCAATCGCCGGCGGCGTCTACGGCATCCAGCAGGAAACGAGTTCGCAGAACGGCGTGATCGCCAATCTTGTGCCTGCGGTCGCCGAGCTGCAGCAATCGCTGGGCATCGTCTCGCAGAAGGTGGCGAAGATCGAGCAGACGGTCACCCAGACGCAGAAAACGGTCGAGGAGGTCAAGAAGTCGACCGACACGGTCGCCAAGACCGCGCAGGAGATCGCTTCCACGCAGCAACAACAGACCGCGCAGGGCGCCGAGACGCAAAAGACCGTGAAGGCGGTGAAGCAAACCACGGATACGGTCGCGCAGAAGACCGAGCAGATCGCGTCCGCCCAACAGCAGCAGTCGGCGCAGGGGGCGGAGACGCAGAAGACCGTCGAAGCGGTCAAGCAGACGACCGACACCTTGGCCGCCGGCCAGCAACAGCAGCAGGCGCAGGCTGAAAAGCTGCAGGCGACCACCGAGCAGATCGCCGCTTCGATCGACACCATCGCCAAGGGTTTTGCCCAGCTCTCCGCGCAGGGCGGGGCGATCGCCGATCCGAAGCGTCCGGACGAGTTCTACCACAACGCCCGCGTCTATGAGCTCGCCGGCGACATGCTCAATGCCCGCCGCTCCTACCTCGCCTTTGCCGGCTTCGATGTCGACGCGATCGATCCCTATACGCGCTTTGCCACGCTGCTCCGGGTCCAGGACGGCAAGGCCGGCGCCCGCGAAGTGTTCGGCACGCTCGCGGAAAAGGCCAAGGCGCCGTCGATCAAGCTCGTGCATCTCCTGCAGTTCGACGATGCGCAGCGGCTCGACAAGCTCAACGTCTTCATCGCGGCCAACCCGGATTACGCGCCGGCTTACTTTCTCCTGGCGCAGGAGTTTTCCGAGGACCGCCTCGGCAGCCAGACGCTCGCCGACAAGCGCAGCGAGGCGCAGGCGCTGAGCAAATTCGTCTCCTACGAGAAGGATGGCGGCCTGCTCAAATATTTCGTCGACCAGACGCAGCTGGCCGACTGGCTGGACCGCAGCCGCAGCCGGCTGACGGCGTTGGGCGATGTGCTCGACCCGTCGCGCTTCGTGCCGACGCTGACTCCGATGCGCTCCAATTCCGGCTGGTCGATGACGATCTCGCTGCCCGAGCCGGCAACGGCGATCTCCTGGCGCCTCGGCGATTCCGGCCCGTTCACCGACACCGGGGTTATGGCGATGAACGACCAGCGCACCGGCAAGCCGATGCCCAATCCGAGCTTCGAATTGCCGGACAGCACCGCCGCCACCACCATCGCCATCAAATATCTCGACATCCGCGGCCGCGAAACCGGCCCCTTCGACATCCGTTTCGATCCGGACGGCGCGCTGCAGCAGGAGAACAAGCAGGTCCTCGATCAGTTCTGGACGTCGTGGATCGCTTTTGATTCCGGCGGCAATCGCGGCCTGGTCTATTTCACCCAGATGCTGTCCTACCGCTGCGCGATCAAGGAAGTGCATTACAGCCTGAACGGCACGGCGCTCGACAAGGAGATCAAGATGCCGCCCTGCGACGCCAAGGACCCTTATGCCATTCCCTCCGACTACCAGCCCTATTTCAAGGTCAAGGACGACGTGAAATCGATGGCGGTGCAGGTGACTTATACGGACGGCACCAAGTCGCCGGTCAGGGAGTATAAGCGGCAGTAGCGAAGGCCTGCTCGCTGCGAAATCGGTCTGGGGGTTGAGAGTGGATATTTTCTTCCAGCGTCGGCGCCGCCCCTCACCTGCCTGCCGGCATCCTCTCCCCGTGTAGTAACGGGGAGAGGGGGGCAGTCATCGCGGGTTTCGCCAATCGCCAACGTTGCCGGGAAGGCGCCGAGTTTGCGGCCAGCCCCTTCTCCCCGTCACTATACGAGGAGAAGTGCCCGGCAGGGCGATGAGGGGCGGCGCCGACGGTCAAGAATTGGCTTTCTCGTCCGGACAGGCACGGCTGATGCAAATTGCCAACCACTGCGCTTGCGCCGAGAGCCCTGAGCAGGCTCTGTTGCCGGCCACCAAAAGATTCGCGGGATAGCACAATGGATGCCGTCACCATCAACGCAAAGGGCATCTCCGTCTCGCTCGATCTCGCCGTCGGCCATATCGCCGCCATGGAGGTCGAGGCCGACGGCCGCGTCCTGACGCCGCTGCATCGCGCGCCCTGGGTCGGCTCGCCGCGCGAGACATTGCCCGCGAACCTGCCCGAAGGCACGGTGCGACTCTCGGGCGATTTCCTCTGCGCGCCTTTTTCGACGAGCGATGTCGAAGCCGCGCCCCTGCATGGCTGGCCTGCCAACAGCGAATGGGACGTCGTGGAGAACGCCGCGATTGCCGGCGGCCGGCGCGCCGTGTTCCGGCTGCGCCGTAAGGTGATGGGCGCCACCGTCGACAAGGTCTTCACGCTGCGCGACGGCCATCCGTTCCTCTACCAGGAGCACATCTTCTTGGGCGGCTCGGGCGCGATCTCCGTCGCCCATCATCCGATGACGGTCATGCAGGGCGGCGGCCGGCTCGCCTTCTCGCCCAAGCGCGTCGCTGTCACGCCCCCAACGCCGCTGGAGCCCGACCCGGCGCGCGGCCGCTTCATGCTGGCCTATCCGGCCAGAGCCGACGACCTCACGCAGTTTCCGCTCGCCACCGGCGGCACAACAGACCTCACCGACTACCGCATGGAAGACAAGCGCGAGGATTTCATCACCCTGGTCGAGGCGGATCACGGCGGCCCCGGCTGGACCGCTGTTGCGCGCCGCGCCGAGCGGGACCTGGTGCTGGTGCTGAAGAACCCGGCCGAACTGCCGGTGACGATGCTCTGGTTCTCGAATGGCGGCCGCGACTACGCACCCTGGAGCGGCCGCCATCTCGGCGTGCTCGGCATCGAGGACGGCCGCAGCGCCATCGGCCACGCCGCCTCGCTCGGCGACAATTGGCTCAAGCATGAAGGCGTGGCGACTGCGTTTGCGCTGGCCGAAGGGCGGTCGGTCTCGTTCCGCCATGTCATCGGTGCGGTTCCGTTCGCCGAGGCCGAGGCGCCGGGCATCGAAGCCGCTCGTGACTACTTGCGCGTCCGTACTGTTGACGGTTCGCAAAAGGACGTCCCGTTCGACGGTGACTTCCTGCGCATTGGGCGCTCGGTTCCGGCGTAAGTTGGAGGGGCAGCGCATCTGGAAATTCGTCATCCACGGGCGGAGCAAGGAGCGAAGCGACGCGCGCAGACCCTGGAATCCATGCCGTTACCTTGATCGCGCCGTTACAAGGCCTTGGCGTCACGGAATGGATCCTCGGGTCTGCGCGCGTCGCTTCGCTCCTTGCTCCGCCCGTGGATGACGAAGGGAAGGGCGTTCCGGCCAATCTCGAAGGCAGAGACCGCCGGCAAGCCGTCCTAACCTCGGCATCAAGGAACGAGGTTTGAATTTTCCATCCACACCCGCCAAAATACCGGCCGCAACCTTACCGAAGAGGCGCCGATGTCCGAGATCGCCCATATCACAGCCGCCATCTTCAAGCGTGCCGGCAAGGCCAAGCGCTTCGTCGTCGCCATTGCCGGTCCGCCGGGTTCCGGCAAGTCGACGCTGTCGGCGAGCCTGCATGAGCTTCTCCCAGAAGGTAGCTCGGAAGTCGTGCCGATGGACGGCTTCCATTATGACGACATCATCCTCAACCGCCGTGGCCTGCGTCCCCGCAAGGGCGCGCCGGAAACCTTCGATTTCGCCGGCTTCGAGACGCTGCTGAAGCGCATCCGCTCCGGCGAGCCGGACATCGCCATCCCGGTCTTCGACCGCAGCATCGAACTGTCGCGCGCGGCGGCCGAGATCGTTTCCGCCGACACAAAATTCATCCTGGTCGAGGGCAATTACCTGCTGCTCGACGAGGAGCCGTGGTCGCGGCTGGCGCCTTTGTTCGATTTCACCATTTTCGTCGACGTGCCGCGCAACGAGCTCGAGCGCCGGCTGATGGAGCGCTGGCGCGAGCATGGCAAGTCGGATGAGGACGCCCGCGCCTGGATCGCCTCCAACGACATGCCCAACATCGAGCGGGTGCTGGCGCGGCGCAGGCCGGCCGATCTGGTCATTGGTCAATGACTGGTCGTTGGTTAACGACCCTAGTGATTGGTTAACCTGCTCAATTTTCAATATTTTCCGGCGGGAACTTTAAGGTTTTCACCCCGTTATCACTCTGTTCCGAATTGTGCGGTGACGGAGCAATTCCGAGTGGGCGTGCAACCGCCTTCCGTCCGGAATTGCGAAAGAAAACAAGCAGGAGCCGTCAGATGGCAACCAACAGCAGAAAACCCGTGGCCAAGAAAACCCGGGCCACACAATCCAGAGCGACGCAGGCCAAGGCCGGCGCCGGCCCCGCGACCGCCGAGCGGTCGAAAGACGCCAAGCTGGCCTTTGGCAAGGCGGCACCGAAGAAAGTGACGCCCGGCGCGGCTCACAAGGCAGCGGTCCACAAGGTCGCGGCCAAGAGCGGGAAGCATCCGAAGCCCGCGGCCAAGACGTCTGGTCCGATCAGTACCGTGGCGAGCGTCGCGACAGGGGCGGTCGTTGCCACCGCGCGGCTTGCGGCCTCGGTGTTCAACCGTGGTGGCGCCAAGGCCAAGGCGAAATAGGCCCTAGGTTACGCAATCCCACACGGCAGGCTGTGAAGTCGCTGCGCCCGGCCATTATTCGCTTTCCTGAATAGCTTTTAGCCCCTTGCCGGAATAGTGAGGCCCCTTTTCACCGCCGGCCGCGCCAACCCGCGCTCCAGCCATTCGGCGACGGTCGGGAAATCATCGAAGCCGACCAGGTCGCGCGCTTCGTAGAAGCCGATCAGGTTGCGCACCCAGCCCAGCATCGACACGTCGGCGATGGTGTAGTCGTCATCCATGATCCACTTGCGGTTCTTCAGCCGCGTTTCGAGCACGCCGATCAGCCGCCGCGACTCGTCGCGGTAGCGCTCGAGCGGCCGCTTGTCGGCAATCTCGCGCCCGGCGAATTTGTGGAAGAAGCCGACCTGTCCGAAGATCGGGCCGATTGCCGCCATCTGGAAGAACACCCACTGGATCGTCTCGTAGCGCCGCGCCGGATCGGCGGGAACGAGCTTGCCGGTCTTGTCGGCCAGATAGAGCAGGATGGCGCCGGACTCGAACAGGCCGATCGGCTTGCCGCCCGGACCATCCGGATCGATGATCGCCGGTATCTTGCCGTTCGGGTTGAGCGACAGGAACTCCGGCGTCCAGCTCTCGTTCTTGCCGATATCGACATAATGCGGCTCATAGGGCAGGCCGATCTCCTCCAGCGCGATCGAGACCTTCACGCCATTGGGCGTGGTGGCGGAATAGAGCTGCAGGCGCTCGGGCTGCATGGCCGGCCAGCGCTTGGCGATCGGAAAGGCGGACAGGTCGGTCATCGGAAACTCCGGATAGGGACTGGCGCGGGCGGCGCTCATAATGGGTGGCAAAGAATACTGCGGGGTGAGCATGAATTAGGTCCGCAACCGGCCAGGATCAATACACCGGCAAGCGGCTTGCCATGCGCCAACCGGCAGGCTGCGCTCAGACGGCCTTGAAGGCCAGCACCGCGTTGGTTCCGCCGAAGGCGAAGCTGTTGCTGAGCGCGGCGCGCACCTTGCGCTCGCGCGCCGTGTTCGGCGTCACGTCGAGGTCGCATTCCGGGTCCGGCTCGCGGTAGTTGGCGGTCGGCGGCACGATGCCGTCGCGGATCGCCATCACGCAGGCGATCATCTCCAGCCCGCCGGAAGCGCCTAGGCAATGCGCATGCATCGACTTGGTCGACGACACTGAAAGCGAAGGGGCGTGGTTTCCGAAGACGCGCTTGATCGCGGCGGTCTCGATCTGGTCGTTGGCCTTGGTGCCGGTGCCATGCGCGTTGAGGTAGTCGACGTCTTCCGGGTTGAGCCCGGCATCCGCCAGGCAGAAACGCATCGCCGCTTCCGGTCCCTCGACGGTCGGCGCGACGATGTCGGAGGCATCGGCGGAAAGCCCGACGCCGGCGATCTCCGCCAAAATCGTGGCGCCGCGCGCCATCGCGTGATCGTAGCTTTCGAGCACCGCCATGCCGGCGCCTTCGCCAAGCACAAGGCCGGCGCGGTCGGCCGAGAACGGCCGGCAGGTGTCGGGTGAAAGCACCCTCAGCGCCTCCCAGCCCTTGAGCACGCCCCACACCAGCGGCGCTTCGGTGCCGCCGGCGACCATCACGTCGGCGCGGCCGAGCCTGATCTGGTCGACGGCCGAGGAGATCGCATGGTTGGCGGACGAGCAGGCCGAGGTGGCGCCGAAGACAGGGCCTCGCAGCCCGAGCGCCATGCTGACCTGGCCGGCGGCCGCGCCCGGCATCACTTTCGGCACGGTGAAGATGGCGGCGCGGTTGCGCCCCTCGATCAGGATCGCGCGGTAATTCTCCTCGATGGTCTCGAAGCCGGCGACGCCGATGCCGACGATCGCGCCCATCCGGTAGGTGTTGTCGGCATGCGCCGTCAATCCGGATTGCCGCATGGCCTCGCGCGCGGCGATCACCGCCAGCAGGCTGAAGCGGTCCATCGACACGACCTGCTTGCGGTCGATGCCATGGTCCGGCAACTGCTTGATTTCGCAGCCGGTCTTGACCTTGAGGTCATGCAGCGACGGGTTGTCGATCGGGCCGATGGCCGAGCGGCCGGCGCGCATGGCGTCCCATATCGCCGCCGCATCGTTGCCGAGCCCGCAAATCCCGCCGATGCCGGTGATGACGACGCGTTTTTGCATGCAGTCAGGCTTTTTTCGCGATCAGTTCGCGAACCGCCTCGACCATGTCGCCGACGTTCTTGAGGTTGCTCCAGGCGTCGACCGTGTTCATCTCGATCTCGATGCCGTACTTCTCCTCGAGATCGAAGATGATCTCGGTCAGCTCCAGCGAATGGATGCCGAGCGTGCTGAGATCGGTGGCGGCGGTGATCTCCTCGCCGCCGGTATCGGCATGCGCTTTGATCTTTTCGATGATCTCGGTCGTCAGTTGGTCAGCCATTCGGTTCCTTCCCTGTCGTTTCCCGACGCCAACTGATCAGCGCCCCTTTTGATCCCCGGATCCAACAACGCCGTTGCCCTTACCTCGCCAGACACCGCGCGACCGCTCCAGGGTGGCTTCCCTCTATAGAAACCAAAACGTTGTCAAGCAACAAGCGATATATCGACAAAGCCGGCGGAGTGCTTAACCTGGAATCGTGGACACGATCGAGAACACCTTGGCATCCAACCCCGCCTCGCCTTTGGCCGCTCCTCCTCTGCCTGCCGCGCAACGTGTTGCAGGGCGAGCCAGGCTTTTCTGCGGCAAGAGCGATGGCCGGACGCGCCTGCAGCGGCTCTATCAGGACGGATCGGCCAAGATCCGCCTGCCGGCGGTGCAAGGCGATCCGCTCGAGGCGGTGCTGATCAACACAGCCGGCGGAATGACCGGGGGCGACCGCCTCGGCTGGACGATCGAAGTCGGCGCCGAGGCCTCCGCCTCCATCACCACCCAGGCCTGCGAAAAGGTCTATCGCGCCGCCGCCGACAGGGCCGAGACAACCGTCGGCCTGCGGGTTGGTCCGGGCGGCCGCATAGCCTGGCTGCCGCAGGAAACCATCGTTTTCGATCGTGCCGCCTTCGCCCGCACGCTGGATGTCGATCTCGCTGAGGATGCCGAGGCGCTAGTGCTCGAAGCCACGCTCTTCGGCCGGCTGGCGATGGGCGAGCGGACGGTTCAAGGCAGCTTCCACGACCGCTGGCGGGTCCGCCAGGGCGGCACGCTGATCCATGCGGAGGATTTCCGGATCGGTCCGGATATCGCCGCAACGCTCCAGCAGCCGGCAGCGACCAGCGGCGCGCTGGCCGTCGCCACGGTGCTGCTTGTCTCGCGGCAAGCCGAAGACCTGCTGGACAAGGTCCGCGCCATCATCGGCGATCCCGGCATCGGGGGCTGGGGCGGCGCCAGTTTCTGGAACGTCGGCCGATCTGGCAAGCTTCTTGCGAGGCTTAGCGCCGGCGACGGCTACCAGCTCCGCAAGCGGCTGGTTCCGCTTGTCGAACTGCTCAATGGACGGGCCGGCCTGCCTAAATTGTGGTCACTCTGATCTGAAATACCGGGACATTGCATGAATCTTACGCCGCGTGAAAAAGACAAGCTGCTCATCGCCATGGCGGCGATGGTGGCGCGCAAGCGCCTGGAGCGCGGCGTCAAGCTCAACCATCCCGAAGCCATCGCCCTGATCACCGACTTCGTCGTCGAAGGCGCGCGCGACGGCCGCCCGGTCGCGGAACTGATGGAGGCGGGCGCCCATGTCGTCACCCGGGCCCAGGTGATGGACGGCATCGCCGAGATGATCCACGACGTCCAGGTCGAAGCGACGTTTCCCGACGGCACGAAGCTGGTGACCGTGCACGAACCCATCCGGTGAGGAGGAAGACCGATGCTGGAACTCAGGCCCAATTGTGAATGCTGCGACAAGGATCTGCCGCCGGAGGCGGCCGATGCGCTGATCTGCACCTTCGAATGCACCTTCTGCGCCGACTGCGTCGATAATGTGCTGGGCGGCGTCTGCCCGAATTGCGGCGGCAATTTCGCGCCGCGGCCGATCCGGCCGGCGGGGAAGCTGACGAAATATCCGCCATCGACCAGGCGCGTGCTCAAGGCCGAAGGCTGCGGTCCGCGCAAGGCCGCTTGAACAGGACAATTGGAAAGGGCACAAAGATGATCTCCGCCTCGACGAAACGCAGCACGCTCGCCGTCATCCTCCTGCTGGCTGCGGCGATGCCGGCTTACGCCCATGTCGGAGCAGGCTCCACCTTGTCCTTCGCTGCCGGCTTCGCGCACCCGCTGTGCGGCCTCGACCACATGACGGTGATGATCGCCGTCGGCCTGTGGGCGGCGCTGAAGGGTGGCAAGGCGCTCTGGGCCTGGCCGCTTGCCTTCCTCGGCGTGATGCTCGCCGGCGGCGCGCTCGGCATGCTGCATGTGCCGGTGCCTTTCGTCGAGCCAGGCATCCTCGCGTCGGTCGTGGCGCTCGGCCTGCTGGTGGCGCTGGCGATCGACCTGCCGGTCTCGGCCGGGGTGGCCATCATCGGCCTGTTCGCGTTGTTCCACGGCCACGCCCATGGCACCGAGGTGCCGGAAAATGTCGGGGGCCTGGACTATATGGCCGGTTTCGCGATGGCCACGGCACTCCTCCACGGTATCGGCATGGCGGCCGGCCTCGGGCTTGGGTCGCGCTTCCGTGGCCTGGCGCGCGCCGCCGGTGCCGCTTGCGCGGCGATTGGCATTGGCCTGGCCTTTGGCATGGTGTGAGGGCGCGATGATCCCCGGTGAAGTTATTGCGGCCAAAGGCGACATCGAGCTCAACAAGGGCCGGCCGACCGTCACGCTCAAGGTCGCCAACAGCGGTGACCGTCCGATCCAGGTCGGCAGCCACTATCATTTCTTCGAGACCAATGAGGGCTTGAAATTCGACCGCGAGAGCGCGCGCGGCATGCGCCTCGACATTGCCGCCGGCACCGCCATGCGCTTCGAGCCGGGGCAGGAACGCGACGTCACGCTGGTGCCGCTGGGCGGCAAGCGCGAGGTCTATGGTTTTCAGCAGAAGGTGATGGGCAAGCTGTGAGATCCGGCGGTGCGCCCACATCACCTCGGCGGCTTGGCTGCCGCGTAGATGACGACCTTCCCCGGATTGTCGAACTGCACGGCGAGCACGTCCTCGGCCTGCACGCGCCGCGAATCGATCGCGTTGAAGAGCAAGGCGTTCGCCTCGATCTCCTGGCGCAGCTCGGCGACGTCCTCCTGATGCTGCTTCATCTTGTTCTCGATGGCCGGCGGCGGCCCGCCTTCGCTGCGCGCCGCATCGGTCAGGAACACGATGTCGACCGTGTCGAGCTTGGTGGTCTTGCGCACCGTGCCGATGTTGTCGCGGGTGCGATTGATGGCCGAGATGACCTTTCCGGCCTCCGTCCGGGCGAGCGCCTCTTCCTGGCGGACATCGGAATCGACAATCGCCGCGGCAGGCCTGCCGTTGTTCAGCGGCTGCGCCGCGGACGCCGCCTGGGGCGCGACCATGAAGAGCGCGGTGACAACCACGGAACTGCATTTTGCAAAAGGCCGAGTATTCGCCATTATTCGCTCCTGACTGAACTCGTGACGGGGCGAAAACAGCGAAACTGTCCGGTCTGGCCGGTGGTTCCCAGCAAAAGCCGGATGGCGGACCGCAAGGCGGCCCGCATTCTTTTCAAAATATGGGCGGCGGACCGCGAGGCGGCCCGCCCTGGCGCGCAATCAGCTCGCCTTCTTGGTGATCAGCGTCAGCGCGCCGTTGGGCTGCATGCTGGCGGCGATCACCTGCGCCGAGCTCATGCCCTTGGCTTCGAGCGCGGATTTCACCTTGGGCGTGGCGTCGATCGACTTGCGCAAGCTCTGCAGGCCGGCATCGCCGCGCTGCGCCACGATCTGGTTGACCTGCGTCTGCGTGTCCTTGGGCAGTTCGGTAATGTCGACGACGTTGACGCTCTGGATCGTCGGCACGGCCGGTTGGCCCTTCGGCGCCGCCTGATCAGGCGCGGTCGGGGTCGGACTGGGCTGTTGCTGGGCGCTCGCGGCGCCCGCCATCATCAGGGTGGTGGCTGCGGCGATGACTATCGTTTTGCGCATGGATGTTCCTTCCATCGGTTGGGCAAACGGTCGTTTTGGGCTGACTCGCGTACCTCAACCGCCAAATGGGCGCGCAAAGTGTCGCCGAACGGGTCATTGCGTGACCATTGGGTGGCGACAATGTGTGCCCTCTACACAAACAATTGGAATTTTGGGAGCAATCGCTGATGGCCAGGATAAGCCGCGCCTCCTATGCGCAGATGTATGGACCGACTGTCGGCGACAAGGTGCGGCTTGCCGACACCGAGCTGTTCGTCGAGGTCGAGAAGGACCTCACTGTTTACGGCGAGGAAGTAAAATTCGGTGGCGGCAAGGTCATCCGCGATGGCATGGGCCAGAGCCAGGTCACGCGTTTGGGCGGCGCGGTCGATACCGTCATCACCAATGCGCTGGTCGTCGATGCGCTTACCGGCATCGTCAAGGCCGATATCGGCCTGAAGGACGGCCGCATCGCCGCGATCGGCAAGGCCGGCAATCCGGACATGCAGGATGGCGTCACCATCATCATCGGTCCCGGCACCGAGATCATCGCCGGCGAAGGCAAGATCCTGACGGCCGGCGGCTTCGATGCGCATATCCATTTCATCTGCCCGCAGCAGATCGAGGAAGCGCTGATGAGCGGCATCACCACGATGCTGGGCGGCGGCACCGGTCCGGCGCATGGGACCTTGGCCACCACCTGCACGCCCGGCCCCTGGCACATGGCGCGCATGATCCAGTCTTTCGACGCCTTCCCGATGAATATCGGCCTGTCGGGCAAGGGCAATGCGTCAAGGCCGGCGGCGCTGGAAGAAATGGTGCTGGCCGGCGCCTGCTCGCTGAAGCTGCATGAGGACTGGGGCACCACGCCAGCGGCGATCGATTGCTGCCTGTCGGTCGCCGACGACTATGACGTGCAGGTGATGATCCACACCGACACGCTGAACGAATCGGGCTTCGTCGAGAACACGGTGGCGGCAATCAAGGGCCGCACCATCCATGCCTTCCACACCGAGGGCGCCGGCGGCGGCCACGCGCCCGATATCATCAAGGTCTGCGGCCTGCCCAACGTCATCCCGTCCTCGACCAATCCGACCCGGCCTTACACGGTCAACACCTTGGCCGAGCATCTCGACATGCTGATGGTCTGCCACCATCTGTCGCCGTCGATCCCCGAGGACATCGCCTTCGCCGAGAGCCGCATCCGCAAGGAGACGATCGCGGCGGAGGACATCCTGCACGACATCGGCGCCTTCTCGATCATCTCCTCCGACAGCCAGGCCATGGGCCGCGTCGGCGAGGTGGCGATCCGCTGCTGGCAGACCGCCGACAAGATGAAGCGCCAGCGCGGCGCGCTGCCCGACGAAACCGGTGACAACGACAATTTCCGCGTCCGCCGCTATATCGCCAAATACACCATCAATCCGGCCATCGCGCATGGCTTGTCGAAGGAGATCGGCTCGATCACGGTCGGCAAACGCGCCGATCTCGTGCTGTGGAACCCGGCCTTCTTCGGCGTGAAACCCGAAATGGTGCTGGTAGGCGGCTCGATCGCGGCCGCGCCCATGGGCGACCCGAACGCCTCGATCCCGACGCCGCAACCGATGCATTATCGGCCGATGTTCGGCGCCTATGGCAAGGCGCTGACCAACTCCTCGGTGACTTTCGTCTCGAAGGCGGCGCTTGACTCTGGCCTGCAGCAAAGGCTGGGAGTCGACAAGGCGATGGTCGCGGTCGAGAACACGCGTGCCGGCATCGGCAAGCATTCCATGGTGCTCAACGACGCCACGCCGCATGTCGAGGTCGATCCCGAAACCTACGAGGTGCGCGCCGACGGCGATCTCTTGACCTGCGAGCCGGCGACCGTGCTGCCGATGGCGCAGCGGTATTTCCTGTTCTGACAGCGCTTATCGGTGAACGGCCAAATATCGTTGCAGCGCGCGTGCGCAGATCGCAATATGCGGCAAGCAGCAGCATTGTGAACAGGCATGTCCACCGAAATCGCCTCCCAGCACGACATCTTCCCGCATATCCGCATCGTCATGGGCATGGTGATCGGCCTCGGCGTCACGCGTCTGCTTTCGGGAACCGCGCGCATCGTCCAGCATCCCGGCCAGTATCGGCTCTACGCCGTGCATCTCGCCTGGGTCGCCTCGGTGCTGCTGATGCTGGTGCATTTCTGGTGGTGGGAGTTCGGCCTTTACGCCATCGAGAACTGGACCTTCGGCAAGTACCTTTTCATCATCTTTTACGCCATTACGCTGTTCCTGCTCTGCGCACTGCTGTTTCCGGATTCGATGCTCGATTACACCAGCTACGAAGATTATTTCTACTCGCGCCGCGCCTGGTTCTTCGGGCTGCTGGCGGCGACCTATCTGCTCGACGTGATCGACACGCTGCTCAAGGGTCCGGCGCATTTCGCCCGCTTCGGCAACGAATATCTGATCCGCACGCCCGTCTTCGTGGCGCTGTGCATCGTCGCGATCCTGGTGCGCGACAAACGCTTCCACATCGCTTTCGTCACGGCCGCGCTGATTTACCAGATATCGTTCATCCTGCGGCTGTTCGACACCATCGTCTGAGCGTTCGCGATGCGGTAGAGTTCTCGGAAAAGGCAAGAGTTCAACCATGTACAAGGCTGTCGGATCGCGCGGCTCCCGCGTCAGCCGGGTGCTCTGGATGCTCGAGGAGCTCGGGCAGCCCTACGAGTTCGTCGAGGTCAAGCTGCGCTCACCGGAAGCCTATGCGCTCAACCCGTCCGGCAAGGTGCCGATCCTGATCGACGGCGACCTTAAAGTCACGGATTCCGCGGCGATCTGCGTCTATCTGGCCGACAAGCATGCCGACAAAGGCATGGGCGCCAATCCGGGTGTTGCTGGGCGCGCCGAGATGGACTCATGGATGCACTTCGCCCAGAGCGAGCTCGAAGCGCCGCTCTGGAACAAGCTGCGCCACCGCTTCCTGCTGCCCAAGGACGTTCGGGTCGATGTCGGCCCGGCCGCGGCCTATGATTTCGCATCCGAAATAAAAGCGCTGGATCGCCGGCTTGGCGACAAGCCCTATGCTTTGGGCGATCGGTTCTCCGCCGTTGACGTGTTGCTGGGCGATATGGGCGGCTGGGCTCGCGCCGGCAGATTCCCGATCGACTCAGAACGGGTCGGCGCCTATTTCGACCGCGTGCTGTCGCGACCCGCTCGTGCCCGCGCCCAAGCTAATGGCGGAGCCATGAAATGAAGCTCAACATCAATACCGATTTCACCAAGTTTCCGCGCGCCGTCTCGGTGCTTGCCGCCGGCGATCCGGGTTTGACCGCGCCCTACGACAAGGCCGTGCTGCCGCATGACGAGCGCCATCTGCGCCGCCGCGCCGTCGAGACCGCCGGCGGCGACAAGGTGCTGGTCGACCTGCCCGAGCCGGTGGCGCTCGCCAATGGCGACCGGCTGGTGCTGGAAGACGGCCGCCAGCTCGAGATCGTCGCGGCGCCCGAGGAGGTCTACGACATCCGCGCCCGCGACGCGGTTCATCTCACCGAGCTTGCCTGGCACATCGGCAACCGCCACCTCGCGGCGGCGATCGAGGCCGACCGCATCCTCATCCTGCGCGACCATGTCATCAAGGCGATGCTCGAAGGGCTCGGCGCCACGGTGAAAGAGGTTTCGCAGCCGTTCAGTCCGGTGCGCGGCGCCTATTCCGGGCATGGCCACGACCACGGCCATTCGCATGATCATCACGATCATGACCACCATGATCATCACGATCACGACCATCACCACCACCACCATCATCATGACTGAGCAGCTTTCCACCGTCGCACTTTTGCGGCTGATGGCCTGGCTGTCGCCGGCCTTTCCGGTCGGTGGTTTCTCTTACAGTCACGGGCTCGAGCGCGCCGTGCATGACGGATTGATCGCCGATCGCAAAGATCTCGCCAGCTGGCTTGAGACTCTGGTCGAGATTGGCTCGGGCTGGAACGACGCCGTGCTCTTCGCCGAAAGCTGGCGCCGCGCGCGCGATGATGGCGATCTCAACGAAGTCGCCGCGCTGGCCGAGGCGCTTGCCAGCTCACAGGAACGCCATATGGAGACAATGCTCCAAGGCGCGGCCTTCCTCCAGGCGGCGTCCGCCTGGTCGTCTCCGGCTTTGGAGCGTTTGCCGGCCGACTGCCCCTATTGCGTTGCGGTCGGCGCCGTTGCCGGCAGCGGCGGTGTCGACCTTTCGCCGGCCCTGTCCGCCTTCTTGCAGGCTTTCTTCTCCAATCTTGTGCAGGCGGCGATCAGGCTCGGCGTCATTGGCCAGGCCGACGCTGTCGCATTGTTAGCCGGCTTCGAATCTTTGGCGCTGACGACTGCCTCGCGCGCCGCCGCTTCCAGCCTGGACGATCTGGGCGGCGCGGCCTTCATGTCCGACATAGCGGCGATGCAGCACGAAACGCAATATTCCAGGCTGTTCCGCTCATGACCGTGCTTGCCATCATCCTCTCCTTCGTCCTGCTCCTGATCACCACGCTGCATGTCTATTGGGGCATAGGCGGCATCTGGCCGGGTACGGACCAGCCGTCCTGCGCCCGTGCCGTCGTCGGCTTCCGAGGCATCGATGAGATGCCGTCGTCCTTCGCGAGTTTTGCCGTCGCCGCTTGCCTGGTACTGGCGACGCTCTGGCCGCTGGCGCTGGCTGGCGTCTTCGCGACGCCCTTTCCACGAGAAGGTCTGGCGGCCACCGCATTGATGATCGGCCTCGTCTTCCTTGGTCGCGGCATAGCCGGCTTCACGCCTTGGTGGCGCAGGCTGGCGCCCGAGCAGCCTTTCGCGCGGCTCGACCAAAGCCTCTATTCGCCGCTCTGCCTGTTGATCGGGCTGGGCTTCGCAATTCTCGCCATCACGGAGTTCCCGGCATGACGTCGAAAAACGGTCCTCTTCGCATCGGTATTGGCGGCCCCGTCGGCTCCGGCAAGACCACGCTCACCGAAAAGCTCTGCAAGGCGTTGCGCGACGATTTTTCAATCGCCGTCGTCACCAACGACATCTACACCAAGGAGGACGCGATGATGCTCGCGCGGCTACAAGCATTGCCCGAAGAGCGCATCGTCGGCGTCGAGACCGGCGGCTGTCCGCATACGGCCATCCGCGAGGACGCCTCGATCAATCTGCGCGCCATTGCCGAGCTGAACAAGAAATTCCCCGACCTCGACATCATCTTCATCGAATCCGGCGGCGACAATCTCGCCGCCACCTTCTCGCCTGACCTCGCCGATCTGACGCTTTATGTCATCTCGGTCTGCCAGGGCGAGGAAATCCCGCGCAAGGGCGGCCCAGCCATCACCCGCTCCGATTTCCTGATCATCAACAAGAGCGATCTGGCGCCCTATGTGAACGTCAACCTTGAGGTGATGGAGAGCGATGCCGGCCGCATGCGCGGCAAACGGCCCTTCAGCTTCACCGATCTGTCGCGCGGCAAGGGGTTGCAGGAGGTGATCGACTTCATCGTCGAGCAGGGCGGGCTGCAGTCGGCGCGTCCGGCGGCTTGATCCGCTGAGCCACCGATTATCGGTTGCTGGCAGCTGCCACGCGCGGCATTCTCGGAAAACAAACCCAAGCGGAGGATTTTCGATGAGCCTTGCCCGCCTGCATAAGGAGCCGCTGAGCAACCTGCCCTATTACGAGGAGCGGGTCGACCTCGCCGCCGCCTTCCGCTGGACCGCGCGGCTCAACATGCATGAGGCGGTGGCCAACCACTTCTCGCTGTCCGTCAATGAGGACGGCACAAAGTTCCTGATGAACCCGAACCAAGTGCATTTCTCACGCATCAAGGCGAGCGACCTGCTCCTGATCGACGCCAACGATCCTGCCACGCTCTCCGGCCCCAACGCGCCGGACCCGACCGCCTGGGGCCTGCATGGCGCCATCCACCGCAACGTCGCGCATGCGCGCTGCGCCATGCATGTCCATTCGATCCACGCCACGGTGCTTGCCTCGCTGGCCGACTCGACGCTGCCGCCGGTCGACCAGAACTCGGCCATGTTCTTCAACCGCCATGTCGTCGACGCCAATTACGGCGGGCTGGCCTTCGAGGAGGAGGGCGAGCGCTGTTCGCAGCTTCTCATCGACCCCAAGGTCAAGGTGATGGTCATGGGCAATCACGGCGTGATGGTCATCGGCGACACGGTCGCCGACACCTTCAACCGCATGTTCTACTTCGAGCGCGCCGCCGAGACCTATATCAAGGCGCTCTGGACCGGCCGCCCGCTGCGCACGCTCTCCGACGAGATCGCCGAGAAGACCGCGCGCGAGATGGACGATTATCCCGGCCAGGCCGAGCGCCATCTGGCGGAGCTGAAAGCGATCCTCGACGAGGAAGAGCCGGTCTATCGGAATTGAGCGGCCTTTCCCTGCTCCCCGTGAACGGCAGGGCAATCGCATATGGCTCTCGGAGTTCGGATAACGTGCAGGCCTCGATGACGTCACCCTCGGGCTTGTCCCGAGGATCTACCGGCCTCCCCGAACTGGTCGCGCTCTATCCGCCTGCGACGGCGGATCCTCGGGACAAGCCCGAGGATGACGGCGTTGCGTTGGCTTTCGCCAATAAACCCATATTCGATTGCCCTGCCGTTTTACGGGGAGAAGGTGCCGGCAGGCGGATGAGGGGCGGCGCCTGCTTTGGCGATTTTCTCAGAGCCCCAACTGCGCCCGCAATTCCTCGGCGCTGTTGATCACAATCGCTCCGGCCGGGCCCTCCATCGGCGCTTCCGGCCAGAAGATCGTCTTCATGCCGGCCGCCAGTCCGGCCATGGCGCCCGTGAGGCTGTCGTCGACGGCGAAAGCATCCGCCGGGTCGACGCCGGCGAGATAAGCGGCGCGCAGGAAGGGTTCGGGAAGCGGCTTGCCGTCGATCACGTCGTTGCGGCTTACCGTCATCATGCCCGGATAGGTGAGGCCGACAGCGCGCAAATTGGCATCGACGATCAGCCGGTCGGAGTTGGAGACCACCGCCTGCTCCACGCCGAGCGCGCGCAATTCATTGAACACCTCGATCGCGCCGGGGCGCGGCCTCAGCGTTTCGGCCAGCGGCAGGTAGTGATCGTATTTGCGCAGGATCCAGTCGTCGAAGGGCAGGTCGAGGCCGAACTCGTCCCGCAGCATCTCGTAGACCGGCCATGCCGCGATGCCCAGCACGCGCTCGTGCAGGTCGTGCGGCGGGGCGATGCCGACGCTGCGCAGCGCCGCCACAAGCGCTGCCTCATGCAACGGCTCGCTGTCGACCAGCGTCCCGTCCATATCCCAGAAAACGGCTTTCGGCGTCATGCGCGGCTCCCTTCGCCGATCCCCTTAATCGGTTTCCCAGTGGAGATAAACCATCCCGCCGGCAAATGGGCGCAAGCGCGACGAATTGATCCTTCGTCAGCCCGCGAGACGTCCAAGCAATTGCTCTTTCGATAGACAATTGCGCGCTGGCATATTCGCTGTAAGCTATGGCGCCCATTTCAGCGTTGCGCGGGTTTGGGAGGCAGGACGTGAGTTTGCGACAGGAAACCGGCAGCACCAGATTGGACGATGCCGCGCGCGCCGGTTGGCTTTATTATGTTGCCGGCAACACGCAAGACCAGATCGCCGCCAAGTTGGGCATTTCCAGGCAGACGGCGCAGCGGCTGGTGTCGCTGGCCATGTCGGAGGGTCTGATCAAGGTGCGCGTCGACCACCCGATCGCCAACTGCCTCGACCTTGCCGCCCGACTAAAATCGCGTTTCGCGCTCGACCTTGTCGAGGTGGTGCCGAGCGATCCGACATCGAACTCGACGACAATCGGCATCGCCGAGGCGGCGGCGGCCGAGATCGAGCGCCGGCTGCGCTCGGAAGCGCCCATTGTCATGGCGATCGGCACCGGACGCACACTGAAGGCGGCGATCGAGCAACTGCCGCCGATGGACTGCCCGCAGCATAAGGTCGTGTCCTTGACCGGCAACATCTCGCCGGACGGCTCGGCCGCTTTCTACAACGTCATCTTCACCATGGCCGATCGCGTCAAGGCGCGCTCCTTCCCGATGCCGCTGCCGGTCATCGCCTCCTCGCCGGAGGAACGCGAAATGCTGCTTAACCAGCCGATGATCCAGCCGACGCTGGCGCTGGCCGCGGAAGCCGATGTCACCTTCGTCGGCATCGGCGATCTCGGGCCAAAGGCCCCGCTCTATGAAGACGGCTTCATCTCCGAAAGCGAGTTGAAGGCGCTTCAGAAAGCCGGCGGCATCGCCGAGATCGTCGGCTGGGTCTTCGACCGCGAAGGCCGCATGATCGAGGGCATAACCAACGACCGTGTGTCTTCCGCCGCGTTGCCGTCGCGGGAAAAGTCGCTGGTCATCGCCTTGGCCATGGGCGACCGCAAGCTGCCGGGCATCCTCGCCGCCGTCAACCGCCGGCTGGTCAATGGCCTCATCACCGACGAGTGGACAGCCGAAGCCCTGCTTGCCGGCTGATGCCCATAAAAGAAGTCGGCTATTGCGAGGGGCCGCGCGGATCGTTGCCGTCGAGAAAACCCATGTCGCGCTGCAGATGCTCGGATAGCTCCCGGACATCGATATAACGGCGCCTGCGGCCCGAAAACCTTGCAAAATCCCGCATCAGCGTGAAAAACCAGCCGCGTGCGGGGGTGGAAACGAGCTTTTCCTGAACCGTGACCATGATCGTCAGCCTTCGCTATGCTTGAACTGGATTGATCGTCGACCCCAAATATCGGGGTGGCTGGTTCGTGCTTCCAATTAAACCTCGATCATGACCCATAAGGAGGCCTTATGCCCGATCTGAACCCCCCGCAGCTTGCGCCGCTGCCGCCGCTGCAGGCGGTCCGGGTATTCGAAGCGGTGGCAAGGCACCTGTCCTTCACCAAGGCGGCGCAGGAACTGGGCATGACCCAGGCGGCCGCGAGTTACCAGATCAAGGTGCTGGAGGAGCGCATCGGCGCGCCGCTGTTCCTGCGCAGGCCTAAGCAGATTGAGCTGACCGAGCCCGGCCAGCGCCTTGCGCCCGCCGTCAGCGAGGCTTTTTCCATCCTAGGGCAGGCCTATGCCGCGGCGCGCGGCGGCGTCGACGGGCTGCTTTGTGTCACCACCGTGCTGACCTTCGCCTCGAACTGGCTGGCGCAGCATCTGGGCTCGTTCCAGCTCGCGCATCCCGCACTTGCCGTGCGGCTCGACACGTCGGCCCGCCTCACCGATTTCGCGCGCGAGGACGTCGATCTCGCCATCCGTTCCGGCGGGGGCAAATGGCCGGGCCTGGAGGCGCACAAACTGCTCGACGCCGACTTCACGCCGATGCTGAGCCCGAAGCTTGCGGCGAGCATCGGCGGGGTCAAGGAACCGGCCGACCTTTTGCGCCTTCCGATCCTCGACCCCGGCGACATCTGGTGGTCGCAATGGTTCGAGGCCGCCGGCGTGACCGGGCACGATCTCGCCAAGCGGCCGGGCTTCAGCATGGGCGCGCAGGCCTATGAGGCTAACGCGGCGATGGCCGGGCATGGCGTGGCGATCCTGACCAGGGCGCTGTTCAAGAACGAGCTCGCTGACGGCCGCCTGATCCAGCCTTTCGATCTCGTGGGTGATGACGGCCATGCCTATTGGCTGGTCTATCCGACGGCACGCCGCAACGTGCCGAAGATCCGCGCCTTCCGCGACTGGATCCTGGCCGAGATCGCCTGCCCGTAAGCCGGCTGCCTTCAGCTCCCGTCTCCAATGTGCCGGCCACGTCGCCGGACAGGGTCACGTAGCGTCATTTCTGCTGCGCTGCAGCATCGATTCCGCCTTGACATAAATCACGGCAAGTGAGTAATTGCTCAAAGCCAAGGCAAATGCTCATCTTGGTTTAAGGGAGGAATTTGATGAAACTTCGCACGCTCACCCTGGGCCTGTTGTCGGCCAGCGCTCTCGCTTTCGCCGCGCATGCCGAATCCATCACCATCGCCACCGTCAACAATGGCGACATGGTCCGCATGCAGAAGCTGACGGACGACTTCACCAAGGCCAACCCCGACATCCAGCTCAACTGGGTCACGCTTGAAGAGAACGTGCTGCGCGAGCGCGTCACCACCGACATCGCCACCAAGGGCGGCCAGTACGACGTCATGACCATCGGCACCTACGAGGTTCCGATCTGGGCCAAGCAGAGCTGGCTGCTCCCGCTCGACAAGCTCGGCGACGACTATGACGTCAAGGACATCATCCCGGCCATCGCCGGCGGCCTTTCGGTCGACGGCAAGCTCTATGCCGCGCCTTTCTACGGCGAAAGCTCCTTCGTCATGTACCGCAAGGACCTGATGGAGAAGGCGGGCCTGAAGATGCCCGATGCGCCGACCTGGGACTTCATCAAGCAGGCAGCCGACAAGATGACCGACCGCGCCAATGGCGTGAACGGCGTCTGCCTGCGCGGCAAGGCCGGCTGGGGTGAGAACATGGCCTTCCTCACCGCCATGTCGAACTCCTTCGGCGCCCGCTGGTTCGACGAGAACTGGAAGCCGCAATTCGATCAGCCGGAATGGAAAAACACATTGCAATTCTATGTCGACCTGATGAAGGCCGACGGTCCGGAAGGCGCTTCGTCAAACGGCTTCAACGAGAACCTGGCGCTGTTCCAGCAGGGCAAGTGCGGCATGTGGATCGACGCCACCGTCGCCGCGTCCTTCGTCTCCGATCCGAAGGCCTCGCAGGTCGCCGACAAGGTCGGCTATGCGCTGGCGCCCGACAATGGCCTCGGCAAGCGCGGCAACTGGCTATGGGCGTGGTCGCTGGCGGTCCCCGCCGGCACCCAGAAGGCCGATGCCGCCGAGAAGTTCGTCTCCTGGGCAACCAGCAAGCACTATGCCGAGCTGGTCGCCTCGAAGGAAGGCTGGGCCAACGTTCCTCCTGGAACGCGTTCTTCGCTCTACGCCAATGCGGAGTACCAGAAGGCGGCGCCTTTCGCGAAGATGACGCTGGACTCCATCAATGCCGCCGATCCGACGCATCCGACCGTCAAGCCGGTGCCTTATGTCGGCGTGCAGTTCGTCGCCATTCCTGAATTCCAGGGTCTTGGCACCACCGTCGGCCAGCTCTTCTCGGCCGCCCTTGCCGGCCAGTCGAGCGTCGACGATGCCCTCAAGCAGGCCCAGGACGCAGCCACCGCGGCAATGACCGAAGGCGGCTACATCAAGTAAGGCTCCTCCCGGTGCCGAACGCCGGTCGCCCATCATGGCCGGCAAGGGGCCGCCCGAAACCCAGTTCGGGCGGCCACCCTTCAAGATCGGGAAGATTCTGGGCACAACTCTGAAAATCCGGCTGACCTTGGGAGGGTGACCGTCATGGCTACTCAGCAAACCCGTTCGCTTGCCCGTTTCATGATGGCGCCATCGGTGGTCCTGCTGTTCATCTGGATGATCGTGCCGCTCGTCTTCACGATCTACTTTTCGCTCCTGCAGTACAATCCGCTGAACCCGATCCGCGACGGCTTCGTCTGGTTCGCCAACTACAAGCTCTTTTACTCCAATCCGGCGTTCTTCGCCGCCATCCTCAACACGCTCACCATCGTCGTCAGCGTGCTGGTCATCACCGTGGTTGGCGGCATCCTTCTGGCGATGCTGCTCGATCAGCCGATCTGGGGCCAGGGCATCGTGCGCATCCTGGTCATCTCGCCGTTCTTCGTCATGCCGCCGGTCGCGGCGCTGGTCTGGAAGAACATGATCATGCACCCGCAATATGGCGTCTTCGCCGATATAGCGCGCTTCTTCGGCGCCGATCCGATCGACTGGTTCGGGCAGCATCCGCTGACCGCAGTCATCCTGATCGTCGCCTGGCAGTGGCTGCCTTTCGCCACGCTGATCCTGCTGACCTCTCTGCAGTCGCTCGACGGCGAGCAGAAGGAAGCGGCCGAAATGGATGGCGCCGGCTTCCTCAGCCGCTTCATCTACCTGACGCTGCCGCATATGTCGCGCGCCATCACCGTCGTCATCCTGATCCAGACGATCTTCCTGCTCTCGGTCTATGCCGAGATCCTGGTCACCACCAATGGCGGCCCCGGCTACGCCTCCACCAACCTGCCCTTCCTCGTCTACCAGAAGGCGCTCTTGGAGTTCAAAATCGGCCAGGCATCCGCCGGTGGCGTGATCGCCGTCATTCTCGCCAACATCGTTGCCTTCTTCGCCATGCGCGCCGTCGGCAAGAACCTGGACAAGTGAGGGAGGACCTGACATGGCCCGCGCAGTAACCACCCAGCACAAGACCATCGCCACGGCCGCGGCCTGGGTCGTCGCCCTGCTGATCTTCTTTCCGATCCTCTACACGATCATCACATCGTTCAAGTCGGAGCAGGAGGCGATTCAGGGCTTCAACCTGATCCCGTCCGGGACCTTCGAGAGCTATTCGGAGGTCCAGCAGCAGAGCGGCTACTTCAAGTTCTTCTTCAATTCGGTGCTGCTCTCGGTCGGCTCGACCATCCTCGCGCTCATCGTCGCCATCCCGGCGGCGTGGTCGATGGCGTTCTCGCCGACCAAGCGCACCAAGGACATCCTGATGTGGATGCTGTCCACCAAGATGATGCCGGCGGTCGCGGTGCTGTTCCCGATCTACCTGATCTTCCGCGATAGCGGCCTGCTCGACAGCCGTATCGGCCTCACCGTCATGCTGATGCTGATCAACCTGCCGATCGTGGTCTGGATGCTCTACACCTATTTCCGCGAGATCCCGGGCGAGATCCTGGAAGCGGCCCGGATGGACGGCGCCTCGCTGTGGAACGAGATCATCTACGTGCTGACGCCGATGGCCGTTCCCGGCATTGCCTCGACCATGCTCTTGAACATCATCCTCGCCTGGAACGAGGCGTTCTGGACCATCCGGCTCACCACCACCAACGCCGCGCCGCTGACGGCCTTCATCAGCTCCTTCTCCAGTCCGCAAGGCCTGTTCTGGGCCAAGCTCTCGGCGGCCTCGACATTGGCGATCGCGCCGATCCTGATCATGGGCTGGTTCAGCCAGAAGCAGCTGGTGCGCGGCCTGACCTTTGGCGCCGTGAAGTAGGAACGCCCAAGCGGCGGACGACAAAGACCATCCCCGGGAGGAAACCATGGGAAACATCACGCTCAAGAACGTCTCCAAGTCCTTCGGGTCGACGACGATCATTCCGAACATCGACCTCAACATCGAGGACGGCGAGTTCGTGGTGTTCGTCGGCCCCTCGGGCTGCGGCAAGTCCACGCTGCTCAGGCTGATCGCCGGGCTGGAGGACACCAGCGGCGGCAACATCTCGATCGATGGCCGAGACGTCACCCGCGAGGCGCCGGCCAAGCGCAAGCTCGCCATGGTGTTCCAGTCCTACGCGCTCTATCCGCATATGACGGTCGCCAAGAACATCGCCTTCCCGCTGAAGATGGCCGGCGAAGACCAGGCGACCATCGACAAGAAGGTGAAGGACGCGGCCAGGGTGCTGAACCTCACCAACTATCTCGAGCGGCGTCCGGGCCAGCTGTCCGGCGGCCAGCGCCAGCGCGTCGCGATCGGCCGCGCCATCGTGCGCCAGCCCTCGGCCTTCCTGTTCGACGAGCCGCTGTCCAACCTCGACGCGGCACTTCGCGGCACCATGCGGCTGGAGATCAGCGAGCTGCACCATCAGCTGAAGACGACGATGATCTACGTCACCCACGACCAGGTCGAAGCCATGACCATGGCCGACAAGATCGTCGTACTCAACGCCGGCAACATCGAGCAGGTCGGCTCGCCGATGGAGCTCTACAAGACGCCGAAGAACCTCTTCGTCGCCGGCTTCATCGGCTCGCCCAAGATGAACATGATCGAAGGCGCGCCAGCGGAGAAATACGGCGCCAAGACCATCGGCATCCGGCCCGAGCATTTGAACATCTCGACCTCGGCCGGCGACTGGAAGGCGACGGTCGGCGTTGCCGAGCATCTCGGCTCCGACACCTTCCTGCACGTCCAGACGGACGGCATCGGCACCCTCAATGTCCGCGCCGATGGCGAGGTCGCGGTGAGGCATGGCGATACCGTCTACCTGACCCCCGACAAGACCAAGCTTCACCGCTTTGGCGCCGACGGCAAGGCGCTGGCCGCGTGAGGACGGGACAGTGAGGTTGAAAGGCAAATCGGCGCTGATCACCGGATCGGCGCGCGGTATCGGCAGGGCCTTCGCCGAAGCCTATGCGCGCGAAGGCGCGACGGTGGCGATTGCCGATATCGACCTCGACGCGGCGCAAGCGACGGCGAAAGCGATCGGCTCCGCCGCCTACGCGTTGTGGCTCGACGTCACTGATCAGTCCTCGATCGACGCGGCGGTGAAGGCGGTCGAGGAGAAGACCGGCGGTCTCGACGTGCTGATCAACAATGCCGCGATCTTCGACCTGGCGCCGATCGTCGAGATAACCAGGGCGAGCTACGAAAAACTGTTCGCGGTCAATGTCGCCGGCACGTTGTTCATGCTGCAGGCCGCCGCCCGCTCGATGATCGCGCGTGGCAAGGGCGGCAGGATCATCAACATGGCGAGCCAGGCCGGCCGCCGTGGCGAGCCGCTGGTCGCGGTCTATTGCGCCACCAAGGCCGCCGTCATCTCGCTCACCCAATCGGCGGGGCTCAACCTCATCAAGCACCGCATCAATGTCAACGGCATCGCGCCCGGCGTCGTCGACAGCGACATGTGGGACCAGGTCGATGCGCTGTTCGCCAAATATGAGAACCGGCCGAAGGGCGAGAAGAAGCGGCTGGTCGGCGAGGGCGTTCCCTATGGTCGCATGGGCAAGCCGGAGGACCTCGCTGGCATGGCGGTTTTCCTCGCCAGCGACGAGGCCGAATACGTTGTCGCCCAGACCTACAATGTCGATGGCGGGCAGTGGATGAGTTGAACGGTTGAGGGGGAAGGCGCTTCTCTCTTTCCTCCGGAGAAGACGCCACGGGGCAGGTGAGGGGCGGCACACTGGAACACCAGGCGCCGTCCCTCACTCCCACTCCACAGGAGGCGGAACAGTCGGGCTGCGGATCGGCCAAAGGGTAAAATGAGATGACCGTGAAACTCTCTTCCTCCAATCTCGCCAGTCTGCCGGCCAAGGTCGCCGGTCCGAAATACGACCGCTCGGCGCTGAAGGCCGGCATTGTCCATTTCGGCGTCGGCAATTTCCACCGCTCGCACCAGGCAGTCTATCTCGACGATCTGTTTGCCACCGGCGAAGGCCATGACTGGGCGCTGATCGGCGCTGGCGTGTTTGAGGGCGAGAAGATCGGCCGTTCCAAGCTCGAGGAGCAGGACTGGCTGACCACGGTCGTCGAGCAGGACCAGGGCCATATGAGCGCCCGCGTCACCGGCGCCATGATCGATTTCCTGACGCCCGGCGATGCCGCCGCGACCATCGACCAGCTTGCCGATCCGGCGATCAAGATCGTCTCGCTGACCATCACCGAAGGCGGCTATTTCATCGACCCGGCTTCCGGCAAGTTCAACCCGGCCCATCCCGATATCGTCGCCGATGCGCAGCCGGGCGCGGCGCCGAAAACCGTCTTCGGCATCATCCTTGCCGGCCTGCGGCGCCGTCGCGCCGACCGCATCGTGCCGTTCACCGTCATGTCCTGCGACAACATCCCCCACAACGGCCACGTCACCTCAGACGGCGTCATCGGTCTCGCCCGGTTGATCGACGAGGACCTCGCCAAATGGGTCGAGGACAAGGTCGCCTTCCCGAACGGCATGGTCGACCGCATCACGCCGGCCACCACCGACCGCGAGCGCAAGATCCTCGCCGACGATTTCGGCCTGGAGGACAATTGGCCGGTGTTCTGCGAGCCGTTCAAGCAATGGGTGCTGGAGGATCATTTCACCGCCGGCCGCCCGGCGCTGGAAAAGGTCGGCGTGCAATTCGTCAAGGATGTCTCGCCCTACGAGCTGATGAAGATTCGCATCCTCAATGGCGGCCACGCGACAATAGCCTATCCGGCCGGGCTGATGGACATCCATTTCGTCCATGAAGGCATGCAGGAGCCGCTGGTGCGCGCCTTCCTGTCCAAGCTCGAGCATGACGAGATCATCCCGACCGTGCCGCCCGTGCCGAACACCGATCTGGAGGACTATTACCAGCTCATCGAGCGGCGCTTCTCCAATCCCAAGATCGGCGACACCATCCGCAGGCTTTGCCTCGACGGCTCCAACCGCCAGCCGAAATTCATCATCCCGACAATTGCCGACCGGCTGAAGGCGGGCGAGGGCGTTGCTGGCCTCGCGCTGGAATCCGCGCTCTGGTGCCGTTACTGCTTCGGCACCACCGACAGCGGCGCCGTCACCGAGCCGAACGACCCCAACTGGGATCGCATGCAGGCCACCGCGAAGGCGGCGAAAGGCGATCCGAAGGCCTGGCTGGCGATGGATGACATCTATGGCGATGTCGGCCGCTCGCCCGTCTTCGCCGAGGCCTTCGCCCATGCCTTGAAGGTCCTGTGGGCCAACGGCGCGCGCGAGACCCTGGCGCGCTATCTCGCCGGCAAGCTCTGACGCTCACTGGAAGCAGATCGCGATGCGGCCGGAACTGGTCATCTTCGACTGTGACGGCGTGCTGGTCGACAGCGAGGCGCTTTCGGTCTCGGCACTGCTCGGCATGATCGAGCTCGCCGGCGGCACGGTGAGCGAGGACGCCGCCTACGAGCATTTCCTCGGCAAGAGCATGAAAAGCGTGCGCGAGATCCTCGGCCGCGATTTCGGGCTGGAGATCAGCGACCAGCATCTGACCGCCATGCGCGTCGACCTGATGCGCAAATTCCGCGAGGAATTGAAGCCGATCCCGGGCATCAAGGAGGTGCTGCCGAAGCTCGGCCTGCCTTGCTGCGTCGCCTCGTCCGGCACGCTGGAACGCATCCGCTACGCGCTCGACGTCACCGGCCTGCTGCCGCTGCTGGAGCCGCATATCTTCAGCGCCACCATGGTCAAGCGCGGCAAGCCGGCGCCCGACCTTTTCCTCCATGCCGCTGCCTCCCTGCGGGCGCATCCGCGCAATTGCCTGGTCGTCGAGGACAGTCCAGCAGGTGTTGCCGCCGCGCGCGCGGCGGGCATGCGGGTCTTCGCCTTTACCGGCGGCTCGCATGCCGGAAATCCCGGCTTGAAAGCCCGGCTTGCGTCGACCGAGCCGGACTCTATATTCGCTGACATGCTGCAATTGCCCGATCTGATTGCAGGCCTGGGAGCGAGAGAAAAAGCATCTTGACGAAGAGTTTCGTTTGCGCGGTCGATGTCGGCACCGGGAGCGCTCGCGCGGGCATTCTCGACGCGCGCGGCAACCTGCTCGCCCGCGCCGATCATCCGATCGCCATGCATCAGCCCAAGCCCGATCATGCCGAGCATGATTCGGAGGACATCTGGTCGGCGGTCTGCAAATCCGTGCGGGCCGCGCTCCAGAAATCCGGCGTTGCAGCCGCGGATATCGCCGGCATCTCTTTCGACGCCACCTGCTCGCTGGTGGTCCGCGACAGGCAGGGCGGCCAGATCAGCGTCTCGGTCACCGGCGAGAAGCGCTGGGACACGATGGTCTGGCTCGATCACCGCGCCATCGCCGAGGCCGATGAATGCACGGCAAGCGGCCACGCCGTGCTCGATTACATAGGCGGCGTGATGTCGCCGGAAATGGAAACGCCGAAGCTGATGTGGCTAAAGCTTCATCTGCCGAAGACATGGAATGAAGCCGGCTATCTGTTCGACCTCGCCGATTTCCTGACCTGGAAGGCGTCCGGCTCGCTCGCCCGCTCGCAATGCACGCTGACGGCCAAATGGACCTATCTCGCGCATGGGGAAGAAAGCTGGCGGCGCGACTTCTTCGAGCTCGTCGGCCTCGGCGATCTTTTCGAGCATGGCAATCTGCCGGAAAAGGCGAGCCCAGTCGGCACCGATATCGGTCCGCTGACGGCGAAGGCCGCCGCCGAGCTCGGCCTGACTGAAAAATGCCGGGTAGGCGCCGGCGTCATCGATGCCTATGCCGGCGCGCTGGGTGTCCTAGGCGGCTTTGCCGGCGACGAGGACAACATCAGCCGGCACTTGGCGCTGATCGCCGGCACATCGTCCTGCGTCATGGCGATGTCACATGACCCGCAGCCTTTCGCCGGCGTCTGGGGTCCCTATTTCGGCGCGGCCCTACCGACGTTGTGGCTGTCGGAAGGCGGCCAGTCGGCCACCGGCGCGCTGCTCGACCACATCATCCGCTGGCATGGAGCCGGCGGCGAGCCGGACGCGGCCATGCACATGAAGATCGCGAGGCGCGTCGCCGAGCTGCGCGCCGAGGACGGCGACGCGCTGGCCGCAAGGCTGCATGTGCTGCCGGACTTCCACGGCAATCGCTCGCCGCTCGCCGATCCGCATGCGGTCGGCGTCATCAGCGGGCTGACGCTCGACTCTTCCTTCGACAGCCTGTGCAAGCTCTATTGGCGCACCGCCGTCGGCATCGCGCTTGGCGTGCGCCATGTGCTGGAAGCATTGAACGAGAACGGCTATTTGATCGACACGCTGCACGTCACCGGCGGCCACACCAAGAATCCGCTTTTGATGGAGCTCTACGCAGACGCCACCGGCTGCACGGTGGTCGAGCCGCTGGCCGACGAGGCGGTGCTGCTCGGCACCGGCATGGTGGCAGCGACAGCCGCCGGGCTCTATCCCGACCTCAACGCGGCCTGCGTCGCCATGCAGCAGGGCGGCAGGACGCGCGCGCCCAACAAGGAAGCCGGCGCCCGCTTCGAGCGCGACTACCGCATCTTCCTCGAAATGCACCGCCAGCGGCAGATGCTCGATGCGATCAGCTAGCTTCTATCTCTTGTTTCACGCAATTCCGGACGGAAAGTTACGGCCAAGTGGCCGAACCTAACCGTGTCACACTTTTCCTGGAATTGCTCTACTGCTGGCGCAGCGACTTGCCGGTCTCGGCGTCGAACAGATGGATGCTTTCCTCGTCGAAGCCATAGCGCACGGGCGCTCGCAACTCCGGGCATTCGCGGGCCGGCACCAGCGCGCTGATCTCCTTGCCGCCGGAGCCGAACGTCACCAGCGCGTCATTGCCGTGGAATTCGATGAGGTCGGCGGTGCCTTGCAGGATGTTGCCTGCGCCTCCGTTCGCCGTCTTGAGATCCGGGGGCCGGATGCCGAGCACCACCCGATCGCCGTGCTGCAGATGGAAGCCTCCGCCTTCGAGCGATAGCACCGTCCCCGCGCCGGTCAGCGTCCAGCCATCGCCGTTGCGGCCGACCATCGCCTCGATGAAATTCATGTTCGGCGTGCCGATGAAGCCGGCTACGAACTGGTTGCCGGGACGCCGATAGATCTCCGCCGGCGAGCCGATCTGCTCGATCACGCCGTCCTTCAATAGCACGATGCGGTCGGCCAGCGTCATCGCTTCGAGCTGGTCGTGCGTGACATAGACGGTGGTGGTCTTCAGCGACTGGTGCAGCCTGGCTATCTCGACCCGCATATGGTTGCGCAGCTTGGCGTCGAGATTGGAGAGCGGCTCGTCGAAGAGGAAAACTTTCGGCGTCTTGATCATGGCGCGCGCGATCGCCACGCGCTGTTGCTGGCCGCCGGAAAGCTCTGTCGGCTTGCGGCCGAGATAGGGTTCCAGCCCGAGCGTCCTGGAGACAGCCTCGACCCGCTTCTTGATCTCGGCCGCCGGCACTTTCTGCCGCTTCAGTCCGAAGGCGATGTTGTCGAAGATCGTCATATGCGGATAGAGCGCATAATTCTGGAACACCATGGCGATGCCGCGGTCGCCTGGCTCGAGATCGTTCACCACCTTGCCGCCGATCGATACCTCGCCGCCGCTGATGTCCTCCAGCCCCGCCAGCATCCTGAGCAGCGTGGACTTGCCGCAGCCGGAGGGCCCCAGGAACACGACGAATTCATGCTCCTCGATCGCGAGATTGAGGTCGCGGATGACGGTCGTGGCGCCATAGGCCTTGTCGACATGGGAGCAAACGATCGCGGACATGCCTTATCCCTTCTCGCCGGTGAGCAGGATCTGCAGCTTGACGTCCTGCGGCCTCCCCTGCGCAGCGCGCTCGAACGCCTTGATGCTTTCGGAGAAATCATAGGTGCCGGTGATCAGCGGCTTGAGGTCGACCTTGCCGGAGGCGATCAGCTGCAAAGCGCGGTCGAAGATGTTGGCATAGCGGAACACCGTCTCGATGCGCACTTCCTTGGAGATCGCCGCTGGCACGTTGAGCTCGACCGTCTCCACCGGCAGCCCGACCAGCACCACCGCGCCGCCCGGCCGCACGATGTCGAACAGATCGGCGAAGGCCTTCGGGCTGCCGCTCGCCTCGAACACGATATCGGCGCCCCAATTGTCGGTCGCGGCCGCAACGGCGTCGACCAGCGACTGTTCGCCGACATTGACTGGCACGATGCCCGCATACTGGCCGGCGATCTCCAGCTTCGGTGCGGAGAAGTCCGAGATCAGCACTTTGGAGCAGCCGCCCGCCAGTGCGGCGAGCGCGATCATGATGCCGATCGGGCCGCAGCCGACGACGACGGCAACGTCGCCCGGCACGATACGAGCGCGCGCCGCCGCCTGCATGCCGATGGCGAAGGGCTCGACCATCGCGCCCTCGGCGAAGGAGACATTGTCCGGCAGCTTGTAGGTGAAGGCCGCCGGATGGACGGCTTGAGGAGCGAGCACCCCATGCACCGGCGGCGTTGCCCAGAAGCGGACGTCCGGGTCGACATTGTAGATGCCGAGCTTCGTCGCGCGCGACGCAAGGTTCGGCACGCCGGGTTCCATGCAGACGCGGTCGCCGACCTTCAGGCTCGTGACATTGGCGCCGGTCTCGACGATCGTTCCCGAGGCCTCATGGCCGAGCACCATCGGCTGGCGCACGATGTAGCTGCCGATGGCGCCATGCGTGTAGTAATGCACGTCGCTGCCGCAGACGCCGACCGTGTGGATGGCGATCCTGACATCGTCCGGCCCGACATCGAGCGGCAACGCGATCTCGCGCAGCGACAGTTCGCCTTTTTTCTCAAGCACCAGTGCCCGCATCGGGTATCCTCACTTCAACTTTTCTTTTGCCGGAAAACGGAATTCAGGAAGCCGCTCAAAACACCGAGGAAGAGCAGCGGGGGCAGCGACAGGAGCACCACCGAGGCGTTGAGTATGCCCCAGGGCACGTTCATGCCTTGCTGCGAGAGCTCGGAAGCCACGATCGGCAGCGTCTTGGCATTGGAGCTCGACAGCATCAGCGCGATGAGGAACTCGTTCCAGACCAAGACGAAGCTGAAGGCGATGGCGCCGATCAGCGAGCGCGCCGCCACGGGAAGCGCGATCCGCCAGAACACCGAATAGGCGCCGTAGCCGTCGACGAAGGCCGCCTCCTCGATCTCCTTCGGCACGCCCTGGAAGGCGGGAATGGCAAGCCACATGATGACGGAAATGGTGAGCAGCGAATAGGTGACGATCAGCGCCGGCAAAGTGTCGTAGAGGCCGATCTGCAGCCAGATCACCATCAGCGGGATGGCGACCGCCACCGGCGGCAGGAAACGCAACGAAAGTACGAAGAACTGGATGTCGCCGGCGAAGCGGTTGGGATAGCGCGCCACCGCATAGGCCGCCGGCAGGCCGAGCACGATGCCGATCAGCACCGCCGCGCCGCAGGCGACCGCGGAGTTGTAGAGTCCCGTCAGCACGCTGTCGCGACCGAGGATATAGCTGATGTTGGCGAGCGTCGGCGTGAAGACCACCTTCGGCACGCGCGTGATGATGTCGACATTGTTCTTGAGCGCGTTGAGCGCCGTCCAGGCCAACGGGAACACGGCGAGGAACCCGGCCAGCGCCAGGACGGCCTTGGCGATCAGGCGGCTCGGTCTTATCGGCTTCATGCTTGCACCCGCTTCCACAGCATGGTGAAAGTGATGACGGTCGCGATCATCATCAGCACCGCCATGGCCGAAGCGTACGAGACCTTGCCGGACTCGATGAAGCCCTGCGAGAAGGCATACATGTCGAGCGTCTCTGTCACGACGCCCGGCCCGCCGCGCGTCATCACATAGATCAGGTCGAAGGAGCGCAGCGACTCGATCATCTTGACGAACATCAGGCTGACCAGCGGCGCTTTCAGCATCGGCAAGGTCACATAGGCATGGATCTGCCAGCGTTTGGCGTGGTCGAGCCTGGCCGCTTCGATCGGCTGCGGCGGCAGGGTTTCGAGCAGCTTCAGCACGATGACGGCGAAGAACAGTCCCCATTGCCAGACGTCCACCGAAGCGACGGCGAAGAGCGCGGTGCCGGGCTTGGACAGCGGATCGAAGATCAGCCCGCCGGTGACGAGCCGATAGGGGTAGGTCGCGATGCCGTAGAGCGGGTGATAGGCGAACTTCCAGACGAAGGCGGCCGAGACGCGCGGCAAAAGCACTGGGATGATGAACAAAAGGCAATAGAAATTGCGCAGACGCGGCGAGGCGACCTCGAACATCAGCACGCCGAGCCCGATCGCCACCACCATCGTCGCCACGACCGTGACGATCTCCCATTTCACCGAAACCCAGACGGCATTGAGGAAACGGCGATCGGTAAAGAGGTCGGCGAAGTTCGAGAACCAGACCCAGGAATAGCCCGGCGCGCTGAGTTCGCGGTTCTGCAGCGCGATCACGATGGCGTAGAGCGTCGGCACCATCGACAGCACCAGAAGGATGGCGAGGGTGGGAACCAGAAATGTGACCGGCAGGGAAGAGCGTCGCCGCATTGCCTCTCCTCGGGTTTGTCGCGGTGCCGTGGATCGAGGGTGACCCGCGGCGCGCATGCCGGCATTCCTTCGAATGCTGTGAACGCGCGCCGCGGGTGGGAGGATTACTTCTTCTTCGCCAGCTCGTTGGCACAGGCCTCGAGCTCGCTGAGGCCGCCCTTGATGTCGGTGCGCGTGCCGGTGACCAGTTCCTCCAGGATGATGCCCCAGCGGTCGCCGAGATCGGGCCAGCGTGGATCCTGCCAGAAGTTCACCGCCGTCACCTTGCCGGTATCGGCCAGCGCCTTGCCGAGATCGGCGCCATAGATGTCGGCGAATTCCTTGCTGGAGAGCACGCTGGTGCGGTTCAGCTCGCCGAACTGATGCGCGTCGAGCCGGCGCTTCTCGTTGTCTTTGGACGTCGCCCAGGCGATGAACAGGCCGGCGCATTTCTTCGCCGCGTCGTCCGCATTGGCCTTGGTGCCGATGGCAAGCCCATGGCCGTAGCCGCCGCCCGGCAGCGGCGAGGGCGGCGGCAGGAAGCCGACCTTGCCGACCACCTGCGAGGTCTTCGGGTCGACCGCCATACCCGACAGCGGCGTCGATTCGACGAGGATGGCGACCTGGCCGGAGAGGAAGGCGCCAGTCGATTCATCCCAGCTGCCGGTCTGGGTGCCGGGCGCCGAGTCCTTGAACAGTTTCAGATAGGTCTCCGTCGCCTTCACGGCGGCGTCCGAATTAAAAGCCGGCTTGTCGCCGTCGAACCACTTGCCGCCATAGGCCTTGAAGAACGGCATCCAGCGCCAGACATTGGCGCCCGAGCCGCGCGCGCCGCGCAGCGCGATGCCGTATATGCCCTTGTCGGCATTGGTCAGCTTCGGCACGTCGGCGATCAGCTCATCCAGCGTCTTCGGCGGCTGGATGCCGGCGGCTTCCAGTACGTCCTTGCGGTAGACCATCAGGTCGCCGCCGCCGGTCAGCGGCGCAAACCACACCTTGCCGTCATAGGTGGCGACCTTCTGGCGGCCCGGATCGAAATCGGCGAAGTCGTACTCAGCCGGATAATAATCGGTCAGCGGCGCGATCCAGCCCGAGGACGCGAACAGCGCCACATTGGCCTCGTCGACATAGTAGACGTTGTAATTGCCGACGGTCGAGGCGTCGGCGCGCGACTTGGCGCGGCGGTCGTTCTCGTTGAGGTAATCGATCTGGAACGAGGCGCCGGAGAGTTTTTTGAACTCGTCCTTGGAGTCCTCCAGAAGTGTCAGGCCGTCGCGCGGCTGTGCCAGCACCTTGACCGGCGCCGAGCAGACCGGCGCCTGGGCAAGTGCTACGGTTGATACGGAAGCGGTAAGCACGAACGCTGCGCCGAGGCTGGCAGCGAGCCGATATGATTTCATTGATTTTTCTCCTCCAGGAACACTCGTGGCAGCGGAGGTCATCTAACTAAGCGACCCTCACCGTCGCCCGTCTGACCTGCCACCCGTCCCCAAAATGAGCAGTTGGAGAAGGCGAGACTAGAAGCCCCCTTGCGGCAGACCTGTACTTTTATGCATTGTGCGGTGCAAAAAACGTAGCCGTCCGAACCTACCCGTCACACGAGTATCAGTGGCTCTTGTGAATCTCGTTTTCGGTCTTGATCACGCCCTGAGCGTCAGCCGTTGCCGCGACAGCTTGCGGTAGGAGGACGGCGTCATCTTGTGCTTGCGCAGGAAGGCGCGGTTGAAGTTCGAGATGTTCATATAGCCGACCTGGAAGCAGATGTCGGTGATCGGGATCTCGGTGTCGGCGAGCAGCTTGCAGGCCTGCCAGAGCCTCAGCTTGGCGACATGGTCGCTGAAGGAGTTGCCGGTGTTCTTCTGGAAGAAGCGCGAGAACGTGCTTTCGCTCATGCCAGCCAATGCCGCCACCTCCGGCAGCTTCAGGTCCTCGGCAAAGTGCTGGAACAGATAGGTCAGCGAGCGCTGGATGATATCGAGCGATTCTGCGTCGAGCAGCGGGGAGAAATCCGGCGACGACAACAGCGCGTATTCGTCGGTGGTGGCCAGCAGATCCAGCAGCTCGAGGAACAGGCGGAACCGCGCCAGCCCGTGCACCTCGCCCATTCTTTGCATCAGCTCGGCGCCGTCGAGCGCCGCCTGGCCATGGAACACCATGCCGCGCAGCGAGCGTTCCAGGAACGGCTCCAGCTCGCGCAGCTCCGGCAGCAGCCCCGAAGAGCCGCGCAGCCGCTCGGGATCGAATTGCAGCACGATATCGCGGCCCTCGATCAGCTCGCCCGGCTGCACCGCCGTCACCCAGTCATGCGGCAGCCCGCCGCCGACGATGGTCAGATAGCCAGGCCCGAACTCGCCGATATGGTCGCCGACCAGCACCACGCCGGATGATTTCCTGAGCAAGTGGATCTCGTATTCCGGATGGAAATTCCAGACATTGCGCTCCCACGGATAATCGTCCAGCCGCCACAGGAAACTCTCGCTCGCCTCCGTCACGATATGCTCGAAGGCGGGCGCTGTGCGCGGAATCGCGGCCGTATTCTTTCTGCGCCTGAACGGCATTCAGTCCTCCCGGCATGGCGCGCCGGCTGCGCATGCCCGGGGGCATCCGTAGCAGCCTACGGCCGGCAAATGAAAGAGGCGTCGCGGAATCCGGGCTCCGCCTGGATCAATCGCTAACCCGGCCTCCTCCCTTGCCAACATGTCGCTTTTCATCCACAAGGCGACGCAAATGGCGCCATTTTGCGCTGTGCGGCTTCCGGCCTTTTGCCGACGCGCCGTGTTCTGAAAGAGCGGAACAATGTCTGCGATCGAAACCGGCGCTCTCGCGCCGGAAAACCTTTGGCGTCAGGAAATCAGGGCGACGGCAGCACTCGCCTGGCCGATGGTGCTGACCAATCTCGGCCAGACCGCGATGACCGCGACCGACGTCATGATGATGGGGCGCCTGGGCGCCGATACGCTGGCCGCTGGCGCTCTCGGCGCCAACCTCTATTTCATGCCGATGATCTTCGGTCTCGGCCTGATGCTGGCGACCTCGCCGATGATGGCGACGGAGCTCGGCCGCCGTCGCCACTCCGTGCGCGACCTGCGCCGCACCGTGCGCCAGGGCCTGTGGCTGGCGATCCTGATCTCGATCCCGATCTGGTTGTTCCTCTGGCACGGCGAAGAGGTGCTTTCGGCCATGGGTCAAAAGCCGGAGCTCGCGCATGAGGCCGGCATCTACCTGCACTGGCTGCAATGGGCGGTGCTGCCCTTCTACGGTTATATCGTGCTGCGCTCCTTCATCTCGGCGCTGGAGCGGCCGGGCTGGGCGCTGATCATCGTTTTCGTCGCGGTCGCCTGCAACGCCTTCTTCAACTGGGTGTTCATGTTCGGCAATCTCGGCGTCAAGTCGATGGGCATCGCCGGCTCCGGCCTCGCCACGACTTTGTCCAGCACGCTGATGTTCGTCGGCCTGGCTGCCGTGGTGATGCTGGAGAAGAAATTCCGCCGTTATCGTCTCTTCGGTCGCTTCTGGCGCGCCGACTGGCCGCGCTTCCGCGGCCTGTTGAGACTCGGTCTGCCGATCGCCGGCATCCTCGCCTTCGAGGTGACGATCTTCAATGCGGCGGCCCTGCTCATGGGCCTGATCGATGCGGACTCGCTCGCCGCCCATGCGATCGCCATCCAAATCGCCTCGATCTCCTTCATGGTGCCGCTCGGCCTCAACCAGGCCGTCACGGTCCGGGTCGGCCTGGCGCATGGCGCCGGCAATCCGGAAGGCGTCTCGCGCGCCGGCTGGACAGCTTTCACCATCGGCGTGTCCTTCATGGCGCTGATGGGTCTGGTGATGATTCTGTGGCCGCACACGCTGATCAGCGCCTTCATCGATCTCGCCGATCCGGCCAATGCCAGGGTGATCACGCTCGCCGTATCGTTCCTGGTGTTTGCGGCACTTTTCCAGATCTTCGACGGCGCCCAGGCGGTGACCGCCGGCATGTTGCGCGGCCTGCACGACACCACGGTGCCGATGATCTACGCCGCGATCGGCTATTGGGGCGTCGGCCTGCCGCTCGGCGTGCTGCTCGCCTTCCATTTCGGCCTGAACGGCGTCGGCATCTGGATCGGCCTGGCCACAGGGCTCGCCGTGGTGGCGGCGCTGCTGCTCGTGCGCTGGCTCAGGCGCGACCGCATCGCGCCGGGACTGTCCTTCGGGCATTGAGGCGGAAGCCGCCTGAGCTGCCTACTGCTTCAACAGGGCGAGGAAGTCGGGAACTTCCTTGAGTGCCGCCGCGCGTGCGGCCGGGTTTGGGCCCGCATGAGCAGTGCCATCGCCATTGGCCGTGTAGGCCAGCCCATGCAGTTCGTGAAGCTTCTGCGCCTCATTGTCGAAATCATGATAGGCGTTTGGATATAGGATGAGTTTTACCTTGTTGCGATTGGCATCGGCCAGCGTCTTGCACGGTCTGGCAGGCGTCCAGTCGTCCGCCTCGCCCATCACGATGAGCAGCGGAACGCGGGTTGTCCAATCGCCCTTGTCTGCCATGGCGGTACAACCCGGATAGAAGGCGACGGCCGCGCGAAAGTCCGGCGAGCCCGTGTTCGGCCGGTCTTTCGGCCGTACCGTGTAAAGCACGCTCGAGCCGCCGTTCGACCAGCCGAGCAGGCCGATAGAGTCCGGCTTCACATAGGGCCGCGTCTCCAGATAGGGGCGGGCGGCATTGGCGTCCTCCACCCGTTCGCGAAAAGGCTCGACCCGCCGGTCGTCATTGCGGCGTTGCGGACCGAGGTCGCGCGAGCCGTAGCTGTCTGGAAAGAGCACGACATAGCCGAGTGCGGCAAGCCGCCGGCCCAAATCGGCATGGCGCGGGCTGAGCCCTATGATCTTGCTGCTCCACAGCCCGCTGCAGCCATGCATGGCGACGACCGCCGGAAACGGTCTTGTCCTGATGGTTTGAACAGCCTCGCGTCCAGCGCCCCGGCTGGTTCTCGCCATCGGCCGGGATGCTTACGCTTACAGGCTCCTGCTCGGCTGCCATGACCGGTCGGACCAGCCCAAGGGCGACCAAGCCAGCGAGCGCGACAAGATGTTTCGCCTGCATCGCCAACCGTCCTCCCTCCCAAGAAAGCGTTACGCTCACAGTGAGGCGCACGCCGGCTTTGCTACAAATCACGGTTGCGTGGTGTGAGAGAGCGAGGCATCGCATCACTGCGCCTTGAATGTACGGACAAATAGCCGTATATTACGTACATAGTGCCGTACAACTGTGAAATCCGGGGAATTAAGGATGGTTCCGAAAACCGAGCGCTTTGAAATGAGGTTGGACCCGCGGACCGTCGAGTTGATCGACAATTGGGCAGATGAACACCCTGAGGTGGCATCCAGAGCGGAAGCAATGCGACAGCTCGTCGAGGCCGGCCTCGCGGCTGATGCCAGCCGAGGTCGGCTCAACCCTTCGAGAAGCGAGAAGCTGATCATCTGGTTGCTGACTGAGCTTCTCAAGCAACAGGAGGATTACGAAGATCGGGAGACGGTTAAGCTCATCCAAGACGCCATTTACGGAGGGCATTTCTGGGCGCTCGAATGGGAGTTGACCGGCCTCTTCGGCCCCCAGAACGACAAGCCTCATGAGGTCGATTTCGTAACTCGCACGATGACGATGTGGCGCCAGATCGAAAGGGCGGCCGCCAAGTGGACCGACAAAGACCGCGATCGTGTCGAAGCGGAGACAGGAAGGTGGAACCGCGATCCCAAGTTCGATGGGTTCGACGGCAACGAGGAAGGCACCTACTTCAGTATCGCACGGTTCCTCGTCCGAAACATGGGGCGCTTCGAAGAGTTTAAGAACAGGTCACTCAACTCACATTGCAACCGGGTCGCGGAATACCGGGCGATGCTGGCTGTGTACGATCGCATCGAACACAGGCCCACGCGCGATGGTCTTGTGCTCGACGACGTGATCAAGATCCTGAAGCACGGATAGCTTCGGCTTGGTCGCCTCCGGTCAGTGCGCCGACGCCTGCTTTTCGAGCGACCGCGCATACTGCGTCAGCGGGAAGCACATGACGAAGAAGATCAGCGCCACGAGCCCGTAGACCTTGAACGGCTCGAAGGTCGCGTTGTTGATGGCGTTGGAGGTTCGCACCAGTTCCTCGAAGCCGATGATCGAGGTCAGCGCCGTCGATTTGATCAACTGCACCAGGAAGCCGACGGTCGGCGCGCGGGTGATCGCGAAGGCCTGCGGCAGGATGATCAGCCGCAGTTCCTGCAGATAGTGCAGCCCTAGGCTGGCGCCGGCGTCCCATTGTCCGCGCGGCAGCGCGTCGACGCCGCTGCGCCAGATTTCGGCGAGATAGGCGCTGGCGAAGAAGGTCAGGCCCAGCACCGCCGCCGTCCACGGCTCGATGCGCAGGCCGAGCATCGGCAGGCCGAAGAACATCAGGAAGAGCTGCATCAAAAGCGGCGTGCCCTGGAATAGCGCGATATAGCCCGAGGCTATCCGCTTCACCCATTTGTTTTTGGCAATGCGGAAGAACAGCACCACCAGCCCGACCAGCGCGCCGCCGATGAAGGCGGCGAGCGACAACAGCACCGTCCAGCGGGCGGCAAGCAGAAGGTTGCGGACGATGTCCCAGAACGTGAACTCGATCATGACACGCCGGCTCCGAGAACCCGGCGGCCGCCGCTGACCAGCAGCCGGCGCAACCCCATCGACAGGCCGAGATAGACCATCGTCACGACGAAATAGGTCTCGAAAGCGCGGAATGTGCGGGCCTGCAGCATGTCGGCCTCGTAGGTCAATTCGCGCACCGCGATCTGCGACACCACGGCCGATTCCAGCATCATGATGACGATCTGGCTGGTCAGCGCCGGGTAGATCACTTTCAGCGCCTGCGGCAGCACGATCTTGATGAACACCTGACGTGGCCTGAGCCCGAGCGCAAGCGCCGCCTCCGTCTGGCCGCGCGGCACGGCGTCGAGACCAGCGCCGACGATCTCGATCGTGTAGGCCGCCATGTTGAGCGTCATCGCCAGCATCGCGGCCAGGATCGGATCGAGCCTGATGCCGAGGCTGGGCAGGCCGAAGAAGATGAAGAAAAGCTGCACCAGGAACGGCGTGTTGCGCATCACCTCGACATACCAGCCGATCGCCAGCTGAAGCGGCTTGGGGCCGTTTCGTTTGCCGGCGGCCCCGAGGATGCTGAGGAAGGTGCCGGCGAGCGTGGTGACGGCGATCAGAAGCAGCGTCATCGCCGCGCCGCGCGCGATCACGCCCGCCGCACCCGCAAGCCAGCCGAAGTCGAGGCTGTAGCCCATGGCGATTGACCTTGTTGGAGCAGGCGGAACGGCTCAGCCCTTCATGACAGGCTGAGCCGCGCCGGAGTCAATCCTTGAGATTGTCGGGGTTGAGCGGCGTCTTCAGCCAGGCCTTCGAGCTCTCGTCCAGCTTGCCGTCGGCCAGCATCTTGGCCACAGCGTCGTTCACCGCCTTCTTAAGCCGGTCCTCGTTCTTGTTCAGGCCGATATGCGAGGGCGAGGTGAGCAGCTGGAATTTCTGCTCCGGCGCCAGCGCGTCCTGCTTGGCCAGCACCTGCGCGCCGACATCGTTGCCGACCACCATCAGCTGCGTCTGGCCGGAGATAAAGGCCTGGATGACGGAATTGTAGTTGTCGAAGCGGCGGATATCGGCGGACGACGGCGCCGCCTCGGTCAGCGACGTATCTTCCAGCGTTCCGCGGTTGACGGCGATCGATTTGTCGGCGAGGTCTTCCTTGCCTTTGACCGCGAGCGCCTTCGGGCCGATGACGGCGATGTAGTAGGGCGCGTAGGCGGCGGCGAAATCGATCACCTGCTCGCGTTCCTTGGAGTAGCCTACGCTCATCAGGATATCGACGCGCTTGTCGGTGAGATAAGGGATGCGGTTCTGGCCGGTGACGCTGACCAGGTTGAGCTTCACCTTCAAGGCATCGGCGATCGCCTGCGCCACATCGATGTCGTAGCCCTTGATGCTCATGTCGGCGCTGGCCGAGGAGAAGGGCGGGAAGTCCGAGAAGATGCCGACATTGATGGCGCCGGCCTTGGTGATGTCGTCGACGGCGTCAGCCTTGGCCTGCGTGGCGAGACCGGCGGCGCCGAGCATTACAGCCGCCGCGATGGCGGATTTCAGTGCGTTGCGAAGAGTCATTTTTTGGTTCCCCTGCTGGAAGCTCGTTTGTTTCGTCCGGCCGCCGGCTCCAGCGCGGCGGCCGTATTGGCTAAGCAATTCCAGGAAAAGTGTGACGCGGTTTTCCGTCCGGAATTGCGTGAAATTAAGATGTTTCAGCCCTTCTTGATCGCCGGGCTGAACACCATCAGGCTCAGGATCTCGAACAGCACCTGCGCGCCGACATGGGCGGTGTTGGTGGTCGCGTCATATTGCGGCGCCACCTCGACGACGTCGCCGCCGACGATGTTGAGGCCCTTGAAGCCGCGCAGCAGCTCCAGCACCTCGCGCGTCGTCAGCCCGCCCACTTCCGGCGTGCCGGTGCCGGGCGCGAAGGCCGGATCGATGCTGTCGACGTCGAAGGAGATGTAGGTCGGCCCGTCGCCGACGATTTTCCGTGCCTTCTCGATGATGGCGGGGATACCGAGCCCGGTCACCTCCTCGGCATGCACGACGGTCATGCCGGACTCGTAGGTGAACTCCCACAGATATTCGGCCGAGCCGCGGATGCCGATCTGGATGGTGCGCGAGGGATCGAGCACCCCGTCCAGCACCGCGTTGCGGAACGGTCCGCCATGGTGGAACTTGGTCATGTCGAACAGCCCGCTGGTGTCGCAATGGGCGTCGATATGGATCATGCCGACCGGAGCCTTCTTGCCGACCGCCTTCAGGATCGGATGGCTGATCGAATGGTCGCCGCCGACCGAGAGCGGTAGCACGCCGGCATCGACGATCTGGTTGGTGCGCTTTTCGATATCTTCGTGGCTGATCTCCAGCCGGTAGCGGCTGCGGAACGGCGTGTCGCCGATGTCGGCGACGCGAAGCTCATGCGTCGGCGCGCATTCCAGCACATGATTGTAAGGGCCGATGCGTTCGATGGCGCGCAGCGCGCGCGGCCCGAACCGCGAGCCGGGACGGTTGGTGACGCCGAGATCCATCGGCACGCCGATCATCGCCACCTGCAGGTCGCCGAAATCCGGGTTCTCGGCGGCGATCTCGCGGTAGGGCGCGGCAAGGAAGGTCGGGATGCCGGAATAGGGGGCGAGCCGCGTGCCCGACTTGTTGAAGATCTTGTCGGCGACCTTGCGGAACTTCGGGTCGAACATCTCGCCGCCATGGCTCTCGCCATATTTGCGGCGCAACGCTTCGAGCTTGCCGCGATCGTAACCCATGTCCGGTCCTCCTCTGCCTGCTGCCCGCACGGACGATTTGCCAAGCCAGCCTGTCGCCCGGCTGGATCGTTGCCGCTGTTCCTGCGGATTTCACGTCTCTTGAAAGCTGTTCCGGACAAAAGTGTCGGGCAGCGGCATTGAAAAATCAATTGATATTGTTAGGGTCTTTGCTGTGAGAAAATCTCACAAAGTAGGAGCCCTTCATGGCCAAGCGCCTGCCGCCGCTGAACCCGCTGCGCGCCTTCGAAGCCACGGCGCGGCATGCCTCGCTGACCAAGGCGGCGGGTGAGCTCAATGTCACGCATGGCGCCGTCAGCCACCAGATCAAGGCGCTCGAACAATCGCTCGGCGTGAAACTCTTCGAACGTACGGGCCAGCGCGTCAAGCTGACGCCGCACGGCGCTGAATTCCTGCCGGCGGTTTCGACTGCCTTTGAAGGCATCGCCGCGGCTACCCAGCGCATGACGCGGCCGGCAAGCGCCGGGGCGCTCTCGGTGTCCTGCGTGCCGGCGCTGCTGTTGCTCTGGATGACACCGCGGCTCGGCTCCTTCACGGCGCAATATCCCGATATCCAGCTGACGCTGATCCCGTCCAACGACGCCCGCGATATCCGCGCACCGGAGATCGATGTCTGCGTGCATTATGGCGACGGCGGCTGGACCGACTGCTGGATGCGCAAATGGTCAGGGCTGGAGCTGTTTCCGGTGGTCAGCCCGACGCTGATCAACAATCGGCCGATCCGCGGTGTGCGCGACCTCGCCGATCATGTGTTCCTACATGGCGACGATGGCCGCGAATGGCACACTTGGCTGGCCGCCGCCGACGCGCTCGATCTCGAGCGCGGCCGCCGCCATCATCTCGGCGATGCGCGCATGGCCACGGAAGCCGCCGTGCATGGGCACGGGGTTGCGCTCGGCGACTCGGTGACGGCGCGCGCCTTGCTTGCCAGGGGCATGCTCGTCGCACCCTTCACGCTCTCGGTGCCGGCGGTCGACGATTTCTACGTCGTCTGCCGCAACGAGATGCGCTCGGCGCCGATCGTCCAGCTCTTCATCGACTGGCTGTTTGCGGAGAAAGAGCAGGACGAGGGCCGCGCCGACGCGCCGGTGGCCGGCCGTCTGCCCAGCCGCAGGAAACGCCCCGCGCTGAAGGTTATCGGCGCCAGGGCCATATCCTAACGGCTGGACTTGCATAGCTGCTTTTTGTCGGGCCAGCTTGCAAAGCGGGGAGCGCGTTCGAAAATACAATGCTAAGAGGCGAGTTGGCTGAGGCAATTCCAGGAACACCGCGCGACGGTCTTCCATCCGGGATTGCTCGAACAAGGACTTGAAGCGTGGCGCCCGCGTTTGAGTGCGTCGTGCTTCAAGGGTGAGGAAGCATGGCAAAGACCGATATAGCGCGGCGCGTCTACAACCACACCTGGAAGCTGGACCCGATCGTCCGCAGCCTGCTGGACACCGATTTCTACAAGCTTCTGATGCTGCAGATGATCTGGGGCATGCATCCCAAGGTCGACGCCACCTTCACTTTGATCAACCGCACAACCTCGGTGCGCCTCGCCGATGAGATCGACGAAGGGGAACTGCGCGAGCAGCTCGACCACGCCCGCACCTTGCGTTTCTCCAAGAAGGAGATGATCTGGCTGGGCGGCAACACGTTTTACGGCCGCAAGCAGATCTTCGAGCCGGAATTCCTGGCATGGCTCGAGGATTTCCGCTTGCCCGCATACGAGCTTTCCAGGCGCGACGGCCAGTACGTGCTCTCCTTCCCCGGTCCCTGGATGTACACCACGCTCTGGGAAATCCCGGCTTTGGCCATCATCAATGAGCTGCGCTCGCGAGCCGCGATGCGCTCCTTCGGCCCTTTCGCGCTCGATGTGCTCTATGCGCGCGCCAAGGCCAAGATGTGGGCCAAGACCGAGCGGCTGAAGGCGCTGCCCGGCATCCGCATTTCCGACTTCGGCACAAGGCGCCGTCATTCGTTCCTGTGGCAGCGCTGGTGCGTCGAGGCGTTGAAGGAAGGCATCGGCGAAGCCTTCACCGGCACCTCCAATGTGCTTCTGGCCATGGACAACGACCTGGAAGCGCTCGGCACCAACGCGCATGAGCTGCCGATGGTGTTCGCGGCCCTTGCCAATTCCGAGGCGGAGTTGCGGCAGGCGCCCTACAAGGTGCTGCAGGACTGGCAGCGCTATTATGGCGGCAATCTCTTGATCGTGCTGCCCGACGCCTTCGGCACGGACTCCTTCCTGCGCGATGCGCCGGACTGGGTCGCCGACTGGACCGGCTTCCGCCCCGACAGCGCGCCACCGATTGAAGGCGGCGAGAAAATCATCGACTGGTGGCGCAAGAAGGGCAAGGACCCCAAGCAGAAGCTGCTCATCTTCTCCGACGGTTTGGAGGTCGAAACCATCGAGGACACCTACAAGCATTTCCGCGGCAAGGTGCGCATGTCCTTCGGCTGGGGCACCAACCTCACCAATGATTTCGAAGGCTGCGCCCCGACCGAAACCGACAGCCTCGATGCGATCTCGCTGGTCTGCAAGGTGACGGAAGCCAACGGACGGCCTGCGGTGAAGCTGTCGGACAATCCCGCCAAGGCGACGGGGGATGAGAGGGAGATCAAGCGGTATCTGAGGATTTTCGGCGAGAAGGGGCGGGTGGAGCAGCTGGTGAAGGTGTGAGGGGTGGCGGTGGTGTCATGCCTGGATCATCATCAGACACCCGTAACCCTGAAACGTTGAGTTCCTTCCCACCCCCCTCTGTCCTGCCGGACATCTCCCCCGCAAGGGGGGAGATTGGCAGCTTCGCCG
>NZ_NSGG01000025.1 GCF_002295065.1 Mesorhizobium sp. WSM3859
GCGGCGGACAGCAACTCAGGGGGAAAACTGTAACCCATGTATCCGGTTCAAAGTGTTACCCATCTATCGGCTGGACAGGCGCCCCTCGCGAGGAGGTCAGCGTTCACGCGCGAGGACCCCCTCTGTCGCCTTCGGCGACATCTCCCCCTCAAGGGGGGAGATTAGCCAGCTCACCCCGCCAGCCGGCTCACCATCTCATGTTGCGCATAGGCGCGGCCGAAGCGGTTGGCGAGGAACGCGTCGAGCGCGATGTCTTCCTGCTTGATGAAGCCCTTGGCGGGCAGACTGCCGTCGGCCAGCATGTCGAGCACGGCGCAGATGCCGGAGGCGGTGGTGATCTGGATGGCGCTGCGAACGATGTTGCCGACGCGATGCGAATAGATCTTGTTGGCGTAGGTCTCCTGCAGCAGCCGGCCATTGCGACGGCCCGAGACGGTGACGAAGACGATGACCACGTCCTGCAGGGTCGCCGGCAGGGCGCTTTCAAAAATGTCCTTCAGCACGTCGCGGCGGTGGCGCAGCCCCAGGTCGTTGAGCAGCGCCTTCATGATCGCGGCGTGGCCAGGATAGCGGATGGTGCGGTAGTTCAGCGTGCGCACCTTGCCCTTCAGCGTTTCGGCCAAGGTGCCCAGACCGCCGGAGGTGTTGAAGGCCTCGTAGGTGACGCCGTCGAGCGAGAATTCTTCACGCTCTTCCAGCGGCGGCACTTCGATCAGCTCGCCTTCCACGATCGCCTCGCAGGGCTCGCAATATTCGTTGATGACCCCGTCGGTGCTCCAGGTGAGATTGTAGTTCAGCGCGTTGGACGGATATTGCGGCAGCGCGCCGACGCGCATGCGCACGCTTTCCAGCGTGTCGAAGCGGCTGGCGAGGTCGTTGGCGACGATCGAGATGAAGCCCGGCGCCAGGCCGCATTGCGGGATGAATGCGCTTTTGGCGTCGCGCGCCAGTTCCTTGACACGGCGGGTGGAGACGACGTCCTCGGTGAGGTCGAGATAATGCACGCCGGCGGCGGCGGCAGCCTCGGCGATGCGGGTGGTGAGGTGGAAGGGCGCGGCGCTCAGCACGGCGAACTTGCCGGCGAGCACTTTCTCGAGCTCGCCGGTGGCGGCGATGTCGAGTTCCTGCGTCGCGACGCTGGCCGGCAGTTCGGCGGCGGCAAGTTGCAAGGCGGAGCGGTCGACGAGCGTGACGCGGTAGTCTCTCGTTGAGCTCAGCATTTCAGCGATGGTCGAGCCGATCTTGCCGGCGCCGACGACAACGATGTCCTTCATGATCAATTCCCCTGCCAAATTTCGAGTTACAGAAATCATTGCAGCTTGCTTGTCGAAAGGAAGCGTGGAATCTGGCAATATGAAGCTGAACGTTAGGCAATTTGCCGAGAGGTTTCGTCGAAATGATCACGGAAGCCGAACAGGCCCTGCTCACTCTGCTGCGCGCTAACGCGCGGGCCTCGACCGCCGAGCTCGCGCGGCAGCTCGGCGTGTCGCGCACCACGGTGCAAAGCCGCATCGAGCGGCTGGAGCAGCGCGGCATCATCGCCGGCTATGGGGTGCGGCTGTCGCCCGATTACGAGCAGGGGCTGGTCAAGGCGCATGTGCTGCTCACCGTCACGCCGAAACTCGCCGACAAGGTGGTGCGGAGTCTCGCAGCGATGGCGCCGGTGCGCACGGTGCATTCGGTCAGCGGCAATTTCGACATGATCGTCATCGTCGACGCGCCGTCGATCCGCGATCTCGACGCGCTGCTGGATAGGATCGGGGCGATGGACGGGGTGGAGCGGACATCGTCGTCGATTATTTTGTCGACGCGGGTGGATCGGTAGCAACGCCTGAGATGTCGGCGCGGCGGCGAAGCTGCTGATCTCCCCTTGCGGGGGAGATGGCCGGCAGGCCAGAGGGGGGTGTGAAGGAACGCTACGTTGGTCAGGTCGTCGTGCTGCCTCAGCTGGTAGCCAGTTGGAGACGCCGGCGGGACAGCACCCCCCTCTGCCTTGCCAGGCATCTCCCCCGCAAGGGGGGAGATTGGCCGTCACGGCAGGTTTCGCTAATCTCCAGCGTCGGCCTTTACGCCCTCCTTCTCTCCGGCCCCTCGTCCAGCCACGCCACATCCTCCGGCGTCAGCTTGATATCCAGCGCCTTGAGGCTGTCCTCCAGCTCGTCTAGCGTGCGCGGGCCGATCAGCGGCACGGACGGGAAGGGCTGCGCCAGGACGTAAGCCAACGCGACATGGATCGGGCTCTTGCCGAGTTTGCGCGCCAGCTCGATCGCCCGGTCGCGGCGGCCGAAATTTTTTTCCGAATACCAGACGCGTACCAGCTCCTCATTGTCCTGCTTGTCGCGCCCGGCGCGGTCGGTGAAGAAGCCGCGGCCCTGGCTCGACCAGGCGAAGTTCGGCATCTGCCGTTTGGTCAGCCAGCCTTTCCACGCGTCGGTGGAGGAGGTGACGCAGCCCGCCCAGATCGGCTCCAGCATCTCGGCCAGCGAGAAATTGTTGGAGAGCGCGCCGGGTTTCTGCCTGCCGTTCTTGTCGGCGTAGGTAATCGCTTCGTCCATGCGTTCCATCGTCCAGTTGGAGCCGCCGAACAGGCCGCGGATGCGGCCGGCTTTGGCCTCCGCGTCCATCGCGTCGACGAATTCGCCGACTGGCACGTCCGGATTGTCGCGATGCATGAAATAGATGTCGACATGGTCGGTCTGCAGCCGGTCGAGCGACTGCGCCAGCTGCTTGCCGATCACGTCGGGATAGCAGAGCGGCGAATGCGCGCCCTTGGCGATGATCACCGATTGCTCGCGCACGCCGCGATTCCTCAGCCATTGGCCAAGCAGCGTCTCTGTGTAGCCGGCGCCATAGACATAGCCGGTGTCGAACAGATTGCCGCCGGCCTCGAAGTAGGCGTCGAGCAGGATCGAACCGGAGGAGAAGCTGCGGAAATCCTCGAAGCCGAGCGCTAGGAGCGAGACGGGTTTCGGCAGGCCGGGAATGGCGCGCCTGCCGATGGCCTCACCATCGGTGCGCAGCGGTCGGCCGGAGAGCGTGTTCACGCGCTTAGCCGGCTTTTCGATTTCATATTCCAGCCCAACCGCGGCACGCCATTTGTCGAGCACACGCAGCGTGCCGAGGCTGTCGGCCCAGGACATGCCCGGCCAGGCGAATTCCTGCCGTCCTGCCAGAATCGCTTCGCCCGCGGCATCGACCTCGAAGGAATAGAGGTGACGCGTCTCGTCAAGGCTGATCACCTCGCGAGCCGTACCGGACCGGATCACCTCGATCCGGCCCGGTCCGACATCGCGGTTGCCGCCGGCGAACCAGAAATCGGGCACCTCGATCCGACCCTTGGTGCCGAGGACGCGCAGCACATTGTCCTGGTCGAGCGAGATGCTGCAGGAAACCTCGGCGACGATGCCGCCGGGGAAATGCAGCAAGGCCGAGGCCCATTCGTCGACGCCGGACTGGCCGAGATGGGCGGCGCCGACAACCTTGTCCGGCTCGGCGAAAGGCTGGCCGGTCGCCGCGCCCGCGATCAGCCGTGCCATCGACACCGGATAGCCGCCGACATCGAGTATGCCGCCGCCGGCGAGGTCGTTGGCATAGAGCCGGTGCTCGGGCATGAAGCCAGGCATGGCGAAGCCGAAGCTCGACTTGATCATGCGGACCTCGCCGATGGCGCCGGATTTGATCAGCTCGACCAGCTGCCGGGTCTGCGGGTGCAGCCGGTACATGAAGGCTTCGCCGAGGAAGGTGCCGGCCTTGCGCGCCGCATGCATCATGGCGTCGGCCTCGAAGGCGGTGAGCGCCAGCGGCTTTTCACACAGGACATGCTTGCCGGCTTCGGCCGCCTTGATCGCCCATTCGGCGTGACCGGGATGCGGGATCGAAATGTAGACGGCGTCAACGTTTTTGTCGGCAAGCAGCGCGTCGTAGCCGTCGAGGATGCGCGCGCCTGGAAAGGTCTCGGCGAGGCCCGGCTTGGCGGGGTTGCGGGCGCCGAGCGCTTCAAGCGTGCCGGTTCGCGACCCGGCTACGCCGCCGGCAAAGGATTTGGCGATGCTGCCGGGCCCGAGAATGCCCCAGCGGATTTTTCCAGATGTCATGTCGAATTCTCCATGGGTCGCCGCCACGCCTTGGGGATCGGGCGGAAATGAAAGTCAGCGGATCCTTGCGCCCACCTTGTCGAAAAGCAGCGAGCGTTCCGCCTTGATAGAGACCGTGAAATGATCGCCGCCGGCGCGCTGGCGCGAGGCTTCGCGCTCGACGATCAGCTCCTCGGGTCCGGCATTGGCGTAGACGTAGCTCACGGAACCCAGATGCTCGGCGACGTCGGCCTTGACCGGAATGTCGCAATCGCCTTCGCCGGCTTCGAAGAAATGCTCCGGCCTGACGCCGAGCACGACCTCGGCGCCGATGGCCGGAAAAGCCTCGCGGAGCGGCTTGCGCAGCCGGGCGCCGCCGTGGTTGACGAGCTCGATGATCGCGGCGCTGTTCGACGTATCGACGATCTTGGCGCCGAGGAAATTCATCTTCGGCGAGCCAATGAAGCCGGCTACGAAACGGTTGGCCGGGTCGTCATAGAGGTCGAGCGGCGCGCCGATCTGCTCGACATTTCCGGCTTTGAGCACGACGATGCGGTCGGCCAGCGTCATCGCCTCGGTCTGGTCGTGCGTCACATAGATCATGGTGACGCCGAGCTCCTTGTGCAGGCGCGAGATCTCGACCCGCATCTGCACCCTGAGCTCGGCGTCGAGGTTGGAGAGCGGCTCGTCGAAGAGAAAAACCTGCGGCTCGCGCACGATGGCGCGGCCGATTGCGACGCGCTGGCGCTGGCCGCCGGACAATTGCTTCGGCCGCCGTTGCATCAATTCGTCGATGCGCAGGATTTCAGCGGCGCGCTTCACGCGGCGATCGGTGTCGGCCTTCGGGTTGCCGTTCATCCGCAGACCGAAGGAGAGGTTCTGCTCGACCGTCATATGCGGGTAGAGCGCGTAGGACTGGAACACCATGGCGATGCCCCGGTCGGCCGCCTCGACATCGTTCATCACCTTCCCGCCGATGGCGATGTCGCCGCCGCTGATGTCCTCCAGCCCGGCGATCATCCTCAGCAACGTGGATTTGCCACAGCCGGACGGGCCGACGAAGACGACGAACTCGCCGTCGGCGATGTCGATATTGGCGCCATGGACGACTTCGAAGCCGCCGAAGCGCTTGACGACATTGGTGAGGGTGACGGCTGCCATTGCGCTCCTTCCTACTTGACCGCGCCGGCGGCGATGCCGGCGATGAAATGACGCTGCAACAGCACGAAGACGATGAGCATCGGCACGGTCAGCATCACCGCTCCGGCCATGATGCCGCCCCAGGAAACCTTGGTCAGGCCGATCAGCGTGCCGAGCGCCACCGGCGCGGTCATCGCGCCGGGCTGGCTGTTGATCAAAAGCGGCCAGAGATAATTGTTCCACGAGGCGAGGAAGAGGATGATCGCCAGCGCCGCCAGCATCGGGCGCGCCAGCGGCAGCGCCACGAACAGGAAGATGCGCCATTCCTTGACGCCTTCGACGCGTGCGGCGTCGAACAGTTCGGCCGGCATCATCGAGAAGGCCTGGCGCATGAAGAGCACGCCGAGTGAATTGAACAGCGGCGGCACGATCAGCGCGATCCAGGTGTTGGCCAAGGCGAAATCGCGCGCCACCATGATGAATTGCGGGATCAGCACCACCGCGTAGGGAAGCGTGATGGTGCCGAAGATGATGGCGACGACCGCGCCCTTGCCGTGGAACTCGTAGCGCGCCAGCGCCCAGCCGGCCATCGAGGTCAGCAGCACCGAAAGGATCGTGTAGGTCACCGCCACCGAGACCGAGATGCCGATGGCGCCGACGAAATTGGTGTCACGCTGCAGATTGTTGAAATTGTCGATGAAGCCGTCATGCGGCAGAAGCTCGATGCCGGGGCTGAAGATGCCGTTGTCGGGCATGGTGGAGAACACCACCATCATCCACAGCGGGAAGAGCCAGATCAGCGCCAGCGGCGTCAGGAAAAGATGCAGCAGGATGCTGCGGCCGAGCCGTCTCTGAGAGCGCGAGGTCGTCATTTCGGCTCCCTCATCAGCCAGAGTTGCACCAGTGTGATGGCGATGGCGAGCCCCGCCATGGTGTAGGCGACGGCGGAGGCGTAGCCGAAATTGAGCGATCGAAAACCCTGGCGATAGAGCAGCAGGCCGAGCGTCTCGGTGCCGCCGCCCGGGCCGCCGCGCTCGGTGATCAGGAACGGCTCGGTGAAGAGCTGCATGGTGCCGATGATCGACAGCACGGCGCAAAAGACGATGACCGGCTTCAAGAGCGGCAGGGTTATGTGGAAGAACTGCCTGACCTTGCTGACGCGGTCGAGCGTCGCCGCCTCGTAGACGTCCTCCGGGATAGACTGCAGGCCGGCCAGGATGATGATGGCGTTGTAGCCGGCCCAGCGCCAGGTGACCGCGATCATGATCAGCGCCATCGCCGGCGTGACGTTGGAAAACCAGTCGATCTTGGGGAGACCGACGCTGTTGAGCAGCTTGTTGACGATGCCGAAATCGAGGCTGAACATCAGCCGGAACACGGCCGAATAGGCGACCTCGCCGACGACGACCGGGGCGAAGAAGGCGAAGCGATAGAGGCCGCGCGCCTTCAAGAGCGGCGAATTCAGCAGCACCGCCATGACGATCGCCAGCGCAATCATCACCGGCACCTGGATGACCAGGATCAGCAGTGTGTTCTTCAGCGCGTTGTAGAAAGCGGGGTCGCCGATCAGGCGGCCCCAGTTGAAGGCCGGCGCGAAACGCCACGGCACGGTCCGCGTCGCCTGGAAGGAGATCAGGAAGGACGAGATGATCGGCCAGATCCAGAAGACGGCGAAGATCAGAAGGTAAGGCGTGAGGAAGCGGTACGCGGTGGCGTTCTGGGTGCGCATCGGCTTCCTCCTTTCTTGGTTTTCCCTTCTCCCCTTGTGGGAGAAGGTGGCCGCGCAGCGGCCGGATGAGGGGTGTTCCAGGGAACGCCAGCGTCTCACTCCGCTGGAACACCCCTCATCCGTCTTGGCGCTGCGCGCCAATCCACCTTCTCCCACAAGGGGAGAAGGAAGAGCGGCGCTTACTTCACCGGCAGGCCGGTGGCGGCGGCGATCTGGCTGGCGGCGTCATCGAGCGCGGCCTTGGCGTCGGGATAGCCGTTGGCCAGATATTTGGTCTGCACGGCGCGGACGATGATCTCGGCGTCGCTCTGGAACTGGGTGCCGCGGCTCGGCACCACCTTGGGCAGCGTGGAGAGGATATCCTTCCACACCGCCTGGCCGCCCCAATATTCCTGACCTTGAGCGACGTAGGGATCGTCGAGGGCCGAGATCAGCGATGGCACCAGGCCGAAATCCTTCAGCATGGTGATCTGGCCCTCATTGGTCTCCAGCGTGTACTTCAGATAGGCGTAGGCGGCTTCCTTGTTCTTCGAGGCCGAGGTGATGGCCAGCGACGAGCCGCCGAGATTGGCGGCGCGCGGGCCGTCGGCGGTCAGGCTCGGCATCAGATAGACGCCCCATTTACCGCTTTCCTTCGGCGATTCGGTGCGGATCGTGCCTTCATACCAGCCGCCATAGGCCTGGGTGGCGACGGTGCCGGCGGTGTTGTTGGTGATCTTGGTCGACCAGTCGGCCGACGACACGATGCCGGCGTCCTTCATCTCCTTGACCTTGGTCATGGCGTCGACGCATTTCGGCTCGGCCACGGTGATCGACTGGCCGTCCTCGGCGAAATAGGCGCAGCCCTGCTCGTTGGAGATCATGCGGAAAAATTCGGTGTCGCCGTTGAAGTCGGCATTGGTCATCGACACGCCCGGATTGGCGGCCTGGATCTTCTTGCCGGCGGCGATGAAATCGTCCCAGGTCTTGATCGTCGCCGGGTCGACGCCTGCCTTCTCGTAGAAGTCGCGGCGGTAGAAGACGGCGACCGGGCCGGAATCCCAGGGCATGGCATAGGCCTTGTCGCCGACCTCGAGTTCGGTGCGCTTGAAATCGGGGAATTTCTTCTGGTCCTCGGCGGTGTAGCCCAGCGTGTGCAGGTCGACGAAGCAGTCCGGGAACTGGCTCCAGTAATTCTCCGCCTCGCCGTTCTCGATCGTGACGATGTCGGGCAGGCCAACGCCGCCGGCGGCGCAGCCGGCGATCGACTTGTCATAGGTCGGCTGGTTGCCGAGGTCCTGAACGGTGACCTTGATGTCGGGATATTTCTTGTTGAAGCCCTCGACCGTCGACTTCAGCGACGAAGCGGCGATGTTCCAGCTCCAGATGGTGATCTCGCCGGACTGCGCCAGCGCCGGGCCTGAACCCAGGGCAAGCAAAAGCGCGGCGCAGGTCAGTGTAGTGCGCATTGAAATCCTCCCAATTCGTTTGCTCTCTCGCTGTGAGCGTGGCTAGACTATGCGGCGCGGAAGGCTTGTCCCCGACAGAGGGAATAAGAAGTTGGCGGAAAGTAAGATGTCCGAGCGTCCGTTCTATCAGCCCGGGGCGAGCAGCGTTGAAGGACTGCCGCTGATGCTCCAGATGTTCCACAACCACCCGTTGGTGATGCTGAAGCCGCACTGGCACGCCCAGGTCGAGGTGAACTTCATCGTGCAGGGCCGCGTGCATTACCGCATGGCCGAGCACGAGATTTCGCTGTCGGCCGGCGAGATGTGCCTGTTCTGGGGCGGCCTGCCGCACCAGATGGACGACCTCTCCGACGACGCCATCTACGCCGGCGCGCATCTGCCGCTGGTGCATTTCTTTCGCCTGCATCTGCCGGCCGACATACGCCACCGGCTGATGACCGGCGCGACACTGGTGACCAACGCTACCGACCAGTCGGACAACGACAATTTCAAGCGCTGGAACGAGTATGCGCGCTCAGGCGATCCGGCCAGGACGGAGCACGCCGTCAACGAGCTGCTACTCCGGCTCGAGCGGGTGCGCTTCGAGCCTTACCGGCTGGTGCCGGGAACCACTGCCGGACAAGGCGCCGGCAACGCCTTCGACCAGCAATCCTCGCGCAATGTCGGGCGCATGTGCGACTATATCGCCGAGAATTTCCTCTACGACATCGATTGCGTCACCATCGCCTGCGCCGCCGACATCCATCCCAAATATGCGATGAGCCTGTTCAAGAAATCGACCGGCATGACGCTCAACGAGTATCTCAACCTTCTGCGCCTGAGCTACGCGCAGGCGCTTCTGATGCATGAGGATGCGAATGTCTTGAGGGTCGCGATGGAATCGGGCTTCGGCTCGCTCAGCGCCTTCAACAAATCCTTCCGCAAGCTCGCCGGCATGTCGCCCTCGGATTTCCGTCGGGCGGGTGCGGCGCGGTAACCGCCAAGCGGATCCGGATCAGGCGACCTTCACCGCCGGGAAGCTGACGGTCACGCCGAGACCCGGTTTGCGATCCTCCAGCTCTATCGCGGCGCCATGCAGGTCCGCCACCGCCTTGACGAGGCTCAAGCCCAAGCCGCTGCCGGGCGTCGTGCGGCTGGAATCCAGCCGGTACAGACGGCGGAATACTTTTTCGCGTTCCTCGGCGGGAATACCCGGGCCGTTGTCGCGGACATGGATGAGGACGTGGCTGCCATCCCTGGTCACCGAAAGCCCGATCGCGGTGCCCGGCGGGCAATGCCGGAGCGCGTTCTCGACCAGATTGGCGAGCATCTGCATCAGCAGGTCCCGGTCGCCGTGGATATACCATTTCGTATCGGGAACGACGCTCGTCGACAGCGACTTGCCGTCATCCTCCGCGACATCGGCATAGACGTCGCCGATGGTCCCGACGATCGGCCCGACATCGAGGTCGACGAAGCGGGCCTTGCGGGCGCCGGCTTCGATCTGGGCGATGCGCAGCAGCGCGTCGAAGGTGCTGTTGATCTGCTGGCTTTCGGCGCGGGCGTCGGTCAGCTCGGTTGAGACGTCCTCGCCCAACGCCGTCTTGTCGGCGGCGGATTCCAGGATCATCTGCAGCCGGTTGAGCGGCGTCTTGAGGTCATGCGCGATGTTGGCGCTCACCTCCCGCATGCCGTCGACCAGCGCCGACAGGCGCTCGAGCGCGGCATTCACCTGGGCGGAGACGGCGTCGATGTCGTCGCCGCTGCCGATCAGCGGAATGCGGGCATCGAGCCGCCCATGCGAGACGTCGACCATGGTGCTGGCGATGCCATCGAGGCGCCGCTGGACACGCGAGGCGAGCACGGCGCCGCCGCCGATCGCCAGAACGGTGATGACGAGCGTAGCCCAGCCGAAGCTCATCAGCACGATCCTTTCGAGATCCTCGGTTTCCGAGAGCGAGAAGGCGACCGTCAGGCGGTTGTCGCCGACCGGGCCTGAATAGGCGCGGTATTCGGTGTCGGGCGCCACGCCCGGCAGGCTGGCGGTGAACATGGAAAAGCCGTCCGGCAGGCCTGAGGCAGTGAAATCGCCGGCGAGCCGGTTGCCGTCCTTGTTGGTAAGGGAAAAGATCTCGTCCTTGTCCTGGCTGAACTGGGCATGGTCCCTGACGGTCGCGACGAGATCCTCCTCGTCGCTCTCGGCACTGGTCGCGGCGATCAGCGAATAGGTCTCCTTGATCGACTGATCGAGCTGCCTGGCGAGCGAGGCGCTCATCAGTTGATAGACGATCGCGCCGGACAGGATGAAGGCCAGCAGGAACAGGAAGGCGAAAGTCAGCGCCAGCCTGAACGGCGTGCTGCGCAAAAGGCTGGAGCGGTTTTCGCTCATGTGACCGCGAAAGTCGTTGGTCGCCCCGCAATTGCGGACGGGGGGTCAGGCCGGAACATGCAGGCTGTAGCCGGTGTTGCGCACGGTGTGGATCAGCGGCACATCGAACGGCCTGTCAACCTTGGCCCTTAGCCGGCTGATATGGGTCTCGACGACGCTGGTCTTGGGGTCGAAGTGAAAATCCCAGACGCGCTCGAGAAGCATGGTGCGGGTGATGACGCGGCCCTCGCCGCGCATCAGCACCTCGAGCAGGCTGAACTCGCGCGGCTGCAGGTCGATCGGCTGGCCCTGCCTGGTCACGCGGCGCTGGATCAGGTCCATTTCCAGGTCGGCGACGCGCAGCGCCGTCTTCTGCTCCTGCGCCGCCGGCCGTCGGCCGAGCGCATGGATGCGGGCAAGCAGCTCCGAAAAGGCGAAGGGCTTGACCAGGTAGTCGTCGCCGCCCGCCTCAAGCCCCTCGACGCGGTCGTCGACGCCGCCGATGGAGGTCAGGAAGATAGCCGGCGTATGGATCCCGGCGGCGCGCACCGCCTTGATCATCGACAGGCCGTCGAGGCCGGGAACCATGCGGTCGGCGACGATCACGTCATAGGTGTCGCGGGTCGCGGCGAAGAGGCCGTCGTGACCGTCGCGCAAGAGATCGCAGACATGGCCGGCCTCGGTCAGCCCGCGGACGATATAGTCGGCGGTTCTCGGATCGTCTTCAACAAGCAGAAGTCGCATCGCCTCGGGCTGTCCTTGCCGCCTCAACCCGGCATGGCGGCGCCGGCTGCGGTTTCTTCCTGGCTGGTTCTCCAGGACACGATGCCGAAAGTTTAACCCGGCTTTCGGACGGCATCATGCCCCATCTCGTCGTTTTGGCGCAATTCCGGACGGAGATTGCTCTAACCATCTGTTTTTACGCATTCGGGGGCCGAAAACCGCTACACATTTTTGCGAGATGGCTGTTTCCTGGACCACGCTCAGTCGAGCAGGGCTTGCTCGTCCTCGTCGATCAGGTTCTTCAGGGTCATATAAAGAACGATGGCCACGATGCAGCCGAGGAAGATCAGGCTGGTGAAGGTGGTACCGAAGCCCATGCCGCCATATTCGCCAGGCTGCGAGAGCAGGTCGCCGAAGGAGGCGCCGAACGGCCGGGTCAGGATATAGGCGAGCCAGAAGGCGAGGATGCCGTTCAGGCCGAGGAAGAACCAGGCAACCCCGATCGCCGCGATGACGCCGCCAAAGATGAGGCCGGTGGTGAGATAACCCATGTTGAAGCGCTCGGCGACCAGATCGCCGGCGGCCGTGCCGAGCGAGAAGGTGAAGAGGATCGCAAGCCAGTAGAAGACCTCGCGCCGGGTGGTGAAGATGGTGTGGATCGACAGGGTCTTTTCGCTTGCGTACCAAACGATGAAAGTCAGCGCCAGCACGGCCGAGAAGATGATCGTCGTGGTCTCCAGCCGCACGCCGAAATTGTCGACGAGGTTGTCGGTGACCAGGGTGCCGACGATGCTGATCAGCACGACCGCCAGCCAGTAGGCCCAGGGCACATAGCGCTTCTGCGCGAATTGCAGGATGAGCGCGACGACGAGGATGCCGCTCATGATCAAGGATGTGACGGTAAGGCCGAGGCCGAGATTCACGGCGAGATAGTCGGCCGCCGTTTCGCCCATGGTCACCGCCATGACCTTGATCAGCCAGAAATCGAGGGTGACTTCCGGGACCCTGTTCAATTCGGGCCCGCGTTCATCTGTTGTTGCGGTCATGACGGAATCCACTCCGGGCTGGGCCCTACTTGCCGAGGATCTTCATGGCCTGGGCGAAGAAGTCGTCGGCGCGCTTGTCATCGTCGGCATTGCAGCGCTCGATGCCCTTGGTCTCCAGTTCCGAAACCTTGTTCTTGTCGGCATCGTCGAGCGTCGCCTTGGCCTCGGCGGCGCGCAGATCCTTCAACGCCGTCTCGCAAGGCGTCGGGGCGGCAATGGCTGAAGCCAAGGGAGCAGTGGTCGCGATGGCGGCAAAGGCGAAAGCAAGGGCAAATTTGTTCATGACCATATCCTGACGTTTGAGCGCCGGTGTCCGGCGCCTGCTCAAGCCACCTCAAAATCGGTGCGGCCATCGTCAGGTTTAGGCAGGCGAATTCACCGCAGCCTGTCCGGGTCCTTACAAATTCGTAAGGTCGGTCAAAAACATTCGCCGGGTCTCGTCATCGCCCGGCGGAAGAGCTAGACAAGGCCCGGCGTCCGTCTCGGCGCCGGAGCGGTGAGAAAGAATGGCCTACACGTCCCTCAAAGCGGCGCCGAAAGCGTTCGACCAGCACAAGCGCCTGATTGTCGTGCAGGTGGTCGCCGTGCTTGCCGTCATCCTGCTTCTCTTCAGCAAGCCGGCGCTGGCCGAAGGGTCGGACGGTCACGAAGTCGTCGAAACGATCGGCTTTGTGATGGTGCTGATCTGCTTCCTCGGCCGGCTGTGGAGCATCCTTTTCGTCGGCGGCAGGAAGAATGACGAACTGATTGTATCCGGCCCGTTCTCGATGACCCAGAACCCGCTCTATTTCTTCTCGACCGTCGGCGCGGTCGGTACCGGGCTGATGTTCGGTTCGGTGCTGGCGGCCGCGATGCTCGGCCTGGCAAGCTTCCTCGTCTTCCGGTTTACCGCGCGCAAGGAGGCTGAGCATCTCGCCGGCAAGTTCGGCGCCGTTCATGCGGCCTATGCCCAACGCACGCCGCGCTTCTGGCCGAACCCGCTGCTTTACCGCGACGAGGGCCAGTGGCTGTTCTCGACGGCCGCGCTGCGCAGGACGTTCCGCGACGGGCTCTATTTCCTGGCGCTGTTTCCGCTCATCGAGGCGGTCGAGTATTTCCGCCTCAGCGGCCACTTGCCGACGCTTTTCACTGTCTATTAGAGTCGCGTGCGGCGCGGCGCGTGCTCTCAAGGAGAATCGCCAGGCAGCCGGTGAGAAGCAGCAAACCGCCGATGAGCGGCGGCAGCCCCAGGACCTTCACCGCGGCGGTGACGAGCGCGATCAGGACGAGGGCCAGCAGAGCGAGATTGCCGTCGTCGACGAACATGCCGACGAGTTCCTTGAAGACAAGACGGATCATCGGGCAACTCCTTCGGCGGGCGCCGGATAGGCGCCGCGCAGCCAGCGCAAAATGGCGAAGGATGCGGCGGCGATGACGGCGAAGATGGCGAGCAGAGCGAGGTCGGCGCCCGGCCACTCCGCGCCGAGGCCTTCGCCAGTCCAGAACACGCCGAAGCTGGTCAGCATCAGCCCGACGACGAATTTCAGCGCATTCTCGGGCACGCGCGCCAGGGGCCGGTGCACGGCAAGGCCGATCAGCATCACCAGCACGAAGGCCGCCAGCGCGCCAAGGCCGGCATAGAGCGTCTGGCCATGCGCGGCGCCGACGGCAATGACGATGAACACCACTTCGACACCTTCGAGCAGCACCGCCTTGAACGACGCGACGGCGGCCAGATAGTCGGCGCGGCGCTCGCTGGCCTGCCGCCGTAGCACCTCCGTCTCCTCGGAAAAGGCCTGCTCCTCGTCATGCAGCGCAATCACGCCGGCGCTGCGCAGGATCGCTTTCCGCAGCCAGCGCATGCCGAACAGGATCAGGAGCACGCCGACCACGAATTGCAGGACGGCGATGGGGACGAGCGCCAGCAGCGGCCCGAAAATGAGCACCAGCGCGGCAAGCAGGATGAGCGCCAGGGCAGCGCCCGAGAGCGCCGGGCGCCAGCCGCGCGTCAGCCCGACGGCAAGCACGATGGTGAAGGCTTCGACCACTTCGACGAAGGAGGCCAGGAAAGAGGCCGTCACAGTGGAAAATATGGGCGTCAGGCCATGCATGAAGGCATCGTCCAATGCTGGGGAATCATCGGCTGGCGCAAACGATACAGCGCTCCGGCGGCGGCGAGAATGCCGGAGATGATCGCAGGGCCGATCGGCGCGCCGGCACCGACATGCGCCACCTGTGTCGTGGTTTGATCGCGCTCTGACCGAGCGGGACCGGACATTTCGAGGAACTCATTGACGGTCTGTATCCATTCGGTGTCCGTTGTATCGCGGCACCGCCCTGGCTATCTGCGGGAGCAACAAGGCATTTAAGCGGCCGATGGGCCGCTCCAGCAGGAACGGAGCACATGAAGAAGATCGGTTTTCTGTCGTTCGGGCATTGGTCGCCCTCGCCGCAATCGGGCACGCGCTCGGGCGCCGACGCGCTGCTGCAGTCGATCGACCTGGCGGTCGCGGCCGAGGAGCTCGGCGCCGACGGCGCCTATTTTCGCGTCCACCATTTTGCCCGGCAGCTCGCCTCGCCGTTCCCGCTGCTGGCCGCCGCCGGCGCCAAGACCAAGCGTATCGAGCTCGGCACCGCCGTTATCGACATGCGCTACGAGAATCCGCTCTACATGGCCGAAGACGCGGGTGCCGCCGACCTCATCGCCGGCGGGCGTTTGCAGCTGGGCATCAGCCGCGGCTCGCCCGAGCAGGTGATCGATGGCTGGCGCTATTTCGGCTACGTGCCGCAAGAGGGTAAGAGCGACGCCGACATGGCGCGAAACCACGCCGAGATCTTCCTCGACCTGTTGCGCGGCGAAGGTTTTGCTCAGCCCAACCCGCGGCCGATGTTCCCCAACCCGCCCGGGCTACTTCGGCTGGAGCCTTTCTCGGCCGGTCTGCGCGACCGCATCTGGTGGGGCGCGGCCACCGACGCCACAGCGGTATGGGCGGCCAAGCTCGGCATGAATCTGCAGAGCTCGACGCTGAAATTCGACGAGAGCGGCGAGCCGCTGCATGTCCAGCAGGCCAAGCAGATAAGGGCCTATCGCGCCGCCTGGAAGGAAGCCGGCCACACGCGGGAGCCGCGCGTCTCAGTCAGCCGCAGCGTCTTTGCCCTCGTCAACGACATGGACCGCGCCTATTTCGGCGGCAGCGAGGGCGAGGACCACTTTGGCTATATCGAGCCGGAGAAGCGCGCCGTGTTCGGCCGCACCTATGCCGCCGAGCCGGACAAGCTGGTCGAACAGCTCAGGGAAGACGAGGCGATCGCCGAGGCCGACACGCTGCTGCTCACCGTGCCCAATCAGCTCGGCGTCGACTACAATGCCCATGTCATCGAGTCGATCCTGAAGCACGTCGCGCCGGCGCTCGGCTGGCGGTGACGGTGTCGGCCGCAATCTGCGTCTCCGGCCAAGGGTTGTCGATTATATTAAGTGCGCCTAAAATTCCCTCTTTGGGTTGGAAGGACCAACCGTGGAGAGGGGTCTCGCAGGCCTGCTGGCCGCGACGCTGGCTTGCTTGCCGGTGGGTGGCCGATGCTGGTCGCAGGACAGCCTGTTCCCCAAATTGATTTCCGAAGAAGCAGTGAGAATGGCCAGCGCCCAGAGGTATTCCGATATTCTGGCGATGGAGTGTTTGCATGGACGGCTCTACCCGCGACGCCGAATAGAGAGGGGCTTCGAAAGGCACCTCGAGGAAATGAGGCTGACATTGATAGCGGAAGGGTACAGGATCGTGCCCGACATGGCCGCGAACGACCCGTTCCGGGCACTTTCGGAGATGGCGTTCGACGCCAAGCGCCGACTTGGCTTCGCACCGCAATCCGGCTGCCTTGCAGCATACTGGCTCGAAGACGATCGGGATTACTGAATAGCTGCAGCCATTGTCGGTGCTTGATACCCGACGTCAATGCAGTGCCCGATTGCACGCATCATTGACACCCGGCAAATTCCGGCTCTATTTTGTCGCGTAATCGGTTACGTAACCGATTACGGCTCAATCAAGTGGAGGAGACTAATGAGCAAGATTTCGAACATGCACGGGCTTGGCCCGTTCTCGCGGCGCCAGTTCCTGAAGACCAGCGCGCTCGCCGCCGGCGCGCTCGCCTTGCCGCTCGGCCCGGCTCTCGCGGCAGACAAGCCAAAGGTCGGCCTGGTGATGAAGTCGCTCGCCAACGAGTTCTTCAAGCAGATGCAGGCCGGCGCCGAGGCCTATGCGGCCAAGAACAAGGATAAGTTCGATTTCGCCGCAGTCGGCATGAAGGACGAGCGCGACTTCGCGGCCCAGGTCGACGCGATCGAGAACTTCATCACCCAGAAATACAACATCATCGTCGTGGCGCCGGCCGACTCCAAGGCCATGGTGACGCCGATCGCCAAGGCGCTGAAGGCCGGCATCAAGGTCATCAACATCGACGTCGCGCTCGACGAGAAAGCCAAGAAGAAGGCCGGCGTCGATCTCGCCTTCTTCGGTCCAGACAACCGCGCCGGCGCCAAGCTCGCCGGCGACGCGCTCGGCAAGGCGCTGGGCAAGGGCGGCAAGGTGGTCATCCTCGAGGGCAATCCCGAGGCCGACAACGCCAAGCAGCGCAAGCTCGGCTTTGACGATTCGGTGAAGGAGTACGGGCTGAAGCTGCTCGACTCCAAGACCGCGCATTGGGAGACCGAGGAAGCCAACACGCTGATGACCAACTTCCTCACTCAGCATCCGGATATCCAGGGCGTGATGGCGGCCAATGATTCGATGGCGCTCGGCGTCGTCAAGGCGATCGACGCCGCCGGCAAGTCGGGCAAGATCAAGGTGGTCGGCTTCGACAACATCCCGGCCGTCGGCCCGCTGCTGAAGGAGGGCAAGATGCTCGCCACCGTCGAGCAATATGGCGCGCAAATGGCCGCCATGGGCATCGATTACGGCCTGCGCGAAATGGCCGGTGAGAAATTCTCGGGCTGGGTCAAGACCGACGTCAAGCTGATCACCGCCTGAGACTTTCAGAGACGCGCCGGCACATGCCGGCGCCGTAGCTCTGGCAACCGCGTCACCGCTGTCGGCATGTCCGGCAGCGGTGACGACGCGCCCGCGCCGCTATCGCGGTGGATAAGCGCGGTTTAGGATTCTGTCGCCCATGGATGCGATTCTCTCCCTTGAAGGGGTCGGAAAGATCTTTCCCGGCGTCGTCGCGCTGAGCGACGTGTCGCTGTCGATCGCGCGCGGCGAAACCCATATCGTGCTGGGCGAGAACGGCGCCGGCAAGTCGACGCTGATCAAGCTGCTCGCCGGCATCTACCAGCCGGACTCGGGGTTGATCGCCTTCAACGGCGCGGCCTACCAGCCGAAGTCGCCGCATGATGCGCAGCAGAGCGGCATCCGCATCGTGCACCAGGAATTGAACCTTCTGCCCTATCTCAGCATCGCCGAGAATCTGATGCTGGAAAACCTGCCGCGACGCGCCTTCGGCATCGTCGACCGCAAGGCGCTGAACAGCCGCGCTGTCGCATTGCTGAAAGAGGTGGGACTTGAGATCGATCCACGGACGCGGGTCGAGGCGCTCGGCGTCGCGCAGATGCAACTGGTCGAGATCGCCAAAGCGCTGAGCTACGACTCGAAGCTTCTGGTGCTCGACGAGCCGACGGCGACGCTGACGCCGCCGGAGATCAAGCGGCTGTTTTCCATCATCAAGCGGCTCAAGGCCCGGGGTGTCACCATCATCTACATCTCGCACCGGCTGCACGAGGTGTTCGAGATCGGCGAGCGGGTGACAGTGCTGCGCAACGGCAGGCTGGTCGCGACCCGCGATCTCCACGGCCTCACCGTGCCCGACCTGGTGCGCATGATGATCGGCCGCGACATCGCCGACGAGTACAGCTTCGATGACACGATCGTGCCGGGCAAGATCGCGCTCAGCGTCGCCAATCTGAAGCGCAATGCCGCGACGCCCGCCATTTCCTTCGACGTCCGCCATGGCGAGATCGTCGGCGTCGCTGGCCTGGTCGGCAGCGGCCGAACGGAGGCCATGCGCGCCCTGTTTGGCGCCGACGCGAAACTCGACGGCGTGATCGAGATCGACGGCAAGCCGGTCGCGATCACTGCTCCCAAGGACGCGGTGCGGCATGGCTTGAGCCTGCTTACCGAGGACCGCAAAGGTCAGGGCCTGCTGCTCGACCTGGCCGTCGACAAGAACATCACCATCACCGACCTGAGCAAAGTCTCGCGCAACGGGCTGCTCAACCGCCGGGCCGAGGCCGCGGCGGCCAACGATCTCGTCGGCCAGCTGCGCGTCAAGGCAAGCTCGATCGAGCAGGCGGTGCGCAACCTTTCCGGCGGCAACCAGCAGAAGGTGGTGCTGGCCAAGTGGCTGTTCCGCGGCACCTCGACGCTGATCCTCGACGAGCCGACGCGCGGCGTCGATATCGGCGCGCGGCGCGAGATCTACCAGCTGCTGTGGATGCTGGCGGCGCAGCAGAAGGGCATCATCATGGTGTCGTCCGACCTGCCAGAGCTGATGGGCATGTGCCACCGCATCATCGTCTTTTCCAAGAACAGGATCGTCGGCGAAGTGCCGCGCGCCGAATTCGACCAGGAGCGCATCCTGTCGCTCGCCTATCAGGAGTATGTGCGACCATGACCGAGACGTCCGAACCGCTGGTGTCGGCGCCTGTTTCCCCCGGCCGGGCGAAATTCCTGCGCTTCCTGATCCGCGACGCCGGCGTGCTCCTGGCGCTGGTGCTGATCACCGTGTTCTTCTCGGCCACGGCGCCTTATTTCGCCACCCCCGACAATGCGCTGAAGATCTTCGTGCAGATCGCCATCAACACGGTGCTGGCGGCCGGCATGACCTTCGTCATCCTGACCGGCGGCATCGACCTGTCGGTCGGCTCGGTGCTGGCGCTGTGCACCGTGGTCGGCGCCACCGTCATGATCGACGAAGACCTGTCGCCGACCGCGGCCATCACGCTGTCGCTTCTGGCCTGCATGGCGACGGGCGCGGTGTGCGGCTTCCTCAATGGCTGGATCTCGACGCGCTGGAAGATCCCCTCCTTCATCGTCACGCTCGGCATGCTCAACATGGCGGCGGGCGCCGCCCGCGTCGTCAGCGACAACTCGACCATCACCGGTCTGCCGCAGAGCTTCGTCGATTTCGGCAATCTGATCATCGGCGGCTTCCTGCCGTCGATCTTCCTGGTCGCGGTGCTGGTGATCGCCGCCGGCTGGTTCGTGCTGCGCTTCACCGTTTTTGGCCGCATGATCTTCGCCGTCGGCACCAATGATGAGGCGGTGCGGCTGTCGGGTCACAATCCGGATTTCTACAAGGTCGCCGCCTTCACAATCAGCGGGCTCACCGCCGGCATCGCGGCCATGGTCTATCTCTTGCGCCTCAACATCGGCAGCCCGATCGCCGGCGTCGGCTACGAGCTCAACGCCATTGCCGCCGTGATCATCGGCGGCACCAGCCTCAGCGGCGGCAAGGGCTCGATCATCGGGACACTGGTTGGCGCCTGCATCCTGCAGGTCTTGAGCACCGGATTGCAGCTGCTCGGCGTCGGCGACAATTTCAAACCGATCGTGATTGGCCTTGTCATCGTGCTCGCCGTCATCCTAGACGCGTATCGGGAGAGGCTGTTGCGGAGGATCCGCTAGAGGGCACCAGGGGTAAGGGCCATGACGACGATTGCCGATGTCGCACGCTATGCGGGGGTGTCCGTCGCAACGGTCTCGCATGTGATGAACCGCACCCGCCATGTCGAGCCGGAAACGGCCGAGCGGGTGCGCGCCGCGATCGCCGCGCTGCGCTACAGCCCGAACTCGGTGGCGCGGAGTCTCAGGCGCGGCGAGACCAAGACGATCGGCCTGCTGCTGCCCGACAATTCAAACCCCTTCTTCGCCAGCGTGGCGCGGCAGATCGAGGATGCCGGCTTCGTCTCCGGCTACACGGTGATCCTGTGCAACTCCGACGGCAACGCCGAAAAGGAAGAGCGCTATCTCTCGGTGCTGATGGCCAAGCAGATCGATGGGCTGATCTTTGCCGGCTCGTCCGACCATGCTCGGGTGTTCGCCCGCCTCCTGCCCAGCGTGCCGGCGGTGCTGCTCGACCGCGAGATCCAGTCGGTCAATGTCGATTCGGTGCTAGTCGACCACAACCATGGCGGCTATCTCGCCGGCCGGTATCTGGCCGGGCTCGGGCACCGGAAGATCGGCGTCATCGGCGGTCCGCGCGATTCCAGCTCCAGCCCGGCCCGCCTGCGCGGTTTCGTGCGGGCGCTTGGCGAAGCAGGCCTCGAGCTACCGCCGTCCTCGATCGTCGATTCCGACTATCATTTCGCCGGCGGCCGGCTGGCGATGGAACAGCTCATGGCCCAGGCGCCCGACATCACGGCGGTGTTCGCCTGCAACGACCTGATGGCGATGGGTGCGGTCACGGCGCTGCGGTCGCGCGGCTTGCGGGTTCCCGACGACATCTCGATGGTCGGCTTCGACGACATCCCCTATGCCGTCACCACCTGGCCGCCGCTGACGACCATCGCTCAGCCGGTGGAAAAGATCGGCACGCGCGCGGTGAGCCTGCTGCTCGAGAGGCTGGGCGAGCCGGAAGCGCCCTCGCGCCGCGAGGTGCTGGCGCCGGTGCTGGTGGAGAGGGAAAGCTGCGCGGCGCGGCGGTAGTGCGTAATCTCCCCCCTTGAGGGGGAGATGTCGCCGAAGGCGACAGAGGGGGTCACTGCGCGTGAAGTGCCAACCTCCATCTGTAGAAGCAAGCCGAGCCCAGTCGGACCGACCCCTTCTGGCCTGCCGGCCATCTCCCCCTCAAGGGGGGTAGATTACGCTTATGCCGCTGGCTGCATCGCGGCCCTCAGCAACATCCCGAACAGGTCGCGCGGCTCGTCGGGGTCGGCGAGCAGGTCGAGCTCCTCATAGAGGCCGGTGGCCTGGAGCTGGTCTCGGACATAGCGCAGCGCCGAAAAATCTTCGGTGGCGAAGCCGACGGAATCGAACAGCGTGATCTGCTCCGGCGCCTTGCGGCCCGCAGCCTTGCCGGTCATCACCTGCCACAGCTCGGTCACCGGATGGTCGGCGTCGAGCTGCTGGATCTCGCCTTCGATGCGGGTCTGCGGCGGGAATTCGACGAAGATGTCGGAACGCAACAGGATGTCGCGGTGCAACTCCGTCTTGCCGGGGCAGTCGCCGCCGACGGCGTTGATGTGGACGCCGGAGCCGACCATGTTGTCGGTGAGGATCGTGGCGTACTGCTTGTCGGCCGTCACCGTGGTGATGATGTCGACGCCTTCTACCGCGTCCTGCCCGGTCGAGCAGATGGTGATATCAAAACCCTTGGCCGCCAGGTTGCGGGCGCATTTTTCCGAGGCCGAGCGATCGATGTCGTAGAGCCGCAGCCTGTCGATGCCGAGCAGCGCCTTGAAGGCGATGGCCTGGAACTCGGACTGCGCCCCGTTGCCGATGATGGCCATGGCGCGGGAGCCCTTGGGCGCCAGGTATTTTGCCGCCACGGCGGAGGTGGCGGCGGTGCGCAGCGCCGTCAAAATGGTCATTTCGGTGAGCAGCATCGGATAGCCGGAGCCGACATCGGCGAGCACGCCGAAGGCGGTGACCGTCTGGCGACCCTCGCGCATGTTCTTCGGATGGCCGTTGACATATTTGAAGCCGTACATCTTACCGTCGCTGGTCGGCATCAGCTCGATCACGCCGTCATGGCTGTGTGAGGCGATACGCGGCGTCTTGTCGAACAGCTCCCAGCGGCGGAAATCCTCCTCGATATAGGCGGCGAGCTCGGTGAGGAAGCGCTCGACGCCGATGGCGAGCACCAGCTTCATCATGCGGTCGACGCTGACGAAGGGAACGATGGCGAGGCGCGAAGGCTGGGTCATGATCAGAGGCTTCCGGAATGGCTGCGGGTCGGGCGGTCCATGATGCGGCGCCCCATCAGGCTGGCGGTGAGGTCGACCATCAAGGTCGCAGTGCGGCCGCGCTCGTCGAGGAACGGATTGAGCTCGACCAGGTCGAGGCTGGAAACAAGGCAGCTGTCGGACAGCATCTCCATCACCAGATGCGCCTCGCGGAAGGTGGCGCCGCCGGGAACAGTGGTGCCGACGGCCGGCGCGATCGACGGGTCGAGGAAGTCGACGTCGAGGCTGACATGCAGCAGGCCGTCCTCCTGCTCGACGCGAGCCAGGAAAGCGCGCAGCAGCGGCGCGATGCCGTGCTCGTCGATGGCGCGCATGTCATGCACGGTGACGCCGGCTTCAGCGAGCGCGTGGCGCTCGGCCGGGTCGACGCTGCGCAGGCCGATGGCGCAGATGCGGGCCGGGTCCACGGCTTGCGGCAGATCCGGGAAATAGCCTTTGAAGCCGGCCTGGCCGCTGGCATAGGCGAGCGGCACCCCGTGCAGATTGCCGCTGGTGGTGGTGTCGAGCGTGTGGAAATCCGGATGCGCGTCGAGCCACAGCACGAAAAGCGGCCGGCCGCGTTTGGCGGCGCGGCGCGCCACGCCGGACACCGTGCCGGCGGAGATCGAATGGTCGCCGCCGAGGAAGATCGGCATGGCGTCCCGCGAAGCGGCGTAGGCGGTTTCGGCGATGGCGGCGGTCCAGGCGGAAATCTCCGGCAGCGCCTTCAGCGCGAGGTTGCCGTGCACCACCGGGCGCGCCGCGGCCTTCTCGACCGCGCCCCAGTCCTCGACCTCATGGCCAAGCTCCGAAAGTACCGAGACGAGGCCTGCCGTGCGCAGCGCGCTCGGCCCCATCTCGCATCCCATCCTGCCCGCGCCGTCCTGTACCGGCGCGCCGACGATCCTGCAGCGCATGATTTTTCAGCCCTTACGATTGGTTGGCTTGATTGGATCATCAAGCGCTGGCGGTTTGAACAGGCGAAATTGGCATTTCGAGAAGAATGATTTATCATTCCGCACAAGCATTTTGACCAAAATGGATAGTCATGGACGCGCTCGACGAAAGACTGGTCACGCTGCTGCGGCACGATGCGCGGCGCAGCGTCTCCGACCTCGCCGTCGATCTCGGCGTCTCGCGCGCCACGGTCCGGGCGCGCATGGAGCGGCTGGAGAAATCCGGCGAGATCATCGGCTACACGGTGGTGCTGCGCGCCGACGCGGTCGATCAGAGGATACGCGGCGTAATGATGATCGAGATCGAGGGTCATGCCGCCGACCGCGTCATCCGGGCGCTCGGCGGCCTTCCGGAAGTTTCCACCATCCACACCACCAACGGCCGCTGGGACCTGGTGGTGGAGCTCGGCACCGCCTCGCTCACCGATTTCGACGCCGTGCTGCGGCGGATAAGGCTGATCCCCGGCATAACGGGGAGCGAGACCAGCCTTCTGCTGGCGACGCCGAGGACGACAAGGGCGCGGCTCGCTTAGCAGTTGCGCTTCAGCAGGCCTCAGAACATGCAGACAACAGAATAATCGAGTTGTTTTATTATTGGGATAACTTTACTCTGCCAGCATTATTCGGGGGTTACGATGGCGATTTCGAAGTTGAACGCTGAAGTAAAATCTGAATCGCGGAGCAAGAAAAGTGCTAGCGTAGGAGGTCTCTTTCCGCGGCCCAATGATGCAGTAGCATTGGTCTATGATATCTATGATAGCCGCGGCCGGCTCGTTCCCCGGCAGAAAGTTTATAAGACGGCCACTGAGAAGCGCCGCCGCGCGCTCGCCGAAAGGATTGGCAAGCAGGAAAAAATCCGGGTCACTTCTGACGGCGACTCTTGGGTAAATATACTGTGGCCTTTGTCAGCAGTAGCCGGTTACGACCATACCTTCTTTGACATAATTGAGGCAGACCCTCGCTTCTACGCAACAGGAACGGCGTATCCCGGGGATACATTCCAGCAGGTTCGCACCGAAAAGGACTATCGACAGAATGTGGCGTCGGAGTCTTTTCGCTATTTCGTCATGTCGGCGGGTGGCAATGACTTCATTGGGGGCGGGGCACTTTTCGACCTTCTTCGCTGGCGTGACGAAGGAGACGGCAATGATCCGACCACCCATCTCAATGTGTCATGGCTTCAGATGAGCCTGGAAACCTTGCGCTCGGGATATCAGGAAATTGCCGACGATGTCCGCCGAATCTCGCACGGCCGGACCGCCATGCTGGTCAATACGTACGACTATCCGATCCCTCGGGCGAACGGGATCTGGCTTGGAAAGCCGCTGGTGCGGCGAGGGTACAATTTGCAGACGGACAAAGTGCTTATCGCAAAAATCCTGAAGCACTTGATCGACTCCTTTCATGCCGTGCTCACTCAGGTCAGGCACATTACCATCGTTGATGTCCGGAACACCGTGAAGGCGGGCCAATGGACTGACGAACTCCACCCCAAGGGCAAGGGCGCCGAGGCCGTAGCGAAGAAATTCAAGACCGCGATGGGAGTAAATTGAGGTTAGTGGCCCTTGCAAAGAGCGTAGCCAAGCAAAGCAGCTAAGCGCCTTACCCCTCGGTTGCCAAGGTCGACCGTCCAAAGTACCGAGTTGAGTCGCGGCTACGCAGCCCGAGGCCGTACGCTTTAACCTTATGATTTTACGTGTGTCTTTTTCCTGAAAGCGGGTTTCCCGCTTTCGAGAGCGTGAAGCCGAGACCCTCCTGCCCTGCTTGATAAGGCCGATCGCCTCGCATGACGCGCGGCGCTCCGCTCGCCGACCGGTGGCCTTCAGGCGACGCTGGCGAATGGAACCGACCAATAGCCGGTCGGCCTGATGATTCCAGCATTGGCCAGGCCGGCAAGCTCCTCGGCGTCGCTTCGCGCCAGCCCGATCAGCAACAGGTCTTCCAGCTCCGCCGAGAGGTCAAAAACCAGGTCGCAGACAAGCCAGTCGTCGCAGGGGTCCTGCATCGCCGCGAATCTCGGTGGCGCCTTCGGCTGCAGCACCGAGAGAATTTCATTTGCCCGGCCGGCATGCCGCTCGGCCTCCTCGCGCGTCAACCCAAGCAGCAAAATATCCTGTATCCGTGCCGGACAGTCCGACAGCAGATCATATACCATCCATTGGCCGCACGGATCCTGTAAGGCGGTAAACCTCATGTCCGTCTTTATTCTGGCTATGCCCCAACGTATTCATTGCACGGGAATCATCCCGCGAAACTGCCCGGCTGAATTGTCTCCAGCACTTTCACCAAAACATATAGTTGTGGGCCGCCCGGCAAAAGAGGCCCTGCAGTCCCTTGGCCATACGACTCAAGTCCGAGGTGGCGCTGACACTGTGTCGGTGGCGAACGCTACCTGAAAGTCATCGGGCAGCCATGTGCCCGATGCTGGCGGGACATAGATGTCGGAACGCGGATTGAAGCCTCTCCGGGGCGTTCACGCATATGTCTTTGTTTTCACGCAGTTCCGGACGGCGCCTTCGGCTCACCTCGCAAACCCGGTGGACCAATCACTCATTAAAACCCGAACGCGCGGGGGAGCAAATGGCTAACGACCAGCAAGAAACGACCGACGAACCATGACGCTGCCCAAAACAGGGCGACGTGAAGGCCCTCGAACATGCAATACTAAACCAAAAGCAGCGGCTGGTCCGCGGGCGAACTGGGGTCGAAGCTTAGATCGCGGGCATCGGGAGCAAGGAGTCGTACGCGTCCGAAACGTGGTTTGTAGTGACAGAGCCGGGTAGATACGGCGCGAAACACGGGAATGCCGATTTCCGCGCGGGTCATTTCGGCAAACCACAAATCGATTCCTCTCCGCGCCAAGGCGTCGAGCACGTCCGACAGGTCACGTTCAACCGCGCGATGAGGAAGACTTGGCGCGACGTGCTGGATCGAAGCCATATCCAGCGGCCGGGTTTTCATCGAGGCTTTCTCTCGCCATCGCGACCAAGTGCCAGCCTTGTCGCCAAGCACTCGTGAAGCCCTGAGCGAAATCTCCATTTGAAGCATCTCGGTCAAAGCGGCTGTCGCGGCGGACTGCAGGCTTTTGCCCGCAGCAAAGCCTATCGAGACGTCTCTGCCGTCCGGTTCCGCAGAAGCAGCGGCAATCACTGGGACGTCGATGTCCGAGGTGATGTCGAAGAGCCGGGTTCGACGCTCGCGATCCCACACCCAGTCAACAAGCGCGTCGATGCCCGAGAGACAGGACGGGTCGATTGTTCGGCGCTGCCTTCTTCCATACCACCACCGACCCGTCGCATCCCTCTCGACCAGCTCCAACATGGCGGCCAGTTTTGCCGCATCCGCACTAGGTCCTGCAGCGCACCCGCTGCTATCGCCGATGGCGACCGCGCCCTCGTCGCCAGCCTCTTTGCGTCCTATGAAAGCAAAGTCTGCCGGTATGAAAGCCCCATCCCTCCCAAATGCATCCTCAACCCTAAGCCAATCCAGCACCGCAGATTGATGCCTGATCGGCGGCCGCCAGTCGAAGCCAATGTTTTCCCTGTTCCACACAGCGCGGGCGGCGATTTGATCGGGACTGAAGCCGTTCAGGCTTTCAGGGGCGATTGCCGCCGATCCGATCTCGTCCACCGTTGCGGTGATCAGCGGTTCGTCGCCCCACGAGCAGCAACTGAAGAGTTCTGCTGCTTCGCCAAGGCAACTCGCCCGGCAATCGTCGATGCTCAATCCTCGGCCGCTCGCCAGCCTTCCCGTTTCGGGCATTGCTGCGCGCGGCGCTGCTGGCATTTGCAACAGAGCAATCCTGGGCATTGCGATAGCGAAATGAGCCGGAACATCCGTCACAGGCAGGTCGATTACGTCGAACAACTCGCCGACCCTGGCGAGCTCGCTGGAGCCGTCAATGAAAGCATTTGCCATCGCTTCGCTGTACCGTCGACTAAGCGCGCATTGGGGAGCAGAATAACACATTCGACGGGCATGGGCGGCGACTATGCAAGCGAGATCGGAGCGAGCGACCCTTAAATCAATCCTGTTTGCGGACCTGGCTCAGTATAGCCGGCTAACCGCAGCCGATGAACTTGGAACACTGGATCTCGTTTCGCAGTGTTTCCAACTCTTCCAAACCCATTGCGAGGAATTCGGCGCCGAGTTCATCAAGACGACAGGCGACGGGGTCCTGATACTGTTCGACGGTGTATCGAACGCCATCGACTACGCTATTTTCATGCAGGATAGCCTGGCTGACCTACTGGACGGGAGAGCGTTCCACAGTCGATTCCGGATCGGATTGCATATTGGAGAGGTTCATCGCCGTGACGGCGACGTGTTCGGCCATGCGATAAACGTGGCCGCCCGGGTGCAGGCCATGGCCGAGTCAGGCGGTGTGTGTGTCACCCAGGACGTCTACTGGGCGGCCCGCAACACCGGGCGGTGGCGTTTTCGGTTCGCCGGTCGGCCGGCCTTGAAGAACATGCCTGAGCCGCTGACGCTCTACAACGTCGTTGCCTCCAACCTCGCGGATGTCCCGGATAACGGCCATCAGCGACTGATTTCGGTCATCGATGGGCTTGGCCTTTACCGGGAAGATGGCGAAGCAATCGCATTGCGTTCCCCGAAAGCGCAGGCCCTGATCGGATATCTCGCACTGTCCAGCAATTTTCAGGAGGTGCATGACCGGCTGGCTACCTTGATCTGGCCAGAACGAAGCCCGGTAGCCGCGCGGCGTGCGATGGCGAACTGCCTGCAGATCGCCGAAAGATCAATTGCGGGCAACTCGGCGGCAGGAATTCTCAGGCGCGGAAATATTATCGGGTTGAGCCCGTCGCGCATAACCGTCGATGCCGTTCGCATGTTGAAGGATCTTGGAGAGGGCAAGATCGACGAGCTGCTGCTCAGACGATCGGATTGGTCCGATGCGATCCTGTTTGGCCTGGAAGACACCAGCGACCTGTTCAGCGCCTGGCTGAGCGTCACCAGGCACAACTGGCGTGACCACGCACTTGAGGCCTTGGAGGCCATGCTGGAACGCTTCGAGATAGCCGAACCTGCAATGCGCAGGGCGGCAAATGCCCTCTTGGTGCTCGAGCCCAGCCATGAGCGCGCCGCGCGCTGTCTGATCCGCCACCATGCGGAACTGCAGAATGTCGCGGCCGCAATGCGCGTCTACGAAAATCTGCGCGACCTTCTGCGCGAACGATATCAGTTGCTGCCGAGCATGGAGACGACGGCTTTGGCGGAGGCCCTTAAGGGCCCGGAGCCGCTATTGTCGAACAGAAAGAAACCACCTCGGCCGAGCGGACCCGCGCCAACGCTTGCCGTCGCAAAATTTGAGGCTCGAACAAGGAAAATCTCCCTTTTGGTCTGGGGGTTCCGCTCCGAACTAATCGCCAATCTGTCCAAATTTCGGGAGTTCACAGTCATCGAGTTGAAAGATACCGCAATCGAGAGCCCCGACACGGACTATCTGCTGGCGGCCCAATGCGTGGACAACCAGGACGACATGCAGTTGATCGTCTCGGTAAGCGATCCCAACACGAACCAGGTCATTTGGAGCGATTCGTTTCGGTTTTCGCTCGGAAACTGGCTCGCTTTGCAGAAGCAGCTGGTCGGAAGGATTGCTTCCACTTTGGAAGTTTACCTTTCGCATGACAGGCTGTCGCGTCAGGTCAGGGGCCCGCCGCACAATCTCAATGTCTATGACGCCTGGTTGCGCGGCGAGGACTTACTGACTCGCTGGACACCAGATGCCGAAGACGAGGCCCAAAGGCTGTTCGAAGGCGCGATCGTTGCTGACCCGAACTTCGCCCCTGCCTACGCCAGTTTGGCCAGCATCCACAATGCGCGACAATTCATCCGGCCGGGAATTGCTGCCGACCCTTCCATAACGGAGAGGGCTGCCGAGCTGGCCCAACGCGCCGTGGCGCTTGATCCCCTGGATGCACGCAATCATCTGGTCGTCGCCTGGTCGACAGCCATGACCCGACACTTCGAACAGTCGGAAGTGCACTACGAACTGGCCGCCGAACTCAACCCCAATAGTCCCAAGACACTGGTGTCGGCTGCTTTGGGTATGGCGTTCATGGGCCGCGTCGATTCTGCGTCGCGCCTGCTGGAACGTGCAATGGACTTAACATCCATGTTTTTGGACTATCAGTGGTCGCACATCGCGGTAATCCGCTATTTTGCCGGAGATTTCGAAGGCACAATCGCGGCGGCCGATCGGTCCAAGAACGCAATCGTCGACACCGCCGGATGGAAAACTGCAGCCCTGTGCAGGCTGGGCAGAACGGATGAAGCTCGTGCGGCGCTGATGCAATTACACACGTCAATTGCCGCAGCCTGGGCAGGATCTGCGCCTCCGACGCCGAAGGACATCCTGGGCTGGTTTGTAGAAGCCTTCCCGATCAAGCGGGACGAGGATAGGCGAGATCTGGCGCGGCTATGTCAGGTAGATGTGCACATGCACCAGCTCCCTTGATGCATCAGCCAGCACTACGCCATCATCGATGGCCGCCAAACTCGCAGGGCTTTGAGCCCGATGAGAGAAATTAGAAACTGCTGACTTTGTGCCGATCGTTTGATAAGCTCATGCTAAAATACGGCCAGGGGGGAATACTATGGCCCGCCATGCTCAAAAAGCTTATCTCGTCAGCGAGAACGACCGTATCTTGCTATTTGAGCGTCGCAAGACCCCAAAGGACGTTGGCCACGAAGAATTCCTGGCGTTGGTCCGCGCAGCCAATATGCCCGCCTACAAGCACATCTTCGGACGGCACCAAGGCAAAACGCTTCCGTCCATAAAGGCTCTGGTGGCGCTTGGAGAGGCACTTGCCCGCAAGCCCTATGCCTCGTCGGATGATAGCGATATCCCGGCAGGGTACACATATTTCGGCCAGTTTATTTTCCACGACATCAGTTTCATGGGACCGGGTAAGGACCCCGCGAACGATAGAACACCCGCGCTCGACCTCGACAGCGTGCTCCCGATTGACGCATCCTTTATGCCGGGGACCGGCTGTCATGACTCCGGACCGTTGCCGATAGGCTGTACGTCAGGCAGCGTGGTCATGGCTGAAGACCTGCCTCGCGTCGATCTCGGACTGCCCGAGGAAGGCAAGCCGCTGATAATGGACAACCGCAACGATGATTTCTTGCCGTTGGCGCAGTGTCATGTGACCCTGTTAAAGTTTTTCAATGCCATTGCGAAAAGAGAAGGCTACGACCCCGCTAGGAAGAGTTCTTCCGACAAAGTGTGGTGGCAGAACGTCCGCCGCATTTGGCTGCAGCATTTTCAATCTGCGGTCTTGCACGACTATCTACCGCGCATCGTAGATCGATCCTCTTTTCGCAGTGTAATGCAACACGGCCGCTGCGTCGTTAAGGCCGGAGCATCGTCTCAAAATCCAGATTGGCTTCCTATCGAATTTGGAGCGGCGGTCGCACGTTTTGGCCACAGCATGATCAGGGATGCATACCGACCGTGGAATCGGATCGAGGGGTTGGCGCGCCTGTCCGAATTTATGGAATCCAGCTACGCAAATTCCGGCGACAAATTGAACTCATCGGCTCACCGCCTTCTAAGAAACTGGGTCACGAACTGGTTTCTGTTGCTGGATTTTTCTGGCACCGCGTATGATGCGCTGGCGACTGAACCGATCAAGGCAAACAAGATCGATCTTAGCCTCTCCCCTGCATTGGCAAGCTTGCCCAGCTGCCTGTTCGACGAAGTGTGCTGCAACCCGGCTCCGGGGGACGTGTTCGGACTGGCTGAGGAGACCATGAAGACGGGCCATGAGCTGGGCCTCGCCACTGCGCAACATGCTGTCTCTTTGACCAACGCTGCATTGGTTTCAAAGCAGCAGCCGCCCCTGGCCTACCTTTTGCCGGAACAAATTCCGACGGACGATCCATCGATCCGGCAGGCCTTCACCGACCACCCCGCCCTGCTAACCCGAACGCCCCTTTGGTATTACATCCTGAGAGAGGCAGAGCATTTTGGCGGTGGGTGCCACTTGGGTCCGCTGGGAAGTCGCATCGTGATGGAAACAGTTCACGCCGCGATTGAATCAAGCGCAAACTCGATTCTTTCTCAGCCGGCGTGGCGACCAGAGCTGCCATCCGCGAATTTCAGATATTTCTCTATGCCCGACCTGGTTGCTACGGCGGGACATCCGAATCCAATTGGCTAAATGGAGGGAGGAAAATGGCTAAGCTTAAAATCTTTAAGGACAACAACTTCAACGCTGAAATTCCGAGCGCGGACGGGTATGTGAATGTCACGAAAAACCTTATCCTGACCGCCAACAGCTATGACTATTTTAGGGCAAACAACCACAAGGCGGAGAGGCCTAGCCTGCTGACCGGCCACGCCGGATACGAGGGGCACACAAAACTAAAAGTTTATCACGAGCTGGCAGCCGGCGGTTCTGCGGAAATTACAGACGCAAATTGCACGATTGAGGTCACCGAGGATCAGAAAAAGCCAAATGGGGGCAACCCGTCAAAGTTTAATATCGGATTTCCGCCAGACCGGCCGCTAACGGTTAATTATCTCAAGCCGTATGTGCAGGTTCTTGGCAGCATATTGTTTGATCCAAGCGAGCCGGACGGTGACAAGAGGCTGGAGCGTGCATGTCAATTCCTTTTCGGCATGATGCTGCTAACCCGCTGCCGCTGACGTGTGGTCGCGGTGCGGCTCCTCTCGCAGCATTGCCCTTAAGCCTGTAGGTCGCCGTCCCGGCTCCTCAAAATGCGGAGCTTAGCCGCGCTAGGCGGGGAAGTCCCAGCCTAGGAGCTATTTCCCTTGGCGATCCCCGGCGCCAGACAGCAAAAAGGCCCGGTTTCCCGGGCCCTTTATGCTTTTCAAATCTAAGAAGATTTGGAGCGGGTGAGGCGATTCGAACGCCCGACCCCAACCTTGGCAAGGTTGTGCTCTACCCCTGAGCTACACCCGCTCGCGCGGCCTCGGCCGCAAGCCGGGCCTATATGGCCGAAGAGCGCGGCGATTGCAACAGGGAAATGACGGTCTTTTTTCCACGGCCCGCAAGCGCCTGAAGGCAGGGCCGCAATTCAGCGATTCGGTCAAACGCCGGGCTGCTCGAGCCGGCGTGGCCTTGCGGGAATGCCGCGGTTCGCCGTAAACGGCATGACGTTTCCCGACCACGCGAGGACCGATGCCGAAGACCGAAGCCGAGCTCAACCAATTTCTTGCCGATCTCGGCATTTCCGTCTCGACGGTCAGGCACCCGCCGCTGTTCACGGTTGCCGATTCGCAGGCGCTGCGCGGCGAGATCCATGGCGGCCACACCAAGAACCTGTTCCTCAAGGACAAGAAGGACAATTTCTTCCTCGTCACCGTCGGCGAGGAGGCCGTGGTCGACCTGAAGCAGATCCATCACCTCATCGGCGCCGCCGGCAGGGTCTCGTTCGGCAGGCCGGAAATGCTGATGGAGCTGCTCGGTGTCATTCCCGGCGCGGTCACGGTTTTCGGCCTGATCAACGACACGGAAGGGAAGGTCAAGGTGGTGCTCGACCAGGAATTGATGAGCCACGACGTCATCAACGGTCATCCGCTGACCAATGAGGCGACGACCTCCATCGCCGCCGCCGATCTGATCAGATTCGTCGAGGCAACCGGCCACGATCCTGTTATCCTGAAAGTCTCATAATCTTGAAAGTCAGGGCTTGATCGCCACATGGAAGGCGGTTCCAAAATCCGACAATGACGCGCCGGGCGCCGACGCCTGGGAGCGCGACCGAAAGGGCGACACGATGAGCGACAACAATCCGTATAGCGGCGCGTTCGGCGGCAATAGCGGCCAGTACGCCCAGACGGTGCAATATGGCGGCGGAGACCGCCCCAAGGTTTCGCTGGCCGAGGCGCCGGCGGCGGCCGAGCTGATCAAGGACACCACCACCGCGACTTTCGCCGCCGACGTCATCCAGGAATCGCGGCGCCAGCCGGTGCTGGTCGATTTCTGGGCGCCATGGTGCGGGCCCTGCAAGCAGCTTACGCCGCAGCTCGAAAAGGCGGTCAAGGCGGCCGGCGGCAAGGTCAAGCTGGTCAAGATGAACATCGACGACCATCCCTCGATCGCCGGCCAGCTCGGCATCCAGTCGATCCCCGCGGTCATCGCCTTCAAGGACGGCCAGCCGGTCGACGGCTTCATGGGCGCCATTCCCGAAAGCCAGATCAACCAGTTCATCCAGAAGGTCGGCGGCAAGGGCGGCGGCGCGCCGCAGATCGCCGACGCGCTGGCCGCCGCCGCCGAGGCGCGCACGGCCGGCGACGTGCAGACCGCGGCCGACATCTACGACGCGATCCTCGAGCAGGCGCCGGAGACGCTCGAGGCGGTCGCGGGTCTGGGCGAGATCCTGTTCGATGCCGGCGACGCGGAAGGCGCCGAGGCCGTGCTCGCCCGAGCGCCCGAGGACAAGAAGGACGCGCCGGCGCTGGCCGCGCTGCGCGCCAAGATGACGCTGGCGGCCGAAGCGGCCGCGCTCGGCAATCCGGCCGAGCTCGAGCGCCGGCTCGCTGCCAATCCGGCCGACCATCAGGCGCGCTTCGACCTGGCGATGATCCAGAATGCGCGCGGCGAGCGCAATGCCGCCGCCGACAATCTGCTGGCGATCGTCAAGGCCGACCGGACTTGGAACGATGACGGCGCCCGGGCGCAGTTGCTAAAACTGTTCGAGGCCTGGGGCATGACCGACGAGGCGACGCTGGCGGCCCGCCGCAAGCTGTCGTCGCTGCTGTTCTCGTAGAGCGGTTTCGGCGTTTCACGGAATCCCGAAGCGCTCCAAGTCGTTGTTCTGACGCAATTCCGGACGGGAAAGCCATTTCACACTTTTCCTGGAATTGCTCTAAAGCGCGTCGCGATCTTTCAGATTCGCTCCATGCGCTTTAGGTTTTTGATTTTGCGCATGTCTTTATCCCGAAACCGGGTCCCACTTTCGGGAGACATGCTTTAGGTTTGGTCTTGCGCAATTCCGGACGGAGGTGGCCGCGCACTTGTCGCGGGATTGCGCTCAAGTTTTTTGCCGGCTGTCGCGGCCGGCAGGCTTGAGTGGAAGAGTGTCAGCCCCAGATAAGGGCAGGCTGGCGGTTCGCCGCCAGACCGGGAGAGGAGGTTGCAGGGTGATGCGCTTGACGGCGTTGCTTTGGGAGGGTCGCGGTGCGTGTCGGTAACGCACTCTACCGGCTCGCCAAGGATTTGCCGTCGGCAATCCCGGTGTTTCCGCTCGCCGGAGCGCTGCTTCTGCCCGGTGGCCGCATGCCGCTCAACATCTTCGAGCCGCGCTATCTGCAGATGATCGACCAGGCGATGGCCGGCTCGCGGGTGATCGGCATGATCCAGCCGAGCCTCGACGGCGCATTGCGCGATGACGGCGAGCCGGAGCTGTGCAGCGTCGGTTGCGCCGGGCGCATCATCTCGCTCGCCGAGACGGGCGATGGCCGCTACCTGATTTCGCTGCAGGGCGTGTGCCGGTTCCGCATCGTGCAGGAGCTCGCGGCGAAGGCGCCGTTCCGGCAGTGCAAGATCATGCCGTTTCTCGCCGACCTCGAGGACGATCCGGCCGCCGCCGAGGTCGACCGGCCGGCGCTGCTCAAGGCGTTTCGCGCCTATCTGCAGGCCAACGACCTCGAAGCTGACTGGGAAAGCGTCAGCCGCGCCGAAAACGGCATACTAGTCAACGCGCTGTCGATGATGGCGCCCTACGGCCCGGCCGAGAAGCAGGCGTTGCTGGAGGCGCCGGACCTGAAGACGCGCGCCGAGACGCTGATCGCCATCACGGAGATGACGCTGGCGCGCGAGGATGACGAGTTTGGCTCCAGTTTACAATAGTTTGCCGATACGGGGATGGGCTCATGGCGGACGGACGTGACGCTCGAAAGGCTGAGGTCGACCCGAAGCTGCTGGAACTGCTGGCCTGCCCGCTGACCAAGGGACCGCTGACCTGGGATCCGGAGCGCAGCGAGCTGGTCTCGCGCGTGGCGAAGCTCGCCTATCCGGTGCGCGACGGCATCCCGATCATGCTGCCTTCGGAGGCGCGCACGATCTCGGCCGAGGACATGCTGGCGCCACCGCCGCCACGGCTCAGCGGGCCTTCGTGAGCGTGGCTCGCGCCACGGCGATCACGCGACTTCAGAGATCGGCGTCGCATCTCATACCTCGTCATCCCAGGGCAAAGCAGCCGCGAAGCGGCGTTGCGGAGACCCTGGGATCCATGCCGTGACGCTGGCCACGAAGTGCAACGGGGCAGAATTCTGCACCGTAGCGGCGCTCGCGGGTAACGGCATGGATCCTCGGATCTGCGCTTCCTTGCTTCGCCCGTGGATGACGAAGGCGTTTTTCGCTCCCGTCGCGTTTCCTATTGTGCTGGAAATCGCTGCTACTGAAAATTCCGCCCCTTGGGCATGACCTGCTGTGCTGCGCCGGACAGGGCTTCGACATCCTGGCGGACCGGCAGGCCACGGCTTGCGTCGGCCTTTGATCCAGCCGGCCGCTCGGCGGGATTATGCTCGATGACCGGGCGATTGGCGGATTCCAGCAGCACGCTCAGCCAGGGGGTCAAATCCTCGATCCTATCGGCGACGATGTGGATGACGTCCGATTCGTGCTGCAGCTTGCCGGTGACGCGGATGAAGCGGGCGCCCATGACCACCGGGCGGAAGCGGTCGAAGACGCGCGGCCAGATGATGACGTTGGCGATCGATTTTTCGTCCTCCAGCGTGACGAAGATGGCATTGCCCTTGCCCGGACGCTGGCGGACCAGCACGAGGCCGGCGACGGAAACGCGGCGGCCGTCGCGCACCGACGGCAGGTTGGCGTTGGGGGTGACGCCGGCGCGGGTGAGCTGCTCGCGCAGGAAGGCGACGGGGTGCTCCTTCAGCGACAGGCCAAGCGAACGGTAGTCGTGCACGACATGCTCGCCGAGCGGCATTTTCGGCAGTTTCGTTTCCGGCTCCAGCTCGCGCAGGCGAAGCGAGGGCTGGTCGAACAGCGGCAATTTCTCGGCGGCGCTCCGGCCGTCGAGGGCGCGGACTTCCCAGAGCGCGGCACGGCGGTCGAGGCCGATCGAGCGGAACGCGTCGGCCTCAGCCAATCTTTCGATCTCGCCGACATCGAGGCCGGAGCGCAGCCAGACATCCCTGACCGATCGATAACCGTCGCCGCGCTGCGCGACGACGGCTTCCATGCGTTCCTCGGACAGGCCCTTGATCTGGCGGAAGCCGAGCCGCACGGCATGCGCCGTCTCGATGACGCCGCGCATCGAGGCGTGGCGCTCGAGGATGCGGGACGGATCGAAGGCGGTGGCCTCCAGCGTGCAGTCCCAGACGGAATGGTTGATGTCGACCTCGCGCACCTCGACGCCATGGTCGCGCGCGTCACGCACGAGCTGCGCCGGCTGGTAGAAACCCATCGGCTGCGCATTGAGGATCGCGGCGCAGAAGACGTCGGGATAGAAGGTCTTGAACCAGCAGGAGGCGTAGACCAGCAGCGCGAAGGAGGCCGCGTGGCTTTCGGGAAAGCCGTATTCGCCGAAGCCTTCGATCTGCTTGAAGCAGCGTTCGGCGAACTCCTTGTCGTAGCCATTGCCGACCATGCCGTCGATCATGCGCTGGCGGTAATTGCCGATCGTGCCGGTGCGCTTGAAGGTCGCCATGGCGCGGCGCAGCTCGTCGGCCTCGCCCGGCCGGAAGCCGCCGGCGACGATGGCGATCTTCATCGCCTGTTCCTGGAACAGCGGCACGCCCAACGTCTTGCCAAGGATTTTCTTGAGCTCCAGGCTGGGGTAATGGACCGCCTCCTTGCCCTGCCGCCGGCGCAGATAGGGATGCACCATGTCGCCCTGGATCGGGCCTGGGCGCACGATCGCCACCTCGATGACGAGGTCGTAGAAATTCTCCGGCTTGAGACGCGGCAGCATCGACATCTGCGCGCGCGACTCGATCTGGAAGACGCCGAGCGTGTCGGCCCTTTGGATCATGGCGTAGACATCCTCGTGCTCTTCGGGAAGGGTGGCGAGCACGTAAGGCCGTCCAAAAGGATCCCGCGCTTGCGGATAATGGTCGGTGAGCAAGGTGAAGGCGCGCTTCAGGCAGGTCAGCATGCCCAGCGCCAGCACGTCGACCTTGAGGATTTTTACCGCGTCGAGATCGTCCTTGTCCCACTCGACCATCTTGCGCTCCTCCATCGCCGTCTTGACGATGGGCACGACCTCGTCGAGCCGGTCGCGGGTGATGACGAAGCCGCCGACATGCTGGGAGAGATGCCGGGGAAAGCCCATGATCTCGTTGGCGCGCTCCAGCACCTGGCGCGACAGCGGATCGGTGCGGTCGAGTCCGCCGGCATTGGCTTCCCTTTCGCCGAGCTCGGAGGTCGACCAGCCCCAGATGGTGCTGGACAGCGCGCTGCGCACGTCCTCCGACAGGCCCATGGCCTTGGCCACCTCGCGCAAGGCGGAGCGGCCGCGATAGCTGATGACGGCGGCGGCCAAGGCGGTGCGCTTGGCGCTGTATTTCTCGTAGATATAGGCGATGACCTCGTCGCGCCTTTCATGCTCGAAGTCGACGTCGATGTCGGGCGGCTCGTTGCGCTCCTCCGAGATGAAGCGTTCGAACAGTGTGTCGATGCGCTCGGGGCCGACCTCGGTGATGCCGATGCAGAAGCAGATGATCGAATTGGCGGCCGAGCCGCGGCCCTGGCAGAGGATGTCCTTGCTGCGGGCGAATTTGACGATGTCGTGGACGGTCAGGAAATAGCGCGCATAGTTCAGGCGCTCGATCAGCGCGAGCTCGCTGTCGATGCGTTCCAGCACATACTCGGGAACGCCGGCCGGATAGCGCCTGACCGCCCCCTCCCGGGCCAGGCGTTCGAGCTCGGCCTGCGGCCCGAGGCCGGATTCGGTCGGCTCGTCCGGGTAGTTGTATTCGAGGTCGCTGAGCGAAAAGGTCAATTCGTCGGCGAAGCGCAGCGTCTCGGCCAGCGCTTCGGGGTGACGGCGGAAAAGGCGCGCCATCTCCAGCGGCGGCTTCAGATGGCGCTCGGCATTGGCGGTCAGCTCCAGCCCGACCTCGGAAACCGGCGTGTTGAGGCGGATCGCGGTGAGCACGTCCTGCAGCGGGCGGCGGTCGGCGGCGTGATAGAGCACGTCGTTGGTCGCCATCAGCGGGACGCGCGCATGCTCGGCCATCGCCGCCGCCTGCTCGATGCGGAAGCGGTCATTGCCACCATAATCCGGCGCCACGGCCAATCGGAGCGCCGCGCCAAAGCGATCTTTAAGCCGGCTAATAAATTCCAGATACTTTTTCGCGCCGCCGGAGAGATTGGGCAGGATCGCCAGTGACATCCGATCGCCCCATTCGAGCAGATCGTCGAGCTTGAGCAATGTCGCGCCCTTCTCGGTCTCGTCGCGCAGATTGGCTTGGGTCAGCATGCGGCACAGATGCCCCCAGCCCTGGCGGTCGCGGGGATAGGCGAGGATGTCCGGCGTGCCGTCGCCGAACACCAGGCGACAGCCGGGATGATAGGGCATCTTCTCCACCTTGGCCTGCTGCCAGGCGCGCACGACGCCGGCGACCGTGTTGCGGTCGGCAAGCCCGATCGAGGCAAAACCGTAGAATTTCGCCGTGACCACCAGCTCCTCCGGCTTCGAGGCGCCGCGCAGGAAGGAGAAATTCGAGCTTATGCCGAACTCGGCATAGGGGATGGCGGTCAGCGCGTTCATGCGAACACCCCATGCATGAACCAGCGTGGCGGCGCGGCCTGGGGCGCGCTGCTGTAAAGACCCTGGCGGTAGAGCCAGTAGCGGCGCCCCTCGCTGTCCTCGATGCGGTAATAGTCGCGGGTCGGCGCCTCTTCCTCGCCGGGCAACTGCCGCCACCATTCGGACGCGATGCGTTCCGGCCCTTCGGCGCGGGCGACGCGGTAGAGCGCGCGGCGCCAGCGGAAATTCATCGGCGGTCCCTCCGGGATTTCGGTCGCCGGCACTTCGATCGGCTCGGGCGAGCGGAACAGGCGCACCGGCCGCTCCGGCGGATAGATGGTCATCGGCGGAGCTGTTCGGGGCGGCGCCGTCCGGCCGGCCGCCGGGGCGCGCCTTTGCGGCGCTTCGGCGAAGGGCACGGTCTTGACGGCGCGCTCCGGCAGATGGCTCTCGACGACCACCGGCTTCAGCACGGCTGCCTCGCCGAGGCGGGCGCGGACGCGGTCGGCGAACAGCGCGATGTCGGCATCATCATCGTCCGCCTCGCCGGTGAGGTCGCCCTGAACCAAGTCGAAGGCGGCGGCCGACAGCACGGAGAGCCGCACAAGGTCAAAGCCGAAGCCGGCGTCGATGTTCTGCTCCAGCGCGGTGAGCCGCTCATGGAACAGCCTTTGGATCAGCCGCGGCTCGCGCACCGGGCGCGAGGTGCCGACGGCGATGCGGCTGACGGCGCCGTCGACGCGGAAGAGAAGCAGCGCCAGCGTCCTTGCGCCTTCGCCGCGGCGTTCGAGGTCGGTCTTCAGGGCGATCGCCAGCCGGCTCACCAGCCGCTCGATGTCGTCGGTGAGCATGACCGGTTCGGCAAGATGGCGCTCGACCGAGAGCGGTGCGACGGGAAGGCGCGGCGACACGGCCTCGTCGAGGCGGCCGAGCGCCTGGTCGAGGCGCAGAAGCAGAGTGGCGCCGAAGCGGCGGGCGAGCGGCGCGCGCGGTGCCGCCATCACCGCGCCGGCGGTGCGCAGGCCCACGCTCTCAAGAAGGGCGCGGGTCTCCGGCGCGATGCGCAGCGCCGACAATGGCAGCGGCGCCAGAAGCGCCTCCTCCTCGCCGCCGGCAATGATGCGGTCGCCATGGAAGCGCGCCGCCGCCCAGGCGGCGCCCGGCGTCGAGGCCAGCCCGGCGCGGACATCGAAACCCTGCTGGAAGAAGCGGGTGAGGATCTCGTCCTGCATGGCGCGCTCGCCGCCGAAGAGATGCGTGCAGCCGGTGACGTCGAGGAACAGCCCGTCCTCGCCGTCGATCGCCACCAGCGGCGTGTAGCGGTCGCACCAGTCGGCAAGGCCTTCGAGCAGGCGGCGGTCGGCATCCGGGTCGGCCTCGACCACATCGATCATGGGGTGCATGGCGCGGGCATCGGCAATGCCCATGCCGCGCTTCAGCTTCAGCGCCTCAGCCCGCTCGTCGAGGGCTGCGATGCGCTGGGTGTTGTTGTCGCGATGGCTGATCACCAGCGGCAGGTGATCCGATGGCCGGGAACGCCAGGACCGCCCCAGGCGCTGGCGCAGGATCCGCTCCGCGCTGAGATGCGGGAACCACAGCGACAGGATTCTCTGTTCTTTCCGCAAAAGCGTGCTCATTTGGATTCCACTCCAGTGTGAATTGTCCGGGCAGAGCCGTGCGGCTCTTGCCGATATCGACTTTGAAGGCGGGGCGGCCGATCGAACCGGCGAGCGTCCCGGCGACCGTCTCGCGGCTTGCCGAAGATGCCGCCGATACGATGAGGCGCACCGGGGCGGCGGTTGGATCGGCTTCGCCGGCCTGGCGCAGCAACAGCACCGGGCGGCCGGCATTCTGGGCGCGGGCGTGCAGCCGGCGCGTGGCGGTGAGGTCGAGAAGCCGCGGGCTGCCGCGGATTTCGAGGATGACCGCGGCGAAGGCGGTCATGCGGGCGGCTTCCTCGGCGATCCACAGCGCGTCGAGCAGCTTTGGGGCCTCGGAAAACAGCAATTGTTCCGGCTCGATGCCGAACATGGCGTGAAGGCCCCTGGCATAGGGCAGGCCAGCCTCGTGGAAGATCTCCGTCGTGCCGACCCAGAGGATCGGCAGGCCCTGCTTTTCCTTGAGGATCAGGCTTACCAGCGAGAGCGCGAAGCCGGCGACCGCGCCGGCATCGCGGGTCTCCAGCCCATGGATCTCGCTGAGCGCCGCCCTGGGCAGGCCGCCGCCAAGGGCGGTGTCGAGGCGCTCGATGCCGGTGCGCAGGAAGGCATCCGCCGACGCCACGGCAAGGCCGCGCCGGACAAGCGTCATGTCCAACCTGGCAGCATCGAGAGGCGCGCCAGGCACCGGCGCCTGCAGGCGCTCGGGCAGCGTTCCTTCGATCTTCGCGATCTGGCGGCGCAGGGTAAAAACAGTTTCCCGCGCCACGGCGTTCATCGCCATGACGTTCACTTCCGGCAGCAATTGTTCCTGTTATGTTCTTATAGATTCCAGAGGTGCCTGGAAGAGTCAAGCAGAGTCAGAAGGAATTTATTCCTTCAGCTTTTACCCTGAAAGCGCACGGCCAGCCGGCTCATTTGCCTCCAAAGCCGCGAAAGCCTATATGCCGGGATCAAAGGACAATCCATGGCCCGCATCTACAAGACCCGCACCTGGCACGATCAGCTCTCGCCGTCGATGGACGAGCTGGAGCTTATGGCGCTGGAGGCCTATGCCCATCTGCCGGACGAGTTCCGCCAGCTCACCGGCGAGATCGTCATCCAGATCGCCGAATTCCCGACCGACGAGATCATGGACGACCTGTCGCTGGAGACGCCCTTCGATCTGCTCGGCCTGTTCGAGGGGCGCGGGATCGCCGAGCGCTGGAACCCGCAGACCGGCGAGGGTCCGAACCGCGTCACGCTCTACCGCCGCGCCATCCTCGACTATTGGGCCGAGAACGAGGAGACGCTGGGCGACATCGTCACCCATGTGCTGATCCACGAGATCGGCCACCATTTCGGCCTGTCGGACGACGACATGGAGCGGATCGAGGAGGCCGCCGAGCAGGCGGCAGCGGGCTGAGAGACTGTTTGGAAATTCTACTCCGGCGGCCATCTGGCGGCGCTTTCTGCGCTTCCGGTGCTCACGGACCAAATGTCCGCTCCGCTCCGGTTCTCGAAATCACCACCATATGACTCGCCAGAGCGAATTTCGAAACAGTCTCTAAGCGCTTTCCCTACCAGTCGCTCAGTTTGGTGTCGGCCGTATATTCCTGGCCTTCGACGTCCTTTACCACGGCCTGGCCGCAGCGCATCGACTTGGTCTTCTTGTCATAGGCGTAGGTCGGCGAGCCGAACAGATGCCAGCCCTTGTTCAGCGCGGCGGTGACCTTGTGGCAGAAGGTGGAGTCGTCCGGACCGGACAGGAAGCGGTAGAGTTTCATTTTTCGTCTCTGATCGTGATTGTCTCAGCCCTTGCATGTCGTTTCCCAAAACCGCCGCGCACTTTTGGGCGACATGCATCAGCCCTGCGCATCATGCGCCGATGATCGCAGCCTTCGCCAGAAGTTTCTCGGCTTGCGCCAGATGCAGCCGCTCGACCATGCGGCCGTCCAGCGCGATGACGCCCTTGCCGGCATTTTCGGGCCGCGCGAACGCATCCCAGATGGCACGGGCCCTGGTAAGCGCTTCCGCCGACGGCGAAAAGGCACGGTTCGCCGCCTCGATCTGAGCCGGGTGGATCAGCGACTTGCCATCAAAGCCCATGGCCGCCGCCTCCGAGCATTCGCCGGCAAAAGCGTCGAGGTCGCGGAAATCATTGGCGACGCCGTCGATCACGTCGAGGCCGCCGGCGCGCGCCGCGAGCACCAACTGCATCAACCAGGGCATCAGATAGCGCCGGTCCGGCGTTGCCAGAATGCCGGTCGCCTTTACCAGATCATTCGTTCCGGCGACGAAACAAGCGAGCCGCGAGGCCGGGTCGCGGCCGAGCTCGGCGATGGCGCCGATGTTGAGGAGCGCCTTGGGCGTTTCGACCATCGCCCATAGTTTGACGCTGTCCGGCGCAAAATTGTCGTCGAGCAGGTCGCCGGCCTCGAGGATGTCGCGCGGCGTGCCGATCTTGGGCAGAAGAATGCCGTCGGGTTCGGCCTTGGCCACGGCCAGAAGATCGTCCGCGCCCCATTCACTGGCCAAAGCGTTGATGCGCACCACCATCTCGCAGCGTCTTTCGCGGTCGGCCAGGATGCCTGCGACCTTGTCGCGCGCGGCAGCCTTGTCGGCGGGCAGGACGGCGTCCTCGAGATCGATGATGACGGCATCGCAGGCCAGCGAGCCGATCTTGGCGAGCGCCTTGTCGTTCGAGGCGGGAATATAGAGCACCGAGCGGCGCGGTCGGTAGGTGTCGACGGTCATGGCCGATCTATGACGGGTGATGGCGGGTGAGGCAAGGCGGAGGCAATTTGCCGACCTGCCGGGAACCAGCAAAATCGTCGACGTCGGCGCTGCCCCTCATCGCCCTGCCGGGCACTTCTCCCCGTATAGTGACGGGGAGAAGGGGCTGGCCGCAACGACGGCGCCTCTCCTGCGACGCTGGCGATTAGCGAAACCGGCGATGAAAGCGCCCCTCTCCCCGTCACTATACGGGGAGAGGATGCCGGCAGGCAGGTGAGGGGCAGCGCCAGCGGAAGTGATTTGCGCCTGCACCAAATCTGCAAATCCTTGCTGAAAAGCTCCGGGATTCCGCCGCGCGCTTTCCGCACGGGCTAGCGAAACCGGCGCCATGCGAACACGTCACACATCCCGCTGGTCCCTGCCGCGCCGGCTCCGCAACGAAGGCTGGTGGCTCGTCGAGCCGCAAGGGCGGCGCGCCGCCGCGACGGTGCTTCCCTTCAGACCACGGCCGGCATGCGGCGGCAGAACAACAGCCAGGAAGGCGCGGCGATGACGACGATAACCATGACGGCGCCGGCAATGAAGACGTCGCCTGTCCCGAGCTACTGCCGCCGCGTCGGCGCCGCCGCGCTGCTGGTGGCGCTGGCCGATTTTCTTTTCTATGGCCAGCCGGTCGGGATCACCCTCTTCATCTTCGCGACCGTACTTGCCGCCACGGTCGTCGCCATGCATCCGACAGCACTGAACGATGCCCGGGTGTGGCTCAAGCCGGCGGCGCTGTTCGCGGCACTTTTGCCGCTCGTCGAAAATGTCAGCCCGCTTTCGCTGCTGGTCGCGGTTGCCGCGCTGGCAATCTTTGCGCTGTCGCTGGCCGGACGGCTGCGCGCCCGCCCCGCCCGGATCGCGCGGCAGCTTGGCCTGTTCCTGCTCGCCGCCCCTTTCCGCTTCGCGCGCGACTTCTTCCGCTGGCGCAAGGTGGCGCGCCAGCTCGGGCAGCGGCGAATCCGGCTGGCGGCCATCGCCGTCTGGGTCATGCCGCTGACGCTCGGCATCGTCTTCCTGGCGCTGTTCGGCGTCGCCAATCCAATCATCGAGCACTGGCTGTCGCTGATCGATCTTTATGCGCTGCTCGAGAAGATCGAGGTCGCGCGACTGATCTTCTGGCTCATCGTGCTGGCCGGCGTCTCGGCCTTTCTGCGGCCCCGCCTGCCGCGCTTCGTCTCTCGCCTCAGGCGCATCCTGCCTGCCGCGCCCGCGGCAAGGCGGACGAGGACTTCCGCCGAGGACGTCCTCTTCGGCAAGGCCGCCATCCTGCGCGCACTGATCGTCTTCAACGCGCTGTTTGCCGTGCAGACTATCCTCGACGGCACCTATCTGTGGGGCGGCGTCGCTTTGCCCGACGGGCTGACGTATGCCGCCTACGCGCATCGCGGCGCCTATCCGCTGGTCGTCACCGCGCTGCTTGCCGCCGGCTTCGTGCTGGTGGCACTGCGCTCGGGCAGCGAGACGTCGCGCGATCCGCTGATACGCCGGCTGGTCTATCTCTGGGTGGCGCAGAACATCGTGCTGGTCATCTCCTCGATGCTGCGGCTCGACCTCTATATCGGCGTCTACGCGCTCACCTATCTGCGCGTCGCCGCTTTCATCTGGATGGGACTGGTCGCGGTGGGGCTGGCGCTGATCATTGCCCGCATCGCATTCACAAAATCCGGCGAATGGCTGCTCTCCGCCAATCTTCTGACGCTTTCGGCGACGCTTTATGCCTGCTGTTTCGTCAATTTCGCAGCAACGATCGCCAACTACAATGTCGACCATTCGCTTGAGATGAACGGTCCCGGCACCGGCCTCGATATCTACTACACAAGGTCGCTCGGCCCAGCAGCCCTGCCGGCTCTCGACCGCTTTTTCGAGCATCAGAAAAAGGTCTTCCTCACCGACAAGCGCGACCCGGCCGACGCTTTCATCGAGACCCGGTATCGCGACGTGCAGAAAAACTGGCGCGCCTGGAGCCTTCGCGACTGGAGGCTTTTGCGCACCCTCGACAAAAGAGGTCCGCTCGTGGTTCCTCCAGGATATCGACCCGCCATGCCGGACTCTGATTGATGCCGCACAACATCCTCGTCGCCGACGACGACCCGCATATCCGCGAGATCATCTGCTTCGCGCTGGAAAAGGCCGGCATGAAGACCGCTGCCGTGGCCGACGGCGCCGCAGCACTTCAGGCGGTCGAGCGGCTCGCGCCCGACCTCATCGTGCTCGACATCGGTATGCCGGAGATGGACGGGCTGGAGGTCTGCCGCAGGCTGAGGCAAAAATCCGACGTGCCGGTGCTGTTTTTGTCCGCGCGCGATGAAGAAATCGACCGCATCCTCGGGCTGGAGATGGGCGGCGACGATTATGTGACAAAGCCTTTCAGCCCGCGCGAGCTGGTCGCCCGCGTCAACGTCATCCTGCGGCGCGCGCGTCCGGCGCCGGTCGAGGAGGAAGCGGACGAGAGGCAGTTCGCGCATGGCAAGCTCATGCTCGTCCCGGCAAGCCATGCGGCGAGCTTCGACGGCAAGCCGCTGACCTTGACGGCGATCGAATTCGCGATCCTGAAAGGCTTTCTCGCCCGCCCACAGCATGTGCTTGGTCGCGACGCGGTGATGGCCAATGCCTATGCCTCGAATATCCATGTCTCGGAGCGCACCGTCGACAGCCATATCCGCAACGTGCGGGCCAAGCTGGCGGCGGTCGGCTGCGCCGATGCGATCGCGACGGTGCATGGCGTCGGCTTCCGGCTTGGCCGATGCGGTGGTTGAGCAAGGAAAGGTGGCGGCCGAGGCTCGCCACCGTCGTCGTCGTCATCCTGATCCTGGTCATGGCGCTGCCGTTGGTCGGGCTGTTCTTCTTCCGGCTCTACGAGAACCAGTTGATCCGCCAGACCGAGGGCGAGCTGATCGCGCAAGGCGCGGTGGTTGCGGCGATCTATTCCGACGCGGTGCGCGCGGCCGGCATCGCCCCGGACAAACTCGGCGCGCCAGTCTCGGCCGATCCGGCAAGGGACAACAACTATCCCTACGATCCGATCGAGCCGCGCCTCGATCTTGCCTATGACGATGTCATGCCGTCGCGGCCGGCGTCGCTTCCCGCCACCCCCGATCCCACCTTCGCGGCAATAGGGGCGCGGCTCGACGGCATTCTGGACGAGACGCAGAAAACCACGCTTGCCGGCTTCCGGCTGCTCGATCCGCACGGCGTGGTGATCGCCGGCGGCGACGAGATCGGCCAGTCGCTCAGCGGCGCCGAGGAGGTGCGGACCGCGCTTTCCGGCGCCTATGCCAGCGCGCTCCGACTCCGCATCCCCGACCAGCCGGCGCCGCCGCTCTATTCGGTGAGCCGGGGCACCAAGGTGCGCGTCTTCGTCGCCATGCCGGTCGAGCTCGACGGCAGGGTCGCCGGCGTGGTCTATCTGTCGCGGACGCCGAACAACATCGTCAAGCACCTCTATGGCGAGCGCGGCAAGGTGACTTTGGCGGCGATCGCGATCCTCGGCGGCACGCTCTTGATCGCGCTGGTGTTCATCCGCACCGTCAGCCGGCCGATCTATGCGCTGATCGAGCGGACGAAGCGCATCGCCGCCGGCGATCGCGACGCGATCAGGCCGCTCGCCCATCACGGCACGCGCGAGATGGCGGCGCTGTCGACGGCCTTCCTCGACATGGCAACCAAGCTGCAGGCGCGCTCCGACTCCATCCAGACCTTCGCCACCCATGTCTCGCATGAGCTGAAATCGCCGCTGACGGCAATCCAGGGCGCAGCCGAGCTGCTGCGCGATTCCGGCGGCGCGATGGACGAGGCCGAGCGCCGGCGTTTTTCCAACAACATCGTCACCGATGCCGGGCGGCTCAATCTTTTGGTGCGCCGGCTGCTCGATCTGGCGCGCGCCGAAAACCTGGAGCCGAGCGGCGAAAGCACGACGCTCCATGCGGCGCTGGCATCCTTGCCGATCGACACAAGGCTGGAGACGCGGCTCGAGGGCGGCGGCGATATCAGGCTCGGCATCTCGGCCGAGAATCTCGGCATCGTGCTCGCCAACCTCATCGACAATTCGGCGAGGCACGGCGCCCGGCAGGTGGCGATCCATGCCTCCGCCGATGGCGAGCGCGCCCTGGTCCGGGTCGGCGACGACGGTGACGGGATCTCGGCCGCCAACCGGGCCAAAATCTTCGAGCCGTTCTTCACCACGCGGCGCGAGACCGGCGGCACCGGCATGGGGCTCGGCATCGTGCTGGCCCTCCTGAAAGCGCATGATGGCACGATCAGGCTGGTTGACTCCGAGCGCGGCACGCGCTTCGAGATCGATCTGCCGGTCGTCTGAGAACCGGCGAATCGGAGAAAAAAGTGCGCTACGACATCGTCATCATCGGTGGGGCCATCGTCGGGTCCTCGGTCGCCTACTATCTGCGCGAGGAAGGCTTTACCGGCTCGATCGCGCTGATCGAGCGCGACCCGCAATTTTCGCATGCGGCGACGACCTTGTCCTGCGCCTCGATCCGCCAGCAATTCTCGATCCCTGAAAACATCCGCCTGTCGCAGTTCACGCTGAAACTGTTCCGGCGGCTGAAGGAAACCTTCGGCGCCGACGCCGATATCGGCTTTCGCGAGGGCGGCTATCTTATCCTCGCCGGCGAGGCCGGGCTGCCGATCCTCAAGGCCAATCACGAGGCGCAGGTCGCCGAGGGTGCCGATATCGCGTTCGAAGACGCCGGGCAGCTGGCGCGCCGCTTCCCGTGGATGTCGGTCGAAGGCATTTCCGCCGGCGCCTATGGCCGCAGCGGCGAGGGCTGGTTCGACGCGCATGCGCTGTTGACCCTGTTCCGCAAGGCGCTGCGCGACAGGAAGATCGATTTCATCACCGCTTCCGCCACCGGCATCAAGCGCGAGGGCAATCGCGTCACCGCTGTGTCGCTCGACAATGGCGAGACGCTGGAAGCCGGCACCGTCGTCAACGCCGCCGGGCCGAACGCCGGCAAGGTCGCGGCATTCGCCGGGCTCGAGCTGCCGGTCGAGCCGCGCAAGCGCAATGTCTTCGTCTTCGAGGCGCGTGAGAAATATGCCGACATGCCGCTGCTGGTCGATCCGTCCGGCATCTATGTGCGGCCGGAAGGTTCGGTCTACCTCACCGGCGGCGCCGAGCCGGAGGAAGGCGACGTCGCGCCCGACCCCAAGGATTTTGAGGTCAACTGGCCGCTGTTCGAAGAGGTGATCTGGCCGGTTCTGGCCAACCGCATCCCGGCCTTCGAGGCGATCAAGCCGACGCGCGCCTGGGTCGGGCACTACGACTACAACACGCTCGACCAGAACGGGGTGATCGGGCCGCATCCGGAGGTCGCAAACTTCCTGTTCGCCAACGGTTTTTCCGGCCACGGCCTGCAGCAGGCGCCGGCGGTAGGCAAGTCGATCGCGGAGCTCGTCATGCATGGCGGGTATCGCACGATCGACTGCACGGCGTTCGGCTATGAGCGGGTGGCCGAGGGAAGGGCGTTCCGGGAGTTGAATGTGATTTGACGGGCTCCCCCTTCCCCCCTTGTGGGGGAAGGTGTCGCCGGAGGCGACGGATGAGGGGTGCTCCAGGGAAAGCCAACGTCTCACTCCGCTGGAACACCCCTCATCCGTCTCGGCGCTATCGCGCCGATCCACCTTCTCCCACAAGGGGAGAAGGGAGAGCCGCGCTAAGCCGCCCGTCCTCCCCCACCCAAATAACCCTGCAGCCAGCCAAGCACGCGCGCCCAGCCTTCGGCATGTTCGGCCGCGGCGTCCGGGAAACCCGCGAAGCCGCCGTGGCAGATGGTTAGCCGCGTGCCGCCGGCGATCGGCTCAAGCAGATAAGCCACGGTCGTTTCCTGACGGCCGAGCGCCGGATGGTCCCAGCCGTAGCGCCGCGTCTGCACGATGCGGCGCGGCATCTCGATTTCGAGAAACTCGCCGCTGGCGGGCAGCTGTTGACCGTCGGCCGTCTCCACGACGACGCTCCAGCTTCCGCCGACGCGAAGATCGGCGTTCCATCCGATCATACGATAGGTTTCGGGCGAACCCCACCAGCGCTCGACCTCCCGGGTGACAAGTGCGGCGATGACCTCGTCCGGCGCGGCGGGAAGCTCGGCCGAGGCCATGACCGTATCGGCATTCGCCATGGCTTGCGGCAAGGATAGTTGAAGCATCACATGCACCCTGTGACAGAATTGTTTCGCTCTCGAAACGAAGCTTTTTCTTACGCAATTCCGGACGGGTGGCTACGGAGACGTCGCCGAACACGAACCGCTACGCACTTTTCCTGGAACTTGCTCTAGCCCTTCGACGGCGGGCGCTCGAAACCTTTGCCGGTTTCGAGCAGGCTCTTGAGGCTCGCCAGCACCAGCGGCCAGCCCTTGGAGACGTTGGCGAGCAGCCTGTGCGGGCCGTCGGCTTCATGGATGACGGCGAGTTTTATCAATTCGCCGTCCGGCTCGATGGTGAAGGTGCAGCGCGTGTAGCCGTCCTCCTTCACCTCGGGCATCCATTCATTGCGCCATTTGATGACAAGGCGTCTTGGCGGATCGACCTCCAGGATCTCACCGGAATCGGCGATGCTGCCGTCAGGGAACATCAGCTTCCAACTCGAGCCGACCTTCCATTCGCTCTCCTGATAGGAGCAGAGGAAGAACTGCCGGTTGAATTCCGGATCGGTCAGCGCCTGCCAGAGTTTTTCAGGCGTGGTGCGGATATAGGTGACATAGACGAAGCTGTTCTCGCTCACGGCTCTTCCCTTTCAAGGCGTTGCTTCAGATCGCTCAATGCGTTGAGCCGATGGCGCTCGAACTTGCCGATCCAGCGCTCGGCGATCTCGTTGATCGGAACGGGGTTGAGGTAGTGCTCCTTCTCGCGGCCGCGGCGCATGGTGGTGACGAGGTTCGCCTCCTCGAGGATCGCCAGATGCTTGGTCACCGCCTGGCGCGTCATATCCATGTGCTCGCAGAGCGCGTTCAGTGTCTGCCCGTTCCTTGCATGGAGACTGTCCAGCAATTGCCGGCGGGTCGGGTCGGCCAAAGCGCGAAAGACTGCATCCATGCTCATGGCTTAATATGCAACCATTTGGTTGCATGTCAAGCGGTGAGGCGCAAAAAGGGTGCCGGGCTGCGCGGGACCGGCGCGATCAGCTTGCGGAAATGGTCAGTGCTTGCGGGAGAACCAGAAGGCGTCGGGCATGCGTATCATGCCGATGCGCTCGTAGAAGCCGACGGCGTCGGGCATCGAGATCAGGCTGATGGCGACTGAAGGGCCGAGCTGGCGCTGCGCCTCGTCCATCAGGCCTTTGCCGATGCCGAGCCCTTGCGCCGAGGCGGACACTGCGAGTTCGGAAATGTAGCAGACCCAGGAGAAGTCGGTGACGCCGCGCGCGATGCCGACAAGCGGCTTGCCCTCGCTGTCGAGACGCGCCGTCAGCACCAGGTTGGCGTTGCCGAGCATCGTCTTCAGGCGCGCCTCGTCATCGATCGGTCGCGTTTCGCCGAGGCCGGAGTCGACCAATACGCGGCGGAATTCGGCGACGTCGAGCGTGGGCTCGCTTGCGTAGAGGACTTTGGAAGGACGGGCCATGGTCGCAGACTGCACCAGCCGGCCAGGATTTCGAAGCCGTTTTTTGAGGTGTTCCAGTTCCGTCCACCCTGCCCGCCTTTGGCCCAAGGGCAGTGCACGAATAGTTGCCTTTCATTTGCCGCCGGCTTTGTGTAAACCGTCCCGCAAAATTCCCCGCAAGCCAAGAAGACGGGCAGGTACCCATGGATAAATTCACCAAGCTCACCGGCGTCGCCGCGCCCATGCCGATCGTCAATGTCGACACCGACATGATCATTCCGAAGGATTATCTCAAGACGATCAAGCGCACCGGGCTCGGCACCGGCCTGTTCGCCGAGATGCGCTACAATGAGGACGGTTCGGAGAATCCGGATTTCGTGCTCAACAAGCCGGCCTATCGCAAGGCGCAGATCCTGGTCGCCGGCGACAATTTCGGCTGCGGCTCGAGCCGCGAGCATGCGCCCTGGGCGCTGCTCGATTTCGGCATTCGCTGCGTGATCTCGACCTCGTTCGCCGACATCTTCTACAACAACTGCTTCAAGAACGGCATCCTGCCGATCACGGTGAGCCCGGAAGACCTCGACAAGCTGATGGACGACGCCTCGCGCGGCTCCAACGCAACGCTGTCGATCGATCTCGAGGCCAAGGAAATTCGCGGACCGGACGGCGGCGTGATCAGCTTCGACCTCGACGATTTCAAGCGCCATTGCCTGCTCAACGGCCTCGACGACATCGGCCTCACCATGGAGAAGGCCGGCGCCATCGCTTCCTTTGAGAAGAAGAACGCCGAGCTGCGCCCCTGGGCCTGAGCAGCCTGAAGCGTTGAACGGATAGACCCGGCCGCGAGCGGCCGGGTTCGTGGCGACTGAATGGAGGGGAGCAGTCATGACACGTTCGCTTCTGGCCGGCGCTTGCGCGTTGGCGTGGGTGTTGATGCCGGTGGCAGGCGCCCATGCACAGACCGACAACGTGCTCGTGCCGGCCGAGGATCCGTCCGGCGATGCCGCTGACCCCTCGAACACCGCCAATGCGGCCCAGGCCGAGGACGAGCAGGCGCCAATCCCGTTCGAAGGCGGCCAGCTCACCATCACGCAGCCGGAGCAGGATGGCGAGAAGGTGCTTGCCTATGACGGCAAGCAGCTGGCCAGCAATTACGACGTCTTCTTCGACAAGATCGTCAAGATCGGCGACGTGAACGTCGCGCTCGTCGATGTCGGCGACGGCGGCAATCAATGCGGCCCGGCCAAGGTCATCGTCTGGAAGAAGGACGGCGAGATTGAGACCACCACGGTCGAGCAGGACGAATGCGGCGCGCCGCCGGCCGCCGTCTCCGACAGCGCCATCTATTTCGTGCCCTACCTGCTGCCGGGTGATTCCAAGCCGGCGCTGCAATGGTCGCCCACGGAAGGGCTGACGACCTCCGGCAACCTGACCTACACGCCGGAGCCGGGTAGCGACTGGAAGGATGTCGACCCGTCGGAATACGACAACATCATCGACGCCTTCCACAACGAGGCCGTCTACAAGGCCGGACAGGCGCTGCTGGGCAACGATATGCCCGACATGGCGACCAGCCTGCTGGTCGGAGGCGGCACCGAGAAGACGGCGTCCGGCGCCTTCTACGCCACCGGCTGCGTGCCGCATGACTGCGGCGGCAATGACGGCTTCATGGCGGTCGACCCGGCCAATCAGAAAGTCTATTTCGCCCGCCGCGGCGACAATGGCGAGCCGCAGGCCTGGCCACAGGTGAAGGACTGGCCGGCGGATATCAAGAAGGCCTATGAGGATGCGCAGGGGAACTAGGATTTGGCGGGGCGACGGCCCTCTCTTTCGTCATCCACGGGCGGAGCGACGCGAAGCGGAGCGCAGACCCGAGGATCCATTCCGTGACGATTGCCGTAGAATGCAACGGAACAGAATTCTGCACCGCTGGGCGCCGCTTTAGCGTAACGGCATGGATTCCAGGGTCTGCGCGCGTCGCTTCGCTCCTTGCTCCGCCCTGGAATGACGACCGGAGAAAGGCTTCGGCTAATCTCCAAGGATTGCGCTAGCCTTCGTGACAATGTTCCACTCGGCTTGGCCCACGACCCGCGCGACGCCGCTTGCTAAGCACAGGCGAGACAACCAACGCGAGGCACCCCATGCGCAAGCTCATCTCCACCGGCTCCCCCTTCGAAAAGACCGCCGGCTATTCGCGCGCGGTGGTGCAGGGCGACTGGTGCTTCGTCTCCGGCACGACCGGCTACGACTATGCCACCATGACCATGCCCGACACGGTCGAGGCGCAGACGCGCAACTGCCTCGCCACCATCGCCAAGGCGCTGGCCGACGGCGGCTTCGACATGGCTGATGTGGTGCGGGCGCATTACTACATCACCGACCAGGCTTTCGTTGACGTGGTCTTCCCGATCCTCGGCGAGGTGTTCGGCGACATCCGTCCGGCGGCGACGATGATCGTGTGCCAGCTCAACAAGCCGGAGATGAAGATCGAGATCGAGGTGACGGCGCTGCGGCGTACGGCGTAGGGGCCGTCGCCCGGCACAGCGAGGGCGCAAAGCAGGGGTCAGCCCATGGTGAAAGTCAGGCGCATCGTCGCCAACATCGCCACATCCGACATTGCCGCGGCCAAGCGCTTCTACCAGGACGTGCTCGGACTTGATGTCCTGATGGATCAGGGCTGGATTCTCACTTGCGGTTCGGCCGAGACAATGACGGTGCAAGTGAGCTTCATGGCCGAGGGCGGTTCGGGCACCCCGGTGCCGGATCTGTCGATCGAGGTCGACGATGTCGACGCGGCGCTCGCGGGCATGAAGAAGGCCGGCTTCGCCGTCGAATACGGCCCGGCCGACGAGCCCTGGGGTGTGCGGCGCTTCTATGTGCGCGATCCGTTCGGGCGGCTGGTGAATATTCTTTCGCATCGGTGAGGCTCCAGCTCGGGTTCCTCGCCCCCACGAAGTGGGGGAGAGGTGGCTCGGCGAAGCCGAGACGGAGAGGGGGAGCGCCCTACGAAGGCCCCTCTCCGTCCGCTTCGCGGACACCTCTCCCCCGCTTTGCGGGGGCGAGGAAGCTTTGAGAGGTCCCCTTGCGCCGCAATCACTTGGCGTTTAGCAAGGCGCCGGTTCAATTTCTCTCCCGGGACGGTTCTCCATGGCTTCGAAAAATCTCTTCCTGCTCGCCGGCGACGGCATCGGCCCCGAGGCGATGGCCGAGGTGAAGAAGCTGATCAAGGCCATGAACGACAAGCTCGGCAGCGGCTTTACCACCGATGAGGGACTTGTCGGCGGCTGCGCCTACGACGCGCATGGCGCGGCGATCTCGGACGCCGACATGGCAAAGGCGATGGCGGCGGACGCCGTGCTGTTCGGCGCCGTCGGCGGGCCGAAATGGGATGCCGTGCCTTACGAGGTGCGCCCCGAGGCAGGGCTCTTGCGCCTGCGCAAGGACATGGAGCTGTTCGCCAATCTCAGGCCCGCGATCTGCTACCCAGCGCTGGCCGCTTCTTCCTCGCTGAAGCAGGAAGTGGTCGAAGGCCTCGACATCTTGATCGTGCGCGAGCTTACCGGCGGCGTCTATTTCGGCGAGCCGAAGCAGATCATCGATCTTGGCAACGGCCAGAAGCGCGGCATCGACACCCAGGTCTACGACACGTTCGAGATCGAGCGCATCTCCGGCGTCGCCTTCGAGCTTGCGCGGACCCGTCGCAATCATGTGACATCCATGGAAAAGCGCAACGTCATGAAATCGGGCGTGTTGTGGAACGAGGTGGTCAGCCAGACGCACAAAGCGCGCTATTCCGACGTCAAGCTCGACCACATGCTGGCCGACGCCGGCGGCATGCAGCTGGTGCGCTGGCCAAAGCAGTTCGACGTGATCGTCACCGACAATTTGTTCGGCGACATGCTGTCCGACATCGCCGCGATGCTGACCGGCTCGATCGGCATGCTGCCGTCGGCCTCGCTCGGCGCGCCGGATGCCAAAACCAAGAAGCGCAAGGCGCTCTACGAGCCGGTGCACGGCTCGGCGCCCGACATCGCCGGCAAGGGCATCGCCAACCCGATCGCGATGATCGCCTCCTTCGCCATGTGCCTGCGCTATTCGTTCGGCATGGTGGCCGAGGCCGACAAGCTCGAAGCGGCCATCGCCGCCGTGCTCGACGACGGCCTGCGCACCAAGGACATTTTCTCCGCGGGCATGAAGGAGGTCGGCACCACCGAAATGGGCGATGCCATCATCGCCAAGTTCCTGGGGTGATCGCATGACCGTCGACATTCGCTGGGCGAGGGTCGACGATGCCGAAGCGCTCGCCACCGTGTTTTGCGCGATGGCAACGCATTACCGGCAGGCGCCGCTCGATCACGGTCGCGCCACGGCCATCGCGCGGCAATGGCTCGGCGACGAGAGCCCGGCCTATCCGCATTTCGCCTTGGCCTTCGCGGACGGCGAGGTCGCCGGCCTCGCCTCGGTGGCCATCGCGCACCCAGGCATCGATCTGGAACGGCTGATGTTCCTGAAGGATTTGTTCGTGCGCGACAGCGCTCGCAGCAAGGGCGTCGGTCGCGCGCTGGTCGGCTTTCTCGCCGGCTATTGTGTCGGCAAAGGCATCGGCCGCATTGATCTTACTGCCGAAGACTGGAACGAAGGCGCGCTGCGCTTCTACGAGCGGCTAGGCGTCGAGCGCCACGGCCAGAAGGTTTTTCTCAGGCTGTCGGGCGACGCGCTGAACAAGGTCGCCAGGACCTGACGCCGGCCGGTATTGGCGTCAAAGCCGGGGAGTAGCAAAGCGGAGCAAGCCAGCCCGGTCAGCCCCGACACGTGAGCCGGCAGCCATCACACCCTCGTCATTCTATGGCGGAGCAAGGAGCGAAGCGACGCAGCGCAGACCATAGAATCCATTCCGTTACCTATGAGCGTCGCAGCGGTGCAGAAAAGCTCTCTTCTTCTGCGCCGCTCCGCCCTTCTCGCAAGGTCACGGAATGGATCCTCGGGTCTGCGCGTCCGCTTCGCTTCCGCTCCGCCCGTGGATGACGAAGTTCGGGCGCTTCGGCTAATCTCGAAGGTGGTGATTTGTTACCGAAGGAGGACGTCGGCGCTCGCTACGGGTCGGCTTCCCTCTATCCTTCGCGCGAGTCACAGAATGGATCCTCGGGTCTGCGCGCCCGCTTCGCTCCCGCTCCGCCCGTGGATGACGAAGTTCGGGCGCTTCGGCCGATCTCGAAGGTTGCGATTGCCACCGAACGTCGGCGCTCGCCACGGGCCGGCTTCCAACTTCCGTCGCGGTCCTAGGCTGGCCGCTTCTTCTGCTTCTTGCGCTTTGCCGGCTGGTCGGATTTCGGCCCGTCGAACTTTGGCTTGTCGAACTTCGCCTTGCCGGGCTTCTTCGCCCAGGGTTTCGCCGGGCCGCCAGGCCGCTCGCCCGGTGCCCGCTTCTCGAATCCGGATGCACTCTGGTCGAAAGGCCGCTTGCCACGATGCGGCTTCTTGTCCGGCTTCGTCGGCTGGTAGCCGGCGCGCGACAGGTCAGGCGTGCCGTCGATGCGCCTGACCGCGATGCTGCCCTGCAGCTTGCGTTCGGGGCCGATCGCGGCGACGAACCGGTCGGCCCAGTCGGCGGCGATCTGCACGAAGGTTTCTTCCGGCTGCATCTTGATGGCGCCGATCTCGCGCTTGGACATACCGGCGGTGCGGCACAGCATCGGGATCAGCCAGCGCGGCTCGGCATTCTGCCGGCGTCCGACCGACAGCGAGAACCAGACGCTGTCGCCGAAATCGTCACGGCGGCCCGATGCTTCTTCCCTGCGGCCAAGTGTTTCCTCCCGGCGCGCGAACTTCTCCTTCGACGGCGCAAACGGCGCGACGTCGATCAGGTCCTCGGGCGCCGAGCGGCTGCCGCGGCAAAGCCGCACGAAGGCGGCGGCCACCAGCTCGGCGCCATGCCGCTCCAGAAGTGCCGCGGCGAAGTCGCGCTCCTCGTCCTTGACCGGCTCGCCAAAGGAAGGGTCGGCCAGGATGCGCTCGTCGTCGCGGCGCAGCACCTCGTCGGCCGAGGGCGGGCTCGCCCAGGTCGCGGTCAGGCCGGCATTGGCCAGCAGCCGCTCGGTGCGCCGGCGGGCATTGCCCGGCACGATCAGCGCGCTGACGCCCTTTCGCCCGGCGCGGCCGGTGCGGCCGCTGCGATGCAGCAGCGTTTCCGGATTGCTCGGCAGGTCGGCGTGGATGACCAGCTCTAGGTTCGGCAGGTCGATGCCGCGCGCGGCGACATCCGTGGCAATGCAGACCCTGGCGCGGCCGTCGCGCATGGCCTGCAGCGCGTGGCTGCGCTCGTTCTGGCTGAGCTCGCCGGACAGCGCTACGACCGAGAAATTGCGGTTGTTGAACCGCGCGGTCAGGTGGTTCACCGCCGCGCGGGTATTGCAGAACACCATCGCATTGGTGGCCTCGTAGTAGCGCAACACATTGATAATGGCGTTCTCGCGATCGGCCGGCGCGACGGAAAGCGCCCGGTATTCGATGTCGAGATGTTGCTTCTCCTCGCCGCCGGCCGAAATGCGCACCGCATCGCGCTGGTAGCTTTTGGCCAACGTAGCGATGGAGCGCGGCACGGTGGCGGAAAACATCAGCGTGCGGCGTTCGGCGGGCGCGGCGTCGAGGATGAATTCGAGGTCTTCGCGAAAGCCAAGATCGAGCATCTCGTCGGCCTCGTCCAGCACCACCGCCTTCAGCGCCGACATGTCGAGCGCGCCGCGCGTGATGTGGTCGCGCAGCCGGCCCGGCGTGCCGACGACGATATCGGCGCCGCGTTCCAGCGCGCGCCGCTCGGTGCGCATGTCCATGCCGCCGACGCAGGAGGCGATCTGCGCCCCGGTCAGCTCGTAGAGCCATTCGAGCTCGCGCCGCACCTGCAGCGCCAGCTCGCGCGTCGGCGCCACGACCAGTCCCAGCGGCGCGCCGGCATCGCCAAACCGCTCGGCGCCGCCGAGAAGCGTCGGCGCGACGGCAAGGCCGAAGGCGACGGTCTTGCCGGAGCCGGTCTGCGCCGACACCAGCGCGTCGGCCTCGCCGAGCTCAGGCTCCAGCACCGCCTTCTGCACCGGTGTCAGCGCTGAATAACCACGCTTTTCCAGCGCCTCTGCCAGCGCAGGAACGATCATCTCGAAACTGGACATTTTCTTCTTTCGGAATTCGGAGTTCAGTGCTCGTCGCGGAGCACAAGGCCGGCACTGCGCCAGCCAAAGGATATTTGCGGCGTTCCTACTTCCTGCGGCCACTATTGTACAGAGCAGGCGGCACCGCGTTCTCCTTCTCCCCTTGTGGGAGAAGGTGGCCGCGAAGCGGCCGGATGAGGGGTGCTCCAGGGAACGCCAGCGTCTCACTCCGCTGGAACACCCCTCATCCGTCTCGGCGCTGCGCGCCGATCCACCTTCTCCCACAAGGGGAGAAGGGAAGCCGCGCTGCCAATTGACTCTTTCAGCAAACCGCGTAAAAGCCCGCGTCGAACGGGATCGTTATTCGATGCGCGGCCTTTTGATGGCTATTCTTGCATTCGATGCCCCCAGCCGCGATGCACAACATTGGGCCGGGCGCTTCGGCGTGTCCGTCCGTTCCAGCAAAACTACGGCCAAGAAAACCACCACCAAAACGGTGTGATTCCCTTGGCCTAACCACCCTCTCCCGGGTCCGGCCCGGGGGACGAAACCCGCATGAGGCCGGCGGGTTTTCTCCAACAACCAAGCGGAGAGGGACAGGAGATATCAGATGAGTTTCAAGGTTGCGGTAGTCGGCGCCACGGGCAATGTGGGCCGCGAAATGCTCAACATTCTGGATGAGCGCGGCTTCCCTGTGAGCGAGGTAGTGGCGCTGGCCTCGCGGCGCAGCCAGGGCACCGAAGTGTCCTTCGGCGACCGCACGCTGAAGGTCAAGGCACTCGACCAGTATGACTTTTCCGACACCGACATCTGCGTCATGTCGGCCGGCGGCAACGTCTCCAAGGAATGGTCGCCGAAGATCGGCAAGCAGGGCTGCGTCGTCATCGATAATTCGTCGGCGTTCCGTTACGATCCGGACGTGCCGCTGATCGTGCCGGAAGTGAACCCGGACGCGGTCTCGCTATTCTCGCGAAAGAACATCATCGCCAACCCGAACTGCTCGACGGCGCAGCTGGTGGTGGCGCTGAAGCCGCTGCATGACGTCGCCACCATCAAGCGCGTCGTCGTCGCCACCTACCAGTCGGTGTCGGGCGCCGGCAAGGAAGGCATGGACGAGCTGTTCACGCAGACCCGCGCGGTGTTCGTCGCCGACCAGGTCGAGGTCAAGAAGTTCACCAAGCGCATCGCCTTCAACGTCATTCCGCATATCGACGTCTTCCTCGATGACGGCTTCACCAAGGAAGAGTGGAAGATGGTGGCCGAGACCAAGAAGATGCTCGATCCCAAGATCAAGCTGACGGCGACCTGCGTGCGCGTGCCGGTCTTCATCGGCCATTCGGAAGCGGTCAACATCGAGTTCGAGAAGCCGATCACGGCGGACGAGGCGCGCGAGATCCTGCGCGAGGCGCCGGGATGCCAGGTGCTCGATAAGCGCGAGAACGGCGGCTACATCACGCCGCTGGAATCGGCCGGCGAGGACGCCACCTTCATCTCGCGCATCCGCGAGGATTCGACGGTCGACAACGGCCTGTCGATGTGGGTCGTCTCCGACAATCTGCGCAAGGGCGCGGCGCTGAACGCCGTGCAGATCGCCGAGCTCCTCGTCGAGCGCGGCCTTATCCAGCCGAAGAAGAAGGCGGCCTGACGGCAGTTTATTCTCGCTCACGGGCTGTTCCGCCGCTGCCGCGGCGGGCCCTGCGCGGGGGCGCCGGAAAGCCGGCGGCCCGCGGTCGCGGGCTCGGCCTTCGGCCGGGGCGCTTCTTCCTTCTCCCCTTGTGAGGGCTTTGCACAGAATCGGATCGGTGATTCCATGCGGATATCCGGCAAGGAGGATTCGCGATGGTGGATCGGGTG
>NZ_NSGG01000026.1 GCF_002295065.1 Mesorhizobium sp. WSM3859
GTCTTGCCATGATCGACGTGGCCGATCGTGCCAATGTTCACATGCGGCTTGGTGCGCTCGAATTTACCTTTTGCCATAGTCTCTTTCCTTGGACGGCCTTGACCTTCAGTTCAGTCGAATGCGGGGCGATTAGCGACAACGGCCGAAAAACACAAGTGCCTTGTGGCTGAGCGGATTCCCGCTCGACCCGAACCAATGGTCGATTTCAGGGGGATGTGGGCGGATATAGGGCTGCCGCGCGTAAAATCAAAGGCGCCGGGCTGGCCCATTGCCGCCGCGACGACGCTCTGATCTTGTCCGCCGCATGCAGTTCATTCCATCCAATATCCGCGGTCCGCTGTTCATGGTCGTCTCGACGGGGTCATACCTGGTCAACGACACGATGATGAAGCTCGCGACCACGGGTCTGCCGCCCTATGAAGTGCTCCTGCTGCGGGGCGCTGCCGCAACGCTGTGGGGCGTGCCGCTGCTCCTGATGCTGGGTTATGCCCGGCAGATCCCGCTGCTCTTCGACCGCAAGGTGCTGCGCCGCAACCTGTTCGAGCTCTTGGCGATCCTCTGCTATGTCGTCGCCCTGGCCAACATGCAGATCGCGGATTCCACCGCGCTCGGGCAGGTCACGCCGCTCATCGTGCTGGTCGGCTCCTCGATGCTGTTCGGTGAAAAGATCGGCGCCACGCGCATGGCGCTGATCGGCCTTGGCTTTGTCGGGGCCCTCATGGTGGCGCAGCCGACCATGCAGGGTATTTCGGTCTATGCGCTGCTAGCGCTCGGCAATGCGGCCTTCGCGGCGGTGCGCGATATAGCCGGCCGCAAGGTGGGCGCCGAGGTGCCCGGCATGATCGTCGCCATCTCCGCGGTCCTGGTGGTGCTGGTCGGCTCAGGCGCGGCGCATCTCGTCTCCGAGCAATGGGTGATGCCCGAAGGACGCCATCTGCTGCTGATTGCGGGTGCCGGCCTGTTCCTGATCTTCGGCCATTTCTTCATCTTCATGGCCTACCGCGTCGGGCCGACAAGCGCGGTCGCGCCCTTTTATTACTGCTTCACCGTCTGGGCAGTCATTTCGGGCCTGCTGGTGTTCGGGCAGTTTCCCAACGCGCTCGCCGTCTGCGGCATCCTACTGGTCATGGCCAGCGGCCTGGCCATCGTCTCGCTGGACGAAAGAAAGCGTCGCCTGGCGATGGTCGCCTGAAAACGTGAATCCAGCGCGGGCCGACCGAATGAGGTCGACCATCGGCAGCCCGGCCGGCTGCGACCTTCCTTACAGTGTGCGCTTGCCCGAAATCTGGTGATAGGCCCAGAGCACCACGACCGAACCGATAACGGCAACGATCAGGCTCCAGATGTTGAGGCCGGTGACGCCGGCCGACCCAAAGGCGCTGAAGATCACACCGCCGACGACAGCGCCGACAATGCCGAGCACGATATCCATGATCATGCCCTGACCGGTCTTGTTGACGATCTTGCTGCCGATGAAACCGGCGATGAGGCCCAGGATAATCCAGCTGATGATGCCCATAATTCCCTCCAAATCCCCCCGCCACCCATCATGTTCATATGATTGTCAAAAGCTCAAGACAGCTTGAAATTCCGTCCGTTTGCGCCATGCTGGAGCCGGCGGACTTGGCTGAACAAGGAGATCCACGATGGGCCTTTTCGACAATGCCGTTCCGGGCGGCAACATCACCAAACCCCTTATGATCGCGCTCGGCGCGCTTTTGGTCGGCAAGATGCTGAGCGGCAGAAGCGAGGAACCGGCCGCGCCGCAAGCGCCTGCGCCGTCTCCTGCCAACACCGGCGCTTCGGCCGATGGCGGCCTGCTCGGCGGTCTCGGCGGCCTGCTCGGCAAGCTCAGGGACGCCGGCCATGGCAATGTCGCCGACTCCTGGGTCGGCACCGGCCAGAACCAGCCGATCAATCCGGGTGATCTCGGCTCGGCGCTCGGTCCGGCGGTAATCCGTGAGATCGCCCAGCGCACAGGCATGAACGAGCAGGAGTTGCTGCAGCAACTCTCCACGGCGCTGCCCGGCATCGTCGACAAGCTGACGCCGAACGGCCAGATCCCGCAGAACCATCAGGTCGCCTCGGCCTTCAACAGCTGATCGGCAGCCAATTCGAACACGCCGCGCGACGGTGCGCGGCGTTTTGAATACGATCTAGTCAGGCTTTGAAACCCTCAACGTCGATCAATTCGATGACATTCTGAGGATCAGCACGTAGCGCCTTGATAACCGCCAACCAAATATTGTGGGCTGTTTCGTACCATCTACGAGTGGCTTCGAAGTCCAGCGACTCTAATCTGGCATGGCCGAGGCCATCGGGTGATACGCCGAAGTGTCGACAGGCGTTGTAGATATCAATGAACTTGTCGAATTCGTCGGCACTGACATCTGTCACGCCATATTGCGCAACAAAACGCTTCCAGATGATTTTAGGGCTGGCAACCTGCGCTGTCAGCGGCGCCGGATCATTCTGACCGAGCAACTGAGATACGCTTAGCCCCAAGGTCGCAACGATGAAAACGCATCGTTCAACCAGATCCTCAGTAGCTTCTTTATCCTGCAGATAATTTGCCGTGAGTTCATTCCAATACCGGCGGGCCTGGCGCAGAGCGTACAGCTGTAGGTTGGTGCTGGCGGTACCGTCTGTGTTTATTGAATAATACGGTCTCATCGTTCAGCGATCCCTCAGTCAGCGGTGCCGAATAGGGCAAGCGGGACGGCATCTCCGACCGGTAACTTTCGGGGATTCAGAGGCCTGATTGGAGCGGGTAGCGGGAATCGAACCCGCATATTCAGCTTGGAAGGCTGCTGCTCTACCACTGAGCTATACCCGCGCCTTGCACTGAGGTACCGGATTCACCCAAAAAGCGCCATGCACTTTTCGGTCCGAGACTTTTCGTTTCAGGGCTTCCGGGCCGGCAGTGGTGGAGAGGGTTGGATTCGAACCAACGTAGGCTAAGCCAACGGATTTACAGTCCGTCCCCTTTAACCACTCGGGCACCTCTCCAGTCTGCCGCCGGAGCCATGCAACGAGGCATTTTCGCCGATCCGGAGCCCGAGTAGTTCTTCTCCGAAATCAGCGAAGCGCCTTATGGCGGCAAGGCCGGTGGGTGTCAACCGGCGCGGCCAGGGTTTTTCGAGGATGTTTCGCATCAATTGTCGCGGCCCATATCCTTAGCCGGACGGGGCGGCTATAGAAGCCCGCATGAGCGACGATAAAAGCAACAAGCCGGGCACGCGCAAGGACTCCCATTACGCCAAGCTGCGGCGCGCGCATCGCGACCAGAAGGCGGGCGGCGCGCCAACGTTCCGGCCGCGCCAGCCAGTGCCAGCGGGCGAAGGGCCTGGCGACGGGCTGGTGCGGCTTTATGGCCTGCATACGGTGCGGGCCGCGCTCGACAATCCTCGCCGCAAGATCAAAAAGATGCTGGTGACCCGCAACGCCGCCGAGAGGCTTTCGATCGGCGAGCTTGCCGCCCTGCCCTTCAAGGCCGAGCTGGTCGAGCCGAAGGACATCGACAGGATCACCGGGTCGGACGCCGTGCATCAGGGCGTGCTGGTCGAGGCCGAGCCGCTCAAGCCGAAGCGTCTCGACGCGCTCGGCGACGCAAGGCTGGTGCTGGTGCTCGACCAGGTGACCGACCCGCACAATGTCGGCGCGATCCTGCGCTCGGCGGTCGCCTTCGGCGCCGGCGCGCTGATCACCACGGCCCGCCACAGCCCGCAGGAATCCGGCGTGCTGGCGAAGTCGGCGTCGGGCGCGCTGGAGCATATCGACCAGATCGAGGTGAAGAACCTCGCCGAAGCGCTTGGGCAGTTGCACGAGGCCGGCTTCCAGACCATCGGGCTCGATTCCGAAGGGCCGGCCGAGCTGGAGAAGACCTTCGGCGGCGAGAAAATCGCGCTGGTGCTGGGCGCGGAAGGCAAGGGCCTGCGCCAGAAGACCCGCGAGACGGTAACCGCGCTTGCCCGCCTCGACATGCCGGGCGCCATCCATTCGCTCAACGTGTCGAATGCGGCGGCGGTCAGCCTCTACGCGGCGAGGAAATTCTTAGCGAATAGCGAATAGCGAATAGCGAATAGCGAATAGCGGAACACGGCGCCGGCAGGCCTGCAACCCCCATTCGCTACTCCCTATTCGCTATTCGCTGCTAGCCACTTCGTGTCCCGCCATCCGTTCCAGCGCCCTCACCAGCGCCGAATGATCCTCCTTCGCGCCGCCATTGGCGACGCAGGAATTGAACAGCTGCTGCGTCGTCGAGGTGTTGGGCAGCGAGACGCCAAGCGCCTTAGCGCCTTCAAGCGCCAGGTTAAGATCCTTCTGGTGCAATTCGATGCGGAAGCCCGGCGCGAAGGTGCGCTTGATCATGCGCTCGCCATGCACTTCGAGGATGCGCGAGGCGGCAAGCCCGCCCATCAGCGCCTGCCTGACTTTTGCGGGATCAGCGCCGGCCTTCGAGGCAAAGACGAGGGCTTCGCCGACGGCTTCAATGGTCAGCGCGACCACGATCTGGTTGGCGACCTTGGTGGTCTGGCCGACGCCGTTCGGGCCGACCAAAGTGATGTTCTTGCCCACCTTCTCGAAGACCGGCCGGGCGCGCTCGAAGGCTTTTTCCTCGCCGCCGACCATGATCGTCAGCGACGCCGCCTTGGCGCCGACCTCGCCGCCCGACACCGGCGCGTCGAGATAGTCGCAGCCGAGATCGTTGATCTTTTTGGCGAATTCCTTGGTGGCGATCGGCGAGATCGAGCTCATGTCGATGACGAGCTTGCCCTTGGTCAGGCCCGAGGCGATGCCGTTCTCGCCGAACAGGACATCGGCAACCTGCGGCGTGTCCGGCACCATGGTGATGATGATGTCGGCAGCCTTGGCCACCGCATTGTGGCCAGTGACTGACTTCAGCCCCTTGGCGGTAAGATCGGCCGGCGGCTTGGAGCGGTGGTCGCTGGCGACGACCTTGTAGCCGGCGTCGAGGAGGTGCCCCGCCATCGGCGCGCCCATGATGCCGAGGCCGATGAAACCGATGGTTTCCATTGTTCTGCTCCCTAGACGTCTTTCTTCAAATACATCGAAAGGTTGGCGCCGCCCCTCATCCGCCTGCCGGCACCTTCTCCCCGTAAAGTGACGGGGAGAAGGGAAGCGCTCCAGCGCCAGCGCCCCCTCTCCCCGTTCTTCACGGGGAGAGGGCAAGGGTGAGGGGCAAACGCCGAGGCTTCACAATTCCTGGCACCTAAGCCGCCGCGCTCCCCTGCCCGGCGAATTGCCTGAACCAGCCGAGCCCTGCTTCCGTGCCGGCTTTCGGCTTGTATTCGGCCCCCACCCAGCCCGCATAACCAATCCGGTCTATGTGGTTGTACAGGAAGGGATAATTGATCTCGCCCGTCCCCGGCTCGTAACGGCCGGGATTGTCCGCAAGCTGGATATGCGCGATGCGGCCGAGGTTCGCCTCAATCGTACGGGCGAGATCCCCCTCCATGATCTGCATGTGGTAGATGTCATATTGCAAATAGAGGTTCTTGGAGCCGATGCGGTCGATCAGCGCCAGCGCCTGGTCGGAATAGTTCAGGAAGAAGCTCGGTATGTCGCGGGTGTTGATCGGCTCGATCAGCAGCCTGATCCCGGCCTGCTCCAGCTTCTCGGCCGCGAAGGCGAGGTTTTCGGCAAAGACGTTTTCCAGCACAGTGCGATCGGCGCCCCGCGGCGCGATGCCGGCTAGGCAGTTGACCTGCTCGCAACCTAGCGCATGGGCATAGGTGATCGCCTTGGCGACGCCCTGGCGGAATTCCGGCACCCGGTCCGGCAGCACGGCGATGCCGCGCTCGCCCTTCGCCCAATCGCCGGCCGGCAGGTTGAAGAGAACCTGCGTCAGGCCGTTCTTCTTCAAACGCGCCGCGACGACATCCGGCGCGTGATCATAGGGACCGATATATTCAACGCCCTTGAAGCGCGCGCGGGCGGCGGCATCGAAGCGGTCGAGGAAATCATGCTCGCTGAAGAGCATGGAAAGATTGGCTGAAAAACGCGGCATTCTTTTTCTCCTTCTCTCCGCAGACTCTTAGTCGAGCATCACGATGGCCGTCGGCGCATCCTTATGGCTCTCGGCAAGGTCCTCGAATTCAGTGATCTTGTCGATTTCCGTGCCCATGGAGATGTTGGTGACGCGCTCGAGGATAAATTCGAGAACGACCGGAACCTGGTGCTCCTTCATCAGCCGCTGCGCCTCCTTGAAGGCGCCGGCGAACTCTTCCGGCTTGCGCACGCGGACCGCCTTGCAGCCCATCGCCTCGGCGACCGCGACATGGTCGACGCCGTAGCCGGCGTCCGGATCGCCTGCGCGGTTGACGTTCTCGAAGGCCAGGCTCACCTCGTAGTCCATAGAAAAACCGCGTTGCGCCTGGCGGATCAGGCCGAGATAGGCGTTGTTCACGACGACGTGGATGTAGGGCAGCTTATGCTGCGCGCCGACCGCCAGCTCCTCGATCATGAACTGGAAGTCGTAGTCGCCGGAGAGCGCGACGATGTCGCGATCCGGATCGGCTGCGCGCACGCCGAGCGCCGCCGGCAGCGTCCAGCCAAGCGGGCCGGCCTGGCCGCAATTGATCCAGTTGCGCGGCTTGTAGACATGCAGGAACTGCGCGCCGGCGATCTGCGACAGGCCGATGGTGGTGACATAGGTGGTGTCGCGGCCAAAGGCCTTGTTCATCTCCTCATAGACGCGCTGCGGCTTCAGCGGCACCTGCTCGAAATGCGTCTTGCGCTTCATCGTCTTCTTGCGCTGCTGGCATTCCTTGGCCCAGCCCGACCAGTCGCGCAGCTTGCCGGCCGTGCGCCATTCCGTGGCGACGTCGAGCAGGATCTTCAGCGCGGCAGCAGCATCCGAGACGATGCCGAGATCCGGCGCGAAGACGCGACCGATCTGAGTGGGCTCGATGTCGACATGGATGAATTTCTTGCCCTTGGTATAGACGTCGACGGAACCGGTGTGGCGATTGGCCCAGCGGTTGCCGATGCCGAAGACGAAGTCGGCTTCCAGCATCGTCGCGTTCCCGTAGCGGTGCGAGGTCTGCAGGCCGCACATGCCGGCCATCAGCCGGTGGTCGTCGGGGATCGACCCCCAGCCCATCAGCGTCGGGATGACGGGCACGCCGGTGACCTCGGCAAACTCGATCAGCAAGTCGGAAGCGTCGGCGTTGATGATGCCGCCGCCGGCGACGATCAGCGGCTTTTCCGCTTGGTTGAGCATCGAAAGCGCCTTCTCGGCCTGGGCGCGCGTCATCGCCGGCTTGAACGGAGCGAGCGGCTCATAGGCGTCAATGTCGAACTCGATCTCGGCGAGCTGGACGTCGAGCGGCAGGTCGATCAGCACAGGACCGGGGCGCGAGGAGCGCATCAAGAGGAACGCCTTCTGCAGCGCCATCGGCACCAGGTAAGGCTCCATGACGGTGACCGCCCATTTGGCAACCGGTGCTGCGATCGAAGCGATGTCGACGGCCTGGAAATCCTCCTTGTTCAGCCGGGCGCGCGGCGCCTGGCCGGTGATGCAGAGGATCGGGATGGAGTCCGCCGAGGCCGAATAAAGGCCGGTGATCATGTCGGTGCCGGCCGGACCGGATGTGCCGATGCAGAGGCCGATATTTCCGGCCTTGGCGCGCGTATAGCCTTCGGCCATATGCGAGGCGCCCTCGACATGGCGGGCAAGCACATGGCGGATGGTGCCGCGCGCCTTCAGCGCCGAATAGAGCGGGTTGATCGCCGCGCCCGGCACGCCGAAGGCATTGGTGATGCCTTCCCTTTCGAGAACGAGAACCGCCGCATCGACAGCGCGCATTCTGGCCATGACAAGCCTCCATTTCTTTGGTTGGCTTGATAGTGACAGCACGTCTTCTATTTTTCAATTTTTTCAGAATATTTTTTCATTTCTAGAAAGCGGCTTTTAACCGTTGAATTTACGTCATTTTCGGTTTTCCAGAAATTCACGTTGCCAAATCGATGAAAAACTTTTTCATTGCACCTCGCGCGAATTCAGCGACAATGCCGCCTATGGAAACGACGGAAAAACGCCAGCGCGGCCGGCCCCGCGCCTTCAATGGCCCTTCCGAAGCGGCGTCGGTGCAGTCGCTCGACCGCGCGCTCCGGATCCTCGCGATCGTCGCCGAGGCGAGCGGCTTGTCGCTCAGCGAAATCGCCGCGCAAAGCGGCATTGCCGCCTCCACCGCCTATCGCATGCTGACGACGCTGGAGAACCACGGCATGGTCGAGTTCGACACGACCGACCAGCTGTGGTCGGTCGGCGTCGAGACCTACCGCATGGGCGCCGCCTTCCTGCGCCGGCGCAAGCTCGTCGACCGCGCCCGCATCGTCATGCAGGAACTGATGGAGAAGACCGGCGAGACCGCCAATCTGGGTGTCGCCGAGGACGATTGCGTGGTCTTCGTCAGCCAGGTCGAGACGCATCAGGCGATCCGCGCCTTCTTCCGGCCGGGCACGCGCAGCCCCTTCCATGCCTCCGGCATCGGCAAGGCGGTGCTGGCGCATCTCGAGCCGGAGCGGGTCGCCGCCATCCTTCGCAAAGCGGGTTTGCAGCGCTACACCGACAAGACGCTTTCCGACATCTCGGCGCTTGCCCACGACCTCGCCACCATCAAGCATCGCGGCTGGTCGGTGGACGACGAGGAGCGCCATCCGGGCATGCGCTGCGTGGCGGCCGCCATCTTCAACGAATATGGCGAGCCGATCGGCGGCGTTTCGGTCTCCGGGCCGACGGTGCGGGTCACGCCCGAGCGGCTGGCCGAGATCGGCCCGCTGGTGCGCGACGCCGCAGTCGAGGTGACGAAGATGATCGGCGGCGTGAAAGCGTATTAGGACGCCCCCGGCAAGGCGCTCTTGGCCGCTACCTCGAAGAAATCGAGCAGGATCGCCAGCCCGACGCCACAGGCCGCCAAGATGAGGCCGGCGATGAATATCCGACTGGCGCGGTCATGGATGCTTCGCTGCAGGGATTTGATATCGAGCAGGATGGCAAGCGCCCGGATCTGCAGCGCGATGCCGACCAGGATCGGCAGGACGGCAAGCAAATGGTAGGTCTGCCATGGGATCGGGTTGGCCGCCCAATGCGTGATGAAGCCTAGCGAAAACGCAAGCAGGATGCCGACGATGGTGATGGTGCCGTTGCGGAAAACCGGTTCGACCCGTTCTTCCTTGGAATCCTGCTCGTTCATGCCACCCTTCCCTCGATTAGCGTGAAAGCCAGATTAAACGCTCGCAAAATCGCTGTACATCGCTGGTTGCCTGGCAGGAGCCGACCGGGGATTGGCCAGGCCGGAGGCGGACTTGACCGTCTTGCCGGGGCGTCGGGGTGCATGCGAAAGGGCACGGATGCGGAAAACAGTTTTCCTTCTATCCGTCGCTTCCCTTTGCGGATGCGTGGCGACAGCACCGCCGCCCCCGCTCGGCGGCAACCCGAGCAGCGACCCGCTGGTCGATCCCGTTCCGATCTCGTTGGCCCTGGAGGAGATCATCACGGCCGGCGTCCGCCAGCATTTGAAAAACCCCATCGCCGCAAAGTTTGGAGCGATGCGCGCCGGCGAGCGCAGCTTGAACGGCCGCCACGAGATCGTGGTGTGCGGCTATGTCGACGACAAGGGCTCTGCCGGTGGCAATGAGCCTTTCATCGGCAAGATCCATCCCGATGCCGGAAACAGCTTCGAGCTCGTCGCGATAAACGACGCCTCGGTCAGCGGCGCCTGCAAGGCAGCCGGATTGGCGATGCCGGAACTGAAGCCCAATTCCTAAATCGGTCGGGGCAGGAAAGTTGTCGGCTTCAAATCAAGCCAATCAGGCCGGTGGCACCGCACAGGGAGTTTGCAAGGTTGCCGTTTGTCGACAGGCACGATTCTCACCGTTCCTTTCCGTGAAACCAGTGCAAACGCCGGGGATTGGCCGAAGCCTTCCAACCTCGTCATCCCTGGGCGGAGCAAGGAGCGGAAGCGGCGTCGCGGAGACCCTGGAATCCATTCCGCGACCGTGGTCGAAGAGTGCAGCGGAGCAGATTTTGCACCGTAGCAGCGCTTATACGTCACGGAATGGATCCTCGGGTCTGCGCGCGTCGCTTCGCTCCTTGCTCCGCCCGTGGATGACGACTGGGTGAGGCGTTTCGGCCAGTCTCCAAGGCGTGCCACCTGCCCAACACAAACATAGCCGACCAGTCAAAATCCCTGTGCTGGGGAACGCTCAAAGGAAAGAAAAGGGGGCCGCGTGCAGCCCCTCTTTCCTGGTCAGCCTTCTCTTACAGATGGCAATAGTGCGGGTAACCGTCGTAGCCGATATAGGTGTTCGTATCCGGGTCATAGCTGCCGTAGCGGGCCATGCAGCGGCGGACATGCCAGGAACCTTCGTAGCCGCCTTCCTCGACATAGACGGTGCGGGGCTGCTGCTGGGCAAGCAGGCTGCCGAGGACGAAGCCGCCGACGCCGGCGGCGATGCCGATGCCGAGCTCGCGGCGATGATGATGATGGTCGTGGGCGGCCGAAGGCTGGACGGTGCCGACGAGCGAGCCGGCGGCGACGGTGGTGGCGATGAGGCCGGAAACGATGGTGCGCTTGAACATGACGATCTCCTGGTTTCGTTGGAGAGGCGAACCATCCGCCTCTTGACCATGGGTCGCGGCGGCGCCGAAAAAGGTTCGAAGATTTTTTGAGATTTTTTTCGCCAGCCGTTCTGTCGGGCGGTGGCACCGACCAGTTCATTCTTTTGGAATGCAAAAAAGGGCGGCCGGTGGACCGCCCTTCGAAGGCAGTTTGTCTCTCGCTAAAGATTGAGTGAGTAGTGGGTAGTCAAGCAAGGCAGCCGTCCCGAACGGGCACCCTCTACTCACTACTGCCTACTGCCTACTGCCTACGCCTACTGCCTACTCACTCTTTTCACCCCATCCCCGTGATGTGCCTCAGCCAAAACGCGAGCACGATGAAGCCGACGAAGGTGGCGACGCCGGTCCAGTCGATATTGGCTTTCTTCAGGTCGCTGATGACCTTCACCAGGAGAAGCCAGGTCACGACGATGAGCGGCAGGATGATGACGAATCTGATCATGCGGCACCCCGTTCGATGCGATTGCGCCTGACAAGGATGTAGGAAGCAGCGCACCGGTTTTCAGCATGCCGGCCAAGCTACGCGGTCCATTAGCAACCCAAAACGGAGTTTTGTCTTTACTGGCGCCCGAAATATGCTACCGGAGCGCCGTGCCCTTGTAGCTCAGCTGGTAGAGCAGCGGTGTGTAATTCACTGGGTCAACCGCTAAGTCGTTGTTTTTCAACGATCCGGCCTCTCAGGGGGAATGCAGGGGGGAAATTTTCCCCGATAGATGCCGCGTTAGCTCAGTTGGTAGAGCATCCGCCTTGTAAGCGGGAGGTCGGGGGTTCAAGTCCCTCACGCGGCACCAGCGCCTGTCCCTTGCCATCTTGTTCGCACGCCTAGCGTGACGCATTCTCTCATTTTTGCTGAGGGGACAAAACAATGCGCTGGCTTTGGGTGTTCATGGGGCTGGTCCTCGCCGGTTGCAACAGCACGTCGTCCGATCAATGGCGGCCGGTCACATCTACCTCATATGAAGGGCGATTTGAGCAAGCCAAGGCGATCTGTAATGGGCGTGCTGCACAGACGGCAGTGGCTGCCGGAAGGGCCTGGATTGCTGGCGCTATCGCCTCCAACAGCGTGTTTCGAGCCTGCATGGCTGAACAGGGCTTTGCCCCAAAGACCTCCTAGGACATCAGAAGGCCGCGGGCATCTAGTACAAGTATTCTGCCGTTGATGGTCTGATTTATCCGCTTGAGGGCTGGGATATGGGCGACGACGACTACGACGAAAGAGCGCGGTTCTTTAATCGCAGAACGGACAAGACAATAGTTGACAAGGAGTTCGTAGATGGACTGACTCGCCGGAAAATGCGCATAGCTTCCCATGTGCTGGAGGGCTCAACAGGACTGGCCGAAGCGACTGTTGTTGGGGAAACCGTGCTTAGGGAAACCCGGGCCGCGCGGCAGGAAATAAAGGCCACGTTCTACGTGGATGATCGTTCCGTTCAAACATTGACCATCCAGCGCTTCAACAGGTCGGGGCCATCCGAAAAGCAACGGTTCTCGTTCGTCGGGTCAGAGATAAACACACTGCTAGAGTTCATTGCTGGCATCCGCACGGCTTCGCTGGATGGCGGCGGCACGGTCCATTTGTCCGACGAAGAAGTCCGCAACATCATCTTGAACCAGGGCCAGGCACATCAACTTTTTAGGAGAAATCCAGCCCTCTTTCTGGAACTGGCAGAGCAAGATGAGGCCGTAACGCGTGACCTCCATGCCCTTGGCTATCGGCGGAAGGAGTTGCGCCAGTTCGAAAGGTTGCTGCATGACGGGAATTATTTCGCGAGCGAGCAAAGCCGTCTGAACTGCCGGCCGGAGGATGTGTGGCAGAAGTTCTTTGAGGCCAACACTTGGATTTTTGGCTACGGCTTGTCCTACCAGTTTCTGTCGAAACTCGATGAGCGGAAACTAGAGCAGGTAGTGCTTGGAAACAGTGTAGTCGGACCAGGCAAACGCGTGGACGGACTGATGAAAACGCGCGGCCGCATCAATTCACTGTGCTTTGTGGAGATCAAGCGCCATGACACTCCATTGCTAGGGCAAGCAATGTACCGCCCAGGCGCCTTCGCGCCGTCGTCAGAAGTCTCGGGCGGTGTTGCGCAGGTGCAAGCGACGGTGCACGCAGCGATACATAACCTGGGCGAGAAGTTCGCCACCGCCGATGCAAGCGGCGACCCTACCGGCGAGACGCTATTCAACATTCAGCCGCGCTCCTGTCTTGTCGTCGGAACGCTTGCTGAGTTCGAGACGCAATACGGCATCAATGAGCAAAAATTCCGATCGTTCGAGCTTTACCGGCGCAATATCTGGCGCCCGGAAATCGTGACCTTCGACGAGCTTCTAGAACGGGCGCGGTTTATAGTCGAACCTGCATAGCGTACGCGGCTACGGCGAAACCTCCGACCGTATGATCGGATTGCTTCGGCCCTTTTTCCCGACCTTTATGACGTCCTTGGCGAATAGGCGCTGTGAGCGCTCGCCGCCAGCGGGAGCTGCGCAAGCCACCAACGACAGTCGCCGAGGTAGATCAGGCGGTGGTGACACGACATTCATAGCGGGTTGTGTCTAAAACATTGATAGCGGGTTGTGTCTAAAACATTGATAGCGGGTTGTGTCCAAAAATTGAGTGCTATCAGCGTGACACCCGGCTTCTCGCAGCATAGAGTATGGAGCCTTTATGTGGAGGAGGAGCCTTTCCATGCGTCGAATGATGCTTGCTGCATTCACACTATCGTGCGCAATCTCGATTGCCCACGCTGCGAATTGTCCCCCATATCCGAAGATAGGCGGCGACTGGATATGTACAGACCACTGCTCTCCCATTGGTGGTATCGCAAAGATCACGCAAAATGGCGGCAAGCTGGCCCTCATTAACGAGCACAACGAAGGCGGAGATGGTTTTTTTGAGAATTGTACTACTATTCGTGTAACGAATTGGCAGGGCGGTCTTCGAGGAAATCTTAGTGAAGACAAGAACGTTATTGGGTGGGCCAATGGAACAGTTTGGCGTAGGCAAGAATAGGTGCTTGTGGTTCGTCTCCCATGCGCAGTATGGATAGTTAACGCTGGCAGGAGCAAAGAAGTGCCGCCATGGGTGATGCGGCCCGCCCACCGTTGCCGATGAGCGGACCGGGATCGAGCAACCCGAGCCTGCCCGACCTGGGAACGCTGTTCAAGCCGCCGCAGCGGCACTAGGCCCGTTTAAACGGCGTCACGTTGTGTCCTGGTAGTCATAGAGGTCATAGATAGCCCGCAGTCCGCCCCTAAAGCCGCCCTTGTGATTGAGATGGTTTCCGCGACCTCCAGCTTGATGCCGAGCCTTGCCAGCCCGCTTGTGAAGGTGCGCCGCAGATCGTGCAACGTCCACTCGGGCAGCGGCGGCTCCCCGACGTGCTTGTCCAGCGCTTTCTTGCCATTGGAGAAGCCGCTGAACGGCGTTGTCGCCGTAGTGGTGAAAACGTACTCGGATGGCCGTAACCGTCAGCGCCGTTCTCGTAGATCCATGTCGTGATCCGAGAATCATTGATGGCCTTCGGAACGACCTTCTTGCCCTCGGCATACCTGACGGGTGAAGTCGCAATGCTCGACCCGGTTCCCGCCCGCAACGGCCATTCGTCAATCGACGAAAGCTCTTAGACTAGTACGCGAAAGGAATGGCTCCCTGCGCGGAGGACGTATCAGTGAGGACCAGCGTTGCCTACTCCTGACATCCTCACACCCCGATCGCCGCCACCAGCACCCGGTTCTGCCGTCGTATCGCCGCCCTTAGCTCCGGTATCCTCGCCTCATCTTGCTTCACGAACTCGATGAACATCATGTTCATGTTGTTGAAGATCAGCTCGCCCACCGCTGGCCCGTCTATGTCCGGACGCACAAGGCCGATCTGCTGCAGGCGCGTGATCAGCGCGCTGATCTGCCTGGTCAGTTCCCGGTCCAGCGCGGTGTAGGCCTGGCCGAAGGGGCTGTCGGGCAATTGCGTCGAGATCGCCATCGCCTGGCGCCACATTTCCTTGCTCAGATAATTCAGCGAGTGCTCGATATAGATGCCGATCAGCGTGTCGAGCGCGTCGCCGACATTGGCCGGCGGGCTGGCGACTACCCCTCGCCCGGCATTCAGCACCTCATTGACCTCCATCGACACGATGGCGCCGAGGATGTCGCCCTTGTTCTGGTAGTAATTGTAGATGGTGCCGATCGAGACTTCGGCCTGCGCGGCGATCGCCTCGATCTTGGCGCCTTCGTAGCCGGCCTCGCGAAACAGCGCGGTGGCCGCATCGATGATGCGGCGGTGCCGGTCCGCCTTCTGCCGTTCGCGCAATCCGCTCATATCGGCCTCTCTGCCACAAAATCATAATTGACTCAATTTTAGAATTGGTTCAACTTTTCTTCCAACAAGCCAGCAAGGCAGGGAGAACACTCGATGACCGTCAATGCCCGGACTCCGCTTTCCACCCTGAAGTCCCATCTCGCAGCCGCCTGCGCGGCTACCGCGTTGCTCGTCGCGGCGAGCGGCGCCCAGGCAGCCGATCTCAACGCGCTGATCTGGTGCGACCATTCCGATCCGGCGCTGCTCGAGCCATTCGAGAAGGCCAACGACGTCAAGGTCAACGTCAAGGAATTCGAGGGCACCGGCGCGGGGCTGGCCATCGTCGACCAGTCGCAGCCAGGCGACTGGGACGTGATGGTGATCGATTCCATCGATGTGCCGCGCGGCGTCGAAAAGGGCCTGTTCGAGCCGCTGCCCGAGGACAAACTGCCCTTCGCCGATCTCTTCCCCGAAGTGAAGATGGACAAGTCGACCATCGTCGACGGCAAGCGCTACGGCATCACCGAAAAGTTCGGCTACAACACGATCGGTTTCAACAAGACCAAGATCGACCCGGCCGACATGCAGTCGCTGGCCTCGCTCACCAGCGACAAATACAAGGGCAAGGTCGCGATCTACGATTACTACCTGCCTGTGATCGGCATGGCCGCTCTCGCCATCGGCAAGAAGACCGCCGATCTCACCGAGGCCGACCTGCCGGCGCTGAAGGCCGAACTGCTCAAGATGAAGGCCAATGCCAAGCTGGTCGGCGAGGTTACCGCCAGCCAGACGGCTCTCGCCACCGGCGAGGTCGACATCCTGGTCGGCGGTGGCGAGTGGGTGACGGCCGGCCTTGCCAAGGAGAACCCGGCGCTCGACTTCTCGATCCCGAAGGAGGGCGCTGTGCTGTGGTCGCAGTCGCTCGCCATGTTCAAGGATTCCAAGAACAAGGACATGGCGCTGAAATTCATCCAGTACATCATGAGCCCGGAGGGCCAGGCACGCCTTGCCACCTCCTCCTGCTACTGGGGCATGCCGGCGAACAAGACCGCGGCGCTGACCGACGAGCAGAAGAAGATCCTGCGCTTCGACGAGCAGCCCGGCTTCCTCGCCCGCGCCCAGGCCTATCCGGCGCCGAATGCCGATCTCGACAAGAAGATGCAGGACATGTGGACCGAAATGCTGCAGGCGCAGTAAATCGGCCGATGAGCGTTTGTGGACGCAACTCGCGTGCCCTGCCCTGGGCGCTGGTCACGCCGGCGCTGGTGTGGACGCTTCTGTTCTTCGTGCTGCCCTTCATCGCCATGGGGCTTTCCAGCCTCACGGCGCATGAAGGCGGCGGCTTCACTCTAGCCAATTACAGCCAGTTCTTCACCGATCCGTCCTATTGGTGGGCGATGGTGAACTCGCTGGAGGTGACGGCGATCGTCACCGTGATCTCGATCCTGCTCGCCTACCCCTTCGCCTGGATCCTCGCCGAGATGGTTCCGGAACGCCGGCAGCGGCTGGCGCTGATGCTGGCCGTGCTGCCGTTCTGGACATCCTATGTCGTGCGCTCCTATTCCTGGCTGCTGGTGCTGGCGCAGAACGGCGTCATCAACCGGACGCTCACAGGTATCGGCCTCATCGGCGAACCGCTGCAGCTTGCCAACACGCGCTTCGCCACCGTCACCGGCTTCGTGCACTTCTTCGTCATGCTTTTGACGCTGACGATCTTCGCCAATCTCAAGCAGCTCAGCCCGAGCTACCGCAAGGCTGCCGCCGATCTCGGCGCCGGGCCGGTCCGCACCTTCCTGCATGTCGTGCTGCCGCTGACCTTGCCCGGCATCATGGTCGGCGCCTTCCTCACCTTCGTGCTCTGCATCGGCGACTACATCACGCCGCAGATCCTCGGCGGCAACAACGAGCTGGTCATGCCGCAACTGGTCATGATGCAGATCGGCCGGCGCGGCGATTTCCCGCTCGCCTCGGCGCTGTCGATCATCCTGATGGCGGTGGTGACCATCGCCTATCTCGCCTGCGCGCGCTGGCTGAAGATCGAGCGGGCCTGACGATGCGCGCCGCCGTCCGCCTCGCTGCCTGGGTCTACGCGATCGCCGTCTACGGCTTCATCTTCCTTCCCGTGGTCGTGCTGGTGCTGTTTTCGCTGCAGGCGACCTCCTTCCCGATCCCGCCCTTCACCGGCCCGTCGCTGCGCTGGTACCAGGCGGTGCTGTCCGATGCGCGGCTGACCTCGGCGCTGGTCAATTCGCTGCTGGTGGCGGTGCTTTCTTCGCTTGCCTCGATCGCGCTTGGCTTCCTGTCGGCCTGGGGTTTCGCGCGCTTCGTGCTGCCGGGCTCGGCCTTGCTGCGCGGGCTGATCACGCTGCCGCTCACCGTCAGCTATCTCATCATCGGCATGGGGCTTTTGGTGCTGTTCAACTGGGCCGGCGTGCCGAAATCGCTTCTAGCCGCCGGCATCGGCCATGTGGTGATCAACCTGCCGCTCTGCTTCGCCATCATCTACAGCCAGATGGGCGACCACCAGATCAACATCGAGCGCGCCGCGCGCGACCTCGGCGCCGCCGAATGGAAGGTGCTCTTGATGATCACCGTGCCGGTGATGGCGCCGGCGATCTTCGCCGGCTTCTTCCTGTCGATGACGTTTTCCTGGGACGAGTTCGTCATCTCCTTCCTGCTCACCCGTTTCGAGACGACGCTGCCGGTGGAAATCTGGAATCTCCTGCGCTCCGGCCTCAATCCCAAGACCAATGCCGTCGGCTCGCTGGTCTTTGCGGTCTCCATTGTGCTGGTTGTGTTTTTCGAACTGACGCTGTTGCGGAGAAAGCCGGCATGAGCGCGCCCCTGGTGGACATCCGCAACGTCTCGCACCGCTTCGGCCAGCTTGCCGTGCTGAAGGACGTCTCGCTCGCCATCGAGCCCGGCAGCTACACGATCCTGCTCGGGCCGTCGGGCTCCGGCAAAACGACGCTGCTTTCGATCCTTGGCGGCTTCGTCACGCCGAGCGAAGGCAAGGTCTTCATTCGTGGCCAGGATTGCACCGCCGTGCCGCCGGCCAGGCGCCCGACGACCACCGTGTTCCAGGACTATGCGCTGTTTCCGCATATGAGCGTCGGCTCCAATGTCGGCTTCGGGCTGCGCATGCAGGGCGTTGACGGTGCGACCCGGGCGGCGAAGGCGCGCGATGCGCTGGCGCTTGTCGGGCTGGCGGCTGCCTTCGACAAAAAGCCGCATCAGCTCTCCGGCGGCCAGCGGCAGCGCGTGGCGCTGGCCCGCGCGCTGGTCATCGAGCCGGCGGTGCTGCTGCTCGACGAGCCGCTCGGCGCGCTGGATCTCAAGCTGCGCCGGCAGATGCAGGACGAACTGAAGGCGATCCAGAAGCGCGTCGGCACCGCCTTTGTCCATGTCACGCATGACCAGGAAGAAGCGATGGCGCTGGCGGACCATTGCGTGGTGATGAATGACGGCCGCATCGAGGATGAAGGCCCGCCCGAGCGCGTCTATGCGCGGCCGAAAACACGCTTCTCCGCCACCTTCATGGGCGAAAGCACCATCCTTGCCGGCACCGTGACCGAGGCGAGGAACGGGATCGTCACGGTCTCGACGGCGGTCGGGCCGATTTCGGTGCACGGCACGTCGCCTGCCGGCGGCAAGATCGCGCTCGCGATCCGGCCCGAGCACCTGGTTCTCGACGAGGCGAAAGGCGATATCGCGCTGGGCAAGGCGAAGGTCGGTGACGTCGTCTTCCAGGGCAGCTTCAAGCGCGTGCTGGCCGCCTCGGCGCAGGATCCCGCTCTGCAATTCATCGCCAAGGCGCCCGCTTCGGCTGCCGTTCAGGCAGGCGACACGATCGCGGTTTCATGCAACGCTCAGGACATCATCCTGCTGGCGGACTGAGCCATGAGCATGCTTCCGGTCATCGAGGCTCCCGACTGGTACGAAACCATCCGCATGGGCGACGACATCACGCTCATCCATGAGCCGTGGATAAAGCCGTTCTTCCGCTGCAACATCTGGCATGTGCGCGGGCGCGACCGCGACCTGTTGTTCGACACCGGCCTTGGCCATTTCAGCCTGAGCAGCCATGTGCCGCTGGTGAGCGAACGCAAGCTTACCTGCGTCGCCAGCCACACGCATTTCGACCATATCGGCTGCCACCACGAGTTCCCGGACCGCTGCGTGCATGCGGCGGAAGCGGCAATCCTCGCCGATCCGCGCAACGAATGGACGGTCGCGGACCGTTACGCCAATGAAGAGATGTTCGATCGCCAGCCGCAAGGCTGGGACACGGCGGGCTATCGCATCCCGCCCGCTCCCGCCGGCAGGCTGCTCGGACATGGCGACGTCATCGACCTAGGCGACCGCGCCTTCGAGGTCATCCACACGCCTGGACATTCGCCTGGCGGCATCGCGCTCTACGAAAAGAAAACCGGCATCCTGCTGTCGGGCGACATCGTCTATGATGGGCCGCTGATCGACGACGTCTATCACTCAGATATTGAGGACTATGTCGGGACGCTGCTCGCCATGCGCGATCTCGAGGTGTCGATCGTCCATGGCGGCCATTTCCCAAGCTTCGGCAAGGTGCGCTACCGGCAACTCATCGATGAATATGTCGCGGGCAAACGCAAAGCCGGCTGCCACCTGCGGGGCGGCTGAGCGATAAGGCGAAGCGAAGCCTACAGCGCTCGTTGCGGGCAAGGCGTTCCCGTGGCGTCACCGCAACGGGAAACTGTCGGCTGCGGCCGCTGGCTCATCTCTTCCGAGTGGCGCACGAGTTCTGCGAACATCAGCGCGAAACTTCCCATCATCAGGAAGACTATGATCAAACGCGTTACCGGCAATAGACAGGTCTCTCGACTGGCCAGCCCCCGCCAACCCATCCACTGTCGGCTAACATGATCGATATGGCTTTACGAGTGTTTAAGCTTCCTCTTAACCATTGTGGCCATCACATTCATGTCGCTCCTGTCACGAAGCGCGATTGCCCGGTGTGATCCGCCGGCCAGTGCTGCACCCTTCACAGATATGGGCCACGCATGCTACGCCGTCGCCGGCGCGGCCCCGCAGACGGTCGCCCTCCGGGAGCCATGAGCAAAGCCGCCAGCCGTTTCGCCTTCGTCTCGTCCGACACCGACGACGCCCTCGCCGCGCGGGAAAGTCTGTCGGCGCGCTATGGGCAGGTGCCTGTCGCCGAGGCGGAGATCATCATCGCGCTCGGCGGCGACGGTTTTCTTCTGCAGACGCTGCGCGAGACGATGAGCACAGGCAAGAAGGTCTACGGCATGAACCGTGGCACCATCGGCTTCCTGATGAACGAATATCGCGCCGGCGGTCTTGAGGAACGCATCGCCAACGCCGTTGCCGAGACGATCCGGCCGCTGGAAATGGTCGCCGTGACGCATGACGGCGAATCCGTTTCGGCGCCGGCCATCAACGAGGTGGCGCTGTGGCGCCAATCCTACCAGACGGCGAAGATCCGCATCACCATCGACGGCCAGGTGCGGCTGGAAGAACTGAATTGCGACGGCGTCATGATCGCCACCCCCGCCGGCTCCACGGCCTATAATCTGTCGGCGCACGGGCCGATCCTGCCGCTCGACGCACCGCTCCTGGCATTGACGCCGGTCAGCCCTTTCCGGCCGCGCCGCTGGCGCGGGGCGCTGCTGTCCAACAAGGCGACCGTGCGTTTCGACATACTGGAAGCCGAAAAGCGCCCAGTGAATGCCGCCGCGGACCATACCGAGGTCAAGGCGGTTGCCTCCGTCACCGTGCGGGAATCGCCGACGGCGACGGCAACTTTGCTGTTCGATCCGAACCATTCCTGGAACGAACGCATCCTTGCCGAGCAGTTCCGCTACTGAGCCGGCGCGGCGATATTGTTTCGATTAAGCATCGCGATTAAGGTTACGTCTTCACAATCACCGGGATTTCCGGCTGTTTCTGTTGACAAATCGCGGACTTGCGCCTAACTGCAACCGCGATCTTGCAAGCGCGCGGCGCCTGCCGCAACACGTGTTGCGATTTTCCCGAACCAGCCAAAGACATCAAAAACTTGTCCTCAGACACCACGACCGCTCAAGAAGCGTTGACCTTTTCGGACCTTGGCCTTTCGCCGAAGGTCCTCTCCGCAGTCTCAGATGCCGGCTACACCAAGCCGACTCCGATCCAGGGCGGCGCCATCCCGCATGCGCTGCTCGGCAAGGACGTGCTGGGCATCGCCCAGACCGGCACCGGCAAGACCGCTTCCTTCGTGCTGCCGATGCTGACGCGATTGGAAAAGGGCCGGGCGCGCGCCCGCATGCCGCGCACGCTGATCCTCGAGCCGACGCGCGAGCTCGCCGCGCAGGTCGAGGAAAACTTCATCAAATACGGCAAGAACCACAAGCTCAACATCGCGCTTCTGATCGGCGGCGTCTCCTTCGACGAGCAGGACAAGAAGCTCGAACGCGGCGCCGATGTGCTGATCGCGACACCGGGCCGCCTGCTCGATCACCGCGAGCGCGGCAAGCTTCTGCTCAATGGCGTCGAGATCCTTGTCATCGACGAAGCCGACCGCATGCTCGACATGGGTTTCATTCCCGATATCGAGCGCATCTGCGAGATGATCCCGTTCACGCGCCAGACACTGTTCTTCTCGGCCACGATGCCGCCGGAGATCACCAAGCTGACCGAGAAATTCCTGCACGCCCCGGTTCGCGTCGAGGTCTCCAAGGCCGCCTCCACCGCAACCAGCATCACGCAGCGCCTGGTGAAGTCCGGCAACAAGCCCTGGGAAAAGCGCGAGACGCTGCGCAATCTGATCAAGGCCGAAGACGCCGACCTGAAGAACGCCATCATCTTCTGCAACCGCAAGGTCGAGGTGTCGGAGCTGTTCCGCTCGCTGTTGAAGCATGATTTCGACGCCGGCGCCCTGCATGGCGACATGGACCAGCGCGCCCGCATGCAGATGCTTGCCAATTTCCGCGACGGCAAGCTGCGCTATCTCGTTGCCTCGGACGTCGCCGCGCGCGGCCTCGACATTCCCGATGTCAGCCACGTCTTCAACTACGACGTGCCGATCCATGCCGAGGACTATGTCCATCGCATCGGCCGCACCGGCCGCGCCGGACGCGCGGGCAAGTCCTTCACCATCGCCACGCGCTCCGACACCAAATATGTCGACGCCATCGAGAGGCTGATCGGCACCAAGATCGAATGGCATGACGGCGACCTGTCGACCGTGACCGAGAGCGAAGGCGAAGAGCAGCCGCGCCGTGGCCGTGGCGCCCCACGCCGGGCCGGCCGCAAGGACGAGGACCGCAAGGACCGCGGCGAGCGCAAGAAGGACCGTCACGCCAAGCGCGACGAAGCGCCCGAGGTCGCGCGCGAGGAACAGCCCATCGCCGAAGTGGCCGACATCGCCGAACGCCGCGCTCGCAAGGACGCGATCCGTTCCGAGAACGAGCGCAAGGGTTCGGGCAACCGTCACGAGCAGCGCAGCGACGCTCGTCCGCAGCGCGACCGCCCTGGCCGCCATCGCGAGGAAGACGACGCGACCGTCGGCTTCGGCGACGACGTGCCGGCCTTCATGCGGATCGTCGCCAAAGTCTGAGCCTCCACCTGTAGAAGCAGACGTGAAAACGGCCCGGTTCGGGCCGTTTCTTTTTTTGCGCTGTTTTGCTCGCCCTGCCCTACATCGGTCCAGGCATCATCTTGGTCGGCTTCTCCAGCATCGGGAACTCGGCCCTGGTGCATTTCACGTTCGGGTTCGTCGGCGTGAACATGCCGTTCGGATTGTCCCTGAACAGCCAGGCATGCAGGTCGTAGTGAACGAACTCCCTCGGGATGAGCGGGTAGTGTCCTTCCATCGGCCCCATGAATTTCTGGCCGAACAGCTTTGGAGCTTCCTTCACGTCCGGCGTCAAAGGCACCAGCCATTCCACGCCGACCAGTTTAAGACCTTTCCTGGTCGGCTCGTAGATCAGGACGTTGGGCTTCATCGGATCGAGCGGCTTGCCGATGCTCGGGACGTTGACGAAATGGACGCCCATGGCGCCCTTGGGATAGTACATCGCGCCGTCTATCTTTTCTCCGTTGTAGTAGACGCAGCCTTCGGTCGACAGATAGAGGTCGCGGATGGCGGCCGTGTAATCCTCATACTTGGCCAGGGATTTCTTCAGGGCTTCGATATCGGCCTTATTGGCATCCTCTGCCCGAGCCGTGGCGGCTCCGAGCCATGCGCCCAAAAGGCCAGTCAAAACGAGGGCGCCGCAGCGCCCGAGGCGAGTTGTTCTTGTCATGCATTCCTCCCAGATTCCCTTGATCTGGCCGTGCAAGACCGGGGCGGCAGTGGTGGTTGCGCGGCCGGTTTGACCGCCCCATCCCCTCTGGAACAGCCAAATGGTAGTCCTTTCCCTGGATTTGGAAAGTATCAATTAGAACAAGCTAATGTCCTAAGACCTTCGCCCCATCTTCGGACAGAGCCAACGAAAAACGGCCCCACTCGGGGCCGTTCTGCTTGGTGGCAATTCGCTTCTGGCGCGTTTTCTCAGGTGAGCGGCGACAGCTGGATTTCGACGCGCCGGTTCTGCTCGCGGCCGGCGGCCGTCGCATTGGATGCGATCGGGCGCGTCTTGCCGAAGCCGGTGACGGCGAAGCGGCGCTCATCGACGCCCTGGCCGGCCAGGTAATTGCCGACGGCGAGCGCGCGGCGCTGCGACAGGTCGAAATTGTGCTGGTCGCCGCCGGTCGAATCGGTGTGGCCGAAAACGTCCACCGTGGTCTGGCGGAATTTTTTCAGCACCAGCGCGACCGAATTCAGCACCGGATAGAAGCCCGGCTTCACCGCGTCCTGGTCGACGTTGAAGGTGATGTCGGACGGCATGTTGAGGATGATCTGGTCGCCGCTGCGGGTGACGCTGACGCCAGTGCCCTGCAGCTGGCGGCGAAGCTCGGCCTCGTTCTGGTCCATGGTCGCGCCGATCGCGCCGCCGGCGAGCGCGCCGATGCCGGCGCCGATCAACGCGTTGCGGCGGTCATTGCCGCCGGCGAGCAGACCAAGGCTGGCGCCTGCCAGCGCGCCAAGGCCGGCTCCGGCCGCCGTGTTGGAAATCTTCTGGTCGCCGGTATACGGATCGGTGGTGGTGCAGGCGCTCACCAGCACAGCCGTCGCCACGACGACGAGCACGGTCTTCTTCATGAGATTGGTCCCTCTCCAATTCGCGGCCCTTGCGGCCACGCCAAATCAGCCCTTCCGCAGCCTTGTAGCATGAAATGCGGCGAAAAACGGAACGGGAATGCGGCCGCAAACCGGCTGGCCGCTCCCGCTTCGCCTCTACCACAGATTCTTGCCGTCGATGACCACCACCTCGACCTTGTCCAGGTCGAAATCGTCAAACAGGCGCGAATTGACACTGATCTTCGGATTGTCGAAATCCGGCTTCCCGGTCGACCAGTCCGGCGTCTCGGTGAAGGTGCCGCAACCGCAAATGGCGCAGAAACCATGCTTCACGGTCTTCGAGCCCCAGCGATAGAAAGCGACGTTCTCCGGTGGGCTCGTAAGCTTGAATTGCGATGGCACATAGTAGGCCCATAGCGACCCGCGCTTCGAGCAGAACGAGCATGTGCATTGCGTCACCGTCTGCGGCGCCTCGGCAACCTCGAAGGTTGTCGCCTTGCAGTGGCAGCCGCCTTTGATGGTCATGAACTCACCTCTCCGTTGTCCGCCGCGCCCATATTGCACGCAATTCCGAACCGAAAACCGCTACGCAATTTTCCTGGAATTGCTCGGTGGCAAGGCAGCATAAAGAAGCAGTCCTGACAACCGTCTGTCGGCAGCTTCGGCAGAGATGCTGGCGTGCTCGAAGGCTAATAAGAGGGCGGCGGCACGAACAGGCAGATGGTCTTGCCGGCGTCGAGCCCGGCCTGATGCGCGCACCAGTGATATTCGCCGTCGGGCGAATTCTTGACCCGCTTGTCGCTATAGGCCACCACCTCGCCCGTGCCTTCTATGACATAGCCTTCGGGCCGCTCGCTGATCGATGACTGCGGCACTTCCTTGCAATCGAAGTTGGCACAACAGGCAAAGGGGTATTTCCAGCCTTGCGGCGTGGCCGCCGTCGGCTGGGCGTCGTGCGCGATAGCCGGCGGCGCCAGCACCGAGATGGCCCCAACTGCGAACAGCGAGCACAAAAGTCGGCCAGCCGGTCGAACGGCTTGGGCCGATCTTGATATGGCAGCAGACATCGAAGCGTTCCTTTCGAGCATCAAGCGTTGTCGCTTGCCCGTTCCCGGAACGTATCTTCCCAGTGGCCGGATCGTCGGTCGCAGATATGCCGCAGCCGGCCATAAATGCTTTTAACCCCAGCACAGAAGCTGGGCTGATTCCTCGACTGACGCAAGCAACCGGCGATGCGGCGTTTTGCACCAGCCTCTGCCATCCAGAACCGTGTGCCGGCCTGGCTAACGACCAGTTAGCCGCACGGTACCAGTGCCCGACAACGGGAAACGGCTCAAGCTGGTTCCGGACGTTCAGCCGGGAACATGCCCATCATACTGCGGCAAGTCGTCGGCGATTGTGAACCACTTCGCCTTGGAGCCGACAAAGATGTGCGCGGTCGGCCGTATGCTCGGATCGTCGACCAAGGTTCCCATAGCGACGTGGACATAGGCACCGCCGCGGACCAGCGAATAGAGCAGCGAGCCGCATCTGCCGCAATGCGCGTCATGGCCGCTCTCGTCGCCGAAAATCAGCAGCCTGTCGTCGCCCGCGGTGAGACGGAACTTGCCACGTTCGATGCCGGCGAAGGGCTTGAACGCCGACCCCGTCGTGCGCCGGCAGTTGGAGCAGTGGCAGTTCGCGGCATAGACGAATTCGTCCGCCACTTCATAGTGAACGGCGCCGCAGAAGCATTTCCCGGTAAGTTTGCGCGTCACCGGATCTTCCTTTGTGCAACGGCGGATATGCCCAGGTCCATGTCAGGCTGACCCGAGAATGGCAGTTTCCGAGAGCCGGAGCGGAGCGTACTTAAAGTACGTGAGCAGCGGAAGCGCAGGAAACCGTCATTCGCAGGCCGGCCTCACCTGGATATGGGCATATCCTAATCCAGGTCCGCCACCGCTTCGCCCGCACCGCCCTCGATGCGATGCGAGAGCGAGGCTTCCATGAACTCGTCGAGGTCGCCGTCGAGCACGCTCGACGGCGAGGTGCTTTCGACGCCGGTGCGCAGATCCTTCACGAGCTGATAGGGCTGCAGCACGTAGGAGCGGATCTGGTGGCCCCAGCCGATGTCGCTCTTCGAGGCTTCCGTGGCGTTGGCGACCGCCTCGCGCTTCTTCAGCTCTTCCTCGTAGAGGCGCGAGCGCAGCATTTCCCAGGCCTTGGCGCGGTTCTTGTGCTGCGAGCGCTCGGCCTGACAGGCAACCGCGATGCCGGTCGCGAGATGGGTGATGCGGACCGCCGAGTCGGTGGTGTTGACGTGCTGGCCGCCGGAACCGGAGGAGCGATAAGTATCGATGCGCACGTCAGATTCCGAGACATCGATCTCTATCTTGTCGTCGACGACAGGATAGACCCAGACACTAGAGAAGGAGGTGTGGCGCCGCGCATTGCTGTCGTAGGGCGAGATGCGTACCAGGCGGTGGACGCCGGATTCCGTCTTCAGCCAGCCATAAGCGTTGTGGCCCTTGATCAGCACTGTGGCAGACTTGATGCCCGCCTCTTCGCCGTCATGGACTTCCAGCACCTCGACCTTGAAACGGCGGCGCTCAGCCCAGCGCGTGTACATGCGCAGCAGCATCGAGGCCCAGTCCTGGCTTTCGGTACCGCCCGCGCCGGCATGGATTTCAAGATAGGTGTCGTTGGCGTCGGCTTCGCCGGAAAGCAGCGTCTCGACCTGCCGGGCCTTCGCCTCGCCCTGCATCGAGCGCAGCGCAGCCTCCGCTTCCGCGATGATGCCGTCGTCGCCCTCTTCCTCGCCGAGCTCGATCAGGCCGATATTGTCGTCCAGCGCCTGTGTCATTCCCTTGACGGCGGCAATGCCGTCCTCCAGCTCCTGGCGCTCCCGCATCAGCTTCTGCGCTTCGATCGGATCATTCCAGAGGCTGGAATCCTCGGCGCGCGAATTCAGGTATTCAAGCCGCTTTACAGCCTGATCCCAGTCAAAGATGCCTCCTCAGCAGGGTTATCGCCTGCCTGATCTCGTCGACAATGTTGAGCGTTTCCGCGCGCATGGCTCTTCGTTCGGTCCTGTTCTTTCGGTCTTTTCGGAATAGGCGCGATACATAGGCACGGCATCGCCGCCTGTAAAGCGAAATGGGCCGGCGGTCCCGCCAGCCCATTCGAGAACTATCGAGACGTCAGTAGAGCCCGCCGCCGCCGTCCTGGATGGCCTGGTTGGCTTGTGGCGACAGCGCGCCACCCGAACCGTTGGAGCCATCCGCGCCCATGCCGATCACCCAGTAGCTGTCGGCCGGGCCGGTGCCTGGCTTGAACGCCTCGACGATGGTGTTGGGATCGCCTTCGGCGGCGCGCATGCCGGTCTTGCGGTTGATGGCGATGAGCTTCATGCCGTCCGGAACCTGGAAGTCGGTGTTCGGCTTGCCGTCGAGCGCCACGCGCATGAAGTCCTTGAAGATCGGCGCGGCGAGACCGCCGCCCGTGGCACCCTTGCCGAGCCCGCGCGGCGTGTCGTAGCCCATGTAGAGACCGACGACGAGGTTTGGCGTGAAGCCGATGAACCAGGCGTCCTTTTCGTCATTGGTGGTGCCGGTCTTGCCGGCGATGTGGCGGCCGAGCTCGCCGATGGTGGCGCCGGTGCCGCGCTGCACGACACCTTCCATCATCGAGGTGATCTGGTAGGCCGTCATCGGGTCGAGCACCTGCTCGGAATTGTCGACCAGCTCCGGCTCGGGCTGGTTCTTCCATTCGGTGGCGTTGCAGCCCTCGCAGCCGCGCTCGTCCTGCTTGAACACCGTCTTGCCGTAGCGGTCCTGGATGCGGTCGATGAGCGAGGGTTTGATCGATTTGCCGCCATTGGCCATGATCGAATAGGCCGAGACCATGCGCATGACGGTCGTCTCGCCGGAGCCCAGCGCCATCGGCAGATAGGGCGCCAGGTGGTCGTAGACGCCGAAGCGCTCGGCATATTCCACGACCAGCTTCATGCCCATGTCGTTGGCAAGCCGCACCGTCATCAGGTTGCGCGACTTCTCGATGCCGGAGCGCAAGGTGGCCGGGCCGGCGACCGTGCCGTCATAGTTCTTCGGCGTCCAGGTGGTGTTGCCGCTCTGGATGGTGATCGGGCCGTCCATGATCACGGAGGCAGGCGTGTAGCCATTGTCGAGCGCGGCCGAATAGACAATCGGCTTGAACGAGGAGCCGGGCTGGCGCATCGCCTGGGTCGCGCGGTTGAACTCGGACTGCGCGTAGGAGAATCCGCCGACCATGGCGAGCACGCGGCCGGTATGCGGATCCATGGCGACGAGACCGCCCTCGACCTCGGGCACCTGGCGCAGCATATAGGTGTTGTCGGAGCCTTCGTTCTTCTGCACGAAGACGACGTCGCCGGGCTCCAGCACTTCCGCCGGAGACTTCGCCCTGACGGACTTGCCGTTGACGACGTGACGCATGGCGAAGCCCATATCGTCCTTGCTGACGGTGCCCTCGACGCGGTCCTTGACCAGCTCGCCGGAGACCTGGCGCGTCGGCTGGATGCCGATGGTCAGGCCGTCCGCCGAACTATCGAGCACAACGGCAAGCTTCCATTCCGGCACGTCCTCTAGGCCCTTCGCGTTACCCAGCGGCACGCCCCAGTCGCCGGAAATGTCGATATGCGTGACCGGACCGCGGTAACCGCGCAGCATGTCGTATTTGAGCAGGCCGTTCTGCAGCGACTTGCGGGCGATAAGCTGGATGTTCGGATCAAGCGTGGTGCGCACCGACAGGCCGCCTTCATAGAGCGCGTTCTCGCCGTAGCGGGCGATGATCTGGCGGCGAACTTCCTCCGTGAAATACTCGCCGGCAAACAGATAGGAGCCGTTGCGGCGCGGCGTCACGCCAAGCGGCTCTGCCTTGGCCTTGGCGCCCTCCTCTCGGGTGACGTAGCCATTCTCGACCATCTGGTCGATGACCCAGTTGCGGCGCTCGATCGCGCGGTCCGCGTGCTTGAAGGGATGATAATTGTTCGGGCCCTTGGGCAGCGAGGCGAGATAGGCGGCTTCCGCGACCGTCAGTTCGTTGACCGACTTGTCGAAATAGGTGAGCGCCGCACCCGCGACGCCATAAGCGCCGAAGCCGAAGAAGATTTCATTGAGGTAGAGTTCAAGGATGCGGTCCTTGGAATAGGCCTGCTCGATGCGGAAGGCCAGGATCATCTCCTTGATCTTGCGCTCGTAGGTCTGATCCGAGGTGAGCAGGAAGTTTTTCGCCACCTGCTGGGTGATGGTCGAAGCGCCGACCTGGCGCCGGCCCGAGCCGAGGTTCTGCAGGTTGACGATGATGGCGCGGCCGAGGCCGGTGACGTCGATGCCGGGGTGGTTGTAGAAATTCTTGTCCTCGGCCGACATGAAGGCGGCCTTGACGCGGTCCGGGATGGCCTGGATCGGCAGATAGAGCCGCCGCTCGCGCGCATATTCCGCCATGAGCGAGCCGTCGGAGGCATGAATGCGCGTCGTCACCGGCGGTTCGTATTTGGCCAGAACCTCGTAGTCGGGCAGATCCTTCGCGACATGGCTGATATAGATGGCAAGGCCGGCTGCCACCAGCAACGCCAGCGTCGTGCCGATGCCAAAGAAATAGCCGATGAGACGAATCATACCCGCTCCAGTCCGAGGTTCGGGAATTTCCTAAACGAAGCCGACAGTCGCGCAAGCTTCCCGGGGCGGTCCCAATCCGCAATCAAAAACCCATGTCGCCACCATGTGGACAAAATACGGCAGCGCGAAATTTGAGGACTCGGCCACTCAATAATAACGCCGGGTGTTGTCGTCATGCAACGGCTGCTTGTGGTTGTAGACGCCCGGTGATTGTGAGCGGGCCGGCCGGTCAACCGCCCGTCGCCGTTCCGGCCTTGGCTGCGGCAAACAGGGCGACCGCGTTGGTTATGCTTTGCGCCGCCTTGCCGCGCCAGTCGGCGTTGAGCAGCTGCGCCTCGTCCTTGCTGTTGGACAGGTAGCCAAGCTCGACCAGAACGGACGGCACGTCCGGAGCCTTGAGCACCTTGAAGCCGGCCGAGCGTTGCGGATTGTTGATGAGGCCGACACTGGTCGACAATTGGCCGACCAGCGTATGGGCGAAGCTCATCGAGAAGCCATGCGTTTCCCGGCGGATCAGGTCGATGAGGATGTCGGTGACTTCCTTGTTGTCGTCCTCGATCTTCATTCCCGCGAACTGATCGGACAGGTTCTCGCGATCGGCAAGCGCCTGGGCCTCGGGATCGGAGGCTTTGTCCGAGAGCGTGTAGACCGTGGCGCCGCGAAGACCTTTAACGGCGATCGTATCGGCGTGGATCGAGATCAAGAGGTCCGCCTCATGCTGGCGTGCGATGCGCACACGCTCGTCAAGCGCCAGATAGACGTCGTCGTCGCGTGTCATGAAGACATCGTATTTGCCGACCGCGGCCAGCTTGTCGCGCAATTCCTTGGCAAAAGCGAGCGTGACGTCCTTCTCGACCGTGCCGGCTGAGCTTTCGGCGCCGCCGTCGACGCCGCCATGGCCGGGGTCGATCACCACCGTGAAGCGATGACCGGGCGCCGAGACCGGCCCGGTGCCGACCCGCTCGCCTTTTTCGGTGGAGACCGTCGAACCGGTGGTCAGCGACTGGTTGGCGAGGGCCTCGTCGAACTCCCGTTCGGAGGCGGCCGACATATCGATGGCGATGCGGTAGCCGGTGCCGTCGTCATTCTTGAGCACGTCGAGCTTGTCGACGGCGAAAGGACCCTTGCCGGTCAGGATCAGTCGCGAACCATGTCCCTGATCGCCGTAGCGGACGGCCCGCACAAGGCCACGCGGCTTCACATCCTTGGCGTCGAGAGCGAATCGCGTGCGCGGGAGGTCGACGACCAGGCGATTGGGGCCGCGCAGCAGGAACCATTTGACGTCCGGCTCGCGATCGAAATTAACGACGATGCGCATCTTGGTGGCGTCGCCGGCCATCTTATAGCCGGTCGCGCCAAGCACAGCGTCGGCGTGCGCGGCGGCCGCGAAACAAAGCAGCAGCGCCAGCAGCAGGGCGGCCCGGGCCATGCGCGTGAAATGCGCCGCGGCCCCACCCCTCTTGTCCGCGCTGCCCGCCAGTCCCATCTCTTATCCGTCGCTCCCGGTTTGACGCATTGCGCCCGATCTTCTCGCAGAGTGCCAGTCAGGCCGCCAATTCGATTAACGATTGGTATTCAGAGAAGGTTAACCAAGCCTTTCAGAGGTGAGACGTACGGCGCCTTCCCTAACGGAAGCGCTTTTTGCCGGCATCCGAAATCGGGGTTGCCTTCCACCTCGCCAAATCATAAAAGCGACGTTGGATCACTGCAATCCTGGAACCGCTCGCCTCAGCAGTTTCCCGCCGAAGGTCGGATGCAAAGGCGGCTCCGTTATCCTTCCAGGCTCAGGTGGTCGCGACGATTTTCGCAGGCGTGCTCCCGTGGCGGGGGAATCGCTTGCGTGAGGAAAACGGCCGGGTTTGCCCCGCGCCGGCTCTTCGTGAGCAAACAAGCTGGTCCGGCTCAGCCCGGGCTTTGGTTCAAAAGGTCTGCTGGGTGCCGATGGCTTCAAGCGCAATCATGGAAAGGTCCGCATCAAACCGCGCCATAGTGGCTGCGGGCGGCACCGCCATTGCGCTCAAGCGGCGGCTAGCGGACATTCAATTATCCGGCATGCACACAGATACAGGCGCACAGCGGCGGGCATTGCCACGCCAGCTGCGGCCGTCGGCTGCCGGCAGGAAACAAGATAATGCCCAACAAGATGCTGATAGACGCCTCCCACCCGGAGGAAACACGCGTTGTCGTCGTTCGCGGTAACCGCATCGAAGAATTCGACTTTGAATCCCAGGACAAAAAGCAGCTCAAAGGAAACATCTACCTCGCCCGCGTAACCCGCGTCGAACCTTCCCTCCAGGCAGCCTTTGTCGAGTATGGCGGCAACCGTCACGGTTTCCTCGCCTTCAGTGAAATTCATCCCGACTATTACCAGATCCCGGTCGCCGACCGTCAGGCTCTGCTGCGCGCCGAAGCGCAGGAGGCCGAGGACGAAGACGACGAGGAAGCGGAGAACGGCGAAGAGCAGCAGGCTCGCGATCGCGGCGGCCGGCGCAACCGCCGGCGCGGCGGCAAGAACCGCGACCGCGGCGAGCACAGACACGCTTCCTCGGAAAGCGAGGAAAGCCCGGCTGAGGCCGTAGCGGCTGATGAAACCGTCGAGGCTTCTGCCGAGAATCTCGAAACCTCCGCTGAGACCGTCGAAGTCGAAGCGGTGTCGGAGACGGCCGAGCAATCCGATACGGAGGCTGGCGACGCCGCCACGGGCGAAGAGGACGGCAAGCCGTCCGAAGGTGGCCCGACCTCGATTGCCGCGAGCGTCGAGGCCGACGTGATTTCCGAGGCGGTCCCGCAGGCGGATCAGCCCGAGCAGGCTCCCCCCGAACAGGTCGGCGAAGCCGCCGCCAGCGACGATGATCGCGGCATGCTGGAAGAAGTCTCGTCCGCGCATTCGGACGAGCATGAAGTGGAATCGGTCGGCGCCGAGGATGCGCTCGAGGAAATCCGCAACCGCCGCAAGCCGGTGCGCCGCCAGTACAAGATCCAGGAAGTCATCAAGCGCCGCCAGATCCTTTTGGTGCAGGTTGTCAAGGAAGAGCGCGGCAACAAGGGCGCGGCGCTCACCACCTATCTTTCGCTTGCCGGCCGCTATTCGGTGCTGATGCCGAATACCGCGCGCGGCGGCGGCATCTCGCGCAAGATCACCAACGCCCAGGACCGCAAGCGCCTGAAGGAGGTGGTTGCCGACCTCGAAGTGCCGCAGGGCATGGGCGTCATCCTGCGCACCGCCGGCGAAAGCCGCACCAAGGCCGAAATCAAGCGCGACTACGAATATCTGATGCGGCTTTGGGAAAACGTCCGCAACCTGACGCTGCAGTCGTCGGCCCCTGCCCTCGTCTATGAGGAAGGCAGCCTGATCAAGCGCTCGGTGCGCGACCTCTACAACAAGGATATCGACGAGATCCTGGTCTCCGGCGAGGATGGTTACCGCGAGGCCAAGGACTTCATGCGCATGCTGATGCCCAGCCATGCCAAGGTGGTTCAGCCGTACCGCGACACTACGCCGATCTTCGTGCGCAACGGCATCGAGGCGCAGCTCGACCGCATGCTGCAGCCGCAGGTGACGCTGAAGAGCGGCGGCTACATCATCATCAACCAGACCGAGGCGCTGGTCTCGATCGACGTCAACTCCGGCCGCTCCACCAAGGAGCATTCGATCGAGGAGACCGCGCTCCACACCAATCTGGAAGCGGCCGAGGAGGTCGCGCGCCAGTTGAGACTGCGCGACCTTGCCGGTCTCATCGTCATCGACTTCATCGACATGGAGGAGAACCGCAACAACCGGTCCGTCGAGAAGCGGCTGAAGGATCACCTCAAGAACGACCGCGCTCGCATCCAGGTCGGCCGCATCTCGCATTTCGGCCTGATGGAAATGTCGCGCCAGCGCATCCGCGCCAGCGTGCTGGAATCGACGATGAAGCCCTGCCCGCATTGCGGCGGCACCGGCCATGTGCGCTCCGATTCTTCCGTCGCGCTGATGGTGGTGCGGGCGATCGAGGAATTCCTGCTCAAGGATTCGCGCAGCCACATCATCGTGCGTACGCCGGCCGCGACGGCGCTTTATGTGCTGAACCACAAACGCGCCAACCTGGTTGAGCTCGAGGCCCGTTTCGGCCTGACGATCACGATCGAGGCCGATGAAACGCTTGGCACCCAGCATTACGCGATCTTCCGCGGCGCCATCGCCGAGAAGCCGGAAGGCTTCGTCGAGGTGCGCAGCCTGCCGGCCTATGTCGAGCCGGAAGAGCCCGAGGACGAGATCGTCATCGAGGAAGAAGAAGAGGTCGCGGTGCAGGCCGAACAGCCGCGCCACCCGCAGCCGCAGGGCCAGCACCAGCAGCGGTCCGAGGACGGCGAAGGCCGTGATCGCAAGCGTCGCAAGCGCCGGCGGCGGCGTGGAGGCAGGGACCGCGACCGCGAGCATAATGGGGATGCCCAGGCTGCGCCGGCGGAAGCTGGCGAAACCAGCGACGATGCCGCGGATGCACCGGAGGAAGCAGCCCAGGAGGCGACCGCCGGTGGCGAGGCCGTGGCGGCCGCAGCCGAGGATGCTTCCGGCAAGAAGCGCCGGCGCGGCAAGCGCGGCGGCAAGCGCAACCGCCGTGACGACGAGGCTTCGGAGGCCGTCGCCGGCGACGTCGAGGTCGAAGCGGCGGAAGATGAAGACGCCGCAGCCGAGCCGGCGGTAGCAGCCGCGCCCGAGCAGCCTGCTGCTCCCACGGCGGCCAATGACGATGCCGAGGCGGTCGAAAAGCCGAAGAAGCCCCGCCGTTCGCGCGCGAAGAAAGCGGCCGAGGAAGCCGTGGCCGAGACGGTGTCCGAACCTGTGGCGGAAGCTCAGGTCGCGCCCGTGGCGGTCGAGCCGGAGCCGGCCCCTGCCGCTCCTGAGCCGGCACCCGCGGCGGCCGAGGCGGAGCCCGCCGCCAATGCCCATCCGACGCGGCGCAAGCCGCAGTCGACCGACGCGCCGGTTGTTCCCGTCGTCTCCTCGAACGTCTCCGAAGAGGCCAAGGCCGAGGACAAGCCGAAGCGCGCCGGCTGGTGGCAGCGCAAGGGTTTTTTCTAAACCTTTCAGGTCGTTAGACTGATCTTTTGAGAGAATCCCGCGCCGAACCTGGCGCGGGATTTTTCATTTCCGCGAACGGGCATCGTTTTAAGGCGCGAAAATCGACCAGTTCATCATCCGGGCGAGCTTCTCCAGCGCGATGGAGCCGAGCTTGGAGTTGCCGTTCTCGTTAAGGCCGGGCGACCACACCGCCAGCGAAGCCACCCCGGGCACGATGCCGAGAATACCGCCGCCGACGCCGCTTTTGCCGGGAATGCCGACATGGAAGGCGAAATCGCCGGACCCGTCATAATGGCCGCAGGTCAGCATCAGCGCGCCGATGCGGCGCGCCCGCTCGGCCGACACGACCGAATGCCCGGTCGCCGGATTCCTGCCGCCATTAGCCAGAAAGCGCCCCGCCATGGCGAGCTGACGGCAGCTCATGGCAATGGCGCAATGGTGGAAATAGACACCCAGCGCCAGCTCCGGCTCATGATGGAGATTGCCAAAGGATTTCATGTAGTTGGCCAGAGCGAAGTTGCGGTAGCCGGTGGCCCGCTCGGATGCCGCCACTTCGCGGTCGATGATGATCGTCTCGTCATCGGCGAGGAACTGGATGAAGCGCAGGATCTCTCCGATCGCCTCGCGCGGCTGATGGCCGGCGAGCAGCACGTCGGAGACGACGATGGCGCCGGCATTGATGAACGGATTGCGCGGGATGCCGTTCTCATGCTCGAGCTGGACAATCGAGTTGAACGGATTGCCGGACGGCTCGCGGCCGACGCGCTGCCAGAGCGCATCGCCGATTTTGCCCAGCGCCAGCGTGAGGGTGAAGACCTTCGAGACGCTCTGGATGGAAAAGGGCTGATCGGCATCGCCGGCAAGGATGACGCGGCCATCATTGGTCACGGCGGCGATGCCGAATCTCTTCGGATCGACCTTGCCCAGCTGCGGGATGTAGGTCGCCACCCTGCCGCGACCGGTGCGCTCAGCCATTTCGGCGGCGACTTCCGCCAATGCTTGCTCGAGTTCCGGCATGGCTTCTATTTCAGCCAGCGTTCGATGCGGGCCAGCGCCTCGACCATGTCGTCATGGCTGCCGGCATAGGAAAAGCGCATGGTACGATGCCCCTGCTGCGGATCGAAATCGCGGCCCGGCGTCGCCGCGACATGCGCCTCGGCCAGCATCTTGCGGGCGAAGGCCATGCTGTCATTGGTGTGGCGGGTGACATCGCAGAAGGCGTAGAAGGCGCCGTCCATGGGCGCGGCCAGCGCGAAACCGAGCTCCGGCAGGCGTTTCATCAGAAGGTCGCGATTCCAGGCATAGCGCGCCTTAACTCTCTCCAGTTCCTCCGTCGCCTTGAAGGCCTCGATCGCGGCGATCTGCGACAATTCCGGAGGTGAGATATAGAGGCTTTGGGCGATGCGCTCGACCGGCCGCACCAGTTCCTCGGGCAGCACCATCCAGCCGATGCGCCAGCCGGTCATGCAATAGTATTTCGAGAAGGAGTTGATCACAGTCACGCCGGCGCCATGCGCCAGCGCGGTCACATCGGGCGCCGCATAGGCCAGCCGATGGTAGATTTCGTCGGAGATGACGGCGATGCCGAGTTCCTCGGCCGTCTTCACCAGGGCTGCAAGTTCGTCCGCCGGGATCACCGCACCCGTCGGATTGGCGGGGCTGGCGAACAGCACGCCTTTCAACGGCTTCTCGCGATGCGCGGCCTTCAGGTGCTCGGCATGCAGATAGGCATCGACGCCGAGCTCGATTTCGACGATTTCGATGCCGAGCGCCGACATGATATTGCGGTAGGCAGGATAGCCGGGCGCGGCGATGGCGACGCGGTCGCCGGGATCGAACATGGCCAGGAAAGCGAGATTGAAGGCGGCCGACGAGCCGGTCGTGACGGCAATGCGCGACGGCGCGACGTCGATCCCGTAATGCTCGCCATAGTGCTCGGCGATCGCCTTGCGCAGCTCGGCCAGGCCCAAGGCATCGGTGTAGCCAATGCGGCCGTGCCTGAGGGCCGCGGCCGCCGCCTCGCGGACTCCGGCCGGCGCGGGATCCGATGGCTGGCCGACGGCCATCGACACCATGGACACGCCGGTGGCCTTCAGCCGGTTGGCTTCGGCCAGGATGTCCATAGCGTGGAAGGGCTCGACTTCCCCCCGGCGCGAAAGCGAAACGACCATTTGACCTCTTTCAACTGCCCTGTTTCGGTGAATTCCGCACGCAGCAGCGCAGACTTGCCTTGAACTGCCCTGGTTAAAGGAGCAGCGCCGCACAAATGCCCGATTGATGTGGGGATCACAAGCGCGCAGGAAGTTGCCGGCGCCGACTTTTCATCTTTCGCCCGCTCGTCTACCAGTGGACCTATGTTGAGCCGACTCCGACCATCGATTGGCAGATCGACCTCCCTCAGCCGAACCGCGCGCGGCTTCGCGACGCTTGTGCTTGCCGCCGCCGTCGCCGTGTCGAGCTCGGTCAGCGCCTTCGCGCAAGGCGTGCCGGTGGTGCGCGACGCCGAGATCGAGGCGCTGGTGCGCGATTATGCGCGGCCGATCTTCAAGGCCGCGGGGCTTGCCAATGACGGCATCGACATCGTTTTGGTCAATGATCCGAGTTTCAACGCTTTCGTCACCGGGCGGCGCCTGTTCATCAATACCGGCGCGCTGGTGACTGCCGAAACGCCGAACGAGATCATCGGCGTCATCGCGCACGAAGCCGGCCATATAGCGGGCGGGCATCAGCAGAAATTGCGCGATCAGCTCGACCGCGCCAAAACCATGGCGATCATCGCCACGCTGCTCGGCGCCGGGGCCATAGTTGCCGGCGCCACCACCAGCAGCAAGGGCCTGGCGGGCGCCGGCATGGGCGTCGCCGCCGGGGGCGGCGAGATGGCGCAGCGGTCGATCCTCGCCTATCAGCGTACCGAAGAGATCACCGCCGACCGTTCGGCGATCACCTATCTCAACGCCACCGGCCAGTCCGGCATGGGCATGTTGAAGACCTTCGGCCGCTTCCAGAGCGCGCTGTCGCTGGCCGGCACCCAGGTCGACCCTTACCGGATCAGCCATCCGATGCCGCAGGAGCGCATCGCCAACCTTGAAGTGCTCGTCAAGCAGAGCCCCTTCGTCAATGTTGTCGACCCGCCGGCGCTGCAGCAGCGGCACGACATGATGCGCATCAAGATCGCCGCTTACATGCAGGGCCAGGCGGCCGTCGCGCGGCTGATGCGCAAGAATCCGACCAGCCTCGCCTCGCGCTATGGCGACGCGCAGCAGACCTATCTCTACGGCAATCCGGGCGCCGCGCTGACCAAGACGGCAGCGCTGATCAAGGAACAGCCGAAGAACCCCTATTTCCAGGAACTGCGCGGCGATATCCTGATGAAGGCCAACAAGCCGAAGGACGCGGCGGACGCCTACGCCAAGGCGGTGAGCCTCGATCCCGTGCACTCCGGACTGCTGCTGGTCTCGCTCGGCCAGGCGCAGATGGCGGTGGGCACGCCCGATTCGCTGAAAAAGGCCGTGGTCCAGCTCAACAACGGCGTCGGGCGGGACAAGGAGAATGCCGACGCCTATCGCTTCCTGGCGCAGGCCTATGGAGAACAGGGCGACATTCCGGCCGCCGATCTCGCCACCGCAGAGGGCCATTACTATGCCGGCGACTACAAGAATGCGAAGATCTTCGCCATGCGCGCTCAACAGAAATTGAAGCGCGGCGAACCCCGCTGGGTGCGCGCTCAGGATATTATAAACTACACACCGTCTAATAAACTCAAATGAACCTCCCGGACGTCAGCGACGACGAAGGCGGACCAGAACAGGCAAAAGGACGACGATTATGAACAAGGCAATCCTGCTTGGCAGTGCCGGCGGTCTGGCGGTGGCGCTCGGCATGCTGGCCTTCGGTTTCGTGGCGGGAAATCCGCAAGCCGCGAAGGCCGACACCGTGCAGGTGGCTCAGGTAACGTCTTCCACCGACACCAAGGCGGCCGGCGACACCAAGATCGACCGCAAGGAGGTCGAGGGCATCATCCGCGATTATCTCTTGAAGAACCCGGAAGTGCTGCTCGAGGTGCAGGACGCGCTCGAGGCCAAGCAGAAGGAAGAGCAGCGGCTCGCCGCGCTCGGCGTCATCAAGAATTCCAAGGACGAGATCTTCAACTCGACCTTCGACGGCGTCGTCGGCAACCCGAAGGGCAAGGTCACGATCGTCGAGTTCTACGACTACAATTGCGGTTTCTGCAAACGCGCCATCGAGGACATGCAGGCTCTGACCAAGGCCGACCCTGACCTGCGCTTCGTGCTCAAGGAGTTCCCGATCCTCAGCCCGGATTCGCAGAAGGCCAGCGTCGTCTCCATGGCGTTCCACCTGATGCATCCGGAGAAATACGGCGAGTTCCATACCGCGCTGCTCGGCGGTCAGGGCCGCGCCACCGAATCCACCGCCATCAAGGTGGCGCTTTCGCTCGGCGCCGACGAGGCGGCGCTGCGCCAGAAGATGAAGGATCCGCGCATCGCCGAAACGCTGTCGCGCACCTACGATCTTGCAACGAAACTGTCGATCACCGGCACGCCGTCCTATGTGGTCGGCAACGAGGTGATCTTCGGAGCGCTCGGCCAGCAGGTTCTGACGGAAAAGATCGAAGAGGCCAAGAGCGCGCTGTAAGCGCTTGTGGATGCAAAAGCCGGCCGCTGTGGACAGCGTAAGAACGCACTTGCGCTCTTTTCGCGGGCGGCTATGCCCATTATAGAGGCCCAGTGCGCCGGCTTGGGCTCGGCGTGAAACAAGGTCGGCATATTGAAAACGATTTTCGTCCTCAATGGTCCCAATCTCAATGCGCTCGGCAAACGCGAGCCGGGGATCTATGGCGGCAAGACGCTTGCGGCCATCGAAGAGGACTGCAAGGCGGCGGGCGCCGCGCTCGGCCTTGAGATCGATTTTCGCCAGTCCAATCATGAGGGCGATCTGGTCGACTGGATCCAGGAAGCCGGCGACAAGGCTGCAGGCATAGTCATCAATCCCGGCGCCTACAGCCACACCTCGATCGCCATCCATGACGCCATCCGCTCTGTTGCGCCGCTGCCCGTCGCGGAAGTCCATCTTTCCAACATCCACGCGCGGGAGCCCTTCCGCCACGTCTCCATGGTCGCGCCGGTCGCTGTCGGTATGATCTGCGGGTTCGGGCCGCTCGGCTACACGCTCGCGCTGCAGGCACTGGCGGCACGCCTGTGACCGGCCCCCAAACAGAAGGCTCGAAAATGTCGATAAAAAAGACCGGTGTTGACCAGCAGTTGATCCGCGATCTGGCGGGCATCCTGAACGACACCAATCTGACCGAGATCGAGGTCGAGCTCGGCGACCTCAAGGTGCGCGTGTCGCGCCAGTCGCAGGCTGTCCATGCGGTTGCCGCGCCCCTGCCCGCGATCGCCGCTCCCGTCGCCGCCGCGGCTCAGCCGGCCGCGGCCGCCGCCGCGGCGCCTGCCGATCCGTCCAAGAACGCCGTGCCATCGCCGATGGTCGGCACTGTCTATCTGGCGCCCTCGCCCGACGCCAAGCCGTTCGTCGAGATCGGCCAGAAGGTGAAGGAAGGCCAGACGTTGCTCATCATCGAGGCGATGAAGACGATGAACCAGATCCCTTCGCCGCGCGCCGGCACGGTGACGGCGATCCTCATCGAGGATGCCCAGCCGGTCGAGTACGGAATGCCGCTGGTGGTCCTCGAGTAGGAACAGCCAAGAGATGTTCCAGAAGATCCTCATCGCCAATCGCGGCGAAATCGCGCTCCGGGTGCTGCGCGCCTGCAAGGAGCTCGGCATTCAGACGGTGGTGGTCCACTCGACCGCGGATTCCGACGCCATGCATGTGCGGCTCGCCGACGAGAGCGTGTGCATCGGCCCGCCGCCGTCGCGCGAAAGCTACCTCAACATCCACCAGATCGTCGCCGCCTGCGAGATCACCGGCGCCGATGCCGTGCATCCGGGCTATGGCTTCCTGTCGGAGAACGCCAAGTTCGCCGACATCCTCGCCGCGCACAACATCACCTTCATCGGCCCGTCGGGCGACCATATCCGCATCATGGGCGACAAGATCGAGGCCAAGCGCACGGCAAAGCGTCTCGGTATTCCTGTCGTGCCCGGCTCCGACGGCGCGATCACCGACGACAAGGAAGCCAAGCGTGTTGCGGCCGAGATCGGCTATCCGGTGATCATCAAAGCCTCCGCCGGCGGCGGCGGCCGCGGCATGAAGGTGGCTCACACCGAAGCAGATCTCGAAGTCGCGTTGCAGACGGCAAAGTCGGAAGCGGGCGCGGCCTTCGGCGACGACGCCGTCTATATCGAGAAATATCTGGAGAAGCCGCGCCATATCGAGGTGCAGGTGTTCGGCGACGGCGCCGGCCGAGGCGTGCATTTCGGCGAACGCGACTGCTCGCTGCAGCGTCGTCACCAGAAAGTCTGGGAAGAAGCCAACTCCCCCGCGCTCAACACCGAAGAGCGCTCGCGCATCGGCGGCATCTGCGCCAAGGCCATCGCCGATCTCGGCTATTCGGGCGCAGGCACGATCGAGTTCCTCTATGAGAATGGCGAGTTCTATTTCATCGAGATGAACACCCGCCTGCAGGTCGAGCATCCGGTCACGGAAGCGATCACCGGCATCGACCTCGTGCATGAGCAGATCCGTGTCGCATCGGGCGGCGGGCTGTCGGTCAGGCAGGAGGACATCAAGTTCAACGGCCATGCCATCGAGTGCCGCATCAACGCGGAGGACCCGCGCACCTTCACGCCCTCGCCCGGCACGATCACGCATTTCCATACGCCGGGCGGCCTTGGCATCCGCGTCGATTCCGGCGTCTATTCCGGCTATAAAATCCCGCCCTATTACGACAGCCTGATCGGCAAGCTGATCGTGCATGGCCGCAACCGCGTCGAATGCATGATGCGGCTGCGCCGCGCGCTCGACGAATTCGTCGTCGACGGCATCAAGACAACGCTGCCGCTGTTCCGCGACCTTGTCGGCAATCCGGACATCGCCAATGGCGACTACGATATCCACTGGCTGGAAAAATACCTGGCCAAGGGTGAATAGCACGGGGATGCGATGACCCGCCCCTACGCGCCAGGCTATCGCATCCCGACCGACCTGCTGCTCAGGGCTTACGCCTCGGGCGTCTTCCCGATGGCCGAGAGCGCCAACGACCCGGAAGTGTTCTGGGTGCGGCCGGAAACGCGCGGCATCATTCCGCTGAACGGGTTCCATATACCGCGCAGCCTCAAAAAGACGATCCGCAAGCATCCGTTCGAGATTCGCTACGATTTCGATTTCGAGGCGACGATCGACGGCTGCGCCGAGAAGCGCGAAGAGCGCCGCTCGACGTGGATCAATGCGCCGATCCGCGAAGCCTATGTCGAACTCTATCGCCTCGGCCACTGCCATTCGGTCGAAGCCTGGCGCGAGGACCGCCTGGTCGGCGGCCTTTACGGTGTCTCGCTCGGGCGCGTGTTCTTCGGCGAGAGCATGTTCGCCAGGGAGACCGACGCCTCGAAGACCTGCCTCTATTATCTCGTCGAGCGACTGAAGGCGCGCGGCTTCGCGCTGCTCGACACGCAGTTCACGACCGAGCATCTGAAGCGCTTCGGCGCCATCGACGTGCCGCGCGGACAGTATGAGAAGCTGCTGGCCGAAGCGCTGAAGGGCGAGGCCGTCTTCTATCCTTGAGGTCAGCCCTGCGAAGTATCCAGCGGCGTCTGCGCGTGAAACATCATCTTCCAGCCGTCGGCGCGGTGAACATAGCCGGTGCTGACCAGCGCGGCATGGGATTCGCCGTTCTCACGCGTCGCGCGCGCTTCGTAAGTCAGCATGACGATATCGCTGCCCGGCTCCACCATGCCCTTCACCTTGATGTCGAGGTCGCGCCAACGCTTGGGTTTGCTGGCCGTTGCAGCCAATTCGGCATTCGTCATGGCCTTGGCCATTCCCGGGAACGCCACCAGGCACTCCACATCGGCATTGGCTTCATAATAGGCGGAATCGCCGGTCCAGAAACCCCTCTCGATGTCGAGAAGCTCCTGCTTGTTGGCCATGAACGGCTTCGTGGGGGTCATCGCGGAATCCTCCTCGCCTTGCCGAATTGGAACGGCTCAAAGGCAGGCAGGTTCCGAGATCAGTTCGCGTTGGTCGCGTCGTCCGGCTCCGGCGTCGCATCAGCCGGTTCTGGCGCGGCGTCGGCCGGCTCCGCCGAAGCCTTGGGTTTGGCGGCCTGGGTCTTCGACTTGCCTGTCTCGGCCTTTGCCGCGGTCGGCGGCGGCACGTCCGACTTCTGCTTGCAGCCCTTGAGCCAGACGTCATAGACGGCGTGCTCGACGGCGTTGAGACCAGGGCTTTCGGCAAACATCCAGCCGGTGAAGATCCGGCGAATCTTGCGGTCGAGCGTGATTTCGTCGACTTCCACGAAGGAATCGGTCTTCGGCTGCTCCGTATCCGGCCGCGAATAGCAGACGCGGGGCGTGACCTGCAAAGCACCGAACTGCACGGTCTCGTCGACATAGACGTCGAAGGTGATGATGCGGCCGGTGATCTTGTCGATGCCGGCAAACTCGGCCACCGGATTGGTGATGCGGTCGGCGGCCGCGGGCGCGGGGGCCGGCGCCTGCGCGGCGGCGAAGACTGTCGTCGAGACCACCAGAACGGACGTCGCAGCGATCAGCGCCTTAGAGATATGGCCGAAAGAACTCATGCAAAATACCGGTGGTTGTGCCCGGGTGATTCTTCAATGCCCAAGGCTAGTCATGGCTGCGCAGTCAGCAAGCAGCTAAACGCCAATTGTGGCGATAAAGGATCGAAGCAGCGCCTTGGATTGCGATCCGGAGGATTACGATCCCGGCGTCCAGGCATCGTAGTCGCCGGTCACTTGCGGGCGATGCTGGTTGGTCAGGATCGAACCTTGCGGCCGATAGGCGCCGGGCGTTCCCGTGAGGTTCGCCCGATGCGGCTTCTGCCATTCGCGCGGCTTGTAGCTCTCGCTCGAGGGAGGCGTGTCGACGCGGTGATGAATCCAGCCATGCCAACCCGGCGGGATCTTCGAGGCCTCCGAATAGTCGCGATAGATCACCCAACGGCGGGTGCGGCCTTCCGAATCGACTCCGCCCTCATAATAGACGTTGCCGACTTCGTCCTCGCCGATCTTCTTGCCGAAGCGCCAGGTGTGGAAGCGGGTGCCGAGCGTCTGGCTGTTCCACCAGGTGAAAAACTGCAGCAGGAAAGTTTTCATCCAGATCCTCGCGGCGGCAGCGGCTCCTGCCTTTCCCCTGCTTATGGCGTCACGCCAACGCGAAGGCAAGGGTTTTGCCATGCCCGAATGGAAATGCTCGATGCGCTAAATCGATGCAGTTGTTCTGCCGGCGATACCGCGGCTTGCCAAGCGCTGCCCGGCTTTCTAAAGCTCGGCCTGCCCCTTCCGGACGCGCCTTGAGCCGGATGATTTCAGGTCGAATCGACCTGAAATCATCCGGCTCAAAATCAAAGAGATAGAGCATGATGTCGTCCGAAAACCGCTACACACTTTTCGGCATCATGCTCCTAGGGAGGTGACGATTGACCCGTGATCCGTCCGCCGACAGCCGGATCGGCGCCGAAGACATTCGTCGCCGCAAGGGCGGCGTGCCGATCGTCTGCCTCACCGCCTATACGTATCCCGTCGCCCGCCTGCTCGATCCGCATGTCGACCTGCTGCTGGTCGGCGACAGCGTCGCGATGGTCCTGCACGGCCACGCAACCACGCTCGGCGCCTCGCTGGAGATGATGATCGCCCATGGCCAGGCCGTGATGCGCGGCTCGGCCAAGGCCTGCATTGTGGTCGACATGCCGGCCGGCAGCTATGAGGACTCGCCGGCACAGGCCGCAAAGTCCGCGGGGCGTATCTTCGAGGAAACTGGCTGCCAGGCCGTGAAGCTCGAAGGGGGCGTCTCCATGGTCGCCCAGATCGCGGCGATCGTCGCCGAAGGAATACCGGTGATGGGTCATATCGGCCTGCAGCCACAGTCGGTGGAGAAGGACGGCGGCTACAAGATCAAGGGCCGGACGGAGGAAAATATCGCGGCACTGTTCCGCGATGCCGAAGCGGTGGAAGAAGCCGGCGCCTTCTCGGTCGTCATCGAAGGGACGATGGAGGCCGTGGCCGCGAAGTTGACCCGTCATATTTCCATACCGAGCATCGGTATCGGCGCCAGCGCCGACTGCGACGGCCAGATCCTGGTGATCGACGACATGGTCGGCATGACGGTCGACCGCGTGCCTAAATTCGTCAAGGAATACGCGGATTTGCGCAGCGTGGTCGCCGATGCGGCGGCGCGCTACGCGGCCGAGGTGCGCAGCCGCGCCTTTCCCGGCCCCGACCACGTCTTCACGATGGCATCCGGCAAGGACGAGACATGAACGCTCCAATCGTCGTCGACAGCGTCGCCGCCCTTCGCGCACAGGTCCGGGACTGGCGCCGGGCCGGACTCAGGGTCGCCATGGTGCCGACCATGGGCGCGCTGCATGACGGCCATATTTCGCTGGTCAGGATCGCGCTTGAACGGGCCGAGCGCTGCGTCGTCTCGATCTTCGTCAATCCGGCGCAGTTCGCGCCGACGGAGGATCTCGACAAATATCCGCGCCAGCTGGCCCGCGATCTCGACCGGTTGCGGGAGGCGGGCGCGCATCTCGCCTTCACGCCGGGCGTTAGCGAAATGTACCCGGCCGGTTTCGCCACCAAGATCTCGGTGGGCGGCCCCTCTTCCGGCCTCGAGACGGACTTCAGGCCGAATTTCTTCGATGGTGTCGCGACCGTGGTGGCGAAGCTCTTCCTGCAGGCTGAGCCCGATTGCGCCGTGTTCGGCGAGAAGGACTACCAGCAGCTTTGCGTCGTCAGGCAGCTCTGCCGCGATCTCGATCTGCCCGTCGAGATAGTCGGCGCGCCGACCGTGCGCGACGCTCACGGCCTCGCTATGTCGTCGCGCAATGCCTATCTCGGCGAGGCCGAGCTCGGCGTCGCGCGCCAGCTCAACGTGATCCTGCGCCGCACGGCTGCCGCACTTTCGGACGGCGCGGATGAGGCGGCCGCCACCGAAGATGCGGCAAAGGCCCTTGTCTCAGCAGGCTTCCGGAAGGTCGACTATGTCGCCGCCCGCGCGGGCGTCACGCTTGCACCCTGGCAGCGGAACCGCAACGGCCGTCTGCTTGCGGCAGCCTGGCTCGGCACGACGCGGCTGATCGACAATGTGGAGATTCCCTCCGCCTGAGCGCCCGCGGCCCGATCGGCTGCCGATCCGCAGGCTGTCGCCGCTGCGCCCCGTGACGCCTACTCTTCCGATGGCATATGCAGATACATCGACTGGATGCCGACGCGCCCGGGACCGGTGAAGCGATTGACGACGAAATTCATGGCGGCGCCGAAGAAGCCGCTGGAAAGCTTGTCGATCCTCGTATCCATCCTCACCGAAGCGTCCTTGAACAGCCAGCCGCCCGGTTCGACATCGATGGTTTCGCCGGGCGCCAGCACCTTTTCGAAGACGTTGCCGTAGCCGTGCAGCCAGACGATGCCGTCGCCTGTCTCGCCACGGAAACGGTCGATGAAGAAGCCGCTCTGGCCGAACAGCATCGTTCCCAGCCCGCGTACGCGCTCGAAGCTATAATCGACGCTGGCGGTGGCGGCGAGGAACTGATGCTCGCGCACCTGGATTTCTTCGCCGCGCCGGAGACGGATCGGCACGATATGGCCCGGCCCGTCACGGCTGAAGGCGATGACGCCGGACCCGGACGCCTCGGTGACGAAGATCTGCATGCCGGCGATCATGCGCTTCAGCGCGCCCTTCAGCGACTTCAGGCCGATGGTGATGGTGGTGTTCTTCCAGAGCAGGATATGGTGCTCGAAATAGACCGGCATGTTGGTCACATCGATCGACAGCACCGGGACCAGTTTCGCCGGCGACGTGATAGGTCACGCCGCCAAAAGTGGCGTCCGACACTTCGGTCGGCATCAGTTCCGGCAGGCCCGGCATGGTTATCCCCCATTGCGGCGACGCTTCTACCTTGTGGAGTTTGCGACGCCGGCAACGACCAGCCTTGGTCGCGCGGATCGGCGCGATCAAATCAAAACCGCGCGATGAACAGGCGTGCCCGATTTAGCCCAGCCGTTTTTCCATGATGAGCGCGGGCAATGCCGAATTGCCACCGCAATTGGCGGTCCTGCCCGCCGGCCGGAAGCCATTGGCCTCGTAGAAGGCGATCGCCACGGCATTCGCTTCCTCGACTTCGAGGCGCAGCGTATCCATCTCCGGAAAACTGGCTTCGACTTCGTCGAGTAGCGACTGGCCAACCCCCTGCCGCTGAAGGGCCGGATGCACGTAGAGCTGGTTCAGAAGGACGATCTTCGGGTCGGTGGTAGCGGCGGCGAATGCCATGCCGCCGAGCCGCTTGCCGTCGTCAGCCACAAGGAACTCGGAATTCGGCCGTGTCAACCGCGCCTTGAGCGAGGCGATCGAATGCCAGTCGTCGGTGATCGCCGTAACCCGCTCGGCGCCGTAGATGGCGTCATAGGTCGCATGCCAGGCCTCGACCAGCAGCGCGCGGACCGCAACAAGATCGCGCTCGCTGGCGGTGCGAACGAACATCGCCCTATTCGATGCCCAGCTTGGCCTTGACGAGGTCGTTGACAGCCTGCGGGTTGGCCTTGCCGCCGGTGGCCTTCATGACCTGGCCGACGAACCAGCCGGCCATGGTCGGCTTGGCGCGCGCCTGCTCGGCCTTGTCCGGGTTGGCGGCGATCACCTCGTCGACGGCCTTCTCGATTGCGCCGGTGTCGGTGACCTGCTTCATGCCGCGGCTTTCGACGAGCTGGCGCGGATCGCCACCCTCGTTCCAGACGATCTCGAACAGGTCCTTGGCGATCTTGCCGGAAATGGTGCCTTCCTTGATCAGGTCGAGAACAGCGCCGAGCTGCTCGGGCGAAACCGGAGCATTTTCAATATCCTTGCCGGCTTTGTTCAGCTGCCCCAGGAGATCGTTGATGACCCAGTTGGCAGCGAGCTTGCCGTCGCGCCCGGCGGCAACCTTCTCGAAATAGTCGGCGATCGGCTTTTCCGAGACCAGCACCGAGGCGTCATAGGCGGACAGCCCAAGCACATCGACCAGCCGCGCCTTCTTGTCGTCAGGTAGTTCCGGCAGGTCCTTGGCGAGCGCGTCGACATAGGCCTGGTCGAATTCCAGCGGCAAAAGGTCGGGATCGGGGAAATAGCGATAGTCATGCGCTTCTTCCTTGGAGCGCATCGAGCGCGTCTCGCCCTTGTTCGGGTCGAACAGGCGCGTCTCCTGGTCGATCTTGCCGCCGTCCTCGAGAATGGCGATCTGCCGGCGCGCCTCGTATTCGATCGCCTGGCCGATGAAGCGGATCGAATTCATGTTCTTGATCTCGCAGCGCGTGCCGAACGCGCCGCCCGGACGGCGCACCGAGACGTTGACGTCGGCACGCAGCGAGCCCTCGTCCATGTTGCCGTCGCAGGTGCCGAGATAGCGCATGATCGAGCGCAGCTTGGTGACATAGGCCTTGGCCTCGTCGGCCGAGCGGATGTCGGGCTTGGAGACGATCTCCATAAGCGCCACGCCGGAGCGGTTGAGGTCGACATAGGACATGGTCGGGTGCTGGTCGTGCATCGACTTGCCGGCATCCTGTTCCAGGTGCAGGCGCTCGATGCCGACCTCGATATCCTCGAACTCGCCCTGGCGGTCAGGGCCGACGGAGACGATCACCTTTCCCTCGCCGACGATCGGCTGCTTGAACTGCGAGATCTGATAGCCCTGCGGCAGGTCCGGATAGAAATAGTTCTTCCGGTCGAAGACCGACTTGTGGTTGATCGCGGCCTTGAGGCCCAGCCCGGTGCGGATCGCCTGCTTGACGCATTCCTCGTTGATGACGGGCAGCATGCCGGGCATTGCCGCGTCGACCAGGCTGACATTGGCGTTGGGCGCGGCGCCGAACGACGTCGAGGCACCGGAGAAAAGCTTGGCCTGCGAGATCACCTGCGCATGCACTTCGAGCCCGATGATGATCTCCCAGTCGCCGGTGGCGCCGGGGATCAGACGTTTTGCGTCGGGGGTGCGGGTGTCGATGATGCTCATGATCTGCCGTCAGTTCCAGAATGAGTGCGCAGAATGTCCGCGCGTCGAAGGGTATAAATCGTACCGCTTCGCTAGTGCAAACAGCCCGTCGAGACAAGCGCAAAGCCCGCCCATTGGCCTTTTCCGCCACGTTCGCCTATAGGACATCCATCCCAATGGAGAGTGGATGTCCACTTACGCTCAGTCCCGGTGAAGCCCTGACCTCTTAGGCGAGGCAGGGCAGAAAAACCTGAAACCCCGTGCCGCGACGTCTCGCGGCGGCGGCTTTTGTTGTTTTTCCCGGGGACTTTATCCAATGGACATTTCGCGCAGCGCATGAACCCGAAAATCGGAACCGATTTTCGGAAAGGATCATGCGCCAACCAAGAGTGCCACAGCGTCCTTTTGCGCGTCCAAGAGGACGCGCGGCGCTGTGGGGAACAGCGCATCCTGCACCTGCTCGCGCAGGGCGGGCGTATCGAAATCGAAAAGAACGAGAGCAGGAAGATCGCCTCGGTCCAGTGCCTGACCCGCGACGGCTGGCGCTACCGGGCTTCGACCTGGAGCTCTTTCGAAAACTGAGACGCAAGAAAGCGGTTTCCTCGTCGGACGGCGGCCCTCACCGCATCACCCGGCGCGGGCTCCAACTCGTCCGCGCCGAACTCGACAACCGATAAAACCCGCTCCCGCCGGCTGACAACAGCCAGCGTTTTCACTCAAGATCAAGCGGTGGCGATGTATTGCTTGATCTCCTCGGCCTCGCGCTCGACATCCTCGATGCGGCGCTTGACCACGTCGCCGATGGAGACGATGCCGTCGAGCAGGCCGTTTTTCTCCACCGGCAGATGGCGGAAGCGGCCTTTCGTCATGATCTCCATGACCTCGTTGACCGTATGGTTTTCGTTGCAGATCTTCACCTTCGGCGTCATCGCCGAACGCACGGCGATATCGAGCGCGGCGGCGCCCTCCCTGGCCAAGACCTTGACGATGTCGCGCTCCGAGAGGATGCCGACGATCTTTCGGTCGCCATTGGTGATGACGAGCGCGCCGATCCTGTACTCGGCCAGAATGCGAATGGCCTCGCTGAGTTTCTCATTGGGCCCGAGCGTGAACACGTCATGGCCCTTGCTTTCAAGAATTGCCTTAACCGTCATGGCGTCCTCCACTGCCTTTGACGCCGGCTCCCCACCTCAACCGGCTTTTGAGCCCCTGCGCCCCTAGGAAGACACCGGGTGGCTCTAAGCGCGCCGAGGCGCGCTTGTGTTTTTGATGCATGTCGTTTTCCCAAAACCGCTGCGCACTTTTAGGCGACATGCATGGCAACATCGTGCGCCGTGATTGGTTGCTTTTCAAGTGCGCCTAAGGATTAGGCGGCAGCCAGCCGCGATCGAAGAAACGCAGTCCGAAGAAGCCGGCGATGAAGCCGCCGATATGGGCTTCCCAGGCGATCTGGCCATCGACGCCCGGCGCGAAGCCGAGCAGGCCGGTGGCCAGATTGATCACCATCCAGACGCCAAGAAAGGTCATGACGCCGCGCGAGCGCAACACGGCCGCTATCGGCAGGGGCTCGCCGGCAAAGGCCGCCCTGCCTGACGACCGGTCGATGCGGAAGCCGTAGCGCGCGGCCGCGCCCATCATGCCGGAAATCGCGCCCGATGCACCGACGAGCGGCACCTCGCCATAGGGATGCAGCACCCAGAACAGAACAACAGAAGCCAGCCCGGTCACCGCGAAGAATATGGCGAAGCGTAGCGCGCCGAGACGATTGGCGAGCGGCGAGCCGAAGGCCGCAAGCCAGATCATGTTGATGGCGATGTGGGCAATGCCACCATGCATGAACGCATAGGTGAATGGACGGGTGAACAGGAACCAGTCGAAGCCATATTGGCCGGTGTAGAGCACCGGAATAAAGGCGCCGTCATAGAGCAGCGTCATCTGCTGGGTCTCGTTCAGCGCATATTGCTGCAGCAGATAGACCACGGCGCAAATGGCGATCACCGCAAGCACGACCGGCGGCAGGTTGAACACCGGTTCGCGGCGCCGCGGCTCGGGCGCCTCATCCGGCTGCGGTTCGGCTTCGATAGGGCTTGCCGGTTCGTTCATGCGCCTTCGCAGGTCTGGGACTCGAGGTTCGGCGAGCATGTAGATCACGCCCGTTCGAATCACAAACGGCTAATCGCCACGGCGTCCCATCCGAAAAGTGGCGAATCAGAACAGGGTCGAATCAAAAAAGAGGCCGTCCAGGTGTCCCCCTGAACGGCCGGTCGAGTCCCCTGCTCCCCGTAAACCCGTGACTGAAGTGCTGCCGATCGCTGCTAGAACGACCATTTGGAGTGGTTTTGATGTGCCACGGGCCTCGGCGGCACGCAATGTAAACCACTTGTTAACCTTAACGACCCCGAGGCGTGAACAAACGTTAACGATACTGGCACGCATCCTGCTCCGCACCGCATGAAGGTCATCGGAGGGCGCCCTGTCTGTTCGCCGATGGGACATCAAAAGACAGATTGTGCGGAGCGGAATGGACATGAAAGAAAAAGGATCAATCGCGCTGTTCCAATATTGGAACCAGCTGCGTGATGGCCGCCTCGCTCCGAAACGATCGGAAGTGGAGCCGGCCGACATCAAGTCGCTTCTGGCCGACACCTTCATCCTCGAGCGCGACACGCGCGGCGAAGCGGTGTTCCGGCTGGCCGGCACGAGGCTCTGCGCCTATTACGGACGCGAGCTCAAGGGCTTCTCCTTTCCCTCGCTCTGGCGCGAGAAAGACCAGCGGCTGGTGTCGCGGCTCATGCAGGGCGTTTTCGATCAGAAATCGGTGCTGTTCATGACTTACGAGGGATTCAGCCGCAACGGCCGCTCCAACAAATTCGAGCTCCTGGCGCTGCCATTGGATGGCGGCCACGAGAACCCGCGCTGCCTCGGCATTATCAGCGCCGCCGAAAAGCCGTTCTGGCTGGGCGCGGACCCGCTCGGCGACGCGCTTATCGACACGATCCGGGTGATAGATCCCGAGAAGGAACCGATGTTCCTGAAGAACCGGCCGGCGATCGAGGTTCCCTCACTCGTTCCGTCCGAATTCGATCCTCCGGAAACCATTTCGGCGCTCGGCCGCGTGCGCCGCATCCGCCACCTCGTCGTCCTCGACGGCGGACGTCACGAATGAGCTTGGCCGCGCCGGATTTTTCTCTCGCCCGCGGTTAATATTCTGCGTCGTACAAGCCTACAGGCCCGGGCTTTCGCGGCCGATTTTTCCCGTTTGTTAACCTGCTTTGCTGTAGTTTTTCGGGCGAAATTCCACGCATCGTCGCGCGGAATGCCAACGAGGTGCAGGCGGTCATGAGGTCAGCGGCGGTAGAATTTGCACCGTCACGAGCTGAGCGGCGCAACTTTCAGCGTGTCCGGGTCAAGATTTACGGGCGCTTCATGCTGGAAGACCGCACCGAGCATCCATGCCAGGTGATCGATATGTCACCCGGCAACGTCGCGTTGCGCACCGACCGTATCGGCATGCCGGGCGAGAAGGTTATCGCCTATATCGACCATATCGGCCGCGTCGAGGGGATCGTGACGCGCACGTCGCAGGACGGTTTTGCCATGACCGTCATCGCCTCGGACCGCAAGAAGGACAAGCTTGCCGCACAGCTCACCTGGCTTGCCAACAAGCATGAGCTGGACCTGCCCGAGGATCGTCGCCACGAGCGCGTGGCGCCGCGCAATCCGATGAGCGTCCTGCAGCTCACCGACGGGCGCCAGTATCAGTGCCGCATCATCGACCTGTCGCTCTCGGGCGCCGCGATCGAGATCGACGTCAAGCCGGCGATCGGCATCCAGGTCATGCTTGGAACCATGCGCGGCCAGGTTGTGCGCCATTTCGAGGATGGCGTCGCTATCGAATTCGCGGTCATCCAGCGCCCGGAAACGCTCGACCAGGAATTCAACGCGCCGCGGTCATAAAGGGCGAAGCCGCCGAGCTCGCACTTCACCTGGAATTGCTTAAGCGCGGGCTTGCCCACAAGCGAAGCGGACCGGCCCCTGGCGGCCGGTTTTTTGTTGCCGGTTTGGCCGGCCTGCTGACCGGCGGAACGTCGCAAACCTGAATAATTCAAGATAGCGATAGTTCAAATTTTATGCTTGTTCTACTGGCGTTTTACTCAATGTCTACTTCGCGTTTTTGCGTCAAATAAATCCCAACGTGGCACAGTCTCCTCAAACGGGGAGACTACAAGAATGAAAATGACGAGGGGCAAGCTGTTGCTCTTGGCAATGGCGATGCAGCTTTCCGCGTGGGGCACGGCAAGCGCAGGACCGGTTTACATGCATACGGGTGGCCGCACCACCCAGCCGGTCGGTCACTATGATTTCTGTCAGCGCATTCCGGGCGAATGCAACGAGCGGACGTCGAAGGGGTCGCCGGTCGAACTGACGCGCAAGCTGTGGGCGACGATCGTCAACGTCAACAATTCGGTCAACACCCGCGTCAAGCCGCGCACCGACATGGAAATCTACGGTGTCGAGGAATACTGGGCCTATCCCGACAATGGCGTTGGCGATTGCGAGGACTACGCGCTGGAGAAGCGTCGCGCGCTGATGGCCGCGGGTGTCCCGGCCGGCAATCTGTTGATGACGGTGGTGCGCCAGCCGAATGGCGACGGCCATGCCGTGCTCACCGTGCGCACCGGCCTCGGCGAGTTCATCCTCGACAATCTCGAGCCGAAAGTGCTCGCCTGGAACGATACGGTCTACACCTATCTCAAGCGTCAATCGACTGAGAATTCGGGCGTTTGGGTGACCATCAACGACGGCCGCGAGGACGCGGTCGCCAGCGTCCGCTAAGGCGGCAAAGCGATCGGGCACGTCGCGGTGACGCGGCGCGCCCAGAGAGAAAGCCCGGTCGAGTCCCCACCCAACCCGTCCCCCACGCCCCGGGTTTAGGCGCCCG
>NZ_NSGG01000027.1 GCF_002295065.1 Mesorhizobium sp. WSM3859
ACCCGATCCACCATCGCGAATCCTCCTTGCCGGATATCCGCATGGAATCACCGATCCGATTCTGTGCAAAGCCCTCCGTGTGGGAGAAGGTGGCCGAGCGAAGCTCGGTCGGATGAGGGGTGCTGCAGCTTGGCACCGCCGGACGAGACGGGAAATTTCCCAGCGTCTCACTCCGCTGGAACACCCCTCATCCGTCTCGGCGCTGCGCGCCGATCCACCTTCTCCCACAAGGGGAGAAGGGGAGCGCGCGAGCCATCTGCGCTCAGCCTCCTCCCTGCCGGCTTCTCTATTTTTTGCAGAGATCAACTCGTCATTTCAGAGCTAAAGCCTAAATAGTCGGCACCACCCGTCCCGTACACCACCCTCCCTCCCAAAGGAATCTCCCCATGCCCGAACAGCTCAAGCTCAACGACGGCTCGACCATCCCGCAGATCGGGCTCGGCGTGTGGCAGGTGGATCCGGACGTCACCGCAAAGGTCGTTCGCTGGGGCATCGACGCAGGTTACCGGCTGATCGACACCGCGGAGGGCTACCGCAACGAGGAAGGCGTCGGCGAGGCGATCCGCGCGGCCGGCGTGCCGAGGAACGAGCTCTTCATCACCTCCAAGCTTCGCAACGGCGCGCATCAGCGCGACGCGGCGTTGCGCGCCTTCGACGACACGATGCAAAAACTCGGCATCGACCGGATCGACCTCTTCCTCATCCACTGGCCGGTGCCTGCCCAAAACAAATATGTCGAAGCATGGAAGACGCTGGTCGAATTGCAGAAGGCCGGGCGCATCAAGTCGGTCGGTGTGTCGAACTTCAACCAGGACCATCTGGAGCGCATCATCGGCGAGACCGGCGTGACGCCCGTCGTCAACCAGATCGAGCTGCATCCGCGCTTCCAGCAGCGCGATAAGCGCGACTTCCACAAGAAGCACGACATCCATATCGAAAGCTGGAGCCCGCTGGGCAGCGGCCGGCTGCTTTCCGACCCGACACTGGAGAAGATCGCGAAGAAGCACGGCAAGTCGGTGGCGCAGGTGATCATCCGCTGGCATTTGCAGGAGGGGCTGATCGTCATCCCGAAGTCGGTCCACCAGGAGCGCATCGCCGGCAATTTCGACGTCTTCGATTTCGAGCTGGACGCAGACGACATGCAGACGATCCGTGGCCTGGATTCCGCCGACGGCCGCACCGGGCCTGATCCGGCGACGGCGGCGTTCTTGTTTTGAGGGCCTAAGCTCCCCCTTCCCCCCTTGTGGGGGAAGGTGGCCGAGCGAAGCTCGGTCGGATGAGGGGTGCTCCAGGGAAAGCCAACGTCTCACTCCGCTGGAACACCCCTCATCCGTCTCGGCGCTGCGCGCCGATCCACCTTCTCCCACAAGGGGAGAAGGGACAGTTGCCCCTAAATCCCTTCCCCATCCACCAGCGGCACGTCCTCACCCTCCCAGGGGCTCGGCATCGAGCCTCGCCCGGCGCTCGGCAGCGGCATCCAGCATCTGAGCTCCGGCTCGGCATATTCGACCACGCGGCCGGGTGAGGAGTCCGAGGCCCGCCAGCCTTCCTCGCCGAACTGGTCGGCGCGCGACCAATACGCCATGTCGACCTCGGCCGGTCCCTGCTCGGAGGAGCGCACCGTCACCAGGATGCGGCTGCCGTCCCGCGGCGCGCTCGCCATGTTGCGCCAGTGGTCGGTGTCGTCCATGGGAGGTTCCTCCTGCTTCGTTCGGAGCTGCGAAAAAACAGCCTGCTTCGGCGATAGTCGCCGCCCGCCGGGGAGGGGTCAACCCGAACTTGGCGCGAGACATAAATATCGTTCAGAGCTAATGTATCCATCGACCGCAATCGGATGGACGACGATGGACGAAGGATTGCTGTCTCAGGCCACGCGTCTCGGGCCGGTCCATCTCAAGGTGACCGACATTCCGGCCGCCTTGACCGTCTGGCGCGACACGCTCGGACTGGCGCTGGCCAGCGAGGATGCCGCTCAAGCGGAGCTTGGCGCCGGCGGCCGGACGCTGATCGTGCTCCATGCGGGCGCGGAAGTCGCACTGGCGCAGAAGTCGCGCGATCTCTTCCACGTCGCCATCCACGTCACCACCCGCCGAGATCTGGCGCATACAGCCGCCCGCCTTAAGGCGTCGGGCTTGCGGTACAGCGCCCAGGACCACCTCGTCTCGGAATCGCTCTACGTCTCCGACCCGTCCGGCAACGGCATCGAGATATGCTTCGACACGCCTGAACGCCTGCTGCGCCGCGAGGTCTCGCCCGACGGCCGCGTGTCGCTGATCGCCGTCGACGGCAGCGCGCATTCGGGGCTCGAGTCGCTGGACGTCTCTAGCCTGCTGCGCGATCGCGGCAATTCCGGCCATGTCGAGCCGAGGATGGCGCGGGACGCTTTCATCGGCCACATCCATTTGCGCGCCCGCGCGCCCGAGGCGCTGATGGAATTCTATCTCGGCGTGCTCGGCTTCCGGCCGCATATCCAGTCCCGGACCTTCGGCATGTTCGACTGCGGCACCGAGCGCCGCGCGCATATGATCGCCTTCAACATCTGGGCGCGCGACGAGCTGCGCGAGCCGCCGCCCAATGCCGCCGGCCTCGACCATTTCACAATCGAGCTCGGTTCGGCGCAGGAGTTCGCCGCCGTCGAGCGCAGGCTCGAAGCGGCCGGTATACAAGCGAAAAGAGACGGTCCCGTTGTCTCGACCGCTGATCCGGAAGACAACCGCCTGCGGCTCGTGCTCCAGGGAGGTTGATCGCCACCGCTTGAAGACGGCAGAAGTGGAGGAGGGGGAAATGTCGCTGATGGTGATTGGAACCGGCTTCGGCCGGACCGGCACGGACTCGATGCGCGAGGCGCTGACCATGCTCGGCTTCGGTCCTTGCCACCATATGTCGGAGGTCATGGGACATGCGAAGCAGAAGCGGCTCTGGCGGGCGCTGGCCAGGGGCGGGGCGCCCGACTGGGCCCAGCTCTTCGCGGGATATAAATCCTGCGTCGACTGGCCCTCGGCGTTCTATTGGCGCGAGCTGATCGAAGCCTATCCGCAGGCGCGCGTCATCCTCACCTGGCGCTCGCCCGAAAGCTGGTGGGAGAGTTTTGAAAAAACCCTGCTGCCGGCGATCGCCGGCAGCACGGATCAGGAGTCGCTCGGCATCGCGCTCGTCGCCAACCAGGTCTTCGGCGGCCGCCCTCAGGACCGAGCCCATGCCATCGCCGTCTATCGGGACAATGTCGAGGCGGTGCTGAACACCGTGCCGTCGGAACGGCTGCTGGTGCACAAGCTCGGCGACGGCTGGGCGCCGCTCTGCAGCCATCTCGGCGTTCCCGTGCCGGACGAACCCTATCCCGCTCGCAACACCACGAACGAGTTTCGGGCGGCGCTGTCGCTGCAGTAGGCAGTAGGCAGTAGGCAGGAGAGGGGCGTCTGCGCAGTCTGATTTTCCTACTGCCTAATCCCTACTGCCTAACCTCTCACACATGCACGTCGCCGAAGGAAAGCTCGGCGTCCTCGTCGCGGATCAGAAATGACGCGGCCAGCATCGCGAGATAGAAAACAGCGACCCCGCACACCACCGCCACGCCCGGGATGGGCCCGAGCGTTGCCACCCGGAACGTGTCAAGCAGCGAGGCGCTGAAGCCGATCGGGGCGCCCTCGCGCGCCAGGCTGGGTGTCGTGATCTTCAACACCCAGGCGAGCATCAGGATCGTATACATGAAGATGTAATTGCGGCGCAGCCGCCTGACGAGCGCCGAGCGCTGTGAGATCAGGAAGCGTGGCGAGCGCAGGCCTTCGCCGAGGATGGCGAGCCAGTTGGAGGCAAAGTCCGGCTGCGGTGAGAAGATCTGCGCAAAGTAGTATCGCTCGAACTGCCGTACCCTTGTCCTGTAGACGTCGAAGAAACGGTAGCGCCGCGCCTCGATCCACAAAAGCAGCGTGATCAGGAGCATGGCGAACAAAAGCACGCCGTGATGCGCGGAGGGCGTCGACAGCGATACCGACAGCATCGCCGCCACCACGGTGATCGCCCAGTTGCTGGTGCGGTCGAGCCGGTCGCGCCAGCCTGCCATGCGTGCGATCTCGGCCCGGTGGAAATGCGACAGCGTCGAGGTGAATTCGGGAGAGCTGAGCTTCAGCGCCAGCGTGTCGGACGCCCGCGGCGGCGCCGCCTTTTCGGTTGATGTTGCCGGCGCGTTCGCCTCGATGGATTTCGGGGCCCTTGCCGCGTCGGTGGATCCTGCGGCCTTCGTCTGGGACATTCTCTGCCATGCGCCTCCCGCCATGGCCGGCCGCATCCGATTTCAAGAACAGGCCGGCCACACCCCGTATAGCACAAACGTGTGGCCGGCCCAAAATGTTCCCGCCTTTTCAGGCGGATAAGTCAGGATGCAAGCGGTGGAACGCCGCCATTCGCGCGCAGCGGAAAGGGCAGCACGTCGGCCATCGGCCTGGCATGCTGGGCCGCCGCCACCGCGTCGATCACGAGGTCGAGCGCCTGAAGCGCCGCGCGGCTCGTTTCATCATCGCCACGCAGGTAATGGCACGCCCGGTCGAGGTGCAGGTGGGCGGCGGCAAAGTCGCTTTTCATTAGCTTCTCCTTATTGCCCCGCCTTGGCGGCCAACATCGTCGAGTCGCTTTACCGGGAAGCAAAGATCGGCGCTGGCATTTGATTAGAATTGTAGGGATGCGGGGCGTGGGAGCGACTAATCTCCCCCCTTGTGGGGGAGATGCCCGGCAGGGCAGAGGGGGCGCCGTGGAGCGCCAAGTTCTGTCATTTCTTTATTGCCATGTGTTCTATACCTGGCCGCGGATATCGACGCTTCTCGCTGAGAAGCCGCGATCCTTCGCGCCTCCCTCTGTCCTGCCGGACATCTCCCCAAAAGGGACCACAAGGGGGGAGATTGGCAGTTCCGCCCCCGTGCAACCGATCCTCCCGCCAGACCGTTATGCCGAAGCGAGGAATGAGGGGACATCTTGTCCAATATGCTCAATCGGCGCTGGCCGCCGTCGGTCTGGATTGCGCTTGCAGCGGCGGCGCTCGCTTTGATGCCAGCCGTGGCCTTCGCCGCCGAGAAGACCGGCATGTCGTCGGAAGGCGTTTTCGTCGCCGAGCTGATCCTGCTCCTGGTTGTCGGCCGCGGCATCGGCGAGGTGCTGGAAGCGCTGGGACAGCCGGCGGTGATGGGGCAACTGATCGGCGGCATCCTGCTCGGGCCTTCGCTGCTCGGCTGGGTCTGGCCGGCGGCCGAGCGGCTGATCTTCGCCGGCGATCCGACGCAGAAATCGATGATCAACGCCATCGCCCAGCTCGGCGTTCTGATGCTGCTTCTGCTCACCGGCATGGAAACGGATCTGAGGCTCGTGCGCCGGGTCGGCCGCGCCTGCTTTTCCATCTCGGCGGCCGGCGTCGCCGTGCCCTTCGCGCTCGGCTTCATCGCCGCGCAGTTCATGCCCGACACGCTGCTTGCCACGGGCGGCGAACGCATCGTTGCCGGGCTATTCCTCGGCACAGCGCTCTCCATCTCCTCGGTCAAGATCGTTGCCATGGTGGTGCGCGACATGAACTTCATGCGCCGCGACCTCGGCCAGATCATCGTCTCCTCGGCCATCATCGAGGACACGATCGGCTGGGTGGTCGTCGCCATCACCATCGGCATCGCCACCAAGGGGCGGATCGAGATCGCCAGCCTGACCTTCACCATCGCCGGCGTCGCCCTCTTCATGGCGTTTTCCTTCACGGTGGGCCGCCGCATCGTCTTCGACGCCATCCGCTGGACCAACGACACCTTCCGCTCGGAATATGCGGTGGTCACCGTCATCCTCGCCATCATGGGCGTGATGGCGCTGATCACCGATCTGATCGGCGCGCACACCGTGCTCGGCGCTTTCGTCGCTGGCATATTGGTGGGTGAATCGCCCATCCTGTCGCGCCATATCGAAGGGCAGTTGCGCGGCGTCATCACGGCTCTTTTCATGCCGGTGTTCTTTGGCGTCGCCGGCCTGTCGGCCGATCTCACCGTCTTGGTCGATCCGCAACTGGCGCTGCTCACCGTGGCTCTGGTGGTGATCGCCTCGATCGGCAAGTTCGGTGGTGCCTTCATCGGCGCGGAAGTGGCAGGCATGAGCCGCGCCGAAGGCATCGCGGTCGGCTGCGGCATGAACGCGCGTGGCTCGACCGAGGTGATCGTCGCGTCCATCGGCCTGTCGATGGGCGTGCTGTCGCACACCCTTTTCACCATGATCCTCACCATGGCCGTCGTCACCACGCTGGCCATGCCGCCGACATTGCGCTGGGCGCTGCGCCGCCTGCCGATCGGCGACCACGAGAAGAAGCGCCTGGAGCGCGAGGAGATCGACCAGCGCGGCTTCGTCGCCAATCTGGAGCGGCTTCTGGTCGTGGTCGACGAGGGCGTCGTTGGCCGCTTCGCCGCCTATCTCGCCGGGGTCATTGGCGCCGGCAAGCCGACGACGGTGCTGCATTCCAGCGGTGAGACCGATGCCGAGCCGACCGAGGGCCTGCATCTGGAGGAAATCGAGAAGGGCGCGGAGGACAGCCGCGAGGCGGCCAAGGAGGGTGACGAGGACCCGATGCGCGAAGCGCCAGTCACCCGCCGCCAGCATGAGGAGCTTTCGGCCGAGGCGGTCGCCAGGGAGGCGCGCAAGGGCTACGGCATGCTGCTTGTCGGCCTCGGCCGCGCCGTCACCTCCAAGGGCGGCTTCTCGCATCGGTTGAACGAAGTCGCCGGCGCCTTCGACGGGCCGCTCTGCCTGGTGCTGAAGCCGGCGAGCGCCGGCCGCCAGATGCCGAAACTCGGTCCCGGATCGGGCAAGATACTGGTGCCGGTCAACGGCACGGCGGTAGCCCGCCGCGGCGCCGAGCTAGCGCTTGCAATAGCCGCCGTCACCGGCGCCCCGGTCAAGATGCTCTATGTCGCGCGCACCGGCCGAGAGGAGCCGCGCGACACCGTCTCGCATCGTCGCCGGGAAGCGGTGTTGAAGGACATCGTCACACTTGCCGACCGTTATGGGGTCGAGATCGAGACCGCCATCCGCTCCAGGGCCGCGGCCGCCGACGCCATCGCCCGCCAGGCCGGCCGCAATGTGTCCTTGATCGTCATGGGTGTGGCGCGGCGGCAGGGCGAGGAACTCATCTTCGGCGAGACGACGACGGCCGTCCTGCGGCGCGGCTCGAGCCCGGTGGTGCTGATCTCCGACGAGCGGGTGCAACGCGACGAGAGCGAGCGCGAGGCCGTGCGCACGGGGGCGGGGACCGGGTGAAGCGAGAGCCCTCGCTTCAAAGTCGGCCTGGATCGGTTATCTTGCCGCGCAAGGAGGCATCAATGACCTTCAGCACAAAACCTCTCGACATCACCACCTGGCCGGATTTTGCCGCGCTGGTCGAGCGGCACAATGGCGTGTGGGGCGGCTGCTGGTGCATGGCCTTCCACGCCAAGGGTGCGGGCGCCGCGGGCAACCGCGATGCAAAGGAGGCACGCGTACGTGAAGGCAGCACGCATGCCTCGCTCGTCTTCGACGGTCCGGCTTGTGTCGGCTGGTGCCAGTTCGGGCCGACCGGCGAACTGCCGCGCATCAAGCACCGGCGTACATACGAGGAAGGGCTGGCGGCGTTGCCCGACTGGCGCATCACCTGCTTCTTCATCGACAAGGCGCGGCGTGGCGAAGGCGTTGCCGCCGCAGCGCTTGCCGGCGCGTTGGCCGAGATCGGTCGCCTCGGCGGCGGCACGGTGGAAAGCTATCCTGAGGACACCGCAGGCCGGAAGGTCGCAAGCGCCTTCCTGCACAACGGCACGCTGGCAATGTTCGAGCGCCAAGGTTTCAGCCGCAATCGCCAGATCGGCAAGCACCGCTGGGTGGTCGAGAAGAGGGTGGTGGCTCGGGACTCAAGATAGTATGAGTAATCACTAATATGAAGTGGATAGAACGGGAGAACGACGATGGCCGCATATCTGATTGCCGATGTCGACATCACCGACATGGCCATGTTCGACGAGTACAGACGCGAAGTCCCGGCGACCGAGGCCCGCTATGGCGGGCGCTATCTCGCGCGGGGCGGCGCGACGCGGGTGCTTGAAGGCGACTGGGAGCCGCACCGCCTGGTCATAATCGAGTTTCCCGACATGGCCGCGATCACCGCGTGGTACGACTCGCCGGAGTATGAGAGGCTGAAGCAAATCCGTTTCCGCTGCGCCCACACACGCATCATCGCCCTCGAAGGGGTGGCACCCGCCTGACGTTCCAAGGGCTGACGGCTGCCGTTCACTTGCCTTCGAAAAACGCGTGGATCGCGGCGTCGAGTTTCTCGATGAGTTCGGCGTTGCGGGTGCTGCCGGCCCAGATCAGCGCGTTGAGCCGCATGTCCTTGTTGAGGAAGTTCACCTTCCTGGTCTCGAGCAGATATTGCGCAACCGCGAAGTGCCGCCCCTTGATGGCTTCGATGAGGGCGCTGTTTCGCCCTGTCTTGTCGGCCGCATTGACGTCCGCGCCATGCTCGACCAGCAGCATGACGGCATCGAGATGCCCGTTCCTTGCCGCTTCGATCAACGCCGTGCGGCCATAATAGTCGGCGCGCGCGTCGATATCGATCTGAGGGTGTTGCACCAGCGCCTGGATGCAGTCGTAATGACCCTTGGCCGCGGCCAGGCTCAAGGGCGTGCTCTTCCATTTGTTCCTGGAATTGACGTCGATCGCCGGCTGCGCGATCAAGGCTTCGAGCACTGCCATGCGGGCATTGTGGGCGGCAAGATGCAGTGCCGACCAGCCGCCTTCATCGGTCTGGTTGATGTCCGCCCCCGCCGCGAGTTCGGCACGTACGGTCTCGGCGTCGCCTTTCTCGGCGGCGGTCAGCAGGTTGGACCAATTTCTGGCGTCTTCGGCTTCCAAGCTTGCCATCACCGCAATGCTCCTGGACGATGGATCGCGCTGGCGCGCGGCCAGCCTGACTTGCGAAGCGTTTCACACTCGCCGGCATCGGGCAACGAATTTCGCATTCGATGAAGCGTAGCGAGATGCGGCCGGAGCGGAGAAGCGCTATTCGCCGGCATCTCAAGGCTTGGGTTCCTCGCCCCCGCCAAAGGCGGGGGAGAGGTGTCCGCGAAGCGGACGGAGAGGGGGTCTTCGTAGGGCGCTCCCCCTCTCCGTCTCGGCTTCGCCGAGCCACCTCTCCCCCATTTCATGGGGGCGAGAAACCAGGTTTCTCTCACGCCATCTGCAGCTTCTGCCGGCTGGGCTGCGGCGGGAAGGCGATGGCGATGCCGGCGGCTCCGAGGCCGATCAGCGCCGAGCCGATGAACAGCCAGTGATAGCTGGCGGTGGCGTCGTAGATCATGCCGCCGGCGAGCGGGCCAAGCGACATGCCGAGGCTGGACAGCAGCGTCGCCGCGCCAAGCACCGTGCCGATGATGCGCAGGCCGAAATACTCGCGCGCCAGCACCGCGTAGAGCGGCATCACACCGCCATAGGTGGCGCCGAAGATGACGGCCAGGAGGTAGAACTGCTCGATCCGGCCGACGGCGAGGTAGGCGGCGATCACCAGCCCCTGGATGGCGAGCCCGGCGACCAGCACCGGCTTGACGCCCAGCCGGTCGGCGAGCACGCCGTAGAGCACGCGTCCGCCAAGGCCGGCCAGGCCTTCGACGCTGTAGATCGACACCGCCGCCATCGGCGCCACGCCGCAGGACATGGCATAGCTCACCATGTGGAAGATCGGGCCCGAATGCGCCGCGCAGCAGGCGAAGAAGGTGAGACCCAGCACGATGAATTGCGGCGAGCGCAGCGCCTGGCCGACGCTCATGCCGGGATCGTTTGCGGCGGGCGCCGGCATGCCGTCGCTTGCAGCAGCCGCCGCAGGCGGCTGGCGCACCAGCAAGACGGCGGGCAAAAGCAGCACCCAGGCCATGACGCCGATATCGAACATGGCGGTGCGCCAGTCATAGGCCGTGATCAGCCATCGCGCGAAGGGCGAGATGGTCATTGGCGCCACGCCCATGCCGGCCGAGACCAGCGACACGGCGAGGCTGCGGTTGGTGTCGAACCAGGCGGTGGTGAGCGCGATCATCGGCGCGAAGAAGGCGCTGGCCGCCAGCCCGACGATGATGCCGTAGCTGAGCTGGAAGACGATGAGCGACGTGGCGCGGCTCGCCACCACCAGCGAAAGGCCGAGCAGCACGGCGCCTGCAAGCACCACCGGCCGCGCGCCGACCCGGTCATAGATCGAGCCCCAGGCGAAGCCGCCGAGGCCCATCACCAGGAAGTTCAAGGTCATGGCGCTGGAGATGCCGGTGCGCGACCAGTTTGTGTCGAGCGATATCGGCTCCAGAAAGATCGCCAGCGAGAACATGGCGCCGAGCGCCACACAGGTCATCAGCGCGCCGGCCGCGACGATGACCCAACGATAAGAATGGTTCATGGTTCTGCTCCATGCCGTAAGGCATCCTGTTTGATACGGCACGGTTTTTCCAGTCCACCGGGCCGCTTGCGTCCGAAGGACGTCGGAGCGGGAGCCGATCCTACAAATCCGGTTGCATTTTTTATCCGGTTTTTTTGGGCGTGTCGTTGTTGCCGTCGACGCCCCGCCGCCGGCCCTTCAGTGTCAGCAGTCTGCGGCGCTCCGCATTGACCGTGTTGCAGGCCCTTCTAGATTGAACCGCAGCATCCAGGAGACGTCACCCATGGAACTTTATCGCGGCCGGCTCATCGACCACATCCAGCTCGTGGTGCGCGACCTTGCGGCCAGCCGGCGTTTCTACGGCGCCCTGTTCGAAGTGCTGGGCATCCCGATCGGCGGCGAGGCGCAGGACTATTTCTGGGCCGACGATTTGTTCGTCTCCAGCGCCGACAGCCGCGCCGCGCTCGGCGTGCTGACCGGCCGCCATCATCTCGCTTTCCAGGCGAAGGATCGCGCCATGGTCGACGCCTTCTACCAGGCGGGCCTTGCGGCCGGCGGCAAGGACAATGGCGCGCCGGGCGAGCGCCATTACCATCCCGGCTACTATGCCTGCTTCCTGCTCGACCCCGACGGCAACAACATCGAGGCGGTGTTCCATGGCGAGGCCAGGCGAAGCGCCGCGGCGGTGGAGATCAGTTTCTAGCCGGACATGCTTAGATGGCCGTGTCCCAGCCGGCGAGTTCGAGCCCGCGACGGAGTCGGTCGCGGTCCTCTTCGCGTTCCATGCGCATGTCCTGGACGATCTGGGCGATGGTGAGGTCTGGCTCCAGGGCGCGACCTTCCATGACGCAGGCCAACGCCTTCCCGTGGTCGCTGGCAAATGCGTGGCATGCGGCCAGCCGCGCCCATTGCCAGGCGCTCTTGCGGGGCAGACAGGAGAAGGACGCGGCCGCTTCCTGATACCGCGCGAGCGCCAGCAGGGCTTCGCCTCGGTCGTAATAGTACCAGGTCGGATGCATCGGGTTGAGCTGGACGGCCTTGTCGAGCAGCGCGAGCCCAGCCTCGCCGTCGCCGCGCAGCGCCCGGAAGAAGCCGGTTTGGGCGAGCGTGTCGGCGTCATAGGGATTGAGATCGAGCGCGCGGGCGAAGTGCTTCTCGGCGGCGTCGTATTCGTCGCGGCCTCGGTAGAGCAAGATTAGCGCCAGCATGCGGTGGCACCGCGCCTCGTCGGGGCTGAGCGCGATTGCGTGCAGCGCACGGTCACGCGCCTGGTCGAGCACGGCGCGCGGCGCATCGGCGTAGCCGCCGATGATGACATCTGCAAGCGCCAGATAGGCGTTCGCCAGGCCAGAACGAGGATCGAGTTCGATCGCCTTGAGGAAATGCTCGCGCGCATCCTGGTTGACCCGTTCGCCATAGCTGCGCAGCAGCTCCTTCCCCCGCAGGAAATGCAGATAGGCTTCGACATTGGCCGCAGCCACGGGCAGGCCGCGCCGCATCACCGCGCTTTCGATGTTGGCGACCAGCGCCGTCACGATGCGTTGCGCCACCATCGTCTGGAACGTGAAGATCTCGCCTTTGGCGAAGGTGAAGCTCTGGCCCCAGACGCGTCGCCCGGACGCCGTCTCGGTCAGCACCACGCGTGCGCTGTATTCGGCTTCGGAAGTCTCGACGCTACCTTCGGCGACGTAGTCGGCTCCGAAGCGCTCGGCGGTCGCCCGGATGTCCTCGCGCGAATGCTCGGCCAAAGCGAAGGCCGAATGACGCGCCAGCACGGCGACGGTCTTGAAGTAGGAGAGCGCGTTGGTGATTTCCTCGACCGCGCCGTCGAACAGCGCCTTGGCGGTGCCGTCGACCGGATCGACCTGGAACGGCAAAATAGCCACCATCGGCTCCGCCCGGGCAGCAGCCATGGCGCCGACGGGCGCTGGTGCCGCCTCGATCTCCGGCTGGAACAGGTAGCCCCGGCGCGGCACCGTGCGGATCAGCGCCTGCGCCTCGTCGCCGATCGATTTGCGCGCGTCGCGGATCGATTGGGTTAGCGAGTCCTCGGTGACGATGATGCCCGGCCAGACTGCCTGCATCAGCTCGTCCTTGCTCAGCACCCGTCCCGGATTGCGCGTCAGGAAGGCGAGCAATTCCAGGGTTTTTGGCCGGATGGGCACAATCTCGCCGTCGCGCCGGAGCGTACCCCGGTCAAGATCGAGAACAGCGCCGCCAATCCGTAGCGCCAAGCCCTTGCCCCATCGACACGCCTGATTGCGCAGGGTTCATTGGGAGGGGCAAATCCCGGCAAGGTCAAGCCCGAAACATGCCGAGCAGGCCAAGCCATGAACGGCGCCGCGCGGCGTTCGGCTCGACGCCTGTCTTGCCTGGCGCGGTCTCGCTGGACGGCAGCAGGGAAAGCCAGGCCAGCATCTCGTTGGCTTCGCCGCAGCAGGGTCCCGCGATGCTCGCGGAAAGCATGCTCAGCGCTTCACCCCGCGACAGCGACATCGGTGCAAATGATGTGTCGGTCCTCGCATGCATGATCGACCTCCGTGACTGGCGTCGGCGCCATGTGCCGCCCCATGAACGCCATCATCGTCCCGAGGGTGTCCGTTTGTCCTGAAACAGTCCTGATTTTTCGCTGAATCCGTTGCGGCTAGCGGCGCACAAGGGCTTGGCGAGCTCATCGCGACGCTCGGCTCAATTCCGGATTTCCTGACTCTTCGGTCGAGAGCTTTATTGTGGGCTACCCGGTCAGCAACCCGAAAGCCGTCCGCTCTATCCGCGAGGCGGCGAAGCTGGTGGCGATCCGTTAGCCTCCGCCCAGAAACGCCGCGATCAACTTCAACATGTTGCCGTCCCGGCCGAACTCTTTCGCGTCGAAGTCGCGGCTGCCCTGGCGCTGCGCCCTGGAGAACTGGTCGAGATAGGCCGTGAGCTTCGCCCTGACCTTTTGGCAGCCGGGATCGTTCTCGGCGGTGAGGCCGGTGCTGAAGGCGATGATCTTGTCGACCATGTCGATGATGTCGGCGCCATGCACCTTTTCATGGGCAATCAGACCGGCGGCGAACCTGTCCCAGTGCGCCTGCAGGGCAGGGTCCAGCTTTCCGGCCGGCCTCGGCAGCGTGTAGGTGATGATCAGCTTCGGTCGCGCCGACTTCAGCACGCAGGCGCTGCCTTGCGGCTGGTAGTCGCGCTGCCAGGTCAGCTTGAAGAACGTATGCGCGATGACGCGTCGAGCATTGCCGGCCGTTCCGACCAGCGGGCCTTTCGAGCCGATCGAGAGATAGAGCTGCTCCGCGCTCTGGCCTGACACGGCATAGGTGTCGATCTTCTCGATGGGCTTCCAGTCTGCCCGGGCGGGGGAGGCAAGGAGCAAGGCGCAAAGCAGGATGGCGAATTTCATGAGGGGCTCGATGGGATTCCGTCCGTAAGGTGCATAGCGGTTGTCTCGTGCGAGATCAAAGCGCGCGGGCAATCCGTCCTTCGAGGAAGGAGGCTAAGAGACGCCGCGGCGGAACCCGCTCCGCCCGTCATCCGTTTCCTCGAGCAATCATCCCAACCGATGGGGGAGGACAAGATGACCCGCAACGAGATCATTTCCGTGCTTGGACCGGTCGACGAGGCCGTTATCGCCGACATCGCGCTCACCGGCGCAAGCCTCGAGGAGCTGCGCGAGGCCTTCGCGTGGATCGGCGCCGACGAGGCGCTGGTGAATGAAGGTCACGCCATGCCTGGCACTCGCGTCGCGAAACTGATCGAGATCCTCGAACCGCCGGAGGACGAGCCCGAGGCGCCGCGCGCGGCGGACTAGGGCGCGGGTGTCGTCAAGGCCATTATAATCATTAGTCATCGCTAATATATGCTGGAAGCGAGCGCCTATCGGGTATATCTTTCTCCTTATCGGCGGAGGGATGCCGAAATGCGGGGCTTATTCACAAGCTTCCTACTCTTGCTATGTGTCGTCACAACAGCGCATGGCGGTGCGCTCCACGACGCAGCCAAGAGCGGAGACCTCAACGCAATTACGACGGCGCTCGATGCAGGCGCTGACATCGAGGAGCAGGAGAAGGGGGCAACACCGCTGTTCCTGGCGGTGCGCGGCGGCCACGTCGATGCAGCGGCGCTGTTGATCAAACGCGGTGCTGATGTCAACAAGGAGGCGAAGCTCGGCCGGCCGATGACCGTGGCCGTGCTGAAAAACGCCGCCGATATGATCCGGCTGCTGCTGGCGCATGGTGCCGACGCCAATGACAAGACGCGGGGCGAGCCAATGCTGATCCTCGCGGTCGCGAGTGGCTGCCTCGACTGCGTGAAGGTGCTGGTTGAGGCCGGCGCTGACGTCAACGCCATCTGGGTCCAGGGCGATCCCAATCAACGGCCGAGCATCATCACGGCCTACCATCTGGCAAAGCATGACGATCATGAGGACATCGCCGCCTACCTTTTGGAGCATGGCGTCGTCATCTTGAAGCCGGAGCCGATTTCCGCGCGGCTTGCGAAAGGCGATCCCATCAAAGGCGGGGCCTTTTTTGAAAGCACTTGCGCACCCTGCCATGTCGTGCGGCCAAAGGAACTTCCTACCATCGGGCCGAACCTATGGAACGTAGTCGGGCGGGACAAGGCATCGACGAAGTTCGAGCGTTACTCCAAGATCCTGCTGGGCTGGGAGGGAAACTGGACCTACGAGGACTTGAACATCTTCCTGGCCGGTCCCACTCTGACGACGCCCGGCGTCAACATGGACTTTCGCGGCGTGCCTGATGAGGCCGACCGGTTGAACGTGATCGCCTATCTCAGAACGCTCGCCGACGCGCCGGTTCCACTGCCGTAGGGGGGTGCGTTTAGCACGGCCATGTGTAGGTTGATCCTCACCCTTGCCTTCGTGCTCACCTGTGGCCCTGTGTCCGCAGCAGAGCATTGGTCTGCTGAGGACGGCGACACGCTGTGGCACGACAAAAAACGAATTCAATTGCTCGGTTTTGATGCCCCCGAACTTTCGCAGGTGTGTTTTGATGCCGCTGACAAGATCTGGCCCTGCGGCAAGTATGCGCGTGACCACATCCAAAATCTTATCGCCTCAGGCGATGTATCCTGCATCATCGAGGGCAAGGACGATTACAACGACGACATCGGCGTCTGCTTCGTGGGAGGCATCGATCTCGGACGGGACCTGGTGAAACACGGATTGGCGGTAGCCGACACTCGATACCTTGCCGAGGAGCAAGAAGCCCGCATTGCCAAACGCAACTTGTGGGCAGGGAGCTTTATCAAGCGGCGATAGCAGCTAGCGCGCATGGGAGGCGTATACGTTCACATCCCTGAAACAAAAGCCGCGCCCCGGCGTTTGCGATTGCAAACTCGCAAGGTGCGCCATTGCCATCCACCTCGATCAAGAAGACAGAGTACGATCAGGCCAGCAGGATCCTCTCTGTGTGGTTCGTGGCCAGCGGCAAGCGCTACGATTTTGAGGGCGTGCCACCGGAGACTTACGCCGCGTTCCGGTCGGCCTTTGTCAAAGGCCGCTTTTTCAACGACCATATCCGCGGTCATTTCCGGTATCGCCGCATTGCCGATTAGCTGTCCAGTTCAAGCGGCTCATGCTCGTCCTGGAACTGGTGCCACATAACCTGTCTGATGTCTTTGCAGTCGACTGCCTGGCCGCACGTCTCGCAGCGATAGAAGTCCGAATTCCGAATGGAGCCAGCCGGGCGGTGCACCGTCACCCCTTTCGGCGGGCCGAGCTCGGAAAGCCTCGTCATCCTCTCAGCTTCCTCGCCTCCCGCTCCAAGGTCTTTCGGTCGTTGCCGTGTTCTTTGATGAGATCCAGAACCTGCTCGGGGCTGATCCGGTGCTGCTTGGCGAAATAGCGCACCTCATAATCCTCATCAACTGAGACTCGGTCGCGATCGCGAAAGTCGCGCTTGGTCTTGTCGTCTGCCATAGCTGTTCCTCCTGGTGAGAGAGAACAGAGTTCCGCACCGAATGTTCCCATTAGCTGCAGCTAACGGAACCGAAGCGACCCTGCGCTATTGAATCAAACTTGAGTGATGCGTTGGGGTTCTCATGCGTAAGCCGGTTCGGCTGTCGTTCATTCGCCCGATGGAGCCGGAGCTTGTCGAGCAGCCGCCCAAGGGCGACGATTGGAGCCATGAGGTGAAATTCGACGGCTACAGATCGCAACTCGTCAAGGACGATGAAGGCATTCGCATCTTCACAAAGGCAGGCATTGATTGGACCGCGAAGTACAAGCCGCTCGCGGAAGAGGCGGCCAGTCTGAAAGCCGGCAGCTTCATTATCGAAGGCGAGATGATCGTGCTCAACGAAAAGGGCCTGTCCAACTTCGATGCGCTGCGCTCGGCAATCACACGGCGGCCTCAGGATCTCTATCTCGTCGCCTTCGACCTCCTGCACCTGAACGGCCATGACTTGCGCGATCTCCCCCTGCAGGATCGCAGGGAGGTGCTACAGGCGCTCATCCCGGCCGGCGGGCATATCCAGTTCTCGGAAGCTTTGCCTGGTGCTGGCGATGCCGTTTACCACCTGGCGTGCGAGACCAACCTGGAAGGCATCGTTTCGAAGCGCCTCGACAGTGTCTATCGCTCTGGCGCGACCATGAGCTGGCGGAAAATCAAATGCTACGTCGAAGCCGAAATGGACATCATCGGCGTGCAGCGAGAGGCTGGGAAGCCCGCCATGGTGCTGATGGCCGATCAGGGCCGCTATATGGGCGGCGCCTTCGTGACGTTCAAAGCCGACAAACGACAGGCTCTCTGGGATCGCGTGCAGGGCAAAGCTGGTGCTCCGCCTCCAAAGGGATTGGCAAAGCAGAAGGCGGAATGGCTGAAGCCGGGGCTCGTCGGACGGGTGAAGTTCCTCAAGGGCGAGGAGACGTTGCGTCATGCCTCGCTGAAGGATTTTCGCGAAAAGTAGGTGGAGTTACTGCGATGCCAATCCGCCGGAAAGCACAGGACGCCGGAATTTTCGAGCCTCAAGAATTGGAGTTCCTGGCAAGGGTGTTCGACCGCCTGAAATATGAAGAGCAGACTGCCGATGAACGTGAGGCTCTGGCGTCCCGAATCCTCGCCAACTTCATGGCCGGCATCGCGGATGAGGAAGAGCTTGTTTCGCTGTCAAGGCTGCCTCTGGGCCGCTCGCACATGTCGTAAGCGACATCGCGGTCGTTGCCTCATCAGTCGCTAGCTGTTGCCGCCAAGCTACAGCCCTTCGCCTGAGATTCCATTAGAAATGGCTTGTGCGGGGTTTCCTGGGTTTCGGGCGGACCATCCGGGGAAAGGGGCGCACAGCAGTTCGAGGGAAGATGACCCGTCGGCTTAGGTCGGCGGGTCTTTCTTTCGAGCGACGGCTCTCATTTGAGATCGCACCTCGGATCGGTCGCGAGTCAAGGAGCGGTCCGCCAGCCGTCGGCGCCACGTTCTGTTGTCGGCAGTGATCTGGCCTTGCGGATCCGCTATTGAAGCGCGCCCGTCCGGCGCAAAGACAATCCCCCCAGCCTCCAAAGCCAGCCGCACAGCAAGCACACTGCTGGGCCGAGTGTTCTTTAGGCCGTTTTCGATTCCGCTGATCGTTGCCTCGCTGAGGTTGGCCTTGGAAGCAAGTCGCACCCGCGACCAGTTCAAAAGGGCTCGGGCGAGTCTGACCTGTTCTGCGGAGAGTTCATGTCGGCTGTCCATAAGTCTGGAACATTCAATCTCGCTAAAATGTTCCAGGCCGATTTTACAACGAAGCAGGTGGGCAACGCGGCTGCCAAGTTTAACATTTGACATCGCGGCCTCGGTGACAATGCATCACTATGGCGCCGTCCCCATTTCTACCCAGGAGTGGACACCGGTCTGCGATCGAGTGTCATCGCAAAATCGCAGACCGGCCCCCTCATCGCCCAAGCTGTTGCCGCCAAGCTACAGCCCTTTACCCGAGATTCTACTAGGAAAGGCTTGTGCGGGGTTTCCTGAGTTTTGGCGGACCATCCGGGAAAAGGGGCGCACAGCAGTTTGAGGGAAGATAACCCATCGGCTTTACGTCGATGGGTTTTTCTTTGGCGGAACGTGACTCGTCATCAGGCGCACAGTGTTCGTCTTGACCGTTATCCCGAGATCCTTGCCGCCAACCGTCACGGTGTCCCCATCTACCCTAGTGACTTCCCCCGTAAGCTCGATCTTCTGCCCGCTGCTGATGTTCGGGGTGGTGTCTACGATCGAATGTGGCTGGTGGTAGGAAGGGATCAAAACAGCGACTCTATCCGCTGTCACACGCTTGCGGATCGTTGCGGTGATCGCAACCGTATCGCCCACCTTGATGTTGCCCTTTGCCATACAGCGAGTCTGGGGCGGTCCATCGGCTAGTCAAGCTTGTTCTAATGTACATAAAATTGCTCCCCGGCCGAAAGCGGCGGGCTTTGTCTTTCAAGGTGGCTCTAACAAGCTCCAGTTCGGGAGCCTCAGCCTCTTCCGACTGGAGGATCACCTCCAAACGGATGATGGCATGGGCGGTCGTGGGAGTTATAGGATCGATAGAAGACGGGAACCTCGCTGGTTCTCCGCTAGTTGCCGAGGCGGAAAGATGCAGTCTCCGGTAGAAAAGAACAAAAGCCCACCTCGACTGTTGCCGGGCGACGCGGAACGTCAGGCGAGGCTACAGAAAATCATCGGGCTCCGAAGCCTTCGATCCCACAGCTCTTGCCTCCGGCTCGACCCAGATGCCGAGTTGCACGATGTGATCGACTGTTCTGCTCTGTTTGAACTGCCAGAGGGCGCGGAGACGTTGATCCGATACCCGTCCTAGAGCGGCTTGCCAGCGTGGACCATCGCCCTGGCAATCGCCAGCTCAGCCTCGATCCCTGGCATTTCCATCTGAGCCATGTTGCCGGCCGCGATCAGCCGCCGCAGCGCTCGCTCGGCTCCTCACGCGTCCAGCCTTCCTCGGTCGCGCGCGGCGAGCTGGATGCCGGCCTCGGGCCGGATCAGCCCTGACTTCACTGGGATTTGCTGAAGATCATCTGTTGCCACGAATGCCGTGCCGCGACGGAGCAGCGGAAGACGGCTTGTCAGTAAAAGTCTTGGCACGAGCAGCTTTCAAGTCCGGTTGCTTTGCCTTGCCAGGCCCAGCAGGCAGCTCGGGTGCGCTCGCAAGGATTTCTCGGGACCGCTCAATGAGTCGGCGGTTCTGCTCTATGAGCTCCTCAGCTTCCTCAATGCGTATCATGGTTTGCTGCTCCATGTCATCGAGCGGCTGAACTGAACTGTTGGACTCGCCGATCTGTTGCATGACCATCCTCAATTATGAGTCACCCGCCGGCGACAAAACTCGTGAGGGCTGGAAACAGTTCCCTAAGCGGCCCGACAGTTCCGCGTTGGGGTGCGTTCGGTCGAACCGCCTGGAGGGAGATAAGGCGCCGCCGCCCTGAGACGGGTAAGCATGGGTGCTTCTCCCTACTTGCCCCTCCAACCCCTCCCGTCATAGCTTTTGCCGCTTTGGCGGGAGGAAAGCATTTGGAGACCAATGTCGTCATCGTCGGCGCCGGCCCCGCCGGTCTTGCCGTCGCCGCCTGCCTCAAACAGGCGGGCGTGGATTTCCTGATCCTCGAAAAGGCCGATGAGGTTGCGCCGTCCTGGCGGCGGCATTACCGGAGGCTGCATCTGCACACGGTGAAATCCTTCTCCTCCCTGCCTTTCGCGCCGTTCCCGAAGAGCCATCCCCGCTACGTTCCGCGCGAAAAAGTGGTGGCCTATCTCGATGCCTATGCCGAGCGCTTCCGCCTTGAGCCGCGCTTCGGCGTCACGGTCAAATCCATCCGCCGCGAGGGCGATCGCCTGCTGGTGCAGACCGATGCCGGGCTGTTCAGCGCCCGCAGGATCGTTGTCGCCACCGGCAACAACGCCCAGCCGATCATGCCGAATTTCCCGGGCATAGAGGATTTCAAGGGCAAGGTGCTGCACAGCGCCGCCTACACCGAAGCGGCCCCCTATGCCGGCAAGGACGTGCTGATCGTCGGCATGGGCAATACGGGCGCGGAGATCGCGCTCGATCTTGCCGAGAGCGGCGCCCACCCGACCATCTCGGTGCGCAAGGGCGTCCACATCGTGCCGCGCCAGCTGTTCGGTGTGCCCATCCAGATGGTGGGCATCGCCAGCCGAACCATGCCGCGATCGGTCAATGACTGGATGTTCCCGAAAATCCTCGACCTCGCGCTGGGCCGGCTGGAGCGATACGGCATCGTGCGGCCAAAGCAAGGCATCCTGCAAGGCATCGAGGCCGGCCGCATTCCGGTGATCGATATCGGCACGGTGGCGGAGATCAAGGCGGGAAGGATCGGGATTGCGCCGGACATCGCAAGCTTCACCGGAGACGGCGTGAAATTCGTCGATGGCGTGGAGAAGAAATTCGACGCGGCGATTTTCGCCACCGGCTATCGTCCGGCCTATGACGCCTTCCTGCCGGCGGAGCTCAGGCCGGACAAGAGCGGCGTGAACGCGCGGGCAAGCGAGCTGGGCGTCTATCTCGTCGGCTTTCACAACCCCGTCACCGGCCTGCTGCGCGAGATCGGCATCGAGGCCCAGGCAGTGGCGAAGGATATTGCGGGGCGATGAGTAGCGTCTGTGGCCCACATGGCAGGCCGAGTTCCTTCGCCCCCTCTCTGTCCTGCCTACATCTCCCCTCAAGGGGGAGATCGGCAGCTTCGGCGACGGGCATCTCCCTGCAGCGCTGGCGATTGGCGAAAGCATGCATGACATATAATCTCCCCCCTTGAGGGGGAGATGCCCGGTAGGGCAGAGAGGGGGGCCTCGCGCAGACCTTTCTGTGTTTGAGCCCCGCCCACCTGAATCGGGTGGCGCATCCCACCACCTCATGCGAAGCCATTGCTGCCAATGAGGGATCGGCCATGCTCACGCTCTACGATTATCTCCCGTCGCAAAACGCCTGGAAAGTCCGCGTCCTGCTCGGCCTGCTCGGCATCGCTTACGAAACCCGCATCGTCTCGATCTTCGAGGGCGAGAGCCGCACGGAGGCCTTTCTGAAGCTCAACCCCGCCGGCGCCGTTCCGGTGCTCGCCGTGGAGAATGGCCAGGCGATTGCCGAGTCCAACGCGATCCTCACTCTCGTCGCCGAGGGTACGCCCTATCTTCCGGCGGACCGGCTTGCCCGCGCCAAGGTCATGCAGTGGCTGTTCTTCGAGCAGTATTATGTCGAGCCGGTCATCGGCTCGTTGCGCTTCTGGACGCTGACCGGCCGGCTGGAGCGCAACCAGGCGCTGGTTGCCGGCAAGCGCGAGGCGGCCGCGCGGGCGCTTGGCGCGCTGGAGCGCAGTCTTCGGAACACGCCTTTCCTGGTCGGCGATACGCTCACCATCGCCGACATCGCCGTCTATGCCTACAGCCACCGCGCCGAGGATTGCGGTTTCTCACTCGCCGATTATCCGGCGGTCGAAGCCTGGGTGGAAAGGGTTGGCGAGGCGATCGGGCCCGGCTATCCGGTGCATCCCTACAGCATCGATCCGCATTCGGGCGCCTGAGCTGCCGGAACACCGCGGCGGGCAGGGCGTTTCCCAATAGCGGCATGTCGGCGTCGCCTCAATCCGGCGCCCGCCGCAGCGCTCCAACCAGAGCCATGGAGGTCCGCAATGGTCCGCACCCTCGCCATCGCAATCCTCGCCACCGGCATCATGAGCCTGCCCGCCATGGCGGCCGAGAAATATTGGGTCGCTAGGGACGCGGTCTCCAAGCAGTGCGAGATCGTCCCGAAGAAGCCGGATGGCACGCTTGTCGTCGATCTGGACAAGAAGACATACGCTAGCGAGGGCGAGGCACGGAAAGCGATGGAGGCAAGGGCGGATTGCAAGAACAAGTAGGGCGTTGACGGGCTGCTCCTACCTACCTGTCCACGAGCGACATCGTGCGCTCGTTGTATCTCGGTCCCGAAACCTTGTCGGGCGTCAGCGCCATGTCGAGCCCCAGCATCTCGGTCGGATCGAGATCGATATCCGCGGCCGCGACATTCTCTTCCAAATAGGTTCGCCGCTTGGTGCCGGGGATCGGCACGATGTCGATGCCGAAGTCCGGCCCCTTGGCGAGCAGCCAGGCGATCGCGATCTGGCCGGGCTTCACGCCTTTTGCCGCGGCGATGTCGCGCACTGCGGCGGCGGCCGCGACATTCAAGTCGAAGTTCTCGCCCTGGTACCGCGGGTCGCCGCGACGGAAATCGCCCTCGGGATAGTCTTCCGCGCGCTTGACGTCGCCGGCCAGGAAACCGCGGCCGAGCGGCGCGAAGGGCACCAGGCCGATGCCCAGCTCCTTCAATGCCGGGATGATCTCGGGCTCGAGGTTGCGCTCCCACAGCGAATATTCGCTCTGCAGCGCCGAGACCGGATGCACGGCATGCGCGCGGCGGATGTTGGCAATGCCCGCTTCCGACAGGCCGAAGAAGCGCACCTTGCCCTCGGCCACCAGCTCGCCGACCGCGCCGGCGACGTCTTCCATCGGCACCGAGGGGTCGACACGGTGCTGGTAAAGCAGATCGATGCGGTCGGTGGCGAGCCGCTTCAGCGAAGCGTCGACCACCTCGCGAATGTGTTCGGGCCGGCTGTCGGTGCCGGCCTGCTTGCCATCGACGATGCGGAAGCCGAATTTGGTCGCGATCGTGACCTGATCGCGCCGGCCTTGCAGCGCGCGTCCAAGCAGTTCCTCGTTGACGAAAGGCCCGTAGACCTCGGCCGTGTCGAGAAAGGTGCAGCCGAGCTCGATCGCCCGGTGGAGCGTCGCGATCGATTCCTGTTCGTCGGCCGGGCCGTAGGACTGGCTCATGCCCATGCAGCCGAGGCCTATGGCCGAGACTTCGAGCCCCTGGCTGCCGAGTTTGTGTCTGCCGAGGCTCATAAGTCCTTGTCTCCCGCGAAAGATCAGCGCTCGCGAAATTATAGGGCGGGGACAGGACACGTCCAGCGCCGGGCCGGCAGCGCTTGATCCAGGTCAAGGGAAACGGCGGAGGGCGTCGTATGATCGGCCTGTCTTGGGAAGGACACAAGGCGGGCGGGTGGTTCCGCCGACTCCACGGGGACCCGGCGGAATCACCCACACCGACGTTTGGACAAAAGACCTGTAACGCGTCGCCCGAACTCGTTTCGGCGCGACGCGCTTTTTCATGTTCCCACAGTCCACGCCGCGCCCGGCTCTGAGCCGACGCCTGATGCGACTGTTTCGAAAATCGCTCTAGCGAGTCCGATGGCAGGGCGATTACTCTTAAAAAAACCGTTGCCCGATACTGGGGTGCCGTTGATAGACAAGCGCATAATGAAACCCAGCAAGTTTATGATGAGAGCCGTTATGCTGGCCATCGAGCTTTTCCTGCTCGTACCGGTTGCCCAATCTCTTTGGACGGGCCGGATCAATTTCAAGGATCACCCCGTAGAGCGAGCCCATGACCCATTTACCTATTGGGTCGAATTGGCCGTGATTGTGGTCGGTATGGTAACTGTGCCGCTCTGGATACTCTACCGGGAGCGGCAGGAACGCTAGGTGGTGGTTTTGCTACGGCAGTCCTCATCGTAGGCATCGGTCTGCCAGGCTTGCTGGCCGCCATCGGACACTGATGAGCACCGTAGACCCCCTCGGTGCCCGTGGAGCAAATTCTGGAACGGGCTCTAAGCCCTCGGCAGCATGCGGCGCATGATTAGCGAGGCGTGGCCGCCTACGCCGTGGGCGGCTTCGCGGCGTTCGACGACCTCGAAGCCGTGCTTGCGGTAGAAGGCGATCGCGCGGTCGTTGCCTTCGATCACCTCCAGCGCCATCGAGGGGATGCCGGCATGCGCGGCAAGCACGGCATGCAAAAGGTCGACCGCAAGCCCGCTACCGAACGCCTGCGGCTCTATGTGCAGCCGCTCCAGCGTGACTTCGCCTTTGGCGTCCATCGCCGCCATCGCATAGCCGGCGATCGAGCCGTCGGCGCGCTCGGCGACAAAGGACATCTTGTCCTCGTCCTCCAGTTCTTGCGCGAGCTTGTCCGGCGCATGCCTCTCGTCGGAAAGCCGCGCCACGGTCTCGTCGCCCATGATTGGCGCGTAGGTCCGCCGCCAGGATTGGCCGAGCAGCCGCGACACCTCGGCAAGATCGTTCCTCGTCATCGCCCGGATGCTAGTCATGGTCGTTGTCCCTGTCTCGATCCGAAGATAGGGCGAAGCGCGGTGCGGGGCCAATCCCCATGCGCGCGGAGGGGGCGGATCCTGCCGGCGCCCGTGCCGGGCGTTCGAGCGGATATCGGGCGGCGGAAACGATCCTGCGTGGCCGCTAGAGCAATACCAGGAAAAGTGTGAGCGGTTTTCCGTCCGGAATTGCGTTAAATCAAAGAGACATGGCGTTTCGCCGTTTCCGTGAAACGGTGAAACGCACTAGCCCGATGCCGAACCGATGAGGCGGCAGCGGGCCATTGATGCGACGCTGTCCCGCCGAGCAGGAGACACTGGTCCATCGTGAAACTAAACCGGGTTCGCCCGCGACGCGCGACTTGCGGATTCGTAAGCTTACGGTTGTGCTCCCACGCGCGGCCCGGCGTGTAATTCCTGCGCCGCCTTGTCGGTGTGGTCGAAAGCAGCTCCTGTTACGCCAGGTGCGGCACCGCTCGGTTTTCCCGCCTCCCGGAACCGGCGGGCGAAGATCATCAGGCGCCGCGCGGTGTTGTTGCGCAGGCGGCGCAGGCGCCATTCCAGTCCCGTCTCGGTGGTGATGCGCCTGGCATAGATGCTGGCGCGCATGGCTCTTTCGTCGGCGGCGACCTTGACCGGATCGTCGTAGAAAGCGCTGATCTTATCAGCCGCCATGCCGGGCGTTTCGAGCCAGGCAGGGATATGGGTCGTGGCGAGGCAGTCGACATCGGTGAGCACCCGGTGGATGCCGTCGCCCTGCGCCGGACAGGTCGTGGCGAACGCATCGCCGACGAAGACCACGCCGTCGCGGCGATGGCCCTGCGTCGTCGTCAGGCTGACCTGCCGCACGTCCACCTCGCTGGCGATCGCGAAGTTGCCGCATCGCGCGGCAATCTCCGGCATCAGCTCGAGCAGAATCTTTTGCGGGTTCTCGCGGAACGCCCGCACCCACGGGTCGGCGACGGTCCGGTAGACGAACATGTTGGCCCGCAGCCGCTCGCCGATCCGGAAGATGGTAAGAAAGGCAATGCGATCGGCGATCCGCCTTGCGTAGAAGGTGAGGGATTGCAGACCGAATTCCTGCGGCGAGATCGCGAAATCGAACCCCATCGACAGCGAATGCGCCTTCGATTCCTCGATGCGCTCGACGCCGATGGCGCGCCGCACCGCTTCGCTGTAGCCGGTGGCCACCACCAGCAGGCGCGCATCGATGACCGAGCCGTCGGTGAGCACCAGGCGCTGCCGGTTCGGTCCGGTCGACACGTCGGCGACCTTGCCCACCGTCAGCGGCACTTCTGGAGGGAGCGCCGCACGCAGGCCGTTGACCAGCGGCGTGTAGGAAAAGGCGTATTCGAAGGTCTGCTTGCGCTCGAACAATCGGCCGAAGCGGAAGACATGGAGATCGGTCATTGGCGTGACGAGCGACCTGAAAACCGGCCCGAGCCCGAGTTTCTCGAACAGCCCCATCTGTTCCGCGCGGGTCTTCTCGGCCCGGAATTCTTCATGGTGGATTCGATGCGGGTCGATCAGCGCCACCTTGCGGCCCGCTTTGGCGAGCGTTATCGCCAGAACGGTTCCGGCCAGCCCGGCGCCGACGATTGCCACTTCCACCTCGGTCCGGCCGGGCGGGGCGGCGGGCGTTTCGCGGTTCTCGGTGGTGCTCATTGCCTGTCTCCACGGGCCGTGGGCATGCTCTCCCGCCACTGGGCCTGCTTCCAGCGTGGTGCCATTGCCGAACCATCTATGAATTCCAGTCCGCCCGCTTCGTTGAGCGTATGCAGCTTGCGGCCGGCCCAGCCGGCGCCCGGATTGAGGATCGTCTCGACGACCTGTTCGAAGCCGTCATCGTCGAGCCGGGTGACGCGTGCGATGCCAAGCGCGGCGCCATAGCTTCTGCGGCAGTCCTGCACCGGACGCAGAAGCTGGCCGCCGCGGCTAACCAGGCGGCCCGCCGGGCGCGCCGAGGCGATGTCGATCAGCAGCGGGTTCTTCGGATGCGACGTCCACGGCCCGCGGAAGTCCGGCGCCGACCACAGATGCAGCTGGTCCGAGAAGGCGCCGCCGCCGTCGCGCACCGTGGCGAACATCCACCAGCGCCCGCCATGCTCGACAAGCGTGGCGTCGCTGGCGACGATGTCGGAGACCAACGTCGCTTCCTTCACCCAGCCGCCCGGGAAGATGGTGGCGCGGTAGAGGTCGACGCTGCGGTTGGCGCCGCTTTCCGGCACCATCCACATCTGGCCGTCGCGCTCGAACACGAAGGGGTAGGAGAGGTGGTAGGGCAGTTCCAGCACCGGCTTGGGGGTGCCTGCCGGCCCGTTCGGCCCGAAAGCCACCGCCGACAGGATCGCCTTGCCGGCGCTATGGATATAATCCTCGACGAACAGTGTCACCTGGCCGCGGTAAAGCACCGGGAACGGATCGGCGTAGAACCGGCTGCCGTCGTCAGCCAGGTCGCGCCATCCCGATCGCGGATGGGCGCGCAGATCGTAAAGGTCCCTGCCTTGGGTCTCGCGCCAGCCGACCCGCCAGTGCGGAGCGTTGTAGCACAGATGATAGATCTGCTGGACGATGCGTCGTGCCGTCGCCTTGGTCGCCCGCACACCGAGTTTCGTGGCCGAGGGCATCACCGACGACGCCACCTCGGGCGACGGTTCGGGCAGCACGGGCAGATGCGACCGCGCGGCGCCATTGACCGCCGCCACGATCAGGCTGGCGCTGCGCGCCAGCATGTCCTGGAACGACGCCAGAGCAATACCGGGATATTCGGTGCCGAGTCGTCCTTCGGCGACCGTCGTGCCATTCTGCTCCAGGCGCGCGTGCGGCGTGCGGCCGGCAAGGATAAGCGCCAGCAGGGCTTCCTCGCCGCAGACGCCGTCATAGGAGAGCCGCCACACTCGTCCGCCCTGCGGCTTCGCATTGCCGACGAGGTCGATGGTGATATCGACCGGCGCGGACGCTCTCGCATGGCCGGCCAGGGCCGAAATTGGCACACGCCTGGCCGTCCCATTGGCGGGCAGGCGGTGGATAAGCGTCTCAAGCTGGAACAGCGCCTCGGCCGCGCGCGGCACGCCGCCCGCCGCCGGACGCGCGTCGACGCAAAGCTCGACGCCAGACAGCAGCGACAGCCGTTCGGCCAGCACGACATGGAAAGCGCGCACGCGATCGCCGTTGAGGCGCAGGCTCAGGCGCATGGCCAGTCCCCGGGCGACTCGCCTCCGGAACTGGCAGGCAGGCCCGCCGGGTCTAGTTCCCGCCGCATGCGCACGATGTCTCCACTTTCAGCTGCACCAAATTTCCACTGTGTTGGTGCAAACTTCGTGCCAGGGCAGCCTCAATTTATGAACATAATTAACAGTGTTTTAATCGTTGCCGGGAATAGCTAGGCCAACGCCGCATTTCTCGTCTTGCCGGCCGATGGAGCGTTGTCGGAGCGACCTTTGCAACCACCCCTGCTCATGGTGCCTCAGCAGAACGCTCCGGAGGCGGTCGCGCCGCAGCCGGCCTATTACGCGCCCGCGCCAGCCTCCGCCACGGTCGAGCTTGGCGATCTCGGTCGCATCCTGTTGCGGCGCCGCTTCCTAATCCTCGCCGTCACCGCGCTGCTCACCGCCGCGACGCTCGTCTACACCTTGCTGACGCCGGCGCTGTACTCCTCGACGGCGCAGATCATCGTCGATCCCGAGGATCTCCAGGTCGTCACCAACGACGTCAATCCGAGCCGCATCTCGCCCGACGGCGGCATCACCCAGGTCGAGAGCCAGGTCAGCGTCGCGCAGTCGAACGGCGTCCTGCTGCGCGCGATCAAGGCGACCAACCTGACCGAGGATCCGGATTTCAACGGGCAGGGTGTTCTCGGCCGCTGGATGGGCATGCTCTTCGGCGACAGTGACAGCGACAGGACGGCGATCACGCTGGATTCGCTGCGACGCGTCCTCGCGGTGAAGCGCGACGACAAGGTGCTGGTGCTCAACATCATCATCACCGCCAAGACCGCGCAGAAGGCGTCGGACCTCGCCAACGCCATCGCCACCGCCTACCTTGCCGACCAGGCCGACGCGCGCAGGGACAAGGCGGCCAAGGCCTCCGAGGCGATCACCGCGCGGCTCGACGAACAGCGCAAGCGCGTCGAGGAGGCCGAGAATGCGGTCGAGGCCTATCGCTCGCAGCACAACATGGTGATGGCCCAGGGCAACCTGGTGAGCGACCAGGAACTGACCGGGCTCAATGCCGAGCTGACCGCTGCGCAGGCGCGCACCCAGCAGCTCAAGGCGCAGGTCGATCAGTTGCGCAGGCAGGGCGGCGCGCCGGACGCGACCTCGGAAGCCACGCGCTCCTCGACGATTTCGAGCCTCAGGGCACAGGAAGCGGCGCTCGTCGACCAGATCGCCCAGCTCGGCACCGGGCTCGGACCGCGCCATCCCTCGATGATCGCCGCCCAGCAGCAGCTGCGCGACCTGCGTGTGCTGATCCAGCGCGAGCTCGGCCGCATCGTCACCGCCGCGGAGACCGACTATGAGCGGTCCCTGGCCAACCAGCAGGCGCTGCAGGCCAGGGTGGCGGCGCTCAAGTCGAAATCGCTCGATACCGACCAGGCTTCGGTGCGCCTGCGCGAATTGCAGCGCGACCTCGACGCCGTGCGCACCGTCTATGCCAACTACCTGCAGCGCGCCCAGGAAACGCGCGAGCAGACCAATGTCGACAGCACCAACGCCCGCATCATCTCGCAGGCCATGCCGGCGCTGAAGAAGAGCTGGCCGCCGAAGGGGCTGCTTGTGTTCGGCGCCGTCTTCGGCGGGCTGGCGCTGGGCGTCGGCATGGCGCTGATCGCCGAATATCTTTCCCCGACCGTGCTTTCCGCCAACCAGATGCAGACGGCCATCGAGGCGCCGGTGCTGGGCGTGCTGCCGGGCAGGGGACGCCGCCGCTCGGGCGCCGCCGCCCAGAAGACCGACGCCGTGGCCGGGCTGGCCCTGCAGCGCATCGCCGCCGCCACAAGGCGTCCGCCCGACTGGCCGCTGGTGCCTTCGATCCTGGTGGCGTCGCCGCCCGAGGACAAGGCGCAGCGCTCGAGGGTTGCATGGCAGCTCGCCAACGCGGCGGCGGCCAGGGGGCGGCGCGTGCTGTTCATCGACATCAATGCCGGCAAGGGCCAGAAGGACCCGCAGCCCGGCGTGCTCGACGTGCTGCGCGGCGAATATCCGCTCGACGCGGTCAGCCGCTATGCGCCCGGCAGTTCCGTCGCGCTCATCGGTCGGGGCCGGCCGGCGGCGGTGTTCCAGGAAGCGCAGGCGCTTTATTTCGCCCACCGCATGCTGGCCGAGGCCAATCGCAGCTTCGAGCTCGTCGTCGTCGACGGCGGCGCCCTGGCCGACGACCTCAACGTCCTGCCGCTGGTCGCCATGGCCGACGAGATCCTGCTCGTCGCCAGGCTGAACGCGACGCCGATGCGCGACGTCGCCTCGACCTCGGAGGCGGTCTCCGTCATGGGGCGGCTACCGACCGGCGCCATGCTGGTCGACGAGGCCGCCTGACATGGCCTCGGTCCTGGCTGGTTCTGCCCGGCCTGTCCCCGTTTCAGGTTACGGCATGGCGGGCTGGCGCGCTGTCCCTGTCGACACGCTGACCCGGCTTGGCATCACGGTGGCGGTGCTTCTGCTGTTTGCCCTATCCGGCGGCATGCTGTGGCTGCTCGGCTACAATTACGAGGGCCTGCAAGGCAGCGCGCTGACCAAGATCCATCCGTCCACCTATCTGGTGGTCCTGGTGTTTGCCTGGCGGTCATGCACCTTCGGCAATCCCGTCGGCTACGTCGTCAATGTCACCAACCGGCGTCCGGCCACCGCGCTTTTGGCGGTGATCGCAGTGGTGCTTCTCATCGTCGTCATCGCCAGGCAACGCCCCGGCATGGCCGGCATGATCGACACCTTCGTGGCGCCGGCGCTGTTCGTCCTGGTGTTGAGCGAGGATGACGAAAAGACCTTTGCCCGGCTGCAACTCGTCATCCATGCCGTGATGACGGTGAACGCGCTGCTGGCGCTGTTCGAGTTCGGCACCAAGCATCTGGTATTCCCCTACAGGTTCGACGGCGCGGTGTTCGTCAACGACCCGCGCTCGACGGCGCTGCAGGGGCACCCGCTGTCCAATGCCACGGTCACCTTGATCTATGTGCTGTCGCTGCTGTCCGGCGCGCGTTCCCTGTCGACGCCGCTTCGGCTGGCTTTGGTCGGCCTGCAGTTCTGCGCGCTGGTCGCCTTCGGCGGCCGCTCGGCGATGGTGCTGACGGTCCTGCTCGGCAGCGTCTATATGCTGACTCGCGGCGTCGCCCAGCTCAGGACCGGGCGCGTCAACCTTCTGGCCGCGGCGCTCGTGATCATGCTTGCCGCGCTGCTGCCGCTGGCGATCATGCTCGCCGGCTATTACGGCTTCTTCGACGCGCTGCTCGAGCGCTTCGTCTCCGACAATGGCAGCGCCAACGCGCGCGTCCAGATGTTCGACCTGTTCAGCCGGCTGGAGCTGCGCGACATCATCGTCGGCCCCGACATCGACCTTTTGGAGAGCACCCGCCGCATCAGCGGCCTCGAACAGGGCATCGAGAACCCGATCATCCGCATGACGCTCTATCAGGGCGCCTTCTTCACGCTTTTGATGTTCTTCGGCTTCGCGCTGTTCATGCACGAGGTGGCTCGCCGCTGCCATCCCGGCATCTGGCTGCCGATGCTGGGCTGGCTTCTCATCATCAACACCTCGGAAAGCCTTGCGTCCAAGACAACGCTGATGACCAAATTCGTGGTGATTGCCTTGGCGCTGTACAGGCCGGAGCGATCAGACGGTTTCCTTAAGCCTCTCCCTGGCCGCCGCGGCTAGAAACGCAGACCTGGTAACACCCAGTCGATGGGCTGCTTCGTCGATGTCGGCCAGCAGGCCTGCATCCAATGAGATGTTGGCCCGGGCCGGCCGGCCATAGTCCCGAATGAGAGGGACCGAGATCAAAACGGCGCCATCGGTCAAGGCCGATCGTACCTCTCCGTCGGCCATAAGCTCGTCCATGCTTCGGGGGCGGGGAGCATCACGACCCTCCGCCAGTTCTTCAGCTACCCATTCGGCCAGAGCCGCGGTTGCATCCTTGAATGCCTCGTCGCGGTTTTCCGATTGGGCCACGCAACCTGGTGCATCGGGGAACGACACACCGACAATGCCGTCCGCGGCATCCACGAGTGCGATATAGCGAGACACGTCCTGGGCCTATGTTCTTTGTTGCCTTGCTCTTCATGGAGATGGTGAGGAGTCGGTATTATTCCCAGCCCGCCGCTTTCGCGATTGAGCGGGCTGCCAAGGGCGTCACTGTCTTCTGCCGGGGAACCATGATCGTGGGCATCCCGGCCTTCTTGTATTTGTCATGTTTCGAGCCGCCGACAAGCTGCCAGCCTTCCCGTTCCAGCCGGGCCTTGATCTTGGTGGTGTTCGTCTCCGACACCAGGATCCCTTGGGAAGCCAAGGTGCAATTATTTGCACAATTTGCTCGACCTATCAACGGAAATGCGCAAATAGATGTACATTCTTGCTGTCGGCGGCGCAGCGATTGGCTGCGGGCGCCGGCACGCCTTATTTGTGAGCCGCTGGCTCGATTTCGCAAGAATGCACCGGCTCCCCACCGCCGACTCCCGCATCAAACCAAAGCTTTAGCGTGGTTTGGTGATTCAACAAATCAACTTGGCGGCATCCTCAGCCCGAGCGCCTCGATCATGGCGGGATCGAGCACGCGGGTTTTGTCGTCCATCATGCCCATGCCGTCGAACAAGTCCCAGAACGCCCAGGGAAAGCCGGCGGCTTCGGCGCTCTGCCGCACATCGGCGATGTAGCGGGCGCGATCGGGATTGGGCGCGGCGGTGTAGCGGGCTTCGGTGCGCAGCGCACCGAACTCGCCCATGATGATGCGCCCGGGCGCGATGCCATGGCCGTCCGCCCAGTCGCTCACCTGCGCGAGGTAGCCGTCGATGAAGCCGCGGTCGGGCTGCGCGTCGAAATAGACTTTGAGCACCTTCTCGGTCTCGGCATAGGCGGCCTTCTTGGCTTCGTCGGACCTCTCTGTCTCCTTTGCCATCCTTGCCCGGACCGAGGCCAGCGTCTTGTCGAGCGATCCGGCCGAAGCTGGCCAGGGCACGTTGTTCAGCGCGCGATAGACCGGCTCGCGCATCCATGGCGCGCCCTGATGGCTGAACAGATAGGGCTCGTAGAAGTGGAAGGTGAACAGGACCGGCTCGAATTCCGCCAGCGGCGCCGGGTCGAGCGCGGTGAGGCCCCGCACCATCGAGCCGCAGCCGCCGGTCACGACGATCGGCAGGTCTTTCGCTAAGCCCCGCGCGGCCCTGAGCAGCGCCGCCTGCACCTTGGGCCACGCCTCGGAGGAACAGTCCCGCGGCGGCTCGTTCACCGGTTCCAGCGCGACCCTGCCGGGCGCCATGTCCTTGAGCATGCCGGCCACGTCGGCGACGAAGGCGCGGTAGCGGGCGAATTCCGGCGCGCCGGTGTTGGAAACCATGCGCTCGGGATTCCAATAATGGGTTGCGCCATTGGCCTGGACGTTGACGATGACGCCGAGATCGGCGGCTAGAGCCGCTTCGACCGCCGCGCCGAGCATCGCCATGAGGTCGGCGCGCGGGCCAGTATCGGCGGCCAGGAACGGGCCCGGATCGACAGGCAGGCGGATGAAATCGAGCCCGCTGGCGCGCAGGCGGGCAAGGTCGGCCGGCGTCGGCACGGGCCGCTGCGACTGGAAAGGCGGCCAGTCATAGTCGGTGCGGGGCGCGGGAAATTCGCGCGTCAGCGCAAACCACGGCCAGGCGTTGACGCCGCGCCTGAAAGGCCATTCGCCGGCGGCTCGCGCTTGAGATATGACCGGCGGAACCGTAGCGACCAGCGGCACTGTTGCCGCGACCAGCGCCGCGCCGAGCAGACGGCGGCGCGACCAGCCGGGCATGCGTGCCCAGTCATGCATGCTTGGCGCGGTCGGCTTGCGCCGGCGCGGCCGTGGCGGCGCCGAGCTGCCGCAGCGCTTCCTTCTCATAGGCCGCGAGCACGTCTTCCCAGCGGAAGGCTTCGCGGGCGCGTGCCCGCGCCGCCTTGCTGCAGCGCGCCACCAGCGCGTCGTCGGCCAGCGCCTCGTCGATCCGCTGGCTCAGGCTGTCGGTGTCGTTGAAGTAGATCGCCGCCTCGCCGGCGACCCAGCGGTTGTAGCGATTGTCATGCGCGATCACCATGTTGCCGGCGGCCAGCGCCTCGACCAGCGAGGGGTTGGTGCCGCCCACCGTGTGGCCGTGCATATAGGCGCGCGCATGGTAGCGCAGCGCCTTCACCGTCGCCTGGTCGTAGATCGCGCCCGGCATGACCACCGTGGTGCCTGCCGCCTCGCGCACGGCGCGGTGATAAGGGATGTCGTCGTTGAGCGTGCCCAGCACCACCAGCTTGATGTCGCCGCGATCGCGGCGGCGGAAGGCTTCGATGATCGGCAGGATGTTGTTGTCGGGCTCGATGCGCGCGATCGAGACCAGATATCTGCCGGACTCCAGCCCGAGCGCGCGAACGGGTTCCTCCGGCGCCGAGGTCACCGGGTCGGCGCCATAGGCAATGGTGGCGATGGCGCTGCGCGGCCGCCTTGTCGCCAGGTGATCGGCGATCGCCGGATGGTCCGCGACGAGCCTGTGCGAGAGCCAGGCGCCGATCCATTCGTTGAGCCAGAACCAGGCGCGCGCCGCCGGCCCCCATTTCGGCCGCCGCCACTCGATGCCGTCCATGTTGGTGATGATCTTGCGCCGCATGAGCCTGAGCCAGGTCAGGAACACCGCGCCGTTATAGCCGAGCACCAGGCACACGCCAGGGCGCCTGGCAGCGTCGAGCACGCACTGCCAGTCGAATTCGAGCGTCGCGCGGGGCCCTTTGGAGGCGACCTCGATGGTGATGAGCTCGATGCCGCGCCAGGTGCCGGTCGTCACCCTTTGGCCGACGTGCTCGACTTCCTTCTGGCAATAGACGCCGACCTTCCAGCCGCGTCCGGCCAGGAAAAGCGCCAGCCGCTCGGCGAAAGTCTCGAAGCCGCCATGGGAAGCCGGAATGCCGCGCGTGCCCAGGATCAGGATCGAAGGCTTTTCGATCGGGGTGGAAGGTCGTTCCGATTTCAAAATAAAAGGATTCCCCGGGTCCGGTCATGGTTGTCGTTATGTCAATGACCGCCCAGCAACTTCCGTGCCAGGGGTACCCCCGGGACGAATACTCGCATGAAGGTGTAAAATTTCTCTTCAGAACGCGGGGCTTGCTTCATTATCGGTCAACTTTCGCGACGTATCTGTGTCGATACGGGGCACGGTTGGGTTTTCGGGTCGCAGCCGGGCGTTCGATACCCGGCACGATCCTTGCTCCCGAGGCCTGCAGTGGCCACCGCTGGGTAGAGCGGCGTGCGGATTCGGCATGAAGTTCCTTCCGCGCTTGAAGGGTCCGGTGCTGAGCCGGCCCGGGGTGCAAGGTGGAAAGATAGAAATGCGCATAGCCTGCGTTCATCAGGGCTACGAGCTCTATGGTTCGGACCGCAGCTTCGCGGAGAGCGTGGCTGCGCTGCGCGCCGCGTTTCCGGCCGCCGAGATCGAGGTCGTGCTGCCGCGCGAGGGGCCGATCGTCGATATCCTGGCGCCGCATGCCAGCCGCATCGTGTTCGAGCCGCTCTGGGTGCTCAGGCGCCAGGCGATGCTCAGGCTCGCCACCGTCGAGATGGCGCGGCTGCCGGCGGCGCTCTGGCGCGCCTGGCGCCGCATGCGGGGCAGCGACCTGACCTATATCAACACCTCGATCATCGCAGACTATGCGCTGGCGGCGCGGCTTTTGCCGCGCAAGGCGCTGCTGCACATCCACGAGATCCCCGAGGGCATATTGCGCAAAGTGCTTGTCGCCCTGATGCGCTGGAGCCGTGCGGACCTGATCTTCAACTCGCGAGCCACGCGCGCCACTTTCGGCGATCCGCCGGCCGTCGATGCCAGGGGGCGGCGCACGCATGTCGTCTATAACGGCGTCGCCGGGCCGCTGGTCGCCCTGCCGGTGACCTATGACGGCAGCCGCCCGCTAAAAATCCTGCTGCTTGGCCGCGTCAACCGCATCAAGGGGCAGGAGGTGCTGCTCGAAGCGGTCGCCTCGCTTCCCGCCGGGTTGCGCGATCGCGTCGAGGTCCGCCTCGTCGGCGGCGCCTTCGAAAGCGTCGAGCGCGAGCAGGCCTTGGCCGAGCTGGTCGGGCGCATGGGGCTGCTGACCGGACATGTCGAGGTGCTGCCCTTCGTCTCCGACCCCACCGACCACTACCGCTGGGCGGACATCGTGGCGGTTCCGTCGCGTCGCCCGGAATCGCTCGGCCGCGTCGCCATCGAGGCGATGGGCTGGGGCAGGCCGCCGCTGGTGTCGGCAATCGGCGGACTGGTGGAAGTGGTGGCCGACGGCGAGACCGGCTGGCATGTGCCGCCGGGCGATGCCAGGGCCCTTGCCGGCAAGCTCGGTGAGATCATCCAGCGGCCGGAGCTCTGGCGCGGCTTCGCCGCCGCCGGCCGGGCGCGCTACGAGACGCTCTTCAGCGAACATATCGCCGCCGCCGCGATCGTGGCGATCGTGGCCGACAAGCTGAAGGCCGCGACGCCGCGGCGGGGGCGGGCGCGTGTCGCCCGCGAGGCGGAGACGAGCCCGTGAAGTTCACCTTCCCGGCCCACCTGGTGCGACGCCTCATGCTGATGATCGGCGGCGAGGCGATGCAGAGCGGCTTCCATTTCGCCCTCAACATCGCGCTGCTGCATCTTTTGTCGGCGGAAGGCTACGGCCTCTTCGCGCTGGCCATGGTGATGGGCGGCGTCGGCCTGTCCTATATCCGCTCGCTCACCGCCGTTCCGGCGACCGTATGGATGAGCAAGAGCACCAACAGGATCGGCGTCGACGCTTATGACGTGACCTTCGGATCGGCCGCTCTTGCGGTGGCGCTGCTGATGGGGCTGGGCACTGGACTGCTGATGCGCCTGCTCGGCGATCCGAGCGGCATCGGCGCCGCCTGTTTCGTCGGCGCCTGGTCGCTGCGCAGCCACATGCGCACGGCTTTTTTCGCGCGCCGCATGCAGATTGTCGTCTCCATCAGCGACGCCGTGTTTACCATCGCGGGCATCGTGCTGGCGGGAGCGGCGATCTGGTTCTTCGCGAACGCGCTTCAGGCCACCTTCTTCGCGCTTGCGGCCGCCAATATGGTCGGCATCGCCGTGCTGGTGAAACTGGCGCGCCGCAGGCTGCGCGTCTCTTTCCGCGCGCCGACCTGGCGGCGCTACGCAAAGCTCTGGCCCCAGCTCTCCTGGTCGGGGTTCAGCGCCACCACCACCAACATCCAGGGGCAATGCCTGGCGCTGCTGGTCGCCGGCATCGCCGGACCGGCCGCCTACGCGCCGCTGGCGGCGGTGCTGGTGCTGTTCGCGCCGCTGCGCATCTCCAGCCTTGCCTTCTCCAACATGACGCAGCCGGAACTTGCAAAGCTGGTGCGCAACAAGGAGTTCGACCGCGTCTGGACGCAGGCCAAGGTCTGGGCGCTCGTCATGGGTTTCGGCAGCCTGGCCTATGGCTGCGGCGTCCTGTTCGTCCTGCCGATGATCAAATCGCAGGCCCTGCAGCATGCCTCGGTCGGCCTGATCGGAATTTTCGCCATCGCCAACTTCGTGCCGATCATGGCCTATGTGATGCCGCGCGTGGTCCTCGAGATCCTCGGGGATTTCCGCATCGTCGCCTTCATCACCCTGGCCGGCGCGATTGTCGGACTGGCGACGATCGGGGTCCTGTTGGCCGTCGCGCCATCGACATGGTCGCTCGCCGGCGCCGCGGTGTCCGAGACCTTCGTGCTTGTGACCTCATGGTATTTCGCGGGTCACCGCATGTGGAATTCCAAGCATCCGAACGAGCAGCGCCCCAGTGTTTTGGGCGCCTGGCGCCGTGCGGCGACGCTCGCCGTGCAGAGACGATAGGAGAATGATGTGGCAAGCCAGGCAATGCCGATGGCGGCGATGACGACCGGCTTGGCCGACGACGAGGCGGCGCTGCACCCCGCCGGCGCCGCCAGTGGCGCCTATGTGGCGCGGCTGCACACCAGCCTCGAAGCCGTCAAACCGCTCTGGCTGCGCCTCGAGACGACCGGCATGTGCACCGGCCACCAGCATTTCGCCTGGGCCGAGGGGATCGTCGAACGGCTCATGCCCGTGAAAGCCGAACTGGCCATCGTCGAATTGCGGGACGCCGCGACTGGCAAACCGATCATGCTTGTGCCGCTGATGCGGCGCCGCGCGTTCGGCCATTGGGTGATCGAGTGGCTGAGCTGCGGGGTCTGCGACTATGCGGCGCCCTTGCTCGCCGACGCCACGCCGTGGACGAGGCAGTCCGCCGAGGCCGCGTGGGCGGCGGCGCTTTCCGTGCTGCCGCCGGCGGACCGCATCCACATCACCGGTATCCCGAAAAAGATCGGCGGCGTCGCCAACCCCCTGGCGCTGCTTTCGCCGGCGCGCGATTCCATCCATTCCCACTACGGCATCGCCATGGATGGCGACGCCGAGACGGTCGTCAAGCGCATCTGCCGTCCGTCATTCGTCAAGGCCCTCAACAAGGACCTGCGCCGGCTGGACCGCAATGGCGGCCTGGCGCTGGTGGAAGCCGACACGCCGGCTTTGGTGGACGCGATCTTCGGCAAGCTGGTCGAGATGCGGCTCAGCCGTTTTCGCGAGCTGGGCCGGTTCGATCTCCTGGCGCAGCAGCCGGCGGTCGATTTCTACCGCGAGGCCGCGCATCGCGGCCTGAAGGACGGGTCGGTGCGGATCTTCGGCCTGCGCGCCGGCGACGTCATGGTCGCGGTCCAGTACCTGGCGGTCCATCTGGGCACACTGCATGCGCTGCTGGTCGCGATCGACCAGGCCGCGGTGCCCAACGTTTCGCCCGGGCTGTGCATCATGGGCGAGCTGATCCGCTGGGGACGCGGGCAGGGCTTCGACTATTTCGACCTGTCGGTCGGCAACCAGAGCTACAAGGAGCATATGGGCGCGGTGAAGTCGGTCCTGTCCGAGCTTTGCTACGGCATCACGCTGAAGGGCGTGGCGGCGAGCGAAGCGATCAAGTATCGCGGCCGCGGCGTCGCCTTCGTGCGCGACAACCCGCGCCTGTTCAAGCTCGCGCAGGAATTCATGCAGCGCTGGCGGCGCCTGCGGGCGGGGCGGTGAACCGCTGCCCGCGTCCCGCAAATTGACTCACATTCCGCTCTCCGCCATGCTTATGGCAGCCGCATTCTTCGGCGGCAGCGAGTTCGAGTGAGGCCATGGCCAGTCCCGTCGCCAGAGAAAAATCCCGCCGCGCCGCGGTGAAGACCGCGCTCGAGCGCCACAAGGTCTATGTCACCGCGCAGCGCTTTTCCGGCGGCTCCTACAGCGCCCGCGTGCTCGTCGACGGCGAGGCCTATTGGGTCGACGAGTTCCGGCTGAGCCAGCTGCGGCAGGGGCTGACCCCGGCAGAGCTGGAGCTGACGCCGGCGATTGACGATTGATCCCGGTCCCTTGCTTCGCCGCGCTATAGGAAAATCCGAAATGCTGGCAGGACAGAGGGGGGTGTGCCGGAACGCGGCGCTGGCAAGGTAAGCTTGCCGTCACCTCCGCCTGACCGATGCCCGCCAAGCTCACCTCCTACCGCGCCAAGCGCGAATTCTCCCGCACTCCCGAGCCCGCGGGCGGCACTGCCTTCGAGGGCTCCAACCGCTTCGTCGTCCACAAGCACCACGCCACAGCCGACCATTACGATCTCCGCCTCGAAATCGGCGGCGTGCTGAAGAGCTGGGCGGTGCCGCGCGGCCCCTCGCTCAACCCCGCCGACAAGCGGCTTGCCGTCGAGACCGAGGACCACCCGATCGAATATATCGACTTCGAGGGCGTCATTCCCGAGGGCGAATATGGCGGCGGGCCGATGATCGTCTGGGACACCGGCACCTGGGCGCCGATGGAGGACGTCGACAAAAGCCTGCGCACCGGCGCCTTCAAGTTCCGGCTGGCGGGCCAGAAACTCAATGGCGGCTGGATGCTGACAAGGCTGAAGCCCAAGCCCGGCGAGGACGAGAACAAGAAGAACTGGCTCTTGTTCAAGGAGCGCGACCTCGCTTCGGACGCGAAACGCGACATCCTGAGCGTGCGGCCGGAAAGCGTGAAGTCCGGCCGTCGCATCGAGGAACTGGCGGCGCCGCCGAGGAAGCGGGAACGTCTGCCGCCGAAGCCGGGTTCGCTGAAGCCCGGCGCGCTGCTAGGCGCCGTCAAGGCCGCCCCGCCGACCCGTATCGAGCCGCAGCTTGCCACCCAGGTGCCGAAACCGCCGGGCGGCGAGGGACCGGCGGAGAAGACGGGCGAGTTGTGGCTGCACGAGATCAAATTCGACGGTTACCGCACCATGGCGCATGTGGTGGATGGCGAGGTGCGGCTGATCACCCGCGGCGGCATCGACTGGACGAAGCGCTATGGCGATCTTCCGCAGGCCTTTTCGCGTCTGCCGGTCGCGCAGGCGATCATCGACGGCGAGATCATGGTGCTCGACGAGAAAGGCATTTCGCGCTTCGCGCTGCTGCAGGACGCGCTGGCCGAAGGCGCCGGCTCGAAACTGCATTTCTACGCCTTCGACCTTTTGCATCTCGACGGCTGGGACCTGCGCAGGGCGCCGCTGATAAAGCGTAAGGCGCTGCTTGCCGAGCTGCTCGCCGGCCAGGCCGCCAATGCCGCCATCCAGTACAGCGACCATGTCGAGGGCGACGGGCAGGGTCTGTACGACCAGGCTTCGGACCTTGGACTGGAAGGCGTCGTCTCCAAGCGCGCCGACGCCATCTACACGAGCGGCCGCACCAAGAGCTGGACCAAGGTGAAGGCGCAAAAGACGGATGATTTCGTCATCGCCGGTTACACCGTCTCCGATCGGGCGGAAGGGTTGGCGGCGCTCGGCATGGCCGAGTTCGAAAATGGCGAGCTGCATTATCGCGGCAAGGTCGGCACCGGCTTCGACCGCGACATGGCGACCGAGCTGCTTGCCAGGCTGGAGCGGCTGATGGCCGGCGCCAGCCCGCCTGAAGGCGTGCCGCGCGAGATCATGCGCGAGATGCACTGGGTGAAGCCGCTGCTGTCGGCGCGCGTGCGCTATTCGAACCGCACCGCCGACAATGCGATCCGCCACGGCGTCTTTCGCGGGTTGCGCGATGTCGGCGGGCTGACCACGCCGGCGCCGGTCAAGCGCAAGCGCCTGATCGCCGAATCCGACCTCGCCACCATCTGGGTGACCAATCCGGAGCGGCGGCTGTTCGGCAAGACCGGCCCGACAAAACTCGACATCGCCGTCTATTACGCATTGGTCGGCGATTTCATGCTGCCGCATATCATCGGCCGCCCGGTGTCGCTGGTGCGCTGTCCGACGGGAAAACCGCAGGATTGCTTCTTCCAGCGCCACGCCTTCACCGGCATGCCGCCTTCGGTGGCGGTGTTCGAGAGCGTCAATTCGGAAGGCGAGACGAAAACCTATCTCTCGGTCGAGGACGCCAAGGGCTATCTGGCGCTGGCGCAATTCGGCGTCGTCGAGTTCCACACCTGGGGCACGCACCGATCAAAACTCGACAAGCCCGACCAGATCGTCTTCGACCTCGACCCGGGCGAGGGTATTTCCTGGCGCGAGGTGGTGGAGGCGGCGGTCCACATCAAGGGCGGGCTGGAGAGTTTGGGGCTGGTCCCCTTCGCCAAGACCTCCGGCGGCAAGGGCATCCACATCACCGTGCCGGTGACGCGCAAGCAGAACTGGAAAAAACTGCACCAGGCCTCGAGCGCCATCTCGACTTTGCTGGCCGCCAGCGCGCCCGACACCTTCACCACGACGATGGGCAAGGAGAACCGCAAGAAGCGGATCTTCATCGACTTCCACCGCAACGCCCGCGGCCACACCTCCGCCGCGCCCTATTCGCTGCGCGCCCGCACCAACCTGCCCGCCTCGACCCCGGTGAGTTGGACCGACCTGGAGACGATCGACGCGCCTGAGGATCTGAACTACGCCTCGCTGCCCGGGCTGCTGGAGACGTCGGGCGATCCCTGGGCTGAGATCGACGAGGCGGCGAGGGATCTGCCGGTGATGGAGGGGAAATGAACCGCAGGCGTTGGCGATCCGTCACACCCCCCTCTGTCCTGCCGGACATCTCCCCCGCAAGGGCATATGCGCTAAGATAGCTTTGGCATGGACTGAAACTTGCGCTTTCGTGGTGGCTCACGCCAACGATGTCGCAGGGCATGGAGATTTCGGCGCAGAGTTGCCAGGGGCGGCTGAGTAAAGATCGCGGCGATCAGGGAGGCAACGATCTGGCGGGTAGCGCGCCATAGTGTCCAGCCGATAGATGGGTAACACTTTGAACCGGATACATGGGTTACAGTTTTCCCCCTGAGTTGCTGTCCGCCGC
>NZ_NSGG01000028.1 GCF_002295065.1 Mesorhizobium sp. WSM3859
CGAAAACCGCTCCTCACGCCTTCAAAAAACGCCTCACTAGCCCAACAAACAGAACTCGCTCCCCGTGCAAAACCCTCCTTGTGGGAGAAGGGGGAGCCCTATCCCCTCGCCCCGAACCGCAATCCATCCATCAAGAGCTTCACCAACCGCCCCGACCGCTCGCGCCAGTCGGGCGTGTTGGGCGCCGAGTAGATGCCGCCCAGCGCATGCATGACATCGGAAGAGTCGACGTCGGCGCGGATTTTTCCCGCGGCGGCGGCGGCCTGGACCAGGCTTCGCATGGCGCCGGAGACGCGGCCGGACGTGTCGGAGAACAGCGTCGAGTTGGTGGTGAGCAGCAGGCGCAGGCTGGTGGCGAGGCCGCGCTTGGTGGCGATGTAGTCGACGAAGCGCTGCATCCAGAGCTCCAGCGCCACATCGGCCGGATGTTCGCGGGCGAGGTCCTCGGCCGCGTGGCAGAGGCCCTCCACCTCGCGGCGGTAGACCACCTCGACCAGATGCTCGCGCGTCGGGAAGTGGCGGTAGAGCGTGCCGATGCCGACCCCTGCCCGCTTGGCGATCTCCTCCAGAGAGGCATCGACGCCGTCGCTGGCAAACATTTGCGCCGCCACTTCGACCAGCTTTTCGCGGTTGCGTTGCGCATCGGCGCGCAGCGGCTTTTGCGCCGGCGCGTCACGCGTCGCTTCAGCGGTCATTTCCTGGTCGGGCACTTTTTTCTCCACCGACGCAATATGGGGGGTTGAACCATGACTGGCCAGACCCCAGTTAGATAAACGGAGGCACCTCCGCTTTAGTGGAGCGCTTTTATCATATAACCAGGGGAAGCGTTATGTCACCAGATCATGGACGGAAAGCTTCACCTGACCGCTGGAGTGGGGCGCCGATAATCTCCCCCCTCGAGGGGGAGATGTCGCCGGAGGCGACAGAGGGGGTCACCACGCGTGAAGCGCCGGCGCCCTTTGCGGCCCAAGACGAGGTTGGCGCTCCATGTGAGACGACCCCCTCTGACCGCTTCGCGGCCATCTCCCCCTCAAGGGGGGAGATTAGGCTGCGCCTTCCCTTGCCCCTCACCCCCCAAGCCCCATTTCCATCCGCTCAAGCGTCCAGCAATTGGAGCCCGACGCCTCATGAATGACCAAGTCACCATCAGTCCCACCACGCTTTCCGTACATCTCACCATCAACGGCCGCGACCATGCGCTGGAGATCGAGCCGCGCGTGACGCTGCTCGACGCATTGCGCGACCGGCTTGCGCTGACCGGCACCAAGAAAGGCTGCGACCAGGGCCAGTGCGGCGCCTGCACTGTCCATGTCGATGGCCAAAGGGTGCTTGCCTGCCTGACCCTGGCAGCGCAAGTCGAAGGCCGCGAGATCACCACCATCGAAGGGTTGGCCGACGAGGACGGCACGCTCAACGCCGTGCAGGCCGCGTTCCTCGAACAGGACGCCTTCCAGTGCGGCTATTGCACGCCGGGACAGATCATGTCGGCGGTGGCCTGCATCCGCGAGGGCCATGCCGGTTCCGACGAGGAGATCCGCGAATACATGGCCGGCAATCTCTGCCGCTGCGGCGCCTATCCCAACATCGTCGCCGCCGTCCGCCAGGCCGCACAGGAGCTGCGCTCATGAGAGATTTTTCCTACCTCCGCGCCGGCAATATCGAGGCCGCGCGTAACGCGGCCGCCCTGCCCGGCGCGATGCTGCTTGCCGGCGGCACGACGCTGATCGACCTCGCCAAATGCGGCGTCGCCGAACCTTCGACCGTGATCGACATCAGCCATATCGAGGGGCTCAACGCCATCGACGTGACCGCCGACCGCGCCGTCATCGGCGCGCTGGCCAGGATGAGCCATGTCGCCGACAACCCGCAGGTGAAGAACCTCTTCCCCGCCGTCTCGGAAGCGCTGTGGCAGGCGGCGTCGGCGCAGCTGCGCAACATGGCGACCATCGGCGGCAATTTGATGCAGCGCACGCGCTGTCCCTATTTCCGCGATCCGCAGAACTTCCCGGCCTGTAACAAGCGCGCGCCCGGCAGCGGCTGCTCGGCGATCGGCGGCGTGACGCGCGGCCATGCGGTGCTCGGCACCAGCGAGGCCTGCATCGCCACCTATCCGGGCGACCTGGCAATCGCGCTCGTCGCCTTCGACGCCGAGGTCGATCTCGGCGAGCGCAAGCTCAAGGTCGAGGATTTCTTCCTCGCCCCGGGCGCCACCGCCGAGCAGGAGCATGACATCCGCCCCGGCGAGGTGATCACGGCGATCGAAATCCCCGGCTCGGCGGCAGCCAGGCGCTCGACCTACGTCAAGGTGCGCGACCGCCAGTCCTATGAATTCGCGGCCGCAAGCGCGGCGGTGGGGCTGGAGCTCGAAGGCGACGGCCGCACCGTCCGCGACATCCGCGTCGCGTTCGGCGGCGTCGCGACGAAACCGTGGCGGGCACGCGCCGTCGAAGAGGCGCTGAAGGGCCAGATGCTCGACGAAGAGACCGTGCGCAAGGCGAGCGAGCTCGCCATGGAAGGCGCCGTCGACCATGGCGCCAACCACTACAAGATCGCATTGGCGCCGCGCGTCGTCGTGCGCGCCATCCTCAAATTGGGAGAGACGGCATGACCGTTCATGACATGAAGCACGCAGCGTCGGACAGCGCGCGCCTCGAAGCGGTCGGCGGCAGGCTGTCGCGCGTCGACGGCCCGGCCAAGATCACGGGCGCGGCAAAGTACGCCGTCGAGCAGCGGCTCGAAGGGCTGACGCATGCGGTGCTGGTCGGCGCGACGATTGCCGCCGGCAAGGTCATCGGCATCGACGCACGCGCGGCCGAGACCGCGCCGGGCGTGCTTGCCGTGCTGACACCCGACACCATCATGGAGCTGAAGGGCGCGTCGGACTGGCTGGGCAACCCGCCGGCACAGCCGACCTACGCGCCGCTCGTGCGCGACGTCACCTTTTCCGGCCAGCACATTGCGGCCGTCGTGGCCGAGACCTTCGAGCAGGCGGTGGCGGCGGCAGCACTCGTCAAGGTCTGGTACGACGAGATGCCGGCCATCGTCGACTTGAGCGACGGCAAGGCCGGCGACGGCATCCCGATCGACGCCATGACCAAGGAATGGGGCGACGCTGAAGCCGCTTTCGCGGAAGCGCCGGTGCGCATCTGCGCGGCCTACAACACGCCGCGCGAGTTCCAGGCGGCGATGGAGCCGCACGGGCTGATCGCGCGCTGGCAAGGCGACGAGCTCACCATCTGGGAGCCGAGCCAGTGGCTGGACGGCATGGCGCGCACCTATGCCGAATGGTTCGGCGTGCCGTTCGAGAATGTGCGCCTGGTCTCGCCCTATGTCGGCGGCGGTTTCGGCTCCAAGGCGCTCGCGCTGGCCCACAGCGCGGTGGCGGCGGCCGCGGCCAGGATGCTCGACCGGCCGGTGAAGCTGGTGCTCAACCGCCCGCAGAATTTCACGTCCTATGGCGGCCGCGCGGCGACGCGGCAGACGGTGGCGATCGGCGCCGACCGGGATGGCAGGATCCAGTCGATCGTGCATCGCGGCGTCAATGAAACCGCGGTCGACGGCATGTGGGTCGAGCCGCTCGGCTCGGTCACCTCGATCATGTATGCCACGCAAAACTTCTCCTCGAGGCAGAATGTGGTGCGGGTCAACACCGTGGTGCCGGGCGCAAAACGCGCGCCGGGCGAGAACCCCAGCGCCTTCGGCATCGAATGCGCCATCGACGAGCTCGCCTATGAGCTCGGCATCGATCCGCTGGAGATGCGGCTGATCAACTATGCCGAACAGGATCCGCACGCAAAGAAGGCGTGGTCGACACGCCAGCTGCGCGAAGCCTTTGCCGCCGGCGCCGAAGCCTTCGGCTGGGCGAAGCGCTCGCCCGAGCCGCGCTCGATGCGCGACGGTCATCAGCTGATCGGCTGGGGCGTGGCGGCCGGCACCTATCCGGTGCGGCGCGCCCATGGCGAGGCGGTGGTGAAGATCCTCGCCGACGGTTCGGTCGTGGTCGAAAGTTCCTCCATCGACATGGGCCAGGGCACCTACACGATCCTGGCGCAGACCGCCGCCGAAACGCTCGGCGTGCCGGTGGAACGCGTGTCGGTTAAGCTCGGGGATTCCCACTTCGCCCGCGCCGGCGTCACCGGCGGCTCGCGGCTGGCCGGCGTCATGACCGGCGCCGTCTACAAGGCGGCCGGTCAGGCACTGGACGAGCTGATCGGCCTTGCGCTCTCCGATCCGCGCTCGCCATTCCAGAAGCTGCAGGCGAACACGCTGCAGGTGCGGGACGGCCGCATCGCCTCGCCGCGCGGCGAAGGACCGGAGCTGTCGATCGCCGAACTCATGAGCGCCGTCGGCCGCGACAGGATCGAGGCCAAGGGCGACACCTTGCCGGCGAGCACGACGGCCGAGGAGCGCTACAAGAACTACACTACGATCGCCAAGTCGATCCCGCACACCGAGGGCGACTATTCGCGCTATTCCTGGTGCGCGCATTTCGTCGAGGTGCGGGTGGATGAAGACTTCGGCACGGTGCGGGTGTCGCGCGTGGTGTCGGCGCTGGATTCGGGCCGGCTCTACAACCCCAAGCTGGCCGAGAGTCAGTGGAAGGGCGGCATCATCATGGGCATCGGCCAGGCGCTGCTCGAGGAAGGCATCGTCGACCGCCGCCACGGCCGCATCGTCAACGGCAATTTCGCCGACTACATGCTGCCGACCAATGCCGACATCCCCGACATCCAGACCATCTCAGTCGGCATCCCCGACCCGCACTCCTCCGCGCTCGGCGGCAAGGGCGTGGGAGAACTGGCGATCGTGGGGATTGCGCCCGCGATTGCCAATGCGGTGTTCCACGCGACGGGGAAGCGGGTGCGGGATCTGCCGATCACGCTGGAGAAGCTGATCTGAGGTCGGTGCGAGGAAGTGGGGCTTGACGGAGCGCCGTCCTCTCAGGATCGAGGTTCTTCGCCCCACGAATGTGGGGAGAGGTGGCTCGGCGAAGCCGAGACGGAGAGGGGAGCGCCCTACGAAGGCCCCCTCTCCGTCCGCTTCGCGGACACCTCTCCCCCGCCTTTGGCAGGGGCGAGGAACCCAGGCCTTTGATACGCCGGCGGGAAAGCGCCCCCCTCTGTCCTGCCGGACATCTCCCCCACAAGGGACCCACAAGGGGGAGATCAGCGCTCGACCGCTTTCGCCAATCTCAAGCGTCGGCTACCAATCCAGCCCGAACACCAGCTTGCCGAAATGCAGGCCGCCGGCGGCCATATGGGTATAGGCTTCGGTCGCCTCTTCTTGCGAAAACACCTTGTCGACGACCGGCTCGATGCCGGCGGCGCTGACGGCGCGGGCGGCGTCGCGCAAGTCGGAGACCGATCCGGTATTGTTGCCCAGCACCTTCAGCGCCTTGATGATGATCGGCAGCAGGTTGACCGTCGCCTCGGCGCCGGTGACGAAGCCGATGGTGAACAGCGTTCCGCCGGGCGCGGTGGCGTTGACCGCTCGGGCGAAAGTGGCGGTGCCGCCTGTCTCGACGACGAGGTCGGCGCCGAGGCCATCGGTCAGTTCCAGCACCTTGCCGTCCCAGTCCGGCGTCGAGCGGTAGTTGATCAGGTGATCGGCGCCGAGCGCCTTGGCCCGCTCCAGCTTCTCGTCCGAGGACGAGGTGATGATCACGGTGGCGCCGGCCGCCTTGGCAAGCTGAAGCGTGAAGATCGAGACGCCGCCGGTGCCGAGCAGCACGACGACGGAGCCCGGTCCGACATCGGCGGCGCGGATCGCGTTCCAGGCGGTGGTGCCGGCGATGGGCAGCGTCGAGGCCGCCTCGAAGGAGAGATGCGCCGGCACCGGCACGACCGAATTGGCCGGGAGCGCAACATATTCGGCGAGCGATCCGGGCAGCGAGATGCCGCGCATCTGCCTCATCTCGTAGGGCCGCGGCCTGCCGCCGATCCAGCGCGGCTTGGCATGGGCGACGACGCGGTCGCCAACGGCAAACGTGGTCACGCCCTCGCCGAGCGCAACGATCTCGCCGGCGCCGTCGGCGACGGGTATGAGCGGGAAAACCGGTCCGGGATAGTTGCCGCCCGCCACGGCGACGTCGACGAAATTGAGGCTCGCCGCGCGCTGGCGGATCAGCACCTCGCCGCGCTGCGGTTCGGGCGTGGCGACGCTGGCGGCGCGGAAGGCGTCGAGCCTGGGCTGGCTGAGTTCGATGGCTTTCATGGGTTCACTCCGTGGGTGGTCGATTGACGGTTGAGTGAACCTATCTGCTGCGCTATTCCTCGATAATTGTCGGCTTTTGCATTTGAGAATTGCAAATAATGCAGCAATCAGTTGAACCCTCCGCCCTCGCCGAAATGGCCGCCTTCGCGGCCGTCGCCGAGGCGCGTTCCTTCACCCGGGCGGCAGCAAGGGTCGGGCGCGACGCGACCATCCTCTCGCGCCGACTGCAATCGCTGGAAGAGCGGCTGGGGGTGCGGTTGCTCCACCGCACGACGCGCAGCGTGTCGCTGACCGAAGCGGGCGCGGAATTCCTGGTGCGCGTGCGCGCCATCCTGGCTTCTGTCGACGAGGCCGAGGCCGCCGCCTCCGCCCATGCCGGCGGCCGGCCGCGCGGGCTGCTCAGGCTGGCGCTGCCCGGCACGTTCGGGCGCATGTGGATAGCCCCGTTCCTGCCGCAGTTCCTCGCCGAGTTCCCGGATCTGCGCATCGAGGCCGAATTCTCCAACCGTTTCGCCGATCTCGTCGCCGAGAATTTCGATGTTGCCGTGCGGCTGGGCAGCCTGGAGGATTCACGCCTGGTGGCGCGCAAGGTGGCGACGCGGCGCCGGCTGCTCTGCGCCGCCCCGTCCTACCTCGCCCGAAGGGGCAGGCCGGAGACCCCGCAGGCGCTGCTTGAGCATTCCTGCCTCGGCTTCACCGGCTTCCAGACCTTTCCGGCCTGGGAGATGACCGACCGCGAGGGCCGGCGCGCGCGCGTCGAGGTTTCCGGGCCGCTGGTCAGCGACGACGCCGAGGTGCTGGTCGAAGCCGCCGTGCAGGGCGTCGGCCTGATGATGAGCACCGACTGGCTGGTCGGACGCGAGCTCGCCAGCGGCCGGCTGGTGCCGATCCTGGAGGACTGGACGCTGGCCGACGAGGGCGCGGTCTATGTCGTCATGCCCTCGGCCAGGGGCCAGGCCGCCAAGACCCGCGCCTTCGCCGACTGGATCGGCAAGCGATTTTCGCCCGAGCCGCCCTGGCGGCGGTGAGGACCGCGGCGCGCTACCCGGCCAGCAAGTTCGCATCCCGCGCCAGCCGCCAGCGCCCGTCGCTCTCCTTGCGCAGCAGCGTCAGCGTATAGCCGGACCGCCGCACCGGCTCGCCGCCCGGCGGCGTGGCGGTCACGTCGATGCGGTTGCGGATATAGGCCCAGTCGCCGAAAAGCTTGAGCTCGACGATCTCGCTCGCGCCGTCGACCTTTGACTTGCCCATGCCTTTGAAGGCAGCGGCGAAGGCTTGCTTGCCGAATGGCTCCTTGCCGGGAACCATGAAGACGACGTCGTCCGTCATCAGGTCGAGCACGGTCTCCAGATCGCCCTTGCGGCTCGCCACCATCCATGTCTCGACCACCTGTCGGATCGCGGCCTCGTCGTCGGTCATTGCCTTGCTCCTTGCAATTCCACGGCGGTCGGGTTCGCTCAATAGGTGGCGCGCCTGCCGCCGCTGACAATGCCTGGTGACGGAACCCTCCCTCTGTGCGCGCGTTTGCAACAAAGCACTCCAGGAATGGAGACGGACAATGGCAAGCGCAGCCGACCGTGATCCGCGGCACCACACGCAGAAAATGCAGAAAGCATTCCAGGAGATCCAGGACCACCTCCGGGAAGACATCACGAAGGTCGATGAGCCCCAGTTGAAGGCGATGTTCGAAACGTCGGCGGAGGTCGTGGGCGGCCTGATCAAGGCATTCAGGGACTATGAGCAGAAAAATGAGGCAGCCTGGCGGTAAGCCCGACTAAACCGGCTGGTCCGTTCACGCAAAAGGCGAGACTAATGTCCACGACTGTAAATGTCCGATACATGGTCAACGACGTCGATGAGGCCCTGGCCTGGTACATGAAGCATCTGGGCTTCACGCAGCTTTCGAACCATGCGCCAGCCTTCGCGGATGTCTCGAGGGGAGCGCTTCGGCTGCTCCTCAGCGGTCCGACCAGTTCAGCGGGCAGGCCGATGCCCGATGGCGAGCGGCCGGGCCCGGGCGGCTGGAACCGCATCCACCTGATCGTCGAGGATATTGCGGCCGAGGTTGCCCGGCTGCGCGCGGCGGGCCTCAGCTTCCGCAATGAAATCGTGACCGGGCCGGGCGGCTCGCAAATCCTGCTTGTCGACCCTTCCGGCAATCTGGTGGAATTGTTCCAGACGGCCAAGGCCCGGTGAGCGCAACTCATCGATAGGTCGGCTTTCCTTCACGCACCTCTGTCCTGCCGGACATCTCCGTGGGAGATTGCGCGCTCGCCCGTTTTCGCCAATCTCTGTATGATCACCGCCTCACGAGAGGGAGCGATCATGAGGCGCGGGCTGGCAACACTCATCCTGGCATTGCTCACCACCCTGCCCGCCCATGGCGCGTCCTGCTCCTGGTCGGCCAAGATGGAGGAGGACGAGGGCGGCAGCGTGATGACGGCCTCGGTGTGCGGCGGGTCGAAGGGCGATGCGCATCTGATGCTCGCCTGTTTCGGCAAGCCGGTGCTGAGCTACGACCTCGGCGCCGCGGGCGGGCAGCTGGAGCCCGGCATCAGCGGCTCCTTCACCTTCAAGGCCGGCGGCAAGAGCTTGACGAAGAAGCTCGAGCTGGAGGCGATGTACAACTATTTCACGACCGAGCTCTCCGGCCCGACCGACCCGTTGCTGGCGCTCCTGCGCGGCAAGGGCGACGTGACGGTCAGCGCGGACAAGTATGGCGAGGCGACGTTTCCGCTGAAAGGTTCAGGCGCCGCGATCGGCAAGGTGCTGGCCGAGTGCGGCAAGGGTTCGGGCGGCGAGGCGGATTGACGCCTGGCCGCAAGCACCCGCTTGTTCCGATGCCTTTCCCGCTGCGCTTGTCACGCCTTGCGCGGAAGCGGAATGGTCTGGAAGCCGGCGTCCGGCTCGGCCAGCCGCGTGGCGTCGCGCCCGCCTGCCTTGGCGGCGTAGAGAGCCTTGTCCGCCTGCAGGATCATGCTGGTCGGGTCGTGGCGGGCGGTCGGGCCGCTGATGGCGACACCGACGCTGATGGTGACGACCTTGCGCGCGCTGCGATCATGTTCCAGCGCCCGCTCGCGCACCGCGGCCCGCAGATTGTCGGCGACGCGCATGGCGCCGGCCGCCGACGTATCCGGCAGGATGATCGCGAATTCCTCGCCGCCATAGCGCGCCACGAAATCGCCGGCACGCGTGCGCTGGCGCAGGCAGTCGGCGATCTGGCGCAGGCACTCGTCTCCGGCAAGGTGTCCATAACGGTCGTTATAGGCCTTGAACGAATCGACATCGATCAGGAGCAGCGCGATTTCCCGCTCGGACTGGCTGGTATCCGCAACCACGCCGGCCAGCGCCTGATCGAAAGCGCGGCGATTGCCGACACCCAGAAGCGGATCGGTGTTGGCGAGCTGCGCCAGCTGGTTGCTCAGCGTGGTGAGCTCTCCCTCGGTGCTCTTGATCTCGGTGATGTCGGAGACGACCACCAGCGCCAGGCCGGCCTGGGTGGGTCTCGTCCTCAGCATCAGCCAGTGGCCGTCGAACAGCTTGATCTGCTGCTCGCCGGGGGTGTGGAGCGCGCCCACGACGCTGTCTATCCATTCCCGCTCGTGGCCCTTGGGGATGCCCGCCTGCTCGCCGGTCACGGTCACGGCTTCCAGGATGTCGCGCAGCCTTGTACCGGGGACGCGCAGGTCGCCGGTCAGCGGAAACAGCTCGCGGTATTGCTGGTTGCAGAAGACCAGAACGCCCTCGGTATCGAACATGGCAAGGCCGTCCGACATCTCGGACAGCGCATAGGAGAGCTGGTTCTTGGCCTCCAGCAGCGTCTGTTCGAGTTGCTTCTGGGCCGTGATGTCGCGTGTGACGCCGACAAGGCCGATGACGTTGCCGTCGACATCGCGCAAAGGTGTCTTGGAGGTCGAGAACCAGCGAAGGTTACCCTTCAGATCGGGGACCTGCTCCTCGAAGTCGGCAAGCCCCTCGCCTGATTTCAGCATCCTCTGCTCCAACCCGGAAAGGATGCGGGCGCGAGCGGCGTCGGCTATGTCGAAGTCGGTCTTGCCCGTCATCTGCACGGGGTGTTCATAGCCATTGTAGGTGGCGACCGTCTGGTTCACGGCGACGAACTGGCCGCGCGCGTTCTTGACATAGTAGAAGTCCGGCGCCTGGGCGACCGCTGCGCGCAGCAGATCGCGCTCCTTGGTGACAAGCTGTGTGTGCAGCACGACGAGGCCGGCCACGGCGGTTGCCGCGATATTGAGTGCGATGAGCGGCAGCACGAGGTGGACATCGATATCGGGGGCGGCCGTTTGCGGCAGGATCGATACGGGCACAAGCCCGGACAGGCCGACACAAACCGCAAACACGAGCACTTGCCAGGCGCGCGTTTGGTGGCGCCCGATGAGGCGGTTGGCAAGAACGCCGGCGGCGAATGCCACCGCGATGCCGATCAGGCCGGCGGTCAGGCCGTGGCCGCCGATCGCGATGCGATATCCCAGCGGAAAAGCGGTGGCCACCAACGCGCCCGGCATGCCGGCGAACAGGCCGGCCGTCGCCACCAGCGACGTCCTGAGATCCAGCAGGACGCCCGGCTTAACCTCGACGGTCAACAGCATGGAGGCCAGCGCGCCCCAGCCCATGATGCAGCCGAAGACGAGCAGCCTGACCCTTTGAGAGCGGCCCTCGAGCCAGGGCTGCACGTAGTTCCAGCCGGAAACGAACAGCGCCACCGCGGCGAGATTTGCCGAAAGATGCTGCCACATGACGCCGATACCCATCTCCGATCGGGGCATTAAAAGCACTTGAAAAGTTGTTTCCGGGTTAAGGCCGCCACTCAAGGTGGTTCCCGGTTGCGCCCCGTTGGCGAACGCGGCTCCTCCTTTGGCGGAGCCCTTCGCCTCACCCATGGGAAGCAGCAGGCTCAGTGCCTCACTTGCCCTGCGCCTTCATGAACTGCCCGAGCAGTTCCACCGGCAGGGGGAACACCACCGTCGACGAACGCTCGCCGGCGATGTCGTGCAGGGCCTCGAAATAGCGCAGCTGCATGGCCTGCGGCTCGGCTGCCAGCATGCGGCCGGCCTCGACCAGCTTCGCCGCCGCCTGCTGCTCGCCGTCGGCGTTGATCACCTTGGCGCGGCGCAGCCGCTCGGCCTCGGCCTGCTTAGCGATGGCGCGGATCATGCTCTCATTGAGATCGACATGCTTGATCTCGACATTGGAAACCTTGATGCCCCAGGCATCGGTGCGCTGGTCGAGTATCTCCTGGATGTCGCTGTTGAGCTTGTCGCGCTCGGCCAGCATCTCGTCGAGCTCATGCTTGCCGAGCACCGAGCGCAGCGTGGTCTGCGCCAGCTGGTTGGTGGCGGCCATGAAATCCTCGACCTGGATGATCGCCCGCTCGGCGTCGACGATGCGGAAATAGAGCACGGCGTTGACCTTGACCGAGACATTGTCGCGCGAGATGACATCCTGCGGCGGCACATCCTGCACCACCACGCGCAGGTCGACCCGCACCATCTGCTGGACGAAGGGGACGAGGATGATCAGGCCGGGACCCTTGACCCCGGTGAAGCGGCCGAGCGTGAAGACCACGCCGCGCTCATATTCCCTGAGGATGCGGATTGCCGCCGCCAGGAAAATGATCACGGCCACCGCAATGATGAGATAGGCCACGTAACCGACCATCATTTTATTGCTCCGTTGTTGCCTGCATCGCGACGCCGCACCGTCAGCACGAGATCGCTGACATCGGTCACCTCGACACGGTCGCCGGGCTGCATGGGCTCGCCTGCCCTCGCCCGCCAGCGTTCGCCCAAAGCCAGCACATGCCCCTCGCCGCCCTGCCAGTCGAGGATTTCGACGGGAAGGCCGCGCATGGCCTCGCCGCCGACGCGCGGCGGGTTCTTGCGCGCCGCCCAGACATAGGTGCCGGTGAGCAAGGCCAGGCCGAGCGTCAGCGCGGCGGCCGGGCCGATGACCGCCCACGACATGGCAAAGCCCGGCCCTTCGACCTTGAGCAGCATGGCGGAGCCCAGCAGGAAGGCGGCGACGCCGCCCAGCCCCAGCACCACGGTTGGGTTGAAGGCCTCGACGATCAGGAAGGCGACGCCGAGCAGCATCAGGGCGAGACCGGTGTAATTGATCGGCAGGAGGTTCAGCGCGTAGAGCCCGAGCACCAGGCAGATGGTGCCGATGACGCCCGGCGCCACGGCGCCCGGGCTGGTGAACTCGAAAACGATGCCGTAGACGCCGACCAGCATCAGGATGACTGCCGTGTTCGGGTCGGTGATGACGGCCAGCAGCCGAATGAACCAGCCGGGCTCCAGCGTCTCGACCGGCAGCCCTTTGGTCGCCAGCACCTCTTTCCTGCCGGCTACCTCGACGGTGCGCCCGTCGGCAAGCTGCAGAAGCTCGGTGGTGTCGCGGGCGACGAAGTCGATGACATGTTCCTGCAGCGCGGCGTGGGCCGACAGGCTCGCCGCCTCGCGCACCGCCTTCTCGCCCCAGTCGCCGTTGCGCCCGCGCATCTCGGCGAGCGAGCGGATGAGCGCCACCGCGTCATTGGTCACCTTGGCCATCATCGCGTCGCCGGCCGGCTGCCCGGTTGCGTCCTTCTGGTCCTTGCCCTTCTCGCCGTCTGGAAGCGACGGCAGGCCGCCGAGCTCGACCGGCGTCGCGGCGCCGAGATTGGTGCCGGGCGCCATCGCCGCGACGTGGGTGGCGTAGAGGATGTAGGTGCCGGCGCTGGCCGCGTGACCACCGGAGGGCGCGACATAACCGATGACCGGCACAGGCGAGGCCAGGATGTCGGCGATCATCTCGCGCATCGAGGTGACGAGGCCGCCCGGCGTATCGAGCTGAAGGATGAGGACCGCGGCGTCGCGCCTGGCGGCGGTGTCGAGCGCGTCCTCGAGCTGCCTGGTGCTTGCCGGCCCGATGGCGCCGTCGACGGCGATGCTCAACGCGACCTTCCCGCTCCCGGCGGAGGAGTAGGCAGAAACGGCGGCCGCGCCCAAAAGAGCAGCGGCGAAGAGGGCCACCCGCGCGATGCTCACGCTCAAAGCTCCATGGCTCAAATATGGGTTGTGTCGCGGCGAAGTCCAATGGGGCGTTGAGGCGCAACGCGCGATCTTCCCCCGCAAGACCGCTCGAGCGAGATCAGGAGGCGACCATCCCTACTTCGACCATCCGGCGGCGCAGGAGGCCTGCGCGAGGAATAAGATCGGCAAACAAACGCGGCCGGCCGGTGCTTCGTTGCGCACAACCCGGCCGCGTTGCGTCAATAATCGGAGTCGCTCTCGACCACGACCGGACGATGGTGGTGCCGGTGGCCGATCGAACCCGTGACGATCACGGTGTCATCGCGGCGGTGATGGCGGTGACGCCAGCCGCGCTTGCCATTGTCGTAGAAGGCGACCGTGCCGTGGTGGCGGTGGTGAAGACGGTGGCCTTCGTCATTGATGACGACCGCCGGGCGGTGGTGATAGTAATGCCTGTGATGCGTCCTGATGACGACATCGGCCTCGGCCGCGGAAGCAACGGCGGGGACGGCGACACAGAGCGCCAGGGCAGCAAGAAGCACTGTTTTCATTGCTCTTTTCCTAGTTCCTGAATTCGTCCCTTCGCCGGATAAACCGCCGCCCGCAGCTTTGGTTCCCGCCCGGGTTGCATCCGCAATGGACCGCGGCAGGTGGAAAAGCACAGCCGGCGGCAAGGCTCAGCTGTCGCGCCGACGCCGGAGCGCCATGTAGCGCAGGTAGGTCCTGGCGGCGGCGTCGCAGGCTCGCCGCCCGGGGCCGTTGGCCTCGATCATCGTTTTGGCGAGCCGAGCCGGCAGGCCGTATTTGCTGGCGAAGAATGCCGGCTCGTATGGTTGGTCGTCCACATCGTCTGTCGATCTATCAAGGTCTGTCGATCTATCAAGGCTCATGTCTGCTCCCTATCGGCGGCGCGCGGAAATCGGCGCGCGTGCCAATGCGAGGCCCTGGCTTTGGTTGCGGCGCTCGGCCCTCTTCGCAGGTCCGTCCGACTTCAGTCCGATACAGCTCTCGGACCGTCGCCCGACAGGCGGAACGAAGGCCTCCCGTCCTCGTTTGCCGGCATGGAATTCGCAGCATCAAGTCTGCCAACAGGAGCAACGAACATGGACGACCATCGCAACAGTGTTCTGGAGGCGCGTTGGCTTCTGGCCGTGCCGGTATCGATGCTGCTCACCGTGCTGGTAGCCGGCATGCTGCTCGGATAGGCGGCCGATGAACCGCCTACTCTTCCGCGTCGCGGATTTCCTGTCGCGCCCGCCCGGCTTCTACGCGATGCTTGGGGCCATGGCCGCCAGCACGCTGCTGGTGCCGTTCGGGCTTACAAACGTGGTGACCTATGCCCTGTCGGTGGCGGCCATCATCATCACCGGGGTGGTCCTCATCCAGGGCTACCGGGACACCGCCGCCATCCACGCCAAGCTCGACGAGATCGTCATTGCACTGCGTGAGACGCGCAACGACGTGGTCGGGCTCGAACATTCCGAGCCGCATGAGATCAAGTCCAAGCTGGTGGAACTGGAGATTGAGGCCGAGCGCCTGGCGGCCTTGGAAACGTCGAATGGCGCAAGGGATGAGGCCGGCGCCCCAGTGGGTGGGGCTTCGTTGGGGTAGCTGAGGCACCGGCCGAAGGCGGAATGGGCACCGCCGCCAGGCAAAGATAGGCTTCGCGGGCGGCGGCGAAATTACGCGATCGCGGAAGCGTCTCCAACCCATGAAGCCATCCCAGCGCATCGTTGTCACCCGGGCCGATCGGAACAAACGCCAGGCATCGCCGTTTGCGGGAATGGTTATGTTCGCTCCACTCGATATGCATGGCGAGAAGCGCGCCGAGCTCCATCGGGCCGCAAGGCTGTCGCTGCTGCATGACCGCGTGGTAAAGCGATTCGACATGGTCGACCATTGCGCCGACGCCGTCGAGACGGCCGCGGCCGCTTTCGTCGAGGCCACTCATCGGCCAGTCATCTTCGTTGCACCATTCCGGTCAGACAGGAAACCTCAAACAACGGCCGGCTGGACGCTCGGGCTCTGAGTTCCCAAGGGCGGCATTAAACCGTCAGTGAGGCCGCGCGTTGCGTTCCCTGATCAGATCGCGCGCTCTCAACTCGGCATATACCGCCTCGCGGTCCCCACGGTATCGCCCCAGCAATCTCATTGCCTCGTCGCGCTCCAGACGCCCGAGCTTCATCATAAAGCGAAGTTCACGTTCCGGAATCAGAGGCTGATCTTCCCGCCGCCGCCACCAGGTTTCATGCATCACTTCGACCTCCCCGCCACGCCCACTCCAGCAGAACCGCTACCCCACCCCTGCCCGTGGAGACGTTATAGACCATCCATGCATCGGCCAGAGTGACACTGCCCACACTTCTCAGTTCTGGCACTTGCATTTGTTAACGGCGTCTCCCTTTCCTCCGACCGGGCGTCGGCTCCCGACCGCATCCTTATGTCACAGCGCAGGCTGGGCTCCGGAGATCAGGCGCTGCAGCGCTCCCTCCGACCGCTGACAATCGCAATCGCCACCGCGACCACGACCAAACCCGCGGCCACCGCAAAGGTCATTGCCATTCCGTGCGCGACGGCCGCCGGGGCTGCCGCCGCGATATCTCTCGTCCCCACGGCGAAGGCGAACACCGCGCCCATCACCGCCGTGCCGGTGACGAGGCCGAGATTGCGCGAGAGGCTGAGCATGCCCGACACCACGCCGCGCTCGCTTCTGTCGACATCGGCCATGACGGCGGTGTTGTTGGCGGCCTGGAAGAGCTGGTAGCCCGGCGTCAGCACGGCGATCGCTGCCGCGTAGCCGGCAACGCCGAAGAGGCTCGGCAGTGCCGCGAGCGCGGCGCAGCCGGCAACCATCAGCGCCAGGCCGGCGATGACCATCGCGGCCGCCCCCAGCCGGTCGACGATACGCCCGGCAATGACGCCGCAGACCGCCGAGACCACGGGGCCGATCGACAGCACGGCCCCGGTCGCCGCTTCGCTCAAGCCCAGCGCGCGCGACAGGAAGAACGGCCCGACGACCAGAGTGGCCATCATCACCGTCGAGACCAGCGCGTTCATGGCGAGGCTCGGCGCCAGCACCCTGTCGCGCAACAGCGCGAGCTTGACCAGGGGCGACGCCACCTTGGCCTCGGCGACGACGAACAGCGCCGCGCCAACAATTGCCCCGCCGAGCAGCGCCGTGTTGAGGCCGCCGAAATGGCCGCGCCCGATGGTCATGGCCAGCGCATAGGCGGCAAGCGTGGCGGCGAGCAGCAGCGTGCCCGGCACATCGAAGCGGGCCTTCGCGCCCGTCGCCTGGCGCAGGATGCCCGCCGCCGGCAGGAAGCGCCAGGCGGCAAGCAGCGCGACACCGCCCAACGCGGCGTTGACGAGGAAGATCGAGCGCCAGCCGAGGGCGGCGATCAGCACGCCGCCGAGCGACGGGCCGAGCGCCGTGCCGATCGCCGACATGGTGCCGAGCAGACCCATGGCGCTGCCGGTGCGCTCTTTCGGCACCGTCTCGCCGACGACGGCTATCGTCAGCGCCATCATCACCGCCGCGCCCAGCCCCTGCACGACGCGCGCGGCGATCAGCAGCGCTAGCGACGGCGCGAGCGCGGCGGCAAACGAGGCGGCGCTGAACAGCGCCAGGCCGGCGATCAGCAAGAGCCGCCGGCCGACGAGATCGCCGAGGCGCCCGACGCTGACGATCAGCGCCGTGATGGCGAGCAGATAGGCGAGCACCACCCATTGCACCGCCGGAAAGGACGCGGCGAAGACCACGCTCAGCGTCGGCAGCGCGACATTGGCGATGCTGGTGGCGAGCGAGGAGACGAGCATGGCCAAGGACAGGCTGGCCAGCGCACCCGCCTTCGAATGGCTTACGGGCGCGGCGCGGGTCTCGGCAATATCGGCCATGATGTCTTCTCCGTCGGGTGAACTCGCCGGCAAGATAGGCATCCAGCCGATATGGCGGAACGCGCAGCATTTGCACTTGATCAGTGCATCGAACGCCATGTCATCGAGCGACAACCATGCTATGGTTGCGCTTATGTCGCGACCCGATCTCAACCTGCTCGTCACGCTGGATGTGCTGCTTGCCGAAGGCAGCGTCGCCAAGGCGGCGCGGCGGCTGAAGCTCAGTCCTTCGGCGATGAGCCGGGCGCTGGCGAGGCTGCGCGAGGCGACCGGCGATCCGCTTCTGGTGCGCGCCGGGCGAGGCCTGGTGCCGACGCCGCGCGCCGTCGAGCTCGGCGCGGCGGTCGGCCGGCTGGTGAAGGAGGCGGAAGCGGTTCTGCGGCCCGCCGAGCGGCTCGACCTCGCGCGGCTCGAGCGCAGCTTCACGCTGCGCAACAGCGACGGCTTCGTCGAGAATTTCGGCCCGGCGCTGCTGGCCCGCGCGTCGCGGGAAGCGCCGGGCGTGCAATTGCGCTTCGTGCCGAAGCCCGACAAGGACAGCGGCCCGATGCGCGAGGGCGCGGTCGACCTGGAGACCGGCGTGATCGGCAATACGACCGGGCCGGAGGTGCGTTCGCGGGCGCTGTTCCGCGACCGCTTCGTCGGCGTCACGCGGGCCGGCCATCCCTTGAGCGAAGGCCGCGTCACCGCCGCCCGCTTCGCGGCCGGCCGCCACATACTGATCTCGCGGCGCGGGCTCGATCGCGGCCCGGTGGATGACGCGCTGGAGCTCGCCGGGCTGACGCGGACGATCGCGACCGTGGTTGGCGGCTTCGCCGAGGCGCTGGCGCTGGCGCGCGGCTCGGACCTCATCGCCACGGTGCCGGAGCGCTATACGGGCACGCTGCGCGAGGGCCTGTTCACCTTCACGCTGCCGGTCAAGCTTGCCCCACTGACAATCTCGCTGTTGTGGCATCCGAGGCTCGATGCCGATCCGGCGCATCGCTGGCTGCGAGGGCTGGTGAAGGAGGTGTGCGGCGGAGCGCGCAATCCCGGCCCTTGAGGGGAGATCAACGCGGCGAGGAACCAGCCACGCGCCGCGGGACTCTTTAACATTAGCCATCACTAATGTATAATGAACGCCAAGAAAATCGGACCGTGCATGGAACCCGTGGCATGGTCGGCGCGTTGCCGGGCGCTTTGAAACAGCCGGAGGCTCGCTTGAGCGAATTCAGGAAGTTCGCGTGCCCCCGGTGCCTGGGCGCCGGCAAGGTGTTCGAGTGTGAAAAGCAGGTGGCGTCGAAAGGCTCATGCTGTCCATCGGGCACGTTGCGCGACAATTGCCCTGGACAACGGGTTTCCTGCCAGGCCTGCAACGGAACCGGCCTGCGCGGCTACGGCGCACCCCCTCTTTTGCAGGACTGAGCCGCGAGATCGCGGCGTGCTTCAGGCGCTGGCGCCGCCCATCAGCGCGGCGACCAAGGTCGCCAGGAAGACAAGCAGCCCCAGTGCGACCCGGTCCAGCCACGCGCGCCGTCTGGCAAGGATCTCGAACAACCGATTGGCCATCGCAACTTCCCCCTTCGCTGCGCGACACTCTACCATGCCTTTCATGAGAACATCATGAATTGACTCACAAAGCCTTCAATGCCGCTTCAAGGTGAAATCGGCCGCTGCCGGCCGCCCGATGCCGCGCCGCCAAATGCACCCAAAAAAAGTCTGGGGCGGCAGGAAATGTCGGCCGGTGAAAAATCAGCTTATTCAAGCAGATAGGCATATAAGCTCGGCCAAGCGCGAAAAGCCCGGAATCCCGCCATTTCGCGGCAGCGCCGGAATGGCTGCAAGGGACGCTTCCAGCACGAAAAGGCGACCCAAAAGCCGCTTCCGGGCCGACCGCTGCCGGCGTTGACAGGGCACCGCGCCAATGGCACTCCGTAAGCACTGGTCACGCCATGACCGTTGCTGTTGGGGACGGACGGGGTTTCAGCAGCTTGGCGGCGGCGCCGGACGGGCGGGCACATGCAGTGCACCGCCCGCTCCTGGCCAGCCCGGCTTCCAGTTCTGCCGCTGCTTGCAACGTAACCGATCGCGCTTGCGCGCCGGGAACGACACAGGACAATTAGCCGCCATGCTGCAGCCAATGGCGGTCGAACACGTCGAGGATGGCGCGGAACTCGGACGGGGGGATCTGGTTGACGCCGCCGTCGCTGTCGGCGCTGAGGAATTGGCCGAGTTGGCGGTCGATTGCTTCCGGGTGCTCCATGACGATGCCGAGACTTGCCAGGTCGGCGGCGATCGAGATGCCGGGCGGCAGGGGCCCGCCCCATTGTTCGGCGGCAGGCGCGCGCAGGCGCACCAACAGGATCCTGGTAAGCGAGGGCTGCGCTTCCGGGGCGAAGATGGCGGTGCCGACCATATAGCCGCCGAGCACACTCACCGGCTGCGTATGCGGGAATAGGCAAAGGAAGGACTGCCCCTCGCCGCCCACCTCCTTCAGATGCAGATAGAGACTACGTTTTGTCGGCGTGACCGGCCCGGAAAGCAGCTGCAACTGCCCATTCGGCATTGTCTCGCGATACATGGCGGTGAAGGCATGCGCACCCGGCCCCGCCTCGATCGCCAGGCGGCCCCTGATGAGCTGGCCGCGATAATAGGGCGACCAGGCGCTAGTGTACCAGGCATAGGTCCCGGCGAGAGCCAGTCCGATGCCTCTGTCGTCATGCCCGGGCGAGGCAGCGGACTGCGCGTGGGCGCGGCGTTCGAGCTCCGCCACGCCGATGCCGTGGCGGGCCGCGATGGCGGCCGCGAAGCTCGGCAGATCGCTCTCGGCGATCCAGGCGCCGGGCTGATCGAGGCGCAGCACTTTCGCCCAATCGTCGTAGACGCTTTGCTCGCGCGGCTGAGCCCGGCCCTGCAGCCATTTGTCGGCGCGGCCAAGGTCGAATGCAGTCCTCGGGTTGACGGCCCGGAACGCCGCCGCCAGTTCCTTGCGGGTGACGGTTCCCAGCAGCGCCGAGGTCAGCCGCAATTTTTGCGCAATATGCTGTGCCATGCGGCTGCCCCCTCCACCACCCGGCCATCAGCCATACCATGCCTGGCGCGTCCTCCTATTGTACATTTCCACACGCTAAAATTCCAGGAATTCCAGATAATTCCACGGCATTCCGCACGCGCTGCCTTCTTGGCAGGGGGGCCCGCGCTAAGCTCGCGACGGGCAAGGGGCAGACCGTCAGGAAAAACGCGCTGAATGTGGGGCTTGAGCTCCCCTTCCTTCTTAGAGCGGTGAGATGCTCGATTTCGAGCAACTGCGAAACCCGGCCGGCAATGCCGGGACCAGCCGAACCGTAACGCCACCTCGTCAAGAAGGACTATCAGATGACCTCGACCAACTCTTCCAGACTCACCTTCATTGTATTTACCGCGGGATGCATCGCATTGGCGCTGCTCCTCGCGTATGCGCCGGCCGGAGAGTCGGCGCCGAAATATGTGAAAGGGCCCGCGCCGCAGACTCTGCAGCCCACGCGCATCGCCATCGACAACGAGGCGCACGCTATACGCTTTTTCGTCGACGGCAAGCAGGTCGCCCTGCTTGACGCGTCCGGTTTCAAGGAAGAGGAGGCCACAGAGTCAACAAAGTAACAGTCATGAAAATCATCTTATCAGCGGTTCTCCTCACGCTTGCGTTGTCGTAAGCCGCCGAAGCCAAGATCACCGGCGGTATAGCGCAAGCGGGCGCCGAGAGGGCGCCGCAAGGCGATCCTGGCCAAGCTTATCGCCCGGCGCTGTGGATTCATTTCCAGCGCGGAGTGACCGCGTTTCCGGTGTCACGCATCGGGTCGGCGAGGAAACGGAAAACGGCCCCAGTTAGAGGGGCCGGACCAAGGCCCTCCGGCCAGCCTGAGGGTCGGGGCTAGGGTGTCGGCGGCAGCTGGCACGCGCCCGCGCGGAGCGCAAAACGCGGTCCGCGCAGGTTCAGTTTTCTGCCTGGGGCAGCGAAAATCACTTCCGCGTTGATCAACCTCAGCCACCCTTCCGGCATCTTGTCCCGGTGAGCAGGAGACAAGGAACTGCTGACGTTGCACCCGCGTGCTGGCGACACCCTCGCCCAACCAGACGGGGCATTGGTCCGGCCTTCGAAGATCTGGCGACACGCTACGCCAATCTCCCCCTTGTGGGAAATCGGCAGCCCCCGCAGCTTGACCAGCCTGTGGCTGGCGCGTTAGGCGGGCGCACCACCATCCAGCCATGAAAGATCCGCCATGACAGACGCCATCGTGAAAGACAGCAACGGCACGCCGCTGAAAGATGGCGACTCCGTGGCGCTGATCAAGGACCTCAAGGTCAAGGGCACGTCCGAGACGATCAAGCGCGGCACGCTGGTGAAGAATATCCGCCTCACCGGCAATCCCGGCGAGATCGAATGCAACACCAAGCAGGTCAAGGGCCTGGTGCTGAAGACGGAGTTCCTGAAGAAGGCGTGATTGCGGGGCCCAATCTCCCCTTATGTTGCACTGCGTTAGATTTGTTGCATTGCGATATCGGCGCATTGGGCCGAGGCTTTGCCTCAGGCGGGATACGAACGAGCATTCACGAGGTTCGTATTCGTGTCAGCATCGGCGCAGGATTTCCGACCCGATATCGAAGGGCTGCGAGCGGTGGCCGTGGCGGGCGTCGTGGCCTACCATTTCGGCCTGGCGGCGCTGCCGGGCGGCTTTGCCGGGGTCGACATCTTCTTCGTCATCTCGGGCTATCTGATCACCAGGCATCTGGCCGCCGAGATATCCGAAACAGGCCGGCTCGACCTCTTGCGCTTCTATGCCCGGCGCGCGCGGCGCCTGTTGCCGGCAGCCCTGTTCGTCATCGCCGCGACGCTTGCCGCCGGCGCGCTCATTCTGTCGCCGGACGAGCAGGCGCTCTATTCCAAGGGCGCGATGTTCGCCTCGGCCTACATGATCAATCTGTGGCTGATCCGCTGGTCGTTCGACTATTTCGCCAATGACGCCACATCGAACCCGTTCATCCATTACTGGTCGCTGTCGGTCGAGGAACAGTTCTATCTCGCCTGGCCGGCGCTCTTGATGCTGGCGGCGTGGATGAGGCCAGGCAAGCGCGCCATCATCGTTGCCATCGGCGTCGTCGGCGTCATCTCCTTCATCCTCTGCGCCTGGCTGACGAGCGTTTCGCAGCCCTGGGCCTTCTACTTCTCGCCGCTGCGCGCATGGGAATTTGCCGCTGGCGGCCTCGCATCGATGACGCCGGCGCGGCTGTTGCAGACGCGTCCGCTGCTGGGGCGGGCGTTGAGCCTGGCCGGCCTGACGATGATCGGGACCGCTTATCTCACCTTCAGCGAGGACGCTCCCTTCCCCGGCTTTCTGGCGCTTCTGCCTGTCGCCGGCACGGTCCTTCTGCTCAAGGCGGGAGCGGCCGGCGCCAGGGAGGGCTGTTCACCCAATCGCGAACCGAATTGGGTGAATGCCGCCCTGGCGCTGCCGCCTTTGCAATGGACCGGCAGGCTCTCCTATTCGATCTATCTGTGGCATTGGCCGGTCATCGTCTATGCCGGCATGCTGGCGCCGGAGCTGACGCCCATCGAGCGGCTCTATTGCCTGGCGCTGACGCTGGCGCTGTCCGCCCTCACCTACCACCTCATCGAGAACCCGATCCGTCGCAACGGCTGGCTGATGGCCAATGCGGCGCGGGCGCTGGTGCCGGCCCTCCTCCTGACCGGCACCGGCGTCGCAGCCGCCTATGGCAATGCCAGGCTTGCCGTGCGCGACCTCGATCCGCAGCAGCGCGTCATCGCCGCGAGCGCGGCCGAGCCTTCCACCGCCCGCGCCAGGGCGGGCTGCGTGCAGGACTACGAAACAATAACACCGGCCCCTTGCGTGTTCGGCGACGGGCGGCGCGTCATCGCGCTGTTCGGCGACTCTCACGCCGACCACTGGTCGACGCCGCTGATCGAGGCGGGCCGGAAGAACGGCTACCGGGTGGTGACGTGGCTGAAGAACTCCTGCCGCGCCTCGCGCATTAGCGTGTGGTCGGCCGAGCTCAAGCGCCCCTACGCGGAATGCGACCGCTGGCGCGAGCAGGCGATCGCCGGGATCATCGCGGCGAGGCCGGCGCTGGTCGTCATCTCCGAGCTGGCGCTGACCAGCGGGCGCAAGATGGCGGGCCGCGACGGCGACACGGCAAGGCAGGACGCCGAATGGCGGGCCGGCCTGCGCTCCACCCTCACCAGCCTGAGCAAGGCCGGGCTCAAGGTCGCCTTCATCCGCGACGTGCCGTTCAACAACGCCAATGTCGACACCTGCGTGGCGCGGGCGCTGTGGCGGGACGAAGCGCCCTCGCGCTGCGACCAGACGCGCGCCTATGCCGCCAACGACGCCATGGCGGCGGTGGAGCGCGACATCGTCGACAGCATCCCCAACGCTGCTTACGTCGACCTCACCGACCGCTTCTGCAGCGCCACCGTCTGCCACGCCTTCATCGACGGCAAGCTCGCCTTCCGCGACCAGCACCATATGGCTACGCCCTTCGCGGAATCGCTGGAGCCGGAGGTGGAGAAAAGGGTGATGTCGAAGGTGGGAAGATAGGGGTGCCCACGCGTGCATGGCAGCCTGGCGCATGCATTGTCCAATGTAGCGCTGGTCGACCCCCACTCCGTCTCGGCTTCGCCGAGCCACCTCTCCCCCGATCGACGGGGTAGAGGAAAAGCGCCCTTCCTTTCCCTCCGGAGGGGGGAAAGGTGGCGCTGCGAAGCAGCGACGGATTGGGGGAACCACGTGGCAATCAAGCCTCGGCCTGATCAGTCACACCAATCACAGAAGATGCGTGCATAGCGTAGGCGCAAGGGGGGGATCAGCAGCTTCGGCGCCAGCCCCCTACCCCACCGCAACGACAAAATGCTTGGTCACCGGCTCGAGGATCTTCCATGTGCCCTTGAAATCCGCCTCGACCACGAAGGCGTCGCCGGGGCCGACTTCGACCGGCTCGCCGCCGTCGGGCGTGATGATGATGCGGCCGGCGATCATGTGGACGAATTCATAGTCGGTGTAGGTGGCATGGTAGGTGCCGGGCGAGGCGCGCCAGGTTCCGGACATCACCTTGCCGTCCTCGGTGGTGTGCTGCACGGCGGTCTGCATGGTCGGCCTGCCCTCGACGACGATCCAGCCCGGCAGGTCGCCGGCCTCCGCATGCTCGACGGCGCCGAATTTGAGGATGCTGGGTCTGGTCATCGAATGCTCCTTCGGTTCGCCGGAATTGGCTGGCGACGGCATAGCCGATGACGGCATGCGTTGCACGCGGCGATACGACGGCGACAGGCGATGGGGCGACGGATGCCTGAGCCTTCAACGGGCGGCGGAACATCGAGCGGGTCACATCCGCCGCGCTGCATCCAGAATCAAAAGCCCGCCGGATGGCGGGCTTTTCGGTTTCCGGCCAGATCAGGTCGGAATGGACGATGGCGGCCTTGCGGTGACGACGCTCAGCTTTTCACGCCTGGCCAGAACCGGCTTCTCATAGATCTTCTTCAAGGTACCCCCTTTCAAGGCTTTTCAGGCCCGCATGTGGAACCTTAAAGATGGCGGGGCCTGTAAGCTGTAGCACATTAGCAACAGTTCACAGACGTTCCGCAGGGCTTGAGGCATTAAGCGTCACTGTCCCGTTTCGGGACTGGCATCGGTCTTGCTATGAAGAGATTGCCGGTGTCCTCCCGCCGGTCCTGATCGGGGGATCAGGTTTAAATCTCGCCGGGCCTGTGGGCTTTGGGCATCAGGGGCAGACCCGGCGAGTTTTCTTTTCCACATTATGCCGACTGGTCCGCCTTCACTCCGCCGCCTGCAGCTGCTTGCGGCGCGCCGGCTGGCGGCGGCGGCGGTGGGCGGGTTTCAGCGACACGGGCGCCTTGTTGGACAGCGCGCCGGTCACAGCGTCGACCATGCCGAAGGCGACGAAGTCGGCGTTGAGGGCGGCGGCAAGCTCGGCCGCCCCCGCGCCGTCGGCGTTGCCGACCTCGGACCAGAAGACGATGCCGACGCGGAGCTTGGGCTTGAGCCGCTTCAGCCGCCGCACCATGAAGCGCGCATGCTGGGTGGACTGGCGGTTGAGGAAGCCGATGACGACCGTGTCGGTGGGCCCCAGGTCGAGGCCGTGGACCGCCGAGGGTTCGAGGTCCGCGAAACTCGCGCGCGTCGCCTCCGCGCCCTGCACTTCCAGCACTTGCGCCAGCATGGCGGCGGCGGCATCGTCGAGCTCGCCGCGCCCGCCGGCGCAGAGCACGGTGTGGCCGGAGCCGTCGGGCAGGTCGACCTCCTCCTCGCCGGCGCCCTCCTCGGCGGGCTTGCCGTCACCCGCCTTCTTCTCCGGTGCCTGCTCCGGCGCCTTCTTGCCCGTCGCCTTCCCGTCCGCCGCCTTATCGTCGGCGTCGGCCGCCTGCCCGGTCTCCTCGTCCTCGGCTTCCTGCTGGGCGCTGTCGTCGAGATTGGCGACCAGCGTCATGGCGCTGTCGGCGACCTGCCGGCGCTGCGCGTCATCCATGACGCCGCGGCCGCGGTCCTGCTCGCCAAGCAGCAGCGCGGGGATCGCGACCTGGTGGTAGAACTGGAACAGGTATTTTTCCTCCAGCATTTCCTCCGCATGGTCGGTCGCCTCGTCCGGGTCGCCGGCCAGGAGCCGCTGGTAGAGCCTGGCATGCGGCTCCAGCACCGGCTCGTTGCCGAACAGGACGTCGAGGAACTCGAACTGCGGCACGTGCCGGCCGAGCACTACCAGGCAGACGGTGAGCGGCGTCGACAGCACCAGGCCGATCGGCCCCCACAGCCAGGTCCAGAAGATCGCCGCCACAATGATGGCCAGAGGCGAGAGCCCGGTGTGCGAGCCGTAGAGCCAGGGCTCGATGACGTTGCCGGTGACGAGCTCGACAACGACGAACAGCGCGGCCGTCCACAACAGCAGCGACCAGCCGGGCGCCACGGCCAAAGCCAGGAACAGCGGCAGCAGCGCGCCGATGATCGGGCCGATATAGGGCACGAAGCGCAGCGCCAGCGCCAGCAGGCCCCAAAGCAGCGCGTTGGGGATGCCGAGCACCCAGAGCCCGATGGTGATGGGCACGGCGTAGATGATGTTGACCACCAATTGCATCAGCAGATACTGGCCGACGCGCTTGCCGGCATCTTGCAGCGCCTGCGTGGTGCGATGGAGGTCGCCATAGCCGACCAGCCGGATGAAGCGGTCGCGCAGGTCCTCGCGCTCCATCAGCATGAAGATGACGACGATGACGACGAGGCCGGCGGAGCCGAGCGGGCTGAGCAGCGGCCCGACCAGGTTCTGCAGCACTTCGAGCGGCTTTTCATGCGCGACGACCTCGACCGGGATCGGCTCGCGCTTCGGCGCCTGGGCGGCCGAGGGCAGCTGCGGTTCCTGGCGGTCGATCTCCTGGCCGACGCGCTCGATGACGCCGCCGAGGCGCGAGATGATGCCGCCGCCGAGGCCGTTTTCCTTCAGCGCGCGGACCTTGGTCAGGATGTTGATCTGGTAGAGGGGGATGTTCTGCGCGAGGTCGCTGACCTGGGTGGCGACGACGAAGGAGAACAGCGAAAGTGCCGCGAAGGCGCCGGCGACGCTGGCGATGACCGCCGCGATGCGCGGGACGCCGGCGCGCTTCAGCCAGGACACGACAGGCGCGATGGCGAAGGTCAAAAGCAGCGCGACCGCGATCGGCAGGAACACCTCGCGCCCGAAATAGAGCGCGGCGACCGTGACAACCACGCTCGCCACCGTCGGCAGCGCCGTGCGCCGATGGCCCCCGGACGCGGCGAGCAGGCTTTCCAGCCTCGGCTCCGACGCCCCGTTCCCGCGATTGGCCGCCACCATCGAGCCTCCCTGCCGTCTGTCCGGCAATGATCCCAGATACTTCGCCGGCGTGCAACGCGCCGGGGCCCGCTCGGTTGCAGCTACTCTAATAAATATCCGGGTTCATGAGGTTGCGGGGACGAAGCGACGCGCCGGATCCGGCGCATTGGGGCCTGCCCATGCGCTGTCCGGGGTGGCAACCTGGCAACTCGCCGGGAACATGGACCGCGCGAAATCGTTGTCTTGCCGAAGGGGCCTTGAAACTCAGGAGGCAGCGATGAAAAAGCTTCTGCTTGCTTCGATGATCGCCATCGCCTCGGCGTTCGCGATCGCGCCGGCCAGCGCCGGCAGTGTGCAGCTCGGTATCGGCGTCGGCCCGGGCTATAACGATGACTATTACAACGACGATTATAGCCCATATTATCGCCATCACCGCTACTACCGGCACGTGTATGACGATGACTACTACACCCCATACCGCGAACGTTACGTGGTTCGCTACCACGACCGGTATGCCGACAACTGCCGGGTCAGGATCGTGAAGCACTGGCGCCATCATCACCGCGTCATTGAAAAGATCCGTATCTGCGAGCGCTGACCTGAGAGGATTTGCCACTGGCTGATCTCCCCCCACCTGGGGGGAGATCCCGCTCGACGTTTCCCACGACATCGACAAAACTGCAGGGCAAGCCGGCTCCTGGCCGAGCGCCTTTCGTTGCGTGCGTTCGAGGCCGAGGCCGTTTCTCGGCCGTGAACATTAGCGATCGGGAACATAGCCTTCCTGCGATGCGTTTACCTCGTGATCAGCCTTCAGGAGGAGGTTGCCATGAGAAAACTGTTACTCGCTTCAGTGATTGCCATCGCCTCCGCCGCAGCCACGGTTGCGCCGGCGAATGCACAGTTCTTCGGTCCGTTCGGTCCATTCGGCGGGTTCGGCCCGTCTCCATTCTACGGCGGCCAGTTCTACGGCGGTCCGTTCTACGACTATGGCGGGCGCTATTACGGCCCGCGCTACTATGGCCCGCGCTACTACGGCCCCCGATACATGATGCGATATCCGCATCACTATTACCGGCACCATCATCGCCGCTGTCACCGGGAATGGGTGAGGCATTGGCGTCACCACCACCGCGTCGTGGAGCGCGTGTGGGTGTGCGGATATTGATAAGGTCTGGCTGACCTTTTGGGAGCTGTTCGGCAGCACAGGTGTCTGGCCGGCAGCCTTTCCGGTTGGTATCCCTGATACTGCCGATACCGGAGCCGCCATCCTTCGCGCCCTCTGTCCTGCCGGGCGTCTTCCCTCTGAGGAAGATCGGCAGCTTCGGCGCCTTGCAAATCCCGGCCAAAATGCCATCTAAATTCTCGGCATCCAGGAGAATCACGTGACGCAGCGAAGCGGCAGCGCCGACCTGCCGCTGCATGGCGGGCGGGTCCCCAAATGGCTGGGTGAGCGCATGACCAAGCTCGGCGCGGTGCTGTGCGAGGCGATCATCCACCATTACGGCCGCGACGAGCTGTTGCGCCGACTGGCGCATCCCTTCTGGTTCCAGTCCTTCGGCGCCGTGATGGGCATGGACTGGCACTCCTCCGGCATCACCACCTCGGTCATCGGCGCGCTGAAGCGCGGGCTGAACCCGCTCAGCAACGAGCTCGGCATCCATGTCTGCGGCGGGCGCGGCGCGCATTCGCGCAAGACGCCGGGCGAATTGCTGGCGATCGGCGAGCGCGTCGGCCTGGACGGCGAAGCTCTCGCCACCGCCAGCCGGCTGGTGGCCAAGGTGGACAGCGCCGCCGTGCAGGACGGCTACGACCTCTACCTGCACGGCTTCATCGTCACCGATGACGGGCGCTGGGTGGTGGTGCAACAGGGCATGAACGGCGACGCCCGCCAGGCGCGCCGCTACCACTGGCTGTCGGAAGGCTTGACCAGCTTCGTCGACCAGCCGCATGCCGCGATCGAGGGCGAGCGCCAGGGCGAGATCATCAACCTCACCGACCACCGCGCCGAAAAAGCGCGCGGCGGCCAGGTCCAGCTGCTCAAGACCATGAGCCCGGAAAAGATCCTGAGCGAGCTGGCCGTGCTGGAGCCGCAACCGGAGCCCGAGCCTGCCGCGCAGCCGCTGCTCCCCAACCTCGTCATGCCCGCGCACCACGACGTGCGCGAAAGCGACATCGTCATGCGCCGCCTGCACGGCAACATCGCCTCGGCCATCGAGAGCGGCCCGAAGGATTTCCCCGAGCTGCTGCTGGTTCCCGGCGTCGGCCCGCGCACGGTGCGGGCTTTAGCCATGGTCTCGGAAGTTGTGCACGGCGCGCCCTACCGCTTCTCCGACCCGGCGCGCTTTTCGCTAGCCCACGGCGGCAAGGACCGCCACCCCTTCCCCGTGCCGCTGAAGGTCTATGACGAGACGATCTCCGTGCTGAAATCTGCGGTGGGGAAAGCGAAGCTCGGGCGGAGCGAGGAGTTGGAGGCGCTCAGACGGTTGGACGGGGAGTCACGCCGGATGGAGCGGTATGTGACCGGGCCGAGCTTGAAGGAGATCGTCGCCGGCGAGATGGACCAGTCGCATTTGCTGGGGGGACGGAGCGTGTTTGGGTGGGAG
>NZ_NSGG01000029.1 GCF_002295065.1 Mesorhizobium sp. WSM3859
GACATCTCCCCCGCAAGGGGGGAGATTGGCAGCTTCGGGCATCCCGCCTTCCTTTTCGATGTTGAAAATTGGCGAAAGCCAAGGCGACATCCGATCTCCCCCCTTGCGGGGGAGATGTCCGGCAGGACAGAGGGGGGTGTGAAGGATCTGGACGCTGGAGTTAATCTCCTCGGGGCAATCGCATTAGCAGCCGCACTTGCCTCGTTCCTCCCCACCCCCGCCTTCGCTCACGCCTCCGACCGCGGCCACGTCCTGCTTCTCCCGACCGGCTACTACCTCGCCGGCGGCGCTTTTGCCGTGGCCGTCAGCTTCCTCGTCGTGGCGCTGCTGCCGCCCGCCGCCCTCGACAGTTTCTGGCGCCGGCGCCTGCCGCTTTTCGCCCACAGCGACCACTCTCGCACTATCACCAGCCTGATTTCATTTGCCGGCTTCGTACTTCTCGTCGCCGCCGGCCTTCTCGGCAGCCGCGACCCGCGCTCCAACCCGCTGCCGCTGGTCATCTGGACGCTGCTCTGGGCCGGCTTCACGCTGCTTCAGGGCGTGCTCGGCGATCTCTGGTCATGGCTCAACCCGTGGTACGGACCTTGGCGAGTCGTGATCCGACTCCTCGGCAAACGACGGAGCGAGAACCAGCCACCACGCCTGCCCAACTGGCTCGGCTACTGGCCGGCCTTCCTGCTGTTCTTCGCCTTCGCCTGGTTCGAGCTGATCGATCCAGCCCCCGACGATCCGGCGCGACTAGCCCTTGCCGCCGGTTTGTACTGGCTGGTCAGCTTCATCGCCATGGTCATCGTCGGCTATGACGACTGGAGCCGGCGCGGCGAATTCCTGAGTGTCTTCTTCGCCATGGTCGCCCGCTTCGCAGCCCTCGAGCGTGACGAGGGCCGGCTGAAACTCTGCTGGCCCGGCGCCAAGCTGCTCGCCGCGGAGCCGCTGCCGCTGAGCGGCACGGCCTTCCTCTTGCTGGCCCTGTCGTCGGTGTCCTTCGACGGCCTGTCTAAAACCTTCTTCTGGCTCAGCCTCTTCGGCGTCAATCCGCTGGAATATCCGGGCCGCACCGCGCTGATCGGCATCGGCAGCTTTGGCCTCGTCCTGACCTTCATCCTGCTTGCGGCGGTCTTCGCGCTGGCCGTCTTTCTCGGCCAACGCCTGGCCGGCGATGCGCAATCGTTCGGAAAAGCCGCCGGCCTGCTGGTCTGGTCGATCGTGCCGATCGCGCTCGCTTATCATATCGCGCATTACCTCGCCGTGCTCCTGGTCGATGGCCAGTACGCACTGGTCGCGCTCTCCGATCCATTCGCGCTCGGCTGGAACCTGTTCGGCACGGCCGACATGATGGTCGAGGCAGGCGTCGTCGCCGGCGCCCGGTCGGCCTGGTGGCTGTGGAACATCCAAGCCGGCGTCATCATCGCCGGGCATGTGCTGGCGGTGCTCGTCGCGCATGGCCTTGCCTGGCGGCTCCATCGGCAGCCATCGCGCGCTGCGCTCAGTCAATTGCCGCTCACTTTGCTGATGATCGCCTACACGATCTTCGGCCTTTGGTTGCTTGCCACGCCGACCGCCGGATGACACAAGAGCGTGCCAACAATGCCGTCGGGTAAAGCTAGCTTGCCAGGCCAAGGCTTTGGTGATTTAGTTTGTACACATGCAATTTTTCCATCCTTCGGAAGGGGATGGATTAGCCGCCTTATCGCTGGTCAAAACTGAAAAAACAGGGGAACGGACATGGCTGACAAGAACGGATTTTTCGACCTCTCCAAGACGACGCTGTCGCGCCGCACCGCGCTGAAGGGCATGGCCGCCGGTGCCGGCCTGGCACTGGCGCCCGGCTTCGTCCGCTACAGCCAGGCGCAGAGCTCGGCGCCGATCAAGATCGGCTTCCAGTCGCACCGCACCGGCATCGGCGCCGCCTATGGCCGCTGGTACGAGAAGACGAGCGCGGCCGCCGTCAAGGCGATCAACGATGCCGGCGGCATCGGTGGCCGCAAGGTCGAGCTGGTGATCGAGGATGACGGCACCGATCCGGCGCGCGGCGCCGAGGTGGTCAACAAATTCGCCAAGCAGCACAAGACCGACATCGTCTTCGGCACGTTGTTCTCGCATGTGGTGATCGGCTCGGCGCCCGCCGCCGGCGAGAACAAGATCCCCTATTTCGTGGTGAGCGAGGGCCACCACGTCGCCTCCACCAAGCTCAACCGCTATGTCTTCCAGCCCGGCATCACCGACGTGAAGAGCCAGATCCAGTCGATGGCGCCGTGGATCGCGGCGAACGCCGGCAAGAAGGTGACGCAGATCTTCCCCGACTTCGCCTTCGGCTACGACCATCGCGACTACCTGCCGCCGGCGCTGAAGGCGCAAGGCGCCGACGTCATCGCGCAGATCGCCATCCCGCCGACGGAATCGTCCTTCACCAAATACTTCCCGCAGATCCCGGCCGAGACCGAGGTGATCTACCACGTCATGGTCGGCCCGGCCGTGCTCACCTTCGTCAAGGAGCTCGGCGAGTTCTACGGTTCGCAGCGGCCGCAGCTCTTCGGCTTCATGGATTCGCTCGAGGCCACCGACATCAACAGCCCCGGCCTCGAATTCCTCGACGGCAGCCATTTCTGGGAGGGTTCGCCGCGCTACGCGCAGCCTGACGACTCCGCTGCGCAAAAAGCCTACCGCGCCGCCGTCGGCATCGACGACAATGGCGCCGCCGTCGGCGATCCCAAGGACGTCTCCACGGCCTCGCATATGTTCGGCTGCTGGGAAACGCTCTATGTCGTCAAGAAGGCGATGGAAGATGCCGGCTACAAGGGACCCGATGACCGCGCCAAGCTGGTCGAGGCGACCGAGGCGCTGAAGGAATTCGCCGAGGGGCCGGAACACCCGCAGGGTCCGAAAACCTTCAACGGCAAGATCCACCAGTGCTTCGGCATCCAGAACATCTCCAAGGTTGAAGTCGGCAAGCTCAAGGTCGTCCACAAGACCAAGATCGAGGACGGCCTCTACGAGCCGGAAGGGGATTACACGACGCAGGCGCTGTGAGCGTTGCTTCTGCAGCGAGCGTGAGCGCCCAGGCCCCCCTCTCTGTCCTGCCGGACATCTCCCCCTCAAGGGGGGAGATTGGCAGTTTCTGCGACGGCAGATACTCGCCGAGGCTGGTGATTGGCGAAAGCATTCGCGACATCCAATCTCCACCCCTGAGGGGCAGGGCTATCGCATGTGGCTCTGGGAGTTCGGATAATCCGCAGGCCTCGATGCCGTCATCCTCGGGCTTGTCCCGAGGATCTACCGGCCTCCCTAAACTGGTTGCGCCATATCCACGTGCGACGGCGGATCCTCGGGACAAGCCCGAGGATGACGGCGTTGTGTTGGCATTCGCCATAGGCGATTGCCCTGTCCTGAGGGGGGTGCCTCGCGCATCCCTCGGTGCCTAGCCAATGCACTTCGGACCCCACCTCCTCCTCGCTGGCCTTGAAGGCCTGGTCACCTCCGCCGTGCTGGCGCTGACCGCTCTCGGCCTGTCGCTGGTGTTCGGCGTCATGCGCATCGTCAATGTCGCCCATGGCGAGTTCTTCATGCTGGGCGCGGTGCTCGCCTGGGCGATCTCGACGGCGATTTCCGGCCACCCGGCTATCGGCTTCGTGGCAGCACTTGTGATCGCGCCATTGCTGGTCGGGCTGGTCGCGTTTCTCGCCGAATGGCTGGTGTTGCGCCGGCTGAACTACAACCCCGAAAGCACCATCGTCGCCACCATCGGCATGCTCTACATCATCCAGCAGCTGGCATTGACCTTCTACGGGCCGGAGGCGCGCCCGGTTGAGCCGCCCTTCAGCTATCGCATCCTTTTGCCGTGGTTCGGCTATTCCGGCTACAAGCTGTCGGTGGTCGCCGCTTCCGCCATCCTGCTGGTGATCACCTGGCTGGTGCTGACCCGCACGAAGATCGGCCTGATCATGCGCGCCACGCAATATGACCGCGAGACGGCGCAGGCTTTCGGCATTCCGGTCGAGCGCGTCTATGCCGGCGTCTTCGCCGTCGGCGCCATGCTGGCCGCGATCGCCGCGGTGCTGATCGTGCCGATCAGCCAGGCGCATTATCTGATGGGACAGGACCCGCTGCTGCTCTCCTTCATCGTCGTCATCATCGGCGGCCTGGGCTCGCTGCGCGGCACCGTCGTCGCCGCCGTCCTGATCGGCCTTTCCGACGGCATCATCTCGATGTTCTTCTCGCCGACGCTCGCCAAGATCATCGCCACGCTGGTCGTCGCCATGGTGCTGGTGTTCCGCCCGCAAGGCCTGTTCGGAACCGCGCCGCGATGAGGGATGCTTCGCCGGCAAAGACCTACGCGCTGCATATCGGCGTCATCGTGCTTCTGTTCGCGCTGAACTTCGTCCTGCCGGATTATCATCAGGGCCTGTTTGCCCGCATCATGGCGCTGGCGGTCTTTGCCATGGGCTACAACCTGCTCTTCGGCTATGTCGGCCTGCTCAGCCTCGGCCACGCCATGTTCTTTTCCGCCGGCCTCTATGGCGCGGGCTTGACCGTCTATCACCTCGGTTGGGGTGTGCCGGAAGCCTTCGTCGCCGGCGTGGTTTGCGGCGCGCTGCTCGCTTTGGTCATCGGCCTGCTGGCGCTGCGCACCTCGGGTGTGGCGTTCATGATCGTCACCATGATGTTCGCCCAGGCCTTCTATCTGCTGATCCTCTATTTCGCCGCCTGGACTGGCGGCGACCAGGGCCTCGTTATCCAGCAGGCGTTGCGGGTGGTCTCCATTGGCGGCGCATCCTTCGACCTGACCGATCCAACCGTGCGCTACATGAGCGCGCTGGCGCTGTTCGCGATCGTGCTGTTCGTCACCTTAGCCGTAGTCCGCTCTCGCTTCGGCCGTGTGCTGGTCGCCATCCGAGAAAATGAAGAGCGCACCAAGATGCTCGGCTATGACACGGTCGCCAACAAGCTTGCCGCGGTCGTCGCCTCCGGCGCCATCTGCGCGGCGTCGGGCGCCGCCTATGCCTTGCTGTTCGGCTATGTCGGCTCGAATTTCGCGTCTATCCAATATTCGATCCTGCCGCTGCTCTGGGTTCTGCTCGGCGGCGCCGCGACCACGCTTGGGCCGCTCATCGGCACGCTGTTCATGTATTATGTCACCGACATCACCAGCGGCTTCACCTCGGCCTATCTGCTGATCGTCGGCGTGGCGCTCATCCTGCTGGTCCTGTTTGCCCCGAAGGGCATTATGGGCAGCATCCGCGAGCGCTGGCTGGGATGGCTGCCGTGATGCCGCTGCTCACCACCAAGGGCCTGTCGCGCCAGTTCGGTGGCCTGCGCGCCGTCGACGGCGTCGACTTCGCGCTGATGCCGGGCGAGATCCGCGCCGTCATCGGCCCGAACGGCGCCGGCAAGACGACCTTCGTCAGCCTGCTCTCAGGCCGCATCCAGCCGTCCTCCGGCATGGTCGTCTTCGACGGCGCAGACATCACGACGATGCCGGCTTACAAACGGGTTCGCCTCGGCGTCGCCTACACGTTCCAAATCACCAGCGTCTTCGCCAACCTCACGGTCTTCGACAATGTCGCGCTGCCGGTGCAGCGCACCCTGACCGACGGCCGCTCGAAAGGCCAGGTCAGGACCAGCGTCATGGCGGCGCTGGAGCGCACCGGCCTTGCCGATCGCGCCGGCACGCTGGCCGGGCAATTGTCCTACGGCCATCAGCGGCTGCTCGAAGTCGCGATGGGCCTGGCCTTGAAGCCGCGCTTGCTGATCCTCGACGAGCCGACGCAAGGCCTGGCCGACAGCGAGATCGACAATTTCATCACGCTGGTGCGCGAGATTGCCAGGGACGCGACGGTTCTTCTGATCGAGCACAACATGCCGGTGGTCATGCAGCTTGCCGACCGCATCACCGTCTTCAATGCGGGAAAGATCCTCGCCGATGGCACGCCAGAACAGATCCGCGCCAACCGCCAAGTCCAGGACGCCTATCTCGGAGCGACCCATGGCTGACTCCGTTGGAACCAATGGCGGATTGCTCACCATTGCCGGCCTCGACTGCTTCTATGACGAGGTCCAGGTGCTCTACGGCCTCGACCTCGCCCTCAACAAGGGCGAGGTGCTGTGCCTGTTCGGCCGCAACGGCGCCGGCAAGACGACGACGCTGAAGGCGATCATGGGTCTGGTGCCTGCGGCGGCCGGCTCGATCAAGCTGGACGGCAAGGAACTGACCGGGCTCGCCGCGCATGACGTGCCGAAGGCCGGCGTCGCTTATGTGCCGCAGGGCAGGCGCCTGTTCGCCGAGATGAGCGTGGCGGAAAACATCGAGATCGGCCTAATGGCGCGCGCCAAGGGCAAGCAGACGCGCGACAACGTCCTCGATCTCTTCCCGCTGCTGCGCGAGCGGCTGAAGCAGCGTTCCGGCACGCTCTCTGGCGGCGAGCAGCAGATGCTGGCGATGGCGCGCGCGCTGTGCCTCGAGCCGCAGGTGCTGCTGCTCGACGAGCCGACCGAGGGCCTGATGCCATCGATGATCGCCAAGATCCGCGAGACGGTGGCCAAGCTGCGCGAGCTCGGCGTCTCGACCATCCTGGTCGAGCAGCGCGTCGATGCCGTGCTTTCGGTCGCCGACCGCGTATCGTTCATCGAGAACGGCCGCAACCGCGAGACGGTCGATGTCGAGGCATTGCGCGCCGATCCGTCGGCGGTGCGGCGCTACGTGGGGGTAGGATAAGGCGTCGAATTCGCTGTCCAGCCAAGGCTTCGGCCGTCGCGCTGCCCCTCATTGCCCTGCCGGGCATTTCTCCCCGTAGACGGGGAGAAAGAAGCTGGCCGCGACCTCGGCGCTCATTCTGCAACGTTGGAAATTGGCGAAATCGACGATGACAGCCCCTTCTCCCCGTTCACGGGGAGAAGATGGCGGCAGCCAGATGAGGGGCGGCGCCGACGGTGGAAAATTGAGTAGCTCAGCTCACATGAAAAACAGAAACCCGGCAATCAAAAAGGTCGGGATCAGCACCAGGCCCGACCACGCCATGTAGCCGAAGAAGCCCGGCATCTTGAAGCCGCGATGCCTGGCGATGGCAAAGACCATGAAGTTGGGCGCGTTGCCGATATAGGTGTTGGCGCCCATGAACACGGCGCCGGCCGAGATCGCCGCCAGCGTCGAGGCGGCCTCCGTCATCAGATGCCTGGCGTCGCCGCCGGCCAGCTCGAAGAACACCAGATAGGTCGGCGCATTGTCGAGGAAGGATGACAGCGCCCCGGTCAGCCAGAAATAGGCCAGGTCGTTGGGCCGGCCGTCCGGCGAGGTGACAAGCGCCACCAGCGGCGCCAGCACGCCGTCATGGCCGGCGCGCAGGATGGCGATGACCGGCACGATGCAGATGAAGATGCCGGCAAACAATTTTGCTACTTCGGCGATCGGCCCCCACGTAAAGCCGTTTGCTTCCCTATGGCTCTTGTACGAGACTTTTAGGGACAGGAAGGCCAGCGCCAGGATGATGGCGTCGCGCACCAGGTTCTGCAGTTCGAGTCCGACACCCAGCACGGAAACGCCGATGCCCGGCTTCCAGCTCGCCGAAAGCAGGATCGCGCCGATCACGCCGGCGAGCAGCGGCAGGTTGGCCAGCCCGCGCAGGCGCACCTTTGTGTCGGGGGTCGGGTCCTTGATCTTGGGCATGCCGGCCTCACGGCGATGCAGGATGATGTCGATCGCGAGAAAGACAGCCAACACCAGGCCGCCGACGAAAAGCGTGTCGGGCAGGATGTGGATCGTCGTCCAGAAGAAATCGACGCCGCGCAGGAAGCCGACGAACAAAGGGGGGTCGCCGAGCGGCGTCAGCGAGCCGCCTATGTTGGACACCAGGAAGATGAAGAAGATCACCACATGCGCGTTGAACGGCCGGTTGTCGTTGGCGCGCAGCATTGGCCGGATAAGGATCATCGAGGCGCCGGTCGTGCCGATGACCGAGGCAAGCAGCGCGCCGATGAGCAGCAGGCCGGCATTGACGAGCGGCGTGCCGTGGATGTTGCCGGCAAGCAGGATGCCGCCCGAGATGGTGTAGAGCGCGAACAACAGGATGATGAAGGACAGATATTCGGTGAGCAGCGTGTGCAGCACCGCCTCGCCCGCGGTCGCGATTCCGAAGGCGACTGCCAGCGGCACAATCACCAAAGCCGCCCAGGCGGCTGCGATCTTGCCGTAATGATGCTCCCACAGATGCGGGAAAAGCAGCGGCCCCGTCGCGATCGACAACAGCAGTCCGGCAAAGGGCAATGCCCACCACAGCGGCATGGCGGCGCCGGGCAGTTCGTGGATTTCAGCGGCGAGCGCCTGTGCGGGGAGTAGCAGCGCGATGGCGAGCGAAGCGAATGGAAAAATCATCTGACCGCTGCGCGCCTTCCCCTTCTCCCCTTGTGGGGTCCGAAGGACGGGGCGAGACCCGTGGCTCGCCCCCGGGCGGTGGATCGGCGCGTAGCGCCGAGACGGATGAGGGGTGCTCCAGCGGAGTGAGACGTCGGCTTTCCCTGGAACACCCCTCATCCGTCGCCTTCGGCGACACCTTCCCCCACAAGGGGGGAAGGGGGAGCCCGCAATCCGGGTGAGGGGGACCTTCCCCACAGTCCGGTCAATCCGCCGAGTGATCTTCAAGCGTCACGCCGGCATCCCGCATTCGCGTCAGCATCGCCTCGACCGAGCCGTTGAGGTCGATGCCGCGGCAGGCGTCGAGCCTAACCGTCGTCTTGAAACCCTGCTTCACGGCATCCAATGCCGAGAAGGCGACGCAGAAATCGGTGGCGAGCCCCACCAGCGTGATCGTGTCGATGCCGCGTTCCTTCAGGTACCCGCCAAGGCCGGTCGGCGTCGTGTGGTCGTTCTCGAAGAACGCCGAATAGCTATCGATCGCCGTGCGGAACCCCTTGCGGATCACCAGCTCGGCCTTGGTCCAGGCGAGCCCGGAATGGAAATCGGAACCGAGGCTGCCCTGGATGCAATGGTCCGGCCACAAGGTCTGCGGCCCATAGGGCATCTCTATGTTTTCGAAGGGCTGTTTGCCCGGATGGCTGGAGGCGAAGCTCGAATGTCCGGCCGGGTGCCAGTCCTGCGTCAGGATCACATGGTCGGTCCGCCGGATCAGGTCGTTGACCAAAGGCACGATCTCGTCGCCGCCGGCAACCGCCAGCGCGCCGCCGGGGCAAAAATCGTTCTGCAGGTCGATGACGATGAGCGCTTCGTCGGCCATGCGGTTCCCTCTCGTTTGGGCCCCCTCGTATCGGCTTGAGGCTCCAGTCCAAAAGCCGCTGACGCGACCGGACACGGAACCTTGACCAGATGGCCCGCGCCGTCAACCTCCAAGGCCATAACAATTGCGTTCAGGCCGGCACGCCGCCGCGGCGGCACGAACTCTTGCTTTGACAATTCCGGTCCGCCTGATATCATTTGCATACGAATGAATTTGACCGGTGTGAAACCGGCAGAAAGCCCGAAGCTGAGTACTTGGAAGGGCCAAGTGGGAATGGTCCGTTTCTGGGAAGGTTCTGGAAGGCAGAGCGTGATCCGTTACGCGAAACCCACCACGGTCGAGGAGGCGCTCGCTCTGCTTGGCGAGGACCGTTGGCGGATTCTCGCCGGCGGCACCGATTTCTACCCCGCCCAGGGCGCAAAACCTTTCCGCGACAACATCCTCGACATCAATGGTCTGGCCGAGCTGCGCGGCATTGCCGAGACCGGCGAGCATTGGCGCATCGGCGCCCGCACGACCTGGACCGACATTGTCCGCCATCCGCTCCCGTCCGCCTTCGACGCGCTGAAAGCGGCCGCGCGCGAGGTCGGGTCGATCCAGATCCAGAATGTCGCCTCGGTTGCTGGCAATCTCTGCAACGCCTCGCCCGCCGCGGATGGTGTGCCGGCGCTGTTGACGCTCGACGCCGATGTCGAGTTGCGGTCGCTGAACGCCGTCCGCCATCTTCCGCTCGGCGCGTTCATCCTCGGCAATCGCCGCACGGCGCTGCAGCCGGGCGAGATGGTCACGGGCATCCGTGTCCCGAAACGTTCAGCCGTCGGCTCGTCGGCCTTCGTCAAGCTTGGCGCGCGACGCTACCTCGTCATCTCGATCGCCATGACGGCGGCGCGGCTGGTAGTCGAGGATGGCGTCATCGCCGAAGCGGCGATCGCGGTCGGCTCCTGCTCGGCGGTCGCCCGCCGCCTCGCCCGCGTCGAAGCGGTCCTGCGCGGGCGTCCGATCGATGCGGCGCTTGCCGACGCGGTGCTGTCCGCGCCCATGGATGAACTGTCGCCTATCGCCGATGTGCGCGGCAGCGCCGAGTACCGGCAGGACGCGGCGCGCGAGATCGTCGTCCGCGCCGTGCGCTCTGCAAGCGGCCTCGACCAAGGCAAGGTGGCAGCATGAGCATTGCGCAGTCTGGCGTGACCCGATCAGGCGCGGCCCAATCCGGCATGGCCCAGTCCGGCATGGAACGCGCCGCCATTGCCTTTGATCTCAACGGTGCCGCCGTCAGCGTATCGGTCCCGCCGGTGCGGCGCCTGTCGCAGGTGTTGCGCGACGAGTTGCGGCTCACCGGCACCAAGGTCGGTTGCGATGCCGGCGATTGCGGCGCCTGCACGGTGCTGGTCGACGGCAATCCGGTCTGCGCCTGCCTGGTGCCTGCGGCGTCCGTCACCGGCGCTTCGGTCACCACGGTCGAAGGTCTTGCCAATGGCAGGCTTTCGGCGCTGCAGGCCTCCTTCCTCGAACATGGCGCCGCGCAATGCGGCATCTGCACGCCCGGCCTGCTGGTCGCGGCCACCGCGCTTTTGGAACGCAACCCCACACCCAGCGAAGCCGAGACGCAGGACGCGCTGGGCGGCGTGCTCTGCCGCTGCACCGGCTACAGGAAAATCGTCGCGGCGGTGATGCAGGCCTCGCGGCATATGAACGGCATCGACCTCCGCCTGCCGGACGTGGGCCACGCGGTCGGCGCTTCGCCGATCCGCCTCGACGGCGTGCCGAAGGTCGATGGCACCGAGAAATTCGGCGGCGATTCCTTCCCGGCTGATGCCTTGTCGGTGCTGGTGGTCCGCTCGCCGCATTATCATGCCGGCTTCGCCTTCGGCGACCTCGAAGCCTGGAGGAAAGCCCATCCCGGTATCGCCGGAATCTTCACCGCCGCCGACATCCCCGGCAAGAATTGCTTCGGCGTCATCGGTCCTTTCGCCGATCAGCCGGCGCTGGCCGAGGATTTCGTCCGCCTGCGCGGCGAGGCGGTGGCGCTGGTGGCGGGCGAGCGCGAGGCCATCCTCGATCTCGATTTGACGGATTTTCCGATCGCCTGGACCGAGCTGCCGCATGTGCTGCAGCCGCGCGAGGCGAAGGCCGATGGCGCCGCGCTGATTCACCAGCACCGCCCGGCGAACCTTTTGACCTCCGGCTATGTCGAACGCGGCGATCCCGACGGCGCGCTCGCAGGCGCTGCCGCCACTGTCTCCGGCTCCATCGAAACCTCCTTTGTCGAGCATGCCTATATCGAGCCGGAAGCCGGCTACGCTTATATGGATGGCGACACGCTGGTCGTCGTGGCCTGCACCCAGGCGCCCTATATGGACCGCGACGACACGGCCAAGGTGCTCGGCCTTCCGGTCGACAAGGTCCGCATCGTGCCGACCGCCACCGGCGGCGGCTTCGGCTCCAAGCTTGATGTCTCGCTGCAGCCGCTGATCGGCTTGGTGGCGATGAAGACCGGGCGGCCGGCGGCGCTTGCCTACACGCGCCATGAATCGATGATGTCGACCACCAAGCGCCATCCGGCCGAGATGAAGGCGACCATCGGCGCCGATGCCGAAGGCCGCATCACCGGCATGGTGTTTGAAGGCGATTTCAACACCGGCGCCTATGCCAGCTGGGGGCCGACGGTGGCCAATCGCGTGCCGGTGCACGCCTCCGGCCCCTATGCCACGCCGAATTACCGCGCCACCGGCTACGCCATCCACACCAACGGCCCTATCGCCGGCGCCTTCCGCGGCTTCGGCGTGCCGCAGGCCACCATCATGCAGGAAACGCTCTATGACGAGCTCGCCGGCAAGCTGGGCATCGACCGGCTCGACTTCCGCCTGAAGAACTGCCTGCGCGACGGCTGCGAGACGGTCACCGGCCAGCGCCTGGAATCCGGCGTCGGCATCGGCGAATGCCTGGAGCAGCTTCAGCCGCACTGGGCACGCGCACTGGCCGAAGCGGAAGCCTTCAACGCCGCCAACACGGCAAGCAAGCGCGGCGTCGGCGTCGCCTCCTGCTGGTATGGCTGCGGCAACACTTCGCTGCCCAATCCTTCTACCATCAAGGTCGGCATCCCGGCTTCGGGCGACGTCGTGCTGCATCAGGGCGCGGTCGATATCGGCCAGGGCTCCAACACCGTCATCACCCAGATCTGCGCCGACGCGCTCGGCCTGCCGCTGGACAGGTTCAAGCTGAAGAGCGCCGACACCGCCATCACGCCCGACGCCGGCAAAACATCCGCCTCGCGCCAGACCTTTGTCACCGGCAAAGCGGCGGAAAAGGCTGGCCGTGCATTGCGCGAAAAGATCCTGCGCTATGCCAATGTCTCTGGCGAAGCGACGATCGCGCTCGACGGCGCGAACCTGTCCATCCGCGAGGGCGATGCCGCGCGCCGCATCAATCTGTCGGCGCTGAAAGCTGATGCCGACGGTCTGGTGTTCGTCGCCGAGGAAACCTATGACCCGCCGACACTGCCGCTCGACGCCAAGGGCCAGGGCAAGCCTTACGCCATCTATGGCTATGGCGCGCAGCTCGCCGAGCTGGAGGTTGACCTCAAGCTCGGCATAGTGAAGCTGATCAAGATCACCGCCGCGCACGATGTCGGCAAGGCGATCAACCCCGTGCTGGTCGAAGGCCAGATCGAGGGCGGCATCGCGCAGGGCATCGGCATGGCGCTGATGGAGGAATACATTCCCGGCCGCACCGAGAATTTGCACGACTATCTCATCCCGACCATCGGCGACGTGCCGCCGGTCGAGCACATATTGGTCGAGGTTCCGGATCCGGAAGGACCGTTTGGCGCCAAGGGCCTGGGCGAGCATGTGCTGATTCCGACCGCGCCGGCGATCCTCAATGCCATCCGCCACGCCACAGGTGTTCTGGTCACCAAGGTGCCGGCGACGCCGAGCCGCATCCTGGCGGCGATCCGCGAAAAGGAGGCGCGCCGATGAGCGAGCTTGCCGAACGTTTCGAAACCCATGATCCCGGCGAGAAGCAGGTGGCGGAGAAGATCCGCTGCGATGCCTGCCCGGTCATGTGCTACATCGCCGACGGCCGCACTGGCGCCTGCGACCGCTACGGCAATGTCGGCGGCCGCATCGTGCGCATGGACCCGCTGACCATCCTCGACCACGCGGCTGAGACCGGCGGCGCGGTGGTGCCTTTCGTTGCCGAGGGCGAGGCCTGGAATGGCGAGCTGGTCAACACCGGAAGGCGCTTCGTCACCGCGATCGGCGCCGGTACCACCTATCCCGACTATAAGCCGGCGCCCTTCATCGTCAGCCAGGAGGTCGAGGGCGTCGATCTCGTCACCGTCGTGACAGAAGGCATCTTCTCCTACTGCGGCGTCAAGGTGAAGATCGACACCGATCGCCATATCGGCGACGAGACGGCGACGGTGCGCTCGCAAGGCGAGGCGATCGGCCATGTGACGACCGGCGAATACGGCTCGCAGATGCTGTCGCTTGGCGGCGTCCATCACCTGACCGGCGGCTCCAAGCAGGAAGGCCGCGCCACCTGCGACGCGCTGCTCAACCTGTGCAATCGCAAGCCGGTCGAGCTCACCATCGACGGCGGCGCGACGGTGATCGTCGAAGCCGGCAAACCGCCGGTCATCGACGGCAAGATCGAACACCGCATGCGGGTCGGCTGCGGTTCGGCCACCATCGGCATGTTCGCCACGCAATGGCGCGGGCTGGTTGACGAGGTGGTGGTGGTCGACGATCACATCACCGGCGTCGTGTCGGAGCACCAGGCCGGCAAGGTGCTGGGCTGGGAAGACACCGGCATAAAGATCATCGGCCGCCGTTCGACGCCCGGTCGTTATTTCAAGGTCTCGGAGCCCGGCCTCGGCTGGGGCGGTACGACGATTTCCGACCCGCTGTCGATACTCGGCGACTGGAACGCCAACAAGGGCGCACGTCCCGGCCTGTCGCTGCTGATGGTTTCGACCACCGGCGAGCAGTTCGCCTATTACGAGCTCGACGACGAGTTGAAGCCGGTCCAGAAGCCCTTCCCGGAGCGGCTGCAAAAATCCGTCGGCCTGATCGAGGACAATTGCGAGCCGGCGCTCTGCACGGTTCTCTTCATCGGCGGTGCCGGCGGTTCGCTGCGCGCCGGCGTCACCGAAAACCCGGTCAACCTCACGCGCTCTGTCCAGGGTCTGAAGACCTATGTCACGGTCGGCGGCGCACCGGTCTATGTCTGGCCGGGCGGCGGCATCACGCTGATGGTCGACGTCACCCGCGTGCCGGAAGGCGCCTTCGGCTATGTGCCGACACCGGCGCTGGTGGCGCCGATCGAATTTACCATGCGCCGCGATGACTATGTGCGGCTCGGCGGCTATGAAAATGAGATCCGCAGCGTCGAGGATATCCTCGCCAAGGGCGGCGAATATCTCAACCCGCGCAGCAGCACCGGCGCGCCGGTCAACAACCCCTGGCCGCCGCTGGCGCAGCTGCGGCGCGCGGCGGCGAACGGTGCCGGCTGATGAACGGCCCGCAGGCGCATTGGCTGGCCGACGGCCGGCGGCTCCATCTCAACCATGGGCCGATCGACCTCATCGTCGAAGCCTTTGGCCCTGACGACGAACGTCGCGACGCCTACCAGCAGGCTGTCGCGCGCTTCCAGACAATCCTGATCGAGCTGGTCAAGGAGCTGCCCGAGTTGCGCTTGCCAGCCTTCTTCCTGGCGCCGCGCGATTTCGCGGGCCCAACGGCGCGCCGCATGGAAGCAGCCGTCATGCCGCTGGCGGAATGCTTCATCACGCCGATGGCCGCCGTTGCCGGCTCGGTAGCCGACGAAATTCTTGGCGCGATGCTCGCCGGCCGCCGACTCGACCGCGCTTACGTCAACAATGGCGGCGATTGCGCACTCCATCTGGGCAAGGGCCAGTCGATGACGGTGGCCATTGCCGGCACCGGCAATGGCATGGCCGATCGCGTCGGCATCCGCGCCGAGGATGGCGTGCGCGGTGTTGCCACCAGCGGCTGGCGCGGGCGCTCGTTCTCGCTGGGCATTGCCGACGCCGTCACCGTTCTTGCTCCGACCGGCGCCAAGGCTGACGCGGCGGCAACGCTGATTGCCAACGCGGTCGACCTGCCCGGTCACCCTGCCATCGCGCGCGTTGCGGCGCGCGACCTGGCGCCCGACAGCGATCTCGGCGAGCAGATGGTGACGCAGAACGTCGGCGCGCTTTCCCCGGGCGAAGTTGCCCGGGCGCTGGACAAGGGCCTCGCGGTCGCCGAAGATTTTCGCCGGCGCGGCCTGATCGCCGCCTCGGCGCTGTTTCTGGCGGGCGAAGCCCGCATCAGCGGCGCAATAGCGCTCGCCGCGCCCAACAAGCATCCCCTGGAGGAATTTGCCCATGCCTGACTTTCCGATCCGCAAGGTTGCGGTGCTGACCGAGGAGATTTTCCATGACGGCGGGCCCGTCGCGAAAGAGCCGCGCCTGCGCGCCGCCGCGCTCGCCGTGGTCAAGAACCCTTTCGCCGGCCGCTATGTCGAGGACCTGCAAAGCGCGATGGAGGACCTGAAGCCGCTCGGGCTGCTGCTGTCCGACAGGCTGATCGCCGCACTCGGCGGCGACGTTAAGAAGATTGACGGCTACGGCAAGGGCGCCATCGTCGGTTCCGCCGGCGAGCTGGAACACGGCGCGCTGTGGCACGTGCCGGGCGGCTATGCCATGCGCGAGCGCCTCGGCGACGCAAAGGCGATCGTGCCCTCGGCCAAGAAGGTCGGCGCTTTCGGTTCAAGGCTTGACGTGCCGCTCGGCCACATCAACGCCGCCTATGTGCGCAGCCATTTCGATGCCATGGAGGTCGGCATCAGCGACGGCCCGCGTCCCGACGAAATCCTGTTCTGCCTCGCCATGACCTGCGGCCCGCGCGTCCACAACCGCATGGGCGGCCTGGCGGCCGCGGACATCAAGGCATGGGACGGCCTCAGATGAGCGGCGAGGACAATCTGCTGCGGCTGGTCGAGGCCGAAGACGGCGACGAGAACAACTACCATCTGCAGGACCAGGTCGGCTTCATCCTGCGCAAGGCGCATCAGCGCCATGTCTCGATCTTCGCTTCGCATATCGGCGACCTGACGCCGCCGCAATTCGCCGCTTTGGCCAAGCTCTACGATATCGGCGAGACCTCGCAGAACCAGTTGGGAACGCTGATCGCCATGGACGCCGCGACCGTGAAAGGCGTCATCGACCGGCTGAAGGCGCGGGGCCTTGTCGAGGTGTCCAAGCACGAGGTCGACAAGAGGCGGCTGCTGGTCAATCTGACGCCGGAAGGCCGCGAGGCGATCGAACGGCTGATCCCGCTTGCCCGCACCATCACCGAGGAAACGCTGGCGCCGCTCACGGCCAAGGAAGCCGCGACTTTCCTGCGGCTGCTGGCGAAGCTGGCATAGAAGGTTGGTTTCGGCAGGGTGGAAACCCTGTGACGCTGGAGGGACAGCACCCCTCTCTGGCCTGCCGGCCATCTCCCCCTTGAGGGCATATGCGCTAAGATAGCTTTGGCATGGCTTGAAACTTGCGTTTTCGTGGTGGCTCGCGCC
>NZ_NSGG01000003.1:0-600000 GCF_002295065.1 Mesorhizobium sp. WSM3859
GCTGCACAAGAAGCACGGCGCAAAATCAACAAGGAAGCCAAGGCCAAGGGCAACAAGGTTCAACCGCAGACGCTGATAGCAGCCGGCTTCGTCATCCTTGTGACCTCGCTTGACCGGGAGGAGTTTCCCGCCGGCACGGTTCTCAAGCTCTATCGCATGCGCTGGCGCATCGAGCTCGCCTTCAAGCGCCTGAAGAGCCTGATCGGGCTGCGCGCGCCTCCCGCCAAAGACCCAAGGATCGCAAAGCCTTGGATTCTTGCCCACTTCCTCATCGCGCTTGTGACCGAACCCCTCTCGCGGGAGTTGGGTGTCTCTCCCCCTTGAGCGACGGGCGCCCGTTGCTGTGGCGTGCTACCCGCCAGATCGTCGCTTCCCTGATCGCAGCGATCTTTACCCAGCCGCCCCTGGCGATTCTGCGCCGAAATCTTCATGCCTTGCGACATCGCTGGCGCGAGCCACCACGAAAACGCAAGTTTCAAGCCATGCCAAAGCTATCTTAGCGCATATGCCCTCAAGGGGGAGATTGGCAGCTTCGGCGCCGGCGCTCCCTTTGCAACGTCGGCGATTGGCGAAAGCTGGCGTGACATCTGATCTCCCCCCTTGAGGGGGAGATGTCCGGCAGGACAGAGAGGGGGGCGAAGGATCGCTACGTCTCAAATAGAAACGCCAATCACCCCAACTTCGCATCCAGCGACACCTTGATCGCCCCCAGCGCCTTCGACACCGGGCACTCGGCCTTGGCCTTCTCGGCCAGTTCCTTGAACTTCGCCGCGTCGATGCCCGGCACCTTGCCGACCAGGGTGATGGCGCTGCCGGTGATGCCGGTGCCGGGCACCAGCGTCACCACCGCCTTGGCGTCGAGCTCGGCGGCGGGCGTGCCGTTCTCGGCCAGGAAATGCGACAGCTGCATGGCGTAGCAACCGGCATGCGCCGCCGCGATCAGCTCTTCCGGATTGGTGCCGGACTTGCCGCTCTCGTCCTCGAAGCGCGCCTTGAAGGAATAGGGCGTGCCCTTCAGCGTCCCGCTCTGTGTGTCGAGCGTGCCCTGGCCTTCCTTCAGATTGCCTTTCCAGACGGCGTTTGCGGTGCGGTCCATGGAGTCCTCCTGGTCTGTCGGTGTTGCGCCGGCGGATGCCGGCGTTCTCTTGAACTATAGCGCGGGCGCGGTGGAAGGCCATCCACCGGCGCGTTGAGATTCAGGTGAGGCCGGCCTGCAAATGGCGGCTCCCTGCGCTTCCGGCGCTCACGTACGAAAAGTACGCTCCGCTCCGGCCTTCGCCGGCCGAAGCCCTCACAAGTGTTTCCGCCCGACGAAGGCTACGGCCGGCGCAGGCCGGTTCTCGGAAGCCACCCAGTTTGGTCGCTTCGCGCCCGTCTTCGACTCCGACTCGGCCTGACCTGAATCTCAACGCACCTCCCCGCTGCTTTGACTGGGCAGGGCAAATTCTCGAAAAAATGTCCGCGCAAAATGTCGACTTGCCATCGGCCCGGCCGTCCTGCGGGCGGCCACTCACGGCCGATGGAGATTTGAGATGGACAATCTGTTTTTTGCGGTCTGGGGAAAGCCGGAGCGAAAAGCCCGGCGAGCGGAGGAATTCTGGCTGGATCCGCCGGCGCCCGGTCTCGGTCGACTGGTTGTGGCCATCGCTATTGTCGGCGTCGCGGCATGCCTGCTCGACCACATGGTCACGGCAAGCAAAACTGACACCGCCGCCTTTGCCTTTTATAACGTGGCCACCGAAGGGAGCTCGAGATGAAATATGTCCTGCTGGTCTATGGCGAGGAGAAGGACCTTTACGCGCTTACCCCGGAACGGGCGGCCAGGCTCGATGCCGACTCGCTTGCCTATGACAGGGAACTCGACCGGCAAGGCAAGCTTATCATCGCGCAGGCGCTGCAGTCGGTGAAGACCTCGAAATCGCTGAGGCGACGCAAAGGCAAGGCGCTGGTGACCGACGGGCCATTCGCCGAGACCAAGGAGCAGCTGCTCGGCTTCGTCATGGTCGAGGCGGCCGACCTTGCCGAGGCGCTGAAGATCGCGGAAGGCATCCCGCTGGCCGAGCTCGGCACCGTCGAGGTCAGGGCGATCTATGACATACCAGGGTCATAGGCGCTGGCCAGGTCGGGCGCGGCGTTGCAGCTGTCTCTTGCGGGAAACATCTTCAGGGTTTCTTCACGGACGCAACCGTTGCGTGTTGAAGCAGGGCTGCATCTCTCTTATCGTCGCCACGATTTTGGGGGGAATTCGGCATGCCTATTCTTATTGCGATACTTGGCCTGCTTGGGGCGGCCGCCATCTGGTGGTACCGGCTGAAATATATGAGCGACGCCGCACGCGAGGTCGCCGATGTCGTCGGACGCGTCCAGGGCAACATACGGCGCAAGAAATTGCGCAAGCAGGCCGCGCTCTCGCCGCTGACGGCGATCGACGATCCGGTGGTGGCAGCGGCGACGCTGATTACCGCGATTGTTGCAGAGCAAGGGCCGGTGCTGCCGCAGCGCGAGGCCGTCATCCGGGACGTCATCTCGCAGATCGCGGAAAACCCGAAGAAGACGGACGAGGCGGTCGTCTACGCAAAATGGGCCGCCGCGCAGGTCGACGACACGACGATCGTCATCGACAAGCTGGCGCCCTTCCTCCGCGAGCGCCTCGACCCGCATGAGCGCGACGATCTGCTCAGGATGCTGAACCGTGTCGCGCAAGGCGGCGAGCAGAGCCTGAAGATAGCGGACCAGCGGATGCTGAGGCTGCGGCAGAAGCTGGGGTTCGAGGTGAACTAGAATTCAGGTGAGGCCGGCCTGCAAATGCCGGCTCCCTGCGCTTCCGGTGCTCACGTACGAAAAGTACGCTCCGCTCCGGCCTTCGCCCGGTTCTCGGAATCCGCCCAGTTTGGCCGCTTCGCGCCCGTCTTCGACTCCGACTCGGCCTGACCTGAATTTCACCGCGCGGCGACGACCGTATCGCCTGCCTTCGTGATGGAGCGAAACGCCTCTCGCGTCGTCATTCTATGGCCGAGCAAGGAGCGAAGCGACGCGCGCAGACCATAGAATCCATTCCGTGACATCAGAGCGCCGCATCGGTGCAGGTTCTGCGTCGCTGCGTTCCTTGGCGCAGGGAACGGAATGGATCCGGGTCTGCGCTCCGCTTCGCGTCGCTCCGCCCGTGGATGACGAAATGACAGGCGCTGCCGCTATTCCTCCAGGCAAGGCCTCAGATCGCCTCGCCCTTGAGCAGCCTCGGCGTGTCGCCGGACAGGCCCGAGGCCTGGCGGACGAAGAAATCCTTCAGCCGGGGCATGCGTTCCACGAGACCGAGGCCGAGATCGCGCATGGCGCGCAGCGGGCCGATGTCGTTGGAAAACAGCCGGTTCAGCACGTCGGTGGTGACGCCCATCTGCAGCGTGTCGAAGCGGCGCCACTGCTGGTAGCGCTCGAGCACGTCGAGCGCGCCGATATCCTGGCCGAGCCGGTCGGCTTCGACCACGACTTCGGCGAGCGCCGCGACGTCCTTGAAGCCGAGGTTGAGGCCCTGGCCGGCGATCGGGTGGATGCCGTGCGCAGCGTCGCCGGCGAGCGCGATGCGCGGCGCGACGAAGGCGCGGGCCAGCGTCAGGCCGAGCGGCCAGGCGCGCGGCTTGTCGACGACCCTTATTTCGCCGAGCTTCAGGCCGAAGCGCTGCTCCAGATCGTGCTCGAAGACAAACTCGTCGCCCTCGACCAGCGCCTTGGCGTCCTGCGTGCGCTCCACCCAGACGATCGACGAACGGTTGGTTCCGTCCTTGTCCGGTTTCAGCGGCAGCGTGGCGAAGGGGCCGGCGGGCAGAAAATGTTCCTCGGCGCGGCCGTTATGCGGGCGCTCATGCGCCACCGTGCAGACGATGCCGGACTGGCCGTATTCCCATTTGACGGTCTTGATGCCAGCCATGTCGCGCAGCCTGGAGTTGACGCCGTCGGCCGCGATCAGCAGCCGCGCCTTCAGCGTCGCGCCGTCGGCCAGGTGCACCGTGATGCCGGCGCCATTGACGTCGAAGGCGCTGACCGCGATGCCTTCGATGATATCGATGCCGAGCTTTTCGGCGCGGCGGCGCAGCGCGCCGTTCAAGTCACGGTTGGCGACCATGTGGGCGAAAGGCTCGCCCGGCGCCACCTCGCCGTCGAAGGTCAGGAACACCGGGCGCACCGGGTCGGCGGCGCGCGAGTCGGTGATGATCATTTCGGTGATCGCCTGCGCTTCCGGCGCGATCTCGTCCCAGACGCCGAGCTGCTCCAGCATGCGGCCGGCGGCCGCGGCGATGGCCGAGGCGCGGCCGTCCCGCTGCCAGGCGCCCGCAGGCGCGGCGTCGACGACGGCGATGGCGAGGCCCGGCCGCGCCTGCTTCAGCGACACGGCCGCAGTGAGGCCGACATAGGCCGCGCCGGCGATGAGCACGTCGAGCGGAGCTTCGCGTTTCGCGTCGGCCTTTGCTCCATCCGGCTTGCGGTCGACCATGGCATCATCCTTTCGCGGCTTCGTCCGGCCGCCGCTTGCGGCCTTGACTGGCCGCACATCCTGTCCGAAACCGGCCATGGCGCATCCTTGAAGGATTTCAGACATGACGGCGGCCATGGACGAGCTTCTAGACATTCTCGACCTCGAGCAGCTCGAACACAATCTGTATCGTGGTCGCAGCCCAAAGGTCGACTGGCAGCGCGTCTTCGGCGGCCAGACCATCGCCCAGGCGCTGGTCGCCGCGCAGCGCACCGTGGAGCCGGAACGCCATGTGCATTCGCTGCACGGCTATTTCATGCGGCCCGGCGACACCAAGCTGCCGATCGTCTACGAGGTCGACCGCATCCGCGACGGCGGCTCCTTCACCACGCGCCGGGTCGTGGCGATCCAGCATGGCCAGGCGATCTTCTCGCTGGAGGCCTCGTTTCAGCAGGACGAGATTGGCCTCGAGCACCAGATGCCGATGCCGCGCGACGTGCCGGCGCCCGACACGCTGCTCTCCCAGCGCGAGCTGCTCGGTAAATTCGGGGAAGCGGTGCCGGAAGGCATCAGGCGCTACTGGGATCGCGACCGGCCGATCGAGATGAAGCCGGTGATGCTCAAGCATTACACAAGCCGCGAAAAGCTGGAGCCGCAGCAGAACATCTGGATCCGCACCACCGGCCCGGTGCCCGAAAACCGTGCGATACAGGCGGCCGTGCTCGCCTACCTCTCCGATATGACGCTGCTCGACACCTCGACCTTCGCGCATGGCCGCGCCATCTTCGACCGCGACATCCAGGCGGCCAGCCTCGACCATGCCATGTGGTTCCACCGCAGCCACTCGCTGGACGACTGGATCCTCTACAATCAGGACAGCCCGTCGACGCAGGGATCACGCGGCTTCACGCGCGGTTCGCTGTTCGCGCGGGACGGAACGCTCATCGCTTCGGTCGCCCAGGAGGGCCTGATCCGACTCAAGCGTTGAGCCGGCTTCTGGTTGATGCCCGCTAGGTAGGCATTTTCGAAATTTTGCCTATTTTTTAATCATGACGGCTGATGCGACCGCGCACAAATGATGTGCGCGGGCCGCCCTGCCCCTTTGTTTACAACAGGTTAACATTCTGCTTCGGCAATTGGCACGGAGCTTGAATCCTGTCGGGCACTCTCCGGCTCTCCTCGGGATCGGTGTAGGTGTGCAATCGCGGGGGACCGCAACAGCAAAGGGTGAAACCTTATGAAAATCGTGATGGCAATCATCAAGCCGTTCAAGCTCGACGAGGTGCGCGAAGCGCTCACCGCCGTCGGCATCCAGGGCCTGACCGTCACCGAAGTCAAAGGCTACGGGCGTCAGAAGGGGCACACGGAAATCTATCGCGGCGCGGAGTACGCGGTCAGCTTCCTGCCCAAGATCAAGATCGAGGTCGCGGTCGGCGCCGACATGGTCGACAAGGCCGTCGAAGCCATCACCTCGGCCGCCAAGACCGGCCAGATCGGCGACGGCAAGATCTTCGTCTTCGGCATCGACCAGGCGGTGCGCATCCGTACCGGCGAAACAGACACCGACGCGCTCTGAGCGGCGACCATCCATTCCAACGGAGAGTTCAATGAATATTCCTTCCACCTTGAAGACGACGGGACGCGCGGCCGCTTCGCTCGCTCTCGTAGCGCTGAGCACCGCCGCCGCCTTCGCGCAGGAGGCCGCTCCGGCGGCGGCGCCTGCGGCGCCGACCCCGGTTCTCGACACCGGCAATACCGCCTGGATGCTGACCTCGACGGCGCTGGTGCTGATGATGACCATTCCGGGCCTGGCGCTGTTCTACGGCGGCATGGTGCGCAAGAAGAACGTGCTGGCCACCATCATGCAAAGCTTCGCCATCACCTGCCTGGTGACTGTGCTGTGGTTCATGTTCGGCTATTCGCTCGCTTTCACCACCAATGATTCCGCCGGCCTGAACAGCTATGTCGGCGGCCTCTCGCGCTTCTTTCATCACGGCATCACGGTCTCGACGCTTTGGCTGCCGGGCGTGGCGAACATTCCTGAATTCGTCTTCTCGATGTTCCAGATGACCTTCGCCATCATCACGCCGGCGCTGATCGCCGGCGCCTTCGCCGAGCGCATGAAATTCTCGGCGCTGTTGATCTTCATGGGCCTGTGGCTGGTCTTCGTCTATGCGCCGATCGCGCACTGGGTGTGGGGCGGCGGCTTCCTGGCTACGGCCGGCGTTCTCGACTTCGCCGGCGGCACGGTCGTCCACATCAACGCCGGTGTCGCGGGCCTGGTCTGCGCGCTGGTGCTGGGCAAGCGCGAAGGCTACGGCACCACCAACATGGCGCCGCACAACCTCGTCTATTCGGTGATCGGCGCCTCGCTGCTGTGGGTCGGCTGGTTCGGCTTCAACGCCGGTTCGGAACTGGCGGCCGACGGCCTCGCCGGCGCCGCGATGATGAACACGCAGGTCGCCACCGCCGCGGCGGCGCTGGCCTGGATGTTTGCCGAATGGATCGTCGCCAAGAAGCCCTCGGTGCTCGGCATCATCTCAGGCGCCGTTGCCGGCCTCGTCGCGGTGACGCCGGCTTCCGGCTTCGTCAACCCGACCGGCGCCTTCATCATCGGCATCATCGCCGGCGTCGTCTGCTACATCTCGGCAGTCAAGATCAAGCATGCGCTCGGCTATGACGACTCGCTCGATGCCTTCGGCGTGCACGGCGTTGGCGGCATCGTCGGCGCGCTGCTCACCGGCGCGCTCGCCGATCCGACCATCAACGCGCTCGGCAAGGACGCGTCGGTCGGCAAGCAGATCTACGGCATCGTCTTCACCATCCTGTGGACGGCGATCGCCACCTTCGTGATCCTCTACATCGTCAAGGCGCTGGTCGGCCTGCGCCCGTCCACCCAGGAAGAGGTCGAAGGTCTCGACGTCACCCTGCACGGCGAAGTGGTGCCGTAAGGCTGCCTTTGCCCCTTACCAGGGCGCAATTCCGGAAGGTTTCACACTTTTCCTGGAGTTGCGCCGAGGGCCGGCGGATCCTCCTCCCGCCGGCCCTGAATTCCTCCCAAGATCCCGTCGTGACGCTCTCGAAAGGGGCTCACGCCTTGAGGCCCGGAACACCCTTCCGGGCCTCCTTTTTTTGTCAGCCGGCCATCCAAGCCGTTTCGTTCACGTTGGACTTGATCGCGCCTGCATGAAACATCGGCCCGCCAACCAGTGATCGCCGAGGATCGGGTCCCGAAACGAGCCTGATCGTTTCGCCGCTTACGCAAAGAAGGGCGGGCCGCAAGCCCGCCATCCGTTGTTGCCGATGAAGTGCAGATGAAGTTCGGTAAAAGGCCATGGTTAATGCGGCCTTAACCTTCCCCCCGATAGTCTGGCGTTCGAATCTGCCGGGGTGCGCCAAGCGCCCGGCCAGGCAACGATCACGGGGAAGAGGCATGCGTTCAGGCGCTTCAGCACCGCTCGCGCTGACCGATACGGGGCACGGCATCCAGGCATTCGCGCGACGCCAGGTCGGGCGGCTGGTCGGCGCCGGGCTGTTCCTGTTCACCGCCTTCGGCATCGCGGCTTTGGCCACGTGGAACGTTGCCGACCCGAGCTTCTCGCACGCCACCAGCAACGTCGTCACCAATGCCATGGGCTATGCTGGTGCTGTGTTCTCCGACCTTGCCATGCAGTTCTTCGGCCTTGCCGCCGTCGCCGGGTTGGTGCCGACGGTGATCTGGGGCTTTCTGCTCTTCACTGCGCGCGGCGTCGACAAATTGCCGAAGCGCGGCTTCGCTTGGTTCGGCTTTGCGCTTCTGGCCGCGGCTATCGCCGGCTGCGTGACGCCCCCCAACACCTGGCCGCTGCCGACCGGACTGGGCGGCGTCTTCGGCGACATGGTGCTGAAGATCCCCGGCATCGCGGTCGGCGGTTACCCGAAAGGGCTTTTCGCGACGATCATCGCGGTCGTCCTCGCCGCGCCGATGTCGTGGCTGTTTGCCTATGGCTCGGCGCTTATCGTGCGCAAGAACGGCTTCGCCGTCATGGAGCGCAGCGCCGCGCCCGATCCGCGCGAGCAGGACCAGATGCTGTTCGACGAGGATGAGGACGAGGGCGATGAGGGAATACTCGCGCTCGGCGCCGTCACCCATTGGTGGCTGTCGTTCCGCGCCTTCCTGCACCGCCGCGCGGCGCGCCGCAGGCGCGAGCGCGACGAGTTGGAGCCGCCGATGCAGCCCAAGGCCAGCGCCTGGCGGCGCGCCGCCGAGCGCGTCGAATCGGCCGAATTCGCCGAAAGCCGGGTGAGCCCGGGCGGCCGCGCCCGTGTCGAGCCGGAATTCTTTGCCGCCATGGTCAATGACCGCAGCGCCTTGGTCGATCCCGTGGACCAGGATATTTTCGACGACGAGCAGGACGAGGACGTCGACCTTGACGATTTTGACGAGGCGCCTGCTTCGCGGCGCGGCGCGGCGGCCAGGGTGCGGAACTTCCGCTCGGATGCCGCGACCCGCGTCGAGGCGCCGGCGGCGCGGCCGGTGCCGGGCGCCCGTGTCCAGCGCGAGGCGCAGACCTCGCTGATCGGTTCCGACACGTTCGAGATGCCGTCGCTGCATTTCCTGTCCGAGCCGAAGAATGTCGCCAAGGATCCAAGCCTGTCGAAGGACGCCCTGGAGCAGAACGCGCGTCTGCTCGAGGGCGTGCTGGAGGATTTCGGCGTCAAGGGCGAGATCATCCATGTCCGCCCCGGTCCGGTCGTGACGCTCTACGAGCTGGAGCCGGCGCCCGGCATCAAGTCCTCGCGCGTCATCGGCCTGTCCGACGACATCGCGCGCTCGATGAGCGCGATCGCCTGCCGCGTCGCGGTGGTGCCCGGCCGCAACGCCATCGGTATCGAGCTGCCCAACGCCAAGCGCGAGACGGTCTATCTCAGAGAGATCATGGCGAGCCGCGACTTCGAGACGACGAAGGCAAAGCTGGCGCTGGCGCTCGGCAAGACCATCAACGGCGAGGCCGTCATCGTCGACATCGCCAAGATGCCGCACGTGCTGGTCGCCGGCACCACCGGCTCGGGCAAGTCGGTCGCCATCAACACGATGATCCTGTCGCTGCTCTACCGGATGACGCCGCAGGAATGCCGGCTGATCATGATCGACCCGAAGATGCTCGAGCTCTCGGTCTATGACGGCATCCCGCATCTGCTGACGCCGGTCGTCACCGACCCGAAAAAGGCGGTCGTCGCGCTGAAATGGACCGTGCGCGAGATGGAGGACCGCTACCGCAAGATGTCCAAGGTCGGCGTGCGCAACATCGACGGTTTTAACGCACGCGTCCAGCAAGCGGAGAAAAAGGGCGAGAGGATCTCGCGCACGGTGCAGACCGGCTTCGACCGCCAGACCGGCGAGGCGATCTACGAGACCGAGAATCTCGATCTCGAGCCGATGCCCTATATCGTGGTCATCATCGACGAGATGGCCGACCTGATGATGGTGGCCGGCAAGGATATCGAGGGCGCGGTGCAGCGCCTGGCGCAGATGGCGCGTGCCGCCGGCATCCATGTCATCATGGCGACGCAACGTCCCTCGGTCGACGTCATCACCGGCACCATCAAGGCCAATTTCCCGACCCGCATCTCCTTCCAGGTGACGTCGAAGATCGACAGCCGCACCATCCTCGGCGAGCAGGGCGCGGAACAGCTGCTCGGCATGGGCGACATGCTCTACATGGCCGGCGGCGGTCGCATCCAGCGCGTCCACGGCCCGTTCGTCTCGGACGACGAGGTCGAGCGGATCGTCGCGCATCTCAAACTGCAGGGCGTGCCGGAATATCTCGACGCCATCACGGAGGACGATGAGGAAGAGGACGAGGACAGTCCTTCCGGCAAGGGCGGTTCCGGCGGCGGTGGCGGCGGCAATTTCGAAGATTCCGACGATCCTTACGACCAGGCGGTGGCGGTGGTGCTGCGCGACGGCAAGGCTTCGACCAGCTACATCCAGCGGCGGCTCGGCATCGGCTACAACCGCGCCGCCTCGATCATCGAGAAGATGGAGAAGGAAGGCATTGTCGGCCCGGCCAACCATGCCGGCAAACGCGAGATTTTGGTGCCCACGGAGGACGACAAGTTCTAGCTAGGGCTTGTCGAGATTCAGGTGAGGCCGGCCTGCAAATGGCGGGTTCCTGCGCTTCCGGTGCTCACGTACGAAAAGTACGCTCCGCTCCGGTTCTCGGAACCCATCATTTTCGACTCGGCCTGACCTGAATCTCGACAAGCCCTGGCCTGACTAGACGTAGGGGTCAGCAAGCAACCGGAAATCGTCTGGCGCGTTTGTGCGAAGTTGTCGCGCACCCGCCAAACTTAGGCCCTAGTGGGAGTCCAGATACTGCCACGACACGAAACACAGGAAGTGACCGGCATGAACACCCAGACCGAATTCGCCATCACCCGCCGCCAGGTCCTCGGCCTCGGCTTGATGCTTGGCGGAGCTGCCGCGCTCAACCTTGTGCCCGGCTACCAGCTTGTGGCGGCCGCGCAGGCGGCGGTGCCGCCGGCGGCGCAGAAGATCGCCGATCATTTCTCCTCGGTGAAGTCGATGAGCGGCGAGTTCGTGCAGTTCGGCCCGAAAGGCGAGCAGACCGGCGGCAAGTTCTTCCTGGAGCGTCCCGGCAAGATCCGCTTCAACTATGACGGTTCGTCGAACTTCCGCGTCATCTCCGACGGCAAGTCGGTGGTGATCCTCAACAAGAAGCTCAACACCTCCGATCTCTACCCGCTGTCGAAGACGCCGCTGAAGCTGCTGCTCGACGACCGGATCGACCTCTCCGGCGGGCGCGTCAAGGCCGTCAAGGAAGAGGACGACCTCACGACCATCAAGCTTTCCGACAAGTCGGTCTTCGGCAATGCCATGATCACCATGATGTTCGACCCGAGGACCTACGATCTGCGCCAGTGGACGATCACTGACGCTCAAGGGAAAGACACCACGGTGATGATCTTCAACACCAAGGAAGGCGTCAGCTTCCCGCCCGACACGTTCGCGATCGATTATACAGCGAACCGCGAACTGAATACGAAGACCCGGTAGATTCAGGTGAGGCCGGCCTGCAAATGGCGGTCTCCTGCGCTTCCGGTGCTCACGTACTTTAAGTACGCTCCGCTCCGGTTCTCGGAAACCACCTTGTTTGGTCGCTTCGCGCCCGTCTTCGACTCCGACTCGGCCTGACCTGAATCGGGGCCGCTGGTGCAAGATAGCCGCGGCATAGGTTGGCTTGTCTTTCCGGCGCTCGGCTGGCACTAGTTCGGCGACTCCTTTCCGGACCCGCCTGAATGCCGTTCACCATCGCCACCTGGAACATCAACTCCGTGCGCCTGCGCATGCCGATCGTCGAGCGGCTGCTGAAGGAGCGCGCGCCCGACGTGCTCTGCCTGCAGGAAACCAAGGTACCGGACGAGCTCTTCCCGGAGAAGGCATTCCGCAAGGCGGGCTACGAGCACATCCTGTTCCACGGCCAGAAGGGATATCACGGCGTGGCCACCGTGGCGCGCCGGCCGATCGAACTGGTCGAGAAGCGGCGCTTCTGCGAGATCGACGACAGCCGGCATCTGTCGGTCAGGGTCCAGGCGGGCGGCAAGTCGGTGCTGGTGCATAATTTCTATGTGCCGGCCGGCGGCGACGAGCCGGATCCGGAGATCAACCGCAAATTCCGGCATAAGCTCGACTTCGTTTACGAAATGAACTCCGTGCCGGCGAGCGGCGACGAATCGTCAGCCTCGATCCTGGTCGGCGACCTGAACATCGCGCCGCTGGAGCATGACGTCTGGTCGCACAAGCAATTGCTCAACGTCGTCAGCCACACGCCGGTCGAGACGACAAATTTCGAGGCGATGCGCAAGGCCGGCGGGTGGGTCGACCTGATGCGGTTCAACGTGCCCGCCGAGCAGAAGCTCTACACCTGGTGGAGCTATCGCGCGAAAGACTGGGAAGCGTCGAACCGCGGCCGCCGCCTCGACCATGTCTGGTCGTCCGCCAATCTGGTGCCGAGCTTCAAAGGCTACGAGATCCTGCAGGCGGCGCGAGGCTGGGAAAAGCCGTCCGACCATGTGCCGGTGATTGCGAGATTTGACTTGGATTGACGCGCTGCGGGAGATGGCGGCGCTGGCGTTCGGTCGTCATCCACGGGCGGAGCAAGGAGCGAAGCGACGCGCGTAGACCCGAGGATCCATTCCGTTACCTGCGTCGAAGGATGCAACGATGCAGAACGGGGGTAATTCTCTCCCCACATCGATCTTCGCCTGGAAACCACATTCTGCAACGCGGCAACGCCTCAACGTCACGGAATGGATTCCAGGGGTCTGCGCGCGTCGCTTCGCTCCTTGCTCCGCCCTGGAATGACGAGCCCGCCTTGGGCCGGCTCTCGCGTATCAGCCCATAAACCGCGGCGCCAGCTGCTCGATGCGGGCGATCATCTGCTGGAATTCCTCCAGGATGCGCTCATGCAACAGGACCGCGATCTCCGGATATTCTTCCAGGATTCGGTGGAACATCTTGCGGCTCAGCCGGATCACTTCCGAATCGACCGCGGCGGAGGCGCTGGTCAGCCGGTTGGTGTCGGCGATCAGCGCCAGTTCGCTCAGCATGGTGCCCGGACCCGCAGTGCCGATCGGGACGCGTTCGCCCCCCAGCTCCCGATAGAGCGTGATCAAGCCGCTGACCACGATGTAGGCAGAGTCGGCGACGTCGTCCTCGCGGTAGAGCTTGTGGTCGGCCTGCAGCAGGGTGGTCTCGGCGCCGAAAGCGAGCAGACGCAACTGTTCCTGCGTGAAGCCCTGGAAAAGCTTCACACCGGACAGGATGCGGATGTCGTCATCCAGCGCCATCCTAGCTGTGTCCCCGAGCGGTCAGTCCAGTCCCTCCTTTGGAGCGGCGCGCCCTCCTGGGCGCGCGAAAAACGCTCCACCATGCATCGTGCGATGCTTGCAACGAGCCGATCCATCACCCTCCAGCACCAGGATCGTACCCGAAGCGGTCCCGCCCGACCGCTCTCATCTCTTTTGGCTCAATTCCGGACGGAAGGCTACGGCGAAGCCGCCAAGCTCAACCGTTTCGTAGTTTTCCTGGAATTGCTTTAGATCATGAAGTGTTTAAGGAACCAGCTTGTAGCCGCCGCTTTCTGTCACAAGAATTTCGGCATTGGAAGGATCGCGCTCGATCTTCTGGCGCAACCGGTAGACATGGGTCTCCAGCGTGTGCGTGGTGACGCCGGAATTGTAGCCCCATACCTCTTCCAAAAGCACGTCGCGCGTCACCACCTTCTGGTCGGCGCGATAGAGATATTTGATGATCGAAGCTTCCTTCTCGGTCAGCCGCACCTTGGCGCCGCGTGGGTCGATCAAGAGCTTCTGGCTCGGCTTGAACGTGTAGGGTCCGACCGAGAACGTGGCGTCCTCGCTCTGCTCATGCTGGCGAAGTTGGGCGCGGATGCGCGCGAGCAGCACGGCGAAGCGGAATGGCTTGGTGACATAATCGTTGGCCCCGGCCTCAAGACCCAGAATCGTGTCTGAATCGGTGTCATGGCCGGTCAGCATGATGATCGGCGCCTTGTAGCCGCCCTTGCGCAGGATCTTCACCGCCTCGCGGCCATCCATGTCGGGCAAGCCAACATCCATGACGAGCAGATCGACAACGCCGCTGCGCGCCGCGGCCACGCCTTTTGCGGCGGTCGACTCCTGCTGGACGTCGAATTCCTCGTAGAGCGCCAGCTGCTCGACCAGAGTGGCGCGCAGGTCGTCGTCGTCATCGACGATCAGGATGGTGCGTGATGTCATGGGATATCAATCCGTTGTTTTAAAAAGAATATTCAGTTGACCTCCCCCCATTTATGCGGAAGCTCACCGGCGCAACAGCCGATCACAGTGATTTGTTCCGTGACCCGATCATACAAGAAAAAACGCGCGCGCAATGAGGCGGGCGCATTTTTGCCGAAGGGCTTGCGCGTTTTGGTGGTGCGCGCGCGCCCTGGCAACCCCGCGCAAGGCTTCCTGCAGGCCGGCAAAACGGTGTTTCCCTGCGCCCTGGGGCGCAACGGCATTACCGCCAACAAGCATGAAGGAGACGGCGCGACGCCGCTGGCGTCAATGCGCATCCTGTCGGGCTATTTCCGGGGCGATCACTTCCCGGGCGGGCGCAAGACGAGGCTGCCGATGGCGCCGATCGGTCCGGATCTCGGCTGGTGCGAGGTGCCGGACGACCGCAACTACAACCGGCCGGTGAAGATCCCCTATGGCGCGAGCCATGAGCGGATGAAGCGCGACGACCGGCTCTACGATGTCTGCCTGGTGCTCGACTGGAACATCGCGCCGCGCTTGCGCGGGCGCGGCAGCGCGATCTTCTTCCATCTGGCGCGGCCGGGCTTCACGCCGACGCTAGGCTGCGTGGCGGTGACGGCGCGGACCATGGCGAGGCTGCTTCCGTTGCTGTCGGACAGGACGGTGGTGAAGGTGGTGAGGTAGGGTGAGGCCGGCCTGCAAGTTCGGCTACTTCGCGTCTCCGGCCGGCCTGACCTAGCCTTTCGTGTAGTCAGGTCCAAAATGTGTCGGCAGGCCGTCGGCGAGTTTCACCCAGGGGAGCTTCTCTTCAAAAGCGACATGCAGCGTGGGCGCGAATTTCTCCGGCTCCTCCATCGCCGCGGCAAAGAAATGCATGACGTCGGACATCTTCTTCGAGCGGAAGGACAGCGGCGTACCGCAGCGATCGCAAAATGTTCTTTCGACGCCGGGAGAAGAATTGAAAACCTTTGGCGGCTCGGCGAGCCACCCATTGGCCGTCCAGGACGCCGATGTAAGTAGTCATCGGCGCAGAACATTGCCGCCGGCAACTTTCACAATGACAGACCACGCAGGCCTGTGCCGGACCATCGACTTCGAAAGCAACGGCGCCGCATAGGCAGTGGCCACGCATGTGAATTCTCCTTCCATTGATCGACCCGCTGGCGCTAAAGCCCGTCATGCCGGTGAAAGCGCCAGCGGTGTATGCATCAGCGGTGGGATCGATGCGGAGGCTGCCAGCCGGTGTCCAGCAAGCCGATGCGGCCAAGCTCGCGGTCCATTGCCTTCGAGACATCTTGGCGCTCGGCACCGATGTCACGCAGCAGGTCGTCGGAAAGATCCTCGAGCGATTCAAAGGGAGGCCGGGCGGCGACGCGGGCCTGACGCAGCCAGTCACGTGCTGAACGCAGCCAAAGGGTGAAGCTGGAGGGTGATTTCAGGGTGGTGCAAGACTTCAGAACGATCTCGGTCATGGCTCTATCCGTGTTCTCCGGATATCAAATCCGGTTTGATGGTGTTTCGATGAAGCCATGATGCCGAATTGAAAAACAAACGGGAAACGAGTAGTTCTTTTCTGATCATCAAGTTTTATTTGGAGATCATATGTCCAAGCTGCTGCCCGGAACGCGTGCGCTGCGGACGTTCGAGGCGGCCGCCAGGCATCTCAACTTCACCCGCGCCGCCGACGAGCTCGGCCTGACGCCAGCGGCGGTCAGCCACCAGATCAAGGAAATCGAGGATCAGCTCGACCTGGTGCTGTTCACCCGCACCAGCCGCACCATTCGGCTGACCGAAGCGGGCGGCGTGCTGCACGACGCGTCGATCGACGCGCTTGACCTGCTCAGCCGCGCGGTCAGCCGCGCCCGCAAGATGACGCGCGGCACGGCGCTGTTGAAGGTGACGCTCGACGCGCAGTTCGCGACGAAATGGCTGATGCGGCGCGTCGACGATTTCCGCCGGCAGAAGCCCGGCATCGAGCTGCGCTTCGACATCACCTACGACGTCAGGGATTTCGAGCGCGACGATGTCGATATCGGCATCCGTTTTGGCGCCGGCAAGTATCCGGGGCTCGTCGCGCACCGGCTGTTCGAAAACATCATCATCCCGGTGTGCAGCCCGGCGCTGCTGGTGTCAGGTCCGCCGCTGAGGGAGCCGCGCGACCTGTTCAACCACACGCTTGCGCATATCGAATGGTCGCGACAGGGCGTGACCTGGCCGAACTGGAGCATCTGGATGCACGCGGCCGGCGTCGATGATTTCGACGACAGCCGCACGCTGGTGTTCGGATCGTCAACCGATGCCACCCAGGCGGCGCTCGACGGCAATGCGGTGGCGCTCGCCGACTTTGCCATGGTCGCCAACGATCTTTCGCAGGGGCGCCTCGTGCGGCCCTTCGAGCTCGGCATCAAGGTCGCGCCGGAATTCGCCTATTTCCTGGTCTATCCCGAGGCGTCGAAGGACGACGCGCGGATCATCGCCTTCCGCGAATGGCTTCTCGACGAGGTGGCGAAAGACGCGGACGCAGGGTAAGGCTGTCTATCAGCCCGCGGGCGCCGCCGGCGCGCCGAACCAGCCGATAATGGCGCCGATGATCAGCATCACGCCCAGCCAATGGCTGGCATCGATCAGCGTCAGCGCCCAGCCGAAGCCTTGATAGCGGTGGTTGACGGCAAGCGTGGTGGCGATGAAACCTAGCCAAAGCACGAAGCCGAACAGCAGCCCCGCAATCGGGTTCGGCTCGCCGCCGGTGATTGCCCCCACCACCAATGTCAGGACAAGCGCCATGACCAGTTCGGCGATGAAGCTGATGATGAACGGAACGGCCGAGCGTTTCATGGTGGCAGGGTCAAGCTTGGCCGCCTTCAGCCAGGGCTTGCTCAACCCCATGTACCAGACCGCGCCGAACAACCATGCGACGATGGCGGCGACAACCACCGCCAGCCAGTTCACGACCGAAAAATCCATGCTTATCCCCTTCAGATCGAGGCGCGATGGAACGCTTGTTCGGCGATCGCGTCAAGCGAGGTGCCAGACGGTCGTGCGCTTGACCTCGGTATCCTCCAGCACACGCGTCACCGGAACCTGGTAGTCGGCAAGCGATTGCAGCCCGGTCCTGGGGAGGTAGGCGCGGCCGGGGTCGCCGATGAGGATCTCGGCGCCGCGCGCCCGTAGGCTCGTGAACCAGGGCAGCAGCCTGTCGGCGAAGGCCTTGTCGTAGAAGACGTCGCCGGCGAGCACGACGTCCCAGCCATCGTCGGTGCCGACGCAATCCGTGCCGAGGAATTGCGCTTCAACGGCGTTGGCTTCGAGGTTGAGCGCAATCGCCGTCTCGCAGAACGGATCGATGTCGGCGGCGATCACGGCCGCAGCACCGGCCTTCATCGCCGCGATGGCGACGAGGCCCGAGCCGGAGGCGAAATCGAGCACGCGTTTTTCGCGCACGGTCCCAGGGTGGTCGAGCACATAGCGGGCGAGGCCCTGGCCGCCGGCCCAGGCGAAGGCCCAGAAAGGCGGCGGCAGGCCGATCTCGGCCAATTCCTCCTCGGTGCGCAGCCAAAGGTCATGCGCCTCGTCGGCGAGGTGCAGCGGCACTTCCGGCACATGCGGCGGCGCCATCAGCGCCGTGTTGTCGAGGATGAACTTTTTGGCGTTCTTGGGCGTAAGCTTCGTCACGGTGCCGGGTTGAGCTCGGCCATGCGGCAGACCTCTTTCCATTCGGCCGGCGTCACCGGCTGCACGGAAAGCCGGCCGAGCCGCACCAGCGCCATCTCGGCGAGCTTGGGATTGGCCTTGACCTGTTCCAGCGTCACCGGCTTCGGCACGTCCTTGAAGGCGCGGATGTCGACGCATTCCCAGCGCGGATCGTCGGTCGTGGTGTCGGGGTGCGCCAGCGCGCAGACCTCGGCGATGCCGACGATGTCGAGCCCTTCATTGGAATGGTAGAAAAAGCCGAGATCGCCGATCTGCATCGCCTTCATGTTGTTGCGGGCGGCATAGTTGCGCACGCCGTCCCATTGCGTGCCGGCCTTGCCCTTGGCCTTCAGCGCCTCGAAGGAAAAGACCGAGGGTTCGGACTTGAACAGCCAGTAGTTCATATCGTTTGTCCCATCGCTTTGTCGGTTGGCCATTATTCGGCGTTGGCGCTGCCCTCACCCTACCTTCTCCCCGCAAGGACGGGGAGAGGGGGTCGCCAGCGTTGGAGCTTCTCCCTTCTGCCCGTTCTGATGCCGGCAGGCGGATGAGGGGCAGCGCAAACGAACCTCATTCGGTCACTGGCTTCTGGAAGACCCAGTTCCACGGACGGATCTGGACGCTTTCGAACAGACCGGCCTTGGCATAGGGATCGGCGGCGGCCAGGGCCTGCGCGCCGGCCATGTCCGGCGCCTCGATCATCACCAGGCTGCCGTCCGGCTTGCCGTCGGCGTCGAGGAAAGGACCGGCAAAGGCAAGCCTGCCTTCGCTGATCAGGCCCTCCAGGAACGCCGCATGCGCCGGCCGCGTGTCGACGCGCAGCGGCAGGCTGCCGGGCTTGTCCTTGCAAATCAACGCAAACAGCATCTTTTCAGCTCCGATGGTTCAGATGTCGGTTTCGGTCTTGAGCGGGCGTGTCATCAGCGCGGTCACGGCCTGGCCGATGTTGATCTTGCCGTCGAGGATGGCGGCGACGGCCGAAATGATCGGCGCCTCGATGCCGCGCCCGGCGGCGATGCGGGCGGCAATGCCCGCCGTCGGCACGCCTTCGGCCAGCGGCATGCCGGCAAGCGGCTTGCCCTGGCCGAGCGCCAGGCCATAGGCGAAATTGCGCGACTGTGCCGAGGAGCAGGTGAGCAGAAGGTCGCCAAGGCCGGAAAGCCCCATTAGCGTCTCCGGCCTGGCGCCGAAAGCGGCGCCGATGCGGCGCAGTTCGACGAAGCCGCGCGTCACCATGGCGGCCTGGGCGCTGGCGCCGAGGCCTGCTCCGGTGACGGCGCCGGCGGCGATGGCAAAGACGTTCTTCAGCGCGCCGCCGATCTCGACGCCGATCAGGTCGTCGCTGGAATAGCAGCGCAGGTTCTCCGCCGAGAAGCGCGCGGCAAGCTCCGCCGCCAATTCCGCCTCGCGGGCGGCGACCACGACGGCGGTCGGCAGGCCGCGCGCGACGTCGCTGGCGAAGCTCGGACCGGAAAGTGCCGCGACCGGATTGTTGGGCAGGCTTTCCTCGACGATCGTCGAGAGCAGCGCGCCGGTGTCGCGCTCGATGCCCTTGGCGCAGAGCACCAGCGGCGCTCCCTGAGGCACATGATTGCGAGCAGCGGCCAGGACCGCGCGCAGCGACTGCGCCGGCGTCACCGCGAGCACGCAGTCGGCGCCTTCGAGAGCGGCTGCAATGTCGCTGGTGGCCGCGATGCCGGGCTCGATCCTGATGCCGGGCAAATAGCGCGGGTTCTCGCCGCGGGCGATGGCGGCGACGGTATCGGTGTCGCGGGCATAGAGGCGCACATCATGGCCGGCGCGCAGCATGGCCAGCGCCAGCGCCGTGCCCCAGGCGCCGCCGCCTAGCACCGTGACGCGCCAGCTCGCGGATCGCTTGGCTGTCATGCCTTGGCACCACGCCGGCCCGAGCCGACCATGGGCGTGGAAACGCTGTCGAGCGGCCAGCGCGAGCGCGGCACGAAGTCGGCGGTGTTTTCGTCGGCGATCCCGGCGCGCAGGCGTTCGATGCCCGCCCAGGCGATCATCGCCGCATTGTCGGTGCACAGTTTCTGCGGCGGCGCGACGAAGGCGAAGCCGGCCGCGGAGCAAAGCGCTTCAAGCGTCGCCTTGATCGTGCGATTGGCGGCGACGCCGCCGGCGACGACCAGCGCCGGCTTTGCCTGGTCGGGGAATTCCTGGCGGAAGCGGGCAAGGGCGCGGGCGACACGATCGCCAAGCGCGTCGGCCACCGCCGCCTGGAAGGAGGCGCAGATGTCGGCGACGTCCTGGTCGCTCAACGGCGCGATCGCGGTCGCCGCCTGGCGCACCGCCGTCTTCAGGCCGGAGAAGGAAAAGTCCGGTTGCGCCGAGCCTTTCATCGGGCGCGGGAAGGCGAAGCGGCCGGCATCGCCTATCGCCGCCGCCTTCTCGACATTCGGGCCGCCGGGATAGGGCAGGCCGAGCATCTTGGCCGTCTTGTCGAAGGCTTCGCCGAGCGCATCATCGATCGTGGTCGCCCAGCGCTGGTAATCGCCGACGCCGCGCACCGCGACGATCTGGGTGTGGCCGCCGGAGACGAGCAGCAGAAGATAGGGAAAGTCGAGACCATCGGTCAGCCGCGCCGTCAGCGCGTGGCCTTCCAGATGGTTGATGGCGATCAGCGGCTTGTTGGCCGCGGCGGCGATCGCCTTGGCCGTCATCAGGCCGACGATCAGTCCGCCGACCAGGCCGGGCCCCGCCGTCGCGGCTATGGCATCGACCTCTTCGAGCGACACCTTGGAATCTTCAAGCGCCGCCTCGACTATCCCGTCCAGGGCCTCGACATGGGCGCGCGCGGCGATCTCCGGCACCACGCCACCAAAGGCCGCGTGTTCCTCGATCTGGCTCAGCACCACATTCGATAGGATTTCGGGCGCGGCGCCGCCGTCCAGCGCCACAACGCTGGCCGCCGTCTCATCGCAGCTCGTTTCAATGCCCAGAACGCGGATCAATTGTCGCTGGCCTCAAAGATTGTATCACCGGTCAATCCCAATTAGGAAAAGGCCCGGCAGACCTCAAGCTGCCCCGGGGGTTATCACGGACCGCGCGCCATGCAAACTTTGAAAATCGGAACTCGCGGCAGCCCGTTGGCGCTCGCCCAGGCGCATGAGACGCGCGCGCGGCTGATGCAGGCGCATGGCTTGGCGGAGCAGGCGTTCGAGGTGGTGGCCATCTCGACCAGCGGCGACCGCATCCAGGACCGGCCGCTGTCGGAAGCCGGCGGCAAGGGCCTGTTCACCAAGGAGATCGAGGAAGCGTTGCTTGACGGCCGCATCGACATCGCCGTGCATTCGTCGAAGGACATGCCGACGGTGCTGCCCGATGGGCTGGAGCTTGTCACCTTCCTGCCGCGCGAGGACGCGCGCGACGCTTTCATCGGCAAACGGGTGAAGCGGATCGCGGACCTGCCGCATGGCGCGACGGTTGGATCCTCGTCGCTGCGGCGCCAGGCGCTGATCCGCCGGATGCGGCCGGACCTCGATGTGGTGATCTTTCGCGGCAATGTGCAGACCAGGCTGCGCAAGCTGGACGAAGGCGTCGCCGAGGGCACTATCCTCGCCTATGCCGGGCTGAAGCGGCTCGGACTTGAAAACGTGGTCTCCGACCTTATGCCGCTCGAGGATTTTCCGCCGGCGCCGGGGCAAGGCGCGATCGGCATCGAAACCCGCATCGGCGACCGCGAGGTCGAAAAAATGCTCGCGGCGATCCATCACGTGCCGACCGGCCAGGCGCTCGCCTGCGAGCGCGCCTTCCTCGCCACGCTCGATGGATCCTGCCGCACGCCGATCGCCGGCCATGCGACGGTCTCGGGCGAGAAACTGTCCTTTGCCGGGCTGATCATCTCGCCCGACGGCAGGCAATCGCATGAGGTGCGGCTAGACGGCGAGGCTGCGGCCGCGGCGGAAATCGGCATGGATGCCGCGCGGACGGTTCGCGCCAGGGCCGGCGCAGAATTCTTCGACGGCTGGGCCTGACATGGTCCGCGTCCTGGTGACGAGGCCTGAGCCCGGCGCGTCGCGCACGGCACGACGCCTCGAAACCCTGGGATTTCAGCCTGTCCTGTTGCCGCTGACCGAGACCAGGGCATTACCGGCCGAGGCGACTATCGGCGCCGATGCCGCCGCGGTTGCTGTGACCAGCGCCAATGCGGTGCGGCATGCGCCAAAGGCGCTGATCGCGTCGCTTGCGGGCTTGCCATGCCACGCGGTCGGGAAAAGGACGGCCGACGCCTGCCGCGCGGCGGGATTTTTATCCGTCGCGGAAGGTCCGGGCGATGCCGAGGCGCTGGCCGATGCCATCGCCGGCGGCCTTGCCGGCAAGGCAATCATCTATCTGTGCGGCCGCGTTCGGTTCCAGGTATTCGAGCAGCGGCTGACGGCGGCTGGCGTGCATGTCCAGCCGATCGAGACTTACGACACGACCGGCATCGACTATGGCGATGCCGATGTGGTCGCCCGCCTGTCGGGGCAGCCGGTCGACGCCGCGCTGCTTTATTCAGCCAAGGCCAGCGCGGCGCTGGTCAGCCTGATTGCGCGGCCTAGCTTGCGGCAGCTCTTCGAAAAAACGGAATTCTTGACGCTCTCTGCGCGTGTCGCCGGACCGTTGCATGGGATTGCCGGTCAAATGATCAGCATCGCATCCCAGCCCGAGGAAGACGCATTGCTCGCGCTTTTGTCGCAACCGCGCTAGGGCATTTCACCGTTTCACGGAAACGGTGAAATGCCCTATCTCTTTGTTTTTACGCAATTCCGGACGGAGAACCGCTCACACTTTTCCTGGAATTGCTCTAAGCCGCGTCATCACACCGCCCCTTTTCACCGCTTGGTGATGTGCTAGAGCATGCTGACGCTCTGGACCCATTGATCCATCCCCAAGCCATTTTGCGGAGCCCAAGCATGGTCAAGACGCCGAAGATGCGACATTCGAAGACCCGGCGCGAGCCGGTAACCATCGAACTCGAGCCCGGCGCCGTCTCGCGAATCACCGACGAGGATGCCGCGAAGGCCAAGGCCGCGCAGACCGACGAGGCGAAGGCGGAAGAGGCTGCCGCCGCTTCGCAGCCGGAGGCGCCGGAAGAGCCGATCCATGCCGAGCAGGCCGATATCGAGCCGTGGGAGCATAGCGATGCCGCGCAGGCGACGCCCGACAAGCCCGAGGCCGGCAAGGACGAGCCGGAAAAGCCATATCCCGGCGGTGCCGATGCGCCGAAGAGCCAGCCCAAGGGCTTCGACTACAATTTCGAGGACGCATCCGCGCCTCGGGCCAGCGCCTCGGCCGCGAAACCAGGCGACACGAGGAGCGAGGATCGCGTGCCGCAGCCGTCGCGCAAAGCCGGCTTCAACGCCATCGCCGCGGGCGTCATCGGCGGCGTGATCGCGCTTGCCGGCGCCGGCCTGCTGCAGGCGGTCGGCGTGCTTGGCGCGCCGGGGTCGGGCGGCGGATCGCTTGACGGCGTCAGCGGCGAGATCGCTTCGCTGAAGAGCGAGATCGCGGCGCTGAAGGAAGGCGGCGACACCGGCGCCTCGGCCAAGGTGGACGGTCTTTCCTCGGCGCTCGATCAGGTCAAGACCGATGTGGCGGCGTTGAAATCCTCGGCCGGGCAGAGCGGTGACGGCGCCGCGCTCAAGGCGCTCGGCGACAAGGTCAGCCAGATCGAGACGGCCGTTGCCGAGCTGCAGAAGAACGGCAATGCGGCGCCCGTCGATCTTGGGCCGCTTAACGAGAAGATCGCCGGGCTCGACGCTCAGGTGAAATCGACCGGCGACGCGGCCAAGGCCGAGGACGGCCGGGTGGCGGCGCTGGAGCAGTCCGTGTCGCAGCTGTCCGGCAAGGTCGAGGCTCAGGCCTCGCAGCCCAAGATCGCGCTGGCCATTGCCGCCTCGGCGCTGAAGTCGGCTCTCGACCGCGGCGCGCCCTTCGCGACCGAGCTCGACACCTTCGCGGCCATCGCGCCGGATGCGCCCGAGCTCGCGGCGCTGCGCTCTTATGCCGAAAAGGGCGTGCCGACCCGCGCCACCATCGCTTCGGAAGCCGATGCCGCCGCCAACGCCATGGTTGAGGCGGCAAAGCCGGTGGACCAGAATGCCGGCTTCTTCCAGAGCCTGGTGTCGAGCGCGGAATCGCTGGTCAAAGTGCGGCCGGTCGGCACCGTTGAAGGCAAGGGCGCGCCCGAAACCGTCGCTCGCATGGAAATGGCGGTCAACCAGGGCGACTACGCCAAGGCGCTCAGCGAGTATGACACGCTGCCCGATTCGGCCAAGGCGGCCGGGGCCGATTTTGCCGGCAAACTGAAGGCGCGGCTCGAAGTCGAAAAGCAGCTCGAAGCGCTGATTGCCGGCGCGACGAAAGCGTGAGGACGTCACCATGATCCGTCTCCTCGCCTTCCTCGCCGTCGTCTTCGCGCTGGGTCTCGGCTTTGCCTGGCTCGCCGACCGTCCGGGCGAGATGCTCGTCACCTTCAACGGCTACCAGTACCAGGTCACGCTGATGGTGGCGGCGGTGGCGATCGTTGCCGTGGTCGCCGCGGTGATGATCGTCTGGTGGCTGATCAAGTCGCTGTGGAACAGCCCCTACACGATCTCGCGCTATTTCCGCGTGCGCCGCCGCGACCGCGGCTATCAGGCGCTGTCGACGGGCATGATCGCGGCCGGAGCCGGCGACGGCGCGCTGGCGCGCAAGAAGACCAAGGAGGCGGCCAAGCTGATCAGCTCCGACCAGGAACCGCTGATCAACCTGCTCGACGCGCAGGCCTCGCTGCTCGAAGGCGACCATGAAGGCGCGCGCGAGAAATTCGAGCGCATGCTCGACGATCCCGAGATGCGGCTGCTCGGCCTGCGCGGGCTCTATCTGGAAGCTGAGCGGCTCGGCGACCGCAACGCGGCGCGCCACTATGCCGGTCGCGCCGCGGCGGTCGCGCCGCAGCTTGCCTGGGCGGCCGAATCGACGCTGGAGGAACTGACCGAACGCGGCGACTGGGACGGCGCGCTGAAGCTGGTCGAGGCGCAGAAATCGACAAGGCAGATCGAGCGCGACGCGGCCAACCGCCGCCGCGCCGTGCTGCTGACCGCCAAGGCGCAGGCGCTGGTCGACAGCGACCCGAACGCAGCCCGCACCGCGGCGCTCGAAGCCAACAAGCTGGCGCCCGGTTTCGCGCCGGCGGCGGTGATCGCCGCCGATCTGGTTATCCGGCAAAACGACGTGCGCAAGGCCTCCAAGATCCTGGAGACCGCCTGGAAGGCCGAGCCGCATCCCGAGATCGCCGAGCTCTACACCCATGCCAGGCCGGGCGACGCCGTGCTCGACCGCCTCAACCGGGCGAAGAAGCTGCAGGAATTGAAGAGGAACCACGCCGAGTCGTCGATGGCCGTGGCGCGCGCTGCGCTCGACGCGCAGGATTACGCCACGGCGCGGCGCGAGGCGGAGGCCGCGATCCGCATGGATCGCCGCGAAGGCGCCTATCTGCTGCTCGCCGATATCGAGGAAGCCGAGACCGGCGACCAGGGCAAGGTGCGGCAGCTCTTGTCGAAAGCCGTGCGGGCGCCGCGCGATCCGGCCTGGGTGGCGGATGGCGTCATCTCCGAACGCTGGGCGCCGGTGTCGCCGGTCACAGGCAAACTCGACGCCTTCACCTGGCGCGCGCCGATGGAGCGGCTCGGCCATCTGATCGAAAGCGACGCGGATGTCGCGGTGCCGGCGATCGCCGCCGCGCCTCCGGCCGCATCCGCTGAACAGGCCATCGACATCGTTGCCGATGCTCCGACCGGGAAGCCGGCCTCGACGAATGGCGGTGAGAAGGATTTGGCGGTTGCCGACGCGGCCGGCGAGGCGGAAGCGATCGGGCAGGGTTCGGAGTTGCCGCCTCTGCCGGATGATCCGGGCGTCGCGCCGGAAGATGAAGCGGAAAAATCGCCGCGCCGGTTTCGTTTGTTCTAAAGCTATGTTCTGGGGCCGGTTTTGGTGGGCAGGGAAAAGATATCGATGTTCGAGCGCGTATTGTCCTTCCTGAGGGATCTGCCGGCTGCCGGCGAGACCAAGCCGAGCGCCGACGATCCGCGCGTCGCGGCTTCCGCGCTGCTCTACCACGTGATGAACGCCGACGGGGTGCGCCAGGACGTCGAATGGGAGCGGTTCAAGCAGATCCTGGCCGAGACCTATTCGGTGAGCGGCAAGGAGCTCGATGCGCTGGCCGCGGCCGGCGAACGCGCCGACAACGAGGCGATCGACCTCTATGCCTTCACCAGCGTCTTGAAGCGCGATCTCGACGCCGAGGCGCGCAAGGCCTTCATCGGCCTGATGTGGGAAATCGTCTATGCCGATGGCGAGCTTCACGAGCTCGAGGACAACACGGTATGGCGGGTCGCCGAGCTGATCGGCGTCGAGCGGCGTGACCGCATCGAGGCGCGCCGCAAGGCGGCGGCCGAGGCGCCCGGCGCGCGGGGCAGTTCAAGCGACGAATAACAGGACCCTTCGCCTTCCATGCCACCCAGACCGAGGCCGAGACCCAAAATCCTGATCGTGCTGCATCAGGAAACGTCGAGCCCCGGCCGCGTCGGCCATATGCTGCTGGAAGAGGGCTTCGATCTCGACATCCGCCGGCCGCCGCTTGGCGACGAACTGCCCCGCACGCTGGACGGCCATGCCGGCGTGGTGGTGTTTGGCGGGCCGATGAGCGCCAATGACGAGGACGAGTTCGTTCGCCGCGAGACCGACTGGCTGAAAATCCCGCTGAAGGAAAACCGGCCGTTCCTCGGCATCTGCCTCGGCGCGCAGATGCTGGCCAACCATCTCGGCGGCAAGGTCGAGGGCCATGGAGACGGGCTGGTCGAGATCGGCTGGTATCCGCTGAAGGCGACGGACGCCGGGAAGAAGCTGCTGCACTGGCCGGAAATGGTCTACCAGTTCCACCGCGAGGGCTTTTCCCTGCCGAAGGAAGCGACGCTGCTGGCGACAGCGGAAACCTATCCCAACCAGGCGTTTCGTTACGGCGACAATGCCTGGGGCATCCAGTTCCATGGCGAGCTGACCCGGGTGATGATGCAGCGCTGGGTGGTGCGCGGCGCGCATCGCTTCGAGCTGCCAGGCGCCCAGCCCGGCCGCGACCATCTCGGCGGCCGGCTGATCTGGGACATGCACCTCAAGCGCTGGCTGAGCGAGTTTTTGGGGCTGATATTTGGCAAGCCGGCGGTCGGGTAGAGTAAAATCCAAGTATTCTGGATGGCCAAGCTTGCCCAAAGGCGACTTACGTCTGCAAAGCGTGGACGACAGTTTTGCGCCTCATGGCAGTCTTTCCTACGAACGCAGGAGGCTACAGGCAGCTTTGCGCCACAAGCTGACATTGGTCGCCGCTCCATTGCAGGACAATTCCCGAGACGTGATCTCCGCCCAATAATCGAGTTACATGCTATCTTTCTTGTTCGAAGTGAGGTGACGAACCAAATGCGGAAGATCGCAGCGATTCTGGTCGCGGATGTGGTTGGCTATAGCCGCCTCGCAGAAGCTGATGAGGATCGGACACTTGCGCGGCTGCGGGCTCTGCGGAACGACTTGCTCGATCCGACGATCGCCGCACACGATGGACGAGTGGTCAAGCGTACTGGAGACGGCGCTCTCGTGGAGTTCCGCAGCGTTGTCGAGGCCGTGCGTTGCGCTGCTGAAATGCAGGAACGCATGGTCGAATGGAACACAGGACTGCCCCACGATGAGCGCATTGAATTCCGCATCGGCATCCATGTCGGCGATGTCGTCGAGGAGAGTGACGGAGACCTCATGGGCGACGGAATAAACATCGCCGCCCGCCTGGAAGGCTTGGCGAAGCCGAACGGAATCTGCTTGTCGGGTTCGGCCTACGAGCAGGTGCGTGAAAAACTCAAGGAACAGTTCGTCGATCTGGGCGAGCAAACCTTGAAAAACATCGCGAGGCCTGTGCGCGCCTATCACATGCTGTCCGGTGCCGCATCGACGGAACCGGAAGTCGCACAAGGGACACGAGTCCAGCAAGACAAGCCTTCGATCGCTGTCCTCCCCTTCCAGAACATGAGTGGCGATGCCGAGCAGCAATACCTCTGCGACGGGCTTACAGAGGACCTGATAACGGAGCTTTCACGGTTCCGGCAGATGCAGGTTGCGTCGCGAAATTCGTCCTCCCGCTTCCGCGGAGCCGATGTCGACATGAAACGAGCGGGACGCGAACTCAGCGTGCAGTACCTCGTCGAGGGCAGTGTCCGCCGTATGGGAACGCGCATCCGGATAACGGCCCAATTGATCGATGCCACGACGGGCAATCACGTCTGGGCAGAGCGTTATGACAGTCTGCAAGACGAGATATTCGATGTCCAGGATCGCGTCGTTCGCACTATCGTCGGAACGCTTGTAGGACGAATGACGGCGGCGCGGACCGACTTGGTTCTGCGCAAGCCGCCAGCCAGCCTAGAGGCCTATGAATGTGTCCTGCGCGGCGATGCGCTGCCAATGGGTACGCCGGAGATCGAGGTAGAGGCACGGCATTACTTCGAAAGGGCCATCGAACTCGACCCCAGCTACGCTCGTGCCTACGCATTATTGTCGTCAGCTCTCGAGCGAGAGTGGTTTCTCGATATGAGTGATTCGAACCGCTTGCGGGACGAGGCGTTCGAGATGGCGCGGAAAGCCGTCGCGCTCGATGAAAACGACCATCTTTGTCAACTAGTAATGGCTTGGGCACAGGTCGATCGAGGCGCCTACGAAGTGGGTGAACAGCATTTCGCCAAGGCCATTTCGCTAAATCCAAACCATCCGGTCAATCACACCGACTTGGCGATGTTCTATAACTATCGCGGCGAAACCGAGAGAGCCATTGAGGGGATGCTGGAGGCGAAGCGCCTCGACCCATTCTTCAACCCTTCTTGGTACTGGGGCGAACTCGCCGCCGTCTACTTCAACGCGCGCCGTTATGACGACGCCATTGCCAACATGCGCCGATCAAGTTCTTTGTCGTTCTCGAAGCAGGTTTGGTTCGCCGCAAGCTACGCAATGGCTGGCCAGCCCGATCTTGCGAGAGATTGCGTTGCTGGTTTGCTGCGCCGGGTCCCACAATTCTCCACTGCCAGATTCGTGGCCAAGGAGCCGCTGTTCCACATCGAAGACCGCCAGCATCTAGCTGAAGGCATGCGCAAAGCGGGGTTGCCGGAATGACCGTTTTGAGTCAGGCCGAGGCATCAGTCCTTCTGACAGTCGCGTCCGCTATCGGTCTTCCGACTCCAAAACCGCCGTTCCGCTGACCGCCCATCTCAGCCGTCGTCGGCGCAGTCTGAATAGCCTGAGTACCGGATCAAGCGGCTTGGATCCGGTTCTCAATCAGGTTCGCTCGTTGGGATGCCGAACCCCTGCGCGCAGTTGCGGAAACAGTCGGGCCGAGAGCCCAGTCACCGCTCTCGAGGCCGACATTGATAGTGCGCATTCCACCTTGATATGCGCCAACAACGGACGGTGGGGGCGCTGGCATTGAAGTTCTACCTGAGCGTCGCCAGCAGGTGCTCGGCTGCCTTAACGTCCGCCGTATTCAGGCCCTCCACAAAATGCGCCGCAACCGGTTGCAAGAGTTCGCGAGCGCTATTGGTCTCCCCGCGCGCGGCCATCAGCGTCGTCATGTCGGTTGCGGTTCGCAACTCCCATGCCCGCGCGTGCTGACTGCGGCTCAACTCCAGTGCCTGCATGAAGTAGGCGGCAGCTTCGTCGCGGTTGCGTCTCGACTGGAGAAGGAGGTTACCCTTCATCCGCAGTAACTCCGGGAGATACAATTGGTCGCCGTTCTTTTCAACGAGGCCAAGCGACTCGTCGACCAGCGCAGTCGCTTCGTCTACCTGACCGATTGTGGATAATCCCCTGACCAGCGAGAGGTTGAGCGGAGTCGTGAGCAATTCGTAAGGTGCCGCGTGCAGTTTCTGAAGACAAGTCTGCAGGCCCTCGACACCGCCTTTTGGATCGCCCCGACGGATGGCGACTTCGCTTTTGTATCCCCGACCGACCAGCAGGTAAGGAGTCATGGAATGGGACTCCGCGCGGGCGATGAGCATGTCGATGTACGCCTCGGCGCTCTTCAGGTCGCCCGTCCACAGGAAGACCGATATCGCCCAGATCAGCGCGATCGCCAGCGTTAGAGAATGATCCATGGCGGCAGCTTCGTCGACGGCCTGCCGGGCGTGTGTCACAGCTTGATCCGGGTGGCCTTGCAGCCAAAGGTTCCTCGCCAGAATTGCCCTGGCCAGGATTTTGCCTTCGAAGCCCAGATAGATCGTCGTGGTCCGCTGAGCGCGCGGCCCACGGTCGAGCGCCGCTTCCAGCTCTGCGCGCGCCGCCGCGAGGTCACCTCGCAAGTGGAGCGAGATACCCAGGATCGAGTGTGCAAGCGCGATCGCGACCGAATCCTCCAGACCGGCGGCTGTGGCTGAACAACGTCTCGCAAATTCGAGGGCGGTTACGAAATTGCCCGTGCGCAGATGGAACATGTTAAGCGGACCCAACAGACGCACTCGATCCAGCCGATCGCCGCGCTCCTCGGCAATCGCCAGACTCCTCTCCAGGGCTACGCGCGCCCTCTGGCGTCCACCTCGCATGAACATGAAGGACACGCCGAGGGTTGCCTGGAGATGCATCTCGTCAAGTCCACCAAGAGCTGCATTGTCGAAAGCCAGTATCGCGCGTTCGGACCAGTGGTGACATTCCGGCAACAACGACATCGCCAGAAAAACCGGCGCGGCAGCGGTGACCAGCCCGATGCCGATGTCGGCGTTGCCGCGGTCGCTGAAGCACCATTGCAGGGCAGCCCGGACGTTGTTGATGGCGGCGAAATGAGGAGCCCGTTCCTCACCGGTTGCCAGTCTCGGCCACTCCATCCCTGTCTGCTCCAGCCACCTTCGAAAGTACGCGGCGTGACGCACTCCCAGATCGGCAGCCTCGGTGTCATCGATCCGGATCTCGAGAACGTAGGCGCGCGTGGTATCGAGGAGCCGGTAGCGTATCATCGCTCCGACCGGACGCGTCGCTACCATCGATTTGGCGACGAGACTGTCCATGGCGCCCAGGACGGTCGATCGATCGAGGGTTGCGCTCGTCACCACCTCCAGTGCCGCATCGAGCGTGAAATGACCGACGAATACAGCGAGCCTACGCAACACCGCGCGCTCAAGGTCGGTCAGGAGTCCAAAGCTCCAGTCCAGCGTCGCCTGCAGCGTTTGCTGACGCGGCGGCGCGATCCGCGAACCGAGCCACAGCAGTGTCAGGCGTTGATCAAGAAGTGCGGCGGTCTGTTGCAGCCCATAGGATTCGACCCGCCTGGCCGCCAGTTCGATGGAGAGCGCCACTCCGTCGAGCTTTCGACAGATGCTGGCGATGAGGAGGGCTTCAGCATCGCTGACGTCCAAACGAGCGCCGCCTGCCACCGCTCGTTCGACGAACAATTGGGTGGCTGGGAAGGTCTGGACAATGGCTGCCGTTAGTCCAGGTTCGTCGGGCGGGTAGGCAAGCGCATCCAGCCGATAGATATGTTCTCCCTCGACCCGAAGCGCCTCGCGGCTCGTCGCCAGAATGTGGACCTGCGACGCCGCATCGACCATGCTTGCTGCCAAAGGCGCCACCGCGTCCAAGAGATGCTCACAGGTATCGAGGATCAAGAGAATCCGTTTGTTGCGCAAGTAAGCGATCAGGTTGGGCGTGGCATCTTCTGTCTGAACGGTTAGCCCAAGCATCGAGGCGACGGCTGTCGTCACCAGACCGGGATCACCGATCATTCCCAGATCAACGAACAGCACGGCCCCATAAAATGCGTCGATCAGATGATGCCCGACTGCGATCGCGACGGTGGTTTTGCCGACACCGCCGGCGCCAACGATGGTGACGAACCGCGAAGCATTCAGTTGCGCCGACAGCTTGAGAACGTCCTCGTCCCGCCCGACCATTCTGCTCAAGCGGTTTGGAAGATTCGCATGCGGAAACTCGACGGCCATGAATGGGGCCTCGTCGTGTGAGCCGCTTGATCGCGAAACCGGTGCAACGAAGCAATAGCCGCGCCCCGGAAGTGTCGCGATGTAACGCGCGCCATCCTTTCCATCGCCCAACGCCTTGCGCAGTCCGGTCATGTGGAACCGCAGGCTGCCTTCCTCGACAACCACATCGGGCCAGACCCGCGACATCAAATCCTTCTTGCTGACGACTTCATTCGGGGCGGAAGTCAGTACGATAAGAATTTCGAGGGCGCGCGAGCCAAGCTCTACGGGAGCGCCTTCTCTTGTCAGGAGCCTTTCACCCGCAGCCAAACAGAAAGGGCCGAACGACAGTCCGTCTTTGGCCCGACTTGCCGTTATCGTCATGGCGTCTCTTCTTTTGGGAGCCGCCTGCACCCAGCGCCTCAGTTTAGGTCAAGGAGCATTCCCGCACCATAGGGAGTTCCATTGTCTGGCGCCTCCTATTTGCTCAAAAAGGCGGCAGGCGGGCAGCGACTAACAAGGGCTCACGACGCATAACGGGCTAATCCCATCTCCCGAGGGTATGTCAAGCAGGGCAGATCGCATCCATCAACCCCAGGAGAGTCCCATGAACACGACCAGAACCTCCGAAGCAATCGACCAGGATCGCCGGCGACTTTTGGGCACTGCCGCGGTCGGCATCGCGGCCGCAGGCGCCGCGAGCCTGCTTCCGTCACAAAAGGCCGCCGCATCAACCAGCGATGCTATTCGTCCCTTCACCGTCAGCTTCCCGCAGGAAGAGCTCACCGAGCTTCGCCGGCGCATCGTGGCTACGCGCTGGCCCGGGCGCGAGCTCGTATCCGACCAGGCCTCTCGGCGGATCTGGTCCACCCCGGCGACCGCAGGGCCAACGCAGGGCGTGCAACTCGCCACGATGCAGAAGCTCATGCAGTACTGGGGAACAGAATATGATTGGAGCAAGTGCGAGGCGCGGTTGAAGGCGCTGCCGAATTTTGTCACCGAGATCGACGGCCTCGATATCCACTTCATCCACGTGAAATCCAAGCATAAGGGCGCCCTGCCTGTCATCATCACGCATGGCTGGCCGGGATCGGTCATCGAGCTCCTGAAGATCATCGATCCGTTCACCAATCCCACTGCGCACGGCGGTACCGAGGGCGACGCGTTCGACGTGGTGATCCCGTCGATGCCGGGCTACGGCTTTTCCGGCAAGCCCACCGAAACCGGTTGGGATCCACCGCGTATCGCGCGGGCGTGGATCGTGCTGATGAAGCGCCTCGGCTACGACCGGTACGTCGCGCAGGGCGGCGATTGGGGAGCACTTATCACCGAACAGATGGCTCTGATCGCACCTCCCGAGCTGGTCGCCATCCACACGAACATGCCGGGGACCATTCCGTCCGAGATCGTGAAGGCGCTAGCCTCCGGCGGCCCGCCCCCTGCCGATCTCGGCCCCGACGAGAAGCGCGCCTACGAGCAGGTCGCGTTTTTCTATAAGAACGGCCTGGGCTACGCCAACGAAATGGCGCTTCGTCCGCAAACGCTCTACGGGATCGTCGATTCACCGGCCGGCCTGGCGGCGTGGATCCTCGATCACGATGCGGATAGCTATGCGCTGATCGCCCGCTCCTTCGACGGAGAGCCGGAGGGCCTTACCCGCGACGACGTCCTCGACAACATCACGTTCTACTGGCTGACGAACACAGCGATCTCGTCGGCACGCCTCTATTGGGAACACACGCAAACGGCAAAGGCCGGCTTCTTCGACGCCAAGGGCATCACAATTCCTGTCGGCGCCACTGCGAACCCCAGTGAAATCTACACAGCGCCGAAGAGCTGGACTGAACGCGCGTTCCCGAAGCTTCTGCATTACGGCCGCACAGACAAGGGCTGCCATTTCGCGGCTTGGGAACAGCCGAAGATCTTCACCGATGAGGTGCGCGCAACATTCAAGACGTTGCAGACCTGACGTGTTGGCGGGGGGATGGTGCGCCGGCGCGCGTCATCTTCCGCCCTGCTTTGGCTGCGTAGCGAACTTCCGAAGGGAGCGATTGCAATGAACCCTCTCATCAAGACACATGCCGCAGTTGCGGCCCAGAGCACGGTCGTTCCCATCGAAAACGAGCCAGCGCCCAAGCTGTTCGTGGAGCCGCCGCTTCCGGATCCATTGGCCGGCGGCGTCGTGTACATCCCGTACCGGGTGGAGAATTTGCGCATCCTGCCTGTGGGTGGGTCGGCGGCACGTAGCGTGTCTCCGCGTCTTGGGCATCTTCACGTCACCGTCGACGACCTGCCCTGGGCGTGGGCGGATTACGGTCAGAGCAACACCATCATCTTGGTAGGCATGCCCGGTGGCCAGCACCAGGTCTTGATCGAGGTGGTGGACCCCGAAGGCAATGTCTTCACCAAACAAACAATGACGTTCCACATTTCGGACAAGAAGGCGCAGCCATGAGTCTCCACCAACTGGCGGCTGCGCTGGTGTTCGGGCTTTGCACCCTCTCGGCGCCCGCCTTGGCAAATCCCGTCGAGGATCGCTCGATCCGGCCCTTCAAAGTTCAGGTGCCACAAGCGGCGCTCGACGATCTTCGCGGTCGTATTGCCGAAACACGGTGGCCCGACCGGGAGACCGTCGGTGACCAGTCGCAGGGCATTCAGCTCGCGGAGATCAAGCCACTCGTCGAGTATTGGGGTACGGCCTACGACTGGCGGACAGCGGAAGCGAAGCTGAATTCCCTGCCTCAGTTCATGACCACGATCGACGGCGTGGACATTTACTTCATCCACGTTCGCTCGAAACATCCCCATGCCCTGCCGCTGATCATGACGCATGGCTGGCCTGGCTCGGTGCTGGAACTGCTGAAAACCGTCGGCCCGCTCACCGATCCCACCGCGCATGGCGGCAGCCCTGAGGACGCGTTCGACCTCGTACTGCCGTCGTTGCCGGGTTTCGGCTTCTCCGGCAAGCCGACTGAGACCGGCTGGGATACAGATCGCATCGCGCGAGCCTGGGCAGAGCTGATGAAGCGCCTCGGCTACACAAGATACGTCGCCCAAGGCGGCGACTGGGGCTCCCCCGTTTCGAACGCGATGGCGCGCCTGGCTCCTGCAGGACTTCTTGGTATCCATGTCAATCTGCCGGCTGTCGTGCCACCTGAGATAGCTGCTGTGCTCGCCGCCGGCGGACCGGTGCCGGCAGGCCTGACCGGTAAGGAGCGCACTGCATTCGACGCGCTTAGCATGGCCGCCAAGATGGGGAATAGATCCTATGCCACGATGATGGGCGCCCGACCGCAGACGATCGGCTACGCCATCAATGACTCCCCTGTGGGGCTCGCAGCGTGGATGCTCGGGCATCCTGGCTTTTCAGGCTGGACCTACGACAAAAGCGACCCTGAAAAGTCACCGGACGAGGTGCTGGACGACATAAGTCTGTACTGGTTGACGAACACTGCCACCTCGTCCGGGCGAATTTACTGGGAGTACGGCGGCGGGCGCAGTCCCGTCTTTGCTCACCCTGAAAAAACGAACGAAGTCTCGCTGCCGGTCGCCATTACGGTCTTTCCGGGGGAAGGCTATCAAGCCCCCGAGACGTGGGCCCGGCGCGCCTATCCCAACCTGATCTACTTCCACGAGGTCGACAAAGGCGGCCACTTCGCCGCGTGGGAGCAGCCGGAGCTCTTCTCCGCCGAGTTGCGCGCTGCCTTCAGGTCGCTCCGGCAAAGAAACTGAACCGACCGAAGGGCCAAAGAAGCATTCCCATCAGACTCAACGCAGGAGGCAGACATGACGATTGCCACTATCCGCAGCAACACCATAGTCGAGACGCAAAAACCGCGATCCCACGACATGAAGCTTGAGGTCGTGGTCATTCCAGTTTCTGATGTCGACCGCGCCAAGCTGTTCTACACAGGCTTGGGTTGGCGGCTGGACGCCGACCTCGTGGGCGACAAATTTCATGTCGTCCAGTTTACGCCTCCTGGCTCAAACTGTTCGGTCGTCTTCGGCTCAGGCGTAGCACCGGGCCCTTATGCTCGTATCGAGCTCGATATCCTCGAAACCGCTGGTGAACTCGTCGTGTCGGACATAGAGGCAGCACGCGCCGAGCTCGTCGATCGCGGGCTCGACGTAAGCGAAGTGTATCACTACGCCGGTGATAAGGGGCGTGTCAGCGGGCCTGACCCGGAAAGACGCAGCTATTCCTCGTGGGCTTCCTTCAGCGATCCGGCCGGAAACAACTGGCTTTTGCAGGAGGTCACTGCGCGAGCGCCAGGCCGCGTCGACGCTGACGGCGCCACATTTATGTCGTCGGTCGAACTCGCAGCCGCACTTCGGCGTGCATCTGTGGCTCATGGCGAGCACGAGCGGCGGACAGGCGGCCAGCGTGACGAGAACTGGCCGGATTGGTACGCCGAGTACATGGTGGCGGAGCAGGCTGGCAAAGAGCTTCCGCTCTGAGTGCGCATTCGAACCGTTCGCGCGACAACATCGAAGGCGTCATTAATGAAAGCAACAAAGCTACTGGTCGCCGTGGCGCTCGTAATGGCAATCGGGCTCCGATTGCCGGTTTTCCAAGGGGCACCGATGTGGCGCAGTCCATGACCTCCGCCGCAGGCCTTCGTTGATGCCGTTATCGAGGTCGATCCCTGATCGAGTTAGCAGTAACCGCCCCCGGTGGTCACCGCTGCCAGAAAAAGAATGCCCATGAGCCGCATCGCGAGGGTTGTCTACACGGCTAGGACCGCAACTGCGGGCGGCCGCGAAAATGGCGCCTCGCGCAGTTCCGACGGCCTTCTGGACATCTGGCTTTCGGCGCCCGGATCGGCGCGTATAGGCACCAATCCGGAGCAGTTGCTCGCGGCCGGCTGGTCGGCCAGCTTCGCAAGCGCAATCGCATCTGTGGCCCACGAACGAAAAATCGCGCTGCCTGCAGGGGTGAGCATCGAGGCCGAGGTGAATCTGAACTACGGAGAAAACGGCCACTTTCTCAGCGTCCAACTGAGTATCGCCGTGCCGGGTGTGGAGCGGGATGTCGGACAAATTCTGGTGGATCAAGCGCACGAGATTTGTCCTTACTCCAAAGCGACACGAGGCAACATCAATGTGGTGATCGTGCTCATGTCGACGTGAATGTCCGCTTTTGACATCCGCGGGCTCTTGTCGGCCTCATCTCGTCCGCAGAGATCAGCTGCCGCGTCCTGAAAGCAGACATCGCACGCGAGGACGCTGGAGGGGTCGCGTTGCGCTACTCGGCGGGCGTCTCCGATGGCGCCTCTGCCGGCCCCGAAGGCTCGGCTTCGGCACGGGGCTTGCGCCTTGAAAACAGCGACCTGAGCGTAACGTAGAACACCGGCGTCAGGAACAGGCCGACGAAGGTGACGCCGAGCATGCCGGAGAACACCGCGGTGCCGAGCGACTGGCGCATTTCTGCGCCCGGGCCCGTTGCGATCATCAGCGGCACGACGCCGAGGATGAACGCGAAGGCGGTCATCAGGATCGGCCGCAGCCTGAGCCGGCAGGCTTCGACGGCAGCTTCGGCGGCCGACAGGCCGCGTTCCTGCGCCTGTCGCGCGAATTCGACGATCAGGATCGCGTTCTTGGCGGCAAGCCCGATCAGCACGATGAGGCCGATCTGCACGAGGATGTTGTTGTCCAGCCCTCGGAAAGTCACGCCGAGCAACGCCGCGAGCACGCCGAGCGGCACCACCAGCACAATGGCGAACGGCAGTACCCAGCTTTCATATTGCGCCGCCAGCGCCAGGAACACGAACAGCACCGACAGTCCGAAGATATAGACTGCGGCATTACCGGTGTTGCGCTCCTGATAGGCGAGCTCGGTCCATTCATAGGAGGTACCGGCCGGCAACGTCTTTGCCGTGATCCCTTCCATCAATGCCAACGCGTCGCCCGTGGAAACGCCGGGCGCGGCGTTGCCCTGCAGCGGCACCGAGACATACATGTTGTAGCGCTGGACCAGCGCCGGGCCGGTGACGTCGCGGATCTCAATCAACGTGCCGAGCGGAACCAGCGCGCCGGTCGCCGAGCGAACCTTCAGTTTCAAGATGTCGGCGCGATCGAGGCGGAACGCCTGGTCGGCCTGCGCCCGCACCTGGTAGACGCGCCCGAAAGCGTTGAAGTCGTTGACATACGCAGTGCCCAGATTGATCGACAGCGTCTCGAAGATGTTGGGGATCGGCACGTTCAGGATGCGCGCCTTGTCGCGATCGATCGCAAGGAAGAATTGCGGGCTCGACGCGGAGAAGGTGGTGAACACGCCCGTCAGCCCCGGCGTCTTGTTGGCCTTGCCGGCGATTTCGTAGGCAAGCGCCAGGATCTGCCGCATGTCGGCGCTGTTGCGCTCCTGGATCTGCAGCTTGAAGCCACCGGCATTGCCGACGCCGCGAATAGGCGGCGGCGGCAGTGCTATGATGAAGGCTTCCTTGATGCTTTGCAGGCTGCCGAACAGATTGCCGATGACCTTGGTCGCCGACTGGCCGGCTTTCAGCCGCTCGTCAAACGGCTTGAACCTGGCGAAGATGACGCCCTGGTTGCTGGCGTTGGTGAAGGTCGCGCCGGAGAAGCCGGCGAAGGCGACTGCGTAGTCGACGCCTGGCGTTTTCTGGATGATCTGCGACGCCTGCTGGATGACCGCATCGGTCCTCGACAGCGCGGCCCCGTCCGGCAACTGGACGACGACGATGGCATAGCCCTGGTCGAGCGACGGAATGAAACCGCGCGGCACCACCTGCGCCATGTAGACCGTGGCGGAGATCAGGGCCGCGAAAACGGCCAGCATGGCGGCGATCGTTATCCACGAGCCGACCAGCACGCGGATGATGCTCGAATACCAATGGGCGACCCTGTCGAAGCCGCGATTGAAGCCGTCGGCGAGCGCCCGTCCGAACCGCGCCAGGAAAAAGCGCGGCGGCGCCGCCGCGGCGTGGTGCGACTTGAACAGCAGTGCGGCCAGCGCCGGCGAAAGCGTCAGCGAATTGAATGCCGAGATCGCCGTCGACACCGCGATGGTGATCGCAAACTGCAGGTAGAACTGCCCAGAAATGCCGGGGATGAAGGCTGTCGGTACGAACACGGCTATCAGCACCAGCGAGATCGCGATGATGGCCGTTCCGACTTCGTTCATGGTCAGATGCGACGCCGGATTGGGCGCCAGTCCGCTGGCGATATTGCGCTCGACGTTCTCGACCACGACGATCGCATCGTCGACGACGATGCCGATCGCCAGAACGAGGCCGAACAGCGTCAGCATGTTGAGCGAGAAGCCGGCGGCGTAAAGCACAGCCAGTGTGCCGATCAGCGACACCGGGATCGCCACGATCGGCACGATCGCCATGCGCCACGACTGCAGGAAGACAATGATGACGATGATGACCAGCAACATCGCCTCGAGGATCGTCTTGTAGACCTCCTGGATCGACTCGGCGACGAACTCGGTCGGATTGTAGACGATGTCGTAACTCAACCCCTTCGGGAAGTCGCGGGAAAGCTCCTTCATCTTGTCCTGGATCTCCGCGGCCGCGGCGAGCGCATTGGTGCCCGGCCGCTGGAAGATGGCGAGCGCCACCGCCGGTTTGCCGTTGAGATAGGAGTTGGTGACGTAATCCTTGGCTCCGAGCTCGATGCGCGCCACGTCCTGCAGCGAGATCAGGCGTCCGTCGTCGGTCGATTTGACGATCACGTATCGGAAGTCGCGGGCGTCGTTGAAGCGGCCTTGCGTGGTGACCGTGTACTGGAACGCCGTGCCTGTGCCGGTCGGCGGCGCGCCGATCGAGCCGCCCGACACTTGGACGTTCTGATCGCGCAGCGCCTGCACCACATCGCCCGAGGTCATTCCCAGAGCGGACAGTTTTTCCGGATCAAGCCAGATGCGCAGCGAATACTCGCGTTCGCCGAAGATGATGAGGTCGCCGACGCCGTCTAACCTGAGCAGTATGTCGCGCACCCGCGAGCGGGCGTAGTTCGAGACGTAGAGCTGGTCGTAGGTATTGTCGGGCGACAGCATGTGCACGACCATCATCAGGTCGGGCGAGCTCTTGGTGGTGGTGATGCCGAGGCGGCGGACCTCTTCGGGCAGGCGCGGCTCGGCGACCGACACGCGGTTCTGCACAAGCACCTGCGCCTTGTCGAGATCGGTGCCCAGCTTGAAGGTGATGGTCAGCGCCATCGACCCGTCGCCCGACGAATAGGACGACATGTAGAGCATGCCCTCGACGCCGTTGATCTCCTGCTCGATCGGCGTTGCCACCGTCGCTGCGACCGTCTGGGCGTCGGCGCCCGGATACTGCGCGCGAACGACGATGGTCGGCGGCGCGATCTCGGGATATTGCGCGACCGGTAGCTGGGTATAGGCAATCCCGCCGAGGATCAGCAGGACGATCGAAACGACCGATGCGAAGATTGGGCGGTCGACGAAGAAATGCGCGAACCTCATTGCTGCAACCCGGCGGTTTCGGCCTTGGGCGGCAACGTCACCATCTCGACCTTCACCTTGGTGCCGGGCCTGGCGTGCATCAGCCCGTTGACGATGATCGTCTCGGCGCCGGTCAGGCCCGAGCGGATCACCCGGTAGCCGTCGAGAAGCGGTCCGGTGCGCACGGGCTTCGCCGACACCATTCCGGCCTCGTCCACCAGCAACACGATGCGACGATCCTGATCGGCGCCGATCGCCTCGTCAGGCACCAGCACGCCGCTATGCGGCAGCGACCCCGGCACGTTGATGCGCCCGAACATGCCTGGCTGGAGAACGCCGTCGGGGTTGGGAAACGTCGCACGAACCCGCATTGTGCCGGTCGCGTTGTCGATCCGGTTCTCGGCAAAATCGAGCTTGCCCTTGACCACCGCCTCCGCGCGGTCGGCGACCTGAACCTGCACATCGAGCCCGCCGGCGCCTTCCTGCATGCTGCCGCCACGCGCCTTCGCGTCGCGGGCGTAGCTGAAATACAGCCGCTCATCGACGTCGAAATAGAAGTCGATCGGGTCGCGCGTGACGATGGTCGTCAGCAAGGTGGAATCCGGCTGCACGAGGTTGCCGACCGACACCAGGCGGCGGTCGATGCGGCCGGATAAAGGCGCCTTGGTCTCGGTGAATTCCATGTTCAGGCTTGCCGTTGTCAGCGCAGCCGTCGCGCCCTGCATCTGCGCCTGCGCCGCAAGGTATTCCCGCCGGCGGTCGTCGACCGTGGCGGGCGAGATGTTGCCTGTCTTGGCAAGTTCGTTGGCGCGATCCAGCTGCATCTTGGTGAATTCGAGCAGGCTCTTGGCGACATCCACTTGCGATTTGGCGGCATCATAAGCGGCCTGGTACGGACGCTGGTCAATGGTGAAGAGCAGGTCGCCCTTGTTGACCAGCGCGCCGTCCTGGAAGCTGACCTTGTCCAGATAGCCGCTGACGCGCGAACGGATGGCAACCTGGTCGACGGCTTCGAAACGCCCGACGAACTCGTCGTCCTCGACGATGTCACGCACCACCGGCTTGGCCGCCGTCACCACGGGCAGCTGCTGGTCCTGCGCAAACGCAGTGCTGCTGAAAGCCACGCCGAGCAGGAATGCCGCCGGCACGGCGGCGCGGGCAAGCCAGCCGGCCGGTCGCCGGGGTCGCCCGCCCGCATCGCACTGCAATTGCCCATTCCCTAGGGTGTCCATTTGCGTCCCCGCTCGCTGGACCCGGAGGTCGGTTGATCCGCGTCTACGCTCACGCTTCTCGTCGAGATTAGAGCACTGCGGTATTGTGCATAGCAACATGATCATTTTCCATGTGGGCAGAAATGTCCACCCTGTGGCTGCCCCGCCGCCTATTGCGATTTGTGCCGGGCCGACGCCACCCACGGTTCGGTCTTGCGATTTCGGTGCGTTCCCAACTCGCGATCGGTACGCGCCAGCCCGGAGCGCTATTCTGGCAACCCCGCCTTTCGCAAACCATCTGAAAACAGAGCCATATCGGCCGCACGCCTGATTGAAACGACGTCGGCGAGATTGGAAATTCGTTCGCTAGGATCGAGGGCGAGAATTCGGCTCACCACCTTTTGCGCATCCTCGGTCCGGCCGGCGTGAGCATAGCATGCGGCCGCAAAGCGCAACGACGCCAAAAAGTCTGGCTTTTCCCGCAACGACCTTTCCGCCCAGGATGATGCTTCCTCAAATCGACCAGCCAAGAGATGAGCCATTGCAACCGCATTCAGCATATCGAACATGAACGGGTCGACTGGGCTCATGCGCATCGCGGTGGCCAGGTGCTGGAGGGCGGCTTCGGTATCGCCGAGGTCCGCCCTGACCCAGCCGCCGAATAGCCACGCAGTAGCCAGGTTCGGATTGAGCGCAAGCGCGCGATCAATGAACGCTGCCCCGCTATTGTAGTCGCCCACGACAAACGCGAGCGCTTCCCCGCCGAGTGAGAGCGCAACCGCGTCATCCCTGCCCAAATCCACTGCCTTCAGAGCCAGGCGTTCTGTTTCGACGGTTTCCTGCTCACGATCGGCCATCCAGCCGTTCGCCTTGCGCATGACAGCGCAGAACGCGGCCATGCCGTATGCCGAGGCGAATTCAGGGTCGAGTTCGACGGCTTTGTAAAACAACTGAAGGGCGTTTGCGGTGGATTCCCTGGTCAATTGGTGGAGGCTTGCTATTCCGCGCAGATAGTAGTCGTAGGCGTCAAGATGCTCGGTCGGCTTGCGCTTGGCCCGCTCGATCTCTGCCTGTTCCAGCTTCGGAGCGATCGCTCCGACGACGCTCCGGGTCACTTCCTCCTGCAGGTCAAAAACGTCCTCCAGCCCGCCGTCGAAACGGTCGGCCCATAGATGTGCTCCCGTTGTCGCGTCGATAAGCTGCCCGGTGATACGAACTCTGCTCGCCGCTTTGCGCACGCTCCCTTCAAGGACGTAGCGCACACCAAGCTCGCGTCCGACCTGCTTGATGTCCACCGCCCGGCCCTTGTAGGTAAAGCTCGAGTTGCGCGCGATGACGAACAGCCAGCGCGTTCGGGATAGCGCGGTGATGATCTCCTCGACCATGCCGTCAGCGAAGTAGCCCTGCTCGGGGTCGCCACTCATGTTGTCGAATGGCAAGACCGCGATGGACGGTTTTTCGGGAAGCGTCAGAGCAACCCTTGTGGAGGATAGCGAAGCGGGTTTCGCTCGACTGACCCGATAGGCTCGCACCGCCTCCACGATGTTGTGGACCTGATGGCTACCGAGGTCGTTGTAGGCATAGTCCAGTTTGCCTTTGACCTGCTCGTAGACGTTGCTCGCGATGCAGACGCCGCCAGGTTCTGCAAGCTTCTCGAGCCGCGCGGCGATGTTCACGCCATCACCGTAGATCGTATCGTCCTGTGCAATCACGTCGCCCAAATTCACGCCCATGCGGAAAGTCATGCGCTTGTCTTCGGGCAAACTTGCATTGTGAGCGGCCAATCCCTCCTGGGCTTCGACCGCACACTGCACCGCGTGGACTGCGCTGGCGAATTCGACAAGAAGGCTGTCGCCAGCGGAACCGACGATGCGTCCGTGCGACTCTGTGATCTTGGGCTCGATCACTTCGGCGAGAAGCCTCTTCAGATGCGCAAGCGTGCCAACCTCGTCTGCTCCCATGAGGCGGCTGTAGCCAACGACGTCGGCAGCAAGGATTGCGGTGAGGCGTCGCTCCATGCTCGTGTCCTGCCTGTTCCGTAGGCCGAAGCTCCGGGCGGTGAGCGTATTCCAGTCCTACCTCCAATGCGAGCGTGCAGTGCCGGCGCCGACAGTGATCAACTCACCACGTTCCCTGGACCATTCCTCACACGGCTTGGTTATGGTCCGATCGCGGGCTGCCGAAGGGCTCCCTTGGGTCGGGTCGCGACTATGTCCTCGTTCAGCCGAATGTCGGCTTTTGATAACCCGCGGCTTGAACCTGCCAGTCCGCTGTCGGCCCCAAAAGACATGACAGCTTTGCGCCTCGTCTCGGTTATTCGATCGACCATTGCCATCCGGCAAAGGCCGATATCGATCATTCGAGCACTACGGCTGCTTCACGCCACGAGTCAGAGGTCGTGCTCGCCCTGGCGTCCGGTCACCAAGCAATCCCGGACATCCGAGTTCACCGTTTGGTGATGATGCACGTTGCAAGCGAGAGCAAGCACCGTTGCGCTTGCCTTTAAGGCATCTATTTTGGAAAGTCGTAGCGGCTGGTGGGCGCAGAATGTCGGTACTGCCTTTCTTAAGAATTTACGCGCCGCTCAATGCGGTGCTGGCTGCGCCTGGGCTTCTGGCGGTGGCTGGGCTCACGGTACCGGACATGTCCGGACGAAGCAGGCTGGCTCTGTCCGCGGTACTCGTTGTCATTTGGGGCGCCTATCTCCTGCAAATGGCCGCGACGCTGCTCAAGCGTCGGGCGGGAGACGTCAGGGACAGGCCGCCGGCAATCGCCATCGATGTGCTCGCGGTCTTGGTTCCACTCGCCGCATTTCTCTTCGTCGGCACGCCCGACTGGAGCCTCTACTGTGCTGTCTGGCTGCTGAAACCGCTGCGCGACTCAACTTTCTTCCCGGTGCTGGGCAGGGTGCTGGTCAACGAAGCGCGCAACCTGATCGGCGTCACCACGCTCTTCGGCGTCGTTCTGTTCGGTGTCGCCCTCGCGGGCTATGTCATCGAGCGCGATATCCAGCCGGAAAAGTTCGGCAGCATCCCCCAGGCAATGTGGTGGGCGGTGGTCACGCTGTCCACCACCGGCTATGGCGACGCTATTCCGCAAAGTTTCGCTGGCCGCGTCCTTTCTGGGGCTGTCATGATGAGCGGCATCGGCATCTTCGCGCTCTGGGCCGGCATTCTTGCCACCGGCTTCGCTCAGGAAGTCCGTCGCGGGGATTTCGTCCGCAATTGGCAATTGGTCGCCGCCGTGCCGTTGTTTCAGAAGCTTGGCCCGGCCGCGCTGGTTGAGATCGTGAGCGCGTTACGACCTCGCACGATGCCGGCGGGCGCCGTGATCTGCCGCAGCGGCGAGCCCGGTGATCGGATGTTCTTCGTGGTGGAGGGGCGCGTCAGCGTCGCGGCACCGAAGCCGGTGGAACTCGGCCCCGGCGCCTTTTTCGGCGAGATGGCGTTGATCACCGGTGAACCGCGTATGGCAACCGTCAGCGCCGTATCATCGGTGTCACTCCTGTCACTGCACTCGTCGGATTTCCAGATGCTGTGCAGCAGCAGTCCGGAGATCGCTGAAATCATCCGCACGACCGCGCTTGAGCGGCGCGGCGCAGCGCAGCCGTCCCAATAAGTGTCGTTGCTGAAGGTCCGAGGCGCTGGCGAATGGATCGGGCTTCGCCACCGGCGCCGTGCACAGGCAGTCTCATCGGTATCGGCGCAGCCGCGAATCTGTGCTAAGGCGCCGCCCGATCAACCAAAGGACGACACTGTGAACGAACTGACCCTGGCCGAGGCGACCGAAAATATCTATGCCTCACTCCGCGCGGACAATGCCGACCTCGATGCGCATATCGCGACCCTCAAGGCGGCGCTGGCCCGAGAGGGGAAGAAACACGCGGTGTTCGATCCGACGAGGCTGGTGCAGAACAACCGCGCCGGCCGCAAGTTGATGCAGGCCTATTTTCGGCAGCGCGGCGTCAGCGTGAGCTTTTCGGAGTAGTAGAGTCCGCGTACGGGTGATCTCAAACACCGTCGGCTGGAGGCGGCCGAAACCTATCGCAACTGGGTCTTCTGCCGCGACAATGTCTGGGGCATCCAGTTCCATGGCGATTTGACTCGGGTGATGATGCAGCGCCGAGCGGTGCGCGGCGCGTACCGCGTCGAACTACCCTGTGCCCAGCCTGGCCGCGACCAACCGACGGCTGGACCCAGCCGGAAGCAGACCTAGGGGCAAAGTCTGACCGTTGTCGCCTCAGCCCGGACAGGTGCCGTTTGCAGGGACTTCAGGAAGAAAGAAGCTTCGCCGCTCGCAAGGGGTCAGTTCGCGAGGGACGGTACGCCGGGCGAATTCATTAAGCTCCTTGGGTGTCTGGAAGACGCGAACGATGCTGACTCTTTGTTCGCCGGCAATAATCGCGACGTGGGTGCCGTCGGCGCTGAAAGCTGCACGTGTAAAGCCCGGTCGAAAGGTTGCTCCGTCCTGGCTCCCGAGGACGGCAATCTGGCGTCCCGATTGCGCCGCCCATAACCGCACCGTTCGATCTTCGGTCGACGCGGTCACGACATACAGGCCATTGGGGCTGAACTCGGCGCTGTCCAGCGCGCCGCTGTGGCCCCTGAGAACCCTTTCCGGGCCGCCTGTGACGCTCCAGATCCGGGCGGTTCCATCCCGTGAACCAGTCAGCAGCGACTGGCTGTCGGGACTGAAGACGACCACCGTCACCGCGCCGGTATGTCCCTGCAGCGTTCTGACGCTTGTCCCCTCGGTGGTCGACCAAATTCGGGCTGTGTGGTCGAGTGAGCCCGTGGCGACGAGTTGACCGTCAGGGTTGAAGGCCCCTGCCGTGATGCGATCCTGATGCCCGACAAGAGCACGTAGTTCGACTCCGCTCGTCGTCAGGAGATGTCCCACATTGTCTTCCCTGGTCGAGAGGATCAGACGTCCGTCAGGGCTAAGAATGGCTTGCGGCAGATTGCTGCTTGTATGGATGACAGCCAGTTCGGCACCGGTCGTCGCGTTCCACAGTTGGGCGGTGCCGTTGATCCATGCGCAAACAAGCGATTTGCCATCGCGACCAAACTGGATCTTGATCAGTCCGGCATCTGATCGGAACTGGGCGGTCTCGTGTCCCGTGGCCACGTCAAAAATTCGGACCACGCCCTCAAGAGATGCCGTGGCGACGCGCCTCCCATCTGGAGTGAACGAGGCGCTTTGAATGATCTCATGCGTGTCGAGGCGGATTATCTCGCGCCCGCTCACGACATCCCACAGGTGCGCCGCGCTGTCGCCGCCGCCGGTCAGCAGGTGGACGTTGTCGGGACTGAAGACCGCGAAAGTCGGCCGATACTCATGTGAGAGCGACGTCGTCAGGGCGCCGTCGACATCCCAAAGCCGAGCGGTGCCATCGTGTGAAGCAGTGAGTAGAATGTTGCTGTCGACCGGGCTGAATTCCAAATGCTCGACCAGGGATTCATGACCGGCGATCGTTGTCACCAACGAGGCGCGTTCAGCGTCCCAGATGCGGATCGGCCCATTGATCGAGGTCGTGGCAAGGAAGCGGTCGTCCTGGGTGAAGGCACCGTTCATCTCCACATCGCGTTCATCTGTATCGATGTCATGTTTCAACCCCGAAACCTCTTGGCCGAGCACCTCATCCAGCGTTCCCAACGTTCCATCCCAAATCCGGGCAGTGCCATCGAGGGATACCGTGGCGATTCGTTGACCCCGGTGGCTGAAAATCACGCCGTTCAATTGCGTGTCGCTCTTGCTGCCGGCCAACTTTGCGATCTCCGTTCCTTTCGACAAATCGAAAAGGCTGGACGTGTCGCGGTGTGAATGCCAACCCCACGGGCCGGCTACCATCCGGCTTCCGTCCGGGCTGAACGCCAGGGTGTAGGGCCAGGAGGTCACTCCGATCGATTCTGTCAGCGCGCCGTCTGCGGTATTCCAGATCGAAACAAAATGCTTGCCCGCCGTCGCGAACCTGCGGCCGTCTGAACTGAAAGCAGCACGCGTATATGCGTCGCTGCTTACACCTAGGACTTTCTTTCCGGTCCCGGCATCCCAGAGCGTTGCATCGCTGTTCTCTCCCGCCGTCAGCACCCGGGTGCCATCCGGGCTGAAGATTGCCGTCGGGTAATTGCCTACCGGCCGCAGGATGTAGAGCTGCTCTCCCGAGACGGCGTCCCAGAGACGTGCAGTGCCGTCCCTCGCGGCCGTCAGGATACGGCTCCCGTCGGGGCTGAATTCGGCCCTCTCCACGGCCCCATCATGACCTTTTAGAATTGCAGTTTCGGCACCGCTGGAGATGTCCCAGACTGCAGCAGTTCTGTCATAGGATGCGGTGACGATGCGATCACCTGTAGGATTGAATGCCGCATGCGCCACACCGGCGCCAGGGCGGAGGATTTTGATCTGCCGGTGCGCCAGCAGAGCCTTATAGAGAGCTGCCTCCGCCTCAAAGAGATATGGCCGCTCGGGTTGCTCTTTCGAGGGTAGCGCCTCAAGCGCCAACCGGATCGCAGCCTCGGTGTTGCCTGCCGCGGCGGATCGCTCCGAGAGGAACGAGAGCGAAAGGAACTGATTGCGCAGCGCCTGATCGCGTTGGCCTCTTGCTTCCTCCCGCGCTTTGAAGGCGACCAGTGCGCCAGCACCCGCCATAAGAGCGAGCATTATTGCCACGATAGCGGCGTTCCGTGTCCGTCGGGCAAGGCGGTTTGCTGCGGCAGCCGCGAGGCTCCGGCGCTCGGCCTCGCGCTCCAGGCGCTCGCGTTTTGCCTCTTCGGCAGCCGCGACCAGTGCTAGCTCTGCGTGACGGTCCTTCTCCTCCTTCTGTCGATGGGCACGCAAGGACTCCTCGATGTATTCAAGGACGGCTTCGTCGACCTCCTCCCGCCTTGACAGCATCAACTCTTCGCCCTCCGCCAGACGTTTGCCGGACGGAAGGAGAAGCTCTCGATTCCTGCTTTCCAGGTGCCATCGGTGGGCGTCAGCCCTCAGCCGTTCGCGCGTCGCGAGGAAGTTGCGGTTTGCATTCACAATGTCACCGGCGCGCGGCCAACGGCTCAACAGTGCCTCATGTGCAAGACGAACGAAGACATGCCCTGCGGCGTCCTCGTCGCTGACGAGGAGCCGGGCGTCGATTAGTGCCCTGACGAGGGCCGATCGCGCGGGAGTGCCCGCAACTTCGGTATACAGGGCCGCACGTGCCGTGACCGTTTCATCGCCCAGGTTCGCCGTGGTGAGGGCGCGCAGCACCGCGGGCAAGGCCTCCTGGATCCCGGGCGCCAGCAAGTCCAGGACTTCGTCGGCGCGGCGCGCGATTGCGCCTTCGAGCCCGCCGAGCGCACGATAGTGCGCAAAGGTGAGAACGCGTCGGTCGCCACTGGCTTGGTACAACGCGTCGAGGACAAACTCGAGAAGCGGCAATGATCCGGGATCGGCAGTTGCTGCCGCCTGCAGCACGTCATCGAGCCGCCCCAACTCGGCACTCTCCTCGAAGCGGAGCCCGGCCACGACCGCAGGTTCGCGGATCATCTGCGCGATCTCTGGGCCGGTTGGTGGCAGAAGTTCGTAGCTGGCGAGGCCGTCCTTGAGCGCCGAGAAACCTTGGACCTCACCGCAGCGGTGAAAGAAATCCGAACGGATCGCCGCTATCACCCAGACCAGTCCGCTCGCGGCCAGCACCGCCATGAACCGCACAAGGGCCTCGCGCGTCGCCGGTTGCTTCTCTGTCGTGAACAGCTCCTCCAGTTGATCGATGACCACAAGCAGTCTGATCTGCGAGCGGGCCGGCCCGGCGGCCTGGCGAAGTGCCTGTCGGACCATCGCCAGGGCTCGATCCGGCGTGTTCCTGCAGAGTCGAGCAAACTCCGCGGCTGTCGCTTCTGAGGACAGCTCCGGCACAGCAGCGTCGTGAAGCAGCGCCGCAGCCAACACAGCGAATGCATCCGGTCCTTCGGAGAGGCGGATCAGGCAGCGGCGCCACAAGGATATGCCTGCCACGGCTCCAGGTCGCGTCAATGACGGCAGCAGGCCAGCGCGCAGGAGGGAAGACTTGCCACAACCGCTCATTCCGTAGATGAGCAGGAATGCCGTGCCGCTTGCTGCCTGCTGCTCCAGTCTGGCAGTGCAGGCCGCAATCGCCCGCGCTCGGCCGAAGAATAGATCGGCATCTTCGAATTCGAAGGCATCGAGACCGCGAAATGGCGATCTGACCGGCTCCTCGGACGCAAGACATACGCCGTAGATGCGCAAGGCACGGGCGACATCCTTCAGTTTGTGCTCGCCGAGATCGATGAATTCCAGCGAGAGGTGGTCCTGAGCCTGGGCGCGGACCGCTTCCGTGATGCAAATCCCGCCGGGGCGTGACAAGGTTTGAAGATGAGCTGCGACCTCGACGGCCTCGCCCCTGAGGTGGTCGCCCTCGGCGACGACGTAACCGAGGTCAACGCCGATGCGGAAGCGCAGCCGCTTTGTCTCGGGGACCTCGCAGTTCCGCCTATCGACCTCATGCTGGATCTCGTTCGCACATCGCAACGCCTCGACAGGGCCAGCAAACTGCGTAAGGACTGTCTCGCCGACGCTCGCGAAGACACGACCGGCATGTTTTATCAGCAGCCGATCAAGGACCTGCCTGTACGCCGGGGTAGGTGCAGCAATGCTCCGCTCATCCTTGCCTGCCGGCCGGACTTCGGCGGCCAATTCTGCCGCCAGAATTGTAATCAATCTTGGTCCGGCATTTGAGGGAAGGACCAACCTGTAACCGCGCCTCGGCACTGTCTGCACGACGGCCTGGCGACTGTCGTTGAGCGCCGCACGGATCTCGTGAATGCATTGGACCAGACTGTCATCGGTGACGGCTAGCCCATTCCAGACCGCCTTCATCAGCTCGTCCTTGGTGATGACGCGATCAGCGTTCTCCAGAAGGTGGCGAAGTACCGCGAAGGTCTGGTGGCGAACTGCGATTGTCCTGTTGAACTGGTCGCGCAAGGTCTCCCTGCTCACGTCGGCGGTCACGCCGTTGAGCACGAACGTCGTGGGCGGCGAGCTGTTCAAGCAGGTTCCCCTCAAGCACGAAGCCGCAGTCCCATACTAGCACGGTTTCGCGCTGCGAAGACTGATCATCATCCAGACCGTGCGGGGAGCGCGGATTTCGGCGAATGATCGTAAGCCGTTCGTGACTTGGCAAATGCCCCGGACCGACAATTTCACATTCCATTGTCGGTGAGAGGGGTTCGCTATGGACTGCTTAGTACGGATTGCTGCAAGCATGGGTGCAAGACCAGTGCTGCGGCTCACGGGCGCCTTCCTGCTCACCCTGATCTTCGCGACAGCGCCACAGGCTCACTCGACGGGCCGTCCCACGGGCGGCCTGGCCGAAGTCGATTTGCAATTGATCCTTGCCGTGGACGTCTCGCCGTCGATGAGCAGAATTGAGCAAAAAGTGCAGCGCGACGGCTATGTTGATGCTTTCCGCCACGCGGACATCGCGATGGCAATCAGGGCCGGAGAACTGGGAAGAATCGCAGTGCTCTATCTGGAGTGGGCGGGGCCAAATCAGCAAACCGTCATCGTGCCGTGGACAATTGTCGAAAGCCGCGAGGACGCTCTGACTTTGGCGGACAGGCTCGCTGCTCTGTCGTTGACTGAAGGCCGCGGAACGTCGATTTCCGGCGCGTTGCAGGCCGCGAATGGACTGTTCGCAAAGAGCGGCTTGCGCAGCCCGCGCCGTGTTATTGACGTATCTGGCGACGGACCCAACAATGCCGGAGCACTCATTGACCCCATCCGGCATTTTCTTCTCGCGGAAGGTGTGACGATCAACGGGCTGCCTATCGCACTACCCCGCATTGGCGAGGCCGACGGGTTTGCGCGGTACGACCCCTCCAGCCTGCAATCCTATTTCGAGCGCTGCGTCATCGGCGGACCGGACGCATTCGCAATCGGCGTCACCGACGCCGCGATGTTCGCCACCGCGGTCCGTCGAAAGCTGGTTCGTGAAATCTCCATGAACATGGATCAGGTGATCTACGCCGCGTATACCGAGCGTTCCGGCGGCACGGTCGATTGCAATATGATCGGTCAGTTGCCGGGCCGGTAGCGCTCGGCAATTGGGTGCCCGAGATGTGGGCAGCAACGGAATTAGCTTCGCCAACCCACTGTCAACACGGCAGGTAGCATCAACAGCGATAAACGCCGTCAAAAGGGCTGAAGGGGTGCTTGTCGATAACTCCGTTCCGAGAACCGGAAGGGCAAGTTTCGGCCCTAATCCAACCACTTAGCCGTTCCTCCAGTGGCCAATCATGGCCGAAGGAGAAATGAAATGGGACAGCCAAATGTGACGGCGGTCGTCACCGTGGCTCGCGTGTCAGCAGATGTGGTAAGGTTGATTGCCGGCGAGTAGGAGAGGTCCAGAAACAATGACTTTGAGACGAACCAGAGCTTACGTCACATTCGGCTTGGTTCTAGTGGTTTGGATTGTATGTGCTTGGCAGAACGCCACTGCCGCTCAAAATTGCGACGCGGCCGCGACGCCCGGCGTCAATTGGCAGGACTGTGACAAAAAGCTTCTCATCCTTAAAGGACAGGACCTGAGCGGGGCGAACCTGATCGGTGTCGATTTCACTTCGACCGATCTCAGGGACAGCAATCTCCTTGCGGCAAATTTTGAGAAGGCAACGCTTGTGCGTGCTTCCCTAGCCGACTCGACCGCCAAAGGCGCCCGGTTCGACAAAATCGAGGCCTACAGGACCGACTTCAGCCATATGGACGCGCAGGGCGCCGTGTTTACGAGCGCCGAAGTGCAGCGCTCGAATTTCGAGGACGCCAATTTGACCAATGTTGATTTCACAAAGGCGGAATTGGGGCGAGCGCAGTTCCATGACGCCGATATCAGTGGCAGCCGCTTTTCGTTTGCCAATCTCGCGCGGGCGGACTTCCGAGGAGCAACGTTCACCGCGCCGATCGACTTTGACGGCGCTTTTTTCTTTCTGACCCGTATCGAGGGCCTCGATCTTTCCAAATCGGCGGGTCTGTCCCAATGGCAGCTCAACATGGCTTGCGGAGACGCCCGGACCGAGTTGCCTTCTGGCTTGACCAGGCCTGAAGATTGGCCCTGTCAATTCCAGCAGGAATAGTTGTCGGCAAGCGAGTTGCGGTAATGCCGCGCCCGACAGGATTCCAGGCCATCTGCGAGCGGACCAAGGGTCGGGTGAACGCGAAGTGGCGTCGCATCTACGGACCAAGATGATGACGACATTCTCGAGGCCTGTGTCGAAACCTTGCTCGAATGGGTTGCGCAAGCCCCGCAGGCGAGTGCGGTCAAGGTAGCCCATGTCGTCCGCTACATGGTCAAGGGCGAGGAGAGTGGGGAGTAGCGCTGGTCGGCGCTTGCTCTGGCATTGATCGACATCGCTTACCGGCCGGGGTCCAATCCTAAGCGCGTTCGAGCATAGGTTCTTCACCGATGCCGGATGGGACCATTGTCCACGCTCTGACCGTGGTCTGTAGCAGGCCGCTCTAGGGCTCCCGTGGGCCGCCTCTCAGCGTCGCTCGCCTGCAATGGCCACGCGACAAACCCCGAAAACAAAGTCACGGCGCGGCTTGCCTTTCGCCAGACTTCACCGTTTCCGCTGAGAGCGACGGGGGATCTCTATTATTTCCCGACGGGCTGGGCCTCGAACAAGCCCAGCATTGGCTTTGCCCGTCAAATCGGAAAAGGTCTCAATGGACGCAGGCCAGCCAACCAGGTAGCCCTGAACTTCGACACAGCCCTCCCGGGCAAGGAAGGAACGCTGAGCTTCGGTTTCGACACCCTCGGCGATAACGGGCACGCCGAGAGCGGACCCTAGTCCTATGACGGCACGCACGATTGCTGCCGCTTGGTCACTGGTCGCCACATCGACAATGAAACTGCGATCCATTTTGATTTTGTCGAACGGAAACGACCGCAACGAGGAAAGAGAAGCATAGCCAGTGCCGAAGTCGTCCATTGCAATCTTGACACCTAGGGATTTGAGCCGACGCAGGATAGACAGAGTCCGCTGGGGGTCGTTTATGAGAACTCCTTCGGTGATTTCCAGCTCCAGACGGGCAGGAGCGAGCCCCGTTTCGAGTAAGATCGAGTGGACAAGGTTCACCAGGTCGCCATGTTGAAACTGCACCGGCGACAGGTTAACCGCGATCTTCAAAGGAGCGAACCACGCTGCAGCTTCGCGACAAGCGCGTCTGAGCACCCATTCGCCAATCGAAACTATCAGACCATTCTTCTCGGCCAACGGAATAAAGTCCTTGGGAGGGACGAGGCCTAGCGTTTCGTGGCGCCACCGCAGAAGAACTTCAAATCCGAACACCTTTCCATCAATTGTGGCTTGTGGCTGGTAATGCAGCATCAATTCATCCCGTTCGAGCGCCGATCGAAGGTCAAGCTGCAGCGCCAGCTGTTCGCGCAGATGGCGATCCATCTCCGGTTCGAAAAAGCGGGCATTTAGTCGACCTTGCGCTTTCGCGCGGTAAAGCGCCGCATCGGCATTCGCCACAAGCGTCCCGGCATCGCTTCCATCTTTGGGAAACACCGCGATGCCAATGCTCAATCCAATGCGCAGTCTTTGACCTTCAATATCGAAGGCATCATCGGCCGTGGCCAGCAGTCTGCCAGCAAGTTGCTCGAGCGGTTCAAGCGAAACTGGATGTGCCGCAATCAAAGTGAATTCGTCGCCCCCGACTCTTGCCAGGAAAGCATCCTGCGAGGCGCTTGTGAGGCGCAGCGCGGCTTCCTTCAGGAGCTCGTCCCCAATGGCATGTCCGAAAACGTCGTTGACCTCCTTAAAATTGTCCAGGTCCATGCAAAAGACCGCGAAGGTCTCGCCGCTGGCTATCGAGTGTTCGAAGGTCAGGGCCAAATGTTTGGCAAATGCTACCCGATTTGGCAGGCCGGTGAGCGCATCGTGATGGGCGAGATGAACGATGCTCTGATACGACGCGTCGAGTTGGCTTCGCGCCAGGGAAAGATTGTCTCTGGCGTCATCGAGGCTATGAGCGGCCTGGAGAACTTCCTGCTGCATTAGATTGAAGCTTTCCGCCATCTCGCCGATTTCATCCCTCGAATGAATGGAAACGGGCGTGATGTTGACGGAGGCGTGGGCTGCACCAAGGTCACCGCGACCGAGGGCCACCATTGCTCGACTGAAGTCGCGAAGCGTACCGGAGGTGAGCCGCTTGGCAGCCTCGCTGATTTCGGTTGCCGAGTGCGCAATCATCCCTGGCAGAACCAGTCCGACGCTGATGGTCAACATCGCGACCGCGACAAAGATGTCCTCGAGCGCCGCTATGAGAGCGCCATGTTCGGCCGAGACAGTGCTTACCGCGATGACGTAGCCAGCGGCGTCCAGCGCCAGAACCAGCAACATAGCGCCAGTCAGCTTAAGATGCAGCGACTGCCCGACCGCCGGCAACCCTGCGCGGAGCCGATCCTCGATTGTGCGCCATGCGTAGAGCGCGGCCCCCGAATAGGCCATGACGAGACCGACAATGACCGTCGGGAGTCCGAACTGCTGAAAACCGAGCAAAGCGGCCAGCATCCATATCCCGGAGGCAACCAGGCCAAGCACGATGGCTCCCCTCGGTGCTCGATAAGGTCGGTCGACCGAAGGATAGTCGCGGCGCAAAAGCCAGGCCGCGACATTCGGCAGGCAAATTCCGATCAAATAGGTAAAATTCGCCGCTGCGATCAGCCATATCGGATCGCCTATGACAAGGAACAGAATGGCCATTGAAGCGGTCAGCAACGTCGCCGCCCATGGACAATCCGTCGCCGAACGTTGGCCGAGGAACCGCGGCAGCAGCCCGTCCTCGCTCAGCTGCGCCAAGGTCCGAGAGGCGCCGGCCAGCGGCTGCATCGTTCCATGGAACATGTTGAGCATCATGAACCAGATGGCGGCTGCCTTGCCAAAACTGCCAAGCAGGGGGGCAAAGGCAGGACCCAGAGAGACAGCCAGGTCCTTGCCCAGCGACTGAGATCCCAACGCACCCAACCAGACAATTGGCAGGACAATGAAGTAAAGTCCTGCCATGACGGCGCTTGCAAACACCGCACGAGGAACGTTGCGGTTCGGATCGACTGTTTCGCCGACATGGCATGTCGCCGCTTCAAACGCGGGGGCCGCAAACCCGACCAGATAAAGGCCGGCCATTATCGAGGTCAGATCTCCAAACCAGCCCGGGAACGGTGACGTTAACGCGAAGGTCGTCGCCTGCCGCCAATCGACGTTGCCCGAAAGGATCGGGATGATCGCGGCCGCGAACGCCAGCAAGGCCGAGCCCGTGGCTATCGGAACGACCAGCCGAGAGACCCATTTTATCCCGCATAGATTGACTGCGGTGAAGCACACGACCAAGGCGCAGGCCACGAACTCGACGGGAATATCCGGCAGGTACCATTGCTGTATTGCCGACGCCGAAAGCAGTGCCGTCAGGCCACAGGTTGGAACCCAACCCCACCAATAGCCGCCAAACCTGAGAGAACCGGACTGTACGGTCGGAATGCCTCTGAACACGTCGCCGCAATGCCGCCCACGCGGTCGGGCCATAGTAATACCAGCTCTGTCCACGCTGGCGCGGCTGCCCAACTGAGGATGACACCTACGATCAGCAAAACAACGGCAGCGCTGCCCTGGCCCGGGATCGCACCCTGGCCGACGAAAAGCGCGGCTATAAGAAAAAGGCTTTGGTTGCTGCCACCCATGGCCAGCGCCGTAGTGCCGATCCAACCCAACGATCGGGGATGCGGTCGCAAGGAATGATCCCTTTGCATTCCAGCCGCCAATCTATTCGTGAGCGCTAATCAACGATGCGAGCAAATCCTTTCGAAGTCCTTAGCGGCAGCAAAGTAGGGATCTCTCGGCGGCCTAGTCAGTCGCTACCACGGTTTAGTCGGAGGGCAGCTTGCATTTTGCACGGCACTCATCCGATGTCAGGCCGTTACGGGCACTGCGTGGCGCTTAAGCGATTTGAACTTCACGCCATCTTCCAGGCAGATGATGAAATCGGGCTTTCATCGACCTCTTGCCGGCATCGCTGCGGGGCAGCGCGGCAAGACGGCTTAGCGCCTCATGTCGGTCGTCGTTCAGGTGAACTTTGCCGCCGCCTCAAAGCGCGCGTCGTGAGACGCGTCCGAAGCCGTTTGCCCGGTAAGCGGACATTGACGACCTATTCCGCGATCCAATTGCAAGCTGTATCCTACCTCCTGTCACCACGAACTTTGAAAGTGAGGAGCCGCGATGCCGAAATATCTCGTCCAGGGTTCTTACACGGACCAGGGTCTCAAGGGCTTGCTGAAGGAGGGCGGTTCGAAACGGCGAATGATGGTCGAGAAACTCGCCGAGGAGATCGGCGGCAAAGTCGAAGTGTTCTATTTCGCCTTTGGTAGCGATGACTTCGTTATTATTCTTGACCTGCCGAGCAACATTGACATGGCTGCGACCGCAATTGTCGCTCAGGCCAGCGGCATGGTGAAGTCTCGGGTCACGGTGCTCATGGATCCGCAGGATGTGGACCAAGCCGTTCAAAGGAAGATCGACTTCCGCCCACCATTGTAGGTTTGGGACGCGAAGGACCGCGTCCAGTAGCTGAACGGGAGCTTGTCGAAGGCCCCGACCGATGCCGGACCGTCGGTTCCCGGCCCATCCCCGTCGTGTCGGCCCAGCCTGATTCAGCCCGAACGTCGGGTTCTGCGGCGTAAATCAGCGCTAATCAATTCCGGCTGTTGAGATGCCTTACCCGCCGCAGCGCTGGGAACAGCCAGGCCCACAATCCCGCGACGGCGATGGCGCCGATGCCGCCGATCACCACGGCGGGAACCGTGCCGATCAGCGCCGCCATGGTGCCGGCGCGGAATTCGCCGACCTCATTCGAGGCGCCGACGAAGACCTGGTTGACGGCGTTGACGCGCCCGCGCACCTCGTCGGGCGTCCAGAGCTGGATCAGCGTCTCGCGGATATAGACGCTGAACATGTCGGTGGCGCCAAGCAGGGCCAGAGCTGCGATCGACAGCCAGGTGATGGTCGAGACGCCGAACAGCACGGTGAAGGCGCCGAACAGCGCGACGAAGCCCAGCATGATCTGGCCGGCATGGTCGCGGATCGGGTGACCGGCAAGCCAGACGGCGACGCAGATGGCGCCGATGCCGGGCGCTGAGCGCAGCAGGCCGAGACCCCAGGGACCAAGCTGCAGGATGTCGCGCGCGTAGACCGGCAGCAGCGCCGAGGCGCCGGACAGAAGCACGGCGAAGAGGTCGAGCGAGATCGCGCCGAGCACGATCTTCTCGCCCCAGATATAGCGGAAGCCAGCAAACAGCGTCTGCATCGTCGGCTTGTCGGTGGCCGTCTGCTGCGCCGGCTTCGGGATGGTGAAGATCAGCACCGCCGCGGCGAGCATCAATATGGCGGCGGTGGCGTAGGCCGCTTCGGCCGAAACGCCATAGAGCAGGCCGCCGGCGACCGGGCCGACGATGGTCGCTGTCTGCCAGGCCGAGGAGTTCCAGGCGATCGCGTTGGCGAAATCCTCCTGCGGCACTAGATTGGCGAACAGCGAGGACGAGGCCGGGCCGTAGAAGGCCCGCGCAATGCCGAACATCACCAGCACGATGAAGATCGGTAGCGGGCTGGTCAGCCCGCGCAGCGTCAGAAGCAGCAGGGCCAGCGGGCAGCCGGCCTCGATCAGCGTCGCCAGCGTCATGATTAGCCGGCGGCCGAAGCGGTCGGCGACGACGCCGGTGACCAGGACCAAGAGCAGCGAAGGCAGGAACTGGACGATGCCGACAATGCCGAGGTCGAACGGGTCGCGGGTCAGGTCATAGACCTGCCAGCCGACGGCGACCGAGACGATCATGGTGGCGAAAGTCGTGAGGAAGCGCGCCGTCCAGTAGCTGAGGAACGGGCGGTGCCGGAACGCGGCGTAGCGCTGGTCTGGTGACGTTGCTTCGGCTGTCATGATTCGAGGGCCCCGTTGCGACGATGGCCGGCGGGGCACTTCCACGGTGGGCGCTGGTCCGGCCAGAACGCTTTAGCCCAGTTCGTCCTGTCGCGCGCGCAAAAAATCCGCGCTGGATCAAAAGAAAATCGAATCTTTTGCGCGGCGGCTCAGTCCCGCAACGCGGCGGAGATTGCGTCGAGGCCGCCACGCAGCTCCGCTTCCGTCGGCCAGCCAAAGCCGAGGCGGAAGAAGCGCTTCGGCATCTCGAACCAGTGACCTGGGCCGACATAGGCGCCGTGCTCCTCCAGCAGCCTGGTGTAGAAGCGGTCGAGGTCGAAGCCGGCATCGACGTTGAGCCGCGGGAAGCCGACGACGCCGCCTTGCGGGCGCACCCAGTCGACCAGCGGCTCGCCGTCGATCCAGGCCTGCACGATGTCGCGGCGCCTGGCCATGTCCGGCAGCAGCGACGTCAGGAAGGCGTCACGGCGCTCTAACATGGTTCGGGCGATCGCTTCGTCGATGACGCTGCCGCAGATGCCGATCTGCTCCTTGGCGGCGAGGAAGGTTTCCTGCAGTTGCGGATCTCTGGTTATCAGCCAGCCGATGCGGATGCCCGGAGTGCCGAAGGCCTTGGACAGCGAGCAGACGCTGATCGCGCTTGGACTGAGCGAGGCCGCCGCCGGCAGGCGCCCGCCATAGGAGAGGTCGCGATAGGTCTCGTCGACCAGCAGCCGGCATTTGTGATGTTCGGCAAGCGCGATCAGCGCGTCGAGATCGGCGCGGGTCATCATCGTGCCGGTCGGATTGTGCGGGCAGGTGAAGCTGATCAGTTTGGTGTTCGGGCGGATCTCGGCCTTGACGCGCCCGATATCGACGGCAAAGCCCTGGTCGAAATCGAGGTCGACATAGGAGATGGCGCAGCCGATCGCCTTCGGCGTCTCGATGTTGGTGGCGTAGTTCGGCCGCACGACCACGAGATGGTCGCTGGCCGACAGCAGGGAAGTCGCAATGATGAACAGCGCGCCGGCCGCGCCCGCCGTCACCAGCACATCGTCGGGAGAAATGCCCTTGTCCTGTCCGGCGATCAGCGCCCGCAACTCCTTGTTGCCGCGATGCTCGCCATAGAACAAGGTGAGGTCCGGCAACGTCAGACCGATGTCGGAGAGTTTCTGGTCGGCGATGGAGCTTTCGGAAAGGTTGTAGCGGATGCGGTCGTAGCCGTATTCCTCCGGCGCTTCCTTCTCGATCAGCATCCTGGCGTAGTTCATGGCCTGTCCCCCCAATGGAGCGGTTTACCGTTTCCACGAAACGGTGAACCGCTCCCCCTTTTTGTTCTTGCGCAATTCCGGACGGAAAACCGCGTCACACTTTTCCTGGAATTGCTCTGGCGGTAGCAACCAAGCCACAAAAGCAGGAAGCCTGCCAAGGCGGTTTCCTCGGCAGGCTTCCTCAAATCGTTGGTGCAGGCGCGTTATTTCAGGCGAGCGATTCAGGCGGTCGCCTTGGCCTTCCTGCCCTTGGCTGGCTTTACCGGTTCCGGCTCCGCCTTGCGGCCGAGGCCGATCGATTTTGCCAGTTGCGAACGCGAGGCCGCATAGTTGGGAGCGACCATCGGATAGTCGACCGGCAAGCCCCATTTGGTCCGGTAAGCTTCCGGCGTCAGGCCGAAATGCACACCGATATGGCGCTTCAGCGATTTGAACTTCTTCCCGTCCTCGAGGCAGATGATGTAGTCGGGCGTCACCGAGCGCCTGGGGTTGACGGCGGGAACCGGCGGGGGCGCGGCGGGCTCCGTCGGCTGGCTGATCCCGCCGATCGACGAGGCGACGCTGGCGATCAGCCCGCCCAGGTCCGAAGCGGGCAGGCGGTTTTTCGCGACATAGGCCGATACGATGTGAGCCGTGAGCTCGAGCAGGTCGACTTCCTTGGTTGTGCTGGTGTCCTCGTCCACGTAGTTCCTCCATTTTGTGCCGCAATGCCGCGAAACCGATCCGGCTTTCGCGGTGTGTAATATCAAAGCGCTGCGAGCGTTGTTGGCGAATTCGAAAGCCGCAGGGGCCGCAGGCTGGTGAATTCCTAGTCGGCAAATCTGCGCAGCGCAACGTTTTGTAGCGTCAATACACGCTGTTTTGAACAATTATACTGAAATGTAACAATATCAGACGATCAGCGCCTTGTCGCGCCATAGACGAAAACCACCCTCGAAAGCGCGAGTGTTGTCGCCGCGCCGGGATTTTTCAGGCAATTCATCGAGCTTGTCGACATTGCCGCCGCCGATCACGACATAGTCCGGCTGCAAGGCGGCGCGAAGCCTGCCGACCACGTCGAAAACGTATTTGCGCCACTTCTTCTTCCCGTGCTTCACCAGGCCGCGCTCGCCGACATAATCCTCGAAAGTCGCCCCCTTTTTGTAAGGCAGATGGGCAAGCTCCATCGGCTGGCCGACATTCCTGATGATCATGGCGGCGCCCAGGCCGGTGCCGAGGCCGAGGAACAGCATGCGGCCCCCGTCATAGCTGCCGATCGCCTGCATCAGCGCGTCGTTGACGAGTTTCACCGGCTTGCCGAAGGCGGCGGTGAAATCATAGCCGTTCCAGCCCTTGCCGAGATTGAAGGGATCGAGCGAGGGCTTGTTGTCCGACACGGGGCCGGGATAACCCATCGAGATCACGTCGTAGTTCAGCCCCTCAGCGAGATTCCTGACCGAAGCGACAACCTTGTCGGGCGTCAGGCTCGGGCCGGACGCGACGCGGCGCATCTCGCCGCCGGCGCTGGTGAGGATCTTCACATGCGAGCCGCCGACATCGATGCTGAGCACGATCGGATCGCTGCCCGTCGCGGCGGTCTTTGCTGCCTTCGCCATTTCCCTCCTCCCCGGAAATTATCTGGTCGGATTGATCCAGCCATCGGGCGGGCCGAAACCTTTCATTGCGTCGGCCGGTCCCCAGGTCTTGGGCGCGTAGATTGCCGGCGGCGTGGTGTCCCCGAGCACCGGACCGACGATGCGCCAGGCAAGCTCGGCGGCATCCTGGCGCGTGAACAGCTGGCCATTGCCGTTCATGGCGTCGCCGATCAGCCTTTCGTAAGGCGGCATGTCGCCCTTGGTGTCGTCGAGCGCGGTGAGCTCCACCTGTTCACCGATCATGTCGTCGCCGGGCCTCTTGCGCTGGGCGCCGATCGAGATCGCCACCTGCGGGTCGATGCGGAAGCGCACATAATTGGCGTCGTCCGCCTTGATCGGATCGAAGACGTCGAGCGGCGGCCGCTTCAGCCTCACGATCACCTCGGTTGCGTGTACCGGCATGTTCTTGCCGGCGCGGATGAAGAAGGGCACGTCGCGCCAGCGCCAGGTGTCGACGAAGAAGCGCACCGCGGCGAAGGTCTCTACCGGCGAGTTGGGCCTGACGCCCGGCTCGGCCAGATAGCCGTCGAACTGGCCGCGCACGACATCGTCCCTGGTCAGCGTGCGGATCGCGCGCAGCACCTGCACCTTCTCGTCGATCAGGTCGTCGGCCGAGCGGCCGACAGGCGGCTCCATTGCGAGCAGAAGAAGGATGTTGAGCAGGTGGTTCTCGATGACGTCGCGGATGCAGCCGACATCGTCATAGAATTTGCCGCGGCCCTCGATGCCGAAATCCTCGGCCATGGTGATCTGCACGCTCTCGACGAAGTTGCGGTTCCAGATCGGCTCGAGGAAAGAGTTGGCGAAGCGGAAATAGAGCAGGTTCTGGATCGCTTCCTTGCCGAGATAATGGTCGATGCGGAAGATCGACTGCTCGTCGAACACCAGATGCAGCACGCGGTTCAGCCAGCGCGCCGACTGGAGGTCGTGGCCGAAGGGTTTTTCGATCATCAGCCGCGCGCCGCGCGCGGTGCCGGACTGCTCCAACCCCTGCACGACTGTCTCGAACATCGTTGGCGGCACGGCCATGTAATGCAGCGGGTGTTGCGCCGGGCCCAGCGCCGTCCTCAGCTTCTCGAAGGTGGCGCTGTCGCGGTAGTCGCCGCTGACATAGCGCAGCAGCGAGGCGAGCTTGGCAAAGACCATGTCGTCGATCGAACCCAGCGCGGTGACTATGCCGTCGCGGGCGCGGTCCACCAGTTTGGGCAGGTCCCACGGGTCGAAGGCGACGCCGATGATCGGCTCGGCCAATGTTCCCTTGGCGACCATCTGGTAGAGCGCCGGGAATATCTTCTTGTGCGCAAGGTCGCCGGTTGCTCCGAAAAGCACCAGCGTGTCGGACCTCTCCTGGCTCATGCCGTCTCTCCCTTCACGCGCCGGTCTTCTTTTCGACATGGCCGCCGAAGGCATAGCGCATGGCGGACAGGAGCTTGTCGGCGAATTGCGATTCGCCCTGCGAGGAGAAGCGGTCGAACAGCGCCGACGACAGCACCGGCGCAGGCACGCCGGTGTCGATCGCCGCCTTCAGCGTCCAGCGTCCTTCGCCGGAATCGGAGACGCGGCCGCCGAACTGGGCGAGCGACGGATCGCTCTTCAGCGCGCCGGCGGTGAGATCGAGCAGCCAGGAACCGATGACGCTGCCGTGCCGCCAGACCTCGGCGACCGCGGGCAGGTCGACATCGAACTGGTAATATTGCGGGCTTTCGAGCGGGCTCGTCTCGGCGTCGGCGGTGCGCTGCCTTTTGCCGGCATTGGCCGACTTCAGGATGTTCATGCCCTCGGCATAGGCGGCCATGACGCCGTATTCGATGCCGTTGTGCACCATCTTGACGAAATGGCCGGCGCCGCTCGGGCCGCAATGCAGATAGCCGAAAGCCGCCGTCCCGTCGTCCTTCGACGGGTTGGCGCCGGCGTCCGGACCCGGCGCCAGCGTGGCGAAGACCGAATCGAGATGCTTCACCGCCTCGTCCGGGCCGCCGATCATCAGGCAGTAGCCGCGCTCGAGACCCCAGACGCCGCCGCTGGTGCCGACATCGACGAAGTTGATGCCCTTCACCGCCAGCTCGGCCGCCTGGTCGACGGCATCGTGATAGTAGGAATTGCCGCCGTCGATGATGATGTCGCCCGGCTCCATCAGCGCCGCCACCTGGTCGACGATCCTGCCGGTGATCGCGGCCGGCAGCATGAGCCACGCGCAGCGCGGCTTGGCGAGCTTGCCGACGAACTCCTCCAGCGAGGCGGCGCCCACGGCGCCGTCCTTGACCATGCCGGCGACGCTTGCCGAATTGATGTCGTAGACGACACATTCATGGCCGTCGCGCATCAGGCGCCGCACCATGTTGGCGCCCATCCTGCCCAGTCCCATCATTCCGATCTGCATGGTTTCATCCCGATTGCTTGAGGAAAGAAGAATTCACTGGCCGTTTGGCTGGTCGATCGCGACGGTGAAGTCGACATTCTCCCAATGCATCGCTTCCGGCCAGAAAAAAGTGAAGACGATGGTGGTTCCAGGCTTCAGGCCGGCCACCGGCAAATCCACTAGATGGATGCCGAACGCATTTTCGACCGTCCTGCTGTCCTGCACCGTCAGCCATTTGTCGCTGCTCCAATGGACGACGCCGGGCGCCGACAATTCGACACGCAGCGCCTTGCCGGCGGGAATGGAGCGGATCTTGTTGTTGAAGCGCCACGTCCTGAATGGCGCAACGGTCTTTTGCTTGATGTAACGCTCGACGCCCTGCGGCGGCAGGTCGAAGACGGCGCCGTCGCGCAGCGATCGCAGCAGCTTGATGTGCTCGGCATGCGCCCAGACCAGCGGCATGGCGCTGCCCGACGGCTTGCCAAGCCAAAGTTCGCGCTGTGGAATGTCGAGGCGATCCCAAACCTGCTCCGGCAGGAGGCCGCCCACGCCGGCCGAGCGCTCGAAGGTTTCGAGCAGCTGCGCCGCCTTGTCCTTGCGGCCTGCGGCCAGCTCGTAATGGGCGCGCTCGCCGGCAAGCAGCGGCCACGGCCGTCCCTGGCCGGTGCCGTCGAAGGGCGAGCCGTCCTCGTGTTCGCCATAGCCGTCGTCACTGTAGCGGTACCAGAGCGGCCCTTGCGGCAGGTCGCAGCGCAGCTCGGCGTCGATGGCCTTGACGGTGTTCAGGATGCGCGGGTCATCCGCGGCTCTGAGCCCGAAACGCACCAGCGCCAGCGCGTCCGGGCTGATGATCGCTTCGGCCGGTATGTCCGTATCGGCCGGCGGCCGGTTCTTGATCGGCACGAAGCCGTCCTTCGGCGAGGCGGAGCCGCCATCGTCGGGCGGAGCGATGCGCACATAGTAGCCTTCGACGCCCGTCCTGGTGCTTGCCTCCGTACCCGTGACGTAGGTCCAGCGCTCGATCTGGTCGTTCCAGCAATCAGCGGTTTCGCGCAGATAGTTCGCCGGCTCACTTTTACCGCAGGCTTCGAGCATGTCGGCAGCTGCGAGCAGCCCCGCTATCTCCACGGCCAGGGTGAACGGGCTGTAGCCGGCGTCCTCTTCCCAGCGGTCCTCGCCGGTGACCGGACCGTTGCGCACGACATAGGCGGCCGCGTTCTCGATCATGGCCAGGAAGTCGGCGAGTTTCGACTTCGGCAGATGGCCGGCGCGGCGCAAGGCGTCGGCCAGCAGCAGCGGAAAGGCGCATTCGTCCATCTGGATGCCGGGCCAATAGGCGGTACCGTCGGACCAGACATTCTGCGGCCAGTGGCCATCCGGCTGCTGGATCGAACGCAGATAGGTGAGGATCTGCAGCGCCTGCCTGCCGTCGCCGGCGGCAAGGAAGCCGCCCGCCGTCTCGACCAGGTCGCGCGGCCAGACGAGGTGATAGCCGCCGAGGTCGTCGTCGCCCCTGTTGAAGCCCCACGGGATCGACAGGCTGGCGACGGCGGCGCCGGGCCGGGCGACCGACAGATGCGTCGCGAGCACCGCCGTGCTGGCGCGGTAGGTGTTCAGACCGGAAGCGCCGCGACGGTCGAGCTTTTCCAACCTTGCCTGGAAAGTCCGCCAGTTCTCGACATAGGTTTTCGCTGCCGGCTCGAAACCCTCTTTCAGGCTTGCAAGCGCGAGGTCGGCGGCTTCTTGCGGCGAAGCGCCGAAGCCGAGCGCCAGCAAGGCCACCGTCTTGCCGGCGGAAAAGCCGATCTCGCCGGTCAGCGAGACATTGCCGTTTTCCGCCGCCTGGCCGGAAGGGTCGAGCACGCCGTTGTCGCGCAACTGCCGCCAGCCGTCGGAGAAGCCGACATAGCCGGCCGAGCAGGCGCCCCAGGGCAAGGACGAAGCGAGCGCCAGCGAAACGCCGCGGCCGGTGGCAAAGAGAAGGCGCTGTCCCTTATGCTCGCCGATCCAGGCCGTGTTGCCCATGCCGGCATTGACGAGGTGCGGCGCCAGCAGCGCGTAAACGCGATAGTCGGCCGCCGCTCCTTTGAGCGCGGTGAAACTTGTTTCCTGAAGCAGGACAGGGTGTTTCGGATCCGTAACGATACGTTTTTCAATCCGGTAAGCGCCGTCCGAAGCGATGTTGGTCAGCCTGTAGCCAGGTACTCCGTCCTCGAAATGTTCGACGGTATGCGCCGCACCGCGCTTTTCCTCGGAAAAATAACCGCCCGGACCGGTGACGATCAGCCCCAGGTCGCGCGTGCAGGCGCTGTCGAGCCGAGGATAATAAATCTCGTTCAAGATGCCGTGGCTGGTGGTGAACCAGAGTGGGCTTCTTGCCGAAAGGGCGGTTCCGACGCCGCTCTTGGCGCTTGACGTCCAGCGCGCGGGAATTCCGGGCGCGCCTTTAGCAACGATCGGCGTCACTGCCATCCAAACCTCTCTTCTGCCGCGTTCCTAGACCATCAACAGGAGGGTTTTCAATCATCGCACCGCAAGTTGATTGCTGGCCCATCAGGCTTTGCGGTTGAAAGCTTGCAGTTCCTCTAAATTTGTCTGACAATAGATAAAAAACAGACGCTACCCGTCACGACCATTCTTCAAGATCAGCAACCTCGGGAGGAACCGACATGAAGAAACTGCTCGTATTGAGTGCATTCGCGGCGATGCTCGCCTCGGGCACCGCGCTTGCCGACACCAGCGGCAAGAAGATCGCCTTTTCCAACAATTATGCCGGCAATTCGTGGCGTCAGGCGATGCTCGACAGCTACGGCATCGTCACCAAGAAGGCGGTCGAAGACAAGGTCGTCGCCGCGGCGGATGTCTTCACCACCGCCGACAAGGAGGTGCCGACCCAGGCCGCGCAGGTGCAAAATCTCATCCTGCAGGGCTATGACGCCATCGTTATCAACGCCGCCTCGCCCGATGCGCTGAACGGCGCCATCAAGCAGGCCTGCGATGCCGGTATCGTCGTCGTCTCCTTCGACGGCATCGTGACCGAGCCTTGCGCCTATCGGGTCGTCGTCGACTTCAAGGACATGGGCAAGCAGGAAGTCGAGCAGATGGCCAAGTTCCAGCCCAAGGGCGGCAATCTGCTTGAAATCCGCGGCCTCGCCGGCACCTCGATCGACGATGCCATCCATGCCGGCATCCTCGAAGGCGTCGCCGCCCATCCGGAGTTCAAGATCGTCGGCTCGGTGACCGGCGATTGGGACCAGACGACGGCGCAAAAAGCGGTGGCGACCATCCTGCCTTCGCTCCCCGATGTCGTCGGCATCGTCGACCAGGGTGGCGACGGTTATGGCGCGGCGCAAGCCTTCGCCGCCGCCGGCAAGCCGCGCCCGACCATCATCATGGGCAACCGGCAGGACGAGCTGAAGTGGTGGAAGGAGCAGAAGGAGAAGGACGGCTACAAGACCTGGTCGGCCTCTATCGCGCCCGGCGTGTCGACGCTTGCCTTCTGGGTGGCGCAGCAGGTGCTCGACGGCCACAAGGACATTCCGCACGATCTCCTGGTGCCCTATCTCGCCTTCACCCAGGACGATTTCGAGGCCGCGCTGCCGAAGATCAAGGAGGGCGGCGTCGCCACGCACGAATACACGCAGGAAGAGGCTGTCGCGGCGATCAAGGCCAACATCAAGTAATGGCGGCGTGAATTTGCCAGCCGCATCGCCAGCCGGGTATCGTTGAGCATGCTCAAGGCAAACACCGACATCGTCAGGCTGAACGGCGCCGAAAAGCATTTCGGCGCCGTTCGGGCGCTTAACGGCGTCGACTTCCATGTCGGGGCCGGCGAATGCGTCGGGCTGGTCGGGCATAACGGCGCCGGCAAGTCGACGCTCATGCATATGGTGGCCGGCACGCTGCGGCCGGATGGCGGGCAGATCGCGGTGCGCGGCAACGAAGAGGCGAGCTATACCGTGGCGCGCGCGCTGGAACTCGGCATACGCTGCGTGTTCCAGGAACTGTCGCTCTGTCCCAATCTCAGCATCGCCGAAAACACCCGCATCAATCATCCCTCGCTCGCCGGTTTCGGCTGGCGGCGCAGGGCGGCTGATCTCATCCGCGCCAAGCTCGACGAGATCTTTCCTGACCACGGCATTTCGGCGGACGACATCGCCGGCGACCTTTCGATCGGAAGGCGGCAGATGGTCGAGGTGGCGCGCGCCTTCACGCTGACGCGGGAGCCGCTGCATCTGGTCATCCTCGACGAACCGACCTCGTCGCTCGACGCGCATACGGCGGGGCAGCTGCTCTCCTTCGTGCGTCGTTTCGTCGAGCAGGGCGGCAGCTGCATCCTGATCTCGCATGTGCTGGGCGAGGTGCTGCAAAATGCCGACCGCATCGTGGTGATGCGCGACGGCAAGGTGGTCGCGGCCGATGTCGCCCACGCTTTCGACCGCGACAAGCTCGTCGCCGCCATGGGCGGCGCCGAGGGCCATCAGAAGGCCGCTGCGGAAACCCGGAGAACCGAGGCCGGCGCGCTCAGGGTTCGCGCGCGCCCGGCCAGGCAGCAGGACGGCAAGGAGCTCGTCGCCCGCGCCGGCGAGATCATTGGCCTCGCCGGGCTTGCCGGCCACGGCCAGACCGACCTTTTGCTGGCGATCTTCTCGGCCGCCGCCCGCGCCAAGGCCGGCATCGAGGTGACCGCGCCCGTGGCGCTGGTGGCGGGCGACCGCCAGTCGGACGGCATCTTTTCGCAATGGTCGATCGCGCAGAATATCGGCATCCGCTCGCTGGCGCGGCTGCGCAACGGCCTTTTGATCTCGCCACAGCGCGAGGCTGAGCTGGCCGAATTCTGGAAGCAGAAGATCGGCATCCGCACGCCGGACATGAACAACAACATCTATTCGCTGTCGGGCGGCAACCAGCAGAAGGCGCTGTTCGCCCGCGCGCTCGGCTCCGACGCCGAGATCGTGCTGATGGACGACCCAATGCGCGGCGTAGACATCGGCACCAAGCTCGAAGTCTATCACCTCGTGCGCGAGGAGGCCGGCAAGGGCCGCACCTTCCTCTGGTATACGACCGAGACAGAAGAGCTCGACAATTGCGATCACGTCTATGTCTTCAAGAACGGCCGCATCGTCGCCAATCTTGGCCGCGACGAGCTGACGGAGGAAAAGATCATCCAGTCCTCGTTCGGCGACGCGGCCTGAGATGACCGCGATCGCTCCCGGCACGCTCCCGAAATCCTCGCCACGCGGCAGCGCCGCCCGGGCGCGCCTGTTGCGCGGGCTTTTGCCGGCTTTGTCATTGGCGCTGGTGCTGATCGCGATTGCCTGGCTCAATCCGCGCGCCATCAGCTATTTCGGCTTCAACCTGATGCTCAACCTGGCGATCCCGATCGCGCTGGCGACGATCGCGCAGATGTTCGTCATCGCCGGTAATGAGCTCGACCTTTCGATCGGCACCTTCGTCGGCTTCGTCGGCTGCGTCACCGCCACCTGGCTCCGTGACGCGCCGCTGCTGGGCATTCTCGTGCTGCTGGGCTCGATCGGAGTCTATGCCTTGCTCGGCGCGCTGATCCATCTGCGCAACCTGCCCTCCATCGTGGTGACGCTCGGCATGAGCTTCGTCTGGCAGGGGCTTGCGATCCTCGTCCTGCCCAAGCCCGGCGGCAAGGCGCCGGATTGGCTGCTTTCGATCATGTCCTTCAAGCCGCCCTACATCCCCTTTCCGATCCTTGCCGCGCTGATCATCGCGGCGGTCGTGCATTTCGGCCTGATGCGCACGTCCTACGGCGTCATCCTGCGCGGCTCCGGCGGCAACGCCGCGGCGCTCAGGCGCGCCGGCTGGTCGCTGCTCAAGACCAAAATCGTGCTCTTTGCGCTGACCGGCCTGTTCGGCGTGCTTTCGGGCATGGCGCTGATCGGCATCACCACGTCGGCCGACGCCAATATCGGCAATGGCTACACGCTGCTTTCGATCGCCGGGGTCATTCTTGGCGGCGGCGAGTTCGTCGGCGGCCGCGTGTCGCCGGTCGGCGCGGTGCTCGGCGCTTTGACGCTGGCGCTCGCGGCCTCACCGCTCTTGACCTTCATGCACATCCCGCCCGACTGGCAGGTCGCCGCCAACGGCGCGATCCTGATCATCGTGCTGGCGGCGCGCGTGCTGATCAGCCGCAGGGAGCGGTAGGCGATGACCTCGGTGCGGACGCTGCTTGAAAAACCCTGGCTCTGGTCCTTTGTCGGCGCCCTCGTCGTCTGGCTGGCAACCGTCGCCTTCACTGGCGGCTACGGCGCCGGCGGCATGGTCACGGCGGCGCTCTCTCTCGCTGTGTTCACCGTCATCGTCGGTGTCGGCCAGATGTTCGTCATCACGCTCGGGCCAGGCAATGTCGACCTGTCGTTGCCGGCCAATATCGGCCTGGCGAGCGCCGTCGCCATGAAGGTGATGGGCGGCAGCGATTCCATGATCGTCGTCGGGCTGCTCGCCGCACTTGCCTGCGGGGCGGCGATCGGCGCCATCAACTACCTGCTGATCTGGGCGCTGCGCATTCCGCCGATCATCGCCACGCTGTCGGCAAGCTTCATCATCCAGTCGGTCGACATCAGCTATGGCCGCGGCCTGCAGATCAAGCCGCCGCCTGGCTTTGCCGACTTCACCAACTGGCAGGTGCTGGGCATTCCGGTGCTGGCGATGCTGACGGTGATCTTCACCATCGGCGCGGCCTTGGCGCTGCAGCGCATGATCTACGGCCGCTCGGTGCTGGCCATCGGCCAGAACATCCGCGCCGCCTGGCTGGCCGGCGTCCATGTCGGCCGCATCCGCTTCCTGACCTATACGCTGTGCGGCGCGCTGGGCGGCATCGACGGGGCGCTGCTTGCCGGCTATTTCCGCGGCGCCAATGTCGATATCGGCAACGAATATTTGCTCGCCTCGATCGCGGTCGTGGTCATCGGCGGCACCTCGGTCGCCGGCGGCAAGGCCAATGTGCCCGGCGTCTGGGGCGCCGGCCTGTTCCTGGTGCTTTTGCTCACCATGCTCAACACATTCGGCGTCAGCGCCGGCGTGCGGCTGGTGCTGACGGGACTGATCATCGTGGGCGTAATCACCGCGGCCGGCGGCGAGAAGGCCGCGCGGTAACAGCTTCCGCCGACCATCTCCCGATGAGGCAGGAGGTTCGCGCTATTTCGCGGCCTTGGCCCGCTCGATCGCGTCGACGATCATCTTCTTGGCATATTTGGAATCGTGCCAGCCCTCGATCTTGACCCATTTTCCGGGCTCGAGATCCTTGTAGTGCTCGAAGAAGTGCTGCACCTGCTGGCGCGTGATTTCCGGCAGGTGGGTGTATTCAGTGACGTTCTCGTAGCGCAGCGTCAGCTTGGGCGAGGGGACGGCGATCACCTTCTCGTCCTGGCCGGCATTGTCTTCCATGATCAGGACGCCGATCGGCCGCACATTGATGACGCAGCCCGGCACCAGCGCGCGGGTGTTGCAGACCAGCACGTCGATCGGGTCGCCGTCGCCCGACAGCGTGTGCGGGACGAAGCCGTAATTGCCGGGATAGCGCATGGAGGTGTGCAGGAAGCGGTCGACGAACAACGTGCCGGCCTCCTTGTCCATCTCGTATTTGATCGGCTCGCCGCCGATCGGCACCTCGATGATGACGTTGATGTCGTCAGGCGGGTTCTTCCCGATTGGCACGGCTTCGATACGCATGGCTAAATCCCTCTCTCGATTGCAAGACCGATAGCGGGCGAAACGTCATGGTGCAATGCGTCGAATAGTGCACAGCGCCAATGAAGGCGCACAGTTTGTGATCGCTTGTAACTTACGCGATGCTAGAGCGGTTCACCGATTCCATGGAACGGCGAACCGCTCTCGTCGTTTTCACGCAATTCCGGGCGGAAAACCGGCCACACTTTTCCTGGAATTGCTCTAGTCGTTCCAGACGAAGGCGACCTTCTTCAGCGCCCTCTGCTCGAAGACCTCGACGCCTTCGGCTATGTCGCGGCCGCCATTGCCGGCATAGAAGGCCAAGGCGTTGTGATTGTCCTCCAGCGCCCACACCACAAGGCCGCGCAGGCCGTGGTCGGCGAGCCGGGCCTTGGCCGCCTTGAACAGGCGGCTGCCGAGCCCGATGCCCTGATATTCGGGCCGCAGATAGAGCTCGTAGATCTCGCCCTGCTGGCGGAGCTCTCGGGCGCGGTTCTTGCCGATCGTGGCGTAGCCGGCGACGGTTCCGCCGATCTCGACGACCAGCACGGTGGCGGCGCGGCGAATCGCGTTGGCCCACCAGTCGACGCCGCGACGATTGATCATCGAGGTCAGCGTGCGGTGCGGAATGATGCCGGAATAAGCGCCGCGCCAGGCCTGCTGGTGCACCTCGGCGATGGCGCTGGCGTCGCGCGGCTCTGCCTTCCGGATGTCGATGGTCAGCGTGTTCATGATTGGTTAACCATAGACCCGCATCGGGCGATTGCAAAGAGTCCGCCACGGCCCTTCGACGGCTTTCGCACAGACGAAAGCCGTACGCCGTGTTGATATTCAGGTGATGCCGGTCTGCGAACGGCAACTTCCTGCGCTTCCGGTGCTCACGTACGGCCTGGCCTGAATCTCAAAACAGCGTTCAGATCTCGACGAGATGGTCGTCGAGTTCGTTGATGTCGCCTTCGGTGACCGGGAAATGCTCGGCAAGCACCGCGCCGACCGATTCGATGGCTTTCACGAAGCCCTCGGCCAGGCGGTTGTCGCGGGCATGTTTTGTCAGCTCGCGCACCACGCCGTCCCAGACTTGCTGTCCGACCTTGGCATCGATGCCGGAGTCGGCGACGACCTCGGCATAGCGCTCGGCGATGGAGACAAAGACGAGCACGCCGGTGCGCGCGCTCGTACGATGGACGTTGCGGGCAAGGAATTGCTTCATCGCATTGGCATGCGCGGCCTGATAACGCAGCCTTCGCGGCACGAAATGGATGCGCAAGGCGGGCAGGAACCAGAGCAGGGCGAACGCGGAAGCCAGCGCCAACATCTGCGCCAGCACGAAATGTGGCAGCCGGATGGTCAGCCACAAGCCCTCCAGCCCGTAGGCAACCGCGAGGCTGGCGATGAACAGGCCGATCGTCGTGGTGAAAGCGGCCGGAAAGAAGTAGCCGTCGCTGGCGCGAGCGACGACGCAATAGATCTCGCCGTCGGTTTTCAATTCGGCCGCCCGGATCGCTTGGGCGATGCGGTCATGATCCTCGGCGCTGATCGGTCGCGTTGCCATGGTGCCTCACCAGCTTCCCGAGGAGCCGCCGCCGCCCGACGAGCCGCCGCCGCCGGAAAATCCGCCGCCTCCCGAGGACCAGCCTCCGCCGCCTGAGGACCAGCCGCCGCCACCCGACGACCAGCCGCCCGAAGAGGAGCGCCGGTTCTGATCGAAGGTCATGCCGAGCCAGCGGTAGCGGCCGGGTCCGATCTTCTGGCCGAAGATCGGCGGCAGCACCGTCATCGCGATGCCGCCGAAGAAGATCAGCGCCCAGATGGTGATGAAGATGGCGAAGAACAGGTCGTCGGAATTGAACGGCGCCTGCTCGTTGCGCTTGCCGCGCGCCTCCAGCTCCTCAGGATTGCCCTCCAGCACCATGATCATGTCGTCGACGGCCTTGGTGATGCCGCCGGAGAAATCGCCGGCGCGGAAGGCCGGCACCATGTCGTTCTCGATGATCAGCTTGGTGTGCAGGTCTGTCAGCGTGCCTTCGAGTCCATAGCCGACCTCGATGCGCATCCTGTGGTCGTTGGGCGCCACCAAGAGCAGCACGCCGTTGTTTTCCTTGGCCTGGCCGAGCTTCCAGAAGCGGAACAGCCGGTTGGCGTAAGGTTCTATCTCCTCGCCGCCGAGGCTGGGGATAGTGGCGACGACGATCTGGTCGGAGCCCTTGGTTTCGAAGTCGGCGAGCTTTTGCGTCAGCGCCGCGCGCGTGCCGGCATCGATGATGCCGGCATTGTCCACGACGCGGCCGGTCAGCGCGGGAAGGTCCGCGGCGAAGGCGGCGAGGGGGAGGAGGAAGAGGCAGAAGCTCAGCAAAACGCCAATGAAGGCATTCTGTCGCGCCCCCCTCTGGCCTGCCGGCCATCTCCCCCACGAGGGGGGAGATTGGCGGTTCGGCCGCCGGCTCTCCATTTCAGACGTTGGAGATTGGCGAAAGCCAACGTGACATCCAATCTCCCCCCTTGTGGGGGAGATGGCCGGCAGGCCAGAGGGGGGCGCGAAGGAACGCAAGGCTGGCAAGCTCGGTAAACTGTTTCGCCGTTCACCCGCCCTGCTTGGTGGTGCTCGTGCCGAAATCGACCTTCGGCACCTGCATCTTGTCCTCGTCGACGGTGAAGTTGGCGAAGGGCTCATTGCCGCGGAACCAGAAGGTCGCCCACAGCACGGACGGGAAGGTCTTCAGCGTCAGATTGTAGTCCCTGACCGCCTGGATGTAGTCGCGCCGCGCCACCGCGATGCGGTTCTCGGTGCCTTCGAGCTGCGCCTGCAGCGCGAGAAAATTCTGGTTGGCCTTAAGGTCGGGATAGGCTTCCGACACCGCGATCAGCCGCGACAGCGCGCTGGTCAGCCCGGCCTGGGCATCCTGGAACTTCTTCAGCGCGTCCGGGTCCTTCAGCGTCTCCGGCGTCACCGTGATCTGCGTTGCCTTGGCGCGCGCCTGAACGACCGCGTCGAGCGTGTCCTTTTCATGCGAGGCATAGCCCTTCACCGTCTCGACCAGGTTCGGGATCAGATCGGAACGGCGCTGATACTGGTTGAGCACCTCGCTCCAGGCCGCCCTTGCGTTCTCTTCCGCGGTCGGAATGGTGTTGTAGCCGCAGCCGGCGAGCAGCGGCAGCACGAAAGCCACCATCAGAAAGGCGGGCAGGCTGCGGAAGGCGGAGGGTGGTGAGAGGCGCTCGGTAATCATGAATGGTCCCTCGACAGAAGTTGCATGCGAAGCATTACCACAATCCACGCGCAAGAAAATGTCCGGCTGATGGCGCCTGCCGCGGTTCGGGCGCGTGCCACCGTGAATAGTCGATCGAACAGAATTTCATCTTTTTTGCCGACGCAATTCCGGGCGGAAAACCGCTTCGCACTTTTCCTGGAATTGCTCTAAGTTGCGGGCCGGAAAGGGCAAATGCCATGGCAGAGCGCCGGGACGACGAGGCCGAATCGCGCCGCATCCTCGAACGCGTGCAACAGGAGACGTCCCCAGGCGGCGCGTCGTTCATCGCCCGCGCGGCGAAGGACGCGCGCGACCGCGTAACCGCCGCCGACACCGATCGCTCCGATCCCATCGAATATTGGGGAACCCGCATTGGCCGAACGCTCGGCTTCGTCATTGCCATTGGGCTATTGGCCTGGCTGGTGTATGCCGCCACACGTGGCGGCTAGGATTCAGATTCCATGAATGCAGAAAAAAACGACGCGCCGCGCGCGGTCATCGTCATCTCCAGCCATGTCGCCCGCGGCTCGGTCGGCAACCGCGCCGCGGTGTTCGCGCTGGAGACGCTGGGTTTCCCGGTCTGGGCGGTGCCGACCGTCATCCTGCCCTGGCATCCGGGGCACAGCCGGGCAACCCGCATCGTGCCGCCGCTCGACCAGTTCAAGGCGCTGATGGCCGACCTGGAGCGGGCGCCCTGGCTGGGCGAGGTGCGGGCCGTGCTGTCGGGCTATCTCGGCGAGGCGGGCCAGGCGGAAGCCGTCGCCTCGCTGGTCGCCGCCGTCAAGGAAAAGACGCCGAACGCGCTTTACGTCTGCGATCCGGTGATGGGCGATTCCGGCGGGCTCTACGTGCCGGAATCGACGGCCGCCGCCATGCGCGACAAGTTGATGCCGATCGCGGACATCGCGACGCCGAACCGCTATGAGCTGGAATGGATGGCGGGCGCGCCGCTGCCCGACATCAAGGCGGTGACGGCGGCGGCGCTTCATGCCGGGCCGTCGACCATGCTGGTGACCTCGGCGCCGGCGATGATGGCGGGCGGCATCGGCAATTTCCTGCTCGACGGCAGCCAGGCGCTGCTTGCCGAGCACCGCGTGATCGAGAGGCCGCCTAACGGGCTGGGCGACCTGACGGCCGCGGTCTACCTGGCGCGGATTCTCTCCGGCCAGGCGCCGGTCAAGGCGCTGCAATCGACCACGGCGGCCGTCTACGAGATCCTCGCCCGCACCGCCAAGCGCGGCGGCGATGAGCTGCAGCTCGAAACCGACGCGCAGAGCCTGTCGCATCCGATGGCGATGGTGCAGTTGCGCCATCTGCTCCATCCCGGGCGGGACAAGCGGGCGTGACGCCAGGTGCGCTGGCCGGCGTCGACGGCTGCAAGGCCGGCTGGATCGCCGTCCATCGCGAAGCGGCCGCCGCGCCGTCCGTCTCCGTCTTCCCGAGTTTTCACGCGTTGCTCGACGCGCTGCCGGAGGCCACGATCGCCGTCGACATGCCGATCGGCCTGCCGGATTTTTCGCGCAGGGGCGGCCGCGGGCCGGAGGCGCTGGTGCGGCCGCTGCTCGGCGCGCGGCAGTCGAGCGTGTTCGCCATCCCCTCGCGCGCCGCGCTCTATGCCGACACCAGCGATTTCACCACCGTAGAGGGCTGGTATGAAGCGCACCGGCGGGCAAGCGCGGTTGCAATGGGGACCTCCGACCCGCCGCGCGGCGTTTCCATCCAGGCCTTCGGCATCTTTTCGAAGATCCGCGAGATCGACGCTTTGCTGATCGCAAAGCCGGATTTGCGCGGCCGTGTCTTCGAATCGCACCCGGAAGTGGCCTTCTGCCGGCTGAATGGCGGCGCGGCGATGGCGCTGCCGAAGAAGATCAAGGGCGCGGTCAACCCGGCCGGCATGGAGGAGCGCAAGGCGCTGCTTTGCAGGCATGGCTATGAAAAAGCCTTCCTCGATCAGGCGCCGCCGCGGGTGCTGCGAGCGACGACTTCCTCGACGCGGCGGCGATGATGCTGATTGCCGGGCGTATCAGCAGCGGCGAGGCGCGGCCTTCGCCCAATCCGCCGCTGCTGGACCGTTTCGGCATCCCGGTCGCTATCTGGGCTTGAGGCAAAATCGGCCTGTGCAGCTTTTGGCGGCATGCGATTGCGACGCCGCCATCCGCAATTCGGCATTGCCCGCGACCTGCATTTGCCGCTAGAGGCTTTTTCGATCGCAACGAGCTGCCGCCTCCAACCCCCGGAAAGGCTCTAGCCGCCCATGCCTCACCTTCCCGAACACCTCCTCGCCGGCTATCGCAACTTCATGAGCGGCCGCTACCCTACCGAAAGCGACCGCTATCGCTCGCTGGCGCGCGACGGCCAGGCGCCCGAGACGATGATCGTCGCCTGCTGCGATTCGCGCTCGGCGCCGGAAGCGATCTTCGATGCCGGTCCCGGCGAGCTTTTCGTGCTGCGCAATGTCGCCAATCTGGTGCCGCCCTACGAGCCGGACGGCGAGTACCACTCGACCTCGGCAGCGCTCGAATTCGCCGTGCAGAGCCTGAAGGTGAAGAACATCGTGGTGATGGGCCACGGCCGCTGCGGCGGCATCCGCGCCGCGCTCGACACCAACTCGGCGCCGCTGTCGCCCGGCGATTTCATCGGCAAATGGATGAGCCTGATCGCGCCGGCCGCCGAGACCGTGGCCTCCAGCACGATGATGACGGCGACAGAGCGCCAGACGGCGCTGGAGCGTATTTCCATCCGCTATTCCATTGCCAATCTCAGAACCTTTCCCTGCGTCTCCATCCTCGAAGGCAAGGGCAGGCTCTCGCTCTACGGCGCATGGTTCGACATCTCGGCCGGGGAGCTGTGGGTGATGAACAAGGAAACCGGCGATTTCGAGCGGCCGGAGATTTAAACGGAGGCGTGATGCAGCGCAGCTGGTGGAGGATCTTTGTCGCGGCGGCGCTGCTGGTGACCTCGATCGTCCGCGCCAGCGCCGATGACGGCGCCATCATCGATCGCTGGTATTCGGCGCTGCTGGTCGCCGACCGCACCGAATTGTCCGACCTGCTTTCCGACGATGTTCGCATGAAGCTCGACGACATCGGCGTCGTCCAGACCAAAGAAGATTTCATCGCCTCGATCGACGAATGGCAGGGCGCGGTCGCGGGCGCGACGATCCGCCATCGCATCGAGAAGAGCGAGAACGGCGAGACCACCGTGCTTGCTTGCTACGATTTTCCCAGCAACGATACGCTGATGCGCGAGACCTTCACCGTCGCCGGCGGGCACATCGTCGCCAGCACGCAGACAGCGGTGGCGCAGAACTGCAGCGGCTACTAGTGTTTGCGTTGGTGGCTCGCATGCTTTGGCGATTGGCCGAAACGCCCATCGCGATCGTCATCCACGCGCGAAGCAAGGAGCGAAGCGACGCGGCGCAGACCCGAGGATCCATTCCGTGACATACGAGCGTCGCAACGGTGCAGAATTCTGCTCCGCTTCGGAAGGCTTCAGCCAATCTCCAGCGTTTACGATGAACCAGCGCGTTTCACCCGTTTCACAAAAAAGCTGAATCGCCCTACGCCCTGAACGTTCTAAGTTGAAATCCGGGGGCTACCCGAGTTGCGCGATGCGCGGCATCGCCCTACATCCGGGACTGCCCGCCGCCTATCGAAACTCCCAATCGGATTTACCCATGTCAAAAGCCGTCGACCTCGCCGCCCATCCGCTGACCCTTTGGCAAGGGCCGCTCGGTCTGCCGGATTTCTCGCGCATCGGCGACAATGATTTCGGTCCGGTCTTCGACGCGGCACTCGTGGCGCATCAGGCCGAGATCGACGCGATCGCCGGCAACAGCGCGGCGCCGACCGTCGACAACACGCTTGCCGCGCTCGAGCTTGCCGGCGAGCCGCTCGACCATGTCTCGTCGATCTTCTGGTGCCGCGCCGGTGCCCACACCAACGACACGATCCAGGCGATGGAACGCGAGGTTTCGCCAAAGATGTCGCGGCATTTCTCGGCGATCTCGATGAACGAGAAGCTGTTTGCTCGCATCGACGATCTCTATCAGCGCCGCGACAGCCTGAAGCTCGATGCCGAGACGCTGCGCGTGCTGGAGAAGACCTGGAAGGGCTTTGTCCGGTCGGGCGCCAAGCTCGACGCCGAGGGCAAGAAGCGGCTTGCCGCCATCAATGAGGAACTTTCCTCGCTCGGCACCAATTTCGGCCAGAACGTGCTTGCCGACGAGCGCGACTGGGCGCTGTTCCTCGACGAGGCCGATCTTGCGGGCCTGCCGGACTTCCTCAAGAGCGCCATGGCCGAAGCGGCCGAGATGCGCGGCCAGAAGGGCCGTTATGCGGTGACGTTGTCGCGCTCGATCTACGAGCCGTTCTCGACCTTCTCCGAGCGCCGCGACCTGCGCGAGATCGCGTTCAAGGCCTTCACCATGCGCGGGCAGAATGGCGGCGCCTCCGACAACACCGATGTCGTGCGCGACATGCTGAAGCTGCGCGCCGAGAAGGCGAAGCTTCTGGGCTACGGTTCCTTCGCGGCGCTGAAGCTCGACGACACGATGGCCAAGACCCCGAAGGCGGTGCACGAGCTGCTCGATCCGGTGTGGGAGAAAGCGCTGGAAAAGGCCGCCGCCGACCAGAAGGAGCTGGAGCGACTGGCGGCGGAAGCCGGCAGCAACGAGAAGTTCGCGGCCTGGGACTGGCGCTTCTACCAGGAGAAGCTGCGCGCCGAGAAATTCGCTTTCGATGAGGCGGAGCTGAAGCCTTACCTGCAGCTCGAACGCGTCATCGAGGCCTGCTTCGATGTGGCGACACGCCTGTTCGGCATCACCTTCGAGGAGAAGAAGGGCATCGCCGCCTGGCATCCGGATGCGCGCGTCTTCGTGGTCAAAAATGCCGACGGCAGCGAGCGCGGCCTGTTTCTGGCCGACTATTTCGCGCGGCCGTCAAAACGCTCCGGCGCCTGGATGAGCGCGCTGCGGTCCGGATACAAGCTGGGCGACGGCGCGAAGCCGCTCATCTACAACATCATGAATTTCGCCAAGCCGCCGGCCGGCGAGGCAGCGCTTCTGTCGGTCGACGAGGCCAAGACGCTATTCCACGAGTTCGGCCACGCGCTGCATGGCATGCTGACCGACGTCACCTGGCCGTCGGTTTCCGGAACCTCGGTCAGCCGCGATTTCGTCGAACTGCCCTCGCAGCTTTACGAGCATTGGCTGACGGTGCCGGCGGTGCTGGAAAAGCATGCGCTGCATGTGAAGACCGGCAAACCGATGCCGAAGGCGCTGCTCGACAAGATGCTCGCCGCCCGCACCTTCGGCGCCGGCTTCGCCACGGTCGAGTTCACCGCTTCGGCGCTGATCGACATGGCCTATCACGCAAGGGCGGATGCGCCAGCCGAACCGCTTCGTTTCGAGGCCGAGACGCTGGAAAAACTGCATATGCCCGACACGATCGCGATGCGCCATCGCACCCCGCATTTCGGCCATGTCTTCGCCGGCGACGGATATTCAGCCGGCTATTATTCCTACATGTGGTCGGAAGTGCTCGACGCCGATGCCTTCTCGGCCTTCGAGGAGACGGGCGATGCCTTCAATCCGGAACTGGCCGAGCGGCTGCGCAAGAACATCTATGCCGCGGGTGGGTCGAAGGACCCTGAGGAGCTCTACACGGCGTTTCGCGGCAAGATGCCGTCGCCCGAGGCGATGATGGTGAAAAGAGGGCTGGTGTAGCGCCGGCAAATCTCCCCCCTTTTGAGGGGGAGATGGCCGCGAAGCGGCCAGAGGGGGTCCTCGCGCGTGGAGCGCCGGCCTCCTTCCTCCCCACCGCGGGGCGTCGCGGCAGTTGAGGCGACCCCCTCTGTCGCCTTCGGCGACATCTCCCCCTCGAGGGGGGAGATTACTAGCGCCACGGATCCGCCACCCGCGGCCAGATCGGCCTCGTCAGCTTCCTGTAATCCGTCACCGCCGGGTTGCTCGGATAGGAGCTCGGCGCCGCGACATAGATGATCTCGGCGGCGATCGGCGCGAAGCCGGCGTAGAAATGGTTTGTCGACTTGATCAAGAGGACGTCTTTGCCCATCGGATCGATGCCGATGTTGGAGAAGACATCCGGCTCGAAGGTCTGGGTGCGGTTGGTGTTCAGGATGACGTCGACCTCGGTGCCTTCGATGCGTACCACCGCTGACGGCCCCAATGTCACGCGGCTTGGCCCGAAGCTTTGCCAGCCTTCGCTGACGGCCTTCAACACCGTGACACGCGCATCGATCGGTTCGCCGGCCTGAGGGCCAGCCTTGCCGCCGAAGCGCAGGTCGATGACCGCGCCCTCGCCCGCGGCATGGCAGAAAGTCACCGCGATCGGATCCCAGATCGTCGCGACGCCGACCTTGTTCACGCCGCGCGCCATCAGTTCGCGCAGCACGATGGTGCCGTCGCCCGGCACGCCGCCGCCCGGATTGTCCCAGATGTCGGCGATCACCGCCGGCTTGTCCTGGCGCTCCGCGCGCACCGCAAGCGCTCGCTCGATGCCCGCCGCGGCGGACAGCATCGTCATCGCTGTCTGTTCGCGCAGCGCATATAGCTCGCGGCCCAGCGTTTCGGCGAGCTTGTCGCCCTTTTCCTTGTCGTTGTCGGTGACGACCAGGATGCGCGTGCCCATCTCCGGCACGTCGGCGGCCATGAAGCCGTGGATGACCGAGACCGACAGCACGCCGTCCTTGCCGTGCAGCGCCTTGATCCTGTCGACGAAGGAGCGCATCGGCTCGCGGCTGGTCGGCAGCACCTGGATCATGCGGCAGTCGAAGGTCGAGATCACCGGCCTGATCTCGCCGCGCGCCGCGGCAAGACCGAGCTCGACGACATGCTCGCCGCGTTCGTAAAAATCGGTGTGCGGGAATTCGAGGAAATAGGCCATGATATCGCAGGCCGCCACGCGCTTCGGCGTCAGGTGGCTGTGCGGATCGAATTCCGAGGCGATCACCACTTTGGGCCCGACGATGGCGCGCACCCGTTCCAGCAGGTCGCCTTCGCAATCGTCATAGCCTTGCGCCACCATGGCGCCATGCAGGCCGAGGATCACGGCATCGACCGGCAGCGCGGCCTTGAGCTGGCCAAGAATCTCGTCACGCAGCGCCTCATAGGTCTGCCGCTGCACCAATCCGCCGGGCTCCGCCCAGGTCGCTGTGCCTTCGATGACGGTCAGCCCTTCCTTCGCGGCGCGCTTGCGTAGCGCCACGATCGGCGAGGAGCAGAGCGTCGGCGTCTCCGGGTGGTTGCCCGGGCCGGCATAGAAGGCCATCTCGAAGGACGCCCGGCCGGTCGGCACCGGCGAGAAGGTGTTGGTTTCCGTCGCCAGCGAGGCGGTGAAGATGCGCATGAACGCTCCCTAGACTTCTTGTTTTTTCGCAATTCCGGGCGAAAACCGCTGCGTGTTTTTCCTGGAATTGACGGGATTGCTATTTGACGGCCCCGAGCGCGAGGCCCCGGACGAGGTAGCGCTGCAGCCAGATGAAGAGGATCGCTACCGGCAGCGTCGCCAAGAGCGTGGCGGCCATGACATGGTGCCATTCGATCGTGTAGCGGCCGGCGACGAGGGAAAAAACCTGGATCGGCAGCGTGTAGCTTTCCTGGCTGCGCAACATGGTGAGCGCCACCACAAACTCGTTCCAGGCGTTGATGAAGGTGAAGATCGCCGTCACCGCGATCGCCGGCAGACAGAGCGGCAGGAACACTTTGCGCAAGGTCAGCCAGCGGCCGGCGCCTTCCATCCAGGCCGCCTCCTCGAGGTCGCGCGGAATGGTGTCGAAATAGCTCTGCAGCATCCACACCGTGAAGGCGACGTTGAAGGCCATATAGATGAAGCCGAGCGCGGTCGTGGACTCGACCAGCCCCCAGGCAGCCATCAGTCGGAACAGGCCGAGCACCAGCACGATCGGCGAGATCATCTGCGAGATCAGCAGAAACTGCCGGAAGGCGCCATAGCCGGCAAAACGAAACCGCGACATGGCATAGGCCGCCGGCACCGAGATCAGGATCGCGCCGATCGTCGCCAGCGCCGAGACATAGAGCGAGTTGATGAGCGCCTGGCCGAAACCGGTCGCCACCCACATGTCGGCGAAATTCGACCAGTGGAATTCGCTCGGCCACCAGGTCGGCGTCAGCACCTCGGTGCGCGGCTTGACGGCGGTGAGGAACATCACGGCGAAGGGGAAGATCGTCACGACGATCAGCGGGGCCAGCAGCAGCCAGGCGATGATGGTGCGTTTCAGCTTCGGCGTCATGCGCGCTGCTCCCGCATGGCGAGCCGCACATAGATCATGGTGAAGACGAGCAGGATCGCGAACATCACCAGCGACACGGCGGAGGCCTCGCCCAATTTGCCAATGCGGAAGGCGAGCTTATAGAGATGCGTCACCAGTATGTCGGTCGAGTTCGCCGGTCCCCCTTGCGTCATCACCCAGATGATCGGGAAAGAATTGAAGACATAGATAGTGTTGAGCACGATGGCGATGTTGATGAAGGGCTTCAGCAACGGAAAGGTGATCTCGCGGAACTGCTGGAAATGCGTCGCGCCCTCAAGCGCGGCCGCCTCGTAGAGATCGTCCGGAATCGAGGAGAGGCCACCGAGGAAGATGGTGGTAGTGAACGGCACCGTCACCAATATGCCGATCAGAACCTGCATCGGGAAAGCGGTCTCGGCGCTCGCCAGCCACTGGATGTTCTGGCTGATCAGGCCAAGCTTCATCAGGGCCGAGTTCAGCATGCCGCTCTCGCCACTGAGCGCCCAGCGCCAGACGACCGCGGTCATGGTCAGCGACACTGCCCAGGGCAGCATGATGATGACGCGGGCGAGGCCGCGGCCATAGAAATCCGTGTTGAGGATCATCGCCACCGGGATCGACAAGAGCAGCGCGCCGCCGACCACCAGCACGGTCCACAGCCCTGTGCGCCAAAGTGCTGCGACGAAATCGGGGTCAGCGGCAAGCGCCGAGAAATTGGCCAGGCCGCTGAATTCGCGAAGCTGGCCAAAGCGATTCACATCATGCGTCGATATCTGGATCAGGTCCCAGACCGGCCAGAAGATCACCACCGCCGCGAGCAGCAAGCTGGGGAGTGTCAGCAGATAGGGCAGGAAACGATTTTGCATCGGCTGGTTTGTACTGCGTTGCGAGGCATCGGCGGCGCTGGATTGCCAGCTAGCCTAATCTCGACCTGTTCGTTCTGAGGGCTCAGTTCAAATTCTTTCCCAGCGTCTGCGCTGCCCCTCACCTGCCTGCCGGCATCCTCTCCCCGTATAGTGACGGGGAGAGGGACGCTGTCGCCGGCGATTTCGCCAATCACCAACGTGGCAGGAAAAGCGCCGAGGTTCCGATCTGCCCTTTCTCCCCGTCACTATACGGGGAGAAATGCCCGGCAGGGCAATGAGGGGGAGCGCAGACTTTGGCATTCTATCCTCTGGTCCGAGGTGAACGCCCTATCGGCTCAGCTATTTTCGCGGCCGTTGCAGCCTCTTCTAAGAGGTGTGGCGCGCCCCGCGGGGGTAGGGCGCGCCACGGGCGCAGGGAGATACGCCCTTATTTCTTGAGCACCGCGTTGGCCTTTGCCGCCGCATCCTTCAGGCCGGCTTCGGGATCGCCGCCGAGATAGATCTTCTGCATGGCGTCGGACGTGATCTGGGCGATCTCTTCCCAGCCCGGGATGACCGGCGCGAAGCGGGCGTCGGGCAGCAGAGCGGTGAAGGCGGCGAGGTCGGCGTTGTTGACGTAATAGTCCATCTTCGCCTCTTCCTTGTTCACCGGCAGGAAGCCTTCGCCTTGAGTAAACTTGGCGCGCTGCTCCTTGGTGAAAAGGAAGTCGAGCAGCTTCCAGGCCTCGTCCTTGTTCTTGGAATTCTTGAACATGATGATCGAATCGGTGACGCCATAGGTGCCGCGCGCGCCGGTCGGGCCGGCGGGGATGGCGGCGACGCCGTATTTCAGGTTCGGCGCTTCTTCCTTGATCTGGTTGGACAGGAAGGGCGCGGTGATCATCATGCCGACCTTGCCCTGCTTGAACAGGTTCTGCACGTCCTCGCGGTTGTTCGAGGTGACGCCCGGTTCCGTCAGGCCCTCGTCGATCATCGACTTGTAGAGCTTGGCGGCTTCCAACGCGCCTGGCGTGCCGAGACCGGAGGTGCCGTCCTTGTTGAGGATCTCAGTGCCCTGCGACCACATCGCATAGTAGTAATAGACGTCGGTCTCGATCTCCTTGCCCTGCAAGCCGAAGCCGAAGGCCCCGACCGCCTTGATCTTGCGCGCGTCTTCCTGCAGCTCGGTCCAGGTGGCCGGCGGCTTGGCGATGCCGGCCTTCTCGAACAGCTCCTTGTTGTAATACATGGCGCGCGCCGAAGCCGCGATCGGCAGGCCGTAAGTGTGGCCGTCCATGATCGAGGGCTGCAGGAATGTGTCGATGAAGCGGTCCTTGAATTCGGGCTTGATGTAGCTGTCGAGCGGCTCGGCGACATCCTGCTGCACGAAATCGATCAGCCAGCGCGTGCCGATGATCGAGAGGTCGGCATTGGTGCCGGCGGTGATGTCGGTGGTGAGCTTCTGCAACAGCACATCCCACGGCACCACTTCATATTTGATGGTGATGCCGGGATTGGCCGCCTCGAATTCCTTCTTCACCGCTTCGAAATAGGGGCCGGTCTTGGCGCTGTATTCGGCGACGGTGACGCGCACCTCGCCCGCATCGGCTGGTGCTGCCAGCGCCAGCATGCTCATCCCGGCCAACAGGCCGACAGTCCATTTCGCAAGGCTCATTCGATTTCTCCCATTGATGCACGTTGGCGCCCGGCCCTTGTGGGCACAGGATTTATGTTACTTTCCTACATTATCCATGATTTCACGCCGCGCAAGCGGATTATCGTGTTGCTTAATTACATTTGCTTGGCTAGCCTGCCGACTTAAAATGTGGGACGGAGGAGCGGGCAAGGTGGGTTCGAAAGCCGAGTTCGAAGGCAAGACGATTGTCGTCACGGGCGCCGGCGGCGGCCTCGGCTCGGCGATCGTCGAGCTCATGGCCGGGCGCGGCGCGCGCATCGTCGGCTGCGACCAGTCGACGGAGGCGCTGGCCAGCCCGCACATCGCCTCGCGCCATGTCTTCGATCTGCTCGACCGGGCGTCGATCGAAGCGGCGATCCCTGTGCTGCTCGATAAGGACGGCGTTCCCGACGTCCTGATCAACAATGCCGGCTGGACGCGCGCGGAAACGTTGAAGGCGCTGACGGCGGAGAAGATCGAGCAGGAGCTCGACCTCAACCTGACCGGCGTGATGACTTTCGCCGATCCGCTGATCAAGGCGATGGCGGCCCGTGGTTCGGGCAGTGTCGTCTTCATCTCCTCGGTCAATGCGATTTCGCATTTCGGCAATCCGGCCTATGCGGCGGCCAAGGCCGGCATCAACGCTTACGCCAAATCGGTCGCCGTCGAGCTCGGCCGCAGCGGGCTGCGCGCCAATGTCGTCTGCCCAGGCTCGATCCGCACCGCCGCCTGGGACCATCGCCTGGCCAAGGACCCCGAGATCATCGGCCGGCTCAAGCGGCTCTATCCGCTCGGCCGCATTGTCAATGCTTCGGAGGTAGCGGAAGCCGTGGCTTTCCTTGCTTCGGATCGCGCTTCCGGCATAACTGGCGCCGTGGTGCCGGTGGACGCCGGCCTGACAGCCGGCTACCTGCCTTTCATCGACGACATACTGGGAGCGTGAGCATGACCGACGTCCAGTTCCGCAACCTGTCGAAATCCTTCGGCCAGCATAAAATCCTCGAGGACATCAACCTTGACATCCGGACCGGCGAGTTCGTCGTGCTGGTCGGGCCGTCCGGCTGCGGCAAGTCCACGCTGCTGCGCATGCTGGCCGGGCTGGAGACAATCACCTCCGGCGATCTCGTTATCGGCAGCACCCGCGCCAACGACCTGCCGCCGCAGAAGCGCAACATCGCCATGGTATTCCAGTCCTATGCGCTGTTCCCGCATCTGAAGGCGTCGGAAAATATCGGCTTCGGCCCGAAGATCCGCGGCGAGAATCGCGCCGCGATCGACGACAAGGTGAAGAAGGCGTCCGGCGTGCTCAACCTCTTCTCCTATCTCGACCGCTATCCGCGGCAATTGTCGGGCGGCCAGCGTCAGCGTGTCGCCATGGGCCGCGCCATCGTGCGCGAGCCCTCGGTGTTCCTGTTCGACGAGCCGCTCTCCAATCTCGATGCGCAGTTGCGCGTGCAGATGCGCACCGAGATCAAGGCGCTGCACCAGCGGCTGAAATCGACCATCGTCTATGTCACCCACGACCAGATCGAGGCGATGACCATGGCCGACCGCATCGTGGTGATGGACCGCGGCCGCATCCAGCAGGTCGGCCAGCCGCTGGAACTCTACGATCGGCCGGCCAACAAATTCGTCGCCGGCTTCATCGGCTCGCCCTCGATGAGCTTTGTCTCGGGCGCGCTGAAGACGACGGGAGCCCACTCCTGGTTCGAGACAAAGGGCGGCGGCCGCTTGCCGCTCTCGGGCAGCGCGGCTTCCGGCAGCGACACGGTCGAAGCCGGCATCCGGCCCGAGCACTTCGTCGTCGGGGCCGCAGACGATGCGATCGCAATCAAAGTCGATGTCGTCGAGCCGACCGGCTCGGAAACACATGTCTACGGTTCAGTCGGTGACGACACGGTGCGCGCGGTGTTCCGCGACCGGCTGCAGGTCAAGCCCGGGGACCGGCTGCCGGTGAGCGTCGATCCGCGCAACATCCACCTGTTCGACAAGGCGACGGGCCTGCCGCTGTGAGAAGACGATGAAGAGCCCGGCCGACATCATCACCCGCCTGCAACTGATGTCGCAGGACGGCACCAAATCGGACCGCCGCCTGGCCGGACTGGTGCTTTCCGACCTCGATTTCGCCTCTAAGGCGGCGATCTCCGAAATCGCCGCGCGCGTCGGCGTCAGCGAGCCGACGGTCACCCGCTTCTGCCGCAATCTCGGCTGCGAGGGCCTGCGCGATTTCAAATTTTATCTCGCCCAGGCGATCGCCATCGGCGGCCAGTATCTGTCGCCGGAACCGCTCAGCCGCGATGCGCGCGAGCAGCGCATAGCGTCCGCCATCACCGAAGCGGCGATCGCCGCCATCCAGCGCGCCAGCGAGAATCTCGACATGACGACGCTGATGGATGTCGCCGCCCGGATTGCAAGCTCCGGCAATGTGCTCTGCATCGGCTCTGGCGGCATCTCCTCGATGATGGCGACGGAGATGCAGAACCGGCTGTTCCGGCTGGGTCTCTCGGCGCTCGCCCAGACCGACGGCCAGCTGCAGCGCATGTATGCCGCCGTCGCCACGCCCGAGACGACGCTGCTTGCCTTCTCGGTCTCGGGCTATGCGCGCTCGGTGATCGATGCCGTCGAGGTCGCGCAGCAATATGGCGCCGCCACCGTCGCCATCACCGCGCCGGACTCGGCGCTCGCCAAGGCCGCCGACACGGTCATCCTTCTGCAGTCCGTCGAGGACGGCAACATCTACAAGCCGACATCCTCGCGCTACGCGCTTCTGGCCATTGTCGACATGATCGCCACCACAGTGGCGGAATCGCGCGGCCCGAAAGTGCTGGAGAATTTGCGCCGCATCAAGCAGAGCGTGAACACGCTGAAGGTGGATGATCCGAAGCTGCCGCTGGGGGATTGAGTGCTTCTGAAGATTCACCCTCACCCGGATTGCCTACCGAATTGCGAAGAGCAATTCGGGTCAATCCGACCTCTCCCCAAGGGGAGAGGAGCAGGTCGGCGCCGGCGCCAACCTCTTCTCCCCGTCGGGGAGAAGGTGGCCGCGTAGCGGCCGGATGAGGGGGCGTCGCCAGCGTTATTTGCTGAGCGTCTGAAGCCGCTCCACCAGTTCAACCATGTCCCCCACCACCCGCAGCGTCTTCAGCCGCGAGGTCCCGCCGGCGACCACCGAAACGGACGATGCCGGCACACCAAGCGCCTTGGCCAGCATTCGTTCCAGCGCTTGATTGGCGGCGCCGTTCTCCGGCACGGCGCGCACGCGCGCCTTGAGATGGCTGCGCCCGTCGGCGGTGGTCTCGACACCGTCGATCCGATCGAGCGCCGCTTTCGGCGTCAGCCGCACGAAGAGGTCGACGCCGTTCTCGCGCAGCCGAAACGGCGAGTTCATCAGGCGCCGGTCACGACCCAGGACCAGACGGTGGTGACCAGGAACTGTCGGATGAAGAAAATGATCAGCAGAAGAATGATCGGCGAAATGTCGATGCCGCCGAGATCTGGCATGAAGCGGCGGATCGGGCGTAAGGCCGGATCGGTCAGCCGATAGAGCATGTTGCCGACGCTGCCGACGAACTGGTTGCGCGAGTTGACGACATTGAAGGCGTAGAGCCAGGAAAAGATCGCCGAAGCGATGATGATCCACCAGTAGATATCAAGCGCCATGACGATGGTCTGAATAAGGGCGATCATGCCGGTCTCCGAAATTGTCGCCGACATGTAGCCATTGCTTGGCTTGCGGGCAAGGCCCGCGGGCATGGCCTGCCCGGCAAGGCTGCGGGTTTGGCGAACCGCAAGGCTGCCGGTCACGGCGCTTGTGCCCGGCCCGGTCTTTCGCCTTGACATCAAACGGCCGCGACCGATACAAGCCGATCCGCTGGAACGGGGCTGTAGCTCAGCTGGGAGAGCGCATCGTTCGCAATGATGAGGTCAGGGGTTCGATCCCCCTCAGCTCCACCAGCCAGCACAAGCATGTGCTCTCTTCGCTTCCGCCTTCCTTGCTCGCCATTTCGTGACCGCCGGATTTCGGGCCGCGTGCCGGGAACCAATGGCGGGGCAATTCGGTTCAGCTATACATTTGAAGCCGACGTGCGCGGCCGGTTGGGCAAGCGGCGATCCTTGAGGAGTTCCATCATGCAGATTTCATCCAGGTTCCGTTCCGTCGCGGTCGCGGCAATCGCCGCCGCGGGCGTGAGCATTGCCAGCGCGGCGCATGCCGACACCGGCACGATCCGCTTTTCCGTCTACAAGGCGGCCTTCTTCATCGGCGGTTCCGGCGGCGAAGGCACGCTGACCTTCCATGGCAAACGCTATCCGATCTCCGTCGGCGGCGTCTCGGGCGGCCTCGCCTTCGGCGCTTCCAAGACCTATTTCCAGGGCACGGTGCGCCGCATTCGGCGCGCCAGCGACGTGACGGGAGTTTATGGCGCTGCCGGCGGCGGCGGCGCGGTCGGCAAAGGCGCCCAGGTGATCGTCATGACCAATGACAAGGGTGCCCAGCTCGAGCTCACCGGCAGGCAGGTCGGCCTGCAGGTCAACGCCGATCTCAGCGGGATCAGCATCGCGCTGAAGCGGTAGAAGACGCAGCTCCCCGCTCTTCATGGATGGGCCGGCAAAGGCGCTGCTTAGCGCCGAATGCCGGCCGCTGGAGGCAAAGACACGCAGATAGGCCGCCTGGCACCAGGCGCGGATCCGGGCCTAAAGCGCGTCGCGCTGAACCGGATTCAGGCGATGCGCTTTAAGTCTTTGTTTTGATGCATGTCGTTGTCCCAGAACCGCTGCACACTTCTGGGCGACATGCATTAGAGCGTTTCGCAGTTCCACGGCACGGCGAACCCCCCTATCTCTTTGTTTTGTCGCAATTTCCAGGCGGAAGGCTACGGCGAAGTCGCCGAGCCTAAAGCGCGTCGCGATCTTTCAGATTCGCTCCATGCGCTTTAGGGTTCTGATTTTACGCATGTCTTTATCCCGAAACCGGTTCCCACTTTCGGGAGACATGCTTTAACCGCTTCACACTTTTCCTGGAATTGCTTCAGGCGGGCTCAATCGTCCCAATCATCCCAATTGTCTTCGTCCCGCGGCGGGTAATTGGGAACGACCCGGATAATCGGCCGTGGACGCTGATAGCGCCAATAATACTCGTCCGGCGGCTGTCGCTCATAGGTGCGGTAGGCGGGCTGATAGTAATGCTTCGGCTTCCAGTATTTGTGCTTCTTGTACGGCCGCACGCAATAGCCGTCCTCGGTCAGATAAGCGCATGTGACACGCGCCTCCTGTACCAGGTTGTTTCGAACCGGCACGCCAATCATCGGCGCCGCCTCGACCGCCGGCATCACCGCCAGCATGGTCCCGGCAAGGGCAAGAACAGATAGTTTCATCGGCCTCTCCAACGTCTCCAGAATAGGCCCGGAAGAACGTCCCGATTGGGGGCGATTTGCGGCGGCCGAGATCACTTTGATTTTCGGCCGCACATATGAGCGTTAGATCATGTACGCGCCGGCATGGCCGGAGCCTGCCGTCAGGCTTGAATTCCACAACAGCCGAAATCCGTGGCGATCCCGGCGCACCCTAACGCTAGTTCGCCAGCTGATCGAGAAGCGTGTCTATTTCGCCTTTCTTTGGGGCTTCGGGCGAAGCAGGGGCGGGTTGGAGGTCGGCTTGCGGATCGACGGGGGCGGATTCCGCCGCCGGCGCGGCGGCCTCGGTCTCGCTGCTGGTGTCCGAACTCGTCGGTGTCGCGTTTTCCGTATTGCCGTTGTCCGGCGCTACGGCGGGTTCCGGAGCGGGCGGTGGGACTTTGGGTCGGGGCGCGGCGTTGCCCAGAAGATCGCCGATCAGGTCCGCCGCTCCCTTGCCCTCGCCGTTCGAGCCTGTCTGGCCCGGGATCAGCTTGTCGAGATTGAGTTTTCCGGTTGGCAGGCCGAGGCGGCTCAACATATCCAGCGCACCCTTCGGGTCCTTGGCCAAGGCGCTCACATCCGGATAGGCACGGGGCGCGGAGAGCGGGCCCTGGACCACGACCGGCACCCCGATGCCCTTCACGGCAACGTCGCCTCCCTGCCCGGCAAGCGAAGCGACGACGCGTGGATTGAGACGCATGTCGAGCGTCTGGTCGGCGAGGTCGATCCTGCCCGAGCCATCCATTCGCACCAGTGGGCCTAGCAGGCTGATGTCCGCCGTCTGCGCGACGCCGTTCTCGATCGCGAATGAGGCGCCGAGCGCGGTGAACGTCGTCTTCTTGGCCTGATCCTGCTTGAAGCCGCCGGCGAGCAGTCCGACCAGGTTGTTGTAGACCTCCGCTATGTCGATGCCGCGGAAGGCGCCGTCGCTGAATTTTGTCGCTGCCTTGCCGCCGAGGGAGCGGGCAAGCGATTTCGTGGTCTTTCCCGAGCCTGAGACGGCGACCGTCGCATCGAGCGTTCCTTCGATACGGTCAAAATCCGCCGCGTCATGAAGCAAGGGCGCCGCGGCCGCGCCGGCGATTGCGGTGTTGAGGTCCAGGGAAGCGGCGTCGCCGGAACCGTCGGCGGTCATGTCCGCGGCAATCGTGCCGCCGTAGAAGGAGCTTTGCGGCACATTCAGGTGAGCCTTGCCGTCGGTCACCGTCAGGCTGGTCGCCACCGGCCCTGCAAAGACCTTTCCATAGCCGAGCTTGTCGGCCTGGATATCCACCTTGGCATCAAGTCCCTTGAGGAGGGAGAGATCGATCGGCGCGTCGGTTGCCGCGCCCGGTTTCTGTTTGCCGCCGGCCACGGCCCCGCCGCCGCCGGCGAGCGCTGCAAGGTCGAGTTTCGCGAAATTTAGCGACATCCGGACAGTGAGAGGCCCCCCCAGTTTCACAGAGCCTTGTCCCGACGCCTTGACGCCGTTCAAAGCGATGGCGGCTTTCTGGAAGGAGAATTGCTTCGGGCCGGCATCGACATCGCCCTTGAAGGCAAAGTCCTGCAGGGTGCGGGAAGCGCCTTGTCCCAGCCATTGCATCAGTCTGTCGATCGAGGGCGATGTGGCCGAGACCTGGCCCTTGAACGTGCCGCCACCCCCGACGGTACCGCTTATGCTGGCTTCGAGGTATTTGGCGGAGACCGAAAGGCTGATCGGCCCGGACGCGTCGGCAACGGAGCCGCCGGCCAGAAAGGATGCGGGCGCGACCTGGGACTTGAACGTCACGGCTTGCCCCCGCCAGGCAAGCTTGCCTGTCACATCAACCGGCTTGCCGATGTCGCGAACCTTCGCATCAAGATTGAGCCCGGTAATGTCGTTGGCCGTGCGGTCCTGGGCATCGCCAAGTGCCGCAAGCGCAAGCTTGCCCCCTCGAATCCCGACCGTTCCCTGTAGATTTGCGCTGCCGCGGATGCGTTGCGCGGTGAGCCCGCGAAAAGCGAACCCCATATCGGCCGTGAGCTTGCCGGACAGCGGCACGGATTGCCCGGCCAGCTTCGCTATCGAGCCGATGTCCAGCCCTGAACTCGCAATATTACCCCGTATGGTGGGAGGTGTTTCAGCGACATTCGTCGAGGCATTCGCGGTGAGGCTTCCCGCATCGAGGCCGAAATGCTCCAGCTTTGCCTCGAGATGTCCATCACGCAATGCTGCGGCGAGCTGGACATCGGAAGCCCGTATCCTGCCGCCGACCAGTTCATCGATTGTCACGCTGATGTCGGCGTCGAAAGCGGCCAGCATGGCAAGGTCGGGCCCTCCGGAGCCGGCCGGAGGCTTGCCCCCGCTCGAACCGCCTTTTCCTATATCGCTCAAGGCGTCGATATCGACGCGCTTTGCCGCCAGGTCGGCGAAGAAGCGATGCCGCGCCCCAGGTTGAAAGAGCGCGTCCATCTGGAAGCTCTGGTCGCCGACCTCGAACTTTCCGCTCTTGATCTGATAGCTGCCATTGCCGTTGAGCTGGATCTCGCCGCTCGCCTGCAAGGAAGAGAATTTGGCAACGGGCGCCGGGTCGAGCCGCGCCTCGATGGCGATTTGGGCCGGCAGCCGTTTCAGGATGGGCCGCAACGCGGAAAGGCTCCCGCTCATGTCGACGCGACGGCCGCCGCTGGTGCCGGCCAATGAAAACGAGACCTCCCCGTCGAGGTCCGGAACCCTCAGATCGGCGTCGATTGCCGTCACCGTGGCGGCCTTGCCGGTCGACGCGCCTGAGGAGAGGGTGCCGTTCGTTATGGTCAGCTGGTTGATCGCCAGCCGCTCGAGCGTATCGACGACCGCCGCGAACGGATCGGCCTGAACATCCTTCTGTTCCGGAGCTGGCTCCGCGCTCGCCGAGGCTTTGAGCGCGATTGTCGGATCCGCCAGCGCGACCGACTGAATCTCAAGCTTTTTCGACCATAGCGACGACAGCGTTATAGACGTCGAGAAGCGCGGAGCGGATATCGCGATGTCGCCCGTGTCGGTCGAGAGCGAGATTTCATCCGCGACCACTGCCAGCCTGGGCAGCAGCGACAGTCTGACAGGTCCGTCCAGCCGAATGGTCATTCCGGTTGCGGATGACAGTTGCCGGCTCAATTCGCCACGAACCCAGTCGGTCGAAACAAGTGCGGGCAAAAGCAAGAGCAGCCCGACGACAAGGACGACGGCTACGGTGAGTGAAGCGACGATTTTTCTCACATCGACCAGCCAAAATGATCGGAAGAATCAGTATCGTCGAGCATACATGCTTCTTGCGCCCGACTGAATCCTGCCCAACTACGGGCTTCGTATCGGACGAATTTCGGACCGCGCCCCGGAGCCAATCGGCTCCTTCGCGGATGGCCATCGCGATCGAAGCCACTTGTACGCAAGTGTTTCCAGGTCAACAGATTTGGAAACGATTAGCCGCTTTCCGAGCCATTCTCGTGAAACAGACCAGGGGCACTGTCCGGCGCCCGCCACCGACATATCAGCAATCCAATGGAGGACGTGCCAATGTCAGTGCTCGGGATTTTACTTCATCTCGGTCGTGCGGTGATCCAGGCTCACAACAATGCCAAGGTGAGAAACCTGATGGATGTGCCGCCGCCCGAAGCCCGCAGAGACCGGGGCCGGCAGGTTTCTGAAAAGGAGTCCGGCGCCATTCACCGCGGAGGACGCTGACACAAGCGGAGTCTCGGACCGCCACCACGTTTAGTCCACTCACCTGGAGACCGCCGTCGCTTTGTGATTGCGTTGGCGCGCATAGGCCACGCAGGCGTCGACCGTGCTGACACAGAGCGCATCGACGCTGTTCGGCAGATTGTTGTCGCCGGCGTAGGCCACCTCGGCGACATGACCGCCGACCATGCGGATCTGCGTGTTGCAGTAACCGCCGGGGGCGACATTGACGGAGCCGCCGACAGCGGGGATCGCGCCCACGGCCATGGTTGGGACCGCGATGCTGAGATTGCCGCGCTGTACGGTGCGCTGATAGGTCCAGATCTGGCCGGACGCACCCGCATCGGCCGTCGCGGTCGGAAAGCCGGCGCACATGCGGACGTCGGCCTCGCTGAGACCGACCATCTCCTTGCGGGCGGCGGCCGTGGTGGGATCGACCTTGGCGATGCTCGACGTATCGTCGGGGATGACACAGGACGACAGGATGGAGATGCCTGCCGCGACAAAGGCAAGTTTTCGAATACGCAAGAATGTCATGCCGTCGGTCGGAGTTGCGTGCCGCCCCAGCGCCCTCCTGCCTACCTAGGCAATCGGCCAAACGCGTCAACCCGAGACAGAGGCGGAAATGCCGCGCGTTAGAGCGTTTCACCGGTTCACGGAAACGGCGAACCGCTCTATCTCTTTGTTTTTACCCAATTCCGGACGGAAACCGCTCGCACTTTTCCTGGAATTGCTCTAGCGCGCCAATGCGCTCACGCCACCCGAAAATAACTCGTCATGCCCGTCTTCTGGTGCTCGATGATGTGGCAATGCAGCAGCCAGTCGCCGGGATTGTCGGCGACGAAGGCGAGCTGCACCTTCTCGTCGGGCAAGATGAGGTAGGTGTCGGAGACGAGCGGCTGCACTGCCCTGGCGGAGGACGACAGCACCTTGAAGCTCATGCCGTGCAAATGGATCGGGTGCGCGTGCGGGGTGAGGTTCTCCATGTCGATGATGTAGCTCTGGCCGAGCTTCAGCTCGGCGAGCGGCGCGGCCGGGTCGGGCGTGTCGCCCGGCCACGGCACCTTGTTGATCGCCCAGAAGCTGTAGCCGAGCGAACCGCAGATGCTGTTGGCCGAAACATTTTCCGCCGTGGCGCTCAGCGCCAGCGGAATGCGCCCGGCGTTGGAAAGGTCCACTTCCGCCACCGGATTGACTTCCAGCGGGCCGAGATCGCGCAGATCATGCTTCAGCGATGTGCCGACCGAACGCAGCGTCGCCAGGATCTTCTGCTTGGTGCCCCGGACGTCGCGCAGGCTGACGATCGCGCCTTCGTCGTCCGGCATGCGGACGGCCAGCTCCAGCCGCTGGCCGGGTCCCAGCTGCAAGGCATCCGGCGTGAAGCGTTGCGGTACCGGATTGCCGTCGAGCGCGATCACCGTCGCCTCGGCGCCGTCGACGCGGAAGGCGTAGATGCGGGTGACGTCGGTGAGGGCGGCGCGCAGCCGCACCAGCCCGCCGGCCGGCGCGTCGAATTGCGGCTGTTCGAGCCAATTGGCGGTGCGCACCGTGCCGAAAGTGCCCGCCTTGGCGGCATCGCGCGGCCTGAACTGCTCGATGAACTGGCCGTCGTCGCCGAGTCGCCAGTCGCGCAGGTTGATCACCATCTCGGCGTCGAAGGCGGGGTCCTTCGGGTTCTCGACCACGATCACGCCGGTCAGGCCGTGACCCATCTGGATCAGCGTGTTGCAATGCGGGTGATACCAGAAGGTGCCGGCATCGGGCGGGGTGAAGGTGTAGTCGAAATGGTCGCCCTGATAGACATAGGGCTGCACTAGGAACGGCACGCCGTCCATCTTGTTGGGAACGCGGATGCCGTGCCAGTGGATGGTCGTCGGATCGTCGATGCCGTTGATCAAGCGCGCGGCAAACGCCTCGCCTTTCCGCATCCTGACAACCGGCGGCAGGCCCGCCTCGCCATAGGTCAGAACATTCTTCGTCGGCGCTCCGTCCATCAGCCGCGCCTCGGTGCTGGCGGTCTTCAGGATCAGCGGCTCGGGCTTCGCCGCTGCCCAGCCGGCAAACTTGCCGGCGGCCGAGAGGCCCACACCGGCCGCGCCGGCGGCCACGGCGGTTTTGAGAAGGTTGCGGCGTGTTAGCATCGTCATCTTGATCTCGGCGGGGAGCATGCCGCGGCAAAGTTGAACAGTTCAGGCGCGTACCACCATCCGTCGCGCCGGCCTAGTCCCGCAGGCTGAACACAAATGGTGCCGTGCGGGTGACGCGGGCGCCGAGTTCCACCGGCGGCGCTGGCACCGAGGCGCCCTGCAACGCGCCGAGCGCGGCGCGATCAAGGTCCGAGTCGCCGGATGATCGCGCCAGCCTGGCGGAAATCACCCGGCCGGAGGCATCCACGGTGAAGGTCACGTTGGGCGTGCCTTCGGCCCGTCTGGATCTTGCCGCGCTCGGGTAGCGCGTGTGCCGCCTGATCCACGCCTGCAGACTGGAATTCCAGCGCGACGGGCTGACGCTCGATCGTGGCGCCGCATCGGAGTATTGCGGCGCTACCGCCTTTGCCGCTGCCTTGGCATCGATGCTGGCGGGGGTTGTCATCCCGGGAGGTGGGGCCTTTTCCTTCTTGATCCGTTCTTTCGGCTTTTCGACCGGTTTCTTCTCGGGCTTCCTTTTCCCCTCGACCGGCTTCCGCGCCTTCACCTCCCCGTCCACCGGCTTGGGCTTCGGCAGCGGAATGACGACATCGGGCGCAATCGCCTCGACAGGGTCCGGCACGACCTCGTTCAGCGGCTGCTGCTCGCTCAGCGCCGCGACGGTCTGTTCCGCCGGCGCGGCCTGTTCAGCCTCCTGCGTATCGTCGAGTGGCTGTTCGGTGACCGGCTCTGCCTGCTCCACCACCGGCGCCGGCTCAGTCAGTGGTTTCACGTCGGCAGGCTTTTCCGTCTCCTCCGCCGCGTCGGGCGGCTCCGGTGTCACCGTGTCCAGCATTGCAGCCTCTTCGGGCACGGTGGGCGCGACGACCAGCGGCGCCATCTCGAGCGCCAGCGCCGGCGGCGGACCGCCATCCTGCGTGTCGGCGAAACTCAAATTCTGCACCGCGTAGGCGACCGCCACATGCGCGGCCAGAATGATCGCGGCGGCGCTCGTCCACAGGCCGGCATCGCGCGCGCCGAAGCGCGGCTGGGACATCCGGGAAAGGGTGGCGGCCGTCATCGCGCCGCGCTTCCGCCCGGTGTCGAGGAAGTGTTCGCGCCGGTCGCAGGGATTCCGGGCGTGGCCCGCCCACCTGTATCGCCCGCCGTCTCCAGCCCGACCAGCGCGACCTTGAGATAGCCGGCGGCGCGCAAGAGGTTCATCACCTCCATCAGGTCGCCATAGCCGACCGTCTTGTCGGCGCGGAGGAAGATGCGCGTCTGCCTGTCGCCCTTGGCGCGGCTGTCGAGCACGGCAGCAAAAGCCGAACGCGGTACGCTGTCATTGCCGATTGCCAGCGTGAGATCGCTTTTCAGCGTGAGGAAGAGCGGCGTTTCGGGGCGCGGCGCGGGCGTTGCCGTCGAACCGGGCAAGTCGACATTGACGTCCACGGTGGCGAGCGGTGCTGCGACCATGAAGATGATCAGGAGCACCAGGATGACATCGATGAACGGCGTGACGTTGATGTCGTGGTTTTCCTCGAGATCGTCGCCGAAAGTCTCGCGAATCCGCGCCGCCATCCCCGTCACTCCGCCGCAATGGCCGTCGCCGGCGGCAGCGTGCGGAAGTCCAGGTCGCGGCTGACCAGCCGTTCGACGCCGGTGGAAGCATCGGCGAGGATCTGCCTGTAGCCGGCTATCGAGCGCGCGAAGACGTTGTAGATGACCACTGCCGGAATGGCCGCCACCAGGCCCATGGCGGTCGCAAGCAGCGCCTCGGCGATGCCGGGCGCGACGACGGCGAGGTTGGTGGTCTGCGCCTGCGAGATGCCGATGAAGGCGTTCATGATGCCCCAGACGGTGCCGAACAGGCCGACAAAGGGCGCCGTCGAGCCGATCGTGGCGAGCAGGCCGGTGCCGCGCGACATGCGCCGCGCCGCCGCTGCCTCGATGCGCCAAAGCCTGGAGGCGACACGTTCCTTCAGGCCGTCGCCGGAAACATGATCGAGCGCACCGGCCGACAGCGCCCGTTCTTCTTCCGCCGCCCGCACCAGAAGCGCGCCCGGACCGCCGCTATGGCCGAGTTCACGACGGGCCTGCATCAGTGTCGCGGCGTTGCCGATCGCAGCGGCGGCGCGACGGGCCCTCAGCTTGCCGCCCAAGACCTCCAGCGACTTGGCAAGCCAGATCGTCCAGGTGACGAGAGACGCGAAGGCCAGCCCGATAATGACTGCCTTCACGACGATGTCGGCATTCATGAACATGCCCCAGGGCGAGAGGTCATGCGGCAGTGTCAGCGAGACGGAGGGCTCTTTACCGACGGCGGCGCTCGGAGCCGGCTGGATGCCTGGCTCCGCCGGCACGGCTTCAACCGGCGTTTGCGCTGGGGGCGGTGGATTGGCGGCGGATGCGGCAGGCGCGGGGGCGGCCGCTGCCGGACCGGTCGCCGGGGGTGTTGCGGGCTGCTGCTGCGCCACGGCTATCTCAGCCGAAAAGATCACGGATGCGGCCAGCGCCGCGAACAGAACGCTCCGGGACAAGTCTCGCCCTCGCTTTGTCATGGCACGAACCGGCAGGTTGTCTGCTGGCTGGTGCGAACTTCGGTCACGGCATTCAGCCATGCGCTGCCGACTGAGTATGAAACATGACTCTGATAGTCAAGATTAAGATCGCAATCAGGCCAACAAATCGGCGAAGCCCACTGTTCAATCGCCTCGGCGTGCGCGCCGGCCGTCACCACAGGGGCTTCCGCCGCATGCGCGGCAGGCTATGCTCGATACCGAAGAAGGAGACCGCGGATGATCAAGGCGATACCGTTCGACTTTCCCTATGACGGCAGGCTGGTGCCGCAACACACCGCGCTGCTGGTCATCGATCTGCAGGAGGATTTCCTATCGCCGACCGGCTATTTCGCCAGGAAAGGTTATGATCCGTCGCCGCTGAGAGCCATCCTGCCGGCGGTCAACCGGCTGATTGCTGCGGCGCGCGCCGCAGGCCTCGCCGTCATCCACACAAGGCAAGGCTACCGCGCCGACATGGCGGACATGACGCCCTACGAAAAGTGGCGCCGCAAGCGGGCCGGCCTCGACGGCACCGATGTCCTGCTGCGCTCGGGTCCGGGCTTCCAGATCTCCGCCGATGTCGACGTGGCGCCGCAGGACGTCATCATCGACAAGACCTGCAACAGCGCCTTCACCTATACGGATCTGGAGATGGTGCTGCGCGCGCGGGACATAACGCACCTGCTTTTCACCGGCTGCACGACAGATGTGTGCGTGCACACCACGTTGCGCGAGGCCTGCGACCGCAACTTCCAGTGCCTGACGATCTCGGACGCCTGCGCCAGCGGCGACCAGTATGCGCATGAAGCGGCGCTGCACATGGTGACGGTCGAGGACGGGATATTCGGAGCGTTGGCGGACTCTGAGGCCGTCATTGCCGCGTTGCGGCAGTTCGCAGAGGCGGTGCGTTGAAGGTTATCTGGGGTCTTATCGAAATTTTTCCGCCCCACCGTTCCGTTTCCGGTTCCGCCTTCGTCTTGAGGGTCGTAACAGGTGCGAGAGCCGCGACGGCCTCCGCCCATAGGACAAACGGAGCCGAGCCATGTCGACCGCAGTGACCTTGATCAACGTCTTTACCGCCAAGCCGGGCAAGCAGCAGGAACTCGCCAGGACGCTCGCCGAGGGTACGCGAAACTTCTTCAGCAAGCAGCCGGGCTCGCTGTCGTCATCCGTGGTCGTCGGCGGCGACGGCAGCAAGGTCGCCAACATCTCGCAATGGCGTTCGGCGGAGGATATCGCGGCCTTTCGCAGCGATCCGCGTTTGGCCGATTACATGAAGAGCATCGTCGAACTGGCCGCCGGCGAGAGCATGATGGGCCACACGACCTATTCCCATACGGGTGGGGTGGAGAACTAAAGCATGTCTCCCGAAAGTGGGAACCGGTTTCGGGATAAAGACATGCGTAAAACAAAAGACCTAAAGCGGATGGAGCGAATCCGAAGGATCGCGACGCGCTTTAAGGAGGCTGCGTGACCCTTGCGGCGACCGAAACCAGGCTTCGCGCCTTCGAGCGCGAAGCCGCTTTGCTGAGAGCCAAGCTGCACCGCTACGCGTCGCGCATGGTCGGATCGGTCATCGATGGCGAGGACATCGTCCAGGAGACCCTGGCCAAGGGTTTTGTGGCGATCAGGAATGGCGACATGCCCGACAGGACCGAACCATGGCTGTTTCGCATCGCGCACAATGCAGCGCTCGATTTCCTGCGCAAGCGCGCCCGCTTGCAGGGCCGCGAAAGCGAGGTCGAGCTCGACACGATCGCCGACGAGAATTCGGCGCTGGACGCGCGCATTGCCGCCGAGGCGAGCCTTGCCGAGCTGATGCAACTGCCGCCGGCGCAAAGATGCGCGGTCGTGCTGAAGGACGTGCTCGGCCACAGCCTGGAGGAGATCGGCGAAATCCTCGAAACATCCGACATGGCGATCAAGGGCGCGCTGCAGCGCGGGCGCGAAAGCTTGCGCAAGCTGGCGGCCGCGCCGCGCATGGCGTCGCACCGTCCGGCGCTCGACCGGCAGGACATGCGCCGCTTGGCTGACTATGTGGCTGCCTTCAACGCCAGGGATTTCGATACGCTGCGCGGCCTTTTGGCCGAGGACGTCAAGCTGGAGCTGGTCAATCGCCTGCGCGCGGACGGCAAGGAATATGTCGGCAATTATTTCGGCCGCTATGCCGACGAAACGCATTGGCATTTCGCGACCGGACTTGTCGAAGGCCGGCCTGCCATCCTGGTCACCAGCCCGGAGCGTCCGGACGGACCGCCGCGCTACTTCATCCTCATCGATTGGGAGGACGGCCGCGTCGCCGGCATCCGCGATTTCCTGTTCGCGGATTACGTGATGGACGGCCTGGAGTACTCCGGCACGCCGTGATTTCAGCCTATACGGTGTTCCGCAAAGGGCGGTGAGGCAAACGCCCCCGGTTGCGGAACCTCCGCCTCGCGACGCGCCAGCGAATTCGCGAGCAACGTGATGGTTTCGCGCCCAATGCGGGCGATCTCGCCCGGACGGTCGATGCCGCTGATCATGAATTCCTCAATGCCGAGCGCCGCATAGGGCAAAAGCGCCAGGGCAATCCGCGCCGGCGGTCCGGCAATCTCGACCGCCTTATGATCCGGGGTTCCGCTCCAGCCATCCGCATGGATGCGCACCGGCAGCGCGAAGCGCAACCTGCCGGCGCGGCCGTGCTCCGCGGCGGCGCCGCGCGCACGCTCGATCAATTGCCGCACCTCGTCGGGCGAGCCGGCGGCCAGCTCGAAGACATCGGCGTGCTTGCCGGCGACCTTCAGCGCGGTGCCGGATTGGCCGCCGAGCCGGATGACGAGATCGGCGCCATGCGGCCCCTTGCGCGGCACGAAGCCGCCCCGGACGCTGTAGAAGGCACCTTCATGGTCGAACGGCCTGTCGTTCGACCACAGGCGCTTCAGCAGCACCAGATATTCGTCGATGCGCTGCCAAACCACGCTGTGGCCGACCGGCCGCGCCTCGGCATCGCTGTCTTCCAGCGGCTCGCTCAGCATGCGAAGCGACAGGCGGCCGCCGCCGCTGCGGTCCAGCGCGGCAAGTTGCCTCGCCGCCACCGTCGGCTCGATCACGCCGGCCCAATGCGTCAGCACCACCTCCAGCGAACCGGTGCGGTCGAGCGTCTGCGCGGCGATGTCCATATTGGTGAGCAGGCCGGCCGGATCGTCCACCACCAGCCTGCGGAAACCGGCATCCTCGATCAGCGACAGTTTGGTCGCCGTCTCGGCGAAATCATAGAAGAAGCTGCCATTGGCAGCCTTACCGGGAACATGGGTGAACTCGATCGGCATTGCCATCTCCTCCATGACGTCGGCTTGCCCCGCTCCAAAGCCTTTAAACCAAATCCGAGGACGCAGGTGCGCGACAGCGCCCCGGCGCTCGGCCAGCTTTCGACTCCGGTTACGCAACTCAGATTGTTTTGACGGCGGGTCTCGGCCCGCCTTGAAATCAGGGGATCAACCCCAGCACCACCGCGCCGGTGAACACGAATGCAAGCGCGAAGACGAGATAGGCGAAGGTGCCGCCATAGGCGGGCCTCCAGCTCTGGTCGGCGGTCAGCCTTTGGCCCTTGCGGGCGGTCTGAGCGTTCTGGATATAGGACATATCGGCCTCCGTCTCGCCGCTTAATCTATAAAGTTAGTAGACTTTGTCGATTGCTATTTTTCAGGTATTTTTGGAAGAATGTTCTCAGAGAGGGGCGCAATCCAGGTAATTCATGCTCCTGCGGAGTGGGATATCCAGCGAGCAGGCGGAGCACGGGCTGTCCGACAAATGCCTGGAACCACGGATTTTCAGCGGCGAAACGGCCTTGTTTGAGCGCTTGGCCATTCCCCGCGCGACGCGATAGCATCAAAAAACACTCACAGAATCCAGGGAGACGAAAATGGGTGGAAGGCTGGCGGGCAAGGTCGCCATCGTTTCGGGCGGCGCGACGGGCATGGGGGGGGCGGCTTCGGAGCTGTTTGCCGCCGAAGGCGCCAAGGTGGCGATCATCGACCGCAATGGCGAGGCGGCCGGCAAGACCGCCGCGGCGATCCGCGAACGCGGCTATGTCGCCGAGCATTTCGTGGCCGACGTTTCCGACCAGGCGCAGGTCGAGGCCGCGGTGAAGGCGGCGACGGACAAGCTCGGTCCGGTCACGGTGCTGTTCAACCATGCGGGCACCATCGTGATAAAGCCGTTCCTGGAGACGACGCTGCGGGAGTGGGACTGGCTGCATGCCGTCAATGTCCGCTCGATGTTCCTGATGACCCGCGCGGTGCTGCCCAGCATGATCGCCGCGGGCGGTGGCTCGATCGTCTGCACCTCGTCAATCTCGGCGGTGGCGGCGACGCCGAACGAGGTGCTCTATGACACGACCAAGGGCGCCTGCCACATGTTCGCCCGCGCCATCGCGGTCGAGTTCCGCGACCGCAACATCCGCTGCAACGCCGTCTGCCCCGGCTTTATCCGCACACCGCACGGGCTGCGCGAAGTGGCCGATCTCGGCAAGCTCGGCGTCGACGTCTCGGACGCGGCCATGGCCGCGCAGCAGGGCCGCATCGGCGAGCCGGAGGAGGTGGCGAAGGCGGCGCTGTTTTTGGCCAGCGATGAGTCCAGCTTCGTCAACGGCGCGCATTTGTTCGTCGACAACGCGTTCACGGCGATCTGAGGCTTTTCCTCGCCCCACGAAAGTGGGGAGAGGTGGCTCGGCGAAGCCGAGACGGAGAGGGGGCGCCCTGCGTGAAGCCGGAACCGGCTGAGAATTTGGCGCAAACGCTGCGCCGAAAGAGCAACCATCCGACGGTCGGCGCAGCCCCCTCTCCCCCGGCCGCTTCGCGGCCACCTCTCCCCGCTTTGCGGGGGCGAGGAAATCCACGCCTACCGCTCCTCCTTCCTGAACGGCTTCAGCAGCGCCGAGGGCGCGACCGCGTTGCGCGACATGAAGGCCATGGCGACGATGGTGAAGATGAAGGGCAGCATCAGGAAGGCTTCGTAGGGGATGTGGCCGAGGCCGCTCGCCTGCATCCGGAGCTGCAGCGCATCGACGAAGGCAAAGAGCAGCGCCGCCCCGGCCGAGCGCAACGGATCCCAGCGGCCGAACACGACCAGCGCGATCGCCACCCAGCCGCGCCCAGAGACGACGCCGAAGGTGAAGGCGTTGAACTGCGCCATGGTGAGGAAAGCACCGGCAAGCCCCATCAGCGCGCCGCCGAGGATCACCGCCTGGAAGCGCGTGGCGATGACGCTGACGCCGGCGGAATCCGCGGCGCGCGGGTTTTCGCCGACCATGCGCACCGACAGTCCCCATGGCGTGCGGTAGAGCACGAAGGCGGCAAGCGGGACGGCAATGATGGCGAGATAGACCAGCGTGAACTGGCTGAACACGGCCGGGCCGAGCACTGGAATGTCGGCGAGCACCGGGATCGGCACCGGCTTGAAGCCGTCGATGCTCGGCGGCACCGATTGCTGGCCGAAGATCAGCCGGTAGAGGAAATAGGCGAGGCCCGAGCAGAACAAGGTCACGCCGATGCCGCAGACATGCTGGCTCAGCCCCAGCACCACGGTGAACAGCGCATGCAGCGCGCCCATCAGCGCACCGACAAGCACGGCCACCAGCACGCCCAGCCACAGGCTGCCGCTGAGGCTCGCGGTAGTGAAGCCGGCCATGGCCGACAACAGCATGATGCCTTCGATGCCGAGATTGAGCACGCCGGCGCGCTCGGAAAACATTTCGCCGAGCGTGGCGAAAGCGAGCGGCGTGGCGATGCGGATGATGGCGGCGAGGAAGCCGACCTGGAAGATCTGCTCGAGCACCGCGCTCATGTCTGCGCTCCCACGCGGCGGATGCGGTAGGCGGTGAAGAGCAGCGCCACTAGCATGGCAAGCAACGCCGTGCCCTGGATGACGTCGCTGAGGAAAGCCGGCACGCCGGTCGCGCGCGACATCGCCTCGGCGCCGGTCATGACAGCGGCCAGGAAGATCGCCGCCGGCACCACACCGAGCGGGTTGAGCCTGGCGAGCATGGCGACGACGATGCCGGAATAGCCATAGCCCGGCGAGATGTCGCTCATCACCTGGAAATGCACGCCGCCGACCTCGCCGACGCCGGCCAAGCCCGCAAGCGCGCCGGAGAGCAGGGCTGTGGAGAGCAGCACGCGCTGCACGCTGATGCCGCCATAGCGGGCGGCTTCCGGATTTTCGCCGGTGACGCGGATGCGGAAGCCGAGCGTGGTGCGCGCGATCAGGAACCAGCAAAGGGGTGCTGCGATCAGCGCCACGATGACGCCGAGATGCAGCCGCGTGCCTTCGATCAGCACCGGGAAGTTGGCGGAATCCTCGATCGGCGGCGAGATCGGGTAGCCGGAAAAGGTGTCCTTCCACGGCCCTTCGATCAGCGCCATCAGCGCGTAATAGATTACCGAGTTGAGCAGCAGCGAGCTCACCACGTCGTCGACTTTGAATTTGATGCGCAACGTCGCCGGCACCAGCGCCACGAGCGCGCCGGCGGCGGCGCCTACAATCGCCATCAACAGCATGGCGAGATAGCCCGGCATTGGGATCGCGCCGACGAAGCAGCTTGCCACCGCCCCGGCGAGCAACTGGCCTTCGGCGCCGATGTTCCAGAATTTGGCGCGGAAGGCGATCGCCACGGCGAGGCCGGTGAAGATCATCGGCGCGGCGCGCACCAGCGTCTCGGTGATGGCGTAGCTGTCGCCGAGCGAGGCCGACAGCATCACGCCATAGGCTTCGATCACGCCAGCGCCGGCCACGGCAATGAGGCCGCTGCACAACACCAGCGTGACGGCGATGGCGATGAGCGGGAGGGCCAGATTGAACCAGGCGGGCGTCGAGGTGCGGGCTTCGAGGCGAAACATCAGGCGAGGCCCTCCGCTCGCCGGATGTCGGCGCCGCCCCTCATCCGCCTGCCGGCACCTTCTCCCCGTATAGGGACGGGGAGAAGGAAGCTGGCCGCAGCCATCACACCCTTCTTGCAACGCTGGCGATTGGCGAAGTCATCGATGAGGGCGCCCCTCTCCCCGTCACTATACGGGGAGAGGATGCCGGCAGGCAGGTGAGGGGCAGCGCCGACGTTCGCAATCAGAGGCAACCTCATCGCTCTACGCCTTTCCCTCTGCGCCGGTCATCATCAGGCCGAGCCTGGCGACGGTGGCATCCGCGCTGGGAAGCGTGCGGGCGATGCGGCCCTCATACATCACCGCGATGCGGTCCGAGAGCATCAGCAATTCCTCGAGGTCCTCGCCGATGACGATGATGCCGCAACCCTTGGCCCGCATCGCCAGGAATTTCTCGTGGATGAAGCGGGCGGCGCCGATGTCGAGGCCGCGCGTCGGCTGCGAGACGATCAGCACCTTGGGATCGAAGGCGAGCTCGCGCGCCAGCAGCGCCTTCTGCAGATTGCCGCCGGAGAGCGCGCCGGCGCGCACCATGGGTCCCGGGCAGCGTATGTCATATGCCTTGATCTGCGCTTCGGCGAAGGCGCGGATCGCCGTGGGGTTGAGCAGGCCATTGCGGCTGAAGGCCTCGGTGCCGATGCGCGGCAGCACCATTGAATCGGCTAGAGGCAGGTTGGTGACCAGGCCGGTCGTCATGCGGTCTTCCGGGATGCGGCCGAGGCCAAACGCCTGCAGCTCGCGCGGCGAAAACCGCGTAACTGTTTTGCCGGCTATCGTCATGGTGCCGGCCCTGGGTTGCAGCATGCCGGAAATGACGTCGGCGAGCGCCTGCTGGCCGTTGCCGGAGACACCGGCGATGCCGAGGATCTCGCCCGCCCGGACGAAAAGCGAGACGTCGCGCAGCGGCATGCCGGCGTGACCGGAAGTGGATATACCATCCAGCGTCAGCACCGCGGCGCCGGGCGTCGAAGCCTCCCTGGTCGGCGGGACAATTTCGTGGCCGCACATCAGCTTCGCCATTTCCGCCGATGTGGTGCTTGCCGGGTGGTCGACGCGGCCGGCGACCTTGCCATGGCGCAGCACCACGCAGCGATGGGTGAGGGCCCGGACCTCATTGAGCTTGTGCGAGATGAAGATGATGCCGAGCCCTTGCGCCGCCATCGAGCGCAGGGCGGCGAACAGGCCGTCTACTTCGCTCGGCGCAAGCACTGCCGTCGGCTCGTCGAGGATCAAGAGCTTCGCGCCGCGAAATAGCGCCTTGATGATCTCCAGCCGCTGCTGCTCGCCGACCGAGAGCGCCGACACCGGCAGGTTCGGATCGAGGCTCAGTCCATACTGCCGGCTGATTTCGTCCAGGCGGGCAAGCCCGCGCGTGCGGTCGATGCGGCCGGACTTGCCGGGAATGCCGATCAGCAGGTTCTCCAGCACCGTGAGGCGCGGCGCGAGGTGAAAATGCTGGTGCACCATGCCGATGCCGGCAGCCAAAGCGTCCGCCGAATTGTGGATGGTGACCGGCCTGCCTTCGACCAGGATCTCGCCGGCGTCCGGCGCATAGGCGCCGAACAAAACGTTCATCAGCGTCGTCTTGCCGGCGCCGTTCTCGCCCAGCAGGCCGAGTATTTCGCCGGGCGCCACGCTGAGATCGACGGCCTCGTTCGCCTTGACGGCGCCGAAGATCTTGGTGATGCCGCGCATTTCGATGAGTGGGGCGGACAAGGGTGCTCCCTGGATTTGCGATCCGGCTAACCGCCTAAAGCGCGTCGCGATCTTTCAGATTCGCTCCATGCGCTTTAGGTTTTGATTTTACGCATGTCTTTATCCCGAAACCGGTTCCCACTTTCGGGAGACATGCTTTAGGGCAGCGCGAGGCCCCCCTCTCTGGCCTGCCGGCCATCTCCCCCTCAAGAGGGGAGATCAGATGTCACGCCGGCTTTCGCTAACTTTCAACGTTGAAAAGATCGAGCGCCGTCAACGGAACTGCCAATCTCCCCCCTTGAGGGGGAGATGTCCGGCAGGACAGAGAGGGGGGCCTCGCGCCGCCCCTCAAAAATGCATCAATCCGAAACCGGCGTGTTCTCGTCGACGTCGACGCGGAAATTGCCTTCGAGGATCTCGGCCTTCTTCTTCTCGACCAGATCCTTCACCTCTGCGGGCAGCGTCTTGTCGAACTTGTGGTAGGGCGCCAGATAGGAGCCGCCCTTGGCCATGCGCGAGAAGTCGCCATAGTCCTGCGCGGTGAAGACGCCGGCCTTGACCAGCTTGATCGCCTGCTCGACCGTGGGGTACATGTCCCAGACCGGGCCGGTGATGACCGTGTCGGGCCCGAGGCTCGCCTGGTCGGACATGTTGGAGATGGCGAGAATCTTCTTCTCCACCGCCGCCTCGATGACGCCGAAACGCTCGGCATAGATGACGTCGACGCCGGCATCGATCTGCGCCACGGCCGCTTCCTTGGCCTTGGGCGGATCGAAGAAGGAGCCGATGAAGGCGACCTTCTTCTTGACGTTCGGATTGACCTCCTTGGCGCCGGCGAAGAACGCGTTGACCAGCCGGTTCACTTCCGGGATGCCCATCGCCGCGACCGCGCCGACCGTGCCCGATTTCGACATCTTGCCGGCGATCATGCCGGAGAGATAGGCCGGCTCGTGGATCCAGTTGTCGAAGACGCCGAAATTGGGTTCGGCCGGGCCGGCGCCGGAGCCGAACAGCCAGGCGGTCTTCGGGAACTGCTTGGCCGTGCGGCGCGATTCGCGCTCGGCGGCGAAGGCGTCGCCCAGCACCAGCTGGTAGCCCCCTTGCGCATATTCGCGCATCACGCGGCTGAAGTCGGCGGTCTGCACCTTTTCCGACCATTTGTATTCGATGCCCAGTTCCTTCTCGGCCTTTTGCAGGGCGACATGGATCTGGTTGTCCCACGGTTCCTCGATCGGCGTGGCGAAGATCGCCGCCACCTTCAGCTTCTTGTCCTTGGCCAAGGCTGCGCCGGGCAGCACGGTGGCCGCGAGGCCGAGCGCGCCAAGTTCCAGCAGATTGCGCCGCGACAGGCCGGCGCGTTGCGTTTTGCTACGGTCGTTTTCCATTGAAGTGCCCCTCTGATTGACAGCCGTGTCGAGCCGGCCGTTCCAAAATGTCAGACACGCAGGACTATGGAACGGTGGTTGAGTTTTGTCCACATGGTCAAATTTGGTGCGTGGTTCCCGTGTGCAAGCTGAAAGCGCTGGCGGGACAGCGCCCCCCTCTGTCCTGCCGGACATCTCCCCCACGAGGGGGGAGATCAGCAGCGGGGTCGACGGCGCCCATCCTGCAACGTTGGTGATTGGCGAAAGCCGGCGCGACATCCAATCTCCCCCCTCGTGGGGGAGATGGCCGGCAGGCCAGAGGGGGGCGCGAAGGAACGCGACGTTGAGCCCTTACAGGGCCTCCCACGCCCCTGTCTCGGCAAACCTTCTCAACACCGGCGCCGGTTCAAAAATCGCCCGTCCCGTTCGCCCATGCCAATGCTCCAGCCGCTCGACGATCTTCCCCGCACCCGCAAGCCCGGCCCAGAACATCGCTCCGCCCTTGCCGGTCGGGAAGCCGTAGCCGTTGACCCAGACGACATCGATGTCTGAGGCGCGCGCGGCGATGCCTTCCTCAAGGATCTTCGCGCCTTCGTTGACCAGGGGATAAAGCGTGCGCTCGATGATCTCGTCGGTGCCGATCTTACGCCGGGCGATCCCGAGTTCCGCCGCCTTGGCGCGGATCAGCGCCTCCACATCCGGGTCGGCGATCGGCTCCCGCGCGCCGCTCTCATAGCGATACCATCCACTTCCGGTCTTCTGGCCGAAATGGCCCTGCTCGCACAGCGTATCGGCGATTACGGCCGTCTGGCCGCGCGCCTTGCGGTTGCGCCAGCCGATGTCGAGACCGGCGAGATCGCCCATCTGGAACGGACCCATCGGCCAGCCGAAATCGGTGAATGCCTTGTCGACCTGGCTCGGGATCGCACCTTCGAGCAGCAGAAACTCGTTTTCTGAACCTCGCGCGGACAGCATCCGGTTGCCGACGAAGCCGTGGCAGACGCCGACGACGACCGCGACCTTACCGATGCGCCGGGCGAGATCGGCGACCGTCGCCAGCACCTCGGGCGCGGTCTTTTCGGCGCGCACGATCTCCAGCAGCTTCATGACGTTAGCCGGCGAAAAGAAATGCATGCCGAGCACGTCCTGTGGCCGCGACGTCGAGGCGGCGATTTCGCTCACGTCGAGATAGGAGGTGTTGGTGGCGAGGATCGCGCCAGGCCTGGCGATGGCGTCAAGCTTGCCGAAGACGTCCTTCTTGACCGCCATGTCTTCGAACACGGCCTCGATGATCAAATCGCAATCGGCAAGATCGGCATAGTCGGTGCTGCCCTTGAACAGTTCGAGACGCTTCTGCGTGGCCTCCGCCGTCAACGAGCCGCGGCTGACGGAGACGGCATAGTTCTTCTCGATCATCGCCAGGCCGCGCCGCAGCGCTTCCTCGCTGGTCTCGAGCAAAGTCACCGGGAAACCGCCATTGGCGAAGGCCATGGCGATGCCGCCACCCATCGTGCCGGCGCCGATGACGCCGACGCGGGCGATTTGGCGCTTCTGTAGATCTTTGCCGGGCACCTTCGCCGCCTCGCGCTCGGCGAAGAACAGATGCCGCTGCGCGCGCGACTGATCGCCGGAAACGAGTTTCTGGAAAAGCTGCCGCTCGGCGGCAAGTGCTGCGTTGAAGGGCAAGTTGATCGCGTTGCGCACGGCTTCGGCGCAAGCAAGGGGCGCTTCCAGCCCGCGGGCTTTTTTGGCCAGATCGGTTGCCTGGGCGTCGAAGGCGGCGAGATCAGTTCCGGCAAGGCGTTCATTGCGCTCACGCACCGGCACGAACGGCCCGCCTCGATCAGCCATTTCGCGAGCGAAACGAATCGCCTCTGCCAAGAGATCACTGTCGACAACGGCGTCCAGGAGACCGGCCGCCTTCGCGTCGCCGGCCGAAATCGGGGTTCCGGAAACGATCATGGCGAGCGCCTTCGCGGCGCCAACCAAGCGTGGCAAGCGCACCGTGCCGCCGCCGCCCGGCAAGAGGCCGAGTTTTACTTCGGGCAGGCCGAGCTTGACGCCGGAGTCGGCGACGCGAAAATGGCAGCCGAGCGCTAATTCCAGCCCGCCGCCCAGCGCCGTACCATGAATGGCGGCCACGGTCGGCTTGGGAACCGTTTCCAGCAAGGCGATGATGGTGCGCAGTTCCGGCTGCTGGACCGGCTTGCCGAATTCGGTGATGTCGGCGCCGGCGACGAAGGTGCGCCCGGCGCAGGCGATGACGATGGCCCTTGCGGCGGGATCGTCGCGTAGCGCAGCAAGCGCCTCATAAAGCGGCTTACGGACATGAAAGCTCAGCGCATTGACCGGCGGGTTGTCGATGGTGACCACCGCCACGCCGTTGTCGTTCGTGACGCTGACAGAACTGGACAAGCGGAACCTCCCGAAACCTGCGACCGCGCAAGGGTTTACAAGGCCCGCCGGCCAATGGGAACCCGATCTGGTGTTGGCCCAATGGTTGGGCGGCGGTCAGTTATCCACCCGGCCGAAAGGCGGCACGTCGCCGATCACTTCGCGCTTGTCCTTGCCGCAGACGAAGGCCTTCGCTTTTTCGTCGGCGAGCTTGCGCGCCTGGTCGTTGGCCTGCGGGTTGCCGGTGGCCAAAACTAGGCCGACGGTGCAGCCCTGATGCTCTTCCGGTTGCGCGACCTTGGCGACGACTAGCACATCGGTCGATTTCTTTTCGTCCTCCGGGTTGCTGACCGTGCGGCGATGGATGGCGGCGAAGGGGATGGCGACGTCGCCATTGGTCTCGATGCGCCATTCCACTTTCGGGCCGGAGCCGTTGAAGGCGGTGAAGCTCTCCCAGACCGAAGTCATGTCGTCGGACGGAAAGCCGTAATAGACGGATTCGCGAGCATCATCGTAGCCGATAAGCACCGGGTAACCGCGATAGCCGGCGCAGACGAGGCTCGCCCAATCGCCGTCGCCTTCCGCGGCCTGGGCGTAGGTCACGCAGTCCTTCTTCGAATCCAGATCGGTGTAGGCGCTGGAGATTTCGCCGGCCTGGGCCGCCTGGCAGAAACCGGCGAGGGCAAGCGGGACCAGAAGGGCACGCATCAACGGCAACTCCGTTTCGAGTTGCCGGAAGCGTAACGCCGTCTGCTATTTCTTCAAGCTGGCTTCGATCAGGAGGTCGGCGTTGCGGGCCACCGACGCCGCCGGTCCGCCATGGCCGAACAGCTGGCCGCTGATATAGGCGCCTTCGATAAGGAGCAGCAGGCCGTCGCCCAGCGTGTCGGGATCGCTGGCGCCCATCGCGGCCGCCATGGCGCGGAGGCGTCGGCGCAATTCCTGCTTGTTGTTCTCGCTGACGATGCGCGCAGGGTGGCCGCGCTCGGGATATTCCACAGCGGCGTTGGTCATGCCGCAGCCGCGGTAATCGGGCTTCTGCGTGCGTTTGCCGACGCGGGTCAGGAAGGCGACGATCTGCGCGCGCGGATTGCCCGGATGCGCGTCGACGGCCTCGTCGAAGCGTTCCCAGAACTCCAGGTCATATTTGCGCAGATAGGAGGCGGCGAGCTCATCCTTGGAAGGGAAGCTGCGATAGAGGCTCGGTTTGGTGACGCCGGCGCGCCTGACAATCTCGTCGACGCCGATCGCCCTGATGCCTTCGCGATAAAAAAGGTCGCGCGCCACGTCCAGGATCTTGTCCGCCGCCCTTGGGGCCGGCGCCTCGCTGATCGTCGTTTCAATTTTTTTGTGCGATGGCATGCAGACGACTCGCTTGACAATGTTACTGACCGGTACGTATGTATGGTGCCATCCCATTGCAACGTACCGGTCAGTAACATGATAGCTCAATCCCGCCCGTTTGGCCAGCGCTACGCTTTCGTTGTCGTCGCCGTCATCTTTCTTTGTCTTTTGATCGCAGCAGGGCTTCGTTCAGCGCCGTCGGTCATGATGCTGCCGCTGGAAGAGAGCTTCGGCTGGCGGCGCGACATCGTCTCGCTGGCTGCCGCGATCGGCATCTTCCTCTATGGTCTGACCGGACCGTTCGCCGCGGCGTTGATGGAGCGGATCGGGCTGCGCCGCACGCTGCTTGCCGCGCTAGTGATCATGTCGGGCTCCACCGCGCTCAGCCTGCTGATGACCAAGCCGTGGCATCTGTTGATCACGTGGGGTGTGTTTTCCGGCATCGGTTCAGGCGCGGTCGCGACCGTGCTCGGCGCAACAATCGTCAACCGCTGGTTTAAAACCAATCGCGGCCTGGTGATGGGGTTGATGTCCGCCTCCAGCGCGACCGGCCTGCTGGTGTTCCTGCCGCTGCTTGCCTCGCTGGCCCAGTCGGGAGGTTGGAAGCCGGTCGCCATAGCCATCGCGATCGCCACCGCTGCTCTCGTGCCGCTGGTCTTCCTGCTGGTGCCCGAGCGTCCCGCCTCCATCGGCCAGGTGCGCTACGGCGCCGATGCCGACGATGTTCCGCCGGTGTCGCCCGCATCGCAGGGCAATTTCCTGGCGCATACGCTGAACACGCTGCGTCGCGCGGCCGGCACACGAGTGTTCTGGTACCTGTTCGCCACCTTCTTCGTCTGCGGCTTCACTACCAACGGCCTTGTCGGCACGCATCTCATCGCCTTTTGCGGTGATATGGGCATTGGCGAGGTGCAGGCCGCCGGGCTCTTGTCGATGATGGGCATTTTCGACCTGATCGGCACGACTTTGTCCGGCTGGCTCACCGACCGTTTCGACCCGCGCAAGCTGCTCGGCGTCTATTACGCCGTGCGCGGCCTGTCGCTGATCTACCTGCCTTACTCCGGCTTCTCGGCGACCAGCCTGATCATCTTCGCGGTGCTCTACGGGCTCGACTGGATCGCCACCGTGCCGCCGACGCTCAGGCTCGCCAACGAAGCCTTTGGCGATCGCAGTGGGCCGATCGTGTTCGGCTGGATCGTCGCCGGCCACCAGGTGGGCGCCGCGACGGCCGCCGCCTTCGGCGGCACGATGCGCGAGCTGCAAGGCAACTACGAGCTGGCCTTCCTGATCGCCGGCATGACGGGTATCGCGGCGGCTTGTATCTCGCTCTTGATCAATACGACCAAGCCGGCTTTCGAGCCGGAACCGCAGGCGGCTTGAGGCATGTCTTCCCCTTCTCCCCTTGTGGGAGAAGGTGGATCGGCGCTTTAGCGCCGAGACGGATGAGGGGTGTTCCAGCGGAGTGAGACGTCTGCTTTCCCTGGAACACCCCTCATCCGTCGCCTTCGGCGACACCTTCTCCCACAAGGGGAGAAGGGGAAGAGCGCCCTGTGCACTGTTATCAAAACTTCATGGTTCCGAGACACGCCTGAAACAATGAGGCGAGAGCTTGGCGGTCCCGTTCAATGCCATCCGGAGACAGCCATGAACAAGCTTTCCATCACCCGCCGCGCTTTCGTCACCTCGGCCAGCGCCTTCGGCCTTGTCGGCGCCTCCGGTCTGGCGCTGCCCTATTATTCCCGCGCCAGCCAGCGGCCGGCCTTCACCCATGGCGTCCAGTCCGGCGACGTCGACGCCACCTCCGGCATGGTGTGGACGCGTACCGACCGGCCCGCGCGCGTCATGTATGAAGTGTCGACGACCGAGAGCTTCGCCAATGCGGTGAGGCTCGCGCCGCTCGATTCCTCGCCGGACAGCGATTACACGGTGAAGCGGCTGCTCACCGACCTCGCCTCGGACCAGGACATCTTCTATCGCATGATCGCGGCCGACCTTTCCGACATCAATGCCGTCTCCGAGCCGATCGTCGGCCGCTTCCGCACCGCGCCGTTCTCGAAGCGCGACGTGCGCTTCGCCTGGTCGGGCGACACCGCCGGCCAGGGCTGGGGCATCGACGAGACCGGCATGAAGACCTATTCGACCATCGCCAAGCACACGCCGGATTTCTTCCTGCATTCGGGCGACAGGATCTATGCCGACGGCGCGCTGAAGGACGAGGTCGACCTGCCCGGCGGCGGCAAGTGGAAGAACGTCGTCATGCTCGACGGCAAGCGCAAGGTCGCCGAGACGCTGGACGAATATCGCGACCAGTGGAAATACAACATGATGGACAAGCATGTGCTTGCGCTCAGCGCCATTTGCCCGACCTTCTACCAGTGGGACGACCACGAGGTGCTGAACAACTGGTCCGACTCGAAGGACCTCAGCAAGGACGACCGCTACAAGGAAAAGTCGATCCACGTGCTGGCGGCGCGGGCCGCGCGCGCCTTCCATGAGATGACCACCATCCGCTACGAGCCGTCGGAGCCCGGCCGCGTCTACCGCAAGATCTCGCATGGTCCGCTGCTCGACGTATTCTTCCTCGACATGCGCTCCTATCGCGGGCCCAACGGCGCCAACCTGGATGAAACCCTGACGACGAAGTCGCGCATGATCGGCGAAGAGCAGTCCAAATGGCTGAAGCGGGAACTGGCGAACTCCAAGGCGACCTGGAAGGTCATCGCCGCCGACATGCCGCTCGGCCTGGTCGTCTGGGACGATGCGGCGAAGAAGGCCGGCTTCGAGGCGGTCAGCAACAACGACAAGGGCAAGCCGAAGGGGCGCGAGCTCGAATTCGCCGATGTGCTGCGCTTCATCAAGACTGCCGGCATCACCAACACGGTGTGGCTCACCGCGGACGTGCACTACACGGCGGCGCATTACTACAATCCCGACAAGGCGCAGTTCCAGGATTTCAATCCGTTCTGGGAATTCGTCTCCGGACCGATCCATGCCGGCACCTTCGGCCCCAACGACCTCGACATGACTTTCGGGCCGGAGCTGAAATTCATCAAGGCGCCGACCGCCGAGCAGGGTCAGAACCTGCCGCCGTCGGCGGGCCTGCAGTTCTTCGGCCTGGTCGATATTTCGGGTGCGACGGAGCAGCTGACGGTGCGGCTGATGGATCGCGACGACAACGAGCTTTACAAGGTGACGCTCGATCCGGTGAGATCCGCGTAAGGTCGGCGCGAGGCACCCCCCTCTGTCCTGCCGGACATCTCCCCCGCAAGGGGGGAGATTGGCTGTTTTGGCGCTGCTGCCCGTTCTTCGACGTTGGCGATTGGCGAAAGCCGACGCGACATTCGATCTCCTTGCGGGGGAGATGGCCGGCAGGCCAGAGAGGGGTGTGCCGGAACGCTACGCTTGTCGTATTGCCGCCGCGACGATCAATCCGGATAACAAGCCCGCGGAACGTTCGGCCAAACCGCAGCATCGCAGTTGGCGTCCTTCTGGCGCTGCTTGAAGGCGGCGCTGACCGGGCCGGTGACGATCGGGTCGACGCCGTCGGGGGCATCGGCGAACATCTGCTGCGCCGTTTGGGCATCGGGCGGCGAGATCGGGTCGGCTTCCCTGAGCGCGGCCGCCGACTGCGCGGCGCCCGCCGCGACGAGCACGCCAAGTGCTGCCCACGCGAAAACCGGACGCAATCTGGACATATGATCGGTCATGAACATCGAACTCCCCGGCCCCTCAAAGGTTCCGCCTTGGTTAACAGAATCATTTCACACCAAGACGTTTAAGAATCAGTGACCATTTATTTGGGGTCGGGCCTCCCCTTTCGCAATTGCGAAAAACCTTGTATGAGCCGCGCAACCGAAAAAGGCGGCGCTTCTTAAGCCTGCTGCCTGCAACGTTCCCGAGACCAGAAAAATGAACCTCCGCAATATCGCGATCATCGCGCACGTCGACCATGGCAAAACCACGCTTGTCGACCAGCTTCTGAAACAGTCCGGCGCCTTCCGCGACAACCAGCGCGTGGCCGAACGCGCCATGGATTCCAACGACCTCGAAAAAGAGCGCGGCATCACCATCCTGGCCAAGGCGACCTCGGTCGATTGGCACGGCACCCGCATCAACATCGTCGATACCCCCGGACACGCCGATTTCGGCGGCGAGGTCGAGCGCATCCTGTCGATGGTGGATTCGGCGATCGTGCTCGTCGACGCCGCCGAAGGCCCGATGCCGCAGACCAAGTTCGTCGTCGGCAAGGCGCTGAAGGTAGGCTTGCGGCCCATCGTCGTCATCAACAAGATCGACCGTCCGGACGCCCGCCATGTCGAGGTGGTCAACGAGGTGTTCGACCTGTTCGCCGCGCTCGACGCGACCGACGAGCAGCTCGACTTCCCGATCCTCTACGGCTCGGGCCGTGACGGCTGGGTGTCGGAAAACCCCGAGGGCCCGAAGGACCAGGGTCTGTCGCCGCTGTTCGACCTCGTCGTCAAGCATGTGCCGGCGCCGACCGTCCATCCCGGCCCGTTCCGCATGATCGGCACCATCCTGGAAGCCAATCCGTTCCTCGGCCGCATCATCACCGGCCGCATCGAGTCCGGCTCGCTGAAGGCCAACCAGGCGGTCAAGGTGCTGCACCATGACGGCACCCAGATCGAGACCGGCCGCGTCTCCAAGATCCTTGCTTTCCGCGGTCTCGAGCGCCAGCCGATCGACGAAGCCCAGGCGGGCGACATCGTGGCCATCGCCGGCCTGTCGAAAGGCACCGTCGCGGACACCTTCTGCGACCCGGCGGTGAGCGAGCCGCTGCATGCGCAGCCGATCGACCCGCCGACGGTCACCATGTCCTTCCTGGTCAATGACAGCCCGCTTGCCGGCACCGAGGGCGACAAGGTGACGAGCCGCGTCATCCGTGATCGCCTGCTGCGCGAAGCCGAAGGCAATGTCGCGCTGAAGATCGAGGAATCGGCGGAGAAGGATTCCTTCTTCGTCTCCGGCCGCGGCGAATTGCAGCTTGCGGTGCTGATCGAGACGATGCGCCGCGAGGGTTTCGAGCTTGCCGTGTCGCGTCCGCGTGTCGTCATGCAGAAGGGCGAGAACGGCGAATTGCTGGAGCCCGTCGAGGAAGTCGTCATCGACGTCGATGAGGAGCATGCCGGCGTCGTCGTGCAGAAGATGTCGGAGCGCAAGGCCGAAATGGTCGAGCTGCGTCCGTCCGGCGGCAATCGCCAGCGCCTCGTCTTCCACGCGCCGACGCGCGGCCTGATTGGCTACCAGTCGGAACTGTTGACCGACACGCGCGGCACCGCTGTGATGAACCGGCTGTTCTTCGCCTATGAGCCCTACAAGGGCGAGCTGCCCGGTCGCACCAATGGCGTCTTGATCTCCAACGAGCAGGGCGAGTCGGTCGCCTACGCGATGTGGAACCTGGAAGACCGCGGCCCGATGATCATCGATCCGGGCGTCAAGGTCTATCAGGGCATGATCATCGGCATCCATTCGCGCGACAACGACCTCGAAGTGAACGTGCTCAAGGGCAAGAAGCTCACCAACATCCGCGCCGCCGGCAAGGACGAGGCGGTGAAGCTGACGCCGCCGATCCGCATGACGCTGGAGCGGGCTCTCGCCTGGATCCAGGACGACGAGCTGGTCGAGGTGACGCCGAAGACCATTCGGCTGCGCAAGCTCTATCTCGACCCGAACGAGCGCAAGCGTTTCGAGAAGGCCGCCAAGGTCATGGGCGCGGCGTAAGCTTCGCCGCAAGCAGGTCACGGGGAGGGAGCATTGCTCCCTCCCTTTTCATTTCAGCCACATGGGGCACCGACGATCACGTCGCGGTCCGCCTCACCGGCAAGGTCGATGCGGATCGTCGCGCGGTCGCGTACCGGTTTGCGCCAGGCCCCGGCGCTGTCCGGATCGACTGTGAGCAATCGCCGATCTTGCCAGACCTGCAGCTTCGAACGGGAGATGCCCAGTTCGCCGGCAAGCAGGCGGTCGAGCCGCAAGGACGTCGCGGCATCGAGGCGAAGCTCGAGTGAAAGCGCGACCGCGCATTCCGGCCTGCCGTGCAGCAGCTCCTTGCCGACCGCAACGTCGGGAAATTCCTCGATCCGTCCGATCCGATTTCTCAGCGCCTTGGAATCGAAAGCAAAGCGGCGCGCAAGCGCCGGATCGTTGCTTTCGAGCGCGGCGATGAGGGACGGCTCAATATCGCGGCGGTTGCAACGCTCGAGAATGGCGCGGTTCCAGGAGTTGTCGCAATCGACGCAGCGGTAGATCAGCCATACGTCGATGCGTTTGCCATTGGCGTTGACGCGGAATTTCTCGCTGCATCTGTATGGCCTGACGCCGCCGCAGCGATTGCAGTTAATGAGAGGTCGAGGCGCGATTGCAGGCGCGATCGTCCAGCGGACAGACAAGGTCGAAGACATGCCGGTAGGCCCTTCCCGTCGGGAAGTCCGTCAGGCCGGCAATGTCCGAGATGCCCTTCATGGGCACGGCGTGGCGAAGACTGTATGTTCGGAAGTCAGGCGTCGGCGTGATTGACGCGCGACGGCGGCTCAGCAATGCCAAACCGGTCTCGAACCGCCGCCTGAAGAACACATGAAAATGGAGCAGGCGGCGCATTGGTCGCGCCTGCGGTGCATTCAGGGAGTTGGCGAGACCGGCGGTTACTGAGGCAAAGTGATGCTCGAAAATGATGTCGGGACGGGCCTTCTAGCTGTGGGGCGGTGGCGGAGCAAGGGGCAATCGCCGAGGTCGGCGCCGCCCCTCATTGCCCTGCCTGTCCAGCCGATAGATGGGTAACACTTTGAACCGGATACATGGGTTACAGTTTTCCTGTCCGCCGCAGGGCCGTCTGGTCGGGGTTGGACGGGGCTGCGGCGGACCAGTTTCTTGTGTCGGCCGTCGATGAAGCCGAGCGGATGGGCATAGAAGGAGAGCGTCCTTCGCCCCGTTTACGGCCGTTTACGGGGAGAAGGTGCCCGAAGGGCGGATGAGGGACAGCGCCGGGGTTGGCAGTTATTGGCGCCTTGATCAACGATCGCGCCTTGCTGGGCGTGCCAAATCTAATCCGATCGGCTATCTTTTCTTTTCTATCTTGTAGGAAACTCCCCATGCATCTCGCCTCGCTGCTAATCTTCGCCGCCGCTTTGTTCGTTGCCGCCGGTTCGCCCGGGCCGTCGATCGCGGCGCTCGTGGCACGGGTGATCTCGAAGGGGTTCCGCGACGTCTTCCCCTTCCTGCTGGCGATGTGGATCGGCGAGGCCATCTGGCTGTCGCTGGCGGTGTTCGGACTCGCCGTCGTGGCGCAGACCTTCCACTATGCCTTCGTCGTCGTGAAGTGGATTGGCGTCGCCTACCTTGCTTATCTGGCGTTCAAGATGTGGACGGCGCCGGTCGAGGCCAGGGAAGGCGAGATGCCGCGCGAGGATTCGGCCCTGAAACTGTTCTTTGCCGGCATGGCGGTGACATTAGGCAACCCGAAGATCATGATGTTCTATCTGGCGTTGCTGCCGACCATCATCGATCTTGCGTCGGTCAGCGTCGTCGGCTGGGTCGAGCTGACGCTGACTATGGCGATCGTCCTGGTGGTCATCGACCTTGCCTGGGTGCTGGCCGCGTCGCAGGCGCGCCGGCTCCTGAAGAGCAAACGCGCCATGAAGATCGCCAACCGCGTCAGCGCCACGACGATGGCGGGCGCCGCGGCGGCAATCGCCGCGCGATAGAAGGCGTTGATGTTTAGGCGAGGCGGCCCGTTGGCAGCCGGCCTCACATCATCTCGATGATCGGCGCGATCTCGACGCTGAAGGCCGGGTCCATCAGGATCGGGCACTCCTTCGCCTTGGCGACCGCATCGTCGATGTCCCTGGCTTCGACGATGGTGTAGCCGGCTGTCGGATTGCTGCCGCCATTGTTCTCGACCTTGCCGCTCGGCAGCACCGTCTTCGACACGCCGACCGGATTGCCGCCATCGACCACGGCCGAGCCGAGCTTGTCGTACCACCCGGTCCAGGCATCCATCGCCGCTTTGCGTTCGGCCTCGTCGGTCGGCATCTTGCCGGAGCCGTGATAGACATAGAGAAATTTTGCCATGTTCTCCTCCCTTGTCGGCGGCGTCGAACCGGCATGCGGCCACGCCGCAATCCTGGATATGCAGCTGCGCTGCAATCGTTGATCATCGGACCAAATGGCGGGATGGGCAACGAAAAATTCGGTATTGCTAATATAATGCCAGCGGCCGCTATCGCGCCATGGCGTGGTATTCGGGGTTCGGCCGCATGTCGACCGCGGCGGCCACGCGGTTAGACATGTTGAAGAAGGCGGCGGTCGAGGCGATGTCCCAGATGTCGCGGTCCGAAAAGCCGGCCTGGCGCAAGGCGGCGCGGTCGGCTTCCACGATCCTGGCCGGCTCTTCCGTCAGCTTGACGGCGAATTCCAGCATGGCGCGCTGGCGGCCCGACAGCTCGGCGGCGTGGAAGTTCATCACCATCATCTCGCCCAGCGCCGGCTCGCCCGAAAGCTGACGCACCGCCGCGCCATGCGCGGTCAGGCAATAATAGCAATGGTTGATCGAGGAGACGGCGACCGCGATCATCTCGCGCTCCAGCTTCGACAGGCCCGAATCGCCCAGCATCAGATCGTTGTACATGTCGGTGAAGGCGCGCAGCTTCTTCTCGTCGAAGGCGTAGGCGCGCAGCACGTTGGGCACGAGACCGAGCTTCTCTTCGCACTTGGCGAAATAGGCTTTCGTCGCCTCGCTGAGCTCCGCCTGGACGAGGTCAAGCGCGGTTATTTTGCCGGTCATCTGGTGTCTCCTCGCAGCACGATGGCGTTGGTTCGAATTTTTTAAAGCGTCGTCAAACCTTTGTCGCCAAACAGCGCTCATCTGGCTACCATAGCCGTAAAAGCATAAGACGGGAGGAATAGCGTCATGGCCAGCGTGAAATCCAAGCCGAAGAAGAAAGCGGCAGCCGCGGTGAAAGCGGAGGAGAAGCCCGCAAGGCTTGCCGACTATCTGCTTGCGCGGGCACCCGCCGAGGATATCGCGGCCTATGACGCGGCCGACCTGGAACGCGCCGGAGCGCTCGCCGCCCAAGCGGTGGCCAGGCACCGGAAGGGCGAAAGCGTCGTCGCCGTCGAGGCCGATTCGGGCGTTGCCTGCGACGGCCGGCCGGTCACGGTCATCACCGTCGTCAACGACAACATGCCGTTCCTGTTCGATTCCATCCTTGGCGAGATCACCGAGACGAGCGGCGAGCCGACGCTGGTCACCCATCCGATCGTTACCGTACGCCACGGCAAGAACGGCGTGGCCGAGGTGCTTGGCGATGGCGGCAAGGAGGATGACGAGCACGACCGGCTGAGCGTCGTCCACGTCCACATTCCAAGGCTGACCGCCGAGGAGGCAAAGGGCCTTACCGAGCGGATGCGCAAGATGCTCTCCCAGGTCCGGGCCGCGGTTGTCGACTGGAAGCGGATGCTCGCCCGCCTCGACCAGGCGATTTCCGAGTTCCGCTATTCCGCGGTGCCGCTCGACAAGAAGAGCGTTGCCGAGGCGATCGCCTTCCTCGAATGGCTGCGAGACGACAATTTCACCTTCCTCGGCATGCGCGAGTTCAAATATGTCGGCGGCGAGGAGAGCGGCACGCTGGAGCGCGCCGACAAGCCGGGCCTCGGCATCCTGTCGGATCCCGATGTGCTGGTGTTGCGGCGCGGCACCGAGGCGGTGACCACGACGCCAGAGATCCGCGCCTTCCTGCACGGACCGGAGCCGTTGATCGTCACCAAGGCGAACGCCAAGTCGCTGGTGCACCGCCGCATCTATCTCGACTATGTCGGCATCAAGACCTACACGCCAAAAGGCGCGCTCGCGGGCGAACTGCGCATCGTCGGCCTTTTCACCTCGACCGCCTACACGCGCTCGGTGATGAAGATCCCGTATCTGCGCTCAAAGGCCGAAACGATCATTGCCAAGTCCGGTTTCAATCCGAACGACCATTCGGGCAAGGCGCTGATCAACGTGCTGGAGAGCTATCCGCGCGACGAGTTGTTCCAGGTTCCGGTGCCGGTCCTCAGAAAGCATGCCAATGCCATTCTCGGCCTGGTCGAGCGGCCGCGGATCAGGGCGCTGGTGCGCGTCGACCAGTTCGATCGTTTCGTTTCGATCCTCGTCTTCGTGCCGCGCGACCGCTATGACAGCGTCGTGCGCGAGAAGATCGGCGCCTATCTCAAGACCGTGTTCGAGGGCCGGCTGTCGGCCTATTACCCGGCCTTCCCGGAAGGCGGGCTGGCGCGCGTGCATTTCATCATCGGCCGCTCCGGCGGCAAAACGCCGAAGGTCGAGCAGTCGACGATCGAAGCCGCGATCCGCGACATCGTGCGCACCTGGGAAGACGCGCTCTCCGAAGCCGCGGAAGCGGCCGGCAGCGATCCGGCGCTGAAAGCGATCGCGGCCCGATTCCCCGAAAGCTATCGCGACACTTTCTCCGCAGCCGTGGCGCTGGCCGATGCCGGGCGCATCGCCAAGATCAGCGCCGACAATCCGATCGCCATCGACTATTACCGCCATGCCGGGCAGAAGCCGAACCAGGCGGCGCTGAAGATCTACCACCATGGCAGACCGGTGGCGCTGTCGCGGCGCGTGCCGGTGCTGGAGAATATCGGCTTCCGCGTCATCAGCGAGCGCACCTTCGAGGTTGGCGACGACCCGGCGAGCAAGGTCTTCATCCATGACATGGAGCTGGAGAACAGTTACGGCGCACGAATAGATCTTACCGATGGCGGCGCGCTGTTCGAGGACGCCTTCCTCTCGGTCTGGCGCGGCGACGTCGACAATGATGGCTATAACGGCCTGGCGCAGACGGCCGGCCTGTGGTCGGGCGAGATCACCATCCTGCGCGCCTATGGCCGCTATCTGCAGCAGGCCGGCATCCCGCAGAGCCAGGATTTCATCGCCGCGGCGCTCAACCGCTATCCGGAGATCGCGCGCGGCCTGCATCAACTGTTCGTCGCCCGGCTCGGGCCGATGGCGGAAGGCGACGGCGCGGTCGCGGCCAAGCACCTCAAGGCCAAGATCAAGGATGCGCTGGAGGAGGTGCCCAATATCGACGACGACACCATCATCCGCCGCTATCTCAACCTCATCGAGGCCTCGCTGCGCACCAACCATTTCGTAGCCGATACGAAAGCGAAGGGGCAGTCGCTGGCAATCAAGCTCGACTCGCAGGCGGTCGAGGGCCTGCCGGCGCCGCGGCCATGGCGCGAGATCTTCGTCTACGGCTCCGAGGTCGAGGGTGTGCATCTGCGCTTCGGCCCGGTGGCGCGCGGCGGCCTGCGCTGGTCGGACCGCGCCCAGGATTACCGCACCGAGGTGCTGGGTCTGGTGAAGGCGCAGCAGGTCAAGAACGCGGTCATCGTGCCGGTCGGCGCCAAGGGCGGCTTCTTCCCGAAGCGCCTGCCGGCCGGCGGCGGCCGCGACGCGATCTTCGAGGCCGGCACCTCGGCCTACAAGAACTTCGTCTCCAGCCTCCTTTCGATCACCGACAATATCGGCGTCGACGGTGTCATCCCGCCGGCCGGCGTGGTGCGGCGCGATCCTGACGATCCCTATTTCGTCGTCGCCGCCGACAAGGGCACGGCGACCTTCTCCGACACCGCCAACGCGATTTCCGAGAAGCACCACTTCTGGCTGGACGATGCCTTCGCCAGCGGCGGCTCGGCCGGATATGACCACAAGAAGATGGGCATCACGGCCAAGGGCGCCTGGGAAGCGGTGAAGCGGCATTTCCGCCAGATCAACCGCGACATCCAGACCTCGCCCTTCAGCGTCGTCGGCGTCGGCGACATGTCGGGCGACGTGTTCGGCAACGGCATGCTGTTGTCGCCGGCCACCAGGCTGATCGCCGCCTTCGATCACCGCGATATCTTCATCGATCCCGATCCGGACATGGCGGCCTCGATGGCCGAGCGCCAGCGCATGTTCGCGCTGCCGCGCTCGTCCTGGCAGGACTATGACAAGTCGAAGCTGTCGGAAGGGGGCGTCATCGTCTCGCGCAACCAGAAATCGATCACGCTGCCGCAGGCGGCCGCCGTCGCGATCGGGCTCGCCAAGACCACGGCGACGCCGGTCGAGATCATGAACGCCATTCTCAAGGCCCCGGTCGACCTTCTGTGGTTCGGCGGCATCGGCACCTATGTGCGGGCTTCCGGCGAAAGCAATCAGGATGTCGGCGACCGCGCCAACGACGCCATCCGCGTCACCGCGCTCGATGTGCGTGCCAAGGTGATCGGCGAGGGCGCCAATCTCGGCGTCACGCAGCGGGCGCGCATCGAGTTCGGCCTGAATGGCGGCCGCTGCAACTCCGACGCCATCGACAATTCGGGCGGCGTCAACTGCTCCGACGTCGAGGTCAATATCAAGATCGCGCTGGCTTCCGCGATGCGCAAAGGCTCGCTGACGCGGCCGGCGCGCAACAAGCTGCTCGCCGAGATGACCGACGAGGTGAGCGCGCTGGTGCTCTCCAACAACTACCAGCAGACGCTGGCGCTGTCGCTCGCGCGCAAGCGGGGCCTGGCCGACATCGCGCACCAGGCCCGCTTCATGACGGCGCTGGAGGCGCGCGGCCTGCTCGACCGCGCCGTCGAGACGTTGCCTTCGCCGGCGGCGCTTGCCGAGCGCGAGGCGCGCGGCGAGCCGCTGACCAGGGCCGAGCTCGGCGTGCTGCTCGCCTATGCCAAGATCGTGCTGTTCTCCGACATCGTCGCCAGCGACGTGCCGGACGATCCGCATTTCGACCGCGACCTGATGGGCTATTTCCCGGAGCGCATGGCCAAGAAATTCGCCGGCGAGATCCGTGACCACAGGCTGCGGCGCGAGATTATCGCGCGCGTCGTCGCCAACGATCTCGTCAATCGCGGTGGACCATCCTTCGTCAACCGGCTGCAGGAGGCCACCGGGCGGCCGGCGGCCGATGTCGTGCGCACCTTCGCCGTGGTCCGCGACGGCTTTGCGCTGCCCGCGCTCTATCGCGAGATCGACGCGCTCGACAACCAGATCGACGGACAGACCCAGCTGGATCTCTATCAGGCCGTCAGCCGGCTCATCTTTGTGACCAGCGGCTGGTACCTGAAGAACGAAGCCGGCTCCGCGCCGCTCGGCCAGCGCATCGTCGAGCTGCAGGAGGCCCGCAAGGCGCTGGAATCGAAGCTGGTGTCGCTGCTGCCGGCGTTCTCGCGCGAGCGGATCGAGGAGCGGCGGCACGGCCTGTTCAAGGGTGGCGCGCCGGAGAAGCTCGCCGGGCAGCTCGCTTTGGCCGAGGTGGCCGAGCTGATCCCCGACATCGCGCTCACCGCCCGCACCGCCAATGCCGACATCGTCGCCGCGGCCAAGGCCTTCTTCGCCGTCAGCGACGCTTTCCGCATCCCGCGCGTCGAGGAAGCTGCGCGCTCGATCATGCCGCCGGACTATTACGACCAGCTGGCGCTGTCGCGCGCGACCGACACGATCGGCGTGGCGCGGCGCGGCATCGCGGTGGCGGCTCTGACCGCGCACGGCACGGCGGCGGATCCGGTCGCGGCGTGGCTGGAGGCCGGCGGCGAGCGCGTCGCCCGCATCCGCGAGCGGCTTCAGGCGCTGACCGAGGGCGGCGACATCACCGTGTCGCGGCTGTCGGTGGCGTCCGGCCTGACGACCGACCTGACGGGGATGTGAGCTGCTGGAAGAAGAGCATTCGGGGCGACCAGCGCCCGCCGGCCGACCCATTGGAGGGACGGACGATCCGGCATTGGCTGAGGACATCTATGACGCACAGTTCGTCAAAGGTGTCTTCGACCGCTGCTCCGGGCGCTACATCACCTTCAGCCTGATCTGCTCGTTCGGCTTTACCGAGCGCTGGCGCCGGCAATGTGTCGAGCGGATGCCTGCGCCGCAGACGGCGCAGCCAACCGGCTACGACCTGATGGCAGGGACCGGCGAGGGCTGGCCGCATCTGCTCAAGCGCTTTCCCGATATCTGCGCCATCACCGCAGTCGACATCTCATCAGGCATGCACCGGCGCGCCATGCAACGTCTGCATGCCCATCGTGCCCACAAGATCGCCTTCATCGAGGACGACGTGCTGGCCAGCGACTTGCCCGATGCCAGCGCCGACTTCGTCGTCTCGACCTTCGGCCTGAAGACGTTCAATCGCGAGCAGCACGCCAGACTGGCCAAGCTGGTCGCAAGATGCCTCAAGCCGGGTGGCGTTTTCTGCATGATCGAGGCATCCGACCCGAAGGGCTGGTGGCTGCGGCCGCTTTATCTGTTCCATCTGAAAGTCATGTTGCCGTTGGTTGAAAGGATATTTCTCAGAGGCGCGCGGGATTTTGCGATGATCGGCACCTATTCCACCAATTTCGGCGATGCCTCGCATGTGGCCGAAATGCTGAGGGGCGAAGGGCTGGAAGTGGAGTTCAAACGCTTCTTCTTCGGCTGCGCGACGGCCGTCGCAGGCCGCAAGCCGAGCCTATTTGCGCCGTCATGAAAAACATGCAGACATGGCCCCCGACATGAGCGGTGCCAGGGGAGAAAGCATGGCGGCAGTAGAGACAGTGCAGCGGGCATCGGGGCGCGGCATCTGGGGCTGGATGTTCTTCGACTGGGCGGCGCAGCCTTTCTTCACCGTCGTCACCACTTTCATCTTCGGACCGTATTTCGTCTCGCGCATGGCGAGCGATCCAAATACCGGCCTAGCCGTATGGGGCTACGGCATCGCCGCTGCTGGCCTGGTCATCGCGGTGCTCTCGCCCGTGCTCGGCTCGATCGCCGACCAGACCGGGCCGCGCAAGCCGTGGATCGCGTTTTTCGCGGCAATCAAGATCACCAGTCTTAGTCTGCTGTGGTTTGCGGCGCCCGGATCAAACCTCTTCCTGATCGTGGCTTTGTTCTCGCTGGCTTCGGTGGCCGCAGAATTCTCGACTGTCTTCAACGACTCGATGATGCCGCGTCTGGTGCCGAAGAGCGAGATCGGAAGGATCTCCAACATCGCCTGGGGGCTCGGCTACCTCGGCGGCATGATCGCGCTGATCTTCGTCATTGCCTGTCTGGCGGGCTCGCCAGAGACCGGCAAGACGATCATCGGCATCGACCCGCTCTTCGGGCTGGACCCGAAACTCGGCGAGGACGCGCGCTTCACCGGGCCGATGTCGGCCGCCTGGTATTTTCTGTTCATCTTGCCGATGTTCTTCTTCACGCCGGACGCCATAAAAGGCATTCCGATCGGGCGAGCGGTTCGCGAGGGCCTGTCGGAACTGAAGTCGACCTTGGCTGAAGTGCGCCAGCGCAGCGGCATCTTTCGCTTCCTGATTGCCCGCATGATCTACCAGGATGGCGTCAACGCGCTTCTGGCGCTGGGCGCTGCCTTCGCCGCTAAGATGTTCGGCTGGTCGATTACCGAGGTCGGGATCTTCGGCATCATCCTAAATGTCGTCGCCATATTTGGCTGCTGGGGCGCTGCCTTTCTGGACACCCGGCTCGGCTCGAAGACCATAGTGATCGTCTCGCTTGTGCTGCTCAGCATCGCGACAATCGGCATTGTCTCGACCGGTCCGGGTTTCACGCTGCTCGGCATTGTGCAGTTGTCCACCGCTGATTCAGGTGGCCTGTTCGGCACAGCGGCGGAAAAGGCCTACATTTTCTATGGTCTGTTGATCGGGCTTGCCTTCGGCCCCGTGCAGGCATCGTCGCGCTCCTATATGGCGCGCAGCGTCACTGCGGCAGAGTCGGGACGCTATTTCGGCATCTATGCGCTGGCCGGACGGGCAACGAGTTTTCTGGCGCCATTCATGGTGGCAACGGTCGGTCTGGCCAGCGGCTCGGATCGGCTCGGCATGGCGACAATCGTGCTGTTCCTCGGCATCGGCATGGCGATCTTGATCTGGACGCCCTATCCGGCGGACAAGCCGGTGGAGTAGCTCTCTCCTTCTCCCCTTGTGGGAGAAGGTGGATCGGCGCGCAGCGCCGAGACGGATGAGGGGTGTTCCAGCTTGGCGAGTACGCTCGTTTAAAGCCGCAATCGTCAACGTCTCATTCCCTGGAGCACCCCTCATCCGTCGCCTTCGGCGACACCTTCTCCCACAAGGGGAGAAGGAAACAGCGCTAATGCCTAAAATGCCTTATCCCGGTAAACACCATGGCGATGCCGTGCGCGTCGGCGGCGGCGATGACGTCGTCATCGCGCATCGAGCCGCCGGGCTGGATGACAGCCGTGGCGCCGGCCTCGATCGCCGACAACAGCCCATCGGCGAAGGGGAAGAAGGCGTCTGAGGCAACGACAGAGCCCTTAGTCAGCGGTTGGGCGAGGCCCGCGGCTTCGGCCGCGTCGAGCGCCTTGCGGGCGGCGATGCGCGAGGAATCGACGCGGCTCATCTGGCCGGCGCCGATGCCGACCGTCGCTCCGTTCTTCACATAGACGATAGCGTTGGACTTCACGTGCTTGGCGACGCGGAAGGCGAATTTGAGGTCGGCCAGTTCGGCCGGCGTCGGCGCGCGCTTGGTCACCACTTTCAATTCGAGGTCGTCGACCACGGCATTGTCGCGGCTCTGCACCAGGAGCCCGCCAGCGACCGACTTCACCGTCGTGCCGGCGGCGCGCGGGTCGGGCAGGCCGCCGGTGACCAGCAGGCGCAAATTCTTCTTCGCCGCGACGATCGCGGCGGCTTCGTCGGTGGCGTCCGGCGCGATGATCACCTCGGTGAAGATTTTCACGATCTCCTCCGCCGCCTCGGCGTCGAGGATGCGGTTCATGGCGACGATGCCGCCAAAGGCCGAGACCGGGTCGCAAGCCAGCGCCTTGGCGTAGGCCGCCTTCAGCGACGAGCCTTCGGCGACGCCGCAGGGGTTGGCGTGCTTGATGATGGCGATCGCCGCCGAGCGGGCCGGATCGAACTCGCCGACGAGCTCGAAGGCGGCATCGGTGTCGTTGATGTTGTTGTAGGAGAGCTGCTTGCCCTGCAGTTGCCTGGCGGTGGCGACACCCGGCCGCTTGTCTCCCGAGAGATAGAAGCCCGCATTCTGATGCGGGTTCTCGCCATAGCGCATCACCTGGTCGAGCCGGCCGCCGAAAGCGCGCCATGTCGGGTGCTCGATGTCCAGCGCTTCGGCAAACCAGCCGGAGATCGCCGCGTCGTAAGTTGCGGTGCGGGCAAAGGCCTTGGCCGCCAGCATCTTGCGGAACTCGAGCGACAGCGAGCCGAGATTCATCTTCAACGCGTTGATGACGGAAGCGTAGTCGGCAGGGTCGGTGACGATGGCGACGTAAGCGTGGTTCTTGGCTGCGGCGCGGATCATCGCCGGTCCGCCGATGTCTATGTTCTCGACGATCGACGCATAGCCGGCGCCGGAGTGGCGGACCTCCTCGAACGGATAGAGGTTCGAGACGAGAAGGTCGATCGGCTCGATGTGATGGTCGCGCATGGCCTTGGCATGATCGGCATCGTCGCGGATGCCGAGCAGCGCGCCGTGCACCGAAGGATGCAAGGTCTTCACCCGGCCGTCCATGATCTCGGGAAAGCCGGTTAGCTCGGAAACATCGCGCACCGCAAGGCCGGCCTCGGCGATGGTCTTTGCCGTGCCGCCCGTCGAGACCAGTTCGACGCCGGCAGCGGTGAGCGCTTTGGCAAAGTCGACTAGACCGGTCTTGTCGAAGACGGAAAGCAGGGCGCGGCGCACCGGAACGAGATCCGGCGCCGGAATGTTTTTTGTGGGCACGGCCATGGCGGGCGGCCTTTCAGAGCTGTTGGAAGGGACGTTGGCCGGCCCTAGCATATGAGCCCCGGAAATCAAGTGAATCTGGGGTCAGGCGCGCAGCCGCGTTTGCCGGGCAGGCTCAGTTGCTTTCGGGATAGCCGGCGATATCGGTGCGGGTCAGCTGCCAGTGGACCTCGGCAATTTCCGAGGCCTTGAAAGCGAGCACGATCTGCCGGCTGCGGCGCGGGCCGCTCAGGCCGGCGAAATAGATCGATTCCTCGACCTCCGGCACCACTTCGGCGCAGGTGAAGACCCAGCTGTCGCCTTGCGCGGCGGCAAGCGTCAGCCGGTCGTGGTCGTCCTGCAGCAAGCTGATGTCGGGATGGACATGGAAGCGCACCGTGACGAAGTCCCGGCCATTGTTGCGGATCGTCCCGCCGCCTTGGCGCAGGAACCGGTCGCGGCCGGTCAGCACGTTGCCGTTCGTGCCAAGCTTCAGCTCGCGCTCATGCAGGAAGCCGAATTGCTGGACATAGCCGTCATGGCGAGCGACGAAGCCCTGCATGCCCTGCTGGTCGAGGCGCTTGCAGGGCACGTGCTGCGGGCCGCCGATCAGCGGTGAACCCAAAAGGTCGCTGACGCGCAGCGAGTGGCTGAAGCGCGCCGACGAGGTGTCGTTGATCGTGGCGGTCGAATGCGCGGCGGTGGCGCGGGCCAGCGGCCGGAATTCCGGGGCGCCGTACGTATCAATTCCGGCATTGACGATGAAGTGCTGGCGCCCGGACGAGAGTTCGAAGGCGAGACAGCCGGCGTGTGCTGCGTTGGAGACATCGATCGGCGGCGGCAGGCCGGTGTCGGCGATAATCGTCACGCCGCCCATCGAAAGGCGCTCATAGCCGGAATGCGGCGCGTGCAGCAGCGGGGCGCCCGCCGTGTCGTCATGGCGCATGATGGTGGCGATGCGGTCATGGATGGTGGCGCCCATGCCGTTGAAGCGGGCAAGGCTGCCGTCCTGATGGCGGAAGAAACGCAGCGCCGGCAACATGCGGTCGATGGCTCCGATCAGGGCCGCCGGCGGCGCTTCGGCCTGGTTGGCATAGGTTTGGCGCAGCGGCAGGAGATCGGCGAGCAACTCCAGCACCGCCATCGGTTTGCGCGAGATGTGGCCGCCATCGGGCAGGATTTGATGCTCCAGCTCCTCGGCCAGGTGGCGCGTCGCGGAACGCAGCGCCGAGGCCGGCGCCGGCAGGGACAGCGCGGCGAAGGCGAGCGCGATGCGGGCGCGCAATCTGGCCTCGCCATCCGGCATCTCGCGCGCCATCGAACGCAGGTAGCGGATCTGCACGGCAAGCGATTTGAGGAAGGCGCGATAGAACGGGAATTCGGCGCCCTGCAGCACCACCGAGGAATGCTGCAGCCAGGCGATCACCCTCTTGGCCGTCGTTCCCGGCTCCCAGGCGACGCCGGAAATTTGGTTGCCGTGCATGGCGATCCAGTCGGTCACCAGCGCCCTGGCATTGGCGGCGGCGAGCTCGGTGCCGGCGGCGCGCATATGGCGCAGCCAGCGGAAGCCATGCAGCGATTTCTGCCAGCCGCGATTGGGCACGTCGAGCTGAAAAGGCGAGGTGCCGCCCGTCTCGACCAGATGGCCGGACAGCGGGTAGCGGCCGTAATAAATCTCCAGCGCGATCTGCGGATCGGCGAGCCGCAAATCCGGCGGGGCGATCAGGACACGTTCAGGCGTGCGGCCGGAATAGCGCCAGCGATAGACCGGACCGGCGCGCAAACGCCGGCGCGTCTTGCGCCAGAACTCCTTCGCGACAAGCGTCCATAGACGCGTCGTGCTGCCGGCAACAAGTGCCAAAAGCCCTCCTGATGTCCCCGTAACCCAAGCACAAGCTTATGCGATTCAAGAACTTATGCGAAGGCGGAATTCGCCTAAGTGAACCGCTTCACGCCGCCACGGCGGGGCCGTCCCTAAAAAGGTCGGTTCGTCGCGCAGAGTGAGCCGTGGGTCCCCCCCGCAGGTGTCCGCGGTTGCCGGCGAGATCCGCGCGCTACAGGGGCGGCAATCGCCGTTTGACCGAGGTCCCCTTGATCACGGCCGTGCTGGTAACGGCGTGCTCGGAAAGAGACTCAAGAACATCGTCCATCTGCTCGATCGAATGGACGACCAGGCGCGCAAGAAAAGGATCGTCACCAGTGATCTTGTCGCATTGGACAAATTTCGGCTGCTCCTGAATGAGCTTCTCGACCAGATGCAACTTTCCGGGCAACGGCCTGATCCTCACCATCGCCCGGATCTCGTAGCCGATCGCGCGTGTATCCACATCGATGGTGAAGCCTCGAACGACACCGCCGGCTTCCAGTCTGCGGACCCGTTCCGACACGCTCGGCGCCGACATGCCGACAAGCCGGGCGAGCTCGCTCATCGATAATCGCGCATCGGAATCGAGCGCGGCAACAATGCGCGCGTCGGTCTCGTCGAGCGTCGAATTTCGAGATTGCAGGTTTCGAGGAGGTTTTGCCTTCGTCATGGCAAGGAAAATAGCCGACGATCCCCTATACTTCCATATAAAACGGCAAATCAAATTGCATGATGGCCCCCAACAGGAGAAAATCATGCTGCTTGGGATTATTGCCGGCCTCGCCACTTGCGCGCTGTGGGGCCTGACCTTTGTTGCGCCTCGGGCCGTCGCCCCGTTCACGGCATGGGATTTGACCATTGCGCGCTATGGCATCTTCGGTCTGGCCTGCCTCCTCCTGATGCTCGATCGACGGTTCCGCCCGGCCGGATTCAAGCCCTTGCGGCTCCTGACGGGACTGCTTCTCGGCGGCGCGGGATATGTGGGCTATTTCGTCAGCGCCGCGTTTGCCGTGCAGCTTGCGGGCGCGGCGATCCCGCCGGTCGTCATCGGCACGATGCCGGTGTTCCTGGCGATCGTGGCCAACTTCCGGGATCGGTCCGTGCCGTGGCAGGCGCTCGCCATGCCCTTGACGTTTACTGCGGTTGGCGTGGCGATCGTCAATGTCGCGACGATCGGCGCGGCGGAGGTTTCCAATGCGGCGTCGATCACGCTTGGCATTCTCGCCAGCTGCATGGCGCTGGTGATCTGGATTGCTTATGGGCTGGCAAATGCGGCCGTGATGCGATCGCCCGACGCGCCGGACGGGCTGCAGTGGACAGGGCTTCAAGGCATCGGTGCAGCCATCGGAGGCCTGCTTCTGCTGCCGCTGGCCTCTTTCGTGCTGGCGGACACGGTCTCAGCTTCCGAGGTCTTCCGCTTTGTCGGATGGGCCGCGGTGATGGGCCTGGCCGGCTCGTGGTTCGCGACATGGTGCTGGGTCGTGGCTTCCCGCCGCCTGCCGCTCGCCCTGTCGGCCCAACTGATCGTTGCCGAAACGGTGTTCGGCCTCGCCTATGGCTTCATGTTCGAGAGGCGATTGCCGTCTCCCGCCGAAGGGCTTGGAGCGGCGTTGCAGTTTGCGGGCGTCTGTTCGGCCATTGCGGCGTTCAGCAAGCCGCGAAGTTTGGCGCAATCACCGCAAATCTCCTGAGCTCCGCTGCAGAACCGGCGCCCCGGACGTCAACGCGAATTAACGCCGCTGCGTCGCTCGGCGCATGCGCGCGGCGAAGAAGCCGTCCAGACCGGAAATCCCTGGCGATTCAAGCGTCAGGTCGGCGGGCGTCGTGCGCAGCGCGCCCGCAGATGTAAGGAACGGATCGACGTCGGCGAACTCGCCCGGGCGGATCGGGTCGTCGATCACCCCGGGGGTTTCGGCAAGGAAGGCGCGGTAAAGTTCCTCGCCTTCGATCGGGTCGAGCGAGCAGTTGGAAAAGACGATGCGACCGCCGGGCCTGACCAGCGTGAAGGCGTGGGCAAGCAGATTGCGCTGGAGGGCGGCGAGCTTCTCGACATCGGCCATGGTCTTGGTCCACGGTACGTCGGGGTGACGGCGCACCGTTCCGGTCGAGGAGCAGGGCGCGTCGAGCAGCACGGCGTCGAACAACTGCGCCGGCCGGTAATCCAGTAGGTCGGTCTGGACGAGCTCGGCTGTCAGGCCGAGGCGGTCGAGGTTCTGCTTCAGCCGCGCCAGCCGGTTCTTGGAGGTATCGACCGCGGTGACGCTGGCGCCGGCGACGATAAGCTGCGCCGTCTTGCCGCCGGGCGCGGCGCACAGGTCGGCGACGCGCTGTCCACTTATGTCGCCGAACAGGCGCGCCGGCAGGCTGGCGGCCGTGTCCTGCACCCACCAGGCGCCGTCGGCGAAGCCGGGCAGGTCGATGACATGGGCCGAGAGCTTTTCGACACGCACCGTGCCGGTGGGCAGAACGATGCCGCTTAGACGCTCGGCCCAGTGCGCCGGATCGGCCTTGACGCTGAAATCGATGGGTGCCTCGTTGCGATGCGCGGCGAGAATGGCGCGCGCCTTGTCGGCGCCGTAAGCGGCGGTCAGCCGCTCGGAGAACCATTGCGGCGCCTCGTTGGTGGCGGCAAGCGCCGGGCCAAGCTCGGCCTCCTTGGCGCGGGCAAGCGAACGCAGCACGCCGTTGACGAGGCCGGCGAAACGCAGCGTTCGCGGATCGGATTTGGCGTGGGTGACGGCAAGATCGACGGCGGCGCTGTCGGGAACATCGAGAAACAGGATCTGCGCGGCGGCGACATTGAGGATGTGCGAGAGCGCGGTGGCATTGGGCGGCAGCGGCTTTTCCAGCCGCCTGGACAGCAGGCCGGCAATGGTCATGCGATGGCGCAGCGCGGTCACCAGGATGGCGCGCACCAGCGCGCGGTCGCGCCCGTCCAGCGCCTTGTATTGCGGGTGGCCGTGCTCGTTGTCGGTCAATCCGTCCAAGGGCGTGCGGGCATCGATGACGGCAGCCAGCAGCCGCGCCGCCGCCTTGCGCGCGGCAAGGCCGCCTATCTCATCATCGGCCTTGCGTTGCGGATTGCCTGGCTGTCCGCGCCTCGGCGGCGTCACGACCAGGGACCCCTGCGCCCGGCGTTGCGGGTTCCGGTCGGGTTGCGGCCCCAGGGATTGGGTCTTGGCTGCGGCGGTTCGGCAGGCGGCGCGGGCTGCGCCGGCTTGCCCCACGGACCGGCCGGAGCCTCCTCGGGCTGGATGGGCGGCACGGATGCCGCGCGCCGATCGGCCGGCGATGCGCCGCCCATCGCTCGCGCCATCTCCTGCAGCGCGGCGATGCGGTTTTCCGTGCTCGGATGGGTCGAGAACAGATTGTCCATGCGCTCGCCGTGAAGCGGATTGATGATGAAGAGATGCGCCATTGCCGGATTGCGCTCGGCATCCTCATTCGGGATCTGTTCGGCGCCGCGCGCGATCTTGGCGAGCGCCGAGGCCAGCCACAGCGGGTGGCCGCAGATCTCGGCGCCGCGCCGGTCGGCCTCGTATTCGCGCGTGCGACTCACCGCCATCTGCACGACCATGGCGGCGAAGGGCGCCACCAGCATGGCCACCAGCACGCCGACGAAGCCGAACGGGTTGTTGTTCTCGCGGCTGCCGCCGAGGAAGAAGGCGAAATTGCCGAGCATCGAAATCGCGCCGGCGAGTGTCGCCACGATCGTCATCGTCAGCGTGTCGCGATGCTGCACATGGGCAAGCTCATGCGCCATCACCGCCGCGACCTCCTCATGGGAGAGCCGCTCGAGCAGGCCCGTGGACGCCGCCACCGCCGCGTTCTCGGGATTGCGGCCGGTGGCGAAGGCGTTTGGCTGCGGGTTGTCGATCAGATAGGTCTTCGGCATCGGCAGGCCGGCCTGCTTGGCCAGGCCCTGGACGATCGCGTAATATTCGGGCGCATTCTTCTCGTCGACCTCGACGGCGCGGTTCATCGACAGCACCATCTTGTCGGCGTTCCAGTAGCTGAACAGGTTGGTGCCGGCGGCGATCAAAAGCGCGATGACCATGCCGCCCGAGCCGCCGATCAGGTAGCCGACGCCCATGAACAGCGCCGTCATCGCGGCAAGAAGCATGGCGGTGCGAAGCGTGTTCATCGTGTCATCCGTGTGGCGTGGCAGCGAATAGGGGTCGATCCTCCCATCATCATGGCTATATGATGGGAAACGCCGGCCTTCGTTTCAATCGGCAGGGACTATCACATGACCGAACAGCCAAGCAAAACCGAAGCAGTTGCAACGACCGAAGAGCCACAAAAAACGCTGACGCCAGCGGCGCAGCGCGCATTGGCCGAAGCAGAAGCGCGTCGCCGGAACTACCGAGAGGCGGAAGCGCAATTGCCGAAGGAGATCGGTGGTCGCGGCGGTAACGAACCCGGCCGCTATGGCGACTGGGAGGTCAAGGGGCTGGCGAGCGACTTCTGATGAGAACGAACGGTGAAAATCTCACCTGCCGATAAGTCTGCAATCCATCAAACTCCCTGTGCGAGGGACTAAGCCGCCGCCCGTGTCGGCGACAAAACGATGAAACCACTTTCGTCAGTCGCAATGCCGATTTCATCATAGGAACGGATCGTCGGGTGCGGTGTGACGAGCGGGTGGACGTGCGTGGCGCTGATCACCATCACCGAAGCGCCGGAAGCCTCGCCCGCCGCGATGCCTGCCGGCGCATCCTCGAAGACCAGGCAGTCGCGCGCCTCGACGCCAAAACGTTTTGCCGCCAGGAGAAAACAATCCGGCGCCGGCTTGCCATGGGTCACGTCTTCCGCCGTCACCATCATGCCGGGAACCGGAATGCCGGCCGCCTTGATGCGCAGCAGCGCCAACTCGCGCGGCGCCGAGGTGACGATGGCCCAGCGCTCAGGCGGCAGCGATTCCAGGAAGGCGACGGCGCCGGGAATCGGAACGATGCCTTCGAGATCGTCCGCCTCGGCCTTGAGCAGCGCGTTGGCTTCGGCAACCGCATCGACACCCGGAAGCATTAGTCCGGCAATCGTCTCGATCGCCCGCTTGCCATGGATCGTCGGCAGGAAGCTTGCCACGTCGAGCCCGTGACGCTCCGCCCATTTCGTCCACACCCGTTCGGCCGCGGCGATCGAGTTGAGCACCGTGCCGTCCATGTCAAACAGGAAGGCAGCGAACTTTGAGCCTGCGAACATCGGGTTTTCCTGGAGAATCGTTTTCTGGGAGAGCGAAACGTAGTACCCAGTTTAGACCGGCCATCGCTGGCTGAGAAGGCGAGATGCGCGCATTTCGATTCCGCGCGTGGGAACAACCTCCGGTTCGTTGCGTTGAAGGGGCTGTCTTTCCAAAATCACCAAAGGGGGCATGCGTGCTGATACGGCTCGGCTATGAAATCGCCATCGAATGCGCGGCGGCGACGCCGATCATCTCGCTTCTCGACATCCATCCCGACCGGCATGCCGACATCAAGCGGCAGACGCGGGTCCTGACCTCGCCGTCGGTGCCGACCCGGACCTATCACGACCGCCACGGCAATGTATGCCGCCGCTTCACGGCACCCGCCGGAAGCTTCCGCATCCTCTACGACGCGGCGATCGAGGACAGCGGCGAGACCGACGAGGTCAACACGCTGGCGCGGGAAACGCCGGTCGCGGAACTGCCCGACGACGTGCTGGTCTACCTGCTCGGCAGCCGCTATTGCGAGACCGATCATCTCAGCGACATCGCCTGGCAGCGTTTCGGCCATCTGCCGCCGGGCTGGGCGCGCGTCCAGGCGATCGTCAACTATGTCAACAGCCGGCTTTCCTTCGGCTACGGCTATGCACGCGCCAACCGCACGGCGGCGCAGGCGCATGAGGAGCGCGTCGGGGTCTGCCGCGATTTCGCGCATCTGGCGATCACGCTTTGCCGATGCATGAACATTCCGGCGCGCTATGTGAACGGCTATCTCGGCGACATCGGCGTGCCGGTCGATCCGGCGCCGATGGATTTTTCTGCCTGGATGGAAGTCTTCCTCGACGGCAAATGGTACACGTTCGATCCGCGCCACAACCGGCCGCGCATCGGCCGCGTCGTCATCGCGCGCGGCCGCGACGCCACCGACGTGCCGCTCCTGCACAGTTTCGGTCCGCACCGGCTTGCCCTGTTCAAGGTCTGGACCTACGAGCAGGAGGGCAATCGCTTCAATCCTCCGCATCACGGCGTCGACCGGACGGTCAGCGCGCATATGCTGGCTTAAGGTCGGTGATATTCGGGTGAGGCCGGCCTGCGAAGGACGGCCTCCTGGGCTTCCGGTGCCCAAAGACCCAGCGCCGTATTGTTTCATCACGGCTCATGGCTGCCGCTGACCCGCTTCGGCACAGTTCGATTGTGCCGAAGAGAGAACGGCCGCGCCAGCTGTCGAGGTCATGGTAAGCGCTTCGTGAAGGTTGCTTCGCCAGCGCATTTTTGTTTACTTCCCGTTCACCTATAAATCCGCCAAAAGCCAGTAAAAACAATGCGCTAACTGCCTGCTAAGCGTCTTTCGGCGGCAGACTATCCGGGTCTGGCCGAAATCCTGCAACGCCTTTGCCGAGCGGCGCAGTGCCGCAAAACAATGGAGGCGGAAGGGATGCGGCAGTTCAGAGGTGTCGTTCGTGGGGTGGACGACTTTACCCGGAATCGCGAAGGCAATTTCGCGGTTCTGTTCGGAGCCGCTGTATCTGTTCTCGCGCTGGGTGTGGGATTCGCGGTCAACATCTCGCAGCTCTACAATGCGAGGTCGAGCTTGCAGGGCGTCGTCGACGCCGCCGTGACCTCGACGGCCCGCGATCTCACCCTCGGCATCATCACGGAAGCCGACGCCAGCAAAACGGTGCAGGCATTCCTCGACGCCAACAGCACCGCCGGCATCCTGCAGGCCAACCAGATCGTGCTGGACAAGCTTACGGTCGACAAGACGGCCAACACCGTGCAGGCGGATGCGCATGCCGATGTCGGCCTCTTCTTTCCGCTGTTCAGCACCGACAGCATGCGGCGCGTGACCGCTTCGACCACCGCGCTCTACTCGGACAAGACGGTGGAGGTGGCGATGATGCTGGACGTCACCGGTTCGATGGCGGGCCAGAAGATCAAGGACCTGAGGACGGCGGCGAGCAACGCGGTCAATTCCTTCCTGACCGGCCAGAGCGCCACCAATCCGCGCGTGCGGGTGGCGATCGTGCCTTATGCCAATTCGGTCAATGTGGGCTCGCTTGCCGCTAGCACGGTCTTTGTCGAGACCAAGCCCAGCGAGCGCAAGCAAGCGCCCGCCAATGACGATCCGAAATATGTCTCGGCATCGACACGGCCGGACAATTGCGCGACCGAGCGCAAGGGCGCCTATCAATATTCGGATGCCGGTCCGGATGTCAGCATGGTCAACCGCGACCTCTATTTGTCGGCCTTCGCCCAGCAGACCAACACAACAGCCTGCCCCGTTGCCACGGTTCAGCCGCTGACCGCGAGTGCGTCGACCCTGAACAACGTCATCAAGGACCTGGTCGCTTCCGGCGGAACCGCCGGCCATATCGGCGTGCAATGGGCCTGGTACATGCTTTCGGAGAATTGGGGCAGCGTGATGGGCGCCTCGCAACGGCCGGCCAAGATGGATCCGAAGAAGGTGGCGAAATATGTGATCCTGATGACCGACGGCGAATTCAACCTGTCCTATTTCGACGCCAACGGCCCGGATCAGGTCTACAACAACGCCGGCAAGGTGCAGACGCGAACTGCGGCGACGACGCTCTGCGCGGCCATGCGCGATCAGGGCATCGAGATATTCACCGTCGGCTTTGCGCTGACCGAGACGAACGCCAAGTCGACGCTGCAGTCCTGCGCCAGTCCCGACACCGGCATCAGCAAGCATTTCTACCAGGCCGCCAACGGCACCGAGCTCAACCAGGCCTTCCAGGATATCGTGCGCAATATCGACAAGCTGACGGTGACCAGGTAGCGGCTGTCACGCCGCCCGAAAGCCGCCTCCATACGGAAAAGGCCGCCGCTTCTTGCGAAGCCGGCGGCCTTCCGTGTTTCCGTCCATGACGCGGCTCCTGGCGGCAACCCCTTCGGGCTACCTGCCGCGCGTCTCGCGCCTTAACGGGAAGACTGCTTCCCGGAAGTGCAATCCGCAGAGCTCACGTTATGGAAAACGAAATCACTCGACATCGGATCACCTCCTTTCGGTTTGTTGAACACACCCCAATGATGGGGTGCGTTGCAGCAAAAGACAAGATGACGCAACGGAATGACCTTCCCTCACACGGGCAAATCTGGTCCTGCGGTGCTTTTGCGCAACAGACCGGGATTGCGGTCCACAGGCCGGTGGATGACACTGCAGCCTCGGGAATGGGCGGATGCGACATATCGGGAGGTGGGAATGGACGCCGCCGACAGAGCCGAGCGTATCGTACGCACGCTCGTCGAAACGCTGAAGCCGGGTTTTGCGGTCAGACTGTGGACCGGCGAGCGGATCGGGCCCGCTGACGGCCCAGTGCTTGCCATCAACGATCAGGACATCGTCTGGCAACTGGTCCGCCGGCCGACGTTCTCAACGCTGGTCGAGATGTGGGTTTCCAAAACCGTCGATATCGAAGAAGGCACACTGTTCGATTTCTATGCCCTGCCTTCGCAAGGCAAGCTCAAGACGAAACTCAAGTCCCTGCCGAAGCTGGAAATCCTTCGCGACCTGCCCTCGGTGTTGTTTTCGCGCAAGCAGATGACGGCTCGCAGCGATCTTTCCGGTCGCAGGCCTTTCGTAAGCGGATCGAACAAAGAGGCTATCCAACATCATTACGACATTTCGAATGATTTCTATCGGCTCTTCCTCGACGAGCGCATGGTCTACAGCTGCGGCTATTTTCACGATTTCGCCAACGGCATCGATCAGGCGCAAGTCGACAAGCTCGACCACATCTGCCGCAAGCTCAGGCTGAAGCCTGGCGAAAGGCTCCTCGACATCGGCTGCGGTTGGGGTGCGATGCTTATCCATGCGGCGAAGAATTACGGGGTCGTCGGTCGCGGCGTCTCGCTGTCGCAAGCCCAGACCGACCTTGCCCGCGAGCGCATCCGCGCCGAAGGGTTGGAGGATCGCATCACCATCGAGATAAAATCTTACGCCGAACTCTCCGGCACCTTTGACAAGATCTCGTCGATCGGCATGTTCGAGCATCTGGGCCTTGCCAATCACGCGGCCTATTTCTCGGCGATCCACCGGCTGCTGAAGCCCGGTGGCATCTACCTGCACCATGCCATTACCCGGCGCGGCAAGGGCAGCACCAGGAAGACGCTGCGCAAGGGCGCGGAATACAAGGCGCTGATCAAATACATCTTTCCCGGCGGCGAGGTTGACACGATCGGCATGACGCTCGGCAATCTCGAGGCGCACGGGTTCCTCGCCTATGACGTCGAGAACCTGCGCGAGCATTATGCGCGAACCTGCCGGCTGTGGGCGCAGCGCCTGCAGGCACGCTTCGACGAGGCGATCGCCGAAGTGGGCGAAGCCAAGGCGCGGCTGTGGCTGCTCTATCTGGCGGGTTGCTCGATCACCTTCGAGCGCGGCTCGGCACAGATCTTCCAGACCGTCGCCACCAGGCGCGCCCGCGGCCCGAGCGGCCTGCCGCCGACGCGGGCGGATTTGTACCGGTAAGAAGATTTGTACCGGTAGAACCTGCAATGCAGCCTGCTTCAGTCCACGAAACGGATCGGCGCGCCGACCGCGACCCCGCGCCGGCCGGTCGACGGTGCAGTAGACGCCGAGATTGTGGGCGTTGTGGCGCACCAGATTGCGCAGGATGCCGGGATCAGTGTCGAAGCCGTCCTGCGCGATGATGGTGAAGCCACAGCGGCGGCAGGGTTCGGAGACGGTGAGCTCGAGATCGCCCACCGCGAGCTTCCTGCCGATCCATTCGGTCTCCGGGAAGGCGCCCTCGACCGGCGCCATGTCGACGACGATGTTGGGGCGGAAACGGCGCGGATCGGGCGTGCCCTCGGGATGCAACGCCCTCGGCCTGGCGATCGAGGCGGTGGTGAGCAGATGGATGGGCGCCTTGGCATAGCGGGCTTCGGTCAGCGGGCCGGCATAGCCGGGCGCCGCGTTCTCAGCGCCGAACGGACGGATGGAGGCCACGAAGCCGAGAAAGGCTGAAACTGCCCGATCGCTTTCCGGATCGGGCGCCGGCTGCCAGCCGCCGCCGGGCACGGCGACTTCCAGCCGCCGGTCTCCGGTCAGCCTAGCGCGGATCAGCGGCACCTTGTGCCATCTGGCTTCGCGATCCGGGCGGGCGATTTCGCCGTCGGAAGCGTCGACCAGTCCGAACAGCCGGTCGCCGTCAACGGTCTTCAGCCCGACCGTAATAGCATCGAGCCGCTCGCCGGCGAGCGAACTCGCCGGATAGCGCCAGAGCTGGCTGACGGTGCCGAGTTCGCCGGTCATTAGCCCTTCTTGTTCTGGCGGTTGGCGACGAGGTCGTCGACCACGGCCGGATCGGCCAGCGTCGAGGTGTCGCCCAGCGAACCGAAATCGTCCTCGGCGATCTTGCGCAGGATGCGGCGCATGATCTTGCCAGAACGGGTTTTCGGCAGGCCGGGCGCGAATTGGATCTTGTCCGGCGTGGCGATGGCGCCGATCTCCTTGCGGACATGGGCGACGAGTTCCTTGCGCAGGTCCTCGCTCGATTGGGTGCCGGCCATCAGCGTCACATAGCAGTAGATGCCCTGCCCCTTGATGTCGTGCGGATAGCCGACGACCGCGGCTTCGGAAACCTTGTCGTGGCTGACCAGCGCCGACTCGACCTCGGCCGTGCCCATGCGGTGGCCGGAGACGTTGATGACGTCGTCGACGCGGCCGGTGATCCAGTAATAGCCGTCGGCGTCACGGCGGCAGCCGTCGCCGGTGAAGTACTTGCCTTTGTAGGTCGAGAAATAGGTCTGCACGAACCGCTCGTGGTCGCCATAGACGGTGCGCATCTGGCCAGGCCAGGAATCGATGATGCAGAGATTCCCGTCGGCGGCTCCTTCCAGCACCTTGCCTTCGCCGTCGACCAGCTGCGGCTGGACGCCGAAGAAGGGGCGCGTGGCCGAGCCGGCCTTGAGGTCGGTGGCGCCCGGCAGCGGCGTGATCAGGATGCCGCCGGTTTCGGTCTGCCACCAGGTGTCGACGATCGGCCTCTTGCCGTTGCCGACGACGTTGAAATACCATTCCCAGGCCTCCGGATTGATCGGCTCGCCGACCGTGCCCAGCACGCGCAGCGACTTGCGCGAGGTCTTCTTCACATGGCTGTCGCCGGCGCCCATCAGCGCGCGCAGCGCCGTCGGCGCGGTGTAGAAGATGTTGACGTTGTGCTTGTCGATGACTTCCCAGAAACGCGACTGCGACGGGTAGTTCGGAACGCCCTCGAACATCAGCGTCGTGGCGCCGTTGGCCAGAGGTCCGTAGACAATATAGCTGTGGCCCGTGACCCAGCCGACATCGGCCGTGCACCAGTAGATGTCGCCGTCATGGTAATCGAACACATATTGGTGGGTCATCGAGGCATAGACGAGATAGCCGGCGGTGGTGTGCAGCACGCCCTTCGGCTTGCCGGTCGAGCCCGAAGTGTAGAGGATGAACAGCGGATCCTCCGCCTTCATCTTCTCCGGTTTGCAGTCGGCCTTAACGGTCGCCGCCTCGTCATGGTACCAGACGTCGCGGCCCGGCACCCAACCGGTCTTGCCGCCGGTGCGGCGCACCACCACGACCTTCTCGACCTTGGTGCCGGCCTTTGCGGCGATGTCGATCGCCTTGTCGGTGTTGTCCTTGAGTGGGATCGGCTTGCCGCCGCGCAGGCCCTCGTCGGCGGTGACGACGACGGTCGACTTGCAGTCGTCGATGCGGCCGGCCAGCGCGTCGGGCGAGAAGCCGCCGAAGACGACCGAATGGATGGCGCCGATCCGCGTGCAGGCCAGCATCGCATAAGCCGTTTCCGGGATCATCGGCATGTAGATGGTGACGCGATCGCCCTTCTTGACGCCGTGTTTCTTCAGCACGTTGGCGAAGCGGCAGACATGCGCGTGGAGCTCGTTGTAGGTGATCTTCCTGTCGTCGTAAGGGTTGTCGCCCTCCCAGATGATCGCGGTCTGGTCGCCGCGCTTCTTCAGGTGCCGGTCGATGCAGTTGTAGGAGACGTTGGTCAGACCGTCCTCGAACCACTTGATCGAGACCTTGCCGTCGAACGAGGTGTTCTTGACCTTCGTGAAAGGCTTGAACCAGTCGATGCGCTTGCCGTGCTTGCCCCAGAATTTGTCCGGGTTCTTCACGCTGTCGGTATACCATTTGAGGTAGGTGTCGTTGTCGATCAACGCGTTCTTCTTCCACGCCGGCTGGACGCGGTGGACATGCACATCGGACATTTCTTGCTTTCCTCCCAAACCACTCCACCGGCTTGAGCCGCCAGCGGCATCGCGGCAAAACGGCCGCGAATTCGCGGGCATTATTAACAGTTCCGCGGCGACGGCAACATTAGACGTTGGATTCGCGTGGCGGGATGACGCAGGGGCAATGCGAAACACTGTCAGCACTCGCTGCCCGTCGCTGCTAACCAACTGTTTTAATGATGGAAAACTCGCCTCGGAGGTGCTAAAATCAATAGACAGTTAAGCAACTGAGCGCAGACTCGGACGTTGGGAGGAAAGGAGATCGACCGTTAGGGGCTGCAATGAGCGATCATTCCGAATTGGACCTTATGCTCAGGGGCTATGGGCTGACCACGGCCAAAATTCTCTATCACTTCCCGGACCATCCGCATCTCTTGCAGAGCTACATCTGGCAGGACTACGACATAGCGCCGGCGTTCCCGGTGCTGATCCGCTTCATCGAGTTCTGGAAGACCAAGCTCGACGGACCGCTGCATTCGGTGACGTACACGCATCACAAGCTGATCGCGCCGAATGAGTGGCGGAAGGTGGATGGGGAGTTTCTGGTGCACTAATGCATGTCGCCCAAAAGTGCGCAGCGGTTTTGGGACAACGACATGCATAAAAACAACAACCTAAAGCGCGTCGCATGAGGCCGTTCAGACGCGACGCGCTTTAGCGCACGCCTCCGCAATCTAGCCGCGGGGCTGCGCGGTCGAGTCTCGGACCACGAGTTCGACCGGCATGACGATCTGCTTCGGGGAGGCGTTTGCGAGCACCATTTCGGCGGCAAGCCGGCCCTTTCCGACGATGTCGTGCGCTACGGTCGTGAGTGGAGGCGTGGTGCGTGCAGATGCTGCGGTGCCGTCGAAGCCCACGACCGATACATGCTCCGGTACGCTTATGCCACGACGAACCGCTTCATCAAGCACGGAGATTGCCTGCCAATCCGACATGGTCAGGATCGCCGTCGCGTCCGGAGCCCGATCGAACACTACAGCTCCGGCGGTAGGGTCCCCGGGAATGGTTTCAATAATGGGAACATCGTCGATCGATAGTTGAGCCTCCGCCAAGCCGGTGGCGAAACCCTCAAGCCTTTCATAATCAAGTGCAAATCCCGCAGTAATCGCATGCTTACGGCTGCCAGGCATATGGACGATCGGCGGTCCGGCTGTGCGCCGGACGGACAGGATGGCGAAATTCCGGTGCCCAAGATCGGTCAGGTGCCGGACGGCAATCAGTGCGCCACTCCTGCCGTCGATCCGGATCGAGTTGATGTCTTGGCCGGCGCTTTCGAGGATTACGAAGGGTAGGCGCCGGCGCCTCGCCGAGCCGACTAGATCGATATCAACGCTGTGGCCGAGGATAAAGCCGTCAACCAGGGCGTCCCTGATGGTGGAGGTGCGCGACTCGTCCATACCATTGACCAGGCTGAGCGTTACGCCGGCCTCATCGCAGGCGAGCGAAACCCCCAGCACCAGTTCTCGAAGGTATGGGCTTCTCATCATGTCGGCGATGGCATAGGCACCTGGCGGCATCAACCCGATAGCGTTGAACTTGCCGTCACGCAGCACTCGTCCTCTAGGATCGGGACCATCGTAGCCGAGCTGGCGCGCCGCGGCCTCGACGCGCTCGCGTACATCGGACCGCACCAGCTCTGGATGATTGAAGACGTTGGAGACGGTGCCGCGGGAAACTCCGGCGACCTTTCCGACATCAGCCAGGGTTGGCATCTTTGAAAGGCTCATTCCCTCCAATTAGGCGTCTTTTTGGAGCGTTCCAAGTTTTTTCTTGACTCAGCATGCAAAAAAGCAGATTTTGTGCTTGGAGCGTTCCAAACAGCAGAATTAGCCGTGTTTTTGCATTTCGTGCCTTGAAGAGGCGCGTGAGCTTGCCGTGTGCGCCGACTTACCAACGGAGGATGTGATGGCTACCATCAATGGTATTCCGACCTCGCTGGTCGGGAAGTGTTTCGACTGCGTATTCGGCCCGTTCGTGCCGAGACTGACGGTTCTTTCGCCGACGGAGCTGCGCGTGCAGGCGACGATCGGTGACACGGAAATCGACGAGGTGGTGAAGAACGATCTGACAGCCGTGCGTCCAGATGTCTTCATTATGAGTTGGGCCGAACAGAGCGGTAACTTCGTCGTGCAAGTCCAGGATCACGAGAACAAGGTCGTTCACAATTATGCTCGGTTGGCGGATGGGCAGATCTTCTGCGCGCAAGGTGCGATCCAACCAGTGACGGCGGTTTGACATCGACCGACTGTTAGAGCTGCCGACCCACGCCATACAGGACAAATAGGCCGCCCATCAAAACATGGGTGGCACCGACGGAGGAGAACATGGCCATGACGACCGGTAACATCAACCAGATCGATCCAGCGCAATGGGATCCAGCGCTCGATGCGGTTGCGGCCGCGCCTGCCAATCACAAAGTACTCTTCGAGAATGACAATTTGCGAGTGCTAGAGGTTACGTTGCAAGCTGAAGAGGAAGAACCGGTTCACCACCATCGCTGGCCTTCTGTCTTCGTCTTCGACTCCGTTGGCGGGCCGATCCATGATATTTCCCCAGATGGCACCGTGCTGCCGGACAATCGCGACGTGATCCGGGCGGTTGAAGCGTGGGATGGCAAAGGGTGTTTGGTTGTCCATCCGATGGCCCCGCAGCCGGCCGGACGAGTGCTCAACAAAAGCGGCAAGCTCGTCCATGGCATCCGGATCGAGATGAAGCGCTAGTCTCGGGGTTGGGCGCGCGCTTTACGGCCGGTGCGAAGAAGATGCACGGTCGTTGCGCGCGCCGCTTCGAATGCCAGGCAAGCCTTGACGCAGAAGGGTTCTATGCGGCGTTGGGCTTCCGATCGGTGAAGCGGATCGAAGTGCGAATTGGCTCGGGGCCCATGCTGCCTTGCATTCTGATAGAACGGGCCATTTGAAGAAAACGGTCAGACCGCCGGCGGGTTCAGCCGGGCAAAACCTTCCTGTCGGCGATAGGGGAAATACGGGTAAGGTGCCGTCATCGCGCTTGCTTCATCGAGCGCCTTGATCTGCTCGGGCGTCAGCGCCCAGCCGACGGCGTCGAGGTTCTGCCGCAGCTGCTCCTCGTTGCGCGCTCCGATGATCACCGATGACACGGTCGGCCGCTGCAGGAGCCAGTTGATGGCGACCTGCGGCACGGTTTTGCCGGTTTCGGCCGCGACCGCCTCCAGCGCGTCGACCACCTTGAAAAGATGCTCGTCCTCGACCGGCGGCCCGAAATCAGCGGTGCCGTGCAGCCGGCTCTTTTCCGGCAAGGGCTGGCCGCGACGGATCTTGCCGGTCAGCCGGCCCCAGCCGAGCGGGCTCCACACCAGGGCGCCGACGCCCTGGTCGAGGCCGAGCGGCATCAGCTCCCACTCATAGTCGCGGCCGACCAGCGAATAATAGACCTGATGCGCGACGTAGCGCGGGTAGCCGTGCCTGTCGGCCAGGCCGAGCGACTTCATCACCTGCCAGCCGGAGAAATTGGAGACGCCGGCATAGCGCAGCTTGCCCGAGCGCACGAGGTCGTCGAGCGTCGACAGCACCTCCTCGACCGGCGTCGAGGCGTCGAAGGCGTGAAGCTGCAGCAAGTCGATGTAGTCTGTGCCGAGGCGCTTCAACGCCGCGTCGACGGAGCGGATCAGGCGCGAGCGCGACGAGCCCCAGTCGGCCGGACCGTCGCCCATCGGCAGCGAAGTCTTGGTCGAGATCAGCACCGCGTCACGGCGCCCCTTGATCGCCTGGCCAAGCACCTCCTCCGATGCGCCGTTGGAATAGACATCGGCCGTGTCGAAAAGATTGACGCCAGCCTCCAGGCAGATGTCGACCAGGCGGCGCGCTTCCTGGGCGTCGCTGTTGCCCCAATGGCCGAAGAGCGGGCCGGAGCCGCCAAAAGTTCCGGCGCCGAAGGAAAGCGCCGGCACCTTCAGGCCGGAGGCGCCGAGAGATCGATAGTCCATGACTTTTCTCCTTGGGATGTCGAAGGCGGAATTCAGCTGGTCAGCACTGCGCAGTGACCGGCTCGCCGATCGCTTGGCCGCGTTCGAGACGCAGCGCCGTGAGCACCACGCCGAGCGCGGCGATCGGCACCAGGCCGGCGACGAGGGGGACGGCGCCGAGGCCGGGGCCGTGATCGATGACGAAACCGCCGAGCCAGGCGCCGATGGCGTTGCCGAGATTGAAGGCGGCGATGTTGAAGGAGGAGGCCAGGCCTTGGCCGGCGCCTTTGGCCTTCTCCAGCACCCACATCTGCAGCGGCGCGACAGTGGCGAAGGCGGCAGCACCAAGCAGGCCCACGGCAATGATCGCCGTGACCGGCTGATGGATCGCCGCGGTCATGACGAACAGCACCACCGACAGCGCGACCAGCGTGCCGACGACGGTCGGCACCAGGTGCCGGTCGGCGAGGCGTCCGCCGAGCAGGTTGCCGGCGACCAGCCCGCCGCCGAAGACAAGCAGGATCGGCGACACGGACGCTTCGGAAAAGCCGGTGACGCGGGTCAGGATCGGCGCCAGATAGGTGAAGGCGGCAAAGACGCCGACCCAGCTCAGCACCGTGGTCAACAGGCCAAGCAGCACCGCCCGGCGGCCGAGCACGGCGAGCGTGCCTTCGGAGCTTTCCTCCTCGTCCGCTGCGGCCGGTTCGTCGCGCGGCACGAGCAGCGCGATCACGGCAAAGGCGATGACGCCGACCAACGTGACGGCGAGGAAGGTGGAGCGCCAGCCATAGGCCTGGCCGAGCCAGGTGCCGAAAGGCACGCCGAGGATGTTGGCGACGGTGAGGCCGGTGAACATCAGCGCGATGGCCGAGGCCTTCCGGTTGGGCGCGACAAGGCCGGTGGCGACGACCGAGCCGACGCCGAAGAAGGAGGCGTGGGCGAAGGCGGTGAGCACGCGGGCCGCCATCAGCGTCCAGTAGTCGGGCGCCAGCGCACAGGCGAGGTTGCCGACGGTGAAGACCACCATCAGGGCAAGCAGCAAGGTCTTGCGCGGCAGGCGGCCGGTCAAGGCGCCAAGCAGCGGCGCGCCGACAACCACACCCAGCGCATAGCCGGAAATGAGCAGGCCGGCGGCCGAGATCGAGACGCCGAGATCGGCGCTGACATCAAGCAGCAGGCCCATGATGACGAATTCGGTGACACCGATGCCGAAGGCACCGGCGGTGAGGGCATAGAGTGCAAGGGGCATGGCAGGATCCGTTTGGTGCTGAAGGACGCCAAGTCCCGCGCCCTGAATCTTTGCTGATGCATGATCTTTCCCGAAAACCGGTTCCCACTTTTCGGGATCACGCACCGGGAAGATCGTGATCCGTCGAGCTGTGAACCAGGCTTGCATCAGGCATAATTTCTGTGAAATAGATTCATGAATGGCGAGACCCGAAATCAACCGCTCCGGCGAGATCGAAGTGTTCGTCCGTGTCGTCGAGACGGGCAGCTTCTCGGCGGCGGCGCGGGCCTTGCGCATGACGCCTTCGGCGGTGAGCAAGCTGATCGCGCGGCTGGAGGCCCGGCTCGGCGCGCGGCTGGTCAGCCGGTCGACACGCAAGCTGCAACTGACGCCCGAGGGAACCAGCTTTTACGACAGCGGCTTGCGTATCCTTGCCGATCTCGATGCGGCGGAACGCGAGGCGGCAGCGGGCGCCGCGCCGCGCGGCAGGCTGAGGGTCAATTCCTATGTGCCGTTCGGTCAGCACCGGCTGATGCCGCTGTTGCCGCGTTTCCTCGAGCGCTACCCGGAAATTTCGGTCGAGGCGGTGCTGACGGACAGCGTCATCGACCTGATGGAGGAGCGCGCCGACATTGCGATCCGCGCCGGGCCGCTGCGCGAATCACGGCTGGTGGCGCGCAAGCTCGGCCAGAGCCCGATGGTGGTGGTCGCGGCACCCGCCTATCTGGAAGCGCGCGGCACGCCGCAGACGCCGGCCGAATTGGCCCGCCACAATCTGCTGGCGTTCGGCTTCGTGCGGCTTGTCGACGGCATGCCGTTCGTGGATGCGAAAGGCACGCCAGTCGTGGTTCCGATCGTTGGCAATTCGACGGTGAGCGACGGCGAGGCGATGCGGCTGACGACATTGGCCGGAGCGGGCATCGCAAGACTGGCGCGCTGGCATGTCGAGCCCGACATCGCCGCAGGCCGGCTCGTACCGCTGCTGGAGGCGTTCAATCCCGGCGACGAGGAGCCGACGCATGCCGTCTATGTCGGCCAGGGCAAGCACCTGCCGGCCCGGGTGCGCGCCTTTCTCGACTTTCTTGCGGAGACTGTCCGCCTCTGAATGAGAAAAAGCCGCGCGCCAATCGCACGCGGCCTTTCGGAGTTCGGCTCAAGTCGAGGGGAAGTTACGCCTTCCCCGCGAAAGGCGCCGGACGCCGGCCGGCGCTTTGCCGCTCAAGCATCCAGCCGGGATATTCGGCGGGCAGCGCGCTCACCTCGTCGAGCCTGGCAAGATCGTCGGCATCGAGCTGCAAGCCGGTGGCGGCCAGGTTCTGCTCGAGCTGGTCCATGCGGCTGGCGCCGATGATGACGCTCATGACAAAAGGCTTGGCCAGCACGTAGCCCAGCGCCACCGTGGCGACGCTGACATCGTGCTTCTTCGCCACCTCGCGCATGACGGCGACCGCCGCCCAGGCTCGGTCTTCATTGACCGGCGGGAAATTGAAGGAAGCGCGGCGGCCTTCGCCATTACCCGGCGCGCCGGGGCCGTATTTGCCGGACAGCAGTCCGCCGGCCATCGGCGACCAGACCATCAGGCCGAGCCTCTCTTCGTTGATGAGCGGCACGATCTCGCGCTCCAGATCGCGGCCGGCGATCGAGTAATAGGACTGGATGGTCTCGAAGCGGGCAAAGCCCTTGCGCTCGGCAATGCCGAGCGCCTTGGCGATGCGCCAGGCCTGCCAGTTGGAGACGCCGACATAGCGCACCTTGCCGCTGGCGACGAGATCGTCGAGCGCGCGCAGCGTCTCGTCGATCGGCGTCACCGTGTCGGTGCCGTGCAGCTGATAGAGGTCGATATGGTCGGTCTGCAGCCGCTCCAAGCTGTCGTCGACGGAATCCATGATGTGGCCGCGCGAGGAGCCGCGCTCGTTCGGGCCGTTGCCCATGGCGCCATGCACCTTGGTGGCGATGATGACGTCCGAACGTTTTACGCCGAGGTCCTTGAGCGACTGTCCCAGCAACTGCTCGGACTGGCCGTAGGAATAGACGTCGGCCGTGTCGAAGAAATTGACGCCGGCGGCGATCGAGCGGGCGACGATCTCGTTGACGCCCTTCTGGTCGAGGCTGGCGATCAGCCCCCATTGAGCATTCTCGCCGGCGGCGCCGAACGTCATGGTGCCGAGGCAGAGTTCCGAGACGAAAAGGCCGGTGTTGCCAAGCTGGTTGTAGCGCATGGTGGGATTCCCGAGAGAAGGAGTGAGTGACCACAAGGAAATAGGAACGGCCCGTTTCGTTTCAAGCGCTGGCATAGGCGCGACAAGCAATTGGCCTAAGGCAGCCGCCGGCAGATTGCGGCTGGCGAGGTCAAGCTTCCCAGGGATTAAGCACGGTGACGCCGGCGTCCTGAAAGTCCGCCGCATTGCGCGTGACCACGATAAGGTCATGGACAAGGGCTGTCGCCGCTATGAGCGTGTCCGCGCTGCCTCGCGTACGGCCTGCCGTAATGCGACCCCACGCCAACGCAATCTCCTCGGTGACAGGGAGGATGCGTTCCGCATTGTCTCGTCGCAGCTCTCGAAGCCAGATATCGAGCTTGGCCGCCCTTTCGGGGTCGATCTTACGCTGTTTGACGATTCCTCGCTCAATCTCGCCGAGGGTAATGACGCTAAGGCTGATCGAAGCGGGATCGATTGAAGCTATCCAGGCAGTCGGCTTAGGCAACCGTCTTTGCACGTCCGACACGACGTTCGTGTCCAGCAGATACATCAGAGATCAATGTCCCGGATCATCGTGTCCGAGCGACGGGTGATTTCCTTGTCAAACTCCTCGCCCCAACCCGGACCGCTCAATAGGTACTCGACGAGCGATTTCTTCTTCCCGGCTAGGCGGTCGTAATCCTCCACAGACAGCACGACTGCAGCCCGTTCGCCGCGAAGCGTCACGGTCTGCGGCCCCTCGGTTCGCGCGCGCTGGACCACTTTTGAAAAATTGTTCTTCGCGTCCTGAAGATGCCAGTTCATACGCAGCTCCTAGCTAGCTTGGCTAGATATAGCGCGGTAGCAGCGGATTATCAATCAACTCCAGCGAACGGCGTCATCGACTGCCGAAGATCGCCGAGCCGACCCTGACACTGGTGGCGCCGAAGGCGATCGCGGTCTCGTAGTCGCCGGACATGCCCATCGACAGTTTTTCGACGCCGGCCTCGCGGGCGAGCTTCTCCAGCAGTGCGAAATGCGGGCCGGGATTCTCATCGGCCGGCGGGATGCACATCAGGCCCTCGATGTACAGGCCATGCACCTCACGGCAGCGCTTGACGAAGGCGACCGCCTCGCGTGGCTCGATGCCAGCCTTTTGCGGCTCGGAGCCGGTGTTGACCTGGACATAGAGTCTTGGCGCCCGGCCTTGCCTCGCCATTTCCTTTGAAAGCTCCGCGGCGATCTTCTCGCGGTCGACGGTCTCGATGACGTCGAAGAGCGCCACCGCTTCCTTGGCTTTGTTGGATTGGAGCGGGCCGATCAGATGCAGCTCCAGATCGGCAAATGCCGCTTTCAGCGCCGGCCATTTGCCCTGGGCTTCCTGCACGCGGTTCTCGCCGAAAACGCGCTGGCCGGCCTCGATCACAGGGCGAACGTCTTCGGCCGCGAAGGTCTTCGACACCGCCACCAGCGTCACAGTGCCGGGCTCGCGCCTTGCCTCGCGTTCGGCGCTTGCGATCTTCGCCTTGACCGCGTGAAGCTGCTCTACGGCGTTCGTCATGCCGCTATCCTGCCTATAGTTTTCATGGCCGGGCCGGCTCGCCGCAGTTGACGGGTCCGGCAATCCATGGTGAACACCGCGACGACATTGTCTCGGCTGCCGGCCTGGGCGTGTCGATATTCAGGTGATGCCGGCCTGCAAATGCCGGTTTCCTGCGCTTCCGGTGCTCACGTACTTTGAGTACGCTCCGCTCCGGTTCTCGGAACCCGCCATTTCGGCTCGGCCTGACCTGAATATCAACACGCCCTAATCCAGCACCGCGCACCGGCTTTTAAGTGAAAAACATCCGATGGCAACCGAACGTTACAATCCGCGCACGTCAGAGCCCAAATGGCAGAAGGCCTGGGCCGAAAAGAAGCTGTTCGAGGCGCGCAACGACGACCCGAAGCCGAAATATTACGTGCTCGAAATGTTCCCCTATCCGTCGGGCAAGATCCACATCGGCCATACACGCAACTACACGATGGGCGACGTGGTGGCGCGCTACAAGCGGGCCAAGGGCTTCAACGTGCTGCATCCGATGGGCTGGGACGCGTTCGGCATGCCGGCCGAAAACGCCGCCATGCAGAACAAGGTCCATCCCAAGGACTGGACCTACGAAAACATCGCCGTCATGCGCGAGCAGCTCAAGATGATGGGCCTGTCGCTCGACTGGGCGCGCGAGTTCGCCACCTGCGACGTCGACTATTACCACCGCCAGCAGATGCTGTTCCTCGACTTTGTCGAGAAGGGGCTGGTGACGCGCAAATCCTCCAAGGTCAACTGGGACCCGGAGGACATGACCGTGCTCGCCAATGAGCAGGTCATCGACGGCCGGGGCTGGCGCTCGGGCGCGCTGGTCGAGCAGCGCGAGCTGACGCAGTGGTTCTTCAAGATCACCGACTTCGCGCAGGATCTGCTGGATTCGCTCAACCTGCTCGAAGAGTGGCCGGAGAAGGTCAAGCTGATGCAGCACAACTGGATCGGCCGCTCGGAAGGCCTGCTGATCCGCTGGCCGCTGGCAGAACCGGTTGGCGATGCGCATGAGCTGGAAGTCTACACGACAAGGCCCGACACCATCTTCGGCGCTTCCTTCATGGCGGTCGCCGCCGACCATCCGCTGGCCAGGAAGGCTGCCGAAAGCAATGTTGAGCTGGCGAAGTTTATCGAGGAGGTCCGCCATATGGGCACCTCGGTGGCGGCGCTGGAGACGGCCGAGAAGAAGGGTTTCGACACGGGCATCCGCGTCGTCCATCCGTTCGACGAGAATTGGACGCTGCCGGTCTATGTCGCCAATTTCGTGCTGATGGAATACGGCACCGGCGCCATTTTCGGCTGCCCGTCGGGCGACCAGCGCGACCTCGACTTCGCCAACAAATACGGCCTGCCGGTAATCCCGGTGGTGATGCCGGAAGACGGCGACGCCAAGACCTTCCAGATCACGGAAGAGGCCTATGTCGATGACGGCGTGATGATCAATTCGCGCTTCCTCGACGGCATGAAGCCGCAGAAGGCTTTCGACGAAGTGGCAAAGCTGCTGGAGCAAAAGACGATCGGCGGCCGGCCGATGGCGGAGCGCAAGGTGAATTTCCGCCTGCGCGACTGGGGCATCTCGCGCCAGCGCTATTGGGGCTGCCCGATCCCGATGATCCATTGCGAAGCCTGCGGCGTCGTTCCGGTGCCGAAGACCGACCTGCCGGTGAAACTGCCCGACGACATCGAGTTCGATCGCCCGGGCAATCCGCTCGACCGTCACCCGACCTGGCGGCATGTGAAGTGCCCGCAATGCGGCCGCGACGCGCGGCGCGAGACCGACACGATGGACACCTTCGTCGATTCCTCGTGGTATTTCGCGCGCTTCACCGCGCCCTGGGCGAATGAGCCGACCGAGCCCAAAGCGGCCGACGAGTGGCTGGCGGTCGACCAGTATATCGGCGGCATCGAGCACGCGATCCTGCACCTGCTCTATTCGCGCTTCTTCACCCGCGCCATGCGCGAGACCGGGCACCTGAACCTCGCCGAGCCGTTCAAGGGCCTGTTCACGCAAGGAATGGTGGTGCACGAGACCTACCGCGTCGGCGGCCCGTCGAACAACGGGCGCTGGCTGTCGCCGAGCGAGGTCAGGCTCGAGGACGTCAACGGCGAGCGCCGCGCCGTCGAGATCGCCACCGGCGAGGAGGCGACGGTTGGCGCGCTGGAGAAGATGTCGAAGTCGAAGAAGAACACGGTTAGCCCCGAAGAGATCACCGACGGTTACGGCGCCGACACAGCGCGCTGGTTCATGCTGTCGGACTCGCCGCCGGAACGCGATGTCGAATGGACCGACGACGGCGCCGCCGGCGCGCATCGCTTCGTGCAGCGCGTCTGGCGCCTGGTGCAGATCGCCGCCGAATCTCTGCCCGGCGTGAAGCCGGCTGCGGCGAAGGATGGCGATGCAGGCGCCGTATCCAAGGCCGCGCACAAGATCCTCAAGGCGGTCGGCGAGGACATCGAGAAGCTCGGCTTCAACCGTGCGATCGCCCGCATCTATGAGCTCGCCAATGCGCTGGCGACGCCGCTCAACGACGTTGCCGAGGGCAAGGCCGACTCGGCGCTGAAGGGCGCCTGCCGCGAGGCGGTGGAGATCCTGGTGCATATCATCGCACCGGTCATGCCGCATCTGGCGGAGGAATGCTGGGAGGCGTTGGGGGGCACGGAGATGGTCGCCGAGCGGCCCTGGCCGGTCTACGATCCGGCGCTGGTCGTCGACAACGAGATCGTGCTGCCGGTGCAGGTCAACGGCAAGAAGCGCGGGGATTTGACAATTGCCCGCGACGCGGATCAAGGTGCCGTCGAAAAAGCGGTGCTGGCTCTCGACTTCGTGCAAAAAGCACTGGAAGGTAAGGCTCCGCGCAAGGTGATCATCGTCCCGCAGAGGATCGTCAATGTCGTTGCCTGATCCGGTGAAGTCACAAGCGCCCCGCCTGCGCGGCCGCCTGGCGGTCTGCGGCATGGCCGCCGCGCTTGCGCTGGTCTCGGCCTGCACCGTGCGGCCGCTCTATTCCAACCAGCCGCTCTCGCCCGGATCGCAGCTCAGCGCATCCGCCGAGCTGGCCTCGATCTCGATCAAGCCGGTCAAGACGCGATACGCGCAGCAGGTGCGCAACAATCTGATCTTCGCTTTCGGGCAAGGCTCGGGCGAGCCGGCCTCGCCGGCCTACTCGCTCGATCTCGGCGTCACCGAGCTGGTCGAATCGGCGGCCATCGTGCAGGTGCAGACCCAGGAAGACGAGCCGACGGCGGGCACGGTGACGCTGACGGCCAATTACGTGTTGCGCGATACCGCGACCAACACGGTGATCACCGTCGGCAAGCGCTCGATTCCCTCATCCTTCGACAAGCCGCGCCAGGAATTCGCAGCCTACCGGGCACAGATCGACGCGGAAAACCGCGCCGCCCGGGAGCTTGCCGACCTGCTGCGGCTGTCGATTGCGCAGGATTTGAGCAGGCACGGCAAGAAAGCCTGAGGCATGTTGATATTCAGGTGAGGCCGGCCTGCAAATGGCGGCCTCCTGCGCTTCCGGTGCTCACGTACGAAAAGTACGCTCCGCTCCGGTTCTCGGAAACCACCATTTTCGGCTCGCCCTGACCTGAATCTCAACACGCCTCCGCGCCGCTTGCGCCTACAAAAAAGGCCGGTCACCCGGCCTTTTTTCTGTCCTGGCAAGATGTCGGCCTCAGCCGATCTTCTGGCCGGTCTTGGCCCAGTCGGCGAGGAAGGCGGCGAGGCCCTTGTCGGTCAGCGGGTGGTTGAAAAGCGCCTTCAGCGTTGCCGGCGGCGCGGTGATGACGTCGGCGCCGATCAGCGCGGCCTGCTTGACGTGGTTCACGGTGCGCACCGAGGCGGTCAGGATCTCGGTCTTGAAATCGTAATTGTCGTAGATGGTGCGGATTTCCGAGATCAGCTCCATGCCGTCCGAGCCGGTGTCGTCGATGCGGCCGACGAAGGGCGAGATGAAGGAGGCGCCGGCCTTGGCGGCGAGCAGCGCCTGGTTGGCCGAGAAGCAGAGCGTGACGTTGACCATGCGCTTCATCTCGGTGCGGATCGTCTTGCAGGCCTTCAGGCCGTCCAGCGTCAGCGGCACCTTGATGCAGACATTGGGCGCGATCTTGGCCAGCACCTCGGCCTCGGCCATCATCTGATTGAATTCGGTCGCCACGACCTCGGCCGAGACCGGGCCTTCGACGATGTCGCATATCTGCTTGGTGACTTCGGCGATCTTGCCGCCCGATTTCAGAATCAGCGACGGGTTGGTGGTGACGCCGTCGAGAAGCCCCAGATCGTGCAGCTCCTTAATTTCCTTGATGTCAGCGGTGTCGACAAAAAACTTCATGGCTGTCTCCTTGGGGATCGCCCGGCGTCGGCCGGCACATAAGAGGGTCCCCTTTGATCTAGAGCAAAGTCGGGGCAAGGTCACGCCTCATGATGGAAGATTCGCCCTTTGTCGCAGCCGCGCCCGTGCTGGTGCCGATGCCGGCCGAACGGCCCTACACCTATGCCGTGCCGCCCGGTATGCGCGTGGTGCCGGGCTCGATCGTGCGCGTGCCGCTCGGGCCGCGCCAAGTCGCGGGCATCGTCTGGGACGGCGCCGTCGAGGCGGTCGATGCGAAGAAATTGCGGCCGATCGAGGAGGTGTTCGATTGTCCGCCGATAGACAAGGCAATGCGCCGCTTCGTCGACTGGATCGCGCAATACACGCTGTCGGCACCCGGCATGGTGGCGCGGATGCTGCTCCGAGCGCCCGAGGCGTTCGACCCCGAGCCATGGATCGAGGGATTGCAGCGCACGCTGGCCGAGCCGGACCGGTTGACGGACGCGCGGCGACGCGTGCTGGAGACGGCCGAAGGCGGACTGGCCTGGACACGCTCGGGGCTGGCGCATGCGGCGGGCGTCTCTTCGACCGTCATCGATGGCCTGCGGGCGCAGGGCGTGTTCGAGACGGTGATGATCCCGCCGCGGCCGGTGGTGGCGGCGCCCGACCCCTCTCACGCACTGCCGGAATTGATGCCGGACCAGGAAGCTGCGGCGGACAGGCTGCGCGCGGCAATCGCTGCCGACGCCTTCAGCGTCACCCTGCTCGACGGCGTCACCGGGTCGGGCAAGACGGAAGTCTATTTCGAAGCGGTGGCGGCGGCCCTCGACAAGGGCAGGCAGGTGCTGATCCTGTTGCCGGAAATCGCGCTGACGCACGCCTTCCTCGAACGTTTCCAGGACCGGTTCGGCGCCAAGCCGGCGGAGTGGCATTCCGACCTGCCGCCGCGGATGCGCGAACGCGTCTGGCGGCAGGTGGCTGAAGGCGGCGTGCGCGTCGTCGCCGGCGCGCGCTCGGCGCTGTTCCTGCCGTTCAAGGGACTCGGCCTGATCGTCGTCGATGAGGAGCATGATCCCGCCTACAAGCAGGAGGACCGGGTCTTCTACAATGCGCGCGACATGGCGGTGGTGCGCGGCCATATCGGCGGCTTTCCCGTCGTGCTGGCCTCAGCGACGCCGTCGGTGGAAAGCCGGGTCAACGCCAGCCAGGGCCGTTACGAACGGGCCGTGCTGTCGTCGCGCTTCGCGGAAGCGGCACTCCCCGATCTGAAGTCGATCGACATGCGGCGTTCGCCGCCGGCGCGCGGCGGCTTCCTGTCGCCGGTCCTTCTGGAGCAGATGCAGCGCACGCTGGAGAGGAAGGAGCAGTCGCTGCTCTTCCTCAACCGGCGCGGCTATGCGCCGCTGACGCTCTGCCGCGTTTGCGGCCACCGTTTCGGCTGTCCGGTCTGTTCGGCCTGGCTGGTCGAGCACCGCTTTCGCGGCCAGCTCGTCTGCCATCATTGCGGCCACAACGAGCGGCGGCCGGAGGCCTGTCCGGAATGCGGCACGCTCGACCATCTCGTCGCCTGCGGGCCGGGTGTGGAGCGAATCGCCGAGGAAGTGGTCGCCCATTTCCCGGATGCCCGCACCATCGTGCTTTCCTCGGACCTTCTGGGCGGCGTGCGCCGGCTCAGGCTGGAGCTGGAGGCCGTCGCCAATGGCGAGGCCGACATCGTCATCGGCACGCAGCTCGTCGCCAAGGGTCACAATTTTCCCGGCATGACGCTGGTCGGCGTGGTCGACGCGGACCTAGGATTGGCCAATGGCGATCCGCGCGCCGCCGAGCGCACTTTCCAACTGCTCAGCCAGGTGACGGGGCGCGCCGGCCGCACCGGCAAGAAGAGCCTCGGCCTGCTGCAGACCTACCAGCCCGACCATCCGGTGATGCGGGCCATCGTCTCCGGCGATTCGGAGGCCTTTTACGAGCGCGAGATCGCCGAGCGCGAACGCGCGGCGCTGCCGCCTTTCGGCCGGCTCGCCGGTATCATCATCAGCGCCGCGACGCGGGGCGAGGCCGAGGGCCACGCTCGGGGCTTGCGCCGCGCCGCGCCCCAGGCGTCCGATCTTTTCGTGCTTGGCCCGGCCGAAGCGCCGCTTTCGCTGCTCGGCGGCCGCCATCGCTTCAGGCTTCTCGTGCAGGGCGAGCGGCGCGCCGACATGCAGGGCTTCATCCGCACCATGCTGGCGGAGGGGCCGAAGCTGCGCGGCTCGGTCAGGGTGCAGGTCGACATCGACCCGCAGAGCTTCCTCTGAGATTGCGAGATTACGCCGAGCCGCCCTCTGCGAACGGGTTCAGATAGGGCACGTCGAGAATCGCAAAATGCCGGATATTGGCCGTTAAGACGGACATGCCGTTCACACGAGCAGTCGAGGCGATCACTACGTCCGCCAAGCCAGGATTGAAGCCTTTGGCGATCGCGGCGTCTTCCAGCTTGCCTGCCTCTCTTGCGATTGTGACGTCCACTGCCAGAATGCGTTGGTCGAATTCCGTTAGCAGCCGTTCGAACCAGTCGCCGATGCGCGCGGCCTTCGCACTCGCGCCCGATCGCTTCAGTTTCGCAATGCCTTTTTCCAACTCCAGAACAACGATGGATGACGTATGCCAGGAACCACGTTCCCGCTGTTCGTCAACCCAGGTCAGTACATGTGAGGGAAGCCGATGACGGTCAGGCGCAAAGGCCGACAGGAACGACGTATCGAGTAAGTAACCGCTCAAAATTCGACGTCCCGTGACGGCGATTCGTTTCGCTCGAATTCGATACCGCCTGGGTATTGAAGCAGGAAGTCGACAAAGGCTTTTTGGCTGCCCTGCGGATAAAGCTTTCGCCCCTCATCGATCGGAACAACCATGGCAATCGCTTTGCCATGCCTGGTGATGGTAGTAGGCTCACCATTTCCCGCGGCCTCGACAAGCGCCGAGAGCCCTGCCTTAGCCTCCCGAAGCTGGACGGTTTTCAAGGCGATCTCCCTTGTAGTCTCATGTGGTCACAATATAGGGATTGTATAGGAAAGGAGCAAGTCCACTATGAAAACCCTCGGCCTGATCGGCGGCATGAGTTGGGAATCGACGGCGATCTATTACCGCCTGCTCAACGAGATCGTGCGCGAGCGACTCGGTGGCCTGCACTCGGCAAAGCTGCTCCTGTGGTCGTTCGATTTCGCCGAGATCGCCGAGCGGCAGCATGCCGGCGATTGGGCAGGCGCCGGCGCGCTTTTGGTGGAGGCTGCCCGAAGGTTGGAGGCAGGCGGCGCCGAGGGCCTGGTGATCTGCACCAACACCATGCACAAGCTGGCCGGGGACGTGCAGGCGGCCATCTCGATCCCGCTCATCCATATCGCCGACGCGACCGGGCGCGCCGTCGTCGCTGCGAGCGTGAAGCGGCCGGCGCTGCTCGCGACACGCTTCACTATGGAGCAGGATTTCTACAAAGGACGGTTGGCCGACAAATACGGCCTGCAGCCGATCGTGCCCGATCAGGCCGGCCGCGACATGGTGCACAAGGTGATCTATGACGAGCTCTGCCAGGGCATCGTCAAAGGCGAATCGAAATCCGCCTATCTCGACGAAGTCGGCCGGATGCTGCGCGACGACCGGGTGGACGGCGTCATCATGGGCTGCACCGAGATCACCATGCTGATCGGCCAGGGCGATTTCGACGTTCCGGTGTTCGACACGACGCGCATCCATGCCGAGGCGGCGGTCGACTTCGCGCTGTCGTGACCAAACCGTATGGTCTGATGCATCTTTTCTAATGTGCCGGCCGCCATCTGGCGTGCCCATTTTCCTCCGCTAGAATGCCGGCAATTTCAGAACAAGACTTTACGAGGGGGATAAGATGGATTTCGCGTTTCCGTGGCCCGCGAGCCAGGGCGAATGGCTGGCCTGGTCGAGCGCCGTCGTGACACTGGTCCTCGGCCTCTTCCTGTTCCTGGCGCCGGGGCTTGCCTTTCGCGTGCTGCGCCTGCAGCCCAGGCCGGAGAAAGCGGCGGCCATCGCCGAGGGGCGCGGGCGCATGTCGGGCTTCTATCTCGGCGTCAGCCTGTGCTGCATCCTGCTTGCGCAGCCGCTGCTCTACATGGCGCTGGGCTTCTCCTGGCTGTTCACTGCCTTCGGCCGGCTCTTGTCGATGATGTCGGACGGCGCCAACACCCCTTTCAACTGGGTTTCGATCGTGGTTGAATTGGCACTGGCGGCGCTGCCGCTGGCCTTTGCCTTCGGCTTCGTGCCGTGAATTCGGCGCTTGAGCTTGGCCTTCGCCGCCTGATGCGACAAAAGTGCCTGAAAACCATGCCGGACGATGCATTGCGGTCTTAAAAAGCCTGTGCTAGACGGCAATCGACTTTCGACCGGGGATAGCGGAAGCCGCGCCTCCGTGCTTGGAAAAATGCAGTAAGGTCAAAGATTTAGCCAGAGTTCTCGCTCGCGCCAACAATCTGCGGCCTGTCAGACAAGAGAAAAGACGGTCCGTGGCCCAATCGTCATCGCCAATCTCAGCTGTCGCAGAACGCTATGCAGGCTCGCTTTTCGAGCTTGCTCTGCAGGAAAATTCAGTCGCCAAGGTCGAGGCCGACCTCGCCAGCTTCGAGGCGATGCTCAACGGCAGCGACGATCTCAAGCGGCTGATCAACAGCCCGGTGTTCTCCAGCGAGGACCAGGCCAAGGCCATCGCCGCCATCGTTGACAAGGCAGGTATTACCGGTCTCGTCGGCAATTTCCTGCGCGTCGTCGCCAGGAACCGTCGCCTGTTCGCGGTGCCCGGCATGATCAAGGCATTCCGCCAGGTCGCCGCCGACCACCGCGGCGAGGCGTCCGCCGAGGTCACCTCGGCGCATGCGCTGACGGCCGCGCAGCAGACTGAACTGAAGGCGACGCTCAAGAGCATCGCCGGCAAGGATGTGGCCATCGCCATGACCGTCGATCCGTCGCTGCTCGGCGGGCTGATCGTCAAGATGGGCTCGCGCCAGATCGATACGTCGCTCAAAACCAAACTCAATTCGCTCAAGCTTGCACTGAAAGAGGTCGGCTGATGGACATCCGCGCCGCGGAAATTTCCGCAATTCTGAAAGACCAGATCAAGAATTTCGGCAAGGAGGCCGAGGTCTCCGAAGTCGGTCAGGTTCTGTCCGTCGGTGACGGCATCGCCCGCGTCTACGGCCTCGACAATGTCCAGGCCGGCGAGATGGTCGAATTCCCGGGCGGCATCCGCGGCATGGCGCTGAATCTCGAAGCCGACAATGTCGGCGTCGTCATCTTCGGCAACGACCGCGACATCAAGGAAGGCGACACCGTCAAGCGCACCGGCGCCATCGTCGACGTTCCGGTCGGTCCGGGCCTGCTTGGCCGCGTTGTCGACGCGCTCGGCAACCCGATCGACGGCAAGGGCCCGATCAAGGCCACCGAACGCAAGCGCGTCGACGTCAAGGCGCCCGGCATCATTCCGCGCAAGTCGGTGCATGAGCCGATGTCGACTGGCCTCAAGGCCATCGACGCGCTGATCCCGGTCGGCCGCGGCCAGCGTGAGCTGGTCATCGGCGACCGCCAGACCGGCAAGACCGCCATCATTCTCGACACGATGCTGAACCAGAAGTCGGTACACGACAACGGCCCGGAGAAGGAAAAGCTCTACTGCGTCTACGTCGCCGTCGGCCAGAAGCGTTCGACCGTCGCGCAGTTCGTCAAGGTGCTGGAAGAGCGGGGCGCGCTCGACTACTCCATCATCATCGCCGCCACCGCCTCCGACCCGGCGCCGATGCAGTTCCTGGCGCCGTTCGCTGGCTGCACCATGGGCGAGTATTTCCGCGACAACGGCATGCATGCGCTGATCAGCTATGACGATCTGTCGAAGCAGGCCGTCGCCTATCGCCAGATGTCGCTCTTGCTGCGCCGCCCGCCGGGCCGCGAAGCCTATCCGGGCGACGTCTTCTACCTGCACTCGCGCCTGCTCGAGCGCGCCGCCAAGCTCAATGACGATAACGGCAATGGCTCGCTGACCGCGCTGCCGATCATCGAGACGCAGGCCAACGACGTGTCGGCCTACATCCCGACCAACGTGATCTCGATCACCGATGGCCAGATCTTCCTTGAAACCAACCTGTTCTTCCAGGGCATCCGGCCGGCGGTGAACGTCGGCCTGTCGGTGTCGCGCGTCGGCTCCTCGGCGCAGATCAAGGCGATGAAGCAGGTCGCCGGCTCGATCAAGGGCGAGCTCGCGCAGTACCGCGAAATGGCGGCCTTCGCGCAGTTCGGCTCGGACCTCGACGCCGCCACGCAGCGCCTGCTCAACCGCGGTTCGCGCCTGACGGAGCTGCTCAAGCAGCCGCAGTTCTCGCCGCTCAAGACTGAAGAGCAGGTCGCGGTGATCTTCGCCGGCGTCAACGGCTATCTCGACAAGCTGCCGCTCAACCAGGTCGGCAAGTTCGAACATGGCCTGCTCAGCCACATGCGCTCGGCCGGCAAGGACGTGCTCGACGGCATCCGCAAGGAGAAGGCGCTGTCGGACGATTTGCGCGCCAAGCTCAAGGCGGAAATCGACGCCTTCGCCAAGACCTTCGCTTGAACGAAGCCGGACGCACGGGATCAGGTTTGAAGCATGGCTTCGTTAAAAGACCTTCGTAACCGCATCGCCTCGGTCAAGGCGACGCAGAAGATCACCAAGGCGATGCAGATGGTCGCCGCGGCGAAGCTGCGTCGCGCGCAGGAGGCGGCGGAAGCCGCCAGACCCTATTCCGAGCGCATGGGCGCGGTTCTGGCCAACATCACCCAGGCGATCGGCGGCGGCGGCGATGCCCCGGCGCTGATGACGGGCACCGGCAGGGACGACGTGCATCTGCTCATCGTCTGCACCGCCGAGCGCGGCCTGTGCGGTGGCTTCAACTCGCAGATCGCCCGCCTTGCCCGCGACCATATCCGCAGGCTTCTGGCCGACGGCAAGCAGGTCAAGATCATCTGCGTCGGCAAGAAGGGTTTTGACATCCTGCGCCGCGACTACGGCTCGCTGATCCTCGAGCGGGTCGACCTGCGCGAGGTCAAGACGCTCGGCTTCGCCAACGCCGACGCGATCGCGCGCAAGGTCATCCACCTCTTCAACGAGGGCGGCTTCGACATCTGCACACTGTTCTATTCGCAGTTCAAGTCGGTGATCAGCCAGATCCCGACGGCGCAGCAGATCATCCCGGCGGCGCCGGCTTCGGCCGCCGTCGGGACGGGCAACGGCGCCACCGCGGTCTACGAATACGAGCCGGAGCCGGGCGAGATCCTCTCCGACCTCATCCCGCGCAACATCGCGGTGCAGATCTTCCGGGCGCTGCTGGAAAACGCAGCCGGCGAGATGGGCGCCAAGATGAGCGCGATGGACAATGCGACGCGCAATGCCGGCGACATGATCAACAGGCTGTCGATCACCTACAACCGCCAGCGGCAGGCGCAGATCACCAAGGAACTGATCGAAATCATTTCGGGCGCCGAGGCGCTCTAGGCGCGCGGGCGGGGTCCGAGACCTCGCAGCGGCGTGAACAACGGATAGACGAAAAGGGCAAAGACGATGGCGAAAGCAGCTACCCCGAAGACCGCCGCCAAGGACGCGGCAAAGGCCCCGGCAGCCGCCGCGAAGGCCGCTCCGGCGAAGAAGGCGGCCGCGCCGGCCAAGGCTGCGGCTTCCGCCGCGAGCGTCGCGACCAAGCGTGTCGGCGCCGCCGGCAAGGTCCGCCAGGTCATCGGCGCCGTCGTCGACGTGCAGTTCGAAGATCATCTGCCGGCCATTCTGAACGCGCTGGAAACCGACAATGTCGGCAACCGCCTGGTGCTCGAGGTTGCCCAGCATCTCGGCGAGAACACCGTGCGCTGCATCGCCATGGACTCGACCGAAGGTCTGGTCCGTGGCCAGGACGTCTATGACACCGGCTCGCCGATCTCGGTTCCGGTGGGTCCTGGCATGCTCGGCCGCATCATCAACGTCATCGGCGAGCCGGTCGACGAGGAAGGCCCGGTCGACGGCGTCGAAATGCGCGCCATCCACCAGCCGGCTCCGGCTTATGTCGACCAGTCGACGGAAGCGCAGATCCTGGTGACCGGCATCAAGGTTCTCGACCTCTTGGCGCCTTACGCCCGCGGCGGCAAGATCGGCCTGTTCGGTGGCGCCGGTGTCGGAAAGACCGTGCTGATCCAGGAATTGATCAACAACGTTGCCAAGGCGCACGGCGGCTTCTCGGTGTTCGCCGGCGTCGGCGAGCGCACCCGCGAAGGCAACGACCTCTATCACGAGTTCATCGAATCGGGCGTCAACAAGAAGGGCGGCGGCCAGGGCTCCAAGGCCGCGCTGGTCTACGGCCAGATGAACGAGCCGCCGGGCGCGCGCGCCCGCGTTGGCCTGACCGGCCTGACCGTCGCCGAATATTTCCGCGACCAGGGCCAGGACGTGCTGTTCTTCGTCGACAACATCTTCCGCTTCACGCAGGCGGGCTCGGAAGTGTCGGCGCTGCTCGGCCGCATTCCTTCCGCCGTGGGTTACCAGCCGACGCTGGCCACCGACATGGGCGCGCTGCAGGAGCGCATCACGACGACGACCAAGGGCTCGATCACCTCGGTGCAGGCGATCTACGTGCCGGCCGACGACTTGACCGACCCGGCGCCGGCGACCTCCTTCGCCCACCTGGACGCGACGACCGTGCTCAACCGCGCGATCTCGGAAAAGGGCATCTACCCGGCCGTCGATCCGCTGGATTCCACCTCGCGCATGCTCGACCCGATGGTCGTCGGCGAGGAGCACTACCAGGTCGCCCGCCAGGTGCAGTCGATCCTGCAGCGCTATAAGTCGCTGCAGGACATCATCGCCATCCTGGGCATGGACGAGTTGTCGGAAGAGGACAAGCAGACGGTCGCCCGCGCCCGCAAGATCGAGCGCTTCCTGTCGCAGCCGTTCTTCGTCGCCGAAGTGTTCACCGGCTCGCCGGGCAAGCTGGTCGACCTCGCCGATACGATTAAAGGCTTCAAGGGCCTCTGCGCCGGTGACTACGACCATCTGCCGGAAGCCGCCTTCTACATGGTCGGCGGCATCGACGAAGCGGTCGAGAAGGCTCAGCGCCTCGCGGCTGAAGCGGCGTAATCAAGGGAATAGGGAGTAGTGAATAGTGAGTAGTGAGTGGCAGATGTGACGGGGGCTGTTTGGTTCCCCTTCACTTTACTGACTACTCCCTATTCCCTACTCACTAATTTTGATCATGGCTGAAGCTTTCAAGTTCGAACTGGTCTCGCCGGAGCGGCTGCTCGTTTCCGAGCAGGTCGAGTCCGTCGTCATCCCGGGGGCCGAAGGCGAGATGACGGTGATGGCGCAGCACGCGCCGGTGATGACCACCATCAAGCCCGGCGTCGTCACGGTGAAGGCCGCGGGCGGCAAGGAAGACCGCTATGTCGTGTTCGGCGGTTTCGCCGACATCCTGCCCTCCGGCTGCACGCTGCTTGCCGAATCGGCCGTGCACGTGAACGACATCGACCGCGCCGACCTCGCCCGCCGTATCCAGGATGCCAAGGAAGACGCCGCCGACGCCAAGGACGACGTGGCGCGCAGCCGCGCCGAGCAGTTCCTCAGCCAGCTCACCACGCTGGAAGGCGCGCTGCTGCCGGCCTGATTTTGGCTGCAGAGCAGCGATTTAGAAAGCGGGGCTTGCCCCGCTTTTTGTTTGCACCGTTTTCCCGCCTCCGGCGTAAACGCTGGCGATGAGCTGAAGGCTCCTGAACCTCGTCATTCCAGGGCGGAGCAAGGAGCGTAGCGACGCGCGCAGACCCTGGAATCCATGCCGTTACCTGGACCGAAGTGTGCAACGGTGCAGAATTCCGGACCGCTGCGGGGCTTCCAAGTCACGGCATGGATCCTCGGGTCTGCGCGCGTCGCTACGCTCCTTGCTCCGCCTGTGGATGACGACCGCGATAGGCGTCTCGGCCAATTGCCAAGGCATGGAATCTGCCAACGCACACTAACCAACCGGTCAAAACTTCTGTGTTAAGGAACTGGCTAATCGGCCACCTTGGGTGGCTCGTTGCCAATGCCGAGCGCGGCAAAGGCCAGCTTCGGACCGCCCTGCTTGAAATGGACCAGATGCGTGGCGACAAACTCGATTAACCGCTGGCGCTCCGCGTGGCCCATGGCGAAGCCGGCGAGGTCGAACACGGACTCGGCTATTGTCGCCGTCGGCAGATTGCGGCTGAACAGGTCGTTCAGGGCGGCGTCGAGCGGATCGGTGAAATGGCCCTCAGGCAAAGCGTCGCCGCGCGCGGCGCAAGCGGCGATCCAGGCGGCGACAACCAGCGACAGGTGCTCGGGAAGCAGGCCCCCCTCAAGCCTAGCAAGCGCTGAAGCGACGATGCGTTGCGGCAGCTTCTGGCTGCCGTCATTGGCGATCTGCGCGGTGCGGTGGGCGAGCGCGGTGTTCGAAAACCGGTCGGCGAGCTCGGCCGTGTAGGGAATGGGGTCGAGCCCGGCATCCTGCGGCAGCGTGGGAATGGCCTCGGCCCAAAGCCGGTCGACGAACAGCCGGATGGCCGGATCGGCAAAGGCGCGATCGACGGTGGCGTGGCCGCTGAGCAGACCAAGATAGGCGATGCCCGAATGCGCGCCGTTGAGCAACCTCAGCTTCATATCCTCGAAGGGGCCGACATCCTCGACCATGGTGACGCCGAATCTCTCCCAGGCCGGCCGGCCGGCCGGGAAACGGTCCTCGACCACCCATTGCCGGAAGGGCTCGGTCATCACCGGCCAGGCATCCTCGACACCGAGCTGTTGGCCGATGCGCGTCCGGTCGGCATCCGTCGTCGCCGGCACGATGCGGTCGACCATGGAAGACGGAAAGGCGACTTCGTCGGCGACATGGCGGCCGAGATCGGCATCGCGCAGCTTCGCGAATTCGATGAGCAGCCGGTGCAGCGTGGCGCCGTTGGCCGGAAGGTTGTCGCAGCAGAGCACGGTGAAGGGCGGCGTGCCGGCAATTCTGCGGCGCGCCAGCGCTTCGGCGAGAAAGCCATGCGCCGTCTTCGGTGACCCGTGGCTGGCGAGGTCATGCACGATATCGGGATGCGCGCTATCGAGCGTGCCGTCGGCTGCCCTGAGATAGGCCTTCTCGGTGATGGTCAGCGTCACGATGCGGATGCGCGGGTCGGTCAGCGCGGCGAGCACTGCGCCGGGGTCTTCAGGGGCGACGAGCAAGGACTGGATGGAGCCGATCACCTGCAGCTGTTCGCCGGCGCTGTCCCGGATCGCCAGCGTGTAGAGCCCATCCTGCGGCATCAGCGCATCGCGCGTGTCGGGGCTGCGCAGCGAGACGCCGACGATGCCCCAATTGCTCTCGCCATCCGCCAGGCAGGCGTCGACATAGGCCGCCTGGTGGGCGCGGTGAAAGGCGCCGACCCCGAGATGGACGATGCCGGGGGCGACAGAATTGCGGGCGTAGCGAGGAACCAGGACCTCGGCCGGCAGCTTCGCGATGGTGACGTTGGACAGGCGACCGTTCATGGGAAGCGAAGTCTCCGATCGAGTTGCCCCGCCTGATGCCGGGCGAAAAACGATGGCAGCGACGTAACATTCGATGTCGGCGCGCACAATGGCTGCGTTGCTTTCCAGAGCCGCCATGCTACCGATCGTTTTGTATGTTGACATTGCCTCCGACAGATTCACCGTAGATCAGGACGATGTTTCGTTGAACCGGCATCGCGATCCAACTCTTTGTCGGAGCATGATCTTTTCCGAAGACCGGTTCCCGCTTTTTGCGCTCACCGACCTTCGGTTCGAGATCATGCTCCAACGCAATCCGGGAGGAGCCAGATGGCCGCATTGACCGATCCCGATCTGCTGTTTGCGCCCGAGGCGAATTCGCGGGCATTGGCCCGTGCCCTTTATGCCGGCGTGAAAGACCTGCCCATCGTCAGCCCACACGGCCATACCGACCCGCGCTGGTATGCGCTCAACGAGCCGTTTCCGGACCCCGCACAGCTGCTGATCGTGCCCGATCACTACATCCTTCGCATGCTGTTCAGCCAGGGCTTGCAGCTTGAGGATCTCGGCGTGCCGACGCTCGATGGTTCGCCATTCGAGACTGATGGCCGTGCCATCTGGCGGCGCTTCGCCGAGCATTATTATCTCTTCCGCGGCACGCCGACCCGGCTCTGGCTCGACCATGTGCTCGGGCATCTGTTCGGCATCGAGGAGCCGCTCACCGCCGCCAGCGCCGACCGCACCTACGATAGGATCGCCACGCTGCTGCAACGCGAAGACTATCGTCCGCGCGCGCTGTTCGAGCGCTTCAACATCGAGGTGATCGCCACGACCGAGGACGCGCTCGACGATCTCAATTGGCACCGGATGATCCGCGACAGCGGCTGGAGCGGCCGCGTCGTCACCGCCTATCGGCCGGACGCAGTCGTCGATCCGGATTTCGAGGGATTTGCTTCCAATCTCGATCGCCTTGCCGACATCACCGGCTGCGATACCGGCACATGGACGGGCTATCTCGATGCGCATCGGCAGCGTCGCGCCTATTTCAAGCAATTCGGCGCCACCTCGTCCGATCATGGCCATCCGACCGCCGAGACCGCCAATCTCTCCGACGCAGCGGCCGGGGAGCTGTTCAACCGTATCCGCCGCGGCTCCGACGACGAGCGCGAGCGGCGGCTGTTCAGGGGGCAGATGTTGACCGAAATGGCCAAGATGAGTTGCGACGACGGCCTGGTGATGCAGATCCATCCGGGGTCATGGCGCAATCATTCGCCTTCCGTCTTCCAGCGTTTCGGGCGCGACAAGGGTTTCGATATCCCGACCCGCGCGGATTATGTGACAGCGCTGAAACCGCTGCTCGACTGCGTCGGGCTGGAACGCGATCTCACGGTCATCCCGTTCACGCTCGACGAGTCGAGCTATGCGCGCGAGCTGGCGCCGCTCGCCGGCGCCTACCCGGCGCTGAAACTCGGCCCGGCCTGGTGGTTCCACGACAGCCCGGAAGGGATGCGACGCTTTCGCGAAATGACCACCGAGACGGCAGGCTTCTACAACACCGTCGGCTTCAACGACGACACGCGGGCCTTTCCCTCGATCCCGGCCAGGCACGACGTTGCCCGCCGCGTCGACTGTGCCTTCCTGGCGCGGCTGGTCGCCGAGCATCGGCTGCGCGAGGACGAGGCGCATGAACTGGCCGCGGAGTTGGCCTACACGCTTGCCAAGAAGGCGTACCGGCTGTGAAGACGCGGCGCCACGGAACGGCCGATCCTTCGAGCGGCGGCAAGCGAAAGGCATGACGAGCGTGAGCGATCTTTCCGCCTTCAGCCTCACGGGCAAGCGCATCCTGGTCACCGGCGCCAACACCGGCATCGGCCAAGGCATCGCCGTGTCGGTCGCGCGCGCCGGCGGCCTGGTCGTCGGCGTCGGCCGTTCGGCGATGGACGAGACGGCCGGGAAGATCGCGGCCGCGGGCGGCAGCTTCGAAGCGGTCAAGGCCGAGCTCGGGGATCCGGCCGAGGCTGCGGCGATGCTCGACCGCATCTGGGATCAAAACGGCCCGATCGACGGGCTGGTCAACAATGCCGGCATCATCCGGCGCGCCGATGCGGTCGATCTGAGCGAGGCCGATTGGGACGAGGTGATGGACGTCAATCTGAAGACGGTTTTTCGGCTCTGCCAGGGTTTTGCCAGGCGCGTGCTTGCCGAACCGGGACGGCGCGGCAAGATCGTCAACATCGCCTCGGTGCTGAGCTTCCAGGGCGGCATCCGCGTCGCTTCCTATACGGCTTCGAAGCATGGCGTGCTCGGCTTGACGAGGCTGCTCGCCTGCGAATGGGCAGCGAAAGGCATCAACGTCAACGGCATCGCGCCGGGCTATATCGAGACCAACAACACCGAAGCCTTGCGCGCCGACCCCGACCGCAGCGCCGCCATCCTTGGCCGCATCCCAGCCGGACGCTGGGGCCGGCCCGACGACATCGGCGACGCGGCCGTGTTCCTGCTGGCACGGGCGTCGGACTATATGCATGGCGCGGTGATGCCGGTCGATGGCGGCTGGCTGGCGCGGTGACCATTTCCTGCCAATTCGAACGGACATGAACGATGACCGACATTTTCTGCCATGCCAACGAAAAAGCCTGGGAGCCGACGCCGGACGGCAACAGGCGGCGCGTGCTGGTGCATACCGACGAACTAATGATGGTCGAATTCGCCTTCGAAAAGGGCGGCGTCGGCGCTCTGCATTCGCATCCGCACGTCCAGGCAAGCTATGTCGCCGGGGGCCGCTTCGAGGTCACCATCGACAGCCGATCGGAGATCCTCGAAACAGGAAGCAGCTTCATCGTGCCTTCCAACCTCGTGCACGGCGTCAAGGCGCTGGAGACCGGGCGCCTGGTCGACAGCTTCGCGCCTTGCCGGGCCGATTTCCTCGGTTGACTTGTCAGAAACGAGAAGCCCGCGCCGTGAGGCGCGGGCTTGTTGCCTGGGCGCTTGTGGCGCCGCCGCGGTACTCGAAACATCGCCGCAGGAGGGCAAAGGTGCCGCAGCATGGTGAAGATAGGTTTAACGGCGACTGACTGCCGGCAGCCCGGGAAGGAATTCAGCGCTGCTGCAGCGCGAGCCGCACGCCCAGCGCGCAATAGATGCCGCCGACCACCTTGCCCTGCCATTTCAGCATCGCCGGATTGCGGCGCAGGAAGGAACCCAGGCCGCCCGCGCTGACGGCGAAGATCACTGTGCTGAACAGTCCGAGCAGGACAAAGATGATGCCGAGCAGCATCAGCTGCAGCACCACGAAACCGCTTTGCGGGTGGACGAATTGCGGCAGGAAGGCGAGGAAGAACAAGGCGGTCTTGGGGTTGAGCACTTCGGTCAGGATCGCCTGCCGGAAGGCGCGGCCCGCGGAAATGGGTAGCGACCTGCCCGCCAGATCGGCCGGCGCCTTTTCGAGAATGGCGCGGATACCGAGATAAACGAGATAGGCCGCGCCGATATATTTGATGATGCTGAACAGCATCGCCGAGGCGGCGATGATGGCCGAGATGCCGACAATGGCCATGATGGTGTGGATGACATCACCCGCCGCGACACCGGCGCCGGTGGCGATGCCGACCTTCGTGCCCGAGCTCGTCGCCCGCGCCACGGTGAGCAGCGTCGCCGGTCCCGGAATGAAGACGAAGCCGAACACGACCGCGATGTAGGTGATGAGCGTGGCTTGGTCGATCATGCGAAGGCTCCTTTGCGTCTGCCGCTGTCCCGGCGTCTACCGGTCATAGCACCGGAGGTTGTGCCGGTGGAACTCCCCGGCGGTGACGTCGGCGGTCGCCGCGGTCCGGAGCGGAGCGCCGCGACGGTCGGGCGGGGCCTCAACGATTTTTCACCGCCGCGCCATGCGTTTCCTGCCCCCGCGCGTCACGGCGCCATGTCCGGATGCTGTTCGCAACGGATCCGGGGATTGGCTTTGACCTTCCGTTTCAGCGCACGTCGTTGTATCGAAGCGACGAGACCGGACGATGCCATGGGCAGTCGAGCCAAGGTGCCTGTCGCAGGGGGGCAAGATAAAGGGGACTTGCTTGAAAGATCAGGCGGCATGTGAGACCCCGCCAAACCGGGCAGGAGTGCTTGGCGACGAGCGGCCTCGTCGTCGTGGCGGAGCCGGCCCCGGGAAGCAGCCTGCCGCATGATCCGGCAACCTATTCTTACCGCAAGGCGACATGGACTTATCGTGGCGCCGGACATGCTGCGGGGCAGCGACGGGATCAACATCAACGGACCGTCACTGATCAGCATGCCCGACTGGGCGCCGGGACGGCTGGGCGCCTACCATCTCTACTTCGCCGACCATGGGGGCTCCTATATCCGCCTCGCTTACGCGGATTCGATCGAGGGTCCGTGGCACATCCATCCCGGCGGGGTGCTGTCCCTCGATCAATGCCAGTTCATCAAAGACCACATCGCGTCTCCCGACATTCATGTCGATCAGCGGAATCGTCGCTTCGTGATGTATTTCCATGGACCGGCAAGGGACGCGCCAGGCCAGGTGACCTTTGCCGCGACATCCAGTGACGGCCTTCGTTTCAATCCGCTTTCCGAGCCGCTCGGGCCGTCCTACGCCCGGTTCTTTCACCACGATCAGTGGTGGTACGGTCTTCTCGGGACCGGAGCGATCACCGTCTTCCGGTCCAGAAACGGCATCTCCGATTTCGAACAGGGTCCAGTCGTTCTGCCCGGCGTGAAGCGTGTTCCCACCCCACGGCATCTGGCGCTGCAGAAATCCGGTCGCTGGCTGCGGGTCTATTACACGCGCAGGGGCGACGCGCCGGAGCGGATCCTTCACGGCACGATCGATCTTGCCGAGGACTGGCGAAACTGGACGGTTCGCGGCGACACCGAACTGATGCGGCCACGGACGGACTTCGAAGGGGCGGCTCTACCGGTCCGTCGCAGCCGGGAGGGTCCGGCCAAGGGCAGGGAGAACGCTCTGCGCGATCCCGCCATTTTCGAGGAGAACGGGAGAACCTGGCTGCTCTACGCCGTCGCAGGAGAGAGCGGCATCGCCTTGGCCGAGATCATCTCGAGGGACGCCCCGGCCAAAGCGGCTCGAACGCCGGCGACGGTCTTGCGCCGCTGCGCAAGATGGCTGTTCTGGCGCCTGCGCAAGGCCGCGCGGCGGCTGCCATCGGCAATGACGTTTCGCAAGCGGATCTTCATCGCCGGCTGCGCCCGCAGTGGAACCACGCTCAGCCGTCGTTTGATGGGGTGCTTCGACGACATCTATGTCCATACCGACGAAGCGCCCTACCAGGCGCTGCTCGAATTGGATCGCCCCGAAGCCAATCTCGTCGTCAAACGCACCCACGAGAGCCATAAGGACATCGAGCATCTGCCGGACTCGGTGGGGTTGATCTATTGCGTGCGGCATCCTTTCGACGTGCTCACCAGCTCTCATCCGGAGACGGTGAAAGAGCGGCGTTTTCATGTGACGACCGAACGCTGGGTGGCGGAATACGACGGATTGATGCGGCTTAGGCAGGCTCAACCCGAGAGAGCCGTTTTCTATTTGCGCTATGAGGAACTGATCGCCGAACCGGATATCGTCCAGGCCAGGATCGCCCGGTCGTTCGGTCTTTCACCGGTCACCCTGTACAGCCGGGATGCGGACAATCCGATACGGGCGACGTCGCTGAGAAAATGGGAGCACAATGAAGAATTCCGGACCTATCTGCATGGCCTTCCAGCGGCGTTCCTGGCGCGTGTGGAAAGCTTCTGCAGTGAATTCGGCTACGACATGCCGGCTGATACCTTGAGCGCGGGAGCGGTGCGGTGATGCCGGCGCTGGCAGCCGGCCTGCGGGCCGAGGACCACAAGCGTCGCGTCCTGAAGGATGTCTTCGGCTACGACGATTTCCGTCCTGGGCAGGCGACCGTGATCGAGGCGCTGCTAGCCGGGCGCCATGTGCTGGCGGTCATGCCGACGGGCGCCGGCAAGTCGCTCTGCTATCAGGTTCCGGCGCTGGTCAAGGGCGGGCTCACCATCGTGGTGTCGCCGCTGGTGGCGCTGATGCAGGATCAGGTCGCCGCCTTGCGTCTCGCCGGCGTGGCCGCCGACACGATCAATTCCTCGCTCGACCGCGACGCCAATGTGGCGGCCTGGCGCCGCGTGGCGTCGGGGCAGACGCGGCTGCTCTATCTGGCGCCGGAGCGGCTGATGACGGAGCGGATGCTGGCCGCGCTGTCGCGGCTCGATGTCAGCTTGATCGCCATCGACGAGGCGCACTGCATCTCGCAATGGGGCCCGGCCTTCCGGCGCGAATATGAGGACCTGTCGCAGCTGCGCGGCGTGTTTCCGCACGTGCCGATCATAGCGCTGACCGCGACCGCCGACGAGGCGACTCGCGGCGATATCGAGGCACGGCTGTTTGCCGGGCCCGCCGAAACCATGGTGCTGGGTTTCGACCGGCCCAACATCAAGCTGGCCATGGAGACCAAGCAGGACAGCAAGCGCCAGCTGCTGCGCTTCGTCGAGCGGCATCAGGGCAAGAGCGGCATCATCTACTGCCTGTCGCGGCGCAAGACGGAGGAAATGGCGGCCTTCCTTGAGAAGTACGGCGTGCGCGCGCTTGCCTACCATGCCGGCATGAGCAAGGAGGCGCGCGAGGCGAACCAGAACGCCTTCATGAGCCTGTCGGGCGTCGTCATGGTGGCGACCATCGCCTTCGGTATGGGCATCGACAAGCCCGACGTCGCCTATGTCTTCCACACCGATCTGCCGGGCAGCCTGGAGGCCTATTACCAGGAGATCGGCCGCGCCGGGCGCGACGGCCGGCCGGCGGAAGCGCATATGCTCTACGGCGCCGGCGACATCCGCACACGCCGGATGTTCATCGACGAGGAGGATACCTCGCCCGAGCACAAAAGACGGGCGCATCGCCGGCTCGACACGCTGATCGGCTATTGCGAGACGGCGCAGTGCCGGCGCCAGGTGCTGCTCGGCTATTTCGGCGAGGAGGCGAAGGCCTGCGGCAATTGCGACAATTGTCTTGACCAGGCGCCGCGCGCCGACGGCAGCGCCGAGGCGCGCGTCATCCTCGCCGCCGTGGCGCAGAGCGGCGAGCGTTTCGGCGCCGCCCATGTCATCGATATCCTGCTCGGCCACGAGACCGAGAAGGTGCTGGCGAGAGGCCATCAGAAGCTCGCCAGCTTCAGGACCGGCATCATGCACAGGAAGCCGGTCTGGCTGTCGCTGATCCGGCAGCTGGTCGCCGGCGGCTTCCTGGTGCCGGATCCGGACGGCCATGGCGGTCTCGTCATCTCGGAAAGCGGCCGCGCGCTCGGGCTCGGCGAGGTTGCGTTCGAGTATCGCGTCGAGGGCCGGGACCGTCTCGCGCGCGGCAGGAAGCGCGCCGCGCAAGGCGCCGGTACGGATGGGGACGGCGTCGATGCATCGCTTCTGGCGACGCTGAAGACGCTGCGGCTACGGCTCGCCAAGGAACGCCAGGTGCCGGCCTATGTGGTTTTCTCCGACCGCACCCTGATCGACATGGCCGAGCGCCGCCCGCAAGACCTCGACGAGTTCGCCGAGGTGAACGGCGTGGGTGCGGCGAAGCTGAAGGAGTTCGGCGAGGTTTTCCTGAGCGCGATCGCCGCGCATCGGGCCGATGGGTCGGACTGAAGCCTCATCGAAGGATCGCGCTGCGCGCCGCCACTCATCAATCTCGACGGGACATCAATAGGCTTTGAGCTTACCCGCCCAGCGATCCCGCCCTGCCCAATAGGGGCATTTCGGACAGACGCCGCCTTCAGGGTAATCGGTCCCTTCCTCATGCGGACACCCGAGAATTCCGTCGACCATGACCACGGAATGGACGTCTTGCTCCCACAAGAACGCCGCGATTTCGGCAAAGATCTTGTCATCCTTGCGCAGATCGCCCGTTTCGCCGAACCACCGACGCAGCTCGGTCACCTCTGAGTCCTGGTAGGGAAGTATGGCGGCGGCCACCTTGGTGGCGCGGCTGTCATCGGGACCATAGAAGGCGATGGTGCCAACAGGGTAGCTTCGCACTCCTTTCTTGGCTTTCTTCTCGATCCACTTCCTTGCCCGTTGTTCCGGTTTCATGTTTGCTTGCTCAGTTGTGAATCGGCAGGATGTCGACGGTCGTAAGAGATAAGGTCAGCAAACAAGGATGAATCAAGCCCATGGTCCAAGGCAAGCAGTGGGTCCATAGGGCCGCGAGGCCCGCGGCGGTCGACCAGCGGGAAAAACAGGCGATTGTCACGGCATGCGAGAAGTTTATTCAGGACGTCCTCAAGCCCAGGTACCTGTCCGAGATACGACCGACGAAATGGAACTACACAGTCGACATCCGGGGCGCATGGGCGGGTGGACGGTACCGCTTCATCCAGCGCTTCCGGTCGGGCTGGGAGCAAAATCGCGGCGAGGAGTTCGACGCGCCATTCGCCAGGCTGGACCGCATCGGATCAGACAGATTCGACATTTATTGGATGCGGCATACAGGCAAATGGTGGCCATTGCATGCGGATGTAACGCTCGTCGAGGCGCTGCATATCCTCGAAGCCGATGAACTCCTGCACCCGGTTTAGCAATGAGCGAATACCAATATTATGAATTCCAGGCGATCGATCGTCCTCTTAGCAATACTGATCGCCAGGTGCTTCGCGGTCTGTCATCGCGGGCCCGGATCACGGCCGCCAGCTTCACGAATTCCTACGAGTGGGGAGACTTCAAGGGCGATCCGGACGAGCTTATGGCGCGCTGGTTCGATCTTCATCTCTATTTCGCCAACTGGGGCACCCGCCGCCTGATGATCAAGCTGCCGGCCCGGCTGGTCGATCGGGATCGCATAGGCGCCTTCCTCGCGGCGACCGACGATGTCGTGCTCGAAGACGCCGGCGAGAACGTCATCATAAGCATCTCACGCGACGAGTTGGAGCTCGAATATCTCGACGATGAGGACTCGAGTTGGCTCGCGGCTCTGGCGCCGTTGCGTGCCGACTTGCTCGCAGGCGATCTTCGGCTTTTCTATCTCACCTGGCTGATGGCGGTCGAAGCGGCCGCGATCGCTCCCGATGCGCCGGAGCCGATGCCGGGAATCGGACCCTTGACCGAGGCGCTCGAAGCCTTTGCCGCGTTCTTCGGCATCGACCATGATCTCGTCCAGGCGGCGGCCGAGCGACGCGCGGAGACGGCGCCCGATGGCCCGGCGCCGGATATGGCCCGCCGGGTGGTCGCGGCGATGAGCGATGCCGAGAAGACCGGTCTGCTCATGCGGGTTTTCAACGGCGAGCCCAACATGTCCGCCGAGTTGCGGGCTGCGATACGGGCGCGTCTGGAACCCGAGACGACAATTTCGCTTGGCGCTTTGCGCAAAGCGGCGGATCTGCAGGCGCGGGCGGAAGAAATTCGCCTTGCCCGCAAGCGCGCCGAGGCGGAGCTGGCGGAAGCGCAGCGGCGATTGCAAGCGGAAGCGGCTGAGAAGGCCCGCGACGTCCGGCTCGAGGCCCTTCGCCAGCGGGGCGAAAACGTCTGGGCAGAGGTCGAGACCGAGATCGCGCGGCGCAACCCAGCCGGTTACGACAAGGCGGCGGCGCTTCTTTCCGATCTGTCGGTGCTTGCCGAAAGAGAGGGCAGCACCGAGGAATTTCGCGGCCGGCTTCAAGCGATTCGGGAACGTCACGCCGGCAAGGGGCGCTTCATCGAACGTCTGGACCTGCTGGCATAGCAATGCTCGGCCGCCTCCGGGCGGAAGCCACGGTGAGGTCGCCAGCCTAACCGTTTCATGCTTTTTTCTGGAATTGCACCCGGGCGCCGATCAGGATCGACGCAGTTGCGCTGATATTTTCACTTTTGTCCCGCCGGCAAGGCGAAATTCCGACAAAAAGCTTGCCCGAGAGGCCTTAGGTACGGCGCTGCTGGGACACAGGGGTTCAGCGCAACTTTTTGGCGGCTAGCAGTCTGGGTAGGTTCACAATGACAGTAACCATCGACAATGCCGCAAGCTGGCGGGACATTGCGCGTGTCGGCGACGGCGAAATGCTGGCCTTGGCGCCGGCCGGCTGGGATCGCATCGCGCTTGCCAACAAGATCGTCGCAAGCCTCGTCGAGAAGGGCATCCGCGCCTATGGCGTGAACACAGGGGTCGGGGCGCTGGCAAGCCAGGTGGTGGAGCCGGCCTTGCAGGAGAAGCTGTCGCGCAACATCATCCTCAGCCATGCCTGCGGCGTCGGCGAACTGGTGCCGGAACGCAGCATCCGCGCCGTCATTGCCGCGCAGGTGGCGAATTTCGCGCATGGCCATTCGGGCGTGCGGCCGCAGATCGTGCGCAACCTGCTCACCTTCCTCGAGCGAGGCTGCGTTCCGGACGTTCCGTCGCGAGGATCGGCCGGTTATCTGACGCACAATGCCCATATCGCCCTGGTGCTGATCGGCGAGGGCAGGGCGACTGTCGCCGGGCGGAAGATGAGCGGCCGCGAGGCGCTGGCCGAGATCGGCCTGGAGCCGCTGGTGCTGGGCGCCAAGGAAGGCCTGAGCCTCGTCAACGGCACGGCATGCGCGACCGGCCTCACAAGCATCGCCCTGGTTCGCGCCGAGCGTCTGCTCGCCTGGGCCGACGCGGCGGCGGCACTGACGCTGGAAGCCGCCGGCGGGCAGATGGCGGCCTTTGACGAAACCGTGCTGGCGATGCGGCCGTCGCCCGGCATCGAGGCGGTCGGCGCCTCGCTACGGCGTCTGCTCGACGGCAGCGGGCTGCTCCAGGCGGCGCAGGGCAGCCGCACGCAGGACGCGCTCAGCCTTCGCGCCGTGCCGCATGTGCATGGCGCGGCGCGCGAGGTGCTGGAACGCTCGGCACTGCTGGTCGACCGTGAGCTTGCCTCGGTGACCGACAATCCCGCCGTGGCCGGCACGCCCGATGACCCGAAAGTGTTTTCGCAGGCGCATCCGGTGGCGCCCGCGCTCGGGCAGACCGCCGACGGTCTGACGATCGCGCTGGCGCAGGTCGCGGCGATGAGCGAGCGCCGCATCGACCGCCTCGTCAATCCGCTGGTCAACAATCTGCCGGCATTCCTCGCCGCCGAGGGCGGCTGCAATTCGGGCTTCATGATCGCCCAGTACACGGCCGCGTCGCTCAGCAACGTCAACCGGCGCCTCGCAGCCCCGGCGGCGACGGATGGCGGCGTCACTTCCGGCCTGCAGGAGGATTTCCTCGCCCATCCGACAGTGGCGGCCAACAAGCTTCTGGCCGTCATCGACAACGCCGAATACATCCTGGCGATCGAGCTGATGGCCGCAGCGCAGGCGCATGATCTCCTGTCCGGCAGGGCCGCGCGGGCACCCGGCACGGACGCCATCTACCGCGCCGTGCGCCAACGCATCGCGCATTACAGCGACGACCGGCCGCTGTCCTGGGACATGGAAATGCTGCGCGATTTCATCCGCGAGGCGGATGTGGCTGGATAAGTATAACAGCGGGAGAGGTCTGAGCCGCTCTGATATCAGGTGCTCATCAATCGAACTGCCACCAGCGATTGACTTTAAGAAGGCTAATGCCAAAGGCAGATCCGGACGTCCTTCCCTGCATAGCATGCGCCTTCGCGACGAAGGTCTTCCCATCTTTCGCCGCCGTGGGTCGCCTCAATATCCGCGTTCGAATAGCCTGCCCAGGAATCTCCGTCCTTGTAAACGACGGCCCAGTAATCCTTCGACATCTCGCCAGCCCCGCTATGCGGGTCGGGATAGTCGATGCCTGCGAAAACCTGCTTGGGCCCCTGAATGTTGAAATCGCCGCCCTGCTCGATCTGATAGGAGCATTTTCCGGAGATGCGCGTCTCGCCGTGAACGACAAGCAGGCAGCGGCCCCATTTGTAACCGCTCGGCAGACGATGCTGTGCTGCCTGCGAAGGCGAAACGGAAAACGCGATTGCTAGGCCAATCGCGATGGTTCGCCCGGTCAACAGCCAACGCAAAGAGCGACGTGGCACCGTTGCATTCCGCCCAGAGCGCATGCCGAACGGCCCTCCGCAGGATGATCCTCTGAGATCATATTCTGCCGACCATAGCGGATTCTTGTCACGCGGGTGTGTGCTGCTTCACGGTCCGGGTGTGATCGATCGAAACGCGCTTGGCTGCGCCTGAGGGCATCTAGGCCCGGCCCTCATTCGCTAAAGCTTCGAAGGCCATCCTGCTTCGCGCGGAAGGTCGGACTTGTCCTGCGAAGCGCGCAGCGCGAAGCAGTATGGCGGAGAGGGAGGGATTCGAACCCCCGATACCCTTGCGAGTATGCCGCATTTCGAGTGCGGTGCATTCGACCACTCTGCCACCTCTCCGCGAGGTCATGGTCGGCCGTTGCCGGCGCGGCGCACTAGATAACGGCTGACTGCTGCAGATACAAGGCCCTATTCGAGCGAATTCCAGCTTCCGCGAATAGCGGCGGCGACGCGCCGGACCGATATTTGCCGGCAACGCTGCTCACGGCCTCTTCAGGACAAGGCCGTTCGCCTTGACTCCAACGCAACCTTCGGTTAGGGACAGCCCGCATTCGGCGTGGAGGCTCTTCCGCGCCGCTTGTTTTTTGAACCCGCAGACTGACAAAAAGACGGCCGAACCGCCCGAGGCGGTTCATCGAGGCCGACCGAACAGCGAAAGGCAAAAAATGTTCGCAGTCATCAAAACGGGCGGCAAGCAGTATCGCGTCGCCGCCAACGATCTCTTGAAGATCGAGAAAGTCGAAGCCAAGGTCGGCGATATCGTCGAGATCGGCACTGTGCTCGCGCATGGCGAGGGCGAGAACGTCACCTTCGGCGCGCCGTTCGTCGATGGCGCTCTGGTCACGGCGGAAGTCGTCGAGCAGGGCAAGAACCGCACGGTCATCGCTTTCAAGAAGCGTCGCCGCCAGAATTCGCGCCGCAAGATCGGCCATCGCCAGCTTTTGACCACCGTCCGGATCGCCGAGATCCTGCTGGGTGGCGCCAAGCCGTCGAAGAAGGCGGCCGCGAAGCCGGAAGCCAAGGCAGAGGCCAAGGCTGAAGTCGCCGCCGAGGCGAAGGCCGAGGTGGCTGCGAAGGAGCCGAAGGCCAAGAAGGAAACCAAGGCAGAGGCCGCTTCCGGTGAAGAAGCCAAGGCCGCGCCGCTGTTCAAGGCGCCGAAGGGCGAGCCGGACGACCTGACCGTGATCAAGGGCATCGGCCCGGTCGCGGCGAAGGACCTCGCCGAGCAGGGCATCATCACCTTCGCGCAGCTCGCCAAGCTCAGCGACAAGGATGTCGCCAAGATCGACGAGCACATGCCGTTCAGCGCCGACCAGATCAAGGACTGGCGCGAGCAGGCCAAGGAACTGGCGAAGAAGTAATTTTTCCGGCGATGATCGTCGCCGGTACAGACTTGAAACGGAACGCGAACGCGTTCATAAGACCATTCAAGCGCCTCAGGGCGCATCGGAGTTAGTCAAATGGCACACAAGAAAGCTGGCGGTTCGTCGCGCAATGGTCGCGATTCGCACTCCAAGCGTCTGGGCGTGAAGAAGTTCGGCGGCGAAGCCGTCATCGCCGGCAACATCATCATTCGTCAGCGCGGCACGCAATGGCATCCGGGCACCAATGTTGGCATGGGCACGGACCACACCCTCTTTGCGCTCGAAGCCGGCGCAGTCACCTTCAACAAGAAAGCCAACGGCCGAACCTACGTATCGGTGAACCCGATTACCAAAGCAGCGGAGTAGCCGGTTCCGCACCATAACACCGGCGCCCATCTCGGGAACCGGTGTCTGGCCAGGCCAGGAAAAGGATCAGGAGAGATGGGCTTGCCCTCTCTCCTTTTTCATTTTTCTTGCCCTGGAGGACTAAAATGGTTGCCGAAGCGGAAGATACCGAAGACGAAAGTTACGCGATCGATTGCCCGGTGCTTGCCACCGAGCGGCTGGTCATGCGCGCCCCGCGCGAGAGCGATCTCGAGCAACTCGTCACGCTTGCCGACAACCGACATGTCGCCGAAATGCTGGCCCGCATGCCGCATCCCTATGGCGAGACCGAGGGCCGCACCTTCCTTGCCATGGCGGCGTCGCGCCGCGCCGGCATCGTCTATGCCCTAACGCTCAAGGACACCGGCACCTTCGTCGGCTGCGCGGGCTTGAACACCACCGATCGCGGGCTGGAGCTCGGTTACTGGATCGGCGAGCCCTATTGGAAGCGCGGCTACGCGACGGAGGCGGCGCATGCGCTCGTCGACCTCGCTTTCCAGAGGACGACGATCCAGGTGCTGCATGCCTCGACCCGGGTGATCAATCCGGCCTCGCGGCGGGTCATCCACAAATGCGGCTTCCAGTATGCCGGCCAGGGCATGCTGAACTCGATCGTCGCCGGCCAGGTGCCGGTCGAGCGCTATCGGCTCGACAGGAAGACGTGGAACAGTCTTCGCAACTGGATCCACTATTGATCGGTGCTTCGGAAGGTTGAGCGGCGCCCCCTCACCCGGATTGCCAACCGAATTGCGAAGGGCAATTCGGGGCAATCCGACCTCTCCCCAGGGGGAGAGGAGCAGGTGAGCGCCGGCGCCAACCTCTTCTCCCCTCTGGGAGAAGGTGGCCGCGAAGCGGCCGGATGAGGGGGAGTCCGGAGCCGTCAGCTTAGCTCGGCCCAGAGCGGCAGATGATCCGACCCGCCCGCTTGCCGGTCGGACCAGAGGCGCTGCAGCGATCTGGCGAGCGAGGCGCTGGTGAAGATGTAGTCGATGCATTTGTAGCGGCTTTTGTCGGCGGGGCGGTCGGGATCGACCCAGGTGACGAGGTCGGCGACCGCCAGACGCTGGGCGACGTCGACGGCGAGATCGGCGGTCAGCGGCATGCCGAACTCATGATCCGGTCGGCCGGCCAGTTCGACATATTCGGGCGAGCCCGGCAGCATGTTGAAGTCGCCCATGACGATGAAGGCTTCCGGGTAGGGCAAGTCCGGCAGGCCGATCTCGGGAATGCCCGACAGGCCGCCGCCTTCCAGCGCATAGTTCAGAAGGCGCTGGCGCAGGAAACGGATCTGACCCTGGCGCTCGACCGGGCTGCGGTGGTCGAGATGGGTGGAATAGAAGCGGATGAAGCCGAGCGGCGTCTCGATCAGCGCCTCCAGTGCGCCGCGCTGGAAGTTCATGGTCTCGAGGCTGCGGCTGCGCGGCAGAAGGAGATTGCGCGACAGATGAATTGGCGTCTTCGACAGCACCATGTTGCCGAGCTGGAAAGAGGTCGAGACGGCGCGGCCGTTCTCCAGCCGCGAGCCGATATTGACCTCGAAATTGCTGCCATAGGCGGCGAAATAGTCGGGCAGCGCCTCGCTGATCTCGGCCACCATGTCGCGACCGCCGTTGCGCGGGTTGTTGCGGGTCACTTCCTGCAGCGCGACGACATCGGCGCCGCGAACCGCGTCGGCGATGCGGCCGACATCGTATTTGCCGTCAAGGCCGATGCCGTACTGGATGTTGTAGGTGACGACCTTCATTTCCGCGCCCCTCCAGTCACGTCCCCGCAACAGTGCTACCGCGTCCCCGGCCAAAGGGCATCCGGCGCTTTAGTCGCAAATCGGCCTCGCCCTTGACCTCGCCTTGGTTTAGAGCAATCCCGCAAGCGCAATAGCAGAAACTCGAAAATCCGATGAAATTCCTCGATCAGGCCAAGGTTTACATCCGTTCCGGCGACGGCGGCGCTGGTTCGGTGTCGTTCCGGCGCGAAAAGTTCATCGAGTTCGGCGGTCCGGATGGCGGCGACGGCGGCCGCGGCGGCGATGTCTGGGCGGAAGCGGTCGACGGGCTGAACACGCTGATCGACTATCGCTATCAGCAGCATTTCAAGGCCAAGACCGGCATGCATGGCATGGGCCGCAACATGACCGGCGCCAAGGGCGCCGACATCACACTGAAAGTGCCGGCCGGCACCCAGATATTCGCCGAGGACAATGAGACGCTGATCTGCGACCTGACCGTGGTCGGCCAGCGCTTCCTGCTCGCTAAGGGCGGCAATGGCGGCTTCGGCAACCAGCATTTCAAGACCTCGACCAACCAGGCGCCGCGCCGCGCCAATCCCGGCCTGCCCGGCGAGGAGCTGAGCATCTGGCTGAGATTGAAGCTGATCGCGGATGCCGGCCTCGTCGGTCAGCCCAATGCCGGCAAGTCGACCTTCCTTGCCGCCGTCACCGCCGCCAAGCCGAAGATAGCCGATTATCCGTTCACGACGCTCTATCCGGGCCTCGGCGTCGCCCGCATCGACGGCCGTGAATTCGTGCTCGCCGACATTCCCGGCCTGATCGAGGGCGCGCATGAGGGCGTCGGCATCGGCGACCGCTTCCTTGGCCATGTCGAGCGCACGCGCGTGCTGCTGCATCTGGTCTCCGCGCAGGAGGAAAATCCCGGCAAGGCCTACAAGACGGTGCGCGCCGAGCTCGAGGCCTATGGCCATGGCTTGGCGGAGAAAGCCGAGATCGTCGCGCTGAGCCAGGTCGACATCCTCGACCCGGACGCCCGCAAGAAGAAGGCGGCCTCGCTGAAGCGCGCCGCCGGCCGCGCGCCGCTGCTTCTGTCGGCCGTCACCGGCGAAGGCGTCGAGGCGGTGCTGCGCGCGCTGATGGCGGTGGTGGCCGAGGCCCGCGACGCCGTGCCCGCTCCTGTCGAGACGCGCTGGCAAAACCCATGAAATCGCTGAAATCATACCGGCGCATCACCGTGAAGATCGGCTCCGCGCTGCTCGTCGACCGGACGACGGGCTTGAAGCGCGACTGGCTGACCTCGCTTGCCGACGACATTGCGGTGCTCGCCAATGCCGGCGCGGAAGTGCTGGTCGTGTCGTCCGGCGCCATCGCGCTCGGCCGCACCGTCCTTGGCCTCGGCAAACGCGCGCTGAAGCTCGAGGAGAGCCAGGCCGCCGCCGCCGTCGGCCAGATCGCGCTCGCGGGCGCCTGGTCGGACGCGCTCGGCAAGGACGGGCTGAAATCCGGCCAGATCCTCTTGACGCTTGGCGACACCGAGGAACGTCGCCGCTATCTCAACGCGCGTGCGACGATCTCGACCTTGCTCAAAATGAAGGCGGTGCCGGTCATCAACGAGAACGACACGGTGGCGACCTCGGAAATCCGCTATGGCGACAATGACCGGCTGGCGGCGCGGGTGGCGACGATGATGGGCGCTGATCTGCTTGTGCTGCTCTCCGACATCGACGGGCTCTACACGGCGCCGCCGGCCAAGGATCCGGGGGCCAAATTCATTCCGGTGGTGGATCGCATCACGCCCGACATCGAGGCGATGGCGGGGGCGGCGGCCTCGGAGCTGTCGCGCGGCGGCATGCGGACAAAACTCGACGCGGGCAAGATCGCCAATGCCGGCGGCACAGCGATGATCATCACTTCGGGCACCAGGCTCTCGCCGTTGATGGCGATCGAGCGCGGCGAGCGCGCGACCTTCTTCAAGCCGAGCGCCAATCCGGTGAAGGGTTACAAGACCTGGATCGCCGGTCAGCTCGAACCCGCTGGCCGGCTCACGGTCGATGCCGGCGCCATCGGCGCGCTTAAATCGGGAAAGTCGCTGCTGCCGGCGGGCGTAAAACTGGTCAGCGGCAATTTCTCGCGCGGCGACACGGTGGCGATCCTGTCGCCGGAGGGACGCGAGATCGCGCGCGGGCTTGTTGCCTATGATGCCGCCGATGCCGTAAGGATCGCGGGTCTGAAGACGGCCGAGATCGAAAACGTGCTCGGCTACGAGGCGCGTTCCGCGATGATCCATCGCGACGACCTTGTGGTAAGCGTCGCCGGCGACCACGTATTGGCCGACGACTAGTATTGACCGACGACCTAGGCGGAGGATGACCATGCTGAAGCTGCATGAAGAATCCAGCGAAGACACGATTGCGCTGATGGCCGATATCGGCCGCAACGCCCGTGCAGCCGCCCGACCGCTTGCCGTCGCTTCCACCAAGGCCAAGAACGCCGCGCTTGTCGCCACGGCCGATGCCATCCTGCGCAACGAGCAGGCGATCCTCGAGGCCAATGCCATCGACATGTCGAATGGCGAGGAGGCGGGTTTGTCCGGTTCCTTCATGGACCGGTTGAAACTCAACCCTTCGCGCATCAAGGCGATGGCCGAGGGCATTCGCGAGATCGCCGCGCTCAAGGATCCGGTCGGCGATGTGATTGCCGAATGGGACCGGCCGAACGGGCTGCATATCGAGCGCGTGCGCACGCCGCTCGGCGTCATCGGCGTCATCTATGAGAGCCGCCCGAATGTGACGGCGGATGCCGGCGCGCTTTGTCTCAAGGCCGGCAATCCGGTGATTTTGCGCGGCGGCTCGGATTCGCTCAATTCGTCGGCCGCGATCCATGCCTGCATGGTCGAAGGGCTGAAAGCCGCCGGCCTGCCGCAGGATGCCATCCAGCTGGTGCCGACCACCGACCGCGCCGCCGTTGGCGAGATGCTGAAAGGCTTGAGCGGCAATCTCGATGTCATCATCCCGCGCGGCGGCAAAAGCCTGGTCGGGCGCGTGCAGACCGAGGCTCGGGTGCCGGTCTTCGCGCATCTGGAAGGCATCTGCCATCTCTATGTCGACCGTTCGGCCGATCTCGACATGGCGGTGAAGATCGCGGTCAACGCCAAGATGCGGCGCACGGGCGTGTGCGGCGCGGCCGAAACCTTGCTGGTCGACCGGGCGGTTGCTGCCACGCATCTGGTGCCGATCCTCGAGGCGCTGCGCGCCGCCAGCTGCGAGATACATGCCGACCAAGAGGTGCTGCGGGCTTTCTCCGAAGCCAGCCTGGCGACCGACGCCGACTGGGTGACGGAATATCTCGATGCCATCATCGCGGTGAAGCTGGTCGACGGCGTGGCCGGCGCGATCGAGCATATCGAGACCTTCTCATCGCACCATACCGAAGCGATCATTGCCGAGGACGCGCAGGCGGTCGAAAAATTCTTCAACGAGATCGACTCGGCGATCCTGCTGCACAACGCCTCGACACAGTTCGCCGATGGCGGCGAGTTCGGCATGGGCGCCGAGATCGGCATTGCCACCGGCAAGATGCATGCGCGCGGACCGGTCGGCGTCGAGCAGCTCACCTCGTTCAAGTACCGCGTGCGCGGGTCGGGACAGGTGAGGCCTTGAAGCTGTTTGCCTCAAGGGGTTGAAGCTTGCGCCCAGGCCCCCCTCTCTGGCCTGCCGGGTGCGGCCCTTCGCTGTCGCTCCGGGCGTTCGTCGTTCGGAAAGCCGAGCAATTGGCTTTCCGTCCGCTGCGCGGACCACTCCTCGCCCCCCTCAAGGCGGGAGATCAGCGGTTGCGCCGACGGCGCCCAATCTTGAACTTCGGCGATTGGCGAAAGGCAAGGCCACGTCCAATCTCCCCCCTTGAGGGGGAGATGCCCGGCAGGGCAGAGAGGGGGGCCTAGCACCGTGCTTTTCCTTCCCGAACCCGCCGTTCCTTCGCGCTATCTCCGCATGCCCCACGCCGCAAGGGGCCTGACCGTCGGCCTGTTCGGCGGCTCATTCAATCCGCCGCATGCCGGACATGCGCTGGTCGCCGAGATCGCGCTGAGGCGTCTAGCACTCGACCAGCTGTGGTGGATGGTGACGCCGGGCAATCCGCTGAAAAGTGTGCGCGAACTGGCGCCACTGGCTGAGCGGATCGAGCTGTCTGACAAGATCGCCAAGAACCCGAAGATCAAGGTCACAGCGTTCGAGGCGGTGCATCATATTCGCTATACGGCCGATACGCTGGCGCTGATCAAGGCACGCAACCCTGGCGTCGATTTCGTCTGGATCATGGGCGCGGACTCCTTGCGCGATTTCCACCGCTGGCAGCGCTGGCGCGAGATCGTGCTGACCTTCCCGATCGCGGTCATAGATCGTCCGGGCTCGACGTTGTCCTTCCTGTCGTCGGTGGTCGCCAAGACATTCGACTATGCCCGCATCGACGAGGGCGACGCGCCGCTGCTTGCCCGCATGCGGGCGCCGGCCTGGACCTTCATCCACGGGCCGCGGTCGTCGCTGTCGTCCACCGCGATCCGCAAGGCGGCGAGGGGCTGAGCGCCCTCCGTCTCCCCTTGTGAGAGAAGGTGTCGCCGAAGGCGACGGATGAGGGGTGCTCCAGGGAAAGCCAGCATCTCACTCTGCTGGAACACCCCTCATCCGTCTCGGTGCTGCGCGCCGATCCACCTTCTCCCACAAGGGGAGAAGGGAAGTTCGGCCATGTCGCTTTTACGGCGGCTTTTCCTACTCCGATCAGCGAAGCTGTGCCGGCATGCTGGAGAAGAACCCCACCAAGACCGACGCCAGCCGCGCCGAACAATCGGCGCCGCTGATCGCCATTGCCAGCGTCATCGTGTCGATGGCGCTGATCGCGATCGGCAATGGGCTGATGTTCGCCTATATACCGGTGCGGCTCGGCGCCGACGGCTTCGACCCGACTTGGGCCGGGCTGATCGTCACCGGGCTTTCGGCCGGCGGGCTGGCCGGCTGCATCCTGACCGGGCCTCTGGTGCGGCGCGTCGGCCACGCTCGCGCCTTCATGGTGCTTTCGGCGCTGATCGCGCTTTCCAACGCCGCGATCGGCGCCGGGCCGATCCCGCTCTTGTGGATCGCCGCGCGGGCCCTCTACGGTTTTGCAATTTGCGGGCTGTTCATCGTTGCGCAAAGCTGGCTGAACGACGCCCTGCCGAATTCGATCCGCGGTCGGGTGATGGCGGTGTTTTACGTCGCCTATATCGCCGGGCTGGGCGTGGGTTATGCCACGCTCGCCGCCGTCGACATCCACACGGCCGCGGCGGCGTTGATCGGCATCACCTTCACGGCGCTCTCCATCCTGCCGGTCGGCATGACCAGGCTTGCGCAGCCGCCGGCGCCGCAGGCCGCGTCGGTGGCGCTGCGCCGAGCCTGGCGCATCTCGCCCGTCGGCGTCGCCGGCATGCTCGCTGTCGGCGGCCTGTCGATGATCGTTTCCGGCTTCGCGCCGATCCACGCCACCGCCAAGGGCTACAGCCAGGCGGATGTGGCGCTGCTGTTGTCGGCCATGCCGGTCGGCACGCTGATCCTGCAGATCCCGCTTGGCTGGATTTCGGACCGCACCGACCGGCGCTACGTGCTGGCGGGCGCGGCGGCGCTCGCGACCGTCGCCAGCGTGCTTGCCATCGTCTTCGACGGCGGCGCGCTGATGGCGCTGGTGGTGATCTATCTGATCTGGGACGGGGCGTCGGAATCGATCTACGCGCTGTCCAGCGCGCATGCCGCCGACCGCGCCGCCAAGGACGAGCTTCTGGCGCTGTCGAGCTCGATGCTGTTCGCCTGGTCGCTGGCCGGCTTCATCGTGCCCGGCATCGTCACGGCGCTTTCCGCCGTCTTCGGCACCGGCACCTTCATCTATGTCGGCATCGTGATTGCATCGACCTTCTGCCTGTTCGTGCTGTGGCGTGTGACGGCGGGCCGGCCGACACCCGCAGCCACAAGCGGCAGTTTCGCGCCGATGTCGGCGCAGACGCCGCTGCCGGTGGAGCTTGCCTTCGCGCCGGACGAGACGACACGGCACGCGAAAGACTGACAATCCGCTGGATGTTCGCCTCGGAGGTTGATGGCCTCGCGAGATTTCGCGGCAACACAGGAGAACCGAGATGGCGAGAAGCTACAATCCTCCAACTGTGTGGAAGCCGTTTGGCGCGTTCTCCATGGTGAAAATCCATGAAGGCGGGCAGCTCGTTCATCTGAAGGGCCAAGTTTCGCTCGACAGGGAGGGACGGTTGGTCGGCAAGGGCGACATGCGGGCTCAGGTCCGCCAAACGCTCGAAAACATCAAGGCTGTGCTCGCGGCCATCGGTGGAGAGATGGCCGATATCGTGTCGCTGACCCAATATGCAACCGATATCGAGCAGTTCATGGCGGCTGGAGATATCCGCAAAGAATTCTTTTTTGAACCCTATCCGGTGACGACAACCGTTCAGATCATGCGGCTTTATCATCCGGACTTGCAGATCGAGATCACGGCAATAGCCGAGATACCTCGAAATCGGTTCAGAATGCCGGAAGATTGAAATCGCCGCGGCAACGATCCCCCGCTACTGCTTGCGCGCCTCCGGCACCGGCGCTTCGGGCGGCGGCAGCGGGATCGAGATGCCTTCGCTGTCGAAAGCCTGCTTGGCGCGCTTGGTCATGTCGATCTGGGTCGAGAAATAGTCGGCGGCCGATGTCCAGTAGCGCAAGGTGAGCGAAACGGTTGCGTCGCCGAGACTCGCGATGAAGGCGATCGGAGGCGGTTCGCGCCGGATGCGCCTTTCGGCGCCGGCGATGGCAAGCAGCGTCTTCTGCCCGCGGTCGATGTCGTTCCAGGAGCCGATGCTCAAGGTCACGTCTGTGCGGCGCACGCCGTTGCGGGTGAAGTTGCGGACCGGCTGGTTCCACAGCGTCGAGTTGGGCGCCAATATGTAGACGCCTTCGGCGGTGCGCAGCTTGGTGGCGAAGAGGCCGATTTCCTCGATCGTGCCGGCAATCGAGCCGACCTCGACATTTTCGCCGATCCGGAAGGGCCTCAGCGCCAGAAGCATGATGCCGGCGGCGATGTTCTGCAGCGTGCCCTGCAATGCCAGCCCGATGGCCAGGCCGGCAGCGCCGATCGCGGCGATGATGGAGGCCGTCTGCACGCCGAACTGGCCAAGCACCATGATGACGACGAGGATCAGGATGGCGTAGCGCACGACCTGTGAGAAGAAATGCCGCAAGGTCTCGTCGAAGCCATGGATATGGCCGAGGCCGGCATAGATCGAGCGCTCGGCAAGCCCGGCGACCAGATAGCCGACAACCAAAAGGATCACGGCGCCGACGGCCGAGAACGAGTAGGAAACGATTAGTGTAGAGAGCTGCGCGAGCCCGGCCTGGATCGTGATAAGGGCGCTTTGCGGGTCGGTTGGCATGGCGGGGATCCCGTTGGTCGGTGCGCCGATAACCCCCGCATCCGGGATCAGTTCCCCCTTTTTAGGCACTCCTAAAACAGCGATCCGGACCGAGGCGCGGCCAGGCAAAAGGGGCCGTCGTCTTGAAACTGCAATGGAACTCTGCCTATCTAAGTGGTGTCACCTGATTTGCATGGTGATTTGGTTGTTCTTGTTGGGAAAGGAAACACACTGAGAACAGCACTGCGGAAGAAGGCTGATATCATGCCTTCGCCGGCCGGGATCAGCGGCAACGCCGCCGCGACCCTCGCCATCGACACAGTCCTTGCCAGTCTGGAAGACTCCAAGGCCGAAAACATCGTCTCAATCGACATCCAGGGAAAATCGAGCCTCGGCGACTATATGGTCATCGCCTCGGGCCGATCGCACCGTCATGTCTCGGCTGTCGCCGATCATCTCCTCAAGGCGCTGAAAGATGCCGGTCTCGGCAATGCGCGCGTCGAGGGGCTGGCCAGCGCCGACTGGGTCCTGATCGATTCGGGCGACATCATCGTCCATGTCTTCCGCCCCGAAGTCCGCGAATTCTACAATCTCGAAAAGATGTGGCAGGCGCCGGACCTCGAGGAAGAGACCTTGCACTGAGCCTTGATCCGCGTGCCGTGAGCCATCACGGTATGCGCTGAAACAAGCTCGCCGGGGCGAGGATGAAGATCACCGTTCATGCCGTGGGCCGGATGAAGACCGGCCCCGAGAGAGAACTCGCCGACCGCTATTTCGAGCGCTTCGCCAAGAGCGGGCCCGCGGTCGGGCTGGAGTTTGCCGGCATCGTCGAGGTCCCCGAGAGCCGCGGACAGAGCGCCGACGAGCGCCGCCGCGAGGAAGCCCAGAAGCTGCAGGCCCAGTTGCAGGCTGGCACCGTTCTCATCCTGCTCGACGAACGCGGCAAATCGCTTTCGTCGGAAGACCTGGCCGCGCGTATCGGCCAGTTGCGCGACGCCGGCCGCAAGGCGCTGGTCGTCGCCATCGGCGGCGCAGACGGCCATGACAAGGCCTTGCGCGAGCAGGCCGACCTGGTGCTGTCGTTCGGCGCGCTGACCTGGCCGCACCAGCTGGTACGCGTGATGCTGGGCGAGCAGCTCTACCGGATCGCTACCATCCTGGCGGGTCATCCCTATCATCGGTCGTGAATGGCGCCTGCCATCTCCAAAAGCTGGGGATTGCTTATCCCGGCTCGGATTTTCGCCTCAAAGGCTGAACATCACTGCTGGAGTAGGGCGCTTCCAACATGGTTGATGGTTCGTTAACGAAGCGGCGGGTAGGTTGGAGACCTGATGTCTGAAGGCTGGTACCCGATCATGCGCACCTGGCGCAGCCGCTGCGGCTTAACCCTTGTCGCCGCCGTGGTTGCGCTCGGGCCGGTCCGGGCGGCCGAGAACACGCTCGACGCGGCGCCGGATCCCGATCAGAGCCGGGCCGAATACGAGCAGGTTTCCAAGGAGATCACGCTCTCGTCGGAGCGGCTGGCCAAGCTCGCAGCCGACATCGCTTCGGTGCGCAAGGATTATGCCTCGATCACCGCGGCGCTCATCCAGTCGGCGATGACCGAGCAGAAGCTGGGCCAGGACATCGAGGACATAGGCGCCAAGCTCGAAGGGCTGAAGGACGAGGAACAGAAGCTGCGCGCTTCGCTCATGGCGCGGCGCGACGTGCTGGCCGAAGTGTTGGGGGCGCTGCAGCGCATGGGGCTCAATCCGCCGCCGGCGATCCTGGTCAAGCCCGAGGACGCGCTGTCGTCGGTGCGCAGCGCCATCCTGCTCGGCGCGGTGGTGCCGGAACTGCGCCAGCAGACCGACCGGCTGATGGCCGATCTCAAGGAGCAGACCAGGGTGACGGCCTCGATCGAGGCTGAACGGGCGAGGCTCGCCACCGCCGTCACCGACCAGACGGCGGAAAAGAAGCGGCTCACCATGTTGCTCGAGGCCAAGAAGAAGCTGCAGGCCGATACCCAAACGGCGATCGCGGCCGAGCAGCGGCACTCGCAGGAGCTGGCCGCAAAGGCGAGCAGCCTCAAGGACCTGATCGCCTCGCTCGAAGCCGACAAGGCGCGCAAGGCGCAGGACCAAGCCAAGGCAGGCGAACGGAAATCGACCGACAGCGACATGACGGCCTCGACGACCGAGCTCGCCGCGATACCGGTGCCGGAGGCCAACCGCCTTGCGGGATCGGCACCGTTTTCAGCCTTGCAAGGCCAGATCGCACTGCCGGTTATCGGCAAGATCAAACGCCGTTTCGGCACCGACGACGGCAGTGGCGCGGCGATGCAGGGCGACATGGTTGCGACACAATCGGGGGCCATCGTCACCGCGCCGGCGGATGGAAACGTGCTTTATGCGGGGCCGTTTCGCTCCTATGGTCAACTCTTGATCCTCAATGCGGGCGATGGGTATCATGTCGTTCTGGCGGGGATGAGCAGAATCAGCGTCGCGACCGGACAGTCGGTGCTCGCAGGAGAGCCGATCGGCGCGATGGGAGAGGCCCGGGTGGCTAGCACCTCGGCCTCGCGGAATGAAAATTCGGCGTCGGAACTCTATGTCGAGTTCCGCAAGGATGGAAAACCCGTCGATCCTGCCCCATGGTGGGCGGACCGATTCTCTGGAAGGACGTGAAATGATGCGGAAACTGTCGCTTCTGTTTGCCGGCGCGCTAATGGGCGCATCGGCAATGAGCCTGGTCTACGGCACACCGGGCTCGGCGGCGAACGCTGCGGGTTCGGAAACCTACAAGCAGCTGGCGATCTTCGGCGACATCTTCGAGCGCGTGCGCGCGAACTATGTGACGCCGCCGGACGACAAGTCGCTGGTCGAGAACGCCATCAACGGCATGTTGGCCTCGCTTGATCCGCATTCCTCCTACATGAATGCCGAGCAGGCGCAGGACATGCGCGTGCAGACCAAGGGCGAGTTCGGCGGCCTCGGCATCGAGGTCACCATGGAAAACGACCTCGTCAAGGTGATCACGCCGATCGACGACACGCCGGCCGCCAAGGCGGGCGTGCTTGCCGGCGACTACATCGCCAAGATCGACGGCGAGGAGGTTCGCGGCCTGACCCTCAACGACGCGGTCGAGAAGATGCGCGGGCCGGTCAACACGCCGATCAAGCTCACTATCCTGCGCCAGGGCGCCGACAAGCCGATCGAGCTGACGGTGGTGCGCGACATCATCAAGGTCAAGGCGGTGAAGTACCGGGTCGAGAACGACATCGGCTACATGAAGATCACCTCCTTCACCGAAAAGACCTATGACGATCTCGAGAACGCAATCGAGAACATCAAGAAGCAGGTGCCGAACGACAAGCTGAAGGGCTATGTGCTCGACCTGCGCCTCAACCCGGGCGGCCTGCTCGACCAGGCGGTCAGCGTGTCGGATGCTTTCCTCAAGCGCGGCGAGATCGTTTCGACGCGCGGCCGCGATCCGAAGGACGTCACCCGCTTCGACGCCAAGCCGAAGCAAGTCGACGACATCAACGGCAAGCCGATGATCGTGCTGGTCAACGGCGGTTCGGCGAGCGCCTCGGAAATCGTCGCCGGCGCGCTGCAGGATCTGCGCCGCGTCACGGTGGTCGGCACGCAGTCCTTCGGCAAAGGCTCGGTGCAGACCATCATCCCGCTCGGCGAGAATGGCGCGCTCAGGCTGACGACGGCGCTCTATTACACGCCGTCGGGCAAGTCGATCCAGGGCAAGGGCATCACGCCCGACATCAAGGTCGACCAGCCGCTGCCGGCGGATCTGCAGGGCCGCGACCTGACCCGTGGCGAATCCGACCTCAAGGGCCACATCAAGGGCGCCGACGAGAGTTCCACCGGCTCTGGCTCGGCCGCCTATGTGCCGCCGGATCCGAAAGATGATCTGCAGCTGATCTATGCCGAGCAGCTGCTGCGCGGCGAGAAGACCGATCCGGCCTTCCCGCCGAACCCGGACAAGGCCGTGCTGAACCAGTAATGCGGTTCGGTCAGGGCAAGGCTCTGGCCGGCCAAGCGAAGCAATGCAATGCTGCCGGGACCGCGAGGTTCCGGCAGTTTGATTCGGGGACCGAGGCTGGGGCGCCACGCGTCTGGGGTATAGCGCCTGCGATTGTGAAGTTTACGCGAGATGTCACGAGAACGTGACATTCACCCAGGTGGGCGTGCTTCCGGGGAACTTAACTTGGCAGACATCGGCAAGGACATCGAACGTCCGCTCGGACAGACGCTTCGGCCTCAGCGCAAAGCCTCGCGCGGCATCAGTGGCGGTGCGCTTGCCGCGATGGCTGCCGTGCTTGCCGTGATCGGCATTTCCGGCGCGATCGCGCTGCGGGAGAAGCCGTTCCGCAAGCCGGAGGAGGTGGCGGTTTCGACGCCGAAGGTTGTCGCTGCTCCCACCACACCCGCGCCGCCTCCCGCACCGGCTCCAGTTGCCGCGGCGACGCCACAGGCCAGCACGCCGATGAAGAGCGGCGGGCCGCAGATCATCCACGTCCAGACCGAGGAGGTCGACGGGCCGCCGAAGGCGGCGATTGTCATCCGCGATCCGTCGACGCTCGGCCAGAACCTCAAGGTCGCGCATATCCCGGACAGGGCGCTGATCGAGGCCAGCGAGACCGGTCCGCTGCCGATGCGCTCGGCCGACGGCAGGCGGCCCTTCGACGTCTATGCGCGGCCGTGGTCCGGCGCGCGCGGGGCACGGGTGGCAATCGTCATCGGCGGGCTCGCCGTCTCGCAGACCGGCACGCAAGCCGCGATCGCCAAGCTGCCGGCCGAGGTGACGCTGGCCTTCGCGCCGCAGGGCAACAGCATCGGCCGCTGGATGCAGGCGGCCAGGCAGAGCGGACATGAGATCGTCATGCAGGTGCCGCTCGAGCCGTTCGATTATCCGAACGTCAATCCCGGCCGCAACACGCTGACGGTCTCGGCCAGCCCGGACGAAAACCTGAAGAGCCTGCACTGGGCGCTGTCCAGGACCACGAACTATACCGGGGTCATGAACTATATGGGCGCGCGCTTCTCGGCCGACGCCTCGGCGATGCAGCCGTTCATGGCCGAGCTCGGCAAGCGCGGCCTTGCCTATATCGATGACGGCTCGTCCTCGCGCAGCGTCGCGCCTGACCTGGCGTTGAAGGACGGCGTCCCGTTCGTCGCCGGCGACATGGCGATCGATGCCGTGCAGGACCGCGGCGAAATCCTCAAGAAGCTGGACAGCCTGGAAGCCACGGCGCGGGCCAAGGGCTCAGCAGTCGGCATCGGTTCGGCCTTCGACATCACCGTCGACACGGTGACGTCCTGGATCGCCGAAGCCAAGAAGCGCGGCATCGAGATCGTGCCGATCTCGGCGGTGGCCATTGATCCGCAAAAGGGCTAGCCATTGGCCGGTCGCCGAGGCACGACGCTGTAAATGGTGAATAGTGAATAGTGAATAGTACAAGATTTCAGTGTGACGGCGCGGCTTCCGGTGGTCACTTCCATTCACCATTCACCATTCACCATTCACTATTCCGACATCGCGCCGCGAAGCGCTGGACCTCAAGCGAAGCAGGAAAATCCGACCGATGGCTAAAAAGATCGATCCCGAGACGCTGCCCTATCGTCCCTGCGTCGGGCTGATGATCCTCAACAAGGCAGGCCTGGTCTGGGTCGGGCACCGCATCGCCGAGCCGGACAGCGAGTTTGCCGGCACCACGCAGCTTTGGCAGATGCCGCAGGGCGGCATCGACAAGGGCGAAGAGCCGGTCGAGGCCGCGGGCCGAGAGCTCTATGAGGAAACCGGCATGCGCAGCGTGTCGCTGCTTGCCGAGGCGCCGCACTGGATCAACTACGATCTGCCGCCGCATCTGGTCGGCGTCGCCTTCAAGGGCCGTTATCGCGGCCAGACGCAGAAATGGTTCGCCTACCGCTTCGAGGGCGATGAGAGCGAGATCGCGATCAATCCGCCGCCCGGCGGCCACACGGCCGAATTCGACGAATGGGCCTGGCGGCCGATGCGGGAACTGCCCGAGCTGATCGTGCCGTTCAAGCGCAAGGTTTATGAGCAGGTGGTGACGGCATTTCAGCATCTGGCTCGCTAGACGTGGCAGGCGTGCTTCTAACTAAGTTCGGCAAGCGAAGAGGTTGGCACCGTAGTCGAGATCATGCTTTGTTGATGCAGATGCGCTGCAGGCAAAGAGGCAAACATGAACGAGGCGCGGCAAGCGCACTTTAGCGGAGCGTCGGCGCCGCCCCGCATCGCCCTGCCGGGCACTTCTCCCCGCATAGTGACGGGGAGAAGGGGCTGGTCGCAGCCTCCGCGCCGTTCTTGCGACGTTGGTGATTGGCGAAATCGGCAGCGACAGCGCCCCTCTCCCCGTCACTATACGGGTAGAGGATGCCGGCAGGCAGGTGAGGGGCAGCGCTGGCGTCGAGAGGCGCGCGTCTCTGCAACAACTGCAGACCGTCTTTGTTCGAAGCGATTGCCCTGATGAACGACACCAAAGCGCCTTTGCCGCAGACGGTCGCCACCGGCAGCCAGCCGGTCACCCAGGCGGTCGCAGGCGCGATCCTGACCATCGATCTTGGCGCTATCCGGGAAAACTATCGCCGGCTGAAGGTGCGGCTGGGCGGCGTTCGCTGCGCCGGCGTGCTCAAGGCCGACGGCTATGGGCTTGGCGCCGCCCGAGTGGCGGCGGCGCTGGCGAAAGAGGGCTGCGACATCTTTTTCGTCGCGCTGCTCGGCGAGGGCATCGCGCTGCGCAAGGCGGTCGGGCCCGGACCTGACATCTTCGTGCTGAACGGCCTGCCGCCGGGTTCGGAACCTGAAGCCCTGGCGGCCGGACTTTGCGCGGTCATCAACAGCGTTGTGCAGCTGAAGGCCTGGCGCCAGGTCGCGCAGGGCGCAGGCCGGAGCCTGCCCGCCGCCATCCAGGTCGACAGCGGCATGGCCCGGCTCGGCATGGCGCCTGCGGACGTCGAGGCGGTCGCGGGCGAAGCGGGCGCCTTCGACGGCATCGACATCCGTTTCGTGATGAGCCATCTCGCCCGCGCCGACGAGCCCCAACAGGCGGCAAACGAGAAGCAGCGGCGCGAATTCGACCGGTTGCGCAAGATGCTGCCCGCGGCACCCGCCTCCTTGGCCAATTCGTCCGGCATCTTTCTCGGGCCGGCCTACCATTACGACCTCGCCCGTCCCGGAGCAGCGCTTTATGGCGTCAACCCGACGCCCCGCGAACCCAATCCGATGCTGCCGGTCGTGGCGCTGCAGGCCAAGGTGGCGCAGACTCGGCGGGTCGGCGCCGGCACAGGCATCGGCTATGGCCACACCCACCAAGCGGACGGGACGCTCGATCTCGCGACCATCTCGCTGGGCTACGCCGACGGCTGGCACCGGCGCGCTGCTTCCGCCGCCTGGTTCGAGGGCGTGCGGTTGCCCTTCGTCGGGCGCGTTTCGATGGATTCGATCATCCTCGACATTTCGGCGCTTCCGGCAGGTCGGCTCGGCGAAGGCGACCTCGTCGAACTGATCGGTCCCTCGCAAAGCGTCGACGACGCGGCCGGCCACGCCGGCACCATCGGCTACGAGATATTGACCAGCCTCGGCGCGCGCTTTCACCGCCGCTACGTCGGCGCCTGACCACGCCCCTTGGCGCGCGCCGCAAAATCCGGCACACAGATGAAACAGCCAAAGCGCCTCGGCGTGCCCGGCCTTTGAGGGAGATAGAATGAAAGTCATCGTGCTGGGCGGCGGCGTGATTGGGGTCACCACCGCCTACTTCCTCACCGAGGCCGGTCATGAAGTGACCGTTTACGATCGCCAGCCGGGGCCGGCGCTCGAAACCAGCTTCGCCAATGCCGGCGAAGTGTCGCCCGGCTACGCCTCGCCCTGGGCTGGGCCTGGCATCCCGGTCAAAGCGGTCAAATGGCTGTTGATGAAATACGGCCCGCTGGTGGTGCGGCCGGCTTTCGACCCGAATATGTGGACCTGGCTGCTCAAGATGCTGCGCAACTGCACGGCCGAGCGCTACGCGCTCAACAAGTCGCGCATGGTGCCGCTTGCCGAATACAGCCGCGACACGCTGAAGGCGCTGCGCGAATCGACCGGCATCACTTACGACGAGCGTTCCAAAGGCACGCTGCAGCTCTTCCGCAAGCAGAAGCAGCTCGACGGCACCGGCGGCGACGTCGAGGTGTTGAAGAAATACGGCGTGCCCTATGAGATCCTCGACCGGGACGGCTGTATCGCGGCCGAGCCGGCGCTCGCGGCGGTGCGTGATAAGTTCGTCGGCGGCCTCAGGCTTCCGGGCGACGAGACCGGCGACTGCAAGATGTTCACCGACAAGCTCGCCGAACTCTGCGTGGCGCGCGGCGTGACCTTCGAATACGGCTCGACCGTCCGGCGCATCGTGAGGAACCGCAACCGCCTCACCAATGTCCTCACCGATAGCGGATGGAAATCCGCGGACGCCTTCGTGATGGCGATGGGCAGCTATTCGGCGCAATTCATGCGCGAGCTGGGACGGCCGATTCCGGTCTATCCGGTGAAGGGCTATTCGATCACCGTGCCGATCACCAACGCCGGGGCCGCGCCGGTGTCGACCGTCATGGACGAGACCTACAAGGTGGCGATCACCCGGCTCGGCGACCGCATCCGCGTCGGCGGTACGGCGGAGATCTCGGGCTATGATCTTCGCCTGCATGAATCGCGCCGCCGCACGCTCGAACATTCGGTCGGCGATCTTTTCCCCGGCGGCGGCGATCTCAAGGCTGCGAGCTTCTGGTGCGGCCTGCGGCCAATGACGCCGGACGGACCGCCCCTGATCGGCCAGAGCGAGGTGGCCAATCTCTACCTCAACACCGGACATGGCACGCTCGGCTGGACCATGGCCTGCGGCTCGGCGAAGGTGCTGGCCGACATCGTGTCCAACCGGGTGCCCGAGGTGAACGCGCGCGACCTCAGCCCGGATCGCTACCTGAAACCCATCTAAGTGCGCTGATATTCAGGTGGAGGCCGGCCTGCGAATGGCGATCCTGCTCAAGTCGAGCGGCGGCGTTCAGAACGCCTCCCGGACCCAATTGTCGCTGAACAGCAGCCGGTAGGCCCAGCCGATCGTGACATTGGTGGCGACCGGGCGCGAATGGGCGAGGTAATCGTCATAGACCGGCTTCATGCGGCGGTAGAAAGCCGGATCCAGCACGACCATGCCGTTTTCCGAGTCATGGAAGAAGCTGCGGTTGTTGAGGTTGACCGATGAGATGGCGACCAGCCTCTCGTCGATCATCATGATCTTGGAATGCAGCACGACGTCCGGCGCCTTGAACTCGCGGATGTTGATGCGGTCGCCATATCTCTCGACGAACAGCTTGTTGAGCGCGGTAAGGAACCGGCCGCCGATATCGCCCTTGAGGTCGATGCGGCCGACCACGTCGATCTTCACGCCCCTGGCCAATGCCCGGTCGAAGGCCTGGGCGATAGCGGGCGTCAGGTTGAGATAGGGATTGACGATCTCGATGCGATGCTCGGCGGTGTCGATCAGTTCGACGAAATAGGCTTCCAGTGCGTGCCCGTCCTCATAGGGTACGGAAATGAAATGCCGCGCCACGCCGCGCGGGGCAGCTATGGAACGAACCGGAATGGAGAACGGTCGCGACAGATTGGTGTCGGCGTCGCGCAGCCAGATGGTCGACAGATGCGCGGCCAGAGTCTCGACAGTCGCCGGGTCGGCGATCTCGATGTCGAAGTCACTCCAGTTGGAATAGTAGTTCAGCGACAAGCCGTCGGTCTTGCCGTATTGCTCGAGGTCCGGATAGCGGGTCAGGTCGACCGGTCTGTGGAACAGAAAGCCGTCATGGATGTTGCGGCCGCCGATGATGACGCGCGAGCGTCCAGGCTCGTCGGCCAGTGCCGCCAGCATCTTGATGTGGTGGGTCTTGTGCAGCTGCGATATCTGCTCGTCGAACGGCGCGCCGCGATCGGCCTGCCAGCGATATTCCTGCAGTTCGACATTGGGGAATTCGGAGGCCAGCCGGTGCAGCATCGCATCGTCCTTCTCCCGCTCGAGCACGTCGGTCACCAGGATGCGCACCTTGGCGCCAAGTGCTGCGTGATGGCGGATCAGCCGCTCCATCACGCGGCCGGAGAAATCCGCCTTGAATTCCAGCGACGACAGGTAGATCAGCCTAAGTTTCGGCGCGTTGGAGAAATCGAGCGGCAGCTCGGGATCCGCCTTGTCGAAGGCGCTGTCGGGCAACCTCTTGCCGAGCAGCGCCTCGACCTTGGCGTTGAAGCCGTCGCGCGACTTGCGCAGCAGGGTCGCGCTCCTGAGCGGCAGCGCGCAGGTCTGCGACAGCCAGCGGCTGGCATAGAAGACGCGGTCGAGTTCCTCCATCCCCGCGGGATCGGGCACCGGGCAGCGATCGTAGCGGCTGTCGAGCGCCGCGATCCAGGGATCAGCACTCTCCTCGCGCAGCAAGGTCAGCGGCGAGCCGGCCGGCGCCAGGGTGGAGCCGAGGCGTAGATCGCAGCGGGTCAGCGCCTGGTCCGGAAACAGGCTGACGGATGTTTCGGCGACCGGCAGGCTCAAATGGAATGGCGAGGCCGCGGCGACGGTGGTGGACCGGCCCGATGCGCGAATCGCGAGCGGGCCGTTGCAGGTGCCGGCGATGTCGACAGGCTGCTGCCCCGCCTGGCGCAGCACGATCTCGACCGAGCGCGCCTCAAGGCCGGAGAAGCTGAAGGTCTTGGGCGCCGAGGGCCGCGCGGCGGCATCGAGATAGAGCGTCTGGCGGGACATGCGCCAGCGCCCCGCGAAATGGCCTTCGCCCGGCTTGCCTAGCGTTGGCGCAAGTTGCGTGTCGTCGAGCGGTCTGGCCAACCGTTGCAGCGCCGGATAGGTCGTGTGGAAGCCGCCGTTCTGAACATCGCGCCAGTCGCGGCCGAAGCGGCCGGTGCCGTTGGCGCGGTCGAGCGCATCGAGACGGCTCTGGGCGAGCAGCGCCTGGAACTGTTTCTCGTAGGCGCTGTTGCCATCGCTCGCGAAGTAATGGGCCATGGCGATCCCGGCGCCGCTGCTGTCCGCCGAGACGGGCAGGCGACCGCAGGCGTCGTCGCCCGGAAAGAAGGCGCAGGCTGAATGTCCGGGCATGCGCGCGCAGCCGGCCAGCGCCGTCAGCGCCAATCCAAGCAATGCCTTGGCGACGGCAGACCCGAGGCTCATCCGGCTGCCCCGTTCATGGCTTTGAGCTGGGCGGGGTCGCGCGGCGGCAGGAAGCCTTGCGGAAAAATCCTGCAGACCGGAAAAGCGAAGGTGGCGATCAGCAATTCCGCCTCGTTGCGCATCCTGCGCGGTGCCGTCCTGTCGTCACGGACCTTCCGCGCTGAAGCGACCAGCGCGCCGTCGCAGTCGCAATGATTGTGCCTTGCAATGTAGCAGGCATCATGGACCCGGCAGACGGCATCGAGGCGGTCGACAGGCTGTGCCGACAGATCGCCGGTGCGCGTGCCCGGGCCGCAATAATTGCCGAAGACGAAAGGCGAGGGCCGCGACATGGTATAGCGGACCGGCTTCGGCAGTTGTGCTTCCGGAACCTTCGCCCAGGGATTGGCGCAATCCGACAGGAAAAGCAGCGGCAGAATGGCAAGAGCGGCTCGCATTTCTATTCGCGCTAGCTTTCCGAATGACTTCCCCGCCCGAGCGACCTGTGTGGGGCCGCCGGCGGCACGCCCGATGCCACACTGGCTGGTTTTGTGGCAAGGAGAAGGCGGCGTGCAGACCTGGATCATGTTGTTGTAATGTCGGGTTTGATCCGCCTGAGGATGCTTGGTCAGGCACAAGGAGCATAACCACCAATGATGCAGAGTTGCCTTGTCGCTACGGTTGTCGGACTTCTGTTTTGCGCTGCGGGCGCGAATGCCGCTGACAACACGGTCCATGATCAGAATAACTGGGTCTCTTTGACCGTCCCCAAAGAATGGACCAGCGAGCCGCCTTTTGGCTACGCGATGCTGTTGGCTGTTAAATCCGCAGATGATGAAGGCCTTTCCTGCATGGTGTCGGGCTCGCCTTACGATCCGGCAGCAAAGGGTTCGCCGTCCGATCCACGCAAGTTCATCGAGGACTGGTCGATGGGCACCTGGACGAGAATGATGGGCAAATCGTTCAATACGGCTGATTTCAGCAATGACATGCTTGGAAAGTTTCCAGACGGCTATCCTGTGCGCCTTGCTGATCTGGACTTCACGGTTAGCGACCAGAACGACATCCTGCATGGCCATTCCAGGATTGCGTTTTCAGTTCGGGGTGCGCGCTATGGTTATGTCAATTGCTCTCTGATGGCTGCAAGCGCTGAGGAAGTTGCGCAGCGATGGGCACCTTTGGCAGACAAGGTTGAGCGTGTGGTGAATTCGTTCGTTCTCGAACCGCCTTAAATTGCGTGTGGCTTTCCAGAAATCAGCTGAACAGGCCGCGTTCCCGTTCCACCGCCTTGGTGATGAAGTTGGCGACGAGCTGGACGCGGCGCAGCGGCCGCACCGATTCATGATAGACCAGCCAGTAGGCGCGGCGGATCGGCGCGACGATGTCGACGGGCACCAGCTCGGGCATCGAACGGGCGACGAAAGTGTGCAGGATGCCTATGCCGGCGCCAGAGCGCACCGCTTCGGCCTGGCCGAGCGCCGAGGAGATGGCGAAGCTGGTGCGCCATTCGGGGCTGAACTCGGCCGCATAGTCGAGCGACGGGCTGACGATGAGGTCGGGCACATAGCCGATCAGCGTGTGCAGGCCGAGCTCGCTTGGTGCTTTCGGCAGGCCGTTGGCCTCGGCATAGGCGCGTGAGGCGAAGAGGCCGAGCGTGTAGTCGACCAGCTTGCCCGCCACCAGCCGCCCTTCGGTCGGCCGCTCGACGGTAATGGCGATATCGGCCTCTCGGCGCGACAACGAAAAGGAGCGCGGGACCGGCACCAACTGGATGGTTAGCTCGCGGTGCAAAGCGGTCAGCTCGCCCAGCCGCTTGGCCAGGAAAGCGACGCCAAATCCGTCCGGCGCGCCGATGCGCACGGTTCCCGAAACATCGTCACCCTCGCCGGCAATGGTCGAACGTGCGGCGATCATGTCGCCTTCCATGCGCTCGGCTATGTCGAGGAACCGCTCGCCGGCCGGCGTCAGCTCGCTGCCGGTGGTGAGCCGCCTGAACAGTTTTGTGCGCAGCGCCTCTTCCAGCGCAGCGATGCGGCGCGAAACCGTGGCGTGGTTGAGTTCCAGCCGTTTCGCCGCGCCGAGGATCTGGCCGGCGCGCGCCACGGCGAGGAAGATGCGGACGTCATCCCAGTTCATAAAGAATCCCCGACGACAGGCGCGCCCTGTCATTTGCGACAATTAATGCACACTCCGCCGTCGCTGTCTATTTTCCGCACAACGGTTGCGATCTTCCTCGCGTTGCCATCGCCGCCGCAAAGGCGGACAATGCGCCATCACCAAACAAGGGAGAGAAACGATGATCGAATACGGTCATTTCATCGGCGGCAAGCATGTCGCCGGCAGCAGCGGCCGCAAGCAGGATGTGATGCAGCCGATGGACGGCTCCGTGCGCGGCACGGTGGCGCTGGCCTCGCAGGCGGAACTGCGCGCCGCGGTCGAGAACGCCAAGGCGGCGCAGCCGAAATGGGCCGCCACCAACCCGCAGCGCCGCGTGCGCATGCTGATGAAGTTTCTCGAACTGGTCCAGCGCGACTATGACGAGCTGGCCGACATCCTGGCGCGCGAGCACGGCAAGACCATCGCCGATGCCAAGGGCGACATCCAGCGCGGCCTCGAAGTGGTCGAAGTCTGCATCGGCGCGCCGCATATGATGAAGGGCGAGTTCACCGATGGCGCCGGCCCCGGCATCGACGTCTATTCGATGCGCCAGCCGCTCGGTGTCGTCGCCGGCATCACCCCGTTCAACTTCCCGGCCATGATCCCGCTGTGGAAGATCGCCCCGGCCATCGCCTGCGGCAACGCCTTCATCCTGAAGCCGTCCGAGCGCGACCCGGGCGTGCCGCTGCGTATCGCAGAGCTCTTCATTGAGGCCGGCCTGCCGGAAGGCATCCTCAACGTCGTCAACGGCGACAAGGAAGTGGTCGACGCCATCCTCGACGATCCGGATATCAAGGCCATCGGCTTTGTCGGCTCGACGCCGATCGCCCACTACATCTATTCGCGCGGCACCGCCTCGGGCAAGCGCGTGCAGTGCTTCGGCGGCGCCAAGAACCACATGATCATCATGCCCGACGCCGACATGGACCAGACGGTCGACGCGCTGATCGGCGCCGGCTACGGCTCGGCCGGCGAGCGCTGCATGGCGATCTCGGTCGCCGTCCCGGTCGGCAACGACACCGCCAACCGGCTGATGGAAAAACTGGTGCCGCGCGTCGAGAGCCTGAAGGTCGGTCCGTCGACGGATTCTTCCGCCGACTTCGGCCCGCTGGTGACGGCACAGGCGCTGGAGCGCGTGAAGGGTTACGTCGATATCGGCGTCAAGGAAGGCGCCAAGCTCGTTGTCGACGGCCGCGGCTTCAAGATGCAGGGCTATGAGAACGGCTACTATATGGGCGGCTGCCTGTTCGACAATGTCACCGCCGACATGCGCATCTACAAGGAAGAAATCTTCGGGCCGGTGCTCTCGGTGGTGCGCGCGCCGCGCTACGAGGATGCCATCAAGCTCGCCAACGACCATGAGATGGGTAACGGCGTTGCCATCTTCACCCGCGACGGCGACGCGGCGCGTGACTTCGCATCCAGAGTCCAGGTCGGCATGGTCGGCGTCAATGTGCCGATCCCGGTTCCGATCGCCTACTACACGTTCGGCGGCTGGAAGGCGTCGTCCTTCGGCGACCTCAACCAGCACGGCCCGGACGCGTTCCGCTTCTACACCAAGACCAAGACGGTGACCTCGCGCTGGCCGTCCGGCATCAAGGACGGTGCCGAGTTCGTCATTCCCACGATGAACTAGCCGGACGGTTTCTTAGCTGCGCGTCCTCGCCGCGTTGCGGCGGCGGGCGCGCGGCAGGCATCAAGGACGGCGCCGAATTCGTCATCCCGACGATGAACTGAGCGGACGGTTTCCCGTTTGCGCGTCCTCGCCTTCGGTTGCGGGCGCGGGCAGGCTTGACGATGAACTAGCCGGATGGTCGTCTAAGTTGAGATTGAGGAAGCGCGGTGCAAACCGCGCTTCTTTTTTGGAGTGATCCGCGTTCGGGATGTGGCGATCGGACTGCCGCTTTCACGGGTTGGCGGCTCTACTCGGATACAAGATCTGCGGCACAGCGCGTCCACAGAACGTCCGGACCTCCCAATAATTCCATCGCCGTGTGATGGAACCAACAGACCACTATCCGTCTTAGCCTGTATTCCTGCCATGCGTGCAGGCAATCAAACAGCGCCGGTGGCAGCCGGGGTTCTCGTCTGGCGCGAGGAGGTGTCAGGTGACACGATTTGTTGTGGCGGCAATGTTAGCGACGGCGGCGATCACCCTTGGAGCCGCCCCGGCAAGCGCGGCGGCGCAATGCGCGGCCCGCGCCGACATCATCAAGGCGCTGGGCGACAAATTCCACGAAACCGAGGCCGGGCGCGGCCTGATCAATCCGAACGTCGTGCTCGAGATCTTCGTCTCGGATCAGGGCAGCTGGACAGTGCTGGCCTCGGATACCAAGGGCCAGAGCTGCGTGCTCTCCGTCGGCGAGGGTTGGGACAGCCCGACGATCACCGCGTCGCTGCCGGGGACCTAGCGAAGGCTCCCCCGCGGCGAGGTCTGATGGCAAGACGCCGTTCAGACCGTCGGGATCGTGCCGCCGTCGATGACGTATTCGGCGCCATGGATCGCCGATGCGCGATCCGAAACCACGAAAGCCACCAGTTCCGCGACCTCTTGCGGCCAGGCCGGCCGTCCGATCGGGATGCCGCCCAGCGCATCCATGATGCCCTGACGCGCGGTTTCCTCGTCGGATCCTGCATGGGCGGCCAGCCGCTTGACCATGGCTTCCGATGCGGTGGTGTGAATCCAGCCTGGCGCTATGGCGTTGACGCGGATGCCTTTGGGGCCGAGTTCCTTGGATAGCGCCTTGCTGTAGGTCGAGAGCCCGGCCTTTGCCGCCGCATAGGCGATGGTGGATTCGTGCACGGGCAGGCGGCGCTGGATCGACGAAATGTGAACGATCGCGCCCGATCCCTGCTTGATCATCTCGGGAACGAGCAAGCGGTCGAGCCTGACGGCGGCGAGCAGGTTGAGGCTGAGTTCGTCGTGCCAGATCTGGTCGGACAGCGCCGCAAATCCGCCGCCAGGGCTTTTCGAGCCACCGACGCTGTGGACGATGATGTCGATGCCACCAAGTCCGGCGATCGTGGCGGCGGCGACCTTTGCCGTGCCGTCGAGAGTGGCGACGTCAGCTTGCACGAAGAGTTCCGCCGGTGATCCGGCGTCGGGCGAACGGGCGGTCGTCGCGACCCTTGCACCTGCCGCGGCAAGCCGGCGAACGATAGCTTCGCCTGCGCCCTTGGTGCCGCCAGTCACCAGCACGCGCTTGCCCCGGAACTCCTGGTCATCGGTGGCGAGTGTCTGCCGGATGGTCATAGGCCAATCTCCAGTTTCGCGATCCGGTCGCCGCCCAGCGTGAAATTGTAGTGGAGCGTTATCGGGCTGCCGGGGAAATCTCCAGAGACGATACCGGCGATACGCCATGCGTTGGCTGTCACACTGGCCTCCTTCACCTCGACTTTCGCGTGATATTTGTCGGTCGTGCTTTGCATCCACCGATAGATCGCTTCGGTTCCGCGATGGGTCTCGCCTTCGTCCTTGACGATGGCGTCGAGCGTGAAAGGCGCGAGCATCGCGTCGATGTCGTGGCGGTTATTGGCGACGAAATAATCCGCCAGCGGCTGAGGAAGGGTCACAGTCACGGTTTGTCTCCGATTGGATGCCCCGTCCGTGGGAGGGGGCGGCTGTTGTCGGCCGCTAAGATGAGTTATGCTGTAGAAATGACAAGAACCGACGAAAAAGTAAGGTACTTACCCGAAAGTAAGCCCGAGCCTCTGACGCCTTCATCCGCGGCGATCGGCGTCGAGAACGTGCTGCGCATTCTCGAAGGCCGGTGGAAGCTGGTGATCCTGTTTCATCTGTTCGGCGGCAAGGTGCTGCGCTTCTCCGACCTCGAGCGGGCCATTCCCGCGATCTCGCAAAAGATGCTGATCCAGCAACTCAGGCAGATGGAAGCCGACGGCATCGTGCGCCGCATCGTCCATCACCAGGTGCCGCCGAAGGTCGAATACTGTCTGACCGACTGGGGTCAGGCGCTGTGCCCGGCTCTCGATGCCCTGTTGAAGTGGGCGGCTCGGAAGGAGCCTGCCGACGGCTGATCGATCGCCTCCGTGACTCGGCCGCGGCGACACGACGGGGTTGTCGGCGGCGATGGCCAGCGCTTCATGGAGCGCCTTGTTTACGAAGCGGAGCTTCACCATATCGAATCCAGGGAGTGATGATCTCCCCAGGACAGACCGGAAACCAGAAGGAGTGACGTGATGAAGACGTCGAATCCGGCCTGGAGCCTTCCGGCACACTGAGGCGGCCGTATGTGCCTCCCTTGCCGGAATGCGAAGGCGAAGGAGGTGCCCCATGGCACGCGAATTTTCGTTTCGATGGATCAAGCTAGCAGCCGTTGGCGCCCTGATGGTGCTGCCGGCTGTTCCGGCGCGGGCGCAAGTGATCTGCGGCGGCCATGACTATCTGGTCGCGCGGCTGGCGGAGGCGTTCGAGGAGAAGCGGCTGGGCTACGGCGTGGCCGGTCAAGCCGCCATCTTCGAGGTGTTCGTCTCGGCAAGCGGAACCTGGACCATCCTGATGACCGACGTCAAAGGCCAGAGCTGCATCCTGGCCGCCGGCGAGGGGTGGGAAGACACGCTGGCGACCGCGGTCCGGCAGCCGGGCGGCTGACCTCGAGCAGGTACTGCCCTGCTCAACGCGTGGCGGCCACCTCGGCGTGGCCGCGCAGCAGCGCAATCAGTCTCTTGGCGTCCTTGGCGGCGCCTTCCTCGTCGCCGTCGAGGATCGAGCGGATCAGCGCGACATGGTGCTCGGCCGATTCGGCCAGCCCGGTGTCGGCTTTGTAGCGATACCAGAAGCGGCGGCTGTGGGTCTGCAAGGGGGCGGCCACCCGCGCCGCGAAGGGGTTGTCGGCGGCGATGGCCAGCGCTTCGTCGAGCGCCTTGTCGGCCTGGATGAAGGCAAGCACGTTGCCCGAGATCACCGCCTTCTGCATGGCTAACGCCGCCTCATGAAACAGGTCGGCGGCCTCGCGGGTGACGAAGCGGGCGGCCGAGCGGGCGAGCACAACCTCGATGCCGCGCCTGGCATCGAGGATCCGCAGCCAGTCGCCCGCGTGAAGCGGCGCGACCGCGATGCCGGCGCGGGGTCTTATGTCGAGAAGCCCTTCCCAGGCGAGCCTCTGGATTGCCTCCCGCACCGGGGTGCGGCCGAGACCCAGGCGATCGATCAGCGCGCCTTCGGTAACGAAACTCGATGGCGCCAGCTCGAGCGTGACGATCATGTGCTCCAGCGCGCGATAGGCCTTGGTCGCGGCCGGCTCGAAGGCGGCGTTGGTCTCAGCGGATATCAGCGGGGAGATCAATGGCAGGCTCCTGATATATTTTTCATATATCATAACTGATTCAGCGTTGACACGGCAATTCTTGATAGATATACGACTGATATATCAGAGGAGAAACAGATCATGTGGACCGGAGTTTTCCCAGCAGTCACGACCAAATTCACTGCCGACGACCGCCTCGACCATGCCGAGATGGAGCGCTGCTACGGGCTGCAGATGGAGGCCGGCTGCGACGGCATCATCGTCTGCGGTTCGCTGGGCGAAGGCCCCATGTTGTCGCCTGACGAGAAGATCGAGGTGCTGAAGACGGCGCAGGAAGTCGCCGGCAACAAGCCGGTGCTTTTGACCGTCAACGAGCCCGGCACCCGCGAGGCGGCGAGCATCGCGCGTCGCGCCGCCAGGGAAGGCGCCGACGGCCTGATGGTGGTGCCGAGCCCGATCTACCACACCGACCCGCAAGAGACGGTCGCCGCCCTTCGCGCCGTGGCGGAAGCCGCCGACCTGCCGGTGATGATCTACTCCAACCGGCTCGCCTATCGCGTCGACGTGACCGTCGAGCTGATGGAGGAGCTGGCGTCGGACAAGCGCTTCGTCGCCATCAAGGAATCCTCCGACGACATCCGCCGCTCGACCGAGATCATCAACAGGTTCGGCGACCGCTACGATCTCTTCACCGGCGTCGACAATCTCGCCTTCGAGGCGCTGTCGGTCGGCGCCATCGGCTGGGTCGCGGGCCTGGTCACCGCCTTCCCGCGCGAGACGGTCGCCATCTACCAGCTGATGCGGCAGGGTCGTCGCGACGAGGCGCTGGCGATCTATCGCTGGTTCCGGCCGTTGCTCGACCTCGATGTCTCGACCTATCTGGTCCAAAACATCAAGCTTGCCGAAGTGCTGGCGATCGGTACCAATGACCGCGTGCGCATGCCGCGCCAGCCGCTGTCGGGCGAACGCCGCAAGGCGGTCGAGAAGATCGTGCGGGATGCGCTGGCGGTGCGGCCGACGCTGCCGTCGCTCGAGACGCCTGCTCGATCGACGGACAGGCTGGTGGCGGCCGAATAAGGGACAGCCTTCACGTGCAGGAAAATTCCGAGGACGGGCGCCGCCCCTCATCCGCCCTGCGGGCCCCTTCTCACCGCGAACGGGGAGAAGGGGAAGACATCGCCATCATCGGCGGCGGCATCATCGGCATCTGCGCCGCGGCCTTTCTGTCCGAGGCGGAGCGCAGCGTCACCGTCTTCGACCGTACCGGCATCTGCGAGGAGACGAGCTCCGGCAATGCCGCCGCCTTCGCTTTCTCCGACGTGCTGCCGCTGGCGCATAAGGGGATGATCCGGCAATTGCCGAAATGGCTCGCCGATCCGCTCGGGCCGTTGGCCATTCCGCCGGCCTATCTGCCGAAGCTCATGCCGTGGCTGATCCGCTTCTGGCGGGCGGGCGCGGCGAAGCATTACGAAGCGAGCCTGGCGGCGCAGGTGGGCATGATGAGGCTCGCCGAAGCCGAATGGATGGGCCTGCTCGACCGCTCCGGCACGCGGCCGATGCTGCGCGAGGACGGCTCGCTGGAATTCTATGAGAGCGAGGCGGAATTTCGCGCCTCGCTCTCCGGCTGGGACGAGCGCCGGCGCGTCGGCATCGGCTTCCGCCATGTCGAAGGCGAGGAGATGGCCGCGCTGCAGCCAGGTCTTTCGCCGCGCTTCATCAAGGGCACCTTCGTGCCGGGCTGGAAGACGGTCGCCGATCCGAAGCTGCTCGGCAAGGCGGTCTGGGCCTATGCGGAAAAGCTTGGCGCCCGTTTCGAGCATGCGCGGGTCGAGCGCATCGAGGCTGACGCGAAAGGCGCCACGATCACGCTGGCCGATGGCACCAGGCGAAAGGCAGGCAAGCTTGTGATCGCCGCTGGCGCCTGGTCGCATCTGCTGGCAAGGGTCCTCGGCGACCGCGTCCCGCTCGAAACCGAGCGCGGCTACAACACGACGCTGCCGGTGTCAGCCTTCGACGTGAAGCGGCAGCTGATCTTTTCCGGACACGGCTTCGTCATCACGCCGCTGCAAACAGGCCTGCGCGTTGGCGGCGCCGTCGAGCTCGGCGGCATCGAGCGGCCACCGAATTTCGCGCGGTCCAAGGCCATGCTGGAGAAAGCCAAGCGTTTCCTCCCCGGGCTCGATCCGTCCGGCGGCCGCGAGTGGATGGGTTATCGCCCATCACTGCCGGACTCGTTGCCGGTGATCGGCGCGGCGCGCGCGCCGAACGTCTACTACGCTTTCGGCCACGGCCATCTCGGCCTGACCCAGTCGGCGGGGACCGGCCGCTTGATCCGCGATCTCGTTCTCGGGCAGACTCCGCCGGTCGATCTCACCCCTTTCCGCCCAGGGCGTTTCTGAAAAGAGAGTATGATGGCCAAAAAAACCTTCACCTGCATCGACGGCCACACCTGCGGCAATCCGGTGCGTCTTGTCGCCGGCGGCGGGCCCTTGCTCGAGGGCTCGACGATGATGGAACGGCGCGCGCATTTCCTCGCCGAATATGACTGGATCCGCACCGGGCTGATGTTCGAGCCGCGCGGCCATGACGTGATGTCGGGCTCGATCCTCTATCCGCCGACGCGCGAGGATTGCGATATCGCCATCCTGTTCATCGAGACGTCGGGCTGCCTGCCGATGTGCGGCCACGGCACGATCGGCACGGTGACTTTTGCCGTCGAGCACGGACTGGTGAAGCCGAAGACGCCGGGCGTGCTCAGGCTCGATACGCCGGCCGGCCTTGTCATCGCCGAATACAAGCAGGTTGGCGAATATGTCGAGGAGGTGCGCATCACCAATGTGCCCTCCTTCCTCTATGCCGAAGGCCTGACGGTCGAATGCCCGGTGCTCGGAGAGATCAGCGTCGATGTCGCCTATGGCGGCAATTTCTACGCCATCGTCGAGCCGCAGAAGAACTACCGGGACATGGCCGACTACACGGCCGGCGACCTCATTGCCTGGAGTCCCGTCGTGCGGCAGCGCCTCAACGAGAAATATTCCTTCGTGCACCCGGAGAATCCCTTGATCAACCGGCTGTCGCACATCCTGTGGACGGGCAAGCCGAGGAACGCGGAGGCCGATGCGCGCAACGCGGTGTTCTATGGCGACAAGGCGATCGATCGCTCACCCTGCGGCACTGGCACCTCGGCGCGGATGGCGCAGCTTCATGCCAAGGGCAAGCTCAAGGAAGGCGACAGTTTTATCCACGAATCGATCATCGGCTCGCTGTTCAAGGGCAGGGTCGAAAAAGAGGTTAGCGTGGCGGGCAAGCCGGCGATCATCCCCTCGATCGGCGGTTGGGCACGGATGACCGGGCTCAACACCATCTTCATCGACGACCGCGATCCGTTCGCGCACGGCTTCATCGTGACGTGATCGTAAGCCGCAATATCCAGCCGCCTTGCGGTCAGGCCTCGGCTTTGACCGAAACCTGATCGCGGAACCATTCGGCGAACTTGGCCTCGGCGGACGAGGGCTGCGCCGACATTGTCAGGAAATAACCCTTGTCGTCATCGGTCGAAATATCGGAGAGGACGACAAGGTCGCCGCGCCTGAGCTCCTCGCGAAAAACCTCGACCGGGCACAATGCCACGCCGTGGCCGGCAATGACCGCCGTCGCCAGTATGTTGAAATCGGCAAAAACCGGGCCGCTGCCGACATCGCGCCCTTCGACCCTGGCCTTGGAAAACCATTCCTGCCAGCCCTGGCGCGTCTCGTCGTGCAACAGGTCCGCCGCAGCGATGGCCGCCGCCGTTTCCAGCCGCCCCTTGCGCGCAAGATAGTGCGGGCTGCAGGCGGGCCGGCTTATGCGGGAAAACAGCTTGAGACTCGTGACATGCGGCGAGGGATCGGCGCCGAGCGTGATCAGGATATCGTTGTCGTCTTCGAGCCGGTCTTCGGCCTTGGCGTAGGCTACACGGATTGCGATCTCGGGATGGCGCGCCGTGAAATCCGACAGGCGCGGCACCAGCCAGCGGCTGGCGATGGAGGGAATGCAACCCACCGACAGCGATGCCTGGCCGGCGTTTCTGCGAATGCGGCGGCAGGCCGCGCCGAGCTCCGTCAGCGCCGCGCTCGCTGACACCTGCAGAGCCTGCCCTGCCTCGGTCAGCCGCACCTTGCGGGCGCCGCGATGAAACAGCGCCACGCCAAGCCACTCCTCCAGCCGCCTGATCTGGTGGCTGATGGCCGGGTGGGTGACATGCAGTTCCTCGCCGGCCGCGGAGAAACTGAGATGGCGAGCGGTCGCCTCGAAGGCCCGAATCGCATTCAGCGGCAGATAGTCCATCTGTAAAATTCTCTAACAGAAAAAGCCAAAATCCGTCATTTGAAGCACGGTTCGACTTGAGTCATTGACTCTGGGCCGACGGCACAAAATCTAACCGGGCGAGACCAAAAAGTCGATGCCTACCGCCAAATTCGACGCGCGCCGCCGCTTCTCAAACCTGGTTTCGTGGAAAGACAACAATGTTCACCAGACAATTGGCTGATGTAGAAAAAACTGACTTCTTTGTCGATTGGGGCAACGGCACCAGCCATCGGCTGCTGACGAGCCAAGACGGCATGGGCTTCACCATATGTCACACGGTGGTGCGCGCCGGCAGCGAATCGCGACTGCAGTACCGGCGGCACCTGGAGGCCTGCTACTGCATCTCCGGCAGCGGCGAGGTCGAGGACATGACCGGCACCGTCCATCGCGTCGAGCCGGGCACGGTCTATGTGCTCGATGCCAATGACGACCATTTCCTGCGCGCCGACAGCGCCGGCGACATGGTGCTGGTGAGCGTCTTCAATCCGCCGCTCCAAGGCACCGAAAAGCACAGTCTTAATGGAGAAGGAGGCTCTGCTTACTGAGACTTCGCTTCAAGGTCTTTCTGTTGCGGCGTGGCGCCCTCGGCCGAAGGGCGCCGCACCGTCACATGCCCGTCACAGATGACGGAATCCTGACCTTGCGGAAGGTGTGGCCGTGGGAAACCGGACGCTTCGGCTGGTGCAAGGATTCTTCTCTTCAACTTATTTTGACGCTGATTTCTTCGACGGGAGGCCCATCATAGGGTTGAATCGTCAAAGACATTGCGTTGTGCCAATGCTAGGGTCCGCGATAGTCCAGAGGTCGGGTGCGAAAAAACGGGCAATCGGACGGCGTGCTTCCAAACCACGCAGAGCGATTGAAAAATCACGTTGCAATCCGGGCTCGAAACTTTACGACTAGGGGAAATACGAAAAGGAGTGCGATCCGGAAACGGGCGACATTCCAGGGGAGCCGCATAAATATGCAGTACTTCGTCCAGCAGCTTATCAATGGGCTGACGCTGGGATCTATCTATGGGCTGATCGCGATCGGCTACACGATGGTCTACGGCATCATCGGCATGATCAATTTCGCCCATGGCGACATTTTCATGGTCGGCGCCTTCACCGCCCTCATCGTCTTCCTGATCCTTGGCGCGCTGTTTTATTCGGTGCCAATCGTGGTGGCGCTTCTGATCATGATGATCGTGGCGATGCTTCTCACCAGCCTCTACAACTGGACGATCGAGAAGGTGGCCTACCGGCCGCTGCGCGGCTCGTTCCGGCTGGCGCCGCTGATCACCGCCATCGGCATGTCGATCGCGCTGTCCAACTTCGTGCAGGTCACGCAGGGTCCGCGCAACAAGCCGATCCCGCCGATGGTCAGCCAGGTCTACACGATCGACGGCATCAGCATCTCGCTGAAGCAAATCATCATCGTGCTGGTGACGGCGGCGCTGCTGGCAATCTTCTGGTACCTCGTCAACCGAACCGCGCTCGGGCGAGCGCAGCGCGCCTGCGAGCAGGACCGCAAGATGGCCGCGCTGCTCGGCATCGACGTCGACCGCACCATCTCCATCACCTTCATCATGGGCGCGGCCCTTGCCGCCGTCGCCGGCACTCTGTTCCTGATGTATTACGGCGTCGTGGTGTTCTCGGACGGCTTCGTGCCGGGCGTGAAAGCCTTTACGGCGGCCGTGCTCGGCGGCATCGGCTCGCTGCCGGGCGCCGTGCTCGGCGGGCTCTTGATCGGCTTCATCGAGAGCATGTGGTCGGCCTATTTCTCGATCGACTACAAGGACGTCGCCGCCTTCTCGATCCTGGCGATCGTGCTCATCTTCCTGCCCTCCGGCATACTGGGCCGGCCTGAAGTCGAAAAGGTCTGATCCTCATGGCCGCTACCGTGTCCTCGGAGCGCGACGACGTCGTCCCTCCCATCCAGCGCGCTCTCCGCGAAGGGCTCTATGCTGGCGCCATCGCGCTTGGCCTGTTCGTTCTGTTTATCGGCCTCAGGACCGACCAGAACATCAGCAACGAACTGATCCTGGTGCAGCGCTGGCTGCTGCTTGCCCTGGTGGTTATCGCAACCGCCATCGGCCGCTTCGTCTATGTCGGCTACGCGCAGCCGGCGATGGAGCGGGCCAAGGCCGAAAAGGCCAAGGCGCCCGCGGCCGTGGCGGAACCTGGTTTCGTGCGCCAGAACTTCAACAAGATCGGCATCGTCGTGTTGCTGCTTTATCCGATCGCGATGGTGCTCGCTTTCGGCTTCCAGGGTTCGCTTAAATGGGTCGACAATTTCGGCATCCAGATCCTGATCTATGTGATGCTGGCTTGGGGCTTGAACATCGTTGTCGGCCTCGCCGGCCTGCTCGATCTCGGCTACGTCGCCTTCTATGCCGTTGGCGCCTATGCCTATGCGCTGCTCGGCACGCATTTCGGCCTGTCATTCTGGATCCTGCTGCCGGCCGCCGGCTGCATGGCCGCCTTCTGGGGCGTCATGCTCGGTTTCCCGGTGCTCAGGTTGCGCGGCGACTATCTGGCGATTGTGACGTTGGCGTTCGGGGAGATCATAAGGCTTGTGATCATCAACTGGCGCGAAGTGACCAACGGCTCGGCCGGCATTTCCGGCATTCCGAAAGTCTCATTCTTCGGGCTGATGTCGTTCAACGTGTCTGATCCGAATTACATCGCCAAGGTGCTGCACATCGCCCAGTCGGGCGCCTACTACAAGATTTTCCTCTATTATCTGATCCTGGCGCTCTGCTTCCTCACCGCTTTCGTCACCATCAGGCTTCGCCGCCTGCCGGTGGGCCGCGCTTGGGAAGCGCTGCGCGAGGATGAAATCGCCTGCCGCTCGCTCGGCATCAACACCACCACCACAAAGCTGACGGCCTTTGCCACTGGCGCCATGTTCGGCGGCTTTGCCGGCTCGTTCTTTGCCGCCCGGCAAGGCTTCGTTAGTCCTGAATCCTTCGTCTTCCTGGAATCGGCGATCATCCTCGCCATTGTCGTGCTCGGCGGGATGGGTTCGCTGGGCGGCATCGCGGTAGCGGCACTGGTGATGATCGGCGGTACCGAGATCCTGCGCGAGCTCGGCTTCCTCAAGGTCGTGTTCGGCCCCGACTTCACGCCGGAGCTTTACCGCATGCTTTTGTTCGGCATGGCCATGGTCATCGTCATGCTGTGGAAGCCGCGTGGCTTCGTCGGCAGTCGAGAACCGACAGCCTTCCTCAAGGAGCGAAGAGCGGTCTCAGGGTCCTTCACCAAGGAGGGCCACGGCTGATGAACGCGACCCCTTCTTCGAGCGACTTCATCCTGCAGGTCGAGCATCTATCGATGAAGTTCGGCGGCCTGGTCGCCATCGGCGACCTGTCGTTCCAGGCCAGGCGCGGCGAGATCACCGCGCTGATCGGTCCGAACGGCGCCGGCAAGACAACGGTGTTCAACTGCATCACCGGCTTCTATAAGCCTACCGAGGGCATGATCACGCTCAACAAACGTGACGGCTCGACCTACCTCTTGGAGCGCCTGCCCAATCACGAGATCCCGGCACGCGCCAACGTCGCTCGCACCTTCCAGAACATCCGCCTGTTCTCGGGCATGACGCTGCTCGAGAACCTGCTGGTGGCCCAGCACAACAAGCTGATGAAGGCCTCGGGCTACACCTTCCTTGGCCTGTTCGGCTTTCCCAGCTATCGACAGGCTTCTGCCGAATCGATCGAGCTGGCCAGGCATTGGCTGGAAAAGGCCAATCTCGTCGACCGTGCCGACGATCCGGCCGGCGACCTGCCCTACGGCGCGCAGCGACGGCTGGAGATCGCGCGCGCCATGTGCACGGGTCCCGAGCTTCTGTGCCTCGACGAGCCGGCCGCGGGTCTCAATCCAAGAGAGTCGGCGGCACTCAACGAACTCTTGATGGACATCAAGAACAGCACGTCGATCCTGCTGATCGAGCACGACATGTCGGTGGTCATGCAGATCTCCGACCATGTTGTCGTGCTCGAATACGGCCGCAAGATCTCCGACGGCAGTCCGCAGACGGTCCGCACCGACCCGCGCGTCATCGCCGCCTATCTCGGCGTCGACGACGAGGAAGTGCAGGAAGTGCTCGTCGAAGTCGGCGACGAGGATGTCATCGAGCAGCTCGATACGGGCCCCGACTCGGTGCACGGTCCGGGCAACTCCGCTTCGATGATGGTGGGACCGGTTTCCGATACGGTCGAGCACGCTGACGAGGGCGAACGGGTCACGGTGTCGAAGGGCGCTTCGAAAGCGGCGCAGGTCGACGCGCGCGCAGCTTCGATCGCCGGCAAGCCCCAATCGGCAGCCAAGCCGGCCACGAAATCCAGCACTGCGAAAGCGGCGCCTAAAAAGCCGGCCGCAAAGGAAACAGCGTCCAAGCCCACAGCGGGCAAGCCTGGAGGGCGCAAATAATGGCCGGCACAACGCTGCTCGATATAAAGGGCGTCGAGACCTATTACGGCAACATCCGGGCGCTCAATGGCGTCAACGTGCAGGTCAACCAGGGTGAGATCGTGGCGCTGATCGGCGCCAATGGCGCCGGCAAGTCGACATTGATGATGACCATTTTTGGAGCTCCGCGCGCTCGCGCGGGCAGCATCACCTTCGCCGGCACCGACATCACCCAGATGCCGACGCACGAGATCGCCCGCCTGCGCGTTGCCCAGTCGCCGGAAGGACGCCGCATCTTCCCGCGCATGACGGTGATGGAAAACCTCCAGATGGGCGCCAGCCTCGACAACCTCAAGCATTACGACGAGGACGTCGAGAAGGTGTTCGCACTGTTCCCGCGACTGAAGGAACGCATCGGCCAACGCGGCGGCACGCTATCGGGCGGCGAGCAGCAGATGCTGTCGATCGGCCGCGCGCTGATGGCGCGGCCGAAGCTTCTATTGCTCGACGAGCCGTCGCTGGGTCTCGCGCCGTTGATCGTCAAGCAGATCTTCGACGCCATCCGCGAATTGAATAAGTCGCAAGGGTTGACCGTGTTCCTGGTCGAGCAGAACGCCTTCGGCGCGCTCAAGCTCGCCACGCGCGGCTATGTCATGGTCAACGGCAATGTGACAATGAGCGGCACCGGCAAGGAACTGCTCGCCAATCCGGAAGTGCGCGCCGCCTATCTCGAAGGCGGACATCACTAAGAGGAGTCTTCACCATGGGCATTATCTACGAAGAAGCCTCGATCTGGCAGTTCCTGTTCGTCACCTGCCTGCTTGGCGGCTGGGCGGCATGGATGACCGGCAAGGCCGCCGCCCAGACCTGGAGCAGCCACGTTCAGCTGTTCTTCTATATGCTCGGTCTCGGTGTCGGCATCCGGTTCATCCATCACGCGCTGTTCGACGGCACGATGTTCTCGCTGCATTACTATGTCGTCGACACCATCGTGCTGATGATCCTTGGCTTCCTTGGCTATCAATACACGCGCACCAACCAAATGGTCACACAGTATAACTGGCTCTATGAAAGAGCTTCCTTGTTAAGCTGGAAGCCAAAAGGTTGACGTTCACCATTACGCCGTCTCGGGACGAATCGGCGTGACAAGTGCCTGAAAATCGGCATTCTATGCTTTCTGCGATAAGGGTGGGCATCGCATGAAAGTATCATCCACGCCCACTCCGTAAATGGGAGCGTTTCAATGAAAAAATCACTCTTGTCCGCCGTTGCGCTGACCGCGTTCATCGCGTTCAGCGGCAGCGCGTGGGCCGACATCCTGATCGGCGTCGCCGGTCCGATCACCGGCCCGAACGCCGCCTTCGGCGCACAGCTGCAGAAGGGCGCCGAGCAGGCGGTCGCCGACATCAACGCGGCGGGTGGCGTCAATGGCCAGCAGCTCAAGATCGAGATCGGTGACGACGTCTCCGATCCCAAGCAAGGCATCTCGGTCGCCAACAAGTTCGTCGCCGACGGCGTCAAGTTCGTCGACGGCCACTTCAATTCGGGCGTGACCATTCCGGCTTCGGAAGTCTATGCCGAAAACGGCATCCTCGTCATGACGCCGTCGGCAACCAATCCGAAGCTTACCGAGCGCGGCCTGTGGAACACCTTCCGCACCTGCGGTCGTGACGACCAGCAGGGCAAGGTGGCCGGCGACTACATCGCCAAGAACTTCAAGGACGCCAAGATCGCCATCGTCCACGACAAGACGCCTTACGGGCAGGGCCTTGCCGACGAGACCAAGAAGAACCTCAACGCCAACGGCATCAAGGAAGTGATGTATGAAGGCATCAATGTCGGCGACAAGGACTTCTCGGCCCTCATCGCCAAGATGAAGGAAAACAATGTCAACCTGATCTACTGGGGTGGCCTGCACACCGAAGCCGGCCTGATCATACGTCAGACGGCCGACCAGGGCCTGAAGGCGCCGATGTTCTCGGGCGATGGCATCGTCTCCAACGAACTGGCCTCGATCGCGGGTGACGCGGTTGCCGGCACGCTCAACACCTTCGCTCCGGATCCGCGCAAGAACCCGGACGCCAAGGAAGTGGTGGAGAAGTTCCGCGCCGCCGGCTTCGAGCCGGAAGCCTACACGCTCTACTCCTATGCGGCCGTGCAGATCATCACCCAGGCCATCGCCAAGGTCGGTTCGGCCGACGACGCGCAGAAGGTTGCCGAAGTGATCAAGTCCGGCGGTCCGTGGAAGACGGTTATTGGCGAGATCGGCTACGACGCCAAGGGCGATATCACCCGTCCCGACTACGTCATCTACGAATGGAAGAAGGGTGACGACGGCAAGTACAGCTACTTCGAGAAATAAGCCGGCAAATAGAAGCCGACTTGCAATGGATGCCCGGCGCTTGCGCCGGGCATTTTTGTTTTGCGTGACCGCAGCCGGCGGGGAAGCCCCGCCCGGCGGCTCGGACCGCGCTCAGGCCTCCCGCGGCAGACCGGCGGAGGAGCAATAACGACGCGCCTGCCGCAAACAAACGATTTAAATCGTTTTAGCTGTCGCGCAAATTTGGTTGCGCTGCAGCATTTTCACGTTAATCATTGCGCATTCACCTCCTTTACGCATGCTGGAGCCCAGTCCTTGGCAATCACGAAGATCCTCGTCGCCAACCGGTCCGAAATCGCCATTCGCGTGTTCCGCGCGGCCAATGAGCTCGGTCTCAAAACCGTGGCGATCTGGGCGGAAGAGGACAAATATTCGTTGCACCGCTTCAAGGCCGATGAAAGCTACCAGGTTGGGCGCGGGCCGCATCTCGCCAAGGACATGGGCCCGATCGAGAGCTACCTGTCGATCGAGGAGGTGATCCGGGTCGCCAGGCTGTCGGGCGCCGACGCCATCCATCCCGGTTACGGCCTGCTGTCGGAAAGCCCGGAATTCGCCGAAGCCTGCGCCGAAGCCGGCATCACCTTCATCGGGCCGAAGCCGGAAACGATGCGCCGGCTGGGCAACAAGGTCGCCGCGCGCAATCTCGCGATCGAGGTCGGCGTGCCGGTCGTGCCGGCAACCGATCCGCTGCCCGACGACATGGACGAGGTCAAGAAACTCGCCGCGCGGATCGGCTATCCGGTGATGCTCAAGGCCTCATGGGGCGGCGGTGGCCGCGGCATGCGCGCAATCCGTGCCGAGGCAGATCTGGCGCGCGAGGTGATGGAAGGCAAGCGCGAGGCCAAGGCCGCCTTCGGCAAGGACGAGGTCTATCTCGAAAAGCTGATCGAACGCGCCCGCCATGTCGAGGTGCAGGTGCTGGGCGACACCCATGGCAATGCGGTGCACCTGTTCGAGCGCGACTGCTCGATCCAGCGCCGCAACCAGAAGGTCGTGGAGCGCGCGCCAGCGCCCTATCTCAGCGAAGAGCTGCGTCAGGAGCTGTGCGGCTATGCGCTCAAGATCGCGCGCGAGACCAGCTATATCGGCGCCGGCACGGTCGAGTTCCTGCAGGATGCCGACACCGGCAAGTTCTACTTCATCGAGGTCAATCCGCGCATCCAGGTCGAGCACACCGTCACAGAGCAGGTGACCGGCATCGATATCGTCAAGGCGCAGATCCATATCCTCGACGGCTTCGCCATCGGCACCAAGCAATCGGGCGTGCCGGCGCAGAAGGACATCAGGCTCAACGGCCACGCGCTGCAGTGCCGTATCACCACCGAGGATCCGGAGCACAATTTCATCCCGGACTACGGCCGTATCACCGCCTATCGCGAGGCGGCCGGCTTCGGCATCCGGCTCGACGGCGGCACCGCTTATTCGGGCGCGGTCATCACCCGGTTCTACGATCCGCTGCTCGAGAAGGTGACGGCCTGGGCGCCGACGCCGGGCGAAGCGATCTCGCGCATGAACCGGGCCTTGCGCGAGTTCCGCATCCGGGGTGTGGCCACCAACCTCACCTTCCTCGAAGCGATCATCAACCACCCGCGCTTCGCCGACAATTCCTATACGACCAAGTTCATCGACACGACGCCGGAACTGTTCGAGCAGGTGAAGCGGCAGGATCGTGCCACCAAGCTGCTCACCTATCTGGCCGATGTCAGCGTCAACGGCCACCCCGAGACTCGCGGCCGGCCGGTGCCGAAGGCGAATGCGGCCGCACCTGTCGTGCCCTATCTCAACGGCCATATCCCGGACGGCAGCAAGCAGAGGCTCGATGCGCTCGGCCCGGAGAAATTCGCGGCCTGGATGCGCGAGCAGCGCCAGGTGCTGGTCACCGACACGACGATGCGCGACGGCCACCAGTCGCTGCTCGCCACGCGCATGCGCACCTATGACATCGTCGGCATCGCCGGCACCTATGCGCGGGCCCTGCCGCAACTCTTGTCGCTGGAATGCTGGGGTGGCGCGACGTTCGACGTCGCGATGCGCTTCCTCACCGAGGATCCGTGGGAGCGGCTGAGCAAGGTGCGCGAGGCGGCGCCCAATCTTCTCTTGCAGATGCTTTTGCGCGGTGCCAACGGCGTCGGTTACACCAACTATCCCGACAATGTCGTCCAGCATTTCGTCAAGCAGGCGGCAAGCGGCGGCGTCGACCTGTTCCGCGTCTTCGACTGCCTGAACTGGGTCGAGAACATGCGCGTCGCCATGGACGCGGTCGGCGCCGAGGGCAAGCTAGTCGAAGCGGCGATATGCTACACCGGCGACATCCTCGATCCGGTGCGCGCCAAATACGACCTCAAATATTATGTCGGGCTGGCCAAGGAGCTGGAAGCGGCCGGCGCCCACATCATCGCCGTCAAGGACATGGCCGGGCTGCTGAAGCCCGCCGCGGCGCGCGTGCTGTTCAAGGCGCTGCGCGAAGCGACCGACCTGCCGATCCATTTCCACACGCACGACACGTCGGGCCTCTCGGCGGCGACGGTGCTTGCGGCGGTGGAGAGCGGCGCCGACGCCATCGATGCGGCGATGGATTCCTTCTCCGGCAACACCTCGCAGCCCTGCCTCGGCTCGATCGTCGAGGCGCTGAAGGGCACCGAGCGCGACCCGGGCCTCGATCCGCAATGGATCCGCCACATCTCCTTCTACTGGGAGGCGGTACGCAACCAGTACGCGGCCTTCGAGAGCGATCTCAAGGGGCCGGCCTCGGAAGTCTATCTGCACGAGATGCCGGGCGGCCAGTTCACCAACCTCAAGGAGCAGGCCCGCTCGCTCGGGCTGGAGACGCGCTGGCATGAGGTCGCGCAGGCCTATCACGACGTCAACCTGATGTTCGGCGACATCGTCAAGGTGACGCCGTCGTCCAAGGTGGTCGGCGACATGGCGCTGATGATGGTCAGCCAGGACCTCACCGTCGCCGATGTCGAGAACCCGGCCAAGGACATCGCCTTCCCGGATTCGGTCGTGTCCATGCTGCGCGGCGATCTCGGCCAGTCGCCCGGCGGCTGGCCGGCGGCACTGCAGAAGAAGGCGCTGAAGGGGGGCAAGCCGATCACGGTCAGGCCCGGCTCGCTGTTGAAACCCGCCGACCTCAAGGCCAGCCGCAAGGACATCGAGACGAAACTCGAGCGCAAGCTCTCGGAGTACGAGTTCGCGTCGTGGCTGATGTACCCGAAGGTGTTCACCGATTTCGCCGCCGCGCAGGAGACCTACGGGCCGGTAAGCGTGCTGCCGACGCCGACCTATTTCTACGGCATGAAGTCGGAAGACGAGATCTTCCTCGACATCGAGAAGGGCAAGACCCTGGTGGTGCGTTGCCAGGCGTTCGGCGATGTCGACGACAAGGGCATGGTCACGGTCTTCTTCGAGCTCAACGGCCAGCCGCGCCGCATCAAGGTGCCGGACCGGGCGCATGGCGCTTCCGCCGCCAAGGCGCGCCGCAAGGCCGAGCCCGGCAATGAGGGGCATGTCGGCGCGCCGATGCCGGGCGTCGTGTCGGCGCTTGCCGTGGCGCCTGGACAGGCGGTCAAGTCAGGCGACGTGCTCTTGTCGATCGAGGCGATGAAGATGGAAACCGCGCTTCATGCCGAACGCGACGGCGAGATCGCCGAGGTGCTGGTCAAGGCCGGCGACCAGATCGATGCGAAGGATTTGCTCATAGCCTTTAAGTGACGGTCGGATCGTCATGCCTGGCGGGCGGCTGACAGCAGCCGTCCACAGCCGCTCGACAAGTGTCTTGACCCGCCGCGCCCGCTCGGGCAGGGAACCCGCTCCAATTCGCCGTGGCGGGAATCGCCTCGGCTCCAGAAGACGCGGAGAGAAAAATGGCCGACGAAATCACCGAGACCAGCCAGACTGTAGCCGCCGGCCAGCTGCGCACCATCATCGAGCGCATCGAGCGACTCGAGGAAGAGAAGAAGACGATCTCCGACGACATCAAGGACGTCTATGCCGAGGCCAAGGGCACCGGCTTCGACACCAAGGCGATCCGCACCATCGTGCGGCTGCGCAAGAAGGACCAGGCGGAGCGCCAGGAGGAGGAGTCCATCCTCGATCTCTACAAGGCCGCTCTCGGCATGGTGTAAGCCTCATGGCCGGGAGCCGGTCATGACCGAATTCGACTTCGGCGGCCGCCGTGCCTCGGAGTTCCGCCATCGCGGCTTCTGGGCGCTGTTCGCTGAACGGCATCCGGAGGAAAGGCCAAGGATGGCGCGACGCGGGCCTTGGTTTTGGCAGCGCGGGTTGCCGGATTTCGCCCTGGTGCTTTCGATGTATGTCGCGCCGGCGCAGAACCATGTCGGCGTCTTCTTCGGCCGCAATGAGAAGTTCGGCGCAACGGAGTCATGGTCGCGGCTGAAACCGTTCCAGCCGGCGATCGAAGCCAGGCTGAAGCTCAAGCCCGAGCAGAGCGCGCAAGCTCTTGGCATCAATTCACTTTGGCATGTGAACTGCTACGCCGAGGACAACTGGCCGGCCATGACCGACTGGCTGGTGAGGGAATGCTCACGCTTCGAAGAAGCCGTGACCGAAGTCCTGGGGCGGAGATAGGTCGCCGGCGATGACGGGCTTTTTCCGTACGCGCTGGAGGGGTGAAGCGCCGCTCGACCGGCTGTTCTGGCGCGACATGCTGCTGGTCGGGACGATCTTGAGCGTCGCTTCTTCGGCACTGGCGCTGATCCTGCTTGGATTGAAGCTGCCGCTCTGGCTGGTGCTTGCGGTGCATTTCCTGCCTGTTCCCTACAACATCTTCCTGACGATCGCCGTCTGGCGAACGGCGGAGAAGAGCGGCGGGTTGAAGGCGCAGCTGATGATGCTGGGCTCGGCGCTTTGGTTGATTGCAACAGCGGTCGCCTGAGCCGCGTCACACTTTTGCTGCTCCATATGAAAAGGGCGGCCGAAGCCGCCCTTTGCGAAGTCACGATCCGGGACAGGTCAGGCCGACGGCTCGAAGCGCAACGCCACGCCGTTGATGCAATAGCGCAGGCCGGTCGGCGGCGGGCCATCCTCGAAGACATGGCCGAGATGGCTGCCGCAGCGCGAGCAATGGCACTCGGTGCGGACCATGCCGTAGCTGCGGTCGACGGTGTTCTCGATCGAGCCCGGAACGGGATCGTTGAAGCTCGGCCAGCCGGTGCCGCTCTCGAACTTCAGCTTGGATTCGAACAGCGGCTGGTCGCAGCCGACGCAATGGAAGGTGCCGGCGCGCTTCTCGTAGAGCAGCGCGCAACTGCCGGGGCGCTCGGTGCCGTGATTGCGCATGACGGCATACTGCTCCGGCGTCAGCCGGGCGCGCCACTCGGCATCGGTGCGGGTGACGGGATAGACGTGGGTGTCCATGAAATCTCCTCGGCCTTGGCGGCTCGTTGTTGCTTGCGATGGGTATTCGTCGGAACATAGGCGTTTGTTACAGATATATTCAGGTGAGGCCGGTCTGCAAATGCCGGCATCCTGCGCTTCCGGTGCTCACGTACTTTAAGTACGCTCCGCTCCGGTTCTCGGATGCCACCATTTTCGACTCGGCCTGACCTGAATTTCAACGTTGCACCCACCAGATCAGTGCTTGCGCGACAGCTGCCTCGTCGCCGCCTCAAGACCGGCCAATGTCAGTGGGAACATGCGGCCGCCGAAGATCTCGCTGATCATGGCGATAGAGTGGGTGTAGCGCCAGTTCTTCTCGGCTTCCGGGTTCAGCCAGATCGCGTTCGGCCATTGCTGCAAGAGCCGCGCCAGCCACACGCTGCCGGCCTCCGGGTTCCAGTGCTCGACCGAGCCGCCCGGATGCGCGATCTCGTAAGGGCTCATCGAGGCGTCGCCAACGACGATCACCTTATAGTCAGGTCCGTATTTGTGGATGAGGTCGAAGGTCGGGATCGTCGCGGCCAGGCGCCGGCGATTGTCCTTCCACACGCGCTCGTAGAGGCAGTTGTGGAAGTAGAAATATTCGAGCTGGCGGAACTCGGCGCGCGCGGCCGAGAACAGCTCCTCGACGCCGCGGATATGGTCATCCATCGAGCCGCCGACATCGAAGAACATCAGGAGCTTCACGGCGTTGCGCCGCTCGGGCCGCGTTTTGACGTCGAGATAGCCATGCTCGGCGGTGGCGTGGATGGTACCGGGCAGGTCGAACTCCTCCTCGGCGCCCTCGCGCACCCAGCGGCGTAGCCGCTTCAGCGCGACCTTGATGTTGCGGGTGCCGAGCTCGACGGTGTCGTCGAAATTCCTGAATTCGCGCTTGTCCCAAACCTTCACGGCGCGGCGGTGGTGGCTCTCGTGCTGGCCGATGCGCACGCCTTCGGGGTTGTAACCATAGGCGCCGAAGGGCGAGGTGCCGCCGGTGCCGATCCATTTCGAGCCCCCCTGGTGGCGGCCCTTTTGTTCCTCGAGCCGCTGCTTCAAGGTCTCCATCAGTTTGTCGAAACCGCCCAAAGCCTCGACAAGCTTCTTTTCTTCCTCGGTCAGGTGCTTTTCGGCCAGCCGGCGCAGCCATTCCTCCGGGATGTTGGCGACATCGACGGCATCGGGTCCGCCGAGCGCCTCGACGCCCTTGAAGACATGCGCAAACACCTGGTCGAAACGGTCGATATGGCGCTCGTCCTTCACCAGGGCCGAGCGCGCGAGGTAGTAGAAAGCCTCGACGTCATAGTCGACGAGCCCAGCTTCCAGCCCTTCCAGCAGCGACAGATATTCCCGGAGCGATACGGGAACCCGCGCGGCCTTCAGTTCCAGGAAGAAGGGGATGAACATCAGTCCCTTATAGCAAATCGTACTCGATGAAGCCCGTCCGCCTTGCCACATGGTCGTAGAGCCGGCGCGCCGTGGCGTTGGTCTCGTGCGTCATCCAGTAGACGTTCTTGACGCCGATCTTGCCGGCTTCGTCCTGCACCGCTTTGATCAGCGCCGCGCCCACGCCTTTGCCGCGCACGTCCGGGTCGGCGAACAGGTCCTGCAAATAGCAGTTGTTGACCAGCGACCAGCAGGAACGGTGATAGAGGTAATGGGTTAGGCCGACAGCCTTGCCGTCCAGTGTGGCGATAAATCCCTTCGGCTCGAACTCGCCCTCCGTGAACAGCCGCTTCCAGGTGATGGCGTAGACCTCTTCCGGGAGCTTCGTCTCGTAGAAGGTCAGATAGTCGGTCCAAAGCCGGCGCCATTCGGCGTGATCGGACTGCGCGAGCGGGCGGATGGTGATCTCGGACATTTCTCTCCTCCAACATTTGCACCCGAAGCTGCGGCAGCGGTCGCTTGCCGGCCACGGTCCACAGACGGGAAAAGCGCTATTGCTGCCGGCTTAACCCTGCCGCCTGGCCATGAAGGCCAAGCGCTCGAACAGATGCACGTCCTGCTCGTTCTTAAGCAACGCGCCATGCAACTTGGGCAGCATGTTCTTCGGGTCGGCGCGCAAATCTTCGGGCGTGATATCGTCGGCGACCAGCAGGCGGATCCAGTCTAGGGCCTCGGAGGTCGACGGCTTCTTCTTCAGCCCCGGCACGTCGCGGATTTCGTAGAACTGGGTGAGGGCCGCCCTCACCAGGTTCTGCTTGATGCCGGGGTAATGCACCTCGACGATGCGGTGCAGCGTGTCGATGTCGGGGAAGCGGATATAGTGGAAGAAGCAGCGGCGCAGGAAAGCGTCCGGCAGTTCCTTCTCATTGTTCGAGGTAATGATCACGATCGGCCTAAACTCGGCGCGGATCGTCTCGCCCGTCTCGTAGACGAAGAACTCCATCCGATCGAGTTCCTGCAGGAGGTCGTTCGGGAATTCGATGTCGGCCTTGTCGATCTCGTCGATCAAGAGCACGACCTTCTTTCGCGCCGCGAAGGCATCCCACAGCTTGCCGCGCTTGATGTAGTTGGCGATGTCGTTGAAGCGCTCGTCGCCGAGCTGGCTGTCGCGCAGCCGCGACACGGCGTCATATTCGTAAAGGCCCTGTTGCGCCTTCGTGGTCGATTTGACGTTCCATTCGATGAAATCGAGTCCGAGCGCCGAGGCCACCTGGCGGGCGAGCTCGGTCTTGCCGGTGCCGGGCTCGCCCTTGACCAGCAAGGGCCGCTCCAGGGCGATCGCGGCGTTGACCGCGACCATCAGATTCTTGTCGGCGACATAAGCCGCTGTGCCTTCGAAACGCATTTCTTCTCCTGGCTATGTTGCGGCGACCGTAAGGAGCCATGCGCATGGGTGCAAGCTTCGAAGCCAAAGTGGTCCGCCTTGGCGATAGCCGACCAAGCAAATAACGCTCAAACGCCCATCCGTTTCTCTAGCGCTCGGCCACCCACCGGCCTATATTCGCTGCTGGCGGTCTGCGCTTCCCGGCAGGAGAAACTTATCCCCGGGGCCTTATCGATCCTTAGGGAGCTGTCCCTGAGAAGACCCGTGGGTTTTCTCACACGGCGCCCACCTACTTTGTAGGCACCCGGGATCGACCTTTCCACCGGTTGTGTGGATCGTCACTTTACCCGAAAAGGCCATATTTGGCGGATTTTGTCGTCGCGCCGCTTTGTGCGGTGCTCACGAACAAAAAAGTTCGCTCCGCTCCTCCAAAACGTCGCTCCTAAAACTCCATCCAAATCTGACCTTTTCTAGCGTCGACGCATGTCACCTTCCAAAGACCTCAAAAAACAGCTTCGCAAGGAAGCGCTAGCGCGCCGCGATGCGCTCGACGAATTCTGGCGCGTGGAGATCGCGCTTGAGATGGCCGAGACCGCGAAGGAAAAAATCGACTTCGAGCCCGGCAGGATCGTCTCCGGTTTCTGGCCGATGCGCTCGGAGGTCGATGTGCGGCCGTTGATGTTCGCGCTGCGCGAGAAGGGCGCCAGGCTCTGCCTGCCGGCGATCCTCGATAAGACCACGATCGTCTTCCGCGAGCTGGTGCGCGGCGCGCCGATGGTCGAAATGGGCTTCGGCACGATCGGCCCGCATGAAGAGGCGGAAGTGCTCGATCCGACGCTCATGCTGGTGCCGCTCGCCGCCTTCGACGCCCGCGGCCACCGCATCGGCTACGGCGCCGGCTACTACGACCGGGCGATCGCCAGGCTGGCCGAAAAGGGCATCACGCCGAGGCTGATCGGCATCGCCTTCGACTGCCAGGAAGTCGAGCGGGTGCCGGAAGAGAACCATGACGTCGTCATGCCGGAAATACTGACCGAAAGCGGGCTGAGGCGCTTCGATATCGCTTAAAATATCGCGATCTGCTTAACGCGTTTCAAAGAACCGTCGGGTGATATTCGTGTAATATAGTCCGAGCCGACGGGGGTCGTGGTGTTTATCTTCGCACGTTACTTTCTGATGCCTTTCGCCCTGATCGCCGCAGTGCTCTTTGCGATGGGAGCACACATCATCGGCACAAGCTTGCATCACCAAGCCGCCTGGCAACACACCGTCGCCACCGTGACGGATGTCAGCCCCTACAGCGAAACGCGGGCGAACGGTCTCACCACGGACGGCATCAATGTCGCCGTCAGCTATGTCGCCAACGACGCGCCGATGACATGGTCCGGCAAGGACAAGGACATCGGGCTCTACAAGGCGGCCAAAGGCGACAGGGTAGAGTTCTACTACGACCCCGCCGATCCCTCGAACCTCGACACCGCCGCGATGAAAGGCTGGCGCGGCGGGCTGCTGCTGCTTGCCGCCACGGGCGGGTTCAGCGCTTTCTATGTCTGGTTCTTCTGGCTGCGAGGACGCCGTGCCACGGCTTGACGTTCGTGCCCAACTGGCGAATACTACTGAATTCCAGTAGGCAACAATGCTTGAGTTCGAGTGGGATGACGAGAAAGCCGCGAGCAATCTTACCAAGCATGGTGTGGCGTTTGCGGATGCCAAACGGCTGTTCGACGACATCCATGCACTGCATTATTCGGATCGCTCGATGGACTACGAAGAGGAGCGCTTCATCGGCATCGGTATCGTCAATGGATTGGTGCTGACAGTGGTTTACACCGAGCGCGGCGACCGAATAAGACTGATCTCCGCCAGAAAGGCGACGCGCCATGAGCAGAAAGCATATGACCAAGCACGCCAAGACTGAATCCGGCACCGATTGGAGCCGTCTGCGCGCCATGAGCGACGCTGAGGCGGAGGTTGGCGCCTTGGCGGACAAGGACAATCCTCCGCTCGACACGGATCGGCCGGGAGTAACATCTGTCGCGCGCGTCAAGGTGATCCGTCGGGCTTTGCATCTTACCCAGGAGGAATTTTCCGTCCGCTATCGCATTCCGCTCGGCACGCTTAGAGACTGGGAGCAGGGCAGGACCGAGCCGGACCAGGCGGCGCAGGCCTATTTACAGGTTATCGCCAAGGAGCCGGAAACGGTGTCGCGGGCGCTCGGTACGCGTAGCGCCGCATGAGACTTCTCTTCCTTGGCGACATGGTTGGCAAAACAGGGCGCACGGCGGTTTGGGAACAGCTGCCGGGGCTGATTTCCGACTTCAAGCTCGACTTCGTCATCGTCAATGGCGAGAACGCCGCCGGCGGCTTCGGCATCACCGAGGAGATCTTTCGCGAGACGCTCGCGGCGGGCGCTGATGTCGTTACCACAGGCAACCATGTCTGGGACCAGCGCGACGCGCTGATCTTCGCGCCGCGCGAGGAGCGATTCCTGCGGCCTTCCAATTTTCCCAAAGGCACGCCGGGGCGCGGCTCGGGCGTCTACATCGCCCGCAACGGCGCGCGCGTGCTGGTCGCCAACATCATGGGCCGCGTCTTCATGCACCCGGAGCTCGACGACCCGTTCCAGGCCGGCGAGCGTGAGCTCGCCGCCTGTCCGCTCGGCGAGCAGGCCGATGCGGCGATCGTCGATTTCCATGCCGAGGCGACGTCGGAGAAAATGTGCTTCGCGCATTTCGTCGACGGCCGCGCCAGCCTCGTGGTCGGAACGCATACGCACCAGCCGACAGCCGACCATCAGATCCTCAATGGCGGTACCGCCTATATTTCGGATGCCGGCATGTGCGGCGACTACGATTCCTCGCTCGGCATGGACAAGGAAGAGCCGCTCAATCGGTTTCTTTCCAAGGTGCCGAAAGGCCGCTTCGAGGCGGCGACTGGACCGGCGACGCTCTGCGGGGTTGGTGTCGATATTTCCGATCGCACCGGACTTGCCGAAAAAATCGCGCCGTTTCGTCGCGGGCCGCGGCTGGAAGAAACGGCGCCGTCTTTCTGGTCCTGACATTGATATAGGCGAGGTCAGTGCCTAACTGGCGACGAAACTGCTCTAGATCGTAGAGGGGACGACCTCCATGCAGCTTGTCGAATTCCTGGCGCCGCGCTTTGCCTTTGTTTCCGATCCGACCGCATGGATCGCGCTTTTGACACTGGTGGTGCTCGAGATCGTGCTCGGCATCGACAATCTGATCTTCATCTCGATCCTCACCAACAAGCTGCCGGAATCGCAGCGCGCCCGGGCCCGCCGGCTGGGCATCTCGGCGGCGCTGGTCATGCGCCTTGTCCTGCTCGCCACCATCTCGATCATCGTGCAGCTGACGACGCCGGTGTTCACGGCGTTGGGGCACGGCTTTTCCTGGCGCGACCTGATCCTGATCGCCGGCGGCCTGTTCCTGGTGTGGAAGGCGACCAAGGAAATCCATCACACGGTCGACCCCCAGGATCATCAGGACACGATGGTGGGTACGCTGCAGATGAGCCTTGCCGGCGCCATCTTCCAGATCCTGCTGCTCGACCTCGTCTTCTCGATCGATTCCATCATCACCGCTGTCGGCATGACCGACGAGATCGCCATCATGTATATCGCGGTAATCGTGGCGGTGAGCGTGATGATGCTGGCGGCGACGCCGCTCGCCAATTTCATCGCCAGGAACCCCTCCATCGTCATGCTGGCGCTGGGCTTTCTTCTGATGATCGGCATGACGCTGATCGCCGACGGTATGGGTTACCATGTGCCCAAGGGCTACATCTACGCGGCGATGGGCTTTTCGGCGCTGGTCGAGGGCCTCAACATGCTGGCACGGAATCGCAAGAAGCAGGGAGCGAGCGACGGGCACTGAGACTGGCATACCCTTCGTCATTCCAGGGCGGAGCGACGCGAAGCGGAGCGCAGACCCTGGAATCCATGCCGTTACCCACGCCGAAGAATGCAGCGGAGCAGAATTGAGCAACGGCTGGGGACATCTGTCGGGATTTAGGTGTCTCATCCTGAGATGCGGCGGAACGTCAGCGTCACGGCATGGATGCTAGGGTCTGCGCGCGTCGCTTCGCTCCTTGCTCCGCCCTAGCATGACGAATTCATTTTAGGCCCTTCGGGTGACGGTCGCCGACCAGGCCGAGCGTCAGGCCTTGTTCCAGCCACGCCTTGGCGCCGGCCAGCACCAGCGAGAAGCCGCCGGTCGAATCGACGGCCTGCTTGACCTGCTCGTCGCCTGGGCCGACGAAGCCGAAGTTGCGGACTTCGAGAAAGGTCGTACCGCCAGACATATCAGTGAAGGTCCAGACGACGGTGGTCGGCGGGTCGTTCCAGCGCATGACGATCCTTTCGCGGGGGACGATCTCGCTGACCTCGACCCTGGTCGAGACGCCATACATTCGCCACTCCCACTCGACCGGCTTGCCCTCGTCCAGCCGGCCGCTGGAATGCGTGAACCAGAATTTCGTGGTGACCGCCGGATCGACGATCGCCTCGAAGACTTCGGCCACCGGCCGGCGGATCAGCATGGCGGTTTCGGCAGTTGGAGCTTGCTTGAGTTCCACGGTTCTCCTCCTTAGTTGCCAGCTTGCCTTGAGGCATTTGTGGTTCGCAATTCCAGGGGAAAACGCTGCGCGCCCTCCCCTGGAATTGCCCTGTTTCAAGGCAGATTGATTTGCCAGGAGACGCCGAAGCGGTCGTTGAGCCAGGCGAAGCGGCGGCTGAAGCCGTAGTTGCCGGTCGGCATCAGGAAGCCGCCGTCCTTGGAGAGAACGCCAACGATCCGCTCCAGTTCCTGCTCGGACGAGCAGTCGACGAAGAAGGAGAAGGACGGCGTGAAGGTGAAGGCGTGGTGCACTGGGCTGTTGTAGATCCTGACCTCGACGCCTCCGATCAAAGCGCGCGCCAGCTTGAGCGTTCCGTCCGCCCCGTCCTCGCCCGAGCCGTAGCGCGTGACGTCGAGGACCTGGCTATCGGGAATGGTCCCGCAATAGAGGGTCATGGCCTCTTCGGCCGTTCCCTCGAACATCAGGAATGGTGTTGCTTTCGTCATCGGGCGGCCTCCTTCTGCCGGGTGATCGGGACTTGAAGTCGGACTCAGATGTTGGTCTCGTTGGCCGGCTCGCCGCGCAACTCGCTGCGATAATAGCCGTCGCGCAGATTGATGCCGTATTCGAGATAGGCCTTCATGCAGGCCAGCATCTGCGACCAGCCTTCGCAGTTGAGGTAGGATTTCTTCAGGCCGACCTCGCCTTCTTGCCAGCCCTGCTCGGCGATGTTGACGAAGGTGCCACCGTCCTCCAATGGCTCGAAATTCATCTCGATGCGGGTCTTGTAGGCGGGCTTGCCCTCGGCGTCGGTCGCGTCCCAGCGCAGCACGATGCGCTTGTCCTTGGTCACCTCGTCGACCTCGACCGGCACGGACTTCCACCAGGTGACGGTGGTGCCCGCCACAAGCGGAGCCGAGGCGCCGCCGATGGTGGTGAAGTAGCCGCTGAGCTTCGTCGGATTGACCACCGCGTCGAAGACCTCGGCGACCGATTTGCCAATGCGTCCGGAAATCCTGAATCCGAGGGACATATCCACAGCTCCTTCCTTGCTCGTCAAAACAATATGTTATAGAAATATAACATGTCAAGTCAAACCACGGACGACCATGTTTTCAAGGCGTTAGCGCATCCGCGCCGTCGCGAATTGCTGGATCGCCTGAAGGATCAGCCGCAAACCACCGGGATGCTGTGCGAGGCTTTTCCGGACATGGACCGCTGTACGGTGATGATGCACCTGAAAGTGCTGGAGGACGCGGACCTGGTTGTTGCGAAGCGCGAGGGGCGCGAGCGCTGGAACCATCTCAACGCACTGCCGATCAAGCAGATCCACGATCGCTGGATCAGCCAGTATGCCGGCCACGCCATCAGCATCCTCGACCGGCTGAAGTCCGATCTCGAGGGGTGAGTTTGTGCCGCGAAGCCGGCGCCTCAGTCCAGCCATAACGGTGCGTCTGGACGAATTGAGCCGATTTATCTATAAGCCGGCCATTCCGACAAAGAGCGCCGCATGCCTTCGCAGGCATGCCTGGAGCGTTCTGAAATTGAATTCGAGCATTCTGCCGAAGACGCGGTGACGACACCTCGCTTCAAGATGCTCTAGCCGAACACGACAGGGGTGCCATGGCTGGCCATTCGCAGTTTAAGAACATCATGCACCGCAAGGGCCGTCAGGACGCGGTGCGGTCGAAAATGTTTTCCAAGCTGGCGCGCGAAATCACCGTCGCCGCCAAGACCGGCACGCCGGACCCGGCGATGAATCCGCGCCTGCGCCTTGCGGTGCAGAACGCCAAGGCGGTGTCGATGCCGAAGGACAACATCCAGCGCGCCATCAACAAGGCTTCCGCGGGCGACGGCGAAAACTACGAAGCCGTGCGTTACGAGGGTTATGGCCCGGGCGGCGTGGCGCTGATCGTCGAGGCGCTGACCGACAACCGCAACCGCTCCGCCTCCAATGTGCGCGCCGCCTTCACCAAGGCCGGCGGGGCGCTCGGCGAAACCGGCTCGGTGTCCTTCATGTGGAACCGCGTCGGCGAAATCTACTATCCGGCTTCGGCCGGCAGCGCCGACAAGGTGATGGAAGCCGCGATCGAGGCCGGCGCCGAGGATGTCGAGTCCGATGAGGAAGGCCACACCATCTATTGCAGCTTCGAAAATATGGGCGAAGTGTCGAAGTCCCTCGAAGCTGCGCTAGGCGAGGCGGAATCGGTGAAGCCGATCTGGCAGCCGCAGAACAACGTCCCGGTCGACGAAGAACGTGCGCAGTCGCTGATGAAGCTGGTCGCCACCCTCGAGGATGATGACGACGTGCAGAGCGTCTACGCCAATTTCGAGGTCGATGACGAGACCATGGCCAAGCTCAGCGCGGCCTGATCGGCTGCCCGGTTCCAGATGAGCGAGAAGCCGCTTCCCGTCATCCGCATCACCTACTGCACGCAATGCCAGTGGCTGCTGCGCGCCGGATGGATGGCGCAGGAGCTGCTTTCGACGTTTGGCACCGATCTCGGCGAAGTCACGCTGGTGCCGGGCACCGGCGGCATTTTTACGATCTCCTGCAACGAGGTGCTTGTGTGGGACCGTAAGCGGGACGGTGGTTTCCCGGATGCGGCAAAGCTCAAGCAGCTGGTCCGCGATGTCATTGATCCGGAGCGAGATCTGGGGCACTCGGATCGCAAGGGACACAAGACCAAGGACCCCGCCTGAGGCCGGGTCTTTCGCATTTGCTGGCTGCTCATCCTCAGATCAATGCCAAGATGAAGCAGGCCATCGATACGATGGCGGTGACGGTGCGGACGTGGTTCCACATCACCCATTGGCTGAGATGGTTCGCCCACACGGCGGCGCCGCTGGCGCTCTCAGGATCGACAGCAGCGAGCGCGTCGTTGAGCGGCACGTTGAAGACCATGGTCACGAGCGGATTGCCGACGAAATAGATCACGGCGCCGGCAAGCAGCCAGTACGACCCGGACTGGCTCCAGCCGAAGAAAACGGCGGCAATCAACACCAGGCAGATGAGGCCGGTGCCGAACAGCGCGGTCATGAAGGTCGGCGTGATCACCGTGTCGTTGATCGAATTCATCGCCGCGATGCCGCTCGGGACGGGCAGCCGGGCAAGTGCTGCCATGACGAAATTGGAAAAGGCGAAGAACACGCCGCCAACCACGCCTGAGCCGATCGCTGCGATGAAGGTGAGGGTGGGAAGAAGTTTCATCATCTCAGTTGCTCCAGAGACTGGGTTTCATTCAAAATGTGAGTAATCCTCACATTTGCAAAACGTGATAAACCCTCGTATTTTGCGAGTCAAGCCAGTTTCGGAAAAAGCGTCCGGAGAGAGCCATGGATGAGAGAACCGCCGCCAAGCCGGATCAGGCCGTCATCGGCTCGCCGCGCCGGTCGCCAAGCCAGCAACGCAGCCGCGAGCGGGTCGAGCGCATGCTCGCGGCCGCCTCGGCGCTGATTGCCGAGCAGGGCAGCGATGCGATGCGGATGGGCGAGGTGGCGGAGCGGGCAGGGGTGTCGATCGGCTCGCTCTACCAGTTCTTTCCGGACAAGCGGGCGATCGTCTGGGCGCTGGCCGAACGCTACACCGCCGAAAGCCAGGCGTGCATTTCGGCCGCGCTAACCGATGTCAGGGACGCCGAAGGGCTGAAGCAGGCGTTTTCGGAGCTGGTCGACATCTACTACCAGCTGTTCCTGGCCGAGCCGGTGATACGCGACGTCTGGTCAGGCACGCAGGCCGACAAGGCGCTGCGGGAGCTGGAGCTCGCCGACAGCCGGGCCAATGCCGAATTTTTGGTCGCTGTGCTGAAGCGGCTGAGGCCCGATACCGATCCGCTCGAATTGGAGACGACGGCCTTTCTGGTCTGGCAGATGGGCGAGGCTGCGGTGCGGCTGGCGATCTCGGTCGATCGCGAAGAGGGCGACAGGCTGGTCGAGGCCTACAAGCGCATGGCGCTGAGGGAGCTGGTGGGCGCGTAGGAAGCCCACCCTCCCCCTCGTGAGGAGGGTCGCTGCGCAGCAGCGGGGAGGGGGCAGTGCAGTCCCCCACCCGGACCTCGGTCCGACCTCCCCACAAGGAGGAGGTAGGGGCAGGCGCAGCCAACAAAAACCCGCCTCGAAGGCGGGTTTTTCAAATCCTGCAACCGTATCCGGCTTAGAGGCCGAACCCTTCGAAACGCTTCTTGAACTTCGACAGGCGGCCGCCGCGGTCGAGCAGGGTCTGCTGGCCGCCGGTCCAGGCCGGGTGCGTGGTCGGGTCGATGTCGAGGTTCATCGTGTCGCCTTCCTTGCCCCAGGTCGAACGGGTCAGGTATTCGGTGCCATCGGTCATGACGACTTTGATGGTGTGGTAGTCGGGATGGATAGAGGCCTTCATTGTCTTATTTCCTGGCTTGCCGGCGCCGGTGACGGGCCAAAGGCCTGCGTCGATGCGCCCCTTTTTAAAACTCGAAGCCGCAGCTAATGAAAAGCCACGGCTTCTAAAACGGTCGGCGAGCCTATACATCAGCCGGAATTGAATCACAAGGCCGCGGCAAGCGCATATTGAAGCGCAGTACCGGCAAGCGGCCAGAGGAAACGCTCATGGCGGATATCGGTGTCAGTGGAGACGGGCGCAGGCGCTCGGTCCGGCCGCTCCGCAGCCTTTTCCCCTATATCACCCGCTACCGCAAGCTCGCGGTCGGCGCCATCGTCTCGCTGATCGTCGCGGCGGTGACCACGCTCGCCTTGCCGATGGCCGTGCGGCGCATGATCGACCACGGTTTCCAGGCATCGGGCTCCACCTTCATCGCGGAATATTTCGCGGCGCTGGTTTTGATGGCGGCGCTGCTCGCGGCCGCCTCGGCCAGCCGCTACTATTTCGTCATCACGCTCGGCGAGCGGGTCGTGGCCGACATCCGCCGCGACGTTTTTTCCCATGTCACGACGCTGTCACCGGCGTTCTTCGATCGCTCACATTCGGGCGAGATCGTGTCGCGGCTTGCCGCCGACACCACGCAGGTGAAGTCGGCGGTCGGCGCCACCGCTTCGGTCGCGCTGCGCAACGTCATCCTCGGCCTCGGCGCGGTGGCGATGATGGTCGTCACCAGTCCAAAACTTTCCGCCCTGGTGATCGCTGCCATTCCGCTGATCGTGCTGCCGCTGGTCGCCTTCGGCCGCTCGGTGAGGCGCAAGTCCCGGCAGGCGCAGGACACGCTTGCCGAAGCCACCGCCTATGCCAGCGAGCAGATCGGCGCGGTGCGCACGCTGCAGGCCTTCACCAACGAGAAGCTGGTCACCGGCCGCTTCGCGGACGCGGTCGATGCCGCCTTCGAGGCGGCGCGGGCTTCGGTGTTCGCGCGCTCCTTCCTCACCTTCTTCGCCATCTTCATGATCTTTTCCTCGGTGGTGGCGGTACTGTGGTTCGGCTCGCGCGACGTGCTTGCCGGCACGCTGTCGCCAGGCACGCTCGGCCAGTTCCTGCTCTATTCGGTGTTCGCCGCCGGCGCGCTCGGCGCCTTGTCGGAGGTGTGGAGCGAACTGTCGCAGGCGGCGGGCGCGGCCGAGAGGCTGACGGAGATCCTGGCCGAGACGCCGACGATCCAGCGGCCGGTCGATCCTCAGCCGCTGCCGGCCACGGCCAAGGGCGCGATCAGCTTCGACGACGTCTCCTTCTCCTATCCGGCGCGGCCGGACCGCGCCGCGGTGCACGGCCTGAGCTTCCAGGTGAAGCCGGGCGAGACGGTGGCGATCGTCGGGCCTTCGGGCGCCGGCAAAAGCACCGTCTTCTCGCTGATCCTGCGCTTCTACGATCCCGAGACCGGCCGCGTCGTCGTCGACGGGGTCGATCTGCGCGAGGCCGATCCGGCCGCCATCCGCCAACGCATAGCCATCGTGCCGCAAGACGTCACGGTCTTTGCGGCAAGCGTGCGCGACAATATCGGCTTCGGTCGGCCGGGCGCCAGCGAGGCCGAGATTGAGGCAGCGGCCAAGGCGGCGCTTGCCGACGAATTCATCGCCAGGCTCGACAAGGGCTATGACAGCCAGGTCGGCGAACGCGGCGTGACGCTGTCCGGCGGACAGCGCCAGCGCATTGCGATCGCGCGCGCCATCCTGCGCGACGCGCCGATCCTTCTGCTCGACGAAGCGACCTCGGCGCTCGACGCCGAAAGCGAAACGCTGGTGCAAAGGGCGCTGGAGCGGCTGATGCGCGGCCGCACCACCATCGTCATCGCCCACCGTCTGGCGACCGTGCTCAAGGCCGATCGCATTCTGGTCATGGAGGGCGAGCGCATCGTCGAGGAAGGCACGCATCAGAGCCTCGTCGCCAAGGGCGGCATTTACGCGAGGCTCGCCAAGCTGCAGTTCGAGACGGGCGCCGGCGCCTTCAAGGGCGCGGCGGAGTAGCCCCGCCGCAGCCAGTTGGTCCTGAACTGCCGCGCGTCAATTCCCGTAGCGCTTGCGCAGATGCTCGGTGAAATAGGCTGCGTTCAGCTTCTCGCCGGTGGCGCGCTCGAGCAGCTCCGGCGTCGACCAGCGCGAGCCCTGCGACCAGATTCTTGCGCGACGCCACTCGTTGATGGCGCTGAAATCGCCCTTGGCGAGCTCCTCGTCGGCCGACGGGTGCTCCCTGGTCAAGGCCGCCCATTGCTGCGCCGCCATCATGGCGCCCAGCGTGTAGGACGGGAAATAGCCGAAGGCGGCGCCCGGCCAGTGCACGTCCTGCATCGGCCCGTCCGCCGGGTTGTCGATGGTCGAGAGGCCGAGATAGTCGCGCATCTTGGCGTCCCATGCCTCGGGCAGGTTGGCAACTTCCAGCCGGCCGGACACGAGTTCCTGCTCGAGCTCGTAGCGCAGGATGACATGCAGCGGATAGGTGACCTCGTCGGCGTCGACGCGGATCAGGCCGCGCTCGACATGGTGGACATGCGGCAGGATGTCGTCGAGCGACCAGGCTTCGCCGAGATGTCTTTCGACCATCGGCAGCGCCCAGCGCCAGAAGGCCGGGTTGCGGCCGATCTGCTTTTCGACGAACAGGCTCTGGCTCTCATGCACCGCCATGCCGCGCGCCTTGCCGAGCGGCCAATGCGACCAGGCCTTCGGCAGGTTCTGCTCGTAGAGCGCATGACCGGTCTCGTGCAGCACGCCCATCAGCGCCGAGAGGAAATCGGAGGTCTTGTAACGGGTGGTGATGCGCACATCGGTCGGCACGCCGCCGCAGAAGGGATGGTGCGACACCGACAGCGAGCCATGGGTTAGGTCGAAGCCGACCGACGCCATCATGGCAAGGCCGAGCTCGCGCTGCCTTTCGATGGCGTAGCTGCCGGAGAGCGGCTTCAACGGGTGCTTCGCCAGCCGTGCATCCTGCACAGCCAGCGCATGCGGCAGGAAATCCTTGAGGAAGGCCTTCAGCTCGGCAAACACCGGCGTGATGTCGGCGGCGCGGTTGCCGGGATCATACTGCTCCATCAGCGCGTCATAGGGGGCGAGGCCGAGCGCATCGGCGCGCAGCGCCGCTTCCTCGCGCACCAGGGCCACGACGCCTTCCAGCGCCGGCAGGAAGCCCGCCCAGTCGTTCCTGGCGCGCAAGCTCCGCCAGAGCTGCTCGGAACGCATGCGCGCCACCGTCTGCCGCTCGACGAACTCGGCCGGCAGGCAGGTGAGGTTGGTGTATTGGCGACGCAGTTCCCTGACGGCCGCCTGCTGCTCCTCGCTGAGCGGTTCGGCTTCGGCGGCGGCGATCCAGTCGACGATCTCCGGCGCGGTCGCCTGGCGATGCAGCATGCCGGCAAGCGAGGACATAGCCTCGGCGCGCTTCTCGCCGCCGCCGACCGCCATATGGGTCGCCTCGTCGGCGCCGAGGATGGCCAGCGCGTGTTCCAGCGCTTCGAGCTTGTGGCCGAGTTCGTCGAGTTTTTGGAAGGACATGATGGATCCCAGCTTCAATTTGGCTGGCGCGAAAAGATACCAAGGCATCGCGCTTGGCAACCCTGCCTGGGAGCGGTGGGACCAGCCGTCTTGCCTTGTGAGGCTGCGGCGTGATCAATGCCGGGAACAAAATGCTGGAGGGGACGATGATCGGCAATATCCTGGTCGGGCTGGTGGCGCTGATCCATTGCTATATCGTCTATCTGGAGATGGTGCTGTGGGACACGCCGAGCGGCCACAAGGCGTTCAAGCTGACGCCTGAATTCGCCAGCGCTTCGAAGGTGCTTGCCGCCAATCAGGGACTCTACAACGGCTTTCTCGCCGCGGGCCTGATCTGGGGTCTCTACCTCGGCACTGCGGGCTTTCAGATCAAGATGTTCTTCCTGCTCTGCGTCGCGATAGCCGGCCTCTACGGCGCGGCGACCGTCGGCCGCAAGATCCTCTTCATCCAGACGGTGCCGGCGGTGCTTGCCATCCTCGCTCTCTGGTTCGGCCTGTAATCGAAACGCCGATCGAAAAAGGACGCCCTCGGGGCCAAATCCCGGAGGCGCCAGGTGGTCCCTTCCGTTCCTCCGAAGACGTCAGCCGTTCGGATAGTTTCCGCCGTCGGAGCCGTCGCCCATCATGAAGCCGCTGCCGGTGTCGTTCATTAGCCTCTGGTCGACATTGTCGAGCCTGCGCAGCAGCTCATGATATTGCGCGGACGGAATCCTGCCGTGATCCGAAGCCGCGACATGCTCGGCGGCCTGGCTGATGCGCGCGGCGCGTTTATGCAGTTGCTGCGCTTCGGAAGCCGAGATGTTGTTTGCTTCGCGGGCGTCCGTGATGCCCTGGTCCACGCCTCGGATCTGCTCGATCAGGCTGGTCACGCGCGGGCCGGTGAAATCGGTTGGATCGCTCGCGTCGAGCGCCCCCTTGTGATGCCCGGCCGCGTGGGCGCCGGCGAGCGGGGCGGCGACCAGAGCCGCGGCGAGGGTTGCAGTCTTGAGTGAAATTGAAGCGCGCATGGCGACGCATCCTCCTGCCAAGGAAGGGAGCGGTCGCGCCGCCAGCCTTCCGACCTTGCGGGCCATCCGGTTCCGTCGCGTCGCGATGGGAGGCATCGCCGGCGGTCCCCGGCCCTGCGCGACAAATTAGGTGCGCCGATTGCCGATGTGTAATTAAAAAAAGATAATGTTTTCAGGTCTTGCCGCCGGAACTTGGCGCGCTAAGTATTCAGCCGACGAACAACTTCCCGTGACTTGGCGTGACGATAGTTCACCGTTCGGTGAGCTTCAGTTCAATGCGGCGGTTCTTGCTGCGCGCCTCGTCGGTGTCGGCGGGGTCGAGTGGCTGGAACTCGCCGAAACCGGCGGCGACCAGGCGGTTGGCCGGCACGCCGTTCTCGATCAGGAACTTCACCACCGAGGTGGCGCGCGCGGTCGACAGTTCCCAATTGTCGCGATAGCGGCCTGTGCCGGACAGCGGCTTGTTGTCGGTGTGGCCATCGACGCGCAGCACCCAGCTGATCTCCGGCGGGATTTCCTTCTGCAATTCGATGATGGCGTCGGCGAGCTTCTTCATCTCCACCTTGCCGGCATCGTTGATCTCGTCGGAACCGGTCGGGAACAGCACCTCCGACTGGAAGACGAAGCGGTCGCCGACGATACGGATGTTCTCGCGGTCGGCGAGGATTTCGCGCAGGCGGCCGAAGAAGTCGGAACGGTAGCGGTTGAGTTCCTGGACGCGCTGCGCCAGCGCCACGTTCAGGCGGCGGCCGAGATCGGCGATCTTGGTGTTGGAGTCGCGGTCGCGCTGTTCGGAGACGTTGAGCGCGTCTTCCAGCGCGCCGATCTGCTTGCGCAACGCTGCGATCTGCTGGTTGAGGATCTCGACCTGGCTCAGCGCCTGCTGGCTGATCTGGCGCTGGTTGCTGAGCTCGCCGGAAAGCTGGTCGGCCCGCTTGTTGGCCGCGTCGCCAGCGCCGGCTCCCTGCGCCAGCAATTGTTCGAGCCGGCTCTTCTCCGCTTGCGCGGCCGACAGCGACGCCTGCAGGTTGGAGAGCGTATCTTCCTTGTCCTGGCTGTTGGTGCGCTCCAGCGCCAAGAGCTGGGTCAGCTCGTTGATCTGCGAGTTGAGCCGGTTCAGCACCGTGTCCTTGCCGGAGATCTCGCGGCTGAGCAGGAACTGCGCCAGCACGAAGACGGTGAGCAGGAACATGATGGCCAGAAGCAGCGTCGACAGCGCGTCGACGAAGCCCGGCCAATAGTCGATGCGGCGGTCGGCGCGCCGTCTTGCCAGCGCCACGTCAGTGGACCCCTTGCTTCTTCAGCGCGTCGGCGATCTTTTCCAGCGTGTTGCGCATGGCTTTCTGCTCATCGGACTGGGCCTCGACCCAGTCGCGCATGATCTGCTGCTCGGAGCGCATGTTCTTCACCAGCCCCGAGATGCCGTCGGCAAGATTGGCCATGGCGGTGGCGACGCGCGGATTGGAGCCGCCGCCATTTTCCTGCAGGCTGCGCAGCCGCTCCGACAGCAGTCGGATGTCCTCGGAGGATTCGGTCTTGGCCGTGTCGGAAACGACGATGTCCGACGACAGGTCGGTGACCGAGGACAGCCAGTTTTCGAGCTCCGTGTAGAAGCGGGTCTGGGCGCGGCCGGCCTGCAGGTCGAGGAAGCCGAGGACCAGCGAGCCGGAAAGGCCGAACAGCGAGGACGAAAACGCGGTGCCCATGCCGGCGAGCGGCGCAGACAGGCCCTGCTTCAGCGCATCAAGCACAGCCGCGGCATCGCCGGTGCCGGGGTCCAGCGCCTCGATCGTCTCGCGGATCGAGGCGATGGTGTTGAGCAGGCCCCAGAAGGTGCCGAGCAGGCCAAGGAACACAAGCAGGCCGACCAGATAGCGCGAGGTGTCGCGGCTTTCGTCGAGGCGGGTGGCGATAGAATCAAGCATCGTGCGCATCGAGGAGGTCGAAAACGCCATCGAGGACGAGCGGCCGATCATCGCCTTCATCGGCGCCAGCAGGACGGGCTCCGTGGTCTCGGAGCCGGCGCGGAAGGAGTTGACCCAGCGCACCTCGCGAAACAGCCGTCCCACCTGCGTGAACGCAAGCAGGATGCCGACCCCCAGCACGCCGACGATCAATCCGTTGAGGCCGGGATTGCTGGAGAAGGCGGTGGAGATCTGGCGGGTGAGGATGGCGGCGATGAAAGCGACGATGATCAGGAAGATCATCATGGTGAGCAGGAAGACCTGCGGGCTCGACAGCTTGTGCGGATCGTAGACCAGGACGTCCGATCGCCTGCCGAAGGATCTGAGAAAAGCCATCCGTGCCCCGTTTCCGATGCCACCGCCGCAGAATTGCCGCGACTCTAAACGGAATTGTGACCAAATTGAATGGCGCTTTGCAATATCGCCCGATAGGCCCGCGCCGTAGGCCTAGAACCGGTTGACGACCAGGCAGTCGACCATGGCGGCGAGATGCAAGCCGGCCCCGGCCACGACGAAGCCGTGCCAGACCGCATTGTGGAAGCGCAGGCCCTTCCAGGCGAAGAAGATAACGCCGCAGGAATAGACGATGCCGCCGGCGACGAGCAGCGCGACAGAGGCGGTCGGCAGTGTCTGGACCAGCGGTCCAGCCAGCACGACGCCGCTCCAGCCGATGGCCAGGTAGAAGACGATGGCCAGCCGGTCGTAGCGGCCGGGCAGGAACATCTTGATGGCGATGCCGGCCGCTGCCGCGCCCCACACGACGACGATCATAGGCAGCGCCAGCGGCGAGTTGTTGAGCTGGGCGAGGAAGGGCGTGTAGGTGGCGGCGATCAAGAGATAGATCGCGGCATGATCGAAGCGGCGCAGGATCCATTTCGCCGGCCACGACACCGGCCACAGATTGTAGGCTAGCGACACCGACAGCACGGTGAGCAGCGACACGACATAGAAGACGGCGGCGACATACTCGCCCGGGCCGGAATGGAATGCGGCGAGCGCCAGGAAGGCCGAACCGGCGGCGATCGCAAGCACGATGCCGACAGCATGGACGATGCCATCGGCGATCATCTCGGCGCGCGAATAGTGCCAGCGCCCCACAAAGGGGATCTCAAGCCTCGTATCTGCACGCGTGTCGTTCATGAATGATCCTGCAGACCCTAATCTGGGCGGTCGCGGACCATTATTTCAAGCTTCGGTTGCGGTTTTGCGACTGCGCCGCCGCGCGTCCTTTCGACGCTGCAGCACTTTAATTTGCACGAGCCTTTCCGAGAATCGATTCCGACTTTCGGACTAAGGGCGTCAGCGCCATTGCCGGTCAACGAGGAGCCAACGGCGTCTTCACGGTCTTAAGCAGCGCGCGCTGGATGAGCTCGTTGCCGGCGACGACCTCGCCGTTGTTCAGCATGTCCTGCGCGCCATCCATGTCGGAGACGAAGCCGCCGGCTTCGCGCACCAGCAGGATGCCGGCAGCGATATCCCAGGACGACAGGCCGGTTTCCCAGAAACCGTCCATGCGTCCGGCAGCGACATAGGCAAGGTCGAGCGCCGCGGAGCCCAGCCGGCGCACGCCCGAGACTTCCGCCATGACATTGCGCAATTCGATCAGGAAATTGCCGTGCTGGCCGCGGCCGAGATGCGGCACGCCGCAGCCGATCACCGCGTCGGTCAGCTTGGAACGTCCGGCAACGCGCAGCCGGCGGTCGTTCATGAAGGCGCCGCCGCCGCGCTCGGCGGTGTAGAGCTCGTCCATCGCCGGATTGTAGACGACGCCGGCGACGACCTGGCCCTGGCGCTCGAGCGCGATCGACACCGAGAAGAGCGGGATGCCGTGCAGGAAGTTGGTGGTGCCGTCGAGCGGATCGACGATCCAGCGGTGCTGGGCGTCCTCGCCTTCGACCGCACCCCGCTCCTCCATCAGGAAGGCATAGCCCGGCCGCGCCTTCGACAATTCGGCGAAGACGATCTCTTCGGCCTTGCGGTCGGCCTGGCTGACATAGTCGCCCGGTCCCTTCATCGAAACCTGCAGGTTCTGCACCTCGCCGAAGTCGCGCGACAGCGAGCGGCCGGCCTTCATCGCGGCTTGGACCATGACGTTGAGGAGAGCGGAACGCGCCATTTTTTCTTCCTGGCTTTGTCTTCTACCGGCCGGCGCTCAATCCGCGCGGCGCATGTAGATGATTTCGTTGGTGTCGACGATGATGCGCTCGCCGGCCGAGATGAAGGGTGGCACCAGAACGCGGATGCCGTTCTCCAGCACCGCCGGCTTGTAGGAGGAGGCAGCCGTCTGGCCCCGCACCACCGGGTCGGCCTCGGTGACGGTCAGCGTCACCTGATCGGGCAGCGAGATGCCGATCGGCCGCTCCTCGTAAAGCTGCACCGTCACCATCATGCCGTCCTGCAGGAAAGCGGCCCGCTCGCCGACGAAGTCCTTGGCCAGCTCGAGCTGCTCGTAGCTTTCGGTGTCCATGAACACCAGCGCGTCGCCCTGCTCGTAAAGGAAGGAGAAGTCCTTGAGGTCGAGCCTTATTTGCTCGACGGTTTCGGCCGAGCGGAAACGCTCGTTGAGCTTGGTGCCGTTGATCAGGTTCTTCAGCTCGACCTGGTTGTAGGCGCCGCCCTTACCGGGCTTGACTGTGTTGGTCTTGACCGCAACCCAAAGCCCGCCATCGTGCTCGATGATGTAACCGGGACGGATTTCGTTGCCACTGATCTTGGCCATGGTGAACTGATCCGAGTGAGATTTTCTGGCGCGGGTCGCGCTTTGGCGCCTCCAAGACCACAAATCGCACATAGTGGCAAGGGAGGAGCCCAAGCGGTCGCCGCGGCGACGCGCCTCAAGGCAGCCGATTTGCCTTTTGCAGCGCCTGCTTGGTCTGGTCGTCGTCGAGGCCCTGCAGGAAGTCGTCCATCTGCGGGTCGATCAATCCGGCGCGGCGGGCGACGATATACCAGGCGCCGGCGAGGATCAGGTCGGGGTCCGTGCCGATGCCGCCCATATAGAGCTTGGCGAGGCGGTTCTGGGCGGCGACATTGCCGCCTTGCGCCGCCCGCCTCATCCAGGCAAAGCCGGATTTCAGGTCGCGCTCGCCACCGCGTCCCTCGATCATCCAGGCCGCGAGGTCGATCTGCGCCGTGTCGTAGTTCTGCCGCGCGGCTTGCGCCAGGAGGATACGCGCCTGGGCGTCGTTATGCGGCTTGCCGCCGGCGCCATTGGCATAGAGCTGCGCCATCGCATATTGCGCGTCGGCAAGGCCGGTGGCGGCCGCGCGCTCGTAGTAGACGGCGGCCTTCACAAGCCCGGCATCGCCGGGATCCTGCTGGACAAGCAACTGGGCGAAGTTGAACTGCGCCAGCCGGTTGCCAGCCTCGGCCGAGGCCTGCATCAGCGCGAAGGCGCCCTTTTCGTCCTTCTTCACATAGCGGCCATCGAGCAGCATCAGCGCATATTGGAACTGCGCCTCCGGCACGCCCTGTTCGGCGGCCAGCCCATACCATTTTGCGGCCTCGGCCGGATTGAGCGGCACGCCCAGCCCGCGCGACAGGATTTCGGCTACCAGTGTCTCGGCCGCCGGATCGCCGTTCTTGGCACGCTCCATGGCAAGGTTGTAGGCGGTCTTGTAAAGGCCGCGCTGGAAGGCGCCATAGGCGGCGTCCGGCTGCTTGGCGCCGAAACGGTCGGGGTTGACGGCGTCGGCCGATGGCGGCGTCATGGTGGCAGGCTGCGGCAAGGTGTTCTGGATCGGCTTGTCGATATGCAGATCGCTGCCGAACCTGCTCGTATCCGGGGCGCCAGCGTCCGGCGTGGCTGTGTCCGGTTTACCCGTGCCCGTCGTGCCCGTGTCCGGCTTGGTCGCATCCGGCTTGGCTGGGTCGGGCGTGCCCTTGTCCGGCGCACTCGTCTCCGGCCGGGGCTGGGGCAGAGGCACGGTCTCGGTCGCGCTCGCCGTTTCGCTCGGCCAGCAAGCCGGAACCAGCAAGCCGGCCAGGACGGCCAGAGGAAGCACACGCAAGCGCATGTCAGTCCTCGAAACGCGGCGCGGTTTCATCGAGCAGCGCGTTGGCGGCGGCGACCGCCGCGCGCGGGTCGCGTCCGTCGGCAAAGACGGCGCTGGACAGCGCCACGAACTCGGCTCCGGTCGCGGCCACCGTCTCGACGGAAGCAAGCTCGGAGCCGCCCATGACGATGCAGGGAATCGAGATCATCTCAGCCCACCATTCGCCGAGGGCGAGGTTGCGGTGATGCGGCTCCGGCTTGTTGTCGTAGCCGAAACGGCCGAAGAACATGTAGTCGGGCCGCTCCTCGCCGAGCGCCAGCGCCTCGTCGCGCGTCTTGGCGCCGCCAGCGCCGACCATCATCTTGCCGGCCAGGCGCTCGATCGTCTCGGCGAGATCCCGCGGCTTTGCCTCGACATGGATGCCGTCGGCCTGGACGCGACCGGCGATGCGGCTGTCGCCGGCGATGATCACGGCGACACCGGCGCCTTGAGCGATCGGCACGATCCTTTCGGCGAAGGCCTGGAAGGAGGCGTCGTCCATGCCGTTGTCGGGCAGGATCAGCGAGGCGACGTCGCCGCCCTCAAAGGCCGCGCAGATCTGCTCCGCCGGTACGAGCGGTGGCGCGATCAGCACGATGCGGCAGCGATTGGGCGGGGTTAAATCGTTCATTGGCCTTCGATCCCGGTTTCGCCTATGCCGGGCGAAGATGGTTGCATTGCGGCATAGAGCAAAGCGGCCAGCTTGAACAGGAGGGCTAAGCAGGATCGTCGAGCGCGGGGACGCCGCCGGATCGTCGCGCTGGCCGTGGTTACAGAGCCGGTTCGCGGAAACGCCGAACCGCTCCAGGGATCACCCGTCCAGCAGGCTGAAGACGGCGCACGGCCTGACAATTCCACGCAATTGGTGTTCGCCCAGCGGGACCAGGGGCGCCGAGGTTTCCGCCGCGACAGCGCCGGAGATCAGGACGCTCCGTCCAAGCGGACGGCACAGGCCTTCGAGCCTGCTGACGAGGTTCACGGCCGGGCCGATCGCGGTGAAATCCAGGCGGTCGGCTGTGCCGACATTGCCCCACACCATGTCGCCGATGTGCAGCGCCATGCCGAATTGCAGCTCGGGCATGCCCTGTCCGGCACGAACCTGATTGAGCTGCGCCATCCCCGCCCGCGCCGCTGCGACCGCGCGCAACGCCGCCTCGCAAGCCTCTGAGACCGAGCGCTCGCCGACAGGAAAGATCGCCAGCACGCCGTCGCCGATGAATTTCAGCACCTCGCCGCCAAAAGCGTGAACGGCGCCGGCGATGCGGTCGAAGCTGGCGTTGAGCGCCGCCACGACCTGCTCGGCGTCCGTCTCTTCCGACAGGGCGGTAAAGTCGCGCAAATCGCTGTAGAACAGGACCGCGCGGATTGTCTCGCCAACCTCGCGCCGCGAACGGCCGGCCAACACCTGCGCCGCGCTGCGTTGCCCAAGATAGGCCTCAAGCAGGGCCGACAGCGTCGACCTGGCGGCGAGAGCGGCAAGCGGCGCCACGGCGAAGCGCGCCACCTGGTCCAGTGTTTTCGATTCGTGCTCCGCGAGAGGGCGTGCCGCGGCCCAGTTCAGTTTTGGATTCCCCGATTGCGCATCCTCGCGCTCGGGGCCAACCGTGTAATCGTGCACGACACCGGTTCCCAGTCCCGCCAGCCATTCGCGTCCGAGATCTGCCTCTGCGGTTCCAGGCATCATGCCGGCGCCAAAACCCAGCGCCTCCATGACGACGCCTGTCTCGGCCCGCCACAGCCAGGCGCGGCGCGTTATGATCGGATGCGGCGCGGCGAGCGTCAGGGCTCCGCCGGCGAGCGGCAACCCGTCGTCAACCAGCCGCGCGCCGAGCGTGGCCAGAAAATCATCCGGCTGGACGGCGCCGCCGGCGCTGTCGACCAGCCAGGCGAAAGTTGAAGAAAGCCGCATCGATACGATCATGCTTCGGCGTTCCGTCGCTGTCACCAGCGCGAATCGACCCAACGAGATTTTAGTTGAACGGCAGGGCGATTTGGCTTCGAATCGAAAGCGCTGGCCCGGCGCCACCTGCCAGGCGAGCCGTGTTGGCGCGCAAACCCGGGAGGTTTCGATGGCTGAACCCTTGATCGTTCGTCGCGAGGTACAGATCGCGGCGCCGCCGGCGACGGTGTTCGCCTTCCTGACAGATCCGGACAAGATTGTGCGCTGGATGGGAACGGAGGCAACGGCAGACCCAACCCTGGCGGTCTCTATCTGCTGAATTTGGGAGGAAGAGCCACGGCTCGCGGCCAATTCACCGAGGTCATACCCGTCCACCGCCTTGCCTACAGCTTCGGCTGGGAGGGCAACGATCGGACGCCACCCGGTTCGAGCCTTGTCGAAATCGATCTGGTCGAAGAGCCGGGCGGGACGCGGGTCAAGCTCACCCATAGCGGCCTTGCCGACCGAGAGATTTGCGACAGCCACGAGAAGGGCTGGACGCACTATCTGGGCCGGCTCGCAATCACCGCCGCCGGTGGCGACCCGGGACCGGACAAGATGTAGGGCAGCGGCCGCAATTGCCGGCAGCCAGCGGCCAATCGCTAGTGCGTTTCACCGTTTCACGGAAACGGCGAAACGCGCTATCTTCTTGTTTTTACGCAATTCCGGACGGAAGGCTACGGCGAAGGCGCCGAGCCTAACCGCTCACACCTCTCCTGGAATTGCTCTAGAGTTCGAGCTTGTAGCCGATATGGCTGGCCTTGAAGCCAAGTCGCTCATAGAAGCGGTGCGCATCGGTCCGGCTCTTGTTGGTCGTAAGCTGCACGACCCGGCAGCCGCGCTCGCGGCATTTGTCGATCGCCCATTCCAACAGGCGCTGTCCCAGCCCCTCGCCGCGCCGGCCCGACGCGACGCGCACGGCCTCGATCTGGCCGCGTCGGGCGCCGCGCTGCGATAGTCCGGCGAGAAAGGTGATCTGCAGCGTGCCGATGATTTCGGCGCCATCGGTCATCACCGTGAGAAGCTGGTTCGGATCGCCGTCTATCGCCGCGAAGGCGTCCAGATAGGCTTGCGCCAGCGGCAGGCTTGCGTCTTCACGGGCTTGGCCGAGCGCATCGTCGGCAAGCATCGCGACAATCGCCGCAACGTCTGCTTCGATCGCCTGGCGAATGCTGATGGCGCTCATTTCCACACCTCGGAGTTGGCGAACCGGCCGACAAAGCATTGTGATGCGGCCGGCCGCCTATGTCGGCCGGCATAATGGATGCCGGCATAAATGACTATCCCGCAGGCTGTGTTCTGCGCTATGGCTGAATTCCCGCCGTCCTCAACCTCCCCTTGCCGATGTCAGGCCTGCTCAGCGATCCGTGGTTCTATGCCGCCGCCATTCCCGCGGTGATCCTTGTCGGCCTGTCGAAAGGCGGCTTCGGCGGCGCCGTCGGCTTCGTCGGCGTGCCGCTGATGGCGCTGACCATCCCGCCGGTCCAGGCGGCTGCCATCCTGCTGCCGATCCTGTGCCTGATGGACATCGTTTCGGTATGGACATGGTGGGGCGTCTATGACCGCAAGATGCTGGTCGACATGATGCCGGGCGCCGTCATCGGCATCGGGCTCGGTTGGCTGACCGCGGCCCTGGTCACCGAGGAGATGGTGCGGCTGATCGTCGGCGCCGTCGCGCTGGTGTTCGTGCTGCGCTGGCTCTACCTGCAATTCCGCCATGGCGCCGACCATGCGGCGGCGCCGAACCGAATTGCCGCCGCCTTCTGGGGCACGGTCGCCGGCTTCACCAGCTTCGTCGCCCATGTCGGCGGTCCGCCCTTCCAGGTCTATGCGCTGCCGATCCGGCTCGATCCGAAAGTGCTGTCGGGGACGGCGGCGATCTTCTTTGCCGCCACCAATGCGCTGAAGCTCATCCCCTATTTCGCGCTCGGCCAGTTCGACACCGCCAACCTCACCGCCTCGGCGGTGCTGATGCCATTGGCGCCGCTTTCCACCATCGTCGGCGCCTGGCTGGTGCGCCGGATGCGGCCGGAAATCTTCTATCCGTTCACCTACGCCACGGTGGCGGTGGTGGCCGTCAAGCTGCTTTGGGATGGCATTGCCGGCCTGATGTGAGGCGCGCAGATATTCAGGTGAGGCCGGCCTGCAAATGGCGGCTTCCTGCGCTTCCGGTGCTCACGTACCTTAAGTACGCTCCGCTCCGGTTCTCGGAACCCACCCAGTTTGGTCGCTTCGCGCCCGTCTTCGACTCCGCCTCGGCCTGACCTGAATCTCAACGCGTCTCGGGCGGAACATCAGGCGGCGCTCGGCACCATCTGGCGGCCGCCGCCGAAGCCGAGCGCGGCGCCCAGCGCAACCACCATCGCCATGCCGGCAAGAATGCCGATGTCGTGCAAAGTCGGCTTCAGCACCATGTCGGCGATGATCACCAGCATCACAGCATAATCGAGGCGCGCCCATTTCATCATGCGCTGGCCGATGGCGAGAGCCGTCGGCGTCACCCCCTCCTTGGCGATCATGGCGCCTATGCGCTCGCCGGTCGGTTTGAAGACCAGCATGCCGATCGAGAAGGTCGTGGCATAGCCGACGAGGCCGATGACGATCCACAGTTCGGTGAAGCCGACCCAGAAGCCGCACATGACGAGACCGAAGACCAGCGTCAGCATCGACATCGGCGCGAAGAACTTGCTGCCGAGCTGGCCGGTGGCGCGCATCGCCTGCAGCCTATCCTCGATGTTGCCGGCGCGCTCGGCCAGCACGCCGAGCAGGAACAGCACGAAGCCGCCGCCGACCCACAAAATGGCCGAAACAACGTGCAGGAATTTGACAATCGAATACCAGTCCATGGTTTGCTCCCGGATGTGCTTGTTGGTTTGCGCCGGCGCGGGTTTGCGTAGCGCTTGAGAGGAGCGGCCTTTTGCGTGGCGCGTGTTTCTGAACGATGCCGCGGCAGCGGCCGGCATGTTTCGAAGCCGCGACCGATGGCCGAAAATCCGGCTCTCGGACGATCTTGGAAAAGGCGGCCGGCTGTCCTGTTCCGGCACATGAAAGCGCGTTCGATTAAAAAATCGCAGCGGCGTTAAGGCTTCATTAAGCTTTACAGGCGTTTACTATCCACATCCAGTTTTGCTGGATTCTTACCGAGTGGTTGGAGCCACTTTGTTTGACGCCTCCCTGTTAAACTCCTGAGAGCCGCCTTATCCGCGGCTCTTTTTTTGTCCGCGCACGGCCGGCCGTTGCCTTCCGCCGGCGGATGGCTGCAACGCGGCCGGCGTTAACCGTTTGTTAAACATGCGCTTGCCTTCATGGGCGTCGAAGCGCATTTTCAAGCCTCAGTCATTTAGGGTGCTGGCCACGTCGGCAAGGATAGTCGAATCGGCTGGCGGCAGTGCAGGGGCGTATCGATGAACGAGCCTTCGAAGGGCAGCGCGAAAACCATCAAGCTGGCGGAGCGCCGGGTTTTCTCCCAATCCTTCAAGCCGCTCTACCAGGAAGGCATGGGGCTGGTCGAACAGGCCGCCGAATATCTCGATGGCAAGGGCAGGCTCGAGGCCAAGAAATTGTCGCGCACGGCGGCGACGCTGTACGCGGCTGAATCGATGCGGCTGACCACGAGGCTGATGCAGGTCGCCTCCTGGCTTCTGCTGCAGCGTGCGGCGAATTCCGGCGAGATGACGCGCGACCAGGTGGCCTCGGAGAAATCCAAGGTGCGGCTCGATACCGCGTCGGCGCATGACGAGGCGCTCGGCTGGAACGAGTTGCCGAAGGAATTTCTCGATCTGGTGACGCGCTCGCTGCGCCTGCAGGCGCTGGTGCGGCGCATGGACGAGGAAATCTATGGCGGCGTGGTCGCCGAGACGCACGCCCCCAGCCGCCGGGCCAATCCCGTTTCCGACCAGATCAGCCTTTTGAACACGGCGTTCGCGCGCGGCTGAAACAGCGTTTCGTCAAACACCCCGATAGCCCCACAGAGCTGGCATAGCCTCTAACGGATTGTGATCTGGCGAGCCGTGGTTTTGGACGCCTGCGGCCCCCCCGACCGCTCTTTGATGCTGCGGCAGCCATCGCCGCATTGACGGCTATGGCCGCCTTCGCCCTTGCCTTGAAGCGATAGGCCCCTAGTTGGGGCCGTTCGCCGCATCCGGGCAATCCGACCCGGTTTTGCATCAAATCACCGTCACTGTGACCAAATGAGATTGCGAGGCTCGACCCGTGCATTCGCCATTGGACCGCATCCCGGTATCGATCATCATCCCGAATTATAACTACGAACAGTTTTTGGGACGCGCCATCGACAGCGCCCTGGAACAGGACCACCGCAATGTCGAGGTCGTGGTCGTCGACGACGCTTCGACCGACGCGTCGGTCGCCGTCTATCGAATCCTATGGCGACAAGATCCGTCCGTGCCTCAGGCGCAGGAATGGCGGGCATGCCGCCGCATTCAACACCGGGTTCGAGGCGAGCACCGGAGAGATCATTCTTTTCCTCGACGCCGACGACTATCTCTATCCGAACGCCGTCTCCGAGGTCCTGGACGAGTGGGACGAGGATGTCGTCCAGGCACAATTCCGACTGCATCTCGTCGATGAGGACCAGCAGATCAAGGATGTCTTTCCCCCTCCGGAACAGCCGTTCGATTCGGGCGACGTCGTCCCGCAATTGCTGCGAAAGGGACGCTACTATACGACCGTGACAAGCGGGTTGGCGTTCGACCGCGAGGCGCTGGAACCGATAATGCCCATGCCTGAAAGCGATTTCCGGCAAGGCGCCGATGGCTATCTCGCGACACTCGCGCCGCTTCACGGAGAGGTAAAATCCATCGACTCCTGCCTTGGCGCCTACCGCATCCACGGTTCCAACCATTCGGTCTTTGCCGAAAAGCTTGCCGAGCGGGCGCGCTGGCGCATGCAGCATGATTTCCGGCGCCTCGAAGCCTTGTCCGGCCGGGCGGCCGAGATCGGCTTGACCGTGCCGCCGGATGCCGGCCTTCGCGATCCGGTTCATCTGGAAGAGCGGCTGGCTTCGCTCTGCGTCGACGAGCCCCGGCATCCGGTTGCGACCGACTCCCGGCTGGGGCTCGCAAGAGCGGGCGCCGCCGCCAGCCTGGAAATGAGAGCATCCTGGCGGCGGCGGGCTGCCCTGGCAGCCTGGTTCCTTTGCATCGGAATCCTGCCGCGGCGCATGGGCAACGCGGTCCTGGCATGGAAACTGGTCGCATCGTCCAGACCGGCAGTTCTCACGCGGCTGTCGAAAACCATCCGTCGCGTGACGAATTAGGTTCTGGGCATGCCGGCCGCGAGCGCCGGCTCAATGGGATTTTTGGGTGCGATCTCAGGATCGCGACCGTTTCTGGTTTGTTCACATTTCGCTGGCATCGCTTGCCGCCAAGGTTAAACTTGGCGCATGGGGGAAGCGATTCGCATCATCGGCATCGATCCGGGCCTGAGGCGCACCGGATGGGGCATCATCGACAGCCTCGGCAATTCGCTGCGCTTCGTCGCGTCCGGCACCGTTCGTTCGGACGACAAGGCGCCGCTCGCTACGCGGCTCTGCCAGCTGCATGACGGGCTGGCCGAGGTGCTGCATCAGGCCATGCCGCATGAGGCGGCCGTCGAACAGACTTTCGTCAACAAGGACGCGACGGCGACGCTGAAGCTGGGCCAGGCGCGTGGCATCGCCATGCTGGTGCCGGCGCGCGCCGGGCTGGTCGTCGCCGAATATGCCCCCAATGCGGTCAAGAAGGCGGTGATCGGTGTCGGCCACGGGGAGAAAAAGCAGATCCATATGATGGTCAAGGTGCTGATGCCGAGGGCGGTCTTCGATACCGACGACGCCGCCGACGCCCTTGCCATCGCCATCTGCCATGCGCATCACCGCCCGAGCGTCGCCTATCGGATGGCGGCGGCGGGATGAGGGGACAATCATGATCGGCAAGCTGAAAGGCACGCTGGACGAGATCGACGAGGATAGCTGCCTCATCGACGTGCATGGCGTCGGCTATGTCGCCCATTGCTCGGCGCGCACGCTGGCATCATTGCCGTCACCCGGCGAGGCGGTGGTGCTGTTCATCGAGACCTATGTGCGCGAGGACATGATCCGCCTCTACGGCTTCCAGAGCGGACTGGAGCGCGAGTGGTTCCGGCTCTTGATGAACAATGTGCAGGGCGTCGGCGCCAAGGTGGCGCTGGCGGTGCTGTCGACGCTGGCGCCGGCCGACCTCGCCAACGCGATCGCGCTGCGCGACATCGCCATGGTTTCCCGCGCGCCCGGCGTCGGCAAGAAAGTGGCCGAGCGCATCGTCACCGAATTGCGCACCAAGGCCCCGGCCTATGCTGGCGCGGCCACCGGCACGATCGGCCTCAAGCAGGAACTTGGCGAAGGGGTGGCAGCAGCACCGATCACGGATGCGGTCTCGGCGCTCGTCAATCTCGGCTATTCGCGCGACATAGCTGCTAACGCGGTTGCGGCGGCGCTGAAATCGGCCGGCGAGGGCGCCGACGCGTCCAAGCTGATCCGCTTCGGGCTGAAGGAACTGGCGCGGTGAGGCGACGCTTGTTCCGCCATCGGTCCTATGCAAGGAAGGCGGCATGAACCTTTCGCCCCGCCTCATTGCCCCCGACAAGCGCGGCGAGGATGCCGATCAGACGCTGCGGCCGCAGTCGCTCGACGAGTTTGTCGGCCAGGCGGCGGTGCGCGCTAATCTCAAGGTCTTCGTCGACGCCGCCAAGAGCCGCGGCGAGGCGCTCGACCATGTGCTGTTCGTCGGCCCGCCCGGGCTCGGCAAGACGACGCTGGCGCAGATCATGGCGCGCGAGCTCGGCGTCAATTTCCGCTCGACCTCCGGCCCGGTCATCGCCAAGGCCGGCGACCTCGCGGCGCTGCTCACCAATCTCGAGGAGCGCGATGTCCTCTTCATCGACGAGATCCACCGCCTCAATCCGGCGGTCGAGGAAATCCTCTATCCGGCCATGGAGGATTTCCAGCTCGACCTGATCATCGGCGAGGGGCCGGCGGCGCGCTCGGTCAAGATCGACCTTGCCCGCTTTACCCTGGTCGCGGCGACGACAAGGCTCGGGCTTCTCACCAATCCGCTGCGCGACCGCTTCGGCATTCCGGTGCGGCTCAATTTCTACACGGTCGAGGAGCTGGAGCAGATCGTGCGCCGGGGCGCCCGGATTCTCTCTATGCCGCTCGGCGACGACGGCGCGGTCGAGATCGCGCGCCGCGCGCGCGGCACGCCGCGCATCGCCGGCCGGCTGTTGCGCCGCGTGCGCGACTTCGCCAGTGTCGCCGGCGCCGCGCATGTCGACAGGAAGATCGCCGACGAGGCGCTGACAAGGCTGGAGGTGGACGCGCTCGGCCTCGACGCGCTCGACCGCCGTTATCTGTCGATGATCGCGCGCAATTTCGGCGGCGGGCCGGTCGGCATCGAGACGATCGCGGCCGGGCTCTCCGAGCCGCGCGACGCGATCGAGGACATCATCGAGCCGTATCTCATCCAGCAGGGTTTCATCCAGCGCACGCCGCGCGGACGGGTGCTGACCGCCAATGCCTGGCGCCATCTCGGTCTCGACCCGCCGAAAGACATCGCCCAGCAGCAGATCAGCCTGTTCCAGGAAGAGTAACGCAGATTTGTTCGCCGCTCGGCCAAGCAAGGGGCCGATCTGCGCGGAATCTGCGCGCCTTGGCCCAGCTCAGGGCGCAATTGGCGCCTTTAAGGCAGCTTATATGTTGCAATCCCAAGGGGGCTTGGGCCGATCCATGATCACCAGACGCGCTTTCCTGCGCCTTGTCGGCGGCTCGGCCTTCGCCATGGTGTCGCTCGGCGCCTATGCGGTCGGCATCGAGCCGATGCTGCTGACGCATGTGAAGCGCTACGCGCTGACGCCGCCGCACTGGCCGGCCGGGCTTAAGCTGCGCGTCGTGGCGCTGGCCGACATCCATGCCTGCCGTCCATGGATGACGCCGGAGCGGATTGCAGCGCTTGCCGAACAGACCAATGCGCTGCAGCCAGACGTCATCGTCATGCTCGGCGACTACCCTGCCGGAACCCGGATGGTTACCGGCTGGGTGAACGCATCGGAGTGGGCGCCGGCGCTCTCCGGGCTCAAGGCGCCGCTCGGCGTGTTCTCGATCCTCGGCAATCACGACTGGTGGGAGGATCGCGCCGCCCAGGCCGCCGGAGCCGGGCCGACCATCTCGCGCAAGGCGCTGGAGGCGGTCGGCATACCGGTGCTGGAGAACGACGTCGTGCGCCTGGAAAAGGACGGCAAAGGCTTCTGGATTGCGGGGCTGGCCGATCAGATTGCGCTGCTGCCGGACAGGGCAAAGGGCCGCTATGGGCTCACCGGTCTCGACGACCTGCCCGGCACGTTGGCCAAGGTCGGCGACAGGGATCCCATCATCCTGCTCGCGCATGAGCCGGACATTTTTCCGAAAGTGCCGTGGCGGGTCTCGCTGACGCTGTCCGGACACACGCATGGCGGACAGGTGCGGCTGTTCGGTTATTCGCCGGTCGTGCCTTCCGCCTATGGCAATCGCTATGCTTACGGCCATGTCGTCGAGAACGACCGCAACCTGATCGTCTCTGGCGGTCTCGGCTTCAGCGTCGCCCCGATCCGTTTCGGTGTGCGGCCGGAGATATTGCAGATCGATTTAGGCTGAACCTTCCATCAGCTGGCGCGGATGGGGGTGCCGTCGGCTTCGTACCCGGTGATGCCGGGCTCCCACCACAGCACCGGATTGTTTCGGAAGCTGGCGCGATCTTCCATCCTGTCCACAAGGGCGCGGGTTTTCGGATGCGCGTCGAGCCGGGTATCCAGGTCCAGAGGCCGGTTGGCGATAAAGCGAAGGTGGCAGGTCAGAAAAATGTCGTGGACCGACACGACCTTGCCGAAAAGTCCCTCGCCGTCGCGGTCGATCCGCTCTTCCAGCCACCCGATCAGATGGGCAATGCGTTCGGCGCAGCGCGTCAGATGCGAATTGCCGTGATGCCTCACTCCGGACCACTGCATCTGGCTGATCGTCGTCGCGGCAGTGCCCAACGTCTGGATCGAAGCAAAGAGCAGGCGGTCCTGCCATTCCGATCCGGCCCGCCACATCGAGGGTGCCAGAGCCGGATCACGCTCGACGCGCTGCGGATAGGTGGCGAGCAGATATTCGGCGATCACTCCGCTTTCCCACAGCGTCAGGTCGCCATCGCGTAACGTCGGAACCTGAAGCGCCGGCGTCCATTCGGCGCGGGACGCGGCGGATGGCGTTGTCGTCTCCTCCCGGCGCTCGTAGTCGAGGCCGATTTCGTCGAGCACGACGCGAATGCCGCGCGCGAAAGGTGACCCGGTCGTGTAAAGCAGCGAGCGCATAGCCCCAATCCCAGATGCCAGCGCAGAAATGGTAGCATCGCTGGTGACTAACGCGGAAGTTGGCGAATTACATCCATCACGTCGGGTTCCGCCTTCTCGCCATCGAACGCGTTGACGACACCGAAGGCGCCGCCATAGCTCCACACCGACCAGGAAAAGCCATGCGCCTCGGCGCGGGCGATCATGTCGCGCACATAGGCCGCGCGGTACGCGGGCGGCATGACAAAGCCGTTGCCATATTCCTTGCGGATCATGCCGAATTCGCCAAGCGTGATATCCTGCGGCTTGACGCCGTTGGCCGTCGCCCAGGCCTCGACCGTCCTGAAAGGCGCATCCATGACGGCGGCCAGCTTTTCGGGACTGTCCATCGTCGCCACCTGCTCGTCGAGATAGGCGAGTAGGCCGCTCTGCCGCGTCCAGGGCGCCTCGGCCCTGATCCTGTCGCGGATCGTGTCCAGCGTCATGTCCAACCGCGCCTTCGGAACGGCCGTCAGCGGGTAGGGCAGGCCGGTGACATGTTGGATGAAGTCGCCAGCCCAGGTCGCGCCCTGGTGTGTCAGAAGGAACGGATCGTAGGAATGGAAGCTCCAGATGATGTTGTCGTCCGCGATCGTCCCGGGGTCGATCCTGGCCAGGGACTCCGCGTTTGAATAGCAGCCGCCGGTCAGAATCAGCGTGAGCCTGGTGGCGGAAGCTCGCGCGGCCGCGAACAGCTTTCTCTGGCGGTCGGGCCAAAGATTGGTGCCGTTCGCGTCGCAATCGACGATCGGCTCGTTCATCAGCTCCAGTGCTACCTGCTTCGGGTCTTCCCGGGCGAGCGTCTTTGCCATGTTGCGCACGACCTCGGCATAGGCATCGAAGACGGCCGGGTCGTCCATCACCTGCCCCATGCCGATCTTGCGGTTGCCGCCGGCCGGGATCAGATGCAGGTCGACGATCACCTTCAGGCCGGCGCGGTTGATCATGCGCGCCGAGTCGAGCACGCTGGCATAGAGGTCGTCGCGAAGGGCCGCGGTCCGGTCCGAAAGAAAGGGCGAGGGATCGACCGGCATGCGCAGGAAATCGAGACCAGCATCCTTGAGCGCCTTGAGGTCGTCCTCCCTGAGGAATTTGCGCCACTCCGGATAGGGCAGGATCGCCTGGCGGTCGCCCCATTTGTCCTCGGTCGGCCAGGTGACCCATTGGTCGAGATTGAGGCCGCGTTTCATCGAGAACGTCGCCGCTCCGGCTGGAAGCACAAGCACGGCGAGCGCAAGCAGCGCTGCCAGCAAGGTCTTGATCATCGTGCCCAACAGTGCCATCCCGTTCCCGCGCGAGAGACACCTGCCCTTCTGGGCCAGAAAAGGAAAGCGCGATGGACGATCATGGTGAATCGGCGGCGCTCAGCGCCGGGCTTTCCGGCGCGCTGACGGATTTCGGCCATCGGCTAATGGCCAGGGTCTATTATGCCGATACCGATTTCTCCGGCGTCGTCTATCATGCGCGCTATCTCGAATTCCTCGAGCGCGGCCGCTCCGACTATCTGCGGCTGACCGGCGTCCATCACACCGAGCTCCTGGACGGCAAGCATGGCGAGCGCATCGTCTGGGTGGTGCGGCGCATGGAGATCGATTTCCGCTCGCCGGCGCGCATGGACGATATCCTGACCATCGACACCCGAACCGACGACATTTCCGGCGCGCGCATCTTCATGGGGCAGCAGTTGAAACGCGGCGGGGAGGTGCTGGTGGAGGCGAGAGTCGAGGCGGCGATCGTCGGCGAAAGCGGCCGCCCGAAACGTTTCCCGAAGGAGTGGATTGCCGCCTTCATGCCGAAAACGACGGCCTGATCTTCAGCGCCGGCCGGTTCTATCAAAGGCATTAACTCGACGGTTCCCGGCAGGCTCTGCTGATGGTCAAGCGCGGCAATGCGCCGCGCCTGACATCCTAACCCATCCTTAACCATAACGGTTCATGAAGGAATCGGCGAAGATTGGCGCAATTCGCGCGCCTTCCTTTCACCAACATTTGCCTCGAAAAGGCCGCGAAACGGTGCATTCGAGGCGTGTCCCGCAAGCTTCACGCTTCGCGCGATCGGACCAAAGGGATGCCCATGGGCGAGCCGCCAGCGATGCCCGGAAAATCTTAAGGACTTAAGTCATGGAAAACGTCGCACTCGCCGATCCGGCAGCGCATTTATCGATCTGGGCGCTGTTCATACAGGCCGGCTGGGTGGTCAAGCTGGTCATGATCGGCCTGCTCTGCGCCTCGATCTGGACCTGGGCCATCATCATCGACAAGCTCGTTGCCTATAGCCGGATGCGGATGGCGCTCAACCGCTTCGAGCAGGTGTTCTGGTCGGGTCAGTCGCTGGAGGACCTCTACCGCACGCTGGCCGACCGCAAAACCACCGGCATGGGCGCGATCTTCGTCGCCGCCATGCGCGAGTGGAAGAAAAGCTTTGAGAAGGGAGCGAAATCGGCGCTGGCGCTGCAGACCCGCATCGACAAGGCGATGGACCTGGCGCTGACGCGCGAGATGGAGAAGCTGGAGGGACGCCTCGGCTTTCTCGCCACCACCGGCTCGGCAGCGCCGTTCATCGGCCTGTTCGGCACCGTCATCGGTATCATGACGTCGTTCCAGGCGATCGCGGCCTCGAAGAACACCAGCCTTTCGGTTGTGGCGCCCGGCATTGCCGAGGCGCTGCTCGCCACCGCCATCGGCCTGCTCGCGGCCATTCCGGCGGTTATCGCCTACAACAAGCTGTCATCGGACGCGAACAAGATCGGCATGCGCATGGAAGGGTTCGCGGACGAGTTCTCCGCCATACTCTCGCGCCAAATCGATGAAAAAGTAGCGCAGAAGGCCTGAGGAACGATCATGGGGATGTCTGCTGCAGGGGCAAGTGGATCGGGGCGAGGCGGACGCGGCCACAGGCGGCGTGGCCGGCACCACGCCCTGATGTCGGAAATCAACGTCACGCCGATGGTCGACGTGATGCTGGTGCTTTTGATCATCTTCATGGTCGCGGCGCCGCTCTTGACGGTCGGCGTGCCGATCGACCTCCCAGAGACGAAAGCCAAAGCACTGAATGTGGACACGCAGCCGATCACCATTTCGATCGGCGCCAATGGCGAGATCCACCTGCAGGAAACCGAGATCCCGCTCGACGAGCTGGTAGCCAAGCTGCAGGCGATCTCGAAGACCGGTTATGACGAGCGCATCTTCATCCGCGGCGACAAGGCTACCAATTACGGCGCCGCGATGAAGGTGATGGGTCTCATTCAGGATGCCGGTTACAAGAATATCGGCCTGATCTCGCTGCAGGAACAGGATCAGTAGACGCCAAATGCGGACGGGTCTCACCTCATCGGTGATCTTGCATACGGCGGCGCTGGCCTTCGGGCTGTTCACGCTGTCGTCGCCGCCGGCCATGCCGGCCAGCGATGTGGAATCGGTGTCAGTGGACATCGTGCCGATGGAAGCCATCGCGCAAACGCTGCAGGGCGACAAGAAAGCAGTCATGCATGACAAGCCCGCGCCCGTTCCGACAAAGCGCCCGGATGTCGTTCCCAATGCCCAGAAGGTCGGCGAGAACACGGTCGACACCGAGAAGCCGGTGACGGACGAAGCCAAGCCGAAGCCGATTGAGAAGACGGCGGCGCCGCCACCCGCGCCGACGCCGACCGAGAAGCCGGCGGTCGAGGACGTGCCGAAGCCGCAGGAGAAGCCGAAGCCGACGCCCGCGACGGAGGTAGCGCCGACGCCTACGCCGAAGGAAGAGGTCAAGCCCGAGCCGGTCAAGCAGACGGAGCCCAAGCCGACGCCGGCCAAGCAACCGGCGCCGACACCGCCGAAGGACACGACCGCCGCCATCCCGAAGGAAGAGGTGAAGCCGGACGCCGTCGCCGAGGCGATCGATCAGCAGCAGCCGACCGAGGAAGCCAAGCTGCCGGATTCCGCGCCGGCGCCGGAAGCGCGGCCAAAGCCGCAGCCGGCGCAGGCCGAGAGCGCCAAGGCGCCGGACCGCAAGGATGCAGAAAAGCCGGTCAAGGAGGCCACGTCGAAGCCGAAGTCGGATGAGAAGCAGTTCAACGCCGACGAGATAACGGCCCTGCTCGATAAGCAGAAACCGTCTGGCGGCGGCGCCAAGCGCTCGACCCAGCAAGCCTCGCTCGGCGGCGAAAAGGACCAGGGCCAGAAGCTCTCCAAGTCGGAGCAGGGGGCGTTGGAGGCTCAACTCGGTGGTTGCTGGACCCTTCCGGTTGGCCTCGAAGGCTCTGAGGATTTCACCGTGGTCGTCCGTTTCAACCTGAATGCCTCCGGCAAGCTGGAGGGCCGCCCGACTGTCGAAAAGTCAAGCGGCAATCCCCAGTTCGACGCCAGCGCGGTTCGCGCCGTGCAGAAATGTGACGTCGCCGGGCTGCAGGTTCCCGCCGGAAAGCAGGACATATGGTCTGACGTTCGCGTCAACTTTGACCCGAGGGCGATGCTTGGTCTTTAGCCTGAGCATCCGAGAAATCAGCAAGAGAAGCGAGAAGACATGAAATTTATCCTCAAGCCGCTCCTGATGGTCGCCGCGATGGCGATGGGCATAAATGCCGTGGTCACTTTGCCTGCTCGGGCGACCCTCGAGCTCAACGTCAACAAAGGCAATGTCGAGCCGATGCCGATCGCCATCCCCGACTTTCAGGGAGGGCTTGGGCCACAGATATCGGAGATCGTCACAGCCGATCTGAAACGGTCAGGGCTGTTCGCGCCGATCGACAAGGCCGCCTTTGTCGAAAAGATCGCCAATCCGGATGCGCAGCCGCGTTTCGATGATTGGAAAGTCATCAACGCGCAGGCGCTAGTAACCGGCAGCGTCAGCAAGGAGGCGGATGGCCGCATCCGCGCCCAGTACCGGCTGTGGGATATCTTCGGCAATCAGCAGATGGCCGGTGAGCAGTTCTTCGCCAACGACGCCAACCAACGCCGTGTCGCCCACATCATCGCCGACGCGATCTATGAGAAGATCACCGGCGAAAAAGGTTATTTCGATACCCGCGTCGTCTTCGTCGACGAATCCGGCGCCAAGAACGCGCGCAAGAAGCGGCTCGCCATCATGGATCAGGACGGCGCCAATGTGCGCTACCTGTCGGACGGCCGCGCCATCGTGTTGACCCCGCGCTTCTCGCCGAACCGGCAGGAAATCACCTACATGTCCTATGAGAGCGGACAGCCGAAGGTGTATCTGCTGCAGATCGAAACCGGACAGCGCGAGCTGGTCGGCAATTTCCCCGGCATGACGTTCGCGCCGCGCTTTTCGCCCGATGGCCAGAAGGTGATCATGAGCCTGCTGCGCGATGACGGCAATTCCAACATCTTCGCCATGGATCTGAGAAGCCGCTCGACCACGCGGCTCACCGATTCGACCGCGATCGACACCTCGCCGTCCTATTCGCCGGACGGCTCGCAGGTCGTCTTCACCTCAGACCGCGGCGGCGGCAGTGGCCGCTCGCAGATCTACGTCATGGGTGGCGACGGCTCGAACCCGCACCGCATCTCCTTCGGCGACGGCGTCTATTCGACGCCGGTCTGGTCGCCGCGCGGCGATCTGATCGCCTTCACCAAGCAGAGCGGCGGTGAGTTCCAGATCGGCGTCATGAAGACCGACGGCTCGGGTGAGCGCATCTTGTCCTCCGGCTTCCAGCAGGAGGGCCCGACCTGGGCGCCGAACGGCCGCGTCTTGATGTTCTTCCGCGACTCGGGCGGCGGGCCGAAGCTGGTCTCGGTCGATCTCACCGGCCGCAACGAGCAGCCGATTCCGACCGCGAACTATGCTTCGGACCCGGCTTGGTCGCCGTTGCTGGAGTGAGGGGGGAACTGAGGAATTGAAGAACTGAAGAATTGAGGAAATGAAGAAGCGGATAGGCCTCAAATCCCCGCTTTCATGTCTTGGTCGCGTTTTGGCCGCATTTCCGCCTAGGGTCCGCGCGCAATGTCCTCCCCGGTAAAAGCGTGGGGCGTAGCAGTCGCGGACGGCGACTCGAAACCAAAAATTAACCGTGTTTCTTGAATGCCGGTTAACCCAAACGTGGTTACTGGGTGATCAACGAAATCACTCGAATGCGAAGGAGAGGCGGCATGGGCCGTATCGCAGCACTTACCCGAAACCCGGCCATGATCGCGCTGGTGGCAGCGCTTGCCATCACCGGCTGCGCCTCGAAGAAGACCCCGAACAGCGCGGCCGATCTCGGCCTCAACGGCGCCGGCGCCGCGACGCCCGGTTCGGCGCAGGACTTCACCGTCAATATCGGCGACCGCATCTTCTTCGACACCGACTCTTCGTCGATTCGCGCCGATGCGCAGACCACGCTGGGGCGCCAGGCGCAGTGGCTCAACCAGTACCGCCAGTATGCGATCGTCATCGAAGGCCATGCCGACGAGCGCGGCACGCGTGAGTACAATCTGGCGCTGGGCGCCCGCCGCGCCGCCGCCACCCGCGACTTCCTTGTCTCCAAGGGTGTTGCCGCCAATCGCCTGAAGACGATCTCGTACGGCAAGGAACGTCCGGTCGCGGTCTGCGACGACATCTCCTGCTGGTCGCAGAACCGCCGCGCTGTCACCACGCTGTCGGGCGCCGGTTCCTAATAACCAGGCCCGTGGCCCGCTTGGCGCGAGCCACAGGGGCAAAAATACAACATCGCAAAAACAAAGGCGGCCTCAGGGCCGCCTTTTTCATTTGCAACGGATTGAAACAAAATTTGGCCGAAGTCTCGCGTCCTGCTATGAGCGCGAGGGCGCTTCCTCCCCCTGTTCTGATTTGGAAAGGCGCATCAGGCCAACACCCACCGCGAGAGACAGAATGCATTTTAGAACGGTCCTGAGCGGCACGCTTGCGCTGCTGCTCGTATCATGCCTCCCAAGCCTCGCCGCCTCGGCCGACAGCGCCGGGCAGGCTTCCGGCAGCGGCTTTACCTTTCACCTGCCGACGCTCGGCATCTTCGGCGACAAGAAGAAGCCTGAACAGGCGCAGATCGCGCAGGATAGTGGCGGCGGCGTGACCGGTCTGGAAGACCAGCTGCGCCAGCTGAATGGCAAGATCGAGGAGATGAATTTCCAGATCCTGCAGATGCAGGAACAGATCCGAAAGCAGCAGGAAGACAATGAGTTCCGCTTCCAGCAGCTCGAGGGCGGTTCGCAAGGCGGCGCCAAGCCGACCGGGCAGAAGAAATCGGAAGCCGCGCCTCAGGACGGAACCGGCGGCAACACCAACCTCGGCGATGCCGGCACCGGGGATTCCGGCACCGGCGACGCCGGAACCGATAATAGCGTCGCTCAGGCCCCGGCGACGCAGGCGCCGGCCGACACCGGCGGGCAAAATGGCGGCGGCAAGACGGTCGGCGACGTCATCGTGGAATCGCAGACCGGCGATCCGGGCAAGCTGATCACCGGCGCGCCGCCGAAGAATTTCGGCACCATCACCGTCGACAAGAACGGCAATGTGGTGAATGCCGAGACCGGTCCGCAGGCCAGCGCGCCGGCGCAAGCGCCCTCGGCTACCGCAAGCGCTCCTTCTGCCGAAACACCGGCCAAGAAGAACAAGGCCGGCGACACGCAAGTCGCGGCCCTGCCGTCGACCAACGACCCCGACGAGCTCTACCGCAACTCCTACCAGTTCATCCTGTCGGGCGATTATCCGACCGCCGAACAGGGTTTTCGCGATCATATCTCCCGCTTCCCCAAGGACGCCAAGGCGGCAGACGCGCATTACTGGCTGGGCGAGTCGCTGCTCGGCCAGCAGAAATACCGTGATGCGGCCGAGATTTTCCTCGCCGCCAGCAAGGATTATCCGAAGGCCAAGAAGGCGCCCGACATGCTGCTCAAGCTCGGCGTTTCGCTGGTCGGCCTGAAGCAGAACGACGTCGCCTGCGCCACCTTCAATGAAATCGGCAAGCGCTATCCCGATGTTTCCGTCACGCTCAAGGAGCGCATCAAGCAGGAAAAGGCGCTGGCGGCGTGCTGACGCCCGATACCAAAGCCAACCTCTCAGACCGCCTTTTCTTCGACCTGGACTTTTCGACCGGCGCCGTTGCAGCCGTGTCCGGCGGCAGCGACTCGACCGCCCTTCTCCTCCTTCTCAAAGATCACCTCGAGCGGACTGCACCCGCCGCCAGGCTGCTTGCGGTGACGGTCGATCATGGCTTGAGGCCGGACTCGGCCCTTGAGGCGCGGCTGGTTGCCGATTTCTGCGCCGAGCGCGGCATCGCGCATCGCATTCTCGCCTGGCACGGCGACAAGCCTGCCACCGGCCTGCCGGCCGCGGCGCGCGAGGCGCGCTACAGGCTGCTTGCCGAAGCAGCCGACGCTGAAGGCATCAAGCTGATCCTGACCGGCCACACCGCGGACGACCAGGCCGAGACGGTGCTGATGCGCCAGGCGCGCGACGATGACGGCCGCGGCCTTGCCGGCATGGCGCCCGCCACGCTGCATGACTGGCGGACATGGATCGTCCGGCCGCTGCTCGGCATGCGGCGCGCGGCGCTGCGCGACATGCTGCAGCATAGCGACATCGGCTGGATCGAGGACCCGACCAATGTGGATGTCCGCTTCGAGCGGCCGCGTGTGCGGGCGAAGCTCGCGCAAGACGATGGCGATCGGGGCATTGCCGAGGCGCTGGCGCGGTCGGCCCAGGCGGCTCGTGAGCGCAACGACATCGGTCGCCGCGCCGCCATGCTCATCGACGCGTTCGCCAGCAGGCCGGTTCCGGGTCTCATCCGCCTCGATCGCGATTTCGCCGGGCAGGAAGATGGCGAGGCGGCCATCTATGCGCTGCGCATCCTGCTGGCCACGGTTGGCGGCATGTCGTTCCTGGCCGACGAGGCGCGTTGCGCCGCATTGCTTGCCCGCCTGCGTTCCGCGCCGCTTTGCGCCACATTGTCGCGGACGGTGGTCGACGCGCGCCGGTCCGGCATTTTCCTTCGCCGCGAAAGCCGCAACCTGCCCGCCGCCGCTCCACCGGTAGACAACCAGCTTTGGGACAACCGACGCCGCGTCACCTTGGGAGGGCGCATCACTTTGAAAGACCAACCGGGCGGTTTGGTGATCGCGCCGCTGGGGGCCGCGGCTGCCGGGCGAGCGCCCCTGGGCGAGGATATCCCACCTAGCCTGTCGCGCGCAGCGCTGGCTGCGGAGCCTTCGCTGTGGTCCAGCGGCGAACAGCTTGATTTTGCTGGCGGCAATGCCGGCCGACAGCCGGTGTCGATCGTTCCGGCGGTTGCCCCTTTTGCACGCTTCCTGCCGTCCTTCGACCTTGAGCCGGCTGCCGCCGTCGCGGCGCTTGTCGGCGCACCGCCGTTTCCGGCGTCGCCATTTCGCGGCCATGATGGTGAGAGAGGGTGGGCGAAAGCTTAACCCATACGTGCTGTTCTGCTTGGCAAGGGGTGACGCTCTCCCTATGTTAGGCCAAGCTTCTCCATCATCGCGGGCCCGCAGGCGGGCCCCAACGGGACAATAGATGAATCCGAATTATCGCAACCTCGCGCTCTGGGCGATCATAGCGGTCCTGCTCATCGCCCTGTTCAATCTGTTCCAGACGCCCCAGACGCGCGGTGCGACGACGGATATCCCCTATTCGCAATTCCTGCAGGACGTCGCGTCGGGCCGGGTCAAAAGCGTGACCATCGCCGGCGCCCGCGTCTTCGGCAACTACACGGACAACGCCAACGGCTTCCAGACCTATTCGCCCGGCGATCCGTCGCTGGTCTCCAGGCTGCAGGACAAGAACGTCACCATCACCGCCAAGCCTGAGACCGACGGCTCCAATTCGCTGTTCGGCTACCTGATCTCGTGGCTGCCGATGATCCTGATCCTCGGCGTGTGGATATTCTTCATGCGCCAGATGCAGTCCGGCTCCGGAAGAGCGATGGGCTTCGGCAAGTCGAAGGCCAAGCTGCTCACCGAGGCGCATGGCCGCGTCACCTTCCAGGATGTCGCCGGCGTCGACGAGGCCAAGGAGGATCTGGAGGAGATCGTCGAATTCCTGCGCGATCCGCAGAAGTTCCAGCGCCTCGGCGGCAAGATTCCGCGCGGCGTGCTCTTGGTCGGTCCGCCCGGCACCGGCAAGACGCTGCTCGCCCGCTCGGTTGCCGGCGAGGCCAACGTGCCGTTCTTCACCATTTCCGGCTCGGACTTCGTCGAGATGTTCGTCGGCGTCGGCGCAAGCCGCGTGCGCGACATGTTCGACCAGGCCAAGAAGAACGCACCCTGCATCATCTTCATCGACGAAATCGACGCGGTCGGCCGCCATCGCGGCGCGGGCCTCGGCGGCGGCAATGACGAGCGCGAGCAGACGCTGAACCAGCTGCTGGTCGAGATGGACGGCTTCGAGTCCAACGAGTCGATCATCCTGATCGCCGCCACCAACCGGCCCGACGTGCTTGACCCGGCGCTGCTGAGACCCGGCCGTTTCGACCGCCAGGTGGTGGTGCCGAACCCCGACATCGTCGGCCGCGAGAAGATCCTCAAGGTGCATGTGCGCAACGTGCCGCTGGCGCCGAATGTCGACCTCAAGGTCATCGCACGCGGCACGCCCGGCTTCTCCGGCGCCGACCTGATGAACCTCGTCAACGAATCCGCGCTGATGGCGGCGCGCCGCAACAAGCGGCTCGTCACTATGGCTGAGTTCGAGGACGCCAAGGACAAGATCATGATGGGCGCCGAGCGCCGCTCGTCCGCGATGACGCAGGCCGAGAAGGAGTTGACCGCCTATCACGAGGCCGGCCACGCCATCCTGGCGCTCAACGTGCCGACGGCGGACCCGCTGCACAAGGCGACCATCATTCCGCGCGGCCGCGCGCTCGGCATGGTCATGCAACTGCCGGAAGGCGACCGCTATTCGATGAGCTACAAATACATGATCTCGCGGCTTGCGATCATGATGGGTGGCCGCGTCGCCGAGGAGTTCAAGTTCGGCAAGGAGAACATCACCTCGGGCGCCTCCTCCGACATCGAGCAGGCGACCAAGCTGGCGCGCGCCATGGTCACGCGCTGGGGCTTCTCCGACAAGCTCGGCCATGTCGCCTATGGCGACAACCAGGAAGAGGTCTTCCTCGGACACTCGGTGGCCCGCACGCAAAACATCTCGGAAGAGACGGCGCAGATCATCGATGCCGAAGTGCGGCGGCTGATCGACGACGCCTACTCGACCGCCAAGGCCATCCTGACCAAGAAGAAGAAGGAATGGATCGCGCTCGCCGAAGGGCTGCTCGAATACGAGACGCTGTCGGGCGAAGAGATCAAGCAGCTGATCGCAGGCAACAAGCCGGCCCGCGACCTCGGCGACGACACCCCGCCCAGCCGCGGCTCGGCGGTGCCGAAGGCCGGCACCGGCGGCCGCCGCAAGAAGGGCCCCGAGCCCGAAGGCGGCATGGAACCGCAGCCGTCAAGCTGAGCTTGGTGCGCGAAAGACCGATCGAGAAACGCCGCGGCTTGGTCCGCGGCGTTTTTTGTTTGGCAATTGGAGACAAGGCAAGGCTTCCCTCGTCCTGGCGCCCATAGCGCCCGACAGTAGATCCTCGGACACGCCCGAGGATGATGGCTCAACGTCTGCGGGAAAAACGGTGAACCGCTTTAGCCGCCGTATTCGATTCATCGCATGTCGCCCAGAAGTATGCGGCGGCTCTGGGACAACGACATGCATCAAAACAAAGACTTAAAGCGCGTCGCCTGAATCCGGTTCAACGCGACGTGCTTTAAGATTCAGCTTTCAGCCGCGCATTGCAGAGGCTGTAGTAACCGCCGCCCTTCTGGATCCAGCGAAGGCCGCTCAACGTACCCGCCTCCTTGTTGTCGTGGTAACCCTGCAGGCAGGTCTTCATCCGGGCCTTCGCGGGTTTTTCGGTCTTGAACTCGGCGGCGAGGGTGGTCGGGAATGTCACGCCCGCCGGCGCTTCAGTGGGGGCGACCGCCGCGCTGGTGTCCTTTTCTGCTGGCTCCGCGGTTTTGACCGTATCCGCGCTGACACTCTCCGGGGCGGACGTCGCGCATTTCTCCTTGCGGAAAGCGGCCCAGTCCATGCCGTTCAGAGTGCCGCCTTCCTTGGCTGCCCGATAAGTCTCGCCGCATTCCTTCATCGTCAGTGCGCTCGCAGGTGAGGCGCTCCAAGCGACCAGTGCCGTCACAGTCAACGCCGCCAATTTCAAACTGAACATTGAGACCCTCCTGATTGAGAATAAGCTCGACGTCTTTTTGTATACTGTTTGTTCCCGGTATGTTCAACTGAAATCTTTGCGGCTAGGGACAAGCCTCGCGGTGGGCAGTGTGGGCGAACCGATGATGCCGACAGTCCTGCGATATGCAGATGCGAGCAAGGCCGCGGGTGTCTTCGCGCAACAAAAAGCCCGCGCATCTTGCGATGCGCGGGCCTTTTCTCTTCGAATAATTAGGCGATCAGCTCTTCAGCTTGGCATTGCAGAGGCTGTAGAAGCCGCCGCCCTTCTGGATCCACTTCAGGCCGTTGAGCGTGTTGGCGTCCTTGTTGGCATAGTACTGCTCGAGGCAGGTATGCATGCGGCCCTTGCCCGGATTTTCGGTGGCGAATTTCGGCGAAATCGCCTTCGGGAAGCGCACGCCCTTCGGCGCGGCGACGCTCGGCTTCGCAGGCTCGCTGGTGTAGGTGGCTTCCGTCGGAGCCGGCACGGTGTCGTCGTCGTCGGCGCCGGCGCCGCATTCGGCCTTGCGGAAGTCGTTCCACTTCATGCCGTTGAGCTTGTTGGCGGTCTTCGCAGCCTGATACTTGGTGCTGCATTCCACCATGGTCAGGCCCTTACCGCCGTCGGCAGCTGCGGTCGAGGTCTTGGTCGTCTTGGCCGGCTTGGTTTCGGTAGCGGGCGCGGCGGCAGCCGCGGCGGTTGCGCCGGGGCCGCACTCGGCCTTGCGGAAGTCGTTCCACTTCATACCATTGAGCGTGCCGGCGGACTTTGCCGCCTGATACTTGGCGCTGCATTCCTTCGAACTCAGGCCCTTGGCCGCGTCGTCGGCAGCGGCGGCGGTCTTTGCCTTCTTGGTCGTCTTGGTGTCGGCGGCCTTGGTGTCGGTGGCCGCCTTGGTGTCGGTCGCGGTGGAAGCATCACTGCCGCACTGCGCCTTGCGGAACTGGTTCCAGGTCTGGCCGGCGAGCGTTCCCGCATCCTTGGCCGCGTTATACTTGGTGCTGCACTCGGCCATGGTCAGCGCGTTGGCCGGCGCCGCCATGAACAAGGTTGCGACGGCGAGACCCGTCAAAGCTGCAAGTCTATGAATAAGCATGGCGTTTTCTCCCTTGCTGCCGCCAATATGTGTCCCTATAGCAAATCAATAACGCTCAATGTGCGGTTGCGCCAGATGCTTCCGGCATGGGGGCCCTCACAAAGTGTGTTGCTCCCGATAAGGTGATGAATTGCTTGAGGGTTTGCCGACAGCGGAGCTTTGCCGCCGGACAGTGCGTCGAAAGCCTCCAAGTGTAGCGCCGCGAAGTAAAAGGTGGTGATAGGCTGTCGAACCACTTGCGCCGCCGCGACAATGTTTTTCTAAGGAATGGTAATATATAATCACGAAATTTGATGATCGGATGCGGCTCAATTGTGGCAATACGGGCCGCTGAAAACCCGACGGGGATTGTAAGGCACATGGCAGGTCAGTATTTCGGCACAGACGGTATCCGCGGACGCGCCAACAAATTTCCAATGACGGCCGAAGTCGCCATGCGGGTCGGCATGGCCGCCGGGCTGTCGTTCCAGCGCGGCAATCATCGTCACCGCGTCGTGCTCGGCAAGGACACGCGGCTTTCCGGCTACATGATCGAGAACGCCATGGTCGCGGGCCTGTGCGCGGCCGGCATGGACGTCTTCCTGCTCGGCCCGATACCGACACCCGCCGTCGCCATGCTGGTGCGTTCGCTGCGCGCGGATATCGGCGTGATGATCTCGGCCTCGCACAATCCCTACTACGACAACGGCATCAAGCTGTTCGGGCCCGACGGCTACAAGCTCTCCGACGAGATCGAGGAGCGCATCGAAGGCATGCTCGACAAGGACATCGAGCTGGCGCTGGCCGATTCGGACGGGCTCGGCCGCGCCAAGCGCGTCGACGGCGTGCATGATCGCTATATCGAATTCGCCAAGCGCACGCTGCCGCGCTCGATGTCGCTCTCGGGCCTGAGGATCGTCGTCGATTGCGCGAACGGCGCGGCCTACAAGGTGGCGCCCGAGGCGCTGTGGGAGCTCGGCGCCGAGGTCGTGGCGATCAATGTCGAGCCGAACGGCTTCAACATCAACAAGGAGTGCGGCTCGACCCATCCTGCGGGCCTGCAGAAGAAAGTGCACGAGGTGCGCGCCGACATCGGCATCGCGCTCGACGGCGACGCCGACCGCGTCGTCATCGTCGACGAGAACGGAGCGATCGTCGACGGCGACCAGATCATGGCGCTGATCGCCGAATCCTGGCACCAGAGTGGTCGGCTGGCCGGCGGCGGCGTCGTTTCCACGGTGATGTCCAATCTTGGCCTCGAGCGCTTCCTCGGCGACATGAAGCTTCAGCTGCATCGCACCAAGGTCGGCGACCGCTATGTGGTCGAGCATATGCGCGCGCATGGCTTGAATGTCGGCGGCGAGCAGTCGGGCCACATCGTGCTTTCCGATTTCTCGACCACCGGCGACGGTCTGGTCTCCGCCTTGCAGGTGCTCGCCTGCATCAAGCGGCAGAATCGCCCGGTCAGCGAATTGTCGAAGAAATTCGAGCCGGTGCCGCAGCTTCTCAAGAACGTCCGCATCTCCGGCGGCAAGCCGCTGGAAGAAGCGCCGGTCAAGGCGGCGATCGAAGACGGGCGAAACCGGCTCGGCAAGTCCGGCCGCCTTGTCATCCGGCCATCCGGCACCGAGCCGCTGATCCGCGTCATGGCCGAGGGCGACGATCCGCAACTGGTCGAGGCGGTCGTCAACGACATCGTCGGCATCCTCCAGGAAACCCGCAGCGCCGCCTGATAGAGAGATCGGGCCAAAGCTCTTCGCGTTTGGAAGCCCGCTGCCCGGCGGGCTTTTTCGTGCGCGCCCTCAACGGCCGGACAACGGCATACCCTCTAAAATTGTATAGATTCGTGGTTAATCGGTACGGTTAAACGGCTTTTAACCTTTGCAATTCATTATCCACGCCGAGGTTCATCTTCGGGCGGTGTCGTCCCGAGGCTTCTTAGGGGTGACAGCATGTTCAATACAGCAAGAATGGCTTTGTTTGCCGCGCTGCTCGCGGGAGTGGCCGGACCGGCGCTCGCCGCCGACTTCGCGGAGCCGCCTCCGGTCGAGGAGGCGCCGCCGCCGGTTGTCGAGGCTCAACCGGTCGATGCCGGCGGCTGGTACATCCGCGGCGATATCGACTACCACTGGTCGGATTTGGACAGCATTGATTACATCACCTACGGCCCACCGCCCGGCACCAATGATTTCGATTTCGGCGACCTAAAGGGCGGGTTCTCGCTCGGCGCCGGCGTCGGCTACAAGATCAACGATTACCTCCGTACGGATCTGACTGCCGACTACTGGTTCAAGTCGGACTTCAACGGCCAGACCTCGGATCTGACCACGACATCGACCGAAGAGTCGAGCATGAGCGCTCTGCTTCTGCTTGCCAATGCCTATGTGGATATCGGCACGTGGAACGGCATCACCCCTTATGTCGGCGCTGGCATCGGTGGTGCGCATGTCAAGTGGGACACGGTCCACGACCCGAACACCACCGAAACCAACCCCGGTTCGTCCAACTGGCGCTTCGCCTACGCGCTTATGGCCGGCGCTTCCTACTGCCTCACGGACAAGGTCATCCTCGATGCCGGCTACCGCTTCACTCACATTGAGGGTGGGCGCATGTTCGAATTCGATACGACCAGCTCCGGGCCGGGTTTCGACCACGGCATCAACACGCATGAGGTGCGCGGCGGTCTGCGCTATCAGTTCGGCGGCAATAATGGCTGCGCCGCCCCGGTGGTCGCCTATCAGCCTGAGCCGGAACCGATCTACACCAAGTAAGTTTCCGCATCCGACAGTTCGACCGCCCGGCATCAGCCGGGCGGTTTTCGTTTGTGCGCGGCGGGTGAAATCTCATCGAAATCAATTCGGTAACTCCCTGTTATCCTTAACCGGCACTTAACCACTATGGTTAACAATGGCTGCTTGAAACGGCGCTCGCAATCGCGGCTGGCGCCAATCTCGGGAGCCGGGGACCATGACATCCAGATCGCGTATCGCGTCAGCGCTTGCCGCAACCATCCTGTTGCCGATGACGCCGGCGCTCGCGGCCGACTACGATCCGCCGATCTATGTCGACCAGGCGCCCGACTACCAGCCGGTCGAGGTCGGCTCGGGCTGGTATCTGCGCGGCGACGTCGCCTATCTGCCGCAGAAGACCTTCGACAACGGGGATTTCACCTTCCCGTCAACGATCAACAACGAAAGCTTCAGCGAGGACGAGAAGGCGTATTTCGCCAGTATCGGCTTCGGATATCACTTCAACGATTACCTTCGCGCCGATCTTAACCTGGGTTATCTGCCCGGCAACAAAGTCAGCGTCAGCTACGACGATTCAGCGGTCGCACCGGCGGGAACCGCGATCCTGGGCTCGGGAAATGTGAAGAACTACGCGTTCTCCGGTGTCCTCAACGGTTATGTCGATCTGGGCACCTATGTCGGGATCACGCCTTATGTCGGCGCCGGCATTGGTATGGTTCGCACGACAAGCAAGCTTTCGGCCTCATACACAGACAGCGCCGACTCCACCAACGATTTCACCCTGAGCAGCAAAAAGACCCAATACTCGCTCGCCTATACGCTGAATGCAGGCTTTGCCTATCAGGTGACGAAGAATGTTCTTGTCGACCTCGGCTACCAGTATTTCTCCGCCCCCAACGCGGAATATGTGGCCGCCGAGAGCCTGACCTCCTATCCCACCCGCAAGGGGATCAGCAACCACCAGATCAAATTCGGCCTGCGCTACGACCTCTGGTAAAGCGAAGGGGGTCACGAAATGTCACGGCGGGTCCAACGGCTCGCCGTTTTCATTTCGGGGCGCGCCGAGGTGGTAGGGAATATCCCGACAGCGACAAAAACTTTGCTCTTGACGCCGAAAGCCTGAAAGCATATCGCCGTCCGTGGGCCACCCCTCCCCAACGAGGGGCCACTATCTGGAAGGATAGACCACGATGACGACAGCTACCAAGCCCGGACTCCGTCCGGCAAACCCCAATTTCTCCTCAGGTCCCTGCGCAAAACGTCCCGGCTGGTCGGCCGAGGCGCTCTCGAAGGCCGCGCTCGGGCGCTCCCATCGCGCGAAGATCGGCAAGAGCAAGCTCGAACAGGCGATCGAGCTGACGCGCGAGATCCTCAAGGTTCCCGTGAGCTATCGCATCGGCATCGTGCCGGCGTCGGACACCGGCGCGGTCGAGATGGCGCTGTGGTCGCTGCTCGGCGAGCGCGGCGTTGACATGGTCGCCTGGGAGAGCTTCGGCTCCGGCTGGGTGACGGATGTGGTCAAGCAGCTCAAGCTCGCCGACGTGCGCAAGTTCGAGGCCGGCTACGGCACGCTGCCAGACCTGGCGCAAGTCGATTTCGACCGCGACGTCGTCTTCACCTGGAACGGCACGACCTCCGGCGTGCGCGTGCCGAACGGCGATTTCATTCCCGCGAACCGCAAGGGCTTGACCATTTGCGACGCGACCTCGGCGGCCTTCGCGCAAAGGCTCGATTTTGAAAAACTCGATGTCGTCACCTTCTCCTGGCAGAAGGTATTGGGCGGCGAAGGCGCGCACGGCATGCTGATCCTGTCGCCCCGCGCCGTCGAGCGGCTGGAGACCTACAAGCCGGCCTGGCCGCTGCCGAAGATCTTCCGCCTGACCTCGGGCGGCAAGCTGATCGAGGGCATCTTCAAGGGCGAGACCATCAACACGCCGTCGATGCTGTGCGTCGAGGATTATCTCGATGCGCTCCACTGGGCGAAGTCGATCGGCGGCCTGGAAGCGCTCATTGCCCGCGCCGACGCCAATGCTGCGGTGCTCGACCGGTTCGTTGGCAAGTCGTCGTGGCTCGGCCATCTGGCCGTCGATCCGGCAACGCGCTCGAACACGTCCGTGTGCCTGTCCTTCACCGATCCGGATGTTGCGGCGCTCGATGCCGACGGTCAGGCGGCTTTCGCCAAGGGCCTCGTCTCGACACTCGACAAGGAAGGCGTCGCCTACGACATCGGCTCCTATCGCGACGCGCCGCCCGGGCTGCGCATCTGGTGCGGCGCCACCGTCGAGACCGCCGATCTCGAAGCGCTGCTGCCATGGCTCGACTGGGCCTTCGCCGCGCAGAAGGCGTCGCTCAAGGCGGCGGCCTGAAATCCGTGGCGGCCTGCGGGCCGCCACCATTTCCCGACACATCCAATCCCCTTCAAGGAGGCCGTGATGGCGCCCCGCGTTCTCGTTTCGGATAAACTTTCAACCACCGCCGTGCAGATCTTCAAGGATCGCGGCATCGAGGTCGACTACCTGCCCGATCTCGGCAAGGACAAGGAAAAGCTGCTCGAAGTCATCGATCAGTATGACGGCCTCGCCATCCGCTCGGCGACCAAGGTCACCGAGAAGCTGATCAATGCGGCAACCAGGCTCAAGGTCGTCGGCCGCGCCGGCATCGGCGTCGACAATGTCGATATCCCGGCCGCCAGCCGCAAGGGCATCATCGTGATGAACACGCCCTTCGGCAATTCGATCACCACGGCCGAGCATGCGGTGGCGATGATCTTCGCACTGGCGCGGCAGATCCCGGAAGCCAATGCCTCGACCCATGCCGGCAAGTGGGAAAAGAACCGCTTCATGGGCATCGAGATCACCAGCAAGACGCTGGGCGTGATCGGCTGCGGCAATATCGGCTCGATCGTCGCCACGCGCGGCGTCGGGTTGAAGATGCACGTGATTGCCTTCGACCCGTTCCTGTCGGACAGCCGCGCCGAGGAGCTCGGCGTCCAGAAGGTCGAGCTCGACGAGCTCTTCGCCCGCGCCGACTTCATCACGCTGCACACGCCACTGACCGACAAGACGCGCAACATCATCGACGCGGCTGCGATCGCCAAGATGAAGGACGGCGTGCGCATCATCAATTGCGCGCGTGGCGGCCTGGTCGTCGAGGCCGATCTGGTCGCGGCGCTGAAGAGCGGCAAGGTGGCGGGCGCCGGCATCGACGTGTTCGAGGTCGAGCCGGCGGAGAACAACCCGCTGTTCGGCATGGAAAATGTCGTGGCGACACCGCATCTCGGCGCCTCGACCACGGAAGCGCAGGAGAATGTCGCGCTGCAGGTCGCCGAGCAGATGAGCGACTATCTCATCAAGGGCGCCGTTTCCAACGCCATCAACATGCCTTCGATCACTGCCGAGGAAGCGCCGAGGCTCAAGCCCTTCGTCAAGCTCGCCGAGGTGCTCGGCGCCTTCGTCGGCCAGGTCACCGAGGATCCGATCAAGGAGGTCGAGATCCTGTTCGACGGCTCGACGGCGACGATGAACACGCGCGCGCTGGTGAGCGCCGCCCTTGCCGGCCTGATCCGGCCCCAGGTCTCCGACGTCAACATGGTGTCGGCGCCGATCATGGTGAAGGAGCGCGGCATCATCGTCGCCGAGGTCAAGCGCGACAAGTCGGGCGTGTTCGACGGCTATATCAAGCTGACGGTCAAGACCGAGCACATGACGCGCTCGATCGCCGGTACCTGCTTCTCCGACGGCAAGCCGCGCTTCATCCAGATCAAGGGCATCAATCTCGACGCCGAGGTCGGCCAGCACATGCTCTACACGACCAATGCCGACGCGCCCGGCATCATCGGCCTGCTCGGCACGGTGTGCGGCGAGAACGGCGTCAACATCGCCAACTTCCAGCTCGGCCGCAACCGGCCGGGCGGCGACGCGATCGCGCTGCTTTATCTCGACGCGCCGTTCCCGGAAAAAGTGCTCGGTCAGCTGCGGGCGCACCAATCGATCGACTCGGCCAAGCCGCTGCATTTCGACGTCGGCGCCGAGTGAACGGCCCGACACAAAAATACGCTCCACCCGCACCAGCAGGCGGAGCGTATTCGTTCAAGTCAAGAAATACCCGGGCAGCGCGGGGCCATCACTGCATCTGCAGCGCTGCTTTGCTGCCGCTGTATTCGGCGAGCGCGATACCGCCGAGCACCAGCGCGAGCGCGAGGGCCTGATAGGGCTGAAACGGCTCGCCGACGATCAGCACGGAAAGCAGCGTGCCGAAGATCGGCACCAGGTTGATGAACAGGCCGGCGCGGTTGGCGCCGATCAGCTCGTTGCCCTTGATGTAGAGGACCTGCGAGACGACCGAGGCGCCGAGCGCCGTGTAGAGCGTGAGCGCCCATCCATACGCGTCCGGCACGATGACGCGGCCGCATGCGGCTTCCCAGACAAGAAAGGGCAGGGAGATCAGCAGCGCGGCGATCGACAGCGCCAGCATGAAACTCTGCCAGCGGATTGCCGGCTTGAGGCGCAGCCCCACCGAATAGAGGCTGTAGCAAAGCACCGCGACAAGCATGATAGCGTCGCCGAAATTGAGGTCGAGCTTCAAGAGCTGGCCGAGGTCGCCATGGCTTGCGGTCAGCGCGACGCCGGCGATGGTGAGCACGACGCCGACGATCTGCAGAGGCCCCACGCGCAGCCGGAAGAACATGAAATTGGCAAGGATGATGACGATCGGGATGGCCGCCTGCTCGATCGAGACGTTGATGGCGGTCGTGTAGTTGAGCGCGGTGTAGAAGATGACGTTGAAGATGGTGAAGCCGCAGGCGCCGAGGCCGGCAATCAATCGCCAGTGCCTGCGCACTTCGGGCCAGTCCTCGCGCAGCGTCCGCCAGCCGACGGGCAGCAGGATCAGGACAGCCATGACCCAGCGCAGGAACACCAGGGTCATCGGCGAGACATGGCCGACGGCAAGCTTGCCCGCCACCGAATTGCCGCCCCACAACAGCATGGTCGACAGTAGGAACAGATAGGCGGCTCTGTGCATGGAGGATCCGGCCCTGCAGGGGTATTCGAGGGTTCAGGCCGGCCTAGAGTGGCGGCGGCGGCAAGTAAATGATGCGAAAGCTGGAATCTGTTATGCCTGATCGGGACGAGGCTTCGCCGGCATCGTCATCCCGATCCAACTCCTGGAGCACGATCGGGTTCCGAAAGCCGGCTCCCGCTTTTCAAATCATGTTCCAGGGATGGTTTCGGCGGCAAAGAAAGGGTCGCGCCGGCCGGCGGTTGACGCTATAGAGGCCTGTCGTTTCAGGCCGCCGGCGCGGCATTTCAAGGGAAAAGAACATGGCCAATGTGGTGGTCGTCGGCTCGCAATGGGGCGACGAAGGCAAGGGCAAGATCGTCGACTGGCTGTCGGAACGGGCCGATGTGGTCGTGCGCTTCCAGGGCGGTCACAATGCCGGCCATACGCTGGTCGTCGACGGCAAGGTCTACAAGCTGTCGCTGCTGCCCTCAGGCGTGGTCAGGCAGGGCAAGCTCTCGATCATCGGCAATGGCGTGGTGTTCGATCCGCACGCCTTCGTGGCCGAAGCGAAGAAGCTCAAGGACCAGGGCGTCGAGGTCACGCCGGAGCGCCTGAAAATAGCCGAAAACACCGCGCTTATCCTGTCGCTGCACCGGGAGTTGGACGGATTCCGCGAAGACGCCGCCTCGAATTCCGGAACCAAGATTGGCACGACCCGCCGTGGCATCGGCCCCGCCTATGAGGACAAGGTGGGCCGGCGGGCGGTGCGGGTGATGGATCTGGCGGATTTGGAAACGCTCCCCTTGAAGGTCGACAGGCTGCTGACGCACCACAACGCGCTGCGCCGCGGACTCGGTCATCCGGAAGCGACGCATGAGGCGATCATGCAGGAGCTGACCTCGGTAGCCGGCGAGATCCTGCCTTACATGGACCGCGTCTGGAAGGTGCTCGACGACAGGCGCCGCGCCGGCGAGCGCATCCTGTTCGAGGGCGCGCAGGGCACGCTGCTCGACATCGACCACGGCACCTATCCCTTCGTCACCTCATCCAACACCGTGGCCGGGCAGGCAGCCGCCGGTTCCGGCGTCGGTCCGGGCGTGATCGGCTATGTGCTCGGCATCACCAAGGCCTACACGACGCGCGTCGGCGAGGGGCCGTTCCCGACCGAGCAGAAGAACGAGATCGGCGAGTTCCTCGGCACGCGCGGCCACGAGTTCGGCGTCGTCACGGGACGCAAGCGGCGCTGCGGCTGGTTCGACGCCGTGCTGGTGCGCCAGGCCGTCGCCGTCAACGGCATCAAGGGCATCGCGCTGACCAAGCTCGACGTGCTCGACGGGCTGGACGAGATCAAGGTCTGCACCGGCTACAGGCTCGACGGCGAGACGATCGATTACCTGCCGGCCAGCCAGGGCGCGCAGGCGCGGGTCGAGCCCATTTACGAGACGCTCGAAGGCTGGAAGGGAACCACGGCCGGCGCCAGGAGCTGGAACGATTTGCCGGCGCAGGCGGTCAAATATGTCCGCTATATCGAGGAGCTGATCGGAGCTCCGGTGGCGCTGCTTTCCACCAGCCCCGAGCGGGACGACACGATACTTGTGACCGATCCGTTTCAAGACTAGTTTCACAGCCCTTCCCGGCGCTATGGCTGATTTGCGGCCGGCGGGAAAAGAATGCAGGTCACCTGACGCATGGCAGATTTCGTTAGTGTTCTGAAAAAGCAGCTCGAGAAGAAGGCGGATCCTTCGTTCGAGGTGCGCAAGCAGATATACGACGGTGCCCGCGCGGTGCTGGCGAAGAAGCTCGCCGAGTATTCCCCGCCGCTTGCGCCGGATGTCGTCAGCAAGCAGAAGCGCTCGCTGGAAGATGCCATTTCCAGTGTCGAGCGCGACTACGCTAAACGCCCTCCGGCCGAGGATCCGCTAGCGGAGCTGGAGCATATTTTCTCCTCCATCGACCGCAACAAGAACCAGCCGAGCCATGCCCGCCAGCCGGCGGCGCCCGCGCCGGCCAAGCCGGATCCGTTCAAATCCGAGCCGTTCAAAACGGCGCCGACGCCCGCCAGGACTGAACCGAGCTGGCAAAGCACGCCTAAGGCCGAGCCGGCGCCGCAAAGCCCTGCCAAGGCCGAGCCGTCCTGGCAGAGCGGTGCAAGGACGGAGCCGAGCTGGCAGGCCGCGGCAAAGCAGGAGCTTGCCTGGCAGAAAGCGCCGCCACCGCCGATGCCGTCGCCGCGCGAGGACGATGTCGGCCTCGCGGGCATGGATGCCGCCGATGCTGACGACGGCAGCGACGTCTTTGCCAATGACGAGCAGCCGGCGGCCGATACTTTCCAACGGCTGCGGCCTCAGCCGCAACGCAAGCGCGGCTATGGCGGTCTGATCGCCGCCGTCATCGCGCTTTTGGTGCTGGCCGGCGGCGGTTACGGCATATGGCTGAATAAGAGCGCGTTCGGCTCGCTCTTCGGCCTTGGCGGCAACGGCAATAAGACGGTCTCGACCGAACCGCTGGTCAAGCCCGCCCCAGCGAAGCCTGCGACCGAGACGGCGGCCGCGCCGGCCCCGGCCCCGGCCCCGGCCGCTACCGGCGAGTCCGCCGACACGACCAAGTTCACACAGCGCCTGACGCCCGAGGGCAAGGAGACCGATCCTGGTCCCGCCGGCGGACAAGCCACGATCGGCGAGGGTGAATCCGTCGCGGCGCTGACTTCGCGCCCGCCGGCCGCGCCGGCAACGGCGCCAGCGACGACCCCGCCCGCTGCGGCCGCGCAAACGCCCGGGGCGCCTGCCGCGGGAACAACGCCGGCGGCGCCGGCGACCGACGCGGCCAATCCGACCCCGCCGGCTGCCGGAACCACACCGCCGGCGGCTGATGCGGCAACGACGCCCCCCGCGGCCGGCGCCACGCCGCCCGCCGCCGGAGCAACGCCGCCGGCCGCGGGCACCACACCGGCCACACCAGCGCCGGCGACCGCCGAGCCGACCGTGCCGGTCGGCCAGAAGGCAATCTTCTACGAGGAGCGCACCAGCACCCAGCAGGGCACGGCCGAGCCCGGCAGCATCGTGTGGTCCCTGGTGCAGGAATCGCCAGGCGGCGACCTGCCGCCGGAGCCGGCGATCCGCGCCGAGGCGACGATCCCGGGCAAGAATATCCAGCTGCGCATGACGATCCGGCGCAACACCGACCAGACGCTGCCGGCCAGCCATATCATCGGGATGATCTTCCTGACGCCGGAAGGGTTTGACGGCGGCGGCGTCGACAACATCCTGCGCATCGCCATGAAGAGCTCGGAGCAGGATGCCGGCAGCCCGCTGATCGGCATCCCGGCCAAGATCGCCGACGGCTTCTTCCTCGTCGCGCTCAACGACACCAAGGCCGACGAGGATGCCAACCTGACGCTGCTTCGGGGGCAGTCCTGGATCGACGTGCCGGTGGTCTACAAGACCGGACGCCGCGCGCTGCTGACCATGGAAAAGGGCATCCCCGGCGAGAAGGTCTTCGATGAGGCGCTGAAGGCCTGGGCGGCGAAGACGTCGGGGTGAGGAGCAATTCCAGGAAAAGTGTGAGCGGTTTTCCGTCCGGGATTGCCTAAAAACAGGCGCCTTAAAAGCCTTGAAAGAGCATATCGAGCGCCGCGACGATGTCGTCGTGGCGGCTCACAAGATTGGTTCGGTTTTCGCCGAGTTCGGTCGCGGCCACCGTCGCGATGAGGTGGGTGGCCATCACCAGCTTCCGGCCGTTGATCTCAAAGACCGGATGCAGCTTGCGCATCGGCGAAGGCGCCGAGGTCAGTGGCAGAAGCGGAACGACCACCCGCGTCTTGAAGTGGTCGAGCAGGTCGGATTGAACGTCGAGCAGATAGCCGCCTTCGATGCCGCTGGCGAAGACGTCATAGCGCGCCATCAGAATTGCCGATGCTCGGCGAGCGGGATGCCGTGCTTGTCGATATAATCATTCCAGGCGTCCATCGTCGAGCGGTTCTCGAGCTTCCACAGCCGCGTTTTCTCCGCAGCAACCGCTTCCGCTATGCCGGCCTCAGCTGCGCGAGATACATTCACGTTGAGCCCCTTGGCTTCCGCCATGAGCTGAGAATCGATCGACAGATTAGCTGGCTGGCGATTTGCGTTCGTCGCGATCTTGCGCATGACATCACCTCGACATGCGCATACTTTATGCGCATCAGTGCGTAGGCGCAATGAGGGTGCTACCCCTCCATCTCCTCCCGCAGCATCTCAAGCTCCAGCCACTCTTCCTCGAGCGCGGCGAGCGTCGTGCGCTCCTTGTCGAGCGCGGCGATGGTCTTCTGGAACGAGACGGGGTCGCGCTCATAGAAGGCGGGGTCGGCGATGTTGTTCTCCAGCCGCGAGATCGAGGCTGTCACCGCCTCAATCTTCTTCGGCAAGGAATCCAGCGCGAACTTCTGCTTGAAGGAGAGCTTCTTCGCCGGGCCCTTGGGTGCTGCCTGTTCGGCTTTCGGCGAAGCTTCGGCGGTCTCGGCTTTCGACCTTGTCTTGCGGTCTTCCAGCTTCGAGCCGCCGCGCTGCGCCAGCATGTCGGAATAGCCGCCGGCATATTCGATCCAGCGGCCGTTGCCATCCGGCGCGATCACGCTGGTGACGGTGCGGTCGAGGAAATCGCGATCGTGGCTGACCAGGATCACGGTTCCGGCAAAGCCCGCGACCAGTTCCTGCAGCAGCTCCAGCGTCTCCATGTCGAGATCGTTGGTCGGCTCGTCGAGCACCAGGAGGTTCGCCGGCCGCGCCAGCACCCGGGCCAGCAGCAGCCGCGCGCGCTCGCCGCCGGAAAGCTCGCGCACGGGCGTGCGCGCCTGCTCCGGCTTGAACAGGAAATCCTTCATGTAGGAAACGACGTGGCGCTGCTCGCCATTGACCAGCAGGTTCTCGCCGCGCCCGTCGGTGAGGTAATGCGCCAGGGTCGCGGCCGGATCGACGGCCTCGCGCTTCTGGTCGAGCGTCGCGATCTCCAGGTTGACGCCGAGACGCACGGTCCCGGCATCAGGCGCCAGCTCCCCGGTCAGCATCTTCAGCAATGTCGTCTTGCCGGCGCCGTTCGGGCCGACTAGGCCGACACGGTCGCCGCGCTGGATGCGGGTCGAAAAACCCTTGACCACGGTCAGGTCGCCAAAACTCTTGTCGATGCTCTTGGCCTCGATCACCAGCTTGCCGGATTCGGCGGCGTCGCTCGCCACCATGGTGGCGGTGCCTTCGGTGCCGCGATGGCTGCGGAAACGCTGGCGCATCGTCTGCAATTCGCCGAGGCGGCGCATGTTGCGCTTGCGCCTGGCGGTTACGCCGTAGCGCAGCCAGTGCTCCTCGCGCACGATCTGGCGGCCGAGCTTGTGCTGCTCGCGCTCTTCCTCCTCCAGCACCTGGTCGCGCCATTCCTCGAAATGGGCAAAGCCCTTGTCCAGCCGCCGCGTCTGGCCGTGATCGAGCCAGACGGTGGCGCGGGTGACGCGCTCGAGAAAGCGGCGGTCGTGCGAGATCAGGATCACCGCTGAAGAGGTGCGGGCAAGCTCTTCTTCCAGCCATTCGATCACGGAAAGGTCGAGATGGTTGGTCGGCTCGTCGAGCAGCAAGATATCAGGTTCGGGCGCCATGACGCGGGCAAGGGCAGCGCGGCGCGCCTCGCCGCCGGAAAGGTCGTTCGGGCGCTCCTCGCCGGTGAGGCCGAGATGCTCCATCAGATAGGTGGCGCGGTGCGGATCGTCGGCCGGGCCGAGGCCGGCCTCGACATAGGCGCGCACGGTGGCGAAGCCGTCCATATCCGGCATCTGCGGCAAATAGCGAACGGTCGCCGAAGGTTGGCGGAACACTTCGCCGTCCTGCGGCTCGATCATCCCGGCGGCGATCTTGAGCAGCGTCGACTTGCCCGAGCCGTTGCGGCCGACCAGCGCGATCTTCTCGCCGGCGGACGCGCTGAGTGCCGCGCCATCGAGCAGCGGGGTGCCGCCGAAGGTCAGTTTTATCCCGTCGAGGTTGAGAAGTGGCGGCGCCATGTCTGGGGTGTCAGCTTTCGGGAAGAGGATAGGGGTGGGCCAGAAGCAGCGCCCGGCCGCGCTCCAGCGCGATGCCGAGCCGCCCTTTGACCTCGTTTGATATAGTGAGCGAGGAGCCGAACGCCACCTCGACGCGTTCGAGCGGCCATTTGGCGCCGGTCACCGTCAGGCCGGACAGGTCAGAGAAGCCGAGGACCGAAAACAAGGTGCCGTCCGCATAGTCGAAACCGGCGCTGCCCGGCAGAACGGGAACGCCTTCCTGCGCGCCGCTCGTCAGCAGCACGATCGTGCCCGCCTCGGCCAGCCGCACGGCGAGGGCCAGATGCAGGAAGGCGTGGTCGGCGCGCTTGCCGCCGAAGGCGCCGGCCAGCACGAGGCTCGTGGCGCCGAGTGCGATCGCCTCCGCGATGGCGAGCTCGCCATCGGTCATGTCCTTCTCGGCCGGAAAAACTTTTCGCGGAACGGCGGCAAGGTCATCCGGCAGGTTGGCCGGCACCGAGTCGAAATCGCCGACCCACAGCTCCGGCACCAGGCCAAGCATGCGGGCATGGCCGATACCGGCGTCGGCGGCGATGACGCGCGAACCTTCGATCTGGCGTTCGAGCCGGGGCGTGCGGATAAGCTCGCCGCCAAGCAGGATGGTGAATGTGCCCATGGCCGTCGCCTTACCAGCCCTCCAAGCGAAACGGAAGCCGCACGGCCCGAGCTTCGGTTTCCCCGAACATTAGCTGCCCGGCAAACTTCCGCTTGCGCGCCGCTTCGGCCGGGCCTATCTGTCTGGGCGCTCTAACGGGGTGCCGGACGTGAGATCCGGCTGAGAGGCGAAAAGCCAACCCGCTGAACCTGATCCGGTTTGTACCGGCGGAGGGATTAGACGTTTCGGACCATCCGGCGCCTCAATTCCTTGTCACTCGAACGAAGGAGGCGCCGATGCGCGCGATACTGTCCCGTATAGTTCTCGCAACAGGCCTTGTTTCGCTTCTGGCGGGCGTTGCGCCTGCCGCCGCGAAGGACAAGCTCACCGTCTACACCTATGAAAGCTTCACCGCCGATTGGGGGCCAGGCCCGGCGGTCAAGAAGGAATTCGAGGCCGAGTGCGGCTGCGACCTCGAATTCGTCTCGGTCGCCGATGGCGTCGCATTGCTCAACCGCGTCAAGCTGGAAGGCGCCGGCACCAAGGCCGATATCGTGCTCGGCCTCGACACCAATCTGACGGCGGACGCCAAGGCGAGCGGCCTGTTCGCGCCGCATGGCGAAGTCTCCGGCATCAATGTGCCCGGTGGCTGGAGCGACGATGCGTTCGTGCCCTTCGACTATGGCTATTTCGCCGTCGTCTATGACACGCAGAAGCTAAAAGTCCCGCCGAAGAGCCTGAAAGACCTGGTCGAGGGCGCCGGCACCGACAAGATCGTCATCCAGGATCCGCGCACCTCGACGCCCGGCCTCGGTCTTCTGCTCTGGGTGAAGTCGGTCTATGGCGACAAGGCGCCGGAGGCCTGGGCCAAGCTCAAGGCGAAAGTGCTGACGGTGACGCCGGGCTGGAGCGAGGCCTATGGCCTGTTCACCAAGGGCGAAGCGCCGATGGTGCTCTCCTACACCACATCGCCGGCCTATCACATAGTGGCCGAGAACACCGAGCGCTACCAGGCGGCTTCTTTCGAGGAAGGCGAATACCTGCAGATCGAGGTTGCCGGCATCACCACGACCGGCGCGAAGAACCCGCTGGCGCAAAAATTCATCGCCTTCATGACCGGGCCGAAATTCCAGGACGTCATCCCGGAAACCAACTGGATGTTCCCGGCCGGCAAGACCGACAAGCCGCTCAATCCGGCCTTTGACAGACTGGTCAAGCCAACCAAGACGCTGCTGTTCAGCCCGGAAGAGGTGGCGGCCAACCGCAAGGCGTGGGTGGATGAATGGCTGGCGGTGATGAGCAAGTAGGCTTTGAGGCCAATCGCGTGAGATGACCGCTCTACGGCGCCCCCCTCTGTCCTGCCGGACATCTCCCCCACTTGGGGGGAGATCGGCTGTCATCGGCGGTTTCGCCAATTGGCAACCTTGCAGGGATGAGCGAAGCGCGGACGCTGCTGATCTCCCCCCTTGTGGGGGAGATGGCCGGCAGGCCAGAGGGGGGCGCGAAGCAACGCGGCGTTGCCTGGCTCAAGCCCGCATGGTGCGGCGTGCACTCCGCGCGTGACTCCCGTGTCACCGCCGGTGTCGTCGCGCTCGCGGCCATCGCCGTGCTCATCGGCGGCGCCTTCACTGGCCTGATCCTCGAAGGCGCGCACAATCTCTCCGACGCTACCGCCGCCTTCGACGGCTACCTCTTCCGCGTCGCCCGCTTCACGCTCTGGCAGTCGCTGTTGTCGACGCTGCTATCCGTCGCGCCGGCGCTGCTGGTGGCGCGCGCCCTGTCGCGGCATCCGCACTTCCTGGGCCGCCGCCTGATCCTGCAGCTGTTCACCGTGCCGCTGGCATTGCCGGCCATCGTCGCCGCGCTCGGCATATTGGCGCTCTACGGTCGCGCCGGATATTTCGCCGGCGTCTTCGCCGGGCTTGGCGGCGGGGAATGGCCCGGCATCTACGGCCTCTCCGGCATCCTTGTCGCGCATGTCTTCTTCAACCTGCCTTTGGCCACGCGCCTGTTCCTCGAGGCGCTGGGCACGATTCCGGCCGACCAGTGGCGGCTGGCGAGCCAGCTCGGCATGGGCGCCCGGCCGGCGTTCCGGCTGATCGAATGGCCGGTGCTGCGCGCGGCCCTGCCGGGCGTCGCCGGTCTGGTCTTCATGCTCTGCATCACCTCCTTCACCATCGTGCTGACGCTGGGCGGCGGGCCGGCCGCGACGACGCTCGAGGTCGCCATCTACCAGGCGCTGCGCTTCGATTTTGACCCGGCCCGTGCGGTGGTGCTGACGCTGCTGCAGATCGCGCTCACCTTCGTCGTGGTCGCCGCTCTCACGCGGCTTGGCGCCAACACGGTTGCCGATGCCAATCTGCCGGTGGCGCCGCGCCGCTACCTTTCGGCGGGCCGGATCGAAAGCGTGCTGAATGCCGGCCTCATCGCGCTCGCCCTGCTGTTCGTCGCCGGACCGATGGTGGCGACGGTGGTTTCGGGCCTTCAGGCCGATCTCGGCCGATTGGCGGGCGAGGAAGCGGTGCGCCGCGCGACGCTCACCAGCGCCGGCCTCGCCTTGCTCGCGGCACTGCTCAGCGTGTCGCTGTCGCTGGCATTGATCGCGGCGCGGCGCGCATTGGCCTTGCGTCGCCGTTCCCCCAGCGCCATGTCGCTGCTCGAACATGCCGCCGACACCGGCGCCGGCTTCGTGCTCGTCGTGCCGCCGATCGTGCTTGGCGCCGGCTGGTTCCTGGCGCTGCGCGGCGTCACCGATGTCTTTGCCATCGCGCCGGTCATGGTCGTCGCCGTCAACGCGGTGATGGCAATGCCGTTCGCCATCCGCGCCATCCGCCCGGCCTATGACGCGGCAAGCGAACGCCATGAGCGGCTTTGCCTGGCGCTCGGCATATCCGGCTGGAACCGGCTCAGCCTGATCGACTGGCCGTCGCTCAGGCGGCCGCTCGCGACCGGCTTCGCCTTCGCCATGGCGCTGTCGCTCGGCGATCTCGGCGTGATCGCGCTGTTCGGGAGCGATTCCGTGCAGACCTTGCCCTATCTTTTGCTCGCGCGGATGGGCAGCTACCGGACCGCGGACGCGGCGGGACTTGCCTTGCTGCTCGGCCTTGTTTGCCTGATGCTGGTGATTGTCGCCGATTGGCTGGGTCGAGAAGCAAAAGCATGACATCGACGGACAACGGCATCGCGGCACGGAAGGCGCTGACCGTCGCACTCGAAGACGTGTCGTTCAGCTATGGCGAATCTTCCTTCCGCTTCAATGCCGGGTTCGCGGCCGGCAGGATCACCGCGATCATGGGGCCGAGCGGTTCCGGCAAGTCGACACTGCTCAATCTGATAGCCGGCTTCGAATCTCCCGATGCCGGCAAGGTGCTGATCGGCGGCATCGATCTTGGCAACGTGCCGCCCTCGGCGCGACCGGTGTCGATGGTGTTCCAGGAAAACAACCTGTTCGCGCATCTTACGGTCGAAGCCAATGTCGGGCTCGGCCGCTCGCCGTCGCTGAAGCTCGGCGATGCCGATCGCGCCGCCGTCGCCGGGGCGCTTGCGCGTGTCGGCCTTGCCGGCAAGGAAAGGCGGCTGCCGCGCGAGCTCTCCGGCGGCGAGCGGCAGCGCGTCGCGCTGGCGCGGGTGCTGCTGCGCGACCGGCCTGTATTGCTGCTCGACGAACCTTTCGCGTCGCTCGGTCCGGCGCTGCGCGAGGACATGCTCGGCCTTCTCGCCGGCATTCATGCCGAGCGCAAAATGACGGTGCTGTTCGTCACCCATCAGCCGGAAGATGCGCGCCGCATCGGCCAGGACGTGGCATTTCTCGATGAAGGCAGGATCGCGGCGACCGGACCGGCCGACGATTTCTTCGATCGGTCTGGACCGGATGCGTTCCGGCGCTATATCGGCGATCGAGGCGGCACCGTTGCCGGATCACAACATACTGCCCGGAAGCGGACATAATTTACGGCCAAACCTGCAACGGGTGATCCGGCGTTTGCTTGCCTTGTCCGGGGGAGTATGGCTAGGTCGGCCATGCTGGTCCGGCGGGGCCGTGATTTGCCGAAAGATTTCGAAAGGAAGCCGATCTGTCGACCGGCGCTGAGAAAGTGTGGATGAGGCCGCTTGCACGATTGTTCGCGCTGGCAGGCGTTGCCGTGCTGGCAAGTTGTCAGATGTTCACGCCGCCGGACGTGCAAGAGAGCGGCTTCCAGCCTTCCGATAAGCCGATCACCGTCGACAATGTCGTCGCCAACGCCAAGCTCGCCGAGATGGCGAAGGCGCAGCATCCGCGCATTCTCGCCACCTATGGCGGCGAATATTCCGACCCGAAGCTCGAACGCATGGTGGCCAAGGTCGTCGGAAATCTGACGGTGGTGTCGGCCAACCCGACCCAGACCTACCGCATCACCATCCTCAACTCGCCCAACGTCAACGCCTTCGCGCTGCCGGGCGGCTATCTCTATGTGACGCGCGGGCTGCTGGCGCTGGCCAACGATTCCTCCGAGCTTGCCGCCGTCATCGCGCACGAGATGGGCCACGTCACCGCGAATCACGGGCTGCAGCGGCAGCAACTCGAAGCCGAGGAAGGTCTGGCGACCAAAGTGGTTTCCGATGTGCTCGGCGACAGCCCGACCGCCAAGGCGGCGCTCATCCGCGGAAAGCTGAGGCTCGCGCAGTTCTCGCGCAACCAGGAACTGCAGGCCGACGCCATCGGCATCAAGTCGATCGGCGAGGCGGGCTATGATCCCTATGCCGCCGGCCGCTTCCTGCAGTCGATGTCGGCCTATACCGATTTCCGCTCGGTCAGCGGCGCCACCGACGCCAGCCTCGACTTCCTGGCGACGCATCCCAACACGCCGCAGCGCATCGAATTGGCACAGCGCCTTGCGCGCAATTTCGGCCCGCCCGGCGTCGGCACGCGCGACCGCGACGCATTTCTGGCCGGCATAGACGGCCTGCTTTACGGCGACACGCCGGAAGAGGGCTATGTGCGCGGCCAGACCTTCATGCACCCCAAGCTCGGTGTCTCCTTCACCGTGCCGGACGGTTTCGTCATCGACAATTCGGCGGCCGCAGTCACCGCGACCGGGCCGGGCGACATCGCCATCCGTTTCGACGGCGTGGCGATCGACAAGTCGGTGTCGCTCCCCGATTACATCCGCAGCGGCTGGGTGGCGGGGCTCGAAGACGCCAGCGTTCGCCAGGACACGATCAACGGCAACGAGGCGGCGATGGCGCATGCCAGCGCGCAAGGCTGGCAGTTCGACATCGCGGTCATCCGCGCCGGCGGGCAGGTCTACAGGTTGCTGACGGCCGCGCCCTCGGCCAGCGTGTCGCTGGATCCGGTGGCGCGCTCGGTCAGCGGCTCCTTCCGGGTGCTGAGCCCGGCCGAGAAGGCTGCGTTGAAGCCCCTGCATATCCGGGTCGTCACCGTCCAGGCCGGCCAGACGATGGGTTCGCTCGCCGCGCAGATGGTCGGCGTCGACCGCAAGCTCGATCTGTTCAGGGTGCTCAACGCCATGTCGCCGGGTGCCAGCGTATCGGCCGGCGACAAGGTCAAGATCGTCACCGACAAGTAGCGAATCGCAAATTCCGACCCACCGGCGAGCCGGCGATTTTGGACGATCGCTCGGCCGGAGCTGTTGTCCTCACTGGAGCGGTTCGCCGGTTCACGGAAACGGCGAACCGCTTTATCCCTTTGGAAAACCGCTCACATTTTTCCTGGAATTGCTCTAGCCGTCACTGCCGGTGCCGCCACCATCACCTTCGCCATCACCTTTGCCTTCACTTTTACCTTCACTTTTACCTTCCGCGGTCTTGCCGCCTCTCGTGCGAGCGGCGCCGCTATATTGGCTGCCGCCACTCCAGGATGCCCGCCCGGTTTCCGTTGGCATCGGCTTGACCTCAGGCACTGTTGGAATTGTCGGCGTGACGGTCTCCGGCTTTGACACGGGCACGCGGACCACCTTTATCTTCGTGATGACCTTCGGCGGAACCTTGCACGCCATAACCACGGGTGCGCTGCGCGCCGGAAGACCGAGGATGCCCATCGAATAGACGTCCTGCCGCTCCATGCCCGCCTTGAGGAAAGCCAGCGCGCGCACCGGGTCGGCGGGCACGCCGTTGCGGCCTTCCTTGAAGATCACCGCAAGCTCCTTCATGGCATCGATGTGCCCCATCGCCGCTGCCTGGAGCAGAAAGTCCAATCCCTTGCCGGTGTCGCGCTGGACGCCGAGGCCGTTGAACAATGCGCGTCCCCAGACGGCCATGGCGTAGGGATCTCCCCTGTCGGACGCTTTCGAATAGAGGTCGTTCGCCTTCGTGAAGTCGACAGCCGCCCCGGAAGAGGCGATGGAGCCGAGCGCGAACTGGGCGCGGATATGTCCCTTGTCAGCGGCCTCCTGGATGGCCTGCCTGGCTTCGTCGATCTTGCCTGACGCCAGCAGCGCACGCCCCAACTCGTAACGGAAGCGCGCAATGTCGGGGTAGGACTTCACCGCCGCCTCGCAAGCCTCGACAGCCCCGCCGCCGATCTCATTCGGCAATCGGCCCGGCACGATGCCTTGCAGGTCCAGCGGCTCGCCCGCGGCCTGGTCGCAGGGGTCGACATTCGGCGACAGTTTCATCGTCGTCTGCCTCGCCGCGTTGCCTGCCCGGATATCGAAGCCGACTTCAATGGGAGCGGCCGAACCGATCTGCGGCTCATAGCGCAATTTGTCGACTTCGGCAGCGCTCAGACTCGATTGCGGCGAAAGCACGCGATCGGGCAAAGACAACGTTCCGGTCGCCGGATAGCGCGCAAGCTTGAGGCTGACCGAAGCATCCCTAGCTGGAAAATCCAGCTTGAGCGGAACCGGGCCGACGCCGACCGGCACACCGACGTCGCGATTGCCGATCGCTTCGGCGGCAGCGGCGACCTGGATTCCGCGCTCCGCCACCTGCTGGCCCTGTTCGGTGTCGGGTGGCGGTGGCACGGGTTGCTCCGTGCCGCGCATCAGCACGACGTCATCGATCAGCGAGGAGTTCTCCCACGGAACCTGCTTGCCGTTGGTCGCCTTGACCACATCGCGGCGCACGGCCGCCATGACCGAGCGTACCTCCTGGTTCGGCGCCAGCGCGCGGCGGGAGAAGGATGACGAGAACGGGCTGAGGGCGCCGGATCCGTCATAGGCGACGGCCCCCGGCTCGGTGGCGAAGGCAATCAGCGTGTTCTGCGAACCTGTCACCTGTGCAAGTCCGCTGCCGTCTGCGACGATCAGCTGGTCGCGCAGCCAATAGTCCTTGCGCGGGAACGGGTCGTTGCGGCAGGCGTCGAGGATGATCATTTGGATCTTCGATTTCGAGCGCAGCTGCCGCAATATGTCGTCGACCTTGATGGCCTGGACCTCCATGTCGGCCGCGTCCCTCAGCGACGCGTCGACCGGGATCAGGAAGTTCTCGCCACCAATCTGGAAGCCGTGGCCGGAATAGTAGACGACCGCCAGATCGGCGCCGTCGGCCGCAGCCAGATAGTTGCGGAACCGCTCTTCGAACTGAAGCCTGGTGAGGTCCTTGGCCGCGAAAACCTCGAAGCCGGCCTGCCGGAAGGTGTTCGATATATCCTCGGCGTCCCCGTCCGGATTCTTGAGCGCCGGAATCTCTCGGTATTGTGAATTGCCGATCACGAGAGCAACCCTTCGATCGGCATGAGCCTCGAGGGTCGTGAGGCTCACGAGCATCAAGGCCGCAAGAAACACGCAGCATCGCAGCATGGCAAATCCCCCATTCGTAAAGACGTGGAGGCTTCAACAAGGCTGATTGCGCCGCGATTTTATGTCAGGAAATTCACAGTGTTCGCAGATTTTACGAAAATAATATCGGCAAAATCTTCAGTGCATGTCTATTTAATAAATTTATTGACTAACATACCGGCTTCTATCTGCTTCTCTCAGGCAGCTTCTGCCAGAAATTCCGGGTTCTGCTTCACCAGCGCAAGCTTCAGCTTTTCCATGGCTCGCGCCTCGATCTGGCGGACGCGCTCCTTGGAGATGCCGAGCTGTTCGCCCAGCGATTCCAGCGTGGCACCGTCATCGCTCAGCCTGCGCTCCTCGATGATGCGAAGCTCGCGGGCATTGAGCGCGCCAAGCGCGCTCTTCAGCCAGAGGGCGCGGCGCTGGACATCGATCCTTTCGCCGACGATCTCGTCCGGCAGCGGGTCTTCGGAGACCAGGAAATCCATCCGCTCGGCGGCGCCGTTCTCGTCAGCAAGCGGCGCGTTGAGCGAACTGTCGGGTGAGGACAGGCGTGAGTCCATCATCGCCACGTCCGCTTCGGGAACGCCGAGCGCCGCCGAGACCTCGCGGTAGAGCGAGGCATTGGAGAGCGGCTCGGCGCCGTTGGCAAGCCGTGCGCGCAAGCGCCTCAGATTGAAGAACAGCGCCTTCTGCGCCGAGCTGGTGCCGCCGCGCACGATCGACCAGTTGCGCAGGATGTAATCCTGCATCGAGGCGCGGATCCACCATGTGGCATAAGTCGAGAAGCGCACTTCGCGCGCGGGCTCGAAACGAGCCGCAGCCTCAAGGAGGCCGACATGGCCCTCCTGGATCAGGTCGCCGAGCGGCAGGCCGTAGTGGCGGAACTTCGAGGCCATGGAGATGACCAGGCGCATGTGGGCGACGGTAATCCGATGCAGGGCGTGCTGGTCGTTCTCTTCCTTCCAGCGCAGCGCAAGGACATGCTCTTCGTCGCGCTCGAGATAGGGAGCCTTCATTGCCGCCCGGACCAGGGTCCGTCCTGCCGCGTCCTCGATCATGCCGGCTCCTGTTGGCGGCGATTGCGCATACGACGGTTGAAAAGACGCCGCCGCGCCCTACAACAGCCATGCAACGTGTCAGGCGCATGGATGGTTCCGCCGCCCGAGGGGGCAAATGTTGCCGGTGGGAACATTCCGTTAGCGGCCCCCGAATGCCGCTTAGCGGATTATCGGGTGATTTTGAGGATCAGATTTCTGAGGAGACAGATTTTTGAAATCTGGTTCCTTATTTCGCAACCTTCTATCTGTCAGTTTTCGGCTCTCACAATCGGACCGGGCCACCGGTCAAAACGGGATCACAGAAAAATGAAATGGCTTAAGTCGCTCCTCATCGCCGGGACGCTGCAGGTGGCGGTCACCACCGGCCATGCCGGCGCCAATCTCGACCAGATCAAGCAGGCCGGCGTGCTCAAGGTCGGCACTGAAGGCACCTATGCGCCCTTCACCTATCATGACGAATCCAATGCGCTGGTCGGTTTCGATGTCGAGATCGCCAAGGCGATCGGCGAGAAGCTCGGCGTCAAGGTCGAGTTCCTGGAAGGCAAGTGGGACGGTCTAATCGCAGGCCTCGACGCCAACCGCTACGAGGCCGTCATCAACGAGGTCGGGATCACCGACGCCCGCAAGGCCAAGTATGATTTCTCCGATCCCTATATCGCCTCGAAGGCGGTGCTGATTGTGCGCGGCGACAACACCGACATCAAGACCTTCACCGATCTCAAGGGCAAGAAGTCGGCGCAGTCGCTGACCTCGAATTTCGGCAAGCTCGCCGAGAAGAACGGCGCCGAACTGGTCGGCACCGACGGCTTCGACCAGTCGATCCAGCTTCTGCTCACCGGCCGTGCGGACGCCACGATCAACGACAGCCTGTCCTTCCTGGACTTCAAGAAGCACAAGCCGGACGCCAATGTGAAGATCGCCGCGCAGGAAGAGAATGCCGACTATTCCGGCGTCATCGTGCGCAAGGGCGATCCGGAACTGGTCGCGGCCATCAACAAGGCGCTGGCCGACATCAAGGCCGACGGAACCTACAAGAAGATCGCCGACAAGTATTTCGGCCAGGACGTTTCGCAGTAAGCCGAACAGTCTTTTGCCTGAATTCCGGCGGGCCGTCTTCGACGGCCCGCCGTTTTTAACACGACACTCTTCGGGGCCGTCTTTGACGGCTCGCCGGTTTTTGCATGATAGTCAGTCCATACGGGGGAACGCGCCGCCGTATCTGGAAGGGAGAAGCGCCCCGTGCCGCACTGGCTGCAATTGATGCTGGAATCGTTGCCGACACTATTGTGGGCGGCGCTGATCTTCACCGTGCCGCTCACGCTTCTGTCCTTCGCACTGGGGCTCATCGCCGGACTGGCGACGGCGCTGATCAGGCTGTTCGGCCCGAAGCCGCTGGTCGCGCTGGTCCGCTTCTATGTCTGGATCTTTCGCGGCACGCCACTCCTGGTGCAGCTCTTCCTGATCTTCTACGGCCTGCCCTCGGTCGGCATCCTGCTCGATGCCTTTCCCGCGGCGCTGATCGGCTTCACGCTCAACATCGGCGCCTACACCTCCGAGATCGTCCGCGCCGTCATCGGCTCGGTGCCGAAAGGCCAGTGGGAGGCGTCCTATTCGATCGGCATGACCTGGAGCCAGGCGATGCGGCGCACCATCCTTCCGCAGGCGGGGCGCGTCGCGGTGCCGCCGCTCTCCAACACCTTCATCTCGCTGGTCAAGGACACCTCGCTCGCGGCAGCCATCACCGTGCCCGAGATGTTCCAGGCCGCGCAGCGCATCGTCGCCACCACCTACGAGCCGCTGATCCTCTATGTCGAGGCGGCGGCGCTCTATCTCGCGCTGAGCTCGGTGCTGTCGGCGCTGCAGGCACGGCTCGAGGTGCGGCTCAACCGCTATGGCGGCTTCCTGGAGGCCAACGCATGATTGGCCTCACCAATATCGAGAAGCGTTTTGGCGACAACCTCGTCCTTAAGGGCGTCACCGTCAGCATCGACGAAGGCAGCGTCACGGCGCTGGTCGGCCCTTCCGGCGGGGGCAAGAGCACGCTGCTGCGTTGCATCAACCTGCTGGAGATCCCGACTTCCGGCTCCTTGCGCATCGGCGACGAGACGCTTGCGTTCCATCCGGGCGGCAAGGTGCCGTCAAAAGATATCCAGCGCATCCGCCTGCAGACCGGCATGGTGTTCCAGAACTTCCAGCTTTTCCCGCATCGCACGGCGATCGAGAATGTCATGGAAGGGCTGGTGACGGTGCTGAAATGGCCCGAGCCGAGAGCGCGCGAGCGGGCGATGGCGCTGCTCGAAAAGGTCGGCATGGCGCACAAGGTCGATGCCTGGCCGGCGACGCTATCGGGCGGCCAGCAGCAGCGCGTGGCCATCGCCCGCGCGTTGGCGCCGTCGCCGCGCGTGCTGCTCTGCGACGAGCCGACCTCGGCGCTCGATCCGGAACTGGCGCAGGAAGTGGTCGACGTGCTTGGGCAGCTTGCGCGCGAGGGCACGACCATGGTGATGGCCACGCATGATCTCAGGCTCGCTTCCAAGATCGCGCAGGAGGTCGTCTTCCTCGATGCCGGCGCGATCATCGAGAAGGGTCCGGCCTCGGTCGTGTTCGACAGTCCGGAGCGCGAGCGGACGAAACGCTTTATTGCCTCATTGCGTCAGGAAGAGGCACAGAAGGAAGGGGGAGGCTGAGCCTCCTACTTCCCACTTTGTGAGCCAATTGCACATGGCAGCCCCCTCATCCGGCCGCTCCGCGGCCCCATGGGGAGAAGAGCTTGGCGTCGGCGCTGGTAGCCTACTCTCCCCTCGAGGAGAGGTCGGCCGAGCGAAGCCGAGGCTGGTGAGAGGTGCCGTATGCGAGAAGTCCACAGACAAAAAACCCGGCACGAGGCCGGGTTCTTCGTGACTTAAAGGGGAAAAAGCTCAGGCAGCTTCTTCCTGTTCGGATTCTTCGTTGTCGGCCTTGGCGCCCCGCTTCGGGCCCTTGTTGAGGTTGACCTCGATGAGGCGCACCGCCTCGGTCTCCGACATGCGGTTCACCGCGGCGATCTCGCGGGCCATGCGGTCGAGCGCGGCTTCATAGAGCTGACGCTCGGAATAGGACTGCTCCGGCTGGTTGTCGGCGCGGTAGAGGTCGCGGACGACTTCCGAGATCGAGATCAGGTCGCCGGAATTGATCTTGGCATCATATTCCTGGGCGCGGCGCGACCACATGGTGCGCTTGATGCGGGCGCGGCCCTGCACGACCTTCAGCGCGCGGTCGACATAATCCTCTTCCGACAGCTTGCGCATGCCGATCGAGGTCGCCTTGGCGACCGGCACCTTCAGCCGCATCTTGTCCTTCTGGAAATCGATGACGAACAGTTCCAGCTTGTGACCCGCAACTTCCTGTTCGTCGATCGCCACGATCTGGCCGACGCCATGCGCCGGATAGACGATGAACTCGCCGGTCTTGAACCCGTGGCGGGCCGCGGTGGACTTCTTCTGCGGGGTGATCGTTGCCATTACGCCCTGAACTCCTTAGTTGTGCCGCCGGCATCATGCCGGCGCGAACCCATGGGGCCGGCGATAGCCGACCGTTAGCCGTCGCAACAGGATGAACCCACCGGAAAAGCAGGGGACCGGCATATCGCACAAATGCGACCGCCTGCCCCAGATCGCTCTGGTCCGGATTTAAAAGCTCACCTTTCAGTGATTTGGGGCGTTAGCGCCATAAATCGACGTCGTGTCACCGGCATGTTTAGCTTATGTAACACAAAAAGTCGGAAGAATCAAGGTTTTGCCGCGTTCGCTAACGCCAAGCGGCAGCGCTGCCTGTCAAGACAGTATTTGCATCGGCCCCGTTACGCGGCGTCATGCCAGCGATATCGGCCTCTTTATCAATCACCCTCGCCGGGTTCGGTCGAGAAATATTTCTCGAACTTCCCGGCCTCGCCATCAAAGGTCTTGGCGTCGGCCGGCGGTTCTTTCTTGGCCGTGATGTTCGGCCATTTCTCGGCGTATTCGGCGTTGATCTGCAACCATTTGTCGAGACCGCCCTCGGTGTCCGGCTTGATCGCGTCCGCCGGGCATTCGGGCTCGCACACGCCACAGTCGATGCACTCGTCGGGATGGATGACGAGCATGTTCTCGCCCTCGTAGAAACAGTCGACCGGGCAGACCTCGATGCAGTCCATATATTTGCATTTGATGCAATTGTCGGTCACGACATAGGTCATTGCAGGCTCCGGAACGTCCCATTTTGTTGGGCTTTTTGGCTGAGGTAACGCCTTTGCCCGCCGCATGCAAGGGTAGGGATTGCCGGCGGAGCCGGAGGGCCGGAAAGGAATTCCGGCCGGAAGAGCGGATCGAGGTCATCGAGCCTGATCGCCGCGCAGTTTTCGCGGAATTGCTCCAGCTACGCCCTAGGCCGGTTATGTCTCAATCGTCGCCGAGCAGACGGTCAGTCTGGCGGCGCTCGCGTTTGGTCGGGCGGCCGCTGCCGGCCTCGCGCAGCGCCGGAATGGCGTCCGCAACGGCCTCGCCTTTGGGCGTGGGTACCGGCGACATGTCCTCGTAGAGCAGGCGCGCTTCATCGGCCGGCCCGCGCCGCGTGCCGCAGCTCACCACTTTCCAGACCAGGATACGGCCCTCGAGCGTGATGGTCAGCACGTCGCCTGGCTTCACCAGATCGGAGGCCTGCGCTGCTTTGTCGCGATTGATGCGCACGCGTCCGGCGACGACGACCTTCGCCGCCAGCGAGCGCGATTTCACCGCGCGCGAGAAGAACAGCCATTTGTCGATGCGCTGGCGGCCTTCTCCAACCATTGCAACCGGCCGAGGTTATTTCTTCAGCTGGTCGCGCAAGGCGGCGAGCTTGGCGAAGGGCGAATCCGGATCGAAGCGCTGTGGGCGCTCTTCGCGCGGCTTGCCCTGGAAGGCCGGCTTGCCGCCCGGAGCGTTGCCCTTGCCGTCCTGCCGGTTGCCCTTCCAGTCGGGCCGGCCGTCGCGGCGGCCCCCCTCGTGGCGATCCGGGCGCTCGCCTTGCGGCCTGCCTTCGCGGCGTTCACCGCCCTCGCGGCGGTCGCCTGCATCCGGCCTTGGCTTGAATTTCGAGCGGTCGAAGCGCGGCTTGCCGGCGCCGTCGCTCTGCTCGCGGCGGCCTTCATGGGCCGGCCGGTCGCCGGGCTGGCCGCCTGCGGCACCCGCCTCGCGCGCGGGCTGGCCACCGCGCGGGCGATTGTCGCGACGGTTGTCGTGGCGCTGGCGCTGGCGCGGATGGTCGAAACGCGCCTGGCGCCACAGAAGGACAGGTTTCGGTTCCTCTGCTTCGGCTGCGGGCGCGCTGCTTTCACCTTCCCCCTCGTGGGGAGGGTCGGCGCGCAGCGCCGGGGAGGGGGGAGCGCCGGCTTCGGTGGCATCGGCACTGCCTGTATCGTCGCCGCCGTCACCCCCACCCGCGTCGCTTCGCGCCGCGACCTCCTCCATCGAGGGAGAGGTGGGCGCGTCGGCGCTTGCGGCCAACTCGGTCGCTGCAGCAATGTCCACCGCTTCGGTCTCTTCCACAGCCGGAGCCTCTTCCGCGACCTCGATCGGAACCTCTGCCGGCTCTCCCGCGACAGGTTCCGCTGCCGCTTCCGCAACGGCTTCAGCCGGAGCTTCGGCTACCGGTTCGACGGCGGCCGGCTCCGAACCCTCGGCCGATGTCTCGGCAACCGTGTCCGTCGTCGCAACTTCGGCCGCCGCTGCCTGCGCGGCACGCGCCGCTTCTTCAGTCGCCAGCTTGGCGGCAGCCTGTTCACGGACAGCGTCGTCCAGCGCGTCGAGCTTCGCCTTCACTTCGGCGGCAGGCTTCGCCTCGGCGCGATAGCCGAGACCCTTGAGGATCTCTTCCATGTCGTCGGCGGTGGCGCCGAGGATCGACATCATCGGCGGCGTCACCATGAAGGCGTGGCCGTCATAGGCGCCGTCAGGACGCTGGCCGAGGCCGGGCTTCCAGTTGGTCGCCGGACGGATGAGGTCGGCAAGCCGTTCGAGGATATCGACGCGCACGGCGCGGCGGCCGAGATTGCGATAGCCGGCGAGCTTGTAGAAGGTCTTGTCGAAGGCCGGGTCGATGACGACCGAGGTGCGGCCAGAAGCCAGCGCATGCACCACATCGCCGAAGCCCGGCTTGTCCTTGCCGTCGTTCTTCAGCGCCCATAGCAGGGTCACCAGACCGGCCGGCGCCGGCTTGATCAGCGCCGGCACGAAGACATGGTAGGCGCCGAAGCGCACGCCGAGCCGGCGCAGCGCCGCGCGGCCTTCCTGATCGAGCGACTTCATCTCCTCGGCGATGTCGCGGCGATTGATCAGGCCGAAATGCTCGACGAGCTGGAAGGCGATGCCGCGTGCGATACCGGTGAGCTGGTCGGCATTCTTCAAATCGACCAGCGGCTTCAGCAGCGACTCGATCTGGAAATTGACGAAACGCTCGGCGCGCGCCGCGACCTTGTCGCGGGCAGGGCCGGTCAGCTGCTCGTCGGCAAGCAGGACCAGGCGCGGCTTCAGTGCCTCGTCACCGCCGACCAGCGTGCCGATCGGCGCGCCGATCCAGCGCAGGACGCCGTCGGAGCCCAAGGCCAGGTCGCCATTGGCGCAGGCGGCAAATCGTTCGGCGCGCGCGTCGAACTCGGCCGCGAGCGCCTTCTGAGCGGCGGTGCGCACCGCCTTGGCGTCCTCGCCGCCGGCGCTTTGGTCGGCGGTGAAGCGGAACCCCTGCAACTCACCGACATGATGGCCTTCGACGAGGACGGTTCCGGTTGGGCTGATTTCGGCTTCAGGCATGGTATTTTCTCTAAGGCGCCGCATGAGGACGGAAGTCCTGCGGTCTACGAAGCGTTTCGTCAACCGCTCATGCAGCGCATCCGACAATCTGTCTTCGATTTCGCGCGTCTTTTCCTGCCAGTGTAGCTGATCGGCCAGCCATCCAGGGCGGTTGGAGACGAAAGTCCAGGTGCGGATCTGCGCGATCCGGTGGGAGAGCGTGTCGATATCGCCTTCCGTCGTGTCGGCGCGCCGCACCTGCTCGGCCATGTAATTCTCATCGACATGGCCATGGCGCGCAAGGTCCATATAGATGGAGGCGATGAGATCGGCGTGTTGGGCGGGCGCGATCTTGCGGTAGTCGGGGAGCGCGCAGGCTTCCCAGAGCAGCGCGACACGCTCCTTGCCGGTGGCCAAAGCGCGGATGTCGCCGTCCTTCGACAGATGCTCCAGCGCCTGCGCGTCGACAGCCGGCAGTGCGCGGGTCAGCCCTTCGACCGGCGCATTGGTCTCAGTCGAGCGCTTGAGCGCGTCGAGGCTGGAAAAATCGAAATCGGCGGTGCGCCATTGCAGCACCTTCACCGGGTCGAAATCATGCGCCTCGATCTTGGCGACCAGATCGTCGTCGAACGGGTCGACCTGGCCGGTGACGCCGAACGTGCCGTCGCGCAGGTGCCGGCCGGCGCGGCCGGCGATCTGCCCGAGCTCGGCGGCGGTGAGGTTGCGGTATTGGTAACCGTCGAACTTGCGGTTCTGGGCGAAGGCGACGTGCTCGAGGTCGAGGTTCAGCCCCATGCCGATGGCGTCTGTCGCGACGAGATAGTCTACGTCGCCGGACTGGAAGATCTCCACCTGCGCGTTGCGGGTGCGTGGGCTAAGCGCGCCGAGCACGACGGCCGCGCCGCCCTGCTGGCGGCGGATCAACTCGGCGATGGCATAGACCTCGTCGGCCGAGAAAGCGACGATCGCTGTGCGCCGCGGCAGCCGGGTCAGCTTCTTCGACCCGGCATAGGCAAGGTGCGACAGCCGCGGCCGGGTCACCACCGATACGCCCTTCAAGAGCTTCTGCAGGATACCATGCATGGTGGCCGCACCCAGCAGCAGCGTCTCCTGGCGGCCGCGCAGATGCAGGACGCGGTCGGTGAAGATATGGCCGCGCTCGAGATCGCCGGCGAGCTGCACTTCGTCGATGGCGACGAAGGCGGCGTCGGTCTCGCGCGGCATCGCCTCGACGGTGCAGACCGAATATCTCGCGCCGGCAGGGACGATCTTCTCCTCGCCGGTGATCAGCGCCACCTTGTGGGCGCCGACCTTTTCGCAGACGCGGGCATAGACCTCGCGGGCGAGCAGCCGGAGCGGCAGGCCGATGATGCCGCTCTCATGCGCAACCATGCGCTCGATGGCGAGATGGGTCTTGCCGGTGTTGGTGGGGCCGAGCACGGCCGTCACGTCGCGGCCCGAAAGGATCAGCGGCTGGGAGTGTTTCGGCTGGATATTCATCGGCTCGGAATTAAGTGTTTCTGCCGCTTCTGGTCGGCGCGCGGCGGCGCCGCCGCGTGTGACAGCCGACACATAGGGATTTAGGACGCCGAGCGAAAGCGGAATGTTCTTTTGGGCTGGCGGGAATCGGCGGACCCGGTCAAAACCGCCTGGCGTTAACGGGTGGAACGAGTCTGGAACGAATCAGCGACGAATCGCTGACTCGGTCTGATTCAGGTTTTGTTCACGGCTATATGTGGATTTTTTGACGGTGAGTCTCACCACATGCTGAATCGGGAAACTGGCCCGATTCATGCTTTGCCTCCGCCGGGATCGAGCCGTCGTTAACTTTTGTCGGTGAAGGTCGCGGTCGATTCGAGGACCGTCGTCAAGGTTATGAATTTGTTGATTTTTCTTAATCGCTTTTAACGATTCGGGTAAGGTTTTCGCCCTCCGCCGTTAACATTTCGGCCAAAGCCAGAACGAATCGGCGACGAATCAGAGATGCAGGAAGTTTCCCGGTTTGTTCACCCCTAGATATGGTGTTATCCACAGCTTACCCACCGAGGATTCACAGCTTGTGAGAGGGTTGCGCACAGAGCGCGACGGGGGCTGTTAACTTTTGCGTCCCGAATTGAGGCAAGGTGCCGCGCCGGCTTTGCTGCTGGCGAAAAAGGCGGCCCCGACGCCGGAGCCGCCCCGGCGACAAATGATGTCAGGCGAAGTACTGGCCGCCATTGGCGGTGATGGTGGAGCCGGTGATGAAGCCGGCCTCGTCGGAAGCCAGGAAGACGACGCAGCGCGCGATCTCTTCCGGCTCGCCGAGGCGGCCGACGGGGATCTGCGGGATGATGCGCTCATTGAGCACCTTCTCGTCGATCGCCTTGACCATGTCGGTGGCGATATAGCCCGGACAGATGACGTTGACGGTGATGCCCGCACGTGCCCCTTCTTGTGCGAGCGCCTTCGAGAAGCCGATATCGCCGGCCTTCGAGGCCGAATAGTTGACCTGGCCGGCCTGGCCCTTCTGGCCGTTGATCGAGGAAATAGTGATGACGCGGCCGAACTTGCGGTCGCGCATGCCGCCCCACAGCGGGTGCGTCATGTTGAAGACGCCGGAGAGGTTGGTGTCGATCACTTCCTTCCACTGCGCGGGCGTCATCTTGTGGAACATGGCGTCGCGGGTGATGCCGGCATTGTTGACAAGAACTGAGACCGGGCCGAGATCGGCTTCGATCTGCTTGATGCCGGCGGCGCAGGCATCGTAGTCGGCGACGGACCATTTGTAGACCGGGATGCCGGTCTCGGCCTTGAATTTCTGGGCCGCCTCGTCATTGCCGGCATAGTTGGCCGCGACCGAATAGCCGGCGTTCTTCAAGGCGACCGATACCGCAGCACCAATGCCGCGCGACCCGCCGGTGACGATTGCTACTTTGCTCATGTGGTCCTCCCTTTGAAATCGTCTTAGCGAATAGGGAGTAGCGAATAGCGAGTAGGGATTTGATGTCCCACCGCGCGTCGCTTTTTCTTCCCTATTCGCTACTCCCTATTTGCTATTCGCTCACAGCGCTTCCACGCACATGGCGACGCCCATGCCGCCGCCGATGCACAGCGTGGCAAGGCCCTTCCTGGCGCCGCGGCGGCGCATCTCGTAGACCAGCGTGTTGAAGATGCGGGCGCCGGACGCGCCGATCGGATGGCCGATGGCGATGGCGCCGCCATTGACGTTGACGATCGAGGGGTCCCAGCCCATGCCCTGGTTGACGGCGCAGGCCTGCGCGGCGAAGGCCTCGTTGGCCTCGACGAGGTCGAGGTCCTTGACCGACCAGCCGGCCTTCTCCAGCGCCCGCTTCGAGGCGGGAATAGGCCCGGTGCCCATGATCGCCGGGTCGACGCCGGCGGTCGCCCAGGAAACAATGCGCGCCAGCGGGGTGATGCCGCGGCGGGCGGCCTCTGCCTCGGTCATCAGCAGCGCGCCGGCGGCGCCGTCATTGATGCCGGAGGCATTGGCGGCGGTGACCGTGCCGTCCTTGTCGAAAGCCGGCTTCAGCTTGGTCATGGCGTCGAGCGTCGCGCCGTGACGGATATATTCGTCCTGGTCGACGACCGTGTCGCCCTTCTTGCCCTTGATGGTGAAGGCGACGATCTCGTCCTTGAACCTGCCGGCCTTCTGCGCGGCTTCGGCCTTGTTCTGCGAGGCAAGCGCAAAGTCGTCCTGGGTTTCGCGCGTGATCTGGAACTGGCGGGCGACGTTCTCGGCGGTGTTGCCCATGTGGTAGCCGTTGAAAGCGTCCCACAGGCCGTCCTTGATCATGGTGTCGATCATCTTGTAGTCGCCCATCTTGACGCCGGCGCGCAGATGCTCGGCGTGCGGCGACAGCGACATCGATTCCTGGCCGCCGGCGATGATCACCTTGGCATCGCCGGCAGCGATCTGCTGCATGCCGAGCGCGATGGCGCGCAGGCCAGAGCCGCAAACCTGGTTGAGGCCCCAGGCGGTGGTCTCCTTTGGCAGGCCGGCATTGATCGAGGCCTGGCGGGCCGGGTTCTGTCCCTGAGCCGCGGTCAGCACCTGGCCGAGGATGACCTCGTCGACTTCCGCGGCCTCGACGCCCGCGCGGGCGAGCAGTTCCTTGATGACCACGGCGCCGAGCTCATGCGCCGGCGTGGCGGCGAAGCTGCCGTTGAAGGAGCCTACCGCGGTGCGTGCGGCGCTGGCGACGACGATTGAATTGGAAGCGGCCATTTTCTTCTCCAGACTTCGAGGTGTCGTATTTTAGGCTATCGTTGAAGACTTTTCTTGCCCGTTCAATGATCTGAGTCAAACCGGAAATGGGCATGGCCCCCATGCGCGGCAAGCAGAGCGCGCGCCAGTCGCGGTAACGTGACGTCGGCCGCGCGGCGGATTTTGCAATGGCTGTGCAGCATTAATTGATGCCGCAGTGCACAAACCACTTGGAATTGTGACGCTTTTGCGCGTATCCTCGATAGAGGGCGCAATCGTTACCGGCCGCTTACTCCTAGAGGTGCCGGTGTCCTGGGGAGGATACGGATGGCCGCAAAAGACGACCCGATCGTCATCAAGAAGTATGCCAATCGCCGGCTCTACAATACCGGCACAAGCACCTATGTGACGCTCGAGGACCTGGCCGAGATGGTCAAGAAGGGCGAGGAGTTCACGGTCCAGGACGCAAAGACCGGCGACGACATCACTCATCCGGTGCTGACGCAGATCATTTTCGAGCTGGAGAACAAGGACGGGCAGAACATGCTGCCGATCCCGTTCCTGCGACAGCTCATCTCCTTCTACGGCGATCAGATGCAGATGATCGTGCCGAGTTTCCTCGAACAGTCGATGATCGCCTTCTCCAAGGAGCAGGAGCGGTTTCGCGAGCAGCTGAAGGGCGCCTTCGGCAAGACGCCGATCGACATGATGAAGACGCCGATGAAGGCGCTCGAGGAACAGACACGCCGCAATGTCGAGATGTTCCAGAACGCCATGCGCATGTTCACGCCGTTCCCGCCCGCCGGCAGCAATGCCGCAGCCCCGGCCGAGCCGCCGAAGAAGGAAGAGAAGTCCGACGATCTGCAGGAATTGAAGGCACAGATCGCGGCCATGCAGCGCAAGCTCGACACGATGTCCTGACGAGCGCGCCGCCGTTTGGCGGCGATCGCGAACGCTGGAGATTGGCGCAAAGGCCTATCCCTTCGTCATCTCGGGCTTGACCCGAGGATCCATTCCGTGACCGATGCCGCAGGGTGCATCGGCGCAGAATTCTTTAATCGTTGCAACGCTTTGGCGTCACGGAATGGATTCTAGGGCCTGCGCGCGTCGCTTCGCTCCTTGCTTCGCCCTAGAATGCGACCTCAAACGCGTCCCGGCTAATCTGCAAAACTTCATCCCGCGCTGATAGGCCCGTTATAGCGGGCGCGGGGCCGGATCAGCCTATTGCTGGTCACCTGCTCGATGGCGTGCGCGGTCCAGCCGACGCTGCGGCCGAGCGCGAACAGGCGGAAGGGCGCATCGGCCGGCAGGCGCAGGCTGCGCGTTGTAGCGGCCAGGGCGAAATCGATGTTCGGATGCAGGCCGGTCGCGGCAAGGACCGCCTTGCGCAGCCGCGACAGCCCGTCGTCGATCTCGAGGCCGGAGAAGAGGCCCTCGGCGCGCGGGTCGCCTTCCGGATAGAGCGGATGGCCGAAGCCCGGCAGCGGCCGGTCATGCGCGAGCCAGCGGGCGATCGCTTCATCGGGACCCAGGCGCTCCGCATCCTCGACCAGCGCGATCGCCGCAGCACCGGCGCCGCCATGGCGCGGGCCGCTCAGCGTCGCGAGACCCGCGAGCAGGCAGGCGGCGACCGGTGCGCCGGTCGAAGCCGCGACGCGGGCGGCGAAGGTCGAAGCGTTGAGCTCGTGGTCGGCCAAAAGCACCAGCGCCCTGCGGATAAGGTCGGCGCCGCCAGCTTCCACCGACCAGCCTTGCGCCAGCCTCGCATGCACGGGCTCGGAATCCGGCGCTGCGCCGAGCGCGGTGGCCAGCGCGCTGGTCGCTGCGGCGCCGTCCTGCTGCAGCATGGCCGGCCTGCGGCCGAGCGAGGGCCAGCCTTCGGCCGCGAGCGCCGAGAGCCTGGCGAAAGCCGTCGGCGTGCCGCTCTGCCGGGCGGCCGACGGCGTCAGCGAGGCGAACGACACCGGACGGTCGGAGGCCCACAGGAGTTCGGCGGTCTCCTCCAGCGTCGCCGCCGCCGAAAGCGCCACCGCGTCCTTGCCGCGATAGATCAGCCGGCCATGCAGCACCGTCGAGATCGACGTGGCGACGGCCGGTTCGCCCCAGGCGATGGCGCTTTCGGCGATCGCCTGCGGGCTCCGTCCGCGGTCGCGACGCGTGGCAAGTGCTGCGATGTCGTCGGCGCGGTACTGGCTGCGGCGCGGGTCGGCGTCGTCCGGCTTCATGCCGATACGGCCGCGGCTGACATAGGCATAGAGCGTCTGCGGCCGGACATTCAGCCGCTCCAGCGCCTGCTCCCGCGTCAGCCATTCCGTCATTTGCCGCCTTACATTGATTATCTTGATCAAGATTGATGCATTGATTGCGCAGCATTAATTGCAATGCGCAAAAGGTCAAGGAGACGATCATGGCGAATGGGCTCGATGATGTTGTGGCGGCCGACACGGTGCTTTCCGATGTCGACGGTGCGGGCGGGCACCTGACCATCCGCGGCCATTCTCTGGCGGAGCTCGTCGGCCGCTGGCGCTACGCGCAGGTGGTGCGCCTGCTGTTCGACGGCTTCTTCGACGACCTCCCAGGCGATGCCGCACTGGAAAGGGCGATCGGCAAGGCGCGGGTCGAGGTATTTGAGCGTGTGAAACCGCTGCTTGCCCAGCTTGCGCCGCTCGATATCTACAGCGGCACGCGGGCCGGCATGGCCATCCTGCCGGATGGCGACGGGCTTGATGACGCGCTCAGGCTCATCGCGGCGCCGGCGGTGCTGACGCCGGCCCTGCTGCGGCTTGGCCGGGGCGAGACGCCGATCGCTCCCGACGCAAAAGCCGATCATGCCGGCGATATGCTCAGGATGCTTGCCGGCACCGCCTCGCCGGCGCTTGCCAGGGCACTGGACAGCTATCTGGTGACGGTCTGCGAACACGGGCTCAATGCCTCGACCTTCGCGACCCGCGTGGTGGCCTCGACACAGGCCGGGCTGACCTCGGCGATCCTGGCCGGGCTCGGCGCGTTGAAAGGCCCGCTGCATGGCGGCGCGCCGGGGCCGGTGATCGAGATGCTTGACGCCATCGAGGCCAGCGGCGACGCCACCGCATGGCTCGGTAATGAGATCGCGCATGGCGAGCGCATCATGGGCTTCGGCCATCGCATCTACCGCGTGCGCGATCCGCGCGCCGACGCGCTGAAGGCGGTCGTGCGGCAGCTTGGTTCTCGCAACGAGACCGGTAGCCGGCTGGCCTTCGCCGAGACAGTGGAACAGGCCGCGCTCGAGGTGCTCAGGATCGCCAAGCCGCAGCGCTCGATCCAAACCAATGTCGAGTTCTACACCGCGCTTCTGCTCGAAGCGGTCGGGTTCCCGAAAGAGGCTTTCTCCAATGTCTTCGCCGCCGGCCGTGTCGCTGGCTGGACCGCGCATGCACGCGAGCAGCAGGCGACCGGACGGCTGATCCGGCCGCAGTCGCATTATGTCGGGCCGGTGCCCGATCTGGTGGCCTAGGTGCGTCGATATTCAGGTGAGGCCTGCCTGCAAATGGCGGCTTCCTGCGCTTCCGGTGCTCGCGTACGCAAAGTACGTTTCGCTCCGGTTCTCGGAAACCACCCAGTTTGGTCGCTTCGCGCCCGTCTTCGACTCCGACTCGGCCTGACCTGAATCTCGACACACCTCAGGGCGGCGCTTTTTGTCTGGAGCCTGGTGACAAAGATTTCATGTGTCCTTGTGTTTCGGGGTGCCTATATGCTGCACTGCAACATAATTTCGCTTTGATGCTGTCCGATGGCAGATCCAGCGAGGCGCTCGGCATATCAAGGACAACGCCATGGCGAACAACGGCAAGTCGGAGGAAAAGAAGAAGATCAACATCGCCCTCCAGGGAGGCGGCTCGCATGGCGCCTTCTCCTGGGGTGTGCTCGACCGGCTGCTGGAGGATGGGCGGCTGGAGATCGCGGCGGTGTCCGGCACCAGCGCCGGCGCCATGAACGCGGTGGCGCTGGCCGACGGTTTTGTCCGGGGCGGCGTGGAAGGGGCGCGCAAAAAGCTCGACGATTTCTGGCGGGCGGTGGCCTCGAAGGGCCGTTTCAGCCCGGTACAGCGCATGCCGTGGGACATCGCGTGGGGCAACTGGTCGATCGAGAACACGCCGGGCTATCTCTTCTTCGACACGATGTCGCGGGTGTTCTCGCCCTATGTCGCCAATCCGCTCGGCCTCAATCCGCTGCGCGATGTGGTGGCGAAGGAGATCGACTTCGGCAATGTGCGCGCCTGCAAGTCGATGGAGCTGTTCATCTCGGCGACCAATGTCGAGACCGGGCAGCTGCGCGTCTTCTCCGACGGCGAAATCGACCTCGACACGGTGATGGCCTCGGCCTGCCTGCCGCAATTGTTCCAGGCGGTGGAGATAAAGGGCGTGCCCTATTGGGATGGCGGCTATGGCGGCAACCCAGCGCTCTATCCGTTCTTCAAGACGGCGGCGACCGAGGATGTGCTCCTGGTGCAGATCAATCCCGTGGTGCGCGAAGGCACGCCGAAAAGCGCCAACGAGATCCAGAACCGCATCGACGAGATCACTTTCAACGCCGGGCTGCTGCGCGAATTCCGCTCGATCGCCTTCGTCAAGGAACTGATCGCGGCCGGACGCCTGCCGCATGGCGAATACCGCGACATCCGCATGCACCGCATCGATGCCGACGAGGCGTTCAAGGACCTTTCGGCGTCGTCAAAGGTCAATGCCGAATGGGCTTTCATCGCCTATCTGCGCGACCTCGGCCGCAGTGCCGCCAGCGACTGGCTGGAAGAGAATTACGACGCCGTCGGCCAGCGCGCCACGCTGGATCTTTCAGGCGAGCTCGATGACGGCTTCAGGCCGTTGCGCGGCCCCGCGCCGGGGCGCCGCGTGAAGGAATTCCTCGCCGCGCGCATCAAGCCGGAATCCGCGCGACGTCGGGCGTAGAGCGGCTCGCTGCCTGTCAGCAAGTCCACCTTGACTGTCAGCATCTTCCCCAACGGAACCGGCGGGGCGCTGGATCATGCCCGCGGCGCGATGTAGTCTTACCTGAACGTAAAGGGGAGGTTGCGATGCTGCAGACCAGGCAGAACGCGCTCGGAGTCCGGTTTGAAGCGCAGTGCAGGGCTTTCGAGAAGGAGCCCTTCCCGACACTGGACGTGCGCAAGGACCGGCTGAACCGCCTTCTGACGCTCACCGAAAAGCACGAGGCCGAGATATGTGCGGCGATCGACAGCGATTTTTCCGCCCGCTCGGCTGAGGAGACGCGGCTCGCCGAATTGTTCGTCGTGCGCGCCGGCATCAGGCATGCGCTGTCGCATCTGAGCGCCTGGATGCGCGAGCGGCGCGTCGCAACCAGCCTGCCGTTCCTGCCGGGACGCAACCGCCTCTTGCCGCAACCGCTCGGCGTCGTCGGCATCGTCTCGCCGTGGAACTATCCATTCCAACTCGCCATCGCGCCGGCGACCGCGGCAATCGCGGCCGGCAACCGGGTGCTGATCAAGCCGTCGGAGCTGACGCCGAAGTTTTCGGACCTGCTTGCCAGCCTGGTCGAGAAATACTTCGCCGCCGACGAGGTCAGCGTGATGGTCGGCGACGCGGATGTCGGGAAGGCGTTCGTGTCGTTTCCGTTCGACCATCTCCTGTTCACCGGCTCGACCGCCGTCGGCCGCCAGGTGGCGCTGGCCGCCGCCGCCAATCTGACACCGGTGACGCTGGAACTCGGCGGCAAGTCGCCGGCAATCTTCGACCCGTCCTGCGACCTCGACGCGGCGGTCGCCAGCGTCGCCTATGGCAAGCTGCTCAATGCCGGACAGACCTGCATAGCGCCAGACTATCTGATGGTCCCGCGGGGCCAGGGCGCGACGGTCGCGGACAAGTTTGCCGCCGCCATGACCAAGCTCTATCCGCGCCTCGGCGACAATCCCGACTATACGGCGATCGTCAGCGAGCGGCATCACCGGCGGCTGGCCGATATGGTCGCCGAGGCGCGCGACAGCGGCGCCGATATCGTCGAGGTCAACCCGGCCAACGAGACGCTTGGCGTCAGCGACCGCAAGATGGCGCCGGTGCTGGTGCGCAATGCTGGCGACAATCTGCGGCTGATGCGCGAGGAAATCTTTGGGCCGGTGCTGCCGATCGTCGAATATGGCGCGGTCGACGAGGCCATCGAGCATGTGAACCGGGGCGAGCGACCCTTGGCGCTCTACTGGTTCGGCAGCGACAGCACCAATCGCCAAAGGGTGATGCGCGAGACGGTGGCCGGCGGCGTCACGATCAACGACTGCATGCTGCATCTGGTGCAGGAGCGGCAGCCCTTCGGCGGCGTCGGCGAGAGCGGCACCGGCGCCTATCACGGCGAATGGGGATTCCGCACCTTCAGCAAGGAAAAGCCGATCTTCATCCAGTCTAAGTTCAGTGCAGGCGGCCTGCTGCGTCCGCCCTATGGCAAGACCTTCGAGTGGATCTTCCGGTTGCTGAACCTCATCACTTGACAGCTTCAGCCCAGGAAGCCCGGGGCAGGGCCGTGCTCAACCAGCTAATCGCCGCCGGATGTCGAAGATTTTTTGCATCATGCTGACGGCTGCTGCCAGTGACCTTGGGGAAGCCTTGGAAAAGTCATCTGCGTGCCCGCTAAAGTGCGGCCGGCTGGCAGAAAAGCTTCGTTTTGTCGAGGTATTGCGTTCCCTGGCGCAATGATCCTGCAACTTTTCCGACTATATTGCGCCGCAACTTTCGGGTAGAAGGCGCACTTCGCCGATCACGGCAAATTGAACCGGACCCTGCGCGCACCCATATCGGCCGCGCGCCCGGAGTCGGAAGCGCCGACTTCGCCAGGTCCTGCAACGGAAAAATGACGATGCCGAAAATCAGGTTTCACAAGCTTGCGGCCATAGCTGTGCTCATCGGTTTCGCGGCCTGGATGGGAACGGGCGAGTTTTCCTCCGTCGGCAGCGCCGCCGACAAGTCGGCTACCACCGACAAGTCGGTCACCACCGACAAACAGGCCGGCGCCGCGAAGCCGGAGGCGGCCAAGCCGAACACTGCCGAAGCCGAGCCGAAGGCCGCGCCGCGCACCGTCGCGGTGGTGACGCCGCCGCGCAAGACCTTCGCGCGGGCGATACGGATCTCGGGTCTCACCGAGGCCGACAAGCGCGCGGTGCTTGCAACGCGCGTCAATGGCGTCATCGACAAGCTGCCGGTCAAGCAGGGCGACCACGTCAAGACAGGCGACCTGGTGCTGATGCTTGCCGCCGAAGAGAAAATCTCGATGGTCGACAACGCGAAGCAGCTTGTGGTGCAGCGGAAGGCCGAGCTCGATGCCGCCGAGCGGCTGGCCAAGACCGGCAATCTGCCGAAGCTGCAGCTCGACACCGCCCGGTCCAACCTGACCCAGGCGCAATCGCAGCTCGAAACCGCGCAGGCCGAGCTCGACCGCAACGAGGTCAAGGCGCCGTTCGACGGCGTCATTGACCGCATTCCGGTGGAGCTCGGCAGCTCGGTGATGCAGGGCGGCGAGGTGGCGACGGTCCTTAAGCTCGATCCGGTGATCGCGCGCGGCGAGATCAGCGAGCGCGACCTGCGCTATGTCAAAATCGGCGACGAGGCCGATGTCCGCCTGGTCAACGACCAGAAGGTCACCGGCACGGTTCGCTACATCAGCCGCGACGCCTCGGCGCAGACCCGCACCTTCCGCGTCGAAGTGGCGATCCCCAATGGCGACGGCTCCATCCCCGCCGGCATGACGGCTGAGATCACGCTCAGCGCCGAGCCGACCAATGCGGTCATGCTGCCGCGCTCGGTGGTGACACTGGGCGACAAGGGCGATCTCGGCATCCGCGCCGTCGGCAAGGACAACAAGGTGGCGTTCTTCCCGATCGACCTGGTCGACGACACGCCGCATGGACTAGTGCTGGGCGGCATTCCGGAAGATGCGCGCATCATCGTCGCCGGCCAGGAGCTGGTGAAGGAAGGCGACCTGGTGAAGCCGGTCGAGGCTGACCAGGCGACCATCAACAAGCTGATCGGCGAAGCCACCGCCGGCACGCAGTAAAGCACGACGCGCCATCACCAGTCCAATCCGGCGGTGGGTCCGCAGCCTTTGAAGCATAACAGGCCGAAGTCATGGATATCGTCAGACTCGCCATCAACAACGCCCGCCTCACAATATCGGCGCTGCTGTTCCTGGTCGTAGCGGGCTGGGTTGCCTATCAGTCGACACCGAAGGAAGCGGAACCCGACGTTCCGATTCCGATGATGTATGTCAGCCTGATCTATCAGGGCATCTCGCCGGAGGATTCCGAGCGGCTGCTGTTGAGGCCGATGGAAAGCAAGCTCAAGAGCCTCAAGGGGCTCAAGGAGATGCGCTCGGCCGCCTTCCAGGGCGGCGGCTACGTGCTGGTCGAATTTCAGCCGCAGACCGATCTGGCGACCGCGCTACAGGATACCCGAAGCAAGGTGCAGGACGCCAAGGCCGACCTGCCGCAGGCGGCCGAGGAGCCGACGGTCAACGAGGTCAACGTCTCGGAATTCCCGGTCCTGGTCGTGACACTTTCCGGCGATGTGCCGGAGCGCGTGCTGACATCGGCGGCGCGCGAGCTGCGCGACCGCATCGAGGAAGTGCCGGGCGTGCTCGAAGGCTCACTGCAGGGCGCGCGCGACGACCTCGTCGAGGTGGTCGTCGATCCGGTGAAGCTCTCCTCCTACGGGCTGCAGCTCGACCAGGTGATCCAGGGCGTGGCCTCCTCCAACAGCCTGGTGGCGGCAGGCAATCTCGAGGGCTCGGAAGGCAAATACGCGGTCAAGGTGCCGTCGCTGATCGAGACGCCGGAAGATGTCGCCAACCTGCCGGTGGTCGCCACGCCGAACGCCGTGGTCCAGGCGAAGGACATCGCTACAATTCGCTCGACCTTCAAGGATGCCGAGACGGTCACCCGCCTCGACGGCAAGCCGGCGATCGCCATCGAGGTGAAGAAGCGCATCGGCGCCAATCTCATCGACACGCTGACCCATGTCAGGGAAGTGTCGGACAATTTCATCAAGACGATGCCCGAGGGCATGCACGTCACCTACACGCAGGACAAGTCGGTCTTCGTCAACCAGCTGCTCGGCGACCTGCAGAACCATGTGATGATCGCCGTCATCCTGGTGTTCATCGTCATCCTCTATGCGCTGTCGGGACGGGCCTCGCTGCTCATCGGCCTTGCCATCCCGTCGTCCTTCCTGATGGGCATCCTGCTGCTTGCCATGATGGGCTACACGATCAACATGATCGTGCTGTTCAGCCTGATCCTGGCGGTCGGCATGCTGGTGGACGACGCCATCATCGTCACCGAATTCGCCGAACGGCGCATGAGCGAGGGCATGCCGAAGGCGGACGCCTTCGCGCTCGCCGCCAAGCGCATGGCCGGGCCGGTGATCGCGGCGACAATGACGCGCATCGCCGCCTTCTCGCCGCTGCTCTTCTGGCCGGGCATCATCGGCGACTTCATGAAGTACATGCCGATCACGCTGATCGTGACGCTGTCGGCCTCGATGCTCTACGCGCTGGTCTTCGCGCCGACTTTGGGCGCGATCTTCGCCAAGGCGCCGGAGCATCACGAGGAAGGCAATCGCGATGGCTGGTACATGGCGATCGTCAAGCAGGCGGTGCGCTTCCCGGTCACCGTCATCCTGCTCACCGTCGGCCTGCTGGTCGGCGTCGGCTTCGCCTATTCGAAATATGGCGCGGGCGTCGAGTTCTTCCCCAGCGTCGAGCCGGATTACGGCCTGCTCTATGTCCATGCCCGCGGCAATCTTTCGCTGGCCGAAATGGACGCCGCCACCAAGACGGCGGAAAGCCGGCTGCTCGGCTGGCCCGGCGTGAAGTCGGTCTATACGCGCGTCGGCAAGACGCAGGGCGGCGGCCAGGATGTTCCGGAAGACGTGGTCGGGGTCATCCAGTACGAGTTCGTCGACTGGCGCGAGCGCAAATCCGCCAATCAGATCCTCGACGATCTGCGCGGCGTGATGGCCGGCATTCCCGGCGTCGATGTCGAGGTGCGCGTTCCGGAAGCCGGCCCGCCGACCGGCAAGCCGATCCAGATCCGGCTGTCGGCCGCTGACCCGGCGGGGCTGGACGACAAGGCGCGCGCGGTGGCGGCGCGCATCGCCAAGATCCCCAACGTCATTGACATTTCGGACGGCTTGCCGCCGCCCGGCGTCGACTGGGCGCTTGAGGTCGACCGCGCCAAGGCGGCGCAATACGGCATCAGCCCGACTTCGGTGGGCACGGTGGTGCAACTGGTCACCAACGGCCTCAAGCTCTCGGAATACCGACCGGCCGGCGCCGACGACGCGGTCGACATAAGGTTGCGCCTGCCGGAAGACCGGCGCACGCTGTCGACGCTCGACGAGCTCCGTGTGCAGACCTCGCAAGGGTCGGTGCCGATCTCCAACTTCGTCGTGCGCAAGCCCGAGCCGACCGTCGGCATCCTCAACCGCATCGACGGCGCGCGCACCGTGGTGGTGCAGGCCAATGTCAGTGCCGGCGCGCAGGTCGCGGCGGTGCAGGAACAGGTGACCAAGGCCGTCACCGATATGGATCTCGGCAGCGGCATCCGCTGGAAGCTCGCCGGCTCCAACGAGGACAGCGCGGAAGCCAGCGCCTTCCTCGGCAAGGCCTTTGGTGCTGCGATCTTCCTGATCTTCCTTGTGCTGCTGGCGCAGTTCAACAAGTTCACCAGCGTGTGGCTTGTCTTGTCCTGCGTGGTCATGGCGACGATCGGCGTGTTCCTAGGCTTGCTTCTGACCGGCGAGGCCTTCGGCATCGTCATGTCGGGCATCGGCGTTATCGCATTGGCCGGCGTGGTGGTGAACAACAACATCGTGCTCATCGACACCTATGACCGGCTGCGCGAGGAAGGCTGGGACAAGATGGACGCGGTGCTGCAAACCTGCCGCGAACGCGCCCGTCCGGTGGTGCTGACGGCGGTGTCGGCCATCCTCGGCGTGCTGCCGATCGCCTTCGGCCTCGGTCTCGAAATCTTCCATCACGAGACGACGATCAACGCGCCGTCGACGCAATGGTGGATATCGCTGTCCTCGGCGATCGTCTTCGGCCTGTCTTTCGCCACGCTGCTGACGCTGGTGGTGACGCCGTCGATGCTGATGGTGTTCACCCGCGCCAAGGTGAAGCCCGGTGCGAGGCGCAACTGGTTCGGCCGCCTGTTCCGGCGCGGCAAAGGCGAGATTTCGACCAACGCGCCCGCCACCGAGACCGGCGTCGAGCCGGCGGAGGCCTTCCCGAAAGCCGCGGAATAGAGCGGTTTCACAACCACAAGGACAAAAGCCGCCAGGGAACAACCGGGCGGCTTTTTGCATTGTTCCCTCAAGTTCGATTAGACGGCGAGGGTTTCTCATGACCATCACCACACTTCTCGTAATCATCCTGATCCTGATTCTGATTGGCGCCGTGCCGGCTTGGCCGCATTCCCGCTCCTGGGGCTATGGCCCGTCCGGCATCGTCGGCGTCCTTTTGATCGTGTTTCTGATCCTGCTGCTGATGGGCAGGATCTGACTTCAACGAATTGCGGCCGGGCTTCCAAACCCGGCCGTTCCATTTCCGATGCAGCTTGCGATCAGGCAGCCTGACGCGAGGTCGAGGCAGCGATGCCGATATCCCGCAGCGCCTCCTTTACCGCCTGGTCGAGCGGGGTGTGCGGGATTTCGCCGATGACCCCTTCCAGCCGCGTCGAGACCAGCCGGTGCGCTTCGAAGCGCAGATAGGACATCGACACGATCTCGCGCCACATGGCCACGAACGGGCTGCCGGCGCGCAGCACCCACCAGGGCATGAAGGAGAGCTTCAGCTTGCGGTCGAGCGCCTTCTCGGCTGACGCCTTCATGTCGAGGTCGGTGATGGCGTGGCCGGGGAAGTTGATGGATTCGTAAAAACCGAGCTTGTCGAGATTGCGCGCCAAGCCAACGAAGGCCACGGCGAAGTCCGGCAGATAGGCCCATTCATGGGTAAGGTCAGCCGGGCCGGGCGCTGTGTAGACGCCTTTGCTGATCTTGGCGGCGACGACGAGGTCGAACCAGGAGCCGCTGCCAGTGCCGCCGAAGAAGTCGCCGGCACGCAGGAGGATGGTGCGCACCCGGCCGGCTTCGGCCTCGCCGCGGAACAGGTCTTCCATGGCGCAGCGGATGCGGCCCTTCTCGGTGGTCGGATGGAACGGCGTTGCTTCCGTGATCACCTGCGGCATCGGCGAGCCGTAATTGTAGACCGTGCCTGGGAAGAGATGCAGCGCGTTGTTGGTGCGGCAGGCGGCGATGACGTTTTCGGCCATCGGCATGCACTTGCCCCAATCGGTGTAGATCGGGTTCAGCCCGTTGAAGATGATGTCGACGCCTTGGGTGGCGCGGATGAGGGATTCGCGGTTCAGCGCGTCACCGGCAACTGCCGTTGCGGCTTTGAGCTCCGCCGGCATCTTGCCGGTGCGGGTGACGGCGTGAACGTCGAAGCCGGCGTCGATGAAAGCCTTGCCAACCACGCGGCCGAGCCGGCCATTGGCACCCAGAATTGCGATCTTGGTCATTGTTGGTCTCCGTTGTTTGCGTTTGCCCGGCTAATGTGAGGCGTTCACAAACGAATTGAAATTGACTGAGATCGGCGATCTGTTATTCAAAAATGAATGAAGGAATTCGACTGGAACCTGATCAAGAGTTTTGTCGCGGTCGCCGAGACCGGCAGCCTGTCGGGCGCCGCGCGCAGGCTTGCGGCCAGCCAGCCGACGCTCGGTCGCCACATCGCCGAGCTGGAGGCGGCACTTGGCGTCACGCTGTTCCGGCGCCGGCGGCGAGGCTATGAGCTGACGGAAGCCGGCAGCACGCTCTATGAGCGCGGCCAAGCGGTCAGCGAGCAGGCCAATGCGTTCTCGCTCCTGGCGCTGGGGTCGGTCGAGGCGATCGAGGGCACTGTCCGCATCGCTGCTTCCGAGGTGGTCGCCGCCTTCGTACTGCCGGGCATGATGGCGCGGCTCGGCGAAGAGGAGCCCGGTATCGAGGTCGAGATCGTCGCCTCGAACCAGGTCGAGAACCTTTTGCGTCGCGACGCTGACATCGCCATACGCATGGTCAGGCCGGCGCAGAACGAGTTGGTGGCGCGCAAGGTCACCGACATTCCGCTCTGCCTATGCGCCGCGAGCGCCTATCTCGACCGGCGCGGCCGCCCAAAAACGCCAGCCGACCTTGCCGACCACGCCTTGGTCGGTTTCGACCGCAGCGATGAGATCATTCGCGGCTTCACCGCCTTCGGCACTCCGGTGGCCCGCAACCATTTCCGTTTCCGGACCGACAACCAGATCGTGCTGTGGGAAGCGGTGCGGACCGGAAACGGCATCGGCCTCGGCCAGGAGCCGCTGGCCGACCGCGATCCGGACCTGGAAAAGCTTTTGCCCGATGTACCCCTGCCGGTTCTGCCCGTGTGGCTCGCCATGCATCGCGACGTGCGCACCAGCATGCGCATCCGCCGTGTGGCGGATTTCCTGCACGAGGAGCTGAAGCGCTACTCCGCCGGTGCCGGCTCGGGCGCGAATTCAGCCCGGTGAGCAAGCCCTGCCATCAACAGCACGATCACCAGCAGGCCTGAGAGGGCGATAAAGATCGGCCCGAAGCTCGAATGCTCCGCGACGAAGCCGATCGCCGACGGTGCCACCAATATGCCGGAATAGCCCATGGTGGTGACGACGCTCATGCCGGTGCCGGACGACATGCCTTCCTGGTTGCCGCCGGCCGAGAACAGGATCGGCACCATGTTGGCGATGCCGAAGCCGCAGAAGGCGAAGGCGGCGATGGCGAGGTAAGGCGAGGACGACAGGCCGGCGACCAGCATGCCGGCAGCGGCGACCAGCGCCGACCCGCGCAAGGTCGCCACGGCGCCGAAGCGGTTGCGCACGCCATCGCCCAGGAAGCGCATCAGCGCCATGACGCCGGAGAAGGCGGCATAGGCGAGACCGGCGACCGCGAGGTCGGCGCCCAGTTCCTGATGCAGGAAGAGTGCCGCCCAATCGAGCACCGCGCCTTCCGAAATCATGGTGAGCAGCGCCATCAGTCCGACCAGGTAGACGGCGGTGTGCCGCGGCAGCGTGAATTTCTGATGCTCGACCGCCTGCGGCTTGTCATCGGCGACAAGGTGGCCAATGGCGAAGGCGATCACGGCGAAGGCGATCACCGTCACCGCGACAGCATGGGGGAGATAGCCGTAGTTCTGGATCGAATAGCCGCCGAGCGCGCCGCCGGCGAAGCCGCCAAGGCTCCAGAAGCCATGCGAGGAGGACATGATCGCCCGGGAAAGCCTTCTTTCCACCACCACGGCATTCGAGTTCATGGCGACATCCATGCCGCCAATCGAGCCGCCGAAGATGAGCATGGCAATCGCCGCCAGCGGCACATTGGGCGCAAGCGCCACGATCAGCAGGCCGAAACTGCCGCAGATGCCGAACAGCCGAGTCACGCTACGCGAGCCATGTCTAGAGATGAGATGGCCGCACCAGGTCATGGCAATGACCGCGCCGACGCCGAACAGCAGGATCAGCAGGCCGAGCGTGAATTTGGTGATGTCGAGCCGGGTCAGGAACACCGGGATCTGCGGCGCCCAGCTGCCGGTCAAGAAACCATTGGCGAGGAAAATGCCGGCGACGGCCCAGCGGCCGCGTGTCGCGGCCTGCATCGTGGTTTGCACGCTCATGGTTCTGAAATCTGCCATGCAAAGGGGTTTTGCGCGGCAAATTAGATCGATTCAATTCGTAGTCAAGGACCGTGATGAGGAAGTGCTTGGACCAACGAAGTGCGACCGAGGGGCCGGCGTGGTTGGTGGCAGGCTGCTGCTTTGGAGATTTGCCAGGACCGCCTGTCCGTTCGTCATCCCGAAGTCGCGAAGGCGCTCGGCCTATCAATGATCCTTCGGGCGCTTCGCCTCGAACTCGGCCTTCTTGGTTGCGGAAGCCTCGGTCTGGTTGAGCGCCTGCCATTCGGCATAAGGCATGCCGTAGATGATCTCGCGCGACGCATCCTTCGACAGCGCCACGCCCTCGGCCTCGGCGGCTTCGCGGTACCAGTTGGACAGGCAGTTACGGCAGAAGCCGGCGAGGTTCATCAGGTCGATGTTCTGGACATCGCCGCGTTCGCGCAGATGCGCTACCAGGCGACGGAAGGCGGCTGCCTCGAAATCGCGCTTCTGGTCGTCGCTGAGTTCGGTCATCTCGGAAAACTCCTGGACTGTCGGCCTTCACGCCGGCCCGGTGCGCGAGCCGAACATTTTCACCTGGTGTATATCGGCACGGCGGTCGATGGCGTCAACGATCGGCGCCAGCCGCTCGGCCCAGGCAAGCGCGCCGGCGCGGTCGGCGATCAGGTCCTGGCGGATCTCGATCAGCGCATGGGCGTAGCCGTTGACGATGGCGTGGCGGAACATGGTGTCGCCGCGCAGCGCGCCGTCATAAGGCTCGTTGTCGCCGACGACGAGGGCCTTGTCTTGCGCCAACATGTCGATCAGCGGCCGCGCCACGCGGTCGTCGCGGTCCCACAGCACGCCGACATGCCAGGGGCGGACAAAGCGCTGCATAACCGGCGTGAAGGAATGGACGGATAAGATGAACGGCGCCTTGCCTGAGGCATGCGCCACGGACGCGATCATCGCGCCGACAGCGTCGTGATAGGGCCGGTAGAAGCGGTCGAGCCGCCGCTCTCGCTCTTCCGGAGCCATCGGATAGTTTCCCGGCACCACCGTCCCGTCATAGAGCTGACGGATCATGGTCGGATCGTCCTCGCCCCGGTTGGGATCGATCAACAGCCGCGAGAAGCCGGCCAGCACCGCCGGCGCGTCGAGCGCGGCCGCCAGCTCGCGCGTCACCGTCTCGACGCCGATGTCATAGGCGATGTGGCGGTCGAATTCGGCCGGCGACAAACCGAGACTGCCATACTCCTCCGGCAGGTCGCGACGGGCGTGATCGGCCAGAAGCACGACGCCTTTCTTGCGGTCGCCGTCGACGATGTCGAACGGCGTGAAAACTGTGGATCGGGTCATCGGCTGAAAAGGGGACGGCGGCTTCGATGTGGTATCGTCATTCCACGAAGAGGACGCCGGCGCAATGCCGTTGTTTGGCCAAGGTTTCCGCAAAAAATCCCCGGCAGGGGTGAATTTGCGCGACGGGCCCTTCTAAATCGATTGGAATTGAACAAAACGGCGCGTTGACATGCGACCGGAGTTTGCTGAAAAGGGGCTTCGAGAGATGCAAATGTGGTTCGCAAGGGGATCTGCGATGGGTTTTGCCGGCCGGCTGCGCAAGCGCCTGGCCCTGCCGTTGCTGATCGTCTGCGCCGGGTCGTGCGGGCTTTTCGCGACCTCGCCGGCCCGGGCCGACTTCCGCGTTTGCAACGCAACGCAAAATCTGGTGGGCGTCGGCATCGGCTATCGCGCCAAGGCCGGCTGGATCACAGAGGGCTGGTGGCACATCGAAGGATCGACCTGCAAGACGCTGATCGAGGGTCCGCTGTCATCAAGGTTTTATTATCTTTATGCAGAAGACGCCGAGCGTGGCGGGCGCTGGGACGGCCCGATCAACATGTGCGTCGCTGAAAAAGAGTTCAAAATCGCCGGCGTGAATGATTGCGTCGCCCGGGGCTTCCAGCGCGCCGGTTTTCAGGAATATGACACGGGCGAGCAGGCCAGCTGGATGGTCCAGCTGACCGACGAGCCCGCAACGGGAGGCGGGCCAGCAGCGACCCCCGCTCCGGGAACAAACAGTCAATGAGACGCAACCGCAAGGTCAAGATCCTCGCCACCATCGGTCCGGCTTCCTCCTCCGAGGAAATGCTGAAGAAGCTCTTCGAAGCCGGCGCCGATGTCTTCCGCATCAATATGAGCCATACCGATCACGAGTTGATGCGCACGCTGGTCGGCCGCATCCGCGCCGTCGAGGCCGCCGTCGGCCGGCCGATCGGCATCCTCGCCGATTTGCAGGGTCCGAAGCTCAGGGTGGGCAAGTTCGCCAACGGCAAGGAAGCGCTGACTGTCGGCCAGACCTTCACGCTCGACGACAATCCGGAACCCGGCACGTCGAAGCGTGTGTACCTGCCGCATCCCGAAATCCTGAGCTCGGTCGAGGCCGGTCACAGACTTTTGATCGACGACGGCAAGCTGGAGCTGAAGGCGGTGAAGGCCGACGGCAAGTCGATCACCTGCACCGTCGTTGCCGGTAGCGGAATCTCCGACAAGAAGGGCGTCAGCCTGCCCGACACCGACCTGCCGGTCGGCGCGCTGACCGACAAGGATCGCGCCGATCTCGACGCCGTGCTTGCCACCGGCGTCGATTGGGTGGCGCTGTCCTTCGTGCAGCGGCCGGAGGACCTTGCCGAGGCACGCAAGATCGCGCGCGGCCGCGCGCTGATCATGGCCAAGATCGAGAAGCCGCAGGCCGTTGCCCGGCTCCCCGAGATCATCGAGCTGTCCGATGCGCTGATGGTCGCCCGCGGCGATCTCGGCGTCGAGATGCCGATCGAAGCCGTGCCCGGCATCCAGAAGCAGATCACGCGTGCGGCGCGCCGCGCCGGCAAGCCGGTGGTGATCGCGACACAGATGCTGGAATCAATGATCACCGCGCCCGTGCCCACCCGCGCCGAGGTCTCCGACGTGTCCATCGCCGTCTTCGAAGGCGCCGACGCGATCATGCTTTCGGCCGAATCCGCGGCCGGCGCCTATCCGGTCGAAGCCGTCGCCATGATGAACCGCATCGCCACCAAGGTCGAAACCGACCCGACCTATGCCGGCATCATCAACGCGCAGCGTTCGGAACCCGAGGCGACCGGCGCCGACGCCATTTCGCTCGCCGCGCGCGAGATCGCCGAGACGCTGAAACTGTCGGCGATCATCTCCTACACCGCGTCGGGCACGACCGGCTTACGCGCCGCGCGCGAGCGGCCGCAGGTGCCGATCGTGGCGCTGTCGCCGATCCTCAACACCGCGCGCCGCCTGTCGCTCTTGTGGGGCACGCATTGCGTCGTCTCGCCGGATGCCACCGACCTCGATGACATGGTCGACCGGGCCTGCCGCATCGCGCTGGAAGAAGGTTTCGGCAAGCCCGGCGACCGCGTGATCATCACGGCCGGCGTGCCGCTCAGGACACCCGGATCGACCAATATGCTGCGCATTGCGTATATCGGGTCGGACACGCATTAGCTGTCAGTGGCTGGGTCAATTGCCGAGTGACTAGGGCCGTAAGGCATCCGTCGCGATCGCGACATGAAAGCTTTCAGGGTCGGCGCTGCCCCTCATCCGCCTGCCGGCACCTTCTCCCCGTATAGTGACGGGGAGAAGAGGGCTGGCCGCAAACCTGGCGCCCTTCCTGCTAGTTTGGCGATTGGCGAAATCGTCGATGGCGGCGTCCTTCTCCCCGTCACTATACGGGGAGAAGTGCCCGGCAGGGCGATGAGGGGCAGCACTGACCTGAGGTCGTTTGGCGATAGCAACGCAACTCATCAGGTCGGCGCGAGCTCGGCGTCGGGCGCTTTGATGTCGGGGCATTTTCCGTCGTTATAGGCATCACCGGCGATACGGCCTTCCACGGTCCTTGCCATTGCTTGCAAGGCGATCGGCGCGCCGGCCGCCTTCTCGATTGCGCCGACCACGAGATCGGGCGCGATCCAGTCCGGCTTGTGGCCGAGATTGCGGACCCAAACCAGTTCGGCGCCGGGAATGTCGCGCTCGAGGCCGACAGAGTGGATCGTCGCGTAGACCACCTTGTCGCGGTCGCCCGAGATGACGACGGTCGGCGCCTTGATTCCCCGGTAAGCGGGCGAGGCGGCCCGGACATAGTCATAGAGCTGGGCGACGTCGCGGGCGTTGGCGCGGAAGGCGGACGGTCGCAGCACCAGCGGGATCGAAGCTCTGCCGATGTAATCGTCCGGCGGGTTGTTGGGCGAGAAGACGCAAGCCGTCGCATCGCTGATCCGCAACATACCGGCCGGATAGGCGAGCGTTTCGGAAAACAGCCAGCCGACCACCGGCATGGCGGTGAGCTTGTAGTACCAGGCGGTCGCGCCGCCCGGCCAGGGATGCGTGGCCGGTGACACGAAGACCAGACCGGCTGTTTTTTCTGGATGCTGGCGGGCGAAAGCCGTGGTGATCGCGCCGCCGAAGGAATGCGCGACGATGACCGCCTTTTCGATGCCGAGGCGGTCCATCAGCGCGGCGATCGTGTCGGCTTGCTTGGCAAGCGTTTCATTGTCGCCGCGTTCCGACCAGCCGAAGCCCGGGCGGTCGAGGAACAGCATTTCGGCGCGGCCCTCGAGCAGGAGTTTTAGCGGCAGCATCTGGTCCATGAGATTGGCGCTGGCGCCATGGATGAAGACGACCGGCGGCAGGTCGGCGCCGGCGGGCGCCGGTATATGGACATAATGGATGCGCGCGCCGTTGATCTCGGCGAACTCGCCGGCCGGCGGGCTGCGTCGCTCGATCAGCCAGACGCCGGCGCGGGTGACGCCGGCCAGGGCAAAGAGGATTGCGATGAGGAAGAGGAGCGCGGCGCCGATGAGGTTCATGCGGTGAGATACGAGGGCAGGTCACGATCTGGTTCAGCGGTCGGGCGATCTTGACAGGTTGAGGCCGCGTTGGCAGCCGGAATCTGTCGTGCTGCCATGGTCTGCGCGAGCCGGCGGTTTCCGCCAACCGTCAACGCATGCCATCCGGCAACGGAATCGGCCCGTCAAAACTTCCTTGCCGGGTTAGTTCAGATTGATGTCGCGGCTTGCCGACCGCATCGACACCGAGAAGCCGGCCAGCACGTCGAACAGCGCGATGATCATCAGCGTGAAGAAGACGGAGTGCGCCGCGCCCTTCACCAGCAGGAACTCTACGAGGAAGGCGATGAAGACCAGCGTCGACAGAAGGTGATCCAGGATCGAGGCATTGGTCGTGCGCACCGATTTCGAGATCTCGACGAAGAGAAAGATCAGCCCGATCAGCACCATCAGGTCGCCGAGAGTCATCGAGAACACGCCGCCCGACATCATGCGGAAGGAGAACATCTCGGTCATCCAGGGATCGTCGCCGCCGCCGAACAATCCGAGCAGGCCGAGATTGTAGAGGACAAAGGGCACGATCAGCAGCGGAACGGCACCGAACATCTGGGCGACTCCAATGGGGCACCCTTTTGTAAAATCCGCGGCAAGCGCGCCGTCAAGGTTTTTCGCCGCGGCGGCGAACACGCTGTAAGACCTAATGAAATAACGATGTCAGCTGGTTGACCGGCTGACATCGCGTCTCCTGCAGGCGCGATCTCTGAAAGAGCCACCCCATGCCGACTTCGGGGCAAGTCGGCGGACCGGCAGGGCGCCAAAACAAAAAGACCGGCCAGAGGCCGGTCTTTTGAAAGTCGTAAACCTTGGAAGCTTCTCAGCTTTCCTTCGGCTCCAGAACCTGGCGGCCGCGATACATGCCGGTCTTCAGGTCGATGTGGTGCGGGCGGCGCATTTCGCCGGAATTCTTGTCCTCGACATAGGTCGGGGCCTTGAGGGCGTCGGCGGAGCGGCGCATGCCGCGCTTCGACGGAGAGGTTTTTCTTTTTGGAACGGCCATGGATATGCTCCACTACATGGTCAAAATGCCCCGGCAACCCTCGCGAAAGGGCCGCATCGAGGCCATAATCTGAGAAAGTCGGGTGCCTATACACGCCTTGCGCCGTTTTGGCCAGCGTTAGCCGCGAATTTTTTTGAGCGGGCGCCGCTTCGCTTGGATCAGGATGCCGTTTCGTCGAAACGCCGTCCTTGTCCAGGTCTTCGTTGGAGCGTGATCTTTTCCGAAAACCGGTTCCTACTTTTCGGGATCACGCCCCTAATCAAGACAACCGACATAGGCGCCGGACCGGCTGGCGCGGCGCTCGATCAAGCTCGCAAGACGTCTCAGTCCCGGCCCCGGCTTGGCCGGATTGCGCGCGATCGGGTTGGGCAGGCTGACGGCCAGCAGCGCCGCCTGCCTTCGCGACAACTGCTTGGCCGAGACGCCAAAATGATGCCGCGCGGCGGCCTCGATGCCGTAGATGCCCGGCCCCCATTCGGCGATGTTGAGATAGATCTCCATGATGCGCCGCTTCGACATCACCGCGTCGAAATAGACGGCCAAAGGCAGCTCGACCACCTTGCGCACGCTGCCAAGCGGCCGCGACCACAGGAAAAGGTTCTTCACCGTCTGCATGGTGATGGTGGAGGCGCCGCGCGTCGCTTCGCCGGCCAGCGCGTCGTCGACCACGCCGCGCAATTCGCCCAGATCGACGCCGCGATGGAAGCAGAATTGACCGTCCTCCGACATGATCACCGAATGCGCCAGCACCGGCGCCACGTCATCGATCGAGACCCAGCGCCGGTCGTAGCCGGAGAATGTCGCGAGGTCCTTCAGCATCAGCGTCGAGACAGGGTGCACGAAGGACGGCAGGTACAGGAAGGTGAGCACGACCGGGATGGCCGCCAGCACGAGCGCGACGACCAGGCAGCGCCGGCCGATGCGCCTCAGACTGGCGCGGCTCAGGCGCCGCGACCGCGCCATGTCCAGCCCCTCGCTTCCATCTTCGACGATCGGTTCCGTCAAGCCGTCCCACCCGTGCCTCGCCCTCTCCGGCATAAAGGCGCGCGCCTGCTTGCGCAATGTCTGAGTGTCGGCTACCGCTCCCGGCCATGGGCAAAGACGACCAGATCGCCTTCGAAACCGCGCTTTTGATGCGCGCCGCCGCCGTCGAGACCGAGCTGCGCCGGATTCTCGACGCGCGTCCGCTCACCAGTGAGATCGCGCGGCCCGAGCGCCTGATGGCGGCCATGCGGCATGGCGTGCTCAATGGCGGCAAACGGCTGCGGCCTTTTCTGGTCATGGAAAGCGCCGCGCTGTTTTCCGCCGATAACGACGCGGCGCTGCGCGTCGCCGCGGCGCTGGAATGCGTGCATTGCTATTCGCTGATCCATGACGACCTGCCGGCGATGGACGACGACGATTTGCGGCGCGGCCAGCCGACGGTGCACAAGGCCTTCGACGAAGCCACAGCGATTCTCGCCGGCGACGCGCTGCTGACTTTGGCTTTCGACATCATCGCCGACGAGGCGACGGCCTTGCCTGCCGACCGTAGGGTGGCGCTCGTGCTGGCGCTCTCGCGTGCGGCCGGCGCCGGCGGCATGGTCGGCGGCCAGATGTTCGATCTCGAAGCCGAGCGCAAACGGCCGGACGAGGCGGGCGTTATCACGTTGCAGGCCATGAAGACCGGCGCGCTGATCCGCTTCGCCTGCGAGGCCGGCGCGATCGTCGCCGGCGCGCCGCCCGCCGACCGCGAGCGGCTGGCCGAATTCGGCTCGGCGATCGGGCTTGCCTTCCAGCTTGCCGACGACCTGCTCGACCTGACGGCCGACGCAAAGCAGATGGGCAAGGCGACGAACAAGGACGCCGCCGCCGGCAAGGCCACGCTTGCCGCGCTGCACGGACCCGACTGGGCGCGCGGCCAGTTGCACGGCCTGATCGACCAGGCGCATGCGCTGCTCGAGCCTTATGGAGAGCAGGCGGAGTTGCTCAAGGAAGCCGCGACTTTTGTGGCGACGCGCAATAACTGAAGACGTGGGTATTAGCCGAGCCGAACCGGTTTCACAGTTTTGCCTTGGCGAAAATGCCCGACGCCCATTCCAGGAACACACGCAGTCGCGGCGCGAGCTGGCGGTTCTGCGCATAGAGCGCCGAGAGCGGCGTCGGCGTTGGTGGAAAATCCCCCAGAACCTCGACCAGCGTCCCCTCCGTGAGGTCCTTTTCCAGCCGGTAGCGTGGCGCTTGCAGAAGCCCGAGACCGAGGCGCGCCAGCGCGACGGCGGTGTCGGAATTATTCACACGCAGCCGGCCGGGCAACGTGACCTGACGCACCGTTGAGCCGATCGTGAACTCCAGCGGCAGGACCTCGCCCGTGCGCGAGGAGACGAACCCGACCGCCTGATGGCCGTCCAGCGCTTCCGGTGAGGCCGGCATCCCATGCCGCTTCAGATAGCTCGGGCTCGCGCAGGTGATCTCGCTAATCATCGCCAGGCGTCGCATGATCATGCCGCTGTCCTGCGGTTCACCGGCGCGGATCACGCAATCGACGCCTTCGCGCACCAGGTCGACCAGCCGGTCACCCTGGCCGATATGCAGGCCGATCTCGGGATATCGTTCGAGGAAGGCGGGTAGTTCCGGCAAAAGGAAGCGCTGCGTGATCAGCGGATGCGCATCGATGCGCAATAGACCTCGCGGTTCGGCGCTGCGGAACCCGGCCTCGGCATCCTCCACCTCGCCAAGGATGAAAAGGCAGCGCTCGTAGTAGGCCTGCCCGTCGAGCGTCGTGGCGACATGGCGCGTGGTGCGGTCCAGCAGCCTTGTCCCCAGATGCTCCTCCAGTTGCTGGATCGCTTCGGTCGCGGTCGATCGCGGCAGGCCGAGATCGGCCGCGGCCGCGGTGAAATTGCGCCGCTCCACCACGCGGACGAACAGCCGCATCCTGTCCAATCGATCCATGGGCTGATTGTTCGCTCCATCCGAATGCTGCTGTCAATACCAGGGCGATTATCCGGAAGGCGGGACAATCTATATCCGCTTCACAACAAACGAACGGAGACCGATCATGCACAAGACAAGAACCGCGATCGTGACAGGCGCATCGAGAGGCATCGGCGCCGCGATCGCCAAGCGGCTCGCCCGGGACGAGATCGCCGTCATCGTCAATTATGCGCGCGGCAAAGACGCGGCCGGCGAGGTCGTCTCGGCCATAGAGGCCGCCGGCGGCGCCGCTCTCGCGGTGCAGGCCGATATCGGCGAACCGACTGGCATGGCCACCTTGTTCGACGCGGCCGAAAAGGCCTTTGGCAAGGCCGACATCCTCATCAACAATGCCGGCATGATGCAGCTGTCGGCGATCGCCGACACCGACGACGCTGCATTCGAACGCCAGCTCGCCATCAATCTCGGCGGCACATTCCGCGGCATGCGTGAAGCTGCAAGGCGATTGAACGATGGCGGCCGCATCATCAATTTTTCTTCAAGTGTCGTGGGCTTCTACCAGCCGGCCTACGGCGTCTATGCCGCGACCAAGGCCGGCGTCGAGGCCATGACGCATATCCTTGCCAAGGAGCTCGGCCCGCGCCGCATCACGGTCAATGCCGTCGCGCCCGGCCCGGTCGACACCGAACTCTTCACCGACGGCAAGAGCGCCGCGCAGATCGAGGCGATCACAAGGCTCATCCCGCTCGGCCGCCTCGGCCAGCCCGACGATATCGGCGGGCTCGTCGCCTTCCTAGCCGGTCCGGACAGCCACTGGGTCAACGGTCAGACCATCCGCGCCAATGGCGGCGCTATCTGAGGAAGGCGGTCATGCAGCGGACAATTCTCATCACCGGCGCATCGAGCGGTTTTGGCGCGATGACGGCGAAGGCGCTCGCCAGGGTCGGCCACCGGGTCTATGCCTCGATGCGCGATCCGCAAGCGCGTGGAGGCGCCGCCGCGGCCGAGATCGAAAGACTAGCCCGCGACGAGAACCTGGCGATCCGCGCCATCGCGCTCGACGTGCTGTCGGAACCGTCGATCGAGGCGGCCGTGGAAACCATCCTCGCGGAAGCCGGCCGCATCGACGTCGTTATCCACAATGCCGGCCACATGGTGTTCGGACCTGTCGAAGCCTTCACGCCGGAACAGCTGGCGCAGCTCTACGACGTCAATGTGCTTGGCACCCAGCGCGTCAACCGGGCCGTCCTTCCCGGCATGCGCTCGCTTGGCCGGGCCTTGATGATATGGGTTGGATCGAGCAGCACGCGCGGCGGCACGCCGCCATTCCTCGCGCCGTATTTCGCCGCCAAGGCGGGCATGGATGCGCTGGCGCAGAGCTACGCGCTGGAGCTTGCCCGTTTCGGCATCGAGACGAGCATCGTCGTGCCGGGCGCCTTCACCAAGGGCACCGAGCATTTCGCCCATTCCGGCAAGCCGGCCGACACCGAACGCGCCGCGGCCTATTGGTCCGGCCCTTGCGCCGGCGCGGATGAGCAGGCGTTAAAAGGTCTTGCCCGGCCTGGAGCCCGCCGATGCCGATCCCGCGAAAGTCGCCGAGGCCATCGTCGATCTCGTGGCGATGCCGCATGGCCGCCGCCCGTTCCGCGTCCATATCGACCCGTCCGATGACGGTGCGGCCATCGTCAACGGCGTCGCCGACCGCGTCCGCGCCCAGCTCCTTGAGCGCATCGGACTTGCCGACCTCCTTCGTCCAAAGCCCTGCAACCCAACCTGAAAGGAACCTGGAAATGCCCTTTGCCAACTTCAAGATGCCGCAAGCCGCTCTCACGAAGGCCCAAAAAGAGGACCTGGTCCACAAGACCACGCAGATGTTCGTCGACTATTTCGGCGAAGGTGTGCGTCCGAACACGATGGTGCTGATCGAGGAGGTTCCCGACGGGGGCTATGGCCGCGCCGACGAGGTCTTCGTCATTCCCGACGCCTATCGGGCCAAAGGATAGGGTGGTCTGAATTGACCAAAAGCGGGCCGCTTGCAGAGCGACCCGCCCGACCTGATCCGTCAGCGCAGGGGGATCTCGCCCACCAACGAAATCTTAATGTAAATCAAGCGTAATCCCGACCATTAAAATTGTGCGTATGTGTTGGGGTTGCGCATGCCGGAATATTCTTCCTTCCTCCGGTCGATCCGGATTCGCTACATTTCGGGACTGCTTGTCTTCGCGCTGGCTTCGGCGGCGGTCATGTTCGCGCTCAACCGTGTGAATTCGTACCGCCACGAGGTCGATGCCCTCAGCGGCAATTTCGTCATCTTCGCCCGCGACCTGCGCAACGCCACCAATTTCGCCGAGACGACCGGCACCGCCTGGCGCAGCGAAACGCGCGATGCGCTGACCGCCGCCGCGCGCGGGCATTCCGAGCGGCTGACGGGCGAGATCGAGATCCTGAACGCCCAGCTTGCCGCGATCAAGCCGCGCCTGTCCAGGAACACCATCAACACGCTGGATACCGCTTCGGTGAACAACGACCTGTTCTGGTCGGCACGCGACATGGTGCGCAACTTCAATCTGATGTCGACCGCCCAGAAGGTCGATGAATGGAGCTACCGCGAAATCCGCAATCAGAACGACCTGTTCGCGCAGCCGATGCTGGTCAAGGTGCGCACCGCGCTCGACGAGGAGCGTCGCCTCGCCGACGCTTCCAACGACCGGCTGCTGCTGTGGGCGAGCGGGTTGCTGTTTGCCGTGCTTGGCATCGCCGCGGTTCTGATCTTCCGGCCGATGGAGAACGCGATCCGCCGCGCCTTCGCCGAGAGCGCCGCGTCGCTGTTCAAGGCCGAAGCCGCCGATCGCGCCAAGTCGGAATTCCTCGCCAATATGAGCCATGAGATCCGCACGCCGATGAACGGCGTGCTCGGCATGGCCGAGCTGCTGGCCAAGACGGAACTCACGCCGCGCCAGAAGACCTTCACCGACGTCATCGTCAAATCCGGCAACGCGCTGCTCACCATCATCAACGACATCCTCGATTTCTCGAAGATCAATGCCGGCCAACTGACGCTCGACCCCGCGCCCTTCCGCCTGGCAGAAGCGGTCGAGGATGTGGCGACGCTGGTCTCGGCGCGCGTTGCCGAAAAGAACCTCGAGCTCATCGTGCGCGTCGATCCGCGCCTGCCGGCCTTCGTCGTCGGCGATGCAGGGCGCTTCCGCCAGATCGTCACCAATTTGCTCGGCAACGCCGTGAAGTTCACCGAGAAAGGCCATGTGCTGGTCGATGTCGGCGGCGATGTCGTCAACGGTGTGGTCCAGCTCAAGGTCCGCGTCGAGGATACCGGCATCGGCATCCCGGCCGAAAAGCTGCAAAGCGTGTTCGAGAAGTTCGCCCAGGTCGACGGCTCGTCGACCCGCCGCCACGAAGGCACCGGGCTTGGCCTCGCAATCGGCGCCCGGCTTGTCGACCTGATGGGCGGCAAGATCGGCGTCGAAAGCGAGATCGGCCGCGGCTCCGTCTTCTGGTTCGCCGTGCCGCTGCCCGCGCACAACCAGGAGGCGGCCGACAAGCTGGTGCCAGTCGACGTCACCGGCGCCCGGGTGCTGGTCATCGACGACAATCCGGTCAACCGCGAGATCCTGCTGGAGCAGCTCAGAAGCTGGAGCTTCGACTGCGCGGCCGCCGAAAGCGGCGCCGTCGGCCTTGCCTTCCTCGACCGCGCCTGCCAGCTCGGCGCCTCGGTCGACTGCATCATCCTCGACTACCAGATGCCCGGCATGAACGGCGCAGATGTCGCTAAGGCGATCGCCTCGGACAGCCGTCTTTCGTCCATCCCGGTCGTACTGCTCACCTCGGTCGACCAGGTCGATTTCGGCAGGATGGTCATCGATTTCGGCATCGTCGCGCATCTCACCAAGCCAGCGCGTTCGGCGGTGCTGCTGGGCACGGTGATCTCCGCCATCCAGAAGGCGCGCACGCAGGGCGCCAAGGCTCATTTCGTGCGCGAGCCGGTCGCGGCGCAGGCGGCGCCGCCGGCCTTCACCGTCATCCGCGGCCCGGCGGTTCCCGTGCCGGCAGCACTGGAACCGACCGTAGCGCCGAGCGGCCCGATCGATATCCTGATCGCCGAGGACAATGATGTGAACCAGCTGGTCTTCGGCCAGATCCTCAATGGTTTCGGGCTGAGCTACCGCATCGCCGGCAACGGCCGCACGGCGGTCGAAATGTACCGTGCGCTGCGCCCCCGCCTGGTGCTGATGGACGTCTCCATGCCGGAGATGAACGGCTACGAGGCAACCCGCGCCATCCGCGTGATCGAGGAGCAGAGCGGCGATCACACGCCGATCATCGGCGTCACCGCGCATGCGCTCAAGGGCGACCGCGAGAAATGCATCGAGGCCGGCATGGACGACTATCTGCCGAAGCCGGTGTCGCCCGATCGCCTCGGCGCCAAGATCGGCACCTGGCTCAGCGAGACGGTGACGGCGAAGACGGCTTGAGCGTTTCGCCGAACGAGGGCGGCTCTCGATAAGGATCGACTGCCGAGTTCCCGCCAACCCCCCTCTGGCCTGCCGGCCATCTCCCCCGCAAGGGGGGAGATTGGCAGTTTCGGCGCCTCGCTCAGTCCTGCGACGTTGGCGATTGGCGAAGGCCGGCGCGACGTCTGATCTCCCCCCTTGCGGGGGAGATGGCCGGCAGGACAGAGGGGGGTGCTGTCCCGCCGACGTTTCTTTCCGGCCTACTGCTATCGGTTGCGCATCACCACGCAGGCACCGCCGACGCTTTGCAGCTTGTCGCAGATGCCGTTGGCCTCGCCGCGCGAGTCGGCGCCGATCCTGACCGCGTAGATGCCGCGTCGGCCGATCGGCGTGCGCACCCGGCTGACCACCGGGTCATGGCTGGCGAGCAGCGCCGGGAACCGGCCTTTGACTCTCAGCCATTGGCCGATCGCCGCCGAGCGGCGGAAATTGCCCGCCACCTGCACGCCCCACGGCTTGACGTTGATCGAGGCCATGGCGACGGTCCGCGACATGATCACCGGCAGCCTGCGGCAGGCGACCGCAAAGCTCATCTTGGGGTCGAGCGGCTCGACGGTGCCGGCGTAAGATTTGTCCGAGAATTTGTCGACGGGTTCGCCCATGATGTCGAAGACATAGCTTTCCGTCTCCATCGGCAGGAAGCCGCCGGAATCCAGCCAACGCGACACACGGTTCTCGCCGGCATTGTAGGCCGCCGCCGCGAGGCCGAGATTGCCGTAGCCTGCCTTCATCTCGGCGAGATATTTCGCCGAGGCGGGAAGCGCCTGCTCGATGTCGAAGGAATTGGCCAGGCCGCGCATCTTGGCGGTGCCGGGCATGAATTGCGCGATGCCTTCGGCGCCGACCGGGCTCACCGCGTTCGGATCGAAGCGGCTTTCCTTCCAGATCAGCCTGGCGAAGAAATCCTTGGGCAGGCCATTCTGCTGGGCCTGGGCTTCGATCAGATCGCAGACACGGTTGATCAACCGCTTGGCAGCCGATTTCGAGTGCGGCGGGTCGGCGGACGCGCCTGCCACCCAACTCAGGCTGCAAAGCAAGGCCAGGGCGACCGTGAGGAAACGGTGCATCGGCCTACTCGGCCGCGGCCTTGCCGTGTCCGTAGCGCTGCTCGATATAATCGCCGACCATTTTCTCGAAATCCTGCGCGATGGACGGACCGCGCAACGTCGCCGCCTTCTTGCCGTCGATGAAGACAGGCGCCGTCGGCGTCTCGCCGGTGCCGGGCAGCGAGATGCCGATATCGGCATGCTTGGATTCGCCGGGGCCGTTGACGATGCAGCCCATGACCGCGACCTTGAGGTTCTCGACGCCCGGATATTTCTCGCGCCACACCGGCATGTTCTTGCGGATATCGGCCTGGATGCTCTGGGCGAGTTCCTGGAACACGGTCGACGTCGTGCGGCCGCAGCCGGGGCAGGCGGCAACGATCGGCACAAACTGGCGGAAGCCCATAGTCTGCAAGAGTTCCTGCGACACCTGCACCTCGCGCGTGCGGTCGCCATTCGGCTCCGGCGTCAGCGAGATGCGGATCGTATCGCCGATGCCCTGCTGCAGCAGGATGCCCATCGCCGCGGAAGAGGCGACAATGCCCTTGGTGCCCATGCCGGCCTCGGTGAGACCCAGATGCAGCGCATGGTCGGAGCGTGTGGCAAGCTCGGTATAGACGGCGATCAGGTCCTGCACGCCGCTGACCTTGGCCGATAGGATGATCTTGTCGCGGCCAAGTCCGATCTCCTCGGCCATCTCGGCCGACAGGATCGCCGACTGGACGATCGCCTCGCGCGTCACTTCCTGCGCGGTGAGCGGCGAGCCCTGAGCCTGGTTCTGGTCCATCAGCCGGGTCAAAAGCTCCTGGTCGAGCGAGCCCCAGTTGACGCCGATGCGCACCGGCTTGTCGTGCTTGATCGCCATTTCGACGATCGCCGCGAACTGGCGGTCCTTCTTGTCCTTGAAGCCGACATTGCCGGGATTGATGCGGTATTTGGCCAGCGCCTCGGCGCAGGCCGGGTGATCGGCCAAGAGCTTGTGGCCGATATAGTGGAAGTCGCCGACCAGCGGTACATCGATGCCAAGCCGCAACAGCCTCTCGTGGATGCGCGGGACCGCCGCGGCGCTCTCGTCGCGGTCGACCGTGATGCGCACGATCTCCGAGCCGGCGCGATGCAGCGCCGCGACCTGGGCGACCGTCTGGTCGATATCGGCGGTGTCGGTGTTGGTCATCGACTGCACGACGACCGGAGCGCCGCCGCCAACCATCACACCGCCGACCGACACGCCGACCGACGTGCGCCGCGGGAAGGGAGAGGAAAAATATCCGGTCATGCCGGTCGCCTTCATCTGAAAGTTCCGGGCATGAGGTGGCGGAGCAAAGATGGCTTGTCAATGGCAAGCGGCCGCAAGGCCTGCAAATCGATCCACCTGCGATCAGCGGCCACAGGGCTCATGCAAAAGCCTTGGGCCGCAAGATCTACGCAAAAATGATCAGATGATTCAGTTAAAGACAACAGGCCGGTGGCATTTCTTGCCACCGGTAGGTTGGCACCGCGGCGGGAGCGGTGATGCTGCCTTAAAGGATGCTCAGTGCGAGGTCGGTTTCCCTTTCAGCTTTTCAATCTCGTCCTTGATTGCCAGCTTGCGTCGCTTGAGATTCACGATTTCGAGGTCGTCCACCGAAGGATGGTTCATGGCGTCGATAAGCTCACGCTCGATATCACCGTGTTTCCGCTGCAACTCATCAAGATGGGATGCAAGAGACATGATTGGTTCTCCCTTTCATGGTTTCCTCGATTGCAGCCGTCGCAGGCACGTCCACCGCAGGTTGAGACTGTGACGGCACAATGACACTTTGCCACCAACCGATCTCGATGTCGAATGACACGTGGTAGCATTCCACGACAAAGTGAAATGTGATAAGGGCTGCGCGCCGGTCACAGACAGAAACCCGACCGGCCCCGCCCAGACAGCCCGATTGGGCGACGCATACGCAAAACGGTAGATAATGTCCGAACAGGAACAGGCTGAAATACGCCTCGAATATTCCCGGCTCAAACAGGAACACGCCGATTTCGACGCCGCCATCAACGCGATGATCGCCACCGGTTGTGATCCGCTTCAGATCCAGCGCATGAAGAAGAAGAAGCTGATGCTGAAGGACCGGCTGTCGGCGCTGGAAGACCGCATCATTCCCGACATCATCGCCTAAGGCGTGTCGATATTCAGGTGAGGCCGGCCTGCGAATGGCGGCTTCCTGCGCTTCCGGTGCTCACGTACCTCAAGTACGCTCCGCTCCGGTTCTCGGAAGCCACCATTCTCGGCTCGGCCTGACCTGAATCTCAACACGCCTTGGATCGATAACCGGTTCAACGCCGTCACGAGATCGAAAGCCGGGCGGCGCGCTCGCGCAGCAGCGCGACCAGTTCGCCTGTCCGCGCGTCCGATGTGTCGATCGGCACCACAAGGCACATCGTCGCCTCGACCTTGCCAGGCGCCGAGAACACGGGCGCTGCCAGGCATTTGGTGTAGGCGTCGACAAGGCCCGACGTGACGCAATAGCCGGTGACGCGTGCCCGAGCGATGTCGTCGATGAAGTCGTCGAGCTCGATCTTGCGGCCGTCCGGCAGCACGAGATCGTCTTCCGTGACCATTGCTTCGATCCGGCTGCGGTCGAGGCCCGCAAGCAGCAGCCGGCCGGAAGCCGTCCAGGGCAGCGGGATCTGCAGGCCGGTGGCCGAGCTGATGCGGAAGGGCCTCGTGCCCGGGCTGGAATGGACGATCGTATAGCGGCCGCTCTGCAGCATGCAAAGCTCCGACGTCTCGCCGGTCTCGCGCGACAGCGTGTCGACCTCCTGGCGGCCTCGCCTGAGCAGGTCGTTGCCGCGCATATAAGCCATCCCGTAGAGATAGAGCTTCTTGCCGAAATAGACGCGATTGCCGTCGCCGGCCATTTCCAGGAGCCCGGCTTCGACCAGCTCGCGCACCAGCGTGTAGGTGGTCGAGCGTGGCGCGCCCAGACCCTTGGCCAGCTCGCCGATGCCGATCGCCCGCTGGTTGGCGTGCAGGAATTCCAGGATGTTCAGAACCCTGTTGAGGCCCTTTTCGCGCGAGACGGCCGGCCGCTCCTCCTGCGGGGCTTCCGCCGCCCAGCCGCTCATCGTTTCACCATCTTGCATTGTCGATTCCTGATGCTAGTATCTGTCTTGTACAGGATACACACGTCTCTTGTAAGAGACAATCGCTGATTGCGATGCGTATTTCTGCTGCATTGGGGAACACACCATCAAAGGAGGTCGCCGTGAACGACACATCCGGCAGACGTGATTTTCTGAAACTGGGAATGGCGGGACTGGCCACCGCCGGCGCGCTCACCGCCATCAGCGCCGAGAAGGCAGCCGCGCAAGCCGCGTCCGACAGCGTCCTGCGCACCGCGCTCGACCGCGGCAAGCTGATCGTCGGCACCGGCAGCACCAACGCGCCGTGGCATTTCGAGAACGACGCCGGCGAATTGGTCGGCATGGACATCACCATGGGCCGCATCCTCGCCAAGGGCCTCTTCGACGACCCGACCAAGGTCGAGTTCGTCACCCAGGACCCGGCGCAGCGCATCCCCAACGTGACGACCAACAAGGTCGACATCACCATCCAGTTCATGACCATGACCGCGCAGCGCTCGCAGCTGATCCATTTCTCGCGGCCCTACTATGTCGAGGGCGTGGCGCTGCTGACGCTGCCCGGCTCCGAAAACAAGACCTTCGACAAGCTCCTCGCCAATGGCGCCAACACCCGGGTCTCGATCTTGCAGAATGTCGACGCCGAAAGCTCGGTGCATTTCGCCTTGCCGCAGGCTCAGGTGCTGCAGATCGACACCCAGGCGAACGTGCTGCAAGCGCTGGAATCCAAGCGAGCCGACGCCGCGGCCGTCGATCTGTCGACCGTGCGCTGGCTCGCCTCGCGCAACCCGGACAAATATTTCGATGCCGGCAAGAGCTGGTACTCGATGCTTTACGGCGCTGCCGTCCGGCAAGGCGACCTCGATTGGCTGATCTTCGTCAACCAGACCTTCACCATTGCCATGTTCGGCCACGAGACGGCGCTCTACGACGCCGCCTTCAAGGAATATTTCGGCCAGGAGCCGCCGCCGCGCCATCCAGGCTTCCCGGTCATCTGACCGAGCCTGCGCCAAACCGGCGGAGGAGCGCGACAGGCGCTCTTCCGCCTGTTTCTCCTCGACACGGGCCACCCGGGTGACGAATCCTTGAGCAATTTCAGGAAAAGTGTGAAGCGGTTTTCCGTTCGAAATTGCGCCAAAACAAGAGATTGTTCGTCACCGCGGGCCATTGAGACGGACGCATGGGCTATACGCTCAATTTCAACCTGATCTGGCGGCATTTCGACAAGCTGTGGGGCGGCTTGCTGCTCAGCCTCGAGCTCGCCGTAATCTCGATCGCCATCGGCATCGTCATCGGGCTGGTGCTGGCGGTCTGGTACGTCTCGGCCGGGCGCGTCGTGCGCACGATCATCGCGGCCTATGTCGAATTCATCCGCAACGTGCCGCTGATCCTGCTGGTCTATCTCGTCTTCTACGGTGTGCCGACCGTCATAGACCTCGCTTACAGCGCGCCCACCTCTTTTGTCGTGACGCTGTCGGTCTATAGCGGCGCTTATCTGGTCGAAGTGTTCCGCTCCGGCCTGGAAGCCGTGCCGCGCGGCCAGCTCGATGCCGGCAAGGCGATCGGCCTGACGCCGTGGCAGCGCCTGGTCCACGTACGCCTGCCGACGATGCTGCGCATCACGCTGCCGGCGCTGTCCAACACCTTCATCTCGCTGTTCAAGGACACCTCGATCGCTTCGGTCATCTCCGTGCCCGAGCTGACCTATGGCGCCCAGTGGATCAACTTCAACACCTTCCGCATCGTCGAGGTCTATCTGGTGACAACGGCGATGTATCTGGTGACCGGCTACGCGCTGCTGTTCGCGCTCAGGCTGGTCGAACGCCGGTTCAGGGCGGCGCGCTGAGATGCTGAGCCAGATCCTCTACGCCCTGCCGTTCCTTGCCGAAGGCTTCGCTGTGACCTTGTGGGTCTCGCTGCTGGTCGTGGTCCTGTCTTTGATTGCGGGCGTCCTGCTGGGCGTCGGCCTCGTCTATGGGCCGGCGCCGCTGCGTTGGGCGGTGCGCATTTTCTCGGACACCATCCGCGGCATCCCGATCCTGGTGCTGATGTTCTTCGTCTACTACGGCCTGCCCGCGGTCGGACTGCATCTGCAGTCCTTCTGGGCGGCGGTGCTGGCGCTCACGCTGTTCAAGACGGCGCAGGTCGTCGAATATGTGCGCGGCGCCGTCGCGTCGATACCGAAAGGCCAGTCGGAAGCGGCGATGGCGATCGGCCTCACCTTCCGCCAGCGCCTCACCTCGGTCATCTTCCCGCAGGCCTTCCGCCGCTTCCTGCCGCCCTGGATCAACGGCGTCACCGATGCCGTCAAGGGCAGCGCCCTGGTCTCGCTGCTCGGCATCACCGACCTCATGCAGGCGGTCAACCAGGTCATCGGCCGCACCTATGAGGCGATGCCGCTCTATATCCTCGGCGCCCTGATCTATTTCGCCGTCAACTACGCGCTTTCCTACGCCAGCCGCATGCTGGAACGGCGCTTCGCCTTCATCCGGGACTAACGCCATGGCCACCAGCTCCAACAACAGCCCAGCGCTTCTCGAGATCGCCGAGGTCTCGAAATCCTTCGGCCCGGTCGCGGTGTTGCGCTCGGTCAGCCTGCAGGTCGCCAAGGGCGAGGTGGTCACCATCATCGGCCCGTCCGGCAGCGGCAAGACCACGCTTTTGCGCTGCGTCAACTTCCTCGAAAGCTATGATTCGGGGTCGATCCGCATCGACGGCAAGGAAGTCGGATACCGTGACGCGGCGACGCGCCAGCGCCGCAGCGAGCGCGATTTGGCGGCCATGCGCGCTGAAACCGGCATGGTGTTCCAGAGCTTCAACCTCTTCCCGCATCTGACCGCCGCCGGCAACATCATGCTCGGCCTCACCAAGGTGCGCGGCAAGGGCAGTGCCGAGGCCCGCGCCATCGCCGAGCACTGGCTGGCTCGCGTCGGCCTCGCCCACAAGGCCGACAGCCTTCCGGCGGAGCTCTCCGGCGGCCAGCAGCAGCGCGTCGGCATTGCCCGCGCCGTCGCCATGGAACCGAAAATCCTGCTGCTCGACGAGATCACCTCGGCGCTCGACCCCGAGCTCGTGGGCGAGGTGCTGGCCGTGGTGAAAAGCCTTGCCGAGGACGGCATGACCATGGTGATGGTGACGCATGAAATGGCCTTCGCCCGCGACGCCTCCAGCCGCATCGTCTTCATGGCCGATGGCGGCGTCTCGGCCGTTGGGCCGCCGAAGGAGGTCCTTGCCGCGGAGACCACCAATGAGCGGCTGCGCACCTTCCTGGCGCGTTTCCGCGCCTCGCATTTCTGAAAGCGGATGGCTCTCGCCATCCAAGGAGTACCCTTCCATGTCGCCTTACGAACGGCTCGCCGAACTCGGCCTGACCCTGCCCGAGCCGCCGACACCCATCGCCAATTTCGTCACCCATGCCGAGAGCGGCCGTCTGATCTTCCTTTCGGGCCAGGGACCGCTGCGCGCTGACGGCACGCTGTGCACCGGCAAGGTCGGCGACAACGTCACCGTGGAGCAGGCTTATGAGCATGCCCGCCTTACCGGCCTCAACCTGCTTGCCGTCATGCATGCGGCGGCGGGCGACCTCGGCCGCATCGTGCGCGTGGTGAAGTTGCTCGGCTTCGTCAACGCAACCCCGACCTTCAGCGACCACCCGAAGGTGGTCAACGGCTGCTCGGACCTTTTCGCCGATGTCTTCGACAAGATCGGCGGCCATGCCCGCTCGGCGATCGGCGTCGGCTCGCTGCCTGGCAACATCACCGTCGAAATCGAAGCGGTCGTCGAGATCGCCGCCTGACTAACGGAGTCCACTCACATGAAAACCTATTCCGGCGCCGGCTCCAACACCACCATCCGCGAGCGCCTGGGGCTGAGACCCATCATCAATGTCTCGGGCACGATGACGGCGTTGGGTGCTTCGATCATCGTGCCCGAGGCGATCAGCGCCATGGCTGAGATGGCCTCGCAATGGGTGGAGATGGACGATCTGCAGCGCGCAGCGAGCGCGGTCGTCGCCCGTCTCACCGGCGGTGAGGCCGGCTTCATAACCGCCTGCTGCGCCTCAGGCATCACCATGGCGATCGCCGGCGCGATGACCGGCACCAACCTTCTGGCAGTCGAGCGGCTGCCGGACGACACGGAAGGGCTGAAGTCGGAAGTCGTGATCCAGCTTGGCCACATCGTCAACTATGGCGCGCCCATCGACCAGTCGATCCGCGTCGCCGGCGCCAAGGTCATTCCGGCCGGCACCGTCAGCGTCACGCAGGACTACCATGTGCGCGAGGCAATCAATGAGCGCACGGCGGCGGCTCTCTACGTCGTCGCCCACCATACGGTGCAGTACGGCATGCTTTCGCTGGAGGAGTTCTGCGAGATCTGTCATGCCAAAAAAATTCCGGTGATCGTCGACGCCGCCTCGGAATATGATCTGCGCAGCTTTCTGGCGCGCGGCGCCGACATCGTCGTCTATAGCGGCCACAAATTCTTGAGCGGCCCGACCAGCGGCATCGTCACCGGCCGAAAGGATCTGGTGCGCGCCGCCTATCTGCAGAATCGCGGCGTGGCCCGCGCGATGAAGATCGGCAAGGAAAGCATCGCCGGCACCATGGCGGCGCTCGACGCCTGGGAAAAGCGCGACCATGCCGGCATCCGCCAGCGCGAGGAGGCGGCGCTCAATCTGTGGAAGGACGCGGTCCAGGGCATTCCGGGTATCAATGCGCAGATCATTCCCGACCCGACCAACAACCCTCTCGATCGCCTGCAGGTGTTCGTACGCCCGGAGAGCCGCTTCACGGCTGCCGGACTTGCCTCCGCGCTCGCTGCCGGCTCGCCGCCGATCATCGTGCGCAATCACGAGGTCGAGCGCGGCCATTTCTTCCTCGACCCTTGCAATTTGCATCCAGGCGAGGCGGAGATCGTGGCCGAGCGGCTGCGCGCGGTGCTGACGGCGAAGGACCGGCCGGCTGACGCGATGAAAGTGGCGCGCAAGGATTCGTCGGGCGCGCTGCGCTGGCCGGATTAAGCCGCGCAGCCTCGACAATCCTTGCGGCTATCGGCGAATTCCGCTAAGGCGCGCCTTTGCCGCCGGGAGCGAAACATTGACCGATCAGCGTGCCGACGTCGCCATCATCATGGGCAGCCAGTCCGACTGGGCGACGATGCGCCAGGCGGCCGAAACCCTGGATGCGCTGGGCATCCCGCACAAAAGGCTGATCGTCTCGGCGCATCGCACCCCCGACCGCCTCTATGAGTTCGCCAAGGGCGCCAAGGCGGCCGGTTACAAGGTGATCATCGCCGGCGCCGGCGGCGCGGCGCATCTGCCCGGCATGACGGCGGCGATGACGCCGCTGCCTGTCTTCGGCGTTCCGGTCGAATCCAAGGCGCTGTCCGGCCAGGATTCGCTGCTCTCCATCGTGCAGATGCCGGCCGGCATCCCGGTCGGTACACTGGCGATCGGCAAGGCCGGCGCGGCCAATGCCGCGCTTCTCGCCGCGGCGGTGCTGGCGCTCAACGACGACAAGCTCGCCGCCCGGCTCGACGCCTGGCGTTCGGCGCAGACCGCCAAGGTCGCCACCGAGCCCACGGACGCGCCGTGAGCCTGGCGCCCGGATCGACCATCGGCATCATCGGCGGCGGCCAACTCGGCCGCATGCTGGCGATGGCTGCCGCCCGCCTCGGCTATCGCATCGTCGTCCTGGAGCCCCAGGCCGACTGCCCGGCGGCCCAGGTCGCCAACCGGCAGATCGTCGCCGCCTATGACGATCCGGCGGCGCTTGCCGAGCTCGCTGTCGCCAGCGCCGTCGTCACCTACGAATTCGAGAATGTCCCGGTCGGCGCCGCCGAAACGCTGGCGGCGAGGGTTCCGGTCTATCCGCCGGCCCGCGCGCTCGAGGTGGCGCAGGATCGCGTCACCGAGAAAAGCTTTTTGAACGGCATCGGCATTCCCACAGCCGAATTCCGCTCGGTCGACAATGACGGCCAGCTCACCGAGGCATTAAGGACGTTCAACGGCAGCGGCGTGCTGAAGACCCGCCGCATGGGCTATGACGGCAAAGGCCAGCGCGTCTTCCGCAACATGGAAACGGGCTGCTTTGCCGGTACCTGCGAGGCAATGGGCAATGTGCCGCTGATCCTGGAATCGCTCGTCGCTTTCGAGCGCGAGATTTCGGTGATCGCCGCGCGCGGTCTCGACGGAACTGTCGCCGCTTTCGACCCGGCCGAGAATGTCCATCGCGAAGGCATATTGCGCAGCTCGACCTTGCCGGCGACCATCCGCCCGCAAACGGCTGCCGCCGCCAAGGACGCGGCATCGAAAATCCTCGCCGCGCTCGACTATGTCGGCGTTATCGGCGTCGAGTTCTTCGCGCTTGCCGATGGCTCGCTCCTAGCCAACGAGCTGGCGCCGCGCGTGCACAATTCCGGCCACTGGACGGAGGCCGCCTGCGTCGTCTCGCAATTCGAGCAGCATATCCGCGCCATCGCTGGCCTGCCGCTGGGCTCGCCTGCCCGGCATTCCGATTGCGTGATGGAAAACCTGATCGGCGACGACATGCTGAAAGTGCCGGAGCTGCTCGCCGAGCCCGACCTGATGCTGCATCTCTACGGCAAGGCCGAGTCGCGACCCGGCCGCAAGATGGGCCATTTCACGCGCCTCATCAGGAAGCCATAACGCTCTATTGCATATCCTGGTCGTCGCTGCCCGCGTCGGAGTCGGCACAGCTCGGATCGCTCAGCTTGCAGTTGGCCTCGGAGGAGAGCTGCTTTATGCGCTCGGTGGTGAGCTTTGTCAGGCACAGCGACACCTCCATCGGATGAATGGAGCCACCTTCGCTGTCGGCGGTCGAATAAGTGCATTCGGCGTCACGAAAGGCGATCCAAGCGCGCTGCGCCGTCTGCAGCAGCTTGTTCGAGGCCTGATCGTCGCTGCTGACGATATTCTTATAGACGGCGTTGAGCTTGGCATCGGCCGCCTGATAGTCGGCATCCGCGCAGATGTTAAGCATCGACTGGCTGTCGTTGTTGCGGTCGCACTCCTCGGCAAAGGCTGCCGGGGCGGTCGCCAGGAGAACAACACAGGCGGACAGAAAAAGACTGCGCATGGGGATCTCCAGTCGCTTGGGCGTGGGTCACCGTCCCAGTCGCCCTTGAGTCGCGCAATGCCGCGCCGCCGGGATGGCAAATATTTGATATGCCGCGTCCCTTGTGGCATTCGGGCGCGCGCATGTGGTTGACACGGACAACACTCCTCGTTTATGAGCCACGCCAAGTTCAAAGGCGCGCTTTTTCCGGGCGCGCCTTTAAAATTCGGCCCGGGACGGGCCCTGACCGAACAGGCAAGACCATGAAGATCAAGAATTCGCTCAAGGCGCTCAAGGCGCGTCACCGCGACAACCGGCTGGTTCGCCGCAAGGGACGCATCTACATCATCAATAAGACCGCTCCGCGCTACAAGGCGCGCCAGGGCTGACCCTTGCTCGCGGCTTAGTGCATCTCGCCCAAACGTGCCAAGCGGTTTTGGGTGGACGACATGCACCAGCGAGGCCGCGCCGCGCTGATGTCGGGTGCCGGTTCGCCGGCCCTTTCACGCTAAAATCACTTTGACGATCCGCCGTCCGGGATTAGATTCCGGCGATGCGGATTCGTTTTGCATTTCTCACCGCCCTTTTGCTGTCCGGCGCAGCTTTGCCTGCGGAAGCAGAAACGGTGCCGGGCGCGCTGCCTCCAGATGCCGCGCCACCCGCCACGACACTGCCGCCGGCCGCGCCGACCAGGCAGGGCCGCCTCGACCAGCTGTTCACCGAGTTGAAGCGCGAGCGCAATGAAAAGGCGGCCGAGCGCATCGCCGGCCGCATCTGGAGCGAATGGAACCAGTCGGCCAGCGCCTCGATCGACCTGATGATGCAATGGGCGCAAAAGGCGACGGAAGACCAGAAATTCGACGTCGCGCTCGATTTCCTCGACCAAGTCGTGACCTTGCAGCCCGACTACGCCGAAGGCTGGAACCGGCGCGCCACCGTGCATTTCCTGATGAAGAATTACGGGAAGTCGATGGCCGACATCGACCGCACCCTGCAGCTTGAACCGCGTCATTTCGGCGCGCTCTCGGGCCTCGCCCAGATCATGACCGAGACCGGCCACAAGCAGTCGGCACTGGAGGCCTGGCAAAAGGTGCTGGCGATCTATCCGATGATGCGCAGCGCCCAGGACCAGGTTTCGACGCTTTCGGAAGAACTCGCCGGCGAGGGCATCTGACGCGCTTAGGTGCGTCCCTTCATCTTAAATCGCGGCGCGCTGAACCGGATGCGCGCAACGCGCTTCAAGCTTCTGTTTTGATGTGGCGAAGTTCCTCAGCCTTGCGCTCGACGACGGCCTCATAAGCGGCCCGCAACTGCTGGCGCACGGTCGGCGTGCCCGACGGTGTCCTTGAAGGCGCACCCAGATGCTCATGGCGCAACTCGTCCATGAATTGCTCCCATAGCGGCGGGCCGCCCTTTTCGAGCAGTTCGGCGCGAATCGACAGTTCTTCCGTGACCGGAAGCCAGACGCGTCCCCAGGCGCCGAGCTGCGCCATGATCGGGACGAGCGTGATCGCCATCTCGGTCAGGCTGTAGATCGCCTTCTGCTTGTGGCTGGGGTCGTCGGCCTTGGTCAGCAGACCGAGCGCCATCAGCCGCTTCAGCCGGTCGGCCAGGATGTTGGATGCGATGCCCTCCAGCGAGAAGTTGAGCAACTCGCGAAAATGGCGCCGGCCACCAAAGATCATGTCGCGCAGGATGATCAGGCTCCAGCGGTCGCCAAAAACCTCGAGCGACAGATTGATCGGGCAACCGGACCGGCGGTCGATGTTCATGGCAGTCTCCAGAAAAACCAGTTGCATTATGATATCGGTTTGATTATCGTGCAACTGATTGCATAATGCAATCAGATTGGAGGAGCAGATGACTGCTGCAACCCAGCGCCCCGACATCGTTTCGCAAGCCTTCGGCGATCCGGCCGATCCGGCGGTCCTTCTGATTATGGGCGCCATGGCCTCGATGCTGTGGTGGCCGGAAGCCTTCTGCCGGCAACTCGCGGGGCGCGGCCGCTTCGTCATCCGCTACGACAATCGCGACACTGGACTGTCGACCAAATATCCGCCGGGGGCGCCGCCCTACACATTCGAGGATATGGTGGACGATGCGGTCCGTGTGCTCGACGACCACGGGGTCGGCAAGGCGCATGTAGCCGGCATGTCGATGGGCGGCATGATCGCACAGAACGTGGCGCTGAAATATCCCGAACGTGTCGGCGCGCTCACCGTGATCTCAAGCTCGCCGCTCGGTGTCGATACGTCCGGCCTGCCCGGCACGACCGAGGCCTACAAGAAACATTCGGCTCAAGGCGCCGATGTCGACTGGTCGCACAGGAAGCAGGTGCTCGATTTCATGGTCAAGGACGCCCGCGCGATTGCAAGCACTTCGCATCCGTTCGACGAGACGCGCACGCGCGCGATGATCGAGGCGGACTACGATCGCTCCGGCGGTCTCGCCAGCGCGACCAACCATTTCCTGCTCAAGGGCGGCGGCCCAAAACGGACGGTGCGAGACCTGACGGCTCCGCTGCTCGTCATCCACGGCACCACCGATCCGCTCTTTCCGATCGAGCATGCCGAAGCGCTCGCCAAGGCCGTTCCCGGCGCAAGGCTGGTGCGGATCGAAGGCGGCGGTCACGAACTGCACCGCAACGACTCGCCGCAGATCGTAGATGCCATCGTCGCCCACCACTAGGCGCAGAAGCTCCGGCTTGACTCGGCGGGCTTGCGTCAATAGTGAAGTAATTACTTCAGTATTGCGCTATATCCGAATGCGAAAGAGAGCGAGAATGTCCCTGACGCTGCATTTCCACCCGCTGGCTTCGTTCTGCTGGAAACCGTTGATCGCGTTCTACGAGAACGGCACGCCTTTCGAACGGGTGATCGTCGACCTCGGCGACGAGGCTTCCCGCGCCGCCTTCCTGAAGGTGTCGCCGACCGGCAAGATGCCGGCGCTGCGTGACGATGCGCGAGACCGCACGGTGCTGGAATCCACCATCGTGGTCGAATATCTCGCCGCGCATTATCCGGGGCCGGTCGAGCTTGTTCCGGCCGATGTCGATCTCGCTTTGCAGGTCCGCCAGGCCGACCGCTTCTACGATTTTTACGTGCAGCATCCGATGCAGAAGATCGTCGGCGACCGCTTGCGGCCAAAGAACAAGACCGACCCGTTCGGCGTCGAGGAAGCCCGCGCGCAGCTGCGCAATTCTTACGCCATTATCGAAGAAGAGATGGCGGGAAGGACCTGGGCGGTGGGCGAGAGCTTCACCATGGCCGACTGCGCCGCTTCGCCGGCACTGTTCTACGCCAACAAGGTCGAGCCGTTCGGCGAAAAATTCCCGGAGGTGAAACGCTATCACGACCGGCTGTTGGCGCGCCCGTCCTTCGCCCGCGTCATCGAGGAAGCGCAGCCCTATTTCAAGCTCTTCCCCTATAACAACGGCTAGAGCGAGATGCTGCACGATCCCTCCCAGCTCGACCTGATGTTCCAGGCGCTCGCCGATCCAGCCCGGCGCCAGATGGTGGACCGGCTGTCGCGGGGGCCGGCGTCGGTCAGCCAGCTGGCCGAGCCGCTGGCGATGTCATTGTCGGCCGTCGTCCAGCATCTCAACGTGCTCGAGGCGAGCGGCCTGGTCAGGACCGAAAAGCTTGGCCGGGTGCGCACCTGCCAGATCGAACCGAAGGCGCTGAGGGCAGCGGAGAACTGGATCAACGAGCGGCGGCTTGCCTGGGAGCGTCGCCTCGATCGTCTCGGCGATTTTCTCGCTGAAACGAAAGATGAAAGCTGAAGGGTCCCGTCATGACCGAACGATCCGTTGTCCATTCCACCTTCGTCATCGAGCGCGTCTATCCGCAAGAGCCGGCCAAGGTCTATTTCGCCCTCAGCGATCCCGAGGCCAAGAAGCGATGGTTCTTCGATCCCGACAACCCGATGCCGAGCCGGCATGAAATGGATTTTCGTGTCGGCGGCAAGGAGGTGAATGCAGGCTGCCCCAGCGATGGGCAGATGCATTTCTACAACGCGGTCTATCAGGACATCGTGCCAAACCGGCGCATCGTCTACAGCTATGAGCTCTTGTTTGGCGAAACGCGGGTCTCGGTGTCGCTTGCAACGATCGAGCTTATCGCGGAAGGCAAGAGAACGCGGCTTATCCTGACGGAGCAGGGGGCCTTCTTCGACGGCATCGACTCGCCAGCCACGCGCGAGCACGGAACCGGCGAACTGCTCGACGCGCTTGGCGCGGCACTGGATCTGGCGAATTGAGGCCTCCAGCCGGCGGCCTATTCCCCCGGCGCCGTTTCCCAGAACTGGTCGAGCCAGATGTTGAGCCTGAGGAAGCCGGCGGTGCTGACGGTATAGACACGCCTTGTGCCTTCGGCCTTGGCCTTGACCAGGCCGGCATCGAGCAGAACCTTCAGGTGCTGGGAAACAGCCGGGCGCGAGACGGGCAATCCGGCCGCCAGTTCGTTTACCGTCTTCGGGCCGCGCCGGAGTTCTTCCAAGAGATAGCGCCGATTGGGATCGGCTATCGCCACGAAGGCATCAGAAAAGTTCATACCTTATTTGTGGGGCAAAGTTTTCCAAATCTCAACCGTCGGTTTCAACCTTTCTGCGCGGATCGAGCCGCGTGGCCTCGGGCGTGAGCGCGCGGTCCGCGGGTTGCGTCTTGAAGGCATCGCGGTTTTCGATCGGTACCGGCGCGCGGGCACGGATGCGCAGCAGCGTGTAACCGGCGAGGCTGAGATGCGCGAGCGCGGTTGCAAGAAAAAGCCCCTCCGCACGCACCCACCCCATCAAAGCCGCGGCCAAAAGCGGACCGATCATGGTGCCGAAGCCGTAGAGCAGAAGCAGGCCGCCGGAAACCTTGACGAAGTCCTCGGCGCGGGCGTGGTCGTTGGCATGCGCGACGGCGATCGAATAGAGCGTGTAGGCGAAACCGCCATAGGCGGCGGTCAGCACGATGACGAAGACACCCGAACGCGGTGCGATCAGGAAGATCAGCACCGCGACCAGGGCCGCGCCGAAGGCAGCACCCGCCAGCACGAAGCGGCGGTCGGTTGTATCGGAAAGGCGCCCGGCTGGAAGCTGCATGGCGGCGCCGGCGATGACCACCAGGCTCATCATCAGCGCGATCTGGGCGGTCGATATGCCGATGCGGGCGCCATAGACCGCGCCCAGCGTGCCCCAGGCGCCGTTGGCGATGCCGACCAGGAGGCAGGCCACCGCCGACACCGGCGAATTGGCGTAGAGGCCTTTGACGTCGAGCTTGACGTCCTGCAGCGGTTTCGGGGTCGATTGGGTAGAAACCGCCGTCGGGATGAGCGACAGGCAAAACAGGATGCCGGTGATCATGAACAGCGAAGCCGACCGCACATCGCCGCCGGCGACGATCATCTGGCCGCCCATGATCGAGGCATAGGTGACCATCATATAGAGGCCGAAGACGGTGCCGCGGTTCTCGTTGGTGGCCTTCTCGTTCAGCCAGCTCTCGATCACCATGAAGGCGCCGGCCATGGTGAAGCCGGTGAAGGCCCGCAAAAGGATCCAGAAATACTCGTCGATGATGAGGCCGGTGAGCAGCGCGATGATGGCGCCCGACGCGGCGAAGGCGCCGAAGGCCCTGACATGGCCGGCGCGGCGCACGAGCCGCGGGGCGAAGAAACAGCCGGTGACGAAGCCGCCTGCCCAGGCCGTGCCCATCAGGCCGAGCGATGCCGTCGAAAAGCCCTCGATCTGGCCGCGCAGCGGCAACAGCAGGCCGTGCAGGCCGGATGCGGCGAGCAGAAATGCCGTGCCGCGAAGCAGCGAGAGGATCGGTCGGTAGGTTGCAAACATCGCTTGATCCTGGTTCGGGCGCCGGCGTCTGAGAACAGGCGTATTGGGGCTTTTCGGCGGCGGTCTTGCGCGCCGACGAGATTATCCGCGCCGGAACAATGCGTCGGCGGCGGATTTGGTGGCGCCCTTGGCGGCCCGCTCTGCCTCCAGCCTGGCGATCTCGTCGCGCAGCAGCGCGATGCGCTCCGACAATTCGTCGACGGAAAGCAGCGAGAGGTCCTGGCCGATCTCGTGCGGGCGCGCATTCTTCCGGGGTTCGTCGTCGAAGATCGCCATCGTCGCTTCTCCCTTGCTTGGCCATTTGCCTGATTTGGCAATCAGCATACATAGGGCAGGGGCGCCGATGCAAACCACTGTGACAAGACAGGATTCGAGGAGACGGGACAGCGATGGCGAACAAGGACAAGATCCCGGAGAAGATGACAGCCATCGCGATCTCGCAACCCGGCGGTCCCAGGGTGCTCAAGCCGGAAACCCGCGACGTGCCTGTCCCCGGCCCCGGCGAAGTGCTGATCCGCGTGCACGCGGCCGGCGTCAACCGGCCGGACGTGCAGCAGCGCAAGGGCGCCTATCCGCCGCCGCCCGGCGCCTCTGACCTGCCTGGTCTCGAGGCGGCCGGCGAAATCGCGGCGCTCGGCGACGAGATATCGCGCTGGCGCATCGGCGACCGGGTCTGCGCGCTGACGCCGGGCGGCGGCTATGCCGAATATGTCAAGGTGCATGCCGGCAGCGTGCTGCCGCTGCCGGCGGGCTTCACCTATTCGGAGGCAGCGGCGGTGCCGGAAAACTACTTCACCGTCTGGCACAATGTGTTCGAGCGCGGCGGGCTGAAGAAAGGCGAAACGCTGCTTGTCCATGGCGGTTCGTCCGGCATCGGCACCACGGCCATCCAACTCGCGTCGACCTTCGGCGCTTATGTGATTACCACCGCCGGCAGCAGGGAGAAATGCGAGGCCTGCCTGAAACTCGGCGCCGACCGGGCGATCAATTATCACGAGGAGGATTTCGTCGCCGCGGTCAAGGAGGCGACCGGCGGCAAGGGCGCCGACGTCATTCTCGACATGGTCGGCGGCGACTATGTTGCCCGCAACTACGAAGCCGCGGCCGTCGAGGGGCGCATCGTCCAGATCGCCGTGCAGGCCGGCGCTGTCGCAAGCACCAATTTCGCGACGCTCATGGTCAAGCGCCTTGTCCATACCGGCTCGACGCTTCGGCCGCGCACCGTCGAGTTCAAGGCGGCGATCGCGGCCGCGCTGGAGGCCCAGGTGTGGCCGCTGCTCGGCACGCGCAAGGTGGCTCCCGTCATGGATATGATCTTTCCGCTAACCGAAGCCTGGCGGGCGCATGAGCGGATGGAAGAGGGCGAGCATATCGGCAAGATCGTCCTCGACGTCGGGTAGGATAGGCCGATATTCAGGTGAGGCCGGCCTGCGAATGGCGGCGTTCTGCGCTTCCGGTGCTCACGTACGAAAAGTACGCTCCGCTCCGGTTCTCGAACGCCACCATTCTCGGCTCGGCCTGACCTGAATCTCGACCCATCCTGGGTCTGCGCTTGTCCCCCAGTTCCAAGCTGAACGCATCGTTAATGGTGCAATGCACAAAACGCATTGCGGCCATGCAAAAGCGTCCGTTCAATTCTTGGGCAGGCATGCCTATTTACGCGGCATCAAACGATTTCATCAAATGACTGGAGAAACTGAAATGAACCCGATCCGTGCTTTCCGTAAGTGGCGCATGTACAACGAAACCGTGCGCGAGCTGAACAAGCTCAATGCCCGCCAGCTGAACGACCTCGGCATCAGCCGTGGCGACATCGAGCGCATCGCCCGCCAGGCGGTGTAATCAGACGCAGCCCGGCCGCAAGGCCGGGCTGGACAGGCAAGCAAGAGCCGTCGAGACGCTTGCTTCGTTTCCGGTTCCAAGCCCGCTGGACATCGTCCAGCGGGTTTTGTCTTTTCAGGGCCCTGAATCCGGTCCTTCCCAAAAACATTGCGAAATTTCGAGGGAGCGTTTATACAGGCCGCGAATTTCCCATTTTGGTGGCTCTAAAACCACCGCCCGCGCGGGAACGCGGGCGAACGAGAAGGATTTTTGACATGGCCAATACGCTGCTGATGCCCAAGGCGACCGCCGTCTGGCTGGTCGACAACACCGCGCTCTCCTTCGAGCAGATCGCGCAGTTCTGCGGGCTGCATCCGCTGGAGGTCAAGGCGATCGCCGACGGGGAGTCGGCGCAGGGCATCAAGGGCATGGACCCGATCATCACCGGCCAGCTGACGCGCGACGAGATAGCGCGCGGCGAGAAGGACGTCAATTATCGGCTGAAGCTGTCGGAGCCGAAGGTGCGGGTGCCGGAATCGAAGCGCAAGGGCCCGCGCTACACGCCCCTGTCGAAGCGCCAGGACCGGCCGAATGCCATCCTGTGGCTGGTGCGCAACCACCCCGAGCTCAAGGACGCGCAGATTGCCCGTTTGGTGGGCACCACCAAGTCGACAATCGAGCAGATCCGCGAACGCAAGCATTGGAATTCGGCCAATCTGCAGCCGATGGACCCGGTGACGCTCGGCCTCACCTCTCAGATCGACCTCGACCTCGAAGTCAATCGCGCCTCGCGCGGCCGCGAGCAGCCGCAGCCCGTCGGCGACACGCTGCTGCCGGCCGCACTCACCGAACGGCTGGTCCCGGCGCCGGAGAAGCCGAAGGACGAGGACCAGGAGCTCGACGCCAACGCGGTGTTCGCCAAGCTCTCGGCGCTGAAGTCGAAGGACAAGGACGAAGGCGAGGAGTGAGCGCTCTTACCTTCTCCCCTTGTGGGAGAAGGTGTCGCCGAAGGCGACGGATGAGGGGGAAAGCCAGCGTCTCACTCCGCTGGAACACCCCTCATCCGTCTCGGCGCTAAAGCGCCGATCCACCTTCTCCCACAAGGGGAGAAGGAGAAAAGCGCAAGTCACGTCCGCGCGGCGCGGTCGGGGGCCATGCCGTAATCCTCGGAGCGCTCGACGGCGCGGTAGAAATCGGCGAGCTGCTTGCCGCGCTCCGGCTTGAAGGTGCGGCCGGCGATGACGACCGAGGCGATGCGGTCGATACGGAAGGCGCGGAAATCGTCGCGCATCTCGCACCAGGCGACCAGTGTCCAGACCTTGCCCCAGAACCACAGGCCGAGCGGCCTGATGTCGCGCGCGGTGCCGCGACCGGCCTCGTCGGAATAGTCGATGGTCAGCACCTGGCGTTTCTCCACGGCGCGCTCGATCAGGTCGATCGCCTCGCGCGCGGCATCGCTTACCACCCACATCGGCGTGTGGATTTCGGTGCGGGCGATGCGGTCCTTCTCGGTATCGGGCAGCACGGCGCCGATCTTGACCAGCGCCTCGTCGGCCGCCCTTGCCATTGCCGCGCCGCCAAAGGCGCGCACCATGCGGGCGCCGGCAACCAGCGCCACGATCTCGTCACGCGTGAACATCAGCGGCGGAAGGTCGAAACCCTCCCTCATCATGTAGCCGACGCCTGCTTCGCCGTCGATCGGCACGCCGGTCGACTGCAGGTCGGCTATGTCGCGGTAAATGGTGCGCTCGGAAACCTCGAGCCACGTGCCGAGCTTCTGTGCGGTGACCAGCCGGCCACCCCGCAAATGCTGCACGATCTGGAAAAGCCTGTCGGCGCGGCGCATCGATTCCTCCCCCGGGGTTTATGGCTTCAGCCCTTCGCGCTTGCGCTGCGCGGCAACGAATTTCGCTCCGAAGGACAGTCTGCCCGTGGTCGGCGTCTCAGCGTCCAGCACGCGCCAGAACGGCGCGACGTCGCTCAACGCCATGCCGCGCTCGAGATCCTCGTGAGCGGCCTCGGCAACGGTGCGAAGATGATAGCCGATCGTCACCGGGCATGTCACTTCGGCCCCGTGCTCGATGGCCAGTGCGGTGCGTAGCGCGCGAACATCCATCTCCACCCCTTCGGGAATAGAGCGGATGAAGTCGTCGACCTGGCGTGCGGTGGGCACCAGCATCGGCTGGCCCCCGACGACATCGCCGACCGAGCGCGGCGACGGTTTGATGCCGTTGATGCCCGGCGTGTTCAGCCTGTCGTTCCAGCTTTTCACCATACGCGGATTACTCCGGATCGTCGGTTCATGTTCGTCACTGTCAGGATCGAAGCCGCTCCAATTACCGCATTCCTCCTGACAACATACTGTCAGGAGGCTGCGGCGAAGCTATCGGCAACAAAGGCCTGTTTCCCTGAACTCAACATCACTGGCCGCATTACATCTGGGCGTGGTGCCGCCACAATCCAAGTCGCGGCGGCAAAATTTCAGTTTTCGCGCACGCGGCCCTGGTAAAGATCCGGCCAGCCGATGTCCTTGCGGATGTCCGCCGGCAAGGTGTTCAGGAAACGCTGGGTGCGGATATCGTTGCGCACCGTGCGGATCCTGCCGACATAGTGCTGCACGCTGCGCAGGATGGTAAAACCGTTCATGACCTCACTCCTCTCTTTTCAATGAGAAGAGTATCTCACACCCCTCCTGACAGCAGTCTGTCAGGAGGTTGGCAGGGTAGGGAAGAAGGGGCGCGGTGTCCCTCGCAGGGCCCGGATGAAGCCGATTTCTGTCAGGAGTGCTCGGCCCGAACAGTGCCGTAAGAACAGCTTTGACAGCCGCCATCGTTGCTGGTCAAAGGCGGCATGACGAAACTGCTCGCCCTTGTCATCTGCGGCATCATGCTGATCCAGGTCATCAAGCCGCTGGGCTGGCCGGGGCTGAAGCGGCGCGGCGATTTCTGGAAGCTGGCGCTGCTCGCCATGCTGGCTATCTCGCTTGCCGCCGTCTTGGGTCATTGGGCTTAAACGCGGCCGACCGGTTAGGCTGCTTCGTTATCCAGCACGAAATCCAGCAGATGCTCCGCCCAGGCGCGATAACCTGCTTCGGAAGCGTGGAAGCCGTCAGAGGCGAAGCCGGCTTCCGGGTTGGTGATCGGCAGGCGCGCGGCGGCAATAGCGCCGCGCTCGTTGCAGAGCCGCACGCCCATTCGGTTCATTTCGGTTTTAGCGCATGTTTCAGCCGAGGTGAACGAGACGATCACGCGCAGCAGTCCGGCCGGTTCTCGTCCCTGTCCTGGTATTGGTCGTGGAGGCGTACCCAGTCCATCAGGCTGTGATAGGGGCCGGTCTCGTCGCGGCCCTTGGGCGTCATGTCGAGATAATGATAGGCACCGATCAACGCGTCGCCGCCGCGGGCGCGCGACATGAAGGTCAGGAAGATGTCGCCGCATTCGTTGCGATAAAAGACGCTGGTGCCGGGCAGGTCTTTCGACCGCAACGGACGCTTCTCGAAATTGTAGGTGGTCTCGCCGGCCGCGATCTGCCTGTCGGTGAAGGAGACCTGCAGGTCGAAGTTGAAGTCGGACGCATAGGACGACACCCAGTCGAACTTCCAGCCCATGCGCTGCTTGTAGGGCAGGATCTCCGCCAGCGGCGCGCGTGCGACGACGACCAGCGATACGTCATGATGTTTCAGATGCTGGTTGGCGCCGTCGATATGGTCGGCGAGGAACGAGCAGCCCTGGCAACGGTGATCGCAACCCGGAGCCATCATGAAATGATAGACGATGAGCTGGCTCTTGCCGGCGAAGAGGTCGCCAAGGCGCTTCGGTCCCGCTTCGCTCTCGAAGACATAATCCTTGCGCAGCTTGAACCAGGGCAGCTGCCGCCGCTCGGCGGCAATAAGGGCGCGAAACTTTGTCAGCTCCTTTTCGCGTTCAAGATGCTTTCGATGCGCTTCGAACCAGTCCTCGCGTGAAACCACGGCATTGCGTTGCATGACCATCTCCTGTCCTCTCCTGCCAAGGACGTTCGACATCGGCTCAACCCGACACAGTCGCCGTTGTTTCGCTGCCTCAGGTAGGAGTGCGGCCTGCAAAAAACAAAACCCGAGCCACTGGCCCGGGTTGTCGATGAACGAGATGGATAAACGTCAGGCGACTTTTTCCAGCGCCGGCTGCCATTTCCCGAGCGCGGCCAGATGGTTCATATGGGCGCGGTGGGTGAAGGCGGCTTGGCCGGCGGCGATGTTCGACGCCTTGCCGCTCCATGCCTTCTGCGGCGCGGCCTGCAGCGCGCGGCCATAGGAGAAGGTCAGTTTCCAGGGATGCGGGCCGATGGCGTTGATAGCGTTGAGGTTGGCGGTCGCCTCCTCATCCTCCTGGCCGCCGGAGAGGAAGGCAATGCCCGGCACCGCCGCCGGCACCACTTCGCGGAACAGTTTTATTGTCTTTTCGGCGATTTCCTCCGGACTGTCCGTCTTGCCCGACTTCTTGCCGGAGATGACCATGTTGGGCTTCAGGATCGAACCTTCCAGCACGACACGTGCCGTAAAGAGCTCGTCATAGAGTTTGACCAGCGTCGCCTTGGAGACTTCGTAGCAGGTGTCGATCGAGTGCGCGCCGTCCATCAGCACTTCCGGCTCAACGATCGGCACGATCCCGGCCTCCTGGCAGAGCGCGGCATAACGGGCCAGCGCATGGGTGTTGGAGGCGATCGAATTGGCGGAAGGCACGCCCTTGCCGGTGTCGATGTCGATCACCGCGCGCCATTTGGCGAAACGGGCGCCGAGTTTGTAGTAATCGGCAAGCCGCTCGCGCAGCCCATCCAAGCCCTCGGTGATGGTGTCGCCCGGAAAGCCGGCCAGGGGCTTGGCGCCGGCGTCGACCTTGATGCCCGGGATGGAGCCGGCCGCCTTGATGATATCGACCAGCGGCGTGCCGTCGGCGGCCTTCTGGCGGATGGTCTCGTCATAGAGGATGACGCCCGAGATGTATTTCGTCATCGCCTCCTTGGAGCGGAACATCATCTCGCGATAGTCGCGCCGGTTGTCGGCGGTCGATTCGACGCCGATGACGTCGAAGCGCTTCTTGATGGTGCCGGAGCTCTCATCGGCGGCCAACAGGCCCTTGCCATTGGCTACGATAGCGGCGGCGATATCTTCGAGACGTTCGCTCATGGGTGCTCTCCTTGACGGTGTCGGTTCCGCGCTTAGCGGAACTCTACCGCCAAGGGAATGGCGTCGAAAAGCACGAATCGATTGAAAGTTTTCACGACTGAAATCGGCCAGCCCAGTGTTGGTCGCCCCTGGCTGGTCTTACCGCTTCAGCACCTCGACGCCGGGCAGCGGCTTGCCTTCCATCCATTCGAGGAACGCGCCGCCGGCGGTCGAGACATAGGTGAAGTCGTCGGCGACGCCGGCATGGTTGAGCGCCGCCACCGTGTCGCCGCCGCCAGCGACTGACACCAGCTTGCCTTCCTTGGTGCGGGCCGCGGCATGCTTTGCCGCGGCCACCGTTGCGCGGTCGAAAGGCTCGATCTCGAACGCGCCGAGCGGGCCGTTCCAGACCAGCGTCGCGGCCCGGTCGATCCAGTCGTTGACGCTCTGCACGGTCTTTGCGCCGACATCGAGGATCATACCGTCTGCCGGCACGGACTCGATGGCAACGGTCTCGCTCGCGGCACCCGCCTTGAATTCCTTGGCCACCACGCCGTCGGCGGGCAGGATGATGGCGCAGCCGGCTTCCGCCGCCTCGATCATGATCTGCTTGGCTGTGCCGGCGAGGTCGTGCTCGCAGAGCGACTTGCCGACATCGGTGCCGCGCGCGGCAAGAAAAGTGTTGGCCATGCCGCCGCCGATCACCAGCGCGTCGACCTTCTTCACGAGGTTCATCAAAAGGTCGATCTTGGTCGAGACCTTGGCGCCGCCGACGATGGCGACCACCGGGCGCACCGGATTGCCCAGGCCCTTTTCCAGCGCGTCGAGCTCGGCCTGCATGGTGCGGCCGGCATAGGCCGGCAGATGACGCGCCAGGCCTTCGGTGGAGGCATGTGCCCGGTGCGCGGCGGAAAAGGCGTCGTTGACATAGACGTCGCCATTGGCGGCGAGTTTTTCGGTGAAGGCCGGCTCGTTCTTCTCCTCGGCCTTGTAGAAGCGGGTGTTTTCGAGCAGCAGGACGTCGCCGTCCTTCATGGCGGCAACGGCCTCGGCGGCTTTGTCGCCGACACAGTCGGCGGCGAAGCCGACCGGACGACCAAGCACTTCGGCTGTCGCTCTGGCGATCGGCTCCAGCGAGAACTCGGCCGATGGACCGTCCTTTGGGCGGCCGAAATGCGCCAGCAGGATGACCTTGGCGCCATTTTTCGAGAGCTCGGCGATGGTCGGCGCGATGCGCTCGATGCGGGTGGCGTCGGTCACCTTGCCGTCGGCGACGGGAACGTTGAGGTCGACGCGCACCAGCACGCGCTTGCCGCTGACGGCGCCGATATCATCGAGTGTCTTGAAGCCGGCCATGGTCGTTCCTTCCTACTGCCTTGACGCAATTCCGGACGGAGAACCCTCCACACCTTTCCTGGAATTGCTTTAGCGAAAACGCGGGCGACCTTACCCGGCGCGAAGGACGATGCAAGGGTCGCGTCGACGGCGCGCGCGCAAAAATGATGTCGCCGTGAGACATCAGCCTTCGCCGGTTGCCCTTTGCTCGCCCGGTGCCGGCGCCACGGGGTCGATCGGCACGTCCTCGACCGGTTGCTTTTCCACCGGCCTGCGCCAGTTGCGGATCAGCGCCGCTATGCGGTCGCCGATCTCGCCGGCGCTCATGAATACCGGCACGCGCGCCACCGGCGCGGTTGGCTCGAAGGAGAGGCCAAGTCCGGTAATCCTGCCCTTTTCGTCGACATCGCGCACGATCAGCTCGATCGGGCCGATGACGACGCGGTCGGCATATTCGGGACGACCACCGAGCCGCTCCGAAACCAGCGCGGCGACGGTGAGCTTCTGTTCGGCTTCGGTCAGACCCGGCCCGTAGGCGGCTTCCAGTTCTGCCGCCGGGCGGGCCGGATCGAGCGCGAAGGCGCCGAAGAAGTCGGCGTCCTCGGGATCGACTACGGCGCGGCTGGCGAACAGCTTGTCGAGCAGGCGTGGGTAGCGGTCCGGCACGAAGATGTAGACCTGATCGCCCGCGGTGAGCCGGCCCATATCCTGGAAGCGCATCGAGCGGCCGTCGCGCAGCACCAGCGAGGGCCGGGCCCAGCGCGGGATGCGCTCGCCGCGCGCCACCGGGCTGCCAGGCGCCACGCGATAGGCGAGCAGCTCGTGATGGGCAGAGCCCGGCAGTTCGAGCTCGACCTTGTCCAGTGGCCCGAGACGGGCCGGCACGATCAGGCCGAGGCGGCGCGCCAGCGGACCGACCGTCCAGCCCTGCACCACCAGCGAGACAAGCACTATGATGAAGGCGGCGTTGAAGATCAGGCGGCCATGCTCGAGGCCGCCGAGCAGCGGCGTGATGGCAAGCAGGATCGAAACCGCGCCGCGCAGGCCGACCCAGGACACGAAGGCGACCTCGGGACGCGGCAGGCCGAACGGGATCAGGCACAGCCAGACGGCGACCGGGCGGGCCACGAAGATCAGGAACAGGCCGAGCAGGATCGCCGGCACCAGGATCGTCGGGAACTGCGAGGGCGTGGCGAACAGGCCGAGGATCAGGAACATGATGATCTGCGCCAGCCATGACATGCCGTCCTGGAAGCGTTTCAGGATGGTGACGGCGCGGATGTCGGAATTGCCGGCGATCAGCCCGGCAAGGTAGACAGCGAGGAAGCCCGAGCCGCCGATGGCGCCGGCTGCCGCGAAGACCATCAGCGACAGCGTCAGCACGAAGATCGGCAGTAGGCCATGGTCGAGATTGAGACGCTCGACCAGACGCACGATGCCGAAGCCGCCGAGCACGCCGATGACGGCGCCGAGCCCCATATTCACGAGGAAGCCGAGCAAAAGGCTGGTGGCGAGCACATTGGCTTCCGGGTTGGCGTGCGCGGCGATGATCTCGACCAGGGTGATGGTGAGGAAGATGGCGATCGGGTCGTTGGTGCCGGATTCCACTTCGAGGGTCGAACGCACGCGTTCGCGCAGATGGATCTCGCCGGCGCGCAGCAGGAAGAACACGGCGGCCGCGTCGGTGGAGGCGACGGCGGCGCCAAGCAGCGAGGATTCCAGCCAACTCAGTTTGAGAACATAGGACGCGGCAGCGGCAAAGATGCCAGTGGTCAGGATCACGCCGATCGTGGCCAGCGACAGCGCGGGTCCGGCCGCCTGCCTGAGCGCGTTGAGCGGCGTGCCGAAACCGGAATCGAACAGGATGATGGCGAGAGCCAGTGAGCCGGCAAAATAAGCCAGCCGGGCGTTGTCGAATTCGATGCCGAGCCCGTCGACGCCGGTGGCAAGTCCGATGCAGAGGAAGAGCAGCAGCAAAGGAGCGCCGAAGCGGAAGGCGATCAGGCTCGAAAACGCGGCGGCGACAATGAGCGCCGTGCCGACCAGCGTCACGAGATAGATCGCATGCTCCATCCGCTATTGCCCCTCCAGAATCCCCACTGCTTCCCGCTTCACCAGAGAGTGGGGCGAAGACATGGCCGGTGCAAGGCAATGGCGTGGTTTTTTGGATTCTGCTGGCGTGGGGAAATGGAGGAGCCGCTTTCCTGTCGTCATCCACGAGCGGAGTAAGGAGCGAAGCGACGCGCGCAGGCCCGAGGATCCGTAGCAAGGGTGCAGAATTTTGCACCGTTTGCATCCTCCGGCCAAGGTAACGGCATGGATTCCAGGGTCTGCGCGCGTCGCTTCGCTCCTTGCTCCGCCCTGGAATGACGACGCGACTGGGTGTTGCGGCTAATCTCCACGGCATGCGGAACCGCCGAGACTAAAACGAAAACGCCCGGCCGAAGCCGGGCGTTTCAAACCGCTTAGCGGGCGTTCGATCAGGCGATGGTCTTGCCGAAGGCGACGGCGGTATCGCCCATGCGGTTGGAGAAGCCCCATTCGTTGTCGTACCAGGACAGCACCGAAACGAAGTTGCCGTCCATCACCTTGGTCTGGTCGAGCGCTGCGATCGAGGAATGCGGATCGTGGTTGAAGTCGATCGACACGTTCGGGTGGTGGGTGACCGAAAGGATGCCCTTCAGCTTGCCCTTCGAGGCGGCGATCAGCGCTTCGTTGATCTCCTGCGCGCTGGTCGAACGCTTGGCGATGAACTTGAGGTCGACCACCGAGACGTTCGGGGTCGGCACGCGGATCGAGATGCCGTCGAGCTTGCCCTTGAGATCGGGCAGGACCAGGCCGATCGCCTTGGCGGCACCCGTCGAGGTCGGGATCTGCGACAGCGCTGCCGCGCGGGCGCGGTAGAGGTCCTTGTGCATGGTGTCCAGCGTCGGCTGGTCGCCGGTGTAGGAGTGGATCGTCGTCATCATGCCCTTCTCGATGCCGACGGTCTCATGCAGCACCGCCGCCAGCGGCGCCAGGCAGTTGGTGGTGCAGGACGCGTTCGAGATGACGATGTGGTCCTTGGTCAGCTTGTCGTGGTTGATGCCGTAGACGACGGTGAGGTCGGCGCCTTCCGCCGGGGCCGAGACGAGGACTCGCTTGGCGCCGGCGGCAAGGTGCGCGGCGGCCTTGTCGCGGGCGGTGAAGATGCCGGTGCATTCGAGCGCGATGTCGACGCCGAGCTCCTTCCACGGCAACTGGGTCGGATCCTTGATCGCGGTGACCTTGAACTTCTCCTTGCCGACCGAGATCTGGTCGCCGTCGACGCTCACCTCGTGCGGGAAGCGGCCATGCACGCTGTCATAGCGCAGCAGGTGCGCGTTGGTCTCGACCGGGCCGAGATCGTTGACGGCGACGACGTCGATGTCCTTGCGGCCGGATTCATGGATGGCGCGCAGGATGTTGCGGCCGATGCGGCCAAATCCGTTGATGGCAACTCTGACGGTCATTGTTTTCTCCCTAGGGACTGGGGGCGATTGGGTCCGCTGCTTCATAGCGGCCACGGGGCAAAGAATCCAGCCGCAGAAGGTCGAACTTAAATCGATTAGGTTGGTCCAGCATCGGGGAGCCGCTTATTTGCGGCCCCGCGAATTGACGCAGCCGGTCACCCGTGCAGACGAGTCTCGACCGCCTTCGCCGCGGCCTCAGCGGTGATGCCGAAATGCGGATAGAGCTGCTCGATCGAGCCGGAGGCGCCAAAACCGTGCATGCCGACGAAAATGCCGTCGGTGCCGATCAGGTGATCCCAGCCTTGGCGGATGCCGGCCTCGATCGCGACCTTCACCTTGGCGTTGCCGATGGTCTTGGCCCGGTAGTCGTCGCTCTGCTGGTCGAACAGCTCGAAGCATGGCACCGAGACGACGCGGGTCGGATGGCCGTGCTTTTCGAGCAGGTCGCGTGCGCCGAGCGCGATCTCGACCTCGGACCCGGTGGCGAAGATCGTTACCACCGCCTCGCCGTTTGCCGCGGCAAGCTCGTAGGCGCCCTGGCTGGAGAGGTTCTTCTGCGAATGCTCCGTGCGCACCGTCGGCAGGTTCTGGCGGGTCAGCGCCAGGGTCGACGGCGTCTTTTCAGATTCGAGCGCGATCTGCCAGCATTCGGCGGTTTCCACCGCATCGGCCGGGCGGAAGAAGTTGTGGTTCGGGATGGCGCGCAACGCCGCCATGTGCTCGACCGGCTGGTGGGTCGGGCCGTCCTCGCCGAGGCCGATGGAGTCATGCGTCATGACGAAGATCGAGCGGATGCCCATCAGCGAAGCGAGGCGCATCGAGGGGCGGGCATAGTCGGAGAAGCACAGGAACGTGCCGCCATAGGCGATCAGGCCGCCATGCAGCGTGAGACCATTGATGGCCGCCGCCATGCCGTGCTCGCGGATGCCGTAATGGACATAGCGCTGGCCGTAATCGTCGGGCGTGATGTTCTTGGTCTGGCTGGTCTTGGTGTTGTTGGAGCCGGTGAGGTCGGCCGAGCCGCCGATGGTTTCCGGCACTGCGCCGTTGATGACTTCCAGCGCCATCTCGGAGGATTTGCGGGTGGCGACCTTCGGCTTGTCGGCCGACAGCTTCTGCTTGTAGTCGGCGATGACGGCGTCGAAATTGGAAGGCAGCTTGCCGGCGATGCGACGCTCGAACTCGGCCTTGAGCTTCGGCTCGGCCTTGGCCAGGCGGCCTTCCCAGTCGGCGCGCGCCTTGGCGCCGCCGGCGCCGACGGTACGCCAGGCGTCGAGGATGTCGGCCGGAATCTCGAAGGGCGGCGACTCCCAGTTGAAGAATTTGCGGGCGCCGGCGATTTCCTCGGCGCCGAGCGGCGAGCCATGCGCCTTGTTGGTGCCGGCCTTGGTCGGGGCGCCGAAGCCGATGGTGGTCTTGCAGGCAATCATCGTCGGCTTGTCGGAATGGCGCGCCGCCTCGATGGCGTAGGCGATCGCTTCCGGATCGGTGCCGTCGATGTGGCTGGCGTTCCAGCCCGAGGCCTGGAAGCGGGCGACCTGGTCGGTGTTGTCGGCCAGCGAGACCGGGCCGTCGATCGAGATGTTGTTGTTATCCCAGAAGACGATCAGCTTGTTGAGCTTCAGATGCCCGGCAAGCGCGATGGCTTCCTGGGAGATGCCTTCCATCAGGCAGCCGTCGCCGGCTAGCACATAGGTGTAGTGGTTGACGAGATCATTGCCGAAGGCGGCGTTCATGATGCGCTCGCCGAGCGCGAAGCCGACCGAATTGGCCAGGCCCTGGCCGAGCGGACCGGTGGTGGTCTCGATTCCGGCGGCGTGGCCGTATTCGGGATGGCCGGCTGTCTTGGAGCCGAGCTGGCGGAAACTCTTGATCTGGTCGATCGTCATGTCCTCATAGCCGGTGAGGTACAGCAGCGAATAGAGCAGCATCGAGCCATGGCCGGCCGACAGGATGAAGCGGTCGCGGTCGGCCCAGTGCGGCGCCTTGGCGTCGAATTTCAGGAAACGGCTGAACAGCACCGTGGCGATATCGGCGCAGCCCATCGGCAGGCCAGGGTGACCGGAATTCGCCTTCTCGACGGCGTCCATGGAAAGGAAACGGATCGCGTTGGCCATCCGATCATGTTGTTCACGCGAGGTCATGCTTCCTCCGGAAGTGGGTTGGAGCCTGGGGAGAACCCTTGGAAAAGGATGCCGCGACACATAGCAGGCACGGCCTTTTAGTCAACAAATCGGGATGGATTTTGCCGGGCTTGTGATGGCGTCTTTTTTGTGTGTCGAGCGCCTTACATTAGCGATAGCGGGGGACAGTCGCGAGAGCTTTGTTGACGCGCCCTTCACCCGGCGCCTAATCTTTCCGAGGTAACGCGTTCTGAATGCGTGCGATTCGGTGATGGGCAGGGCATAGGACGAAGCCATGACCGGGGAAACGACCCTCAAGGAAGTCATCGCCAGGCTGGGCAAGGCCATGGAAGGGCTGGAAAACGCCGTGGCGGCGAAGCTCGAGCATGAGCGTGATTATTCGGAAGCCGAGGCAGAGGTGCAGCGCATGAACGCCGACCGTTCGCGCCTGGCGCAGGAGCTCGACAATTCCGAGGCGCGTGCCGAGCGGCTTGAAGACGCCAACAAGGAAGTGTCGCGACGGCTGGTGACCGCCATGGAAACCATCCGCGCCGTGTTGGACAGATAGGGCTGGACAGGTAGCGCAATGGCACAGGTCACGGTTTCCATCGACGGCAAGCAGTATCGGATGGCCTGTGACGAGGGCCAGGAAGAGCACCTGATCGACCTTGCCGAGCGCTTCGACCGTTATGTCTCGCATCTGAAGGATTCCTTCGGCGAGATCGGCGACCAGCGGCTCACCGTCATGGCCGGCATCATGGTGATGGACGAGCTGTCCGAGCTCACCAAGCGCGTCAAGGGCATGGAGAGCGAGGTGCTGACCTTGCGCAAGACGCGCGACGAGGCGCTGACCAAGGCCGACAAGAGCGACAGCGTGCTGACAACGGCGCTCGGCGCGCTTGCGCAGCGCATGGAAGATCTCGCGGTGACGCTCGCGGTGAAGAAGGCCTGAGCGGCTCCGGTACCCGTTCCGACGGAAAATCCTGCCGCGAATTGCCGGCGGTCACGCAAAAAATTCGCCTCGCGTGGGCCATCACCATCATCGCGAGCGTTTAATCCAAGGCGCGATGGTGCTACGCTTTTGCCGCCGGCGACGGCCAGCCGCAAGCCGGCTACGATTTTCAAAAAGGGTAGGGACAGGTCATGAGTCTTCGTATCAACGATGTCGCGCCGGATTTCACGGCCGAGACCACGCAGGGCACCATCAACTTCCATGACTGGATCGGCGACGGCTGGGCGGTGCTTTTCAGCCACCCAAAGAATTTCACGCCGGTCTGCACGACCGAGCTCGGCACAATGGCCGGTCTCGAGGGCGAGTTCAAAAAGCGCAATGTCAAGATCATCGGCATCTCGGTCGATCCGGTGTCGAGCCACGACAAGTGGCAGGCCGACATCAAGACCGCTACCGGCCAAACGGTGCACTATCCGCTGATCGGCGACAAGGACCTCAAGGTCGCCAAGCTCTATGAAATGCTGCCGGCGGGCGCCGGCGAGAGCTCCGAGGGCCGCACGCCGGCGGACAACGCCACGGTGCGCTCGGTCTATGTCATCGGCCCGGACAAGAAGATCAAGCTGGTGCTGACCTATCCGATGACCACGGGCCGCAACTTCGACGAGATCCTGCGCGTCATCGATTCCATCCAGCTGACCGCAAAACACCAGGTGGCGACGCCGGCCAACTGGAAGCAGGGCGACGATGTGATCATCACTGCCGCCGTCTCCAATGAGGATGCGATCAAGCGTTTTGGCGCGTATGAGACTGTTCTTCCTTACCTAAGGAAGACCAAGCAGCCGACGGCGTGAGCTTTTTTCCTTCTCCCCGTTGAACGGGGAGAAGGTGCCCGAAGGGCGGATGAGGGGCGGCGCGGCGATCGAGGATGAGCGCGCCGGCTCCCGATCCGATTGTTGGAACGGTAACCTCGCAGCGTCGGCGCTGCCCCTCATTGTCCTGCCGGACATTTCTCCCCGTATAGTGACGGGGAGAAAGGGCATGATTCACCACCTTCGCCAAACAAAAAAGGCGACGCCGAAGCGCCGCCTTTTTCATTTCGTGCCTTGACCTTTAAGCCGCCGGCTGCGCTTCGATGGTGCGCAGCGCCTGCATCTGGCGCTTGGCGGCGGCCTTGACCGCGTCCTGCACCTTCTCGAAGGCGCGCACCTCGATCTGGCGCACGCGCTCGCGGCTGATGTCGAACTCGGCCGAGAGCTCTTCCAGCGTCAGCGGCTCTTCGGCGAGGCGGCGCGCCTCGAAGATGCGCCGCTCGCGATCGTTGAGGACCGACAGAGCGCCCGACAGCATGGAGCGCCGGTTTTCCAGCTCGTCCTGCTCGATCAGCATCTCTTCCTGGCTTTCGTGGTCGTCGACCAGCCAGTCCTGCCATTCGCCGGACTCGCCTTCGCTTGCCCGGATCGGAGCGTTGAGCGAGGCGTCGCCCGACAGGCGGCGGTTCATCGACACCACTTCGGCCTCGGAAACGTTGAGGCGGGTGGCGATCTCGGCGATCTGGTCGGGCTTCAAGTCGCCGTCATCGAGCGCCTGGATCTTGCCCTTCACCTTGCGCAGGTTGAAGAACAGACGCTTCTGATTGGCGGTGGTGCCCATCTTGACCAGGCTCCACGAGCGCAGGATGTATTCCTGGATCGAGGCCTTGATCCACCACATGGCATAGGTGGCGAGCCGGAAACCACGCTCCGGTTCGAATTTCTTCACGGCCTGCATGAGGCCGACATTGCCTTCCGAGATCACCTCGCCGATCGGCAGGCCGTAGCCGCGATAGCCCATGGCGATCTTGGCGACGAGCCGCAAATGGCTGGTGACGAGCTTGTGGGCAGCGGTGGTGTCCTGATGCTCGGCGTAACGTTTCGCGAGCATGTACTCTTCCTGCGGCTGAAGCATCGGAAAGCGGCGGATTTCTTCCAGGTAACGGGCGAGACCGCCTTCACCGGAAACAATACTGGGTAACGATTGGGCCATGATAGCGCCCCTCTCTCTTTGGAGTGGATGCCCCCGAAACGCGGCGGGCACACGTCACGGATGCCAAAGGCTCATCCGCGACAACCTGTGTATATAGGAACAAAACCAGAAAAGACAGGCATTTGTTCAACGCTAAACAGTCTGTCACGCTGAAGTGAACAACGCCGGTCAGGTTTTTTGATGGCTGGTTTGCAGCTTGTTCGTGGCGGGCCGGTTCAAAGTTTTCGGAAGTCGCCGACGAGTTCCTCCATGTCTCCCGGCATCGGCGCTTCGAACCTCATCGTTAAATGGGTGGTCGGGTGCCGGAATTCAAGGAGCCAGGCGTGCAGGGCCTGCCGGGGAAAGGCTTGGACCTTGGTTTTCAGGGGGACGGGCAGCCGGTTGGCCTTGGTGCGGAAGGCCTGGCCGTAATCCGGATCGCCGACCACCGGGTGGCCGATATGGGCCATGTGGACGCGGATCTGGTGGGTGCGCCCGGTCTCCAGCCGGCATTCGACCAAGCTTGCGGTGGCGAAGGCCTGCTGGCCCTCGCCGAAGCGCTCGATGACGGAGAAATGGGTGACGGCATGACGGGCATCGTCGCGGCCTTCCGGCACCACGGCTCGGCGCACGCGGTCGGCGGCGCGGCCCAAGGCTGCGTCGACGGTGCCGGTCGGCCGCTGCGGAATGCCCCAGACCAGCGCCAGATAGGCGCGCTCGAGATCGCCGGTGCGGCCATGGTCGGCAAAGGCTTCCGACAGCGCCTTGTGCGCCCGGTCGGTCTTGGCCACGACCATGACGCCGCTGGTCTCCTTGTCCAGCCGGTGCACGATACCCGGCCGCCTGACGCCGCCGATACCTGACAGGGTCTCGCCGCAATGATGGATCAGAGCGTTGACCAGCGTGCCGGTCCAGTTGCCGGCGCCGGGATGGACGACCAGTCCCGCCGGCTTGTTGATGACGATCAGCTCGTTGTCCTCGTAGAGGATGTCGAGGGGAATGTCCTCGCCTTGCGGCTCGGCCGGTTCGGGCGCGGGCACCAGAATTTCGATCCGCTCACCGGAAATCAGCTTGCGCTTGGTCTCCAGCACCGGCTTGCCGGCGATGGAAACCGCGCCTTGGCGGATCAGCGCCTGCACACGGCTGCGCGAGAGCTCCGGCCCGAGCCTGACGGCAAGCCACTGGTCGAGGCGCTGGCCGGCGGCGTCGGGGCCGGCTTCCAGCACGACGGCTTCGCCGGATTCCTCGTCCGCCAATTCGTCCTCTATCAATATCGGGGTCTCTTCGTTATGAGCGCTCATCGAAACCCGTTGCGGATTGTTTAGCCATGGCCCGGCCGATCGCCGAAGAAGATGAGGAAAAGCCGCTCGACCCCGCGGCCGAGAATGTGCGCCGCAAGCTCGTCCGCTTCATGATCGTCAATCTCGGCCTTCTGTTTCTCGCCCTTATGGTGGTGATCGGCGCGCTTGTCTACAAAGCGCGCAACGCGCCTGTTGCCGGACCGGCGCCTGCCGGCGATGTCCAGGTTCCGGTCGGCGCGTCGCTCTCGGGCGACATCGTGCTTCCCGTGGGCGCCAAGGTGATCAGCCAGTCGCTCTCCGGAAACCGCCTGTCGATCGACGCCGAGCTTGCCGATGGCAGCCGTTCGATCTTCGTCTACGACATCGCCGAGCGCCGCGTGATCGGCCAATTCCCAATCCGAAACAAATGAGCGGCTTTGCCGAACATCGCAGCGTCGCGACCGTGGCGGTCGTCGTCGCCAATTACGCCGAGGCGATCGCCTGGTATGTCGAGCGGCTCGGCTTCGTGCTTGCCGAGGATGTTGACCTTGGCGGCGGCAAGCGCTGGGTCACCGTCGCGCCGGCGAAAGGCCAAGCCGCGCGGCTGCTCCTGGCGGAAGCTTCCGGCGAGGAGCAGGCCAGCCGCATCGGAAACCAGACCGGCGGCCGGGTTTTTCTCTTCCTCGAGACCGACGATTTTGCCCGCGACCATCGGGCGATGCTCGACAGGGGCATCGAGTTCCGCGAGGCGCCGCGCCACGAAGCCTATGGCACGGTGGCGGTATTTTCCGATCTCTACGGCAATCTCTGGGACCTGATCGAGCCGAAACGGCAAGGCTGACAGGGGTATTTCGCAAAGTCTGCGGACAGCCCGAAACCCCAGTTGCTTTTTCCCAGCCGCCAGCCTATGTAGCCGGTTCTTGAGCGCGCCCATCGTCTAGCGGTCAGGACACCGCCCTCTCACGGCGGGAACAGGGGTTCGATTCCCCTTGGGCGTACCAAGCTTCCAAAAACTGATTTTCGAAAAGAATCCAGAAGGCAGATCATTCCGCAGCAAGGGCGACGGCGGCGAATCCGGCTTCCGTTCTTTCGCGTGACGCTTGCTCCAACAACCTCGACAGGTGCTGGAGGTGCATCGATTGCGCATCTTCAAGCAATTGCAGAAAGTTGGACGCTTTGCCACGCGGCAACCGACGGCGCTTCAGCGCGGCGATGCGCGCGCGCTGGCACTTGATGTGCCGCTCTGCTTGCAGAACGTGCCGTTCCGCCATCTGGATGTCGTCAGCCAGTGCCATCAACCGCTAAACGGTCACGGCGGGCAGGGAGTTCCGTAGGGCAGGTTCTTAAAACGCAGGTCTCGATTGGAGCCTGCCCCAGCTACAGCTACCGCGACAATGCAAAGCATGTCCGAATCGGTCCAGACTGCTGAGCCGTGCGCCGGCCTAGAGGCGCTTTAAGAGCAACTTTCCCAATGGATACAATTTGGGACTGCTGCGAAACTTGTCGATGATTTTCACCGGCGAAAGGTCCCACCAGGACGTTGAACGTTTCCGCATGCGCACACACGATCCTGCGGGTTCGCCAGACCGCTCGGCGGACTCTGTATGGTGTCTTTGTCGTTCGGCATAGAAGGCGATGTAGCGATCGAGCGCGGCACGGAACTCCTCCTCACGTCCGGGAGGGCTTTGAACCGCCCGCACAGTTGGGGCTTCAGTTGCTATCGTCGGGTAGTCCCGGCTCCCAGGCATTGCACGCTCTCCTCTGGCTGAGCTGGAGCCAAGATGTCGGGCCGCCTGCAAAACGTATCGAAGCGCGGCCGAACAGTTCCGAAAATCGCCGAAAACACATAATGTCTCGTGATGCCGGAGCAGCGGCTCGCATTTGGTCCTTTTGTGCTCAACCCCGAGGCGGGAACGCTTCTGAGGCAGGGCCTGCCTGTCGCGATCAGCTACCGGGGGCTGCTGCTCCTATCGGCGATGGCAAGGAGCGCCGGGGAGGTCCTGACCAAGTCCGAACTACTGGACGCCGCTTGGCCGGGGACCGCAGTCGAGGAAAGCAATCTCTCGGTCCAGGTCGCGTCCCTGCGGCGCCTTCTCGGCTCCATGGCAGACGGAACAGAGTGGATCGCAACCGTCCCGCGGGTTGGTTACCGTTTCACCGGCGCGATCGAGAGGCTCGACGAGGCAGCAGCCGCGCGAAATTCGGCGGAGCCTGAGCCTTCGATTGCCGTGCTCCCTTTCGTCAACCTGAGCGACGATGCCGAGCAGCAATATTTTGCCGACGGTCTCGCTGAAGATATCATCATGCGGCTGGCGCGGCTGCGGTGGCTTTTCGTCTGCGCCCGCAACTCGTCCTTCAGCTACAGGGACAAAGCCATCGACGTGAAACAAGTCGGGCGTGAACTCGGGGTCCGTTACGTGCTGGGCGGCAGTGTCCGCCGCTCGGGTCAACGGCTCAGGATCAGCGCCGAGGCGAGTGACACCTCCAGTGGGCGCCAAGTATGGACAGAGCGGTACGACGTCGAGCTGGCTGATTTCTTCACGCTACAGGATCAGATCGCCGATAGCGTCATCGGTGCCGTCGAACCTAAGCTCTATGCGGCAGAGCATCAGCGTTACATTAGCCGGCCCCCCGCCAGCCTGGACGCCTGGGGCTTTGTAATGAAGGCGATGCCTCACATATGGAGCTGGAGCTCGGAAAGCGAGCTCGCGGTCGCCGAACAACTGCTACGCAGGGCCGTAGACGCTGACCCGGACTACCCGCGTGCCAATAGCCTGTTCGCCTGGACGATGGCTTCCCGGGTGCTGCTCGGATTGGCGGAGCCGGCCGAGGTTCTTCCGAAGGCGAATGAGATGGCTCAGCGAGCCATTGCGCATGATGCCGACGATCCTTGGACGCATTTCGCTGCCGGTTACGTGCACATGATGGCACGCCGATCGCAGGCGGCCGTCACCGCACTAACCGATGCGATCACCCTCAATCCAAACCTGGCCATCGCACATGTCATTCTGGGCGCCGCGTACGGCTTTGGTGGAATGCCGGAGGAGGGCCTGAACCATCTCGCGATCGCCGAGCGACTTAGCCCGCGCGATTCCACGCAGCAGCCGGGAGTTTTGACCGTGACCGGGATGTGTCACTTCGTTGCCCAACGATATGTCGACGCAGCGAGTTTCGAGCACCGGGCAGTGCAGCTTCGGCCACATTTTGGCGCTGCGTGGCGGACGCTGGCCGCCGCGGCAGGAATGGCAGGGGATCTCGATGAGGCGACGCATGCCCTTTCAGAGGCGAAGCGACTCCATCCAACACTGTCGGTCCAATGGGTGGAGAAATATTACCCGATGACCCGGAAACAGGATCGCGCCGCCTATCTTGAGGGGCTGCGGACCGCCGGCCTCGAATGATGTACGCGTTTCGAGGAGCCTTGCTTCGCGAGGGGCAACTGCAACGGCGGGAATAGGGGTCGATTCTCCTCAGTCATACAAGGTCTTCGGTCCAGGTTCAGATCTAGCGGCAACATGTCCCTTCTGGCGTGGTGTCGCGGATTGAATTAGCATTGCATCATGCTGCCCTGGCCGAAGGCGCCAGGGGATGCGGTTTCGAACTTGCCCGGCAGAAGAGGCGAGCGGAACGCGGGGAGGAACCAATGCGGAAGCTGCAGTCGCAAGGCGTTCATCACATCACGCTGGTCGGCGCCGGACGCCAGATCTCGATCGACTTCTGGGAAGGGGTGCTCGGCATGCCCTTCATCTTCGAGCAGCCCAATCTCGACAAGGCGAGCGAGAGCCATCTCTATTTCGATCCGGGCGACGGTCGCCTCATCACCGTCTTCACCGACGAGAGCCGCACCCCGGTCAAGCGGCGGACGCCGACCGATATCGGTTGCGTCCATCACATCGCCTTCGCGGTGTCGCGGGTCACCTTCCTGCAGGCGGTCGCGCGACTCGACGAGCGCGGCATCAAGCACAGCGGCGTCAAGGATCGCGGCTTCATGGATTCGATCTATTTCGAGGATCCGCTGGGACTTCTGATCGAGCTTGCTTCCTACCGTTTCGAGCCGCCGGCCGGCTTCACCCATGCAGACGTGCTGATGGAGGCGCACAAGATCCGCGTGGCGCGCGGCGACTACAATATCGCCGAACTCCATCTGGCCGACGCCATTCAGGCGCTGGTCGAGCGGTCGCGCGAAACCCTGTCGGATGAGCGGACGGCGAAGAATCCATATTGAGCAAGCCATAAGGGAGGAACAGATGGCAAAGGCTGCAGCGAAGAGCGCGAAGAAACCCGCGGCCAAGGCCGCGGCAAAGCCGACCGCGAAGGCGGCGGCAAAGGCTGCGACGGCAAAAGCCGCACCTAAAGTGACGGCAAAAGCCGCACCTAAAGCCAAGGCCAAACCGGCCAAGAAGCCCGGCATAAAACTTAGCATGCTGAGGCCGAGCGTCAACAACATGACGGTCAGGGTGTTCGCGCGCGCGGCCGGGCTCGATCCGGCTGAAACCGACGCCTGGGGCCACACGCGCTCGCCGGAATTCCTGGCGCGCAATCCGGCGCATCTGACGCCGATGATCGAGGACAAGGGCCTGCCGCGCGGCGTGCTGTGGGAAAGCTGCGCCATCATGCAGTATCTCGCCAACAAGCACGGTCTGGAGAAGTTCTATCCGAAGGCGCCGGCCAAGCGGGCGATGATCGACAGCGCCATGTTCTATCTAATCGGCACGCTTTATCCTTATGTCGCGCGCGCCACCTATCCGGCGCTCGGCTTCCCGCAATATGCCGGCGAGGTCGGCCACAGCGACGCTCATCCCGACAAAAAATCGGAAGCGCAGAAGGCGGCGATGGCCGCGATCGCCGAGCCGCTCGAGGTGTTTCACTCTTTCTTCCGTAACGGCAAACCGTTCATCGGCGGCAACAACCCGTCGATCGCCGACATAAGGCTGGGGGCAACGCTCGAATTCCTGGCGGTCGTCGACTATGCGCTGCCCAAATGGGCGAAGGAGTACATGGCGGCGCTGGAGAAGAAACTCGGCAAGGCCTATGCGGAGCCGGCCGGCGACGTGCGGGGCTACATCGCGCATGTGAAATCCCAGGCCAGGGCGTAGCGGTCCCCCGGCGTTAAGGTTTCGTTTACCTAAGACCTGTCTACTGGGTTTAGACCTCGCTGCGACCACGGATGTACTGGCGCCATGGCGAGGCAAGGGAAAGGTCGGCTCCGTGCCGGCCTTTTGCTTTTCGCGGCCATCGCCGAAATCACGACAGTATGATTGCACCACCGACGGGTGGACTGAAAGCCTATTGTCATCCTCGTCATGGATCGTACGATACCGTCAGGGGCAGAGCAACGGCGACGAGGACCTGCGATGAACACGGCAAGATTTCTGATGATGGCGGGCGCGCTGTCGGTTGTGCCCTTTCCGTCGGCCGCCACCGCATCGCTCAACGGCATGAACGAGGTCGGCGCCGCCCTGCTCGCCTGCTGGACGCCACCGGCCAATTCCGACAATTCCTCGGTCACGCTCAGCTTCAGCTTCAAGCGCGACGGCACGCTGATCGGGCCGCCTAAAACAACCGCCATTCGTGTCGCCGGCGACGACAAGGCGCGCAAAGCCTATGTCGATGCGGCGATAAAGGCGCTGAATGACTGCCTGCCGCTCAGCCTTTCGCCGGCTCTGGCGCAAGGCATTCCCGGCAACGTCTTCACGCTGCAGTTCAACTCACCGAAGAAATGAGCGGCAGGCTCACCGTTTCAGGTCAGGCCGCCCACGCCTGACCTGGCGCGCCTGAGTTGGGCATGTTTTTCCAACTCCGGCATCTCGAAGACGTAGTCACTCCAAGCCGAGTCTGGGATCTGCCCGGCCAGGTAACAATCCAGCAGAAGGTTCTGTTCCGGGGTAAGGGGCCTCGGCGCCTGCTCATGATCCAACCCAAGCGAATGGATCAGGTTCCTGGTCAGGCCAGAGACGGTGAAGTGAATGGACATCTTCAGTCTCCTGGGTGCAGCGCGGATCACATCAGTGCCGGGAAACGTCCACCACCGGTCAAAGGTTTCATCAGCAATCCGTGATCGCGACGGCGGCTCGGTTTCTTACGCCGGCGGTTGTTCGGCGCTGTGCGGCCGGCACTGGGTCCACGGACTGAATGAACGTTATTCGCAGACGACGCGATAGCGCTTGCCGTCTTCGCCGACATTCCTGCAGGTGAGGGGGCTCTGCTCGCCGGATGCCGGGTCGGGCAGATCCTGGCCGAAGGACGGCTTGGTCGAAGCGGGTCTGGAATGGCGCCGGACGGTCGGGCTCGCCGGAAGGCTTGCCGGCGCGCTCGGCGGCGGGGGAAACACATCCGACACGATCTGCCGCGAGGCGGTCGTGCCGGGCGGCGCCTCGTCCCAGACACGCCTGACATCCATCCGGCTTGGAACGATCACCGTGCCGTCGTCACTTCGCGTGCAGGCGCCCGCTGCAAGCAGCGCCGGGCACAGGACGAAAGCGGCGATTCGACTGAACATTAGCAACACCTCAGGCGCTTTATAATGTGTCGTTGCCCCAATCGCCAACAGGCGGATTACCGCAACCGGCGCCACGATCCTGGTTCTCTCAACGGCATCGAAAGGCAGGCGGTTGCAATCATTATGGTTAGCGGATCGTTAATGCTTGTCGGGCACATTCCGCCGACGAACCGCGAAGGGGGTTCGGCTGGGGGTGGCAACAGCATGGCGGACGTGGACAAGACGAGTGGGACTAGCGGAGTGCGCAGCCCTCTCGACGCAACAGTTGGGCATGACGACGACACGCCCGTCGGCGAAGGCGGCGAACAGCATCTTGCCGATCTCGAACGCACGATGGACGCCATGCGTATGGGCGTCGTACTTCTGGACGCTCGGCTCGACACGCTGATCATCAATAAAGCCTACCGGGAGTTGTCCAAGATCCCCGACGGGGCGGTGACTGTCGGTGCGCCATTCAGCCGCCTGATGGATCTCAATCGCCGCAACGGCATCTATGGCGAGATCGACGAACAGGAGTGGCAGCGCTACCTCGCCAGCCGAATCGCGGAAATTCGTGCCGGTTCCGTCGCGCCGCGCGAGTTCGTCCATGCCGACGGCCGCACGATGATATTCTCGGTGACGGCGTTGTCCGGCGGCAAGCGCCTGTTGACCTACTATGACGTCACCGAGGTCAAGCGCCGAGACGCCGAGATCGAAAGGGCCAATGCCAGGACGGCCGAGACGTTCAGCAATCTCAGCCTGATGGTCGATTCGATGCCGATCGGCGTCATCGTTGTCGATGCCGAATTGCGCGTCGAGGTGATCAACCGGGCCTTCTACGACTTCTGGAAGGTCGATCCGCTGCGCGCTCCGGCCGGCATCTCTTTTCGCGACCTCATGGAAGCCACTCGTGCCGCCGATCCGTTCGGCGGCGAGGAGCGAAACTGGCAAAGCCATGTGGCCGAGCGGGAAGCCGAAATCCAGGCCGGCGCCGCAGGCTCCAGGCATTTGCCGCGCAGCGACGGCCGCACCCTGATCGCCTCGCTGGCGCCGCTTCCGGGCGGCAAGCGGCTGATCTCGTATGTCGACATCACCGACATGAAGCAGCGCGAGACCGAGGCCGAGGATGCGCGCAGGAACCTCGCCACCGTTCTGGAATCGCTGCCGGCCGGCGTCATCATCTACGACCGCGACGACCGCTTCGTCTTTGCCAACCGCAAGCTGCAGGACACGCTGCCGGCGCTGAAGCCGGCCTGGCAACCGGGCTGCACGTTTCGCGAGGCATTGGTTCTCGGTCGTTCGGTCGGCTATTTCCGCTCGAGCGGCGACACCCAGATCGACAGTCTATATGGCGTCGACACCGAGCGCTGGCTTGACGCCATGCTCAAGCGATACCGTTTGCCAAATTCCGCCTACGAGCGCCTCAACGCCGACGGGCGCTGGTACCAGGTCTATGACATGCGCACCGATGACGGGACGTTCATCGGCGTGCGCGTCGATATCACTGACATCAAGGTCCGCGAGAAGGCGCTGCGTGACTCCATGCGCCAGATCGACCTCTACCGGCACGTGATGGACGAGCTGCCGGTGGCGGCCTTCATCAAGGCCGACAATCTCAGCATGGAATTCGTCAACAAGGCCTGGTGCGCGCTAACCGGATTCGACAAGGACGAGGTGCTCGGCAAGACGGATCGCGAGCTTTTCGCGTCGGAAGAAGCCGACGGCTTCAGCAATGACGATACCGAAGTCGTGGCGACCGGCGCGGGACGCGAGATCGAGGAGGCCGTCACCCATCGCGACGGAACGGTGCGGCAGCTGATGACGCGCAAGAGCCGGCTGGTGGCGACCGACGGCTCGGTGCATCTGGTCGGTTCCAGCACCGACATCACCGACGTCAAGGCGCGCGAACAGGCGCTTCGGCAAAGCATGAGCGAGAACGAGGTGTTCCGCAGCCTCATCGACAATGTGCCGGTGTCGATCTACGCCAAGCGCTCGGACCTCAGGCAATTCTACGTCAACCAGGGCTGGTGCGATCTCACCGGCTTCAGCAGGGAAGAGGCGATCGGCAAGACCGACGTCGAGATATTCGGCGCGGATGGCGAAGCTTTCGTGGCCGGTGACCTTGCCGTGCTGCGCACCGGAGAGACGCAGGAGATCGAAGAGATGGTGACGCTGCCGGACGGCAGCGTCCGGCACCAGTTCGCGCGCAAGGGCGCGATGATCGCCTCCGACGGCTCGCTCTACCTCATCGGCTCCACCACCGACATCACCGAGCTCAAGCAGCGCGAGGCCGAGCTCAGCGAAGCGCGGCAACGTGCCGTGCTCGCAGACCGGGCCAAGTCGGAATTCCTCGCCAATATGAGCCACGAGATCCGCACGCCGATGAACGGGGTCCTTGGAATGGCGGAACTGCTGGCAAAGTCGGACCTCGATCCGAAGCAGAAGACCTTCACCGACATCATCGTCAAATCCGGCAACGCGCTGCTGACCATCATCAACGACATCCTCGACTTCTCCAAGATCGACGCCGGCCAGCTGGTGCTCGACCCGGCGCCGTTCAATCTGGCCGAGGCGATCGAGGATGTGGCGACGCTCGTCTCGACGCGCGCCAAGGAGAAGGACCTCGAGCTCATCGTGCGCGTCCAGCCGGGCCTCGACGGCCAATTCGTCGGCGATGTCGGGCGCATCCGGCAGATCGTCACCAACCTGCTCGGCAACGCGGTGAAGTTCACCGACGAGGGCCATGTCCTGGTCGACGTGACGGGCGAGCGGGTTCGCGCGGGAACGAAGCTCACCATTTCCGTGACGGATACCGGCATCGGCATTCCCGAGGACAAGTTGAAGCTGGTGTTCGAGAAGTTCAGCCAGGTCGATACCTCGTCGACTAGGAGGCATGAAGGCACCGGCCTCGGCCTCGCCATCACCTCGCGGCTGGTCGAGATGATGGGCGGCGAGATCGGCGTCGACAGCGCGGAGGGCAAGGGTTCGACCTTCTGGTTCACCGTCACGCTGCCCAGGGCCGAGCAGGGCGGGCAGCGCATCACGCCGGTCGACGTCACCGGCGCGCGCGTGCTCATCGTCGACGACAACGGCGTCAACCGCTCGATCCTGAGCGAGCAGATGGCATCGTGGACGTTCGATGCCTGCGCGGCCGAAAGCGGCGCCGAAGGGTTGAAGGTGCTGATTGCCGCCGCCGCCTATGGCGTGCCGGTCGATTGCATCGTGCTCGACTACCAGATGCCTGGCATGACCGGCGCCGAGATGGCGCGCATCGTGCGCAACACCGCGGGTCTGGCGCCCACGCCCATCATCATGCTGACTTCGGTCGACCAGTCGCTTGCCAACACCGCCTATCGCGACCTCGGCATCGATGCGCAGTTGATCAAGCCGGCGCGCTCCTCCGTCCTTCTGGAAACGCTGGTCGCGACCATCCAGCGCCATCGTCACAGCAGCTCCGTGGCGCAACCCGCCGTTGGCGGCAGCCCACCGCAAGCCGCGCCGGCGCAGACGGCGGCGTCGGACCGCGCCATGCTGCAGCCACCGCCCGTGCGTGCGCGCCCGCGCCCGGCCGAAGCCGAGCGCGACCTCGACATCCTCGTCGCCGAGGACAACGAGGTGAACCAGATGGTGTTCACCCAGATCCTTGGCGAGACCGGCTACCGCTTCGAGATCGTGGGCAACGGCCGCAAGGCGCTCGATGCCTTTGGCAAGCTCAATCCGCGCATGATCCTGATGGACGTGTCGATGCCGGAAATGAACGGGCTGGAGGCGACAGGCGCCATTCGCAAGCTCGAGGAGGAGACGGGCACGCATGTGCCGATCGTGGGCGTTACGGCGCATGCGCTGAAGGGCGATCGCGAACGCTGCCTCGAGGCCGGCATGGACGATTACCTGCCGAAGCCGATCAGCCCGCGGGCGCTGCTCGAGAAGCTCGAGCGCTGGCTGGGATCGGACGTCGAGACCCGGCGCAACGCGGGTTAGAGCGAATTTAGCCGGCAGGGGGGCGGAAGGCGTTGACGCATGCGTATGGTGCGATCGCACCATACCAAAGCAAAAGCCAAGCTTGGACAATGTGTCATTGATTCCGCTCCCCGGTTACGGGCGGGAGCAAGCGACCGCCAACAAGAAACAGTGTCGACTCTACCCCAACGGACCTGTTTTCGGCGATGGCCATGCTATGATCCGCTCTGGCGTGCAGGCAACGCGCTCTCGTCCGGATTTTATTTCCCGGCGGCCACCATATGGCCGCCGGGATAATTTTTGATTCAAAAGTCAGACAAGTTGCTGATTCCCGCGGCAAACTTCGGCCGGTCCTTCGAGGCCTCCGCCGACCTCTCCAGGCATCCCCGTCCAGACGTTACCGGGCTGACACGAAACTGTCATGCGACTGTAATAATCGAGGGCTATTGCGCTCACCGGGCGCCGATAGAACGGGTGCCGAAAGACCATCTTCCGAACAGGAGCAGGCCACATGAGACATTTCATCCGCTCGGCGGCCGTTGCGATTGCAATGGCTGCGGCATCTACCTTTAGCATCGCCGCCGCGATGGCTGCCGACATTTCCGGCGCCGGCGCCACCTTCCCCTATCCGATCTACGCGAAGTGGGCCGACGCCTACAAGAAGGAGACCGGCATCGGTCTCAACTACCAGTCGATCGGCTCCGGCGGCGGCATCAAACAGATCAAGGCCAAGACCGTGACCTTCGGCGCTTCCGACGCGCCGCTGAAGGGCGACGAACTCGACAGCACCGGCCTCGCGCAGTTCCCGATGGTGATGGGCGGCATCGTTCCGGTCGTCAACCTCGAAGGCGTCAAGCCCGGCGAACTGGTGCTCGACGGCCCGACGCTGGCCGACATCTTCCTCGGCAAGATCACGAGCTGGGATGACCCGGCGATCAAGAAGCTCAACCCCGACGTCAAGCTGCCTTCGCAGGCGATCGCCGTGGTTCACCGTTCAGACGGTTCGGGCACCACCTTCAACTTCACCTACTATCTCGGCGACGTCAGCGCCGACTGGAAGTCGAAGGTCGGCGTCGACAAGGCTGTGGAATGGCCTGTCGGTATCGGCGCCAAGGGCAATGAGGGCGTAGCCAACAACGTCTCGCAGACCGGCGGCGCGATCGGCTATGTCGAATACGCCTATGCCAAGCAGAACAAGCTCACCTATACCGACCTGATCAACAAGGACGGCAAGAAGGTCGAGCCGACCGCCGCGGCGTTCTCGGCTGCGGCGGCCAGTGCCGACTGGAGCTCGCAACCTGGCTACGGCGTCATCCTGGCCAACCAGGCCGGCGCCGAAACCTGGCCGATGACGTCGGCCACCTGGATCCTCGTCTACAAGAAGCCCGACGATGCCGCGGCCACGACCGAAGCGCTCAAGTTCTTCGCCTGGTCCTACGCCAAGGGCGACGAGATGGCTGCTGGTCTCGACTACGTTCCGATGCCCGACGCGGTGGTGAAGAGCGTCGAGGAAATGTGGGGCAAGGACATCGTCGACGCGAACGGCAAGCCGCTCTACTCCGGCATGTAATTTCTGCGGAATAAGGAGGGCGCTTCCGGCGCCCTCCTGTCTCTTTCGAAATGCGAGGGGCAAAATGAGTGCCGTTTCCGAAGCCGTGACCACGTCCGCCATGCGGACCAGAGAAGCGACGGTGCGCCGCTTCGCTCTCACCGATACGATCTTCCGCTCCGCCACGCGCCTTTCCGCCATCCTCGTGCTGGTTCTTCTCGGCGGCGTCGCCATCTCGTTGTTTGCCGGCTCATGGCAGGCGCTGTCGAAGTTTGGCTTTTCTTTCCTGACGACCGAGGCCTGGAACCCGGTCACTGAGAATTTCGGCGCCCTGGCGCCCATCTACGGCACCCTGGTCACCTCGGCCATCGCCATTCTTATCGCCGTGCCGATCGGCATCGGCATCGCCGTCTTCCTGACCGAGTTGTGCCCGCGCCCGCTGCGGCGCCCGATCGGTATTGCCGTCGAGCTTCTGGCCGGCATCCCCTCGATCATCTACGGCATCTGGGGCCTGTTCGTCTTCGCGCCGTTCCTGCAGACGACGATCCAGCCCTTCATCATCTGGGTCTTCAAAGGCATCCCCGGCCTCAACAGCCTGTTTGCCGGCCCGCCCTACGGCATCGGCCTGCTGACCTCCTCGCTGATCCTGGCCATCATGGTGCTGCCCTTCATCACTTCGATCACCAAGGACGTCTTCGACACGGTGCCCGCCGTGCTGAAGGAATCGGCCTACGGCATCGGCTGCACGACCTGGGAAGTGACGCGGCGCGTGGTCATCCCGTATACCCGAGTCGGCATCATGGGCGGCGTGATGCTCGGCCTCGGCCGCGCGCTCGGCGAGACCATGGCCGTCACCTTCGTCATCGGCAATGCGCATCGCATCAGCGCCTCGCTGTTCGCGCCCGGCACCACGATCTCGGCGACCATCGCCAACGAATTCACCGAGGCCGATGGCGAGCTCTATACCTCCTCGCTGGTGGCGCTCGGCCTGATCCTGTTCATCATCACCTTCATCATCCTTGCCATCGCACGCTACATGCTGCTGCGTATCGATCGCCGCGCGGGAGCCTGATCCATGTCGACAGCCCTGTCTCTCCACCAGAGCCGCAAGCGCAAGAACGGCGTGATGATGGCGCTTTGCGTCGTCGCCGCCGGCATCGGTCTCGCCTGGCTGGCGCTGATCCTCGGCGCGCTGATCTACAAGGGCCTGTCCGGCGTCTCGCTGGCGGTGTTCACGCAAATGACGCCGCCTCCCGGCGATGCCGGCGGTCTGCTCAATGCCATCTACGGCAGCATCGTGATGACCATCATCGGCATCGTCGTCGGCACGCCGATCGGCGTGCTGGCCGGCACCTACATGGCCGAGTACGGGCGCTTTTCACGCCTTACGACAATCGTGCGTTTCATCAACGACATCCTGTTGTCGGCTCCCTCGATCATCGTCGGCCTGTTCGTCTATGAGCTGCTGGTACGGCCAATGGGTCATTTCTCGGCGATCGCTGGCGCCGTGGCGCTGTCGATCCTGGTGATCCCCGTCGTGGTGCGCACCACCGAGGACATGCTCAACCTCGTGCCCAACGCGCTGCGCGAGGCGGGCACGGCAATCGGCGCGCCGCGCTGGGTGGTGATCCGCTCGGTCGCCTACCGCGCCGCGATGTCGGGCATCGTCACCGGTATCCTGCTGGCGATCGCCCGTATCTCCGGCGAGACGGCGCCGCTTCTCTTCACCGCGCTCAACAACCAGTTCTGGTCGAGCAATCTCAATGCCCCGATGGCCAGCCTGCCGGTGACCATCTTCCAGTTCGCTCTCAGCCCTTACGAGGAATGGCAGCAACTGGCCTGGACGGGCGCACTCATAATCACCCTGACGGTTCTCGGGCTGAGCATCATCGCCCGCAGCCTGACCGGACGCAGAGAGGACAGATGAAACCGATGTTGTCCACCGACCTGAACGTAGCCGACACGACCGTCGAGAAGGCCAAGATCGAGGTCAAGAACCTCAACTTCTACTATGGCCAGTCGAAGGCGCTGAAGGACATCAACCTGTCCCTGCCCGAGCGCAGCGTGACCGCCTTCATCGGCCCGTCGGGCTGCGGGAAGTCGACGCTGCTGCGCGTCTTGAACCGCATCTACGAGCTCTACCCGAAGCAGAGCGCCGAGGGCGAGGTGCTGCTCGACGGCAAGAACATCCTCGACCGCTCGCAGGACCTCAACCTGCTCAGGACCAAGATCGGCATGGTGTTCCAGAAGCCGACGCCGTTCCCGATGTCGATCTATGAAAACATCGCCTTCGGCGTCAGGCTCTATGAGAAGATCAGCAAGGCCGAGATGGACAGCCGCGTCGAGTCGGCGCTGAAGCGCGCGGCGCTGTGGAACGAGGTCAAGGACAAGCTCAACGCCAGCGGCCAGAGCCTCTCCGGCGGTCAGCAGCAGCGCCTTTGCATCGCCCGTACCGTCGCGGTGAAGCCGGAGGTCATCCTGCTCGACGAACCGGCCTCGGCGCTCGATCCGCTCTCGACCGCCAAGATCGAGGAGCTGATCGACGAATTGCAAGCCGACTACACGATCGTCATCGTCACCCACAACATGCAGCAGGCGGCGCGCGTGTCGCGGCAGACGGCGTTCATGTATCTGGGCGAACTGGTGGAATTCGACCGGACCGAGAAGATCTTCACCTCGCCCCGCGAGAAGCGCACCCAGGACTACATCACCGGCCGCTTCGGCTGAGTTCATACGAGGACACCATCATGGCCGAACATACCGTCGCCTCCTTCGACGAGGATCTGAGGCAGATCAGCCGGCTCATCAACGACATGGGCGATCTCGCCGGCTCCATGGTCGGCGGCTCGACCAGGGCCCTGCTCGAAAGCGACAATGCGCTGGCGCAGCGCGTCGTCTCCGACGATGCCATCATGGACGCGCGTCAGCGCGAGCTTGACGATCGCGCCATCACGCTGATCGCCAAGCGGCAGCCGATGGCTGACGATCTTCGCCACGTGGTCGGCTCGATCCGCATGGCGGGCGACCTCGAACGCATCGGCGATCTCGCCAAGAACATCGCCAAGCGCGTCGGGTCGGTCGGCGTCAGCACCGCCCCGCGCGACCTCACGCATTCGATCGATTCCATGGCGCAGCTGGTGCTTATCCAGGTCCAGGCCGTGATCCAGGAATATACGGTGGGCGACGCCACGGCGCTGGCCAAGCTTCGCAACGACGACGAACGCATCGACGTCAAATACACCTCCGTCTTCCGCGAGCTCCTGACCTACATGATGGAAGACCCGCGCAACATCACCGCTTGCACGCATCTTCTGTTCTGCGCCAAGAATCTCGAGCGTATCGGCGACCATGTGACCAACATCGCCGAGAACGCCTATTATGTGCTGACCGGCACGCAATTGCCCGCCAACCGTCCCAAGCAGGACGAGACGGCAATGTCGGCGCCGGCCGCCTGACGGAAAAGGTTACCCCGATGATCGCGCCACGCATCATGGTGGTGGAGGACGAGGAGCCGCTGGGGGTGCTGCTCCGCTACAACCTCGAATCCGAGGGTTACCAGGTGGAAGTGGTGACCCGCGGCGACGAGGCCGAAATCCGCCTTCAGGAGAATGTTCCCGACTTGCTCGTGCTCGACTGGATGGTGCCGGCCGTCTCCGGCATCGAGCTCTGCCGGCGCCTGCGGATGCGGCCGGAGACCGAGCGGCTGCCGATCATCATGCTGACCGCGCGCGGCGAGGAAAGCGATCGTGTGCGCGGCCTCTCGACCGGCGCCGACGACTATCTGGTCAAGCCGTTCTCGACGCCGGAATTCATGGCGCGCGTCAAGGCGCTGCTGCGCCGGGCCAAGCCGGAGGTGCTGTCCAGCGTGCTCAAGGTCGGCGACATCGTGCTCGACCGCGAATCTCACCGCGTCTACCGCAAGAAGAGCGAGATCAGGCTCGGCCCGACCGAGTTCCGGCTGCTCGAATTCATGATGCGGCATCCCGGCCGCGTGTTCTCGCGCAGCCAGCTGCTCGACAATGTCTGGGGCGAGACCATCTATATCGACGAGCGCACCGTGGACGTGCATGTCGGCCGCCTGCGCAAGGCCGTCAACAACGGCCGCATGCCGGACGTCATCCGCACCATCCGTGGCGCGGGGTATGCGATCCGCGAGGATTAGGGATACGCCGATATTCAGGTGAGGCCGGCCTGCGAACGGCGGCTTCCTGCGCTTCCGGTACTCACGTACCTAAAGTACGCTCCGTTCCGGTTCTCGGAAGCCACCATTCTCGGCTCGGCCTGACCTGAATCTCAGCGTATCCCGGCGCCTGTGCTCGCCACTATGCGACGTCCTTGCCCGCTCTTGCCTGCATGCCCGGCGCGAAAATCTCCTGGTCGACGAAGGTCAGCGCGCGCATGGCGCAGCCTTCTCGGATCAGCGGCAGCTCGTTCGGCTCGGTGTCGAAGGAGATCGAGTTCGAGTGCTGGCCGCCGGCGGTCTGGGCGATCGCCTCTCTCAGCGCCGGCTCGATCAGGTCGAAGGCGGCCGCGCTGACGCCGACCATGGCGACGGGCGCCGGATCGATAAGGGCGAAGAGGCTGCCCAGGCCGAAGCCCAGCGCTTCGCCGGCCCGTCGATAGGCTTCCCGCTCGGGGCCGTCCTTTTCGCGCGCCTTGGCGGCCAGGGCGCGCATGTCGGCGTCGCCGATGTCGATCGGCGCGGCGTCCTCGCTTATGCCCATGGCGCTGCGCCAGATGGCATAATTGCCGGCATAGGCCTCGACGCAGCCGCGGCGGCCGCAGCGGCAAAGCGCGCCGCCCGGACGATGGATCATGTGGCCGAACTCGCCGCCGGAAGAATGCGTGCCGGTGAACAATTCACCCTTAAGCACCAGGCCCATGCCGATGCCGTGCGAGAGCAGGATTGCGATGAAATTGTCGCGATAGCGCTCGGGATCGCGCCATCGCAGCGCCACCGCCATCATGTTGCAGTCGTTCTCCATGGTGGCGGGGATTTCGAATTCCCTCTCCAGGATGTCGGCGAACGGAATGTCGGTCACCGGCGTGATCGGCGACCACAGCATGGCGCGGGCGTGGGAATCGGTGATGCCTTGAATGCCCATGGCGATGCGGGCGACGCTGCCCACGTCGAGATCGGGATCCTGCAGCCGGCGCCGGACGATTGCCAGGCATTCGCCGATGAGCTCGTCGCGCGGCATGACGAGCGTGTCCAGCCGCTGCTGCTCCTCGGCGATCACCTGGCCGGCATAATCGATGACGGCGACCGACAGGAAGTTCAGCGACAGCACCACCGTAAGCACTGCGGCGGCTTCGGGGTTCAGCGCCAGGCCGATCTGCGGCCGGCCGCGTTTCAACGCCGTCGGCTCGCTGGCCTTGCTCTCGGTGAGAATGCCCTCCTGGATCAGATCGGCGGAGATCGCCGAAATGGTCGAGTGGCTGAGGCCGGTGGTGGCGGCGATTTCCGTCCGCGATGGCTGGCCGGCACGGCGCACGGCCGAAATCACCATGGCGCGGTTGCGCCGACGCAAATCGTCGTGGCGGATTCCGACCGACATCGTCTCGCACGTCCTCCCCGGTCATCGCGGCCTTGTAATGATGCCATGGCCTGTCGCTGACACGCTAGGGATAGTGGCAGAAGCCAAAGCCGATGTCATTATTTATTGCGGACCCCGAAAAAAATGCCTGGACCCATCAAATGCCATCAGAATCTCGGTTGACAGCATCATTTCGCTGCATCACTATTTTTTTGAGGCTCGAAAAAAAGCCTCTATGCCGGCCTTCGGGCCAGTCTGGGTCGCGCCATACAGGGCGCAGGGAGGATATCATGAAAAAATTCGCAGCCGCCATTCTGGCGGGTGTTGCCATGTCGCTGACGCTGGCTTCGGTCGCCGAGGCGAAGGGCAAGGTGATCGGCGTGTCGTGGTCGAATTTCCAGGAAGAGCGCTGGAAGACCGACGAAGCGGCGATGAAGGCCGCCATCGAGGCCGCCGGCGACAAGTATATTTCGGCCGACGCGCAGTCCAATCCGGGCAAGCAGCTGACCGACGTTGAGAGCCTGATCTCGCAGGGCGCCAATTCACTGATCATCCTGGCGCAGGATGCCTCGGCGATCGGCCCGGCGGTGCAGAAGGCGCTCGATGAAGGCATCCCGGTGGTCGGCTATGACCGCCTGATCGAGAACAAGGACGTGTTCTACCTGACCTTCGACAACAAGGAAGTCGGCCGCATGCAGGCCCGTGAGGTGTTCAAGGCCAAGCCCGAAGGCAACTACGTCTTCATCAAGGGCTCGGGTTCCGATCCGAATGCCGACTTCCTGTTCTCCGGCTCCATGGAAGTGCTGAAGGAGGCGATCGACAGCGGCAAGATCAAGAATGTCGGCGAGGCCTATACCGACGGCTGGCTGCCCGCCAACGCGCAGAAGAACATGGAGCAGTTCCTGACCGCCAACGACAACAAGGTCGACGCGGTCGTGGCCGCCAATGACGGCACCGCCGGCGGCGTCGTCGCGGCGCTGACGGCGCAAGGGTTGGCTGGCACCGTTCCGGTCTCGGGCCAGGACGGTGACCACGCGGCGCTCAACCGCATCGCGCTCGGCACGCAGACCGTTTCGGTGTGGAAAGATGCGCGCGAGCTCGGCAAGAACGCCGCCGAGATCGCTTCGCAGCTTGCCGATGGCAAGAAGAATGCCGACATCGCCGGCGCCAAGGACTTCACGACGCCTGGCGGCAACACCGTCAAGTCGCTATTCCTGACCCCGATCGCGATCACCAAGGACAATCTCAACCTCGTCATCGACGCCGGCTGGATCAAGAAGGACGAAGTCTGCGCGGGCGTTGCCGCCGGCAGCGTCAAGGTCTGCAACTAAGCTTGCCGAGTTCGATCGAGATACCTGCGCCGCGGCTTAAAGGCCGCGGCGTTTTCTCAGAATATTTGTGTTTCCGCTTTTGGCGGATAGCTTCTAGGCTTGCTCCGGCATGCGCGCCAGACGGGCAAGCCGGCGGAGGAAATCATGACCGACATGACGTCTACCTCGCAGGCAGACACCGCGCGCGCATCGGAGCTGGGCGCCGTTGCCCGGTTCCTGAAGGCAACCGAGCTGGACACCCGCATGCTCGGCATGATCGGCGCGCTGCTCCTGATCTGGATCGGGCTGCATGTGATCTCCAGCCTGCGGCTTGGCGTCAATCCGCTCGACTTCGACAGCCGCACGTTCCTGACGCCGCGCAATCTCTGGAACCTGTCGGTGCAGACTTCGGCCGTGGCGATCATGGCCTCGGGCATGGTGCTGGTCATCGTCATGCGCAACATCGACCTGTCCGTCGGATCGGCCGAAGGGGTGATCGGCATGGTCATGGGGTTCGCCCAGGCGCATTTCCTGGTTCGCTTCGTCGGACTTGAGCTCGGCAACCCGTGGATCTGGGTCCTGGCGCTGCTGATCGGCCTGGCGCTCGGCCTCGTCATCGGCGCCTTTCAGGGCTTCATCATCGCCTATCTCGAAGTGCCGGCCTTCATCGTCACGCTGGGCGGTCTGCTGGTCTGGCGGGGCGCTGCCTGGTGGGTCACCAGCGGCCAGACCGTTGCGCCGCTCGACGCCACGTTCCAGCTGATGGGCGGCGGCCCGGCGGGCTCGATCGGCGCCAAATGGAGCTGGGTCGTCGGCATCGTGGCCTGCCTGGCGGTCATCTTCATGCATTATAACGGCCGCGTGCAGCGCAAGCGCTTCCGCTTCCCGCTGCGCCCGGTCTGGGCCGAGACGCTGCTCGCCACGGTCACCTGCGCGATCATCCTCGGCGCCGTGTGGCTCGCCAACTCCTATCCCTGGCCGGTCGGCATCGTGAACCGCTACGCCGCCGCCAACAACATCACCATCCCCGAGGGCGGACTGTTCATCGCGCATGGCATCGCCATTCCGGTGCTGATGGCGGTCGCCGTCGGCCTGATCATGACCTTCGTCACCAAGCGCACGCGCTTCGGCCGCTATGTTTTCGCCATCGGCGGCAATCCGGAAGCGGCCAACCTCGCCGGCATCAACACACGCTGGATCACCATGAAGGTGTTCATGATCATGGGCGTGCTGGCGACGATCGCGGCGGCAATCTCGTCGGCCAGGCAGAATTCATCCACCAATGCGCTCGGAACGCTGGACGAGCTGCTGGTCATCGCAGCGGCCGTCATCGGCGGCACGTCGCTCGCCGGCGGTTCCGGCACCGTGCTCGGCGCCATGCTGGGCGCGCTGCTGATGCAGTCGCTGCAGTCCGGCATGGTGCTGCTCGGCGTCGATTCGCCGCTGCAGAGCATTGTCGTGGGTGCCGTGTTGGTCGTGGCGGTGTGGCTCGACACCCTCTATCGCAAGCGGGCCTGAGGGAGGAGAAACAACATGGCTGACAAATCCGCTCCCTCCGGCGTTCCGCTGGTCGACATGCGCAACATCTCGATTGCCTTCGGCGGCATCCGCGCCGTCGACGACGCGTCCGTCGATCTTTTCCCCGGCGAAGTGATGGCGCTGCTCGGCCACAACGGCGCCGGCAAGTCGACGCTGATCAAGATTCTGTCAGGCGCCTACAAGCGCGACAACGGACAGATCTTCATCAATGGCGAGGAGGCTTCGATCTCCAATCCGCGCGACGCCAAGAAATACGGCGTCGAGACGATCTACCAGACGCTGGCGCTGGCCGACAATGTCGATGCCGCCGCCAATCTCTTCCTCGGCCGCGAGCTGATGACCGGCTGGGGCACGCTCGACGACGTCGCCATGGAAGCCGAGGCGCGCAAGGTGATGGGGCGGCTCAATCCGCGCTTCCAGCGCTTCAAGGAGCCGGTCATCAAGCTGTCGGGCGGACAGCGCCAGTCGGTGGCGATCGCGCGCGCGATCCTGTTCAACGCCCGCATCCTGATCATGGACGAGCCGACGGCCGCGCTCGGGCCGCAGGAGACTGCCCAGGTCGGCGAGCTGGTCAAGCAGCTCAAGGCCGACGGCATCGGCATCTTCCTGATCAGCCACGACATCCACGACGTGTTCGAGCTCGCCGACCGGGTCTGCGTGATGAAGAACGGCCAGGTCGTCGGCACCGCGCGCACCACCGACGTCACCCAGGACGAGGTGCTCGGGATGATCATCCTCGGCAAATGCCCGCCCGGCGCCATCCCCGGCCCGGGCGCGCTGAAGATCGCGGCATAACGCCGGTATATAGCCGGCTAATTAACGGCTGCGTGATGTACCAGCCGGGTTGATGATTTGACCGCGCCATTGTGTTGGCGCGGGGACTTGCCCATAAAGATGGTCGACCGTCCACGGGCCGCATCTTGATTTGAAGAAACTCTTCCCCATCGTCGCTTTCATCGCCGTCGCGCTGATCAGCCTTACGATGGCGGGGTTCGCCTATTTCGCGACGCAAGAGGCAGCGCGGATAAAGTTCGAAGGCACCGCCGACGATGCGCTCAGCCGCATCGAGAGCCGCATTGACCTGCATCTGTCGCTGCTGCGCTCAACGCAGGCGCTGTTCGATGCGCGCAACGGTGACATCACGCGCGGCGAGTTCAAGGCTTTCTTCACCGCGCTCGACATCAACGACAATTTCGCCGGGCTGCGCGGTATCGGCTTCCTGAGGCTAGCCAAAGCCGGCGACGAGGCGGCGGTCGAACGCGATATCCTGCGCGACCATGGGTCGGCCCACCCGATCTACCCTGCGACGACCCAGCAATGGCGCACGCCCATCGTGCTGTTCGAGCCGCTCGACACGTCCAACCAGTCGATCATCGGGTTCGACATGTTCAGCGAGCCGGTGCGGCGCGCGGCGATCGAGAGGGCGATGGCCGACGACCAGCAGCATGCGAGCGGCATGGTCCAGCTCGGCCAGGGCGCCGGCGTGGCGCAGACCTTCACCGGATTCCTGGTTTTCGTGCGGCTTAACGTCGAAACCGCACCCGAGGTGATCAATGCAAGCCGCTCCTCGACAGCCGGTTTTCTCTACGCCGCGTTCCGCGCGCAGGACCTGTTCCAGGTCGCGCTCAGCCATTCGCCGCTGCTGCCGGTCAATGTCGAGGTCTATGACGGCAAGCCGGAGGCCGGCAATCTGCTTTTCCGTTCGGAAGCACCGCCGGCGGAACGTATCGGCGCGAAGCTTCTGGCGCGTCGCGATATCGTCGTCGCGGGCCGGCCCTGGACGGTGCTGTTCAGGCCGACAAGCGCCTTCGAGCCACCGTCCTCGCGCGCCATTCCGGTGATGCTCGGGCTGTTCGGCCTATTGCTCGCCGGCGCCATCGCCCTGGTGGCGCGCTATCAGGAGCGTGCGTATGACGCGAAATCGGCGCTGCACGAGGCGACGGAAAAGAGCCTGCTGGAAAAGGACCTGATCCTGCAGGAGATGAAGCACCGCATCAAGAATTCGATCACCCGCGTGCTGGCGATCGCGCGGCAGACGGCCTCGCAAGCCACCGACGTCAAGGAGTTTTCGGCATCGTTCTCGGCGCGCCTGCAGGCCATGGCCGCATCGCAGGATATGCTCACGCGCTCGCGCTGGCAGAAGGCCGATCTCGGCGACCTGCTGCGTATCGAGCTCGGGCAGGTGTTCGGCAAGGACCTCCCCGAAGGGGTGTTGTCAGGGCCGGAGGTGCTGCTCGACGAGACGACGACGCAGGCGCTCGGTCTGACCTTCCACGAGCTCGCCACCAATGCGTTGAAATACGGCGAGGCTGGCAGCTCGGTGGGCGCCCTCAAGGTCGACTGGAACGTGGAGGGGCGCGGTCGCGATCGGACGCTCACCCTGAACTGGCGCGAAGCGGGTCATAAGAAATTGGAGGAGCCGGCAAAGACCGGCTTCGGCACCAAGCTGATAGATCTCAACGTCACGCGCGAATTGGGCGGCACGATCGCGCGCGATTATCGCGGCGACGGATTAAAGGTGGAAATCAAAATCCCGCTGACCGAGTGAGCGGCCAAGATCTCCCGCGATGGGGGGGTTATCCAGCGGATTGGAACCGGAGGCCGGTTAGCGGCCTCCGGTTCCTTTCCGGTATCAGTTGCAGCGAGCCGTGTAGATCCGGCCGCGATGATCGCGATACTGGCAATAGCCGTTGCGCAGGTTGCGAACCAGGAGGCCCGACCCGGCGCCGACGGCCGCGCCGATCAGCGCACCCTTGCCGCCGCCGACCAGGCCGCCCACGCCGGCGCCGATCAGGCCACCGCCCACGACATCCTGCTCGGTCGTGGTGCAGCCGCTGACAGCGACAACGGCAACCATGGCAATAATCATTTTCCGCATTGAAATGCTCCTCACTTTTGTCCTCACTTTTCGGCAGTGCCAGCCGCCATTTAGCATGAAAAAACGGGCTTTGCCTGCCCGATCTTACTGTTGTTTAAGATAGTCTTTTTCGGGGCGTGCGCTGTTCGACGCGACAAGCATGCCGGAAACCTCCAGAGACGCGACCAGCGTGCCGTCGGGCCGCACGTTCCAGGCGATGTGGTCGTAATCGTCCTCCAGGGCCGGATCGACGGCCAGGCATTTGCCGATAATGCGGGGAGCCCGGCCCCGCAGGTCGCCAAGGGCGAAGGGTCTTTCGGCGACACAGGCTTGCGCGGTCTCAAAGACGCTGACCGGCACTTCGAGTTCGCGGCAATCGGTCATTGTGCTCGAGCAACCGACGACGAAGAGCAGTGCGGCGATGTGTTCCATGGCTCCAAACCTCTCGCCGCAAACAACGATTCTCGGCGAGCGAAAGTTCCGGAGCCGGGTTCAAAGCGTGGCGTCGAATTGGATGCAGGCGACGCGCTTTAAGTCCTGTTCCTGATGGCTGTCGTTTACCCGACGCTGCCGCGCAACTCTGGTCGACATGCCCGCGGTCCAAGCCGCATACGGAGTCAGAACAATTGCCAGGCTGCGGTCAGGGCCACGGCGGCGAGAAGCGCGACCGCGCCAAGGCGGAGCGAAAGATGGAATGGTCGCGGTGCCGGCTGCGGCTCGGCATCCTGGAAGCCGCTCATCGAGACACGGGCGGCCTGCTCCAGCTTGTTCATGTCGGCAACCATCATTCCAGTCTCCCAGATCGCGCGCCGGGAGGCACGGACGGGTTTCCGGCGCATCGCCAGCCGGCAACATAGGATCTGACTTTATGGTGAACAGGGGGTTAAAGGCCTTCGCTGCAAAGCTTGGCGCCATGGGGACGCAATCAATCCGTCTCGAAATTTCCATGCGGGACGGTGAGGCGGTATTCCATGCGGTCCTTGCCGATTTCGAGCGTCGCCGAGCCGTTCAGCGACATCGGCACGACGCGCTCCAGCGCCACGCTGCCAAAGCGCTTTTCATTGCGCGGCGCGTCGCCGACCGACTCCGTCCACGTCAGCAAAAGGCTGGGCGAGGTTCCGCTTTCAGGTTCAAGCCTTGCGCTCACTTCGACATGGCCGTCCGGTTGCGATAGCGCGCCGTAGCTCACTGAGTTCACAGCCAATTCGTGCATCGCCAAGCCAATATGCAGGGCGGCATTGGGATTAAGATACGGATTGTCGCCCGCGAACCGCAGGCTTCGCCCCAGATCGGCGCTGTAGCGGCCGACCTGGCCGGATACGAGTTCGTGCAGTGCCGCACCCCGCCAGTTGGAGGATGTGACCAGGTCCTGCGAGGAAGCGAGCGATTGCAGCCGGCCGCGAAACCGCGCCAGGAACTCGCCAAGCGTCTCCGTGTAGCGCCCTGTCTGTGTGGCGATGCTCTGGATGATGGCTAGGAGGTTTTTCGATCGATGGCTGACTTCGCGCAGCAATGTCTTCAGCGTCTGCTCGCGGCGTTTCTGCTCCGTCGTCTCGACCATGGTGGTGACGACGCCGAGGACTTCGCTGGTGTCACTGCGGTCGGCATCGATCCAAAGCTGGAACCAACGGACGCCCTGGCTTCCTGGAATGCTGAGCTCGAGCTGGTCCGCGTCGCCGGATTCGATCACCTTGAGCTTGGCGGCCCTTATGCGTTCGGCCTGTGCCGGCGAAAGCAGATCCTTGCCGTCGGCGGTTTCGGACGCCCAGGGCGCGCTCATGTTGCGCGCCCAGACCGTCTTCATCTGCCGATCCTGATAAAGAACCGAGATTCCGGCATTGTGCAGGGCATGAAGCAAGGCTCGCCCCACCTGCATCCCGCTTTCAGCGGGATGCATCGCGATCACCTCCGTGTCCTGATTTTCAGTCCTGTCCTTCGTGGAATCCTCGGGAGGCATTGGAACATCCCCGCACTCGGTCCTTGAACGGCTCAATCCGCAACTGGTTCCGACGCTATGCTCTCCAAAACGGTCCGCCGGACGGCGCTCTTTCGAGACGCCGCCCGGCGGTGGCTGGAAACCGTTTGAGGGGTGCGGCTTCCAGTGTCGCGGTCAGGCTCTCCTGAAGAGGCCTGCGATGAGCGAAATGATCAGGAAGGCGAGGAAGATGAAGAACAGGATTTGCGCGATGCCCGCCGATGTGCCGGCGATGCCGCCGAACCCAAGCGCGCCGGCGATGATCGCAACTACGAGAAATACGAGCGCCCAGTACAGCATGATGCGTCTCCTTGTTATGTCGGGAAAAGAACGTGGGTCGGTGCCGTTTGTTCCACCATTTGCTGAAAAAGACGATCCCCTTTGAGGGGACTTTTCAGATCGCAAACGGACGAGCGTCATGCGAGGCGCGAAGGCCTCGCATGACGCTCAAAACGGTCCAAAACTCGGAGCGGATCAGGCGGCGGCTTTGGCCTGACGGTCGAAGAACAGGGCCTGGCTGATCAGAGCCTTGACCATGTCGGGATTGAAAGGCTTGGTGACCAGGAAGGCCGGCTCGGGGCGTTCGCCGGTCAGCAGGCGTTCCGGGAAGGCGGTGATGAAGATCACCGGTACCGGCGTCGACGACAAGATCTCGTTGACGGCTTCGATGCCAGAGCTGCCGTCGGCGAGCTGGATGTCGGCCAGCACCATTTTCGGCCGCGTCTTGCCGAACATGGCCACTGCCTCGGCATGTGTACGCGCCGTGCCGACGACCCGGTGGCCGAGGCTTTCGACCATCTCTTCGATGTCCATGGCAATCAGCGGCTCATCTTCGATGATCAGCACGTCGGTCGCGACCTGTCGCGAAATCTCGTTGCTTGCCTGCGCAAGCAACTCCGAGAACTCGTCCTCGTCGACGTCGAGAACTTCCGCCGCCTCGTCCTCGCTGAAACCTTCCACGGCGACAAGAAGGAAAGCCTGCCTCGGTAGGGGCGCGATCGCGTTCAGATTGGCCGCCGCCCGCTGCTCCCAGGCTGTCTGGGCCTGCTCCTGCGGCACGCGGATGGCAACGGAGGTGAATAGCCTGGCGAAGACCTTATATAGCGCGATACGGTCGCTGGAGGCTTCGGGGAAGATATTGGTGTCGGCGATGATGGCTTCCAGCATCGCGGCGACCAGCGCGTCACCGCTCTCTTGCGACCCGGACACCGCGCGTGAGAAGCGGCGCAGGAACGGAAGATGCGGAGCGATGGTGGCGGACAAACTCATTATTTACGTCTCCCTCAGATGACGTTGCACGTTCAAGGCCATACCACTGCAAGCCCCTAGAAAACCAACGCCGGCTTTCGGAAAAAGTTCCGCCGGCTGTGGAACTAAATTAGCAGGCCGGCGTTTCGCGGTCTCGGGATGGGCAACCAGACGAAGGTTCCGCTTGCGTTGTGGTGTGAAGTCGAAGAGCGGTTCGGGTGCTGGAAACTAGGGCGACCATGAAAGAAATGTCAAAAAAGCAGATGGCTGGTGCCAAAAGCAGGCATCGGAACGGGGATGGCAACCCGCTTGGGGCGAACTCCGAAATTGCTCGCAAGCTCAAGCAATATTATGACGAGTTGGTCTCGGACCAGGTGCCGGACCGTTTCGCTCAGTTGCTGAGCCAACTGGAACAGACCGAACCTGCCCAGAAAAAGGACTGAGGCATGGCGGCGGTATCCCAGAGCTTCAAGACCGAGCTGCTCGGCGCGATCCCGAGCCTGCGTGCTTTCGCGGTGTCGCTGACGCAGAACGCCGACCGGGCCGACGACCTCGTCCAGGAAACGCTGGTCAAGGCGTGGGACAAGCATGAGAGTTTCCAGCCGGGCACCAATCTCAAGGCCTGGCTGTTCACCATCCTGCGCAACGAATTCTATTCGCAGATGCGCAAGCGCGGCCGCGAAGTGCAGGACAGCGACGGCATCATGACCGCCAGGCTTGCCGTTCATCCGGCCCAGCACGGCCAGCTCGACCTCAAGGATTTCCGCGGCGCGCTCGAGCAGCTGCCCGAGGACCAGCGCGAAGCCATCATCCTGATCGGCGCTTCCGGCTTTTCCTACGAGGAGGCCGCCGAAATCTGCGGCTGCGCGGTCGGCACGATCAAGAGCCGTGTCAGCCGGGCGCGCACCAGGCTGCAGGAGATCCTCAAGATTTCCGGCGAGGATGAATTCGGACCTGACGCGATCTCGGCGCAAGTGACAGGCTCGAACGCGGCGTGAGCCGATCGCCTGCAATTCCGATAGCATGATGGCCTCAAGCCGAGGCGACCCGGCCGCAGGCCATCGCCACGGCTTCGATCAGGTCTTCGCCCGAATAAGGCTTGGTCACCAGCTTTATGTCCGGGAATGAGCCCTTGATTTCGTCCGAATCCGAATAGCCGGAGGCGAATACGAACGGCACGCCCTCGCTCTGCAACCGTGCGGCGAAATCCAGGGTCGAGACGCCGCCAAGCATCAGATCGACGACGGCCACGTCGAAGCGCTCCGGCAGGGCCTGCCCGTCGATCTCCGCGAGCTCGCGGGCGATCGTGACGTCTGCGGCGCCATGGTCGCGGCAAAGCTGCTCGACATCCATCGCGATCAGGAACTCGTCTTCCAGGATGAGGATACGCAGTCCGTCAAGCAATGCTGGCACCTATGTCTCCTCGGCAGGGCCGCACTCATGCGCGGAATTGGCTGTCATGTCATTTAAAAAAGACATGGGGTCCGCCTCGCGGAACCCCTGCCTGACTCAAGCGTTTCCCTGCGCCCACAAGGGCAGGGATTTCGAAGAGGGGTCGAAATGTCCAGCCAAAGCGCACGTCCGGTCGCCAGCCGTCAATATCCTTGCGAAAAGTGCCCCTTGCGGCCCTTGCCTGCATTCCGTGAGTTCGACAAGCAGGAATTGTCATTCATCAGCACCTTTAAGCGCGGGGAACTTGCCGTCGACAAGGGAGCGACGGTGTTGGTCGAAGGCAGCCACAGCGCCCACCTCTACACGGTACTGTCGGGATGGGCGTTCCGCTACAAGCTGTTGCCCGACGGGCGGCGGCAGATCCTCAATTTTTCCATGCCCGGCGACCTCATCGGCCTGCAGGGCAGCCTGATGGGCGAAATGCAGCATTCCGTCGAAGCCCTGTCGCCGATGTTGCTTTGCGTCTTCGAACGCGAGCAGTTGCAGGAACTCTATCGCAACCACCCCGGCCTTGCCTATGACATAACCTGGATCGCTTCGCGAGAGGAGCGCATGCTGGACGAGAATCTGCTCAGCATCGGCCGTCGCACCGCGCTCGAGCGCGCCGCCTATCTTATCGCGTTTATCACCAGCCGGGCTCGCGGCGCCGGCCTCAACGGCAAGACGCCGGTGCAAATCCCGATCACGCAACAGCACATCGCCAACACGCTTGGCCTCTCGCTTGTCCACACCAACAAGACGATCCGCAAGCTGATGGACCGCAAATTGGTCCTGTGGCGGGATGGTGGCTGCGAAGTGATCGATTATGATGGGCTGAAGAAGCTCGCGCGCTGGGAAGGGTTGGGCGAGGAACGCAGGCCGCTGATCTAGGGCGTGTTGAGATTCAGGTGAGGCCGGCCTGCAAATGGTGGCTTCCTGCGCTTCCGGTGCTCACGTACTTTGAGTACGCTCCGCTCCGGTTCTCGGAAGCCACCATTTTCGACTCGGCCTGACCCGAATCTCAACACGCCCTAAAGTGCAGTGAGAGGCCGGACCCGGAACCATGGTGCAGAACGGGCGTTGAAACCAACGCAAACGCAAGGAGTTAGAGAATGGCAACCGCCGCAGGCAAATCCGCAACGGACCAAGCAACCACCGCCGATCTCGAGGCCGATATCGAGCAGTTGAAGGCGGATATCCAGAAACTCACGGAGCAACTCGCCAAGACCGGCCAACACGGTTACGGCGCGGCGCGGCGCGCCGCCGCGGATGGCGTTGAACAGTTGCGCGCCCAAGGCGAAGCCGCGTTCGAAAGCATGCGGGGAAGTGCGGAGGACATCGAAGCGCAGCTGATAGCCAAGGTGCGTGAGAAGCCGGTGACCTCGCTGGCGATCGCCGCGGGCGTCGGCTATCTCTTCGCCCTCCTTTCCCGCCGCTAACCGCAGATGGGGACGCTTGTCTCGCTGATCTCTGCCCTCGCCTCGGGCGAGGCCATGGCTGCCGTGCAAAGGGCGCGGATAACCGTCATCCTTTATGGGCTTGCCGCCATTCTTGCCCTTTGCGGCGTCGGCTTCCTTATCGGCGCCGCCTATATCTCGCTGGCGGCGCGCTACGGACCGTTGGCGACCAGCCTGGGCTTCGGCATCGGGTTCCTAGTGCTTGCCGGGCTGATCATCGTCATCCACAAGCTGACCGCTAACATGCGCGGCAAACGGCGCGCGCGACGGCGACAGGCCGATATGACGGCGGTGGGTGTTACCGCGGCGCTTGCCCTGCTTCCGGCATTTGCCAAGAGCAGGGGCGGACTGGCAGCCATTGCCGCGCCCGCCCTCGCGGTCGTCGCCTACGCCATCTATCGGGAGAACACCAAGCCCGCGCCGCCAAAGCAAGGTCGGGACGACCTGCATTAGGCTGTCGAGGTCTTTCGGCGTGGCGGCCCGCTTAAGCATGGCCTTCGCGGCTGACTTGCTGGCGAGCTTCAAACGCCTGCTTTGGGCCTCATTCGTCCAATGATCTTCAACGCTGTGTCACCCGCTCGGAACCTTCACGGCAAGGGCCCGTTACCCAATCGTGCCGCGCCCGAAACGCCCGCCGCCACGCAACATGGAGGCCAATCATGACCAAGATCGTTCCTGAAGACAAAGCCCGGCAGGGACACTGGGGTTGGCATGCTTTAAGGATTCTCATAGCCGGCCTGTTGCTGGCCTTCATTGCGTGGGGGGCGGCGGAGATTTACGGGGAGTTGATAAAGTCGCCGACCTCCGGCGAGCAGCATGTCCCGCAGCCGCCTGGCACCGAGCAGGGCACTGCTCCAGGCCAGCCGACCGCGAAACCCTGAAGCGCTGTCTTCAAGCTGCCTTTGCGCTGACGCCGCTTGACGGAACAAGCACGTTCAACGCGCCGGGGTGGATTTCGATCGTAGTTTCGCCCTCCAGCCTGATCAGTTCGCCGTCGAGGACGGCGCGGAATTTCCTGGCGGGCGAGAGGATCTTCAGGACAACCTTGCCGGCCTGATGAACTTCGACATGGGCGCTCTGGCGCAGCCGGCCGCGCAGCATGTCGAGCAGCAGCTTTGCCAAATGGTGACGCCGTCGCGCGACGCTGACATAGATGCCGAGCACGCCGCCGGCCGGATTGTCCGCATAGGGCAGGTGGCCCTCACCGAACAGATTGTTGGAGATGCCGATGCCCGTCGTGCGCGTCACGATCTCGGCCTTGCCGATGCTCAGGCTCACTTTTAGCGCCGGTGGATTCTTGATCGCCGCCCAGGCGGCGCGCACGGAGGCCTGCATCTTTCCAAGGCGCGAGCCGAAATCCATTTTCTCGCGCAGCTGGACCATCTTGGCATGCATGCCGACCGAGAACTGATGCACGAAAGGCTGGCCATTGGCGCTCGCCATGTCGACGGCGATCACCTCGCCATCGGCAAAGGACTGCAGCGCTGCCTCCAATGTCTGCGGAATGCCCAGGCCGCGCGCGAAGAGGTTCATCGTCCCCGCAGGTAAAATGGCCAGCGCCTTCTTCTTGTTCATGAGAAGGGACGCCGCGGTCGAGATCGTGCCGTCGCCGCCACCGGCAAGGATTACGTCGATGTTGCGCCTGGCGATGGCCTTCTCCAGCGCGGTAGCGACATCGCGGCCGGCTACGATGTCGATATCGACCGAATGTCCCGCCGCTTCAAGCGCCTGACGCAATTGTCCGGAGAAAGCGTCCATGTCGACGGTGCGGAGCGTGCCGCCGTCGTGATTAAGCACCGCAGCAAATCGCATATCCGCTCCGTATTCCCTTCAGGCCGCTTTGAGCCGCCAGGGCCCCTCAGCCGCAGGCTGGAACGAGGATGCGGCCGCAAAGGTTCCCCCGGAGGTTTGGCAACCCAGATGCTCGTGGACGGCCGTGATTGGAACAACACCCCGGTCACGACGTTGTGAACCTGTCGACACTGCCGCTCCCGACCCGCCGTTCACAGGTTGGCCGGATGAGCGCAATGCACAAATCAGGCACGAGGAGAGACCATCATGATCCGCACTCTTTTTGCGACCACCGCGATCGCTACACTGCTCGCAACCGGCGCTTTTGCGCAGACGACACCCGCTCCGGCGCAACAGGCCCCAGCGGCCGAAAATACGGCTCCGGTGCCGCGCGCCGATGGCGCGCTCATGTCCAACATCATCGGCGAATCCGTTTACAATGGCACCGGTGACGATGCCCAGGACATCGGCAAGGTCGATGACGTCGTCTTCGATTCCAGCGGCAAGGCCAAGTCCGCCATCATCGGCGTCGGCGGGTTCCTCGGCGTCGGCAAAAAGGACGTCGCCTTCGACTACGCGAAGCTGGAATGGGCCGAAAAGAACGGCGACCGCTGGCTCGTCGCGAAGTCGACCAAGGATGAGCTGAACGCCCTGCCGGCCTTCGACCGCAAGCCTTATGACCCTGCGCCGGCGCAGTCGACCGACACAACGCAGCCTACCAACAACACGACGACAGCGCAGGCTCCGGCGGCCGCACCGGCCGAGCCGGTGAAGAAGGCGGAGGGAAACCTCGCTTCCAACATCATGGGCGAGTCGGTCTATAACGGCACCGCGGACGATGCCCAGAAGATCGGCGACGTGAAGGACATCGTGCTTGCCAAGGACGGCAAGGCGGACTCGCTGGTGATCGGCGTCGGCGGCTTCCTTGGCATCGGCACGAAGAACGTCACCTATGACTTCGACAAGGCCAAGTGGGCCGAGAAGAACGGCGATCGCTGGCTGGTGGCGGAGACGACGAAGGAGCAGCTTCAGGCGCAGCCGGACTTCGACCGCAAGGCCTATGATCCGGCACCGGCCACGACGGCGGCCGCGAACAACGCTCCTGCAGCGACCACGCCTGCGGTGGTGTCTTCGGACACGACCTCCGACAAGGGGGCCAAGCCTGCAGAGCCCGCCAAGTCGACTGCGGAGGCCAAGCCTGCGACGCCGCCCGCCCAGAGCACGGCTGAAAACAAGCCGGCCGATACCGGCGCTGCTGCCACAGACGCGACCAAGACCGCTTCGATCGACAAGTCGACGCTGACGGAAATGCCCATGGGCAATATCAGGGTCGACGATCTGAAGGGGACGACGGTCTATGGCGCCAACGACGCCAAGATCGGTACCATCGGCGATGTCGTGCTGACGCCCGAAAACAAGCCGGACGCGGTTGTCATCGACGTCGGCGGCTTCCTCGGCATCGGCGCCAAGGAAGTGGCGGTCGGCATGGACAAGCTGAAATTCATGACCGACAAGGACGGCAACAAATACCTCTACACCAACTTCACCAAGGAGCAGCTGGAGGCGCAGACGGCCTATGACAAGAGCAGTTATGCCGCCAATCGCGACCAGCAGCGGATGATGCTGAAGTAAGGGAGTAGTGAGTAGGCAGTAGGCAGTAGGGAAATTCGCTGGCCAGCACTTTAGGCCGTTTGGAGTATTCTACTGCCTACCTGCCTACTGCCTGCCCCACGTACCCGGCCACGCCATCGTCCGTCAGTTCCGCCAGTGCCAGCGACTGGTCGAGGTGAGCGGCGCGCCAGGCTAGCATCTTCTCTGCGAACTCCAGCCGTACCGGCAGATAGGCCTGGTCGTTCGCCACGTTGTTCAGTTCTCCCGGGTCTTTCGATAGGTCGAACAGAAGCGGCGGCAGGCCGCCGCCGAAATGGACATATTTGAAGTCGGCCGAGCGGATGACGGCGAGGTTGCAGTCGCGCGATTCCATGCCGAAATGGCGTTCCGCTTCGCCTTCCGCGACCGTGCGAAAGTCGAACTCCCAATGCGCGGTGTTGCGCCAGTTCCCGGGCCGGTCGCCGTCAAGCCACGGCGTGAGCGAGCAGCCGTCGAGATGGCGCTGCGGCGCGGCGCCGATCAGGTCGAGCACGGTGGGAAAGACGTCGACGGCTTCGGTGAAATGATCCACGGATGAACCGGCCGAGGCTCTTCGGCGGGGGTCGCGGACGATCAGCGGAATGTGGTAGCTGGCGTCGAAGAAGCCGCCCTTTCCGAGCATGAAATGGTCGCCCATCATCTCGGCGTGATCGGATGTCAGCACGATGACGGTGTCTTCCCAGGCACCGGCGGACCTGATCGCCTGCCAAATGCGGCCGAGTTGCGCGTCGACCTCCGAAATCATCCCGTAATAGATCGCGCGGATACGGCGGAAATTCTCCTCGCTCCAGTCCGGCACCTTGCCCTCCATGCCCGGAACGAATTTCGTTCTTTTCTGGAGGGCGAGATCGTAGGCGAGGTAGGGGTGGCTCGCGGCTTCAGCTTGGGGGTTTGCCGCGCGCCTGAAGGCAGGACCTTCAGCCGGATCGTACATCACGTTGTAGGGCTCCGGCACGATGAAAGGCGGGTGCGGGCTGATGAAGGAGATGTGCGCGAACCATGGCGCGCTCTTCTCCTGCTCGCCAAGCCAGCGGATGAATTCGCCAGCCAGGAAAGCGCTCGGCGTCTGGTCCTTTGTGTAGATCGGAGGCGCGTTGGTCACGTCGCCCTTGTCCTGTCCGCCGGCTGGACGGTGGATGTCGGGGCTTCCGGCGCTTGTGTCGATGCCTTGCGCGCGCAGCCACGACAGCCACTGCTTCTGATGCTCGGGCAAAGCCTGCCGGACGGTGAAGCCAGGCAGCACGCCTTCATAACTGCGCAGGCGCGGATCCCCCGCCGCAAGCTGGCGCGGATCGAGCGCGACATCGGTGTAGCCGAACAGGGTTGGATCGTAGCCCGCCGCGCGCGCCGAAAGTGCGATGTTGCCATGGCGCGCGTCGAGCGGCGTACCGTTGCGGCAGACGCGATTGTTCATCTGGTAGAGGCCGGTAAAGAGACAGGCGCGGGCCGGAGAGCAAGGCGCTGCCCCGCCATAATGGCGGCGGAAGAGCACGCCCTCGGCTGCGAGCGCATCCGCATTTGGCGTCCTCACCACCGGGTGGCCGGCCGCCGACAGGCAATCGCCACGCCATTGGTCGCAGGTGATCAGGAGAACATTCGGGTGGTGAGGCTGGTGGTCCAAGATGGTCTCCGTGTGGAAGCGCCCAGATGGAACGGAAATCATAAGCGGTGCAAGCCTGTGACGGTGATAGATTGGTGAACATATTTCGGACAGTCGTTCACTTTTATGACACAGTCCATTCTGTGTTTGACCGCTTTGCCGCAGGCTCGCCTATCCTCATATTGGCGTGGACAGCGGCGAGGGCCGCGCAAGAACAAAGGAAGGAGCGATCATGCTCAACCAGATCCAGGGCCTGCATCACGTCACCTCGATGGCGAGCGACGCACGCCGCAACAATGACTTCTTCACGAAAAAGCTCGGCCTGCGCCGGGTGAAGAAGACCGTCAATTTCGACGCGCCGGATGTCTATCACCTCTACTATGCCGACGAGGTCGGCACGCCGGGTTCGGTGATGACCTATTTCCCGTTCCCCGATATCGGCAAGGGCCGGCACGGCGTCGGTGAAGTCGGCACCACGGTGTTCTCGGTGCCGGACGGCACGCTCGCCTATTGGGAAAAGCGCTTCGCCGATGAAGGCGTCGGCAACGTGGCGCGTAGCGAAAGTTTCGGCGAGAAGCGGCTCACCTTCACCGGTCCTGACGGCGACAGCTTCGCGCTGGTCGAGGACAAGGCCGACAGCAGAGCGCCCTGGGTCAAGGGCGGCGTTCCCTCCGACGAGGCGATCCGCGGCTTTCACTCGGTCTCGCTCCGGCTGAAGGATGGCGGCGCCACGGAGGAGCTCTTGAAATTCATGGGCTATGAGGAGGTCGACAAGTCCGGCAACGTCCGCCGGCTGGCGATCAAGAACGGCAATGGCGCCGATGTCGTCGACATCGAATCGCTGCCGGGCGCCGGCTTCGCCAATCTCGGCGCCGGCTCGGTGCACCACGTTGCCTTCGCGGTCGAGGATCGCGCCAAGCAACTCGAGGTGCGCAAGGCGCTGGTCGACACCGGTTACGGTGTGACGCCGGTTATCGATCGCGACTATTTCTGGGCGATCTATTTCCGCACGCCGGGCGGCGTGCTGTTCGAGGTGGCCACCAACGAGCCCGGCTTCGACCGCGACGAGGACACCGCCCATCTTGGCGAGGCGCTGAAGCTGCCGTCGCAGCATCAGCATCTCAGACTTTACCTCGAAGAGCATCTGCAGAAGCTGGAAGACTGAAGCCATGAGCAAGGACGCTTACATCCACAAGATGCTGCCCGGTTCGCCGGGCAGCCCGCTGCTCTTCGTCTTCCACGGCACCGGCGCGGATGAGAACCAGCTTCTTGGCTTCGGCCGCGAGCTTGTGCCTTCGGCGACGATCATCTCGCCGCGCGGCGATGTGTCGGAGCATGGTGCCGCGCGTTTCTTCCGCCGCACCGGCGAGGGCGTCTACGACATGGACGACCTGACGCGCGCGACATCGAAGATGGCGGGCTTCGTCAAGTCGCATGTCGAGGCGGTGAAACCGTCGGCCGTGTTCGGCCTCGGCTACTCCAATGGGGCCAACATCCTGGCTTCGGTGGTGTTCGCCGAGCCCGGCCTGTTCGACGCCGCGGCGCTGATGCATCCCCTGATCCCGTTCGAACCCGATGTCCAAGGCAGCCTTGCCGGCCGCCACATCCTGATCACGGCCGGCAGGCGCGACCCGATCTGCCCGCCCAATTTGACGTCGCGGCTCGAGGCCTATTTGCGCGCCGACGGCGCCGATGTCACAGTGGAATGGCACGACGGCGGGCATGAGGTTCAGCCGAATGAAATCGAAGCGGCGCGGCGGTTCTTCGCGCCGGCGCCGGCTCCAAATCAAAGAGATGGAGCATGATGTCGTCCGAAAACCGCTTCACACTTTTCGGCATCATGCTCTGAGGAGACAAGTAAAAATGGCTGACCAACTGCCCGAGATCGAACTGGAAGACCGCGGCTCCAAGGGGCGCTATGTGCTGCGCGGCCCCGGCGGCGCCGAGGCCGAGATGACCTTCACCAAGATCGGCGAGCACCAGCTCATCATCGATCATACCGAAGTGACGGACGTGTTTCGCGGCCAGGGCGCCGGGCTCCGGCTCGTCACCCGCGCCGTCGAGGACGCGCGCGCCGCCGGCAAGAAGATCATCCCGCTCTGCCCCTTCGCCAACGCCCAGTTCCGCCGTCATCCGGAATGGGCGGATGTGCTGAAGCAGTAGCGCCTTCTCCTTCTCCCCTTGCGGGAGAAGGTGGATCGGCGCGTAGCGCCGAGACGGATGAGGGGTGCTCCAGCGAAGTGAGACGTCGGCGTTCCCTGGAACACCCCTCATCCGTCGCCTTCGGCGACACCTTCTCCCACAAGGGGAGAAGGGAAAGAGCCATTTGCACCGCCCGGCCATCTTGCCTAAGTTGACGGTTCGCTTCGGACGAACTCCGTCGTCCCGCCCGTCACTGATTTGAATGGCTCCCCTGATGACCGATACTGACCTGATCCCCGTTTTCGACGGACATAACGACACGCTGCTTCGACTCTACCAGTCGAAGGAAGCCGACGTCGAAAAACTGTTCATCGACGGGACGCCGGGCGGCCATATCGACCTGCCGCGCGCCAAAAAGGGCGGCTTTGCCGGTGGCATGTTCGCGATCTTTCCGCCGCCGGTCGAAAAGTCTAAGCGCAGCGCGGTGCCGCCGGCGCCGAGCGACAACGAGCCCTTGCCGCCTGAACTGCCGCAGGCCGAGGCTATCACCTCCACCATCGGCATGGCTTCGATCCTGTTCAGGCTAGAGCGCGCCGGCGCGCTGACCGTCTGCCGCAGCGCCGGCGATGTGCGCGCCGCCATGGCGAAAGGCTCGATCGCGGCGATCTTCCACATCGAAGGCGTCGAGGCGATCGATCCTGAACTTGCCATGCTCGACGTGCTGCATGCCGCCGGGCTGCGCTCGCTGGGCATCGTCTGGAGCCGCCCGAACGCCTTCGGCAACGGCGTGCCGTTCCGCTTTCCCTCCTCGCCCGATACCGGGCCTGGCCTCACCGATGCCGGTAAGGCGCTGGTCAAGGCCTGCAACCAGCTCAGGATCATGATCGACCTGTCGCATCTCAACGAGAAGGGTTTTCGCGACGTGGCCGAGCTCAGCGACGCGCCGCTGGTCGCGACCCACTCCAACGTGCATGCGATCTGCGGCCATTCGCGCAATCTGACCGACTGGCAGCTCGGCGCGATCCGCGAATCGGGCGGCATGGTCGGCCTGAACTTCGCCACCGGCTTCCTGCGCGAGGATGGCCGCATGAACGCCGACACCAGCATCGACATCATGGTGCGCCATATCGACTCGCTGCTGCAGGCTCTGGGCGAGGATGGCGTGGGTCTCGGCTCCGATTTCGACGGCGCCATGATCCCGGCCCCGATCGGCGACGTCGCCGGCCTGCCCAAGCTCATCGACGCGCTCGCCGCGCGCGGATTCGGACGCGCGCTGATCGAGAAGATCGCTTATCGAAACTGGTTGAGCGTGCTGGAAAGAACCATAGGGTGAAGTGGACCGGCCGTCTTTCGTAAACGGTTCATGCCCCTTGTCGGACAATGGGTGCGTCATGCTCACATATGTCTACTTCGGAACAAATGACCTGAAGCGGGCCACAGTGTTCTATGATGCCGCGCTAGCGCCGCTGGGCATGGAACGCTGCGTCACCGGCGATCCTGACTGGGATAGCATTTCTGCTGGCTGGGGCACCTACGAGGATGGCGGCTTGCGCGAACTGGCGTTCTGGATCGGAAAGCCATTCGACCAAAAAGTCGCGACAACGGGAAATGGCAGCATGGTCGCGTTCAGAGCGCGGTCATGGAAACAGGTCGACGACTTTCATGCCGCAGCCCTCGCCAAGGGAGGAAGTTGCGAAGGTCCCCCTGGCCTGCGATTGCACTACAGCCCGGACTTCTATGCAGCTTATGTGCGCGACCCAGACGGCAACAAGCTCGCCGCTGTCTGTCGCGGCGTGCAGGCACCCTGACACTAGAGCGTTTCACCGTTTCAGGAAACGGCGAACCGCTCTATCTCTTTGTTTTGACGCAATTCCTGACGGAAAACCGCTCACACTTTTCCTGGAATTGCTCTAATTTAAAGGCCCATCCGCTTCAGCCATTCCTTGCCGACGCCGCGGTCGCGGATGATCGGCAATGGATTTTCATGATCAAGCCGGGCGCAGATGCGATAGACCTCCAGCGTCTCGGCATTCATCTCGCCGCGCTTGAAAAAATACATCGCCGCCGCGTAGCGGGTGCGGCCAGACCACATCTCGCCCGGCGGCGTGTTGACCAACTCCCACTGCTCGGCGGCTTCCGCCTCCACGTCTTCGGCTTCGCTTGCCATCTCAGAAATCCGCGGGCGGGTTGGCGGTGCGGCGGTCGAGCTTGATGAAGGGCCGCGGCACCACTTTCGCCCGCTTCATCAGCTTCTGGTACTGCAGCTCGCGCATGGCGTAAATCTCGACCCAGAGGTCGTCGACGATGGTGTCGCCATAAGGCCGTTTGAGCGAGGCGAGCGCGATGTTGCGTTTGGCCATGGGCGACCACATCGCCGCGCTGACCAGCCCGACCTCCTGGCTCTTGCGATAATAGACGATGGCGTGCTCGGCCGGGATGTTGCCTTCGATCTCCAGCCCGACCAGCACATGGCGCAGCTTCTTCCTGGCGCGCGCTTCGAGGATGGCGCGGCGGCCGTTGAAATGTCCCTTGTCCGGATCGATCATAAAGCCGAGTCCGATCTCGTCGGGCATGCGCAGACGGTCGGTGCGGATGGCATGCTCGGACGTTGTGAAGTCGGCATTGGCGACGATCAGGCCGGCTTCCAGCCGGGCTCGGTTCAGCGCCGTGTAGCCGATGGCGCGGATGCCGCGCAATTCGCCCGCGGCCATCAGCCTGTCCCATAGGCTCAGCGCCTTGTCGGCCGGTACGAACAGCTCGTAGCCGAGATCCCCAGTGAAGCCGGTGCGTGAGATGGTCACCGTCGCGCCATCATGCTCGAACTCGGCCAGGTCGAAAACTTTCAGCCGCTCGACACCGACGAAGCCCGCGTCGCGCAGGATAGCGAATGAGGTCGGGCCTTGCAGCGCCAGGCCGGCGACAGCCTCTGTCTCTTCCTCGACGCTGACCTCATAGCCGATGGCACTGTCGAGCAGCCAGGGCAGGTGCCGCTCCTGCGAGCACAGCCGGAAGCGCGTCGGCGACAGCCGGAACAGCGTGCCGTCGTCGAGCACGAAACCCTCGTCGTCGCACCAGGCGGTGTAGTGGACGCGGCCGGGTTTCAGCTTGGTGACGTCGCGCAGGGTGACGCGATCGAGATAGGCTTCGGCGTCCGGACCCTCGATCCGATATTTGGTCATCGGCGAGATGTCGAAGAGCGCCGCCTGGCTGCGGATGGCGAAATATTCAAGCTCCTCGTCCCACAGCGAATGCGGCGCGCGATAGCCGGCCCAGCTGTACCAGTCCTGCTTCAGCCCCAGCGCGTCGATGCGCGGCTGGAAGGGAGTGCCCAGCCGCAGCGTGCGGAAGTGGGATTGTGCCGCGCTGCGCGCGGAGTTGATTTCCACATGACGAATCATGACGGCGTTCCTTCGCGCCCCCCTCTGTCCTGCCGGACATCTCCCCCACAAGGGGGGAGATTGGCCGTCGCCCTGGCTTTCGCCAATCGCCAACGTTGCGGGAGGTGAGCCGGGCGTGCGGACAGCTGATCTCCCCCCTCGTGGGGGAGATGGCCGGCAGGCCAGAGGGGGGCGCCGTGGAGCGCTGCGTTTGTGAATAGCGAAATCATCCTCATGCCCTCATCGCGATGATGCGGCGCGCGGCGTTGAGGCCGGGCGCGCCGGAGATGCCGCCGCCCGGATGCGAGCCGGCACCGGCAAGGAACAGGCCTTCGAGCGGCGTGTCATAGCCCGACCAGCCGGAGACCGGCCGCGACATCAGCATCTGGTCGGCCTGCAACTCGCCATGGTGCCAGTGGCCGCCGGGCATGCGGTAGCGATCCTCGATATCAGCCGGCGTCAGGAGCTCGGCGTGGCGCACCGTCGCGCCGATGCCAGGCGCATAGGTTTCGAGCTCACCCATGATCGCCTTGAGGAATTTTGGCTTGCCGGAGGTCCAGCCCTCTTTCAACGCATAGGGCGCGTATTGCACCACGGCCGAGAGCACGCAGGCGCCGGATGGCGCGAGCGAAGGATCGGCGAGGCTGGGGAGCGTGATCTCCATAACGGGCTCCGGAGAAAACTCCCCATATTTCGACGGGTTGAAGGCGCGCTCGACATGGTCGGGCGAAGGCGCGATGACGAGGCGGCCCTTGTGACCGGCGGTATCGACGCCGGTAAATTGCGGCGGCCGGTCGAGCGCCAGATGGAGCTTGGCTGCGTCGCCTTTCATGCGGATGTTCCTCACCTTGCGCACGAAGCCGGTATCGACCTCACGCGGCCCGACGAGATCGAGGATCGTCGTCGCCGGGTTGACGGCGGAAACGACGGTCTTTGCGCGTAGCGCCTCGCCGCTCTGCGTGACGACACCGATGGCGCGGCCCGTTTCGACGATCACCCTGGCGACCGGCGAAGCGTGGCGGATGGAAACGCCGGCCTTTTCCGCCGCGGCGCGGATGGCGGCGACGACGGCGCCCATGCCGCCTTTCGGCTGGACTTGCGCGCCGGCGAGGCCGCCGATCTCGCCGGCAAGCCTGTAATAAAGACCGAGCAGCGAGGTCGGCGAGCGCGGTCCGAGATGCGAGCCGAGCGTCGCATCGAAAGCAAGCAGGCCCTTCAGCCGGTCGTCCGAAAGCTGCTCGTCGAGCAGGTCGTAGACATTCATCAGGAGCACGCGCAGGAAATCGCGCATGTCTTCCTTGCCGAGCCGCTTCAGCGCCAGCGCCGTCTGGCCAAGCCCCGTCATTTCCGCGAGCGACATGTTGCCGAGGTCCGGCGGCCGGCGCGACTGAAAAGGTTTCAGCACGCCGGCATAGCGCAACAGCTGCGCGCGCAGTTCCTTCCAGGCGGATTGCTCCGCCGAGCTTGCGCCGGTCAGCACCTCGCCATAGGCGCCGTGCAGCGTAAGCGGGCCGTTCTTGGACAGCGCGACCGAGGGCACGAAGTCGCCGCGCTCGACTTTCAGCCCGTGGCGCTCCAGCTCCAGAGTCTTCACCACATCGGGATGCAGTCGGTTGAGCAGATGGGCGACGGCGGAGACGCGAAAACCCGGCGCGAATTCCTCGGTGCGGGCCGCGCCGCCGACCTCCTTGCCGGCTTCGAGCAGCAGCACCTTACGGCCGGACTCGGCCAGTGTCGCAGCGGCGACGAGGCCGTTGTGGCCGCCGCCGATGACGATGGCGTCCCAGTTCAAATCAGATGACGTCATGGGCCGGGCTCATATGCAGGGTTGGCTTGGCGAGGTCGCGCAGGATCTCGGCGGCGGCGTTGCGGCCGGGCGCGCCCATGACGCCGCCGCCCGGGTGGGTGGAGGATCCGCACATATAGAGCCCGCCGACCGGCGAACGGTATTGCGCGTAACCCGGCACCGGGCGGTTGAAGAGCAACTGGTCGAAGGTGAGCTCGCCCTGGAAGATATTGCCTTCGGTGAGGCCGACCTCGGCCTCGATCTCGCGCGGCGTGCGCACTTCCATGTGGACGATGCGGTCGCGGAAGCCGGGCGAATATTGCGCGATCTGGGAAATCACGCTTTCGGCGAAGCCGTCGCGGTCGGCGTCGGTCCAGTCGCGCCCGCCTATCTTGGGCGGCGCGTATTGCACGAAGCAGCTCATGAAGTGCTTGCCCGGCGGCGCCATGGTCGGGTCGAGCGTGGTCGGGATCATCATGTCGAGGAAGGGATCGGAAGACCAGCGCCCGGCCTTCCAGTCGTCATAGGCGCGCTCCATGCGCTCGATGGAATCGGTGAAGTGCATGTCGGCGCGGTAGATCGGCGAGTCCTTCGGCAAAGCCGGGAATTCGGGCAGAGAATCCAGCGCGATGTTGACCTTGCCCGACGAGCCGCGGATCTTGAAGTTCCGCACACGGCGCAGGAAGATGTCGGGCAGTTCCTTCTCCTCGACCAGCTTCAGGAAGGTGCGCTTGATGTCGGCATTTGAGATGACGAGCTTGCCATAAATCTCCTCGCCGCCGGCGAGCACCACGCCCTTGGCCTTGCCATTTTTGATCAGCACATGGTCGACCTCGGCGCCGGTGCGGATGGTGCCGCCGGAGGCCTTGAAGGAGGCGGCCAGCGCCTTGGTGACGGCGCCCATGCCGCCGCGCGCATAACCCCAGGCGCCGACCGAGCCGTCGACCTCGCCCATATAGTGGTGGAGCAGCACGTAAGCCGTGCCGGGCGACATCGGCCCGAGCGCAGTGCCGATGATGCCGGAGAGCGCGAAATTGGCCTTGATGACGTCGGTCTCGAAATACTCGTCGAGAAAGTCCGAGATCGACATGGTCCAGAAGCGCAAGGTCAGCGCCGTCTCTTCAGCCGACAGGCCGGCGAATTTTTTCCCCAGATAGAGCAATTCGCCGAGGTCGCGCGGCCGAAAACTGGTCGGGTCGGGCGCGGTGCGCATCAACAGCGGCTGGATGAAGCGGCACTGCCTGGTGACGTCGCGCGAGTAGCGGTCATAGGCCTCGGCGTCGCGCTTCGAGAAGCGGGCGAACTCGCGGCGATGCGCGTCGTGATCGCGGTAGTTGGCGAGATAATCGCCGTCGCGCGTGAACACGGCACCGCCCTCGTAGGAGATGACCTGCAGGCCGAAGCGCGGCAGCTCCAGGTCGCGCATGATCTCGGGCCTGAACAGCGAGCAGACATAGGAACAGTTGGAATAGAGGAAGCCCGGCGTCAGTTCGCGGCTGGTCGCCGCGCCGCCGACCCAGTCGTTCTTCTCGACCACCAGCACGTCCAGTCCGGCGCGCTGCAGGTAGCAGGCGTTGACAAGCCCGTTGTGGCCGCCGCCGATGACGATCGCGTCCCAGGCCTTCATGTGCGCAGAACCTCCATCCGGTCGCCTATCTTCTTGTTTTTGCGCAATCCCGGACGGAAACCGCTTCACGCTTTTCCCGGGATTGCTCGGTGCGTTTGTTCCCTGATTGCCAGAACTTGGCACGGATCACGGTTTTTTGTCCAGCCATTTTGAATGAATGTTCAACAAATGATGTTGCGTTTTCGCGTTGATGCGCTAGGCTTTGGCAGCATTCTGGATTGATCCACATCGGCATTTGGGGTTGAAGATCCGATGATCGAGACGGCTGACGCCGAGCCGGAATATGACGACTCCGCCATCCGCTTCCTGGAAGCGCTATGGGGCGAGGGCTATCTGTCGCCGGGCGGTCCCGACGAGGTCGACCGCGTCGTCGAAGGCGTGTCGCTCAAGGGCAAGACGATCCTCGATATCGGCTGCGGCGCCGGCGGCATCACACTGCATCTGGTGGCAACGCACGGCGCGGCTCGAGCTACCGGCTTCGACCTGGAAAGGCCGGTGATTGGGACGGCGAGGCGAGGGGCGATCAGGCAAGGCCTCGAGGACCGCGTCAGTTTCGTCCAGGCGCCGCCGGGGCCGCTACCTTTCACCGATGCCTCCTTCGACGTCGTCTTCTCCAAGGACGCGCTTTTGCATGTGCCGGACAAGAACGCGCTGTTCGCCGAAATCTTCCGTGTGCTGAAGCCCGGCGGGGTCTTTGCCGCGTCGAACTGGATGATCGGGCATGACGGCGAACCGTCGCCTGAGATGAAGGCCTATGTCGCGGCCGAGGAACTCTCCTTCACCATGGCCTCGCCGGCGCGCTATGCCGAAGCGATGCGGAGGGCCGGCTTCACCGACATCACGGTTCGCGACCGCAATCCATGGTACCGCGAGGTCGCGCGCGAAGAGCTTTCGCGGCTCAAGGGGCCGCTCTACGCGCAGGCCGCGGCAGCGGTCGGCGCGGCCTATGTCGACAAGAACATCAGGACCTGGGAGGCAATGCAGAAGGTGCTTGACAGTGGCGAGCACCGCCCCACTCATCTGCGCGGTTGGAAGCCGGTTGGATAGCCGGCGATGCTGGAGACCGTCACACCCATGAAGACTGAGGCGAGCGATGCTCTCTCCGAAACGGCGCAAAAAGGCGATGCCGAAAAACGCGGGCGCAAGGCCTCGAAAGAGGTCCGGCAGCTGCAGCTGATCGAGGCGACGATCGATTCCCTGGCCAAGCGCGGCTATGCCGAAACGACGATGGCCGACGTGGCCGACGGCGCGGGCCTGTCGCGCGGCATCGTCAACTTCCATTTCGAGAGCAAGGAAAAGCTGCTGATCGCCACGCTGCAGCACATGTATGACGAGTATTCGGCGCATTGGCGCACGGCCTTGCAGAAGGCGGGCGACGATCCGGCGCGGCAGCTGCAGCATCTGGTGTGGGCCGATTTCGACCGCGCGATCTGCAACAAGCGCAAGCTCGCCGCCTGGCTCGCCTTCTGGGGCGAGGCCAAGTCGCGGCCGACCTACCAGGCGCTGAGCAGCTCGCGCGACAATTACTACCAGCAGGTCTTCATCGATCTTTGCGCGACGCTCAAAGAAAGCGGCGGCTACAGCTATGACCCCCAGGTCATCGCGCTTGCGCTCAGCGCCATGCTCGAGGGCCTGTGGCTGCGGCTGATGATGGGGACGGAGGACACCACGCGAGAGACCGCATTGCAGGCGGCGAACGCGTTCTTGGCCGCCGCCTTCCCGAAACACTATGGCCAGCAATAGCCGGGGTTAACAACAACCGGCCAGCAAGACCGGCAGACCAAAAGAGGATGGAGCAAGCATGAAAAAACTCAGCCGTCGCCTGACACTGACATTGGCGCTTGGGAGCGCGCTCGCGGCTTCGGCGGCGGCGTTCGCCGTTGCCGCCGACAAGGACCTGATCGTGTTCGACTGGTCCGGCTACGAGGATCCGAGCTTCCATGGCAAATATGTCGAGAAGAACGGCGACTCGCCGACCTTCGCCTTCTTCGGCGACGAGGACGAGGCGTTCGAAAAGATCCGCTCCGGCTTCAAGTCCGATCTTGGCCATCCCTGTTCGCAGAGCGTGGTGAAGTGGCGCGAGGCCGGGCTCTTGCAGCCGCTCGACTCCTCGAAGATCGCTGGCTGGAAAGACCTCAATCCCGGCATCATGGCGATGAAGGACCTCGCCACCACGCCCGACGGCAAGGCCTGGTTCATGCCTTGGGACTGGGGCGATACCCAACTCACCTACAATTCCGACAAGATCGCCGAAAAGGACGTGCAGTCGCTGAAGGCCTTCGCCGATCCGAAATACAAGGGCAGGGTCTCGATCGGCGACAATGTGGACGACGCCTATGCCCTGGCCAGCCTCGCCATCGGGCTCAAGGACTGGACCAAGATGACTGACGACCAGTTCAAACAGGCGTCCGACTTCCTGCGCCAGGTGCACAAGAATGTCCGCTCCTACTGGACCGACACCACCGACATCGTGCAGCTGCTCTCGGGCGGCGAAGTCGATCTCGCCTGGGCCTGGAACGACGCCACCGTGCAGTCGGCCGCAGCGGGCGTGCCGATCAAGTCCAGGAAGGACACCGACGAAGGCATCTCGACCTGGGTCTGCGGCTACGTGCTGTTCAAGGACGCGCCCGGCAACATCGACAAAGCCTATGACTATCTCAATGCCGTCAACGATCCGGAAGTCGCCAAGGTGCTGGTCAAGGACTGGGGCTACGGCCAGGCCAACGCCAAGGGCATGGCGGGCGTCGACCCGGCGATCCTGAAGGAAAAGGGCTACGACAACGTGGAAAAATGGGTCGACAAGACGCTGTTCCAGCAGCCGCTGCCGTCGGAGCTCAAGTTGAAGATGATCGCCGAGTTCGAGAAGATCAAAGCCGGCTATTGAGTGCTTTTTCGTGGCCCCGGTTTTCTCGTGGAACGAGAACAGGGCAATCGCTTAGGTTCAAATTTGCCCATAGCTTTTCGAACGTTGGCGCCGCCCCTCACCTGCCTGCCGGCATCCTCTCCCCGGATAGTGACGGGGAGAGGGGCGCTCCCATCGATGGTTTCGCCAATTTCGAACGTTGCAAGTAAGGCGCCGAGGTTGCGGCCAGCCCCTTCTCCCCGTCACTATACGGGGAGAAGTGCCCGGCAGGGCGATGAGGGGCAACGCCGACTTCGAAAATTATTGGATTTGACCCCAAGTTGGAGGCTGTCATCGGTTCGAAGCTATTGGTTGGACGCGACCCAGGCGGGCTCGCCAAAGCCCGGGAATTCTCCTAACCTCTCCCCGATATGCCCGCGATGGGGGAGTTTCTCGCGCCATGAAATCCATGCTTCGCCGCCTTGTCCTTGCTGCTGTCGTCACCGTCGGCACGGGCACCGCCTATGCGCTTGCGGAAGGCGGCGGCGACCTGGTCGTCTTCGACTGGTCCGGCTACGAGGACCCGCTTCTGCATCCGGCCTACACCGCCAAACATGGCGCGGAGCCGACCTTCTCCTTCTTCGGCGACGAGGACGAGGCGTTCGAGAAGATGCGCGCCGGCTTCAAGGCCGATATCGCGCATCCCTGCTCGCAAAGCGTGGTGAAATGGCGCGAGGCCGGGTTGCTGCAGCCGCTCGACACCTCGAGGATCGCCGGTTGGAAGGACCTCAATCCCGGCATCATGGCGATGAAGGACCTCGCCACCACCGCCGACGGCAAGGCCTGGTTCATGCCCTTCGACTGGGGCAACACCTCGCTGCTCTACCGCACCGACAAGGTGACGGCGGATGAGGCGCAGTCGCTGAAGATCTTCGCCGACCCGAAGTTCAAGGGCCGCGTCACCATCGGCGACAATGTCGACGACGCCTATGCGCTGGCGAGCCTGGTCATCGGGCTGAAGGACTGGACCAAGATGACCGACGAGCAGTTCAGCCAAGCCTCCGCTTTCCTGCGCGACGTGCACAAGAATGTCCGCTTCTACTGGACCGACGACACCGATCTCAACCAGGCCTTCACGGGCAACGAAGTCGACCTGGTCTGGGGCTGGAACGAGACCTATGTGACGCTGAAGGGGCAGGGCCTGCCGATCGCCATGAACCGCGACACCAAGGAAGGCATCTCGACCTGGGTGTGCGGTTATGTGCTGCTCAAGGATGCGCCGGGCAAGCTCGACCAGGCCTATGATTTTCTGAGCGCCGTCAACGCGCCGGGTGTTTCGGAGTATATGGTGAAGACCTTCGGCTACGGGCACGGCAACAGCGGCGGCATGGCGGCGATGGACCAGAAGCTGCTCAGCGACCGCGGCTTCGACAATCTCGACAAGTTCCTCGACAAGACGCTGTTCCAGCAGCCGGTTGCGCCGGACCTCAAGCAGCGCATGGTCGCGGAGTTCGAGAAGATCAAGGCCGGCTATTGAGCAGCATCATTGAAAGAACCGACGTCGTCATCGTCGGCGCCGGCTTCACCGGCCTGTCCGCCGCTCTCGAATCGAAGCGCGCCGGTATCGATTTCCTTGTGCTGGAGGCGCGAGACCGCGTCGGCGGCAGGGTGGAGGCTGTCCGCAACGGGCTCGGCGAGCTGATCGACAGCGGTGGCCAGTTCCTGTGCGTGGATATGCCCCAAGTGATGGCGCTGGCCAAGGCGCGCGGCAAGACTTTCGTCGAGACCTATATCGAAGGCGAGTTCATCACCCATCCGTCGATGACGCCGGCGCGGGCGGAGCGGACCTATCATGTCTCGATGGCGATCCGCGAGCGTATGAACCGGATCGATCCGGGCGATCCGGCGATTGCCGGGCTGACCGTAGCCGATTGGCTGGAACGCCAGCACGATGAGCCTGACGCCAAGGCCGCTTTTCGCTCGCTGGTCGAGGGCCTGTGGTGCCTGGCGGCGGACAAAGTGCCGCTCTGGTACCTGATCGACAATGACCGCCGCATCACCAACGAGGTGTTCGAGCTGCAGTATTTTCTGGGCGACACGATGCAGTCGCTGGCCGACGATCTTGCCGGCGACCTCGCCGACCGGTTGCGGCTCGGCGAAGCCGCGACGCGGATCGAGCATGGGCCGCAAGGCGTTCGCGTCGTGTCGGCCCGCGGGGTCATCGAAGCGCGCGAGGTTCTGATCGCGCTGCCGCCGGCGACGGCCGCCAAGCTCGACTTTGCGCCTGCCCTGCCTGCCGAGCTTGCAAGCGCGCTCGGCGTCTGGGAGAGCGGCGCGGTGATCAAGATCCTGGTGCGCTACGCAAAGCCGTTCTGGCGCGAGCGGGGCCTGTGCGGCATGGTCATGTGGCGCGACCAGCCGGGGCTGTTTGCCTGCGACGCCAGCAAGGATGCCGATCACGCGGCGCTTGTGGTGTTTGTCGGCGGGCCGCTGGCGCTGCGCTGGCATCCACTCGGCGAGGCGGCATTGCAGGCGGAAATCACCGCGAGGCTTGTCCAGGCGCTCGGCCCGCAGGCCGCCGACATCGTCGATTTCAGCGCGCGTGACTGGACGCATGACCGCTGGAGCGGTGGCGCCTATAGCGATCTCATCATCGATGTCACGGCGCGCGATGCCGAGCGTGTGATCCTCGCCGGCGCGCCGCCGGTCCATTTCGCCGCTTCGGAAATCTCGCCGTCTTTCCCGGGCTATGTCGAAGGCGCGATCGTCGCCGGGCGCGTCGCTGCTGGCAAGATTCAGTCGGCCATCGCCACCAGGGCCTCGGGATCGTAGGCGAGGCGGATCGGCGCGCCGACCGGAATGTCGTCGGCGCCGAAATCGTTGGTCTCGGTCACCGAGAGCGGTTTTTCGAGCCCCGGTATCTCGACGATCAGATGGGTGATCTCGCCGAAATAGTGGCGCTCCACCACCTTGCCCGCCACCTCGAATTTCGCCGACGCATTGTCCCACAGAACGCGCAGGCGTTCCGGACGGATGCCAAGCGTCGCCGCGCCGCCATTGCGCACGAAAGCCTTCGGCTTGTCGGTCCTGACGCGGCCGAAGCCCAGCGTGTCGAGCAGCAGTGAAGCGCCGTTCTCCTCGACGATCTCGGCCTTGACGAAGTTCATGCCGCCGAGGAAGTCGGCGACCTGGCGATTGACCGGGCGCTGGTAGATCTCCTTGGGCGAGGCGACCTGCGCGATGCGGCCGCCGAACATCACGGCGATGCGGTCCGACATCGCCAAAGCCTCGTACTGGTCGTGGGTGACCAATACGAAGGTGATGCCGACCGCCTGCTGCAAGCGGCGCAGTTCGACCTGCATCTGCCCGCGCAATTTCTTGTCGAGCGCCGAAAGTGGCTCGTCGAGCAGCAGCACCTTGGGCCGCATCACCAGCGCGCGGGCAAGCGCGACACGCTGGCGCTGGCCGCCGGAGAGCTCGGTCGCGCGTCGCTTGCCGAGGCCGGTCAGCGAGACCTGCGCCAGCGCCTCCTCGACGCGGCGCTTTTCCTCGCCGGCCGCCAGCTTCAGACGCTTCAGCCCATAGGCGACGTTCTGCTCGACATTGAGATGCGGGAAGATCGCGTAGCTCTGGAAGACCATGTTGGTCGGCCGTCGGTTGGCGGGGATGCCGTCCATCGGCTGGCCGTCGACGGCGATCAAGCCGCTGGTCGGCGTGTCGAAGCCGGCGATCATGCGCAACAGCGTGGTCTTGCCGCAGCCCGAGGGCCCGAGCAGCGAGAAGAACTCGCCTTCGCGGATCGCCAGCGAGGCGTTGTCCAGCGCCTTGAACGATCCGTAGCTGCGGGTGACGTCGCGGATGTCGATCATGGTGCGATCCGATTGGATACGCTCGGATTGGACGCGCTCAAGCATAGAGGCCTCCCTCGTTCTGGGTGCGTCTCGCCGCGCGGCGGCGCAGGATTTCGGCAATCGTCATCAGCACGAAGGATGCGAAAAGCAGCAAGGTGCCGAGCGCCAGCACGCCGGGAAGCTTGGCCGCGAAGCGCAACTGGCCCCAGATGTAGATCGGCAGTGTCGCCTCGGTGCCGGTGAGGAAGAAGGCGATGATGAATTCGTCAAGCGAGATGGTGAAGCAGACCAGCAGGCTGGAGATGATCGCCGGCGCGACCATCGGCAGCGTCACGCGCCGGAAGGTGCCGAAGGCGCTCTCGCCGAGATCGGCGGAAGCCTCCTCCAGGCTGCGGTCGAAACCCTCGAAGCCGGAGGTCAGCACGGTCATCGAATAGGGGATGCAGACCAGAACATGGCCGAGCACCACGGTGAGCAGCGACAGGCTGAGGCCCAGCTGCAGCATGACCAGCAGCATCGAGATTGCGACGATCACTTCCGGCAGCACCAGCGGCGCCATGATCAGCCCGTTGATGGCGCGGCGGCCCGGGTAGCGGTAGCGGGTGATCGAGCGGGCGGCGAGGATGCCCAGCACCGTCGACAGGATCGAGGCGGAGACGCCGACGATCAGGCTGTTCCAGGTCGCGTCGATCAGCGCCGGCGTTTTCGGCAGGTCCTCGTACCAGTGTAAGGTCACGCCCGAGAGCGGGAATTTCGGTGTCGCCGCCGTGTTGATCGAGAAGATCGGCAGGAAGATCACCGGCAGATAAAGGAACAGGATGTAGAGCGTGGCGTAGCTCGACAGCCATCCAGGCAGAAAACGTCTTGTCGCTGTCATCGTGCCAGCCTCTGCAAGGCGCGGATGACCAGCACGGTGGCGCCAGCCATCAGCGAGACGATGATCATCGTGGTGACGGAGAGCGCGGCGCCCAGCGGCCAATTCGACGCCTTGCCGAACTGCGCCTGGATGGTGTTGGCGATCATGACGCCGTCCTTGCCGCCGACAAGCTTCGGCGTGACATAGTCGCCGACGGTCGGGATCATGACGATCAGCGCCGCCGATATGACGCCGGGCGCGGACAGCGGCAGGGTCACGCGCAGGAAAGAGCGCAGCGGCCCGTCGCCGAGGTCGGTTGCCGCTTCGACCAGGGTTCGGTCGACCTTCTCCAGCGAAACGAAGATCGGCAGGATGGCGAAGGTCGCCCAGGCATGGGTGAGCGTGATGATAACGGCGGTGGAATTATAGAGCAGCGCGTCCGACGGCTCGCTGATGATGCCAAGGCCCATCAGACCGGAATTCAAGACGCCATTGTAGCCGAGGATCACCTTCCACGACATCACACGCAGCAGGTAGCTCGTCCAGAACGGGATGGTGATGAGGAACAGCCACAGACTCTTGTGGCGGCCGCCATGGAAGGAAATGAAATAGGCGATCGGGTAGGCGAGCGCCACCGTCAACAGGCTAACCGTCAGCGAGATGTAAAGCGAGCGCCAGAGCAGGTCGCGGTAGATCGGCTCGGTCAGCGCGATCCGATAATTCTCCAGCGTGAAGGTGTGGTCGATGGTGAGGTAGTTCTGCGTCCAGAAAGAATGGGCGATGACGACCAGGATCGGCAGGACGAGAAGAATAAGGGCGTAGACGAAGGTGGGACTGATCAGGGCAAAGCCCTGAACGGCTTCCGATTGCAGAAGGGGATTTCGTCTGGCCCCCGCTATGCGCAACGGGGGCGACCCTTCCGCGGCAACCGTCATTGCAGCGCTCCAGGCGTGACTTCGGTAGCTGGCTCGGACTGTCCCGCCATGCGGCCTTCCCATTCTACCGCCGGCTGCCTGTTCCCGATTTATGCTTGAAGCGCGATGGCTCCCTGGCTTGCCGACATTCTTTCATCATGAGCGCATCCGCCGATTGAAATCAAGCGCTATTTCTGCAATATTGATTGAACGAACATTCAAAATGAAGTGCTGAAAAGCCGAATTTCCCTGGTTTTCCGCGCTGTTTGATGTGCGGCAAATTTCTGCAACCCGATGATGTGAGGCGAAGATGGCGGCTCAAAGCAAGGTCAACGCGAACGAATTGATCGAGCCCGGCGACGACAACGCGGTCGAGCTCGCCAAGCGCCATCTCGTCCAGCCTTGGCCCTTTGCCGGCTCGGTCGGCGCCGAGGCGCGCACGCTGATCGGCGAGGGCGACGGCATCTACATCACCGACGCCGCGGGCAAGCGGCTGATCGACGGCCCGGCCGGCATGTGGTGCATCAATGTCGGGCATCGCCGCGAGGAGCTGGCCAAGGCCATGTACGACCAGGCGATGGCGCTCTCCTACAACACGCCCTGGTATACGATGAACGCGCCCTCGGTCGAACTCGCGCGGCGCATTGCCGATGCCGCGCCCGGCGACCTCAGCCACACCTTCTTCACCACCGGCGGCTCGTCGGCGGTGGAGACGGCGCTGCGCTTCATGCAGTTCTACAACAATGTGCGCGGACGGCCGGAGAAAAAGCTGATCCTCAGCCGCGGCGGCGCCTATCACGGTTCGACCTATCTCTCGGCCTCGCTCAACGGCCGTCCGCGCGATCACGACTGGATGGACGGCGCAAGCGATCTGGTGATCAAGCTCTCCTCGCCCGATCCGTTCCGCCGGCCGAAGGGCATGAGCGTTGCAGCCTTCACCGACTTCCTGGTCGACCAGTTCCGCGACACGATCGCGCGCGTCGGCGCGGAGCGCATCGGCGCCTTTGTCGGCGAGCCGGTGCAGGCTTCCGGAGGCGTCATCGTGCCGCCGGACGGGTGTCTGAAGCGCATCCGCGAGATCTGCCGCGACAATGGCATCCTCTATGTCTCGGACGAGGTGGTCACCGGCTTCGGACGGCTCGGGCATGTGTTTGCCTCGGGTGACGTGTTCGGCATCGATCCGGACATGATCACCTTCGCCAAGGGCGTCACGTCAGGCTATTTCCCGCTCGGCGGCGTCATCATCTCGAAACGGCTGCTGGAAGAACTGCGCCGCTCCAACCATCCGGACGCGATGTTCGGCCATGGCCTCACCTACACCAGCCACCCGATCGGCTGCGCGGTGGCGCTGAAGAACCTCGACCTGCTGGAAGAGGGCGTACTTCAACACACGCGCGAGATCGCGCCCTATTTCCAGGCGCGGTTGAAGACGCTGGAAGAGCTGCCGCTGGTCGGCGAGGTGCGCGGCCTCGGCCTGATGGCTTGCGTCGAATGCGTCGCCGACCGCGAAAGCAAGGACCCGCTGCAGCTCGACAAGAATGTCGGCAAACGCATCGACGCGCATTGCCACGAACTCGGCCTTCTGGTGCGGCCGCTGATCAACATGTGCGTGATGTCGCCGCCGCTGATCATCACCAAGGAGCAGGTCGACGACATGGTGGCAATCCTGCGCGAGGGGATTTCGCGGACGATGGATGATTTGAGGAAAGAAGGGGTGTGGCACGGGTGATTAGCTCTTCCTTCTCCCCGTTTCACGGGGAGAAGGTGCCGGCAGGCGGATGAGGGGCGGCGCCGACGTTGGCGGCTGGCCGCGCCGAATGAATTTATCCGTATGAGGTGATGATCTCACCAGGCGGCGCAGCGCGGGCTTACGATATTTTAGTCGAAGATAGCTTTCTGAGCTTGCGGGCAGCCAATCGCGGGACGCCGGCGCTGCCCCTCATCCGCCCTTCGGCACCTTCTCCCCGTGGAACGGGGAGAAGGCAGAGCTCATCCCCTCGACCTCAGCGCGTCGTTCAATCCCCACATGTCCTTTTCCTCTGGCGCCGTCTCCAGGTTCAGCACCGGGACCTGCCTGCGCAAATGGTCGTGGTGGGTGCGCACGCCATACTCCAAATCCGACAAGTAGAAGCCTTCAAAAGCCTCCGACAGCATGGATTCGTTCGACCAGACCGAAAGCTGTACGTCCTCGTTCATCGTGTCGCGGTCGATGCGGTAGGCGAGATAGCGCGCCGCCGCCTGTTCGCGGGTCTCGTCCTTGTAGCGGTAGATGGCGCCGCGCAGCAGCGTCTCGCCGGTGGACAATGGGAACTCCTGATAGAATTGCACGGATTCCGGCATGATCGACAACGCGTTGTTGGGGAAGATGCCGTAGTAGATCCAGGCCTTGCGCAGATGCTCCGGCAGATGCGTGGCCTCAGGCGCAAGCTTGATGTACTCGCGCACGCTCCAGCGCCGGCCGGCATGCGGATTGTAGGTGGCGAAGGACCGCGACACGCCGTTGATGAAGGGCTCGTCGAAATAGGTCGCGCCGTAGAGGTCCTGCAGCGCCGGATGAGCCATGGCGACGTGGTAGCCTTCATTGTCGACGTCGCGCACCGACTTCCAGTTGACTGGCGATTTCTGGGTCCAGATGCCCCAGGACGGCACCATATCGGCGATGTTGTAATGCGCCATCTCGGCTTCGATGGGCTTCAAGAGTTCGGCCACCGAAGGCTGCGGGCCGCCCTTGCGGAAGCGGGTGAAGATGAAGCCCATCCAGATTTCGACATCGAGCGGCATCAGGCCGAATTCGGTCTTGTCGAGCTCGGGGAAGGAGCGCGGACGGGCAGCGCCGCGCAGCGTGCCGTCGAGATTGTAGACCCAGCCGTGGAATGGGCACACCAGCGCGTTCTTGCAGCTGCCCTGGCTGTCGGCCACGACGCGGCTGCCGCGGTGGCGGCACATGTTGTTGAAGGCGCGCACGACGCCGTCCTTGCCGCGCACGATCAGCGCGCGCTCGCCGATGACGTCCATGGTCAGATAGTCGCCTGGATTCGGCACGTCGGAGACATGGCCGGCGATCTGCCAGTGATCGCGGAAGACGTATTCCTTCTCGAGCTCGAGAAGGGCGTTGGAGTGATAACTCCACCCCGGCAAACCCCGCCGGTCCCAATCATTGGGGATCGCCACGTCACGGAGGTGCGGGTTCATCGGAATGCTCTTCTTTTGTTGAATACTCATTCAATATAGACATATTTATCATTGAAACGCAACGGTTTGCGGAAATATGGAAATTCCGTGGCGGCAGGTTCTACCTCGCCTGGACCGGAAAAATCCCGGGAAATCCGGGCCTTAATCGGGGAAGCGGAACAGCGATTGTGAGCGCGCACAGCGGTCTCGAAGAAGGCCCGTCTCGATGGATTGCGAGGCGGGCGGCAACGCCGCCGAGGTGGCTGATCCCGGCAGGCTTGTGTGAGGTCGTTTACAGTCGGCCGGCCGCGACAGGTGGCATTATCTGCGTCGACCAGCTTCGAACCAAGGAATGGTTGCGGCAGGGCGAGAATGCCGAGCGCTGTTTCAATCCTGTTACAGAGTCGGCCGCAGCCAATATCCTGTTGTTACCCGGTGCAATTAAGTTCGTTTCATAGCCAAAAAGAAAGATAATGAAGGGACCGACCGATGTTTGCGAAAGTTCATGCCGCCGATACCAATCGCCGTCTGCATGGCCCGGAGCGCAATGATCGCCGGCCGAAGCTTGCGCTGCGTCAGCGCGCCAACGACCATCCGATGGCGATGTTCATGCTGATTGCCGCCTGCGCCTTCGTCGGCATGCTGGCCGCGCCTGCTTCCGGTCCGGCCTTCGCTTCTATCAACCCGCCGGCCAATGTCGTGGAAGGCGCGCAGACCACGCTCAAGACCGCCCGCCTGCCGGAAAGCGCAATCGACTTTGCCTGCAAGGGCCAGAATTGGGGCGCCGAGAGCATCGACTGCCTGCGCGCCATCGCCCAGCAGTCAGGCCAGCACCGCGAGCGCGCTGTGCGCATGATCGCCAACGCCGCGCCGCTCACCAGCACGCCGAACATTTTTTAAGACCTCCCCAGAGCGCTCCCTCCTGCGCTCAAGTCAGGCTCCCGCCGCTGAAGTCGGTCGGGAGCCTCTTTTTTTCGGCTCCGTCGATATTCAGGTGAGCCCGGCCTGCGAAGAGTGGCTTCCTGCGCTTCCGGTGCTCACGTACTTTAAGTACGCTCCGCTCCGGTTCTCGGAAGCCACCCTTCTCGGCTCGGCCTGACCTGAATCTCGACAAAGCCGACGGCGTGCGAACCCAGAGTTCGGCCCGCCTCAGCGATCTTGGCTCAGTTTTGGGCGCCGTTGTCGGCTGCGGTTGCGGCTTCGTCGGCGACGGCCGACAGGATGCCGCGGACGTCGAGCGTCGAGAAGGGCTTTTCCAGAATGTGCGGGCGCTGCGGTGGCGGCAGCGCTTCGATCTCCGCCTTGGCGCCGATCAGATCGCCGGTCACCAGCACGAAGCGCTTTGCCAGCGCCGGCTTCTCAGTAAGCAGTTGACGGTAGATCGCGATGCCGCTGGTGCCCGGCATGCGCAGGTCGGAAAAGACAATGTCCGGCGGCATATGGCCGGTGAGCACATCGGCGGCAGAGGTCCAGCTTGCCACGACACGCGACTTAAGGCCCATCAGTTCCAGAATGTCCGAAAGCGAACCCGCAACGTCGGGCTCGTCGTCGATGATCAAAGCATGGCGCAACCCGCTCGACCGCGCCGGACCTTCGCCGGGCGCGGCGCCGGCACTCGTGATCGCCGGCAATTGCACGACGAAGCGCGCGCCCTGCGGCACGACCTCCTCGAACCAGATGTTGCCGTTGTGGCGCTCGACGATCGACTTCGAGATCGACAGGCCGATGCCGGTGCCAACCCCGACCGGCTTGGTGGTGAAATAGGATTCGAAGATGCGCGCGCGGATCGCCTCGGGAATGCCCGGCCCGTTGTCCTCGACGGAGAAGCCCGGATTGGCCCGCTCGTTGCGGAAGGTCCGCACCTTGATGATCCGCTCGCCGGTGACGCCGGCGAGCGCATGCTGGCTGTTGATGAGAAAGTTGGCCGCCACCTGCGTGATATGGTCGGCGTCGGCCATGGCAAGCAGCGGCCCGTTGGCAAAGTCGGTGTCGATGATGATGCCGCTGGAGCGCGCGCCATAGGCGGTGACTTCGAGCGCCGAGCGCATTACCTGGTTGAGATCGGTCTCGGCCTGCTCGGTCGGGTGCAGCCGCACCATCGACAGGAAGCTCTTGACGATGCGGCCGCAGCGCTCGGCGGCCGCGCGCACCTTCTCGGCCCGCACCTTGGTCTGCGGGTCGCCGGCGAATTCGTGCAGCAGCGTCGACTGCGCCACCACCACCGCCAGCGGATTGTTGAGCTCGTGCGAGACCCCGGCGAGCAGCGAGCCCATCGCCGCCATCTTCTCGTTCTGATGCAGCTTCTCGCGCTGGCGGTTGATCTCTTCCTCGGCCTGCAGCTTTTCGCGCAGGTCGCGGATCGAGCCGAAGATCAGGCGGCGGTCGGCAACGCGCATCTCCGTCGCCGTCAGCTCGATCGGGAAGATCTCGCCGACGGCGTTCTGGGTGACGGTCTCCAGGCGCTGGCCGACCATCGCCGCGCCGCGGCCGGCCATGTATTCGGCACCCGAGGCATAGCCCTTGCGGTAATATATCGGAACGATGGTATCGAGCAGGTCCTTGCCGAGTATGGCGCTGCGCTGGAAGCCGAACATCTTCTCTGCGGCCGGATTGAACTCGATGATCGAACCCGTCTCGTCGATGACGATGATGGCGTCGAGCGAGGCCTGCAGCATGGTGCGGCGAATCACCTCGCTGGCATGCGCCTCCGACGGCGAGCGCTCGATGGCGTCGCCGATCGCCAGGGCGATGATGTGCAGCGTCGCTTCTTCCTCATCCGTCCATGCGCGCTCGGCGACGCAGTCGTTGATGGCCAGCGTGCCCCAAAGGTGGCCATGCGCGAAAACCGAGACGGACAGGAACGACTTGATGTTCTGCTTCTCGAAATCGGTGCGCAGGAAACCGTCGAGGTCGCGGGTGTGGCCGGAGAAGATCTTGCCCTGCCGCTCGTCTTCCTGCAGGCGCTCCAGCAAGGAATCCGAGTTAATGATCGACTGCATGATCACCGTGGGCGACGCAAGTTCGCCGCCGAAATCCGGGTCGATCCAATAAGCGGCGACGGACTGGGCGAAGCCTTCGCCGGGCAATTCACGCAGCCGGAAGAGGATGCCGCGCTGGCAATCCATCTTGCGGCACATCGTCGCCAATATATCGTCCATCTCGCGCTGCCAGTCGCCTGCCTCGCGCAGGCGGCGCACGACGTGGACGGCCGCCATCGCGGCACCGCCCGGGCGCGAGCTATGCGTATCGCTGCGAGCTGCATCAGCAGTCATGGTCATTCCAGGCCCGGACGTCGGTGGTTCAGAGCATCCCCGTTCCGACGGAAACGGCAAACTGCTCTGTCGCTTTGTTTTGACGCAATTCCGGACGGAAGGCTACGGCTAAGGTGCCGAGCCCGGCCATTTCACGCCATTCCCGGAATGCTCAGTTCGCGTCGCCGCTCGGCAGCGAGAAGATATAGCCTTCGCCGCGCACCGTGCGCAGGAATTTCGGATTGGCGGGGTCGGCCTCGATCTTTTTTCGCAGCCGCATGATGCGGATGTCGACCGCGCGCGAGGATTCCGGATCCTCGACGAAGCCGATGGCTTCCGAAATCGCCGCCCGCGTCAGCAGCCGGTTGGCCCGGGTGAGGAAAACCTCGAGCACGTCGAACTCGCTCTTCGCCATCTCGATCACCGCGCCATTGGCGGCAGTGACCAGCCTGCCGTCGAAATCGGCCTGGAAGCCGCCGAAATTCATGAAGCGACGATTGCCGGTTTCGGCCTTCGCGGCTTGCGGCTCGGCCGGCTGCGGCACGCGGCGCAAAACGCTGCGCACCCGCGCCAGCACCTCGCGCAATTCATACGGCTTGACGATGTAGTCGTCGGCGCCGAGCTCCAGCCCGACAATGCGGTCGAGTGCGGTGCCGGCGGCGGTGGCATAGATGATGCCGATCTGCGTTTTCGAGCGCAGCCAGCGGCCGAGCGACAGTCCGTCCTCGCCGGGCATGGCGATGTCGAGGATGGCGAGGTGAAAGGGCTGCGCTTCGAACAGCGCGCGCGCCGCCACGGCATTCTCGGCCGTCACGACGTCATAGCCGCTGGCGCCGAGATACTCGGCCACGGCTTCCCTCAGATCCGGTTCGTCCTCGACGACGATGATGCGTGCCTTCACTACGCGCTCGCTCCCGCTTTCAGCGGAAAGTAGATTGGGTATAAACATGATGTCCAGCACTCATCTCGAGTTGTCTGTGGCGGGGTGGAGAAAATGGCTGCACGATCCGTCATTGCGCTTGTGTCCGTCGCCGAGGTGGTGGCGGGCGATCTCGCCGACCATCTCGAGCGGCGCGGGCACGATGTGCGCCAGGCGCGCCAGCCCTGGGAGGCGGAGACGCTGCTTTCGGCCGGCGGCATCGATGTGGTGGTGGTCGGCGACGACGTCACCCAAGCCGAGAGCCGCGAACTGCTTAAGCGGTACAGCAGCCAGGGAGGGGGCGGCGAAGGCGGCCCCGATTTCATCCTGATCTGCCGGCCGCGCGATCTCGTCGACAAGGTGCTGGCGCTCGAGCTCGGCGCGGCGGATGTGGTCGAAAGCCCGCTCAATGTGCGCGAGCTTGCCGCGCGCATCGGCGGCCTGCTTATGAGGCGCGGCAGGGCCCCCGGGGAACTGATCGTGCTGGAGAACGCCACCGTCGACCTGCGATCGGCCATGGTCATGCATCGCTCGGGGGCGGAGGATCAGCTTTCCCCGGGGCAGGTGGCATTGCTGAAGCTGTTCCTGGCGAGCCCGCGCAAGGTGCTGACGCGCGACGACATCATTGCCGCGGCCCCGGCTGAGAATGCGGACGCCTTCGACCGTTCGATCGATTCGCGCATCGTGCGGCTGCGTCGCAAGCTCGACACCGATACCATCACCACCATTAGGGGCGCGGGCTATCGTTTCGATCCGCCGTCGCCGCGCAATGAATGAATTCGAGTGGGCGAGGCTTCCACGCATCGGATTCCCCAAAGCGGTGGTCATTTCGGGTCCGGCGCCTGGCGGTCAGCGCACCACGATGATCGAGGGGCCAGATAAAATGTCGGCGCCGGCAGCAGTCTCTGCGTGGGCGCGCTCCTTGAGCAGCACCGTCGCCAGCGCGGCAAAGCCGAGCAAGCCTTGAGCATAGAGCAGTGCCGAAAGCACCGAGGCAGCAAATTTCGTCTTCATGATCTATCCCCAATCTCGATATCGTAGGTGCTTCAGGAAACTCCCGAAGCGCCCGCGCCGCTGACGGAGCCCCCCGCTGCGGCGCGGGCCTTCGGTCCTCTCGGCAGCAAGTAGCCGGAGGGGCCGCGCGTCCTCATCAGCCGGAGGCCGACCCGCCAGAGGGCCTTCAGCCGGTGGACGCGCAGGCTGGAGACAATCCAGACCGTGGCGATGAACAGAGCCATGTGCAGTGTCGAAACCTCGCCGGACGTCATTGCCGCCAGCGCCGTCACCGGGCTGCCGGCCATCGAGCCGGCGCCGCCGAGCGCGATTGCCGCGACGGCGATCCTGAGAAGCCAGGAGCGGAGTTTCGATTTCCTGCCCATTTTCGTTTGCAGATGTCTGTTCCCGTTGCGTCAAATCTGCCGTCGGCCTGTATCCAGATCATGCCGCCGTTGCTGCACTTTGTTGCAGGTTGGTTTCGAAGGTGGGCGTAAATGTTTCATATACAAATGAAATGAACTTTCGTTTCCGATCCAGGCTCATTGCGTAGCGTCGACCCTCCCGCATCCCGGAAGCCGTCCGATGTAACGGCTGGTCGGAGCCTTTGTTAACTTATGGAAACGAATTCGAAACAGAAACGAGCATTAAGCGAAATAGCTCGGAAACGGACGAGCACGATAAGAGCCCATCGAAATTGAAGCCGGACACAACGGCAAAAAACAGAGGGACCGTCATGCACACCGCCATTTCCGCCAAGCTCATCAACATCACCGCCGCCGCGCTCACCGGTGCCGCGCTGCTCTTCGGCGCCGGGAATGCCCACGCCAACCAGATCGTCGCCAAGGTCTCGCTGTCGCAACAGATCATGGAAGTCACGGTCGACGGCCGCCCGACCTACACGTGGAAGGTGTCGACCGGCGCCAGGGGGCACATCACGCCGACCGGCTCGTTCAAGCCGACGCGCATGCATGAGATGTGGTATTCGAAGAAATACGACAACGCGCCGATGCCGCATTCGGTGTTCTTCAGCGGCGGCTATGCGGTGCATGCCACTTACGCCGTCAACCGCCTCGGTCATCCGGCCTCGCATGGCTGCGTGCGGCTGCACCCCGATGCCGCGGCCGATTTCTACCAGCTGGTCGAGGCCTTCGGCCCCGGCAACACCAGCATCGTGATCGGCAAGTAACAGGCTGGATCGAGTAGCAGGCAGGTGCCGCCTTCAGCGATTTAAGCCGAAGCCGTGAGGCAGCCGCCAAAAAAGAGGCCGGAAATTCCGGCCTCTTTTGTTTTTCGGTTCGCCGCCTTCTCAGCTCGGCAGCGCCGGCATCAGCTTCGGATCAGGCTTCTCGGCGAGATGCGGCAGGTCCCTGCTGGCGATGAAGGTGTAGAACATCGGCACGACGAAGAGTGTGAACATGGTGCCGACCAGGATGCCGGTGAAGATGACGAGGCCCATCGAATAGCGTGCGGCCGCGCCCGCGCCGCTGGAGATGATCAGCGGCACGACGCCCAGCGCCATGGCCGCCGTCGTCATCAGGATCGGCCGCAGGCGCACCTTGGCCGAAGCGATGATGGCATCGCGGCGGCGCATACCGTGGATCTCGCGCTGCTGGTTGGCGAACTCCACCAGCAGAATGCCATGCTTGGTGATCAGTCCGATCAGCGTGATCAGGCCGACCTGGGTATAGATGTTGAGCGTTCCCAGGCCGATGTTGAGCGGCACGATCGCGCCGAAGATCGACAGCGGCACGGCCATCATGATGATCAGCGGGTCGCGGAAGCTCTCGAACTGGGCCGCCAGCACCAGATAGATCACGACCACCGCCGCGGCGAAGGCGATCAGGATGGTGTTGCCCTGTTCCTTCTCTTGCCGCGACTGGCCGGAATAGTCGACGAAGAAGGTGTCGGGCAGGGTCTCCTTGGCAAGGTTCTCCAGCACCTGCAACCCGTCGCCGGTGGTCACGCCAGGCAGGGGCAAGGCCGAGATCGTCGAGGAGTTCAGCTGGTTGAACTGCTCGATGGCCGCCGGGGAGGCATTGGTCGAGATCTTCACGACCGCCGATAGCGGCACCATCTTGCCGTCGACGCTGCGAACGAAATATTCGCCGAGCTTCTCGGGGTTGTCGCGGAATTCCTGCGGCACCTGCGGGATGATGTCGTAGCTGTTGGAGTCGCGGTCGAACTGCGCCACCTCGGCGCCGCCGACCAGCAGCGTCAACGTATTGCCGATATCGGCGATCGGCAGGTTCAATGCCGCCGCGCGCTCGCGGTCGATGGTGACGGTCACCTGCGGCGCATCGTAGGCCATCGAGTTCTGGACGACGATGAAGCGGCCGGAAGCCTGCGCCTTGTTCTTGATCTTCTCCGCCTGGTCGAAGACCTCGGAAGGATCGCCGATCGAGCGAACCACCATGGAGATGGGCAGACCGCCGCCGGAGCCGGGCAACGTCGGCGGCGCGAAGACGAAGGCCTGAACGCCGGCGACCTTGGCGAGCCGTGCGGTGATGTCGGCCTGCAGTTCCTTCGAACTGCGCTTGCGGTCGGCCCAGTCCTTGAAGGCGAAGCCGACGAAAGCACCGTTGGTCGCGCCGCCGAAGGCGACGGCCGAAAACTGCGCCCTGGTCTCCGGGATATCCCTCACCAGGCCGAGCATCTGGTTGACGTAGGTCTCCGTGTAGTCCGACGTCGCGTAGCGCGGCGCGGTCACGATCGAGAGCAGGAAGCCCTGATCTTCCTCCGGCGCAAGCTCGGTCGAGGTCTTGGTGAACATGAAGCCGGTAAGCGCAACAAGCGCCACGACGATGATCAACGTCACCGGCCGGTTTCTCAAGGAGGCGGTGACCGCGCGCTCGTAGACATGCTCGACGCGGCCGAAGATGCCATCGACGATGCGCTGGAAGCGGCCATGCGCGCCGGCCTTCAGCAGGCGCGCCGACATCATAGGCGTGATGGTCACCGCGATCAGGCCGGACAGCACCACGGAGCCGGCAAGCGTGACCGCGAATTCGCGGAACAGCGCGCCCGTCAGACCGCCGGTGAAGGCAAGCGGCGCAAACACCGCGGCCAGCGTGATGGTCATGGCGACGATGGCCGAGAAGATCTCGCGCATGCCGTTGAAGGCCGCCTGCATCGGCGACATGTGGTCCTCTTCCATGTGGCGGTGGATGTTCTCCACCACCACGATGGCATCGTCGACGACGAGGCCGATGGCCAACACCATGGCCAGCAGCGACAGAAGATTGATCGAGTAGCCGACCGCAAACAGAATGAAGCAGACGCCGATCAGGGACAGTGGGATGGTCACAATCGGCATCATCACCGAGCGGAACGAGCCGAGGAACAGAAGGATGACCACCACGACGATGGCGACGGCCTCGCCGATGGTCTTGAACACCTCCTCGATCGAGGCGCTGATCTGGCCGGTAGCGTCGTAGACGACCTCGATCGTCATGCCTTTCGGCAGCGTTTCCTGAATCACCGGCACGAGCTTGGTGACCGCGGCCGCGGTCGTCAGCGGGTTAGCCGCAGGCGTCGGGAAGATGGCAAGGAAAGTGCCGGGCTTGCCGTTGAAGCTCACCCTGGTGTCGGTGTTCTCCGCGCCGAGCTCGACACGCGCGACATCGCGCAGGCGCACAACCTCGCCGTTCGTCGAGCGGATCGGCAGCTGGGCGAAGGCCTCCGGCGTCTGCAGGGTCGAATGCACGGTGATCGAGGAGACCACATACTCGTTCTGGGTGTTCCCGGGCGCCGACAGGAAGTTCGAGTTGTTGATAGCGGTGAGCACGTCCACGGCCGTGGCGCCGCGCGCGGCGAGGCGGATCGGGTCGATCCAGATGCGCATGGAATATTCCTGGGCGCCGAAGACCTGGACATTGGCGACACCTTCCACCGTCGAAATGCGTGGACGAATGACGCGCTCGATATATTCGGTGAGCTGCTCCTTCGTCATGTTCGGATTCTGCATCGAGATGTACATCATCGCGAACTGCTGGCCGGTGCCCTTGACGATCACCGGGTCCTTGGACGCTTCCGGCAAGGTGCCGCGCACGCCCTGGACCTTCGACAACACCTCGGTGAGCGCGACGTCCGGATTGGAGCCGAGCTTCATCTGCACCGTCACCGTGCTAGACGACGGACGGCTGGATGAGGTGACGTAGTCGATGTTTTCGGTCGAAGCGACGGCGCGTGCGATCGGGGCCGAGATGAAGCCCTGGATCAGATCGGCGCTGGCGCCCGGATAGGCCGTGGTTATCGTGATCGCCGTCTCGTCGACCTTGGGGTACTGGCGGATCGACAGGTTGAAGATGCCCTGGAATCCCAGAAGCAGGATCATGCAGGCAAGCACCGTCGAAAGGACGGGCCGGCGAATGAAGAGGTCGGAAAAGTTCATTGCTGAACCTCTTTGTTCGCCGATTTGCTGGGATCGATGGTGTTGTCGACGGCAACCGACATGCCGTTGAAGAGCCGGTTCTGCCCGGCCGTGACGACCTGGTCGCCATCCTTGAGGCCCTCGGTGATCTCGACCATGCCGTTGTTGCGGCGGCCGAGCTTCACAAACACCTGCGAGATGACGAGCGTGGGCTGTTGCGCGGCCTCGGCCGGTTTGGCGTCAGCCGCCTTCGTCGCGTTGTCAGCGGGCTTGGTCGCGTCGGTGGCGGGTTTGGAAGCATCGGCCTGCGGCTTGGCGGCGTCGGCGGCCGGCTTGTCGGTGGCGGCCTTCTGATCGTCCGGCTTTGCCGGCGTAGCAGCGGCACCCTCCGCCGGTTTTGCCGGCACGACCACGAAAACATAATCGCCGTAGAGGCTCGTCGTCACCGCTGTCTGGGGCACGGAGATGACATTGTTTTCCTGCGGCAGCTCGACACGGATCTGGACGAACTGGCCAGGCGTCAGCTTGCCTTCCGGATTGGCGACCTCGCCGCGGATCGAGACCAGCCGGCTCGCCGGATCGATCTTGGGGTCGATGCCGCGGATGGAGCCGGCAAAGGACATGTCGGCGAGACTGCTGCCGAGCTTGACGGCCTGGCCGATCTTGAGCAGCGGAAGCTGCTGTTCGGGGATGGTGAAGTCGACCCGCATCGTGTCCAGATCCTGGATCGTCACCACCGAGTTGCCGGGGGCAAGATATTGGCCGATATCGATCTTCGGGATACCGACCGTGCCGCCGAAGGGCGCGGACAATTGCTTCTGATCGAGCACGGCCTGCAGCTTGTTCACCTGCGCGGCCGAGGCATCCGCGGCAGCACGCGCGGCGTCGAGCGTCGCGTCGGTACCGACACCGCGCCGCTGCAATTCGATCGCGCGGGTCAGCGCCGCCTGGTCCGAGGCGGCCTGCGCCTTCTGCGCCACCAGATCGGCCTTCTCGACCGCGTCGTCCAGCTGCAGGAGCACAGCGTCGGTGGCGACCTTCTGGTTGGCGTGGAAGAGGATGTTCTTGACGATGCCGCTCGTTTCGACGGTAAGGTCGACGCCGCGCACGGCATTGACGGTACCGATCGCCTCGACGCCAGGCGTCCATTCCGAAGGCTTGACGATCACAGTCGAGACCGTGGCGGCCGGCGGCTTCATGGTGGCGAAATACTGCTTGATGCCGGCATCGCGCATGAAGTTGAAACCAACGATGCCGACGCAGACCACAGCGAGCAGAATCAGGAACACGGCGATGGTGATAAAGCGCTTCACGGACAGTCCCCTCGAGCCGGCAACCGGCAAAACAATCGATGCCGGGACACATATCGACGACAGGTCCCGTTTTCAAACGGCGCGCTTTACTGTACCGGCTGGACGGTCTTGTCAATTCCGACTACGCTAATGTAAGGGGGGCGCGATGAGACCACGCAAGGCAAACTCACGCGAGAAGATACTTGCCGCAGCCGCCGACGTGGCGCGCGAGGCAGGCCCGGGAAGCCTGTCGCTCGAGGCGGTCGCCAGCCGCGCCGGGGTGTCGAAGGGCGGCCTGCTTTACAACTTCCCGACCAAGGCCAAGCTGATGCAGGGGCTTGTCGAAAGCTATCTCCGCGACTTCCAGAAGGCGCTGGAAGCGCGCGCCGCCGGGGCCAGGCACGAAAGCGTTCTCTCGGCCTATATCAAACTGTCGGCCGACGACTGCGAGCGTCCGAAACCCCCGGCCTCCTGGATGTTCTCGGCGATCGCCGAAGATCCCGATTTCCTGACGCCGATAAAAGCCTTCAAGCACCAGCTGCTCGAACGGTTGAAGGAAGAGACCAGCGATCTCGGCTCGCTGCTGGTCTGCTTCCTCGCCATCGAGGGGATGCGCAGCATGAACCTTTTCGATTCCGATGTGCTTTCCGAAGACGAGCACAAGCTTCTGGTGGCCTCGCTCCTGAAGATAGCCGGATAGGTCGCCAGCCGGCCAAGGCGTCACACCAGCTTCATCCTAGGGACATAGCGTCCTTCCCGGTTCTTTGCTGCGATGCAAATGGAGTGGGACAATGGTGGACGTAGTTTCAAGTGGGGCGGGGATCCCGAGACCGGATCATCCCCTAGAACAATCGGGCGGCGCCAAATGGTTCCTGCCGGCTTTCGGCGTGCTGGTGCTGGTCGGCATCATCTATGTCGGCTACGCGCTGAGCCAGGATTTGGCGATTGCCAAGACGGTTCCCTGGATTCTGCTCGGCATAGCCCTTCTGATTGCGCTGGGCTTCGAGTTCGTCAATGGCTTCCATGATACCGCCAACGCGGTCGCCACCGTCATCTATACGCGGTCGCTACCGGCCGAATTCGCGGTCATGTGGTCCGGCGTCTTCAACTTCCTCGGCGTCCTGACCTCGAGCGGGGCGGTGGCGTTCGGCATCCTGTCGCTGCTGCCGGTCGAGCTCATCCTGCAGGTCGGCTCGTCCTCGGGCTTTGCCATGGTGTTCGCCCTTCTGGTCGCTGCCATCCTGTGGAACCTGGGCACGTGGTTCCTCGGCCTGCCGGCTTCGAGCTCGCACACGATGGTCGGTTCGATCATCGGCGTCGGCCTCGCCAACCAGTTCATGGCCCCGGCCGGAAGCGCCACCAGCGGCGTCGATTGGGGCCAGGCGACCAATGTCGGCACCACCTTGCTGGTCTCGCCGATCATCGGCTTCTTCGCCGCTGCCGTGTTGCTCTATGCGATGAAGCTCCTGGTGCGTAATCCCGCCCTCTACGAAGCACCGAAGGGCAAAACGCCGCCGCCATGGTGGATCCGCGCGCTGCTGATCTTCACCTGCACGGGCGTCAGCTTCGCGCATGGCTCCAATGACGGCCAGAAGGGCATGGGCCTGATCATGCTGATCCTGATCGGCGTGGTGCCGACCGCCTATGCGCTCAACCGCACGCCCGACATCAACTATCTCGACGCCTATAAGTCGGCGTCCGTCGCCGTCGAGCAGGCGCTGGGCAAATACGTCAAGCCGGGCGTCACCGTCGCGGATGCCAATGCTGCAAAGGCTGCCGTGCAGGAAGCCGTGCGTAGCAAGTCGTGGAGCGATCAGACGACGCTCGCGCTGCAGAGCTACATCCACAACACGACCGCCGGGTTGCAGCCTTACGCCTCGGTCGACAATGTTCCGACCGACCTGGTCAGCAACGCGCGCAACGACATCTATCTGATCGGCGAGGCGCTGAAGCTGATCGACAAAAAGAAGCTGCTGCCGATGCAGGACGCCGACCTGAAGGCGGTCACCGACTACCACAAGGCGGTCGACAACGCGACGAAGTTCATCCCGCTGTGGGTGAAGATCGCCGTGGCGCTGGCGCTCGGGCTCGGCACCATGGTCGGCTGGAAGCGTATCGTCGTCACCGTCGGCGAGAAGATCGGCAAGAGCCACCTTACCTATGGCCAGGGCGCCGCCGCCGAGCTGGTCGCGATGATCACCATCGGCATGGCCGACCGTCTCGGCCTGCCGGTGTCGACCACCCATGTGCTGTCCTCCGGCGTCGCCGGCACGATGGCGGCCAACGGCTCTGGCCTGCAGTGGTCGACCGTGCGCAACCTTCTGCTGGCCTGGGTGCTCACGCTGCCCTGCTCGATCGCGCTTGCCTTCTTGCTGTTCGTGATCTTCCGCCACGTTTTCTGAGTGGCAAGACACTCAAGGAAACGGCGCGGCTCGCGGCGCCGTTTCCGTCCACGCCAGCGCGGCCTCAGCCCTGCTGCGGCGGCGCAACTGGCGCAGCGACAACATGTGCAACAGAATCGAGCTTGGCACCACGAAAGCAGGGGTCAGCACACCCGGATAGGCGCCGGCGCCGATGCTCTGCACATCCGGAACGATCAGTTGCGCCGGACCGGGCGAGGTGATCACGCCCATGGTAACCGCGACCGCGAAATCGGCGAGGCCGATGATGTTCCAGAGAGTTGCTGCTCTTCGGCCCCCCACTGTGCCGGTCGCCACCGCCAACGCCGCGGGCAAGGCGAGCAGCCCGGTCAGCACATCGCCGATGCCTGCGGGCACCGCGAACGCGCCTGGCAGGCCACCATGCAGCCAGGCCGTGAGAGCCCAACCGCCGAATATGCGGTAGAGCTGAAGCGCGACCAGCCAACTAGCCGGCATCGCATCGAGCACCTGGCCGATCCGCTTCGATAACAACAGCGGCGGCGCGCCTATGATCACCGGCAGGAAGATCGCCGAGGGTAATATCGGTAAAGACAAGGCGTCCGTGTGGAAGGCACCATTGATCGCGGCGCTCCAGGCGATGGCGAGCCACAGCGCATCCGGGATCATGACCGCCAGCAAGGTCACCCGGCGTTGGTCCGGGGTCAGAGTCGTCTGTTCGAGACCGAGCCACAATCCCAGCGCGATAAGCCCGTGGGCCGCGAGCTGGTGGGCCGTGGTCGGAACGCCGCTGGCCTGGATCGCCGGGAAGGCAAAGATCAGCAGCAGCCAAAGCCCCGTGAGCGGCGCAAGCCAAAGCAGGCCGCGCCACGCGTCACCAGACGGAACGATAGCAGGGGGAAGAGCTTCGGTGGTCACCGGCGATACTCCGTTGAGCTCAGCGCTTTTGCGCTGCTGTCCGGATGTACGCCTGCTTTACGCGAGCGGCTATTCGCGACAATGTTGACAGGCTATGAAGAACGACTTCACAGTCGGCGAGCGTTTCCAAGCGCGCCGCATCGCAACTTCCGCGGCCTTTCCTGCCCCGCCTGTGCTGGATGCAAGGATCAGGTCGGGTCTTCGCGGTGCAGGTCGTGGATGGTGACGCCTTCGGCATTGTCGGGCAGCATCAGCCATTTCTTGTGGCGTAGCGTCCGCTCGGTGTCTTCCAGGCCCATCTCCCAGTGCTCGCGCATCGAGGTGCCGGAGAACTCATAGTCCTTGGCGTGGCCTTCATAGCCTTTGTGCTGGTAAATCAGGTGGACGATGTTGACCACGCCGGCGTCGGAATAGTCGGCTATCAGCTCTTTCTCGCCGTCCTTGAGCTGCTCCGGCGGCACGCGCTTCAGCGCGTCGAGCAGTTTCATTTTCAGCGCATGGATGCGCTCGAAATTGTCGGTGTTCTGACGCGTGCGGCTGGAATACATGATGTCCTTGTGCCGCGACAGGACATCGGCCATGCCGCGCGGCAGCACGCCGCGCGCGCTGAACAGGTCGACTTGGAACACCAGCGAGGAGCGATCCTCCTCCTGGTCGAGCAGATATTGCAGCGGCGTGTTGGAGACGATGCCGCCGTCCCAATAATATTCGCCCTCGATGCGGATCGAGGGGAAGGCCGGCGGCAGCGCGCCGCTCGCCATGATGTGCTCCGGCCCGATGCGCACCTTGTCGGTGTCGAAATAGACGAAGTTGCCGGTCCTGACATTGACCGCGCCGACGCTCAAGCGCTTTCTGCCGTCGTTCAGCACGTTGAAGTCGATCAGGCTCTCCAGCGTGTCCTTGAGCTCGGCGGTGTCGTAGAAGCTGGTTGCACCTTCGGCGCCCGAGAGCTGGAACCAGGGGTTGGGGCTGCGCGGCTTGAAGAAGCCGGGCTGGCCCATGGTCATTGTCATCAACGACGAGGTCTGGTTGCGGATATCGCGATAGATGTCGCCTTCGGGCGTATAGGCCCAGATCTTGCGGCCCGAGACCGTCTGCCAGAACTGTTCCAGCCGCTGCAGGCGGCGGCTCGGTTCGTTGCCGGCGATGATCGAGGCGTTGATGGCGCCGATCGAGACGCCGGACAGCCAAGTCGGCTCGCAGCCGGCATCGGCAAGCGCCTGATAGACGCCGGCCTGATAGGCGCCGAGCGCGCCGCCACCCTGGAAGACCAGGGCGACGCGGTCATATTGCGCGGTGATTTCAGCGATGGTGGCGGCGGCCGCCTTGTTGCGGGTACGCTCAAGCACCAGCTTTCTCCAGCTTGTTCGCGACGGCAGCCGATCGGCCGCGGTCCGCGAGATAATCATGCACGACTTCGCCGAGGCCGAGCGTCAGATCGGCCTTGAAGTGCACGGCCGAAACGATGTCGAGCACCGGCAGCCTGGCCACATCGGCCATGACATGCGGGCGCAGGTCGAGCGCGGCGGGCGCCGTCCAGGCTTCCTTCAGCGTGATGTCGGTGAGGTAATAGCGGACCAACTCGCAAATGCGCGGGCTGCCGTCGACATGCGGGATGATCTTGATCAGAAAATTGGGCGCGGCGAGCGAAGCGAGCACCTGGTCGTGATCGGCTTCGCGGTGCTTGTAGCCCATGGTGCCGGTGGCGCACAGCACGCTGCCATAATGCAGCGTGCCGACCACCACCTCGCCCTCATGCACGATCTTGGGGCTGGCGAGCTTCTTGGGAAAACCCCAGAGCTCGCGCCCGCCAGCGATCGGCGCGTCGTCGTCGAGATACATGGAATGCACATAGCCGCCATGCTGGCCCTTGTAGCGCACCGGGATGACCTGGCCGGTCTCGGTGTAATCGCCGAAGCCGGTCGAGTCCGGCATGCGGATGAACTCGTATTTGACCAGCGGCTCGTCGATCTCGAGCGGCGCCGGCACCACCGCTTCCAGCGCCTCGCGCGTCGTGCGGTAGGTGATGATGATGTATTCGCGATCGAAGAAACGATAGGGGCCGGGCGGGAAGGACGGGTTGGTGAGCGGCATCGCATAGGCGCGCTTCACGACATCGGCGATTTCCATACTGTTCACCCGTCGGTTCAGGAAATGATACGCGCGAAAGGCGCAGGAGGGGTATGTTGCACGGCACCATGACAGTGCCATGTCATGGTCTTCGAGCGCCAGCTCCAGGGCTCTCACACCGCATCACAACATTGTAATCGCAACGACATCTGACCATGGCATTGTCATGCTGCGGCGCACAAACTATGTGCCTTAGATTCCTTCCCTCCTGTCGCGAGATCTCCCATGGGTTCCCTGTCTTCGAAGAACGCGCTCGTCACCGGCTCGACCAGCGGCATCGGCCTTGCAATCGCCCGCGCCTTCGCCGCGGAGGGCGCCAACATCACCATCAACGGCCTGGGCGATGCCGCGGCGATCGAGCAGGAGCGGGCCGGCATCGAGAAGGATTTCGGCGTCAAGTGCCGTTACTCGGACGCCAACATGATGGATGGTGCCGCCGTCACCGCCATGATCCACGAGGCCGAGGAGGCGTTCGGCAGCCTTGACATCCTGGTCAACAATGCCGGTATCCAGCATGTCGCGCCGATCGAGGAATTTCCCGACGACAAGTGGGAGGCCATCATCCGCATCAACCTCCTGGCCGCCTTCTACGCCATCAAGGCGGCGGTGCCGGGCATGAAGCAGCGTAAGTGGGGCCGCATCATCAACACGGCTTCCGCGCATGCGCTGGTCGCATCGCCGTTCAAGTCGGCCTATGTCTCGGCCAAGCACGGCATTGCCGGCCTGACCAAGACGGTGGCGCTGGAAGTGGCGCAAGACCGAATCACGGTGAATGCGATCGCGCCCGGTTATGTGTGGACGCCGCTGGTCGAAAAGCAGATCCCCGATACGATGAAGGCGCGTGGGATGACCGAGGAGCAGGTCAAGCACGACGTGCTGCTGGCGGCGCAGCCGACCAAGGAATTCGTCACCGTTGAGGAGCTTGCCGCGCTTGCGCTGTTCCTTTGCACCGACGCGGCCAAGCAGATCACCGGCACCACCCTGCCGATGGATGGCGGCTGGACGGCACAGTAGTCCCAACGGCTTTTTTGCAGAGCAAGGCGGGGCGAAGGTTCCGACTTTCTCGACAATTGGATTCTTGACAATCGCTGGGGAGCGTTCCAGCATCCTGGTCAAGGGGTTCCCCGCGACGACCCCGTGAGGCGTCAGCCCAACGATCGCGTCCAAACTCTCTTCATTCTGGAGGTGGACGCCATGCCGTCAACTACCGCAATTACCGTTTCGCAGCTTTCCCGCCTTGTCGGCCTACCGGATGCGCCCGTTCTCATCGACGTGCGCGTCGACGACGACTACGCGGCCGATCCGCGCCTGCTGCCGGCTTCGTGCCGGCGCGACTTCAAAACCGTCTCGACCTGGGCGGCCGAGTTCTCCGGATCGAAAGTCGCCGTCATCTGCCAGAGAGGCCAAAAACTCTCGCAAGGCGTGGCGGCATGGCTGCGCCACGAAGGCATTCAGGCGGAGTCGCTGGAAGGCGGCTTCGAGGCCTGGGTCGCCGCCAAGGCGCCTTTAGTCACTGCCGGCGCAATCCCGCCGCGCGACGAGAAGGGGCGCACAGTGTGGGTCACCCGTTCCCGGCCGAAGGTCGACCGCATCGCCTGCCCGTGGCTGATTCGCCGCTTCGTCGATCCCAAGGCGGTGTTCCTGTTCGTCGATCCGGCCGAGGTGCCTCTTGTGGCCGATCGCTTCGCCGCGGTGCCCTTCGACATCGAAGGCGTGTTTTGGAGCCACCGTGGCGAGCGCTGCAGCTTCGATACGATGATCGAGGAATTCGGCCTGCGCACCGAGCCGCTCGACCGCCTGGCGCTGATCGTGCGCGCGGCAGACACGGCGCGGCTCGACCTCGTGCCTCAGGCGGCCGGGTTCCTCGCTGCCTCGCTCGGCCTGTCGCGCATGTTCCGCGACGATCTCGAGCAGCTCGAAGCCGGCATGCTGCTCTACGACGCCTTTTTCCGCTGGTGCCGCGACGCGGCGGACGAGACGCATAACTGGCCGGCCGGAGGCAAGGCGCCATGACTGTCCTTGCCAAGGATGGAGCCGCGCGTCCGGCCGAGGCTCCGGCCATGCCGAGTTTTCGCGAAGCGACGCGGCTCTGGGCCAGGATCGGCCTGCTGTCCTTCGGCGGGCCGGCCGGGCAGATCGCGCTGATGCACAAGGAGCTGGTCCAGGAGCGCCGCTGGATCGGTGAGGAGCGTTTCCTGCACGCGCTCAACTATTGCATGCTTCTGCCTGGGCCGGAGGCGCAGCAGCTTGCCGTCTATATCGGCTGGCTGCTGCATCGTACGGCGGGCGGGCTGGTCGCCGGCACGCTGTTCGTGCTGCCCGGCGCGCTGGTGATGCTTTGCCTGAGCAGCTTCTACATGCTCTACAACGACACGCCGGTCGTCGAGGCGCTGTTCTTCGGCGTCAAGGCGGCGGTGCTGGCCGTCGTCGTCGAGGCGGTGATCCGCATCGGCAAGCGGGCACTGAAGAACCGTGCCATGGTGGCGATCGCGGTGGCGGCCTTCCTGGCCATCTACATTGCCAAGCTGCCGTTCCCGCTGATCGTGCTTGCGGCAGGCCTCATCGGCTGGATCGGCAGCCGCTTCGCACCAGGCCTGTTCTCTGGCTCGGCGCATGGCAAGGGCGGGGCCAGCATCGACAGAATCGGCGTGGTCGACCTGATGTTCGAGCGCGGCGAGTTGGCCCACACCGTGCCCACCAGATGGCACGCGACCCGCACCGTCGCCATCTGGCTGCCGCTCTGGCTCGGACCGGTGGCGCTGATCGCCTTGCTGGCGGGGCCGGGCAGCGTGTGGGCGCAGATCGGCGGCTTCTTCAGCCTGATGGCCGTCGTCACCTTCGGTGGCGCCTATGCGGTTCTGGCCTATGTCGCGCAGGCCGCGGTGGCCTCATTCGGCTGGTTGTCGCCCGGCGAGATGGTCGACGGGCTCGGCCTTGCCGAGACGACGCCCGGGCCGCTTATCCTGGTGCTGCAATTCGTCGGCTTCGCCGCCGCCTATCGCCATGCCGGTTTCGCCAGCCCGTTGCTGGCCGGATCGCTCGGATCGCTGCTGACGCTCTGGGCGACCTTCGTGCCCTGCTTCTTCTGGATATTCTTGGGCGCGCCCTACATCGAGCAGCTAAGGCAAAACAAGGCGCTGGCGGCGGCGCTCGGCGCGATCACGGCGGCAGTAGTCGGCGTGATCATGAACCTTGCGCTGTGGTTCGCGCTGCATGTCGTGTTCGGCAAGGTCGGGAGCGTCGGCTGGGGCGTCGAGGTGCCGGTCCTGTCCTCGCTCGACTGGCGCGCCGCGCTGCTGTCGACGGCGGCGATGGTCGCCATGTTCAGGTTGAAGGCCGGCATGCTGCCGACGCTGGCCGGATCGGCGCTGGCCGGGCTGGCGCTGCAGGCGCTGTGAGAGACGGCCCGAGAAGTCGATCACGCCAGGCTTGAACAAAAAAAGCCGACCGACCGGGAATAAACGGCCCGGTCCGCCGGTCTTCAGGGCATGCGCCACGTGCGCAACAGCAGGAGACCACCCATGAAGCGACACGAAGACAAATACGTACGGGCTGACGAGGGCGAGGGCGTCAGTCGCCGCCGCCCCTTGGAGCGTTGGCGCTGGGCGCATCTGTTCTGGGCGATACCGCGCCGCCGGCCCTGATCCGTGCCGATCGCAACCATCGAGATCCACGACCATGACGGCGAGCACCCCGTTGCAGCCAGCGATGCGCCGTCCCCTTGCGAGGCGCCCCTTGCTTCCGAGACTCTTGACTCCGGTGACACCAATGCCTTCTCCTCCCTCGAAGCAGGCGCCATCGCCTGCGGTCGCGATCTTCACCCGCACGAGCAGGGACAGATCGTCGCCTCCCGCTGAGGGAAGCGGCAGACCCATGGCGGGAGCGCCCGATGGCGGAACGGTTTTGAGCGAAAAGATGCTGGCCGCGCGTTTTGCCGAGGTGGTGCTGCCGCATCTCGGCGATGCGCTGTCGCTCGCGCGCTGGCTGACCGGCAACACGGCCGATGCCGAGGATGTGGTGCAGGAGGCCTGCCTCAAGGCGCATGCGGGTATTGCCGGGTTCGCTGGGGGAAACCCCCGCGCGTGGCTGCTCACCATCGTGCGCAACGCCTCCTATACATGGATGGCGAAGAACCGTCCGCGCGGCGTGGTGGCGGTCGGCGACCTCGCCGATCTCGACGACGTCTCGCCGCCGCCCGACAGTGATTCCAACAGCCCGGAAGCGGCGCTGATCGCCAAGGCGAATTCGGCGGCGGTGGAAGCGGCGATCGCAAGGCTGCCGCAAGCCTTCCGCGAAACGGTGGTGCTGCGCGACATAAACGGTCTCAGCTACCGCGAGATCGCCGCCATGCTCGGCGTGCCGCAAGGCACGGTGATGTCGCGGCTGGCACGGGCCCGCGGCCTGTTGATGACGGAACTTGGAGGGCGCCACCATGAGCCCGCATGAAAATGGCCCGCATGAAAATCGCCCGCGTGAGGATGGATTGCCGAAAGACCCGCAGGATATGAAGCTGATGATCCACGCCCTTGTCGATGGCGAGCTCGATGCCGCGGCCGCACTGGCCCTCGAGCGGCGCATGGCCGCCGATCCTGACCTTGCCGCCGAGCATGCACGCCTTGTGGCGCTGCGCGGCGCTGTCGCCAATCTGCCGCGTCCGGCCCTCAGCGACGATTTCCTGGCGCGCATCGCCGCCATTGCCGAGGTGAAAAGCCCGGAAGAAGCGGAGGCGCCGGAAGCCGCTTCCGCAAAGGCGGAGCAGCAGCCGCAAATGCAACAGGGCAAAGTCATAGAGATGCGGCCACGCGCGTCGCGCTGGTTCAACTCCTTCGACTGGCGCCAGATGGCGGCCTCGATCGTGCTGACGGCGTTTCTCGCCAGCGGCGCGACGCAGTGGCTCGCGACGGCGGATAACGGGTCCGAAAGTTTCGCCGTGGCCGTCGCCAACGGCCATCGCCGCAGCCTGCTCGCTTCGACGCCGGTCGACATCGTGTCGTCCGACCGCCATACGGTGAAACCATGGCTCGACGGCCGCATCGGCGTGTCGCCGGCGGCGCCGGACATGGCCAAGGACGGCTACGCGCTGCTTGGCGGACGCGTCGAGGTGATCGGCGACAGGCCGATGCCGGCGCTGGTCTACCGCCATCACGAGCACCTGATCACGCTGGTGGCCGCGCCGCGGCAGAACGAGGCCAAGTCGGTGCCGGTGGCGGACGACCTCGAGGCAGGCGGCTTCCTCCTGGTCCACTGGACCGACGACGCCTTTTCCTACTGGGCGATCTCGGATGCCGAACGCCCCGCGCTCGACGATTTCGTCGCCCGCTTCCGGGCGGCGGTCGTCGCCAATCCGGCGGCGGGTAGTCCGGGTTAGGGCAACGAAACTTTTTATCGCCGCTATCTTTTGAGGCCGAGAACCCGTTTGGTCGGATGAAGGCCGATGCCTGTCCGTCCGAGACAATTGCGCGAAAGCACTTGCCCCGATGCGCCGGCCCCAAGGCGCGCAAGTAGATAGGTCAAGGTCGACTTTGGTATGTTATAAACGCTCCGTTCTCGTGGCGGATACGGGGCAATGGATCAGGAAAGACTTCTAGCCGCAGTCCTCCTAGCTGATGTCGTGGGCAGCACGCCGCTCTATGAGCGCATCGGCGACGATGCCGCCCTGCGGCAGGTCTCGGATTGCCTCGATGCGATACGCGCGATCGTCGCCCAGCACGGCGGTGACTTCATTTACTCGAAGGGCGATGACGTGCTCAGTCTGTTCGAGAGCTCGGAGGCGGCGCTGAGGGCCGTGTGCCAGATCAACAGCCAACTGACGAGAGGGCCGTTGAGCGCCCGGATCGGATTGCATTTCGGGGCGGTCATTCGCGCGCGTGGCGCGGTTTTCGGCGACGTTGTCAATGTCACCGCAAGACTGTCCACCACGGCCAATCCGGGGGAGGTGCTGATCAGCCAGAGCTTCTTCGAAGCGCTTTCTGCGGGCAGCCGCGGTGCCTTGCGGCTCCTTGACAAAATGGCGTTCAAGGGCAAGCAGGAACTCTTCGATGTCTATACGCTGAGGAGCGACGATGGGGTCCCCAGCACGAACGTCGCCAGCCGGGGCACCATTATCGAAAGGCGCTCCGCGCCGCCGCGGCAGATCAATCTGGTCATCCGCTATGGAGATCAGTTGGGATCTTGCCGAAACAATGAATTGGTGACGATCGGCCGATCTCCGGAATGTGACATCGTCGTCCAGCGGCCCTGGGTCTCAAGGCACCACGCGACCTTCACCATTTCGAACGGCAAGGCACGGCTTGTCGAGCGGAGCTCGTCAGGCACATTTGTCTCGATGGGACCCGGCCAAGAAGAAGTATTCGTACGCCGCGAAGATATCCTCCTCTTCGGCTCCGGCGTCATCTCGCCGGGACGCAGATCGTCCCTTGGAGACGCCCAGATCCTGCACTATGAGATTATCTCCGGCTGAATCTGCCGGTTGCGGGAGGGGCGCGGCACCGCCGGCCCGCATTTTTCACCGGTCGGTTGAAGAGATGGTGATCCCGACAGGAATCGAACCTGTGACCTACAGATTAGGAAGCTGTGCCCGGAGCCGACTTGGTTTGGCAGAGAAGCCCTTGCGTCACATGGTTCGTCTCCAAGCGAAATAAGGCTTGCAGAGTAGACCCAACGTATTTACACGTCCCCAAGACGGCCCCAGAAATACCGGGAACGCAAGGGGTACGGTGGCGGCATCGAACGTCCCCATAGCGTCCCCGGCTGGGTCCCCCATCGGAGAGAGGAACGACAATGCGGCTGAAGATCACCAAGCGGCTCATCGAGCGAGATTTGCCCAAGCAGGTTACCACGGAGACGTGGATTTGGGACACCGAGGTTCTGGCGTTCGGCATTCGGCTTCGGCCCGGCAGGAGGCCGACCTACGCGATGCGTTGGAAGGACGACACCTTCGGGGGCCGGAATGGCCGTGATCGCAAAATGAACATTGGCCCAGTGGAGCAGATCGACCTTGATGACGCAAGGGCAATTGCAAGGCAACGGTTTGGGGAACTCGCTGCGGGCGACGATCCAGCAGAGAAGCAGCGGGAGCGGAAGCGAACTGGCGTGACCGTGTCCGACCTGATCAAGGAAGTTGTCGAGACGATGGAAGCGAAAGGGAGAGCGGCGCGCTACGTCCGCGATTTCAAGCAACAGATGCGTGACCACGTTGAGCCGGCCATTGGGTCTCGGTTTCTGAGGGACGTGACGGCCACAGAGATTGACCGCATTCTGACGAAACTCGCCCGTCGACCGGCCCTGCACAATCACGTCAGAGCAGGCCTTTCGAGCGTGTTCACGGCGGCATTACGGGGGCGCTACCGGGCCGACAATCCAGTCATGGGTAGCACTAAGGCCGAAGCTCGACATCGGGAGCGATTGTTGACGAACACCGAGATTGACGGCCTGTTGAAGGTGCTGGACACCAATGCCGGGCAGAACGCCGACGCCATGCGGCTGTTGTGGTTGACTGGGAGCCGGCCCCAAGAAGCGTTTGCGATGCGATGGGACGATGTCGACCTTGACGCAGGCGTTTGGACGAAGCCGGCACAGACAGTGAAGCAGCGGCGGACCCATCGTGTGACGCTGCGGGCGGAAGCTGTGGCGCTGCTCAGGCGCATGATGGAAGAGCGCGGTGACAGCCCGTTCGTGTTCCCGTCAGACGGAGCGAAGGGCACACGGCAGCGGGGCTATAGGGCCGCAAAGACTGGGCACCTGACCACGATCAAGAAGTTCGCGGCTAAGGTGTTCGAGGCGGCCGGACTTGTGGACGTTCGACCGTATGACTTGCGTAAGGCGTTCGCCTCCCGTCTGGTGGCATCAGGGGCCGACCTCAAGACGGTGATGTCCTTGACCGGGCACACACAAGTGGCGGTGCTGTTGAAGCACTATGCGCATGTGATGGATGGGAAGCAGACCGAGGCGCTGGAGAAGGCGTTCGGGTGATGCGGCGCTGGCGGTACAGAAGTCTCTGGGCGCAACTTGATGCGGCTGGAACCCCGCAGGCATTCGTGCGTTTGTCCCGTCAGCGGTCGTCCCTTGGGTGTAGCAAGACGCTGCTAATACCCTCGCGCGTGCCGAGGGACGTTCTGCTCCCGTCTGAACAGACCGGAGGCACACCATGTCCGATCATCGTGTCGACCCTGAACACCCGGAGTACGAGAGGGACCTTGTTGCTGAAGCGAGAAGTTGCATCGAACGCTCGAAACAAGTGCTGCTCGATACCGAGGCACAGCTTGATCCGCATAGATCGCTCCACCAAGAACTACGCCGAAGGGACCCGGATAAGGTTGGGTCTTGACACGGTGACTTTGACTTAGCCATTTTCAGCTACTGTCCACCACAGGGTGCCGTTGGGGCAGACTGGTGAGGAACTTGGTAACAAGCACCGGGTTTCGTGGGAGGTGCATCGGTATGACGTACCTTGGCTTCGTTCCCCCGGACGACGTCAAAATGCTCGCGGACGTCCTTTCGGAGTACTGCAGAAGCACGATAACGACCCACCGAGGAAGAACGAGAGCGCCTTGCACTCCGACTACTGGGGTTCTATCGAGCCGGATTAGAGACCCGAGAGGCTCTCCTGTCACAGCTGGAGGCCGAAGAACGTCGGGCTCTGCCGGAAATCGGCGTCAATCGATGTTCCCTCGGGTGATCCTGCGCTTCGTGTCGAAGACGTTCAGAAGGTCCACAAGATCGTCGGCATAGCCTTTGTCGAGGCCTTTCGCTGGTCGACCCCAGGCGTCAGCCGGCAGTCCGGTAGACACCTCGAACACCGTCCACGTCCCGTCCGGTTCCTGCCTGAGGTTGAACCTTTGCTGCACCATGAGGTGAACATAGGGAAGGCGGAAATGTTTGGTAGAAAAATGCGAGCGGTTGATCGGATAACAGACACGCGCGCCGACCCCCCGTACCCCCAGTTCGGCACGACACCTAGAGCCCGTATCTTACATGGGCGAGAGCTGATACGTTGAGGGATGCGCAACGAAACGGAACTCCAAATGGTTGAGCGGCATGTCCGCGAATGCGAAGGGCATATTGCGCGGCAGCGTGAAATCGTCGCGCGGCTGGTCGAACGGGGACAGCCGACGGACCTCGCCTTGGAGCTGTTGTGGCTCTTCGAGTGGGTCCAGACAGACCACCTAAGGCATCTGCGTCGGCTCCAGCTTCAGGCTGGGTGACCGGCACCTCGCGTACAAAAAGGTAATCCTTACCTCACATCGCGGTTGACATGTGAACTTCGTGTGAGGTAAGTCGTGTGAACATTGGCTCTAAGGAGATAGTTCACACCATGGCAATCGTCGGATACGCCCGCGTCAGCACGACCGACCAGAACACGGCAGTCCAGATCGACCAGTTGAAGGCGGCAGGGGTGACGGACGACCACCTCTTTGAAGACCGGCTGTCGGGACTTGACGACAAGAGACCGAAGCTCGCCGAGATGCTGCGGCACGCCCGCAAGGGTGACACGGTGGTGGTGACGAAGGTTGACCGGCTGGCACGGTCGGCGGCACATCTGCACCAGATCGTGGACGACCTCGACAAGCGGGGTGTTGGGTTCCGGGTTCTGAACGACCCGTCGCTGGACACGACCAAGCCGCACGGCAAGCTGATGTTTGGCATCCTCGCCAGCATTGCAGAGTTTGAGACCGCCCTCAGGAAGGAGCGGCAGATGGAAGGCATCGCCAAGGCGAAGGCTCGGGGTGACCACCTCGGGAGGCCAAAGACGGTGACTTCCGAGATTGAACAGAAGGTGCGCGACATGCGGGCCGGTGGGGCGTCCCTGAGGGCCATTGCGGCTGCTGTCGGGTACTCCACCGCCACCGTGCAAAGCGTTCTCAAAGGAGATGAGACAACAGGATGAAGAAGGGCAGGAAGTTCCTTGGCGGCAAGACCGGGCGCTATGAGGGCGCTGGACCGAAGCGGTATCAAGGGGGCTGGGAGCATGACGGCCTGAGCTTCGCGGAAGTGGTCAAGGTCAAGTTCCCGAAGACGGGAGAGGAAAGTCGCGCGGTGAGACGGGAGCGGATACGGAAGGCGCTCCGATACTGGGCGCGCGGGCAGCTTCGGGCTTGGACCGCTGACTGGGAAGTCTACAAACCGATGGTGGCCGAGATTGACGCGATGGTGAAGGCCAGACGGTCGGTGGGAGCCGTCCAGGCCATGGTGATGGAGCGAGTGACGGCACGGAGCTTCGTGGTTGGGACCTCCGAATACCAGAAGTGGGACGGAAGACAGCCGGGGATGGCCGATAGCATTGAACAAATAGAGGACCATTTCAAACCAGTGGAAAGGCCAGATGACGGAGAGCGCGTTCGGAAGAGCGAGAAGGAACTCTTCAATGAACTTCAGGCCATCTTGAGGGATGCTCCGAGGGGCCGGTAGAGGTTACTTGGCCGGCTAAGACCCACCTGTTCGGACGACAACACCCTCTCCTCACGGCTTCTCACCTACCGATCTGTCCAGCGTTCTCCCGCTGCCTGCCCTGTTCCCTTCTGGGGCTGTGGCGCGCTGTGGCTGTGGCCGGTCGGTAGATGCGAGGCCGTGTGTGCCTCTATCTGTTTCCCCTTTTGGACTGGACGGTTCAGGGCAGCGGGGTTCCTCATACAACACAATCTGAAAGGTGAACATGATCACAGGAGCGGTCGAGGCATTGGCCGGCCTCATTGAACTATCAGGGTCCCACCAGGACACCCTCAGCCGGCCCGACAGGTTGCCCCTTGGCGAGGTGAAGGTGCTGCCGGACCTGTTCCAGCCACGCGGCGGGATGGACGAGCGACACCTGTCCGACCTTGTGAAACTCCTCAGGAGCCGGAAGGACCTCGACCCCGTGACCGTATTGGTTGTTGGGGACGCCTACGTCTTGATCGACGGACACCACCGGCACGAAGCGTACCAGCGGACGGGCAACGAGAGCATCCCCACGGTCTTTTTCGAGGGGTCCCCCGAGGAGGCCGTGCTGGAGGCAGGGAAGGCGAACGCTAAGGCCAAGCTGCCGATGTCGTCCAGTGAGCGGCAAGACTTTGCGTGGCGGCTTGTCGTGCTGGACCGCTACAGCAAGGCGAGGGTGGCAGACGCATCGGGGACCTCGACGTCACAGGTGGCAACCATGAGGAAAGCCAAGAAGGCACTGGGGGTCGACGCCCGGAACTACTCGACGTGGTTCAAGGCGAGGAAAGCAGCGGAAGGGAAGGACATGGAAGGTGTGGACGGGTTCGATCCTGAGGAGTGGAAGCAACAGGTTGCAGATCGGTACGCGGACACGCTGGCGAAGACGTTCTCGGGGCGATTGTTACGGGACCCTGAGATTGCCGCTATGGCCCTCGCCACGTACTTCGGCAGGAGACTTCCCGAGGTGGTCGGTGAACTTCAAGAGTTCCTGCCCGAGGTGGCCGACGAGGAGTTCTGAGAACCCTCAGGTGTACAACCACTACGGTGTACGAATTGTACAGGCTGGGACCCAGAGAGGCCCGGCGACAACATCAACGCAACAGCAGAGAAGCAGAGGAATTTGAGATGCAGGACGAAGCAACGCGCCGGAAATGGCGTGAGTACAAGCGCAAGTGGCGCGAAGAGAACCCGGAGCGCAACCGGGAACTGGACAGCCGGGCCTATCACCGGAACCGAGAGACCATCAACCGGAAGCGCAAGGAGGTGCGCAAGCTGTTCACCGAGTGGCGGCAGACCTTGAAGCCGGTGGAGACCCCAGCCCAATGAGGGGCGTCCACCAGATCACCCCCACACTTCGAGTTGTCGAGAATGACCGCGAATGGGTCGTCCAGGCGGTCGAGACGAAGCGGACCCGTCGGCGCGGCACTCAGTCGACCGGCGAATGGACCGACCGCGCATACCTCACCACCCGGACGATGCTGAACGGCGAACTTAAACGCCTTGTTGGCAACGACGCGATGACGTCAGGCCTTGTTGGGCATGTCAGCCAAGAGGTTCTGGACTGGCTCGATAGCCTGCCGGATCGGCACCCATCGCGGGAGGTCCCCACGGTCTTGGACATGCTGGAGGCGTCGACAGCGGGCAGCGAGCATGGTGAGACTTTCCATGACCATCTCCCGCTGATCGTGAAGCACGGGCCGCTAAGGTGGCGTAACGACCGGAACGCTCGCTTTGACCCCTGACGAGATCAAGCGGCGGGACTGGGTTGCAACCTACCCGACGCGAGAGGCGGCTCTTGCGTTGATCGAGTGGCTGAAGGCTGACGACTGGGAAATCTCATCGGAGCTTGACCGTAGGCTGCCGGGCATCGGCATCGACTGGACGAGCAGTTTTTCCGTGGCAGCCGAGCGGTGCTTTGAAGTCTATGGCTACCCTGAATTGGGTGCTGTGGCGATTGCCCGGAGAGTTGCCGAAGTGTGGATGCGACCCACCCGCTCAGCGCCACAGGAAGGGGTCACCGGAGGCAGCACCAGCCTTTCCCGTCCAGCCACTCCAGCCGCCCCTTGCGCGCGTCCTGAGAGCCCTGAGGCGTTGACCTACGGTTTCAGCCTCGGCGCTGACCAAGCACCACCACAGCATCAAGCAGACCAAGCCTCGGGGCAATTCCGCTCTGGGGATCACATCAACGTTGAAGGAACGAAACGAAATGACCGACTACATTGACAACCCGAACAAGTACCAGACCGACAACACGCCCGTGGCGCAGGCCATGATGAGGGCGCGGGAAGCGCAAGCCGAAGCCGACAGGGCAAAGCAAGGTGCGCTGGCTGCCGAGGCCGCAGAGCGGGCGAAGCAGGAAGAAATTGACCGTGCGGTCGAACTCTCGATGTCCCGCATGAACCAGCAGCTTCAGGCCCAGCGCATGGGTGTGAAGACCCAAGGAGCGATCCGGTCTCAGGATGTCGGGGTTGTGCCACCCATGGCAGAGGTCGAGAAGACCACGGTCAAGGTTCTTGGCGGTATCGAGGTCAGCTTTAGTCAAGCGAAGGATATGGCCGAGACAGGGCAGATCACGCAGGCCGAGTTCAACAAGGCCGTGGTCGATGGTCTGGCTGTTCGGGGCTACGCGGCACCGAAGTCTTTCGCCTGACCACGGAGGCCGAGAGTGACGAGGGGGCTTCGGCCCCTGAGTTGCCTGCCGTGGACGACAAGACCGAAGAGGAGGAACTGACCGACGACGAGAAGGAAGACAAGCAACATGCCGAGTTTGTGCGCATGGCCGACCAGAGCCTTGACCGCTTCAGGGACACCCACAGCGAACCCCAGCAGCAATTCATTGTGGACGCCTTCGTGGAGACCGGAGAGATACCAACCGGGGAAGCCTTCGGGATCGAGGAGGTGGAAGCGGCTGTGGTCGAGACTGCATTCACTCAGCACCTCGACCGCAACGTTCTGCGGCAGCATGGGCTGACGCTGGCGACCTACTTCGAGCATGTCGCCGAGGCTGATTACCCGGCGCTCCGCAGGGCTGCAGCCAAGGGGGAATGGCACGTCTTCCACGAGCATGCCCAAGCCATAGCAGCGGCACGGAAGGCGGGAACAGCCTTCGCCGACGAATAGACTTTGGCCCTCGTCGCATCGCCCCAAGAGGTGCGGCGGGGGCTGAGCCGTTGTAGCAGAAATCGTTCCACTGGCGGGATGTCTCCGCCAAGGGAGAAGTTCCGCTAACGCATTGAATTTATTTGAGTTGACGGGCGGGGCGCACGTCCGCTACCGACGCAGGCGACAACAGGAGTGGGTGCAATGCAGACCGTGCGAGTTGAGTACAGCAACCTTGAGGCCGAGGTGACCGCGTGGATGAAGGGCCACGTTGCACAGGTCAAGGAAGACTTTGGCCAAGGCGAAGCATACGCCGAGGCGGTGAGGTTACTGGACGATGACCCGTGGCAGGCGCTGCAATGGTATGTCGAAGACGTGAGGCGAGGCCTGAGGACGGCTGGAGTGTGACGCAGTTGGCAGATCACGTCCCCAGCGGCGCCCCCATGCGATTTTGCTTCGCGACGTTTAAACCCGTAACACCTTGATTTTGCTTGGTGATCCCGGCAGGGATCGAACCTGCGACCTACAGATTAGGAATCTGCCGCTCTATCCTACTGAGCTACGGGACCACGCGGCCCGACACATAAACGCTTCGGGCCGGTTCGCCAAGAGGAGTCTGAAAGCCGGTCAGGCGGCCGTCTTGCGATGGGCGGCCGCCTCCTATTGCCAAGCCTGTGCCGTCACGCGGCCAGCGCCGTCTCGGCCAGCTTCACCCAGTAGCTCATGCCGTGCGGGATGACCTCGTCGTTGAAGTCGTAGGCCGGATGGTGCAGGCCGGCGGTGTCGCCGTTGCCGATGAAGATGAAGGCACCGGGGCGCGCTTCGAGCATGTAGGAGAAATCCTCGCCGCCCATCACCGGCTGTATGGCGCGGTGGACGTGGTTGTCGCCGGCGATGTCGGCCGCGACATCTCCGGCAAACGCGGTTTCCTCGGCATGGTTGAAGGTGACCGGGTAGTTGGCGTCGTAGTCGACCTCGATCGTGGCGCCGAAGGCGGTCGCGATGCCGGCGCAGATGGCGCGGATGCGCTCTTCCGATTTCTTGGCCACTTCCTTCTTCAGCGTGCGCACGGTGCCGGCTATCTCGGCGGTTTCGGGGATGACGTTATAGGCGTCGCCGGCGTGGAACTTCGTCACCGACACCACCACGGCCTCGACCGGATCGGTGCTGCGCGAGGCGATGGTCTGCAGCGCGCCCACCAGCTGGCTGGTGATGACGATCGGATCGATCGTGCCATGCGGCATTGCGGCATGGCCGCCGCGGCCCTTAACGGTGATGGTGAACTCGGCGGTCGCGGCCATGATCGGGCCGGGCTTGATGGCGAACTGGCCGACCGGCAGGCCCGGCATGTTGTGCATGCCGAAGACCTTTTCGATGTCGAAGCGCTCCATCATCCCGTCCTTGACCATCTCGTTGCCGCCGCCGCCGCCTTCCTCGGCTGGCTGGAAGATCACAGCAACGGTGCCGGCGAAATTGCGCGTCTCGGCAAGATATTTGGCGGCGCCCAGCAGCATCGCGGTGTGGCCGTCATGGCCGCAGGCATGCATCTTGCCCGGCACGGTCGAGGCCCATGGCTTGCCTGTGATCTCGTCGATCGGCAGCGCGTCCATGTCGGCGCGCAGCCCGATGGTCGGGCCATCGCCCTTGCGGCCGCGGATAATGCCGACGACGCCGGTCTTGCCCAGTCCCGTCACCACTTCGTCGCAGCCGAAGGTCTTCAGCTTCTCGGTGACGAAGCCGGCGGTCTGGAAGACGTCGAAATTCAGCTCCGGGGTCTGGTGCAGATGTCGTCGCCAGCCAGCGACTTCTTCCTGCATTTGCGCGGCGCGGTTCAGAATCGGCATGATCGGTCCATTTCTTGGTTGACGGCAGGCGGTTCAGAGCGGCTGCCCAGCAATTGTGATTGTCTTGAACTTTGCCATTTTGGCGTCACATAGGGTAAATAGCACCGCAACAAAGGGGTCCGGGTCGAGAGGTCGGGCCGCATTTATGCTGGCGATGGGTAACGAAATCTTACGGACCCAGCGGCGATTACGGCAAGAGGCGATTTCGGATTTGATCATGCGGCAGAGGCATTTTCTCAACCTGTTGCTGGCGGGCGCGTTGGCGCTTCCGGTGTTCGCCGGCATTGCGCGCGCCAATCCGGTGGTCCTGTTCGACCTCAAGAGCGGCTCCATTCTGGAGCATCAGGACGCGTTCAAGCGCTGGTATCCGGCCTCGCTCAGCAAGCTGATGACCGCCTATGTCGCCTTCCGTGCCATCCAGGCCGGCGAGGTGGCGCTCGATTCGCCGATCAAGGTGACGAAGCATTCGGCCGGCGAGCCGCCGAGCAAGATGGGCTTCAAGCCGGGCTCGGTGATGCGCCTCGACAATGCGCTGAAGATGATGCTGGTCAAATCGGCCAACGACATCGCCATGGCCGTGGGCGAGAATATCGGCGGATCGCAGGCAGCCTTCGCCGACCGCATGAACGCCGAGGCGGCCCGGCTTGGCATGGTCGGAACGCATTTCGTCAATCCGAACGGGCTCTATTCGCCGGAACAGTACACCACAGCGCGCGACCTCGCCGTGCTGGTGACGGCGCTGCGCAATGACTTTCCGCAATACGCGCCCTGGTTCTCGATTGAGGGCCTTGCCGTCGGCAAGAAGGCGCTCCCGAACTATAATCTCCTGATCGGCCGCTATCCCGGTGCCGATGGCATGAAGACCGGCTTCGTCTGCTCTTCCGGCTTCAACATGATCGGCTCCGCGACGCGCAACGGCCGCACGCTGGTCGCGGTGGTGCTTGGCGAGAAATCGGCGGTCAGCCGCGCCGAGGCGGCGGCAAAGCTGCTCGACCAGGGTTTTGATACGCCGGCGGCGGGTTCGACCACGCTGGCCGCGCTCAAGCCCTATGGCGACACGCTGTCGCCCAACGACATGCATGACGAGATCTGCAAGAAGAAGCCGAAGGAGGAGCAATCCGAGGCGGCCCCCGAGGTCGCTGTCAAGGATAAGCCGAAATCCCCCTACCAGGTGAAGCTCGACCATCCGACGCTGATCGCGGTCGGCTTGGGCGGCGCCACCGGGCCGGCGCCGAAGGCATTCGTCGACCAGGCCGATCAGAACTATGCCGACGTGCCGCTGCCGAGTTGGCGGCCCGACAGGCCGGCGCCGGCCGGCGTCGAGCCGGCGGCGACCGGAACGGCGGCTGCCGCGGCGCAAGGCGACCAGCCCGCCAAGGCGGCGAACTAGCCATTATGATGGGCGGCTTTCCCATTCCCGTTTCGGTGCTCACCGGCTTTCTCGGCGCCGGCAAGACGACGCTGCTCAACCGGCTGCTCAAGGATCCGGCGCTTGCCGACACGGCGGTGATCATCAACGAGTTCGGCGAGGTCGCGATCGACCATCTTTTGGTCGAGCAGGCGTCCGACGGCATCATCCAGCTTTCCGACGGGTGCCTGTGCTGCACGGTGCGCGGCGACCTGGTCGACACGCTTGCCGATCTCGTCGACCGGCTGCAGACCGGCCGCATCGCGAAACTCGCCCGCGTCGTTGTCGAGACGACGGGACTGGCCGATCCGGCGCCGGTGCTGCAGTCGATCATGGCGCATCCTGCGCTGGTGCAGGCTTTCCGGCTCGACGGCGTCGTCACGCTGGTCGACGCCGTCAATGGCGAGGCAACGCTCGACGCGCATGTCGAGGCGGTGAAACAGGCGGCGGTGGCCGATCGCATCGTGCTGACCAAGACGGACCTTGCCGACGCGGCCGAGGTCGAGGCGTTGCGCGCGAGGCTGAAGCAGGTCAATCCGGGCGCCGTCGTGCTCGACGTCAACGAGGCCGGCGCCGCGGCGCTGTTCAATTGCGGCCTCTATGATCCTCGGACCAAGTCCGCCGACGTGCGGCGCTGGCTTGGCGAAGAGGCGGCGCATGATCAAGATCATCACCATGATCAGGATCATCACCATGATCAATATCATCACGATGATCATGGCCATCATCACCATGACGGCGACCATGATCACCACCATCATGAGCATCGCCATGACGCGCGCGTGCGCACCCATTCGCTCGTCCATGACGGCCCGGTGCCGTTCTCGGCGATCGAGATGTTCCTCGACCTTCTGCGCTCGACGCATGGCGAGAAGCTGCTGCGGATGAAGGGCGTCATCGAGCTTGCGGAGGATCCGTCGCGGCCACTGGTCATTCATGGCGTGCAGAAGATCCTGCATCCGCCGGCAAGGCTGCCGTCATGGCCCGACGGCCAGCGCGGCACCAGGCTGGTGCTGATCACGCTGGACATGCCACAGGACTATATCCAGCGGCTGTTCGCCGCCTTCACCAACAAGCCGTCGATCGACACGCCCGACCGGGCCGCGCTGGAAGCCAATCCGCTGGCGATTGCAGGTTTATAGGCCGAAACGACCCCGGCTCAGGCCGCGTTGCCGCGTTCGACCAGAAAACGGTGGCCGCCGGTGACCGCGGCCGTTTCGACCAATTGGTGGCCGGCATCGGCGCAGAAGGCCGGGATGTCGATCACGGCCAGCGGATCCGTGGTTTCCAGCCAAAGCCTGGCGCCCGGCCGCATGGCGGCCAACCGCTTGCGGGCTTTCAGCACCGGCAGCGGACAATTCAGTCCCTTGAGATCGTAGGTGGCGGCCGGTTTTGCCCTTTGTTCATGCATGTCGTTATCCCAAAACCGCCTTACACTTTTGGGCGACATGCATTGGCTCTCAGCCGCCGAACATGCCGAGCAGCTTCTTCTTCAGCTTCGACACGGTGCCCTGGTCGGCGTCGGCCGCCTGCTGGGTTTCCTGCGCGGGCGCTGGCTCGACGCCGGCGGTGACGACCGGCTGCTGCGCGGCCTGCTTGGCGGCTTCCTTCTCGGCCAAAGCCTGCTGCTTGGCTGCTTCCTTGGCGGCCTTGGCCGCCTCGATCGCCGCCAGGCGCTGCTCCTCGGCCTTACGCTTGGCTTCCTTCTCGGCGTCGAGCGCGGCCATCTTGCGGCCGGCCGGCGAATCGATGCGGCCCATGCGGGTCGTTTCCGTCACCGAGCCGTCCGCATTCATCGACGGCGGTTCGATCGGCACGCGCTCGCCGCGGGCGCGGCGCTTCGACCAGTCGGAGACGATGCTGGCTTCCTTGATGCCGGCAATCGTCGGCTTCGGCGGCTGGGTGCTGGAATTTACGGCCGAATTGAAGGCCGCGTCGTAGCTCTTCTCGTAATTCGTGAAGGCGGTCTTCAGCGAATCCGGCTGCGTCGTCGCGGGGCAGGGGCCGGTCGGGTCGAAGGTCGTGCCTTCCGGCGCCACTTGGTTGAAGACGTAGCGCTTCTCGCAGACGTCGACCTTCGGCGGCACCTTGGTGATCTCGAAATTGTCGTAACCGACCTTCAGCATCTTCCAGAACTCGTAGTTCGGGTCGTTGCGGTAGCGCGCCATGTTGGCGGCGGTCATGCGGAAAGGGAAGGCCTCGATCTGGAACTCGGTCTGGCCGCCCTGGAAGGCGTCGCGGCCGAAGGCATAGATCTGCTCGATCTGCGCGTCGGTCATCGAATAGCAGCCGGACGAGGAGCAGGCGCCGTGCACCATCAGATTCTGGCCGGTGCGGCCATTGGCGCGGTCATAGGCGTTGGGGAAGCCGATGTTGAAGGACAGATGATAGTTCGAGCGCGGATTCATCTGCGAGGGACGCACCGTGTAGAAGCCTTCCGGCGCCTGGCGGTCGCCCTCGGTGTATTTTGGACCGAGCTTGCCCGACCATTTGCAGATGTCGTAGCTGGCGACGAGATCGTAGCGGCCGTTGGTCTTGGCCTTCCAAATCTCGAGCTTGCCTTCTTCCTTGAAGATGCGCGCCATCACCGAGGAGGTGCGGACCATGCCCTTGGCCTTCATGTCGGCGAGGATCTTGTCCGGCAGCGGCTTGTTGGCCTCCGGCGCGAAATCCTTCATCGACGAATCATTGCAGCCGGCGACGCCGACGGCGGCGATCAGGATTCCGGTGCGGGCAAGCTTGGCAAACATGGGTACGGCTATGCTTTTCTCTCGGGTCTCGGGCCAACGGCTCTCGGCATGGCCGGGCCCGCAGGCTGAACACCAGTGGACCGTAAGCCCGTTAACCTTGAAAATTCCTTACCGCAAGTCTCGCCAGAAAATCTTGGCCAACCCCTCGCGACAAGTTTCATTGAGCCGAATGCGGCGGCATTTTTGTGGCGAAATTGCTCGGTGATGCCACAGTTTACCGCCAGATGCCCGATTTAGAGGCTGCGGCCCATCGCGAGATACTTCTCGCGGCGCTGTTCACGGAAATCGGTGTTGGCGCCGGCAAAGTCCTTCATCGTCTTGGCGATGAGGTCGCCGGTGGAGGCGATCACCGTTTCCGGCGCCCGCTGGGCACCACCCATCGGCTCGGGAATGATGGCGTCGATGATCTTCATCTCGAGAAGATCCTGCGCGGTGATCTTCATGTTGGTCGCCGCGTCCTTCGAGCGGGTGGTGTCGCGCCACAGGATCGAGGCCGCACCTTCGGGCGAGATCACCGAATAGATGGCGTGCTCCAGCATGTAGACGCGGTTAGCGGTGGCGATGGCGATGGCGCCGCCGGAGCCGCCTTCGCCGATGACCACCGAGATTGACGGCACTTTCAGCGAAAGGCACGCCGAGGTCGAACGAGCGATCGCTTCGGCCTGGCCGCGCTCCTCGGCGCCGACGCCGGGATAGGCGCCGGCGGTGTCGACCAGCGTCAACAGCGGGATGCTGAAGCGATCAGCCAGTTCCATGAGGCGCACCGCCTTGCGGTAGCCTTCCGGCCGCACCGAACCGAAATTGTGCTTGATGCGGCTTGCCGTGTCGGAACCCTTCTCCTGCCCGATCACCGCAACCGGCTCGCCGCGGAAGCGGGCGAAGCCGCCGACGATCGCCTGGTCGTCGCCGAAATTACGGTCGCCGGCCAAGGGCGTGAAATCGGTGAACAGCGCCTTGATGTAGTCGACGCAGTGCGGGCGGTCGGGATGGCGCGCGACCTGCACCTTCTGCCAGGGCGTGAGCGCCTTGTAGAGGTCGCGCAACGCGTCGCGCGAGCGCTTTTCCAGCCGGCTGATCTCTTCGGCGACATCGACCGCCTCGCCGTTCTCGGCAAGCTTCTTCAGCTCAAGGATCTTGAGCTCCAGATCCTGCACCGGCTTTTCAAAGTCGAGGTAGTTGTACATGCTTGAGCGGACCGATCCGTCGGAAGGCGAAATGGCTGGCGGAACCGCTGAAATGCCGGCTCCGGGCGGTGGAACGTCGCCCTCACATAGCGATATGAGGCCTAGTCGGCAAGCGGATGATGATCGTTGACCAGCCGCACCAGCCGCTCCTCCAGCACATGGGTGTAGATCTGGGTCGTCGAGATGTCGGCATGGCCCAGGAGTTGCTGAACGGCTCGGAGATCGGCGCCGTTTTGCAGGAGATGGCTGGCAAAGGCATGGCGAAGGACATGCGGCGAGATTTTCGCCGCCGCGATGCCTGACCGCGCGGCCAAGCCCTTGAGATCGCGGGCGAAAACCTGCCGGGAAAGATGGCCGCTGTCGGAGGAGGCCGGAAACAGAAACGTGCTCTCGGCAAAGGCCGGCCGCTCGGCCCTGGCGGCGAGCCAGGCGCGCATGGCAGCGCGCGCCTTGGTCGAGAGCGGCACCATGCGCTCCTTGTCGCCCTTGCCGCGCACCATGAAGAAGCGGTCGTCGCGCAGCGCCACCGTCACCGGCAGGCCGACCAGCTCAGACACGCGCAGGCCCGTGGCGTAGAGCACCTCGACCAGCGCGTGCAGGCGCAACGCCGCCATCCGGTCGCCATCCGGACCAGCTTCGCCGGCTTCCTGCGCCGCCCGGTCGAGCAGGCGGCCGGTCTCGGCCTCGCTCATCGTCTTCGGCAGCGGCCGGCCCTTGCGCGGGCTGTCCAGCGTGCCGGTCGGATCGTCGCCGCGCAGGCCCTCGGTGTAGAGGAATTTGAAGAACTGGCGGATCGCCGACAATTTGCGCGCTTGCGAGGTCGGCGCGAAGCCGCGCGCGGCAACGTCGTCGAGATAGGCGCGAATGTCGGCCGATCCGGCGCCCGCAAGTCCGCCCTTGATCGCTTCGGAAGCGTCCTCCAGGTCGCGGCGGTAGGAGGCAAGCGTGTTTTCGGCCGCCCCCCGTTCGGCGCTCATCATTTCGAGGAAGGCTTCGATGCGGGCGGCGCTGTTCATCGGGCCGGGTTTGTCAGTTCTTCTTGGGGTTGAGCTTTTCGGCGGGAATGCGGATGCTCATCTCCGCCTTTTTAGGCTCCACGAACATCGCCAGCGCGAACATCGCGCCATAGGCAATACCCGCAAGAACCGCCAGCGTCACGACGAAGCGAAACAAAGTCGGCATTCAAATTTCGCCCGTCTTGTTGTTCTGCGTTTCCAAAGCCCTGTGCCCTTATGGGACGCCAAACTGGGCAATTCAAGGACGAAGGATTCCGGTCGCCGCAGGTTTTGCCGGAAAAGCTCCTAAGCAGGCATTCGCGGGCAAGCCCACGAATGCCTGCTTAGGGATTGTTTGTTTTTCGCAGGTTCTCTTCGCAAAACCTTGGGCCACTTTTGCGGAACCTGCTTAGGACGTTTGTCCGGCCGTGCTTGACGCAAACAGGCTTTTGATGTCGATACGGCGCAAAGAGGCCCTGATGAACGCTCTGCCCGCAAATCCAACGGACGAAGGCCATGCCGCGCTGGTCGAACGGCTCGGCGGCCGCTCGATCGTCTTCGTCGGGCTGATGGGCGCCGGCAAGACAGCGATCGGCCGCAAGGTGGCGACGATGCTGTCGCTGCCCTTCATGGATAGCGACCAGGAGATCGAGAGCGTCTCGCGCATGACGGTGCCGGAACTGTTCGAGCGCTATGGCGAGCCGGAATTCCGTGCGCTGGAGCAGCGCGTGATCCTGCGCCTGCTGGAGAACGGACCGCAGGTGCTGTCGACCGGCGGCGGCGCCTTCATGAACGCGCACACGCGCGAGGCGATTTCGGCGCATGGCGTATCGGTCTGGCTGAAGGCCGATCTGGACCTCTTGATGGAGCGGGTTTCGAAGAAACAGAACCGGCCGCTGTTGAAGAACCCCGATCCGCGCGGCGTGCTGGAAAAGCTGATGGGCGAGCGTTATCCGGTCTACGCCATGGCCGACCTGACCGTGCCGACGCGCGATGACCGCAAGGAGATCATTGCCGGCGAAGTCGTCGGGGCGCTCTGCGCCCATCTTGGTGTCGAGGCGATCGCGACGGGCGCTACAGGCGCCACAACGGACGAGGTGCAGTCGTGAGCCATGCCGAACCGGTGAAGGTCGAGGTCGGGCTGGGCGACCGCGCCTATGACATATTGATCGGCTCGGGGCTGCTTGCGCGCTCCGGCGAGGAGATCGCGCACCGGCTTCCCGGCACCCGCGCGGCCATCGTAACCGACGAGAACGTCGCCGCCGCGCATCTCGACACGCTGAAGGCGGGGTTGGAGAAAGGCGGCATCCAGTCCGCCGTCATCACGCTGCCGGCCGGCGAGAAGACCAAGAGTTTCGCCCATCTCCAGGAGGTGGTCGACGGCGTACTCGCCGCAAAGCTCGAACGCCGCGACGTGGTGATCGCGCTCGGCGGCGGCGTCATCGGCGACCTGGCCGGCTTTGCGTCCGGCATCGTGCGGCGCGGCATGAATTTCGTGCAGATCCCGACCTCGCTCCTGGCGCAGGTCGATTCCTCCGTCGGCGGCAAGACCGGCATCAACAGCCCGCGCGGCAAGAACCTGGTCGGCGTCTTCCACCAGCCCAGGCTGGTGCTCGCCGACACTCAAGTGCTCGACACGCTGCCGATCCGCGAGTTCCGCGCCGGCTATGCTGAGCTTGCCAAATACGGGCTCATCGATCGCCCGACCTTCTTCGACTGGCTGGAACAGAACTGGCGTGACGTCTTTGTCGGCGGCCCGGCGCGGGTCGAGGCGATCGCCGAGGCCTGCCGCGCCAAGGCTGACGTCGTCGCCCGCGACGAGTTCGAGACCGGCGACCGCGCGCTGCTCAATCTTGGCCACACGTTCGGCCATGCACTGGAGGCTGCCACCCACTATGACGGCGCGCGCCTGGTGCATGGCGAGGGCGTCGCCATCGGCATGGCCCTGGCGCATCGTTTTTCGGCGCGGCTCAACCTGGCGAGTCCGGACGACGCGGAGCGCGTCGAAGCGCATCTGCGCGCCGTCGGCCTGCCCTGGCGCATGGCGGATATTCCGGGCGAACTGCCCGACGCCGAGGCGCTGCTCGGCTTCATCACCCAGGACAAGAAGGTCTCGCGCGGCGCGCTGACCTTCATCCTCACACACGGCATCGGCCAGTCGTTCATCGCCAAGGACGTGCCGCCCTCGGAAGTGCTCTCCTTCCTCAAGACAAGCCATCCCGCGGCGCTCAAGGTGAGCCATCCCGAACGGTCCAAGAGGGGCCGTTCCGGATGACCGACGCCGGCTGGATCGTCGCCGCCGTCCTCGCCGTCATCCTGCTTTCGGCGCTTCTGTTCCGCGCCCGCTTGCTTGCCGCTTTTGGCTACGCGCTGCGGCCGATCGAGCCGCCGCAGCGATCCGAGCGCAACGGCAAGGATCATGACAGCGACGATTCCCGTCGCGACGGCGAAGCCGGCCGCGAGGAGCGCAACCGGCTTGAGGGCCTCTTCGACCTCGAAGAGCTCGAGGTGTCGGATATCATGGTCCATCGCACCAATATGCGCTCCGTCAATGCCGACAATGCGCCCGAAGCGGTGGTGCGCGAGATCCTGACGAGTCCGCACACCCGCATGCCGCTGTGGAAAGGTTCGCTCGACAACATCGTCGGCGTCCTGCACGCGAAAGACCTGCTGAGGGCCCTCAATGAGGTCGGCAACGACTTTTCGCAGATCGACGTCATGAAGATCGCGGCGAAGCCCTGGTTTGTGCCGGACACCACCACCTTGCAGGAACAGCTCAACGCCTTCCTGCGGCGCAAGACGCATTTCGCCATCGTCGTCGACGAGTATGGCGAGGTCGAAGGGCTGGTGACGCTGGAAGACATCATCGAGGAGATCGTCGGCGAGATCGCCGACGAGCACGATGTCGACATGCAGGGCGTCAAGAAAGAAGCCGACGGCTCGGTCGTCGTCGACGGCACCGTGCCGATCCGCGACTTGAACCGCGCGCTCGACTGGGACCTGCCCGACGAGGAAGCCACGACGATCGCCGGCCTCGTCATCCATGAGACGCAGTCGATCCCGGAAGAGAAGCAGGCTTTCACCTTCCACGGCAAGCGTTTCGTGGTGATGAAGCGCGACAAGAACCGCATTGCGAGATTGAGGATCAGGCCCGCGGGCGAAACCTGACGCGTCCCAAGATCCAAGCCGTGTCGCTCAGAGTTCTTTCGTCCAGCGCTCGCTGAGCGTCGCGCCGGTTCCGGCGTCAATTGCCGCCAGGCTGACCTCGTAGCCCCAAAGGTTGCGGATATGGCGCAGGGTTGCATCGCGGCTCTGGCCCTCGAGCATGATGCCGTCCTTGACCTTGTGCTGCAGCCGCAGATGCCGGTCGCCCAGCAGGTCAACGTCGACCACCTGGATGTCGGGGCGGCTGGCGCCGATATCGTAGCTTTGCGCCAGCGCCGACCGTATCCTGGCATAGCCGCGCTCATTGTGGATCGAGGCCACCTCGTAATGCGGCTCGTCGGCACCGTCGGCCAGCATGAAGAGCCGCCATTTGCGGATCAGCGTCGGGCTCAGATACTGGCGGATGAAGGATTCATCGCGGTGGTTGGCCCAGGCGTCGAGCAGGGTGTCGCGCCAGTCGCCGCGGCCAGCGATGTCCGGGAACCAGTCGCGGTCCTCGGCGGTGGGCGCGGTCGAGATGCGCTGGATATCCTGCATCATGTCGAGGCCCAGCGCATAGGGATTGATGCCGGAATAGCGCGGGTCGTCATAGGTCGGCTGGAAGACCACGTTGGAGTGGTTGCGCAGGATCTCGAGCATGGCGCCTTCGCTGATGCGGCCGCGATCGAAAAGCGTGTTCATGATCGTATAGTGCACGAAGGTGGCGCAGCCTTCGTTCATCACCTGGGTTTGCCGCTGCGGGTAGAAATATTGCGCGATGACGCGCACGATCCTGACGATCTCGCGCTGCCAGGGCTCAAGGACGAGGCTGTTCTTCTCGAGGAAATAGAGCAGGTTCTCCTCCGGCAGCTTGAGCGATTTCTTCCGCTCGGCAAGGATTTCGTCCCCCGCTTCCGGCTTGGTCTTTCCCTGCGAAGGCGGCAGCGTTCGCCACAGATCGTTGAAAGAGCGCTCCTCGTATTCGAGGCGCTCACGCAGCCCCTCGCGCTGCTGCTCGGACGACAGTTTCGGCGGCCGATGATAGCGGAACACGCCCTGCTCCATAAGCGCGTGGGCCGAGTCCAGGATCGCCTCCACAGCGGCCAGGCCATGCCGTTCCTCGCATCGGGCGATGTAGCCTTTGGCAAAATCAAGATAGCTCAAAATGCCGCCGGCATCGGTCCATTGCCGGAAGAGATGATTGTTCTTGAAGAAATGGTTGTGCCCGAGCGCGGCATGCGCGGTCACCAGGGCCTGCAGGGCCATGGTGTTCTCTTCCATCAGATAGACGATGCAGGGGTTGGAGTTGATGACCAACTCATAGGCCAGGCCGCGCGCGCCCTTGCGGTAGAGAAACTCGTCGTAGAGGAAACGCTTGCCGAAAGACCAATGCCGGTACATCAGCGGCATGCCGACCGAGGAATAGGCATCGAGCATCTGCTCGGAAGAGATCACCTCCATCTGCACAGGATAGATGTCGAGGCCCAGCTCTTCGGTCCCGAGCGCCTCGATCTCGTCATAGACGCGGGACAGCTTTGCAAAATTCCAGTCCGAGCCGGAAAACAGCAGTTCGGATTTGCGCGCTTGGCTGACCATTGCCGAAGCCCCTCAAGCGCTCTTGCGCAGGGCGGGCTGCCTGGCGAAGAGCTCGCGGAAGACCGGGTAGATATCGGCCGGCGCGGCAATGCGCCTCATCTGGAAGTTCGGCCATTTGCCGTCGACGGCGTTGTAGGCGCGCCAGAGCGACGTGCCGTTCTCGGTCGAGCCGAAGATGTGGCTTTCCCGCTCGTCGATGATCTCCACATAGGCGAAATACTGGCAAAGCCGCATGAGCTTGCGGTCGAGCAGTTCTATGCAGCGCTCGGAGTCGGTGGCGAAGTTGTCACCGTCGGAGGCCTGGGCGGCGTAGATGTTCCATTCGGCGACCGGATAGCGTTCTTTGATGATGCGATGCATTTCCTCGAGCGCGGTGGAGACGACCGTGCCACCGCTTTCGGTGTGATAGAAGAATGTCTGCTCGTCCACCTCCTTGGCTTGGTGGGTGTGGCGGATGAAGACGACCTCGATGCGTTCGTAGCGGCGCGTCAGGAAGAGATGCAGCAGCACGAAGAAGCGTTTGGCCAGATCCTTCTCGCGCTCTCCCATCGAGCCGGAGACGTCCATCAGGCAGAACATGACCGCGTTCGCATTGGGCACGGGCTGGGGATCGAAGCGGTTGAAACGGATGTCGACCGGATCGACATAGGCAATCCGCCTGCGCCGGCGCTCAAGCCGCTCAAGCTCTTCGCGCAGCGTCGTGATGCGTTCGCGCACAGCGGCGCTTGCCGGCTTCGCTTCCAGCTCGGCGATCTGCCGGGCGATTTCGTCCACTTCCGCCTGCTTGGGGCGCCTCAGCGCGATGCGCCGCCCGTGGCTGTTGCGCATCGTGCGTCCGACATTGATGTTGGTCGGCGCCCCGCTTGCCGCGAAACCTGCCCGTCTCGGCTTGAAGCTCAGTATCTGTTTGAGGTTGAGCTTGACCAGATCCGGCAGTTCGAGGTCCTCGAAGAAAAGGTCGAGCACTTCCTCGCGCGACAGCACGAAGCGGAAGTCGTCCTCGGATTCCGTGGTCCCCGGAGCCGATCCGTAACCTCCGCCGCCGGCAGGCTTGTCGATGAGATCGCCAGGGCTGAACGTCCTGTTGCCGGGTAGGATGTGCTGGCGCCGGCCGCTTTCCCTGTCGTCGCCGAAGGTCGGTTCGTCGGTGCCCTTGCGCGGCATCGGCACGGCGTGTTCGCGGTCGAGCTCGGCGATGCCGCCGGTGCGGACCTTGTCGCGGATGCTGCGCTTGAGATCCTCGCGGGCACGCCTAAGGAAGCGCTGGCGATTGCCAAGGCTCTTGTCTTTCGGGTTCAGACGGCGGTCGATGAAGATCGGCATGGCACTGCTCGGGCGTTCAACCCGCCTTGTTCACGCGCATGTACCAGTCGACCAGTCGGCGCACCTGCCGCTGGGTATAGCCGCGCTCCACCATGCGCTGCACGAATTCATTGTGCCGCTTCTCCGTGACGCTGTCCTGCTTGGAGCCGAAGCTGATCACCGGCAACAGGTCCTCGACCTGGCCGAACATGCGCTTCTCGATAACCTCGCGAAGCTTTTCATAACTCGTCCAGGAAGGATTGCGGCCATGGTTGCGCGCACGGGCGCGCAAGGTGAATTTGACCACTTCGTTGCGGAAGTCCTTGGGGTTGGCAATGCCGGCCGGCTTTTCGACCTGCGACAACTCCTTCTCCAGAACCTCGCGGTTGAGGATCTGGCCGGTGTCAGGGTCCTTGTAGTCCTGATCCTCGATCCAGGCGTCGGCATAGGCGATGTAGCGATCGAAGAGGTTCTGGCCGTACTCGCTGTAGGATTCCAGATAGGCCTTCTGGATCTCGTGGCCGATGAACTCGGCATAGCGGCTAGCGAGTTCCGACTTGATGAACTCAAGATAGGCGGCCTCCGTTTCCTTCGCGAATTGCTCGCGCTTGATCGCCTCTTCGAGGATGTACATCAGGTGGACGGGATCGGCGGCCACCTCCTTGGTGTCGTAATTGAAGGTCTGCGACAGGATCTTGAAGGCGAAACGTGTGCTGACCCCGGTCATGCCCTCGTCGACGCCGGCGGCATCGCGATATTCCTGGACGGACTTCGCCTTCGGATCGATCTCCTTGAGGTTCTCGCCGTCATAGGCGCGCATCTTGGTGTAGAGCGGCGAGTTCTCATGCTCGGCAAGGCGGGTCGACACGGTGAAGCGGCTGAGAATGTCCAGCACTTCGGGCGCGCAGGGGCTCTTTGCCAGCTCGCTTTCGCGCAACAGCTTCTCGTAGATTTGCCGCTCCTCGGTGATGCGCAGGCAATAGGGAACCTTGACCACGAGGATGCGGTCGAGGAAGGCCTCATTGTTCTTGTTGTTCTTGAACTGCTGCCATTCCGATTCGTTGGAATGGGCGACGACGATGCCCTGATAGGGGAAGGCGCCGAAATTCTCGGTGCCGTTGTAGCTGCCTTCCTGGGTCGCGGTCAGCAATGGGTGCAGGACCTTGATCGGCGCCTTGAACATCTCGACGAATTCGAGCAGGCCTTGCGTGGTCCGGTTCAGGCCGCCGCTGTAGGAATAGGCGTCCGGGTCGGACTGGCTGAAATGCTCCAACTGCCTGATGTCGACCTTGCCGACCAGGGCCGAGACATCCTGATTGTTCTCGTCGCCGGGCTCGGTCTTGGCGATGGCGATCTGGCGCAGCCGCGACGGAATCAGCTTGACGACGCTGAATTTCGAGATGTCGCCCGACAGCTCATCCAGGCGCTTGGCCGCCCAGGGCGAGATCAGTCCGTTCAGGCGGCGGCGGGCGATGCCGTATTTATCCTCCAGCAGGTCGCCCATGCGGTCGGGATGGAAAAGGCCGAGCGGCGATTCGAAGATCGGGCTGATCTGGTTGCCGACCTTGAGCGTGTAGATGGGCCGCTCCTCCATCAGCTTCTTCAGCCGTTCGGCGAGCGAGGATTTGCCGCCGCCGACCGGGCCTAAGAGATAGAGGATCTGCTTGCGCTCCTCGAGGCCTTGCGAGGCGTAGCGGAAATATCCGGCGATGCGCTCGATCGTATCCTCCATTCCGTAGAAGTCGGAAAAGGAAGGATAGATCTTGATGGTGCGGTTGGAGAAAATGCGGCCGAGCCGCTCGTCCTTGCTGGTATCGACCAGGTTCGGCTCGCCGATCGCCTCGACCATGCGTTCGGGCGCCGAGGCGTACATGGATTTGTCCTCGCGGCATGCCAGCAGATATTGCTGGAGGCTGATCTCTTCCTGGGCCGCGTTGGAATAGATCTCCGAAAACAGATCGAAGACGTCGGATTGGTTCTCGCGCATGATGCTTTGCCTCGGAGCCGATAGGCTGCCAATCGGCTCATCGCTTCATCAACCGCCGGAAAGCATTGTGGTTCCCTTCACGTGAAGGAAGAGCGCACAATACACTCCGGTATTGGCCTTCGGGCCACCCCGATTCGGCCGTAAATGCTCGCCTATGAACATACGTGGTGATTGCCAGCGGACGGTCAAGGAGCGGATTTGGTTTCGCACCGAAAGTTGTCATTTTTGCTTCTTAAAGGAGACGCTTGGCGAGCACCCGTGACCGCCGGGACACAGCCTGGCCGGAGATGGCGATGATCGATCGACGCAGTTTCATCGTGGCAACCCTGGCGGCGCTGTTGCCGGCGGGGGCGTCAGCCGCCGAGCGTTCGAGCCAGCCGGAACCGCAAACACTCGATTACGGCCCGGCCAAGCTCGACGTCTACGCGCCGGCCGGCGCGAAGAACCTGCCGGTGGTCTTCTTCGTCCATGGCGGCGCCTGGCGGTTCGGCAAGCGCAGCCAGGTCGGCTCAAAGCCGGACTTCCTGCTCGCCAATGGCTTCGTGTTCGTCTCGATCGACTATCGAATGCTGCCGGAAGCGGATGTCGCCACCCAGGCCGGCGATGTCGAAAAGGCCTATGCCTATGTGCGCGCCAACATCGCCCGGCATGGCGGCGATCCGGACCGCATCGTCGGCATGGGCCATTCGGCCGGCTGCCATCTTGTTGCGCTGACCGGCATGCGCGGAGGGTTGCCGGGCGTCGCCGCGCTGATTCTGGACGACACCAGGGCTTATGATCTCGCCGCGCTTTCGAGAAATGGCGGCATGGTGCGCGCCTATGCGCGTGTCTTCTCCGACCCGAAACAATGGGCGGCGCTGTCGCCGTCGAGCTATGTCGACGGCAAAAAACATCCGCCGACCTTCATCGCCTATTCGCGCGCGCCCGGGCGAGGCGAGGAGTCCAAAGCCTTCGCCGAGCGCATGCGCGCCACCGGCACCAAGGTCACGCTGTTCGACGGCAGCGCCTATACGCATATGTCGATCAACGGCGATTTCGGCGAGGAGGGCGATGCCCTGACCGCGGCGGCGCTGGCGTTCCTGAAGGCGACGGTGGCCTGATTACCAGCGCGTCTTCTCACCGGGTGCCGCCGGCTCGATCGCCAGCGCGTGCACGCCTGCCTTCAGTTCGTCGGCAAGCAGTTCGTTGATGGCGCGGTGGCGGTCGATGCGGCTCATGCCGGCAAAACTCGGCGAGACAATGCGGACGCGGAAATGCGTCTCGCCTGTGCCGTCGAATGTCGCGTGATGGCCGGACTCGACATGGTGATGGCCGGCGTGAAGGTGGCTTTCATTGATGACGGCGAGCCGTTCGGGCGAAAATGCCGCTTTCAGCTTGTCTTCCATCTTGGCCTGTATGGACATCAGGGCTTCCCTTCACCACATATGCGGCACAGCCGCAAAATCTTGAATTTCGACCGCTTTTAAGCCGCGATTCAGCGGTTAGGGCGATCATCGGCGAAATGTCAATTCTTGTTTCGCATATGCGAACAGCCCATAAATGGGTGAGATGAAAGCGTACCCCAAATATTTCGAAAAGATCCGGATCCGGCCGGAGAAGGACGCCGAGCTGAAGTCGCGCGCGCCGGTCTGCCAGTGGGACGGCTGCAACGAGGCCGGCACGCATCGGGCGCCGGTCGGGCGGCTCAAGGAAGGCGAGTATTTCCGCTTCTGCTTCGACCACGTGCGCGAATACAACAAGGGCTTCAACTATTTCTCCGGCGTGTCGGACAGCGAGATCGCACGCTTCCAGAAAGAGGCGCTGACCGGCCACAGGCCGACTTGGCGCATGGGCGCCAATGGCGGCGGGACGCGCTCGGCGCCGGATTTCGCGCAGCAGCGCTCGGGGCGCGCCGGCTACTACAACCGCATGCGCGACCCGTTCAACCTGTTCGGCTCGGGCGCGCGCGAACCGCGCGAACGCAAGGCAAAGCCGCTTGAGGCCAAGGCGCTGGAAACGCTTGGCCTTGATACAAAGGCGACTGGTCAGGACATCAAGGCGCGTTATAAGGAACTGGTTAAGCGTCACCATCCGGATGCGAATGGCGGCGACAGAGGTTCGGAAGACCGGTTCCGCGATGTGCTGCAGGCCTATCGCGTGCTCAAGCAAGCAGGATTGTGCTGAGCGGCCTTATGGTCCCAAGTCGTTTTCCAACTTTCATAAGGTTGGAAAAGGCTCTAAGACCGCCCCCGGACAAAATCGGTTGCCGGCGAAACGCGGCGTTTCGCCCGTGGAGACGTTGATAGAGATGAACAAGGTCGATCGCGACATCGCCAACCTGCCCGATACGACGGTGTCGGTGAAGGAGAAATTCGGTTTCGACTCCAAGATGATCGTTCCCGCCTATTCGGCGGCGACCGAGCATGTCCCGGACATCGACCCGGATTATCTGTTCGACAAGGCGACGACATTGGCGATCCTCGCGGGCTTTGCCTACAACCGCCGCGTGATGGTGTCGGGCTATCACGGCACCGGCAAGTCGACGCATATCGAGCAGGTGGCGGCGCGGCTCAACTGGCCTTGCGTGCGCGTCAACCTCGACAGCCATGTCAGCCGTATCGACCTCGTCGGCAAGGACGCCATCGTCGTCAAGGAAGGCCTGCAGGTCACCGAGTTCCGCGACGGCATCCTGCCCTGGGCCTATCAGCACAATGTGGCGCTTTGCTTCGACGAGTATGACGCCGGCCGGCCGGACGTGATGTTCGTCATCCAGCGCGTGCTGGAATCGTCGGGGCGGCTGACGCTGCTCGACCAGAGCCGTGTCATCCGCCCGCATCCGGCCTTCCGGCTGTTCGCCACCGCCAACACGGTCGGCCTCGGCGACACCACCGGCCTCTATCACGGCACGCAGCAGATCAATCAGGCGCAGATGGACCGCTGGTCGATCGTCACCACGCTCAATTACCTACCGCACGACAATGAGGTGAACATCGTGCTGGCCAAGGCCAAGCACTATCGCGACAACAAGGGCAGGGACATCGTCAACAAGATGGTGCGCGTCGCCGACATGACGCGCTCGGCCTTCATCAATGGCGACCTGTCGACCGTGATGAGCCCGCGTACCGTCATCACCTGGGCCGAAAACGCCGAGATCTTCGGCGATATCGGCATGGCGTTCCGGCTGACCTTCCTCAACAAATGCGACGAGCTGGAGCGTTCGGTGGTAGCCGAGTTCTACCAGCGCGCCTTCGGCGAGGATCTGCCGGAGAGCGCCGCCAACGTGGTGCTGGGCTAGGCGCGCAGCTGAAAGGCCTCCGGCTTTTCAGCATGAAAACGCGCAGGGAATGATCAATGGCGGGTCCGGGCGACAACACGCGCAACAAGCCGAAGAACGGGTCTGAAGCGGACAGCTTCAAGCGCGCCGTGACCGTCTGCATGCGCGCCGTCGCCGGCGACAAGGACCTCGAGGTCGGCTTCGCCAAGGACCGGCCGGCGCTGGCCGGCAACCGCGCCCGGCTGCCCGAGCTGCCGAAGAAGGCTTCCCGCAACGACATCGCGATCACCCGCGGCCTAGGCGACTCCATGGCGCTGAAGCGCGCCTGCCACGATCAGCGCATCCACAACAAGCTGGCGCCGGAAGGCAAGCTGGCGCGGTCCATCTTCGATGCCGTCGAGCAGGCGCGCGTCGAGGCGATCGGCAGCCGCGCCATGCAGGGTGTGGCCGACAATATCGGTTCGATGCTCGAGGACAAATACGCCAAGGCGAATCTCGTCGACGTCAGGGATAAGGCCGACGCGCCGCTCGAGGAAGCGATCGCGCTGATTGTGCGCGAAAAACTCACCGGACGCGCGGTGCCGAAGAGCGGCGAGCGGCTGGTCGATCTCTGGCGGCCCTGGGTCGAGGAAAAGGCCCGCGGCGACCTCGACGGCCTGTCGGCCAAGCTGGAGGACCAGCAGGCCTTTGCCCGCGTCGTGCGCGACATGCTGGTGTCCATGGAGATGGCCGAGGAACTCGGCGACGACCAGGAAACCGACGACTCCGAGGAAAACGAAGAGAACGAGCAGCAGGGCGAGGAACAGAGCGAGGAAGGCGGCGAGGAGGATTCGGGCTCCGAGCAGTCTCAGTCGGAGGATGCCGAAGCCTCCGCCGACGAGGAAGAGTCGGCCGAGACCGAAGCGACGGACGCCACCTCGGACGACCTCTCCGATGAAGACGATTCCGACGCCGAGACGCCGGGCGAGGCCAAGCGCAACGACAACCCGTTCCTCAACCTGCCGAAGGAAATCGACTATAAGGTCTTCACCACCGCCTTCGACGAGACGGTGGGGGCCGAGGACCTTTGCGAGGAAGAGGAACTCGACCGGCTGCGCGCCTTCCTCGACAAGCAGCTCGCCAACCTGTCCGGCGTCGTCGGACGGCTGGCCAACCGGCTGCAGCGCCGGCTGATGGCGCAGCAGAACCGCTCCTGGGATTTCGACCTAGAGGAAGGCTATCTCGATCCGGCGCGCCTGGTGCGCGTCGTCATCGATCCGATGCAACCGCTGTCCTTCAAGCAGGAGCGCGACACCAAGTTCCGCGACACGGTGGTGTCGCTGGTGCTCGACAATTCGGGCTCCATGCGCGGCCGGCCGATCACGGTCGCCGCGACCTGCGCCGACATCCTGGCGCGCACGCTGGAGCGCTGCGGCGTATCGGTCGAGATCCTCGGCTTCACCACTCGCGCCTGGAAAGGCGGGCAGGCGCGCGAGAAATGGTTGAAGGACGGCAAGCCGCCGAATCCCGGCCGGCTCAACGACCTGCGCCATATCATCTACAAGTCCGCCGACCATCCATGGCGGCGCGCGCGGCGCAATCTCGGGCTGATGATGCGCGAGGGCCTGCTCAAGGAGAACATCGACGGCGAGGCACTGCTTTGGGCGCATAACCGGCTGATCGGCCGGCCCGAGCAGCGCAAGATCCTGATGATGATCTCTGACGGCGCGCCGGTCGACGATTCGACGCTCTCGGTCAATCCGGGCAACTATCTGGAGCGGCACCTGCGGGCGGTCATCGAGCTGATCGAGACGCGCTCGCCGGTCGAGCTTTTGGCCATCGGCATCGGCCACGACGTCACGCGCTACTACCGCCGCGCCGTCACCATTGTCGACGCCGAAGAACTGGCCGGCGCCATGACCGAGCAGCTCGCCTCACTGTTTGGCGAGGAAAGCGCGCGCGATACCCGGCGCGGCGGGCTGCGGCGCGTCGGATGATCTTTTTGGGGCGGCGTACGCGGCGTACGCTCTTCGCCTGCGTGCTGATCTGCTCCTCGCCGGCCATTGCCGCCCAAAGAGCTTCCGTCGAGACCGTCGAGATTTCGTCACGGCCGATCACCCAGTTCCATGTCGGCCATGACGAGACGCGGTTTGGGCCGTTCGAATTCGTCGGCGGGTTGGAGATGACCTCGCCGACACGCGATTTCGGCGCGCTGTCGGCGCTTCGTTTCTTGAAGCAGGGCAGCGACTTCATCGGAGTCGCCGACACCGGCTTCTGGTTCTTCGGCACGATCGCGCATGACGCCGGCAAGCGCCCCTCGGGTGTTAAGAATTTCCGCATGCAGCAGATGGTCGACGCCTCGGGCCGGCCGATCGACCGGAAATGGGAGGTCGACGCGGAAGGGCTCGCGGTCAAGGACGGCATCGCCACCGTCGGTTTCGAACGCGACCAGCGCGTCGCCCAGTTCAAGATCGATCCCGACAATATGAAAGCGCCGGTCCGGCAGCTCGACTATCTGGTTCCCGCCAGGGAACTGCGCCAGAACCGCGGCTTCGAGACCGTCACCCACGCCAACCCTTACGGGCAGCACGCGGGCGGCCTAGTCGTGGTCTCGGAAAGGAGCCTCGACAAGGCGGGCAACGTCTACGCCGCCATTATCGAAGGGCCGCACAAAGGCGTCTTCACCATCAAGCGCAACCGCGATTTCGACATCACCGACGGTGCCTTCCTGCCGGACGGCGACCTGCTGCTCCTGGAGCGCAGCTTCTCGATCGCGCGCGGGGTGAAGATGCGGCTGCGGCGCATCTATGGCGAGAGCGTCGAGAAGGGCGCGGTCGCCGACGGGCCGGTGCTGATGGAAGCCGACATGGGCTACCAGATCGACAATATGGAAGGCCTCGACGTCTGGACCCGGGACGACGGCGCGCTGATGGTGTCGCTGATATCCGACGACAACCAATCGATCCTGCAGCGCAGCCTCTACCTGGAATTCATCCTGCACCAGGACTGAGCAAGACCGGCCGGCGAAGCGCCGAGAGATTACCGGCCGACGTGGCGGACTTCGTTCATCAGGAAATTGGCGGCGCGCTTGCTCCGGTTGCGGATCTTGAGCGTCGCGGTGTTGTCGACGAAATAGGTGTGAAGGATGCTGTCGCGGGTGCGGACCTCCGGTCCGACGGTGTCGACCGCGTGCCAGGTGTCGGTGCCGACCGCAAAGGCGTAGCCCGTGTTCGGCGAAAACGACATCCGGTGTGAATTCTCGAAACCGCCTCCGCCCGGCTTGCGCTGGGCGAAGCGCGTGCCGATGTGGTTGATGCTTTCGTCCTCCGGCAGGTAGAACTGTACCGTGATGCCCTTCCATTTCGTGTCGGTGTGGAAATTGATCTTGTAGCCCGGCACGTCGCGCGTCAGCATCGGCACCGGATACATACCGACCTTCATGAAGTCCGACCCGAACCGGCGCTCCAGGCCGGGGGCAAGGCGGCGCATGAAGGCGTCCTTCAGCTCCGGCGCATGCAATGCCTTGCCGACCAGGGCCCAGACGGCCCGTTTCTCGTTGGGCAGATGGCGGATATATTCGGGGTAGAGATCGATCTTGACCCGTGTCGCGCTGCCGTCGGCCTTGATGTTCACATTGTTGCGGCCCTTGAGCGCGCGATATTCGCGCGCTTCGGGCATGGCCGCGCGCATGCGCTGATAGAGGTCCGCCGGAAAGACTTCCGTCATCTCAAGATGCCAGAAGGGCTTTTCCACGAAGGCGGCGCGGTTCACCGCCTCCACCATGTGGGAGACAACATGCTGCAGCGTTTGTGTGGCTGATGCTGGCGCCGCCGCGCCGTCTATGACCAACATGGATATTCTCTCCCCAACTGAAACCCCGAATCCAAATTTCCTGCTCGGATATATCGCTGCTCGGGCGAAATGCTAACCAAAGCACAGGCTGGATTGCAATGATCCACAGGACTGATCTTAATCGCGGTTTGCCGCCTCACAAAGTGAAGATGGTTCAGCGCAAGAGTAGTGCGGTGCAAAGCGTGATGCCGACGATGCTGATCTGGCTCCAGGCCGATATTCAACGAACCTTATAGATCTCGATCGGCTTTCCCACGGTCGAGGGGGTCAGTTCGAGCCAATCCGGCAGGTCGCCCCGCAGCAGTGCCGCGGCAAGGCCCTTGGGCGCGTCCAAGCCCAGCGATATCTCTTCCGTGTTGCCGCGACAGATCGCGATCAGTCCCACTTGCTCGCGCCGGATGACGGCGCGGGCTATCTCCGGCGTTCCCATAAAAGCGTCGAGCATGGCGAGGTTGCCGCCGACATTGCGGTGGTAAGGGCCAGCCAGCGCCCGGTGTCCGGTGAACATCAATATCCCCGAGCCGAGATTGGACGAGGCAAGCACCGTCGTCGCCGGCATGGCGGCAAGATATTGGAAGTCGCCCGGCTTGCCGCAGCTCACCGCATGATCGGGATCGGAATTGATGCGCTGCGGCGCCTTCTGGACCACGGATTGCGCCGCCACCGCGACCCCGGCCCAGGTCGCATTGAGCGAGACCAGCCACGCCATGACAATACCGGTGGAAAGGCGCCACGAGGGCGCGGTGTCCGCCCGCAGGCGGATTTTCGCGATCCAGGCCGAGAGCGGTAGCACGGCGAAGGCGACGGAGAAGGTTGAGCCGCGCACCTGCCAGAGGCTGACGACGAAGGCGACGACCAGCAGGATGGCGGCAAGCATCTCCTCGCGGCGCAGGCGACGGCTTCGCAACTGAAAGCCGATCAGCAGCATGGCGATGAAGGGCGTCACATAGCGCGCCGCCATCAGCTTCGGCTGGTGGATGGCGACGCTCCAGAAGGGCTGCGCTTCGACCACGTCGGCCAGCCAATAGGTGCGAATGCGTTCGTCCATGCCCGCATAGGGCGATGCCAGGCATTGCGGGAAGAACACGATCGCCACGGCCGCGACCACCGCCGCGAGCGCCAGCATCGAGACAAGCCTGGCCCGCGTCGTCGACGGGGTCAACGCGCTGGCGATCGCGAGGCCGAAACCGGAAAGTGCCGCAACCGCGAACTGGAAGGACGAGAAGGCGTCGCATTGGGCGACGCCCCAGTCGGCCGGCCGGATGGTCGCCACGAACACCAGGAAGGCGACGCCGGCAAATCCAAGGCCGAAGCCGCGCGCCGGGAGGCGGTCCTTATCGTTAAGGATAAACAGGACCGCGGCGCAGACACCGAGCGTCGCCACATAGGGAGCGGTCTCCATGCCGACAGCCAGCGTCAGGCCGGCGCAAATGCCCGAAAGAAGGCCAGCAGGGCGCCAGGAGGGCGCTTCCATCAGAAGCCAGAGGCCGGCCGCCGTCAGCAGCAGCTGGACATTGTGGTGATCGATCACGCCCGGGCTGTAGATCACCAGATAGAACAGCGCCGCCGTCGACAGAATGAGCGAGGGCATCGCGACGTTGGCGCCGGCGAAGCGCCGCGAGGCGCGCATGAGCACGAGTATGGTCAGTCCATAGAGCGCGGTCGGCCAGATGATCTGCGCGGCGCGTTCGGCGGTGGCGGTGCTGGCGCCGAGCGCATCGAAGGCCATGACAAGCAATGCGAGCGGCGCATCCACCAGCCGCGACCAGTGCATGACGAAGCCGCCCGCCGTGCCCATCCTGTACTGATGGAGATCAAACCAGCTTTGGCCGCCGAGCAGGTCGCGGACCTCGACCAACCGCAGCATGCTGTCATTGTCGGCGCCGTAATCGCGAAGCGACGGAAAACCGGAGACGGCGTTGATCGTCAGCACCACCAGGGTGGCGCATGCAGCAAGCAGGAGATCGTTTTTCCAACCGGTGCCTTGCACGGTCATGCTGGTTGCAATGCCCTGGAGAGTTTTCGCGATCCTCCACCATCAGCCGTAACAAAGCGTAAAGCCGCCGTGGCAATCCGGATTACAGCTTGGCCGTTGGCAGCGGGGCACCCGCGTTTCGGTCTCGCGCAGGATGCCGATGTCCTGCTTCGTCGTGAACGTCTTTCCATGCTGTTCCTCATCCCCCGCAAACCGGTGGAGAATGGCAGGACTCACTTAGTCAACTCGGAGTCACTTCAGTAGAGCGGGCCAATTCCGATAGACCCACCAGTTCCGGTCCAATGAAGGACAGCAGAGCTTCGGCTCGCCGCGATCGACGGCTGGCGCGGCGATGGATGACATAGATTGGTATGTCTGTGGACTGCCAATCGGCAAAAAGCCTGACAACGTAGCCGGATTGGACATGCCGGCGCACGAAGAAATCGGGCAGGACGGCGATACCCAAGCCCTGCGCGGCTCCTTCGAGCAAGGCTGGATAGGTGTTGGCGCTGAAGCGGTCCGAGCGAACCGTCACTGTGGCGGTTTCGTCCTCGCGCGACAAGGCAAGTTCGCTTTCGCCATCGCCGAAGGCCAGCATGGGCAAAGTACTGGCCACGGCTGTCAGGTCCTTGCCGGCCAGGCTATCGGCGATGGCCCGGTTCGCGACGAGTACCCGCCGGAATTGGCCGATGCGGCGCGCAATCATGGCATCGTCGACGACTGCCCCGACTCGGAACGCAAGATCGAGGTGGGGATCGAACAGATCCTGATAGGCATAGTCGAGACGGAGAATCAGGCGAATACGGGGATGCAACTCCAGGAACGGTGCAAGACACGTCTGCAAAAGCCAAGTGCCGAGTTCGGGCGGCGCGCAGACACACAAGGGGCCTGCGAGACCATCGGCCTGCGCCTCCAGGGCTCGCGCCAAGTCATCAACGTCGCCCAGCAGGGCCTGCCCGCGCTGGCGTAGCAGTTCACCGGCCGGTGTGATGATAAGACGGCGAGTGGTGCGCTCAAGCAAGACGCATCCCAGCTGCAGTTCGAGCCGCCGGATAGCCTTCGACACGGCACTCTTTGTCGTACCCGCCTGCAAGGCAGCTCTGGTCAGCGAGCGCTCGCGCGCGACCTCAAGGAACAGGGCCAGGTCGGCTAGCGATATCGTTTCCTTTTTGGCAACAGTTTTATTCATTGAGCTTATCTTTTTCGTTTCTTGGAAACAAAATATGTTGCGGGCCAACCTGTCAATCGGAGTGTAGTCACCATGCTGAATCACCCTACCGGGCGGCCCACGACCGCGCTGCCGGCCTCTGGAGGCATCCTGATGTCCGAGACCGCGACCGGTCAGTTGGCAGCCTCCGGTCAGTCCCTGGTCTATCACGAGGGTGGAATCGATTTTTCCGGCCAAATAGTCATGCCCAACGGCACGGTAAGCGGAGGCCTTATCTATGTTCCCGACTGGTATGGCATCTATGACTATCCGCTCGCCGAGGCGCGACGGTTCGCAAGCCTGGGCTTCGCTGTGATGGTAGTAGATATCTATGGTGCTGGCGTGCGCATCACTTCCGACGCCGAGGCGACGCAAGCCAGCCAATTCCTACGGGACAATCCACGCACCGCGTCGCGCCGCGTGCAAGCCGGGGTCCGGGCATTTCGTGACATCGTGCCAGAGGCACCTTTCCTTGCCGCCGTCGGCTTCTCGCTCGGTGGTTTCTGCGTCCTGGAAATGCTTACGGACGCACCGCTGGTTCATGGAGCCGTCATCCTATCCGGGGCGCTCGGTCAGCCGGACGGCGACTATGCCGCCATCGAGACGCCTATCAGGTTTCATCATGGAACGCGTGACGCGGTGGCCGATGTGGCGCGGGTCACGAAGGTCATGGCCTGGCTCGACGCCAAGGGTTGCGACTGCGCCTTGACCCTCTATGCCGGCGCCAAGCATGCCTTCACCAATCCCAACCTTCCATCCGGCGGCGACGGCTGGCTTGGCTATGACGCCCGCTATGCTGGGGAGGCCAACGCAGCGACAGAGTCGTTTCTACTGTCGTTGAAGGGTAATACTGGGGCCTTGGCGGCCTAAAATCTATCCGCGACAGTGGCGATCCAGATGACGTGGCGGGCGCCGCGCTTGCCGTGGGCGCGCGTGTTGACTTCCTCGACGGCGAAGCCTGCCTGCTTCAGCCGCCGGGTGAAGCCGCTGTCCGGTCCCTGCGACCAGACCGCCAGCACGCCGCCTGGCTTCAATGCGGCGCGCGCGGCGGCCAGCCCGGCCAGGTCATAGAGTGAGTCATTGCCCTTGTAGACGATGCCCTCGGGACCATTGTCGACGTCGAGCAGGATGGCGTCCCAAGCGGCTTTCTGCGCCCTTATCAGCTGACCGACATCAGCCTCGCGAATGCTGACGCGAGGATCGTCGAGGCAGCCGCCGAAGATCGTCGACATCGGGCCGCGCGCCCAGCCGACGACCGCTGGGACAAGCTCCGCGACTGTGACGGTGGCGTCCTTCTCTAGTGCGGCGAGGGAGGCGCGCAAGGTGAAGCCCATGCCCAGCCCGCCGATGAGGATGCCTGGCTGGTTGCGGCCGGCGATCCGCTCGCAGGAAAGCCTGGCAAGCGCCTCCTCCGAGCCGCTGAGGCGGCTGTTCATCAGCTCGTTGGTGCCGAGCATGATCGAAAATTCAGTGCCGCGCTGCTTCAGGCGCAGTTCCTGGCCGCCATCGGGCGTGCGGGCGGAATCAAGCTGGACCCAGGGGATCACGGTCTCTCTTTTGGTTTGAGCATGATCTTTTCCAAAAACCGGGGCCCCGTTTTTGGGATCATGCTCTCTCTTTTTGTTTGGAGCATGATCTTTTCCAAAAACCGAGTCCCACTTTTTGGGATCACGCTCCGGCCGCGACCGCCGGCTGGCTCCAGCGGGCGGCGAGCAGCCGGTAGGGGATCAGCGCCACGACAGCGATGATCAGCTTGACCGAAAGGTCGCCAAGCGCCCAGGAGACCCAGCGCATCGTCTCGACCGGCAGCACGCCCATCAGCGGCGCGGATTCCAGCGCGAAGCTGTCGTTGGGGCCGGCAAAGGCGAAGGCGGCGGAAAAGGCGACGCCGAAGAAGACGATCGTATCGAACACCGAGCCGACCAGCGTGCCGACGATCGGCGCCCGCCACCAGCTCTGCCGGCGCAGCCGGTTGAAGACGGTGACGTCGAGCAATTGCGCGGCGAGGAAGGCGGCGCCGGAGGCGGCCGCGATGCGCACCAGCCGGTCGGCGGCGGTCTCGAACTCAATCAGGCCATGACGGAACAGGAAGGGCGGGACCAGGATCGAGCAGGTCACCGCCGTCATGAAGCCGACGAACACCACCTTGCGCGCCACGGCCGGGCCGTAGCGGCGGTTGGCTAGGTCGGTGACCAGGAAGGAAAAAGGATAGGTGAAGGCGCCCCAGGTCAGCAGGTCGGCGAGCGACAGGCCGCCGACCTGGCCTTGCATCGGGAACTGCACAAGGATGTTCGACGCCACGACGACAAGCGCCATGGCGGCCACGAAGGGCAGGTATCGCGTCAGGAAATTCATTTTTTTATCCTGGGTAATGGAACCAGCCGAGCGTCGTGCCGACGCTCGCTCTTGTTGCGAGTAACGGTTTTGGCCGATGCTCGAGGCGGTCGTCCCCCGCCTGACAGCTGTTTAAGCGGCCGACTGCTCGGCAAGCTTCTTGGCGATCTGCTTCTTCAGCAGACGAGCGCGCTGCGACAATTCCTTGACGTCGGCCTTGACCAGGAAGGCGTCGAGGCCGCCGCGATGCTCGACCGAACGCAGCGCGTTGGCCGAAATGCGCAGGCGAACGTTCTGGTTCAGCGCTTCGGAAATCAGCGTCACATTGACCAGGTTCGGCAGGAAGCGACGCTTGGTCTTGTTGTTGGCGTGGCTCACATTGTTGCCGGTCTGGACTGCCTTGGCAGTGAGTTCGCAGGTGCGGGACATCTTGACTAACCTTCAGTTTCTAAACCTGCCAAACCATTCTGCCCGCGCCAGGCGGCGCGCGGTCTCGGTCAGGCGGCCTTTGGAAAAGTTGGCGTTCCATAGTGGCATTTCACCACTGCGTCAAGCTCCGGCACGTAGCCTGCCGTGCGGCGCGCTCCATATAAAGGCCGGATTTCACATTATAAGCCCTTCGCGAAGGGATATGCCAGGCTGGAACCTTCGCGTTTCGGCCGAACTGCCAGGGATTCGCCAGCCGCCATGCTCCGTCCTTCTCGTGCACTTGCCAGCCTGCTTGCCCTTGCCGTGCCGGCAACAAGCTCCGCCGCCACCTCGCCACGGTCCTTCAAGGGCGAATATACGGTCTCCTTTCTTGGGCTTTCGATCGCCAGGGCGACTTTTTCCAGCCACTACGAAGGCGACAGCTATGCCATCGACGGCACCGTCTCGGCTGCGGGGCTCGGCCGGCTGTTTGACGACACCAAAGGCACGATTTCGTCGAAAGGCATCATTTCGGACAAGCGGATGACGCCGCAGGTGTTCAGGGCCGATTACACGTCCGGCAAGAAGGCCTCGATGGTCGACATCCGCTTCAGCAACGGGTCGGTCACCTCCACGCAAGTTGTTCCCGCTCCGAAGAAGCGCGATCCGAAGAGCTGGGTGCCGATCGGCGACGGAGACCTGAAATCGGTGCTCGACCCGATGGCCGCGACCGTCATCCACGCCGACAGCCTGGACAAGGTCTGCGGACGCACGGTCAAGTTCTATGATGGCGAGATGCGCGCCGACCTGACACTGACCTATGCCTCCAAGGGCTCGATCTCGGTGCCGGGCTACAAGGGCGACACGGTGACCTGCAGGATGGGTTTCGAGCCGGTGGCGGGCTACCGCAAGGGCCGCAAGGCGCTGAATTACCTCAAGAACAGGAGCCGCATGCTGGTGACGTTTGCACCGGTCGGTCAATCCGGCGTATATGCGCCGATCCGCGCCACGGTCGGGACCCAGATCGGTCCGCTGACCATCAGCGCCGGACGGTTCGAGGCAGTTAATTAAGTCAGGCGCCTGGCGCGCCGCCGGGGAAACGCATGGGGCGCGCAACACTGATCGGTTTTTCGGCGGTCGCCATGTGGGCGCTGCTGGCGCTGCTCACCGACGCCTCGGGCCAAGTGCCGCCGTTCCTGCTGTCGGCCATCACCTTCGCCATCGGCACATGCGTCGGGCTGGCGGCGCGGCTGGTGATGCCGGCGCCCGATCGCAGTGAGAAGATCCCGCCACAGGTCTGGGTGATCGGCATAGCCGGGCTGTTCGGCTACCATTTCTTCTACTTCACGGCGCTGCGCAACGCGCCGGCTGTCGAGGCGAGCCTCATCGCCTATCTGTGGCCGTTGCTGATCGTGCTGGGTTCCGCGCTGATGCCGGGCGAGCGGCTGGCCTGGAACCATGTCGTCGGCGCTCTGCTCGGCCTTGCCGGCACGGTCCTGATCGTCACCAAGGGCGGCGGGCTGGCCTTCGACGCGCGCTATGCCTTCGGCTACGCGATGGCCGCCGTCTGCGCGCTTTTGTGGTCGTCCTATTCGCTTCTGTCGCGGCGCTTCCCCTCGGTGCCGACCTCCATCGTCACCTGGTTCTGCGCAGCGACGTCGGTCCTTTCGCTGGCCTGTCATCTTCTGCTTGAGAAAACGGTGCTGCCGGAGGGTCTCGGACAGTGGCTGGCCGTCATCGGGCTCGGCCTGATGCCGGTTGGCGCGGCCTTCTACGCCTGGGATATCGGCGTCAAGCGCGGCAACATCCAGGTGCTTGGCGCCGCGAGCTATGCCGCGCCGCTGTTGTCGACCCTGGTGCTGATCGCCGCCGGCGTCGCCGAGCCGTCGCTGCGCATCCTCGCGGCCTGCGTGCTCATCACCGGGGGTGCTGCGCTGGCCGCGAAGTCGCTGCTGATGCGCAAGCCGGCGGCCAAAGAGGTGAACGCATGATGCCGTTTCCCGGCGGCATCGAGGCCAATGCCAACGCGGCGCTTCTGTTCTCGTTTGTCGCGGCGGTGATCTATGCCTTTGCGCTCGACATGCCGCCGAAATGGACGCGCACGGCGGCAAAGACGCTTGCCGTCGCCTTGCTGGCCGTGCTTGCCGCCATGCAGGGCGGTCCGCCGCTGCTCGTCGCGGCGCTGGCACTCAGCGCGGCCGGCGACGCCTTCCTGTCGCGCGACGGCGAAAAGCCCTTTCTCGGCGGGCTGGCGAGCTTCCTCGCCGGCCACGTCGCCTATGTCGCGCTGTTCGCGCAGTCAGGCGGCGGGCTCGGCCTTTTGAGCGCCGAATCCTGGCGGGCCGCGATCGCGCTCGCCATGGCCGCGTTCAGCGTCGTCATGCTTGCCGCGCTCTGGCGCCGCGTCGGTCCGCAACTGCGCATCCCGATCGCCGTCTATGTCGCGGCGATCCTCGCCATGGGCATTTCGGCGCTCACCACCGGCAGCGCATGGGTCATCGCCGGCGCGGTGCTGTTCATCGCCTCGGACGGGTTGCTGGCGTCCGAGCGGTTCCTGCTCGCGGCGATCTCGCCGCATCGCGTGTGGATGCGCTACACGGTCTGGGTGCTGTATTATGCGGCCCAACTGACCGTCACGCTGGGATTTCTAATCAGTTAGCCGATCCTCGGCTGCCAGCCCGGCTCGGCCAGCTCGAAAGCGGCAAAGTCGAAGCCCGGCGCCACCGTGCAGCCGACCAGCGTCCATTCGCCAAGGCTGCGCGCCGACTGCCACCAGCCGGCCGGCACGATGAGCTGCGGCCGCTCGCCGGCGGCAAGGACTGTGCCCAGCACCTGCTCGATGACCACGCCTGCGCCCTCCTCATGCATCGACAGCGCCAGCGGCGCGCCGGCATAAAAGTGCCAGACCTCGGCTGCGTCCTTCACCCGGTGCCATGCCGAAAGCTGGCCTTGCTCGAGCAGGAAGTAGATCGCGGTCGAATGACCGCGCGGGCCGCCAGCGGCGTCGCGAAACGTCTCGGCATACCAGCCGCCCTCGGGGTGCGGCTCGAGGCCAAGCGTTGCGATGATCTCGGCGGCGCTGGTGGTCATCCGCATTCTTTGCCTTGATGCATGTCGTTATCCCAGAACCGCTGCACACTTTCGGGCGACATGGATCAGAAATTATCCTTGCGCTTGCGGATCTCGGCAAACACCTCGACGTCCGAAGCTTTCTCCATACCGAGATGCTTGCGGATCGCCGGGTCGTGCCAGCGCAGGAACGGATTGGTCGACAGTTCCTCGCCAATGGTCGTCGGCAGCGTCGGCTTGTTGTCGGCGCGCAATGCCTCGACCCTGGCCGCGCGCTGCCTCAGCAGCGGGTTGCCCGGATCGACCGTCACCGCGAAGCGGGCGTTGGCGAGAGTGTATTCGTGGCCGCAATAGATGGCGGTTTCCGCCGGCAGCGCCGCCAGCTTCTTCAGCGATTCATACATCACCGGCGGCTTGCACTCGAACAGGCGGCCGCAACCCAGCGCGAACAAAGTGTCGGCGGTGAACGCCACCTTCGAGGCCGGAAGATGGTAGGAGACATGGCCGGCAGTATGGCCGGGTGTCTCGATGACCTCGATCCGTTCATCGCCAAGGCGCACGACCGAGCCTTGGCTGACTGTCTCATCGATGCCCGGAATCTTTGCCTTCTCGGCTTCCGGGCCGACGACGCGCAATTTGAAGCGCTCCTTCAGCGCCAGATTGGCTTCGACATGGTCGGCATGATGGTGTGTGGTGAGGATCAATGTCGGCGTCCAGCCGGTGCGCTTGATCGCCGCCAGGATCGGCGCTTCTTCCGGCGCGTCGATGATCGCCGTCTCCCCGCTTTTCGGATCGTGAACCAGCACGCCGAAATTGTCGGTGCGGCACATGAACTGCTCGATCTCGACGGCCATCGGCATCTTTCTCCGTTATTGCCGCAGACATAGGGCGACCGGCCGCCGATGTCATCCGCGTTTATCGAACTTGGCGCGTTTATCGAACTTGGCGCGTTTATCGAACTTGGCGCTTTTGTTGAACTTGGCATGTATCGCGGCTACCGTCCCGCGCATGCATTCGGACATCGTCGACCTGCGTTCCTTCTACTCGTCCACGCTCGGCCGCCTGGCCGAGCATTCGATCACCACGGCGCTGTCGTCCATTTGGACGAACGTGCCCAACGAGCGGCTGGTCGGCCTCGGCTATACGCTGCCGTGGCTGGAACGCTTTGGCACCGATGCCGAGCGCGTCTTCGCTTTCATGCCGGCGACGCAGGGCGCCGTGGTGTGGCCGGCGATCGGGCCGGCGGCGACGGCGCTGGTCTTCGACGAGGAATTGCCGCTGGTCGATTCCTGCATCGATCGCGTGCTCCTGGCGCATTCGCTCGAACACGCCGAAAACCCGCGCGAGACGCTGAACGAGATCTGGCGCGTGCTGTCGCCGGCGGGCAGAGTCGTCATCGTCGTGCCCAACCGGCGTGGTGTGTGGGCGCGCTTCGAGCACACGCCCTTCGGCAACGGCCGTCCGTTCTCGCGCGGCCAGCTGACCGAGTTGCTGCGCGAGGCGAACTTCACCCCGGCGACGTGGAGCGATGCGCTGTTCTTCCCGCCGTCGCCGCGGCGGTTCATGATGCGGTTCCACAACGTGCTGGAGCGGGCCGGCCGGCGGTTCTGGCCGATCTTTTCCGGCGTCATCGTCGTCGAGGCGCAAAAGCGGCTCTACCAGGGCGTGCCGGTCGCGCAGCGCGCCTCGCGCCGCGTCTTCGTGCCGGTCTTCTCGCCACAGGGCGCGACGCGGCTTGGCCGGCGGGCGGCCGACGCCGCGCCCGGCCAAGTGACGAGTTCGTGATCGCGGCAGCGCCTTGCATCGCGCGGCGATCGTCACCCTATCTGAGGCATGCTCGATCTGAGCCATGCTCGTTTGGCGCGGCATTCGTGACCGCCGCGGAAATCAGGAATATCCTTCATGGACGACCAGACCAATAAAAAGCCGGCGCCGCAAAGGGCCACTGTCTCGGTCGAGGCAAGCAGCCTCGCCGACCAGGTGGCGACGATCAGGCAGGGGCTCAAGTCCTCGCCGGTGCGCCGGCAGCTTGCCTGGGTCTCGATCGGGATCGTCGCGGTCATCGTCGCAACCTCGATCGGCCAGGTTCTGCTCAACCGCTGGAACCAGCCTTTCTACGATGCGCTGGCGCGGCGCGACATGGCGGACTTCCTGGACCAGCTTCTCGTCTTCGCGATGATCGCCGGCGGGCTTCTGGTGCTCAATATCGGCCAGACCTGGCTCAACCAGATGATCCGGCTGCGGCTGCGCGAGGCGCTGACGCTCGACCTCATCGATCAATGGATGCGTCCGGCGCGAGCCTTCCGGCTGGCCAATGCCGGCGCCATCGGCGTCAATCCCGACCAGCGCATGCAGCAGGACGCCGCCCATTTGTCGGACCTGTCGACGGATCTCGGCGTCGGCCTGCTGCAGTCATTTATCCTGCTCGTCTCCTTCATCGGCGTGCTGTGGGAGCTGTCCTCGGGCTTCGTCTTCCACATCGGCGGCTATTCGCTGGCGATACCGGGCTACATGGTCTGGGCGGCCTTCCTCTATGCCGGCATTGCCTCCTGGCTGAGCTGGCTGGTCGGGCGTCCGCTGATCGGACTCAACAGCGAGCGCTATACCCGCGAAGCGGAGCTGCGCTCCTCGATGGTAAGGGTCAACGAGAATGTCGACGCCATCGCACTCTACCATGGCGAGCCCGATGCCCGGCGCCGGCTCGAGCTTGACCTCGGCATGGTGCTGGTCGCCATGCGGCGCATCTTTACCGCGCAGATCAACCTGTCCTGGGTGACCGACACCTATGGATGGATAACGGTGGTGGCACCCATCCTGGTGGCCTCGCCGGTCTACTTTTCCGGCGACATCTCGTTCGGTGGGCTGATGATGGCGGTCGGCGCCTTCAACCAGGTCCATTCGTCGCTGCGCTGGTTCATCAACAACATCGGCAGCATCGCCGACTGGCGCGCCACGCTGATGCGCGTGGCGGACTTCCGAATCGCGCTCACCGAAACCGACGCGCTGCATGGTACCGAAAAACGCATCCAGTTCGGTGAAAACGCCAATGGCCTGCTGACCTTCGACAAGCTTCAGGTGTCGTCGCCGGAAGGCTGCACCAAGCTTGTCGAGGCGGAGGTCGAAATCCATGCCGGCGAGCGCGTCATGATCACCGGCGAGCCGGGCGCCGGCAAGACTTTGTTCTTCCGCGCCATTGCCGGCCTGTGGCCATGGGGAAGCGGGCGGATCGGCCTGCCGGCAGGCGAGGCTCCGATCTTCGTGCCGCGCGTGCCGTATTTCCCGGCAGGCACCTTGCGCGAGGTTCTCGATCATCCGTACGGGAGGGCCCCAGCCAGCGATGCCGAAATAACGGCGGTGCTTGCCGAGGTTGGCCTTGATCGGCTGTCAGTCGATCTGGACCATCCCGGGCGGTGGGAACGCGAGCTCAGCGATGACGAACAGCGAGCGCTGGCCTTTGCCAGGCTCGCCTTGCGCAAGCCGAACTGGGTGATCATCGACGAAGCCCTCGATGCGTTCGACGGCCCCTCGCTGCGGCGGGTGCTGGCGATGATGGAAAAGCACCTGCCGGGGACCGCCATCCTCAACATCGGACGCGGCCTGCACAACACCCAGTTCTTCCCGCGCGCGCTGAGCATCGTGAAGGACACCGGGGCTCAGGCCTTGAAGCCGGCCCGCGTCCGCGCCGGAGCAATCGAGCCACCACCCATTCTTGCCCGCCGCAAGAAGAAGTAGCTTTATTTTCGCCGCGATCGCCGGGAAGATTCGCTGGGTCGTTCGAGGCTGCCATGCTTGCGAAACTTGGCCTGCTTGCCTGCCTTGCCTGCGCCGCGGCGGTGCCGATGCCAGCGCCAGGCGACGGCGCGCCGGTGGATGTCGAACTCGTGCTTGCCGTCGACATCTCGCAGTCGATGGACGAGGACGAGTTCGCGCTGCAGCGCGCCGGTTATGTCGAGGCGCTGCGCCATCGCGATTTCATCAACGCAGTGCGTTCGGGGACGAACGGGCGCATCGCGCTTGCCTATTTCGAATGGGCAGGGGTGGTGCGCGACGACGGGGTCATTACCTGGCAAATCATCGATGGGGAGGCCAGCGCCAACGCTTTTGCCGACAAGATCGCCTCCCGGCCGTTCCGGAGCTTTCGCGGCACCTCGATCTCGGGCGCGCTGGGCTTCGGTTCCGGGCTTCTGGAGAAAAGCGCTTTTTCGGCCCCCCGCCGGGTCATCGACATATCTGGCGACGGCCCCAACAATACCGGACTGCCCGTCGCCACGACCCGCGACGCCGCTTTGGCCAAAGGCATCGTCATAAACGGCCTGCCAATTCTGATCAGCCCATCGCCGAGTGTCGGCCATCTGGACAGCTACTATGCCGACTGCGTGATAGGCGGTCCAGGATCCTTCGTGCTGCCGATCCATGCGGAGTCCGAGTTCTCGACAGCCATCCGCCGCAAACTCATCCAGGAGGTGAGCGGTCTTGCCGACGCCAAGCCTATTCACATCGACGATACGGCACCCGTCGATTGCCTGCTGGGCGAGCGTCTCCGGCAGCGGTTCTCCGATCCCTATTTTCCGGAACTCGACAAATAGTGCGTTTCACCGTTGCACGGAAACGGTGAAACGCACTATTTCCTTGTTTTTACGCAATTCCGGACGGAAAACCGCTCACACTTTTCCTGGAATTGCTCTAGCAGTCCGTCTCAGACCGCGCGGGCGCCGTATTTGGCGCGGAACTCGTCATAGCAGTCGCGGCGCCAACGCCGGCCGACGACATAACCACGCAGCAGTTGCGGCAGCGAATAGCCGAGCACCCTGGACGAGCGGTTGGCGAGATAGCCGGAAAATGCTTGGTGCAGACGGCCTCTCAAGATATCGGCGATGATCTGGCGCGCGATCATATAGGGCGGAACATCGGGAAAGCGGTCGGCAATATAGGGGTGCTTGTCGATCAGATTGGCATAAGCCTCGACATAGCCGTCGCGGCGGCGGGAGATCGAATCCTCCGAATTGTACTTCTTCCAGTCGATGTCCTCGGACAGCAGAGCACCGCCGCGCTGGGCAAAGCGCAACAGCAATTCGCGGTCCTGCATGCGCGTGATGTCGCTATCGTAGCCGCCGATCGCAAGCAGCGACTCGTGCCTCGCGGTGATCGCCGAGCCTGCGATGAAGATGGTCTGCGAGACCAGGGCTCGCTGCAGTTTGCTTTTGTCGAGAAAGGCGCCGCGATTGATGCATTTGGTGCTGCGGCTCCCCTTCAGCGACAGGAACGAACTGATCAGCACCTCCAGCGAAGGATTCTCGTCAAAGTGCGCCAACGTCTGCTCCAGCCGGTCCGGCAGATAGACATCGTCCGAATCGAGGAAAGTCACCACAGGCGCCCGGGCGCGCTCGATGCCCGCATTGCGCGCGGCATTGGCGCCGCGCCATTTGGCGCCGACATAGATCAGCCTGGGGTCGCGGATTTCAGCAAGCGCGGCGGCCGTTCCGTCCGTCGAACCATCGTCGACCACAATGTGCTCGAAGCGGGTAAGCGTTTGCGCCAGAACGCTTTCCACCGCCCGCACGACCTGGCTGCGCCGATTGTGCGTCGGCGTGATCACTGTGATCAGCGGAACGTCTTCGCTCGACATCGGCCTGCCACTGCCGGTCGGATCTGGCGTTTGTCGGATGGGTCTGATGGCTCACCTTTGATTTGCGGCTGACGCTACAAAAAAGCCGCCTTTGTGTCACGCCGAGCGGGCTGGGAAATGCCGAAACTGGCGGCTTTTCCGCAACATTGCGGTTTGAGGGCAACAGGATCGGCCTTCCCGGTCCGCGGGGCCGTCCGCCGGCAGGCGCGAAAGAGCCGGCCTTGTCTCGATGACGCCTGAGGTAATCGACCGGACTACCTGGCTCCCGCATCGTGATCTCCGCGAGGCCGGCCGATCGGCTTCGACCCATCAAGGAGCAGGATCATGACCGCTTACGCCATTGCCCATATGCGCCAAGTCACGCCGGGTCCCTGGATGATCGAGTATCTTGAGAAGATAGACGCCACGCTGGCGCCATTCGGCGGGCGTTTCATCGTCCATGGCGGCGACGTCGAGGTCGTCGAGAACAGCTGGTCCGGGCACCTGATCGTCATCGAGTTCCCGGACAGGCGGCGTGTGCGGGACTGGTACAAGTCGCCGGCCTATCAGGCGATCCTTTCGCTGCGTACCGAGAATTCGCGGTCCGACGTCATCTTCCCCGACGGCGTCGAACACCCGCACAAGGCCACGGACGTGCTTGGCTAAGCAGGCAGGGTCGCTGTCTAGGTATGCCCGACGTAGTTCGGTATCATTTCGGCCTCGTCGCGAACGAGGCTGGTCGCGAGGCCGAAATGGCCGAAAAACGCCAGCGTGTAGAAGGCCAGGCCGACCATCATTGCAAACGGGATCTGCCACAGCGGCATGCCGGTTTCGGACGCGAGGCTCGTCACGCGTCGGATGGTGCGCCAGGACATTGTTCCCCAGCGTGTAAATGATTTGACCACGCGTTGCGCGCGATTAGGGGAATAGAGCGCGGCATACTTACGGTCGGCATCCCTGCCGGTCACCAGCGCGCGCCAACAAAAGAAACGCCAACCCCGTGGGGGGTAGTGATAGACTCGCGCGTCGGCATGGACGATTTCGTGGCCCTCGCTCCGAAGCTGATGCATCAGCAAAGTGCAGGAGACCTTGAAGCCGTTGTTTCGCGGGAAGGGATGGCCGGCAATCCAGTCGCCCCGGAAGGCGACGTTGTTGGCGTTGATCGCCCGTTTCGCGGCGAATCTCTTGTCTCCCCGAGCCATAGGGAAGAACCAGATCAAGGCGAAGGTTCGCGTGAAGAAGTCATCGTAGAAAAGATAGGTGTAGCCATTGACGCAAACCGTCGCGGGGTCCCGAAACGGGTCGAGCAGGATCGAGAGCCAGTCCGGTTCCGGAACCGTATCGGAGTCCATGAAGATCACGACATCTGCGTCTGTCGCCTGGATGCCGTTGTTCTTGAGTTCGTAATAGCGGCCTTCGGGACAGGCAGCCAGACGGAGCTCGGCCACCTCTTCCAGCCGGGGTGCGTGTCTGTTGATGTGGCTTTGCAGCGACGGCGCGTCCGCGTCGTACCCGGCGTGCGAGATAATGACTTTCGGCCTTGCGAAGCCGGCCGCCGAAACGGAGGCGATTTCATTCGCCAAAGCGGTTAGCCCAACGCGGATCTCATCCCACTCGATCGTCCTGGCGTTTTCCATCTCGATGACGATTGAATAAGTTGGAAGGTTGCCGATCATCGCTGTGTCTTCAAAAGGCTGCCTTAGTTCAGGTCGGTATAGCCGCTACTGTTCGCTGTCAAATGACAGGAACGATAAGCGTTGCTACCGCTTCAACAAAAACACCGCCTGCTGGCCGAAGAAATTCCAGAACCACCAGGGCATCGACAGGCCGATCTTCTGGCCGTTGGCGTCGAGCGCGGTCGCCTTCTCGACGGTCGCGCCAAGCTCCTCGCACAGATTGACGAAGTCGCGGATGGTGCAGAAGTGGATGTTGGGCGTGTCGTACCAGGAATAGGGCAGGTCCTTGGTGACCGGCATCCTGCCCTTGATCAACAGCGAGAAGCGCACGCGCCAGTGACCGAAATTGGGGAAGGAGACGATGGCGCGGTTGCCGATCCTGAGCAGTTCATCGAGCACCACCTTCGGGTTGCGCGTCGCCTGCAGCGTCTGCGACAGCACGACGAAGTCGAAGCCCTTGTCGGCGTAGAATTTCAGATCCGTGTCGGCGTCGCCCTGAATGACTGATAGCCCGCGCGCCACGCATTCGTTGACGCCGCGCTGCGACAGTTCCAGCCCGCGGCCGTCGACCTGCTTGGTCTCCTGCAGCAGTTCCAGGAGCACGCCGTCGCCCGAGCCGACATCGAGCACGCGCGACTTGGCCGGAATGAGATCGGTGACGACTTCGAGGTCGACACGCTGGGCGCGATTGACGCTCATAGGCTGAGCCCCCTGGCGCGGGCGGCTGAGGCGATGAAGCCGTTGATGGCCGCGAACAGCTCCGGCTCGTCGAGCAGGAAGGCGTCATGGCCGCGATCCGTCTCGATCTCGACGAAGGAGACGGAAGCGCCCGCCGCGTTCAAGGCGTGCACGATCGAGCGGCTCTCCTCGGTCGGGAACAGCCAGTCGCTGGTGAAAGAGACCAGGCAAAAACGCGTCCTTGTGCCCGCGAAGGCGTCGGCGAGGCGCCCGCCATGATCGGCGGCAAGGTCGAAATAGTCCATCGCGCGGGTCAGATAGAGGTAGGAATTGGCGTCGAAGCGGTCGACGAAGGTCATGCCCTGGTGGCGCAGATAGCTCTCGATCTGGAAATCGGCGTCGAATCCGAAGGTGAGCGCCTCGCGATCCTGCAGGTTGCGGCCGAACTTGCGGTGGAGCGCCGCTTCCGAAAGATAGGTGATGTGGGCGGCCATGCGCGCGACGGCGAGCCCCTTTTCCGGGCGCTTGCCGAACTCGAGATATTTGCCGCCATGCCAGTCCGGATCGGCCATGACGGCCTGCCGGCCGACCTCATGGAAGGCGATGTTCTGCGAGGAATGGCGGGCGCCGGTGGCGATCGGCAGCGCGCAGAACACCCGCTCCGGATAGCTCGCCGCCCATTCCAGCACCTGCATGCCGCCCATCGAGCCGCCAAGCACGCAAAACAGCTTTTCGATGCCGAAATGATCGACCAGCATGGCCTGCGCGCGCACCATGTCGCGGATGGTGATGATCGGCAGGTCGAGGCCGTAGGGCTTGCCGGTCGCCGGATTGGTCGAGGCCGGGCCGGTCGAGCCGAGGCAGCCGCCGATGACGTTTGCGCAGATGACGAAGAAGCGGTTGGCATCGATGATCTTGCCGGGACCGATCAGCACCTCCCACCAGCCCGGCTTGCCGGTTACCGGGTTGGTGTTGGCAACGTGCTGGTCGCCGGTCAGCGCATGGCAGACGAGGATGGCGTTGGAGCGCGCGTCGTTCAAGCTGCCATAGGTCTGGTAGGCGATCTGGAACGGCGAGAGCAGCGTGCCGGCCTCGAGTTTCAGCGGCTTGTCGGGGCCGAACTGCAGCACCGGGCTCGACGGATGGTCTGCCTCGTCGTTGGTTCTTGCAGTGCGCTGAGCGGCCATGTCCGTCCCCATCCTGTTCCGCATCTGTCTCGTCGCGATGCGGTGTCCGGCCAGCGGCGGACAACAAAAAACCGGCTTGCCGTCGCAAAGCCGGTTACAGGTTGCAAACGGCCCTTTAGCGAGTTGTTTAACGTGGCTGCAAGCCGACCGGCCAAATCACCACGAAGTTCATGGCTCTTCTACGTCTGCGTTGTGCGAACGTCAACGGCGGCGTTCCGATGAGCCCATCTTGCGTAATTTACGTAGATTACGCATATTGCATGACAGATCCGTTTCACTCACTTCACCGGCTCTTTTTATCGGATGGAGGCAGATATGCCACGCAACACTGCGGTTCCGGCCAGTGACTTCGCCCGAAATTTTGCGAAATATCAGGACGAAGCCATCGCCAGGAAGGTCATCAACGTGACCAGTCATGGCCGGATTGTCGGAGCGTATCTCTCTGCCGCCGAGTTCGCGCACTACGAATTGCTGAAGCGCCGGGAGCGCGAAATCCTGATCGTGGGCGACCTCGATGAGGATACGATCGCCTCCATCGAAGCTGCCGAATATGGCGTGGAACCGAAGTGACGCTGCCGGCTCCAAAGCCAGGTCTTGTCATTCGCTATAGTTTTCTTTGGAGTACCGAACATGAGCGGGGCGGTATCGAAGGTACGAAGGATCGCCCCTGCGCGATCGTTGTCGCTACGCCACGCGATGCGGATGGCCACATCCACACCATAGTCGCACCGATTACCCATAGCCCGCCACCGGACAATTCCGCGTCGATCGAGATTCCGCCGGCAGTATGCCGGGCCCTTGGCCTCGACGGCGGCCGGCATTGGCTGCGCCTTGATGAATTGAACCGGTTCCTTTGGCCCGGCTACGATGTTCGACCGCGTTCCGATGGCAGTTACGCCTATGGAATGCTGCCGCCGGCTTTGTTCGAGCAACTGCGCCGAGGGATTTTGCAGCTTCAGCAGACGCGCAAGACCCGGGTTGTCAGCCGCGACGATTGACGCTGTGACCGGCTGAAGCGCGGCGCCGAAACAGATCCGGGCCACGCGCTTCAAACCCTTGTTTTAATGCGTGTCGTTGTCCTAGGAACCGCTGCACACTTCTCGGCGATATGCAGTAGACCTCTCGACATTGCCTGTCACGGCTTGTATTTCCGCTGCGGCCTTTGAAGGCCCTCTCGACGGATTTGTGACATGAAGCAGGATCAGCCCCGTCCGACGCCCCGCGCGGGGATCATGGACATCGAGGCCTATGTGCCGGGAAAAAGCACCGCGCCGGCCGGCGTGACGAAAGTCTACAAGCTGTCGTCGAACGAAAACCCGCTCGGGCCCTCGCCGAAGGCGATCGAGGCCGCGCGCGAGGTGGCGGCGAAGCTCGACGTCTATCCCGACGGCACGGCGCGGCGACTGCGCGAGGCGATCGCCGAGACGCATGGGCTGAACCCAGCGAACATCATCTGCTCCAATGGCTCCGACGAAATCCTGGGGCTTCTGGCACAGACCTACCTCGCGCCCGGCGACGAGGCCGTGTTCACCGAACACGCTTTCATGGTCTACAAGATCTACATCCAGGCGGCGGGCGCCAAGCCGGTGGCGGTGAAGGAAACCGACGAGCGCGCCGATGTCGACGCGATCCTCGCCGCGGTCACGCCTGCGACGCGTATCGTGTTCCTTGCCAATCCGAACAATCCGACCGGCACCTATGTTCCGTTCCAGGAGGTGCGCCGGCTGCACGCGGCTTTGCCGAAGAACGTGCTCCTGGTGCTCGACGCGGCCTATGCCGAATATGTTCGGCGCAACGACTATGAAGCCGGCATCGAGCTCGCCGGCAGCTCGGAGAACGTGGTGATGACCCGCACCTTCTCCAAGCTCGGCCTTGGCGGCGCGCGTATCGGCTGGATGTACGGGTCGGCGCATATCGTCGATGCGATCAACCGCATCCGTGGCCCCTTCAACGTCAACGCCACCGCGATCGAGGCCGGCATCGCCGCGATCCGCGACCGCGCCCATATCGAGCGCAGCGCGGCACATAACGAGAAATGGCTGGCTTGGCTCGGCGCGGAGCTGACCGGGCTTGGCCTGCGCGTCACGCCCAGCGTCGGCAATTTCGTGCTGATCCATTTTCCAGACGATAACAGGCGCTCGGCGGCGGCCGCGGATGATTATCTGAGCGCGCGCGGCTATATCCTGCGCCGCGTCACCGGCTACGGCTTCCCCAACGCGCTGCGCATGAGCGTCGGCACCGAGGAAGCCAATCGCGGTGTCATTGACGCGCTCAAGACCTTCCTGAAAAGCTAGACACCATGGCATCACCGATGTTCGAGAAAATAGCGCTGGTCGGCATCGGCCTGATCGGCTCGTCGCTGGCCCGCGTCATCCGCCGCGAGGGCCTCGCCAGGCACATCGCCATCGCAACGCGCAGCGCCTCGACTCTGAAGCGAGCCGAGGAGTTGGGCCTTGGCGATTCCTATACGACCGATGCCAGGGAAGCGGTGCGCGACGCCGATCTCGTCATCGTCTCGGTGCCGGTCGGCTCGTCCGGCGAGGTCGCGGCCGAGATCGCGCCGGCGCTGAAGAAAGGCGCCATCCTCACCGATGTCGGCTCGACCAAGGCCTCCGTCATCGCGCAGATGCAACCGCATGTGCCGGAAGGCGTGCACTTCATCCCCGGACATCCGCTGGCCGGCACGGAAAAGTCCGGACCCGATGCCGGCTTCGCCGATCTCTTCGAGAACCGCTGGTGCATCTTCACGCCGCTGCCGGGCACCGACCCCGCCGCGCTCGACACGCTTTCGGAATTCTGGCGCCGCTGCGGCTCCAACATCGACACGATGGACCCGCAGCATCACGACATGACCTTGGCGATCGTGTCGCACCTGCCGCATATCATCGCCTACAACATCGTCGGCACGGCGGATGACCTGGAAGCGGTGACCAAGAGCGAAGTCATCAAATATTCCGCCTCCGGTTTTCGCGATTTCACCCGCCTTGCCGCCTCCGACCCGACCATGTGGCGGGACGTGTGCCTGCACAACAAGGACGCGATCCTGGAGATGCTGGCGCGTTTCTCGGAGGACCTGGCCTCGCTGCAGCGGGCGATCCGTTGGGGCGACGGCGAAAAACTGTTCGACCTCTTCACCCGCACGCGCGCTATCCGCCGCTCGATCATCGAGGCCGGCCAGGACATCGATGTGCCGGATTTTGGCCGGCAGGCCATCGAACATCCCAAAGGGAACTGATATTCAGGTGAGGCCGGCCTGCAAATGACGGCTTTCTGCGCTTCCGGTGCTCACGTACGAAAAGTACGCTCCGCTCCGGTTCTCGAAATCCGCCATTTTCGACTCGGCCTGACCTGAATCTCAGCTCCCTTCGCCTTCCCGGGCTGGCGGCCAGTGCGCCGCCATCATGGCCAGCGTCTCGGCCCTGTCCGGCGCGCCGAGGCGGCCGCCGAAGCGCTGGCATTTGAGCGCGGCGGCGGCGCTGGCAAAGCGCAGGGCCTCTTCCATCGGCATGGCCTCGGCGAGACCGACGGCAAAGGCGCCGTGGAAGACGTCGCCGGCGGCGAGCGTGTCGACGGCCTTGACCTTCGGCGCCTCGACATGGCGCACGCGCCCGGTTGCCCGGTCATGCCACCAGGTTCCGGCCGCGCCCCCGGTCACGGCGACAAAGGCGTCGGTGCGCGAGGCGAGATCGGCGCAAGCGCTTTCAGGGTCCAGCGCGTGGCCGCAGACGATGCGCGCCGCAGGCTCCGACGCGACGATATGCGAGGCCAACGGCAAGAGCCGCTCCAGCACCTCGACGGGCGCGGTGTCGGCATCAAGGATCGCCGGGCGGCCGATCGATCTCGCCGCGCTCAAGGCGAGCGCCGCGGCGCCAGGCCAGCGGACATCGACCAACACGGCATCGAAGGCGGAGAGGTCGGCGAGCGGTAGTGCCTCGGGATCGGCCTGCGCCGTTTTGTCGTAGAAGGGGACGATGATGCGCTCGCCATGCGCATCCACCACGATCGCGGCCAGCGCCGATCGCGCGCCGGGAACGCGGCGGATTAGGCTGCAGTCGACGCCTTCGGCTTGAATATCGGCGATCAACTGGTCGCCGACCGGATCGTCGCCCGCGCTTGCCCATAGCGAGACCTCGGCTCCGAGGCGATGCGCGGCGCAGGCGGCGCTGGTCGCCATGCCGGAGGCGATCTGAACGCCGTCGCTGGCGATGAACTTGCCCTGATGCGCGGGCAGCGTCTCGACGCGGAGAATGGTGTCGAGGGTGAAGGCGCCGACGCTGAGCAGTCTGACCGGCTTCGCCATCGCTGCGTTATTCCAACGGCTTGATCTTGCCGAGCGGGATGAAGCCGAGCGAGGCCTTGCCCTTGACGACCCTCAGCGGCAAGGACGGTTCCTTACCAAGCATGGCGATGGCGGCGAAACCCTGCTCGATTTCGCTTTTATGCTCCGGAACCGCGCCGGCCAGGATGGCTGCCACCGCCTTGGGATCCTTGAGCTTGATCATCAGGCTTGCGTCGACCAGACCTTCCGCGTCGACGGAGACCGGTCCGGACACGGTGATGCGCGCCGTACCCGACGACAGGTCGAGCCTGTCGATGTCAATCGACTGGCCGCGCAGGCTCTTCGGGGGTGTCGCGATCAACGCCACGCCGTTCTTCAGCGTCACGTCGCCGCTGCCGTCCAGCGCCGGCAGCACGCGTCCGTCGATTGCATCCGCGTTGATCTCCAGATCAGCGAAGCTGCCGACATAGTTGATGTCCTGGCCGGCCGGCTGCAATTGCCCGGCCGCCTTGCCGGCGCTGAACAACTGCATCGGATCGGTGTCATCCTGCGGATCGGTCTGGCCGTTGAGCCCTTCGGCCCGCAGCGAGACACTGCGCGGCAGCGGCCACCACACTTTGACATTGGCCTGCAGCTGGTCCCAGTCGATCCAGAGCGGCGGCATGCCGGGCGCCATCGTCCGCAGCGGCCCGCGCAGGTCGGCGACCGTCGACAAGGGGCCGGTGATCGCGGCGACGGCATTGAAGCTTCCGGTGGAAGCGGCGACTTTCCGGGCGTCGTCCTCGTAAGCGATGTTGTCGCAGGAGACCGTGAAGCTCATCGGGTAGCCGCTGACGGTGAGATTGGCGCAGCCGGCGGCGATGCCCTTGCTGCCCAGCCGCGCCACCGCCTGGTCGGCTTCGGTCTTGAGCCTTTCGGCGAGATAGAACCAGCCGCCACTGTAGATGGCGAACAGCACGACGATCAACGCCGCGAGCCAAAGCAGCCGGCGGCGGGGTTTGGGCGATTGCTCGTCACTTGACGTCATGCTGCGGCTCTCGTTAACCCCGGCGTGCAGGCATTTACTCTCACGCAAACAAGCGGAAGAAGCACCTTCCGGTGCGGTGTCGTTCACTCGAATGCGATCAGGCTTGGCGATATGGGCGATTTTTGGGTTTTTGGCTATGGGTCGCTGATCTGGCGGCCCGGATTCGCCCATGTCGAGACGCGCCGCGCCCGGCTCTACGGCTATCGCCGCTCGCTTTGCGTCTATTCCTTCGTGCATCGCGGCACGCGCGAACGGCCGGGCCTGGTGCTCGGCCTCGACCGAGGCGGCTCCTGCATCGGCCTCGCCTACCGCGTTCCCGGCAATCTGCGCGACGAGGTGCTTTCCTATCTGCGTGAACGCGAGCTGGTGACCAGCGTCTATCTCGAACGCGTGCTCGCTGTCCGGCTGGGCAAGGACGGGGAAGGAGAGGGCGGTTCGGTCGAGGCGGTCGCCTACATCGTCGACCGGCAGCATGAGCAATATGCCGGCGCGCTCGATGCCGATCACGCGGCAAGGATCGTTCGCGGCGCCGTCGGCCAGTCAGGCCGGAACGAGGATTATGTGCTGAGCACGCTCGATCATCTCGAGGCGCTCGGCATCCGCGATCATTGGCTGGAGGAAGTGGGCCGCAAGGTCGCACCTTCGTGAAGACCTTTTTGTTTACGCAATTCCGGACGCAAGGCTACGGCGAAGCCGCCAAGCCTGACCGCGCCGCACTTTTGCTGGAATCGCTCTGGTCCGATCAAAAAGCAAAACCATGCCTTTGACCTCGGCCGGGCACGACCTAGCTTAGCGGCGACCCTCCCCTGGGCATCAGGCCCGTTCCATCACGGAGATCAGCCTTGCAAAAACGCCGTCTCGGTCGCACCGAACTATCCATCGCGCCTCTGGTCCTGGGCGGCAACGTCTTCGGCTGGACCGCCGACGAGAAGACCTCCTTCGACCTGCTCGACCGGTTCGTCGGCGCCGGCCTGAACGCCATCGATACGGCCGATTCCTATTCGCGCTGGGTCCCCGGCAACAAGGGCGGCGAATCGGAAACCATCATCGGCAACTGGATGAAGAGCCGCGGCAACCGGGATGAGATCATCGTCATCACCAAGGTCGGTTCCGATATGGGCCAGGGCAAGCGCGACCTCTCCGCCGCCTATATCGAAAAGGCGGTCGACGCTTCGCTGAAGCGGCTGCAGGTCGATGTCATCGACCTCTATCTGTCGCATTGGCCTGATCCGACCACGCCTTATGAAGAAACGCTCGGCGCCTATCAGCGGCTGCTCGAAAAGGGCAAGATCCGCTATCCCGGCTGCTCCAATCTCGATGCCGGCCAGTTGCGCGCGGCGCTCGACGTGGCCAGCCTGCGTAGCCTGCCGCGCTACGAGGTCCTGCAGCCTGAATACAATTTGTACGACCGCTCGTCGCTAGACGGCCCGCTGCTCGACCTTTGCAAAGCGGAGGATATCGGCGTCATCACCTATTTCAGCCTGGCCAAGGGATTTTTGAGCGGCAAATACCGCAGCAAGGCCGATCTCGGCCAAAGCGCGCGCGGCGAGGGTGTTGCCGGCTACCTCAACGAGCGCGGCATGCGCATCCTTTCCGCGCTCGATGCCGTGGCGGAGCGCCATTCGGCCAAGCAGGCGGAAGTGGCGCTGGCCTGGATCATCGCGAGGCCGGGCATCACCGCCCCGATCGCCAGCGCCACCAGGCCGGCCCAGATAGACAGCCTGATCCGCGCCGCATCGCTCAAGCTTTCGGCGGATGATGTCGCGGCATTGGACCGGGCCAGCTCGTAAGGCTTGTTGATCTTCGGGTGAGGCCGGCCTGACCCGAATCTCAACAAGCCTTAACGCAGTCAATGCACTCGCACGATCGTCCAAGACGGCCATGACGGTCCCTCCTAAATCCTGTGGCATCGCGGCAGGAGGAGATTCGGCATGGCTGGTAGTGTTCTGGGCGCGGCACAGGCTTGGCAGCAAGTGCTGGCGCTTGTGGTGGCCGCCACGGTCGTCATGGGCAGTCCGGGACCGGCGACGATCAGTGTGACCGCGGTCGGCGCGGCGTTCGGACTGCGCCCTTCGCTGGGTTACACCTCGGGCGTAGTGCTTGGCACGATCGCGGTGCTTCTGGCGGTGGCGGCCGGGATTTTCGGGATATTGACCTCGGTGCCGGGAGTGGCGCCGGTGCTGGCGATCCTGTCGGCCGCCTACATCCTTTATCTCGCCTTCAAAATAGCGACCGCGCCGCCTTTGGCCGAGCGCGGGAGCATGGCGACGAAGCCCGATTTTCTCGGCGGCTTCATGCTCGCCGTCGCCAATCCGAAAGCCTATGTGGCGATTGCCGCGGTTTTCGCCGGCGCCGCGTCGCAGGCCGATCCGCTCGGCGTTTCCACAAGGCTGCTGGTGCTTGCCGCGATGATCGTCGCCATCCATGTGGTCTGGCTGCTTGCCGGAACGGCTTTCGCGCGCTTCCTTCGCCATCCGCTGGCGTCGCGGATCATCAATCTGGTGTTTGCCGCTACACTAGTGCTGACGACGCTGCTCGCGGCGCTGCGGTAGCGGGTCAGGACTTCGCGGATACGCCGAGCTCAGCCAGCCGCTTCACCGCCGTCGGCGGCATGGGCGGCGGGTTCGGCGCCTGCGCGGCCTCGATAAGCATCTGGTCGCAGGCGGCCTCGGTCTCGCCGATCAGCCGCCGCATGAACTCCTCCTTGCCGAGCCCTGGCGGGATCGGCGGCAGGAAGCGGGCCTTGATGGTGCCGGGATAGCGCAGGAACTTGCGGCGCGGCCAGTAGAGGCCGGCGACATGGGCGACCGGCACCACGGGCACGCCCAGTTGCGAATAGATCTCGACGATGCCGTATTTGTAGGAGGGCTCGGCGCCCGGCGGGCGGCGCGTGCCTTCAGGATAGATGATGAGCTGGCGCGGATTGCGGTCCATCTCCTGCCTGGTCGCGACGACGACCGCCTTCAGCGCTTTCGAACGGCTGCCGCGGTCGACCGGGATCATGCGCATCTTCATGATGTACCAGCCGAAGAAAGGGATCCAGGTCAGCTCGCGCTTAAGGATGTAGAGCGCGTCGTCGAGATAGGGGAAGAAGGCGATCGCGTCCCAGAAGGACTGGTGCTTCGGCGCCAGGATGAAGGACCCTTCCGGCAGGTTCTCGACACCTGAGATCTCACTCTTCGTCGCGGCGATCTTCTCATAGAGCCACATCGAGGTGCGCGACCAGAATTTCGGCACGAACCAGGCGCGGTGGCGCGGCGACAGGAAATAGAAAGGCGTCCAGAGGATCATCTGGACGATCAGGCTGAGATAGAAGACGAGGTTGAACGCCAGCGAGCGGATGATGAGCATGCAAGGGGCCCGTGAGGAAGTGTGCGTTGGTTACACCAAGCGGCGGCAAAAAGGAAACGGCGCGGTGGTCGAATCTGTTTCTACAACGACCGCGCCAGCCGCTCCTTGAGGCGCGGCGCTGCAAAAACGAGGAAGGCGCGCAGTTTCACCGGCAGCCGGCCCTGGCCGGCATGAACCAGGCTCACCGGCCAGGGCGGGGGCTCGAACGGCTCCAGCACCACCCGCAACGCGCCGGCGCGCACCGCGGCATCCGCCTGGTAGGAGAGCACCTTCGTCAGGCCGAGCCCGGCAATGGCGGCATCGATCGCCGCCTCGGCGGTGTTGACCTGAAGGCGCGAGCGGACCGGGATCGTGGTTTCGGTCTTGCCTGTCCCGAAACTCCACGTCGCGGGAGCGGCGAGGCCTTCGAAGGTGACGCAGTTGTGGCCCGCAAGCTCCGGCGGTCGCTCCGGCGTGCCATGCATGGCGAGATAGGCGGGGCTTGCGCAGACGATGCGGCGGATCGAGCCGACGCGGATCGCGACCATGGCCGAGTCCGGCAGCTCGCCGATGCGCAGGGCCAAATCGATATGCTCCTCGACCAGTTGGGTGATCCGATCCGACAAGGTCAGGCGGATATCCACTTGCGGGTACAAGGCGAGAAAGTCGGTGATCACCGGCAGCACATGCAGGCGGCCGAAGACGATCGGCGCGGTGATGACCAGCTCGCCGGTCGGGCTCGAATATTCGCCGGCAGCGGTGCGCTCGGCCTCGTTCACCTCGTCGAGAATGCGGCGGCAGGCGATGACATAGGACTGGCCGGCATCGGTCAGCGTCAGGCGCCGAGTCGAGCGGTTGAGCAGACGTGTCCCCAAGTGCTTCTCCAGCTCGGAGAGTTTTCTGCTGACGGTCGCCAGAGGCACGCCTGTGCGCCGCGCGGCGGCGGATAGGCTGCCGGCCTCCACAGTGGCGACGAACAGGGACATGGCGTCAAGGCGATCCATCACTCTTCCGAAATCTGGAAGGATGGGTTGCAGATATGCCATCTACATCCGATTTTCGGAAGGGGCTATTTAACCTGCGATCCTGTCTGAGGAGCGCCAACATGAATGATTTCACCAGCGATGTCGCCTTCACCCCCACGGTCAAGGCGATCCAGTCACGCAAGGGATCGCGCGATTCCTATGCGCGCGTCGAGCAGCGCGGCGGCTGGCGCGCCACGATCACGCCGGACCTTGCCGCCTTCATCGAGGCGCAGTCCAGCGCGTTCCTGGCGACGGCAAATGCCGAAGGCCAGCCTTACATCCAGCATCGTGGCGGGCCGGCCGGCTTCCTCAAGGTGCTGGACGAGCACACGATCGGCTTCGCGGATTTCTCCGGGAACAGGCAGTTCATCACCCAGGGCAACCTGCAGGATAACGACCAGGCCTTCCTGTTCCTCATCGACTATATGCTGCGACAGCGCATCAAGGTCTGGGGCAGGGCACGGGTCGTCGAAAATGACCCGGAGCTGACGGCGAAGCTGATGCCGGCGGATTACAAGGCGCGGCCGGAGCAGGCGATCCTGTTCACGGTCACAGCCTGGGATGCCAATTGCCCGCAGCATATCCCGCAGCGTTTCGAGGCGGCGGATGTCGCGGCCGCACTTGCCGAGCGCGACCGGCGCATCGCCGGCCTGGAGCAGGAGATTGCCCGCTTGCGCGAGAGTGCGGCGGCTGGGCTTTAGTTCTTCACCATGGTCGATGCTTCCGCCAGCGTGACGCCCTCGGGCGTTGCGCGAAGCGGCAGGAAGCCCCGCGCCAGCGACAGCACATATTTGCTGTATTCGGTGAGCAGCACACGCAGCGCCTCCGGCTTGGTCAGCCAGTTCCCGTTGCCCAGATTGGTGTTGACCACCGGATAGGGTTCGAGGCGCGCGCCATGCAGCAGCCGGCCCATCTCGAGCAGGCTGCGCGGCATATGGTAATTGTTGGTGACGATGATGATGCTGCCATAGGCGTGGTTTTCCACCCATTTGGCGCTTTCCTCGGCATTGCCGATGGTGTCGAGCGCGGCGCGGTCGATATCGACGCAGCAGGAGAAGAGCTGCTTGTCGCCGCCCATTGCCGCCTGCAGCTGGCGCTTGGTGGCTGAAGGATGGACGCCGCTGATCAGCAGCCGTTCGCCCTTGCCTGAGGCCAGAAGGTCCATGGCGGCGTCGAGCCGCGACTGTCCGCCGGTGAGCACGATGATGGCATCGGCCCTGGCCGGATCGGTCGGGGTCGTCATATGGCTGACCTTGTCGGCGAACCAGCCGAAGCCGCCGGCAAAAAGCACCAGCAAGGCGAGAGCGACGAAACCGCAGATGCGCAGGGCGAGCCGCAGACGACCGAACCCGGCAGGGGCGGCGGCGCGGGCACGCACCGCCGGCATCCGTCCAGCCGTCTCGATCTGCTCCCGCGCTTCCATCATCCCCAGGTTAATCCTGAAAGCTTCTAATGGTTAACTCCGAAATGCGGCCTTTGATAGGTAGGGCGGCGCACTTTGCGTTACGGCACCTGCTCAACCCGTGATCGTTGTCTCGTTTGTATTCAACGCCTTGCGCGAGCTTTCGGCTGGAGTTCATTGGTCAGCCCGCATCCGGCTGGCGAACGTCGATGTCGCTGAGATAGGCGACAACGGTCGCGTGCGAGGTCGCCGCGGTCAGCGCGCCGATCACCAGCACCATCAGGCCGACGCCGAAATAGCCGGCGGAGCCGATGGCGAAATTGCCGAACAAAGCGGTCGCCTGGTCGGCCTCGGGCGTCGCCATGTTGCGCGACGACCACCAGGAAAAGACGATGAAGACGACGATCGCGAGCGCACCGCCGGCGGCCGCGCCCTTCATGCCGGTGACCAGGAAATGCCAGCGGAATTCGCGCGCGATGAAGCGCGCCTCGGCGCCGACGAAATGCAGCACCTCGATGATATGGCCGTTGCCGGCCATGGCGCCGCGCGTGGCGAACACCACTGTCAGCACCGTTGCCGAGAGCATCAGCGCCAGAACGGCGATGCCGATCGTCACCGTGGTGTGCGCCATGGCGACGAGGCGGTCGACCCAGGTGCGGTGATCGTCGAGTGCCGCGGTCGGGATCTTGGGCGTGATGGCCGCGCGCATGGCGGCAAAGTCAGGCGGGCTGGCCTCGTCGATGGTGACGATGATGAGGCGCGGCACCGGCAACTCGTCGATGTCGAGGCCGCTGCCCAGCCATGGCTCGAGAAGACGCGCCGTTGCGTCGCGGTCGATGATCTTGGTGCCTTTCACGCCGGGGAACTCGCTGGCGATCTGCGAGGCCTGCGCAAGCGCCGCCTCCATGTCGAGGCCGTCGGCCGGCTTGATCTGAATCGTCGCCTCGCGCGAGATCTGGTTCTCCCAGACCGAGGCGGTGTCGCGCACCAGCGTCACCGCGCCGAAGGTGAGGCAGGACAGGAAGGTCATGATGGCGATGACCAGCACAAGCGCCCGCCCGGCGATGTTCTGCGCCGGCACGATCGGCGCCGTCTTGCGCTGGACGCGCCGGACCGTCACCGGCGCCTCGGCTTCATCCTGGAGGTGATCGGCCGAGAAGTCAGTCATAGACGTCCAACCTTCCACCGGCCAAAATCATGCGGCGCGCATCGACCTGCTCCATCAGGCCGAGGTCGTGGGTGGCGATGACGACGGCGGTGCCCAGTCGGTTGAGCTCGATGAAGAGCCTGAGCAGCCGGCGCGCCAGCGGCGGATCAACATTGCCAGTCGGCTCGTCGGCCAAAAGGATTTCGGGCTGTTCGATCAAGGCGCGCGCGATCGCGGCGCGCTGCTTTTCGCCGCCGGACAACACCGGCGGCAGGACATGCATACGGTCGCCGAGGCCGACCCATTTCAGAAGCTCGGTGACGTCGGTGCGGTAGCCAGCCTCCTCGCGCCCGCGCACGCGCAATGGCAGCGCGACATTCTCGTAGGTCGTCATGTGGTCGAGCAGGCGGAAATCCTGGAACACCACGCCGATGCGGCGGCGCAGCAGCGGCAATTCGCTGCGCGAGATGCGCGAACGGTCCTTGCCGAAGATGGTGATCAGTCCGCGCGTCGGCTTCAGCGACATGAACAAAAGGCGCAGCAACGTCGTCTTGCCGGCGCCCGAGGGGCCGCTCAGGAACTGAAAGGAGCGCTCCGGAATGTGCAGGGAGATGTCGCGGAGGATCTCCGGACCCATGCCATAGCGGAGGCCGACATTTTCGAAGCGGATCACGTTCGGCGACCTGAAACTCTCGGCGGCGACGCGCCACGATCTAACTCTAGAGCGCTCCACCGTTTCACGGAAACGGCGAACCGCTCTATCTCTGCGCTTTCACGCAATCCCGGACGGAAAACCGTTTCACACTTTTCCTGGAATTGCTCTAACAGACCATCGGCCGGCATGGTTAACGGTCGGTTAATTTCGGCTCGATTTTGACGTCTCAAAGCGGTTCCGGTGGGGAAGCGTTAACCAATTGCGTTTACGCAAAAGAAACGAAGACTGCACTGGTGCCGTAATGGCTGAGAACAGAACCGCGCGCCCCGTTTCCGGCGAAATCATGACCGGCCCGGCAACAAATGCCGCGCCGGAGCGCATCGTGTCCGATGCGACCGACATCGTCGATGCCGACTATGTGGTGCTGCCGCGTTTTGCCGCGCATCCGGAGCGGTCGCCGCCCCAGCCGCAGATCCAGCCGACGCCGTCGATCGAAGGCATGGGCATGCTGCGCAAGCCGGATGCCGCGCCGGCGCGGCCCTCACGTGGCGGCCCGATGTTCTGGATCGCAGGCGTCGGCATCGCGCTGGTCTCCTTCTGGGTGTCGGGCGGCCATGCGCTGGTCCGCCAGAGCCCCTTTTGGACGAACGCCGCGCCGGCGAGCGCGCTCACCATTTCCGGCGTGACGTCGCGCATCGATGCGTCGGGCCTGAAACCGGTGTTGTTCGTCGATGGCGAGGCAGCCAATGACGGGGAGAGGTCGGAGACACTGCCGCCGTTGGAAATCCGCGTCACCGACAACGACAGCAATATCATCCGCTACAGGCTGGGGACATCCAATCGCTCACTGGCGCCCGGCGAAAGATTCGGCTTTTCCAGCCGCCTCGATGTGCCTAAAGACGGGGTAAGGACTGTCGCGGTCATCTTCGCCGGCTAGGTATGCCGATATTCAGGTGAGGCCGGCCTGCGAACGACGGCTTCCTGCGCTTCCGGTGCTCACGTACTTCAAGTACGCTCCGCTCCGGTTCTCGGAAGCCATCGTTCTCGACTCGGCCTGACCTGAATCTCGACACACCTAGCGCCTGGCATTCCAGGTGATTTTGAAGGACGAAAGAATGCCAGTTGTGCGTGGCAAAGACATCGAGGTTCTGTTTTCGGCGTCGGCGATCGCACGCCGCAATCTCGAGCTCGCCAAGGAAATCGCCGGGCGCGACTATCACGACCTCTTGGTGATCTCGATCCTCAAGGGCTCGTTCGTCTTCGCCGCCGATCTCATCCGCGCCATGCATGATGTCGGCCTGTCGCCGGAAGTCGAGTTCATCTTCATCTCCAGCTACGGCGCCGGAACCACGAGCGGCGAGGTCAGGGTGTTGCGCGACATCGACAACGAGGTTGCCGGCCGCGACGTGCTGTTGATCGACGACATACTGGAATCCGGCAAGACGCTTTCCTACACCCGCGACTTGATGCTTTCGCGCGGCGCCAAGAGCTGCGCCATCGCGGTGCTGCTCGACAAGCGCATGCGCCGCCAGACCGCGCTCAACGCCGACTATGTCGGGTTCGACTGCCCGGATTATTTCGTGGTCGGCTACGGCATGGATGTCGCCCACGCGTTCCGCGAGCTGCCGTTTGTCGGGGTGGTGAAGGGCGACGCCTGAGGGGCGACGAAGTCATCCCGAAAAGCCACCGATCGTTAGAATTTTCAGAAAACGTCAACGTTTCGGCGGCATCTATCTCGGCATGGCAAAGCTTCTGATCGTCGAGGACGATGAATCCGTCCGCACCCTCGCCGCCCGCGCGCTGGAGCGCGACGGCCATGATGTCACTGTCGCCACCGACGGCGCGCAGGGGCTGGACACGATCCGGCAGGCCCGCGGCGGCTACGATCTGGTGGTGTCCGACATCCGCATGCCGGAGATGGACGGCATCGAGATGGCGACGGCCGCCGCAAGAGAGTTCCCTGCGATGAAGATCATGCTGATGACCGGCTATGCCGACCAGCGCGAACGCGCCGAGGAACTGAACGGCATCATCCTCGACGTGGTGCAGAAGCCGTTCACGCTTGCCGAGATCCGCGCCCGCGTCGGCAAGGCGTTAAGCTGCTTCGCCTGAGACCGCGCCGGTCGCAGGCGCGGCATTTCGCCGGCGCTCGCCGTTGAGCGCCAGCAGGCCGGCGCCGATGATCAGCGCCGCGCCGAGCACGGTCGTCTCGCGCGGCACTTCGGCGAAGAACAGAAAACCCCAAAGCGGCGACCACAGGATGCCGGTATATTCGAACGTCGCGACGCGGTTGGCCGGCGCCATCCGGTAGGCCTGCGACAGCAGGATCATGCCGGCGGACGCGACGAAGCCGCAGGCGGCCATCTTGAGGAAGTCCGGCATCGTCGGCCATACCCATGGCCGCACCAGGAATTCGACGCTCGGATGCGCCGCATGGGTGATACCGGCAAGATGGAAGACGGTTGCAACCGCGATGGCGCCGCTGAGATAGGCGCCGTTCTGGTAGAAGGCCATCACCGTCGATGATTCCGTGTCGCCGATCCGGCGCGCCATCAGCTGCGAAAACCCGTACAGGAAGGCCGAGCCCAGCGACAGCAGCGCCGCCCAGTCGAACAACCCGGCGCCGGGACGCACCATCACAAGCACGCCGACAAGGCCGATCAGCACCGTCGCCAGCGTCTTCCACGAGACGCGTTCGCCGAGATAAGGTCCGGCCATCGCCATGATGAACAGCGGCGCCATGAAATAGAGCGCCACCGCGTCGGCCAGCGGCAAGGCGGCGATCGCGAGATAATAGACCGTGTAGGACGAGAACTGGATGAAGGCGCGCAACGTCAGCATGCCGAAGCGCTTCGACAGCACCGCCTTCAGGCCGACATCGGCCTGGACGATGACGATCAGGATCGGCAGCGCGACGATGGCGCGAATCGCCATCACCTCGGTCACCGGATAGCCGCCCGACACCGCCTTCACCAGCGGATCCTGCAGCGAAAAGACCAGCACGCCGAGGCAGAGGCTCAGAATGCCAAGCACCATCCGGTTCCGCATCAGTCTCGGCCCCCCCGCGAGCCGCATTCATTCCACGCAATTCCGAATGGAAAATTGCTGGGCGCTTTTCCTGGAACCGCTCATCAAAAAGGAACCCGCTACCGTTTCGGGCAGCGGGTACGAGTGAGGACTCTTCGATTGGTCCGCGACCGACTCGCAGCCGCATATCCAATGGGTGTGGCGACTATCCTGCGGCGTTTGACATGTTGCAAACGAATTGGAATGATGCCAGCAATCAAATTCTCTTATGGCGATTTCGATGAGACCAGTCCTCGACAGCGACCTCCTGCGCACCTTCGTGGCGGTGGCCGAAACCGGCAATTTCACCCGAGCGGCGGAGAAGGCCGGGCGCACGCAATCGGCCGTGTCCATGCAGATGAAGAAGCTGGAGGATATGGTCGGCGACAACCTGTTCGAGCGCGGCTCGCGCGGCGTGGCGCTGACACGCCGCGGCGGCGAGCTGATCGCCAATGCGCGCCGGATCGTCTCGCTGCTGGACGAGACGGCGGCCTCGCTGGTAGCGCCGCCGCTCGGCGGGTTGGTGCGCATCGGCATCCCGGCCGAATACGGCCGCTCGATCCTGTCGCGGGCGCTTGGCGAATTCGCCAAGCGGCATCCGCGCGTCGAGGTCACGGTGCGGTACGCGCATTCGGACTCGCAGGTGAGGGCGCTCGCGGCTGGCGAGCTCGACCTTGCCGTGGTGTTCGAGTGGGAGGGTTCTTCCGGCGGCGAGGTGCTGATGCACGACCCGACGGTCTGGGTGACCTCGACGCTGCACCACATGCATGAGGAACGGCCGGTGCCGATCGCGCTTTACAGCCGTAACGGCTGGTGCCGCGACTTCGCCATCAAGTCGCTGCAGCAGCGCGGCCTCGACTACCGCGTCGCCTATACCAGCGACACCAATGGCGGCCTGACGCTCGCGGTGACATCCGGTCTGGCGATCGCGCCGATCTCGCGCAGCAACATCCCGCCCGATTGCCGGGAACTGACGGCGGCCGACGGCTTCGGCGACATCGATTCGTCCAACGTCGTCCTGCACCGCAATCCGCTCGCGACCGGCGAGGCGATCGACGGCATGGAGAACGCGATCCGCGAGGCGTTCATGCTGACCAGGCAGGTCGCGCCTGCGACATAAATACCGGCGCACAGTGATTTGCGGCGTTGGTGATTGGCGAAAGCGGTGACGACATCCGATCTCCCCCCAAGTGGGGGAGATGTCCGGCAGGACAGAGGGGGCGCTGTCCCGCCAGCATCCCAAAAGTTAGCAAGGGCCGTCACATCCAGTCTAAGAGCTGTGAGGCAGAAGCTATTTCAGCTCCAGCAGCCGTTCGAGATAGCTGCGCTCGATGTCGGGGCTCAGCGCGTTGCCGAGCCGCTTGCGGATCGCGTCGAGGATCTGGCGTGCGCGCTGGACGTCGATCTCATCGGGAACCTTGACCGAGGTGCCGTCATCCGGGCCATTAGTGGCGCGCGGCCGACCGAGCGGATCGCGGTCGGCGCCCTGCTGGCGCCCACCCTGCTCGCTGCCCCCCTGGTCGCCCTGCATGGCCTGCATCTGCTTCATCATGTCCTTGGCGCCGCGGCGCAGCGCTTCCAGCGCGCGGCCCTGGTGGCCGACTGCCTGGTCGCCATCGCCCTGGCCGAGCGAATGCTCGGCGTCGCCCATCGACTTGCCGGCCTCACCAAAACCCTCGTTGGGCTCCATGCCCATGCCTTCGAGGCCCTTCTTCAACTGGTCGAGCTCGCTTTGCAGCTGGCCCTGGCCTTCCTGCAGCTGCTTCAGCGCATCGGCGAGATCCTTCGGCGACATTTTCGGCCGTCCCAGCGGATCGCGGTCCTCGCCGGGGCCGGGCCGCTGCTCGTCCTGGCCCTGTTGCGGCTCGCCATCCTCGCCCATCTGCGGCTCGCCGTCCTGGCCACGCTGGCCGCGCTGCATCTGGTCGAGACGGAAAGTGTCGTTCATCATCTCCTGCTGGCGGCGCATGATGTCGCCGAGCTTGTCCATCTGCTGGCGCAGCTCGCTGTCCTGCTCGCCGCCCTGCTGCTGGCGGCCGGCCTGCAGGTTGTTCATCATGTCCTGCAGCTCGGAGAGAAGCTGCTGGGCCTTGTCGCGATCGCCGGATTTGGCCAGGTTCTCGATCTGGTCCATCATGCGATCGATGTCGCTCTGGCGCAGCTCGCGGCCGTTCTGCTGCATCTGCGGCGCGTTCGGATTCTGCTGCGCGCGCTGGGCGAATTCCTGCAGGAACTGGTTCATCGCCTCGCGCAGTTCCTTCATCGCCTTCTCGATCTCCTGATCGCTGGCGCCGTTCTTGATGGCGTCCTGCAGCGCCTGCTGCGCCTGGCGCAGCCGCCGCTCGGCGGCCGACAGATTGCCTTCCTCGATGCCGAGCGCGATCTCCCAGAGATAAGACACGACGTTGCGCAGCTGGTCGTCGCTCTCGGAGAGCTTCAGCCGGCTCCTTGCGCTCATGATGGCGAGATAATTCGACATGTTGTCGAACGTATCCTCGGGCCGCAGCGTGATCGCGTCCATCAGGTCCAGCACGCGCGGCTTGGCGTTGGTGTCGAGCGCCAGCAGCCGGCGCTGTTCGATCACCGCACGGGCCAGCGGGTTGGCGAAAGGCCGCTCAGGCATCCCAAGCGTCTTGGTTTCGCTGCTCGCGGTGTGGCCGGCATCGTCGGTGACGCTCAGCGTCAGCTTGATGCCGCTGCCGGCCCAGACATGCTCGGTCAGGTCCTTGGTCGTCTTGGCCGCGTTCGTCTTGCCGCCGCGGCGCGGCAGGGTCAGTGGCAGGTCCGGCGGGCCGTAGAGCGGATGCGCATTGGCGGCTGGGGGGGCCGACAGCTCGAAAACGGCCTTGGCGGAGGCGGCGCCGTAATCGTCATCGATCTCGTAGTTCAGCTCGATGGCGCCGTTGACGGCGCGCTTCGGCTCGCCGACGAAGCGGATCGCCGGCGGCTTGTCGGGAATGACGGCAAAGGCCCAGCGGCCGAGATCGCTTTCGGCGGATCTAAGCGTCAGCGTGCCGTTCGAATCCAGTTTGCCGGAGAACTGGCGCACTTTGGGCGCGGCCTGGCTGGCGGGCGCGGGGCCTTTGGGCGCTGCGGGCTCGATGGCGCGCGCGTTGCCGCCGGCATCTGCGTAGCTCAGCGTCTCCTCGCCGGAACCGCCGGTGACGCGCAGCGAAACGTCGCTGCCTTGCGGCACCGAGAAGGTCTGGACCGCCTGGTTGGCGTCGGCGGTCAGGAACAGCGGCGCCTTGCCGGTATAGGCGGGCGGCGTCACCCAGGCGTCGATGCGCGGCGGTACGGTATCGTGCGCGGCGCGGGCAACGAAGCCGTCGCTGACCCGGCCGCCGAAGGGTCCGAAGGAGAAGGCCAAAGCGGTGACGAACAGTAGCCCCGCCACGGCGCGCAGGCCCCAGCGATCGTAGTCCGGCACACGGCTGCGCGGCCGGTCGGCGCCGAGGCTCGACAGCTGCTCGGCCATCCGCTTCTGGTGCTCGCGCCACAACGCCTGCGAGAAGATGCTGTCGCCGCCGCTCGGCCGGTCGGTCTGGACCTGCACCGGGCTGTGCAGCAATTGGTTCGCCGCTTCGATGCGCCTGTCGACCTCGGCGGCCGACGGCATGCGGAAGAAACGCAGCGGATAGAGCGTCGCGCCCCCGGACAGGGCGAACAGGATCAAGAGGCCGATGCGCGCCACGTCAGGCAGACGCGGGAACAGACCGAACCAGGAAAAGCTGAGAAACAGGCTGATGACGATCAACAGCGGCAGCACGAGCGGCCAGCCGCGCTCGAAGACCATCGAGGCCCGCGTCGCCAACCGGCTGAGCGCAAGGCGCAAAGCCAGGCCGCGTTCGCCGCTGGAAATGGGTCGTTCCGTCATCGGCCCTTCCTGCCCGGGCATAACAGCCCGGACGTCATCAGCAGAAGGATACCAGCAAACACGGCAAAGGCGAGGCGGGTTCCAAAAACGTGAAGCGGTTTGGCCGGGTTATGATCAGAAATTGGTGGGATTCGTGTTGGAACCACAGACCAGGACCGCCACGCGTTCTCCTTCCGTCGGCACATAATGCCCGGAAAGCATGGCGGCGAAGGCTGCGGCGCCGCCCGGCTCGGCGATGATTCGCACGCGGTCCCACAGCGCCTTCTGCGCAGCTATGATGTCGTCGTCGCTGACCAGGATGGAGCGCTCGACGAAGGCTTCGGCGATCGGAAACATCATCTCGCCGACGCGCTTCGGCGCCAGCGAATCGGCGGCGATGCCTTCGGCCGGGGCATCGACCGGCTCTCCAGCCTCCAAGGCGCGGTAAAGCGTCGGCGCGCCCTCGGGCTCGATGGCGACGATGCGGATGCGACCCGCGAACCAGGCGGCGATCCCGCCGATCAGGCCGCCGCCGCCGACGGCAACCAGCAGCGTGTCGATCTCGGGCAGATCGGCCTCGATCTCCAAGCCGAGCGTGCCTTGGCCGAGCAGCGTTTCCTCCTGGTTGAAGGCGTGGATCTGCAGGGCGCCGGTCCGGGCCGCGAAGTCCTCGCTGGCGGCCAGCGCTTCGGCATAGCGCGCGCCGCCGACCACCAGATCCGCGCCGTAGCCGCGAATGCGCGCGAGCTTCGCCGGCGGGCTGACCTCGGGCACGAAGATGGTCGCCTTGTGGCCGAGCTTCATGGCGGCATAAGCGACGGCCGCGCCGTGGTTGCCGCCGGACGCGGCCACCACGCCGGCCTCGGGCACCTGGCGTTCGAGCAGGTTGGTGAAGGCGCCGCGCGCCTTGAAGGAACCGGAATGCTGCAGGCATTCAAGTTTCAGGTCGACCGGAAAGGCGGGAAGGCCGAAATCCGCCATGTCCACGCGCATGATCGGCGTGTGGCGCACATAAGGCCGGATGCGCGGTTCGACGGCGGCGATGCGCTCGCGCGTGATCGTTCGGGTGTTCAACATGGTCTGCTCCCTCGGGATTGACTTCAATTAGTAACTTAGCAAAATAGCTAAATGCAAGAGGTCGACATCTTCAAGGCATTTGCCAATGAGCGCCGGCTGCAGATCCTCGATTGGCTCAAGGATCCGCGCGCGCATTTCCCGCGCCAGGCCGATGGCGACCTAGTCGAGGATGGTGTCTGCGCGCTGGTGATCGCCGAAAAGCTCGGCATCACCCAGGCGACGCTCAGCGAGCATATGCGTGTGCTCACCCAAGCCCGCCTGCTCAGCACAAAGCGGGTGAAGCAATGGATCTTCTATCGCCGCGACGAAAGGCGGATCGCCGAGGCCAAGGCGCTCATCCAGCAAAAACTCTAACGCCTCGAGCGCGCTACTTCAGCCAGTCGGGGACCGAATCCAGCCCGATCAGATCCTCATAGGTCTGGCGCGGCCGCACGACATGGAAGCGGTCGCCGTCGACCAGAACCTCCGGCACCAGAAGCCTGGTGTTGTAGGTGCCGGCCTGCACCGCGCCATAGGCGCCGGCGGTGGAGACGGCGATCAGGTCGCCGGCCTTCAGCCTCGGCAGGTCGCGGTCGAGGCCGATGAAGTCGCCGGTCTCGCAGACCGGGCCGACGACGTCGACCTTTATGCGCGGCGTCGAGGCCGGCGGCTGCACCACCGGCCTGATGTCGTGAAAGGCGTCATAGAGGGTCGGCCGGATCAGATCGTTCATGGCGGCGTCGACGACGAGGAAGTTCTTGGCGTCGCCTTCCTTCACATAAATGACCTCGGACACCAGGATGCCGGCATTGCCGACGATCAGGCGGCCGGGCTCGAACATCACCTTGAGGCCAAGCCTGGTGACGTGCTTCCTGACGATCTCGGCATAGGCGTCGGGCAGTGGCGGCGGGCTGTTGTCGACACGGTAGGGAATGCCGAGGCCGCCGCCGAGATCGACATGCTCGATCGAATGTCCGTCAGCGCGCAGCACGCCGACCAGCTCGACCAGCAGCGCGAAGGCGTCGTCGAAGGGCTGCAATTCGGTGATCTGGCTGCCGATATGGGTGTCGATGCCGGTCACCTTGATGCCGGGCAATTCGGCCGCGCGGGCATAGACCTTTCGCGCGCGCTGCCACGGGATGCCGAACTTGTTCTCGGCCTTGCCGGTCGAGATCTTCTTGTGCGTCCTGGCATCGACATCCGGATTGATGCGCAGCGAGATCGGCGCCACCTTGCCGAGCGCCACGGCGCGCGCCGACAGCAGTTCGAGTTCAGGCTCGGATTCGACGTTGAAGCAAAGAATGCCGGCGGAGAGCGCGAAGTCCATCTCGCGCGCGGTCTTGCCGACGCCGGAAAACAGTATCTTGCTGGCCGGGATGCCAGCGGCCAAGGCGCGCCGCAGTTCGCCTTCCGAGACGACGTCGGCGCCCGCGCCTTGTCTTGCCAGCGTCCTCAGCACGGCCTGGTTGGAGTTGGCCTTCATGGCGTAGCAGACCAAGGCGTCGAGCCCTGCGAAAGCTTCCTTGAAGACACGGAAATGCCGGGTCAGCGTGGCCGTCGAATAGCAATAGAAGGGCGTGCCGACCTCGGCTGCGATATCGGGGATCGCGACGTCCTCGGCATGAAGCACGCCGTCGCGGTAATCGAAATGGTTCACGAGGGTTGGTCCCGGAAAGTTGGAGCGCAATGAGATCGAGCGATCCCGTTGGCTCTAGAGCAGGGGATCGAGGATGAACGTCCTGTCCTTGACCGGTTTCTCCGGCTCGGGCGGGACGGGCTGCTTGGCGCGTTCGGCATCCTTGCGCGCCTGCTCCGCCGCCTCATAGGGCGTGTCGAGCCCGGTCTTCCTGCCGCAGGCCGTGACGGTGACAGCCGCCGCCAGCAGTGCCAGCGTCACCAAAATCCTGCTACGGGTCATCGATCCATCCGTTCGAAGCTGTTTATTGTGCTGCGCTTTTTAGCCGAGTTTTCTGCGCTTTGCATCCCGGCAATTTAAGCGTTCGCGAGCCTTAAGATTTGGCGAGCCGCTTTTTCCAGTAGCGGATCTGCTTTCGCACTTCCGACGGCGCGGTGCCGCCGAAGCTCGTGCGGCTCTTCACCGAATTCTGCACGGCAAGCACAGAGAAGATATCGTCGGTGATGCCGGGATGAATGGAGCGCAGATCGTCCAGCGAGAGTTTCTCCAGGCTGACCTTCTTCTCCTCGGCGAACGCCACGGCGCGGCCGGTGACATGGTGCGCCTCGCGGAAGGGCAGGCCGAGATTGCGGACCAGCCAGTCGGCAAGGTCGGTCGCGGTGGCGTGACCGGCGCCGGCGGCCTTCTTCATGGCGGCGGCGTTGACGGTCATGTCGCGCACCATGCTGGTCGTCGCCGCCAGCATCAGGTCGAGCGTCTCGGCGGCGTCGAAGACCGCTTCCTTGTCTTCCTGCATGTCCTTGCCGTAGGTCAGCGGCATGCCCTTCATCACGGTCAGCAGGCCGAGAAGATGGCCGTTGACGCGGCCGGTCTTGCCGCGCACCAGCTCGGCGGCGTCCGGATTCTTCTTCTGCGGCATGATCGAGGAGCCGGTGGAGAAGGAATCCGACAGGCGGATGAAGCCGAATTGCGGCGTCGACCAGATGATGATCTCCTCGGCGAGCCTGGACAAATGCGTCGCGCAGATCGCGGCGAGGCTCAGGAATTCGAGCGCGAAGTCGCGGTCCGAAACACTGTCGAGGGAATTGCGCGTCGGTTCGTGGAAACCGAGCGCCTTGGCCGTCATGTGGCGGTCGATGGAAAAGCTGGTGCCGGCCAGCGCCGCCGCGCCCAGCGGGCTTTGGTCCATGCGCTCGATGGCGTCGCGGACGCGCGAGAGGTCGCGGCCGAACATCTCGACATAGGCCATGCAATGGTGTCCGAAGGTCACCGGCTGCGCGGCCTGCATATGGGTGAAGCCGGGCATGACGGTCGCCGCATGCTCCTCGGCGCGTTCGAGGAACGCCGCGATCAGGTCCTTCAACGCCCCGGCGACGCGCTGGCATTCCTGCTTGACCCAGAGCCTCAGATCGACCGCCACCTGGTCGTTGCGCGAGCGTGCGGTGTGCAGGCGTCCGGCCGCAGGGCCGATCAGGTCGGCAAGGCGGGCCTCGACATTCATGTGGATGTCTTCGAGCCTGGTCGAGAATTCGAACGTGCCGGCCTCGATCTCTTTCAGGATCGTGTTCAGCCCGTGAGCGATTTTTTCTTGATCGGCCGCCGAAATAATGCCCGTTTCAGCCAACATCTCGCTATGGGCGATCGATCCGCTTATGTCCTGCGCATAGAGCTTGCGGTCGAAGCCGATCGACGCGTTGATCGCTTCCATGATCGCGGCCGGACCCGACGCAAAACGTCCGCCCCACATCTGGTTGCTGGCCTTCTTGTCGCTCATCGCTATAACCCGTGCTCCGGAGCAGTTTTGAAAATGGCAGACGGCAGTAGATTCTTCCCGGCCCCGCGCCTCATCCTCGCCGCCCTGGTGGCGGGCGTGGTGGCCGGCGCGGTCGCGGTATATGTCAGTGAGAGCGGTTCTGGCAACAATGCTCCGGAGAACGTCGCCGCGGCCGCCGGCAAGAACGACGCCGCCTGCGCGGCCAAGGCCGACTGGGCCAAGACCATCGCCGCGAAAGCCATCGGCCAGGTCGCGGCGCTGCAGCCGGCCGATCCGCCGCAATCGCTGAAAGCTCTTGCCTTCAACGGGCCCGACGGCAGGCCGATGACGATCGCCGACCATGCCGGCAAGACGGTGCTGCTCAATCTGTGGGCGACATGGTGCGCGCCGTGCCGGGCCGAGATGCCGGCGCTCGATGCGCTGCAGAAGGAGAAGGGCAGCGATGCCTTCGAGGTCGTCGCGGTCAATGTCGACACCGGCGACGACACGAAGCCGAAGAAGTTCCTCAAGGAGATCGGCGTCGAGACGCTCGGCTTCTACCGGGATCCGACGATCGCCTTGTTTAATGAGGCGAAGACGCGCGGGTTGGCGCTCGGGCTTCCGGTCACCATGCTGATCGACGCGGAAGGCTGCCTGATCGCGCATATGAACGGCCCGGCCGAATGGTCGAGCCCGGACGCCAAGCGGCTGGTGGAGGCTGCGCTAACGCCGTGATCGTGCAGTCTTTTGTATTGACGCAATTCCGGACGGAAAACCGCTACGCACTTTTCCTGGAATTGCTTAGACTGAACGTGCGGCCGCGGCCGGTTGCAGCATCAGGATGCTGCCGCCGCGGACATTTTCGACCTTGGCGGTTGCCCCGCCGTCTTCCTTGACGCCGTCATCGGCCAGCGAAACGCCCGTGAGCTCGCCGAACGCCTCGATCGGGCCGGGCCTGCCCAGAAAATATCCCTGGCCGATGTCGCAATCCTCGGCATCGAGGAAGCGCAATTCGTCGAGCGTCTCGACGCCTTCGGCCAGGACCGGCAGGCCGAGGCCGCGCCCCAGGCCGAGCACGGCGCGCACGATGGTCGCGACCTGGTCATTGCGGTCGACCGACTTGATGAAGGACCCGTCGATCTTGATCTTGTCGAAGGGGAAGGCGCGCAGGTTGGACAGCGAGGAATAGCCGGTGCCGAAATCGTCCATCGCCACGCGCACGCCGAGCGCCTTGATCTGGCGCAAGGTGGCCAGCGCGCGCGGCATGTCCTTCACCAGCGCCGTCTCGGTGATCTCGAGCTCGAGCCTGCCTGCCGCGAGGCCGGTGCGCAGCAGCACCTCATGCACCTTGCGGCTGAAATCGGGATTGTGGAGCTGCACCGCCGAGACGTTGACGGCGACCGTCAACGGGTTCTTCCACGTCGCGGCTTCCTCGCAGGCGGTCGCCAGCACCCACTCGCCGATCTGGGCGATCGAACCGCTATCCTCGGCCACCGGGATGAACACCGAGGGCGGAACCTCGCCGCGTTCGGGATGCTGCCAGCGCAGCAACGCCTCGAAGCCGATCATCCTGCCGCTGCTGATTTCCTTCTGCGGCTGGTAGACGAGCCGGAATTCGCCGCGCGCCACGGCGTGGCGCAGGTCCTGCTCCAGGCTGCGCCGGTCGCGCGCCTCCGCTCCCATCGAGGCCTCGAAATAGCGAAACGTATCCTTGCCTTCGGCCTTGGCGCGATAGAGCGCAGTGTCGGCATGGCTGACCAGCGCCGCCTGTTCGTCGGCGTCGAGCGGGTAGAGCGCGATGCCGATGCTGGCCGATACCATGCCGCCGGGCGACAGCCGGTTTTCCTGGCGCAGGGCGGACAGCACCGCTTCGGCAATGCGGCCGGCCGCCTGCGGATCAGGAAGGTTGGGAGCGATGATGGCGAATTCGTCGCCGCCGAGCCGGGCCAGCATCTGGCCGTGGCGCAGCACGCCGGAGGCGCAATGCGCCACCTTCTGCAACACGGCGTCGCCGGCGGCGTGACCGAAGAGGTCGTTCACTTCCTTGAACCTGTCGAGGTCGAGCAGCATGAGCGCCAGCTGACCCTCCTTGCCGGCGCTTTTGCCGTCCGGCGCCGACGCGGCGATCTCGGCTTCCAGGCGGCTGGTGAAGCTGCGCCGATTGGCGAGCCCGGTGAGCGGGTCGTAATGCGCAAGCCGCATGATCTCCTGCTCGGCCTTCCTGCGTTCGCGGATATCGCGGACGGCCACGACCAGATGCGGCTTGCCGCAATAATCGATGTTCCTGGCGATCAGCTCCACCGGGATCGGGTTGTCGCCATGGCCACGGAGATCGGCTTCCTGCGCCTGCCCGTTGCCGGGGGCGACGGCGGCGGCAATCCGCTCGCCGAACAGTTCGCCGAGTGTCATCGTGTTGAGGGTCGTCGCGGCGATGCCGCTCAGCGCCGCGATGCTGTCATTGGCGCTGACGACGCGGCTGCCGTCGCAGACGATGAGGCCTTCGACCGCGGCATTGGCGAGGCCGTGCATGCGGTCCGCCTCGATCTTGTGACGGCGGAAGCGCAGATCGATCCACAGCGCCGTGGCCGCCAGCACCAGGATGACGAGGCTTGCCGTGGCGGCGGCGAAGGCCTGCGACATCGGCGCGATCGTGAATTTCGAGATCTCGATCGAGGAGTCCGGATAGATCGAGACGGCGGCCATGGCGATGAAATGCAGCGTGCAGATCGCCAGCGTCAGCAGGACAGCGCCGGCGACCGTCGCCAGCGTCGATGGCCGGCGAAGCACGACAAACAGCGAGAGCGCGGCAAGAATTATACCCGAGGCCAATGAGGCGGCGACGAAAAGCTGGTTCCAGACGATCCGGCCTTCGACCTCGAAAGCCGCCATGCCGGTATAGTGCATGGCCGCGATGCCGATGCCGAGCACGGCACCGCCGACGAGATAGTGGTCGACGCCGCCGCGTACGGTCGCGATCCACATGCCGGCCGCCGTCAGGATGACGGAAAGCGCCAGCGAAGCGACCGAAAGCTCGGCGTTGTAGGCGTTGGGTATTCCCGGCGTGAAGGCGATCATGGCGATGAAATGCGTCGCCCAGATGCCAAATCCGGTCGAAGCGGCGGCAATCAGCAGCCACGCATAACGGTTCCGGCTGGTCGATTGCACGACATGGCGCAGAAGGTTGACGGCGGAGAAACAGGAGATTCCGCAAATGAGCGCGGCCAGCGCAACCAGTCTCAGATCGTGCTCGTTCACGATACAATTATAGACGGTTAACATCCTGCTTCACCTGATCTACCCGCATCAATCAAGGCAATGGGATTGATTAGGGCCGGACAACTGAAGAATCGATTATGCCGCCCGCAACCCCTGCGTGCTTAACAGGTTGTATTCCTCAGGATGAGGATCGACGAGGATACGCGTCGAGCAGGCCGCCGTCACTTCGTCCGCACGGTCACTACCAGCGCCTCGTGATCGGCGCTCGGGCTGCCGTCCGGCAAGACCGCCGGCAGCGTCGCCGGCGCGCTTGCCGAAAGGCCGCGGGTGAAGAACCAGTCGATATGGCCGGCTGGCGTCAAGTCGCCGGCCGCGCGCCGCTGCGTCGGCTTGTCGAACGCGTTGGCGTCGCGCCAGTCGTAGCCGCGTTCGGTCATGATCGCGAAGAGGGGCTCATGGCGGTCCGGGCACATCAGCCGGTCCGGTTCGGCAACGATGCGCTCTCGCCACGCGGCCGGGTCGTCATTGCGTTCCGGATAGGTGGCGGTCAGCGTGTTGAAGTCGCCGCCGATCAGGACAGGCGCTTCCGCATCATATTTGTCGATGGCGTCGAGCAGATGGCGGGTCTGATCGGCGCGGCCTGCCGGCGTGGTGCGGTTCTCGAGGTGCACCGAAGCGACGGTGACACGGCGGTCGCCGGCCATCACCTGGCCTCCGAGCGCCATGCGGCCGCCGACACGCGGCTGGCCATGCTCCGGCAGGAACCAAGCGCCGGCGGCGTCGAAGCGAACGAGAAAAGGCCGCAGCAGCGGAACGGCGGTGGTTATGGCGTTGCCATGGAAGCCCTCTGCATTCTCGGCGCGGCCATTTGCCGCCTGCTCCGTCTCGTTGCCGGTGCCGAGTTCGAGGAACTCGACACCATAGGCGTAGGAATGGCCCAGGCGATCGGCAAGCCGGCTCAAAAGATGGCCGTTGCCGGAGCGCGCCATGCCTTTGTCGACCTCGGACAGCAGCACGACATCCGGCGCCCGGCCGGCGATCGTTGCGGCGATGGCATCGACGTGACGCAGCCGCTCGACGTTCCAGGCCATGACTGTCAGGCTCTCGCCGGCGTTCTCGCGTGACGCCCGGCCACCGATCTCGATCTCGCCGAGGGCAGGAATGGCGGCGGCGTGGCGCAGATGGGTGGCGCTGTCGCGCGGCCCGTCCCGCATGGCGTTGCGGACGGCGACGGGCACGTGCGTGAGCTGCGGAACCAGCATGTCTCTTCTCGTCCAATCAGCCGGTTAATCAAAGAGGTCTTTTCGCCACCTGGGGCACCCTAGCTCTCTAGAGCGCCGATGTGACGTTTTCATGCCGGCGCGACCGCTGGCAGGAGAGGAGAGACTGACTGTCCACAGGGGCCGCCTGCCGGCCCAGGGGCCACAACAGAACTGTCACATACCTTCTCTATGAGAGCGGGCAAGGACTTGCGCAAAACCCTTGTCACACTGCCACTCAAGAGGGAAAACCATGACGATCATCAAGCGGGGCCTCGCTGCCCTTGCCGCCGGCGCGCTCAGCACCGCGCTTGCGGTTCCTGCTTTTGCAGAGCCGGTCAAATTCGATTTCTGGTTCGGTCTTTCGGGCGACCTCGCCCGCGTCGTCGACACGCTGTGCAAGAACTTCAACGCCTCCCAGAAGGACTACGAGGTCGTCTGCACCAGCCAGGGCAATTACGACGCCACGCTGCAGAACACGATCGCCGCCTTCCGCGCCGGCAAGCAGCCCACCGTCGTCCAGGTCTATGACGTCGGCACCGCCACCATGATGCTGTCGGGCGCCTACAAGCCCGCCGACAAGCTGATGGAAGAAAACGGCTACAAGATCGACTACAGCGACTATTTCCCCGGCATCGCCCGCTATTACGCGACGTCGAAGGGCGAGATGCTGTCCTTCCCGTTCAACTCGTCGACGGCGCTGATGTACTGGAACAAGGACGCCTTCGCCAAGATCGGCAAGACCGAGGCGCCGAAGACCTGGGAAGATGTCGGCGCCGATCTCAAGGCGCTGAAGGACGCCGGTTATGATTGCCCGATGGCGATCAACATCTCGGCCAATGAAAGCTGGCAACTGATGGAGCAGTTCTCGGCTATCCACAACCAGCCGATCGCCACCAAGAACAACGGCTATGACGGTCTCGACGCCCGTCTGGAAGTCAACAAGACCAAGTTCGTCCAGTACGTCACCGATCTGAAGAAGTGGTATGACGCCGGCCTGATCAAGATCAAGTCGAAGGATCTCGGCCAGGACATGGTGCAGGCCTTCGCCACCGGTACCTGCCAGCTCATCCTGACCTCGGTCGGCGATCACGGCACGGTCGGCCGCACCCAGAAGGAAGGCATGAACTGGGATGTCGCCGAACTGCCGGTCTATGCCGGCACCGAGCGCAAGAACTCCCTGGTCGGCGGCGCGTCGCTGTGGGTGCTGTCCGGCAAGTCGGACGCCGAATACAAGGGCGCGGCCGCCTTCCTCAACTTCATCCACGATCCCAAGACTGCTTTGTTCTGGTCGACCAACACCGGCTACATCCCAGTGGCGAAGTCGGGCTTCGATTTCATGAAGTCCAACGGCTTCTACGACAAGGCGCCCTATAAGGGCCGAGAAGTGGCGATCGCCAGCCTGACCGCGTCGGAGCCGACCGAGATCACCCGCGGTATCCGCCTCGGTAACTTCACCCAGATCCGCGCCGAGTTCGGCACGCAGATGCAGGCGATCTTCGCCAACAAGGTCAGCGTGCAGGAAGGCCTCGACACGCTGGTCAAGAACGGCGACGCGATCCTCGAGCGCTTCCAGCAGACCTATCCGGGTAAGACCCTGCCCTGATCCGGATAGAGGAACGGCCGCCCGCGAGGATTCGACGGGCGGCCATTTCATATCCAGTCTTGCGCCAAGAAAGCGGACTGGCGGTTCAACGACATCGGCGGATCGATGGAAAAGCGCGTCACTTTCGGCAGATGGACGATCGGTATCCTGTTCGCGGTGCCGCAGCTCCTTCTGATCTTCACCTTCTTCTACTGGCCTGCCGGCCAGGCGGTCTACTGGTCGCTGACGCTGCAGCAGCCCTGGGGCGGCGGCAACATCTGGGTCGGACTCGACAATTTCCGCTCGATCCTGTCCAACGCCGACTATTGGAACTCCATCACCGCCAGCCTTGTCTTCGCGGCGACCAGCACCGGCCTGGCGATGGTCATCGCGCTGGTGCTCGCCGCCTTGACCGACCGGCAGCTTGCCGGCTCGTGGCTCTATCGGGTCGTGCTGATCTGGCCCTACGGCATTGCCGCACCCGCGCTGGCGATGGCCTTTCGCTTCATCCTGGCGCCGGAAGCCGGCTTCATGGCCGTCGTCAACAAGGTCTGGCCGGGCTTCTGGGACCCGGGCCTCGACGGCGCCGACGCGATGGCGTCCGTCATCATCGCCTTCTCCTGGAAATATGTCGGCTACAACTTCATCTTCTTCCTCGCGGCCTTCCAGGCGATCCCGCGTTCGCTGATCGAGGCGGCGGCGATGGACGGGTCCGGCGTCATCAGGCGCTTCCGGGACATCCAGTTCCCGCTGATCACGCCGACCATCTTCTTCCTGCTGGTCATCAACATCACCGAGAGTTTCCAGGACTCCTTCGGCATCGTCGACATCATGACCGCCGGCGGCCCGGCGAACGCCACCAATCTGATGGTCTACAAGATCTATTCCGACGGCTTCAAAGGCCTCGACTATTCGGGCGCCGCCGCGCAGAGCATCATCCTGATGCTCTTGATCATTGCGCTCACCATCGTCCAGTTCCGCTTCATCGAGCGGCGCGTGCATTATCGTTGAGGCGGGCCATGGTCGAGCGCACCCCGATCCTCAACTTCTTCACGCATCTGATCCTGTTCGCCGGCTTCATTTTCTGCGTGGCGCCATTCGTCATCGTGGCGATCGCCGCCTCGCACAATCTGAAGGACGTCAACGACGTGCCGATGTCGCTGCTGCCTGGGAGCGACTTCTGGGTCAACATCAAGACCGCCTGGACGACTGCCGATCTCGGCCCAAAGCTGCTGAACTCCTTCATCATGGCGTTCGGCGTTGCCGCCGGCAAAGTGATCGTGTCGGCGCTCACCGCCTTCTCGATCGTATATTTCCGATATCCCGGCCGCATGCTGATCTTCTGGCTGATCTTCATCACGCTGATGCTGCCGCTCGAAGTGCGCATCGTGCCGACCTATGCGGTGGTCGCCAATGTTCTCGAACCCTACCAGGCGATCCTGGACCTGACCGGCCTCTCCTGGCTCATCGAAAAGGTGTCGGGGGTTCAGGTCCAGCTCAGCCTGGGGCTGCTCAATTCCTATAGCGGCCTGATATTGCCGCTGGTCGCCACTGCCACCGGCACATTCCTCTACCGCCAGTTCTTCCTGACCGTGCCGGACGAATTGACCGAGGCTGCGCGCATGGACGGCGCCGGCGCGCTGCGTTTCTTCGTCGATATCCTGTTGCCGCTGTCGCGTAACAACATGGCCGCGCTCGGCACCATCATGTTCCTGTGGGCCTGGAACCAGTATCTTTGGCCATTGCTCATCACCACCGACCAGTCGCATGCGATGGCGGTGACCGAGCTGAAGCAGCTCATCCCCAATGTCGGCGGCGCGCCCGAATGGCATATCGCCATGGCCGGCACGCTGATCGTCATGCTGCCGCCGCTGATCGTCGTTGTGCTGATGCAGCGCTGGTTCGTGCGCGGCCTGATCGCGACCGAAAAATAAGGAGACAGGAATGGCCTCCATCACCATTCGCGGCGTCAAGAAGAACTATGCCAAGACGCAGGTCGTGCATGGGGTCGACCTCGACTTCGCCTCGGGCGAATTCGTCGTCATTCTCGGGCCGTCGGGCTGCGGCAAGTCCACGCTGCTGAGGATGATCGCGGGGCTGGAAGAGATTTCCGACGGCACGATCGCGATCGACGGCACGGTGGTCAACAAGCTCGAGCCGCGCGAACGCGGCTGCGCCATGGTGTTCCAGAATTACGCGCTCTACCCGCATATGAGCGTGGCGCAGAACATCGGCTATTCGCTGAAGGTGGCCGGCGTTCCCATCGCCGAACGGACGCAGCGCATCCAGGCGGTGGCGCGCGTCCTGGAACTGGAGCACCTGCTCGACCGCAAGCCGATGGCGCTGTCCGGCGGCCAGCGTCAGCGCGTCGCCATGGGCCGCGCCATGATCCGGGAGCCCAAGGTGTTCCTCTTCGACGAGCCGCTTTCCAATCTCGACGCCAAGCTGCGAGTGCAGATGCGTTCCGAGATCCGCAAGCTGCACCGGCGGCTAAACGCGACGTCGGTCTTCGTCACGCATGATCAGGTCGAGGCAATGACGCTGGCCGACCGGCTGGTGGTGATGAATGGCGGCCGCGTCGAGCAGGTCGGCACCCCGGCTGAGGTCTACAGCCGGCCGGCAAGCCGCTTCGTCGCGACCTTCGTCGGCGCGCCGGCGATGAACATGCTCGAAGGCGAAGTGACGCTCGACGGCATTTCGCTGCTCGGCGGCAGCCGCAAGCTCAACGTGTCGCGCTCGGGCCTTGCCGTGGGCGCGAAAGTCGAGGTCGGCATCCGGCCGGAGGCGGTGCGCATGGCGGCGCCGGGCACACCGGGCGCGGTCGCGGCGACTGTCGACCTCATCGAGGAATTGGGCGCTGGCCGCGTCATCTATGTCGATCTCGACGGCGCGCCGTTCTCCGTCGTGACGTCGGAGACCGTCCACCCCGAACCGGGTAGCACGATCGGCCTGCAGTTCGCCGAATCGGACCTGCATTTCTTCTCCTCGGAGACCGGCGGCAGGCTCGACGTGTTCAAGGCCTCGGTGCCGGAACGGACACTTCAAGGGTGATCCCTTCCCGTCGGTTTTGCGAAATTTGATTGAGGGTTCAGGGCATGAAGATCATCCAGGTTACCGACGTCCATCTCGGCCGATTGCGCGAGATGCGCTATGGCGCGAACCTGATTGAGCGGCTCGATCATTGCATCGACCATATCAATCAGCGCCACGGCGATGCGACGCTTTGCGTCTTTACCGGCGACCTGACCGACGACGGCGAGGCCGAGAGCTATGCAGACCTGAAGACGGCGCTGAGCCGGCTCACCGTGCCTTATCGGCTGCTGCCCGGAAACCACGACCGGCGCGCCAACCTCATCGCCGCCTTCCCCGAAAACGGCACCGACGGCAACGGTTTCGTGCAGTCGGTTTTCGACACGCCGGAAGGGCGGCTCATTTTCCTCGACAGTCTGGCGGAAGGCCGCGTTACCGGCGAGCTGTGCGACGACCGGCTTGGCTGGCTCGACGCGCAGCTAGGCGAGGCAGCGGGCAAGGCGGCCTATGTCTTCCTGCATCACCCGCCTGTCGAGCTGGGCCTGACGATTCTCGACCCGCTCGGCCTCCAACAGCCGCAACGGCTCGTCGACGTGCTGACCCGTCACGGCAATGTCCGCTACATCTTCTTCGGCCATGTCCACCGCGACATCGCCGGTACCGTCGCCGGGATTCCGTTTTCGGTGCAGCGCGGCCTGCATGCCCGCTTCATGCTCGACCTGGTCGGCGACGAAATGGTCGAGCAGGCGCCGCCCGCCTATTCGATCATCCTGATCGACGGCCAGCGTGTGGTAATCCATAGCTGCGATTTCCTCGAGCAATGGCCGCTCTGGTCGCCGGCAACGGGCGAACGAGTCCGTTAAAGGCCGCTTTAGTCTAGCAGTCAGGCAAAGACATGCGCCTTGCCAGTGACGGTGAGGCGCACGATCTCGCCGACCGCTGGCGCGTCCATGCCTGTCCTGCGCAAGATAAGCGGTGTGTTGCCGATCGCGGCCGCGTCCGGCGGATCCGGGCTGTTGAGCAGCCGTACCGCCACGGTGCAGACGGCGCCCGCAAATTCGCAGTCCGTCACCTCGCCGAACAGCATATCCGGCGTGCCCGACATGCCTTCGCGCGAGGTGAGCTTCAGCAGGATCTGCTCGGGCCGCAGCATGATGCGCGCGACATCGCGCCGTTCCTTGGTGTCGACGGCGATGCGGCCGAGCGGCGACACGGCGAAGCCATCCGCGATCCTGGCGGGCACGATGATGGCGTCGCCAAGGAATTCGGCGACCATCCTGTCCCTGGGCTGGAAATAGAGCTCGCGCGGCGTGCCGACCTGCGAGAACAGGCCGTCGCGCATCACCGCCACCTGGCTGGCGAAGGACAGCGCCTCGGCCTGGTCGTGCGTGACCAGGATGGTGGTGATGCCCGCCTCTTCCAGAAGCTCGGCGACCGCCTTGCGCATCGAAGCGCGAAGCCCGGTGTCGAGCGCCGAGAAGGGTTCGTCCAGCAGCATGAGCCTCGGCTTCATCGCCATGGCGCGCGCGAGCGCCACGCGCTGCTGCTGGCCGCCGGAAAGCTCGTGCGGCCGGCGCTTCAGGATCGCCTTGTCCAGCCCGACGATATAGGCGAGCTCGACGATATGCTCGACCCGTTTGTCGGCATTCCGCGCGATGCCGAAACCGATATTATCGGCGATGCTGAGATGTGGGAACAGGGCGCCATCCTGGGCCACCACGCCGATGCCGCGGCGATGCGCCGGCACGGCCGCGTCGCCGTTGGCGAGCACCTTGCCATCGAGCGCGATGCGACCGCGGTCCGGCGCCTCGAAGCCGGCGATCAGCCTGAGCAAGGTGGTCTTGCCGCAGCCGGACGGGCCGACGATCGCGGTGCGGCTGCCGCTTTCGACCTGAAGGTCGACGCCGGCCAGCGCCGTCACCGGACCATAGTTCTTGGCGACATCGCTGAGTTCAAGAAAGCTCATCGTCCGGCCATCCGCTTCGACTGGACGTAGAGCCACCAGGTCATCGGCAACGACATCGCCACCATGATCAGCGCGTAAGGAGCGGCGGAGGCGTAGTCGATCTCACCGCTGTAGGACCAGAAGGCCATTGCCAGGGTGCGGGTGCCGTTGGGCGCCAGCATCTGGGTGGCGGTGAGCTCGTTGGTGATGCCGAGCGCCACCATCGCCATGCCGGCCGCCGCGCCCGGCGCCGACAGACGGATGGTCGTCGCCCACAGCGCCTTGACCGGTGGCCGGCCGAGGCTGGAAGCGGCGCGTTCCAGCTCCACCGGGGCCTGCGCGATCGAAGCGCGCAGGCTTATCAGCGCGCGCGGCAGGAACATCAGCGCATAGCCGAACAGGATGGTGAACAGCGTCTGGTAGAGCGGCAGCGCGACGCGCACGGTGATCGTCACCAGCGCCAGCGCAATGACCACGCCCGGCAGGGCGCCCACGATGTAGTTGCAGCCCTCGAGCAGGCGCTGCAGCCGTCCCGGCGCGCGGATCGAGATCCAGGCCATCGGCATGGCGGCAACCGTCGCAAGCACCGCGCCGACGATGGCGAGGAACAGCGTCTGGCCGAGCGCCAGGCTGATCTCGTCCCAGCGCCAGACATCCGCGCCTCCCGCCAGCAGCCAGCGGCCGACGGTGACGAAGGGGACACCCAGCGACAGCAACGCGACCCCCGCCGGCAACAGCAGGCAAGGCAGAGTGGCGCGGCCAAGCCGGGCGCGCTGCTGCTTGCGCGCTGCGCCGGAGCCGACGCGGGCGTAGCGCTCCTCGCCGCGGACGATCACCTCGAGGGCGAGCAGAAAGAGGCAGCAGGCCACAAGCACCGCGGCCAGCATGTTGGCGGCCGGGCCGTTGAAGGTCGACTGGAACTGGTCGACGATCGCGGTGGTGAAGGTGTCGAAACGGATGAAGACGTAGAGGCCGTATTCGGCCAGAAGATGCAGGCCGACCAGCAGCGAGCCGCCGCAGATGGCAAGTCTCAGCTGCGGCAGCACGACGCGCGCGAAAACCCGCCACGGACCGAGGCCAAGCGCCGCCGCCGCATCCTCCAGCGCCGGGTCGAGACGGCGCAACGCGGCGGAGATCGGCAAATAGAGGAACGGGAAATAGGCGATGACGGAGACCAGCACGCCGGCCCAGAGCCCATGCAGGCCCGGGACAAAGCTGATCCAGGCATAGGAGTGCACGAAAGCAGGGATGGCGAGCGGCGCCACCGACAGCCACGACCACAACCGGTTGCCCGGCAGGTCGCTGCGTTCGGTCAGCCAGGCCAGCGCCACCGACAGCGTGATGGCGATCGGCACGGTGATGATGACGAGGAGCACGGTGTTGATAAGCAGCTCGCCGACGCGCGGACGGAAGATCAGCGCCACCACCGTATCCCAGCCGGTCTGGATCGCGATCCAGACGATGAAGGCGAGAGGCAGCAGCGCGATGAGCGAGATGAGAGCCGCGGCGAGCGTGATCCACGACATGGCCCGGCGCTTCTTCATCCCGGCCGCCGGCAGCGCGGAAGGCGTGAGGTGGATCGCGGACGCCATCAGTCGGAATAGGCCGCCTGGAAGCGACGTGATGAGCCGCGGACGCGGCCGCAAACGCAGATGATCGTCATCGACGAGGCCATCTCCAAAACAAAAGCGCTCCCACGGAAGCGAGTTCCCGCGGGAGCATGGTCGTTCGCCCTTTTAGGACGAACGCTAACTAAAGCAAGCCGGCTTGCGTCATCAGTTCGATGACCTTCTTGGAATTCAGCGTTGCCGGATCGATTTTCGGTGCCTGCAGATCGGCCAGCGGCACCAGCTTCGGGTTGGACTGGGCATCCTTGCCGACCGCGTATTCATAGGACGTGCCGGTCTTCAAAACCTCCTGGCCGCCCTTGCCGGTCACCCACTTCAGGAAGGCCTGGGCTTTCTTCGGATGTTTACTGGAGGCCAGTACGCCGCCGCCGGAGATCGACACGAACGCGCCCGGATCCTGGTTCTTGAAATAGTGCTGTCCGATATTCTTGCTGTTCTCGCCGGTCTTGGCCTGATCGCCGAAATAGTAATAGTGGTAGATCACGCCGCCTTCGATCTCGCCGGCGTTCACCGCCTTCATCACGGTGCTGTTGCCCTTGTAGGCGGTGAAATTCTCCTTCATCGCCTTCAGCCAGTCGGTGGTCGCGGCCTCGCCCTTAAGCTGGAGCAGGGCGCTGACGATGGCCTGGAAGTCGGCCCCTGAGGGCGAGGCGGCCCAGCGGCCTTTCCAGCTCGGATCGGCGAGATCCAGCAGCGACTTGGGCAGCTTGTCTTCCTTGAGCTTGTCCTTGTTGTAGACAAAGACGGTGCTGCGGGCGGCGACGCCCACCCATTTGCCGGTCGAGGGCTGATATTCCTGCGGCACCTGGGACAGCGTGTCGGCATCGACCGGCGCGAACAGGCCCGCCGCCTCGACCAGCGCCATGGCCGGCGAGTTCTCGGTCAGGAAGACGTCGGCCGATGAGGCCGCGCCTTCGGCGACGATCTGGTTGGAGAAGTCGCTGTCGCCGCCGTTGCGCAGTGTGACCTTGATGCCGGTCTCCTTGGTGAAGCCTTTCGCCCATTCCTTGGCGAGGCTCTCATGCTGGGCATTGTAGACGACGATGCCTTGATCCTCGGCCATGGCCGGCACGGCGACCAGGCTGGCTGTCAACGCAACAGCGCCGGCAAGGGTGGAAAGAGCATATTTCATGGCATGGTCCTTGATCTTGGTGATCCGCCCCGGGAAGGCGACTGCACCTATCAATACCTGATAGCGATAGTCAACATTGTGAAGGTGGCTCATTCCGTCGCGGGGCGTTAAAGCCGGCGCCACGCGGGACAATTCCATGTGATTGGGGTGTTACAGAATCCTGCGGGGCGCCTGGCGGTCTCGGATGGCCATTCGTTGTTTCAAGCCGAACAATCTCTGGTCGCACGGGGGCCCAAATTATCGGGTCCGGTGCGACGGGGTTGCCAGGCGAATGCGGTCAGAGCCGTTCGGCTCGTACCTTCAGGATATGGTACAGCAGCTCTCGAATGCGCCGCCAGATCGTCAATGGCCTGGGCATGGCTCCGCCTCCCGTTCGCGCGATCCTTGAGCCGCCCGTTCAGAAGAGCTGCGCGGCCAGCGCCACTCCGACCAGCGAGGTGCCGATCCCTGCCGCGCGGAAAGCTGCCGGCCGGCTCCGCGACGTCAGGGCGGCCAGCACTCCGGTCGCGTGCAAAGCCGAGGTGCTGGCCAGGAAGCCGATCGCATAGGCCATGCCACCGACCGTCTCCGGAACCTCAAGACCATGGGCGTTGCCGTGGAAGAGGCCGAAGAGCGCTGTCAGCGTTGCAGCAAGGGTAAGCGGAAACGGCTTGGCGAGCGCAACCATGGTGCCGAAAATTACCAGCGACAGCGCGATCCCGGACTCCAGCGATGGCAAGCCGATACCAGCGATCCCAAGCGTGGCCCCCGCGACCATCGCCGCTACGAAACACGCCGGCACGAGGATGCCGGCCCTGCCGCCAGTTCGTGCCGCAATGATGCCGACCGACAGCATCGCAAGCAGATGGTCGATGCCGGCCAGCGGGTGTTGAAGGCCGCTCAGAAGGCCGTGGACGTGAAAGCCCCCGCTGTGAGCGAAGGCCAGTGAGGGTGTGAGAGCCGCCGCGGCCGCCGGAGCAAGCCTGGTGAGGATCGAAAGCATTCTGTTCATGGGTCTGAACCTGTCTGAGAGGGGAGGATCCGGGTCAAAACCGGCGTTCACTGTCCGGGCATAGCGATTTCGGCCGCCGCGGACCTGTCGATCAGAAGCCTTGCCTCGCTAAAATCGAGAGGCCGCTGGCCATTGCCGTCATGGTAGACGAATGCCAGGCGGCGCCGGTGTGACGTCAGCTTCGCGGGCAGCGGGTTGTAGGTCACGCCGGCGCCGCCGATCAGCGGCATCACGGCGCCGACGTCGACGATATCCTGCGTCTCGACCCGCAGCAGGTGCAGCCGCCTGCCGTCGGTGGTTTCGCCGAGGAACGGAATACCGGCGAGCCGTAGGAAACTGGATGGATCGGGTGCCCGCGCGAACCCGTCGAGAAAGGCTGTCTCAACGAGATCGAGATCGGTCGCGCGCGGGTCGGCCGGCTCGGGCGCATGCTCGCGCGGCAAATGCGGCGTCTGCCACTGCAACGGTTTGCCGGCCGGCCCGTTGTGGCCGACGGCGTGCGGATGGTGATGGTAGCCGGTCGGGCCGTGATGGTGGTGGCCGTCGCCATGATCGTGACTGTGGTGATGATGATCATCGTGCATGGTCAAAAGCTCGTCGGCTTGTCGATGATGGATTTGTGCTTGCCCAGCGTGCCGTGGGCGACCATCGAGCCGAGCGCCTCGACGACGACCCGCACACCGAACAGCGCGGTGATGTCTGAGGTGTCGTATGGCGGCGAAACCTCGACCACTTCCAGCCCGCAAATGCCGGGCGCCGAGACCAGCCCGAGCAGCTTCAGCGCCTCGCGCGGCAGGAAGCCGCCGGGCTCGGGCCAGCCAGTGCCTGGCACGAAACCACAGTCGACGCTGTCGACGTCGAAGGAAATGTAGACGGCGTCTGCGTCCTTCCAAGCCAGTTCGAGCGCAACCTCCGCCGTCTTCTCCAGCCCCATCTGCTCGATGTCCGAAATCGTCAGCACGTTGGTGCCGCGCTTCCTGGCCTCGGCCACGCCATAGCGGGGCACCTGCCAGCCGCCGATGCCAAGCTGCACCAGATTGGTGGCCGAGACGTTCGGCAGGTTGGTCGCCCAATACCAGGGCGTAGTGTGCATGCGTTCGTCGAGATCCTTTTCCTGGATATCGATATGGCGGTCGAAATGGATGATGCCGATACGTTTCGAGGTGACGTCGGCGATGCCGCGCACGCAAGGAAACCCGATCGAATGATCGCCGCCCAGCATGATCGGCAGCGCGCCCGAGGAGGCGACATGGCTGACGCCCTTGGTGATCTGGTCGAAGCTTTTTTCGAGATTGGCCGGAATGGTGAAGACGTCGCCGGCGTCGCACAGCGTCATCTGCTCGCGCAGGTCGACGCCCAGCTCGTAGTTGTAAGGCGTGTAGAGCGCCGAGATGCGACGGATGCCCTGCGGCCCGAAACGGGTTCCCGGACGGTAGGTGGTGCCGCTGTCGAAGGGAATGCCCATGACGGCAGCGTCATATCGGCCGACATCGCGGACATTCTCGACATAGGGCGCCTTGAGGAAGGTGTTGATGCCGGCGAAATGCGGCAGCTCGCCGCGCGCGAAGGTCGGGATTGACTTGTCGGTGATCGAATCCGACCCCGGCAGACCCATGTCCAAAGCCCATTTCTGTTCCTTGCGCCAGCCGTCCTCGGGCAGCTTTCCTTCCGCCTCGATCGACTTCCAGCCCTGCATGTCGCGGATCTCGAAGTTGGGATGATGCAGGTGCTGGCGCGGCTGGCGATCAAACAGCCCGGCCCGGCGGTGCCGGCGCGCTGGAATGTCTCTATGCATGAAAAACCTCCGTTACGACGCCGTCGTCGCGATTGCGCTGTCCAGTCGGGTCGTCCCGACCATCGCGGCCACTTCGGCCACGTCTCGTGCGGAAGCCCGGCTCTTGCGGTCGAGCTTCAGATCGTAGGTGATCGTCGCGCCGTAGGCGGACGGGAACTCGGGATCGTGGCGCACCTTGTCGAAGACAAGCACGCGGGTACCAAGCTTGAAGGCCTCGCCGATGTCGTGGGTGACCATGACCACGGTCATGCCGTGCTCGTTCCACAGCTCGGTGAGCAATTCGTGCATCTCGACGCGAATGCCCGGGTCGAGCGCCCCGAACGGCTCATCGAGAAGCAGGATCTGCGGCCGGCCGAGCAGGGTCTGGGCGATCGCCAGCCGCTGCTGCATGCCGCCGGAGAGCGATGCCGGATAGAGGTCGCGCGCATGACCGAGGCCGACGCGCTCCAGCATGGTTTCGGCCTCCTGCCGCGCGCTTCTGCGCCTGGCGCCAAAGACGCGGCCGAAAGGTCCGCCGGAACGGAAGTCCTCGACCAGCAGCAGATTCTGCAGCGCGGTCAGATGCGGAAACACCGAGTAGCGCTGGAAGACGATGCCGCGCTGCGGCGTCGGTTCCGGCACGATCGGCCGGTCTCCGATGACGACCACGCCGCCGCTCTGCCGCTCCTGGCCGAGCAGGATGCGCAGGAAGGTCGATTTTCCGCAGCCGCTGGCGCCGACCAGCGACAGGAATTCGCCGGGCTCGGCGGTGATGCTCACGCGCTCCAGCACGCGTGCGTCGCCGTAGCTCTTTTCCAGGCCGCGGACGACGATACGGCTCATTTGTCCGACTCCGGATGAGCCCAGGGGGAAACCGTATGCGAGAGCCGCGCGAGCAGCCAGTCGGTGGCGACGGCGAGCAGCGTTATCCAGACGACGTAGGGCAGGATGACGTCCATCGACAGGTAGCGCCGGACGAGGAAGATGCGGTAGCCCAGCCCCTCGGTCGAGGCGATGGCCTCCGCCGCGATCAGAAACAGCCAGGCCGGTCCGAGCGCCAGCCGCACGCAGGTGATGAGGCGCGGCATGATTTGCGGCAGCACCAGCCTCAGAACCATGGTCCAGCTATTGCCGCCGAGCGTCTGTGCCTTGGCGATGAGCTCGGGCGGCAGTTCCATGACCCGGTTGGCGATGTCGCGCACCATGACAGGCGCCACGCCAATGGCGATCAAGGTGATCTTGGCCGTTTCGCCGAGGCCGAGCGCGATGAACAGGATCGGCAACAGGGCCAAGGGCGGGATGACGCAGACAACGGTGACGAAGGGCAGGAGAAACGCCCTGACGCGCGGGATGAAGCCGATGGCGATGCCAAGCAAGAGCGCCATGAGCGTCGCCAAGCCGACACCCGCGAACAACCTGACCAGGCTGGCATAAGTGTCGGCCCACAGGATCAGGTCGCCGGATCGCTTGTCCGGCACGGTCGCCAGATCGAAGAACGCCGACCACATCTGTGCCGGGGCGGGCAGCAGCTTGTCATTGGCGTTGACGGCCAGCCGTTGCGCCGAAGCGGACAGATAGGCCACGGCAACCGCCGCGAAGGGCATTGTGCCAAGCAACACCGCTCCGCCACGCGAGACCGTGGCGTTGATCAGGCGAAGCCGTGTCTTCGCAACGCTGGGGGGCGGGCTGGCGGTGTTCGCGCCCGCCCCGGCTTGCACGGCACCGGTTCCTGTGGCCAGCATGACGATGGGTCCTAGAGCGTTCCGGCGGCCGCCTCCGCCATGAAGGCCGGGTCGAAGCGCAGCTTGACGTTGCCGGCATCGCCCAGCGTCGAGCCGTCGGGGAAGCTCATGCCGATCACGTCGACAGTGGGCGCCTTGGTGCCCAGAATGCCGTGGCTGAACAGGAAGTTGCGGACGAGATCCATCGTCTTGGGCAGTTCGGCGCCCTTGGTGAACTCGACCGCCTTGGCCGGCTCGAAGAACATCGCCGTCGATGCGAGCTGGGCATCGAAGCCGGCAAGATCGGTGCCGGACGCCTTGGCCATCTCTTGCTTGGCCGCTTTGCCTTCGGTCGTGCCGGAGGTCATCAGGGCCATCGCTTCGTACCACGCGCCGACGAGCGCCTTGCCGAGAGCCGGATTGTCCTTCAGCGTCGCGGTGTTGACGACCATCAGGTCGATGATCTCGCCGGGGATCTGCGTCGAATCGAACACCTTGTGGGCGCCCGGCATGGCGACGATTTCCGAGACCAGCGGATTCCAGGTGACGACCGAGGTGACGTCGCCGGTGCCATAGGCGGCGACCATGTCGGCATCGGAGGTGTTGACAACGGTGATGTCCTTCTCGGCGAGCCCGACCGTATCCAACGCGCGCGCCAGCAGGTAGTGCGAGACCGAGAGCTCGACGAGGTTGACCTTCTGGCCGGAAATGTCCTTGAGCGCGGTCTTGTCTTTGAGGATGACGGCATCGTTGCCGTTGGAGAAGTCGCCGACGATCAGCGCGGTGGTGTCGACACCCCCTCCGGCGGGGATCGACAGCGCGTCCATATTGGTCATCGAGCAACCGTCGAAGCCGCCGGCAGTGTACTGGTTGATGCTTTCGACGTAATCGTTGATGCGGGTGATCTCGACGTTGATGCCGTATTTGTCGGCCCATTTCTTCATGATGCCGCTGTCGGCGAGATAGCCCCATGGCATCCAGCCGACATAGATCGACCAGCAGATCTTGAAGTCTTTCTTGGGCGCCGCTTGCGCGGCCGGGATCAAGGGAAGGCTGAGTGACGCGGCCAGGATGATTGCAGCCAGCTTGCGAAGCATTGCGTACCCCTTTTTGCGGTCCGGATTGCGTCCGGACTTTTGTTGGGGGTTCACGGAGCGCGCATCCGGGAGAGGTTCGCGCCAGCAAACCCGTGCAGGGTTCTCCCGGGATTTTGGCCCGCCGTGTTCCGCCGGATGCCTCAATGCATCCCTGGCGGTTGCGTCTCTCGGACCAGCACCGTGATGGACACGGCCGGAACCCTAGACGCTCTGCACGCCAGTTACGATGCAAGGGCCATGCCAATCTGAAAAGCACCGGCCCGAGGCTGTTTTCCCGGGTTCTGAAGGCGATCGCGGCATGCCTATGGCGCAAAAATCATCGCAGCGCCGCCGAAATAAGCAGTATCGTGTCGTGCGACCGTCTCGGATGCCGCATGGGCCGCGCCTTTTCGCGAAATTTAAAAAGGCGCGGCGGTCGTCGCAAACTATCGTGATTTTGCGGCAGTTTGGCTTGGACATTATTTGGCCGGCCACGTAACAAACCAGGGCCGAGATGCGAACTTCGGGAGTAAACTCTTGTGACCGGCAAGGACGAGGCAGAGCTGTCCGGGCTGCTCAGGGCCGCGATCGCGGGAGACGAAAGGGCTTATGCCGACTTTCTGCACCGCATCGCCGCCCTCGTTCGCGGCTTTGTCCGGCGCAAGATCGTTCAGGGCGGAGTCGACCCCGAGGATGTCGTGCAGGAAACCTTGCTGGCCATTCATGTGAAACGCCACACCTGGCGGCCGGACGCGCCGGTGCTGCCCTGGGTCTACGCGATCGCCCGCTTCAAGCTCATCGACGCGTTTCGCCGGCGAGGGCGCCGCATCGAGGTCGAGATCGACGAGATCGCCGAGACCTTCGCCGAGCCGGAGACGGAGACGGTCAGCGAGCGCGACATAAACCGGGCGCTCGAGGGACTGCCGCCGACGCAGCGTTCGGTCGTCTCGTCAATCTCGGTCGACGGCCATTCGATCGGCGAGACCGCCGCCAGGCTCGGCGTCAGCGAAACGGCGGTGCGCGTGTCGTTGCATCGCGGCCTCGCCGCGATCGCCAAAAGATTCGGACGACAGTGACATGAGGACCGAGGATCTCATCAAGGCGCTCGACGCCGATGCCCGCGACAAGGCGATGCCGCTCGGCAAGGCCTGGTGGCTGGCGGCCGGCGTTGCCGTGGCGATCGCGGCAGCCGTGTTCTTTACGACCATCGGGCCGCGTCCCGACATCATGCCGGCCATGCACACGATGCGCTTCATGTCGAAATTCGTGTTCACCCTGGTGCTTGCGACCAGCGCCTTCGCGCTGATCCGGGTGCTGTCGATGCCAGGTGCCTCGACCAGGCGGGCGATGGCCTGGATGGTTGCCGCGCCGCTTCTGGTCGTGCTGGCGGTGATCCTGGAGCTTTTCGTCGTGCCCGAGGCCGACTGGGGCAAGCGGCTTGTCGGCACCAACATGATGATCTGCATGACCTTCATCCCGCTGATCGGCATCGGCCCGCTGGCGATTTTCCTTGGCATGCTGCGCTATGGCGCGCCGACGCGGCCGGCTCTGGCCGGCGCGGTTGCAGGTCTTTTGGCGGGCGGCTTGGCGGCGACCTTCTATGCCGCGCATTGCTTCGACGATTCGCCGCTGTTCGTCGCCACATGGTATACGATCGCCATCGCCTTCCTGACGCTGCTCGGGGCCATCGGCGGCCGGCTTTTCGTGCGCTGGTAGCCCGCCGGGGCTGTTTCGAAACAGTCCCTTAATCATGCCGGAAATTGTTTGCCGGTTAGCGGAGCTACCGCTTTCATCTGCGCAACGATTCCTTAAAACCGATCCGCCAGGGTTGTGGCAACGTGCAGTTGCGCATTGGGTGGGATCGCATTGTGGCGGGGTTGAACTGGAAAGGGCTTCGTGCCGACAGGCACGCCGCGCAGGGGCTGCTGGCGGTTGGCATCGTTGCCACCGCCGCTTCGGTCCTGTCGCCACGCTTTGAATTTGGTGCGGACGCGCTGAAGTTCTGCCTGCAGATTTCAATCGCCATCACCGCCGCGACGCTGTTCTTGTCGGCGCTGTTCATCAACCGTATCGTCGATGACCGCCGGCAGATCGCCGAGAGCGAGCAGCGCTTCCGTCGCGCCATGGAGGATTCGGCGATCGGCGTCGCCATTGTCGGGCTCGACGGGCGCATCCAGCAGGCCAATTCCGCTTTCGCCGCCATGCTGGGTTACAGCCGCGCGGAGATCGAGGCGCTGACCTTCCCGCAGATCACGCATCCGGACGACCTGCCGATCGGCCGCGAGACGATGCTGAACGTGAAGGAAGGCACGATCAGCTCCTACCATTTCGAAAAGCGCTACCTCAGGAAGGACGGGACCCCGATCTGGGCACAGCTCGCCGGTTCGGTCATCCGGGACGAGGATACCGGCAAGCCGCTTTATCTGGTGTCGCAGATCGAGGACATCGACGCGCGCAAGCAGGCGGAGGCGCGCATCGCCGAGGCCGAGACCCGTTGGAATTTCGCGCTCACCAGCACCGGACAGGGTGTCTGGAGCCTCGATATGCGCAAGGGTGGCACGACCTATTCCGAAACCTGGGTGAAGATGCTGGGCTATGCCGATGGCGAGCTCGACGGCGACCCCGACCGCTGGCGGACCATGATCCATCCCGACGACCAGGCACGCGTCGCCGAGGCGGATCGCGCGCACCTTGCCGGCGAGACGCCCTTCTTCGAGGCCGAGTTCCGGATGCGGCACAAGGACGGCCACTGGGTCTGGATCCTCGATCGCGGCAAGACGATCGAGCGCGACGCCGAGGGCCGGCTGATCCGGGCCATTGGCAGCCTGACCGATATCACCCAGCGCAAGGAGGCTGAGGCGCGGCTGATGGTTTCGGCCGCGATGCTGGCCGACGAGAAAGAGCGCCTAAGGGTGACGCTGCAATCGATCGGCGACGCGGTGATCTGCACCGATGCCGCCAACCGCATCACCTTCATGAACCCGGTCGCGGAAAAGCTCACCGGCGTTGACGTCGGCGAAGCCCTTGGAAAGGTGCTCGGCCATGTCTATTGGGCGGTCGACGAGGAAAGCGGGCAGAGAATCGGCTTGACGCGCCCTTCGGCGAGCGCGCGGCCCCTTTGCGACCAGAACACGCGCGCGGTCCTCGTGCGGCGCGACGATACACGCTGCAGCATCCGCCAGGTGGTGTCGCCGATCATGAACGACCGCGAGGAGTTCTGCGGCCTGGTCATCGTCTTCCAGGACTTCACCGACGCGCGCGCCCTGCAGCGTCAGTTGGCCTACGCCGCCGCCCATGACGCGCTGACCGGGCTTGCAAACCGTTCGAGCTTCATCCGCACCATGGAGGAACTGGTCGACCAGTGTCGTCTCAATGGCGGCGAGCACCAGTTCATGTTCGTCGACCTCGACCACTTCAAGGCCGTCAATGACACCGGCGGCCATGCCGCGGGCGATGCACTGCTCAGGCGCGTGGCCGACACCTTGCGCAATGTGCTTGGCCTGGAAGACATCGTCGCGCGGCTCGGCGGCGACGAGTTCGCCGTCATCCTCAAATCGGGCGACGCGGCGCGCGGGCCGATCGCGGCGCGCTCGATCATCGATGCCATCCGCAACCTCAATTTCAGCTGGGACGGCCGCCCGCATTCGATCGGCGCCAGCATCGGCCTTGCGCCGATCCGCGCCGGTTGCGGTGAGGTGGACGAGATCATCGCCCGCGCGGACGCCGCCTGCTACGCCGCCAAGGCTGCCGGCCGCGGTTGCGTTTCCGCCGCGCCGGACGAAGCTTCAAGAGATGTGCCGCCTATGCCGCTCGCCGCGGCGTCCTGAGCCGCGTCGAAAGGGTCCAGCCGCGGACAATCAGCGCGTCGGCACCGGATGGTCGCCGCGATAGTCGTAGAAGCCGCGACCGGTCTTGCGGCCGAGCCAGCCCGCCTCGACATATTTCACCAGCAGCGGGCAGGGGCGGTATTTCGAGTCCGACAGGCCCTCATGCAGCACCTGCATGATGGACAGGCAGGTGTCGAGGCCGATGAAGTCGGCGAGTTGCAGCGGTCCCATCGGATGGTTGGCGCCGAGCCGCATGGCGGTGTCGATGGCGTCGACCGTGCCGACGCCCTCATAGAGCGTGTAGATCGCCTCGTTGATCATCGGCAAAAGGATGCGGTTGACGATGAAGGCGGGGAAATCCTCCGAGACGGTGATGGTCTTGTCGAGGTGCTTCACATAGGTCTTGGCGGCCTCGAAGGTCTGGTCCTCGGTGGCGATGCCGCGCACCAACTCGACCAGCTTCATCACCGGCACCGGGTTCATGAAATGTATGCCGATGAAGCGCTCGGGACGATCAGTCTGGGCGGCGAGCCGGGTGATCGAGATGGACGAGGTGTTGGTCGCCAGAATCGCTTCCGGATTGAGCTGCGGGCAGAGCTGCGCGTAGATCTTGCGCTTGACCGTCTCGTCCTCGGTCGCCGCTTCGATCACGAGGTCGGCGGCGGCGAGGTCGGCCATGGCCGGGGCGGCGGAGATGCGCGCCATCGCTTCGTTGCGCGCCTTTTCCTCGAGCTTGCCGGAACCGACCTGGCGGGCCATGTTGCCGCTGATGGTGGCGATGCCCTTCTCGATCCGGTCGGCCGATGTATCGTGGATCAGGACCTTGTAGCCACCCAGCGCCGAGACATGGGCAATACCCCCACCCATCTGACCCGCGCCGACAATGCCGATCGTCTCGATCTTGCTCATGACCCCGATCCCGTCCGGAACGCCCGCACTTTCCTTGAAGTACAAAGACGCTCCTGCTTGTTTGTTTCCCGCAATCCGGATGCGAACCGCCGGATTGACTCCGGGCCTTGATGGCCCGCTTTTTGTGCAGTGCAAACTAAAAGGGCGGGGCGACTTCGTCTACCCCACCCTTTGGATTTTAATATGCTGGAACGGACGGCGTCAAAGCGCCTTTTGCAGCTCCGGCAGGATGACGAAGAGATCGCCGACCAGGCCGTAGTCGGCAACCTGGAAAATCGGCGCCTCCTCGTCCTTGTTGATGGCGACGATGACCTTGGAGTCCTTCATGCCGGCGAGGTGCTGGATGGCGCCGGAAATGCCGACGGCGATGTAGAGGTCGGGCGCGACCACCTTGCCGGTCTGGCCGACCTGCCAGTCGTTCGGCGCGTAGCCGGCGTCGACGGCGGCGCGCGAGGCGCCGACCGCGGCGCCGAGCTTGTCGGCGACCGGCAGGATGACTTCCTGGAACTTCTCCGAGGAGCCGAGCGCGCGGCCGCCCGAGATGATGATCTTGGCCGAGGTCAGTTCCGGGCGATCATTCTCCGAGAGCTTGTTCTCGACGAAAGACGACAGGCCGGGGTTGGCGGCGGCGCCGACTGTCTCGACCGGGACCGATCCGCCCTCGGGCGCTGCCGCGAAGGAGGCCGTGCGCACCGTGATGACCTTCTTGGCGTCGGTCGACTGGACAGTCTGGATGGCGTTGCCGGCATAGATCGGCCGCTTGAAGGTGTCAGGCGAGACGACTTCGATGATTTCCGACACCTGGGCGACATCGAGGAGTGCTGCCACGCGGGGCGCGATGTTCTTGCCGGCGGAGGTCGCCGGCGCGATGATCGTGTCATAACCGCCCGCAAGCGACACCACGAGAGCCGCGGTCGGCTCGGCGAGGCGTTCCGAAAGCTCGTCGGCTTCGGCGAGCAGCACCTTGCGGACACCTTTCAGCTTGGCGGCGGCATCTGCCGCGCCCTTGGCGCCCTTGCCGGCCACCAGCACGTCGACATCCTGGCCGATCTGGAGAGCCGCCGACAGCGCTTTTGCGGTCTGGTCGGAAAGGCTTGCGTTGTCGTGTTCGGCGATGAGGAGAATTGCCATTTTCTTTGTCCTTTCCTGATCGCTTTAGAGCACGCCGGCTTCGTTCTTCAGCTTCTCGACCAGCTCGGCCACCGACTTCACCTTGACGCCCGCCTTGCGGCCGCCGGGCTCCTCGGTCTTGATCACCTTGAGGCGCGGCTTGACGTCGGCGCCGAAGTCGGCCGGGCTCTTCTCGTCGAGCGGCTTCTTCTTGGCCTTCATGATGTTGGGCAGCGAGGCATAGCGCGGCTGGTTGAGGCGAAGGTCGGCGGTAACGATCGCAGGCATCTTCAGCTCCACGGTCTGCAGGCCGCCGTCGACTTCGCGCGTCACCTTGGCCTTGTCGCCGGCGAGCTCAACCTTGGAGGCGAAGGTGCCCTGCGACCAACCAAGCAGCGCGGCCAGCATCTGGCCGGTCTGGTTGGAATCGTCGTCGATCGCCTGCTTGCCGAGGATGACGAGGCCGGGCTTCTCGGCCTCGACCACACCCTTCAGCACCTTGGCGATGCCGAGCGGCTCGGTCTGCTCGTCGGTCCTGACCAGGATGGCGCGATCGGCGCCCATGGCGAGCGCGGTGCGCAGCGTTTCCTGCGCCTGCTGCGGGCCGACCGAGACGACGATGATTTCCTCAGCCTTGCCGGCTTCCTTGATGCGGATCGCTTCCTCGACCGCGATCTCGTCGAACGGGTTCATCGCCATCTTGACGTTGGCAAGCTCGACGCCCAGTCCGTCGGCTTTCACCCGGACCTTGACGTTGGCATCCACAACCCGCTTCACGGGCACAAGGATCTTCATTTTCCTGTCACCTCTCCTGAGATAGTCGGGGCGCTATAGCAGCGTACGCCCTGTCAGAGTTGTCGAAAGCCGACATTAGCGGCGGAATATCCGCCCAACGGTGCCGTTTCCGTAGTGGCGGCAAATCCGCGCGTCAATATCCCATGACGCACCCAAATCGGTTCAGTCGCGAGGCGTTGCTGCTCCACGGCCCCATTGCGACCCCGGCTGCGCCGAGTCGCTGCCCGCCGGCTCGACAGGGACAGGCGGCTGCTGGATGTTCGGCGTCGGGTCCGGCTCGCCGTCGGTGCCGGCCAGAAGCGGCACGCCGCGGCTGCGCAGCACCAGCACCAGCACGAATCCGGCGATGATGCCGCCGATATGGCAGGCCCAGGAAATCTGGTCCTCGCCGCCGGCGGCAAACATCACGATCTGGAAAAGGATCCAGAGGATCAGCGGGATGAAGGCCGGAATGCGCAAGGGAATGCGGGCAAAGGCCAGCACCCAGACCTTCACGCGAGGGTAGAGAATCAAATAGGCGGTGACGACGCCGGCAATGGCGCCGGAGGCGCCGATCAGCGGCACCTGCGAATCCCAGGCCACCAGCCCCTGGAAGAAAGCGCCCGCGATGGCGCAGGCGAGGTAGAAGATCAGGTAGCGTATATGGCCGAGCGCATCCTCGACATTGTCGCCGAACACCCACAGGAACAGCATGTTGCCGCCGAGATGGAAAATGTCGGCGTGCAGGAAGGAATAGGTGAGGTAGCTGAGGCTTTCGGGGATGACGACGAATTCTGGCGACAGCTCGACCTTGTCGTGGACCACCGAGGGGATGAAGCCGAGACCGAGAACCGCGGCATTGGTGAAGTTCTCACCGCCAAGCGTGGTCGCCAGATAGACCAGCGCATTCGCCACGATCAGGCCGATCGTCACATATTGCAGGCGGATGTGGCGCAGCCTGTTGGTGTCATAAAGCGGGATGAACATCGGACCCTCCCGCCCCTGAATTCAGCGGTTCTTGCCGGGAACCCATAGCACGTCGGCCTTTCCATTGTCATTCACGGCACGGGCGGCAACGAACAGGAAATCCGAGACGCGGTTGATGTATTTGAGCGCCTCGCGGTTGACATGCTCGGTCGGATCCTGCGCTAGCGCCACCATCAGGCGCTCGGCCCGGCGCGCCACGGTGCGGGCCAGATGGAGCGCGGCGGCGGCCGGCGTGCCGCCGTTCAGCACGAAGGATTTCAGCGGCTGCAGTTCCTTGTTGAGGAGGTCGATGTCCTGTTCGACGCGGCCGGTCTGGGCGGCGACGATACGCAGCGGCTCGTAGTCCATGGGCTTGCCGTCGTCGGGTATGGCAAGGTCGGCCCCCAGATCGAACAGATCGTTCTGGATGCGCGACAGCATGGCGTCGATCAAGGGATGGCCGCCGGCGGTATGGATGCGGGCCAAGCCGATGCAGGCATTGGCCTCGTCGACGGTCCCATAGGCATCGACGCGCAGGTCGGATTTCAGCCGCCGCGCGCCGGTGCCGAGCCCGGTGGTGCCGTCATCGCCGGTGCGGGTGTAGATCTTGTTGAGCTTGACCATACCATCCCCCTCTTGAGCGACTTCTTACGGCAATTCCGGGCGGCAAACCGCATCTTCCTGGAATAGCCGAGCCCGCGTTATTTGCGCGTGAAATAGACCACCAGCAACAGCAGCGCCAAGGCTACGGCCTGCAGCATCACACGGGCTTGCATCAGCTTGTTCGAGGTGACGCCGGAGCCGCCGCGCATCATGTTGATCAGGCCGCGGACCAGCACGATCAGCACGGCCGCCATCGCGATGACGGCGAGAATCTTCAAGATGATGACCATCTGGCTGGCTCCGGTTCAGTTTCGGTCAGGCGCGCCTGGCGAGCACGCGGTAGAGCAGTGACGCCGGCAGGATACGTTTCAGCACCGCACCGATCCTGGCCGGCACCGTTACCACATAGTGTGGGCGCGGGCGCTGTGACAGAAGCGCGTGGCGGAGCGCCTTGTGCACGATCTCCGGGCCGGGCTTCAGCTTCGACACGCTGCCGCCGGCCTGCAGCCGGGCGAGCTGCGCCTGATAATCGGCGCGGTGGACGGAATTCTCGACGTCGATGTTCTTCAAAAACCAGGGCAAGCCATTGCTGGCGATCTTCGAGGTCACTGGTCCCGGTTCAATGAGCGAGAGATGGATGCCGCTGCCTTCGAGCTCCTGGCGCATGCACAGCATCAGGCCTTCGATGGCGTGCTTGGATGCCGAATAGGCGCCGCGGAAGCGGACAGGCGCCAGTCCGAGGATCGAGGAGCAATGGACGAGACGGCCGTGCCCCTGGCGGCGCATGACCGGCATGACGCGCCGGGTGAGGTCGTGCCAGCCGAAGAAATTGGCCTCGAACTGCTCGCGCAGCGCTGCGACCGGCAGGTCCTCGACGGCGCCGGGCTGGGCGTAGGCGCCGTTGTTGAACAGCGCGTCAAGCGTGCCGCCGGTGCGTTCAAGCACCGCCTCGACCAGCGCGGCGATGGATTCGGGCTCACGATAATCGAGATAGAAGGCTTCCAAGCCGTCGGCCTCGAGCACGGCGATGTCGGCTGGCTTGCGCGCTGTTGCGAAGACCCGCCAGCCCTCGGCCTTCAAGGCCCGCGCGCAATAGGCGCCGATGCCGGAGGAGGCCCCGGTGACGATGACGGTGCGCAACTCTTTCGCGACGGTGGACGTTGTCTGACCTGGGGTTGCCATTTGCCGCAATCACTTCCCATATTCGCGGCGTCGACACAATCGAGCGGAGCGCGGGTCCTTGCTCAGGAATATCGTCGCCGTCAAGCGCGTGCTCTACGATGCGATCGGCCATTTCACCAATGACGACGGCTGGGCGATGGCCAGCCATCTCGCCATCACCTCGCTGATGGCGCTGTTTCCGTTCCTGATCTTCGCCACGACACTGGCCAGTTTCCTCGGCGCGCAGGCGTTCTCGGATACGGCGGTGCATCTCGTCTTCGACACCTGGCCGGAGCAGATCGCCAAGCCGATCGCGCGCGAGGTGCAGAACGTCCTCACCGTCAGGCGAACCGACCTTTTGACCTACGGCGTCGTGCTTGCCGCCTATTTCGCGTCGAACGGCATCGAGGCGCTGCGCACCTCGCTCAACCGGGCCTATCGTGTCACCGAAACGCGCGGCATCATCCACCGCAGGGTGCAGAGCATCATTTTCGTGCTGATCGCTACGGCCTGCTTCCTGGCCGTCAGCGTGCTTCTGGTGTTCGCCCCTCTGCTGGCCAGGCTGGCGGAGGCGCATCTCGAATGGATCAAGCCTTATATGGGCACCATCACGCTGTGGCGTTACGTCGTCGCCTCTACCGTCATCGTCATCGGGCTGTTCTCGGTGCATATCTGGCTGCCGGCCGGCAAGCGCCGCTTTGTCTCGATCATACCGGGCATCGTCTTCACGCTGATCGCCTGGCTCGCCGGCTCGACCATCTTCGCCAGCTATCTCGATCATTTCTCGTCCTACGTGACGACCTATGCGGGGCTCGCCTCGATCATGATCGCGGTGGTTTTCCTCTACATCATCTCGGCGATCTTCATCCTCGGCGGCGAGCTCAACGCCGCGATCAGCCGCTATCTGGAGGCGCGTGCCCGAGTTGGCTGAGCTGGCGTCCCCGAGCAGAGGAATTGAAGAACTGAAGAATTGAAGAATTGAAGAAGGGCCACAGCGCTAGCTCTTGCCGGTTTTTCCCCAATTCCTCAATTCTTCAATTCCCCTTCCCCCCAGCCTGGCCAGCCGTCGCCAGGGCGACGCCAAGCGTGGCGATCGCCATGCCGGCGATCTGCAGCAGGTTGAGCTGCTCGTCGAAAAGGACCCAGGCGATGCCCGCGGTCACGGCCGGCACCAGGTAGAACAGCGAGGCTACCTTCGACACTTCGCCGTCCCTGATCATCACCATCAACAGGAAGATGGCGCCGACCGACAGCACCAGGACCAGCCAGGCCATGGCAAAGATCAACTCGCCATTGACAGTGATGGCGCGCGTCTCGAAGGCGAGCGAGCCCAGGATCATGACCGCGGAGCCGCCGACATACTGCCACATCGTCGCCGACACCAGATCGCCGCCGGAAGCGTAGCGCTTCTGCCAGATGGTGCCGGCGCTCATGGCGAGCACCGAGACGAGCGAGGCGATTAATGTAGCCGCGGTCACGCCGCCGCCGACCGCTCCGAGCTTCGGCCACAGCACGATGACGACGCCCACAAGCCCGATAGCGAGCCCGGCCCAATGGCGGGGCAGGATCGCCTCGCCGAGGAATCTGCCGGCGAGCACGGCGGTGATCAGTGGCTGCAGGCCGACGATCAATGCCGAAAACCCCGCCGGCATGCCCCGGTGGATCGCCCAGAAGACGGCGCCGAGATAGACGCCGTGCATGAGGACGCCGGCGCCCGTCGCGTGCAGCGCTTCGTCGCGCGTGGCCTTGCGAGAGCCAAGTAGCATGGCGAGGCCGGCAAAGAGGATCGCCGCGATCACGAAGCGGATGGCAAGGAAGGTGAAGGGTTCCGCCCAGGGCATGGCGTAGCGCGCGCCGATGAAGCCTGTCGCCCACAAAACGACGAAGGAGGCGGGAATGAACCGCTTGATGCTCTGCATGGATGGGAGGCTGCCGGGGTGAACGGTTGATGACGGCAATTGCTCTAATGCCGTTCAATCCGGCAAGCAAAACGAAACGTTTGATCCATAAGCTAAGTCGAATTCAACAAACCGTGCCAGGAGGGGCATGGCGCGTCGTCGCGCCATGGGTGGGCATGTTTTTGCATCTCGACACGACTTCGCTGTTGTTCGCCTTCTTGATCATCGCCGGCTTCGGTTTCTTCTTCGGCACGGCGCTCGACGCGATCATGAAGGAGAGCGGATTTGGCCCAACCGGCAACACGCTGCTGTTCATCTTCGGCTTTTTCGTCGCCCTGACGGCCGCCAGCAAGCATGGCATCAGCCTGAGCGATCTCAGGCTGGCGGTTGCCTGCGGGCTCGGCGGCGCTTTTATCTTCATCAGCGTGCTGGCGCTGATCAAGGCCGGGATGGCGCGACTCTAGTCACAGACCGACCAACTGCCTGATGTCCTGCGGCGACATGCCTGCCTCGCGAAGCGCGGCTAGGCCCGTGTCCTTGAAGCTTTTGGACAGTTTTCTGCCGTCAGTGCCAAGTATCAGGCGATGGTGGAAGTAGCGCGGCTGCGGCATGCCGAGCAGTTCCTGCAGCAGACGCTGCACACCCGTCGCCGCATAAAGGTCCTGGCCGCGCACGACATGGCTGACGTTCTGCAGCGCGTCGTCGACGACGACGGCGAGATGGTAGCTGGTCGGGATGTCGCGGCGGGCGACGATGACGTCGCCCCAGGCCTGCGGTTGCGCTTCGATCGCCCGTGTCGCCGACATCGTCTCATCGGTGAATTCGGTCCATGACAGGTCGGCCCTGACGCGCATCCTTGCCGCCTCGACGTCGAGCCGCCAGGCGAAGGGCACGTTCTCGGCGATCCGCCGCTTGCGCTCCCTGGCCGGCAAGGCCTTGTCGAGCGGCGGGTAGAGCGGCACGCCGTCGGGATCGCGCGGCCAGTCGCGGCCGCCTCTCTCGGCGATGAAGGCGCGGATTTCGCCCCGGCTCATGAAGGCCGGATAGACCAGTTCCTCGGCGATCAGCCTGTCGAGCACCGCCCGGTATTCGGCAAAATGTTCCGATTGCCGGCGCACCGGCTGTTCCCAGCGCAGTCCCAGCCATTCGAGGTCGCGGAAAAAGCCGGCCTCGAATTCGGGTGTGCAGCGGGTGACGTCGATATCCTCGATGCGCAGCAGCAAGCGTCCGCCCGCTTGCGCGGCCATCTGCCGGTTAAGCAGGGCGGAATACGCATGGCCGAGATGCAGTTCCCCATTCGGGCTCGGGGCGAAGCGAAATGTCAGGAGCGTCATCTTCGAGATGGCATTCGGGTTGAAAGGCGCTTTTGCCAGTTGGTATTTAGCCATCCATTGCCACTTCGCGGGCGCCCTGGGAACAAGCAACGTGCAACGCATCGCCTCGCTCGACGACATTGCGGCTGGGCTCGACGCCCTCTGTCGGATCGATCCGCGGCTGGAGACGGTGCGCGGCAAGGCGGGCGAGGTGCCGCTCCGGCTGTCGGAACCGGGGTTTCAAAGCCTGGCCTCGATCATCGTTTCGCAGCAGGTATCGCGCGCGAGCGCCGACGCCATTTTCGGGCGGCTGGTCAAATTGGTCGATCCGCTGACGCCGCAGGCAATCCTGGCCGCCGGCGAGGACATATTCCGCGAGGCCGGGCTGTCGCGGCCGAAGCAGCGCGGGCTGCTTGCGGTCGCGCAAGCCGTGGCCGGCGGGCTCGATCTCGATCACCTGTGCACCCTGGACGCCGGCGAGGCGATCACGGCGATGACGGCCGTGCCCGGGATCGGCCCATGGACGGCCGAATGCTACCTTTTGTTCGCCGCCGGCCATCCGGATGTGTTCCCCGCGCGCGACGTCGCGCTGCAGACGGCGGTCGGCCATGCGCTCGGCATAGACCCGCGTCCGCCGGAAAAAATGCTTATCCGGCTGGCCGAATCATGGAGCCCCTGGCGGGGTGTCGCGTCGCGGCTTTTTTGGGCCTACTATCGTGAACTGAAGGGCAGGGACGCGGCGCCTCCCGTCGAAATGGCCAAAAAAGCATGAAAATCATGCGTTTTTGAGAGTTTCGGCGAGAGACAATCCGCTTCACATCCCTGTCATGTCGGGCTTACAGTATCCGCGCCGTTCGGTTTGGAATGTAGGAGGCGAAGGACGTGACGGTTGCCGTATCTCCGGATGGGCTTCCCGCGCTGGTGCTGAATGCGGACTACCGCCCGCTCAGCTATTACCCCCTGTCGCTCTGGTCGTGGCAGGACGCGATCAAGGCTGTGTTCCTCGACCGGGTCAACATCGTCGCCGAATACGAGCACGCGGTCTCCTCGCCGACCTTCTCGATGAAGCTGCCGAGCGTGGTCAGCCTGAAAGCCTATGTGAAGCCGTCGCGGCATCCCGCCTTCACCCGTTTCAACGTGTTCCTGCGCGACCGCTTCCAGTGCCAGTATTGCGGCACGCCGGAGGATCTGACCTTCGACCATGTCATCCCGCGCCATCGCGGCGGGGCGACGACCTGGGAGAATGTCGTCGCCGCCTGCTCGCCCTGCAATCTTCGCAAGGGCGGCATGATGCCGGCGCAGGCCAAGATGTGGCCGCTGCAAAAACCCTATCAGCCGACGGTGCACGACCTGCACAACAACGGACGCTTGTTCCCGCCCAATCATCTGCATGAAAGCTGGATGGATTATCTGTACTGGGATGTCGAACTCGAACCGTAGAGTTCGGCAGAAATCCGCGAGCCCGGTCGTCTGCCGCAGCTTTCTGCGCTTCCGGTGCTCACGTACTTAAGTACGCTCCGCTCCGGTTCTCGAAAGCCGCACCAGCCGATCCGGGCTGGCGAATTTCTGGACGAACTCTGCGTCGTGCCGCTCGATCAGGCTCAATCCCGCGCGAGCGCGCTGCGGAAGGCGACGGCGGCGAGCACGAGGCTGGCGATCGCGTTCCAGCCGGCGAGCGACAGGCCGAGGATGCGCAGCGCCGCCTTGTCGCAGGACGGCGGCACGAACTTGTCGAGCGCGTCGAGCACGCCCTTGCCGCCGGTGTCAACCGGCCCGGCGCCGGCGGTGCAGTCGGTCGGGCCGGCCCACCAATGCCATTCGACGCCGGAATGGTAGACGCCAAGATAGAGGCCGTAGAGCATCAGCAAGCCGCCGATCGCCAGCAGGCCGCGCATCGCCCAGGCCGGCGCATGAAGCATCGAGGCGATCACGGCCAGCAGCATCAGCGGCGCGCCGATATAGTAGGGGGTGCGCTGCTCGAGGCAGAGATGGCAGGGAATGTAGCCGCCGATATATTGGAAAGCCAGCGCCGAGCCGACGGTCGCCGCCATGGCGACGGCGAGAAACAGCGCTGCGCGCGTGCGCTGGCGTCCGGTGTCGGCATTCATGGTCGCGGTCATCGATCGGGTCCGTTGGTTGCGTCGCTATCCGTGGGCGTATCTGACGAGGATATAGAGCAAAATCAGGGCAGCCGCGCCGGCGCCAACGATCAATCCCAGGCGCTTTTCGATGAACTCCCTGATCTCTTCGCCATAGCGGCGCAGCAGCCAGGCAAGCAGCAGGAAGCGAGCGCCGCGCGCCACGATGGCCGAGACGATGAAGACGGCAATGTTGACGTGAAGCGCGCCGGCCAGAATGGTGACCACCTTGATCGGCGGCAGGTGCGCCGCGCCGGATGTGACAAGCAGCACCAGCATCAGTTCGGCGCCCGACGACTGCCACTTCTCGAACGTGGCAAGGCCGCCGAAATGCTCCAGCATCGGCCGTGCGATCGTGTCGTAGGCGTAGTAGCCGATCAGCCAGCCGGCAATGCCGCCCAGCACGGATGCCGCCGTGGCGATCAGCGCGTAGCGATAGCTGCGTTCGGGCCGCGCCAGCGCCATGGGTAGGAACAGCACGTCGGCCGGGATGAAGAACACCGAGCTTTCGACGAAGGCGATGAAGGCCAGCCACCATTCGGCGGATTTGCGCGCCGCCAGCGAGAGCGTCCAGTCGTAAAGTCCGCGAAGCATCGGCTCTCCTAATGCGGTCGACGCAATTCCGGACGGAAAACCGCAGCGCGCTTTTCCTGGAATTGCTCTGATCAATGTCACCCGAGACGCTTTGCGGTTGTGGGCAACGGCAGGCAGGAAGACAAGGACCCAAAGCGCCGCATCCAGCTTGCGGATGCGAGGCGCTCAACGCCCCGCCTGTCTAGAAAGATTTTTCGCGACGCACAATGTCTGCGTCGCCACGAGGGCCGAAGGGTGGGGAATGCCGCTGCGCGGGCAAATCCGCAACAGGCCAGTTGACGAACACCCATCCGCCCGTATAGTCCGCGCCCATCCAGGCCGCCCGGCCTGAGCCCCTATGGCGGAATTGGTAGACGCGCTCGACTCAAAATCGAGTTCCGCAAGGAGTGCTGGTTCGATCCCGGCTAGGGGCACCACCCTTCGCTCTGCGAGCTTCGGGTGGCAGGCCATCCCAAACGATCCTACCGCATGTTCCCCGTATGCCCCTGCGAATACCGCCCCGGCTGTGGCCACACCGTCAGCCCATGCGGCTCGAGGCCGACGCGGATTTTCGTCACCGCGCCGCTCACCGTGTCGATCATATAGGCCTCGTTGTCGAAGCGGCCGGAGAGCCATAGCTGCTTGCCGTCGGCGCTGACATTGCCCATGTCGGGGCTGCCGCCGCCGGGGATCGGCCATTGCGCGACCACTGAGCGGGTGGCGAAGTCGATCACCGTCACGCTGCCCGGGCCCTTGGCCTTGCCCTGCTCCATCTTGTGCGATCCGCGGTTCGAGACGTAGAGGCGCTTGCCGTCGCGGCTGACGACGAAGCCATGCGCGCCGATGCCGGTCGGGATGAAGCCGATCTCCCTGAAACTGTCGCCGTCGATCAGGAAGACGCCGTCATTCATCATGTCGGCCACGTAAAAAACCTTGCCGTCGGGCGAGAGGCGGATGTCCTGCGGCATGCCCATCTTGGACAGGTCGAGATGGCCGAGCACCTTCTGGTTCTTCAGGTCGATCTTGGCCAGGCCGCCATCGCCATATTCGCAGGTGAAGATCGCATAGGAGCCGTCTACCGAGAAATCGGCATGGTTGATGCCGAGACAGGCCGGCGTCGGCAGGCTCGATTTCAGCGCCATGGTGTGCGGGTCGCGGAAATCGAGTTGCTGCAATGCTTCGTCGACGACGATGGCGGCGCTGCCGTCCGGCATGAAATAGAGGTTGTAGGGATCGTCGACCGGGACCTGCTGGCCGGGCTTGGCGGTAATCGGGTCGATCGGCGTCAGGCTGCCATTCTTGCCGGTGCCGTTGTTGGCGACCCACAGCGTCTTCAAATCCCAGGACGGCACGACATGCTGCGGCTTGCTGCCGACATTGAAGCGGTCGACTTCCTTGAGCGTTACGGTGTCGATCACCGAGACGCTGTTGGAAGAGCGGTTGGGCACATAGACGCGCGGCAGCGCGCCGGTGGTCACCGGGCTCAGATGACCGGCGGCGGTGTGTTTGTAGATGTTGACGGCGGGCGGCGGCGGTTCGCTGCAGTCTTCGGGGCAGGAGCCGGCCAAGGCGCGCGTGGGCATCAGCGCAAGCAGCAGCAGAGCCGCACGGAAACTGGTGTGACGCAAAAGACTTCTGATCATCTGGATGGTTTCGTGAAGGCCCGCCCGATATTCCCCGCCCGGACCCATAGCTTGTGTGCCGCCGTTGATCTAGCGCCTTTTCAACAGGCTCCGCATGCGGTTGCGCAGCAGGCGCGCCATGTTGCGGGTCTCGCGGTAAAGATGCAGTTGCGAGGCCGCCTGGCGGGCCAGCCGGTCGGCGTCCGGTGTCAGCCCGACCACCAGCGTGCCCATCGGCTTGCGCTCGCTCCACAGGCGGCTCATCACGGGATGATCCGGAACCGCGCAGGAATCGGTCATGACGATGTTGGGATCGTCGAGATGCTGCTTGGTCACCTCGATCATCAGCAGCGTGCCCGGCGAATAGGCCGAGAGCGTCTCGTCATAGGCCGTCTTCCAAGTGTAGGCGACGCCGGCCTCGACGAAAACAACCAGGCAGGCGATGGTGCGGCCGTCGAGCGTCAGCATGTGGATGCGGCACATGTCTTGCTCGGCCAGCCGGTGGACGGCCTCGCGGGCGAAGGCGGCGCGGTAGCGGTCGATCGCCATGGCGGTGCGCTCGCGGCCTTTCCAGCCGGCTGCTTCCAGCGTCAGGAAGCTTTCGATGGCGTGGCGGATCTCGTCCGGTCCGCGGGCCACGATGTGCTCCAGCTTGCCGTGGTCGGCAAGGCGCCGCTTCAGCCGGCGGAATTCGCGATAGTGATGCGAACGCAGCGACGCCTTGAGGTAGTCCTCGCCGTCGGCCTCGCTCTCCAGCACCGGACGCTCGACCTTGCCGGTGGTCACCAGCGTCAGGCCGCGGCTGTCGGCGAAGGAGGTGAGCAGGCTCGCCACCGGACCGTCGAGGCGCATGTCGGGCAGCACGAAGACTTTTGGCAGCTTGAGATGCGGCCTCGACAGCATCGAGAAGAAATCCTCGATGACGCCGATGGGATCGTCGCGGTCGACCACCGGCGTGCCGAGCGGGCCGAACGGGCTCGACCATGTGCGCATCACCGGAACGCCGAGCGGGATCGCCGGCCGCTCGACCGAGAAGGGCACCAGAAGGCGCAGCCGGTTGCGGTATTCGTCGCCGTCGCGGATGACGGCCAGCCGCACCTCGCGGTCCTCCAGCCGGGGCATCGCGGGCGCCAGGAAGCGCGGGTTGAAGAAGACATTGGGCTCGGCTGTGCGGGAGCTGAGATAATCGAGCTCCTCGACAAGGTCGAAACCGGCCGAGGCCGGATAGATGGCGAGCTTGCGCTCCGGCCTGTTGCTGGCGAAGAGCTCGATATGGGCCGGGTCGACCTCACGCGCCAGGCCGGCAAGGTTGGAGACCATGGCGCCGGCGGGACCGCCGCTGGTCTCTTCGAGCAACGGGACGGCGGCCATCAGCCAATTTCCTTCTTTGCAGGCACGAAGATCGCCATCACGATACCGAGCTTGCGCCAGACGGTGAAGGAGAGCGCGCTGGCCTCGAAGACCATGGCGAGGCTCGTTGCCATCGCAGCGCCCCAGAGGCCGAACAGCGGGATCAGCAGCACGTTGAGGCCGATGTTGAGGGCGAGCGTCATGGCATAGACGGCGGCGCAGATGTTCTGGTTGCCGCTCATGGTGAGCAGGCTTTCGCAGGGGCCGACGGCGGCGCGGGCCACGACGCCCAGCACAAGCAGGAAAAGCAGCGGATAGCCAGCGGTGAATTCGGGACCGAACAGCACCAGCATCGGCTCGCCCAGCGCCAGCACCAGCAGCGCCATCAAAAGCGAAGGCCAGAAGGTCCAGGAGACGGTTTCGCGGGCGAACGCGGCAAGCCTGTCCGGCTCGCCATGGGTGAATTGCGCATAGCGCTGGGCAACGCCGGCCTTGACCGCGAAATAGACGAAATGCACCAGCGCCAGCGTCTTCACCGTCGCGAAATAGACGGCGACGTCGTTGGGCGGGAGGTAGGCGCCCACCATCAGCACGTCGGCATTGGTGAGCAGGAAGAAGAAGCTCTCGACCAGGAAGATCGGCAGCGAGACGAGGATCCACTGGCCGAAATGCACCGTCATCGGCCCGGGCGGGACCTTCTTGTCCATGCGCGAGGTGACGGCCATCAGCTGGCCGAGCGTCGTGAGATAGGTGGCGGCGATCGAGGCGAAGATCGCGGTCCTGGCGTCCGGCACATAGTGCAGGCCAAGCATCAGCGCCATGAACGCCAGGATCAGCACCGGCCGTACCAGATAGGTCGGCGACAGCGCCAGCAGCGCCCAGGAATTGGCACGCGCCAGCCCTTGCAGGAGATCGCCGAGCGCGATCATCGGCAAGCAGATGACGCCGAGGATGAAAGGGATGACGTAGTAGTTTTCGATCCAGTCCGAGGCAAGCCACACGCCAAGGGCGCCGAGGCCGGCGATCAGCGTCGAGGCGACGAGCACGAACAGGCGGCTGGCGAGCACGATGCCGCGCAGCTCGGCAAGCATGCCGCGCTCACGATACTCCGGAATGAAACGGATGACGGAGGTGTGGAAGCCGAGGCAGGCGAGATTGCCGACGATGACCATCGTCACCCAGACCAGCACCGAGATGCCGTACTCGAACGACCCCATCCAGCGCGCCATCAGCACCTGGCTGACAAAGGCGATGAAGGCGCTGATGATGCGGATGGAAAAGGCGATCAGCGACATGCGCCCGGCTTCGCCGCGCGCATCGGCGGTGAAGAGGATGGCATCGACGCGGCCAAGCAGCGGCGTGATGCGCAGCGCCCAGCGCTGCGGCAAGAACCGCCCGGCAGTCGTTGCCGCGGAAAAGCGCACCCACAACTCTCCGTTTTCCGCCTTTTTCCAGCGTTCGGGTCTATCCGAAACACCTTAAGAAAGGGTGGGTGCGGGTGCTTCCTTCTCCCTGTCACTATACGGGGAGAAGGTGCCGGCAGGCGGATGAGGGGCAGCGCCGGCCTCGGAAAATTGGGATGAATCGCGTGTCGAAGAGCTTGCTGGGGGAGGCTTCCGAAACTGAGTGATCATTCTCTGTCGGATACGAGGGGCGGCAAGTCGGAATCGCCGGCGCTGCCCCTCATCCGGCCCTTCGGGTCACCTTCTCCCCGTATAGTGACGGGGAGAAGGAATAGGCGCTCACATCCCCTTCATCGCGTCGCACGAGACGTTCGGGTTCATGTCGGCGAAGGCGCCCGTCGGGTTCTGCTTCCAGGCCCAGACATGCAGCTCGTAGAACGGGCCGAGGCCGTAGCGGTTGGGCGCGGTGTTGAAGTTGAAGAGATGGCCTTCGAGCGAGGCCGGGCCTTTCGACGTGATGTATTCGACGGCGATCAGCTTCAGCGTGCCGTCGGCCATCGGCTCGTACATCACCGCTTCCGGCTTGGCGACGTCGACCGCATCGTCCTTGAGGTAGGCGGCGTTGACGTAGTGGATGCCCATGGCGCCGCCGGTGAGGCCGCTGGCGCAGGGGATCGGCGCATAGCCTTCGGCCTTCGCCACCGCGACGTCCTCGAAGCGGCTGTCGAGCGCCCGCACCTTTTCGGCGAGCGGGTTGACGGTTTCGGCCATGGCGGCGCCCGCCATCAGCAGGGTGATCGCGGCAGAGGCGCCGACAAGGCACCTGGTCCAATTGCGAATGGTCATTTCATGTCTCCAATGCGGTTGAGGCGCGCTACGGCGGGCCGGCCCGCCAAGGCCAACTCCGGGCGCCGGCGACGCTTGTCGTTAAAAGGATGGACACTGATCCCGCCCAGAGCCGTTCACCGTCTCAAAGAAACGGCGAACGGCTCTATCTCTTGATTTGACGCGATTCCTGACGGAAAGCCGCTTCACACCTTTCCTGGAATTGCTCTGGGCGGGATCAGTGGTGATGCCACCAATATTCCCAGTATTCGCGCGGCATTTCCCGCTCATCGAGGCCGATATCGCGTCTCAGGTAATCGTTCCGAGGCGGCAGAAGGCGGCGCCGGTTTCGCAACGGCGAAAGCAGCGCCGACAAGGCCCGTCGCATGTAGCCGCGCCGTGGCGGGAGGTAATCCGCCGCGGCGGATACACTCTCGCTATCCGGCACGGCGTCAGGTCCGGCGGCGACGGGTATGGTCTGTCCGACACGGTCCGCCCGGTCAGCGATAAAAGTAGGGGTCGAGGACCCGCACCTCCGTGATCTTGTCGACGGGAAGCGAATTCTTCTGAGCGGTGCTGCGGATCGCCTCCGGCGAGGGCGCGTCATAGATGCAGAAACTCTTGCCCTTGTCGGGCGAGACGAAGGATTGCACCCAGGTGACGCCTTTCTCGGCATTGCGGGCGATGACGCCGCCCATCGCGGTGGCGCCGGCATCGTTCATCGGTACGTTCAGCCCTTCCGGGAAAGTGCGTTCAACGAGATAGCGTGGCACGATCGTCGTTCCTTTCGTGATTGGATTGGGCTCGTTTCGAGCAAGGCCGATCCCACCATTTCGGCAAAGACCGCGCATCGGAGCCATTCCCCATATTGTCCGGGACGATTCCCTATCTTTGGAACGTTTTATGTGGAAGATGGCACTGGAATGTGTGGAAAGTCACATTTCAGTCCCGTTTCCCACGCTATCGCGGCGGCGACCCGCCGTGGTGGGAATTCCGATTTCGCGAGAGAGCGATGATGCTTCTGGAACGGCAGCCGCAGCTGCAGCAGATGGATGCCTTGTTGGCGGATGCAACAGGGGGCCGCGGCCGCGTCGCGGTCGTCTCGGGCGAGGCCGGCGCCGGCAAGACGGCGCTCGTCGAGGCGTTCGCGAACCGGCTGGACGACGGCCTGACGGTGCTGCGAAGCGCCTGCGAAGACCTCTCCATTCCCGATCCGCTTGGTCCGCTTCACGATCTGGCGCGCAACGCGCAGTGGGAACTGTCGCGAGCGATCGACGACCGCCAGGTACAGCGGCTGCCCTTGTTTTCCGAGGCGCTCGACGTCTTCGAGGCGAATGGCCCTTGCCTGCTCATCATCGAAGACCTGCACTGGGCCGATGACGCGACGCTCGATTTCGTGCGCTTCCTCGGCCGGCGCATCGCAAACACCCACATCCTGCTTCTGATCACGGCGCGAACCGACCGCAGCGAAGGGCAGATGCGCGTGCGCCGGGCGCTCGGCGAGATCCCGGCCGGCAATGCGGTGCGTATCGACGTGCCGCTGCTCAGCGAAAGCGCCGTGCTCTCGCTCGCCGCAACCGCCGAGCGCGACGGCGACGCAATCTACCGGGCGAGCGCCGGCAACGCCTTCTTCGTCACCGAGCTGCTCGCCGCGGAAGGCGATGGCGCGTTGCCGGCGAGCGTGCGTGACGCCGTTTTGGCGCGCGCTGAAAAACTGTCGCCCGGCGCGCGCTCGATGCTCGACGCCGTCTCGGTGTTTCCGCGCCGCGCCGACGCGTGGGCGCTGAGCGGCCTTTGCGGGATTGCCGCCGCCGGCCAGCTCGCCGAATGCGTCGCCAACGGGCTGCTCGAGGATTTCGGCGACGGCTATGCCTTCCGGCACGAGATCGCCCGCACGGCCATCGAGATGGCGCTGACGCCCAGCAAACGGCGGGAGTACAATGAGCGCGCCCTAGCGGCCTTGCGCGAAAACCCGCAAGTGGCCACTGCCAGGCTGGTGCACCATGCGGTGGAAGCGCAGAACCTGGACGTGGTGCGCGAGCTCGCGCCGGCCGCGGCGCGCGAGGCTTCGCGGGTCGGCGCGCATCGCGACGCGGTGGGCTATTACGAGGTTGCCCTGCGCTATGCGGATATGCTGCCGGTCGAGAAGCGAGCCGAGCTCTATGAGGGCCACGCCTTCGAGTGCCACTTGATCGGCCGCGTCGACGCGGCGATGGAGGCGCAGGGCCGGGCGCGCCAGCTGCGCCAGGCGTTGGGCGACCGTGTCAAGGAAGGCGACAGCCTCAGGTGTTTGTCGCGCTTCGCCTACCTGCTCGGAGATCGCGGTGCCGCGGACCGTTTCGGCGAGCAGGCGGTCGAGCTTCTGGAGACTGCCCCCGACAGCGCCGAGCTGGCGATGGCCTACTCGAACCTCTCGCAGCTGGCGATGCTTGCCGAGCGGCTCGAGGATACGCTTTCGCTCGGCGGCAAGGCGGTCGAGCTGGCGGAGCGGCTCAACCGGCCGGATATTCTGTGTCATGCGCTGAACAATGTCGGCGCCGCCGGGCAATGGTTGGATTTCACCAAAGGGCGGCGCGATCTCGCCCGCAGCCTGGGAATCGCATTGTCGGGAAACTTCCAGGAACACGCTGCGCGCGCCTTCACCAACTGCGCCTGCGTCGAGATGAACAGGCTCAACTTCAAGGAGGCGGCGTCGTTCCTGGGTCGCGGCATTGCCTATTGCATCGAGAACGATCTGGCGACATGGCGCGATTACATGCGCGGCGTGCAGGCGCAGCTTCTGCTGAGGCTCGGCCTCTGGGACGATGCCGCAGCGATGGCGCATGAGGTTGTCGACGATGAAGCAACGACGCCGTTGGTACGCTATCCGTCGCTGGTGGCCCTGGCCAGATTGCGCATCCGCCGCGGCGACCCGGCCGAGCCGATCGTGGAAGAAATGAGGCGGTTCCTGGACAAGGGCATGGAGCTGCAACGGCTAGTGCCTTTTGCCGGGGTGATGGCCGAGCTGGCATGGCTGGGCGAGGGCGACAGGGATGAAGCGCTGCATCTGATCGCCCTTGCCGAAGGCCTCGCGCCGACGCGGGCGGTGTTCGGTGAGCTGGCGACCTGGCGGCGGCTTTTGTCGCCTGAAAGCGATCCCGGCGAGGCCGATGGCATGGCCGAGCCGCACCGCCTGCAATTGGTTGGCGACTGGCGCGCCGCCGCTGCGCTTTGGACAAATATGGGCGCCCCTTTCGAACGAGCGCTTGCCTTGCTGCAAGGCGACGAGGCCGCGCGGCGTGAAGCGCTGGACATTTTCGAGGCGCTCGGCGCAAGGCCGGTGGCGCAGCACGTGCGCGGCCTGCTGCGGCAGAGCGGCGTCAGCCATATCGCGAGAGGACCGCGACAGGCGACGCGCGCCAACCAGGCCGGCCTCACGCAGCGCCAGATGGAGGTCCTGCAGTTGATCGAACGAGGCTTCTCCAACAAGAAGATCGCCGCGCATCTGACCATCTCGCCGAAGACGGTCGACCACCATGTTTCAGCGGTGCTCGGGAAACTTGAAGCTGTCTCGCGCGGCGAAGCGGCGGCGGCGGCGCGCGCGTCGGGGCTGGTGTGAGATTTGGTTTCTGCGCCTGAAGGACATCGCCAGCACCGGCGATGCTCCTCATCCCCTGCGGGCCACCTTCTCCCCGCAAGCGTCAGGGCAATCGCCTATGGGTTTATCGGCGAAGGCCAACACAACGCCGTCATCCGCAGGGGCCGTCATCCTCGGGCTTGTCCCGAGGATCCGCCGTCGCACACGGATAGAGCGCGACCAGTTCGGGGAGGCCGGTAGATCCTCGGGACAAGCCCGAGGATGACGGCATTGAGGCCCGCAAGCGGGGAGAAGGAAACAAGCGTCAGGCGAAGGCGCCGTGGCAGTGCTTGTACTTCTTGCCGGAGCCGCAGGGGCAGGCTTCGTTGCGGCCGATCTTGCCCCAGGTCGCCGGGTTCTTCGGGTCGCGGTTTTCCGGCGCGACGACGGCGCTGGTGTCCTGACGCATGAGAAGCGCGGTCTCGCCGCCCTGGAAATCGTCCTCGCCGGTGGAGCCGTCGATGTGGCTGCCGAACATCTCGGGCGTTTCAGGCGGCGGCGCATCGGCCGCCTGGCGCACCAGCTCGACGCGCATCAGCTGCGCGGTGACGGCCTGGCGCAGATTGCCGAGCATGCCCTGGAACAGCTCGAAGGCCTCGCCCTTGTATTCCTGCAGCGGGTCGCGCTGGGCATAGCCCCGGAAGCCGACGACCGAGCGCAGATGATCGAGATTGACGATATGCTCGCGCCACAGATGGTCGAGCGTCTGCAGAACCACTGAACGCTCGACATAATTCATCACGTCGGGGCCGAAGCGGTCGGCGCGCTCCTTGGCGGCGGCGTCGGCCGCGGCCGCGATGCGCTCGCGGATATCGTCCTCGGCGATGCCTTCTTCCTTGACCCATTCCTCGATCGGCAGGTCGAGATTGAGGTACTGCGCCACTTCATCCTTGAGGCCAGCGACGTTCCATTGCTCGGCATAGGCGTTTTCGGGGATGTTCTTGGCGACGACCTCGTCGATGACGCCTTCACGCATTTCGGTGATCGTCTCCGACAGGCCTTCGCCGTCCATCAGCTCGATGCGCTGCTCGAACACCACCTTGCGCTGGTCGTTCGAGACGTCGTCATACTTCAACAGATTCTTGCGGATGTCGAAGTTGCGCGCCTCGACCTTCTTCTGCGCTTTCTCCAGCGCCTTGTTGATCCAGGGATGGATGATCGCCTCGTCTTCCTTGAGGCCGAGCTTCTGCAGCATGCCGTCCATGCGCTCGGAGCCGAAGATGCGCATCAGATCGTCCTGCAGCGACAGGAAGAATTTCGAGCGGCCCGGATCCCCCTGGCGGCCGGAGCGGCCACGCAGCTGGTTGTCGATGCGGCGCGATTCGTGGCGTTCGGTGGCCAGAACGTAAAGGCCGCCGGCAGCCAGCGCCTTTTCCTTCAGGCGTTCGACATCGTCGTAGATTTCCTTTTCCCGGGCTTCGCGCTCTGGGCCCTCGGGCATGTCGCCCAGTTCCTCGGCGATGCGCATCTCGGCGTTGCCGCCGAGCTTGATGTCGGTACCGCGGCCGGCCATGTTGGTGGCGATGGTGATGGCGCCGGGCTTGCCGGCCTGGGCGACGATGGCCGCCTCGCGCTCGTGGTGGCGGGCGTTCAGCACTTCGAAATTCTTGAAGCCGTCCTTGCGCAGGCGCTCGGCCAGTTGCTCGGATTTCTCGATCGAGGTGGTGCCGACCAGCGTCGGCTGGCCCTTGGCGCTGGCTTCGCGGATCTCCTTGACGATCGCCTTGTACTTCTCCTCGACCGTCCGGTAGACCTCGTCGTCCTCGTCCTTGCGGATGACCGGCAGGTTGGTCGGGATCTCGGTGACCTCGAGATTGTAGATGTTGGCGAATTCCTCGGCCTCGGTCAGCGCCGTGCCGGTCATGCCGGCGAGCTTCTTGTAGAGGCGGAAGTAGTTCTGGAAGGTGACGGATGCCAGCGTCTGGTTCTCCGGCTGGATCTGCACATGCTCCTTGGCCTCGAGCGCCTGGTGCAGGCCTTCCGAATAGCGCCGTCCGGGCATCATGCGGCCGGTGAACTCGTCGATGATGACGATCTCGCCGTTGCGCACGATGTAGTCGCGATCCTTCTGGAACAGCAGATGCGCCTTCAGCGCATTGTTGACGTGGTGGACGATGGCCACGTTCTCGACGTCGTAGAGCGACTCGCCCTTCAACAGGCCGGCGTCGCGCAGCATGTTTTCGAGCTTCTCGGTGCCGTCCTCGGTGAAGATCGTCGTCTTCTGCTTCTCGTCGACCTCGTAGTCGGCCGGGCCGAGCTTCAGCATGAAGGCGTCGATGGTGTTGTACATTTCCGAGCGGTCCTCGAGCGGACCGGAAATGATCAGCGGCGTGCGCGCCTCGTCGACCAGGATGGAATCGACCTCGTCGACGATGGCGTAGGAATGGCCGCGCTGCACCATCTGCGAGCGCTCATACTTCATGTTGTCGCGCAGATAGTCGAAGCCGAGCTCGTTGTTGGTGGCGTAGGTGACGTCGCAGGCATAGGCCTCGCGGCGCTCGTCGTCGGAAAGTCCGTGCACGATGATGCCGACGGTCAGGCCGAGGAATTTATAGACGCGGCCCATCCATTCGGCGTCGCGCTTGGCGAGGTAGTCGTTGACGGTAACCACATGCACGCCCTTGCCGGCGAGCGCATTGAGATAGACGGGCAAGGTGGCGACCAGGGTCTTGCCCTCGCCGGTGCGCATCTCGGCGATGCCGCCATTGTGCAGCACCATGCCGCCGATCAACTGGACGTCGAAAGGCCGCATGCCGAGCACGCGGCGGGCCGCTTCGCGCACCGTGGCGAAGGCCGGAACCAAGAGATCGTCGAGCGAAGCGCCGTTGGCGAGGTCCTGGCGGAATTTCTCCGTGCGCCCGGCGAGTTCGGCGTCGGAAAGCGCATGCATCTCGTTTTCCATGGCGTTGATGGCCTCGACCCTGGGCCGGGTCGACTTGACACGCCGGTCATTGGAGGAACCGAAAACCTTACGGGCGAGACCGCCGAGACTGACCATCCAATGGTCCTTTCGATAGCAATTTTGGCCGTTTGCGACAGGCGCCTGGCGGGCCCATCAAATCCGCGTGAATGCGGACAAACGCAAAAAGCGCCCGGAAAACGGTTCTGGACGCCAAGTCGTTGGACAGATAAGAGGGGGCTCAATCGATGTCAACGCCGCGTTAGCCCTACGGGCAGCGCCAAATTCCGCCACAATTCGACTGATCTGGAACCCTTCCGCTCACGCGATCCTCATTGGCAATCCCATTGGAGTTATCTTGATGTCCCTGTCGTTCCGCCGCGCCTCGCTCGCCAGCTTCGGTCTGGCCTTCGGGCTCTCGGCTCTCTGTCTGTCGCCGCTGATGGCGCAGGAGACCAAGCCCGCGGAGGCTGCCGCGCCTGCCGCCGCTCCCGCCGCGCCGGTCGATCCCAATGCCGTGGTCGCCACCATCAATGGCGAGAAGCTGACTGAGGCCGATCTGCGGCTCGCCGAAGGCGAACTCTCGCAACAGTTCGCTCAGCTGCCGCCGGACCAGCGCCGCGCGGCCGCCCTTTCGGCGGCGATCGAAATCCGCGTCATGGCCAAGAAGGCGGTCGACAGCGGCCTCGACAAGGACGCCGACTTCCAGCGCCGCATGGCTTTCCTGCAGGCGCGCGCGCTGCATGGCGAGGTCGTCGAGAAGGAAGTGGTCGACAAGGTCACGGACGCCGAAGTGCGCGCCCGCTACGACCAGGAGATCGCCAACACGCCGCCGGTCAATGAAGTGCATGCGCGTCACATCCTCGTGAAGACGAAGGAAGAGGCCGAGGCGATCATCAAGCAGCTCGACGGTGGCGCCGACTTCCAGAAGCTCGCCAACGAGCACACCAACGACCCCTCGGGCAAAACCAGTGGCGGCGATCTGGGCTGGTTCGGACCGGGGCAGATGGTGCCGGAATTCGACAAGGCGGCCTTCGCGCTTGACGTCGGCAAATACACGAAGGAGCCGGTGCAGACGCAGTTCGGCTGGCACGTCATCAAGCTCGAAGACAAGCGCGCCAAGCAGCCGCCGGCCTTCGACGACGTCAAGGACCAGGCCAAGCAGGCGGTGATCCGCGACAAGTATTTCGCCATGGTCAAGGAGCTGCGCGCGGCAGCCAAGGTCGAGATTCCGGACGAGAAGCTCAAGAAGGACATCGACACGCTGGAAGCTGGCAAGTAATCCGGCCGCCGGCCGATAGTTTGCAAAGGGCGCCTTCGGGCGCCCTTTCGTTATGGGGCGGGGGCTATCCCTCGCACCACATAGCGCACGGCAGCGCGGATCGCCGCCTCGTCTTCGCCGAGGCGGTTGCTCAGCAGATGCCGCCAGGCGTAGGACGCGATCAGATCAGCGACGATCCCGGCATCGACATCGGCCGCCACCTCGCCGCGCGCCTTGGCGCGCTCGATCATCAGGCGGGTATGGCTGCGGCGTCCTTTTGAGTATTCGGCAAGTGCCGCCGCGGCCGTCTCGTCCGACTGCGCCTCGGCAATCAGTGAGCGGTAGATGTTGCCCGATGGGGTGTCGCGCCAATGCGCGAACAGATTCCTGAGGAAGCCGGCCAGATCATCCTCGACGTTTCCGGTGTCGGGCGTCTCGACATGCTTCTGCCGCTGGTAGACCTCGATCAGCAGCGCCGCCTTGCTCGGCCACCAGCGATAGATGGTTGGTTTTCCCGCCCGCGCCCGCCGGGCGACGGCTTCGATCGAGAAGCCGGCATAACCCGCCTCGCGCAATACGCCTTCGGCCGCCTCGATGATGGCATCGGCGCTCTCTGGATTGCGTTTTGCGCCGATCGACTTGCGCCCGCGAGCGGCGGCTTCGCCCATTCCAGTCTTCCTTAGCCGGTGAATCTGCCGCCGATCATATTGGCTTCGCGGGCGAAACGAAACGACGCGTTTCCAATTGCAAAACCGCCGGCCAAGGCGCGAAGGCGCGGCCAGAACGCCCCTTGCGCCGGGGCGCGCTATCGGGCAAACCGGCCTTCCTTTCGCTTTATCGCCGTTCCGGGGTTCCGATGTCCGCTACGATCTCGCCGCTCGCACCGAAGAAGTATCCGAAGATGCCGGTCATCGAGGGTGTGCGCATCGCGACCGCGGAGGCCGGCATCAAATACCGGAACAGAACCGACCTGCTCGCCATGGTCTTCGATCCGGGCACGGCTGTCGCCGGCGTGTTCACCAGGTCGAAATGCCCGTCGGCGCCGGTCGACTTCTGCCGCCAGAACCTGCCCGCCGGCAAGGCGCGCGTGCTGGTGGTCAATTCCGGCAATGCCAACGCCTTCACCGGCAAGAAGGGCAAGGCCTCGACCGCGCTGACCGGCGAGGCGGCGGCCAAGGCCGCAGGATGTTCCGAAAGCGAGGTGTTCCTGGCTTCGACCGGCGTTATCGGCGAGCCGCTCGACACCACCAAATTCAGCCATCTGCTCGCGGGCCTGGTCAAGGACGGCAAGCCGGATCTGTGGACCGAGGCCGCCAAGGCCATCATGACCACCGACACCTATCCGAAGGTGGCGACGGCGACGGTCAAGCTCGGCGACACCGACGTGACCATCAACGGCATCGCCAAGGGCGCCGGCATGATCGCGCCCGACATGGCGACGATGCTTTCCTTCATTGCCACCGACGCGCCGATCGCCGCTTCCGTGCTGCAGGACCTGTTGTCGCGGGGCACGGCCAAGACCTTCAACGCGGTGACCGTCGACAGCGACACCTCGACCAGCGACACGCTGCTCATCTTCGCCACCGGCAAGGCCGCCGCGCGCGGCGCGCCGGCGATCGCTGATCCCAAGGATGCACGGCTCGGCGCGTTCCGCAGGGCGCTCGGCAAGGTGCTGAAGTCGCTGGCGCTGCAAGTGGTGCGCGACGGCGAGGGCGCGCGCAAGCAGGTCGAAGTCACGGTGACCGGCGCCAAGTCGGCGCGTTCGGCCAAGCGCATCGCGCTGTCGATCGCCAATTCGCCGCTGGTCAAGACAGCCGTCGCCGGCGAGGACGCCAATTGGGGCCGCGTCGTCATGGCCGTCGGCAAGGCCGGCGAGCCGGCAGACCGCGACCGGCTGTCGATCTGGTTCGGCGACAACCGCCTGGCGCATGAGGGCGAGCGCGATCCGGCCTATTCGGAGGAAGCGACGTCTGCCTACATGAAGCGCGACGAGATCCGCATCCGCGCCGATATCGGCATCGGTCGCGGCAAGGCGACGGTGTGGACCTGCGACCTCACCAAGGAATATGTCGCCATCAACGGCGATTACCGGAGCTGATGGCGCCGGTGTCCAGGCATCCGGCAAGCGTGCTGGCGGTCGTGCGCCGCTACGAGGCGGCGGGCTTTCGCGCCTGGCCGGCGGCGGCCGTCCACTATGACGGCACCTGGGTGGTGCGGCTGACCGCCGGGCACCCCGCCAAGCGGCTGAACTCGGTCAATCCGCTCGATCCGGGCGACACGCACGCCATCGAAGAGCGCATCGGCCGCGCCGCGCGCCGCTTCGATGCCTATGGCAGGCCGCTGACCTTTCGCATGTCGCCGCTGTCGGGACAGGTCTTGTCCACGCATCTCGACAAGGCTGGCTGGAACAGGTTCGACGAATCCATGGTCATGCGGCTGCCGCTGAAGGATCTCGAGCTCGGCGCGGCCATGGACCAGATACCGCTCAAGGACATCAGCCGCTTCATCGGCGCGTCGTTGAGAACCAGCGGCTCGGACGCCTCGCTGCGGCCCGGCCTGTCCGAGGTCATCGGCGCCATTCAGCCCGAAGCTGGGCTTTTCGCGCTGGAGGACGGCAATGAGCCGCTGGCGACGCTGATCTGCGTCCATGACGGCGATCTCGCCGGCCTGTTCGAGGTCGCCACCGAAAAATCGGCGCGCAAACAGGGCCATGGCAGCAATCTCATCCTGTCGGCGCTGAAATGGGCGCGGCTGCGTGGCGCGCGCGAGGCCTGGCTGCAGGTCGAGGCCGGCAATGCCCCGGCGCTCTCGCTCTACCGGTCGCTCGGCTTCGAGGAAGTCTACCGCTACCACTATCGACGGCCGCCGGGCGCATGAGCGACAGCAAGCCAGCCGGAAAGCGCCTGCTGCTGGTCGCCGCCTGCGCGTTGGTCGATACCGACCGGCGCGTGCTCCTGGCGCAGCGCCCCGAGGGCAAGCAGCTTGCAGGCCTGTGGGAGTTCCCGGGCGGTAAGGTCGAGCCCGGCGAGACGCCGGAGGAGTGCCTGGTCCGGGAGCTGCATGAGGAACTGGGCATCGAGACCGAGATTCCGTGCCTGGCGCCTCTCACCTTCGCCAGCCATTCCTATGAAGATTTCCATCTACTGATGCCGCTTTATGTCTGCCGCCGCTTTCGCGGGATCGCGCAGCCCAGGGAAGGGCAGGGGCTGAAATGGGTCAGGCCTAGGCAGATGCGCGACTACCCGATGCCGCCGGCCGACGCACCGCTGATCCAGTTCCTCATCGACCTGCTGTAATTCGCGACCAGCCTTCGGGGCCTGTCACATTTGCTGGAAGCGTCTTTTCCGGAGCTGCTTTAGCCAGCGTTAATGGAAGATTTATCTCGACGTGAAAAATTGCACGGGGCCGTTTCGCGCGGCGAGATCGTCGATGACTGTGGGAAACACGGCATGAGCCTTGAAAGAGACTGGGACTCGATCCGGCCCGACCGAGGCTTCCGCGCCGCGGATGCCGGCATGGGCATCCTGCGAATCACGCTTCTCTTCGGCTCGGCCGCCGTGGCGCTGGCGCTGATCGCAACGCCTTTCCTGGACAGCCAGACGCGATCGCAGGGCGCTCGCGACGGCTTGGCTGTCGGGCTCGACATGACGCCGACCGGATCGATCGGCCATCGTACCAATACATATACCGTGCGCCGCAGTGTGCTGCAGCCGATGCCCAGTTCAATCTGCGTCATCCGCAATGACGGCAGCCGCAGCGGCGAGTGCTGACATGGTTAATGATTTTTCGGGACACCGGCATTTCACTCGCTGTTAAGCTTTTGCCGTTAACCTTTCTTAACGGGTAGGACATTAGAATTTCTGCATAAGGGATCGATGACCATGAAAAACCTGCTGCAGCAATTCGTAAGAGATGAGACAGGCGCCACGGCCATCGAATATGGCCTGATCGTTGCCGTGCTGTCGCTTACAATCATCGGCGGCGTGGGCAGGGCCGCGGACGCGCTTCAGTGGTTGTTCAGCGACAACAACAGCAGGCTGGTCCAGGCCTTTTCCCACTGACGAAGCCGACCCGGCAATCAGAGACGCGGTCAACCCTTCGGCGGGTTCTCCAGGATCGCCTTCAGCGATACCTTGGCTGACCCCGGCTTGAGCGGCTTTTGCTGCGAGGCGTCGGGCGCCCAACCGGACATCCAGACAACCGGAAAGCTTGCGCGGATGCGGCCATCCGGGTCCGAGAACCGTTCGGCATAGATTTCGGCGGCACGGGCAAACAGGCGTCTGCTGCCTGGCCGCCGGCTGCGGTCGATGAGCGGGCTGGTTTCGCCCATGGCGCGCAGATCGGCAGCGAGATCGAACAGCGTATCGTAGCGCACGGCGACCGTTTCGACATCGGCGACAGGCAATGCCAGGCCGGCGCGCTGCAACAGCCCACCCGCATCGCGCACGTCGGTGAAAGGAAGGATGCGCGGGCTCGCGCCGCCGGAAAGCTCCGTCTCAGCCGTCAGCATGCTTTCGCGCAACTCCGCGAGCGTACCCGCGCCAGCGAGAGCGCCAAGGAAAAGCCCATCCGGTTTCAGCGCCCGGCGGATTTGCGCCAACACGCCGGGAATGTCGTTCATCGCGTGCAGCGAGAGCAGGGAGACGACGAGATCGAGGCTGCCCTCCTCGAACGGCACGGTCTCCGGCGGCGCTACCAGGCCGAGGCCGCCGGCGAGAAGCGCTTCATCCATCTCGACACGCACGATCTCGCCGACCTTGCCGCTGGCTGCGAGCACCTCGGCGGCCGCCGACGTCTGGCAGAACAGCGCGGCCGCCTTGCCGAAGCGGCGTTCCACGGCAGCCAGCCGGTCGGCAAGGTCTTCGGCCGCTCGCCGCATCAGGAAATCGGCACCCTCGACGGGGCGGGCGAGAGCCCGGCGCTTGCGCGCGAGCCAGAGCTCAGTGTCGATCAAAGGCTGCAATCAAAAGCTTCCTGTTGTCCGCGCCCGCCGGAGTGGTGTTAATGTGGCGCGGGGTTTCCTTTCACGTGGCCGATCCGGTGCACAAGATCAAGACCAGCGCGGTTCTGGACATGACGCGGCAGGCGCTGGCCTGGCCGGCGCGTCTGTTGTTTCCGCCGGTTTGCGCCGGCTGCCGTCGCCATGTGTCGCAGCCCGGCGTTTTGTGCGGCGCCTGCTGGCCGAATCTGAGGCTGCTGGAAAAACCGTGGTGCCCGGTGATGGGAACGCCCTTCACCCACGACATGGGCGAGGGGTTTCTGTCGGCGGAAGCGATCGCCGATCCGCCGCCCTTCGAACGAGCGCGGGCCGCCGTCGTCTATTCGGGCGTCGCCCGGCAGATGGTTCAGGGGCTGAAATATCAGGACCGCACCGATCTCGCGCCGTGGATGGCGAACTGGATGGTCCGCGCCGGCGCGGAGCTGATTGCCGAGGCCGATCTGGTCGTGCCGGTTCCGTTGCACTGGCGGCGCTTCTTCCGGCGCCAGTTCAACCAGTCTGCGGAGCTTGGACGCGCCGTTGCAAAGCTCAGCCGGCTGCCATTCTCGCCATCCGCGGTCAAACGCGTGAAGCTGACGCGCCAGCAGGTGGGGCTCGAACGGCATGAGCGCGAAGAGAATGTGCGCGCCGCCTTCCGCGTTCCACCGGACGCCGAGATCCAAATCTCGGGCCGCCGGGTGCTGGTGGTCGACGATGTCTACACCACCGGCGCCACCGTGAGGGCGATCGCCAAGGCGCTGAAGCGGGGCGGCGCCGGAGCGGTCGATGTCCTCACTTTCGCCCGCGTCCTGCCTGGGGACTTTCGGGCCGATGAGTCCGCGACTATATAGAAACCCAAGTGTTGTTTTTGGTGCAGATCGCTTTCATACAACCATTGGGCGACATGCACTGGCAGGATTGTGACCGATGGTCGATGTGACGATCTATACAAGGATGATGTGCGGTTACTGCAGCGCCGCCAAGCGGCTGCTCGACCGCAAGGGTGTGAGCTATACCGAGCACGATGCCTCCTTCTCGCCGGAACTGCGCCAGGAAATGATCTCGCGGGCGCATGGGCGAACCACCTTTCCGCAGATTTTCATCGGCGACACGCATGTCGGCGGCTGCGACGATCTCCATGACCTGGAGTCGCAGGGCCGGCTGGATGTGATGCTCGCCAACGGGAGATGATCATGGGTAGTTTCAAGGCCGCAGCCGTGCAGATGCGTTCGGGCACGAGCCCCGAGCGCAACGCCGCCGACATGGAAATCCTGGTCCGCCAGGCCGCCGGCCAGGGCGCGACCTATGTCCAGACGCCGGAAATGACGGGCGCGCTGGTGCGTGACAAGGAGGCGGGTGCTGCCGCTTTCACCACCGAGGACAAGGACATTGTTGTCGCCACCGCGCGCAGGCTGGCGAAGGAGCTCGGCATCCACCTGCATATCGGCTCGACCGCGATCCGTCGCGCCGACGGCAAGCTCGCTAACCGCGCCTTCCTGTTTTCGCCCGACGGTGGCGCGATTGCCGGCTATGACAAGATCCATATGTTCGACGTCGACCTCGACAATGGCGAGAGCTGGCGCGAGTCAGCGGCCTACGAGCCCGGAACGGAAGCGGTTGTGGCCGATATCGAAGGGACGAAGCTCGGCTTTGCCGTCTGCTACGACCTGCGCTTCCCGCAATTGTTCCGCGCCGAGGCGATGGCCGGGGCCGAGGTGCTGACGGTGCCAGCCGCCTTCACGCGCCAGACTGGCGAGGCGCATTGGCATGTGCTGCTGCGCGCCCGCGCCATCGAGAACGGCGCCTATGTCATCGCCGCCGCGCAAGGCGGCCTGCATGAGGATGGGCGCGAGACCTATGGCCATTCTCTGATCGTCGACCCGTGGGGGCGCATCGTCGCCGAGGCCGCGCATAACGAGCCCGGCGTGATCATCGCCGAGATCGACCCGGCACAGTCGCTTGCCGCGCGCCGCAAGATCCCCAATCTCAGGAATGCGCGGGACTTCACCGTCAATGCCGGCGACGGCGAGGCGCTGCGTCTCAGGGGTGCTGCCTCTTGATCCGCTTTTCCCTGATCTGCGAGCACGAGCACGAATTCGAAGCCTGGTTCCGCAGCAATGACGACTTCGACACCCAGAAGAAGCGCGGCTTCGTCGATTGCCCGACCTGCGGCTCGCACAAGATAGAGAAGGCGCTGATGGCGCCGGCCGTCTCGACCTCGCGCAGGCAGGAGAAGATGGCTTTGGCCATGGGCGAAGCGCAGAAGCAGGCGCTGGCGCAGTTGAAGGCGCTGGCCGAGAAGGTGCGCGAGAATGCCGACTATGTCGGCGACAAGTTCGCCGAGGAAGCGCGCAAGATCCACTTCGGAGAGACCGATCCGCGCGGCATCTATGGCGAGGCGACGCCGGAAGAGGCGGAAAGCCTCGTCGAGGATGGCGTCGAATTCATGCCGATCCCGAGTTTCCCGGACGACCGGAATTAGGACGGCGAACTCAGGCTTCCGATTAGTTTTTCCAGCAGTTTAGCCAGCATTTCCCTGTCCTCTTGCGTCAGGCCGGCGAGGATTTCATGCTCGTTGGCGACATGGGCGGCAAGTACGGTGTCGGTGAGTTCGCGGCCTTTCGCGGTGAGCTGCACAACCACGCCGCGCCGATCACTTGGGTGCGGGGCGCGCTGGATTAGTCCGGCCTTTTCCAGGCGATCGAGGCGGGCGGTCATGGCACCGGACGTCACCATCGTCGCCTCGTAAAGCTCGGTCGGTGTCAGCGCGTAGGGTGAGCCTGAGCGGCGCAGCGTCGCCAGGACATCGAATTCACCGGACTGCAGTCCGAAACGGGCGAAGACCGGCGCGAGCCGATCGCGCGCGATGAGCGACGACGCTTCGTTCAGGCGACCGATGACGCCCATCGGCGAGACGTCGAGATCCGGCCGTTCGCGCCGCCACTGCTCCATGGCCCTGCCTGCTCGATCCATATCGCTCACCGCAAAGTATCTTGACATTAAGAATCTTTACGTTATCATACCCTAGGAAGAAGCGGCCGCCAAGCGGTCACGCAGCGACAGGACAGCCCGATGAAATTTCTCTGGGATTCGGCGATCGGCCTTCTGGTCGTGACCGGCGGCCTGCTCGGCATGACGCTGCCTTTCGGCAAGCTCGCCACCGGAGCCGGCGTGCCCGCCATGGTTTGGGCTTTCACCATCTCGTTCGGCGCCGGCGGCGTGCTGCTCCTCGCGCTTCTGCTATGCGGCGAGCGCATCCGGCTGACGCCGCACAAGCTGCGCTATTTCTTCGTCACCGCGGCGGTTTCCTATGCCATCCCCAATCTTTTGATGTTCTCCGCCATCCCGCATCTCGGCGCCGGCTACACCGGCATCATGTTCACGCTGTCGCCGGTGATCACGCTGGTGTTCTCGATCCTGCTCGGCGTCAGGCGTCCGAACCTGCTCGGCGTCATCGGCATCGGCGTCGGCTTCGTCGGCGCGGTGATGGTCGCGCTGACGCGCGGCGAGGCGGGCCAGGCGGCGGATTACTTCTGGGTGGCGATCGGGCTGCTCATCCCGGTCAGCCTCGCCGCCGGCAACATCTATCGCACCGTCGACTGGCCGGAGGGCACCGGCCCGATCGAGCTCGCCGTCGGCAGCCATCTGGCCTCGGCCACGCTGCTCCTCGTCGGCATTTTGACCCTTTTGGGCTGGCAGGCCTTCGCACCGTTCGCCGGCGTGCCGCTGGTGATCGTCGGACAGGTCGCCTCGGCCTCGGCAATGTTCGTCTTCTTCTTCCGGCTGCAGGCGGTCGGCGGCCCGGTCTATCTGAGCCAGATCGGCTATGTGGCAGCGGCCATCGGCCTGTTCGCCGGGACGATCCTCCTCGGCGAGCACTACCAGCTTCTGACCTGGCTCGGTGCGGCCATCATCACCGCCGGCGTGTTCATCACGACCAAGGCGCAAAGCCAGGCCGGCGCGCCTGCGCCGCTTCGGATCGAGCCGGCATCATCCCGTAGCTAATCCTCGTTGCTGTCGGCGGGTTCCGGCTGCGGATGCCGGCGGCGATGGTGGCGGCGCCTTGGCTCGCTGTCCCAGTCCTAAGTTCGCCTTGACGCTGTTCCAGACAGAGAACAACTGCGCATCTTTCCTGGGATTGCAAAAGGAGAAAGCCATGGCCAACGCAGAAGGTCCGGTCAGCGTCGCGGATTTCCGCGCCGCCATGCGGCTCATCGTCGGCAATGTCAGCGTCATCACCGCCGGGGTCGGCGACGACCGCACCGGCCTCGTTGTCATTTCCGTGGTGTCACTTTCGGCGGAGCCACCGAAGGTGATTGCCTGCGTCAACCGCTCCTCGTCGACCTGGCCGATCATCGAGCGCTACCGGCATTTCGGCGTCAATTCGCTCGGGCCCCAGCACCAGCGGGTGGCCGAGCGCTTCTCCGGCTTCGGCGGCATCAAGGGCAAGGACCGCTATGAGGGCGTCGAGTGGACGACGCTGAAGACCGGCGCATCGCTGCTTACCGATGCGGTGGCCGCGTTCGATTGCAGGCTCGACGAGATGATCGACCGCGGCACGCATTCGATCGTCATCGGCTCGGTCGAGGCGGTGAGGACGCAGGATTCCGGGCAGGCCCTGATCTACTGGCGGGGCGGCTACCGGCCGTTGGAAGCCTGAGGTCTGACGCGATCAAACCGAGGCTTTCTCCGCCAGCACCATGTAGTTGACGTCCATATCCTTCGAGCGCTGCCAGCGGTCGGCCAGCGGATGGTAGATGACGCCGGTGCGATCGATCACCGTGAGGCCTGCGGCGCCTAGCGCCTTTTCGAGTTCGTCCGGCCGCACCAGCTTGCCGAACTGATGCGTGCCGCGCGGCAACCAGCGCAGCACATATTCGGCGCCGATGATGGCGAGGCCGAGCGCCTTCAGCGTGCGATTGATGGTGGCGACGAACATGATGCCGCCGGGGCGCACCATCTGGCCGCATTTGGCGATGAACAAATCGACATCGGCGACATGCTCGACCACTTCCATATTGAGGATGACGTCGAAGGTCTCGCCCGCATCGGCCAGTTCCTCGGCCGTCGTGGCCCGATAATCGATGCTGACGCCGACCTCCGCCGCGTGCAGCTTGGCCACTTCGATGTTGGTCGCCGAGGCGTCGGCGCCGACCACTTCAGCGCCCAACCTGGCCATCGGCTCGCACAGCAAGCCGCCGCCGCAGCCGATATCGAGGAAGCGCAGGCCCTCGAAAGGCCGCGCGGCGCGGGGATCTCGGCCGAAGCGCGCCGCCACCTGGTCGCGGATATAGGCGAGCCGCACGGGATTGAACTTGTGCAGCGGACGAAATTTGCCGTTCGGGTTCCACCATTCGGCGGCAAGGGCTGAGAAGCGTTCGACTTCTCCGGCATCGATGGTCGATCGACGGGGTTCTGGCATAGGCAAGCCTCCGGCGCATAACCCCGAAAATCGGCTTCGATTTTCGGAAAGGATCATGCGCAAAATCAAAATGCCACAGCGTCCTTTGCGCGTCCGAGAGGACGCGCGGCGCTGTAGAGCGTTAGGAAGTCGGGTCCTTGGCGTCAAAAGTCAAGGCAGGGTTTTTCGGCTGCTGCCACACGCGTTGCCGGCAGCATTCCCGCCGGCTGTTGACCGATGTCAGAACATGGCAGCTTGATCGGGCTGCGCGCAAACGCGATCGCCATGTCGGGCGAATGGGAGGCATGTGCCCAGGAAGGAGGCCATCATGCAATCCCATCGATCCTCTGGCGCCGAAGCGTGGCGCGACCGGACTGAGGGTTGCCGCGGCTCGCTCCGCTTAACGTCAAATTTACTGGCCTGACGATTTCCCCGCGCACGATCGGAATTTGGCATGTACATTTGCCACCATCGCGAGTCTTGAGAGGCTTGGTGCGCATCAGGACCCAGATCACTGCCACGCTGTTGAGCGCCGCGGCCCTGATCGGCGTGGTGGGCGCTGTTGCGATTCTGTCCCAGATGTCGCTGACCAGATCAGCCGCGCTGGCGGAGGCGAGCGTCGCGCGCCAATTGGCGGAGGCTATCGCCTTCAAGACTGCTGACGCGCCACGACCATTGTTCGAAAGACGCGAGGCGCTGCGCGAATTCGTAAGATTGCAGCACAGCAACTCAAAGCGCGATCTCGTCGTCGTCGATCGCGACAAGACCATCCTCGCCGACGTACCGGGCGAGGAACAGAATGTCGGCAAGCCTTTCGATCACGATCGCGGCAACGAAATCGGTCACACCATCGATGACGGTCAGCCGCGTGATTTTGTCGAGGACAGCGATGACGTGTTCGAGGCCATTAATCTTGTCGCGGTGCCGATCGAGGACGCATCCAACAAGACCGTCGGCGCCGTCCTGTTCGAATACACGCCCCTGTTGCATGCAGCCCGGAATCGCACAAATGCCATGCTCTGGCTTGTCGGCTTGTCCACCGCCGCCGCCATGCTGATTGCGGCATTTTCCGCCTTTTTGCTGCTCAACCGGTTTGGCGCCGGTCTTTCCAGCCTCAATCGCGGCATCGAAGCGCTGGCGCGCGGCGATAGCGGCGCCCGCATCGGCCACGCCTCCGGGGACGAATTCGGACAGCTGGCGAAAGGCTTCGACACGATGGCGGCGGAGCTCGAATCGTCGCGACGGCAACTCGTCGATCAGAAAGCTTACATCGAGGATATCGTGCGCACGGTGGCCGAGGGCATCGCCGTCATCGACGGTGACGGCCGGGTCATGTCGGTCAATCCGGCCGCCGCCGATATCGCCGGGCGACACGCGAGCAAGATCGAGGGGCAGGACTGGCGATCGGTCCTGGAAATGCGGGGACCGACCGGGGACCGGCTCGGGACGGGAGCGTCCCCGGTGGAATTGGCGCTTGCCACGGGGCGGCGGCATCAAGGCGAAGTGCGTCTGGTGAAGCCCGACGGCTCGCAGCTGCCGGTGATCGCCAGCTGCAATCCGCTCAACCGGGCCGATGGCGGCATCGTGCTGACGCTCAGCGACATCAGCGAACTGCGCAGCGCCGAGCGGGCGGTGAATGACCGCGCCGAGGAGTTGGCCGTGCTCAACCGTGAGCTGAGAGAGACGTCGGAAGCCACAAACCGCTTGGTCAAGCTGGGCGAGCTGCTGCAGGCCTGCGTGACCTTCCAGGAGGCATTCTCGGTCGTCGGCTCGGCGATGCCGGATTTTTTCGGCGGCTTGAGCGGAACGGTCCATCTGACCAGCGCCTCGCGCAACCTGGTCGAGGAGATGGCGCATTGGGGCGATGTCCGCTCCAGCGTCGGCCAATTTGTCCCGGAAGATTGCTGGGCGCTGCGCCGCGGCCAGGAACATGTCGCCGGCCCGGGCATGTTGACGCCTCGCTGCAATCACATCACCGAAAATGGCGGGCGCGGCTATGTCTGCATGCCGCTGGCGGCGCAGGGCGAGACGCTCGGCATCGTCCATCTCACCGAGCCCAATGCAGCCGACAGGCCGGACTGGCTGGCCGAGCGAAGGCAGGTGCTGCGCGGCGTCGTCGACACGCTGGCGCTGGCGCTGGCCAATTTGCGGCTGCGCGAAACGCTTCGACAGCAATCGATCCGCGATCCCAATACCGGGCTCTACAACCGCCGCTATCTCGAGGAAACGAGCAGCCGCGAACTGCGGCGCCTGGAGCGCTCGGGGCAGCCGATGGCGGTGATCATGCTCGACGTCGACCATTTCAAGCAGTTCAACGACACATTCGGTCACGAGGCCGGCGATCTCGTGCTCAAGCAGGTGGCCAGCACGCTGCTCGACCATGCCCGGGAAAGCGACGTGGTGTCGCGCTATGGCGGCGAGGAGTTCGCGGTGATGATGCCCGGAACGTCACTTGTCGATGCCGCCGAGCGCGCCGAGGCGCTGCGAAAGGCGGTCAAGCAGCTGCATCTGACGCATCGCGGGCGCACATTGGGCACCATCACCGCCTCGTTCGGCGTGTCCGCCTTCCCAGAGCTCGGCGCCTCATGGGCCGAAATCGTCAACGCGGCGGATCGTTCGCTCTATCAGGCAAAGGCGGACGGGCGCGACCGGGTCGTCGCGGGATTGCGCAAGACCGATCCCGACTGGGACCTTTCCAGCCCCGGCAGAAGCGCGGCCGAGGGCTGAGCTTCGGCGCCCGCGCTTCGGGCGAGATGCATCAGCGCGACAGCGCAACCTCGGCATGGCTCATGACAACGCTGCCTGGCTCGATCGCCTGCATGGCCTCGCTGTCGCCGATCTCGGCCATGATGCGGTCGGCCGCCGCCTGGGCTTGATCCAGGCTCTGCCAGCGCACGACGTCCACCCAGGTGCCATCCTCACGCTTCCCGAGGTGACGGGCAAGAAAGCCCGGCTGCCGGACAAGCCAGTCGGTCATGATCCCGTTATTGGCGACAAAGCCGGCTTCGGTGCCGGGCTTGAGGCGGAAGGTGACGATTTCCAGGGTCTCGGTCATGAAGAATCTCCAAAGGCCGGTTTCGTCGGTCTTATGACATGATCGGCGACAGGAATCAGTCAGGATGAGTGTCGCCGGGCCGGCTATAGGCGCGCTCGCTTGCGAAGCCTTGCTGTTTTGGCTAAGGAGGCCGCGCATTTCCGCGCCGGCGTAACCCTGGCGTTTCCTCCGGTTCCGGCCTTGCGCCGGCTTCAGTCAAAGGCATTTCGCTTCCATGGCGCGTATCGTGATGAAATTCGGCGGAACCTCGGTCGCCGACATCGCCCGCATCCGCAATGTGGCGCGCCATGTCAAACGCGAGGTCGATGCCGGCCATGAAGTGGCGGTCGTGGTGTCGGCGATGGCCGGCAAGACCAACGAACTGGTCGCCTGGACGCGCGAGGCTTCGCCGATGCATGACGCGCGCGAATATGACGCGGTCGTCGCCTCGGGCGAACAGGTCACCGCCGGCCTGTTGGCGATCACGCTGCAGAGCATGGGAGTGCATGCCCGCTCGTGGCAGGGCTGGCAGATCCCGATCAAGACCGACAATGCACACGGCGCGGCGCGCATCCTCGACATCGACGGCGCCTTCCTGATCAAGCGCTTCGGCGAGGGTCAGGTGGCGGTCATCGCCGGTTTCCAGGGTATCGGGCCGGACAACCGCATCGCGACGCTCGGCCGCGGCGGCTCCGATACAAGCGCCGTCGCGATCGCGGCAGCGGTCAAGGCCGACCGCTGCGACATCTACACCGATGTCGACGGCGTCTACACCACCGATCCGCGCATCGAGCCGAAAGCCCGGCGTCTCGCCAAGATTTCCTTCGAGGAAATGCTCGAAATGGCCTCGCTCGGCGCCAAGGTGCTGCAGGTGCGCTCGGTCGAGCTTGCCATGGTACACAGGGTGCGTACCTTCGTGCGGTCGTCCTTCGACGATCCCGATGCGCCCGGAATGGGGGATTTGCTCAATCCGCCCGGAACGCTTATTTGCGACGAGGAAGAGATCGTGGAACAGCAGGTCGTCACCGGAATTGCCTACGCCAAGGACGAAGCGCAGATTTCGCTGCGCCGCGTCGGCGACCGTCCAGGCGTCGCCGCCGGCATTTTCGGCCCGCTGGCCGAGGCCAACATCAATGTCGACATGATCGTCCAGAACATCTCCGAGGACGGCAAGTTCACCGACATGACTTTCACGGTGCCTTCCGGCGACGTCGACAAGGCGCTTGCCGTGCTGGAGAAGCTGAAAGCCGAAGTCGGCTACGATGTCGTGCAGTCGGAAGCCGGCATGTCGAAGGTCTCGGTCATTGGCATCGGCATGCGAAGCCACGCCGGCGTCGCCGCCACCGCCTTCAAGGCGTTGGCCGACAAGGCGATCAACATCCGTGCCATCACCACTTCCGAGATCAAAATCTCGATACTGATCGACGGTCCCTATACGGAACTTGCAGTTCGTACTTTGCATTCCGTCTACGGTCTGGATAAGCAATAGCAAGAACTGAGTCAGTTGTTGCGTGAACGCCGGCCGCGGGAGAAACTGCGGCGGGCGAAATGCCCATTGGAGAACAAGCCGCGATGCGTGATACGGCCAGTGGCCCGCGCGTTCTGCTCAAACGGCTTCGCGAGCTCATGCAGGAGCCGCTGGAGCCGCAGGAGCGGCTTGACCGCATCGTGCGCGACATCGCCTCCAACATGGTCGCCGAAGTCTGCTCGCTCTACGTGCTGCGCGCCGACTCGGTGCTCGAACTCTACGCCACCGAGGGTCTGAACCCCAACGCCGTCCACCTGTCGCAGCTCAGGCTCGGACAGGGCCTGGTCGGCACGATCGCCGCCAGCGCGCGGCCGCTCAACCTGTCCAACGCGCAGGAGCACCCGGCCTTCGCCTACCTGCCGGAGACGGGCGAAGAGATCTACCATTCCTTCCTCGGCGTGCCGGTGCTGAGGGCCGGGCGCACGCTCGGCGTCCTGGTCGTCCAGAACAAGACCATGCGGCAGTACCGCGAAGACGAGATCGAGGCGCTGGAGACGACGGCGATGGTGATCGCCGAGATGATCGCCACCGGCGATCTCGCGCGCCTGACCAAGCCGGGGCTGGAGCTCGACCTGCGCCGCCCGGTGAGCTTCACCGGCCTTTCCTTCAATGACGGCGTCGGCCTTGGCCATGTCGTGCTGCACGAGCCGCGCATCGTCGTCACCAACCTCTTCAACGAGGACAGCGAGGAGGAGGTGCGCCGGCTGCAGTCTTCGCTCGGCTCGCTCAGGCTCTCCATCGACGACATGCTGGAGCGGCGCGAGGTCGCCTTCGAGGGCGAGCACCGCGAGGTGCTCGAGGCCTACCGCATGTTCGCCAATGACAGCGGCTGGGTGCGCCGGCTGGAAGAGGCGATCCGCAACGGCCTGACCGCGGAGGCGGCGGTCGAGAAGGTGCAGAGCGACATGCGCGCCCGCATGCTGCACATGACCGACCCTTATCTGCGTGAGCGGATGAGCGATTTCGACGACCTTGCCAACCGGCTGCTGCGCCAGCTGATGGGGCGCGGCCCGGAGGATGTCGCAGCCGCGCTCCCGAAGGACGCCATCATCGTCGCCCGTTCGATGGGCGCGGCCGAGCTGCTCGACTATCCGCGCGACAAGCTGCGCGGCCTGGTGCTGGAGGACGGCGCCGCGACCAGCCACGTCGTCATCGTCGCCCGCGCCATGGGCATCCCCGTCGCCGGCCAGATGAAGGGCGCCGTTTCCATGGCGGAAAACGGCGATGCCATCATCGTCGACGGCGAGGAAGGCGCCATCCATCTGCGGCCACAGTCCGACCTGGAGGCCGCCTATGCCGAAAAGGTCCGTTTCCGGGCGCGGCGGCAGGAAGTCTATCGCGAGCTGCGCAAGAAGCCGTCGCTGACCAAGGACGGAGTGCCGGTTGATCTCCTGATGAATGCCGGTCTCGCCGTCGACCTTCCGCAGCTGACCGAGTCGGGCGCCGCCGGTATTGGGCTCTTCCGCACCGAATTGCAGTTCATGGTCGCCTCGACCTTCCCGCGCGCCGAGGCGCAGGAGCGGCTCTACCGCGACGTGCTCGATGCCGCGCACAGCAAGCCGGTCACCTTCCGCACCATCGATATCGGCGGCGACAAGGTGCTGCCTTATTTCAAGGGCGCGATCCAAGAGGAAAACCCGGCGCTCGGCTGGCGTGCGATCCGGCTGACGCTCGATCGTCCCGGCCTGCTCAGGACACAGATCCGGGCGCTGCTGAAGGCCAGCGGCGGCCGTGAGCTGAAGCTGATGCTGCCGATGGTGACCGAGCTGTCGGAGATCGCGCAGGCGCGCGAGATCATCGACCGCGAGGTCCGGCATCTGTCGCGCTTTGCCCATCACCTGCCCACCAGCCTCAAGCTCGGCGCGATGCTGGAAGTGCCCTCGCTCTTGTTCCAGCTCGACGAGCTGATGAAGGCGGTCGACTTCGTTTCGGTCGGTTCCAACGACCTCTTCCAGTTCATCATGGCGGTCGATCGCGGCAACACACAGCTTGCCGACCGCTTCGACACGCTTTCGGCGCCATTCCTGCGGGTGCTGAAGACGATCGCCGATGCCGGAGCCCGCAACAACACGCCGGTGACACTGTGCGGCGAGCTTGCCGGCAAGCCGATTTCGGCGATGGCGCTGATCGGCCTCGGCTTCCGCTCGATCTCGATGTCGCCGGCCTCGATCGGCCCGGTCAAGGCGATGCTGACCGAGCTGCCGCTGCAGGAGCTGAAAGACTTCTTCAAGGACAATCTGATGGCGCCCAGCCAGGGGACGCCGATGCGGGCGCTGCTGCAAGCCTTTGCCGACGACCGTTCTATTCCGCTCTAGATTCACGTGAGGGCGGTCTGCAAATGGCGATTTTCTGCGCTTCCGGTGCTCACGTACCTAAATGTACATTCCGCTCCGGTTCTCGAAACTCGCCATTTTCGACTCGCCCTGACGTGAATTCCATCGAAGTTCGAAGACCATGATCAACCTGCCCCGCGACCGTATGGATCAAGTCGTCAAGCGTTTCGACATGCTCGAAGCGCAGATGGCGGCCGGACCCGCCGCTGATCAATATGTCAAGATGGCTTCCGAATATGCCGACATCCAGGAGATGGTGGGCAAGATCCGGTCGTTGCGCGCCGCCGAGCAGGAGCAGGCGGATCTCGAGGCGATGCTCGCCGACAAGGCGACCGACGCCGACATGCGGGCCCTGGCCGAGGCGGACCTGCCTCAGGTGGAGAGCCGCATCGAGACGCTGCAGAAGGATATCCAGATCCTGCTCCTGCCCAAGGACGCGGCCGATGAGAGGAACGCCATCCTCGAAATCCGCGCCGGCACTGGCGGCGACGAGGCGGCGCTGTTCGCCGGCGATCTCTTCCGGATGTATGAGCGTTATGCCGCCTCGCGCGGCTGGCGGTTCGAAGTCGTTTCGGCAAGCGACGGCGAGGTCGGCGGCTACAAGGAAATCATCGCCTCGGTGTCGGGAAAGGGCGTGTTCGCGCATCTGAAGTTCGAATCCGGCGTTCACCGCGTCCAGCGCGTGCCGGAAACCGAAGCCGGCGGGCGCATCCATACCTCGGCGGCGACGGTCGCCGTTCTGCCCGAGGCCGAGGAGGTCGATATCGATATCCGGCCGGAGGATATCCGCATCGACACAATGCGCGCCTCGGGTTCCGGCGGCCAGCACGTCAACACCACCGACTCGGCGGTTCGCATCACCCACCTGCCGACCGGCATCATGGTGGTGCAGGCGGAGAAGTCGCAGCACCAGAACCGGGCGCGCGCCATGCAGATCCTGCGCGCGCGTCTCTACGACCTGGAGCGTAGCCGCGCGGATGAGGAGCGCTCGTCGTCGCGAAAATCGCAGGTCGGGTCCGGCGACCGGTCGGAGCGCATCCGCACCTACAACTTCCCGCAAGGGCGCGTCACCGACCACCGCATCAACCTCACGCTCTACAAGCTCGACCGGGTGATGATGGGCGAGCTCGACGAGGTCATCGACGCGCTGATCGCCGACCATCAGTCGAAGCTGCTTGCCGATATGAGCCTCGATGGCTGATCGACTGCCTGCCGCGCTCGGCCCGCTGCTCAGGGCGGCGCGCGAGCGTCTGGCCGCCGCCAGCATTGACGATCCCGCGCTCGATTCCCGGCTGATCGTGGAACATTTCTCCGGCACGACCCGCACCCAGGCCATTGCCGAACCGGGGCACGAGGTGGGTTCCGCGGCGCTTTCGGCCATCGAAGCGGCCCTGAGGCGTCGCGTCGCAGGCGAGCCGGTGCACCGCATCCTCGGCTACCGCGAATTCTACGGCTTGCGACTGTCGCTCTCACCGGAGACGCTCGAGCCGCGGCCGGACACCGAGACGCTGGTCGACGCCATCTTGCCTTTCGCCCGGGCAACTGCCGAACGGCTGGGCGAATGCCGCATTCTCGACCTCGGCACCGGCACCGGCGCCATCGCGCTGGCCCTGCTCGCCGCCGTTCCGGCTTCCACCGCGACGGGCGTCGACATTTCACCAGACGCATTGGCGACCGCGGCCGGAAATTCCCGGGTTCTGGGGCTCGGCGGGCGCTTCAAAGCCTTGCATTCCAACTGGTTCGAAAAAGTTTCGGGGTCCTACCATGTAATTGCCTCGAACCCTCCCTATATACCTAGCAGAGAGATTGGAAATCTGCAGGACGAGGTCCGGGATTTCGACCCGCATCAGGCCCTTGACGGCGGTGCGGATGGTTTGGACCCTTACCGGGTCATCGCCGCCGAAGCGGCAGGATTTCTAGAAACGCAAGGCAGAGTAGCGGTCGAGATCGGCCACACGCAGAAAAACGAGGTCAGCGGGATATTCGTGGCAGCCGGCTATGTGTTAACCGGGACACATCGCGACCTCGGCGGCAATGACAGAGTTCTGGTGTTCGAGCGGCGAAAGCCCTGATGCAGCGCGAAAAAACCGCTTGGCAATATAAGGGAATGCAGTTAGGGTCCGGCTCGACCGGATGAGACGAAGCAGGCAGTGCTCCCAGCGATTCGGTTTTCCTTGGAAATAGCTGCCTTCTTGCGCAAACGACGCCCAAGCTTCGTGCGGGAATCATCCGGCAAGTGATGTAACCGGAACAGGATGGCACGTGGCGCCAACGCAATTGATGCGGGCGAACGCCGGTGAAGAAACGAAACGGCTGGCTGCATGAGCGCCTCCGTTCGTGAATGGTTTTTTCGAAAATTCACTATGAAGAGAGTCTAATGAGGCCACAACAGCAGAACAGGCGCATGCGCGGTCGCAACAACAATGGCGGCGGTGGCAACAACAACAACCGCAAGGGGCCAAATCCCCTGACCCGCACCTACGAGAGCAACGGCCCGGACGTGAAGATCCGCGGATCGGCTCAACAGATCGCCGAAAAATACGCCACACTCGCCCGTGACGCGCAGAGCTCCGGCGACCGGGTGATGGCGGAGAACTACCTCCAACATGCCGAGCACTACAATCGCATCATTGCCGCCGCGCAGGCGCAGATGCCGATCCAGAACGCCCAGCAAAACCGCGACGACTTCGACGACGATCTCGATGAGGATCGTGACGAGTTCGATTCTGTCGGCAACACCAGCGGCAGTGGAGCCGAGGCGCCGACCGGCTCGGGGCCGCAGCCTGTGATCGAAGGTACGCCGGCGGAACTTGCATACAACCAGGATAACGGCCGCGACAACAACCGGCGTGACAATAACCAGCGCGACAACCGCGACAACAATGGCCGCGACCGGCATCGTGATCGCCGCAACGGCGGCTACGGCCAGTATGGCCAGAACGGCCAGCGTGGCGACAACGGCCAGCGCGGCGAGCATGGCGGCCAACAGTTCGACCAGAACCGGCGCAACGAGACCACGGCGCAGCCCGAGGCCGCTGGAGAGGCCGGACCCCAGGCCGAGCAGGCGCCGCAGTTCGACAGTTTCTCGCCGGCAGCGCTCGCCGCACAGGCCGAGCTCAACGAAGCCGCCATGGACAATGGCGGCGGTCGCCGGCCGCGTCGTCCGCGCCGCCCGCGCGGCAACTATGCCGACCAGGCCGGCAATGGCGAGCAGGGCGACCAGCCGCAGAGCGCAAGCCCAGAAAATTCAGGCGAAGCAAATCCAGGCGAAGCACATAACGCGCCGAACGACGGCGGCGAGGCCGGCGCCAAGCCCGCCGAAGAGGCAAGGCCGGCGAGCGAGCCTGTCGCCAGTGAGCCGGCGCCGGTCGCCGGCGAAGCTCCTGGCGAACCTGTGACCGCCGACGCGAACCACTGACCGAAACGCCATTCAGGCATTTGCAGACGGCGGGGATCTTTCTCCGCCGTTTTCGTTCGTGCGCGGCTAAAGCGCGTCGCGGCGCGCTTTAGCTCTCTTTGCTCAATGCATGTCGCTTGCCCCAAAACCGCCGCGCACTTTTGGGGCGACATGCGGTGGCATATTCTGCTTTGATCGACATCAAGGCGTCTTGAGGGACTGCACCCCATACACCATATCTCGGCTGAACAGGGCTCGGCTCTTCTGAGCGGGTCCGTCACCGCAATCTGATCCGGTGCCGCAAAGCGGGCCGGTGATGGAAGGAGACAGATATGAATCTTGAAAAATACTCGGAGCGCGTGCGCGGCTTCATCCAGTCCGCGCAGACCATGGCGCTCTCGCGCAACCACCAGCAATTTACGCCTGAACATATGCTGAAGGTGCTCGTCGACGATGACGAGGGCCTTGCCGCGTCCCTGATCGAGCGTGCCGGGGGCAGTGCCCGCGACGTCAAGCTGGGCGTCGAGGCGGCGCTCGAGGCCATGCCCAAGGTCGAAGGCGGCAATGGCCAGCTCTATCTTGCCCAGCCGCTCGCCAAGGTGTTCTCGACCGCCGAGGACCTTGCCAAGAAGGCCGGCGACAGCTTCGTCACCGTCGAGCGACTGCTGCAGGCGCTTGTCATGGAGAAGTCGGCAAAGACCGCCGACATCCTGTCCAAGGCCGGCGTCACCGCGCAGGCGCTCAACCAGGCCATCAACGATATCCGCAAGGGCCGCACCGCTGATTCGGCCAGTGCCGAGCAGGGCTATGATGCGCTCAAGAAATATGCGCGCGACCTGACGGCCGATGCCCGCGCGGGCAAGCTCGATCCGGTCATCGGCCGCGACGACGAGATCCGCCGCACCATCCAGGTGCTGTCGCGGCGCACCAAGAACAACCCCGTGCTGATCGGCGAGCCGGGCGTCGGCAAGACGGCGATCGCCGAGGGCCTGGCGCTGCGCATTGTCAATGGCGACGTGCCGGAATCGCTGAAGGACAAGCAGTTGATGGCGCTCGACATGGGCGCGCTGATTGCCGGCGCCAAATATCGCGGCGAGTTCGAGGAGCGGCTGAAGGCCGTGCTCAACGAAGTCACCTCGGCCAGCGGCAACATCATCCTGTTCATCGACGAGATGCATACGCTGGTCGGCGCCGGCAAGGCGGATGGCGCGATGGACGCCTCGAACCTGTTGAAGCCGGCGCTGGCGCGCGGCGAGCTGCACTGCGTCGGCGCGACCACGCTCGACGAGTACCGCAAGCATGTCGAGAAAGACGCCGCCCTTGCCCGCCGTTTCCAGCCCGTCTTCGTCGACGAGCCGACCGTGGAGGACACGGTTTCGATCCTGCGCGGCCTGAAGGAGAAATACGAGCAGCACCACAAGGTGCGCATCTCCGATTCCGCGCTGGTCTCGGCGGCGACGCTTTCCAACCGCTACATCGCCGACCGCTTCCTGCCGGACAAGGCGATCGACCTGGTCGACGAAGCCGCGTCCAGGCTGCGCATGCAGGTCGATTCCAAGCCCGAGGCGCTGGACGAGATCGACCGCCGCATCATGCAGCTGAAGATCGAGCGCGAGGCGCTGAAGGTCGAGAAGGACGAGGCCTCGAAGGACCGGCTTGCCCGGCTGGAGAAGGAACTCGCCGGCCTCGAGGAGGAATCGACCGAGTTGACCACAAAGTGGCAGGCCGAAAAGCAGAAGCTTGGCCTCGCCGCCGACTTGAAGAAGCAGCTCGACGAGATGCGCAACGAACTGGCGATCGCGCAGCGCAAGGGCGAGTTCCAGCGCGCCGGCGAGCTTGCCTATGGCAAGATCCCGGAACTGGAGAAGAAGCTCAAGGAAGCCGAGGCCCAGGACGGCAAGACCGGCATGGTGGAAGAGGTGGTCACTCCTGACCACGTCGCGCATGTCGTATCGCGCTGGACCGGCATTCCGGTCGACAAGATGCTCGAAGGGCAGCGCGAGAAGCTGTTGCGCATGGAAGACGAGATCGGCAAGCGCGTGGTCGGTCAGGGCGAAGCCGTGCAGGCGGTGTCCAAGGCCGTGCGGCGTGCCCGCGCCGGCTTGCAGGATCCGAACCGGCCGATCGGCTCGTTCATGTTCCTCGGGCCGACCGGCGTCGGCAAGACCGAGCTCACCAAGGCGTTGGCCAGCTTCCTGTTCGACGACGAGACGGCGCTGGTGCGCATCGACATGTCGGAGTTCATGGAGAAGCATTCCGTCGCCCGGCTGATCGGCGCGCCTCCCGGCTATGTCGGCTATGAGGAAGGCGGCGCGCTGACCGAAGCGGTGCGGCGCCGGCCTTATCAGGTCGTGCTGTTCGACGAGATCGAGAAGGCGCATCCGGACGTGTTCAACGTGCTGCTGCAGGTGCTCGATGACGGCCGGCTGACCGACGGTCAGGGCCGCACGGTCGACTTCCGCAACACGCTGATCATCATGACGTCCAACCTCGGCGCCGACTACCTTGTCGATCTTCGCGACGACCAGGATGTCGATGCCGTGCGCGACCAGGTGATGGCCGTTGTGAAAGCCTCGTTCCGGCCGGAGTTCCTCAACCGCGTCGACGAGGTGATCCTGTTCCACCGGCTGCGCCGGCAGGACATGGACCGCATCGTCGAGATCCAGCTCAAGCGGCTGGAGAACCTGCTTGTCGACCGCAAGATCACGCTGTCGCTCGATCACGATGCGATCGAGTGGCTGGCGTCGAAGGGCTACGACCCGGCCTATGGCGCCAGGCCGCTGAAGCGGGTGATGCAGAAGGAGCTGCAGGACCCGCTGGCCGAGAAGATACTGCTCGGCGAGATCCTCGACGGTTCGACCGTCAAGGTCACGGCGGGTTCCGATCGGCTGAACTTCCGGGCGAAACCGACCGTGGTGGCGACGGAAGCCGCCGCCTGATCCCCGGCACGTTGGAATGAACAGGCGCGTCGCACCCGACCGGTGCGGCGCGCTTTGCTATTTTCGGGGACTGCCCATAATCAGCTGCCGATTCGGATGACCGGGAAGGGCTCGATGAAGCTCGACGACTACAACCACTTCTGCGCTTCATTGCCCGCGACGACGCATGTCGTCCAGTGGGGCGGCGCCCATGTCTGGAAGGTCGGCGGCAAGGTGTTCGCCATCGGCGGCTGGAACGACGGCGGCGAGCTTTTCGTCACCTTCAAATGTTCCGAGATGGCCTATGACGTGCTCAAGGATCAGCCAGGTTGCCGGCCGGCGCCCTATCTCGCCTCGCGCGGCATGAAATGGATCCAGCGCCAGACAAGCCAAAGCATGGATGATGCGGCGCTTCAGGACTATCTGCGCGAAAGCCACCGCCTGGTCGTCCTGAAGCTGACCAGACAGGCACGCAGGCAATTGGGGCTCGCGCCGACTAGCTAATGTTCCTCAAGGCATTGGAAAGCCGCCATCTTCATGCCCGGTTCATGTTGGAACCTTAATTTGGGTAACTGGTTTGCTGGCGAAGATTCGCCCGCCAGAAACCAGAGTCGACCGGAGAGCTTGACCCTCATGCTGCGCTTGATCTTTTCCTTTTCGGCACTCGCGGCCGGGCTGGCGTCTTGCGGCGCGTTCGCCGCGCCGAGCGTGGATGGCCCGCAAGGCGTGCGCCCGGCTGAGCGCGGCGCGCTGATGCTGGCCCAGGAAGGCAATATCGATATCTATTACGACGCCAGGGGCAATCGGGTGCTGGTCGATGCCGACACCGGTAAGGTCATCGCCATCCAGCCGCCGGGGAGCAGGCTCGACCGCCGCGCACTTCGCCGGCAGCGCATGCAGGAGCTCGGCCGCGCGCCGGCCGAGGACGACGACCGCTACTATCTCGACAATCCCGAGGACATGGCTCGCTTCCGCCGGCGGCAGCTGGAGGAGAATGGCCGGGTCATCCCGCCGCCGGTCGACGAATACGATCCCAACGGCGACGACAGTTCCGTCGATGCCTATCCGCCGGCGCCCAACAATGATGAAGGCTATGCCACCACCTACCCGGGGGAGCCGAATTCCAATACCATCAAGCGCCAACCGCTGAACGAGGCGTCGATCGATCCGGAGCAGCCGGGCCAGGGCGAGGTGCTGCAGACCAATCCGGAGGCCTCGTTGCCGCCGAACACGGGCGGCAAGGCCAGTGTCGATCCGTCGCTGTCGCTCGGGGTGCGTCAGGATGTTGCCGCGCTGCAGGTGCTGCTTGATCGCGGCGGCGCCTCGCCGGGCGTGATCGACGGGCGCTTCGGCTCCAATGTCGACAAGGCGCTGGCCGCCTATAACGAAATAAACGGCACGAATCTGAAATCGACCGATGCGGTTGGCATCCAGGCGGCGCTCGCCCAGTCGGGCGGCGACCCCTTTGCGTCCTACACGATCACGCCAGAAGATGTGGCCGGCCCGTATGTCGCCTCGGTTCCCGAGGACTACAGCCAGAAGGCCAAGCTCGACTGCATGTGCTACACCTCGGTCACCGAGGCGCTGGCCGAGCGTTTCCACATGGACGAGACCTATCTGAAGTCGATCAACAAGGGCGTCGACTTCAATCGCCCCGGCACGATGATCAAGGTCGCCAATTTCGGCAAGCTGGTCTCGACGCCGGTGACGCGCATCGTCGCCGACAAGACCAAGAAGGAAGTCTACGCCTATGATGGCAGCGGCAAGCTGGTCGCGGCCTATCCGGCGACCATCGGCTCGGCCGACACGCCGTCGCCGACCGGCATCCATGCTGTCTCGCGCATCGCGCTCGACCCGAACTACACCTACAATCCCAACATCAATTTCAAGCAGGGCCAGAACGACAAGATCCTGACCGTCCCGCCGGGGCCGAACGGTCCGGTCGGCTCGGTGTGGATCGCGCTCGACAAGCCGACCTACGGCATCCATGGCACCCCCGAGCCCTCCAAGATCGGCAAGACCGAGAGCCATGGCTGCGTGCGCCTGACCAACTGGGATGCGCGCGAGCTTGCCAAGCTGGTGTCGCCGGGCGTCACGGTGGAATTTGTCGGCGGACCAACAATCGCGGAGGTCGGCGGGACCTCAACCGATGAGTTTACGCAGCAGTGAGGCGCGCGGTGCCGCGGCATAGATGAGCTGCACCAGCAGGATGAAACCTATGCCGAGCAGCGGCGTGATCAGGCACAGCGCTGCGCCGACCGCCCACAGCGCCTGCGCCTTGACGATCCGATTGTAGACGGTGCGCCGCGTTTCAGCGTCCACGTCCTCGGCGATCATGCCGTTCCTGTCGGCGTACCACCAGCTGGCGAACAGCGTGGCGCCCAGCATCAAAAGGTTCAGCCAATAGACCAGCACCGCGATCCTGAACTCGAGGAAATCGGCCAGCAGGTCGGTCGAGAAGGGCAGCAGCGCGATGAAGGCGAGAAAGCACAGGTTCAATGTCGCGAGCCTGCGATCCGACTTTGCGATCAGGCCATGCTGGGCCTGCTGGCCGAACCAGAAGATGGTCAGCGTCAGGAAACTCAGCGCATAGGTCAGGAACCTCGGCGCCAGCGCGAGGATCGCTCCGAGCAACTCGCCTTCCGAATGCACCGCCTCCTGCGACGGAACCCTGATCTCCAGCACGATCAAGGTCAGCGCGATGGCGAAGACGCCGTCGGTTATGCCGACGATGCGCCCGCGTCCTTCCGCCGACGGTTCGAGCGGCCGCTTCATGGCTTCCCCCTCTATGCAATGCTGGAACCTAGCACGCCGCTGGCGGTTTGCATCAGGATTGGTGCCACCTCCCCACCCGGCAGAGCCGGACGATTTCAGGTCGAATCGACCTGAAATCTGAATCCGTCTCTGAATCAAAAGAGATGGAGCATGATGTCGCCCGAAAAACCGCTTCACACTTTTCGGCATCATGCTCGGTCGCCTGGTTTCAAGAACAGTGATGCTCTGGCTCGTTGTTGCAATCACTCCCGAGGGCTAAGCAGGAATCATGTCATCCGCGAACGAAACGACTGTTGATTCGCATTCGCCCGCGCGCGCGAAGGGTACATTCTGCCCTCAGACGCAGCGAAAGTTCGTGCTGGTCGCAGCGATTCTTGCCTCGGCGCTGGGTTTCATCGACGGGTCCATCCTGGCGATCGCCATGCCGGCGCTACGCGCCGATCTCGGCGCCAGCCTGGCGGAAGCGCAGTGGATTTCCAACGCCTATGCGCTGACGCTCTCGGCGCTCATCCTGGCGGGCGGTGCTGCAGGCGACCGGTTCGGGTTGCGGCGCGCCTTCGTTACCGGCATCGCGCTGTTCATCGCCGCCTCGCTCGCCTGCGCGGTGGCGCCCGATCCGGCAGTGCTGATCGCCTTCCGCGCCATCCAGGGCATCGGCGCGGCGATCATGGTGCCGGGCAGCCTCGCCATCATCGCCAAAGCCTATCCGAAGAAGGAGCGCGGCCGGGCGATCGGCATCTGGGCCGCCGCATCGGCGCTCACCACGGCGCTCGGCCCTGTTCTGGGCGGCTTCGTTTTGACGACTTTCGGCAATGGGGTCTGGCGCGCGATCTTCGCCATCAACCTGCCCCTCGGGCTGATCTCGATCTATCTGCTTTTGGCCAAGGTGCCGGCCGACAAGCCGACCGAGAAACGCAGCCTGGATCTCGGGGGCGCCGGGCTGGCGACGCTTTCCTTCGGCCTGCTCGCCTACGGGCTGACGGCAATGAACGCCGAAGGCGGCGGAATGCTGTCAACGCCCGCGATCGTTGCCGGTGTGGCTTTGCTCTTTGTCTTCATCGCTTATGAGCGCTGGCAGCGCGATCCGATGATCGATCTCGGCCTGTTCCGGACCAGGGCCTTTGCCGGCGCCAATCTGGCGACATTCTTCCTTTATTTCGCGCTGTCGGCCAATTTGTTCTACCTGCCGATGCTTCTGATCGCCGGCTGGAGACTGAGCGAGGCCGAGGTCGGCTTCATCTTCCTGCCGCTGTCGGCGTTGATCGCGCTTCTGTCAGGGCCGGTCGGCCAATGGTCGGACCGGATCGGTCCGCGCTTTCCGATCGCCAGCGGCAGCATGGTCGTCGCCATCGCCTTTGCCGGCCTCGCTTTGCTCACGCATTTCGGCATCCACAATTTCTGGACCGGGACCTTTCCGCTGATGGCGCTGATGGGGCTAGGCATGGCGCAGGTCGTGTCACCGCTGTCGACCGCGGTCATGACGTCCGTCGAGGACAAGGACACCGGTGCCGCGTCCGGCATCAACAATGCGGTCTCGCGCGTCGGCGGCCTGATCGCGGTGGCGGCGATGGGTTCGCTGGCGGCCTGGGTTTACGCGCGGATCATCGGCAATGCTTCCGGGGTGCCAGGTTTCGGCGAGCCGCCCGCTTCCGGGCTTGCGGCCAATCTCGATGCGGCCAGGGTGGCGGCAAGCGATTCGGCTTTCACCGCGGTCGCGGCGGTCACGGCGCTGCTTTGCGTGCTTGCTTCCCTCATCGCCTGGTTCACGGTTCCCGGACAGGCATCGCCTTGGCCGCGGCAGACAGACGAATCGCGTGATTAGCAATTCCAGGAAAAGTGTAAGCGGTTAAGCCGGGTGACTTCGCCGTAGGCTACCGTCTGGAATTGCGTCGAAAGAGGTAGAGCGGTTCCTGGAACTGCTCAGTTCGGAAGCTGCGAATCAGCCTTGGCGCTGGCGACCTTCAGCGAGTTGCCGTCTTCCTGCTTCAGAAGATCGTCGATGCGCTCGCGCTCTTTCTTGAAGGCCACGAGATCGTCCCCCTTCAGCACCTTGCCGACCGGCAGGCGCACGCGCATCGAATCGACCTTGGTGCCGTTGACGATCAGCTCGTAGTGAAGATGCGGGCCCGTCGACAGGCCGGTCTGGCCGAGATAGCCGATGACCTGGCCCTGGCGGACATGGACGCCGGGCTCGATGCCTTCGGCAAAAGCGCTCTGGTGGTTGTAGGACGTCTCGTAGCCATTGGCGTGGCGAATGATGATCTGCTTGCCATAGCCGCCGGCCCAGCCGGCCTTCTCCACGACGCCATTGCCGGCCGCGATGATGGGCGATCCGATCGGGGCGGCCCAGTCGGTGCCGGTGTGCATTCGCACATAGCCGAGAATCGGGTGACGGCGCGCGCCGAAGCCGGAGGTGAAGCGCCCGTTGGGCAGCGGGTTGCGCAGCAGGAACTGCTTGGCGCTCGAACCGTTCTCGTCGAAATAGTCGGTGCTGCCGTCCTGCATCTGGAAGCGGTAGAAATTCCGCGTCTGCCCGCCGAAGGTCGCCGACACGTAGAGAAGCTCGGAATTGTCGGAGGTCTGGTCGTCGCCGTCGGGCTGCGAGAACAAGACTTCCAGCCGGTCGGCCGGCGAAAGCCGCGACTGGAAATCGACGTCGGAGGCAAGAAGCTTGATCAGCTTCTGCGTCATCGCTTTCGACATGCCGTAGGAATAGGCGGTGCGATAGATGCCGTCATAGATATTGGGCAGGTTGCCGCGCACCACCACGGGCTGCGAATCGTCGAACGCCGTTAAAAGCTCGGGATTTGGCTCCGGCTCCTGGGCCGGCACATACTGGCCGCGGTCGTCGAGCGCGATGGTGACGATGTGCGTGGTCTTGTCATAGACGCTGGTGCGCACGACCTTGGCGATGTCGCCTCGTACTTCGAGGCCGACACGCAGCACCGTTCCGGCCTTGAGCGCCGTGGTGTTCAACAGCTTGCCGATCGCTTCCGCCATGCCGGTGGCGTCAGCGCCGGTGTAGCCCGAATCGGCATAGGCCTCGGCGATGTCCGTATCCTCGGTGAAGGGAATGATTTCCTCGGCGAAGGCCGGGGTCTGGTCGTCCAGAGTGGCGCGAGGCGTCACCGAAACGTTTTCCTGCGTGATCTTCACGTCATAGGAGCCGGCCATCGATTCGGCGAAGGCGTCGCCGAATCGCTGCGGATCGATATAGTGCAGCGCCGCCACCTGCACGGCGCCGTCGCTCAGGCCGTTGCTGGCGTCCCGTACCACCTTCTCCACCTCGTCGGCGGACAGGTCGCTCTTTTCGTCGAAGGAAGCCGTCTCGATCGGGAAATTGACCGTCTTGAGGCTCATTTCGCTTTCAACCTTGGCGCCGTAGATCTGCGCGGCGGCCGCGGCGGCCGTTGCCGGCTGGGCATTGTCGTCGCTGTCGTCGCCGAAGACCTGCAGGGGGTCGAATGGCGGGTAGGGGCGGTTTGTGGTGTGGCCGGCGGCCAAGGCCATCTTGATCTGCACGAAAGGCATGGTGTGGATAACGTCACGGTCGCCGACCTTGGTGACCATCGAAACTTCCATGCGCCGCCGGTCCTTCGCCCGGGCGATCTGGCGGGGT
>NZ_NSGG01000003.1:605000-610000 GCF_002295065.1 Mesorhizobium sp. WSM3859
AATATTCGTGGGCCTGGAGGTAGTGACGGATCACACAAGTTGTCCAATCTTATCGGATTGAACGGGCAGCGGAGTGGTTCCAGGAAATAGCTCCTCCTTATAGACCGTACCCGAAACCGACACTGGTGGTCAGGTAGAGTATACCAAGGCGCTTGAGAGAACTATGCTGAAGGAACTCGGCAAATTGCACGCGTAACTTCGGAAGAAGCGTGACCCTTTTCTACGCAAGTGGAGGAGGGTGGCACAGACCAGGGGGTAGCGACTGTTTATCAAAAACACAGGGCTCTGCGAAGCCGCAAGGCGACGTATAGGGTCTGACGCCTGCCCGGTGCTGGAAGGTTAAGAGGAGGGGTGCAAGCTCTGAATCGAAGCCCCAGTAAACGGCGGCCGTAACTATAACGGTCCTAAGGTAGCGAAATTCCTTGTCGGGTAAGTTCCGACCTGCACGAATGGCGTAACGACTTCCCCGCTGTCTCCAGCATAGACTCAGTGAAATTGAATTCCCCGTGAAGATGCGGGGTTCCTGCGGTTAGACGGAAAGACCCCGTGCACCTTTACTATAGCTTTACATTGGCATTCGTAGTGGCATGTGTAGGATAGGTGGTAGGCTTTGAAGCCTGGGCGCCAGCTCAGGTGGAGCCACCCTTGAAATACCACCCTTATTACTATGGATGTCTAACCGCGGCCCGTTATCCGGGTCCGGGACAATGTATGGTGGGTAGTTTGACTGGGGCGGTCGCCTCCTAAAGAGTAACGGAGGCGCGCGATGGTGGGCTCAGAACGGTCGGAAATCGTTCGCTGAGTGCAATGGCATAAGCCTGCCTGACTGCGAGACTGACAAGTCGAGCAGAGACGAAAGTCGGTCATAGTGATCCGGTGGTCCCGCGTGGAAGGGCCATCGCTCAACGGATAAAAGGTACGCCGGGGATAACAGGCTGATGACCCCCAAGAGTCCATATCGACGGGGTTGTTTGGCACCTCGATGTCGACTCATCGCATCCTGGGGCTGGAGCAGGTCCCAAGGGTATGGCTGTTCGCCATTTAAAGCGGTACGTGAGTTGGGTTCAGAACGTCGTGAGACAGTTCGGTCCCTATCTGCCGTGGGTGTAGGAATATTGAAAGGATCTGTCCCTAGTACGAGAGGACCGGGATGGACGGATCTCTGGTGGACCTGTTGTGGCGCCAGCCGCATCGCAGGGTAGCTATATCCGGACGGGATAACCGCTGAAGGCATCTAAGCGGGAAACCCACCTTGAAACGAGTATTCCCTGAGAACCGTGGAAGACGACCACGTTGATAGGCCGGGTGTGGAAGAGCGGCAACGCTTGAAGCTTACCGGTACTAATAGTTCGATAGGCTTGATCGTTCTCATTACTTATATCCATCAAGGCGCAATCCGAAGGATTGTCGCCATTCTCACTCACGCTTGTTCCGCCCTCACGGGCGGCGCTACGTGGGTGCGGCGCAACAGCGCCGACGGTCGGTCGACCTTGCGAAGCTTCGCTTCGAAAGGCGCCAGGCTGAAAGGAACATCCAGGGCACAACAAAGACCAGCGAACAGCCTAGAGAAAGCAGCAAATAGGGTTCCCTATTGGCTACTCACTATTGGCTATTCGCTCAAAAAGCTTCTCGATTGAACATGCGTTTTGCCGACCTGGTGGTTATGGCGGAGCGGCTGCACCCGATCCCATTCCGAACTCGGCCGTGAAACGCTCCAGCGCTGATGGTACTTCGTCTCAAGACGCGGGAGAGTAGGTCGCTGCCAGGTCTGCAAAACGCATGTTCACCCTCACATCCGGACCAAGCTCCGGAGGGAAATAAATCTTCTCTCTACGATCTTAGTGATGCATGTCGTTGGCTCAAAACCGCTAGGCACTTTTGAGCGACATGCATAAGGCCCGCCAACGGGACCCCGGGCCGCGAAAGCGGCCCTTTCATTTGGTGAGCCATCTACCTATCTGTAGGCCAGCCTATCCATAGGCGTGCGCTTACGTCCAAGAACGCAAGCAAACGCTTGCTCGTAGTCGCAAGCAAACGCTTGCTCATAGTCGCAAGCAAACGCTTGCTCGTAGGTGACGCGGGGTGGAGCAGCCCGGTAGCTCGTCAGGCTCATAACCTGAAGGTCACAGGTTCAAATCCTGTCCCCGCAACCAGATACAAGAACAGCCCGGCTCAATCCGGGCTGTTCTTGTATCTGGCTGACGGTGGCCGGCTGATTTGAACTGTCATCAGGGGCCCGCAAGGAGGCAAAGCCGACGCCGCGGGACAGAAAAGCTAAATCCTGTCCCCGCAACCAAACAAACGCCCGCGAAAGCGGGCGTTTTGCTTTTTGGCCGCCAGGGCCGGTAGTTCATCCTTGCTCACCGAATCCAGCAGGATCACCGCGCGCCAGTTCCTCCAGATATGCACGCAGCGACCGCGGCTCACGACCCAGGATCGCATGCAGCGTCAGCGGGTTGCCGAGCAGCCCGTGGTGATCGTAGTGATCGAACATCGCCCTCAAGCCCTGGGAAACGTCACCGAGGACACCGGGATCGCGGCGCTCCCCGATCTTGCGGCCCAGCACATCGCTCATCAGCGCGACGACGTCGTGTCGATCGAGTTGCCCGGGTGCGCAAAGTTCGAACGTGCCAAAAAGCAGCCGGTCTTCCGTCAGGGCTATCGCCGCGACCTCGGCGACATCGCGATAGTCGACCAGCGAGAAACGGGTCTCGGACGACCAAGGCTCCGCGAGCACGCCCTCCTTCACGACTTTGGGCCAGAATGCCGCGTAGTTCTGAAAGTAGCGCGCCGGATGGAGGAACGTATATTCCAGGCCGGAGTTGAGAACCGCCTCCTCGACCGGCGCCTTGGCGACATGATTGACGAGGTCCGAAAGCACCGGATGGATCACGGCCGAAAACACCAATCGGCGCACACCCGCGTCGATGGCAGCCTTCACGACAGTTTTTCCCACGTCGGCCTCGCCGGGAATGAATGCCGGGGCGATGTAGAAGACGGCGTCGACATCCTTGAGTGCCGCATCCAAAGCTGGCCGATCGCGCAGGTCGCCGATGGCGACTTCGGTTGCGCCGTGACCGCGCGCCAGTTCAGCCTGTTCTGGCCTGCGGATGAAGGCACGGACGCGCGCACCTCGCGTCGCAAGGGCGGGAATGACACTGCCTGCAAAATCTCCCGCAGCGCCGAAGGCGAGAATCATCATGATCATGTTCCTGCAAGTTCGTGATGGCCACCAATGGCCCTCAACTCAATCTGGTTCCCGCGACCGGGATGTCACCACTCCGCCTGCTTTTTTCGGGTGACGCCTAACGGGTGCATAAGATGAACTGGCGAAGGCGTGCCCGCGTTCCCAAATGCCCACTTGTGGGCCGGCTCGCCTCGGGCTTTCTTTGCTGACATGCGTTTACGTCCGAAATCTCGGTGACTATTCGTCCTTGGCGACCTCGAATGAATGCAACCAAACCGACGGAGGGAAAAATGCGGCAGGCGCTGATCGTATGGGGCGGCTGGGAGGGGCACGAGCCCGAGGCCGGGGCGCGCGCCGTCAAGGCAATGCTCGAGGAGGAAGGCTTTGCAGTGCGCGTGGAGGACACGACCGCGGTCTTCGCCGACCCGGCGATCGCCGAGCTCAGCCTGATCGTGCCGATCTACACCATGTCCAAGCTCACCAAGGCGGAGGAAACCAATCTGACGAAGGCGGTCGAGAACGGCGTCGGCCTCGGCGGCTATCATGGCGGCATGGGCGACGCATTTCGCGAGTCGCCCGAATACCAGTTCGTATGCGGTGGGCAATGGGTTGCGCATCCTGGCAACATCATCGACTATCACGTGAATGTGACGCGGCGCGACGACCCGATCATGCAGGGCATCGAGGATTTCCCTTACCGCTCCGAGCAATATTACATGCATGTCGACCCCTCGAACGAAGTGCTGGCGACGACAACCTTCTCCGGCGAACATGCGCCATGGATCGACGGCGTCGTCATGCCGGTGGTGTGGAAGCGCAGGCACGGCAAGGGGCGGGTGTTCTATTCGTCGCTCGGTCACGCAGCGTCGGAATTCCAGGTGCCGCAGATGCGCACCGTCCTGCGCCGCGGATTGGTGTGGGCGGCGCGCTGAGGCGGCGAGCCGGCTAAAGCGCGTGGCGATCCTCGATCGGCACCGGCGGCCTTGATCGACATTTCGGTTGCTGCCCGATTCGGGGGAGCTCGGTCCCCTACCGAATCGCCAAGGACGAAGCACGCCCGAATCAACCAAGACTGTCAGTCATTGCTATCTATTGCTATATCTGCCGCCCGGCTCCATATTTTCCCGAGGAGGTCCCATGCCCAACTTCGCTTTGAACGAGCACTATGAGCGCTTCATCAGGAAGCAGCTCGAATCGGGCCGCTACAACAATGCCAGCGAGGTTGTCCGCGCCGGCTTGCGCATGCTCGAGGATTTCGAGGCGGAGCGGGAGAAGTGGCTGCGCGACGAAATCCCGGCGCGCATGGCCGAGCTCCAGCGGGATCCGGCGAAGGGAATCCCCGCTGAAACGGTGTTTTCCCGGCTGGAGGCCCGTCATCGCGCGCGGCAGGCGAAAGCCAAGTAGGAGATGGAATACCGGATTGTCTTCCATGCGAAAGCGGAGGACGAACTCGAACAGCTTTATGACGACATAGCCGAGCGTGCGTCGCCGGCGGTTGCCTGGAATTTTGTCGCCGGCATCCGCGATCATTGCCTTGGCCTGTCGACATTTCCACAGCGCGGTACCGAGCGGGTCGAGATCATGCCGGGGCGCGGATCATCGGCTATCGCCGCGCGGTCAGCATCGTTTTCGCTGTCGACGGCGAGCGCGTGCTGATCCTGGGATCTTCTACGCAGGCCGGAACATCACGCCCGAATTGCTGGAAGAACGGCTCTAAACCGGGGTTCAGTCGGGCGCCGCCGTCGGCATTCGGCTAAAGTGCTGCAGGCGATTTCCGGTTGAATGCATCCGCTCGGCGGAGCGGTTATGGCTG
>NZ_NSGG01000003.1:615000-616819 GCF_002295065.1 Mesorhizobium sp. WSM3859
GGGGTTCCTGCGGTTAGACGGAAAGACCCCGTGCACCTTTACTATAGCTTTACATTGGCATTCGTAGTGGCATGTGTAGGATAGGTGGTAGGCTTTGAAGCCTGGGCGCCAGCTCAGGTGGAGCCACCCTTGAAATACCACCCTTATTACTATGGATGTCTAACCGCGGCCCGTTATCCGGGTCCGGGACAATGTATGGTGGGTAGTTTGACTGGGGCGGTCGCCTCCTAAAGAGTAACGGAGGCGCGCGATGGTGGGCTCAGAACGGTCGGAAATCGTTCGCTGAGTGCAATGGCATAAGCCTGCCTGACTGCGAGACTGACAAGTCGAGCAGAGACGAAAGTCGGTCATAGTGATCCGGTGGTCCCGCGTGGAAGGGCCATCGCTCAACGGATAAAAGGTACGCCGGGGATAACAGGCTGATGACCCCCAAGAGTCCATATCGACGGGGTTGTTTGGCACCTCGATGTCGACTCATCGCATCCTGGGGCTGGAGCAGGTCCCAAGGGTATGGCTGTTCGCCATTTAAAGCGGTACGTGAGTTGGGTTCAGAACGTCGTGAGACAGTTCGGTCCCTATCTGCCGTGGGTGTAGGAATATTGAAAGGATCTGTCCCTAGTACGAGAGGACCGGGATGGACGGATCTCTGGTGGACCTGTTGTGGCGCCAGCCGCATCGCAGGGTAGCTATATCCGGACGGGATAACCGCTGAAGGCATCTAAGCGGGAAACCCACCTTGAAACGAGTATTCCCTGAGAACCGTGGAAGACGACCACGTTGATAGGCCGGGTGTGGAAGAGCGGCAACGCTTGAAGCTTACCGGTACTAATAGTTCGATAGGCTTGATCGTTCTCATTACTTATATCCATCAAGGCGCAATCCGAAGGATTGTCGCCATTCTCACTCACGCTTGTTCCGCCCTCACGGGCGGCGCTACGTGGGTGCGGCGCAACAGCGCCGACGGTCGGTCGACCTTGCGAAGCTTCGCTTCGAAAGGCGCCAGGCTGAAAGGAACATCCAGGGCACAACAAAGACCAGCGAACAGCCTAGAGAAAGCAGCAAATAGGGTTCCCTATTGGCTACTCACTATTGGCTATTCGCTCAAAAAGCTTCTCGATTGAACATGCGTTTTGCCGACCTGGTGGTTATGGCGGAGCGGCTGCACCCGATCCCATTCCGAACTCGGCCGTGAAACGCTCCAGCGCTGATGGTACTTCGTCTCAAGACGCGGGAGAGTAGGTCGCTGCCAGGTCTGCAAAACGCATGTTCACCCTCACATCCGGACCAAGCTCCGGAGGGAAATAAATCTTCTCTCTACGATCTTAGTGATGCATGTCGTTGGCTCAAAACCGCTAGGCACTTTTGAGCGACATGCATAAGGCCCGCCAACGGGACCCCGGGCCGCGAAAGCGGCCCTTTCATTTGGTGAGCCATCTACCTATCTGTAGGCCAGCCTATCCATAGGCGTGCGCTTACGTCCAAGAACGCAAGCAAACGCTTGCTCGTAGTCGCAAGCAAACGCTTGCTCATAGTCGCAAGCAAACGCTTGCTCGTAGGTGACGCGGGGTGGAGCAGCCCGGTAGCTCGTCAGGCTCATAACCTGAAGGTCACAGGTTCAAATCCTGTCCCCGCAACCAGATACAAGAACAGCCCGGCTCAATCCGGGCTGTTCTTGTATCTGGCTGACGGTGGCCGGCTGATTTGAACTGTCATCAGGGGCCCGCAAGGAGGCAAAGCCGACGCCGCGGGACAGAAAAGCTAAATCCTGTCCCCGCAACCAAACAAACGCCCGCGAAAGCGGGCGTTTTGCTTTTTGGCC
>NZ_NSGG01000030.1 GCF_002295065.1 Mesorhizobium sp. WSM3859
CCGGTCGAGCCCGTGGCACCGGTTGCTCCAGTTGCACCAGTGTCGCCAGTTGCGCCCGTCGAGCCTGTGGCGCCGGTAGCACCCGTAGCTCCTGTCGAGCCCGTTGCTCCGGAGGCGCCGGTAGCGCCCGTGTCACCAGTCGCGCCGGTGGCGCCGGTGGCACCGGTAGATCCAGCTGCACCGGTAGATCCAGTTGCGCCGCTCGCACCCGTGGCGCCCGTGTCACCGGTTGCGCCTGTAGCGCCAGTTGCACCCGTGGCGCCAGTCGCGCCCGACGACCCGGTTGAGCCGGTGGCGCCAGTTGCACCGGTAGCTCCAGTGGAGCCGGTTGCGCCGCTCGCACCTGTGGCGCCCGTTGCACCGGTCGCACCCGTGGCTCCAGTTGCACCTGTCGAGCCTGTAGCACCCGTCGAGCCAGTGGCGCCCGTCGCGCCGCTCGCACCCGTGGCACCGGTCGCACCCGACGAACCCGTCGCGCCGGTAGAGCCAGTGGCGCCCGTTGCGCCGGTCGCGCCCGACGAACCAGTTGCGCCAGTAGACCCTGTGGCGCCGGTCGCACCTGTTGGTCCGGGCGGTCCCGCCGGTCCGGTCGAGCCTTGACCCGTGGTGGCGATGAAAGCAGCAGTATCAAAAGTATTGCCATTATCGCCGTTATTATTATCTACAGGTGTAAAACTATAACCTCCGGCAACCGGAGAAAGCGTGCCATATAGCTTGAAAGTGCTGTCATAAACAAAATAAATATCAGTAGTATTTGGAATTGTTATTGTTGCAGAAAAATCGGTGATTAGACCATTTTGGTTAGCAGATGGAAGCTGAAAGCTGCCGACCACTGTATCATCTGAAGTATTGAGCGAAGGATTTGTCGGCGGAACCGCGTGAGTATCCACTATATAGTACGTGTTAACAGCCGAAGAGTTGCCGCCGGCTGTTATGTCCCCGGTGAGTGTGAGGTCGGCCGCCGCAAGCACCCCGAAGTAGCTTTCCACTCCATCTGAGGTGAGTGGCGGCAATGGCGTCGGCGCGATCGCTCCTGCGGATAGGTCCCAGGCGCCCCCCAACGCGGCTGCGCCAACCAGCGACCTGGATGCGCGGACGTCCGCGCCGACGACCTCTTCCAGCGCCGCCACGAAGGCCTCGCCTACAACCCCTGATGCCGTCGCGCAGCTCCACAGCCGCAGCTCGCCGTCGGCGGCAAGCGCCTCGCCGATTGCGGCGAAATCTTCAGCCGTTTCTTTCAACGTCGCGACCGACCACTCTCCTGCCGCGAATTGAACCCGTCCCGGCGCGCCATGTGCCATGATGTGGACCGCGTCGAGTCCTTCTTCCCCTTCAAGGGCGCCGGCGATCTGCTGCGCCGGCGGCTGGTTGCGATCGAGCACGACGGCCCGGACTTCCGGCCTCAGGGAGCCGAGAATCGTCTGGAGGTCGGAGACCGAAGGATCCACAAAGAGAATTTCAGAGGCGCGGGCGGCCATGACTGGCTCCTGTTGGCTTGAATTCAATTCAAAGGGAAAATCGGCCGCCAGCGTCGCCGGCGACCGTCGAGGACGAGAGGTGTGAGGCAGCGGTCATCGTCCCGCCGGGCCGACAGCGCCGCCGGGGACAGAGGGGCGTTCCACGCGCAGGAAGCTCGCGATCTGGAAGTTGCCGCCATCGTCGAACGTGCCGATCGCAAATGAACCGGCCGTGCTTGGCACCTTCACGGTGAGCGCGACAGCCATGCTCCGTTTGACCGCCTTGGGAAGGATCACCTGGCCGACGATCGCAGCCTTGGCCTCATCCAAAATGAAATAGGTTTGATTGTCCGTCGTATCGCCGATCGGCAAAACGCCCCTGACGGTAACTTCCAGGACGCCAGTCCCTGCTGCGTAGCTCATCAATCTCTCCTCAGGTCGGCTGCGGCCGTGCCGCACTTTGTGACGACGAGACCATTCTCATCGCCTGGCCGGGATCGAACCCGCATATTCATGTTGTGTATGGAGGCGCCCTCCGGCGCTGGCGCATTTTTGCGGCGCCATGGCCGAAGCATCGGCCTGAGAAAGATTGCCGGCGCAGCTCGCCAGCGGATCAATCGGGAACTCGGCGAAGGCCGGATCGGCTCGGTTCGCGCACGACGTTACACGATACATAACCCCACTCCACGCGAGAGGCCGCCGATCCACCACCGACGGCTCCCATCAACTCCGCAAATGAAACCTATCCGCCCCACCCGGACAGGTATGGACGCGACCGAAAGAGGCGCGTCGAACGTAACTCCACGGTGATCCCCGACTCCGTGACCACGGGTCATAACGAGTATGTAAAAGTTACCTTATTAGTGAATTAGAAAATTCTTGATTTGTAAACGTCCAATCGAGAATTTGTTAACGAATTTGCAACTGCTGGTTAGGCGTAAATGTGCTGGAAGGATTCGGGGACCCACAAAAACGGAGCCATCGCAACGGCTTAGTCGAGAGCAATATTCCCAAGCGGTCTCGCAGATGTGATAGGGCCAGCTATCTGGCCGAGCGGCGACGCGGGCGAAGGTCGGTACCGCGCGTCATATTCCAATATGCATCGCTATGAAAAACGCGCGGGACGCTTTCCGTGAAGACGCGCGTTCCATGTTTCACCTTGAACCGGCGGCTATCCGTTGCCGCCGGTTCAATCGCCTAGCTCATCCATTCGGCTTCAGGAAATCCTTCAGGATCGACTTCACCGTATGGTCGGTGTCGGTGTGGCCGCCTGCGAGCTTAGTCGTGTCCAGCGTCGGATCGTTCTTTGCGCCACCGCCTTGGTCGTGGGTATTCCCAAATCCCTTGATCTTGTTCAAGGCGCCAAGGAGATCGGCTGCAAGCGAGCTGGTCGCCAGGCCAATCAGGTAGCGCAACGACGTGTGATCGCCGCCGGCATTGTTGTTGGAGCTTGACGAGAGGAACGTCGTGTCCTTCAGCCCCAACGTGGTTGGCGTGACCGCAGCCGACTTGGAGTTCGTTACGGCCGTAGTCGTCAAGGCGTTGGAGTGGTGATGATCGCCGCCTGAAGGTCCAGTCGGTCCGGTGGGACCGCTTGCTCCAGTTGCGCCCTTCGGCCCGGTGTCGCCCTTGGGTCCGGTGGCACCCGTCGCGCCGGTCGCTCCCTTGGGTCCGGTGTCGCCCTTCGGTCCGGTCGCTCCTGTCGCACCCGTAGCACCGGTCGAGCCCTTGGGCCCGGTGTCGCCCTTCGGACCGGTCGAGCCGGTAGCGCCGGTCGCACCTGTCGCGCCCGTAGCACCGGTCGAACCCTTGGGTCCGGTGTCGCCCTTCGGCCCAGTCGAACCGGTGGCACCCGTGGCTCCGGTCGCGCCCGTAGCACCGGTCGAGCCCTTGGGTCCGGTGTCGCCCTTCGGCCCAGTCGAGCCGGTCGCTCCTGTCGCGCCTGTCGCGCCGGTCGAGCCCTTGGGTCCGGTGTCACCCTTGGGTCCGGTGGCACCCGTCGCGCCGGTCGCTCCGGTCGCGCCCGTAGCACCGGTCGAGCCCTTGGGTCCGGTGTCGCCCTTCGGTCCGGTGGAGCCTGTGGCGCCGGTCGCTCCTGTCGAGCCAGTGGCCCCCGTGGAACCGCTAGCGCCAGTTGCGCCGGTGGCGCCCGCGGCGCCGGTTGCACCAGTGGCGCCCGTTGCGCCGGTATCGCCGGTCGCACCCATGGCGCCGGTAGCACCCGTGGAACCAGTTGCACCGGTGCCGCCAGTTGCACCGGTAGCCCCGGTTGCACCGGAGGCGCCGGTGTCGCCAGTCGCGCCGGTCGCGCCGGTGGCACCCGTCGCGCCGGTGGCCCCTGTGGCTCCGGTATCGCCAGTCGCGCCAGTGGCGCCCGTTGCTCCGGTATCGCCAGTTGCGCCGGTGGCGCCTGTGGCTCCGGTGGCACCGGTCGCGCCAGTCGAGCCGGTAGCGCCCGTATCACCCGTTGCGCCGGTGGCACCCGTCGCTCCGGTATCGCCGGTCGCACCTGTGGCGCCTGTCGCACCCGTGGCACCCGTTGCCCCGGTATCGCCAGTCGCGCCCGTGGCACCCGTTGCGCCGGTTGCACCCGTGGCTCCGGTATCGCCAGTGGCACCCATGGCGCCCGTTGCGCCAGTGGCACCCGTGGCTCCGGTATCGCCGATCGCACCTGTGGCGCCTGTTGCGCCGGTGGCACCCGTAGCTCCGGTGTCGCCGGTTGCACCAGTCGCACCTGTTGCTCCGGTAGCACCTGTCGCTCCGGTATCGCCAGTCGCGCCTGTGGCGCCCGTCGCTCCGGTAGAACCAGTGGCTCCTGTGTCGCCGGTCGCGCCCGTGGCGCCCGTTGCGCCGGTAGCACCAGTTGCCCCGGTATCGCCAGTCGCGCCCGTGGCGCCCGTAGCACCAGTGGCTCCTGTGTCGCCGGTCGCGCCCGTAGCGCCCGTTGCGCCGGTAGCACCAGTTGCCCCGGTATCGCCGGTTGCACCCGTGGCGCCTGTTGCTCCGGTGGCACCCGTGGCGCCGGTATCGCCAGTCGCGCCCGTATCACCCGTGGCGCCAGTCGCACCCGTCGCCCCGGTATCGCCAGTCGCACCCGTGGCGCCTGTTGCGCCGGTCGCACCGGTGGCCCCGGTATCGCCAGTTGCACCCGTCGCGCCAGTTGCGCCGGTCGCACCCGTCGCCCCGGTATCGCCAGTCGCACCCGTGGCACCCGTTGCGCCGGTGGCACCTGTCGCTCCGGTATCGCCGGTTGCGCCCGTCGCACCTGTTGCTCCGGTGGCACCCGTGGCTCCGGTATCACCTGTTGCGCCGGTGGCCCCAGTGGCCCCGGTATCACCAGTCGCGCCGGTGGCACCGGTCGCGCCAGTCGCACCTGTAGCTCCAGTCGAGCCGGTAGCGCCCGTGTCACCCGT
>NZ_NSGG01000031.1 GCF_002295065.1 Mesorhizobium sp. WSM3859
GAGTCGCCAACCAATCCGGAGGAGGTTCTGCGACTGGAACAGGGATTGAGCGAAGTGCTTCAGCGATGGCACGATGATCAAGCCGCCTCGTTTCTTTTCAGCAACCCAGGGATGTCCGCTAGACGGGGTGACCTCAACAGCATCGTGGCCGACGCTTTCGCAGCGGCCGGCTCTAGGCGCGCCGGAGTTGAGGCCGCCGCCCCGCCAGTGTTAGCTGCCAGCCAACAGCAGATCCGGCCCTCGCCGGATGCGCTTGACCAGGGCAACCACCTGGCACCCGAGTGGGCCATCATCAACAATGAACCTTCCACAGCGCTGTTGAGGCCAGGGGAGAGGCAGAGGGCCCTGAATACGCCGCAAGCCGCCATCCAGCAGCAGCTGAGCGAACTCGGCAATTCAGGCGGCCGCATGCCGATGCAGCCCCCCATGCAGCAGTTGGGTGGATTGCCATTGGAAGGGGTACCCGTTCAAGGGACAGGGTCCGAACACATCGGAAGGCTGTATGCGGAGGCCGCGCGCTCCGCATGGTCTGACCTCCCCGCTGCGATCGAGCACTCTATAAACGTTTCGTTCGCCGTCCCCAAAGGCTTCTCCCATGGGACCCAACGCGTCCCAGACGCGATGCTCCCTTTCTTGGGCCGCCATGACCTCTTGCCGGATGCGGGCCAGGCCTGGCAAGTGAGCTTTGAGCAGCACGTGGCCGAGCCTCGCCCAGGCGAACCGGCTCCCGTCGCGAGTGGCGCCCTTGATGCCCGCTATCCCGATCTGTCCGGCGAACACCGGGACCTTATTGATCGGGCGATCACTCACGTTGCGGCTCAGCAAAAATATAGCGAGAGCACGGTTCGAAGATACTCGAATGCGCTTCGCCGATTGGCGAATGATCTCGGCGCTCGCGGCCAAGCGACTGATTTAAAAAATCACGAAACCCTGGTCGATCACGTCGATGCTTTCTTTCCGAAAAACGTTGATATGAAGAGGGCGTTGAACGTCCTGCGTGCGTATCATGAGCCGGGCTATTCAGCTACTCCCGGGCCGCTGGTGGCCGTGCCCTCAAAGGCAGACGAGCATTTCTTGGAACAAGTGACCCGTGACAGCAGCTTGGCCTCAAGCAGCCGTGCTGTCTATCAGAGTAGTCTTCGCAGATTCTCTGAGGCGCTTGAGAGTCGGGGCCAGACGATCTCTGGGCTGGATCACGATTCGCGGATCGAATTCGCCGAGAGGTTGTTTCCAGGTAACGGCAATCTCCTCTCCGCGCTGCGACGGGTTCGCGATGCTGAGCCCGTGTCTGACGGGGTTGCCGAGGCGTTCCGGCCGCTGTTCGTGGCCGAGCCGCGCCGCGCCGATCCTGTCGCGAGTGGCGCCCGCGATGCTCGCTATCCCCATCTGTCCGACGAACACTGGGACCTTATTGATCGGGCGATCACTCACGCTGCGGCTCAGCAAAACTATACGGCGACGACAGTCCGAACATACAGGTACGCACTTCTCCGACTGGTGAACGATCTCGGCGCTCGTGGCCAAGCGACTGATCTAAAAAATCACCAATCCCTGGTCGATCACGTCGATGCTTTCTTTCCGAAAAACAATGATATAAAGGCGGCGTTGAGCGTCCTGCGTGCGTATCATGAGCCGGGCTATTCAGCTACTGTCGGGCGGCCAGCGCTGGTGCCCTCAGAGGCAGACGCGCATCTCTTAGAACAAGTGACCAGTGACAGCAGCTTGGCCTCAAGCACCCGTGCTGACTATGGTCGTAATCTTCGCAAATTTTCTGAGGCGCTTGAGAGTCGGGGCCAGACGATCTCTGGGCTGGATCACGATTCGCGGGTCAAACTCGCGGAGACGTTGTTTCCAGACAATAGCAATCTGATCTTCGCGTTGCGACGGGTGCGCGATGCTGAGCCCGTGTCAGCCGCGGTTGCCGAGGTGTTCCGGCCACTGTTCGATGATCGAGCTGACGAGTCGCCAACCAATCCGGAGGAGGTTCTGCGACTGGAACAGGGATTGAGCGAAGTGCTTCAGCGATGGCACGATGATCAAGCCGCCTCGTTTCTTTTCAGCAACCCAGGGATGTCCGCTAGACCGGGTGACCTCAACAGCATCGTGGCCGACGCTTTCGCAGCGGCCGGCTCTAGGCACGCCGGAGTTGAGGCCGCCGCCCCGCCAGTGTTAGCTGCCAGCCAACAGCAGATCCGGCCCTCGCCGGATGCGCTTGACCAGGGCAACCACCTGGCACCCGAGTGGGCCATCATCAACAATGAACCTTCCACAGCGCTGTTGAGGCCAGGGGAGAGGCAGAGGGCCCTGGATACGCCGCAAGCCGCCATCCAGCAGCAGCTGAGCGAACTCGGCAATTCAGGCGGCCGCATGCCGATGCAGCCCCCCATGCAGCAGTTGGGTGGATTGCCATTGGAAGGGGTACCCGTTCAAGGGACAGGGTCCGAACACATCGGAAGGCTGCATGCGCAGGCCGCGCGCTCCGCATGGTCTGACCTCCCCGCTGCGATCGAGCACTCTATAAACGTTTCGTTCGCCGTCCCCAAAGGCTTCTCCCATGGGACCCAACGCGTCCCAGACGCGATGCTCCCTTTCTTGGGCCGCCATGACCTCTTGCCGGATGCGGGCCAGGCCTGGCAAGTGAGCTTTGAGCAGCACGTGGCCGAGCCTCGCGGAGCCGATCCGGCTCCTGTCGCGGGTGGCGCCCGTGCTACCCGCTATCCCCATCTGACCGACGAAAACCGGGACCTTATTGACCAGGTGATCGGCCACGCTGCGGCTCAGCAAAAATATAGCGCGGAGACGGTCCGAATATACTCGTCTGCGCTTCGCCGATTGGCGAATGATCTCGGCGCTCGCGGCCAAGCGACTGATTTAAAAAATCACCAATCCCTGGTCG
>NZ_NSGG01000032.1 GCF_002295065.1 Mesorhizobium sp. WSM3859
CGGCTGCAGCCGCGCTTCTTGTCTTCGAGATCGCGGAGAACCAGGCCTCGCGCTTCGTTGCCCTTCTGGAGGCCTGGCCCCTGCGCAACCTGGGACGCATAAGCTACGGCTGCTACATCTTCCACGAATTCGTGCACTTCTACAACGTCGAGGCAGCGGCCCGGAAATTCGGGATCGTATTCGAAGCGCCGGATTGGATCTCGGCTCCCATCGAACTTGTCTTGACCATCGGCCTGGCGACCGTCTCCTGGCGATACTTTGAACGACCAATCATGGCCTGGGCCCACCGGCCAACGCAGAAAGCCACGCCGGCCGCCGCCTGAGCCCGCTCAGCTTGCCAGGCCGAAGAGCTTTCGCAGCAGGCCAAGGGTTGTGGTTCAGGCGGCAAGCAGTGCCAAGGACCCCGAATCCACATGTGTTATCAATAGGAAAGAGAGGGCTTTTTCCGATGAAAGCACCGGTATTTTCCGCCGCCATGCTGGTCGTGGGGTCATTGACTTCGCCTGGTCTTGGCCAAAGACCAATGGTTCGGCCCTGACGAAGAGCGCGCGCGTCGACCGGCTCGGCTCCATCGGCCTCAACGATAGCGGGATCGGGAAATCGGCCATTGGTGACCTCCTGCACGGCCGCTTCGATCAGCGGCCAAACCTCGTATTGGAAACCTACTGAACAAGACAGCGACACGCATCACTGGCGGCGGTCGGCATCGCCGCGCCGTATCTTGATCGATCTCGCGTCGAGTGGGCGATCCGAGCCAGCGCCCCGATGACGCCGCCCTGGTTGCGGATGATGCGCCCGCACATTTACTGGCGGAGGAATCCGCTCCGGCCGGAAATCATTGCGACGTACTCCGCTCCGCTTGATCTTCCCCCGCTAGACATCCGATATCTGCTCGGTCCCATTGGGCTGGCGCCATAAAACTGAGTAGCAAATAGAGGGATCGGTCAGAGCAGCGGGTCAAGGCTTGCGTTTGAAGCGCCAGAAGCGGCGCTTGCGGAAATCTCCAAGGTCGCCATCGTTCTTGGGCTCCCAGTCGTAGACGAACTGGCCATCGGAGGCATTTAGGTCTTTGCTGAAGTGGCGCTCGACGCTGAAGCCTGCCTGCTCGGCAAGCCGCTCGACATAGGCGGCCGAAGGCCGGCAGGCGTAGCCGTGGATGGATTCCTCGATCACCTCGGCCCGGCCCGGCACCTTGACCAGTTTGTACGGGTCAGTCGAGTCGCACACGACGGTCTCAAGCACCATGTCGTCGGTCATGGCAAAACACCGGGCCATGTGCTCGTCGACCTCGCCGATATGGTAGAGTAGGCCGAAGTGCAGGATTAGATCGAACCGGCCGTAGTGGGAGAACTCGCCTTCCAGGTCGCACTGCTCGATGCGCAGGCGCGGCACCGAGCGATGCTTGAGGCGGGCGAAGCTGACCTGCTCTGGTCGTCCCTCAAGGCAGGTCACGTCGGCACCCAGCTCAGCCAGGAAGGCGCCGATTTCGCAGAGGCCGGCGCCGAGCTCCAAGATCTTCAGGCGGGGCAGGTTATCCAGGCCATAGAGTTCGATCAGTTTGGCGATGCGGGTGGTACGCCAGTGGGCGTAGGTGAGATCGTAGAGCGCGTCCGAGCGGAAGGCGGTCTGCAGCGCTATGTGGCGGTCGATCGGAGACAGTGGCGCCACCATGACGTTGCGCTCCAGGTGGTCGAGGCGCCGGCCGAGATGGGTGACGTGATCGGGCAGCCGGCGAATTCCCCGCAAAACTTCAATGGTCTTTTTCAACACGCTGAACCCCATCTACTATCAAAGTCTAACCCGCTGGCCCGATGATCTGGTTTAAGCCGTCCAATGTTGTGTCATCTAGATCTCTTCAATTGTTAGTTTGAAGCCACGAAGCCGTGCCGTCGCTATGGCCGTTGGGTCATCTAAACCAAACCAGGATCATCCAACCAGGCGAGGGCAGGGCTGGAACTACCTCAAACGATCAGGGGGGAGTCAGCCTGCCTTTGCGGTCCGTGCGTCTCCGACCACGCGGGCCGGCACGCCGGTAGCGATGGCGAAGTCGGGATGTCACGGGTGACGACGGCGCCGGCGCCGATCAGTGCCCGCTCGCCGATGGTCACGCCCGGGGTGATAGTGACGTTGGAGCCGATGGAAGCGCCTTTCTTGACCAGGGTCGGCTCGACCGTCCAGTCGGCTTCACTCTGGGCGCTCCCGTCCAGGTTGGTGGCTCGGGGAAGGCGATCGTTGGTGAACATCACCCGGTGGCCGAGCGCATTGCTTACTGCCTCGTGGAAACCGGCAAGGACTATTCCGACGTCTTCCACCGCGACGCTTCTATGCGCCGGCAGTCTCGGCTGCAGCCGCGCTTCTTGTCTTCGAGATCGCGGAGAACCAGGCCTCGCGCTTCGTTGCCCTTCTGGAGGCCTGG
>NZ_NSGG01000033.1 GCF_002295065.1 Mesorhizobium sp. WSM3859
GTGCCTGATCGCGGGCGTCGGAGCCTCGCTCGTAGCGCCAGATCGAAATCATTCCGGAAATTAGAGACCAAACGATCGGAAGCTCATCGCCCACAAAAAAGGGTTAAGCGGCTTTCATTGCGTTGCAGATTTCTTCGACTAGCATAGCGGCTGAGATCGAGCCCGGGTCCGGGTGGCCCAAGGAACGCTCGCCGAGACGTGCGGCGCGGCCGACGGTTGCGACCATGTGGCGTGTCGCTTCTGCTCCCTGTCGGGCAGCCGCGATTATGGCATCGGCATTCTGACCATCAAGTGCGGCCTCGGCGGCCGGTCCCCAGGCGTCGAGCATCGTCTTTTGGCCGGGTTCCGCCTTGCCACGCTGGACGATGCCGTCGCGCATTGCCGCAATGATAGTCCGCAGCTCGCCATTCGGCATTGATATGCGCGGACCTGCGGCCTTGCCGGCGCGCAGAAGGGCGGTCGCGTAGAGGGGCCCTGAGGAAGCGCCGACTGCGTTGAGAAAGCCTTTGGCAGCGGCATTGAAGATGTCCTGCAGCGTCCCCTCGGTGGTGCGGGCCGCGTCGGCCGCAGCCTTCATGCCTTGGTCCATGGCGATGCCGTGATCGGCATCTCCAATGACGCCGTCAAGGGCACAAAGCCTGTCGCGCTCAGTTGCCATCCGTGCAGAGATGGTGTCGAAAAGGGTTTTCAAATCCCCGGTCGTAAACTCCATTCGCTCAACTCCGGAACATAGCGCAGTCACAGGGATGGTCGATCATGCGCTGCAATTCGTCGTCGAGATGCATGATGGTGATCGACGCACCGGCCATGTCGAGCGAGGTGCAGTAAGGGCCGACAAGCGTCTTGTGGACGACCAACCCTGCAGCCTTCAGGCGCTCCGCGATCCGGGCGTTCAGGATGTAAAGTTCCATCAGCGGCGTCGCGCCGAGCGAATTGACCAGCACCGCGACTCGAGCGCCGGCCGGCGCGTTCATTTCCGCCAGGATCGCGTCCATGATTTCGTCGGCAACCTCGTTGGCCGAACGCAACGGCCCGCGCCGCACGCCCGGCTCGCCATGGATTCCCATGCCGATCTCCATCTCGCCGACTGGGAGATCGAAGCTTGGCCGGCGCGTCTGCGGCAGGGAACAGGACGAGAGCGCCACGCCCATGGTGAAGGTGCGGTCGTTGGCGTGACGGGCGATCCGCTCCACCTGGTCCAGCGGCATCATCATATCGGCGGCCGCGCCCGCGGCCTTGAAGATGAACACGTTCCCGGCCACACCGCGGCGCTTTTGCCGTTGCTCGAGCGGCGCCGAGGCGATGTCGTCGGTGGTCAATACCGTGCGCGCCTCGATGCCTTCCATCTCCAGCAGCTCGGCGGCCATGTCGAAGTTCATCACATCGCCGGCATAGTTGCCATACATGAACAGAACGCCGGCGCCGCCGCTCGCGGCCACCGCCGCGTCGACCGCCGGCTGCGGAGGAGGCGAGGCGAAGACGTTGCCGATCGCGGCGGCATCCGCCAGGCCCTTGCCGACATAACCGAGGAAGGTCGGCTCATGGCCCGAGCCGCCGCCGATTATCAGCGCTACCTTGCCGGGCCGCGGACCGTGTTTGGCGACGACCGCGCGCGGCGCGTTGTCCGGACGCCAGAGATGCTCGGGATGCGCGGCCATGATGCCGGCCAGCATTTCGTCGACCGCCGCATTGCCGTCATTGATCAGCTTCTGCGTTAGGCTCATTCGTATCTCCCTGCATGGTCCTCGGCCAGGAGACTAAGCATGTCTCGCGAAAGTGAGAACCGATTTTCGGGACAAAGGCGCGAAGTA
>NZ_NSGG01000034.1 GCF_002295065.1 Mesorhizobium sp. WSM3859
TGTCCAGCCGATAGATGGGTAACACTTTGAACCGGATACATGGGTTACAGTTTTCCCCCTGAGTTGCTGTCCGCCGCAGGGCCGTCTGGTCGGGGTTGGACGGGGCTGCGGCGGACCAGTTTCTTGTGTCGGCCGTCGATGAAGCCGAGCGGATGGGCATAGAAGGAGAGCGCCCATTCGCCCTCCTCGGTCTCGGTCGCGGCAACCGCTTCGCCGGCCAGTGTCTTGGAGACGTAGATGAAGTCGCCGTTCCACTTGATCTCGCCGTTTTGGCGCACGCGCCGCACCGCCGCCTCGGCAGGATAGTCCGGTTCAGCTATCGTCTTGGGCATGGGGCGGGTTGATGGACGGTAGCGCTGTGCCGGCGTGTCCATGCCCAGCGCCTCATGCGGGCGCTGTTCGTTGTATTCACGCCGGAAAGCCTCGAACGCCTGGGCCTGCGCTGCCTGGTCGGCCGCTGGCTCCTTGGCCAGTGGCAGCATGGTCAGGTGGAAGCGCTCATGGCATCCATTCTGCTGCGGCTTGCCCGGCTTGATGCGCTCCAAGACTATGCCGAGCTTGATGAAGCGCACCGCCAGCGGCGTCAGCCCGGTGACGCCGGCCGACGCGAACGGCGAACCATTGTCGCTTCTGAACCGATCCGGCAGGCCGTTTTCCTCGAAGGCTCGCTCAAACACCGGCCAGGCTTCATCCTCCGACGTCGAGCCGGTCGCCGCCAGCGCCAACAGGTAGCGGCACGCCCCATCCATCACCGTCAGCGGCTCGCAGCGCCAGCCGTCGCCGGTCCGGAACCAGCCCTTGTGATCTCCCGTCCACAGCGCGTTCGGTCCCTCAGGCTCCGGCCATGGACCGTTGCCCGCCGCCCTCCAGCGCGCGCGCCGCCGCCCGACAAGGCCATGCCGCTTCAAGATCTCGCCAACTGTCGAGACTGCCGGCCAGCCGCAACTGGGCTCCGCCCGCTTCAGCCGCGCCATGATCTTTTTCGGCCCCCACAGCGGATGCGCTTCCTTCTCCGCCACGATCCGCTCCACCAGCTCGGCTGCCGTCGCCCGGCCGTGATCGAGCGGCGCCCGCGACCGGTCGTGCAGGCCTTCCGGGCCGGACTCCCGGTAACGTCCAAGCCATTTGTAGCCGGTCTTGCGCGAGATCTCGAAGGCCGCGCAAAGCTGCGTCATCGTCTCCTCACCAGATAGGCATTCAACAACAAAACGAAGCCGCTCATCCATGATGCCAGTCTCTCGCCAAACCATCGCCGGTCCTCCCGGCTGGCGAGAAAACTGTCACCCATCTAATCGGTCCATTCTGTTA
>NZ_NSGG01000035.1 GCF_002295065.1 Mesorhizobium sp. WSM3859
CCAGTCGCGCCGGTGGCACCGGTCGCGCCAGTCGCACCTGTAGCTCCAGTCGAGCCGGTAGCGCCCGTGTCACCCGTTGCGCCGGTGGCACCTGTGGCTCCGGTATCGCCTGTCGCACCCGTGGCGCCAGTCGCACCGGTGGCGCCTGTTGCTCCGGTATCGCCAGTCGCGCCTGTAGCACCAGTTGCGCCGGTGGCACCCGTGGCTCCGGTATCGCCTGTCGCACCCGTGGCGCCGGTCGCACCTGTGGCTCCGGTATCGCCAGTTGCGCCAGTCGCACCCGTAGCGCCCGTATCACCAGTTGCACCAGTAGCGCCAGTTGCGCCGGTCGCACCCGTGGCACCCGTTGCGCCAGTGGCACCTGTTGCTCCGGTATCGCCGGTCGCACCCGTGGCGCCAGTCGCGCCGGTGGCACCTGTCGCTCCGGTATCGCCGGTTGCACCCGTCGCACCCGTTGCGCCGGTGGCTCCCGTGGCTCCGGTATCGCCAGTCGCGCCGGTGGCACCGGTCGCGCCGGTGGCTCCCGTGGCTCCGGTATCGCCCGTCGCGCCCGTAGCGCCTGTCGCGCCGGTGGCACCGGTCGCTCCGGTATCGCCGGTTGCGCCCGTTGCTCCGGTGTCGCCAGTAGCGCCCGTCGCGCCTGTTGCGCCGGTGGCCCCTGTAGCTCCGGTATCGCCAGTCGCGCCCGTAGCGCCGGTTGCGCCGGTGGCACCCGTGGCTCCGGTGTCGCCAGTCGCGCCGGTGGCACCTGTTGCGCCCGTCGCACCTGTTGCGCCGGTATCACCAGTCGCACCCGTCGCGCCTGTTGCGCCGGTGGCACCCGTGGCTCCGGTGTCGCCGGTCGCACCCGTGGCGCCAGTTGCACCGGTGGCACCTGTGGCTCCGGTATCGCCGGTCGCGCCTGTGGCACCCGTTGCGCCGGTGGCACCTGTGGCTCCAGTCGAGCCGGTGGCGCCCGTATCACCCGTGGCGCCGGTGGCACCCGTGGCTCCGGTATCGCCAGTCGCACCTGTGGCTCCGGTGGCGCCGGTCGCACCCGTGGCGCCCGTGGCTCCGGTATCGCCAGTCGCACCCGTGGCGCCGGTCGCACCCGTGGCGCCCGTGGCTCCGGTGTCGCCAGTTGCTCCGGTCGCGCCCGTTGCGCCAGTCGCACCTGTAGCTCCAGTCGAGCCGGTAGCGCCCGTGTCACCCGTTGCGCCGGTGGCACCTGTGGCTCCGGTGGCGCCGGTCGCACCCGTGGCGCCGGTCGCACCCGTGGCGCCCGTGGCTCCGGTGTCGCCAGTCGCACCCGTGGCGCCGGTCGC
>NZ_NSGG01000036.1 GCF_002295065.1 Mesorhizobium sp. WSM3859
ATGACTGAGATGCCCCACGTCTGGATCGGCACGAGCTGGAAGATGAACAAGACGCTTGGCGAGGCGCGTGCCTTCGCCGGCGGGCTGCTTGCCGACCCGGAAGGCGACCCGCGTGTCCAGCGCTTCGTCATTCCGTCCTTCACGGCGGCGCGCGACGTCAAGGCGATGCTTCAAGGTACGTCCGTCAAGGTCGGAGCGCAGAACATGCATTGGGCCGATGACGGCGCTTGGACCGGCGAGATTTCGCCGGTGATGCTGAAGGACTGTGATTTGGATATCGTCGAGCTCGGCCATTCCGAGCGCCGCGAGCATTTCGGCGAAACCGACGAGACCGTGGGCCTCAAGACGGAGGCCGCCATACGCCATGGCCTGACCCCTTTGATCTGCATCGGCGAGACGCTGGCCGAGCGCGAGGCCGGCCTCGCCCGCGACGTTCTCGACAGGCAGGTGCGCGGCGCGCTTTCCAAGCTCGGCACTGCGCAGAAGCGGGCGTCGATCCTGTTCGCCTATGAGCCGGTCTGGGCAATCGGCGTCAACGGCATTCCGGCGACCTCGGACTATGCCGACGCCCGCCAGGCGGAGATCATCGCGACAGCCGAGGACGTGCTCGGCCGCCGCGTCCCCTGCCTCTATGGCGGTTCGGTAAACCGGGACAACTGCGCCGAGCTTATCTCATGCCCGCATATCGACGGGTTGTTCATCGGACGCGCCGCGTGGGCTGTCGAGGGCTACCTCGACATCCTGACCAGATGCGCCACCAAACTATGAGGAGGAGACGATCATGAAGCTCGCGGTTGCAGGCGACAGCGCCGGCGAAGGCCTGGCCAAAATTCTCGCGGATCATTTGAAGGACAGGCACGAGGTGTCGGAAGTGTCGCGCACCGAGGCCGGCCCCGACCCGTTCTACGCCAACCTGTCGGACCGGGTGGCGAGCGACCTGCTGGCCGGCAGATATGACCGCGCCATCCTGATCTGCGGCACCGGCATCGGCGTCTGCATCTCGGCCAACAAGGTGCCGGGCATTCGTGCCGCACTCACCCACGACACCTACTCAGCCGAGCGCGCCGCGCTGTCGAACAACGCCCAGATCATCACCATGGGCGCGCGCGTGATCGGGCCTGAACTGGCGAAGTCGATTGCCGATGCGTTCCTCAAGGAGACGTTCGATCCGCAAGGGCGCTCGGCCGGCAATGTCGCCGCCATCGACCAGGTCGACGCCAAGTACAATGCACGCTGAGCTTTCGA
>NZ_NSGG01000004.1 GCF_002295065.1 Mesorhizobium sp. WSM3859
TTGCGGCGGTCACCGAAGCCCGGCGCCTTGACGGCGGCGATCTTCAGGCCACCGCGCAGCTTGTTGACGACCAGCGTGGCCAGAGCCTCGCCTTCGACGTCTTCCGAGATGATGAGCAGCGGCTTCGAAGTCTGCACGACAGCCTCGAGCACTGGCAGCATCGCCTGCAGGTTGGAGAGCTTCTTCTCGTGCAGCAGGATGTAGACGTCCTCGAGATCGGCGACCATCTTGTCGGCGTTGGTGACGAAGTAGGGCGACAGGTAGCCGCGGTCGAACTGCATGCCTTCGACGACTTCCAGCTCGGTCTCGGCGGTCTTGGCCTCCTCGACGGTGATGACGCCTTCGTTGCCGACCTTCTGCATCGCTTCCGCGATCATCGAGCCGACCGACTCGTCGCCATTGCCGGCGATGGTGCCGACCTGGGCAACCTCCTCGGAGGTCTTGATCTTCTTGGCGTTCTTGATCAGCGTCGCGACGACCTCGGTGACGGCGAGGTCGATGCCGCGCTTGAGGTCCATCGGGTTCATGCCGGCGGCAACGGCCTTGTTCCCTTCCTGGACGATCGACTGCGCCAGAACGGTCGCGGTCGTGGTGCCGTCGCCGGCGATATCATTGGTCTTCGAAGCGACTTCGCGGACCATCTGCGCGCCCATGTTCTCGAACTTGTCCTCAAGCTCGATCTCCTTGGCGACGGTGACGCCGTCCTTGGTGATGCGCGGGGCGCCGAACGACTTGTCGATGACGACGTTGCGGCCCTTGGGACCGAGGGTGACCTTCACCGCGTCGGCGAGGATGTTGACACCGCGCAGCATGCGCTCACGGGCGTCGCGGGAGAATTTTACGTCTTTTGCAGCCATGGTTAGCTCCTGACAGGGGCTCGGGAAGAGCCCGAAAACTCAGTTGATGGAGAGGCCGATATTCAGCCGATGATGCCCATGATGTCGGATTCCTTCATGATCAGAAGGTCCTCGCCATTGAGCTTGACTTCAGTGCCCGACCACTTGCCGAACAGGATGCGGTCGCCGGCCTTGACGTCGAGCGGCACGAGCTTGCCGCTTTCGTCGCGGGCGCCGGAACCGACGGCGATGATCTCGCCTTCCTGCGGCTTTTCCTTAGCCGTATCGGGGATGATGATCCCGCCCGCGGTCTTGGATTCGGATTCGACTCGACGAACGACCACGCGGTCATGCAGCGGCCGGAAATTCGACTTTGCCATTTTGGATATCCCTGGTGCCGAGGTTGAAAGGTTCTCCGTTGCCGGAGCCGGTTAGCACTCGCCAGCGGGGAGTGCTAACGTGGCGGTGAGATAGGCTGTAGGTTCATCCTGGTCAAGACGGACGAGCGGACAGCCGAAGAGCAAAAGATTTGGAATCGACACGGAAGCCCGGCCTCATTACGGGGCGCATCCCACTGCCTAAGCGCGTTTCGGCCGTCAGCTCTGGGCCGATTTTTGTGTCTTATTTGAAATGTGAAATTATGTGAAATTAACGGCCGAGCCGTGGCCGCATCCACAAATTGGGTCGCAACGAGCGCTCATCGCTTCGGCAGGCACTTGCAGAAGGCGCTCTGAGAGTACTCCCCGTTCTCGATGGGATCCCGTTTTTCGATGGGAATGGCACCCCGGCTGTTATGTCTCATGCCGTCGCATGCTGTCTAAATCAATAGCATCCTGCATGAGGGGCTTTTTGGCGGGTAAATTCTGAAATTCGCTCTAAATCATTGATTTTGTTGATGAACTGGCGGAGAGAGCGGGATTCGAACCCGCGTTACGGTTTCCCGTAAACACACTTTCCAGGCGTGCGCCTTCAACCACTCGGCCACCTCTCCGTCCTTGACATCTCGCGCCGGCCGGTTTCGCCGCGCGGGTTGGGGAGATGCTCCCATGGGAAGTCCTCAACGGATATGTGGTGCCTTCAACCGGCAGGCAACCCTTCCCTGCGCCGCTAGCCCTCTAGGCAAACAGGCGCGGGGCTCATCTAGTCGATCCGAAAGCGAATGCCAAGCCATAATGGCGTTGCAAAGGCTTTTGGCCGTGGATGGCCCCGAAGGCCGCCTTAACGAGGCGTGCCGCGCGTTCGCGTGATGTGTGTGGGCTGACCCGCAGGAGCCGTTCGCGCCTAGCCGCAGCCTGGTTTCAGAGTGCGTAAGAGCCGGACAGCCGATCTGCAGCCAATGTCATGGAAATCGACAAGGTAACCGCAATTGGCGGGATGCTCCGCCGCAAGCCCGCGCACGGTATTGAGCCGGATCAAATTCCTTGCAGCCGTCGCCTTGCTATGTTGCGCGCTTCCCGGGACAAGGTTGAATGCGCATCGCGATCCTGTCTGACATCCATGCCAACCGTGAGGCGTTCGACGCAGTCCTCGACGTCGTTCGGAGGCAGGCACCGGACCAGCTGGTTCTGCTTGGCGATCTGGTCGGCTACGGGCCCGATCCTGTCTATGTGGTCGAGAAGGCCGCCGATCTGGTGGAGGGCGGCGCATTCTGCATCAAGGGCAACCACGATGAAGCGGCGGCCTTGGGCCGGACCGACATGACGGAGAACGCGCGGGCCGCCATCGAGTGGACCCGCGAACGGCTCGCCCAGAAGCATCTCGACTTTCTTGCGCAGCTGCCGCTTTCGCTCCGGTCCGAAGACCGGCTGTATGTTCACGCCAGCGCGGAGCGGCAGGAAAAATGGCTGTACATACGCGACGTCGACGCGGCGGAACGCTGCCTCTCCTCAAGCGATGCCCGCTTCATCTTCTGTGGCCATACCCACATTCCAGCCATTTACTATGCTTTGCCCGGCAGACGGCCGGTTCATTTTCGGCCGCTCGACAACGTGGCGGCGCCTTTGTCCGAGCTCAGGCGGCATCTTGTCGTCGTCGGGGCGGTCGGCCAGCCGCGTGATGGCAATCCGGCCGCCTGCTTCGCGCTTCTCGACACGGAGCGGCGCGAGGTGACGATGGTGCGCGTTCCTTACGATCATGAAGAAACCGCTCGCAAGATTCAGGCGTCAGGCTTGCCCGGGTGGCTTGGCATGCGCTTGAAGATCGGCCGTTAGTCAGCCTGGAGGCGATGGATGCAGAAGTTCGAGGCAGGGGCAAGCATCGATGGTTTCGAGCTCGTCGAACGGGTCCAGTCCGGCGGCATGGCGACACTATGGCGGGCGAGAAATCCGAAATTCGATTTCCCGCTTCTTCTGAAGATACCGTTTCTCGACCCGGGCGGAGACGTTTCCGTCATTCTCGGCTTCGAAGCCGAGGAACTGATCCTCAAACGCCTGTCGGGTCCGCATGTGCCGCGCTTCGCGGCATCCGGCAGCCTGGCGAAGGTTCCCTATATCGCCATGGAGTTCGTCGCCGGCGTCGGTCTGGCTGAACTGACGAACCGCGCGCCACAGCCGCCGGCCGAGGTGGCAAGGACCGGCGCCGAAATTGCGAAGGCGCTCGCCGCCTTGCACCGCCAGAAGGTCATCCACCTCGATCTCAAGCCCGAAAACATCATTCTGGCCGAGCGCGGTGCCGTGCTTTTGGACTTCGGCCTCGCCCGCCATGCGGAGCTTCCGGACCTTCTTGGCGAAGAGAGTTCCGTGCCGATGGGTACGGCAGCCTATATGTCGCCGGAACAGGTGCTGGGCGAGAGGTCCGATCCCGCAAGCGATATATTCGCGCTGGGCTGCATCCTCTATCAGCTCGCCACCGGCGAGGAGCCGTTCGGGCGTCCGGCCACCTTCGCGGGAATGAAGCGCAGGCTCTATCACGCGCCCAAGCCGCCGCGAGACATCGACAAGGCGATACCGAGATGGCTGGAGGCCGTCATTGTGCGATGCATGGAAGTCGACAGATCCAGGCGCTATGGCGAAGCGGCGCATGTGCTCTCGGATCTCAGGAACCCCGATCAGGTCGTGGTCACCAGGAAGAGCGAGCCATCGAAGGAACGGGCCTGGGGCGCGATCAGGAACCTTTTCCGCAGGACGGACGAGAAGTCGCTGGTAGGCAAGGCGGCCAGCTCCGCGGTGCGCGCGGGACCGCCGATCGTCTTGGCCGCGGTCGACCTTGCCAGCGGAAGCGATGCGCTGGCGGGCGAGGTTCGCAACGAAACCGCGCGTATCCTTGCGGCGCATCAGGATTCCTGGCTGGCCTGCGTGACGGTGTTGAAGACCGAGATTGTCGGTAAGACACCGGATGTCGATGAACCGGGGCGCCTGGTTTATCTGCAGCGGCTGGTCGCGCTGAAGGACTGGGCGCGCCCGCTGCATCTGCCGGAGGACCGCATAAGCTATCACGTGCTGGAGGCGGTCAGTCCGGCCGACGCAATCCTCAACTATGCCGAGCACAATGATGTCGGGCACATCGTCGTCGGCGCGCGATCCTCTTCGGCAATCCGCCGCCATCTCGGCAGCGTGTCGACCAAGGTGGTGGCGCGAGCCCTTTGCTCGGTGTCGGTCGTGCGATTGAAAGCGGTCGAGGAGGAAAGGCGGCTGCGGCCGTGAGGTGGTCGGTGCCCTGCGAGACCATCCGAGCTTGACTTCGGCCTTGCCTGCCTGTCGACTGCTTGCAGAATTGCATTGGGCTTTGCGAGGGGCATTGTCCTGAGATGGCATCGATCGACCAGCGACCCGCAGGGCGGCCGGACAGCGGGCTTTCCTTCATCCCGGTGGCCTGGCTCGTCATCGTCATGGGCCTGTCGGCCTATGGCCTGATCTCGAACTGGCGGCTGATCGGCGACTTCAGCCTGCCGGATAACGTCCTCTTCCTGGTCTATGGCGGCCTCGCCGGCGGCGTCATCACCATTGTGTGGGGGCTGTACCTGCTTGCTCTCGCCTTCAACCGATCCGCCCGTTTCCCGCGCCACTACACGATCTGGCAGGTCGCCATCATCATCTGGATCCTCGTGCGCCAGGCCTATGTGCTGCTCGTGTCCGACTTCGTCTTCTCGGCCGAGGGGCTGGCCTTCACCGTCGCCGAGATCGCCATCGGCCTGCTCTGTATCTATCTCCTGCGCGACGGGGCCGGCGCCGAGACGGTCTACGCTAATCCGGAGACCGAGCGGCCGCCGGTCTTCGTCTCGATCCTCGCCGCGCTGCTCGGCATCATCCTTGGCGGCGCGATCGGCGCCTGCGCCGGATTCTTCGCCGGTTCGCTGATTGCCGACCTGACGCAGATGAGCTGCTTCGAGGGCGCCTGCGGATTTTTCGCGGCTTTCATCGGGCTAGGAGGTATGATCTTCGGAGCGATCGCCGGCGGCATTTTCGCCGTCTGGCGGGTCAACCGGCGCAGACCGGCGCGGGCTCGCTAACATCAAGGGGTCGCAATTTCATGGGGCCGCGATTGCGCGGGAACTGCGCACACTCTATGTCGATGGCGGGGTAGACGGGAGCCTTCCCGGGGAGAGCGTCGATGTTGCGTTTCATCTTTCGGCTGGCGGCCATGGTTGCGCTGTCGATTTCCGTCATCATGGCGGTGATCGACACGACACGCTCGGTCGCCGCCTCCTCGCTGGTGATGACGCCGCTCAATGTAAGCTGGCTCGCGGTTTCGCCGGATACCCGCGCGGCCTTCGAGAGCTTCGTGCGCGCCAAGGCAAGCCCGCTGGTGTGGGACGGCGCCGTCGCCTGGGTGCTCGCGCAGCCCGGTTTCGCCGTGTTCGCGGTGCTTGCCTTCCTGCTCTACGCCATCGGCTACCGGCGCAAGCGTCGGGGCGCGGAATTCGCTCCAAGCCCCTGAAGGGTCTCGTTCCGACGCAATTCCGGACGGAAGGCTACGGCGAAACCGCCGAGCCTGACCGCTTCACACTTTTCCCGGAATTGCTCGAAGAGCCACGCCGGACCGCCCGGTAGCCGCTTTTTCCAACAGGTCAAAAATCCACGTGAATTTTGTTTCGCGCCGTGCCAGATTGACCTTGAGCGGGAAGGGCAAACACTTCCTGCCTGGCATCGCAAGCCTGCCGGAGAACCGGGCAGGCAGGCGGTGCAAAACGGAAAAATAACCGACAGGGTGTGGATCACATGAAACGTATCGTTCTCGGCCTTCTGGCCGCAACCGCAATGGTTCTTCCGGCTTTCGCCGCGGACGTGCAGCCGGCCATCCTCTATGATCTGGGCGGCAAGTTCGACAAATCCTTCAACGAGGCTGCCTATCACGGCGCTGAGAAATTCAAGACTGAAACCGGCGTCGCCTATGTCGAGTTCGAAGTCTCGAATGCCTCGCAGCGCGAGCAGGCGCTGCGCCGCTTCGCCGAGGACGGCCGCAACCCGATCGTCATGGCCGGCTTTGCCTGGGAGGACGCGCTGAAAGCGGTCGCGAAAGACTATCCTGACCTGAACTTCGCCATCATCGACGATGCCGTCGACCTGCCCAATGTGCGCTCGCTGGTCTTCAAGGAGAACGAAGGCTCCTACCTCGTCGGCATCCTGGCGGCGATGGCGTCGAAGTCGAAGAAGGTCGGCTTCATCGGCGGCATGGATATCCCGCTGATCCGCAAGTTTGAATGCGGCTATGTCGGCGGCGCCAAGTCGGCGGGTGCGACCGATGTCATCCAGAACATGACCGGCGACACGCCGGCCGCCTGGAACGACCCGGCCAAGGGCGGTGAGATCGCCAAGACCCAGATCGACCAGGGCGCCGACGTGGTCTACGCGGCGGCCGGCGGCACCGGCGTCGGCGTGCTGCAGGCGGCGGCGGATGCCGGCAAGCTCGGCGTTGGCGTCGATTCCAATCAGAACGGCCTGCAGCCGGGCAAGGTGCTGACCTCGATGATGAAGCGCGTCGACGTCGCCGTCTACAACGCCTTCATGGACGGCAAGAACGGCACCTTCAAGGGCGGCCTCCAGAATCTCGGCCTCAAGGAAGGCGGCGTCGACTACGCCATGGACGACAACAACAAGGCGCTGGTGACCGACGAGATGAAGGCCGCGGTCGAAAAGGCCAAGGCCGACATCATCGCCGGCAAGATCGAGGTGCACGACTATACCGCCGACAACAAATGCCCCTATTGATCGGCAGCTGAAGCAGGGTTTTGAACCGCCGGGCCAGTGCCCGGCGGTTTCATTTTTGAGAAGGGATGATGCGGCCGACGATCGAAGCCATGGCCGAAGGCGGCATTCTATAGCGTGCCGACGATATAGCCGAGCGCGAATGCTGCCAGCAGGGCGAGCGCAATAACAAAACCAAGCCTGCCGCCAAGCGAATGCAGGCCGACGCCGTAGGGCTTGCGCTCGAGCCGGTGGATCATCACCGGCGGCGGTTCGGCCTCGGGAGCGGCAAGGCCAGCGAGGCGCGCCTGCATCTGCGGCAGTTCGGCAAGGCGTTGCGTGACAAGCTCCCAGCGATTGCCGCGCGCTTCGGCTGCCGCGGGATCAAGCGCGCGCAAGCGCTCGGCGAGCCGCAGCACCGTGTCGCGAAAGGCGGGATCGATCTCGAGGTCGCGCTCGGCGCGGGCGCGTTCCCTGTCGTTCATCAGGCCAAAGACATAGTCGCCGGCCCGGGCGACGCGGTCGCTTTCACTGGACATGGCCGTCTTTCCCCATGGCTCCTCACCAATGCGGCGGTTTGGTCACCGGCACATCAGAGGCGGTCTGCTCCAACTCCAGGAACCGGTCGGTCAGGGCGGCAAGCTTGCGCTCCATGCGCTCGATCACCTTCCACTGTTCGGCGATCTGGCCGGACAGTTCCTCGATGGTCTTTTCCTGCTCTGCGGCGCGGATTTCCAGCGTCGTCAGCCGATCGTCAGGCATGGCCATGCAAAACCGGTCCTTGCGAATATCAAGCTCCCACCTAAGCAGATATTCGTGGAATGCCCACGAATATCTGCTTAGGTGGGTTGGTTCTCGCAGGTTCTGATCGCAAAACCGCGGGACACTTTTGCGGAACCTGCCCAGGTTCGAAATTGACAAGGGCGCGGGGATTTGTCGAGAGTGAACGGCCGATTGGCATAAGCGGGGCATCATGCTAGGCATTTTGACCAAGCGATAAAAAACTGAGTGGGACAGGCTGCATGGCGCAAGCCGCAATTGAGCTCATAGGCATCAACAAGAGCTTTGGCGCGGTACGCGCCAACCGCGACATCAACCTGGAGGTCGAGCGCGGCACCATCCACGGCATTGTCGGCGAGAACGGCGCCGGCAAGTCGACGCTGATGTCGATCCTGTACGGCTTCTACCAGGCCGACAGCGGCGAAATCCGCGTCGGCGGCAAGCCTGTTTCGATCCACACGTCCAACGACGCCATCGCGCTCGGCATCGGCATGGTCCATCAGCATTTCATGCTGGTCGACAATTTCACGGTGCTGGAAAATGTCATCCTCGGGGCCGAAAGCGACGCGCTGCTGAAGAGCAGCATAACCAAGGCGCGCTCGGAGCTTGACCGGCTGGAGCGCGAATACGGCCTCGAGGTCGATCCCGACGCCGTCATCGAGGAGCTGCCGGTCGGCCTGCAGCAGCGCGTCGAGATTCTCAAGGCGCTCTATCGCGGCGCCGAGATCCTGATCCTCGATGAACCGACGGGCGTGTTGACGCCGGCCGAGGCCGACCACCTTTTCCGCATCCTCAAGCAATTGAAGGACCAGGGAAAAACGATCGTGCTCATCACGCACAAGCTGCGCGAGATCATGGCGATCACCGACACGGTTTCGGTGATGCGCCAGGGAACCATGGTGGCGACCAGGACGACAAAGGAAACCACGGTCGGCGAATTGGCCGAGCTGATGGTCGGCCGGCGCGTGCTGCTCAGGGTCGAGAAAGGCCAGTCGGAAGCCGGCGCGGTGAAACTGTCGGTGAAGAACCTGACGGTGAAGGACCAGCGCGGCGTCACCATGGTCGACGACGTTTCCTTCGACGTGCGCGGCGGCGAGATCGTCGGCATCGCCGGTGTTGCCGGCAACGGCCAGTCCGAATTGCTCGAGGCGATTTCCGGCATCAGGCATGCGGTCTCCGGCGAGGTGATGCTCGACGGCAAGCCGATCGACCTCACCGGCAAGGCCGATCCCGGCGAATTGCGCGACCGCGGGCTCGCCCACGTCCCCGAGGACCGCCACCATGTCGGGCTGGTGCTTGCGTTCGAGGAGAACGAGAATTCCATCCTCGGCTATCATGACGACGAGCGCTATCTGAAGGGGCCGTTCCTCGACGTCGATGCCATCATGGCCGACGCCAAGGACAAGATCGAGAAATACGACATCCGCCCCACCAATCCGCGCCTCAAGACAGCCAATTTCTCCGGCGGCAACCAGCAGAAGATCGTGCTGGCGCGTGAAATGGAACAGGACCCCGGCGTGCTGATCGTCGGCCAGCCGACGCGCGGCGTCGATGTCGGCGCCATCGAGTTCATCCACAAGCGGCTGATCGCCATGCGCGACCAGGGCAAGGCCGTGCTGGTGGTGTCGGTCGAGCTCGACGAGATCCGTTCGCTCTCCGACCGCATCCTGGTGATGTTTGCCGGCCGTGTCGTCGGCGAGCGCGGCCCGGACGCGACCGAAGGCGAACTCGGCCTCCTGATGGCCGGCGTCGAGCACCAGGAGGCCGCCGAATGAGCACGCCCTACGCCAAGCTGCCGGCCTGGGCCGATTACGGACTGATCCCGCTGATCAACCTGTCGGTTGCCTTCATCGTCGCCGGCTTCGTCGTCATGCTGGTCGGGGAAAACCCGTTCCGCGCCGCCGTCATCCTGGTCGAAGGCGCCTTCGGCAGGGGCACGGGCATCGCATTCACGCTCTTCTATGCCACCACCTTCATCTTCACCGGACTGTCGGTGGCAGTGGCGGCGCATTGCAGCCTGTTCAACATCGGCACCGAGGGCCAGGCCTATATAGGCGGCCTCGGCATCGCGCTCGTGTGCCTGAGCTTCGACAGCGTGCTGCCCTGGTGGGTGATCTTTCCGATCGCGATCGTGGCCGCCGCGGCGTTCGGTGCGCTCTGGGGCCTGATCCCGGCCTATCTCCAGGCCAAGCGCGGCTCGCACATCGTCATCACCACCATCATGTTCAACTTCATCGCGGCCTCGGCGATGGTCTATCTGCTGGTCGGCGCGCTGAAGCCGGCCGGCTCGCAGGCGCCGCAGACGCGCAATTTTCTTGCCGGCGCGGAACTGCCGAAGCTCAACTGGGTGATCGAATTGTTCGGCGCAAAGATCCGCTCGGCGCCGCTCAACATCTGTTTCCTGCTGGCGCTGGTCATGGCTTTCCTGGTGTGGCTTCTGATCTGGCGCACCCGGCTCGGCTATGAAATGCGCACCTATGGCCACAGCCCCAAAGCGGCGCGCTACGCGGGCATTTCGGAAACCCGCATCATCATCACGGCCATGATGATCTCGGGGGCATTGGCCGGCATGATGGCGCTCAACCCCGTCATGGGCGATCAGCACAATGTCGCGATCGATTTCGTTTCCGGCGCCGGCTATGTCGGAATCGCGGTGGCGCTGATGGGCCGACTGCATCCGGTCGGCATCGTCCTGGCGGCCATCCTGTTCGGCATGCTCTACCAAGGCGGCGCCGAGCTCGCCTTCGAGATGCCGGCGATCAGCCGCGACATGATCGTCATCATCCAGGGGTTGGTCATCCTCTTCGCCGGCGCGCTGGAACATATGTTCAGGCCTTACATCCAGGCGCTTTTCGCCTCGGTCAGTCCGAAGTCGGTCGGCATGCAGGCGGTCAAGGGGACGGGGGCCTGAGATGGACATGTTCAACGCAATCGTCCAGGTGCTGGATTCGACCATCCGCCTTTCGGTGCCGCTGCTGCTCGCCTGCCTGGCGGGCCTTTATTCGGAACGGGCCGGCATCTTCGACATCGGGCTGGAAGGCAAGATGCTGGTCGGCGCCTTCGCCGGGGCTTCCGCCGCCGCCGTCTTCCATTCGGCGCTGATCGGCCTCGGCACGGCGATCCTGATCTCGGTTGCTTTCGCCCTGGTGCACGGCTTCGCCTCGATCACGCATCGCGGCAACCAGATCGTGTCCGGCGTGGCGATCAATTTCATCGCCGCCGGATCGACCATCATCCTCGGCCAGGCCTGGTTCAGTCAAGGCGGGCGCACGCCGGCGCTGCAGCCGGGCGAACGATTCGCAGCGATCACCTGGCCCGGCGCCGATGCGATCAGGGACGTGCCGATCATCGGCCCGATCTATGCCGAGCTGATCTCAGGCCATTCGATCCTGGTCTATTTCGCCTTCGCCATGGTGCCGTTCACGTGGTGGGTGCTGTTTCGCACCCGCTTTGGGCTCAGGATGCGCGCCGTCGGCGAAAATCCCGCCGCGGTCGACACCGCCGGCATCTCGGTCGCGTGGCTGCGCTATCGCGCGCTGATCTGCACCGGTATCCTGACCGGCGTTGCCGGCGCCTACCTGTCGATGGCCCAGAACGGCGGCTTCGTAAAGGACATGACGGCGGGCAAGGGCTATATCGCGCTGGCAGCGCTGATCTTCGCCAAATGGAAGCCGGTCAACGCCATGTTCGCCTGCCTGCTGTTCGGCTTCCTCGACGCGGCCTCGATCCGCTTGCAGGGTTCGCCACTGCCGCTTGTCGGCAAGGTGCCGGCGCAGTTCATGCAGGCGCTGCCCTATGTGCTGACCGTCATCCTGCTCGCCGGCTTCATCGGCAAGGCCATCCCGCCGCGCGCCGGCGGCGTGCCTTACGTCAAGGAACGTTGAGGCTGGATTTTCGTCTGCCGCGACCGGCATTTGAACAAGATCGTGGGAGAGAAGAACCGTATGTCGCATGATCTGTTCGAGGCGGCGAAGACGGCGATGGCCAAGGCCTATGCGCCCTATTCGAAATTCCCGGTGGGTGCCGCACTTCGCACGGAGGACGGGCGTGTCTTCACCGGCGCCAACATCGAGGTGGCGTCCTATCCGGAAGGCTGGTGCGCGGAGACGACGGCGCTCGGCCACTACATCATGGGCGGCGGCGGCAGGATCGTCGAGATCGCGGTGATCGCCGAACGCATGGCCAAATGCCCGCCCTGCGGCGGCTGCCGGCAACGGCTGGCGGAATTCTGCCAGCCTGATACGAAGCTCTATCTTTGCGACAGCACCGGCGTGGCCGAGACGGTCACCCTGGGCGACATGCTGCCTTACGGCTTCAGGGGCGAGATACTGAAATGATGGAAGCACTGGATCACCTGGTCGAGAAGCTGGACGGGCTGGCGCCCACGGCGGCGCTCGTGCTGGGCTCGGGCCTGGGCGGGCTGGTCGACCAGGTCAAGGATGCCAGGCGTATCTCATATGCGGAGCTGCCCGGCTTCCCGCGCAGCGGCGTTTCCGGCCATGCCGGCGAGGTGGTTGCCGGGCATTTCGCCGGTACGCCGGTGCTGATGCTGTCCGGCCGCGCGCATTATTACGAGCATGGCAACGCCGCCGCGATGCGCCCGGCGCTGGAGGTGCTGGCCGGCATTGGTATCTCGCATCTGATCCTCACCAATGCCGCCGGCTCGGTCGACCCGGACATGGGGCCGGGCTCGGTGATGCTGATCACCGACCACATCAATTTCTCCGGCTCGAATCCGCTGATCGGCGAGCCGAGCGACCGCCGCTTCGTCGGCCTCACCGAGGCCTATGATGCCGGCCTGCGCGGCGCGATCGAGAAGGCGGCGAAGGCGACCGGCACGGCGCTGCACAAAGGCGTCTATATGTGGTTTTCCGGACCATGTTTCGAAACGCCGGCCGAGATCCGCATGGCGCGCATCATGGGCGCCAACGCGGTCGGCATGTCCACCGTGCCGGAGGTGATCCTCGCCCGCTTTCTCGGCCTCAAGGTCTCCGCCTGCTCGGTCATCACCAACCTGGCGGCCGGCATGACCGGAGCGGAGCTCTCGCACCAGGAAACCAAGGACATGGCGCCGGTCGGCGGCGCGCGGCTGGCGACGATCTTGCGACGCGTCTTCCAGGACGGCTTGCCCGACTGATGCTGCTGCAGGAGATCATCCGCCGCAAACGCGACGGCCACAGGCTCTCGGCCGATGAGATCGCGGCCATCGTCGCAGGGCTGGCGTCCGGCACCATCTCCGAGGGCCAGATCGGCGCTTTCGCAATGGCCGTGTTCCTCAACGGCATGAGCCGCGAGGAAGCGGTGGCACTGACGATCGCCATGCGCGATTCCGGCGATGTGCTCGACTGGTCCGACCTGCCGGGGCCGGTCACCGACAAGCATTCGACGGGCGGCGTCGGCGACAATGTCTCGCTGATGCTGGCGCCGATCGTTGCCGCCTGCGGCGCTTATGTGCCGATGATCTCCGGGCGCGGCCTCGGCCACACCGGCGGCACGCTGGACAAGATGGATGCCATCCCAGGATATGCCAGCCAGCCGGACGTGGCGCTTTTGCGCAAGACGGTGCTGGAAACAGGATGCGCCATTATCGGCCAGACCGCCGATCTGGCGCCCGCCGACCGCAGGCTCTACGCTATCCGCGATGTGACGGGCACGGTCGAATCGGTCCCGCTGATCACCGCTTCGATCCTGTCTAAGAAGCTTGCCGCGGGTCTGGGCTCGCTGGTGCTCGACGTCAAGGTCGGCAATGGCGCCTTCATGGAAAAGTCGCGCGATGCCGTCGCCCTGGCGAACAGCCTGGTCGAGGTCGCCAATGGCGCCGGCCTGAACGCATCGGCGCTGGTGACGGGCATGAACGAACCGCTGGCTTCGGCTGCCGGCAATGCGGTCGAGGTGAAGAATGCGGTGGATTTCCTCACCGGCCGTTTTCGCGACAAGCGGCTGGAGGAGGTGACGCTGGCGCTGGCGGCCGAGATGCTGCAGTCGGCGGGGCTCGTCTCGTCCAACCAGGACGGTATCAGGCGCGCCACCGAGGCGCTTGCCGGAGGCCGTGCAGCAGCCGTCTTCGCGCGAATGACGGCAGTGCTTGGCGGACCGGCCGATTTCGTCGAGAATCCGGAAAAATATTTGCCGGCGGCGCCGGTCGAACTGGCCGTGAAAGCGGAACAGGCCGGCTTTGTGACCGGCATCGCCACGCGCGATATCGGGCTGGCCGTCGTGACGCTCGGCGGCGGGCGTTCCCGCCCGGACGACAAGATCGATCATGCGGTTGGTTTGACCCGGCTGTTGCCGGTCGGCGCCGAGCTGCGCCCGGGGGAGGCGCTGGCGCTGGTCCATGCCCGTACCGACGCGGAGGCCGAGGCGGCAGCGGCGGCCGTGCGTGCCGCTTACACGATCGGAGGCTCGAAGCCGCCGGCCGAAAAGACGGTGCTCAGGCGAATATTGCCGCGCTGACCTATTTACTGGACGAGCAGCAACGCGCCGGCCTGGACCTGGTATTTCTGCAGCCGCTGCAGGAAGCTCATACCGATCAGATTGGTCTGCAGCGCCCGGTCGTCAAGCACCACCGCCTGGACGTTGTCGACCGAGATCTTGCCGATCTGCAGGCGGTCGACCGTCACGACGGCGGCCTTGATCGCTCCATTGGCGGTGTTCACCTGTTGATTGAAATCTGACGGGTTGAGCGAGATGCCGATCCTGCGCGCGGTCGAGCTGTTGATGGCGACCAGCGTCGCGCCGGTGTCGATCATGCCGTCGATCTGCCGGCCATTGAGCTTGAACTGCGATGTGAAATGGCCGCGGCCATCGGCATTGACCAGCACCTGGCGGCCAAGCGGCATCGGCGTAGCAGGTTTGACCGGAACCGAGACGAGATTGACCTGGGGCTCGGCCTTCGGCGCCGCCGGCTGCGCGGCATTGGTCGATTTCAGCAGGCCGTCCACCAGATGCGGATTGGCCTGATAGACGATCGGAATCGAGGCCGAGGTTCCGGCAAAGATGCCGAGGACGAGAAGCTTGCGCAGCATGGATGCCCCTGGATCAAGGCCGCATCCTAACGCCGACATGGTGTTTTGAGCTTTAACGTGCGCCGGAACCGCGCGGCTGTGTAAACGCTCGGTAAACGGATGCGCTCACTTTGTCCCGTACATGCGGTCGCCGGCGTCGCCAAGGCCGGGCATGATGTAGCCCTTGTCGTTCAACTGGCGGTCGATCGAGGCGGTGAAGATCGGCACGTCCGGATGCGCCTTGGTGAAGCGCTCGATGCCTTCCGGGGCGGCGAGGAGACAGAGGAAGCGAATGTTGGTGGCGCCGCGTCCCTTCAGCTTGTCGATGGCGGCGATCGCCGAATTGGCGGTCGCCAGCATCGGATCGACGACGATGACCAGACGGTCGGCAAGATCGCTCGGCGCCTTGAAGAAATATTCGACCGCTTCCAGGGTCTCATGGTCGCGGTAGAGGCCGATATGGGCGACGCGCGCGGCCGGCACCAGATCGAGCAGGCCCTCGAGCAGGCCGTTGCCGGCGCGCAGCACCGAGGCGAAGACCAGCTTCTTGCCTTCCAGCGTCGGCGCTTCCATCTCCTCGATCGGCGTTTCGATCATGGTCGTGGTCAGCTCGAGATTGCGGGTCACCTCATAGCCGAGCAGCAGCGAGATCTCGCGCAGCAGCCGCCGGAAGCCGGCCGTCGAGGTCTCCTTCTTGCGCATGATGGTCAGCTTGTGCTGGACAAGGGGGTGGTCGACGACGGTGACGCCCTGCATGATGTGCTCCAGTGAGTGGTGAATAGTGAATAGTGAATAGTAAGCGGGTTTGCGAGTCCTGATGGTTCTACGATTGTCTTGACATGCCGAAGCGCGCCGGCAAACCAACCATTCACCATTCACCATTCACCATTCACCATTCACCATCCACCATTTCACCATTTCACCATTCACCGGCCGCGGGCGTCGAGTCTGCTCAGCAGCATCGCCTTGGTCTTCCTGTCGACGAAGGCTGCTTCGATGGCCGTCCGCGTGACGGCGGTAAGCGCCTTGTCGTCCATGCGGAAATGCTCGGCGGCGATATCGTATTCGCGCTTCAGCGAGGTCCAGAAATAGGGCGGGTCGTCGGAGTTGAGCGTCACCTTGCAGCCGGCGGCGCGCAGCACCGGAAAGGGATGGTCAGCAAAACTGTCGAAGACTTTCAGCGCGATGTTCGAGCCCGGGCAGCATTCCAGCACCACCCCCTCTGCGGCGATCCGGCGGACGAGGTCCGGGTTCTCGATGGCGCGAACGCCATGGCCGATGCGCGATGGCCGGATGTGGTCGAGGGCGGCCTTGACACTTTCCCAGCCCATCAGCTCGCCAGCATGGATGGTGATGCCGAGGCCCGCTTCGCGCGCGATCTCGAAGGCGCGCACATAGTCTTCGAAGTCACCAATGCGCTCGTCGCCGGCGACACCGAAACCAGTCACCAGCGGATGGCCGCAGCGCGCCGCGAAGCGTGCGGCTTGTTCGATCGCCTCGACCCCGACATGGCGCACGCCGGTGACGATCATGCGGCCTTCGATCCCTGTCTTGGCCTTGGCGCGGGCCATGCCTTCGCCCAGCGCATCGGTATAGGCTTTTGGCGAGAGGCCGGCCTTCTTCGCATGATCCGGCGAGGTGAAGACCTCGGAATAGATGGCGCCGTCGCGAGCGAGGCTGGTCAGATAATAGTCGGCGAGGCGCGCATAATCGTCTTCCGTGCGAAACAGGTCGGAAGCGAAATCATAGGCGGCGAGAAAAGAAGTGAAATCGTGCCAGACGAAGGAGCCGTCCTGAATATAGGGCGAAGGGTCCTTGCCATATTTGCGGGCCTGGGCGACGACGAGCTCCGGCGCCGCCGCCCCTTCGATGTGGCAGTGCAACTCGGCCTTCAAAATCATGCGGTCATTTCGCCCGGCATGCTGTTCTCGCACGGAATCTGGTCGGAAAATCATGCGGGACCTTTCTCGACCGGGTTTTGCAAGCGCGGCCGAAAACCGCGCCTTGAACAATAGCGTCGGCACCATCGATCGGCTATGGTCCCGCCGGTTTTATGACGGATCAAAATAATGTCAGTTGAGAGAACCACGGCCGCGGGCGGCATGGAAACCTCCTATGGTTTCAGGAAGGTCGGGGCAGGCGAGAAGCAGCCCCTGGTCAACGACGTCTTCCACAAGGTGGCCAATCGATACGACCTGATGAACGATCTGATGTCGGCCGGGTTGCATCGCCTGTGGAAGGACGCGATGGTCGCCTGGCTGAACCCGCCGAAGCGGCCGGGCTGGAAAATGCTCGATGTCGCCGGTGGTACCGGGGACATCGCCTTCCGCATCGTCGAGGCCAGTCAGCGCCAGGCTCATGCCACGGTGCTCGACATCAACGGCTCGATGCTCTCCGTCGGCCGCGACCGCGCCGAGAAGCTGGGCCTTGCGGCAAACACCGACTTCGTCGAGGCCAATGCCGAGGCGCTGCCGTTCGAGGACGACACCTTCGATGCCTATACGATCGCATTCGGCATCCGCAACGTGCCGCGCATCGAGGTGGCGCTTGCCGAAGCCTATCGCGTGCTGAGGCGCGGCGGGCGGTTTCTGTGCCTGGAATTCTCGGAGGTCGAGATGCCGCTGCTCGACAAGGCCTATGAGGCATGGTCGTTCAACGCGATCCCCAGGATCGGCAAGGCGGTGACCGGCGACGGCGAGCCCTATTCCTACCTGGTCGAATCCATCCGCAAGTTCCCCAACCAGCAGAATTTTGCGGCAATGATCACCCGCACCGGCTTCGATCGCGTCACCTTCCGCAACTATTCGGGCGGCATCGCCGCCCTTCATTCCGGCTGGAAGCTTTGAGGCGGGACCTTTGAAGCAGGCCCTCTTGAAACAGGCCCTCTTGAATCGGGATGGCCAATGAGCAGCATCGGCGCCGCTTTCAGGCTCGCCAGGGCCGGCTGGGTGCTGGTCCGCGAGGGCGTCGTCGCGGCGTTGCCGGGCGAAGAGCTTTCCGGCATGCCGAAATTCGGCTGGAGCGTGGCGCGGCTTTTTACCCGGCGGCGGGCGCTGAGCTATCAGCGCGGCGACAGGCTGGCGCGCGCGGTGGTGCGGCTCGGACCTTCCTATGTCAAGCTCGGCCAGTTCCTGGCGACGCGGCCCGACGTCGTCGGCAACGACATGGCGCTCGACCTCGCGCTGTTGCAGGACAAGATGCACACCTTTCCGAAGGCGGAGGCGGTCCACGCGATCGAGGCCTCGCTCGGACGCAGGATCGACGACCTCTATTCGAGCTTCGGTGAGCCGGTGGCGGCGGCCTCGATCGCGCAGGTGCACAGCGCCGAGGTCGTGCGTGGGGCTACTGCTTCGCGCGTGGCGGTGAAGGTCATCCGGCCCGGCGTGCGGCACCGCTTCTTCCAGGATCTCGAAAGCTATTTCCTGGCCGCCCACCTGCAGGAAAAATACATCCCCTCGTCACGTCGGCTGCGCCCGATCGAGGTGACGCAGACGCTCGCGCAGACCACCAGGATCGAGATGGATTTGCGGCTCGAGGCGGCCGCGCTTTCCGAGCTCGGCGAGAACACCAAGGACGATCCGGGATTCCGCGTGCCGGCAGTCGACTGGGAACGGACCGGCCGCGACGTGCTCACCATGGAGTGGATCGACGGCGTCAAGATGAACGACATCGCCGGCCTTGCCGCCGCCGGCCACGACCTCAAGGCGATCGCCGCCAATCTCATCCAGTCGTTCCTGCGCCATACGCTGCGCGACGGCTTCTTCCATGCCGACATGCATCCTGGAAATCTGTTCGTCGAGGCGGATGCCACCATCGTCGCGGTCGATCTCGGCATCGCCGGGCGGCTCGGCAAGAAGGAGCGGCGCTTCCTGGCGGAGATCCTCTACGGCTTCATCGTGCGCGACTATCAGCGCGTCGCCGAGGTGCATTTCGAGGCGGGCTACGTGCCGCGCCAGCACAATGTCTCGGCCTTCGCCCAAGCGATCCGCGCCATCGGCGAGCCGATCCACGGCCAGTCGGCCGACACCATCTCGATGGCGAAGCTCCTGACGCTTCTCTTCGAGGTCACCGAGCTGTTCGACATGGCGACGCGGCCGGAACTGATCCTGCTGCAGAAAACCATGGTGGTGGTGGAAGGTGTCGCGCGCACGCTCGATCCGGGCTTCAACATGTGGAAGACCTCGGAGCCGGTGGTCGGCGACTGGATCGCCGGCAATCTCGGTCCGCGCGGACTGCTCACCGACGCGCGGGATGGCGCCAAGGCGCTGCTGGCGCTGGCGCGCCAGGCGCCGGACCTCGCCGCCCGCACCGACCGGCTGTCGCGCGAGATCGACCTGATGGCCGAGAACGGCCTCCGCTTCGACGAAGCGACCGCGCGAGCCATCGGCAAGGCGGAAGCGCGCCACACCCGTTCCGGCCGCGTCGCGCTGTGGGTGATCGCGCTGACGCTGATCTACATTGCATGGAAATTGCTTTGAGCGCCATGCGGCTTGTCGCCGATTGATTGCATTGCTATCATTGCAAGCGCCACATGAGGCAAGTGCAATCACATGGCCAGCATCACGATCCGCAACCTGGATAGCGAGGTCAAGGACCTGCTGCGGCAGCTTGCCGCCGAAAATGGCTGCTCGATGGAGGAGCAGGCGCGGGCGATGATCCGAGCCGCGGTCGAAGGCAGGGCAGGGCAGGCCGGCCGCATCGACCAGATCGAGGAGAAGCTGCGGGCGCTGACAGGTTCGAAGGAGCAGGCGACGCCGGTTGTCGCGGCATCCGGCAAGCCGGTCCCGCGAGGCTCGCTCTCCGGCAAGCGCATCCTGCTCATCATCGGCGGCGGCATCGCCGCCTACAAGGCGCTGGACCTGATCCGGCGGCTGCGCGAGCGCGGGGCGTCGGTGCGGGTGGTCATGACATCGGCCGCGCAGGAATTCGTCACCACTTTATCGGTCGGAGCGCTTTCGGCCGATCATGTCTTCACTGAATTGTTCGACCGCGAGGACGAGCACGATGTCGGCCATATCAGGCTGTCGCGCGAGGCCGATCTGCTGGTCGTGGCGCCGGCCACCGCCGACCTGATGGCGAAGCTCGCCAACGGCCATGCCAATGACCTCGCCTCGACGGTGCTTCTCGCCACCGACAAGAAGGTGCTGATGGCGCCGGCGATGAATCCGAAAATGTGGGCGCATCCGGCAACGCGGCGCAACCGGGCGAGCTTGCAGAAGGACGGCATCGCCTTTGTCGGACCTGGTAAGGGCGAGATGGCCGAAAGCAACGAAGCCGGCGAGGGCCGCATGGCCGAACCGCTGGAGATCGTCGCCGCGATCGAGGCGATGCTCGACGAGAAGCCGAAACCGCTTGCCGGTCGCAGGTTCATCGTCACCTCAGGGCCTACGCACGAGCCGATCGACCCGGTGCGCTACATCGCCAACCGCTCGTCCGGCAAGCAGGGCCATGCGATCGCGGCCGCGCTGGCAAAGCTCGGCGCCGATGTGCGGCTGGTTTCCGGTCCGGTGAACATCCCCGATCCCGCCGGCGTCGCGACCACGCATGTGGAGACGGCCGCCCAGATGAAGGAAGCAGTCGAGAGCCTGCTGCCGGCGGATGTCGCCATATTCGTCGCCGCGGTCGCCGACTGGCGCACGACCAATGCCGCCGGCGAGAAGATCAAGAAGGTGGCGGGCGAGGGGCCGCCTTCGTTGCAGATGGTCGAGAACCCGGACATCCTGGCCGGCATTGGTCATCATGCGCAGAGGCCGGGCCTTGTCGTCGGCTTCGCCGCCGAGACGCAGGACCTGATCCGCAATGCCGAGGCAAAGCTCAAGAAGAAGGGCGCCGATTTCATCGTCGCCAACGACGTCTCGCATGAAAGCGGCATCGGTCCGTCCGGCGTGATGGGCGGCGACCGCAACAAGGTGCGCATCGTCTCCAGGAGCGGCGTCGAGGAATGGCCCGAAATGGGCAAGGACGAGGTGGCGGCGCGGCTTGCCGCGCTCATTGCGGAGCGGCTGCAGACCATCGTGGTGTGAGGCCGAAGCCGGCGCCCGGGTCGCCGGGCCCCGACGTCACTCGGCGGCGATGCCGGGACGGCTCATGTTCGCGGCGAGCCCGGCCTCGATCGACTCGGCGATGATCTTCAGGCCGAGATCCAGCTCTTCCTCGGAGATCGTCAGCGGCGGCGCGATGCGGAAGACGCCGCCCATGCCGGGAAGCTTGACGATGTTCATGCTGAGGCCGCGCCGAAATGCTTCCACGGCAATGGCGGCGCCAAGCTGGTGATCGGGAACCCTGCCGTCTTTGACGATCTCGACACCGAGCAGGAGGCCACGGCCGCGCACGTCGCCGACGCAGTCGTAACGCTGCTTGAGCCGCGAGAGGCCATCGAACAATCGCGCGCCGAGATGGCGGGCGCGCTCAACCAGCTTTTCCTCCGCCACCACATCGAGCACGGCGAGGCCGACGGCTGCCGGCAGCGGATCTGAGACATGGGTGGTGTAAAACAGGAAGCCTTTCGCATGCGCTTCCTCCTCGATCTCGGCCGTCGTCATGACGGCCGACAGTGGCAGGCCGGCGCCGATCGTCTTGGAAAGCGTAAGGATATCCGGGGTGACGCCGTCCCGCTGGAAGGCGAACATATGCCCGGTGCGGCCGATGCCGGTCTGCGCCTCGTCGAGGATCAGCAGCATGCCGCGCTCGCGGCATTTCTTTTGCAGCGCCGCCAGATAGCCCTGCGGCAGTTCCAATATGCCGCCGCTCGACAGTATCGGTTCGGCGACGAAGGCGGCCAGGTTGCCCGTCGACTGGCTGTCGACCAGATCGAAAGCATCATCGAGCTCGGTCTGCCAATCGAGCGAGCCGTCGGCATTCCTGAAACGCGGCCGAAAACTGTTCGGCGCCGGGATTGCGAGCGAGCCGACGGCGGCCGGCCCATAGCCTTTGCGGCCGGCGCTGTAGGTCGCCGATGCGGCGACACCGGTCATGCCGTGCCAGCTCTTCAAAAAAGCGACGATCTCGTGCTTGCCGGTCACCAGCTTGGCCATGCGGATCGCGGCTTCGTTCGATTCCGCGCCGGTCGACAGGAGCAGCACCCGGTCGAGCCCCGGCGCCAGCGCCGCCAGGCGCTCGGCAAGCTCGACCACCGGACGGCACAGCATGCCGCTGAACAGATGCGCGACCTGACCGACCTGGCGGCTTACCGTGGAAACGATCCGGGGATGGGAATGGCCGAGCAGCGCGCTCATCTGGCCGGAGGTGAAATCGAGGATCGGCCGGTCGTCGGCGTCGTAGACGAAGGATCCCGCCGCACGCTCGATGATCGCCGGCTCGAAGCTGCCGCCATAGCGTATCAGATGCTTTTGCGCCGCATTCCAAAAACCGCGATCCTGGTTCTTCGACATCGTTCCAGCTCCACCAAAGCGTCCGGATGACCAAAGCGCGTCGCGTCTGAACGCCCTAATGCGACGCGCTTTAGGTTGTTGTTTTTATGCATGTCGTTCTCCCAAAACCGCTGCGCACTTTTGGGCGACATGCATTAGATAGCGGTTGGCGTTGGTGCAGTAAAATTGATAGTAATCGGATCCGGATATCAACGGATTTGATATGCAGGCTCCGCTCGATCTCAAGCTTCTGTCGACATTCGTGCGCGCGGCGCATTCCGGTACGCTGAGCGCCGTGGCTGTTCAGGTCGGGCGCACGCAATCGGCCGTGACCATGCAGATCCAGCGGCTGGAGGAAGCGCTTGGCCAGAGCCTATTCCATCGCAGCGGCAGCGGCGTGCGGCTGACCGGCAGCGGCGAACGATTTCTGGCCTATGCCGAGCGTATCCTCAAAATCCACGACGAGGCGATCTCGGCCTTTTCCGACAAGGGCCTGCATGGGTCGATCATCTTCGGCAGCCCCGAAGATTATCTGAGCGCGTTCTTCCCAGCGCTCCTGAAGAGTTTCGGTACCATGTATCCCGATGTCGAGATCAAGGTGGTCTCGGCGCCGACGGTCGAACTGCGCACGCTCATCAATGCGCGTCAGGTCGATCTGGCGCTCGTTTCCACACCCAATCCAAGCGATGCACCGGATGTGGTGCGCAGAGAGTCCCTGGTCTGGGTCGGCAGCCGGCCAATTCTGGAGCTCTATGATTTCGGCGATACCGTTCCGCTGGCCCTGGCCGCGTCGAACGCGATCGACCACAAGGGGGCCTGTGAGGCCATGACCCGCTCCGGCCTGCGCTACAAGATAGCCTATGCCTCCAACAGCCTTGCCGGGCTGATCGCCGTGGCGCGGTCAGGTCTGGCGATCAGCGTGATGGCCGAGGAGGCCGTGCCGCCCGACCTCCATATTCTCGGCGCTCCGCTTCCTCCGCTTCCTGAACTCGGCATTGTGATCGTTTTCGCCGACGCGGATCGATCGCCCGCGGCCACGGCCTTTGCCCATCATATCCGAAACGTTCTGCCGTCGCTTTGAGGGTCTGCCGCCTTGCGGCTTCTCGATCAGTTCCGGGCCTTGAGCGTCAGCTCGCGGCGAATTGCGGCCGGTTCGCCCTAGACGATATCCTGAGCGCCGCCAGGCAGCCGACGATCCCGAGCGGCACGAAAGCCAGGAACAGCCAGCCAGCGACGGTCGCGGCCGCCTCGCGGCTCAGCCCTTCGGAGAAGCCGCTGGCATTGGCGATGATGCCGGCGACGGCCGCGCCAACCGCATAGCCGATCCGTTGCATCGTCGGCACGGCGGCGGAGGCGATGGTCTGTTCGCCCTCGCGCGCCGAGGCAACGATCACGCGGGTCAGGAACGGCCAGGCGACGCCGAAGCCGCCGCCCTGCAAAAGGGCGCAGAGCAGGATCAGCGGGATCGAGCCGGTCGGGATCGTGTAGGCGAAGCCGGCAACGCCGCAGGCGATCATCACCGCGCCGACGACGATGATCGACCGCTCGCGATGCAGCGGCGCATTGGCGACGAGGATCGACAGGATCGACCATGAGATCGACTCGGCGGCGATGATATAGCCGGTGGTGAGAAGCGGGATCTGATGCAGCGTGGTCAAGAGCAGAGGCCCGTAGATGCCGAAGGAGCAAGTCGCCACCGAGAACGCCGCGACCATGGTCATGCCGCTGCCGACTGGCGAGCGCCACGAAAACAGATTTGACGGAAAGAGCCGCGAGCGAGGCTTGAGCCCATCGATCTGGACGAACAGCGCCAGGCCGACCAGGCCAAGCGCAAGCAGGATCGAAGAGCGCAACAGAGCGATATCGACGCCAGCGGTTGCGATCAGCACGACGGCGACGGCAAGGCAGCCGAGCGCGCCATAGGGGAAGGGCGGTGCCGTGTCGCTAGACGCCTGCGGCCGCGACGCGCCGGCGGTGTTGAGGACGGTCAGGCTGGCAAGCGCGACGGCGATGCCGCCCAGCGTGAAGATGCCGACCGCCCAGCGCCAGGACAGAAGCTCGACCATGATCGCCCCGATCATCGGACCGCTAAAGGCGGCGATGCCCCAGATCGCCGACATCACGCCGAAGAGTTGCGGCCAGATGTTGCGTGGAAACAACCGCTCGACCGAGATGAACGCCAGCGAAACCAGCGCGCCGCCACCGAGGCCCTCGATCAATCGTCCGGCGAGGAACTGCGCCATCGAGGGAGCCACAGCGCTTACCAGCGCGCCGGCCGCGTAAAGCAGGGCAGCGACCGCCATGTTGTTGCGCAGGCTGACGTAGCTGACCAGCCGGCCGGCCGCAGCGCCCGCAGTAATGGCGCCAAGCTCGTAGATCGCCAGCGACCAGCCGACCAACTGCACACCGTCCAACTCGCCGACCATCGCCGGCATCACCGTCGCCACCATCGTCTCGTTGGTGGCGTAGAGCAGAATGCCGAGATTGATGAAGCAGAAGCGCGCCAGGTCGCCGCTCATCCACAGCGCCCGCCAGTCGACCTTGTTTTCCGATTCCCTATTCAAGACGCTCTCCCGATTTCATGTCGGGCATGTCTGTAGAACCTCAAGCGGACTTGAGCTCAAGCGGATTTTTTATGCCGTGATGACGGACGTCAGTTCGCCGTGCTGCGCAGCTGGAACTGGCTGACGCCGATGGCGATGTTGAGGCCGGTCTGGGTCTGGATGCTGAGCGGCTGCAGGGTGAAGGCGTTGCCGGTGCCGCCGACCAGCAGATTGGCGCCGACCGCGGCGGTCACCTCGGCGCTGGCGCCGACATAGTCGCCGGCGAGCGCGCCCGGAGCGTAGATGTTGTTCATGGGCGTCAGCACCAGCCAGCGCATCACGCTCTGGCTGGTGGTGCCGATGTCGAGGCCGTATTTGTTGACGGCGCCGAAATAGGCTTCCGGCGCGAAGGTCTTGTCGGCCGGCGTGAAGGTGCAGCTCAGATCCTTGCTGGAGCCGAAGACGAAGCCGGTGCCGCCGCCGATGGCGCAATCCAGCACGCCGAGCTCGACGCCGCCGGTTTCCGCTTGAGCCTGTCCGGCCAGTGCAATAATCACGATCGCGGCTGCGGCGATGATCCTCGACATATGTCCCCCTCTTGTTTTGACGCAATTCCGGACGGAAAACCGTGTCACACTTTTCCTGGAATTGCTCAAAAGCATACGGCCCGGAACGGCTACAATGTCCTGTTCCGGGCCGCGCGTATAGGCGGATGTCGTTAGCGGCTGAGCGCTTATTTGTAGGAGTGGACCAGATCCAGCGACGCTACCGCGACGGCCAGGTTGACGCCGGTCTGCGCCTGGACGCTGAGCGGCTCCAGCATGAAGGCGCCGTCGAGGCCGCCGACCAGGAGGTTGGCGCCGCCGCCGGTCACGACGGAGGCCTCGGCGTTGACGCCGTAATAGCTGCCGGCGAGGTCGCCCGCCTCATGATGGCGCGTGGCGCCGAGCACTGCCCAGACGAGCTGGCCCTGATGCGTCTGGCCGATGTCGACGCCGAGCTTGGAGATCATGCCGGTGTATTGCTCGGCCGGACCGTGATGATAGGGACGGAAGGTGCAGGATACGCCCTTGTTGGACGTGATGACATAGCCGACGCCGCCGTCGATGGTGCAATCGAGCGTGCCGAGCCGGAGCGTGCCGGCGCTGACCGGAGAAGCGAGGACCGTGGCGGCAAGCGCGGCAGCGGCACAGGCAAGGGATTTGATCATTGGAAAGGTCCTTTCGCGAAAAATTTTGGCCCCGGCTTAAACGAGCGAGGTGCGCCGAGCGTTCCGCCGAAACCTTGGCGCGAACATGGCAAAGATTAACGCATTGCCTTGGGCGGTTAACGGATCGCTATCGGCGTCTCACGGCGCAACACCGAAGTCACCGGCGGCCACTCAGGCGATCGAGGACGACGCCTAAGTCGTGATAGGTACCTCTGTGGGCGTCAGCTTGCGATCAGCTGGCGTTGGTGCCGGTGCGCGACAGACCGTCCTTGGCCGGCTGGTAGTTCGGGTCGAGGTGGATCGCCTCGCGGTAGGACTTGGCGGCCCTGGCCTTGTCGCCGCGGCGCTCGTAGATCAGCGCCTGGTTGGCCCAGGCCTCGGCATTCTTGCCGTCGAGCTTGATGGCCATGTTGAAATCGGAGAAGGCGTTGTCCTCGTCGCCTGTCGCCAGATAGGAGAGGCCGCGGCCGTTGTAGGGCTCGGCGGCGTCCGGCGCCAGCGAGATGGCGGTCGAGAAATCCTCGATGGCGAATTTGTGCTGGCCCTGGCTCTGATAGATCAGGCCACGATTGTGGTAGGCGCGCGCATCGGTGGTGTCGAGCTGGATCGCCTTCTGGAAGTCGTTGAAGGCATCCTGGGTGCGGCCCGCCTTACGGTAGAGATTGCCGCGGCCGATATAGGCGGCATCGTAATTGGCGTTGATCTGGATCGAGCGGTTGTAGTCAGCCAGAGCCGCTTCCTGGTTGCCGAGGAAACGCTGGATCAGCGCGCGGTTCGAATAGGCCTGGTAGAAGTTCGGATTGAGCTGGATGGCCTGGTTGAAGTCCTTGAGCGCCGCCTGGTACTGGCCGCCGCGGCCATAGGCCGAGCCGCGCACATTATAACCCTCGGGATCCTGCGGATTGCGCTGGATGACCGCCGAGAGCGAGGAGATGTTCTCGCTTGAGCCTTGCGCCTTGTCGATCGAGTTGAACTCACCCGTCGGGGCCGTCTGGCATGCTGCAAGCATCAGACCCGAAAGCAGGGCCGCCGTCAGGGCGAAGCCGCGAAAAGCGGTTCCACGCTCCACGGTAATAGCGTTCATCTTTGTCCTCACTGCCGCAGCGCCGTCAGTCCGTTCCCTCTCCGAACCGGCTCGAATCTATAAACAAAAAGGTGGCGGCGATTCCGCATCGCGCCACCTTCGGTATCCTTCGAAAAGGACGAAAAATAGGCGTTATGGGCGCGGCGAACGCGGCGCGCCACCAGCACCGGCCGGAGCCGGACGCGGGGTCATCGGCAGCAGGCCTTCGCGCTGGGCGCGCTTGCGGGCCAGCTTGCGGGCGCGGCGCACGGCTTCCGCCTTCTCGCGGGCACGCTTCTCGGACGGCTTCTCGTAGTGACCGCGCATCTTCATTTCGCGGAAAATACCTTCGCGCTGCATTTTCTTCTTCAGCGCGCGAAGCGCCTGATCAACGTTGTTGTCGCGGACGAGTACCTGCACGGGCAATCCTGTCTTCGGGTTTGAAATCGTTAGGCAATCGGCCAATAGCCGAGGTGCCTCCCGCGGCGAGTTGCACCGCGAATTGTGGCGGCTGATAGCAGAATCAGCCCGGGATGTCCACCGCTGATTGCGGGAAAGCGCGATCAAAAACCGGAGCGGCGCGCCCCGCCGCGATTCAGCCTTCCGCCGCCGCCAGATGAAGGCGTGCGAAATCCTCGAAAAACTCGCCATAATCGCAGGTGATTTCCTCGCCGGCGGCGATGTCGCGAATGGCGGTGGCGCCGCCATATTGCGAGAAATCCGTATTCGGCCGCTCGGAGTGGTTCATGAAGCGGCCATTGTCGACCTCATAGACCATGAAGCCCGGCTTGTCCGGGCTCGGATAGGCATAGCGGTCGAGCAATTCCCTCAGATGCGGGGGCGCGGCTTCGTATTTTTCCATCGGGATCAGCCGGTCGAAATCGGGATCGAGCCGCCAGATCGAAGCGCCTTTGCGGATCGGCTCGGCGGCGAAGACGCCGACGCCCTCGATGGCGCTCTGGGCAACATAGGTTCTGATCAGCAGCATCGTTCCGGTCCGTTTTCGACGGGAAATGAAAATCGTCAAAACGGACCGGAATGCAAGGCCGCATCACGAGATTTCAGCGGACAGGCATGTCTGCTGTCCGCCCCCCGGATCACATCCGGTCGATCGAAGCGTCCGGCTTTGGCCGCGGCAAAGGCCGCTGTCCACTACTGCCGCAACAGCCAACCCAGCCTGTCCAGGGAGAAGGCGTAGCTGAGGGCGATCAGCAGAGCCATGGCTAGGCCTGCGGCCGCATGACCTGCCAGATAGAACCCGGCGGCGCCGCCGAACAGTATGACGAGTTCCAGCGCCAACCGCACCCCGCCCGGCACAGGAACCGGCGCGCGGCCTGACCGGCTTGGGTCGTCAGGAACCGCGAAGGTTCCCCACAGCGCAGCCGCGATAAGCGGCAAGGCCAAGGCGAGGAGCCAGCGCCACCACCCTTCGAACAGGCTCCAGCCGGCCATGCCGAGCCCAAGCAGCGCCGCAAGTTCCAGCAGAAAGCGCAAGGTCAGATTCCACCAGGCGTGGCCCATATCCATCCTCCAGGTCCGGGAGCAATCGGTATGGCCGATCGCGGACGCGGCTGCCAGCCCGGACGCCATCCTTTCGGCATGGCGCAAAGCGGCAAGCGCCGTCGCAAACAGCGCAAGGATGACATCGCGGTTTCGCTAGTGATACACCGTCGCGTGACGGGAGAGGCCCGGACGACATCCGCGATTTTTGGCGCGAGGCTTAACGTGAAGAAATACTCGGTATTCGCCATTGCCCGCGAGGCGATGCGCGGCCACAAGGGCTGGGAAGAGCAGTGGACCTCGCCCGAGCCGAAGAAGGAATATGACGTCATCATCGTCGGCGCCGGCGGGCACGGCCTGGCGACGGCCTATTACCTGGCGAGCGAGCACGGCATCACCAACATCGCGGTGCTGGAAAAGGGCTGGCTCGGCGGCGGCAACACCGGCCGCAACACCACCATCATCCGCTCCAACTACCTCTATGACGAAAGCGCCGGCATCTACGACCATGCGCTGAAGCTGTGGGACGGGCTCAGCCAGGAGCTCAACTACAACGTCATGTATTCGGCGCGCGGCGTCATGATGCTGGCGCACAACGTCCATGACGTGCAGGTGTTCAAGCGCCACATCCATGCCAACCGCCTCAACGGCATCGACAATGAGTGGCTGACGCCGGAACAGGCGAAGGAATTCTGTCCGCCGCTCAACATATCAAAGGAAGCGCGCTATCCGGTGATGGGCGCGGCGTTGCAGCGGCGCGGCGGCACGGCGCGGCATGACGCGGTCGCCTGGGGCTATGCGCGCGGCGCCTCGGCGCGCGGCGTCCACATCATCCAGAACTGCGAGGTCACCGGCATCAAGCGCGCGGCCAACGGCGCGGTCAGCGGCGTCGAGACGACGCGCGGCTTCATCGGCGCCAAGAAGGTGGGCGTGGTGGCGGCCGGCCATTCGTCGGTCATCATGAACATGGCCGGCGTGCGCATGCCGCTCGAGAGCTATCCGCTGCAGGCGCTTGTGTCGGAGCCGATCAAGCCGGTGGTGCCCTGCGTGGTGATGTCGAACACCGTGCACGCCTATATCTCGCAGTCCGACAAGGGCGAACTCGTCATCGGCGCCGGCACCGACCAGTATGTCTCCTATTCGCAGACCGGCGGCCTGCACATCTTGCAGCACACGCTCGACGCCATCTGCGAGATGTTCCCGATCTTCACCCGCATGAAGATGCTGCGCTCCTGGGGCGGCATCGTCGACGTCACGCCGGACCGCTCGCCGATCCTGGCGAAAACGCCGGTCAAGGGGCTTTACGTCAATTGCGGCTGGGGCACCGGCGGCTTCAAGGCGACGCCCGGCTCGGGCAATGTCTTCGCGCATACGATCGCAAAGGACGAGCCGCACCCGATCAACGCGCCCTTCACGCTCGAGCGCTTTCGCACAGGCCGTCTCATCGACGAAGCCGCCGCGGCCGCGGTGGCGCACTGATGATGGCTCAGCCGCTTTGCGATCAACAGGCCGACGCGCGCGTCGGTCACGGCAAGTTTTAGGATCCCCCAGATGCTTCTCATCCGCTGTCCCTATTGCGAGGAAGAGCGCCCGGAACTCGAGTTCCGCAATGCGGGCGAGGCGCATATCGCGCGCCCGACGAACATTGCCGCCGAAAGCGACGACGATTTCGAGAAATTCTTCTTCATCCGCGCGAACCCGAAGGGTGTCATCTATGAGCGCTGGCGCCACATCCATGGCTGCGCGCGCTTCTTCAATGCGGTGCGCGACACCGTCACCGACAAGTTCGTCATGACCTACAAGGCCGGCGAGCCGAAGCCCTCGAAGCTGCCTGGAGCCTCGAAATGACCGCCGTGTTCCGTATCTCTGGCGCCGGGCGCCTGAGCCAAGCGAAGACCGCCTCCTTCAGCTTCGACGGCAAGCCCTACAGCGGCATCGAGGGCGACACGCTGGCCTCGGCGCTACTTGCCAACGGCGTGCATCTGGTCGGCCGTTCCTTCAAGTATCACCGGCCGCGCGGCTTCCTGTCGGCCGGCGCGGAGGAGCCCAACGCGCTGGTGCAGATCGTGCGCGACGATGCGCGCAAGACACCGAATGTTCGCGCCACCGTGCAGGAGCTCTATGACGGGCTGACCGCCATTTCGCAGAACCGTTGGCCGTCGCTTGCCTTCGACGTCGGCGCGGTCAACGACCTTGCATCGCCGATGTTTTCGGCCGGCTTCTACTACAAGACCTTCATGTGGCCGAAATGGGCCTGGAAGGATCTCTACGAGCCGAAGATCCGCGCCGCCGCAGGCCTCGGCGTTTCGCCAGAGAAGCCGGATCCGGACCACTATGCCGCGCGCTACGCGCATTGCGAGGTGCTGGTGCTGGGCGGCGGCGCTGCCGGCATTGCCGCTGCCCTTGCCGCCGCCGAAACGGGCGTGCGGGTGATCCTCGCCGACGAGCAGGCCGAATTCGGCGGCAGCCTGCGCTTCGAGAGCGGCGCCAGGATCGACGGCCAGGACGGCTATGCATGGGCTCAAGGCGCGATCGCGAAGCTCAAGGCGATGGACAATGTGCGGGTGCTGTCGCGCACGACGGCCTTCGGCTATTACGCGCAGAATTTCGTCGGCCTGGTCGAGCGGGTCAGCGACCATCTCAAGAGCCCGGGCCGCGAGCTGGCGCGCGAACGTCTGTGGCAGGTTCGCGCCGGCCGCGTCGTCATCGCCACCGGTGCCATCGAGCGGCACATGGTCTTCGCCAACAACGACCGTCCTGGCGTCATGCTCGCATCTGCCGCGCGCACCTATCTCAACCACTATGGCGTCGCGGTAGGCAGGAATGTCGGCGTCTATACGGCCAACGATTCCGCCTATGCGGCGGCGATCGACCTCAAGAAGGCGGGCGTCAACATCGCGGCCATCGTCGACCTGCGCGACAATCCAACCTGTCCGGTGATCGACGAAGCGAGGGCGCTGGGGATCGAGATCAATTTCGGACGTGCGGTGGTGAGTGCCGGCGGCAAGCTGCGCGTGTCCTCGATGACCGTGCAGCCGAAGAATGGCGGCGGCGAACGCACCATCCCGGTCGACGCGATCCTAATGTCGTCCGGCTGGACGCCGTCGGTGCATCTGTTCTCGCAATCACGCGGCAAGGTCGCCTTCAACGATGACACCAAGCGCTTCGTGCCCGGCACCTACGCGCAGGATTGCGTCTCGGTCGGCGCCTGCAACGGCACCGACGGCCTGGACGCAACGGTCGACGAAGCCTATGCCGCCGGGGCCAAGGCGGCGAAGGATGCCGGCGGCAAGGCCGGAAAAGGCGCCAAGCCGAAGGTCGATGCCGGCGAGAGCTGGTCGCGCGGCATGCTGGGCGCCGCTCCCGGCGCCGGGCCGGGCACCACGGTCAAGGCCTTCGTCGATTTCCAGAACGACGTCACCGCCAAGGACATCCGCCAGGCGGTGCATGAAGGCATGCATTCGATCGAGCACGTCAAGCGCTTCACCACCAACGGCATGGCGACCGACCAGGGCAAGACGTCCAACATGCACGGCCTGGCGATCGCCGCCGAGGAGCTTGGCAAGCCGATCCCGCAGGTCGGCCTCACCACGTTCCGCGCGCCCTATACGCCGGTGACCTTCGGTTCGATCGTCGGGCACGCGCGCGGCGCGCTGTTCGATCCGACCCGGCGCACGGCGACCCATGGCTGGGCGGCGTCGCACGGCGCCGTGTTCGAGGAAGTCGGCCACTGGAAGCGGGCCTGGTATTTTCCGAGGGCCGGCGAGGACATGCATGCCGCCGTCAACCGCGAATGCGTGACGGTGCGAAAAGTGGGCGGGCTGTTCGACGCCTCGACGCTCGGCAAGATCGAGGTGGTCGGGCCGGACGCGGCGAAATTCATGGAACTGCTCTACACCAATCCGTGGGAGAAGCTGGAAACCGGCCGCTGCCGCTACGGCATCATGCTGCGCGAGGACGGCTTTATCTATGATGACGGTGTCGTCGGCAGGCTGGCGCCGGACCGCTTCCACGTGACGACGACCACAGGCGGCGCGCCGCGTGTCATGAACCATATGGAGGATTACCTCCAGACCGAGTTCCCGCATCTCAATGTCTGGCTGACCTCGATCACCGAGCAATGGGCGGTCATCGCGGTGCAGGGGCCGAAGTCTCGCGACATCATCGCGCCGCTGGTCGAAGGCATCGACATCTCGGACGAGGCGATGCCGCATATGTCGGTGCGCGAGGGTAAGATCTGCGGCGTGCCGACAAGGTTGTTCCGCATGTCCTTCACCGGCGAGCGTGGCTTCGAGGTCAATGTGCCGGCCGATTACGGCGAGGCGGTGTGGGAAGCGCTGTGGGCCGAGGGCCAGAAGCATGGTGCTGTCGCCTACGGCACCGAAACGATGCACGTTCTGCGCGCCGAGAAGGGCTACATCATCGTCGGCCAGGACACCGACGGCACGGTGACGCCGAGCGATGCCGGGCTCGACTGGGCGGTCGGCAAGAAGAAGACCGACTTCGTCGGCATCCGCGGCCTGACCCGTCCGGACCTGGTGGCCAAGGCGCGCAAGCAGCTTGTCGGGTTGAAGACCAAGGACCCGAAAGTCGTGCTGGAAGAGGGCGCCCAGATTGTCGCGGATCCGAAGCAGCCGATCCCGATGAAGATGATCGGCCACGTCACCTCCAGCTACTGGTCGGAGAATTGCGGCCGTTCCATCGCGCTGGCGCTGGTTGCCGGCGGCCGCGACCGCATGGGGCAGACGCTCTATGTGCCGATGCCGAACGGTACGATCGAGGTGGAAGTCACCGGCATGGTGTTCGTCGACGAGAAGGGAGGGCGCCTCAATGGCTAAGGCTGCCGCCAAGACAAAAGCTGCTGCATCCGCTTCCGTCGAACGGCGTCCTGCGCTTGCCGGCCGCACGCTGTCGGCGCCCGGCGTAAAGGTGGAGATGCTGCCGCCGGCCGAACGCATCTCGCTGCGCGCGCCGCAGGCTTCGCTTGCCGCACTTTCCAAGGCGCTCGGCGTGACGCTGCCGGTCAAGCCGAAGACCTCGGCCATGAAGGACGGCCGCACCGCGCTGTGGCTCGGCCCGGACGAATGGATGATCATCGACGAGGCCGGCAATGACCCGCTCGCCGACTGCGCCAAGGTGACGGCGCTGCATTCGGCGGTCGGCATCTCGCATCGAAATGTAGGGATTTCGGTTGCCGGACCAGCGGCCGCCGTGACGGTCAATTCGGGTTGTCCGCAAGACCTGTCGATCGAGGCCTTCCCGGTGGGTGCTGCCTCGCGCACCATCCTCGGCAAATCCGAGATCGTGCTGCTGCGCACCGCGGAAGACAGCTTCCGCGTGGAATGCTGGCGTTCCTTCTCGGACTATGTCTTTACTTTGCTGTCGGAAGCGGCGAGCGACGCAGCGAACTGATCCTCGCAGGCATTGGTGCGAGGAACCATCGCCGGTCCGCCTCGTTTCCACGGCTTGCGAGGAGATTGCCGATGCCGTCCAAAACCGCGCCGAAATCGCCCAAGAAGACTCCGGCCGTCCGCTCGCTGGAGCACGAAAAGCATCGCGAAATCGAGGAAGAAGAACTTGAGGAAGGCCTCGAGGATACGTTTCCGGCCAGCGACCCGGTGTCTATCACGAGCACTTCCATCCCCGGCGGGCCGGAAACGCCGGCCAAGACCGTGCCAGGGGCGAAACCTCGCAAGAAATAAGTCTGGGCAGATCGCTCGGGCAACAGACAAAACGAAAAAGGGCGGCCAATTGCCGCCCGTTTTCGTTTGATCTTAACAGTAGCGCTTACAGGCCGGGCACGAACCACGGGTTGACGTCGATGCCAAGCTTCGGGCTCTTCGGCTGGGTCTTGGTGGTGTCCGCCTTTTCGACGGAGCCGGTCGCGGTGCAATCGAGCGCCACATTGGCGTTGGTCTGGGTGCAGGCAGCCGGGGCATGCTTTGCCGGCTGGCTCGCGCCGGCAAAGGCGGCGCCCGAGAAAGCCAAAACGGCGGCGAGGGCGAGGATGGTCGTCTTCATTTTCCGTCTCCGGTTCGTACATGTACGACACAACGTACAGATACGGTTAACGGAGGCTGAATTCAAGAGGGAATTTGTACGCGTACGACAACTTTTCTTGAACGTAAGAATTCGTCGGCGCGAATCCAAGCGATCGTCCTCGTGGAAAAGCGGCGCAAACGCCGGTCAGCAGTTGACGGGTGTTTCGGTGAGCGGGGGGATATCCTGCGCCGACAATGAGGCCAGCATGAAATCGCACATCCGCTTCACATAGGTCTGGGGATCACCGAACGGATAGAAGGGAAAGGTGATCAGCAGCGAGATCGTGCCGTGGCCGACGGTCCACAGCATGGTGGCGATCGCGCGCGGGTCGCCCTCGAGCTTGCCGGCGGCGACGCAGGCCTCGACACGTTTGATCAGCACCTTCATGGCGGGGTTGCCCTCTTCCATGTCCTCGTAGCTGCGCCCCTCCGGCAGCCTGGTCTTCTCGGTCATGAAGACGGTGCGGTATTCGTTGGGATTGCCAAGGCCGAAAGCAGCATATTCGGTCATCACCGCCTTGAGCGCCTCGACCGGGTCGTCGGCGGGGTGCGCCTCGATGCGACGGGCCAGCGTTTCGAAGGCGTCCTCGGCGAGCGCGAATAGGATGTCCTGCTTGTCGGCGAAGTAGGAATAGACCGACATCGGCGCATAGCCGACGCGCTTGGCGAGCTTGCGGATGGTCAGGCCTTCGTAGCCTTCTTCCTGCACCAGCTTGTGCGCTGCCGCGACGAGTTCGGAGCGAAGCTCCGCCTTCTGTTTTTCGCGGCGTTTCTGAACGCTCAGCGTCAATGTCCGCTGCCTTTTGTCGTTGGTTGCCTGACGAAATTATATACGCTGTACGGGAACGGACAAGGGCGCGGACTGGTTCCGCTACGTCCGCAGCTAATGGAATGGGATTGCTCAGATGGCGCCAATGCCGCCGTCCAGCGCCAGGGCATGGCCAGTCATGAAGGAATTGGCCGGGTCGGCGAGGAACAGGATGCCGGTCGTGATCTCGTCGACCTCGCCGACACGCTTCATCGGCACGCCGCGGGTGAGTTCGGCAAGCGCTTCGGCTTCCGGCGCGCCGGTGAAGCGGGCGAAGCCGTCGACCATCGCCGTGCGCGTATGCGCGGGACAGACGGCATTGATGCGAATGCCCTTGCTGGCATATTCCACGGCCGCTGAGCGCGTCAGCCCAACGACGCCATGCTTGGCGGCGGCATAGACCGAAAGCTTGGGCGCGCCGGAGAGACAGGCGACCGAGGCGATGTTGACGATGACGCCGCCCTTGCCGCCTTCCCTGAACTGGCGCCCATCTGAGGGATCTGGTGCTTCATGGCATAGAAGACGCCGAGCAGGTCGACGTCGACCACGCGGCGCGCCTCCTCGGATGTGACCTGCGGCAGGCGTACGAAGCTGTGCACGATGCCGGCATTGTTGATGGCGATGTCGAGCCGGCCGAATTTTTCGACGGCCAGTTGCACAAGATCCTGCGAGAGCTTTTCATCGGCGATGTTGCCGGCAAGGGTCGCCTTCTCGGTGTCGAGGGTTGCGGCGAAATCGGCAAGCGCGGCCTCGTCGAGGTCGGAAAGCACCAGCCGTGCGCCCTCCGCCGCGAAGGCCTTTGCCGCGCCGCTGCCGAGACCGCCTGTCGCGCCGGTGATGAGGACGGTCGCCCCGTTGAAACGGCCCATTTATCCGCTCTCCGCTTCAGCTCTTCTTGTCGATCAGTTCCACTGCCAGCGCCGCAAGCAGTTTGACGGCCTCTCCGTAGGTCTTGGCCTTCTCGGGATTGGAGGCATTGCCGTCCAGCGCGCGGCGATAGACGCCTTGGCAGATCGCCGCCAGCCTGAAGAATGAGAAGGCCAGGAAGAAGGTCCAGTTGTCGATCTTCCCAATGCCGCGCCGTCTGCAATAGGCGGCGACATAAGCCTCCTCCGAAGGCAGGCCGGCCGCAGCGCGGTCGACGCCGCCGAGGCCGCGAAAGCCCGAGGCATGCGGCAGCCGCCATTGCATGCATTGATAGGCGAGGTCGGCGAAGGGGTGGCCGAGCGTCGACAGCTCCCAATCGAGCACCGCGATGACTTTCGGCGCATCGAGCGCGAACATCATGTTGTCCAGCCGGTAGTCGCCATGGACAAGCGAAACGCGCCCGTCATCGGCCGGCATATGGGTCTCGAGCCATTCAATTAGCCGATCCATGTCGGCGATGGTTTCCGTTTCGGATGCCCGGTATTGGCCGGACCAGCGCGCGAGCTGGCGCTCAAAATAGCTGCCGGGCCTGCCGAAATCGCCAAGGCCGACGGCGCCAACATCGACATCGTGCAGGGCGGCTAGCGTGGCATTCATGGCATCGTAGATCGCCGCGCGTTCGTCATTGCCGGAAGCGCCCGGCAGCGGCGGATCCCAGAAGATGCGGCCGTCGAGATATTCCATGACGTAGAACATGCGGCCGATCGGCGATTCCCCGCCCGAGAGATGCAGCATGCGCGGCACCGGCACAGCCGTGCCGGCAAGCGCCTGCATAACCCGGAATTCGCGGTCGACCTGGTGCGCGGATTTAAGCAATTGTCCCGGCGGCTTGGCGCGCAGCACATAGCGGCCGCTGGCAGCGGTCAGGAGATAGGTCGGATTGGACTGTCCGGACTTGAATTTTTCAATGGCGGACAGACCGCCAAGGCCCGGAATATGCGCCTCGAGATAGGGCGCAAGCGCCGCCTGGTCTAAGGCGCCGGCCTCGACGCTCATGCGTTCTCGGGCTGACGCTCGAGCAGCGTCAAAGTCAGCCAGCGCGCCGTCAAGGCGGGCTTCTTCGAGCCTTCGATCTCAATGGTCACGTCATGCGCCGTCTGCACCCAGCCGGAGGGCCGCACCTTGACGTCGGCCAGCACGAAGCGGGTGCGGATGCGGGAGCCCGTCTTCACCGGCGCCAGGAAGCGCAACGTGTCGAAGCCGTGGTTGACGCCCATCTTGGTGTTTTCGATCGGCGGCATGGTCTCGAAGGTCATCGCCGACAAAAGCGACAGCGACAGGAAGCCATGCGCGATGGTGCCACCGAACGGCGTCTCGCGCTCGGCGCGCTCCGGATCGCAATGGATGAACTGATGGTCGTCGGTCGCATCGGCGAACTGGTCGATCATGCGCTGCGTCACCGTTCGCCAGGGCGAGACGCCGACCTCCTTGCCGACGCTTGCCAGAAGCGTATCGAGACTGATCGGTTCCACGCTGATGTCCTCCGCACCCCCGCCCGGATTCCTTGAACCGGGAGTCTTATTCCTTGAACCCCGCCCGATTCCCTGAATCGGGCGACTTACTCCTTGAATAAAGTCATTCCGTGCTGCACCGACTGGCCGCCGTCGATGGGCAGGATGGCGCCGGTGACATAGCTTCCGGCACGGCTGCACAAATAAAGCGTTGCGCCGGCAATGTCATCCGCCACGCCGATGCGGCCGAGCGGAACATGGTTACCAACATGTTTCGCCTGTTCCTCGGTCGCGGTGGCGAAGGCCGTCATGCGGCTCTGGAAAGGACCGGGCGCAAAGGCGTTGACGGTAATGCGGCGGGCGGCGAACTCGATTGCCAGCGTGCGCGTCAGATGATGCACCGCCGCTTTCGAGGCCGCGTAGGAATAGGCGTCGTCGGCCAGCGGCTGGGTTCCCATCACCGAGCCGAGATTGATCACGCGGGCCGGATCCTCGTCGCTTGCGGCGGCGTCAAGCAGCGGCAAGAGTTCTCTGGTCAGGTGGAAGACGGCGGTGACATTGACGCCGAACACCTTGGCCCAGGCATGGTAAGGGAAATCCTGCAGCGGCGTGCCCCAGGAAATGCCGGCATTGTTGACCAGGATGTGCAGCCGCTCCGTGCGCGCCTTGACCTCGGCGACCAGAGCGGTGATGCCCGCTTCGCTGGACACGTCGCCGGCAAAGCCCTCGGCCTGGCCGGAGCCGCCGAGCGCATTCAATTCGTTGGCGACCTTGGCGCAATCCTCACCCTTGCGCGAGGCGATCATCACATGAGCGCCGGCGCGCACCAGACCGGTCGCCACCATGCGGCCGATGCCGGTCGCCGCGCCCGTCACCAGCGCGCTCTTGGCGGCGACCGAGAACAGCTTGTCCAGATAGCTCATCGCGTTCCTCCGCACCCTCGATCAAACCGGCGAGGGACTCGCGTTGACAAGGCTAGCCGAAGTACGGTCATCCTTGCCACGGGTAAAGATCTATCTGCGAAGGGACTGGAAGCGATGGCGGACATGAATCTCGGCATGACCGAGCGGCTGAAGCCGATCCACCAGCGCGTGGCGGCGATGGTGCGCGACGAGATCGCGCCGCTTGGCGAGGAGTTTCTGGCCGAAATCGGCAAGGAGGGCGACCGCTGGGCCTACACCGCCAGGCAGACCGAGATCCTCGAAGGCTTGAAGAAGACGGCGCGGGAGCGCGGGTTGTGGAACTTGTGGCTGACCGATTCCAAGCGCGGCTACGGCCTTTCCACCGTCGAATATGCCTATCTGGCGGAGGAGATGGGCAAGGCGCATCTCGGCGCCGAGACCTTCAACTGCTCGGCGCCCGACACCGGCAACATGGAGGTGCTGGAGCGTTACGGCTCGGGGGCGCACAAGCGGGACTGGCTGGAGCCGCTGCTGGAGGGCCGGATACGCTCGGCCTATCTGATGACCGAGCCGGACGTCGCCTCCTCGGATGCGACGAACATTTCGATGCGCTGCGAGCGGCAGGGCGGCGACTATGTGCTGAACGGCGAGAAATGGTGGGCGTCCGGCGCCGGTGATCCCCGCTGTGCAATCTATATCGTCATGGTCAGGACCGGCTCGGACGAGGAGCCGCAGCATCGCCGGCACTCGATGATCCTGGTGCCCGCCGACAGCAAGGGCATCACCAAGCTGCGGCCAATGCAAGTCTATGGCGACGACGACGCCCCGCATGGCCATATGCATCTGCGATTCGAGAATGTGCGGGTGCCGGCGGCGAACCTGATCCTCGGCGAGGGAAGGGGGTTCGAGATCGCGCAGGGGCGGCTGGGGCCGGGCCGCATCCATCACTGCATGCGCGCCATCGGCCAGGCCGAGATGGCGCTGGAGATGCTGTGCCAGCGCTCGGTGCGGCGCGAGGCCTTCGGCCAGTCGCTGGCCAAGCTCGGCGCCAATTTCGACATCATCGCCGAATGCCGGATGGAGATCGAGATGGCGCGGCTCTTGTGCCTGAAGGCTGCGTGGATGATCGACCAGGGGGACGCGCGCGCGGCCGCGCCCTGGATCAGCCAGATCAAGGTGGTGGCGCCCCGCGTCGCGCTGAAGGTCACGGACGAGGCGGTGCAGATGTTCGGCGCGCAAGGCATCAGCCAGGATACGCCGCTTGCCCGCTCCTGGACGCATTTGCGGACGCTGCGGCTGGCCGACGGGCCGGACGCCGTGCACCGGCGCCAGGTGGCGCGCACGGAACTGAAGAAATACACGCAGGAAAAGGTCTGACGGCCATGACGCTTCCAGCGCGAATGCGAGGTCTGCTGCTTGTCGGCGACGGCTATACGAAGACGCCTTCTGCGGCCGCGCTGGAGGCAATGGAGCCTTACCTTGAGCCCGGCAGCATAGCCGTGCCGGCGCCAGGGCCGACACAGGCGCTGATCAAGGTCAGCCTCGCCTCGATCAACCCCTCCGACATCGCTTTCATCAAGGGCCAATACGGCCAGCCGCGGGTCAAGGGCCGTCCGGCGGGCTTTGAAGGCGTCGGCGTCGTCGTCGCCACCGGCGATGATCCCTATGCCAGGAGCCTGGCGGGAAAGCGGGTCGCCTTCGCCACCGGCGTGTCGAACTGGGGCGCCTGGGCGGACTATGCGGTTGCCGAGGCCGCGTCCTGCATCCCGCTGATCGACACGGTGCGCGACGAGGATGGCGCCGCGATGATCGTCAACCCGCTGACCGCCTTGGCCATGTTCGACATCGTCAGAGAGGAAGGCGAAAAGGCCTTCATCATGACCGCCGGCGCCAGCCAGCTCTGCAAGCTGATCGTCGGGTTGGCGAAGGAGGCAGGCTTCCGGCCGATCGTCACGGTGCGTCGCGACGAGCAGATCTCGCTTTTGAAGGAGCTCGGCGCCGCCCATGTGCTCAACGAGAAGGCGGCGGATTTCGAGGTGGCGTTGCGCGAGGCGATGAAGGCAGAGCAGCCGCGCATCTTCCTCGACGCGGTCACCGGCCCGCTGGCTTCGACTATTTTCAATGCCTTGCCGAAACGTGCGCGCTGGATCGTCTATGGAAGGCTTGACGCCGAGCCGACGGTGATCCGCGAGCCGGGGCAACTGATCTTCCAGCACAAACGCGTTGAGGGTTTCTGGCTGGCCGAATGGATGCGCCAGTTCCGCGACAGGCTGGGTCCGGCGGTGCTGGAGGCGCAGAAGCGCTTTTCCGATGGACGCTGGTCGACCGACGTCACGGCGGTCGTGCCGCTGGACGAGGCGATGGCACGGCTGCCGGCCGAGCTCGCCAAGCCCAACGGAAAGGTGTTCATAAAACCATGATATCGCCGGACGGCGGGCCGGCGGCGGCTATGCTCCGTTGTTTTGGCCGTGATATGCCGCCATCAAATTGCCGGGACGGTGCTTGACTGATCCCGCTTCGAGCGTTGGGTGGGGGGCATTCGATGATAATTTCCAAGCCGGTATTCGACCGTTTGGGGTTTTGGCTGTGGGTGGGGTCGTTTCTGGTCGTGCTCGGCCTGGTGCTATGGTCGCCCGAGACACGCTCGGTGATCCGTATCTATCGATATGGCAGCGAAGCTTTCCTGAACCGCCAACCGCTGTATCAGGTCCAAGTCGCCATGGGGTACCTGTACGCTCCCGCCTTCGCCGTCCTCTACGTCCCTCTGCTGAAACTCGGGCCACATCTGGGTAACATCCTGTGGCACGCGCTGGGCTTCGGGGCGCTTACCTTTGCCGCGATGCGCCAGGTCCGCAAGGTGGGCGGCGAGGAGCAGACATGGCTCCTGTCCTTCGGTCTCTTCCTCGCCCTGCCGGTTTCGCTGGCAGCGCTTCGCAATGGCCAGGCGACGATCCTGCTTACCGGGGCGTGCTGGTTTCTGACGCTGTCGGCACTCGAGGGGCGGCGCGCCGAATGCTTCTTCTGGGCCATGCTTGCGATCATTGCCAAGCCGTCGGCGATCATCATGCTGCTGCTGGTGGGCGCGCTGCGTCCCAGGCTGATACCGGTCCTGGCGCTGGCGGTGATTGTAGTGCTCGTCATCCCCTACGGTTTTGCGTCCGCAGGCTATATCAACACCCAGTACTACGATTTCTTCCGGATGCTCACCTCGATGACGGTTGACCCGACCGGTCCCTTCGTCCCGGCCGATTTCACCGCGCCTTTTACAAGGTTCGGGATGACGCTCCCGGAGTTTGACGCGACGATCGTGCGCGTCGTAGCGGGCTTGCTTACGCTGTGGGTGGTGCTCCAGTTCGACCGCAGGCTGGACTCGAATGTCAGCGGTCTGGCCATCTTCCTCACCGCGGCGTTCTATATGTGCGTCTTCAATCCGCGGGTCGAGCAGAATACCTATGCCACGGTGGCGGTGCCGGCAGGCCTGTCCATTGCGTTGCTGTGGCGGGAGAAGGGACCCGTGATCATGCGATGGTTGCTGGCTGTGCTCCTCTTCGTCACTGGACTGACCAGTGTCGATACGCGGCTGCACGACTTTTTCCACCCGTGGTTCCGGCCAATCGGCATCAGCATTGTTGCTTGCCTGCTGATCGGCTGGCTCTGGGCGCGAGGCAAACAGAAGATGCCGGCCACGGGAGCCGTCGCGCATGGCTGACAGGCTCGACGTCATCGCGCCGTTCTTCAACGAGGCCGAATCCGCGATCGCCTTCGTCGGGCTGCTCGACAGGCTCGAGGCTGCCGTGGCGGAGCGCTTCGGCATGACGGTGCGCAAGATACTCGTCGATGACGGCAGCCACGACGGCAGCGCCGAGACATTCGCGGCGGCGCTGTCCGGCTCCTGGGAGATCGTGCGGCTCAGCCGTAATTTCGGCAAGGAAGCGGCGGTGCTCGCCGGCCTCGACCATTCCCGCGGCGACATGGTCCTGATCATGGACTCCGACCTGCAGCATTCCCTGGACATCAGCCTGAAGATGATCGGGGAACTGGTCGACAACCCGGAGATCGATGTCGTCTATGCGCAGAACGACCGGCGTGAGGGGAGCTGGCGGCGCAGCCAGCTGGCGCGGCTTTTCTACAAGCTGATCAACAGCAGCCAGCGTTTCGATATCCCCGAAAATGCGGGTGACTTCCGCGTCATGCGGGGTGCCGTGGCGCGTGCCTTGACCCAGGTGCGCGACAAGCGTCGTTTCAACAAGGGCTTGTTCGCCTGGGCCGGCTTTCGCCAGAAGGCGGTGCTTTATTCGCCGGAAAGCCGCGCCGGCGGCACGTCGAAATGGAGCCGGTTCAACCTGATCGCCTTCTCGCTCGAAGGGTTCACCTCGTTTTCCGTGATCCCGCTGCGCATTATCAGCCTTATCGGATTGCTGGCGGCATTTGCCGGTCTCGCCTATGGCGTGAAGGTGCTCTTCGAGGTGCTCTTCTACGGCATCGCCGTGCCCGGCTATCCAAGCATCATGGTCGCTGTCGTGTTGCTGGGTGGCCTCAACCTGGCACTGCTCGGCCTGATCGGCGAATATGTCTGGGTCACGCTCAGCGAGAGCAAGGACCGGCCCGTCTACATCGTGCGCGATGTCCTGTACGGCAATGCCGCCGAGCAGGCCGCCCCCGGCAAATGACCCGGTCGGTCCGCCTGATCGCCGACGATTACGGGCTGGCGCCGGGCGTGTCGGACGCGATCCTCGAGCTGATCGACCGCGGCCGCCTGACCGGAACCGGTTGCATGACCGGTCTTCCCGAGTGGGAGGAGGCGGCGGCGCGCATCAGGCCGCTCCGTCGTCGGGCTGCCGTCGGGCTGCATCTGACCCTCACCGATCAGGTCGCTGCGACCGGCCCGTCCAGCCTGGCGCCGGACGGTAAATTGCCTGGCCTCGCTTCGCTTGCGCTGCCGGTGCGGCGCGGGCGGTTCGACGAACGGGACATTCATGCCGAGCTCGACGCCCAGTATGACCGTTTCGTCGAAGCGCTGGGTGGCCCGCCCGACTATATCGACGGACACCAGCATGTGCATTTTCTTCCCATGGTGCGGAAATGGTTGCTCGCGCGGTTCGGGGCAGGCGCGCGCAAGCCGGCGCTGCGAGGAGCGCCGGGACTTCCGGGCATGGATGCGGCGGCGCCCAAGATCGCGGCGGTCGCCGCTCTGGCCGCGGGGTTCAATGGATCGATGCGACGGGCCGGCTTCAGCGTCATGACGCCGCTTTCCGGGATCTATGACTGGCGGCAGCCGGAGAAGTTCGCTTCAACGCTGCGCGCCGCGATCAAGACCTTGCCGGAACAAGGGGTGTTCATGTGCCATCCGGGCCATGTCGACGACATTTTGCGCGCGCGAGACCCAATGCAGGCCGTGCGCGAGGTTGAGTACACGGTTCTTTCCTCGCGGGATTTCGGCGACATCCTCGACAAGGCCGGAGCCCGCGTCATGGACAGCAGCGCATGACCAATGCCGGCCAGCCGCAGCGTTCGACCCGCAGCAAGATCGTTCGCTTCGCCTTGGTCGGGCTGGTCAACACCGGCATCGACCTCACCGCATTTTTCCTGCTGCTCAAGCTCGCGGCACCGGCTTTGGCTGCCAATGTCGGCGCCTGGTTCGTCGCGGTCCTCTTTTCTTTCGCGGCGAACCGCTTCTGGTCGTTCGAACGGGACCCGGACATCCGGTTGCACCACTCCTTCCTGCGCTTCGTCTCGCTGGGAGCGCTGATTTCGCTTGGTGTTTCCAGTCTCTCGCTCGCGGCCCTGGCAGGGGCCATCGGCGTGTGGCCGGCGAAGATCATCGGCGTCGTGGTCGCGGCCGTGCTGAATTTCCTGGCCGCGCGCTGGTCAATCGAGGGGCGGCTGGTGCGGTGAGTCAGGGATTTCGTTGCCCGGCCGGCTGGATGTCAGGACCTGATCCATGCTCTGCTCATGCCGGAAGCGGTGGCGCGAAGGTGGCGCAGGCGAGTTCCGTCGGCGAGCCCGGTGATGTCGAGATGTCGGGAACGTGAAGCCGGACTGCCGTCTCGGCCCCGATCCCTGCCGTATTTTCGCGAAGGCCGAAGATCTTAGCGCAAGTTTTCGAGCTCGCGGATGCGCTTGGCGCCTGCCGCTTCCAATTGCCTCGTCACCGCGCCGATCAGTGTTTCGGCGACGACGAAGAGAGCGGCAGACGAATCCCACGCAGAAGGCACCGCGGTGCGTCCGGCGATCACATGGCGGGCGAAGCGGGCGATCGGCGACAGCCACTGGTCGGTGAACAGGATGATCTGCACGCCGCGCTGATGCGCCTTCTCGGCGAAGCGGACGAGACTTTCCTGGTAGCGGCGGATGTCGAAGATCACCAGAATGTCGCGCTTGCCCATGTCGATCAGCCGATCGCGCCAGATGCTTTCCTGGCCGGCGAGATGGTAGACATCCGGCTGGATGATGGCGAGATGGGCGGCCATGTAGCGCGCCAGCGGATCGGTGAAGCGGCCGCCGATGAGGAAGGTCTTGCCGCGTCGCTCGGCAAGCCGCGCCGCGATGTCGGCCAGCTGTTTGTCGGTGAGGTGGCGGAACGTCTCGCGCAAATTGTCGAGCGTTGCCTCCAGCATCGGCGAGACGGCTCCGCCAGTCGAGCCCGGATTGAGCGTGCGCGAGACGGGCGACTGCAGTTGCGCCGCCAGTTCATCCTGCAATGCCGACTGGAATTCGGGGTAGTTCTGGAAGCCGAGCCTGGCGACGAAACGCAGGATCGTCGGCGAGGACACGCCGGCCGCGGCCGAGAATTCGGCGACCGTCTTCAGCCCGGTCAAAGGATAGTTGGCAATCAGCGTCTGGGCGGCGCGGCGCTCGCCGGCCGGCATCGCGCCGATACGGTCTGAGATCAGTTCGGCAATGCTGGAAATCATGGTTTTCCCCCGCCTGTTGACCCGCCGCCGCCGTTTTCCCGAATTCGCGTTTGACAAAGCCGGCCAAACTGTATGAAATCATTCACAGGGACGCAATGAGACAAAATAAGTAATATAAGATACAGCGCCCCGCAGGGGACGATATGGAGAAAGCTCGGCCCGTCAGCCTTGCACCGTCGGAGACCGTGAGGGTGACCAACCCTGGCGGCTCGAGCCCCTTCGTCTTCACCTGCGACCACGCTTCCAACTTCCTGCCCGCCGAATTCGGCACGCTCGGCCTACCGACCGAAGACCTTTCCCGCCACATCGCCTGGGATCCGGGCGCGCTACCCGTCGCCAGCCGCATGGCCGAGGCCCTCGACGCCACCCTAGTCGAGACCCGCGTGTCGCGACTCGTCATCGACTGCAACCGGCCGCTCGACGCGCCCGACCTCGTGCCGCCGGTCAGCGAGACGACAGTCATTCCCGGCAATGCCGGTCTTTCCGAGAAGCAGCGCGCCGCGCGGGTGGATCTGTCTTGGCGTCCTTTCCACGACACGATAGCGCGGATTATCGATGCGCGGCTGGCGTGCGGCCAGGAGACGCGGCTGGTCTCGGTGCACTCCTTCACGCCGGTCTACAAGGGCAAAAGCCGGCCCTGGCATATTGGCATCATCCATGATGACGACCTCAGGCTGGCGGCGCCGCTGATATCGGCGCTGCAGCGGCTCTCGGGCGTCACCGTCGGCGTCAACGAGCCCTATTCGCCGGCCGACCGCGTCTATTTCACGCTGGAGCGGCATGCGCGCCCGCGCGGCCTTGCCTGCGCGATGATCGAAATCCGCAACGATGAAATCGCCGGCGAGACCGGGCAGCGGAAATGGGCGGATCTGCTCACGGGCATATTTTCGAATCTGGAGCCCGAGGAGGCCAGGGGCTCCCGACAAAGCGCAATGGGAAAGTCAGTACAATCGGCCAGCTAAGAAATCAAAAGGGGACTTCAAATGTCAGACTACTCAGAAGTCGACAAGCATGAGGACCTAAAGGTCCTCCACGGAATGGGCTACGCCCAGGAACTGTCGCGAAGCATGAGCCGCTTCTCGAACTTCGCGATCTCGTTCTCGATCATCTGCATCCTTTCAGGCGGCATCAATTCCTTCGCCCAGGCGACGTCCTCGATCGGCGGCGCCGGCGCCGGCATCGGCTGGATCGTCGGTTGCGCCGTGTCTGGGTTCTTTGCCCTTGCCATGGCCCAGATTGCTTCAGCATTTCCAACCGCCGGCGGCCTCTACCACTGGTCGTCGATCCTTGGAAACCGTTTCACCGGCTGGCTCACCGCCTGGCTCAACCTGCTCGGCCTGATCACCGTGCTCGGCGCCATCAACATCGGCACCGCTTTCTTCTTTGTCGGCACTTTCGGCAGTTGGTTCGGCATCACCGGCACGCCGGGTGAGATTGTCGGATTTGTTGCCGTCATTACAGTCCTTCAGGCGATCTGCAATCACTTCGGTATCAAACTGACCGCTATGCTGACGGACGCTTCCGGCTTCCTGATCCTGGGCGCGACTGCGGTGCTAATCGTGGCCTGCCTGGTGTTTGCGCCCGCGATCGACGTCACGCGGTTGTGGACGTTCACCAACTATTCGGGCGATGCCGGCGGCGGCGTCTTCCCGCAAACAGATTCCATGACGTACCTGTTCCTGCTCTGCCTGTTGCTACCGGTCTACACCATCACCGGCTACGACGCTTCGGCGCATACATCCGAAGAAACGCTGAAGGCAGCGCATTCCGTGCCGCGCGCGATCGTCTCATCGGTGCTGTGGTCTTCGCTTATCGGCTGGGCAATGCTGTGCGCGATCGTCCTGGCCATTCCGGATTTGGCTGCAGGCGCCAAGCAGGGCTGGAGTGTGTTCTTCTCGACCATGGACGCGATTCTTCCGGTCTGGCTGAAGGAACTGCTCTATCTTGCCATCCTGATCTCGCAGTTCCTCTGCGGCCTTGCCACGGTGACCTCGGCCTCGCGGATGTTGTTTGCCTTCTCCCGCGACGGCGGCATGCCGGTCGGTTCGGCCGGTCTCGCCAAAGTCAGCCCGACGTGGCGGACGCCGGTCAATGCCATATGGACAGCTGCCATCCTCGAGATCATCTATGTGTTCCTCGCCCAGTTCATCTCGATCGGCGGCACGAACATCTACACCATCGTCGTCAACTCGACGCTGGTCTTCCTGTTCCTGTCCTTCACGGTTCCGATCGTGCTTGGCATGTTGACCTTTGGCACGGCGAAGTGGCCGAATCCCGGCCCGTGGAATCTCGGCGCTGGCCTGTTCAGGCTGTTCTGCCTGCTCTCGGTCGTCGGCATGGCGATCATCTTCTTCATCGCCATCCAGCCGCCAAACGACAAGGTGCTCTACATCACCATCGGCTTCCTGATTCTGACTGCGGTGCTCTGGTTCGGCTTCGAGAACCGCCGCTTCCAGGGTCCGCCGATCGGCGAACAGATCGCGGCGCGCCAGGCGGCGATCAAGGCGGCCGAGCGGGCGGTCGGCGAGACCGGCAACTGACCTTCGCTTCGAGGCCATGGCCGGCGCAATGCCAGCCATGGCCTCGTTTCTCCCTTAAATCGACAAGCACTGGAGCGCCAAAGGAATGGCCGGGAATTTCTCGTTCGATCAGTTGAAGAAAGCGGTCTCGAACGGCGAGATCGACACGGTGCTGGCCTGCATCGTCGACATGCAGGGCCGGCTCGCGGGAAAGCGCTTCCTGGCCCAATATTTCGTCGATTCCGCGCATGGCGAGACGCATGGCTGCAACTATCTGCTCGCCTGCGACATCGATATGGAACCGGTGCCCGGCTACAAGGCGGCAAGCTGGTCGAAGGGCTATGGCGACTTCGTCATGAAGCCGGACCTGTCGACGCTGCGGCGCATTCCGTGGCTGGAAAAGACGGCGCTGGTCATCTGCGACGTGCTCGACCATCACACGCATGAGGATCTTGGGCACTCACCCCGCGCGATCCTGAAGAGACAGGTCAAGCGTCTGCAGGAGCGCGGCTATATCGGCTATTTCGCTTCCGAGCTCGAATTCTACCTGTTCAGCGAGACCTACGAGTCCGCCCGCAAGAAGCACTGGCAGGGTCTCGACAGCGCCTCGCCCTATATCGGCGACTACCAGATCGGCATCACCAGCAAGGAAGAAGGCGTCATGCGCCGGCTCCGCAACGAGATGGAAGCCGCAGGCATCCCGATCGAGAATTCCAAGGGCGAGTGGGGTCCCGGCCAGGAAGAGATCAATGTGCGCTACGCCGAGGCGCTCGACATGGCCGACCGCCATGTCATCCTGAAGAACGGCGCCAAGGAAATCGCCGATTCCGAAGGCAAGGCCATCTCCTTCATGGCCAAGTACAATTACGGGCTCGCCGGCAATTCCAGCCATATCCACAATTCGCTGTGGAGCGCCGACGGCAAGACGCCGCTGTTCTTCGATAAAAAGGCCGAATGGACGCTATCGAGCCTTGGCCAGCAATGGGCGGCCGGCCAGCTCAAATACGCCAAGGAGTTCACCTGGTTCCTGGCGCCCTACATCAATTCCTACAAGCGCTTCCAAGCCGGCACCTTCGCGCCGACCAAGATCATGTGGAGCGAGGACAACCGTACCGCCGGCTTCCGGCTCTGCGGCGAGGGCACGAAAGGCATCCGCATGGAGTGCCGCATCGGCGGCGCCGATTTGAACCCTTATCTGGCCTTCGCGGCGCTGATCGCGTCCGGCCTCGCCGGCATCGACGAGAAGCTGGAACTGCAGAAGCCGTTCGTCGGCGACGCCTACCAGGCTTCGCGGCTGCCGGAGATCCCGAAGACGTTGCGCGACGCCACCGAGACGCTGGCCAAGTCGAACATGCTGAAGCAGGCCTTCGGCGACGACGTGATCGACCACTATGTGCACACCGCCCGCTGGGAGCAGTTCGAATACGACCGCCGCATCACGGATTGGGAACTGCATAGAGGGTTTGAGCGGTACTAGAAAGATAGTAATATACTATTGCCAACTTGACCGGAAATGCGGGCCGAACTAGATTTATGAGATGACCGAAGGAACCAAATATCATCCGCTGTTCGAGCATCTGCTGTTCTCGGGCCAGGGGCATTTGTCGATGAGCTTCGACGAGATCGAACAAATAATAGCTGGCCGCTTGCCGCCGTCGGCGCGACAGCGCGAGGAATGGTGGGCGAACAGCCCGAGCGGCCACAGCCAGGCGCGCGCCTGGCTACGCGCAAATTATCGGGCGTCTCGTATCGATCTCGCGAACGAACGGGTGGACTTCAATCTGGAGGGGTGGCCCGAGGGCTATCGAAAGCCGAATATGGCCACCGCGGACAAGGGCCGCCCGGGAATGGCGGAATCGACACAGGCAAGCTACGAACATCCGCAGGAAGGGAAGCTCTCACATGCGCCAGGGGATGCGGATCATCCGCTCTTCGGCATATGGACGGGCAAGGTTACGCTTCGCCAGGGGTATGACTACACCAAACCGGCTTTGGAGCCGGACGCACTGCCGTGACACACAGGCTGCTGCTCGACACTTGCGCGATCATATGGATTGCGTTGAACGAACCGATCAGGCCGGAAGCCAGGACTGCCATCAATACCGCAGGAGCCGCTGACGAGAAAATCCGGGTTTCCCCCATTTCGGCTTGGGAATTGGGACTGCTGAGCGCCAAGGGCCGATTGGCGGCCGCAAAGTCGCCGGCAAGCATTTTTGGGGAAGTGATCGCTACGCCGGGCATCAGGGTCGAGGCTCTTTCGCCGGAATTATTGATTGAATCATCTTTCCTGCCCGGATCGCTGCACGGCGATCCTGCGGATCGTATATTGATTGCGACCGCGCGGGCGTTCGATTTGACGCTCGTGACGCGCGATCAGTCGATACTGGATTATGCAAGGGTGGGGCATGTTCGTGCCCTTGCCTGCTGATGCCTACCTTTCGATAGCTGGAGATCCTTTTTGGAAACCGTAAAACTCAAATCCCCCATCGACGGTTCGATCTACGCCGAACGGCCTGTCGCGAGCGACCAGGCGATCAATGCCGCGGTCGAGCGCGCCAGGGTGGCGCAGGAGAAATGGGCGGAGACGCCGGTCGTCGAGCGCGGCAAATACATGCTGGCGATGCTCGAGGCGCTGGTCGCCATGACCGACGAGATCGTGCCGGAGATCGCCTGGCAGATGGGCCGGCCGGTGCGCTATGGCGGCGAGTTCGGCGGCGTCAAGGAACGCACCAACTATATGGTGGAGATCGCCGAAGCCGCGCTGAAGCCGGTCATGGCCTCCAACCCGAAGGACGGTTTTCGGCGCTATGTGAAGAAGGCGCCGCTCGGCGTCGTCATGGTGATCGCGCCGTGGAACTATCCCTACCTCACCGCCGTCAACACCATCGTGCCGGCGCTGATGGCCGGAAGCGCCGTCATCCTCAAGCACGCGGCGCAGACGCTGCTCGTCGGCGAACGCTTCCAACAGGCTTTCGACAAGGCCGGCCTGCCCAAGGGCCTGTTCCAGAACCTCGTCATGAACCACACCCAGACGGAGAAACTGCTCGGCTCGGGCAAGATCGACCATGTCAACTTCACCGGCTCGGTCGGCGGCGGGCGCGCCATCGAGAAGGCTGCTGCCGGCACCTTCATGACGCTCGGTCTGGAGCTCGGCGGCAAGGATCCCGCCTATGTGCTGCCCGATGCCAAGATGGACCATGCGGTCGCCAATCTGGTCGACGGCGCCTTCTTCAATTCCGGCCAGTGCTGCTGCGGCATCGAGCGCGTCTATGTGCATGAGAAAGTCTATGACGAGTTCGTCGAGGGTTTTGTCGCCGAGACGAAGAACTATGTCGTCGGCAATCCGCTGGAACAGGCGACGACCCTGGGTCCGATGGCGCAGGCGCGCTTCGCCGACCTGATCCGTGAGCAGAAAGCCGAGGCACTGCGCAAGGGTGCCAAGGCGCATATCAACATGAAGGTCGAGAACGACAAGGCCGGCTCGCCCTATCTGGCGCCGGAAGTGCTGACAGAAGTCGATCACCAGATGAGCGTCATGCGCGAGGAAAGTTTCGGCCCGATCGTCGGCATCATGAAGGTGCGCAACGACGAGGAGGCGATCGCGCTGATGAACGACAGCCCCTACGGGCTGACGGCTTCGATCTGGACGCGCGACACCGAGCGCGCGGTGGCGATCGGCGACCGTGTCGAAACCGGAACGGTGTTCATGAACCGCTGCGACTATCTCGACCCGGCGCTGGTCTGGACCGGCGTCAAGGACACCGGCAAGGGCGCGGCGCTCTCGGCCATCGGCTACGACAATCTGACCCGGCCAAAATCCTACCACCTGCGCGAAACGATCTGACCTTTCGAAAGACTGAAAATGTCCAAGCTCATCTCCAAATGGAACTACCCCACCACCGTCCGCTTCGGCGCCGGGCGCATCAAGGAATTGCCTGATGTGCTCAATGTGACGGGCATCAAGCGGCCGCTCTTCGTCACCGATCCCGGCCTTGCGAAGCTGCCCGTCGTCGCCTCGACGCTGAAGATCCTCGACGATGCCAAGATCCCGTATGGCGTCTTCTCGGAGGTGAGGCCGAACCCGGTCGAGTCCAATCTCACCGCCGGCATCGCGGTGTTCAAGAAGGGCAAGCATGACGGCGTCATCGCCTTCGGCGGCGGCTCCGCGCTCGACCTCGGCAAGCTGATCGCCTTCCAGGCTGGGCAGACCCGGCCTGTATGGGATTTCGAGGATGTAGGAGACTGGTGGACCCGGGCCAATTCGGACGTGATTGCGCCGATCATCGCGGTGCCGACCACGGCGGGCACGGGGTCCGAGGTCGGTCGCGCCGGCGTGATCACCAATGAGGAGACCCACACCAAGAAGGTCATCTTCCATCCGAAACTTTTGCCGGCAATCGTCATTGCCGACCCGGAACTTTCGGTCGGCATGCCGGCCTTCATCACCGCCGGCACCGGCATGGACGCGCTTGCGCACTGCCTGGAGGCCTATTGCGCGCCGGGCTATCATCCGATGGCGGACGGCATCGCGGTGGAAGGCATAAGGCTGGTGTTCGAGAACCTGCCGAAGGCCTTCGCCAACGGCAAGGATCTGGTCGCCCGCGCGCATATGATGAGCGCGGCGGCCATGGGCGCCACCGCTTTCCAGAAGGGGCTCGGCGCCATCCATTCGCTGTCGCATCCGATCGGCGCGCTCTACGACACCCATCACGGCATGACCAACGCGGTGTTCATGCCCTATGTGCTGGCCTTCAACCGCGAGGCGATCGAGGACCGTATCGTACGGCTCGCCGCCTATTGCGGCATCAAGGGCGGCTTCGACGGCTTTGCCAAGGCGATCATCAAGCTGCGCAAGGAGCTCAAGGTGCCGCACGCGCTGCCCGGCCTGATCAGGGGGCTCGACATGGACAAGAAGCGCAAGACGCTGATCGCCGACATGGCGGTGGTCGATCCGACGGCTGGCGGCAATCCGGTGAAGCTGACCAAGAAAGCGGCGCTGACGCTGCTCGAAAATGCGATCGCCGGTGCCGTTTGAGAGCCGGCTTTCAAGACCAAAAGTTGAAGAAGGGAACAACTCGAGGAAAGGGAGAAGGGGCAAAAATCAAGGCAGCTAACCATTAGCCGGAAAATTAAGTGCGGGCTAATTGCTACAGTCCGTTAAAAAGAGTTAACTTTTTTCGCTGTGGGCTTCGGTTTCAAAAAGCCTTCATCTGGCTGTCACACGAAAACGATACCCGCATCGCAGGCGCCTAACAGCGCCAGTTCAACGGAGAGAACACATGTTCAAGTTCACGGGGAAAGTGCTTTCCCTCTCGGCCGCGGCGCTCTTCGCGTCGACGGTGATTTCGTCCGCCGCTTCGATGGACGATCTCGTCAAGGCCGCGAAGGCGGAAGGCCAGCTCACTGTCATCGCGCTTCCGCATGACTGGTGCGGCTATGGGGCAGTGATCGACGCTTTCAAGGCTAAGTATCCGGAAATCACCATCAACGAGCTCAACCCGGACGCCGGCTCGGGCGACGAGGTCGAGGCGATCAAGGCGAACAAGGACAACAAGGGCCCGCAGGCGCCTGACGTCATCGACGTCGGCCTGTCCTTCGGTCCGACCGCAAAGAAAGACGGCCTGATCCAGGCTTACAAGGTATCGACCTGGGATTCGATCCCGGACAGCGCCAAGGATGCCGATGGTTTTTGGACGGGCGACTATTACGGCGTGCTGTCCTTCCTGGTGAACAAGGATCTTGTGAAGGAAGCTCCGGCTGACTGGGCAGACCTGCTGAAGTCAGACTATGCCAACACCGTCGCCCTTGCCGGGGATCCGCGTGCCTCGAACCAAGCGATCCAGGCGGTCTACGCCGCCGGCCTGTCCGGTGGTGCCGCCGCTGGTGAAGCAGCCGGCACGGCAGGTCTCGACTTCTTCAAGAAGCTCAATGCCGCTGGCAATTTTGTGCCGGTCATCGGCAAGCCGGCCACGCTAGCTCAAGGTCAGACCCCGATCCTGGTCACCTGGGACTACAACGCGCTTGCCGGCCGCGACACGCTGAAGGGCAACCCGCCGGTCGACGTCGTCGTGCCGAAGACCGGCGTCGTCGCCGGCGTCTATGTGCAGGCGATCAGCGCTTATGCGCCGCATCCGAATGCCGCCAAACTCTGGCTCGAGTACCTCTACTCCGACGAGGGTCAGATTGGCTGGCTGAAGGGTTACTGCCATCCGATCCGCTTCAACGACCTCGCCAAGAACGGCAAGCTTCCCGCCGATGTGATGGCCAAGCTGCCGCCGGCCGAAGCCTATGCGTCGGCAGTGTTCCCGACCCTCGACGAGCAGGGTAAGGCCAAGGAGGCGATCACCAAGAACTGGGACGCCACTGTTGGCGCCAACGTGAAGTAATAGAATGATACGGCCGGGCGGCTCTGGCCGCCCGGCGCTTCTCCCAGACGGTAGCCCGCGCATGACCGATCTTTCGCTCTCCAACCAGACAATTTCGGGAAAGACGGCGCCGCCCAGCGAAGCGCGCGCGTTGCGGCTGCCGACGCAGTGGATGGGCGTTGCGCCTTTCTTCATCTTCGCCGTCATGTTTCTTATCCTGCCCACGCTCTACCTGATGCTGGGCGCGTTCCAGAACGAGGCCGGTGAGTTCACGCTGGAAAATCTCATCGCCCTGTCGGAGCCGAATATCGTTGCCGCCTACTTGATTTCGATTAAGGTCAGTCTGGCATCGGCGCTTATCGGAGCGTTTGCCGGCCTGGCTATCGCCATTGCCATCGTGCGCGGCGGCTTGCCCAGTTGGATACGGTCGGCGACACTGACCTTTTCCGGGGTGGCCTCCAATTTTGCCGGCGTCCCTCTGGCATTTGCCTTCCTCGCAACGCTTGGACGCCTCGGGCTTGCCACCGTCATCCTGAACACCGTGTTCGGCCTTAACATCTACGCGCATGGCTTCAACATCTTGTCGTTCTGGGGCCTCACGCTGACCTATGTCTATTTCCAGATTCCGCTGATGGTGGTCATTATCGTGCCAGCGATAGACGGACTGAAGAAGGAATGGGGCGAGGCTGCCGCGACACTTGGCGCGACTACTGCCCAATACTGGCGCATGGTCGTCATCCCGGTGATCTGGCCGAGCTTCCTCGGTACCGTTATCCTGCTTTTCGCCAACGCCTTCGGGGCGATTGCCACCGCCTATGCCTTGACCGGCTCGTCGCTCAACATCGTGCCCATCCTCCTCTACGCGCAGATCCGCGGCGACGTGCTTCACAATGCGCATCTCGGTTATGCGATCGCCTTCGGCATGATCGTCATCACCGGCCTCGCCAATGTCTTTTACATTTGGTTCCGGACGCGTTCGGAGAGGTGGCTGAAATGAAGACTGGACGCTTCTGGGCCTGGGTCGTCTTCATCCTTGGCGCGGCCTATTTCTTTATCCCGCTGATCGCGACTGCGGAATTCTCGATGCGCATGCGTCGCGGCGCCTACTCGTTCGACGCCTATCAGATCGTGCTTGGCGACGCCCGCTTCCAGGCGACATTCATGTACTCGGTGGTTGCCGCCATATTCACCATCATCCTCGGCGTGCTGGTGGTGGTGCCGGCGGCCTATTGGATCCGCCTTCGCCTGCCGCAGCTCAGGCCGATCGTCGAGTTCATCACGCTGCTGCCGCTTGTCATCCCGGCAATCGTCATCGTCTTCGGCTACATCAGAATGTACGGCTCGAATTCGCCGCTGCCGTTCCTGGCAAACGATACGGCCACCAACGCCCTGCTTGTGATCGGCTACGCGACGTTGTCGCTGCCTTATATGTATCGGGCGGTGGATACCGGCCTTCGCACCATTGATGTGCGCACGCTGACGGAAGCGGCGCAGATCCTCGGCGCCGGCTGGTCCACGATCATTACTCGGGTGATTCTGCCAAACGTGCTGATCGCTGTGCTCTCCGGCGCCTTTCTGACTTTCGCCATCGTCATCGGCGAATTCACGATGGCGAGCCTGCTGAACCGTCCGGCGTTCGGGCCGTATCTGCAGAATATCGGCGCCAACCGCGCCTATGAGCCGGCGGCACTTGCCATCATCGCCTTCGCCATCACCTGGGGCTGCATGTCGCTGATCCAGATCCTGTCCCGTTTCGCGCCGAAATCGGCGAACCGACCGAATTGAGCTGAGAGAAAAGCCATGGCCGAGCCATTCCTGTCCATCCAGCATGTGCGAAAGTCCTACGGCACCAACACCGTGGTGCAGGATTTCAGCCTCGATGTCGAACCCGGCGAATTCGTCTCCTTCCTCGGCCCGTCCGGCTGCGGCAAGACGACGGTGCTGCGCATGGTCGCTGGCTTCGAAGAGCCGTCGGCCGGCAAGATCGTCGTTGGCGGCAAGGACATCACCCGGTTGAAGCCCAACCAGCGCAATGTCGGCATGGTGTTCCAGGCCTATGCGCTGTTCCCGAACCTGACCGTGGCGCAGAACATCGGCTTCGGGCTCAAGGTGGCGGGCATGTCGAAGCCGGCCATCGATTCCCGAGTCGCCGAGATGCTCGACATCATCAAGCTGCCGCAGATGGCCGACCGCTATCCCTACCAGCTCTCGGGCGGCCAGCAGCAGCGCATCGCGCTCGCGCGGGCGATTGCTCCGAAACCCAAACTGCTTCTGCTCGACGAGCCGCTGTCGGCACTCGACGCCAAGGTGCGTGTATCGCTGCGTGAGGAAATCCGCTCGATCCAGAAGAAGCTCGGCATCACCACCATCTTCGTCACGCATGACCAGGAAGAGGCGCTGTCGATCTCCGACCGCATCGCGGTGATGTATGGCGGCAGGGCCGAGCAGGTCGGCACGCCATTCGAGATCTACAACCGGCCGGCAACCAAGTTCGTCGCCAATTTCGTCGGCACGCTCAACGTGCTGGAAGGCAAGGTCACCGACGCCGCCTCGGGCAAGGTGCAGGTCAACAGCCAGGAAGTCTCGCTCAAGGGCAAGCTCAACGGCTCCAAGTCCGGCGACACGCTGTCGCTCGCGCTGCGGCCAGAAGCGATTTCGCTGGGGCGGCAGCCTGGCCATGACGCCAGCCTGTCGGGCGAGATCGCCGAAGTGCATTTCCTCGGCTCTGTGATCCGCGTGCGCGTCGGCATCGGCGGCAACACGGTGTCGCTCGACACATTCAACAATTCGACGACGCCGCCGCCGGTCGTCGGCGACAAGGCGGACATTTCGTTCTCGTCGGGCGATATGCTGGTTCTGCACTAGGCTGTGTCGATATTCAGGTGAGGCCGGCCCGCAAATGGCGATCTCCTGCGCTTCCGGTGCTGGCTGAAGCGCATCAGGCCAGTGCAATGTGGCGTGTAGCCGGGCAATATCGACGCGCCGGTATAATCAACAGCATCCTTGTCTCAGGGTACTGCCAAGCTGCGTGCTTCGCCGCTACGATAAGCCATGGCCCTCTTCGAGCTCACCCTCATCCTGCTTCTCATCGCGGTCGCACTGACGGCGCTGTCGCGCCGTCTTGAAATACCCTATCCGTCGCTGCTGGCGCTCGCCGGTGTTGCGCTGGCTTTCGTGCCGGGCGCGCCAGTGATCGAAATCGATCCCGAACTGGCGCTGGCGCTGTTTATCGCACCGGTGCTGCTCGACGCCGCCTACGACACGTCGCTGCGCGACCTGAAACGCTACCGGCTGTCGCTGGTGCTTCTGGCGCTCGGCGCCGTCGTCTTCACGGCCGTGGCGGTCGCCTTCGTCGGCTGGAAGATGGCCGGTCTGCCGATCGCGGCGGCGATCGCGCTCGGCGCCATCGTTGCGCCGCCGGACGCGGTGGCGGCAAGCGCCGTGCTCAACCAGTTCAAGGTGCCGCACCGCATCACCGCCATCCTGCAGGGCGAGAGCCTGCTCAACGACGCCACGGCGCTTTTGATCTACCGGATTTCGGTTGCGGCAGCGATCGGCACGCTCATGCTGAAAGACGCAGTGCCCGTCATCCTGCTAGCCACGATCGGCAGCGTTGTCGGCGGCTATCTGTTCGGCCGCCTCTCGGTGATCGCGCTCGAGCGCATCGAAGATGCGGCAAGCAGCACCGTGGTGCAGTTCGCCGGGACCTTCGCGGTGTGGATCATCGCCGACAAGCTCGGCCTTTCGGCCATCATCACCATCGTCGTCTACGCCATCACCATCGCGCGCCGCGCGCCGCGCCGCATGACGGCCAGACGCCGCGTCAGCACCTATTCGGTCTGGGAGTCGGCGGTATTCGTGCTCAACGTGCTGGCTTTCGTGCTGATGGGCCTTCAGGCCCGGTCGATCGTCGGCCGGCTCTCCGGTGACGGACAGGGCGAGGCCTTTTTGTTCGCCGCGACGGTGCTGGCCATCGTCATCGTGGCGCGTATCGTCTGGGTGGCGGGCTATGTCGCGGTCATACGCTGGTTTGCCCGCTACGCCAGCGAGGAGGAAAGGCGCGATGGCCCGACATTCCCCGGCGCCGTGCTCGTCGGCTGGTGCGGCATGCGCGGGCTGGTGACACTGGTCGCAGCCGTTGCCTTGCCCGCCAACTTTCCTGGGCGTGACCCGATCGTGCTTGCCGCCTTCGCCGTGGTGCTGGGCACGCTGGTGCTGCAGGGCATGAGCCTGAAGCCGCTGCTGCGCTGGCTCGACTTCCCGCGCGATACCACGGTCGACGGCGAGGTGGCGCTGGCGCGCGTCGCCATCATGCAGGCGGCGCTCGACGTGCTCAGCCGCAAGAATTCGGCCGCGGCGGCTGTGGTGCGCGAGCAATATGAGGCGCAGCGCAAGGTCGCGGAGAACCCGGAGGACGCGCAAGCGGCGACCGAGTATGACCGGCTGCGGCTCTACGCCATCAACCGCCAGCGCGACACGCTGGAAGAATTGCGCCGCAACGGCACGATCGGCGACGAGGCCTATCACCGGCTGGAAGAGGAGATCGACTGGGCGGAACTGGCTGCGTCGCCGGCCGGAAGCTTCCAGCCACTGACGACCTATTAGAGCGGCTCGCAGACCGTCGGCTGGATCACTCGCCTGCCTACGCGGCACATTGCAACGTCGCCTGCGGGGCGCTAGTGCGATCATAAGAAGTGAGCCGGTTAATCAATGAAGCTGATCAGCTACAATATCCAGTATGGCTATGGCAGCGACGGGCGCTACGATCTCGCCCGCGCCGCCAGGTTGGTTGATGGTGCCGACATCATCGCGCTGCAGGAGGTCGAGCGGCATTGGCTACGCAGCAATGAGGACGACCAGCCCGCGATCATGTCCGGTTTGCTGCCCGACTATTATTGGGCCTACGGCCCGGCCTTCGACATGGACGCCAGCGAGAAGCGCGACGGTCGCGTCGTCAACCGCCGGCGGCAGTTCGGCACGATGGTGCTGTCAAGGCTGCCGATCGTCTGGTCGCGGCTGCACACGCTGCCGCTGCGGCGCACGCTGAGGCCGCTCAACACGCGCAACGCCGCGCTCGAATGCATGATCCGCACCCCGGCCGGACCGGTGCGAGTGCTCTCCTTGCATCTGGCGCATATCGCGGCCGAGGAGCGGCTGGAGCAGATCGACTATCTGCTTGCCGAGCATCGTCGTGCGCCATCCGACGGCGGCCCGTGGAGCGGCGCCGACGACGAGCCGCAGCGCAACTGGTCGAACGGCCAGGCGGAGCCCGAAAACCCTCAAGCGGCGATCTGGCTTGGCGATTTCAACATGGAACCAGGCAGCGCTGAATACCAGCGTATTACCGGCAGCATGCCGTATCATCCCGGCGCCGCCTATATTGACGGGTTCGTCGATGCCGCTTCCGTCGCCGCCGAGCCCACTGCGGACTTCCATACGCACGAAAAGATCATCGACGGCAGGCTGGCGAAGCGCCGGCTCGACCATTGCTTCGTCGGCGGCATGCTGGCCGGGCGCGTGCGTTCGGTGAGCGCCGACATCGGCGAGGTGGCTTCGGACCATTTTCCGCTCAGGGTCGATGTCGATCTGGAAACGCCGGGCATTGCCCCAGGCCTGGCAGGCAGGTGAACCGGGCATGACGCTTTTCGTCTTCCTTGCGGTGCTCTCGGCTGCCGCCATGCATGCGATCTGGAACGCACTGGTCAAGGTGCATCTCGATCGCTTCCTGTCGATCACGCTGATGACGCTCGGCATGGGCGCCGCGGCACTCGTGGCGCTGCCCTTCGTCGAAGTGCCCAAGGCCGAGGTCTGGCCATTCATCCTCGCATCGGTTTTCTTTCACATGGGTTACCGGACATTCCTGATCGGCGCCTACAAAGCCGGCGATTTCGCCCAGACCTATCCGCTGGCGCGCGGCACCGCGCCGCTGCTTTCGGCGCTGGGCGGCATCGTGTTGGTCGGGGAGGTGCCTGCGCCGCTCGCCATCGTCGGCATTTTGCTGTTGTCGATCGGCACGCTGGTCATGTCGTTTCGCGGCGGCGTCCATCTCGAGCGGTTTAATTTGCGCGCGGTCGGTTTCGCGCTCGGCACGTCGATCTTCATCGCCAGCTATACGCTGTCCGACGGCAGCGGCGCGCGGCTCGCGGCGACCGCGACGAGCTACGCTGCCTGGCTATTCGTCTGCGATGCGACCTGGGCGCTGGTGCTGTGCGTCGCCTTTCGCGGGCCACAGTCGCTGCCCGTGCTGGCGCGCGACTGGAAGGCAGGGCTGTTTACCGGCGTGCTCAGCGGCGCGGCTTACTGGATCGTCATGTGGGCGATGACCAAGGCGCCGATCGCCTCGGTCGCGTCGCTGCGCGAGACGTCGATCCTGTTCGCCATGCTGATCTCGGTGCTGGCGCTGGGCGAGAAGATGACGGCCTGGCGCGCGGCCGCTGCGCTCGGCATCGTCGCGGGTGTCGTCGCGCTGAGAATGGGTTGATTGCCATTCACCCGAACACGGTCATCACCTCGCCGCGCTTCTCGGGGCTGAAGCGGACGACGACGATGATGCAGACGGCAACCACGCCGGCAAACAGCGCCAGCGCGTAACCGTAGCTGCCTCCCGGCGCTTCGGCGATGCCGGCCTGATACGGACCGCCGCACGAAGCGGCAAGGTTGCCGGCCTGATAGATGAAGCCAGGCAGGGTCGCCCGCACCGAGCCCGGCGACAGTTCATTGAGATGCACCGGGATGACGCCCCAGGCGCCTTGCACGGCCACCTGCATGATAAAGGCGCCGATCGCCAGCATGAAGGGCGTGGTCGTATAGGCCCAGAGCGGGATCGCCGGCAGGGCGATCAGGCAAGCGAGCGTGATGGCGTTGATGCGGCCGATCTTCTCCGACAACGCGCCGAAGGCCAGGCCGCCGACGATGGCGCCGATGTTGGCGACGATGGTGATCCAACTCACCGTGTGCGGATCGAAGCCGTGCTGCTTCTTCAGGAAGGTCGGATAGAGGTCCTGCGTGCCATGGCTGAAGAAGTTGAAGAACATCATCAGCACCACGGCATAGAGCGCGATGCCCCAGTGCTTCTGCAGCGTTTCGAGAAGACCGGGCCGTGCCTGCGAACGGCCTTCGACGAAAGCAGGCGATTCCGGCACATGCGAACGGATGAACAGCACGATCAGCGCCGGCGCGAAGCTCAAGAGGAACATGGCGCGCCAGCCGATGGTGAAGTCGCCGATCTTCTGTCCGTAGAGCAGTCCGTAAGCGACAGCGGCCAGCAGGTAGCCGGCCGGATAGCCGCATTGCAGGATGCCCGAGACCATGCCGCGCGCGTTGGGGGGAATGGATTCCATGGCAAGCGAGCTGCCCAAGCCCCATTCGCCACCCATGGCGATGCCGAACAGCGCGCGCAGCGCCAGGAATATGCCGAGGTTGGGCGAGAAGGCGGCCAAGGCGCCGATCACCGAATAGCTGACGATATTCAGCATCAGAATAGGCTTGCGGCCGTATCTGTCGGCAAGCATGCCGAAGAAGAACGCGCCGATGAAGCGCGTCGCCAGTGTCAGGAACAGTGCTTTGGAGACCGCCGGCACGTCGGTTTGGAATTCAGCGGCAATATCGGTGAGCAGGAAGGTCAGAAGGAAGAAATCGAAAGCGTCGAGCGTCCAGCCCAGAAAGGATGCGACTACGGTTTTCTTCTGTTCGCTGGTGAGGTTCAAGGCAGTGCTCCTTTTGCATTCCCCAGAAGGAGCGATATGTTCCACGGCGGGCAAAAGAGAACGGGACAACCGCCGGTTTTAAGCCGGCGAGCGGTCACATTTGCGTCACCTCGAGATCAATGACCATCAGCCCCTCGGTGCCGCCTTCGAGGGCGGCGACAAGGCGCGCGCCGGCGCGCTGGTGCGCCTCATGCACCAGATAGGCGTCGCGCGCGGCGGCATCGCGGAAATCGATGGTGAAACCATGCGTGAAGCCGCGCGCGAAAGGCTCGGGGCTGACATTGGGGCTGAAGTGCACCTTGCCCATGCCGTCGATGACGGCGCGCAAGGCTTCGAGATCGGCATGGATCGCCGCCCGCTCGGTTTCAGGAACGTCGTCGCGAAAGCGGACAAAGACGCAATGCCGGATCATTGTTGATGCCTCATGCCGCCTTGTTGCCCTTGAACACGGCCGGCGGCAGCGGCTCGCGGCCGAGGATCAGGTCAGCGCCTTTTTCACCGACCATGATGGTCGGCGCATTGGTGTTGGAGGAGGGGACGCGCGGCATCACCGACGCATCGCAGACGCGGAGATTTTCGATGCCGCGCAGCCTGAGATCCGGTGTCACCACGGCCATCGCGTCATGGCCCATGCGGCAGGTGCCGACCGGGTGATGATCGGTCTTGGAGGTGCGGCAGGCATAGTCGAAGAGGTCGTCGTCGCTTTGCAGGCTCGGGCCGGGCAGCACCTCGCGCAGCACGTAGGGTTGCAGCGCCTTCTGGCGCACGATCTCGCGCGCCAGCCTGAGCCCCTTGATCGACATGTCGCGATCATAGGGGTCGGACCAGTAGTTCGGGTCGATCAGCGGGTGGTCGGCCGGGTCGGCGCTCTTCAGCCGCACCGTGCCGCGCGAACGCGGACGCAGGAAGGCGGAGTTCAGCGTCACGCCCGGGTTCTTCAGCTTCTCGACCCCGGCCTCGATGCCTGAGCCAAGGCCGAGATGGAACTGGATGTCGGGCGAGGCGGCGGTCGGATCGGCGTACCAGAAGCCGCCGGTCTCGAAGAGGCTCGAGGCGACGGGTCCATTCTTGAACAAAAGGTACTGCAGCCCGGCCCACATCGTGCGGTGCAGCTTGGCGTAGTTGTCGTAGGTATAGTCGCCGGTGCATTCGGCGATCACGAAGAGGTCGAGATGGTCCTGCATGTTGGAGCCGACGCCGGGCAGGTCGTGGACAGGCGTCAAGCCGACCGATTTCAGATGATCGGCCGGGCCGATGCCCGACTGCATTAAGAGCTTGGGCGAACCGATGGCGCCTGAGGAGACGATCACTTCGCGTTCAGCGCGCAGGATGGTCTTTTCACCGCCTGGCTTGTCGACCGCCTCGATGCCCATGGCGCGGCCCTTCTCGATGACGATGCGGGTGACCAGCACGTCGGTCCTGACCGTCAGATTCTTGCGATCGCGGATCGGTTTCAGATAGGCGACGGAGGCGGACGAGCGGCGCGCATTCTTTTGGGTCAGCTGGTAATAGCCGACGCCTTCTTGGGCAGCGCCATTGAAGTCCGGGTTGAAGGGTATGCCCATCTCCTGTCCGGCGCGGAAATAGGCCTCGCAGATCGGCAGCGGCGAGATCGGGTTCGACACGCCGAGCGGGCCTTGGTCGCCATGAAAGTCGTTGGCGAAGCGCTGGTTGTTCTCGGCGCGCTTGAAATAGGGCAGCACGTCGCGATAGCCCCAACCGGCCAGGCCTTCCTCTTTCTCCCAGGCGTCGTAGTCGCGGGCGTTGCCGCGCGTGTAGATCTGGGCGTTGATCGATGAGCCGCCGCCGACCACCTTGGCCTGCGTGTACCAGAAGACGCGGTCCTTCATGTTTCTCTGCGGCACGGTCGACCAGCCCCAGGAGGCGATGCCCTTGGTCATCTTGGCGAAGCCCGCCGGCATGTGGATCAGCGGATGCCAGTCCTTGCCACCGGCTTCCAGAAGCAGCACGGAATTGGACGGATCCTCGCTCAGCCGGTTGGCGAGAACGCAGCCGGCCGGCCCGGCACCAACAATGATGTAGTCAGCCATTGTTCCTCACAAGCGTGGCACGGAGAGCGCGCCGTCGACATCGATGACCGATCCGGTCGAAAAGCCGAATTTGCCGGAGGCGAGCGCCGCAACCACGGCGCCGATATCGGCGGCTTCGCCCCAACGTTTGGCCGGCACCAGGCCGCCGTCGATCAGCGCGTCATATTTGGCGGAAACGCCGGCTGTCATGTCGGTTCGGATGATGCCCGGCCGCACCTCGAACACGCCGATATTCTCGGGCGCGAGCCGCAGCGCCAGGTTCTTCACCCACATTGAAAGGCCGGCCTTGGAAATGCAGTAGTCGGCGCGCTCAGGCGAGGCCATCGTAGCGCTGACCGAAGTGATGGTGATGATCGATCGAGGTGATACAGCAGGTGTCGCCAACATGGCCCTGGCGACGGCCTGGCTGAGGAACACCGTGCCGCGCAGATTGATGCCGATCGCGCGATCGAAGTTCTCCGGCTTCAGGTCCAGCAGGTCGCCACGCACGACGGCGCCGACGCCGGCATTGTTGACCAGGCAATCGATGCGGCCGAAGGCGTTCATCGCGGCTTCGACCATTCTTCGATGAGCGGAAAGATCGGCAACGTCGCAGTGGAAGTAGGCGAATTTCGCGCTGCGAGCCGCAAAGTTGGCGGCGAGCTTGTCTGGCGCTTTTTCGGCAAGATCGGCGACAAGGATATCGAAGCCGACATCGGCAAGCGCCTCGGCGCAGGCGAGCCCGATGCCGCGCGCGCCGCCGGTGACGATGGCTGCCGGGCGGGTCATTGGAGACTGGCCTTGTGAACGCCGGCGCTGCCCCTCATCGCCCTGCCGGCCACTTCTCCCCGTATAGTGACGGGGAGAAGGACGCTGTCGTCGACGCCTTCGCCAATCGCCAGCGTCGCAGAATGGGTGCCAAGGTTGCGGCCAGAGTTCTTCTGCCCGTTTATGGTAGGGCAATCGCATATGGGTTTATTGGCGAATGCCAACACAACGCCGTCATCCTCGGGCTTGTCCCGAGGATCTGCCGTCGCACGCAGATAGAGCGCGACCAGTTCGGGGAAGCCGGTAGATCCTCGGGACAAGCCCGAGGATGACGGGATCGAGGCCTGCAGGTTATTCGAACTCCCAGGGCCATATGCGATAGCCCTGCCGTTTACGGGAAGAAAGTGCCGGCAGGCGGATGAGGGGCTGCGCCGGCCTATCATGGGGAAAGCTCCGTCTTGCGGATGTGGTCAGCAACCCGCAGCGCCTGCGCCGCGATCGACAGCGCCGGATTGACGGCGGCCGATGTCGGCAGGAAGCCGCCATCGACGACGAACAGGTTTTGATGGTCCCAGGCGCGGCAGAAGGTGTCGAGCGGCGAGGTGGCCGGGTCGTTGCCCATCTTCACCGTGCCGCATTGGTGCGAGGGCGTGCGCTTGTCGAAGGGGCGCGACAGCACGATCGGATAGCCGCAGGCGCGAAGGTTCTCGCGCATCACCTTGGTCAGGCCTTCGAGCGACTGCATGTTGGAGCGGCGCCACTGCATGACGATGTCCTTGCCGTCGACCATGATGCGGCTTTCGGGATCGGGCAGATCCTCGCACATCAGGTACCAGTCGACGGCGTGGCTGGCCATGAAATCGAGCGCGAATTTCGGTACCCGCTTCACATTGGCCTTGAGCATGTTGCCGTCGATCTTGCCAAGCAACTGCACATTGCCGAGCGGCTTGCCGCCCTTGCCGTCCGACAGATAGTAGTCGTTGAGCATCAGCGTCTTCTGGTAGACGGCATCGTTGGGGCGGCGCGGATCGATCGCCAGCATCGCGCACGAATTGTGGTTCATGAAATTGCGGCCGACCTGGTCAGAGCTGTTGGCCAGTCCCTTGCCATTCGCGGAGGGCGAGCGCAGCAGGATGACGGCGGAATTGACAGCGCCTGCCGACAGGATGACGAGTTTCGGCGACAGCGTCTTTTGCGCGCCATTCTGGGTGTAGTGGATGGCGGCAATCGTCTTGCCGTCCGGCGCGGTTTCGAGCCAGTCGACATGGGCGCTGGTTTCGAGCCGGATATTCGGGTCCTTCAGCGCTGCGGTCAGCGGTCCGGTCTGCGCGTCGATCTTGCCCTGGCCGGTGTTCGGGAACGCATCCCAGCCCGTCCTGCCGTCTTTCAGCCAGGCTTCGATGTCGACGCCGAGCGGCAGCGAGGCGGGGTGCAGGCCGAGGTTCTTCAGTTCGACGCGGGCGCGCGCGATCGGCGGCTCGTCGGGCACCGGCTTGAAGGCGTAGGGGATCGAATGGAACGGCTCGGTCGGGTCCTCGCCGAGGGTGCCGCGCACGCGAAACAACTGCTCGGCCTTCGAGTACCAGGGCTCGAACTCGTCATAGGAGAACGGCCAGGCCGGCGACATGCCGCCGAAATGCTCCAACTCGGAGAAATCCTCCTTGCGGTAACGGATCAGCACCGCGCCGAAGAATTTCGAATTGCCGCCGACATAATAGTAGTTGCCGGGGTTGAAGGCCGCACCGCCGGCCTCGCGCCACATCTCCTTCGGCCGGTAGTGTTCGTCGACAAATATGGAACGCGTCGAGCGCGCATGCGGCGTCGCGGGCAGCGGTTCGCCGCGCTCCAGGATCAGGATCGAGGCGCCGCTGCCGGCCAAGCCGGAGGCGATCGTGGCGCCGCCAATGCCGGAGCCGATGATGACGATATCCGGGTTTGCCATAGCTTTTAAAGGATGCGCTTCTCGGTCGCCGGATCGAAGAACACCGCCTTGCTCAGATTGAACGCAAGCGGCGTGCTGGTGCCGGGCTGGATCCTGGCGTCGGCTCTCAGCCGCGCCACCACGCCCTTGCCGCCGAGATTGGTGACGGCGAACGTATCCGATCCCGCCGGCTCCACCACCTCGATGTGGCAGTCGGCGGTGGCGATCTCGGATCCGTTACGCTCGGCGCCTTCCGGATCGGTCAGCGCTTCCGGGCGGACACCGAAGATGACCTGCTTGTCCTTGAAGGCCGCAAGGCCGGCGGGCGCGCCAGGCATCGGCAGCACGATCGGCTGGCGCGACTCGCGGTCCAGCACGACCGAAAGCCCGCTGCCATTGCCGTCGATCTTGGCCGGGATCAGGTTCATCGCCGGCGAGCCCATGAAGTCGGCGACGAAGATGTTGGTCGGGTTGTTGTAGATCTCGGCCGGCGTACCGAACTGCTGCACCTCGCCGTCGCGCATCACGGCGATCTTGGTCGCCAGCGTCATCGCCTCGATCTGGTCGTGCGTGACATAGACGATCGTCGTGCCGGTGGTGGCATGCAGGCGCTTGATCTCGATGCGCATGTCGACGCGCAGCTTGGCGTCGAGGTTGGAGAGCGGCTCGTCGAACAGGAAGAGTTTCGGGTCGCGCACCAGCGCCCGGCCCATGGCGACGCGCTGGCGCTGGCCGCCGGAAAGCTGGCTGGGCTTGCGCTGCAGGAGATGGCCGATCTGGAGGATCTTGGCCACCTTGTCGATCGCCGCCTGGCGCTCCGCCGCAGGCACGCCACGCATCTCCATGCCGAAGGCGATGTTTCCGGCAACCGTCATGTTCGGGTAGAGCGCGTAGCTCTGGAACACCATGGCGATATCGCGCTTCGAGGGATGGAGGTCGTTGATGGCGCGACCATCGACGCGGATCTCACCCTCCGTGATCTGCTCCAGCCCGGCGATGGTGTTGAGCAGCGTTGACTTGCCGCAGCCGGACGGACCGACCAGCACCAGGAAGCCGCCCTTTTCGAGCTCGACATTGATGCCCTTCAGGATCTCGACACTCCCGAAGCGCTTCTTCAGCCCATCAATTTCCAGAAAAGCCATGATCGTTCCTTCCGAATGGGTCAGCCCTTGACCGCGCCGGCCATCAGCCCGCGCACGAAATAGCGGCCGGCGACGACATAGACGATCAGGGTGGGGAGCGCGGCGATCATCGCCGCCGCCATGTTGACATTGTATTCGACGACGCCGGTCGAGGTGTTGACGACATTGTTCAACGCCACAGTCATCGGCATCACGTCGCCGGAGCCGGCATAGGCGGAAGCGAACAGGAAGTCGTTCCAGATGTTGGTGAACTGGTAGATCACCGTCACAACGATGATCGGCAGCGAATTGGGCAGCATGATGCGCCGAAATATCTGAAAGAAGGAGGCGCCGTCGACCTGTGCCGCCTTAATCAACTCGGTCGGGAAAGCTTCGTAATAGTTGCGGAAGAACAGCGTGGTGAAGCCAAGGCCGTAGACCACGTGGACGAAGACGAGATTGACGGTCGAATTGCCAAGGCCAAAATTGAAGCCGGTAGCGTTCTGCAAGGTGACGCCGAAGCGTCCGAGGCTGCCGAGAATGGTCGCCATAGGCAACAGCACCGACTGGAACGGGATGAAACAAGCAAACAGCATCATCGCGAAGACCAGCGTGTGGCCGCGGAAGCGCCATTTGGTCAGCACGTAGCCATTCAGCGCGCCAAGCAGCGTCGAGATCAGCACCGCCGGCACGACCATCTTGATGGAGTTCCAGAAATAGCCCTTCATGCCGACGCAGGTCAGGCCCGAGCAAACTTCGCTCCACGCCTTTACCCATGGTGCGAAAGTCGGGGCATGCGGCAGCGACAGCATGTTGCCGTTCTGGATCTCGTCCATGGTCTTGAACGAGGTGACCAGCATGACGAAGAGCGGCATCAGGTAGAAGATCGCGAACAGAGCGAGCAGGCCGTAGATGACGATGCGGTTGATCGTTTTGGCGCCCAGGCCGCTCGAAGCCTGGCGGGCGGGTGAAGTGATGGCGCTCATCGCGACTTCTCCCTGAGCTCGGAATAGAGATACGGAACAATGATGGCCGTGATGGTCATCAGCATGATCACCGCGCTCGCCGAGCCGACCGCCATCTCGTTGCGCTTGAAGGTGAACTCATACATGAAGTTTGAGGGCAGCCAGGCCGAGCCGCCGGGGCCGCCGCTGGTCAGCGCCACGACCAAGTCATAGGACTTGATGGCGAGGTGCGCGAGCACGATGAAGGCCGACAGGAATACGGGCCGCAACATCGGGATGACGATGCGGCGGTAGAGCTGGAAGGTGGAGGCGCCGTCGATCTGCGCCGCCTTCATGATCTCGCCGTCGATACCGCGCAGGCCGGCCAGGAACATCGCCATGATGAAGCCGGAAGCCTGCCAGACGCCGGCGATGACGACCGTGTAGATGACGAAATCCTTGTTCTTGATCCAGTCGAAATGGAAGCTCGTCCAGCCCCATTGATGCAGCGTCTGCTCCAGCCCGAGGCCGGGGTCGAGGAACCATTTCCAGGCGACGCCAGTGACGATGAAGGACAGCGCCATCGGGTAGAGATAGATTGGCCTGAGCATGCCTTCGCCGCGGATCTTCTGGTCGAGCAGGATGGCCAGGAACAGGCCGAGCGCCAGGCAGATCAGGATATAGAGGAAGCCGAAAATGCCCATATTGGTGATCGAGGTGTACCAGCTTGAGGGCGGGTCGCTCTCGAACGTCCATCGCCACAGCCGCTGATAGGCGCGGGCGCCGGTGATGGCATAAGACGGGAAGGTCTTGGAATTGGTGAAGGACAGATAGATCGTCCAGAGGATGAAGCCGTAGACGAAGACGATCGTCGCCGCGAAGCTCGGCGCCAAAACGATCTTCGGCAGCAGATCCTGCAGCCGCGAACGGACCGATGCGCCGGGACGGGCGTCATGCTCCGGTGTCAGCTTGATCTGGGTTTCGGCAACTGTGCTCATCGGCTTGTCCAGTTCCGGTTGGTCGGAAACCGCCCGGCGCGAAAACGCACCAGGGTTGTCCCACACCTTTTTTCGACAGGAGACCTCCCCCGCCGAAGCGGGGGAGACCTGAGTTCAAGCGAAGCTTACTTCGCGTCGTCGATCGCCTTGACCAGCTCGGTCACGGCCTCGTCGGAGGTCTTGATCTGGCCGTGGACGAATTTCGACACGACGTCCTTGTAGGCGTTGGCGACGGCCGGCGGAGCGCCATAGCCCTGGGCCAGCGAGCCGAACAGCGTGCCGCCTTCATTGGCCTTCTTCAGGTCGGCGATGCCCTTCTTGCCGCAGGCGTCGAAGTCGGTGTCCGGCACGTCGGTGCGGGCCGGGACCGAGCCCTTCACCACGTTGAAGGCCGACTGGAAGCTCTTCGACAGAGTGGCGGTGGCAAGTGCCACCTGGGCGGCCTTGCGGTCGTCCGGCACGTTGAACATGCCGAACATGTCGGAGTTGTAGACCACCGTGCCGTCGGTGCCGGGGAAGCGGTAGCAGAGGAAGTCGGTGCCCGGGGTCTTGTTGGCGGCGTGGAACTCGCCCTTGGCCCAGTCGCCCATGACCTGAACCAGCGCATCGCCCTTGATGACCATGGCGGTTGCGAGGTTCCAGTCGCGGCCCGAGAAGTTCGGGTCGACATAGGTGACGAGCTTGGCGAGGTTGTCGAACGACTTCTTCATCGTGTCGGACTTGAGCGACTCCTCATCGAGGTCGTTCATCGCCTTCTTGTAGAACTCCGGTCCGCCGGTCGACAGCACGACGGAGTCGAACATGGTGGCTTCCTGCCAATTCTGGCCGCCCAGAGCGAGCGGAATGACGCCTGCAGCCTTGGCCTTGTCGAGCAATGCCACGAAGTCGTCGAAGGTCTTCGGCTCGGTGCCGCCGATCTTGTCCATCACCGCCTTGTTGATCCACAGCCAGTTGACGGAGTGGACGTTGACCGGAGCGGCCACCCACTTGCCGTCATAGACGGAGAACTTCTGCAGGGCGGCGGGAACCGACTTGTCCCAGCCTTCCTTCTTGGCGGTCTCGGTCAGGTCGCCCATGACGCCGGCGGCGGCGTAGTCGAGCACGGTGTAGCCCAGCATCTGCGAGGCGGTCGGATAGTTGCCGGCCGCGACCATCGCCTTCAGCGCGGTCATGGCGGCGTCGCCGCCACCGCCGGCCACCGGCACGTCCTTCCAGGCAAAGCCTTCCTTGGCCAGATCCTGCTTCAGCACGTTCAGAGCGGCCGCTTCGCCGCCCGACGTCCACCAATGCAGCATCTGCACTTCCTTGACGTCCGCGGCATGCGCCGAGAACGCAAAGCTCGTCGCAAGAGCCGTTCCGATAAGCAGTTTGCGCAACATGTACTACCTCCCTTGTTGCATTCACATAACCGGCGGGTGTCCGCCGGCGTCTCCCAACTCAGCCGACCCACCATCCGGTGCGCTGGCCGCGATGAAACTGGATGGTCTTTTCCTCGGTATAATCCTCGACGGCGCGTTTGCCGAGTTCGCGTCCCAGACCGGACTGCTTGTAGCCCCCGAAAGGCAGCTCGGGGTAACCTTCCATGAACGTGTTCACCCAAACCGTCCCCGAACGCACACTGCGCGCCACCGACATGCAGGTGTCGATGCTGGCGCTCCACACCCCTGCAGACAAACCATAGGGCGTGTTGTTGGCAATGTGCAATGCCTTCTCAATCGTCTCAAAAGTGAGCACGGACAGCACCGGCCCGAACACTTCCTCGCGCGCGATCGCCATGTCTTCCGTAACGTTACGGATGATAGTCGGATCGAGATATTGGCCGGCATTGGACGCAAGCCGGGCGCCGCCGGTGAAAACGTTGCCGCCGCCGGTTTTCGCCGCCGTCACATAGCCGGCTACCTTTTGCATATGGTCGGCCGAGATCATGGCGCCGACCTTGGTGCGGTCGTCGAGCGGATCGCCGACACGGACCTTCTCGGAAAGCGTCTTGACCGCAGCCAGGAAATCGTCGGCGATCGCCTCGTGCACGATCAGGCGGCTGCCGGCATTGCAGCATTCGCCGGCGTTGAAGAAACCGCCGAACACCGCGGCATCCGCCGCCGCCTCGAGGTCGGCGTCGGGGAAGACGATCTGGCCGTTCTTGCCGCCGAGCTCCATCGAAACCTTCTTCAGCGAATTGGACGCCGTGGCCATGGTCGTCTTGCCGACACGGGTCGAGCCGGTGAAGGACACCATCTCGACCTGCGGGTGACTTACCATCGGCGCGCCGACATCGGCGCCGTAGCCGGCGAGCATGTTGACGACACCGGCCGGCAAGCCGGCTTCGAGCAGGATGTCGCCGAGCACGAAGGTCGAGGCCGACGTCATTTCGCTGGGCTTCACCACCGCCGTGCAGCCGGCGGCGAGCGCGAAGGGCAGTTTCTGGCTGACGATCAGGAAGGGGAAGTTCCACGGCGTGATGATCGAGACGACGCCGATCGGTTCGCGCAGCACCACGCCCAGCATATCGTCGCCGAGATTGGCGTAGCTCTCGCCATGCAGCGTGCGGGCAAGCGAAGCGGCATAGCGCCAGATGTCGATCGCGCCGCCGATCTCGCCGCGCGCCTGGGCGATCGGCTTGCCGGATTCCAGCGCGTCGAGGCGGGCGATCTCCTCCAGGCGGGTCTCGATCAGGTCGGCCGTCTTCAGCAGAATCGCTGCGCGTTCCGACGCTTTCATGCGCGGCCATGGGCCGGTTTCGAATGCCTTATGAGCGGCCTGCACGGCAGCTTCCACTTCAGCCGCACCTGCCTGGGCGTAGCGCGAGACGACAAAACCATGGCCGGGGCTGGCGCGCTCGATCGTTCGGCCATCGCGGGCCTCGACATGTTTGCCCTCGATCAGCAGTTTGTAGATCCTTGGCGCCTGGGACGCCTCTTTCGGCATAGCGATGTTGAGCGGTGCGTTCATCATGTCTTCTCTAGGATCTCGAAAAGGCCGGCTTCTGCTTGGCCTTGAAGGCGCCGACGCCGGTTTTCAGGTCGGCGGTGAGCGCAATGAAGCCGCTGGCCAACGCCTCGGTCGCGGCGGCATTTTCCTCGCCCTCGGCAACGCCGATCATCAGCTTCGCGGCCTCTGTCGCGAGCGGGCCGCGCTCGGCGATCTTTTCGGCCCAGCTTCTGGCCTCGTCGAAAGCCTTGCCGGTTTCGACCAGCCGGTCGACGATGCCGTGCGCGAGCGCGTCTGCCGCCAGGAAAATCTCGCCGCCAATCGCCATTCGGCGCACGATCTGTGCGCCGAAGCGCCGCACGGCGCGCTGCGTGCCCGACCAGCCGGGCACGACGCCAATGGAGGTTTCGGGGAAGCCGAGTTTTATCTGCGTTTCGGCGACGCGGAAGTCGCAGGCGGCCGCCAGTTCCAGCCCACCGCCCAGCGCGTGGCCGGACAGAACCGCGATGGTCGGTTGCCTGAGCCGCGCCAGCCGGTCGAACACGCGGTGACCATAGCGCACCCATTGCACCTGGAAATCGGCGGCGCTCATAGCCCCCCAGGCCTCGACATCGCCGCCGGCACAGAAGCCCTTGCCTTCGCCGCGGATGAGAACGACGCGGACGCCCTCGGCCAGTTCGGCTTCGTCGAGCGCTGCTTCCAGCTCGCGCAGCATCGGGATATCAAGCGCGTTGAATTTTTCCGGTCGGCGCAAGGTGACGATGCCGATCGCGCGATCCTGCTCGAAAGTGACGAGTTCAGCCATGCGCGCCTCCAAGCGAAGCGCCGCCATTGAGCGACAGGCCGATCGGCCTGTCGTGGTAAAGCGCGGCCGGGGTGACCTTGAGGTCGTTGGCGACAGCGAGTGGAATCTCCGCCTGCGCCAGCACGTCGCGCTCAAGATTGATGCCGGGTGCCAGCTCCGTCACCATAAGCCCGTCCGGCGTCAGCTTCATCACGCAGCGTTCAGTGACATAGGTGATGTCCTGTCCCTGCGCGACGGCGCGTTTTCCCGAGAAGGAGATGTGCTCGACTTCCTCGACCACCTTCTTCACCTTGCCTTCCTGGTCGATGCGGATGGTGCCGCCGGCCAGCGAAAGCTTGGCGCCGGCGTTGAAGAAGCCGGAGAAGACGATCTTCTTCGCCCGCGACGTAATGTCGACGAAGCCGCCGGCGCCGGCCGTGACATGCGGCCGCGCCGACAGCTTCGAGACGTTGACCGAGCCGTGGCGGTCGATCTGCAGGAAGGAGAGCAGCGAGGCGTCGAAACCGCCTGCCTGGAAATAGATGAACTGGTGCGGCGAGGGCATGATCGCCTCGGCGTTGGAGGCGCAGCCGAACTTGAAGTCGAGCAGCGGCACGCCGCCGACCGCGCCCTGCTCGATCACCCAGGTGACCTTACCGTGCTGGCCTTCCTCCAAGAGGATGCGCGGCACGTTGGCGGAGATGCCGAAGCCGATGTTGACGGCCATGCCGTCGCGCAACTCCATGGCGACGCGCCGCGCGATCACCTTCTGGATGTTCATCTCGGGCGTACGGAAGGTCGACAGCGGCCGGAAAATCTCGCCCGAGATCGCCGGGTCGTAAGGGGTCTGCGTCGTCTGCAACTGATCCGGCGCTACGACGATATGATCGACCAGCACGCCGGGAACGCGCACGTCGTGCGGCTTCAGCGTGCCGTTTTCGACGACGCGCTTCACCTGCGCGATGACGATGCCGCCATTGTTGCGGGCGGCAAGCGCCTGTTCCAGCCCGCCGAGATAGGCACCCTCGTGCTCGTAGGTGAGGTTGCCGCGCTCGTCGGCCGTGGTGGCGCGGATGATCGAGATGTTGGGGACGATCGAGCGGAAGTAGAGCCATTCCTCGCCGTCGAACTGCTCAACCGAAACGATCGGCTCGCTGGCGGCGGCGTTCATGGCGCAACCCTGGTGGCGCGGATCGGCAAAGGTGTCGAGGCCGACCTTGGTCAGCACGCCTGGACGCTTGGCGGCGGCCTCGCGATGCATGTCGAACAGGATGCCGGAGGGCACGTTGTAGGCGGCAACGGAATTGTCGCCGATCATCTTCCAGATCTGCGGCGGTTCGGCTGAGGAGGGGCCGGACGGGTAGGAGCCGCAGAGCGTGCGCTTCAACAGGCCGGGCTTTGCGAGATGGTCGATGCCCTTGATGCCGTACATGTCGCCGGCGGCGATTGGGTGTAGCGTTGTGATCGCCTTCGGATGGCCTTCCACGTCGAAGCGCTCGCCGATCGCGGCAAGCACGGCGTCGGGGCAGCCAAGGCCGCTCGACGACGACACCGAGACGACCATGCCGTCCTTGATTAGGCCTGCGGCGTAAGCCGCCGAGACGAGCTTGCTCAATTCATGCTCCCGAGTTTCGGGTCGATGGTCACAGCCTTGCCCGTTTTCGACGATTGCAGTGCGGCTTCGGCCGAAGCCAGCGACCAGATGCCGTCCTCTCCAGTGGCGGATGGCTGGCCTTCGCCGCGGATCGCGGCATGGAACTGGCGCAGCGAGCGGGTGTAGAGGTCCTCGCGGTCGAAACTCAGCTCTTCCTCGCCGCTCGCGGTGCGCAGGAGCACCGAGCCGATCGGCTTCTGCGTCATCACATTGGTGGCGATGAGCGAGCCTTCCGAACCGTGCACCTCAAAACCGGTGCCGGCGAATTTCGTCGTGAAGCCCTCATGCGACTGGGCAATTACGCCCGACTTGAAGCGCCAGATGCACATGGCGCCGTCTTCCAGCCCGCTGTCGGCCATGCCGGCGGATTGCGTGAAGGCCGAAATCTCCACGGGATCGTCGCCGAGCACGAAGCGCAGCGTGTCGGCGTCGTGCACGGTGATGTCGAGCACCACGCCGCCGCCTGCTTTGGGCCTGGTGATGCGCCAGCCCTGCAGGTTTTCCGGCAGGAAGACCGAGTGGAAGACGCGCGCCGCGACCGGCTTGCCGATGCGACCGGCGGCAATCGCCTCTCGCATGGCGCGATGTGCGCCGGCATTGCGCAGATGATGGTTGGTGCCGAAGACGATGCCGGCCGCTTTCGCGGCGGCGACCAGCTTGCGGGCATCGGCGCTGGTCAGCGCCAGCGGTTTCTCGCACAACACATGCGTGCCCGCCTTGATCGCCGCCATGCCTTGTTCGAGGTGCAGCTCGTTGGTGGTCGAGATGTAGACTGCGTCGATGTCCTTGTTGAGCAGCGCATCGAGGGTCGAGACGGCGGCAGGAATGTTGTTTTCGCGGGCATAAGCCTCTGCGCGCTCGGCGCTGGAGCTCATCACGGCGGCGACCTCGCCGTCGGCTGCGCGGATGGCGTTGATCATGAATTGTCTGGCGATCGTGCTGGCGCCAATCAAACCCCATCTCACGCTCATGCCGCATCTCCCACCTGCTTGCCGCGATCCGGGCCGCTGCTCTCACGAACGACGAGGCTGACGGCGCCGATATGGTCCTCGGCGCGCGTGGTGCGTGACTGGATCATCTTCAGCATGACATGGGCGGCGCGCTCGCCGAGGCCCGCCGTGTCGACGGCAACGCTGGTCAGCGCCGGGCTGTAATGCTCGGCCTCGGCGACGTCGTCGAAGCCGACGACGGCGAAGTCCGTTCCCGCCTCGAGGCCGCGCTTGCGCAATGCCAGCATGACGCCGAAGGCAACCGCGTCGTTGAAGCAAAGGGCCGCTGTCGGCGGTTCGGAGATGGCCAGCGCCGTCTCCAGGCATGCCATGCCGCCCTTGCGGCTGGTTTCTCCCTCGACGATCGTCCGGTCGGCAACCGGAATGGCGAACGCCTCGCAGGCTTCGAGGAAACCGCCCAGACGCTCCTGATAGACGACGAGGTCGGGCGAACCGCCGAAGAAGGCGAGGCGGCGATGGCCCTTGCGTATCAGATGCTCGGTGGCAAGGCAGGCGCCGCGATGATTGTCGGGCGCGATTGCCGGTATGCGGCTCTCGGGCAGCCTGCGCATGGCGAACACCACGGGCACGCCCGCCGCTTCGATGCGCCGGAAGGCGCCAGGCGTGGTGCCGCGCGCCGGCGAGACGATCAGGCCGGCGACGCCCTGTTCCATCATCGACTTCAGCACTTCTTCCTGGCGCACCGGATTCTCCGCCGTGTTGGCGATGAAAGGAACGACGCCCGCCGCCTGGAAGACGCGCTCCATGCCGACGGCAAGCTCGGCGAAAAAGGGATTGGTGAGGTCGTTGATCACCATGCCGATGACGTTGGAATGGGCCTTGCGCAGATTGGCGGCGCCGCGGTTGTAGACATAGCCAACATCCTCGATCGCCTTGCGCACCTTGACCGCGGTTTCGGGCCGGATCAGCCCGCTGCCCTGCAGCACGAGCGACACCGTCGATTTGGACACGCCGGCTTCGCGGGCGATGTCCAGGATCGTCGCCTTGGCCCGGCTGGCCATCCTCGTTCTATCCTCCACGGTTTTGAACGAATTTATTGGAACGTTCTAATCACCGTTCCAAATCAGAGTCAATCGCGATTCCCGCTAGATTCGAAAAATTGATTGGAGCGGTTCAAAATCGCAATCAACGCAAGGGCTTTTTCGATGAGGCTCTGTACCTGTTGCCTCGGGCTTCCTGAATCACGAAGGTCCTTGATTTATTGGAACGTTCCATTTATAGGGGCGCAACGGGAGAACTCGATGGACATCACCTTGCCTGCGGAAAACGGCGCCCGGGTCAGCTACCGGCTCGTCGGCAAACCGGTCGCGCCGAGTGAGGGTGCGCGTTTTTCGCGCATCGCCTATGCCGCAGCCCATGTTGTCGCTGACCCGATCGCGATGACAGATCCATGGTCGCGGCCAGCGGTCGACTGGGACAGCACCATGGCGTTCCGCCACCACCTGTGGCGGCTCGGTTTCCGCATCGCCGAGGCCATGGATACGTCCCAGCGCGGCATGGGTTTCGACTGGGCGAGCGCCAGGGAACTGATCCGCCGTTCGATCGCCGAGGCCAGGACGGTGCCGGGCGCCGACCTTGCGTCAGGGGCGGGGACCGATCACCTGGCGCCTGCGGCGGCCAAGACGCTCGACGACGTCATCCGCGCCTATGAAGAGCAATTCGCCTTCATCGAAGGCGAGGGCGGCAAAGCGATCATGATGGCGAGCCGCGCGCTGGCGGCGGTGGCAAGGGGGCCGGACGATTATGTCCGCGTCTATGATCGGATGCTCTCCCAGGCATCGGGCAAGGTGATCCTGCACTGGCTGGGCGACATGTTCGATCCGGCGCTCAGTGGCTATTGGGGCAGCAATGATTTCGACGCGGCGCTCGACACGGTCGTCGCCATCATCGAGCGGCATGCGGACAAGGTCGAGGGCATCAAGATATCGCTGCTCGATGCCGCCAAGGAGGTGCAGCTGCGCGACCGGCTGCCCGAGCGCGTCGTGATGTTCACCGGCGACGATTTCAACTACCCGGAGCTGATCGCCGGCGACGGCAGGCGGCATTCGCATGCGCTGCTCGGCATCTTCGACGCCATCGCGCCGGTCGCCAACGCCGCGCTGGCGAAGCTGGCCGATGGCGATCGTGCCGGCTACGACGCGCTGATGGCGCCGACCGTGCCGCTGTCGCGAAAAATCTTCGAGGCGCCGACCGAATACTACAAGGCCGGCATCGTCTTCATGGCCTGGCTGAACGGGCATCAGGACCATTTCACCATGGTCGGCGGCATGCAGTCGGCGCGCGGCATATGCCACTATGCAGACGTGTTCCGCCTCGCCGCCCAGGCCGGTCTGTTGGCCGACCCCGATCTTGCCTCCGCGAGGATGAAGACCCTGCTGGCGACGGCCGGCATCTGAGCCTATCCCCGCACGGGAGATTTGCGTTCCGCCGGGAAATCGTATTCGCTTGCCGAATATGGCAATGGCGGAAGGCTGCTGAGTGGACCAGACCTTCGACCTCAAAGGAAAGCGCATTTTCGTCGCCGGCCATCGTGGCATGGTCGGCTCGGCGCTGGTGCGCCGCCTGGCAAGCGAGGATTGCGAGATCGTGACCGTCGCGCGCAGCGAGCTCGATCTCCTCGACCAGGCTGGCGTGCGCCGATGGATGGAGGACCACCGCCCGGACGCGGTGATCATGGCTGCCGCCAAGGTCGGCGGCATCATGGCCAATGACAGCTACCCGGTGGATTTTCTTTACGAAAACCTTGTCGTGCAGACCAACGTGATCGAAGCCGCCTTTCGCAGCGAGGTGCAGAAACTCCTGTTCCTCGGCTCGTCCTGCATCTATCCGAAACTTGCGCCGCAGCCGATCCCGGAAGACGCCCTGCTCACCGGTCCGCTCGAACCCACCAATGAATGGTACGCCGTCGCCAAGATCGCCGGATTAAAGCTCTGCCAAGCTTACCGGCGGCAATATGGCGTCAACTATATCTCGGCCATGCCGACCAATCTCTACGGTCCGGGCGACAATTTCGACCTGGGCAGCAGCCATGTCATTCCGGCGCTGATGCGCAAGGCGCATGAGGCGAAGCGCACCGGCCAAAAGACCCTGCAGGTCTGGGGGTCGGGCCGGCCGATGCGGGAATTCCTGCATGTCGACGATGCCGCCGACGCCTTTGTCTGGCTTTTGAAGACCTATGTGGACGATGGCCACGTCAATGTCGGGAGCGGCGAGGACGTCACCATCGCGGAGCTCGCCAGTACTGTCGTATCGGTCGTCGGCGCCGCCGCCTCGATCGAACTCGATCCGACGAAGCCCGACGGAACGCCGCGCAAGCTGATGGATGTGTCGCGCCTGTTCGCAACCGGCTGGAGACCGGCATATTCGCTTCGACGTGGATTGGAACAGACCTATGCGTGGTTCCTTGAACATGTCGAGGGAGGCGACATCCGTCTTGGCCCGGCATGATCCCCAGTCGAAACTCATAGCGGCGACCAGGGAGGACGGTCTGGGCGGCCGCCTTCTGGCCATGGTCAACGCGAAGGCCCTTGCCGACACGCTCGGCTATCGCTTCGGCTTTACGTGGTGGCCGATGCATGACGACGAATTTCACTCGGTCGAGAGGGTCGACAAGATATTCTCCACCGATTTTGTCGAGAAGTACTGGCTGGGGGAGTGGGTCGAACCATCGGGCTTCGATGTCCTCGCGGAGGTGGCCTTTACCCGTGCCAGTCTCGATGCCGCTGCGGGACGGCGAAGTCTGCGCGGCTGGATCTGCAACGAGTTCCGGATACCGGATTTTTTTCACGGCGGACCCGAACTCGTCCGTCGATCGGAGACATTGCGGGGTTTCGGCTTTTCCCAGGCCGTGAATCAGGCGCTCGATGCCGCCGACAGGCGCCCCTTTCCAGGGCCGACCGCGGCTTTGCATCTTCGCAGCGGCGACATTGTCCGCGGCAAATATCGCTTCATGCTGGATTACAGCGACAAGGTCGTGGCCTCGACCCTGGTCAAGTCCATCGCCTCGGAGCTTACGTCGAAAGGCCTGACAACCCTTTTGATCGGTCAGGATCGCGCGACGCTCGAATATCTACGGTCGCAAACCGGCGCATTGCTGAGCGATGATCTGGGATCGGCGGAATTCGAGGATGAGACGCTCAGGGCATTCTTCGAAATGAGGCTGATGGCGCGCTGCCAGACAATCTATGCAGGCAGCAGCGTCTATGCGTCGGTGGCATCGACGATGGGCGATATCGCCCTCGTCCACCCGAAAACCTTGTTCGACGGTTCGAAAGCCGCGGAAATGATCCTGGGCGAACTGAGCCGTCATCAGAGCGACTACCACCCGCTCGAGGCCGCCTTCGGTTATCAAACCGCATTTCTCGACCTCGAAGACCAGATCGGTTCCGCGCGGGCAAAAGACATCCTCGAAAAGGCTTACAAGCTGGATCCGGAAAACGACCTCTATCCGCTCAAAATCGCGGCAGCGCTCTTTCGCGAACGTGACTACCGGTCCGGCGAAGCTGTTTTGAAGGCGCTCATGACCAGCCAGTTCGAAGCCTCTCTTGCGATGCCGGTGCGCGCGATTGGCGTCCTAATCGGCCGGTCGTGGCGCGGCCATGCCATGTCGAAGGATTTCGAATCCTTCTTCGCGGCGGCCGCCGATAGGCATCCCTACGCCGCTGCATGCTCGGCGCATATCCTCCATGTCGTGTTCGGGAAGCTGAAACCGGCCCGGCGGATGATTGCGATGTCGCTGGAGGCGGAACCGGACAATGCCCTGTTCAAGAGGATCAAACGCCACATCCGGCCATTGACGACGCCACAGTCCGGTCTGCTGGCGAAGGCGCGGCTGCGGCTCTGGAAGGCCGGGATCCGAATCTAAAGCGCGTCGCGATCCTTCGGATTCGCTCCATGCGCTTTAGGTCTTGGATTTTACGCATGTCTTTATCCCGAAACCGGTTCCCACCTTCGGGAGACATGCTTTAGGGGGCTGCGGCCATGACCGGGTTCCCCGCGGTTGTTGGATACGGACAGGAACGCGGCGTGGCGCCCGAATCTCGAGGAAACCTACGGGCATGGAAAAGCCACGGTGCCGCTAAAGACGCTGGGAACCGCCGAGGACGTCGCCGATGCCTGCCTCTATCTCGCATCGGGACATGGGCAAGTTCGTCACCGGACATTTGTTGCACGTCAACGGCGGCGAGTTCATGGTGTAGGCCGGCAATCATTAGGGAGCGCTTCAGCGTGAAGGGATACTGGCTCATCGTCGGAACCGAGATTTCGGATCAGGAAGCGCAGGCCGAGTATGCCCGGCTCTGGAAACCGATCGGCGAAAAATACCACGCAAGGACCAACACGACGAAACAGCCGCCGCTGCTGGTCGAGGCGCGTGCCGCCAAGCGCATGGTGCTTGTGGAATTTCCGTCGCTGGAAATCGCCAAGGCCTGCTATGCCGATCCGGCCTATGAGGAAGCCATGCGCTTCGCGTTGAAGGCGTCGAATCGCGTGCTTGTGATGTTCGAAGGGGATCTCGGGTAGTGGTGCCGCCAGGCACCAAATGCACAGGATTTGTGCCGGCAAAGTCCTGAGTTATGAGAAGGATGGTGGGCGTGACAAGGATTGAACTTGTGACCCCTGCAATGTCAATGCAGTGCTCTCCCGCTGAGCTACACGCCCATCCGACGCCGCGCATACACCACTTTTGATCCGGCGCGTCAATAGCGGGAATGTGGAAAGACGGCTTCCGTTTGTCGCATCGGCGAAGTGCCTGCCGATGCGAGCCTTGATGCAGGCCTCAGGCCGCCTGCAGCATCTTCTCGACCTCGTTGACGAGATCGCGCAGGTGGAAGGGCTTCGACAGCACCTTGGCGTCCTTGGGCGCCTTGGAATCGGGATTGAGCGCGACGGCGGCAAAGCCGGTGATGAACATTACCTTGAGGTCGGGATCGATCTCGGTGGCGCGGCGGGCGAGCTCGATGCCGTCCATTTCCGGCATGACGATATCGGTCAGGAGCAGCGAGAAGGGCTCTTCGCGCAACCGCTCATAGGCGCTAGCGCCATTGTCGAAATCGCTTACCTGGTAGCCGGCGCGTTCCAGCGCCTTGACGAGGAAGCGGCGCATATCGTCATCGTCTTCCGCCAGCAGAATGCGTGCCATCATATCCCGTCCGAATCACCCGCCCCAAGCCTGCCGCCGGGCTAGGCCGTTAACCATCCTGTATATGAGATGGAGCCGGTAAACATCAAGTGAATGAAGGGCATGCCAGATGCGGTTCGAGGCGCGGTTTTGCCGCCTGAAATGCTGGACATGCCGCACGCAAGGTGGCAAGTTTTGCGTCATGATGCAGTGCTTCATCGTGGTTCATACAAATTGAAGACGGCAGCCGAGGATTTTTCGGTCGTTCCACCCTTCGAAATCCGATCGGGCGCCGAGCAGCGCGTCCCCTTCCTGTTCAACTCGCCGCATAGCGGCCGCCATTATCCCGAGCGGTTCCTGGCCATGGCGCGGCTCGACCGCAACGCCATCCGCCGGTCGGAGGACTGCTATGTCGAGGAACTCTTCGGCGGCGCCGTGCCGCTCGGCGCGCCGCTGTTGGCGGCGAACTTTCCGCGCGCTTATCTCGACGTCAACCGCGAGCCCTGGGAGCTCGATCCGCGCATGTTCGCGGAGCCGGTGCCGTCCTTCTGCAACATCCGCTCGGCGCGCGTCGCTGGCGGGCTGGGCACGGTGCCGAAATTGGTCGGCGAGGGGCTGGACATCTATCCCGGCCGGCTGCCTCTGGCCGAGGCCGTCGGGCGCATCGAGGCGGTATACAAACCTTATCATGAGACGCTGAAGCGGCTCCTGACCAGGACGCATGCCCGGTTCGGCTATGCCGTGCTGATCGACTGCCATTCCATGCCGGCCTCGATCCGCGTCGGCGACAACGGCGCGCGGCCCGACTTCATCATCGGCGACCGGTTCGGCATCTCGGCCTCGCCGGCGCTCACCGAAATGGCGATCAGCCTGCTTGTCGGCATGGGCTACACGGTAGCCCACAACAAGCCCTATGCCGGCGGGTTCATCACCGAGCATTACGGCCGACCGGCGCGGCATCTGCATGCGCTGCAGATCGAGGTTAATCGCGGGCTTTACATGGACGAGCGGACGTTCCAGAAATCAGCCGGTTTCGACGCCCTGGCCTGCGACCTGACCCGCTTCTCGGCCGACCTGATGTCGATGCCCGACCATCATTTCGTCGACTTGCCGCTGGCGGCGGAATGACAGCGCGGTCGGCGCGCCCGAGTTCTTTGTAAACGCAATTCCGGACGGAAAACCGGTTCGCGCCTTTCCTGGAATTGCTCGAAAAAAAGACCGCATCGTTTTCACGACACGGTCGAAGTCTAGGGAGGAAACGCCCAAGGAGGGCATGGACAGGAAAACCTGTCCGATGACAAAATTATTGTGCGGCGCACAAATGTCAATCGACAGCATGGTTTTTTAATTCAATATGATGTGGAAATTCCGCTTCGACGGTTCAGATGTGACATTAGGGCAACAGAAAACGGGCGACTGACGAGACTTCAGCGCGCCTGTTCTGCGAGATAGAGCGGCTGGCAAGGGCCGCGACGGGGAGAGCGACTTGGATATCAGCACCGATTTCATGCGGCGCATAGCGCATGCCGCCGCAGCGGAAACCTTGCCGCGCTTCCGCAGCCAGGGGGCGGTCGCCAACAAGGAGGCGGGAAGCTTCGACCCGGTCACGGAGGCCGATCGCGAAGCCGAGCGCGCGATCCGGGCGCTGATCTCCGCCGAATATCCCGAACATGGCATCCTCGGCGAAGAACATGGCAGCCAGAACATCACCAACCGGTATGTCTGGGTGATCGATCCGATCGACGGCACCCGCGCCTTCATTTCCGGTCTTCCGGTCTGGGGAACGCTGGTCGGGTTGACCGCTGACGGCGACGCGGTTGCCGGCATGATGTCGCAACCCTTCACCGGCGAGCTTTTCTATGCAAACGCGTCCGGCTCGCATTACGAAGGACCGGGCGGCCCGCGCAGGCTCTCAACCCGCAAGACGACCGACCTCGCGCAAGCGACGCTGTTCACGACCACGCCCGCCCTGTTCAAGGGCGAAGCGCGCAAGCGCTATGACCAGTTCGAGACGAAGGTCCAGCTCGCCCGCTACGGAACCGACTGCTACGCCTTCGCCATGGTGGCGGCGGGCTGTGTCGACATCGTCGCCGATCCGGGCCTGAAGCCCTACGACATCGTCGCGCTGATCCCGATCATCGAGAAGGCCGGCGGCGTCGTCACCACTTTCGAAGGCGGCCCGGCGGAGAAGGGCGGCGATATATTGGCTGCGGCGACACCGGAGCTGCACGCTGCGGCAATGGCGGCGCTGCGCGGTTGATCCGTCCCCGCCGCGGGGGTCTGGTTTCGACCACGATCAGGGAGCGTCGCCGGTGCCCGGAATGAAGGCATCGAACGCGGCGAGCAGCTGCTCGCGGTAGATATCCTTCTCTTGCAGGAGTTCGTGCTCAGCGCCGTCGATCATCAACAGCGAGCCGACGCGCAGTTTCCTGGCATAGGCTTCCACGGCCTTGGTCGAGACCACTCGGTCGGCGCCGGCGGCCACGATCAGCGTCGGGACCCGGACCCTTGCCATGAAATCCGGATCGCTGACGGCTTGCGCGGCGGCGGCCGCGGCCTTCAGCCAGCGGATGGTCGGGCCGCCGAGCGCGAGCTGCGGCCAGGCTTCATAGATTCCGACATTGCGGCGGTAACGCGCCGGGTCCGAGGTCACCTTGTTCACCTCGAAAGGCGGCGGCACTTTCGGTCGCGGTCCGATCGCCGCGTAGAGCCAGCCGAGGCCAAGCGCGCAGAAGATCGCGCAGACGCGCCGCACTGTGGCTATCGAGACCGGCATGTCCGGCACCTCGAGAAAAGGCGCGAGCAGCACCATGCGCCGCACCCGATTGACCATGGACGGCGAGGCAAGCAGCGCAATCACCGCTCCGGTCGAGTGGGCGAGGATGTAATAGGGGCCGCGGCAATCGGGCAGCACGATCTCCTCGAAAAATTGCTCCAGGTCGCGCTCATAGTCGCGGAAGCTGCGGACATGGCCGCGCTGGCGGTCGCGCAGCAGGCGGCTGGAATCCCCCTGGCCGCGCCAGTCGAGGACGGCGACGCCGAAGCCGCGATCGGCGAGATTGCGGATGGTCTCGAAATATTTCTCGATGCACTCGTTGCGTCCGGTCAGCAGAACCACCGTGCCCAGCAACGGGCGGGCGACCGCAGCGAAGACGCCGTAGCGGATCTTCTTGCCGTCACGCGTGGTGAAAAAGCCCCCCGCGGCGTTCTGCGGCGCGGGATTGTCCTCGGTCAGATGGAAAAGATCCGTCATTCGGCGCGTCGTTGCCTGTTCTTTGCCCGGACGGGCGAGGCGTCGGCATGGTGATAGACGGCCGGGCGGCAAAAGCAAAGGCGTCGCGAGGATTTACGCAACCGCCTTGAAATGGGAAGGCCGGAAGTGCCTGCGGCGCACTTCCGGCCTCTGTCGATCCGGGAGGAAGGGACGTTGCACCCGGTTCGGCCTCGTCGCGGCGCGGGGATCGCAGGCCGCTTGTCGGTCATCTTGGCTTAGAGCCTAATGCCGGCAGGCTGAACGGATGCCGAAGCTGCGGTTCATCCGCCGTTCATCAACTTGGCCGCATTGCGGCCGCCGAAAAAACCTTGAAATGGGTTTTTGAGCTTCCCAAATGAGGGTTGCGGCCGCCGATTGTCGGGGCCGCTGGCCTATTCGGAACGCCTTTCGAGGGTTTCGCAGGGGGCCATACGCAAACCATGTTGCTCAACAGGAGAACACATCATGCGTCACGTTGATTTTTCCCCGCTTTATCGTTCGACCGTCGGCTTCGACCGGCTGTTCACCATGCTCGATACGCTCGGCCAGCCCGAGACCGCGCAGACCTATCCGCCTTATAACATCGAGCGGACCGGCGAGAACGCCTATCGCATCTCGATGGCCGTTGCCGGCTTCTCGGAAGACGAGATTTCGATTGAAGCCCACCGCAACGTGCTGACCGTCAAGGGCGAGCGCAAGGAAGAGGGTAATGGCGAGGGTTCCGAGCTGCTCTATCGCGGCATCGCCTCGCGCGCCTTCGAGCGCCGCTTCCAGCTCGCCGACCACGTCGAAGTGGAAGGCGCCACGCTGAAGAACGGCCTGCTCTTCGTCGACCTCAAGCGCAACATTCCCGAGGAGCTGAAGCCGCGCAAGATCGCGATTACCCAGTCCTCGGACAAGGCCAAGCAGATCGAGGCGAAAGCGGCCGCGTAATCGCGGATCCCACAAAGTCCGTCTCCTCCCGAGACGAAAGCGGCGCCGAGAGGCGCCGCTTTTTATTGTGCCATCGGCAACGGACCGTACTGGCCTAGGCCCATTACCGGCGCTTTGCCGTGATAACGGCCTCCACGTTCTGTCGGTGCACGGGTTCATACGGCGCAAAATACTGAACTGCCGTCGTTGCAAACATGTCGGCGCCGAAGGTCTTCAGATCCTGTTTCGCCAGGTCGGGGTCTTGCCGGCAGGCAAGCAGCTTTCGGAGATAGGCCTCGGTTGCGGCGATGAAGCTTCTGTCATAGCCACCGGCCTTGATTGTCTCCAAGGAACCATGATTGGGCAGGATCCGATCGAACCGCCAACCGGCCATGCGCTCGAGGTCTATCAAGTGTTCCGACAGACGCTCCGGCTCCGAGACATAGGTGATGGAATCCTCCAGCGTGTCGCCGGCCAGCAGCAAGCCGGCATCGGGCATCAGCAGCACCGTGCCGTCATGGCTGTGGATTTCCACCTGACGCAGTTCGATCGCGATCGCTCCGACCGTCAGGCTCAGGCTGTTCCCAAATATCCTGTTGGGCAGCACGAGCGGCTTGATCGGCGGATTGCCGCCCTCGATCTCGGCCCGGCCGCGTTCAAGCGCCGATGCGGTGAGGCTGTTGGCGATGATTTCGCAATCCTTAAACGCCTCGTTGCCGGCGATATGATCGTCATGCCAGTGGCTGAGCACGACGCGTATCGAGGTCACGCCCATTCCATCGAGCGTGTGCCTGATGAAGCGGGCGTGGGCGAGCGAGATATGCGTGTCGTAGACAAGCGCCTGCGATCCGTCGACGATCCATAGGTGCAGATGCCGAGCGTATAGGCGCCGTCATCCAGCCAGTTCGGCTCGTCCGACCAGACACGGACGCCATCGACGCGGCCGTCGTAGAAGCCCAGCACATTCGGCGCCGGACGGACCAGCCGCATGGTCGAGCCGAGAGGCGGCCTGGTCATCGGCTTACCTCGACTCAAGCCAGCAGCTTACCGAGGCGTTCGATCTCCTCGGTCGCGGTCGCGAAGCTGGCGACGAAGCGGTAGATCGCTTCGTTGTCGCCGAGGTGCCCGTCGAATCCTGAAGGCACGCCCCATTCATGGAATTTGGCGCCTGCCGTCCGCAGCTTCTCGGCCGTCTCGCGGTTGAGGATCGCGAACACCTCATTGGCCTGTGGCAGCCAGGCGAGCCTGCCTCCCGGCGCATCCTCGATGGTTTCGGCCAGGTGCGCGGCCATTTGATTGGCGTGCCCGCCCATCCGCAGCCACAGATCGTCGGTGAAATAGGCTTCGAACTGGGCCGAGATGAAGCGCGCCTTGGAAAAAGTCTGCCCGGCGCGCTGGCGCAACAGGCGCAATTCCTTGCCGACATCCGGATTGAGGATCACCACCGCATCGGCCATCCAGCAGCCGTTCTTGGTGCCGCCGAAGGAGATGAGGTCGACGCCGCTCTTCCAGGTCATTTCGGCCGGGCTGACGCCCGTTGCCGCGATCGCGTTGGCGAAGCGCGCCCCATCCATGTGCAGCGGCAGCTTGTGGCGGCGGCTGACCTCGGCGATCGCCTTGACGTCGTCGACGCTATAGACCGTGCCGACCTCGGTCGCCTGGGTGAGGGTAACCGCCATCGGCTGGCCGGCGGGAGCAAGGTCCTGCGAATAGCGACTGATGGCGCGGTCGAGCGCCTCCGGATTCATGCGCCCCAGCGGTCCCGGGACCGGCGCCGTGCGCGCGCCGCCGGTGTAGGAGCCCATCGCGCCGAACTCGTCGACATTCATATGCGCTTCGGAATGGCAAAGCACGATGCCGCCGATACGGTTCAGCCCGGCCATCGAAAGCGCATTGGCCGCGGTGCCGGTCGCAACGAAGAAGACCTGAACCTCGCGCTCGAAGATCTCGTTGAAGCGGCGATAGACGGCGCGGTCCAGATCACCGTCGCCGTAGGCGACGGCGGTGTCGGCGGCGTGGCGGGAGAGATTGGCCGAAATGTCGGGATGCACGCCCGCCCAGTTGTCGGATGCAAAGAACATCGAGAGGTCCGTATTGTGGTTGGCAAAAGCGGCGGGACTTGACCGCTTCGGCGGGAGAAGCGCAAGGGCCAATCGCCGGCAAAGCGGTGAAGCCAGCGCATCACCTCGAAAGAGCCGGACCGAAGGTTGCGTTTCCAGCGTTCGTCACGAAATTTTGTGTCGCGGCGCGCCCAAGTTTTTTGTGAATCGGTCTTGTATAGGTCCCTGATTTCTGCCATAAAAAATTTAGGACAGTAGTGCTGTCTTATTTTGTCGCACAAAACAGGCTGGACTGGCGTATCATTGCTGCCATTCCGGCCATTGTCGCGAGCGGCGGGTAGACGGCCCGGCTCTGGCCTGTACGATACCGGATGCGAACCGGGCGTATAGCCGTATGGTTCGATGGATTTCGCGAGACGTGCAGCAAGGATCAAGGGGAAGCCTTGTGCTTCCCAAGGCAAACCAGCGCCCTCAGACAGTCAGGGCCAAGGTGGAGAACGGAGGATAGGACGATGACGGAACTGACGCCATCTGCGATCAACGGCCGGGCCGCGCAGACGAAAGCGGCAGTCGTTAAAAATACCGTCCTGACCAAAGGCGGCCGAACCACCAACGGCCCTGCCGCGCAAGGCCTCTATGATCCGCGCAACGAGCATGACGCCTGTGGCGTCGGCTTCATCGCCAACATGAAGGGCGTGAAGTCGCACCGGATCGTTGAGGACGGTCTGGCGATGCTGGAAAACCTCACCCATCGCGGCGCCGTCGGCGCCGATCCGCTGGTCGGCGACGGCGCCGGCGTGCTGGTGCAGATCCCTGACGCCTTCTTCCGTGAGGAAATGGCCGCCAAGGGCGTCGAGCTGCCTCCGGCCGGCCAGTATGGCGTCGGCCATTGGTTCATGCCGCAGGACGCGGCGCTTCGCGCCCATATCGAAGAGATCATCGCCGAATCGGCGCAGTCGGAAGGGCTGCCGCTCATCGGGTTCCGCGACGTGCCGGTCGACAATTCGTCACTGTCGAAGGCGCCCGATATCGTCGCCTCGGAGCCTTTCCACCGGGAGGTGTTCATCGGCCGTACGGCCGACATCCCGGATGACGAGGAATATGAGGCGCGGCTTTATCTGCTGCGCAAGGTGATCTCGGGCCGCATCTATGCCGAGAACGACAACAAGGACATCGGCGCCTATTGCGTGTCGCTGTCGGCGCGCACCATTGTCTACAAGGGCATGTTCCTGGCCTACCAGGTCGGCGCCTATTACAAGGACCTCAAGGATCCGCGCTTCGAAACAGCGCTGATCCTGGTCCACCAGCGATTCTCGACCAACACCTTCCCGTCGTGGAAGCTGGCGCATCCCTATCGCATGGTCGCGCACAACGGCGAGATCAACACGGTGCGCGGTAACAACAACTGGATGGCGGCACGCCAGGCCTCGGTCGATTCCGAGCTGTTCGGCAACAACATCTCGAAGTTATGGCCGATCTCCTATGAGGGCCAGTCCGACACCGCGTGCTTCGACAACGCGCTCGAGTTCCTGTTCCAGGGCGGTTACTCGCTCACCCACGCCATGATGATGCTGATCCCGGAAGCCTGGGCCGGCAACAAGCTCATGGACGCCGACCGCAAGGCTTTCTACGAATACCATGCGGCGCTGATGGAGCCGTGGGACGGGCCGGCAGCGGTGGTGTTCACCGACGGCCGCCAGATCGGCGCCACGCTCGACCGCAACGGCCTGCGCCCGGCGCGCTACATCGTCACCGACGACGACCGCGTCATCATGGCGTCGGAAGCCGGCGCGCTGCCGGTGCCGGAGGAAAAGATCGTGCAGAAGTGGCGGCTGCAGCCCGGCCGCATGCTTCTGATCGACCTCGCCAAGGGCCGCATCGTCTCCGACGAGGAGATCAAGTCGGAGATCGCGACCAGGCATCCCTACAAGAGCTGGCTCGCCAACACGCAACTGATCCTGGAAGACCTGAAGCCGGTCGAGCCGCGTGCGCTGCGCAAGGATGTCAGCCTGCTCGATCGCCAGCAATCCTTCGGCTACACGCAGGAAGACACCAAGCTTTTGATGGCGCCGATGGCCACCACCGGCCAGGAAGCTGTCGGCTCGATGGGCACCGATACGCCGATCTCGGCGATGTCGGACAAGTCGAAGCTGCTCTACACCTATTTCAAGCAGAACTTCGCCCAGGTCACCAACCCGCCGATCGACCCGATCCGCGAGGAGCTGGTGATGAGCCTGGTGTCGTTCATCGGGCCGCGGCCGAACATCTTCGACCTGGTCGGCACGTCGCGCCGCAAGCGGCTGGAAGTGCGCCAGCCGATCCTGACCAATGGCGATCTCGAAAAGATCCGCTCCATCGGGCACACCGAGGACCGTTTCGACACCAAGACGATCGACATCACCTACGGCTCGAACGAGGGCGCTGCCGGCATGCAGGGCGCCATCGACCGGCTCTGCGAACGGGCCGAGGCGGCGGTCGCCGGCGGCTACAACATCATCATCCTGTCAGACCGCCAGGTCGGGCCCGACCGCATCGCCATTCCAGCCCTTCTGGCCACGGCGGCGGTGCATCACCACCTGATCCGCAAGGGGTTGCGCACGTCGGTCGGCCTCGTCGTCGAATCCGGCGAGCCGCGCGAGGTGCATCATTTCTGCTGCCTCGCCGGCTATGGCGCCGAGGCGATCAACCCTTATCTCGCCTTCGACACGCTGCTCGACATGCACAAGCGCGGCGAACTGCCGGCGGAGGTCGACGAATACGAGGTCGTCTCGCGCTACATCAAGTCGATCGGCAAGGGCATCCTCAAGGTGATGTCCAAGATGGGCATCTCGACCTACCAGTCCTATTGCGGCGCGCAGATCTTCGACGCCATCGGGCTGAAGTCCGATTTCGTCGAGAAGTATTTCACCGGCACCGCGACGCTGATCGAAGGCGTCGGCCTGGACGAGATCGCCACCGAGACGCTCAGCCGCCACAGCGATGCGTTCGGCAGCGATCCGGTGCTGCGCAACAGCCTCGAGGTCGGCGGCGAATACATGTTCCGCATGCGCGGCGAGGCGCATATGTGGTCGCCGGATGCGGTCGCCACCTTGCAGCATGCCGTGCGGCAGGGATCCTGGGACACGTTCAAGGAGTATTCGGCGCAGATCGACAGCGCGACGGCGCGGGCGCAAACCATCCGCGGCCTGTTCAAGATCAAGCTGGCCGAAGAAGCCGGCCGCAAGAAGGTCGCGATCGAGGACGTCATGCCGGCGGCCGAGATCGTCAAGCGTTTCTCGACCGGGGCGATGTCGTTCGGCTCGATCTCCAGGGAAGCGCACACCACGCTGGCGCGCGCCATGAACCAGATCGGCGGCAAGTCGAACACCGGCGAGGGTGGCGAAGAGGCCGACCGTTATCTGCCGCTGCCCGGCGGCGGCAAGAACCCGGAACGCTCGGCTATCAAGCAGGTCGCTTCGGGCCGGTTCGGCGTCACGGCGGAGTATCTGGCTAATTCCGACGTCATGCAGATCAAGGTCGCCCAAGGCGCCAAGCCCGGCGAGGGCGGCCAGCTGCCTGGACACAAGGTCGACGCGACCATCGCCAAGGTCAGGCATTCGACGCCCGGCGTCGGCCTGATCTCGCCGCCGCCGCATCACGACATCTATTCGATCGAGGATCTGGCGCAGCTGATCTACGACCTGAAGAACGTCAATCCGGCGGCCGATGTCTCGGTCAAGCTGGTGTCGGAAGTCGGCGTCGGCACGGTCGCGGCGGGCGTCGCCAAGGCGCGCGCCGACCACATCACCATCTCGGGCTATGACGGCGGCACCGGCGCTTCGCCGCTGACCTCGCTCAAGCATGCCGGTAGCCCGTGGGAAATGGGCCTTGCCGAGACGCATCAGACGCTGGTGCTCAACGGCTTGCGTAGCCGCGTGGCACTGCAGGTCGACGGCGGCTTGCGCACCGGGCGCGACGTCATCATCGGCGCGCTGCTTGGCGCCGACGAGTTCGGCTTCTCGACCGCGCCGCTGATCGCGGCCGGCTGCATCATGATGCGCAAGTGCCATCTCAACACCTGTCCGGTGGGCGTGGCGACGCAGGATCCGGTGCTGCGCAAGCGCTTCAAGGGCACGCCGGAGCACGTCATCAACTTCTTCTTCTATGTGGCGGAAGAGGTGCGGGCGCTGCTCGCCGAAATGGGCTTCACCCATCTCGACCAGATCATCGGCGACAGCGACCTTCTGGAAAAGCGCGACGTGATCCAGCACTGGAAGGCGCGCGGGCTCGACTTCTCGAAGATGTTCTTCAAGCCCGACGCGCCGCATGAGGCGCTGCACTGGACCGAGCGGCAGAAGCATCCGATCGACGACGTGCTCGACCGCAAGCTGATCGAGCTGGCCAAGCCGGCGCTGGACGCCAAGCAGCCCGTCACCATCGAGCTGCCGATCCGCAACGTCGACCGCTCTGCCGGCGCGATGCTGTCGGGCGAGGTGGCCAAGCGCTTCAAGCACAAGGGCCTGCGCGAGGACACCATCCAGGTGAAGCTGACCGGCACGGCCGGCCAGTCCTTCGGCGCGTTTCTCGCGCGCGGCGTGTCGTTCGAGCTGGTCGGCGCCGGCAATGACTACGTCGGCAAGGGCCTGTCGGGCGGCCGCATCGTCATCCGCCCGCCGGAAGAAGCCAAGATCGTTGCGGCCGACTCGATCATCGTCGGCAACACCGTGCTTTACGGCGCGACCGAAGGCGAAGCCTATTTCGCCGGTGTCGCCGGCGAGCGCTTCGCCGTGCGCAATTCGGGCGTGGCGGCTGTCGTTGAAGGCGTCGGCGACCATGGCTGCGAATACATGACCGGCGGCATCGTCGTCGTGCTCGGCAAGACGGGGCGCAATTTCGCGGCCGGCATGTCGGGCGGCGTCGCCTATGTGCTGGACGAGAAGGGCGATTTCGCCGAACGCTGCAACATGGCGATGGTCGAGCTGGAGCCGGTTCCGGAAGAGGACGACCTGATGGAGAAGCTGCTCCATCACGGCGGCGATCTCGACCACAAGGGCCGCGTCGACGTGTCGGGCGACATGACCAGCCATGACGAGGAACGGCTCTACCAGTTGATCTCCAACCACGTGCATTTCACCGGTTCGGTGCGCGGGCGCGAGATCCTCGACAACTGGCAGAATTTCCGGCCGAAATTCCGCAAGATCATGCCGGTGGAATACCGCCGCGCCTTGATCGAGATGGAACGCATGCGCATGAGCGTGGCGGCGGAATAAGCATCGGGCATGGCCGGAAAGATGACTTTCCGGCCGGCATCCTCACCAACAATCCTGACCCCGAGAGCATGATCCCGAAAAGTGGGAACCGGTTTTCGGCGAAGGTCATGCTCCAACAAGGTGCGGTTGCCATGACAGCCTTATGGGGTTAACGGGTGCGCCGACAAAAGCGTGCCTTCGGACAGCAGGAACTGGACTATGGGCAAGGTAACAGGCTTTCTCGAGATCGACCGGCAGGTTCACAAGTACCAGCCGGCCTCGGACCGCATCCGGCATTTCCGCGAATTCACGCTGCCGATGTCGGATAAGGAGGTCGAGAAACAGGCCGCGCGCTGCATGGATTGCGGCATTCCGTTCTGCCATGGGCCGACCGGCTGCCCGATCCACAACCAGATCCCGGACTGGAACGACCTCGTCTACAATGGCGACTGGGACAGCGCGATCCGCAATCTGCATTCGACCAACAATTTCCCGGAATTCACCGGCCGCATCTGCCCGGCGCCCTGCGAGGAAGCCTGCACGCTGAATCTCGAGGACATTCCGGTCGCCATCAAGACGGTCGAGCAGGCGATCGCCGACAAGGCCTACGAAACCGGCCATATCCGGCCCTATCCGCCGGAAAAGAAGACCGGCAAGCGGGTTGCCGTCATCGGCTCCGGACCATCGGGCATGGCGGCGGCGCAGCAGCTCGGCCGCGCCGGGCACGACGTGCATGTCTATGAGCGCGAAAGCCGCCCCGGCGGGCTGATGCGCTACGGCATTCCGGACTTCAAGATCGAGAAGCACTATATCGACCGGCGCATCGAGCAGATGCAGGGCGAGGGTGTCACCTTCCATTGCGGCGTCAATGTAGGCGTCGACATGAAAGCGACTGACCTGCTCGGGGAATTCGACGCGGTGCTCTATTGCGGCGGCTCGGAAACGCCGCGTCCGGCCGGCATTCCGGGGGCCGATCTCAGCGGCGTCTACGACGCGATGCCTTATCTGGTGCAGCAGAACCGCCGCGTCGGCGGCGAGCCGATCCAGTCGGTGGCCTGGCCCTCGCATCCGATCATCGCCGGCGGCCAGCATGTCGTGGTGGTCGGCGGCGGCGACACCGCGTCCGACTGCATCGGCACCGCCTTCCGCCAGGGCGCGGTGCGCGTGACGCAGCTCGACATCCGTCCGCAGCCGCCCGAGAAGGAAGACAAGCTCTCCGTATGGCCCTATTGGGCGACCAAGATGCGCACGTCTTCCTCGCAGGCTGAGGGCGCCGAGCGCGAATTCCAGGTGGCGACGCTCGAATTCATCGGCGAGGACGGCCAGTTGACCGGCGTGCGCTGCTGCGAGGTGGACGAGAAGCGCAAGCCGATCGCCGGCAGCGAATTCGTCATCCGCGCCGATCTCGCCTTCATCGCCATCGGCTTTGCCGGCCCGGCGAGCGACAGCCTGATGAAGGAACTGGACGGCAAGATCAAGGTCGTCACCGACAGCCGCCGCTCGCGGAATGTCGAGGCCAATGATCGCGACTACAGGACCAGCGTCGACAAGCTCTATGCGGCGGGCGACGTGCGCCGCGGCCAGTCGCTGGTGGTCTGGGCGATCCGCGAGGGCCGCCAGGCGGCGCGCTCGATCGACGAGGCGCTGATGGGATCGACGGTACTGCCGCGCTGAGACCGTTTAGAAATTCTACTCCTGCGGCCAGCTGATGGCGTTTTCTGCGCTTCCGGTGCTCACGTACGGCAACGTACGCTCCGCTCCGGTTCTCGAAAACACCACCATCTGACTCACAGGAGCGAATTTCTTAAACGGTCTCCGAGCCGATGAGCTACTGATTGATGCCCGTCGTCGTATCTGGCTGAGCGACGGCGGTCGGCTTCGGCGGCCAGGAAAAATCGTCGACGCGGCCGGGCGAGGCCGCGGGAGCCTTGCCTTCCAGGATCAGCTTTTCGCCGGGCAGATTCGGATCGGCCCTGGCCGGCTGCGCGGCACCCAGCAGTTCGGTGCCGCCGTCGAGCGCCGGGTCGCCGAGCAGCATCGGCGCGGTGCGGTCGACGATGACGGGCGCGGCGGCAGGCTTCGGCGCCTCGACCGGAGCGCCGGCCGGCGCCGACACGGTGGTGATGCTTCCCGGCGCCGCCAGTCCGAGGATCTTGGCCAGCGGCTTTTCCGTATAGAAGGCGAGCTTGCGCTTGCCGGCCTTGGTGACGTTGATGCCGTCGTCGGAACGCAGGCGCACCGGCTGGCCGTTGATGTCCGGGCCTGAGGTGACGAACGCGCCATTCTCGTCGACGAAGCCGTCCCAGACATCGACGAACTCGCCGCCATGGCTTTGGGCGACCGAGTGATAGATGTCGTTGAAGGCGAGCATGTCGGAGTTCATCTTCGACACACCGAAAGCCGGCATGCCGACCCACAGGAACGGCACCTTGGTCTCCTGAAGGGCCTTGCCCAGCGCATCGGTGCGGCGCTCATATTCCTTGGTCCAGTTCTCCGAGCGCGGCTGCTCGCGCACGTCGCCGACCTTCATCTGCTGCCGGTCGTTGGAACCCAGCATGACGATCACAGCCGCCGGTTTCTCGGTTTCGATCAGCGATTTTATCTGGGCCGGCCAATTGTAGACGTCGTCACGAACGAATCCGGACGAACCGTTGGAGCGGGCCACGATCCTGACAGCGGGATTGTCGGCAAAGGCCGTATCGAGGCCCTCCGCCAGCCCGCCCGCCAAAAAATCGCCGACCACCAGCACGACGCGGGCGTCGTTCGTCTTCTCGACGATCGGCGTCTCGGGTTCCGCCGGCGGGCGCGGCTTGAGCTTCTTCTTGGGTTTCGGCCTTGGCTGGACTTCGACGGGCGGCTCGATGCGTTCGCTGCGGCGCGGAAACAGAAGGTCACGCAGCGACCAGCCACGGCTTTCCTCCTGCGCGAACGCGGGGGCGTGGAAAGCGCCGGCGGCGGTGACGACAAGCACGGCAAGGGCAAGAATCAGGACGGGCGCCCGGCGAATGCTCTGCCTGATACGCGCAACCGACACCAAACAACTCTCCATCCCTTGGCGCATGACCAGGCAGACGCGGAAAGTCATGCCCAAGCCGAAGCGCTACAGCATCCTTGCCGTCTTTGAAAGGATGCCATGCGATTCCTCAGGCTCTACTGCTTGCGGAGCCATTTGAGCACTTCAAGGCTCGGATAGCCATCCTGGGTCAGGCCAACCTTGGCCTGATAGGCCATGATGGCGGCCTTCGAGCCGTCACCGATCTTGCCGTCGAACTTGCCGTCATAATAGCCGTGCTCGGAAAGCCGCTTCTGCAGCTCTTGCCGCTCCTCGAAGCTGAGCTTGGTGAAGGGGCGCTGCCAGTCCTGCACCAGGCCGGTGCCGCCGGCGATCTCGTCGGCGAGCAGGCCGACGGCCAAAGCGTATTTGTCGGCGTTGTTATAGGCCTTGATAACCGAGAAATTCCGGATCATCAGGAAGGCGGGGCCGCCCCGGCCGTCCGGCACTTTCAGCGTCGCCTTGTCGGTCAGGTTCCTGAACGGCTTGCCGCTGGCCCTCACGACCCCCAGAGCCTGCCACTGGACAATTGTCTTTGCGCCGCCGGGCAGCTTGCCGGCCGGTATGGTGACCTCATAGCCCCAGGTCTTGCCTGCCTGCCAGCCATTCTTCATGAGCAGGTTGGCGGAGGTCGCCAGCGCATCGGGGATCGAATTCCAGATATCGCGCCTGCCGTTGCCGTCCATGTCGACTGCATAGCGCTGATAGCTGGTCGGGATGAACTGGGTCTGGCCCATCGCGCCGGCCCAGGAGCCCATCAGATGGCTCTCGTCGATGTCGCCGGTCTGCAGGATCTTCAGCGCCGCGATCAGCTGCGTGCGGGCATATTTCGAGCGCTTCGCGTCGCCATAGGCGAGGGTGGAAAGCGAACGGATGACATTGCGCATGATGTCGTCGCGCTTGAGGATCTCGCCGTAGTTGGATTCCATCGACCAGATCGCCAGCAGGATATTGCGGTCGACGCCGAACCGCGCCTCGATCCGATCCAGCCACGGCCTCCATTTCTTCGCCATGGCGCGGCCATTGGCCACCGACTGGTCATGTACGCGGTTGTCGAAATAATCCCAGGCGGGTGCGGTGAATTCCGGCTGGGTGCGGGCCTTTTCCAGCACGACCGGATCGGGCTCGATGCCTCTCATTGCCTGATCGTAGACAGCGCCCGAAACGCCGCCTGCCACCGCGGTGGCGCGGAAGCCGGCCACCCATTGGCGGAACCCGGCATCGGCGAAAGCGGGTCCGGCAGGCATCAGCAGGGCCAATGTCAGGCCGGCTGCGGTCGCCAGTGCCGTTAGGCGCCTTGCGGTGTTGCGAACGGACATCATTTCCTCCTTCGTCAAATCAGGAAGGATCATTCAACGCCGAACCGGGTTAGTATTTAGTTTACCATAGGTGCCGCAGGGAACGAAAAGAGGTGTCGCGGCTTTTAGCTCTCACACTCAACCTGGCCGTTCGGTAGCCCAACATTCCGGCGTGAAAATGATTCCGGCGTGAAAATGTTTGGGGGGATTGCGGAGCGTGCCGCCGAGCGGATAATTGGCGAAAAGCAGGGGTGTCAGCATGAAGCGCGTTCGCAAGGCAGTTTTCCCGGTTGCAGGTCTCGGCACGCGGTTCCTCCCGGCCACCAAGGCTATTCCGAAGGAAATGCTGACCGTCGTCGACCGGCCGGTCATCCAATATGTGGTCGATGAGGCGCGCGAGGCCGGCATCGAGCATTTCATCTTCGTGACCGGGCGCAACAAGGCGGTCATCGAGGACCATTTCGACGTCCAGTTCGAGCTCTACGACACGCTCGCCCAGCGCGGCAAGGACGACCAGCTCGCCCGCCTGCAGCGGCTGCAGCCGGCGCCGGGACAGACGAGCTTCACGCGCCAGCAGGTGCCGATGGGCCTCGGCCACGCCGTCTGGTGCGCTCGCGAGCTGGTCGGCGACGAGCCTTTCGCGCTGCTTCTGCCCGACATGATCATGCAGTCGGAAAAGAGCTGCATGAAGGACATGGTCGAACTCTATGCCGAGACCGGCAACAACATCATCGCCGTGCAGGAATGCGACCCGGCCGAGGCGCATAAATACGGCATTGTCGGCCGCGGCGAGGACACCCATCACGGCTTCCGCATCACCGGCATGGTGGAGAAGCCGAAGCAGGGCACTGCTCCTTCCAATCTTTACATCAACGGCCGCTACATCCTGCAGCCGGAAATCTTCGGCATCCTGGAAAGCCAGGAACGTGGCGCCGGCAACGAGATCCAGCTGACCGACGCAATGCTGAAGTTGGAGAAGAAGCAGCCCTTCTACGGCTATCACTATAAGGGACGCACCTTCGACTGCGGCTCGCCGGAAGGTTTCGTCGAGGCCAATGTCGCCTTCGCGCTGTGGCGCAGCGACATGAACGGAAGCATGGCCGGCGTCATCCGCACGCTGCTGGACGAGGTGCGGCCGGTCGAGCGCCGCGGCGCCGCGTTCTAGCCTATGCCGATATTCAGGTGAGGCCGGTCTGCGAACGGCAGGTTCCTGCGCTTCCGGTGCTCACGTACTTTGAGTACGCTCCGCTCCGGTTCTCGGAACCTACCGTTCTCGTCTCGGCCTGACCTGAATCTCGGCATAGGCTTGGGCCATTGCCGCTGCTCTTCAGCGCTGGACCTTCAGACCGAGATAGACGCTGTTGGCCGTGTAGTCGCGGCCGAGCAGGTTGCTGGTCAGCTTCTCGGTCCTGACGCGGGTGGTTATCCCGGCATAGCGATTGAGCCACCAGGTCAGTCCGGCTTCGGCGCTCAGGATCAGGTCGTGGCCGTCGGAGCCGGTATAGTCGCGCCAGTCGAGGCCGAGCGCGGTGTTCGCCGTCAGATTGGCGCGGATCTGGCGCTCGCCGGTCAAACGGCCGGAATAGAGGATATCGCCGCTCTGGCCGGCCGTCGTTGTCGTCTCGACGCTGGTCTTGCCGGTGAGCCCGATGGTGGTGCCGCGCTCGGGCGACCATTTGAGGTCGGCGTTGATGCTTGGGCCGGCTACCGCCGGCAGACGGCTGTCGTCGATGGCCTCGCGCAGCCAGCCGGCGGAGAATTCGCCGGACAGCTTCTCGCCCATGTCAAGCTCGAGGCCGGCACGCGCGCCAAGCCTGGTCGAGGACCTTTGGAAGCCGTCGGTGTCGGTGCGCAGGTCATAGACGCGCCGCCCGGCCTCGACCTCCGTGAAGGGTGTCAGCGCGGGCGAGATCTCGTAACCGGCGCGTAAGGTCGCGGTGTAGAGTGTGGAGTCGCGATCCTTCTGCGACACGGTGGTGCCGTTGGAGAGCTCGGCGTCGCCGTAGAAGTCATGCGAGACCGCCCCGGTCAGCGCATAGCGCATCTTGCCGACAGTCTTTTCGAGACCGAGGCTGCCGTCCACGGTCTGGCGCAGCGGCTGCGAGGTGACGCCGGCGATCGCATCCGGCGAGGAGGCCGATTCGGGTGCCGCCTCGTAGCCTAGTTTGGCGATGGCGCGCAGTTCGTTGTCGAGATCGACATTGAGCTGGCCCTCGATGCGGCCCTGCGCGTCGTTGATCTTTTGGCCCGAGACGGTGTTGCGGAACTGGCCGTAGCCGGTGATCAAAGCCGAATTCTCGCGCCAGTCGGAGGTCGCGGTGAAACGCAGCGCCGTCTCGGACAGAACGGCCGATTTGCCGGTGTTGCTGGAATCGGCATTGGACGTGGCAGTGAAGCCTTGCTCCAGCGTCGGCCGGAACAGAAACGTGCCGATCCTGACGCCGGGAGCAGCGAAGGGATCTTCCTCCGGCTTGATCTTCTGTCCATCGATCGATCCGGTACGCTCCTGGCCCGGGTCGAGCTTCCGCTTGTCGACGCTGTCGATGGTGACGGCGCGGCGGTTGCTGCCGTCGGTATCGGTCGCCGTGGTATCGGTCTGGTCGCTGGTAGTGCTGGTGGCAGCAGTGGTCGTGCTGTCGATAGCCTCGCCCGCTTTCTTCCTGGCCTTCTTCTTGTCGGCGGTCTTGGTATTCGCCTTGGTGTCGGCCTTGGCGTCCTGGGCACGCTGCTTTGCCGTCGAAGGCCGGCGCGGCTTTGCCGGCGCCGTCGTGTCGGCCAGCGGGTCGTTGGCTGCCGGCGGCTGGTCGAAGATGCTGCCCGACGCGCCCGCTGTCTGGTCGTCATCGGGAACGGCGCCGGGGCTTGCCGGCTGATAGGTTGTCGACGCCGTGTCCTGGACGGCCGAGGCGGGAGCGTTCCGATCCTGCGTCCCTTGCACCCGCAACAGCCTGGCCTTGCGCTGCTGGTCGGCAAGTATCGCCGATTCGGAAACCTCGCCGCGCAGCTCGGTTTCCTGCGAAAATGCCGGCGCCGGGCGCAGCAAGGCAAATGCGCTCGCCGTCAGCAGCAGTGCTGCAACGGCAATGCCCCTCCGACCGATTTTCGTTTCAGGCTGGCCCCCGGACATCGTCACCACTGCTTGCGCGGCGCGGTTGCGCCATACTTACCGAACCGTAAATACGGATGGTTAACGGAGGGTTGAGAGAGCCGCCTCGGAGCCCTTCCAATCGGCGGCATGAGGCAATTCTGTTGGACAATTCTGTTGGACAGGGGCGCGGCAAAGCGCTAATCGCTTCGCCCATGCATGCGGGGTCCCCAGAAAGAAAGCAGCCCAACAGGCAGGCTGCGATCGAATCGGCGCTGAGAACGGTGGCGACGGAGCAGGCCGGCATGGCGGCCCTGGCCGCCGGGCTCGCAAACGGACTGGCCGAGCCATTCGCGGCGGCCATCGACCTGATTTCGCGGATCGACGGCCGTGTCATCGTCACCGGCGTCGGCAAGAGCGGCCATATCGGCTCTAAGATCGCCGCCACGCTGGCCTCGACCGGCACTCCAGCCTTTTTCGTCCATCCGGCGGAGGCCAATCACGGCGATCTCGGCATGATCGCCCGGGACGACGCCATCATTGCCATGTCCTGGTCGGGCGAGAGCAAGGAATTGATGGGCATCGTCGCCTATTCCAGGCGCTTTTCCATCCCGCTGATCGCCATCACGTCCGGCGAGAGCTCGGCGCTGGCGCGGGCCGCCGATGTCGTGCTGCTGCTGCCGCCCGTGCCCGAGGCCTGCCCGCATGGGCTGGCGCCCACAACCTCCGCCCTGCTGCAGCTCGTCATGGGCGATGCCTTGGCGATCGCGCTGCTCGAGGCGCGCGGCTTCACGCCGGACCATTTCCGCACCTTCCATCCGGGCGGACAGCTCGGCGCCAACCTGACCCAGCTGCGTGAGATCATGCATGTCGGCGAAAGGCTGCCGCTGGTGCCGTCGGGCACAGGCATGCAGGAAGCGATCCTGGAATTGTCGCGCAAAGGCTTTGGCTGCGTGGCGATCACCGGCGCCGACGGCGCGCTGGTCGGCATCGTCACCGACGGCGACATCCGCCGCCACATTGCCAGCGACCTTCTGACGATGAGCGTCGATCAGGTGATGACAAAGAAGCCGAAGACGGCCAGCCCGGACACGCTGGTGGCGACGGCGCTGCAGACCATCAACACATCCGCCATCACCAGCCTCATGGTCGTCGAGGGCGGACGCCCGGTCGGGCTGGTGCATCTGCACGATCTGCTGCGCATCGGCGCCGCCTAGATAGCGTCAGTATCCAACGCATCCTGAGCGGCAGTCGGCTCAGATAGCCTCGACGGTCAGCTCCAGATCGGTATCCGCCGCCCCGGTCACGCGCACCTGCGTGCCGACCGGCAGGTCGGGTCCGGAGACGCGCCACAGCGTGTCGCCGAGCCGGATGCGGCCGCGGCCGTTCTTGATCGGCTCGGCCAATGTCGCTGTCCGGCCGACCATCTGGGCGCCGCGGCGGTTGAGCAGCGGCTGGTCGACGCTGCCTTGCCGGCTGACGGCGATCTGCCGGCCGACATAGGCCGAGATCACGGCCAGCACGAGGAAGGCCAGGACCTGGACCTGCCAGGTCCAGAAAGCGGCGTCCCAGATCGCCAGCGACACCGCGCCGATGATCAGCGCCGCGATGCCGATCCACAGCATGAACACGCCGGGCGCCACGACTTCCATCACCAGGAGCACTATGCCCAGAACCATCCAGTTCCACGGGCCGAGTTCCGAAACGATGCGGTCGATCATTGATGTTCTCCCACCCGGAGCAGTTCCTCGCTTCGCGGAAACGAGGAACCGTCCTGTTTTCTTTGTTTGCCGCAATTCCGGACGGAAAACCGCGTCACACTTTTCCTGGAATTGCGGCCGTCACATCAGTTGTCGCTGGGCTTGACCGCCGGCGGGCGGGATGCCTGCCGCTGTGTGCCGGAAGAGCCGTCGCCCTTGAAAATTTCGCGGGCGATCTCGCCGATGCCGCCCAGCGTGCCGATGAGGGATGACGCCTCGAGCGGCATCAGCACGATCTTGTTGTTGGGCGCCGAGCCGATCTTAGACAGCGCCTCGGTGTATTTCTGGGCGACGAAGTAGTTGAGCGCCTGCACGTCGCCCTTGGCGATGGCCTCCGACACGACCTGGGTCGCCTTGGCTTCGGCCTCCGCCGAGCGCTCACGCGCTTCGGCATCCCGGAAGGCGGCTTCCCGCCGGCCCTCGGCCTCGAGGATCTGCGATTGCTTCAAACCCTCCGCGGCCAGGATCTGGGCGCGCTTGTTGCGCTCGGCCGTCATCTGGCGGCCCATCGATTCAATAAGGTTGGCCGGCGGGTTGATGTCCTTGATCTCGACGCGTGTGATCTTGATGCCCCAGGGGTGCGCCGCCTCGTCGACGACGCGCAGCAGGCGCTCGTTGATGGCGTCGCGGTTGGACAGCAATTCGTCGAGGTCCATCGAGCCCATGACGGTACGGATGTTGGTCATGGTGAGGTTCAGGATGGCGTTTTGCAAGCCTGAGACCTGGTAGGCTGCCTGTGCGGCATTGAGGATCTGAAAGAATGCGATGCCGTCGACGCCGACGATGGCGTTGTCGCGAGTGATGATCTCCTGCGTCGGGACATCGAGCACCTGTTCCATCATGTTCATCTTGGCGCCGATGCGCTCGAAGATGGGATTGATGATGTTGAGGCCAGGGGTCAGCGTCTTGGTGTAACGGCCGAAGCGTTCCACCGTGTAGTTGTAACCTTGCGGTACCGTCTTGATACCCTTGAAAAGAAGGATGATAACCAGGAAAACAAGAACAATGATGGCAATATCGAAACCGCTGAAGCCCATTTCGTATCTCCCTCAATAGGCACCGACTTCACGGAATCACTTAAGTGTGTTTCCGTAGCGTTACAATCAGGTGATCGCGAATATTGGTTAGCGAAGGCTTTTGCGCACCGCTTTCGAGCTGTCGATGAAGCCGGTCACACCCAGCCGGAAAGCTCGCGCCGCACCAGCGCCTCGATGACCGCCATGCCCTCGGCGCTGTCGTTGAGACAGGGGATATGGGCGAACTTCTTGCCGCCGGCGTGATGGAAGGTCTCGGCTGCCTCGCGGCCGATCTCGTCCAGCGTCTCGATGCAGTCGACGGAAAAGCCCGGATTGACGACGGCGATGGATTTCACCCCGTCCTTCGCCAGCTTCTCGACCGTGACGTCGGTGTAAGGCTGCAACCATTCCTGGGCGCCGAAACGCGACTGGAAGGTGTTGATGAGCTTGTTCTCGTCCCAGCCGAGCCTCGCCCGCAGCAGCCGCGTCGTTTCAAGGCAGTGCGACCGATAGGGATCGCCCTTGTCGGAATAGGGTTTCGGGATGCCGTGATAGGACGCGATAACCACCTCGGGCTCGAAGTCCAACGTCTCGAGATGCCGCTCGATCGAGTGAGCGAGTGCGTCGATGTAGACCGGTTCATCATAGTAGGGCGGCACGCTGCGGATCGCCGGAGCGTTTCTGATCTTCATCAGCGCGCGAAACAACTGGTCGTTGGCGGTCGCCGTCGTCGTTGCTGAATACTGCGGATAGAGCGGGAAGGACAGGATACGGTCGCAGCCCTGTTCGATCAGTTTTTGCGCGACGCTTGCCGTCGAGGGATTGCCGTAGCGCATCGCCCAATCCACCACGATGTTCGGGTGATCGGCGAGGGTACTGGCGAGCTTCTCTGCCTGAGAACGGGTGAAGGTGCGCAGCGGCGACTCGTTCTTCTCCCGGTTCCAGATCCTGGCATAGTTGGCGCCGGACTTTTTCGGCCGTGTGGTCAGGACCAGGCCGTAAAGGATCGGGTACCAGATCGCCTTGTTGAGCTCGATGACGCGCGGGTCGGAGAGGAATTCCCTGAGATACCGCCACATCGGCTTGAAGTCGGTGCCGTCGGGCGTGCCGAGATTGATCAGCATGACGCCGATCTTGCCCTGTTTCACCGCTGGGTGGCCGGCGGGCAGCGGACCGACCGCCTTGGCGGCTTTGGCATCGGTGGGGCTGGCAAGCGTCATGAACGGTCTCCGGTAGCGCCGCGAAACTAGCGATGCCCTGCCGGTTTTCAATGCTGCGTCTGGCCGCACCTTATCGTGTTTGGCAAAGGAAAAGGAACGCCCGCCCGGTTGCCCGGGCGGATGCCATGAATTCCGGAGTAGCCGCCTACTTCGAAGCCGGCGGAATGGTCAGCGTCGCGCCGAGCGGCAGCCGACGCGGCTTAAAGTCCTTGTTGGCCTCGGAGATCAGCTTCCACTTAGTCGCATCGCCATAGGCTTTCCTGGCCAGGTCCCAATAGGTATCGCCGGCGGCGACGGTGTGGCTGGTTTCTGCCGGCTTGGTTTCAGCGGGATTGGCCGGCTCGGCGGGAGCAGGTGTCGCCGGGGCGGTCTCGGCTGGCTTTGCCGGTTCCGCAGCCGGCGCCGTCTCGGCCGGCTTCGCGGTCTCGGCGGGGGCGGCAGGGGCTGTTTCAGCCGGAACGGCCGGTGGTGTGCCGGCAATGTCGCTGGAGCCGGAAGGCATAGCCGGCATCGCGGATTCACCCGTCGCTGGCGCAGCCTCGGCCGGCTTTGCTGCCTCGGACGCAGGCGCCTGGGTTGCGGCGGGAGCGGTCTCGGCGGGCTTCGCCGGTTCCGCAGGCTTGGCCGGCTCAGCCGCCGCAGTCGTTGCCGCAATCTCGGTGATGCGGCCGTCGAGCTTGGGCGTGTAGGGCCGATGCGAGCCGAGATAGTCGGCCACCACCTGCTCCAACCCGGGACCGTAGTCATAGGCGTCCGTGGCCTTCTCGGCGAACACTTTGTAGCCGTCGCCGCCCTGGCGGACATAGTTGTTGGTGGCGACGAGATACTGCTTGTCCGGGTTGATCGGCGCCCAGGCGCCGTTCTCCATCACCTCGACCGATTTGACGCGGCCGGCGTTGGGCGCGACCGACTTGTCGAAGGAATATTTCAGCCCGGCGACCTGCGGGAAGCGGCCGGCGCCGTCCTCGACCTGGCTGAGGCCATTTTCGAGGCCAGCGACCAGGTCCTTGCCCGAGATCTTGAAGGTCGCCAGCGTGTTCTGGAACGGCAGCACGGTCAGCACCTCGCCCATGGTCACCGTGCCCTGGTCGATCGAGGCGCGCAGGCCGCCACCGTTCGAGATGACGATCTCGACGCCCTGGCCCTTGGTGCGGTCGAGGATGGCGTCGGAGACGAGATTGCCCATCTCGCATTCGCGCGCCCGGCAATTCTCGCGGCTGCCGTCGATCGCCTTGGTGGTCTCGGCCACCTCCTTGTTCTTCAGCGCCTCGATCGGCGCGCCGAGTTCCTTGATGCGGGCAAGGACAGTGGGATCTGGCGTGATCGACTTGTCGAGGAAGATCGGCGCGCCGCTGGCTTCCTTGACCACGCCGTTGTCGTCGAACACGACCTTGAACTCGCCGAGATATTTCGAATAGGACGCAGCCTGCACGACCGGCACCTTGGAGCCGTCGGGGTTGTCGACCATCGTCGGGTACGGCCCCTCGGCTTTCGGATCGGTGTTGGACAGGAGCGTGTGGCTGTGGCCGCCGACCACCACGTCGATGCCCGGGATCTTGGCGATCACGTCGCGTTCGCGCCTGTAGCCGATATGGGTGACCGCGATGATCTTGTTGATGCCTTGCGCCTTGAGCTTCTCGACCTCGGCCGTGATCGATTTGACGTCGTCGGCGATGGCGATGTTCGGGCCGGGAGAGGCGAGTTCCGGCGTGTCGTTGGTGACGGCGCCGATGATGCCGATCTTCTGGCCGCCGACCTCGACGACGATCGACGGCTTGAACTTGTCCTTGGCGCCGGACTTATCGTTGGGCACGACATTGGCGCTGACGACCGGGAACTTCGCCTTGTCGAGGAAAGGCACAAGCGCTGTCTCGCCATCGTCGAATTCGTGGTTGCCGAGCGTCACCGCGTCGGGCTTGATCTGATTGAGGAATTCCTCCTCCACGGCGCCCTTGTAGGTGGTGTAGAAGAGCGAGCCCTGAAAACTGTCGCCGGCATTGAGCAGCAGCACGTTCTGCCCTTCGAGCTTCTTGCGCTCCTCAGCGATCGCCGTGATCAGCCGGCCGGCGCCGCCGATGCATTCGCCCTTGGTCTCCTCTTCAGCGGAACAGGTCGACTCGTATTTGTTGTTGCCTTCGATGCGGCTGTGCCAGTCGTTGAAATGCAGGATGTTCAGCGTGTAGTCGGCAAAGGACACGCCGGCCGACAGGCCAAGCGTCGAAGCGGAAAGGGCTAGGATGGCGGCAATCTTCTTCATCTTCGTCTCCCGGATAAGCTGACTTCGACAGTGCTTAACGCCTTCGCTTGACTGGAAAATAACAATCAGCCTCGGATCATGTTCACATCGGGTCCCGGCCGATGCAAGCACAAATCGGGGAGATATTTGCCGGCACAAAAAAGGACGGCGGCTCGCGCCGCCGTCCTGTCGGATTGATATCTGCGAGCCTCAGGCCCGACGCGTCAGCACGAAATTCTGGCCGCTGGCGCTGGTGCAGTTGAGCTGGCTGATTGAGACCATCAGGCAGTTGAAGCTGACCGGCGTCTGTCGGATCAGCGAGGTGCCGTGGATCTCGACCGAGGTCGGTCCGGTCAGGGTGTAGCTGCCTTCCGACAGCTTCTGGCCGGTGTCGGTGGCGACAGTGGTGAAGTTGCCGGCCGCGAAGGTCGACAGGCCGGTGCCCTTGGCGTCGATCCAATTGCCCTCGACGCCCTTGGGCGCGGCTGCGCTCGGTGGTTCCGATGGGCCGGTGGTTGTGCAGGCGGCCGCAGCCAGCAGGCTTGCCGCGGCGCCCGCCGAAAGCAGTTTGCGCGCAATGGTCATTTTTGAAAATCCTCTCCTCAGTCCGCTCCCTTCAATCGCCCGATTTCCGGGCGATTGCAAGGCGGTGAGGGTTGTCAAGCTGCTTGCTATCGCACCAGCATGTTGCGGAACTGCCACGGATCGTCCTTGTCCAGATCCTCCGGGAAGAGACCCGGTCGGTTATCGAGTGGCGTCCAGTCGGTGTAATAGCCCCTGACCGGTCCGAGATAAGGCGATTGCACTTCGAGGCAGCGCCGGTAGTCCATCTCGTCGGCCTCGACGATGCCGGCGGTCGGGTTCTCCAGCGCCCAGACCATGCCGGCGAGCACCGCCGAAGTCACCTGCAGCCCAGTGGCGTTCTGGTAAGGAGCGAGCTTGCGGGCCTCGGCCAGCGAGAGCTGCGAGCCGTACCAGTAGGCATTCTTGTCGTGGCCGTAGAGCAGCACGCCGAGTTCGTCGACGCCGTCGACCAACTCGTTCTCGTCAAGCACGTGGTGGACCGGCTGCGGCTTGCCGGCGGCGCCGAACATCTCGTCCAGTGACAGCAAGGCGTCGTTGCAGGGATGGTAGGCGTAGTGGCAGGTCGGGCGGTATTGGACCTTGCCCTTCTTCGAACGCACGGTGAAGAAGTCGGCGATCGAGATCGACTCGTTATGCGTCACCAGCAGGCCGTATTGCGCGCCCGGCGTCGGGCACCAGCTGCGCACGCGCGTGTTGGCGCCGGGCTGCTCCAGATAGATCGCCGCCTTGGAGCCGTGCTTGTGCTTCTTGCCGTTCTTCGGCATCCAGTTTTCATGCGTGCCCCAGCCAAGCTCGGCCGGCTGCAGGCCTTCCGAGATGAAGCCTTCGACCGACCAGGTGTTCCAGAACACATTCATCGGCTTTGGCTTCTTGGTGCGCTGGGTGTCGCGCTCGGCGATGTGGATGCCCTTTACGCCGGCCTTCCTCATCAGCCTGGCCCAGCCCTCGCGGTCTTCCTGCGCGGGTTCCGAAAACTCGAGGCCAAGGTCGGTGGCGAGGTTGACCAGCGCCTTCTTGACGAACCACGAGACCATGCCTGGATTGGCGCCGCAGGTGGAGACCGCTGTCGGGCCGCCGGGCTTGTCGTGCTTTTCCTTGATCATCACCTCGCGCAGCGCGTAGTTGGAGCGGCTGGCATTGTCGGCCTCGGCGTCGAAATAGAAGCCCAGCCACGGCTCGACGACGGTGTCGATGTAAAGCACGCCGAGCTTGCGGCACAATTTCATCAGGTCAACAGAACCGGTGTCGACCGAGAGGTTGACGCAAAAGCCTTGGCCGCCGCCATTGGTCAGAAGCGGCGTGAGCAGCTTCTTGTAATTCTTCTCGGTCACAGCGTCCTGCATGAAGGCGATGCCGCGCTCGTCGAGCAGCTTGCGGTCGGTGTCGAGCGGGTCGATGACCATCATGCGCGACTTGTCGAACTTGAAATGGCGCTCGATCAGCGGCAGCGTTCCCCGCCCGATCGAGCCGAAGCCGATCATCACGACGGGACCGGTGATTTCACCGTAAACGGGCCAGTTTTCATTCGCCATTTTTTCGCACACTCCTTCAAACACGCGCAAAACCGGGCGCCCTTGGCCCGACGGCCAAGCGCTACACCACAGATCATTGTCATAAACCAGCGAAAAGCGCCAACCGCCGGCTAAGCCGTTCTGGGCGTGTGGTTAAGCCGATCCGGACATGCGGTCGAGGAATGCAACCAGCCTGTCGCGGTCGGCGGTGAGACCCTTGTAGTCGAGCTGTTGCTGGTCGAGGGCCAGGAGCTGCTGCGCGAAGGAGGCCGCCAGTGCTGCCCGGTCCGGATGCGCATCAAGCACCTTGAGCGGATCGAGGTGGATGCGGATGGTGAAGAGGATGTCGCGCGACACCGGCAACTTGCGCAGCGTCTGGCGTTCGACGCGGATGAAGGCATGGGCGTTGAGGTCGCCGTCGGGAAAGCGGCTCGGACGGTTGGTGGCGCGGTCGATGCGCTCGACGTTGGAAAGCGGATGATAGAGCGCATCGTTGGCCTGGATCGACCAGTTGAAGCGCTCGACCGCCTGGCCCTGCAGTCCGTCGAACATTCGGTTGATGAGCTCGGCCGGCCGCGTGCCGGGTCCGAAGCCCGGCACCAGCTGGTGGATTTCCTGCAGCGGCTTGCCGAATTTCTCCTGCAGCGACCAGGATGAAGGGAAGCACAGCGAGCCTGCGGCGAGCCGCCAGCCGCGCTCGTCGCGGCGCATCAGGATCAGGTCTTCCTGGACGAGCAGCGAAGCCTTTGCCAGCGGCGCCTCGCGCAAGGCAGGAGGCAGCCCGTCGATCGCTCCCTCGAAACCGACCGGCTCGACATCGGTTCCGTTGCGGCGGTGCGTGACGGGATGCGCGGCTTCGAGATGGGCGACGAGCAGGTCGAGAACTTCGCGCTGGGCGTCGCTTGTGCCGTCTTCCTCGACGAAGACCTTTTCCGGTATTTCCGCATAGAGCCTTTGCTTTTCGCCCAGATGCGGCAGCAGGAACTCGTCGACCTCGATCCAGCGGTCGAAATCGAGCGGCTTCAGCCCGATGGTGAAGAGTTTTGAGGACCCGTCATAGGGCGTATGGGCCGGCTGGCGGATGCCTGTTGGCGTGTTGTCCAGTTTGTGTCTCCCGCGCGGTCAGCCAAGCCGCGCCGGGATCAGCCCGCGCAGCGAGTTGCCGACGAAGATCGCCTTCGCCGCCTTCAAGTCGTCGAAGCTGTAGATCGCTTCCACGGCGCGGCCTTCGTCCAGAAGCGCGCCGCGCAATATTCCAGGCAAAAGGCCGCAGTCGAGGCGGGGCGTGACGAGCGGGCCGTCGCCGAAATCGGCGAAGAGGTTGGTAATGGTGCCCTCGCAGAGTTCGCCGCGCTCGTTGGCTAAAAGCACTTCGTCGGCGCGCGTGGCGAGATATTCCGCGCGGGCATGCTGGTAGGTCTCGCGGCGGCTGGTCTTGTGGCGCAGCAGCATGTTGCCGGAATCGAGCCGGATCCGCGCCAGCTGCAGCCGCCAGACCTTGTCGGCGGGTAATGGTTCGTAAGGCTGCACGGCTGCCGCCGCTTCGCCGTTGTGCTGCAAGGCGAGGCGCACACGCAACGCACTGCCGTGTCCGCCGACGGTGTTAGACAGCACTTCGCCGATGCGTTCGGGATCGCAAGCGAAGCCGAGTTCGGTGGCGGACGCATAAAGCCTGGCGAGGTGGCGCTCAAAGCGCAGGAAGCCGGAACCAGGCTCCCAGCGCATGGTCTCGATCAGCTCGAAGCCGGCACCGTCCCCGTCGCGAAGCGCGCTTTCAACAGACACTCCCGGTACTCCTCCTCGGCGGTGGAATCGAAGACGACGCCGCCGCCGACATTGTAGACCGCCTCGCCGTCGGCAAAGAGCGAGATGGTGCGGATCGCCACCGAAAAACGCATCCTGCCGCCCGGCGCGATCCAGCCGATGGCGCCACAATAGACGTCGCGCGGCGCGCCTTCCAACTCGTGCAGGATTTCCATGGCGCGGATCTTCGGCGCACCGGTGATCGAGCCGCAAGGGAAGAGCGCGGCGAAGACCTGGCGGATGCCGATGTCCGGTAGAAGCTTCGCCCGCACGCGGCTCACCATCTGGTGCACCGTCGGATAGGACTCGATGCGGAACAGTTCCGGCACGTCCAGCGTGCCGACCTCGCTGATCAGCGAGATGTCGTTGCGCAGCAAGTCGACGATCATCCGGTTCTCGGCCTGGTTCTTCTCGTCGTTGCGCAGGAAGGCTTTTAGCCGGGCATCCTCGGCCTTGGTCGCACCGCGCGGCGCGGTGCCCTTCATCGGATGCGTCTCGATCATGCCCTCGGCATCGATCTCGAAGAACAGCTCGGGCGAGCGCGACAGGACGATCGGATCGCTGAGCGAGATCAGCGCGCCATATTTCACCGGTTGGCGTTCGGTCAGCGCGTCGAAGGCCGCAAGCGGATCGCCGGACCATTGCGCGCGGACCGGGAAGGTGAGGTTGCCCTGGTAGCAGTCACCCTTGCGGATGTGGTTGTGAAGGCGCGCGAAGCGGCCGGCATAGTCCTCGGCGGACCACGTTGCCCTTGCATCGAAAATCGGGCCGTTGCTGGCGGATCCCGCATTCTGCGGCGCGGCCTGATCGACGGGCGCATCGAAGATGCCGAGGCAGACCAGCGGCGCGCGGCGGCCTTCGGGCAGCAGCGGCACCAGTTTCGGCTCGAGCAGGTAGCCGGCCTCGTAGGAGAAATAACCCGCCAGCCATTTGCCGGAGTCGGAGGCGGCCTGGGCTCGCTCGAGCGCCGGCACGAACTCCTCCGCAGTGCGCGCGAGAATGATCTCGTGCGGCCGGTCGAACACCAGCTGACGCGCGCTCTCGTCGTTGCGGAAAATGGCTGCGGGCAGGGACATGAGCCTTGGAAGCGGACAATTCAGTCGATCGCTCTATATGGGGGGCCGGCGAGGCGCAATCGAGGGAGCGGCGTCGGGCGGCGCAAAGGCGTCCGGCCCCAATACAAAGACGGCGCCCGGTGGGCGCCGCCTTGTACCAACCAGGAAGATGCTCAGGTGTTGCTTGCGGTTCCAGCCGTCGGGAACTGCCTGGCGAACCCGGCCTCGTCGCCGGCGGCCAGCAGTTTCGCCTGCTCGATCCATTTTTCGCGCGCGATGCGGCCGTCGAAATTGAGCACCTCTTCGATGCGTTTGACGTCGGCGTCGGTCCAGGCGGCGATCTGGGCATAGGTGGTGACGCCCAGGCCCTTGAGCAGCCTCTCGTTGACCGGGCCGATGCCGATGAGGCGGCGCAGATTGTCGGCCTTACCAGTCGCGGCCTTCGGTGCGGCGGTTTTCTTTGCCGCGGGGGCCGCAGCTTTCCTGGGCGCAGCGGCTTTTGCAGCCGGCTTCGGCGCCGCGGCGGTCTTCGCTGCGGCCGGCTTCTTCGCGGCAGCCGGCTTCGCCGGCGCGGCCTTTGCCGGTGTCGCGGCCGTCGGTGTCGAGACCAGCGCCGCCGGGGCCGGCGCGGCGGCCTTGGCGACGCCGGCCTTGGCGGCAGGCGCGTTACGCAGCTGGCTTTCGAGATCGGCACGGGCACGGCCGCAGGCATCGAGCTCGCCCTTCAGCCGATCGCTGTCGGCCTTCAGCCTGTCGCGTTCGCTTCGGGTGCGATCCAGATCGCCACGCAGACTGTCGAGCTCGCCGCGCAGGCGGCCCCAGATGAACCAGCCAACCAGGATACCCACAACGAACGCCAGAAGCATGTAGAAGAAAGTGCTCATTTCCCTCTCCAGTCCGATCCGTCGGCCGCGGCTGGGAGGGCACGCTTGCCGCCAAGGATCGTCAAAGGTTCCGTGTTCGGTGGAACCGCCGGCTTCAATCGAGCCATCGGCGTTCGGCCTTGTCCGGACCGACGGCCATCATCGCATTCGCCGTGGCGGAGCGGCAGGCATCTCTGGCCTGCGCGATGCGTCCGGCTGAGCTTGAGGCCGGACGCTATCATATGGCTTGTCGAAAGCCAGTTGAAAATGCGCCGCAGAGTTATTCAAGAACAGCTATTTAGGGCAAGAATAGTTTCTTGCTAATATGCGTCCTGGCTAAACTATAGATGCCGATGCACAGCTTCGTTGCTGTTCACTTGTCCAGCGCTTCCAACTCGTCGATCAGCGAACCGATCACGCCAAGGCCGATCTGCCAGAACGCGGGATCGGTGGCGTCGAGGCCGAAGGGCGCCAGGAGTTCGGAGTGATGCTTTGTACCGCCGGCGCGCAGCATCTCGAAATACTTCTCCTGAAAGCCGCGCTCGGCATTCTGGTAGACGGCGTAGAGCGAGTTCACCAGGCAATCGCCGAAGGCATAGGCATAGACATAAAAAGGCGAGTGGATGAAGTGCGGGATATAGGTCCAGAAGACCTCGTAGCCGTCGCGCAACTTGATCGCCGGCCCCAGGCTCGCGGCCTGCACCTCCAGCCAGAATTCGCCCAACCTGTCCGAGGTCAGCTCGCCGTTCTTGCGCTCGGTATGCACCTTGCGCTCGAACTCGTAGAAGGCGATCTGGCGCACGACAGTGTTGATCATGTCCTCGACCTTCTGGGCGAGCATGGCCTTGCGCTCGCGTCTGTCGCTGGTCTGCTCGAGCAGGGAGCGGAAGGTCAGCATCTCGCCGAAGACGGAGGCTGTCTCGGCCAGCGTCAGCGGCGTCGAGGCCATCAGGGCGCCCTGGCCGGCGGCCAGCACCTGATGCACGCCATGGCCGAGCTCATGCGCCAGCGTCATCACATCGCGCGGCTTGCCCATATAGTTGAGCAGCACATAAGGATGCGCCGACGGCACGGTCGGATGGGCGAAGGCGCCGGGCGACTTGCCCGGCCGCACCGGCGCGTCGATCCATCTGCGATCGAAGAAGCCGCGTGCGATTTCGGCCATGTCGGGCGAGAAGCGCTGGTAGGCGGAGAGCACCGTGTCCCTGGCGTCATCCCAGCGGATCACCGCCTTCGGCGTCTCCGGCAGCGGCGCGTTGCGGTCCCAGTGGTTCATCACCTCCATGCCGAGCCAGCGCGCCTTCATCGCGTAGTAGCGGTGCGACAGCCGCGGATAGGCCTCGCGCACGGCCGCGGCCAGCGCGTCGACCACGTCGCGCTCGACGCGGTTGGCGAGGTGGCGCGAGTCGGCGATATCCTGGAAGCCGCGCCAGCGGTCGGAAATTTCCTTGTCCTTGGCTAAAGTGTTGGTGATGAGGGTGAAGGTGCGCAGGTTCTTGCGGAACGTTGCCGCGAGCGCCTCTGAGGCGCGGCGGCGCACTTCGCCATCCGTATCCTGCAGCCGATTGAGCGCCGGCTCAAGCGTCAGTTCCTCGCCGTCGACGTCGAAGCGCAGGTCGGTCATCGTCTCGTCGAACAGGCGGTTCCAGGCGCCGCGTCCAGTGACCGACTTTTCGTGGAACAGTTGCTCGACGCGATCCTCGAGCTGGTAGGGTTTGTCCTTCCTGAGGTCGAGCACCCAGGGCCGGTAATGGCCGAAGGCCTTGTCGGCGACCAGAGCGCTTTCGATCGCCGCATCGTCGATCAGGTTGAGCTCGAGCGCGAAGAACAGAAGATGGGCGCTCGCGTCCGTCATCTTTTCCTGGACGTCGCCATAGAGCTTGGCGCGCTGCGGATCGGCGGTGTTGCCGGCATAGACGAGGCCGGCATAGGAGACGATGCGGCCGATCAGTTCCTCGAGCGCCTCATAGGCTTGCAGCGCCTCGCCCAGCCGGCCGGCGCCGCCGCGCCCGGCTTCCGCGGCCAGCGTGCCTTTCCAGCGGGTCTCGAAGGCGACGGCGTCGCGGGCCGCCTTGGCGATATCACGCTTCAGCTCGGGCGCTTCCATGCCTGAATAGAGATCGGCGAGATTCCACTCCGGCAGATCGCCTAGCTCCGCCGCGCCGTGTCCGGACGCTGGCGCCGCAAGCCGCTGACCAAACTCCATGCGCATCAGCAATACCTTTTTTGAATCGATGCCAAATCAGAGGGAAGGAGGAAGCCGGTCAAATCCTAAGGAATTCGTTCACCGGGTTTTTTGAAACCTTATTTAGAACCCTGTGCCAAGATGATCCATGCGGATTTTCTCGGGCGGACAACTCGAACAGTCATGACAGGTTCCATACTCATAGTCGATGACGATCCGGTGCAGCGCAGGCTGGTCGAGGCCGCGCTGACCAAGTTTGGCCACACAGCGATTGTCACCGATAGCGGCAATGCCGGCCTCGACGTGCTCGACGGGCCGAACGCGCGCGAGGTCTCCGTCGTCATTCTCGACCTCGTCATGCCCGGTCTCGACGGCATCGGCGTGCTGAAGGCGATGCGCGAGCGCGCCATCAACATTCCCGTCATCGTTCAGACGGCCCAGGGCGGCATCGAGACGGTCGTCTCGGCGATGCGGCACGGCGCCTTCGACTTCGTCGTCAAGCCGGCGTCGCCCGACAGGCTGCAGACCGCGATCTCCAACGCGCTTAAGGTGGAAGCCGTCGAGGACGAGATGAAGCGCACGTCGCGGCGGCGCGGCGGCGGCCATCTCACCTTCAAGGACATGATCACGCGCAGCCCGGCAATGGACCGGGTGATACGCCTCGGGCAGAAGGCGGCGGCCTCCAACATCCCGATCCTGATCGAGGGCGAGTCCGGCGTCGGCAAGGAACTGGTGGCGCGCGCCATCCAGGGCAGCGGCGATCGCCGTTCGAAGCCCTTCGTCACCGTCAATTGCGGCGCCATCCCGGACAATCTCGTCGAATCGATCCTGTTCGGCCACGAGAAGGGCTCCTTCACCGGCGCCACCGAGAAGCATGCGGGCAAATTCGTCGAGGCGAATTCCGGCACGCTGTTCCTCGACGAGATCGGCGATCTGCCGCTCGATGTCCAGGTCAAGCTGCTGCGCGCCGTGCAGGAGGGCGAGGTCGATCCGGTCGGCGGCCGCTCGACCGTCAAGGTCGATATAAGGCTGATCTCGGCCACGCACCGGAACCTTCTGCAGCAGGTCAAGGACGGCAAGTTCCGCGAGGACCTGTTCTACCGGCTGAACGTCTACCCGATCTTCGTGCCGCCGCTGCGCGACCGCCGCGACGACATCCCCCATCTGGTCCGGCATTTCATGGAAAAAGTGGCGCCGTCCGATCCGCGCCGCCGCCTTGCCGGCATATCGGCGCCAGCGCTTGCCATGCTGCAGGCCTATGACTGGCCGGGCAACATCCGACAGCTGGAAAATGCGGTGTTCAGGGCCTCGGTGCTGGCCGAGGGCGATGTGCTGACCGAAGAGGAATTCCCGCAAATCCGCGCGCAGGTGGAAGGAACGGTAGATCTCGAAGCCGAACCGGTATCCGCCACCGCCGAAGCGATTGCCGACGTGTTTCCGCAGGCGGACGAGACCGTTGCCGACGCAACAGGGCCCGCCTCATCCGACAGTGAGGCGCCGGCCAGGTTGCAGCCGCGGTTCGGAACGCTTCGTGCTCTCGACGAGCGCGGCAATGTGCGGGCGCTGGCCGATGTCGAGCTCGAGATGATCAGGCTGGCGATCGACCATTACAATGGCCAGATGAGCGAAGTCGCGCGCCGTTTGGGCATCGGCCGCTCGACTCTCTACCGCAAGTTGAAGGAATATGGCATTGATCCCGAAGCTGGTCGCGTCGACCGGCTTGCCTCGTGACAGGCAAGCCTTGAACTAGCTTGCGCGCCTAAAATCCGAGTTAAATTGTCGCTTTTGACCTGAAAACGCAGGGTTTTCAGCGGTTGGCGTTGCCGGAGATCACGCATTAACGCTAATGGTAACAGATCGTGTTCTGGCGGAGGCCGGATTCTTGATCTAAACCAGCGGTTTACCACGAAATGCTGTGCATCATTTTTGACGGGATATCGCCACGGTGTTACCGCATTTCGGCTTCAATAAACGATGATTAACCATTAGGATCGATATTCGGATGTGAAAGCGACGCATCCGTTTGGTCAAATCCGGGGACAAACGGCAGCCTGAAAGCCATTTGATTTGAACAAAGTCGAACGACACACAAACGGGCGGCATTTTCACATGAGCGTCTGGCCGAGGTGGCTGACGTTTGTGATTTTGGCTGTCGGGTTTTTGTCCGCGGCAATGTCGGGCGCCAGGGCTGAGGTTCGTACGCTCAAGCTCTATCACCTGCACACGCACGAGAAGGCCGAGATCGTCTACAAGCGCAATGGCCGCTACGATCCGGAAGGCCTGCGCAAGATCAACATCATCCTGCGCGACTGGCGCCGCAACGAGCCGACGAAGATGGACCCGCGGCTCCTCGACCTCGTCTGGGAAGCTTATCGCGAAGCCGGCGCGACCGACTATATCCAGGTCGTCTGCGGCTATCGCTCGCCGTCGACCAACGCGATGCTGCGTTCGCGCAGCCGCGGCGTCGCCGAGAAGAGCCAGCACATGCTGGGCAAGGCGATGGACTTCTACATTCCTGGCGTGCCGCTGAAGAAGCTGCGCAACATCGGCCTCAAGATGCAGGGCGGCGGCGTCGGCTACTACCCGACCTCCGGCTCACCCTTCGTCCACATGGATGTCGGCAATGTGCGCCACTGGCCGGGCATCAGCCGCCAGGAGCTGGTCAGCCTTTTCCCGAACGGCAAGACGCTGCATGTGCCGAGCGACGGCAGGCCGCTGCCCGGCTATGAGCAGGCGGTGGCCGCCTACCAAGCGCGCAAGGGCGCGGGCACCCCGAACATCGAACTGGCCAGCGCCGGCGGCTCGACCAAGCGGTCCGGCGGATTGCTTGCCGCCTTGTTCGGCGGTGGCGCCGACGAGGCAGACGACGCTGCCGATACCGGTGACAGCGGTGGTGCGTCCCAGGCGAAGGCCGTGAAGCAGGTCCAGGTCGCGAGCGTCGCGACGGCCCGCAACAGCAATCTCCCAGGCATCGCGATCGTTTCGCCGAAGGACGCGAAGCGCGCCAACGTCCCGCAGATCGCGGATGACAGCGCCGACGATTCGCAGCAGCCGCAGCAGGATACGCCGGAGACGATCATCGCCGCTCTGCCGCCCAAGGAAATCCCGCTGCCCGATTTCGCGCCGCGTCCGAAGGTCGATGTCGGCCAGCAGACGCCGCAGAACGTGCCGTTCGCCGTGGCGGACGCCTCGGCGACGACCGAGCAGGCGGTTTCGACGGCGCAGGCGCCCGTGCCTGACAAAGTTCCGTTCGGCGCTGCCAGCGCGGCCGAGGCCGCGGGCACTGATCCGGCGCAGGTGGCGGTCAACAACATTCCGCTGCCGACCTGGCGCCCCGATCGCTCGACGCCGGCCGAGCTGGCATCGAAGGATAAGAACGTGCTTCTGGCGCTGGCCGAAACGGCTTCGCAGGACAAGAGCGCGACCGACGCGTTCTCCGTGCTGCCGTCCGCCCGGCCGCAGCCCGGCAAGCAGGATGAGGTCAAGGCCGTTCTCGAACAGGCCAACGCGACCGTTGAGGCCGGCGGCGTTGGCGCCGAATACCAGCTTGCGTCGCTGACGCAACCGGAGCCGCGTTCGGCGTTCAACGATCCCTCGGATGCAGATGCGGCCTCGCCGCGCAAGGTCATCGCCGCACTTCCGGCAGGGGCCGATCCTTCGCAGGCGATCGGCGGCAGTGTAAAGACGACAGCCAAGGAAGCCAGGGCGTCCGCTCACGATCTGAAGCCGGGACCGAAGGCCATGGTGGTGGCGGCAGCGCCGCAGGCCGCGCGGTGGGCGCTGGGCAGCGGCGTGAACATTGCTTCGGTTTCCGATCCGACGACGGCTCCGCGCTATGCCTATAACATCGTGCATACGCCGCCGAGCGAGGTGTACACCGCCGGCTTCCAAACGGATGGCGGGATGCAAGATGCCAGCCGTTTCAGCGGCAACGCGGTCAAGTTCCTGTCGGTCGCCCGTTTCCAGACGAAATAGCGATCCCGCCAGACACCGGAGAAGCCGCGTTGCAGGACAACGCGGCTTTTGTTTTTCATCCCTGAAGGCCTGTTTGATCGCCAGGTCTTCCCGCTTCGTCTAATGGTAGGACAGCGCCCTTTGAAGGCGTGAATCGTGGTTCGAATCCATGAGCGGGAACCAGCCCTCGGTTGGCGTTATTAGGCATTGCGCGAGGTACATCGGCTTGAGTTTCCCGTGAGGAGGCCGGCGCAAGCCGGCCGGCTTGCTCAGTCGACTTCCAGCGTGGGCGCTTCACCCTTGGCAAGAAGCCGCGCGGCGTCGCGCGCGGGCGGCAGGCCGAACTGGCGCGCATATTCGCGGCTGAACTGGGAAGCGCTTTCGTAGCCGACGCTGAAGGCGACCTGCGCGGCGTTGCCCGGTTGCGCGATCAGCAAATGGCGCGCCTCCAGCAGGCGGAGCTGCTTCTGATACTGGATCGGGCTCATCGCCGTTGCCGTCTTGAAGTGGCGATGAAAAGCGGCATTGCTCATATGCGACAGGGCGGCCAGTTCGCTCACATCGATCGGCTCGTTGTAATGCGCCCGGATCCAGGCGGTGGCCCGGCGGATCCGCGACAGGCGGCCATCGGCGAGCGCGAGCTGGCGCAGCTTTTCGCCCTGCGGGCCCTGCAAGAGCCTGAAGGCGATCTCCCGTTCGAGCATGGGCGCGAGAACCGGTATCTCGGCCGGCTTGTCGAGCAGCCGCAGCATCCGGCGCCAGGCGTCGAGCAGCAAGTCATCGACCTGATTGGTCGCGAACCTATCGCCGTCGATCGCCGGCTTGTGGTCGATGAGCAGGCCGGCGATAAGCTCGGTATCGAGCGCGAAGGCGATGGCCGTGTAAGGCTGCGCGACGCTCGCCTCGATCAGCTGGCTGGTTGCGGGTGTCTCGACCGCATAGACGAAATAGCTGCCGGCGCTGTAGGCGAGCGTGCGGTCGCCGATCAGCACCGTTTTGGTCCCCTGCAGGACAAACAGGGTGGTCGGCTGGCAAAGCTCCGGCAGCGGCGGCGTCGGAACCTCGCTGCGCCCGATCGTGACCCGCGGAATGGCCGTCTTCGTCCGGCGTCCGCGTGCATGGCGGCCGGCGATCGCGATCAATTCCCGAAGCGCTTCGTTCATCGGTTCAGCATTGCCGATCCGCGGCGGCCAAGCAACCAAGCAAGGCGCTGACGCGCCCGCGAAGACGCGCACTTGGTGACGCGAAGACGCGCACCTGGGTGACGCGAAGACGCGCACCTGGGTGACGCGAAGACGCGCACCTGGGTGACGCTAAGACGCGCATCTGGGTGACGCGAAGACGCGCACCTGAGAGGATTAGGCAAGAGGCTGAGAGCTTTTGGCGCGCGAAGCGAGACGGTTCACGTCATTTCTAGGTCACCGAACAGGAGACATGGATATGACGACGAGAAAGAACGCGCTGGTGACCGGCGCCAACAAGGGCATCGGCCGTGAGACGGTTCGGCGGCTGGCGGCTCTGGATTACAAGGTGTGGCTCGGCGCGCGCGACGCCGAGCGTGGCGAGACCGCGGCTCACGCGTTGCGCGGCGAGGGGCTGGACGTCGAGTGGCTCGCGCTCGACGTCGCCAGCGACGACAGCGTGGCGGCCGCGGTCAAAGCCGTCGCGGCGCGGACGCCTGGCCTGGACGTTCTGGTCAACAATGCCGGCATCGCGCCCGGCTATGTCGAGGCGCTCGGCCCGGACGGCCGCTATGAACGGTCGCCGAGCCGCGAGAGTGTCGCTGACATGAAAGCCACCTATGACGTGAACGTCTTCGGTCCGGTGCGGGTCACGCAGGCATTCCTGCCGCTGCTCCTTGCATCGCCCACTTCACGTATCGTCATGGTGAGCAGCTATCTCGGATCGCTGGCGCGTGCGGCCGGCAACAGCCAGTCGCCCAATGTCATGGGCTATGGCAGCTCGAAGACCGCTCTCAACGCCATTACGCTTTCCTTCGCCAGGGAACTCGCGCCGCACGGCATCATGGTCAACGCAGCCGCCCCCGGCTACACCGCGACCGACCTCAACGCGCACAGAGGCGGCCGCACGGTGCAGCAGGCGGCCGAGATCATCGTGCGGCTGGCGACGCTGGAGCCGGGCGGACCGACGGGCGGCTATTTCGATGAGAACGGCGCGCTGCCCTGGTGAAAGCGCTGATTACGTCTTGAGCTTGCTCGCCTCACGCGCCAGCGCTTCGATCTCGTCCCACTTGCCGGCCTTGATGAGATCGTCGGGCGCCACCCAGGAGCCGCCGACGCAGATGACGTTGGGCAGGCTCAGATAGTCGGCGGCGTTCTTGGCCGTTACGCCGCCGGTCGGGCAGAACTTCACGTCGGCGAGCGGCGAGGCGAAAGCTTTCAACGACGCGATGCCGCCGGACTGCTCGGCCGGGAAGAATTTCAGGAAGCGCAGGCCGGCTTCGCGCGCGGCCATGATCTCGCCGGGCGTGATGGCGCCGGGCAGCAGCGGCACGGGGCTGTCCTTGGCCGCGTCGAGAAGCTGGCTGGTAATGCCCGGGCTGACGATGAATTTCGAGCCGGCGCGGGCCGCTTCGTCGAACTGCCTGGCATCGAGAATGGTGCCGGCGCCGACGACCGCGTCCTCGACTTCGGCCGCGACGCGGCGGATCGCCTCCAGCGCGTCAGCGGTGCGCAGCGTGATCTCGATGGCCCGCAAACCACCGCGCGACAAAGCACGAGCAAGCGGCACGGCATCGGCAACATTGGCGATCTTCAGCACCGGGACAACCGGTTGACCGTTGAGGAGCGACAGGAGCTTTTCGGTCTTGCTGGTCATGCGCTGGTCTCCATTTCGATCCGTTTTAAACCGATTAGCAGAAGGAATATGCCAAGTCCACGAAGCCCGCCGTGTCGCGATGCCGCGCACCTGACCGCTCTTCCTGCTTTGCCTTGAAACGGCTTTCAGCACGGTCTAGTGGCATAGCCATGACAACGACAACACAAAATCCGTTTCAGGTCGCCGCGCTCTACAAATTCGCGCGGCTCGACGGATACGAAGCCCTGCGCACGCCGCTCGCCGCCTTTTGTTGCGGGCGCGGCATCAAGGGCACGCTGCTTCTGGCGCATGAAGGCATCAACGGCACCGTTGCCGGCAGCGAGGAAGCGATCGCGGGGCTGATGGATCATCTCGAAGCCATCGAAGGCCTTGCCGGGCTGGAAGTCAAATACAGCAGCGCCGCCGAGATGCCGTTCCACCGCATGAAGGTGCGGCTGAAGCGCGAGATCGTCACCATGGGCGTCGAGGACATCGATCCGGCGACCAGCGCCGGCGCCTATGTCGCGCCGGCCGACTGGAACGCGCTGATCTCGGATGCGGACACCGTCGTCATCGACACGCGCAACGCCTATGAGGTCTCGCTCGGCACCTTCAAGGGCGCGGTCGATCCCAAGACCACCAGCTTCCGCGAGTTCCCGGCCTGGGTGGAAGAGCACCGTGAAGAGCTCGAAGGCCGCAAGGTGGCGATGTTCTGCACCGGCGGCATTCGCTGCGAGAAAGCGACGGCCTATGTGAAGTCGCTCGGCCTCAAAGATATCTTCCATCTCAAGGGCGGTATCCTGAAATATCTCGAAGAGGTGCCGGCCGAAGAGAGCCTCTGGCAGGGCGAGTGCTTTGTGTTCGACGAGCGGGTGTCCGTCTCGCATGGCCTGACCGAGGGCGAAGCGGAGCTCTGCCGCGCCTGCCGCCACCCGCTGACCGTCGAGGACCGGCTGTCGCCGAAATACGCAATCGGCGTCTCCTGCCCGCATTGTTTTGAAACGCGCTCCGACGAGGATCGAGAGCGCTATGCCGAACGGCATCGCCAGGTGGAGCTGGCGCAAGCGCGCGGCGGGAAGCGCCATATCGGCAGCTAGGGCGGCCTGCGACCGAAAAGCCGCCCGTCATTGTAATGTCAAAGCGCGGGGCCTACGTCTTGCCGGTCCGAAACCCTGCCCGGGCGCATTCGGCCGGGCCAATTCTGGAGGCACTGATGCTCGACCCCAAGAAGCTGCTCGACGACCTTCTCGGCTCGCAAATCCCTGGGACCGGCTCGACCGTGCGCGACAAGGCGGGGCAGGCGGTGCAGATGGCGAAGGACAATCCGCTGGCCGCCGGCGCGCTGGCGGCCGTGCTGCTCGGCACAGGCACCGGCCGGCAGGTTACGGGCGCGGCCATCAAGCTCGGCGGCCTGGCGGCGATCGGCGGCCTCGCCTACAAAGCCTATCAGAATTACAAGGCCGGCAACGAGCCGGCGCAGGCGCCCGCGTCCGGCGAGCCTGAACTGCTGCCGCCGCCCGCCGATACCGCCTTCGATCCCGCGCAGGCGCCGCAAGGCGAGGCCGAGTTCACGCTGACCTTGGTCCGGGCGATGATCTCTGCGGCGAAGGCCGACGGTCATGTCGACGACGAAGAGCGCAAGAAGATCGCCGACAAGCTCAAGCTCGCCGGCATCGGCGCTGAAGCGGAAAAATTCCTGCTTGCCGAGCTCGATAGACCGCTCGATCTCGACACGCTGGTTGCCGGCGCCAAGACCGATGCGCAGAAGCTCGAGCTCTACACCGCCTCGCGTCTGACCATCGATCCTGACACCCGCGCCGAGCGCGGCTATCTCGACCTGCTTGCCGGCCGGCTCGGCCTGCCGGATGCCCTGGTCGATCATGTCGAAGCGACGGTTTCGGCGGCCAAGGTGCCGGCCGGGAGCGCGCCCGGTTCGCCGTGGTGAACAAGCGTTGGTAAACGCCAGCCGGCGACGCCTTGCCGATCGCTAATCTCTCGTTAACCCAGAAAGCGCATCATTCTAACCAGTCGGACCGGCTTTTCCTCCTCCCAAGCGCGGTTCAGATCGGGGCGGTCGCCAATGGCCGCCCTTTTTGTTGGCCCTTTCTTTATCGCCAACAGCGGCTTGCCTTGATCCCTGGCATTTGCGATGCCACGTCTTTGCATGCATGACCGGGAGGACGGCGATGACCGCCATAGCAGAGAAGACCGCTATCGTGACCGGCGCCGGCACCGGCATCGGCAAGAGCGTCGCCACGGCGCTGCTCAAGGCCGGCTGGAACACGGTGTTCTGCGGGCGCCGCAAGGCGGTTCTGGAGGAGGCGATCGCCGAGGCGGGCAAGACGCAGGCCAAGGCATTGGCCGTCGCCTGCGACATCAGCAAGGCCGGCGAGGTCGACGACATGTTCGAGACCGTGCTCGAGGCCTTCGGCCGCGTCGACCTGCTCTTCAACAATGCCGGCATGGGTTACAAGTCGACACTGATCGACGAAATTCCGGTCGAGGTCTGGAACGACGTCGTCGGCGTCAATCTCACCGGCTCGTTCCTGTGCGCCCGCGCCGCCTTCGGCGCCATGCGCCGGCAAAAGCCGATGGGCGGCCGCATCATCAACAACGGCTCGGTGTCGGCCTACGCGCCGCGCCCCGGCTCCGCGCCCTATACGGCGACCAAGCACGCCATCACCGGGCTCACCAAGACGCTGGCGCTCGACGGCCGGCCCTTCGACATCGCCTGCGGCCAGATCGACATCGGCAATGCACTGACCGAGATGGCGCAGCCGATGACGGTCGGCGTGCCGCAGGCCAATGGCTCGATCGCCGCCGAGGCGGTGATGGACGTGCAGCGCGTCGCCGACGCGGTGCTGCACATGGCCAGCCTGCCGCTCGACGCCAATGTGCTGTTCATGACGGTGATGGCGACGAAGATGCCGTTCGTCGGGCGCGGATAGGCGCCTAACGGGTCACTTCTTCAGAAACGCCTCGATCCGCTCAAGCGCGCGCAGGATGTTCTCCTCGGAATTGGCGTAGGACAGCCGGATGTAGCCTTCGCCGAGCACGCCGAAGTCGGGGCCGCCGATCAGCGCAACGCCTGCATCCTCCAGCAGCGCCGAGGCAAGCTTCTTGGCCTTCCAGCCGGTCTTCGAAACGTTGGGGAAGGCGTAGAACGCGCCTTTCGGCGTGATGCAGGAAATGCCGGGCAGCGCGTTCAGCCCCTCGACCACGATCTTCCTGCGGTTGTCGAAGGCGCGCATCATCTTGTCGACATCGTCCTGCGGGCCGTCGATCGCGGCGACCCCGGCAAACTGGCTCGGCGCGTTGACACAGGACCAGCAGTTCACCGCCAGCTTGCGCACCTTGTCGTAGAGATAGGCGCCCTTGTCGCCGTTCGGCCAGATCGACCAGCCCATGCGCCAGCCGGTCATCGCCCACGTCTTCGACCAGCCGTTGAGCACGATCAGGCGGTCGCGGATTTCGGGGAAGTTGAGCAGCGAGCAGTGGGTCTCGCCGTCATAGGTCATGACGTCGTAGATCTCGTCCGACATGATGGCGACGTCAGGGTGCTTCTCCAGGCCCTTGACCAGCTTCTCGATCTCGGCGCGGGGCGTGACGCCACCGGTCGGATTGGCGGGCGAGTTGAGGATGAGCAGCCTGGTCTTCGGCGTGATCAGCGCCAGCGTCTCGTCGGCCGAGAAGGCAAAGCCGTTCTCCTCGCGGATCGGCACCGGCACCGGCGTGGCGCCGGTGAACTCGATCATCGAGCGATAGATCGGGAATCCGGGATCTGGATAGAGGATCTCGGTGCCGGCCTCGCCGAACATCAGGATCGCGGCGAACATGGTCGGCTTGCCGCCGGGCAGGATCATCACATTCTCGGGCGAAACCTCGACGCCGGTGGTGGTCAGCGTGCGGCGCACGACGGCCTCGCGTGTGGCCAAAAGGCCGTTGGCCGGCGTGTAGCCGTGGTGGCCGTCGCGCAGCGCCTTGATCGCCGCCTCGACGATGTGCTGCGGCGTCTTGAAGTCGGGCTGGCCGATGCCGAGATTGATGACGTCGCGTCCCTGATGGGCAAGTGCTGTGGCCCTCGCCAGCACCGCAAAGGCATTTTCCTCGCCGAGACGATCGAAGGCCGCGATGGTGTGGAGCATTTTTCCCGTCCCTGTGGTTCTTTCTGTGAGCGAGCGTTTTTGTGACCGTCCGCTGGGAAAAGTCAACGGATTGGAGTGGCAGGTGTCGGAAGATCTGAAGAATTGGCAGCCGCGCCCACGGCCGGAACGCAAGGCGATCGAGGGGCGCACGGTCAGGCTTGAGCCGCTCAGCGCGGCGAAGCATGGCGACGGCCTCTACGAGGCCTCCTCGGTTTCGGATGCCGGCGGACGTTTCGCCTGGCTGCCCGATTACCCGCCGGAGACCCGCGCCGCCTTCCAGCCGTGGCTCGACAAGGCGGAAGCGAGCGAGGATCCGCTGTTCTTCAGCGTCATCGATAAGGCGAGCGGCAAGATCGCCGGGCGCCAGACGCTGATGCGTATCGACGCCGCCAACGGCGTCGGGGAAATCGGCAACATCTATTGGGGTCCGCTGATCTCGCGCAAGCCGGCGGCTACCGAGGCGCAGTTCCTGTTTGCGAAATATCTTTTCGACGATCTCGGCTACCGCCGCTACGAGTGGAAATGCAACAACCGCAACGAGCCCTCGAAGCGCGCCGCCGAGCGCTTCGGCTTCAAGTTCGAGGGCATCTTCCGCCAGCATCTTGTGGTGAAGGGTGAAAACCGAGACACGGCGTGGTATTCGATCATCGACAAGGAATGGCCGGCCTTGCGCAAAGCCTATGAGGGCTGGCTCGACCCGGCAAATTTCGATGGCGAGGGCGTCCAGAAGCGGCGGCTGGAGGATTTCCGCTCCGACTTTGGCGCGTAACCATGATCCCGAAAAGTGGGCAACCGGTTTTCGGATAGGATCATGGTCAGTAACGAGGAGTTCCGCGATGGCGCATGACCACGGTTCGCATGGGCACAACCATGGCGCCGGCCATGTGCATGGCTCGACCGACAAGAAACGGGTGCTGATAGCCACTTGGCTGACTGCCGGCTTCATGGTCGCCGAGGCGCTCGGCGGCTGGCTCACCGGATCGCTGGCGCTTGTCGCCGATGCCGGCCACATGCTGGCCGACGCCATCGCGCTCGGTCTTGCCTGGTATGCCTTCCATCTCGCCGGACGCCCGGCAACGGGCCGTCTGACGTATGGCTTCGGCCGGGTGAAGACGCTGGTCGCCTACACCAACGGCATCGCCATCTTCGTCATCGCGCTGTGGATCGTCTACGAAGCCTGGGGACGGCTGATGCACCCAGCGCCCGTGCTCGGCGGGCCGATGCTGGTCGTGGCGGTGGCAGGCCTCCTGGTCAACATCGCCTCCTTCTTCGTGCTGCATGGCGGCGACCGCGAGAGCCTCAACATGCGCGGCGCCATCCTGCATGTGCTGGGCGACCTGCTGGGCTCCGCCGCCGCCATTGTCGCCGCCATCATCATCCTGGCGACGGGCTGGACTCCGATCGATCCAATCCTGTCGGTGCTGGTGTCGCTGCTCATCCTGTCGACCGCCTGGTCGCTGATGCGCGAGGCGGCGCATGTGCTGCTGGAAGGCGTGCCGGGGAGCCTCGATCGCGACCTGATCGCCAAGGACATCGAAGGCACGGTCAAGGGCGTGCGCGAGGTGCACCACATGCATGTCTGGTCGCTCGACGGGACATCCAACATTGCGACGTTGCATGCCTGCCTGAACGACGGCGTGGATGCGTTTGTGGCGGTAAGCGCCATCAAGAAACGGCTATCCGCCAAGCACGGCATCGATCATGCCACGGTCGAACCGGAATTCGGGCAATGCGCCGACAGCCATGACATGCACGACCACCAGCACGATCACGCGCATGGCGCGCCCGCCGATCGCCGGCACTACCACTGACCACCATTATGCCTAACAGCGTCGAAGCCAGGAAAGCCTGCTGATGGATCGTGACACACGCAACGCGGCGATCGCCGCGGCTGTGATACTGCTCGTGTTCGGTCTCGCCGCCTATTTCCTGCCGGCCATCATGCTGGCCGCGGGCAAGGTGTCGACGGTGCTGGCGGCCGTCATCGCCGCGGTCTTCATGGTCGGGCTGTTTGTTGTCCTGTGGCTGCGCGGGCGCAGCCAACGCAAGAAAGGTCTCTGAAGATGAAAATTCTGATCACGGGCGCGGCCGGCATGGTGGGCCGCAAGCTTATCGCGCGGCTGGCCAGGGACGGCGCCTTGCGCGGGCGCCAGATAAATGCGCTCGACCTGCACGACATCGTGGCGCCGCAGGCGCCGGCGCTTGCGGGCGTCGAGGTCTCGATCCACACCGGCGATCTTTCCGCGCCTGGCGCCATGGCGGCCCTCGTGGCTCCGCGCCCGGACGTGATCTTCCACCTGGCCGGTATCGTGTCGGGCGAGGCCGAAGCCAATTTCGATCTCGGCTACCGGGTCAATCTCGACGGCACGCGCGCGCTGTTCGACGCGGTGCGGCTGGCGGCATTTTCGCCGCGCCTTGTCTTCACCTCGTCGATCGCCGTGTTCGGCGCGCCGTTTCCAGATGTCATTCCGGACGAGTTCCACCCGACGCCGCTCACCTCATACGGCACGCAGAAGCAGATAAGCGAAGCGCTGCTCGCCGATTACACACGGCGCGGCCTCTTCGACGGCATCGGTATAAGGCTGCCGACGATCTGCGTGCGCCCCGGCAAGCCGAACAAGGCGGCCTCCAGCTTCTTCTCCGGCATAATCCGCGAGCCGCTCGCCGGGCAGGAGGCGATCCTGCCGGTGCCGCGCTCGGTGCTGCACACCCATGCCAGCCCGCGCTCGGCAGTGAATTTCCTCATCCATGCGGCCGAAATCGACGGCGACAAGGTCGGACCGCGCCGCAACCTGACAATGCCTGGCGTCGCCGTCACCGTCGGCGAGCAGATCGAGGCGCTGGAGCGCATTGCCGGCGCCGAGGTCACGAAGCGGATCCGCGAGCAGCCCGACGAGGTCATCTGGGCGATCGTCAAGGGTTGGCCGACGCGGTTCGAGGCCAGGCGGGCGCGGGAACTCGGCTTTGCCGCTGAAAAGAATTTCGACGAGATCATCCGCGCTCATATCGAGGACGAGCTCGGCGGGCAGATAGCGTAGCGGCCATCCAGCGTCTGGGCGGCGAAAATCGACGTTCAGACGCCGCCCGACAGACTCGCCAACAGCAGCAGCAGGCCGACCAGGAAGATGAAGGCGGCGCCGCCGATCTCGACGATGGAGTGGATGCGGTTGCCGATGCGGCCTTCGCCGGCGAAATAGACCGCCCAGTTCTTGGCCAGCACGGCGATCGTCGCCAGCGCCGAGACGGTGATCGCGGTGCCGATCGACATCGCCAGCACCGACAGCAACCCGCCTAACCAAAGTCCGTTGAGCAGCGCGAAGCTCAGCACGATCAGCGCGCCGGAGCAGGGGCGGATACCGACGGCGGCCACAGCTGACCAGGCGGTCTTCCAGTCGAAGCGGTCGCCCGAGAGCATCGCCGGATCCGGCGCATGCGAATGGCCGCAGGTCTCGCAGACTTCGCCCGGATCATGGTCGTGATGGGCGTGGTCGTGCGCGGCGTGATGGTGGTGCTCATGCGCGCCATGATCATGGGCGTGGGCATGCGAATGCTCATGATGATGATGATGATCGTCATGCAAATGCGCGGCGTGCGCGTGCGCATGAGAGTGGCCGGCATGGGCATGTGCGTGAGCTTGAGCGCGGGAATGCCCGCCATGCGAATGGCTGGTATGGGCGGCCGACAGGCTGTAGGCAGGCGTCCTGCCGAAGAGGCGCAGTACCGATGGGCCGAGCTTGCGCCACAAGAGCCAGGCACCGAACAAGGTGACCAGCACAAAGCTTGAGATTTCGAGGAACCAGGCGGCGTCGGTCATCGAGATCGCGGTGCCGCGCAGCACGAAATAGGCAAGCATCATGACGACCACCGCCGTCAGGCCCTGCAGCAGCGCCGAGACGAAGGAGAGCATGATGCCGCGCTTCAGCGCAACTTCATTGGCGACCATGTAGGATGAGATCACCGCCTTGCCGTGGCCGGGGCCGGCGGCATGAAAGATGCCATAAGCGAAAGACAGGCCGATCAGCAGCCAGAGCTTGCTGCCGTCCTGGCGCATGGCTTTCATGGCTGCGGCCAGCGAATGGTAGAATTCCTGTTGCCTGAGATTGATCCACATCAGGATGTGGGCGAACGGGCCTGTCGCGGTCGGCGCCATGCCGTCATTGGTGCCGATGCCGAGCGAGCTTTGCGCATGCGCGGCGCCGGGCAAGTGAGTGATCACGAAGGTGGCGGCCAGCAAGCCAAGCGCCAGGTGTAACGACGGTTTCATCACCAAATCATCCTTCCGGCGGGCAGTCCAATTCGAGCTTGGTGGCGAAGATCTTGCTCATGTCGGTGCCTGTCGGATCGTTGAAGAACGCGTCCGTCAGGGTCTTCTGGTTTTCCTTGATCGCCTCATCCGGATCTGGGCGGATGACCTTCTTGGTGCAGGTCGAGGGCAGGCCTTCGACCGTGAGGTTGGCGTCGTCGGTGAAGTCGATCGCGGTGTAGAAGGTCGGATCGTAGACGCCGATATCGATCTTGCCGGCAAGCTTGATCGGCGTCTTGGGCTGCGATTCGAACAGGATGATCAACTGGTCGTTGTCGAAGTTCGCCATGAGGTGCGGCGGCGGCACCATGGGCACGTCCTTGCCGTCCTGGGTGACGAGCTGGAAGTAGTTGAACTCGGCCAGCGAGGAATGGACGGTGTCGGCCACTTCCTTGAGCTCTTTGTCGTCAAGTTTCAGATCGGAGTTCTTGTCGAACTCCATCATCACTGTACTCGAAAACAGGTCGTCGAAGCGCCAAAGGTGGCGCAGCGCCGTCACACTTTGGTGATCCTGGCTGAGAATGACGTCGAGCCGGGCTTCGGCGAAGACATGCGGGTGCACTTCAGCCTGTTCGACCGAGGCCAATGTGGCCGCAAGGGCCGAAGCCAGCATGGTTGCTTGCCGTTTCAGATGCATTCCGTGCCGCGATTCCATTGACATTGTTTTACGCAATTCCGGACGGAAAACCGCTACGCACTTTTCCTGGAATTGCTCTAGGGAGCGAGCCCGAGGGTTGACATAAAGCAGGCGAAATTGGGACGCGTCCCCTACGACGCCGTATCGCGCGTCCTGAACCAGTGCACCAGGAAGTCGACGAAGACCCTTACCTTGGCCGGCAGATAGCGGCGGTGCGGGTAGACGGCGAAGATGCCGGTGCCCGACAGGAGGCGATCGTCGAGCGCTGTGACCAGCTTACCGGACGCGACGTCGGGGGCGGCGATGAAATCGGGCAGCAAGGCAAAGCCGAGGCCCGAGAGCGCCGCGGCTCGTGCCACGATCGGGCTGTTGACTTCGATCGGGCCTGACACGGCGACGCTCATGGATTCCTCGCCCTCGCCCTTGAAACGCCAGTTGGCCAGCGAGCGGCCGTTGGTGTCGACGATGCAGGGCAGGTTGGCGAGATCCTGCGGCCGCGTCGGCGCGCCATGCTTGGCCATCAGCTCCGGCGACGCGCAAAGCCTGACCGAAAACGGCGCCAGCCGCCTGGCGATCAGCGAGGAGTTCTCCAGCCGCGAGATGCGCACGGCAAGGTCGAACCCTTCCTCGACCAGGTCGACGAAACGGTCGTCGAGATGGATGTCGAGCACGATGTCGGGGTGCTGCCTGGTGAAGTCGATCAGCGATTGGCCGATCGGCGCGTCGGCGAAGGTGCGGGCGGCCGACAGCTTGATCCTGCCGCGGACGTCGCCGGAAGACTGGCGCACCGTCTCGGCGAGGCTGTCGACCTCGCGCACGATCTCGGAGGCGCGCTGGTAATAGGTGTGGCCGGCCTCGGTCAGCGAGAACTGGCGCGTGGTGCGGTTCAACAGCAGCGCGCCGAGCTCGTCCTCCAGCTCGCGCACATATTTCGACAGCAGCGCCTTGGAGCGGCCGATCTTGCGCGCCGCGGCCGAAAAGCCTTCCGCCTCGACCACGTCGATGAAGGCGCGCATGCGGGTCAATGTATCCATGGTCAGACCTTTCGTGCCGCGTCGAGAATCCTGCGGCCGAGCCGTATCAGGGCCACGTCGCTGCCGGAAGGGCCGAGCAGCGAAAGGCCGAAAGGTGCGCCGTCGACGGAACCGATCGGCAAAGTGATCTGGGGAAAGCCTGAAAGGCCTGAAAGGCACAAGAGATGCAGCGCTCTTTCGCGATAGGCCTGGAACCGTTCCGGCGTGCTGGCGGCGAGCGGCGCCGGGCCGGGAACGGTGGGCAGGACCAGAAAGCCGCTGTTGCCGAGCAGCGCGCCGAGCTCGTCCCGGAACGCCAGCCGCCGCGCCGCTTCGGCGGCGGCAGTTTTGGCATCTATGGTGCGGCCGAAGGCAAAACGCTCCTCGACGCCCGGGCTGAGGCGACCGCCGGCCGAAATCCACGGGCCATGCTCGCGCCAGGCCTCGAAAGCCTGCAGGCGACGAAAGCACCAGTAAAGCTCGTCGGGGGATGAGGCGAAGGCGTATTCGGTCTCCACGGGCTGGCCGATGACAGAGGCGGCCAGCGCCTTCATGCGCGCATATTGCGCGGCCTCCGCCGGACCCATGACGAAGGCGTCCAACCAGCGGATCGACAACGGGCGGTTGAGCGGGTGCTGGTGCGGGTCGCGGCCGAGCAGAAGCTTGCCGACCGCCTCGTAGGTCTCGATGTCGTCGGCGAACCAGCCAAAAGTGTCGAAGCTCGATGCCAGCTTCATCGCCCCGTCGAGCGAAATGCGGCCATGGGTGGTGCGCAGTCCGATCAGGCCGCAGAAACTCGCCGGAGCGCGGATCGAGCCGCCGGTGTCGGAGCCGGTGGCAATGTTCGCCAGCCCACCCGCAACCGCGGCCGCCGAGCCGGAGGAGGAGCCGCCGGTGGCGCGCTCGGGCGCGGCGGGATTGACCGGGTAGGGGAAATGCGCGTTCTGGCCGAACAGCGAGAAGGCCAGTTCGTCGGTCTGGGTCTTGCCGACGAATCGCGCGCCGGCATCGAGGATCGCCTGCACCGCTTCGGCCGTGCGCGAGGCGGCATGCGCCTCCTCGAATTTCTGCGGGTTGCCGCAGCCGGTGCGGTAGCCTGCGACGTCGTAGATGTCCTTGACCGCCAGGCGCAGGCCGGCGAGCGGGCCCAATTCCGCATGCGCCACAGGCATCTGGCGCAGATCGAGGAAGGCGTTCAGCGGCCCTTGGGTTCCTGGCATCGTTCGATTTCCGGATACGGTGCGACCAACATTGTTCGATGCCGGAAATTTTACAACCTGGGCTTACGATTTTTATTGATTGTGAAACCCTTCGCCCCTATATCGCGCTTGCCCAAAGTCGCACGTGCCTGTGGGTGTCCGCCGATCCTCGAATGGTGAGGGCAATCGGTAAGGTAACTGGAGCCAACCACTCCAGTCGGTCAGTGGCCAACCACAAGATCGAGGACACCTTGAAGCAACGACGGTGCGGGCCTTTCTGGTTCTCTTCCGGTTGTCCAAAGACCGGGGTTACTAAAGAGGCACACCTTCATTGCCGGCAGTGCGGACGGGGTTTCCCATCCAAGCCAAGGCAGACAAAGCGAACCGAGGCCGGGCAAGGCCAAGGTTCATCGCCGCGAGACGGCATTTCATGGTTCCGGGGTCTCCACCGGCTGGTTCCATGGATTTACGTCCCGCCTTTGTTTGACCGCGAGTTCGCGAGGCTGAGCGCCCGCGTTCCGTAGCCTTTGTGCGCGCCGAAAGGCGTTATGGAGAGACCCGATGGCCACCCAGCGCATCCTTGACTTCCTCGCCACCCGACGTCCGAACGGCCCTTGCCTCGTCGTCGACCTCGATGTCGTGCGCGACAATTTCCGCGCCTTCGAGAAGGCGCTGCCCGATTCCAAAATCTATTATGCGGTGAAAGCAAACCCGGCGCCGGAAATCCTGCGCCTGCTTGCTGCGATGGGCTCGTCCTTCGACACCGCATCGGTTGCCGAGGTCGAGATGGCGATGGACGCGGGTGCGCCCGCCGACCGCATTTCCTTCGGCAACACCATCAAGAAGGAGCGTGACATCGCACGCGCCTACCAGCTCGGCATCCGTCTCTTTGCCGTGGACTGCGTCGAGGAGGTCGAGAAGATCGCCCGCGTCGCGCCCGGCTCGCGCGTGTTCTGCCGCGTGCTCACCGACGGTGAAGGCGCCGAGTGGCCGCTGTCGCGCAAGTTCGGCTGCGTGCCGGCGATGGCCGTGGACGTGCTGCGCCATGCCAAAGGCCTCGGCCTCGACGCCTATGGCGTGTCGTTCCATGTCGGCTCGCAGCAGACGGATCTCACGGCCTGGGATCGCGCGCTGGGCGACGCCAAGAAGGTGTTCGCGACGCTCGCCGAGGAAGGCATTGTGCTCAAGATGGTCAACATGGGCGGCGGTTTCCCGACCCGTTACCTGAAGGACGTGCCGGTGGCCCAGGCCTACGGCCAGGCGATCTTCTCGGCGCTGCGCAAGCATTTCGGCAATGCGCTGCCCGAGACGATCATAGAGCCGGGCCGCGGCATGGTCGGCAATGCCGGCGTCATCAAGTCGGAAGTCGTGCTGATCTCCAAGAAGGCCGACAACGACAATGTGCGCTGGGTGTTCCTCGACATCGGCAAGTTCGGTGGTCTCGCCGAGACGATGGACGAGGCGATCCGCTATCCGCTGGTCACGCGCCATGACGGCTCGGAGACCGCGCCTTGCGTGCTCGCCGGCCCGACCTGCGATTCGGCCGACGTAATGTACGAGAAGACGCCCTATCCGCTGCCCTTGTCGCTGACCATCGGCGACGAGGTGCTGATCGAAGGCACCGGAGCCTACACGACCACCTATTCGGCGGTCGCTTTCAACGGCTTCGAGCCTCTCCGATCCTACGTGATCTGAGCGGTTCGCAAGAAGCGCTCAGATCGACCGGCGCGGGCGATGTCCATCGCCCGCCCGGGCTCGCTTGTGGAACAGATCTCCGCTCGTGAAGGATCGCGGACATGGACTTGGCAAATTTCATCATCAACAGTGGCGTGGGCGGAATCTCCCCCCTTGAGGGGGAGATGGCCGGTAGGCCAGAGGGGGTCGGTTCGACTGAACTCGACCTCTTGCGGCAGAAAGATGTTGGCGCTTCACGCGCGGCGACCCCCTCTGTCGCCTGCCGCGACATCTCCCCCTCGAGGGGGGAGATCGCTCGCGCGTTTGCGATCGTCGCCGAATCCGTCATCGACACCGCGGCGCGCGAAGCGCTGCTCGACCGCGCCATGGGACCCAAGCGCAGGAAGAAGTCGTCCGAGAAGCTGCGGCGCGGCCGGCGGCCCTCGGAGGGCCTGGCTTTCGTCGCCCGCGATGCCTCGGGCGCGGTCGTCGGCACGGTGCGGCTTTGGGATGTGAGGCTGGGCGAGGGCGGTCCGGCAGCACTTCTGCTTGGCCCGCTGGCGGTCGAGCTTGGCTTGAAGAGCGGCGGCATCGGCTCGGCGCTGATGCGGCATGCGATCGCCGAGGCCGCGCGGCTCGGCCATGGCGCGATCCTGCTCGTCGGGGATGCGCCCTATTACGGACGGTTCGGCTTCTCGGCCGATCGCACCGGAGCGCTCGCCATGCCCGGTCCCTACGAGCGGCACCGGCTTCTGGCGCTGCAGCTGAAGGATGGCGCGCTGGATGGCGCCAGAGGCACGATCAAGGCCGCCGGCCGCAAGATCAAAGGTCAGGCGCCGGGCTTCGTCGCCTGAGTCTTTGTTTTCACGCAATTCCGGACGGAAAACCGCCACGCACTTTTCCTGGAATTGCTCTAAGTTCGAAAAAAAACAACGCCGCCCATCGGGCGGCGTTGTTTTTTCGCAAACGATCACCCGAGCAGCTGGCTAAGTCCCATGGCGACGGTCATGTCGCCTTCGACCTTGAGCTTGCCGGCCATGAAGGCCATCGTGGGATTGAGGTCGCCGGCGATCAGCGAATCCAGATCGTCAAGCGAGAGCTTGACGGTGCAGTCGGTCGGCGCATCGGTGGTCGAGACGGTCGCGCCGTCGATGACGATGACGCCGTCGCTGCCGGTGTCGAACTTGACCGAATGCTCGAAGCCGGCGCTTGCCACGCGCGACCTGATCTTGTCGGCAATCTCCTGAACGCCCATGGCGGTCCTCCTCGTTGGTTGCATTGACGCGCACCGGCCTGTCGAGCCGCTGGGCGACGCGCCACGCCTCAAGCGCGGTCGCGTGTCACCGCGCATATAGCTTCGAGTTGACGTAAACGTCAACGCGATCACCATGCGTCAAGTCGCATCACGGGGAAGCTGGCTCAGGCATCCATGCCGAACCTTGGCCGGACAATCAATGCTCCGGCGCGGTCTTGAACGCCTTGGTCATCGCCGCCGCGGTTTCGCCGGCACCCCTGCGGCGGCGCAGCGCGTTGTCGCGGATATCGTCCTTTGAAAGGAAGTTGACCTGGTCGATCAGCACATCGTTCACCAGTTCGACGCCAATGCGGGTGTTGATGGTATCGCGGATCGACTTGCGGAAGGCGTCGAGATCGATCGATTCCTTCTTGGTGAAATCGATCTGCGGATTGGAATAGAGGTAGGAATAGACCTGGTCGGTCATCAGCGCCTGCGCCGGGACCGACAGCTTCTTCATCTGTTCCGGCTCAATCGTGTAGACGAGCTTGGTGAGGAAATAGCCGTCGATCGTGCCATCGCGCAGCAGCGGCACCGAGATCATGTCGGTCTTGACGTAGTCGAGGCCACCCAGCATTGGCTTCGGCGGTTCGGCCGCGCCGCGTTGGCTGGCCGCCTGGAAAGAGTAGAAGACCGCGCCGAGCGTCACGGCGCAAATCCACAGCGCGGCGGCGATGAATTTTATCATGTTCTATTTGCTGCGAGCATGATCTTGTCCGAAAACCGGCCTCCACTTTTCGCTGACGCGGTCCTGCGGTTCGGGATCATGCTCGAGCCATTCCGAACTCGCCGGCCGAATAGGTACCGTCGGCATCGGCGCGCTGGATGGCGTTCCTCAGAAGCGTGGCGACCTCGTTGACGGCGTTGAGATGGGCGAGGATCGCCGCCTCGTTCTTGGCCAGCTTCTGGCGCAGCCGCAAAAGGCCTTCGCGATGCTGCTCGAGGAATTCGATCTCGTTGGCGCCCTTCAAGGCGCGGTTGAGCTCGTAAAGATACCGGCTCTTGCGCGCGTTCGAGGACTTGAGGTCATAGGCCGTTCCACTGCGGATGCCGGCGGTCTCCTCGTCCACGACTTCCTCGATGCGGCCGATGATGGCGGCGAGGTTGCCGGGTCGTGCGGCGGCGGGCGCTTCCAATGCATTGGCGCGCGCGGGAAGGTTGGAAAGGTCCGTCTGGTCGGCCATGTAGGTCCCTAGATATTGATGTCCGTTTTTATGGTTGTGTCGTCGCCGGTCATCGACCGTGCGGCCTTGCGTTCAAGCTCCTCGACCATCGAGGTCGAAAGCCTGGTCTGCTGGTCAATCTCCGCTTTCTGCGGTCCGCCGGCAACGGGGCCGACCGGCACCTTGTGCTTGCCGTCGAGATAGTGGTCGGCGAGCATGGATCGGGCGATGCCGATGCCGCCATGCGCGGCCATGACATCGGCCACCTTTTCGGCGAGCTGCGACTTCCACATGTCGCCGGCCAGGCCCTTGCCGTAAACGCCCTCGGTGTCCTTGGGCATCATGTTCTGGATGAAGGTCGTCAGCACCATCGCCTCGAAGCGCTGGAACTTCTTCGCTGGATTGGCGGCTTCCGCCTTGTCGGCAGTGGCGCGCGAGAGCACGGAGCCAGCATCGACCGTCGCGGACGGATGGAGGGCGAATGGCGCCGAGGCGCCGTTCGCTCGTCTGGCGAGCGCCGCGCGCGCGGCCTCGACATCGGCCGGCTCCGCTGCGCGGGCAACGTCCATGACGATGTCGCTGGGTGGGGAAATGGCCAAGAAAGTCCGCCCTTTGCCGGTTTTGTTATCCGCACAATGACTGAACAAGCTTGTGGCAGGCTTGCGGGAAATGGGAGGCGGAATGCGGATGTTGGATCGGTTGTCTGCTTCGCACCACGAGGGGTGTTCCCCAAGCAGATGTTTCTGATTTCGCCATTGAGCCGCAAGCCGACGGTCTGTTTACAAGACAAATTCAACGTTTTGATTGGTAGATCGGCACGTTTCGTCCAAAATAGTCTCCCAGGGCTGCGAGGTCGTGCGGAAGATGACGGCGGCCATTCTCGGCTCAGACTCAATTTGAGAACCGAAACACCCTGCCCATTTTGTTCGGCATCATGAAAACCTCCTCCGCCTGGGAGAAGCCCGCGTCCCTGCCCATGCAGAGCCATGTGCCGACCGTCTCCGGGAAATCGGCAAGAAGCATGTGCCTTTCCATCGAAGCGAATTCATCATCCGAAACGGCCGACCATTCGTCGCGCAGCAAAGAAAATCGTTCCAGCCAGGATAAGCGCTCCTCTCCCTCGAACAGCGCCGGCTCCCAAATGATAAAAATGCCCTTGCCTGCCAGAGAGCGGCGGGCGTCCTGCATCAGCTGTGCCTTGCCCGTGGCTGGCAGGTGGTGCAGCGACATGCCGATCCAGATTACATCGACAGGCTCAGACCATTTCGCCATGGCCCGGGCGAAATCACTGCACCGCAACTCAACCGGACATGGCAGGCCGTCGAGCTCCCGTGCCGCCAGTCGCAGAGATGCCTCAGACGAGTCGATGCCGACATAATTTCCGATCGCCATCGTCTTCAGCATTGCGGCGGAGGCGCTGGCATCTCCACAGGCAATGTCGAGAAACCGGAATGACGCCGGCGCATGCTCGACAAGCAGATCGCGAAGGAGGCCGTAGACCTCGCGATGGAACATGAGATTCGCGCCAACGATCTTGCGATAGGTTTGCAGTTCCTTGTTGAACATGTCCTGGGAACCAACAGCGTCGTCGCCTGCCCTGACCAGCATTGTGTCGTTCGAGGAACCTGCCATGACGTCCTCCCAATAGATGTGGCTATGAGCGTTATTCAGAGATTGGAATTCTCGCGTTGCGTCCCCAGTGCGTGGAGATGGAGCGCTCGGAACACGGCCGAGTGGCCCGGCGTAGCCACCCCCAGTTTCATTCCCAGTTGATGCATTCGACCGGAAAGCCACGCAACCTCGATGGGTTTCCCTCGTTCAAGGTCATTGGCCATCGAGGATTTCACATGCGGGGGAAACGCAGACCACCTTGTCTCGACGCGACCCGGGAACCCGTCGGCCATCGGGTGGCCGGCCGCTGCGGCTACCGCCATCCCCTCATCCCGCAACTGTTCAATGAAGATACGCGATTCCGGATCGGCCAGGATCGGACCGATGCCCGAGCGCATCAGCGATGTTCCTCCCGAGAAGGCGGCTAGCGTTACAAATTTCTCCCAAAGCACTTCGTCGATGTCTGCGACTGGCGTCAGCTCAAGCCCGATGGCACGATCACACAGCTCCTGCAGTTTCTCGATGACAGGATCATGTTGGCCGCCGACCAGGATGTGCGGCAGCCCGCCCGAATGAATGACCTCGCCGGGCTTGTTGATGAAACCGGAAAGGTAGGTGGCACCACCGATCACGCGCTTGCCTTGCACGTGACGACAAAGAATTTCGACGCTATCGATGCCGTTTTGCAGCGTAACGACGCGCGTGTTATCGGCTATGAGCGGAGCGATCGACGCAGCGGCATCCTCGCTGTCGTAGAGCTTCACTGCAAAGATCACCAAATCGACGGGTCCGATATCAACCGCCGCTTCGCTCGCGGACACAGGCGCAAGAACAAAGCTGCCGAGGTCGCTCTGGATTCTCAGACCAGTCTGGAGCATTGCCGCGAGGTGCGCTCCGCGAGCAATGAAGCTCACGTCGCCCCCTGCCTGGGCTAGCCTGGCGCCAATATATCCGCCGATGCCGCCCGCTCCCATCATCGCGATCCGCATGCCGTCCCCTCGACGTCAGCTGTCGCCATCAACCCGCCACGCGTTGCGAACCGATTGGTGAGCCCAACTAATATTAGCAGTTTCTTCAGTGACCAGCCAGTTGGCACGTCACTCCAGCTGAGCAGATTTCCGAGACGGGCATCGAAATGGATGCTCACCATCCCACCGAATCAAAGTAACTGAGGAGAATGTCCTTTGCCGACGCTTCCCCTGGCGCCCGGCGTTCAGCTTCTTACCGCCTCGGCGTAGCGGCAAGCGACCAGATTGCAAAGCCGTTCGACCGAAAGATTTGCTGCCTGGGTCCATCGGCTTGATGAAAGTGAGATGCAGCGCACAACCCCAACACAACGCAATTCAAGGCGCCGGCCGATACCTGTTCCGGAACATTTTAGCAAAATTGAATGTTTATTTTGGTTATGGAAAACGACCCTGCTTGCCGCGCCGCCTTGCGCATGATCCGCGCAACGATCGAGGAACACTGCCCGCCGGGCGTGCTTACGAGCGAGGAGCAGGTGAATGGGCACTATGGCCCGACGCTACTCGACGAGGCCGAGGCACTGTCGGTTGCGATTGTTGCCACCGTGGAGCGGCTGAGTTTTGAGTCCCAAGGGATACCTCCAGCGCCGAGCATAAAGAGGTGAGTTTCCACAAGCACCGGGCCTGCCTGCTGCTATGACGTGAGGAGGCCGAGCTGCTCACCAAAAGGCGTCGGGAGGCGCGTAAGCCGGCACCGCCTAGCTTGCCTTGCGGTAGGCCTGCGTGGTCTGAACCGCCTCAAGCAGCTCCTCTTCCGTTCTCCGGCCGCTCTCGAACAAGTTGACCAGTACCAAGGCGGTAGCTTCGCCTTCCGGGGAGCCCGGCTGGCAACCGCGCTCGCGGCACAGAACGTCAAACACGCGCTTCAGCACGTCGAGGTCTTCCGGATAAAAGGCATTAGGCGGCAGGTGCCGTTGCATCTCTCTGTTCCCGTTGGGGGCGAGAGTGCGTTGGTCGCTCTCAAGCAGCGGAGGCCATAACATAGCCGCTGACCAACGCACCTTGGCGGCTCCTGCCCAGACTGTCTATTGCATTTGATGTAGCGGCCGAAATCTTCGGCCGGCATTACGCTTAAATGAAAGCTTCTTATCCGGCAGGATGTTGGATCAGCACGGCGTATGCGAGGCCAACTAGCAGGATGAGCACAAGCCCAGCAATGACGATGCTAATGGCGATCCAGAGGCGTCTCGATTTCTTATCGGTGCTCACTCTGCCGGCTGCCCAGTTTAGTCGCGCAAGGCGACAAAAAGCCCGCCGGCCGAAGCCAGCGGGTGAAGTGGGGTCTCGGCCCGGCACGTGGGCCAAGAAAGTAATCATGCGCTCACAGCCGGCCGGGCGCGCCTACAAATGTTAAGACCACGCAGGCTGCGGTCGCGCCGCTGTCTACACCGTCTAGAGGTCGGCAGCCGCTGCCCGGATAAATCGTTCTACACAATCCTCAATCGGTGGACTCGCGCGACATATCGGCAGCTAGTGTGTCTCCCCGTCAGGCCAGAAGGAGGGCAACGCCTGCGGAATCCGGGAGGAAAACGATGTCTGCGAACAAAGAAGACTTTCGAACGAACAGAGCCGACTATCTGCTTGCCGCGAAGAAAGGTCGAGCGAACGCTCATGATGATCGCAATGAGTTGCTGACAAAGGAGATGTGCCAAAGGGACTGGCGCTTAGCAGCATTGGCAGCAAATCCGTGTAACAGCTTGCCGGAACCGAGGAAGCCGAACCGCCCGGTTCTGTAAGAAAGCGGAAATCGCCTCATGGGCAAGGCTTCCAGCCTTTGCGCTGTTCAGGCGCCTTCGCAGCCTCCTCTGTTCACACGACGGAAGCTTTAGCCACAGCTGATATAACCTTCGTCAGCCGGTGCAGTGTATCTAGTGCCCTGCCGGTCAGGCCCGGCTCGTGGAGCCTACCCCGCTTCGCGCCGGGCCGCCCGGGGCACGGCATCCGGACAGAGAATCAGTGAAATGTAACCAACCGTGATATTCATGCAGCCTTGCTAATGTAACCTCTGCATCGGCCGACTCCGCCACCCCGAGTCGGCTAGACCCGACGGTTCAACCCAACGCCCCAACAGAGCGCAGAACTGTCGGGCCGCCTATGAGCAAGGCGTCCACCCCTTCCGCTGCTCTGGTGTCACGGCATGGTTCGTGAATTGCAGGTTCCGGTCATCCCGGCCGGCGGCGCGGCACTCGTGGCAATAGACGATTTTAATCAGATCCCAGTGAAGACAGGGCTGGTCCGGGCCGAACCGTTTGACTAGCTGGCGATGCCAAGAACCGCTCGGCGCTGGCAGCCGAAGCAGTGAACTGACAAACCCGTGCCGGCGGCCAGTTTGCCTCCCAGCGTGCTTTCTGAAAACGGATATTCCTTGCCCAATGGCGATCCTCGTGCTGAAGGGGTCGCCGCACCGATGAGGGATTTATTCCTGACGCCTGCCGGCTTCAAGCTCTTTCAGGAAATAAGCTTCATTGAGGAGCTTTTCCCAATCCGTGCCGAAGCGCTCAATCAGATCACGAGCCTGTGCTTCCGTGAGATTCGCTTCTCGTGACAGTCGGCCGACCAGCAGGTCAAATTCGGTAAGATCATTTTCTGGCAAACTTCCGTCGCGGTGCTGCACCGCTCCCGCGATCACCTCGAAGACGCTGCCAACTTCCTCATAGATCTCGCTGACCTCGATGCCCTCCCGGTCCGCAGCTTCCATAAGTTGGTCAGTCAGATCGCTTATCGTGGCAGGGTCATCCGTTACCGCTTCGGCCAGATGCTCTGCCATCCAACGCTCGAGAAAATTGGCGCCGCGTGTGCTCATTTTTTCACAAGCATGAGCAGTATGTTAGGTTCCGCTCACCTTTTCGAAACTTTCTCCCGCGGGCCGCGTTGCCTTACGCTCATTTGGTGCATCGGGAAGCATCTTCAATTTGCGGTCGTTGCCTTCCGAGGTTACCAGCGAGGAGGGAACCACGTGTCCAAAAGGTTTTTCGTCGAAGAGATGGACGGCGATTTGCCGATGGCCGGCCGCGAGATTACCGCGGAGACGCCTGAAGAGGCGGTCGCCCGCGTGATCAGCGACGCTGTGGTAACTGAAGATTGGGAAGCCAGCGCCGACGAGAAATGGGTCAGAGTGACGGATAGCGAGCGTGGTACAATCTATCGATTTCAAATCCCGGTTAAGACGGCTGATTAGCCGCCTTGTCGTCCGCGCCATTTCCTGGCTGTCTGTCAGACGACAACGGCTTCCAGGCTGCCTACTCGCCTTTGCGTGGTCTAGGGCGCGGCACGCGGCGGCACCTGATCGAGCAGGGTAACGTCCTCCGGACCTGCAGGCGGCAGTTCGCCGTTGGGGGTGAGATTGTTGATCGCCTCGGGCAAGTCCCGGGTTATCCTGGAGATCAGTTCATCGCGGGACAGCCCGGTCTGCATTGAGAGGGAAGCCAGGGTTTCATCATCTATTGCCGCCTCGACCTCGTTTGGTTCAATCGGCTGGTTGGGTCCGGGGCTAACCCAAGAATCCACCTTCGACCCGGCTCCCGCATCTCGGAAGCGGTCGACGATATCGCCAAGCGCTGTTCCGGATACGCCTTTCGACAGTTGGTCCAGGATCCCGCCCTGCGGATTGTTCGGATCGCGATTCCCGCGCAGCAATTCCCCGATCTTGTCGCGATTTTGGTATGCGAGCACGCCTAATATGGCGACAGCCAGTCTGCCCAGATTTGCCATTGGTTTCCTCCCATCAATCACAGGGGAAGCGGCCGCGGTCGGAAAAGTTCCGCTGCACTTCCAAAGTTCTGTGGAAAGCCCAATCTGTGGCTTCCGCGATCACACCATGGTCTGAGCCAGGATGTTTTAGCTAAGCTGCATATGCGGCGGACCAAGGTTCGCCAGGCCGGCGCAGGCTCAGGCAATCTCCTAATGAGAGGCGCCGGCCACCTTAGCCCGCCGCTAGGTGTGGGGGCACACCGGCGGCGGGCTATCGGCGAATATTAGCAGTCGCTTGACGAACCCGCAGTCCGCGCCAGACTCAATGGGATGGCTAAGGGCACAATAAGGTCGGCGATACGGTTGCGATCACCTTGATGAGCTGATCATACGCCTCGGACGACAGGCCCCATGGGTGGTCTGAGCTACTCCTCGGCCCGCTTCTGCGTGATGAGGTCGAGCCGCTCGCGGTCGGAGCGCTCGCGCTCGTCGCGGCGGCGCACGTCCTTGTAGGCGCGCTCGACCATGTTGGTGCGCGCCGTCGCGATGGCGATCAGCGCGGCTTCCTGCTTGGCATCTTCCAGGTTCTGTTTCTGGCGGCCGAGCGCGTCGGTGATGCGCTTGTGGTAGAGCGCAGGAAAGAGGCCGGCGAGCGATTTGTCGGTGTCGAAACGCTCGATCAGGTCCTTGGCCTCGGCTTCCGCCTTCACGGCGGCGGCGAGGAAGCCGGCATGGCGGGTTTCGTGCAGCGCCCTCAACTGCTCCTGCACCTTGACCAGTTTCTTCAGACGGTCTTTTCGCGTGGTCATGGCCCCTACCTCGCCAGCGTGAGGTCGACGAAGCCGTCGACGAACAGCGACAGCAGCGTGCCGACGGCGAAGTAGAAGATGATCATACCGCCGGCGATGACGAAGGGCAGCGAGATGAAATAGACCGGGATCTGCGGGGTCAGCTTGTTCACGAAGCCGATCGTCAGATTGACCAGGATGGCATAGGCGACGAAAGGGCTGCCGAGGCGAATGACCAGGAAGAAGGCGTCCGACACTGTGTCGGTTACGTCGACCAGCGCCGCTTGCGGGTTGAAGAACACATTGACCGGCGCGACCTGGTAGGAGGCGACGAGCGCCTTGACGATCTCGTGGTCGAAGTCGAAGACGAACAGCAGAAGCAGCGCCGAGAACGAGATGATGGCGGCAAGCGCCGCCTGCGGCTCCGGCTCCTCGATCGCCGGTCCGCCCGAGCCGCCATAGCCGATCAGCGTGGCGATGGCCGAGCCCATGAAACGCAGCGCTTCCATATAGAGCCTAGTCATGGCGCCGATCAGCCCGCCGACCAGAAGCTCGGAGACGATCATCGGCGCCAGGATCTGCGGGCGCGGATCGACGAACGGGTAGATACGATCCCACAGGAAGGCGAGCAGGCCGCCCGTCGCGGCCACCGAGACGAACAGCCTGATCTGCAGCGGCACGCGGGCGCTGGACAGGCCGGGCATCAGCATGAAGCAGGCGCCGATGCGGCAGAAGGCGAGGAAGGCGGCGATGACGACGCCTTGCGAGAGCGCGTTCACGAGATCGTTCCGAGCACCTTGATCTCGACGCCCTTGGCGATCTCGACATGGCTCAGCACCGGCAGCGTGGTGAACAGCCGCTCGATGATCATGCGCACATAGGGGCGCGCGTCGGGCGCGGTGACGAGCACGAAGCGCTCGCCGGCCTCGAGATGCTTGCGGATCGCCTTGGTGGCGTCCTGGCCGAACTCCTCGAGCTGGCGCGGATCGATGTCGAACTCGCGCACCTCGCCCTTGGCGTCGCGCTTGAGGCTCTGGTGGAAGGCAAGATCCCAGCGGTTGCCGAGGCGCAGCACCTTGAGCATGCCGCCTTCGGAGAGGTCGCCGCAGATCTGCTGCGCCATGCGGATGCGCACATGCTCGACAATCTGCTCGGTGCGGCGCACATGGGGCGCGATCTCCGCGATGGCCTCGATGATCAGATGCAGGTTGCGGATCGAAACGCGCTCGGCGAGCAGCAGCTTCAGCACCGCCTGCAAGCCGGGATAGGAGATATGCGAGGTGCAGATCTCGTCGGCGAGCTTGCGGTATTCCGGATCGAGCCGCTCAAGCAGCGCCTTCATGTCCTTGTAGGACAGAAGCTGCGGCAGGTTGTTGCGGATCACTTCGGAAAGATGCGTGAGCAGCACCGACATGTTGTCGGCGAAGGTGAAGTTCTCGCGCCTCAGGTCCTCGGCGAAGGTTTCCAGCACGGAATAGGCGCGCATCCCGAAGGCCGGCTCGCGGATCTCCTCGCCGGGGATTTCCGGCACGCCGCGCGTGCCGAGCAGCACCATGATCTCGCCGACGCGCATCTGATATTCGGCGACGACCGTGCCGTGCACCTTGATCTGGTAGCTCTTGGGCGGGATGGCGAAGTCGTCGGCGACACGCACTTCCGGAACGACGAAGCCGTATTGCTGGGCGAATTTCTTGCGCATCTTCGACATGCGGAACACCAGCTCTTGATGCGCCACCATCAGCCTTGTCGAAAGCTGCTTGCCGATCAAAAGCTCGATCTCGGCGGTGACCAGCGAGGCCTTGACCGAGTTCTTCTCCTCTTCGACCTTGTTCGCCTTCTCCTGCGTCTTCAGGGCTTCGGCGGCGGCAAGCGCGCGGTGCTGGCGCAGCGGGATGATGTAGCCGAGGCCGGCCATGCCGCCGGCGAGCGCGAAGAAGGGGAACAGCGGCAGGCCGGGCATCAGGCCGAGGATGACCAGCAGCGAGGCCGCGACATAGAGGGCGCGCGGATGCGCGCCGAGCTGGCCGAACACCGCCTGGTTGGCCGAGCCGCGCGTGCCGCCCTTGGAGACGAGCATGCCGGCGGCGAGCGAAACGATGAGGGCCGGGATCTGGGTGACCAGGCCGTCGCCGACCGATAGCTTGATGAAGACGTCGGCCGCCTGGCCGAGGCCCATGCCGTGGCGCAGATAGCCGATGGCGATGCCGCCGACGATGTTGATGGCGGTGATGATGAGGCCGGCGATGGCGTCGCCGCGCACGAATTTCGAGGCGCCGTCCATCGAGCCGAAGAAGGAGGATTCCTCCTCCAGCTCGCGGCGGCGCAGCTGCGCCGTCTTGTCGTCGATCATGCCGGCGGAGAGGTCGGCATCGATCGACATCTGCTTGCCGGGGATGGCATCGAGGGTGAAGCGCGCGCCGACTTCGGCGATGCGGGTGGCGCCCTTGGTGATGACGATGAAGTTCACCACGATCAGGATCATGAAGACAATGAGGCCGATGACGAAATCGCTCGACATCACCAGCTTCGAGAAGCCCGAAATAACATAGCCAGCGGCATGCGTGCCCTCATTGCCGTGGGACAGGATCATGCGCGTGGTGGCGATGTTGAGCGACAGCCTCAGCATCGTGGCGATCAGCAGCACGGTCGGGAAGGATGAGAAATCGAGCGGGCGCTGGATCCACAGCGCCACCATCAGGATCAGCACCGAAAGCGCGATCGAGAAGGCCAGGCCGATATCGATGAGGAAGGCGGGGATCGGCAGGAACAACACCGCCAGGATGATCACGATGCCGAGCGCGAAGAACACGTCGCGGCCGTTCTTCGCCACCAGGCCGGACGGGAGTGTTTCGCTGATCGCCAATGTCGTCCCCAAATCAAGACCCGCCACGCACAAGGCAGGCCCTCGACCGTAACCCTCCAAGCTTGCGCGAAGGTGGGAGAGTGGCTACGGGACCTTGCCACGGTCTTGCGAAAGGATGGCAAATGCTTCTGATCACCGGCACGGTTCGGCTGCCGGCCGAAAGGTTCGAACAGGCAAAGCCGGCGATGCAGCGAATGATCCTGGCAAGCCGCGCCGAACCGGGCTGCCTTCACTATTCCTATGCGCAGGATGTGCTGGACGCCGGGCTCATCCATGTTTCGGAAGCCTGGAGCGACCGCGCCGCGCTCGAAGCGCATTTCAAGTCCGCGCATATCACCGAATGGCGCGCGAGCTGGGCGGAGCTCGGCATCGGCGACCGCAAGCTTACACTCTACGAGACAGACGGCGGCGCGCCGACCTGATCCTGCGAGGCACGTAAGCTAATTCACGCACCGTCAAATTGGCGCCACAAGCGGTCGGCATTGCGGTTGCCACGCATAGTTGCCGCGCGTATCACCCATGGCAGCTGTTTTCTCCCGCATACCGGCGAGCCGTTCACTTGCCTGCCAGAAACGATCCACGAGTCTACGCCCGCCGGCTTCGCGCGGTGCTGATCAGCTCGATCCCCGTGCTCGAGGCGCGCGGCATCGTGATCGTGCTGATGGCCGGCATGGTCGGCGTCATCGCGGGCGCGCTGGTCACCGGCATGAGCGCGCTGGTGCAAGGCATGCATTATCTGCTGTTCGATGTGCAGCCGGGCGGCCGGCTGTCGGCGATGTTCTCGCTCGCCGATCCGGTGCAGGCAATGTTCCCCGCCATCGGCGGTCTTTTGCTCGGGCTTTCGGTGATCTGGCTCAGACGGTACAAATTCCGCACGCCTGTCGACCCGATCGAGGCCAACGCGCTCTATGGCGGGCGCATGTCGCTGACCGACACCTTCATCATCGTGGCGCAGACGATGATTTCCTCGGGCTTCGGCGCCTCGGTCGGATTGGAGGCCGGCTACACGCAGGTCGGCTCCGGCATCGCTTCCCGGCTGGCGCGAGCCTTCCGGCTGCGCCGCAACGACGTGCGCATCCTGGTCGGCTGTGGGGCAGCCGGCGCGATCGCCGCCGCTTTTGACGCGCCGCTGACCGGCGCCTTCTACGGTTTCGAGCTGATCATCGGCATCTACTCCGTCGCCAATGTGGCGCCGGTGATGGCGGCGGCGATCTCAGCCTCGCTAACGGCGGAAATGTTCGGCGGCGTGCCGTTTCCGCTGGAACTCTCGGGCCTGCCGAATTTGACCGCCGGCGAGTATGTGCCGTTCCTGCTGCTGGGCCTGCTCGGCGGCGCGGCCTCGATCGCGATCATGCATCTGGTGAGCATCGTCGAGAGCATCTTCGTGCGGTTGTCGATCGACGCCTCGGTCAGGCCCTTCATCGGCGGCATCTTCGTCGGCCTGCTCGGGCTGGTCACGCCGCAAGTGCTCTCCAGCGGGCACGGCGCGCTGCACCGCGAGTTCGCGATGAACTACGCGCTTCCGGTGGTGGCGAGCGTTTTCGTAATGAAGCTGGCGGCCTCGGCCATCTCGCTCGGCTCCGGCTTCCGCGGCGGCCTTTTCTTCGCCTCGCTGTTCCTGGGCGCGCTGCTCGGCAAGGTCTTTGCCGGCGTCATGGCGCTGACCGCGCCGTCGGCCGGCATCGACCCGGCGGTCGCCGCCGTCGTCGGCATGACCTCGCTTGCGGTCGGCGTCGTCGGCGGTCCGCTCACCATGACGTTCCTGGCGCTGGAATCGACCCGCGACCTGACGCTGACCGGCGTGGTGCTGGCGGCCTCGATCATGTCGGCGATCCTGGTGCGCGAAACCTTCGGCTACTCCTTCTCGACCTGGCGCTTCCATCTGCGCGGCGAGACGATCCGCAGCGCGCATGACGTCGGCTGGATGCGCAGCCTCACCGTCGGCTCGATGATGCGCAAGGACGTCCGCACCATTCCCGCTTCGACGACGCTTGCCGAATTCCGCAAGGAGATCCCGCTCGGCTCCGCCCAGCGCGTCATCGCCGTCGAGCAGGCCGACCAATATGTCGGCATGCTGCTGGTGCCGGAACTGCACAGCGATCGCTCCAACGACGATACGCCGGTGAGCGCGCTGGCCCGGTTCAAGGATGCGGTGCTGGTGCCCTCGATGAACGTTCAGACCGCGGCCGAGACGTTCCAGCGCACCGGCGCCGAAGAACTGGCGGTGGTCGAGGATTTTGATGAGCGCATCGTGCTCGGGCTGCTCACCGAAAGCCATCTGATGCGCCGCTACGCCGAGGAGCTCGACAAGGCGCGGCGCGACCTGTCAGGCGAAGGTTGACCACTATCGACAGCCCGGCCAATAAGACGTCACTCCCTGGAAATCATCCCATGCAAGTCAAGCGCAACGGCGACATCTCGTTCTGGTATGCGGATCTGGGCCATATCCCCGCGCCGCGTCCGCCTTTGCCGGGCGACATCGAGACGGATGTCGCGATCGTCGGCGCCGGTTATACCGGCCTGTGGACGGCCTACTATCTGAAGAAGGCCAAGCCCTCGCTGCGCATCGTGCTGATCGAACGCGAGTTCGCCGGCTTCGGCGCATCGGGGCGCAATGGCGGCTGGCTGTCGGGCGGCTTCGGCTGGTCGCGCGAGAAATATCTGAGGACCTCAACCCAGCAAGGCGTCACCGCCATGCAGAAGGCGATGGCCGGCTGCGTCGACGAGGTGATCCGGGTGGCGACCGAAGAGGGCATCGATGCTGACATCCGCCGCGTCGACAATCTGACGGTCGCCACCAATCCGGCGCAGCTGGAGCGCGTGCGCGAGGAATGCGAGACGACCCGCTCCTGGGATGCCGATCCCGAACGGATCGAACTGCTTGACGCCGAGGCGACACGGGCGCGCATCAACATCCGCAATGTCATGGGCGGCTTCGTCATCCGCGGCCAGGCGCGCGTGCAGCCGGCCAAGCTGGTGCGCGGGCTGGCAGAGGCGGTCGAGCGTCTCGGCGTTTCGATCTACGAGAAGACGACGGTGACGGCGATCGCTCGGGGCAAGGTCACTACCGATCGCGGCACGGTGCGTGCCGAAACCATCATTCGCGCCACGGAAGGGTTCACCGCCGGCATCCCGGGCGAGGAGCGGACCTGGCTGGCGCTCAACAGCGCGCAGATCGTCACCGAACCGCTGCCGGAAGAGCTTTGGCGCAAGATCGGCTGGGAGGGGCACGAGCTGCTCGGCAATGCCGCGCATGCCTATTGCTATGCCCAGCGCACACGCGAGGGGCGTATCACCATGGGCGGGCGCGGCGTGCCCTACCGCTACGGCTCGCGCACCGACGTCAACGGCCAGACGCAACAGGCGACGATCGACCAACTGCACACGATCCTGACCACGCTGTTGCCGCAGACGGCGGGATGCCGCATCGACCATGCCTGGTGCGGCGTGCTCGGCGTGCCGCGCGACTGGTGCACGACGGTGGGGCTCGACCCGGCGACGCGCATCGGCTGGGCTGGCGGCTATGTCGGGCTCGGCGTGTCGAGCTCCAACCTGTCAGGCCGCACGCTGACTGATCTTGTGCTCGGCCAGGATACCGAGCTGACGCGACTGCCCTGGGTCAACCGCAAGGTGCGGCCGTGGGAGCCGGAGCCCCTCCGCTGGCTGGGCGTGCATTCGATGTACCAGCTCTACCGCATCGCCGATCAACGCGAGGCTGCGGGGCTCGCGCACACCTCGAAGCTTGCCGCCCTGGCCGACAGTATCACCGGCCACTGATCGGCCAGAAGATCAGTGATCGATCGGGCCTTTGGGTGAGACGAGCGTCGTGCCCGCGGTGGTCGGGCGCTCGATCATGCGGCGCACGCGCGGCGGGTTCTCGCCGCTGTGCAGCGCGCGGATGCGTTCGCCGACCACGGCGTCGGCGTGGGTGGCGCGGCGGTTGTGGCGGATATACTCGACCCAGGTCGGCGTGTGGTAGTGCTCGATCCACACCGACGGATTTTCGAGATCCCGCGCGAGCGTCCAGTTGCGGGCGCCGTCGCGGCGGCGGATGCGGCCGCGCTCTGCCATGGTCGCCAGGAATTCCGGCACGTCGTCCTCGAGAATGATGTACTCGATCATGATGGCGATCGGGCCGCTGCGCGGCTTGAGGTCGAGCGAAAGCATCGGCTCCTTGAAGCGGTTGAGCGGATCGAGGTTGAGGACCGTCTGCTTCGGCAACGGCAGGACAAAACCGATCGCCGCGCCGGCAAGCATGGCGACCGCCGCCGCGATCAGCGCGGTCTCAGCGCCATGCGCGTCGGCGACGACGCCCCAGATCCAGCTGCCCAGCGCGATGCCGCCGAAGGTCGCCGTCTGGTAGATCGACAGCACGCGGCCGACCACCCAGCGCGGCGTGGACATCTGCACCGTGACGTTGAAATGCGAAAGCGCGATCACCCAGCAGGCGCCGCCGATGAGCAGGCCCGCCGACGTCTGCCAGCCATTGTGGCTGACGGCGGCGTTGAAGGCACAGACCGCGAAGCCACAAAAGGCCATGCGCACCATCGCCTCGCTCGACAGCAACTGCCGCAATCGCACGCTGATCAGCGCGCCGCCGACCGCGCCGATGCCGAAGGCGCCGAGCATGATGCCATAGGTCAGCGCGTCGCCCCTGACGACGTCCCGCGCCACCAGCGGTAGCAGCGCCAGCACCGCGCCGGCGCTGAAGCCGAAGGCCGAGCCGCGCACCAGCACCTTGGCGATGTTGGGCGACATGGCGACATAGCGGAGGCCGGCGCCCATCGCCGCGCCGAGCGACTCGCGCGGCAGGGTCTGCTCGGGCAGCGCCGGCTTCCAGCGGGCAAGCACGATGATGAGGCCGATATAGCTGATGGCGTTGGCGGCAAAGGCGGCGGCAGCACCCGCGGCGGCGACGATGACGCCACCGATGGCCGGGCCGACGCTGCGGGTGATGTTGAAGCCCAGCGAATTAAGCGCGACCGCCGCCGGCACCTTGGCGCGGGGCACCATGTCGCCGACCGACGCCTGCCATGACGGGCTGTTCAGCGCCGTGCCGCTGTCGATCAGGAAGGTGAAGGCCAGCAGCGTCCAGGGCGTCATCCAGCCTTGCCAGGTGAACAAGGTCAGCAGCGCCGAGACGACCAGCATGAAGGTCTGCGCCACCAGCATCACCTTGCGGCGGTTGAAGCTGTCGGCGATGGCGCCGGCGACGAGCGCGAACAGCATGATCGGCAAGGTCGTCGAGGCCTGGACCAGCGCCACCTGGTAGGACGAGGTGGCGATCGTGGTCATCATCCAGGCGGCGCCGACGCCCTGGATCAGGCCGCCGAAATTCGACACCAGGCTGGCCGCCCAGACGGCTCGGAAGATGCCGTGCTGGAACGGCGCCAGAGCGGAGACGCGTTCGCTTTCCGGCTCGTCGTCGATCATGGTTGGGCCTTCGTCCTATACAAGGCTTGCCGCACCCGAAGAGGGACGGGCGACTCGTCAAAGAGTGCGACCCAACAACAGGATGGCAAAGGCGAAAATGCGTCGGCGAAGCATTAAGCCAAGCATCTCGCCGGTCTGGACCAACCCAGGCTATTTCTTGCCTCTCGTCTCAGCGTGCAGGGCCTCGGTCAGGTCGCCTGTGGTCTCACCATTCACGTAAAGCCTGAGCAGCATTTCCATGCCGACGAGACGCAAGCGCGACGTTTCCTGGTCCCTTGCCATGTCGATGAGGTCTTCCACCTCGGAAGAAGACCATTTCATCGCATCGCGCAGCAGGCCGCCGCGCAGCAGCCCTTGCGTACCGGCCGAAAAAGCTTCGGCCATCTCGAAGCCGTTCTTCGCGGCACGGATGTTCTCGCGCGGCAGATGGTTTTCAGCGACCTTTTTGAGCAGCCATTTGCCCGTGCCGTCGCGGTATTTCTGCCTGCGCGGCAGATGAAGGGCGAAGTCGATCAGCCGGTTCTCGAGGAACGGCACCCTGAGCTCGACGGAAGCCGCCATGCTCAGCCGGTCGTGCCTGTGCAGCAGGTCCTGCAGATGCGAGTAGAGGTCGTAGAGGCAACTTGCGAGCAAGGCGCGATCATCGAGCGGCTCGACACCTTCCAGCCTGTCGAACAGCTTTATCTGCAGGAAGTTCAACTCGGGCGACAGGGCCCTGAGCGCCATGGTGCGATCGGAGGGCGAGCCACGACCGATCGAGTTGCGGAACGGGGTGCGGCGCAGTTCGGCGAATTTGCGCTCCCGCCTGGCCTTCGAGCGGAACAGGCGCTGCAGCCAGGATTGGCGCCAGAGCCGCATCGTCGACGCCTGCCATTTGTAACCGCCGAAAAGCTCGTCGGAGCCTTCGCCGGTGAGCAGCACCTTGACGCCGTCGGCGCGGCATTGCTCGGCCAGCGCCAGCAGCGCCGCGTGGCTGGCATGCCAGCCGTCCGTTTCGAGATGCCAGACCGCGCGCGGCCAGAGTTCGAAGAACCGGTCCCTGTCCAAAGGCACCCTGCGCAGGCCGACACCGACATGGCGGCCGATCCGCTCGGCGTCGGACGCCTCGCTGCGGCCGAGTTTCTGGTCGACGACGTAACCGTGCAGCTCCGGCCTGAAGCGCTTGGCGAGCGCGGTGATCAGGCCGGAATCGACGCCGCCGCTGCAGGCGGTGGCAAGGCTGGCATCGGCGATGCAGTGCAGCTCGACACTTTCCTCCAGCAACGTTTGAAGCGTCGCCATATGTTCGGCGTCGGATGTCTTGTCGCCGGCGATGCGCGTGGGCTCGATCACATCGAGGACATGCCAGAAGCGGCGCTTCTCGATGCCATCCCCGGTGATCCGCCACATGCCGGCGGGCGGCAGCCGCTCGATGCCGTCGAAGACGCTGTAGCTCGAATCGCGGCTCTGCCAGGCCAGCCGCAATGTCAGCTCGCGCGTGTCGATCCGGCGCGCAAAACTACTACAGGCGAGGATCGCCTTGTCCTCGGAGGCAAACAGCAAGCGGTCGCCGGTTTCAGCGACCGACAACGGCTTGATGCCGAGCCTGTCCCTGGCAAGCCACAAGGCGCCATCGCGGGCGTCGAAATAGGCGAAGGAGAACATGCCGTCGAACAACGGCGCCGCCTTTTGCGGACCCCAGTGATGCAAGGCCTGAAGCACCACCTCGGTGTCGGACACCGTGCGGAACGTCAGGCCTTCCGCCTCCAGCGTCTTGCGCAACGCGCGAAAATTGTAGACCTCGCCATTGTAGCATAGCACGCCCTCGCCGGAGGTGGTCAGCATCGGCTCGCGCGCGGCGGGCGATGGGTCGATGATGGCCAGCCGGCGGTGGCCGAGCGCCAGGCGGGCGTTGTTCCAGTTGCCGTGATCGTCGGGACCGCGATGCGCCAATGCCCGCATCATGCGGGCCACATCGGAAAGATCGCCGCTGCCGATCGGATTGCGCTTTCGCCAGACGCCAGCTATTCCGCACATGGCCCGCCGGCCGTATTTGCCTGATGCATCGCTTCCTGAAAATCGCGTGAGACAACGACTTGCAATCTAGCTGCAACAAAAGTCGCCGCAAGCGATCTTACGGCCTGCAGACAGCCGCCTGACGCTCGCTTAACGCTTCGCGTCAGAAGCCGTGCTCGATGCGTTCGAAAATGACGTTGGTGAAGGCCGAGATCTGGCTGCCGATGAACGGGCCGGTCAGCGCCACCACGAGCATGATGGCGACGATCTTTGGCACGAAGGTCAGCGTGATTTCCTGGATCTGGGTCAGCGCCTGGATGAGCGCGATGCCGATGCCGACCGCCATCGCCACCAGCACCACGGGGGCTGAGGCAGTGAGAACCGTCCACACCGCGTACTGGACGATATCGAGGGCATCGGCCTCATTCATGCCGGCACATCCCCAGCGGTCAGACTAAAGCGCGTCGCGATCCTTCGGATTCGCTCCATGCGCTTTAGGTCTTTGGTTTTACGCATGTCTTCCCGAAACCGGTTCCCACTTTCGGGAGACATGCTTTAGCTGGCCGGCTTGATCGAGACGCCGGCGCCGACCGGGACCTTGGTGCCATCCTGCAGCACGGCGATCAGGCCGTTGCTGGAGAGCGTCACCGAGGCAACCGTCCCGGTGGTCTTGCCGTCGGCCGAGGTGATCGAGCGGCCGATCAGCGCGTCGGCCTGCGAGAGCGCCGAGGATTGCATGATCTGGTCGAGCTTGGTGTTGGTCTGCACCGACTGCTCGACCTGGGAAAAGGTGGCGAGCTGTGCGACGTATTGCGTCGAATCCATCGGTTTGGTCGGATCCTGGTTCTTCATCTCGGCGATCAAGAGCTTCAGGAACGACTGGTAGTCCACCGCCGTCTTCGAGGTCTTCTGGCTGGCCTGGTTGGCGCCAACCGGGATCGTTGTCGTCATGTCGACGGCCATCTTATGCTCCTACAGCCAGTGCGCGGGGCGTTTCGGGAATGTCGTCATTGCCTTCGAGCGCCTTGCGCTCGAGCGGATAGAGCGCGCGGATCGCCTTCAGCGCCTCGTAGATCTCGTCCTCGCCAACCATCCGGTCGATCTGCTTCAGGCGGTTGCAGATGTCCTGGTTTTCGAAGCTCGCGATCAGCATCGGCAGCGAGCGGCGGAACATGTCGCGCGCTTCCGCGGCGCCCGCCGGATTGATCAGCATGATCTGCACGATGAAATAAAGCTGCCTGAGCGGCGTCGAGGCCTGGTCGGCCTGGATGACATGGCTTTCGAGCAGGAACTGCACATCGTTCATCAGTTCGATGGTGACCTTGCGATCGACGCGGATGACCGCGCCATTGACATAGATCTTCTCGTTGGGCTTCAGCGAGATCTTCAGCGTGTTGGTCATTGGATGCCGTCTCGGATGATCTGGGAGACCTCGATCAATCCTTCGAAATTGTTGGTGCGGCCCTGGCGGATGTCCTCGGTCTCGCGCAGCAGCCACAGGCCGATGGAGATCAGGTTGGCGCGCAGCTCCTTGGGGAGCGCGTTGTCGCTGGAGCCGAGATCCTCGACGAAAGTGGTCCAGATGCGGTTGGTGAAATGCAGCGCCTCGACCGCCTCCATGGAGTCGGTGCCGACCGCGGCCGCCGCCGCCAGCATGTCGATCGAGCGCGTGAGCAGCTGCCGCTCCCGGTCCTTGGCATCGGCGACGGAGTCGGTCTGGATGTCGGCGTAGGAGAATTGATACATCGTCGGCGCTCTGGCGTTCCGGTTTATATGTTCAAGTTAGATAGTTGAGCAGGCTGAGCTGCTGCAGACGCGCGGTCAAGGCAAAGGACGTCTCGATATGCTGTGTCAGGTCGGCCACGCGGTTCGCCGCTTCCGCGGGATCGACGCCTTCGAGATCAAGGATATGCTTCTCGAAGAGGTCGACCTGGGTCTTCATGCGGTCGCTGGCATCGGACACCCGCTGCTGCGCAATACCCGTTTCGGCTCGTATCTGGGTGATGCCGCCGATGGCTTCGCCGACCAGCGCCTGGGCGCGGCTGACGACCGCGTTCTGCGCGGCCTCGCTGATGCTGCCCGTCATCAGGCTGCTGACCATGGCGGCCGCCATGGCGAGCTTGCGGATGCCTTGGTCGTTGGCGCTGACCGAGGTCTGGGTGGTCTCGTTGAGCGAAATGCGGCTGGTGATCTGCTCGTCGGTGGCGCTCGACCAGTTGGCCTGCCAGCCGGAGCCCAGGAATTGCGGCTCGACCTGCGTGGTGATGAAGTTGTCCATCTGCGCGGCGGTGATGTTGGCCGCAGCCGGATTGGTCTGAGCGAAGCCGAAATAGCTGGTGAAAGCGGCGTCGAACGCGGCCTTGGCCGGCGAGCCGGCGGCGTTGAAATCGTCGATCGGCTTGACGTCGGTGTTGGTGCCGGCAAACAGATATTCGCCGTTGACGCTGGTGTTCAGGATGCCGGTCATCTGCTGCAGCGCCGAGGCGCCGGCGGTCCGCAGGATGCCGGTCGAAGAGTCGCCCGAGACGCCGCTGGTCAGCGCCGACAGGAAACTCTGCGCGCTGTTGGCGATCTGGCCGAGCGAATCCTGAGTCGATTTCAGGCGCGCGGTGACGAGCGCGTTGGAATCGACGATACCGTTCAGCCGGTCGAGATCGCGCTGGAAGGTGACGGCCTGGGTCGTGCGGCTGCCGAGCGCCAGGCCGATATCGGCGACGGTGCCGGTCTGTGATTCCTTCGTCGCTTTGATGAGGTCGGCCTGCATCTTCGCCTGCTGGTAGCGCAGCGCGTTGGATATGGCAGCTGAGGAAACGCCTGTCGCTTTCATGAATTATCCCACCGCGGCCAACAGGGAATCCAGCATGTCGCCTACCGTCTTCATCATGTGGGCCGATGCCTGATAGGTGTGCTCGAGGTCGAGAAGCAGGGACATTTCCTGGTCGACATTGACCCCGGTGTCGTTGGACAGCGCCTCGGCCGTGCGTGCGGCCAGCGCCTGTTTGCTGTCGGCATTGGTCGAGGCCTGCTGGCGCACCCCTTCGAACCAGCCGATGGCGTTGGCCGCGTAATCGGAGACGCCGGAGCTGACGGTGATGCCGGTGGAAGTATCGAAGGCCATCGGCTGATCAAGCTTGTTGCCGTAGCTGATCAAAAGGTCCGCATAGGATGCGCCGCCGGTGTTGACGACATAGGCCGCGCCGTTGGCGCCGCCGTCGCGCAACAGCGCGGGGTTGCCGCCGGCGCTCGGATCGAAGGCGGCGTTGATGCTGATCGAGCCGGCGAGGCCATCGACCAGGGTGCCGGCTGCCGGAATTGCCTGGGCGCCCGACCATGTGAACAGGCCGGTGGCATCGGGTTGCGACGGCGCGGTCTCGGCAAATGCCGTGATCAGGCCGCGCGCGATTTCGTCGAGCTGGCTTTGCATGGTCGAGGCGACGCCGTCGCGCAGCTTCAACAGGCCCGCAAGCTTGCCGTCGGCGGTGGTGTTGTCGCCGGTGCCGGCGGAAACCGGCACGTTGTCGATGTAGACCGTGTTGCCGGGCGTGCCGGCCGAATAGCCGGACGATGGCGTGAAGGTCACCGAACGCGGCACGGTCTCGAACAGCGTCGTGCCGTCCCCGGTGGTGATGACCATGTCGTTGTCGCCGCGCGTGAAGGTCGAGATCGGGACATATTCCGAAATCTTCTTCAAAAGCGCGTCGCGCTGGTCGAGCGCGTCGGACACGTCGGTGCCGGAACGGGTGCCCGAAATGACCGCCTTGTTGGCGTCCTGGAACTGGCTGAGCAGGGAGTTGAGATCGTTGACGGCCGTGGCGATCTGGCTGTCCGCCTGGGTGCGGAAATCCTGGATCGCCTGGGTGCCGCTGTTGAGTGAATTCACCACTTGCTTGGCGGCGTCGACGACGGTGGTGCCGAGGTTCTGGTTCGACGGCGTGGTGGCGTAGAGCTGCAGGGCTTTCTGCAGGTTGGCGATTGCCGTCGAGGGTGACGACGCATTGTCGACCCCGTTGACCGACAGATCGAGCTGGTCCATGCCGTCGTAAAGCGCGCTCTGGCCGCTCCATGCCGACAGCGCCGAAAGGTTCTGGCGGAACAGAAGGTCATTCGCGGTACGCTGGATTTCCACCGCCCTGGCGCCGGGCGCCGTGCTGGTCACCACGGCGATGCGACGGGTGTAGTCCGGGTTCGACGCATCGGCCACATTGCGCGATACGACGCTGGTCTGCTTGGACGTGGCCAGAAGCGCCGACTGGGCAATGCTAAGTGCGGAGGAAAGCGACATGCTGATCTTTCACGGGGCGGCGCCCGTCGTTTATCTCTTCAGGTTGACGAGGACGTCCATCAGGTCCGAGCCGGTCTGGAAGACCTTGGAATTGGCGGTGTAGCTGCGCTGCGCCGCAATCATGTTGGTCAGTTCCTCGGCGATATCGACGTTGGAATTTTCAAGCGCGCCGGAGACGATGGAGCCGAGCTTGCCCTCATTGGCAAAGCCGATATGGACCGCGCCGGAATCGGTGCTCTCCACATAGACGTTGCCGGGCATGGCGGTGAGGTTGTCGGGGCTCTGAACGTCGGCCAGCGGGATCTTGTAAAGCGCCTTGGTCGAGCCGTCGGCGAACTGCGCGTAGATGATGCCGTCCTGGCCGATCTGGACCTTTTGGATGGAGCTCGGCGCGTTGCCGTTGACCTTGGCGTCGGCGACGGTGAAGCCGGTGCCGAGCTGGGTCAGCTTGGAGAGATCGAGGTTGAGGCTCTGGCCGCCCGGAACGGTGAAGGAGACGCCCGTGGTTGCGCCGGTCAGCTTGCCGGTGGTGGTGTCGAAGGTGAGGTTGGCCGTGCCCAGCGCGCCGCCCGTATACGGGAACGAGGTGCCCGGCGTCGCCTTCGACTGGTCGAAGACCGCGACCTGCCATGTGCCGGCGCCGGTGTTGGTGAAGTAGACGTCGAGCAGCTTCTTGTTGCCGAGATTGTCGTAGGCGACCAGCGAGGTTTTCGAGGTGTATTCGGCGGTCGCGCTGTTGGAGGAAGGCAGCGGGCCTGCGGGCGGCGTGGCGCCCGCGGGCAGGTTGCCGCTGAAGATGCCTTCCGTGCTTGGCGCCGCCGTCATTTCCTGGTCGGAGATCTGCACCGGCACGAGGCCTTCGAAGCCGTTGGCGGTCGCGGCCGGATCGCCATTGGCGTAATCGTAAGCCATGAGCTGGTAGCCCGCGGCATTGACCAGCCGGCCTTGCGCATCCGGGACGAAGGAGCCGGCGCGGGTCAGATAGGGCGTGCCGCCGGCGTCCTGCACGACGAAGAAGCCGTCGCCGTTCACGGCGAGGTCGGACACCGAAGTGGTGTAGGTCATGACACCCTGGGTGCTGACGGCGGAGCGGATCGTCGTCGTCACGCCGCCGGAATTATAGGCGCCGCCGGTGCCGGGCATGATCAGTGACGAGAACTCGGCTGAAGAGCGCTTGTAGCCGGTGGTATCGGAGTTGGCGATGTTGTCGGCCACCGTGGACAAGCGGTTGGCCTGCGCGTTCATACCGGAAACGCCGGTCCGCATCATTCCGTAGAGGCTCATCGATGGATCTCCGCAGTGCCTGGGTAGGAGGCCATAAAACTATGCCTCGTGTCTTGCGCGAGGCTGGCGCGGGATGTGCCCTGAACGGCCATCAAAACACCAGCCGGTAGCCGAGAAACCGCTTGGAATCGATCGGGTCGTGGCCGAGCTTCTCGCGCAGCTTCTTGCGCAGCTTCGAGATGTGGCTCTCCACCACGTTCTCCTCGACCTCCTCGTCGAAGATACCGTAGATGGCGTTGAAGACCTGCGTCTTGGTCACGCGCCGGCCGCGGTTGCTGGCCAGATATTCGAGGATGCGCCGCTCGCGCCGCGGCAGCGGCAGCGGCTCGCCGTCGATCTCCGGATCGCGGCCATCCATGAAGATGCGCATCGAGCCGACCTCGGTGTAGGCGGCCTCTTCGGAGCCACGGCGGCGAATGGCGGTGATGCGGGCAAGGATCTCGCGGATATGGACTGGTTTGCGGACGACGTCGTCGACACCGCTTTCGAACAGCCGCAGCGTATGTTCGAGCGAGTGATGCTCGCTGAGCGCGATCACCGGCGCGCCGGTCCGGTCGCGGATCTGGCGCGGCGACACCGCGCCCTCGCGGCAGTCGCCGATGAGAAAGGCCCTGACGGATCTGAGATCGGTGTCGGCGGCGGAACTCACCCACTCGCCGAATTCACCTGGCGCGAAACCGGCCGTGGCCACGCCCTCGCGATCGAAGAGTGAAGAGTAGCCCTCTGTCACGAGCTCTCGCTCGTCAACGATCACGATCATCGGCCCGCCCTCCGAATCAATTCATTTGCCCCGTACGGAAAGGGGTAGCCGGGTCGACGAATCCTGGAAAACCGTCATTTCTTGTAGCTATTTTCTTGGGAGTTTTTTTGGGAGCCGTAATAAAAGCGGTTGTGCAAGTGTATTCGCGCCAGCTGTCGGCGAATGAATATTGACGCCGGCGGACAGCCCGGCGACGGCCGATGGGCATCCAAGGACAAGCAACTATCGGTTGCAGAATGCGCTGGCATTCGGCGTCCACCTGCCGAAGCCTGTGGCGACCATGTTGGCGATGACGCGGCAGACATAGACCTTCTGCGCCGGGTCGTTGTCAGGGCCGGCATGGTAGCGGGCGACGGCCATTGACCAGGTCATGTGCCGGGCGTGCAGGGCGGCCAGGAAGCGTGCGGCATAGTCGACATTCTGATGCGGGTCGAGCATGTCGTCGACGCTGCGGAAATGGTCGCCATGATAGTGCTGGTTGATCTGCATGCAGCCGAGGTCGATCAGCACCTTGCCTTCGCGGCGGGCATTCTCGAAGGTGGCGAGCGCTTCACCACGGCTGCGTGGAAAGATGGCTTTTCCCTCTATATTCATGGCGTTAGGCTGAAGGCTGCCCTTCTTTCCGGTCTCGGTCAGCCCGACCGCATAGAGAATGCCGGCCGGCACGCCGTAGCGATCCGCGGCGCGCAGGATCTCCGGCTCGCAGGGATTTGTAGCGGCGCTCGCGCCGCCGGCCACCAAACTAGATATACATATCGTCGCCAGCGCGCTCGCGAAGAGGCGAAGCCGGGCGAGCGAATTGCTGTGCGCCATTGCCGTCGTTCCTTCCCGGTTGCCGGCCGCCGCCCGCGCCGTTGCCGCCCGAGTTCCCGGGCTGGAACGAAGGCTGGTCGCGGCCTGTCGACATCGGCATGGCGCCGCTTGCGTCAGTGCGGCTGGCCGCATGCGCTGCTATCGAAGGTTGCAGAATGGTGACCTTGTCGACATCGAAGCCGAGGCTGCGCATCGACTTCACGATGGCATCGCTGTCGGTGGTGAGACGACGATATGCCTCGTGCGTCTCGGGCTTCATCTCAATCGAAAGTTGCTCGCCCGAGAGCCGCAGGCTGGCGGTGACCGCCCCGAGCTCAGCAGGGTGGAGCTCGATCTTGAGCACATGTGTCGGAACGGCAACAGAATTGGTCGTCTGGGAGCCTGCCGAGGCGCTGGCGAAAGCCTGCTGAACGCCTTTGTCGGAGGCTAGCGCCTCAACCAGTACCGATGCCGTCTGGCCGATCGGGTTTTGCGCCGGCGCCGGGAAGCTCTGCTGGCTGACGACTTCCATGCGTGTGGCGGAAGAAGATGGCTTGGTGGTTGGCTGCTGAGTGGCGGGCTGCGATTGCTGCGAGGCCTTGGAGGTCGAAGCTGGCCGCCAGCCCTGCGGCGGCGCAGGGCCGTCGGCCTGCGGTTCATTCCCTTGCGTCGGCAAGATTTCGGTTTCGCCGCGACCGGGCATGTCGAGAGCCATGTCCGCCTTCACCGGCTTCTGCCCGAAGTCGGGGCCGGAAGCTTCAGCCGCCGTCGAACGGGCGGATCGCGACTGCGGCTCGGCGGAATTGCCGACCGTCGCGCGCTTGCCCATGCGCAGTTGCAGTTCCACTGCTTCGTGCTCGCCGGCGCCTTCTGCATCGGCAGCGGGATCCTTCCCGCCCGCGCCCGACGATTGCGCGAAGTGCTTCATGTCGCTCAGCGCCATCAGCAACGGCAAGCGGTCCTGCAGCGGTGCGGAATCGCTGGTTTGCGCCGTGGCATCTTTGTCGGTCGTTGGCTTCGCCTCATCGTCCCGGGCGGCCGTGGTCCGCATGGACTTTCCCGCAGCTTTCTGCGAGCCGGTTTTCCCTTGCGGATCCTGGTCAGGCTCCTGCTTGCCGTTGTCGGCTGCCGAGCGCTTTGCCAGATGCGCATCCGGCAATACGGTCGCGTGCTTGTCCTGCGGCCGATCGGGCTTTTCCGTCCCGTGCACCATCTCGCCGAAACCCTGATCCTCGTCCTTGCCGCCGGCGTGCTGCCGGGGCTGGGTCGAAGCAAAGCCCGGCAGGGTCTGGTTGACGCTGGTCATTTGGGGGCTGCTCCGAGGAGTTGGTCGATCTGGTCGAGCTGGCGGCGCGTGCTGGCCACCGCGGCATCGATGGGGTCTTGCGCATTCGAGGCTGTCGGCGCGGAGGCCTGAACCGCCGGCGCGGCGTCAGCCTGCATCTGACCGGCGGCCGGCGTTTCATCCGTTGTTCGCGCCAATGGCTGGGCAGAAGGCGGCGAAGCCGCGGGTGGAGTGTCCTTCGCCGGATCGCTCGACGCGACCGGCGGATCGCTCGACGCGACCGCTGGCTGGTCGGGCATCGCTCCTTCCACCGGAGGCAGGTCCGCGTTGGCCGGATCGGCCGAGGCCTCGGCTGCCGCGTTCGCCTCGTTTCCCTTCGCTGCGGCCGGCGCGGCTTCCGCCTTGGCGGGCGTCTTTACCGGCGCCACCACTTCGCCCGCCACAGCTTGCGCGGCGTCAAGCAGGTCGCGGTCGCTTTGCGAAAGCTTGCTGCGATCGATCTTGCCGAGCTTGGCACGCACTTCATCGACGCTGGCCGATGTCATGGTGGAAAGGCTCGAATAGAGTTGGCTGCGCGGGTCGTCCTGGCTGCCGCCGCCGTTGCGGCCCAGTTCGGCCTTGGCCGCGGCAAAAGCCGAGAGCTCCGTCATCCCGTCGATCGCGGCGCGGCGCGCGATGCGCAGATAGATCACCTTCTCGCGCTCGGGATCCATCATCGAGGTGATGTCGGCGATCTTGTCCTGACTGATCGCCATATGCAGCGTGATGACGCCGGAAACAAAGGCATCGGCGAACTGGCTGGCGTAGGGCGAGTAGAGATAGGACGCGACATATTGAGTCGAAGCCAGCGCGAAACGGGCGGCGTCGCCTTGCGCGGCCGCGATGCCCACGGAGCGGCGAAGCGCCGCCTCCTCGACCAGCGTGCCGGGGCTGAGCAGGCGCGCCTCGTCCAGCAGGGCGAGCGCCTGGGCAGGGTCATCGGCCGCAAGCAGTGAACCCTTGACCAGCGCCAGAAAGGCGCCGATGTCCGGAGGCACGCTCATCGGATCGATAGGCTTCAGCATATCGATCGCATTGGCCGGCCGGCCGTTCAGATAGGCGAGGACGCCTTTGGCGATGGCGAGGCTTTGCGGGTCCGCCATCGCACGCGAGGCCGCCGCCGCGACCGTCACCGGATTGCCGCCGCTCATGCCGTAGACCAGCAAGGCGCGGAAATTCTTCGGCTCCTTGAAGTCCTCGGCATTGGCATCGCGCATCCGGACGTCGATCATTTCGAGCAGCTTCGCCTGCATCGGCAGCGCGGCATGATCACCGCCGGCAATGCGGTCCTGGATCAGCTGCAGCGAACGCACCAGCTGATAAGGCTGCAGCGCGTCCTGCGCGAAGGCCGCCGATGGCGACCCCGCCGCAAGCAATAGCAGCGCGATCGCGCCGCCGATGACGCTCCTGCCCTTCATCCGCCGGCCGTCATCAGGATTTCAATGCGGCGGTTCGCGGCCGCCATCGGATCGGAGGCGATCTTGGGCTGCCGGTCGGCGAAGCCCGCGACCTCGGTGATGCGGCTTTCGTCGACGCCGCCGCGCACCAGCATGTAGTAGGCCGCATGGGCACGCGCCGTGGACAGCCGCCAGTTATCGTAGGTGTCGCTGCGGAACGGCCGCGCGTCGGTGTGGCCGCTGATGGTGATGGTGCCCTTCTTCTCGTTGATGATGCGGCCGATCTTTTCCATCGCCAGCACCAGCTCGCGGCGCGGCATGGCCGAGCCGATCTCGAACATGCCGAAATCGAGCTGATCGGTGATCGAAATGACGACCCCCTTCTCGGTGGCCTCGACCGAGACGCCGTTGGCGAGCTTTTCGCCCGGCAGGAATGCCTTGGCGAGTTCCTTCTTGATGTCCGCGGCTTGCTGGAGGGCGGCTTTGCTCGGCGCCTTGTCGCTCTTGCCGGCTGCTTGGTCCTGTTCGGTCTTTTCCGCCTTCGCCGCTTCGGCCTTGGCGTCGCTGGACGCGGCCTCGCGCTTGTCAGCCCCGGCTTTCCCGCCTTGTGCTTTCTCGGTCTTGTTGCCTTCACCCGACGGCTTCTCGGCCTCGGCCTGCGTGGCTTTTTGCCCGCTCCTGGTGTCGGTCTTCCCCGGGGTTGCCAGCGGCTCCAGCGGCGCGGCCGTCAGCGGGGGAGCCGCCGGAACGGCCCTCACCTTCGGCACCGCGGCCGTTGCGACCTTCTCGCCGGGCTTGGCCGGGTCGCCCTCAATCCTGGCGCGTTCGGCGGTGGCCTCGGCGCCAGGCGCCGCCACCTGCTGCGACCAGAAGTCCGGTGCGAACGGATCGCGATAGGACTCGCCGCCAGAAGCGCCGGTCGCCGGACCGGCCGTCTGGGCGCCGCCTTCACCCTTGGCGCTGACGTTCTGCAGCACCCCCGTATCGGCGGCGATCTCCGCTAGCACCGCGTAGGGATCGGCAAACAGCTTTTCATCCGAGAGCTGGGCGTCTTGCGCTCCCTGCTTGGTCTGCCGGCGTTCGGAGGTACCGGCGCCGCCCTTGCCGTCATCGCCTGCCTTGGTCGCGCCCTGCTGCGGGTTGTCCGCGGTCAGCCCGACCTTGCTCGGCCCGTCGCCGAGGTCTTCGAGGCCCTTGCGGCTGGAATTGCGGTCGATCAGCTCGACCGGATTGAAGTAGCTGGCGACGGCCGCCTTGGTCTGCTCGTTGGCGGCATTGATCAGCCACATCACGAGGAAGAAGCACATCATCGCCGTCATGAAATCGGCGAAGGCGATCTTCCACACGCCACCATGGTGATCATCGTCATGGCCGTCGTGATTGCGCTTGACGATGATGATCTCGTGCCGGGGTTCGGCATGGTCGATGGCGCTCATGACAGAACCTCAGACAAGGACGCAGACCACTCGGCGATACGCGTCTCGAACACCGTTTCGTCGATGCTGACCGTCAGGTCGAAGCCGGGCGCCTCGGTGAAATCGAGATTGGCGGCGCGGGATCCAAGCGCCGCCTTCAGGGGCTCGAACAGCGAGAGCGGTCCCCGAACACCGATGCGGACGGCTTCATTGTCGGCGACCGCGGCGCCGATGGCGCGTGAAAGGGCCTGCAGCGAACGTTCCTGCAGGTCGTCGCTGAGAAGGCCGCCGATGATGCGGGCAACAGTCGCGCCGGTAAGCTCGGCAACCCGCTGCTCCATGGCCTCGATGCGCGTGGCGACAGCGGCGCCGAGGTCGCCGCCGAAGCTTTCGAGAAAGGCCCTCGCGGCATCGTCGCTGGCCTGGCGCTCGGCTTCGAGCGCGGCCTGATGGGCGAGCGAAAGTCGTGCCTCGAGCGTGGCTTCCGCGTCGGCCACCGCCTCGGCGATCAGCGCGCCGATATCGGCCTGCGGGGCCTGTGCGGCCGGCGGGGCTGGCATATGTCCGGCGTCGCGCGGGGTCGCCGCGTGGTTGGCATGGGGACCCCGTGAGCCGAAATCGGGCAGGAGATCGAAGAGGGCCGCCGAGACCATGGCCTAACCCACGGCTTCCGGAGCGGCTGCCCATTTGCGCAGGATCTGCGCGGTGCGCTCCTCATTGAGGTCGACCATGCGGGCAAGCCGCTCCTGCGGCGCCGGCCGGATCTTCTGGCGCAGATCATCGAGCGGGGTTGCGCCGGCGCGCCCGCCGGGCAGGGGGCCTGCCGGGGTCTCGGCGGTGATCGCGGCAACCGGCGCGTCGGGCGTCGGCAGCGAGCGTTGCACGTCGTCGAAGCTTGGGCCGGCAATGGCCGCGGGCTTTGCCGATGCCGTCAGCGCGGTGGCCATCGGCTTCAGGCCGAAGAAGGCAACCAGGAAAACGACGACAATGAAAGCGCCGGCATTGATCAGCGTGCCGGTATAGGTGCCGATCGAGGCGAGGATGCCAGGCTGGTCGATCGGCTCACCGTCAAGGCCGTTGATGAACTCGACCGCCGACACATCGATGACGTCGCCGCGCTTGTCGTCGAAGCCGGTCGCCGAGGCGACCATCTTCTGGATATCGGCGACGCGCTTGGCGATCTGCTCCGGCGTGGCGTCCTTGCCGAGGATGGTCTTCAGGCGATCCTGGTTGACGACCACCGCGATCGACATCTTGTTGACCGTGTAGCCGTTGGAGATGGTGGCGATCTTCTTCGAGTTGATTTCGTAGTTGGTGATCTCTTCCTTGCGGTCGTTCTGCGAGGAGGATTGCGGTCCCTCCGTGCTGGTAGTCTGCGTCTCGGGCAGGTTCTGCTCGACGCTGGTCGGGGTCGAGGCCTGCTTCTGGTTGCTGGCCTCGTTGGTCTTCACCGACTGCACCGAACGCTCGACGCGCGAGTTCGGATCGAAGATCGTCTCCTCGGTCTGGCGGCTGTCGGTGTTGACGTCGGCCTTGACGCTGGCGCGGAAATTGTCGGGGCCAAGGTAAGGGGTGAGCGCGCGGCGGATGTTGTCGCCGATCTGCGCCTCGACCGTCTGCTCGACGCCTAGCGTGCGTGCGGCGCTCGTGTTGGAAGGATCGTCGCCGGCGGCCAGCAGATTGCCGTTGGAATCGAGCACGGTGACCTTGTCGGCCGAGAGGCCGGGAACCGCCGCCGCAACCAGGTGACGGATCGACATGGCGCTCTTCTCGGCATCGTTGCCGGTGTAGCGGATCACCACCGAAGCGGAAGGCTGCTGTTCGTCGCGCCGGAAATTGGCGCGTTCGGACATGACGATATGGACGCGCGCCGCCTTGACGCCGGAAATAGACTGGATGGTGCGCGCGATCTCGCCTTCCAGCGCGCGCACACGGGTGATCTGCTGCATGAACGAGGTGAGGCCGAGCGAGCCGACATTGTCGAACAGCTCGTAGCCGGCATTGGCGCTGGTCGGCAGGCCTTTCTCGGCAAGCAGCATGCGCGCCTGCGCGGTGGTGCCGGCGGGCACCAGCACCGAGGTTCCGTCGGAGCCGACATCGAAGCCGATGCCGGCATCGGCCAGCACCAGGCCGATCTGGTTCACGTCGGAACGCTCGAGGCCGACATAGAGCGTCTCATAGGCCGGGCGATTGAGATAGACGGAGGCGATGCCGATGACGGCCATGACCAGGGCCGCGATGCCGCCCATGAGCGCCAGACGCCTCACGCCGAAGCTCTTGAAATTCGCGATGATGCTCTGGATCTGTTCCGGCACGATTCAACGGCTCCCAGCACGACTGTCCGCCGGAAGACTAGACGGTGAAGCTTGTGCGAGGATGATAGGGCGCGCCGGCAAAGAGCCACCAAGGGGCTGAACGCGCAACTTCTTTCAGAGAAACGAAAAAGGCCGCATTTCAGACGCGGCCTTTCGTCGGTCGAAGGTGATCAGGCGGCTTAGCCGTTCTTGAACAGCTGCAGGATCGACTGCGAGGAGCTGTTGGCGATCGACAGGGACTGGATGCCGAGCTGCTGCTGAACCTGCAGCGCCTGGAGCCGGGTCGATTCCTTGTTCATGTCGGCATCGACGAGCTGGCCGACGCCGCGATCGATGGAGTCCATCAGGCTCTGGGTGAAGGTCTTCTGCAGGTCGATCGAGCTCTTGGCCGCGCCGAGCACGGTGGCGGCGTCGGTAAGCTGACTCATGACGTTGTCGATCTTGGTGACCATCTGCGTGATGATGTCGTCGGTCACGCCCGCCGCCGTGATGTCTAGATTGAAGGCTGAGACGTTGTCGATCTTGACGGGCGTGCCCGACACCGCGGCCTGGCCGGCGGTGTTTGCGGCGATGTCGGTATTGCCGGCGGCGATCGAGGCTGCGTAGGCGGCATCATATGCCGACTGGTCCGCGGCCGTGGAATAGACCGAAGTCTTGCGATCGAGGATGCCCTGGTTCTTGACGGCCGTGGCGAGGCCGGAATCGAACAGCTTGGTGCTCTCGACATTGATGTCGATGGTGCCGAGCGAGATGGCGCCGGACGAAGAGCGGTTGAAGGACGAGACGATCTTGGCATCCTGCTGGACGCCGTCATTAGCGGCGGCGACCTGCGTGGACGTGACCGAAAGATAATTCGAGCCGGAAAAGGTGGCGGCGTCGGCGAAGGATTTCATCTGCGCCTGAAGGGCGGTGACTTCGCTTTGGGTCTTTGCCTTGTTGGCTCCCGACTGGCCGACGGCCGACAAAAGCTTGGTCTTGATCTTGCCGATGGTATCCAGCACGTTATTCATGCCGGTATAGGCGGTGTCGACCTTCGAGGCGCCGAGGCCGAGCGCGTCCTGCACCGTCGACAGCGCCGAGTTGTCGGAGCGCATCGTGGTGGCGATCGACCAGTAGGCCGCGTTGTCGGAGGCCTCGGAGACCCTGTAGCCGGTCGAGATCCGCGCCTGTGTCTGCTCGAGCGATTTGTTGGTGGCGTTGAGGCTTTGAAGTGCAGTCAACGCCGCAGCGTTCGTCATGATGCTCGCCAAGAAACTCGCTCCTTCTCAAAAGCCGACATGCCACAGGCCGCTGGGCCTGCTAGTGATCGCGATCGTGCCGGACTGGCCGATACGGCAATCTAGTCATTGGTTAACCATACCTAGCGCGATATGGTTAATGGCCTGTTAAAAGTGGACTTTGGGGAAGTTAAGAAACGAGGGTTGCGCGAGCCTTGAGCAAACGCAAATCGGGCCGCGCTTTTGGCGCGGCCCGATGCTTTGGCGTGGTCAGTATAGAGCGATCAGCCGCGGAAGAGCGACAGGATCGACTGCGACGAGCCGTTGGCGATCGACAGTGCCTGGACGCCGAGCTGCTGCTGAACCTGCAGCGCCTGGAGGCGTGTCGATTCCTTGTTCATGTCGGCATCGACGAGCTGGCCGACGCCGCGATCGATGGAGTCCATCAGGCTCGAGGTGAAGGCCTTCTGCAGGTCGATCGAGCTCTTGGCGGCGCCGAGCTTGGTCGCGGCGTTCGTCATGGACTTGAGCGCGGCATCGACGACGTTCATCATCTGCTGGATCTGGGTGTCGCTGGCAGCGGTGGTGCCGGAGAAGATCTTCAGGCTGGCGACCGTGTAAGTGTCGGTGGCCGCCGCAGCAGCGCCGAGCGTCGGGGCCGAGGCGGTGGCCGTGACGCTGCCGTCGAGGCCGAGACGGTTGGCGTCGAGGATGCCCTTCGTCACGCCAGCAGCAGTGCCGGCTTCATACAGCTTGATGCTTTCCACGTTGACGTCGATCGTGGAGATCGAAACCGCGCCGGCGGAGCTGCGGTTGAAAGCCGAAACGATCTTGACGTCGGCCGCGGTCGTGGCGGTGGCGCCGCTGTTGACCGACAGCATGTTGGTGCCGGAGAAGGTGGCGCCGTCGGCATAGGCCTTCAGCTGGTCCTGAAGAGCCTTGATTTCAACCTGGGTCTTTTCCTTGGAAGCGTCGGTCTGGCCGTAGGATGCGGTCAGCTTCTGCTGGATCTGGTTGATGGTCTTGATCGCGCTGTCCATGCCGGTGTAGGCGGTGTCGACCTTCGAGGCGCCGAGGCCGAGCGCGTCCGAAACGGTGGACATGGCCTGGTTGTCGGAACGCATCGTGGTGGCGATCGACCAGTAGGCGGCGTTATCCGAAGCCTGCGAGACGCGATAGCCCGTCGAGATGCGGGCCTGGGTGGTGTCGAGGTTCTTCTGGGTGGCGTTCAAGCTCTGCAGAGCGGTCAACGCCGAGGCGTTGGTCATGATACTGGCCATGGTACTCGTACCCTATTTTTACACGGATTTTTTTGACATACCGGCATGTCCGGTATGACGGTGCGGCATCATGCCAATGATCTGTGAAACCCGATCACCCGCCATCTGCGAGCAATATGCGGGCCAGTCCCTACCAAAGCGCTAAATCGCAGGGTTAATCGAAAATATTTTGCCTAAAATTCGAGCGCCTATCCGGCGCCGGCCTCTGCGGCTTCAGGTGAAGGATCGCACCAGGCTGCCGACCAGCAGGTTCCAGCCGTCGATCAAAACGAAGAACAGGATCTTGAACGGCAGCGACACCACCGTCGGCGGCAGCATCATCATGCCCATTGCCATGGTGACGGTGGCGACGATGAGGTCGATGACGAGGAACGGCAGAACGATGAGAAAGCCGATCTCGAAGCCGCGCCGGATTTCCGAGATCATGAAGGCCGGCACCAGGATGCGCAGGTCGACGGTCTCGCGCGAGACGGTCTGGCCGCGCTCGCGGGCGAGATCGGCGAAGAGGTCGAAGTCCTTGTCGCGCACATTGTGCAGCATGAAATCGCGGAACGGACCGGAAATCTTCTCGAACGCCTCGCCTTGTGTGATCTGGTTGTCCATCAGCGGCTTGACCCCGGTGTTCCACGCCTGGTCGAAGGTCGGCGCCATGACATAGAAGGTCATGAACAGCGACAGCGAGATCAGGATCAGGTTTGCCGGCGTCGACTGCAGGCCGATGCCGGCGCGCAGGATCGAGAAGGCGATGACGAAGCGGGTGAAGCTCGTCACCATGATGAGCAGGCCCGGCGCCACCGAAAGCACGGTCAGCAGGCCGAACATCTGGATCAGGTAGCCAACGGTCGTGCCGTCGGCCTTGCCGATGCCGCCAAGATCGAGCTGCTGGGCCGCAGCGACGGAAGTGGTGACGACGATGAGCGCCGTGGCTATGAGGAACTTTCTCATTCGAGCAGCATCGTCCTGACAAGAACCTGTTTGACGTGGCCGCCGCTGCGCAGCGCCGCGCGCTCCTCGAGATCGGCCTTGAGATGCTGGTAGCCGCTGGCGCCTTCGATCTGATGCAGCTTGATCGTGCGCACGAAGGCGAGCAGATCCTGGTGGATCTGCTCGGTTACTTCCTGCGGTTGCGGGGCATCATAGAGCACCGATACCTCCAGCCGGATCCAGACGTCCGACGGCGAGGCGAGATTGGTGGTGATCGGCGCCAACTGAGCCAGCATTGGCCCGGCGGCCGCCTTGCCGGCTTCGCCGGGCTTCTCCGCCTCGCCTGCATTCTCCGATGCCGCGGGCGCCGGCGCCGGCGTTTCACCCTGCTTGAGATAGCCGCCGGAAACCCAGCCCATGCCAATGGCCGCGCCTGTCATGACCAGCAGCATGGCGAGCTGGATCACCAGTGAAGGTCCCTTCTTGGGCTGGACCTGCTCGACATTGGCCACGGCCGCGCTCTCCCCGGTCCTAGAAAGGAAGAACCTGGTCCAGCACCTGCTGGCCATAGGGCGGCTGCTGGACCTCGCTCACACGGCCGCGGCCGCCATAGGAGATGCGCGCTTCCGCGATGCGCTCGTAGGGGATGGTGTTCTCCGCGCCGATGTCGGTCGGACGAACCATGCCGGCAATGGTGAGCACCCGCAGCTCGTAGTTGACGCGGACCTCCTGCGAGCCCCTGATCATCAGATTGCCGTTGGGCAGCACCTCCGTCACCACGGCCGCTACATTGAGCGCGATATCTTCCGAGCGCTTGATCTCGCCGTCGGCATTGGTCTCGGTGCTGGAGCTCAAGCCGGCGTCACCCTTGCCGCTGGTGCTCGCCGTTTCCCATCCGAGATTGACGTCGTAGCCGAGCTTGCGCGCGGCGGTGCGGCTGCGATCGTTCTGGTTTTTGAAATTGGCCTTGTCGTTGAGCTTGATGTTGACGGTCAGGATGTCGCCGGCGCGCAACGCGCGCGGATCGGTGAAAAGCCGGCTCTGGCGATCGTCCCACAGCGAGAATTTCTTAGGCCGCGAAGCGGGCGGCTCGGGGTAGCTGTATGGACCGGAGCCGCCCTCGCCGATGCCGGACCCAACCGGCGACAAAGCGGGCTCCCTGTTGATTTCCCTGGGATCGGTGCCGCAGCCGGCCAGGCCGGCCAGGGCGATCAGGGCGAGCAATTTCAACTTCATGACGGATCAACCCTTCGCGCCGCGCTGGCCATGATGCCGGTGAGCGTCGCCGCCGCCTTCTGGTCCATTTCATTCAGGATGACGCCGGCCTTGCGCGTATCGAGCTTCATCAGGATGGCCGCCGCGAGCTCGGCATTGACCATCGCCAGCCGTTCGGCGGCGGCGTCCGGCTTCATGCCGGCATAGATCTTGACGACGCCGTCCTCGGCGCGCGCCAGGAAAACTTCGCGGCGCTTCAGCCATTCTTCATATTCGGCTTTCTTTGCCTCCAGCGCTTTCATGCGCTCGTCGATACCGGCCTGCAGCTGCTTCAGCTCCTCCGCCTGTAGGGCGTAGCGACGGTCGCGCGCGGCGTCCGCGATGTTGGAGCAGAAGCGCTGGACCTCGCTTTCGTCAGGCGCTTTCCCGCCCGCAAGTCCAACCGGCTGGGCCGATGCCGTCTCTCGCGCGAGCTGGGCCGGCTGAGCCGGCGCCTGACCGCCAGGCAATACCTGGCGCACTTCATCCGCGCGGACCGCGCCGCCCGCCAGCGCGACGATCGCGCCAATGGCGAGGAGGCCGGTCGCGGGGTGAAGCCTTGGGCGACGATGCAGTATCGAGGAGAGGAGCGCGATCATCGGCGTGCCTATTGGAGAACCAGGTCGGCCTGCAGGGCGCCGGCCGACTTGATGCCTTGCAGGATGGCGATGATGCCGTCGGGCTTCACGCCGAGGCGGTTGAGGCCGGAGACAAGCGTTTCGAGATCGGGGCCGTCGAGCACGGCGACGCGCGCGTTGGGTCGGCTCGCATCGATGGCCGTGGACGGTTCCACCGCGGTCTCACCCCTGGAGAAAGGTTCAGGCTGGACGACCCGCGGCGCTTCGGTGATGCGTACGGTAAGCGTGCCGTGGCTGATCGCCACGCGCGAGATCCTGACATTATTGCCGATGACGATGGTTCCGGTGCGCTCGTCGATGACGACGCGGGCAGGGGCGTCCGACTCGACGACGAGGTTCTCGATCTCGGCATAGAAGCGTGCTGCGGAGATGTTCTTCGGTCGCCTGATCTGCACGGTTCGGGCATCGCGCTCGGCGGCGACCCGCATGCCGAAGCGCTGCGAGGTGTAGTCGTTGACGGCGTCGGCGATGCGGATGGCGGTCGAGAAGTCGGGATTGCGCAATTGCAGCGTCAACACGCCCTGATCGTCGAACTCGGCCGGCACGGCGCGCTCGACGATGGCGCCGTTGGGCACGCGGCCGGCGGTCGGCACGCCTTGCGTCAACTGCTCGGCCTGGCCTTGGGCGGTGAAGCCGCCGACGATGACCGAGCCCTGACCGACGGCATAGATCTCGCCATCGGCCGCCTTCAGCGGCGTCATCACCAGCGTGCCGCCGGCGAGCGAGGTGGCGTCGCCCATCGAGGAGACGTCGATGTCGATGCGAGCGCCCGACTGGACGAAGGGCGGCATGTTGGCGGTGACGATGACGGCGGCCACGTTCTTGGCGCGCGCGCTGCCGCCCTCCGTGGCGATGCCGAGGTTCTCCAGCATGGCGCGGATCGACTGCTCGGTGAAGGGCGAATTGCGCAGGCTGTCGCCGGTGCCGGCAAGGCCGATGACCAGGCCGTAGCCGACGAGCTGGTTGTCGCGCGCGCTTTGCAGCTGGGCGATGTCCTTGATGCGCGCGGCCACCTGGCCGGGCGGCAGCGTGCTTGGCCCGGTGGAAACGCGAAACATGCGCTGGGTGGTGGCGGGATCGTATTCGGGATCGTCGTAGACGCCGCCATTTTTCTGCGCCAGCTCGCGCTTGGCCTTGGGCGTCAGCCCATCCGCCAAAGCCGGCTGAATACCGATGGCCGCCGCGAGCAGAAGCACAAAGGCGCGCCTCACGAAGCGCCGACCTTGATGGTGCCGTCGGCCATCACCGTGCCGGAGATGATCTTGCCGCTGTCGATGTTGCGGATCTTGATCTGGTCGCCGGCAGCACCTGGCTGCAGCGTGACGCAGGCTGCCGAAATGGTGAGCGCGCCGGCGGTGAAATAGACCTGCACGGAAGCGCCCTGTTCGACCAGCCAGGCGTCGCGGATGGCGGTGACCGGGATGTAGCGGCCGGGCAGTAGCGTGCGCTTGGCGACCTTGCCCTGAAGCTCCTCGGAGCGCGTCGCCATGCCGTCGGGCTTGTGCTTGCCGGGTATGAGCGTCAACTGCTTGAGCGAGGCGGATTCGATTGTCTCACCGGGATAGATGACCCGGTCTGGGATCAGCACGGCCTCGCCGACCGCCTGGCTGGCGGCGATCTGGTTCGCCGACTGGCCGGTGGTGTCCTGCGCGATAGCCGGCGTGCCGGCGGCCACCAGGGCGGCAGCCAGCACGGCGCGGCGGAGTGCGAAGGAGATCGGCCCGGCCATCATCCGTTACCTGATGTTCTTGGAGACAACCGAGGCCATGTCGTCGGCGGCCTGGATGACCTTGGAGTTCATTTCATACGCGCGTTGCGCCGAGATCAGCTCGGTGATTTCCTTGACCGGATCGACGTTGGAGGATTCCAGATAGCCTTGCTGGATCGTGGCGAAGCCGGGATCCCCTGGAACGCCGACATTGGCCGGGCCCGAGGCGGCCGTTTCCTGGAAGAGGTTGTCGCCCAGTGGGGCCAGGCCCGCCTCGTTGGCGAAATTGGCGATCTGGAGCTGTCCGAGAAGCTGGAGGTTGGTCTGACCGTCCAGGCGGGCAAAGACCTGGCCGGTCTTGTTGACGATAACCTCGATGGCATCGGTCGGCACGGTGATGGCCGGAATGACCTCGGCGCCGTCGACCGTCACCAACTGCCCGGTGGCATTGGTGTTGAAGGCGCCAGCGCGCGAGTAGAGCGTGCCGCCGTCGGCCCCCTGGATCTGGAACCAGCCCCTGCCGGTCAAAGCCAGGTCGAAGCTGTTGCCGGTGCTGGCCAGCTCGCCCTGGGTGTGGACGTTGCGCACGGCCGTCGTCTTGACGCCAAGGCCCACCGAGACGCCTTCCGGCACCAGCGAGGTGTTGGAGCGGTTGGGCACGCCTTGCGTGCGGTCGACCTGGTAGAGCAGGTCGGAGAATTCGGCCCGCGCCCGCTTGTAGCCGGTGGTGTTGATGTTGGCGATGTTGTTGGCGATGACTTCCAGGTTGGTCTGCTGGGCGTTCATGCCGGTGGCGGCGATGGCGAGTGCTTTCATGACGCGGTTCCTAGATACTCATGCGACTGATTTCGAGGTAAGCCGAGACGACCTTGTCGCGGATGGCGATGGTCGTCTGCAGCGCCTGCTGGGCGCTCAGCACCGCATCGACAACCTGACGGGTGTCGGCGTCGCCCTTGAGGGCCTGTATCGACATCTGCTCAGCACCCTGCAGCGTGTTGACGGTCTTCGTCGCGGCCTGGCTGAGGACGTCGGCGAAGCTGCTGCCGACGCTTTCGCTGGCCTGCGTCCCGACACCGCCTTGAAGCAGGCCCGGCGCGGCCGAGTCGGCGCCGTCGATTGCTGGTTTGAACTGTAGTGCCCCGATACCGCCGATCATTACTGGTTCCTCATCAGGTCGATGGTCATGGAAATCAGATCGCGAGCCTGCTTGATGACCTGCAGGTTGGCTTCATAGGAGCGGTTCGCCTCGCTCATGTCGGCCATCTCGACCAATGTGTTGACGTTGGGCATCTTGACGTACCCTTTGGCGTCGGCAGCTTCGTTGCCGGGCTGGAATTCGATCGGAAAGTCCGAGGGATCGCGATTGATGGCGCTGACTTCCACCAGCGACCCGCCGGTCGCGCGGTCGACCTCGGACTGGAAGGTGATCGTCTTGCGACGATAAGGATCGGCGCCCGGCGTGCTACCGGTCGACTGGGCGTTGGCGAGGTTTTCCGAGACCACGCGCAGGCGCTCCGACTGGGCGCCAAGCCCGGATGCCGCGACTTTGAGGGCTGCGGTGAGGGCGTCCATGGTCAGCTCTTCACCACCATCGTCATCATCGAATGGAAGGCCTTGACGATCGCCGTGTTGAGCTCGAAGGAGCGGCGAACCTCGCCGGCCTTCATCAACTCCTGCTCGAGAACGACGGTGTTCTTCGACGGCATGATCGCGCCGTCAGGATCCTCCGGCTTGACGTTGAAGCCGGCATTGGCGGTTTCGGCGCCAAGGTGGCCCGTCTGCGTGGCAGCCAGCGTCACCGCGGTGCGGTCGAGGATCTTTTCGAACGGCTCGACATCATTGGCCGTATAGCCCGGCGTGTTGGCATTGGCGATGTTGGAGGCAATCGCCGATTGGCGCACGGCCAGCCATTGCGACTGCCGCGTGGCAAGATCGAAAAGATTTACGGGTTCCATGGGAATCTCCCGGACAAGTACGCACAAGACTAGGCGGCCAGTCTTGCGCGGACCTTGCGCGGGGGCGGGGCCGTACGGGGCGGCTCCGTTACTTCGAGAGCTGGATCACCTTGTCGGTGCTGGTGACGATCACCCACTTGCCGCCGCGCTGCTCGATCGAGGCGACGCGACTCGAATCCGGCAGGACGGAGCCGCGCTGAACGACCCACAGACCCGTATCGTCCTCGATCATGGCGCGGCCGTTGGCGACATGCACCATCTTGAATTCGGATGCGGCGGCCGGGAAGGGCTGGTCGGCCGGCGGCGGGGCGGGGTCATCCTCAACCGTTCCGGTGGCAAAGAGGTCGATATCGGGATTGGGAACGTCCTTGGCCGTCAGCGGCCCGCTGCGTTGAGCCACAACGCCGCCGCCCTCGCGTCCGGAATTGCTGCCACTGCCGCCGAACTTGATGGCCTGGACGCCGAACTGCTCCTGGTTGAAGAATATGTACCAGGGAAACAGCGCGCAGATCAGGCCGAGCGTGATGCCGAGCGCGGCGATGACGAAATCGCTGCGTCGGTCGGCGCTCCTGTCGGCAAGGCGCGGGAACTGGGCTTTCGGCGGCTCCGGCCATTCGGCGCGCGGAAAAAGCCCGTCGATCAATGAATCGCGGCTGGCCTGTGCCGCATCGGCCCCCTTGGCGATGGGCGCCCTCGAGGGATGCGGCCTGTCGGCTCTGGTCAGAAGTGCCGCCGCCTTCTGTGTCTTGGTGCGCGCGGCTTGGTCCTTGGCAATCCTCGTTTTGTCGGCTTCGGCCCGCTCCGCCGCCTCGGCCTCGGCGAGCATGTCGCGCAGCATGCGCTCGGTATATTGGAGCTCAGTTTCCTTGATCGCCATTCAGCTTCCCCTTGAGATGGCGGGCGAGGTCAGCGAACGGATCGGCCGACGCGCGGTCCCTCGGCGATTGCGTGAGCGCATCGTAGATCAGCGGCACCTGGCGCACCGCGTTGTCGAGCTCGGCATCGGCGCCGCTTTGGTAAGCGCCCAAAAGACGAATGTCGCGCGTGTCCTCGAAGCGCGCGATCATCGATTTCAGCTTGGTCACCAGCACGCGCTGTTCCGGGCTCCAGGCCTTGTCGGCAAGGCGCGAGATGGACGACAGCGGATTGACCGGCGGATAGCGGCCCTGCTCGGCCAAGGCGCGGTCGAGCACGACATGGCCGTCGAGGATGCCGCGTACCGAATCGGCGACCGGATCGTTGTGGTCGTCGCCGTCGACGAGCACGGAAATGATGGCGGTGATCGAGCCTTTTCCCTCGGCGCCCGGGCCGGCGCGTTCGAGCAGCTTCGGCAGGTCGGTGAAGACCGAGGCCGGATAGCCGCGCGCGACCGGCGGCTCTCCGGTTCCCGTCGCAACCTCACGCAGCGCATGCGCGAAACGGGTGATGGAATCCAGCACCAGGAGCACGCGATGGCCCTGGTCGCGAAAATGCTCGGCCACGCACATGGCCGTGTCGGGCGCGCGGCGCCGCATCATGGCGCTCTCGTCGCTGGTGGCGACGACGGCGATGGTCTTGGCCATGCTCTCGGCGCCGATCGTATCCTCGAGGAACTCGCGCACCTCGCGGCCGCGCTCGCCGATCAGCGCGACGACCACCGTATCGAAGGCTTCGGCGCCGGCGAGCATGGCAAGCAAAGTCGACTTGCCGACGCCGGAACCGGCGAAGATACCGAGCCGCTGGCCGAAGCAGAGCGGGGCGAAGATGTCGATCACCCTGACGCCGGTGAGGAAGCCGGTGCCGACGCGCTGGCGCGACAAGGCGCCCGGCGTCGCGCCATGCGTGACATCGGTGGCATTCGACCGGATCAGCGGAAGACCCCCGTCAATGGGGCGGGTCAAGGCATCGATGGCGCGTCCGCGCCAGGAGACATGCGGCGTGACCGCGAGCGGGCCGCGGCGAAAGACGGCGTCGCCGATACCGGCATCGGCGCTGCGCTCGAAAGGCGCGATCACGACCTCGTCGCTGCCGATCTTTACGATCTCGCCGCGTCGCGCGCCGGCCTTGCCGCGCTGCTCCACGATGTCGCCGAGCCTGGCGATTCCGGACAGGCCGCGGACCTTGTAATGCGTGGGCGATATCTCGGCGACACGGCCGCCGCGCGCAAGCAGCGCCTGCGGATCGTCGAACCGCCGCCAGACGCGTTCGAGCGCGGCCAGCCGGTCCGTCCTTCCGGAATCGGCCAGGCTCTCGGAGCCGCGCAACAGGGACGGACCAGTCGTCATGCCGTCACTTCGAGCCGAGCGTCTTGATCGCGTCCTCGGTCGAGGAATCGGTCTGCCGCATCAGCGCCGCCGTGTTCTCGAAAGCGCGCTGCACCTGGATCAGCCGGGTCATCTCCAGCACCGGGTTGACGTTCGACTCTTCCAGAAATCCTTGCGCGATGCCGACGTCGGAGCGATCGGTGACGGGTTCGGGCGTGCGCGCCGGAACGATGCCTGAATTGCCATAGCGGACGAAATTCTCGCCGGGATCGAAATTGTAGAGGCCGATGGCGCCGACCAACTGGTCGTTCTGCCTGAGCGAGCCGTCGGCGCCTGCCTTGGGCGGGCCGTTGCGCGGATCGAGTTGGATCGGAGCGCCGCCGCTGTCGAGCACCGGATAGCCTTCGATCGACATCAGTTCACCGTTCTCGTTCATGGAGAAACGGCCGTCGCGCGTCATTACGGTGCCGGCGGGCGTGTCGATGGCGAACCAGGCATCGCCCTGGACGGCGAAGTCGAACGGGTTGCCGGTTTCGGTCAGCGCGCCATGCGCGCCGGAAAGATAGGTATTGCCGGAGGAGGCAAAGGAAACCGACCTCGGCCCCGTGCCGGAGACGACGTCCTCGAACTTCACGCCGGTGGCGCGAAAGCCGATGGTCGAGGCATTGGCGACGTTGTCGGCAATGGTGTCGAGACGGCGCTCGAGCGCGATCTGAGAGGAAAGGGCGACGTAAAGACTGTCCTGCATGATCGTCTCAGAACTTCAATTGCTGCATGGCCATCATCAGATCGGTGGAGATGCCGACAGTGGTCGGCCGCGCGAAAAGCACGCTGACCGACGTCACGGCCGTCGAGGTTGGGTTGGCGATCTCATACATGCTGGTGAAGCGGGTCAGGAACTTGCTGAGCTTGTCGGGGTCGGTGAAATCCTTGATGTCGAGCTTCTGCCCGAACAGTTGCGCCTGCTTGTCGATGTCGGCCGTGGCAAAGGAATCGGGCAGGCCGAGCGCGGTGCGCACCACGCTGGCCAAAGCGGTGTCGGCCAGCACGTCGTACCAGCTTGTGATGTCGGGCGCCTTGCGCTGGAAATAGAGCGCCAGCCGCACGCCTTCATTCGTCTTGCCGGCATCTTCCTCGAGCGTCTGGCGCATGTACATGTCGACGGTCGGCTGCTGCGCCTGGACATAGGTGGTGGCGTTTTCGCCGTACTGCTCGAAGTTGAAGGCCGAGGCCAGCCCGGCATAGGCCTTGTTGGTCTGCTTGTTGGCGACGCTTTCGGGATCGCGCACGCCGCCTTGCAGGACCGACTTGATCAGGTCCTTGTCCTCGGTCGCCGAATCCAGCCCGTATGCGGCAAGCGCGTAGGTGTAGAGCCGGTTGTTCGACATCAGATCGTCGACCGATTTCACTTTGGTGATGTTGGCGAGATAGTAGGTCGTCTCGCCCTTCACATAGTCCGAATTCGGGTCGAGGCCGGCGATCTGGGCCTGGATGGCGTAGTTCTTCGTCACCAGCTGCTGCGCCGGGTTGTAGACGGTCGCATCGGCGCCGTCCGCCGCGAAATTGAAAGCTTTGACGAACTGGGCGTAGCGCTTGTCTGTCAGCTTGTTGGCGAAACTGTCGGGATCTGAAACGCCTTCCTTCAGCGCCTTGACCATGAAGGCCTTGGCATAGTCCATGTTCTCCAGCCCATAGGCCTTCATGGCATATTTGAACAGGCGGTCGTTGTTGACAAAATCGTCAATCGATTTCACCTTGGTGATGTTGGCCAGATAATATTGGGTATCGCGATCGACCATCGGCTGTTTCTCAATCCGGTCGATCGACTTCCCGATGTCTTTGGCAATCAACTGATAGCTGGTGTAGGTATTGAGCAAGGACACGCCTCCGGCCGAAGCTATCCCCGGACAATAACGTCACTTCCTTGCGCGAAGCTGAATCGCGTCCGCTGCCCTCGATTCAAGCCTCACACAAGGCACGGGGACTATCCCTGATCCACGACGTGACATGCGGAAGGACCTGTCGTGGGCATTCTGATCGGACTTGTGGTGACGCTCGGCTGCGTTCTCGGCGGCTTCATGGCCATGGGCGGCCATCTGCACGTGCTGCTGCAGCCCTGGGAAGCGGTGGTCATCTGCGGCGCGGCGCTCGGCACTTTCCTGGTCGCCAATCCGATGAAGACGGTCAAGGACACCGGCAAGGGCATTCTCGAAGCCTTCAAGCAGGCGGTGCCGAAGGAGCGCGACTACCTCGAGACGCTCGGCGTCCTGCACAGCCTGATGCGCGAACTGCGCTCGAAGTCGCGCAGCGAGGTCGAGGCGCATATCGACAATCCGGAAGAGTCGGCGATCTTCCAGGCCTTCCCGACCGTGCGCAAGAACCACGACCTGACGAATTTCATCTGCGACTATTGCCGCATCATCATCATCGGCAATGCCCGCTCGCATGAGATCGAGGCGCTGATGGACGAAGAGATCCAGACGATCCGCAGCGACAAGCTGAAGGCTTACCACGCGATGGTGGCGGTCGGCGACGGCCTGCCGGCGCTGGGCATCGTGGCCGCCGTGCTCGGCGTGGTGAAGGCGATGGGCGCGCTGGACCAGTCGCCGGAGATCCTCGGCGGCCTGATCGGCGCCGCGCTCGTCGGAACCTTCCTCGGCATCTTCCTGTCCTATGCGGTGGTCGGTCCGGTCGCCACCAAGATCAAGACGGTGCGCGAAAAGAAGAACCGCCTCTACATCATCGTCAAGCAGACGCTGCTTGCGTATATGAACGGCGCCCTGCCGCAGGTGGCGATCGAATTCGGCCGCAAGACCATCTCCTCCTATGAGCGTCCGACCATCGATGCCGTCGAGCAGAGTACCATGAACGCCGGCTCCGCCGAGAAGAAGGCGGCCTGAGCATGCAGCACCCGAGACAGGGCCGCCTGCCGCCATGACCAGTCCGGCCAGTCCGTCAGAAACGCGGGCCTTGATCATCGAGCGGCTCGTCGGCGACAGCGGCGAGGCGGCGCAGGTGATCGGCGCCGGCCGCAGCATGGCCGAGCGGGCGCTGCCGGTGCTGCAAAAGGCGCTTACCGGCGAGCTCGGCGCGCCTGTGACCGTCGACCTGCAGGCGGTAGAGGTCGGCCGCGTTCCCGAAGCGCGTTCGCGCGCCGGCGATGCCTTCGCGCTGACCATCGTTTCCTCGCCTTCCTCGGCTGATGCCATGACGCTGGTGATGGATGCGCAGGCGGTCGCCGTCATGGTGAGCGCGCTGTTTGGCGGCGATCCCGACCAGCCGGTCGCGCCGATCGAGCGCGACCTGTCGCAGATCGAAGCCGATGTAGCGACGACCGTGTTCCAGGAGGTCGCGACGGCGCTCAACGGATCCGGCAAACGCTCGCTCGAGCTGCGCCTGCCGGTGCCGAGGGCCATGGCCGGCAACGAGGCCAGGCGGCGCGTGCTGCGCGACGGCGCTGCAGTGCGCATCGTCTTTGGCCTTTCCACGCCGTCCGACAGCGGCACGCTCACGGTGATGATCCCGCAGCGCCTGCTGCTTATCTCGCGCGACGGCGCAGCCGCCGCGGGCAAGGATGGCGAGGCCACGGAGTTCGACTGGCGGGCCCGCTTCTCCGAAGAGGTGATGCGCTCGACCGTCCGGCTCGAGGCGACGATGCCGCTGGCCAGGCTGACGCTCGGCGACCTTGCCGCGTTTGCGCCCGGCCAGGTGATCGAGTTCGAGGAGAAAGCGCAGCTCAACGCCAGGCTCAGCGCCCGCGACAAGACATTGTTTGTCTGCGAGTTCGGCAAGCTCGGACAGAACTACACCGTCCGCATCAGCCATCCGCATGATGCCGGGCAGGATTTCATCGACGGACTGATGCCGGGCTGACGCCAGGTCTGGGATTCATGGAGACGAAGTATGGCAGCGACAAATGTGGAAGCCGAGGCCGAAACGGAAACCGGCCAACCCAACGAGCAGCTGGATCGCGCTATCGAAGAACTGCGTGGCGTGCTCCGTGAAGAGGAGGGCCGTCCAGATGCCGCGCTTCGGTCGGGGGCCAATTCGTCGATCATCATGACCATTCCGGTCGATGTGCAGATCATCCTCGGCAGCACCGAGATGCCGGTGTCGGATTTGATGGCGTTGCAGAAAGGCTCCACGGTCGCGCTCAACCGCCGCATCGGCGAGCCCGTTGACGTCGTGGTCAACGGCCGCAAGATCGCGCGCGGCGAGATCACCGTGCTGGAAAACGATCCGACGCGCTTCGGCATCAGGCTCACCGAGATCATCGCCGCGACGAAGAGAGCGTGAGCATGGTCGGCGGGCGGACCAATCGGCAGCGAGGGCAACACGCATGACGACGGCATTGGCGCTCACACGTCCGCAAAAGGCGGCGGCCATACTGGTGGCCATGGGCAAGCCGGCGGCCAGCCGGCTGCTCAAATTCTTCAAACAGGATGAGCTGAAGGCGCTGATCGAGGGCGCGCGTCTCCTACGCACCATCCCCCAGGCCGATCTGGAGCGCATAGTCGCCGAGTTCGAGGCCGAGTTCACCGAGGGCGCGGGCCTGCTCGATTCGGCCGACCGGATGGATACGATCCTCAACGAATCGCTGTCGCCCGAAGAGATGAGCGCCATCATGGGCGAGAGAAAGTTCGAGCCGGTCGCGGAAGGGCCCGCGCCGATCTGGCCGGATCTCGAAAAGCTCGAACCGGTACGGCTGGGCGCCTTCCTTTCCGGCGAGCATCCGCAGACGTCCGCGATGGTGCTTTCGAAGCTGGCGCCCCAGACTGCCGCCAATGTTCTGCTCACCATGGAAAAGCCGCTGCGCAGCCAGATCATCAAGCGCATGGTGACGATGGCCAACGTCCCGGATGCCGCCTCCCGGATCGTCGAGAACCAGCTGCGCGTGAGCGTGCTGTCGCAGAAGGCCAGCAGGGACACCACGGCCGGGCAGGAACGCGTCGCCAGCATGCTCAACGAGATGGCGAAGCCGGAACTGGACGACCTGATGCAGGACCTGGAGGAAGCCGGCACGCCCGATCTCGCCGGCGTCAGGTCGCGGCTGTTCGCCTTCGACGATCTGCCGCTGCTTCCGCAGAAAGCCCGGGTCCTCCTGTTCGACGGGCTGTCGACCGAACTCGTCACGCTGGCGCTTCGCGGCGCCTCGCCGGAACTGGCCGAATCCGCGCTGTCGGCGATCGGCGCGCGCTCGCGCCGCATGATCGAATCCGAGCTTGGACAGGGATCGGAAGGCATTGCGCTCGCCGACATCATGGCGGCCCGCAAGAGCATATCGAGCGCCGCCATCCGGCTGTCGCGCGAAGGGGCTTTCGAGCTGCCTTCGACGCAGACCGCCGCACCCGCCGAAGCCGCCTGACGATAGTAACCCGGTCAGGACGCCATGGCTGAAGCGGTCGACAAGGATTCCAAAACCGAGGAAGCCACAGAAAAGAAGATCCGCGACACGATCGAACAGGGCAAGCTGCCCCATTCGCGCGAGACCGCGATCTTTGCGTCCTTCCTCGCCATCCTGGTTTTCGCGGTCTTCTACGCCAAGGACGCAATCGTCGACCTCGGCATGTTCCTCTCGACGTTCCTGGAAAAGCCGGAAGCCTGGCCGATGGACACCGAGACCGACGTCATCTCGCTCTACCGGCAGGTGATGACCGAAATCGGCCGCGCCGTCGTCAGCCTGCTGGTGCTCCTGACGGTTGCCGGCATCGGCGCCTCGGTTTTCCAGAACCTGCCGCAAATCGTCGGCGAGCGGATCAGGCCGCAGCTGTCGCGCATCTCGATCGCCAAGGGCTGGAGCCGGATGTTCGGCATGCAGGGATGGGTCGAATTCCTGAAATCGCTGGCCAAGCTCGGCTTCGCCATCGCTGTGCTGAGCTTCACGCTCTCGCAAGATCATCGCAAGCTGCTTGCCGGCATGATCACCAACCCGATGTCCTTCGGCATGGTTATCCGCGGTATCTTCGTCGACATATTGGTGGCGATCGTTTTCGTCATGGGCCTGATCGCGGTGGTCGACATCGTCTGGTCGCGTTTCCATTGGCGGCGCGACCTGCGCATGACCAAGCAGGAAGTGAAGGACGAGTTGAAGCAGTCGGAAGGCGATCCGATCGTCAAGTCGCGGTTGCGCTCGCTGGCGCGCGACCGGGCGCGCAAACGCATGATGACGGCGGTGCCGCGCGCGACGCTGGTGATCGCCAACCCGACGCACTTTTCGATCGCGCTGAAATATGTGCGCGGGGAGGATTCCGCTCCCATCGTGCTCGCCAAGGGGCAGGATCTGGTGGCGCTCAAGATCCGCGAGATCGCCAGGGAGAACAACATCCCGATCTTCGAGGACGTGGCGCTCGCGCGCTCCATGTACAAGCAAGTTTCGGTTGATAGCGTGATCCCGTCGCAATTCTACCAGGCGGTAGCCGAGTTGGTGCGGATCGTCTACTCGAAGAAGTCCGCCCGCAAGGCAACCCAATGAACGGACGCCGCTAATCCATGGACCGGCAACCACACGCCAATTCCCGCGAGCTGATCGTCGCCAGCGCCATCGAGCCCGTTGTGGGCGAGTTGAGGCTCATCGACGTTGCCGACTATATCGCCTTCATCCGGCTCGAGCATTTCGCCTGCCTGTCGGACCTGGTGGATTCGGCCGCCGAGCTTTACTTCCGGCCGGGCACGCTGCGGCTCGGCCATGGCGGCGAGGCGCATGTCGACTGGAGCGGCAATCCGCGTATCGTGCTCGATCTCGAGCTGCGGCCGCGCGGCGTGACGGTCTATTTCCAATTGACGCTGACCGAGCGCGGGCCATCCGTGGTGGTCAACTACGTGTCGTTCGAGAAGCCCGGCGAGACGCCCGAGCACAACACAGCCTTGCTCGAGGACGCCGTAGAGGAGGCCCGCATCCGCAGGACCGAGCCGCTGGCATTTCCGTAACGATTTGATTGCGGCCGAGCCAATCTCGCAGGGGCACGTTTACAGCAGTTCCAGGACGTTTCGCCGTTTCCGTGAAACGGCGAAACGCCTTAGCGCTGTATGCGTGACATCACTCGATCAGGCCGAGCCGCAGCGCCTTGGCGACCGCCTGGTTGCGGTTGACCGCGTTGAGCTTCTGCGTCGACTGGGTAAGGTACTGGTTGGCGGTGTGCACCGAGAGCTTGAGAAGCTTGGCGATTTCTTCGCTGGTGTTGCCGTTGGCGGTCAGCTTCAGGCATTCGAGCTCGCGCTTGGAGATCGAGCGCATGCGGCCGCTGTCGCTAGGGCGGATGCGGGCGACCGCCGCGAACAGCGCGAAGGAGCGCGCGTGGATCTCGCACAACGTGTCGTCGGACAATGCGATCTCAGAGCCCAGAAAGACGACCAGTCCGCATTGACCACGGTCTGCATGCACGGGAAGGGCGATGCCGTTCGTGCCGGGCGCCAGCGGCGCGGTCGGCTCTGCCCAGGCGAGCGACTGGAAGACCTGCCGCGATCCGGCGATGCCGTCGTCGGCCCACCAGCGCGGCGCGGTGGAGATGCGGCTGTGGCGTACCACATCCTCGCCATTGGCGCCGGAGATGAATTTGGTCGCGACCGCGGTGCTCGGGTAGTCGGAATCGAAGCACGCGACGAGGCGAGCGCGTTCCGCCGACGGGCTGACGAAATAGAGCCCGAAGGCCGAGGCATTGATGTCGACGGCGATCCAGCGACAACGGCGCACGGCATCCGGAATGGTGGCCGCATAATGCGTCTCCGAGCCCAGCGAGAAGGCGCCGAAGGGATTGCGCTGATCGTTGAAAAGGGCGGCGGCCGCCTCTTTGACCTGTGCGTGCTTCAAATGATGCCGCTCCTGATCGCCGTCGCGATCGCCATCGCGCGGTTCGAGGCCGCGAATTTCTGGATGGCGTGCGTGATGTAGCTGTTGACGGTGTTGGACGAGACGCCGAGGATGAGGGCCACCTCATCGGTGGTCTTGCCTTCCGAGACCCAGAACAGGCATTCGCGTTCGCGGTCCGACAGCGGATCCTGCATGGATGCTGCCGCGATCAGCTGCGGAATGCTGGAAAGCGCATAGCAGCATTTGAGCTGCGCCTTCATCAGGGCGGTCAGGTCGATCTTGCCTGTCTCGGCGGCCGAGAACAGCACGAACAGGCGCTGCCGGCCGACATTGAGCCGCAACGAGTAGATTTCGGCATGGCCTAGCACGTCGAGCAGGCGGGCCTCTTCGCCGGTCAGCAATGCGCCGGCGTCGGGCGCGTGCGCCGCCACCAACGGCTTCGGGCGCACCCCGGGCGCCACGGTGAGAGGGCCGAGTGCCAGATTGGCGATCAGCCTTTTGCCGATCAGCTCTATGGCGTCGAAGATCCAGTTCGAGGAGACGATGCGCGCGTCGTTGCGGTCCTGGTCATGCACAATGGCGACCAGCATGTAGCTGTCGGCGCCGATGTCGGCGGCAAGCTGCATGAAAAAACCAGTGAGATCGCCGCGGGACGTCAGGTGCGGGCCTGAAGCATCGGGTTGGAGAAGCGCGGCGGGACTGCTCATTTCCAATTCTTGGATTTCTTGCCGGAATCGATCCTTGTGCCCAGTGCTGGCAAAGCCGGCGGCCGGACCCGAAACATGTAACGTTTACGAAGACACACTCACGGACGCGAACGGCGCCCAACCGCGCCGAATCCCTCCAGGGAACGCGAAACCGTCCGCGTCTGGTGCCGGCCTGGCGCCGGAACTTGAGACTTTGGGTGGTCGCCGCGCCCCCCGTGGACCGGCTGATTCGGGTCTAATCTACCCGCAGATGAATCCGACATCAAACGCGATTTGACAAAATCGAATCTGACGGACTCGCATTGCGACTCAGCAGCCGGTCTTCGCGTTACTTGGCGGTGACTTCAGAGTCGAATGGAGCGGGTGATTTCCCGCCGGGGGGCGTAAAAGAGCACGCCCCCGGTTGCATCCGGGAGCGCAGGTCCTTGAATTAGGATATGGCTCAGCGGTCCTCGAAACCCGTCAGCACGCCGACGGCGTTGATGCCGATCTCTTCCACGGCGTAGCCGCCTTCCATGACGAACAGCGTCGGCAGGCCGAGCCTGGCGATACGGCGGCCGATCTTGGGGTAGTCGATGCTCTTCAGCCTGAACTGGCTGATCGGGTCCTTCTCGAATGTGTCGACGCCGAGCGACACGATGACGACGTCGGGCGCGTAGGCCGCAAGCCTGGCGCAGGCATCCTCCAGCGATGCGCTCCAGCCGTCCCAGTTTGTGCCGAAGGGCATCGGATAGTTGACGTTGAACCCTTCGCCTTCGCCTTCGCCGCGCTCGTCGGCGTGGCCGAGGAAGAAGGGATACTCGACCATCGGGTCGCCATGCAGGTTGAGCACCTGGATGTCGCCGCGGCGATAGAAAATCTCCTGCGTGCCGTTGCCGTGGTGGTAGTCGACATCGAGGATCGACACGCGCCTGGCGCCCTGGTCGCGGAACCATTGCGCGACGACGGCGGCGTTGTTGATGAAGCAATAGCCGCCCATGAAGGCGGCACCCGCATGGTGGCCGGGCGGCCGGCAGAGCGCGAAGGCGGCGCGCTCGCCGCCCTTGACCAGGGCGGCCGCAGTCAGGGCGACGTCATAGGAGGACTTGATCGCCGCCCAGGTGCCCTCGACGAAGGTGGCGCCGGCATCGAAAGAGTAATAGCCGAGCAAGGCATCGATGCGCTTCGGCGGCACGTCGCCGCGCAGGCCGCGCGTTGGCCAGGTGAAGCCCATGGCCGAGCCGATGAAACCGGCGGCGATCCATTCCGGCCAGACCGTCGGCAGAAAATCGATGTAGTGGGCGTCATGCACGCGTTTGGCGGCGGCGAGGTCGTGTTCGACCGGTCCGATGATCGGCCCGAGCTTCTCGCTCTCCACCCGTGCCTTGATGAATTCGGCCCGCGACGGCTTCTCGAAGCCGGGCACGATGGCAGATGTGACCAGTTCCGTCTGGCCTGAATGACCGGCGTGAAGTGGCGAAAAGACAGTCTTCATTGAATTCCCCTGGAAGTGCGAAATCGGTTGGAGGTGCGAAATCAGTCGAGGTTGAGATAGGGGGTCACGAGAGCCAGCCACATGGCTTCCACATCGTCCTCGATGAGGTCGTATGTCTTGCGATCCCGCTTCAGTCCGACAAGCCTGCAGGCGTGCCCGACCTCCATCATCACCAGGCCCAGCCGCTTGGCGGTCTTTTCCTCAAGCGCCGGGTTCGCATGCCGCAACCAGGCTGCGTAGAGGGCGATGATCTCCTTGTCGTATTCATCCTGGATCGGCCTGAGGTCGGCGTTGCCGGAAATCGCCTCGATCACCGGCATCAGGGTCGCGTTGTCGAGATAGATCCGCGACGTGTCGGTAAAGAGCTTGCGCACTTCGCGGCGAAACTCTTCGCGGTTGGTGGGCGGGGCGACTTTGATGCGCTTGGCGATCACCTCGGGAAAGGAAGACAGCCAGCGCCTGCCGAGTTCGAGAAGGATGGCTTCCTTGTTGGGGAAATATTGGTAGACCGAACCGACTGACAGGCCCGCGCGCTGCGCGATGGCGAGCGTCGTCGGGGTCTTGGTTCCTTGCTCGCGGGTCAGGATCAGCGCTGCGTCGAGAATCCTGTCGACCACCTTGCTCGACCGTTGCTGCCGCGGCTGCTTGCGCGGCTCGAGCGCGATTTTGGTCTTACGGTCGAGACTGCGCTTCACTGCTCGTTGCCCCCGTTCCCCGCTCAGCCTCGGCGCGCGGTGCAGTCCACTATACATGCCAAATTCCGGCTGTTGACAAACGCGAATAAACAGTCGCATTCTTTATCTACGCTGTCTTCAACGATAACAAGGGGAATTTCGAAGACGGCGCATCGGCATCGACTTTTGTCCCACGGCGCCGCCCCGGGTGGAGCGGCAGCTCGCAGGACTTCGCGCTGTCGGTCCCTCAGCAAACGTGGAGTCGCGATGTCGGTTGGTGGTGCGGATCTGATTGTCGTCAACGGCCGTGTGCTGACCATGGACGATGACAATCCCACCGCTGAGGCTATTGCCGTCAAGGACGGCATCATCATCGCCATCGGCGGCTGCGCTTCCATCGAAGAACTCAAAGGACCGGCGACAAAAATTGTCGACGCCCAGGGCGGCTCGGTGCTGCCGGGATTCATCGAGGCGCATATGCATCTCTTCGGCGGCGCGGCCGAGCTCGACAATCTGCATCTGGCGGGCGTGCACGGCTTCGACGCGCTACGCGACGCGATCCAGGATTTCGCGGGCAAACGTCCGGACGCCAGGCTACTCATCGGCGCCGGCGTCGACTACGCGATCCTGCCCGAGCCGGTGACGCGCCACGACCTCGACCGCATCATTCCCGACCGGCCTTTCGTCATGTCGGCATCCGACCACCACACGATGTGGGCGAACACCAAGGCGCTGGAAGAGGCTGGCCTGCTGCATGGCAGGCAAATCGGGCAGGGCAACGAGATCGTCATGGGCGCCGACGGGCTTGCCGCCGGCGAGTTGCGCGAGGGCGAGGCGTTCGGGCCGCTCCTTGACCACTATGGGGCAAGCCGCGCGAGGCTTGGCCTCGAAGGCGCCGAACCGGATCCTTATCCTTCCGCAGAGGAGCTGGCGGCCGATCGCGACCTGATGCATCGCGGGCTTGAATGGTGCGCCAAGCACGGCATCACCTCGATCCATAACATGGACGGCAACCTCTACCAGCTCGAGCTTCTGGCCGGTCTGGAGAAAGAGGGAAGGTTGCTTTGCCGCACCAAGATCCCGTTCCACTTCAAGAACTTCATGAAGCTGGACATGCTGGAAAAAGCCTCGCGGATGGCTGCGAGCTACAATTCCGAGTGGCTGTCCTCCGGCCTGGTCAAGGTCTTCTATGACGGCGTGCTGGACTCCTGGACCGCGGTGATGGTCGACGACTATGCCGACCGTCCCGGCTGGCGCGGCGAGCCGCTGTTTTCGCCTGAGCATTTCGCCGAAGGGGCGGTCGAGGCCGACAGGCGCGGGCTGCAGATCGCCGTGCATTCGATCGGCGACGGCGCGGTTCGCGCGGTGCTCGACGGCTATCAGGCGGCGGCGAAGAAGAACGGCAGGCGCGACAGCCGCCATCGCGTCGAGCATATCGAGGTGATCACGGCCCACGACGTGCCGCGCTTCGCCGAACTTGGCGTTCTGGCTTCGATGCAGCCGGCGCATCCGCCGGGGGCGATGAATTTCCCGATGGAGCCGACGATCTCGCGCATCGGTCGCGACAAGTGGCCGTTGAGCTACGCCTGCCGCACGCTGAAAAATGCCGGCGCGCGCGTGGTGTTCGCCTCCGACTGGCCGGTTTCTCCGGTCGATCCGATCCTGTCCATCCAAGCGGCAGTCATGCGCAAGCCTTGGGCAGAAGGCATGCCCGACCAGAGCTTCTCCCTGCAGGAGGCAATAGAGGGCTACACGGTCGAGGGCGCCTTTGCGGAGTTCATGGAAGATCGCAAGGGTCGGCTGAAAACCGGCTACCTCGGCGATATCGTCGTTTTGTCGGCCGATATCGAGGCGACGGCGCCGGAAGCGTTGCACACGGTGCACCCGGTCACCACCATCTGTGGCGGCAAGGTCACCTACCAGGCCTGAGGTGCGGCATGAAAATTGCGTTTGAAAATCAGGTAGCAGCTCCGCAGTTGCCAAGCCGCACGGCTTATGGTGACAATCAAACAGGAACACACCTGCCGGAAAGAGCAGGCTTTCTCAACGGGGTAATCGTGCCGGAACAACCGGGTAAGAACGCGATCGAAGTTCGCGGTGTTCGCAAGGTTTTCGGAACCGGCGAAAATCAGGTAGCCGCCCTCGACACGGTGTCGGTGTCGATCCGCGAAAACGAGTTTTTCACGCTGCTCGGCCCGTCGGGATGCGGAAAGACGACGCTGCTGAGATTGATTGCCGGCTTCGATTTCCCGACCGCCGGCGAGATCCTGCTGCACGGCAAGGACATCGCACCGCTGCCGCCGTTCAAACGCCCGGTCAACACTGTCTTCCAGAGCTACGCGCTGTTCCCGCACATGACCGTGGCGCAGAATATCGGCTTCGGGCTGGAGATGCTCGGCAAGCCGAAAGCGGAGATCGAGGCGCGCGTCGCCCAGATGCTGAAGCTGGTCAAGATGGAGGCGCTGAAGGCGCGCCGCACCAGCCAGATCTCCGGCGGCCAGCAGCAGCGCGTGGCGCTCGCCCGCGCGCTGGCGCCGCAGCCGAAGGTGCTTCTGCTCGACGAGCCATTGTCGGCACTCGACTACAAGCTGCGCAAGGAAATGCAGATCGAGTTGAAGCGGCTGCAGCACGAGACCGGCATTACCTTCATCTTCGTCACCCACGATCAAGAAGAAGCGCTGACCATGTCCGACCGCATCGCGGTGATGTCGGCCGGCAAGATCCTGCAGGTCGGCACGCCGCGCGACATCTATGACCGGCCGGCCGAACGTTTCGTCGCCGACTTCATCGGCGAGACCAATTTCCTGCCGGGGACGGTGGTGTCGAAGCAGGCCGGCGTGGCGACGGTCAAATTCGCCAGCAACGCGACGATCAGCGCCGGCTATCCGGAAGGCTTCGATCCGACCGGCGAGGTAACGCTGGTGGTGCGGCCCGAGCATGCCGATCTGGTGCCCGATCCGGCCAAGGGCACGATCGCCGGCACGCTCGCCAACATCGTCTATTTCGGCACCGACACCCATTACCACGTCAAGCTCGACGGCGGCGGCGAGAATTTCATCGTGCGTCACCAGAACAGCCGTTCGAGCGCGGTGACCTACGAGACCGGCGTCAAGGTCGGCATCCAGTTCGAGGAGGACGCCGCCCGCGTCCTGAAAGACTGATGACGACAGCTGCTCTCTCCTCAGCCCCGCCCTCCAAGGCCGCATTGTTCGAAGCCAAGGCGGTGAAAACCAGCGCGCGACGCAACCGGCTCCTGTCGCTGCCGGCGCTGATCATCATCGGCATATTCGGCGTGCTGCCGCTGATCATCATCTGCGTCTATTCGTTCCTCGTCGCCGCGCCCTATGGTGGCGTGCAGTGGCAGTTCTCGACCGACGCCTATCTGAACTTCCTGTTCCAGCGCGACATTTTCGACGACACGCTGCAGTTCACGCCGGACTTCCTGATCATCTACCTGCGTTCGTTCCTGTTCGCGGTGGTGACGACTGTCATCTGCCTGCTGCTCGGTTTTCCGACCGCCTATTTCATGGCGACGCGGCCGCCGGCGCAGCGCAACTGGTGGGTGCTTCTGATCACCATCCCATTCTGGTCGAACCTTCTGGTCCGCACACTGGCGATCATGTTCATCATCCGTGACGAGGGCCTAGTAAACAACGCGCTGATCGGGCTCGGCGTGATCGATAAGCCGATCACCATGCTCTACACCAACTTCGCCATCCAGCTCGGCCTGCTCTACGCGTTCCTGCCGTTCATGGTGCTGCCGCTCTATTCGAGCCTCGAGAAGCTCGACTTCCGGCTGATCGAGGCGGCCTACGATCTCTATGCGACACGCAGGCAGGTGCTGTGGCGGGTGATCATTCCGTTGTCCAAGCCCGGCATCATCGCCGGATGCCTGCTCGTCTTCATCCCGGCGCTCGGCGCCTATGTGACGCCGCTGATTTTGGGCGGCGGCATCCACCTGATGATCGGCGACCTGATCGCCCAGCAATTCGGCTCGGGGCGCAACTGGCCGCTCGGCTGCGCGCAGGCGTTGATCCTGATGGCGGCGGTGCTGGTGGCGCTATACTTCTATGTCCGCAAACACGTCGGGCAAGGTGCAGCATGGCTGAGCCCCGCGTCATGGATATCAAGGACCAGCCGGGCTTCCGCACGATCGCCATCATCTGCCTGCTGGTGCTCTATGTGCCGGTGCTCATCCTGATGATCTTCTCGCTGAACAGCGGCTCGCTGGTCACGCATTGGGAAGGCGTCACGCTCGGCTGGTACGGCACCGCCTTCCTCAACGAGGAATTCCATGCTGCTGCGCGCAACACGCTGATCATCTCGGTGACCGCGACGATCGTCTCGACGATTTGCGCGACTCTGGCGGCGATCGGAATGACGCGCGTGAAGCCCTGGCGCGGGCTGGCCGCGGCTTTCATGGTCATCAACCTGCCGCTGATGGTACCGGAAATCATCACGGCGGTGGCCACGCTCTCCTTCTTCGCGCTGATTGCCGGCGCGTTCGGGCTGAATTTCGGCATCGGCAATCTGATCCTTGCCCACACCGTGTTCTGCATCCCCTTCGCCTATATGCCGATCCGGGCGCGACTGGAGGACATGGATCTGACGCTGGAATATGCGGCGGCCGATCTTTACGCGACGCCGTGGAACGCCTTCAGGCGCATCACGCTGCCGCTGTTGGTTCCCGGCATCATGTCGGGCGCAGCACTCGCCTTCATCGTCTCCTTCGACGATTTCACCATCACGCAGCTCGTCGCCGGTCCCGGCCAGACGACGCTGCCTCTCTATATCTGGAACCAGATCCGGCGCCCGATGACGCCGGAGATCAACGCCATCTCCACCATTCTGCTGATGGTGTCGATCCTGTTCGTCGCGGTCTCGTTCCTGATTGCGCGCCGACGCGCCAAATGAACTCCAACACACAACAATGGGAAGGCAAGGAGAACATAAAATGTCTGGAAGACTGATGGCGGCCGTTTCCGCGACCGTGCTTTTATGGGCAGTGCCGGCGCTGGCCGACGGCGAACTGCACATCTACAATTGGGGTGACTACACCAATCCGAAGCTGATCGAGAAGTTCGAAAAGCAGTACAACATCAAGGTGACGCTGGACGATTACGACTCCAACGAAACCATGCTGTCCAAGGTGCGCGCCGGCAATTCCGGCTACGACATCGTGGTGCCGTCGGACTACACCGTGAAGATCATGATCGAAGAGGGCCTGCTCGAAAAGACCGAGCCCAACGCGATGCCGAACGGCAAGAACCTCGATCCGCGCTTTGTCGACATCTACTGGGACAAGGGGCGCCACTACACCGCGCCGTGGCAGTTCGGCACGACAACGTTCTCGGTCAATACCGACAAGTTCAAGGGCGACATCGACACGTTGGCCATCCTGTTCAACCCGCCGGATGAGCTCAAGGGCCAGATCAACGTCCTCGACGACGTCAACACCGTCATGCATGCGGCGGAGCGTTATGCCGGCGTGCCGCGCTGCGGCGCAGACAAGGCCAATCTGAAGAAGGTCAACGACATCCTGGTGGCTGCCAAGCCGTCGTGGAAGACGTTCAGCTACGACACCATCACCAAGATCACCTCGGGCGACGTGATCGTCACAGAGCAATGGAATGGCGCGGCCTATCGTTCGCGCCAGAAGATCCCGGCAATCAAGTATGCCTATCCGAAGGAAGGCATCGAAGGCTGGATGGACAATGTCGCGGTACTGAAGGGCGCCAAGAACCTGGAGAACGCCAAGCTATTCCAGGACTTCGTCATGGCGCCTGAGAACGCGGCGCTGATCTCGGACTTCGCCGGCTACGACAACGGCATTGCCGGTAGCCACAAATTCCTGCCGCCGGAGTTCGCCAACTCACCGGAACTTAATCCGCCGGCCGGCGCCCCGACGCCGGAATTCGTGCCGCCATGCCCGCCGGAAGTGGTGGAGATCTACAACAAAATCTGGACCAACCTGCGCAAGTAATTTCGCAGGTGGCATGAAAGGAGGGGAGGCTCCGGCCTCCCTTTCTTGTGACTGTGCATGTCGTTCGCCCAAACCGGCGCACGCACTTTGGGTGACATGCATCGAGGAGGAAATCTTGTCGTCTTACCGCAATTCCGATCCGCGGCCGCCGATCATGCAGGGCTCGCCGCCGAGCCTGGTGCCGCCGAAGCTCGATTGGGACAGGCCGCCATGGAACCGCTGGGCCTTCCAGCATATCCGCGAATTCCTGCCGACTGTCGAGGTCTGGCGCGGCAGCGGCCATCGCCATCGGCTGGAGCGGGCAGAGGCCAATCTCGACGAATTGCCGGTGGCGGACAGCAAGGGTGCTCCAACGACGCTCGCCGGCTTGCTCGACGAAACCTATGCCGACGGCTTCCTTGTGCTGAAGGACGGCAGGATAGCCTATGAGCGCTATTTCAACGGCATGAACGAGCGCACGCTGCATCTGTCGCAGTCGATGGCGAAGTCGGTCACTGGGTCGGTGTTCGGCATACTGGTCGGGCGCGGCCTGATCGATCCAGCCAAGCTGGTGACGGACTATCTCCCGGAGCTCGGCGAGACCGGCTGGGCCGGCGCCACCGTGCAGCACGTTCTCGACATGACGACCGGCGTGCGCTTTTCCGAAGAATACACCGATCGCTATTCCGAGATCGGCCAGGTCGATGTCGCCAGCGGCTGGAAGCCGATCCCGCCGGGGAGCGATCCTGATTTCCAGTGGCCGTCGCATCTGTTCGAGCTGATCTTGCGGCTGAAGGATAAGGTGCGCCCGCATGGCGAGGCGTTCGAATACCGCTCGATCGAGACCGACGTGCTCGCCTTCATCATGGAACGGGTGAGCGGCAAGCGCCTAGCGCAGCTGGTCTCGGAAGAACTCTGGCAGAAGCTCGGCGCGGACGAAAGCGCCTGCTTCACCGTCGACAGTGCAGGCTACGCTCTGGCCGATGGCGGCTTCAACGCGACGCTGCGCGATTATGGCCGTTTCGGGCAATTGATCCTCGACAATGGCGGCGACGTCATCCCGGCCGAATGGATCGAGGCGACGCGCAGCGGCAGGCATGGTCCCGACTTCAATCCCAGCCTGCCGGAGGGCGGCTACCGCAACCAGTTCTGGATCGAAGATCCGCGCTCGCGCGCGCTGATGTGCCGGGGCGTGTTCGGCCAGCTGATCCATATCGACTGGGACAACAGAATGGTCGTGGTGAAGCTTTCGACTTATCCGGATTTCACCAACAAAGCCTATTCCGTGGCGACGCTGAAGGCCGTCCATGCCATAGCCGCGGCGCTGGCCTGAACACCCGCAAGATAGCAACCGCGAGAGCATCATGACCGGCAAAACCGCGTTCGAGACCCAGTATGGCTTTGCCCGCAAGGATGTGCGGCTCGACAACTGGCGGCTGGCGCCGTTCAACCGATGGTCGTTCCAGAATGTCGGCGAACTGGTGCCGTCGGTGCATGTCGCGGCGGCGCCCGGCGGCGAGCAGCAGGCAAAATCCCTGGGGGCGCTGTTCGAGGAGAAGATCTCGTTCGCCGGCGGCAGCGAAACCGTCCAGAGCTTCTTGAAGCGTTCCGATACGGACGGGCTGACGATCCTGAAGGGCGGCAAGCTGGTCGGCGACTGGTCGGCGCCGCATATGCCGTTCGGCTCCCGCCACATCATCTTTTCGATCAGCAAGTCGGTGACGGCAATCCTCGCCGGCATATTGGAAGGCGAGGGGCTGTTCGATCCCAACGCGCCGGTGATGCAATACATCCCCGAGGCCAAGGGCTCGGCCTATGGCGATGCGAGCGTGCGCAATGTGCTCGACATGACGGTCAGCCTCGATTTCGAGGAAGCCTATCTCGATCCGGAGAGCGCCTTCGCCCGTTATCGTCGCTCGACCTTGTGGAATCCGGGCGGCGGGTCGGAAAGCCTCACGGCATTCCTGCTGACGCTGCAGCGTCTCGCCGAGCCGCACGGACAGACCTATCGCTACCGATCGCCCAATTCGGACATGCTTGGCATCCTGGTGGAGCGGGCATCGGGCAAGCGTGTCAGCCAATTGCTCAGCGAAAAGCTGTGGCTGCCGCTGGGTGCTGCAAGCGACATGTCGGTGACGGTCGACATGGAAGGCACGGCGCGCACGGCCGGCGGCATGTCGATGACGTCGCGCGATCTCTCCCGCATCGGCGAGATGATGCGGCAGGACGGCGTCGCTAATGGCCGCCGCATCGTCCCGGAAGCCTGGGTGCGCGACACGGTTGCAACCGGCGGCAGCCATGAAGCCTGGCAGCGCGGCACGATGGCGTTCCTGTTCCCTAAGGGGCGCTACCGCAACAAATGGTACCAGACCGGCCACGACAGCGGCGCCTTCTGCGGCATCGGCATCCACGGCCAATGGCTCTACGTCAACCCGAAGACCGAGGTTGTGATTGCCAAGATGTCGTCGCAGCCGGAGCCGGTGGACGACCAGCTCGACGTCGATATCGTCGCCTTCCTGGAGGCGCTGAGCACGATGGTCTGAGCAGAGGGATCACATTCGATTATCGATGTCCGCGCTGCCCCTCATCCGCCTGCCGGCACCTTCTCCCCGTATAGTGACGGGGAGAAGGGGCTGGCCGCGACCTCGGCGCTTTTCCTGCAGCGCTGGCGATTGGCGAAAACGGCGATGACTGCACCCCTCTCCCCGTCACTATACGGGGAGAGGATGCCGGCAGGCAGGTAGGGGCAGCGCCGACCTTCGGTAATCGTTTCCCAACCTGTAGCCGGGAGAGCGATCCGATCGCACCTTCCAGCGTGCTTTTTTGTGGACCTCTCTCCCAACTGAAAACAGCGCGGTTGGCGCAGCCATCATCCAGGCCTATGGTCGCCGCTCTTTTCGACAGGGACCAGCATGGCATCGGACATCAAGCGCATCGCAGCAATCATCGCGACCGAGATCGGCGCCCGGCCGGAACAGGCCGCCGCGGCCATCGGGTTGCTGGACGAGGGCGCCACGGTGCCGTTCGTGGCGCGCTACCGCAAGGAAGTCACCGGCGGCCTCGACGACACGCAGTTGCGCGACCTCTCCGAGCGGCTCGCCTATCTGCGCGAGCTCGATGCGCGCCGCGACACGATCCTCGGCTCGATCCGCGAACAGGGCAAGCTGACCGAGGAGTTGGAAGCCAAGATCGCCGCGGCCGCCACCAAGGCGGAGCTGGAGGACATCTACCTGCCTTACAAGCCGAAGCGGCGCACCAAGGCCGAGATCGCCAGGGAGCGCGGCCTGGGGCCGCTCGCCGAAGCGATCCTGGCCGACCGCTCCAAAATTCCGGCGGAGCTCGCGCTCGCCTATGTCACGGAAGAGGTGGCCGACGCCAAGGCGGCTCTCGAAGGCGCGCGCGACATCCTGTCGGAGCAGTTTGCCGAGAATGCCGACCTGGTCGGCAAGCTCCGCGCCTATATGAAGGAACGCGCCTTCCTGCGTGCAAAAGTCGTCGACGGCAAGCAGGAAGCGGGCGCGAAATTCTCGGACTATTTCGATCATGTCGAGCGCTGGTCCGGCGTGCCCAGCCACCGCGCCTTGGCCATGCTGCGCGGCCGTAACGAAGAGGTGCTGTCGCTCGACATCGAGGTCGATGCCGACGACGCCTCGCCGGTGAAGCCGGTCGAGCGCATGATCGCCAATGCCTATGCCATCGGCGGCACGCTGCCCGGTGACAAATGGCTGGTGGAAGTGGCCGGATGGACCTGGCGGATCAAACTGTCGCTACATCTGACGCTTGACCTGATGCGCGATTTGCGTGAGCGGTCCGAGGAAGAGGCGATCCATGTCTTTGCCCGCAATCTGAAGGATTTGCTGCTGGCGGCGCCCGCCGGATCGCGGCCGACCATGGGGCTCGACCCTGGCATCCGCACCGGCGTCAAGGTGGCGGTGGTCGACGGGACCGGCAAGCTGGTTGCGACCACCACTGTCTATCCGTTCGCGCCGAAGAACGATGTGCGCGGCACGCAGGCCGAACTTGCCGCCCTCATCCGCCAGCACAAGGTCGAGCTCATCTCGATCGGCAACGGCACCGGCAGCCGCGAGACCGAGAAGCTGGTTGCCGACATGCTGTCGGATCTGCCGGCCGGCGCCGGGCCGAAGCCGCTCAAGGTGATCGTCAGCGAGGCTGGCGCCTCGGTCTATTCCGCGTCGGCGACGGCAGCGGCTGAATTCCCCGGCCTGGATGTCTCGCTGCGCGGCGCGGTGTCGATCGCCAGGCGCCTGCAGGATCCGCTGGCCGAGCTGGTCAAGATCGAGCCGAAATCGATCGGCGTCGGCCAGTACCAGCATGACGTCGACCAGTACCGGCTCGGCCGCTCGCTCGAAGCGGTGGTTGAGGATGCGGTGAACGCCGTCGGCGTCGACCTCAACACGGCGTCGGCGCCGCTCCTGGCACGGGTTTCGGGGCTGGGGCCGTCGCTCGCCGAAGCGATCGTCGCGCACCGCGACACGGCCGGGCCGTTTGCCAGCCGCAAGGACCTGCTCAAGGTGGCGCGGCTCGGGCCGCGCGCGTTCGAGCAGAGCGCCGGCTTCCTGCGCATCCCGAATGGCGCGGAGCCGCTCGATGCATCGTCGGTGCACCCGGAAGCCTATGGCGTGGCGAAGAAGATCGTTGCCGCCTGCGGCCGCGACGTGCGCGCTTTGATGGGCGACAGCGCCGCGCTCAAGGCGCTGGATCCACGCGTCTTCGTCGACGAGCGCTTCGGACTGCCGACGGTGCGCGACATCATCGCCGAGCTGGAGAAACCCGGACGCGATCCGCGCCCCGGCTTCAAGACCGCGACTTTTGCCGAGGGCATCGACGACATCAAGGATTTGAAGCCCGGCATGTTGCTCGAAGGCACCGTCACCAATGTCGCGGCTTTCGGCGCCTTCGTCGATATCGGCGTGCACCAGGACGGGCTGGTGCATGTCTCGCAGCTTGCCGACCGCTTTATCAAGGATGCGCATGAGGTGGTGAAGGCCGGCGACGTGGTGAAGGTGCGGGTCGTCGATGTCGACATCAAACGCAAGCGCATCGGCCTGTCGATGCGCAAGGATGGCGGCGAAGGTGGCGCGCCGCGTGGCGGCCAGCGCGATCACGGCGGCGGCAAGCCCACGCCGCGCTCGCCGGCACCGCTGCGCCAGCCGGACCGGCCTTCGCAGGGCGCGTTCGGTGCCGCGCTCGCCGAGGCGATGAAGCGCAAGTAGCTACCACGCGAGGACAGCCGGCTCCTTGCCGATCTGGCCCAGCAGCCAGTCGCGAAAGCTGGCGACCGGCGGATGGCCGCGCTTGTCGTGCGGCACGACCAGGTAATAGGCGCTGCGGCTCTGCATCGGCTGGCCGGGCGCTGCGACCAACTGGCGGCGCTGCAATTCGCCGGCAATCAGGATTTCGGGCAGCAGCGCCACGCCGAGACCAGCCATGCAGGCCTGGGCGACCGTGCCGAACTGCTCGAACTGCATGCCGGGACCGGTCGGCGCCTCGAGCCCTTGCTCTTCGAACCATTCGCTCCAGGCGCCGGGGCGTGTCGCCATATGCAGCAGCGGCAGGCGGCTGATGTCAGCCGCTGTGGCGATGGCGCGGCTGGCCAGGAATTCCGGCGAAACCACCGGCAGCACGGTTTCGCGCATCAAAAGCGTGGAGTCGGCGTGCGGCCAGTCGGGCATGCCGTGATGGATTGCGGCGTCCAGCCGCTCGCGGGCGAAGTCGAACCGTCCGATGCGGGTGGCGAAGTTGATGGTGATGTCCGGGTGGCGGGCGACGAAATCCGGGATGAGCGGCATCAGCCAGCGCGTGCCGAAGGTCGGCAGGATGGCAAGGTTCAAGGCGCCGCTATGCCGATTGCTCATCAATCCGAGCGCCGCGTCGCGCAATTGGCCAAGCGCCGAGCGCACCGCCTCGGCATAGATCTCGCCCGCAGCGGACAAGCGGACATTGCGGCTGTCGCGTTCGAACAGCCGGCGACCGAACTGTTCTTCCAACAGGTTGATCTGACGGCTGACGGCGCCTTGGGTCAAATCGAGCTCGCGCGCGGCGGCGGTGAAAGAGCCAAGCCGCGCCACCGCTTCGAAGGCGGCAAGCGCGGCGGTGTTCGGCAAGAGGCGGCGCTGAACGTTCATGATCCATTACTAACGCTCATTGATCTACGATGCAATTTCGTTTGATTTTTCGCGTGCGCAGGCGGATAAACCCGGCACATCCAAAAAATACTGGGAGCCCGAGGCCATGGCCGCCGAGAAGAACGCTTTCGTCTGGAACGATCCTTTCCTGATCGAGGACCAGCTTTCCGAGGATGAGCGCATGGTGCGTGACGGCGCGGCGGCATTCGCCGCCGACAAGCTGGCGCCGCGTATCGAGGAAGCCTATGTCGACGAGAAGACCGATCCGTCGATCTTCCGCGAGATGGGCGAGGCGGGTCTGCTGGGCATCACCATTCCGGAGGAATATGGCGGGCTTGGCGCCGGATACGTGACCTACGGGCTGGTGGCGCGCGAAGTCGAGCGTATCGATTCGGGTTATCGGTCGATGATGAGCGTGCAGTCGTCGCTGGTCATGTATCCGATCCATGCCTATGGCTCGGAAGCGCAGCGCAAGAAATACCTGCCCAAGCTGGCGTCGGGGGAATGGATCGGCTGCTTCGGCCTGACCGAACCGGATGCCGGCTCCGATCCGGGCGGCATGAAGACACGCGCCGAAAAGACCGCCAACGGCTATAAGCTCTCCGGCTCCAAGATGTGGATCTCCAACGCGCCGATCGCCGACGTTTTCGTCGTCTGGGCGAAGCTGAGGGGTGAGAACGGCAAGGACGAGATCCGCGGCTTCGTGCTGGAAAAGGGCATGAAGGGCCTGTCGGCGCCGAAGATCGGCGGCAAGCTGTCGCTGCGCGCGTCGATCACCGGCGAGGTGGTGCTGGAAGGTGTCGAGGTCGGCGAAGAGGCGCTGCTGCCCAACGCCAGGGGCCTTGGCGGTCCGTTCGGCTGCCTCAACCGGGCGCGCTATGGCATTTCCTGGGGCGCGATGGGCGCGGCGGAAGATTGCTGGCAACGGGCGCGGCAATATGGTCTCGACCGCAAACAGTTCGGCAAGCCGCTTGCCGGCACGCAGCTCTTCCAGAAGAAGCTCGCCGACATGCAGACTGAGATCGCGCTTGGCCTCCAGGGCTCATTGCGCGTCGGCCGGCTGATGGACGAAGGCAAGATGGCGCCGGAGATGATCTCGATCGTCAAGCGCAACAATTGCGGCAAGGCGCTCGACATCGCCCGCCAGGCGCGCGACATGCATGGCGGCAACGGCATCCAGATCGGCTACCACGTCATGCGCCACGCGCAGAACCTGGAGACGGTGAACACCTATGAAGGCACGCATGACGTGCATGCGCTGATCCTCGGAAGGGCGCAGACGGGGCTTCAGGCGTTTTTCTAAGCCGGCAACGCTGCTTAAATTAGGTGCAGCGCAACATCTCTGCTTGGAGAATGCCCAGCATTTGTGTCAGGGTTCGGCGGTTGAAACGCCGTTCTCCGGGGCCCCATGGCAATTCTGGCAGCCGTCCATCACCTGACCCATTACAAATACGACCGGCCGGTGGTGCTTGGTCCCCAGGTGATCAGGCTGCAGCCGGCGCCGCATTCGCGGACCAAGGTGCTCAGCCATTCGCTGAAGGTCGAGCCGGCAAACCACTTCGTCAATCTGCAGCAGGATCCCTACGGCAACTTTCTCGCCCGCTTCGTCTTCCCTGAGCCGGTGACGGAATTGAAGATCGAGGTCGACCTCGTCGCCGACATGACGGTCTACAATCCATTCGATTTCTTCGTCGAGGAAAGTGCCGAAACCTTCCCGTTCGATTATCCCGAGGAGATCAGGGAAGACCTCGCCATCTACCGGACGCCGGAACCGGCTGGGCCTCTTCTGTCCAAATTCCTGGAAAGCATCGATCGCAGCCCGACGAACACCGTCAATTTCCTCGTCGACCTCAACGCGCGGCTGCAGCGCGAGATCGCCTACATCGTGCGCATGGAGACCGGCGTCTTCTCGCCGGAAGAGACGCTCGCCGCGGCCAAGGGCTCGTGCCGGGATTCCAGCTGGCTGCTGGTGCAGATCCTGCGCAATCTCGGCATAGCGGCGCGCTTCGTCTCCGGCTACCTGATCCAGCTGAAGCCGGATCTGGTTTCGCTCGACGGGCCGCCTGGAACCGCCGTCGATTTCACCGACCTGCATGCGTGGTGCGAGGTCTATATTCCCGGCGCCGGCTGGATCGGCTTCGACCCGACCTCCGGCCTGCTCACCGGCGAGAGCCATGTGCCGCTCGCAGCGACGCCGCATTTCCGCAATGCAGCACCCATCTCCGGCTTGGCGAGCTTCGCCAATGTCGATTTCGGCTTCGACATGCGCGTCGACCGCATCGCCGAGCATCCGCGCATCACCAAGCCGTTCTCGGATGAGAGCTGGGAAGCACTCGATGCTCTCGGCAACAAGGTCGATGCCGTTCTGCGCGAGGAAGACGTGCGGCTCACCATGGGCGGCGAGCCCACCTTCGTTTCGATCGACGATTTCGAATCCGACGAATGGAACACCGCCGCCGTCGGTCCGACCAAGCGCGACAAGGCGGACCAGCTCATCCGCCGGCTGCGCGAACGCTTCGCGCCTGGCGGTTTTCTCCATTATGGCCAGGGCAAGTGGTATCCGGGCGAAAGCCTGCCGCGCTGGACCTTCTCGCTCTACTGGCGCACCGACGGCGAGCCGGTGTGGCGCGACCCGTCCCTAATCGCCCGCGAGAAGGGCGGCGGTTCCGTCGGTCCGGAGCAGGCCGAAAATCTGCTGAAGACGATCGCCGGCGAGCTTGGCATCGACAAGGCGATGGTCAGCGAGGCCTATGAGGACCCCGGCGAATGGCTGCTCAAGGAAGGCAAGCTGCCGGACAATGTCGATCCGTCCAATTCCAAGCTGGAAGATCCGGAAGAGCGCAGCCGCATGGCGCGCGTGTTCGAGCGCGGGCTGACCAAGCCGTCGGGCTATGTACTGCCGGTGCAGCGGTGGAACAGCCAGGCCGCCGGACAGCGCTGGCGCTCGGAAAAATGGAAGACGCGGCGGGGAAGGCTGTTCCTGGTGCCGGGCGATTCACCAGTCGGCTATCGCCTGCCGCTCGGTACGCTGCCCTATGTGCCGCCGGCGCAATTCCCTTATATCGTGCCGGTCGACCCGTCCGTGCCGCGCGGGCCGCTGCCGGCGCGCGAAGCTATCCTGCCTGAAGCCCCTCCGGCGGAGCCTGAAGGCGCCGATGAAATGGCGCGCCGCCAGCAGGCGGTGTCCTTCACGGCCGCGACCGGCCAGCAGGACCGTGTCGAGCAGGAGATCACGGAGATTGGCGGCGCGGTGCGGACCGCGCTCACCGTCGAGCCGCGCGATGGGCGACTCTGCGTGTTCATGCCGCCGGTCGAGGCGCTTGAGGACTATCTCGAACTGGTGGCGGCGGCGGAGAACGCCGCCAAGGCGATCGGCCTGCCGGTGCATATCGAGGGCTACGCTCCGCCGCATGACCCGCGCCTCAACGTCATTCGTGTGGCGCCCGATCCGGGCGTGATCGAGGTCAACATCCATCCCGCCGCCAATTGGCGGGAATGCGTCGCCACGACCACGGCGATCTACGAGGAAGCGCGGCAGTCGCGGCTCGGCACCGACAAGTTCATGATCGACGGTCGCCACACCGGCACCGGCGGCGGCAACCATGTCGTCGTCGGCGGCGCGACGCCCAATGACAGCCCGTTCCTGCGCCGGCTTGATCTGCTCAAGAGCCTGGTGCTGCAATGGCAACGGCACCCGTCGCTGTCGTACCTCTTCTCCGGCCTGTTCATCGGTCCGACCAGCCAGGCGCCGCGTTTCGACGAGGCGCGGCACGATTCGCTTTATGAGCTCGAGATCGCGCTGGCGCAGGTGCCGCATCCGGAGAAGGGCGCGGCACCCTTGCCGTGGCTGGTCGACCGGTTGTTCCGCAATCTCTTGACCGACGTGACCGGCAACACGCATCGTTCGGAAATCTGCATCGACAAATTGTTCTCGCCGGATGGCCCGACCGGCCGGCTGGGGCTGGTCGAGTTCCGCGGCTTCGAGATGCCGCCCAATTCGCGCATGAGCCTGGCGCAGCAATTGCTGGTCCGCGCCATCATTGCCCGCGCCTGGAAAAACCCGCTCGACGGCCGCTTCGTGCGCTGGGGTACCTCACTGCACGACCGTTTCATGCTGCCGCATCATGTCTGGGCGGATTTCCTCGACGTGCTGGACGACTTGAAGCTCAACGGTTTCGACTTCCGCCCCGAATGGTTCGCCGCCCAGCTCGAATTCCGCTTCCCCTTCTGCGGCGAGGTTCAGCATGCCGGCGTCAAGCTGGAGCTCAGGCAGGCGCTGGAGCCCTGGCACGTGATGGGCGAGCAGGGCGCGATCGGCGGCACGGTCCGGTTTGTCGATTCCTCGGTCGAGCGGCTGCAAGTGCGGACGGAAGGCCTCAATCCGGAGCGTCACGCCATCGTCTGCAACGGCCGTATCGTGCCAATGAAGGTCACCGACAACCGCGAGGTCGCGGTGGCTGGCGTGCGCTTCAAGGCGTGGCAGCCGGCCTCCGGCCTGCATCCGGCCCTGCCGGTCAACACGCCGCTGGTCTTCGACATCTATGACCGCTGGTCGGGCCGCTCGGTCGGCGGCTGCGTCTACCATGTCGCGCATCCCGGCGGCCGCAACTACGACACCTTCCCGGTCAACGGCAACGAGGCCGAGGCCCGACGCCTCGCCCGCTTCGAGCCGCGCGGCCACACGCCCGGCGGCTATGTGCTGCGTGACGAAGAAGTCTCTGAAGAGTTCCCGATGACCCTTGACCTCAGGCGGCCGGCGAGACTCTGATCGACAATGGCCAAGGGGAATCAGAAACGGGCGGGCGGCGGGCTGCGGGCGCGGAGCCTGCTGGAACGCTACCGGCCGATCGAAGGCATCGCCGACGAGATGGTCGATGCGTCGGGCAATGCGCGCCCGGCCTGGCGCTCCTTCATCGACGCGCTGGACGAGCTTGGAGCGGAGCGGCTTGGCCAGCGTTTTGCCCGCGCCGACCAGTATCTGCGCGATGCCGGCGTCTATTATCGCGTCTACGAACAGACTGGCGCCAACGAGCGCGAATGGCCGCTGGCGCATGTCCCGCTGCTCATCGACGAGAAGGAATGGACCGAGATCAGCGCCGGGCTGGTGCAGCGCGCCGATCTGTTCGAGGCGATCCTTGCCGATATCTATGGACCGAACCGGCTGATCGAGAAGGGCATCCTGCCGTCCGGCCTGATCGCGGCGAGCCCCGAATATCTGCGCCCGGTCGCCGGCGTCCGGCCCGCCAACGGTCATTTTCTGCACATGATCGCCTTCGAGCTCGGCCGTGGCCCGGACGGTGGTTGGTGGGTCCTGGGCGATCGCACCCAGGCGCCGTCGGGCGCAGGCTTTGCGCTGGAGAACCGCGTCGCCACCACGCGCGCGCTGTCCGACATCTATGGCGAGATGCATGTGCATCGCCTTGCCGGCTTCTTCCGCCGCTTCCGCGATGCGCTGAATGGCATGGCAAAGGAGTCGGGCGGCCGCGTCGCCATCCTGACGCCGGGACCGCTCAACGAGACCTATTACGAGCATGCCTATATCGCCCGCTATCTCGGCATCATGCTGCTCGAGGGCGAGGACCTGACTGTCTCCGGCGGCAGGCTGATGGTGCGCACGGTTTCGGGCCTGGTGCCGATCGGCGTGTTGTGGCGGCGGCTCGATGCCGCCTTTGCCGATCCGCTGGAGTTGAGGCCCGAATCGCAGATCGGCACGCCGGGGCTGGTCGAGGCGATCCGGCGCGGCACGGTATCGGCAGTCAATGCGCTTGGCTCAGGGCTGATGGAAACGCGGGCGCTGCTGTCGTTCCTGCCGAGGATCGCGCGGGAACTGCAGGGCGATGGTCTCAAGCTGCCGAGCATCGCCACCTGGTGGTGCGGGCAGGACGCCGAGCGCGCCCATGTGCTGGCCAACATAGACCGCATGGTGGTCGGCCCGGCGCTGTCGACCCGGCTCGCCTTCGAGGATGACGGCGCGACCCGGCTCGGATCGTCCCTCTCGGCCGGCGAGCGGGCCGAGCTCATCGCACGCATCGAGACCGACGGCGCCGGTTTCGTCGGCCAGGAAGCGGTGACGCTGTCGACCACGCCGGTATTCGTCGACGGCATGCTGGAGCCTCGACCCGCCAGCCTGCGCGTCTATCTGGCGCGCACGCCGGAAGGCTGGGCGGTGATGCCCGGCGGCTTCGCCCGCGTCGGCTTCTCGCTCGACCCGACAGCGATCGCCATGCAGCGCGGCGGCCAGGCGGCGGACGTCTGGGTGGTCAGCGACAAGCCGGTCCAGCGTGAGACGCTGCTGCCGCAGGAGCATGAGGGTTTCACCCGCACGATGCCGGGCAGCTTGCCCAGCCGCGCGGCCGAGAACCTGACCTGGCTCGGGCGCTATATAGAGCGTTCGGAAGACACGTTGCGCGTGCTTCGCGCCTATCACGTGCGGCTTGCCGAGACGTCCGATCCGGATATGCCGCTGCTTGCCGATATCAGGGACTACCTGGAGCCGTTCGGCATCGAGGTGGACCAAGCCATTCCGCTGGGATTGATCGGCACCTTGGATAGCGCCGTCTACAGTGCGGGCCAGATACGCGACCGTTTTTCGCCCGACGGCTGGCTGGCGCTCAAGGATCTTTCGAAGACTGTTCACAAGTTCGCGCAGACGGTCGCGCCCGGAGATGATGCGACACGGGCGATGACTGTCCTTTTGCGCAAGCTCGCCGGCTTTTCGGGCCTGCTGCACGAGAATATGTATCGCTTCACCGGCTGGCGGTTCCTGGAGATCGGCCGCAGGCTGGAACGTGGCATCCAGATCGCCCGCACGCTCAGCCGGCTGACAAGGAAGGGGGCGCCGGAAGGCGCGCTCGACATGATGCTGGAGATCGGCGACAGCGTCATGACCCACCGCCGGCAATATCCGGTGCAAGCCGGGCGACGAACGGTCATCGACCTGCTGGCGCTCGACCCGCTCAATCCGCGCTCGGTCCTGTTCCAGCTCGAGCGGCTGAAAACCGAGATCGGCATGCTGCCTTCGATCGGCGGTGAGGGGCATATGTCGACGGCCGCCAAGGAAATCCTGCAGCTCAACACTGCAATCGCAGTGAGGGAACCATCGGACATGACGGCGGATGTGCTTGATGATCTCGCGACCGAGATCGGCAATCTCTACAACAGTCTCGCCAAAGCCTATTTCGGTTAGCATGCTGTACGATATCAGGCTTCACCTCAGCTATGACTATGACGCCGCGGCCGGTGGTAGCCGGCATCAGGTGCGGGTGCTGCCGCCGACGATTGCGGGCGTGCAGCGCGTCGTCGTCGCCTCGCTGTCTTTCGTGCCAAACCCATCTGAACGCACGGATTTTTTCGATTTCTTCGGCAACAACGTCACCTCGATCGCCTTTCGCGATGTCCACGACGGCCTCGATATCAAGATGACCGCGCGGGTGTCGGTGTCGCGTCCGGACCCCGGCCTTGACGTTTCGCCGGATCTGCAGCGGCTCAAAGAGGAACTCGGCTCGGTCCGCTCCCTGTCGCCATCCGCGCCGCATCATTTCCTCGCCGCCAGCGATCATGTCGGCATCGATGCTGCGATCACGGCCTATGCGCGGGACAGCCTCGCAGGCTCGGCGGTAGCCACGGCGGTTAATCTGTGCAACCGCATCCATCGCGATTTCACCTATGACGGCAAGGCGACGACCGTCCAGACGCGGGCGGGCGACGCCTTCGCGCTGAAGCGCGGCGTCTGCCAGGATTTTTCCCATATCATGATCGCGGGGCTGCGCGGGCTGGGCATTCCGGCCGGCTATGTCAGCGGCTTCCTGCGCACCATTCCACCGAAGGGCAAGCCCCGGCTCGAAGGCGCGGATGCCATGCATGCCTGGGTCAAGGTCTGGTGCGGGCGCGATGCCGGCTGGCAGGAATTCGATCCGACCAATGGCATGCGGGCGAGCAACGACCACATCACGGTCGGCTATGGCCGCGACTATTCCGACGTGGCGCCGATCGTCGGCGTGCTGAAGACGACGGGTGGCCAGGTCGGCGAGCAGGCGGTCGACGTCATTCCGGTCGCCATGGAAAAGGTGTGATGGCAATCCCGATTGCCCGATAGACGCTTCTCAAGCCCGGGCGCGGCCGATATCGTGAGCATTGGATGGACGGGGATCGCGGCCGCTTGCGGATCGGTTGCGGCGCGGAGACAGGTTTGGAAGCAGTCAGCGTCATCATTCCGGCACATGATGCGGCCCGGACGATTGCCCGCACGCTCGCCTCCCTGGCATCGGAAAAAGCGATTATCGGCGAGGTGCTTCTGGTCGACGATTCATCGTCCGACGACACCGCCGCCGTCGCGGTTGAAGCGGCGTTGCGGCTTGCCTTGCCGCTGCGCGTGATCAAGTCGGGCTGCCGCGACGCCGGCGGCTCGAGGAACCTGGCGCTGGAGCAAGCCCGCTTTCCCTGGATCTACATGATCGACGCCGACGACCTTCATCTGGAAGGCGGCTTGCGGGCTTTGTTGGCCGAGACCGGTATCCAGCCAACGCCCGATATGGTGGTTGGCGCCTATCGCCGGCGAACTGATGGCGTGGATCGGCACGTCAAAATGCCGAACGGCTACACCACCGCGGGGCTCGCCAACGCTTCCGCCTATCTGGAAGGGCGGATCCGGTCGATCGCAGTCGGCAGCGCGCTGGTTGCGCGGCGCGCCATTGGTCAGACGCGCTTCCAGACAGGGCTGCCCTATGACGAGGATACGTTGTTCTGGGCCCGCGTGATGAGCAAAGCGTCGCTCGCGGTGACAAGCCGGCCCATCATGGTCTACCTCGTTTCATCGGAGCGCTCCGACGATCGGTTCATGGTCGAGCCGGCGTCACGGTTTCTCCAATGGCGGCTGGCGCTGCGGGAACTGGGCGACTGCGGCATTCCGAAATCGTCACTGAAGGCGAGACAAGGACTGGTTGCGCTCAAGATCGCGCGCGTTCACTACGCACGAGGCGACTTGGAGACGGCCGCAAGATTCCTGACAGTTGCCGAAGCCGCCCCCAAGGCTTTCTTGGACATCTGGCGCTGTATGCGCTACCGGTTGAAAATCGCCGCGCGGCGCCGGTTCCCGGTCCTCAGAATCCAGTTGCAAGGCGCCTGATGGCCGACGGGCCGGAACTCGCAGTCGTCGTGATTAGCTTCCGGGCGCCGAGCGAACTGGTCGCGGCGGTAAGATCGGTGCTCGGCCAGGACATCCCGCTTGAAATCGTGGTCGTGAATTCCGGCGGGGGAAATGCACAAGCGCTTCTCGCCGACGCCGGACTCGACGTGCCTGTCATCGAATTCAAACAGAGGCTGTTGGTCGGCGCCGCAAGAAACCGCGGCATAGCGGCGACGAAGGCTCCTTTCATCGCCTTTCTCGCGGATGACTGTCTGGCGTGTCCCGGGTGGGCTGCGGCCAGACTGCGGCGTCATCGTGAGGGTGCCCCGTCCGTGGCGAGCGCGATTGTAAATAGCCATCCGCGCAATCTGGTAGCATGCGCAGCGCATCTCGTCATGTATATGCGACGCCTGCCGGGCCTCCCTGACGACAAGGCGCTTCGCTACGGCGTTTCCTTCGACCGAGTGCTGTTCGATCGCTATGGGCTGTTCGATGAGCAAATGGGGTCGGGGGAAGACACCGAGTTCCTGGTAAGATTGCCGAAGGCGATGGAGCCACTGTGGGAACCCACGGTGCTCACCGTCCACCGCAACGAGACACGGCTGGTCAGGCTGATTGCCGACCAGTATCGGCGCGGGCGACGATACGGCGCCTACCTCAGATCCGTTGAAGGCAAAAAACCACGGCGAATTTTCGCAGGGGTATTTCGGGATCGACACAATGTCGGCAAGCTCGCAAAGGAAGGCTTGGCTGAAAAGGATAGAAGTTTCGCCATGCTGTCGCTGCCGATCGTCTGGTTGGTATTGTTCGCCAAGTCGCTGGGGGCTGCCGTTGGTGCGTGGCATGCCGACAAGGAGGGTCGGCGCCCATGATGACGGTCGAGATGAAGCCGCCGCGCCGGCGCCGCGGCCGATGGTTCTGGTCCCGGCAAAGGATCGTCGCTGTCTTCAGCTATCGTTATGATGCGCATCTTGTGCCCGACCTTCTCGCCAACCTCGACGCAATCGTCGACGGCTGGATCGCTTATGACGATCGGGCCGCGAATGAGATTTTCAGCAGCGAGACACAGAGGCGGCGCGCGCTTGTTGCCGCAGCCTATGAGGCGGGCGCCGATTGGATCCTGGCCATGGATCCCGACGAAAGGCTGGAAATCGCGGTCGCCGATCGCATAGGCCAACTGACCGGCGGATCCAGGCGCATCGCCTGGGGATTCCGCTGCCGGGAGATGTATACGCCGGCCAGCTACCGGGTCGACGGTCCCTGGGGCCGGAAGATGCAGCACAGGCTTTTTGGCGCCTTTCACCCCGACCGCTACCGCGCGCAGGACCTGCACGGCGCCTGGTTTCCCGACGATATCGGCTTCAGGCTCAGGGACAGCGGTCTCAATCTTTATCATCTGAAGATGATCGAGCCAAAGCGGCGCGTGGCACGTCGCGACCTCTACAATCGTCTCGATCCGCATCGCCGCTTGCAGCAGATCGGCTACGACTATCTGGCGGACGAGGCGGGAATGATCCTCGAAGCCGTACCGGCCGGACGAGGTTACTTTCCCGCCCATGCCGACGACGGCGGGCTCTGGATGGCGGATTTATCGCTCGACCACCAGGGCTGACGCCCTTCTGGAACAAGTCACCGGCGCGCGCCTTTATCTACGGGTCATTTCGCGGAGCCGGCATGTTGCAGCATTCACAAGCGTCATCGGACCGTTCGGCGCGGGACGAGGAAAACCGGAGGAACGGCACCCGCGGCTCGGCCGGGAGCACGTCGCTCAACTATGTAACGGATGCCGATCCCGGCGTCCGCAGATTGAGGAAAGGCACGGGATTCACCTATCTGGGAGCCGATGGCGGGGCCGTCGATGAAGCGACGGTTGCGCGTATCAGAGCGATCGTCATCCCGCCGGCCTGGACGGATGTGTGGATTTCGCCCGATCCGGACGGCCATATCCAGGCGACGGGCAGGGACCAGCGCGGCCGCAAGCAGTACCGTTACCATCCGCAATGGACCGAGGAACGCGACGGTGTCAAATATTCCAGCCTCGTCGCCTTCGCGGAAAGCCTGCCTGGCCTCAGGCGCCAGATCGATGTCGATCTGCGCCGGCGCGGGCTGCCCCTGGAGCGCGTCGTCGCCTCGGTGGTCTGGCTGCTCGATAACACCATGATCCGCATCGGCAATGCGGCCTATGCACGCGACAACAAGAGTTTCGGGCTGACCACGTTGCGCGACCGCCATGTCGAGATCAACGGCTCCAGCCTGCGCTTCGCCTTCAAGGGCAAGTCGGGCAAGGAATGGAAGCTGAAGCTGGTCGACCGCCGCATCGCCAAGGTGGTGCGCGGCGCTCAGGATCTGCCCGGGCAGAAGCTGTTCCAGTATCTCGACGAGGATGGCGAGCGGCGTCCGGTGCGCTCGGAGGACGTCAACCGCTATATCCGCGATGCATCCGGCGCCGAATTCAGCTCAAAGCATTTCCGCACCTGGGGCGGCACCATCCATGCCGCGTCGCTGTTTGCCGGGACCGAACTGCCGGAAAGCAAGGCACAGCAAAAGCGGGCGATCAACAGCGTCGTCGACAAGGTCGCCGAGCGGCTGGGCAACACCCGCGCCGTCTGCCGCAAATGCTACATCCATCCGCTGGTGTTCGAGGCGTGGACCAAGGGGCGCCTGCTTCACGAAATGGCCGAGGCCAACAAGCGCAAACGCCTGATACCCGGCCTCGACGAGGAAGAAACGCTGGTGCTCAGATGGCTGCAGGCGCATGGCGCCTGACGGCCAGGCGCGAGGGGCAACCAAGTCCGTGATTGCCCGCCGAATTTTTTTATCGACCTTGTGTCGGGAAGGGTCCTAGTGTCGCGTCCTTTGATACGGAAAGGACCTGCCATGCTCTACGCCATCCTCTGCTACGCCTCCGAAGACGTCGTCTGCTCCTGGAGCAAGGAACAGGACGACGAGGTGATGGCAAAGCTCCTCAATGTGCAGGACAAATACGCCAAGGCCGGCCGGCTCGGGCCGGTGGCGCGCCTTTTGCCGACGACTGCCGCGACGACCCTGAGAAAGGTCAAGGGCGAGGCAGTCGTGCTCGATGGCCCGTTCGCCGAGACCAAGGAGCAGTTCCTCGGCTTCTACACGCTCGAATGCCGCGACCTCGACGAGGCCGTCGAATTCGCCCGCGAGCTTTCCGAAGTCAATCCGAGCGGCGGCTCCTACGAGATCCGGCCGGTCTCGGTCTTCAATCCGACGAAGGTCGCCGTATGACCGAACTTGCCTGGATAAGCACGGCGATCAGCAACGCCCGTCCGCAGGCGATGGGCGCGCTGCTGCGCTATTTCCGCGACCTCGACGCCGCGGAAGAGGCTTTCCAGGACGCGTGCCTGAGGGCGCTCAAGAACTGGCCGAAGAACGGGCCGCCGCGCGATCCGGCGGCCTGGCTGATCTTCGTCGGCCGCAACAGCGGCATCGACGCCGTGCGCAAGCGCGCCAAGCAGGCGCCGATGCCGGAAGAGGACCAGATCTCCGATCTGGAGGACGCCGAAAGCGACATGGCCGAGCGGCTCGACGGCGAGCATTATCGCGACGACATCCTGCGGCTCCTGTTCATCTGCTGCCATCCGGATCTGCCGGCGACGCAGCAGATCGCGGTGGCGCTGCGCATCGTCTCCGGCATCACCGTCAAGCAGATCGCCCGCGCTTTCCTGGTCGGCGAGAGCGCCATGGAGCAGCGCATCACCCGCGCCAAGGCGCGCATCGCGGACGCCGGCGTGCCGTTCGAGACGCCGGGCGCGGTCGAACGCTCGGAGCGGCTCGCCGCGGTCGCGGCGATGGTCTATCTGATCTTCAACGAAGGCTATTCGAGCAATGGCGGCGAGGCGCCGGCCCGCGCGCCGCTGTGCGAAGAGGCGATCCGGCTTGCGCGCCTGCTGCTGAGGCTGTTCCAGGCCGAACCCGAGATCATGGGGCTGACCGCGCTGCTTTTGCTGCAGCACGCGCGAACGCCGGCGCGGTTCGACGAGAATGGCGAGATCGTCTTACTCGAGGATCAGGACCGCTCGCTTTGGAGCCGCAAGATGATCGACGAGGGCCTGGCGCTGGTCGACAAGGCGCTGCGCCACCGCAAGCCCGGCCCTTACCAGGTGCAGGCGGCGATCGCGGCGCTGCATGCGCGGGCGGCGACGGCCGAGGATACCGACTGGACCGAGATCGACCTGCTCTACGGTCTGCTGGAGCAGATGCAGCCGTCGCCGGTGGTGACGCTGAACCGCGCCGTCGCGGTCAGCAAGGTACGCGGCCCGGAGGCAGCGCTTGCCATGATCGAGCCGCTGGAAGAGCGTTTGTCGGGCTATTTCCACTTCTTCGGCCTGAGGGGCGGGCTGCTGATGCAGCTTGGCCGCAACGAGGAGGCGCGCGTCGCCTTTGACCGCGCCATCGCCTTGGCCAATACGGCCGCCGAGGCGGCGCATATCCGCATGCATATCGATCGGCTGATCAAGGAAAGCAGCGGGAAGTCATCGGTCCAGAAGGCGCGCTAATCCAGCTTCTCCCTCTGGCCCAATTTCGCACTCCGGCCTTGGACCATGCCGGGGTGGCGGTTTTTGCCCGAAACGAGTAATGCCACGCCATCAAAGCGCCCAGGCGTGCCCGACGGCACGTCCAAGAGATGGCGCATGGCTTCTACGCCCGTCCCATGAGAGGCGGGATCTGAAAGGAACAAAAATGACGTTAGCGAAGGAAACGGCTTCACTTCTTGAGAAACTCGATGTTTCCGGGGATGCGCTTGTCGGAGGCGACCTCGTCGTGCGCAGCCCGGTGACGGGCGAAGAGATCGCGGCGCTGAAGCAGATTTCGGCCGCCGATGCCGGCAAGGCCATCGATGCCGCGCACAAGGCTTTCCAGGCCTGGCGGCTGGTGCCGGGCCCGAAGCGCGGCGAGCTGGTGCGGCTGCTGGGCGAAGAACTGCGCGCGCATAAGGATGAGCTCGGCCGACTGGTGTCGATCGAGGTCGGCAAGATCCCGTCCGAAGGCCTTGGCGAGGTCCAGGAGATGATCGACATCTGCGATTTCGCCGTCGGTCTTTCGCGCCAGCTCTATGGCCTCACCATCGCTACCGAGCGCCCGGGACACCGCATGATGGAGACCTGGCATCCGCTCGGCGTGGTTGGCGTGATCTCGGCCTTCAACTTCCCGGTCGCGGTGTGGTCGTGGAATGCGGCGCTCGCCTTCGTCTGCGGCGACTCAGTGGTGTGGAAGCCGTCGGAAAAGACGCCGCTGACCGCGCTTGCCTGCGAGGCGATCTTCAGGCGCGCCGCGAAGCGTTTCGGCGCCGATGCGCCGGCAGGGTTGCTGCAAGTGCTGATTGGTGACCGCGTCGCCGGCGAGGTGCTGGTCGACCATCCGAAGGTACCGCTGGTCTCGGCCACCGGCTCGACCCGCATGGGCCGCGAGGTCGGTCCTCGGCTGGCCAAGCGCTTCGCCCGCGCGGTGCTTGAGCTCGGCGGCAACAATGCCGGCATCGTGACGCCCACCGCCGATCTCGATATGGCGCTGCGCGCCATCGCCTTCGGCGCCATGGGCACTGCCGGGCAGCGCTGCACGACGCTCAGGCGCCTGTTCGTACATGACAGCGTCTATGACGCGTTGCTGCCGCGGCTGAAGAAGGCCTATCAGAGCGTCTCGGTCGGCAATCCGCTGGAAGGCAAGGCGCTGGTCGGTCCGCTGATCGACAAGGCCGCCTTCGACAACATGCAGAAGGCGTTGAAGGAAGCTGAGGCGCATGGCGGCAAGGTGACCGGCGGTGCGCGCGTCGAGAACGGTCATCCGGACGCCTACTACGTGCATCCGGCGCTGGTCGAAATGCCCAGCCAAGTCTCGCCGGTGACGGAAGAGACCTTCGCGCCGATCCTCTATGTGATGAAATATTCCGAATTCGACGAGGCGCTCGAATTGCACAATGCGGTCGGCGCCGGCCTGTCGTCGTCGATCTTCACCCGCGACCTGCAGGAATCGGAACGCTTCCTCGGCGTCGACGGCTCGGATTGCGGTATCGCCAACGTCAATATCGGCACCTCGGGCGCCGAGATCGGCGGAGCGTTCGGCGGCGAGAAAGAAACGGGCGGCGGCCGCGAGAGCGGCTCGGATGCCTGGAAGGCCTATATGCGCCGCGCCACCAATACGGTGAATTTTTCAAAGGCGCTGCCGCTCGCGCAAGGCGTGTCGTTCGACATCGATTGATGACAGGCGCAGGCGCCGCGAACCGCGGCGCCTGATTGCCGTTGATCAGAAAGCCTTGCCGGTTGCCGGATCGAACAGGCGCAACGCGTCCGCGTCGAAGACGAAAGCGCATGGCTGACCCTTCGCGACCCGGGCTTGCGGCGGCAGGGATGCCGTCAGCCTCTGGATTCCGATCCGGGCAGTGGTGACCTGCTCGGGCCCCGTCAGCTCGACGACATCGATCTCGACCGGTAGCGACAGGTCCGTGCCGCTGCCGGGCCCGAGGCGGAGCGCTTCCGGCCTCACGCCGACAATGACCTGGGCGCCGTCACCGGCTGCGCCTGTGAAGCGTGCCGGCAGCGCCAGACGCGCATCCGTGCCGGTAATGGCGAGCTTGCCGCCCTCGACGGTGGCTTCCAGCATGTTCATCGCCGGCGCGCCGACGAAACCGGCCACATAGAGCGTTGCCGGCTGGTTGTAGATCTCTTCCGGGGTGCCCAGCTGTTCGATGCGGCCGTCGCGCATGACGGCGATCCGCGTCGCCAGCGTCATCGCCTCGATCTGGTCGTGGGTGACGTAGACGACCGTGGTCTTGAGCATCTCATGCAGGCGCTTCAGCTCGGTGCGCATTTCCAGGCGCAGCTTGGCGTCGAGATTGGAGAGTGGTTCGTCGAACAGGAAGACCTGCGGCTTGCGCACCAGCGCCCTGCCGATGGCAACGCGCTGGCGCTGGCCGCCGGACAACTGGCCGGGCTTGCGATCGAGCAGGTTCTCGATTTGCAGGAGCTTCGCCGCTTCGCGCACCGCCTTGTCGCGCTCGGCGGCGGGAACCTTGCGCATCTCGAGGCCGAAACCGATGTTGCGGCTGACGGTGAGGTTCGGATAGAGCGCGTAGGACTGGAACACCATGGCGATGTCGCGGTTCTTCGGATGCACGCCAAGCACCGACCGGCCCCCGATCAGGACGTCGCCGCTGGTTGCTTCGGCGAGACCCGCGATGATGTTGAGCAAGGTGGATTTGCCGCAGCCCGACGAGCCGAGCAGCACCAGGAACTCGCCATTTTCGAGCGCGATGTCGATGCCTTTCAGCGTCTCGACGCTGCCGTAACTCTTGCGGACGTCGCGGATTTCAAGCGCGCTCATGGACGGCATCCTCGAAGTGGATCGGCCCGCCATAGTCGCGGGGCAGGGTTGAGATGGCGCGCGAGGCCACGCGGATGGCGGTGGACAGGCATTTCTTCAGTGGCCGGCCCTGTGCCAGCGCGGCCAGGAAGGCGGCGTTGAAGACATCGCCGGCGCCGATCGTGTCGACCACCGTGACGCGCGGCGCCGGTACTTCGATCAACCCGCCGTCGGCGCCGACGGCGATCGCGCCGTCCGGTCCGCGTTTGACCACGACGATCGCCCCGTCCTTCATGCCGTCGCGGATTTTGCGCGCGGCCGCCACTGGACTAGCCAGGCCGGCCAATGTCGTCGTCTCGACCTCGTTGAACAGCGCCAGTTCGCAGCGCGACAGCCAGCCGCGCGCCGCAGCGCAGTTCGCCTCGTTCCAGCCGTCGATCGGCCATCCCGTGTCGAGCGCGACGGCAATACGATGCGACTCCGCCCAGTCGAAGAGCGCGCCATAGTCGCGCGTAAGGTCATCGGTGAGAAAGGAGCCGCTGAGCAGCGCATAGCCGCCGGCAAGCCGGTCACCGTCGAGCATGGAAAGCACGTCGGCCAGACTGAAGCGGGGCAGGTGGCCGCGCGTGGTGAAGAAGGTGCGCTCGCCATCGGGATGGGTCATGCCGACCGACAATGTCGTGCCTTCGGGGCGAACCGGCCATTTTTGCGCGCGGCGTCCGAAGGCTTCGCGCAGCCAGCGGCCGAACTGGTCGTCGCCAACATTGGCAGCGATCTCGAAGTCGATGCCCAGCGCCTGCCAGGCAAGCGCGGTGTTGCCGGCCTGGCCGCCGACGCGCAGGTCGTCGTGGTCGACGACGGTCTCGGTGCCAGCCTTCGGCCAGGGCGCGACCGGGCCGACGATCAGGTCGACATTGACGTTGCCGATCACCGCAAGCGGCCGCATCATTCGCTCCTGGTGATCTTGGTGGTGCGAACCGGCGTTCCGGCATTCTCGACGCGGCTGTCGGCGAAGGCGATCATCAGGCGCTGCGCCACCGGCAGCATGGCGAAGACCGCCGCCAGGCCCGTGGCGGGGTTGAAGGCCAGTGTCACGGCACCCGCGATGGGCGGTTTGCCCGAAGCGTCGAACACGATCAGCGGCGCGCCGGCTTCAGCGACGGACAGAGCCATCGCGGTGACGAGGTCGGCGGTCGGGTCGTCGCCGCGAAAGAGCACGACGCCAATGCTTGGGCCCAGCATCTCCATTGGCCCGTGGCGCAGCTGGCCGCCTTCGAGCGAGAAACAAGGCAGGCGCGACAGTTCGGTGAGGCCGAGCGCAAGCGCTTCAGCTACGCCTTGGAGGCTGCGGCCGGATGTGACCACGGTCACCACATTGCCGAGTGCCGCAAGCGCCGCATCGATCGCAATCGCCTCAGGGGTCTTGAGTGCGGCAAGGGCCGCGGCGGGATCGTCGCCCAGTGCTGCCAGAGTGGCGAGATGCAGCGCGAAGGTCACGGTCAGGCTGCGGGTCGCGGCAAAGGCAAGCTCGGTGCCACCGGCGCCGACGAGACAAGGGACCGTCCGGCCCAGGAACGAGCCGGCTTCCAACGTCAGGCCGAAGGTTTCGGCGCGACCGCCGGTCTCGGCAAACCAGCGCAGCACCTCGGCGCTCTCGCCGGACTGCGAGGTCACGATCACCGTCTTGCCGGCGAGCGGCAATGGCTGTCCAAGCTGTTCCGACAGCGGCAGCGCGATGGCGTCGATGCCGTGCGCGCGATAAAGCGGCTCGACCGCGCGGGCGACGGCATGCGAGGCGCCCATGCCGAGCAGGACGAGCCGGCCGTTCTTCCTGATCGAGGCGGCGACCTTGGCGGCTGCCTCGCGATTGTTCTCGAACGAGGCCAGCGCATCCTCATGCTGACGCGCCATTTCCCGGTCGATCGCGACGAGCCCTGCCGGGCGTTTCTTCTGTGCAGTCATCATTATCCTTTCACGCCGCCGCTGGTGAGGCCGGAGATCAGCGCGCGTTGCATGACGAGGCCGATCAGCACCGGCGGCAAAGCCGCGAGCACGCCGGCGGTGGCGATCAGTCCGTAGTCGGAGACACGCCCGCCTGCCAGATCGGCGATGGCGACGGTGAGCGTCTTGGCCCGCTGGTCCGAGGTGAAGAGCAGGGCATAGAAGAACTCATCCCAGGCGAGCAGCACAGCGAACAACGCCGATGTCGCCACGACGGGCGCGGCCAGCGGCAGAGTGATGATACGCCAGGTCTGCAACAGCCCCGCTCCATCGATCATCGCCGCGGCCTCGATCTCGCGCGGGATGGAATCGAAACCCGATTTCATCAGCCAGGTGGTGAAGGGCGCGAGGATGGTCAGATAGATCAGCGCCAGGCCGAAGACGTTGTTGAGCAGGCCGAGCCAGGACAGGCCCATGTAAAGCGGTACGGAAAGCGCCACCGGCGGCAGCATGTAGGTGGCGATCACCATCGACAGCGACCAGCCGACAGACGGCGTGCGCGAGACCGCCCAGCCCGCAGGCACGGCAAGCAGGATCGCGGCAAGCGTCGCCATGCCGGCGACCTCCAGGCTGTTGCGCAGCGATGCGGTGAAGGCCGCGCCGGCGCTGTTTTCGGCGGTCGACAGAAGCTGCCCGTAACGGGAGAAGTCGGCTGCCTGCGGCCACCAGCGCAGCGGTTTGGCGGCTAGGTCGGCCGCCGGCGATATGCTCATAACGAAGAGCCAGGCGAGCGGCGCCAGGATCACCGCGGCAAGTAGGATGGCGCACACATAGACGAAAGCAGTGAAGACGGGGCTCTTGCGTTCCATCAGGCCGCGCTCCCTGCGGTCTTGCGGACCAGTGTCGCGTAGGCGACGGCGAGCACCGTGACGAGCAAGGTGACGATCAGCGCCAGCGATGCGCCGGAGCCGGCGCGCTGGAAGGAGAAGGCTTCCTGGTAGACGAGGATCGACAGCGAGCGCGTGCTGTTGGCCGGGCCGCCGCGGGTCATCACCCAGATGATGTCGAAGACCTTGAAGGCTTCGATGGTGCGCAACACCAGCGCCACCATCAGCGGGCCGGCGAGATAGGGCAGGATGACGAAGCGGAAGCGGTTGAAAGGGCCGGCGCCGTCGACAAGCGCCGCGGCGGTGATGTCGCGCGGCACCGCCTGCAGGGCGGCGAGCGCGATCAGCGCGACAAGCGGGAAATTCTTCCAGCAGTCGGCGACGATGAGCGCCGCAAGCGCCGTGCCCGGCTCGCCCAGCCAGGAGCGGTAGTCATCGATCAGGTGGAGTTGCGTCAGCGCCGCGTTCAGCGCGCCATATTCGGGCTTGTAGATCAGCCGCCAGAGCGTGGCGTTGACGACCGTGGGCAGCGCCCAGGGCAGGATCATCAACCCGCGCAAGATGGCGCGGCCACGGAATTCCTGATTGAGCAGGAGAGCCGCCAGCACGCCGAGCACCATTTCGGCGGCGACCGAGACAACCGCGAACCAGGTGGTGGTCGAGAGTGTGCGGGTGAAATTCGAGCTGGTCAGCATCCTGGTGTAGTTGTCGAAGCCGACGTAGTTGCCCGCCGTGCCGACCAGTTGGGCGTCGGTGAGGGAAAGCCTGACCGTATCAACCAATGGCCAGCCGATGACGGCGACCATGATCACCAGCAGCGGCAGCATCAACAGCCACGCACGAGTCGTCATCCAGGTGCCTGACATCAGAGGCGCCTCTTTCCCTTCATTCGGTCAGAAATAGCACGGGCGGCTCTCGTGAATGAGGCCGCCCGCCTGTCGAGAAACGCCAGATCAGAGGCCGCTGTTTTCGGCGGCGGTCTTGAGCGCGTCTTCCGGCGTCGTCTGGCCGAGCAGCGATTCCTGGATGGCCTGCTGCAGAGCGGTCGACAGCTGCTGGTATTTTGGCGTGGTCGGGCGCGGATACATCGCGGCGAGGCCGAGCTTGGCGGTGGCGATCAGCTCTTCCTGGCCCTTGGTGACGGCCGGGTCGTCATAGGACGAAGCCCAGATCGGCAGCGAGAGCTTGGCATACTGGTTCTGCGTCGCCTGCGAGGTCATGAACTCGATGTATTTCCAGGCCTCGTCCGGATGCTTCGAGACAGCGGTGACGCCGAGACCCATCGAGCCGTTGACGGCCGAGACCTCGCTGGTGCCGGCAACGCCCGGCGCGGGCACGACGCCCACCTTGCCGGCGACCTTGGAGTCCTTCGGATCGTTGGCCATGTTGTACATGTAGGTCCAGTTCAGCGCGAAGGCGGCGTCACCGTTCTCGAACACCTTGCGGACGTCCTCTTCGAGGAATTCCTTGGAGTTCGGATTGGTAAGGCCGGACTTGTAGCTATCGACCATGTATTTCAGCGCCGATGCGCCGCCGCCATTCTGGAAGTCCGGCTTGCCGTCCTTGAGGAAATCGCCGCCATAGGCGCTGACCAGCGTGGTGTAGTCGCAGATCACAGCTTCGGCCTGTGCCCAGCTCCAGGCGATCGGCGTCTTCAGCAAGCCCTTGTCCTGGATGATCTTGGCCTGCTCACCAAGCTCTTCCCAGGTCTTCGGCGGCGCCTTGATGCCGGCCTTTTCGAGGATTTCCTTGTTGTAGAACAGGTATTTGGTGTCGAGGATCCACGGCATCCCGTAGTACTTGCCGTCATATTGCACCGTGGTCCAGGCGCCGGGCAGCACGCCCTTCTTCATGTCGTCGGTGATTTTCGACGAGACGTCGACCAGCACCTTGTTGGTGGCGTATTCGGCCGGCCAGATGACGTCGAACAGCACCACGTCGTAGCCGCCGCCCGACCCTTGAGCGAGCACGGTCTTGTCGTGCAGGCCTTCATAGGGGACGAATTCGAGGTTCACCTTGATGTCCGGATTGGCCTTGGTGAAGGCCTCGGTCATGGAGCGGACGTCGGCCTCGCTATAGGCGGCCTGGGCCATGAAGAGCGCATTCAGCGTGGTTTCGGCGAAGGCGTGCGGGACGAAGAGTCCGCCGACGAACACCGCGCCCAGAAGTGTCTTACCGATCGATTTCAGCATTTGTCTTTCTCCCATTTTCGACGGCTGCGAGTGGGCGGCAGAGGCTTGTGCCGCTTCCTCGAATTCCCAATCGCGTGTGACCAGATCTGCCGGGCTTGTTTTCAAATCGCCCGTTCTCACCATTAAGTCAATTCGCTTGACTTAATTAGTCGATCAATCCTTTAATGGAGTCAAGAGGGGAAACGACGGTGCACGACATCAACCCGATCCGGGCCAAGAGCGGTACCAACCAGGAAGGTACCAGCGCGCACAACCGCCGCGTCATGATCGAGGCGCTGCGGCTCAATGGTGCGCTGTCACGCGCCGACCTGGCGCGGGCGACGCAGCTGACCAAGCAGGCGGTTTCCAACATCATCGAGGATCTGGAGCGGGACGGCCTGGTCGTGGCCCTGGATGCGGTGCGCAAGGGCAGGGGTCAGCCTTTCACGCCCTATCGGCTGGTGCCCGAAGGCGCTTTTGCCATTGGACTGCAGATCGACCGGCATTTGGCGCGGGTGGTGGTGGTCGACCTGGTCGGCAGCGTGATGGCGCGCGCCGAGGCCAACCTGCCGCTCGATGAACCGTCTCCTGGGGTCCAGACCATCCTCGGCCTCATCGCGGATGTCAGGCGCGAGCTGGCCGGCATTTCGGCGCAGTCCGAATGGCGCCTGGTCGGCCTTGGCGTCGCCATGCCGGGGCCGTTCGGTCTGAAGGAATCCGACGACAAATGGATGATGCCCGCCTGGCAGCAATTCCCGCTGCTGGAGACGCTTGCCGCCGGCACCGGACTGAATGTCGGGCTGCAGAACGACGCGGCGGCCTGCGCGACGGCGGAGCGCATCGTCGGCGCCGCGCATGGCGTCGATCACGCGGTCTGCCTTTATGTCGGCTACGGCATCGCCGCCGGGCTGATCCTGAATGGCGAGCTTTACAATGGCGGCAGCGGCAATGCCGGCGAGATCGGCAGGGCGTTGCTGTCGCCGGCAGGGCCCGGCTCGACGCCGCTCGAGCACCGTGCCTCGCTCGCCTCGCTCTACCAGCATCTCGGCCTCGATCCCGCCGAGAGGGGGCTTTACGAGAAGCTCGGCGCGCTGGCGCTAGCGCAGGACCTCCGGGTCTTGGGTTGGGTCGAAAGAGCCGCGTCCGACCTGCGCTGGAGCGTGCATCTGATCGAGACGATCTTCGATCCGCAGACCGTCATCCTCACCAGCAGCGCGCCCGAGGCGCTGGCCCGGCTCCTGCTTCAGGCCATGCATCCGCTGCTGCCGTCGATCGCGGACCGGCCCGACCGCCGCCTGCCGCGGCTGCAGCTCGGCACCACCGATCCCTGGGCGATAGCGGTTGGCGCCGCGGCCGAACCGATCAGCCGGGCCTTCGATCCGCGTTTCTCCGCAATCCTGAAGGCCAGATAGAACGCCTGGCGATCAGCCGGTTGCCTGCTCCATGCAGGCGGCGAAAGCCGAGTCGATAATGGCGAGCTTGACCGCCTGCGCGGTGAGGTATTCGCCGTAGAATTCCTTCGAGATCCACATGACGGAATGACCGCGCTGCCCGAGCCACCCGACGCTGCCGAGCACCTCGGCGTCGCGCAGCTTGCGCGCAAGGTGGGTACGCGACAGCTTCAGCCGTCTGGAGAAGTCGCCGATCGACAGCACGCCGGTCGGGATGCGCTCCTGACCGGCATTTTGCGGGTCGACGCCGGCGATCAGCCAATCCATGACCACGCCGCCATTGTTGAGCCATGTGAACAGCGAAAAAGTCTGTTGCGGCTCCCGCATCACCGGCACCGAGGAGATCAGCCCGTCCGCGATCAGCGGCTGCAACCGCGCCAGCATTTGCGGCCGTGCCTGAAATGTTTCCAGCCGGCTCCCGCCGTCAAGAGCATCAAGCGTGCTCAGATGCATGTGAATCCAGCCGATCAACGGCTCCAGGGTTATGGCGGGCAGGTGCAAGGGGCGAATGCGGCCGTCGTCGGCCATCGGCCCGACTTCGATGAAATCATAGTGCCGCATTTCCTTGATGAAGGCATGGGCGGTGTTGCGGCTTGCCACAGCATGCTGAACGGTGACGTCGACAAAACGCGCGGCGGTCAGTTCCTTCCGGTAGTAATCCCTGCGGAAATGCAGAGCAAGACCGATATGCGCCATCAACCAGCGCTGCTGGGTGGCAAAGACCGAGGACGCGCGTGGGTTTCCTTCATAGGCCTGCTGCATCGCCCGGGCCTGTGCCTGGACGGCGGCATTCAGCGCCGGATGACCGACAATGTCTTCGAAGTTCAGCGCCATCCCCCCAGACTCGGCCAAATATCGCAATATGCGGATGCGGATAGCAGTTTTGGCCGGCGCCTGCCAGCGCAACCAGCGGTATTTGTCGGCTGGATCCGAGAAGCGACCGTTTGCGCCGGTCAGCTCTCGTCCGCCTGGGACAAACTACCCTCGAACGCCAGGTCGACGACGGCGAGCTTGGACGTCTGCACCGCCATGTACTCGTCGAAGAACTGGCGTGAAACCCACATGACGGAATGGCCGCGCTGGCCGACCCAGCCGATGCTGCCAAGCGCCTCGCCATCGTTGAGTTTCCGCGCCAGATGGGTGCGCGACAGCTTCAGCCAGTGCGCGAATTCACTGACCGAGATGACGCTGGTCGGTATCCTGTCGAGATGAACGTCCTCCGGATCGATACCGGACATCAGCCAGTCCATGACGATGCCGCCATTGTTCAGCCAGATAAACAACGAGAAAGTCCGCCCAGGCTCCCGCACGCCCTCGCTGGCCAGCAGTCCGTCGGCGATGAGCGGCTGCAGCCTGGACAGCATCCCGGGTCGATCGAGGAAGGTCGTCAGCCGGTTTCCGCCGTCTATGCGGTCGAGCGTCCTCAGATGCGCGTGGATCCAGCCGGTGAAGGTCTCGATGGTGCCCTCGGTGACCCGCATGGGGTGGGCGCGGCCGTCACCGCTGGCCGAAATATACTCGGCAATGTTGTAGCGCAGCATCTCCTTGACGAAGGCCTCGGCCGTGTTGCGGCTGGCCACGGAATTGCGGCGCACGACCTCGATGAACCGCGCCATCGTCATTTCGGTACGGCGATCGTTCGGATCGCGCCGGAAATGCAGAGCCAGGCCGACATGAGCGAGCAGCCAGCGCTGCTGGGTGGCGAAGACGGCGGCCAGCCGCGGGGTCGTTTCGTAGACATGGATGAGCGCGCGCGACTGTTCCTGCACACTGCGAAGCGCTGCCGGATGACGGACGATCTCTGCGGCACTCAGCGGCATTTCCTGCGGTACTCCATGCGATTCCACGCAACGACAAATGAAGATTCCCAATCTTCGCCGGTTGTGTCCAGTTGCCTATTGGAACAACGAACGATCAAGCGGTGCGTTTGTTGCTAACTCTTTGCATCGGTTCGGGAAACCCGTCCCAATAATAGTCCGGCCCGCAGCCTGCGTTGAATTGACGAGTCCCGTCGAGCAGGCATAGGTTCCGCGCCATCGGGGCTGGGGGGAGCGCTTTCCCGGGAAAGAAGAAACAAGGACAGGGTCTGGCGCCCGATGCGCGGCATCGGCGGTGGCAACGCTTTGCGCCGAGGATCCCCGCTTCGACAAGGCCGCGTTCTGCCGAGCCATGGGCATGGTCTCCACCGTCTCCTGGCCTCGGCTGAGCAGGGCGCCGGCAGGTGATGGGCGCCAGCGGGTAATCGAAGGTGAACTGAGGTTCTCGTGTGGACTTTGCAGCGTGGAAGCGGCTACCTATCCTGATGCCTTGACGCCGTTTGCCGAGGCCGCCCGGGTGAAAAGATGCCGAGAACAATCCGGACACTGACCGCCAGCGAAGTGGAAACGCTCGTCGACTGGGCGGCTGGAGAGGGCTGGAACCCAGGCATCGGCGACGCTGCGGCGTTCAGGACAGCCGATCCGGACAGTTTCATCGGCGCATTCGTCGACGGAGAGATGGTGGCCGGCATTTCGGCCGTCGCATACGGCCCGGGCTTCGGCTTCATCGGTCTCTATATCTGCCGGTCCGACCGGCGGGGCGAAGGCCATGGCAAGGCGGTCTGGGATGCCGGCATGGCACGCCTCGGCAACCGCATCATCGGTCTCGACGGGGTGGCCGAGCAGCGGGCCAACTACCAGCGCATGGGCTTCGTGCCCGTCTACGAGACCGTGCGCTACAGCGGCCGCCCCGCCGGATTGCCGGGGGGTGGCGACATACGGCCGGTGGCGGCCGGCGACATGGCCGGGATACTTGCCTATGACCACCAGTGTTTCCCGGCGCCGCGGGAAGCCTTCCTCCGGGAGTGGCTGCGGCAGCCCCGGATTGCACTGCTCTGTGGCGGATCGGCCGGCATTGCCGGCTACGGCGCGGCCCGCCGATGCCGGGAAGGTTTCAAGGTCGGGCCGCTGTTCGCCGACAGGACGGACCTTGCCCTGGCGTTGCTGGCGGACCTCAAGGGTCGGATCGGCAACGAGGCATTGCATATCGACGTGCCGGCCAGCCAGGTTCAATTCACCGCCGTGCTTCAGGCTGCCGGCATGACGCCGGGCTTTGCGACGACACGCATGTACAAGGGCGGCAAACCCGGCAACGTGCCGTCGACGGTTTTCGGCATCACGACGCTCGAGCTGGGATGATCGGGGAGCAGCGGAACTGCTGCAGTCATTGTTTTACCTGGCTGGTCCATGCGACAGGGCCCCATGACGTGATTTAGGGACATGGTTTGCCTTTGCCGGGCGCTGCGTGGCGTGGAGGTTGTCGAATGGCTGGCAGGACGGTTCTGATCGCCGGTGGCGCCGGGGGGATGGGTCTTGCGACCGGACTGCGCCTCGCGGCCGACGGCGAGCGGATCGCGCTCGCAGACCTTCCCGGCCCCAAGCTCGACGCAGCCGTGGCCAAGATTGCCGCGACCGGAGCGGATGCGGTCGGCTTGCCGCTCGACATCCGCTCCGTCGCTGCCTGCCGCGACGTGGTGGCCAAGGCCAAGGACTGGGGCGGCGCCATAGACATCCTCGTCAACGCCGCCGGTGTCTGGCTCGAGGGGCCGGCGAGCGGGGTCGAGGAAGATCAGTGGGACCTTGTGCTGGACGTCAATCTCAAGGGCGCGTTCTTCCTGATCTCGGCGGCTGTCCCACATCTGTCGGCGGCGCAAGGCGTGATCGTCAACATTGCGTCCGACGCCGGCCTTGTTGGCAACAATGGGGCGGCCGTCTATTGCGCCTCGAAGGGCGGGCTGGTTCTGCTGACCAAGGCTCTCGCGCTGGAACTCGCCCCGCAAGGCATCAGGGTCAATGCCGTTTGCCCCGGCGATACGGCAACGCCGATGATCGAATACCAGGCCAGGACCTATGGTAGGGACGATCCCGACGGCTACAAGCGCCGGCTTCTCGGGCACTATCCGCAGGGGGACAAAGCAAGGTTCATTCAGGTGGAAGAGATCGCATCCTTCATCCACTATCTCTGCCAGCCGGGCGCGGCGCCGATCACCGGGGCCGCGCTTTCGATCGATTTCGGCGTCAGCGCCGGCTATTGAAAAAAGCCTGGGCGGTTTCATCCTGGGTATGATTGCCCGCGTCGGCATGCCGGCATTCCAATCGTGGAGAGGAAATGATCGTGTTCCGCAAGTCTCGCAGGGCGCTGGTGACCGGCGCGGGCGCCGCCGATGGCATCGGCGTAGCGGTCGCGCGTGCGCTGGGCGAGGCCGGCCTTTCGGTCGTCATCACCGCTTCGTCCGCGCGCGTCGAGCAGCGGGCAGGGGAACTGCTGGCGGAAGGGCTCGATGTCCGCGCCGTTGTGGCCGACCTGACGCTTTCGGACGATGTCGAGCGCTTGTGCTCGCAGGCCGGCGAAATCGACGTCCTCGTCAACAATGCCGGGATGGGGACTATCGGCCAGCCGGCGTTGCAGCGGCGGTTTCTCGACCTCAGCGAAAGCGACTGGGACCGCGGCATCGACGTCAGCCTGAAGACTGCGTTCCTGAGCACACGCGGATTCCTGGCCGGCATGGTGCAACGCGGCCACGGGCGCGTCGTCAACATGGCTTCGGTGACGGGGCCTTATGTATCCAATGAGGGCGAGGCCGCCTATTCCGCGGCCAAGGCCGGCATGATCGGGCTGACGCACGCGCTCGCCCTGGAGGTTGGCCGCAGCGGCGTCACCGTCAATGCCGTGGCGCCGGGCTGGATCGCGACCGGAGCCTCGACGCCGGAGGAACTCGCCGCTGCCCGCAACACGCCGCTCGGGCGCGCGGGCAGTCCCGGGGAGGTCGCGGCCGCCGTGTTGTTTCTGGCGTCCGACGGAGCCAGCTATGTCAACGGCGCCGTTCTCGTCGTCGATGGCGGCAACATCCTGCAGGAGCGCAAGGGATGAGCGCGAAAGCCAGAAATGTCGGGGAATGGTAGCGGGGGTCGATGTCCTTTGGGCAAACCAATGCCGTCTCAGATGGGCAGGCCGAGTTGCTTTCGAAGGCTCTTGTCGAACGCTGACGCGGGAACGAAACGACGCAGGAGGCTGACCTGGCGGGCCGTTTTTCCCGCCGCATAGCGCCGCTTTGGAGTTGGATCGGTCGCGGCCGCCAAGACGGTGCTGGCCACCACTTCGGGCGTGTCGCCTTCTTCCATAGCCTTTCGCACGACTATAGTCATGCCGGCGCGCGCGGCGTCATAGATATCGAGCAACTGGTCGGGCCTGGCGAGATTGTCTTCGAACGAGGTCCGGGTATAGGCCGGCTCGACCAAAGCGACGCGAATTCCGAACGGCCGCAGTTCGTGGTCCAGCGATTCGGAATAACCTTCAATGGCATGTTTGGTCGACGAGTAAAGCGCGAAATAGGGAGCCGGGATGAACCCCTGCACCGAGCTCAAGTTGACGATTCTGCCCTTTCCTTGCCGCCGCATTGTCGGCAGCACAGCGTTGATCATCCGGATGATGCCGAAGACGTTCACGTCGAACAGAGCCTGGGCCTGCGCGGTCGAGGATTCCTCCGCGCCGCCAAGCAGGCCCATGCCGGCATTGTTGACAAGCAGGTCGATGCGCCCCGCCTGGGCCAGCACTTCGTCGACCAGCTTCGCCACCGACGCGTCGTCGGTCACGTCGCAGGTCAGCATGGTAATGCCATCGGATTTTTTGGAGACCGCGCGACGGCTGGTTCCGAACACGCGAAAGCCCGCGTTCTGCAGGGCCTTGGCCGTCACGCGCCCGATGCCGGAAGATGCCCCTGTGACGACGGCGACACCAGGATTGGTCTTGTTCATGGAGATCACTTTCTCTGGGTGAGCATGGGGTTGGGAGAAACCCGAAAAGGTTGGGAACAAAGCGTTGGTCACGAGCTGCTCGGCCGTTCCAAGCGCCGAAACAGCGCGCTGGCGTTGACCCCTCCGAAGCCAAAACCGTTGGAGATTGCGTACTCCATCTCCATTGGCCGGGCCCGGTTCGCGACGAAGTCGATTCCTTCACCCGCTGGATCGGGGGTATTTAAATTGAGGGTGGGCGGTGCGACCTGATCCCTGAGCGCCAGGATCGTGAAGATCGCGCCAAGCCCGCCGGCTGCGCCGAGCAAATGTCCGGTCGCCGACTTCGTTCCGCTGACGGCTATCCCGAAATCGTGCCCGAACACGCTCTTGATCGCTTCGATTTCTCCCAGGTCGCCCACCGGCGTGGAGGTTGCATGGGCATTGAGATGACGCACCTCGCGCGGCGAAATCCCGGCCTGGGCGATCGCGATCTCCATGGCTCGGCGCGCGCCATCGCCGTCCTCGGGGCCGGAAGTGACGTGGTGCGCATCCGCCGTCGTGCCGTAGCCGACGACCTCGGCGAGCGGTGTGGCGCCGCGCGCAAGCGCATGGCTCAATTCCTCGATGACCAGGACGCCGGCGCCTTCGCCCATGACGAAGCCGTCGCGCGACATGTCAAACGGACGGGAGGCCTGATCGGGGCGGTGGTTGAAGGAGGTCGAAAGCGAGCGTGCCGCCGCGAAGCCGCCTAGGCTAACGGTGTTCATGCATGCTTCGGTGCCGCCGCACACGGCAATGTCGGCTTCATCGGCGCGGATGATACGCGCCGCATCGCCGATCGCCTGGATGCCGGCGGCGCATGCCGTCACCGGTGCGCCGATGTGGCCTTTGAAACCGTAGCGGATGGAGATGTGGCCTGCCGCGAGGTTCACCAGGAAAGACGGCACAGTGAAGGGCGAAAGACGCCGAACGCCGCGCTGGTCGACTGTCCGCACCGCCTCGGTTATGGCGGGGAACCCTCCGACACCCGAAGCGATGATCGTCGCGGTGCGGACCCGCTCGTTTTCCGAGGCCGGCTTCCATCTCGACTGGGCAAGCGCTTCTTCCGCCGCAGCCAGCGCGAAGAGAATGAAGCGGTCAATTCTGCGCTGGTCCTTCGGAGCCACGAAGGCATTGGCATCGAGGCCGGCCTCGGGATCTTCTTCCAGAGAGGGAACCACGCCGCCGATCTTCGAAGGCAAATCTCCAACAACCTCGTCGGCGAGCCTCCGGATGCCCGAGCGGCCGGCCAGGAGGCGGGACCAGGACGTTTCGACATTGGCGGCAAGGGGGGTGACGGCGCCCATGCCCGTAACGACAATCCGCCGCATCTATGCTCCTTTCGATTCCAGCACTCTTCCGATGCCAACCGGCGCGGCTCGGGGCTGGCGCGGCGCCGGCAGCAGGCCGAGCTGTATGACCGTTTCGCCGCCCGGAGTGCAAAGGACCGAAAAGTTCGCAATCGAAGATGTGAGCATCACGGCTGCCTCGCCCTTGCACGCAACTCCGAGACTTGCGCTTCGAGACCTCTGACTCGCCTTTCGAGGAGATCCAACTCGGTAGTGTCGATCGCCTCCTCAAACCGGCGCAATTCTTCCAGCCAGTGGCGCCAAGACGCCCGAGTAAATAGCCGCCGAAAATTCGGTCGGATCCGTCGTCCCTTGGTTGGAGAAGCCATTGTCATTGGGCCGATCTCCGTTGGCGACCAGCGGCCAGCCCCGCCTGTATGCTCTCGGCTGCTGCGTGCAGAAACTGCTTCGACAATTGCTTGTCGTTGACGGCCCGCGAAAGGACGACCGCACCGACCATCGTTGAGAGAACGGCCATCGCCTTGTCGCGGGAGTCCTCGCCATGCGCATCGCCAACCCAACCACCGAGCAGCCCAAGGTATTTCCTGATCCCGGCTTCGAAAGACGCTTTGACGTCGCTGCCCTGTCTGGCGGCATCCGAGCCCAGCGCCACGACCGGGCACCCGTCCATCCTTTCTTCGCGATGTCCGGCACTAAGGTAGAACTCGATTACTGAACCAAGCGGGTCCTTGCGATTTTTCGCGGCCGCGTCCGACCATCGACGAGATGCGTGCTCCAGCGCCCGCCTGGACGCCAGTGCCTCCAATTCCTCCTTTGACGCGAATTGCTTGTAAAAGGCGCCTTGGGTCAGGCCAGCGCCCTTCATCAGATCCTTAAGGCCGATGCCGTCAAAGCCGTGCTCCCGGAAAAGGCGGCTTGCTACGTCGATCACCGTCTCGCGGTTTTGGGCAGCCTGAGTGCGACTCACCCGCATCATCGATCTCCCTTTTTAGATTTCATTCGTAATCTATAATAGACATAGAGTTCGAACGCAATCTATTTTGACGTAGGCGATGGGCATGAAAAAGAGACCCGCAATTGTGCTGGGCAGCATCCTGATCGCAGGGCCAGGGGCGCTGGGATTCGCGGCACTTTCCAATCGGACGCAGGCAGCCGCCGTTACCGATCCGAGGCAGGAACCTCCGATCGTCAGTCTGCTGATGGGAGAGCAAGTCCCGGGCTCGGCGTTCAGCTTTACCGGTATCGTAGGGGCGAGAGGGCAGAGCAGCCTCGGTTTTCGCGTGCCCGGCAAGATAGTCGAGCGCCTCGTGGATGCCGGTGATCAGGTCAAGCGGGCCAGCCGCTCATACAAATCGACGAGACCGATCTGCAACTTGCGTTCACGGCAAAGCGCAATGCTATCGTCAACGGCGCCGTGCTTGTCGTGGATGGCGGCAACATCCTGCAGGAACGCAAGGGACAAGCACTTGGATGCGCGAACGATGGTCAGCGGCAGCATTATCGCCTATATCGCCGTTTTCGAGCCTGATCATCGTTCCGTGACCCCTGCCGCCCGCCTGCAAGCCACAATCGAACTTATGCATGAAGTCGATAGCGTCGCGCGTCCCGCGGATGCTGTCGTCTCGGCCTGGTTTCGGGCCCGGCGCTATGTCGGCGACAGGGACCGGGGTCGGATTTTAGAGCTGCTCCACGCGCTTCTGCGACATCATGCACGGCTTGGCTGGTGGCTGGGCAGGCATGGGCGCGAGGATCGGCCCCGCAACCGGCTGCTCGCATGGCTGACGCTGAAGGAAGGCAGCACGCCCGATCAGGTCAAACGCTTGTTCAATGGCGCGAAATTCGCGCCTGCCATGCTGACCGACCACGAGCACGCGCTGCTGGTCAAATTGCGGGGGTGCGCGATCGACCATCCCGGCATGCCGGAAGAGGTGCGCGTTGAATGCCCGTCCTGGGCGGCCGATCCGCTGCGGCGCCGTTTCAAGGAAGCGTTCGGCCAGGAGATGGCCGCGCTTCTGACGCCGGCGCCGCTCGATTTGCGGGTCAATCCGATCAGGTCGACACGCGAGGCCATGGTTGGCGCGCTGAAGGATCTCGGCTTGCGGGCGCAGCCGTCGGCCATCGCTCCTTACGGCATTCGCGTGCATGAGCGCCCCTCACTGGCGAGCCTGCCGATGCTGAAGAACGGTGAGGTCGAGATCCAGGATGAGGGCTCGCAGCTCGTCGCCATGCTGGTCGATGCCCGGCCGGGCGAGCGCGTGGTCGATTTCTGCGCCGGAGCCGGCGGCAAGACGCTGGCCATCGCCGCGCAGATGAACAACAAGGGCCATGTCGTCGCCTGCGACGTCCTGGAAGGCCGTTTGAAGCGCGGCGCCGAGCGTTTTCGGCAGGCAGGATTGCACAATATCGAGACGCGGCTCCTGGCCGGCGAGACGGATCGGTGGATCAAGCGCCACAAGGGTGGTTTCGATCGCGTGCTGGTGGACGCGCCCTGCAGCGGCACCGGCACATGGCGACGCAATCCCGATGCACGTTGGCGGGCACCGGAGGAACAGGGCCTGGACAAGCTCGTGTCGTTGCAGGCCCGGATCCTGGCGAGCGCGGCGCGCCTGGTGAAGCCCGGCGGCCGGCTGGTCTACGCGACATGCTCCATGGTGTCAGAGGAAAACGAGGAGCAGGTGGCGGCATTCCTGGCGGCGCATCCCGCTTTTCGCGCCGTGCCATTGCACGAGGCCGCGCCGCAGCTGACGAATTCAGCCCATCCCGACTATCTGTCGCTGACGCCCGCGCGCAACGACACCGACGGCTTCTTTGCCGCCGTCATGCAGCGAGAAGGCGCGCTCCCAGGCGGGCCCTCCCATAGCCATTTGCGATCCATTTCTTGAATGCCCCGAATGGGTCGGAAGCTGACGGGGCTGCTTCGAGGCACGAATTAGCGGCAATGGACAGCGCGCACTGGCAACCGCCGCAATAGGACTCAGCCATCACGCCTCCTCACCGCCCATGAGGTGGTATCGTGATCAGGGTGCTGGTTGTTGCTCTTCTTGATCGCCGCGGCCCAGTCGGCTCCGTTGCTTTCGGTCGCACCGGTATTTTCTATGCCCGTGATCGTATCGAACCATGCCACCATGTTTTCGGTGCAGGTGTTGGCAAGCGGCGGGAAGGCGTGCGGATCGTCAAGCGAACCAATCATCAGGTTGGTGCGACCGTTTTCGAGGTGGTGGAAGAACAATGGCGTGCCGCAATTGGCGCAGAAGCCGCGCTCGACAAGCTCCGAGCTCTTCCAGACGCTCGGCTTGCCGCGTGTCCAGGTGAGCGCCTCATCGGGCGCGGCGACGAGCGCGGCAAAGATGTTGCCCGAGGCTTTCTGGCACATGCGGCAATGGCAGAGATGCGAGTTGTCGAGTATAGCGCTTGCATGGTAGCGCACGGCACCGCACTGGCAGCCGCCGCTCATTTCCATATCGATGCGTTTCAATTTTTCTCCTCCTTCGAGAGGCGGGTTTGGGCTTAATCTCTTTTAGGTATTCGTCTTTGATAGTCCAGCCTCCCAAGAGCGGGCCTAATTCTGGTGTTAATGGGTGTGGTTTGTCAGCCCAAAAGAATGGACCCGATCCCGCCTTCCCGACCGTCTGCCAATAACTTCCGCTTCAACCGCCGGTTAAGCGGTGGCCGAAGCTCGCAGAGACTGTTCAGTGGGTCCGCAGCCGCGAAGTTCCGGTGCGGGCGCTGGCGAAGTCCGCTTTTGGAAGTTGCTCAACGTGGCTTTGACGTCCGACTCGAGCGGCCAAGCTGCCGGCGAAAGTGGATCTGCTTGTGGCTCGGATCGCCACCCGGCAGGTCAGCTATGCTGACGGCGCTATAGGCTTACTTCTTTGGGAAGGGCACGCCCTTGGTGGTGAATCGCTGACCTCTGCCGATGGGTCGCATGGGGCGCTTCGTGGCGGCGGCCTTGCCGGTGCCGGGCGGCTGGTGGGCGGGCACGAGCTGGTCGGGGCGAGGGCCGATAAGGTCGGCGCGGCCCATCTCCTTCAAGGCATCGCGCAGCAGCGGCCAATTGTCGGGGTCGTGGTAGCGCAGGAATGCCTTGTGCAGCCGGCGCTTGCGCCCGCCGCGCACGGTCTCGACCTTGTCGGTCGCGCCACGCCGCACGCCCCTCAGCGTGTTGACGCCGGTATGGTACATCGCCGTCGCGGTGGCCATGGGCGAAGGCAGGAAGGTCTGTACCTGGTCGGCGCGGTAGCGGTTCTTCTTCAGCCAGAGCGCCAAATGCAGCATGTCCTCGTCGGTCGTGCCGGGATGGGCGGCGATGAAATACGGAATGAGATAGTATTTCTTGCCGGCTTCCCTGGCGGCTGCGTCGAACATCTCCTTGAAGCGGTCATAGGTGCCGATGCCTGGCTTCATCATCTTGTCGAGCGGCCCGCGCTCGGTGTGCTCGGGCGCGATCTTGAGGTAGCCGCCGACGTGGTGGGTCACCAGTTCCTTGACATATTCGGGGCTCTTGACGGCGAGGTCGTAACGCACGCCGGAGGCGACCATCACCTTCTTGACGCCCTTGACCTCGCGGACCTTGCGGTAGAGCCGGATCAGGTCGTCATGCGAGGTGTTGAGGTTGGGGCAGATGTCGGGAAACACGCAGGACGGCAGCCGGCAGGCCGCCTCGATCTTGGGGTCCTTGCAGGCCATCCGGTACATATTGGCGGTCGGCCCGCCGATATCGGAGATCACGCCGGTGAAGCCCGGGGTCTTGTCGCGGATCTTCTCGATCTCGCGCAGGATCGAGCCCTCGGAGCGGTTCTGGATGATGCGGCCTTCGTGCTCGGTGATCGAGCAGAAAGTGCAGCCGCCGAAGCAGCCGCGCATCACCGTCACCGAGAATTTGATCATGTCCCAGGCGGGGATTTTGGCGTCGCCATAGAACGGGTGCGGCGCGCGCGCATAGGGCAGGTCGTAGACGGCGTCCATCTCCTCGGAGGTCAGCGGGATGGGCGGCGGATTGAGCCACAGGTCGCGGTCGCCATGGCGCTGGACGAGCGGGCGTGCGTTGCCGGGATTGGCCTCGCGATGCAGGACGCGCGAGGCGCGGGCATAGGCATCGCGATCGCCCTCGACCTGCTCGAACGACGGCAGCCGGATCACGATGTCGCCGGGCTTGCGGCTGGCGCCCTCGTCGGCGGAATCGAGATCGTCGGCATGGAGTTCGGTGAAATGCTCGGGCACGCGGCGGAACAGGGCGACGCCCCTGATGGTATCGAGTTGGCGCGGCGTGTCGCCGGCGGCGAGGCGGTTGGCCACCTCGACGACGGCGCGCTCGGCATTGCCGTAGATCAAAAGATCGGCCTTGGCGTCCGCCAGGATCGAACGGCGCACCTTGTCGGACCAATAGTCATAGTGGGCGATGCGGCGCAGCGAGGCCTCGATGCCGCCCAGCACCACCGGCACATCCTTGTAGGCCTCGCGGCAGCGCTGCGTGTAGACGATCGTGCAGCGGTCCGGCCGCTTGCCGCCCTCGCCGCCCGCCGTATAGGCGTCGTCATGGCGCAGCTTGCGATCCGACGTATAGCGGTTGACCATGGAATCGAGGTTGCCGCCGGTGACGCCGAAGAACAGTCTCGGCCTGCCCAGCGCCTTGAACGGCTCCGCCGACTGCCAGTCGGGCTGCGAGATGATGCCGACCCGAAAACCCTGGGATTCGAGCAGGCGGCCGATGATCGCCATGCCAAAGCTCGGATGATCGACATAGGCGTCGCCCGTGACCAGCACGATGTCGCATTCATCCCAGCCGAGCGCTGTCATCTCGGCGCGGCTCATCGGCAGGAACGGCGCTGCCCGCCCGGAACGAGGCGCGCGGACGGACAGCGGAATGATGTTTTTCTGGGCGCTGGCTATGGTTTCCATGGCCTCGACGTATAGGCCGCCGCCCAAGCGAATTCAATTGAGCTCGATCCTGGGCTGCGGAAGGGATGCGGTGCGACGTGTCAGGACACAGCGCTTAGCTGCCCATCGGTTTCATTAAATTCTTTGGATGCCCTGGAGAGGGTTGGTAGCGGGAGAGCGCTACTTCGCGAGACCCACTATCGAAGGGCATTCTTTTGCTATCGGAGGACGCGGCTTAGTCGAAATTTTCCAATTTTGGGTACAGAGGTCAGCCGATACCCTCCGTGAACCGCTTGAGCATAGTGGGACCGTGATGCGCTAAGGATGTGCCTTACCGAGCATCGCACGGAGTCCAGAGTCGTTGTGGCGGAGACGTTCCTCGATCCATTGCGCCGTGCGGTCGTAGGCGTCCGAAAACAACTCGGAATGCCGACTCCAATCCATGAAGGTGCCCGAAACCTGCGGACAGACCAAGACATCCTCGTCGCCGACAGCAAGGTCCTGAGGCCCGTGTGCCAACATACTCGCGGCAATAACCTGAAGCATGCTCGGAACCTGCGGCAAGCGCGCACGGCCGAAAGGGTTCAGCAGGGCGGCCGCCAGTTCCGATCTGCCGGGGATGCGGTCATAGTCGATGTGGTATTTTTGCGGTCCGCTGGTCCCAAAGCTCACGATGACATTGGGGCCGGTCTTGAGTTCCCTCATCTGTTCCAGCGGCAAATTGTTCATGATGGCGCCGTCCACCAGCATATCGCCGTCAGCCGTAAAGAAAGGCGGCAGGACACCCGGGAGCGAACCGGATGCCCGAACGGCTTGCCAGAGTTTTCCACGACGGTGGACATGGGGCTGACGGCTGCTCAGATTGGTCGAAAGCGCGAAGAACGGAAGCCAGAGATCTTCGATCAGAACGTCGCCGTATTCCTCCCGAAGGGCCCGATCGAAGGCTTTGTGATCTAGAAGCGCGAAACGCGGCAAGGTGGGGCGCCGAAACGCCCGACTCTTGACAAACACGTTATGCGTGCCGCGGTCGATCTGCTCCGCGTCCAACCCTCTTGCGAAGCCGGCCATCATCGCCGCCCCGGAACTCGTCCCGCCGAGATAGTCGAAGCGCCCGCCCGCCTCGACGAAGGCCTTGTAGACGCCCACATGGGCGCTGCCCAGGGACCCACCCCCCGCCGCCACGAAGCCACGTGCCTTGCGGGAAATAAATCGGACCAGGCGCTGGATATCAGACATGTCCTCCAGCGCAACATGATGATGCTGGCCGATATGAGGACGCTCATCGAGCCACGCCGAGGTTCCGGTGACCGCAGCTGAGCGACTGTCGTGAATTAGGACAAGCCGACCGGTCGATGGTGGATGGACCGATAGCGCCAATTCCTCGGAGGTGTTCAAGTGAGGCGAGGAGGACGCGTTCGCGAGCAACAGGACGGTATCGGCTTGGCGAATGCAGACTCGTGTCCATTCATTAGGTTCTTCATCGGCCACGTAGACAACGAATTCGGCTTGCGCCTCCAGTTCGTTCAACCAGTTAAGGACCGGCTGGTCGTCGATCGGACGACCTGCGAACTTCGCGTGGACGTCAAGCCGGGAAACGAACTGAGCGCGCGTGACCGCGCTGAACTCTTGCTGTAGGTGCGCGATGAAAACCGGTGAGATGCGACTTCCGCCGGCTGCAATGATGGCAAGCGTTCGGATCTTGGCGGGTTTCTGGAGACGTGACAAAATCGGAGATTGCGAGGCGAACCGGCGCGCCAGCGATATTGTGACCGCTTCTCTCAGGTTCGGCAGAGCCTTGGCCGCCTTCTCGAAATTATTACGGCTGATTTCAAGGACGATCGAATCGCGCGCTGCAAGGACAGTGGCCGTACGGGGCAGCCCTGCAAAGAAACCAATTTCGCCGACTAGTTCGCCCTGTGCGATCTCGGCGACCGAGCCAATCGAATCTCCTTTGTGCACCGTAAAGCGACCGGACAGCACAACGAAGAACCTGTCCGATGGATCGCCTTCGCGAACCAGGACCTCACCGCGCCTCAGGACCCGACGATCGGATTCGGCAGCCAAAGCCTCGAGCGCCAGCAACGACGCCCGATCGAACATCAATGTCGCCGACAACAATCTTGCGGCGAGAGAATCGATGGAGGACATTTGAGCCATCCCGGGGACGCATTCGCTCCGGCAATTGTATCCCTTACCGGTCGTGTTTGCAGCGTCGCACGGCGCGATCCGAGCCGAACCGCAACGTTGCCGGCTGGAGCCTGTCTATGGATCAAAATTCTGATGTGCCGACCTTATGCGAAGCATTGGTTCCCTGTGGCGTCTGCGAGGCGCTCGATCCGCGGCAATCGATGGGATTCGCCAGGCCATCTCGAAGGCGCACCGTCGCTGCGTGGACAGCGTGATCGTCTACCCGGATCGGTAGGGGGCGTAAGTGTCAACATTTCGGGGAAAACTAGATGCTTTGGTAGGAGCGAGAGGCCTCGGAAGCCTCGGTGTTGTTAACGGTGGTAGTTGAGGACCGTTCTCTCCGCTTTCAACATTCGGCACCGGCCCATCTTTCAGTGGGAACGATGGTAGCGGGAGAGGGACTTGAACCCCCGACCCCAGGATTATGATTCCCGTGCTCTAACCAACTGAGCTACCCCGCCAGGGTGGCAAATGGCCCGGAAAACCGTCCTGGATGGACGGGTATCGCGAGGCGTTCGCCAAGGTCGCGCGGATATAAGGTTGGGAGGGTGAGCCTGTCAAGCTTGGATGAGGCCGACATGCCGGCATAATCCAGCCCGTATATTCTCGTCCCAGAAAAGCTTTGCCGGACAGACACTCAGGACATGTCCCGGGGTTGAGTTCGGCGGGGCACGTCGCTATGTCTCGGCCATGAAATTCTAGAGTTTGAACGAATGAAGCCGCGCATCGCCGTCCTCGGTTGCGGATACTGGGGCAGCAACCATATCCGCACCCTCAAGGCGCTTGGCGCGCTGCATGCCGTTTCCGACGTCAACCGCGCGCGCGCCGAAGGTTTCGCCAGCGAGCAGGATTGCCTAGCGATCGAGCCGGACAGACTGTTCGAGAGAAACGATATCGACGCCATCGTCATGGCGCTGCCGCCGCAATTCCATGCCGACACCGCGGTTCGGGCCGTCGAAAGCGGCAAGGACGTGCTGGTGGAAAAGCCGATCGCGCTGACGGTCGCCGATGCCGAGCGCGCGGTGAAGGCGGCCAAGGACAATGGCCGCGTCTTCATGGTCGGCCATGTGCTGCGCTTCCATCCGGCTTTCGAGACGCTGAAGGCGCTGATCGACAATGGCGAGCTTGGCGAGGTGCGCTACATCCATTCGCACCGGCTCGGCCTCGGCAAGTTCCACACCGAGAACGACGCGCTCTGGGACCTTGCGCCGCATGACCTGTCGATGATCCTGGCCATCACCGGCACCGAGCCGATCGAGGTGAGGGGCGAGGGAGCGGCGCTGCTCGACAATCTCAGCGACTTCGCGCATCTGCATATGCGCTTTCCGAACGGCCTGCGCAGCCATCTCTTCGCCTCGCGCCTCAATCCCTATCGCGAGCGGCGGCTGACGGTCGTCGGCACCAAGGCGATGGCGGTGTTCGACGACGTCGAGCCCTGGGAGCGCAAGCTTGCCGTGTACCGCCACGCGGTCTGGCAGGACAGCGGCCAGTGGGCGTTCACGGCCAACGAGCCTTCCTACGTGCCGGTCGGCGAGGGCATGCCGCTGACGCGCGAGCTTGCCCATTTCATGCAATGCATCGAGACGCGCGCCGAGCCGCGCACCGATGGTGAGGAGGCGATCAGGGTGCTGCGCATCCTAACCGCCGGCACGGTGATCCATACCGGCTCGTCCGCCTGAGCCGCCCTGAAGCGGCAATAAGGCCGAAAGTTGGGTCGCCCTGAAAGTCGGCTGACCGAAAGCCGGGATTTTATTCGGCGGGGATCTGCGCCGGTCTCGCGGCCAGCCTGGACAGCATGGCCTCGGCCTCGGCTCCACGCTCGGAACGTTCGATGAAACCGCCGCCGAAGACGCGCGCCTCGTTGCCGTCGTCGGAATAGAGCACGCAGGCCTGCCCCGGCGCGATACCCGATTCGCCGTCGGCCAGCTCGACCGACGTCACGCCGTTGCGATGATGCAGCACGGCCGGACGCGGCGGCCTGGTCGAGCGGACTTTGGCGAAAAGCTCGATCCCGCCGGCCGGAACGTCCGACAGCGGCCCGTCGCCCAGCCAGTTCATGGCGCGCAGGTAGATCTTGTGGGTCTCCAGCGCCTCGCGCGGGCCGACGATGACGCGTGCCCGGTCGGCATCCAGATGGACGACATAGAGCGGCTCGCCGGAGGCGATGCCGATGCCGCGGCGCTGGCCGATCGTGTAGCGCAGGATGCCTTCGTGGCGGCCGAGCACGCGGCCATCGATATGGACGATGTCGCCGGGGTTGGCGGCCGCGGGCTTCAGCTTGGCGATGATGTCGGAATATTTGCCCTGCGGCACGAAGCAGATGTCCTGGCTGTCCTGCTTGGCGGCGACGGTCAGCCCCATCTCCTCGGCAATGGCGCGGACCTGCGGCTTGGAAAGACCGCCGAGCGGGAAGCGCAGATAATCGATCTGCGCCTGCGTGGTGGCGAACAGGAAATAGCTCTGGTCGCGGTCGGCGTCGACCGGCCGGTAGAGCGCGCGATGCGCGCCATTGGCGCGCGAGCGGATATAGTGGCCGGTGGCCAAGGCGTCGGCGCCGAGGTCCTGCGCGGTCGCGAGCAGATCGGCGAACTTGACCGTCTGATTGCAGGAAACGCAGGGGATCGGCGTCTCGCCGGCGACGTAGCTCTCGGCAAAAGGATCGATGACCGCCTTGCGGAAACGCTCTTCATAGTCGAGCACATAGTGCGGAATGCCAAGGGTCTCGGAAACGCGGCGGGCATCGTCTATGTCCTGGCCGGCGCAGCACGAGCCGGCGCGATGGGTGGCCGCGCCGTGATCGTAGAGCTGCAGCGTCACGCCGACGACGTCATAGCCCTCGCGCTTCAGGATGCCCGCGACCACAGACGAATCAACACCGCCCGACATCGCGACGACGACGCGGGTTTCTTCGGGGCGGCGAGGGAGATCGAGGCTGTTCATGATGCTTTCACTGTGCGGCGCTCAATGCCAATGGGCGGAATATAGGTCAAGCGCCGCGTGTGCGCCAGCTTGCGGTCCAAGGCGGGTTTATGGGCAAAGTCAGGGCCTGGAGGCCAGTGTTTCAAATCCTAAACGATATCCTAACCGGGCGTTCACGATCCTTACCTAGTGATTAGGGTTCGCTTAGGCAATTTTTAAAGCTGTGGCGGTACTGTGGCGGGGATTGGGTCTTTGAGTTTTTAGTAGAGAGTACGATGACCGATCTGGTTAGACCTAGAGTCAAGTATGTTATTGGGCCCGACGGCAGCCCTCTTACGATCGCCGATCTGCCCCCGACGAACACGCGGCGCTGGGTTATCCGGCGCAAGGCGGAAGTGGTCGCAGCCGTGCGCGGCGGCCTGCTCAGCCTTGAAGAAGCCTGCCAGCGCTACAAGCTCACCACCGAAGAATTTCTCTCCTGGCAGGCATCGATCGACGAATATGGCCTTGCCGGGCTGCGCACCACCCGCATCCAGCAATACCGGCACTAGGCTGGACAGACATAAATCCAAAAGGGCGCGGTGTTCCGCGCCCTTTTCGCTTCCGTTGTAAAGCCTCAGACCGTCAGCACAACCTTGCCGATCGGCCGCGTGGCCAGAAAAGCATGGGCGGCCCCCGCCTGGTCGAGCGGGAAAGCCTTGGCCACGTGCGGCATGAGCTTGTCCGCATCAACCAGCCTGGCAAGCTCGACAAGGCCATCGCGGTCGGGCACCACGGACATGCGCTCGACGCGGATATTCCGCTCCTTTGCCTTCGCCCTGGTGGCATCGTGAACGTTGAGCAGCGAGACCAGAACGCCGCCGTCACGCAGGACTTCCAGCGATTGGTCGGCATGGTCGCCGCCGATCGGGTCCAGCACCAGATCGACATTGCCGGCCTTCCTCGTGAAATCGTCCCTGGTGTAGTCGATCACCTCGTCGGCGCCGAGCGCGCGGACGAAATCCGTCTTGTCCGGGCTCGCGGTGGCGACGACATAGGCGCCGCGCGCCTTGGCGATCTGCACCGCCAGATGGCCGACGCCACCGGCGCCGGCATGGATCAGCGCGCGTTGCCCCGCCTGCAGGCCGCCATGGCGGACGAGGCCTTGCCAGGCCGTCAGCCCAGCCAGAGGCAGCGCCGCGGCGTGCGCATGGTCGATGGCGGCAGGTTTGGCGGCAATCTCGTCCACCGGTGCCGCGGCAAGCTCGGCATAGGCGCCAGCCTGTTTGGGGAAGTGGGGCATGCCGAATACCTCGTCACCGACCTTGAAGGCGGTCCCGCCGGCGCCGAGCGCCGCGACTGTGCCTGAAATGTCCCAGCCCAGTGTGAATGGCGGCTCGCCGAGCAGCGGGTAGAAACCGCCGCGCACGGCGCCATCGACCGGATTGACATCCGCCGCCTTGACGCGGACGAGCACTTCACCGGGTTTGGGCGAGGGGTCGGGCTGCTCGGCTACGAAAAGGACGTCGGGTCCGCCGACAGCATTCTGGATAACGGCACGCATGGAAGCCTCCTGCTCGATTGGTGCGCCGCTATCATTTGGATAGTGATATTCTGTTGTCTAGTATGTACCTTTTCTATACATAGGCACCTCATGGATAGTGACGACGCCTCCCCACTCGGCTACGACGCGTTACGGCGCACCTGCCCATCGCACACCGTGCTCGAGATGCTGGCCAGCAAGTGGGTGTATCTAACCGTCTGCGCATTGCGGCGCGGCCGGCTGCGCAACGGCGAGCTGGCGCGCAAGATGGAAGGCATCACGCCCAAAATGCTGACGCAGACGCTGCGCGTGCTGGAACGCGACGGTCTTGTGCGGCGTGAGGTGTTTCCCGTCATTCCGCCGCGCGTGGAGTATGAGCTTACGGAGCTTGGCCAGAACCTGGCCGGGCTGCTCAGCCAAATCCGATCCTGGGCCGAAGAGCATGCGCCGGAAATCAAGGAAGCCCGCGGCCGGGCATCGGCTGATCATGATGAGATGGCCGCGTCCTGAAGCAGGTGGCGAGGCCGATTCGACCGGTTGGCGGTGCTGAGGCTGCGGGCCGGCATGCCTGCGGCTCGACATGTCTCCCGCAAGGACTGCAAATATGCCGGCGATCAGCCGATCATGGCGCTGCGGCTGCCTATTTCAGCGTCGCGGATCTTGGTGTCGCGCGATTCCAGCATCTCCGCCTTGGAAAGCTCCGCTTCAGCTTCGCCGAGTAATGATTCGGCGGTGCTTCGCTGCTGGGCGAGGTCGCTTTGTGAATTTCTAAGGTTGTCGCGGCGAAGGCGGGCCGCTTTGGCGAAGGTCGGATAGGCGAAATGGTTGATGTCGGTGATGCCGGCTTTTTTCTCTTCGGCGATGATCTGCGCCTCCAGCTCGACGGCCATGCGTTCGAACTCGGCGATCATCATGTCCAGCTGCAAGAGCTGCCGCCGCTTCTCATTCACCTGAAATTGCTTCAGCCGAACGAGGTTTTCACGTGACTTCATGACTCGATACTCCGCAAACGCACACCTGCAATACCGTCCAGTCCGCCCGGAACGATCCAAGCGCTGCCCGTTTCCCCCGGCTTTCCCTGGGCTATAGGAAACAAAGCCCTAAAGATTTTCGCCGGCGGTAACCATTCGTTTACGGGCATTGTTAATCATACGGGCCAGGACTTAAGGCCGGGTAAAAATTCCGGCTCTCGGCGAAAGCCCGGGCCAGCGAGTCTCTGGAGTCACTTAGGCTGACTTTTTGATGTGGTGCATTAGCGGTTTGCGTCTGTGATTCAGTATTAGATTCAAGTGGGTGTAGAAAGGGGTTAAAAAATCTGGTATCGTGGACGACACGAAATTAGGATTTGTTAACCAGTCGGTGGCACCTTCTGTTCAGGCAATCACTGCTCCGGGTCCCGGACGGGTCGTGAGACGGCCCGGCAGCAGAAAAGGGGAATGAAATGCGTGTTCTGCTGATTGAAGATGACAGTGCAACCGCACAAAGCATCGAATTGATGCTGAAATCGGAGAGCTTCAACGTCTACACGACCGATCTCGGCGAAGAAGGTGTCGACCTCGGCAAGCTCTACGATTACGACATCATCCTTCTGGATCTCAATCTACCCGACATGTCGGGTTATGAAGTCCTGCGCACGCTGCGCCTCTCTAAGGTCAAGACGCCGATCCTGATCCTGTCCGGCATGGCCGGCATTGAGGACAAGGTGCGCGGCCTCGGCTTCGGCGCAGACGATTATATGACCAAGCCCTTCCACAAGGACGAACTGGTGGCGCGCATCCACGCTATCGTGCGCCGCTCCAAGGGCCACGCCCAGTCGGTCATCACCACGGGCGACCTGGTGGTCAACCTCGACGCCAAGACGGTCGAGGTCGGCGGTCAGCGCGTGCACCTGACCGGCAAGGAATATCAGATGCTGGAGCTGCTCTCGCTGCGCAAAGGCACCACGCTCACCAAGGAAATGTTCCTCAACCATCTTTACGGCGGCATGGACGAGCCGGAGCTGAAGATCATCGACGTCTTCATCTGCAAGCTGCGCAAGAAGCTCGACGCGGCGTCCGGCGGACAGAACTACATCGAGACGGTGTGGGGCCGCGGCTATGTGCTGCGCGAACCGGAAGATATCCGCGTCAGCGCCTGAGCGATCACAGCGCCTTAAGACAAAACCCGGCTCAGGCCGGGTTTTTTGTCTGGAATCGGTCCCTGCGAATCAGGCGGCTATCTTCAGGAAACGGAAGCTCTCGAGCAGTTGCGCACGGTTGAAGGGCTTCAGCAGATAGCCCTGGGCGCCGGCTCGCTTGGCGCGCATGATCGCCGCGGCATCGACCTCGATCAGCGAGACCAGGATCTGCGGCTTGGTGGGAGCTTCGATAGCGCGGATGCGGCGAATAAGGTCCACGGCCTGGACGTCGGCCAGACCACCGTCGATGACGATGACATCCGGCATGTCGTCGGCGCAGATTTCGGTAGCCTCGATCCCGGTCGACGCCTCGACGACAATCATGTCAGAGCCGCCAAGAATACGTTTTGCGACCTTCCTGATGACGCTCGAATCGTCGACGAACAGGCAGCGCTTCATGTCCGGATCCTCTTTGCCATCTGCCGAACCGGCAGCCTCCGGGTAACAGGGCAGCACCATAGGCCAATCTGGTAAAGAAGCCGAAAAGCCGTTAGGTAAAGTTTTTCCAAAGAGGCGTTTCATGCTCTCCCGAACCGTGGCGCGGCTGTCGCAATGGATGCAGAACATTGCTGCGCCTGCACTGCGGGCGCAAGTATCATGGATGAGCGATACCGTAGCGTTTCTCGATATTATTCAGCCCTGAGCACGATCTCGTCGGCGGTCGCGTGGATCGAGATCGTCATGTTGGCCTCGCGCGCCAGGAGCAGCGTATAGTAAGGTTGGACCGAATGGGCGTCGATCGGCTCCTCGGGCTTATGGCCGGAATGCAGTTCGAGGAATTTCGGCGGCACGCGCAGCATCGGACCACTGGCCGACAGCGAAAAGCGCGGTTCGGTTTCGAGATTCTCCAGCGTGATCACCAGCTTGCCGCCGCGCGGGATCGCCGCATGGGCGACAAGAATGAGGTTGAGCAGCAGCTTGACCTTGTTCTTGGGCAGCAGCGCGCGCGAGCCGTTCCATACCAGTTCCGGTTTTTCGTTCTTCAAGAAGGCGATGGCCACGGCCTCGGCATCACCGGTGTCGATCATCATGCCGGCGGAACCCGCGGCGCCGAAGGCGATGCGGGCAAACTGCAGCCGCGCCGAGGCGTTTTTGGCGCTCTGGCGAATGAGCTTCATGGCGTCTTCGTCGGCGCCGCCTTCGTCGAGCAGTTCCAGGCCGTTGTTGATTGCGCCGACCGGCGAAATGATGTCGTGGCAGACGCGGCTGCAAAGCAGCGCCGCCAGATCTGGCGCGGAAAGGGTGAAGAGCTCGGCCATCGGTGAAATCCCTGCTTAAGTCACTGGTTCATGGCCGGGCGACCGTTTTCGCGCCCGCCCACACGAATCACGTGCCTCCCCAAGGCCTTCTGAATACACAGCGCCTGAGCGCGCAGCAACAAATCCACAATGGCCGAGCGCGAAAATGGTGCGTTCACAAGGGGAAAACCGGTGGTCGCCGCTAAAGCTCAGCCTTCGAACCGCCATCTTCGTGTGGGAGCTTAATGGTTGAAAAAGGATTACGGCATAGTTTGCCTGTGATAGCCACCCTGAACGGCCGCCAAGAGCCGCAGGGGTGCGAGGCGTCGGCGAAAGTGCTCCCTGACGGAGATTGGAAGCATGTTTTCCCGATACTACGACCGGACATTCGTCCGTGTCCTCACCATGACCATCACACTCCTGGGGGCTTTGGTCCTTTCGACCGCGGCATCGCGGGCCCAACAGTACACAGCTCAGGAGATCGTCGATTCCGGTCATAAATTCTTCGGCGAGACATCCGGTGGCCTGGCCACAGTCGTCGAGAAGGTATTCGCGTCCTACGGCCTGCCGAACGGCTACCTGCTGGGCGAGGAGGGATCCGGGGCCCTCATCGGCGGCCTGACCTATGGCGAGGGGACGCTCTACACCAAGAACGCTGGCGACCATAAGGTGTTCTGGCAAGGGCCGTCGCTCGGCTGGGATTTCGGCGGCGAGGGCTCTCGGGTGATGATGCTGGTCTACAACCTCGACGACATCAGCAGCCTCTACAACCGCTTCGGCGGCGTGGCCGGGTCCGCTTACGTGATAGCCGGCGTGGGCTTCAACGTGCTGCAGAGCAACCGCGTGCTGATCGTGCCGATCCGCACCGGCGTCGGCGCCCGCCTCGGCGTCAATCTCGGCTATCTGAAGCTCACCGAAAGGCCGACCTGGAACCCGTTCTGATCGGGTTCTGCCCGTTACAATCGCTCGGACCGTGCTGATCACGCCGCGGCAAGCTCTTGCCGCGGCGTTGAATTTCCGCCATGCCAAGGTGGCACAATCCAGCGATTGCCGCTCCGTAAAGTGGATAGCTCGCCTTGGTCCAGTCGGTCCTGTTCTTCGCACTCGGTTTCCTTTGCGCCGTTTTTCTGGTGTCGCTGATCGCGCCGGCGGTCTGGCGGCGGGCCGTCGTGCTGACGCGCAGGCGCCTTGAGGCTTCGTTGCCGCTGACGCCTGCCGAGATCCAGGCGGACAAGGACCGGGTCCGGGCGGAATATGCAATGACGACGCGCCGGCTGGAGATAACCGTCAAGAACCTGCAGGAGAAGGTGGCTGAGCAGGTGGTGGAGATCGCTCGCGGGCACGAGGCCTTGAAGGGGCTCGCGGTCGAAAAGAAGGACAAGAACCAGGCGCTCTCCGATCTGCAGGCCAAAAATGCGGAGCTCAGGCAGCGCGAGGAGGATTTGCACCGCCTCTCGGAAAAGCACGCGCAGGCCGAGCGGGCGTTGGAGAAGCGTGCGCTGGAGCTGCAAAAGCTCGAGCAGATGTATGATGACGCCAGTTTCTCGTCCTCGAACCGCCAGATCGAACTGGTTGCCCGCGAATCGGAACTGGACAAACTCGCCAGCGACATCGCGGTGCTGCGCAGCCAGCGCAAGGAGGCGGACAAGCGCAACCAGGAGATCGTCTCGGAAAGCAAGGCTGCGCGCGAAGCATTGAAGGCGGAGAAGAGAAAGACGGCCGAGCTCGAGAAGAAGGTGGAGCGGCTGCTCGCCACGCTTGCCGACCGTGAGGAGAAGCTCGACCGGCGCGAGAAGGACCTTGCTCGCATGCGAGAACGTTCGAAGGAAACCGCCGCCGTAAACGGCGTGGCGCGGCTTTCTGCGGGCGCCGATACGAAAGGCGACGATGTCGACAAGGCAATCGCCAGGTTGGAGGGCGACCGCGAACGACTGGAGGCGAGGCTGACGGCACTGGCGCGCGAGAACAAGCGGCTGAAAACCGACCTTGCCGACTCTGGAGCGGCGAAACCCGAATCGGCAGGAGATCCACGCTCCGGCGCCGGCCTTCGCGAGCAGATGAACGAACTGGCGGCCGAGGTCGTCAACCTGACGATGAAGCTCGACGGGCCAGATTCCCCTATCGCCAAGGCGCTGGCGAGTGACGGGCAGCAAAATGGGCGCGGCGTCAGCCTTGCCGATCGCGTGAGGGCTTTGCAGAAGGCCGGCTCGTCCAACTGAGGTGTGTTGACATTCAGGTGAGGCCGGCCTGCAAATGCCGGCTTCCTGCGCTTCCGGTGCTCACGTACGTTAAGTACGCTCCGCTCCGGCCTTCGCCGCCGAAGCCCTCATAGGTTTCTCCGCTATCTGAAGGCTACGGTCGGCGTAGGCCGGTTCTCGGAAATCGCCCAGTTTGGTCGCTTCGCGCCCGTCTTCGACTCCGACTCGACCAGACCTGAATCTCAACACACCTCCAAGCGCCGCGGCTGTTCGGGCTCCAGGTTGGGCCACTACCGGTTTGAAAAGTGATACAGGGCGATCGCCGAAGCCGCCGCGACGTTCAGGCTGTCGAAGCCTTCTGCCATGGCAATCCTTACCGTGTGCAGGCGGGTAAGCAAATCCGGCGGCAGGCCTTCGCCTTCAGTGCCGAGATAGAGTGCCAGTCTGGCAGAATGCTGCGCGGTCCGGATGTCGGTGGTGCCGCGCGGCGAGAGCGCGAACTGGCTGAAGCCAAGCCGGTCGAGCGTGGCGGTGAAGGCTGCGGCATCGTCGAAGGACGCGAAGGGAACCTTCAGAGCCGCGCCGACGGAAACGCGGATTGCCTTGCGGTAAAGCGGATCGCAGCAGGTTCGGTCGAGCAGCACCGCGTCCGCGCCGAAGGCCGCGGCATTGCGGAAGATCGCCCCCATATTGTCGTGATTGGATATGCCGACCAGGACGACGGCCAAGGCGTGCCGGGGCAGGCCTTCCAGCAGAAGCTCGGCGGGCGCCGGATCGCCGCGCATGCCGATCGCCAGGATGCCGCGATGCATGTGGAAGCCGGCGATCCGGTCCATGACCTCGCCGCCGGCGACATAGACCGGGAAATCCGGGGGCGCCTTGCGCAGGATTTCCCGCACGCCGGCCAGCCTGTTTTCGAGGATGAGGGCAGACTCGGCGGCGAAGCGCCCGGTCGACAGCAAAAGGTTCATCACTACCTTGCCTTCGGCGATGAAACGGCCGTGGCGGCCGACGAGGTCGCGCTCGCGGATGTCGAGATAGGCGGCGACGCGCGGGTCCCGGGGGTCGTCGATGGGGATGAGGTTCATGTATACCCTCGCCGAAGATTGATCAGCGAGGTAATGAGCGACTGGAGCGCGGGTCAAGCCCCGGCGCGGCGCAACCGATAGGCCATCTGGGAGAGATCGCCGTCGCCGAAAATGCCTTCCAGCATACGCAGCAATTCGCGCACCGCTTCGGATTTGCAGGAATAGTAGATCATCTGGCGGTCGCGCCGCGTCTCGACGAGATCGAGCGCCCTCAGCTTGGCGAGGTGCTGCGACAGCGCGGACTGGCTGAGTTGCACTTTTTCGGCGATGGCGCCGACCGACATTTCGCCGTCGATCAGATAGGCCACGATCAGCAGGCGCTTTTCGTTGCCCATGAGAGTGAGAAACGCGGCGGCCGATTCCGCATTTGCGATTAGTTTGTTTGAGATCATAGATCCCCCAAGGGTCCTGGCTCATCCTGGCGCCAGGGGGCAATGGCGCCTGATTCCACAATGTTCAGATGTCGACAGGCGCTGCTGAATCAGCGCCATAACAAAGGTAGATCATTTCGTTTAACTATCAAGCGTTGCTTTCGCCGGCGCGCGATCAACTATCGCTCTTGCTCTGCCGCGCGTCCCGCCTTCGCCATCTCGACGAGCACCGAACGCAATTCGCGCGCCGCTTGCAAAGGCTGGGGAAAGAAGATCCTGCAGGTCGCGTCCAGGGCGGCGAGATCCATGCCGTCGGCATCGAAGCCGGTGACGATCCAGCCGTCGCCGGCGGCGCCGCCGAAGTGACGGGCATAGAGGGCAATTGCGTCGCGATGATCGGCATTCATGTGATCGAGTGCTGCCTGCTCGCTGCCGGCCAGTTCCTCGACAAGGGCGCGGCCGGTGACGAAATCATCGCGGTCGAGAAGATAGGCCTTGCCGAAGCCGCCATTCAGGCTGGCGCGCCCAGGCTCGAGCCGGAAGAACGAGAAATCGCCGAGTCCGGCATAAAGCTTGGCCTTCGGATTGCGATTGAGGTAGCGGCGTTCGGCTCGGACCTGGTCGGCCGATCCCCGCTCCAGCAGCACGGCCCGGCATGCCAGGCTGATGCGCGGATGCGCCAGCGGATCGCCCTTGCCGGGCTCGCCAAGCAGCAGCGAGCAGCGCGGATCGGCGACAAGCGCACCGGTGTGCGCGGACAGCATCGAGATCAGGATCAGCGGCGCGCCGTCGATGTCGGTGGCGACGCCGACCCTGCTCGCCAGCGGCGCGCCGGTGCCGGGCTCGACCACCGCGAGCGCGCCGAAACGCGCTGCGCGGATCAAGGTTTTCGCCAGCCTGATCGCTTCGGCGTCGGTCTGGCGAATGACATCTTTTTTCGGTTCGATCACAAGCTCACCCGAGATAAGTTGATTTCTCTTCTCCGGTTATCGGCCGAGTACACCCGCTTTTGCAAGGGCTGCGATTTCCTCCTGGCTGAAGCCAAAACGGGCCAATATGCTTGCGCTTTCGCGATCGGCGGCGGCCGGCGCTGCCGCAGCCGCTGCCGGGGCATGCGAGAAACGCGGCGCCGGCGCCGGGCGCTCGAGCCTGCCAGACGTCACAAAGCTTTGCCTGGCGCGATTGTGCGGGTGGTTCCTGGCTTCGACCAGCGACAGCACGGGCGCGACACAGGCGTCGGACGCGGCGAAAAGCTCGGCCCATTCGTCGCGCGTTTTCTCCCTGACCCGGCCGGCAATTGCGGCGCGCATCGCCGGCCACGACGAATTGTCATATTGGTTGCCGACAAAATGCCCGGCGAGCGGCAGCAGCTTGGCGAATTCGGCGAAGAAGCGCGGTTCAAGGCAGCCGACGGCAATGTGCTTGCCATCCTTCGTCTCATAGGTGTCATAGAACGGCGCCCCTGAATCCACCAGGTTCTCGCCGCGCCTGTCGCTCCACAGACCCGCCGCCATGTAAGCGTGGATCGGCGCCGCAAGCATTGAGGCCCCCTCGATCATAGAGGCGTCGATCACCTGGCCCTTTCCGGTCAACGAACGCTGGAAAAGGGCGGCGAGCACGCCAGCAATCAGCATCATGGCGCCGCCGCCTTGATCCGCGACGAGATTGAGCGGCGGCACGGGCGGCGCGTCCTTCCTGCCGATCGCGTGCAGCAGGCCCGCATAAGCGAGATAGGTGATGTCGTGCCCGGCTCGCCCGGACAGCGGTCCGTCCTGGCCGAACCCGGTCAGTCGGCCATAGATCAGCGCCGGATTGCGTTGAAGCAGCACATCGGGCCCGAGGCCGAGGCGCTCCATCACACCGGGGCGGAAGCCTTCGACAAGCAAGTCGGCCCATGCCGCGAGCCGCAGCAACAGCTCCGTGCCCGCCGGATGTTTGAGGTCGAGCTTGAGGATGGAACGGCCGTGCCGGTCGAGGTCGTATTTTTCCGGCAGGTCCAGAAGCGGCTGGCCGGCATCGGCGCGTTCGATGCGCAACACATCGGCACCCATCTCGGCCAGCATCAGGGCGGCAAGCGGCACCGGGCCGAGCCCGGCCATCTCGATGACTTTCAGGCCGGCGAGCGGGCCTGTCTTTTCGGTGGAAGCACCGGCGCCTGTCGGCGAGCCAGTCATCTCGGCTTACTTCGGCGCCATGCGGATGGCGCCGTCGAGCCGGATGGTTTCGCCGTTGAGCATCTGGTTCTCGACGATGTGCAGCGCAAGGGCCGCATATTCCGACGGCTCGCCGAGCCGCGGCGGGAAGGGCACGGCGGCACCGAGCGAATCCTGCACTTCCTGCGGCATGCCGGCCATCATCGGCGTCTTGAAGATGCCGGGCGCGATGGTGCAGACGCGAATGCCGGAGCGCGCCAGATCGCGCGCCACCGGCAGCGTCATGCCAACGACGCCGCCCTTGGAAGCGGAATAGGCGGCCTGCCCGATCTGACCGTCATAGGCGGCAACGGAGGCGGTGTTGACGATGACGCCGCGCTCGCCCCCGGCAAGCGGATCGAGCTTCGCCGCCCGATCGGCAACGAGGCGGATCATGTTGAACGTGCCGATCAGGTTGATCTCGATAACCTTGCGGTACTGGTCGAGCGGATGCGGTCCGTCCTTGCCGATCGTCTTCACGCCGATGGCGATGCCGGCGCAATTGACCAGGATGCGCGGTTCACCGAGCTTTCCAGCCACTTCGGTGATCGCGGCCGTGGCGCTGTCGCCGCTAGAGACATCGCATTGGACGGCAATGCCGCCGATGTCGGTTGCGACCTTCGCCGCGCGCTCGATGCCGACATCGAGGATGGCGACGCGGGCGTCCTTGGCGGCAAGCGCGCGCGCCGTCGCCTCTCCCAGGCCGGATCCCCCGCCGGTGACGATCGCGATCTGGCCGTTCGGGTTCATGCAAGCCTCCCAGGGTTTCGAATTATGCTACGAGGCGCGCAGGGGAGGCGCAACCGCAATGGCCGGCTCGATCGACAGCTGCGCATTGCCGGCCGGCCGCACCAGGGCCGGGGCAAATTCCGCAACCCTTGCCGTATTGGCGTGGCCGACTTCACCGGCAAAGCGCGCGACGGCGCCCGGCTTGATGTCGTGATACAGCAGCCGGTCGAGATCGACCGGGCGCGGCATGGTGATCTGCCCGCGCGGGAAGCGTTTGAAGCCGAGCGGCCCATAATATGGCTCGTCGCCGACCAGGATGACGGCAGGCGCGCCGGCCTTCCTGGCCGCCTCCAGCGCGATCGCGACCAGCTTGCGGCCGATGCCCAAATTCTTGAAGGCGGGGCGAACCGCAAGCGGGCCGAGCATCATGGCGCGTCCCGCGCCCGCGGCCACGCGCGTCATGCGCACCGAGGCGATCACCGCGTCGTCCTTGACGGCGACATAGGACATCGAGCGGTCATGACCGCCCGACTCGCGGATCTTGTAGGCGGCAAGCACGAAGCGGCCCGGGCCGAAGGCCTCGTCGTTGATGGCTTCGATTTCAGCATCATGCGCCGGGGTTTCCGGCAGGTATTTCACGTCGGCAAGGCTCATGGTCTTTGCGTTCCGGTATGCGAGGAAGGTTTGCTGCAAGCGGCAGCGTTCGCCAGTCAGCGCTTGTTAAGCGCGGGCGCCCTTTCGTCGTCGGTCGAACCGGATCGAGGCAAAGTCGAACATGGGCGCCTCCGCTAGCACCAATTTTGTGCCGCTGCAATCGGCGCTTTTTGTCTTTCTTTGTGTCATTTGACGAACTGGTTCCTCATTTGACGAACTGTTCAGTGCCGAGGGGCTTCGCCAACCCGGCTATCGGCCTAGATTATTGCGAACCGCAGGGAGATTTCCGCATGGGATTGCTGATCGAAGGCAAATGGCAGGACCGCCCGTTCGAGACCGACAGCGGCGGACGGTTCATACGAAGAGAATCGCAATGGCGCGACTGGGTCACGCGTGACGGCAGTCCGGCGCAAGGCAGCAGGCGCGGCTTCAAGGCGGAACCCGGCCGTTATCACCTCTATGTCTCGCTTGCCTGCCCTTGGGCACACCGCACCCTGATCTTCCGTGCCCTGAAGAAGCTCGACGGCATCATCTCCGTATCGGTGGTGCACCACTTCATGGGTGAAAACGGCTGGACGTTCAAAACCGAGGAAGGCGCCACCGGGGACACGCTCTACGGCCTCGATTTCTTGCACCAGATCTACGCCAAGGCCGATCCGGCCTATTCAGGCCGCGTGACGGTGCCTGTACTGTGGGACAAGAGGCAAGAGACCATCGTCAACAACGAGTCCTCCGAGATCATCCGCATGCTCAATTCGGCCTTCGACGAATGGGGCGATGCGGGTCTCGACTTCTATCCGGCGGCACTGCGGGCGGAGATCGACAGGATCAATGCGCAGGTCTACCCGGCAATCAGCAACGGCGTTTATCGCGCCGGTTTCGCCACCACGCAGAAAGCCTATGAGGAAGCTTTCGGTGAATTGTTCCAGGTTCTCGACATGATCGAAGAGAGGCTGTCGCGACAGCGCTACCTGGCCGGCGAACACATCACCGAGGCCGATTGGCGGCTGTTCACGACGCTGGTGCGCTTCGATCCGGTCTATGTCGGCCACTTCAAATGCAATCTGCGCCGCATCGCCGACTATCCGAACCTGTCGAACTATCTGCGCGATCTCTATCAGGTGCCCGGTGTGTCGGGCACCGTCAACCTGCACCACATCAAGTCGCATTATTACGGCAGCCACAGATCGATCAATCCGACGGGGATCGTTCCGGTGGGGCCGGAGCTCGACTATGCGGCTGCGCATGACCGGGGCAGGTTCAGGAAGGCGGCGTGACTACCAGTAGGGTGAGATGCGCTCACCGCCAAAAATCTCTGCTATCCGTCGCAGTGTCGCCGGGGTCGTTTCCTGCGGCAAATGATCGAGCGGGAAGAAGCCCGCTTCGGCGATCTCATGATCGGGCAGTTTCGGAGCCGTCTGGCTGAAAGCTTCGATCAGATAAAGGCCGACATGGTCGCGCTTGCTGGAGCGGCGGTTGAAATGCATCGACTTCAGCACCGGCGGCGTGGTCAGCGCGATGTTGCCTTCCTCGGCCAACTCGCGCACCAAGGCTTGCTCGAGCGTCTCGCTGACCTCGACGCCGCCGCCCGGTAGATGCCAGCCTGGAACATAGGTGTGGCGGATCAGGAAGACGGAATTGGAGGCGCGGTTATAAACCAGCCCGCGCACGCCAAGCGTCATGGGGCGGCGCAGCAGGAAGTATAAATGGAACAGCCTCGCCCGGAAGCCCGGCCAGCCGGCTTGGCGAAATGCCTCCTCGGGATCGGCTTGGCGGTTCATGCAATGATCCCCAGACAGATCTTCAAGGGTTGCCCCACGACCATTTTGCGGCACCTGCTTGGGTGAACAGCAAAGGGTGAGTGGAAAGCCTCGCCGGCGTCGCTTAAGAAGGGGCCATGTTCAGGCTCGCGCATATTTCCGATGCTCATCTGGGACCGCTGCCCGATGTAACCTATCGCGACCTCGCGTCCAAGCGCGTGCTGGGCTATGTCAACTGGCAGCGCAACCGACGCCGCCATATGCATGACGCGGTCATCGACACGATCGTCGCCGACATCAAGACGAACGCGCCGGACCATCTCGCCGTCACCGGAGACCTCGTCAATCTGGCGCTCGACGGCGAGATCGAGATGGCCAAGCACTGGCTGGAGACGCTCGGGTCGCCGCAGGACGTTTCCGTGGTTCCCGGCAATCACGATGCCTATGTGCCGGGCGCCTTCGACAAGGTCTGCCGGGCGTGGGCTCCCTGGATGACGGGCGACGGCGTCAACGGTCCGGTCGACCGCAATTCCTTTCCGTATCTGCGCGTGCGCGGCAACGTCGCGCTGATCGGCGTCACCACGGCGCGCGCCACCGCACCCTTCATGGCCAACGGCTTCTTTATGGAAGGGCAGGCCGAACGGCTCGGCAAGGTCCTCGATGATACCGCGAAACAAGAACTCTTCCGGATCATCATGATCCACCACCCGCCGGTGCGCGGCGCGATCCCGCAGCACAAGCGGCTGTTCGGCATTGCCCGTTTTCACAAGGTCGTTCGCCGGCATGGCGCGGAACTCGTCCTGCACGGCCACTCGCACCTGCCGTCCTTGTTCACCATCGGCACACGCGGCGCCAAGGTGCCGGTGGTCGGTGTTGCCGCCGCCGGCCAGGCGCCGGGTGGCAACCATCCGGCGGCGCAGTACAACATGTTCGAAATCGATGGTGAAAGCGGCAGCTGGCGCCTGCGTCTGACCAGGCGCGGCCTGACCGGACCGGCCATGCCGCCTTCGGACCTCCAGACCATGGACCTCGACGTGCCGGCAGACGGGCGCCAACTCGTCAGAAGCTGATCTTCATCTGCATGATGCGGTCCCAGAACAGGGCCAGCGAAACCGCCAGGCCGACAAGGGCGCCCGCGGCGATCAGGCCAAGGCCGGCGAAGAAGGTTGTCCAGCCGTTGCGGCCCGTTTGAGATCGGATAGGCGGCTCCGCTTCTTGGACCATGTGTCGATGCAGGCCGGGAACGGCGCTTTCCATGCCGCCCTCCATCATGCGCTGCCGCTCGACGACACGTTCGGCCACGTAGCGCGTGACAGCGTCGGCGACGGCTTTCATCTCGGTCGATTCAGCCAGCACCACGCGGCCGACGCGGGTGTCCTTGAGGAAGCGGTAGGTTCGGCGGTCGCGTCCCATGGCGACGTGGCTCACCGCGTCGATCCATAGCCGCGGCTGCAGGCCTGACGAGACGGCGAAGTCGAAGCTGTCAATGTCGGCCGGGACATCGGCAAAGACGGGAGCAAGCTCGGCTGCCAGCAGATCGAGCCGCATGCGGTGCGCCTCGCGCATGTCGACAACCACGTCATCGCGGTCGGCGAAGGCGTTCTTGACGTCGCGTATGGCGTCCGAAAGCTTTCGCGATGGCTCGATCGGGGTGATTATGTCGCCTGCATCCTTCATGGGCGGCTGCCTCGCTGGTGGTTAACAGCGAGTTAACACAGTCGCCGGCAAAATGCACGCCGATGACATACCGGGCCGGGTCCAGGCGGAAACCCGTTTCGGATCTTTACGGCTGGTGCGGAGCCAACCCGGCAAGGACATCGCCCCGCGTTCAATTGGCCGCGGCGCCCAGCGCCGGACGCAACAGCCTGGCGCGCCGTCGCGTGTTGCGGCGCACGATCTCGGCGATCAGATCTGGAGCCTCCTCGACCAGCATGTGACCCGCGTCAAGGACATGGTGCAGATGGAAATGCGACGGCAGAGCCTCGGCCTGCCCGACAGGCAGGAGCGGATCCTCCGCTCCCCAAACAACCATCACCGGCATGTCGAGCGCATCGAGCTGCGCTCGAGGGATGACCCCTTGCCGGTCGTCCCTGGTCATCGCGGCCGCCATATCGATCAGGGTCTGCAACTGGCCGGGCTGTTTGCGCATGAGGCAGAGGGCGTCCACCACGTGGTCGGGCGGCACGCTGCGCGGGGCCGACATGGCCGCAAGGCTGGCGCGGATCTGCTTCCTGCCGGAAGCCGCCGCATAGCGGCGCAGCAGGGCTGCGTTGATCTCCGGGCCGAAGCCGCCGGGCGCCAACAGCGTGAGCGAAGCCACCCTGCCGGGATCGGCTAGCGCCATCAACGTCGCGACCGCGCCGCCCATGGAATGACCGACGAGATGGACCTTGGTCAGCTGGCGGGCGGCAAGATCGGCGAGGATGGCTCGCGCGGCCGGCTTGGCGCCGCCCATGCCTTCGCATTGCAGCGAACGACCATGGCCCGGAAGGTCGTAGGCCAACACTCTCGCCTCCGCCGCCAGCGGGGCCATGACGTCGCGCCAGATCTCACGGCACGCTCCGAAGCCATGCAGAAGCACGATCGTCTTCGGACCGGCGCCGCCCTCGACGGCATAGGGGAAGGGAAGCATGAAAAATGGAGCGGTGAACAAGACAGGCTGCAATTGGAAATTGTGGCTGAATTGCTCCCGATCCAGAGGGATGGCCAGTAAAATTTTCGCGACCGAAGCGGCCTGTCAGGCGCTCGACGCCCAAGCTCGTCCTAATGGGTGTCGGATCACAGCGTGATACTTCCGCGCTTCGGGCATTGGGTGGTCCAAACACCGGCGGAAGGTGTGCCTATGTCCTTGTCTTGCTGCAATTCCGGCACGAAGGCTGCGGCGTGGCCGCCGAACCAACTGACCACGCTTTTCCGTAAAGTCTTTAGCTCGGATTGCCGATCCCGGCGGCACGCAAGGATTGCACCAGCCGATCGGTGAGATCCGCGGGATATTTGCGGTCGACGAATGTCGCGCGCGGGTCGGCGGCGAATTTCGGGAATTCGGTGGTGAGCTCGTTGGCAAGCTCGCCCGCCAGCTTGTCGCGACCCGAAATCTTGGCGCCGATCAGGCGCGCGGCCAGATAATGCGACTTGGATGCCGTCGTGCGCAGCGACTCGCTGGCGATGGCGGCCTTTTTCATGTCGCCCTGCATGAAGGCGCCGACGAACAGGCCATAGTCCCACCAGGTCGGATGGCCGCTGAAGGCCTCGACCGCGTGACCCAGGATCGGCGTTCCCTCATCATATTTGCCGGCGAAGATCAGCCCGTAGCCATAGGCGGCGGCCATGCCGAGATCATACGGGTTGAGTTCGTAGGCCTTGCGCGTCAAGCGGATCGCTTCGTCCGCGTTGCCGAGGCGCGAGTTGAGGTAGCCGAGGGCGCGATGCGCGTGCGGGTTCATGGGCCCCATCTGGACGGCGCGATGCGCGAGCGACATGGCCTTTTCGAGTGTCGCTTCCGGCGGATAGGGATAGTGGACGGTGACGGCCTCCCCATGAAGCGCAGCCAGCTCAGCGTAGACAAGCGACGATTTGGTGCCTTCGCTGGCCAGCTTCTCCAGGCAGCGATAGGCAGCTTCGTGCGTCTGGGCGTTCATGTCGAGATAGTAGTGGTCGTCGAGCACCAGGCATCCGATCTGGCTGGTGCGGATGTCGCTCTGGTCGATGTAGCTGTAGATCGCGCCGGAAGCGGGAACGGTCGATGTCAGAAGGCTGGCGATGTTGCTTTCAACCACGCCAGGCGCGGTTTCGGCCGATGTCAGGTTGCGCGACAGCAGGACCCGACCGGTCGCGACGCTCTGCAGTTCGACCGTGACGTCGCCGGCGGCGGGGCCGGGAACAATCTCGAAGACGAAACTGATCGGGTCGGCCGATTGATCGCGCGTTGAATCCGCGTCGCGCCCGATGAAGTCGATGGTGTCGAAACCGGCAAGGCCGGCGCGCAGAGACGACGCGACGCGAGCCGCCTCTGCTCCATCGGCTTTCGTGGCTATGTAGATGAGCGGCAAGGAGTCGAATATCGGCTGGGCGGCGGTGCCGGCAACGCCCGCCGTTGCAGCCGTTGCCGCCGTGTCGCTGCCGCCGAGGAAGGCATTGCCCTGGCGAAGGATGAGCAGGCCTAGCATGGCAATGACCAGAACCATGGCAGCCCAGAAGAACCGCAACTGCCGCGTCAGTGATTGTGCAGGTGCGGCTGGTGCAATGGGGGCCGCAGGCTCGCCCGGCGTCCGGCTGTCGAGATATTCGGCCGCGGACGATGCGGCTTCGGCCGATGCCTGGGGTTGGCGCGCGATGTTGCCGGTCGCGGATTTTGCGTCGCCGGGCAGACGGATCGCGTTCAGCTCATAGGATGGAACATAACCGCCGCGCGGGATCGCGATACGCACCGGCTCGGCGACGCCTTCATTGGCGAAGTATTGGTCCAGAAGCTCGCGCAGGCGGCCGGCCTGGACCCTGACCACGGCATCGGTGGAGGCGTCGAAATCGCCGTCCTTGCCGAAGACGTCCATGGCGATGGAAACACCCTTCAACCTGTCGCCTTCGCCTGCCTGCTCGCGCTCCACCAGATAGCGCAATAGCCTGCGCGCACGCTCGGAGCGTCCGAACGTTTCGCTGGCAAGCAGTCGCTCCAATGTCTCGCGCACTGCGGGGGCGGCAGGCGTGGCAGGCTCCAAGTGTCGAACCTTTCGAAGTCGGCACAGGTTAGGAACCGATCATATATAGCGCTTGCGGCGGCGCACAAGAATGCTTCTGTTATGCGATCACGTAAGCCACCGCAAATTTCCCTGCCGGTTAATGAATGGCGAGAAAATCACGCATGTTTTACCGCGGCGCGCCCGGCGGACGCGTCGCGTTCAAGGGCTCAAATGTTCAGCCGGCCTTGCGGCATAGGATGCGGTTGGCGGCCGAAACAACGGCCTCCAGCGAAGCGGCGACGATGTTGGTGTTGATGCCGGCGCCGAACAGCTTGCCACCCGGATGCTCCATCTCGACATAGGAGATCGCCGAGGCGTTGGAGCCACGCTGCAAGGAATGCTCGGAATAGTCGAGCACCGACATGTCGACGCCGACATGGCGCGAGAGCGCATCGACAAAGCCGTCGATCGGGCCGGTACCCGAGCCGGTGATCGTCACTTCCTTGCCGTTGTCGATTATATCCGCCTCCACGATGCGCCGCCCCTTCACCGCGGTGTCGGGGAAGGTGCGATGGTCGAGGAACTTCAGCCGCGCGCGAGGCTGATCGACATAAGTTTCGAGGAAGCGTTCATGGATGCGCTTGGCCGGCACCTCCTTGCCTTCCGCGTCGGTGATCGCCTGGATCGCCTGGCTGAATTCGATCTGCAGATTGCGCGGAAGATTGAGGCCGTAATCCGCATGCAGCACATAGGCGATGCCGCCTTTGCCCGACTGCGAGTTGATCCGAATGATCGCCTCGTAGGTGCGGCCGACATCGGCCGGGTCGATCGGCAGGTAAGGCACCTCCCAGATCGGCGTGTTGGCCTTCTTCAGCGCCTTCATGCCCTTGTTGATGGCATCCTGATGCGAGCCGGAGAAAGCCGTGTAGACCAGTTCGCCGACATAAGGATGGCGTTCCGGGATCTTCAACTGGTTCGAATATTCATAGACATCCTTCATCCGGTTGATGTCGGAGCAGTCGAGCTCCGGATCGACGCCCTGGGTGAACATGTTGAGCGCCAGCGTCACGATATCGACATTGCCGGTGCGCTCGCCATTGCCGAACAGCGTGCCTTCGACGCGGTCGGCCCCGGCCATCAGGCCGAGCTCGGTGGTGGCGATGCCGGTGCCGCGGTCGTTATGCGGATGCAGCGAGATGATCAGGTTCTCGCGGTTGTCGAGATTGCGGCACATCCACTCGATGCGGTCGGCATAGACGTTGGGCGTCGACATCTCGACCGTCGAGGGCAGGTTGATGATCAGCTTGTTGTCGGCCGTCGGCTTCACGATCTCGGTGACGGCGTTGCAGATCTCCAGCGCAACTTCGAGCTCGGTGCCGGTGAAGCTTTCCGGCGAGTATTCGAAGCGGTAGCCGCCGCCGGCCTTGGCCGCCATGTCGGTGATCATCTTGGCGGCGTCGGTGGCGATGCGCTTGATGCCCGCGACATCCTTCTCGAAGACGACGCGGCGCTGCAATTCGCTGGTCGAATTGTAGAAATGCACGATCGGGCGGTGCGCGCCGTTCAGCGCCTCGAAAGTCCGCGTGATCAGCTCGGGCCGGCATTGCACCAGCACCTGGAGCGACACGTCGCGAGGCACGCCGCTTTCATCGATGCACCAGCGGGCAAAGTCGAAGTCCGTCTGTGAGGCCGAGGGGAAGCCGATCTCGATCTCCTTGAAGCCCATGTCGAGCAACAGCGCGAACATGCGCGCCTTGCGCTCGTGGCCCATGGGGTCGATCAGCGCCTGGTTGCCGTCGCGCAGGTCGACCGAGCACCAGATCGGCGCCTTGTCGATCACCTTGTTCGGCCAGGTGCGGTCGGTCAGGCCCACGGTGGGGTAAGACTGGTATTTGCGGGCTGCATCCGGCATGTGGCCGGCCGCGCGCTTCCCGGCTTCAGCCTCGCCGGCGCGGATTTCTTCTCGTGCGTTCATCGTCTCTTCTCCGGGCGGCTCGCATGTTCGCCTTGGGCGGATTGATGGCGAGCGTCGCCTCTACCAGAATTTCATTCGCTTGATTATGACTTTGCCAAGGAGCATGCGCCTGAGGCGGCGGGTATCGACCGCCGGGCGCTCCTTCAGCGAACCCGGCGATCGCCGATAAGACCGAGAAGAAGCAGGGTCGAAGCGAGCGCGCGCGCGGTCTCGCCGGCGAAGCCGGGGCGAGAAGAAGCGACGGAGCGGACGCGCGTGGTCATGGCGGCTCTCTTACAGGAGCGGCCCGTCGGAGGCAAGCGGGACGGAGGAACGAATGCGCCTCGCCCGGCCTCTTCGCGGCGCCGACGTCTTCCCCGCGCCTCGTAAATGCGCCAGACTTGGTTTCGAATGCTTGGCTACCGAGCGAAGCTCCGGGGAGGGGTCGCCCATGAATTTCGTGTTCTTCTCGCCGCATTTTCCGGCCAACGGCGCCGATTTCTGCGACCGGCTGAAGAAGGCCGGCGCCACCGTGCTCGGGATCGGCGATGCGCCTTATGAGAGTTTGAACAGCAGGCTGAAGCCGGCGCTTTCGGAATATTACCGCATCGCCGACATGGAAGATTACGACGCCGTGTTCCGGGCGATGGGCCATTTCATCCACAAATGGGGCCGCATCGATCGCTTTGAATCGCTCAACGAGCATTGGCTGGAGCTCGAGGCGAATATCCGCACCGATTTCAACATCTATGGCACCAAGCTTGATTTCGTGAAGAATTTGAAGCGGAAAAGCCGCATGCGCGCCTTCTTCCGCAAGAGCGGCGTCGAGACCATCCCGCAGCGCAAATGCTCCGACCGCGCCGGCGCCATGACCTTCATCCGCCGTGTCGGCTACCCGGTCGTGGTCAAGCCGGATTCCGGTTCCGGCGCCTCCAATACCTTCAAGATCTCCAATGCCAGGGAACTCGACCAGTTCTTCCGGGACAAGCCGGAGGACGTCACCTTCGTGATGGAGCAGTTCATCGAGGGACTGGTGGTGACCTTCGACGGGCTGGTCAACCGCGACGGCGAGGTGGTGCTGGCGGCCAGCCACCGCTACGACCAGAGCATCATGGATGCGGTCAACAAGGACCGCCACATGAGCTACACCTGCTTTCCCGAAATCACGCCGGCGGTGGAGGAGGCGGGCCGCAAGATCCTGAAGGCGTTCGACGTTCGCGAGCGCTTCTTCCACATCGAGCTGTTCGAGACCAAGGACAAGCGCATCATCGCGCTCGAGGTCAACATGCGCCCGCCCGGCGCCTGGATGACCGACGCCATCAACTACACATTCGACATCGACGTCTATGCCGCATGGGCCGACATGGTCGTCAAGGATGCCGCAGGTGGTCCCTACAAGGGCAAGTATTTCACTGCTTATGCCAGCCGCAAACGCCACATCGACTATTTGCACAGCCATGCGGACGTGCTAGCCGCCCATGGCGACAAGATCGTCCATCACCAAGCCATCGAAGAGGTCTTCAGCCGCGCCATGGGCAATTACGCCTATCAGATGCGTTCGAAGGATCAGAAGGCGCTGCGCCAGGCGGTCGACTATATCCACGCTGAAAAGGCCTGAGCCGATGGACGTCTCCTATCACAAGGGCCATGCCCGCAATCTCGGCCGCGACATGGAATACAAGCGCTACGGCCATGCCGGGCGCCCGGTGGTGGTGTTCCCGACCTCGCAAGGGCGCTTCTACCAATTCGAGGATTCGGGCGGGGTTGGCGCGCTTGCCGAGTTCATCGACACAGGTCGCATCCAGCTCTTCACGCTCGACGGCATCGATTCGGAATCCTTCTTCAACAAGCATGCCGATGCGGCGCATCGCATCGCGCGGCACGAGGCCTATTTCCGTTATGTGCGGGAAGAGGCGCTGCCGGAGCTGCAGGCGGTCGCCGCCAAGTCCAATGGCGGGCGCAATCTCAAGCCGCTGTTCAGCGGCTGCTCGATGGGCGGCTACCATTCGTCGAACTTCGTGTTCCGCTTCCCGGAGTTGGCAAGCGGCGTCATCTCCCTGTCCGGCGTCTATTCGGCCCGCGACTTTTTCGGCCGGGCGCTGGAAGGCAACATCTATTTCAACTCGCCGCTGGACTACCTGCCGGGCATCGTCGACCAGAAGCTGCTCGGACGGCTCAGGGCGCTCAGGCTGATCTTCTGCTGCGGCCAGGGCGCCTGGGAAGAGCGTATGCTGGTCGAGACGCGCGAGCTGGAACAGGTGCTGCGCGACAAGTCCATCCCTGCCTGGGTGGACTATTGGGGCGGCGACGTCAGCCATGACTGGCCGTGGTGGCACAAGCAACTGGTCTATTTCTTCGGCCGCTGGCTGGATGACGACCTGATGCACAGGCTGGATTGATGACGCAGGGATCAGCCGATGCGCAGCGAGATGGATATACCTGATCCGATCCGTCGTTTTGTCGAAGCCACGAATTCGGGCGACAACGAGGCGTTTCTCGACACGTTCACCGCCGACGCTTTCCTCGGTGACTGGGGTGCGTCCTTCTTCGGGCGAGATGAGATTTCGAATTGGAATCAGTCGGACAATATCGGCGTCCAAGCCAATCTTCGCATAATCAGCGTCGCAGAGCTTGGCGAAATCTACCGCGTCCGCATGGCGGTCACGGGAAACGGCTTCAACGGCGAAGGCGAAATGGTCTTCACCCTCAAGGGCGGCCGGATCGTGAGGCTGATCATCACCTAGCATTGCCCTCGCCGGCTATCCGCCGACATGCCTCTCCAAAAATATGACTGCTTCTTGAGGACGTCACGTGGCGTCAGCCAGTACGGTCGCGACTGCGTCTGCGCCGTGGCGATAAAGGCCGGCGCCCGCCGGAGAAGACCGAAGGGCGCCGGGCTTTGGCCGGCGGCTAGCCTTCCTGGCATGCCGGAAGAGGAGCGACGTGCCGTTTCGGCGCCGATCCGCGACGCAGGCCGAGGAAGACGACGATGGCCGTCAGCACCGTGATGGTCGCCAGCACGATGAGCAGCCGGTCGAAAGCCGTCTCGTAGGCCTGAATGAGGACTGCGGTGCCAGCCATCGGCAGATGTTGTGCCGTTCCGCCGAGGTTGCCGGTCACCAGCAGTTGCGCGGCCGATGCCGCATCGACGGGCGAAGCCAATCCTTGAGCGCCGAGCTGCGTGGCGGTGAAGCCCGACAGGACCGCCATGACGATCGCCAGGGCCACGCCCTCGCTGGCGACGCGGGTGGTGTTGAAGATGCCGACCGCCATGCCGGCGCGCTCCTTCGGCACGACGCTGACCGCAAGTCCGTCCATCAGCCCCCAGGGCAAGGCGATGCCGATGCCGATCAGGACCAGCGGGGCCACCAGCGCGCTGTCCGCCGCGGGCGCGCGGCTCAGCCAGACAAGGCCGGCCGCGGCGACGATCAGGCCAACGCCGCAGATCGTGGCCGGGGCGATCCAGCGAGCCGCCTGGCCGGCGAGCAACGGCAACATCAGCAGCGGCCCGGAGAGGCAGATCATCAATTGCCCCGCCTTGATCTCGCTCATCCCCTCGACGCCGATGAAGCGGATCGGCAGGAGCACGAGCAGGACGACGAAGGCATAGGCGGGCGCCGCGGCCAGAAACTGGACGCCGACGAAACGCGGGAAGCGGAACAATGTCAGATCCAGCATCGGCCGGCCCACGCGCCGCTCGACAATGACGAAGGCCGCAAAGCCGACGGCAGCCACGCCAAGGAGCGCGAGAACGAAGGGATTGGCCCAGCCGCTCTGCGGCGCCTGCAGCACGCCATAAGTCAGCGCGGCAAGTGCGATGGTGAAGGTGCCCGCTCCCGCCCAGTCGAGCCCGGTTGCTTCCGGGTCGCGCGATTCGGTGACGGTGCGTAGGCCGAGCGCGGCTGCGGCAACGCCAAGCGCTGCCACGAGGAGGAAGATCGCGCGCCAGCCGAATGTATCGATGAGCAGGCCGGAGGCGACAGGGCCGAAGGCGAGCCCGATGCCGAAGCTGGTGCCGAGGAAACTGAAGGCGCGCAGCCGCGATTGCCCGTCGAATTCCTGGGCAAGTGCGGAGGCGCCACCGGCGAAGGCAGCGGCGCCGCCTATGCCTTGCAAGGCACGGAACATGTCGAACCAGACGATGTCCGGCGCCAGCATGCAGCCCAGCGCGGCAAGGAGATAGGCGGCGAGGCCGGCGAGGAAGACCCGCTTGCGGCCATGGTTGTCGGCCAATGCCCCGGCCGCCATCAGGCCGGCGCCGAATGTCAGCATGAAGGCGTTCGTCACCCAGTTGAGCGCGAGCGGACTGCCGCCGAGATCGGCGGCAATGCGGGACAGCGCCACGGCCGGGCCGGTGAAGCTCAATGGCATCGTCATGGCGGCGAGGCAAACCGACAGCAGCACAAGCCATCTGCCGGCCGGGCCGGTTCTGGTCATCAAAGTCATGGATTTTCCTATCCGAGGCGGGGGTTGCCGGCGTGCCGCGGACTGGCGGCGCCGATCGCAACCACAAGATAGGGCAGGGACATTTCCCGCAAAATAGTATTAAATCTCCATTCATACCGGAATGAAGCGCTCGAATGGTTTCAAGCGATGGATCGACTCAACGGCCTTCTTGCCTTTGCCCGCACCGCCGAGTTCGGCAGTTTCGTCAGCGCGGGGCGAGCGCTCGGCATCTCCGCTTCCGCCGTCGGCAAGAGTGTCGCCCGGCTCGAGCAGGAGCTCGGCGTGCGGCTCCTGCAGCGCAGCACCCGGCGCATCGGCCTGACCGAGGAGGGCAAGCTGTTCAACGAGCGGGTGCGCCGCATCCTCGACGACATCGACGACGCCGAGGCGATGCTGTCGCGGACACGCGAGACGCCGCACGGGCGGCTGCGCATCTCGACGCCGATCGTCACCTACCATCTGCTCTTGCCGGTGCTGTCGGAATTCATGGCGCGATACCCGGAAATCGAGCTGGATATCGATTTCAACGATCGCATCGTCGACGTCATCGAAGAGGGTATCGACGTCGCGATCCGCAGCGGCGAGCTGCCCGATTCACGATTGGTGTCGAGGCCGGTCGCGCCCTTTCGCATGATCTTGTGCGCGGCCGCTTCCTATCTCGACCGCCATGGCGCGCCCGGAACGCCGGCGGATCTTTCGGCGCATTTCGGCATCCATTTCCGTTTCCTCAACAGCGGCAGGCTGCTCCATTGGCCGTTCATCACCGGGAGCTCGGCGCCGCAGATCCGTTCGATGCTGACCTGCAACAATATGGAGGCTTTGAAGGGCGCGACGATTGCCAGTCTCGGCATCGCCTGCATGCCCGATTTTCTGGTGCGGGAGGCGCTGCATGACGGAAGGCTGCGGACCGTGCTCGACGACCATGTCGACGGCCGCGGCCAGTTCCGCATGCTGTGGCCATCCAATCGCCACCTCTCGCCGAAGGTGCGCGTCTTCGTCGATTTCCTGCCCGAGCGGCTTGCTGTCGGGCGATAGGTCCGCGGGCATTGTCAGTAGGTGGTACGACCGCCGGAGAGGTCGAAGGTGGCACCCGTGGTGAAGGAGTTCTCGTCCGACAGCATGAAGGCGATCATGGCGGCAGCCTCCTCGACCTCGACGAAACGGCCGCGCGGCACCTTGCCGAGCATGTAGGCGACTTGGGCCTCGGTGAGCTGCTCCAGAATGCGGGTGCGGGCAGGCGAGGGCGTCAGCGCGTTGACGGCTATGTCGTATCCGGCGAGCTCCTTGCCGAGCGATTTGGTCAGCGCCAGCACGCCGGCCTTGGCGGCCGAATAGGCGGCGGCGTTGGGATTGCCCTCCTTGCCGGCCACCGAGGAGATGTTGACGATGCGGCCATAGTTGCGCGCGACCATGCCGGGCACAAGGCGCTTGCAGCAATAGAAGACGCCGTTGAGGTCGATATCGACGATCTGGCGCCAGGCGGCGGGATCGTAGTCGACCACGGTCGCCGCCGGCCCGGCAATGCCGGCATTGTTGACGAGGAGATCGACGGGGCCTAGCGTCCGCTCGGTCTCGGCAGCGGCGCGATCGACGGCCTCGATCTGCGACTGGTCGCAAAGGAGGGCCTCGACCCGCCCGAGCGAAGCGAGTTCGGCCACGGCCTTGGCCATTGCGGCCTGATCGATGTCCCAGATGGCTACGCTGGCGCCCGACGACACCAAGCGTCGCGCGACCGCAAGACCGATGCCTTGCGCGCCGCCGGTCACCACGGCGACGCGGCCGGAAAGATCGACGGCATTCACACGACGGTTCATTTTCCTCGCTCCCACCTTGCAATAGCGCGGATCAGGCCCTGACGTTTCGCGCCACCAGCTTGGCTACGCTTGGCCCAATGAGCAGCACGACCAGGAAGCGTGCCGACTGCAAGGCCATGACGAAGGAGATGTCGACGTTGCGCGCCGCCGCGGCGATGATGGCGACACTGTCCATGCCGCCGGGGCTGGTCGCCAGATAGGCGGTCAGCGGATCGATGCCGAGCAGGCGGCTGATGACGAAGGCCATGCCGCCGCAAAAGGCGATCAGCGCGACGATCGAGCCGATGATCTGCGGCAGGGCGCGCGCCGCGTGACGCAGGATCGGACGGGTGAAGTTCAGTCCGATCGACCAGCCGACCATGGCGTAGCTGATCGCCAGCAGCCAGGGCGGCAACTGCATCGGCACGCCGAGGCCGAGATGGATCACCGCGCCGAAAATGAAGGTGCCGAGAAAGAACGGCGAGGGCAGCCTGACCAGCTTTCCGGCCACGCCGCCCACGACCGCAATGCCGATGGTGGCGGCAAAGCCGAAGGCATCGATCGGCGGAAACCAGACGATCTGCGGCACCTCGACGCCGGATGTGTCGACCCACATCTTGGCGACCAGCGCTGCCGTCATCGAGACAAAGATGACGCGCAGATATTGCATGAAGGCGACGAGACGCTGGTCGGCGCCGAAGGCGCCGGCCATCAGCACCATGGCCGTGGCGGCGCCGGGCGAGGAGCCCCAGACCGCCGTGGTGCCGGGCAGGATGCGCCACCGACTGATCAGCCAGCCGAGCAGGCTGGAGGCGGCGACGGTCGCCACCACCACGCCGATGAAGAGCGGCCATTCCCTGTAGAAGGCCGCAAAGATGTCGGCGGAGATCGAATTCGCCACCAGGCAGCCGACGATCGCTTGGGCCGAGCCGAACAGGAGGCGCGGCACGCGCACCGTGGCGCCGTTGGTGCCGGCGAGGATCGCGGCAAGCATAGGGCCGATCAGCAGCGCCGCCGGCAAGGCGGCGAGTTCCAGCGCGCCGGCGAAGAGCAGGGAAAACACAAGCAGCACCAGCCATTGCCGCGGCTGGCGCAATCGCGCCATGCGTTCAATGGGCGCTTGGTTAGGGGCTGGTTGCTCCGGCGAAGAGTCCATATCCGGCTCTTAGACCTGACGCAGACAAATGCGAACCGCTTTTTGCGGACAATCCGTGTCGAGGCGGTCAGCCGGCCTTTTCAGGCGCAGGGAGGCCGAAGCCGCCGACCGGATGGGTCTCGATCTGGAATTCGAAGCCGGCGATGAAGGGACGCGCCCTGGCGATCGCGGCCTGCACTTCCGGCAATTGCAGCGAGGCCTTGTGGCTCGCCTGGTCGGTCCATACTTCGGTGACCCAGATGGCATCGGCGTCGGCCGGATCGGTGGCAATGATGTAGCTCAGGCAGCCCGGGAGCGCGGCAGTGCTTTCGCGCAGCACGTCCATGACCGCATCGCGCTGGCCGCGCGCCGCCCGCATCTTGCCGATCAGTCCGTACATGCGTTGATCTCCCTCCAGGTTGCACGCCGCATCAGTATGCAATCGCAGGCTCACGGCATCAACTGGCCGCCGTTCACCTCGATCACCTGGCCGATGATGTAGCCGCTCAACTGATCGGACGACAGGAACAGGTAGGCGCCGACGCAATCCTCGGCCGTTCCGGCGCGTCCCTGCGGAATGGTCGCGACCATCGCCTTGATCTGCTCAGCGCTCGAATAGCGTTCGTGGAACGGCGTCAGGATCGTGCCCGGCGCGACCGCGTTGACGCGGATGCCGAAGCCGATGAGTTCCTTCGCCATGCCGCGCGTCACGTTGGAAACGAAGGCTTTCGACGAACCATAGAGGCCGGCGCCGCCGCCGGCGCCATTGCGCGCGGCGATCGAGGTGGTGTTGATGATGAAGCCGCCCTGGCGCTTCAGCCACGGGATCGCCTTGCGCGAGGCGGTCAGCACGGAGCGGGCGTTGAGGTCCATCACGGCGTCGTAATGCGCTTCGTCCTGATCGGCATAGGCGACACGGCCGAGCATGCCGCCGGCATTGTTGACCAGGCCGTCGAGCCGGCCGAAATGGTTTGCGCTCTCTTCGACCACACGCTCGACGTCGGCAGGTATCGAAAAATCGCCCTGAACCAGAAACACCTCGCCGCCATCATCGCGGATGGATTCGGCTACGGCTTCGGCGGGTGCGCGGCTCGCATTGTAATGCAGCGCGACGCGGCTTTTCTGCGTCGCGTAGGCACGGGCAAGGGCGGCACCTATGCCGGTCGAGGCGCCGGTGACCAGCACCGCCTTGCCGGCAAGATCGGGGATGGCAAGTGTCGTCATGTCGGCTGGCCTCCTGGTTGCCGTCTTTCGTAGGCCATTGCCGGCCTTCCGTTCAAGTGTTGGCGTTCAAGTGCGGGCGCGTTCAGGGCCTCAGATAGACATAGCCCTGCCGCTGCAGTTCGGCGAGTTTCACGACGCCTCCCTTCTCGGCAAGCTGGAAGCCCGGCAGCAGGTCGGTCAGCGTTATCTCCATGCCGTGCAGGGTGTTGCCGCAGGCCTGCGGGACGAGCCCCTGCAGGACGAGGCCGGCAAACCGGCTGGAAATAGCGCCGGAAGCGCCCTTGGATTTGAAGGCGGCCAGAGCCGGACCGTGCACCACAAGCACAATGTCGACATTGCCACCGGTGCCCTCATAGTGGTTCTTGATGTTGCCGAGGACGAAGTTGACCTTGTCCGCGTCGCTGAGGTGATAGGCGACTTTCAGCTTCTCTTCGGTTGTTGCCGCGTTTGCCCGGCTCAGGCCGAATAGGCTTGCGGCGCCGGCAAGACCGGCGCGAAAGATGTCACGGCGCAGCATCAAGTCCTCCTTTTGCCTGCACGATTTTGCCTCGCCTGGGCCTCGTGCCTGGACTAGCATATCGAAATCCTGTCGGTGCGAGGAGGGTGGCATGGCGTCAAGGATGGTCGGGGTCGCGGCGTTCGGCGCTGCCATTGTGTTCGCTGGCGCGGCGCTTACCGATGACGCTCCCAAGCTGACCGAACTCAGTCCCGGCGGCGCCGATGCCTGCTTCGGCCGCGTCTATGACGCCGCCCATCTCAAGGCGCATGCGCACCAGAAGGTGGCGCGCATCTTCTTCTACTATGGCCACGATCCGGTCAGCCGGCCGAACGAGGAGCCGGCTACGATGTCCGACGCTGCTTACAACGGCTTTCTCACCACGACTGTGCGCGGCGCCAAGAAGCCGGAATGGGCGGCAGGATGGTGCAACAAAGAGGATCCAAGCGACAAGGCGAGTGGCATTCGCTGCGGCATGGAATGCGACCGCACGCTGGCTTCGCTCAAAGTCGACAACAAGGGCCGGCTGATCCTCTCCAACCTACAGCCTGACGTATATCTCGACGCGGGCGCGGAAGAGGATCTCGGCAAGGCGGAATACAACAAGCAGGCGCTGGGCAGCGAGGACGACAATTTCAAGCTGGATCCGATGCCGGCGGAGACCTGCAAGGCGGAGTTCGCGCGCATCGACCCCATCGATCCGGCGCTTGGCGACCCGCTGCGCGTGCGGCTGAAGCCCGATCAGCCCTTCTGCTTCGGGCGCGACTATGACGACGCCCATCTGAAGTCGCATCCCGACCAGCTGACCCGATCGATCCGCGTCTTCCGTGGCCCGGTCGAGCTCGCCTCCTTCGCGGCAAGCGGCGATACCGCGAACTGGCCCGACGGGGCGGATATTGCCGTGTCGGTGACGACAAGACAAAAGGGTGCCAAGGTGACGCAGACCTATTCCTGCCAGGGCGAGGCCGACCAGTGGCGCTGCGCGGCAAGCTCGAAGATGAGCGACTTTTCCTGCGACATCTCGCAGAGGGAGATTTTCCTCAAGCGCGGCGCCAACGGCACGATGATGCTGGCCAACCCTAACAATGCGGTGGCGGTTGTCGATCTCTGCTCAAAGGCGGCCGAGGGTAAGACCAAGTCCGACGACAAGGTCTATCGGCTGCAGCCGATGCCGCAGTCGGCCTGTGCTCCGTAGCCAGCGCTTCGTCATTCTATGGCGGAGCAAGGAGCGAAGCGACGCGGCCCAGACCATAGAATCCATGCCCTTACATCTGAGTGATGCTAACGGTGCAGAATTCTGCTCCGCTGCGCTCCTTGGCGAAGGTAACGGCATGGATTCCAGGGTCTTCGCGACGGAGCTTCGCTCCTGCTCCGCCCTGGAATGACGAACATTTTGCGTCAGGCGAAAGGCACCGCCGTGGTGCCCTTCGGCAGCTTCGCCTCGTCGTCCGGCTCGACATGGATGGTGACGCGCACCGAGGGGATCTCGGCCTTCAGCGCGTCCTCGATGCGGTCGCAGATGACATGGCTGGCGCCGACCGTCATGTCGGCGTCGACGACGAGATGGAACTCGATGAAGGTAGCGCGTCCGGCAATGCGCGTCTTCAGGTCATGCACCTCGAGCGCGCCTTTCGAATTGGCCGAGATGATGTCGCGGATCTGCATGTTCTCCTGGCTGTCGACGGCGCGATCCATCAGGCCGCTCATCGACGAGCCGATGACATGCCAGCCTTGCCACAGGATGTTGAGCGCGACGATCACGGCCAATGCCGGATCAAGGATCTGCCAGCCGGTAAGCACGACGCCGACAAGGCCGCCGAGCACGCCGACGGACGTCACGACGTCGGTCATGATGTGCTGGCCATCGGCCGTCAGGGCGGGCGATTTCGCGTTCTGCCCGGCGCGGATCAACATCCAGGCCCAGATGGCGTTGATGACTGTCGCGACGCCGTTGACCGCAAGGCCCCGCCAAGGCTGCTCGAGCGGCGTCGGCTGCTGCCAGGATCGCCACACCTCGCTGATGATCAGGAGCGCTGCGACGACGATCAGCACCCCTTCGAGCACGGCCGAGAAGTACTCGGCCTTGTGATGGCCGAAGGGATGGTCCTGGTCGGCGGGCTTGTAACTGATCTGGATCGCCCAGAAAGCGGCGATTGAGGCAATCACGTTGACGATTGATTCCGCCGCGTCCGAATAGAGTGCGACCGAGCCGGTGATGTACCAGGCAACGACCTTGAGGACGAACACGACCCCGGCGACGACGATCGACCAGAACGCAAGGCTGGCGACCTTTTGCCTGGTCGCCGCCTTTGCTTGCGTCATCGTCATTGCCGCATTCATCCCGACGCGCCGCTTCAGGCGGCCTTTTCCTTGGCCTTGCGCGGCAGATGCGCGACGATGTTCTCGATGATGCGCATGCCGGCATTGTGGCCGAGCGTCATGATCGATTCCGGATGGAACTGCACCGCGGCGATCGGCTCCTTGCGGTGCTCAAAGGCCATGATGATGCCGTCCTCGGTCTCGGCCGTAACGACGAAACCATCGGGCAGGCGCACCGGATCGGCGAAGATCGAATGATAGCGGCCGACGGTCACATCCTTGGGCAGCCCCGAGAAGATGATGCCGGGTTTCGAGACGCGGATGCGCGAGGGCTTGCCATGCATGGGGATGTGCAACTGCCTCAATTCGCCACCATAGGCTTCAGCCAGCGCCTGCAGGCCGAGGCAGACGCCGAAGATCGGCAGGTCGCGGGCGCGCGCCCTTTTGATGGTGGCCGCGCAATCGAAATCCTTCGGCGTGCCCGGTCCGGGCGACAGCACGACGAGATCGGGCTTCAGCCGCTCGAAAACCTCTTCCGGCACCGGAGTGCGCACGGTGGAGACGTTGGCTCCGGTCTGGCGGAAGTAGTTGGCCAGCGTGTGGACGAAAGAGTCCTCGTGGTCGACGAGCAGGATGTTGACGCCGTCGCCGACGCGCGCGGTGGCGCGCTCGGCGCCTGCGGCGTTGCCGGTCTTGGCGTCGCGGATGGCGGAGAGCATGGCGGATGCCTTCAGTTCGGTTTCGGCTTCTTCTTCCTCGGGCACACTGTCGAAAAGCAGCGTGGCGCCAGCACGCACCTCGGCGATGCCGTCCTTGATGCGGATGGTGCGCAGCGTCAGCCCGGTGTTCATGTCGCCGTTGAAATTGACCATGCCGATCGCGCCACCATACCAGGCGCGCGGGCTCTTCTCGTTCTGCTCGATGAAGCGCATGGCCCAGAGCTTCGGCGCGCCGGTAACGGTGACCGCCCAGGCATGCGACAGGAAAGCATCGAAGGCGTCCATGCCTTCGCGCAGCCGCCCCTCGATGTGGTCGACGGTGTGGATCAGGCGCGAATACATCTCGATCTGGCGCCGGCCGATGACGCGCACCGAGCCCGGCTCGCAGACGCGCGACTTGTCGTTGCGGTCGACATCCGAGCACATGGTGAGCTCGGACTCGTCCTTCTTGGAGTTGAGCAGCTTCAGGATCTGCTCGCTGTCGGAAATGGCGTCGTCGCCACGCTTGATGGTGCCCGAGATCGGGCAGGTCTCGACGCGGCGGCCGTTGACGCGCACGAACATCTCCGGCGAGGCGCCGATCAGATATTCGTTCTCGCCGAGGTTGATGAAGAAGGAATAGGGCGAGGGGTTGATCGATTTCAGTTTGCGCGAGATGTCGGAGGGCTGGGTCTCGCAGCGCTCGTAGAACATCTGTCCAGGCACGACCTCGAACAGGTCGCCGCGCTTGAAGCTCTCCATGGCGCGCCGCACCAGGTTGGCGTATTCGCCCGGTTCGTGGTCGCCGCGCGGCGGGATGCGGTCGGCGGTCCTGAACGGCTCGATAAGGGCGTCGCGGGTGAGACCTTCGGTCGAAAAGCCGGCGCCGGAATAATCGTAGCGATCGGTCCAGGCCTTGGTCGAATAATGGTCGACCACGAGAATCTCGTCGGGTAGGAACAGCACCAGGTCGCGCTGGCTTTCCTTGCGCTCAAGCTTGTAGTCGACCGGATCGAACTGGAAGGCGAGGTCGTAGCCGAAGGCGCCGTAAAGGCCGAGATTGGCGTCCTCGGCGGTCTTGAACAAGGCGGTGATGGCGCGCAGCACGGTGAAGACGGACGGAACGCGGCTGCGCTCCTCTTCGGTGAAGACACGGCCCGGTTTTGCCACATCGACGCGGATGAGCGTCTTCGAGGTCTCCGCGATCGTCACGTCGCTCAGCGCGCCAAGCGCCTTGCCGATCACCGGCAGCAACACCTCGCCGCGCTTGTTGAGCGCTTCGATGCGCATGGCACGGCCGCGCGCGGAGATCACCAGCGGCGGATCGATGATGGCCGTGTCCCAGCGCGTGTAGCGGCCCGGATATTCGTAGTTGGAGGAGAAGACCGCGCCGCGGCGCGAATTCAGGCCGTCGACATAGGCGTCGATCGCGCCTTCATAGGGCCTATCGTGCCGTTCACGAGTGATCGTCACGCCGCCGGCGGTGACGAAGCGCTCGGCCCCGTTGTCCAGAACTTTAGTCGTCATTGCCGTCTCCATCAGCGTTTTGGGCAACGGACCCGGGAATGGCTCTAAAAAACAAATGGCCGCCCGGACATTCCGCTGCGGCCACCCTCTCTTTACGCACGCGCGTTCGAACCGGCCGCTGTCAGCGAGCCCACCACCAAATGGTCTTGTTCGAACGCATGTTCATGCCGACTCCCATAGCGGCGAATGCTTAGATCGGCAAGCGGAATCAAGGAAATCGTCGGACGAGGTGAATCGGGTGTCGCGCTCGGGAGCTTTATTCAGCCGGCTGTGCCTGCAGGACCGCGCGGCGGTCGAGTGACTGCGACAGCACCGCCACCGCGACGGCCAGCAGCGCGAGCGCCGCGCCCACCAGCGGGAGGTTCGCGTAGGACACCCCCCAGGAGATGGAGAGGCCGCCGATCCATGCGCCGCCGGCATTGCCGACATTGAAGGCGCCTTGGTTCAGCGTGGCCGCAAGGTTCGGGCCCTCGGCGGCCGCCTCGACGACGCGGATCTGCAAAGGCGGCACGACGATGAAGATCAGCATGCCCCACAGGAAGACTATGGCGACGGCAACCGTGGCAATCGCGCCGAGCTTGGCAAAGACCACGAACAGCACGGCCATGCCAAGCAGCGTGCCGATCACCGTCGGCATCAGCTTCCAGTCGGCCAGCCTGCCGCCGATGATGTTGCCAATGGTCATGCCGGCGCCGAAGATCAGCAGGACCCAGGTGACGGTAGCGGTCGACAAGCCGGAGACGTCGGTGAGGTAGGGCTTGATGTAGGTGAAGACGGCGAACAGGCTGGCGGAGGCGAGCGAGGCGATCAGCATCGCCAGCCAGACCTGCAGCTTGCCGAGCACGCGCAATTCGCCGAGCAGGCCGCCGCTGCTGGGCTCGGCGACATCCGACGGCACCAGCCAGGCGATGGCCGCGACCGAGATGAGGCCGATGCCAACGACGGCGACGAAGGTGGCGCGCCAGCCAAAGGCTTCGCCGAGCGCTGTGCCGGCGGGAACGCCGAGGATGTTGGAAAGTGTGAGCCCGGCGAACATCAGCGCGATGGCGCTTGCGCGCTTGTTGCGCGGCACAAGGCTGGCGGCAACCACCGAGCCGATGCCGAAGAAAGCGCCATGGCCGAAAGCGGTGAAGACCCGCGCCGCCATCAACAGCCAGTAATTAGGCGCGATGGCGCAGAAGAGGTTGCCGATGACGAAGAGCGTGGCGAGCCCGACCAGCACCGGCTTGCGCGGCAGGCGGGCGGTCGCCATGGCCACGATCGGCGCGCCGAAGACGACGCCCAGCGCATAACCGGTGACCAGAAGGCCAGCCGAAGGGATCGAGACGCCGAGGTCGGCCGCGACCTCCGGCAGCAGGCCCATGATGACAAGTTCGGTGGTGCCGATGCAGAAGGAGGCAATAGCAAGCGCTAGGATCGGCAGCGGCATGGGATGTCCGGACTGAATCGGTTCAAAATCGAGACTGGCTTTGGATACGCTCAGCGCACAAGCGTCATTGTTGCAACGCAGCAATGCAGAAAGACGAGATCGGGCTTGCGGGGAGTTTTTGCTCTAAAGCGCGTCGCGATCCTCCGGATTCGCTCCATGCGCTTCAGGTCTTGATTTTACGCATGTCTTTGTCCCGAAACCGGTTCCCACTTTCGGGAGACATGCTTTAAGCAATTCCGGAAGGAAGGCTGCGGCGAAGGCGCCGAGCCTAACCGGTCACACCTTTCCCGGAATTGCTCTAAGCCAGCGGCTTCAGCTCCTGGGCGATGGTCGGCAGCAATTCCGAGACATTGGGATGGATGTGCATGGCGCGCGCCAGCGTCGAGATCGGCGCCTTGGCATACATGAGGTCGAGCACGCAGTGGATCGCCTCGTCGCCGCCCGGCCCGAGCACGGCGCAGCCGAGAATCTCGCCTGTGTCGGCATCGGCCAGGATCTTCATGAAGCCCTGCGTCTCGCCCTTCTCGACCGCGCGGCCGACACGGGTCATCGGCCGCTGTCCGACCAGCGCGCGGCGGCCGGATTTCCTCACGGCGGATTCCGTCATGCCGCAGCGCCCAAGTGGCGGATCGATATAGAGCGCGTAGGCTTCGATGCGGTCGCTGACCTTGCGCGGATCGTTGTCGAGCAGGTTGGCGGCGACGATCTCGAAGTCGTTGTAGGAGGTATGGGTGAAGGCGCCCTTGCCGTTGCAGTCGCCCATCGCCCAGATGCCGGGCACGCTGGTGCGCAACTGGTCGTCGACGACGATGAAGCCACGTTGGTCGACCGAGACGCCGACCTTGTCGAGGCCGAGGTCGTCGGTGTTGGGGACGCGGCCGAGCGCCAGCAGCACATGCGAGCCGACCGCCGGCGGTTTGCCGGCGGAGAAGGTGACGGCGATCCCGTTGCCCTTCCTGGCGAACGCGATGTCGTCGGCGCCGACATGGACGGTGATGCCTTCATTTTCGAGAATGGACTGGATGGCGGCGGAGGTTTCCTCGTCCTCGCGGCCGGTCAGCCGCGGCGCCTTCTCGATCACAGTGACCTCGGAGCCGAAGCGGCGGAACATCTGCGCGAATTCGAGCGAGATATAGCTGCCGCCGACAACGATCAGATGGCTGGGCAGCACATCGAGATCCATCATCGAGGAATTGGTGAGATAGGGGATGTCGTGGACGCCGGGCAGGTCGGGCACGGAGGCGCGGCCGCCGGTGTTGAGGAAGATCTTCGGCGCGGTGAGCAGATCGTCGCCGACACGCACCGTGTTGGCGGATTCAAAACGCGCGTGACCGCGATAGAGCGTGCATTTCTCCATGCCCGCGATCCAGGTTTCCAGTCCCGTGCGGGAAGCTCCCGATACCTTGTCCTTGCGCGCCTTGATCGCCTTGTAGTCGACGCCGACGGCACCGGACACCGTCACGCCATAGTCGGCGGCGCGGCGGGCGAGGTGGGCGGCATAGGCGCTCGCCACCATCGTCTTGGTCGGGATGCAGCCAGTGTTGACGCAGGTGCCACCAATGAGCTTGCGCTCGATCAGCGCCACGCTCATGCCGGCGGCATTCAGCCGGCCGGCGAGCGGGGTGCCGGCCTGGCCGGCGCCGATGACGATGGCGTCGAAGGCTCTCGCGCTCATGCGACGGCAGCCACGATCAGCAGACCGCCGACGATCGCCACCGCGTCCTCGATGAAGGCGGCGGGCGGATCCTTGCCGAAGGCCGCGGCTAGCCGGCCACGCACCTCGGCGCCGCCCAGCGTGCCGATCACCGCGCCGATGGCGCCGGCGATAAGGCCGCCGATGGTGGCGCCGCCGGTCGCGCCGATCACCGCGCCGGTGAAGGCGCCCATGACGATACGGGCGCCGAATTGCTGCGGCACCTTGCGGCTCGGCGTCGACGGCAACTGGTCGGTGACCAGCTCGACGATCGCCAGGATGGTGAAGATGCCGACCGCGATCCAATGGCCCATGAAGCTCGCCCAGGTGCCCGTAACCGGCAGCCATCCGAGATACGAACCCCAGGCGACGGCGGCGGGCGCGGTCATAGCGCGCAGGCCGGCAACGACACCTATCAGCAGTGCAAGCAGGTAAAGCATGATCGACCCCCTCAAAATCGGAACCTCGCGCGGTTCCATGAAGGCAGGCTAGCATAGGCCGAGCCTTTGGCCACGGGCTTTTCTGACAATGGATTGTGCTTTGGCAGCACAATGATCTGGAGGTGTCGCCATGACGGAAAGCGAGCGCGCGAAGATGGCGGCGGGAGAATGGTACACCTGCATCGACGATGAGCTCGAGGCGCTGCGCTTCGCAGCGCGCGATGCGGTGTTCGAGCACAACAGCCTGCCGCCTCGGCAGCGCGGCAATATCGCTCCGGTCTTACGGACGCTGCTCGGCAGCGCGGGCGAGGGCGCGCGTATCGAGGCGCCGTTTCACTGCGCCTATGGCTTCAACCTGTTCCTCGGTGAGGGCGTCTTCCTCAATGCCGGTTGCACCATCCTCGATACCGCGCCGGTGCGCATCGGCAAGGGCACGCTGCTTGGCCCCAATGTGCAGATCTACTGCGCCGAGCATCATCGCGAAGCCACTGGACGGCTGGCCGGGCTGGAGATCGCAAAACCGGTGACGATCGGCGACAATGCCTGGATCGGCGGCGCCGCCATCATCCTCGGCGGCGTCAGCATAGGCGAGGGCGTCATCGTCGGCGCGGGCGCGGTGGTGACGCGCGACGTGGCAGCCAACACGACCGTCGTCGGTAACCCGGCGCGGGTTGTCACGCCGCGCTGAGCGCGCCCGCGATCTTGGAAAACTCCCGCCGATATTGCATCGGTGAGGTTTTCAGCCGCGCGGCAAAATGCTGGCGCAGCGAGGTGGCGCTGCCGAAGCCGGCTTCGAAGGCCACCATGTCCATCGACTTGTCCGTCTGCTCCAGCAGTCTTTGCGCCAGCGCCACGCGCTGGTCGGCCAGCCAGTCGCCGAAACTGGTGCCGGTGGTTTTCTGGAAGCGGCGCGTGAAGGTGCGGCGGGTAAGGCCGGCCGCGTCGGCGACGCTGTCGAGACTGTGCGCCTCGCCGAGCGTCGCGCGCACGTCATCGAGGGCCTTGGCGAACCGGTCGGCGTTCGGTGTCGGCGCAAGCGGCCGCTCGATGAACTGCGCCTGCCCGCCCTGCCGGTGCGGCGAGAGCACGACATGGCGGGCAAGCCGAAGCGCAGCCTCCGCGCCATAGCGGGCGCGCACGATGTGCAGGCAGCAGTCGAGCCCGGCGGCGACGCCGGCCGAGGTGATGATGTCGCCCTCGTCGACATAGAGCACGTCGGCGTCGATCGCGATGTCTGGATGAAGCGCCTGGAGCTGATCGGTATAGGCCCAGTGGGTCGTTGCCTTGCGCCCGGCCAGCAATCCGGCGCCAGCAATGGCGAAGGTGCCGAGGCACAAGCCCACGATCAGCGCGCCGCGCCGATGCGCGCCTTGCAGTGCCTCCTTGAACGGCGCGGCCAGAGGGGCATCGAGGTCCTTCCAGCTCGGGATGATGACGATATCGGCCTCGTCGAGCGCCGAAAGATCATGAGGCACGACGATGCTCAGCCCTACATCGGTATGAATGGGTCCCTCCTCCATCGCGCAGACGCGGAAGTCGAAGCGTGGCAGTCCAAGCTTGGTTCGATCGGCGCCGAACACAAGGCACGGCACGGAGAGATGAAACGGGCTGATGCTGTCGAAAGCGACAGCGGCGATGATCGGGTTCTTCATGGCTGACATCGTTTGCGTTGGTTGGTGATTGTCCCAATTCTTTCGAATGATGTCAATCGGGCCACTTTCTGCGTGCGGATGTTCGGCCTAGCTTTGCGCCATCAACCCGGTCGAAAAGGAAAACCGCCATGTCAGCACCAGCCACCCAGCCGCGCCGCGCGCTTATCGTCGTTGACGTCCAGAACGACTACAATGGCGGCAATTTGGCCATCCAGCATCCGCCCTTCGCCGAGACCGTCGCCAATGTGGCGCGCGCAATGGATGCCGCGGCGGCGGCTGGCATCAAGGTTGTCGTCATCAAGCAGATGGCGCCCGAGACCTCGCCCATCTTCGCCAAGGGCAGCCATGGCGGCGAGTTGCATCCCGAGATCGCCGGACGTGCCCGCGACCATTATGTCGAAAAGACGCTGCCATCGGCCTTCACCGGCACGGATCTGGAGGCCTGGCTGCGCGCCAACGCCATCGATACAATCGCGGTCGCCGGCTACATGACCCACAATTGCGATCTGTCGACCATCATCCACGCGGTGCATATGGGCTTCGCCGTCGAGTTCCTTTCCGATGCCAGCGGCTCGGTGCCCTATGCAAACAGCGCCGGCTATGCCTCGGCCGAGGATATCCATAGGGTGGTGACGATCATTCTGCAGTCGCGCTTCGCCGCGGTGCTGAAGACCGCCGAGTGGGTCGATTGCCTGAAGACCGGGAAGCTGCCCGAACGCGACACGATCTACGCCTCGAACCAGCGGGCGCTGAAGCGGAACGCGGCATAGTCCGGCAAGCAAAAAGGGCGCCGCAATAGCGACGCCCCTGATCATTCCCGGTCTGAAGGGTGCTTAGAACAGGCCCTCGATCTGACCCTGCTCGTTGAGGAAGATCTTTTCCGAGGACGGCGCCTTGGGCAGGCCGGGCATGGTCATGACCTCGCCGCAGATGATGACGACGAAGCCGGCGCCGGCCGAGAGCCTGACCTCGCGCACAGGCACGGTGTGGCCGGTCGGCGCGCCGCGCAGGTTCGGGTCCGTCGAGAAGGAGTACTGGGTCTTGGCCATGCAGACCGGCAGGTTGCCGTAGCCGGCCTGTTCCCAGGCATGCAGCTGGTCGCGGATCGACTTGTCGGCGATCGCCTCGTCGCCGCGATAGATGCGCTTGACGATGGTGTTGACCTTCTCGAACAGCGGCATCTCGTCGGGATAGAGCGGCGAGAACTGCGAGGCGCCGGATTCGGCGATCTCGACGACCTTACGAGCCAGGTCCTCGATGCCGGCCGAGCCCTGCGCCCAGTGCTTGCACAGGATCGCCTCGGCGCCCTGCGCCTTGACGAAATCCTTCATCGCCTGGATCTCGGTTTCAGTGTCGGTGGTGAAGTGGTTGATCGCCACCACTGCCGGCACGCCAAACTGCTTCACGTTCTCGATGTGGCGGCCGAGATTGAGGCAGCCCTTCTTGACCGCTTCGATGTTTTCCTTGCCGAGGTCTTCCTTCTTGACGCCGCCATTCATCTTCATGGCGCGCACGGTCGCGACGATGACCGCCGCCGAAGGCTTCAGCCCCGCCTTGCGGCACTTGATGTCGAAGAATTTTTCCGCGCCGAGGTCGGCGCCGAAGCCGGCTTCGGTGACGACATAGTCGGCGAGCTTCAGCGCCGTCGTGGTGGCGACGACCGAGTTGCAGCCATGCGCGATGTTGGCGAACGGGCCGCCATGCACGAAGGCCGGGTTGTTCTCCAGCGTCTGCACCAGGTTGGGCTGCATGGCGTCCTTGAGCAGAACCGCCATGGCGCCGTCGGCCTTGAGGTCGCGGGCATAGACCGGTGACTTGTCGCGGCGATAGGCGACGATGATGTCGCCGAGGCGCTTTTCCAGGTCCTTGAGGTCGGTGGCGAGGCACAGGATCGCCATCACTTCCGAAGCGACGGTGATGTCGAAGCCGGCTTCACGCGGGTAGCCGTTGGCGACGCCGCCCAGCGAACAGATGATCTCGCGCAGCGCCCGGTCGTTCATGTCCATGACGCGGCGCCAGGCGACGCGGCGGGTGTCGATGCCGAGCTCGTTGCCCCAGTAGATGTGGTTGTCGATCAGCGCCGACAGCAAATTATGCGCGGTGGTGATGGCGTGGAAGTCGCCGGTGAAGTGGAGGTTCATGTCTTCCATCGGCACCACCTGGGCAAGGCCGCCGCCGGCGGCACCGCCCTTGACGCCGAAATTCGGACCGAGCGAGGCCTCGCGGATGCAGATGATCGCCTTCTTGCCGATGCGGTTGAGGCCGTCGCCGAGGCCGACCGTGGTGGTCGTCTTGCCTTCGCCGGCGGGCGTCGGGTTGATGGCGGTGACCAGGATCAGCTTGCCGTCCTTGTTGCCCGTCACCGACCTGATGAACTCGGCCGAGACCTTGGCCTTGTCGTGACCATAGGGCAGCAGATGCTCGGTCGGGATGCCGATTTTGGCGCCGATCTCCTGGATCTGTTTCTTCTTGGCGGCGCGGGCGATCTCGATGTCGGACTTCACTTCGGCCATGACGGCTTTCCTTTGGATTGGGCGTTGGAAGGGACGGTTTTGATCAGTGGTGCATGTTCGAACGCCGTATGGGCGCAGGGGCATTTTCTAACCCTGTCGCTGCCCGGGCGTCAACTTTCATGCAACTATGTTTCCTGTAAAGAAAGAGGATTGCTGTTCCCGGTTCGACCCCTTCGGGTCTTCGGCGCCCGGTCGCTTGCGGCATATAGAAGCCAGAGCGGGGGCCGTTTCGCCGTCTCAAAACAGCCGCCTAATGCGCGAAAAGCGACAGGGGCGAGGGCGCAAATCCGCCATCGCCCCTGACCACTGACAGCCGGGCTATTGGGTCAGGACGTTGCTGATCTCGACCATGTTGGAGCGCACGCGCAGGATGTAGAAGCCCATCGTCGTCAGATGCGTCGGCAACAGCCAGCCATCCTCGCGGCCGTTGGCGATGATGAAAGGCTGGATGCGCAGCGCCGAGACGAACTGCGAATCCATCGTATCCCACAGGCTCTGCAGGTGCTTTTCCTTGAGGACGTCCTCGAAGTCGGCCTGGGCGCCTTTCATCAGGCCGTAATAGGCATAGAGCTGGCCATAGGCGAACCAGAAGCGGTCGTCGGCGCGGGTATCGAACCAGCCATTGTTGTGGTTTTCGGCGCGCTCCTTGAGAATCGCCGAGGTCGAGCCGATATCCGAGGCGATGCGGTCGATATATTGCTTGAGATTGTCGGCGCGCGCGTCGAACGTCGCCTGGCAGGTGGCGAGACGCGCATTGAAGGAACGCAGCTTGCGCACCGCGTCGCGATAATAGCTCGGCGTTGGCGTCTTGGGGCCGAAGGGGTTCAGGCCGAAATACCAGGTGTACTCGTCGAACTGCAGATTGCCGCGTGCGTCCTGCAGGTCGGCATCGATCTGAGAGGTCGTGCGCACGCGGCCGAGATTGTCGGCAAGCTCGGTCGCCGTGCGCCGAACCGCCTGATTGATGCCACGCTGGAAGGACGCCTTGTTGTCCATCCAGGGCGTGTTGTCCCAGTCGATGCCGAACAGGCCGAGCTTGTAGAGGATCATCGACGAGATCCAGGCATTCTGGTTGACGTTGAAGTCGGTCAGATCGGCGGCGACCTGGGCGATCGCGGAGTTACCGCAGGTCTTGGCCGTGTCGGTGCCGGCGCCGGCGGACACCTGCTCGCCGGCGGACACGTTGCGCTTCTCGAACGTGTAGGTGTCGGGATAGTTCGGGTTGAAATCGTTCCACCACTGCGTGGCGTAGAAGAAATTGGCGTAGAGGCCGATCAGCACCAGGAGAGCAAGACCGACCACCGCCTTCAGGATCCAGCCGCGCTGTCCGTACCAGCGGCCGACCCACATGAACGGCCACAGAATGATGCCGATGATGAAGCCGATGCCGCGGCCGATCCACTGGAAGATCCGGGTGAAGAAGTTCACGATTGGGTCGAGCATGGCTGTGGCACCCCCTTAGAGCATTTCACCGTTTCAAGGGAAACGGCGATCTGCCCTAACCCTTTGTTTTGGCGCAATTCCGGGCGGAAAGCCGCCCAGACTTTTCTAGTCAGTCAAGCCGTAAAAGCGCGCGCGGAACGCCGCCTTGTCCTTCAAATATGTGGTGTTCAGAACGTCCACAACATGACTTCGCCAGGCGTCGCTGAAGCCGTCATAGTCCTTGTAGAAACCCGGCTTGTTGAAGACGTAACGGGAGACGAAGTCCTGCGGCACGAAATCCGAGATCAACTGGTTGGTCAGCCAGGCATCGGGATGGTCGGGCTTGGCGCGCACGACCAGGAAGCGCTGGCGCGGCGGCACGTCTTCGATCTTGAGATGGCCGAGCTGGGCGATCTCGCGCTTGGCGGCGTTGAGGAAAGGAAAGTTTCCGTCGCTCGCGATCAGGTCGGCATGGCCGTGGATCCAGGTCTGCAGCCAGACCTTGTCGACGTCGGTGAGATTTCGGTTTGGCTCGGCGTCGCGGATCAGCGCACGCACGATCATCTCGGCGCGATGCTCGAGATAGCCGGAGGCCTCGATCCACGAGGCGCGCGGCAGGTCGAGGCGGCCGCTGGCGGCAAGGAAGCGGAACACCTTGTCGGCGTCGTTGATCGACAGGTAGCTGACCTGCCAGGGGCGTGAGCGGCGGAAGCCGGGAGCGGCTGGATCGCAGATCACCGTCGTCATATCGGGGTCGACGAAGACATAGAGGCCGCCGAAATGGCTGGTCCAGTAGGCATTGTGGCGGAAGATCACCTGGTCGGGGACCAGCGCGTTCTCGCGGATGTCGCCGCAGACCTTGGCCAGATCGACCATGCGCTGCAGCATGGCATTGTCGCGCCAGGCGTCGGGCTCCTGCTTCAGCCGGTCGACCAGCTTGCCAAGCTCGGCCGCCTTGCCCAGCACATCCTCGGCTGACAGCACCTTGAACTCGACCTGGTTGATCGAAAGCAGGTCCTCGATGTCGTTGACCTTGGGGACCGAGTCCTCGATCTCGCCGTAGATCACGTCCTTGATGGTCAGCGCGTCGATGGCGCGCTGGTTCTTCGACATGAACTCGAACATCAACTGCGAGGTGTTGGAGAAGGCGGTGTGGACCACCGGCAGGTCGATCTGCGACGGCGTCAGGATGATGAAACGCCGATTGACCTCGTTGGGATCGAGATAGTCGAAGTCGCCGCACTCCTCGGCGACCTCGGGCGAGAAGCCGGTGCGGTCGATCTGGAAGCTCTTAAGCTTGGTGGGTTCGAGACCAAACGCGGCCATCGCCTTGTTGTAGCGCTGGATGAGATGCGGCTCGTCGACGGTCAGCAGGCGACCGTAGATCAGCTCATTGTCGCGCAGAAGGTCTGTTTTTTTCTTCACCTGTCCTTCTCCCCGTTCAAGGGGAGAAGGTGATGAAGGGCGCGACCTTTCCTTCTCCCCTTGTGGGAGAAGGTGGATCGGCGCGATAGCGCCGAGACGGTTGAGGGGTGTTCTAGCGGAGTGAGACGCTCGCTTTCCCTGGAGCACCCCTCATCCGGCCGCTTCGCGGCCACCTTCTCCCACAAGGGGAGAAGGGTAAGGCGCGCTTCACGCATTCCACGCCCCCTTCTTCTTCAACTCCTCCATCTCGCGGGCCGCGCGCTCACGCAGCCGCGCGTCGCGCAACAGCTTCTCTACCGCGGCGTCGTCGGACTTGTCGGAGTAGCGGAATTCGGAATCGGCGTAGCGGTTGATCTCCTGCATGACCATGTCCATCGAAAACGGCCCGCGCAGTTCCTCGATCATCGCCTTCTTGTCGTCGTAGCTCTTGTGCATGAAGGCTTCGGGCTTCTCGAACCAGTCGTCGGGCAGCTCGATGTCCATGGCGCGCATTTTTATCGCGTCGGTGACGTTCTTGATGGCGCGGCCGGTGAAGCGCGGTTCGGCGTCCTTGATCATGTGCAGATAGGTGCCGACGTCCGCCATGGTCTTAGGCGCGCCGTTTTCCTTCATGTAGCGCTCATAGACCTTCAACAGCCCGTCTTCCTGCGGCTTCTCGTGCTCTTCATACGCCTCGGCCACGGCACGCTGGATCTCCTGCGCGGCATAGAGCTTATGCTCGCCCAGCGGGATCTTGTGGTTCTTGCCGGCAAGCAGCACGAAGATGTCGATATAGTCGTCACGGGTCTGTGGGCCGTCGACCAGCCAGCGCGCGCCGGCGCGCTGGCGCAGTGCGTCGTCGACGTTTTCGGGGTAGTTGGAGAACATGCCGAAGGAGCAGTTGCCGCGCACCACCGTCGAGGCTCCGGCGAAGGCGTCCATCAGCACGCCGGTGATCTCCTGCTGGCCGGCCGACGCGCGGTCGTCGGAGCGGCGCGCGGCCACCTGGTCGATATCGTCGATGGTGCCGAAGCCAATGACGCGCGGATTGAGCACATTGTTGATGAACTGGCGGCAGTTCTGGCCGGACTTGCCCTGATAGGACGAGATCTGGTCGACGCCGAAATTCTCATAGGCGAACGGATAGCCGGCGACCTGGCAGTAGCCGTTGACGAGCCCGGCGATCATCTGGATCAGCGTCGTCTTGCCGGTGCCCGGCGCGCCGTCGCCGATAAAAGTGAAGAGGAAGCCGCCGAGTTCGACGAACGGGTTCAGCTCGCGCTCGAAGTCGTAAGCCATCAGCATCTTAGCCAGCCTGACCGACTGGAATTTGGCGATGTGGTTGCCGACGACCTCTTCCGGCTTCTTGAAGGTCATCACCAGCGGCTTGGAGCGCTTGCCCGGCGCAACGTCGAATCCGTCGAGGGTGAAGTCGTCGACGTCGATACGGATATGCGCGTTCTCGAACAGGGCGATGCCGTCGAAGCGGCGCTTTCGCGCCAAGAGCCCGTCGATGGCGACACGGGCGAAGGCGCGAGCACGCGTCGTCAGATCGGCGTCATCCTTCGAGCCGGCAATCGCCTTGTCGAGGCCGGCGACGATCGACTTCACCGCGTCCTGCGGCGTGTCGAACAGGAAGTCGGGCTCGGCGATGTCGTTCGGCGCCTCGCCGTCGCTGTCGATCAGCTGGAACAGGTAGGAGGCAAAGCTGAAGGCGGAGACGTAAGCCGAAGCCGACAGAAGCTTCTTGAAGGTCGACGCCTCGTCTCCTTCGAGCGGCGCCCGCGCGTTTTTAGCCTGCAGGCTTTCGAGGTCGGAGCCTTCGGCGAAGACATCGGAAATGGCGAGCGCGATCGCCAGGCCACGGCGGGCGCGGTAGAGCAGCGTGTGCTGCGGGATGCTCATCAACTGGTCGTCGGGATGGATGGCCGCGACCGTCTTTGTGAGCTCGACTTCGCGCGTGCGGCGCACCGAGCCGACCGAAACGGTCGAGACGAAGCGGCGGTTGGTGCCGGCAAGCGCGGTGCCGGACTCGCGCGCCGGATCCTCCAGCACGACGATGCGGGTGATGAAGCTCTGCGCCATGGCGCGGTGCTTCTCGATTGCGGCTTCCGAGATCGTGGTCAGGCCGGTGTCCATCGTCAGCTCCTCATCGGAATTATCGTGCCGTCGCCGGCAGACGAATCCCGAGCTTGATGGGCGGCATCGAGATACAGGTCCAGCGTCTGATCCAGTCTTTCGAAAAGCAGTCTGTCGAAGGCGGCATGACCGCCGCCGCGCTGGTCGGCCTCAAGCGCCGCGATGTAGGCAGGGCGATCTTCGGGTCGGATGGCCACGGGCGGATAGCCGGAGCGCGCCAGCACAAGGTTCATCAACAGCCGCGCCGTGCGGCCATTGCCGTCATTGAAGGGGTGGATGCCGACGAGCCGCCGATGGGCCTCGAAGGCAGTCTGCGGCGTGCTGCGTGCCGGACCCAGCCAGCGACAGAACGTTTCCATAAGCGCCGGGACCTCCGCCGGGGACGGGAAATTATGAACGCCGGCATCGGTGTTCACATAGCGGGCGCTATCGGCGTAGCGACCGGCGATCTGCGGTTTGGAATTCGCGACGACCAGATGATGCAGGTTGCGAAGGTCCGCCTCGATTATAGGAGCATCGCGTTGTGACGCGATTTCCAACACCCAGTTCAGAGCCCGCGCATGATCGACCGCTTCGAGATGGTCCTTGAGGGGCTTGCCGCTGATCGTGATGCCCTTCTCTAGCACCAGGGCGGTCTCACCCGCGGTCAGCGTGTTGCCCTCGATCGCGTTCGACGTATAGGTGATGTCGATCCGCTGCGTGTGCTCCAGGCTATCCAGAGCACCTAGGCGAATTTTCCTTCTTAAAGCGTCCAGCTCTCTTTTCTTGGCGAAAACTCTGCCTGCTGGGGTCATTTTTCGCACCTCGCTCGCGCGCCGCGCCTCTGGCTGCGCAAGCATCTCATACATCGCTGATGACCTGTCCGTTGGACAGGATGTGGACCTTGTAACCGGAAAAGATCTTCTGCGCCTCGCCCGCGGCGTAGAGCGCCTGGTAGGCCTCGTGCGGGATCAGCGCGTGGTTATCGTAGCTCGAGACGCCCTGCCGCGCCGCTTCGAGATCGTCGGTGTTGATGAAGAATTCCTGCGTCGTCTTCTCGCTGGAGAAAAGACCCCTGCGGCCGGGCTTCTCGCTCTTTGAAAAGACCTCCTGGATTGTCCAGGTGAGCAGCCAGGCATTCTCCGGCTTGCGCACCTTGGAGAGCACCTCGGCCACGGTCGAATTGTTGTCGGTGATGCCGGCCGAGTAGAAGGGCCCAAGCACGACGCGCCGCAACTGCTTCGGGTGCAGCGGCTCGAAATCCTTGTCGAGATTGACCGCGATCGTTGCCGGCGAGAGCGTGTAGGCAGAGTTCTTCTCGGTGAAGTCGTCGAAGCGGTGTGCAAGCTCCGGATTGAGCAGGCCGTCGACAGGAAGGGGAATGTCGACGCGCTCGTTCAGCTTGCCGGTGCTGTCGTCGACAAGCTGGCGAACCATGCTTTCGGAGGAGTCCTCGACCGTCACCATATAGATCAGCGGCAGGTTGGCGCCGCCGTCGAACGTGGCCCAGTGGACGAGATAATAGGGCCGCATGGTCTTCGGGTTGACCGAGACTTTGGCCGTCTGCGCAAGTGTGAACGGGCCGAAGGTCGCCTCGCTCTTGACGTCCTCCAGATAGAGCCGCTCGGCCATCGACTTCTGCAGCGCCTCGGGAAACTCCTTGTGGCGCAGGATGAAGTCGGCCATCTCCTCGCGCAGCTCGCCGGCCTGCGGGATGTTGGCCAGGCGGGCATCGGCGTGCTGGCGGTCGTTTTCCAGCTCGAGCAGGTTCTGGAAGACGGGATAGCCGCTGTCGGCACGCGAAATGCGGAAGGTGTCCATGAAGCCCAGCCGGTTGCGCCAGCAGGCAAAGGATTTGTCCAGGCGCGCGATATATTCCGCGACGATCTTGGCGACGATGCCGTGTCGGTAAAGCGGCGAGCGGTCGTCGCGCATGAACACTTCCAGTCCGCCCAGCGCCGCCGTGATGGCGGAGAAATAGCGTGCCGCCGCGTCGCTTTCAGGTGTCATGGGGCTGCCGTGGAGATGAAATCAGCGGCGCCGCCCAAGCAGCTATTTGTGGGATGCCCCACGAATAGCTGCTTGGGGTTCCTTTGTTTTTCGCAGGTTCTGACCGCAAAACCGTGGGACACTTTTGCGGAACCCGCTTAGGACTGCACGTAGTTGGCGGAATTGTGCTTCTTCATCACCTCGTCGAAGCGGCGCGCGAAAGCGTCGTCGGCAAGCTTCTTGCGTCGCTGGATGTCGGCTGAAGCCACCATGTTCTTCTCATGCATCTCGAGCAGGTCGCCGATATGCTTCTGCGAGGCGGCGCCGATGCCGGCCATCGTCTCTTCCGCCGTGTTGTCGACCTGGCTGCCCAGCGTGTTGATCTTGTGGGCGACGTCCTGCTGGGCGGCTGTCTTCAGCGAATCTTCCAGGGCCTTGTAGAGGACGATGCGCTGCTCGGTGTCGATGGTCAGCTTGTTGATCAGCGTCGACTGCGCGGCGATCTGGTTGTTGAGCGAATCGACGAAGGTCTGGAACATCGAGGTGTAGCGCTCCAGCGTCTGGCTTTCGGCGAGCAGTTCCTGCTCCTTGGCCTGTTTTTCATTGTACTCGGTCGCCATTTTGGAGCGCTCGCCCTCGAGCTCGGTCCGCTCTTTCTGCGTCGTCGACGCGGCGATCTTGTTCTCGATGTCGAGCAGCAGCGGGTTCAATTCCTCGATGCGCTTCTGCACCGCTTCCAGACTGGTCATGGTCGTCTTGCGGCGCTCGATCACCTGCGACAGGCTGGTTTCGGAGGTCTTGTAGCGCTGGTCGAGGATCTGCTTCTGCGCCTTCAGGATGCCGACGATGGTGTCCGACTTCGCCAAAAGCTCCTGCAGGTTGCCGGCTAAAGACATATTGCGGACGCGATCGGTGCGCATGCGCTGCTTGCGCTGCGCCGAAAAGACGCCGACGAAGTTTTCCCAGCCTGTGTAGTTCTTCATGCTTTCGAATTCGGCGCCGAAGACGTTGGTGGCGTCTTCTAGCCCGATGATCAGGTCGGCGATGTTGCCTTCCATAACCTTCTGCTGCTTGAGCACGTCCTCGATGCGGGCGTTCTCGATGTCGAAATTGGCGTCGCCGATCTTCTTATCGGCCTGAGCGAGCGTGTCGAGCACCGTGCCGGACTGCTCGATCTTGGTGCGCATGTCCTGCACGACCTGCTTGGTCTTGGCAATTTCGGCATCGAAATTCTGCAATGTCGCCATTGGGGCCTCCCGCTTCGGCATCCGTTTCCATGTCGTGGCGGCGAATATATGTGGGGCTTCAAGGGATTGAAAGAAGGAACACAAGGAGAGACGTTAAAACAAAAGAACTGGTCAGGTCCTTGAAAGACAAGGCAAGCATGCGTAAGGCGCCCAGTAACGTTCGCCGCGTTCAAACAGCTTTGATATGCCTTAAGCTCTTGTTTTTGCAAACAGCCAAGGTGGTGAAACAGCGCCGGAAAATCTGTTGCGGCGAGCGATGATGAAATCAATGATTCAGCGACCAGCCTTTCGCGCGAGGGTCGGGCGAATGCCGGTTTCTCCCGCATCGGTCAGGGCTTCGGATCGGCCTTGAGATAGGCAATCACATTGGCGATGTCTTCGTCGCTGGTCAGGCCGGTGAAGGCCATCCTGTTGCCGGGAACCTTCTGCTTGGGCGCCTTGAGATATTCGGTGAGATTGGCTTCGTCCCAGACGAGGCCCGCGGCGCCGGCGTCCTTCATGGCTTGCGAATAATGGCCGGCAAAGCTCTCCGCCGAGCCGGCCTTGCGGCCGACGACACCCAGCAGATGCGGGCCGACCTTGTCGCGCTCCGTCTCCGCCTCGTGGCAGGCGATGCAACGGTTGAAGACCTTCTTGCCAAGTGCTGCATCGCCGCCGGCATGCGCGGCAAGGCCGCTGGCAAGCAGGAAAAGCGCGGCGGACGAAACGGCTCGAAACATTGAGGATCCCCCGACGGCTTCTGGCTGGAGCGAAAAATAGAGCGAGGGCCTTAACAAAGACATCACAAAACGGTGCCGTTGCATGCGGGTGGCCGCCGGCTACCCGACGATCGGCAGCCAACAGGCTTCCGGCTCAGCGGCTGACAAAACCAATGAAATCGTCGGGTGCAGCCCTGCCCATCTCCTCCTCCCAATGGCGGCGGCAGAGCGAGACATAGACGTCCTTGCCGATAGCGACCTGCTCGCCCTGCTTGGCCACCTTGCCGTCGGAGCCGAGCCTGACCACCATCGTGGCCTTGCGGCCGCAGCGGCAGATGGTACGCACCTCGCGCAAATCGTCGGCGATCGCGAGCAGCGCGCGCGAGCCGGAAAACAGCTTGCCCTGGAAATCGGTGCGCAGGCCGTAGCACATGACCGGGATGTTCAGCCGATCGGCGGCGCGCGCGAGCTGCCAGACCTGCTCCTCCTCGAGGAACTGAGCCTCGTCGACGAACACGCAATGCACGGTCGTATGTTCGTGATGCTCGACGACCCTGGCGAAGAGGTCGTCGCCGTCGCGGAACATCTCCGCTTCGGATTCGAGGCCGATGCGCGAGGAGATCAGCCCGCTATTTCCCTTGCGGTAGTGGCCGGCGACGAACAGCATCGTCGACATGCCGCGTTCGCGATAATTGTAGGACGCCTGCAAGAGCATAGTCGTCTTGCCGGCGTTCATCGTCGCGTAGTGGAAGTAGAGCTTGGCCATAGGTGCTTTTAAGCCGACTTGCCGCGACACGGGGAGGGGGCGCCGGCTCCGTCCACCAAAAACTCCGTGCCGTGGCAAAATTCGATGTCGTTCAAAAACCCGTCATGTCGTTTACTGGCCAGTGCGCGCCGTTCATCGTGACGTTGAACCGCTTGAAACAACTTCAAAATGGTGTTTGGCTGACGAAACAAGGCGGGCGCAAGAACCGTGACTTCGCTTTGCCTCAAGAATTGCAATGGGAGAAAGTTCATGTCGCGTATGAAATCTATCGTCGCAGGCATCGGCCTTGCGGCGCTTCTGACCACGACCGCAGCCTATGCCGGCGATCCGGAGAGCTGCAAGGCGGTTCGCCTGTCCGATGTCGGCTGGACCGACATCCAGGCCACGACGGGGCTGGCCTCGGTGCTGCTCACCGCGCTCGGCTACGAGCCGCAGACGATCCAGCTTTCGGTGCCGGTCACCATGGCTTCGCTGAAGAACAAGGACCTCGACGTCTTCCTTGGCAACTGGATGCCGTCGATGACCAACGACATCAAGGACTATACCGCCGACGGTTCGGTCGAGACGATCAGCACCAACCTGACCGGCGCCGGCTACGGCATCGTCGTGCCGACCTATGTCGCGGACGCCGGGGTCAAGACGCTGACCGATCTCGGCAAGTTCAAGGACAAGTTCAACGGCAAGATCTACGGCATCGAGGCCGGCAATGACGGCAACCGCATCATCCTCGACATGATCAAGAACCCGAAGGACAATCTCGAGGGCTTCGAACTGGTCGAGTCGTCGGAAGCCGGCATGCTGACGCAGGCCGAGCAGTCGATGAAGAACAATGAGTGGATCGCCTTCCTCGGCTGGACGCCGCATCCGGTGATGGGCGCCATGAAGATCACCTATCTCGACGGCATGGGCGACAGCGGCTTCGGCGCCGCCACCGTCTACACCAACGTGCGCAAGGGCTACACGACCGAATGCCCGAACGCCGGCAAGTTCATCGCCAATTTGAAGTTCAATCTCGACATGGAAGGCGAGATGATGGACGCGATCCTGAAGGGCGGCGATGCCCAGACGGTGGCGAAAGACTGGCTGAAGAAGCATCCCGACGCCGTTGCGCCGTGGATTGCGGGCGTCACCACTTTCGATGGCGGCGACGCGGCTGCCGCCGTCAAGACCGCGCTCGGGAGCTGAGCCGGCTTTGAGTCCGGAATGATCATCCGGAAGAGGGCAGCCAGTAGAAAAGGCTGCCCTTTTTCTTAAGACGCGTTGCGCTTTAAGTCTCTGTTTTTATGCATGTCATTTCCCAAATCCGCTGCACACTTTTGGGTGACATGCGTTAAGCTGTGAGAAGGTGACCGTACGGCAAGTGCGGCGCAGCCGAGAGGGGAAAGATGGATCCGATTTCGAAATTCCTGACCGACTACAAAATCCCCATCGGGCCATGGGGCAAAGCGTTCTTCGGCTTCCTGACCGACAATTTCGACACGATTTTCCGGGCGTTTTCGAACGGACTGAATTTCATCCTCGACGGGGCGGTGAATCTTCTGCTGATGGTGCCGCCGGTGCTTCTGGCGCTGGTCGTTGCGATCGTCGCCTGGCTGCTGCAGCGTTCGCGGCCGCTCGCCATCGGCGTCTTCCTCGGCCTGATCTTCATCATCAACCAGAACCTGTGGAAGCAGACGGTGCAGACGCTGGTGCTGGTGGTTGCCGCAGCGGCCATGGCGATGGCGATCGGCGTGCCGCTCGGCATCTGGGCCGCGCACAAGCCGAAGGTCTACCGCTTCATGCTGCCGGTGCTCGACCTGATGCAGACGCTACCGACCTTCGTCTACCTGATCCCGGTGCTCACCCTGTTCGGGCTCGGCAACGCGCCCGGTCTCATCGTCACCATCATCTTCGTCATCCCGACGGCCGTGCGGCTCACGCATCTCGGCGTGGTTTCGGTGCCCAAGGCGATCATCGAAGCGGGCGAGGCCTTCGGCGCCACCAAGCGCCAGCTTCTGTGGAAGGTGGAGCTGCCATCAGCGCTGCCGACCATCATGGCGGGTCTCACGCAATCGATCATGCTGTCGCTGTCGATGGTGGTGTTCGCCGCCCTGATCGGCGCCGGCGGCCTCGGCACGGAAATCAACCGCGCGCTCGGCTCGCGCCGCATCGATCTCGGGCTTGAGGCGGGCCTCGCCATCGTGGTGCTCGCCATCGTGCTCGACCGCATGACCCGCATCGGCGTTGGAGGCAAGAAATGACCGTCGCGGTTGATTTCAAGAACGTAGACATCGTCTTCGGCGCCGATCAGGCCGGTTCGCTGGCGCTGATCGACCAGGGTGCCACGCGCGCCGAGATTCTCGAAAAGACCGGCAATGTACTGGGTTGCGCCGGCGCCAGCCTCACCGTGCATGAAGGCGAGATCTCGGTGCTGATGGGCCTGTCCGGCTCCGGCAAGTCGACGCTGCTTCGGGCCGTCAACCGGCTGAACGTCGTGTCGCGCGGCCAGGTGCTGGTCAAGGACGGCGACCGCACCGTCGATGTCGTCACCTGCGACGAGGCGACCTTGCGGCGGCTGCGGCAGAAGCAGGTGGCCATGGTGTTCCAGCAGTTCGGGTTGCTGCCCTGGCGCACCGTCGAGGAAAATGTCGGCTTCGGCCTCGAGCTTGCCGGCGTGCCGGAAGCCGAGCGCAAGGCGAGGGTGCAGAGGCAACTGCAGCTCGTCCATCTCGATCAGTGGTCGAAGAAATACGCGCATGAGCTTTCGGGCGGCATGCAGCAGCGCGTCGGCCTGGCGCGGGCCTTCGCCACCGAGGCTCCGATCCTGTTGATGGACGAGCCGTTCTCAGCGCTCGATCCGTTGATCCGCACCAAGCTGCAGGACGAATTGCTGCAGCTTCAGGCGGAACTCAAGAAGACCATCATCTTCGTCAGCCACGACCTCGAGGAGGCGCTGAAGATCGGCAGCCACATCACGATCATGGAAGGCGGCCGCATCGTCCAGACCGGCGCGCCGGAAGACATCGTTCTCAGACCCGCCAACGACTATGTCCGCGACTTCATCGCCAATGTGAACCCGCTGTCGGTGCTGACGGCGTGGAACGTGATGCGCGACCGCCGCGACCTGGAACAGGGCGACAATGGCTGGGTGTGGCTCGACCGGCGCAAGACGACGCGCTTCAAGATCGACGAGCATGGCCTGGTGGCCGCGGCCGAACGCGACGGCAAGCCGGCGGTGTGGGTTTCCTGCGCCGATGTCGAGCGCCAGCCGGAGGAGGGGTCCCAGGTGTTCTGGGCCAATCCCGGCACGCCGCTGAAAACGGTGATGCTCGCCATGCACCGCTCGCAGACGGCGCCGGTGGCGCTGTTCGACGAAGGCTCGCGCTTCGTCGGCGCGATCGGCATCCGCGACGTCCTGAGCGCCGTGCTTCGGCGATAGGCTTCTTTCGCTGGCACGCCGGATCTCCGGTCCGCGCGCTGCCCGCGGCTTGTCTTTCGCTTCCTTCGGGCGCAGAATCCACCTGTTGCGTGGCCATGTGCCAGAGGGGTGATGCCGACGTCGCGCACAGGGGTTCCAGGCGCGATAGCGCTGTCGATTGTCGTCTCGCTTGGAAGCGGCGCGGCGTTCGCCCAGGATTTTGTCATCGGCAATGGCGTGATCGCCGGTCAGCAGACGATGAGTGATGCCGGCGACACCGGTATCGTGCAGTCGAATGGAGCGATCGAAACATTCGGCGCCGGCGTCGATGCCGTGCGGATGTTCAATTCGGGTCAGCGGCTGACCAATTACGGGCTGATCGGAACATTGGGCGGCGGCGCGGCCAATGTGCATTCGCAAGGGCCCGACGCGACCATCCTCAACAACGGAGCGATCCTGGCGATAGGCGATGGCTCGATCGGCGTCCTGTCGGAGGGCGGCAATGCGCGTATCGTGAACAGCGGCTCGATAGAAACGCTTGGCATCGCCACATACGGCATCATCAGCGATGCCCCGGGCGGGCATGTGGACAACGGTGGCTTCATCGGCGTTTCCGGCACGGCGGCCGCAGGCATAATAGGCGATGGGCCGGACCTGACGGTGGACAACAGCGGGTCCATCGAGGCCTATGGGACCGCGGCCGGCGGGATTCTCTGGCAGAGCAACGGGCTGCGACTCGATAATTCAGGGTCGATCCTTGTGTCGGGCCTGGCTTCGGTCGGCATCGGCGCCAGCGGCAATGACATCGCGATCGCCAACAGCGGCATGGTCGATGTCTTCGGGACAGCTTCGGCGGGTATCACTACTCTGTTCGGCAACGCCACGATCACCAATTCCGGTTCGGTGGTCGTAGCGGGTCTGGGCGGTGTCGGCATTGCGGCCCAGGGCGGCAACTCCGTTATAACCAATTCCGGTCGCGTCTTCAGCGACCAGAGCGTGGCGATCTATTTCGGCGCGTCCGGCGCGGTGCTGAATCTTTTGGGCGGGACGGCCATCCAGGGGCCAATCGTCTTTTCCGGTGGCGGCAACACCGTCACCTTCGGCCCTGCCCTCAACGCCGTCATGAGTTTTTCGGGGAGCGGCCTGCCGCAAACCATCCTCACAGGCGGCAGGCCGTTCGTGACGAGCGGCGACAGCGTGGCGGTGGTCGACATCGCCGGATTTGCGAGCAGCGCGCCGCTGCTCAAGGACCTTGTCGACGGCATAGCCGGCGTCGTCGAGGCGCGTTTGCCCGCCCGAGGCGATGACTTGCTTGCGCCGCGGAAAGGTCCGGACGCCTGGATCTCCACTTTCGGCGGGATACGCTCCCAGGGTGGCTCCGGCGCATTCGCCGGGTTCAGCGAGGCGTTGGGCGGCGTGGTCGCCGGCGCTGAAAGGCGCTCGGGCGACGGCTTCCTTGGTGGCCTGTTCCTCGGCGGCGCCGCCGCATCGACCGAGGTCGACGATGACGCGCAGGAGATCGTCCATCGCGGCGCGTTTGCCGGTGGCTATCTCGGCTATGACGCAGGTGGCCATTTCGCCGAAGCGGCATTCGTGGCCGGCGTGCTGCAGGAGCGCAGCCGCCGCCGTGTCGCGAACAATCTGGTGCTCGGCGGCATCGAGACGGCGCGGGCCGATTTCAACGGCGTCTTCCTCAGCCCGTCGGTCACGCTCGGCATGCGGCTTCCGGTGACGGCCGGTACGCTGATACCCAGCGTGCGGCTGCGATATGCGGGGCTCTTCATCGACGACTACGCCGAGAGCGGCTCGGACGGCGATCTCGCGATCTCGCGGCGTGACGTCAACGTCTTCGAGACGCGTGGCCAGCTCGCGCTGGCTTTGACGCCTGTCAGCACGCCAACGCAGGCCTGGCAAACCACGCTTCGCGCCGGGGTCGATGTGATCGCGCAAAGCAATGGCGACGTTTCGGCGACGCTGCTCGGCCAGGACATCTCTTTTCCCGTGGGCGGCAGAAAATTCGTGTTGCGCGGCTTCGCCGGCGCGGATGTCGCGGCGGAGGTGGGCGCCGGCCTTACGCTCAATGCCGGCTTCGAGGCCGGTTACGGGACCGACAACGCCTTCACCGTCCGAGGCCAGGCTCGCCTCAGCAAGGCTTTTTGAGGGTTCTGATCGACCAGCCCGCACCGCATTTGAGGGTTGGCATCCCGTGGCTGCTGGGAAGGCCGTCTACCGGCTCATATATTTTTCGAAATCCATTCTGATTCCAGAAGTCTATGCAGTAGAATATTGCTGCGGCCGTGAGGGCGATGCCCGGCGGTGAAAATGCAGCGGGGTACGCGACGATGATTTTCCGCCAGCTCTTCGATTCCGTCTCGGGCACCTACTCCTATCTGCTCGCCAGCCGGCGCGGCGGCGAGGCGCTGATCATCGATCCGGTGCTGGAGAAGGTCGAGCGTTACCTGCAATTGGTCAATGAGCTGGATTTGAGGCTGGTCAAGGCAGTGGACACGCATCTTCACGCCGACCATATCACCGGCCTCGGCGCCCTGCGCGACAGGACGCATTGTGTGACCGTGATGGGCGAGCAGACCAAGGCCGACGTCGTGTCGATGCGGCTTGCCGATGGCGACAAGCTCGGCATTGAAGGGCTGGCGCTCGACGTCATCTACACGCCCGGCCATACCGACGATTCCTACAGCTTCGTCCTGCCCGACCGGGTCTTCACCGGCGATACGCTGCTCATCCGCGGCACCGGCCGCACCGATTTCCAGAACGGCGATCCGCGGCAGCAGTATGAATCGATCTTCGGCCGCCTGCTCAAGCTGCCGGACGAAACGCTGATTTTCCCCGCGCATGACTACAAGGGCGAGACCGTGTCGACGATCGGCGAGGAGAAGGCCTTCAACCCGCGCCTCCAGGTGAAGTCGGTCGACGAGTACGTGAACATCATGAACAATCTGAACCTGGCCAACCCGAAGATGATGGATGTGGCCGTGCCCGCCAACATGCGGGTCGGGTTGCATCAGGACGACATCGCCAGCCGCGGCTGGGCGGTGACGGCAGAACAGGCGCTGGCGCTGGTCGGACGTGCCGACGTGGCGCTGATCGACCTGCGCGAGCAGTCGGAGCGCGAGCGCCACGGCGTCATCCCCGGCGCGATCCATCTGCCCTATGCGCGGCTGCAGGAAAACATCGCCGCCGGCGGCATGCTGCATGAGCTGGCGAAGTCGACGAGCAAGCAGCTCCTGTTCTACTGCGCCTTCGGTGAGCGTTCGGCGATGGCCGTGCAAGCAGCGCAGGATGTCGGCATTTCCAGTGCCCGCCACATCCAGGGCGGCATAGACGCTTGGCGGAAGGCCAGCGGCCCGCTGATGCACTGAGGTGTGTTGATATTCAGGTGATGCCGGCCGGCAAACGGCCGGCGGCTCAATTCAGCCCGATCAGCTTGGCGCCGTTCCGGAACAGCGCCTCGCCATCGCGGTCGAAGCGGAACGTGGCGATGAAATCGTCGGCGCGATAATCGGGCCAGGTGTTGCGGATCTTGGCGGCGTAGTTGCGCGCCTCGTCCTGCCGGCCGGCCAGCGCCAGGCAATGGGCGGCGATCGCCAGGATGATGACATGGGCGTTTGGCCTCGCGGCCGCCTTCAGCGCCCATTCGGCGGCCGCTTCGAATTCGCCCAGCCTTGCATGCGCCATGGCGCGCGCGCCCATCATGCCGAACAGCAGCGGGTCGAAGGGGCTGAGATGGCGCGAATGGTCGGACGAGCCGATAGCCGATTGCGGATCGCCCGATTGCGAATGAACGAAAGACAGCGCGTAGTGGCCGAGCGCGAAGTTCGGGCTGAGGTCGACGGCATTCGCCAGTTCGAGCAGCGAGCCGTCCTGTTCGCCGCGCAGCCACAGCGCGCGGCCCATTGCCCAGTGGGCGGCGGGATTGCGGTCATCGACCAGCAGGCTCTGGCCGGCGCTTTCGAAGGCAAGCGCGGTCTCGCGATCGCGGTCGCCCCAGCGCTGGAAGGCATTCTGCCAGTGGGTGAAGGACATGCCGGCATAGGCGCGCGCGAAAGTGGGGTCGAGCTTCAGCGCCTCGCCGAAGAAATGCTGCGCCAGTTCGTTTTCCTGGCGGGTGAAGCGATACATGTGCCAGAGGCCGCGATGATAAGCCTCCCAGGCGTTGAGCGAATTGGGCGCCTTCAGCAAAGCGCGGTTGCGCTCCACCGTCGCGATCTCGGCGGCGATGGAGGAAACGATGCTGTTGCCGATATCCTCGATGACGATGAAGATGTCGTCGGGCTTGTGCTCGAAGGTCTCGGCCCAGACGATCCGCGCCGTGCGCACCTCGACAAGCTCAACCGACACGATGAAGCGGCCCGGCAGGCTGCGCACCGAGCCTGTCGCGACATAATCGACATTCAGCCTGCGCCCGGCGTCGTCCGGCGCAATGTTTTTCTCGGCGAGCGCGAAGACCGAGCCGCGGGCAATGACGAAGAAATCGCGAAGCTTGGCAAGCCGCGTGATGATGTCGTGCGTCAGGCCGTCGGCAAGCCCGCCACGGAAGCCGCCGGTGCCGGCGCTTTCCGCAAAAGGCATCACCGCGAGCGAAGCCCGGCGTATCGCCGCGGATTCGGGCTCGGTCGCGGCGACTGGCGATTCCGGGAACGGGAAAGCAGGCTCGGATCTGGTGCCTGGCGTTGCGCCGGCGTTACGGGCCCTTATTTCCTGCCAGGCCTCGCGCAATGGCGTGAAATCCAGATCTTCCGAATGAAACAGCTCCGCCGCGGTGGCAAGGTGCTCCTCGCCGGCGCCGATCTGGCCGCGCCGCGCCAGATTTTCCAGCAGCGCCACATGCGCGCGACCATCGAAGGGCGCGAGCTCCAGCCATTTGTCGATATAGGCGCCGGCCTCATCGGCTCCCTGCGGAGCGAGGCCGATGATGTGCTCCAGGACGGCGACATGGCATGCGCTAAAACGCCGGCGCTGCGCCGTCAGCCAGCTGCCGAAATGCGGGCTACGATCGACCTCCAGCCCATCGAGGAAGTCGCCGGCGAACAGTTGCGCAAGCGTCCGCAGACGGTCGAGGCCGAGCGTCTCGATCCCTTCCGCCACCGCGTCAGCGGCCTCGACCGCATCGACGCTCGTATCGCCGAGGCGAAGCGCCACGGTGTCGCTTTCGGTCTCGATCCGGTGCAGGCCCGGTTCGTCGAGGGCGGCACGCAGCTTGCTCAGACACCAGCGCAGCTCGCCGCGCGGATCGTTGGGGACATCCCATAGAAGCTCGCAGAGCCGGCTGCGGCTGACGGGGCGAGGCGCCAGCGCGAGATAGGCAAGCAGCGCGCGCAGCTTGCGTGACGATGGCAGCGCGACGGGAACATCGTCGCGCATGATCGCGAGCGGGCCGAGCAGCCTGATCGAAAGGCGCGCGGCCTTGCTTTTCAGAGCCGAATGAACGGATTCCACGTCCGTTTCCACGCTCGCTCCCACGCTGACGAGTTGGTCCATGTTCTATCACCAAACACGACAGGGCGCATCCGGCGACGAATTCTCGGGCCGGATGCGGCCTTTGCCGATTTGCCGGCAAGTCACATGCAAATAACGCGGCAAGGTGTCGAAACCGCGCCGCCCAATTCGCCGGTTTGTAACCGGCATGTGAGATTTCGAGGAGAAAGCCCCATGCTGCATCAATTGAAAATCAGGACCACGGCCGGCCGCGGCCGGCTGTTCGACAGCATTCTCGACACCGTCGGCGACACGCCGGTCATCCGCATCAACAATCTCGGGCCGGGTCACGCGACGATCTATGTGAAGGCCGAGTTCTTCAATCCGGCCGCCTCGGTGAAGGACCGGCTGGCGCTCAACATCATCGAGGAGGGCGAGCGCAGCGGTAAGCTCAAGCCCGGCCAGACGGTCGTGGAGGCGACGAGCGGCAACACCGGCATTGGTCTTGCCATGGTCTGCGCGCAGAAAGGCTATCCGCTGGTGGTGACGATGGCAGACAGCTTCTCCATCGAGCGCCGCAAGCTGATGCGCATGCTGGGCGCCAAGGTGGTGCTCACGCCACGCGCCCAGAAGGGCTTTGGGATGTACAAGAAGGCGGTCGAGCTTGCCGAGGCCAATGGCTGGTTCCTGGCGCGCCAATTCGAGACCGAGGCCAATGCCGCCATCCACGAGGCGACCACGGGCCGCGAGATCATCAACGATTTCGCTGGTTCGAGGCTCGACGTCCTTGTCACCGGCTATGGTACCGGCGGCACGGTGGCCGGCGTCGGACGGGTGCTGCGCCGCGAGCGGCCGGAGGTGAGAATAGTGCTTGCCGAGCCGGCGAACGCGCAGCTGATCGGCAGCGGCAAGGCCCAGGAGCGCGGCGCCGGTGGGGCTCCATCCGCCAGCCATCCGGCTTTCGAGCCACACCCGATCCAGGGCTGGACGCCGGACTTCATCCCCAATGTGCTGCAGGAGGCGATCGACCGGCACTATTACGATGAAGTGGTGCCGATCCCCGGTCCCGAAGGCATCAAATGGGCGAAGGCGCTGGCGCAGCAGGAAGGGATCTTCACCGGCATTTCCGGCGGCGCCACCTTCGCCGTGGCACGCCAGATCGCCGGCAAGGCTCCGGCCGGCTCTGTGATCCTGTGCATGCTGCCCGATACCGGCGAACGCTACATGTCGACGCCGCTCTTCGACGGCATCGAAGCCGATATGGACGCCGAGGAAACCGCGCTCTCTCGATCGACGCCGAGCTGCCAGTTCGAGGCCTGAAGATGGATATGGCGACGCCGCCGTTCGAATGGCGGCGTCGCCATCTTGCATATATCACCCACATGCCGGCGAGAGATAAGAATGGACAGCTTTCAGGAGACGGCGGCCGCGGACGAGACGCTCGATCCGCCGGACTGGGCCGATATGGGGACACTGTCGCATCGGATTGTCGACGAGGCCATCACCTATCTCAAGGATGTGCGTGAGCGACCGGTCTGGCGCGAGATGCCGGCCGAGGTGCGCTCATTCTTCTCGGCGCCGATACCCCGCGAGTCGGCGCCGGTGGCCGACGTCTATGACGATGTCGCGCGCAACGTCATGCCTTACCCGATGGGCAACATCCATCCGCGCTTCTGGTCCTGGTATATGGGATCCAGCAACTTCACCGGCGCGCTCGGTGACTTCCTGGCCGCGATCCAGGGCTCCAATCTCGGCGGCGGCAACCACGCCGCAGGGCTGATGGACAGCCAGGTGGTCAACTGGATGAAGGAGATGGTCGGCTTCCCGGCCTCGGCCAGCGGCACGCTGGTCAGCGGCGGCTCGATGGCCAACATCATCGGCCTGACCGTGGCGCGCAACGTCAAAGCGGGCGTCGACGTGCGCGAGCGTGGCGTCGGCGCCATGCCCAAGCCGCTGCGCTATTACGCCTCGGACCAGGTCCATTCCTGCCACCGCAAAGGCATGGAGGCGCTTGGTCTCGGCAACCGGGCGCTGCGGCGGATACCGACCGATGCGGGCCTTCGCATCGATGTCGTGGCGCTGAAGGCGGCAATCGCGGAGGACCGCGAGGCGGGGTTCAAGCCGGCCTGCGTGATCGGCACCGCCGGCACGGTCAACACCGGCGCGGTCGACGACCTGCAGGCGCTGGCGCAAGTGGCAGCCGAAGAAGACCTCTGGTTCCATGTCGACGGCTGTATCGGCGCGCTGATCGCGATCGCGCCCGAGAACCGGTCGCTCGTCGCCGGCATTGAACAGGCGGATTCGATCGCGCTCGATCCGCACAAACTGCTGCATGCGCCGTTCGAGGCCGGCTGCGCGCTGGTGCGGGACGCATCCCAGCACCGCAACACGTTTGCCGTCACGCCGGAATATCTGGAATCGGCGCCGCGCGGCCTCGCGTCGGGAGAATGGTTGTTCGACTACGGCCTCCAGACCTCACGCGGCTTCCGCGCGCTAAAAATCTGGATGGCGTTGAAGGAGCACGGCGTTGAAAAGTTCGGTCGGCTGATCGACCAGAGCATCGCCCAGGCCCGTTACCTCACCCGGCTAATCGAGGCGGAGCCGGCGCTCGAGCTGATGGCGCCGACCACCATCAACATCGTCAGCTTCCGACACCGGCTTGATGGTGGGTCCGAAGAGCGGCTCAAGGCGTTCAACACCGAGATCATGCTGAGACTGCAGGAAGAGGGCATCGCGGCTCTGTCCGACACCACCGTGCACGGCCGGCACTGCCTGAGGGTGGCGATCGCCAATCACCGCACCCGTCGCGAGGATCTCGACCTGCTGGTGCGCGAGATGCTTCGTGTTGGAAGAGAAATCGAAGCGACCATGTCCCAGGCCTAGAAAGCACACGGCCAAAGCTTGTCATTCGGGCAGGCCGGCCAGCCGCAGCGCCTCGACATATTTGGCGAAATAGTCCGGCCTGATCTGCCCCACCCTATGCTTGAGGTTGGAAAGCGTCAGCTCGGGGTCGAGCGCCAGCGAACGTGAGATGTATCTTCTCGCGGCATCCAGCCTGCCGGCCATGGCATTGCTGGCGGCAGCCACGCGCAGGCCGGTCAGATAATATGGCTGCTCGCGTGAGGCTGCCTCGGCAACTGGCCATGCGGCGTCATGGCGGCCGGCAACGAAATGAGCGAACGCAGTAAAGGACTGCATGAAGAAGGTCAGCGGATCGAGCGGGCTCAGCCGTCTTGCCCGCGACAGGTGCTCGATGGCGATGTCCGGATCGTCGTGGCAGGCCTTGAGGCAGCCGCTGGCGCTCCAGGCCGCGGCACAGTTCGGGTTGAGCGCCAGCGCGCGGTCGGCAAGTGCCGAGCCGGCCTCGTAATCGCCGATGACATAGCCCAGCGCCAGGCCGCCAAAGGCCAGCGCAACCGCGTCGTCCTGGCCGGCAATGGCGACGTTGCCGACCAGTCGGGAAACCTCGTCGGTTTCCTTCTGCCGGTCGGTCATCCAGCCGTTCGCCATCCGCCAGAAATAGCACCAGGCGGTTGCGCCCTGTGCGGCGGCAAAATCGGGATCGAGCTCGATGGCCTTGTAGAATTGCGGCAGCGCTTCTTCCAACAGGCTGGCCATGCCGCGCAGATAGTGGTCGTAAGCGTCGAGGCTTTCGGTGGGCTTGCGCTTGGCGCGCGCTATCTCGGCCTGCTCGAGCCGGGGCGAAATCGCGCCGATGACGCGGGAGGCGACGAGGTCCTGCAACTCGAACACCTCCGAAACGTCACCTTCGAAGCGGTCGGCCCACAGGCTCACCCCCGCCGTCGCCTCGACGAGTTGGCCTGCCACGCGCAGCCGGCTACCGGCCCTGCGCACGCTACCCTCCAGCACGTAGCGCACCCCGAGTTCGCGCGCGACGCGCGTGACGTCGACCGCTTGGCCTTTATAGGCGAAGGCGGAATTTCGCGCGATCACGAACAGCCAATTCACATGCGACAGCGCCGTCGTGATCTCCTCGACAACGCCGTCAGTGAAGTATTCCTGCTCGGCGTCGCCGCTCATGTTCTGGAACGGCAGGACAGCGATCGACGGTTTTTCTGGCACAGAGACGGCAGGACGTGCCGCCTTGGCTTCGAGGAGAGACAGTTCGGCCTGAGGCGGCCCGCGATCGGCTGCGGGCTCCCCCAACTCCGCGGTCGCCTCTATCCGTTCGACCAGCGCCCGCGTCGCCTCTTCGGGTTCGACGTCGAGCTCGCGCTTTAGCGCTTCCTTGCAGGCCAGGAACTGCCGAAAGGCATCGTTGGTCTTGCCGCGGCGGCGGAAGATGCGAATGAGGGCGCGATGAGCCTGCTCGGCACATGGATCGAGCGCCACTAATCTTTCGGCCAATGCTTCGCAGGCCTGTTCCTCGCGCGGACCCAGCGCCGGCAAGAGGCTCAGCCGCTCGACCAGATCCAGCGCCTTACGAGTATAGTTCGCGCGAAGCGGCGCGAACCAGTCGTCAATCTCGCCGGGGGATGACTGCCCGTCGAGGAGTTCGCTCCGGTAGAGGTCAGCCGCTGCCGCTAGGCTCGCGCCGTCATCGGCCTGGCACCCCCGGTCGAAAATCCAGATGTCGGCCTCGTCGGCAGGTGCGCCAGCCAGATTGTGTCGGCATTGCCTTCGATGCGGATGGCCTCGTCACCCGTGGAGGGAAACAGCCGCCTGATGTCGACGAGAGCCTGACGCAAGCTGTTTCGCGCCTGCTGCTCGCCACTGCCGGCCCACAGCATCGCGGCAACCCTGTCGCGGCGAAGGCCCTTGGGGCCGGCCAGAACGAGCGCGGCAAAAAGCAGCGACGTCTTGCGCGTCGCGAAGTGCAGAGGTTGCCCGCCTGCAGAGACAACCTCGATGCTGCCAAGCAATCGGATGTGCACCCCGGCCCCCGTGAAACAGCCTTGGGCCAGAGTAACACGTCCTGCAGCCGACTTAACGCCGATTTAGCGCGGTTTTTGCCGCGCTTTCACGCCTGGATGAACATTGGCCAAGCGCGTCGATGGGACATTGCCTTCGCAAATTCGAACGAAGGAGAATGGCAATGGCGTATATCAGCATCAGAGCCTTCCAGCCCACCACCCGCTTTGCCGGCACGCTTGCCACCAACATCGCGATCGTCTTCGCCGGGCTCCAGCGCCGATATCAGGATGCAAGGCAGCGCCGGGCTTTGGCCGGCCTGTCGATTTCAGAACTGAAGGATTTCGGCTACCCGGTCGATGAGGCTCCTGCCGATGTCGCGGCTCGCAACCGCATCATCAGGCACCGCGCGCGCCAGTGAACCGCTCGCGAGTGGGCGGCCGCGGGAAAAGATCTCAACCAGCCGCCAGTGTGGCGCCGGGCAGATAGAGCATGATCGGCCGGATCTCGTAGACGGCGCTTGGGTTGACGCGCTTGAGATCGCGCGCGGCGGCGATCGCTTCGTCCTGGTCGGCGCAGTCGAGGACGTAGAGGCCAAGCAATTGCTCCTTGGTTTCGGCGAAGGGACCGTCGATCACCATGCCGTCGCCCGGGCCGCGCAGCGTCACCGCCTTAGCCGTCGCGTCAAGCCTGGCAGCCGGGCCGAGCTTGCCCGCTCGGGTCAGCCTGTCGTTGACCTCGAGCAGGTCCTTCATCAGCGCCGCGTCCTCGTCAGGCGTCCAGGACTGGACGGTGTCTTCGACGTGATAGGCAAGGATAGCGTAGAACATGATGCGGTTCCTCGTGGCCAGGACGGGCGGCACTATCACAAGGAAGAGCCGGCCGATCCAGTGGCGGATTGAGACCAGCAAGCCGCCTGCTGACTCAAGCTGCCACGGGCAGCCGTAGTTCGGTCAGCAAGCCACCGCCCGGATAGTTGGAAAGATCGACCTCGCCGCCGGCGCCGCGAGCGATGTTGCGGGCGATGGTGAGGCCGAGGCCGAGGCCGCCGGTCGTGCGGTTGCGCGATTCCTCCAGCCGCACGAAGGAGCCGAACACCGCGTCCAGCTTCGCTTGCGGGATGCCGGGGCCCTCGTCGCGGATCGAGAGCGTGATCGTGTCGCCTGTTCGCCGCACGCCGAGATGCGCTTTCTTGCCGTAAGTCACCGCGTTCTGGATGAGATTGGTGATGCAGCGGCGCAGCGCCACCGGCCGCGCGATGCAGATCAGGCCGCGCGAAGGCATCGCGTCCTCGTCGAAGGACGCGTCCTCGAAAGAGTCCGCGACCGATTCCACCAGCGACCAGAAATCGATCCGCTCGGCCTTTTCCTCCGTCACCTCGAATTTGGCGAAATCGATGACAGAGCTCGCGATGCTTTCGATGTCGGCGAGGTCGTGCGCAAGCGCATCTCGGGCGGGCGACCTGCGCAATAGCTCGAGGCGCAGGCGCATGCGGGTCAGCGGCGTGCGCAGGTCATGCGCCAGCGCCGCCGCGAGGTGCTCGCGGTCCTCGACATAGTCGCGCAGGCGCATCTGCATGGCGTTGATCGCCTTTGCCGCGGCGCGGATCTCGCGGCTGCCACTCTCTGAGATCGGCGGGCTTTTCAGGTCGTTGCCGATCCGCGTCACCGCCGTTTCCATTATCCGGTAAGGCGCGGTCAGCCGGCGCAACGACCAGATCGACATGATCACGATCAAACCGGCGATCAGCGAGTAGAGCGGCAGGCTGTCGAGGCTCAGAATCGGCCCCGCCGGCGTGATCGGTTCCGTGAAATTCAACCACTGCCCGTCGGAAAAACGCAACGACGCCGTCAGCTTGTCGCTCTGCGCGAAATCCGCGGCGAGGACCAGAAGGTCGCGCTCGACCTGGCCGACATCCTTGTTCACCGCCTGACCGTCCGGGACGTCGGCCTCCTGGGTGGCCGGATCGCGCCGCACGCGCGCGTCGGTGATGCCGAATTTCGACAGGCGCCCGACCAGGATGTCCTCCAACTCGGCCAGTTGATCATCGCCGGCGATCGAGGAGGTGACGGCGGGCGTGTCCGAAACCGTCAGCGCATAGGTCGAGTTGAACAGGCCGGACGCGGTCGCCTTGCGCTCTTCGGGCGTGGCGTCATGCATCAGCTGCACGAGCGAATAGGCGCGGTCGTTCAACCGGTAGAGATCGACGACACTGTTGGCCGCGGCGCGGTCACGCGCCACGATGTAAAGCGTCGCCACCTGGCTGAGCATGAGGCCGGCGATGACGATGAGCAGCACCCAGGCAGGCAGGGTCTGCGGCAGGAAGCGTCTCATTCGGACGTTGTCTCGGGCAGGAACTGATAGCCGCCGCTGCGCACCGTCAGGATCAGTTTCGGCGTCTTCGGATCGTCTTCCATCTTGCGGCGCAGGCGGCTCACCAGAATGTCGACGCTGCGGTCGAAGCTGTAGCCCGTGTCGCCGCCGGAAAGCTCGATCAGCTGCTCGCGGGTCAGCACGCGTCCTGCGCTCTTCACGAGGGTCTGCAACAGGTTGAACTCGGCCATAGTCAGCTCTACCCGCACATCGTCGGGGGCCGTCAGGCGGCGGCGGGCGCAGTCCATCGTCCAGCCGGCGAAGCGGTATATCTGCTTGGCGACGGGGCGGCGCGGCTCGGCGCTGCCGTTACGCCTTAGCACGGCGCGGATGCGGGCCAGAAGCTCGCGCGGATCGAAGGGCTTGGGCACATAGTCGTCGGCGCCCATCTCGAGACCCACAACGCGGTCGGTCGTCTCGGTGACCGCGGTCAGCATGATGATCGGCGTGGTGTAGTTGGCACGGATCTCGCGGCAAAGCTCAAGTCCGCTCTTTCCGGGCAGCATCACGTCGAGAACGATCAGGTCCACCGGTGTCCGGCGCAGGACCGCCTCCATCTCGGTGCCGTCGCCGGCCACCGTCGTGTGCAGTCCGCGCTTCTGGAAGAACTCCTGCAGCAGGTCGCGTATGCCCTTGTCGTCGTCGACGATCAGTATGTGTGCGTCCGATTTCACTCGAAACCTATGATTCTGTAAGCCGGGCGTCCCTTCGGCGATCTCTCACACGATAGAATTCGGGCCATATCTTGGCCAGAGGTCGCGATCTCCGCCCCAGCCGGATTCCCCAGAAACAATCCAGAAACAAAATTCTACAGTCGGGAAAAACTGGTGAAAAATTTCAAGGTCATAACCGGTGCCGTGGCGGTCAGGTCATCGGCTGCGACGCAAGTTTCCGGAGTAACGGACGAGACCAATGCAGAGGTTCTGGATCAGCGTGATGGGTGCTTTGCTCAGCATATCGCTCATCACCGCCGCGGCCGGCGCCTCAACCGCAAAGGTCGCGCCACCGCTCACCCGGACCGAGCGCTGCACCAATCTGAGCCGTCAGGTTGACGAAGCCCTCGAAACCCATGCCGCGGCAACGCAGGTCACCGCGGCGAAAGCACTGCAAAGAAAGGGAAACCGGTTCTGCGCCAACAAGAAACAGGCACAGGGAATCCGGATGCTCGCAAACGCTTTGAAGCTGCTTGGAGTGACGCCGATCGATCCCGTTCAGTGACGCTCATCCAGATCTGCAAGAAAAAGGAAATGAAGCCATGAAGAAGTCCATCCTCTCCGCCCTCGGCCTCGGTGTTGCTCTCGCTTTCGCGATGCCGGCTCTCGGCAACGCCGCCGCCACCACGACCGCCGCCCCGGCTGCCTCGACGACCACGACCGCCCCGGCCGATGCCACGGCCAAGCCGGTGAAGAAAGTCGCGGCCAAGAAGCACAAGAAGGCCCCCACGAAGAAGGTCGTCAAGAAGACCGAGAAGAAGGACGCTCCGAAGACCTGATCCAGGCTTCGGCATTCCATCTTACAAAGCCGCTCCGGCTCAAGCCGGGGCGGCTTACGCGCGACGGAAGCCTTCTCAATCGGCAGTTTCCGCCACACACGCTTAACTTGATTGCAATGCCGGTGCTGTAGGACAATCCGCATGAAGAAGCGGTTTTCGTCCCGGATGCGTTCGCTGACACTCGGCGGCCTGATCGTCACCGCGGCCGTGCGATCGTTGATCATCTTTACCGCAAGCCCTGTGCCGGATCCCGCCAGCGGCAGGACCGAGCCCGAGCTCTTTGCTCCGCTGATCTCTTCAAGCTTCGACTACATCACGCCGACGCAGTCGTGGATTCTGCTCGTGCTGACCGGCATAACCCTGGTCGGCTTCGCCGCCTGGATGATCACGGCATTCATGGAGCGTGGTTCCCGCATGGATGATGGCGGCTCCGGCAGGTCCGGCACAACAATGCGTCGGCAGGGCCGTTGAACCGTAAACAACGCTCTCCCACATAAGGCCGAGCGCTCGCCCGCCACCACGGCGGCAAATGGGTTAAGCTCCGCGCAATTGCGGACGGAAAACCGCGAGCACTCTTCCTGGAATTGCCTGGTTCCCAACTGGCGGACGCCGATGCCTGAAACAGTCCTCAAACCGCGCACCAAGACGCAGCCGAAAACAGAGCGGCCAAAGCTCTACAAGGTCATCCTGATCAATGACGATTTCACGCCGCGCGAATTCGTCGTCACTGTGCTCAAAGGCGAGTTCAAGCTCAGCGAGGACCAGGCGCATCGTGTGATGATCACGGCGCATACGCGCGGCGTCTGCGTGGTCGCGGTGTTCACCAAGGATGTCGCCGAAACCAAGGCGACGCGGGCGACTGACGCCGGCAAGGCCAAGGGCTATCCGCTGCTGTTCACCGTCGAACCGGAAGAGTAGGGGCAGGCGCCTTTCCTTCTCCCCTTGCTGGAGAAGGTGGATCGGCGCGCAGCGCCGAGACGGATGAGATGTGTTCCAGCTTGGCGCCAAGCTTACCCCTCACCGGATTGCCAGCCGATTTGTGAAAGACAAATCGGGGCAATCCGACCTCTCCCACAACAAGGGGAGAGGTAAGAAACTCACCGCCCCTCGCGATACCACATCGAGCCGATGGCGAGCAGCAGGAGGCCGAGGCCGAGGAAGCCGCCGAACAGCGGCACGCGCGACACGGCCTTCAGGGTGCTGTCGTCGGTGGTGCGCAGGCCGATCCAGTCGTCACCCGAAGCCGCCGCCGAGGAGCGGACCGGCACGATCGAGGGCAGCGTCACGCCGCCGGCGAGATTTGCGAGGGTGGATGACGGGGCCAGCCGCCGAACGCTGCCGCCGGTCGCTTCGGCCGGTGCCTTCAGCCGATCCTCGGTCGAGATCACGTCGGAGAACTCCGGCGCGTTGATCGGGCCAACATGGGCAAGCGCGGTGAGATCGCCATTGCCGATCTGGTATAGGCCGATCTCGCTGGTCCGCAGGCTGCCGGTGAAGGTGCCGGGCTCGGCTTTCTCGAGCTTCACCGTCACCGTCTTGCCTGACGGCGTGATCACCTGAGCGGGACCCGGATCGTCGCTCATCGTCTGGCGTCGGATTTCAAGCATCATGCCACGGCCGTCGGCGGTCAGCCGTTCCTCTTCCAGCTCCGGCTCCTTCATCAGCCAATGGGCGATGCGCCGGTAGAGCTGGACATGCGGGCCGCCGCCTTCGAAACCGCGCGCCCACAGCCACCCCTGGTCGGAGAGCAGCATGCCGACACGGCCTTCACCCTTGCGGTCGAGCAGGAGCAGCGGCCGGTCGTCGGCGCCCTTCATCACCACTTCGCCTTCCGGATTCTTGACGCCTATGGTGCGGAACCAGCGGCTCCAATGCGGCGGCTCGCTCGCCGAGCCGTCGAGCCCACGCGTCACCGGATGGCGCTGGCCGAGATCGGTCAGGCGCGGATAGAAGGCCTTGTCCACCACTTCGCCGGTCGGCATGGCCGGCAGCGCGGCGTTGAGCGGCGTGCGGGCGATGGAGTTCTCGCCGGCATATTCGGGACCCGCGGCAATCAGCAGCGCGCCGCCCTTTTCGACATATTCGGAGATGTAGTCGTAATAGAGGATCGGCAGTACGTCGCGGTGCTGGTAGCGGTCGAAGATGATCAGGTCGAAATCCTTGATCTTCTCAACGAACAGCTCGCGCGTCGGGAAAGCGATCAGCGACAGCTCGTTGATCGGCGTGCCGTCCTGCTTTTCCGGCGGGCGCAGAATGGTGAAGTGGACGAGATCGACCGACGCGTCCGACTTCAAAAGGTTGCGCCAGGTGCGCTCGCCGGCATGCGGCTCGCCGGAGACCAAGAGCACGCGCAGGTTCTCACGGATGCCGTCGACCAGGGCGATCGCCCAGTTGTTGGCGTCCGTCAACTCGCCGGGCTCGCGGTCGATGCCGAGCTGGACGATGTTGCGGCCGGCATTGGGAATGGTGATCGAGAGCTTCATCGGCTGGCCGACGGTCGCGTGCTCGACCGAGACCTGCTCGCCATTGACCGAGACCCGCACATCCACCGGAGCGCCATTGCCTTCCGTCGAAATGACGCGGTAGGTCATGTCGAGCGGCTTGCCGACGAGGCCGAAGCGCGGCGCGTTCTCGAAGCGGATGCGGCGGTCCTTCTCATGCTCGCTGCCGGTAATCAGCGCATGCAGCGGCGCGTTGAATTCCGGCGTTCCGCCGGGTGCGTCATGCACCTCGCCGTCGGTGATCATGATCGCGCCGCCGATGCGCGATGGCGGCACGTCGCGGAAGGTGCCCTCCAACGCGCTGAACAGCCTGGTTTCGGTGCGTTCGTCGGCGGCTTCGGACTTGCCGGCCTCGACGACGCGGACATCGAATTGCTTGAAGCGGCCGAGACGCTCCTGCATCCCGGCCAGCGCCTCGTCGGTCTGCTTGCTGCGGTCGCCGATACCCTGGCTCTGGCTGCGGTCGACGATAAGCGCAACGACGCTTTTCAGCGCCTCGCGCTCCTCGGCCAGGAACACCGGGTTGAGCAAAGCCGCGGCAAGGGCGAGCAGCGCGATGAAGCGCAATGTCGAGCCGCGCTGGCGGAACCACAGGCCGACCAGCGCCAACAGCAGCAACGGCACGAAGAGCAGGCCGAAGAGCGGCCACGAGACGAGCGGTTCGAAGGAGATCGACCAGTTCATGACCTACTGCCCCAGCCGTTCGAGCAGCACGGGTACGTGCACCTGGTCGGATTTGTAATTGCCGGTCAGCATGTACATCATGATGTTGACGCCAGCGCGTAGCGCGTAGACGCGCTGCATCGGGTCCGGCGGCACGGTCGGCAGCATCGGATCGCCGTTCTCGTCGACCGCCCAGGCGCCGGCGAAATCATTGGCGGTGATCATGATCGGCGAGACGCCGTCGCCGGTGCGCACGGGACGGTTCTCGGTGTTGCTGGCGTCGAGCGAGGCCTCGACCCAGAGCGGGCTGCCGCTGAAGCGGCCGGGGAACTCCGGAAGGATGAAGAAGGATTTGGTCAGCACGTGGTCCGACGGCACCGGTTCCAGCGGTGGCACGTTGAGATTGGCGAGGATGTCGCGCAGCCGCTCGGTCGCCGGGCTCGCCGAGCCGGCGCCGATGCCGTTGGAGAACTGGTCGCGCGTGTCGAACAGGACCGTGCCGCCCTGCTGCATATAGGCATCGATGCGGGCGATCGCCGCCTGGCTGGGCATCGGCGCCGAGGCGTCGATCGGCCAATAGATCAGAGGAAAGAAGGACAGCTCGTCCTTGGCGATGTCGACGCCGGCGGGCGGGCCGGGCTCGAGCGCGGTCTTCTCGATCAGGAAACGGGTCAGGCCTTCAAGGCCGGCACGGCTGATCGAATCGACGCCGGGCTCGCCGGTGATGACATAGGCGATGCGGGTTTTCGAAATGTCGTCGATCGCCTGGGCGTCGCCTGGCTTCGAATCGTCGGCGCGGGCGAGATCGGCGTGGCCGATGAGGCCGCCCAGCACGACCAGAACGGCGGCTGTGGTCGCCACGGCCGTGCGGCGCGGCCGGCGCGCCAGCAGGCCGCCCATCCAGAACACGGCCAAGGTGTCGAGCGCCATCAACAGGAGCGCGACGGCGACCAGCGGGCCCTTGAGGTTCTCCGACTCGTCGAAGGCATAGGGGATGGCGCTCACCGGCAGCGAAACCTGTGGGCGCACCAGCGGCGCGAAGGTGCTCGACGCATCGAGAAGATTATGCGCGAAGACGCCCGTCTCGGAGCCGTAAAGGCCGGGCGGGTTCTCCAGCGTCACCGGCAGCGGGCCGGCGCCGGGCACCAGCGGCCGGGAATCGGGCGAGGGCGGTGTGAGCATGCCGTCGGCGCCGATCATGCGGTAAGGTGCCAGCGACGCAGCGGTGGCTTCGGCATTGGCGATCGCCGCGCCCTGGTTGCGCGACAGCTGCACGACGCGCCGCAGCATCTCGACAAAGGTGCCGGAGATCGGCAGGTTCGACCAGGTCGCCTCCGGCGTGACATGGAAGAGCACCAGCGTGCCCTTGTCCTTCTTCATGCCCGTCACCAACGGCGTGCCGTCGGCAAGCGTGGCCCAGGTGCGCTCGACGATGTCGGGCGTCGGCTCGGCCAGAACCTGCCGGCTGACCGTCACCTCGGAGGGCGGGGAAAGGTCGGCGAAGGGACCGTTCTTCGGGAATTCGGTGACCGCCTGCGGCGTCGTCCAGGACAGCGCGCCGCCTAGCGCCCGCTCGCCGCTGCGCAACCGTACAGGCAAAAGGTCGTCGTCATTGCCGGCCGCGGCAAGACGCGGGCCGGCAAACCGCACCAGGGTGCCGCCCTTGTCGACCCAGTCGACCAGCCGCTGCTTGACCTGCTCCGGGATGGTGCCGACATCGGCCATGATGATCATCGCCGGCTTCTGGTCGAGAAGCTGCGGAATGGCGTCGGCAAGGTCGGCGCTCGACGGCTCGACCAGATCGGCAAAAGGCTGGAGGGCGCGGCGGATATAGTAGAGCGGCGACAGAAGCGGCTGCGCCTGGTCGGCCTCGGTCTGCGACAGAAGGCCGACGCGGCGGCGTTTGGAGCTCTCGTCTAGGACGCGCACGGCGCCGGCCTGGTGCTCGCCGTCGAGCGCGATCGAGGCGAAGTCGTTGCGCAGCTCGAAGGGGACCGCCATCGTGGCCGTGGCGGTGGCTTCGCCGGGCGCAAAGGTCAGGGTCGCATCGGCGATACGGCGGCCCTTGTCGTCGAAGGCGCCGGCCGTGACCTGCGCAGGCGCCGGATCGCCCGGCGCGCGGATGGCGGTCAAGGCGAAGCCGTCGACCTGGTTGTCGGTGCCAATCAGGCCGGTCAGGGAGAGCCGGTCGGACGTGGCCCAGACCAGCCGCTTCGCGTTCTTTTCGAGCAGTGTCTTGAACGCGGCGTCGTCGCCTTTGGCGGCAAGGCCATCGGAGAGCACGGCAATGCTGGCACCGGGCAGGCGCTCCAGCGCGGCGGCGACGCGGGCGTAGACGGCCGGACGGTCAGTCGGAACCGGCCGCGGCTTGGCGGCGCGCAGATGGTCGAGCGCGGCCGAGGCATCGAAGGGGCCGATCTCGGCATTGGGCTTCTCGGCGGTGAAGGCGATGACGATCGGCACGCCGTTCGATCCGGCGTCGGCGATCAGCCGCTCGGCGGTGGCGACGCGCTTGCCCCAGTCGGCGGCGCTTGCCCAGCTGTTGTCGATGACAAGCGCCAGGGCGGAACCTTCCGCCGGCAGCCTTTCGCGCGGATTGAAGACCGGCTCGGCCAGCGCCATCACGACAAGCGCCGCCATGAGCAGCCGAAGCAGCGTCAGCCACCACGGGCTTTGCTGCGGGGTTTCCTCGCGTCTGAGGACCCGGGCCAGGATTTTCAACGGCGGAAAAACTTCCGTCTGCGGCTTGGGCGGGGTGAGCCTGAGCAGCCACCAGATCACAGGCAGCGCCAAGAGGCCCCACAGAACCATCGGCGCCCCGAAGGAAAGCGGCAGCCAGCTCATGCGACCGCCTTTCCGGCTCGATTGGCAATCGACGCCGCATGACCGCCTTCCACGGTCAGCGCCATGTGGATGCGCACCAGCGCTTCGGAGGCGAGGCGGTCTGTGTGGTTGACGGTGTAGCTCCAGCCGAGACGCTTGCACCAGGCAGCCAGCTCCTCGCGGCGAGCCCGGTAAAACAGCCGGTATTCATCGGCCAGCATCTCGGCGCGGCCGGCGGTCAGCTTGTCGCCGGTCTCCGGATCGGTGAACTCGGTGCGGCCGGCATAGGGGAAGGTTTCCTCGGCCGGATCGGCGACCTCGATCAGATGCGCGCGCACGCCGTGGCGCGCGAGCACGTCGAGCCAGGCCATGGTTTCCTCGACCGGATCGAGGAAATCGCTGACGAGCACGATGTCGCAGAAGCGGCGGATGGCCGACAGGTCGGGCTTGGCCGGCAGCGCGGCGGCGTGGCTCAGCTGGGCGGCAATACGCTCGGCGCCGTTGCGGGCGGTGAACGGGTCGGTCAGGCCCGGCCAGGCGATGCGCTCGCCACTGCGCGACAAAAGCTCGGCCAAGGCGAGCGCCAGCACCAGCGCACGCGATTCCTTGGAAACGCCGGCGCCGGCGGATTTGTAGAGCATGGAAGGCGAGGGGTCGGCCCAGAGCCAGACCGTGTGCGCCGCTTCCCATTCGCGGTCACGCACATAGGTATGATCGTCCCTGGCCGAGCGGCGCCAGTCGATGCGTGAGGAATCGCCTTCGACATAGGGCCGGAACTGCCAGAAATTCTCGCCGATGCCGCGCTTGCGACGGCCGTGCCAGCCAGCGATCACCGTGTTGACGATACGGCGCGCCTCGACCAGCAGGTCTGGCACCAGTGAAGCCCGCAACCGGCCGCGCGCGAGCGCGTCGCGCGTCGCAACCGGTGCCTGGACCTCGCCTATTCGACCCATCAGATGCCTTTTGCCAGCTTCGCCACCACGTCGCGCACCGAAGTGCCTTCGGCGCGGGCGGCGAAAGTCAGCGCCATGCGGTGCTGCAGCACCGGTTCGGCCAGGGCACGCACGTCGTCCACCGACGGCGCCAATCTTCCATCATATAGTGCGCGGGCGCGGGCGCACAGGGTCAGCGCCTGGCTGGCGCGGGGCCCCGGGCCCCAGGCGACATGCTTGTCCGTCTCGGCATTGCCCTGGCCGGGCCGCGCCGAACGCACCAGCTTGAGGATCGCCTCGACGACGCTTTCCGGCACCGGCATGCGGCGGATCAGCGTCTGGATCTCCTTCAGTCTCGCCGGCTGCAGCACCTTGTCGGCCTTGGCTTCGTCGATGCCGGTCGTTTCGAGCAGGATGCGGCGCTCTGCATCGATCTCCGGATAAAGGATGTCGACCTGCATCAGGAAGCGGTCGAGCTGGGCCTCGGGCAACGGGTAGGTGCCCTCCTGTTCAAGCGGGTTCTGCGTCGCCAGCACGTGGAAAGGCGAGGGCAGGTCGTGGCGGACGCCGGCTATGGTGACGTGGTATTCCTGCATTGCCTGCAGCAGCGCCGACTGTGTGCGCGGCGAGGCGCGGTTGATCTCGTCGGCCATCAGCAATTGGGTGAAGATCGGCCCGGAGATGAAGCGGAAGGAGCGCTTGCCGAATTCGTCCTGCTCCATAACCTCGGAGCCGAGGATATCCGACGGCATCAGGTCGGGCGTGAACTGGACGCGGCGCGAATCGAGGCCGAGCACGATGCCCAGCGTCTCGACCAGCTTGGTCTTGGCAAGGCCCGGCACGCCGACCAGCAGCGCATGGCCGCCCGCCAGCAGCGCCACCAGCGTGCGCTCGACGACTGCTTCCTGGCCGAAGATCACCCGGCCGACCGCGTCGCGGACCCTGGAGATGTCGGCCAGCGCCTTTTCAGCTTCCTCGATCATCGCTTTCTCGCTGATCGGGCTTTCCTTGATCATCACGCTCATGCCGTTCGATCCTTGTGGTTGGAAATACCGGCCTGCATTCTCGATACTGCAGAATGCCGCGATTCGGCCCCGCCTGGCGCCTGCATTCGAACTTAAATCACAGACTTGGGCGGACAAGGCTGACAATCGGGAGAACAGTGACTATTTCGTGACCATGGTCGAACGCAGCGAACATCGTGAACAAAGCCCGGGCGAGCAGAACCTGGGCCAACAGAGCCTGGTTGGCGCCACCGAGGCGCGCGGCCTGGAGGCGCTGATCTCGCGCGCCGCGCGGGCTGGCAAGGGGCCGGCGCCGGTCGAGCGCTGGAATCCGGACTTCTGCGGCGACCTCGACATGGAGATCAAGGCTGACGGCACCTGGTTCTATCTCGGCACACCGATCGGCCGCATGCCGCTGGTGCAGCTCTTTTCCAGCGTGCTGCGCAAGGATGCCGACGGAAAGACCTATCTCGTGACGCCGGTCGAGCGGGTCGGAATCCGCGTCGTCGACGCGCCTTTCATCGCCGTCGAAATGGATGTGTCCGGGAGCGGCGACGAGCAAGTCATCACCTTCCGCACCAATGTCGGCGACGTCGTCGCCGCCGGGCCCGGCCACCCGCTGCGTTTCGTCGACGAGGACGAAACCGGCGGGCTGAAACCCTACGTACTGGTGCGCGGACGGCTGGAGGCGCTGGTGGCGCGGCCGGTGATGTATGAGCTGGTCGGCCATGGCGAGGAGATCGATATCGACGGCAAGGCGATGTTCGCCGTCCGCTCGGGCGGCGAGGTCTATCCGATCATGCCGGCCGAGAAACTGAAACGGCTGAGCGCGTGATGGACCAGGTGACGCGGGCGCCATTTTCGATCGCGGATTTCCGGGCGCGGGCCGCCGCGCAGGCCGCGATCACCCCTGGCGAGGATTTCGGCGATCATCGCTTCAATCCCGGCCACCCAAGGCTCGAACAGGTCAAGCCGCTGCGCGACGCCGCGGTGCTGATCCCGGTGATCGACCGTGCCGAGGGCGCCATGGTGCTCTTCACCAAGCGCGCCGAGAGGCTGCGCAGCCATTCCGGCCAGGTGGCTTTTCCGGGCGGCACCATAGACCCGACTGACGAGAGCCCTGAGGCCACGGCGCTGCGCGAGACCTTTGAGGAGATCGGTCTCGATCGCGGCCATATCGAGATCATAGGGCGCATGCCGGACTACGTGTCGGGCAGCGGCTACCGCATCGTGCCGGTGCTCGCCGTCGTGCGTCCGGGCTTTTCACTGACGCTGAATACCGACGAGGTCGATGCGGCCTTCGAGGTGCCGCTCAGCTTCCTGATGGACCCGGCCAACCACACGCGCGACAGCCGTTTCTGGAACGACCTCGAATGGTTCTTCTACGATATGCCCTATGGCGACCAGCGCATCTGGGGCGTTACCGCCGGCATCGTCCGCACGCTATATGAAAGGCTTTATGCGTGAGCGTCGAGGTGTCCCTCTCGGGCCAGGCCGGTTGGCTTGACGACAAGGCCCTGCAGCAATTGCTGGCCGTGCTGAAGCAAGGCGGCGAGGAGGCGCGCGTCGCCGGCGGCGCGGTGCGAAACACATTGCTTGACCAACCCGTGGCCGACATCGACATCGCCGCGACGACCTTGCCCGAAGAGACCATCCGGCGCGCGGAGGCGGCCGGCTTCAAGACGGCGCCGACCGGAATCGAGCACGGCACCATCACCGTGATTGCGGGCGGCAAGCCTTATGAAGTCACCACGCTGCGCGCTGATATCGAGACCGACGGCCGCCGCGCAAAGGTGATTTTCGGCCGCGACTGGAAAGCCGACGCCGAGCGGCGCGACTTCACGATCAACGCGCTCTACGCGGACGCCGACGGCACAGTCGTCGATCTTGTCGGCGGCATTGCCGATATCGAGGCGCGGCGGCTGCGTTTCATCGGCGACGCGGAGGCGCGCATCCGCGAGGATTATCTGCGCATCCTGCGCTTTTTCCGCTTCTTTGCCTGGTATGGCGACGGCCGGCCCGACGCCGAAGGCTTGAAGGCCTGCGCCAGGCTGAAGGAGGGGCTTGCCCAGCTTTCGGCCGAACGCGTCTGGTCCGAACTGAAGAAGCTGCTGTCGGCTCCGGACCCTTCGCGCGCCCTGCTCTGGATGCGCCAGGCCGGCGTGCTGACCGCCGTGCTTCCGGAAAGCGAGAAATGGGGCATCGATGCCATCCACGGCCTGGCCAGGACCGGAAAGGATCTCGGCTGGACCCCCGATCCGATGCTGCGGCTCGAGGCAATCGTCCCGCCCGATGCCGCGCGCATGAAGACGCTCGGCGAACGGCTGCGGCTTTCGAATGACGAGGCCGCCCGCCTGCGGCATTGGGCGCTGACCATCGCTCCGGACGCGAAGATGACCGAGACCGAACTGGCCAAGAAACTCTATTACGGCGACCGCGACGGCTATCTCGATCGTATTCGGCTGGCGCTTGCCGCCTCGCGGACGCGTGCCGTCGAGGACAATCAGGCGATGATGGAGGCGGGCGGCCTTTCACGCCTGCTCAACTTCACGCTGAAGTGGACAAAACCGGTGTTTCCGATCAAAGGCGCGGACCTGACGGGCCTTGGCGCGTCACCGGGGGCGAAGCTCGGCGCCACGCTGAAGAATCTTGAGAAGGAATGGGTCGGGTCGGGCTTCACGCTGGAACGCGGCGCACTAATGGAACGCGCCGCGCAGGCTCTGGAGCCCTAGAGCGTTTCACCGTTTCAAACGGCAAACCGCTCTATCTCTTTGTCTTTATGCAATTCCGGACGGAAGGCTACGGCGAAGACGCCGAGCCTGACCGCTCACACTTTTCCTGAAATTGCTCCAGTCGGCCGGGCGACCCGCCCCTTTCAGTGTATCGCCACTGGAGCCAGCGCCCGCGAGAGACTTGCCTCGCCCTTGCCGTAGATCGACGGATCGTAGTTCACCAGCGTATCGGTGCGGGCCGTGTTGAGCAGGTCATTGGTGATCTGAACCGGCGTCGCTTTCGTGAATTTGCTGCCGATGATCGCTGCGTAGCCTGAGATGATCGGCGCGGCGAACGAGGTGCCGTAGAGGCCGGTCTTGCTTCCATCGACGCCGACCACCAGGAAGTGGCTCTGCACAAGCGGGTCGGAGCCGGCGTAATTGGAATACCAGGCGAGCGCAGCCTTGTTGGCCGTTGTGCCGTTTGTCGACAGCGCGCCGACGAAGATCGCCGTCGGTTTGCCGATCAGGGCAAGGTCGAGATAATCCTGCTGGCCGCCTGTGACGCCACCCACGGCGACCGCGTCGTTGCCGGCCGCCTTGGAGACGACGGCCGTTCCCCTGGTCGCATAGTTGATGATCGAGGCCTCTTCCGGAGCCCACCAGATCTGATTCACGCTGTAGCCCGCGGTGGTGTACATGCCGTAGCTGAGATTGAGCACGTTGCGGCCGCCGGCCAGCGAGACGGCCGAGCCCGTCGAGAAATCCTTGGAGCGGATGGTCGCCGCGGGAGCGATCATGCTCGCCTCCTCGCGCGTCCATTCTCCGTGCCGCTGCGTCTGCACGCCAATGCCGAAATTGCCAGAAAAGCGATCTGAACTGCTGAAGTCGTCGACCATGGTGATGGTGACGCCCCTGCCCTTGTAGCCGGCTGCCCATGCGGCGCCGACGTCGGGGCTCATCCAGTTCTGCACGGCCTGCGTCGTGCCCGCGACCGGGATCTTGGCGCTTACGCATATCGACTGAACGCCGTGGCACAGCACAGCCGTCTCGTCCGCGTCGGGCACTTCCTGCGCCGATGCCATGGACGCCGGCAGCAGGACCAAAGCCGCGGCAATGCCGAACTTCCAGAAATTACCAGACATGATCTTACTCCCGGTCAAACAAGAAGGCGGATGAATCACGAAATTCGGGCGCCGGAACACTTTCCATCGAAGGCTTTCCGGCGATCAGAACGTAAGTCGGTAGTTGAGCCACAGATGCAGCCTCTCGGGTGTAGCGTTGACCAGATGCGTCAGCGTCTCCTCGGGCGACGCCTCGCCCGCTGCCAGCCGGCAATTGACGCTGTAGCTGCCCAGGTCGCCGTAGTCGGCCACGCAGGGCTTTTCGGTCAGGGCGCCGCCGATGGTCGAGGTAACCGACAGGGACAGGGTGCTGTTCGGACTCGGATGGGTCTGGGTGAGAAAACCGAATTTGAGGCTGGGCCCGATGCTGTATTTCTCGGCTTGCTCGCCGGTGCCGAACCCCCAGAGAAAGCCCGTATCGGGCGTGATCTGGGTGAGGAAGTCGACATGCATGTCGACCCAGCTCGCGTGGTACCATCGGTTGAACGACACCCAGCTTCCGCCCTGCAATTCATAGCCGCCGTTGCCGAGGCCCCTGGCCTTGTCGCTGAGCGGAGAGCCCTGATGGATATCGACGAGCGAGGTCGTCCATTCCTGGGCCATTGCCGTGGGCGCAAAGGAAAGAGCGCACGACAGGAGCGCCGCCGCGCAGAGACCTGCTCCGATGTTGGACCGCTCGCGCATGCGCGAAGCACCTCGCCCCACCACTCCGGCCAGCGCCTTGATGGCGAAGGGCTCCTCGGGCAGCCGCCTCTGGCCGGATCATATGCGGCAGAGTCGCATGCGGACCGTTACCGGGAAGTTATCCAAGCTGCTACGAATATAAGAATTTGCTTGAATTATGCGGAAAAATGCCTCCGCCGGCGATCCAAAAGGACCGCCCGCGGAGAGGGCATGCCGGAACCAAAGTTTGGCACTTGCCTGTCGGCTTGCGTGGTCCGAATTCGGCGATGTAGCCGCTTAGGCGGCGTCGCGGACCTTCTGGATGCGCGAGCGGATCGCCTCGATCATCGTCTCGCGGATGATGGTCTCGCCATGCGTTTCACGCATGTGCTCGACGGCGCGGCGCATGACCTCCGCTTCTTCCTCGGCGCGCGTGTGCCAGTCACAGCCGGGAACCAGCGATCCGCATTGAAATTCCTTCATGGGGATTTTCCTTTCCTCGCGACGGGGCCGCTCAGCCAGAGCGCTCCAGCCATTTGTCTTTATGCAATCCCGCCCAAAGCCGATGCGCGTTTTCGCAGGATTGCCCGGATGGATATCAATAACACATGCCGCCGCTTTCGGTTGCACGAAGAAGTGGTCGAGGGCGGTCGGCGCGGTAAAAGCATGAAACGAAGGGCGAAGCACTGGTGCTCCGCCCTTCGCGCCGCCTGAGCCTGCTATGCCTCGCCGCGCGGTTTTCCTGGAATTGCTCCAGCCGTTACTTCATGATCTTGATGGCTTCGGCGATTTTTTTCTTGCCGCTCATGTCCCAGGACACGCGAACCTTCTCACCGGCCTGAATGCCGGGATCCTTGAAGGCCTTGGACAGGGTGAAGGTCGACCCATCGTCGAGAACTAGGCTCATGGCCGTTCCATCAAAGCTCTTCACGGTTCCGGTGGTGTGCTTGACCGCCGCGAACGCGGCGCCACCGGAGGCGAGAAAGGCGGCCGCTGCCGCCGTCACGATAAGCTTGCGCATGGCATGCTCTCCTGGAATGTGGGCGCCCGCTTGGCAGGCACCTCATTGATCAGGGCCGTCAAGTCGCGTCGAGTCACGGCTGCGGGGGAGCGATGATCGCCACCTTTGCCGCCGGCGCTTCCCGGCCCGGCAACCTTAAATAAATCAATTTTTTCAAAAGGATATTAGACGAAAAAGATATCGTGCCGGCCACATTGCCTGCCAAGATTCGACGAATGGGACAGCAATGCGGCCACGGCCGCGTTCACCGGATCGTTACGGCCATTTTACCTCAGGCGGCAGGCTGGACAGGATCGAGGCGACATTGCCGCCGGTCTTCAGGCCGAAGATGGTGCCGCGATCGTGAAGCAAGTTGAATTCGACGTAGCGGCCGCGCCGGATCAGCTGTTCGTCGCGCTCGGCATCGGACCAGCCTTGGTTGAAGTTGCCCCGCACCAGATGGGCATAGACGACCAGGAAGGAGCGGCCGACGTCCTGGACGAAATTGAGATCGGCGTTCCAGCCGCCCTTGTCCTCGTCCGAATGCAGCCAGTCGAAGAAGATACCGCCGATGCCGCGCGGCTCGTTGCGGTGGGGCAAGAAGAAATACTCGTCGCACCAAGCCTTGAATTTCGGGTAATCGGCGACGGCGGCGTTCTTCTCGCAGGCGAACTGCATGGCGCGGTGGAAGGCGATCGTGTCGGGATCGTCCTGGGTGCGGCGGCGGTCGAGCACCGGCGTCAGATCGGCGCCGCCGCCGAACCACTGGCGCGTGGTGACGACCATGCGCGTGTTCATGTGCACGGCCGGGACATTGGGGTTCCAAGGGTGCGCGATCAGCGAGATGCCGCTCGCCCAGAAGCGCGGGTCTTCCTCGGCGCCGGGAATCTGCTTCCTGAATTCGGGTGAGAATTCGCCATGGACGGTCGAGGTGTGCACGCCGACCTTTTCGAAGACGCGGCCGCGCATCATCGACATGGTGCCGCCGCCACCGCGGCCTTCGTCGCGCTCCCAGGGAGTCTTTTCGAAATAGCCGGGCGACCATGAGGCTTGCGGGCCGGTGAGTTCCTGCTCGACCTGCTCGAAGGTGGCGCAGATACGCTCGCGCAGCGCTTCGAACCAGAGGCGGGCCTTCATCTTCTTCTGTTCGATGTCGGCCGGCAGCCCCACCGGAAGGTCAGGTCGTTCCAAATCCGTCTCCAGTCGCAGGCCGCTTGCCTGACAAATGACTCGTTTTTTCTGCGCGCGATCCCTAATCTCTTAAGGACAAGGGTCAAGTCCTGTCTGACCAAGGTGCAAAGGAGTACCTTCGTGCGCACCCCGGCAAGACCGCCGCTGGATGGCTTGAAGAAGAGGCTGGAGCGTTCGCGGGCCGAGCGCGCAAACCTGCCGCGCGATGGGTTCCTGCGCGAGACCTTCGTGCTGCCGCGGCCGGCGGCGCGCCTCAAGGCGAAAGAGTGGTTCGAGCGCTTCCCCAAGCAGGCCTACTGGACCGAGATCGAAAGCTGGTTCGAACGCCCAGGCGATGTGATCGAATTCACCATGCGGCGACTGCCGGCGGCCGATTGAGCATCAACTCACCACCAACCGCCTCGCGCCCGTTCCTTCCCGCGCCAGCCGATCTTCCTTGTTCCTCAACGGGCACTTGTCGATCGACATGCAACCGCAGCCGATGCAGTCGGTCAGGCCGTCGCGCAATTTCTTCATCTGGGCGATCTTGTGGTCGAGCTCGTCGCGCCAAGCTGCCGACAGCAGGTTCCAGTCCTCGCGCGTCGGCGTGCGTTCTTCGGGCAGGGACTGGAACGCTCGGGCGATCCCGGCCAGCGAGATGCCCACCTCTTGCGCGACGCGGATGATCGCCACGCGGCGCAGCACATCGCGGCTGTAGCGCCGCTGGTTGCCGGACGTGCGGTGGCTGCGGATCAGCCCGCGCGCCTCATAGAAATGCAGCGCCGATACCGCGACGCCGCTGCGCATGGCGACCTGGCCGACCGTTAATTCCCGTACTGGAGCCATTCCCAAATTCCTGCTTGACCTCAAGTTAAGTTGAGCTTGTAGCCAGGAAATATCGATAGGGCAATTGCAGGAGAAGGCGATGTGCGCCTGGGTGAGAACGACGACGGAAGGGATGGCGGTTCGGGATAGCGTGGAAGCGCGAAAGCTGGCTCGTTGTTCCGACGCAATTCCGGACGGAAAACCGTTTCACGCTTTTCCTGGAATTGCTTTAGCCGATCTGGCGGAGCGCTTCGCCCGCGACCATGGCGACCGACAGCGCGACATTGATGCTGCGCGCACCGGCCCGCATTGGAATGGTCAGTCGGGCATCCACCGCCTCGTGGACTTGTTCCGTCACGCCGGCGGATTCGCGGCCGAACAGAAGAATGTCGCCGGCGGCGAAAGCGAAGCCGGTATAGGCGGTCGTGGCCTTGGTGGTGAGCAGCACCAGGCGGCGCGCATGCGCTTTTCGCCATCCCTCGAAGGCGTGCCAGTCGGCATGGCGGGAAAGCGCCGCCATTTCGAGGTAGTCCATGCCGGCTCGTTTCAGCGCGCGGTCGGAGAGCGGGAATCCGGCCGGCTCGATGATATCGACGCCGATGTCGAGGCAGGCGGCGAAGCGCAGGATTGTCCCGGTATTGCCGGCGATATCCGGTTGGTAGAGCGCGATGCGGAGACGATCGTTCATTTTCGCATCCTGCTAATAAGTGGCAGATCGGCCACAGGCATCTCCGGCTTTCGGCGATTTCTGGCCTGGCGGGTGGCCATTTTCTGCGAAGTCGAGTATATGCAAACCATCATCAACCCGAACCGAACGGAGGGGACCACATGATGACCATGCACATCCAGCGCCTCTCCTGGGCTCTCCTATGCCCAATGGCGGTTTCGGTACGACGATTCTTCTGACACTTTAAGTCTTCATCGCACCGATTCCCGCCGAACCCAGTTTTCGGCCTTCGAAGGAATCTTGCGATGTTTTTCAAACTGTCAAAGGGGCGCCGCGCCCCAGCCGAATGTGTCGAGAGCGACGCTTGCCGCGTCCCGATCGACGCTTGCCGTCCGGTCCCGAACGAATCGATTCGCGCCCTCGGTCGAATGCCGGTGATCGAGGCCGCGTCACCCTTTTTAACGCATTTGCATATGGAGGACGGACCAATGTTCGATCCCTACAAGATACCGGGGTCAAGAAGCCTGCATGAGCGCAAGGCGGCGACCTGGGCGCTGCTGATCGGCGAGACCTATTCGTCGGCGGTACATGCCGAGGAACGGCGCAGGCCGCATCGCGGCATGCTGCCGGATGTCGATTTCTCGCGCGCCGTGCCCGACCACAGCCGGCCGACGCTGGTGCGTCGGATCATCCGCCTGATCCGGGCAGGCGACAGGAATCGGGCGGGTTCCAGCTTTTCGTCGGGAAGTGCGGCGGCGCCAGGATCGTCGAACGAGCCTGTCGGCGAAAAGCCCGCGAAACCCTATATTGCGCGAAGCAGGGCCGGCGATGCGGATGATTCCGTATCGCCGGCCCGTCGCGGCGCGCGGCCAAGAAGCCTTGCCCATCAATCCCGCGCCGCGTGAGCGCGCATAGCATCGTGAGTGCCTGGAATGTTCCGCTGGTTTGAAAACAGGCTCGATCCGTTTCCCGCCGCGGAGCCGGTCGAGCCGCCGAAGACGCTGGTCGGGTTCTGCGTGCACTACACGCGTGGCGCCTGGCCCTACATCATCGTCGATGCGGTGCTGGTAACGGCGATCGCCTTCACCGAGGTCTGGATGTTCGGCTTCCTCGGCCGCATCGTCGACTGGCTGTCGGCGCAGAACCGTGAAAGCTTCCTGCAGACGGAAAGCTGGAAGCTCGCCGGCATGGCTTTCGTCGTGCTGTTCGCGCTGCCGGGCACGGTCTGGCTGCATTCGCTGCTCAACCAGCAGACGCTGATGGGAAATTATCCCATGCGCATCCGCTGGCAGGTGCATCGCTATCTGCTCAAGCAGTCGATGGCCTTCTACCAGGACGAGTTCGCCGGCCGCATCGCCACCAAGCTGATGCAGACGGCGCTAGCGGTGCGCGAATGCGTGATCAAGCTGATCGACGTCTTGAACTACGTCATCGTCTATTTCATCGGCATGCTGTTCATCGTCGGCTCGGCCGACTGGCGGCTGGCTGCGCCGCTTGCCGTCTGGCTGGTCGGCTATATCGGGCTCCTGCGCTTTTTCATCCCGCGGCTGGGCAAGGTCGGCGAGGAGCAGGCCAATGCGCGCTCGACCATGACGGGACGCGTCGTCGACAGCTACACCAACATCCAGACGGTGAAGCTGTTCAGCCACGCGCGCCGCGAGGCGACCTTTGCCAGGGAAGGCATGGCGAGCTTCCTCGACACCGTCTACCGCTCGATGCGGCTGGTGACGGTGCTCTATGGCCTGCTCTACATCCTGAACTCGCTGCTTTTGTTCTCCGTGACGGCGATCTCACTGTGGCTGTGGCTCGGCCAGACGGTGACGATCGGCGCCGTGGCCGTGGTCATCGGCCTGGTGCTCCGGATGTGGGGCATGTCGCAGTGGATAATGTGGGAAATGTCGGGCCTGTTCGAGAATATCGGCACGGTGCAGGACGGCATCGCCTCGATCTCACTGCCGCGCCTGGTCGAAGACAGGCCGGGCGCCCGGGACATCACCGTCAGCCAGGGCGAAATCCGCTTCGAGGATATCCGCTTCCATTACGGCAAGCAGAAAGGTGTCATCGAGAACCTGTCGCTCACCGTGAAGCCCGGCGAGAAGGTCGGCATCGTCGGCCGTTCCGGTGCCGGCAAGTCGACGCTGGTCAACCTTTTGCTGCGCTTCTACGACCTCGAAAGCGGCAGGATCCTCGTCGACGGCCAGGAGATCGCGGCGGTGACGCAGGATTCGCTACGCGCGCAGATCGGCATGGTGACGCAGGACACCTCACTGCTGCACCGCTCGGTGAAGGAGAACATCCTCTACGGCCGGCCCGACGCGACTGAAGAGATGCTGGTCGAGGCGGCGCGGCGGGCGGAGGCGCTCGATTTCATCGGCGGGCTTTCGGACCACAACGGCCGCAAGGGCTTCGACGCCCATGTCGGCGACCGCGGCGTCAAACTGTCCGGCGGCCAGCGGCAGCGCGTCGCGATTGCCCGCGTCATGCTGAAGGACGCGCCGATCCTGATCCTCGACGAGGCAACCTCGGCGCTCGATTCGGAAGCCGAGGCGGCGATCCAGGAGAACCTCTACAAGCTGATGCAGGGCAAGACCGTCATTGCCATCGCGCACCGTCTGTCGACCATCGCGGCGATGGACAGGCTCGTCGTCATGGACAAGGGCCGCATCATCGAGGAAGGCTCGCATGAGGAACTCGTCGCGAGGGGCGGGCTCTATGCCCAGCTCTGGCAGCGTCAGTCCGGCGGCTTCCTGCTCGACGACGGGCCGGCCGAGTCCGACGCCAAGGCGACCGAAATGGCGGCGGAGTAACGCGATCGCGATTGGCATCAAGGTTACTGCGATTGCCGGGAATCGATCCCGGGCGTAACCACGGCATGGCCAGAGGCCCTGCCTCGACCTGCTCAGAGGCCTGCCGGCGACCAGATCGGGCGCCGGCGGGTTTGTGGCCTCCACGAGAGAAAAATGTTGGACCGCATCTTCACCTGGTTCGAAAGCTGTTATTCGCCGGTGGCGCTGGCCGACGATCGGCAGCCGCCAATGGGGCTTTGGCGGTTCTACTGGTATTTCATAAGGCAGTTTCGCGCCGCCTATCGGCTGCGCATGATCATCGTTGCCCTGGCGGCGATCGTCGACGCGATGCTGCCGATTTTCGTCGGTCTGATCGTAGGCCTGCTCTCCAGCACGAAGCCCGGCGATTTCTTCGCCGCGCATGGGCCGCTGCTCGTCGTGATGGCCCTCGTCGTGCTGCTGCGTCCGCTGTCGATGGTCGTCGATGCGCTGATCCGCAACCACGCCATCGCACCCAATCTCATCGACCTCATCCGCTGGCAGAGCCATTGGCATGTCGTGCGCCAGGACTGGTCCTTCTTCCAGAACGACTTTGCCGGCCGCATCGGAACCAAGGTCATGCAAAGCGGCGATTCGGTGGAGATGAGCGTCAACCTCACCGTCGACGCCGTCTGGTATGCGCTGGTCTTCGTCGCCGTCGCCATCGTGGTGCTGGCGCGGCTCGACCCGCTCCTCCTGGCTGTCGTGGCGGTGTGGCTGGTGTTTTATTGCCTGATCTTCTGGTCCGCGATGCCCAGGATCACGCAACGCTCGTCCCAATTGTCGGAGCGGTGGTCGCACGTGAGCGGCCGCATGGTCGACAGCTATACCAACATCCTGACGCTCAAGACATTCTCGACCGGCGAGCACGAAGACAAATATGTCTCGCAGGCGGTGGTCGAGCACGCCGATACGTTCTACCAGCTGATGCGCGTTTTCACGCTGATGTGGTCGGCCTTGTTCTTGCTCAACGCGGCGCTGCTTATTGCCGTGAGCTGGCTGGCGCTCGCCGGCTGGAACGCGGGCGCCATGACCACCGCGGCCGTGGCGACGGCGATACCGTTCGCGCTGCAGATCGCCAACATCTCCGGCAGGATCCTCGATGTCGGCGCCAACGTGTTCCGGCAGATCGGCGTCGCCAGCAACTCGATGACGACGATCGCGCGGCCGATCGTCATGCAGGACCAGCCGGACGCGCCGGCCCTCGTCGTGACTGCCGGCGGCATCGAGTTCGACCGGGTGAACTTCAACTATTGGCGCAAGGACGGCAAAGGCGGCGTCATCGACAATCTGTCGCTGAAGATCGCGCCCGGCGAGCGGGTCGGCCTGATCGGCCGTTCGGGGGCCGGCAAGTCGACGCTGGTCAATCTCGTGCTGCGGCTGTTCGACGTGCAGGACGGCAGGGTGCTGATCGATGGGCAGGACATCCGCAACGTCTCGCAGGAGAGCGTTCGCGCGGCGATCGGTTTCGTCAACCAGGACACCTCGCTCTTGCACCGGTCGGTTCGCGAGAACCTCAAATATGGGCGCCAGTCGGCCAGCGACGAGGCGATGGTCAGCGCCGCCAAAGCCGCCCAGATCGACGATGTGATTGCCGGGCTCACCGATCCGCATGGACAGAGAGGCTATGAGGCGCTTGTCGGCGAGCGCGGGGTGAAGCTGTCCGGCGGCCAGCGGCAACGCATCGCAATTGCCCGCGTTATGCTGAAGGACGCGCCGATCCTCATCCTCGACGAGGCGACGTCCGCGCTCGATTCGGAAGTGGAGGCCGCGATCCAGGAGAACCTCTACAAGCTCATGCAGGGCAAGACCGTCATCGCCATCGCCCACCGGCTGTCGACCATCGCGGCGATGGACCGGCTCGTCGTCATGGACACGGGCCGCATCGTCGAGGACGGCTCGCATGAGGCGCTGATCGCCAAGGGCGGGCTCTACGCCCAGCTCTGGCGGCGCCAGTCGGGTGGATTCCTGATGGAGGAAAAGCCGGTTGCCGACGATCTGCCGACGAAAGGTGAAGCTGCCGAATGATGCAGGCCATCTATCGTTGGTTCGAGCACTGGGTCTACCCGTTCCGCGAGCCCGCCAATCTGCGGCCGCCCGCCGGCGTCGGCGGGTTCCTCTGGCACTATGTCGGGCAGGCCAAGCTCGCCTTCTTCGCCATGCTGATCATCGGCGGCATCGCGCCGCTGGTCGAGGCCGGCCTGTTCTATTTCGTCGGAAGGCTGGTCGATATCCTCGACCAGTTGCCAGGCGAACGCAGCTGGCATGCGCTGTGGACCGCAGCCGGACCCGAGCTCTTGTTCATGGGCGCGGTCGTGCTCGTCATCCGCACGGCCGTCGTCGGACTGGCCGCGCTGGTCGACGAGCAGACGATCACGCCAGGCTTCTACAATCTGGTGCGTTGGCAGGCGCACCGGCATGTCTCGCGCCAGTCCTATGCCTTCTTCCAGAACGATTTCGCCGGCCGCATCGCGACAAAAGTCTGGCAGGCGGGGCAGGCGACGGGCGACCTGATGGAAAGTTTCATCGAGGTCATCTGGTTCATGATCATCTATACCGTGACGACGCTGGCACTGGTCGCCGGCCTGGACCTCAGGCTGGCGGTTCTGGTGGTGGTCTGGATCGCCGTGTTCGGCTGGCTGGCCAAACTCTATCTGCCGCAGATCCGCAAGAATGCCGAGGCGACAGCCGAGGCCGGGTCGATGATCACCGGCCGGATCGTCGATTCCTACTCCAACGTGCAGACGCTGAAGCTGTTCTCGGCGGATGGCGACGACCGCTACATCAGGAACGGTTTCGACATCTATCTCGACGCGCTTCGTCCGTTCACGCGCCGGCTGACCGGCGTGCGCATGGCGCTGACGACGCTGTCGGGCGTCATGATCACCGTGATCGCCGGCTTCGCCATCTATCTGTGGGTCGAGGGTTCGATCACGGTCGGCGCTGTCGCCTTCACGCTTTCTCTCGTCCTCAGGCTCAACATGCTGCTTGGAAGAGTGATGATGCAGCTCAACGGCATTCTCAGAAACCTCGGTGTGCTGGAGAATTCCAAGGCGATGATCTCGCAGCCGCTCGGCCTCACCGACGCCCCGGATGCGAAGGAACTGGTCGTCACCGGCGGCCGCATCGACGTCAGCGACGTCACCTTCCATTACGGCAAGGGGGCAGGGGTGCTCGACGGTATCGACCTTGTCGTGCATCCGGGCGAGAAGGTCGGCCTTGTCGGCCCGTCCGGCGCCGGCAAGACGACGTTGGCCAATCTGATCCTGCGCCTCTACGACCTCGAAGGCGGCCGGATCCTGATCGACGGCCAGGATATCGCCCATGCGACGCAGAACTCGCTGCGCGGCAATATCGGCGTCGTCAGCCAGGACACGGCGCTGTTCCACCGCTCGCTGCGCGACAACATCAAGCTCGGCATGCCGGACGCCACCGACGCGCAGGTGATCGCCGCGGCGAAAAAGGCCGAGGCGCATGACTTCATCCTGGGGCTGCGCGACAACCGAAATCGCGCCGGCTACGAGGCCTATGTCGGCGAGCGCGGCGTGAAACTCTCCGGCGGCCAGCGGCAGCGCGTGGCGATCGCGCGCGTCTTCCTGAAGGACGCGCCGATCCTCATCCTCGACGAGGCGACCTCGGCGCTCGATTCGGACATCGAGGCGGCGATCCAGGAGAATCTGACCCGGCTGATGGAGGACAAGACCGTGATCGCCATCGCGCACCGGCTCTCCACCATCGCAGCACTTGACCGGCTGGTGGTGCTCGACGGCGGGCGCATCGTCGAACAGGGCACGCACGACGAGCTGGTGGCGCTCGACGGGCTCTATGCGCGGCTCTGGAAACGGCAGTCCGGCGGCTTCCTATTCAACGAGGAAAGCGCGCTGGCAGAGACGCGGCCGGCGGAGTAGAACGGCGTCATGTCGGTACGGATGCCTGCCAATTTCGGACGCTCAGGCGCGCAGGAAAGCGCGCTCGACCTGCTCGGCCACGAAATCCTCGCCGAGAAGGCCGCCGCGCTTGGCCGCGCCGGACAGCGCGTGGAGGAAACCCTTGCCAGATTGCGCCAGGGTGGCGAAGGCGAACATCGCAACCGGCTGCTCAAGGAGGCGGCCGCGGCCGTCCACGCCTATTTCATCCAGCGCGAGCTTTGCGGTCTGCGCAAGCACGACGCGGTGATCCGCGAATACGACATTCCCAGGGCCGTGCTGGTCAGGCTGGGCGCCAGCTAAAGCGCTCTTTATTTTGACCATAATCTTTCCTGAAAACCGGTTCCCACTTTTCGGGATTATGGTCTATTCCAGCCATTCCGTGATGAAGTGGCCGTTCTCGTGGATGTCGGTGCTTTCGAGCGGACCGGGGCCGAGATTGCTGAATTTGTGCGGCGTGCCGGGCGGCACGATCAGGATCTGGCCGGCGGTGGCCTTGATCTCCCGGTCGCCGACCGTGAACAGGCCGGTGCCGGAGCGGATGACGAAGATCTCCGCATAGGGGTGCTTGTGCAGGCGCGGGCCGCCGCCGATCGTCTCCTGATAGTTGAAGATCAGACAGGAATTGGAGCCGAACCGGCCGCACTCCAACTCGCCTTTCCAGTAATCGGCGGCCTCGGCCCAGCTATCGCGTTCAATGAGATGCGCCATGGCGGCAGAATAGACCGGGCCAAGAGCCGATGTCGAGGCAAACGCGGGCCCGATTTCCCCGCTGATTCCGCGGTGTTTCTCCCTGCCAAGCAGCCCAGCGAGGACACGCCGGCGACCGCCGCGGCGCATCCCCGCGACAATCTGCCCTTGTGCCTTCACCCCGCTGGACAAAAACGGGCCGCACGCATAAACCGAAAATCCAAATGCCGGAGGAATTCGCTAGCCTGTTCGCCATGCGCTGTCGGGCAGGTGCGATTGAGCGGGGACAAGGCTCGGCCTCCGGTTAGGAAGAGGCGAAAGGATCAGGCACCCGTGAGCGCAACCGACATCCACGATCCCAACCGTCGCGATTTTCTCTACGTAGCCACCGGCATGGCCGCCGTTGTCGGCGCCGGAGCCGTCGCGTGGCCGTTCATCGACCAGATGCGCCCGGACGCCTCGACGCTGGCTCTCGCTTCGGTCGAGGTCGATGTCTCCTCCCTGCAGCCCGGTTCTTCGCTGATCGTCAAGTGGCGCGGCAAGCCGGTGGTGGTGCGCAACCGCACCGAAAAGGAAATGAAGGACGGCGAAGCCGTCAATCTCGCCGATCTCAAGGACCCGATCGCGCGCAACGCCAACCTGCCTTCCGACGCGCCGGCGACCGACGCCAACCGGACCACGCCCGGCAAGGAAGCCTGGATGGTGATGGTGCAGGTCTGCACCCATCTCGGCTGCATCCCGCTCGGCCAGGAAGGCGATTTCGGCGGCTGGTTCTGCCCGTGCCATGGTTCGCAATACGACACCGCCGGCCGCATCCGCAAAGGTCCGGCGCCGGAGAACATGGCGATCCCGGTATTCAAGTTCATTTCCGATACCAAGATCCTTATCGGTTGAGGCAGGGGACATTTCGATGAGCGAGGGACACTCGACCTATACGCCCAAGACCGGTATCGAGCGCTGGTTCGACGCGCGCATGCCGCTGCCGCGGCTGATCTATGACAGCTTCGTCGCCTATCCGGTGCCGCGCAACCTCAACTACATGTGGACGTTCGGCGGCATCCTGTCGATCATGCTGGCCTCGCAGATCCTGACCGGAATCGTGCTGGCCATGCACTACACGTCCGACACCAATCTCGCCTTCGATTCGGTCGAGAAGATCATGCGCGACGTGAATTCGGGATGGCTGTTGCGCTATCTCCATTCCAATGGCGCCTCGTTCTTCTTCGTCGCCGTCTACATCCACATCTTCCGCGGCCTGTTCTACGGCTCCTACAAGGCGCCGCGCGAGCTCTTGTGGATCCTCGGCTGCATCATCTACCTCCTGATGATGGCCACCGGCTTCATGGGCTATGTGCTGCCCTGGGGGCAGATGAGCTTCTGGGGCGCCACGGTCATCACCGGCTTCTTCAGCGCCATCCCGCTGGTCGGCAACTGGATCCAGCAGCTGCTGCTCGGCGGCTTCGCAGTCGACGATCCGACGCTGAACCGCTTCTTCGCGCTGCATTACCTTTTGCCGTTCATGATCGCCGGCGTCGTGGTGCTGCACATCTGGGCGCTGCATGTCGTGGGCCAATCGAACCCGACAGGCATCGAGGTCAAGTCGAAGACCGACACCGTCGCCTTCACGCCCTATGCGACCATCAAGGACGCGTTCGGCATGATCGTGTTCCTGTTCTTCTTCGCCTATTTCGTCTTCTATCTGCCGAACTATCTCGGCCACCCCGACAACTACACGGTCGCCAACCCGCTGAAGACGCCGGCCCATATCGTTCCGGAATGGTACTTCCTGCCGTTCTACGCGATCCTGCGTGCCATCACCTTCAACATCGGCCCGATCAACTCCAAGCTCGGCGGCGTGCTGTGCATGTTCGGCGCCATCGCCATGCTGTTCCTGGTGCCGTGGCTCGACACCTCCAAGGTGCGCTCGGCGGTCTACCGTCCGTGGTACAAGCTGTTCTTCTGGCTGTTCGTGGCCGACGCCGTCCTGCTCGGATGGCTGGGCTCGCAGCCGGCCGAAGGCGGCGGTCTGTTGACCCTCCTGATCGGTGAGTTCACGGGCAACTACGTTGGCTACGCTCAAGCGGCGACGCTGTTCTACTTCGCCTTCTTCCTGGTCATCATGCCGGTGCTCGGCCTGATCGAGACGCCTCGCAGGCTGCCGAACTCGATCACCGAGGCGGTGCTGGAAAAGAACAAGGGCGGCAGCGGACATCCGGCAGGCGCCACCGCCGCGCCGGAAACCAAGGGCTGAGAATCTGAGGGGATTTTGGGTATGAAAAAGATTCTCACCTCGCTGGCGCTGCTCGGCCTGGTGGTCGCGGGTACCGCTGCCATCGCCGCCGAAGAGGAACACAACCCGGCCGCGCCGACGCATTTCCCGATCAATGAACCGAAGGAAATGAGCTGGAGCTTCGCCGGTCCGTTCGGCACCTATGACAAGGCGCAGCTGCAGCGCGGCCTCAAGGTCTACAAGGAAGTCTGCTCGGCCTGCCACTCGATGAACCTGGTGGCCTTCCGCACGCTGGAAGGGCTCGGCTATTCGGAAGCGCAGATCAAGACGCTGGCCGCCGGCTACACCATCCATGACGGACCTAACGACGCCGGCGACATGTTCGACCGTCCCGGCAAGCCGTCGGATCATTTCCCGGCGCCGTTCCCGAACGAGCAGGCAGCGGCTTCCGCCAATGGCGGCGCAGCCCCGCCGGACATGTCGCTGCTCGCCAAGGCGCGCGGCGTCGAGCGCGGCTTCCCGCGCTTCATCTTCGATATCTTCACCCAGTACGCCCAGGGCGGCCCGGATTACATCCACTCGCTGCTCACCGGCTACGACCAGACGCCGCCGGCCGGCATGGTGATCCCGGAAGGCACGCACTACAACCCGTACTTCCTGTCCGGCGTGTCCTTGAAGATGCCGAAGCCGCTTTCGGACGGCCAGGTGACCTATGATGACGGCGCGCCGCAGACCGTCGACCAGTATGCCCGTGACGTATCGGCTTTCCTGATGTTTGCCGCCGAGCCGCATCTCGAGGACCGCAAGAAGACGGGCTTCCGCGTCATGGTTTTCCTGCTGCTCTTCGGCGCGCTGGTCTACATGACCAAGCGCAGGGTGTGGGCCGACGTCGCGCACTGAACCGCGGCCAAATCGCGAAGCTTCAAAGGGCGCCGCGCAGGCGCCCTTTTTGCATTTCGGGATCGCGTTGATCCGGCCATGTCACATGGCCGTCATCGCGCGCGGCGATCCTGCCTTGCCCTCATCAAAGGATCGCACCCATGAAAAGATACGCATCGCTCGCGGCCGGTTTCCTGCTGCTCATCACTGGATACACCGCCCATGCCGACGAGGCTCAGCCTTTCGTCACCAACAAGGACATCGACCTGACGATGATCCTGCCGCCGCCGCCCGCCAACGATTCGGCAGAGACCAAGGCCGAGCTCGGCGAGGTGCTGACCCTGCAGGTGACGCGCACGCCGGAAATGGAAAAGCGCGCGATTGCCGATGCTGAGGAGAATGTCTGGCGCTTCGCCGACGTCATGGGACCGAAATTCAACAAGGAGACGCTGCCGAAGTTCAGCGCCTTCTTCGATCGCGTGGTGGCAACCGAAGGCGCGGTCGTCGACCCGGCCAAGGATGTCTGGAAGCGTCCGCGGCCGCATCAGCTCAGCGAGCTGGTCAAGCCGGTCGTCAAGCTGTCGAAATCCGGTTCCTGGCCGTCGGGCCATGCGACGGTCGGCACGATGATGGGCATCATCCTGTCCGACATGGTTCCGGAAAAGCGCGCCGAGATCATGGCCCGCGCCGCCGAATATGCCCATAACCGCGTGGTCGGCGGCATCCACTATCCGTCCGACATCGAGATGGGCAAAATTTCGGGCAGCGTGATTGCCGCGGTCCTGCTCAGCCGCCCCGATTTCAAGGCCGAGTTCGAAGTGGCGCGCTCCGAGCTGCGTTCGGACCTCGGCATGTAGTTGCAACGTAAGCGCCTGCTTTTCAAAGGGCGCCTTCGCGGGCGCCCTTTTCGTTATGGCCGAGGTCAGTCGGCATCGATGCTTTGCCGGATGTGCTTGTCTCTGGCGCCACATCGCGGTAGCCCTTGTCGGTCGCGTCGGGCAGCAATGGCCGACGCGACCGACAGCCGGACACGCGGAAAGCCTCGATGAAATCCTCCCTCGAAGACACGCTGCTTGCGGCCATCCGCACCATTCCGGATTACCCCAAGCCCGGCATATTGTTTCGCGACATCACCACGCTGCTTGGCGATGCCCGCGCCTTCCGCCGCGCCATCGATGAGTTGGTGCATCCCTATGCCGGGCTGAAGATCGACAAGATCGCCGGCATCGAGGCGCGCGGCTTCATCCTCGGCGGTGCCGTGGCGCACCAGCTTTCGGCCGGCTTCGTGCCGATCCGCAAGAAGGGCAAGCTGCCCTACGAAACGGTGCGGGTGGCATACAGCCTCGAATACGGCTTGGACGAGATGGAGATGCATAAGGACGGCGTCTCCCCCGGCGAGAAGGTGATCGTGGTCGACGACCTGATCGCCACCGGCGGCACCGCGGAAGCAGCGGTCAGGCTGCTCAGGCAGATCGGCGCCGACATCGTCGCCGCCTGCTTCGTCATCGACCTGCCGGACCTCGGCGGCCGCAAGAAGCTGGAAGCGCTCGGCGTGCCGGTCAGGACGCTGGTCGGGTTCGAGGGGCAATAGTGAATAGTGAATAGTGAATAGTGAATAGTGAATAGTGAATAGTGAATAGTGAAGGTAGGTGTTCGAGTGCGAATCTATGCGGTTTCGCTACCCACCACCCACCACCCACTACCCACTATTCACCATTCACTATTCAATCTTCACCAGCACGGCGCTGTCGAATTCTATGACCTTGTCGCCAGTCGAATCGAACCCTTCGGAGCGCAGCGTGAGCAGGTTCCAGCCGGGACGTCCGGTAAGCGGCCGGTGCGCCTGCGCGGTGCGCGTGAAGGTCACCGTCTCGCCGGCATAGACCGGCTTCAGCCATTTGAGGTTACGGAAGCCGGGCGAGGGGCCGAATTCGGGTTGCGGGCCGGGGCCGGTCCAGCGCACGCCCTCGGTCTCCATGCGCTTTTCGAGGTTGTATTTCATCCAGGTGGCGGCGGTGTGCCAGCCGGAAGCGCAAAGCCCGCCGAGCACGCTCTTCTTCGCCCCCTCTTCGTCGACATGGAAGACCTGCGGATCGTATTTTCTGGCAAACGCCTTGATCTCGTCGGCTTCGAATTTGTGCGAGCCCAGCGTGACGGTTTCGCCGATCAGGAAGTATTCGTCGAGCGTCATGATCGGCCTTGTGCGGCATCACGCGCGAGGAACATACCTGTGTTCTCCAGCTCGAAGACGCTCTCGCCGCGCTGGTTGAAGAGCTCGCTGCGCATGGTGATCAAGCCGAGCTGAGGCCTCGATTTGGACTGGCGCTTGGAAAGTATGGTCACCTTGCCGGTCAGCCGGTCGCCGGCCAGAACCGGCTTTTTCCATTTCACATGCTCGATACCGGGCGACCCTTGAGAGGTGGAATCGAGCAGGAATGCGTCGCACAGCATGCGCATGAACATCGCGCAGGTGTGCCAGCCCGAAGCCGAAAGCCCGCCGAGGATGCTCGCCTTGCCGGCTTCCTCGTCGAGATGCATCGGCTGCGGGTCGAACTCCGAGGCGAATTCGATTATCTCGGCCGCACTCACGTCCTTGCTGCCGAGATCGAGCGAGGCGCCCTCCGCGAAATCCTCATAGGCCCAAGTCTTTCCGGTCATGCTGGCAATCCGGTTGACGAATGCGTGATCCCCAAATCGGGCATTCCCGGATGAAGGTCCAAGGCAATTTGGTCAAGTGATTTCTGGTAAGCCAATGGTCGCCGGCCGACGCTGTCAAAGCCAGCCGCGGCGGCGGAAATACCAGAAGGGCAGGATGGCCGAGACCACCATCAGGCCGATGGCGAAGGGGTAGCCGAACTCCCATTTGAGCTCGGGGATGATGTCGAAATTCATGCCGTAGATCGAGGCGACCAGCGTCGGCGGCAGGAAGATGACGGCGGCGACCGAGAAGATCTTGATGATGGCGTTCTGTTCGATCGAGATCATGCCGAGCGTGGCGTCGAGCAGGAAGGAGATCTTCTGCGACAGGAAGGTGGCATGGTCGGCGAGGGAGAGCACGTCGCGCGACAGGGTCTTGATACGGGCGCGCACATCCTTGCTCATCTTGGTCTGGCCCGCGACGTGGGCGAGGAAGCCGGCGAGGCGCTGCAACGAGATCAGGCTGTCGCGAACGGAAGAAGCGAGGTCCTCCTTGCGGCCGATGCCTTTCAGCAATTCCTGGAAATCGCGGTTGCGTTTGGAGGCCTTGGTCGAGCGCGCCTCGAAGATATCGCGCGAGATCGCTTCGACGTCGCGGCCAGCCCGCTCGAGGATGTCGGCCAGGCGGTCGACGATCGCTTCCAGCAAGCCGATCAGGATGGTGTCGCCGCTGGTGCAGCCGGTCGCCACCTTCTCGGCGCGCAGCGGGAAGGTCTTGAAGGCCTTCGGTTCGTGGTAGCGGATGGTGATCAGCCGGTTGCCGGCAAGCGCGAAGGTCACCGGCGACATGAGGGGATCGTCGGCCTCGGTCTGCGCCGGCAGCACGGCGGTCATGAAGTAGCCGCCGTCCTCGATGTAGAGGCGGCTCGAAATCTCGATCTCCTCCATCTCCTCGCGGGTCGGGATTGCTATGCCCAACCAGCTCTCGATGCGCGCCTCTTCCTCCTTGGTCGGGTTGAAGAGGTCGGCCCAGACGACCCTGTCGCCATCGGCCGCAAGATCCTCGGTGAGGCGCAGGCGGTCATTGTCCACGACGAAGGTTTTTATCATCGCCGGGTCTCCCTGGAGATCAGGTGTTGAACTTGAACAGCATGATGTCGCCGTCCTGGACGACATATTCCTTGCCTTCGTCGCGCGCCTTGCCGGCTTCCTTGGCGGCCACTTCACCGCCCAGCGTGACGAAGTCGTTGTAGGAGATGGTCTGGGCGCGGATGAAGCCGCGCTCGAAGTCGGTGTGGATGACGCCGGCGGCTTGCGGGGCCTTATCGCCCTTGTGGATGGTCCAGGCGCGCGTTTCCTTCGGCCCGACGGTGAAATAGGTGATGAGGTGCAACAGCTCGTAGCCGGCGCGGATCACCTTGTTGAGGCCCGGCTCGTCGAGGCCGATCGAGGCAAGGAACTCCATTTCCTCCTCGTCGGAAAGCTGGGCGACTTCCGCCTCGATCGCCGCCGAAATCACCACCGTGCCGGCGCCCTGCGCGGCCGCCATCTTCTCCACCGCCCTGGTGTGTTCGTTGCCGGTGGCGGCGTCCGCCTCGGCGACGTTGCAGACATAGAGAACGGGATGCGAGGTGAGCAGGTTCAGCCCCTGCAGGATGCGCAGATCCTCCGGCGCGATGCCGTTGAGCAGGAAGCGCGTCGGCTTGCCGGCCTGCAGCAATTCGAGCGACGCCTCCATCATCGGCAGGACAGCCATGGCTTCCTTGTCCTTGCCTGCGGCGCGCTTGCGGATCTGGGCGATGCGGCGCTCGAGGCTTTCGAGGTCGGCAAGCATCAGCTCGGTCTCGACCGTCTCGGCGTCGGCGACCGGATCGATGCGGCCTTCGACATGGGTGATGTCGTCATCCTCGAAGCAGCGCAGCACGTGCACGATGGCGTCGACCTCGCGGATGTTGGCGAGGAACTGGTTGCCCAGCCCTTCGCCCTTGGAGGCGCCGCGCACCAGGCCGGCGATATCGACAAAGGAGATGCGGGTCGGGATGATCTCCTTCGACTTGCCGATCGCCGCGATCTTCTGCAGGCGCGGATCCGGCACCGCCACCTCGCCGGTGTTTGGCTCGATGGTGCAGAAGGGATAGTTGGCGGCCTGCGCGGCCGCCGTCCTGGTCAACGCGTTGAACAGCGTCGACTTGCCGACGTTGGGCAAGCCAACGATGCCACATTTGAAACCCATGTTCGTCCAGTCCTGTCGGAATTCGATTTTGGTGAGGGCTATGGGCGAAACGGCGGACGATCGTCAAGCCCCGAGCATCGTTCCTTCGACGCTCACTCCTTGCCGAACAGCTTCTTCAGCATGGCGGCCATCGGGCCGCTCTCGGGAATTTTTGCCGCCGGCTGCTGCGGGCGCGCCTGGCGGACGTGGCTTTGCTGCTTCGGCGGTTTGGGCGGCGGGCGGTCGTCATCGCCGGTCGGCACGAGTTTTTCACGCAAGGCGAGCGTGACGCGGTTCATGAACGAGTTGTCGTCGCCTTTGGCGAGCAGCGCGGCGTCGTCGGCGATCGCGTCCAGCAGGACATCCAGCCATTCGCGGTCCGCCTTGGCGAAATCGCCAAGCACATGGCCGTGCACCATCTCCTTGACGCCGGGATGGCCGACGCCGATGCGCACCCGGCGATAGGCGTTGCCGACATGCTGGTCGAGCGAGCGGATGCCGTTATGACCGCCGGAACCGCCGCCTACCTTGACCCGGAGCTTGCCGGCGGCGAGATCGATCTCGTCGTAGAAGACAGTGAGCGCGGACGGCTCGAGCTTGTAGAAGCGCAGCGCTTCGCCGACCGACTGTCCGGACAGGTTCATGAAGGTCTGCGGCTTGATCAGCAGGATCTTCTCGCCGCCGAGCGTGCCTTCTGAAATCAGGCCCTGGAATTTCCGCGACCAGGGCGAAAAGGAATGGCGGCGGGCAATCGCGTCCGCCGCCATGAAGCCGACATTGTGCCGGTTGTTTTCGTATTTCGCGCCCGGATTGCCGAGGCCTGCAAAGACAAGCATCGCCGCCTCCGGGTGCAGAAGTGATTATTTCTCTTCGGCCGCGGGGGCCGCAGGTTCGGCCGCAGCCACCTCGGTGGTGGCTTCTGCCTCCGGCTTCATCGCCGACGAGCCGGCAACGGTCGCGATGGTGAAGTCGCGATCGGAGATGACCGGCTTGACGCCGGTCGGCAGCTTGACCGCCGAGATGTGGATCGAGTCGCCGATGTCGGTGCCGGTGAGATCGACGGTGATGAATTCCGGGATCGCGTTGGCCGGGCAGTGGAACTCGACTTCGTGACGAACGATGTTGAGCACGCCGCCGCGCTTGATGCCGGGCGACTTGTCCTCATTGATGAAGTGGACAGGCACGTCGACGTTGACCTCGGTGTCCTTGCCGATGCGCAGGAAGTCGACATGGACAGGGAAATCCTTGACCGGGTCGAGCTGGAAATCCTTCGGCAGGACCTGGATCTTCTTGCCGTCGACATCGATCGTGGCGATCGTGGTCAGGAACCCGCCGCCGTGGATCTTGTAGAAGAGTTCCTTGTAGTTCAGCGCAATTGCCAGGGGAGGCTGCTTGTCGCCGTAAATAACTGCAGGCACTTTGCCGTTGCGACGAACTGCACGGGCGGACCCCTTACCGACCTGTTCGCGCGCTTCGGCCTTGAGCTCATAAGAATCGTGGCTCATGGCATTTCCTTTCGCGTGTTATGGAGCGCTTGCGGCAAGCACGAGGCCAACCGTAAACGTCGAAAGCCGTCGCGGCCTTGCACGATCTGTCCGATGCGTTTGGCGATCCAAATGCGTCTGGGAATCATGCGAGGCCTGGCCGGCCTTCCTCCGCGTTGCCTCCAAGGGTGTCTACGCGGGTGGCGGCTCTATAGCGGAAGGCGGACGACGGCGCAAGCGGTTGGACTGGAAGGCTTGCAGGGGTGTTTTCCAGCGCTGACAAGCATAAACCGGAAATCCCATTTGCGACAAATGTAGGATCGGGTGGTCCTCAGTCGTCCTGCGGGGTGTAACCAGACCCGATGGGACCACTATGAAACTTCTGTTCAGCCGCAATCCAAATCCTCGCCTCGCTGTCGCCACGGCGCGCTATCTCAAGGCAGAGATCGCGTTCGAATACGCATCGCCCACGGCGCCGGGGCAGGCCGAACACTACCGGGCGCTCAACCCCAATCTGACCTTGCCGATCCTGGTCGGTCCGGGCTGGAGCCTTTGGGAGGCCGACGCCATCGCCTGCCGGCTGTCCCGCGACGTTCGCTCCGATTTCTGGCGTAGCGGGAACGACGAGCCGGACATGATCCGCTGGCTAAGCTGGGGCAAGGAACGGTTCGCCTTCGCCTGCGACATGGTGCATTTCGAGCGCGGGACCAAGCAGCGCTATGGGATCGGTCCCATCGATCAGGCGCTGGTGGAGGAGGGGTTGAGGCAATTCCATAGCGCCGCGGCGGTCCTCGAGCCTGAGCTTTCCGGACGGGAGTGGCTGGTCGGCGCTTCCATCTCCTATGCCGATTTCCGCATGGCGACGTTCCTGCCCTTCAACGACGCCGCCAGATTGCCGCTCGACGACTATCCGGCGATACGCCGCTGGTACGGCCGGCTGGAGGCGATCGACGCCTGGCGCAACCCGTTCCACGGGCTCGAGGCGCCGCCGCTGCCGCCGGTTAAGGCAGAGGCGTAACCCGCATGGCTTTGTGCAATTCCGGACGGAGAAGGCTACGTTTTTACCGGAATTGCCCTAGGCGGCGTCGACCGCCTGGCCGCCGTTCAGCGCATCGCGCAATTTCTGGATTTGCCGGTTTAGGGCATCGAGCTCGGCCAACGTCATGCCCGAGCGCTCGACCAGGGTCTCGTTCAGGCAATTGCACCGGACCAACAGCGCGCGCCCGGCCGCGGTCAGGTCGACCTGCACCTGACGCTCGTCGGTTCGGCTGCGCTGGCGGGTGACCAGCCCGGCCTGTTCCATCCGCTTCACGAGCGGCGTGACGGTGCTCGATTCCAGGGTGAGCCGATGCGCGATGCTGCCCACCGACATGCCGTCCGCCTCGCCCAGCGCGTTGAGCACGAGATATTGCGGATAGGTGATGCCCATTTCGTCCAGCATCGGTTTGTAGGTACGATTGATTGTCATGCTGGTCGCGTAAAGCGTGAAACAGAGCTGATTGTCCAACGGAAGAGGCACGGCACGATCCTTTTGCCGACTGAGCACCGATTATGTACCACGGAAAATGTTATCGTGGAACATATTTCTATAGACAAGCCAGCTCGATGGCGGTACGCATATCGTTATCGTGATATTATTTATTGCGAAAATTACAAAGGAGATGGAGATGACTGAAGCTTCGCAGACCAAGATCGGCAGCGGCACGATCACCACGAAGGACGGAACGCAGATCTTCTACAAGGACTGGGGGACCGGTCAGCCGATCGTCTTCCACCATGGCTGGCCGCTGAGCAGCGACGACTGGGATGCCCAGATGCTGTTCTTCCTGTCGAAGGGCTACCGCGTGATCGCGCATGACCGCCGCGGTCACGGCCGTTCGACCCAGACTGACACCGGCAATGAGATGGACACCTATGCCGCCGATGTAGCGGCGCTCGTGGCGCATCTCGATCTTAAGAACGCGATCCATGTCGGCCATTCGACCGGCGGCGGCGAGGTGGCGCGCTACGTCGCCCAATATGGCGGCGGTGGTCGTGTCGCCAAGGCCGTGCTGATTGGCGCGGTGCCGCCGATCATGCTGAAGAGCGACGCCAATCCAGGCGGCCTGCCGATCGAGGTGTTCGATGGCTTCCGTTCCGCCCAGGCAGCCAACCGCGCCCAGTTCTTCCGCGATGTGCCGGCCGGGCCGTTCTACGGCTTCAACCGTCCGGGCGCGGTGGTCTCGCAAGGCGTTGTCGACAATTGGTGGCGCCAGGGCATGATGGGCGGCACCAAGGCGCATTACGATTGCATCAAGGCCTTCTCGGAAACCGACTTCACCGAGGACCTGAAGAAGATCGACGTGCCGGTGCTGGTCATGCATGGCGACGACGATCAGATCGTCCCGATCGCGGACTCCGCTCTGCTTTCGATCAAGCTGCTAAAGAAGGGCGAGCTCAAGGTCTACAAGGGCTTCCCGCACGGCATGGCGACGACCCATGCGGATGTCATCAACGCGGATTTGCTGGCCTTCTTCAAGGCCTGAGCTTGCCTGCCGAAACTGTGAAAGCACCCGCCCTCGGGCGGGTGCTGCAAGAGGATGGGCACGCAAGCGTGCCCGGTCCAGGGTCTGCCTCCCCGGCCGACTCCATCCAGGAGACGCGTGAATTTTGCACCCACTCTCGGCCGCTTATCCGCGGGGTGTTGGCGCCCAATGTTGCCACCTTTGAAATCGCAAGGATCCGTCTTAGGGGTACCTGGCATCCATCCACCAACATCATGTCCAGACTCGGCGTCGAATGGTAGCCTCCCACTTGAATGGGGACCGAGAAAATGAATGCGATGTCGACACTTCATGCCAGCAGTTGCGGCATCGCGCCGATCCGATGAGGTATGTTTCGCTTGGAACGTTTCCGATCTGGCGCCCCGTCCATGGCGGCCAGCTCAGGGCCAATGCCATCCACAGAGTGCTACGCGAGCTAGGTTGGGAAACATGTCACATCGTCGTCACGCCCAATGGCGGCGCCAGGCAGGAAATGGAGGCCGGCGATCTTTTCATCGAGATGCCGCGCCGGTTTCGCAGGAAGATGGCCAGGCGCGGATGGCGTTCCGATGTCGCCACTGCCGAATTCATAAAGGGCAGCAGATCGCATCGCCGCGAAATCGCAGGATTTCTCGATGAGTTCAGGCCGGATGTCATCGCCTTGGAGCAGTGTTGGCTTTGGCCGGCCTTGCGTGAGTATGTCGAGACGTGCTCGTCCAAGACACGCTTTTCCGTCGTTTACAGCTCGCAAAACGTCGAACAGGAATTGCTGGCGCAAGAAGCCACGATACCGGGCGCGCAAACGGACCTCTGGAGCGCTCAACGCGCCTCGGAAATCGAGTCAGATCTCGCGGCGAAGGCGGATCTGGTCGTGGCTGTCAGCGAGGAGGATGCTGCCTATTTTCGCAAACTCAATCCAAGCGTAGCGGTGGCGGCCAATGGCATCTGGCCGATGGCGGCTCCGGTCGGCCTCGACCGTTGGGCGCAGCGATTTGCCGGCTTGCGCACGGCCCTTTTCGTGGCGTCGGGCCACCCTCCCAATGCCAACGGATTTCTCGAGATGACGGCGCCGGATCTCGGCTTCCTGTCACCTGCCGAACGTATCGTGGTGGTCGGCGGCGTTGCCGGCCAGATCGAGCGCGATCCAAGGTTCCAGCGGGACGCCGGCGTCAACAATGCCCGCATAGAGTTGCTCGGCGTGCAGGACGCCGGAACGCTCAGCGCGCTAATCGCGCTTGCCGATGTCGTGATCCTGCCGATCCTCGAAGGCGGCGGCACCAACATCAAGACCGCCGAAGCGCTGTACAATCGCAAGCAGATCGTGGCGACGCCCTTCGCGTTTCGCGGCTACGAGCATTTCAGGCGTTGGCCGAGTGTCCGGCTGGCCGACAACGCGGCAGATTTCCGACGATTGCTTGTGGAGGCGCTGCGGAGTGAACGTCGCGATCCGGGATCAGCGGATGCCGCGCAATTGCACGGGCTGGTTTGGACGGCGACGCTGCAAGACCTTCCGCGGCAGCTCGCGGCCTTGCCGAGGCGGGGGCGCGACGCGTCGGCGAATTTGCCCGCGCTGCGCTCGGCCGATGGAGGCGAAGGCTTTCTCCGTGCGCTTTCACGGCGTCTTGGCTTGCGGAGGAAGGGCTGATCCACGCCCACAACGGCAAGCAAAACACCCGCCATGAGGCGGGTGTTTGCTTACGGTTCTTCCACTTTCTTGCCGTAGCCGGCAGTCAGGCTTTCCTTGCTTCCTTCATATTGGGCAGGAACACCGTCAGCAGGCCGAGGAAGGGCAAGTACGAGCAGACCTGGAAGACAAAATCGATGCCCTTGATGTCGGCGATGACGCCGAGCACGGCGGCGGCGATACCGCCCATGCCGAAGGCGAAGCCGAAGAAGATGCCGGCGATCGTGCCGACGCGGCCCGGCACCAGCTCCTGCGCGAACACCACGATGTTGGAGAAGGCCGACGACAGGATCAGGCCGATCATCACGGTGAGCACCATCGTCCATTCCAGATTAGCGTAGGGCAGCGCCAGCGTGAAAGGCAGCACGCCGACGATCGAGAACCAGATCATCGCCTTCTGTCCGTAACGGTCGCCGAACGGGCCGCCAAGCAAGATGCCCAGCGCCGATGCGCCGAGGAACAGGAAAAGCATGACCTGGCTCGTCTGCACCGAGACGCCGAACTTATGGATGGAGTAGAAGGTGTAGTAGCTGGAGAGCGAGGCGATATAGGCGTTCTTGGTCAGCACCAGCAGCGTCAGCACGGCGAGCGCGCCCATCACCTTTTTGCGCGGAAAGGGCGACACATGGGCGACCTGCTTGCGGGTGGCCTGCGCGGCGCGCATTCGGCTGTACCAGCCACCGACCTGCCACAGCACGAAAATGCCGGTCAGCGAGCCGATGGCGAACCAGGATATGCTGTCCTGGCCGAAGGGCACGACGATGAAGGCGGCAAGCAGCGGGCCCATGGCCTGGCCGAAATTGCCGCCGACTTGGAACAGCGACTGCGCCAGGCCGAAGCGGCCGCCCGAGGCGAAGCGGGCGATGCGCGATGATTCCGGATGGAAGATCGCCGAGCCGACGCCGATCAGCGAGGCGCCGACCAGAAGCAGCACGTACTGACCGGCGTAAGCCAGCACGATCAGGCCGACCAGCGACGAAGCCATGCCCCAAGGCAAGGAATAGGGCATAGGCCGCTTGTCGGTGATCATGCCGATCACCGGCTGCAGCAGCGAGGCCGTGACCTGGAAGGTGAAGGTCAGAAGGCCGATCTGCCAGAAATCGAGACCGTAGTTGGTTTTGAGGAGTGGGTAGATCGCCGGCAGCAGTGACTGCATGATGTCGTTGATGCCGTGGCAGAAGCTCACCGAAAGGATGACGGCAAAGACCGTCGCTTGCGCCGAGGTGCTGCTGGCCGTCGCCGGCGCGGCGACGGAGTTGGCGGTCGTATCAGTCAAGGCAAATGCTCCGTAGTCTTTTTGGCGGAGAACCGCAGGCAGTCTCATGGGATAGGACGCTGCCTTATAATCGGCTTGAATGGCGACTTCTTTCGTGGTTTGGTCCAATAGTTTCGCAAGTGGGCCACATCCAATGCCGCATGGCCGGGAAATCTTCAGGGGCGACGCCGCCGAACTGGGCCGGCTGCATGAAAGCCGCTGGCAGTGGCTGGAGGAGGCGGTTGGACCGGCGGTGGCGCTGCCGACCGAATATCCGGACGGCTATCACGTGCCGCAACACCGCCACAGCCGCAGCCAGCTACTGCACGCGCTGGTCGGTGTGGTTCTGGTGACGACGAAGCACGGCCGCTGGATGGTACCGCCCGATCACGCGATGTGGATACCGGCCGGCACCGAGCATTCGGTCGAGATGCTGGGCGATGTCTCGATGCGCTCGGTCTATGTGATGCCGAACGCCATTGCCGGGCTGCCGGAGGGATTGCGCGTCGTCGGCATCACCGAGCTGATGCACAGCCTGATCGTTGAATCGGAGAAATTGCCGCAGGGCGGCGAGCTTGAAGGGCGCGCCGCGCTCGTCATGGGACTGCTGCTGCACGAGATCCCGAACCTGCCGGAACGGCCGCTCGGCCTGCCTTTCCCATCCGATCCGAAGCTTGCGGCGCTCTGCCGGCGGTTCGTGGCAGCCCCGTCGCCGCATGCGACGATCGACGAATGGGCGGATGCCGCGGGGATGAGCCGACGCTCCTTCACCCGCGCCTTCCATCGCCAGACCGGGCTGTCGCTGTCGACCTGGCGCCAGCAGGCCTGCCTGTTCGCCGCTCTGCCCAGGCTTGCCGATGGCGAGCCGATCACCAGGGTGGCGCTCGATCTCGGCTATGACAGCGTGCCGGCATTCACCACCATGTTCAAGCGCATGCTCGGCGCTTCGCCGCGCGGCTATATGCGCGGCGCGCGCGATGCCGGTGAAAACCCGCGCCGCGCAGGCGGTCCGCTCGCCGCTTGAAACCGCGCCGCGGCATCGGGCCGATGCGTTGCCTCTTTGGACACCATCCGGACTTCTGATTGCAAAATGCAATCAGCTATGATCCCCTTGCGGGAGCGCGAAATCGGAGGAACCCCTATGGCGATGATCGTCTATGCCATGCTGACATCGCTGGATGGCTATATTGCCGGGCCGAGCGGAAACATCGATCTGCCGGTTCCCGAAGAAGAATTGCACCGGCATTTCAACGAGGAGATGCGGCGGACTTCGATCGTGCTCTGTGGGCGCAGGATGTATGAGACCATGCGCTTCTGGGACAGCCCCGAATGCGAGATTGGCGCTGAAGACGTCGAGCGGGATTTTGCGCGCGCCTGGCGTGAAACGCCGAAGATCGTGTTTTCGACCACGCTCCGAGAAGTCGGGCCGAATGCCCGCTTGGTGAAAGGTGATGTCGAAGCTGTGGCCAAGTCGCTCAAGGCGGAAACGGATGGCGAAATTTCCGTCTCCGGCGCCGAGCTTGCCGGACATCTGGCGCGGGCGGGGCTGATCGACGAATACCGGCTCTATGTGCATCCGGTCGTGCTGGGCGGCGGCAAGCCTTACTTCCAGTCCGGCCTGTCGCTGGCGCTGACGCCACTCGGCACGGAGCGCTTTACGCAAGGCGTTACGCTGCTGCGCTATACACCCGCGCGGACCGACAATTAGTCGAACAGGCTCGAGACGGATTCTTCCGTCGCCGTGCGCGAGATCGCTTCGCCCATCAGGTCGGCGATCGAGATGACGCGGATATTCGGCGCGTCGAGCACGGCCTGACTCGGCTGGATGGAATCGGTGATCACCAATTCCTGCAGCTTCGAGCCGGCGATGCGGGCGACAGCGCCGCCCGACAGCACGCCATGGGTGATGTAGGCGGTGACGCTGGTGGCGCCGTTGGCCAGCAGCGCGTCGGCCGCGTTGCACAGCGTGCCGCCGGAATCGACGATGTCGTCGATCAGCAGGCAGTCCTTGCCGGCGACCGCGCCGATGATGTTCATGACTTCCGATTCACCGGGGCGCTCGCGGCGCTTGTCGACGATGGCCAACTGCGCGTCGAAACGCTTGGCCAGCGCGCGCGCCCGCACCACGCCGCCGATGTCGGGCGACACGACGACCACATTGCCGAGCTGCTTGTACTTAGCCTTCACGTCGCGGGCCATCACCGGCACCGAGAACAGATTGTCGGTCGGGATGTCAAAAAAGCCCTGGATCTGGCCGGCATGGAGGTCGAGCGTCAGCACGCGGTCGGCGCCGGCGCGGGTGATCATGTTGGCGACCAGCTTGGCCGAGATCGGCGTGCGGCCGGAGGCGCGGCGATCCTGCCTTGCATAGCCGAAATAGGGGATGACCGCCGTGATGCGCCGCGCCGAGGAGCGCATGAAAGCGTCCATCATGATGAGCAATTCCATCAGATGGTCGTTGGTCGGATAAGAGGTCGACTGCAGGATGAAGACATCCTCACCGCGCACGTTTTCCTGGATCTCGACGAAGATTTCCTGGTCGGCGAAGCGCCTGACGCTGGCCTTCCCCAGCGGGACGTTGAGATAGCGAGCGACCGCTTCGGCCAGCACCCGGTTGGAATTGCCCGCGAAAAGCTTCATGCACCGTTCCTGGTGAAGGATGGAGAGGCCCAAGAGACTCTCAATGAGCCTTTTATGCGGGCTTTTAGCGGCCCGCGCCGGTATTGCAAGCCTCGTTGTGGGGAATCCTTCCGGCGACCGCAACAAACACGGAAAACATCGCAAGCCGGCAACAGTTTGGCCGGCAACAGTTCGGCCGGCATGGTCCGTTCAACCGGCGCCGCCGCTGCCGAGCCACGCGGCGAACTGGTCGATCGTCTGGTCGGCGATGGCCTGCATGGTCGCGGGCGCCACTGTGGGCCAGCCCTCGCCGCTGCCGACCGCGGGCGCTTTCTGCTGGCCATTGATGCGATGCAGGCGGTTCCCCGAGGGATCGTAAATGTCCCAGACATAGATAACGGTGGTGTCCTTGCCCTCGGACATCGTCGAGAAATAGCCTTTCAGCACATGCGTCGCCGTCTGGTCGGTGCTGCCGACAAGCGTCAGGCCACGCTGTTTGGCGCGGGTCTGCAGTTCCGCCGTCAACGGTGCCGCCGCGTCCACCGATGCGCCAACGATCGGCGCCACTTGCAGGCGCGTCTTCGCGAGAGCCGCGGTCTGGGCCGGGGTCCTGGGCGAGGCTGCGGTGGAAGGCGCGGGAGAAGGGGCAGGCGCGGTCGTGGTCGGGGTAGTCGCCGTCGTCGATGTGCCCTGCGGGGCGGTCGAGGACTGGGCCGAGCTCGCCGGCGGAGTGATGGCCGAAGGTTCCAGCACGTCCTTGGCGTTGGTGCAGGCGCCGAGCGCCAGCGCCGCAAGCAATGACACGGTCGTCACCCGCGATCGTCTCATTTGCTTGAAAACTCCCTGCTGGCGAATGCCCCCGCGTGAACCAACCATTATGGATTCACTGCACGATCAAGTCGAGATCATGGCGCGACAGCGGCTTCGGCGCTGATTCCGTGGTGAGGTAGGTGCGGCCGAGCGTCATCGCTGTCTCGGTCTCGGAGTCCATGATGATCATATGCGCGAACAGCGTCATATTGGGCGCGATCGGTTCCGGGTTGCCTTGGTAGAACATCGGCATGTCCATCCAGGACGGCGTGAAGCGGGCGCCGACCGAGTAGCCACAGGCGTTCAGCCGGTGTTTGGTCAAATTGTGCGCCTCGAGCGTACGGGCATGCGCGTCGAAGACGTCGCCGAAGGTGTTGCCCGGCGTCATCGCCTTTTCGACAGCGAGCAGCGCGGCTCGGGAAGCGTCGAACAGTTCCTGATGGCGCTTCGACACCTTGCCCGTCAAAATGGTGCGCATCATGGGGGCATGATAGTGGTGGAACACACCGGCCCATTCGAGCGTCAGCTGGTCGTTCTTGGTGAGCTTGCGGCGGCCGGCCTTGTAGCGGCAGAGCAGGGCATCGGCACCTGAGCCGATGATGTATTCGTTGGCGGGATAGTCGCCGCCGCCGGCAAAGACCTCGCCCTGCATGGCGGCGAGGATGAGCCCTTCGTCGCCGCCTTGCTTGATCAGCGGCAGCGCGGCGTCCAGCGCATCGTCGGAAAGATTGGCGGCCTTTTCCGCCTTGGCGATCTCGGCCGGGCTCTTGAACAGGCGCAGTCGGCCGACAATGCCGGAGGCATCGGCGATCTGGCCGAAGGTCTGCAACTGCTCGTCGAGGCGGCGGCCGTTATAGGCGGTCAGGCCATGGGTGTCGTATTCGACGCCGATGCGGGCCCCAAGAAGATCGAGGTCGTTGAGCAGGTTGCGCAGGTCGATCGCCGGGTTGGCGCCCTGACGATCGGTCCAAAGAACGATGTTTTCGATGGTCGAGGTTTGGCGCGCCTGCCTGAGATCAGCCGAACGGGTGAGGAGCACCATCGAGCCGTCGGCCTTTACGACCAGGCATTGGAAAAAGCAGAACCCGAACGTGTCGTAGCCGGTCAGCCAGTACATGCTCTCCTGCGCGAACAAGAGCACCGCGTCGAGCTTCTTTTCGGCCATTTCGATCAGCAGCCGGTCGCGCCGCGCGTCGAATTCCGAGCGTTCGAAATGCAGCGCCATTACTCATTCTCCAGTACGATTGCCGAAACCTGACGCCCGTAATCCGCTTCCTTGCGGTGGGTGGTGCGCCGGTAGGAATAAAAAAGATCTTCTTCCGCGTAGGTGCAGCGGCCAAGGCCTTCGGCGGTCACGCCGGCCTTGCGCAGCCGGTCGACCGTATATTGGTTGAGGTCGAACATCGAGTGCCCGGCTATCTTCGACGGCCTGAAATAGCGGGCATTGCCGGCGTCGGCCTCGACGAAGCGTGCGACGAATTCAGGCCCGACCTCGTAATTGTCGGGGCCGATCGAGGGGCCAAGCACGGCGACGATGCGGTCGCGGCGGGCGCCGAGGCCTTCCATCGCTAAGACGGTGTTTTCGAGCACGCCGGTGAGGGCGCCCTTCCAGCCGGCATGGGCGGCGCCGATGACGCGCGCCTCGGCATCGGCGAACAACACCGGCCCGCAATCGGCGGTCGATGCGCCGATGGCGATGCCCGGACGGTCGGTGACGATGGCGTCGGCTTTCGGGCGAGGACCGGCGAAGGGTTTCCTGGCGACAACGACATCCGGCGAGTGGATCTGGTGCGCGGTCAGCAGATGGTCCGCCGGCACGCCCATCCAGTCGGCGACGCGCCGCCGGTTCTCGGCGACCAATGTCTGGTCGTCGCTGGAGCCAGTGCCGATGTTGAGGCCGCGGTAGATGCCGTCCGAGACGCCGCCGATGCGGGTGAAATAGCCGTGGCGTATGCCTTGCGCCATTTCGAGCTGCGGCGAACGAACTGGATCGGGTCTGGTCTGATTCAGCATGGTTTGGGTTTGTCGTCCGCGCAAGGCGGGTTCGTCAAGGCGAAGTTCGGAGAACGAAGCGGACCAGCCGGCTAGGTCATTCGCCGATCTCACGCGACCTTGGCTGCCGGCAGGACCTTCATCACCTTGAACAGCTCGCCCATGGCGTCGGGGCCGGCCAGACGTTCGACGGCATCCGAGATGGCCTGCCGTGTTTCGGCATCGGCATCGGCGCCAAGTGTGCCGGCACGTTCGAGCAGGCCCATGCCGAGCAGGAATTCGCCCTGGGTCGACAATTGCACGTCGAGACCGTGGGCGCGCGCGATGTCGGCAAGAGCGGTGAAATCGACATGGGCGGTGAGGTCGGCTTCACCCGGATTGGCCAAAACGTCCTCGCGCTGGTGACGGCGTAGCGCCTGGAAAGTGTCGCCGATCCCCGGCTGCAGATGGCCGTAGTCGATGAACAGGCCGGCGCCGCCCTGGCCGGCGATGCGTTCAGCGATCTGCGCCATCAGCGCCGAACGGGCAGGCGCCACTTCGACGACGGCGCCTTGCGACGCATCGGCGGCGCCAGGGGGCAGCAGCGCCGGATCGACGGACCCCGCGCCGGCGAAGAAGTGCAGTTCGTCGGCGCCATCGAGGCCGACAACGCGCTCGCGCCAGCCCGCGCCGACATAGACGAACTGCCGGATGGGCACCGCGTCGAACAATTCGTTGCCGACGATGAAGAGCGGCCGTGGCGGCAGCGTGTCGATGGTTTGGTGCCAGGCAAGCGCCTCGCTCTGACCGGCGAGCGTCTGTTTCTGGATCTCAGCCAGGCGCGGGCTGGTCTCGATCATGGCAAAGGAGGCGCCGGCCAGCAGAGCCGGGTCTAGCTGGGACCAGGTGCGCAGCATGTCCTTCATCAGCGTGCCGCGCCCTGGTCCGATCTCGGCAAAGGTGGCAGGTCGGGGCCGGCCGGCGCCCTGCCAGGCCTGGTAGAGCCAGACGGCGACGAGCTCGCCGAACATCTGGCTGATCTCAGGGGCGGTGATGAAGTCGCCGGCGCTGCCGAAGGGCTCGCGCGTCGTGTAATAACCCTCCTCGGGATCGAACAGGCAGAGCGCCATATATTCGCTGACCGGGATCGGCCCCGCCGCGCCGATCAGGCCTATGATGCGTTCTTTCAGCCGGGTCATGCCGCTTGCGGCTGTGTCACCGGCTTTGCCGTGGCCATGGCCCAAATGCCGGCCAGCACCATCGGCGTGGACAGGATCATGCCCATGGTCAACCAGTTGGTATAGAGCAAATAACCGAGCTGCTGGTCCGGCTCGCGGAAGAATTCGACGAAGATGCGCGACAGGCCATAGCCGCAGATGAAGGCCCCGCCGACGAAACGCGGTGTCTTCAGCTTGAGCCGCGAATGGGTGAGGAAGCGCAGCACCAGGAACAGCACCAGGCCCTCGAGCAAGGCCTCGTAGAGCTGGCTTGGGTGGCGGGCAAACGGCCCGCCATTGGGGAATTCGATCGCCCATGGCACGTCCGAGGGCCGGCCCCAAAGCTCAGAATTGATGAAGTTGGCGACACGCACAAGGCCGAGCCCGACAGGCACGCCCGCAGACACCACGTCGAACAGTGTCCAGGTGGGAATGCGGCGCTTGAGCGAGAACAGCGTCATCGCGAGGATGACGCCAAGCAGGCCGCCATGGAACGACATGCCGCCCTGCCAGACGGCGAAAATATCGAGCGGATGCGCGATATAGCGCGGCAGGTCGTAGAAGAGCACATAGCCGGTGCGCCCACCGAGCACCACGCCGATCGCCGCCCAGACGATGAAGTCGTCGAGGTCCTCGGGCTTCATCGGAAGGTGGCCGTCCGGCCAGAGGCGGGTGTTGGTGACGAGCCGCTTGGCGTACCACCAGGCAAAGAGGATGCCGACAATGTAGCCGACGCCGTACCAATGCACCGCCAGCGGCCCGATGTTTACGATGACCGGATCGATGTTGGGGAAGGGCAGGGAGGCCAGCGGCAAAAGGAAATATTCGCTCAAAACGGGGATCCCCGGTGACGGTCACGAGTGCGCGCGGACCATGCGGCAGGGTTTTGGCGGGGTCAAGGCAGTGCGCCGGCGCGGCAAATCTGATTTCGGGAATAGCTAGTCGTGGCTATGTGCCCGTGCAAGCGCCTGGCTTTCGGCCAATTTTCTGTATTTGGCTTCTAAGCGGTCAAACACCTCTTCGGCAGGCATTATCCGCTTTGCTTCGACGTCGCTGATGCCCTTGGCGAGCGCTGAGTCTAGCGCGGCAATGCGCTTGTCCGAATCCGCATTGATGGACATCTCACGCTCCCGTTCGAAATATCCTCCCAGGCACAATAGCGCCAATGGCGGGCGCGGTCAGATCAAATCGTAACTAAGGTGAGCAGGCCGCAATACGCTTGCATTCCGCGCCGCGCGCCACTACGTCAAAACGATAAAGCGAGGATCTGCCATGGCGACCGGACCGAACCGCATTCTCGACGAATTCGCAAAGATCATGACCGACGCCGCGGGTGCCGCGCAGGGCGTTCGGCGCGAGGTGGAGACGGCGTTCCGGGCGCAGGCCGAGCGCATGCTGAATTCCATGGATGTGGTGCAGCGCGAAGAATTCGAGGCGGTGCGCGAGATGGCGGTCAAGGCGCGGGAAGACAATATCCAGCTGGCGACGCGCGTCGAGGCGCTCGAGGCCCGGCTCGCCGAACTGACCGGACAGGCCGCACCTGCGGGTGCGGCAAAGCCTCGCGCAAAAAAATAATTGTTAAACTTTTCCACATAGCGCGATCCGAAAAATCGCTTTGCCGTGAATCGCTTACCGGCATTGCATGAATCTTTGTGACAGCCACCTTTCCACATGCGGATGACGCAGTGCGAAAAATTGGGCTGTTCACGCGACTCCCGATCAATAGACTGAATTTGTTGCATGATTCGAAGCAGGGTCATGCGCCGGGCGGTGGGGTCCGGTCTGGGGTCTTTGCGTTTGAGAAGTTCCTGGCCGTCCGAGTTCTAGACAAGATTGTTCGTCGTGTGTGCCCCGCGGAGCGTGTGGCGCTCCCCTGAACACAGGAAGCATCCATGGAACTTCTCGAACTCGAATTCTCCCGCGAAATCCACCCGGTGGATGTCATCGAGCAGGTGGCCCACAACAACGACTGGTCCTTCGAGCGCGCCGGCGACGACGAGATTTCGATTTCGGTGGCCGGCAGTTGGACCGACTACCATGTCTCCTTTTCCTGGATGGAGGATTTCGAGGCGCTTCACCTGGCCTGCGCTTTCGACATCAAGGTGCCGGAGACGCGCGCGCTGGAAGTGATGCGGCTGTTGTCGCTGATCAACGAACAGATGTTGTTCGGGCATTTCGATCTGTGGGAGCAGGAAGGCGCGATCATGTTCAGGCAGTCGCTGCTGCTTGCCGGCGGGGTCGAGCCGTCGAGCCAGCAGGTCGAGGTGCTTCTGTCCTCGGCACTAGAGGCCTGCGAATGCTACTTCCAGGCCTTCCAGTTCGTCGTCTGGTCGGGTACATCGGCCAAGGACGCGCTATCCAGCGTGCTCTTCGAGACCCACGGAAACGCCTGAGCACAACTACCGATGAGTTCGAGCAGCGAGCGCAAGCCCGAAATCAGCTTTGCCGATTTCGACCGTGTCGACATCCGTGCCGGCACGATTGTCGAGGCCGAGCCGTTTCCGGAGGCGCGCAAGCCGGCAATCAAGCTGAAGATCGATTTTGGCCCGGCGATCGGAGTGAAGAAGTCGTCGGCGCAGATCACCAAATACTATGCGCCGGAAACCCTTGTCGGCCGCCAGGTCTTCGCGGTGGTCAATTTCGCGCCGCGCCAGATCGGCCGGTTCATGTCGGAAGTGCTGACGCTCGGCTTTCCGGATGAAGAGGGCGCGGTGGTGCTCGGCGCCATCGAGCGCAAGGTGCCGGATGGCGGGCGCCTGTTTTAGACGGCAGTATTGCCGCTATGCCTGACCCGACACACGCTCACTGCTTCCTTCCTGGCACCGACTCAATCAGAGCGCCGCTCGTTCTGCTGCATGGGTCTAGCGGCAACGAATTCGATCTCATGCCCTTGGCTAGTGAACTGGCACCGGAGGCGGCGAAGCTCGGCATCCGCGGCACGGTTGCCACGGACAGGGGATATGCCTTCTTCCATCGTTTTCCAGATCGCCGGGTGAATGAGGCGGATATTGCCGACAGGGCGCCTGGTTTGGCGGAATTTATCGACGTGGCCTGCGGCCGCTACAGCTTTGACAGACGACCCATAGCCATCGGCTTTTCCAACGGTGCGATCATGGCAGCAGCCCTGCTGTTGACCCGTCCTGACCTGTTTGCGGCGACGGTGCTGTTTCGCCCCCTCTCTCCGTTCACTCACGATCTCCCGCATCGCTTGAACAGGACGCCGGTACTGATCATTGACGGAGACAGGGACAGCCGCAGATCTCCTGGCGATGGCTTGCGACTCGCTGAGCGGTTGGTTGGTGCCGGGGCGCTCGTCACCCATCACGTACTGCCGGTCGGCCACTCGATCACCGCCGAGGACAGGCGCATTGCCGGCGAGTGGCTTCAGCCGATAATAGGTTGAACAATTGGGTGACAGCAGCCCAACGCTCTGCGGGTGTCAGGGATCAGGCGGCCAGCTTGCGCGTCCTTCCCAGCGCTTCGTCGACCACGTCGAGGAACATCTCGGCGCAGGCCTTCCAGCTGTAGCGCATCGCGCGTTGGCGCGCTTCGGCGCGATCGACGTGAAGCGCCTTCATCGCCGCCTCGCCCAGATCGTTCGACACAGCCCCGCCGACACCGTCGCCGACAATGTCGATCGGTCCGGTCACCGGATAGGCGGCGACCGGCGTTCCGCTGGCCAGCGCCTCGATGATGACGTTGCCGAACGTGTCGGTGCGGCTCGGGAAGACGAAGGCGTCGGCCGACGCGTAGATCTCGGCCAGCTCGTCGTTCGGGCGGTGGCCGAGAAAATGCGCATTGGGATAGCGCGCCTTGAGCTTTGCCAGTTCTGGACCTTCACCGACGATCACCTTGCTGCCGGGCAGGTCGAGATCGAGGAAGGCGGTCAGGTTCTTCTCGATCGCGACGCGGCCGACGCATAGGAAGACCGGGCGCGGGAATCCGGTTTCCTTGCGCTTGTCGGGCCGGAAATGGTCGGTGTCGACGCCGCGCGTCCAAGGCCTCAGCTTGTTGAAGCCGCGCGCCGCGAGATCGTCCGCCAGCGATTGCGTGGCGACAAGCGTGCCCTGTCCGGCGTTGTGGAAGTCGCGCAGCCAGTTGTAGGCCCAGCTTTCCGGCACCGGCAGGCGGGCGCTGAGATATTCGGGAAAGCGCGTATGGTAGCTGGTGGTGAAGGGGCGGCTGGCCTTGCGACAGTAGCGGCGCGCCATGATGCCCAGCGGACCTTCGGTGACGATGTGGATATGGTCGGCCTTGGCGGCCTCGATCCGGCGAGCGACACGACCCGGCGTCGTCAGTGCCAGCCGGATGTCGGGATAGGTCGGCATCGGCAAGGTGCGAAAGAGGTTCGGCGTCAGGAAGTCGAGCTCGACGTCGAAGGGCTTCAGCGCCTCGGTGAGGCGTTCGAGCGTGTGCACCACGCCGTTGACCTGCGGCCGCCAAGCGTCGGTGACCATCAGGATGCGCATGGCGATCCCGATACGCGTGGCGATCCCGATACGCATGACGGCCCTTTGCCGCAATAGTTCCTGGGCGCGCCGGCGCGGTGCCGGAACGGCAGCCAGGCGGCAGCTCGTGCCTCGCTCCAGCGCACCCGGGCAGGGGCGGGATCGAAGCGGGGCGGCAGGGCCGAATCAACAAGGGTCGCGCGCTTCATGCGCGCTCTTCACCATGATTTCATGACGGGCGGATGAAGCCTGCCTTGGCTCTGCTTACGCAGGCACCTTGATCACGGCTCGCAGGCCGCCGAGCGGGCTGTCCTCGAGGCTGATGTCGCCGCCATGGCTGCGGGCGATGTCGCGGGCGATCGACAGGCCAAGTCCGGTGCCGCTGGCGTCCAGGTTGCGCGCCTCGTCCAGTCGCAGGAATGGCTTGAACACCTCTTCACGCTTGTCGGGCGCGATGCCCGGCCCATTGTCGTCGATGGTGACGGTGAGCGAGCCATGGCCGTGGTTGGCGTGGACCTCGACGGCCTTGGCATAGCGGAACGCATTGCCGATGACGTTCGAAAGCAAACGCGCAAAGGCGTTCGGCCGCACATGCACGGTCGGGTCGCCGGTCAGCGTCGTCGTGAGCTTGCAGCCACGCAATTGCGCCTCCTCGCCGAGCTTCTGGAAATAGGTTTCGAGGTCGAAGCGTCCGGCGTCCTCCGCGGACTCGCCGCGGGCAAAAGCGAGATAGCCTTCCAGCATCGACTGCATGTCGTCGATGTCCTGGTTGAGCGCGGCCTTGGTGTCGGCCTTGCCGCCGGCCAGCGCGAGCTGCAGCTTGAAGCGGGTAAGGATGGTCCTGAGATCGTGGCTGACGCCGGTCAGCATCGCGGTGCGCTGCTCGATCTGGCGTTCGATACGCTCACGCATCTGGATGAAGGCGAAGCCGGCGCGACGGACTTCCTCGGCGCCGCGCGGGCGGAAATCGCGCGGCATCGGCCGGCCCTTGCCAAAGCTCTCGGCGGCTTCAGCGAGCGTCAGGATGGGCCTTATCTGGTTGCGCAGGAAAGGAACGGCGATCATCAGCAGCACCAGCGAGGTGCCGACCATCCAGATCAGGAAGATGTGCGTGTTGGAGGCATAGGCCTGGCTGCGCCGCACGAAGACGCGCAGCACCTTGCCTTCCAGCTGGACGCGGACCTCGACGACATTGGAGTTGCCGACCGTATCGATCCAGAAGGGGCGATTGATCTGCCTGGTGATCTCCGACGATAGCGCGGTGTCGAGGATCGAGAAGAATGGCTTCGGCCCGGGGGCGGGCAGCGGGTCGGGCGGCAGAAGGTCGACCTTCAGCTGCATGCGGTCCTGGGCGATGCGGATGATGTTGGCGTAGTCGGCGTCGTGCGGGTAGGTCTCCATCATGTCGATGATGGCGGCGATGTCCGCGATCGTCGCCTGCGACAGACGCTGGGTGACCGTCTGCCAGTGGCGCTCCATGAAGACGAAGGCGACCACCGACTGCAGCAGGATCATCGGCGCGATCACGATGATCAGCGAGCGGGCGTAGAGCCGCTTCGGCATATAGAGCGCGACCAGGCGCCAGAACCGGTTCCAGGCGCGCGGCATCGCCCTCAGCGTCCGCAGCGCGAGATCGCCGGGGCCGCCTCCTTCAGGCTGTTCCAGTTGCGTGGTCGCCATTCGCCCTTCCGCTCGTCGATGGCCTGTTCAGCAAAGGGCCTTCGACGGTAATTTATTCGACGCTGAGCCGATACCCAATACCGCGCACCGTCTGCAGCCACACCGGATTGGACGGATCGCGCTCGATCTTGCGGCGCAGCCGGTTGATCTGCACGTCGATGGTGCGCTCGCCGACATCCGATTCATCGCCCACCAGCTCATGGCGCGGTATGGTCTCGCCCGCTCGCGCGGCGAAGATCGCGAGGATCTCCTGCTCGCGGTCCGTCAGCTTAAGCGCCTCGCCGCCCCGCTTCAATTCGCGCTTGGCGATCTGGAACGTATAGGGCCCGAAAACCAGTTGTTCCACCTTCGGCGTCGCAGCCGGGCCGCCTCGGCGCAGGATGTTGTTGATGCGCAGGATCAGCTCGCGCGGATCGAACGGCTTCGGCAGGTAATCATCGGCGCCGGCTTCCAGCCCGGTGATACGGCTGTCGGTCTCGGACAGCGCCGTCAGCATCAGGATCGGCACATTCTTCTCGGCCCGCAGCGCCTTGGTGAGGTCGACGCCGGTTTCCCCAGGCATCATGACATCGAGCACCAGTAGGTCGAAGTCGAGGCCGGCGAGCTTGCGCCTGGCCTCGCCGGAATTGCCGGCGACGGTGACGCGAAATCCATTCTCGGACAGATACTGCTTGAGCAGGTTGCGGATACGCGTGTCGTCATCGACAACAAGAAGATGCGGCGCGTCATCGTCGGGCGCGGCCGGATGATCGACCTTCTCAATGGTCTCCATGGTTCTTCCCCGATGTTTGCGCAGGCACAATGTCGATCTGCGCTCTTAGTTCCGGATTGACCATCGCTTCCAGGAAACGCTCGATCGTGGCGCGCTCGGTGGCTCCGGAATCCTCCAATGCCGCACGGATGCGGCGCGACTGTGGCCGCGCCAGCGCCAAGGCCAGCGCGCGGCCCTTGGCGGTCGGGTAGAGCTCGCGCTGCCGGCGGTCGCGCGGCCCCTGCACCTGGACGATATGATCGGTATCGATCAGCTGCTTCAAAACCCGCGCAAGGCTCTGCTTGGTGATCTTCAGCACATCGAGCAGCTCGGCGACGGTCAGGCCCGGCCTGCGGTTGACGAAGTGCAGCACACGGTGATGGGCGCGGCCGAAGCCGTAGTCGGCAAGGATCTGGTCCGGGTCGGAGGTGAAATCGCGATAGGCGAAGAAGAACAGTTCGATGATGGCGAAGTCGATGCCGTCCTCATCGGCGATCGCCGTCCTGATCGGTTTTCCGGCTGCGGGGCTCGTCATCATTTCTCCATGCGAGGCGGGAATTATGTCAGTACTATTGACGTAATTTCCGGGCAATGATAATTTTTGACAAGCTTTTCGGCGGATTGCGAACGAAAAGGCAAGAGGAAGCCGTTTTTCCGGAACTTCCTGAGTTTGCCACGAATTGAATATCCGCCTACGCTTTCAAGCACTGGCCAGCGTTTCGGATCCTGTGACAGGGCCGGCATGAAGGCTATAAAACACAACGATTTGCGGGCGCCCGCCCGCGGGAGGTTTCCATGGCATCCGTTCCCTTCGATCAACTGGACGGCTTCATCTGGATGAACGGCGAGTTCGTCAAATGGGCCGACGCCAAGATCCATGTGCTGACCCATGGCCTGCACTATGCCAGTGCCGTCTTTGAGGGCGAGCGCGCCTATGGCGGCCAGATCTTCAAGCTGACCGAGCATAATGAGCGTCTGCATGAATCGGCACGCCTCTTGGGCTTCAAGATCCCCTATCCGGTCGCGGAGATCGACGAGGCCTGCCGGACGCTTTTGAAGAAGCAGGGCTTCCAGGATGCCTATGTGCGCCCGATCGCCTGGCGCGGCAGTGAGCAGATGGGCGTCTCGGCGCAGAACAATCGCATCAATTGCGCCATCGCCATCTGGCAGTGGCCGAGCTATTTCGACCCCGCGCAGAAACTCAAGGGCATCCGTCTCGATGTCGCCGAATGGCGCCGGCCCGATCCGCGCACCGCGCCGTCCAAGTCCAAGGCCGCCGGCCTCTACATGATCTGCACGCTGTCCAAGCATGCCGCCGAGGCCAAGGGCTATGCCGACGCCATGATGCTCGACTGGCGTGGCCAGGTGGCGGAAGCCACCGGCGCCAACATCTTCTTCGTCAAGGACGGCAAGATCCATACGCCGACACCCGACTGTTTTCTCGACGGCATCACCCGCCGCACGGTGATCGGCCTGGCCAAGGACCGCGGCTTCGAAGTGATCGAGCGCGCCATCATGCCGGAAGAGCTCGAAGGTTTCGAGCAATGCTTCCTGACCGGTACCGCGGCCGAGGTGACGCCGGTTTCGGAGATCGGCCCATACCGATTCGAGGTTGGCGAGATCGCCAAGACGTTGATGAACGACTATTCTGCTGCAGTGCAACCAAAGCATGCGATCGCCGCAGAATAGCGATAGTCACAGCTTTTTTGTGCAATAGGGGCGGTTTTCGGGCCGCCCTTTTTATTTAAGCTTTCATGCATTTGACTTTCGAACGGTTCGGCGTCTCATGATGGCGTCGGCCCTTGGAGGCAGGCGGCTATGGAGGGACTAGTTACATGGACAGCAACACGATTATTCAGATCGTTGTACAGGTAATTGCCGGCGTTATCGGCGGCCAGGCGGTTGGCGCGGCGCTGAAGCAGGCGGCGATGGGCCAGCTTACCAAAATCCTCAGTGGCGCGATCGGCGGCGTCGGCGGTGCGGCCATCCTTGGCAGTCTGCTGGGCGGCGGTGGTGTCGACGCGGCGGCCGCGGCGGGCGGAATCGGCAGCGCGCTCGATCTGAAGAACCTTCTCGGCGGCGTCGGCGGCGGCGCCATCCTGACCGGCATCATCGGCGCGGTCATGAACGCGATGAAGAAATAAGGCCTCTCGCTTCAGTTTTCCGATGGGCGGCTTCGGCCGCCCATTTTCGTTTCCAGGATATTTGCGCTGGCCGGCAGTGGACGGCGTTTGCCCGCCTGTCTACATCAGGGCGATAACAGGAGCGGTTCAGCCTTTTCCTGGAATTGCTTCGAGAAAGGAAAGCCATGGGTCAGCTCAATGCCGGCATCGTGCCGGTCACGCCGTTCCAGCAGAACTGCACCATTTTGTTCGACATGGACGACAAGAACGGCGTTGTCGTCGATCCCGGCGGCGATATTGACCAGGTGCTCAAGGCGCTGAAGGACAATGCCATCAAGGCCGGCGCGATCTGGATCACGCATGGCCATATCGACCATGCCGGCGGCGCCATGGAACTGAAAGAGGCGCTCGGCATCGACATCATCGGCCCGCACGAGGCCGACAGGCCGCTGCTTGCCAATCTCGAGAACCAGGCCAAGCGCTTCGGCCTGACCGATCCGGTGCGCAATTGCGTGCCGGACCGCTTCCTCACCGAAGGCGAGACGGTGTCCTTCGGCAATCACGTGTTCGAAGTGCTGCATTGCCCAGGGCACGCGCCGGGCCATGTCGTCTACTACAACCGCGCGGCCAAATTCGCGCATGTCGGCGACGTGCTGTTCCGCGGCTCAATCGGCCGCACCGATCTGCCCGGCGGCGACCACGCCGCGCTGATCGCCTCGATCAAGGACAAGCTGCTGCCGCTTGGCGACGATATCGGCTTCATCTGCGGCCATGGCCCGGGCAGCCGCTTTGGCGACGAGCGGCGGAGCAATCCGTTCCTGACCTAGGTTATGCTGATATTCAGGTGATGCCGGCCTGCGAGCGGCAGTTTCCTGCGCTTCCGGTGCTCACGTACCCAAAAGTACGCTCCGCTCCGGCCTTCGCCGGCCGAAGCCCTCATAGGTGTCTCCGCTATATGAAGGCTACGGTCGGCGTAGGCCGGTTCTCGGAACCTACCGCTCTCGACTCGGCCTGACCCGAATCTCAGCACAACCTGCCCAGTGGCGAGTGGCCAGGCCAGAAACAAAAAGCGCCGCTTGAGGCGGCGCTTTGCTTAGCGCAGGGAACCCTAAATATTAATTGGCGACGCAGAAATGCTGGTCGCCGTCGCTGCCGGTGAAGGTGCCGGTCCGCGAATTGAAGGTGCGATAGCGGTCCGAGCAATATTCGTACCAGGCCCTGGTCCACGGCTCGGCATAGCGGTCGGCATAGACGACGCGCGGCTGCACGTAGTAGCGGCGCACCGGCCGGGCGACATAGTAGTCGTCACCATAGGCCGGTTCGTAATAGCGCGGCCCGGGGTTGCTGAGCGCGCTGCCGATTAGGGCGCCGGCCGCGAGGCCGACAACGCCGGCAGCAAGAGCGTCGTCGCCATGATGGCGATGATGGTGCCAGCGCCAGTCATCGGCATTGGCCGCCGAGAAGGTGGCCAGGGTGGTCGCGGCGATGCCTGCGGTCAGGATGGCGGTCTTGAGAAAACGGTTCATCTTCGGTCTCCTTCGCGCCGGCCCGCGCATTTTCGGGATGCGAACCGGCTTTAGCAAAGGTTAATAGAAGACCGTGGCTGAACGGAGGCTGAACGGAAATCGGCGTAATCGATTTTTTCGAGGCCAGTTATTTTTCGAAAGTCAGGGCACAACCCGTTTCCGGGCGGGAGCGGTCCCGCCTGAAAATCCTCCGTCGGATCCGTCGTGAGCCGGCTTAGCCGATCGACAGATTGACGGCCTTCGGACCCTTGCCGCGCTTGTCCGGCTCGGTGTCGAATGTCACTTTCTGCCCATCCTCAAGACCGGGAAGGCCCGACGCCTGCACAGCCGAAATGTGGACGAAGACATCCTTCGCGCCATCGTCGGGCGTGATGAAGCCGAAGCCCTTGGCATGGTTGAAGAATTTGACGGTGCCGGTCTGCGGCATGGGAAACTCCTTTGATCCCATCAAGTCAAGTCTCGGGCCGGCAAATTGCCCGAGAGGAAATTTGTCCTTTATTTTAGCGCTATCGGCAAGAGAAAGTTTTCGCCTGCCGATCCAAGGATTTGCGCGCAAAAAAGGCGCGACGGTTCGGTCGCGCCTTCGCAATTTCGAGCCTGTCCAAAAGCCCGTTTATGATCCTGCCGCATCATTGCATCCGCAAGGACAGGCGGTTGCGCGCCGATCAGGCGGCGCGCAGGTTGACCGCCTTCGGGCCTTTGCCCATGCGGTCCGGCTCGACGTCGAAGGTGACCTTCTGGCCGTCGACCAGCGTGCGCAGGCCGGATGCCTCGATGGCGGAAATGTGGACGAACACGTCCTTGGCGCCGCCGTCCGGCGTGATGAAGCCGAAGCCTTTGGTGGCGTTGAAGAACTTTACGGTACCGGTCTGGGCCATTGGGGAAACTCCTTCACCCGTGTCAGTCTTTGTGGTTTGCCCGCTGCCTCGCGCCTTGGGCAAATCCCGGTGGTTGCTTCGGCGGTCATGCATTCGCGCATGGTCAAACCCCCCGCCGAAAAACGGGGCTGTCAGAGATTCACACTTATCGGGGAAAGGTCGTCCAAAACGTTCCGCTCTCCGGGTCGCAAATGCCCGAACGGGGAAATTTATTACACGGAAACGTGATGGTTGCAAGACGACGGTCGCGGGCGGCCTGCGGCGCGTCCAACGCTGGGCCTCGATAGACCCCGTGCCGGCATGGGTCATCGGCCAGAGAGGAGCCAAGCATGGGCCAGAGCGAGGCTGCCGGCCAAGGGCCTGGCGGGCACTACAAACGGTGGTTGCGTTCGCCGCGGGGAATGCGAGGATATCGCGCGTTGGCGTGGGGCGCCGGACGGAGGAGGACACATGCGCTTGGTGGCGATCTCTCGGCAGGGCCCGGTCATTTTCATTCTCGCGGCGTTGCTCGCGGCCTGTACCGTGGTGGTCGACGATGGGCCCAGGCCGCGCCCGCCCAGGCCGCATCCGCAACTCTGCACCATGCAGTACCAGCCGGTCTGCGCTCGGCGCGGCGGCGACCGCCAGACCTTCGCCAATGCCTGCCTGGCTGAAAGGGAAGGGTACCGCATCATGCGTGACGGTCCTTGCCGCGACGGGGGTGGCGGCGAGCAGACATTCTGCACACGCGAATACGCCCCGGTCTGCGCCAGGCGCCAAGGGCAAGTGCGCACCTTCCCGAATGCATGCGAGGCCCGCGCGGCGGACTACCGCGTGGTAGGCGACGGGCCGTGCTGAGAAGCAACGCCGTGTCCGTCTCAACAGGCGGGTGTAGACACAGCAACGCGCGTGGTGTTGCTTGGCCTTGAATCTCTTGCCCGCATGGCTTAGGTCCGGCGGACCAACGAACACGGCAGGTTTCCCATTAACAGAGATCAAAGAAGAGCGGCAAATGCGGGCGGCAAGCCGGGAACGGCCAGCCCGCTCGATCCCTATGTGCAGCGCGCGCTGCAACTGCACCAGGCCGGGCGCCGTCAGGAAGCCGAGGCGCTCTATCGGCAGGTCCTGGGGCAGCAGCCGAAGCATGCCGCCGCTTTGCACTTCCTAGGACTGCTGCTGCACCAGACCGGCCGCAGCGAGGAGGGGCTCGAGCTCATCGAACAGTCGGTGACGCTGCAGCCCGGGAATGCCGACTTCCTCAACAATATGGGCACGGTCATGCGCGACCTCGGTCGGGTCGCCGCCGCGGTCGATTTCTTTCGCGGCGCGGTGGATATCAAGCCAGACCAACTGGCGGCGCGCGACAATCTCGGCTCGTCGCTGAAGCAGCTCGGCCAGTTCGACGCCGCCGAGGAGATCTATCGCGGCACGATCGGCCGCAACCCGTTCCATGTCCGCGCCCGCATCGGGCTTGCGGAAACGCTGCAGGAGGCCGGGCGACTGGATGAGGCGATCGCCCTGTTCCGCGAATCCTTGTCGATCCGGCCGAAGGACGCCGAGCTGCTTTACGGGCTGGGCGTGGCCATGATGGAGAAGGGCAAGCTTGGCGAAGCCGCCGATCTTGCCCGACAGGCGGTGGCGGTTGTTCCCGGCATGGCCAAGGCCTGGCTGCTTTTGACCCAGGTCAAGCGCCAGACCGAACGCGACAAGGAGCTTTCCGGCATGGAGGCCGAGCATGCCAAGGCGCCGCAGGGCAGCCTGGCGCGCATGCAGCTTTCCTTCGGTCTCGGCAAGGTCCATGACGACCTCAAGGACTATGGCCGCGCCTTCGACTATTTCGCCGAGGGCAATGCCATCCGCCGCCAGGGCATCGACTACGATCCGGTCCGCACGCGCGGTGAATTCGAGGCGATGAAGGCGGCCTTCGACAAGGCCTTCTTCGAAAAGCACCGGACAGGCGATATTTCGGACGATACGCCGATCTTCGTCGTCGGCATGCCGCGTTCCGGCACCACGCTGGTCGAGCAGATCATCGCCAGCCATCCGCAAGTCTATGGCGCCGGCGAGTTGAGCATCCTGAAGACGGCCGTCGGCAAGCAGTTTCCGATGGGCATGCCGGGCGGCTTTCCCGCCGGGATCGCCGATATGCCCGACAAGGCTTTCGCCGAGGCGGGCCAGGCGTATCTCGACATGCTGCATAGCCGCTATCCGGGCTACCGCCATGTCACCGACAAGATGCCGGGCAACTTCATGCTGGTCGGCTTCCTGCACATGATGCTGCCGAAGGCCAAGATCGTGCATTGCGCCCGCGACGCGGCCGCCACCTGCCTGTCGATCTTCAAGGTGCATTTCCGCGGCGACAGCCACCGCTATGGCTACGATCTCGGCGAGCTCGCGGATTTCCATAACCTTTACACCGACATCATGGCGCATTGGCACAAGGTGCTGCCGGGCGTCGTGCACGATGTGCGCTATGAGGATTTCGTGTCCGACCAGGAAGGGCAGACGCGGGCGCTGATGGCGTGTCTCGGCCTGCCGTGGGACGACAAGGTCCTGTCCTTCCACGAGACGGACCGGCCGGTCCGCACGGCATCGGCGGCGCAGGTGCGCCAGCCGATGTATCAGGGCTCGGTGGATCTGTGGAAGCGGTATGGGGACAGGCTGAAGCCGCTGCTGGACAAGCTGGGCTGATATCGAGGTGAGGCCGGCCTGCGAACGGCGGTTCCCTGCGCTTCACCGTTTGATGCCGCTTCTCGCCTTCGTCATCCACGGGCGAAGCGGACGCGTAGACCCGAGGATCCATTCCGTGACTCGGACGAAGGGTAAGGCGGCGCAGAACAGAGATCGTTCTGCACCGCGGTGACACACTCATAGGTAACGGAATGGATCCTATGGTCTGCGCCGCGTCGCTTCGCTCCTTGCTTCGCCATAGGATGACGAAGCGAAGGGCCGTGCCCCTACAGCTCGATAAATGGCTGGAAGCCGCCGAAGATCATGCGCTTGCCGTCGAACGGCATGGCGGACCAGTCCATCTTGAGACGCTCATCGGCCATCACCTTGGCCATGACGGCGTCGCGGCTCTGTCTGGATTCGTAGACGACCCAGGCGAAGATGACGATCTCGTCGTCCTTCGCCTGCACGGCACGCGGGAACGAGGTCAGCTCGCCATAGGGCACGTCGTCGCCGATGCATTCGACATAGGAGAGCGCGCCGTGCTCCATCCATATCGGGCCCGCGGTGTTGGCCAGCTTCTTGTAGTCATCGAGATTTGCCTTCGGCACGGCAATCACGAAACCGTCGACATAGGACATGATGAAACTCCTTGGTTGGGCGCGGCTTTCCCTTCTCCCATGCGGGAGAAGGTGGATCGGCGCGCGGCGCCGAGACGCATGAGGAGTGCTCCAGCCTGGCGCCAAGCTACCCCTCACCCGGATTGCCAGCCGATTTGCGAAGAGCAAATCGGGGCAATCCGACCTCTCCCACAGGGGGGAGAGGTGGACGGCTCACTTCACCGGCGCGTTCATCGCCCAGCCGATGCCGAAGGGGTCCTTCACCTGGCCCCAGCGGTCGCCCCAGAACATCACCTGCAGCGGAGTGACGACCTCGCAGCCGGCATCGACCGCGCGCTTCCACCAGGCATCGATGTCGTCGCTGCCGAGATGGAGCTGCAGTGTATAGCCTTGCGCCGCCTGGTGCGGGTGGCCGTGTTCCGGATAGGCATCGCCCAGCATCAGCGTCGAGCCGTTGACGTAGAGATGGATGTGCATGGTGCGGCCCTGATCGTCCGGCGGATAGGCGAACACTTCCTCCGCGCCAAAGGCCTTCTTGTAGAATTCGGCGGCCTTGATGGCGCCGTCGACCTGCAAGTAGGGGGTCAATCCGCCAAGAACCTTGGCGCGGGGCGGGGTCTGATCGTTCATATTCGTGTTCCTCTTCACGGGGTTCGACCTGGCTTGCGGCCCAAGGACGGACGAAGCGGCGGCGATCCTACATACCTCCAGAAATTCTTTTTAAGCGCCTCGCCTTGCAGCCCCGCGGCCGCAAGGCAATCGCATCGAAAGCATCATTTTATATCACCTTCGCCGAGAAGGTGGTGTCGCGGCGGCTTTCCCGCGTTTCGAAAATCTCCGGAAAGCCGATGTCCTTGCGCAGCTCCGCAGGCAGCGACAGCAGGATGCGCTCGCTGCGGTGACGAGCGCGCGCCTCGGCATACCGGTTGGCGAGGCGGCCGATGGACGACAGTACCGACATGATAATTCTCCCTGGTTGATGCCGGCATCATCGTGTCGGCATCCCAAGGACGAGGCGGCAATCGGCGATCCGACAGATCGCTCCAATCTTTTTCAGAACACCGATGCCGCCAGCGCGGTGTCGTAATATTCCACCATCTCGATGATCTCGCCGTCGCGCACCGTCCAGAAATTGGCGGTGCGCATGATGAACTCCTCGCCCGTGGTGCGGCGCGTCATGTGTATCTCGACCTGCGCGGCAACCTTGTCGCCACCATCGATGATCTCGACCGGGACAAAGTGGCGGTATTCGAAGTCATGGTCGAGCGCCAGCAGCCTGGAGAGGAATTCCTGCTTGCCGTGCGCGGTGCCGGCATGACGCGATTGCCGGGGATCGGCAATCCAGCGGAACACGACATCCTCGGCGCACCGCGCCAGGGCGCCCTCGATGTCGCGGTCCGCATAGGCTTTGTAGAGATTGCTGACGATTTCCACCGCACGCATGGCCCGTTCCCTCCATGGCTGAGCAATTCAAGATGCTCCTTTTTTAGCAAATGGAAAAGTATCGCCGGGCCGGCGGTGACGGCCCGGCGGGTGTATAGCCTCTCAGTTCAGCGTTTCGGCGACGGAGCGGAAGAACGCTTCCGGGTCGTCGACTTCGGTCAGCCGTCGCTTCTCGATCAGCCAGAAGCGGTTGCCGACGGCGCGGATGAAGGAGCGGTCGTGCGAGGCAAGCAGACAGCTTGCCTGATGCTTCAGCAACTCGTCCTCCAATGCTTCCTGGCCATCGATGTCGAGATGGTTGGTCGGCTCGTCGAGCAGATAGAAATTGGGATGGATCAGCCGGAGCACCAGCATCATCAGCCTCGCCTTCTGTCCGCCGGACAGAACGCCGATCTTCCGCTCCTGCATTTCGACGGCAACGCCGGCGCCGGCGAGCAGCGAACGGGCGCGGTGATCGCCGATCTCGAACTGGCGCGAGAGCATCGCCAGCGGCGTGTCGTCGCCATCGATGCCCGACAGCGCCTGGTCGCTGTAGCCGAGCACAGTCGACGGCGTCACCTTGATGTTCGCGATCGAGCCCGGTTCGGCAATGGCGTTGCGGATCATGGCGATAAAGCGCGTCTTGCCGACGCCGTTGCGGCCGAGCAGCACGATGCGATCGTCCTGGCAGATATGGCGCTTGCCGGTCCTGAACAGCAGCGTGCCGTCAGGCGTTTCGACCGCCGCGTCCTCCAGCGTGATCAGCACCTTGGCGTGGGTGCCGCGGTTGGCGAGCCTGATCGCGCCGGCCGAGCGCTCACGATGAGCTTGTACTGCGGCATCCTCGAGCTTCTCGGCCCGTTCCTTCAATTGCTTGGTCTTCACCGTCAACAGGTCGCTGCCTGAATTGATGCCGATGTTGTTCAGCTTGGCGGCCTGCTTGCGCAACTGCTGAGCAATCTTCATGTCGCGCTCGAACTTGCGCGCCGTCGAGGCGTCGAGCTCGTCGAGCGCCTGCCTGGCACGCGAATAGGGCAGAGCGAACACCGGTGAGTCCTCCGGACGCAGGAACAGCGTGCGGTTGGTGGTGGCGTCGAGGAACGCGCGGTCATGGCTGGCGATGATCACGGGCACGTCGCGCGGCAGCGCGTTGAGCCAGTCCTCCAACTGGCTGATCCTGGCGAGGTCGAGATGATTGGTCGGCTCGTCGAGCAGGAGCACGTCCGGATCGGCGACCCAGACGCGGGCGATCAGCGCCAGCCGCTGCCAGCCGCCGCTCAAGCCGCGCATCGGCCGGCCGCGCATGTCTTCCGGCACGTCGAGCGAATCCAGCACCACGTCGACCCGCCACAGCTCGCTGTCGCGCTGTTCCGCCGGCAAGGCATCGGCGACGACGTCATGGAAGCTGCGATCGAGCAGCGCCTCGGGAACAGATTGCTCGACATGGCCGACGCGCAGGCCGCGCGAGCGGGTGATGTCGCCGGAGGTGGGTTCGAACTCGCCGGCCAAGCATTTGAGCAAGGTGGACTTGCCTCGGCCATTGGCCGCGACGATGCCGAGCCGGTCGCCCTCGCCGATGGTGAGATCGAGATTGGAAAATAGTGGCGCACTCATGGTGACGCCGAGGGATTTGAGGCTGATCAAGGCCATGTCGATTTCTCTGGTCTTGCCGGAAAGTCCAGCTGATGCACTTTGACGGCGCGCCGGCTGATCAACGGATCAGCTTAGCGGCACCACGAAGGGCAGACCAAAAAATCGAAACGGGAAGAACCCGGACCGTCTGGTCAGCCCTGCAAGCAAGCTCGCAGGGCACAAATCGGGCCACGCTGACGATGGTGATCGATAAACACGCAGCCCTCCTTTCCAGAGTTCAAGTTGGGAGATTGGGTACACTGGGGGAAGGGCGGATGGCAAGGGGGCGGTGGAGTACTTCCCTTCTCCCCTTGCGGGAGAAGGTGTCGCCGAAGGCGACGGATGAGGGGTGCTCCAGCTTGGCGTCGCCGGAGGAGACGGCAAGTTTGCTAGCCTCTCACTCCGCTGGAATACCCCTCATCCGTCTCGGCGCTGCGCGCCGATCCACCTTCTCCCACAAGGGGAGAAGGAAGAAGGCGCTACTGCCCAGGCCGGCCGGTCTTGCCCGGGCGCCGCTTTTGCCGGCGCTCGTCGGCCGGGTCCTCGTACGAACCGATGCCCGAACGTTGGCGAACGATCGGTTTGTCGTCGCGCTCTTCCGGCGTGGGACAAATCGGCTTTGGCTTCGCCGGCACTTTTCCCTCGACCGGCTTTTCCGTCCGCCGCACTGTCATCTCGTCGAGCGAGTTTTTCCTGAACAACGGCTTGGTGCGGTCGCCGGGAATGCCGAAGTCGGAGCCGTGCGCTTCCTGCGCAGACTGCTTCTTGAACAGCGAGCGCGATACCGCACCAGCCGGCGTCGCCATGTCCGTGCCGGGGCCCATGTCGTCGAGCGACGGCTTGGCGAAGAGCGGCTTCTTCACCGGCACGGCGCCGTCGGCGCCCATCTCGTCGAGATGCGGCTTGCGGAACAGGTTGGGCCGGGCAGCCTTGGCCGCTTCCTCGGCGGCGCGGGCTTCGTCGAGCCCGCGGAACCGCTCCTGTTCCTCGGCCGTGCGATGCCTGGCGACGCCCTTGTTGTGCTTGCCCTTCTCGCGGCCTGAAGCCGGACTTTGGCTTTCCACCTCGCGCGCCAGCGGGTCGTCGGAGATGGCAAGCTCCATCTCGCGCAGTCGCTTGATTTCGTCGCGGAAGTGCGCGGCCTTCTCGAAGTCGAGATTGGCAGCGGCATCGCGCATCTGTTTGTCCAGCGCCTCGAGATGGGTCTTCAAATTGTTGCCGATCATGGCGCCGGCGTCGTTGGTGAACTGCGAGATGTCGGCGCGGACGTGGTCCTTCTCGTAGACCGAGTCGAGAATGTCGGCGATGCGCGACTTGACCGATTCCGGCGTGATGCCGTTGGCGGCGTTCCATTCCATCTGCTTCTCGCGGCGGCGGTTGGTCTCCGCCATCGCGCGTTCCATCGAGCCGGTGATCTGGTCGGCGTACAGGATGACCTTTCCGTCGACATTGCGGGCGGCGCGGCCGATGGTCTGGATCAGCGAGGTTTCCGAGCGCAAAAAACCTTCCTTGTCGGCATCAAGGATGGCGACGAAGCCGCATTCAGGGATGTCGAGACCTTCGCGCAGAAGGTTGATGCCGACCAGCACGTCGAAGGCGCCGAGGCGCAGGTCGCGCAGGATCTCGATGCGTTCCAGCGTGTCGATGTCGGAATGCATGTAGCGGACGCGGATGCCATTCTCGTGCAGGTACTCCGTCAGGTCCTCGGCCATGCGCTTGGTCAGCACGGTCACCAGCGTGCGGTAGCCCAGCCTCGTCGTCTCGCGGATCTCGCCGACGACGTCGTCGACCTGGCTCTTGGCCGGACGCACCTCGACCGGCGGATCGATCAGCCCGGTCGGACGGATGACCTGCTCGGCGAAGACGCCGCCGGACTGCTCCATCTCCCAGCCGCCCGGCGTCGCCGAAACCGCGACCGAAAGCGGGCGCATGGCGTCCCATTCCTCGAAGCGCAGCGGCCGGTTGTCCATGCAGGAGGGAAGGCGGAAGCCGTATTCGGCCAACGTCGCTTTGCGGCGAAAGTCGCCGCGATACATGCCGCCGATCTGCGGCACGGTGACGTGGCTTTCGTCGATGAAGATCAGGGCGTTGTCGGGCACATATTCGAACAAAGTCGGCGGCGGCTCGCCCGGGGCCCGGCCGGTGAGATAGCGCGAATAGTTCTCGATGCCGGCGCAGGAGCCGGTCGCCTCCAGCATCTCCAGGTCGAAGCGCGTGCGCTGCTCAAGCCGCTGCGCCTCCAGCAATCGTCCAGCCTTTTCAAGCTCTTGCAGGCGATGCTTGAGTTCTTCCTTGATCGACTTGATGGCTTGATTCAAGGTCGGGCGCGGCGTCACATAGTGCGAGTTGGCGTAAATCTTGACGCTCTTCAGTTCGCCGGTCTTCTGCCCGGTCAGCGGATCGAATTCGGTGATGGACTCGATCTCGTCGCCGAACATCGAGATGCGCCAGGCGCGATCCTCGAGGTGGGCCGGAAAGATTTCGATCGTGTCGCCGCGCACGCGGAACGAGCCGCGCACGAAATTGATGTCCTGGCGTTTGTATTGCTGGGCGACGAGGTCGGCGAGGAGCGAGCGCTGGTCGAGCCGGTCGCCGACCTGCATCTGGAAGGTCATCGCCGTATAGGTCTCGACCGAGCCGATACCGTAGATGCAGGACACGGAAGCGACGATGATGACGTCGTCGCGCTCCAGCAGCGAACGCGTCGCCGAGTGGCGCATGCGGTCGATCTGCTCGTTGATCGAGGATTCCTTCTCGATATAGGTGTCGGTCCGGGGCACATACGCCTCCGGCTGGTAATAGTCGTAATAGGAGACGAAATACTCGACCGCGTTCTCGGGGAAGAATTTCTTGAACTCGGCGTAGAGCTGCGCGGCCAGCGTCTTGTTGGGCGCTAGGATCAGGGCAGGGCGCTGCGTCTCCTCGATCACCTTGGCCATGGTGAAGGTCTTGCCCGAGCCGGTGACGCCGAGCAGCACCTGAGTGCGGTCGTTCCGGTCGACGCCTTCGACGAGGTCCTTGATGGCGGTCGGCTGGTCGCCGGCCGGCTCGAAATCCGACACCATCTTGATGGCGATGCCGCCTTCCGACTTCTCCGGACGGGCCGGACGGTGCGGCGTCCAGAGCTGGCCGTCCTTGTGCAGCGGGTTGCCGGATTCGATCAGCGCCGACAGCGCCGCGACGGTCGCGGTAACGCCGCCGGACGAAACCGACTCCGCATCCTCCAGGCTGATGTCGAGGCCGGCGACCGGGTTGAGACCGGCGGCGGCGCGCTCCTTGGCCGAGGCCGCGCCGCCCATCGAGGTGCCGCGCGCGGTCCGCCCGGGCGCCGACGAGCGCTCGGGAATCTTCTTCGGGGCTTTCGCCTTCGGCTGCTTTTCCGCCTCGCGCTCGATCTGCCCGGCCCAATCGGAGATCGAGCCGGTCAGCGTCGCGCCGGTGAAGTCGGCCTGCGGCGCCTCGGCAAAGCCGCCGGGGTTCAACGGCTCGGCGGCGTCGAGGAAGTCGGTCAGCGGGCTGCGCCGCTTCGGCGCGCCGTCTTGCGAAGGCGTCTTCTTGTCAGGATGTCTGGCCATGGCCCGAATATGGGTGGACTCGGCCAAAATGGAAAGGGCCGAGTGAAAGGGCGCCGGCCGGGCGCGGATGCTGCTGACAGAAGGCTGTCAGGAGAGGCGTCATGATCCGCTGGGCGAGGCTAACACCGACCAGGTTGCTCGCCCCCCGCCAGAGGCGGGGGAGAGGTGTCCGCGGAGCGGACGGAGAGGGGGCTTCGTAAGGCGGAAGCCCTTCTCGTCGAGGCGCTTTCGACATCCGAACCGGCGCTCCCCTGCTCCGTCTCGGCTTCGCCGAGCCACCTCTCCCGACGTTCCGTGGGCGAGGAACCGAAGTCCTGCTAGGTCTTCAATTGAACCAGAGCGCGAACGTCAAAAACCCGGCGCCGCCGAACTCGCGCTGGATCTGGTCGAAATCGTCGCTGGTGAGGATCCTGCCGCTTTCGAGGTAAGGCGCGATGCCGGGGCCGGTGATCGACAGGACGAGGTCGAAAGGTTTCGGCTCGTCGAAGAAGCGCTTCATGTTGATGCCTTTGCCGGTGATGCGGAAATGCGGCAGCAGCGCGCGGCCTTCGAGAAGATCCTCGGCCACCGTCAGCGTGGCGAGCCAGGCAGTGACCTGCTCCTGGCCGACTGCGAGGCCGGTCAGGGGATTGGCACCCTTCTGCTGCGGCCCCGGCAGCCATTCGCGGTCATTGTCGGTCTCGGCCAGGATTGCTTTCCAGTCCTCACGCGACAGCCGGATCATCTCCAGGAGATGGCGTCGCGCGGCCTGCCGGCGTTCCGGCTCGATCACCGGCCAGTTGACGAGATGCACCAGCGAGATGAAGTCGGCGAAACGCCATTCCGAGGCGAACATGTTGCCGCTCATGCCACCGTCGAGCGGCACCAGCGCGTCCTGCAGTGGCAGTTTCGCGCGCGGGAACAGCATGTGGAACGAGCCGTCGAACATGGCCTTGAAATCATGCGCCAGCCAGAAATCGGCCTGCGCCATCAGGAACTCGGCATAGCCTTGCAGCCAGAAACCGTCGGCGCGATCGAAGCGGAAGGTGAGTGCAGGCGCGGCGTTGCCGGTGTCGATACTGCCGTGCGCGAGCGAGGCCATGATCGCGGCGAAGCTTTCGTCGGGCGCGATCGTGCCGTCTTCGTTGAGGTCGATACCGGCGCGGGTGAGGTCGACCTCGATGCCGATGTCGGCGTTGGCCGGGACTGAGCCCAGCGTGGCGGCGGATTTTTCGAGCCGGTCGCGGAAGGAGACCAGGATGGCACGGAATTCCTCATAGGTCAGCGGTTGCGGGTTGGGGTTGTCCGGCACAGGCAGCTGCATCAGCGGCAGCATGAAGGATTTCGGGCTCTCGAAGCCGTGGCGATGCAGACCGCCGGCGAGGACCTCCAGCGCGGTGAAGAATTCGCCGGCGCCGGCGGCGTAGGCCGAGGCCGGGTCCTTGGCCGCCGCCGCCTCCAGCGTCGATAGCGCTGTGTTCCGCTCGGCCACGCTCTTCGCCTCGAACAAAGACTTGGCTGCGTCCGGCATCTCCGCCCAGGCGAAGGACGCCGGCAGAAATGCAAACAAGGCTGCTGCAAGGATCACTCTACGCATCGTCATCGCCCTCCACATGCGTCTTGTCGCAAGCATACACGCATTGGGCTCGTGGCGTCCTCCGGTCCGTGCCGACTGGCAGGCGCGCTTTCACAATAGCGCCCGGCTTCAACCGGACGGGCAGACAGTCTAGAGAAAGCAAAACTGGACCTGCCCGTGTCGAATTATCCGCTTTCCTACAAGCTGTCCTGGCTGCCGCGCCTACTGAGACCGTCGCTTGGCGGCGACAGCAATGGTTTCGGTGCGTCCAAGGCGACGTTGATCGATCCGCCGCCGATGCGGACCGTGCGGCTGGCGTTCGTCGGCGACATTTCGGCGGTCGCCAATCGCGAAGCGCCGGAATGCGATCCGGCGATCTCCACGCTGCTTTCATCGGCCGACCTCGTGGTCGGCAATTGCGAAAGTCCGATCGTCGAGCGCCCACGCGCGGCGATGGGCACAAGGCTCGGCACGCATCACGCGATGAGCGAGCGTTTCCTGGCCGGTGCGCTTGCAGCCGCCGGCGTCGCGCGCGACAGGCTCATTCTGTCGCTGGCCAACAATCATGTGCTCGACCAGGGGATTGGCGGTTTCGAGGAAACGCTCGCGGCGCTCAGCCGGCTCGGGATCCGGACCATCGGCACGGCTGCCGACGGACCTGTCCAGCGTCATGCCGCCGGATCGCTGACGATCGGCTTTGCGGCCTTCACGCTCTGGCGTAACACCGGCGCCGCGCCATTTGAGGAACGTATCTCCGTGCGTGCCGCCGAATGGTCGCGCGAGGCTGCTTCCGACATCGACCTGCTTTGCGCGGTGCCGCATTGGGATTGGGAGTTCCGGCATTTTCCGAGGCCGGCGACGCGGGCGTTGGCGAAGCGGCTGGCGCATTCTGGCGCTCGGCTGATCGTCGGGCATCATGCCCATGTCGTGCAACCGGTCGAGCGCATCGGCGGCAGCGTCACCGCCTATGGGCTCGGCGATTTCCTCGGCACTGCCTTGGCTAGGCCACCATGGCCGGCACGCATCGGCTCGATATTCGTGGTCGATGTCAGCGCCGATCCCGCCACGCGCGGCATGATCGCCGCCTACCGGCAGCATTTCTTCATGCGGCTCCGAGCAGGCAATCACGAGCGGCTGGTGCCGGTGGAGGCGCTGGATGGCCCGCTCAAGCAAAGGGTTACGGCGCGGCTGGAGGCGATTTTTCCTGCTCTCGCGAACTAGTTGCCGATCGCCGCGGGCGCAGGCGACTTTCGCGCAAAAGCCGCTATCATAAGCCGATCTCAGCGGCGGCCGGGGGTGGCCATGGAAGCAGCGGATTTCATGCCGAGCGAGGCGGTGATCGCGGGCATCAGGCGCGGCATCGAGGAGTATGAGGCGAAACGGGCGTCGGTTCAGGGACAGGTCCGCTGGCGAGTGCCGGTGTTCGTCGGCCTGGTCGTCGTCTTCGTCGCGCTGATAGCCTGGCTGTTCAACGCCGCCGCCGATCCGCACGAGCAGTGGCTCTCGACGCCGCATGTCTTTCTCTATCTCGGCGGCATGATCGTCGCGGTGGTGCTCTATTTCCAGGCGCTGAGGCCGGCGACCCGGTTGCAGCAATCCTTCCGCGATACGCTGCTGCCGATGATCTTCGGCTTCGTGCGCGATGTCCGCTACCAGCATGGCGCGCGGCCGAACTCCTTCGACAGGATGCCGCGCGAAACGGTCGGCGCCTTCAACCGGCAGGGCTTCGACGACGTCATTTCGGGGCGCTACGAGGATTTTCCCTTCGAGCTCTATGAGGCGAAGCTCTGGGAGGGCTCCGGCAAGAGCGAGACGGTTGCCTTCAAGGGCGTCATCGTCGCCTTCGAGACCATCGAGCCGTTCCCGGGAACGCTGGTTGCGGCGCGCAAGGCCGGTAAGGTAGCGCACTTCTTTCGCGGCATGTTCGCCTCGAAGATGCAGGAACTGTCAACCGGCGTCGAAGACCTCGATGACACCTATGAATTCCGCACCGACAATGTCGAGGCGGCGCGGCCGCTGGTGACCGGCCGGATGGCGCAGGCTCTGACCTGGCTGCGCGAGACATGGCCCTACGACCAGGCGCGGGTAGCGCTCAGCGGCAGCGACGGCTTTCTGTTGATGCCGCGCTCGAAGAACTTTTTCGAGCTGCCGGATATTTCGCAACCGATCGACTACAACAGGCATGTTGCGCCGATGATCACCGATCTCGGCGCCATGCTGGCGACCGCGGCGCTGGTACGAAAGATTGGCGCGAGAGACGAAGCTGCCGACTAGACTAGGGTTCAGCAGTCGAAGCCGTATTGGGTACGCATGTAATCGGCCTCTTCCTTAGACATCTTCTTGAGCATCACGCAGACGGTGAAGCTGCCGACCTGATGACCGTTTTTGGTGTAGCCCCAGTCGGAGATATCGTCCCTGGTGAATTCGATGTTCTGGCCGAGCACGACGTTGCGGACGATTTCCGGCTCGTTCGCCAATATGCCGACGAAGCCCGTCTCGGTCCGCTTGAAAGGGATGACCCAGAAATGCTCCGTCGCATTTCCATCGGCGATCATCACTTTCAGCTTGAACTTGTCGGTACCCGGCGGCGGAGTGTCGGACAAAGCCAGGAATTCATCGAGGCTCGATCGCGCCTTGTCGATCGCCGCGGCCATTTCGGCGTCGTCGGAGGCGATCATCATCGCCTTGTCGTCGTTTTGCGCGCGAGCGTGCAAGGGAGCGAGCGCTAGCAGCAGGCATAGCGCGATACGAATGGCAATTGTCATGACACCCCCCGGCCAAGGCCAATATCCTTGCGCATTATCTTCGGGCAATGTGTCGGCTTTATCAATCGGGGCTGCGGCTTGCGAACCGGCCCACGCTAATTGTCATCGGCGTTTGAAGATCAAACTGTGCAGGCTTGGATCAAAGACCTGTCAGACCGGCCAGCCAGCTTGCCGAGCGCTTCGCAGCGTCCACCGTTGCGCCGGCGGCGCGGCTGAGGTCGGTCTTGACCACGGCATAGCCGGCCTTGGTGCGGTAAAGCACGGCGCGGCCGCCGTCGACCGATCCATCGAAGGCAACCGGCTTCGCGGCTTCGGTTTCGCTGGCGGTCACCATTCCGCCGACTGGAGCGCTCGGGCGATGGTCCAACTCGGGCGGCAGCGGGGCGAGGGTTTCGACGACGCGGTTCCTGGGCTTCAGATCCGGCCTGGAGGCTTTCGCGGCAAGCTCGGAGGAAGAGGCCGAGCCCTTGACGCGGCAGATGCCTGAAACCAGCGGATAATTGAAATTGCGCTGATGCAGCATCTGGCTCTTCATCGCCGCCTCGCAGTCGGCGATCGTCGCCCATTTGGCCGGCGTCTCGCCGATATATTCGCACAGCTTCGCGTCGCAGTCGCAGCCGACAATGGTCATGGCGACAAGGGCGGTCTTGATCACGGTCTTGTCCCTTCGAAATTGCTACCCATTCCCCACATGCATCAATCCATGCCGAACAAGGCGGGATTTGGCCGCGATTGTGAAATGTGGATGACGGGGCGTTTCCGAAGGTTGCTCAGGCGGCGACTGTGACCGAAATGCCTCAGGCAGGCCTGGCCGTCCCAAAAAGGCAGTCGGCGCTGGGATTTCTCCCAGCGCCTCCCTGTCAGATCAGGAACCGGTCGAGGCAGCAACTTCCGTAAAGTCGTCGCGCCATGCCAGCCTTGATTTTGACGGTCCTGCCAGTCGCCACCCGAAGGCAGCGCCCGTTCCAGACCACGCCGATCTCCACCCTTGCGGGCTTCGCCCAGCGTGCCATCGAAGGTTTTTCCCGGCCTTCATGGCAGCATCGGTCCGCCGTCGGCGTTGGCACGCTTTCCGCGGTACCCGTAGGTCTCGGCATCCGTCCCTCCAACAGGCGAGCCTGCTCTCGTTCTGGGCCGTACGGGCCTCAGGAAATCCGCCTTGCGCTTTTGCCTTTCGGCTGGGGCGTTCAGTGGCCGCCTGAGATGGGTTGAATGTACGCCGGGTAAGCGGTTTGCGGAATGCCCACCCGCCTGTGGATAGCGGGATTATCGGGGACCAACGGCAAAAGCCTCGGAATTCGGCGGCCGAACCCCTTAGACAGCCTGCCCCGCTTTTTTAGCGACCTTGGATGTTGGAGCCTTGCTCCGCCGACCGGTCCGCGTTTGAATGTCGGCAAAAGAGTTTGGGCGCCAGCATGAACTCTGCCGCGCATTTGCGCGATGTGCCTCGGGGGAGGTCGGATTGAAGGTCGGGGTGGTTCTCAATCCGATTGCCGGAGGCGGCAGCCTCAAGCGGCACTGGGCGGAGGCGGCGGCATCGCTCAAGGCGAATTTCGGCGATTTCGAACTGCGCGAGACGCAAGCCAGCGGCGACGCCGAGCGGCTGGCGATCGACCTCGCGGCCGGCGGATGCGAGCTGGTGATCGCGGCCGGCGGCGATGGCACCGCCAGCGAGGTGGCCGACGGGCTGCTGCAGGCACAATCCGAGATCGGTCATGAAAGCGCGCTTGGACTTCTGCCCTGCGGCACCGGCATCGACTTCGCGCGGGGGCTTGGCCTGCCGCGCGGCATAGGCGCCTCGGTCAAGCAAATGGCGGATGCCAAGGGCCGGAAAATCGACGCCGGCCGCGTCTGCTATATCGACGATCATGGCGCGCTGGCCAGCCGCCACTTCATCAACATCGCCAGCCTTGGCCTGTCCGGCGCCACCGATCGCGCCGTCAATGCCGACAAGCGCAAGGGCAGGGTCTCGGCCAAGGCGCTGTTCTTCTGGCGCACGGTGCTGGAGTTCGTCCGCTATCGCTTCCAGGACGTTCGGATCACCATCGACGACGGCGAGCCGGTCGAGGCGCGCATGGCGCTGGTGGCGGTGGCCAACGGCAAATTCTTCGGCGGCGGCATGATGATCGCCCCGGACGCCGAACTTGCCGACGGCCAGTTCGACATCGTCATCCTGCGCGCCGCCGGCAAGCTCGGCCTGATCAGGGACATTCGCCTGCTCTATGGCGGACGGCATCGCAACCATCCGGCCATCACCATCCTGCGTGGCCGCAAGGTGCTGGTTGAGCCTCTGGGCGATGCCGAGAAGAACGGCGCGCTGGTCGACATAGACGGGGAGTCACCAGGCCGGATTCCGGCGACATTCGAAATCCTGCCTGGCGCGCTGACGCTGAGAGGTTGAATCAACTGCTTGAGAGGCCGATTCAACCGGCGCAGTCAGGCGATTGAAACAGCTGGCTAAATTTTAGCCGGATTACAGTTCGAGCCTGGCCGGAAAGCCCGGCGCGCGAAGCTCCACGCCGACCGCATCCTCGAGCAGCTTGACGATCTGCGTCGACCAGGCGTCGCCGCCATAAGCACGCTTGCCTTCCTCGAAGATCGCGTTGACGCGTGTCGCCAGATCGAGCGGCGCGCCGAAATCCCGGCCCATGGCAAGCGCGAAGCCGAGATCCTTCAGCGCCAGGTCCATGGTGAAACCAATGTCGTAGGAGCCGTTCAGGATGAGCTGGCTTTCGGTCTCGTGGACGAAGCTGTTGCCGGAAGAGGCGACGATGGCATGGTAGGCCTGGGCGAGGTCGAGCCCGCCTTGCTTGGCCAGCATCAACGCCTCGCCGGCGGCGACCAGATGGATGAAGGCCAGCATGTTGGTGATGACCTTGATCACCGCTGCCGCACCGACTGGTCCCATCAGGAAGGATTTTGCGCACATCGCTTCGATCGCCGGGCGATGGCGTTCGTAGAGCGCGGCGTCGCCGCCGACGAGGGCGGTAATCCTGCCCGCAGCCGCAAGATGCACGCCGCCGGTGACCGGGCATTCCAGCGTCTCGACGCCCTTGGCCGAAGCAAGCGCGGCAAGCCGTACAATCTCGTCGCGACCATTGGTCGACATTTCGATCCAGGTGCCGCCCTTGGGCAGTCCCTGGAGCAATCCGTCCGAGCCGGCCAGCACCGCTTCGCTGACCTTTGGCGACGGCAGGCAGGTGATCGCATTGCCGGCGCGGGCGGCGGCTTCGGCCGGGCTCGCCGCCGCCGTGGCGCCGAGCGCGACGAGGCGTTCGACCGCCGCCGGGTCACGGTCGACAACGGTGACGGCGAAGCCGTGGCGCAGCAGGCTGGCGGCAAGATTGCCGCCGAGATGGCCGAGCCCGATGAAGGCGTAAGCGGTGGTCACGGCATCAGCGGCGTCTGCATCATCTGCAGATGCAGGTCCTTGCCGCTATAGGGATGCGCATCGCAGACCGCCTCGTCGAGCTCGACGCCGAGGCCCGGCTCCTTCGACGGGATGACGTTGCCGTCCTGCCATTCGATCTTCTTCTTGAGCAGGGTGGCGTGAAAACCATCCCACTGCTTGAGCGATTCCAGGATGAGGAAGTTGGGCAGGGTGACGGCAAGCTGGATGTTGGCGGCGCCGACGATCGGGCCGCAATAGCAGTGCGGCGCGACCTGGATGTGGTAGGCCTCCGCCATGGCGGCGATCTTCTTGGTTTCCAAGATGCCGCCCGAGCGGCCGAGATCCGGCTGCAGGATGGTCGCGGCGCGGTTTTCGATGACGCGGGCGAACTCGAATTTCGTGGTCAGCCGCTCGCCGGTGGCGATCGGGATCGAGGTGCCGCGGGCGACCTGCGCCATCACCTCGGGCATATCAGGCGGCACCGGCTCCTCGAACCACAGTGGATCGTAAGGCTCGATGGCGCGCGCCAGGCGCAGCGCGCCGGATGCGGTGAACTGGCCATGCGTGCCAAAAAGGATGTCGGCCCTGGTGCCGACAGCCTCACGGATCGCCTTGATCATTCGCGCCGAAAGGTCGATGTCGATCAGGCGCGGCTGGTGGCCGTCATAGGCGGTGTAGGGGCCGGCCGGGTCAAGCTTCACGGCGTTGAAGCCCTGCTCGACATATTCGAGCGCGCAGGCGGCAGCCATGTCGGGGTCGTTGTAGACATTCCGGCCGCGCGCATCTTCCGAATGGACGCTGCCGGTGTGCGGATAGAGATAGGTATAGGAGCGCAGCGTCTCGTGCACCTGGCCGCCAAGCAGCTTATAGACTGGCTTGTTCGCCTCCTTGCCGATGATGTCCCAGCAGGCCATTTCCAGCGCGGAAAAGCAGCCCATGCCGGAGACGTCGGGGCGTTGCGTGAAGCCGGAGGAATAGATGCGGCGGAACAGATTTTCGATGTCGTGCGGGTCGCGTCCGACGAGATAGCGCTCGGCCATGTCCTCGATCATCCTGGCGGTGACATGCGCCGAGAAGGTGGCGTTGTAGGCTTCGCCATAGCCGACCACGCCGCCATCGGTGGTGAGCTTGACGAAGATGAAATACTTGCCGCCGATGCCGGGCGGCGGGTTGCCGACAACCCAGGTCTTCATGTCGGTGATTTTCATTTCTGATCCTCCAGAACCAGGTCGGCGCCTTTCCATCCGGTCAGGATCGAGGCGGCGTTGGTGTTGCCCGTGATGTTGTCGGGGAAAATCGAAGCGTCGATGACGCGCAGGCCGTCCAGCCCGTGCACCTTGAGCCGCGGATCGACAACGGCGCGCGCGGCGTCGGGTCCCATGCGGCAGGTCGAGACCGGATGATAGACGGTGCCCGAGCGTTTCCTGAAATCCTGGATCAGGTCGGCGTCCGATTGTATCGAGGGTCCAGGCAGCACCTCTTCCTCGATGATCTCGGCCATGGCCGGCATTGCGGCGATCCTGCGCACGAACTTCACGGCCGCCAGCATCTCGTCGACATCGGCATTGGTCGAATAGGCGTTGGGCGTGATCCTCGGATAGTCGCGCGGGTTGCTCGAGCGGATCATGATCTCGCCGCGGCTGGACGGCCGGCAGTTCGACAGGCCGATCGAGAAGCCCGGCCAGGGGTCAGGCGTCAGGATCGGACGTTCGCCGCTCTTCGGGATGACGGTCGAGAAGGCCTGGAAATAAAGCTGCATGTTCGGCCGCCTCATCGAGGCGTCGGTGCGGAAGAAGCCGCCGGCATTGTTCATCGACAGCGAGAGCGGTCCGGAGCGCAAGAGGATGTATTGCATGCCGACGAGCAGCTTGCCCCACCATGGCCGCAGGATCTGGTTCAGCGTCGGCAGCTTGCCTTTAAAAGTGTAGTTGATGCCGACATGGTCCTGCAGATTGGCGCCGACATTGTCGTTGGCATGGACGACCGGGATGCCGAGGTTGCCAAGCAGCGCCGAGGGCCCGACGCCGGACAGCTGCAGCAATTGCGGCGAGTTGATCGAGCCTCCGGAAAGGATCACCTCGCGGCCGGCGCGTGCCGTCTTCTTCTCGCCGTTCTGTTCATATTCTATGCCGACGGCGCGTTTGCCCTCGAACAGGATTCTTGTCGCCAACGCGTTGGTCTCCACGCGAACGTTGCCGCGTTTCATCGCCGGCCGCAGGAAGGCGCGGGCGGCGGACATGCGGCGGCCGTTCTTGGTGGTGATCTGATAGACGCCGACGCCTTCCTGGGAGGCGCCGTTGAAATCCGGATTGAAGGGCAGGCCGGCCTGCTCGGCGGCCGCCAGATAGCGCTTGGTCAGCGGGTGCACAGCGCGCGAACAATCGGTGATACGCAGCGGGCCGCCGACACCGCGCCATCGATCGGCGCCGGCGTCATTGTCCTCCATCGCCTTGAACGAGGGCAGCAGATCTTCATAACTCCAGCCCGGATTGCCGGCGGCGGCCCAGGCGTCAAAATCCTCGCGCGCGCCGCGGATGAAGACCATGGCATTGATCGAGCTCGAGCCGCCGAGCAGCTTGCCGCGCGGCCAGTGGTCGGCATTGCCCGCTAAGCCGGGGTCCGGCTCGGCCTTGTAGTTCCAGTTGACGGTCGGGTCGAAGAAGGTCTTGCCGTAGCCGAGCGGCATCTGGACGTAGAACCTTTGATCGGTTCCGCCGGCCTCCAGCACCAGCACCGAGAAGCGGCCCGAAGCCGACAATTTGTCGGCCACGACCGAACCAGCCGAGCCGGAGCCGACGATGATGAAGTCATAAGTCTGCATGATAAGCGGGCGCGCTCCGAAATTCGCGGCCTAGCCTAGACATTGCCGGTTCACGTCGTCGCCGGACCTTCCGGCATGGCTTGTGAAAAAAGCGACCGCTCCGGCGGCGTGGTTTTCGCTTTCAGCAAAGCTTGCGACATCGCAACCGCATTGGTACGGGTTCAGGAAAGCAGCGGCTGAAGGATTTCCTCATGGTGCATTACGCGGACGGAAAACCGCTTGGCGACCTCACGCTGCGCACGCTCGCCATGCCATCCGACGCCAATGCGGCCGGCGACATCTTCGGCGGCTGGGTGATGGCGCAGATGGACCTTGCCTGCGGCATCCGAGCGGCCGAGCGCGCCAAGGGTCGCGTGGTCACCGCCGCGGTCAAAGAGATGTCCTTCGCCAAGCCAATGAAGATCGGCGACACGCTCTGCATCTACACCCATGTCGAGCGCGTCGGCCGCACCTCGATGGTGCTCAAGGTCGAGGCCTGGGCGCAACGCTATCTGTCCGACCTGATGGAAAAGGTCACCCATGCCGATTTCGTCATGGTGGCGCTGGACGGCGAAGGCAAGCCGAAGCCGGTTCCGGCCGAGAGCTGACAGGCTCCGATTCTCCCAAGCCTGCGCTTTGTAACAATGCTCGCGCCGTAGACGCGCTTCGCGACATCCAATGGTTGCCTTCGCGGCCCATCTTGAGGTCGCGAGGGGAAAACAATGCGTCAACACATGCTGAACGGCTGGCTCGTGGCAGCCCTTATTGCTTTGGTCTGCCTGCTTGGCATTACGGCCTACATGGAGGTCAGCAAAGACCTTCCACGCGTCGCCTGCGTGAAGAATCCGAAGGCGATCGACAAGAAGGCCGCGCAGCAGGTGAACTGCTCGACGGCGTGCTGCAACACTCCCGCTGTAAGCGCCTGATCGATGGCCGGCTAAAGACATTCATCTTTGTCGAGATGGATGCACCCAGACACCTGCGAGGCCGGCTGCCGAGCCGCGGGAGGTCCGATCAAAGCCGGAAGATACGATAGATCCGGCGCCGAGCCGCACGGGTCATCCAATGGTTCAGAAACCTTTGAACTACAAGGGCTTCAAGCCTGCTGGCTGTCGAATCTCGCCCGCGCTTCGCGGACCCGATTGGTGTTCTTGCGTGCCCATTCGCCAAGCGCGCCGACCGGCACGAGCAGCTCGTGGCCGAGCTCGGTCAGCTCGTAGTCGACACGCGGGGGAATGGTCGGAAACACTTTGCGCGTGACGAAGCCGTCGCGTTCCAGACCGCGCAAAGTGGTGGTCAGCATCTTTTGCGAAATACCGCCAACGGCGGCGCGCAATTCATTGAAGCGCAGCGCGCCGTCGCCCAGCTTGCCGACCACGAGAACGGTCCATTTGTCGCCGACCCGTTGCAGGATTTCCGACACGGCACGGCAGTCCTCAGTGATATGCGGGTGCCTCAGTAACAAAAACGTGCCTCCTTGCGCGCCAATTTGTCAGTATCACATATAGCGCCGGTATCCAAACGATACCAGAAATTCCCGCAAGGAGAGTCCCTTATGTCCAAGCCCAAAATCGCCATTGTCGTCGGTTCGACGCGCGCCGCCCGCTTCGCCGATGTGCCGACGCAGTGGATCGCCAAGATCGCCAAGGCCCATGCCGATATCGACGTCGAGATCGTCGATCTGCGCGACTGGCCGCTGCCCTTCTTCGACGAAGTCGCTTCCTCCGCCTGGGCGCCGTCGCAGAATGAAGTGGCGCAGCGCTGGCAGAAGAAGGTCGCCGAGTTCGACGGCTTCATCTTCACCGCCGCCGAATACAATCACGCGCCGACCGGTGTCTTGAAGAACGCCATCGATTACGCCGCCAATGAATGGAACAAGAAGCCGGCCGGCTTTGTCGGCTATGGCTCGGTCGGCGGCGCGCGAGCTGTCGAACAGCTCCGTCTGATCGCCGTCGAGCTGCAGATGGCGCCGGTCAAGTCGGCCGTGCATATCGCCTGGGGCGATTTCCTTGCGGTGCGCCAGGGCGAGAAGAAGCTCGAGGACATCGAGCATCTGAACCAGGCTGCCGCCGCGCTGGTCAACGACGTCGCCTGGTGGGCGAAGGTGCTGAAGGCCGCACGCGCCGCCGACGCGATCGCCGGCGAAGCCCAGGCCGCTTGAACGGTCGATAGAGTTTATCCTCCCAGTGGGAAAAGGGGCGGCGCCAGAGCCGCCCCTTTTCAATTTGCGGGAACCCAAGCTGCCTGCTTTGCTTGGTCCCGACCACGTCTTGGCGGTCACTTGACCGCCCGGAACGGTGCGCTAGGTGCAGGTCCGAATCCGCCGAAGACGAAGACGGTGCAGTCGTGGAGGAGCGGAATGCCTTGGCTTGGCAGATGGCGTAATCAGTATGGGTCAATCCTCGACATAACCGGCGAGGAGGGCGGCCGGATCGAAGGCAAGTTTCGCACGGCGCTCGAAGACAGCAGCTTCTATGGACAGACCGTGCCGGTATCCGGCATCGCGCATGGGGATGTGATTGGAGTGACGGCCGCCGGCGAGGGTACGGCCGGCCCGGCCGCGGTGAGCTACACCGGCATATTGCGGGACGGCAAGCTGGAGACGATGTGGTTGACGGTGGCGGGCAGCACCATCACCGGCAAGGAGGGCGAAACCGCTTCCCGCAAGCAGGTCGGAACCTGGCGTGCCTTTGGGACCAGCCTCGACACCTTCGTCCGAGAATAGCGACAGCCAGCGGACACCAGGGCCGCTCACGAGTTCGTGTCGGGCGATTCCAAATCTCCGCCGCAGCGTGACTTGCATTATGCAACTAACTTAGTTATCTGTGACTTGCATATTGAAAGTGAGTCACGAGAATGGTTGCCAGGACGAGCTTCGAAACGCGCCCATGCCCCATCGCGCGCAGCCTCGACGAGGTCGGCGAGTGGTGGAGCATCCTTTTGCTGCGCGACGCCTTCCAGGGCCTCACGCGCTTCGACCAGTTCCAGAAGAGCCTGGATATCGCGCCCAACATCCTGACGCGGCGGCTGAACAGCCTGGTCGAGCGAGGGCTGTTCGAGAAGCACGCCTACTGCGAGCGGCCGCTTCGACATGAATATGTGCTGACCGCCAAGGCTCGCGATTTCCGGCCGGTGCTTCTTTCGCTGCTTGCCTGGGGCAACAAACATCTGGCGCCCGAGGGGCCGAGCCTGGTCGTGGTGGACAAGGCGGACGGGCGCTGGGCCGAGCCGGTCCTGGTCGACCGGGAGACCGGCAGGGAGCTGGACGGTGGCGGCTTTGCCATGGCGACAGCCCCGATGGCCACCGACCGAATGCGGCAGCGCTATCGTTTCAGCACCGAAGGTTCGGGCCTTCCGCTGGTCGAGAATAGCCATTGCTGCCAGGAAGAGGCGCGAAGGAGATGAACAAGGTTCTTTCCCCGGCCGAATTGCAGACCACGGTCGTTGATCTTCCGAAACCAGCCAGGAAGCGGCGCAAGCCGCTGCTGCTCGGCGCCGCGCTGATCGCGATCGCTGGCGCCGGTTGGTATGGCTTCGAGTGGTGGCAGGCCAATCGCTTCCTGGTGACGACGGATGACGCCTATGTCGGCGGTAATGTCACGCCGCTTGCGCCGCGCGTCGCCGGCCATATCGACCAGGTGCTCGTCGAGGACAATCAGCATGTCACCGCCGGCCAGCCGATCATCCGCATCGACGACAGGCCGTTCAAGGCGGCGCTGGAGCGCGCGCAGGCGTCGGTGCAGCAGAAGCAGTCGGCGCTCGACAATCTGCGTGCCCAGATCTCGCTGCAGAACTCGCTGATCGAGCAGGCCGGCGCCGATCTCGAGGCCAAGAGCGCCGCCGCGGCGTTCACCGCACAGGACGCCAAGCGCTACGCGGTTCTTGCCAGCGCCAGGACCGGGTCGCAGCAGGATGCCCAGAAGAGCGCCGCAGCCGACGGCCAGGCGCAGGCCTCCGTCGCCGCCGCGCGGGCGGCGCTCGCGGCGTCGCGACAACAGCTCGACGTCCTCAACACCCAGATTTCGGAAGCGACGGCGGAAGTAGCTGCCGCCAAGGCGGATCTCGATACCGCCCAATTGGATCTCGGCTTCACGGAAATCCGCTCGCCGGTCGACGGCATCGTCGGCAACAGGCTGGCGCAGGTCGGCACCTATGTCTCGCCGGGCAGCTACCTTTTGACAATCGTTCCTGCCTCGGGCCTGTGGGTCGACGCCAATTTCAAGGAAGACCAGTTGCGCGCAATGGCCGATGGCCAGGCGGCGACCGTCTATGCCGATATCGCCCCCGACCGGCCGCTCAAGGGCCATGTGACCAGCCTGGGGCCGGCCACGGGGGCGATCTTCAGCGTCATCCCGCCGCAGAACGCGACCGGCAATTTCACCAAGATCGTGCAGCGGGTGCCGGTGAGGATCGCGATCGACGCCGATCAGGCGGGCAAGGTGGCGCTGCGGCCCGGCCTGTCGACGGTGGTCACGGTCGACACCGGGTCGCATTGAGGGCGCCATGTCAGCGCCGGCCGCCCCGCAATCGTTCATCGCCAGCATCCTGCCGTTCATGGTGATGTGCGTGGGGATGTTCATTGCGCTGCTCGACATCCAGATCGTCGCCTCCTCGCTGCAGGATATCGGCGGCGGCCTGTCGGCCGCGCAGGACCAGATCGGCTGGGTCCAGACCTCCTATCTGGTGGCGGAGATCATCGTCATCCCACTGTCGGGCTGGCTGACGCGCGTCTTCTCGACGAGGTGGCTCTTCACCATCTCGGCCGCCGGCTTCACGCTGGCGAGCATGCTGTGCGGGTTTGCCTGGAACATCGAAAGCATGATCGTTTTCAGGGCGCTGCAAGGGCTGCTCGGCGCCTCGATGATCCCGACGGTGTTCACCTCGTCCTTCCATTATTTCCAGGGCCCGAGGCGCGTCTATGCCGCCGCCGTCGTCGGCAGCATCGCTTCGATCGCGCCGACGCTGGGGCCGGTCATCGGCGGCTGGATCACCGACACGTTGAACTGGCACTGGCTGTTCTACGTCAACGTCGTCCCCGGGGTGGTCATCACGATCCTCGTTGCGCTGCTGGTCAAGATCGACAAGGGCGATCTGTCGCTGCTGAAGGGCGCGGATTATATCGGCATGGCGCTGATGGCGGTCAGCCTCGGCACGGCGGAATATGTGCTGGAGGAAGGCTCGCGCTGGAACTGGTTCGATGACGCCACGATCCGCAACGGCGCCGTCGTCGCCGTGGTCACGCTCATCCTGTTCGTCGTGCGCAGCCTGACCTATGCGCAGCCGGTGGTGGATTTCCGCGCCTTCGGCAACCGCAATTTCGCCATCGGCTGCTTTCTCTCCTTCATCACCGGCATCGGCATCTTCGCCACGATCTATCTGACGCCGCTGTTTCTCGGCTATGTGCGCGGCTACAACGCGCTTGAAACGGGGCTGGCGGTGTTTTCGACCGGCGTCGCCTCGTTGGTCGGCGTTCCGGTCTACATCTTCCTTGCCAAGCGCTTCGACACGCGCTGGCTGATGATGTTCGGCCTGGCCTCCTTCGGCGCCTCGATGTGGAGTTTTTCCGCCATCACCAGCCAGTGGGGCTCTGCCGAGCTTCTCCTGCCGCAGATCTTTCGCGGCTTCCCGCAGGTCTTCGCCGTGGCGCCCAGCGTCAATCTCGGGCTCGGCAGCCTGCCGCCCGAACGGCTGAAATATGCCAGCGGCCTGTTCAACACCATGCGCAATCTCGGCGGCGCGGTCGGCATCGCCATCTGCGGCGCGATTCTCAACAACCGCACCAATTTCAATTTCCTGACGATCGCTTCGCATCTGACGCCGCAGAACGAGGCGGCCATGCACCTCGTCGACAACGTTGCGCAGCGTTACGGCCAGTTGCCCGGCGCCATCGATGATGGCCACGCCGCGGCGCTGAAGCAGCTCTGGCAGCTCGCCTATCGCGAAGCTTCCACCATGGCCTATGCGGACGCGTTCCTGGTGATCATGGTGGCATTCGTCATCGCCACCGCGCTGGTGCCATTCCTGCGCAACGTGACGCCGAAGGCGCCGCCGCCGGACGCGCATTGATAAGGCCGGAAGCGGCAGCGAGTGGCCGCGACGGCATCTACCACTTCATGCTGAAGCCGACGGAGCCGCCGAAGGCATGACTGTCGCCGAAATCCTCCAGGCTGGTGCGCGCCAGCAACTCGCCATGGACGGAATAGCGATCGTCGGCCCAGCTCAGCGAGCCGCCGACGCCGAGGCCGCCCCAAAGCTGCTGCGGCTTGCTGGTCAGCCTGGTGCCGGAGACGTCGACATCGGTGCCGTCGAGGAAGTCGTAATAGAGATTGGCGATGCCATAGACATGCGAGCGGCTCGACTCGCCCGCGCTGCCCTTCCACTCGCTTTCATAGTCGGTGGAGAGGCCGAGGCGGCCGATCAGGCTGTCGCTGCTGCCGTTGGAGACCAGCGCGCCATAGGGATCGGTGAAAGTGTCGAAGTCGACCGAGGCGTAGGAGAGCTGCGCCTGCGGCGTCAGCGACCAGTTGCCCGCGAGCGCGATCTTCCGCCCGGCCTCGATGCCGAGGCCGTAGCCGAAGCCGTTGTTGCCGTCGGCAAGTTTCTTGCCGAGCGTGGCGGAAGAGAGATCGCTGTCGAACCAGGTGAGCTCGGCCTGGGTGTCGACATAAAAGCCGTTCTTGCCATACCAGGTCAGCGTGCCGCCGAAGCCATAGCCGGTTGCGTCGATCGAGCCGGTGCCGAAGGACGAGGAGACGTCCGATTTCACCGTCCCGTAGTGGACGGTGAGACCGCCGACCAGCATGCCGGAGGCGGTCTCGGAGAGCAGCATGTCGAGGCCGGCCTGCAGGCGCCACAGATCGGCGTCATAATCGGTGCCGGTGGTGCTCGTGCCCGGCTCGAATTCGCTGTGCGAGGCCTCGAGGCGCCCCCAGACGGGGTTGCCGCCTTGGATGCCGTCACCTGCCGCCGATTGCGCCTCGCCGCCCCACGAACGGTTGCCGATGCGCTGCTGCAGCGTGCCAAGCTGGGTGAAGCTCTGCAGCACGCCAGCATAGGCCTCGTAGACCGGCACGGCGGGCGAATAAAGCGGTGAGGTCGGGCCGCCCGGATCGACGGGATTGATCAGCGCCGAGCGCAGATACCAGTCGCCGTCGGCCGGGGTGCTGACGCCGTTCTGGTAGAGCCGGTAGGCATAGGCGCCGGCCACCACCGCCTGGTCGCCCTGGAAGACATAGTCGCCCTGCAGGTTGAAGGTGCCGGTGGAGACGCCGCCGACATCGACGATCTTGATGCCGTCGACGGTCTGCGCGCCGCCGCCACCGAGGCCGATCACCTTGATGTTGGCGGTTCCGGATGTGTTGCCAGTGATGATGAGCTTGTCGGTGGAAGAAGCATCGCCGTCGAGCATTGCTTCGATCTCGACCGTGCCGCCGGCGCCGGTGAAATTGCCCTGGATAGTCAACTGGCCGATCGAGTTGCCGGGCGCGATGACGCCGCCGGTCTGCAGCGTCGTCGACCCCACCGTGCCGTTGCCGCCGAGCGCGCCGCCATTGAGGATGGTCACCGCGGAGTTGGCGAGCGAGCCATTGACCGAGAGCTTGCCGGCCCCGATCGTCGTGGCGCCGCTGAGCGTGTTGGTGCCGGTGAGATTGAGATTGCCGCTCCCTATCTTGGTCAGCGTGCCGGTGCCGGAGATAACGCCGGAGAAGGTGGCATCGGCCGGCTGGTCAAAGACCAAAGCCGCGTTATCAAGAATGTCGCCGGTGCCGAAGCTCGTCGCCTGGCCGATCAGCGTGCCGGTCGAGATCGTCGTGCCGCCGCTGTAGGTGTTCGCGCCGGAAAGCACGAGCGTGCCGGTATCGGTCTTCACCAGACCGCCGCTTCCGGCGATCTGCGAGGCGATTGTTGCCGTCACGCCGGCGTCGGTCCTGATCGTCGTGGCGGCAGTGTTGGTGGTGAGCGTGTCGCCGTCGATCACATAGCCGTCGGTCATGAACTGCATGCCGGTGAAGCCGACCGTGCCGGCGGAATCGTCGACCGTGACGGTGCCGGCCTGACCGGCGAACACCGCGAAATCCTGACCCCACTTGCCGTTGATCGCGCCGTCGGCTTCCGTCCAGTTGCGGTTCGTCGCATCCCACACGCCGTCACCGCCGTTGATCACGCCGTTGTCGTGCAGCCCTGTATTGCCGCCGTCCCAGAAGCCCAGGGTTACCCCGGCCGTAGAGATCAGGTTGACCTGTCCGTTGATTGTGGTCTGGATGAAGAGATCGCTCGCGGCGACGGGCGTGGTCCCGAACTCAAGCCCGTTGTCCGTCAACGCACCGCCGTAGTTCATGAGCCGGTAGACGCCGGGGCCGAAGCCGCCGACGTCGGTGATGTTCAGCGTGCCGTCGAGGGTGAGATCACCGTTGACCACGATCAAGTCGTTGACGCCGTTGCCGACCGTCCCGGCAACGCCGAGCTCGTAGTCGAGATTCGCGCCTGCGTTGAGCGTCAGCGAACCGACTGTGAGCGTGCCGGGGCTGTCGCCCGGCGCGATTGTGCCATCCACCGTCACCAGCCCCGCGATCGTTCCCACGCCCGACAGGGTGCCGGAACTGTTGACGCTGACGGCTGTATTGCCGAGCGAGCCATCGACCCGCAACACGCCTGCATCGACCGTCGTCGCCCCGGTATAGGTGCTCGTGCCTGACAAGGTCAGCGTGCCGGTGCCGGTCTTGGTGAAAAGGCCGCTGCCGCTGATGGTGCCCGTCAGGCCAAGGTTCGCATCCGTCTGGAACGTGCCGTTGCCGGTCAGGGCGACATTGCGGCTGCTGGTGAAGGCGGAGGTCGTCTGCAGCGTGCCGCCGTTGAAGGTCAGGCTGCCGGGAGCAGCGCCGAGATTGGTGTCGGCGGAGACCGAAAGCACGCCGTTGGAGATCGTGGTCCCGCCGGTATAGGTGTTGGCTCCGGTGAGTATGGTCGTGCCGGCGCCGATCTGGTTCACCGCGCCGCTGCCGGAGATGAGGCCTGCATAGGTGTAGGTGTCGGAGCGGTCGAAGGCGAGCGTGCCGTTGTTGATGACGTCGCCGAGGATTGAGCCGGTCGTGCCGCCATTGCCGATCTGCAGCGTGCCTTGCGAGATCGTCCAGGCTTGCGTGGCGGTGTTGTCGGCGGTCAGCGCCCAGGTGCCGGTTCCAGTTTTTTCGAGGATGTCGAAATTCTGGTATTGCCCGGCGGCACCGATCGAACCATCCAGGATCGAAAAGCCCGTCCCGCTGAGCCGAAGGAGATCCGTGGTCGCCGTCGCGTTCGCCACCACGTTGCCGAAGATCTGCGAGCCATCCTGCAGTTCCAGGCGGATGACGCCCGTCGTCGGCGTGACGCTCGAGATCCATCCGATCGCGTTGGCCCCGGCGCCGGCGCGGATCGTGCCGCTGTTGACGACATCGATCGAGACGGTTGCGCCATTGGCCGCAATCGCGCCTCCACCGGCGCCGCCTCCTTCGATCGTGCCGGTGTTAATGATCTGACCGGCGCCAGCTCGGACCGAGATGCCGTGACCTCCGATTGAACCGGACCCACCGCGGATGGTTCCGTGATTGGTTAAGGTCGTGGCAGCGCCAGGGCCGCCGAAATCGACGCCAGGACCTCCGTTTCCTGTGGAGCTCGTTCCGCCTTGGACGAGGCCCATATTCGTAACCGACGCCCCGTTCCGGATTTGCAGCCCCGCTGCTGAACTGCCGCCGTCGGTACCCCTGAACGTGCCCACCAGTGTCCTGACGGCGCCGGTGCCCGTGATCAGGACGCCGCCGTTTGCTGGGCCCGAAAGCGTGAAACCTTGCGTGTCGATCGTGATGGATTTGGTCGGCACCGGCAGTGAAGTGCTGGCTGTGGCAAAGCTGGCGGTCATCACGATCGTCGAGGTGGGATCGCCGTCTCCATTCGCCGCGGTGATGGCAGCGCGCAACTCGCTGTCATTGCTGACCATATAAGTCGCGGCCGACGCCACCCCCTGGAAGCAGGCAGGCGATCGCCGCGCCGCTCACACCGGCAAGGAGCATTCCGTCCCGAATGCGCCGAAGCGCGCCGCCGCTCGTCTTCATTGGTCTGCCCGCACGTAAATCCGTTGCCAGCCACGCCGGATCGCCCGCACGGCGCACCGACCAAATCGCCGAGAGGTTAACTTGGCGTTTGATTCCTGTCGCGAAGTTGAATTGTCGATTATTGATTTATCGAGCACCGTTACTTAAAGGCAACATTAGCTATCTGGAATATGAGAAGTATAAATATAAGCTTTGACTTGAGTAATGACTAGAGCGGAGGGCGGACGACGCTTGCGAGGCGCTCGATCGGAACCCGGGCGGCCCGGCCCGCTTATCATGGTGACACAGGATTTGCGGGCCGGACCTTGCCCCGCGGCTTGGCCGCCAGGGCAACACGTGGTTAGCTTCGCCCTCGGTGGCTAACATTGACGATCGATAGTCCGCTCACGCGCCCGAGCCGAGGCCAATCAGGCGGAACCGCGTTCAAGCTCCGCCGACAACTCGACGGGGTCGGAAACGCCCCGTCCGAAAAGCGCCATCACCCTGAGCGCGATCCGTTCGCGCTCATCCTTGCCGGCAACGTGGTGCCTTGCGCAGTACTCGTTCAAGGCCTTTGTGAGAATGTCGAGCTCGGCGGAATCCGCCACGCCGCTTGCTGACATGCTTGCCTCCCTTGACAGGGGCGAAAGCATGATAGCCGCTTTCAAGCGTCCGCTTGCCTCTGTTCGGTACGGACGACGAATGAACGTTACGCTCGAAATGTGACCCTTACGGGTCAATTCGCCGTCCCGCTATTTCTTCTTCAGAAGCCGCGCCTCCCGAAGAAGCGAACTGGCGTCGATACCGATCATGTCGACAAGGTCGCGGGCCTGGGCCTCGGTGATGCCGGTTTCCTTCATGAGGAACCGGACCCGGAATTCCTTCTCCGCCTTCAGTCGCTCGTCATGTTCTCGCTTGTCTTCGGCCATGGATTGTTCCCCATGACCTGAAACCGCAAGTTGACGCGAAGGTTCCGCTCAGCGCGCCACGGGGCGATGCCCGTCGGGCAGGCGGGTGGCGATCAGCTTGTCGATGCGGCGGCCGTCGAGGTCGACCACCTCGAAACGCCAGCCTTGCGCGTCGACGCACTCGCCGGTCGTCGGCAGATGGTGGAGATGGGACAGCACATAGCCGGCGACGGTCTCGTAATCGCGGTTCTCCGGCAGGTCGATGCCCAGCACCTCGGCCATCTCGTCGGCCTGCATGTAGCCCGCGAGCAGCCACGAGCCGTCGTCGCGCTTGACGGCGTTCTCCTCCTCGCCGGCCTCCAGGTCGGAGCGGAACACGCCGGTGATGGCTTCGAGGATGTCGGCCGGCGTGACGATGCCTTCGAAATGGCCGTATTCGTCATGGACCAGCGCCATCGGCACGGCCGATTCCCTGAGCTTCTGGAGCACGTCGAGCGCGTCGGCCTGGTCATGCACGATGGGTGCGGCGCGAACATGCTGGCGCGGATCCAAGACCCTGCCGGCAAGAAGGGCGGCGAGCACGTCGCGCGTCTGGATGACGCCGACCATAGCGTCGACATTGCCGTCGCCGACTGGCAATCGCGAATGCTGCGTTTCCACCAAGAGCTTTCGGATCACCGTCTCATCGGATTGCAGGTTGAGCCAGTCGACCTCCGTGCGCGGCGTCATGACGGCGCGCACGGCGCGGTCGCCGAGCCGCATGACGCCGGCGATCATGCGGCGCTCGTCGGATTCGATGGTGCCGTGATGCTCGGCCTCGGCGACCAGCATCTTGATCTCCTCGTCGGTGACCTTCTCTTCCGCTTCGCCGGCCTGGCCGAGCAGCCACAGAACGGCGCGGCCGGAGAGGTCGAGCAGGAAAACGAGCGGCGCCGAGACGGTGGCGAGGATCGTCATTGCCGGCGCGGCCCTGACCGCGACGCGTTCCGGGTCCTTGAGCGCGATCTGCTTCGGCACCAGCTCGCCGACGATCAGCGAGGCATAGGTGATGATGGCGACGACGATGCCGACGCCGACAGGGTCGGCGATGTTTTCGCGGATGCCGGTCGACGCCAGATATTGCGCCAGCCTTTCGCCGAGCGTCGCGCCCGAGAATGCGCCTGAGAGAACGCCGACCAGGGTGATGCCGATCTGCACCGAGGACAGGAACTTGCCGGGATTCGAACCCAGCGCCAGCGCGCGGCCGGCGCCCCTGACGTTGCGGTCGATCATTGCCTTCAGCCGAGCCGGCCGCGACGAGACGATGGCGAGCTCCGACATTGCCAGAAGGCCGTTCACGAGGATGAGGACGGCAACGACAGCGATTTCAACGTAAAGCATGGGCGGTCAATAGCATTGCTGCAGTGCATTCGAAAATAGCCCGCCGGTATTTTTGGCAGATGACAGCCCGGAGCAAGGCAGGTGGCATCGACCCGGTGGCGGTAAGCCACACATGGCCGAGACGGACCAAAATCAGCGACAGGGTTCTGTTAAAAATCAAAGCGATAGAGCGGAACCAATATCAAATGATATGGTTAGGATAGCTTGTTGGGGGTTGCCGATTGGCGCTCGAACCCAAACGTGGCCTTATCCAGAAGCTTCTGGAAGAGACCGGCATTACCGAGACGCAGGCGCTGGAGTTGATCTCGCTGCTTGGATCGAATTGGTCGTCGCTGGTCCGGGAAGCGAAAGCCATAAGGGGCAGCCTGAAGCCGCCGATCGGGCCGCCGTCCGCGTGACAGTCCGCACTACCGCTCGGCTTCGCCGTGCCGTCACTCCCGCGTCTTCAACACGCCGATCACGGCCATGCCGTCGGTGAAGTAGGGATCGCCGCCGCCATTGCGCCCAGACTTCGTTGCGCCGATCCCCGGTATCTCGCTGGTGGATGTGAGCAGGCCGGCGGCCTTCAGGTCGCCGATCAGGAAGTCGCGCTCGGCGTCGATGTCGGGGCCGATATGGTGGGTGATGGCGCCCGTGTCGTGGCTGAGGCCGACGCCGCGGTCGAAGCTCGCGGCGCCCAGCCAAAGCGGGCGGCCGTCATCGCCGACCGCGTCCGTCAGCCAGAAGCGGACATGGTGACGCCGGTCGGCGCTGTCGCCGACCGGTTTTTCAAAGGCCAGGTCCTGGGCGCGACCGTCGAACAAAAGGCGGCTTACCGGCGCATCGGGGTAGGGATGGGAAAACAGGACGCTTTCACCGATGTCGATCGCGGTCCTGAGCGTTACGGCATCGGCCGTATCCCAGCCCGCGACCGCGAAGGCGTGGACCACCTCCTTCTCGGTTCCGACAAGGCCGACATTGATCGGATCGCCGGGAATGCCCTGCGGCGTATGCGTCACCATCTCGAAGGGGCGGGTGCGGAAGCCGCGCTCCCGCCAGGTCCAGAATTCCGGCGCGGCGACATAGGCGAGCGCCAGATAGGAGGCGCAAACTGCCGCAAGCCAGATCGCCGCCCGCCGCCTCAGGCTTCGCTTACCCACGACAACCCGCTCCCAAATTCTTGCGCGACTACTTTACGCTGTGTCGGCCGTTTTTGGGCAGAGGCCTGTGGACCCGATACTTTGTCGATATGGATGACGAAGCGGGTTGTTTTGCGATAGCCCAAATCAGCGGCAGGCGCGGTAGCCGCTCTTGCGGTTCTTGATGTCGAAATGGAAATGGTTGCGGTGGTCGTAATTGTAGCCGGGGCCCAGCACCGTGGTGAAGTATTCGCAGCCGTCGGCGCGCACATTGTTGAGGAAGCCGCGGGTGCGGAAGGCGAACAGGCCGGGCTTGCGCACGTCGATGTCGTCGCCATTGTTGAGCTCGATGCTCATGACGTCGAGCGCGTTGCCCTTGCCGTGTTCGGACAACACACCTTCGCCGGCGATGTTGCGGCAGGAATAGCTGGAGCCCTGGTGGATCGCCTTGACGCCGGAGAAATAGCGCCAGCGGGCGGCCGGCTGCAGCTCGTTCTTGGTCCAGGCGGCAAAGGTAGCGGCCATGTTGCAGGTCAGCGTCGCCGCCGGCTTCATCGCGACGCTGCCGATCGCCGAGACTTTTACGGGGAAATCGATGCCGCACTGGCCTTCATGGATCGGCTGGACGTCCTGATAGACGACGCCCATCCGCTTCAGCTCGTTGCGGCAGTCGATCTCGCTGGCAGGCATCTGCTCGAGAGGCGACATCGGCTCATCCATGCGCGGATAGGCGGCCTGGGTCATGTAGGGGTCAGACGGAACAAGGCGCTGCATGCCGGAATATTGCGGCGCGTCGGGCTGCGGCACGGCCGCCGTCTGGCTGCCGACATCGACGGCCGGCTGCAGCGCAAAGACGTCGCCCGTCGTGCAGGCCGATATCACCGCGATGGCGCCCGCGGCCAGCCCGGCGATCGCGATCCGCGCGCACTTGTTCCGTTGCGCCGCCAACAGCATAGCGCCAAGTCTTCGAGCCATCGAAAGCCATCCTGTCCCCGGATGGCACAAGGTTAACCCTCAACAGTAAAGGAAAGATCAGCGCCGGCATTCATGCCTGGGGCGGAAATGCGGCGCTGTTCTTGTCGGGGCGCGACCCGAAACTTTCGAGGTCGTCCTATTGGCAGAAAGTGCCGCCGTGGCGGCGTGGTTCCAGGTCGAGATGGAAATGCAGCGCATGGTCGGGGTCGGCGCCCGGCCCAAGCACTGTCTTGAAGGGCCCGCAGGCAGCCTTGCGTATGGCGTCGAGGAATTTCGCATCCTTCTCCGGAGGCGCCGGGCCGACCTCGATCCTGCTCCCGTCCGACAAGGTGAAACTGGCGATGTCGAGCGCATTGCCGAAGGCGTGTTCGGACAGTTTGCGGGTGCCGTTGCGCGGGCGGCAGACAAAGGCCGAGGCCTGGTTGACCGACTTCAAATCGGCGCCGAGTTCGGCCTTTGCCGTGGGCTGGACGACATCGGCCATGAAGCGCGCCGCTGCCTCGGCCATAGGACAATTGAGCTCGGTGCCGGGGCTGACGCTAATGGATTTGCCGAGCGTCTTCAGGATTATCGGATAGGGGATAGAGCAGCCGATTTCGGGATCGTGCTCGGCCTTGTGCTCCGCGAACTCGACGCCAAGCGCCCTTAGCCGCTCGCGACACGCGGTTTCCTCCGCCGGCATCTTGTCGGCCGGCATATCGGCCGAGCGGGGATCGGGAAGCATCTTTTCCTCGCCGGCATCGGCCGGCTTTTCCGGCGGTTGCGGCGCGGTTTCCGGCGGCTCCGGCTCCAGTTCGGCGGGCTTCTCCGGGGGTGTCGGCACGACATCCGGCGTCTCGGGCTCGGATTCCGTCCGCGGCGCGGACTGAGCGTCCTTCGAGCGCGGCGGTCGGGCGTCCCATTTCGGATGCGACTTCTCCTGGTTGAGGAAATCGTCATTGCTGTCGAGGCGGCTTTTGCCTTGCCCGGACCTATCGGCGCCGTTCTCCATGTCTTGAGGACGCGACCGTGGCGCCGGTGTCGCTTGCGGTGTTTCCGGCACCGGGGCGGCGCTTAGGCTGGCCGGCGGCAAATGTCTTTTGTGCCGATGGTGATGCTTGGCGGCTGCGGCTGGCGTTATCAGCAGGGCTGCCGCCGCCAAAGGCAACGCCAATCTGCACAATCCGGAAATGCTCAGCGTTGCCATCGCCCCGAAACGGCGGGCGCGTTGCGAAGTTGCCTGCATCGGGGTGCCTTGCCGATCACAATCGGTTACCGGCGCGTTACGCGCCGATGGCTTCAAGGCCTTCCTCCAGCCAGTCTGCAAGCATAGGCAGACCAAGCAGATATTTGGCCGTCCGCTTCCGGGGACGTTCCCTGGCGGCTGCCACCGCGTCCGCCCATTCGGACGCGTCATAGTCGCCGCGCCCGATCCAGGCGAGCGCGATCAGTTCGGCCGCTTCGTCGATGTTGAGATCGTTGATCAGTTCGCGGAATTCCTCCTCGGTGAGGTCTTCAGAGGCTTCCTCGATAAGGCCGTCATGGTGATGGCTGGCATGCGCGTCGCCGTCGAATTCGACCTCGTGCTCGGCGCCGTCGTCATAGTCCTCGTTGACGGCGGCGCTCAGCGCCTTGGCCTTGAGGATGAACAGGCGCACCGTGTCCGGGTCGATGGAAAGCTCCCATTCTTTCTCGAGGCGCTGCTGCACGGTCCTTCTCCACGTGATGCGCTTGGCCCCGATGATATCGGATTTGCAGCGCGCGTCACACCTGCAGGTAAATGCTTCTTTCCGGCCGCTGAAAATAGTTCGGCATCCGCCCGCATTTCGGGATGAAACCGCAATGAGGCGGCGTTAGTCTGCCATTGTCACGCTCACGGAGGCTTCGATGCGCAGACGATTGCTTGTTCAGGTCATGGCCATTGCGGCGCTGCCGCTGTTCGTGGCACCAGCCTATACCGCCGGCGAAGGTGGCGGCGGCAGTGGCGGCCAGACGACCACCTGCAAGAAGGGTGAGGTCTGGGACAAGAAGAAGAAGAAATGCGTCGTGCCGCAATATGGCATGCTGGATGACGACAGCATCTACGAGGCCGGCCATGATCTGGCGATGGCCGGGCGCTACGACGAGGCGATCTCGGTGCTGACGCTCGCCGCCAACAAGCAGGATCCGCGCATCCTCAACTATCTCGGCTATTCGCATCGCCATTCTGGCCGGGTCACGGTCGGCCTCGGCTATTACGAGGAAGCGTTGCGCATCGACCCCAACTATACGCTGGTGCGCGAATATCTCGGCGAAGCGCATCTGCAGATCGGCGATCTCGCCGGCGCTCAGGAACAGCTCAAGGAAATCGAAAAGCGGACCGGCACGGGCTCGCGCGAATACGGCATGCTGTCCGAACAGATCGATCATTTCCTGCGGAGCTGAACAGGGCTTCATGCTCTTCGGGCCGGCTGCGAGCAATCGTAGCCGGCTTTTTGTTGTTCGCCGCCAGCCGGCGTCCGCGAAAGCGGTGATCATTTCGCCGAACTTCATTTTTGCACGTGAAAATCGCGCCAATATCGCTATATTCAGGGAAATTGTGGTGAAACGGTTCCGTTAGCCCGAGGCTGCCGGACCGTTTTCTTTTTGTACCCATTTGACAAGGCTGCTCCCGAAAAACGGGGGTGGCGGCAGGAAAGGTCAGGCATATGATCAAGGTCCCGATGACAGGCGAGGGGTTCGCGTCATTGAAGGAAGAACTGCGTTGGCGCCAGCAAGAGGAGCGTCCGCGTATCATCGAGGCGATCTCCGAAGCGCGCTCGCATGGCGACCTGTCCGAAAATGCCGAATATCACGCGGCCAAGGAGTCACAGAGCCACAATGAAGGCCGCATCAACGAGCTCGAGGATCTGATCGCGCGCGCCGAGGTCATCGACGTCTCCAAGCTCTCCGGCGACAAGGTGAAGTTCGGCGCGACCGTCGTGCTCGTCGACGAGGACACCGAGGAAAAGAAGACCTACCAGATCGTCGGCGATCAGGAAGCGGACGTGAAGTCCGGCCGCATCTCGATCTCCTCGCCGATCGCGCGGGCGCTGATCGGCAAGGAAGTCGGCGACGCCATCGAGGTCAACGCTCCGGGCGGCGCTCGCGGGTATGAGATCGTCCAGGTGCAGTTTATTTGAGGACCTTTTGATAATTCTACTCTGGCGGCCGACTAGCACGGTTCTCTGCGCTTCCGGTGCTCACGTACTTTAAGTACGCTCCGCTCCGGTTCTCGAAAACCACGCTATTCGACTCGCCAGAGCGAATTCTGAAAAGGTCCTCACGCCGGCGCGTTTGATCTGAGCGCCAGCAGTCGTTCAGCTTCCGCCATCACATCAGCCGGTGTCACCTTGCCGCCAGCGGGCGCGAGCAAGGTCGATGCGAACCTCCCGCACGGGCCGGTGAGACCGGGTTCCGTCGCCAGGAAGATGGCGACCGTCGGCAGGGCGAAGGCGCTGGCGAGGTGGGTGAGGCCGGTGTCGGCGCCGATGACGAGCGCCGCGTGGCCGAGGATCGCTGCGACATCCGCGAGCGGCGATTTCGCAACCAGCACCGTCTCCGGCACGGCTCCGGCAATGGCTTCCGCGACGGATTTTTCAGCCTCGTTCGACCAGGTAACCACCGGCGTGAAGTGCCGGTCGGCAAGCTCGCGCGCGGTTTCGATCCAATCCTCGACAGGCCATTTCTTGTCCTCGCGGCTGGTGCCGTGCAGCAGGAAAGCGGTTTTGCCTTCAACGCCGGGCAGCGCGCCCACCGGCGGCACGATGCCTGACTCGAGCGCCGACAGGTCAGGCTGGTAGCCAAGCGCCAACCCGAACAACCGCCTGGTGCGCTCGATGGCGTGCAGGTCGCGCGGCACGGCGTATTTGTGCCGATAAAACAGCGTTGCCGAAGGCTCGCGGGCGCTGGTCCGGTCGAAGCCGGCGATCGGCGCGCCGGCCTGGATGGCGACCAGGGCCGATTTCAGCAGGCCTTGCGCGTCGATGACAAGATCGTAGCGGGAGGCGCGGAGCGCTCGGCGCAGCCCGGCCATCTCGCGCCATGTGCCGCCCTCGAAAAGCTTTTTGCGCCAGCGCCGAACGGCCACCTTGTGGATCACTCCAATCGCTGGATGCAGCGCCACGATGCCGGCAAACGGCTCCTCCACGCACCAGTCGAAGCTGATATCGGGCCGATTGCGGATCGCGTCCTCGACGGCTGGAAACGTGTGAATGACATCGCCCATCGACGATGTCTTGACGATCAGCACTTTCATGCCGCCGCCGGGACCTTGAGCAGGCGGTCGGCCGCGGCGGTGACACGCGCGACATCGAGCGTCTTGAGGCAGTTGAGATGCCCGAGTGGGCAGACCTTCTTGTGGCAGGGCGAGCAGGACAGATGCAGCCAGATCAGCTCGGAGCGCTCGCTGAGCGGCGGCGTGTTTTCCGGCGAGGTCGAACCGTAGACGGCGACGATCGGCGTGCCGACGGCGGCCGCGACATGCATCAGGCCGCTGTCGTTCGAGACCGCAAGCTTCGCCGCGGCGATCAGGTCGATCGCGTCCTCGAGCCGCGTCTTGCCGGCAAGGTCGATGGCGCCCGGAGCAAGTGCTGCGATCTCGCCGGTCACGCCGGCATCGTTCTTCGAGCCGAGCAGCACGACGCCCAGACCCTTTGCCATCATGTCCCGGGCAAGCCCGGCATAGTGATCGCTCGGCCAGCGTTTTGCCGGACCGAATTCGGCGCCGGGCATAAGCGCCACGAATTTCTTTCCCGTCAGCCCGAACCGCGCCAGCAGGTCGGCCTGGTTGGCCTTGTCGACGGTGAGCCTCGGCGCGCGAAAAGTGCCGCCGCGCGCGAGGCCGAAATAAGCGCGCGCCGTGCGTCGCTTCAGCGCTTCGGGCAGCGGCACGATGTCGGTCAGCAGGCCATAGCGCATTTCGCGCAAATTGCCGACACGCTGTGGGATGCGGGCAAAGAACGGGATCAGCGCCGATTTCCAGCTCCCCGGCAGCACATAGGCCATGTCGTAGCGACCGCGCAGCAGGCGGCCGAAGCGCCTGCGGCTGCGGAATTCGAGCGCTCCCGGCATCAGCGGGAAGTCGATCTGGCTGCGTATCTCGGGCATGCGCTTGACCAAGGGCGCCGCCCAGGCCGGCGCCAGCACGTCGATCGCGGCATGCGGATGTTTTTCCTTCAGCGCCGCAAACAGGCACTGTGCCATGACCATGTCGCCCACCCAGCGTGGGCCGATCACGAGGATCGTTGGGCCTTCAGCCATTCGACATAGTCCCTGACGCCGGTTTCGACTGTGCGGAATTGGCCATTGTAGCCGGCCGCGCGCAAGCGGGACATATCAGCCTGCGTAAAACTCTGGTAGCTCCCCTTGAGGTGGTCGGGGAAGGGGATGAATTCAATCTCGCCCTTGCCAAGCGTGTCGATCACCGTCTCGGCGATGGCGCGGAACGGCTGGGCGCGGCCGGTGCCGCAGTTGAAGATGCCACTCAGACCACGCTTCCACAGCCACAGGTTGACCTCCGCGACGTCGCCGACATGGATGAAGTCGCGGCTCTGTTCGCCGGGGCCGAAATCGCCATAGGCACCGAAGAGCTTCGGGTTTTCGCCGCGCTCGACCTGGTTGAAGAGATGGAACGCGACCGACGCCATAGCGCCCTTATGCGCCTCGCGAGGCCCGTAGACGTTGAAATAGCGCAGGCCCACCACCTGCGAATGATCATTGTTGTATGAACCATTTGGGTCGAAGACGTTGCGGCGCACGTAATCGTCGAACAGCTTCTTCGAATAGGCATAGACGTTGAGCGGACGCTCGAAGTCGGGCTCCTCGCGAAACTCGCTGCCGCCGCCATAGACCGAAGCCGACGAGGCATAGAGGAAGGGTACGCGCAAGGCCAGGCAGGCATGCAACAGGCGCTTCGAATAGGCGTAGTTCACCTCCATCATGAACTTGCCGTTCCATTCGGTGGTGGTCGAGCAGGCGCCCTGATGGAACACGGCCTCGATGCGGCCGAGCGCGCCATCCTCGAGCCGGGCGAGAAAATCGTCCTTGTCGAGATAGTCGGCGATCTTGAGATCGGCGAGGTTGGCGATCTTGTGGCCGTCGGTGAGGTCGTCGACGACGATGATGTCGTCATGGCCCTCGGCGTTGAGCGCGGCGACGATGTTGGAGCCGATCATGCCGGCGCCGCCCGTGACGATGATCATGAAGGCCTCTGTCTGCTTGCGATTCCGGCTCTTATAGGGGAGGCGGAGGGGAGTGTCGATAAAGCTCGCCAGCCGCGAACCCGCGGGGCTACGACGAATGTAGGGCTGGATTGGCGCAACCGCTTGCAGGATAAGCTCTGCCGCGCGCCAACGATCGTCCTCAGTCGAAGCACCGCGGCGCTTGCAAGCAATCGCGGCATAAGCCGCCCGTGGGTTACTGTTGTTGGTGTAGCCATGACGCCCGATTTAAAGCCTGGCCTTCGCCATCTTCAAACCCTGCGTGTGGACGACACCCTGACGGTGCCCGCCATGACTCCGGCTTTCGCGGGTTTTGGCGACATGCCGCCGGTTTTCGCCACCGCATTCATGGTTGGCTTCATCGAGTGGGCGTGCATCGAGGCATTGCGTCCGTTCCTGTCCAGTCACGAAAGAACCGTCGGCACCCATGTCGACGTTAGCCACATAGCCGCCACGCCCGTGGGCATGACCGTCACCGCCGATGTCGAGCTCGTCGCCGTGGAGGGGCGAAAGCTGCGCTTCAAGGTGTCGTGTAGGGACGAGGGCGGACTGATCGGAGAAGGTTTCCACGAGCGCGCGGTGATAGACCATGACAAGTTCATGGCGCGCGTCCTGGCCAAATCGCGGCAGACCGGTTCCTCGCCACAGTGAGGCCGCAAAGCTTCCGCTTCAGTCAGCCTCCGCCATCTGGCGTAGCGTGAGGGACCAAGATGCCGTCGACCGAACTGCTCATTGCGTTTTTCGCCACCACCGCGATCTTCGCCTATATTCCCGGCCCTGCCATGCTTTACGCCGCCGCGCAGACCATGGCGCGGGGCCGCTGGTCGGGGCTGACGGCGGCTGTCGGCATCCATCTCGGCGGCTACGTGCATGTCTTTGCGGCCGCCGCAGGCCTGTCCGTCCTGTTCCATGCGGTGCCGCCGCTCTATTTAGCGGTCAAGCTCGGCGGCGTGCTCTATCTGATCTGGCTCGGCGTCTCCATGTTCCGCAAAAGGACGGATGGCGATACCACGCTGCCAGCCATCGAGCGGAAATCGGCCCGGCGCGCCTTTTTCGAAAGCATCACCGTCGAGGTGCTCAATCCGAAGACGGCGATCTTCTTCATGGCGTTCCTGCCGCAATTCATCGATGCTTCGGCTGCGTTCCCGGTCTGGCTGCAGTTCGTCATCTTGGGAACCATCGTCAACCTGATGTTTTCCTCCGCCGATATTGTTTGCGTATTCCTCGCCGGCGCGATGATTGCGCGGCTGCGGCGCTCGGGCCGGGCGCAGCGCCTGATGCAGCGCGCGGGCGGTGCCGTGCTGGTCGGCCTCGGTGTCCATGTCGCCCTGCAGAGGAGCTGATTGCCAAGCAGGTTCCGGCTGGGGCCGCCGGGCCTGCCGTTGCGCTCGCCCGATTTGCGGTATATCGGCATCGCTTTAAACAGCCCACGCCACAATTCCGGCGCTGAAACCTAATCAAGTCCGGGATTCTTCAGGCACACCGCGAGTGAGATGATCAAGCACAATCCGCCTTCTCCGGAACCTTTGCATCGCACCATCGCCCGGTTCGGCGACGTCACCGTGCTGGTCGTGGGCGATTTCATCCTCGACCGTTTCGTCAGCGGCGTGATCGAGCGCATCTCGCCGGAAGCCCCGATCCCCGTGCTGCATGGACGGGGCGAAACGTTGAACATGGGCGGCGCCGGCAATGTCGTTTCCAACATCGTTTCGCTGGGCGCGGCTGCGATCCCCGTGTCGGTGATCGGCGCCGACCATGCCGGCAACAATCTGATGCGGATGCTGAGCGAGATCGGCGTCGACACCGACGGGCTTGTGCAGCGCCAGGACCGCATGACCTCGTCTAAAAGCCGCTTCAGCGCCCTCAACCAGCAGGTGCTGCGTTTCGACGAGGAAGAGATCAAGCCGCTTACCTCTGCCGAACGGGCGAAGCTCATCGATCATTTCCAGGCGACGCTTGGCCGCGCCGACATCGTCATCCTTTCCGATTACGGCAAGGGTGTCCTGCTCGACGGCGTCGCCGGCGAGCTGATCGCGATCTGCCGCGACGCCGGCAAGCCGGTGCTGGTCGATCCGAAGGGGCGCGACTACGCGCGCTATGCCGGTGCGACGGCAGTGACGCCGAACCGCAAGGAGCTTGGCGAGGCGGTCGGGCGCAAGGTGTTCGGCGACGACGAGATCATGGCCGCGGCGCGCGACCTGATCGCCGCGCATGATTTCGAGTTCATCGTCGCGACGCGCAGCGAGAAGGGCATGAGCGTGGTCTCCGCCGAGGACGCTCGCCACATCTCCACCCAGGCGCGCGAAGTGTTCGACGTTTCCGGCGCCGGCGACACGGTTATTGCGAGCTTCGCGCTGTCGCTCGCCGCTGGCGCCGACCGCGTGCATGCCGCCGTCATCGCCAATGCGGCCGGCGGCGTCGTCGTGGGAAAGCGCGGCACCGCGCGCCTCAACGTCGAAGAATTGTCCGGCGCGCTGTTCCGCTCGCATGGGCCGACGGCCCATATCGATGCCATTCTTGACGCCAATGCCGCGGCCAGGATGGTGGCGGCATGGAAGGAAGAGGGGCTTACCGTCGGCTTCACCAATGGCTGTTTCGATATCCTCCATGCCGGCCATGTCAGCCTGCTGCATGCCGCCCGCAGCCAGTGCGACCGGCTGGTGCTCGGTCTCAACAGCGACGACTCGGTGCACCGGCTGAAAGGACCCGGACGTCCGGTCAACAACCAGCATGACCGCGCCTGCGTGCTGGCAGCACTCGCCTCGGTCGACGCCGTCGTCGTCTTCGAGGAGGATACGCCGCTCAAGCTGATCGAGACGCTGCTGCCCGACATCCTGGTCAAGGGCGCGGACTACACGATCGAGACCGTGGTCGGCGCCGATGTGGTGCAGAAGGCGGGCGGGCGCGTGGTGCTTGTCGATCTCGTCGCCGGCAAGAGCACGACGAACACGATCGGCAAGCTGCGTGCCGCAAACTGAGGGTCTCATGTCCGATTTGAACGATTATCTGGTCCGCTCCGCGGCGGCGATCTCGGCGATGGTCGAGCGTGACCTCACCGGCGAAATGGAACGGGCGGTGAGCACGGTCGTGGCGGCGCTCTCGCAGGGCAAGGCGCTGCTGATCTGCGGCAATGGCGGCTCGGCCAGCGATGCCATCCATATCGCGGGCGAGCTGGTTGGCCGCTTCCTGAAGGAGCGCAAGGCCTACAACGTTATCGCGCTGCCGGCCAACGCAGCGGTGCTGACCGCCTGGGGCAATGATTACGGCTTCGACACCGTGTTCTCGCGCCAGGTCGAGGCGCATGGCGCGGAGGGCGCGGTGCTGCTGGCGATCTCGACAAGCGGCAATTCGCAGAGCATCCTTGCCGCCGCCGAGCAGGCGCGGGCGATGGGCATGACGGTGATCAGCCTGACCGGCGAGACGGGCGGCAAGCTCAAGCCGCTGACCGACATCCTGCTCAACGTGCCGTCGACCTCGACGCCGATCATCCAGCAGGGGCATCTGTGCCTCTATCACCATCTCTGCGAGGCGGTCGAAGCGCGTCTCAGCAATGGCTGAGAGCGAAGGCTTTCCGCTGGCCGAGCCAGGCCTTTGGGTCGAGCGGATTGGTGACCGGAGCTTTCCAGCCGGCCGGCCGGCGCTGTTCCTCGATCGCGACGGCACGATCAATGTCGATACCGGCTATCCCGATGATCCGGCGGCCATGGCGCTGCGCGACGGCATCGCGCCGGTCATCGAGGCCGCGAACCAGCACGGCATTCCGGTGGTTGTCGTCACCAACCAGTCCGGCATCGCGCGCGGCTATTTCGGCTGGGATGCGTTCGCCAGGGTCAACAGGCGGGTGCTCGACCTATTGGCCGAGCAAAACGCGTTTGTCGACATGGTGCTTGCATGCGCTTATCACGAGGCCGGCACCGGCCCGCTGGCGATTGCCGACCATCCGATGCGCAAGCCCAATCCGGGCATGCTGCTGGAGGCGAGCCGGCGGCTCGGCCTGGATTTGAAGCGATCGCTGATCGTCGGCGATAAGCCTGCCGACATGGAAGCAGGCCGTCGGGCCGGCCTCGAGCGTGGCTGGCTCGTCGACGGCGAGGGCTCGACGATGGACGGGCTTTCGGTTTCGCCATTGCACGGCCCGGCGGACCTTGAGGAGTTGCTTGCCGCGATACGGTCACTCTGATCGCGGATTGATTCAAAACCCGGTGCTAAGCCCTTTGTTTGCGCGGGTAAATTTCCGCTAGCCGGCACATTAAGTTGGAAAGGCCACCAGCCCCTCGTCCTTGACGCGGCGGATAGTCAAAGCGGTGCGCACAGTGTCGACATTCGGGGCCGAAGCCAGTTCCTCGATGACGAAGGTCTGGAAGGTGCCGAGGTCGCTTGCCACGCAATGCAGCAGGAAGTCGGATTCGCCGGAGACCATCCAGGCGTCGCGCACGATCGGCCAGCCGCGCGTGCGCTCGGCGAAGGTCTTCAGTTCGGCATCGGCTTGATGGTGCAGGCCTATCAGGCAGAAGGCGACGACATCCATGCCGAGCGCCGGCGCGTTGAGGAGTGCTCGGTAACCGCGGATGATGCCGGCCTCTTCCAGCCGCCTGACTCGGCGCAGGCAAGGCGGCGCCGAGATGCCGACCCGGCTCGACAATTCGACATTGGTCATGCGCCCGTCGCTTTGCAATTCGCGCAGGATCTTCCAGTCGATGGCGTCGAGATCAGCTTTGAGCGGCATGGCGGTCTCAGTTTTGCGCAAGAATCTTTCGCAAATTTGTAATTAAACGACTTTTGTGTCCGCGCCAGCCCCTCTGCGAAGCGATTTTTCAGGCGTAACAAAAGCCGCGATTTTCGCGAATACCCTGTGGATCGCAGCTTTCCGGGGACGACGGCCCGTTCGTCTTGCTGCCGTGATGGGCAACCCTTACATTAACCGCGACAAACCACGGCCTTTGAGCCGCAGGGGACTTTTTTCATGAACATCAAGCACGCACCCGTTCTCATCATCGGTTCCGGCCCGGCCGGCTACACGGCGGCGGTCTATGCCGCCCGCGCCATGCTGAAGCCGATGCTGGTCGCCGGCCTGCAGCAGGGCGGCCAATTGATGATCACCACCGATGTCGAGAACTATCCGGGCTTCGCCGATCCGATCCAGGGCCCCTGGCTGATGGAGCAGATGCTGAAGCAGGCTGAGCATGTCGGCACCGATATCATCAACGACATCATCACCGAGGTCGACCTCAATGTCCGGCCGTTCCGCGCCACCGGCGATTCCGGCACGGTCTACACGGCCGATGCGCTGATCATCGCCACCGGCGCGCAGGCCAAGTGGCTAGGCATCCCGTCGGAGCAGACCTTCATGGGCTTCGGCGTTTCGGCCTGCGCCACCTGCGACGGCTTCTTCTATCGTGGCAAGGACGTCGCGGTGATCGGCGGCGGTAATTCCGCGGTCGAGGAAGCGCTCTATCTGTCGAACCTCGCCAAAAGCGTCACCGTCATCCATCGGCGCAGCGATTTCCGCGCCGAGCGCATCCTGCGCGAGCGGCTGCTTGCGAAGGACAATGTCCGTGTCATCTGGGACACGGTGGTGGACGAGATCACCGGACGCCCGGGCAAGGCGCCGCTTCCGCCCTCCGTCGAGGGCCTGACGCTGCGCAATGTCGTGACCGGCCAGGAATCGAAACTGCCGGTCGACGGTGTGTTCGTCGCGATCGGCCATGCGCCGGCGGTCGAGCTCTTCGTCGGCAAGCTGAAGCAGAAGCCGAACGGCTATCTGTGGACGGCGCCGGATTCGACCCGCACCGACGTGCCCGGCGTGTTCGCCGCAGGCGATGTCACCGACGATGTCTACCGCCAGGCAGTGACGGCGGCGGGGCTTGGCTGCATGGCGGCGCTGGAGGCGGAAAAATATCTGGCGGGCATCGAGGTTCACCGCGAAGCCGCGGAATGATAAATCGGCGGAGAAAAGCCGTTTAAAAGCCTGATTTTTCATTCAGACGCCAAAGGCAACGCGAGGGGAATCATGGCGCTGGACTGGGATAAGCTACGCGTATTTCACGCAGCGGCGGAGGCTGGGTCGTTCACCCATGCCGCCGAGACGCTGCATCTGTCGCAATCGGCCATCTCGCGGCAGGTCAGCGCACTGGAGCATGATGTCGGCGTAGCACTGTTCCACCGCCATGCGCGCGGCCTGGTGCTGACCGAGCAGGGCGAGATGCTGTTCCGCACAGCGCATGACGTGCTGATGAAGCTGGAAACCATCAAGACGCGGTTGACCGAGACCAAGGACCGGCCGTCGGGCGTGCTCAGGGTAACGACCACGGTGGGCCTGGGCGCCGGCTGGCTGACCGAGCGCGTGCAGGAATTCATCGAGCTCTATCCTGAGATCAGCCTGCAACTGATCCTGGCCAACGAGGAGCTCGACCTGACCATGCGCCAGGCCGATTGCGCGATCCGGCTGCGCCAGCCTCAGCAGCCCGACCTGATCCAGCGCCGGCTGTTCACGGTGCATTTCCATCTTTACGCGGCGCCGTCCTACATCGCCAAGTTCGGCAGGCCGGCCTCGATAGCCGAGCTCAGGAACCATCGCATCGTCACTTTCGGCGTGCCGGTGCCTTCGCATCTGTCGGAGCTGAACTGGCTTGAGACGGTCGGCGATTTCGAGGGCGCGCAGCGGGTACCGACGCTGCAGATCAACGACATCCTGTCGATCAAGCGGGCGGTGCAGGGCGGCGCGGGCATCGCCATGCTGCCGGACTATGTGATCAACAAGGACTCGAACCTGGTGCAGCTGCTGCCGGAGACCGAGGTGCCGTCCTTCGACACCTATTTCGCCTATCCCGACGCGATGAAGAACCAGGCGAAGCTGCACGTTTTTCGCGATTTTGTCATCGCGAAGGCACGCAGTTGGTCTTACTGAATGGCCGGTCGAGACTACTGCCCGCGCCAGGGTGTGAAGCGGGGCAGCCAGCCGGGCACGGCGCGGCGGTAGGCCTCGTATTCTCCGCCATAGCGCTGGGCGAGCGTCGGCTCTTCATAGAGCTTGACGAAGGAGATCATCGCCGCAGCGGCGATCAGACCGTAGACCAGGAGCGCCCAACTCGAAAAGATCAGTGCCTGGCCAAGGATGATCGCCAGCACAGCCACGTACATTGGGTTGCGGACATGGCGGTAGATGCCGCCGACCACCAGCTTCTCGGTAGGCGCCACCGGCGCCGGCGTGCCTAGACCTTCAAGCGCGAAGCGGGCGAAGGCATGAAGCAGGATCGCGGTCGCCACGACCACCAGGATCGAGCCGGCAGCCACGAAGCCCCGTACCACCGACAGTGGCGCGTGGTAGCCGTCGGTCAGCAGCCACGGCACCAGCCCGGCAACGACGCCCGGCGCGACGACCAGAAACAGCGCGCTGCCGGCGATTGCTGAAAAACTACGCATTCGGGGACTCCTGCCGCAAAAATAAACTTGGCGTGCCAAAGTCGGCATCATTTTGCCGATTTACGCGGTTCAGAGCAAAATTGGCTGCATTTTGCATTACAGCAGTCACTTTTGATCCAAAAATACGGCGGAATCGCCCTATTTTTCTGGTCCTATGGCTTCCTCGAATAGGTTGGACCACAGCCTGCGTCTTTTTGCATGCGTGTGTTGCAAAATAGATGCTTGTTTCTTGGGCATGATGAGCACATATATAGTCACATCTCCGGGGCGCGTTCTCCTCCCATTAGCGCCCTTGAGTGTTCCCCTCTGGAGGTTAGCCCTAATCGGCACTTCCAATCAAACTCAGCCGGATCTTTATTGATCCGGCTTTTTTGTTGCCCGCGCGCTTTCGAGCCGGCAAAACACGACCAGATCCGCCACGTAACAGTGACATGTAACATCGGGTAACATGTCGCAGACGCAGTCTATGGTTTAAGTAGATTATAGGACGCGGTTGGTCGGTTCGAGAGATGGGGGCATCACTCGAAATGGCCGGGCTCAGGCAGCTACCGCGTCCGAACCATTTTTTCCGGATGCGGCGGACCAGCTGTTGCCTCCCAGGAAAACGGTCCGCAATAGAACGGCGTCCGGGCGAACCGGACGCCGTTTTCATATCTCCAACAGTCAGGCAGACCGATTTGTTCAGGCAGCCTTGCCGTTGGCGTTCATCGCTTCGTCGGCGAGCCGACCGGTGAGCTCGGCCATATGGTCGAAAGCGGCCTTGTAGCTGGCGACACCGGCGGTGGCCGAGCGCAGCTCGATGATCAAGTCACCGATTTCGGCCTGCGGCATGGTCGCTTCGACAACGTCCCAGCCCGGCCAGTCCGGCCGCGCGTCATAGCCGAGGATCTGGCCGCGCCGCTGCGGGATCAGCGCGATGATCTTCGAGGTCGCGTCGGAAGGCGTGACGATCTCGACCTTCATGATCGGCTCCAGCAGGACCGGCGAGCAGGCAGCCATGCCTTCCTTCATCGCCAGCTTGGCCGCCATCTGGAAGGCCATGTCGGAGGAGTCCACGGCGTGGTAGGAGCCGTCCGACAGGTTGACGGCAACGTCGACGACCGGGAAGCCGAGCGGGCCCGTCTTCAGATAGTCGCGAATGCCCGTCTCGACCGACTGGATATAGGTCTTCGGCACCACGCCGCCGGTGATGGTGTCGGAGAACTGGAAGCCGGAACCGCGCGGCAGCGGCTTGATCTCGATCACCACATCGCCGAACTGGCCGTGGCCGCCGGACTGCTTCTTGTGGCGGCCGCGCTGCTGCGTTCCTTTGCGGATCGTCTCCCTGTAAGGCACCGCCGGTGCATGGCCCTCGATCGGAATCTGGTTCTTGCCCTCGAGGCGTTCGCGCACCACGCGCAGATGCATCTCGCCGTGGCCCGACAGGACGGTTTCGGCGGAGTCCTGGTTGTGGCGCAGGCTGAGCGATGGGTCTTCCTCGGCCAGCCGCTGGATCGCGGCCGACATCTTGACCTCATCCTTGCGCTCCTTGGGGCGAAGCGCGAAGGCGAAGACGGGCTGCGGCGGCTCGAGCGTGGCCAATGGCCGGATGCCACCCTTGGCCGAACTCAGCGTCTGGCCGGTCTTGACGTTGTCGAGCTTGCCGAGCGCGACAGTGTCGCCCGCCTTGGCGGATGTCTGCTTGATCTGGTCCTTGCCGAGCATCCGGTAGATGCCGGATACCTTCGTCGTGTCGCCGTTGGAAAGGAAAAGCTCGGCCGCGTCGGCCAACTGGCCTGAAAGCACGCGCGACACCGAAAGCTTGCCGCCATGCGCGGTGTGAATGGTCTTCATCACCTGCACCACCGTCTGGCCTTCCGGCGCGCCGAGGCGCTTCCTCGTCGCCTCGATGTCCGGCGCGTCGTGGCGAATGGCTTTCAACAGGCGCAGCACGCCATTGCCCTTCTCGGCCGTGCCGATCAGCACCGGCGTCACCGCGCCGGCGCGCAGATCGGCCGAAAGATCGTCGAAGATCGCGTCCTTTGGCGGTTCGATCTCCTCCAGCAATTGCTCCATCAGGTGATCGTCGTGATCGGCAAGCGTCTCCAGCATGGAGAAACGCGCTTCCAGCTCGCGCGCCTTGTCGTCATTCGGGATCTCGGCGACCTGGCTTTCGGCGTATTCGCGATAGATGTAGGCGCGCTCCAGCGCCAGATCGATCGAGCCGATGACGATGCCGTCCTTGCGCACCGGGATCTGGCGCAACAGCAACGGTACCGAACTTGCCGGCTGCAGCATCTTCAGCGTCTCGCGCACGCCTGCAATCGCCTTATCGACCTTGTTGAGGAACAGGATGCGCGGAATGGCGAGATCGTCGAGCTTGCGCATGATGAGCTGCAGCGCCGGGATCTTCTTCTCGTCGGCCTCGGCGACGACGACCGCGAGGTCGCAAGCGGCAAGCACTGGCTCGGCCTCGAAGGCGAATTCGATGGAGCCGGGGCAATCAACGAAGGTGATCTGCTCGCCCATGAAATCGGTGGTGGCGAAGGTCGCCTCGACGCTCATGGCGTGGGCGCGGGCTTCGGGCGAATGATCGGAGACGGTGTTGCCCGATGAAACGGGTGACTGGCGGGGAATGGCGCCCGTGCGGGCGAGAATTGCTTCGAGAAGTGTCGTCTTACCGCTTGCAAAGGGACCGACTATGGCGATGCATTTCGGTCCCGTGCGTCGTCCTCCGGCGCGAGTACCCATGGCTGACCTCCACTCAGGCGTTTCCCAAGAGAGCGATCAGCAAAAGTGGAAAACGGTTTTTGCGTCCGATCGCACCCTGTGCAGAGCGGCGGCCGGCCTGTTCGGCCGTCGCGAGCGGGGTTTATCCACCCCTTCCCAAGGCCATCGTCACACGGGTTTGCCGGGAGGGCAAGAGAAATAGGATGTTCGCCGGCTTGGGTTCGTCAGGCCGCGATTTCCTCGTTGTCAGCCCGTGAGAGCAAGACCACGACCGCTAAAAAGCCAAGCTGGCACCTGCCAATTGGGCCCGTTCGCGCCACCCATTGATGATGTGGTTGAGAAGCCAGAACCGGAAGATGTCGATAAAGGCTCAGCTGGCCTCGGTTCGGCGCACCGGCCTGGCTGCGCTCTGCTTGACCACCCTCTCGGCAAAGCATAACAGCAGCGGATTGAACAGGTCCGGCTTTTCCCAGAACGGCGCATGGCCGGTGCCGGATATGACATGGCACCGTTCCCACAGCGAGGCGTAGGCCAGTGTCTCGAAGTAGCTCAGGCGCACGAGCGGGTCATGCTCTCCATTGATCACCGCGACCGGGAACGGGGCATTCTCAACCACCTGCTTCTGGTCGGCGCCCTTGCCGGCAAACATGCCGAACGCCACGCCCGAGCGCAGCCTGCCGTCGGTGCGCCTTATGGCCTCGCGGAAAGACGGACTTGCGCTGTCGCCGAAGCAAAACGCCTCAAAGCGCTCGATGTCGCGTTCGGAGTAAACCTTCTTGGAGGTGAGCAGCATGTCCCAGTTGGCATGAAAGGCACGCAACATGCCGAGCGGTCCCCTCGACACCGGCGGCGCCCCGGTCAACACAAGACCGTTCACCGCGTGATGGAAGCTGGCAAGTTCAATCGCTACATGGCCGCCGAGCGACCAGCCGAAGATGATGGCGTGGCCGATGTCCAGGGTATCCAGAAGGTGGGCTGTGGTCTGGGCGAGGCCGGTGATCGTATAGGTTGCGGCTGGGTCGCGAGCATCGGAGGAGTCGCCATGGCCGGGAAGGTCGAAAGCGATCAGCCGGTGGGCATCGGCGAGTGGACTGTCGAACTGACGCGCAAACACGGCGCGCGAACTTCCCGAGCCGTGGATCATGACGATGGGCATGCCGGATCCAGACGACTGGCTGAGGCGCAAATCGGCCTGCGGCGTGCGGATCGTGCGGTCAGTGACGCTCATACTGTATTAAATCCTCGGATTTGGCTGGTGGCCAACATCGCATCCGGGGCTCTATATCTTCTTTAAGCATGTGGTTAAGAGAGGGTTCCTGGAAATAAACGGCCGGCGCGTGGCTACCGGCTGGATGGCAAGCACCGCGGAAACCCCCTATGATGGAACCACTCCTCGATCTTCTCGTCTCGATATGCAGCATCGCGACCATTGGCCAATATGTCTGGTCGATGCGGGCGCATTTCCAATTGCAGGCCATGTTTCCAGGCGCCATGGTGATTTCAGCAGTGGTGATTGCTACGGCGCTTTTCTTTCTCGCAATCCTGTGGATCCAATCGCAGCCGGTTCCGGCAAAGCTCGCCGGGCTCGCCGTCGAACTGGCAAGCTCTGTCCTCTTCTGGTGGGCGATCGTCACCTCGCGGAGGGCGCGGCTGCATTTCGCCTTCGCGCCCGATAATCCGCACAGCCTGCTGACCGATGGTCCCTACCGCTATATCCGCCACCCTTTCTACTCATCATACATCATTTTCTGGATCGGATGGGGGATCGCGACCTGGTCGATCTGGGCCGTGGTGCCGGTCGCAGGGATCACCGTCCTCTATGTGGTTGCCGCGCTCGGCGAAGAAAAGAAGTTTTCGCGTACGCTGTTGGCGAGCGATTACCAGGCGTATCGGGGTCGAGCCGGCCTGTTCTGGCCGCGGCTGGGGTGGTAGCCGACACCAAGGCAGGGTTGCCCAACGGAAGGATTGCCAGATGAAGATCATTGCGTGCGGCAGTGTGCCGACGATCATCGCGCCGGGGACCTATTTCACCGGACGGGTGCTGCAGACGCCGATCATCGAGAAAGAGGCGCCGGCGCGGCTCAGAGCGACGCTGGTCAGTTTCGAGCCCGGCGCGCGCACTTACTGGCACACGCATCCGCTCGGGCAGACACTCTATGTCACGGCCGGCGCCGGACTTGCCCAGACCTGGGGCGAGCCGATCCAGACGATCAGGGCAGGGGACGTCATCTCCTTCGCGCCGGGCGAGAAACACTGGCACGGCGCCGGATGGAAAACCGCCATGACCCATATCGCCATGCAGGAGGCACTGGACGGCGTCCATGCCGATTGGCTCGAGCAGGTTTCCGACGAGCAATATGGCGGTTAGGATGAACCCGACAAAAAAACCCGGCGTGACGCCGGGTTCTTCGCGTTCGGCGCTTCTTGCGCCGTTCAGGTCAGCGATGCGGTGAAGCGCTGGATGCGCGTGCAGGCTTCCTCCAGCAAGGTTTCCGACGTCGCGTAGGAGATGCGGAAATTCGGACCGAGGCCGAAGGCCGAGCCGAACACCACCGCCACGCCTTCGGCGTCGAGCAGTTCCGAGCAGAAGGCTTCGTCGGTGTCGATCGCCTTGCCGGCCTTGGTCTTCTTGCCGATCAGCTCGGCGCAGGACGGGTAGACATAGAAGGCGCCTTCGGGCGAGGGGCAGGAGATGCCGCGCGCCTGGTTGAGCATCGAGACGACGAGGTCGCGCCGGCCCTGGAAGATCGCCTTGTTCTTCGCAATGAAGTCCTGCGGCCCGTTGAGCGCTTCGACGGATGCCCATTGCGCGATGGTGCAGGCGCCCGAGGTCTGCTGGCCCTGGATCATGTCCATCGCCTTGATCAGCGGCACCGGGCCGGCGGCGTAGCCGATGCGCCAGCCGGTCATGGCATAGGCTTTCGACACGCCGTTCATCGTCAGCGTGCGCTCGTAGAGGTTCGGCTCGACCTCGGCGATGGTCTTGAAGACGAAGTCGCCATAGGTCAGATGCTCATACATGTCGTCGGTCAGCGTCCAGACATGCGGATGCTTGAGCAGCACATCGGCCAGCGCCCTGAGCTCGGCCTCCGTGTAGGCGGCGCCCGACGGGTTGGACGGCGAATTCATCAACAGCCATTTGGTCTTCGGCGTGATCGCCTTTTCCAGCACATCCGCCGTCAATTTGAAGCCGTTGTCGATCGAGGTGTCGGCGAAGACCGACGTGCCGCCGCAGATCGCCACCATTTCCGGATAGCTCACCCAGTAGGGGCGGGGGATGATGACCTCGTCGCCGGGGTTCAGCGTCGCCATGAACGCGTTGAACAGGATCTGCTTGCCGCCGGTGCCGACGATGGTCTGCTCGGGCCGGTATTCGAGATTGTTCTCGCGCTTGAATTTCTTTGCGATCGCCTCGCGCAGCGGCACGATGCCCGACACCGGCGGGTACTTGGTCTCGCCACGGCGGATCGCCTCGATCGCCGCGTTCTTGATGTTGTCGGGCGTGTCGAAGTCCGGCTCGCCGGCGCCGAGGCCGATCACGTCACGGCCGGCATTTTTCAGCTCGCGCGCTTTCTGCGTCACCGCGATGGTCGCGGAAGGCTTAACGCGGGAAAGGGCGTCGGCAAGAAAGGCCATGACAAAATGTCTCCTAGGAAGCGGCCAGGAGCGGCCGCGGCGCCTCTCATGTCGCATCATCGCGCCAAGCGCAAGCATTGTGCGATGAGCCAGAGGTCAAGGAGACGTGACCAAAGTCAGCCTGCGTGAGCGGCAACGCTAAATTCATCAACGGCCGGTAAACCCTTGGCTGGCAGGATCGCAGATCGGATTGCGCCAATTCGCGGAGCGAGAAACCTTGTCGCGCAGCATCGGACTTGCCCACATCATCCGTCATGATGACGGCACCTCAACCGGTGTCTGGGGCATCTACACGCTGCAAAGCGCGTTCCAGCCGATCTTCGCCTTCAAGGAGGGCAAGCTTTCGGTCGCCGCGTTCGAGGGGCTGATCCGGCCGTTCCGCGACGGCGAGCCGCAGTCGCCGACGGCGTTCTTCGGCACCTGCCCGGCGGCCGACCGGCTGCACATCGAGGCGCTGACACGCACGCTGCATCTTTTGAACGCCGGTGCCTGCCTGCCGCAGGAGGCGTCCATCTTCATCAATTTCGACCCGTCGGTGTTCACCGATCGCAGCATTGCCGACAAGGCATTGCGCGATATGCGGCTGGTGCTGCACGAAGCCGGTATCGATCCGCGCCGCATCGTTTGCGAGGTGACCGAGCAGAAGTCGGCCTCGCAGGAAGCGCTTTACGGTTTCGTCGAGGCGCTGAGGGCCAATGGCTTCCGCATCGCGGTGGACGACTATGGCGCCGATGAATCCGACATCCACCGGATCAAGGAACTGAAGCCGGACATCGTCAAGTTCGATGCGCAGTGGATCACGCATCTGATGGAGTCCGGCGCCGGCTTCGCGTTGCTGACGGCCATGGTGAAGGGCTTCGAAACCCAGGGCATCCACACCGTCTTCGAAGGTCTCGAGGAAGGCTGGCAACTGGAGCTTGCCGAGAAAGCCGGCGCTTCCATGGTACAAGGCTATGTGCTTGCCCGGCCCGAACTTGCGCCCACCAGCTTTCGCGGCTTCGTGCAGCCTCCGGCCGAAGAGAGCACGGTATCGGCTGCCTCAAGCCCTACGGCTCCGGCGACGCGGTCGCGGCCGGCAAGGGTATTCGGGCGCAAGGTCGCGCCATGAACGAAAAGCATGAGAGACGGCGCAACGTCGCCAAGGCGATCTTCGCCGACGAGATCGGCCTTCAGTTCGGCATCTATGGCGATTTCCGGCTGTGGAGCGCCTATCAGCCGATTTTCGCCCCGGAGGACAGGGTGCTCAGGGCGGTCGCCGTCGAGGGGCTGATCGAGCCGCGCCGCATCGCCGAGCCGGTGGCCCCATCGATCTTCTTCGGCGGCGTTCCCGCATCCGACCGGCTGTATGTCGAAACGATGTGCCGGATGCTGCATCTCGGCAATTACCGCAACGTCGGCCTCGAGGGGCTCACGCTGTTCTTCAACTACAATCCGATGATCAACGACCATCTCGGGCGGGCGCTGGCCGAAATCCGGCTCATGACAAGGCATCTCGGCGACTTCGCGCTGGAGCCGGGCCTGCTGGTCTGCGAGATCACCGAACAAGCGGCCGACGATCACGTTCTTGCCAGCCTAGTGCGCGAAATGCGGCGCGACGGCATCCGTATCGCCATCGACGATTTCGGCACCGGCCATTCCACCGAGGCGCGCATCAATCTGCTCGCGCCCGACATCGTCAAGATCGACGGCGCCTGGTTCGGCGCGCTCTGCCGCCACGCCGCCGCCGAGCGCTTCTTCCGGCCATTGGTGGGCATGCTGCAGGAGCGCGGCGCCAAAGTGCTGGTCGAGGGCATCGAGAATGCCCAGCACTTGCGCGTCGCGCTCGAGGGCGGCGCCGACCTGCTGCAGGGTTTCCATCTCGCCCGCCCGGCGCTCGCAGGCACGATCTTCAAGGAAGAGCCGCTTTCCGTCGATGACCTGCTCGACGCCGGCGACAAGGTTGTGCCCCTGCACCAGCAACGCTGATGCTGGATCCGAAAGACACATCAGCGTTGCTGATGGTTTTTCGCAAAAACAAATCACTGGATGGGGCCTGGCCGCGCGCGTTAAAGCATGTCTCCCGAAGTGGGAACCGGTTTCGGGATAAAGACATGCGTAAAATCAAGACCTAAAGCGCATGGAGCGAATCCGAAGGATCGCGACGCGCTTTAGAGCGTTCCCAGGAGACTCGGAGAGGGCAAGAGGCATGATCCTTTACGACATGGCCGACAGCGGCAATTGCTACAAGCCGCGGCTGTTGATGGCCAAGCTCGGCATTCCCTTCACCCGGGTCGAGGTGAGCTCGCATACCGGCGCGACGCGCAAGCCCGACTACGAGCCAAGAATCCGAACGCGATGGTGCCGATGCTGGAGCTCGACGACGGCAGGCGCATCGCCGAGAGCAACGCCATCCTGCTCTATCTTGCCGAAGGCACGCGCTTCCTGCCGGCCGACAAATACGAGCGCGCGCTGGCTTACCAATGGCTGTTCTTCGAACAATACAGCCACGAGCCCTATATCGCGGTGCGCAAGGCGCTTATGACTTTTCCGGAACGTGCGAAGGACGCCACGCCGGAACGACTGGCGCAGACGCTGGAGCGCGGCAACAAGGCGCTGAGCGTCATGAACCAGCATCTGGAGTGGAACGCATTCTTTGCCGGCAGCGCCTATAGCGTCGCAGATATCGCGCTATACGCCTACACCCACACCGCCGAGAAGGGCGGCTTCCAGCTCGACGCCTATCCGGCCGTGGTGGAGTGGTTGAAGCGCGTCGAGGCGGATAAGGGGCATGTGCCGATCGAGTGGGCGCCGGACTGACGCTGGCGGTCGGCGAAGGCCTAGGCGACTGCGTCCTTCTCCCCGTGAACGGCAGGGTAATCGCATATGGTTTATTGGCGAAGGCAATCCCAACGCCGTCATCCTCGGGCTTGTCCCGAGGATCTGCTGTTGCACGTGGATTTGGCGCGACCATTTCAGGGAGGCTGGTAGATCCTCGGGACAAGCCCGAGGATGACGCCAGTCAAGACGTGCCGGTTATCCGAACTCGCAAAGCCATCCGATTGCCCTGCCCTGAATGCGGAGAAGGAAGCCAATCACCAAAATCCAGACAACAAAAAAGGCGGGCAATGCCCGCCTTCCTATGCCGGTAGCCTGATTGGAGCGTCCGGCCCGGGCTGGCAGCTATCTGCTGTTCCAGCTTGTCGGTCTTTCCGCTCCGGCGCGCTTATCGCGCGACCGTCAGTACATCCGTGACTTGCCGCGCGCCCCGAACCTTCGTCCGGCGCGCGCCTTTACTTATCCGCATTCCGCGATGCCGGGCGGTAAAGCCTGGCCGCAAAATGCTCAAGCCAAATCAGGCTGCCTTGCTCAGAGACCCAGCAGCGGACTTGCCAGTGCGGCGGTCCTGCTCGATCTCGAAGTTGATTTTCTGGCCTTCAGCCAGGCTCGTCATGCCAGCGCGCTCAACAGCGGAGATGTGGACGAAAACGTCCGCGCCGCCATTGTCAGGCTGGATGAAGCCGTAGCCCTTGGTGGCGTTGAACCACTTGACCGTACCAGTTGCCATTTAGAATGCCCTTCACATTTGCTTTAGTTTGACCTGACCAACGTCCGGCCGGCGGTATCGAAATTTTGGAGATAGACGTCAGCAAACGCGAAGATCGCGGCCCGATCGATCGGCCAAATTCAATGGAGCGGATATAGGATAGTTTGAGCGAGAAAACAAGACGGGTAGCCCGGGGGCTAGCCGGCATGTCATCCGCATCAGGAGGCAATGGAAGTTTTGACAGCGGCCGCGCGTTGTGAAGGGATGAGGACGCTTGCCGTACGGGGGAGAGCGGTTGCCGTTTCACGGAACATCGAACCGCTCCAAGCGTCTGTTTTGACGCCGGGTTGCTTTGGGAGAGGAACCATGAAGACCATTCTGCTTGCCGCCTGCCTGCTGCTGCTGGCCGCCGAGGCGCAGGCGGTGTCGCGCTACGATCCGACGCGTATGAGCTGCGACCGGGTGCAGGCGACGATCGCCAGACAGGGCGCCGTCATTCTGCGCTATCAGTCGACGCGCGTGCCGGGACTGCCGCTCTATAATCGCTACGTGCGCGACGAGCGCTTCTGCAACGCGGGCGAGGTGAGGGCGCGCGCCTATGTGCCGAGCGCCGACACAAGGTCCTGCGCCGTCTATGTCTGCAAGCGGCCGGACTTCGACCATTTCCGGCGGCGATTTTTCCCCCATCGCCACTGATAATCCGGCGGGATCTCAGAACCCGAACGAGGCCTGCGCGGCCGGCGGCGGGCCGACGCGAACGCCTTCCATGGCCAGCATCTTTTCCTTGGTGGCCGATCCGCCCGGCGCGGAGAAGCCGCCGATCTTGCCGCCGGCCGCCAGGATGCGGTGGCAGGGGATGACCAGTGGCACCGGGTTGGCGCCGAGCGCAGCACCCGTCTCGCGCGCGAGCCCGGCATGGCCGGCGCGCTTGGCCAGTTCGCCATAGGTGGTTGTCTCGCCGAAGCCGAGCTTGCGCGCGGCAGCGTAGATGGCGAGGCGAAAATCGTCGACGCCGTCGAGGTCGACCGGCACGTCGGAGAAATCGACGTCCTCGCCGGCCGCATAGGCCTTGATCGAGGCGATCAGTTCGACCACCCATCGCGGCTGGTCGGTCGAGGTTGAAACACCGGCGTGGCGGAACAGCCGGCGCTCGACCGCCTCGCGGCTGCGTTCGGGCAGGCAGAGCCTGATCAGGCCCTTCTCGTTCCAGGCGATGCCCATGAAGCCGATCACTGTTTTTAACACTGCGTGGCCGGCCGTGATCTCAGATGGGGGTTTCATGGCGTTTTCCTTCCGAAAAACAACGAAAAACGAGTACATATCCAGAACAATATGGCATTTCCGCCCTCCTCCCGCCACCCGAAAACCGCCTAGTGGCCCCGATTGCCGGGTGTGAATCGCTGGTGTAAGGACTCCTTAACAACCGACAAACCGGACCCTCACGGCTTGCCAACCAAAATCATATTCACTGCGCTCGGCGTGCTCGTTGCCGCTGCTGGTCTGAGCGGTTGCACCTCGACCTCGCAAATGAAGGCCGCGCCCACGCTTGCGGAAGCCTCAACGCCTGTCGTGGCCGACGACACGCCGACGGTCGCGCTGCCCGAAACGGTGGCCGTGCTGCCGGAGCCTTCCGGCCTCGCGCAGGTGCAGACCGCCGCGCTTACTGGCGATGTCGTTGCCATGGCGACCGCGCCAGGCGCGCTTGCGACGCAAGGCGCGCTGTTGCCGCCGCCTGTTCAGCCCGGCGCGGCGCTGGCCCAGCCCGCGGCCTTCGCCGGAGCGACGCCGATGGCCGGCCAGTTTCCGCCGCCGCCCGTGCTGACGGCCGGCGGCTCGCCGACCGGCCCAGGATCCATCAAACAGGCGGGATCGATCAAGCAGGCGGCGGTCTATACGACCGCGGGCGTCGCCATGCCGGTCACCGGCCAGTCGGCGAAAATCGCCCCGATGCCCGGTGTCCAGCAGGTTGCTTACGTGGCGCCGGACAACCCCGCTCTGCTGGCGGCGCCTGGCCAGCCCGAGCAGCACGCCAGCGGCCCGCGCGGCGAGATCGAGCGTCTGATCGACAAATATTCGGCGCTCTATGAAGTGCCGGTCGAGCTGGTGCGCCATGTCGTCAACCGCGAGAGCACCTTCAACCCGAAAGCCTATAATCACGGCCATTGGGGACTGATGCAGATCAAGCACGCGACGGCGCGCGGCATGGGTTACGACGGCCCGGCGACCGGCCTGTTCGACGCCGAGACCAATCTCAAATATGCCGTGAAATATCTGCGTGGCGCCTGGCTGGTCTCGGGCGGCAACGCCAAGCGGGCCGATACGCTCTACCAGACCGGCTATTACTACGACGCCAAGCGCAAAGGCCTGCTCGAGGCGACGGGACTTGGCGTCGACCGCAGGCGCCACCGCCTGCAACCCGACGCCTGAGCGGACGGTCCGCGCGGCGTTTCGAGACAGCGCCATGCCTGAAAACACGACGCCTCGTCCGCCGGCTCCCAACGACATCCGCCTGCGCAAGCTGCTCGACGATACGCTCACCGCGCCGCATTGGCCGGAAGGTTTCGTCATGCGCGCTTTCGAACATCGTGATGCGCAGGCTTTGCACGCGCTGCTGGAAGAGGTGTTCGACGACGGCGCCGACGGGCCGTTCGACGACTGGTGGCCGCGCATTGCCGGCGACGCCGAGTTCGATCCCGCTCTCTGCTTCCTCGTGATCGACGGCAAGGGCCTGCTGGCGGGCGCGGCGCTGTGCTGGACATCCGGTTTCGTCAAGGATCTCGCTGTCCATCCGGAATCCAGACGGCAAGGCATCGGCGAGGCGCTGATGCGGCACGTGTTCCTGACGTTTCGCGAGCGGGGCGCGGCCCATGTCGATCTCAAGACCAACACGGTGGAGAACACCGCGGCCTTCAGGCTCTATGAGCGGCTCGGCATGGTCCCGGTCGACTGGGAAGGCTGACGCGCAAAGCGCGGCGGCCGGGATCGGGCTTCCGGCGCGATGTTGCAACCACCTGCGCGCACGCATTGTGAACTCCTTCACATAGGCTGACGTTAGGGCATGCTAATGCGTCGTCGTGCCGGGCGGCCGATCGGCGGATCGACGCGGGCAAGGCGTCGGAGGCGGCTGTGCCGGCATGCGTCAGCCACTCCCAGACGGGCTCCGGGGCGGGGGTTTCGGAGCCCGTCCGCTTTCGTAAAAGCGGGTGAAGGAAAGCAGGACGCCGGCGCAGTCGAGCCGACCGAGGCGGCTTCACCGACCTGTCGGCCTGAACCGGCGCGCATGAGCGCATGGAACCCTACGCGCCATCGTGCATTCATCGCAGGGGCCTTGATGAGCCGCGACGCCGAGATGGCGCCGCCGGCCGCTGAGGGAGGCCCGCAATCCCGTGAAATTTGTTCCCGCGTTCCTGGCGTTGGCTGCCACCATCTTGCTGGCCGCTGCTCAAGCCCGGGCTGTCGAGCTCTCGATCGTGTCGGGCGACACCGGCAACGGCATCAAGGTGCTGCGCGAAATCCTCGACCTCTATGAGAAAAAGAGCGGCAACAAGGTCGGCATCGTCGTCATCCCGCCCTCGACCACCGACCAGTTCGGCCAATACAGGCTTTGGCTTGCCGCCGGCAGCAGCGATATCGACGTCTACCAGACCGACGTCATCTGGGCGCCGCAGCTGGCCAGCCAGCTGGTCGACCTGACCGAGGCGACCAGGGACGTGGTGGGGGAGCATTTCCCGTCGATCATCCAGTCGCAGACCGTCGACGGCAGGCTGGTCGCGCTGCCGATCTTCACCGACGCGCCGGCGCTCTATTACCGCAAGGATCTGCTCGGCAAATATGGCTTCAAGGTGCCGACCACCTGGCAGGAATTGCAGGACACCGCGAAGCTCGTCATGGACAAGGAGCGGACGGCCGGCAACAAGGACATCTGGGGGTATGTCTTCCAGGGCAATGCCTATGAGGGGCTGACCTGCAACGCGCTCGAATGGGTGAGGTCGAATGGCGGCGGCGGGATCATCGAGCCGGACGGCCGCATCTCAATCAACAATCCAAAGGCGGCCGCGGCGCTCGACAAGGTCAAGGGCTGGATCGGGGGAATCGCGCCGCCGGGCGCGCTCGCCTATCAGGAAGAGGAGGCGCGCGGCGTCTGGCAGACCGGCAATGCCGTCTTCATGCGCAACTGGCCCTATGCCTATGCGCTCGGCAACAGCGAGAATTCGCCGATCAAGGGCAAGTTCGACGTGGCGCCGCTGCCGGCCGGCGAAGGCGGGCATCCGGTCGCGACGCTGGGCGGCTGGAACCTTGCCGTGTCCAGATATTCGAAACATCCGAATGCCGCGATCGATCTGGTGAAGTTCATCGCGTCGCCCGAGATGCAGAAATACCGGACGCTGAAGACGGCCAACCTGCCGACCATCGCGGCGCTCTATGACGACCCCGACATCGCCAGGCAACAGCCGATCGTGCCGCGCTGGAAAGAAATCTTCCTCAACGCGCAGCCGCGCCCCTCGGCAACGGCCAGGATCAAATACAACGAGGCATCGAGCCAGTTCTGGACGGCCGTGCACAACACGATCTCGGGGAACGGCACCGCCGCCGACAATCTCGCCGATCTCGAGGCGCGGCTGACCAGGCTGAAAGGCAAGGGCTGGTGACGCCGGCAAGGCCATCGCCGCTGGCGCGCCGGCGCGTTCGCACGGCCTGGCTGTTCCTCGCGCCGATGCTTTTTGTGCTTGGCGTCGTCGCCGGCTGGCCGTTCCTGCGTACGGTCTATTACAGCTTCACCGATGCCTCGCTGGCCGATCTCGACGCGCGGCAATGGGTGGGCTTCGACAATTACTTCTCGGTGCTGCGCCTGCCGAGCGGGCGGCTGCTTTACGACGGGCTGCTCGTCGATCCGGTCTGGTGGCGGGCGGTGTGGAACACGGTGCGCTTCGCCGTTATCTCGGTGGCCTGCGAGACGGTGCTCGGCATGATCGTCGCGCTTGCGCTCAACGCCGAATTCAAGGGACGCGGCGTCGTGCGGGCGGCGATCCTGATCCCCTGGGCGATCCCGACGATCGTCTCGGCCAAGATGTGGCAGTGGATGCTCAACGACCAGTTCGGCATCATCAATGTCGTGCTGCTCAATCTCGGCCTGATCGATAGCAAGATCGCCTGGACCGCGAGCACCGACACCGCGATGGTCGCCGTGCTGATCGTCGATATCTGGAAGACGACGCCGTTCATGGCGCTGCTCATCCTCGCGGCGCTGCAGATGCTGCCGCGCGAGATCCTCGAGGTGGCGAAGCTCGACGGCGCGAATCCCTGGCAGATCTTCTGGCGCGTGACCCTGCCGCTGATCCGCCCGGCGGTGATGGTGGCGGTGATCTTCCGCGCGCTCGACGCGTTGCGCATCTTCGACCTGATCTATGTGCTGACGCCCAACAATGTGCAAACCAAGTCGATGTCGATCTTCGCGCGCGAGAACCTGTTCGAGTTCGACAAGTTTGCCTATGGCTCGGCCGCCTCGACGTTGCTTTTCCTCATCATCGGCCTGCTCACCATCGCCTATATCCGGCTTGGACGGCTGAGTTTCGAGGGAGGACGCTGACATGCGAATGCTGAAGCGCGCCGCCTTCTATCTGCTGCTTCTCGCGATCGTCTTCGTCGCGGTGTTTCCGTTCTACTACGCCATCGTCACCAGCCTGAAATCGGGAACTGAGCTGTTCCAGGCAAACCTTTGGCCAAGAACGTTCAGCCTCGCCAATTATCGCAACGTGCTGACCGAAGGACCCTTCCTGCGCAATCTCGTCAATTCGCTGGTCGTCTCCGGCGCGGTGGTGGCGATCTCGCTGCTGCTCGGCGTCACCGCGGCTTACGCGCTGGCGCGTATTCGCTTCCGCGGCCGCGCGGCGCTGATGCTCGCCATCCTGTCCGTCTCGATGTTTCCGCAAGTCGCCGCGCTTGCCGGACTGTTCGAGATCATCCGGACGCTGCATCTCTATAATTCGCTCTTGGCGCTCATCCTGTCCTACATGATCTTCACGCTGCCGTTCACGGTCTGGGTGCTCACCACTTTCGTGCGCGACCTGCCCGTCGAGATCGAGGAGGCGGCGATCCTCGACGGCGCCGGGCCGTGGACCATCCTCACGCGCATCTTCCTGCCGCTGATGTGGCCGGCGCTCGCCACCACCGGGCTGCTCGCCTTCATCAGCGCCTGGAATGAGTTCCTCTTCGCGCTCACTTTCACCTCCACCAACACGCAGCGCACCGTGCCGGTGGCGATCGCGCTCTTGTCCGGCAACTCGCAGTTCGAGATCCCCTGGGGCAACATCATGGCCGCCTCGGTGATCGTCACCGTGCCGCTGGTTGTGCTGGTGCTGATCTTCCAGCGCCGCATCGTCTCCGGCCTCACTGCCGGCGGGGTAAAAGGTTAGATATCCGGCGCATTGCCGACCTTCTTCTTCATCTCGAGCGTCCAGGCGCGCCCTTCATCGCCGCCCCACAGCAGCCAGGCGATATAGCCTGCGGAAGGATTGTCCTCGTTGCCGTAGTTCTTGCCGCGCTTGTCGACCTCGTGGCGGGCGAAATAGCTGACCATGCGCCGGATGGTCGAGGGCGACAGGTTCCTGCGGTTCTTGAGCTCGGTGGCGCGGGCGACGCCGATCTCGGTGCCGCCACGGCCGAACTGCTGGCGCAGCCGCAAGCCCTTGGCGGCGTTGTCGGCAACGACCTGCGGGCAGCGCAGGTCGATTTCTTCTGTGTCGCTCATTTTCTCCCCCGTTTCCCGGAAGGTTTAGCCAACGGAAGGAATAGCGCAAAGCGGGGCTGGTTCCGGTGAGGAAAAAATGTCGGAACACATCAGAGCCGCACGTCCTTGGGCTGTAGAGCAACCCGTGCCGGGACGCCGGCGCGCCGGTCAAGGAGACGATCATGATCACCTTTCCCAATGAATCTGCCAAATACCGCACGGCCCGCGAAAGGCTGCTGCGCAAGGAGATCGAACTGCGCCGCGCCATGGAGGCTGTGGCCGAGGCAAGACGCGCCCTGCCGCCGGGCGGGCTGGTGCCGCAGCACTATGTGTTCGGCGCCCTGGACGGCCAGGGCCGGCCGGCAAAAGTGAAGCTTCCGGACCTCTTCGCGCCGGGCAAGGATTCGTTGATCCTCTACCAGATGATGTTCCCGCGCCATCCGCAGGAAACGCGCGATGTGGCAGCAAGCGGCGAGACGGCGAAACTTGCCCGGCAGGACCAGCCATGCCCGTCCTGCACCGCGCTGCTCGACCAGTTCGACGGCGCGGTCAGCCATCTCGAGGCGGCGGGCTTCAACTTCGCGGTTGTGGCGAAGACCGGGCTCGACAATCTGACGGCGCTCGGCCGCGACCGCGGCTGGAAAAACATGCGGCTGGTCTCGTCGGCCGACAACAATTTCAAGCGCGACTACAATGCGGAAGACGCTGAGGGCGCGCAGCTTCCGCTGCTCTCGGTGTTTCACCGCGATGCCGACGGCGTCCGCCATTTCTGGTCGTCGGAGCTTGGCTTCGCGCCGTCCGAGCCCGGACAAGACCCCCGCGCCATCGGCACCTGCGAGATCCTGTGGAACCTGATGGATTTCACGCCGGAGGGCCGGCCGGACTGGGACGAGCAGCTGCAATATGCCGGGCAGGCGGCTGCTACGCACTGCCACTGATGGCGAGGGCGGGCGTTCAGCCAGTCGGCCTTTTCAGGCAACCCCAACGCGGATGCCGCGTTGGGGATGGCGGAGGGGCTGTTCGGATCGGAGTTTTGAGATGAAAACGCTGCTGCCCCTGGTCGCCGTCGCGCTTCTTGCCGGCGCGCCCGCCGCGTTCGCCCAATCAGGCGACACCAACACGGATGCCGTGGGACCGATGGTGACCGAGAACAAGGTCGATACCCAGACCTTCGTCACGACGGTGCCCAACGCCAATGCGTTCGAGATCCAATCAAGCAAGCTGGCGCAAGAGAAGTCGGCGTCGGCCGACGTCAAGGCTTTTGCCGCCGATATGATCAAGGATCACACCAAGGCCGGCGAGGATTTCAAGGCCGCGCTCAGCCAGGGCCAGACCACCGCGTCGATCAAGCCGGCCGGCCCCGCGCTGCAGCCTAAGGAGCAGCAGATGCTCGACGAGTTGAAGGGCGCCAGCGGCAAGGATTTCGACGCCAAATACATCAAGATGCAGACCGATGCGCACAAGGATGCTGTCGCGCTGTTTTCCACCTACGCCAATTCCGGCGACGACCCGGCGATGAAGGAATTCGCCAAGAAGACCCTGCCGGTGCTGAAGATGCATGAGAAGCACGTGAAGGACCTGGCGGTCGCGCATCAGTGAGGGGCACCTTCCCCTTCTCCCCCTGTGGGAGAAGGTGGCCGAGCGAAGCTCGGTCGGATGAGGGGTGCTCCAGGGAATGCCGACGCCTCACTCCGCTGGAACACCCCTCTTCCGTCTCGGCGCTGCGCGCCGATCCACCTTCCCCCACAAGGGGGGAAGGAGAAGAGGCGCTGGCGTTCCCTCGCTGCCGCGATAAGCTCCTCCGCAAATCAGGAGGACCACCATGGACAAGGAAGTCATCGAAGTGCCGGTTATGTCGGCGAAGGTGCGGGCGCTCGGCCTGCCGTGCTCGACGGCGGTGCGGGCCAACGGCTTCGTGTTCATCTCGGCGACGCCGCCGGTCGACATGGTGACCGGCGAGATGGTGCGCGGCGACATCGAGACCCAGACCGAGGCGTCGCTGAAGGCGCTCAAGCACTGCCTGGAAGCGGCCGGGACCTCGCTGGACAAGGTGGTGATGGTGCGCATCTACGCCGTCAATTCCGGCTTCTACAACGCCATCAACCGGGTCTATGCGAAGTATTTTGCGACCAACGCGCCGGCGCGGAGTTTTGTGCCGGTGGCGTCTTGGCCGATGGAGTTCGATATCGAGATCGAGTGTGTGGCGGTGGCTTGAGCCGAAGTCCATTCATTCTTTCGGGGGCTTCCAATCCACTGAAGGGCTGTGTTACTGTCCTCCTCCAGTTCATTACTTATAAATACTGTGAGGGGTGGGAATGTGTGAGCTGTGGACTGCGTTGTCGCGGGTTTTCACAATATTGGCTGCCGGCCTATTGACTGCTGCGGTGCTGACGGCCTCGGGGTCGGCCGCAGCAAAATGCGCCGATATTCCCATAGCGGTGGTCGGCCCCATGACCGGCGATTGGGCGTATGATGGAGAGGAGATGCGGCGGGGTGCTCAACTTGCCGTAGACGACATCAACGGCAAAGGCGGCGTACGAGGATGCAAGATAGCACTGACCGTCCTTGATGACCAATACACGCCGGCCACCGCGATAGCCTTGGCCAAAAAATTGGCAAAAGACGGGGTTCGCTTTGTCATTGGCCACTTCAACTCAGGCAGTTCTATCCCCGCCGCGACGATCTACGCCAAGAACAACACTTTGATGGTTAGCCCAGCATCAACAAATCCCGCCCTAACCGAATTCAAACTTTGGAATGTTGTTCGGACAGCGGGTCGTGACGATGTTCAGGGCACGTTTGCCGGCGAGTACATGGCCGATCATTTCCCAACGCAAAATTTTGCGATCGTTAGTGACGGTACGCCCTATGGTGATGGCTTGGCTAACCATGCAAGAAAAGCGCTACGAATAAAGGGGCATCCCGAAAAGCTGGCCACAAAGATCAAGCCCGGCCAAGGCGATTTTCTGGACCTCATAGGCAAGCTTAAATCGATGAGGATCGAAGTTCTCTTCTTCGCTGGGCTTGCCGACGATTTTGGTCCACTTGTTCGGCAAACCAACGAAGCTGGGCTGAAGGTTCAATTTATCTCAGGAGACGGAGCTCTAGTCCACGATCTATCGGGAAAGGCGGGACCCGCGTTGGAGGGGGTGCTAGTCGCTTTTTCGCTTGAGGACCGCGGCAACCCCGCTGCAGCCGACGTTGTTGCGCGCTTTCGTTCTCAAGGGTTCGAGCCGGCAGACTACACGCTCAAATCCTATGCGGCAGTCCAAGTGGTAGCCAAGGGTATCGAAATGGCAGGCACTGAGGCGCCGAGAACTGTTGCGGCTTCCATAAAATCCGGTCAGCCAATTCCGACCGTGTTGGGCAACCTCACCTTCGACGCGAAGGGGGACCGGAATCAGCGTGACGTAACAATGTACGTCTGGAAGAAGCGAGGAGACGGCACGCTCATGCTGGATTTCCAATCTCCATAGATTATCCAAAATACTCCTGCAGCGGCCGCACCTCCAAGTTCCCCGCCCTTAACGCCGCAATCGCCTCCGCCACTGCCGCTGCGCCCGACAGCGTCGTGTAATACGGCACCTTCTGCATCAGCGTCGCGCGGCGGAGCGACTTCGAGTCCGACACCGCCTTCTGGCCGTCGGTCGTATTGAAGACGATCTGGACCTGGCGGTTGCGGATGGCGTCCTCGATGTGGGGGCGGCCTTCCAGCACCTTGTTGATCTTTTCGGCCACCACGCCGTTTTCGGCGAGGAAGCGGGCGGTGCCGGAGGTGGCCAGCACCTTGAAACCCTGGCCGGCGAGGCGTTTTACCGCCGGCAGGATGCCCTTCTTGTCCTCGTCGCGGACCGAGACGAACAGCGTGCCCGCGCGGGGGAGATCAACACCCGCGCCGAGCTGGCTCTTGGCGAAGGCCAGCGCAAAATCGCGGTCGAGGCCCATGACCTCGCCGGTCGAGCGCATTTCCGGCCCGAGCAGGATGTCGACGCCGGGGAAGCGGGCGAAGGGGAAGACGGCTTCCTTGACCGCGATGTGGCCGGGATTGCGCGGGTCGGGCATGGCGCCGTAATGGGCGAACGCATTTTCCAGCGTCTCGCCGGCCATGATGCGGGCCGCGATCTTGGCGATCGGCCGCCCGATGGTCTTGGCGACGAAGGGCACGGTGCGCGAGGCGCGCGGGTTGACCTCCAGCACATAGACCGTGCCGTCCTGGATCGCGTATTGCACGTTCATCAGGCCGCCGACATTGAGCGCGCGGGCCAGCGCCGCCGTCTGCCGCTCCAACTCGTCGACGAGGTCGGACGGCAGCGAGTGCGTCGGCAGCGAGCAGGCGCTATCGCCAGAATGGATGCCGGCCTCCTCGATGTGTTCCAGGATGCCGGAGACGAAGGTCTCCTTGCCGTCGCACAGGCAGTCGACATCGACCTCGATGGCGCCGGACAAATAGGTGTCGAACAGCAGCGGGTTCTTGCCGAGCAGCGTGTTGATCTGGCCGGTCTTGTCGTTGGGGTATTTCTGCTTGATGTCCTCCGGCACCAGGCCGGGCACGGTGTCGAGCAGGTAGGTCTGCAGCATGCTTTCGTCATGGATGATCTGCATGGCGCGGCCGCCAAGCACGTAGGACGGGCGCACCACCAGCGGGAAGCCGAGCTCGCCGGCGACCAAGCGCGCCTGCTCGACCGAGTAGGCGATGCCGTTCTTCGGCTGGCTGAGGTTGAGCTTGTGAAGGAGCTTCTGGAAGCGGTCGCGGTCCTCGGCCAGGTCGATCATGTCGGGTGAGGTGCCGAGGATCGGGATGCCGGCCTTTTCCAGCGCGTCCGCCAGCTTCAGCGGCGTCTGGCCGCCGAACTGGACGATGACGCCGACCAGTTCGCCCGACGCCTGCTCGGCGCGCAGGATTTCCAGCACGTCCTCCGCCGTCAGCGGATCGAAATAGAGGCGGTCGGAGGTGTCGTAGTCGGTCGAGACCGTCTCCGGATTGCAGTTGACCATGATCGCTTCATAGCCGGCATCGCGCAGCGCAAAGGCGGCGTGGCAGCAGCAATAGTCGAACTCGATGCCCTGGCCGATGCGGTTCGGGCCGCCGCCGAGGATGACGACCTTCTTGCGCGACGACACGCGGGCCTCGTTGGCCGGCTCGCCGACGAAGGGCACTTCATAGGTCGAGTACATGTAGGCGGTCGGCGAGGCGAACTCGGCGGCGCAGGTGTCGATGCGCTTGTAGACCGGATGAACGTCGAGCTTTTCGCGGGCCTTTTGGACGACTTCGGCGTCGGTCTTGGTCAGCGAGGCGAGGCGGGCGTCGGAAAAGCCCATCGCCTTCAGCATGCGCAGATTGACGGCATCCTGCGGCAGGCCATGCTCGCGGATGCGTTCCTCCATGGCGATGATGCCGGCGATCTGCTCGAGGAACCACGGGTCGATCTTGCACATGGCGTGCACGTCTTCCAGCGAGGTGCCCATGCGGATCGCTTGCGCCACCATGCGCAGCCGGTCCGGCGTCGGCGTGCCGAGTGCTGCACGGATCGCGTTGCGGTCGTCAGTGTGGCTGGCGGGCGCGCTGCCATGGCCGAGGCCGGGGATCTCGATCTCGTCCAATCCGGTCAGGCCGGTCTCCAGTCCGCGCAAAGCCTTCTGCAGCGATTCCTGGAAGGTCCGGCCGATGGCCATCACTTCGCCCACCGACTTCATGGCGGTGGTCAGCACCGGCTCGGCGCCGGGGAATTTCTCGAAGGCAAAGCGCGGGATCTTGGTCACCACATAATCGATCGTCGGCTCGAACGAAGCCGGCGTCGCACCGCCGGTGATGTCGTTCTCCAACTCATCCAGCGTGTAGCCGACGGCAAGCTTGGCCGCGACCTTGGCGATCGGGAAGCCGGTTGCCTTCGAGGCCAGCGCCGAGGAGCGCGAGACGCGCGGGTTCATCTCGATGACCACCAGACGGCCGTCGGCCGGGTTGACTGCGAACTGCACGTTGGAGCCGCCGGTCTCGACGCCGATCTCGCGCAGCACCGCGATCGAAGCGTTGCGCATCATCTGGTATTCCTTGTCGGTCAAGGTCAGCGCCGGCGCGACGGTGATCGAGTCGCCCGTGTGCACGCCCATCGGGTCGAGGTTCTCGATCGAGCAGATGATGATGCAATTGTCCGCCTTGTCGCGGACGACCTCCATCTCATACTCCTTCCAACCGAGCACGCTTTCCTCGATCAGCACCTCGGTGGTGGGCGAGGCGTCGAGGCCGGACTGGACGATGTCGTAGAATTCGGCGCGGTTGTAAGCGATGCCGCCGCCGGTGCCGCCCATGGTGAAGGAGGGGCGGATGATCGCCGGCAGGCCGACATGGTCGAGCGCCTGGGCGGCGATCGCCATGGCATGGCTGATATAGCGCTGCTTGCGGTCGCCTTCGCCGAGATTCCAGCGGGTTTCCAGCGCGTCGAGCGCGGCGTCGAGGTTTTGCGGGTTCTCCGCCTTCAACGAGGCGCGCTCGGCCTCATGGGTCTTGCGGTCGGCGTTCTTGACGTCGGTGGCGTTGGCCAGCATCGAGCGCGGCGTCTCCAGGCCGATCTTGCTCATCGCCTGGCGGAACAGCGCGCGGTCCTCGGCCTTGTCGATGGCATGCGCATCGGCGCCGATCATCTCGACATTGTAGCGGTCGAGCACACCCATGCGGCGCAGCGACAGCGCCGTGTTGAGCGCCGTCTGGCCGCCCATGGTGGGCAGCAGCGCGTCGGGCCGCTCCTTGGCGATGATCTTGGCCACCACTTCGGGTGTGATCGGCTCGATATAGGTGGCGTCGGCCAGCTCCGGATCGGTCATGATGGTGGCCGGATTGGAGTTGACCAGGATGACGCGGAAACCTTCTTCCTTCAGCGCCTTGCAGGCCTGGGTGCCGGAATAGTCGAACTCGCAGGCCTGGCCGATGACGATGGGGCCGGCCCCGATGATCAGGATCGACTTGATGTCGGTGCGTCTTGGCATAGTCGAAAAATCCGTTCGGCGAGCGGCTTGCACGAAAAACCGGGCGGGGGAGGACCCGGCCGGTTGTGCTTGCGATTCTGGTATCAGGCTAGGAGGGCCTTATAGGGAAGAGTTTTGCGGGATGTAACCCCGAAAATGCGGGTTTTTGGGTTGGCCCGCTATTCCCCCAGCGCCAGCTGATCCGTGATCTCGAAGCGCTCTGAAACGCCGATCCGGATCATGTTGAGCGTGCCTTCGCGGGTGAAGCGGAATTCTTCGGCCGAGTCCGAGCTGCTCGGCTGGCCGCCATGGAAGGTGATGATGCGCGCACCGCCATCCGGCCAAGTCACCGTGACATCACTGTCGCCATCCTTGCGCGCGACGGTCACCGCGCAGCGGGTCATCGGCTGGCCGATGTGGCGCGCGCAGGGGATGCCGCCGGCCGCGTCCGGGGCAGGGGCGTCGGATTCGGTGCTCGCCGAAGTCACGAAAGCGAGACCGTAGGCGTCCTGCATGGCGATCCTGACGATCTCGGTCGCGGAAGGCGGATCGGCCGGCTCGCCGCCGCCCAGGCGCGCCGCTATGTCGGCCTGCGGCTCTTCGGGAGGTGGCTGAGGCGCGGCAGCCGCGGCCGCCGGCGCGGCGGTGTCCTTAGAAGGCGACGCTGGGTTATTGGGGCTGAGATAGCGAGCGGGCGCCCAGCCGGTTAGGCGTGCGTCCTGCGTGTCCTCGACCTTGCACCATGGATTGTTGTTGACGGTCTTGCAGCCGTAGTTCTTCACCGCCGCGCCGTTGGGCAGCCGCGCCGTCACCTTTCCGCCCGGCGAAGCGGTGGCGCGGATGTTGAGCAAATCATCCGGCGCGAGGCCACCGATGATCGAGACGATTGTGCCTGGCGCATCCTGAGCCAGGGCCGGGAGGGCGGCCAGACACAAAGGAGCGGCGATCAGCAGTGTCGATCGGAGCGTAACTTTGCGCTTCATCCCTCGGCCATGCACTTCAATCGTGGCGCTCAATCTGGATATGAGGTTCCCTCAATCCTGGAAATGAGCTGCGCTCAATCCTTTATAAAACCGGTTCGCAGCGCTTGCGCCCATTCCGGTCTTCCCGCTTGTTCGGCCTGCTTTGCGGCGGCTTCATGGTCGTAGTCGACGGCAATGCTCTCGAAGCGGCGGGGACGGCCGTCCGCTCCAAGCTCGACGATGCCGTAACGGGCGTGCGGCGAGCCTTGTTCGGAGACATGCGCCGGCGGCGTGTCGTCGTCATAGGCCGGACAGCCGACGCTGCCTGGGTTGAAGATGACCGGACCGTCGGGGATGCAGATCAGCTCGCTGCGGTGGCTGTGGCCGCACAGCACCAGGCGGCAGGCCGGATCGAGCGGCTTCAGCCGGCGCCTGATCGCGTCAAGCGGCGCCCGCACCAGCTGGCCGTCGACAATGGCGTCGGCAAGGTATTTCTCGTCATGGTCCGGCCGTGCATGGAAGGCGACGACGCCGGGCGCGATCTCCAGTCGAAGCGGCAAGTCGAGCAGCGCTTGGCGCTGCGCCGATGTCAGCCGCTCCTTTGCGTAGCGATCGGACGGCCACATGGTTTCGTCGGCCGGGTCCTGCGCGACGCGGCGGTCATGGTTGCCCCGCACCGTCGGCAGCTTGAGCGCCTGCAGCCGTTCCATCGTCTCGCGCGGCCAGAGCGGGCCGGAGACACAGTCGCCGAGATTGACGGTGAGATCGGCGCCGCCACGGCGCTCGAGATCGTCGAGCACGGCGTTCAATGCGAGCACGTTGCCATGGATGTCGGCGAGGACTGCGATGCGCATGCGTTTCAGGCCGAAACCTCGACTTCGGACACACCGACCGCCGGCAGATCCTTATCGCCGTCAGCCGCGGCAATCACGCTGTCGAGCAGGCCAGGGAAACGCCTGTCGAGGTCGTCGCGGCGCAATGTGATCAGCCGGCTGGTGCCGACCGCTTCGCTGCGGGTGACGCCCGCCTCGCGCAGCTTGGCGAGGTGGTAGCTGAGATTGGTCTTGGAGGCGAGGTCGAGGAACTTGCTGCAGTTCATCGGCACGCCTTCCTTGCGAGCCAGATAGCGCACGATGGCAAGCCGGGTCGGATCGCCGAGCACGGCAAGCACGATCGGCAGGCTGATCTGGTCGGTGGCTGGATGGGGCAAGGTCATGACCCAGAATTAAGCACAAACGGCACGAACTTCAACGCGGCTCCTTTCCCTGCCGGTAGACACAGCCTCTTCCTTCCAGCCCCGTCCTGACACAGGGCTGTCAGCAGGGTTCAGTTATTTGTCCCGGCTCGGTTGACATCATGCCCTTCTATGTCCAATTGTTCAATAACTTTTGAACTAAGGACATTCCCATGGACAAGCGGATCTTCTGGCTGGCGCTCGGATCGTTTGCGATCTCCACCGAAGGCTTCGTCATTTCAAGCCTTCTTCCCGACATAGCATCCGACGCCGGCATTTCGGTGCCGCTCGCCGGCTCGCTGATCACCGCCTTCGCGCTCGCCTATGCGATCGGCGCGCCGGTGCTGGCGACGCTGACCGGCGAGTGGGACCGGCGGCGCGTCATCCTATGGACGCTGGTGTTCTTCGTCATCGGCAACATCGTCGCCGCGCTGAGCTCGTCCTTCGAATTGCTTTTGATCGCGCGCATCGTCATGGCGCTGTCATCCGGCCTGTTCGCGGCGACCGCGCAAGGCACGGCCGTGGCGCTGGTCGACGACCACCACCGGGCCCGCGCCATCGCTGTCGTCGTCGGCGGCACCACGGTGGCGGTGGCGGTCGGTGCGCCGCTCGGCGCGTTGGTCGCCGCGATCGCCGGATGGCGCGGCACGTTCTTCGCCATCGCCGCGCTCGGCGCGCTATCCGGCGCGATCCTCTGGTGGCGCCTGCCGCGCGGCCTCATTGGCACCAGGCTGCCGCTGAAGCGCAGGCTGGCGGCGGCTGTGCGCCCCGGCGTGATGCCGATCCTGCTGACGACGGCGCTTGCGTTGATCGGCGCTTTCACCGTATTCGCCTTCATCGCGCCTTTGGCCATCCAAGGCGGCGGGCTCTCGCCGATCGCGCTGCCGGGAATGCTGCTCGCCTTCGGCGTCGGCGCCGTCATCGGCAACATCGCCGGCGGCCAGGCAGCCGACCGCTTCGGCGCGACCCGCACCGTCGCCTGGTCGCTGACGCTGTCGGCCGCGATGCTCATCACCTTCTCGCTTATCCCGACCTTCCTGCCGCATTCGATCGGCGGGCCCGCGCTGATGGCCATGATGGTGCCGTGGGGCATCGTCGGCTGGGCCTTCCCGCCGGCGCAGGCGAGCCGCATCCTCAAGATCGCGCCCGACGCCGCGCCGATCGTGCTGTCGCTCAATGCTTCGGCGCTTTACTTCGGCGTCGCGCTGGGCGCGGTGGTCGGCGCCGCCGTGCTGCGCTTCGGCGGGCCGGCTGATCTCGGCCTGACCGCCGCGGTGTTCCCGATCATCGGGCTCGGTATCGTCTTGGCGGGAAGAATGTTTGCCCGGCCGGTGGCAATGCCCGCCGAGTAAGACGTGCCGATATTCAGGTGAGCCCGGCCTGATCTGAATCTCAGCACGTCTTCACAGCTGAAGAATTGATCGGCCGCCGCTTCTTCAGTTCGAGGAGGCGGCCGCCGGCATTTCCAGGTCGAGATCGGCCACCACATCCAGCGCCGCGCGCAGCTTGGCCGCCTGCTCCGCGCCGACCTTCTCCTCGAACTGCCGCTGGGCGACGCTCCAAAGCTTGAGCGCCTCGTCGAGCTTGACGTCACCCTGCGGCGTCAGCCGCACGCGCTTGACGCGGCGGTCATCCTTGTCGGGAAAGGTCTCGACATAACCGTCGCGGATCAGCGGCTTCAGCGTGTGGCCGAGGGCCGAGAGATCCATGATCAGCGCTTCGGCGATGGTGCCCATCGCCGGCTCATCGCTGACATGGATCTGAAAGATCAAGCCGAACTGCGTGCTCTTCAGCCCCGAAGGCGCCAGCGCGTCATCATAGAAGCGGCCGAGGCTGCGGGCCGCGCGGCGCAGCGTGGCGTTGTTGCAGTCGCTGAATCCTGGCTTCCGAGCTTTGGTCATGATCACTCCTTGCCGGCGCAAAGACACGCCAGCCTGCCGCAGAAATAGTTTTCGCCGCAGCCGTTGACAAGATAGTGGCATATACCTACTTCGGCAAAAGTGGCATATGCCACTAATTGAAATCAGAAGCGCGGCGGACGATGCGATCATCGGCGTCGAACCAAGCGAAGCGAACAAAGGAACAGGACAATGAGCACGAAGGACAATAAGGGCACGGCGGTCATCACGGGCGCATCGTCGGGCATCGGCGCGGTCTATGCGGACCGGCTGGCGGGGCAGGGCTACGATCTGGTGCTGGTGGCGCGGCGCGCCGACCGGTTGCAGGAGGTGGCGGACAGGCTCGCCTATGCCTATGGCCGCAAGGTTAAGACGATCGTCGCCGATCTCTCCGTCGATGCCGATCTGCGCCGCGTCGAGCAGGCGGTCGCGACGGACGACAGCGTGGCCTTGCTGATCAACAATGCCGGCGTGGCCGGCCTGGAAACGATTGCCGACGCCGACGCCGACACGGCGGAGCGCATGATCAAGGTCAATGTCATTGCGCTGACCAGGCTGACCCGCGCGGTCCTGCCGGGCCTCATCAAGCGCAATCGCGGCGGGATCATCAACATCGCCTCGGTCGTTGCCTATGGCATTGCCGTCGGCGGCATCTACAGTGGCACCAAGGCCTATGTCGCCAACTTCACCGAAGCGCTGCAGAAGGAAGTTGCCGGCACCAATGTGAAGGTCCAGTCCGTCGTGCCTGGGCCGATCCGCACCGAGTTGTGGGACGTCTCCGGAATCAGCCTCGACAGGATCAATCCGGACTGGATCATGAGCGCCGAGGATCTGGTCGACGCGGCGCTTGCCGGGTTCGCCCAGGGCGAGACCGTCACCGCGCCCGGCCTTGCCGACGCGGCCGGGCTGACGACCTATCTCGGCGCCAGGGACCAGTTCTTCGGCAGCCTGTTCTCCGGCAAGCCGGCGGCGCGCTACGCCGTCTGAGTGTCAGGTTCCTCGCCCCCGCAAAGCGGGGGAGAGGTGGCCGCGAAGCGGCCGGAGAGGGGGCCTTCGTAGGGGCCTTCGTAGGGCGAGTCCGTGGCCGGATATTGCTTGCCGTGGCGCCCCCTCTCCGTCTCGGCTTCGCACATCTTCTGTGACTGGCGTGACTGGTCAGGCCGAGGCTTGATTGGTACGTGGTTCCCCCAATCCGTCGCTGCTTCGCAGCGCCACCTTTCCCCCCTCCGGAGGGAAAGGAAGGGAGCGTTTCCGGACGAGCGCTGACGCCAAAAAGCTTGGCGCCTTCCTCTACCCCGTCGATCGGGGGAGAGGTGGGTCGGCGAAGCCGAGACGGAGTGGGGGTCGACCAGCGCTACATTAGACAATGCATGCGCTGCCGAGCGCGCTATCGCCAAAGACCAGCCGCTTGGCAATGTGCGCATGCCGTAGCCCACCTTCGTGGGGGCGAGGAACGGCGCTACACCGGCCGCCACATCTGCAGGATCGACGCGGCCAGCAGCAGGCCGAGCACGATGTTGAGCGCGCGCCACTGGCGCTCCGTCTTGAGGAGCCGAGCAAGCAGGGTCCCCGCCACGCACCACAGCGACAGCGAGAAGGCAGCCGCCAGGCCGAACACCGCGCCCAGCAGCAGCGCAAGCTGCAAGGGACCGTCAGCGAGCGCCGCAAAGGATGCCGCAGCGCCCAGTCCCATCGCCCAGCCCTTCGGGTTCATCCACTGGATGCCGGCGCCGCCGAAAAAGCTGTTCGGCCTAGCCATGCTGATGTCGAGATTGGGGGGACCGCTGCGGCCGATCTTGATCGCCAGCCAGATCAGATAGAGCGAGCCGGCGATCTTCATGGCGAGCTGCAGGGATGGAATGGCGGCTAAAAGTCCAGCAAGACCGGCCGCACCCGCGGCCGCCACGGTCGCCAGCCCCGCCGCGCTGCCGGCCATCAGCGGCACCGAGCGGCGGAAGCCGAATTGCGCGCCGGAGGCGGTCGACAATGTCGTGGCAATGCCGGGCGTCGCGGTCGAGATCAGCGCGAACAGGACCAGCGGGATGATGGTTTCGGACATGCGGTCTTCCTATTCGAGAAGCCGGCATGCTTAGGCGCTTGGCGGCATCAGTAAATGCAATGTTTGATATGGCTTGCATTAGCAATTATAATGCAACAATGATCCGCGATCTCGACACGACTCTCATCCGCACCTTCGTCACGACGGCCGACAAAGCCAGCATGACGGCGGCGGCCAATGCGCTTCACCTGACACAAGGCGCCGTCAGCCAGCAGGTCAAGCGGCTTGAGGAGGTGCTGGGGCAAAGCCTGTTCGAGCGCGACCGCCGCGGCCTGAAGCTGACGCGCTCCGGCGAGCGGCTGCTCGACAAGGCCAGGCGCCTGCTGCAACTCAATGACGAGATCCTCACCGAGATCAAGGGCAGGGTGGTCGCCGGACAGGTGCGGATCGGCGTGCCTTACGATCTCGTCGGCACGCTGCTCGCGCCCGTGCTGAAAGCCTATGCCGAAGCCTATCCGCAGGTGGAGATTTCGCTGGTCTGCGCCTCTTCGCCTGGACTCGCGGCGGCCCTGGCTGCGGGCACCATCGACCTTGCCGTCATCGAGGAGCGTGCCGGTCCCAGCGCCGGCGAATGCCTGCTCGTCGACCGGCTGGTCTGGGTCGGAGCCAAAGGCGGCGCGGCCCGCCTGAAGCGGCCGTTGCCGGTCTCCATCGTCGCCGACACCTGCGCCTTCCGGCCGGCGGTGCTGGCGGCACTCGCCGAGCATGGGCTCGACTGGCGCACCGTGTTCGAAAACGGCAACATCGATGCCACGACCGCGACGGTACGGTCGGATCTCGCGGTGACCACCTGGCTTGCCTCGACTGTGCCGGCCGATCTCGACATCCTGTCCGATGCCGGCCTTCCGGCGCTGCCGAATTTCTCGGTCAACCTGCATCTGCCAAAGCATGCCACCCAGCCGCCCGCGCAGGCTTTTGCCAGCCATATCCGCGAGGGTCTTTCGCGCTATCGCCAGGCGGCGTGACGCGACCGTCGGTCAGCCATTCGCTGCCGCCATGGCGACCGCCAATTGCGCTTCGAAAGCGCGCTTGAAGGCCGGCCGCGCCTCGCCGCGGGCGACATAGGCGGCAAGGTTCGGGAATTCGTTCAGCAGTTCCGATCGCTGCAGCCGGCGCAGCACGCCCACCATGACAAGGTCGCCGGCGCTGAAGTCGCCATCGAGCCAGTCGGAATCGCCGAGATGACGGGAGAGTTCGCCCAGCCGCTTGCGGATCCGGTCGTCGACCAAGGGCAAGCGCTCATCGTGCCACGGCGCGTCGCGCTCCAGGATCACGGCGGTTGCGCGCTCGAGGATCGGCGGCTCCACCGTGCTGTACGCGGCGAACATCCAGGCGACCGCGCGCGCCCGGGCGTTCGCATCGTCGGGCAACAGGCCCGCATGACGCACCGCGATGTGGAGGACGATCGCGCCTGACTCGAACAGAGCGAGATCGCCTTCTTCGTAGGTCGGGATGCTGCCGAAAGGGTTGAGCGCGAGATGCGCAGGCTGCTTCATCGCAGCGAACGAGACGAGACGAACGTCGTAAGGTTGTCCGACTTCTTCGAGAGCCCAGCGCACTTGCATGTCGCGCGCCAGCCCCCTGCCGCCATCGGGCGATCGTTCGAAGGCGGTAATGGTGGGTATCATCGGCAGGGTCCTTGTGATGGCGTCGAATGTCTCGTGGTTCCGGGAAAGGCATTGGTAGCGGGTGAGGCGCGCCAGCAAGGCCACCCCCACCCGCCATCAATTGCTACTTCCAGGTCCTGCGCCGTTCGAGTTCGGCTTCGGAAGGCTCCTGCTGGGCAAACGAGCCTGTACGGATTTCGCCCGCGCGCTCATAGGTCGCCATGATAACGCCGGTGGTGGTGGCCTGCGACTTGACGAGCTTGAACGCCGCCGGGACAGCGTTGTCGCCGAACAGCCGCTTGCCCTTGCCCAGCAGCAGCGGAAAGATCATCAGCCGGATCTCGTCGATCAGCCCGTTGGCGAGCAAGGTGTGGATCAGATCGCCTGAGCCCTGGATGAGCAGGTCAGGCCCGTCTTCCTGCTTGAGTTCCTTAAGCCTGGCGACGATGTCGGGCCCGAGCGACTGGGTGTTTTGCCAGGTCAGCGAATCCGGCCGATGCGTCGCCACATATTTGGTCGCAGGGTTGAACACATCCGCGATCGAATCTTTCTGATACGGCCAGTACGCGGCGAAGATGTCGTAGGTTCTGCGGCCGAGCAGCAGGTCGAAGGGTTTGGAGAACAGTTCCTCCATTGCCGTGCCCGCCACCTCGTCGAAGTAATGGAACGTCCAGCCGCCGAACTTGAAGCCGCCGACCGGATCCTCTTCCGGGCCGCCCGGCGCCTGCATGACGCCGTCGAGGCTGACGAAGGTGGCGGCGATGATCTTGCGCATATGCTCTTCTCCTTTGCTGTTCCTCCGCCGTCACAGCGGGTTCAACGTAACGACGAACGACCGAGCGGCTTCACGACATGCGCCATCAAATTTTTCCGGGTTTAGGGCCCGTGATGCGGCGCGACGAGAACCAGACCTGCTCGAAGACGGCGGTCGCCGTGCGGTCCGGAGCCTTGTCTTCCCTAAGCCAGATCGAGCGGGTGCGCGCGGCGCGCTCGCGGTTCGGTATTTTCGCGCCCGGCTCGACAGTGGAGGCGCCGACGCAAGGGATGAACCAGGAGCCCATGAAGGGCCGGCACGCGAAGCCGTTTCCCAGGCGGGTTATGAGCACCGCGAGGCCGACGGTTTCGGACGGGCGCCACGGGAAGATCATGCGACCGCCGGGCTTCAACGCCTTCAGCCATGCGGCGGGCGGGGCGACGACGCCGGCATTGACATAGATGATGTCGGAGGGCGGCAATGGATTGGCGACGGCGTCGGCCTGGACGATTTCGACGTTGTCGTAAGCTGCAAGGTTTGCTTTGGCGCGCGCGGCAAGGTCGGGCTCGATCTCGACGGCGGTGATGCTGCCGCCCGGCTCGACCAGCCTCGCCAGCAGCGCCGTGTAATAGCCGGTCCCGGCGCCGATATGGGTGACGGTCTCGCCCGGTTTCGGCTCGACCTTGCCGAGCCACATGGCGTGCAGGAGCGGCTCGCCATTGTTGATGCCCTTGTCGGCATCGAGCACGACGAGCACGTTCTGATAGATGTAGCTCGGATTGGCGCTCGGCGTCTCGAACCGGCCTTCGCCGGCAAACACCGTCCACGGTCCCGGGCCGAGAAAGGCCTCGCGCGGCACTGAGGCAAAGACCTCCTCGATGCGCGGATCGGCCGACCGCGCCTGCGCTGCCATCAGCCTGGCGTAGAATCTGCGGGCTTCGTCGGGTTCGACCATAGCGCCAAGATAGCGCGTCCGGCCGGAATGTCGCGGTCAGCCGGCGAAGGTGTCGTAGAGCAGCTTGAAGTTGAGAACGAGGATGATCGCGGCCACTACCCATGCCAGCGCCGTAACGCCGCGCGGTATGGCGAAGCTGCCCATCTTCTTCTTGTCGGACACAAACTGCACCAGCGGGATGACCGCGAAGGGCAGTTGCATCGACAGCACCACCTGGCTGAAGACCAGCAATTGGGCCGTGCCCTTCTCGCCATAGAGCGCGGTGACGATCACGACGGGGACGATGGCGATGCCGCGCGTCAACAGGCGCCGCGCCCATTGCGGGATGCGCAGGCGCAGAAAACCTTCCATGACGATCTGGCCGGCGAGCGTCGCAGTGACCGTCGAGTTGAGGCCGGAGGCCAGCAGCGCGACCGCGAACAGGATCGAGGCGATGCTCAAGCCCAGCAGCGGCGACAGCAGCTCGAAGGCCTGGCCGATCTCGGCAACGCCGTGATGCCCGGTTTCATGGAAGGCGACCGCCGAGACGATCAGGATGGAGGCGTTGACGAACAGCGCCAGGATCAGCGCGATGGTCGAATCAGTCGTCGCCCATTTGATGGCGTCCCGCTTGCCGGTTTCCGTGCGCTCATAGGCGCGGGTCTGCACGATCGAGGAATGCAGATAGAGATTATGCGGCATGACCGTCGCGCCGATGATGCCGATGGCGATGTAGAGCATCGTCGGATTGGTGACGATCTCGGACGACGGCACGAACATAGAATGCAGGATGGTGCCGGCCGGCGGTGCGGCGACGAAGATCTGGATGGCAAAGCAGCCGAAGATGATGATCAGCAGCGCGACGACGAAAGCTTCCAGGTAACGGAAGCCCTTGTTCATCAGCAATAGCACCAGGAAGGCGTCGAGCGCGGTGAGCATGGCGCCGCCGATCAGCGGTATGCCGAACAGAAGCTGCAGCGCAATCGCCGTGCCGATCACCTCGGCGAGGTCGCAGGCGATGATCGCCAGCTCGCAGGCGATCCAGAGCATCAGATTGACGGGGCGCGGATAGTAGGCGCGGCAGGCCTGGGCGAGATCGCGGCCGGTGGCGATGCCGAGGCGCGCGGCCAGCGCCTGCAGCAGGATCGCCATCAGGTTCGACAGCATGATGACGAAAAGCAGCGTGTAGCCGAACTGGGCGCCTCCGGCGAGGTCGGTCGCCCAGTTGCCCGGGTCCATATAGCCGACCGAAACCATGTAGCCCGGTCCCATGAAGGCGAACAGGCGGCGGAACCAGACGCCGGTCCGGGGCACCGCGATCGAGGCATTCACCTCGCGCAGGCTGGGCTGCTCGTCGTCCGGCCTGTCGAATCGCCATGCGGGTCGGGCTACGGTTGCTGCATCGGCATCGGACATGGGATTTCCGCTGGAATTATCGAAACGCCTTTTACCTATGCCATGGCTCAACATTATGCAATAGGCTATATTTCATTGATCATGCTTTCGTGATCCGCGGGAGCAAGGTCCAGGGCGGGCGGCGGAAACGCCGGTTGCGCCCGCGCGGGAATGCGAATAAACGGCCGGATCATCAGGGGTTTCGTGCTATGGATGCGATCCCGATTCAGTCGAGGAGATAGAGCGCGACGTCGTCCGGAAACCGCTTCACACTTTTCGGCATCATGCTCTAGGACACGCCAGGAGGAGCGCGTATTGGCGCTGAGGAACAAACCGGTTCGACGCGAGGAGCCGCTTCCCGACGCCGAAATCCATTCGGAAGGATTCCGGCAGCAGCGCCAGGCGCGCCGCAGCGCGCTGGTCGAGGACTATGTCGAGCTGATCGCCGATCTGATCGAGGACGGCAACGAGGCGCGGCAGGTCGATATCGCGGCAAGGCTCGGTGTCGCGCAGCCGACGGTGGCGAAGATGCTGACCAGGCTGTGCGCGGACGGATTGGTCTCGCGAAAGCCCTATCGCGGCGTGTTCCTGACCGAGGCCGGCCGCAAGGTCGCCGAGGAAAGCCGCATCCGCCACCAAACGGTGGAGGCCTTCCTGCGTTCGCTGGGCGTCAGCGCCGAGACGGCGCGCATCGATGCCGAGGGGATCGAGCACCATGTCAGCGCCGAAACGCTGGACGCCTTCCGCCGGGCAATGACGCATCGCCAAGCGTAGGCGTTCGATCCATCCGAGCGCGTTGAAGCGGAACCGACTGATCTTCGCCGCATTACTTCCCACATCGCGCGATTGTCGCGCTTAGGGAGGAAGCAATGGGCATCGAACAGGCACCGACCGCCAAGGGAAAGCAGGCGGCCGGGGGATTGCGGAAGGCTGCCGCCAGGGACGAGCGCAAGACCGAGGCCGAGACCGGCCATCCGCTGAAGAAGGGCGCCGCGCGTTTCGAGGAACGTTCGAAAAGTTCGGACGGCAAAAGCGCCGGCGCGAAGCAGAAAAGCTGAGGTTTTCAGCCCGTTTATCGGGAGTGGAAATTAACCAGCCGATCGGAGTTTCCTCCGGCCCGCGCTTTTTTCGAGCGCGAAAAACTCTGTGACTTAGGCTGGCCGTTGCGATAATTGTCTGAAGGGGGGCCAGCCCCTCCAGGACATTCGCATTGCGAGGAGTTGCCATGCTTTGGAGAGGCCGTCGTCAGAGCGACAACATCGAGGATGACCGCAGCGACAGTGGCGGTGGCGGCGGATTGGGCGGCGGCGGTCAGTTCCGCGTCCCTATCGGCGGCCGCACCGGTGGCGGCGGCAGTATCCTGCTGGTTATCCTGGTCGTGCTCGCGGGATGGTATTTCGGCTTCGACCCGTCGCAGATCCTGGGCGGCGGCGACGGCGGCCTGCTGCCCGGTGGCGGCGGCCAGATCACCGAGACACAGGACGAGGGCAACGCGCCCGCCAATGACGAGATGAAGCAGTTCGTCGCGACCGTGCTTGCCGATACCGAGGACACCTGGACCGGCATTTTCAAATCCCAAGGGTTGACCTACGAGGATCCCAAGCTGGTGCTGTTCAGCGGCCAGGTTCGTTCGGCATGCGGCTTCGCCTCGGCGGCGGCCGGGCCGTTCTACTGCCCTGGCGATCACAAGGTCTATCTCGACATGACCTTCTTCCAGCAGCTCGACCAGCAGTTCGGCGCTTCAGGCGAGTTCGCACGGGCCTATGTGGTGGCGCATGAGATCGGCCACCATGTGCAGAACCTCACCGGCATCATGGGCAAGTTCAACCAGATGCGGCAAGGCATGAGCGAGGCCGACGCCAACCAGCTGTCGGTGCGCATCGAGCTTCAGGCCGATTGCTTCGCCGGGGTCTGGGCGCATTACACGCGGCAGAAGGGCATACTGGAGCAGGGCGACATCGAAAGCGCGCTGAATGCGGCCAAGCAGATCGGCGACGACACGCTGCAGAAGAAGATGCAGGGCTATGTCGTGCCGGAAAGCTTCAATCACGGCACTTCGCAGCAGCGGCAGACCTGGCTGGCGCGGGGCTTCAAGAGCGGCAAGCTGTCCGACTGCAACACGATGAGCGGTCCGATCTGAGGCGGCGTTTCCGCTTCTTTTCGGGTGACGATTTGCAATCAGTGGCAGCTGGCAAGTGATGTCAGCATAAGGCATTCGTGTTCGTTCGCGGATTGTTCCCGCAGCCAACCTCGCCTATAAGGTCCGTCCCGCCCGTGCCCCAAGGCGGATGAGGAGCTTGTCATCATGATAGACCCGAAAACCGCCAAGCGGGGCCTTGCGCTCGTTTTCACGACGCTTTTGCTCGACATCATCGGCTTCGGCATCATCATGCCGGTGCTGCCGGCCTATCTTGAGGAACTGAGCGGCGTCAGCGTCAGCGAGGCCGCCATCGAGGGCGGCTGGCTGTTCTTCGTCTATGCGGCGATGCAGTTCTTCTTCGCGCCGGTCATCGGCGGGTTGAGCGACCGCTTCGGGCGCCGGCCGGTCCTGCTGGCCTCGGTGCTGACTTTCTCGATCGACAACCTGATCTGCGCCATCGCCTGGTCCTATCCGATTCTGTTCATCGGCCGGGTGCTCGCGGGCATTTCCGGCGCCAGCTATTCGACGACATCCGCTTTCGTGGCCGACATCTCGAACGACGAGACCCGGGCGAAGAATTTCGGCCTGCTCGGCATAGCCTTCGGCGTCGGCTTCGTCATCGGCCCGGTGCTGGGCGGGGTGCTCGGCACGTTCGGGCCGCGCGTGCCGTTCTATTTCGCTGCCGGGCTCGCTTTCGTCAATTTCCTGATCGCGTTGGTCTTCCTCCCGGAGACGCTGGACGAAAAACACCGCCGCCGCTTCGAGTGGAAGCGCGCCAATCCCGTCGGCACGCTGATCCAGATGCGCAATTATCCAGGCATCGGCTGGATCGGGCTGGTCTTCTTCCTGATGACGCTCGGCCACATGATGTATCCGGCGGTGTGGTCGTTCGTCTCCAGCTACCGTTATGGCTGGAGCCAAACGCAGATCGGCTTCTCGCTCGGCGCCTTCGGCCTATGCGGCGCGATCGTCATGGCGACGGTGCTGCCGCGCCTCATCCCGAAGCTTGGCGAGTGGAAGACGGCGGCGATCGGGCTGACCTTCACCGCGCTCAGCGCCTTCGGCTATGCGTTCTCGACGCAAGGCTGGATGATCTATGCGGTGATCGTAGCCGGCTGCCTGGAATCCTTGGCGGACCCGCCGCTCAGGAGCCTCGCCGCCGCCAAGGTGCCGCCTTCGGCGCAGGGCGAATTGCAGGGCGCGATGACCTCGATTTTCTCGATCACGTCGATCGTCACGCCACTGCTCTATACCGGCATCTTTTCCTGGTTCACCGGACCGAGCGCGCCGGTCGTGTTCGGCGGCGCGCCATATGTGCTCGGCGCGATTTTCCTGACGCTGGCGGTAATCGTCTTCGTGACGAAGGTGGCCAAGCCGACGCCGAAGGAAGTCGAGCGCATGCACGCACAGGAAGCGGCGCATACGCAGGAAGCAGCAACGGACGCTGCTTGAAGCCTTAAGCTGGCTGCGGCTTGAGCTAGGCCCGTTCCGCCAGCGCTTCCTCGCCGCGCCGTTCGCGGATCAGGTTGACGAAGCGGCGGAAGAGGTAGTGCGAATCCTGCGGGCCGGGCGAGGCCTCGGGATGATGCTGGACCGAAAACACCGGACGTCCGGTCAGCGCGATGCCGCAGTTCGAGCCGTCGAAGAGCGAGACATGGGTTTCCTCGACGCCTTCAGGCAGCGAGTCGGCGTCGACGGCGAAACCGTGGTTCATCGAGACGATCTCGACCTTGCCGGTGGTGTGGTCCTTGACCGGATGGTTGGCGCCGTGATGACCCTGATGCATCTTTTCGGTCTTGCCGCCGAGCGCCAGCGCCAGCATCTGATGGCCGAGGCAGATGCCGAACACCGGAATGTCGGTCTTCAAGAGGTTCTGGATAACCGGCACGGCATATTCGCCGGTCGCTTCCGGATCGCCGGGGCCGTTCGACAGGAAAATGCCATCGGGCTGCATGGCCAGGATCTCGTCGGCGTCGGTCTTTGCGGGGACGACGGTTACCTTGGCGCCGAGGCCCGCCAGCAGGCGCAGGATGTTGCGCTTGACGCCATAGTCGATGGCCACGACATGCATCGACGGCACGCCCCGCTCGCCATAGCCCTCGTTCCAGACCCAGGTCGTCTCGCGCCACACCGAGGACTGGCCGGACGTCACTTCCTTGGCGAGATCGAGGCCGATCAGGCCCGACCATGCCGCTGCCTGCCGCTTCAGATCCTCGATGTCGAAGACGCCGTCGGGCGCATGCGCGATGACGGCATTGGGCATGCCCTTCTCGCGGATCAGCACGGTGAGCGCGCGGGTGTCGATGCCGGACAGCGCGACAATGCCGCGCCGCTTCAGCCACTGGTCGAGATGGCCGGCGGCGCGATAATTGGACGGATCGGTGACATTGGCCTTGAAGATGGCGCCGACAGCGCCGGCGCGGGCCGCCGGATGCAAGTCCTCGATGTCCTCGTCATTGGTGCCGACATTGCCGATATGCGGGAAGGTGAAGGTGACGATCTGGCCGGCGTAGGAGGGATCGGTGAGGATTTCCTCATAACCGGTCAGCGCCGTATTGAAGCACACTTCCGCGACGGCCGACCCGGTGGCGCCGAGACCGCGGCCCTCGATCACCGTGCCGTCGGCGAGCACCAGAAGGGCGGTCGGCTTTTCGGTGGCCCAGGGGGCGGTGGTCGTGGCCATGGCGGCACTCCTGTCAGGCGCGTCAAAAGCAGTCGGCGGGACCGTTTGCGCGACAAGGCGCGCGAGCTGGATATTTCAGCTCCCACGCGTCGGTTTCATTGTCTCATGCAGGACCGAGTACATAGGCGAAGGCACCCGAACGGTCAATGCGGACGCCGCCAGCCAGTCCTGTTTTCCATTCGTCCAGCAATATCAGCGGCTTGCCGGGATTTGCGTCACGCGGCCGGCAAAGCTATTGTCCGCCGCACTCGAAGGAGAAGCACGATGCGCGAGAAAATCGCCGAATCCATGAAGAGCGCGATGAAGGCGCAGGACAAGCACCGCCTGCCGACGCTGCGGCTGATCCAGGCCGCCATCCACGACCGCGACATCGCCAATCGCGGCGCCGGCAAGCCGCCGGCGAGCGAGGAGGAGATCCTGCAGATCCTCGCCAAGATGGTGAAGCAGCGCGAGGAATCGGCCAAAGCCTTCGAAGACGGCAAGCGGCCGGAACTTGCGGCGCAGGAGCGCGGCGAGATGGAGATCATCCGCGCGTTCCTGCCGACGCAGCTCGACGACGCGGCGATCCAGGCTGCGGCGCGCGAGGCGATCGCGGCGACCGGCGCCGCCAGCCAGAAGGACATGGGCAAGGTGATCGGCGCGCTGAAGCAGAAATATGCCGGGCAGATGGACTTCGCCAAGGCGAGCGCCATCATCAAGGGGCTGCTGCAGTAGAAGGCAGCCTCTATCTCTCTGTTTTTTCGCAATTCCGGACGGAAAACCGTTAGACACTTTTCCTGGAATTGCTTCAGTCCTTGCAGATCGGCACCGGCTGCGGCGGCGGCGCCGGATGATCCTTCTTGTACTGCGCGATGATCGGCTCCAGCATCTTCTTCGGCCAGAATTTGGGGGTGCCGATCTCCTTCAGGCAGGAGGCGTTCCAATAGGTGCCAGCGGCTGAGAGTGCCTGGCCGGCGGCCTTGGCGCGCGCAACGGCGGCGATGTCGCGCGATTCAGGGTAGATGTAGAGCGTCGTCGGGCTGTTCTTCACGAGAGGAATGATCTGCTCGGCATCGGCCGGCGACCAGCTGGTGCAGCCATTGCTGCGGCCGCCGGCGTAATTCACCAGCTTGCCGTAGGGCACAAAGCCGTCGTGGTCGGCGTAAGAGCTTTGCGGGTTCTTGCGCATGCACAAGCCCTTCAGGATGGCCGCCGGATGCCCGCCGATGACACGCTGCCTGGCGTTCGCCGTCTCGCCTTCGCCGTCGAACTGGATGAAGGTGCGCATGAACACCGCGTTCTGCGCGCCGACGCGATAATAGCCCTTGAAGGACGTCTTGGTTTCGGCGGTCATATAGGCGCCACCGGCCGTCAGCTCGGAATCCATCGCGTTGCCGAAGTTTTTCGCGCAGCGCCTGCCGTTAGAGAAATCGGCGACGCCTTTCAGATTGCGGCCGCCGCCATGGCCCGAGGAAACCGCGCGGAAGAGCTGCTTGGCTTCGCAGATGATGTAGTAGCGCTGGCCGAGCACGCTGCTGCCCAAGTCACCGGGTCGCGTGGCATCCATGGCGAAATAGCAGGGGTTGCTGACCGAACCGTCGCTGACTTTCTTCTGGTAGAGCGCGCGCGCCCGCTCCAGCACGACCTGAGAGATCTGGCCCTCGCCGTCGCCGACATGGCGCTGCAGCCAGTCTGGGATGTTGGATGGCCGCAAGGCGGCAAATGAGCTGACCGATGCCGTCAGCGCGGCCAGGATCGCGACAAGGCAAAAGATGGCCACACCCGGCGGAACAGATCTCAACCGCACCGTTTTGCCCCTCCTGTCGAAATGTCTCGTACCCGTGAATCACCCGGGCCGATCATAGAAGGTCTCGCACGCATCGGCGAAACACTTCTAGTTTAGCGACGCCTTTTGGAGGTCGGATTTTCCGTCCGCTTCGATTGAGCTATCATCTGATTCCCGGCGCGCCCACGCCTCCTCCCTCCATCGGAAAGCATCGTTCATGCAGGGCAGTCCATCACCCAACCAACTGTTCGAGCGCCAGGCATAAGGAGGGGTTGTCGAGACTGCTCGCGGCAGGAGGTTTTTCGATGCGGGTTTCCGCACCAGTCTATCATCTGAAACGCCAGGCGAGGCTCCTGTCCCGCCGGGAAAAAATTCCCCTTCATGAGGCACTCGACCGCGTTGCCGCCAAGGAAGGCTTCGGCAGCTGGAGCCTGCTTGCGGCCAAAGCCGCCGAGGCGGCGCCCGGCGACAAGCTACTGGCGCGGCTTATGCCAGGCGACATGGTGCTCGTGGCGGCGCGGCCGGGGCAGGGCAAGACGCTGATGAGCCTCGAAGTCGCGGTGGCGACCATGAAGCAGGGCAATCGCGCCGTGTTCTTCACCCTGGAATATGTGCATGCCGATATACTGGACCGGTTCCGCGACATCGGGATCGAACCCGCCGATTTCAATCACCTGTTCACCTTCGACAATTCCGACGTCATCAGTTCAGGCTACATCATCGAGAGGTTGCGGTCGGCGCCGCGCGGCACGTTGGCGGTCATCGACTATCTGCAACTGCTCGACCAGAGGCGGGGAGAATCCCGAGCTCATGGTCCAAATCCATGCCTTGAGGTCGTTCGCCCGCGAACGTGAACTGGTGTTGGTGTTCATCTCGCAGATCGACAGATCATACGATTCCGCCCGGAAGCCGTTCCCGGATATCGGCGATATCCGGCTGCCGAACCCGCTCGATCTGTCGCTGTTCGACAAGGCCTGTTTCCTGAACAAGGGTGAAATCCAGTTTCAGGCGGCTTGAGGGCGATCCGTCTGGCGGCTATCCGTGCCCATCTCGACAGGAAACGGGCCATGATCGAAATCGTCAAACCGGCGCTCGAACACCTGCCGTCCTACAAGGCGGCGCTGGAGCGCGGCTGGTCGCCCGACAATGTGCGGCTCTTGGAAGCGACGCGCGAGCAGCTCGAGGCGATCGAGAAAGAGCCCGTCGAATTTCTCACCAGCCTCGATGACCCCGAGGCCAAGGGGCCGCCCATCACCTTGCCCGACGGCACGACCGTGCCGCGCCTGCCCGGCTTCCGGCGCTGGATTTGGGATGGCGAGGCTGCCGGCTCCATAGGGCTGCGCTGGCAAAGAGGCAGATCGGCGCTGCCGCCGCACGTGCTTGGCCATATAGGCTATGCGGTGGTGCCGTGGAAGGAGGGGCGCGGTTACGCCACAGAAGCGTTGCGGCTGATGCTTGACGAGGCGAGGGCAGTGGGCCTGGACCATGTCGAGATCACCACGGACCTCGACAATCTTGCATCCCAGAAGGTGATCCTCGCCAATGGCGGCATCCTTGTCGGGCGCTTCGCCAAGGTCGCCGCCTATGGTGGCGCGGAAAGCCTCAAATATCGGATCGATCTTTAGATCGAAGCGGTTGGGCGGTCACTCGCCGGGCCTGGCCAGCCTTCCTTCTTCCGCCTTGTGGTAGAACTGGCTCGCCACGAGCCAGCCTTTGAGCGGCCTGAGCGGCGGAATGCAGGTCGCGAGAACGATCGGGATCGAAACGAAGGCGTGGAACCACATGGAGGGCTCGAACATCACCTGCGCCCAGACGGCGAACAGCACCGAAGGCACACAGGCAAAGCAGATGACGAAAAAGGCCGGGCCATCGGCGGGATCGGCAAAGGAATAGTCGAGGCCGCAGACATCGCATTTCGGCGCCAGTTTCAAGAATCCCTCGAACAGGTGGCCCTCACCGCAACGCGGGCAGCGGCCCCGGATTCCCACCTGCCAGGGCACCAGGGGTGGATAATGGGCAAGGTCTTTCATGATCGTCGCTCCAATGGATCTCGCGTGTGGTCAAGCCGGACCTTGAGATCTTGGATACATACATATATCATTATTGTATGCAGACAATGCGACAAAATGTATGGATGAGCGACAAGTGAACGGCGAAAGTGATGTCAGGTGGCTTCCGGTTCTCGAGACAGGGCCGCGACCGGTCTATTTGAAGATCGTCGACGCCCTGGCGGATGCCCGCTCGAACGGCCGCTTGCAGCCCGGCGACAGGTTGCCGCCGCAGCGGGAGCTCGCCCGGCTGCTCGGGGTCGACCTTACGACCGTCACGCGGGCGTTTTCCGAAGCCAGGCGCAGGAACCTGATCGACGCGACGGCGGGTCGGGGCACCTTCGTCACGCCGGGCGAACCGGAAGAGCCTGTCCTCGATCTCAGCATGAACATCCCGCCGGCGCCCGCGGGCCTCAACCTGCCGAGACTGATCCGGACGGGTGTCGAGGGGCTGCTCAAGCGCTCCAGCGCGGAAGCACTGCTTTCCTATCATCCCGGCCCAGGCTCGCCTGCTGAGCGCGCTGCTGGCTCGTCATGGCTCGCCGCAGCGGGAGACAGGCTGCCGGTCGACATGGTCGTTGTCGGCTCGGGCGCGCAGGCGCTGCTCACAGCCGTCGTGCTGGCAGAGACGCGCGAGGGCGACACGATCCTTGCCGACGCGCTGACCTATCCCGGGCTGATCGCACTGGCCGGGACCACGCGGCGCAAGCTCGCCGCCGTCGCAAACGACGGTGACGGCATGCTGCCGCACGATCTCGAAGAGGCGGCGCGACGGCATGGCGCCCGCATTCTCTACCTCAATCCAACGCTGCAAAATCCGACAGCATCGGTCATGCCCGAAGGCAGGCGGCGCGAGCTCGCCCGCATGGCCGGCAAGCTCGGGCTGATCATTATCGAGGACGATCCCTATAGAAGGTTGCTCGCCACGCCGCCGCCGACTTTCCTGCTCCTGGCGCCGGAGCGGACCTTCCATGTCGCGACATTGGCGAAATGCCTCTCGCCTTTCCTGCGCACGGCCTTCCTGGCGGCGCCGGACCAGCAAGCCGCCGAGCGGGTCGCGGCAGCGATACGCGGCACCACCATGATGGCGCCGCCGCTGATGACTGGCCTCGCCTGCGAGTGGCTGCGAAGCGGCCTTGCCGGGGAGATCACCGCCGGCGTGCGTGCCGAAGCGCAGGCCAGGCAAGAGATTGCCCGCAACATCCTGCCCAGAGGTTTCGCGGCAACCGCTACCAGCCTGCATCTCTGGTATCCGCTGGAGAGCCAGTTGCGCTCGGCGGAACTCGCCGACATTGCCCGCCGCAGAGGGCTGGCCATCAGCCCCGCCGAAGAATTCGCTGTCGGGCAGGATTTTGCCAACGGCTTTCGCCTGGCACTGGGCGCTACCCCCAACCGCGAGCGGTTGAAGGAAGGCCTTCAAAGCTTGACTTCCATCCTTTCGGGAGCGCCAGGCTCCTCGCGACCGAGGGTCTGAGGCAGCAAACCGATGGTTGGCGCAGCCCGCTACTCGGCCGCCGCCGGCAGTGGCGGCGTCGCGCGGCTGCGCCATTCCCAGGCTTGCGAGCCGACAGCCACCACCACCGCCACCAGCATGGCCAGGGCGCCGGCGAGCGGCAGGCTGCGATAGCCGTAGCCGGCATTGAGCATCGCCGCGCCCAGCGACGCGGCGAGCGCGATGCCGACATTGAAGCCGGACGGGATCAGCGCGGAAGCGAGGTTTGAGGCATCGGCCGTCCAGGCCAGGATACGTGTCTGGATCGGCGCGCCGATGGCGAAGTTGAGACCGCCCCAGATGACGATGGTGACGATCATCGGCACCGGGTAGGGGCTGACAAGATGGATGACGCCGAGCGCCACCGCCTGCAGGGCGAGCATGACGATCAGCGAGGGCATCAGCTTCCAGTCGGCGAGCTTGCCACCGACCAGGACGCCGATCGTGGCGCCGACGCCGTTGAGCAGCAGCACCCATGGGATCAGGCTCTCGTCGAGGCCGGTCACTTCGAGCAGCATCGGCGTGATATAGGTGAACAGCGCGAACTGGCCGATCATCAGCATCAGCATCAGGATCAGCGAGGTCCAGACCTGCTGGCGGCCGAGCACACGAACCTCACGCGCCAGGCCGGCCGGACGGTTGGCGGCGCCCGCCGTTCGCGGCAGCAGCGCCAGCATGGCGAGGATCGCGACGAGGCCGAGCGCGCCCATCACCCAGAAGGTCGCGCGCCAGCCCCACAGGCTGCCGATCGCGGTGCCGGCCGGCACGCCGATGACGTTGGAAACGGTCAATCCCGAGAGAATGATAGCAACCGCCCGGCCGCGCTGGTCCTCGCGCACCAGGCTGACCGCAACCACCATGGCGACACCGAAATAGCAGCCATGCGCCACGGCGGTCGCGATGCGCAGCAGAAGCATCGCGGTGAAATCGGGCGCCAGCGCGCAGGCAACCTGGCCGAGGGTGAAGGCGATGGTCAGTCCGATCAGCAGCGTTTTGCGTGAGACCTTGCTGGTGGCCAAAGCCAGCAGCGGGCCGCCGATGGCGATGCCGCAGGCATAGCCGGAGACGAGATAGCCGGCGGTCGGCACCGAAACGCCGAGACCCTGCGCCACCTCGGGCAGCACGCCGGCGATGACGAATTCGGTGGTGCCGAAGGCGAAGGCGGCAAGGAAAAGGGCAATGAGCGGCAGCATGATTCGAAAACATATGCGAGGAATACACGCCTCAAACCACGCCCGGGCGGGCTCGGCAATGCAGAAATTGTCGGCCCTACTTTAGCTTTTCTTGAGCGTAGGGCTAGCTGGCCTTCAGCCGCGAGCCGCCGAGCAGGCCGCGCTCCTCCAGCACCGGATAGGCCATGGACGCCAGCAGCGAGTTGATCTGTTTCAGGTCGCGGATGGTGTCGAGGTGAATGGAACTGGTCTCGACGCTCTTGGTCGTGCCGTCGCGCAGGCGAACGAAATGGCTGGCGCTGGTCTCCTTCTCGCGCTCGCGCAGCAGGTCTTTCTCCAGCACCAGCTGGCGCGCGGTTTCCGGATCGCGCGAAACCAGCACGTTGAAGGCAAGGCGCGCATTGGCGAGCACCGAGGCATGGAAGGCGCAAAGCTCGCGCCAGCCTTCCGGCGTGAACTCCAGGCCGCGATCCAGCTTCTTCTTCACATGCACCAGCATGTTGCGCACGATGATGTCGCCGACCTGCTCCAGCTTGACGCAGGCGCCGATCAGTTCCTGGCAGCGCAGCGCCTCGTCCTCGGTCAGCGGGTTCCTGGTGATCTTGGCGAGATAGAGCTTGATTGCGGCGTGTTTGTTGTCGACGCGGTCGTCGAGCGTGGCCAGCGCCTTGATCTTGTCGCTGTCGGCATCCTCGTAAAGTTCGATGATGCGCTTCAGCATGATCTCGACCGTCTCGCAGACCCGCACCACTTCGCGCGTTGCGTTGGCCAAAGCCTGGCTCGGCGTGTCGAGAGCGCTGTCGTTCAGCGCCGAGAGTTCAATGACGTCGAGCGCCGCCGCCGGGTCCGGCTTGGCGCCGACGGCCACGATCTTCTCGGAAACGCGGTAGACAAGGCCGGCAAGCGGCAGGCCGGCGAGCAGGATAACCACATTGAACAGGATGTGCGCGTTTACGATCTGGTCGGGCACGGTGGCGCCAAGGAAGCCGATCGGCGGCTTCACCGTCATGAACAGGATCAGCATCACCAGCGACCCCATGCCGCGCATCAAGAGGTTGCCGATCGGCACGACGCGGATGCCCGGATCGGCATTGCGGGTGAGCAAGGGCGCGATAACGGAGGAACCGAGATTGACGCCAAGCACCAGCACGATGCCGAGCTCCGGAGGGATAAAGCCGCGCCCCGCCAGCGTCACCAGAAGCAGCACGGCGGCGATCGAGGAATGGAAGAGCCAGGTGACCAGTGCTGCGAGCAGATAGGCGGTGACGAAATCGCCGGAGAAATAGCTGATGATCAGCGGCATCAGCGAGCTCTGGCGCAACGGCTCGGACGCCTGGCCGATCATCTCCAGCGACAGGATCAGCAGGCCGATACCGATCAGGATGCGGCCCAACTGCCGCCAGTCGCGCCGCTCGGTGGCCATGAACATGACCGTTCCCGCGATCAGGCAGAGCGGCACCAGCAGTGTCAGATCGAAGGTGAGCAGCTTGACCACCAGCGCCGAGCCGATCTCGGCGCCGCGCACCGCCAATTGGCCGGCGGCGCCCGAAACGATGCCGGCGCCGGCGAAGGAGCCGACCAGCAGCGTCACCGCGGTCGAGCTCTGCAGCGCGATCGCCAGGCCGCAGCCAGCCAGCACCGCCATGATCGGGTTGCGCATGGTGGCGCGCAGCCGGTGGCGCAGCACGTCGCCATAGGCGCGCTCGACGCCGGTCTTCACCATACGGGTGGCGAACAGCATCAGCGCCACCGCGCCGGCAAGGTGCAGGAGGACGACGGAGCCGGTCACAGCCCACCTCGCGGGGTGGCTCTGGCGGCGCGGAGAGAGGTACGAATCTTAGCCATCTCAAGGTCTGGAAATACACCAATTAAGATTAGCCGGATAATAGATTTTGTGATGCGACGATCGTCTCGGCTCGACGGACCATGTCGGAAATGAACGGAGGAAGCATTGGTTGCATGCGTCTCGCGGCGGCGCTTCGACCGGGATGAAGCGTTGCTCGGCCGCAAGGCCGGGCGCGATCCGTACCGTTGTTGAGGCAGTCGGCGCAAGCATCGGAAACCGTTACAGAATTGTAATTCGAACATTCAGTTTCGGTTCATCCGTCGGCCGGTATCCCTCTGCCTATCGACAACAAGGAATACCCACCATGAAGCGTCTCATACTTTGCGCCGTCACCGCCTCGATGCTGGCCGCCTCGGCCTTCTCCGGCCAGGCGGGGCCACTCGCCCAGCCGAGCGCGTCGCAGCCGAACCACACCCAGGTCGACTGGCAGAAGCCCGGCAGGCATGTCGATAAACGGGTCGTGAAGAAGAAGGTCATCGTGAAGCGCAGCCATTGGCGCAACGGCCAGAAATATTCCAACTGGAAGCGCCACCAGCCGATTCGCGACTGGAACCGCTATGGCCTGCGCCGTCCCGGACCCGGCCAGGAGTGGATCCGCGTCGGCAACGACTATGTGCTGGTCAGCATCCTTTCCGGCGTCATCTTCGGCGCGATCGCCGCGCATTGATCCGCGATAACCGGTAATGCGGAAAGGAGGCGGCCGCCCTGGCCGCCTTCTTTTGGTCTGTGAAAAGCGGGTACGATGGGTGAGACAGAGTCGCAGCGCGGGGCCGGCTCGATTATATGGAGGGCAAACGAGCTTTCTTAGATGCGCTTTCCGCCCGCCTTCCTCGACGAGATACGCGACCGCGTGCCGATTTCATCGGTCATCGGCCAGCGCGTCGCGTGGGACAGGAAGAAGACCAACACGTCGCGCGGCGACTATTGGGCCTGCTGCCCGTTCCATGGAGAGAAAAGCCCTTCCTTCCATTGCGAGGACAAGAAGGGCCGCTACCACTGCTTCGGCTGCTCGGTTTCGGGCGATCACTTCAAGTTCCTCACCGAGCTCGACGGCATGAGCTTTCCCGAGGCGGTCGAGAAGGTCGCCGAGATGGCCGGCGTGCCGATGCCGGTGCGTGATGAACGGGAAGAACGGCGCGAGAAGGAACGCGCCAGCCTGACCGACGTCATGGAGATGGCGACCCTCTTCTTCCAGGAGCGGTTGCAGAGCGCCGACGGCGCCAAGGCCCGCGCGTATCTGCGCGACCGCGGATTGACGCCGGCGACGCAGCAATCCTTCCGGCTGGGCTATGCGCCGGACAGCCGCAACGCGCTCAAGGAGCATCTTGCCGCCAAGGGCGTGCCGAAGGCCGATATCGAAGCCTGCGGGCTGGTGCGGCATGGCGACGACATCCCGGTCTCCTATGACTGGTTCCGCGACCGCATCATGTTCCCGATCCCGGATTCGCGCGGCAAGATCATCGCCTTCGGCGGGCGGGCGCTGGCGCCCGATGCCTTGGCCAAATACATGAACTCGCCGGAGACGGAGCTCTTCCACAAGGGCAACGTGCTCTACAATTTCGCTCGCGCCCGCAAAGCTCTCGCCAAGGGCGGCGCTGTCATTGCCGTCGAAGGCTATATGGACGTGATCGCGCTGGCGCAGGCCGGCTTCGAGAATGCCGTGGCGCCGCTCGGCACCGCGCTCACCGAAAACCAGCTCGAGCTTCTGTGGCGCATGGCGCCCGAGCCGGTGCTGTGTTTCGACGGCGATAAGGCCGGGTTGAAAGCGGCATGGCGTGCCGCGGATCTGGCCCTGCCTTCGGTGCAGGCAGGACGCTCGGCACGGTTCGCGCTGCTGCCGGAAGGCAAGGACCCCGATGATCTGGTCAAGGCCGATGGGCCGGACGCGTTCCGGGCGGTGCTGGCGGAGGCGCGGCCGCTTGTCGATCTCCTGTGGATGCGGGAGACCGCCGGCGGCGTCTTCGAAACGCCGGAACGTCGGGCCGAGCTGGGAAAGAGGCTGAATGAGCTCGCCAGCCGTATCCGCGACGAGAGCGTGCGCTACGAATATCAACAGGTGATGCGCGAACGGGTGCGGAGCTTCTTCGGCGCCCAGCGCGACACCAGGCAGGGTCGCCAGGATGGCGGCCGGCCCGGTCAGCGCGGCCAAGGCAAGGCCGCGGCGCCCGGCGGGCAGTTCGCCAAGGGCGGAAGCGGCCGCATCGCGATCACCGAAAGCCTCGGCCAGTCGGCGCTGGTCAAGCGCGGCGGCGAGGGCATGTCGGTGCGCGAGGCGACGATCATCGTAGCCTTGATCAACCACCCGGCGCTGATCGACGAGAATTTCGCGCATGTCGAATTCCTCGACCTGGCCAATTCTGATCTGCGCAAGCTCCACGCTGCCATCCTCGACGCCATGGCGCATGACGCGGCCGACGAACGCGGCGCGGTCATCGCCACCATCGAGCGCGCCGGTTGCGGCGGCATCTGGGAGCGGGCGGTGGAACTGATCAAGCGCGCGCGGCAATGGCCGGCGCTGGAGACCGCCGCGCTCGACGATGCCCGCGACGCCTTCAACCAGGCGATGCACTTGCAGCGCAGCGCCCGCACCTTACATAGAGAGCTGAAACAGGCGCAGGCGGCGCTCGATGCAGACCCTTCGGATGAAAATTTCCGGCATCTCGTCGAGATTCAAGCGCAATTCAACGATGTGCAGGCAACGGAAGCGCTGATCGAAGGGTTCGGCGTTTCATCGGGCAGGGTTGGGCGCGTTTAGGGCCGAACACCACCCATTGGAAGTGAATTGGAAATGCGCAGCGCGTCGAATCGACGCCTGTAAGTCGGGTAATTGATTCGCTTTTTTCATGCGAATCATGCCAGAGGCGCTTGACCTTCTGGCAGATTGGCGGAATCAGGACGATTCGAAACGTTAACCGTGCTCCGGCGTCGGCGGGAAATTTGAGCGATGTGAGGTGCCGGTGACGGCTGGACAGGCAAAATGCCTGCTCCAGATATCAGGGTTAATCTGGACTTAATGCATGTCGCCCAAAAGTGAAAACCGGTTTGGGGCAAACGAGATGCACAAAACAAAAGAGATGACGCGGTTGCCGGGCCGGTAAAAAGCATTCCGGTACGAGCACACACGGCGTAACCGGTCCGACAGTTTACGCGGCCTCGATATTGGGCCGCTTGGAGACGACAAAGAATGGCGACAAAGGAAAAGGAAGAGGTCGAGACCGAACGCGAAGGCGCCACCGATGGCCCTCTGCTCGACCTTTCCGACGATGCTGTCAAGAAGATGATCAAGGCCGCGAAGAAACGCGGCTATGTCACGCTCGACGAGCTCAACGCGGTGCTGCCCTCGGAAGAGACGGATCCGGACCGCATCGAAGACATCAATGCGATGCTCAGTGACATGGGCATCAACGTCGTCGAGGATGACGAGCAGGGCGAAGAGGCCGAGGCCGAGCCCGCCGGCGACAGCGAGGAAGACGCCAACGAGCTTGCCGAGCAGACCGGCACCGCCGTGGCAGCCACGACGACCAAGAAAGAGCCGACCGATCGCACCGACGATCCGGTGCGCATGTACCTGCGCGAGATGGGCTCGGTCGAGCTTCTGTCGCGCGAGGGCGAAATCGCCATCGCCAAGCGTATCGAGGCCGGCCGCGAGACGATGATCGCGGGTCTGTGCGAAAGCCCGCTGACCTTCCAGGCCATCATCATCTGGCGCGACGAGCTCAACGAATCGAAGATCCTGCTGCGCGAGATCATCGACCTCGAGGCGACCTATGCCGGCCCGGAGGCCAAGCAGGCGCCGGTGGTCGAACGCGTCGAGGAAGCACCGTCCAAGCCCGAAGAGAAGCCGCGCGGCCGCGCGGCGGCGCGCGAGGAAGAAGACGACATCACCAATGTCGGCGGCGATACGCGCGGGCTGGAGGAAGAGGAAGACGACGAGGACGAGGCCAGCCTGTCGCTGGCCGCGATGGAAGCGGAACTGCGCCCGCAGGTGATGGAGACGCTCGACGTCATCGCCGACACCTACAAGAAGCTGCGCAAGCTGCAGGACCAGCAGGTCGAGAATCGTCTCGCCGCCGCCGGCACGCTGTCACCCAGCCAGGACCGCAGGCTCAAGGAGCTGAAGGACCAGCTGATCAAGGCGGTGAAGTCGCTATCGCTCAACGCCGCGCGCATCGAGGCGCTGGTCGAGCAGCTCTACGACATCAACAAGCGCCTGGTGCAGAACGAGGGTAAGCTTCTGCGTCTGGCCGAAAGCTATGGCGTGCGCCGCGAGGAATTCCTCAAGGAGTATCAGGGCTCGGAGCTCGATCCGAACTGGACCCGCTCGATCGCCAACCTGACCTCGCGCGGCTGGAAGGAATTCACCAAGAACGAGAAGGATGCGATCAAGGAACTGCGCGCCGAGATCCAGAACCTCGCCACCGAAACGGCGATCTCGATCCTGGAATTCCGCAAGATCGTGAACCAGGTGCAGAAGGGCGAGCGCGAGGCCGCGATCGCCAAGAAGGAAATGGTCGAGGCGAACCTTCGCCTGGTCATCTCCATCGCCAAGAAATACACCAACCGCGGCCTGCAGTTCCTGGATCTCATCCAGGAAGGCAATATCGGCCTGATGAAGGCGGTCGATAAGTTCGAATACCGCCGCGGCTACAAGTTCTCGACCTACGCCACCTGGTGGATCCGGCAGGCCATCACCCGCTCGATCGCCGACCAGGCGCGCACCATCCGCATTCCGGTGCATATGATCGAGACGATCAACAAGATCGTGCGCACCTCGCGCCAGATGCTGCACGAGATCGGCCGCGAGCCGACCCCGGAGGAACTGGCGGAAAAACTCGCCATGCCGCTGGAAAAAGTGCGCAAGGTGCTGAAGATCGCCAAGGAGCCGATCTCGCTCGAAACGCCGGTCGGCGACGAGGAGGATTCGCATCTCGGCGACTTCATCGAGGACAAGATGGCGATCCTGCCGATCGACGCGGCGATCCAGGCCAACCTGCGCGAGACCACGACGCGGGTGCTTGCTTCGCTGACGCCGCGCGAGGAGCGCGTGCTCAGAATGCGCTTCGGCATCGGCATGAACACCGACCACACGCTGGAAGAAGTCGGCCAGCAGTTCTCGGTGACGCGCGAGCGCATCCGCCAGATCGAAGCCAAGGCGCTGCGCAAGCTCAAGCATCCGAGCCGGTCGCGCAAGCTGAGAAGCTTCCTCGACAGCTGAGCGCAAACGCAACCATACGAGATCGAAAGGGCGCCCTCCGGCGCCCTTTTTCATTTCCACCCGCGCTTGCCGAGAATGGCAGGCGGTAGGATACTCAATGTCGAACGCATTTCCGGACGGTTGGCCGGATGCCCCGGCCACTCCGCTCCGACGGGAGGTGTGCCATGACGACTTACATCTTGCTTCTCAACTGGACCGAGCAGGGCGCCAGGAATGTGCGAGATTCGCCGAAGCGGCTCGATGCGGCCAAGAAGCAGTTGGGGGATATGGGCGGGTCGTTCAAGGCGTTCTATCTCACCATGGGCGAATGCGACATGGTGGCCGTCGTCGAGGCGCCTGACGACGCGGTGCTGGCGCGATTTGCCCTGATGTTGTCCTCCGGAGGCAGCGTGCGGACGCGGACATTGAAGGCGTTTCCGGAATTCGCCTATCGCGAGATCATCAGTTCGCTCGGGTAGGAGACGGCTGAAGCCGGGACCGGAGCGGCTGTTGCGAAGCCGCGCCGCATTCCCGATAGTCGCGCCATGCCCAAGCCGCTGCTGACCGTCTGGTACAACACGCGCTGTCCGGTGTGCGACGCCGGCATCAGTCGCCAGAGGCGGCGGCTGATCGAGGCCGTCAAGGCGGGCCGCGTCGAATTCCGTGACATCAATTTCGAACCCGAAGCGCTTTCGGCCTTCGGCGCCTCGCTTGAGGATATCCGCCGGCGGCTGCACGCGACCGATAGCGAAGGCCGGCTGCTGGTCGGCGCCGACGTGGCGATCGCGGTCTGGCGGCTCACCCCGGGCGAGGGGTGGCTGGCGAGCCTGCTCGGCAACGTGGCAACGCTGCCGCTGACGCGCTTCGCCTATGACCGTTTCGCCGACCTTCTCTATGCCTGGAACCGGCGCAAGGGCCGCTGGTAGGCCGCAACTCCACCCCCAACTATAGCGTTGTGCTAGGGCCTTGGCGCATCCTGCGATACATCGTAAGATATATCTTGACTCAACGAACGATGAGCCTTACTTAAGATGTATCGTAAGATATAGACCAAGGAGCAATCCATGCACAGACACGATGATTCCGGGCACCATTTCGGCGAGCGCATGTTCATGCATATGGCCGGCAGATTCGGCGGCAAGTTTGGTGGCAGAGGGAGCGGCGGTTTCGGTCCGTTTGGGGGCAGGGGCGGCGGCCGCGGCCCGGGCGACATGTTCCGCGCCGGGCGAATGCTCGCCGACGGCGATCTGAAGCTGATCACGCTGTCGCTGCTGGCTGATGCGCCACGCCACGGATACGACATTATCAAGGCGCTGGAAGAGCGCACCAGCGGCATCTACAGCCCGAGTCCAGGCGTGGTCTATCCGACGTTGACCTTCCTCGAAGAGGCGGGCTATGCGGTGTCGTCCAGCGAGGGCAACAAAAAGGTGTTTTCGATCACCGAGGCCGGCAAGGCTCATCTCGAGGAGAACCGCGAGGTGATCGACGGCGTGCTCGACCATCTCGAGCGGTTCGGCCGCAAGATGGCGGCGGCGCGCGAATGGTTCGGCTGGGGTGACGACAAGGACGAGGGGCGCCGCGGCCGTTCGGAAAAGCGCGACCAGTTCCGCGCGCTGCGCCATCGTCTGCGCGCCGCGCTCGGCGACATCGCCGACGCGCCGGAGGACAAGCAGGCCGAGGCGATCAGCATCCTCGAAGACGCCGCCGAGGCGATCGAGGCGCTGGCGCGGCGCTAACGCTTTCCCAAGGAAAGCCAAAAAAGCCCGGAGCGACCCGGGCTTTTCGCATTCAGTAAGCGGTCGAAAGCGGCGAGGACTATTCCTTGCCGACATACTCGCTGATCAGCTTCTCATTGCGCGCCTTCTCGATCTTGGCTGTGGTTTCGGCCGAGATCCGCTCGTCGGTGCGGTACTTGACCAGGTTCACCAGACTGCCGGTGAGCAGGAGGACGCCCATCGCCCAGTAGCCCTTGGTCGAGAGGTCGACCGGGGCCAGCCACAGCGATAGGCCGAGCATGAAGTAGGCGGCGCCCACCGACACCGTGTTGAACAGGATATAAGTCTGATTGCCGTTCATCGAATTGCTCCTTGGAATTTGATCTGTTTTTCGGAAAGCGGGTTCAGTTCAGGGATTTGAGGCGCGCCAGGACGTCCTCAGCGCGCACCTTGGTGGCCGGTCCATGGCCTGCTTCGGCGAGGCGTTCACGGATCGCCTCGTGACGCAGTTCGCCGTCGATCTCGTCGAGGATGCCGGCCTCCTCGAACGGGTCGCTGCTTTCCCTGATGCGGGCCAGTAGTTCCTCTGCCTCGTTGATGCTCGCCGTGCGGCCGATCGAGCGGTTCAGGCGCGCCTGGGCCTTGTGTTCGGCATCGATCGCCCGGGCGGAGATCATGCCCTGGTTGAGGCCGATGATGCGGCGATGCGCCTGTTCGACGGACAGGCGCATGCGCAGGGTCTTCTCGCCGAGGCTCTTGACCGTGGCGCGGCGGATCTCGCGCTCGTTCTCGAGCTCCGCGATCGCGGAAGCGCCGCCTTCGGCAAGCGCCTGGTTGTTGGCGGAAAGCGCGCTCAGCGTGCGGGTCTCCAGGTCGGCGATGCGGCGGTCGAGCTGGTCGAGGCTGGTCTGCTCGGCACGCTGGCGCACGATCAGCGAGGCGAGTGTCTGCTTGGCGGCGGCGAGGCCCGTCTCCGCGTCGCGGATGCGCTGCGCCAGAAGGTCAATGGCGAAACGGTCCTTCAGATTGTCCTCGGCCCGGGCGCTGGCGCCGTCCAGCAATGTCTTGATCAGGCTAAGCATTGAGTCTTCTCCCTGTTGATGTGAACGTTGTTCACAATGCCAACATAACACGAAATGAACATTGTTCAAGAACTATTTTGAACGCTGTTCATGAAGCGTCGGACATGGTAAACGCAGGCAAACAGAATGAACTCCCGACGTGGCATGCCGGCCACCCGATAGAGCGACAGGAAAGAGCATGGCGCTGGACAAGGAAGAAATCAGCGAGAAGGTGCTCGCCATCGCCGAGGCGCTGCTCAACGAGGGCGGCGCCGAAAATCTCAAGGCGCGCACGATAGCCGAGCAGGCCGGCATTTCGGTTGGATCGGTCTACAATCTGTTTGCCGATCTCGACGAGGTGCACCGCGCCGTCAACATGCGGCTGCTCGACCGGCTCGGCGCGACAGGCCTCGCGGCCATGGCCGATCTCGAAAGGCAAGGGGTGACCGATGTCCAGCACCGCATCCTGGCCATGGCGGCGGCCTATGTGCGCTTCGTCGAGGCGCATCCCGGCAGCTGGCCGGCGGTGCTGGCCTTCAACCGCCGCCGCGCGACGCGGCCAGGCCCCGACGCCTATGACGCTCTGCTCGACGCGCTCTTCGATATTGTCGCCGGCGTGCTCAAGGCAGGCGATTTCGGCCTCGACGACGACCGCCGCGCGCTTGCGGCCCGGACTTTGTGGTCAAGCGTGCATGGCATCGTGACCAGCGGCTATGTGGCGAATTCCAACAGCCGGCAGGCCGAGGAGATCTGGCATCAGATCGAGCTGCTGGTCGGCGTTTTCGTCAAGGGGCTGGAACGCGGCGGCGCATTCGCGCATGCTGAGACAAAGCCTGAATGAACAAAGGGCGCCGCGATTTCCTGGTGCCCGCGTGAAATGGGAGTTTTGAAAAATGTCTTTTCTGAAGAAGCTTTTTGGCGGCGGCGGTGGCGAGGCAACGGAAGCCGGCAGTGCCAAGCCGGCAAAGCAGGTCGAGCACAAAGGGTTCCTGATCAGCGCGACGCCCTACAAGGCCGAGGGCCAGTACCAGACCTGCGGCGTCGTCTCGAAGGAAGTGGACGGCGTGCTGAAAGAGCACCGCTTCATCCGCGCCGACCGCTTCGCCGGGCTGGACGACGCCGTCGACATCTCGATCAAGAAAGGCATCCAGTTGGTCGACGAGCAGGGCGAGAAGATGTTCGGCTGAATATCATCATAGTCGAGGATCGATCGGCTCGCTTTCCAGAGCCAGCACAGCGAAGACGCATTCGTGGACCCGTCGCAGCGGTTGCCTCGCGACGAATCGCATCAAAGCCTCGTGGCCGAGAGCGAACTCATTGAGCGCGAGGTTGCGCTTGCCGCCCAGATGACGCTCGCGCAGCCGGACAAGATTGTCGGGCGCATCATACTCCGGTCCGTAGATGATGCGCAGATACTCGCGGCCGCGGACCTTGAGCGCCGGCTGGATGAGGCCCTTCTTGCCACGGCAGACGAAGTCGCGCGGCTTGACCACCATGCCTTCGCCGCCCGAGGCAATCAGCGTCTCCCACCAAGCGACGGCCTCCGCGCAGGCGCTGACGTCGGCCAGATCGACGCTGCGCCACCTGGTGCGCGCGACAACGCTCTCTGTGGCCAGGCGATCGGCCAGCGACATGTGCCAGACGTGGTCATGGTCGAACCAGAGGCAGCCCTCGCTGGCCAGCAGATGGAACGGCGCTACCCTGAGATCATCGACATTCGAAACCGGCCAGACATAGGGTGACCAGGCGGTGGCGTATTTGCCTGCCCGCTCGGCGCGACCGGCAAACCGCGCGTTAAGATCGGCCACATCGATACCGCGCGCCTTCGCTCTTTCCAAGGCATCGCGACCGAGCCGCAGGCCGGCCGCGGACGACGCCGCCACCGGTCCGTACTGACTTTCGATAAGGCTGCTTGCCTTGGCCGACCAGGGCATGATTTCGGCGTCGAGCAGCAGCCAGTCGGTTTGGAGTTCCTCCCACAGGCCCGCGGCGTCAACGCTTGCGCGAAGCCGGCCGAGCAGGCCTTCCGTCATGGCGGCATCGCTGAAGAAGGAACGCCCTGTCCGGGTCCATATCGCGCCGGTCTCGTCGCCGGAGATGCCGAAGCGGCTGCGCGCCGCCTGCGCGGTCCGGCACAGCGCCACGATCGCCCGCGAACCCATGTGCTTTTCCTCGCACACGACCTCGGCGACGCCGCGCTCGCGAAAATAGGTGAAAGCCTCTTCCGGGCGTTCGAGCCAGTCGGCATGACCGCTTGTCTCGGACGGCGACATCGTCGGCGGCAGGTAGACCAGCCATTGCGGCGCCACCGCGAAGCGGCTCATCACCTCGAGCGCGGCCGAGGCATTTTCCTCGGCCACGACGACCCGGCCTTTCAGCTCGGTCTCGATCCAGCGCCGGCCGGAGACGTCCTGGATATTGAGCACGCCGTCAGCGTCGGCCTGAGCCGATTTTCTCGAGTTTGACGGGCCAAGCGGACGCACAGGCTCCGACCAGGTGCGAATTGCCGGCACCTCGACCAGCTCGCGTTCCGGCCGGCGAAGTGCCGTCAGCTTTCCGCCGAACACGCAGCCGGTGTCGATGCACAGCGTGTTGTTGACCCATTCGGCCGACAGCATCGGCGTGTGGCCGTAGACGACCGCCGTCTTGCCTCGATAGGCGGCCGCCCAGTCGGCCCGCACCGGCAGACCGAATTCGTCGATCTCGCCGGTCGTTTCGCCATAGAGCGCGAATTCGCGCACTGCGCCCGAACCGCGTCCGATCATGTCCTCCTTCAGGCCGGCATGGGCGACGGCCAGCCGTCCGCCGTCCAGCCAGACATGACTGCGCAGATTGTCGAGGAAGGCCGGCAGCGCCTCCTTCAGTCCCCGATCCTGGGCCTCCAACTGGTCGATCGTTTGCTGGAGGCCGTGAGCGATCGTGACCTTGCGACCTTCCAGCCAGCGGCTGAATTTGCGTTCGTGGTTGCCCTGGACGCAGTAGGCAGTGCCGGCGGCAACCATGCTCATCGCAATGCGCAGTACGTCGGGCGTGTTGGGGCCGCGATCGACAAGATCGCCGACAAAGACAGCCTTGCGGCCTTCCGGAGGAGACACGACGACACTTCGTTCGCCGCGATGCTCAGACCAGGCAAGGCTGTATCCGAGCTTGCCAAGCAAGACTTGAAGCTCTTCGGCGCAGCCATGCACATCGCCGATGATGTCGAAGGGGCCGGCATCGTGACGCTTATCGGTCCAAAGCGGCTGGCGCGAGACTTTTGCCGCGTCGATGCTGGCCTCGCTGCCAAGTTTCCACACCTGGCGAAAGCCTTCTCGCTGCAGCCCGCCGAGACCCTTGCGGATTTCCATCGTCATGCGCTGGGCCACTCCGGCGCCGAAAGAACGATCCGGCCGGTTCGCGTTACGTGCAACGCAGACATCGACGCCCGGATCGAGAACAATGGCGACGGGCAGGGCATGCCACCTGCGCGCCAGTTCGATCCAGGCCTTGCGATCGGCTGCCCGTACGTTGGTGGCGTCGACGACAGCCAGCTTGCGGTGCTTCAGCCGCTTGCCGATGATGTCGCGCATCAATTCGAAGGCGTCGGCCGACACATCCTGATTGGTTTCGTCATCGCAGACGAGCCCGCGGCATCGGTCGGATGAGACGATCTCGGTCGGCAGAAAATGTCTGGCCGCAAAAGTCGACTTGCCGGACCCGGTCGAGCCGATCAGCACGACCAGGGCGAAATCCGGGATCCCCAGATCTGTCTTGTCGGTGTCCCTCATCGCGTGAACACCGCCATCTGTGTCGGCGCGCCGAAGCTGGCATCAACGTCACCGATGCCGCTGATCGTGGCGGCATAGCTGTAGGTCTCCGCGATTTTTGCCGTCCAGGCTTCGAACTCGGCGCGGCTCCATTCGAAGCGATGGTCGGGGTGACGGAAGGAGCCTGCTGCCAGACTGCTGAAAAGCGCGTTGTGATCGGCGTTCGGCGTTGTCACAATCACCGTCTTCGGCGCGGCTTCGCCGAAGACGGTGAGCTCAACCAAAGGCAGCCTGTCCTGGTCGAGATGCTCGATGACCTCGACCAATACAGCGACGTCGGCTTCCGCCCAGCGATTGTCGCGATAGGTCAGCGAGCCGTGCAGCAGCGTGACGCGCCCTTCCGGCGGGCCGCCCGCTTCATTCAGTTTCAGCCGCCTTGCCGCCCATTCGAGCTCGCGAACCGCAGGGTCCAAGCCGAAGAGTTTTTGGACGCATCGCTCGCGCACCAGCCGGTCGAGCAGCTTGCCTTCGCCGCATCCCAGATCGGCGACAACTTTGCCGCCGCTCGCGCGGATGGCCTCGACGACTGCGTCCAGACGCCTGTCGTGCAGCCGGACCGAAGCCTCAAGCCTCTCCTCAGGCGAGCGGCGGGTTTCGGCTGGCGTCTCCGCAGCCGTGACTTCGGGGACCAGGCGCGCCAGGGCCGCCCGGGCCAAAACCGATCGATTGCGCAAATAGCGGCGTGCGATCAGCTCCTTGGCAGGGTGATGCTCCAGCCATCCGGCGCCTTTGGACAGCAGCTTCTCGACCTCGTCGTCGCCGACCCAGTAGTGCTTGGCGTCATCCATCACCGGAATGAGCACATAGAGATGGTTGAGCAGGTGGCTCAGCCGGCCGAGCCCCGACAATTTCAGATGGCCGTAGCGCAGCCCTCCGTTCCTGGTGCCGGCGGCCTCGATCGGGGTCAGCTCGACGGTCCAGCCCAGCGGTTCGAACAGTTGCCGCACCATTTCTTCGCCGCCGCGCATAGGCAGCGGCGCCACGACAGCCTCCAGCGGCAGGTCGCTGTCGGCGAGCTGCTGGCGTTCCTTGGATATACCGGTCATTGCCGTGCGGAGCATCTTGTTGAGCGCAACCGATAGGAAGGACGATGCCGCGTAGGGCCGGTCGTTCACATACTGGTCGAGCAGGCCGTCGGCCTGACCCTTGCCTCTGACCAGTCCCACCGGGTCGACATCGAGCAGAAGTGCTGCCTCGCAACGCGCCTCACCGGCCTCCGGGTAGAACAGCCATGCCTTGCCGAAGGACAAGTCGGCCTCGTGCAGGCGCCCGGGATGCTTGTGCAGCAGGAAGCCAAGATCCGTGGCGGGACGATGTGTGGTTGCTACCGAAAGGAACATGCGAGAGCGATAGCGCAGCCGGTTGGAATAACCAATGGCGGTCCGACGTTATTTCCGCTCCTTTTCAGAACGCTCGAAGGTTGTTTCCGTCCCGCTCAGAACGCGACCTTGTCGCCGCCCTTGAGCTGCAGGATCTGCCGCGCCTCGTCGGGCGTGGCAATCGAGGCGCCGAGGCCTTCGATGATCTGGCGGACCTTGGTCACCTGTTCGGCGCTCGAACGGGCCAGCTTGCCCTTGCCGATCCACAGCGAATCCTCCAGCCCGACTCGCACATTGCCGCCGAGCGCGATCGCCTGCGTGGCGATCGGCAATTGATGGCGGCCGGCGCCCAGCACCGACCAGTGATAGTCGTTGCCGAACAGGCGGTCGGCGGTGCGCTTCATGTGGGCGACGTCCTCCGGATGCGTGCCGATGCCGCCGAGGATGCCGAACACGCTCTGGACGAAGAACGGCGCCTTCACCAGGCCGCGCTCGACGAAATGCGCCAGCGTGTAGAGATGGCCGATGTCGTAGCATTCGATCTCGAAGCGCGTGCCGTTGTCGGCGCAGGTGCGCAATATGTGCTCGATGTCGCCGAAGGTGTTGCGGAAGATACGGTCGCGCGAGGATTCTAGATAGGGCCGCTCCCAGTCATGCTCGAAGGTCTTGAACCGCTCCAGCATCGGGAACAGGGCGAAATTCATCGAGCCCATGTTGAGCGATGCGACTTCCGGAGCGAACACCTTCGCCGGCCGGACGCGCTCCTCCACGCTCATCGTCGCCGCACCGCCGGTGGTGATGTTGACGACGCAGTTGGAGCGCTGCTTGATGACCTGCAGGAACGGTGCGAACGCCTCGGTCGATTGATCGGGCCGACCGTCGACCGGATTGCGGGCGTGGAGGTGGACGATCGCGGCGCCCGCCTCGGCCGCCTCGATGGCGGCAGTGGCGATCTCCTGCGCCGTCACCGGCAGGTGCGGCGACATTGACGGTGTGTGGATCGAGCCGGTTACCGCGCAGGTGATGATGATCTTGTTCTGGTTCGCCACTTATGATCCTCGATCTCTTCGTTATGTCGACCGCGCCTATTTGACCGCGCCTTGCGTGATGCCGGAAATGAACTGCTTCGACAGCACGATGTAGAGCAGGGTATAATCGGCAGCGCCGCCAGTGTCAGCCCGGTGAACAGCACCCCCCAGTCGGTGGTGAATTCGCCGACGAACACGGTCAGCCCTTGCGGCAGTGTCTTCAAATTGTCGGAGGTGATCAGCACCAGCGGGAAGAAAAAGTCGTTCCAGATCGGCACCGCGTTCTGGATCGCCACGAAATGCAAAAAGAGGCAGGCGCTGGCGGGCGCCTGCCTCTTTCATTCCTGTCATCGGTGATCAGGCTGCGACGGCGGCCTGATTGGCATTGGCAGCGATCGCGTCGACCTTGGCGGTTGCCTTGGCGAGCGCGGCGGTGACGGCATCAGCGCCCATGCCGACGCCCTCGACGCGGATCACTTCGACATCGGTCATGCCGAGGAAGGCGAGCACGCTGCGCAGATAGGGAACCGCGTGGTCCATCTGCACCGCGGCGCCTTCCGAATAGATGCCGCCGGAAGCAAGCACGATATAGACCTTCTTGCCGCTGACGAGACCCTTCGGGCCACCTTCACCATAGGCAAAGGTCTTGCCGGAGCGGGCGACGTGGTCGACCCAGGACTTCAACGTCGAGGAAATACCGAAATTGATGAAACCGGTGGCGAGGATGATCGTGTCGGCCGCGAACACCTCGTCGAGCACGGCGTCGGAAACGCCGACGACCTCGGCCTGGCGCGGCGTGCGGGCTTCGGCCGGCGTGTAGATGCCGGTCGAGTAGTCAGGATCGATATGCGGCAGCGGGTTGGCGACCAGGTCGCGCACGACGAGCGTGTTGGACGGATCGGCGCCAACCAGCTTCTGGGCAAGATCGGTGGCAACGCGGGTCGAATGCGAAGCAGCGCCGCGCGGGCTGGAGGTTACGAGAAGAATAGACATGGCGGTGTCCCCTTGGGGTTGGATTGAACTTTCCCCGCCAATATGGGATTGCTGCCCTATCAGGATAACTGGTATAATCTATATATAATCCATCAACAAAACGGATGGGGTGCCTAATGCAACCAAACCCGACATTGGATCAGCTCCAAATCCTGGTGGCGGTGGCCGATACCGGCAGCTTCTCGGCAGCGGGGCGCAAGCTCAACCGGGCGCAGTCGGTGGTGAGTTACGGCATCGCCAATCTCGAAGCGCAGCTTGGGCTGAAGCTGTTCGAGCGCGAAGGCGTGCGCGAGCCGCAGCTGACCGACGTCGGCAAGGCAATGCTGGAGGACGCGCGTCGCATGATCGGCGTGCTGCAGCGCATCCGCTCGCGCGCCGACGGCTACCGGCAAGGGCTGGAAGCGGAAGTGGCGGTGTCCGTCGACGTGGCACTGCCTTCGCCGGCGCTTGTGCGGGTGCTCAAGGCTTTCGAGGCCCAGTTTCCGGCTGTCATGCTGCGGCTCTATATCGGCTCGCTCGGCCTGATCGTCGATCAGGTCGTCAATGGCCAGGTGGACCTTGGCTTCGGCGGCCTGCAGGGTGATGCCGAAGTCAATCTGCTGTACATTGGCTTCACCTCGATGGTCCCGGCGGCGGCGCCCGACCATCCGCTGGCGAAACTGCCCAAGCCGGTCGCGGTCGAGGATCTGCGCGAGCATATCCAACTCGTCGTCACCGACCAGTCGGAGCGGACGCGCGGGCGCGATTACGGCGTCTTTGCCTACCGCACCTGGCGGCTGACGGATGTGCGCACCAAGCACGCGCTGATGCGCGAGGGCCTCGGCTGGGGCGGCCTGCCGCGCTGGCTGATTGCCGACGATCTTGCCAGCGGCCGCTTGGTCGAACTCGATCTCGAGCCTTATCGCGAGGTGCGTTCGCCGATGTACGCCATCCACCGCAACGACCGCAGCCCTAAGCCGGCGGCTTCCTGGCTGATCGACGAATTCAAGCGGCAGCTGGGCTGCTTCAACGAGATGGAGCCGGGCGTGTGGACGGATGCGGGGCCCGAGACAAGCAGTCCATGAGCGCGATCAGCACCGCGCGATAATCCCCGGCGGACGCGCCGGCCTCGATGGCCAGAGCCGCCCGGTCAAAGGCGGCGGCCAGCAAGGCGGTCAGCGCCTCGGCCGGCAATCTGGTCATCGCTTGCGCCCGCATTGCGGCGACCAGGCCTTCGCGCAGCGAGCGGTTGCCGTAGCGGTTGTCGATCTCGTCCATCGCCTTACGGCCAAGCACGGCCGGCCCGTCGCGCAGCAGAAGCCGTGTCCGGCCGGGCGCCCGCATTGCCTCGAGATAGGCGTCCGATCCGGCGATCAACGCGTCGCGCGCGGACAGCGACGGCGGCGAGGCTTCGTCGATCTCCACCGCCACGGCCGCTGCTTCCTGCTCGACGACCGCCGCGAACAGCGCCTGCTTGTCGGCGAAGTGGTGATAGAGCGCGCCGCGCGTCACGCCGGCTTCGGCGACGATCTCCGGCGTGCCGGTCTCAGCATAGGATTTTTCCGTGAACAGCTTTCGCGCCGCGCGGATCAGATCGGCGCGCGTCGCCTCGGTGCGATCTCGGTTGGAGCGGCGTCCGGACCCTTGTTGCATACATGCAGCCTGTATGTTATTTGCACTTACATACAGACTGTATGTCGGATGAGAGGAGAAGGAAAGATGAAGACGACGAGCTATTATCCGGTTCTGATGACGGGTGATGTTGAAGGCACGGCGGCCTTTTACGTGGAGCATTTCCGCTTCAAGCCGCTCTTCGAGAGCGGCTGGTACGTGCACCTGCGCTCGACCGAGGACAGGCGCGTCAATCTCGGCATCGTCCAGGGCGACCACGAGACGATCCCGGAGGAGGGACGGGGACGCACGTCGGGCCTGCTGATCAATTTCGAGGTCCGCGACCCTGACGCCGTCTATGAGCATGCCGTCGCCGCCGGCCTGCCGATCCTGCGCAGCTTGCGCGACGAGCCGTTCGGCCAGCGCCATTTCATCACCAAGGATCCCAATGGCGTGCTGATCGATGTCATCAAGCCGATCCCGCCGAGCGAGGAATTCTTGGCGCAATATGCCGAGGGGATGGCGGGAAGCTAGGCCGGCGAGGCTTAGCTCGTCCGCGCCACCGGCGTCACCGCCACCTGGCTGACGCCCGTGCGGCGCACGACGGTGCAAAGCGTCTCGCGACCGATGCGCTCGGCATCAAGGATGCGCACCAGGTCGTCCACGCCGGTGACCGGCCGGCCGTCGATTGCGGCGATGATGTCGCCCTCCTTCAGGCCTGCCTTGGCGGCGGGACCGTTCTTTTCGACGCTGCGCAGGCGCACCGCCGTGTTCGTGGACACCTGCGACAAGAGCGCCGCCCGGCGCGGCAGGTTGGTCGTGTCGGCGGAGACACCGATGAAGGCGCGGCGCACGCGGCCGAAGCGGATGATTTCGGAGATGACGAAATTGGCGGTGTTGGACGCGACAGCGAAGGCGATTCCTTGAGCGCCATGGATCATGGCGGTGTTGACGCCGATCACCTCGCCGGCCGATGAGACCAGCGGCCCGCCGGAATTGCCGGGGTTGAGCGCGGCGTCGGTCTGGATGACGTCGTCGATCAGCCGGCCGGTCGAGGCGCGCATCGAGCGGCCGAGCGCGGAGACGACGCCGGCCGTGACCGTCCATTCGAAGCCGAGCGGATTGCCGATGGCGATCGCGATCTGGCCGCGGCGTAGGCGCTTGGAGTCGCCGAGCGGCGCAACATCGGCGAAACTGCCGTCGGCGCGCACCAGCGCGATGTCGGTGTCGGGATCGCGGCCGAGCACGTGGCCCTCGCGCGAGGCGCCGTCAGGCATGGTGACGCGCACGGCTCGCGCATCGCCGACGACGTGGAAGTTGGTGACGACCAGTCCATCCTGCGCGATAACGAAGCCGGAGCCGTGACCGCCGGCGCCGATGCGCTCGATGCGGCAGACGGCCGGACCGATGCGGTCGACAGCGTCGGCCACGGATGCCGAATAGGCATCCAGCAATGTGTCGTCAGATGGAAGTTTTTCGGCGGCGAAGGCCATGGGCGTGTTCCCTCGTAGAATGATGACTATATGTGCGGAGCAGCCAAGGGCGCCGCGACCTGACCACATGGCCAGTCCGGCTGCCGACTAGCCGTCAGGCGAGTATCCGCGGCCGCGCTAGCGAGCGATATCTGGGTCACCGAACCCAGGAGACAGTCTTATGAGCGACTTCAACCTCAGTGCCTTTTCCGACGCGATCGCCGATGTCGCGGCCACCGCTGCCCCCGCGTTGGCGAGTTTCGTTACGCACCATCACCGCACCGCGAGCGCCTTCCATTGGCGCGACGGCTACTTTGTTACCGCCGAGGAGGCGGTCGAAGCCGGCGAGGAGATCGAATTGACGCTGGCCTCCGGCGAAACCGCCAAGGCCGAACTCGTCGGCCGCGATCCGTCGACGGGCGTTGCCCTGCTGAAGCCGGCTTCCGGCGCTGCCGGTTTGCCGCAATTGGCGCAGGCCGGTGCGGTGCGTCCGGGCAATCTGGCGATCGCGGTGGGCAACAGTGATGGCGCAGCACTTGCCGTGTTCGGCACGATCGGCGAGGTCGGGCCGGCCTGGCGCTCGATGCGCGGCGGCACGATCGACCAGCGCATCAACCTCGCCATCAACACCGGCGGTCGCTTCGAGGGCGGGCCGGTGCTCGACGCCAAGGGCGGCCTGGTCGGCATGCTTTTGTTCGGGCCGCGCCGGCGGGCGCTGGTCATGCCTTACGAGACGATCGAGCGCGCGGTTGCCACGCTGCGCGAGAAGGGTCATGTCGCGCGCGGCTATCTCGGCGCCGGGCTGCATCCAATCCGCAACGGCGACACCAAAGGCGCTATGGTCATGAGCCTCGACGACAACGGTCCGGCCAAGGCCGCCGGCCTGCATATCGGCGATATCGTCGTCGCCTGGAACGGCGAGGCCGTGCATGGCCCGCGCGAACTGATCCGCAAGCTCGGGCCGGACAGCGCAGGCACCACCGTGACGCTTGGTATCTCGAGCGGCGGCACGCAACGCGACGTTTCGATCACCATCGGCGAGAAGCCACTGAGCTGAGAGGATCGATGGCAAGCAGCGCGGCACAAGTGATCGCACGACCGGAATCGTCAGCCCACCGGCTGACGGTGCTGGTGGCGCTCGGCGATGCACAGCGCGTCGAGCAGCTTGCCGATGCGCTTGCCGCCAGTGACGATCTGCTGCCGATACTGGGTGGGAGCAGCACTGGTCAGCCAGCGGATGTCGCGGTGACCGACGATCCGGCCTTGGAAAGCCGCGCCGTCGGTTCGACGATGCCTGTTGTGCTGCTGTCCCGCCGCAGTGGGCACGAGCGGCTTCCCGGCAATGTGGTCGCCGTGCTGCCGCCATCTGCCGACGGTTTGCTGATCGCTGCCGCGGCGCGGCTCGCGGCTTCCGGTTATCGCATCGACACGGCTGGGCCATCGGAGATCGCGCATGGCGATTTCCATGACGGGCTCGCCGACGAGGATGTGCCGGACGACAATCAGGCGCGCCCGGCCTTGTCGCCACGCGAGGCGGAAGTGCTGGCGCTGCTCGCCGAAGGCGCGCCGAACAAGGTGATCGCCAGGCGGCTCAATATTTCGGTCCACACGGCGAAGTTCCATGTCGCCGCCATCCTGATCAAGCTCGGCGCCGCCAACCGGACGGACGCAATCGCGATAGCGATGCGACAGGGGCTGGCACTGGTCTAGCTCTCTACCGCACGACGCTGCGTAATCACCCATTGGTTCCTTGGGTCTTGCGCCACGGCCGTCCGCCGCGCAATTTGCCTCCACATCGAAGAGGAGGCAAAGGATGTCGCTGAACGGAAAGACGCTGTTCATCTCGGGCGGATCGCGCGGCATCGGGTTGGCGATCGCGCTCAGGGCGGCGCGCGACGGCGCCAATGTGACGATCGCCGCCAAGACCGCCGAGCCACATCCGAAACTGCCGGGCACGATCTACACGGCGGCGCAAGAGATCGAGCAGGCGGGCGGCAAGGCGCTGCCGGTGCTTTGTGACATCCGCGACGAAGCGCAGGTCGCCGAGGCTGTGGCCAAGACGGTGGAGCGGTTCGGCGGCATCGACATCTGCGTCAACAATGCCAGCGCCATCCAACTCACCGGCACGCTGGAGACCGACATGAAGCGGTATGATCTGATGCACCAGATCAACACGCGCGGCACGTTCCTGGTCTCCAAAATGTGCATTCCGCACCTGAAGTTAGCCAAGAACCCTCACATCCTGAATCTGGCGCCGCCACTCGACATGAAGGCCAAATGGTTCAAGAACCACGTCGCCTACACGATGGCGAAGTTCGGCATGTCGATGTGCACGCTTGGCATGAGCGCCGAGTTCGCTGGAGCTGGCATCGCCGTCAACTCGCTGTGGCCGATCTCGACCATCGACACTGCCGCGGTGCGCAATCTTCTGGGCGGCGCGACGGTGGCGGCGATGAGCCGCTCGCCCGACATCATGGCCGATGCCGCGCATGCGATCTTCCTGCGTCCCTCGCGCGAGGCGACCGGCAATTTCTACATCGACGAAGAGGTGCTGCGCGCCGAGGGCGTGGCCGATTTCTCGATCTATGCGCCTGGCGCGGCCGATCAGCTCGCGGGCGACTTCTTCGTCCCCGACGAGGTGTTTGCGAACTCGCAGACGAAAGTCAGAAGAATCTACTGAAGGGGCACGGCCTTACTCCGCCGCGGCCTTCTTGCCCTTGGCCAGCGCCATCACCCGGTCGATATAGGCCAGCATCAGCGCCGAGACGACGAAGGCGAGGTGGATGATGGTCAGCCACATCAGCTGGTCGGTCGTATAGGACACCGAATTCAGGAACACCTGCAACAGGTGGATGGAAGAGATGGCGACGATGGTCGAGGCGACCTTGACCTTCAGCGAGCCGACATCGATCGTGCCCAGCCAATGGACCTCGCCGTCCTGTTCGTCGAAGCGGCTGACGAAATTCTCGTAGCCAGAGATGATCACCATCACCACCAGCGATGCGACCAGCGCGGCATCGATCAGGCCGAGCATCTTCAGGATCGTGTCGGTGTCGCCAAGCGTGAAGGCGGTCATGACGAACTCATAGAGCTTCTTGCCGAAGGAGAGCGCGTAGATCGCCAGCGCCACGCCAAGGCCGAGATAGAAGGCGACCAGCAGCCAGCGCGAGGCGAGGATGACGGATTCGATGGCGAGTTCGAGACGCTTCATGAAGGGTTCCGTCAAATTGCGATAGAGGGTATTTCGGCCAGACAGGGCCGGTTTTCAAGACAAAAAACCCCGCCGGAGAGGGGACCGGCGGGGCTCAGTATGTCCCGCTGGAGTCGGGACAGGGCAGGGAACGCCCTGTCCGGAATTTGGGTGTCGCAATGCGGCAATTCAATGAGTTAGCTCTATTCGACAGGACAAATCTTCTTGAGCCAGGAAAGGAAAAGGCCCGTCCGACGCGGACGGGCCCTTACCTTAAGCGCTGATTCCAAAAATCCGATCAGGATCTTGAAATCAAAGGCTAAACTGCGTCGCGCTGAACGAATTCAGCGCGGCGCGGTTTATGTCTTTGTCTAATGCATGTCGTTGTCCCAAAACCGCTGGACACTTTTGGGCGACATGCATCGTTTACTGCTCGCTGTTGCTCGCCACCGGCGCCACCAGCGAGGTAATGCGTCGGATGGCGACACGGCGGTTCTCGCGGTTCGGACCGGGCGTGTTCACCTTGAGATATTCCTCGCCATAGCCCTGCGTGGTGAGGTTCTCGGCCGGGATGCCAAAGGCATTGGTCAGTGCCTCGGCAACGGCTTCGGCGCGGCGGTCCGACAGCGCGAGGTTCGCCTCCGGCGTGCCGACGGCATCGGTGTGGCCTTCGATCAGGAAGGTCTCGGCCGGATTTTTCTTCAGCAGCTTTTCCATGGCGCTGGCGACGCCATCGAGCTTCTGCACCTCGGTGTCGGAGATCGTGGCCGAGCCGAAGTCGAAGTTCAGCGTGTCGAGATCGATGCGCCGGGCGATGTCGCGCACGCGGGCGGACCGCTTGACCTCGTCGATCGAGTAGAGACGCTGCACCCTTTCCACCGGCGGCTGCTCGAGGAAGGTATAATACTCGTCCGGATCCTCGACTTCCTCCGAATCCAGGATGTAGTCCCGGCGCGGGATATCGAGCCGCATCGGCGGCAGCTCGTCGCCGGGATCGCGCCACTCGTCGACATCGTTATAGTAGCGCTCGTCGACATAGGTCAGCACATATTCGCGGCCCTCCGGCGTAATGCGCGATCGCCGGATGACGTCGCCATTACGGTTGCGGATGGTGACGATCCTGACGCCGTTGTCGCGCTCCACGATTTCGCGGGTGCGGCCGCCCGACAGATCCTCGTAGTAGACGTCCCTGGCGCCGCGGGTGATGCGAGGCGCCTCGTTGCTTTCCACGAAGGTCTGGTTGTTGAACTGGAGGATGACGCGGTCGCCGAACTGTTTCACGACATCCGCGCCCTGCGGCCGGCGACGCTCGCGCACAACCTGCTCGGGCGTAAGCTCGATGCGCTTGCCCTTCTCCTGGTCCACCGGGACGATCTTCTCGGGCTTGATCGCCTGCTGCGCCGACTTGTCGTCGGTGGGCGGCGGACCCTGATCGACCGGAGCCGGCTTCTGCGCCTGCTCACCACCCTGCTGCTGTTCGGCCTGGTTGGCGTTCTGGCCATTTTCGGTTTGAGCGCCACCTGCCTGGCCACCGCCGATCTGGCCGTTATCTTTGCGGCCCTTGTGCTTGCGCATGACGTCCTTCTGGCTGTCGAGCAGGGGCGCTTCGTTCGGGTTCGCGGGCGTTTCGCCTTGTGCGGCGTTGCCGCCATTGGCGGGCTGATTGTTGTTGGCCGGCTGTTCACCTGTAGCAGGCTGTTGGCCTGTCGCCGGCTGCTCGGCCGTCGCCGGTTGCTGCCCGGTAGCAGGCTGCTCACCTAGCTTCTTGCCGCGTTTCTTCTTGTCCTGGGTCTCTGCGCCCTGGGCCGGCTGCTCACCGGTCTGCAACGGTTCGGCCTGCGGCACGGGTTCACCTGCCGGCGCCGGCTTTTTGGCCGGCTCATTGGTCTGCGTCTGCTCGGCCGGGGCGGTCTCGCCCTGCTGGTTCTGCTTGTGCCTCTTCTTGAACTGGTTGCCGCCTTGTTGATTGTCGTTGGCAGGGGCGGTCTGGTCGGTCGGCGCGACCTGCTCGCCAACCTGGCCGGCGGGCTCGCCCTGCTGCTGATCGTGCATGCGCTTCTTCTTACCCTGGTTGCCTTGCTGGTCGCCGGCGGCAGGCGCGACCTGTTCCGTGGGCTGCTGGTCAGCTGGCGCCGCTTCGATCTGCTGCTGGTTGCGCTTCTTCTTGCGCGGCTGCTGCTCGTCTGTCGCGGGCTGGGCGCCCTGGTCGGCGGGCGCCGCCTCGGTCTGCTGCTGGTCGCGCTTCTTGCGCGGCTTGAACTGCTGCTCGTCGGTCGCGGGCTGGCCGCCTTGATCGGCAGGTGCTGCCTCGATCTGCTGCTGCTGATCGCGCTTCTTGCGCGGCTTGAATTGCTGCTCGGCCGGAGCAGCTTCGCCAGATTGGCCACTATCCATCTGCTGCTGCTCTTGCCGCTTCTTACGCGGCTTCTGCTCGGTCTCGGCAGGCGCGGCTTGTTCGGTTGCCGGCGCCGATTCGCTTTGCTGCTGCTCGCGCTTCTTCTTCTTCGGCTGTTCGGCTCCGCCCTGGGCGCATTCCTCGGCCGACTGCCCTTCGGCGCAAGCGGCTTGAGCCAGCACGAGCGGCGCACCGTGCAGGCTGCCGGAAGCGACACCCCCCTGCAGCGGGTACGCGCCCAACGGCGCGGATGCCATAAGCAGGCCGATTGCCGTGCCCGCCAGAATCCGTGGTTGGCGTTTCATATCATTTTCTCCTAATGGGTCCCATCCCTGCCCAAACTTTCATCAGCCGCAATTGGTTCCGTTACAGGGCATTGACGCCAGCCAAGGATGTTCGGCCGGCCTTTTGAAGGCAATTTCGTGTTTTTCTAATGTTGATAGTGAGCCTGCGTGACAGCAGTGCTTGACCGGAAGGTCGCGGAGGGCCAAATCCACCGAAATGACCGCGCCATTCTGGAAAACCAAGACACTTGAGGCGATGACCCCGGCCGAGTGGGAATCACTTTGCGACGGCTGCGGCAAATGTTGCCTGTCGAAGCTCGAGGACGAGGATACGGGCGAGATCTTCTGGACAAGCGTTGGCTGCCGGCTGTTCGACGCCGAAAGCTGCCGCTGCTCCGACTATGCAAACCGCCTGACACGGGTGCCCGATTGCGTCGGGCTGACGCCGCAGAATGTGCGCACCATCACCTGGCTGCCAAAGACCTGCGCCTACCGGCTGATCGCCGAGGGCCATGATCTCTATTGGTGGCATAGGCTTGTTTCGGGAAGTGCTGCGACCGTGCATGAAGCCGGCATTTCGATCCAGGGCCGGGTGAAGGCCAAGGAGACCGATCTGGCCGAGCCGGACGACTACTTTGATTATATATTGGATGACGAACCGTAAGCGGTTCGCATCTTGGCGACGAACCCTGCGGGTTCGCGTCCTAATGATGAACCGTGGGGCGCTTTTTGACGAGGAACGACGAACCCTGCGGGTTCGCGTTTAGAACCTTGAGGGGGACAGCGTTTTCGCGAAGAGCGACGAACCCTATCGGGTTCGCGCGTACATGAACCGGACATGAACAGGCGGTTCGCGGAAAGTTCAGACACAAAAAGGTATTTTCCAATCATCGGTTCTAGGGGCGAAAGCCCGCAACAAGGAGAAAAGACGATGTTCAACACGATCAAGACTGCTGCCCTTTCGGCGCTTGTCGGGCTCGGCACGCTTGCCGCGATTCCGGCGCATGCGGACAGCCTTTATCTCGGCTTCGGCAACAACCAGGATCCGCGCTTCGGCGTCTATACGGGCGACGACGACGGCTATTACCGCCGCGACTGGCGCCGCAACCGCGACTGGCGTGGCTGCTCACCGGACCGCGCCCTCGACAAGGCCGAGCGCATGGGCCTGCACCGCGCCCGCATCGTCGACATCAGCCGCCGCACGGTGAAGGTCGTCGGCCGCCAGTATGGCGACCGCGTGGTGGTTGTGTTCGCCAACGAGCGCGGCTGCCCGATCATCTATCGCTGAGGCTGAAAGGACGGTCCTCTATGAGGATCGCATATGAGTAGCGGAGCCCCTCGAAGGTGAGGCGCGGCTCGAAAAAAGCCCCGGAGGACCGATCCTCCGGGGCTTTCTGCGTGTCGGTGGCGCCTGTGGCGCGCCGGCCGATCGTTACTTCAGCTCGAAGGAGACCGTGACCTGGACGTTGTAGGAATTCTCGCCAGCCTGCACCGGGACGGCCGAGCGGGCCGCATCGAATGATTTGGCCGCCATCGGCATCGGCGCCGGCGCGATATTCTGGTCGGTGATCTCGAGTACCTTGCCCAGGCTGACGCCAGCCGCTTCGGCGAGCGTCTTTGCCTTGGCCATCGCGTTGGCGACGGCCTTCTTGCGCGCCTCGGTGATCGTTGCTTTCGGATCGTCATTGGTGAAGGCGATGCCGCCGCCCTGGTTGACGCCGAGCGAAACCGCTTTATCGAGGATCTCGCCGGTCTTGTCGACGTCGCGCACGCGCACCGAAAGCGTGTTGGTCACTTGATAGGCGACGAGCTCGGCCTCCTGGCTGCCGTCGGCCTTGTTGGTGTAGTTGTAGCGCGGGTTGATCTGTATGCCCGCCGTCTGCAGGTCGCGCTCGGCAATGCCGGCGGATTTCATCGCCGCGATCACCGCAGCCATGGCGTCGTTGTTGGCGTCGAGCGCTTCGCGCGCGCTCTTTGCCTCGCGCATGACGCTCAGCGAAAGGATCGCCATGTCGGGCGCCACGGTCGCTTCGCCTTCGCCGGATACGATGATGCGGGGTGGGGGCTGCGTGTCGGCGGCGCTTGCCAGCGCCGGGAATGCGACCGCGGCAGCGAGCGCGATAGGCAAAAGATATCTGGTCATGAAAACTCCTCGATGTCTGCGGTCCGCAGCCCAGTGCCGCGCTCGCATCGACCCTGCAAAAGGCATCGATATCCTGCAATGCGGCGCATGGGCCGGGACCTGTTCACGCGCCTTATGGGCGCAAGCCGCTCTACGCAGCGAATATGGGCTGATTTTGGCGGTCTGCGCCATCGCTTCGAGGGTAATGTGCTGAGAGTTCGGCAAATCCGATGGCGAGGGCGACATAGACCAGTGTCAATCACTTCTGATGGATTAGCCCCTTGGACCATTTGATGCGTCCTGCTGTCCAATAGGCGAACAAGGGACGGACGAATCAGCTTCAAGCCAAGAGGATTCCGCCTTGCGGGCCTGTTATTTGTCTGACATAATTTACCTTCTTCTAATTTTGCAGTGGGTAATTGGGGCTCAGAGATGGCTAAAGAATCTTCGAGTGCCGCTTCTGCGGCAAATAAAGTGGATGCAAATCTGATAGGTAATGCAGAGGGAAACGGGCTGAACTTCATGGCCTCCCAGGCTCGCGAGGGCGGGCCAGGCGGTGACGCTCCAGGTGTCGACAAGATACGCGATCTTTTGTTCGGCAATCAGATGCAGGACTATGATCGCCGATTCTCCAAACTTGAGGAACGGTTCCTGCAACGCTTCAAGGATGTCGAATCCGAAACCAAGCGCAATCTTGAAACCTACGAGTCGAATGCCAAGAAGCAGGTTGACTCGCTGGCGACGCAGTTGCGCAACGAAAAGGACGCGCGCGCCGAGGCCGACAAGGAGATGGACCGCAATCTTCGCGATCAAAACCAGGCGCTCGAAAAGCAGGTGCGCGCCTTGTCGGATCAATTGAGCGAGCTCGAGCGCGAATTCGCGGATCGCATGAGCAGAAGCGACCACTTGCTGCGCGAGGAGATCAAGCAGAAGAACGAAAGCGCTCAAATGCTGATGGAGAAGATCTTTTCCGATCTCAGCAACGTCAAGACCGACCGGAACCTTCTGGCCGGCCTGTTCGTCGAGGTCGCGAAATGTCTCAACCAGGATCCCGTCGGCAGCAAGGGCAATTCGGAGCGTGGCTGGAAAGTGAGTTGATCGGAACTTGACGTCGAGCGTCGAACCAATCAGCCTATCTCAAAGACAAGCTTCGAACGATACCGGTATTGATCGCGAGGCTTTGGCCCGCCTTTTGGTGGAAATTGCCCGGAACGTCGATCCGGACAACCATGCCCTCTACGAAGGCGTTCCAGCCGCCGACCATCGGCTGGAAAGGCTCCGCCAACTGCTCGTCGGCGGCGAAATCTCGGAGCTGTCACGCGTTACGCACCTGCTCGACGAACCCGAGCAGCTTGCCACCGCGGTTGGCAACGTTCTGCCCGAGGCAACCGCGCGCGCGTCGCATGCGCAACTCGGCGAGGCCCTTGCCCCGGCCGTCGAGCGGGCCGCGCAGCGGTCCATCCAAAAGAATCCGAACACGCTGACGGATATATTGTATCCGGTGTTTCTGCCGGCCATTCGCAAGTCGATCGGCGAAAAGATCGACCAGACCTTCCAGTCATTGAATGAGTCTCTAAGGCATATATTCACATGGCATGGGTTGAAGTGGAGGTTTGAAGCCTGGCGAACGGGGACAAGCTTCTCGGCGGTTGTTCTCAAGCATTCTCTTATCTATCGCGTGGAACATGTCTTTCTCATCAGTCGCGCCTCCGGGCTCCTGATTGCGCATGTAACTTCCCAAGACGCAACCAGCGAAGACCCTCAACTGATTTCCTCGATGCTGAGCGCGATCCAGGATTTTGTGAAGGATTCTTTCAAAGAGAAGGAAAACAGCGGCCTCGACACCATCCGGTTCGGGGAACTTCGCCTCTGGTCGGAAGTCGGACAGTTTGCGACCCTGGTTGCGGTGATCCGGGGAAATCCTCCGGAGGAACTGCATGAAGTCATCCGCGATGTACTGCTTCGCATCCATCAAGAATCCTCGCGGGCCCTGGAGCGGTTCGACGGCGACAGTTCCCAGTTGCCCGGCGTGGAGACGCAGTTGCAGACCTGCGTCGAGCTGCAGCACATGGATTCGAAAGAGGGATTTCCGTGGCTGGTGGTGACGGCGGTCCTGCTGGTTTTGATCGTGGCGGGCGGCTGGTCCTTTCTCTCCTGGCAATCCGCACACCGCTGGCAGACATACCTGTCGCGGCTGGCGGCCCAGCCGGGCATCGTCGTTTCGGACCAGAAAATCCGTGGCGGCGACTTCTATGTCGCCGGCCTGAGAGACCCGCTCGCCGCGGACCCGCAGTCTCTGCTGCCGGGAACGGAGGTCGATCCCGCCCGCGTTCATTCAAACTGGCAGTTCTATCAGAGCTTCGAGCCGCAGTTCGTGCTGAAGCGGCTGTCGGCGTCGTTGGCGCCTCCGGATTCGGTACGACTCTCGGTCGTCGATGGTCGCATCGTCGCCGAGGGTGAGGCGACAACCACGTGGATCAACCGGGCGCGGGCCGCTGCCCAGCAGCTTTCGGCAGGCGGCCCGGTCTTCGACATTTCCCGGGTCCGCGATGTGAGCGCCGAGGAGCGCTGGCAGGCCTATGTGTCGCAACTGGAGACCCAGCCTGGCATCATCGTCGCCGATCAGAATGTGCGCGACGGCCAATTCTATATTACCGGTCTGAGAGACCCGCTTGCCGCCGACCCGCAGTCGCTGTTGGCCGAAACGCAGGTCGATCCCGCGCGTGTTCATCCAAGCTGGCAATTCTACCAGAGCCTTGAGCCGCAGTTCGTGCTGAAGCGGCTTACGGCGTCGCTCACGCCGCCGGATTCGGTGCGGCTTTCAGTCGTCAATGATCGCATCGTTGCCGCAGGTGAGGCCACCACTGCGTGGATCAACCGGGCGCGGGCGGCCGCCCAGCAGCTTTCAGCCGGCGGCCCGGTCTTCGACATTTCCGGGGTCCGTGATGTGAGCCCCGAAGAGCGCTGGCAGGCCTATGTGTCGCGACTGGAGACGCAGCCGGGCATCATCGTCGCCCAACAGAATGTGCGCGATGGCCAATTTTATATTACCGGCCTGAGAGACCCGCTTGCCGTCGACCCGCAGTCGCTGCTGTCCGGGACGCAGGTCGATCCCGCTCGCGTTCATGCAAGCTGGCAATTCTATCAGAGCCTCGAGCCGGCGTTCGTGTTGAAGCGGCTGACGGCGTCGCTGTATCCGATGGATAAAGTGCGACTTTCGATCGTCGATGGCCGAATCGTTGCCGAGGGTGAAGCTCCCGACACCTGGATAGATCGGGCGCGCGCAGCGGCAAGGCAGCTTTCAGAAGGCGGGCCGGAGTTCGACATCTCCAAGGTTCGTGATGTGAGCCCCGATGCGCGCGCGGCGGAGCATTGGCAGTATTATGTGTCGCGACTTGAGGCCCAACCGGGAATCATCGTCGCTCAACAATCGGCAAGGGGCGGACAATTCTACATTTCCGGCCTGAGAGATCCTCTTGCCGCCGACCCGCAAGCTCTGCTGTCCGGAACACAGGTCGATCCTGCCCGCGTTCATTCACAGTGGCAATTCTATCAGAGTCTTGATCCGAAGTTCGTGGTGAAGCGGCTGACGGCGTCGCTGTCCCCGCCGAAATCGGTTCGGCTTTCGATCGTCCAGGGTCGCATCGTTGTCGTGGGCGAGGCATCTGCCGGCTGGATCAGCCGGGCGCAAGCCGCCGCCGACCAACTTTCGGCGGACGGAGTGGTTCTGGATGTCTCGCAGCTGCGCGAGCTAAACCTTGCAGAACTCAATCATTTGAGAGAGGCCATCCAGACGACCGGTATTTTCTTCGATTCCGGTAGAGTTGTCCCGGGACCGGAGCAGACGCCGGCGCTCGACAGATTGGCTGATCAGTTGAAGGAATTCGCCGAAAATGCCCGCAAGGCAGGCGTGACAGCGCGGTTCATGCTGACCGGCCATTCGGACACAACGGGCCGTGAGACGGCCAACGCGTCGATCAGCGCCGCCCGCGCCGAAACAGTTCGCGCGCTTCTCAACAAGCGCGGCGTCGCTCCGGAACTGCTCTTGGTTCGCGGCGCCGGCACCTTTGAGCCGGCGGTGCCCGAAAATGAAAATAGCCGAACTGGGAACTCCACCAATCGCCGCGTTTCGGTTACGGTGAACCTGGAGTAGTGCGGAGCCCAGGATGCTGCAAAAAAAGATCTGCATGTTGGGCGGGTTCGCCGTCGGCAAGACCAGCCTGGTGCGAAGGTTCGTCCAAAGCATCTTCTCGGAAAACTACCTGACCACGGTCGGCGTCAAGATCGACAAGAAGAGCGTCGCCTTCCCGGATAAGACCGTGGACCTGATCTTGTGGGATCTGGCCGGCGAAGACGATATCGGCTCGTTCCGCGTCAGCTATGTGCGAGGCGCGACCGGGCTCGTGCTGGTCGTCGATGGAACCCGGCCCGCCACTCTTGCCGTGGCGCTCACGCTGCGCGAACGGTGCGAGGCCGAATTCGGCGCCATGCCGTTCGTATTGCTGTTCAACAAATCCGATCTGACCGATCGGTGGGCGATACCGGAGGGCGAGATCGACGAACTCAAGCAACGTGGATGGCAGATCTATCTGACGAGCGCGCTTTCGGGCGAACATGTCGACGATGCGTTTCGTCAGCTTGCTTCGATGGTCGCCAAGTAGACCATGTCCAGTTTGCCGAAAGAAGTCAGAAGCTGGATGTACGACTTCTTCTCGAAAGAGCGCTCGGCCGCATATCTGAAAATCGACGCCCGGCAATGCATAGAAGAGAAAGGCGGCAACCTCGACTATTACGGGCTCTCGTCGCTTCGCATCGACGAGCCGGTTGCCGAGCAGCTTGAAATCATGGAAGGGCTGCTGCCTTGCCCCGAGCTTCCATTTCATATGCCGATGATGGAACTGCCCGGCGGGCATGTCGCGGACCTTCATTTCTTCGGCGATGGTGGCTCGGTGTGGCTGCTCTTTCTCGACGCCACACCCGAACGCGACCACCAGCAGCGGCTTCAGCAGAAGGCATACGAAATGACGCTCCTGCAGGAGAGGGAGCGTCAACTCAATGCCAAGCTGCAATCGACGAACGAGGCATTGAGGGAGAGCCAGGAGGGTTTGTCGCGCGAGTACCGGCGCGCCGAATCCCTGCTCCTCAACATTCTTCCGGCCTCGATCGCGGAGCGGCTGAAAGCGGACGAGCAAATTGCAGACAGCCACGCGGAGGTCAGTGTGCTTTTTGCCGACATCGTCGGGTTTACGGAAAGAGCGCGGAGCGTCGGAGCCACGACGACGCTCGCTATCTTGAATTACTTCTTCAGGGCGGCGGATCTGCTCTCGGAACAGCACGGCTGCGAAAAGATCAAGACGATCGGCGATTGTGTGATGGCGGTTGCCGGCCTGCCCGTCGCGCGATCCGATCATGCACACGCTCTTGCGCATTATGCGCTCGAGCTGCGGGAGTCGGCCAGGCGCGAGCGCTTCGCAGGAGAACCGCTAAGCCTTAGAATTGGAATTCACTCAGGGCCAATCGTCGCGGGCGTCATAGGCAAAAGGCGGTTTGTCTATGACCTGTGGGGCGACACCGTCAATCTCGCCGCTCGCATTCAAAAGGCCGCGGAGCCCGATGAAATCCGTATTTCAGATGCAACCCACGAATTGCTCGGACCGGATTTTGCCTGCGACCCGCTTGGGGAAACGGAATTGCGTGGCACGGGTCGTGTGCGAATGTGGCGGCTCCGCGGCTGATTTGCCGTGCCTCGAGGGCGCAGTTCCAAATCGCTCCTATCCCCTCATAATGCGATAGACGGTTGCATCACCCTGCACGCCTCGAAGAGGCGCGTCAAAGGCCACGACACGATGGCCGGCGAGCATGTCGCCGACCCCTGGCGCGGAATGGAGCGCCTCGGAAATGCAGACCTGTCCGGCTTCCGCCAAGGACTGCACGCGCGCGGCCACATTCACGGTCTGGCCGAAATAGTCGAGGTTGTCGTTGAGCGTCACGGCGATCGACGGTCCACAGTGGGCACCGATTTTGAGGATGATCCCCGGCCCGTCGTGGTCGCTGTTGAAACAATCGATTTCTTCAAAGATGTGGAGTGCGGCCGAAATCGCATCCGACGGCTGTGAAAACGCAGCCATCACCGCATCCCCGATCGTCTTGACCACCGCTCCGGAATGTTGCTGAACCGCGGCGTTGACCAGAGCAAAATGCTCGCGGACCAATGCGTAGGCGTTGAGGTCACCCAGGCGCTCATACATGGCGGTCGAACCCTTGAGGTCGGTGAACAGGAAGGTGATCTGCCGGATGCCGAGTCCCTCCTTCTCGTCGACACGTTCGGACCGGAAGAGCTGACGGAAAGTTTGCCGCGCGAGCAACGCTCCGCCGGAGACATAGGGGTCGAAATCGAGCGCCGGCTTGGTGGTCAGCGCGACAAGCTCGGGCGGCCAGTTGATGACAAGCAATGAACCTCGCACCGGCCCCCTGTTCGCTACCTCAATGACAATCGGACCAGGCGGCACGGCGGGCAACGCCGGCAAGAAGCGTTTGCCGTCATAATCGATCTTCAGAAGCGTCGGCGCCAACACCGGATCGCCGGATATCGGCACAGCGAATGCGGCCTGCGTCTGCACGTTGACGCCCGCAAGGGCGCCCGGTCCCAGGTCGGCGCGGAGCACTGTGGTGGTCCCGGGCGGCAGAAACGTCATGCCCCGGACGAAGCCGCGCAGAACGTCAACAAAGCGAACGTCTTGCCCGGGTAATCGCCCGTCATGTCCGAAGTGCAGCTTCCAGTGAAAATCCTCGACAGGCAGCGTCTCGGGATGATGGTGCGGCAGGCGCCGCAGCTTCGGCGATATCGAAAAGGTGACCTCGATGAAATCGTCGAGGTCGGTGTCGCCCGACACGTCGCACAGGCCACAGACGTAGTGGGTCTTCAGCGTGCGCAGGGCGCCGAAACTGTCGAGCACCATCCCGGACTGGGGACAGAGCACATCCCAGCTCATGTCGAATAGCCCACAGCGGGCGGCGTGAAGGAAGAGGTCGATTGCTTCAGGCTCGGCGATTGCGCGGTCGCGAGCAAAGGCCAGCGGATTGACACGATAGAGCGAGTGGTCGTCGGCGCTCCTGATCAGCGTCTCGAATTTCGAGATGACGCGCGGGCTCCAGGCGCGCGCCTGCTCCACCTTGGTCATCTTGCTTTCGAGAAGGCGATCGTCGACTACCGTCACGCCCGATCCTCAACCTTGCCTCGCCACAGCCTACTAAAAAACCAGCGCGATGCGAATGGATTGAATTCTTTTGTTGTACGACAGTCGGCCTGGATCAGGATGACGTTTCATCGAACCGCCAGCCTGATCCAACTCCTGGTGGAGCATGTTCTTTTCCGAAAACCGGTTCCCGCTTTTCGGATCATGCCCCGGAGGTTGAAAATAAAAGTATCGCTGCCGCGGGCGATGCCGCGCCGCGCTGCGACCGGCAGGTGTCACAGCTTTCCTACTCCGTTGTGCTGGCTTTTTTCCTGCGCCGGTTGGTGTGCGACTGCGCGACGGCCAGTTTCAACTCGGGTGTGATCTCCAAAGGCGCATTCTCTGCCCCATGTGGGCTCTGCAGCCCCTCGACGTGAACGGTCGGGAATGGCAGTTCGATGCCCTGCTCCTTGAAGGCCTGGCGGAGGCGTAAAAAGAATCTCCCTTTCATAGCGAAGGCACCTCCCGGTCTGGTTGTGACCTTGACCCTCAATACGATGCCATACTCACCGAACTCCTGCACGCCTTGCATCTTGATCGGTTCGATGACCCAGTTTTTGAATTCGGGATCTTCCGCCAGCTCCAGGCCTATCCGCTTGATCAGCTTGCGAGCGAACTCGATGTCGGTGTCATAGCCGACGGTGATGTTGAATTTGTCGGTAACCCAGTCACGGCTCTGGTTCTGGACGGCTCCGAGTTCACCGAACGGTATTGTGAACAGCGGGCCACGATGGTGGCGCAGCTTTACGGAGCGCAACGAAAAGCTCTCCACCGTACCCCTGTAGCTGCCCGATGAAATGTATTCGCCGACACGAAATGCATCGTCGAGCAGATAGAACACGCCTGAGATCACGTCCTTGACGAGGGTTTGTGCGCCAAAACCCACAGCGACGCCAACGACGCCGGCGCCGGCGATCAGGGGGCCGATCTGGATACCGACCGAGGCGAGCATCATCAGCACCGCCATGACGACGATCACTGCGAGCAGAATGTTTTGGATGATCGGCAAGAGCGTGCGCAGCCGCGCCTGCTGCGGATCGACGATCGGCATCTCCTCGTCGCTGATCACCGCGTGCTGCGCTTCGATGCCCAGCTTTCTCTCGATCAAGGCCTTGATGATCGACCAGCCGAAATCGGCGGCAAGCGCAATGACAATGACATTGATCAAGCCGCGCAATATGAGCGTGGTCGTCGTGTTGCTGTCCTGCATCGACTGCATGTCCAGACCCCAGGCACGCGCAAGAAGGTAAGCCGCCGCCAGGATCAAGATCATCCGGACTGCGCGATCGATGACAGCGATCGTGACCGCCGGGATCGTAGGCCGGCCGGCATCTTCCGAACCCGGCCGCAGGACGAAATTGACCCCGCGCTGCGTCAGCACGATTGCGAAAGGCAGGAAGAATGCGGCGAAGGTAAACCAGAACAATATGGGAAGGCCGGCGATGCGCAGCAGGAACAGGACGACGAAGTAAGCAGTCAAAAACCATGTCGCTGCCGTGTGACCGTGCCCATCGTTCCGCTGTGTTCTTGGCCGACGCCAAACGGCAATCAGAAAGAGCAGCAGCAGCACGAAATCGGCACCTACCGACAGCACCAGCATTCCGTCCTGATCAATGCCGAGACCCGGCAAGAGGATGAACGCGGCGGCGAAGAAGGCGCAGACGCCGAAGATCCTGGGTACCCAATAGAACCAATGGTCGGCCGTTTCGTTGGTCACCGGCAAAGCACGAACCTCGACGGCGTTCTCGACCTGCATGAAGGAGGGGACGAGCAGGGCTGCGAGGTACATGCGCACAGCCGCTGTGGCGACCGCAGCCATCAGAAAGGTCAGCACGATCTCGCGGATAAGCATTGGCCAGTCAAACAACATGAACGCGCCAGCGCTGCCCAGCGCGAACGAGAGGATCAGCAGGCTGGAATAAAGCGTGCGGCCACCAATCTTCCTGGCCCGCCCAATGGGCGCATCCTTCGATTGCGCGATGATCCACAGACGGAACGGACGGGTGAGCTTGTACGTTGCCCAAGTGAGCGCCAGGCCGGCAGCGATGAAAATCGCGATCAGCAAAAGCATGCCGGCAGGCCTCTTGCCGGACATATCCTCCATGGTCTCTGCCCGAATGCGTGCGAACTGGCCTGGCAGCGAGGGCAAGGTCCCCACGATTCTTTCGATATGATGCTTGATCCGATCGAGCGTCGAGGACGCCATCGTATTCATCCGGCCGGGCGCGGCCGCGGCGTCGGACGATGATCCGGACGGCGAAGCTCCTGCCGCGGCAGGCGTTCCGGTCGGCCCGGCGTCCTGCTTTCGTTGCTCGGCCACCCAGGCCTTCACCGAAGGATCGTCGAGAAGATCGAATAGCTGTTTGACCTTTTCAGGCGGGACGGTCGCTGTCGCCTGCGCCTGTGCCGGACCAGTCAACAAGAGGGCGATGCCAAAGACGAGCGGCCCGGCAATCAGGACAAACATCGCGGTCAGATCTCCGAGACGTCGTGCCGGTCGTGCCCGATTCCTGGCTCTCAATCGTCGATTCATGAATGGCATCGTGCTGCAACCTTCCGGTCAAATCGGTAAGCAAGGACATCTACGTCCATCGTTGCCCTACCTTGAAGAAACCGACATTGCGGTGCAAGACGTCGCCGTCCCAGAGCGCGCGATCGAAGCGCCTCTCAAAGTTTCCCGCCCTATTGGATGTGATCCACAATGTTCATCAAAGGGATGGGGTCCGCTCCCACTCAATTTACGTGGACGACGACGTAGCGTCCGCCATAGGGTTGATAATATGTGCTGCCGCAGTGCCAAAGCACGGTGCCGTTGATCGAAGTCTTCACGCAGGCCGCCGGGAGCCTGGCCACGTAAATGGTCGAGCGGCGGATCGTTCGGCGCGTGGTGCGCCTCGCGACGCCTGCGACGCTGCCAGGCGTGAGCGGATGGCCAACTCGCGCCTGCGCTTCGCCGACGAAAGGAGCGAAGGGCGCAAGGGCATCGATGAGCCCCGCAAACATCACAGCGACGACGATCCCGGCGGCGCCGGTCAATCTCAAGCTAGGTCTCGTCATTTTTGATCCTCCCAAGAGCTCATCGCTCCGTGCGTTTTTTCCGGCCCACGCAACTACGCTTCCGAGGCAAGCTGTGTCGAACCGCAACCAAACTGGACCCCACCTTGCGGCCGGAGGCGGTATATAGTTGGCATTTTAGAATCTACTAATTCTCAAGTTCGACTTCTATCCGGATTGCGCAAATTCCATCGAACCGCTTGCATGATGCCGGCATTTCTCGGCGCAGGTTGCGCCCCAGTCACGATCTTCCGGCGCGCTGCAGTGTTTCGTAGGGAGATTCGCCGAAGAAGAGTCGATAATTCGCGGCGAAACGGCCCAGATGGGTGATCCCCACATCCATAGCGACGGCGGTAACGCTCAAGCCGTCAGCACGTGCCGTGGTAAGGAGCCGTCTGGCTTCGTTGAGGCGGAGCGCTCTGATGAATTCGAGCGGGGTTACAGCAAACGTAGTGCGAAAGGCGTACTCCAGCTGTCGACGGCTTACACCGATTTCTTTGCACAGTCGAACGATGGGTATGTCTTCCTGGATATGAGTGCGAATGAAATCCTCGGCCGCCGATGCTTGTCTTAAATGACGACTCGTGGAACCGGCCGTCCCGGTCTCATGATTGCCTGCGCCCGCGAAGGCGTCAGCCATCATCCCTAGATATTCCACGAACGCACCTGGAGGCTGCTCCGGCAGAACGGAGTGACTTGCAATTGCCCCGAGGTGGTCCGCCATCGACTTCATCAGGCGTCGGATTCTTTGCGCTTCGTCGGTGGGGAGCCGTACTGCCGAGGGGCGATCGCTGATCTGTTCGAGGACCGTTCCCGCGGCAATCGACTGGATTTCCACCCAGGTTGCGGTCGGAACAATGGCGACAACGTAAGTGAGGCCGGGCCGGACCGTTGCAGTCACGCTCGTGCCGGCAGGGATCGCCAGGATCAAGTCGTCTTCAAGCGGGATCCCGCATATTGCCGACCCGCAGGCCCGCTCGACGGCCACCAACGCCACGGAGCCTGGATCGAAACCGCCATTGGCGCGAAAGGCGCAATTGAATTCTGGCAGATCGAGCGCCCACCTGCCGGGAGATTGGATTTGCCGAATGCGGGAGGGAAGGTACCCGGGCGAAAGCCTATCTATTTTCACCGGCAGACCAGAGGCGGCGCTGGTGAGGTCGTCAGGGCCAAGTTGCACATCCCTGTACGAAGGCGATGATGGCCAGGCAGTCAAGGCACGTCCTTTGCGCAAAGTGGATAGCGGGACGATTGTATTAGATATAGCTTAAGTGCAAATTGCGCGAGATCAATCGGCGTTTTGATACCGCCGGAATGTGGCTTGGGGGATAGCGCGTGCGCCGAAATTGGCAGAGCACATGAGGAGGTCATCAAATACGAAGCTGAGTCTTGGCTGGGCGTGGTGGAGCAGCAAATAAAAATGGGGGACAATGATGAAGAAACTTCAGTTGGCGGCCTTGGCAATGGCAGGAGTACTGACATTTGGTGCCACCAATGCTTTTGCAGCAGACATCACCAAGCCACAGGATGAAGGTTGGACCTTTACCGTCGCCCCGTATCTGTGGGCGTCGGGCATCAAGGGCGAAAGCGGCCTCTTCGGATTTCCGCCTCAGGACGTCGATGTGAGCTTCAGCGACGTGCTGAACAACCTCAGATTCGGCTTTATGGGGGTCACGGAAGCCCGCAATGGGCCTTTCACCATCAGCACGGACATTGTGTACGCCAAGCTCAACGCCGACATCGCTACCCCCAGGGGAATCCTCGCCTCCAATATCGATGCGACGGTGAGCACTTTCATGGGCACTGCGCTCGGTGGCTACAGCGTCTACTACCAGGATGGGGCGAATTTCGATCTTGTCGCTGGCGCCCGCCTGTGGTCGGTTGACAACCGTTTCGAGTTCCACGGCGGTGCGCTTGGCGGTACTTCGGCCAGCGACGGAGACACATGGGTCGATCCAGTGATCGGCGCCAAGTTCAAGGCCGACGTCGGTAACGGATTCTACCTGGCCGGCTGGGGCCTCGTCGGCGGTTTCGGCGCGGGATCCAAATCGATGTGGGACGTGATGGGCGGCGCCGGGTATCAGTTCAACGACAAGATGTCGATGTTCGTCGGTTACCGGGCCGTACACGACAATTACAGCCACGACGGCTTCGTGAACAAACTCACCCAGCAGGGGCCAATGCTGGGGTTCACCTATCAATTCTCACCAGCCCATCCAGGATAAAAGCGGATTGACATGAAGTGGCGGGTTCCGGGCGGCGCTTGCGACTGCTGAGAATGAGGATCTGCGCCGTCGAATACCTTTTTGGCCGCACCCGGAACGTTGAAACCGCCTGGCAGGCTCATCCCCCTGGGCGGCGCTCCCTATGGCCGGCGATGCTGGCCCGGATGTCAAAACTTTGCGCAAAGTGGATAGCGGCACGGTTGTACAAGGAATAACCTGGAATCCGAATAGCGCGAGATCAAACAGCGCAGGAATATCGCCGACGAACGGCGAGTGGGGATCATGGGCAGGCTGAACCACTTCAGAGATGTGCGCAGAGGGCATCTGGTGCCCCTGAAGCAATCCTCTGTTGTGTAGCCGGCGAGTGCTTGGCGGGAGCGTCAAAAAAATCAGATGCGAATTGGTTTGAGTGGAGCGGCGTGAATTAGCAGAGCAGGGGCGTAACATGAGAAACGATCGTGACTTCCCGGCTGAAGCCGGCACAACCAGCAAAATTACGCGGCGGGATGCATTGATGGCCGGGACGGCTGCCGCCGTTTCGCGATTGGCCGTACCCGTCGGCCTTTCAGGCGCACTCGCCGGGCTCGCCGGCGTCCAGGCTGCGGCGGCAGGGCCATCGCAGCCGAACATCGTCTTCATCGTTGCGGACGATCAGGGTTGGAAAGACGTCGGCTATCACGGATCAGACATCAAGACGCCCAACATCGACAAGCTCGCCGCCGAGGGGGCGAAACTCGAAGAATATTACGTACAGCCGATGTGCACACCAACGCGTTGCGCCCTCATGACCGGCCGCTATCCGCTACGCTATGGCATGCAGGTTGGCGTCGTCCCCGCCGCAGGGACCTATGGCCTTCCGCTCGACGAGACACTTCTTCCGCAAATCCTCAGAGAAGCTGGCTATCAGACGGCGATGAGCGGTAAATGGCATCTCGGCCACGGCAAGACGGATTACTGGCCGAAACAACGTGGATTTGATTCATTCTACGGGGCAACGGTCGGCGAGATCGACCATTTCAAACATGCTTCGCACGGTATCGCGGACTGGTACAGGAACAACAAGCCGATCAAGGAGCCGGGCTTCGACAACACCCTGTTCGGTCGGGAAGCTGTCCGAGTCATCAATGCTCACGATCAGAAGAAGCCGCTCTTTCTCTACCTCGCCTTCACCGCGCCCCACACGCCATTCCAGGCTCCGAAGGAATATCTCGACCGGTATAAGGACATCGCCGACGAGAACCGGAGAACCTATGCCGCAATGATCTCGGTGATCGATGACGAGATCGGGAATGTCGTGGCCGCCCTCGAGAAGAAGGGGATACGCGAAAATACCCTGATCGTTTTCATGAGCGACAATGGCGGTGTCATCAACTCGATGTTCACGGGCGACTCGAAGGTGAGCGGCAAGCTGCCTGCGAATAACGGCCCCTATCGCGACGGCAAAGGCACCCTCTATGAGGGCGGCACCCGCTCGGTCGCCTTCATGAACTGGCCCGGCAAGATCAAGCCTGGCGTCTTCAATGGCCTCATGCACGTCGTTGACATGTTGCCGACACTGGCCGGGCTGGCTGGTGCCAAGCCTGGCAAGGACAAACCTCTGGACGGCATGGATATGTGGCCGGCCATCAGCGAGGGAAAGCCTTCGCCGCGCACGGAGATCGTCTACAATGTCGATCCGATGACCGGCGCGGTGCGCGAGGGCGAATGGAAACTGGTGTGGGCGGCGGCGTTGCCGCAACGGATAGAGCTGTTCAATTTGGCGGAGGACAAATCGGAAGCCACCAATCTGGCTGACAAGTATCCTGACAAAGTCAAGACGTTGCAGGCAAGGATCACCGAGCTCGCAACCCAGATGAAGCCTCCGCTGTTGCTGATGGAAGCCGTGCGGCTGACCTACTTCACGCCGCTGGTGACGCCAAGCCCTGAAGAAATGTTCGCCGCGGGGGACTGAAAGGCGGATGCGTTCTGCCGTTCCGACGAGGCCGCCCGATGACTGAGGCACGACTTGTCGCAAGGCCGGCGGCCGCGTCGCACGTCGATATGGTCTGGATCCCGGGCGGCCAATTCCTGATGGGCTCGAACAGCCACTATCCGGAAGAGGCGCCGGCGCACCGCGTCGCCGTCGGCGGCTTCTGGATGGATCGCACGACGGTCACAAATGCAGAGTTCAGACGCTTTGTCGAGGCCAGCGGTTACGTCACGCTGGCCGAGCGTCCGGCAAATGCCGCGGATTATCCCGGAGCCAGCGCGGAGGCCTTGGCGCCGGCCTCAGCCCTGTTCGTCAGGCCTCCGCGCAGCATTGATCGCAACAATCATTACAACTGGTGGGCCTACGTACGCGGCGCCAACTGGCGGCATCCGCGGGGCCCCGCGAGCGGCCTCAAAGGGCTCGAAAACCATCCTGTCGTGCACATCGCCTACGAGGACGCGGAAGCTTATGCGAGCTGGGCAGGAAAGGCGCTGCCGACCGAGGCCGAGTGGGAGTTCGCCGCGCGTGGCGGGCTGGACGGCGCCGACTTCGTATGGGGCGACGAACTGACCCCAGGTGGCCAGCATATGGCCAATACCTATCAGGGCGAGTTTCCCTATCACAACGACTGTGAGGACGGTTACGAATGGACCGCGCCGGTCGGCTCTTTCCCGGCAAACGGCTGTGGACTTTATGACATGGCCGGCAATGTCTGGCAGTGGACTGCCGACTGGTATCAGGAACACCGCCGGATCGAGAGCCCCTGTTGCACGATGGACAATCCGCGCGGCGGGGAGCGGGACGCGAGCTACGACCCGCTGACGCCCGACATCAGAATTCCGCGTAAGGTCACCAAGGGTGGTTCCTTCCTGTGCGCTCCCAGCTACTGCCGCCGTTACCGTCCGGCTGCTCGTATGGCGCAGCCCGTGGATACCTCCACCTGCCACCTTGGGTTTCGGTGCATCGCGCGTTCGGTGTGATGAGCAGGTGCCGAGATGTTCAGGTCGGGGAAGACAGGACCTAGCACTTCGTGCGAATGTAGCTTCACGAAGGGCTTCGGATTCTTGTTGCCGTCCATCTACACCACGAAAACCGGGTCAGAGTGATCAGAGCTATCTGACCTTTCGCATCGCGCCGGTCGCATGGGAGACTATGAATTCGCGGACGGTGAGGGGCGATCTGCGGCCTCTTGGGTAATACGAATTGAAAATTGCGCCCTCATGTTTCACAACAGGTCGGTTAGGCCTCAGGATGGCTTCCTCAACCGCCCTGGTTCCCAAGGCGAGAATTCTAAAAGACGTTCAGAAATGATCCAGCACGTACAAGACGCTCGAATTCTCATGTACAGCCACGACACGTTCGGGCTCGGCCACCTGCAGCGCTGTCGGACCATCGCGCATTCGCTGGTCGAGGATTTCCGCGGACTTCAGGTGCTGATCATTTCAGGCGCGCCTATCGCCGGCGCCTTCGATTATCGCGCCCGTGTCGACTTCGTGAAGATCCCCAGCGTCATCAAGTTGCGCAACGGCGAGTACACCTCGCTGGAAAAGGATATCGATCTGCATGAGACGCTCAGGATGCGCCAGTCGATCATCCGCCACACGGCCGAGACCTTCCGGCCGGATATCTTCATCGTCGACAAGGAACCGCTCGGCCTACGCGGTGAGATCGAGGATACGCTGTCCTACCTCAAGACGCGGGGTACCACGCTCGTGCTTGGCCTGCGCGAGGTGATGGATGCGCCGCATCTGCTCGAAGCAGAGTGGGCACGCAGGGATGTCATGCGCAAGATAGGCCTGTTCTACGACAAGGTCTGGGCCTATGGTCCGCCGGATTTCTACGATCCGTTGACCGGCTTGGATGTGCCGCCGGCTGTCAGGGCAAAGATGAGGTTCGTCGGTTTCCTGCAACGGAGCCTGCAGCGGATCGAGTTGCCCGGCCACCGGCCGGAGGGCGAGTATATCCTCGTTACCACAGGGGGTGGCGGCGACGGCGCCGAATTGATCCACGACGTCATCGATGCCTATCAGCAGGACCCGCAATTGCAGCATAGGGCGCTGATCGTGCTTGGGCCTTACATGCCGGCGCGCAAGCGCAACAAGCTGCTCAAGAAGGGGGCCAAGATTCCCTGCATTAAGATCATCGAGTTCGACAACCGCATGGAAGATCTGATTGCCGGGGCCAAGGCGGTAGTGGCGATGGGTGGTTACAACACCTATTGCGAGATACTGTCTTTCGACAAGCCCGCGCTGATCGTGCCGCGCACCGAGCCTCGGGAGGAACAACTGATTCGCGCTCGGCGCGCAGCCGAACTCGGCCTCATCGAGATGCTTTTGCCGGACGAAGCCAAGGATTCCCAGCGGTTTGCCGATGCACTGGTGGCGCTGCCGGACCGGCCCCGCCCATCCCAGAGCAATCCGCATCTGAGGCTGGAAGGGCTGCCCCATATTTCCGAAATCGTCGCGGAACTGCTCGACCGGCGGGCCAGCCCTCACCTTTCGGTCATTGAAGGAATGAGCTGAGTTGCAACGCCGCAAGATCGTCGTGGTTCTGAAGGGCTATCCGCGGCTGTCGGAAACCTTCATCGCGCAGGAACTGCTCGGTCTGGAGCGCGCGGGGTTCGACCTGATACTCGTCGCGCTCAGGCGGCCGACCGACGAAAAACGCCATCCCGTGCATGACGAGATCAAAGCGCCCGTCCGATATCTGCCGGAATATCTGCATGAAGAGCCGCTGCGCGTGGTTCGCTCGCTGCTTGCCTATCTGCTGCGGCCGGGTTTCTGGCGCGCGCTCGGATCGCTGGCTACCGATATCCCCCGCGACTTCACGCGCAATCGCGTGCGCCGCTTCGGGCAGGCGCTCGTGCTGGCGGCCGAATGGCCGGAAGACGCGGGATGGTTGCATGCGCATTTCGCGCACACGCCGGCATCGGTGACGCGCTACGTCAGCCAGCTTCGTGGCCTGCCCTGGAGCTGCTCGGCCCATGCCAAGGACATCTGGACTTCGGCAGACTGGGATCTAGCCGGCAAGCTTTCCTCGGCGCGCTGGACGGTCACCTGCACGAAAACCGGCTTCGATCGCCTGAAAGAACTCGCCAACGGCAACTCTGCCGTGCATCTGAGCTACCATGGGCTCGACCTCGATCGCTTCGGCAGTTTCGGCGAGGCGCGAAAACAGCATGACGGCTCGGCGCCGGGCGAACCGGTTATCATTCTGAGTGTCGGGCGCGCCGTTGAAAAGAAAGGTTACGATACCTTGCTGAAGGCCCTTGCCCTCTTGCCTGGCGATTTGGCGTGGCGTTTCGAGCATATCGGCGGCGGCGAGGAACTGGAACGGCTCAAGGCACTGGCGCGAAAGCTTGGGCTGGATGGCCGCGTCTCCTGGAAGGGAGCGCTTGCGCAGGAGGAGGTGCTTGAGCACTACCGCTGCGCCGACATCTTCGCCCTGGCCTGCAGGATCACCGCAAATGGCGACCGGGACGGTCTGCCGAATGTCCTGGTGGAGGCGGCCAGCCAGCGGCTTGCCTGCGTGTCGACCGATATTTCCGGCGTGCCGGAGCTTTTGTCGCCGGACGAAACCGGGCTGCTGGTTCCGACGGAAGACCCAATTGCCCTGGCACAGGCGCTGGAGCGCCTGATCCGTGATCCCGTGCTGCGCGCCCGCCTCGGCGACGCCGCTGAGCGGCGCGTGCGCGGCAATTTCGATCATACGGCAAGCATCGGACAGCTCAAAGAACTGTTCGAGCGCGAGTGGCGGGCCGCCGATTGAAGCGCGTCTTCCTCTATGTCCAGCACCTGCTCGGTATCGGCCATCTCGCGCGCTCCAGCCGCATCGCAGCGGCACTGGTCGATGACGGGTTTGACGTAACCGTCGTGACCGGCGGCGCGCCGATCGCGGGGTTTCCGGGGCCAGGCGTAAAAACTGTGATCCTGCCGCCTGTCACCTCCGGTGATGAAGGATTTTCCGGCCTTGTCGACCTGCAGGGCAAACCCATCGACGATGATTTCAAAAAACGGCGTTCAGAGACACTGCTGCAGGCATACCGGGATTGCAGGCCTGACATCGTCATTGTCGAGGCCTTTCCATTTGGACGCCGGCAGATGCGTTTCGAACTCTTGCCGCTGATCGAGGCCATCGAGGCGACATCGCCCAGACCGCTGCTGGCGACGTCCGTCCGGGATATCCTTCAGGAGCGCGTCAAGCCGGGCCGAAATGAGGAAACGGTCGACCTCATCAACAGGCATTTCGACCTAGTCATGGTCCACGGCGATCCGGCTTTCGCAACCATCGACAAGACATTTCCACTGGCTGGGGCAATCAGGGCCGAGGTCACTTACACAGGGCTCGTTGCCGCGCCGCCATCGCCCGCGGCCTCCGAGCGCTTCGACATTCTGGTGTCGGTTGGCGGTGGGGCTGCCGGAAGGGGCCTTGTCAGTTCCACTATCGCAGCGGCGCGGAATGCCAACAATGGCTGGAAATGGTGTTTGATCACCGGCCCCAACTTGCCGAAAGACGAGTTTGACGCCATCGCACGCGATGCCACGCCGGGCCTGTCCGTCTTCCGCTTCCGCGAGGATTTTGCCAGCTTGCTCACCGGCGCCCGCCTGTCGGTCTCGCAGGCGGGCTACAACACGGTCTGCGATGTCCTGCGCGCGGGTTGTCGCTCCCTGCTTGTTCCATTTGCAGCCGGCGGGGAAACCGAACAAACGGTTCGCGCCCTGATGCTCGAAGAACTCGGTCTTGCAACGGTGCTGATGGAAAAGGACCTGACGCCTGAAGGTTTGGCGCAGGCGATCGAACAGGCGCTTGTGGCGCCGAGCCCGCCCGCGCATCGTCTCGATCTGGAAGGGGCGCGTCACTCGGCGCAAATCCTGCGCGAGCGGCATCGAACGCGGTCCCTAAAGGGCCCGGTCTCGGAAAAAGGACATGATCGAGCAGATGGCGGGGCCTAAAGCGCGTCGCACTGGCACCGCGCTTTAAGTCTTTGTTTTGATGCATGTCGTTGTCCTAAACCGCTACGCGCTTTTGGGCGAAATGCATCAAACAGTCCCAATCAGCATGAAGCGCGTATATCTTTTTGTCGGTAGTTCGCCGGAGAATCGTATCTCCCGCAGCGCCGCCATTGCCTCGAAGGCTGCAAGTGAAGCCACGCAGTTGATGTGCGTCGGCTCGCTGAAATAGTCATTCGATTGCAGCAGTACATTCGTGCCCCGCGGAAGCAGGGCAAGCCAGGCGCGCAGATCGGCGATGTGCTCGCAGCTCGTATTGACTATCAGGTCGGACGGCCCGGCCGCATAGTCGAGTGCGTACATATCTGCCGTCAGCGCCCGGAACCGGTCGCCGGCTTCCCGGTTGAGGGTCCGGGCAACTGGCGCGACTTCGGGATCGATGTCGATACTATCGACTGCAGCAATGTCGAAGCGGGGGTCGTTGAAAAGCATTGCAGGCAATATGCCGTACCATCCGCCCAGAACCCATATGCGCCCGAAGCGCCCGCCGCAGCTTTCGAACAGCCTGTCGAGCGCCCACATCTTGCAGGCCACCTGCTTGTGGTTGAAGGCGTTGGCGATGTCGGCCTGCGGATGTTTGGCGATGACGCGCGCCAGCCCTGCCACGAGAGGGTGGTTGATATAGGCAGCAATTCCCCGCGTGAGGTCCAAGGCCTGCTCGTGCCCCTCCATGCCGGCATTGCGCGGTTGCGTGACATCCATCATATTCGCCTTGTACGTTGGGATTTCGGGCGACACAACGCAATCTTGCCCCGCCAAGCCGCCTCGCAGGCTTCGAACATGTCGCCGGCGATGATTGCCGATGTGCCGTCCACCAGCTGATGCTTTTACTTTGTTGTTTAAACTGAAGGTCCACAGTCGCATATGGAACCCAGCCTGGCTCGCTATATCTGGACGCACACCAAGAAGCAGCAGCTCTGGATATTGGTTATCGTCTTGCTTTCGATGATCCCGTATTTCATGTCCTTTGACCTGCCGAAACTGATCGTCAACGGCCCGATCCAAGGCAAGGGCTTCGAGCAACCGGGCGCGACCCAGCCATTCATGAGGCTGCACTATAACCTGCCGTTGATCGGAGAGGTCCAGTTCTTCTCCGGTTTTCAGCTCGACCGCACGACGACGCTGTTTGCCCTGAGCCTTGTGTTCCTCCTGCTGGTCATCATCAACGGCCTGTTCAAATACTACATCAACACCTACAAGGGCCGCCTCGGCGAACGCATGCTGCGGCGTATCCGCTTCGATCTGGTCGATCGTGTGCTGCGGTTTCCGCCGCGTTATTTCAAGCGCGTGAAATCCGCCGAAGTGGCGACCATGGTCAAGGACGAGGTGGAGCCCCTGGGCGGTTTCATCGGCGATGCTTTCCTCCAGCCGGTGCTGCTCGGCGGCCAGGCGCTGACGGCCATGCTGTTCATCGTGGTCCAGAACTTCTGGCTCGGAATGATCGCCGCCGTGATCGTGGCGATCCAGATCGTGCTCATCCCGCGAATGCGGCGGCGGTTGATCGTGCTCGGGCGCAGACGGCAGTTGACGGCGCGCGCGCTTTCGGGCCGCGTCGGCGAAATCGTCGACGGCATCGGCGCGGTTCACGTCCACGATACATCAAATTACGAGCGCGCCGACATAGCTGCCCGGCTCGGGCTCATCTTCAAGATCCGCTTCGATCTTTACCAATGGAAATTCATGGTGAAGTTCCTCAACAATTTTCTCGCGCAGATCACGCCGTTTCTGTTCTACATGGTCGGCGGGTATCTGGTCATCCAGGGGCGGCTGGACGTCGGCCAGCTCGTGGCCGTGATCGGTGCCTACAAGGATCTGCCCGGACCGATGAAGGAACTGATCGACTGGGATCAGGACCGGCAGGATGTCCAGGTCAAATATCAACAGGTCGTTGAACAGTTCACCGTCGAGGGTCTCATTGCGCCGCGGATCGGGGCACTGACGATCGACGACCCCGGTCGGATGACCAACCCCCTGTCGGCGATCGGTCTGTCCATGACAGACGATGGCGGTGCAATGCTCCTCGACCGTATCTCCCTCCAGGTCAAGCCCGGTGAGACGGTGGCGCTGGTCAGCACCTCAACAGGTGGAGCGGAGGCGCTCGCAGAAGCCTTCGCGCGGCTGAACTGGCCCGAAAGCGGAAGGGTCGCTTCGGGCGCCGACGATCTGCTTGAACTCCCCGAAGCAGTGACCGGCCGGCGCATATCCTATGCCTCGTCGGATGTTTTCCTGTTCCAGGCAAGCCTCCGCGACAATCTGCTCTACGGGTTGAAGCATGCGCCGCTGACATCGGTGACTTATGACGGTGCCGCGGCAGACCAGCAGCGCTGGAACATCGACGAGGCGCGCCGGTCGGGCAACCCGGACCTCGATATCCACAGCGACTGGATCGACTATGCTTCCGCCGGCGCTACCGGCCCGCACGACCTCTTTGAAGCCGTGCGCCAGGTGCTCGACGCGGTTCTTCTGTCGCGCGACATTCTGGATCTAGGCCTGCGTTCCTCGGCCGATCTCACGCGTCACACGGAGCTTGCCGGGCGCATCGTCGAATTGCGTGCGGCGCTGCGAGCCCAGCTGGAACACGAAGGATTGAGCGGACTGGTGGTTCCTTTCGAACCGGGCGCCTACAACAAGGAAGCAACGATCGGCCAGAACCTGCTCTTCGGCGCTGCCGCCGGCCCGGAGCTGGCCGATAGGGCTCTGGCGGCAAATCCCTATTTTGCTTCCGTGCTGAGACAAGCCGGCCTCGATCGCACGCTCTACGAAATGGGCTTGGAGATCGCCGAACAGGCGATCGAGTTGTTTGCCGACCTGCCGCCCGATCACCCGTTCTTCCAGCAGCTCGCCTTCATGAGCGCCGAGGAAATACCCGCCTACGAAACCTTGCTGCAACGGCTCAAGAACCGTCCCTACGAGACGGTTTCAGAGAGCGACCGCGCCATGATCGTCACCTTGAGCTTTGCCTATATCGAGCCTCGGCATCGCTTCGGCCTGCTGAGCGACGAATTGATGAACAAGATCGTCGCCGCACGTAACCAGTTCTATGAAGACCTGCCGCCAGAGCTGCAAAACGCGGTCGAACGCTACGATCCTGCCAAATACATTGCCGCGGCTACCGTCATGGAGAATGTTCTGTTCGGGCGGCTGGGCAGCAACCATCCCGACGCGCCGGACCGCATACGCTCCATCGTCTATGACATTCTTGATGAACTGGGGCTTTATGGCGAACTGCTGGATGTCGGTTTGGACTTCAACGTCGGCGCCGGCGGCAGGCGGTTGACTGGTGGACAGCGACAGAAGCTCGATGTTGCCCGGGCCCTGCTCAAGCGTCCCGATTTTCTCATTCTCAACCGGCCGCTGTCGGCGCTCGACCAGCGCGTACAGGAGAAGGTGCTGCAAAACGTGCTCGAGGAAGCCAGACGCGACGGCCGTTCGCCGGCAGTCGTGTGGGTCGTGACGAACCCGGCTATGGCGATGATGTTCGATCGCGTCGTCGTCTTCGACACGGGTCGTTTGGTGGAAGACGGAACACACGAGACGCTTTTGGCAGGGCGCGGTATTTTCAAGGAACTGCTGTCATAGAGCATTGGACGTTCAGATGGGATCATCCGCCGGTGGGAAACTTGCTGCGAGGTCAAGGGATCGAGCTTGCCGGCTGTTTGGGGCTTGCCACCTCAAGTGGTTCGTATTGCCACCCGGAAACGGAACTGATTTCATCTGGACGTCGGTTGTTCTAGTCTCGCAGACGTGAATTTTGGGAAGGTTTGCGACAATGCTGCTCAAGGATGAGGTTGGAATGCTGCAACGCGTTCCCTTGTTCTCCGGCATAGAGCCGGCAAAGCTCAAGCTGCTTGCGTTCACGTCCGATCGCGTGAGCTACGGCGCCGGCGAGATCCTTTTCCGGCAGGGTGACGAGGGAGACGCCGCCTATGTCATCCTTTCGGGCAGGGCGGATATTCTGGTCGATTCCGATGGCGGACCGATAAAAGTGGCCGAACTGGTGCCAAATTCGATCGTTGGCGAGATCGCCATATTGTGCGACGTCTATCGTACTGCGACCGTCAGAGCCGCAAGTCCGCTGGAGGCCTTGAGAATCCGAAAGGATCATTTCCTGAGGCTTATGAGGGAGTTTCCGGACATGACCATCGAGATGGTACGGGTCCTCGCCGATCGCCTGAGCCATACGACCGCGGATCTGATCGACGCACGAAGCGCCAAACAATGAATGATTTGCGCCGATCCTTGCCGTCGTGATGGCCCTGGCCTCTCACGGAAAGGGTCACCAAGAGGAAAACCTGTCTCGCCTAGCAGCAGTTGTTTGGCTACGATGGCCGAGGGGTACTACGAAGGGCTTGCATGGACGACGACGTTTTCCTGGTCAGGTTTTGGGGCGTCCGCGGCAGCATTTCGGTATCGGGGCCAGAATTCTCCCGCTATGGCGGCAACACGATCTGCATTGAGATGCAATGCGGCAAGCATACGCTTCTGTTCGACGCGGGCTCTGGCTTGCGGCCTGCGGGCTGGGCGCTTCGGGCGTCGGGCGTGACCGATTTCGACCTGTTTTTCACCCATTGCCATTACGACCACATCATCGGGCTGCCGGCTTTCAAGCCGATCTATGACCGCACCGTCAAAGTCAGGCTCTGGTCCGGGCATCTTGCGGGACGCATGACGACCCGCCAGATGGTCGATGAGTTCATGCAGCCGCCTTGGTTTCCGGTGAGACTGGACGTCTGCAAGGCAAGCCTCGACTGCCGCGATTTCGTATCCGGAGACGTCCTTCGGCCGCGCGAAGGGGTGGTGGTTCGAACCGGCAGCCTGACCCATCCCGGTGGCTGTATAGGCTATCGGGTCGAATGGGCTGGCCGCGTCGTGGCGGTGATCACAGACACCGAACACGAGCCGGGCAAGCTCGATCAGGCGGTCCTCGACCTCATCGAAGATGCCGACCTCGTCATTTACGATTGCACCTACACCGAGGAGGAAATGGAGCGCTACCGCGGCAACGGGCACTCGACATGGCAACAGGGCGTCAAGCTTTGTGAGGCCGCCGGCGCGCGGGGGCTTGCGCTGTTTCACCACGATCCGTCGCGCACCGACGATGAGTTGGACGAGATGGAGAAACTGGCCAAGGACAGGTTTGCCGGCGCTTTTGCCGCGCGGGATGGCCAGACGCTCAAATTTCCAATTTCATTGCGTAAAAAGCGCTGAGCTATTTTCCTCTATACCTGTTTTGACGCAATTCCGGACGGAAGGCTACGGCGAAGGCGCCGAGCCTAACCGCTCACACTTTTCCCGGAATTGCCCTAGCGGCGCCGCGCCCGATCAATGTCCTGATCGGAAGCCATGCGCGGGCTTCAGTCTGTGCGGTGACCGTGAACAGCCGTTCGAGGAATAGCCAGGCCGATTCATCATGTACGAGATGGTGGGTGAGCAGGCCGACCGGTTCGCCGCCGTCGAATGCGTGCCGCAATTGCGCGATGATGGTCTGAACCAATGTGCCGTGATCGCGACAACCGCGCGTGCCATGCCAGTCCATGATGTCGACATTGCTGTTGACGACTACCAGCGAAGCCGGCTTCGGCGGCCCGTAGACCGACAATGCCGCAAATCCTATCGATCCAAGCTCGGATACCAAGCCGGCGTCGATCCTGTTCCAGGGCGGCACCAGCATCGGAACGGCACATGCGCCGTGCAGGCCGGTTATGCGCGACAGACCGCGAGCCAGATCATCGAGCACCGCCTCGCGTGGCCGGTGCGGGCCTAGCTCCTGCTTTTTCTGGCCCTCCGACGCATGATTTCGATGCGCCCAGCCATGGATGGCGACGGTGGCATGCGGCGCCTCGTCAAGCCGGACGACTAGCTTCTCATCGGTCAGGGCCGGAATGACGGCCAGAGTGACCGGAATTGCGAATTGACCGGTGAGGTCGAGCAGCCGATCGAGCGCAGGTGTGGGATCCACGGCGTCATCGTCGCGCAGCCAGAACTCTGCCTTGCGGTCCGCCCGTTGCCAGCGCGCCAGTTCTTCCACCAAGGGTTGCCAGATCTGGTCGGATGTCATGAAACCGGGATCTTCGCGAGAAGTTCGGCGAGACGCGCTGCCGCAGCACCGAGGGAGCGTTCTTCGAGGATGAAATGTCTGGCTTCTGCGGCCATGATGGTCCTTTCGTCGTCACGGGCCAGAAGCCTTTCAATGGCTGAAGCGAACGCCGTCACATCGCCCGGCGGGGTGAGGAACCCGGTCTGGCCGTCCCGCACGACCTCCGGCACGCCGGCGATGTCCTGAGCCACCACCGGAAGGCCGGCGGCCTGCGCTTCAAGATAGGCAACGCCATAGGCCTCGCCGAAACCCGGCCAGACGTAAATTCCCCCACTGTAGAGGACATTCGGCACGGCGGTCGGCTCAATCGCGCCAAGCCATTCGATACGGTCGGCGGGCAAGCCAGCGAATTGCGTTTTGACCTCGTCACGGGCAGGCCCGTCCCCGACGACCGACATGGTCCAGGGCAGGTGACCGATCGAGCCGAGCGCTTGCGCCAGCATGCGATAGCTTTCGAGTTTGTCGCCCGGGCGCATCATGGCGACGGTAACGAGGCGCGTCGGACAGCCCTGTGCCGGCGCTTCACGGAATGCCGATGTGTCGATGAAGGGCGAAAGCATGCCGAAAGTGGCGCCGGGTACCGCATCAGCCAGTCCCTGGCGGTCCCTTTGCGTGAAGCAGATGTTCAGCGCCGCTCGTTCGACGGCTCGCGCCACCAAAGCTTGCGTATCAGCCCACAAACCGGCGTTGCGCCGCCTCGAATAGGAGGCTTCCGCTGTCGCATAGGGGACAGCAAAGGCCGCCGTCAGCTCGGGCCCGATCAGGTCGGGCGCCTTGTAATAGGGATGATAAGTGAACCAGAGATCGGGCTTGCCGTCACGAGCCCAAAGCCTTGTCAGCCGCGCGGCTTCCTCCCGGGCCTCGATCTTGAGCGCATCGAAACTTTTCGGCTCCGGTTCGCGTAGATAGAAGCGCAATTCGGATGCCAGTTCGACGCGATGCCCCACGTGCTCCAGCGCCATGATCAGCGTCCGTGCCATCTGGCGGTCGCCGGAGGCAACGGGATCATTGGGTGACTTCAGCGGTGCGTAGAAGGCAATTCGCATCGCCGGACCCTATCATCGCAAAGCCGGCGCAAGTCAATTTCGAAGCATGATCGACTTCACCCTTCAAGCAGTGAAATATGCTATCTGATGCCCATGGAAACAGCTGCCGCGTCCGACCCGTTTGTCGCTTCTCTGCCGGTCTTCGCAAAGTTCGAAAGCGTTGCCGACATCGACAACTATCGGCCTCTCCCCGATGACTGGGCGCTGGCCACCGCCGACATCGTCGGCTCGACCAAGGCGATCGAGGCTGGGGGCTATAAAACCGTCAATATGGCCGGCGCCAGCGTCATTTCGGCGCTGCTCAATGCGCTGGGTCGGCAAGATTTTCCCTTTGTCTTTGGCGGCGACGGCGCGCTCGTGGCGTTTCCCGGCTCGGCGCTGGAGATCGCCCGCAACGCGCTTGCCGCTGTCCAGAGATGGGTGGCGGACGAACTGGACCTTGCCCTGCGCGCCGCAATCGTGCCGATAGGGGATATAAGAGCGCAAGGACTCGACGTTCGCGTGGCGAGGTTCCAGGCCTCCGAAGCGGTCTTCTATGCAATGTTCGCCGGCGGTGGCGGCAGTTGGGCGGAAGCCGAGATGAAAGCGGGGCGCTACCGCATCGATCCCGCGCCGGCCGGCGCGCGGCCGGATCTGACCGGCCTCTCCTGCCGCTGGAACCCGATCGAAGCCCGGCATGGCGAAATCGTCTCGATCATAGCCATACCGCGGGCGTCGCGCGACTTGCGCGGCTTTCAGTTGCTGGTTTCCGACATCATCGCCCTTGCCGGCAGGCAGGAGCGCGGTGGCCACCCCGTACCGGCGGACGGGCCGGCCTACAGTTTACTGCCCGCCGGGCTCGATATCGAGGCGCGGGCCACGGCGCCGGTTGGACGGCGGTGGCTGACGAAGCTGTGGGTGGTGTTCCTCATGACGCTTACGGCTGTCACCGATAGATGTGGCTGGACGATCGGCGGTTTCGATCCGAAGGTCTATAAACGTGAAGTGGCCAGCAATTCGGACTTCCGGAAGTTCGACGACGGCTTGAAGATGACCATCGACGTTGACGCGGATGTCTTGCAGCGGATCGAGAACCGGCTCAAACAGGCGGAAGAGGCGGGCATCTGCACCTATGGCCTGCACCGCCAGAAATCGGCCTTGATGACATGCCTCGTCGCTTCGCCGCTGCAGCGCGATCACCTTCATTTCATCGATGGCGCAGCCGGCGGCTATGCGATGGCTGCCGCAAGCCTGAAGGCGAAGGTGCCGGTTTGATGACGGCTTGCGGAAACCGATCTTCCGCAATATGCCTCGACCATGGGCCCTGGAGGCTAATGAGCCTCGCCATGGAACGGACAGCCTGTCCGAATTGACGGGAAAGCAGATTTTTGGACGCCTCACGATCGATATATGACCACCTTCTAAACCGGATTTCGACGCGCGCCGCGCAAGTCGGCGTGATCGGATTGGGCTATGTCGGATTGCCGCTGGCGGTTGCGGTCGCACGCGCGGGCTTCCCGGTTTCGGGCTTCGACATCGAAGCCTACAAGGTCGAGAGCCTGAACAACGGCCAATCCTACATCGAGGCGGTGACGTCGACAGCCCTTGCCGGCCAGGTGGCGAGCGGACGGTTCCGCGCCACTGCGGATTTTGCGGAACTGGCCGCCTGCGAGGTCATCATCATCTGCGTTCCGACACCGCTGACGAAAAACCGTGAGCCGGATCTCTCCTTTGTCAGGAACACGGCAGGCACCATCGCCAAGCATCTGCGTCCCGGCCAGCTCGTCGTGCTGGAATCGACCACCTATCCCGGCACCACCGACGACGTGATCAAGCCCATACTGGAAGAAACCGGCTTGCGGTCGAAGATAGACTTCTTCCTCGGCTTCTCGCCCGAACGCGAGGACCCCGGCAACCGCAGCTTTGAAGTCGCGACGATCCCCAAGGTCGTGGCAGGCGACGGTATTGAAGCGGCGGCGCTCGTGCAGGCTTTCTACCACGGCGTAGTCAAGACCGTCGTTCCGGTTTCCACCACGGCGACCGCCGAGGCGGTCAAGCTAACGGAAAACATCTTCCGCTCGGTCAACATAGCTCTCGTCAACGAGTTGAAGGTCGTGCTCGGTGCGATGGGCATCGACATCTGGGAGGTGATCGAGGCGGCAAAGAGCAAGCCCTTCGGCTACATGCCGTTCTATCCTGGCCCTGGACTTGGCGGGCACTGCGTTCCGATCGATCCCTTCTACCTGACGTGGAAGGCGCGCGAATACGAACTGCCGACCCGCTTCATCGAGCTGGCAGCAGAGATCAACACGGCCATGCCGCGTCATGTGGTCGATGAACTGGCGAAGGCGCTGGACCGGCGCTGCGGCAAGGCACTTAGCCGCTCGCGCATTCTCATCGTCGGGCTCGCCTATAAGAAGAATGTGCCCGATATCCGCGAAAGCCCTTCATTGCGGCTCATTGAACTCATCGAGGATTGGGGCGGCAAGGCGGAATTCCACGATCCGCATGTTACCGAGATACCGACCACACGGGAGCATATGGCGATCAAGGGGCGCCGCTCGGTCGAATTGACCGAGGCGGCCCTGAAGGACTTCGATGCTGTCGTCGTTGCAACCGACCACGACGCGATCGACTATCAGACGATCGCTGATCACGCCCCTCTGATCGTCGACACACGCAATGTTTTTGGCCGCCTCGGGCTGGACCGAGAGACGGTGGTGAAGGCCTGACGGCATCTGAGCCGGCGAATTTCTTGCGCGGTGTCAGGATCGTGGTTGCACTGCGACGGCTGACTCGCCACATAACGCCACGGAATACAGATGCATTTACGCCTTCCCCTTGGCCGCAAGGATAGTCATCCGGGATATTCTTCACCGCTTTTGCCGGCGAGGCCGGCCTTGTTGACTTCGGGTGTCTTATCGTTGGGTCGTTGACGGACTGTGTTATGACAGATCAGAGGATAATGGCTCCGTCTTCCGACGGGTTTCGAGATAGCATGAGCACATCGTACGCAGAAATTTCCACCATTCTCATGGATAAGGTTGCCGATTGGCTGAACGAATCGGCGCTGGCGGGCAACGACCTGGAAACATTGGTAAATGGCTTTTGCGAACGGCTGGCTGCTGCTGGCCTGCCGCTGAAGCGGGTGCATTTGAGCTTCTCGATGCTTCACCCACTCTATGACGCGCTTGGCTTCACATGGGTTCGCGGCCAGGGCATGGAAGTGGAAGGCTTCCGCAAGGAGGCCGGCTTGCCGTCTGAAAGATTCCTGACCAGTCCATACTATCATCTGCTCAGCAATAGGCTCGACCATCTGCGACGCCGACTCGACCCGTCAGTGGTGTCGGAGTTTCCTGTTTTCGATGACCTCCGGCTTATGGGCATCACCGATTACATGGCTTTCGTTCATCCCTTCAGCGGCAACGCCAGTCAGGGCATGATGGGGTCTTGGTCCACCGACAGCGCCGCAGGCTTCAGCGACAGCATGATTTCGGCGCTGCTGCGCATCCAGAGCCATCTCGCTATCGCCACCAAGATGGCGGTGCTTACCAAGCTCGCCGACAACATGATGACCACCTATCTCGGGGGCGACGCTGGCAGGCGCGTGCTTGACGGCCAGATCAAGCGCGGCGAGGGCGATACAATCCGCGCCGCACTGGTAATGGGAGATATGCGCGGGTCGTCGAGGCTCGCCGAAACCTCCGGCCGCGAAGTCTATATCGATACGCTGAACCAGTTTTTCGACGCCGTTGCCGCACCTTTCAACCGCAACGGCGGGCAGATCATGAGTTTCATCGGTGATGGCTTCATTGCCGTCTACCCTTGCGAAAGGCACCGTTCGCAGTCCGAGATCGCCTGCCAGGCTGCGCTTGCGGCCGCGCACAAGGCCAGCGCGCGCATGATGGATCTCAACCTGCGCCGAAAGGAGCAGGGATTGTCCGACATCAAATTCGGTATCGGCCTGCATGTCGGCAATGTGATGTTCGGCAATGTCGGGCTTACCGACCGGCTCACATTCTCTGTCTTCGGCTCGGCTGTGAACGAGGTCCAGCGCCTGCAGACCCTGACCAAGAAATATCCGCACAGCGTTCTGGCCAGCAAAGACTTCGCCGGCTATTGCGGCGCCCACAGCTGGCTGACGCTCGGCCACGAGGAACTGGCTGGCATCAAGCAGAAGCTGACGGTGCTTTCACCCGATCTGTCGGGAGCTCTCGCACTCGATGAAGACGGTGCGCCGGAGCCGGTTCACGGCCGAAGATCGGACGCCGAGCAGGTCATGCTGCTTCATCGCGATGCCGCGCGGATGGCGGCGGGCGACCCGAGTAAGCTCCAGTAAACCGCCGCGATCTGGCCCGATCGCCTTTGGTAGCCAGTTTGGTCGTCGGTTCCGCCACTGGCGACCGCTTCGAATCCAAGTTGCTCTGGGCTGACAATGCGCTAGTCTCGCTTTCTGGAGAGCTGCCAGAGTGGGGCTGGTGTGAGAATGAATTCGAGTGTCGATCTGCTGCGGATCGAAGACGTTGGCATTTCTTTTGCCATCATGGGGGGGCCGTTGCATGCCGTCAGGCGCGCAAATCTTCGCGTCCTGCCCGGTAAGGTTACTGCGCTTGTCGGCGAGTCAGGTTCCGGAAAGTCGGTTCTCAGCCAGGCCGTGATGGGCATTTTGCCGAACACAGCCCATGTTCGTGGCCGGATCCTGTTTTCCGATCCTGAAAAGCCCGGCACGACGCAGGATATCCTCAAGATGTCGCGTGATGGGCCCGAAATCCGGGCGTTGAGAGGCAGCCGCATCGGCAAAATCTTTCAGGAGCCGATGACATCGCTGTCGCCGCTGCACACGATCGGCAACCAGGTCAGCGAATCCCTGCAGATTCATACGCCCATGGCTCGGGCGGAGCGCAAGGCGCGGACCGAGGAAATGCTCAGCCTTGTCGGCTTCCCCAATCCCAAGCGCGCCTATGACATGTATCCCTTCGAACTTTCTGGAGGATTGCGTCAGCGCGCCATGATCGCCATGGCGCTTATCTGCCGGCCCGCCCTGTTGATCGCCGATGAGCCGACGACGGCGTTGGACGTCACCATCCAGGCGCAAATCCTGCAATTGCTGCGCGGGCTTCAGACTAAGCTCAACATGGCGATGCTGCTGATCACGCACGACCTCGGCGTGGTCGCCAATGTCGCCGACGAGGTGGTGGTCATGTACCATGGCGAGATCATGGAGGCGGGACCCGTCGAGGCGATATTCCGCCGGCCAGGCCATCCTTACCTTAAGGGCCTGATGGCAGCCGTTCCGCATTTCGACCTGAAGCCTGGCGAAAGGCTAAAGGCGCTGCGCGAGGTGCCGGTGAATGTCGGAAACCTGCTCGGCAAGCAGACCGCGCCGGCATCGAAGGGGCCGGACGACATCCTGCTGTCGGTCAGGGATCTGACAAAGACCTTCACCATCCGCAAGTCCGGATGGTTCGGTGGGGATCATCAAACCTCTGTTCGCGCCGTCGACGGCGTGAGCTTCGACATCAAGCGGGGTGAATGCCTGGGTCTGGTCGGCGAAAGCGGTTCCGGCAAAACCACCGTCAGCAAGATCCTCATGCGGGCTGTCACCCCTAGCGGTGGTTCTGTGATCTTCAACGGCCGCGAGGGACCGATCGACGTCCTGGCAGGCGAGGGCGAGGCCTTGCACATGCTGCGCGCGAAAATCCAGATGGTCTTCCAAGATCCGGTTTCGTCGCTTTCACCTCGCATGACGGTGGAGAACATCTTGAGCGAGCCGCTGGAAATCCATCAGCGCGGCAATGCCGCGTCCCGGTTGGCCATGGTCAAGAACCTGATGCAGGCAATCGGGCTCGATCCGCGCTTTATCAAACGTTACCCGCACAGTTTCTCCGGCGGGCAGCGTCAGCGTATCGGCATCGCGCGCGCGCTGGCGCTGGGGCCTGAACTGCTGATCTGCGACGAGCCGGTTTCGGCGCTCGATGTCTCTGTCCAGGCGCAGATTCTGAACCTTCTGAAGGACTTGCAGAAGGAACTGGGCCTTACCTACCTGTTCATATCCCATAACCTGGCGGTGGTGGATTACATGGCCGACCGCATCGCGGTGATGTGCGGCGGGCGTATCGTCGAGCTTGCGCCGCGCGAAATCCTGCTCAGGAAACCGATCCACCCCTACACGCGCTCACTGGTCGCCGCAGTACCTTTCCCCGATCTCGACAGGCCGATGGATTTCAAGACGCTGAAGCTCAGCGGCGCTTCCGACAGCAGCGCCTGGGGACCGCAATTCCGCGACGAGGGCAGCGACGATATGCTGTCGCCGCTCGATCTTGGCGGCGGCCACCTCGTGCTGGCCCGGCGTTCGGCCGATGTCAGCGAGTTACGCCATTGATCAGCCGGCGCACCGTCCTTGGACTCATGGCTTCGGCATTTGTGCCGAGCACGTTGCACGCCGGCGATCTGGAGCCGGAATTTCTTCAGCCGCTGCTGAAGGCCCTGGCGTTGCCGGCACTCGCCAAACGCTTGCCCAAGAGCCCGCGCGTGTTGAACCTCGCTGCGATGGGCCGGCAGCCCGGCCAGTATGGCGGCACGCTGCGCACGATCATCGGCAGCCAGAAAGATATCCGGATGATGACCATCTACGGATATGCTCGCTTGGTCGGTTATGATGAAAAGCTCAATCTGCAGCCCGACATTCTCGAAAGTTTCGACGTGGCGGACGATCGCGTCTTCACTTTCAAGATACGGGAAGGACATAAATGGTCTGACGGCAGCCTGCTGACGCCGGAGGATTTTCGCTATTGCTGGGAAGATGTCTGGCTGAACGATGAGCTTACGCAAGGCGGGCTCCCCCCGACCCTGCTGGCGGATGGCAAGCCGCCACGCTTCGAGATCGTCGATCCGCAGACGGTCCGCTATAGCTGGGATGCGCCTAATCCCGACTTCCTGCCCAAGCTCGCTGCCGCTTCGCCGCTATCGCTTGTCCTGCCGGCCGCCTATCTCAAGCAGTTCCACAAGAAATACCAGGATCCGTTCCGGCTCGCCGGCCTGATGGAGGAGAACAGGGCCAAGAAATGGACGCTCCTGCATATCCGCATGTCGCGGCAGTATCGCCCGGAGAACCCGGAACTGCCGACGCTCGATCCCTGGCGGAACCGGACCAAGCCGCCGGCCGAGCAGTTCGTCTTCGAGCGGAACCCGTTCTTTCATCGAATGGACGAGAATGGCCGGCAGCTGCCCTATGTTGACCGGGTAGTCATGAATGTCAGCTCGTCGGCGATCATTTCCGCCAAGACCGGTGCGGGCGAAAGCGACCTGCAATGCATGGGAATCGACTTTGCCGACTACGCCTTCCTGAAGGACGCGGAGAAGCGCTACCCGGTGAAGATGCATCTGTGGAAACGCACACAGGGTTCGCGGCTGGCGCTGCTGCCCAACCTCAATTGTGCCGACCCGGTGTGGCGTGGCCTTCTTCGCGACGTGCGCGTGCGCCGCGCGCTTTCGCTCGCAGTGGACAGGCGCGAGATCAACTTGGCCGTGTTCTATGGATTGGCGCAGGAAAGTGCCGATACAGTTCTGCCGGAGAGCCCGCTCTACCGGCCGGAATTCGCGAAAGCCTGGGTCGCCCACGATCCCGACAAGGCCAATGCCCTGCTCGACGAGGTCGGGCTTAAGGCGCGCGACGATGACGGTCTGCGTATCCTTCCCGATGGACGCCCGGCGCACGTTATCGTGGAAACGGCCGGCGAAAGCACGCTGGAAACCGACGCGCTCGAACTCATCACCGATCACTGGCGGCAGGTCGGCATCGCCCTGTTCGTCCGGACTTCGCAGCGAGACATCTTCCGCAGCCGCGCGCTAGGTGGTGAGATCATGATGTCGATTTGGTCGGGCATCGACAATGGTGTGGCGACCGCAGACATGAACCCGTCCCAGTTGGCCCCCACCATGGACGACCAGTTGCAATGGCCACTCTGGGGTGCCCACTACTTGTCTCACGGCACGGTCGGCGAGGCGCCCGACCTTCCGCCTGTGGTCGAGTTGATGGCTTTGCTCAAGCGCTGGAACGTTTCGACCGAAGCCGCGGAGCGCGCCGAAATCTGGAATTCAATGCTGTCGATCTACACCGATCAGGTGTTTTCGATCGGCACGGTGAACGGAACGCATCAGCCGGTTCTGGCGTCCTCGCGGCTGCGCAATCTGCCTGACAAGGCGCTCTACGGCTACGACCCGACCGCCTATTTCGGTGTCTATATGCCGGACACATTCTGGCTTGGAGAGTCCTGAGCGTGCTTCGATATATTGTGTGGCGCATTGCTGTGATGGTCCCAACGCTGCTGATCATATCGGCGCTGGTGTTCACGATCATCGAACTTCCCCCGGGCGACTATTTCGACAGCTATGTTGCAGAGCTTCGGGCTCAGGGGGAAGCGGTGGATTCCGATCGCATCCAGATGATGAGGAAGGAGTATGGTTTCGACAAGCCGCCGGTCATTCGCTACTTCTACTGGGTCGGCGGAATGCTGCACGGCGATTTCGGCTATTCCTTCGAATATGAGCTGCCGGTTCGCGATGTCATCGGTGACCGAATGTGGCTGACCGTGCTGGTTTCCTTCGTCACGATCATCTTCACCTGGCTCATCGCCTTTCCGATCGGCATGTACTCAGCCACCCATCAATACAGCTGGGGCGACTACGGCCTGACTTTCTTCGGCCTTCTCGGCCTTGCCATTCCGAATTTCATGCTGGCGCTGATCCTGATGTATTTCGCCAACATCTGGTTCGGCACGTCCATCGGCCATCTCATGGACCAGCAATATCTCGGCGAGCCAATGAGCTGGGCCAAGGCGAAGTCGATCCTCGCCCATCTCTGGATCCCGGTCTTGATCATCGGCACCGGTGGCACGGCAAGTATGATCCGGCGGCTGCGCGCCAATCTGCTCGATGAGCTACACAAGCAATATGTCGTGACCGCGCGCGCCAAGGGCCTTCATCCCTTCAAGGCGCTGGTCAAATATCCGCTGCGTATGGCGCTCAATTTCTTCATTTCAGACATCGGCTCTATCCTGCCGGCCATCATCTCCGGCGCCGAAATTACGGCGATCGTGCTGTCTTTGGAAACGACCGGGCCGATGCTGATCAAGGCGCTGCAAAGCCAGGACATGTATCTGGCGGGGTCATTCCTGATGTTCCTCGCCTTCCTGACGGTCATCGGCGTCCTGATTTCCGACCTGGCGCTGGCGCTGCTCGATCCGCGAATTCGTTTGCAGGGCGGGAGCACCAAATGAATACGCAATCGCCGCTGCCCGCTCCGGGTGCCCCGCTGCAACACTACGTTTCCATTGCGCCCTTTGACCTGCAGTCGGTCGAGGCGATGACGCCTGAGCAGTCGAAAGTCTTCCAGGCCTCGCAGTTGCGGCTGATGTGGTGGAAATTCCGACGGCACCGGCTTGCCCTCATATCCGGCATATTCCTGGCAGCGCTTTATCTTGGGATACTGATCTGCGAGTTCCTGGCGCCCTACAATCTGCACACGCGCAACATGGACTACATCTATTCGCCGCCGCAGTGGGTGCATCTGTTCCACGACGGTCAGTTTGTCGGGCCGTTCGTGTATGGCCGCCAGATGACGCTGGATATGGACACGCTCAAGCGGAACTATATGGACAAGCAGGATGATGTTCAGCGGATCCGTTTCTTCTGCAAGGGCGACAGTTACCTATTCTGGGGCCTGATCGAAGGTGACAGGCATCTTGTCTGCCCTGCCGAAAACGGCCAGCTCTTTCTGGCCGGCACCGACAGGCTGGGGCGCGATGTGCTCTCGCGCATCATCTACGGCGCACGCATTTCACTGACGATCGGCCTCGTCGGCATCGCTTTCAGCTTCCTGCTCGGCATCGTCATCGGCGGGCTGGCCGGCTATCATGGCGGTATGTTCGACCTGATCGTTCAACGGATTATCGAAGTTCTGCAATCGATTCCCAGCATTCCGTTGTGGCTGGCTCTGGCGGCAATCATGCCGATAACCTGGAGTCCGATCCTGATCTATTTCGGCATCACCGTCATCCTCGGGCTGCTCCATTGGACCGGGCTGGCGCGGGCCGTGCGTTCAAAGCTTCTAGCCTTGCGCGAGGAGGATTACGTTCTGGCCGCGCAATTGATGGGCGCCAGCAGCAGCCGCATTATCCGGCGGCACCTCATTCCCGGCTTCATGTCGCATCTGATAGCCACGGCGACGATCTCCATCCCCGGCATGATCCTGGGCGAGACGGCGCTGAGCTTCCTCGGGCTCGGCCTGCGGGCGCCGATAACCAGCTGGGGCATCCTGCTCACCGAGGCGCGCAGCGTTAGCGTGATCGCGTTCTATCCATGGCTGCTTTTGCCGATCCTCCCCGTCATTCTCGTCATCCTGGCGTTCAACTTCCTCGGCGACGGCCTGCGGGACGCCGCAGACCCCTACAAGTGACGTCGTTATTCCGCTGCGCGCCGGGCCGTCGGCTCTGCCTGGTATGATCCTTGTCGGCAGCCTGTTCGGTTGTTGCAGTGTTCATCGTTCGCCTCTATATGCCGCGAGGCTCGATCGGGGTTTAATACATCGCCTCGGGTTTCACCCGCGAACCGTTCCGGTGCCGGGCATTGCCGATCTCTTGAGCTGGTTCAGGACACACAAACGCAAATGAGTCGCCTCGAGAGTTTCATCCGCAGGCTGACCGCGCAGCGCGACATTCTCGATCAAGTCTGCGCGCAGGTGGCGACCATCGAGGGCCCCGTCCTTGAGCTCGGCCTCGGCAATGGCCGGACGTTTCATCATCTGCGCGAGCGCCTGCCCGGACGCCGGATCGTGGCGTTCGACCGCTCACTGGCCGCCCACTCCAGCTCAATTCCCGAAGCCGAAAACCTCGTGCTCGGCGAAATACGCGAGACGGCGATCAGGTTCATTGGCATCGACGCCGCTCTTGTTCATGCCGACATCGGCACCGGCTATGAAGATCGCGACGCAGTGACCGCTACCTGGCTTCCCGACCTGACCGCGCGCCTGCTTCGCGTCGGCGGCATCGCCGTCAGCGGCACGCCGCTCGATCACCCCCAGTTGCAACGCCTCCCGGTGCCCTCTTCGGTGCCCGCCGGCCGTTATTTTATCTATAGGCGGGTGTGAGAGGTCGAGAAGTCTTCAGGGGATCGTATATACTGCTACCTCCCGTTCAATGCCGCGCAGCGAGACCTCGTGGGGCTCCGGCTTCAGCGCTTTGCTGCGCAACAGATCGGCGGTGAGATTGTCGTCGACCACCGCTCGGGTGGCGAAGATTGCCTGTGCGTTGGCAAGGTTCTGGACCCGCGAAGCAATGTTGACCGTCTGGCCGAAATAGTCCTGCCGCTCGTTCAAGGACACGGCGATGCAGGGGCCGGCATGGACACCGATCTTGAGCAGCAGATCCTCGCGCCCACTCTTGTCGTTGAGCGCGCGCATGGCATCGCGCATCCTGAGGGCCGCAGCAATCGCACGATCTGGCGTGGCGAAGGTCGCCATCACGGCATCGCCGATGGTCTTCACCACCGCGCCCGCCTCCGCCGCGACGATATCTTGCAGAACCTGAAAATGCTCGCGCACGAGATCGAAGGCCGAAAGGTCGCCCACACGCTCGTAGAGCGCGGTCGATCCACGCAGGTCGGTGAACAGGAAAGTCAGACTGGTGATCTTCAGGCGCTGGTCGACTGCCAAAGTGTCCGTGCGATAGAGATCGCGGAACGTCTGGTTGGTCAGCAGCCGCTTGGCGGTGAGAAAGGGCCGGCGCCTGCCCAGCAGATCGTGCAAGCCGTGGCCGGCGATGAAGACCGTCGGCAGCACGCGTGTGTCGGTCCTGTTCTCCAGCGAAATGCGCAACGGCCCGGGTTGCATCTCCAGCGTCTGGCTCTTGACATGGTCGCGGTCGAAGACCAACGAAAGGCTTCGGCGCTCCTTTGTCGGCTCACCCTTCACGTCGATGAACTGCACCGAATGGGTAACCGGCTCGAAGACGATGATGAAATCGGACGGAAGCTGTACGGTCAGAACCGCCTTTTCACCGGGCGCAAGCTCGATGTCCTCCAGCGTGATATCTTCCATGATTTTCGCGAAATCTTCATCGGGCAGATCGACGCCGGACGCCCAATAGATCTGCCGGAAATATTCCAGCGGCGGCAGCTCATGCGGATTGTGGGCGGCAATCCTGCGTATGCGGGGACTGACGGTGAATGTCACCTCGACCATCTCGTCGAGGGTCGGCGAATAGCCCGAGGCGCAAAGCGCGCATGTATATTCGTCCTTCTGCACGGTTTTCAGCGTGGCGTTGGTGTCGAGCACGCCGCCACAGCCGGGGCACAGGACATTCCAGGAGACGTCGAAGATGCCCACCCGTGCCGCGTGGAGAAAGGCGCCTATGGCGCGCTCCTCGTCGAGACCGTGCTTGCTGGCGAAGGCTGGCACATTGATGCGGCACAGCTCGCGGTCATCGCCCTCCGCGATGGTTCGCTTGATCGCGTCGATCGCCACCGGATCGACATCGCTCGATTGCCGCAGAAGCGAGAACAGATCCTGAGTTTCGTTCATCGTAAAGGCTCCGGAAAATGCGCCCGGGGGCGCGTTGACCGGACCGTGCTTTGGTCCGAGTGCTTCATTTTACGTCGAAACGGACCATACGGCCATTCGAATAGATAGGCATGGTGAGAGTTCAATTTCCATTCGGCAGATTTTCACCGGCCGCAAGCGGCACTATGATGGTAGATAGGGCATTCATCTTGGGGCTCTTTCCCATGCCGAAATCCGACAATCCGCCGTTTCCAGCGGCCCTTCGCCTTTTCTCCGCGGCTGTCATCATCGTCCTGATCGTAGGCGCCGGCCTGTTTTTCGCGCCCGCGCTGGTCAAGCCGCGCTGGCCCTGGTCCGTCACGCCGTTCAGCGCCCGCTTCCTCGGCGGCTTCTATACTGCCGAAATGGCGGTGATGGCGGCGCTCTTGTTCTGGAATCGCTGGTCGCCCGGCAGGCTGGTGCTCGTCATGGCCTTCATCTTCACCGTCATCGTGTCGGCGGCTTCGTTCATCAATCTCGGCTATTTCAACTTCGAACGAAAAGCGGCCTGGCTCTGGTTCCTGGTCTATCTTGCCTCGGCCGCGGTATCCGGGCTGTTCCTGTGGCGGGCCAGGGCCCGTCCTTCGGCAAAAGGCGTGGCCTTAACCCCGGCATGGCGCGGCTACATGTCAACGGAAACGGCGATCCTTGGGCTATACGGCGTCGGCATGTTGCTGTTTCCCCGGGTGGTCAGCAGCAGCTGGCCCTGGCCGGTCGATCCCTTTCACGCCCAGGTCTACAGCGCCATCTTCCTCGCCGGCGCCGGCGGCGTATATCTCCTCTGGAAAAACGCTCCGCGCGAGGAACTGCTGGTGCTCGGCCTAGCGCAGTTTCTGGTTGGCCTGCTTGCCATCCTTGGCCTGGTCATCACCGACGCTGCGGTGCACCGGATCGACTGGACGGCGACAAAGACATTATGCTGGCTCGCCCTTTTCGGCTGGATCGGTCTCAGCGGCGTCTTCAAACTCTACGCCGCCTCCCGGTATTTTGGCTCGCAATCGGCATCCTAGATTTGGAGACGACTGGATTTTCGGGTGACGTCCGGTGCATCGTGCCGGGCCGATCGCTTAGAGCATTTCACCGTTTCAAAGGAACCGGCGAACTGCTCTATCTCTTTGTTCTGACGCAATTCCGGGCGGAAAAACCGCTTACACTTCTCCTAGAATTGCTCTAGCCGGGAAAGCTATGACCAGCACGACCTCGCCGTCCTCCGAAAAAATCGAACCGCAGCTCCGAGCCGTCCGGCCAAGCGATGCGGAGGCGCTTTGCGCTATCTTCAACATGCCGGGCTTCCGCCAGGGCACTCTCAGGATGCCTTTCGAGAGGGTGGAGCAGGTGGAGCGGCGCATTGCCAAGTCCGGCCAGGAAACCACCTGGATCGTCGCGGAGCTGGAAGGCAAGGTCGTCGGCCATGGCAACCTTGTCGTGCAGGGTTCGCGCCGCTCGCATGTCGGCGAGATCAATATCGGCCTTGACGATGCCTTTGTCGGCAAGGGCATCGGCTCTGCCATACTCGGCGCGCTGCTCGACGTGGCCGATAACTGGCGGGCCCTGAAGCGGGTCGAATTGACCGTCTATGCCGACAACGAACCGGCCATCCGTCTCTACACGAGCCACGGCTTCGAGGTCGAAGGTCGGCATGTGAAGGCCGGCTTCACTGACGGGCAGTACCACGACCTCCTGAGCATGGCCCGACTGCGGTTCTGAGATTCGCTGTTTCCCTTGGCGTTTGCACCACATGCGGCTAGACGGGACCAATGACCGCCGTCTTTGATCCAACCCCTACGCCTCCGGTGGAAATTCTGGCTGTGCTGTCGCTGCTCTGCCCGGAAGTCGTGCGCGACGTCGAGCAGAACTGGAATGCACCGGTTTCCGATTACGCCCGTCATCTGTGGCGGCCGGTGGCAAGGCCTGTATCAAGCCCCGCGATCGCCGCCCGCTCGATCCTGCGCGACGTCCTGCGTCAGCGCCTCGATGTAACTATGCAGCCTGAGGAGGTCGCTAAGGTCCTCGAAGAGTTCGAGCACCGACCGGTGATTCAATCCGGCCTGCACTGCCTCCTCCTAATGGATCGGATTACCTTCGATGCCCTGCTGCTTGCCTGGCTCGGCGCGGTGGAAAACGGGCTGTCGGCATTCTTCGGCTTCATGGGCACGACGATGACCATGGAGACCATTGGTCGGGAGGGGCCGGGATGGCTCGATGTCGGCGACGACAAGGTCAACCTGTTTGGCTTGGGGCGCCACAAACTGTGCCGCAAGAGCGTCTGCGTGGCCGGTCCTGTCTCCCTCAACAAGCGCGCGCTCGAAGCGGTTGGCGATGAAACGGATGGCAGCCGCTGGCGGGGTACACTGCTTGCCAGCCAGGACAAGGTGTTTGGAACCGCCGCCGATGCGCTGACGGCCCTCAACGAGGATCTGGTCGCAAATTGGGATCGTTCCGGCATGGCCGTTCCCGTCTTCATCGATGATCGGCTCGCCGCGACTGCCATGGCGCGGCATCTGGAATACGACGGCAGTCTTCTTTCAAAGCTGCTCACCCAGCCCGCAAGACGCCAGCGTCTCGACCGAGCCTTGCAAGAGGCCCTGTCGAGCCCATTTGGCAGATTCCTGCCCAATGCCACGGACTATTTTTGGGGCATCCGCGAGGAGCGCGTGCGCAGGCTCGTCCTCGACAACGGGCACCTGATCGAGCCTGACAGGCCGCATGGTCTTTCCGTCCCGTTCGAGCGGCCGCATCTCAGGCAGGCGCTGCTGGACGGCGTGCTGCTGCCGAACCTGTTCCTGATGTTCCTCGTCCTTGCCATATTGCCGCGGGTGCGGGTCGTGGGCGGCCTGAGACAGATTGGCTATGTGGCGCTGTTCCACTCGATCCTGCTGGGTGCGCTGGACGAAAACGCACCGGAAGAGCGCGATCTGGCCGCGGAGCTGCAGATTCGGGAAAATGCCTGGGGCACGCGGGTCATCGACGAAAAGATCTCGGTCCGCGAGCAACTGGCCGGCCTGCCGGAAGGGGCGCTCTTTCCGGACCTGCTCCGGCAATACCGATTGCGGACATTCGCCGAGACGACCGACGACCTGAAACTGGTTCGCGAAAACGCCCGATGGCGCAAGATCGGCAAGGCAGCGATCAAGGCGACCTGAGGCGCATAGCCGGAAGCGACGGGGGCTTATCGGTGGGCCGGCCGCTTCACTCGAGCACAGCCTCGACAATGGCGACAAAGTTATCGAGCGAGCGATCCCCACGAATCTCGATGCGCGGAAGGTCGATGGGATCGCAATCGAGGTCGGCCGGCCCGTGTCTGCCGCCGAAGCCGGTTCGATAGCCGCACTCCCTGGCCAGCCGGCCAAGCCGTTGGTCGGTGGCCGAGTAGGGTGCCGCGAACGTCGTGATTGGCCGACCGGTCCATCGTTCGACGAACATACGAGAGCGAAGGAGCTCGGCGGCCAGGTCGGACGTCGACAGACCATCGATCGCGCGATGCGTCGCCAGATGGCTTCCGAAGAATGCACCTTCGCCGGCGAGGCGTCGAACCGTCCTGGCGTCCATAAGCGGCGTCGGCGGACCGCTGACGGCGTCCCACTTTGCACTTTCACCCACCAGGTCCGTCACCAGAAACACTTCCGCGGTCAGGTCGTTTCTGCGCAGTATCGGCCAGGCATGGTCGGCAAAGTTCTGGAAGCCGTCATCGAAGGTGATGAGCACCGGGCGGCCAACGAAAGGCTGGCGGTCGGCGATGAACCGTTCCAACTGCTCGGAATTAATCGCGTGAAAGCCATTGGCGCGCAGCCATGCCATCTGGCTGGCGAATGCGGCGGGCGTGCACCGAAAACGGGCGAGGGCGGCCGGACCATCGTCGGCGACGCTGTGATACATGAGGACAGGGATGCGCTGCCGCCGCTCGTTGCGTGCGACGTCGCGGCGCAAGGCCCGCGCCCCGCCCCAGACGATATTTCGCGCGACTCCTATTCCGATGGGCGCGCGGATTGGCGCATGTTCGATCACCGGCACCGTCGCCACGTCGCCTGGCGACATGCGGCGGAAACGGTCTATGCGATAGAGCTCGGTCTCAATCGATTGCTCGAGGACGAGGCCCTCGGCCGCTGCCAGCGTCTCTGAGATCGCTTGCGCGCCGAATGTGTTCCAGTCGAAGCCCGTCCTTTCAACATTGTCACGCAGCACGAATGCGTGTGCGCTGACGAAACTGCCGCCAGGCGCCAGCGCCTCAGCGAATTTTTTGGCGATGCGCCGCAACTCGGCGAGATCATCCAGGTAGTAGAGTACTTCCGAACAGAAGATCAGATCCATCCCGCCCGGCAGCGTGTCGGCGGCGAAATCCAGGACTCCGAACTCGACATTCGGCTGGCCGCCGCAACGCTCACGCGCCCGCCCGACGGCTATGGCGGAGATGTCGGTTGCGGTCAAATGGCCCACTCGCGGCGCCAGCTGCCGCGTGAAGTGGCCCTCCGCGCAGGCCAGCTCAAGCGCCCGTCCGATGGGCCCGGCAGGCAGAATTTCGAGCTGCCGCTCATATTTTTCCTGCTCATAGGGCGAACCGTAGTTCCAGGGATCCTCGGTCGCGAAATGGCTGTTCCAGAACGACGTGCGATCATTCTCGTGGTCATCCGCGGCCGGTTTCCGGCGCGGCGCCGCAAGGGGCTGTGCAGGTTCGGCGCTCGACCGAACCAGTTCCTGCGCCTCAGTGGCCAATCGCGCGAGTTTGCCGAAGTGGCTGTCCCGATCGGATCGGCTTCCCGCTATAGACGACAATGCCTCGGCTGCAAATGTGTCGGCACTGGCGCCCTTTTGCGGTGCAAGCTGCTGAGGGGGCACGAGATTCAGGATCAATTCGATCCAATGACGCCTTGTCACTCTACCGAGCGCGCCGAACTGGACGCGAGCCTCGATCCGGCCTTCCATCATCAGATAGGCATAGATTTGATCGATTCCGTCCGGAAGTTCGGTCGAGGTCGGATTTCGAGCGTCGACGCGAATTCCGAGTGTCCGCCCCAGTTTGCGCGGCGCGGCAAGGTCGTCGGCGTCGAGCAGCATTTGCTCAAGGTGATACTGGACGCGGCGTCCCGCTCCGGGATCGCCGCAGAGCTTGCCGAGTTCGATAGTCAACTCGGCGAGGGCTCCGCCGAACCTGTCCCACCTGGCCGCCAATTGCGCCGGCACCGACAGGCTTCCCTCCATAAGGCCATCGAGGACCACCTTGGCGATCTCACGCGCCCACTTGCGTCCTGCCGGGAGCGCGCGCAGGGACCGCGGGTTGATCGAGAGCGAGCCGCGGCCGCAATCTGACGCAGCGTTCCACAACGCGAACCACGCGAGTGCTGCGGCAGCGGTGCCGCCGTTGGCCTCGATCGCCCCATTGGCATGAGCCGATGCCGGGTGTTTGACCCTGGGATCAGGCGAAAAGCCGCGGGCGATGACGTTTTCCGCATCTGACAGCATCTGCGTCGAATTGCGGGAGAGCGCGTTGGGGCTGATCCGATAGAAAGCGAGCGGCTCGTCGACCATCACCCAATTTTTGCCGAGACGTGCGAGGCGCTGCCACAGATCCCAGTCCTCACAGGTGCGCAGCGACGCATCGAAACCGCCCAACTTGACGATAGTCTCCCGGTCGACCACCAGCGCGTTCGTGCGGATGGCACACTGGCGGGCGAATGTTTCAAAGGGCTGGACCGCAACCTCCGGTGAGATGCTCGCCGGGGTGAGCGCGCCGTCGGGCATCACGCGCCGGGAACCGCAATAGGCGGCCACCGCATCGGGAGCGGTTTTCAGCGCGGCCAGCATTTTGGCTAGGAAGCTGGCATCCACCCAATCGTCGGCATCCAGAAACATCAGCCATTGGCCGCGCGCTGTCGAAATCCCGCTGTTGCGTGCGCGAGCGAGGTTCTTGGCGGAAGAGGTCAACGTCCGAAACCGGGCATCGCACTCTACATAGGCGGCGATGATCGCGGGGGTGCGGTCCGTGGAGGCGTCGTCGACGATGATCGCTTCCCAATCCGCTATTTCCTGTTCGAGCAGGCAATCGAGGGCGCGCGGCAGCGTCGCCTCCGCATTGTGCGCAGGCACCACGATTGAAACCAGGGGCTTATGTGCCACGCCGTCTTACCTGCGCCTGTTTCGAAGGGAGAACAAGGGTCCCGAAAAATAGCCGGCGATTTCCTGGTTCATCGAGCTTTGGTTTTCTTCGGCAAGAGTCGGCGACTGTCTAAAACGGGATAACGGCATCGGATGGCAGCACCGCTCTGTCAAGATCGAGGTGAATTGGAGTCAGGCAAAAGAGACTTGAAGACAGGCTTGAATGGCAAGCGCTCGTGACCGCCCAGAGCCGCAATCGATGCGCCGGGGCGAGACAAATTGCGCAGCCGCTTGCTGGCCAGCCGCGATCGGTCCATCCTTGTGAGCACCCTGGCCGTGAAGCGCGTAGCGAGATCACGCCGTCACGGCCGCAAGTGAGGTCTTGTTCCATGGACTGCTTGGGCTGCGGTTTCGAGGTTGAGCGCGGTTTCGCCTTCTGTCCGAAGTGTGGCAAGCGCCAGCCCGTGCCATGCGCCAGTTGCGGCTACCTTTGCGCACCTGATTTCGAGTTCTGTCCGAAATGTGGGGCCAGCGTCGGTGCACCCGCAAAAGCCGTCGAACGGCCCGCTCCGACACCAAGCCGGACCATTGTGCCGGCTTCTCGAACTCCTTCGCTGCTTGCGAACATCGAAAGCGAAGATGGGCTGCATCCCGTCTCTGACGCCGATCGCCGAACGGTGACGGTCCTGTTCGCCGACCTTTGCGGTTTCACCACGCTCAGCGAGCAGCTCGACCCAGAGGTCATGCAAGCGCTGCAGAACGACTTGTTCAAGGAATTGACGGCGGCCGTGCGAAACTTTGGCGGTTTCGTCGACAAATTCATCGGCGACGCGCTGCTCGCTTTGTTCGGTGCGCCGGTCGCGCATGAGGACGATCCGGAGCGTGCGCTTCGCGCCGCTCTCGACATGATCGCCCGGACGGCGCGGCTCGGCGAAAGCACCTCCCACTCCGGGTCGCCTCTGTTACTCCACATCGGCATAAACACCGGTACGGTCGTTACTGGAGGATTGGGCATCGGCACCGCCAAATCCTATTCGGTGACCGGCGACACGGTGAATACGGCGCAACGCCTGCAATCGCTGGCCGCACCGGGTGAGGTGCTGGTCGGTGAGCTCACTCACAGGCTGACCCGGCATGCGTTCGCATATGAGTCGCTTGGGGATGTCGTGCTTCGCGGCAAGGCTGGCAGTGTGCTCGTCCATCGACTGGATGCACCGCTTGCGACGCCGCGTGCAGCGCGTGGGCTCGAGGCGCTCGGCCTGAGCGCGCCGATAATAGGCCGCGGTGCGGAGCTCAATAGAATGCTGGCCAGCCTTGACCAGGCGTGCGGCGGCTCGGCCCAGCTTGTCCGCCTTGTCGGAGAAGCCGGTATCGGGAAATCGCGGCTGGCGAAGGAGTTCGTCGCCCGCGTCGGCGACGAGGATCGTTTTCGCAACGTCGCCGTGCGGCAGGCGACGTGCTCACCGCTGGGGGAACAATCATTTGGCGCCTTGGGCGCGGTGGTGCGCAGCGCCGCCGGGATGATGCAAAACGACAATGGGGAGGAAATGCGGGGCAAGCTTGCAGGCTTGCTCGCCGATCTTGGCCTGCAGGGCGAGGAGGCGCAGCGGCTGATGCCTCTGCTTTACCATGTGCTTGGCCTTGGCGACCCCGATGCCACCCTGCAGCATGTCGAGCCCGAGCAGTTGCGTCGGCAAATTCTCTACGCGGTCCGCACAATCATCGAACGGCGGCTTGCTTTATCGCCGCTGTTGATTGTCGTCGAAGACCTGCACTGGGCCGACGCCGCGTCGCTCGAGGCACTGCGTTTCGTGATGGACAGGTTGGAACGCACGCGGCTGATGTTGCTGGTCACGCATCGTCCGGCGCCGGACAACGAGCAGCTCGACTCAAGTCGGGTCAGCCACACAGCGCTCAGGCTATCGCCGCTCAACAGTGATGAGGGACGCAGCCTGCTGGCGGCGCTTTTCGGCGAGAGCTGGGTAAGCTCCACAGGCAGCCTTGTCGACCAGATCCTCGAGCGTGCGGGCGGCAATCCGCTTTTTATAGAGGAGATCGTGCGCGGCCTTATCGATCGCGGTGTCCTGGTGCGCGAGGGCCAGCGATGGCAGACTGTGGCAGGCGAAGTCGCAACCGGCATTCCCGCCACTATCCAGGCAATGTTGCTTGCCCGCGTCGACCGGCTGCCCCAGGAGGTGCGCCGGTTGGCGCAGGAAGCCGCGGTAATCGGCCCGCGCTTCGATGCGGCACTTCTGAAAGCCGTGACAGCCGACCCGGGCCGCCTGGAGGCCGGCTGCGAACTGCTTTGCGATGCGGAAATCATCGAGGAAGTTGCAGGATCAGGCTCGGTCTCGTCGCAAAGCTACCGCTTTACGCAAACATTGCTGCAGGACGTGATCTACCAGAACCTTCTCCTGCAACGCCGGACCGACATCCACGGGCGGGTCGGTGCTGCCTTGGAGCAACTGTGCGGCGACAAGCCGGAACGGCTCGAGGATTTGACCGCGCTCGGTCATCATTTCGCACAGAGCGTCGAGCGGGAGAGGGGCGCGCGTTACCTGCAGGCGGCGGGCGATCGCGCCCGCATGATATATGCCAACGACGACGCCCTTCGTTTCTACGAGCGAGCACTGACTGCGTTGGGCGCGACCGGGCAAACACCGCTCAAACTGGCAATCGCAGAGCGCATTGCCGACTTGAGCGGCCCGGCAGGCCGCCGCGACGTCGCGCACCAGCACTACGAGACGGTGCTGCAGGCATATCGCGCGTCGGCCGATCGTGTCGCTTCAGCGCGGGTTTTGCGCAAGATCGGTCGGCTGCTCTGGGACGTCGGCAAGCGGGACAACGCGGAATCGCGCTACGCCGAAGCGGCAGCGCTGCTCGATGGAGCCGATGCCCCGGTCGAGCAGGCGCATCTCTGGCAAGAACGTGGCCGACAGGCGTTCCGTAGCGGAGACAACGCTCTCGCGGCAAAATGGGCGGACGCGGCGCTGGATTGCGTACGCACGCTGACAACCGAGCATGTCTCCGAGGTAGGGCGTGATGCCACTCTTGTGACCGCCGAGGCGCTCAATACCAAGGCTGTCGCGTTGGCGCGCCTTGGACGAGACCGCGAAGCCGTTGGCCAGGTCGAGCGTAGCATCGAATTGGCCGAAGCCGCCGGCCTGCTGGCCACGGCTTGCCGCGGCTACACCAATCTCGGCGTGCTTTACACGACCATCGACCCGGCGAAGGCGATGGAGGTCTGTCGGCGCGGTCTTGATGTGGCGCGCCGTATTGGTGATTTGGGATACCAGGCGCGCCTCCTCGCCAATCTGGCGGTCGCCTGTTGTACCTTCACGGATCGCTGTCCGACGGAGGGCGTGCCTGCTGCCGAGAAGGCCATCGAGATCGATCGGGCGCTCGACCAGCGCGAGCACCTGTCGGTGCCATTGATCGTGCTTGGGCAGATCCACCAGTGCAACGGCCGTCCGGAACTGGCGATTGGCTTGTTCCACGAAGCACTGGACGTAGCTCGCGAAACGGGCGAACCGCAGCTGCTGTTTCCGTGCTATGATGGTCTCGCGACGCTCAATCTCGACCTCGACAATCTGGCCGAGGCCGAACGCTACTTTTCCCTGGCGCAGGGTATATGCGCCCAGCACGGGCTCGACCCGGAAGGGCTTGTGGTGCTGCCTTTTCTCGACTAGCCGGGGTGGGAGGTTGGAAATGTCAGCGCGCATTGACTTGATACCGCTTCAACCGGGCGACCGTGCGCCGAACGTGGTGCTCGACGCCATCACCCAGGATGGCAAGATTGCGCTTGACGACTTTCGCGGACAAAAACCGGTGCTGGTCGGCCTGTTTCGAGGTCTGCATTGCGCGTTCTGCCGGCGCCATATCGCCGCCCAGGCGCGGCTTGATCCGGAGCTGCGCGAAAAGGGCGTGGGGAGCCTGACGGTGGTCAACACCCCGATCGAGCGGGCGCGTCTCTATTTCCGTTACCACCCGATGCCGAATCTGCTTGCGGCCTCCGACCCTGAACGCGCTTCGCATCGTGCTTTTGGACTGCCCAATCTCGAATTCACCCAAGACGAGACGAACTGGCCGTACAAGGTCTCGATGGCAGCGGCAAAGGATCTGCGGGTCGACATACCAGGCGAGTTGCCCGGCCCAATGGATCCTTTTGCGGCCAGCGAATTCCTAGAAAAGAGGGATCCTTACGAGGTGACCGAAGCCGACGAGCAGATGATGGCGACGGGACACGGACAACTGATCGGCCAGTTCCTACTGGACCGGCAGGGGATCGTCCGCTGGAGCTTCACGGAAGTTCCGGAGGGTGGGCGATACATGTTCGCGGCGCCGAGCCCGCAGGAACTGATGTCGGCCGTGTCGCAAGTCGCCCAATAGTCTTACGAACGAGGCAACCGAACAAAAAAGCGGCAATGCTTTCTGTCGTCTTTGGACGCAGCCGAAGCTGTACTTTATGCGGTTGCGAGATCACACAGTTAATTGAATCAATGGTTCTTGCACGTCCTCTGGACCTGCCGTTGTTTGTGCGCCGCCCTCCTAACTTGGCTAGAGTTCTTAGCATGCTGGACGCCATTCACCACGTCGCGCTCATCTGCACCGACTACGACCGGTCGCGACGGTTCTACGTCGAACTCCTTGGCCTCGATGTGATCCGGGAGGTCTATCGGGAGGAGCGGCAATCATGGAAGGCGGATCTGCGGATCGGGTCCGTCCAGCTGGAATTGTTCTCCTTCCCTTCGCCGGCGACGCGGCCGTCCCATCCAGAGGCGACAGGCCTCAGGCATCTGGCATTCGCCGTCGCGAATCTTGACCCCGTAATTATGCGCCTGGAAGCCGCCGGCATTACCGTCGAGCCAATCCGGATCGACCCATATACAGACCAACGGTTCACCTTTTTCAGCGACCCGGATGGGTTGCCGCTGGAACTCTACGAAGCGCCGTAAGGAACGCGACCACGTCGTCGGAGGTGGGAACGACAGCCGGTAGATGTAGTCCACCAACGCGGTTCGTCACCGAACTCCCAGAGCAATTCCAGGAAAAGTGTGTAACGGTTTTCCGTCCGGAATTGCGTAGAAACAAACACTTAGAGCGGTTCGGCGATTCCGTGAAACGCTGAACCGTTCTAACGACGGGCTAGGAAGCCGACTGCTCTGCGCCAGATATTGGCCAATGGCACGACCTGGCCGTCTTGCTGGCTCGCCGGCAGAGACCGACAGATAGGGGCGAAATTTTTGATCGGCGATCGTTGGCTGGAGGATGAATGACAGTCAGGCCCTTTCACATCGACATACCGGACTCCGACGTGCGGGATCTTCAAGACAGGCTGGCGCGCACCCGGTGGCCTTCGGTTGTTGCGCCCGACTCCTGGGACGACGGGGCCGGCTTGTCGTTCATGACGCATCTCGTCGATCACTGGCGGCATCGATTCGATTGGCGAGCGCAGGAAACGCGTCTCAACGCGCTGCCGCACTACCTGGCGCGTGTGGAAGGCCAGGACATCCACTTCCTGCACCAGCCTGGGACCGGGCCTTCGCCGATGCCGCTCATTCTGACTCACGGCTGGCCCGGCTCATTCGTCGAGTTCGAACATCTGATGCCGATGCTTGCCGATCCAGGTTCGCATGGCGGCGATCCGGCGGATGCCTTCCATGTCGTCGTGCCTTCGCTCCCCGGCTACGGCTTTTCCGCTCCACCGCAGAAGGCCGGCACCAGTTCGCGCGAGATCGCGGGCCTGTGGCGAGGCCTCATGGCGATGCTCGGATATGGTCGCTTCGGCGCGCAGGGCGGCGATATTGGTGCCGGCGTGTCGATCTGGCTGGCGCGTCTCTATTCGGACAGCGTCTTGGGCGTTCATCTCAACTACGTGCCCGCCAGCTTTCAGCCGTGGCTCGAACAAGCGCAGCCATTGACCAGCGAGGAACAGGCCTTCCTCGACAAGCGCGCATACTGGTCGGCGCTGGAAGGCGCCTACGGCGCGCTGCACGCGACGAAGCCGCAAACGCTCGCGTTTTCGCTCAACGATTCCCCGGTCGGTCTTGCCGCCTGGATCGTCGAGAAGGTCCGCTCATGGAGCGATTGCGGCGGCGACCTTGAGAGTTGCATTTCGCTTGATACGCTGCTGACCGACATCTCGCTCTACTGGTTCAGCGACAGCCTGGCCCATTCGCTTAGGCTCTATAAGGAGAACCGGCTTCAGCCGCTGACCTTCCGGGCGGGTGAAGAGGTGGTGCCGCCGCTGGGCGTTGCGGTCTTTCCCAAAGAGTTGCCGATGCCGCCGCGGTCCTGGATGGAGCGCGTGTTCAACGTCGAGCGATGGACGACCATGACTGTGGGCGGGCATTTCGCCGCTCTGGAGCAGCCGGAACTGCTCGCTGAAGAGGTGCGCGCGTTCTTCAAGCCGCTGCGGCCGGCTCTCGTAGTGGCGAGGTCCGCGTAACTGCCGCTACCGCTCACCGTTCGAGGCGACAGAAGCGCTGCCTTGTAGCCAGCCTGCAATGGCCGCTTCGCGCAAGAAGTGGGTGGCGCTCTCCTCAGTCGATTCGCGGCGTGCACAGGCTGCCTGGCAGGGACAGGCGGGCCTCCTTGTCGTTTTCGAGAGGCGGATGGCGCGGCCCTCAGGCCGCGCTCGCGATCCCGGTCGCAAAGCCGCGATAGGTGTGCAAGGGGCGGCCCAAAATACTGGTCAGCCGTACAACGTCATCGGCCTCCGGGATCATGCCATCGCTGACATAGCGCTCGGCCATCAGGCGCATCTCGTAGGCCGTCCATTTCGGCATGAAGTTCGCCATGTTCTGCTCGAACGCGCCGGGATCGTCGCCCCCATAGACCACCTGGCGACCCAGAAGGTCCGACCAGATCTTAGCCACGTCCGGGCCGGTCAGCGTGTCGGGTCCCACCACGTTGATGGTCTCGATCGGCAGCTTGCCGGGCGCGGATTCGCGGCGGATCAGCTCGATCGCGGCCACTTCGGCGATGTCGCGAGCGTCGACCATGGCTACGCCTTTGCTGCCAATCGGCATCGGATAGACGCCGTGCTCCATAATGACGTCCTTTACCATCGACTCGTTGTCGATGAAGTAGGTCGGACGCAAGATCGTGGCGCTGAAGTCCATCTGCACCAGCATGCGCTCGGCGCCGAACTTCACGGCGAAATGCGGGACGTTCACCGCCCGATCGGCTTCGAACACCGAGAGATAGACGACACGGTCGACGCCCGCTTCGCGAGCAACGTTGAGCGTGATGATTGCCTGGGCAAATTCGTCACCCGTGACGGCATTGAGTAGGAAGAGCGTGCTCACGTCTTTGAAGGCGCTGCGCAGTGCATCGATGTCGAGGAGATCGCCCTTGGCGACATCGACACCGGTCGGGAAGCTGGCTTTCGCGGGATCACGAGTCAGCACACGCACCGTTGCGCCGCGCTGAAGGAGTTGGTCGACGACATGGCGGCCGACGCGGCCGGTGGCACCTGTAACGAGGATGGTCATTGGGGATTCACTTTCTGCTTGAGTTAAAAGGCACGCTCAAAATGAGCGATCCAAATTCATCCCGATAGATGGTATGTTTGGACAGGTCGTCTCATTGGTGGAACAGAAAGAACAGGATCGTGGATCTTCTCGCTCTTGCCGACTTCAACCTGGTGGCCCGCCACGGCGGGTTCGGAAAGGCCTCGCGCGCCGCCGGCCGGCCAAAGGCGACTCTTTCCAGACGCGTGGCCGATCTCGAGGCAAGTCTTGATCTGCGCCTGTTCGAACGTGGCGCGCGGACGCTCAAGCTCACGGAAGAGGGACGAGCCCTGTTTGAACGAACGGGCTTTCTGCTCACAGAGCTTGATGAGACGGCGAAGGCGATCGCTTCGGGCGGCCATATCCCGCGTGGCCGGCTACGCATCAGCGCGCCACTGCTCTTTTCTCAGACCGCGATCGGAAAGCTCGCGGCCGGCTTTGTCCTTAGATACCCGGAGGTTCGGTTGGAGATCACCACGGAAGACAGGGCCGTGGACATGATCGAAGAAGCCTACGACCTCGTCATCCGGGTCAATCCGGAGCCGGATGCCACCCTTGTTGGGCGAGTGTTCCTGCGCGATCGGCTGGTGGTGGTGGCCAGTCCGCGCCTGACGCTGCCAGCCTCGGGAGGTCTCGTTCCCGCGATCAGTCGAGGCTCGTTGAACGAGTCCGAAGCCTGGCAAGTCACGACCTCGTCCGGCAAGTCGACGATTAACGCCAAGCCAGTGCTCAGCCTAGCGTCGTTCGTTATGGTCCGGGATGCGGTGCGCATGGGGCTCGGCGCCGCGCGCCTGCCGTTGTCGCTTGCCAGCGGCGATCTGGCTGCCGGCACGCTTGTGCATTGGGGGGATGTATCAGGGCCCGAGACGGCGCTTTGGGCTCTTTATCCCTCGAGGCGTTTGCTCAGCCCCCGCGTGTCAGTGTTCCTCGACTACTTGAAGGAAGCCTTTCCGCAGGGGACGGCTGGTGAATTGGCAGCCTATGTCGCGGACTGAACAATTCGGCCACCCTTTCCTATGTGCCCACCTCTGCAGCGCCAAAAACGGCGAACAAGACAAGCGGAGCAAGTGGGAAAACTCCGGCTGGCGCTGGCACCAACGGCCGTCACCATGGCGGCCGCGGTGTTGAGCGTGTTGCGCAACGCGTGTTCCATGCCCGTTCTGTCAACGTGACATCGGCTGAGCGCCTGGCTCAGCCGTGCAAGGAGGCCGCGACGAGGCTCTGCATCGAGGTGGTCGGACGACCGATCAGCTGCCCCAATGCGCCACCGTCGTCGAACAGCGCCCCGCGTGAGGCAGCGGCGTCGGCATCGGCCAGAAGTGCAGCGAGATCGGCTGGCACGCCGGCGCCCATCAACACATCCCTGTAGTCTGCCTCGGACAGGTCGTTGTAGATGATCGTCTTGCCCGATTGCCGCGAGACCTCCATCGCAAGCTCGGCAAATGTGAAGGCATGGTCTGCGGCGAGCTCATGGGTCTTCCCCGCCTGGCCGCTGGCCGTCAGTACCGCAGCCGCGGCCTCGGCATAGTCCTGCCGCGCCGCGGATGAGAAGCGCCCGTCCTTCGCGGCGCCGACGAAGGCGCCGTGCTCAAGCGCTGCCGGGAGCGCCATGAGATGGTTTTCGGCGTACCAGCCATTGCGCAGGATCACGGCGGGCAGGCCCGAGGCAGCGATGACCTCCTCCGTTTGCCGATGCTCGATCGCGAGCATCGCGGGCGACGTGTCGGCGTGCAGCATGCTCGTGTAGGCGATCAGCGAAACGCCGGCCGCTCTTGCTGCGTCGATCACGGCACGATGCCGCGGAAGGCGGCCCCTGACTTCGGTCGAGGAAATCAAGAGCAGCTTCTCGATGCCGGCCAGCGCCGAACGGAGCGTGTCGGGCCGGCTATAGTCGGCCTCGCGCACGATCACGCCGCGTTCGGCCAGATCTCTGGCCTTTGCGGGGTTGCGAACCGCCGCGACGATCCGGTCGGCTGGAATGGTCTTTAGCAGCACCTCGATCACGAGGCGGCCCAGTTGTCCTGTTGCTCCAGTTACTGCGTACATCGTTCAGTCCATTTCATGGTTGGGATGGATACGGGAGCCTTACATAGCGGCCATAGTTACCAACGGAAACCACGTACCTAGTGGTTACCGCCATTTTCCGGTAACCAGCTGGAAACTGCCGGTGAAGGATGGGCGATGGTTCTCAAGGTACGAAAGACGGTAAAGGCGCCTCTCGGCTGCCCGATGTCGCGGTGCATGGCTCTGCTTGGCGGCTGCTGGACGCCGGAGGTGCTCTGGTCCTTGAGCGAAGGCCCGCGCCGGTTCTCGGAATTGCGCCGCGATAATCCCTTCATCTCGGCGAAGGTCATGACGACCCGGCTGCGTGACCTTGAGCAGCGGGGCGTCCTGACCCGCCACGTCATGCCAACGTCGCCCCCAACGGTGGAATATGAGCTGACCTCATTGGGCCAGGAACTGCTCCCCGCGATCAGATCGATCGTCGAGGTCGGCTCGCGCCTGCTGCTGCGTGACTCTTCAGACTAAGGCGTGTTGATATTCAGGTGAGACCGGCCTGCAAATGGCGGTTTTCTGCGCTTCCGGTGCTCACGTACGAAAAGTACGCTCCGCTCCGGTTCTCGGAAACCACCATTTTCGGCGCGGCCTGACCTGAATCTCAACACGCCTTAGAGCGGTCACGCGATTTGCTTGCCGAGAAAAAATTCCGAAGCTGGCGGCCGAATTGGAATAATCTATCTCCTCAGACTTAGTGGAATAATACCCTATAGGGCGCTGCTTCACGGCCACGTCGAGGCAGTTTCACGCCTTAGGAACGACAGGCATGGTTCACGAAACTCCCGACCGCATCAAAGTGCTATGGTTCCTGCCGACCCATGGCGACAGCCGCTATCTCGGGACCTCGGAAGGTGGCCGGGCGGTCGACCTGCCTTATCTGACGCAAGTGGCGCAGGCGGCCGACACGCTTGGCTATTACGGCGTGCTCCTGCCGACGGGCAGGTCCTGCGAGGATTCCTGGGTTATCGCATCGGCCCTGGCGCCGCTGACGCAACGGTTGCGTTTCCTGGTTGCGGTGCGGCCCGGTCTGCAGTCGCCGACGCTCGCGGCGCGCATGACGGCAACGCTCGACCGCATCTCGAACGGACGGCTGCTGATCAATGTCGTCACCGGCGGCGACCCGCTTGAGAACAAGGGCGACGGCATATTTCTGTCGCATGCCGAGCGCTATGAGGTGACGCAGGAATTCCTGCAGGTCTACAAGCGCGTGCTGAGCGGCGAGACGGTCGAGCATCAGGGCAAGCATTTCCGCATCGAGGATGGCCGCCTCCTGTTCCCGCCGGTGCAGACGCCCTATCCGCCGCTCTATTTCGGCGGGTCTTCCGATGCGGGATCGACCGTGGCGGCGCAGGAGATCGACAAATATCTGACCTGGGGCGAGCCGCCCGCCGATGTCGAGCGCAAGCTCGACGGCGTGCGCGCGCTGGCCGAAAAAGCGGGGCGCAAACTTTCTTTCGGCATCCGCCTGCACGTCATCGCCCGCGAGACCACCGCAGAAGCCTGGGCCGCCGCGGATCGGCTGATCAGCCGGCTCGACGACGCGACCATCGCTTCGGCGCAGAAGGTTTTCGCGCGCATGGATTCGGTCGGCCAGGCGCGGATGAGCGCGCTGCATGGCGGCGACCGGTCCAAGCTGGAGATCGCGCCGAATCTGTGGGCCGGCGTCGGCCTGGTGCGCGGCGGCGCCGGCACGGCGCTGGTCGGCGATCCGGCCACGATCGCCGAGCGCATCGACGAATACCGGCGGCTCGGCATCGATACCTTTATCCTGTCCGGCTACCCGCATCTTGAAGAAGCCTATCGCTTCGGCGAACTGGTGCTGCCGCATTTGCCGACTGCGCATCAGGTCAAGGCGCCCGGCTCGTCCGTCAACACCGGTCCTTTCGGCGAAACGATCGCTGGCGACCATCGTCCGAAATCGCTCGCCAGCGCCTCGTGAACGAGCTGCCGCCCCGGCTGCGAAGCCATGTCGTCATTCTCGGCGGCGGCTTCTCCGGTGCTGCCGTGGCCTGGCATCTGGCGCGCCAATCCGCGCGGCCATTGATCACCGTGATCGAGCCGCGTCCGTTCCTCGGCGGCGGGCTGGCCTATTCCAGCGAGGAGCCGTCGCATCGCGTCAACGTGCCAGCCTCCAGGATGAGCCTGTCGCCGGACGAGCCGGAGCATTTTTCGCGCTGGTTGGCGCATGACGGCGAGGCCGAGCGCGACCCGGATGCGGCATGGAGCAACGGCGACATTTTTCCTAGGCGCCAGGTCTTCGGCCGCTACGTTGCCGAGCAACTGGCGCCGCATATCGCCAGCGGAGCGATCCGCCATGTTCGAGATCATGCCAGCGACGTGAAGCGCAACGGCGACGGCTGGATCGTGACCGCTTCCGGTCAACCGACCGCCGCCGACATGGTGGTTCTCGCCATGACGCACCCGTCGCCCGATGTTCCGGTCGCGCTGGAGCCGATCGCCGATGCGGATGGTTTCGTTGCCGATGTCTACTCTGGCGATGCGCTCGGTTCGATCGCTCCCGACGCGTCGGTGCTGATCGTCGGCTCCGGCCTGACTTCGGCCGATACGGTGGCGGAGCTTGACCGTCGTGGCCATCGCGGGCGCATCCTGGCCGTGTCACGCCATGGATTGCGTTCGCGCGGGCACCCGCAGGTACGTGGCGAACCTTTTGGCGATTTCACTGCCATGCCGGCCACGACCGCGCTCGGATTGCTCGAAAATATCCGCTCGACGCTGGCAGCGGCCGACGCCGGCGGCGTCAACTGGCAGTCGGTCTTCGATCAACTGCGGCTGCAGGGACCGGTGATCTGGTCCGCTCTCAAGGAAGATCAGCGCACCCGGCTCGTGCGGCGGCTGCGCGCATTCTGGGACGTGCATCGCTTCCGCATCGCGCCGCAGGTCGAGGCGGTGCTCGATCGTCGCCGCGCCGAGGGCACGTTCGATAATATCGCCGCGAGCCTTGTGGGCTCGAACGACGACGGAGACGGCCTGGCCGTCACTTTGCGCCGGCGCGGCCAAAGGCAATTCGAGACGATGCATTTCGACGCGGTGATCAACACAACGGGGCCAGCGCATGGCAAGACGCTGCGGACCAATCCAGCGCTTCGCGCGCTCGCCGATGCCGGCTTGATCCGGATCGACAGCCATGGGCTCGGCATTGCAACCGGGCCCGACAGCCGCGCCGTCGGCCCGGACGGCGAGCCTGTGCCTGGCCTTTTCATTGCCGGGCCATTGGCACGCGGCACCTTCGGCGAGCTGATGGGCCTGCCGGAAGTGGCGCGTCACGCGCAAGCGGTCGCCTCGGAGATCGAAAGCCAGCTCGGCACCCTGTCGTCGTTCATGAGCGGGCGCTGAAAATCCACGACGGCGCAGGCAAGCGAATTGGTATTTCCGTCCGGGCGCGGCCATCAAAACGGAAAATCCTACTTTGTATATATACTCAGTAGACTAATAATTGGCGACGAGATCCGGCCACGTCCGGATCAATCGATGGGACAGGCCAAACCGGGAGATCTCCATGCCGCAGAATGATCGCGACGCAGTTAAATTCGCCTATTGGGTGCCAAACGTCTCGGGCGGCCTTGTCATCTCGAACATCGAGCAGAGGACCAACCACTCGGCTGAGTACAACCGCAAGCTGGCGCAGATCGCCGAGCAGGCGGGCTTCGATTATGCGCTCAGCCAGATCCGCTTCACCGCCGGCTATGGCGCCGACGAGCAGCATGAGTCGGTGTCGTTCAGCCACGACCTGCTCGCCGCCACCAAGACACTGAAGGTGATCGCCGCGATCCTGCCGGGGCCGTGGAACCCGGCGCTGGCGGCAAAGCAGCTCGCCACCATCAGCTATCTGACCAACGGCCGCGTCGCCATCAATCTCGTCTCCGGCTGGTTCCGCGGCGAATTCCACGCCATCGGCGAGCATTGGCTCGACCATGACGAGCGCTATCGCCGCTCGGAAGAATTCATCCGCGCGCTGCGCGGCATCTGGACCGAGGACAGCTTCACCTTCCGCGGCGACTTCTACCGCTTCAACCAGTATTCGCTCAAGCCGAAGCCGCCGCAGCCGCTGCCGGAGATCTTCCAGGGTGGTTCGTCGCGCGCCGCGCGCGACATGGCCTCGCGTGTCTCTGACTGGTACTTCACCAATGGCAACACGCCCGCCGAGATCGCCAAGCAGGTCGACGACATCCAGGCAAAGGCCAAAGCCAACAACCACTCGGTCAAGGTCGGCGTCAACGCTTTCGCCATCGTGCGCGAGACCGAGGAAGAGGCAAAGGCGGTGCTGACCGAGATCATCGCCAAGGCCAATCCGGAGGCTGTCAATGCTTTCGGCCACGAGGTCAAGAACGCCGGCAAGGCTTCGCCGGAAGGCGAGGGCAATTGGGCGAAGTCGTGCTTCGACGATCTGGTGCAGTACAATGACGGTTTCCGCTCGAACCTGATCGGCACGCCGCAGCAGGTCGCCGAGCGCATCGTCAATCTGAAGCGCGCCGGCGCCGACCTCATCCTGCTCGGCTTCCTGCATTTCCAGGAAGAGGTCGAGTATTTCGGCAAGCACGTCATTCCGCTCGTGCGCGAACTGGAAAACGCGGAAGCCGCGGCGGCGCTCGCCGCCGAATAGCAACGCCAGCCGCCGGCCGAAGATCGTCCGGCCAGCCCATGATCATTAACCGCGCGCCCGATCGGGCGCGCGACCGGGATGCTGCGTGCCTTCACTACAGTTGGGGACGGTGGAATGCCGATATCAAACCATGCCTTCGGGGCGATCGAGGCTTCGGTCTATGCGCCGGAGATCTTCGCGCAAGGGCTGCCGGCCGCTCAGCGGCTGGCTCACGGCGACAGGCCTCGACAGCCTGCGGCGGAAGATGCCGCGCCGCTTCTTGCCTTTGAGGGCATAGGGCTGTCTTTCGGTGGCGTGGTGGCGCTGGCGGATGTGGATCTGTCGGTCCGACCCGGTGAGATCCGCGCCATCATCGGCCCGAACGGCGCTGGCAAGAGCTCGCTGATCAATGTCATCAGCGGCGTCTACCGGCCTGATCGTGGCCACGTCCGGCACTATGGCGCGCGCTATGCCCAGGTCCCGACGCAACGGCTGGCGCGTCTCGGCGTCGCCCGCACCTTTCAGAACCTCGCTCTGTTCAAGGGGCTCAGCGTCCTCGACAATGTCGCGTCCGGCCTCGCCTACAGGACAAGATCCAACTTTGCCGGGCAGATCCTCGGCGTCGGCCGCACCCGCCGCGAGCAGCAGGAGCAGCGCGGGCGCGCCGACCAGGTTCTCGAATTCCTGCACTTGACCGACGTCCGCGACCGGCTGGCCGGCACGCTGCCCTATGGCCTGCAGAAGCGTGCCGAGCTTGCCCGGGCGCTGGTTGCCGAACCGCGGCTGCTTTTGCTCGACGAGCCCATGGCCGGCATGACGGCGGGCGAGAAGAGCGAGATGGCGGCCTATGTGCGCGCGGCGCGCGACCGCTTCGCCACCACCGTCGTGCTGATCGAGCACGATGTCGGCGTCGTCATGGGCCTGTCGGACCGCATCGCGGTGCTCGACTACGGGCGCAAGATCGCCGACGGCACGCCGGACGAAGTCAGGAATGATCAGCGCGTCATCGACGCCTATCTCGGCGTCGCCTCCGACAATGAAGAGGGGGCAGGCATATGATCGGTGACTTCGACTATCAGTTCTTCCTCGAAGTGCTGACCGGCGGGCTGCTGTCGGGCGTCATGTATTCGCTGGTCGCGATCGGCTTCGTGCTGATCTACAAGACGTCCGGCGTGCTCAATTTCGCGCAAGGCGCGCTGCTCCTGTTCGCGGCGCTGACCTTCGTCAGCCTCGTCGAGCGCGGCGTCCCGTTCGCCCTGGCCTTGGCCGTCACCTTCGCCATCATGGTGGCGCTGGGCATCGGCATCGAGCGCACGGTGCTGAGGCCGCTGACCAACAAGCCGCCGATCACGCTGTTCATGGCTACGCTCGGCCTCTCCTATATCATCGAGGGCGCCGCCCAGCTCATCTGGGGCACGCAGGTGCACGGCCTCGAGCTCGGCATCGAGGACGTGCCGCTGGAAGTCGGCGGTGTGCTGATCAGCCAGTTCGACATCTTCGCCGCCGCGGTGGCCGCGGCCATGGTGCTCTTGTTGTCGCTGTTCTTCCGCTACACCCGCATCGGCTTGAGCTTCCGCGCCGTCGCCGACGACCAATTTGCTGCCCTCGCCGTCGGGCTGAAGCTGCCCTTGATCTGGGCCAGCGTGTGGGCCGCGGCCGGCCTCGTCGCGCTGGTGGCCGGACTGCTCTGGGGAGCACGCCTCGGTGTCCAGTTCTCGCTCTCGCTGGTGGTGCTCAAGGCGCTTCCGGTGCTGGTGCTGGGCGGCTTCGATTCCATCCTCGGCGCCATTGTCGGTGGGCTTTTGATCGGCGCCAGCGAGAAGCTCGCCGAGGTCTATATCGGCGACTATTTCGGCGGCGGCATCGAAAGCTGGTTCGCCTATGTCGTGGCGCTCGTCTTCCTGCTCATCCGCCCATCAGGCCTGTTCGGCCAGAAGCTCGTCGAAAGGGTCTGACGATGAGCGCCATCGCCACGCAATTGTCTCCGGCCGCCGCCCTGCCGAAATGGCTGGCGCCGCTGCTCCTCATCGCCTTCGCCTATGTCGTCATCCCGCTGATCGGCAACTCCTATCTGTTCGAGGCGATCCTGCTGCCTTTTCTGGCGCTCAGCCTGGCGGGCGTGGGGCTGAACATCCTCACCGGCTATGCCGGCCAAGTGTCGCTCGGCAGCGCTGCCTTCATGGCCGCCGGGGCTTTCGCCGCCTATAATTTCAACCTGCGCATCGAAGGCCTGCCGCTCGTCGCCAGCATCATCCTTTCCGGCCTCGTGGCCGCCGCGATCGGCATCGTCTTCGGCTTGCCCAGCCTGCGGCTGAAAGGCTTCTATCTGGCGGTCTCGACGCTTGCCGCGCAGTTTTTCGTGCAATGGGCGCTGACCAAGTTCAGCTGGTTCTCCAACGACTCGGCGTCAGGCGTCATCGATGCGCCGAAGCTTTCCATCGCGGGCTTCGAGTTCGACGGCGCGGTCGGTCGTTATCTCTTCGCGCTTACCGTCGTGGTCGTCCTCACCTTCCTCGCCCACCGGCTGGTCACCTCGCAGACAGGACGCAACTTCATCGCCATCCGCGACAACGACACGGCGGCGCGCATCATCGGCATTCCGGTGCTGAAGACGAAGCTGCTCGCCTTCGCCATTTCGTCATTCATCATCGGCGTAGCCGGCGTCATCTGGGCGTTCGCCTATCTGAGGACCGTGGAGCCGGCGGGCTTCGACCTCGACCGCTCGTTCCAGATCCTCTTCATCATCATCATCGGCGGGCTCGCCTCGATACGCGGCGCGTTCCTCGGTGCAGCGCTTATCGTGGTCTTCCCGCTGGCGCTGTCGCGCCTCGGCAATTTCCTTCTGGGCGATGTATTCGATTCCGGCGTGCTCGACATGAGCCAACGCATCGTGCTCGGCGCGCTCATCATCCTCTTTCTGATCCTGGAACCGGACGGGCTGGTCGCCCTCTGGGACAGGATCTGGAGACGGCTCTCGCTCGCCTGGCAATCGAGCTGAGACCGGTTGGCAGCCCTGCGCTCCAACACTGCAAGCATTCAGAGAATGAACCAGGCCAAACCAAGGCCCATACTGGAGAACCTCGAACCATGACCTTCCTCAGCACAGTAAAGGCGGTTGCCATCTCGGCGGCGCTGGCCGTGTCGGTAGCCTTGCCGGCCGCCCACGCGGACGAGCAATATTTCCCGCTACAGAGCTATCGCGTCGGGCCTTACGCGGCCGGCGGCACCGGCTTCTTCGGCGGCTTCATCGACTATCTCAACCTGATCAACATCCGCGACGGCGGCGTCAACGGCGTCAAGCTGACCTGGGACGAGTGCGAGACCCAGTATGAGGTCGAGCGCGGCGTCGAATGCTACGAGCGGCAGAAGAGCCACGCCGGCGCTGCCGCCTGGAATCCGCTGTCGGTCGGCATCGCCTACGCCATGATCGACCGCATCACCGCCGACAAGGTGCCGCTGATCACGGTCAATCACGGCCGCACCGACTCCACCGACGGGCGGGTCTTCCCCTATGTCTTCCCGCTGCTGCTCAACCCCTACAGCGAGACCTCCGGCATCGTGAACTACATTGCCGCCAAGGAAGGCGGCATCGACAAGCTGAAGGGCAAGAAGATCGTCGTGCTCTATCACGGCTCGCCCTACGGCAAGGAGACGATCCCGATCTATGAATTGCTGGCGCAGAAATACGGCTTCACGGTGCAGCAGATCGAGGTGCCGCATCCCGGCAACGAGCAGCAGTCGCAGTGGCTGACGATCCGCCGCGCCAAGCCGGACTTCGTCGTGCTGCGCGGCTGGGGCGTGATGAACCCGGTGGCGCTGAAGACGGCGGTGAAGGTCGGCTACCCGGTCGATCACATCATCGGCAATGTCTGGTCGAACTCGGAAGAAGACGTCATCCCGGCCGGCGACGCCGCCAAGGGCTACACCGCCATCACCACGCAGGCTTCGGGCAACACTTATCCGGTGGTGCAGGAGATCGTGAAGACCGTCTACGGCGCCGGCAAGGGCAACCTCGAGGACAAGTCGCGGATCGGCTCGGTCTACCACAATCTCGGCATCGTCAACGGCATCCTCAATGTCGAGGCGATCCGCATCGCGCAGGAGAAGTTCGGCCACCGCACGCTGACCGGCGACGAGGTGCGCTGGGGCTTTGAGCACCTCAAGCTCGATCCGGCCAAGGTCGAAGCGCTCGGCGCCAAGGACCTGTTCCACTCCATCAATGTAAGCTGGGACAACCATGAAGGCGAAGGCTACGTGACCTTCCAGCAGTGGGACGGCAAGAAGTGGAACGTCGTTTCCGACTGGATCGCCCCCGACTGGGCGTTGCTCCGGCCGATCATCGAAAAGTCGGCCGAGGCGTATGCGGCCGAGAAGGGCATCAAGCCGCGCACCGCAGCCGATGCCGAAGCGGTGGCCGCCACCAACTGATCCAACGGACCGGGCGCCGGACTATACTCCGACGCCCGGTCATCCACTTCGCAGACATCAGGGAAGCGCGCGATGCCGGGCAATGACGTCATCCTCGCCGTGGACAATGTCCACGCCACTTACAATCACGCCATCACGGCGTTGCACGGCGTCAGCTTCGAGATCAGGCAAGGCGAGATGCTGGCGCTGCTCGGCGCCAACGGCGCCGGCAAGACCACCACGCTGAAAGCCGTCTCCAACCTGCTGCCGGCCGAGCGTGGCCAAGTCAATGCAGGCACCATCCGCTACGATGGCGGGGACGTCTCGCGGCGACAGCCGGGCGACCTGGTGCGCGCCGGGCTGGTCCAGGTGCTGGAAGGCCGCCACTGTTTCAAGAGCCTGAGCGTCGAGGAGAACCTGGTTTCCGGTGGCATCGGCCGCAGCGGCAGCCGCGCCGAAATCAATCGGGATCTGGAACGGGTCTATGGCTATTTCCCCCGCCTGCGGGAAAAGCGCCGGACCTTGGCGGGGCTGACCTCGGGCGGCGAACAGCAGATGACGGCAATCGGTCGGGCGCTGATGTCGCGACCGCGCCTGCTCGTCCTCGACGAACCGTCGATGGGGCTTGCGCCGCTCATCGTCCAGGACATCTTCCAGACGCTCAGGAAGCTCAACCGCGAGACCGGCCTGTCGATCCTGGTCGCCGAGCAGAATTCGGCGGTCGCGCTCGGCTATGCCGATCATGCCACGGTGCTCGAGAACGGGGTCTCGGTTCTCTCCGGCGCCGCCGCCAGCCTGCGCCAGCGCGAGGATGTGCGCGCCTTCTATCTCGGACAACAGCCTTCGCCCGCCGCCCAACCAAGCCATCTTCACGCCGTCGTGTGACCAAAATCCCAAGGAGCCATGAAATGACTGTGTCCAATGTCAAGACCGACAAAGCCGCGGCCGCCGTTCCGCCGGTCGCCAGACCCGCCGCGCCCGCGCATATCATCAAGAACGACGCCGAAGCGATCGCGGTCGCGCATCGCCTTGCGGCCGAGTTCGTCAAGGAGTCCTCCAGGCGCGATCGCGAGCGGATCTGGCCGGTGGCCGAACTTGATCAGTTCTCGCAGAGCGGCCTGTGGTCGATCAACGTGCCGAAGGCGTTCGGCGGACCTGAAGTATCCTACGCCACATTGGGCAAGGTGATCGAGATCATCTCGGCCGCCGATTCCTCGATCGGCCAGATCGCGCAGAACCACCTCGGTGTCGTCGCGGCCATCCGCACCGTCTCCGACAAGGACCAGCAGGCGCTGCTCTTTGCCGAAGTGCTGAAGGGGACGCGGTTCGGCAACGCCTTTTCCGAATTCGGCTCCAAGCGCGCCGCCGATTTCGAGACCAAGTTCACCGACGCCGGCGATCATGTCATCGTCAACGGCCAGAAATTCTATTCATCGGGCGCCTTGCTCGCGCATCTGGTGCCGATCGTTGCGCTCGACGACGAGGGCCGCGCCTGGTACGCGATCGCCGATCGCGGCGCGCCGGGACTGACCGTGATCGACGACTGGTCGAGCTTCGGCCAGCGCACGACACTGTCGGGCACCGTGATCATCGACAACGTCAAGGTGCCGAAGACGCATCTCGTTCCGGGCTACAAGGGTTACGACAAGCCGACCGCAGACGGAGCCATCTTCCAGATCATCCAGGTGGCGGTGGACACCGGCATAGCGCAGGCGGCGATCGACGAGACGGTCAACTTCGTCAGGACTAAGAGCCGCGCCTGGATCGACAGTGGCGTCGACAATGCCTGGGACGATCCCTACACGATCCAGGCCATTGGCGACCTGACGCTTCGCCTGCACGCCGCGCAGGCGCTGCTGGAAAAAGCGGGCCTCGCCATCGACAGGGCGGTCGCCGAGCCGACCGCCGAGAGCGTCGCGCATGCGCAGATCGTCACTGCGGAAGCGAAAATCCTGTCGACCGAGATCGCGATCGCGGCGACCAACAAGCTGTTCGAACTGGCCGGCACGCGCTCGACGCTCGCCGAGCACAATCTCGACCGTCACTGGCGCAATGCGCGCACCCACACGCTGCACGATCCGGTGCGCTGGAAATATTCGATCCTCGGCAAGTATTTCCTCAACGGCGAGAATCCGCCGCTGCACGCCTGGAGCTGATCGCGCCGTTCCGCCAAGGTCGGTCGGCCTAGGCGAAGCCTCCGCCAAGTGGCGGCCGGCAGGGCCGCCCAAATGTCAATCCGGAGCACCCTTGGAGGTCCGTTCCATGTCCAGCCCAGCAATCGTCGGCTTTTCCGGCAACATCACCCGCCCGTCGAAGACGCGCAGCTTCGTCGATCTCGTTGTCCGGGACATCGCCACGCGCTATGGCCTGACGGGGCACACCTATGACATCGACGATGTCGGCCCGTCTCTAGGCGCAGCCAAATGGTCGCGCGATCTCGATGACAGGGGGCAGGCGATCCTGACGCAGGTCATCGCCGCCGACGTGCTCGTGGTCGGCTCGCCGACCTACAAGGGCAGCTATACCGGGCTGTTCAAGCATTTCTTCGACCTGATCGATCCGTCGGCGCTGAGGGGCAAGCCCGTGCTGCTAACCGCGACCGGAGGCGGTGAACGCCATGCCCTGGTCGTGGAGCACCAACTGCGGCCGCTGTTCGGCTTCTTCGAAGCCTTCACGCTGCCGACGGCTGTCTATGCGACCGACAAGGATTTTACCGATGGTGTGCTCCGGTCCGAACTTATCCTGAAGAGGGCGGCGCAGGCCGTCGATGGGATCGCCGTTCTGCTTGCTGACAAATCCGATGTCAGAGTGGCCGCCGAATAATCATACGGCGGGGTTCCAGCGGTAAAACCCCCAAATAGTTTGCTTTCTGATCGGCGGTCTGCATCGCGGCGGACGCCGGCCCGCGGCCGTTGGCAAATCCGCCGGAACCGCAATCGCCTGGCGCCGCCAATTCGAGTTCATCGGCAAGGCAAGGGCTGCTGCTTCGGTTTCGGCGAAGCAAAGGACAGAAAAAGACTTCTTTTGGCGACCCGGCCCGGATGCTCTCTTGCGGGACCTAGAACAAGGCCTGCCTGGGAGGGCGACGCATAACAAGAGAGCGGCTGCCGAAACACCGCCTGGCTTAGGCCATCTGAATGGGCCGATGCCGGCAACAGCCATGGGGAACCACGACAATGAAGACATTCCGCAATTGCCTGATGACCGCGGTCAGCGCAGGCCTGCTGGGCTTGGGGCTTGCCGCTCCCGCCGACGCCGGCGCCATTCGCCTCGGCATGACCACCTGGGTCGGGTACGGGCCGCTGTTTCTTGCCCGCGACCTCGGTTACTTCAAGGAGGCCGGCGTTGATGTCGATCTGAAAGTGATCGAAGAATCGGCGCTCTATATGGCGGCGGTCGCCGGCGGCGATCTCGACGGCGCGGCATCCACGGTCGACGAACTGATGAAGTACCGCTCCGACGACCTCTGCTTCAAATATGTCGTGGCGCTTGACGACAGCCACGGCGGCGACGGCGTCGTCACGCAGGCCGACGTCAAGTCCCTTAAGGATTTGAAGGGCCAGCCCGTCGCCCTGAACGAGGGCTCCGTTTCCGAATTCTGGTTCAACGTGCTCCTGAAAAAGGAAGGCATGACAGAGGACGATGTCAGCGTCACCAACATGACCGCCGACGACGCCGCGACGGCCTTCATCGCCGGCCAGGTTCCGGCCGCCGTGACCTGGGAGCCGCACCTGACCGAAGTCCGCAAGGGCGGCAAGGGAAAGGTGCTGATCGACTCCACGACGACGCCTGGCCTGATCGTCGACGTGATCGCGCTCAAATGCGACCTGATCGAGAAGCATCCCGAAGATGTGAAGGCTTTGATCAAGGGCTATTACAAGGCGGTCGACTACATCAAGACCAATCCGGACAAGGCCTATGAGATCATGGCCAAGGGCATTGGCGGCTATCTCGAGAAGCCCGAGGATTTCGCGGCCGGCGCCCAGGGCGTGCGCTATTACGACCGCGCCCGCAACCTGGAATTCTTCGGCACTCCGGAAAAGAGCGAAGCGGCCGACCTGGTGAACTTCGCCCAGGATGTCTGGGGCAAGGCCGACAAGCTCAAGATGACGATCGACGCGAAGACCATCCTCGATACCGATTTCATCAAGGAACAGTGAGCCTTCGAAACTGACAGGGTTGGTCCCTCGGGGCCGGCCCTGTTTTCTCGAAAGCCAGAGTTTCGCGTATAATCACGGAGGCCATCCTATGGCACAGAGGCGGACGGCGTGGACGCGCCTGACGACCCCATTCGCCAACATTCCCGCCAGCACTGCAACCACGCTCGCATTGGCAATGTGGATAGCCGTGATCGGCGGCTGGGCCTTGCTGTCCTACGGCCGTGTCGTGCCGAACATGTTCCTGCCGACGCCCGGAACGGTGCTGCAGACGGCCTATCGCATGTCGCTCGACGGCAGTCTTTTCTACCACACTTTCACCAGCGCCAAGGTGGTGATTCTGGGCTTCATCGTATCCTCGGCGATCGCGGTGCCGCTGGGGTTGTGGATGGGCACCTACCGGGCTGTGCAGGCGCCGCTGGAGCCGCTGGTCAACTTCATCCGCTATTTGCCGGTGACTTCCTTCGTGCCGCTGTTCATCCTTTGGATCGGCATCGGTATCGAGCAACGAATAGCGGTCATCTTCTTCGGTACCTTCTTCCAGCAGCTGGTGATGATCTCCGATTGCGCGCGCAGCGTCTCGCGGGACCTGGTCAACGCCTCCTACACTTTGGGCACCAAGCGCTCAGAGGCGGTGTGGCACGTCTTTTTCCCCGCCGCGCTTCCGGCGATCCTCGACACGCTTCGCGTCACCATGGGCTGGGCCTGGACCTATCTCGTCGTGGCCGAGCTCGTCGCGGCGTCGAGCGGCCTCGGCTATATCAGCCTCAAGGCGATGCGCGGCTTCCAGGTCGATGTAATCTTCATGGCGATCGCCGCGATCGGGCTTCTGGGCCTCATCACCGACACGGCATTCCGCATTTTCCGGGCAAGGGTCGCGCCATGGGCGCCTTGATCATGAACGCCTCCTCGCAAACCGCAGCCGGATCAAGGGTAGTGATGACCGAAACCATCAAGGCGAACAATTTGGACGGCACGGCCCATGCAGCCGGCGATCAGCGTTCGGCCGGCACCACGATGGCCATCGAGGACGTGACATTGCGTTATGGCGACGCCAACGGCGTGCTGGCGCTGGACGATGTGTCGCTGAAGGTCGCCAAGAACGAATTCTGCGTCATCGTCGGCCCTTCGGGCTGCGGCAAATCCAGCCTGCTCTATCTCGCGGCCGGCCTCAACGACGCGACCTCCGGCAGTATCAAGGTGGACGGCAGGGAAGTAATCGAACCGGGTCCCGACCGGGGCATGGTGTTCCAGAGCTACACCTTGTTTCCCTGGCTCACGGTGCGCGCCAACATCGAATACGGCCCCAAGCGCAAGGGTCTGCCGGCGGAGCAGCGCAGGCAGATCGTCGACCAGTATCTCAATGAGGTCGGCCTTGCGCCCTTCGCCGACCACTATCCCGCGCAACTCTCAGGCGGCATGAAGCAGCGTGTGGCGATCGCCCGCGCGCTGGCCAACGACCCGGCCGTGCTCTTGATGGACGAGCCGTTCGGCGCGCTAGACAGCCAGACGCGCGGCACCATGCAGAAGCTGCTGCTGCGTGGCGTGGGTGTAATAGGCCTGATCGCCATAGGCCGCCTTCTCGTCGCCGCAGATCAGCTGGTCAGCCGGCTCGGTG
>NZ_NSGG01000005.1 GCF_002295065.1 Mesorhizobium sp. WSM3859
AAGCGATTCGTGTGTCATCCCCAGCGTAGAATCACAACCGATTCCGCACTGCAATGCCTATCTTAGCGCCTATGCCCGCAAGGGGGGAGATTGATGTCATCGCGGCCCTCGCTAATCTCCGGCGTTGAAGAAAGAGCGCCAAGGCGGAAGCTGCCCATCTCCCCCCTTGCGGGGGAGATGCCCGGCAGGGCAGAGGGGGGTTGGCGGGAACTCGACCTAGGCGTTTGGCCTATCCGCCACGTCGGTCCGCCTAAACGTCCACCCCGAACATCTCCCTGGCCTGCTCGGCCGTATAGTACCCCAGCCGCACATCTTCGGCGACCTGCTTCGGATCGCGCCGGCTGGGATCGCCATAGCCGCCGCCGCCCGGTGTGCCGACGCGCACGCGGTCGCCGGCCTTGAGCGCGATGTCCTGTTCCTTGGAAAGATGCGGCGGCACATGCGCTTCGCCGCCCCGGAACACGGTCACGCTGTTCGGCGCGCCGTCCTTGCCGCCGAGCGCGCCCTGCGGGCCGAAACGGCCGTGATCCATGACGAAGGACGCTCGCGCCTCGCCGCGCAATATCTCGACCTCATAGGCAAGCCCGAAGCCGCCGCGATGCTTTCCCGCGCCGCCCGAGCCTTCGCGCAGCGCATAGTGCCGGTAGAGCACCGGAAAGGCCTGCTCCATGATCTCGACCGGTGGCGATTTCGAAATGCCGATGGTCGAGCAGCCATTGCTCAGTCCGTCATGGTCGGCATTGCCGCCATAGCCGCCGCCGGAAATCTGGTACATGACATAGTCGCGGCCGCGCGCCGGATCGTTGCCGCCGAGCGCGAAATTGCCGCTGGAGCCTGCCGGCGCCGCCGTCACCTTCTCGGGGAGCGCCTGCACCATCGCAGCGAATACCGCTTCCGCGATGCGCTGTGATACTTCGGCAGCGCAGCCCGACACGGGCCGAGGATATTTGGCGTCGAGGAACGTACCTTCCGGCCGCTTGACGTTCAGCGGTTCGAAAGCGCCAGCGCTGATCGGCACCTCCGGAAAAATGTGGCGCATGGCGAGATAGACCGACGACAAGGTCGTCGCCAGCACGCTGTTCATCGGCCCGGCGCAGGGTTTTGAAGAGCCGGCAAAGTCGAAGGTCAGTGTATCGCCCTGTTTCTCGACGGCGAGATTGATGGTCAGCGGCTCGTTCACCACGCCGTCGGAATCGACGAAGGCCTGTGAGCGGTAGACGCCGTCGGGGATGACGGCGATCGAGGTGCGCATCTGCTCGGCGGCGCGGCGGCGCAGTTCCGCGATCGCTTCGACTACGGTTTCGTCGCCGTAACGATCGAGGATTTCATTGAGCCTGTCCTGGCCGATCAGCAGCGCCGCGGCCTGCGCGCGGATATCGCCGATGCGCTGGTCGGCGACGCGGATGTTCGAGCAGATGATGGCGTAAATCTCGGGATCGAGCACGCCCTTCTTGAACAGTTTCACCGGCGGCAGCCGCAGGCCCTCCTGCTCGACGGCGGTGGCCGAGGCCGAAAAGCCGCCGGGCACCGAGCCGCCGATATCCGGCCAATGCCCGGTGTTGGACAGCCAGCAAAAGATCTTGCCGCCGCGGTAGACCGGCATGACGAAGCGCACATCCATCAGATGCGTGCCGCCGAGATAGGGGTCGTTGACGATATAAATGTCGCCCGGCTCCGGCGCCAGGCACCGGCCGTCGGCGATCATCTCGATGACGGTCTTCGTCGAATACTGCATCACGCCGACGAAGACCGGCAGGCCCTGGCTGCCTTGCGCGATCAGCGAGCCGTCGACGGCCGAGTAGATGCCGTCGGAGCGGTCATTGGCTTCGGCGATGACCGGCGAGAAGGCGGCGCGGGAAAACGTCAAATCCATTTCATCGCAGACCTGCTGCAGGGCCGCCTGCAATACCGAAAGCGTGATCGTGTCGAGCTTTGCCATCTCAAGCCTCGCCGATGTCGATGATGATGTTGCCGTCGGCGTCCGAGCGCGCATGATCGCCGGGCTCCAGCACGGTCGTGGCGTCCATCTGTTCCAGGATCGCCGGCCCCTCGATGACGGCATCGAGCGGCAGGTTTTCGCGGGCATAGACCGGCGTGTCGTACCAGGTGCCGTGGTACCAGACCGGCCGGATCTCGCGCCGCGCTTCGTCCAGCGTTGCCGCGCGGCCGGCGGGATCGATCAGCCGCGACAGGTCGATCTGCGGCCGCACGCCGGTGACGGAGGTGTTGAGATTGACGAGATTGGCGCGGATTTCCGGCAGCTCGACCTTGAAGCGCGCGAAATAGGCCTTTTCGAACAGAAGCTGCAGTGTTTCTCGTGAAACCGAGGACAACGGCAGCGGCAAGTTGATGATGTGTGTCTGGCCGACGAACTGCATGTCGGCGGAATGCGTCACGCGGATCGCGTCCGGCTTCACCGCTTCCTTGGCGATCAGCGCCTCGCCTTCGTTACGGTGCCGTTCCAACACCTCGCGAAGCACAGCTTCATCAAGGCTCGCCACGGGCTGGTTGATCGTGTTGACGAAGTCGTGGCGCAAATCCGCGACGACGCAGCCGAGCGCGTTGGTGATGCCGGGGCGCGCGGGCACCAGGACGCGGGGCAGGCCGAGCTCGCGGGCCAGTGCCGTCGCATGCAGCGGCCCGGCGCCGCCAAACGCGAACAGCGCGAAATCGCGCGGGTCGTGGCCGCGTGAGACAGACACCATGCGGATCGCGCCCGCCATCTTCATGTTGCCGAGCCTGAGCACAGCGCCCGCGGCCTCGACGCCGGAAAGGCCGGTGCGCTTGCCGATCTTGTCCTCGAAAATGCCGGTGACGCGCTCGACCGTGACCGGATTGTCGACCGCGAGCAGTTTCTTCGGCGCCAGGCGTCCGAGCACCAGATTGGCGTCGGTGATGGTCGGTTCCGCGCCGCCGCGCCCGTAGCAGATCGGGCCGGGATTGGCGCCGGCGCTTTCCGGTCCGATCTGGATCAGCCCGGCCGCGTCGACGCGCGCGATCGAACCGCCGCCGGCGCCGACTGTGTGCACCGCCACCATCGGCACATGGATCGGCATCGCATATTCGATCTCGATCTCGTTCGACACGGCGGGCTCGGCATTGCGGATCAGCGCCACGTCGGTCGAGGTGCCGCCCATGTCATAGGTGACGAGGTTGCCGAAGCCGGCGCGCTTTCCGGTATAGGCGGCTGCGATCACGCCCGAGGCCGGGCCGGACATCACGGTCTTGGCCGATTCCAGCGTGACGAAGCGGGCGGAGATCATGCCGCCATTGCCGTTCATGATCAGGAAGTCGCGGCCGTAGCCCTTCGCGCCAAGCTCCTTGCGCAGCCGCTCGACATAGCGCTCCAGGATCGGCCGCACCGAGGCGTTGACCGAAGCCGTCACGCCGCGTTCGAATTCGCGCGCCTCCGAAAGCAGCGCATGTCCGGTGGTGATGTGGCCGTTCGGCCATAGCTCCGCCGCGATCTCGGCCGCGCGCCGCTCATGCGCCGGGTTGGCGTAGGAGTGCAGGAAATGGATGACCAGCGACTCGCAGCCGGCGGCGAGCAGCTTCTTCACCGCATCGCGCATCTCGGCTTCATCGAGTTGAATGCGCACCGCGCCCGAAGCCTCGACCCGTTCCGACACTTCGAGCCGAAGGTCGCGGGGAATGACGGGGACAAAAGTGCCGGTCATGCCATAGGCCTGCGGCCTTGTGCGCCGGCCAAGCTCGATCACGTCGCGAAAGCCGCGCGTGGTGATCATGCCGGTCCGCGCCAACCGCCGCTCCAGCACGGCGTTGGTGGTGGTCGTCGTACCGTGCACGATGAGGTCGATGCCGTCGATCGGAAAGCCGGTCGCGCCAAGCGCCGAAACCACGCCGAAGGCCTGATTTTCCACCGTGGTTGGCGTCTTGGCGATATGGACCTTGCCGCCCGCCTTGCCGTCGATCAAAAGCAGATCGGTGAAGGTTCCGCCCACATCGATACCGGCAACAACACTTCCCGCCGACGCGGAAAATTTCTCATCCATTGTCGAAACCCGAAATGCCAGAACTACGGATATGCCTCGGTTTGGAAAGGCGTTTTACGCCACCATCTTGACGTCGAGATCATTTGTATACTAATAAATTCCGGACACAAGAGCTTACCGCTTGGCAGTGTGCACAAGGCGCGCCGGAACCTGATCGTTCAGATGCGCAGGAGAAAGTTTGGCGCCCAGTGCGTTTGTCTGGGCCGGAAAGTTGGGTTTGATGAACACGACATCCGCGTTGAACATCGCCGGCTCGAAGCCGCTGCAGTTCCCGATCCCGGCCAATGTCTATGCCGAGACCGTGGTGTCGGTGAAGCATTACACCGACCGGCTGTTCTCCTTCCGCATCACCCGTCCGCAGTCGCTGCGCTTCCGCTCCGGCGAGTTCGTCATGATCGGCCTGCCCAATGCCGAGAAGCCGATCTTCCGCGCCTATTCGGTCGCCAGCCCCGCCTGGGACGACGAGCTCGAATTCTTCTCGATCAAGGTGCCGGACGGCCCGCTGACCTCCGAGCTGCAGAAGATCCAGGTCGGCGACACCGTCATCATGCGCCAGAAGTCGACAGGCACGCTGGTGCTCGACGCGCTGACGCCCGCCAAGCGCGTGGTCATGATCTCGACCGGCACCGGCATCGCGCCCTTCGCCAGCCTGCTGCGCGATCCCGACACCTATGAAAAGTTCGACGAGGTCATCCTCACCCACACCTGCCGCGACAATGCCGAGCTCACCTACGGCCAGGAACTGGTGGCGGCACTCGAGAACGACCCGCTGATCGGCGAGCTGACCGGCGGCCGCGTCACGCTCTACAATTCGACGACGCGCGAGGAATCGGCGCGCATGGGCCGCATCACCGCGCTGATCGGCTCCGGAAAATTCTATTCCGACCTTGGCATCGACAGGCTCGATCCCGAGACCGATCGCATCATGATCTGCGGCTCGATGCACATGCTGAAGGACGTCAAGGAACTTGCCGAAAGCCTCGGCTTCCAGGAAGGTTCCTTGAGCCATCCGGCCAGCTTCGTCGTCGAGCGCGCCTTCGTCGGCTGAGCGTATCGCAGCCCGCAGGTCTGTTGCAGGCGTCCAAGATTAGCGACGACATTCGAGCTTCGTCATTCCAGGGCGGAGCAAGGAGCGGAGCGACGCGCGCAGACCCTGGAATCCATGCCGTTACGCTAAGGCGTTGCGGCGGTTACAGAATTCTGCACCGTTGCACTCTGCGGCAGGTCACGGCATGGATACTCGGGTCAAGCCCGAGTATGACGAAGGGATGGGCGTTTCGGCCAATCTCCAACGCCGGGAGCGCCTATTCAGGATCATGTTTTGACCATGCGGTCAAAAACCTGCTGCCTTGCCGGCCTTTTTCCGCTATGAGCCTTTGAAAGACTCGTGAAGCATCGCTTCGCGGGCTATCTTCGTGTTTGTCGCCCAACGACGCGCATGAAGATATGAAGCGCAACCGCGCTGAAATGAAAGGGCAGGAGATGAGCAGCACGATCCGCGAGGCAGGCGCTGGCGCGCCCAAAATCATGCCGCTGCCGGCGCGCGCCGCCGCCAACACGCCGCTGCCGCTGGAACATGGCATTGCCCGCAACCCCGGCATGAAGCTCGATCTCGGGTTCCTGGAATCGGTGCGCAGCGTCAACCGCTCGGCCCTGGAGCGCCGCGTCGCGACGCTGACCAAGCGGCGCTCGATCAAGGCCGACAACCAGGCCGCATGGCTCTTGCGCGCCATCGCCTGCATGGACCTCACAACGCTCAATTCCAACGACACTGACGAGCGCGTGCGCCGGCTCTGCGCCAAGGCGATCAACCCGCTGCGCAAGGATATCGTCGAGGGCCTCGGCATATCGGGCGAAACAATCCGTCCGGCCGCGGTCTGCGTCTACCATCCCTTCGTCGCCACCGCGGTCGATGCCCTGCGCGGCACAGGCATCCACGTCGCCGCGGTCTCCACCGCCTTCCCGCATGGACTTGCGCCTCTGTCGACCCGCCTGCAGGAGATCGAAGCCTCGGTGAAGGACGGCGCCGACGAGATCGACGTCGTTATCCCACGCGGGCTGGTCTACGGCGCCAAATGGCGCGAGTTGTTCAACGAGATCGTCGCCATGCGCGCCGCCTGCGGCGAGGCGCATCTCAAGGTAATCCTCGGCACCGGCGACCTTGCCACGCTGCGCAACGTGATGCTGGCTTCCATGGTGGCGATGATGGCGGGCGCTGATTTCATCAAGACCTCGACGGGCAAGGAAAGTGTCAACGCCACGCTTCCCGTCGGCCTTGCCATGGTGCGCGCCATCCGCGCCTATTTCGAGGAGACCGGCTATCTCATAGGCTTCAAGCCGGCCGGTGGCATTTCGACGGCAAAAGTCTCGCTCGACTGGCTGGTGCTGATGAAGGAAGAGCTCGGCCGGCCCTGGCTCGAGCCGGAGCTGTTCCGCTTCGGCGCGTCCAGCCTGCTCACCGACATCGAACGCCAGCTCGAACATCATTTGACCGGCCATTATTCGGCCAACCATCGCCACGCGATGGCGTAGCTCCCACCCTCCCCCTTGTGGGGAGGGTCGCCGCGCAGCGGCGGGGTGGGGGCCGTAAAACCAGATCTTTCTGTCCAATGAACCGAACCATCAGCCACTTACCCCCACCCCGATCGGCTTTGCCGATCGACCCTCCCCACAAGGGGGAGGGTAAAGGAGGCACCCCATGAACATCCTCGAACGCTATCACGCCATGGAATACGGCCCGGCGCCGGAAGCTCGCAACGAGGCGGATGCCTGGCTCGCCGCACGCGATTTCTCCAAGTCTTTGTTCGTCGACGGCGCCTGGAAAGCAGCGGCCGGCGGCAAGACGTTCGAGACCAGCGAGCCGTCCTCCGGCAAGCTGCTGGCCAAGCTCTCGGATGCCGGAGCTGCCGACATCGATGCTGCGGTCCAGGCAGCCGCCAAGGCGCTGCCCAAATGGTCGGCCTCCTCGGGCTATGCTCGCGCGAAAGTGCTCTACGCCATCGGCCGCGCCATGCAGCGCCACCAGCGGCTATTTGCCGTGCTGGAATCGATCGACAACGGCAAGCCGATCCGCGAAAGCCGCGACATCGACGTGCCGCTGGCGATCCGCCATTTCATCCATCATGCCGGCTGGGCGCAGACGCTGGAGAAGGATTTCCCCGACCACAAGCCGGTCGGCGTCGTCGGCCAGGTCATCCCTTGGAACTTCCCGCTGCTGATGCTGGCCTGGAAGATCGCGCCGGCTCTGGCCGCCGGATGCACGGTGGTGCTGAAGCCTGCCGAATTCACGCCGCTCACCGCCATACTGTTCGCCGAAATCTGCGAGCGGGCCGGCGTGCTGAAAGGCGTCGTCAATATCGTCCAGGGCGGGCCTGAGGCCGGCGCCGCCATCGTCAACCATCCCGGCGTGCAGAAGATCGCCTTCACCGGCTCGTCGGAAGTCGGCAAGATCATCCGCAAGGCGACCGCCGGATCGGGCAAGAAATTGTCACTCGAGCTTGGCGGCAAGTCGGCCTTCATCGTCTTCGAGGATGCCGATCTCGACAGTGCCGTCGAAGGCCTGGTCGACGGCATCTGGTTCAACCAGGGCCAGGTCTGCTGCGCCGGCTCGCGGCTTTTGGTGCAGGAAGGCGTCGCCGAGGCGTTCATCGCCAAGGTCAAGGTCAGGATGAGCCGGCTGCGCGTCGGCAGCCCGCTCGACAAGAACACCGATATCGGCCCGCTCGTCGACCGCACCCAGCTCGACCGAGTCAAGGGCCTGATCGCCGAAGGCGCGAAGCAGGGCGCCGTCTGCTGGCAGCCGGACGCCGCTTTGCCGTCCTCCGGCTACTACCATCTGCCGACGCTGGCGACCTCTGTTTCGCCGGCTAACATTCTAGCACAGGAAGAGGTGTTCGGCCCGGTGCTGGCGACCATGACGTTCCGCAACACCGAGGAAGCGATCGAGCTTGCCAACAACACCCGCTACGGCCTTGCGGCCTCGGTGTGGAGCGAGAACGTCAACCTTGCGCTGCATGTCGCGCCGCAGCTGAAGGCCGGCGTCGTTTGGGTCAACGGCACCAATATGTTCGACGCCGCCTGCGGCTTCGGCGGCTATCGCGAAAGCGGCTTCGGCCGCGAAGGCGGTCGCGAAGGCATGTTCGAATATCTGGCGGCAAAGCTCCCCGTTGGCCCGGCCATCAAGCCGGCTGCGGCCGGGTCGGCACAGCCGGTCGAGCAGGCCGACGGCACGGCCATCGACCGCACGGCAAAACTGTTCATCGGCGGCAAGCAGGCGCGGCCCGACGGCAATTATTCGCTCGCCGTCGCCACTGCCAAGGGCAAGCTTGCCGGTGAAGTCGGCCTCGGCAATCGCAAGGATATCCGCGACGCCGTCGCCGCTGCCCGCGCCTGCAAGGCCTGGCCGGACGCAACTGCCTATAACCGCAGCCAGGTGCTCTACTATTTCGCCGAGAACCTATCGGGCCGCGCGGATGAGTTCGCTGCGCGGCTTGTCCAACTGACCGGCGTGACGGCGAAGGCCGCGCGCGAGGAGGTTGAGCAGTCGATCGAACGGCTGTTCCTCTATGCCGGCCTCGCCGACAAGTTCGAGGGTCGTGTCCATCAGCCGCCGGCGCGTGTCGTGACGCTTGCGCTGCATGAGCCGGTCGGCGTTGTCGGCATCGTCGCGCCGGACAACCAGCCGCTGCTCAACTTCATCTCGCTGGTGGCGCCGGCGCTTGCCATGGGCAACACCGTGGTCGCGGTTCCGTCGGAGCGGCATCCGCTTGTGGCAACCGACCTCTACCAGGTGATCGAATATTCCGACCTGCCTGCCGGCGCCATCAACATCGTCACCGGCCGCAGCGCCGAGCTCGCCGGCGTGCTGGCGAAGCATGACGATGTCGACGGGCTCTGGCTGTTCGCCGACGCCGACACCTGCGCCAAGGCGGAAGCGGATTCGATCGGCAACCTCAAGCGCGTGTGGACCGGCAATGGCCGTACACTCGACTGGGCGTCGAGCGAGGCCGCCGGCGAGGCCTTCCTGCGCCGCGCCATCGAGGTCAAGAACGTCTGGGTGCCATACGGCGACTGATGCCTGCGACGGAAATGATGTTCGCTTTTGTCGCAGGGCATGCCGCTTCAGGGTCGTCGCTTTAAACCCACGACAATTTCGAGTTGTGGTGGGGGTGGCAATTTTTCCGAGGTTGGCGCTGCCCCTCATTGCCCTGCCGGGCATTTCTCCCCGTATAGTGACGGGAAGAAAGGGCTAGCCGCAATGACGGCGACCTTCTTGCGACGCTGGTGATTGGCGAAACCGACGATGAGAGCGTCCCTCTCCCCGTCACTATACGGGGAGAGGATGCCGGCAGGCAGGTGAGGGGCAGCGCCAGCGCTCAAAAAAGGAGGGCCGGAAACCCGAAATCGATTGCTCCCTCCACGCTTGACGCGCTGCCGCATGTTCTTTAACCAGAAAAAACAATTGGCCTGCGGCAAGCAACCGGTCAGGCGGCAGGTTCGCGTGGCACATTGCGTCCCGTCTGGCTGCCAGTAAGAAAGCTCGCGAGACTTGGAGGAAAACATGGCGGATCTGGCGGGTAAGGTGGTTGTCGTCACCGCGGCGGCGCAAGGCATCGGCCGGGCGAGCGCGCTGGCTTTCGCCAAGGCGGGCGCGACCGTTCACGCCACCGATATCAACGAGCCGCTGCTGGCCGAACTGGGCAAGACGGCCGGCATCCAGACCCGCAAGCTCGATGTGCTGAATGACGCGGCCGTCGCCTCCGCCTTCGCCGAGATCGGCCGGGTCGACGTCCTGTTCAACTGCGCCGGCTTCGTCCATGGCGGCTCCATTCTGGAGATGAAGGACGAGGATCTCGACTTCGCCCTCAACCTCAACGTCCGTTCGATGATCCGCACCATCCGCGCCGTGCTGCCCGGCATGCTGGAGCGCGGCGACGGCTCGATCATCAACATGGCCTCGCTGGCAAGCTCGCAAAAGGGCGTGCCGAACCGCTTCGTCTATGGCTTGACCAAGGCCGCGGTCGTCGGCCTCACCAAGGCGGTCGCCGCCGACTATGTCGCCAAGGGCATCCGCTGCAACGCCATCTGTCCCGGCACGGTCGAAAGCCCGTCGCTGCAGGACCGCATGCATGCGCAGGGCGACTACGAGGCAGCGCGCGCGGCCTTCATTGCCCGCCAGCCGATGGGTAGGCTTGGCACGCCGGAGGAGATCGCCGATCTCGCCATCTACCTTGCCGGCGCCACCTACACGTCGGGGCAGGCCTACAATATCGACGGCGGCTGGTCGATTTGACGAAAGGCTCGGATGTCGGCGGGCTATCGGATCGAAACGTCTGAAAATCTCGACGATTTGGCCGGCATCGCGGCAGCTCGCTTGCCGCCGGTGTGGTCGGCGACTAGGGTCCGCTGGCTTTGACGGGAATTTGTGAAAACGGCCCTTGGCCGCAAGGTGGAGAATGTTGAGATGAAGTTGTTGCGCTATGGCGAGGCTGGCAGCGAAAAGCCGGGCCTGCTCGATGCGGATGGGAATATCCGCGACCTTTCCGCTCATGTCGCCGACATCGCCGGCACGGCGCTTCATCCGGCCACGCTGGAGATGCTCTCCAAGCTCGATCCCAAGACGCTGCCGGTGGTCTCCGGCAAGCCGCGCCTTGGCGCCTGCGTCGGCGGCACCGGCAAATTCATCTGCATCGGCCTCAACTATTCCGATCACGCCGCCGAGACCGGCGCCACCGTGCCGCCGGAGCCGATCATCTTCATGAAGGCAAGCTCGGCGATCGTCGGGCCCGATGACGACGTGCTGATCCCGCGCGGCTCTGAAAAGACCGACTGGGAGGTCGAACTGGCAGTCGTTATCGGCAAGACGGCGAAATATGTCTCGGAGGACGACGCGCTGGATTATGTCGCCGGCTACGCCGTCGCGCATGACGTTTCCGAGCGCGCTTTCCAGGCCGAGCGCCAGGGCCAGTGGACCAAGGGCAAGTCCTGCGACACCTTCGGCCCGACCGGCCCGTGGCTGGTGACCAAGGACGAGGTCGCCGATCCGCAGAACCTGAAGATGTGGCTGACCGTCAACGGCAAGACCATGCAGAACGGCTCGACCAAGACCATGGTCTATGGCGTCAAGTATCTTGTCTCCTATCTCAGCCAGTTCATGTCGCTGCATCCTGGCGACATCATCTCCACCGGCACCCCGCCCGGCGTTGGTCTGGGCCTGAAGCCGCCGGTGTTCCTCAAGGCCGGCGACGTGGTGGAGCTCGGCATCGAAGGCCTCGGCCAGCAGAAGCAGACTTTTAGGGCTGAAGAGTAAGCGCCGACCTCGCCTTCTCCCCTTGTGGGAGAAGGTGGATCGGCGCGCAGCGCCGAGACGGATGAGGGGTGCTCCAGCGGAGTGCGAACTCGACGATTGAAGGAATCGGCGCGCTTAAATCTCCGGCTTCGCGATCCTTCCAACACCCCTCATCCGGCCGCTTCGCGGCCACCTTCTCCCACAAGGAGAGAAGGGAAAGCCGGCGCTTACCTCAACACCTTCCCATCCGCCCCGAACCTGTACGTCTTCGCCGCATCCGGCGTCGCATAGAGCACTGAACCCGGCTCGGCATTGTACACGCCAAAAATGCGCACGGTGATCAGCCCGGCCTTCTCGCAGTCGAGATAGAGGTTGGTGTCGGCGCCGAGATGCTCGGCATGCACCACCGTACCTTTCCAGGCGCCGGAATTCGCATCGACTGTCAGATGCTCCGGCCGCACGCCGATGGTCTTGGCGGTCTCGCCGAGCTTCGCGCCGTCGATGAAATTCATCTTCGGCGAGCCGATGAAGCCGGCGACGAATTCGTTGGCCGGCGAATTGTAGAGTTCCATCGGGCTGCCGATCTGCTCGATCCGGCCGGCATTGAGCACGACGATCTTGTCGGCCAGCGTCATCGCCTCGACCTGGTCGTGGGTGACATAGATCATCGTCGCCTTGAGCCGCCGGTGCAGCTGCGCGATCTCAAGCCTTGTGTTGACGCGCAGCGCCGCGTCGAGATTCGACAAGGGCTCGTCGAACAGAAAAAGCTTCGGCTCGCGCACCACGGCGCGGCCGATGGCGACGCGCTGGCGCTGGCCGCCCGACAATTCCGCCGGCCGGCGCTCGAGATAGGGCTCGAGCGACAGCATGGCGGAAGCGATCTTGATGCGGCGTTCGATCTCGGCCGCCGGCGTGCCGGCCTGCTTGAGGCCCAGCGCCATGTTGTTCTTCACCGTCAGATGCGGGTAGAGCGCGTAGGTCTGGAACACCATGGCGATGCCGCGTTTGGCCGGCGGCGTGACGGAAACGTCCCCGCCGTCGATCAGCACGCGACCGGAGGTCGAATCCTCCAGCCCGGCGATGACGCGCAGCAGGGTCGATTTTCCGCAGCCGGACGGGCCGACGAAGACGACGAATTCGCCGTCATTTACCTGAAGGTCGATGCCCTTCAGCACCTCGACCGGTCCGAAAGCCTTCTTCACATTCTCGATCTTCAGCGAGCCCACGGCTTCGTTCCTGTTCTAGAGTTTAACGGCGTTGCCGCTGCGCACGCTCTCGTCGGCGGCGAGGCAGACGGCGAGCGATTTCACGGCATCGTCCATGTGGCGGGTGAGGTCGATATTTTCGCGGATGGCCTTGAGCAGGAAGGCCTGCTCCAGGTCGCAGAGCTCCTGATGCCCCGGCTCGCCTTCCATCGACAGCAACTGGTCTTCCTTGGCGAACTTGCCGTCCGGCCCGGTTGCAGCACTATGCAACCGGATGGTCGAGGTCTTGGTGTGGGTGTCGATGTCGTCGGACTTTATGCCCTCCTTCATGACGATCGACACGCAGCCCTTGGGCGACATCACGTCCTTCACGAAGAAGGCGGTCTCCGAAATCATCGGCCCCCAGCCGGCTTCGTACCAGCCGACCGAGCCGTCATCGAACAGCACCTGCAGGTGGCCGTAATTGTACATCGACGGCGCCACCTCATCGCTGAGCCGCACCCCCATGCCGCGCACCTCGACTGGATTCGCGTCGGTGATCTGCAGCATCACGTCAAGATAATGCACGCCGCAGTCGACGATCGGCGAGGTCGTCCGCATCAGCTGCTTGTGCGTCTCCCAGGTGTGGCCGGAAGATTGCTGGTTGAGGTTCATGCGAAAGACATATGGACCGCCGAGCTTGCGCGCCTCGGCGATCAGCCGGATCCAGGACGGATGGTGGCGCAATATATAGCCGATCACCAGCTTCCTGCCGTTGGCCTTGGCGGCGTCGACGACGCGTTGCGCGTCGGCAACCGTCGTCGCCAGCGGCTTCTCGACGAAGACATGGCAGCCAGCTTCAAAGGCCCGCACCGCATAGTCGGCATGGCTGTCGGAATAGGTGGCGATCGCAGCCACATCCGGCTTCTCGTCGCGTAGCGCGTCCTCGAAGGAGCGCCTGATGCCGTAGCCGCCAAGCCCGTCCGGCAGCGGCACGTCGGAACGGTTGATCAATGCCGCGATCTCGAAGCCGGGATTGGTGTGATAGGCCAGCGCATGGCTGCGGCCCATATTGCCGAGCCCGGCAACGACGACGCGAAGGGGTGTTTCAGAGTTCACAGAGCTGCTCCGACGGTTGCACTTTCTCTTGAGAGGGTGTCACCCCACCCGGCGCTTCGCGCCGACCTCCCCATCAAGGGGAGGTAGGGCGTCGGCGCGAACGTACCCATCGCCCAGGGAGCTGCTCCGAACTCAAACCAGCGGCTGTCGAGAATAAGGAGGCGACCTCCTACCTCCCCTCGATGGGGAGGTCGGCGCGCAGCGCCGGGCGGGGTGAAGCGCAGCCCTATGCAGCATCGGCGATAACCGCTCACTTCACCGCTCCCGAGGTAATGCCGCGGATCAGCTGCCGCGAGAAGATGACATAAAGGATCAGCACCGGCAGGATCGCCAGCGAAAGCGCGGCCAGGATCGCGTTCCAGTTGGTGACGAACTGGCCGAGGAAGAGCTGCGCGCCGAGCGTCACCGTCTTGGTCTCTTCCGACGGCGCCAGGATCAGCGGGAACCACAGGTCGTTCCAGATCGGGATCATGGTGAACACGGCGACCGTCGCCATCGCCGGCCGCACCAGCGGCAGCACCAGCCTGAAGAAGATCGTGTATTCCGAAAGCCCGTCGATGCGGCCGGCATTCTTCAGATCGTTGGACACCTGCTTCATGAATTCCGACAGGATGAAGATCGCCAGCGGCAGGCCTTGCGCGGTGTAGACCAGGATCAGCGCCGTCAGCGTGTTGACCAGCCCGCTCGCCACCATCAATTGCAGGATGGCGACGGTGCCGAGGCGGATGGGGATCATGATGCCGAGCGCCAGGTAAAGGCCCATCAGCGTGTTGCCGCGGAAGCGGTATTCCGACAGCGCGAAGGAGGCCATCGCGCCGAACAGAAGCACGAAGAACAGCGAGGCGACGGTGACGACCAGGCTGTTCTGGAAATAGTGGAAGAAATCGCCCTGGCCGAACACGGTGGTGTAGCCGATCAGGTCGAAGGTCTTCGGCGTCGGCGGCGTCAGCGGCGCGCCGAAGATGCCCGCGCGCGACTTGAACGAATTCATCACCACCAGGATCACCGGGAACAACGCGATCGCCGTGTAGGTGATAAGGATCGCGTGGGCGCCAATGGTGCGGGGAAGCGAATGGGTGGCTGTGCTCATGGCGCGCCTCAGAACTGGTAGCGACGCAGGCGCGTCTGCACGAGGAAAAGGTAGACGCAGACGCCGGCGAGAATGATCAGGAACATGATCGTGGCGATCGCCGCCCCCATGTTGGGATCGCCGACCTGCAGCTGGAAGCCGAAGAAGGCGCGGTAGAGGAAAGTGCCGAGGATGTCGGTCGAATAGTTCGGCCCGGCGAGCGCCCCTTGCGCGGTGTAGATCAGGTCGAAGGCGTTGAAATTGCCGACGAAGGTCAGGATCGAGATGATGCCGATCGAAGGCAGGATCAACGGCAGCTTGATCTTCCAGAACTGCGCCATGCCGGTGACGCCGTCGCATTCGGCCGCCTCGATCACCTCATCCGGGATCGAAAGCAGCGCCGCGTAGATCAGCATCATCGGTATGCCGACGAACTGCCACACCGAGACCAGGCTGAGCGCGGTTAGCGCATACTGCTCCTTGCCGAGCCAGGGCGTGAAGAAGCTCTTCAAGCCGACGAAATCCATCAGATGCGGCGCCACACCCCAGATCGGCGACAGGATCAGCTTCCAGGCGAAGCCGACAATGACGAAGGACAGGATCGTCGGCACGAAGATCGCGGTGCGGTAGAAGGCGGTGAAGCGCAGTTTTGGGCTGGAAAGCAGCGCGGCCAGAAGGATGCCGATCGGGTTCTGCACTAGCATATGGATGATGAAGAACCAGACATTGTTCCTTAGCGCGTTCCAGAAATTCACCGACCAGTTCGGGTCGCCGAACAGCGTGCGGAAATTGCTGAAGCCGACGAAGACCTGTGACTGCTCGATGTTGCGGAACAGCGAGAGCTGGAGGGTGCCGAACAGCGGCAGGATCATGATGGCGGTGTAGACCAGCACCGCCGGCGCCAGGAAGACGCCGACATGCCAGCGTATGGGTCTTTTCGCTCGCGTTTCTGCAGCCATGGTTTCGGTGTCCATGAGTTCGGTTCCCCGCCGTCTCTGGGTTCCAGTTCGGTGATGCTAGCTGATGCCTCGATGCACGGCCTGGCTGTCCCCTCTGGGGTAAGACAAGGCCAGCGACAAATCGGCTCCGTCTTCCCCACGGGATCGAGGGTAAGACCGGGAGGCTGTGCCGACAATCGCTATCTGGACTGTTTGAACGCCGGCCGGGCCTGGGCCCGGCCGGCATCGCAATCGATCTGCTTACTTCGCCGGCTTGTACCAGCTGTCGAGACCGTCCTGCAGCTTCTTGGCTGCGGCTTCCGGCGTGTCGGTGCCGTTGATCACATTGGCCGATTCAACCCAGGTCTCGTTCTCGAGGTTCGGCGTGCCGCGCGACAGGATCTGGTAGGTCGAGCGGATCGTCGACTTGCACTTGCCGCGCCAGGAGACGAATTCCTGCGCCAGCGGGTCTTCCATCTTCACCGGCGTCGAGTTCAGGCTGAAGAAGCCCGGCAGCGCATTGGCATAGATGGTGGCGAAGTCCGGCGAAGCGACCCAGGACAGGAACTTCTTGGCCTCTTCCGGATGCTTCGATGCCGCGTTCAGGCCCATGCCGATATCGGTATGGTCGGAGATGTAGCAGGTGTCGCCGGCCTTCTGCACCGGCGGCGGGAAGGCGCCCATCTTGAACTGCGCCTGCGTGTTGAACAGGCCGATTTCCCACGAGCCGGCCGGGTAGATGGCAGCGCGGCCGAGCGTGAACAGGTTCTGGCTGTCGGGATAGGTCTGCGCCTCGAAGCCGTCGCCCAGATACGGCTTCCACTTGGCCAGTTCCTTGTAGGGTTCGACCCATTGCGGATCGGTCAGCTTCTGCTCACCCTTGATCAGGGCCGCGCGGCCTTCCTCGCCCTTCCAGTAGTTCGGGCCGATATTCTGATAGCCCATGGTCGCGGCTTCCCAGAGATCCTTGGTGCCCATCGCCATCGGGATGTAGGTGCCGTCGGCCTTGATCTTGTCGAGCACGGCGTAGAACTCTTCGTTCGTGGTCGGCACCTTGAGGCCGAGCTTGTCGAAGGCGTCCTTGTTGTAGATGAAGCCGTGGATGACCGAGGCCATCGGCACGCAGAAGCTCGACTTGCCATCATCGGTCTGCCAGGCGGCCTTGGCGACGGGCGAGAAGTTGTCCATGCCGGGCAGCGAGGAGATGTCGGCAAGGTTGCCCTTCTTGAACAGTTCGAGCGACTTGTCGAAGGGGCGGCAGGTGATGAGGTCGCCCGCCGAGCCGGCGGCGAGCTTGGCGCCAAGTGCCGCGTCATATTCGGTCGGGGCCGAAGGCGCGAACACCACCTTGATGCCGGGGTTCTTGGCTTCGAAGGCCGGGATCAGCTTGTCCTTCCAGATGGTCAGGTCGTCGCCGCGCCAGCTTTCGATGTTGAGCGTCACGTCCTCGGCCAGCGCCATCCCGGTGGTGCCGAGGATGCCCGTGCCGAGAATGCTTGTGCCGAGCAGAAGGGCCGTCAGTAGTTTGGTCTTCATCTTCAGTCTCCCTGTTGACCTTTTTCAGGTTCGGTTTTGATGAGAACAGAGGCTCAGCGCCCCTTGCTCCCCTCGATCTCGGAAAGCGCCGGCCGAAGCTTTTGGCCGGTTCCTTCCAGTATCTTCTCGGCCGCGTCAGCGCTGGCGGCGCCCGCGGCGAGCAGAATGGCGGTCTTGACCACGCCGCCGCTCTCCTCGAGCAGGCGGATGGCGTCGTCGCGGCTCTTGCCGCTGATGGCGGCGACCATGCGCACGGCGCGGTCGCGCAGCTTAATGTTGTCGGCGGTGAGATTGACCATGTAGCCGTCATGGACATGGCCGAGATGGATGGCGGTCAGCGTCGACAGCATGTTGAGTGCGATCTTCTGCGCGGTGCCGGCGCCCATGCGCGTCGAGCCGGCGATCAGCTCCGGCGGTGTTTCGAGCAGGATGGCGACATCGGCCTGCTTGAACAGCGCCGCACCCCGGTTGTTGGCAATGGCGATAGCCGCCGCGCCGCGGCTGCGCGCGTCCTGCAGCGCCTGAACAGCATAAGGCGTGGAACCGCTGGCGGAGATGGCGATCAGGCAGTCGCCCTTGCCGATGGCAGCCGCGGCAACCGCCGCCGACGCTTCCCCGGTGTCGTCCTCCGGTCCGCCGGCCAGCGTGCGGAAGGCGTCGTCTCCGCCGGCAATCAGGATAGCGATGCGATCGCGCGCAATACCGAAAGTGCCGGGCAGTTCCAGCGCGTCAGCCACTGCCATCAGGCCGGAGCTGCCGGCCGCCGCATAGGCAAGCTTGCCGCCGCTCTTCAACTGCTTGGCGATGAGTTCGGCGGCAACGGCGATCGCCGGAATGGCTCCGTGCACGGCCTTGGCGGCCTCGATCTGGGCGTTGGCCAGGAACGCCAGAATGGCTTCCGGGGCCTGGACATCCAGCCCCTCGGCATTCTGGTGGAGCGCTTCCGTGCGCGTCTCGGCCATCCATTTTCCTCCGACCTGAACGAACAATACCAAAAAAATACCACTTGTCCACACGCATTAACGAATTTCGAGGGTCGAAACTCGTGTGTCGGCAGATTAACGTGATTTTTCAATAAAATAAGGCTTAATCTTTTTTGAACCGAAATTAACACTTGGCTATTGGTATTTTATTGGTATTATCCGCGGCGAGGAGAAAATCGCGTGAAATTCGTGCTTGGCATCGATGGCGGCGGCACCAGCTGCAGGGCGGCCCTGGCGACTGTCGACGGCACCGTCGTCGGCCGAGCCAAGAGCGGCGCCGCCAACATCCGCACTGATCTCACCGGCGCGCGCGCCAACATCGTCGAAGCGGCCAGGCAGGCTTTCCTTGCCGCCGGCCATGATCCGGAGTTGATCCCGCACACGCCTGCCATTCTCGGCCTCGCCGGCGCCAATGTCGGCACCTACCGCCAGCAGCTCGAGGCGATCCTGCCCTTCAGTCGCAGTCGGGTCGAGACCGATGCTGAGATCGCGCTCGAGGGCGCGGTCGGCTCAGGCGACGGCGCCATGGCGATTCTGGGCACCGGCACTGCCTATATGGCGCGCAAGGGTGGAAAGTCGCGCGCCATCGGCGGCTGGGGTTTCCAGGTTGGCGACCAGGGCAGCGGCGCCCGCATTGGCCGCGACCTGCTGGAACAGACGCTGCTTGCTTATGATGGCATCCGTCCGGGCTCGCCTTTGACCGACGCCATGCTCGCCGTCTTCCGCAACAATCCCGAAGACGTGGTCGAATTCACCACCAACGCCAAGCCCGGCGATTTCGGCGGCTTCGCGCCGAAGGTCTTCGAACATGCCGAAAAAGGCGATCTCGTCGCCAACTTCATCCTCGCCAAGGCGGTGGCCGATGTCGAGGCCTCGCTCGGCGCGCTCGATCTCGCCGACGACGCGCCGCTCTGCCTGCTCGGCGGCCTGGCGCCGCTTTACGCGCCGCGCCTGTCGGCGCGCTACCGGGCGCTGCTCAAAGCCCCGCTCGACGATGCTCTGGGCGGCGCCGTGCAGATGGCCGTGCGCCTGTTCGCAGGTGGCTCGGAGGCGCCACGATGAGCGCCGCCGACCAGATCTTCGCAATGCTGAAAGAATCCTCGCAAAGCGGTGCGCCGCTTTACCTGCAGCTGAGGAGAAGCATCGAGGAAGCGGTCAATCGCGGCCTGATCGGCCCGGGCGACGCGCTGCCGTCCGAGCGCGACATCGCCACCAAGGCCGACATTTCGCGCGTCACCGTGCGCAAGGCGGTGCAGGACCTGGTCAAGGGTGGCATCCTCGTCCAGCGTCACGGCTCGGGCACCTTCGTCGCGCCGCGCATGGAGCGCGTCGAGCAATCCCTGTCGCGGCTCACTTCCTTCACCGAGGACATGGCGCGCCGCGGCATGAGCGTGCGCTCGGTCTGGCTCGACCGCGGCCTCTATGCGCCGTCGCCGGAGGAGATGATGGTGCTTGGCCTGTCCTCGACCGAGCTGGTGGCGCGCGTCGCGCGCCTGCGCATCGCCAACGACACGCCGCTCGCGATCGAGCGCGCGGCGCTCTCGGCCAGCGTGCTGCCCGATCCCGAAGCGATCGGTTCCTCGCTCTATGCCGCGCTGGGCACGACCGGCAATCGCCCGGTGCGCGCCGTGCAGCGCATCTCGGCCACCAATCTTGGCGACGCCGATGCGCGCCTCCTGGAAGTGCCGCCGGGGGTTGCCGGACTGCAGATCGAGCGCATTTCCTATCTGGCGAGCGGCAAGGTGATCGAGTTCACCCGCTCGGTCTACAGGGGCGACGCCTATGATTTCGTCGCGGAACTCCGGCTGACCGGGCCGGGAGAGGAGATCCGGCCATGAGCGCCAACACCACCCATATGCGGCGCGAGATCGACGAGATCCCGGAAGCCGCCGCCCGCCTGCTCGACGGCTCGGCTTCGGCTTTGGCCGAGGCCGGTCGCGGCCTGCGCGAGCGCGATCCGCAATTCGTCGTCACGGTGGCGCGCGGCTCATCCGACCATGCCGCGACCTTCATGAAATATGCCGTCGAGCTGACGGCCGGCCTTGCGGTCGCTTCCGTCGGGCCGTCGATTGCTTCCATCTACGGTGCAAAGCTCAGGCTGCGCGGCTCCGCCTGTCTGGCGATCTCGCAGTCGGGCAAGAGCCCGGACATCGTCGCCATGGCTGAAACGGCGCGGGCCGGCGGGGCGCTCACCGTCGCCATCACCAACACCGCCGACTCGCCGCTCGCGCGGGCTTCCGACTATGCGATCGACATTCTGGCGGGGCCGGAACGCTCCGTCGCGGCCACCAAGACTTTCGTCAATTCGGCCGTTGCCGGCCTCGCGCTGATGGCGCATGCCACCGACGACCAGCCGTTGCTCAAGGCGCTCGCCGGGCTGCCGGCTCATTTCGAGAAGGCGATCGCCTGCGACTGGATGGCGCTCGCCGGCGCTTTGGAGAACCCGCAGTCGCTGTTCATCCTCGGCCGCGGCCCATCCTTCGCGATCGCCAGCGAGGCGGCGCTGAAATTCAAGGAAACCTGCGCCATGCATGCCGAGGCCTACAGCGCCGCCGAGGTCATGCACGGCCCGCTGGCGCTGGTCGGGCCGGGCTTCCCGGTCCTGGCGCTTGCCGCGCGTGATGCGTCGGAACCCTCGGTCGCCGAGGCGGCCGACGGCCTGACCGCCAAGCGCGCCGCCGCCTTCATCACCTCCGACAAGGCCAAGGCCGCGAGGCTTCTGCCGCATGTCGCCACCGGCCACCCGCTGACCGATCCGCTGCCGCTGATCGTGTCCTTCTACGGCTTCGTCGAGGCCTTCGCGCGTCATCGCGGCCTCGATCCCGATGCGCCGCGCAATTTGCGCAAGGTGACGGAAACCGTATGAGCAACCGTTTCGCTCTCACCGGCGCTCGCATCTTCGACGGCGCTGATTGGCATGACAACGCCGCCCTTGTCGTCAAGGGCGACGTGGTCGAGGCCATCCTGCCCGCCGGTGCCATTCCGTCCGGCGTTCCGGCTGTCGAGACCGGTGGCGGGCTGCTGGTGCCCGGCTTCGTCGATATCCAGGTCAATGGCGGCGGCGGCGTCATGCTCAACGACCATCCCGACGTCGCCTCGATCGAGACGATCTGCCGGGCGCATGCGCCTTTCGGCACCACGGCCCTGCTGGTGACGCTGATCACCGACACGCCGGCGATCACCGCCGCCGCGGTCGCCGCCGGCGCCGAGGCGGCCCGGGAAAAGGTGCCAGGCTTCCTCGGCCTGCACCTGGAAGGGCCGCATCTTTCCCTGGCCCGCAAGGGCGCGCATGATCCGGCGCTGATCCGGCCGATGACCGACGCCGACCAGGCGGCGCTCATCGCCGCGCGCCACGATCTGCCGGTGCTGCTCACCACGATCGCGCCGGAATCGGTCCAGCCGGATCGCGTCGCCGCGCTGGCAAAGGCCGGCGTCGTCGTCAGCCTCGGCCACAGCGATACTGATTACGCGACGGCCAGCGCCTTCGCCGAAGCCGGCGCCACAGTGGTTACACATCTCTTTAACGCGATGAGCCAGATCGGCAATCGCGAGCCGGGTCTGGCCGGCGCGGCGATCGACACCGGCGGCCTGTATGCCGGCATCATCGCCGACGGCATCCATGTACATCCGGCGACGATGATCCTGGCGCTGCGCGGCAAGCAGGGGCCTGGCAAGATCGTGCTGGTCACCGACGCCATGGCGACGATCGGCACCGACATGACATCCTTCACGCTGAACGGCCGCATCATCTACCGCAAGGACGGGAGTCTGCGGCTCGCCGATGGCACGCTGGCCGGCGCCGACCTCGATATGATCTCCGCCATCCGCTACGTCCATCGCATCGTCGGCTTGGAGCTCGACGAGGCCCTGCGCATGGCCTCGCTCTATCCGGCCGAGGCGATCGGCCAGGCGCACCGGCTCGGCCGATTCGCCAACGGCACCGCCGCCGACATCGTCGGCCTATCGGAAGAGCTGGATGTCAGGAACGTCTGGATCGGCGGTGAGAGGGTTTTTGGCGCGTAGGCCCCTCGACCCCACCGTCGGTCGGAAACCAACGCAAACGTTCGCGATTGGCTGAAGCCTTGCGCGCGTCGTCATCCTCGGGCTTGACCCGACGATCCATTCCGTGACCCATGGCGTAAAGTGCAACGGTGCAGAATTCTGCAACGTTAGCAAGGCCTTAGCGTCACGGAATGGATCCTAGGGTCTGCGCGCCTCGCTTCGCTCCTTGCTTCGCCCTAAGATGACGAACACACGCGATCCTTCCGCCCGGCAAGCCAGTCGAGGTTCGGCCGACGGTCATCCATTAGCCGGCTTTGGCGTAGATATCCTTATACGCCTCGCGCAGCACGTTCTTCTGCACCTTGCCCATCGTGTTGCGCGGCAGCTCCTCGACGAAGATCACCTGCTTCGGATGCTTGTATTTCGCCAGCCGTCCGGCAATGGCGCCGGCAATGTCGGCGGCGCTGATCGCCGAGCCCGGCTTGCGCACCACAACAGCCGTCACGCCTTCGCCGAAATCGGGATGCGCTACGCCGATCACCGCGCTTTCGGCCACGCCGTCGAGCGCGTCGATCTCGCTCTCGATCTCCTTCGGATAGACATTGTAGCCGCCCGAGATGATCAGGTCCCTGCCGCGCCCGACGATGTGCACATAGCCGTCGGCGTCGATCAGCCCGAGGTCGCCGGTGATGAAGAAGCCGTCGTCGCGGAATTCGGCCTTGGTCTTCTCGGGCATGCGCCAATAGCCGGCAAAGACGTTTGGGCCTTTGACCTCGATCATGCCGATCTCGCCCTGGGCGAGTGGCTCGCCATTCTCGGGATCGGTGACGCGTAGCGAGACGCCGGGCAGGGGAAATCCGACCGTGCCGGCGCGCCGCTCGCCGTCATAGGGGTTGGACGTGTTCATGTTGGTCTCGGTCATGCCGTAGCGCTCGAGAATGGCGTGTCCGGTGCGCTCGCGCCAGGCTTTGTGCGTCTCGGCGAGCAGCGGCGCCGAGCCGGAGATGAACACGCGGATCGTCTTCGTCGCCTCGCGCGTTAGGCCCTCCTGCTGCAACAGCCGCACATAGAAGGTCGGCACGCCCATCAGCGCCGTCGCGCGCGGCATCAGTGACAGGATGCGCGCGGGGTCGAATTTCTGCTCGAAGAACATTGTCGCACCGGCCATCAGGATGACGTTGGTCGCGACGAACAGGCCGTGCGTGTGGAAGATCGGCAGCGCATGGATCAGCACGTCGTCGGCGCCGAAGCGCCACTGCTCGACCAGCACGCGGGCATTGGAAGCAAGGTTCTCGTGGCTGAGCATTGCGCCCTTGGAACGGCCGGTCGTGCCGGAGGTGTAGAGGATGGCGGCAAGATCGTCCGGCCCGCGCGCGACATCGCTGAACTCCGTCGCCTGCCGCGAAGCCTGGCTGGCCAGCGTTCCCTGCCCGTCGCGGTCGAGCGTCAGCACCGTGGCGCCGACCGCCGCGGCAAGCGGCTCGACGCCCGAGAGACGGTCCGGATCGCACACGATCAGCTTCGGCTCGGCGTCGCGGAAGAAATAGTCGAGCTCGGGCAGCGTGTAGGCGGTGTTGAGCGGCAGGAAGACCGCCCCGGCGCGCAACGAGGCGAGATAGAGCAGTACCGCCTCCGGGCTTTTCTCAACCTGGACCGCGACGCGGTCGCCGGGCTGGACACCCGCCTGCGCCAGCGCATGCGCCAGTTGCGCCGACTTCGCCAGCATGTCGCCGTAGCTGATCGAACGGCCGTCCTCCGTCTCCATCAGCAACCGGCCGGGCGCCGGCATGCGGGAACGGAACGCGCCGAAAAGATGATTGGTCATGCAATGGTCCCTTAGGCGCGCCGACGCCGCATGGCACATGCGTTGCGCTCTCCCGAGCGAATACCAGATTTGGCGGCCGGAGCAAAAACCGCGGGATGGTTGTCAGTCGCTATCTGCGGCGCGCCTTGGCAATACCGGCCCTCGGGTCATAGCCCTGGGCGAAGCGTTCCATGCACATCGCGGCAGTGAGGCGGTAGTGGTTGAGAAGCGCCTCGACCGCGCCGTCGGCGTCGCCGTCCAGCGTGCGCTCGGCGATGATGCGGTGCTCGCCGAGATCGTCGCGCCCCATCCCCGGCGCATTCTGCGAGATCAGCCGGTAGCGCGAGGCCTGGTCGGAAAGCTGGTCGCAAAAGCCGATCAGCCAGTGCGACCTGCATGCTGAGATCAGCGCGCGATGAAAGGCGCGATGCAGCTTCTCCCATTCCGGATCGTTGGTCGAGGGATCCTCCGGCAGGCGACGCTCGGCACGGGCCAGGCGGTGAAGGGCCAACACCAACTGTTCTTCCCATTCAGCCGTGCGGTGAGCAATGGATTCGCGCAGCGCCCGTTCCTCCAACCAGCACCGCGTTCGCGTCAGTTCTTCGAGTTCCGCGGCGCTGACGGGCATGAGGAAGAAGCCGCGCTGGTCATGCCGCCCGAGCAGGCCTTCGGCGGCAAGTCGGTTGAGGGCCTCGCGCACCGGTGACGCGCCCGCGCCGTAGCGCGAGACGACCCACTCGACACGCAGCTTGCTCTCGGCCTCCAGCGCGCCGCGCAAAAGATCGTCGCGGAGCTGTTGGTACACTGAACTGGCCAGCGTGCTCTTGGCGCCCTTGCCGTCGCGCGGATCGGCAGTTCCGTGTGTCAAATGAACTCCTATTGCTTGCCCAGTTTTGTCAGGGCCCCTCGGTCAAGCAATTTCCCGTACATGTATCATACAGCCGGGCAAGGGGGGCTCAAGCGGAAGATGATGATATTCGACTTTAAGACAAGGCGGCTGGTCTATTGAATGCGTCAAGTAGAATCTCGACAAAGAAACCGCTATTGCTGCACCGCATCATATACTGAAAAGTCGTTCAATAAGCGCTGCGGCTTTGCAACTCTCGCGAGAGACGGTACGGTCGTATATACTTAGCTGGTGGCCCCATCGGCAGCCGTGCGAATTGCTTCGATATTTGCTCTATAGGCTTCGACGCTGCCGCCCGTGAAGACAGCGGCGCCCGCCACCAGCACATTGGCGCCGGCCGCGGTCACCAGCGGCGCCGTCTCGGCCGAGACGCCGCCGTCGATCTCGATGTGGATCGGACGGCTGCCGATCAGCGCCTTCACCCGCTTCACCTTGTCGACGATCGACGGGATGAAGGCCTGCCCGCCGAAACCCGGATTGACGGTCATGATCAAGATCAGGTCCAGCCGGTCGAGCACATATTCGATCGCCGTCTCCGGCGTCGCCGGGTTCAGCGAAACGCCGGCTTTCTTGCCGAGGCTCTTGATGGTCTGCAACGAGCGGTCGAGATGCGGCCCGGCTTCGGCGTGCACCGTCATGCCGTCGCAGCCGGCCTCGGCGAAGGCTGCCAGGTAGGGATCGGCCGGCGCGATCATCAGATGGCAGTCGAAAAAGGCCTTGGTACGGTTGCGGACCGCCTTGATCACCGGCGGGCCGAAGGTGATGTTGGGCACGAAATGGCCGTCCATCACGTCGAGATGGATCCAGTCGGCGCCGGCTGCGGCCACCGCCTCGACCTCGTCGCCGAGTTTCGAAAAGTCCGATGCCAGCACCGACGGTGCGATCAGGGTCTTCTTGCTCATGGCGCGGCCTCTGTTGCGGATGCAGATCTCGGGATTGCCTAGAGCATTTTGCGCCCAAGTGGAATCACTTGGAGTTGCGGAAATGCGGCTAAACAGGAGGAAGATGCCGAAAGGGGAAGCGCGGGACAAGAAAGACCCGCCGGATCGCTCCGGCGGGTCTTGGTCTTCAGCCGCCTGGTTTACGGCTTCAAGTTCTGGATGTTGGCGCCCGCCGGGTCCTGCAGCACACGCCGCGGCTGTCGCTGCGGCACCAGCTGCTGCAGGATGTTTGGGTTGAGCAGCAGGTTCGGATTGATCCCCAAGCCCGGCTGCCGGCGGATCGGGAAGCAATCCGGATACCGTCCGGTCGTGCCGACCGGGCAGCGCCGCCTGATAATCGGCTGGCAAATGCCGTCGATCATCTGCGAGCCCGGAGCGCATTCAGCGTCTTCGAACGTGCCGCATCTGCCTTCTATCACCTCGGTGCCGTGCGGACACACGCAGGCGCCGCGCTTGTTGAGGACCTGGCCGCGGATCGAGCACGTCTGCGGCTTCCTGATCGGCGCGCAAGCCTTGCCCTTCAGCGCCGTCCCCTTCGGGCAGACGCAGTCGCCATCTGCATTGCGCACCTGGCCGCGGATACGGCACCGGGCAGGCGGCTGTCTGTCAGGCACGCAAGCCTTGGCAATGCGGTCGAGATGCGTGCCGTCCGGGCAGGTGCAGCCATTCGATGTCGGCACCGCGCCAGGGATCGTGCATTTCGGTGGAGCGACCTGGCACACGCCGTTCACCAGCTCGCCGCGGCGGCACACGCAATTGCCGTCCTGATCGCGGTACTGGCCTGGGCGCAGCGTGCATTGCGGCTCCTGCGGCTCTCCGCCCTTGACGCACTTGCCATTTTCCAGGTCGGTGCCGCGCGGGCAGACGCAGCGTCCATCCTCGGTCCGGATTTGGCCCTGCAGCAGGACGCAGCGCGGCGGTGGCGGCAGCGGCAGGAGCTTGGTGCCGCCGCCTGTGCCCCCACTAGCCGAACATTGGCCGTTGCGGAAGGTGGTGCCCTCCGGGCAGACGCAACGGCCGGCCGAGTTCAGCACCATTCCATACAAGCACTGGATCTTCACCTCACGCCGGATGGTGAAGGGATGGCACGCGTAAGCCTTGCCGCGATCGCCTTGGACGTTGGTCAGGTCGCGCGACAGCGTGTCGCCGCCGCCCTGCACCGGCGTGTTCGGAGGAAGCACGCCGACGCAGTTCTGCCCGCTGACCGTGCCCTGCAGAGCGGCAAGACGCCCATCCTCCGGAAGGATCACGGTGACGTGGTGGCTGTGGCTTTCGCCGACGCCCAGCGTCAGGTCAGCGATGCAGGACGCGGGCAGCGTCGTCGGCTCCGGCGAACAGCCGAAGGGCGGATCGATCGAGGTGATCTGAACGCCTTCCAGCCGGCCGAGACCCTCCACGCCGATCGCATCGCCGATGCGGACCGGACCGGAGAAGGGGTTCGGCCCCTCATTCGTGATGGTGATCTCGAACGAGCAGGGTTGTCCCGGCTGGCACTCGGCATCGCCGGTCTTCTCCACACGGACGGTGGAGGCGCCGCCGCCCTTCGCGCAGGCCTGGCCGATTGGATAGACGATGTCGTCGCCAGGCGCCGGCCCGAAGCTGCCGCGCGCGCAGTTCTCGAACGCGCCATTGCCGCTCACCGTCACGTCGAAGTGCCGGCTGGTTCCAGGCGCCATGACGGCGCCGGGAATCTGGCAGGACAGCGAGTTTGCAGGCACCGGACCGCAGCTCCACTCCGCGCCGTCAGGGGTGACGGTCTGGATCTGGACGGGCGCTCCGCCCGACACCAGCGCGGCGGCATCGCTGACCCGTACCTGGCCAGTCGGAGCGGCGGTGCCGGCATTGGTGACGGTGATCCGGCAGGAAACAGCCGCGGCACCGGCCAGCGAACCGCCGCATGTCTTGCCGATGCGCAGGCCGGGCTGGCCGCCATTTGGATGGCGGATGCGCTCGGTCGCGCAGGCCTTGTTGTTGGCGAGGTCGACCTCGCCGGGAATGCCTTTCACCTCGGCGCAGTTCTCCACCGTGTCCGGCCGGTAGCTTGCCGGCATCACCGCCTTGACGACGATCGGCGTCGAGGCGCCCGGAGGCAGCGCGATGCCGGCATTGTCGCAGCGGAACTGGCCGGCGCCGTTCGGTCCGCAGGTCCAGGGCGGGCTCGGCCCGAAGGTCGACGAGGTCGGCGCGCCGCCCGGATAGGTGTCGATCACCGTCAGCGGCCCGTTATAGGTGCCGGTGCCGTTGTTGATGATGTCGATCACGAAGTAGCAGACGCCGTCCGGCGTGCAGACCGGGGCGCGGGCGCGCTTCTTCAGGATCAGGTCGACCTTCTTCTCGACCGGCGGATTGCATTGCGGATCGCGATCGCCACGGCGGCAGATCGGGATCGAGGCGCAGCCGCGGTCATTCTGCTGGCTGCCGAACAGCGGCTTGCCGCTGGCCTGGTAGTCATACGCGGCGCAGTTGCGCAACGCGCCGCCCTGCCAGCCGCCGGCCGGCTTGAAGCCTAGCTTGAGGTTGACCGAGGCGCCAGGGTTGAGCGTCGTTGCCGGGTAGGTGCAGGTCATCGGCGTCGTGCCGGGCACGCAGACCCAGGGCGCATTCGGCCCGGAGGTCAGCACGGAGCCTGCCGGCAACGTCACCTCGTCGAGCACGATCTTGCCGTTATAGGGCGCGTCGCCGACATTGGTGACCGTGATGGTGAAGTCGCAGCCGCCGGCCATCGTGCAACGCGGCACGTCGGCATGTTTCTCGACCTTGAGGTCCGGCTCCTTGTCCTTCGGCGGGCATCTCAGGTCACGCGGGATGACGATGTCGATGACCTGCGTGCAGCAGAGCCCCCAGCCTTCCTTCGGGCCGGCATAGGTCTCGATGCCGGTGACGATAAGGTGGATGGCCTCGCCAGGCGAGGCGCCGATGATCTTCCAGTTCAGCACGCCGCCGCCGACCGGCACCTTCTGCGTGTCGGGAACGATGGTGATGCCGGGCGCGGTCGTCGACACCTGCACCCATTTGCCGCCCATCTCGGGTCCGACCGGCATGTGGTAGATGAAGGCGCCGCCGCCGGGCACGCAATCGACAGTGCCGTGCTCGACCTTGAAGCACTCCTTGCTTGGAGGCGGAGGCGGCGGGTTGCATTTGGTCGGGTCGATCCTGATCGAGGTTTTCACCCCGGTGAGGAAATCGCCGTCGTCGGGCTTGTCCGGATCCTGCGAGGGGATGGTCGTTGCCGGCCCGCCCCGCAGCGAAACCTTGATCTCTCCCTGGTTGTCGACCGTCGCCGGCACGGGAAAGGTCGCATGGTCTATCTTGGCGGTGATGCGGAAGGTGATGACGCGCTCGTTCGCAGCACCCGCGCCATCGAGGTTCGCAGCGCTGATGCGGAAGTTGGAAACGTTCGCCGTGTCGTTCGGACCGGCCGACATGCTGATTGAAGCAGCCGGCAGCGGTCCGCCGGAGGCGCTGGTGCCGTCGCCGGCGACATCGACGCTGACTATCTGCAGGCCGTGCGGCAGCTGGTCCCTGAAATCGAGCCTTGTTGCTTTGAGCAAGGCCGCCACGCTCGGCCGGTCGAAGTCCTGCGGGTCGCCGTGGATGCCGAAGCTCAGGACATATTCGACCGTATCACAGCTTCTCTGGCCGCCTTTCTTGGTGAAGAAGGGCACGATCCGCGCAAGTTCCGCGTTGATGCCGCGCGACGCTGGGTTGGCGGCCTGGCTGGCCGTGGCCGGAGCCTTATCCTGGGCGAGCGCCGGCAGGGCCGGCATCATGGCGACCGCGATACCGGCCGCCATCAGCCAGCGCGCGCCGCGCCTGGCATATGACAGGGGTTTCATGATCGTCTCCATGACGGTTTTGCGCGAGGCGAAGCGGGAATGGGCGAGATCGCTCATCTTTCCCTCCTCGGCGCTTCGCAGTCGACGGCTGGCGTCCTGAGCGGCAGCGTCATCTTGCAGCAAGGATAGTAGCCACCCTTGTCCTGGTCGGACTTGCGGTAGAAGCAGAGCCCGACATTGACGGTGTCGCCCGGATCATGGCCGGTGATGTCGATCGTGTAGGGCTTGCCCGGGACATGCGACATGGGGGTGGTCACCCCGACGCCGGACGTCCTGGACTGCGCCTTGATCGAATCGCCGCCAAAGCCGGCATGGTCATGGAGAGTGAGTTCGGCCCGCAGCCCGCGCGGCGTGCAGTAATAATGCACGTCCTCGACATCGACGCAGGGCGGCAGATTGCCGGGCGGCGGGAAGTCGGGCGGATAGAACGGAGGCAGATAGCCGCCGCCGGGGATTTCCTCGTAAAAGCCGGCACGGCCCTCGCAGGGGCGCCAGACTCTGACGTCGCCGACATGGCCCTGCACGTCCGGGTCCTCGAAATAGCCGTCGAAGTCGATGAACCACGAGCCGAAGGGCGGCACGTTGGCCGGCTTGACCAGCGCGCTCGGCGTCAGCTGCACGCCATGCACGGCAAGCGGTCCACCGCCGGCGAGCCGCTCGGCAAGCTCCGGATTGTCGCGCAGCTTGTCGCCGGTGTTGACGACGGTGTCCGTGCAGACGGACGTGTCGAGATTGCCTTCGGCATCGTAGCGATATTGCAGGTCGACGCCGCCGGCCGACTGGCGGTTACCCTCTGGGAAGCCGACCGCATATTCCTCTGGAACCTCGACCCAGGCCGATTCCGTCGCCGGATCGTCCGGATCCTCGCGCCAGTAGCGGATCAGCTCGCCTTTGCCGGAATCGGCGAAGCGGCTGTAATCGTAGCGGTTCTCGACCGGACCGCGCTGGGCGAGATACATGAAGCCCTTGTTGTCGAAGGCGATGTCAGTGACGGCATAGTCCTGCTCCGCCTTGACCGTCAGCTCCCAGTGCGGATCGCCGGCAAAGCTTCCGTCGCTTGCAATGCCGACCGACCAGATTTCGGCCTTCTCGCCGACGGAATAGTAGAGCCGGCCGCCATGATAGGCGACGGCCCAGACGTGGCGCGCATCCTGCGTATAGCCCCAGGTCGCGGGATCTTCGGCGTCGAAGGCCGCGCTCTGGATGTCCATCGCGGCGCCGTCGTCGGCGATCGGTGCAAGCCCATGCGCCGGGCGCCCGGCAACGCCATGGTCGAAGCTGTCGATCAGATTGCCCTCGATATCGATGCGGTGAATGAGCCCCGTGTCGAGATCCGAAGCGAAGAACTCACGATGGGTCGGATCGAAGGCGAGGTTGCCGATGCCTGGCCCGCTGTCGGTGTCGATGTCGGCGAATTTGGAGACGGCACCCGTGATGCCGTCGATCTTCCAGATCGTGCCCGGACCGCCGCCATTCTCGGTGCCGAACTGGCCGTCCATGAAGACCGCGCCCGCAGCGCCGCGGCGCTGCCGTTCCGGCCTGCCGTCATCGTCGGCGTCCGGCGTGACGATCTCGATACCATGCAGCGAGGTCGCGGCCGCATAGAGGTTGGGAACGCCCGAGGGTACGCCGTCGCGGATGCCATCGTCATAGGCGAGGCCGAACACCTCGCCGATTTGACCGGCAGTCACCTCGAAGGGAGGCGGCGTGAAGACAAGCTGACCCGAAGCCGGCCCGCCGAGATGCGAGACGTCGAAAATGCGCAAGGATGCGCGGGACGTGTCGATGAAGGTCTCGTCGACTGGGTCGACGCCGGGCGGCAGACCTTGATCGAAATCGGGAATGATGGTGCCCGGAAAGCCGGTGACCGCCATCGATCCGGGATAGATGATCTCCTGCGCCTTCGCCGCGCCGCCGAGAAAGAGGCCGGCGGACAGCGCCAAAGCGAGAATTCCGCTGCCTGTCGCGATTGCGCGGCGCAAACGGCCGCCACGGGAACGCAGGAACGAGCCGCGAACGCCAGACATTGAACTCCCCCCGAAGCCGCTGGGAGAAACGTCCATTCTTGCCGCGCCAACCAGGGCAAGGCGCGGCGTTGCAGCACGTTCTTCCCCGATCGAATTGTCTGCCTTCCTCTCTGCGACGATACGACGGCTCTTCCGCAGGGTCAACGGAATCAGCCGGAAGCCCAGCGCGTCAACGCCATCCCGAAGGCGGTGATCGCGCTGGACTCCCGTTGTTCCCGGAGACCGCGAAGTCCCTGGGTTTCTGGTCATGGCGGCTTTCCTTTCCGGACCGCACCATTGCGGCGCCTGGCCATCAGTCGCGGGCCGGCGCGGAAAGGTTCATGGGAGGATAGCGGAGCGGAAAGCGCCCTGGAGCAATTCCAGGAAAAGTGTGAGCGGTTTTCCGTCCGGAATTGCGCAAAAACAAGGAGATAGAGCGGTTCGCCGTTTCCGTGAAACGGTGAAACGCTCTAGGGTCACCAGATCCAGTCGCCGTGGCCGAGCGCCGAAATTGCCTCGACGATGCGGGTAAAGCTGGTCCGCGCTCGGCCGACCATGTGCCGGCCCCTGAGGTAACCATGGACCAGCCCCGGCTCCTCGAACCAGAAGGCGCGTCCGCCGGCCGCGACGACGCGGTCGCGATAGGCTTCGCCGTCGGACGACAGCGGGTCGCATTGGGCGGTGATCAGCACGGTCGGGGGAAGGTTCGCGAAATCGGCGTCGGCGAGCGGGTAGAGCGTGATGTCGCCGGTCATGTCGATGCCGCCAGTGCGGACATGCTTGTAGAAGTCGAGGTCGCGCACCGTCAGCATCGGGGCCTCGGCATGCGTGACGTAAGAGCCCTTCGAGTGGTCGCCGCCGAGGCCGGGATAGATCAGCACCTGGCCGGGGGGCTTCTTGGCATGGCCGCGCGTGGCGTGGGCGACCGCGGCGCAAAGATTGCCGCCGGCGCTGTCGCCGCAGAGCAGGACCGGGCAGTCATAGGTCTTGGCGGCCCATTCGAAGGCGTCCATGGCGTCGTCGAAGGCCGCCGGGTGCAGATGCTCCGGCGCCAGCCGGTAATCGAGCGACACCACCTCGAAGCCGGTGCGGGCGCAAAGCTCGGCGCAGATATCGTCATGGCTGTCCAGCCCGCCAAGGATGAAGCCGCCGCCATGGATATAGAGCACCATCGCGGCTCCGTCCGGAACGGCGTTGCGGTAGATGCGGATCAAGATGCTGTTGGTTGGTGCGGCAACGGCAGTCGTCTCCGCCGTCACGCCTTGCGGATAGCCGGCAAAGAACTCCCGGCACATCCGGTCGTAGATCGCGCGCTGCTCTTCGATCGTGTAGTCGATCGTATCCGGCGGATAATAGGAGTTGGTCTTCTCGATGAAGGCCCAGGTCTCTGCGTCGATCAGGGTTTTGTAGTCGGTCACGATGGATGACGCCGTCATCTCCGTGGTGTCACTTTCCCTTCCACACCGGATCACGCTTTTCCGCGAACGCCCGGAAGCCTTCTATATTGTCTTCCGACCCGTAGAGGATATCGACCGTCGGCAGCTGCCTCCTTGTCACCTTGTTCATGGCGTCCTGGAAGGTCAGCGCCTCGGCCACCCGCGCCGTCTCCTTGATCGAGGCGAACACTAGCGGCGGGCCGCTGGCCAAAAGCCTTGCGATCTCCCAGACGCGCTCCTCGAGCTTGTCCTTGGGCAGCACCTCGTTGACCAGGCCCCAGCGATGCGCTTCGGCGACATCCATCCAGCGGCCGGTGAACAGGAGGTCCATGGCGATGTGGTAGGGAATGCGCTTCGGCAGCTTGATCGTCGCGGCATCAGCCAGCGTGCCGGCGCGGATCTCCGGCAGCGCGAAGGAGGAATGGTCCGAGGCGTAAATGAGGTCGCAGGACAGCGCCAGCTCGAAACCGCCGCCCACCGCCATGCCGTTGACGCAAGCGATCACCGGCTTGTTGAGGTCGCGCAGTTCCTGCAGGCCGGCGAAGCCGCCGACGCCATAGTCGCCGTCGACCGCATCGCCGGCGGCGGCCGCCTTCAGGTCCCAGCCGGCGCTGAAGAACTTGTCACCGGCCGTCTTGACGATGGCGACGCGCAGTTCGGGGTCGTCGCGGAACGCCTTGAAGGTCTCGCCCATCAGCCGCGATGTCTTCAGGTCGATGGCGTTGGCCTTCGGCCGGTCGAGCGTGACCTCGAGGATCGCGCCTTCGCGGCGGGTGGTGATGACGTCAGCCATTCTTCTTTTCTCCAAGCACCAGCAGGGCGTCCGCGATCCATGCGCCCTTGCCTTCGGCGCAGACGATCAGCGGGTTGATGTCGAGTTCCTCGATCTCGCCTTCGTTCTTCTGGACGAAGTCGGCAATGCCGGCGATGGCGTCGATGGCGGCGTTGACGTCGGCCTTCGGCCGGCCACGATAGCCTTCGAGCAACGGATAGAGCTTCAACCCACGCAATGCCGCCTCGATGTCGTCGCGCGTCGCCGGCAGCATGAGCGTCACGCTGTCGCGCAAGAGCTCGACCAGCACGCCGCCGGTGCCGAGCGTCATCACCACGCCGAACATCGGGTCGCGGGTGAAGCCGACGATCAGTTCGGCGACGCCGTCGCGCACCATGCGCTCGGCATAGAGCCCGGTGCCGAGCGGCAAAAGGTCATGCGCGGCGGCGCTGACCGATTCGGCATCCTTGAGGTTCAGCCTGACAGCGCCGACTTCCGACTTGTGCGTCACGCCGAGCGCCTTGAGAGCGACCGGGAAGCCGAGCGTCATGGAGGAGATCACCGCCTCGACCGCATTGGACGCACGCTCGCCCTTCGGCACCGGCAGTCCGGCCTTGATCAGCCTTTCCTTGGCTTCGGCCTCGTCCGGCGTCACGCGCTTGGCTTCGGATGCTCCCGCTGCCGTGGTGTCGACCGGCTGCGCCTGCGGCTCGCGCCAGGCCCAGCCGATGAAGGCGGCAGCCTGGGCGGCGTCCATGGCCTCGGAAATGCCGAACAAAGGCACCATGCCGCGCGCCATCAGGCCGGCGGTGTATTCCTCCGGCAGGTTCTCCGGCAGCGAGGAGACGATCGCGCCTTGCGCCTTGTTGGTCCTCAATGCGGCCTCGAAAGCACGCAGCGTCGTCCACCAGTCGACGTCCGAGCAGCGGTCGGGGCGTGGGAAGTCGAGCACCAGCATGTTCAAGTCGAAACCGCCCGACACCATGGCGGTGAAGGTCGCCGTCATCGCCGGCTCGTTGTTCCAGATGAAGGTGTGGTAGTCGAGCGGGTTGGCGACCGCGACCAGCGGTCCGAGTGTCGATTTCACATGGGCGCGGTGTTCGGCCGTCAGGGCCGGGAAATGCACCCAGCGCCCCTCGGCGCTGTCGGCCATCACGGAGGCTTCGCCGCCCGAGCAGCTCATCGACGACAATTTGTAGCCCGGCAACGGCCCGGTGATGTGCAAAAGCTTCAGCGCCTCGATGAAGGCGGGGATGGAATCGACGCGCGCGATGCCGAGCCGCTTCAGGAAAGCCCCGGAGGCGGCGTCAGATCCGGCGAGCGAGGCGGTGTGCGACACCGTGGCCTGCCTTGCCTGTTCGGAGCGGCCGACCTTCATGGCGATGATCGGCTTCTTCAATTCGCGCGCCCGCGCCGCCAGCCTCTCGAAGCCGGCTACGGAATCGAAAGCCTCGATATGCAGGCCGAGCGAGGTGACGCGCTCGTCCTCGATCAGGCCGAGCGCCATTTCGGAGAGCCCGGTCTGCGCCTGGTTGCCGGCCGTCATCAGGAAGGCGATCGGCAGGCCACGCTTCTGCATCGTCATGTTGATGGCGATGTTGGACGACTGGGTGATGATGGCGACACCCTTGCCGCCCTCCGGCAGGCGGATGCCGCCATGCTGGTCGGGCCACAACAGCGCGCCGTCGGCATAGTTGATGAGGCCGTAGCAGTTCGGCCCGATGATCGGCATCTGGCCGGCGGCGGCGACGAGCTCCGCCTGCAGCCGCTCGCCGTCCTCGTCATAGGCCTCGGTCTCCAGGAAGCCCGCCGCGAAGCAGACGGCGCCGCCGGCGCCGCGCTCGGCCAGCGCCTTGATCACCTCGATGGTGAGATGCCGGTTGACACCGACAAAGGCGGCGTCCGGCGCTCCAGGAAGATCGGCGACCGAGCGGTACGCCTTGCGGCCGGCGACCTCATCCTTGGTCGGATGCACCGGCCAGATTTCGCCGGCAAAGCCCATCTTGATCGATTGCGCCACGACGGCGGCGGCCTGCGCCCCGCCGAACACGGCGATCGATTTCGGGCGCAGGAGACGTTCGAGTTTATGCATGGTCATCTTTTCGTTTGAGCATGATCCCGTCCAAAGCCGGATCCCGGCTTTGGCGCATCATGCTCTAAGCTCCGAACGGACGCAGCAGCGCCCGCGAAATAATATGTCGCTGAATCTCCGACGTGCCTTCCCAGATGCGCTCGACGCGCGCGTCACGCCAGATGCGCTCCAGCGGCAGGTCGTCCATCAGCCCCATGCCGCCGTGGATCTGGATGGCTTCGTCGGCAACGAACGCCAGCATCTCGGTGGCCTTCAGCTTGGCCATCGCCATGTCCTGGTCGGTGACCGTGCCCTGATCGTACTTCCAGCCGGCTTCGAACACCATCAGATCGGCGGCCTTGAGTTCCGTCGCCATGTCGGCGAGCTTGAAGGAAACGCCCTGGAACTTGCCGATCTGCTGGCCGAACTGCTGGCGCTGCGCGGCATATTCGATGGCGTGGCCGAGTGCGCGCTCGGCGCGGCCAAGACAGGTAGCGCCGACCTGCAGCCGCGTGGCGCCCAGCCAGGAGTTGGCGACATCAAAACCCTTGTGCACCTCGCCGAGCACCTGGCTCGCCGGCAGGCGGCAGTCGTCGAATTCGAGGATCGAGTTGGTGTAGCCGCGATGCGAGACGTTGCGGTAGCCGTCACGCACGGTAAAACCCTTGGTGCCCTTGTCGACGAAGAAGGCGGTGATCTTCTTGCGCTTGCCGCGCGGCGAATCCTCTTCGCCCGAGGCCATGAACACGATGGCGAAGTCGGCGATGTCGGCATGCGAAATGAAATGCTTGGTGCCGTTGAGCACCCAGTCCGAGCCGTCCTCCACAGCGGTCGCCCTCATGCCGCGCAGGTCGGAACCCGCGCCGGGCTCGGTCATCGCCAGGCAGTCCCATTTCTCGCCGCGGATGCAGGGAAAGAGGTATTTTTCGCGCTGCTCCGCCGTGCCGGCGAGCAGTATGTTGGACGGACGCGCCACGCAGGTCCAGTGCAGGGCGTAATTGGCGCGGCCGAGCTCCTTTTCGTAGAGCAGCCAGCTCACCGTATCGAGGCCGGCGCCGCCGACATCGGCCGGCATGTTGGCGGCGTAGAGGCCGGCTTCGATCGCCTTCGCCTTCAATTCGTCGATCAGCTCGCGGCGCAACTCGCCGGTGCGCTCCACCTCGCGCTCATGCGGGTAAAGCTCGTTCTCGACGAAGGCGCGCGTCGTCTCGACGATGAGCTTTTGTTCTTCCGAAAGACCGAAATGCATCGCCTCAGCCCTTCTTCTTGCCGCTCTTCTTCGGCTTCTCGACCTTTACCGCCTTGGCCGGTTTTGCGGCCTTTGCCGGCTTTGCGGCCTTCTTCGCCGGCTTGGCCGCTTCGGCTTTAGCCGTAACCTTGGCGGAAGCCTTCTTCGCCGCCAGCTTGGCGAGCTGCCTGGTATAGTCCTTGTGCAGCGCGCCGGCGCCCCAGCCCTTGCCCTTGTTCTGCTTCGACAGCGCCTCCATGATCGCGACCAGATTGTCGTCGCGGATTTTCTCCAGCTCGCGGATCGACAGGCCATGCGCCTGCTCGTCCGACTGGATGGCGATCAGGTCGACCAGCTCGTCGTTGAATTCCGGCACATCCATCAGCTTGGTCCACGGCCATTTCAGGCAGGGTCCGAACTGCGCCATGAAGTGACGCATGCCCGCCTCGCCGCCGGCGACGCGGTAGACCTGGAACATGCCCATCTGCGCCCAGCGCAGGCCGAAGGAATAGCGCATGATGTCGTCGAGTTCCTCGACGGTGCAGATGCCGTCCTTGACCAGCCACAGCGCCTCGCGCCACGCGGCCTCGAGCAGTCGGTCGCCGACGAAGGCTTCGATCTCCTTGCGCACCACCACCGGCTTCATGCCGATCGAGGCGTAGAGCTCCTTGGCGACCTCGATCGCCTCGGGGAAGGTCTGCTCGCCACCGACGATCTCGACCAGCGGCAGAAGATAGACCGGATTGAACGGATGGCCGACGACCAGCCGCTCCGGGTGCTTCTTCATCGCCACCTGCATGTCGGTGGGCTTGATGCCGGAGGTTGAGGAGCCGACAATGGCGTTGGCCGGCGCATGCGCGTCGATCTCGGCCAGCACCCTGTGCTTGAGGTCGAGCCGCTCCGGCACGCTTTCCTGGATGAAGTCGGCGTCGGCGACTGCTTCGGCGATGGTCTTGGCGAAGGTGAGCTTGCCTTCCTTGGGCAGGCCGCCCGGCAGCATCTGCTTATAGGCGCGGCGCGCGCCTTTCATCACTTCGCCGACCTTGCGCGACGCTTCCGGATCCGGATCGAAGATCGACACGTCGATGCCGTTGAGCAGCAGCCGCGCCACCCAGCCGGCGCCGATGACACCGCCGCCGATGGCGGCCGCCTTGTTGATGATGCTCATGGTCAGGCTCCGGTTCTTGTCTTGGCTGTATCGGGGTCGGTAAGGGCGACGCGCTCGCCGGCGCGGATCACCGCCGGGTCGTAGGCCTTGCGGGCGAACACTTCGAGCACGAAGGGCCGGAAGAACTCGATCGGCAGCGTCTTGTAGTCGGGATCGAAGCTCGACTGGTCCCAGCGCTCGCAGAACTGGTCGCAATCGTCGAAATAGGCATGCCCGGCGAAACGGTCGCGGTCGTGGCGGTTGCCGCCCAGATGATGCGCGTAATAGAGGCGCTGGAAATCGCCGTGCTTTTCCACCACCCAGGTGCATTGCTCGCGCACGAAGGGTTTCAGGATCGCAGCCGCATATTCGTCGTGGTTGTAGGGTGCGTAGATGTCGCCGATGTCGTGCAGCAGCGCCGAGACGATCCAGTCGGTGTCGGCGCCGTCCTGCCAGGCACGCGTCGCCGCCTGCAGCGAATGGCCGAGCCGGGTGATCTTGTAGCCGGAAAGCCCCTCGTCGAGCTGCACCAGCGCATCGAGCAGCCGGTCGCCGGTCTTGGCGGCATAGTCGGTCTCATGAGCGGTCAGGAATTCATAGTCTTCCCTGTCGCCGTCCTTCATCGCGGTGAATTTGACGGTATCAGCCATGACCAACTCCCGGTGTCTTTTCTGAGCATGATCTTGTCCGAAAACCGGTTACCCACTTTTCGGGATCATGCTTATGCAGCGGCCGCGATCGGTGCCCGTTTGGTGAGATTGAGCTTCTTGCGCACTTCCTCAGGCCCGAGGATACGGGCGCCGAGATTGGTGACGATGCTGGCGGCGCGCTCGACCAGCTGCGCGTTGGTGGCCAGAACGCCCTTGTCGAGCCAGAGATTGTCTTCCAGGCCGACGCGGACATTGCCGCCGGCAAGCACCGCCGCCGCGGCATAGGCCATCTGGTTGCGGCCGATCGCGAAGGCCGACCAGTTCCAGGTCGAGGGCACGTTGTTGACCATCGCCATGAAGGTGTTGAGGTCGTCCGGCGCGCCCCACGGCACGCCCATGCAGAGCTGCACCAGCGCGTCGGCGTTGAGCACCTTCTCCTCGACCAGCTGCTTGGCGAACCACAGATGCCCAGTGTCGAAGGCCTCGATCTCGGGCTTCACGCCCAGCGCCGTCATCATGCCGCCCATGGCGCGCAGCATGCCGGGCGTGTTGGTCATGACATAGTCGGCCTCGGCGAAGTTCATCGTGCCGCAATCCAGCGTGCAGATCTCCGGCAGGCACTGGCGCACATGTTCCATGCGGTTGGTGGCGCCGCCCATGTCGGTGCCCTTTTCGTTGAGCGGCAACGGCGCCTCGGGCGAGCCGAACACCATGTCGCCGCCCATGCCGGCGGTGAGGTTCAGCACCACGTCGACATTGGCATCACGGATGCGCTCGGTTACTTCGCGGTAGAGATGCACGTCGCGGCGCGGCTTGCCGGTCTCGGGATCGCGCACATGGCAATGGACGATCGCGGCGCCCGCCTTCGCCGCATCGATCGCCGAATCGGCGATCTGCTTGGGCGAGCGCGGCACATGCGGAGAGCGGTCCTGCGTGCCGCCGGAGCCGGTCACGGCACAGGTAATGAAGACCTCACGGTTCATCGCAAGCGGCATCGTCTATCCTCCCAGGGTCGATCGGCCATGCATGCCGCCAAAAGCGGAAGCCTGTTGGGCTATGCACGGGATGGGCACAGAATGACCGACTTGCCGGAAACTGTTTTGCGTTTTACGAAGCACTCATGATCAAAAGCGAAAAGCCGTCCATCTTTCGCTCCGAGCGGGAGACGCTCAAGGTGACGTTCCTCGTGTTCTCGGGCTCGTCGATCATGTGCGTGGCTTCGGCGGTCGACCCGTTGCGCGCCGCCAACCGCATCTCCGGCGAGACGCTCTTCGATTTCAAGCTGGTCTCGGTTACCGGCGAGGCGCCGGTCACTACTTGCGGCCTGCCGGTTGCCGTCAGCGGCCGCTTCGACGCGGCCGAGCCGACCGACATGCTGGTGGTCGTCGCCGGCTTTGGCACGCAGAACTACGCCACGTCCGCGCTGCTTGCCGGTCTTCGCCGCGCCGCGCGCGCGGCGCGCGCCTGCGGCGGCGTCGAGGCCGGCACCTGGCTGGTGGCGCGCGCCGGCCTGCTCGAAGGCCGCAGCGCCACCACCCATTGGGAGGACATGGAGGATTTCTCCGCCGCCTTTCCCGGCGTCGACGTGCGGCCGGACCGCTATGTCATCGACGGCCCGGTCTTCACCTCCGGCGGCGCCTCGCCGACCTTCGACCTGATGCTGCATCTGGTCCGCACCCGGCTCGGCATCGCCGCCGCGCTCGATGTCGCCAGCGTCTTCATCTACGATCAGGCCCGCGCCGCGACCGACGCGCAGCCGCTGGTCTCGCTCGGCCGGCTCGACGGTTACGACCCGCGCCTTGCCCAGGCGATCCGGCTGATGGAAGCGCATGTCGACCAGCCGCTCACCATCGACGCCGTTGCCAAACGCGCCGGCGTGACGGCAAGAACGCTGGAAAGCATCTTTCGCAAATCGATCGGCGAGACGCCGGGCGCTTATTATCTGAGGCTGCGCCTCAGCGCCGCCCGCCGCCTGGTGGTCGACACCCGCATTGCCATGGCCGATATTGCCGGGCGAACCGGCTTTTCCTCCGCCGCGGCATTTTCCCGAGCTTTTTCTCGGGCTTTCGGCGAAGCGCCGGTCAGGTTACGGCGCGGTTGAGTATCCACTCGGCTGCTGCCGCGAGATCGTCGACCAGCGCTGTGGGAGCCGGATCGAAGCGTGTTTCGTCGCCGGGACGATATTTGCCGGTGCGCACCAGAAGCGCCGCGCCAAGCCCGGCGCGCAGCGCGCCGGCGACATCGCCCTCGGCGTCGTCGCCGATCATGACCGCATCGGCCGCCGGGCAGTCCAGGTCCGCAAGCGCCGAGAGAAAGAAATCCGGCGACGGCTTGCCGAGCACAAGGGGGCTGCAGCCGCTCGCGAATTCGAGCGCCGCGACGAAGGCGCCGGTGTCGAGACTGAGCTGGCCGTCGGCATCCTTGAAGGTACGATTGACGGCAAGCGCTACAAAATCGGCGCCGGCAAGCAGTTCGCGGAATGCCCGGTTCAGGCTCGCATGGTTGAAGCCCTCGCCGGCATCGCCGATGACGACCGCACGCCCGTTCCCGCCCTCCAGTCCCGAAAACTCGCCTTCGAGGTCGGGATGGACAAGCAGATGCGGCTGGCGGTCGTGATTGCGCAGCCATTCGACCGCGGCGCGCGCCGGCGTCAACAACTCTTCGTCCGTAACCTCGATCCCCATGGCCACAAGCTGCGCGATGATCTTGCTGCGCGGCGAGCGTGTCGTGTTGCTGACGAAACGCAGCGGCAGGCCGGCCTTACGCAGACGTTCGATAGCCGCGGCCGCGCCTGGTATCGGGGTATCGCCATCGTAGACGACACCCAGAAGATCGAGCAGCACCGCGCGTAGCATCGGCGCAGGATGGAGAAACAGTCTCTGTTCGTCAAACCAGGAGAAAATCAGGCCGCGAGAGAATCAGGCCACGGAAGAATCAGGCGGCGTCGCGGCCTTCGCCGACGATGCGCGAGCGCATGCTCTTGGCCAGCGCCGTTTCGAGCCGCGCGGCAACCGCGCGATCCCATTCATTTGTCTTGCGCGCACTGTCTTTCGAGTGCGGCAATGCCATCAGCCGGTCGATGATCGATCCGGTTTCGCCGGACGAGAGCAGGGCGTCGATTTCGCGTTCGTGCTGCATATCGGTTCGCCTCCTTCTTCTTCACCCGCCACAGGAGCCACGTTTATACGAAATCCGTGACGGCTGTTTGAAGGCAAGAACGAGGTCATTGAAGGGCAGCGCGGGGCAAAGTTTTGTCGCTTGATTCCGCCCTCGCGAACGCAATTTTCAGGCCTGCCCCGCGTCCCGATTGCTCGGGCGCGAGGCAGCCTGCCGTTCTTTAGACATACCTGTTGACGATGTTTTCGAGCAGCTCCTGCCGGCCGGAGCGCGGCTGCGGCTCGATCTTCTTCTTCACCACGCGTTCGGCGATCTCCTCCAGCGTCCGCTTGCCCGCAAGCATCGCCTTGCCTTCGGCGGTGTTCCAGCCGGCATAGCGTTCGGCGAGCGGACCGGACAGCGCCTTGTCCTCGATCATCTTCGCCGCCGCCTTCAGGCCGCGCGCGCAGGCATCCATGCCGCCGATATGGCCGATCAGGAGGTCGTCCGGGTCGAGCGACTGGCGCCGGAGCTTGGCGTCGAAATTGGTGCCGCCGGTCTTGAAGCCGCCGCCCTGCAGCACCTGGTAATAGGCCAAAGCCATTTCCGGCACATTGTTGGGGAACTGGTCGGTGTCCCAGCCCGACTGGTAGTCGTTGCGGTTCATGTCGATCGAACCGAAGACGCCCAACGCGTTGGCCAGCGCCAGCTCGTGCTCGAAGGAATGGCCGGCGAGGATCGCGTGGCCCTGCTCGATGTTGAGCTTGACCTCCTTCTCCAGCCCGAAGCGCTTGAGGAAGCCGTACACCGTGGCGACATCGTAGTCGTACTGGTGTTTTGTGGGCTCCTGCGGCTTCGGCTCGATCAGGATCGTGCCCTTGAAGCCTATTTTGTGTTTGTAATCGACGACGAGGTTGAGGAAGCGGCCGGCCTGTTCCTGCTCGCGGGCAAGGTCGGTGTTGAGCAGCGTCTCATAGCCCTCGCGCCCGCCCCACAGCACGTAGTTCTCGCCCTTGAGCTTCTTGGTGACGTCGATGCATTTCTTCACCGTCGCCGCCGCATAGGCGAACACATCCGGGTCGGGATTGGTGGCTGCGCCCGACATGAAGCGGCGGTGCGAGAACAGGTTCGCCGTGCCCCAGAGCAGCTTGACCCCGGTCTTCTTCATCTTCTCGGCGAAATAGTCGGTGATCTCGTCGAGGCGCGCAGCGCTCTCGGAGAAATCCTTGCCTTCCGGGCGCACGTCCGCATCGTGGAAGCAGAAATACGGCGCGCCGAGCAGCGAGAACATCTCGAAGGCGACGTCGGCCTTGAGCTTGGCCAACTCCATCGTGTCGATGCCGCCCGGCTTGGCGAACCAGGGCCGGTCGAAGGTCTGGCCGCCGAACGGGTCTCCGCCCGGCCATGCAAAGGAATGCCAATAGGCAACGGCAAAGCGCAGGTGGTCTTCCAGCCGCTTTCCGGCCAGCATCTCGTCCGGGTTGTAGAAACGATAGGCCAGCGGATTGGTCGAATCCGGTCCCTCATATTTGATTTTCTTGATGTCGCCGAAAAATCCGCTGCTCATGGTTTCCTTCCTCTCCGGGTGCATTCGTCCGATTACCTCAGGCGTAATTGGTTTCGCTTCTGTGGGGCGCCAAAAGGGTCATGTCGAAACGATCCAACGAAGGACCATGACCATGACCGATCTCAACACGATCGCCCGCAACTACATCAGCGCCTGGAACGAGAGCGATGCGACCCGCCGCAAGGCGCTTCTCGACGCGGCCTTCACCACGGATGTCAGCTATCGCGACCCGGTCATGCAGGGCGACGGCCATGACGGCGTCGCGGCGCTGATCGACGGCGTGCAGCAGCGCTTCGCCGGCTTCCGCTTTTCGCTGAAAGGCGAGCCGGACGGTTTCGCCGACAAGATCCGCTTCTCGTGGAATCTCGGGCCGGAAGGCGCGGAGTCCGTCATCGAGGGCACCGACATCGGCGTCATCGAGAATGGGCGGTTGAAGAGCGTCACCGGATTTCTGGACAAGGTGCCGGCGCAATAAGGCTAGCTGGGTAAGGGAGGCGCGAGGCCCCCCTCTCTGGCCTGCCGGCTCCGGCCCTTCGCTATCGCTCCGGGCGTTCGTCGTTCGGAAAGCCAAGCAATTGGCTTTCCGCCCGCTGCGCGGACTACTCCTCACCCCCCTCAGGGGGCGAGATTGATCGTCACGCGGACCTTCGCCAACCAACAACGCCGAAAGAAAAGACCCAGCGCCCCAACTACCAATCTCCCCCCTTGAGGGGGGGATGGCCGGCAGGGCAGAGATGGGGGCCTCGCTCCCACTCACGCAGTTACAGACCTTATCGCCGGATAAAGAGCGCGATACCTCTGATAGGCATCCGCGTAAGCCCCACCCAGCCCTGCATCCGGCTCGATCGTCGCATCCGTCGCCGGCGCAGTGCACACGCCGAGCGGATCGGCCCCCGTCGCGGCGATCAACCCTAGCCTTGCCGCACCAAACGCCGCGCCGAAATCGCCGTCGGCGGGAATATCGACCGGCACTTGCAGCGCGGTGGCGATCGCCTTCAGCCAATAGCGCGAGCGCGAGCCGCCACCGATCGCGGTCACCCGGCTGAGCGTCGTGCCGGCGGTCTTCAGCGCTTCGAGACTGTCGCGGAAGGCGAAGGCGACGCCTTCCAGCACCGCCTGCGTCAGCACGGCCCGGCTGGATTCGTGTCCGAGCCCAGTGAAGGAGCCGCGAATGGCGGAATCATTGTGCGGCGTCCGCTCTCCCGACAGATAGGGCAGGAAGGTGACGCCCGTCGGCGCCCTAAGCGTCTCGCCGAGCTCGCCGGTCAGCTCGCCGGCGCCCTTTCCCGTGATCTCCGACAGCCAGTTGAGCGAATCGGTGGCCGACAGGATGACGCCCATCTGGTGCCAGGTGTTGGGCAGCGCGTGGCAGAAGGTGTGCACCGCGCTTTCCGGATTGGGCAGATAGGAGGCGTTGGCCGCGAAGAGCACGCCCGACGTGCCGAGCGACACGAAAGCGTGACCGGCGCCGACCGTGCCCATGCCGCAGGCCGAAGCCGCATTGTCGCCGGCGCCGCCGGCAACAGGAATACCGGCCGGGATCCCCCATTTCGCCGCGAGCACGCCGCGCAATCCGCCGGCCTTGGCCGTGCCTTCGACCAGCGACGGCATATGCTTCTCGTCGAGCGACGTCGCCGCCAGCAATTCGGAAGACCAGCGGCGCTCGCCCACATCGAGCCAGGACGTCCCGGCCGAATCCGACATTTCCGAGATGTACTCGCCGGTCAGCCAGAGGCGCAGATAGTCCTTGGGCAACAGCACCTTGGCTACTCTGGCAAAGATTGCCGGCTCGTTGTTCTTCACCCAGGCAAGCTTCGGCGCGGTGAAGCCCGGGAAAACGATGTTGCCGGTGAGCTTGCGGAACCGCGGATCGGCATCGAGCGCCGCCGCCTCGACATGGCTGCGCGTGTCGTTCCACAGGATACAGGGGCGCAGCACCTTGTCCGAGGCGTTCAGCAGGGTGGCGCCATGCATCTGGCCGGAAAGGCCGATGCCCTTGACCGCTGCGAGCTCTTTCGGATGGGAAGCCTTGAGTTCGGCAGTTGCGGCCTCGCAGGCCTCGATCCAATGGGCCGGATCCTGCTCCGACCAGCCGGGATGCGGTCGCGAGACGTCGAGCGAGCCATGGCCGGCGCCGATGACCTTCTGGCCGTCATCGATCAGCAGCGCCTTGACGCCCGAAGTGCCCAGGTCGAGGCCGAGATGCATGATTTCCTCCCATTGCCATTAATTTTTTCGGATCTCGAAAAAATCTGGCTTGGCCAGTTTTTAGGGCAAGATCAGTCCCGGGTCAATTCTCAGACAAATCGGATGCGCGCTGCAGGAACAACGCCGACAGCGGGCTGTCCGGCCGCGCCAGCTGCCGTTCGGCGGTAAGCGCTCGCGCCAGCGCCGTATCGCCGGCGCGCAGCGCGGCTTCGATCAGCGTCAGGTCGATCACATCGCGTTGCGCATGGCTGCCGCCGAAGCGGTGCGCGATCGAGCGGATCGGCCGGATCAGGCGCACGGCCTCGTCGTAATTGCCGTCGCCGAATGCCTTGATCGCAAGCGTCAGCGGGTGGCCGACATCGCGCGTGAACGCGGCATTGTCGTCGCTGCCGCGCATCGCCTCGTGCTGCGCCTCGATCAGCGTTTTTGCCGGCGCCTCCAGCCCGGCGCCGACAAAGGCCATCATCGCATGCGCGTCGTTAAAGGCATAATTGCCGCCGCCGGCCTTGTGCCAGTTGTCAGCCAGAGCCGTCCAGCGGCCGCCGACATCGACGCCGCCGAGGCGCAGCCGCCACAGGATTGCCGAAGCATCGACCATGTTGAGCGCCATCGTCGATGCCTCGCCATAGATAGGGCCGTCATAGAGCGCCAGCACCTCGGCGACCTCGCCGAGGTCGTAGTGGAACAGCGCCAGATGCCACCAATTGTGCACCTTGAGGAAGCTTTCCCTGGTCCAGGCGTCGGGATTGGCGCGCATCCAGGCAATGCCGTCTTTTTGCCGGCTCTGCATCTCCATGACATGGGCGACGGCGTGCTGCGCCCAGCCGTCGCGCGGCTCGAGCTCGACAGCCGTGCGGCCAAGCCTTTCGGCGCGGGCATAATCGCCCATCTCCTCGAGCCCGAAGGCCTGCATGCCGAGAACCGCATGATAGCCGGGCATGTCGCTTCGCCAGGCTGGCAGGGCGCGGCCGATGCGGTCGCGCAGCATGCGGGCATTGCCGGTGAAGAAATCAATCTGATGCCCGGTCAACAGCGCCACGAGATCGAGCGGATGGTCGATGGCGACATCCTCGAGGATGCGGGAGGCTTCATGCCAGCGCCCCCAGGCAAGATGGCCGAGGGCCGCGACATGCGCCCGCTCGCGAGCCGTGGCGGCGAGCGGCAAGGCCGCCTCGTGGCATGCTCTGGCCACGATCGTTGCCTCGCGCTCGGTGGCAAGGCCGAAGAGGTAGCCCTTGAACACATGCGCCATGACGAAGCCGGGATCCTCGGCGATCGCGCGATCGGCGGAGCCGACCGGATCGCCGATGAAACATTGCAGCTCATGCACGGCGCGGGCGTAGGATGAAAACCCGGCTTCGGTCGCGCCCGAGTAGGTCAGGCCGAATGCGTCCTTCAGCGCCATAGGGTGTCCTTCGACGATCGCGAATTTGCTGGAGCCCGATCCTAAAGCATCGCCATCCAAGCCGCCAACCCGTTGTCGATAGTGCCTCCGGCCTGCCGGGCTGGCCGTCGCCTCAATTCCCAGACCGCATCGCCACCGTGGCGATGCCGGCGCCGACCAGCAGCGTGCCGCCGGTGCGATTGAAGATGCGGATCGCCTTCGGGTTGCGCACGATCGCGCGGGCCCTCGATGCGACCAGCGCGTAGCCGAACGCATTGGCGAAGGCCAAGGTCAGGAAGGTCGTTTCGAAGATCAGCGTCTGCGTCCAGAAGTCGGCATGCCGGTCGAGGAACTGCGGCAGGAAGGCGACGAAGAAGGTGATGCTCTTCGGGTTCAGCGCCGTCACCAGCCAGGCATGCGCCATCATCCTTGCGGCCGAGACCGCGTCGGTGCGCGGCTCCGCCTTCAGCGCGCCGCCGGCGCGGAACAGTTTTATGCCGAGATAGATCAGATAGCCGGCGCCGATCACCTTGAGCACGGTGAACACGGTGGCCGAAGCCGCGAGCAGCGCGCCGATGCCGAGCATCGACAGCGTCATGGCGGTGAAGTCGCCCAGCGCGACGCCCACCGCCATCGGCAGCGCGGTGCGCCAGCCCTGGCCCAGCGCATAGGAGACCACCAAAAGGATCGTCGGGCCCGGAATGACCAGAAGGATGGAAGAGGCGGCGGCGAAGGCAGCCCAGTTTTCGAAGGACATTTCCCTGCTCCTTGAGCGCAAAGAACAGGATAAATCCTGGGGTCGGCGGGAATGTAAAGAGGCCGTTGGAAAAACCTTCGGCGCGCCTGTGCCCGGGCACGTCGGCCGCCGCAACGATCCGTTACGGTTAAGCTGGACCAGCACCCTTTCACGCTTTTTCAACCATGAGTGACGAAAATGCCCTTATCCGGCCGGACCGTGCTTCCCGCCGGCAGCGTAGGGTTTGGTGTATGCGCGAGTTGCCGCAAAGTCTGACGCCGCCTTCCAACGGCGCAATCGATACCGAAATTCAGCTTTCCCGTCGCGCCTTGCTTTCGGGCGCCGGCGCCATGGCGGTGCTGGGCCTTGCCGGCTGCAGCACCACCGACACGCTCGACCTGCCGCAAATGCAGCTCGACAACACCGTCACCGGTTCCGTGCCACCCATTCGCCCGGCGATCAGCGTCGACAAGAACATCACCGGCCCAGATGTGATGTATGCCTCGCTCACCGATGGCGGTTTCGAGGTGCCGGCCGTGCCGTGGCAGAAGGTCAAGCCGCAGTTCCGCCGCCAGATCGTCGTCGACAAGACCGGCGAGGCGCCCGGCACCATCGTCGTCCACCTGCAGGAACGCATGCTCTATCTCGTCCAGCCGGGCGGCGACGCCATCCGCTACGGCGTCGGCATCGGCAAGGACGGCTTCCGCTGGTCGGGCCGCGCTAACATCCAATATGGCCGCGAATGGCCGGTATGGACGCCGCCGCCGGAAATGGTCCAACGCAAGCCGGAACTGGTGAAATGGCAGGGGGGACAGCCCGGCGGCCTCACCAATCCGCTGGGCGCCCGGGCGCTCTACATCTACCAGAACGGCAAGGACACCGGCTATCGCATCCACGGCTCGCCCGAATGGTGGAGCATCGGCCAGGCGATGTCGTCGGGCTGCGTGCGCCTGATCAACCAGGACATCATCGACCTCTACAGCCGCGTTTCCAAGAGGAACCCGGTCGTCGTCGTCTGACCTTGTTCGGCGGCCTGTCCGGCCGGCATTTCCGAGATACCGTTTCTTCCGTTGCGCGATGCCGCAAGACAGGCGAAGGTGCCCTGAAAACCTTCGCCTCGGGAGAGAAAGAGCATGACCGGAACTTTCGTCATCGCGCAGGGCGGCGGCCCGACCGCCGTCATCAACCAGACGGTCGTCGGCGCCACGCTGGAAATCCGCAAGCGCCATCCCGGCGCCAAGGTGCTGGGCTCGATCCATGGCGTGCGCGGCATCCGCGACGGCAATTATGTCGATCTCTCCGCCATTCCCGAGGACCGGCTGCGGCTGATCGCGGGCACGCCGAGCGCCGCCCTCGGCTCGACCCGCGACAAGCCGGACGCCGCCTATTGCGAGGTCATCCTCAACGGGTTGAAGAAGGCCGGCGCCGATGCCTTCATCTATATCGGTGGCAACGACACGTCGGGCACGCAGCAGATCCTGACCGATGCCGCCGGCGGCTCGATCGCCTTCGTGCATGCGCCCAAGACCATCGACAACGATCTCGAGGAGAACGACCACACGCCGGGCTTCATCTCGGCGGCCGAATTCGTCGCCGGCGCCTTCCTCTCGGTCGATCTCGATTTCCGCGCTTTGCCCGGCATCTATGTCGGCATCGTCATGGGCCGTCACGCCGGCTTCCTCACCGCCGCCGCGGCCGCCTGGCAGCTCGATCCCGACAGCGGCCCGCACCTCATCTACGTGCCGGAGCGCGCCTTCTCGGCCAAGCGCTTCATCGACGAAGTGCGCGAGAAGCTCGACCGCCACAAGCGCTGCATCGTCGCCGTCTCGGAGGGCGTCAGCACCGCCGACGGCAAGGCGCTGGTCGAGAGCCTGGTGCCGCCGGAGAAGCTCGAGCGCGACCAGCACGGCAACGTCAAATTGTCGGGCAGCGACCTGCCGGCAGCACTTGAGCGTGCATTGGCAGAAGGTCTGCCGGGCAAGCGCGCCCGGGTCGATGCGCTGGGCTACATGCCGCGCGGCTATGTCGGCGCCATCAGCGCCGTCGACGCCAAGGAGGCCTTCGACGCCGGCGCCTTCGCGGTTGCCGTGGCCGGAGAAGGCGGCGGCTCGGTGGCGATCCAATACGACGGGTCGAAGATCGTGCTGAAGAAAGTGCCGCTGAAGGCGGTGGCCGGCAAGACCCGCCATATGCCCGACGATTTCATGCAGCCGGACGCCAACCAGCTTTCGGATGCCGGCATGGCCTATTTGAAGCGGCTGGTGCCGGAAAAATACAAGGTCGGGAAGCCGTTTGTCTGATGGGCGGTCCGATGCCCGAGCTTGAGGTTGGCGACTGGTTCGGCAAGGCGAAAGTCGATGCCGCCACGACGATGCTGACCGAGCCCTTCGTGCATGATTTCGTGCGCGCCAACATCTGGCATTTGAAGGGCCGCGACGCCGACCTTCTGGTCGATACCGGCATGGGCATTCGTCCGCTGGCGCCGCAGATCGACACGCCGGTCGGCAAGCCGCTCATTGTTGTCGCCACGCATATCCATCTCGACCATGTCGGCTCGCTGCACGAATTCCCGCTGCGCATGGGGCCTAAGATGAGCGCGGCGCGCTTCGACGACATGGATGATGCCGTCACCTACGCCTACATGTTCCACAATCTCGACGGCGCCGTCTCGAAGCTGCCGGCGCTAGGCTGGAAATCGGCCGATTATCGGATTCCTTCCGCGCCGCTGACCCGCGCGCTCGACGAAGGCGATGTCGTCGATCTCGGCGACCGGAAGTTCCGCGTGCTGCATCTGCCGGGGCACTCCCCGGACTCCATCGCGCTTTTCGACGAAGCCGATGGTCTCTTCTTTGCCGGCGACGCCATCTATGACGGCATGCTGATCGACGACCTGCCGGACTCGGACCGCTCGGCCTATTGCCGCACCATGCAGCGCCTGCTCGACCTGCCGATACGCATCGGCCTGGGCGGCCACGGTCCGAGCTTCGACTCTGCCCGCATGCGCGAAATGGCCTCGTCCTACCTGCGCCGGCGCGAGCGCATCGTAAGCGGCCTCTGAATTAAATCTTCGTAAGGTCACCTCAAAACCCTAATTCGGGCCATTCGGCAACCTAGATGACTGTCTGTCGAGACGGCCGGGCTGCCATGCACGGCGAGACAGGCAGATCTGGCCATCGGCACGTCGACGGGCGATCCCTTTGGAGCGCCCGCGACGCCGGATCAACTCTCGCCCGGACAGAACGACCATGTCACCATCAAGCATTCTTCGCAGACATCGCGTCGCCGCCCTGCTGGGCGCCGCGCTGATCATTTCTCCCGTCATCGTCTCCTTCGCCCAGAGCAATTCGGGCCTCAGCAACGTGGCCGCGACGACCCAGACTCCTGTCGCCGGCATCACGGCCCCGAACGGCTCTTTCGCGCCGGTCATCGCCGTCACCAAGCCGGCTGTCGTCACCATCACCTCGATCATGAAGGCGCAGCCACAGGCGGGTGATGACGGTTCGCCCCTCGGCGGCAATGTGCCATTCGACCAGTTCTTCCAGCAGTTCTTCGGCGACCAGGGCATGCCTATGCCACGGACGCCGCCGCAGCAGCAGCAGGGGCAGCGCGCCGAGGCGCTCGGCTCCGGCTTCATCGTCGGCGCGGACGGCACCATCGTCACCAACAATCACGTCATCGACGGCGCCAGCTCGATCAAGGTGACGCTCGACGACGGCACCGAGCTTCCCGCTAAGCTGGTCGGCCACGACGCCAAGAACGATCTCGCGGTGCTCAAGATCAAGGCCGACAAGCCGCTGCCGACCGTCAAATGGGGCGATTCCAGCAAGCTGATGACCGGCGACCAGGTGCTGGCGATCGGCAATCCATTCGGGATCGGCACCACCGTCACCGCCGGCATCGTCTCGGCGCGCGGGCGTGACCTGCACAGCGGGCCGTTCGACGATTTCATTCAGATCGACGCGCCGATCAACCACGGCAATTCCGGCGGCCCGCTGGTCGACGTCAACGGTAATGTCATCGGGATCAACACCGCCATCTATTCGCCCAATGGCGGCAGCGTCGGCGTCGGCTTCGCCATCCCGGCGGACCAGGCGCAGAAGGTCGTCGCCAAGCTGATGAAGGGCGGCGACATCGAATACGGCTATCTCGGCGTGCAGATCCAGCCGGTCACGCCGGATGTCGCCAGCGCCATCGGCCTCGACCATCCCGGCGGCGCGGTGGTTTCCCAGGTCACCGACGGGTCGCCGGCGGCCAAGGCCGGCATTGAAACCGGCGATGTCATCACCGGCTTCGGCGGCCAGGAGATCAAGGATCCCAAGGATCTGTCGCGCGCCGTAGCCGACGTGTCGCCCGGCGCCAAGGAAACCGTCGATATCTGGCGCAAGGGCAAGGCGATGCAGATCTCCGCCGATGTCGGCCGCAACGCCGAAGATCAGAAGACCGCCTCGAACGGCAATGAAGGTCGCAGCCCATCGGCCGAACAGGGCTTGCGCGTTCCCTCGCTCGGCCTCGGCTTGACCGACCTGACGCCCGATATCCGCGACCAGCTCAACCTTGCCGGCAACCAGCGCGGCGCGGTGGTCGAGCGGGTCAATCCGGACAAGGCGGCTTCGGTGGCCGGCATCCAGCCGGGCGATGTCATCGTCGGTGTCGACCAGACGCCGGTAAGGACGGCCAGGCAGGCCAATCAGGCGATCGCCGAGGCCGCCAAGTCGGGCAAGAAGTCGGTGCTGTTGCTGGTCGATCGCGGCGACGCGCAGATCTTCGTCGCGGTCCCGTTCGCCGCCGGTTGACGAGGTCTTGGCGGCCTGCCTGTTGTAAGGCGGGTCGCCAAGATTCCTGTTGCCCGTAGAGGCATATTCGAGAACACTGCGCGCATCGTTCCGCCGGTGCAGGAGATGTCTCGATGGTCACGCGCGGCTTCTTTTCCGGACGACGTCCTCCTTCCGACACCGACGCGCGCATTCCGCCGGGCCAGTATCTGGAGCAGGGGTTTCCCGTGCTGTCGGCAGGGCCGACGCCGCGCGTGCGCACCGAGGATTGGTCCTTCACGCTCAAGCAGGGACCCAAGCCGATCAAGAAATGGAACTGGGCCGAGTTCAACGCCCTGCCGCAAAGCAAGATGACGCGCGACATCCATTGCGTGACGGCCTGGACCAAGTTCAACACGCCCTGGCAGGGCGTCATGATCGACGACATCCTCGCCGACGCCGGCATCGAGCCGCCGACCACTTTCACGCTGGCCCATTCCTTCGACGGCTATTCCACCAATGTGCCGACCAAGGACCTCGTCACGGGCAAGGCAATGGTGGCGCTGCTCTATGAGGGCAAGCCGATCACAGCGGACCATGGCGGGCCGGCGCGGCTATTGGTGCCGCATCTCTATTTCTGGAAATCGGCCAAATGGGTGAACGGGCTGCAGTTCACCGAGCGCGACGAACCGGGCTTCTGGGAATTGCGCGGCTATCACATGTATGGCGACCCCTGGCGCGAGCAGCGCTATTCCAGTGACCCGTGACGGGGCGGTTCGTGAGCAGCAATCGATGAGTGCCGAGCCGTCGCCGCAATCGCCCTGGCAGGCAGCCACGATCACCCGCATCGAAAAGCGCACGCCGCGCGTCACCAGCTTCTGGTTCCAGCCGTCGCGGCCCTTCGCCCATCTGGCGGGCCAGCACGTCGACATCAGGCTGACAGCGCCGGACGGCTATCAGGCGCGCCGTTCTTATTCCATCGCCTCGGCGCCGGAAGCAGGCGGTGGTATCGAGCTGGCGATCGAGCGGCTCGACGACGGCGAGGTCTCGCCCTTCTTCCACGACGTGGCCGCCGTCGGCGACGAGATCGAGCTGCGCGGCCCGCTGGGCGGCCATTTCATCTGGGAGGAGAGCGACGGCGGGCCGATCCTTCTGGTCGGCGGCGGCTCCGGTGTCGTGCCGCTGATGGCGATGGTGCGCCATCGCACGTTGCGCAACAAGGCGGTGCCGGTCGCGCTGGTGTTTTCGGCGCGGATCTGGGACGAGGTCATCTTCCGCGACGAACTGATCGGCTTGGACGACCGGCTTGACGGATTCAACCTGGTGCTGACGCTGACCCGTGAGGCGGCCAGGCGTCCCTCCGACTATTCCCGCCGCATCGACGCTCGCATGATGGCGCAAGCCGTCGAGCGTCTGCCCAAGGCGCCGAAGCTCGCCTATGTTTGCGGCTCGAACGCGTTCGTCTCGGCCGCCGCCGACGCCTTGATCGGCGCCGGCGTTCCCGCGGAAATCATCCGCACCGAGCGCTACGGGGTTTAGAAGCATGACCCCGACGAGGATGATCCCGCAACGGTCCTCGCCTCGACCGACAAGCCTTCAGGCCTCGATGTCCAGCGCCGACAGCGGCCTCGAACAGCAGGCCAGGATATAGCCGTCATCGATCTCGTGATCGAGAATGCCGCCATTGTGGCTCATCGAGACCTCGCCCGAGACCTTTTTCACCTTGCAGGTTCCGCAGAGACCGAACTCGCAGGCCGCCGGGATCCTGACGCCCGAAGCGCGCGCCGTCTGCAGCACGGTCTGTCCGGCGACGCATTCCGCATCGACGTTTGAAAGCGAAAAGCGGACCGGCGTCACCGCCTCGGCGAGCGGCTCGGCGTCGTCGCCGGCCGGCATCGCGAATGGCGCCGGGACTTCTTCAACGGCCGGCGCCGCGAAGCTCTCCTGATGGTAGCGGCTCATGTCGAAGCCGGCGGCCTCCAGCATCTGCCGCACGGCGCGCATGAAAGGGTCGGGCCCGCAGCAGAAGATTTCCCGTTCGCGGAAATCAGGTGCCAGAAGCGGCAGCCGGATCGCGTCGATGCGGCCCATATGGCCGAACCAGCCCTCGCGGCTCGACCGCTCCTCGATCATGAAGCCGAGCGACAGGCCGGGCATGCGGCTGCCGAGCAGTTCGAGCTCCTTGCGGAAGATGATCTCTTCCGGGCGGCGCGCGCAGTTGACGAAGCCGACATCGGTCCAGGGCGCGCAGTCGTTCAGCCAGCGCAGCATCGACATCATCGGCGTGACGCCGGATCCGGCCGAAATGAACAGATATTTGGCCGCCGGATGGCTGTGCAGCGAGAAATCGCCGGCCGGCCCGTAGGCTTTCACATGGACGCCGGGCTTCAGATTGTCGAACATCCAGCGCGTGCCGACGCTGCCGGCTTGCGCTTTCACCGTCACCGCGATCGAGAACGGCCGCGACGGCGAGGACGACAGCGTGTAGGTGCGCATCAGTGGCCCGTCGGCCGTCGGCAGTTCCAGCGTTACGAACTGCCCGGGCTTGTAACGGAACCAGGTCTGATTGTCGGAGCGGAAGGTGAATGTCTTCACCTGCGGCGCCTCGTCGCTGACGCCGATCACTTCCAGCACCTGCAGCCTGTCGTTCCAGGGCGCCATCTCGTCGAGATGGCGATAGAGGCCGAGATCCGTCATCGCGTTCATCTCCTTAGCCTTCAGGCGACGCTGCGCAGCGCCGGGCGACCGCCTTCGGCAAGGCGCGGACCGATGAAGGAGGCGTACCACTCGACGAACTGGATGACGCCGCCCTCATGCAGCTCGGAATAGGGGCCGGGCTCGTACGCCGGCGACAGGATGCCGAGCGCGTTTTCCTCGACGATGCGGCGGTCCTGATCGTTGGTCTCGGTCCAGACATGGGTGAGCTCTGCCAGATCGTAGTCGACGCCTTCCACCGCGTCCTTGTGGACCAGCCATTTCGTCGTCACCGCGGTCTCGGTGGCGCTGATCGGCAGCACACGGAAGGTGACGGCGTGGTCGATGAGGATATGGTTCCACGTGGTTGGATAGTGGTAGTGCATCAACGTGCCGATACGGTCGGCGGCGACGCTGGCGGACAGGTTTTTCATCACGGCGCGCTTGCCGCTCATCGTGTAGCTGACGGCATCGCGCAGCAGCGGCGCGCGCGTGGCGCGGTATTGGCCGGCCGGATCGATCCGGAACCGGCTCGGCAGACCCGCCGCCTCGCATTTCGCCCAGTGCGCAAGCATTTCCGGATCGCTGTCGGCGCCTTGTACACCTGTCACGGTCGGCGCTTCCGGGAAAGTCTTGCACAGTTCCGGATGGTTGCCGGCGCAGTGATAGCACTCGCGGTTGTTCTCCCAGACGAGCTTCCAATTGCCCTTCTCGACGATCGTCGATTCGAACGCGACCTTCGCCTCGCTCAATCGGTGCGGCAGGAGATAGGGTTCGATCATGGCGCGCATGGGCGCGAAGTCGGCAGGCTCCTTTGCCAAGCAGATGAAGATGTAGCCGCCGACGCTCTGGCAGGCGACTGGCTTCAGGCCGAACTGGCTCTTGTCGAAGCCGTCGGCCATCTGGCGCGCAAACAGCAGCCGCCCGTCGAGCTCGTAGGTCCACTGATGGTAGGGACAGACCAGCTTGGCGGCGGTGCCCTTGTCGGTGTTGCACACGCGGCTGCCGCGATGCCGGCAGGAGTTGTGGAAAGCGTTGATCGTTCCCTTTTGGTCGCGGACCAGCACCACCGGATAGTCGCCGACCTGAACGGTGATGTAGCTGCCTGGTTTCGGCAGTTCGCAATCATGGCCGATGAACAACCAGTCACGATACCAGATCAGCTCCATGTCGAGCTTGAAATAGTCGGGATCGGTGTAGAAGGGCTGCTCGAGCGAGTAGCCCGGTTTGCGGCTCTGCAGGAGCCTCAGCATGTCGTTGCGCGCATCCATGTCCTGTCCTCGCATCAAGGACTGAACTGGTGGTGATGGAGAAGAACGACCGCCACCGGCAGGGCCGGGCGCGCGCCGTCCGCCTCTTGACCGCCCACCGCGATCAGTCGAGTTCAAAATCTCTCTGGCTGGTTTCCGGGCTTTGGAGTTGCCCTCGCGGGCGGCCGCAACACCTTCCCAGGCCCATGGCCCAGTGGTCTCCCGTTGCGACTTCACTCCACCACCGTTGCGGGGGCAGCGCCGGAATTCGACCGGCTTCCCAATTCTCCGCCTCGTCGCGACGAAGCGGCACCTGAGATGGCCTGATCTAACCACGACCGCCGGTTTCCCGTCGGCATGAAAACGACATCGCATCCATGCGGCGCGACAATGGGCGCCGTATTCACGGTGCCGATTCCCGTCCTTTTCGCCTTGCCCTCCGGCTTCCGGGACGAGGTTCGGGGAGGGCCCTGGATGGTTAACAGTATCAAAAAGTGACTATTAGCAGATTCTAAAATCGAACCGAACGGTTCGTTTCTGTTGACGGTGCGTGCAGAACGCTGTGAACGTGGCGCTCCGACACACTTGGTGAGCCAACTGCCAATATCGCATAAGCAATTGGTTTAATTCATTAAAAAATGATCGTAGGCATGCTTATCAAAAACTTCAAGATGCGGATTCATGGTCCAGACGGAAAAACTTCGTGATTGGAATCCGGCGATCGACTTACCCAAATCAGCGCTGTCCGAACGACGCGATTTCATTCCCAAGACACGCCGCTAGACGGACGGAATAAAGATACTGGAGTAGCAAAAATGAAAAAGATTGTTCTCACTGCCGCCGCCCTTCTGGCGATTTCCGGCAGCGCCTTTGCTGGTAGCGATAATTACAACGCGCAGGCTGCCAATCCGCCGGCGGCATCGGTCGACTCTTCCTACACCGCCTCGGTCCGCAAGTACGAACCGGCTGAACAGAAGCCTGTCACCACGGGCGCCGACCGCAACCTTTTCGGTAACAACTAACAGCCGACTTCGAACCGGCGACCGGCTCGCCCGTCGTCTCGGTCGGATCAAGAAATTCAGGAGTACCTAAGATGAAAAAGATCGTTCTTGCCACCGCCGCCCTGATGGCCATTTCCACGGCCGCTTTTGCGGGCAGCGACAACTACAACAATAGCGGCGTCAACCAGCCGGCTCCCGCCGTGGATACGACCCGCACCTCGTCGATCGGCACCGATTCGCCGGTCTACAAGCTGCTGAACTCGGGCGACGCGCAGAAGTCGGCGCCGCAGGGCAGCGACCGCGACCACTTCGGCAATCGTTAACAGCCGACCTTGACTTAAAACAGGAGCGGCGGGCCAAGGCCCGCCGCTTTTTCTTTGCGTGGCGCTCTGTCCGCTCAGGCCGCCCTCGCTTCTTCGCGATGCAGTGTGAAGGAATGCCCGTCGGCATCGAAAATATGCAGATCGCCGGCGCTTGCGTTGAGCCGCAGTGTCTCACCGCGCTTGACCTCGACATTGCCCGGCAGCTTGGCGACCAGCGGCAGGTCTGCGCGGCCGATGTCGATATAGACGAGCTGAACCTCGCCGAGCTGCTCGATATAGTCGACCTTGCCCTCGAAGAGGTAATCGGAATCGGTGGCGATCAAGAGATCCTCCGGCCGCACGCCGAAACTGACCGCTGCGCCATTCGCCGAGGCAGGCGTCGCGATCGGCACCGTGGCCTTGCGGTCGCCGACATGGCTGACCACGGTCGGATTGCCGGCCTTCTCGATCTTCGCCGGCAATATGTTCATCGCCGGCGAGCCGATGAACTGGGCGACGAACAGATTGCCGGGGCGCTTGTAGAGCTCCATCGGCGTGCCGACCTGCTCGATCCGGCCGTCCTTCAGCACCACGATGCGGTCCGCCAGCGTCATCGCCTCGACCTGGTCGTGGGTGACGTAGATCATCGTGGTGTTCGGCATCGATTCCTTCAGCTTGGCGATCTCGATGCGGGTGGCGACGCGCAGCGCGGCGTCGAGATTCGAAAGCGGCTCGTCGAACAGGAACACTTTTGGGTTGCGCACGATGGCGCGGCCGATCGCGACGCGCTGGCGCTGGCCGCCCGACATCGCCTTGGGCAGGCGGTCGAGATATTTGGTCAGCTGCAGGATTTCCGCCGCCTGTCGCACCCGCTTGTCGATCTCCGCCTTGCTTTCCTTGCCGATCTTCATCGAGAAGGCCATGTTGTCGTAGACCGTCATGTGCGGATAAAGCGCATAGGACTGGAACACCATGGCGATGCCGCGCTTCGACGGCGGCACGTCGTTCACCACCTCGCCGTCGATCTTCAATTCGCCCCCGGTGATCTCCTCGAGCCCCGCGATCGACCGCAGCAGGGTAGATTTGCCGCAGCCCGACGGCCCGACGAAGACGATGAACTCGCCCGATTTGATGTCGAGGTCGATGCCGTGCAGGATGTTGAGGTTGCCGTATGACTTCTTCACCTGGTTGAGCGTGACATCGGCCATGTTTGTCTCCTCCCGTTGATTGCTGTTTTGCAAGTTCAGTCGATGCGCCCGAACCAGGCGCCGTAACCGCCGAAGCGGACCGGCCCGCTGCCAGTCTGTCCCGAAAAGCCATGCCCGGGCAAGGGTTGCAGCGCGCCCTGGCCGAGATTGATCTCGGCTGGTTTGCCGCCGAGATTGAAGGCGCAGACGATCCGCTCGTTGCCATCGCGGCGCGTGAAGGCGACGGTGTCGCCATCGCTTTCGATGAAGTCGATATCGCCCTTGGCCAGCGCCGGATGCTGGCGCCGGAAGGCCAGGAAGCGCCGGTAATGTTCGAGCAGTGAGCTGGCGTCGCCCTGCTGCACATTGACTGCCTGCGACAGGTGCTTGCCCGGCACCGGCAGCCAGGGTTTCGCAGCCGAGAAGCCGCCATTCTTGGCGGCCGCTTCCCACACCATCGGCGTGCGGCAGCCGTCGCGGCCCTTGAATTCCGGCCAGAAGCGGATGCCGTAGGGATCCTGCAGATCCTCGAATTTCAGCTCCGCCTCGCCCAGCCCGAGTTCTTCGCCCTGATAGATGCAGACCGAACCGCGCAGCGACATCAACAGCGCCGAGATCACCTTCAGATAGGCGGTCGGGTCAGCCTCGTTGGCTGCCCAGCGCGAGGCGACCCGCATCACGTCATGGTTGGAGAAGGCCCAGCACGACCAGCCGTCGCTGGCCACCGTGCCGAACGCCTCCAGCACCGCGCGCACTTTCGCCGCGCTGATCTTCTCCGGAGCCAGGAAGTCGAAGGAATAGCACATATGCACGCGCTTGCCGTCGGCGGTGTAGGCGGCGACCACCTCGAGGCCGCGCTGGGAGTCGCCGACCTCGCCGACGGCGGCCTGCGCCGGATATTCGTCGAGAAGCGCGCGGAAACGCTCGAGGAAGCCGAGATTCTCCGGGCGGCTCTTGTCATAGATATGGTCCTGGTAGTTGTACGGGTTGACCGCGGGTGCGGTCTGGTCGTTGCGCTGTTCCGGCGGCAGCGCCGGGTTGTCCTCCAGCCCCTGGCTGTGGAAGTAGAAATTGATCGTGTCGAGCCGAAAGCCGTCGACCCCGCGCTCCAGCCAGAACCGGGTGATGTCGAGCAGCGCGTCCTGAACTTGCGTATTGTGGAAATTGAGATCGGGCTGCTCGGCCAGGAAATTGTGCATGTAATATTGCTGGCGACTGGTGTCCCACTGCCAGGCCGAGCCGCCGAAGATCGACAGCCAGTTGTTGGGCGGCGTGCCGTCCGGCTTGGCGTCCGCCCACACATACCAGTCGGCCTTCGGGTTGTTGCGGCTGGAACGGCTTTCCTTGAACCAGGGGTGGATGTCGGCGGTGTGCGACAGCACCTCATCGATCATCACCTTGAGCCCCAGCCGGTGGGCTTCCGCCACCAGCGCGTCGAAATCGGCCAGCGTGCCGAACATCGGATCGACGTCACAGTAATCCGAGACATCATAGCCGAAATCCTTCATCGGCGATTTGAAGAAGGGCGATATCCAGATGGCATCGACACCGAGCGAGGCGATGTAGGGCAGGCGCTGAACGATGCCTTTCAGGTCCCCGATGCCGTCGCCGTTCGAGTCCTGATAGGAGCGCGGATAGATCTGGTAGATCACCGCGCCCCGCCACCAGTCGCGGTCGATGGCAGGATCTGCGGCGGGGTCTGGTCTCGAAGTCGCCTTCAAAGCCGATTGCATGTCTTCAACCTCCTTTCACCGAGCCGGCAAGCAGCCCGCGGACGAAATAGCGCTGCAGCGAGAAGAACACGGTCAGCGGCACGATGATGGTGATGAATGCCGATGTCGTGAGGATCTCCCAATTGCCGCCTCTCGAGCCGAGCAGCGCATTGAGCTGCGCCGTCAACACGATCTGGTCGGGCGCGGTTCCCAGGAAAACCATCGCCACCAAGAGATCGTTCCATACCCACAGGAACTGGAAGATGGCAAACGAGGCAAGCACCGGAAACGACAGCGGCAGCACGATCTTGACGAAGATCTCGAAATCGCTTGCGCCGTCGATGCGCGCCGATTCCATGATCTCGCGCGGCAGGCCGGCAATGTAGCTTCTGAGCAGGTAGATGGCGAAGGGCAGGCCGAAGCCCGTATGCGCCAGCCAGATGCCGAGATAGGTCTTCGACGGTACGCCGAAGAAGGTGCCGACGCCGTTGTAGAGCTTAAGCAGCGGGATCAGCGACATCTGCAGCGGCACCACCAGAAGGCCGATGATGACCGCGATCAGCAGCGCCCGTCCGGGAAAGCGCATCCAGGCCAGCGCATAGGCCGCGAAGGCCGCGATCAGGATCGGGATCACCGTCGCCGGGATGGTCACCGTCAGCGAGTTCATGAACGAGCGGCCGATGCCTTGCGACAGAAGCACGTTCTGGTAGTTTTCCGTGGTGAATTTCGGCGGCGCCGAGGACGCATAATAGACGCGCTGGCCACGATCGCCTTCGAAGGCTTTCGGCGAAGACAGCACGAAACTGCCGTCGGCGTTGACTTGCAGGCTCACCCCGTCGCCCAGATCGGCCGCCGAGCCGGCCTTGTACTGTGTCGGCGCCGCCGCCTTGACACCAAAGGCGCTGATGTCGCGCTTGGCGCCGTCGCCGAAGACATTGCCCTCGATGACGTATTTACCGTCCTTCTGGGTCTGCGCCGAGGCGGCCGGCAGTCGTCCGGCCTCGGTCTGGCTGGAGCTGGCGAAGGAATTCCACCAGCCGGAGGCGATGATCTGGTCCTTGTCGCGCAGCGACGAGACGAGAATGCCGAGTGTCGGGATGGTCCAGATGACGACGAAGACCAGCACGGCGATATGAACGCCGAAGCGGCTGGCGAAGGACTTTCCGGTGGACGCGGCCATCTCAATGCCCTCCCGTCTCTTTGTTGGCCTGGCGGATGTTCCAGACCATGATCGGAATGACCGCGATCATGATGATGATGGCGATGGTGGCGCCGCGGCCGAAATCGCCGCCGCCGCGGAACATCCAGTCGAACATCAGATTGGCCAGCACCTGGCTGCTCCATTGGCCGTTGGTCATTGTCAGCACGATGTCGAACACTTTCAGCACCAGGATGGTGATGGTGGTCCACACCACCGCGATGGTGCCCCAGATTTGCGGCACCATGATCTTCCAGAAGATCTGGAACGGGTTGGCGCCGTCGATGACCGCCGCTTCCAGCGTCTCTTCCGGAATGCCGCGCAGCGCCGACGACAGGATCACCATGGCAAAGCCGGTCTGGATCCAGATCAGGATGATCATCAGGAAGAAGTTGTTCCAGAACGGCAGCGAGATCCACACCTGCGGCTGGCCGCCGAAATACTGGATGATGGCGTTGAGCAGGCCGATCTGTACCTGGCCTTCGCCGCGATATTCGTAGATGAATTTCCAGATCACGCTGGCGCCGACGAAGGAGATGGCCAGCGGCAGGAAGACCAGGCTCTTGGCGATCGTGCCCCACCAGATCTTGTCGGTGAGCACGGCGATGATCAGCCCCAGGAAGGTGCAGGCCGCCGGCACGACAGCCAGCCACAGGATGTTGTTGAAGATCGAGTTGCGGAAATCATGATCGCCTAATGCCCATTGGTAGTTGGCAAAGCCGACGAAGTGCTCGCCGCCGCGATCGAGGAAGGAGAGCCGCAGCGTCTCGATCACCGGATAGATCAGATAGATGGTCAGGATGATCATCGCCGGGCCGACGAACAGCCATGGCCGCACCAGGCCTTGGCGGCGCAGATTGTCGACGGCGGCGCTGCCGGAGACGCCGCGCGACGGGAAGATCAGATCGAGCAGTTTGTTGGCGCCCCAGAAATAGGCGACACAGCCGCCGACGCCGATGATGATGACGAATATGGCCGAGAAAATCTGAGCCGCCATGGGTCCCTCTCCCTGCGCATGACGGCCAGGCAATGCTGGCGGCCGCATGCACCGACTTCATGAGTTGTTCGGAACAATCGAGACGCGAAGGCTTCCGGCGGGCGCTGCCGGTCGGACCCGGGCCGTAGCCCGGATCCAGATGGAGGATGAGGAAATATCAGGCCGCGCGCGGCGGCCTGTTCGCCACTCGCCTACTTGATGGCATCCCAGCTCTTCTGGATGTCTGCGGCGACGTCCTGCGCGGACTTGCCGCCGACCAGGTCGATCATGCCGGTCCAGAAGGAGCCCGCGCCGACCTTGCCGGGCATCAGGTCGGAGCCGTCGAAGCGCACCGTGGTGGCTCCAACGAGGATCTCGCCCTGCTTCTTCAGCGCGTCGCTGCCATAGGCGTCCTTGTTGGCCGCCTTGAAGGGGGTGACGAAGCTCTTCTGCGCCATCCACAATTCATGCGCGAGCGGCATCTGCAGGAACTTGATGAACTCGCGCGAGGCCTTGGAGTCCTTGGTGATCATCACCAGCGTTCCGGCCACTTCCAGCGGCGTGCCCAGTTCCGGCTTGGAGGCATAAGGCGGATAGGGGAAGAAGTCCGCATCCTGGCCGAGCTTCACGTTTTCCGGGAAGAAGGAAGGAATGAACGACGCCTGATGGTGCATGTAACACTTGGGCGGAACGGTGAAGAGGCCCTTCGGACTGTCGCGGAAGTCGGTCGCTGCGACGGCCTTGGCGCCGCCATCCACCATCTTGTCGTCGGTCGCGATCTTTCCGAAGATGTCGAGGGCCTTGACCACGGCCGGGTCGGTGAACGGGATCTCGTTCTTCGTCCATTTGTCGTAGACTTCCGGCGGCTGCGTGCGCAGCATGATGTCCTCGACCCAGTCGGTCGCCGGCCAGCCGGTGGCGCCGCCCGAACCCAGTCCGATGCACCATGGCTTGCCGCCGTCGGCGACGATCTTCTTCTCGAGGTCGGCCAGTTCTTCCTGGGTCTTCGGGACCTTGTAGCCGGCCTCGTCGAAATTATCCGGCGAGTACCAGACCAGGCCCTTCACGTCGATCTTGTACGGGAAGGCATAGAAGCCGGACTTGCCGTCCTTGCCCGTATAGGTGCCGAGCTTGGCCCAGGAGTCGCCGGCGGCGTAGTTTTCCTTGATCCAGGCGGCGACGTCGTCGCCCAGCGGAGTCAGCACGCCCTTGGAGGCGAGATCCTGGATCAGGCCAGGCTGCGGCAGGACGGCGATGTTGGGCGGGCTGCCGGCCTGGGTGTCGATGACGATCTGCTGCTCATAGTTCTCGGACGAGGAATATTTCACCTCCGCGCCGGTCGCTTCCTGGAAATAGTCGAGGACTGAACGCACAAGCGTCTCGTCCTCGCCGCGCCACGGGCCGAAGATCGTCAGCGTTTCGCCCTTGAGGTCGACCTTCTTGAGGTCGTCGTAATTCGCCCAATGGAATTTCGAATCCTCGCCCGGCTTGAACTTCAGTTCGGCATGTGCCGGCAGGCCAAGGGTGAGCGCAGCGAACGCGGCACCCAAGAGAAGCATTTTCTTCATCGCAGTCCTCCCAGTGTTGAGACAGTTCGGACGAAACCTCCATTTCGTCCGCCGACGCCCACGGAACTGTGACTCAGCGAGAAGGCAATCGCAACCTTTCGAAGAGCGTTCCAAAGCGCTTTGGCTGACTTGATCTCGCCATTGAATCGCCTTGAAGTCAAGAGGTTCATGTTACTAATCGATTTAAAAAGCGCCAAATGCTCCAAGAAAGTGCAGTGCAGCAAGCTTTTTTGGCGCTGCAGCAGCAATTTCGGCTTCAAACACAGTCCAGGCGCCTCTAAGGTCATTTCGTCTGGCGATTGCGCCAGCGATCATCGGATCGATTAAAATTGAAAGCGCTTTGAGGCCGGAGGCCTCCGATGAACCTCAAGCAACTGTCGCATATGCTGTCGCTTTCGCAGACCACGGTCAGCCGCGCATTGAACGGCTACCCCGAGGTCAGCGAGGAAACCCGGCGCCGGGTGATGGACGCCGCCAAGCGCCACGGCTACCGGCCGAACCCATCCGCGCGCCGCCTCGCCACCGGCAAGTCGGGCATGATCGGCTATGTATTGCCGACGGGTGCATCCGTCGACATCGACCCGCATTTCGTCGAATTCCTCTCCGGCCTCGGCGACTATGCCCGCGCGCACGAGCTCGACCTCGTGCTGTCGCCCGCCGATGCCGACGATGAGGAGACCACCTACCGCCGCATCGTCGCCAACCGGCAGGTCGATGCCGTCTACATCTCCTCGCCGCGTCCGGCCGACCGGCGGCTGGCCCTGGTCAATACGCTGGGCATACCGTTCATCGTGCATGGCCGCAGCGAAGGTTTGGATTTCGACTATCCCTATCTCGATATCGACAATGAGGGCGCCTTCCACGAGGCGGCGCGGCTGCTTCTTCAGCTCGGCCACAAGCGCCTGGCGCTGATCAACGGCAATGAGCGCGAGACCTTCGCCATCCACCGCGAGCGTGGCATGCGCCGGGCGCTTGCCGCGAGCGGGCTGACGCTCGGCGAGCGTCACATCCGCTCGGTGACCATGACCGAGGAAAATGGCTATCGCGCCGCCCGCCGCCTGCTCGAGGAAAGCGACCCCCCGACGGCGATCGTCTGCTCCAGCCTGATCATGGCGCTGGGCGTGGTGCGCGCCGTGCGCGATCTTGGCCTTACCATCCCGGGCGACCTGTCGCTGGTCGCCCATGACGACGTCTTCCCTTGGCTGCGGCCGGAAAATTTCCCGGTGCCGCTGTCGACGACGCGCTCCTCGATCCGCCTCGCCGGCGCCCGCGTCGCCGAGCGCCTCGCCGCGCGCATATCGGGGCTGGAAGAGGGGGCTCGCGGCGAGGTCTGGCCCGTCGATCTGGTGGTGCGGGGGTCGGTGGCCGGCGCGCCGGTATAGGGATCAGACTCAGCAGCCGGACTGCGGGCGCGCTCAGCTGAAAAGACGAGCGCTCGATGAATCGGTCCTAGACTAAGCCAATTTCCGCCCGCCGCGCTCCACGTTAGTGTAAGACGTTCAAATTTGAGCTTCTGCACTCATGCTTTGTCGAGAGTATCTCCTGTAGTCTTTGGCTCTTCTGCGCCAAAAGTTGGCCGTTCAAAGCGCGGCCGGCAACGATGACGACGAAATAGGAGGACGCAATGACTCGCACTCACGTTGAACGTCTTGGAGAGTTCAGGGAAATCCTGGTCGCGACTCGACGCGAAGGCGTCCGTAATGTGCACCACACTCGCGACGCGATGCGGGCAAGTGGCTTTCAGATCGGGGACAGCGATGGCTCCAGCTACGGCGCGCAACTGAAGGCGCTTCAAGAGCAAATTGAGGCGGTCGATCGCGCCATCGAAGACGAGAAGCGGTTGGCCTTGGTTCTCGAGAGTGCGGTTCAATCCCGCCGGCCGGCCAAGCCGAGAATCGTGAAGGGTGCATAGAGCCAACTACGGCCGCTGGTGAAGCTGGGCTTCCAACGGGAGCAGGGGCGCCGGTATAGGGGGCAGGATCCAACGGCTTCACCTGCCGCCTCCTTCATGGGCTGCATTTACTCCCGTGGGACAACGGTCTGCCTGCGCCTGCTCCTGATTTTGGAAGGTGGCAACGGGTAAGTCAGAGTCGTCAGCCAGTCCTTCAGGTGCGCCTTTTGCCCACATTCCCATTCACCGAAGCGGATCCAATCCAGTACCTTGGTCCTCCGCCGAAGTTTTCGGAGGTGGTGATCGTCGGTGGCGGCATTATCGGCGTGACGACAGCCCTGTTCCTCGCCACCCGAAACATCCCGGTGACGCTGCTGGAAAAGGGCCGCGTCGCGGCCGAGCAGTCCTCGCGAAATTGGGGCTGGATCAGAAAGCAGGGACGGGACGCGGACGAACTGCCGATCGTCATCGAGGCCATTCGCCTGTGGCGGCAGCTGGCTGAAGAAAGCGGCGAAGACATCGGGCTGAAGCAGACTGGCGTGACCTATCTGGCGAACGCCGAAAAGGACATGGCCGGCTTCGAAACATTCATGAAGGTCGCCGCGGCCCATGACCTCGACACGCGTCTCCTGGATGCGGACGAAACCGCAAAACTCATCAACGGCATGTCGCGAAAGTTCAAGGGCGCGATGACGACGCCCTCGGATATGCGCGCGGAGCCTTGGCTGGCGGTGCCTGCGCTGGCCAGGCTAGCCGTGCGAAAAGGCGTCAGGATCGTGGAGAACTGCGCGGCGCGGACCCTCGACATCGCGGCCGGCAGGATCAAGGGCGTGTGGACCGAGGCCGGATATATCGAGACCTCCAGCGTGCTGGTCGCGGGCGGCGCCTGGTCCTCCCTGTTCCTGGCGCGGCACGGTGTGTCCATCCCCCAGCTCAGCGTCCGTGTAACCGTGGCCGCGACGGAGCCTTTGCCCGAGATCTACGCGGGCGCGGCCGCCGACGATCACATCGCTTTGAGGCGCAGGCAGGATGGCGGCTACACGCTCGCCGGCGGTGGTACCCACTTGCTTTATCTGGGGCCCGACGCATTCCGGCACGCCACCAAATATATCCCCGCCCTCAGGAACGACCCGTTCGGAGCGCGTTATTTTCCGTACGCCCCGTCAGGCTACCCGGACGGCTGGTCGACGCCGCGCGATTGGGCGCCGGATTCAGAGAGCCCATTTGAAAGGATGCGGGTGCTCGACCCAGCCCCTGAACCGGCCCGGCTGCGTGCGATCGAACGCAATTTCAAACAGCTTTTTCCCCAGTTCGAGAAAGTTCGCTTGAAGGTCGGCTGGGGCGGCATGATCGACGCCATGCCTGACGTCGTCCCAGTCGTGGATCAGGTGCAGGCGATCGGCGGTCTTTTCGTCGCGACCGGAATGAGCGGCCACGGCTTCGGCATCGGGCCCGGCATGGGCCGCGTCGTCTCCGACATGATCCAGGGAAACGACACGGGGCACGACCTCAGCCGCTTCCGGCTGCCGCGCTTCTACGATGGCAGCCCGGTCCGGTTGGGTCCGGCGCTTTGAATGGGTCGCGCGCGGTCCATTCTCAATCGCTGTGGCAACGGCAATTGGTCGGTGGCGGTCACCGCGATGATAGGAGTCGACGAGACGCTCGCAGGATCGTGTTCCGACAGACGAGACGCGTCGAGTTCCTTCACACCCCCCTCTGTCCTGCCGGACATCTCCCCCGCAAGGGGGAGATTAGACGTCATCACTGCCTTCGCCAATCATCGACGTTGAAGAAGTTGGGCCGGCGCTGAATCTACTGATCTCCCCCCTTGCGGGGGAGATGTCCGGCAGGACAGAGGGGGGTGCTGTCCCGCGGACATCGCGAGTATGAGGGACTACTCCTTCGCCGCTTCCGCTGCCCTGATATCCAGTAGCCCATAGCCGAAATCATTGTCGCGCCCCTTGGGGCCAAGATCCTTGGCCGTTGCCGCCAACGCCTTCTCGATGTCGTCGGCCGAGCGATCGGGCGCGGCGTGGATCAGATTGGCGATGGCGCCGGACACGATTGCCGCCGCGAAGGACGTGCCCGTCACCACGTCCGAGCCCGCTCCGCTCGGCGCCACCATTTCGACGCCCGGCGCCGAGATGAAAACATAGGCGCCGCGATTGGCCTGCGGCATCAGTCCGTCCTTCGCGTCGGTGGCGGTGACGGCAATGACGCCGTCGAAGGCGGCCGGGTAGCCATAGGGCGCCTTCGGGCCGTTGTTGCCGGCGGCTGCCACCAGCACCATGCCCAGCGCGCGGGCATTGCGGCAGGCGGTGCCGAGCAGGTCGTTCTTCGGACCGACGAAGCTCATATTGATGATGCGCACATTCTGCTCGGCAGCCCAGTCGAGTGCCGAAAGGATGACGTCCATGGTCGACTTGCCGCCTTCGAAGGCCCGTGCGTGATAGATTTTCGCGCCCGGCGCGATGCCTTCCAGCGGACCGACGCCGGCGATCAGCCCGTCGACCGAGGTGCCGTGGTCGCGCTTCTCGGTCGGCACGTTGGGCATGGCGTCATATTGGTCGGCGATGACGCCCTTCAGCGCGGGGTTGGTATCGTCGATGCCGGTGTCGATGACGGCGACGCGCACATTTTCGCCGCTTGCCTGCTTGGCATCGAGCGCGATGCGGTCGAAGGCATAGTTCACGATGCCGGCCGCCTGCTGCAGCGAATAGATATGGTTCGGCTCGCGCCGCTGCGTGCGGCCGTCGGCGGCGAGCTGCGCCAGCACCACGCCGACGGGCCGCCCGTCGGTGATGCCGAAGCGCACCAGCGTCGAGCCCAGCAGCCGCGACTGGCGCTGCGAGCGCACCTGCAGGCCGAAGGAATTGGCGATCTGCTGCACCACGCCGGCATCGCCATCCACTGTCACCAGCACCTCGTCGGGCACGAACTCGCCGGCGACGGCGCGCGGTGGCTCCGCCATGTTGAGCCCTTGAGGCACCGTGACCGGCCCGCTCGGCGTCGGTGCGGGAGCCGGCGTGTTGCCGGAACCGTTCGATGACGATGTTCCACCGGATGGCGCGGGCGCTTGCGGGGCCGCCGGCGGGTTCGGGAACAGATCGACGATCAGCGCCGGCAGGAACACCGCGCCGCCCGTGGCCGTGCCGCTGCTCGGCGCACCACCGTTGCCCTTGGCGCCGCCGTCCTTGTCGCAGCCGCCGCCGGCCGCCGTCGTGCGGTTCAGGCAATCCAGCTGTTTTTGCGTCAGATTGGGATCATTGGTCTGCGCAAACACGGGCGCGGCGACAATAGCCGCCGCAAGGAGCGCCGCATGCAGAATGACTGCCTTAGCCGCCATCGACCGGTTTCCTTCCCTGGATCACAGTATCCGCGAAAGGCTGGGCGGCAACAAGGCCGACGAGCCTGTCGTAATCGGCCGCCGTGCTGGCCGGGATCGCCAGGTGGAACACGCCGTCGGCAGTCGGGCCGCCGGCTATCTTCAGCCCGTTCTGGCCAAGGAAGGCGGCGATGTCGGCCACCTTGGCGTCCGGCTTGAACTTGACCAGGGCGAAAGGCAGCTTCGCCAGATCGTCCTGAGCGCCAGCCACCTCGAAGTCGTTGCCCTTGCCGCCCGGCTGTTCGAAGGACTGCACCAGCACCAAGGCAAGCAGCGCCGCGGCCGCTGCCCAGGCGACGCCGGCAGGCATCGCTGTCACCCGGCCGAAGACCTTGGCCAGCCAGGATTGGCCGGCGGGTGCGCGCACGGGGCCGGCCTCGGCGTCGAGCGCCTTGGCGAAACGGCTCAGCGCATCGGCCGGCGGCCGGATCGCCTCGTTGGCGGCGGCGGTGCCGGAGAACTCGGCTTCCGCTTCGCCAAGTGCTGCCATCGCCGCGGGATCGGTGGCCAGCCATTCCTCGACGGCTTCCAGCTCGGCGCCTTCCAGCGAGCCGTTCAGGTAGAACGGCAGCAGCGTCTCCATCTCGTCGCGGCGCGACATCTTTTCAGCGGCGCTCATGGCCACCCCCTGTCGTAACCGGCGGCCTTGAGGGCTTCGCCGAGTTTCTTGCGGGCGTAGAACATCCTGGTCTTGACGGTCGCGACCGGAATATCGAGCACCTCGCCGATCTCGGTCACCGACTGTCCATGGTAATAGGCAAGGTCGATCACCGTGCGATGTTCTTCCGGCAAGGCATCGACGAAGCGGCGCAAGGCGGCGGCCTTGTCCTCCTTCATGGTGACGACTTCCGGCGTGTCGGCGCTGTCGGGGACCTGCGCCGCGTCATCGTCGTCGATCCAGTCTTCCTTCTTCTTGCGCAGCATCGACAGCGCCTTGAAGCGGGCGATGCCGAGCAGCCACGTGGAAACTTCGGAGCGGCCCTCGAAACTGGGCGCCTGTTTCCACAGCTCGAGAAAAACCTCGTTTGCGATATCGTCGGCCATCATTTCCGATCCCGTCTGGCGCGCCACGAAGCGGTAGATCCGCGCGTGGTGACGCATGAACAGGAGCCGGACGGCGGCCCGGTCACCCTTCGCGACCCGGCCTACAAGCGTGCGATCGGTTTCCGTCGCCGCATTCATGGCCGGTCGAGCCGCCTGGCTCCTCTAAGCTCTGTCGCTGATCGGTCCAAAAAGGTTCACCCTCCGCCAAGGATTTTTCGGAGGCTAACCGAAGAGCGAGGGCGTTGCCAGAGGCGCGAGGTTTCCCCTTCTCCCCTTGTGGGAGAAGGTGTCGCCGAAGGCGACGGATGAGGGGTGCTCCAGGGAACGCCAGCGTCTCACTCCGCTGGAACACCCCTCATCCGTCTCGGCGCTGCGCGCCGATCCACCTTCTCCCACAAGGGGAGAAGGAAAGGCGGCGCTTACCCCAAAAACACCTTCGCCTTCATCGTCGCCGGTATCTGAACCCCAAGCCGGCTCAGCACCGTCGGCGCGAGCTGCAGCTGGTCGAGCAGCATGTCGGCCTCGGGGCCCTTCGCGGGCCCGAAATAATAGAGCGCGAAATCCTGCATCTCGTCGTCATGGCCGCCATGGTGGCCGCGGTCGGTCTGGCCGTGGTCGGCCGTCACGATCACTTCATAGCCGGCCGCGCGCCATTGCGGCAGGAAGGCGGCGAGCATCGCGTCCATGGCGTAGCAGGCATGGTCCATCTCGATGCAGTCATGGCCGAAGCGGTGGCCCATCGAATCCAGCGTGCAGGTGTGCAGGATGCCGTAGTCGATGCCGTGGCGCCTCGACAGCATGGTCAGCGTCGCGAACAGATCGACGTCGCTCGGCGTCATCTGGTTCTTGAGATTGTAGCCGGTCATGGTGTGGAAGCGGCCATGCGTGATCGGCCCGCTTGGATCGTCGAACTCCAGGTCCTCGACAAGATCGAACGGAAAGCTGCGGAAGAACTCCGACCAGTAGGAATGCGCCACCGCGCCGGTCTTGCCGCCGGCCTTGCTGACTTCCGAGAAGATATCCGGCTGCGTGACGCGAAAGCGGTTCTCGTTGGACAGGATGCCATGCACCTGCGGGGCCACCCCGGTGTGGATCGAGGCATAGCAGCAGGCCGAGGTCGACGGCAGCACCGAGCGCATCTTCCACACCTGCGCCTCGCCCGACTGCGCCCAGCCCTCGAGATTGCCCATCAGCCGGCGCCAGTTCCGGTAGGGCACGCCGTCGAGGATGATGAGCAGCAATTTGGATTTGAGCGCCACGGGGCGGGGCTCCTTATGGTTTTGGGGTAGGGATCTGCATCGAGGCCTGGCCAGCCCCGGCCAAGCCTCAGAAGCGCAGAGGAGGACGCCAGCTCAACCCAATGTCGTCCGGCATGACGCGCTCTAGTTGCCGGCGCTCTCCATGCGCCGCCCCGCGATCGCCTTCTCCAGCCAGCCGATCTCCATCTCCGGCACGGAGGACAAGAGCAGGTCCGTATAGGCGTCGAAAGGCGGCGTCAGCACCTTGCTCTTGGAACCGTAACGCACCACCTCGCCGCGATACATCACCGCGATGGAATCGGCGATCGACTTCACCGTCGCCAGGTCGTGGGTGATGAAGAGATAGGCGACCTTCTCCACCTGCTGCAGATTGAGCAGGAGCTTCAGAATGCCGTTGGCCACCAGTGGGTCGAGCGCCGAGGTCACCTCGTCGCAGATGATAAGCTTCGGCTTGGCGGCGAGCGAGCGCGCAATGCAGACGCGTTGCTTCTGGCCGCCGGACAGCTCGGCCGGATAGCGATCGACGAAACCCTTGCCCATCTCGATCTCGTCGAGCAGTTCGGCGACGCGCTTGTCGCGCTCGCGGCCCTTCATGCCGAAATAGAACTCCAGCGGCCGGCCGATGATGGTGCCGACCGTCTGGCGCGGATTCATCGCCACGTCGGCCATCTGGTAGATCATCTGCAGCTGGCGCAGGTCTTCCTTCGGCCGGTCGGAAAGCTTGTTGCCGAGGGTGCGGCCGTCGAAGACGACGCTGCCCTGCTCGGGCGGCAACAGGCCGGTGATGGCGCGCGCCAGCGTCGACTTGCCGGAGCCGCTCTCGCCGACCACGGCCAGCGTCTGTCCGGGAAAGATGTCGACCGAGACGTTCTTCAGCACCTTGACGTGGCTGCCGCCATAGGCGGCGGTCACATTCTTCACCGACAGCATCGGCGTCGTGCCTGGCTGTTGCTCGCGATGCTCGATCTCGTGCACCGAAACCAGCGCGTTGGTGTATTCCTGGCGCGGTTCCTTGATGATCTGCCTGGTGCCGCCCCATTCGACCAGCCGGCCGTGGCGCAGCACCATGATCTCGTCCGACACCTGGGCGACGACGGCAAGGTCGTGAGTGATGTACAAAGCCGCCACATGCGTGTCGCGGATGGCGTCCTTGATCGCCGCCAGCACGTCGATCTGTGTCGTCACGTCGAGCGCCGTGGTCGGCTCGTCGAAGACGATCAGGTCGGGTTCCGAGCACAGCGCCATCGCCGTCATCACGCGCTGCAGCTGGCCGCCGGAGACCTGGTGCGGAAACCGCTCGCCGATGGTTTCGGGGTTGGGCAGGCTGAGCTTCTTGAACAGCGCGACGGCGCGTTTCTCGGCTTCGGCCCTAGTCGCCGTGCCGTGCAGCAGCGATGCCTCCACCACTTGGTCCATCAGCCGGTGCGCCGGATTGAAGGCGGCCGCCGCCGACTGCGCAACATAGCAGACCTCGCGTCCGCGCAATTTGCGAAAACCTTCCTTGCCGCCCTTCAATATGTCGCGGCCGTTGAGGATGACCTCGCCGCCGGTGATGCGCACGCCGCCGCGGCCATAGCCCATGGACGACAGGCCGATCGTCGACTTGCCGGCGCCGGATTCGCCGATCAGGCCGAGCACCTTGCCCTTTTCCAAGGTCAGCGAGACATCATGCACCAGCGTGATCGTCTTCGGCGCCTCGCCCGGCGGATAGACCGTCGCTTCGATGCGCAAATTGCGGATGTCTAGCAGCAGACCGGGCTTCGCTTTCGTGTCGGCCATCACCCGCGTCCTCCCTTGAGACTCGTCGTGCGGTTGAGCACCCAGTCGGCGACGAGATTGACTGAGATCGCAAGTGCTGCGATCGCCGCGGCCGGGATCAGCGCCGCCGGAATGCCGAACACTATGCCGTCCTTGTTCTCCTTCACCATGCCGCCCCAGTCGGCGTCCGGCGGCTGCACGCCGAGGCCGAGGAAAGACAGCGTCGACAAGAACAGCACCGCATAGATGAAGCGCAGGCCGAGTTCCGAGACCAGCGGCGACAGCGCGTTGGGCAGGATCTCGCGGAAGATGATCCAGCCGCTGCCTTCGCCGCGCAGCTTCGCCGCCTCGACATAGTCCATGACGTTGATGTCGACCGCGACCGCGCGCGACAACCGGTAGACGCGGGTCGAATCGAGAATGCCCATCACCAGGATCAGCGTCACCAGGTTCGACGGCAGCACCGAGAGCACCACCAGGCCCATGATCAGCGTTGGGATCGACATCAGGAGATCGACGAGGCGCGAGAGCAGCGTGTCGTACCAGCCGCCGAACACCGCCGCCGAGAAGCCGAGAATGGCGCCCAGCGAGAAGGATAGCGCCGTTGCCAGCACCGCGATGAACAGCGTGATGCGAGCGCCGTAGATCATTCGCGACAAGAGATCGCGGCCGAGATTGTCGGTACCCAGCCAATGGTTGGCCGACATCGGCTCCCAGACGTCGCCGATGATCTCGGCATTGCCGTGCGGCGCGATCAAAGGCGCGAAGACGGCCGTCAGCACGAACAGGGTCGTCAGCACGATGCCGATCAGTGATGCGATGGGGATGCGTCTGATGTCGAGCATATCCGCCGCCCCCTACTTCGGATGCCTGAGCCGCGGATTGGCGACGATCGCCCCAATGTCCGCGATGATGTTGAGGGTGATGTAGACGGCCGCGAAGATCAGGCCGACAGCCTGGACCACGGGCACGTCGCGCTTGGTGACATGGTCGACCAGATACTGCCCCATGCCCGGATAGACGAAGATCACCTCGACCACGACGACGCCGACGACGAGGTAGGCAAGGTTGAGCATGACGACGTTGATGATCGGCGCGATCGCGTTCGGGAAGGCGTGCTTGCGGATGACCGCGAAGCCCGAGAGGCCCTTGAGCTCCGCCGTCTCGACATAGGCCGACTGCATGACATTGAGGATCGCCGCGCGTGTCATGCGCATCATATGGGCGAGCACCACGAGCGTCAGCGCCGCCGCCGGCAGCGCGATCGCCTGCAGGCGTTCGCCCAGAGACATTCCTTCGTAGACGGTGGAGATCGCGGGGAACCACTGGTGCTCGACCGCGAAGTAGAAGACCAGCAGATAGCCGATGAAGAACTCCGGGAAGGAGGTCGAGGCGAGCGCGACGCCGGAGATCAGCTTGTCGACCCAGCCATTGCGGTAGCGGACCGCGATCAGCCCAAGCGTGATCGCCAGCGGGATCGCCACGATGGCAGCCCAGAAGGCCAGGAACAGCGTGTTCCACAGCCGTTCCCTGATCGATGTTGCGATGTCCTGCCCGCTCGACATGGCAGTGCCGAGGTCGCCGGTCAGCACGCCGCCCAGCCAGTGGAAATAACGGATATAGGCGGGCTGGTTGAGCCCGAGCTGCTCGCGCAGATTGGCGAGCGACTCCGGCGTCGCCGATTGTCCGAGAATGGCTTGCGCGACGTCGCCGGGCAGGATCTGCGTTCCGGCGAAGATCAGGACCGAAACGGCCAACAGCAGGAGGATGCCCAGCGCAATGCGCTGGGCCACCAGTTTCACGATGGGTGAGGACATCTCCGCAAAGCCGTGCTCAGGCTTCCAGCCAGCACTTCGCCAGGGCGTAGCCGTTCATCAGTTCCTGATGCGGATCGTCCACCCAGCCTGCAACCTTCGGACCTGTCGCGTCGATGAACTGGTTGAACATCGGCAGGATCAGGCCGCCTTCGTCGCGCACCATGACGGCCATGTCATGGTACATCTGCTTGCGCTTGCCCTCGTCGAGCTCGGCGCGCGCCGCCAGCACCATCTTGTCGAAGTCCGGACGCTTGAAGCGCGTGTCGTTCCAGTCGGCCGTCGACAGGTAAGCGGTCGAGTACATCTGGTCCTGGGTCGAGCGGCCGCCCCAATAGGAAGCGCAGAAGGGCTGCTTGTTCCACACCTCGTTCCAGTAACCGTCGCCGGGCTCGCGCTTGATCTCGAGCTTGATGCCGGCCTTGGCCGCGCTCTGCTGGTAGAGCTGGGCCGCGTCGACGGCGCCGGGGAAGGCGACGTCCGAGGTCCTCAGCAGGACCGAGCCGTCATGGCCGGACTTCTTGTAGTGGAACTTGGCCTTGTCCGGATCGTACTTGCGCTGCTCGATCTCGGTGAACAGCGGGTAGGAGGCGTTGATCGGGAAGTCGTTGCCGAGCGAGCCGTAGCCGCGCAGCACCTTCTTCAGCATCTCCTCGCGGTCGATCGCAAGCTTCAGCGCCATCCTGAGGTCATTGTTGTCGAACGGCGCCGTGTTGCAATGCATGATGAACACGTAATGGCCGGGACCGGCATGGTTGCGGATGGTGACGCCCTTCACGCGTTTGATCAGGTCGACGATCTTCGGCTCGACGCGGTTGATCATGTTGACCTGGCCGCCCTGCAGGGCCGCCGTGCGCGCCGTCGCGTCGTTGATGACGACGACTTCGACCTGGTCGGCATGGCCCATCTTGTCGCCTTGCCAGTAATTGGCGAAGCGCTCGCCGACATGGCGCACGCCGGGCTCGTTGACCTTGACCTTGTAGGGGCCGGCGCCGATACCGGCGTCAGGCTTGTCCTTGCCGCCATTCGGCTGGACGATCAGGTGATAGTCGCTGAGCAGGTAGGGCAGGTCGGCGTTCGGCTCCTTGAGCGTCAGCACCACTTCCTTGCCGCTGGCCTTGATGGTGTCGATGCCCTTCATGTAGCCGAGCGCGCCGGACTTCGACTTCTCGTCCGAATGACGTTCGAGCGTCGCGGCGACGTCCTCGGCTGTCACTGTCTTGCCGTTGTGGAATTCGACGCCGTCGCGGATCTTCAGCGTCCAGACCTTGGCGTCGTCCGAAGAGCCGATCTCCTCGGCGATGCGGTTCTCGAGCTTGCCCTCGGGCGACAGCTCGACGATCATTTCGCCCCAGCATTTGCCGAAGGCGAACGGCACCTGCGTCATCATCAGCGCCGGGTCGAGGCTGTTGGTGGATTCACCGCCGACCAGGCCGGCCTTCAGCGTGCCGCCCTTGACGGGGCCGGCAGCGCGGGCCGCGCTGGAAAGCAGCGAGTTGGCGAACGGAGCGGAGATGCCGAGCGCAGCGGCGCGGCCGAGAAAATCGCGACGGCTGAGCTTGCCGGCGGCGACACGCCGGCTGAGATAGTCGAGTTCGTTGGTCATTGTAGGTTCCTCACTCTGATGGTTCGACCTTATGGTCGTTTCTTGCTTCTTGAGGAGATAATGACCGCAACGTAAAGCCGTAAGCAAGACCGAATGCGACATGCCGTGGCGTAAATGGCGCGTCGCATTTGGACCAATCCTGCCAGCGCTTCAGACGAGGGCGCGGGGGATTATCTGCTCGAAATCGCGTTCAAAAACGAGATTCTCGGCCTCATAGGCTTCGATTCTGGCGCTGAGAATGAAATTTTGCGCGTCGCAGCGCATCTCGGCGAAGGTTTCGGTCCGCACTGACCACTCATCTCGAGAGAAAGTCTGCGTCCAGTGCGTGCTGCCCTTGGCCGACAGCGGATCGTCCGGGCGGATTGCCCAGATCTCCCTGACGATGCTGCCGTGGACCAGCCTGTGGTCGAGATCGCGAACCTCGCCGAAATCGTCGGTTATGGAAAGCGTGACCAGATCGGTCTTCTCGTCGCGGTCGACATGGCGTTCGGAATTCGCCGGCCGGATGGTCTCGGTCGCCCAGGGCGTCGCGCCTTCCGGCTCGGGAAACGAAACCTCATCACCTTTCGCCAGCGGACGCAGCGGCAGGTTCAGCGTTGCGCTAGCGAGATCGAGCCGCACCGGCTCCGGCGAGGGCCAGATCATCGGCCAGTAGGCGGTCGAAACGGCGACGCGCAATTTGTGGCCGGCAGGCACCCGGTACGCGCACTGGTCGAGCACCACACGCGCCGAAACGGTCTCGCCGGGGACCAGCGCCCGCGGGAACTCATGCGAGTTGCGGTGGGTCAGATTGAGGACACCATAGGAGATCAGCTCCGAGGCGCCGTCGGGATGCACGTCACAGAGACGCACGGCAATGTTGGCCTGGGGTCGGTCGGAGGCAACCTGGACCATCAGCTCCGGTGCCCCGACAATGTCGATCGCCTCGCCGAGCTCGGGCTGGTCGAAGCACGCCGACAGCGCGTCGTCGGGGCGCTGGTCGCCCGGCAGTTCCGGCCCGAAGGTGAAGGGAAAATACTCGCCGCCGGCAAGTCCGCAGGTCTGCGGCGAAGCCACGATCGAAGGCCTTGCGCCGGCGGAAATAAGCTCGATCGCCTCGACCTTGATGTTCGAGGACGGCCATTCCTGTTCCGCGACCCAGCGGCCCGGCCGCTCGGGATGCCAGCGGGCCGGCCGCACGCTGTCCATGACATAGGCGCGGTAGTCCGGATCGGCCTCGACGCCGGTCTCAATGCCCTTCAGCCAGCGGTCCCACCAGCGCAGCGCCTCCTGCAGGAAGCCGATGGCGGGTTTTGGCCCGGCATAGTGCGGGTATTTGTGGATCCAGGGGCCGACGATGCCTTTGACCGGCGACTGGATGTTGGTGACGAGATTGGAGATCGTGTTGCGGTAGCCGTCATGCCAGCCACCGATCGACAGCACCGCCGCTTTCACCGCGGAAAAATCCTCGCAGATCGAGCCGCGCTTCCAATAGGCGTCGCGATGCTGGTGGTTGAGCCATAGCGGCAACAGGAAGGGCTGGTTCTCCAGCCGGCTCAGCCACAGGTCGCGCCAGCGGTTGCCGCCGGCAATCAGCGGGTCCGGCGGCCGCGACGAGTAGGAGAGCATCGTCGAGGCCCAGCCGAAATTTTCGAGCAGCAGGCAGCCGCCCTTGTAGTGGATGTCGTCGGCATAGCGGTCGACGGTCGAGCACAGGCTGATCACCGCCTTCAGCGCCGGCGGCTGTTTGGCCGCCACCTGCAGGCAGTTGAAGCCACCCCAGGAAATACCCATCATGCCGGCATTGCCGTTGCACCAGGGCTGCGCGGCCGCCCAGGCAATGACGTCGCAAGCGTCCTGCAACTCCTGCTCTGAATATTCATCGTCCATCAGCCCTTCGGAATCGCCATTGCCGCGCATGTCGACGCGGATCGAGGCGTAGCCGTGCCCGGCGAAATAGGGATGGGTCAGCTGATCGCGAAAAATGGTGCCGTCACGCTTGCGGTAGGGCAAATGCTCTAGAATCGCCGGCACCGGATTGTCGGCTGCGTCCTCCGGCATCCAGATGCGCGCCGACAGCCGGCAGCCATCCGGCATGACGATGCCCATATCGGGAATTTCGATGACTTTTCGGGGGAATTCGGTGACGGTTTTCATGGCAGGGCATAACGCTACGCGGCGAGGCGACTTTCAATCGCCATTCGCGACTGGAGCATCAAAAAATGCGACCTGGGTCGTTAGCGAGCACATCCTCGGAGATCCGGGTTCTTCTTGTATCTCTCGATTAATTTGTGTATTACGTTTATTCACGTTGCCCGACGCAGACACATTGGATGATCTTGCCTGAAAATCGTTTGGGATGAGCCAAAACGGGTGACGAACCTAGCAAGCCGGGGTCTCGACTTCGCCGATCTCGATGTCGAGTTTTTTGCCACTTCAATCGTTATCCCGGCCAAGGCCGGTCGGCTCAAGGCGATTGGAGAATTTAGAGAGATCGTTCTCGCCATGATCTTCAAGCCGCTTGGTTCCGAAGCGATCTCGGTGATCTCGATGCGTCATGCCAGCCGAAAGGAAAGGTCCGTGTATGAGCAACACTAAATCACACATTCGGAGGCTTACCGACGCCGAGGAAGCCGAAATTCAAAGACAGATTGCTGCTGATCCCGAGGATGGGGAGGCGACCGACGAACAGCTGGCACAAGCCAAGCCTTTCGCGGAAGCGCTCCCGGAGCTTTTCGAGAGTATAAGGCGTTCCCGCGGCCGGCCGGCCCTAGAGAACCCAAAGCAAGTCGTATCGATCCGCCTGGACCAGGATGTCGTCCGAAAATTCAAGGCGACCGGCAAAGGCTGGCAGGCAAGGATAAATGAAGTGCTGAAAAACGCGAAGGTAAGGTAGTCAATCCGCGTCAATTCAACGGAATATCGTTGTCGCCCTTGCCTTCCTGGTAAGCCCCGGAAAGCTCGTCATAACGCGTCGAAATCCTGCCGATACGCTCTTCCAGCCGCTTGCGCTCGGCCTCCGGCAACGCCCGCACCAGCCTGCGGATGGAAAAGCTTTTCCAATAGGCGTTTTCGGCGTTGTAGCCGCCGGGGTCGAGGGTGAAGACCTCTTTCAGGATTTTCAGGTCGTGCGGTATGGCAAAGCTGTCACGCGAATCCTCGTGGCTGAAGAGATAGTAGAAATTGTCGAAGCCGGTCCAGGTGATTGCCGACAGGCAGAGCGAGCAGGGCTCGTGCGTGGCGACGAACAGCGCATCCTTGGTGTCGACGCGCTCGGCCTTCGGCATCTCGTAGAAGCGCTTCAGGCAATGCACCTCGCCATGCCAGAGCGGATTTTCCATCTCGTTGTTGGTTTCGGCCAGCACCAGCGAGCGGTCGTCTTTCCGCAGGATGGCGGCGCCGAACAGCTTGTTGCCGTGGGCGACGCCTTCGGCGGTCTTCGGCACGATGTCGTGCTCGATGACGTCGAGCAGGCGGTCGATCAGCGAAACGTCGGTCATGGGAAAGGCTTTCAGGGAAGGTGGATCTCGTAAGGATGCGAGAAATAGAATTCTTCGAGATTGGAGCCGTCGCCGCCGCGGTCGACGATGACGAAATCCTGTTCCTCGCCGATCGGCGTCAGCACGCCGTGCCACAGGTTGCGGCGGTAGTTGATGCCTTGTCCGGGCGCGGCAATGAAGGCGTGCGGCTCGCCCGGCCCGTCCTTCGCATCATGGCAGACGACCACCAGAAAGGGTCGCGGCGATAGCGGGATAAAGGCTTGGCTGCCGAGCGGATGGCGCTCGACCATGGTGAGCTTCAGCGGCATTTCGTAAGGCGTGCCGCGCACCATCGAGATCAGCACCCGCGCATTCGGGCCGGCCGCCTCGGCGGTGGCGAGGTCGTGATAGCGCATCGCCTTGCCGCCATTGATCGGGTAGCGGTTGTCGCCGCCCATGTCGATGACGTCGCCGAACGGCGCGAAGTTCTCGCGGGTCAGCGGTTGGGCGACGATGCGGCTCACCGCGCCTTGCCTCCAAGATAGCCGCCCCCAAGATAGCCACCAAGCCTGGCGTGCCGGTTGACGTCCTTGTAGAGCAAATAGCGGAAATTGCCGGGCCCGCCCGCATAGCAGGCCTGCGGGCAGAAGGCGCGCAGCCACATGAAGTCGCCGGCCTCGACCTCGACCCAGTCCTGGTTGAGGCGGTAGACTGCCTTGCCTTCCAGCACATAGAGCCCGTGCTCCATGACATGGGTCTCGGCAAAGGGGATGACCGCGCCGGGCTTCAGCGTGACGATGGTGACATGCATGTCATGGCGCATGTCGGCGGGGTCGACGAAGCGGGTCGTTGCCCAGCGCCCTTCCGTGCCCGGCATCGGGCTCGGCGCAACGTCCTGGTCGCTCGAGAAGAAAGCTTCCGGCACGTCGAGGCCGTCGACCGCCTCATAGGCCTTGCGGATCCAGTGAAAGCGGGCAGCGGCGCCGCTCTCGTTGCGCACCTTCCAGCCGCTGGAAGGCGGCAGGAAGGCAAAGCCGCCGGGGGCAAGCACATGCTTTTTGCCGGCAAGCGAAACGGTGAGCTCGCCCTCGACGACGAACAGCACGCCCTCGGCGCCGGCGTCGAGTTCCGGTCGGTCGCTGCCGCCGCCCGGCAGGATCTCGACGATGTACTGCGAAAAAGTCTCGGCGAAGCCCGAAAGCGGCCTTGCGATGATCCAGGCCCTGGTCTTGTCCCAGAACGGCAGCGTGCTGGTGACGATGTCCTGCATCACGCCCTTGGGGATGACGGCATAGGCCTCGGTGAAGACGGCGCGGCCGGTCAAAAGCTCGTTCTGGCCGGGATGGCCGCCCTGCGGCGCGTAATAGGTTTGCTCGGACGTCTTGATCATATCCATGGGGATCCCTGGCGTTACTGCGGGAGCAGGTCTCTCAGCCGAAGCAATGCGATGCGTTCGACCTGACAGCATGCAGTCTCGAACTCGGTGCCGCGACTGTTGCCGATGCGCGCTTCGAACTCCGCCAGGATCTGGTCCTTGGTCTTGCCCTTGACCGCGATGATGAAGGGGAAGCCGAAGGTGGTGACATAGGCGGCGTTGAGTTTCGAGAACAGCTCGCGCTCCTTGTCGGTCAGCGCATCGAGCCCGGCGGAGGCCTGCTCCTTGGCCGACTCCGGCGTCAGCCGCTTGGCCGCTGCCAGCTTGCCGGCAAGGTCCGGATGCGCGTTGAGCACGGAAAGCCGCTCGGCCTCCGTCGCCGCACGGAAGACGCGGCAGAGCGCGTTGTGCAGGCCGCCCGCGCTGTCATGCGCCGGTCCGAGCTCCAGCTCGTAGGCGCGTTCGGCGATCCAGGGCGAATGCTCGAACACCCCGCCGAAAGCGTGCACGAATTCCTCGAATTCCATCCGCGACGGACGCAGCGCCGGCGCCTCGTAGGGATGCGTCTCGCGCCAGTGTTTTGCGATGTCGATGCGCCTTGTCAGCCACACCTTGTCGTGCGACTTCACATAATCGACGAAGCGCTTCAGCGCCGCCACACGGCCCGGACGGCCGACCAGGCGGCAATGCAGGCCGATATTCATCATGCGCGGCCGGCCCGCTTTGCCCTCGGCATAGAGCGTGTCGAAACTGTCCTTCAGATAGGCGAAGAACTGGTCGCCGGAGTTAAAGCCTTGCGGCGTCGCGAAACGCATGTCGTTGGCGTCGAGCGTGTAGGGGATGATGAGCTGCGGCGTCTCCAGCCCGTCGCGGTCGAACCAGTAGGGCAACTCGTCGTCATAGGTGTCGGAGACATAGTCGAAGCCGCCTTCCTCGGCGACGAGCCGCACCGTGTTGACCGAGGTGCGGCCGGTGTACCAGCCCGTCGGCCGCGCGCCGGTCACTTCGTAGTGCAAACGGATGGCCTCATCGAGGTCGCGCTTCTCATCCTCGGCCGCATGGTCGCGGTAATCGATCCATTTCAGGCCGTGCGAGGCGATCTCCCAGCCGGCTTCCTGCATCGCCGTGACCTGATCGGGCGAGCGTGCGAGCGCGGTGGCGACGCCGTAGCAGGTCACCGGCACTTGCGCTTCGGTGAACAGCCGGTAGAGCCGCCAGAAGCCGGCGCGGGCGCCGTATTCATAGATCGACTCCATATTCCAGTGGCGCTGACCGACCCAGGGCGCCGCGCCGACGATTTCGGACAGGAAGGCTTCGGACGCCTTGTCGCCATGCAGCACGCAGTTCTCGCCGCCTTCCTCATAGTTGACGACGAACTGCACCGCGACATGTGCCCCGCCGGGCCATTTCGGGTCCGGCGGATTGGCCCCGTAACCGCGCATGTCCCTATCGTAACGCATTGTCGCTCCTGCCCGATTGTTGAGATGAAGATATCGAAAGGAGTGCGCATGCATTCCCCCGAAAATTTTTGAAAGTGCTTTTTGCCGCGCTCCGCTCGACCGGGGCTTATGCATCGCCTTTAATTGGCGCACAATTGATCTGAAACTGTACCGGCCAATCGGTCGTGCTGGAAATGGGAGACCGCCAGTGGCAGAAACGTCGAAAGCCGATGGCGGGCGCCTGACCACCCATGTGCTGGACACCGCGACCGGCCGGCCGGCGAAGGGCCTGACGATCGAGCTTTTCCGCATCGAGGGACAGAGCCGCACGCATCTCAAGACCGTCGCCACCAATGATGACGGCCGCTGCGACGCGCCACTGCTGGCCGGCACCGAGTTCCGCACCGGCGAATATGAGCTGGTTTTCGCCGCGGGCGACTATCTGCGCGGCCAGGGCATCAGCTTGCCCGAGCCCGCTTTCCTCGACATCGTGCCGATCCGCTTCGGCATGGCGGAACAGCGGCATTACCATGTGCCGCTTTTGATTTCGCCCTATGGCTACTCGACCTATCGGGGGAGCTGAGACATGGCAGGGACCCGTAACGAGATACGCTTCATCCTGAACGGCGCCGACGTGGCCCTGAACGACGTCGCGCCCGATGCGACCCTGCTCGACTGGCTGCGGCTCAACCGTTCGCTGCGCGGCACCAAGGAAGGCTGCGCCGAGGGCGATTGCGGCGCCTGCACGGTGCTGGTCGGCAAGCTTTCCTCTGAAGGTCTCGTCTACGAAAGCGTTAATGCCTGCATCCGTTTCATGGGCTCGCTCGACGGCACCCATGTCGTCACCGTGGAGCATTTGCGCGGCGAGTCCGGTAGGTTACACCCCGTGCAGCAGGCCATGGTCGATTTCCACGGCTCGCAATGCGGCTTCTGCACGCCGGGCTTCGTCATGTCGCTCTACGGGCTCTGGATGAAGACGCCTGATCCGTCCAACGCCGCGATCGAAAAGGCGCTGCAGGGTAATCTCTGCCGCTGCACCGGCTATGAGGCGATCATGCGCGCCGCGCATGCCATTTCGAGCTACGGCAAGGCGGCTAAGGACCCGCTGGCGGTGGAGCGCAAGGACATCACCGCGCGGCTGAAGGCATTGCGCGATGGCGCCAGAGTCGAGATCGGGTCGGGCAAGGCGCGGCTGATCGTGCCGGCCGGCGTCGAGGACTTCGCCGCCGTGCTCGAAAAGGAGCCGGGCGCCACCATCGTTGCCGGCTCGACTGATGTCGGCCTTTGGGTCACCAAGCACATGCGCGACATCTCGCCGGCGATCTTCATCGGCGGTCTCGAGGGTCTGCGCACGATGTCGGAGAAGGATGGAGTGATCACCATCGGCGCCGGTGTCACCTATACCGAGGCTTTCGAGACGCTGTCGAAACACATCCCCGCCCTGGGGCCGCTGGTCGACCGCATCGGCGGTGAGCAGGTGCGCAACATGGGAACGATCGGCGGAAACATCGCCAACGGCTCGCCGATCGGCGACACGCCGCCGCCGCTGATCGCGCTGGGCGCGCGGCTCACCCTGCGCAAGGGCAAGCAGCGCCGCACGATCCCGGTCGAAACCTTCTTCATCGCCTATGGCAAGCAGGATCGGCAACCCGGCGAATTCGTCGAAGCGGTGCATGTTCCGGTGCCGGCGCAGGGCGAAAAATTTGCCGTCTACAAGGTCACCAAACGCCGCGACGAGGACATTACCGCGACGCTTGGGGCTTTCTACCTGACCTTGGCAAAAGACGGCACGGTGGCCGACATCCGCATCGCCTATGGCGGCATGGCGGCGACGCCGAAGCGCGCCACGGCGGTTGAGAAGGCGGTGATCGGAAAGCCCTGGAACGAAGCGACGGTGGAGGCGGCGATGGCCGAATACGCCAGTGAGTTCACGCCGATCACTGACATGCGGGCAAGCGCCGAATATCGGGCGTTGGCGGCGAAGAACCTCCTGCTGCGCTTTTATGTCGAGACGACCGGAACCAAGGCGCCGCTCCAGGTCTCACGCAACGAGGCTGCCTGATGACCAAGCACGTCCCCAACCTCAAGGCCCAGAAGATTTCGGGCGGTGTCGCCAGCGACCAGCGCCATGATTCAGCGCACAAGCATGTCAGCGGCACGGCGGTCTATATCGACGACATGCCGGAGCCGGCCGGCACGCTGCATGGCTGCCTTGGCCTGTCGACCGCGACGCATGCGACGATCACGAACATGGATCTCGCGGCGGTGCGCGCCGCTCCTGGCGTCGTCGATGTGCTGACGGCAAAGGACGTGCCGGGCGAGAACGATATTTCGCCTACCGGCCGCCATGACGAGCCGGTGCTCGCCGACGGCAAGGTCGAATTCTACGGCCAGCCGATCCTCTGCGTCATCGCCGAAACGCGCGAGCAGGCTCGCCGCGCCACCAGGCTGGCCAAAATCGAATACGAGCAGCTGCCCTTCGTCACCGACATCGGCGCGCTCGACCCGCGTAAGGACAAGCTGGTCACGCCGCCGCTCACATTGAGGCGCGGCGACGCTGCGGCGGCGATCAAGGCGGCGCCCCGCAGGCTCAGGGGCAAGATGCGCCTCGGCGGCCAGGAACACTTCTATCTCGAAGGCCATATCGCCATGGCCGTCCCCGGCGAGGACCAGGACGTCACCATCTATTCCTCGACCCAGCATCCGAGCGAAGTCCAGCATATGGTGAGCCATGCGCTGGGCATCCCGAGCAATGCCGTCACGGTGGAAATCCGCCGCATGGGCGGCGGCTTCGGTGGCAAGGAAACGCAGGGCAACCAGTTCGCGGCGCTCGCCGCCATCGCCGCCAAGCGCCATCATCGCGCGGTCAAGATCCGGCCCGACCGCGACGATGACATGACCGCCACCGGCAAGCGCCACGATTTCCTGATCGACTACGAGGTCGGCTTCGACGACGACGGCAACATCCTCGGCGTCGACTTCATGTTCGCCGCGCGCTGCGGCTTTTCGTCGGACCTCTCCGGCCCGGTGACCGACCGCGCGCTGTTCCACTGCGACAACACCTATTTCTGGCCGGCGGTGCACGCCCAGTCGGCGCCGCTTTATACCAACACGGTCTCCAATACCGCCTTCCGTGGCTTCGGCGGCCCGCAAGGCATGGTCGGCGCCGAGCGCGTCATCGATGAGGTGGCCTTTGCCCTCGGCAAGGACCCGCTCGAGATCCGCAAGAAGAATTTCTATGGCGCAAGTGGTGACAAGGAGGGCGACCGCAACGTCACGCCTTATCACCAGACGGTCGAGGACAATGTCATCCAGCGCATCATCGCCGAGCTGGAGGCAAGCTCGAACTACGCGCGGCGCCGGCGCGAGATCAGCGCCTTCAACAACAACAGCCGCTTCATCAAGCGCGGGCTGGCTCTAACCCCGGTCAAATTCGGCATCTCCTTCACCGCCACGCACTACAACCAGGCCGGCGCGCTGGTGCATGTCTACACCGACGGTTCGGTTCATCTGAACCATGGCGGCACCGAGATGGGGCAGGGCCTCTATCTCAAGGTGGCGCAGGTGGTGGCGGAAGAGTTCCAGATCGATCTCGACCAGGTCAAGATCACCGCGACCACCACCGGCAAGGTGCCGAACACCTCGGCCACCGCGGCATCCTCGGGTTCCGACCTCAACGGCATGGCGGCGCAGAACGCCGCTCGGCAGATCAAGGACCGGCTGACCAATTTCGCCTCGGAAAAATACCAGGTGCCGCGCGATCAGGTGCTGTTCCTGCCCAACCGCGTCCGCATCGGCAACCAGGAGATACCGTTCGGCGATCTGGTCAGGCAGGCCTATATGGCCCGCATCCAGCTTTCAGCGGCGGGCTTCTACAAGACGCCGAAGATCCACTGGAACCGCGACAAGGGCGAGGGCCGCCCCTTCTACTACTTCGCCTACGGGGCTTCCTGCTCGGAGGTTTCGGTCGACACGCTGACCGGCGAATATGTCGTCGAGCGCACCGATATCCTGCATGAGATCGGCCGCTCGCTGAACCGCGCCATCGACCTCGGCCAGGTCGAGGGTGGCTTTATCCAAGGCATGGGCTGGCTGACCACCGAGGAATTGTGGTGGGACGACAAGGGCCGGCTGCGCACCCATGCGCCGTCGACCTACAAGATTCCGCTCGCCTCCGACCGGCCGAAAATCTTCAACGTCACGCTGGCCGACTGGTCCGAAGCCTACGAGCCGACCGTGCATCGCTCCAAGGCCGTCGGCGAGCCGCCTTTCCCGCTCGGCATGTCGGTTCTGCATGCCTTGTCGGACGCGGTCGCCAGCGTCGCGGATCACGGAATCTGCCCACGCCTCGATGCGCCGGCGACACCGGAGCGTGTCTTGATGGCGATCGAGAGGCTGAAGCGGGAAGCCGCGAAGCCGGCTTGAATCCGCCTAAACGTGCAAATCGAGGCGCAAAACGCTATATTTCCGGGATGGAAATGCAGACGATGAACCCGAACGTGCAAAGCCTGAAGGCGTTCCTCGGTCGAGCCGACCGGGTAGCACTCGTCGAGGTCGCGGCCACGAAGGGCTCGACGCCGCGCGACGCCGGCGCCTTCATGCTTGTCTCGGCATCGGCCATTTTCGGCACCATCGGCGGCGGACAGCTCGAATATATGGCGATCGACAAGGCGCGGCAGATGCTCTCCCCCCGTGAGGGGGAGATGGCCGCGAAGCGGCCAGAGGGGGTCGCCTCAGAAGGCACCGCAAAGGTACCGAGCGCGGCGCGGGTGACCCCACCCGGCGGCTTCGCCGCCACCCTCCCCTCGAGGGGGAGGGAAACCCGCATCGAGGTCGATGAAGTTTGCGCCACGCTCGACGTTCCGCTCGGGCCGGAGATCGGCCAATGCTGCGGCGGCCGGGTCGAGGTGCTGATCAGGTTGGTCGATAGGACAATCGAAGAAAGGCTGATCGCCAAGGCCGAAGCCGAGGAAGCGCATCTTCCTCACGTCTATCTCTTCGGCGGCGGCCATGTCGGCCAGGCGCTGGCCGCGTCGCTGGCGCTGCTACCCATCCACGTCGTCGTCGTCGAGACCCGATCTGAGGCGTTGCAAGACATGCCCGAAACGGTGGAGACTCGGCTGACGCCGATGCCCGAAGCCGTGGTGCGCGAGGCGCCGGCGGGGTCTGCCTTCGCCATCCTGACCCACGATCATGCTTTGGATTTCCTGATCGTCGCCGAGGCGCTGAAGCGCGACGACACCGCCTATGTCGGCATGATCGGCTCCAGGACCAAGAAAGCAACTTTCCGGAGCTGGTTCCTGAAGTCGGCCGAGGGCAGCGAAGCCGAGTTCAACCGCCTTATCTCGCCAATCGGCGGCAGCGCCGTGAAGGACAAGCGCCCTCCGGTGATCGCCGCGCTTGCCGCCGCCGAGATCATGACGGCGTTGGCGTCGCATGCGTCCGCCGCAAATGCCTTCGAAAAGGCGATGGCCGGCTGACGTTCCGACCGCGTAGAGCCAAGGCGACAGCTATGACTGTCGCTCACAGCTGCTCGTCGCTTTCTTCGTTTCCCAAACCGAGTTGAACCGTGTTTTCTTCGCGCCTGACCAATACGAGGCGAGAGACCTGGACGTTTTGCACATAGCGGCATTTTCGGACGGCAACACCGGCGGAAATCCCGCCGGCGTGGTGATCGGCGAGACCTTCCCGGATGCGGCTGACATGCAGCGCATCGCGGCCGAGGTCGGCTTTTCGGAAACCGCCTTCGCGGCGCCCACCGGCGATGGCTGGCGCGTCCGCTACTTTTCACCGGAATCGGAAGTGCCGTTCTGCGGCCACGCCACTATCGCGCTCGGCGCGGCGCTGGTCAGAAGGCTCGGCAACGGGGCCTTCGCGCTGACCCTCAACCAGGCGAATATCACCGTCGAAGGTTTTTGCGACGGCGCCAACGTCGCTGCCGCGCTGCAGTCGCCGCCGACGCGCAGCCGGCCGGCTTCGTCGGAACTGGCCGGCGAGGCATTGGCGCTGTTCGGCTACCAGCCGGGCGATCTCGATCCGGCCATTCCACCGGCGCTGATTCATGGCGGCGCCGATCATCTCGTGCTGGCGCTGAAGTCCCGCAAGGCGCTGGCTGCGATGGCCTATGACTTGAAGCAAGGCCAGTCATTCATGCGGCGCGAAGGCCTGATCACAATCCTGCTCGCTTATGCCGAGACGCCGCGCCTCTTCCACACGCGCAATCCATTCGCCTCCGGCGGGGTCTATGAAGACCCGGCGACGGGCGCCGCGACCGCGGCCTTTGCCGGCTATCTGCGCGATCTCGGCTGGCCGCATGGCGGCGCCATCGACGTCGTTCAGGGCGAGGACATGGGCATGCGCTCGCGGCTCCATGCAGACATTCCGCCGGCGCCGGGCAGCTCGATCAGGGTATCTGGAACAGCCCGCCTGATGGATGCGCGGGCTGCGGCGGCTTAAACCGGCCGCTTCAGGCCGAGATGGTCGCGCAGCGTGCGGCCTTCATAGTCCTTGCGGAACAGGCCGCGCCGCTGCAATTCCGGCACCACCAGCGTCGCGAAAGCGTCGAGCTCGCCCGGGAACCAGGAGGGCATCACGTTGAATCCGTCCGCCGCGCCGCCTTCGAAGCGCGCCTGCAATTCGTCGGCGATCTCTCCTGCCGTGCCGACGATCCGCCAATGGCCACGCGCGCCAGCAAAGTATCGCGCCAGCTCGCGAATCGAGAGCCCGTCGCGGCGCGCCTGCTCGATGACCAGCGCCTGCCGGGTTTTCATGCCTTCGCTCTCTGGCAGTTCGGGCAGCGGCCCGTCGATCGGGTAGCGCCCGAGATCGGAGATGCTGAGATAGCTGGAAAGCAGCGCCACGCCGACATCGTCGGGGATCAATTCCTGCAGCGCATCATATTTGGCCTGCGCCTCGGCTTTCGTCGCCGCCACGATCGGCGCCACGCCAGGCATGATCTTCACGTCGTCCGGCTGGCGTCCGTAGGCGGCCAAGCGGCTTTTCAGATCATCGTAGAAAGCCTTGGCCTCCTCGAAAGTCTGCGCGGCCGAGAACACGACGTCGGCGGTGCGCGCGGCCAGATCCTTGCCGTCGTCGGAGGCGCCCGCCTGCACCATTACCGGCGCGCCCTGCGGCGAGGGCGGGATGTCGAGCGGATCGCGCACCGAGAAGCTCTCTCCGTTATGCTCGGCGGCGCGTCGGTTCCACAGCCCGGAGACCACGGCGGCGAACTCGCGCGCCCGCGCATAGCGGTCGGCATGCGGTCTCAAGCCCGCTGCTCCGAAATTCGCTGCTTCGATCGGGCTCGCCGAGGTCACCAGGTTCCAGCCGGCCCGCCCGCCGCTCAGATTGTCGAGCGAAGCGAAAGTCCGCGCCAGGCCGTAAGGTTCGTTGTAGCTGGTGGACGCAGTGGAAACCAAGCCGATGCGCTCGGCCTGCGCGGCCAGCGCCGACAGCAGGCTGATAGGCTCGAAGCCGATCGAGCGCGAGGTCTGGCTGGCGATCTGGACATTGGCCTCGCGCAGGCCGGCGGCATCCTCACAGAACACCATGTCGAACTTCGCCGCTTCCGCCGTGCGGGCGAGCGCGATGTAATGATCGATGTCGATGCCGGCCGTGACATGCGCATCCGAATGGCGCCAGGCGGCGATGTGGTGTCCGGTCGCCCACAGGAACAGGCCGAGCTTCATCTGGCGCGCGCTCATTTTGCGCCTCCTGCACCGAGGCCAAGATGTGCGCGCAACGTCGCGCCCTGCTGGCCGCGGCCGGCGAGGCCGTGGCGCTGGAGCTCCGGCAACACCCGGTCGGTAAAGCTCTCAAGCGCCGCGACGTCAGCCGGCAAAACAAAATTGAAGCCGTCACAGCCGCTGGAGCCCAACAAGGCTCGAAGCCTGTCGATGAGCGGCTCGGATTTAATGGCGACCGTAGGCAGCACCTTCAGGGCTTCCGATTTGCGGCCGGCGGCAAGCGCCCGGCGTCTCAAATCGGCGGTCGCAGCATTGGCGGCCTCGCCCGATTGTTCCTCGATCAGGATGACGTCGGCGACGCGGCTCGCGAAGTCGCGGTCGGTCTTGCTTAGGCCGGACATGAGCAGCACAGGCGCGTCCTGCGGCGAGCGCGCGACATTGAGCGGCCCGCGCACCGCGAAGAACTCGCCCTTATGGTCGAGGAAATGCATCCTGTCGGGATCGTGGAACCGCCCGCCCGCCTTGTCGAAAAGCAAGGCGTCCGCGTCCCAGCCACGCCACAAACCGCGCACGATGCCGATATATTCCGCTGCTCGACGTCCAGAATCCTCGTCGGCAAAGCCTTCCGGGCGGCTGAAATTCGCCGCCTCACGCGGATCCTGCCGCAGCGTCGCATTCCAGCCGATGCGGCCGTGGCTGATGATATCCAGCGAAGCAAAACGGCGCGCCAGATTGTAGGGCTGGTGCGCGAGCGTCGAGGCGCCGGCCACGAGGCCGATCTTCTCCGTCACGGTCGCCAGCGCGGCCAGCAGCGTCGTCGCTTCGAACGGGCTGGTCGATGGTCCATCCGCGACGTCGGAAATGATGACCATATCCACACCGGCCGCCTCCGCCTCGCGGACGAACGCACTGATTTGGCCGAAGTCCAGGACGGCCTGTTCGTCGGTCGCGGCGATGTTTAGCGAAATGGCGAGATGCATTGTGCGGTCCTTCGGTCGCCTTGAAAATATGCGGCCGCTTTGGCTAGCAACCTAGGCTCGCCTTCGAGCAAGGCAACGGGATCGAGTAGGCCACCGGCCAGTCACTTGCCGGCCACATGCTTCGGCGACTAGCCGCGAACGCTCCTCGCGGTCGTCATTCTATAGCGGAGCAAGGAGCGAAGTGACGCGGCGCAGACCATAGAATCCATTCCGTGACGTCGAAGCGCCGCCCAACGATGCAGAATTCTGCGCCGCTGCGCCATACGATTAAGGTCGCGGAATGGATCCTCGGGTCTGCGCGTCCGCTTCGCTCCCGCTCCGCCCGTGAATGACGGCGTCACGGAGGCTTCGCCAATCCCTCGGCGATTAGCCTGAACGCCCCTCACGTAGTCATTCTATGGCGGAGCAAGGAGCGAAGCGACGCGGCGCAGACCATATAATCCATTCCGTGACTTCGAAGCGCCGCCCAACGATGCAGAATTCTGCTCCGCTGCACCACACGATCAAGGTCACGGAATGGATCCTCGGGTCTGCGCGCCGCTTCGCGTCGCTTCGCCCGTGGATGACGACGTCACGGAGGCTTCGGCCAATCCCGAGGCAAAGCCACCGCTACTTCCCCGCCAGAATATCCTTGATCAGCCGCTGGCAGCGCTCGGCCATGAAGTCGAGCAGCAGCCGCACTTTCGGGTCCTGCAGCTTCTTGTGCGGATAGACGGCGGCGAACTGCACCGGTGTCGGCGGCGTCTGGGGCAGGATCACCTTCAGCCGGCGGTCGCGGATGAAGGGTTCCACCTCGAAGCGCGGCTTGTTGATGATGCCGCGCCCCGAAAGCGCCCAGCCGGTCAGCACGTCGCCATCATCGGTGTCGTAAGGGCCGTGCACCTCGAACTTCTGCTGGCCGTTCGGCGTCTGCAGCGTCCAGACATATTCGCGCGCGCCGGCATAGCGCAGCATCAGGCAGTCGTGCTTCCTGCCGATCAACTCCTGCGGCTCGGCCGGTTCGCCGCGCGCTTCCAGATATTTCGGCGCCGCCACCAGCACGCGCTCGCATTCCATGATGCCGCGCATCCTGAGGCTCGAATCCTCGATGATGCCGAGCCGGAAGGCGACGTCGATGCCTTCCTTCATGATATCGACATTGTGGTCGGAGAGCCTGAGCCGCACCTCGATATCTGGATATTTGTCGTGGAAATCCGGGATGCCTGAGGCAATCAGCCGCCGTCCGAGGCCGAGCGGCGCCGTAACCCTGATGGTCCCGCGCGGCTGGCCGGAAAGTGCGGCGACCGCCGCTTCCGCCTCGGTGATGGCGTCCAGCACCTGCTTGGCGCCGGTGTAGAACACAGTGCCGTGCTCGGTAGGCATCAACTGCCTTGTCGTGCGATTGAACAGCCTGACGCCGAGGTGCTTCTCCAGTTCCTTGATACGGTTGGACGCAACCGCAGGCGAAATGCGCATGTCGCGCCCCGCCGCCGACAGATTGCCGAGCTCGACGACACGGACGAAGACGGCGATGTTGTCGAGATAGGCCATGCGTGGCTCTCATGCGGCTGTGTGGGCACCCTAGTATTTTTTATTTTTTTTTGAAAGTCATCGCGCACCTCGCCTCTTTTCGTTTGCGCGCCACACCGTAAAGTCGCTTCATCGGCAGGGACGATCATCAATGATGGATTTCGCGATTTTCTGGGACTGGCTGAGTTTTGCCGTCCGCTGGCTGCATGTCATCACCGGCATCGCCTGGATCGGCTCGTCCTTCTATTTCGTCGCGCTTGATCTTGGCCTGCGGCAGCGTCCGGGCCTGCCCGCCGGCGCCTTTGGCGAAGAGTGGCAGGTGCATGGCGGCGGCTTCTACCACATCCAGAAATATCTGGTGGCCCCGGCCGAGATGCCGGAACACCTCACCTGGTTCAAATGGGAATCCTACGCCACCTGGCTGTCGGGCTTCGCCATGCTCTGCGTGGTCTATTATGCCGGCGCCGATCTGTTCCTGATCGATCCCAACGTGCTCAACATCTCGGCGCCGGTCGGCATCCTCTTGTCGATGGCCACCATCGGCGTCGGCTGGATCGTCTACGACCTGCTCTGCCGCTCGCCGCTCGGCAAAAGCGACACCGGGCTGATGCTGGTGCTTTACTGCGTGCTGGTGTTCATCGCCTGGGGGCTCACCCATCTCTTCACCGGCCGCGCCGCCTTCCTGCATCTCGGCGCCATCACCGCCACGATCATGTCGGCCAATGTCTTCATGGTCATAATCCCCAACCAGAAGATCGTCGTCGCCGACCTGATCGCCGGCCGCAAACCGGATCCGAAATACGGTAAGATCGCCAAGCAGCGCTCGCTGCACAACAACTACCTGACCTTGCCGGTCCTGTTCCTGATGCTGTCGAACCACTACCCGCTGGCCTTTGGGACCGAGTTCAACTGGGTCATCGCCTCGCTGGTCTTCATCATCGGCGTGCTGATCCGGCACTATTTCAACACGGTGCACGCGCGCAAAGGCAACCCGACCTGGACCTGGCTGGGCGCCGCCGTGCTGTTCATGATCATCATCTGGCTGTCGACCGTGCCGAAAGTGCTGACCGGCGAGCCGAAGACCTCGGCCGCCTCCGCCGCCGCCCAGGTCTATATCGCTTCGGCGCATTTCCCGGCCGTGCGCGACACTGTGCTCGGCCGCTGCTCCATGTGCCACACGGAAGAGCCTGTCTATGAAGGCATCTACCATGCGCCGAAGGGCGTGCTGCTCGACACCGACGAGCGCATCGCCGAGCACGCCCGCGAGATCTATATCCAGGCCGGCCGGGCGCATGCCATGCCGCCCGCCAACGTCACCCAGATCACCGACCAGGAAAGGGCCCTTCTGGTCGCCTGGTTCGAAGGCGCCGGAAAGTGAGCATGACCTCGAAAATTTTGCGCGGCCGCACGCTCTCTTTCCTGCGCTGGCCCGAAACGATCGACGACCATTCCGCCTGGCGCTACGAGGAGGATGGCGCCCTGCTGATCGACAGCGGCAGGATCGTTGCCGCCGGCTCCTATGCCGAGGTCGCGAAGAAGGCGGGCGCCGGCGTCGAGACGATCGACCATCGTCCGCATCTGATCCTGCCGGGTTTCCTCGATGCGCATGTGCATGTGCCGCAGATGCAGATCATCGCCTCCTATGGCGCCGAATTGCTCGACTGGCTGAACAAATACACCTTTCCCGAAGAGTCGAAATTCCAGAACGCGCAGCATGGCCGCCGCATCGCGCGGTTGTTCCTCGACGAGATGCTGCGGCACGGCACGACCACGGTCGCCGCCTATTGCTCGGTGCACAAATCGTCCGCCGAAGCCTTCTTCGTCGAGTCGCATGAGCGCAACATGCTCAACATCGCCGGCAAGGTGATGATGGACCGCAACGCGCCGGACGGCGTGCTCGACACGCCCCAGACCGGCTATGACGATAGCAAGGCGCTGATCGCCGAATGGCACGGCAAGGGCCGCCAGCTCTATGCCATCACGCCGCGCTTCGCCATCACCTCGACGCCCGAGCAGATGGAGATGGCCGGCGCGCTGTGCCGCGAATATCCCGATCTCCACATGCAAACGCATCTGTCGGAAAACCACGCCGAGATCGCCTTCACCCAGGAGCTTTACCCCTGGTCGCGCGACTACACCGACGTCTATGAGCATTACGGCTTGCTTGGCAGAAAGAGCCTGTTCGGCCACTGCATCCATCTGTCGGAACGCGAGGCGGATGCGCTGTCGCAGTCGGGCTCGGTCGCGGTGTTCTGCCCGACCTCCAATCTTTTCCTCGGATCCGGCTTGTTCGACTACCAGCGCTATCGCCGGCGCGAGAATCCGCTCCGGATCGCGGCCGCCACCGATGTCGGCGGCGGCACCAATTATTCCATGCTGCGCACCATGGACGAGGGCTACAAGGTGATCGCGCTGAACGGCGAGAAGCTCAACCCGTTCCAGTCCTTCTGGCAGCTGACGCGCGGCAATGCCGAGGCGCTGTCGGTGGCCGACAAGGTCGGCACGCTGGAGGAAGGCACCGATGCCGACATCGTCGTGCTCGACGCCCACACCACGCCCGGAATGCGGCTCAGGATGGAGACGGTGGAAACGTTGGCCGAGGAACTTTTCCTGCTGCAGACGCTCGGCGACGACCGCGCCGTGCGCGAGGTCTATGTGGCGGGCCGGCCGGCGAAGAGCGCGATCGTGGGGTGACCCCTCACCCGGATCGCCAACCGAATTGCGAAGGGCAATTCGGGGCAATCCGACCTCTCCCCGAGAAGAGAGGAGATGGCTGGCGCCGACGTCGGCCTCTTCTCCCCACCGGGGAGAAGGTGGCCGCGAAACGGCCGGATGAGGGGGCGTCCGCGACGGATGCTTGACCAGACAGGGCTTGTCGTACAAACGACGGTGGGATTTCGGAGAAAGAGACATGGCCACCGCCGACGACATCGCTCTGATCAAGAAACAGGAAGCCACGCTGGTCTTCCCGGCCTTCGATGAGGCCGTCGCCTTCAAGATCGGTTCCGCCATCCGGGATCGGGCGCTGAAGGAAGACCTGCCGATCATCGTCGACATCAGGACCTTCGACCGGCCGCTCTTCTATGCTGCCATGCCGGGTTCCAACGCCTCCAATCCCGATTGGGCGCGGCGCAAGATCAATGTCGTGAGGCGGTATCTCGGAAGCACCTATCGCCTTGTGCTGGAGCAGCAGCGGCCCGACCGCACCTTCAAGGTCGGCGAAGCGCTGGATATTGCCGATTATGTGCTGGCCGGGGGCGGCTTCCCGGTCACTGTGAAGGGCGCCGGCGTCATCGGGGTCATCGCCGTGTCGGGCCTGCCGGAGCGCCAGGATCATGGCGTAGTCGTCGATGCGCTGTGCGCCCATCTCGGCGCTAATCGAAAACAGTTGGCGCTGCCGCTGGAAGACAAATCGTGATGCCGGCGCTGCCCCTCATCCGCCTGCCGGCACCTTCTCCCCGCATAGAGACGGGGAGAAGGGAAGCGCGCCGACGCCGGCGACCCCCTCTCCCCGTCTCTATACGGGGAGAGGGTAAGGGTGAGGGGCAGCGCCGACGTCCGCTCAGTTCAAAAACCGCCGATGGCGGTCAAGGATGAACGTGCTCGACCCCAAGTCCTTCCTCACCTCGATCTTCAACGCCGCCGTCGCCGCCGCCGATCCGGAAAAGACGATCCGCAATCATTTGCCGGCGAAGCCCAAGGGCCACACCATCGTCATCGGCGCCGGCAAGGGCTCGGCCCAGATGGCCGCCGCCTTCGAGAAGGTCTGGGATGGTCCCGTCGATGGCCTTGTCGTCACGCGCTACGGCTATGGCGCCAGATGCGAGCGCATCGAGATCATCGAGGCGGCGCACCCGGTGCCGGATGCCGCCGGCCTCGAAGCCTCGCGCCGGCTGCTCGAGAAGGTGCGCGGCCTGACTGCGGACGATCTGGTGGTCGCGCTGATTTCCGGCGGCGGCTCGGCCCTGCTGCCGTCCCCCGCTCCGAGCCTTACCTTGGCCGACGAGATCGCCGTCAACGAGGCGCTGCTTGCCTCCGGCGCGCCGATCGCGGCGATGAACACCATCCGCAAGCATGTCTCGACCATCAAGGGCGGACGCCTGGCTGCCGCGGCGCACCCGGCGCGCGTGGTGTCGCTGGTCGTTTCCGATATCCCGGGCGACAATCCGGCGCTGGTTGCCTCGGGGCCGACCGTTCCCGACACCGGCAGCCGCGCGGACGCGCTGGCCTCGATCGCCGCCTATGGCATGAAACTGCCGGCCTCGGTCATGGCGTATATCCAGTCGCCGGCCGCAGACGCGCCGCGTCCCGACGATCCGCGCTTTGATGGCAATGAGGTTCAGCTGACCGCCTCGGCCGGTGTGTCGCTGGAGGCTGCGGCCGCCGAAGCAAAGCGGCAAGGCATCGAGGCGGTCATCCTGTCGGACGCGATCGAGGGCGAGGCCCGCGAGGTCGGCGGCGTCCACGCCGCGATCGCGCGCGAAGTGACGACGCGCAACCGCCCCTTCAAGAAGCCCGTGCTGATCCTGTCGGGCGGCGAGACCACGGTTACGCTGCGGGCCAAGGGCAAGGGCGGCCGCAATTCCGAATTCCTGCTCGCCTTCGCCATCGGCATCGATGGCGTAAACGGGGTCCACGCCCTAGCAGCCGATACCGACGGCATCGACGGTTCGGAAAACAACGCCGGCGCCTTTGCCGATGGCTCGACCGTGGCGCGCATGCGCGCGGCAGGCGTCGACGCCAAGGCAATGCTCGCCGGCAACAACGCCTGGACGGCCTTCAATGCAGTCGACGACCTTTTCGTGCCGGGGCCGACCGGCACGAATGTGAATGATCTGAGGGCGATCCTGGTTAGGTAGGCTTGGCTCGGCCGGGCAGTGTTGAGATTCAGGTTAGGCCGAGTCGAAAATGGTGGGTTCCGAGAACCGGAGCGGAGCGTACTTTTCGTACGTGAGCACCGGAAGCGCAGGAAGCCGCCCTTTGCAGGCCGGCCTCACCTGAAGATCAATACTGCCTAAGCAGCCATCAACTGCTTGACCTTCCGCATGTCCTTTAAAAACCGCTCCCGCTCGGCCTCCTTGTCCTCCGGCTCACGGATGCGCAGGATAAAGGACGGGTGGATGGTGAGGAACACGCGCAACCCATCCTCGCGCTGGACCACGTCGCCGCGCATCTTGGTGATCGGCACCGCCTTGCCGAGCAGCGACTGCGCGGCCGTCGCGCCCAGCGCCACCACGAGGTTCGGCTTGATCAGGTCGAGCTCCTTGTCCAGCCACCAGCGGCAGGCCTGGATCTCGCCGGCACTGGGCTTCGAGTGGATACGCCTTTTGCCGCGCGGCTCGAATTTAAAGTGTTTCACCGCATTGGTCACATAGACCTTGCGGCGGTCGATTTCGGCGTCGTCCAGTATGCTGTCGAACACCTTACCCGCCGGGCCTACGAACGGCTTGCCGGCCAGATCCTCCTGGTCGCCGGGCTGCTCGCCGACGAAGATCACGTCGGCGTTCTCCGGTCCCTCGCCGAAGACGGTCTGCGTCGCATCGCGCCAGAGCGGGCAGCGGCGGCAGCCTTTGGCCTCCTCGCGCAACTCCGGAATGTCGTCGGCCTCAGGCGCCACAACATCGGACGGCTCGGGCGTAGGCCAGTGCTTGGCCTTCACCTTGGCATGGTGCGGTGCTGGGCTGGTTGGCATCCGGTCGATCATATCTGACGCGGCTCTGTCCGCTCCTGCTATCAAATCTGGAATGAGCGAGGCCTCGGGAAGGTTCCGCCAATATTTCTTCGGCATCTCCTTCTGCATCGCCTTCACCTTGAGGCGGGCCGGGTTGAAGATGTTTTCGAAATAGGTCCGCCACAGCGCCTCGGCATCGTCTTCCGCCGGCGCGTCGCGCTTGGCCGCACCTGGGCCGATCGCCAGCCGCTCGCCGTCCCAGTCGGCCGAGGCATGCGGGGTCAGGATCGTCCAGCGCATGCCGGTGAATCGGCGCACGAAGAAATCGGCATTGCGCTCGACGATGAAATGGTCGGGCTCGAACCACGCGACATAGCGCTCGTCCGCGCCTTCGCGGATTTTTCGGAAGCGCACGAAGGCGCGCATCTTGTGGATGTCGCGGTGCACCGCCTTCTCCATCGCCTCCAGCCGCCGGATATCGGGATCGGTCGCGATCGAAAGCAGCTTCGGCTCCGAACGCAACCGCCAAAGCAGCCGGTAAAGAAAGCCGAAGCGGTCGGGATCACAATGGCAGATGACCGTCTCGGCCCGCTCGATGAAGTCGCGCGGCACCACCAGCCGCGCATCGGCTTGCGCAGCCGGCAAATCGCTCGCGCCATCTTCGCGATCCGGCTCGACCTGCCACGCGACATCTCCCGGCGGAATATCATTCGTCGCCAGCCGGCGCGCGGCAACGCGCCAGCCGGCAAAATCGGTCTGGCTTTCGAGCCGGACGAGATGGGCGGCGAGGTTGAGCTGGGTTCTTGCCATGGTCAGAACAATGAAAGCTGCTCGCAGGAGCGGGTGATCTCCTGGCGCAAACCGGCCTTGTCGGTCAGCGCGCCCGGCGACCAGCCTTCCGCGACGATGAAGGGCCGCACCTTTGCGACCGAATGGCAGAGTCGGCCGACATCCTCGAGCCGCAGCCGGCGGTGGCGGCGTGTCTCGATGATCTTGTCGATGACCCTGGTGCCGAGACCGGGAACGCGCAGCAGCGCTTCGCGCTCGGCGCGGTTGACGTCGACCGGGAACCGGCCGCGGTTGCGCAGCGCCCAGGCTAGCTTGGGGTCGATGGCCAAATCCAGCATCCCGTCATTGCTGCCGTCCAGGATCTCCGGCTGCGAGAAACCGTAGAAACGCATCAGCCAGTCCGCCTGGTAAAGCCGGTGCTCACGCATCAGCGGCGGCCTCTGCAGCGGCAGCGATGACGAGGAATCCGGGATCGGGCTGAAGGCCGAGTAGTAGACGCGTCTGAGGTGATAGCTGCCATAAAGCCGGGCGCTGGCGCGCAAAATGCCGTCATCGGACGTCTTGTCGGCGCCGACGATCATCTGCGTCGACTGGCCGCCCGGCGCGAAACGCTCGCGCCTGCGGCTCTGCATTGTCGGCTCGGCCTTCTCCTCGATCTTGCGGCGCAGCTTGGCCATCGAAAGCCGAATCGTTTCCGGTCTTTTTTCCGGCGCCAGTTTCTTCACGCCCTCGTCGGTCGGCAATTCGACATTGATCGACAGCCGATCGGCATAGAGGCCGGCCTTCTCGATCAGTTCGGCAGACGCTTCGGGGATGGTCTTGAGGTGTATGTAGCCGCCGAACCTTTCCTCGATTCTAAGCCTGCGCGCCACCTCGACCATCTCGCCCATCGTCTCGTCGGGCGAGCGGATGACGCCTGACGACAGGAACAGCCCCTCGATATAGTTGCGACGATAGAAATCCATGGTGAGCTTCACCACCTCCTCGACGCTGAAGCGGGCGCGCCGCACATTCGAGGACGAGCGGTTGATGCAATAGCTGCAGTCGTAGATGCAGAAATTGGTCAGCAGGATCTTCAGGAGCGAGATACAGCGCCCGTCCGGCGCGTAGGAATGGCAAATGCCGGAACCTTCGGTCGAGCCGATGCCGCCCGATCTCAGCGAGTCGCGTTTTGTCGATCCGGACGATGCGCAGGAAGCGTCGTATTTGGCGGCATCGGACAGGATCGCCAGTTTCTCGCGGACGGAAAGCACAGCCATTTGTTCATGATATGTTCCAGAAATCCAATTGGCTATAACTTTTGATTGCCGTCGGCAAAACGTGATCGCCGCGCGCGTGCCGGTCCGCCTCACACCTCGTGCAGATAGAGGTGATAGTCCAGCTCGCTGACCGTGCGCGCGACGCGCAGATATTCGGCCTGCTTGATCGCCACGAAGGTGCGGTGCAGGTCTGGGCCGAGCGCCGCTTTCAGGAAATCGGATCCCCTGGCCGCTTCGATCGCGGCGCGCCAGTCGGCCGGCATGGCCGACCTTTCGCTCGGCTGCTCGTAACCGTTCCCGGTGGTCTCTGGCCCCGGATTCAGCCCTTCGTCGAGCCCTTTGACGACGCCGGCCAGCACCGTCGCCGCCACCAGATAGGGGTTGGCGTCGACGCCCGACGGCCTGTGCTCGATGCGGCGGTTCCTGGCGTCGCCCGCCGGCACGCGCAGCGCCACCGAGCGGTTGTTGACGCCCCATGTCGGGGCCACGGGTGCGTAGGATTGTGAGACGAAGCGGCGCCAGGAATTGGCGTGCGGCGCAAACACCAGCATCGATTCCGCCATGGTGTGGATCAACCCGCCAAGCGCATTGAGCAGCTTCGGCGACCATTTCTCGCCGGTCGTCTCGGTGAAGACGTTGCGGCCGGCATCATCCTGCAGCGAGACGTGGAAATGCATGCCCGAACCCGCATAGGCCTCGATGGGTTTCGCCATGAAGCAGGCGGTGACGCCGTGCCGGCGCGCCTGCGCCCTCACCAGCCGCTTCAGCATGACGAGGTCGTCGGCCGCTCGCATCACGTCCTTGCGGTAGTTCAGCGTCAACTCGTACTGGCCGGGCGCATATTCGGAAATGATCGTTTCGGCCGGGATATTTTGCGCCTTGGCCGCGGCGTAGATGTCGGAAAACAGCGGCTCCATGCCATGCAGGTGATCGACCGAATAGACTTCCGTCTTGGCCGAGCGCCGCCCGTCGAGCACTGCGCGGGCAGGCTGCACCTTGCCGTCCGCGTCGCGTTCATTGGCAAGGAGAAAGAATTCCAGCTCGAAGGCGCCGGCCGGATGCAGGCCGCGCGCCGCCAGCAATTCCACCTGCCTTGCCAGCACCAGCCGCGGATCGGACGTCATCGGCTGGCCGTCGAGATGATGCATGGACATCAGCACCTGGCCACGCGCCGGGCTGGTGCCGTAGAGGGGCACCAGCGTACCCGGGATCGGCCATGCCCTGAGGTCGCCGTCGCCGGTGTCCCACACCAGCCCGGTTTCGTGGACGTCCTCGCCGGTGATATCGAGGCCGAGGATCGAGATCGGCAAATGCCTTCCGTTCTCGAAAATGCCCATCAGCTCATGCCGGCGCACGATCTTGCCGCGTCCGATGCCGTTGGCGTCGGTGAGCACGATGTCGAACGCTTCGATCTCGGGATGCGCGTCGAGAAAGGCTTTCGCCTCGGCGGGCGTCGAGCCGGAAGGCGATCTTGTTACGGCGTTCGGATTGTCCATGGCCGCTTTTCTCATGCCGTAAGCCTGGCCGCAACCGCGGCGAAGGCGGCGATCAGCCGGCTCACCTGCGCGGAAGTTGTCACTGGGGAGATCAGCATCATGTTGTGGAACGGCGCGATCAGCACGCCGCGATTGACCAGCGCGACATGGATGGCGGCTTCGAGCTCCGGCGCATGCGCCTTCTCGGCCTCGCCGCCATTGTGCAGCGGCCCAGGCGCGCAGATGAACTCGACGCGCGCGCCGACCCGCGCGACATGCCAAGGCAGCTTGTTTCGCTGGATGACGGCGGAGAGCCCCGCATCGAGCCGGCGTGCCAGCCGGTCCATATGCGCGTAAGCCTCCTCCGTCATGACCTCTTCCAGCGTCGCGCGCATCGCCGCGAATTGCAGCGGGTTGGCCGACAGTGTCGTGCCCATGCCGGAATAGCCGGGCTCCTTGGTCCGGTTGTAGGCGGCGTAGCGTGTGGCGACCTCCTCGCTCATCCCCCAGATGCTCGCCGGCACGCCGCCTGCCACCGGTTTGCCGAGCACGAACAGGTCCGGCTCCAGCCCGTGTTTACGCGTGTAGCCCCCCGGCCCCGTCGAAATGGTGTGGGTCTCGTCGATCAAAAGCAGTGTGCCGGCCGCCCGGGTCAGCCGCCGCAGCGCGTCGTGGAAGCCTGGATCCGGCAGCACCATGCAGGAATTGGTCAGCACCGGCTCGGTGATGACGCAAGCGACGTCACGATCCGCAAGCGCTGCTTCCAAGGCAGCGACATCGTTGAACTCGACGATCTTCGTTGCGCGCGTCAGGTCGCGGAATTCGCCGGCCAATCCGGGACGGTTCACCGGCTTGCCGTCGATCAGCCGCACCATCGTCTCGTCGACCGAGCCGTGATAGCAACCGTTGAAGACCAGGATCTTCTCGCGCCCCGTCACAGCGCGGGCGACGCGCAGCGCGAAGCGGTTGGCGTCGGTGGCGGTGGTGGCGATCTGCCAGTAGGGGAGGCCGAAGCGCTGTTGCAGGAGCGTGCCGATCACCAGCGCATCCTCGCTGGGCAGCATGTAGGTCAGGCCGCGCGCTGCCTGCCGGCGGATCGCGCGCGCAACCGCCGGCGGCGAATGGCCGAGCATCGAGCCGGTGTCGCCGAGGCAGAAATCGTCGAGCCTGTGGCCGTCGATATCGGTGATGGTGGCGCCCTTCGCGCCGTCGACCAGGATCGGGAAAGGTGTCGGCCAGTCGGTCATCCAATGCATCGGCACGCCGCCGAGGAAACCGGCAATGCCGTTGCCGAGCTTCGCCTCGGAGTTCGGTCGCGCCTTGCGAAAGGCGGCCGCTTCCGCTTCGCGCAATTCGGTGATGCGGGCGATGGCGATGCCGCCGATGGAATTCCTGGAACTGTCCGATGCCTGCATGAAAACCCCTGTGTTTCGCGCGGCACTCTGCCCATGGCTTGGCAAAACTGCAATTGGCCGCGCCGGGGCGGGCGTTGGCTCAGCGCTCTTGACCCGGCTCGGCTGTCGGGGCCTCATTGCGGGCAGGCATGGAGGAGGGGGAAATGCGGACAGTTCTTTGCGGGGCAGTGCTTCTTGCGTCAGTGAATGGCGGTTTCGCCTCCGGCGCGCTCTGGTGCTCGGTCGATGACCCCAAGGTAGCTTTCCAGCTCGACGCCGGCGTGACGCGGGGCCTGGGTGGGCCGACCTTCAATTTCCGCGGCGACTTGGAAATCAAGGACCGTCCCGCCGCCGACAGCCTGCGCAAAACAGTGTTCGAGGATCAGAACCTTACGCAATACTGGCTCGACGGCGAGGAGTTGCGGCTGCTCGTTTATCGCGAGCACGAAGCCAACGACACCTACCGCTCGGTGGAACTGACGATCCTGACCAAGGCCAAGGACGAAGGCACTTATGACGGGCGCTACACGCTCGCGGTCTATGACGGCACGGCCGGCGTGAGCAGCGATCCCGTCGAGTTCAAGGGTGATGTGTCCTGCGGCGCGGAATAGGTCAGGCGGTGATGTCAATCACGCCGCAGTCGCCGGCAGCACTTCCGAAGACGATGCGGCGCTCTTCCTTGTCCCACATCATCGAAGTGATGGCGCCCTTGCCGGGGCGGCGCAGCAGCACTTCCTTGGCATCGGCAAAGCGTGCCGCGATCACCATGCCGTCCTCATAGCCGATCGCCACCACGTCCTGGCTCGGATGGCAGGCAACGCATGTCACCATCGTGGTGCCGCGCGTGCCGAGCTCCAGCGGCGCCTTGCCCATCGGCCCATCCTTGGCTTGGAACGGCCAGACGATCGCCGCCGGCGCGCCTGAGCTCGCCAGCCATTTGCCCTTGACGCTCCAGGACAGGCTCTTCACCTTGCCGGGATAGCCGCTCATGCGCATGTGCTTGCCGTCGGCAAGCTTCCAGCCATGCAGCGCGTTCTCCTGCATGGTGGTGACGAGGAAAGCGCCGTCCGGTGAAAAGGTGATGCCGGTATGGGCGCCGGCCCATTCGAGTTCCACCGGCTTGCCTTCGGCCGCCGGAAAATGCAGCGTCGCGCCATTGTAGCGGGCGACGCCGAAACGCATGCCCTTGGGCGAGAAGGCAAGCCCCTCCACCGAGCGCGGATGAGCGAATTCCTTGATCTTGCCGTCGGCGAAACGCACGAAGGCGGTCTTGCCGGAGGCGTGGGCGATGGCGCCCTGCGGTCCGGCGGTGACGCTGGTCACCCATTTCCTCCCTGCGCTGGCGAGTTCGCTCACCTCGCCGCCGGCCTTCACGGCAAACACCTTGCCATCCTCGCCGCCGGTGATCAGCCGGTCGTTGGCCGCGTCATGAAAGGCGGCAAGCAGGCCGTCATTGGCCTGCACCGTCTTCTGCCCATTTTCCAGGCGGTGGATCACGCCGTCGGCCAAAGCGAAATGCGGCACGTCGTTGAGGAAGACGGCGGCGACGCAATGGCCTTCGAGATCGAGCGGGGCGACTGTGGGCATAGGGGCGGTCCATTCGGGCTTCTGTGCACGAAGCCGGTGCGACTAGGTGCGACCTTGCCTTCTCCCCTTGTGGGAGAAGGTGGATTGGCGCGCAGCGCCAAGACGGATGAGGGGTGTTGGACGGATCGCCGTCATCACCAAGCTCGAGCACCCCTCATCCGACCTCGCTTCGCGAGGCCACCTTCTCCCACAAGGGGAGAAGGGGAGAACGGGCAGCGCTAGCGCCTGAAAGTCAGGAAATCAAGCCGCCTGGCAGGCCTCAAAACTCTTGCGCAACCGCTCGGCGTCGAGATCGCGGCCGATGAAGACCAGCCGGCTCTCGTGCTTCTCGCCGTCCTTCCAGGCGCGCTGATGATCGCCCTCGAGGATCATGTGCACGCCCTGCAGCACGTAGCGGTCCTCGTCGCCCTTGAGCGCGATGATGCCTTTCAGCCGCAGGATGTTCGGCCCTTCCATCTGGGTCACTTTCTCGATCCAGGGGAAGAACTTCTTCGGGTCCATTTCGCCGCCGCGCAGCGATACCGACTTCACGGTTACGTCATGGATGTCGGAAGCATGGTGGTGATGATGATCATGCCCGTCATGGTCATGATGATGGTGGTCGTGATCATGGTCATGGTCGTGATCGTGCGCGTCGAGGAAATGTGGATCGCTTTCCAACGCGCGCGACAGATCGAAGGCGCCGCGGTCGAGCACTTCGTCGAGCGCCACGCCGGACCGCTGCGTGCGATGGATCTTTGCCGCCGGGTTGATGGCGCGGATCGTCGCCTCGACTTTTTCCAGCTCTTCCGGCGTGACGAGATCGGTCTTGTTCAGCACCACCACGTCGGCGAAGGCGATCTGGTCCTCGGCTTCCTTGGAATCCTTGAGGCGCAGCGGCAGGTGCTTGGCGTCGACCAGCGCTACCACCGCGTCGAGCTTGGTCTTGGTGCGCACGTCGTCGTCCATGAAGAAGGTCTGCGCCACCGGCACCGGGTCGGCGAGGCCGGTGGTCTCGACGACGATGGCGTCGAAACGGCCGGGCCGTTTCATCAGGCCCTCGACGACGCGGATAAGGTCGCCGCGCACCGTGCAGCACACGCAGCCATTGTTCATCTCGTAGATTTCCTCGTCGGATTCCACGATCAGGTCGTTGTCGATGCCGATCTCGCCGAACTCGTTGACGATGACGGCGTAGCGCTTGCCGTGGTTCTCCGACAGGATGCGGTTGAGCAGCGTCGTCTTGCCCGCGCCGAGATAGCCGGTGAGAACGGTTACGGGGATTTGCGTCTGTGCATCGCTCATGGGTTGCCTCGAAAATCTTGGCTAGAAAATCTGGATTGTCGGCCTCATATAGGATGGGTGTCGCGCTTTTGCACGCGCCAAACCGATGGGCCAGGCGGACCCTCTGACCGGGATGGCGGCGAGGAGGGATTGGCGGCTGTCGAGGCCGGCCAAACGAGGGAGTCACGGCAGTGCCAAATGGCCCTGACCCGCTTCCGCTATGAATCCTGACTGATCAAAAATCGTTTGTCATCTAACTGAAATAAACATCTGGCATCACCTGCGCGGGCACCGCAATCCTTGCCGGCAAAGCGTTCCGCAAGCCGGTTTCTTAGAGATCGTCATTTGCCAACCGTCGGGCAGCCTCTATGCTGGCCGCGCCGGTTCGGCCGAAGAGGGAATGGCCATGGCCAAGGCGGACAAGACAGCGACAATGAGCCGGCTGCATTCTGCGGCGAGGCTGGCGCGCACGGCGCTCGCCGCGCGGCTTCTGGCGCACGGCTTTTATGCCGGCCAGGACCAGATCATGCTGGCGTTAGATCGCGAGGACGGCCAGACCCCCGGCAATCTCGCCGGCCGGCTCGGTGTGCGTCCGCCGACCATCACCAAGACCATCAACCGGCTGCAGGCCCAGGGTTTCCTGGAAAAGCGCGCCTCCAACGCCGATGCCCGCCAGGCCCATATCTTCCTCACCGAGTCCGGCCGCGAAACCATCCGCGCCATCGAGAAGTCGGTCAAGAAGACCGAGAAGCAGGCGCTGAAGGGCCTCGACAAGAAGGACCAGAAGGCGCTGTTCAAACTGCTCGCCCGTATCGAGGCGAACCTGTCGAACGAAGACCTGGTCCTGATGGACGACGACGCGGAATTGGACGAAGCGTGACGAAAGCGCGACGCGCCTGAACGCCATCACCGGACGCCTCGCCCTTGAGCGACGACGCTCCGCATCGCGCTTACGCGCCGCGCACCAGCACCGCCCAACGTCCCGGCGTCAAGCCGAACGCCTTCTTGAAATGCCGGTTGAAATGGCTCTGATCGCTGAAGCCGGCGCCGGCGGCGATCTCCGCCAGCGGCTCGCCCTCGGCGATCATGCGCCGCGCCCTTTGCAGCCGGCGCATCAACAGGAAGCGGTGCGGGCTGGTCGAATAGGTCGCGCGAAAATGGCGCGACAGCGCGTAGCGATCGAGGCCGGTAACGGCTTCCAACTCATCGGAGCGCACCGGCCGCTCTGCATTTTCCTCCAGATAGTCGCGGGCAAGCGTGGCGGCGCGCCATGCGGTCCTGCCCGTTGACTTCGCCGGCTGTCCGGCGTGACGTCTCAGCTGTTGCGCCAGCTGCGCGACGAAATCCGCCACGAAAAGGTCGCCGAGCTCCTCGTCCAGCGGCGCCAGCGCCGACAGCAGCGTATCCCGCAGTGCCGGATCGTCGACCACCGCGTCAGGTACGAAAGGCAGCGCTTCGCCATCGAGGCAGTCGAGCAGCAGGGACGGCTCCAGGTAGAGGATCCGGTAGCGCAGTCCGTCTTCCGTGCCGGCACCGCCGTCATGCAATTCGTCCGGATGCAGCACGATCGCCTGGCCGGGCAGGCTGTGTTGCAGCGCGCCGCGATAATGAAAGCGTTGCACGCCCTGCAACGTTACGCCGATGGCATAGGTGTCGTGCCGGTGAAGCTCGAAGGCGTTGCCATGGAAACGCGCCTCGATGCGTTCGAGGCCCAGCCCGCCGGGCGCCGAAACGATGCGATCGCCATTGGCCCCGTCCGCGCACGAACGTTCAAGACCTTGCTTCGCTTCTGCGCCTAGAGCCTGCGCCATCGCCCTGTTCCGCCCGTCACGGGCCATCCCGGAGTCTCAATCTTGGTGTTCGATACGAAAATTGCAATTGTCCTGAGGGACGCTCTGCCTGTTTGGCAGAAGCTCAACGTCACCGCCTTCGTCACCAGCGGCATCGTCGCGCAGTTCCCCGAAATCATCGGCGAGCCCTATCGCGACCGCGCCGGCAACCTCTACAACCCGATGTCGATCCAGCCGGTCATCGTCCTGTCGGCCGACGCGGCAACACTCAGCACGATCCATCGCCGGTCATTGGAGCGCGGGGTAACGACATCCGCCTATGTCGAGGAGATGTTCTCGACCGGCCACGACGTCGCCAACCGCACCGTCTTCGCAGAATTCGCTCCGGACGACGCCAAGATCGTCGGCATCGCCCTGCGCGCCGAAAAGAAGCTGGTGGACAAGATCACCAAGGGCGCCCGCATGCATGACTGAACTGGTCGAGCCTCTCGGCTCCCGGCGGCACCGGACTAAGCCTGCACCGGACGCTTGTTGGGCCAGTCGCTTTTGGCTTGCCGGCCAACGGCGATTGCCGCAGAAGGGGACGTCTATCCTCCCTTCGGCCCGACCTTGAATATTCCCAAAAACAACGACGACAGCGCAACGCCGCCCGCGGCGATGCTTCTGATGCTTTGCGTCTATGTCTGCTTCACCTTTCTCGACACTTCGAGCAAATATCTGGTGCTGGCCGGCGTCTCGGCGCTGATCGTCGCCTGGGCTCGTTTCACCGTGCATGTCCTGCTGGTCGGGCTTTTCCTGCGCGGCTGGCGCGAGCCGGCACGCTTCCGCGCCAACAACCTGCCGGCGCATATCTTGCGCGGCTGCTTGCTGTTCGGCTCGACCATGTTCAACATCCTGGCGCTGAAGACGCTGCAGCTGGCCGAAACCACATCGATCTATTTCTTCGGCCCGATGGTCATAACCGCCCTTGCCGGCCCGCTGCTCGGCGAATGGGCCGGTTGGCGGCGCTGGCTCGCGATCCTCACCGGCTTCGTCGGCGTCCTGATCATCACCCGGCCGGGGGTCGGCGTGTTCGGCATCGGTCATCTCTTCGCGCTGGGCTCAATGCTGTCGAACAGTTTCTACGTCATCATGACGCGGCGCATGTCCTCGACCGAAACATCGGAGAGCCTGATATTGTTCTCGGCGCTGGCGCCGTCGTTGCTGCTGGCACCGATGCTTGCCTTCGCGCCGGCGCTGCCCCACGGCGGCTTTCAATGGTTCGTCGTCCTGATGCTGGGCGTCTTCGGCGCCGGCGGCCACTATCTGCTGGTCAAGGCCTATCGGCTGGCGACCACGACGCAGCTGGCGCCTTTCCCTTATTCGCAGATGGTGTGGATGATCATTTCCGGCTGGCTGATCTTCCACCAGTTCCCGGACCGATGGACGTTGCTGGGCGCCGCCATCATCGTTGCCAGCGGGCTCTACATCATCCACCGCGAGCACAGGCTTCGCGTGCGCAACTCCGCCTCGCTCGACACCGAGGCAGAGGCGCTGGCGAAAAAACTTTGATTTGCCCCCGATCGATGGCATAAGGCCGGTTTTAAACAGTTTAAAGACCCTGGGGAGCGAAGGGCCTGGCACAGAAGATCAAGCTTTCAACAATCGCGGATGCGCTCGGCGTGTCCACGGCAACGGTATCGCTGGCGCTGCGCGACAGCCCGCTGGTGGCCGGCGCCACGCGCGAGCGCATCAAGGAGCACGCGCGCGCCATCGGCTATATCTACAACCGCCGCGCCGCCTCGCTGCGCACCTCGCGCTCCGGCATCGTCGGCGTCGTCGTGCACGACATCATGAACCCGTTCTTCGCCGAGATACTGCGCTCGATCGAAAGCGAGCTCGACCGCAGCCGACAGACCTTCATCCTGTCCAACCACTATGACCAGTTGGAGAAGCAGCGCACCTTCATCGACACGCTGCTGCAGCTCGGCGCCGACGGCGTCATCATGTCGCCGGCGATCGGCACGCCGGCCGAGGACATCATCATGGCCGAGGAAAACGGCCTGCCGGCGGTGCTGATCGCGCGCACCGTCGCCGGCGCCGACGTGCCGGTGTTCCGCGGCGACGATGCCTATGGCACAGCACTTGCCACCAATCATTTGATCTCGCTCGGCCACAAGCGCATCGCCATGGTCGGCGGCACCGACCAAACCTCGACCGGTCGCGACCGTTACCAGGGCTATGTCAACGCCATGGAAGCGGCCGGGCTGGAAGTCAGGCCGTCCTGGCGCATTCCTGGCCCACGCACCAAGCAGGCCGGCTTCGAGGCCGCGGGGCAGTTCCTGGCGCTGAAAGACAAGCCGACCGCGGCCTGCTGCTGGAACGATTTGGTCGCGATCGGGCTGATGAACGGCATCGCGCGCGCCGGCCTCGTGCCGGGCGTCGATATCTCGGTCACCGGCTATGACGATCTCGAGGAGGCGGCGATCGCGACGCCGGCGCTGACCACGGTCTGGAATGGCCAGCGCGAGGTCGGCCGCCGCGCCGCAAGCGCCTTGCTCGACAAGCTGAACGGGCAGGCGGTGCGGCCCTCGCAAGAGCTGATCAAGCCGGAACTGCATGTGCGGCAGTCGACCGGCAAGCCGGTGGAGCGTGCATGACCAGTGCAGAAGCAAAATTGCCGGTCGCCATCCTGGTGCCGGGCGATTTCAACGACCATGCCGTCAGCCGCATCGACAAGGCGTTCAAGCTTGTGCGCATCGAACGCGCGGACCCTGGGCTGGTTACGGAAGAGATACGCGCCGCTGTGCGCGGCATCGCCTCCTACGCGGGCATCAACGCAGCGATGATCGACGCGCTGCCCAACCTTGAGATCATCGCCAGCTTCGGCGTCGGCTACGATTCGGTCGATGCCAATCACGCGGCGAAGCGCGGCATCATGGTCACCAACACGCCCGACGTCCTGACCGAGGAGGTCGCCGACACCGCCATCGGCCTTTTGATCAACACCGTGCGCGAGCTCTACGCCGCCGAGAAATGGCTGCGCGACGGCGACTGGGTGAAGAAGGGCAATTATCCCCTGAGCCGGCTTACCTTGCGCGGCCGCAGCGTCGGCATTTTCGGCATGGGCCGCATCGGCCGGGCCGTCGCCCGCCGCCTTGAAGCCTTCGGCCTGCCGATCGGTTACCACAATCGCCGCAAGGTCGAAGGCCTGCCCTACCAATATCATACCACTTTGAAAGGCCTTGCCGAGGCCGTCGACACGCTGATCTGCATTGCCCCGGGCGGCGCCGCCACGAAGAAAGCGATCAACGCCGAAATCTTGTCGGCGCTGGGTTCGAACGGCGTCTTCGTCAACATCGGCCGCGGCTCGGTGGTGGACGAGACAGCACTGGTCGCCGCCGTCGAGAGCGGCACTATTGCCGCTGCCGGGCTCGACGTCTTTGCCGACGAACCGAACGTGCCGCCGGCCCTGCTTGACGCTGCCAATGCCTCGCTTCTGCCGCATGTCGGCTCGGCGTCGGAGCACACCCGCCGCGCCATGGCCGATCTCTGCGTCGAAAATCTCGTTGCCTGGTTCACCGAGCGCCGGCCGCTGACGCCCGTGCCGGAGACCATCAACGTCAAGGCGCGCGGCTAGAGCAATTCCAGGGAAGGTCTGAAAGGGCTTCTAACCCCATGGGGCGTTCAACCGTTCCGGGCGCTTCGCCACATCTGTTAATGCTTTAGCAGCTCCATTAACTCCCGCTTAACGCTTTGAAATCATTTTCCATACTTGATCGAGTGTGGAGAAGCGGCGTGAAGCTGGTTGCCGGGTTGGTTGTGTCGGTTGCGTTGTTCGGGGGCGCGCATGTCCTGCATGGCGGCCAGGGTCCGAGCACGGCTGTCGAGAGGGTCTCCTCCAGCACCTATCGATTGACGGCCAATGGCGACGAAGCTGCTTGCGCCGTGCAGCGGGGCGCCGCCGTCTCGGACGGCCTGTCGCGGCTCAAGATCGCCCCGGATTGTCGCAAGCTGATGCCCGGCATTGAGCGGGCAAAATTCTGGCGCGAGCAGGCGGACGGCTCGGTAGCCTTCAGCGAGAACGGCATCGATCCGATCGTCACCTTCAGCGTTGCCGACGGCGACGGCTACGAATCCTACGAGCCGGTCGCGCCGTTGCTGGCTTTGAACAACAAATAACGATCGCCGGCGGGCCTATTCCGCCGCAGCGCGCGCGCCCACCTTTGCAGCCGCGTGCAGGCGCACGGCATCGCCGAAGGCGCGGAAGATCTTCGCCGAGTTGCTATCCGATTTCACCCAATATTCCGGATGCCACTGCACGCCGACCGCGAAGGCGCGGGCGTCCTTGACGGAAACCGCTTCGATCGTGCCGTCGGTGGCCAAAGCCTCGATTTGCAGTTTCGAGCCGAGCCGGTCGATCCCCTGCCGATGCAGGGAGTTGACCTTGATGTCGCCGGCGCCGAACACGCCTGCAAGGCAGCTGCCCGGCTTGATCGAGATCGTCTGGTGGATGGCAAAGCGCTCGTCCTGATTGTCGCTCACCGGCGCGCGGTGGTCGAGCGAGCCTTCGCGCTCCTGGATCTCGGTGCCGAGCGTGCCGCCCAGCGCCACGTTCAGCTCCTGGATGCCGCGGCAGATGGCAAGCAGCGGCACGCCGCGCTCGAGCGCCTTGCGGATCAGCGGCAGCGCGGTGGAATCGCGAGCCGGGTCGTAGGGACCGTTGGCCTCGCTCGGGTCGCCGTCATAAAGCGAGGGATGCACGTTCGATTTCGAACCCGTCAGCATGACGCCGTCGACCGACGACAGCAATTCCTCGAGGTCGAGCCGGTCGCCGAAGGACGGCACCAGCAGCGGGAACACGCCGGCGCCGGCCACCGCCGCTTCCAGATATTGCTGGGGCGCGGCGTGCCAGGTGTAGTTGTCGAACTGGCGGACGTCGGTTGAGACGGCGACGAGCGGCTGCTGCATTTTGGGTTTGGTTTCCATCAGGCCAAGGAATTGTTCTGCCTATAAAATAAGCGATCCGTCGCGGCTTTTCCATGGCAAGTTTGGCCGCCTCGCATGGGCCAGGAAAGAGAGCGTTAGACTATAGTTGCAGATGGCGGCTGAATGGCGTCAAGCTGGGCCGCAGCGCTGGACTCGACTTCTTGCCCGTGTATGGTTCTCCACAACCGAGCCGGTACTGAGAATGTCCTGGCATGGGTCAGCTGATCCGCAAGGGAGGAAACTGCATGGATCGTCGTTCATTCATCCGCAAGGCCGGTGCGTCCGGCGTCGGCGCCGCGGCAGCGGCCGCGACGCTCGCCGCGCCGGCCATCGCCCAGTCCAACCCGAAAGTGACCTGGCGGCTGGCGTCGTCCTTCCCCAAGTCGCTCGACACGATCTACGGCGGCGCGGAAGTCTTCTCCAAAATGCTGTCGGAAGCGACCGACGGCAATTTCCAGGTCCAGGTTTTCGCCTCCGGAGAACTGGTGCCAGGTCTGCAGGCGGCGGACGCCACCGCGGCCGGCACCGTCGAGGCCTGCCATACGGTGGCATACTACTATTGGGGCAAGGACCCGACCTGGGCGCTGGGCGCCGCGGTGCCGTTCTCGCTCAATGCGCGCGGCATCAATGCCTGGCACTATCACGGCGGCGGCATCGACTTGTTCAACGAGTTCCTGGCCACGCAAGGGCTGTTCGGGCTGCCGGGCGGCAACACCGGCGTGCAGATGGGCGGCTGGTTCCGCAAGCCGATCAACACGGTCGCAGACCTATCGGGCCTCAAGATGCGCATCGGCGGTTTTGCCGGCAAGGTGGTGCAGAAGCTCGGCGTCGTGCCGCAGCAGATCGCCGGCGGCGACATCTACCCGGCGCTGGAAAAGGGCACGATCGACGCCGCCGAATGGGTCGGCCCCTATGACGACGAAAAGCTCGGCTTCTACAAGGTCGCGCCCTATTACTACTATCCCGGCTGGTGGGAAGGCGGCCCGACCGTGCACCTGCTCTTCAACAAGGCCAAGTACGAAGAGCTGTCGCCGGCCTACAAGTCGCTGGTGCACACTGCCGCCCAGGCGGCGGACGCCAACATGCTGCAGAAATACGACTTCCTCAATCCCGCCGCGGTGAAGCGGCTGGTGGCCGGCGGCGCCAAGCTGGCGCCTTTCAGCCAGGAGATCATGGCCGCCTGCTTCGACAAGGCCAACGAAGTCTACGCCGACATGGAGGCCAACAACGCGCCGTTCAAGAAGATCTGGGAATCGATCAAGGCCTTCCGCAAGGAGCACTATCTCTGGGCCCAGGTCGCCGAATACAACTACGACACCTTCATGATGGTGCAGCAGCGCAACGGCAAGTTGTAGGCCTGGCCTTACCTTCTCCCCTTGTGGGAGAAGGTGGATCGGCGCGCAGCGCCGAGACGGATGAGGGGTGTTGGACGGAGTGCCGTCCGCGCCAAGCTGGAGCACCCCTCATCCGTCGCCTTCGGCGACACCTTCTCCCACAAGGGGAGAAGGGAGAACCGCGTCTCCACCTCGGCCCGGCACCACCAGCACCTTGACCTCGCCCGGAGCCGGCGGGTTGGCGATCACCCGCGGCGCATCCTCCAGGCTGACCTGTTTCGAGATCAGCCGGTCGATCTCGATCGCGCCCGATGCGATCAGCTGTGCCGCCCTTCCATGCGTGAACGGATTGAGGAAGGAGCCGAGCACCTTCAACTCGCGAAACAAGAGATCGAACGGCTCGATTTCCACTTTCATGCCTTGCGGCACCACGCCGACGATGACCACGGTGCCGCCGGCCCTTGCCATCCGCATCGATTGCTCGACGGTATCGCGCACGCCGGCGCATTCCAGCACCACGTCGACCCCGCCGGGCGCCAGGCCATTCGGCCCGGCGATGGCTGCGATCGGGTCAGCGGCGCTCGGATCGATCGTCGCCGTCGCCCCGAGCTCCTCGGCGAGCGCGCGGCGCGAGGCCTGCCTGGTCGACAGGATGATGGTCGCAGCACCCGCGAGCTTCGCCAACTGCACGACCAGCAGGCCGATGACGCCGCCGCCAAGCACCACGACCGACGCGCCCGGCCGGATCGCGGCAAGGTCGACGCCGTGCAGGCAGCAGGCCAACGGCTCGCAGAAGGCGCCATGCGTCGGCTTGAGATTTGCCGGCAGCTTGAATGCCTGCCTGTGCGGCATCAGCACATAGTCGGCGAAGCCGCCGTCGCGATGGATGCCGATGGCCCTCAGATTGCTGCACAGGTTGACGCGGCCGGCATGGCAGTGGGCGCAACGCCCGCAGGCGATGTTGGGATCGCCGGTGACGCGGTCGCCGATGGCAATGCCCGGCACCGCCGCGCCGACGGCCTCCACGATGCCGGAGAATTCATGGCCGAGCGTCACCGGCGGCGTGCAGGGGAACTCGCCATGGAAAAGATGGCGATCGGTGCCGCACACGCCGCAGGCCTCGATCCGCACGAGAACGTCCTCAGGCCCTGGAACGAGTTTGGGAACCTCGCGCAGCGCGATTTTGCCTACCGCCTCCAGCCGCACGGCTCTCATGGTCCACCTCAGTTGAATTTGGGCGGTTGCGAGAGGTCCGGTGCCGGTGCTGCCGGCTTGGCCGGCGCATCACCGAAGTTCGGCGGCTGCGACAGGTCGGGCGTGCCTGGCGCCGCCGGCGCGCCGCCATTGGTGGGGGCCGCGCCGTTGTTCGCTGGCGGCGTACCGAGCGGCGACAGCGAAGGCATGTCGGGCAGCTTGAGGTCGATCGTGCTTGGTTCGACCGCGGCGCCCTTGTAGCGCATGACCATCTGCGGGAAGGCGATGGTGAGCCCGATCATGATCACCTGGATGCCTACGAACGGGACGGCGCCCCAATAGATCTGCCCCGTTGTCACCGGCGCGATCTGCTTGCCGGTGATCCTGTCGAGGTAAGGCACACGGGCCGCGACCGAGCGCAGGTAGAACAGCGCGAAGCCGAAGGGCGGATGCATGAAGCTGGTCTGCATGTTGACGCCCAGCAGCACGCCGAACCAGATCAGATCGATGCCGAGCTTGTCCGCGGCCGGCGCCAGCAGCGGCACGATGATGAAGGCGAGCTCGAAGAAGTCGAGGAAGAAGGCAAGCAGGAAAACCAGGATGTTGACGCCGATCAGGAAGCCGGTCTCGCCGCCGGGCAGCGAGATCAGGAGATGCTCGACCCAGATGTGGCCGTTGACGCCGTAGAAGGTGAGCGAGAAGACGCGCGCGCCGATCAGGATGAACAGCACGAACGAGGAAAGCCTGGTCGTCGAGGCGAGCGCCTGTTTGACGACGTCGAGCGACAGCCGCCCCTTGGCCGCCGCCATGATCAATGCGCCGACGGAGCCCATGGCGCCGCCCTCGGTCGGCGTGGCGATGCCGAGGAAGATCGTGCCCAGCACCAGAAAGATCAGCGCCAGCGGCGGGATCAGCACGATCACCACCTGCTGCGCCAGCTTCGACATCAGTTTGAGCCTCAGCCGTTGGTCGACGATGGCGGCGACATAGATGACGATGACGCCGACGGCGAGGCCGAGGATGTCGGCATTGTCGCCCTGCGTCGGCGCAAGATAGCGATAGGCGCCGTACGAGATCGCGCCGGCAATCAGCAGCGCCACGATCAGCGACAGCACGCCGTGGCCGAGCGTGCGAGCCTCGAGCGGCAGCGCCGGCATCGAGTTCGGCCGGACGATCGACATGATCAGGATGTAGAGCATGTAGAGGCTGGTGAGCACCAGGCCGGGGATCAGTGCGCCCGCATACATGTCGCCGACCGAGCGGCCGAGCTGGTCGGCAAGCACGATCAGCACCAGCGAGGGCGGGATGATCTGGGCAAGCGTGCCGGAGGCCGCGATGACGCCCGACGCCAGCCGCCGGTCGTAGCCGTAGCGCAACATGATCGGCAGCGAGATCAGGCCCATGGCGATGACCGAGGCCGCCACCACGCCGGTCGTGGCGGCAAGCAGCGCGCCGACGAAGATGACCGCATAGGCAAGGCCGCCACGGATCGGCCCGAACAGCTGGCCGATCGTGTCGAGGAGGTCTTCGGCCATGCCGGATCGTTCGAGCACGATGCCCATGAAGGTGAAGAACGGTATCGCCAGCAGCGTGTCGTTGGACATCACCCTGGTGCCGTAGAAATTGTCCGGCAGCGCATGCAGCAGCGGCCAGGCGAGGTTGATCGACCCCCCGGAATAGGGCGAGACCAGCACGCCGATGAAGAAGAACAGCAAGCCGTTGGCGGCGAGCGAGAAGGCGACGGGGTAGCCGATCAAAAGGAAAATGATCAGCGAGGCGAACATGATCGGCGCCATGTTCTGCGCGATGAACTCGATCATGGGCGGACCTCGCCCGCGATGGCTTTGGCTTCCTCGGCCAGCGCCTCCGCCTCGAGCCTGGCCTGCTCATGCGCCGATATGAAGGGATTGGGATCGTCCATGTCGCCGCGCATGATGGCGATCTTCTTGATGATCTCGGAAACGCCCTGCAGGGCCAGCAGGAAGAAGCCGACCAGCAGGATGGCCTTGGCCGGCCAGACGATCAGCCCGCCGGCATTGGTCGACATCTCGCCGCTGTGGAAGGACAGCGACACATAGGGCACGAAATAGATCACCATCAGCACGACGAAAGGCATGAGGAAGAACAGGTGCCCGAGCAGGTCGATCCAGTGCTGCACGCGTCGCGAGAACATGCCGTACACGATGTCGATGCGGATATGGTCGTTCTGCTTCAGCGTGTAGGCCGCGGCCAGCATGAAGGCGGCGCCGAACAGATACCATTGCAGCTCGAGCCAGGCATTGGAGGAGGTGTCGAACACCTTGCGGATGATGGCATTGCCGGCGCTCACGAGGATTGCGAACAGGATCAGCCATGACACCCAGCGGCCGATGAACTCGTTGATGCGGTCGATCGTCCTGGAAAGAGCGAGAAGCCCTGCCATGCATATCCTCCCTGACAATGCGGCGCGCCCAATTCCCCCTCCGGTGTCGCGTCGCCTGGCCCAACGGTATGCAGTGCGTGGTCCGGCAGGTCAACATGTCAAAGCTGCGGCTAACAGATCGGCGCACCGGACAATGCCGTAACGCCACCGCTTGACGGGGTGTCATGCAACCAAAGTCTGGGATGCTTAAAGCATGTCTCCCGAAAGTGGGAACCGGTTTCGGGATAAAGACATGCGTAAACCAAAAACCTAAAGCGCATGGAGCGAATCTGAAAGATCGCGACGCGTTTTAGGCGATCTTGGCCTGGTCGCGCCCGCCGCCGATCAGCACCAGCATGGCGACGAGGAAGAGATAGATCCAGGCGTCGCGCCATTCGAGCGGGAAGTAGCCGGCCCAAAGCGATTCGGCCATGCCGAAGGCCGCGGCGCCAAGGGCAGCTTTGAGCGGCGACAGGTAGCCGCCGACCGCCGTCACGAACAGGATCTTCAGGCCGTAGACCAGCCCGGTGCCGAAGGAGACATTGCCGTAATAGAGGCCGGCAAGCACGCCAGCCAGGGCCGCGCAGAAGCCGCCGAACAGCACGGCGCGGCGGAACACCGCGCGCACATCGACCCCGCACATCGCCGCCGCTTTCGGATCGTCGGAGACGGCGCGCCAGGCGCGGCCGAAGTGAGAATGTGAAAACAACCAGGCCGCCAGCGCCACCAGCGCGACGACACCCGCGCAGTCGAGCAGCTGAATGACGGTAAGCGTGACCTTGAACCCTTCACCCTCAGCGAAAATGACGGGATTGGCGAGCATCGGCGGCAGCCAGAGATCATGCGTGTCGGCGGCGATGCGGCTGGCCTCCGACAGGAAGATCAGGATGCCGAGCGTCGTCACCACGATGGCGTTGGGCGAGCGGTCGGCGAGCCTCTCGAACACGCTGCGCGACAGGATGTGGCTGATCAGCGCGGCGTAGAGCAGGGCCGCGGCCACGCCGAGCGCCACCGCGGCGGCCAGCGTCAGCCACAGCGCCTGATAGCCGAAGGCAGCGGTCAGGATCATCGTCTGGCCGCAGAAGGCGAACAGCGCGCCGTAAGCCAGGTTGGTGCGGTGCAGGATGCCGTTGGTCAGCACATAGCCGAAGGCGAGCAGCGCATAGAGCGCGCCCGAATGCAGCCCGTTCAGCACCTGCTGGAAGAAATAGAGCATGCGGCGTCCTTGGGGCCGCATGACGCGACCTGCATGGAGCGTTACATTCGGAATCTAACTTGTCAAATGCGTTTTATCGGTTAGATTTCAATCATGACGGTATCCTGGACCCCGCACCGTTTCACCGGTGGCATCCTTGCGCTCGACACGGCGAACACCGTCGTGCTGCGCAACGATCCACAAAAGTCCTTCGACCGTTTCGACGACCCGGCCGAGATCGCCCGCTTCGCCGAGGCGGCGAGCGGCTTTCGCGCTGCCGAGCTCGGCGGCCGGCGGCTGCGGGCGCCGGAGCCGGGCGAGATCAAGCCAACCGTCATATCGATCCGCGAAGCGACCGATCGTCTGTTTCGCCATGCCGTATCGAATGGCGCGGTGGCGACAAGCCACCTGCCGGATTTCCTCATGGCCTGCGCCGGCGGGCTGTCCGGCAGCGCCACCGAGATCCGAACGCCGGGCCAGCCTTTCGGCGACCCGCAAACGCCGATCGACTTCGAGGCGGCTTTGGCCGTTTCGGCGCTGTCGCTACTGCGCGACGAAACTGTGGCGAGGCTGAGGATCTGTCCCAACTGCAGCTGGCTGTTCGTCGACCGCAGCCGCAACGCCAGTCGGATGTGGTGCGACATGGCTGTCTGCGGCAATCGCCAGAAGGCAAACCGCTATTATCGCCGCCGTACGGCGGCCAGGGAGGTTCCCAATGCTTAGAAAATTTTCGCGTTCGGCCCTGATCGGTGCCACCCTCGTCGCGGCAATCGCGCTCGGCGCCTGCCGCGATACCGGCAAGGACCAACTCTTTGCCATTTCGGGAAAACTGTTCGAGTTCAACTATCGGCTGGCCATCGCCACCTACGTCATCACGCTGAAGCCGCTGCGGCCGATGGTCGACGGCCAGGTCGCGGTGGTGAGCTTCCAGAATCCGGCCGGCGGCGATCCGCTCATCGTCAACCAGAAGATCTGGCCGAAGCTGCCGCACATCACGCTCACCAGCCCGCCGCTCACCTGCGTGGTCAAGGACAAACCTTATTCCGTCTCGATCCGCATCGAGGATTCCAACGGCACGCTGCTGCAGAGCATCGATACCACAATGACCTCATCCGAGGATCAGACGATGCTGCCGGACCGGCCACTGGTGATCGGGCCGAAATACGAGCTCAACCCGGACCTTGCCGGCCACCCTGACGGCAAGCTGCCCGATGCTCAGAAGCCGGATTGCTCCAAAGCGACCTGAAACGCGCAGCGTTAAAGCAATTCTAGGAAAAGTGTGGAGCAGTTTCCGTCCGGAATTGCGTCAAAAACAAAAAGATAGCGCGGTTCGCCGTTTCCGTGAAATGGCAAACCGCCCTATCACGAAATTTTTGTTCCTCACAAAGCGGTTAGCATGATCTTGCGTGCGCCGCCTGCTGCTCGTCAGACCGTTTGTTGCGTGTTATCTGGCCTCTGCGATTTTGTTTGACCTCACCGCCAAGGGACGAAAGACTGCGGCGTCCCACTCCGACGTTGGCTGCCTGATTTGGGCTGCCTCCGCAGAGGAAGTACCTGATGACGCTGCACGACGTCGCGCTCGACGACAAGTTCGACCTTGCCAAGGAGCGCGTCTTCCTGTCCGGCGCGCAGGCCGTCGTGCGCATGCTTCTGATGCAGCGCGAGCGCGACCGTCGCGCCGGCCTCAACACCGCGGGATTCGTTTCCGGCTACCGCGGCTCGCCCTTGGGCGGCCTCGACATGCAGCTCTGGCGGGCGAAGAAGCAGCTTGCGCAAGCCGACATCGTCTTCCAGCCGGGCCTCAACGAGGAGCTCGCCGCCACCGCCTGCTGGGGTTCGCAGCAGACCGAATTGCTTGGCGAAGGCACGCATGACGGCGTCTTTTCGGTCTGGTACGGCAAAGGGCCGGGGGTCGACCGGTCCGGCGACGTCTTCCGCCACGCCAATCTTGCCGGTTCCTCGAAGCATGGCGGCGTGCTTGCCCTGATGGGCGACGACCACATGGCCGAATCCTCGACCAACGCGCATGCCACCGAGTTCCTGTTCGTCGACACCATGGTGCCGATCCTCAACCCGGCCGGCGTGCAGGAGATCATCGACTACGGCCTTTACGGCTTTGCCATGTCACGCTTCGCCGGCACCTGGGCGGCGATCAAATGCGTCAAGGACAACATCGAATCGACGGCTTCGGTCGATGCCTCGATCGAGCGTCTGGGCATCGTCATTCCCGAATTCGACATGCCGCCGGGCGGCCTGAACATCCGCCACGAGATCGACATGCTCGGCCAGGAAGAGCGGCTGCACGAGTATAAGCGCGCCGCCGCTTCCGCCTTCATCCACGCCAACGGGCTGAACCGCATCGTCTATTCCGGCGGCCGCAATCCCAAGCTCGGCGTCATCACCATCGGCAAGAGCTATCTCGACGTCCGCCAGGCGCTGGAGGATATCGGCATCGACGAAGCGGCCGCCAACCGCATCGGCATCCGCCTGTTCAAGGTCGGCTGCCCGTGGCCGCTCGATTTCCAGCATATCGCCGAGTTCGCCCGCGGCCTCGACACCATCGTCGTCGTCGAGGAGAAGCGCTCGCTGATCGAGGTGCAGCTGCGCGAGAACCTCTACGGCACCCCCACGCAGCCGGTAATCGTCGGCAAGAAGGACGAGCGCGGCGACTGGCTGTTTCCGGCCAAGGGCGCGCTCGACCCGAACGAGATCGCCATCGCGCTCGGCGAACGGATCCTGCGCACCATCGGCCCGTCGGAAGAGATTGCCGCGCGGGTGGCGAAGCTGCGCCAGTTCCAGGCGATGCTCGCCGACACGCTCGATATTGGCTCGCGCACGCCTTTCTTCTGCTCGGGCTGCCCGCACAATTCGTCGACCAAGGTGCCGGACGGCTCGCTGGCCGCCGCCGGCATCGGCTGCCATTTCATGGCGCTGTGGATGGACAGGAACACCGTCGGCTTCACCGCCATGGGCGGCGAGGGCGCGCAATGGGTCGGCCAGGCGCCGTTCTCCAGGCGCGATCATATCTTCCAGAATCTCGGTGACGGCACCTACAACCATTCCGGCGTGCTGGCGATCCGCTTCGCCCTGTCCTCCGATGCCAACATCACCTACAAGATCCTCTACAACGATGCCGTGGCGATGACCGGCGGCCAGCCGCATGAGGGTGGCCTGACCGTCGACATGATCGCGAGACAAGTGCGCGCCGAGGGCGTCGACCGCATCGCCGTCGTCACCGACGAGCCCGGCAAATATGCCGGCAAGGCCGATTTCCCGGCCGGCATAACCATCCACCACCGCGACGATCTCGACCTTGTCCAGCGCGAATTGCGCGACGTGAAAGGCGTTTCGGTGCTGCTCTACGATCAGACCTGCGCCGCCGAAAAGCGCCGTCGCCGCAAGCGCGGCGCCTTCCCCGATCCGGACAAGCGCGTCTTCATCAACGAGTTGGTCTGCGAAGGCTGCGGCGATTGCGGCGTGCAGTCGAACTGCGTCTCGATCCAGCCGGTCGAGACCGAATTCGGCCGCAAGCGCCGGATCGACCAGTCGAGCTGCAACAAGGATTTTTCCTGCCTCAACGGCTTCTGCCCGTCTTTCGTCACCGTGCATGGCGGCAAGATCAGGAAGGCCGAAGGCATTGCCGGCAGGGCCGATCCGCTGGACGGCGTGCCAGCGCCGGCCGAATTCCGCATGGGCAACCAGGGCTGGGCGGCGATCATCGACGGCGTCGGCGGCACCGGCGTCGTCACCGTCGGCGCGGTGCTCGGCATGGCCGCGCATCTGGAGGGCAAGGGTTGCGGCATGATCGACATGGCGGGCCTCGCCCAGAAGGGCGGTTCGGTCTTCACCCATGTCCGCATCGCCCCGACGCCTGAGGACATCCACGCCATTCGCGTTTCGGCCGGCAAGGCCGACCTTGTGCTCGGCTGCGATCTCGTCGTCTCCGGCGCCAAGAAGGTGCTGGGCGCGGTGCGCGAGGGCCACACGATCTTCCTCGCCAACACCGCCGAGATCATGCCCGGCGAATTCACCCGCTCCGCCGATTTCTCGCTGCCGGTCGAGCGGCTGAAGAAGGCGATCCGGGCGGCTGCCGGCGACGACAAGGCGCATTTCTTCGACGCCACCCGCACGGCGACCGCTTTGTTCGGCAATTCGCTCGGCGCCAACATGTTCATGCTCGGCTTCGCCTTCCAGCATGGCGGCCTGCCGCTTTCGGCGCAAGCTGTTGAAAAGGCGATAGAATTGAACGGCGAAGCGGTGGCGATGAATATCGCCGCTTTCCGCTGGGGCCGCCGTGCCGCGCATCACCCCGATTTCGTGCGTGACCTGGTCGCCCAAACCGGCAAGCCGGCGTCGAAACCGGCCGAGACGCTGGACGATGTCATCGCCCGCCGCGTCGCCTTCCTCACCGCCTACCAGAACGCCGCCTATGCCAGGCGCTACGCCGACCGGGTGGCGACCTTGCGCGCCGCTGAAGCCAAGGCCGTGCCGGGCTCGACCGCGGTGACCGAGGCCGTCGCCAGGAATCTCTTCAAGCTGATGGCGATCAAGGATGAGTATGAGGTGGCGCGGCTCTACACCGACGGCACTTTCGCCGCCGACCTCGCCAAACAATTCCAGAGCTACGAGAAGCTCGAATTCCATCTCGCGCCGCCGATCCTCGGCCGCCGCGGCAAGGACGGTAGCCCAAGGAAATCGAGCTTCGGCCCGTGGATGATGAAGGGCTTTCGGCTGCTGGCGGCGATGAAGGGCCTGCGTGGGACCGCGTTCGACCTCTTCGGCTACACGGCCGAGCGGCGCATGGAGCGGCAGGCGTTGAGAGAGTATGAGGCCGATCTCGACCTTATCGCCGGCGCGCTGGCGCCGGGCAGGGTGGAGGCCGCGACGGCCCTGGCCTCCGTACCGGCGCTGATCCGCGGCTACGGCCATGTCCGGCAGGCTAGCGCCATGAAAGCGGTAGGCGAGCGCTCGCGGCTGATCGAGCGTTTGAATCAAGCCCCCGCGGAGCCATCGCTTCGGGCGGCGGAGTGATCGCGCCGGCGCGTTGATAGCGCCTGGAACCCCTGAATTTCCTGGTCTGTCCGGCGGGTCTCAACCCCCTGCAACCGGCATGCAGCGCCGTTCTAAGCCTTTCTTAAGGCGGTTGTGGGATGACAAGGCTTAGCGTTGGGCCAACGATATGGGCAGAGCAAAGACCGAAGACATCCCGGCGGATGTTTATATCCAGTTTGTGCGGGCGTTGTCCGACAACGCCTACATGCTGGTGGTCGGCGGCCTATGCTACTGGATCCTCGGAGTGATGATCTACCTGCGGACGCACGATCCGCTGTATCTTGGCTTCGCCTTCCTTCTGTTGTCGGTCAACCTCTGGCGCTACTTCAGCATCCGCAGCTTCCAAAGGAGCGGCAGCACTTTACCCACTGTCGAAAAGGCAGAGGCGTGGGAACGCGGTTACATTCTCAAAGGCAGTGCGCAGGGCCTCGCATTGGGGTCATTGTGTTTCGTGTCGATCTACCTGCGTCCCGATGGCTTCGCCGAACTGGCGTCCGTGTCGTTGGCATTGACCACCCTGCTCACGGTTGTCGGCCGAAGCTACGGCTCCAGGCGCATGGTGCAGATTTTTTCCGTGACCCTCATTGGGCTGCCAGCACTTGCGCTCTCCCTGCGCATGGACGTCCCCGACTTTGTCCTCGGGCTGATGATCATTCCGACGACAATCGTCACCATCAGCAGTGCCGATCATGTCCGTAACGTTCTGTTCTCGGCGGTCATCGGTCACCGGCAGGCGAAGGAGTTGGCGCAAAGGTTCGACCGGGCGCTAAATACGATGTCGCACGGCCTTGTCATGCTCGACTCGAACGGAAAGGTGGTCGTCGCCAACGCCGAGGCAGCACATCTGATGTCATTGAAATCGCCAGGCGCGCTGCTGGGGCGGTCGATCCACGGCCTCCTGATGCGCGGCGTCGCTGGCGGCATGCTGGCTCCGAAAGACTGCCGCTACATCGAGGCGCAACTGACGCGCGCCTTGCGCGAAGGCCGCGACCGCAAGGTACTGGTCTCGCTCGCAAACGGCCAGCACTACGAATTCTCCGCTCGTGAAGGGAGCCAGGAACTGGGCGTCGTCACCTTCGAGGACGTGACGGCGCGCGTCGAGGCGGAGGAAAAGATACGCTTCATGGCGCGCTACGACAATCTGACCGGTTTGCCGAACCGCGCCTATTTCCACGAACTCGTCCGTGAGGCCATGGCCTCCGGCGAGCAGGAGCGGCTCTGCGGTCTGGCGGTGCTCGATCTCGATGATTTCAAGAGCGTCAACGACACGCTCGGTCATCCTGTCGGCGACGGGTTGATTTACGCCGTGGCCGAGCGTCTCGCGGCCATTGCCGGGCCGGGCATCACGGTCAGCCGCTTCGGCGGCGATGAGTTCATGGTCTTCTTCGACCGCGTCGAGGACGAGAGCCATCTCAGCACCCTGCTCGACCAGATATTCGCGGATCTGCAGGGCGAGGTGGACGTCGCCGGCCACGGCTTGCGCATCCAGGCCAGCGGCGGCGCGGTGCTGTCCAAGGTCAAGGACACCGAGGTTGATGCAATGATCGTCAAGGCCGACCTTGCCCTCTACAAGGCCAAGGAACTCGGCAAGAACAGCTGGCGGCTGTTCGAGGCGGCCATGGACGCCGCTTTCCGCAATCGCCAGCTGATGAAGGCGGATTTGCGCAATGCCGTGCAGGCCAAGGATTTGCGCGTGGTCTATCAGCCGATCGTCTCCGTCAGCACCATGCGCATCGCCAGTTGCGAGGCGCTCTGCCGCTGGGACCATCCCGACCTCGGCCCAATCTCGCCCAGCGTCTTCATCCCCTTGGCGGAAGAGATGGGCATCGTTTCCGACATCAGCACCTTCGTGCTGGAGGCCGCATGCGCCGAATGCGCCAAATGGCCGGCCCAGACCAGTGTGTCGGTGAACTTGTCGGCCAAGGATTTCCGCAGCCGCGATATCGTCCAGAAGGTCAGGGACGCCTTGGCCAAGTCGGGCCTGGCGGCGCACCGGCTCGAGATCGAGGTCACCGAGACCGCATTGCTCGACGACAAGTCGCTGACGCGTGAGTCGATCGAGGACTTGAAGGCGCTTGGCGTGCGCATTGCGCTTGACGATTTCGGGACCGGCTATTCCAGCCTGAGCTATCTGCACAAGTTGCCGCTCGACAAGATCAAGATCGACCGCTCGTTCCTGGTCGATCTAAACCAGAACCGGCAGTCGCTCGACCTTCTCAAGGGCATTGTCGGCCTGTCCCGGACGCTGGGCCTTTCCGTCACCATCGAAGGGGTCGAGACCTTCGAGCAGCTGAAGACGCTGATCCATCTGGTCAAGCCGGACTTCGTGCAGGGTTTTCTCTTCGGCGCCGCGCTCAGCGCGTCGGGCATCGAGACGATGTCGAGCGTCACATGGCCATTTGCGGCGGAGTTGCATATCGCCGGCAAAAGGACAGCCAGCTGAACCGATTTCGGGCCAAACTCCAACACTGCTCTCGGTTCGGAGCGGTGTCATTCGGGCTGCGATTTCGCTGAGATCACCGCCGCCTTCAGGCAAGCCTGACCTTGCTGCGCCTCGGCGCCTTCAGACCTTGAACTTAGGATGGTCCAACTGATCTCCGGCAGGTGGTCTTGGACGGCCCGTCGGCGTCGAGTTTGCCCTTGTTGCTTTAGAGAATCTGCGAAAATGGCCGGCCGTTAAGGTTAACAAGCGGTAAATCAGCAATATCGAATTTTCAGCTTGTGTCCCATTTCAACTCGAATAGCCTTAGTTGCAGGCGGAATTCGAGGAATGACAATGGATGCTGCGAGGAAGAGTGCTTCGGCGGAAGCCGGCGCGAGGATGGACTCCGCGCTCAACCAATCGATGATGCAATTACTGGACCACGTTGAGTATCGTCTCATCACCGGGGGCGAAGATCTGGAGGCGATCTATCGGCTCCGCTACAACTCCTATCGGCGCTCAGGTATGTGTGGCCCGATCGCCGGCGGGATGTTCGAGGACCGCTGGGACAATCTGCCGAACTCCTACAGGTTCGGCGTCTATTTCGACGGCCACCTGGTAAGCACATTGCGGCTGCACTACATCACCCGCGAGCATCCCTACTCGCCCTCCGTCGACGCCTATCCGGAAATATTGTCTGAGCGGCTTGCCCGCGGAGAGACTTTCATCGACGGAACCCGGTTCGCAACCGATCCGGACCTCGCCCCGGCGCCGGGAGTCCTGCCTTTCCTGACGCTCAGGATTTGCATGGTGGCCTACTGTTATTTCCGCCAGACCGGGATGTTTATCCCGATCAAGTTGGAGCATTCCGCTTTCTATTCCCGCTTCTTCAGCGCAAAGCAGATGACCGAGGGCAAGGCGTTTCCGGGCGTTATTCCTCCGCTCGCATTGTTCGAAATTTCCGGCAATGAAGAGAATTTCCACCGGATACTCGACCGGTTGCCGTTCTTCAGATCGACGCCCATGGAGCAGCGGCTGATGTTCGGCAATCCGGCCATCAACCGGCTGACGCCCCTGTCCATTGTGCCGACGGCTAAATACTATCGCGCCGCCGCCTGAATGCGGGTCGTGAACCTTCTGCCGGCTGCGGCGTTAGCAAACAATTCCAGGAAAGTGTGAGCGGTTTTCCGGCCGAAATTGCATCACGACAAGCTCCGCAGCCGTCTGACTGGCGATCGCCTGTCAAATGAAAGGATTGCGACATGACCATCCATTCATTCGCGCTGACGCCGCTGATCTCGCTGATCGCCGGCGTGCTGATCCTGGTGATGCCGCGGCTCCTCAACTACATCGTCGCGCTGTACCTGATCGTCGTCGGCCTGCTCGGCCTTTTTCCCCAACTCGCCGGTTGAAGTCCCCCTTGCCGCGCGGGCAACGGCACGCCGTTCAATTTCAACTTTCATTTGAGGCTGTTGTCGCAGGTTGTGCGGCAATAGCGCCATTGCTCTTGGTTCGGCTTTTCGCTATGTGCCTCAAAGGCTTTTTCGAAGGGGTACTTCCATGGCTGATCACACGCCCGCCGGTCCGGTCGAGCTTGGCGCGCAGATGGACTATGCCGAGCACGATCGCACCTACAAGGCCTTCCTAGGCCTTGCCAAATACGGCTCGCTGATCTGCGCCGCCATCCTCATTGCCATGGCCTTTGGCTTCTTCGTCGGCGGCTTCTTCTCGGGCCTCATCGTGTTCATCCTGATCACGGCCATCGGCACGCTTATTCTGCGGTAGACTTCCCAAGCCCATCGCCCTCGACGTCGCCGGACGTCCGGCCGACGCCTTGCGTAATCAAGGTTCCAGCCGAAAGGATCGCCCGGTGGGACAAATAGTGTTCATCCCTCGTGAGCTTGACCCGAGCGAGCCGCGCGTCGCGGCCTCGCCGGAAACGGTCAAACGTCTGGCTGGTCTCGGCTTCGACGTGATCGTCGAGAAGGGCGCCGGCCTCGGCTCCCGCATCCCCGACCAGGATTTTGCTGCCGTGGGTGCCGCGATCGGCAAGACTGCCGACGCGTCGAAGGCCGACGTCGTGCTGAAAGTGCGCCGGCCGACCGACGCCGAGCTGAAAGGCTACAAGTCCGGCGCCGCCGTCATCGCCATCATGGACCCCTATGGCAACGATGCCGCGGTGGCCGCCATGGCCAGGGCCGGCATCTCCGCTTTCTCCATGGAATTCATGCCGCGCATCACCCGCGCGCAGGTGATGGACGTGCTGTCCTCGCAGGCCAATCTCGCCGGCTACCAGGCGGTGATCGACGCGGCCGCCGAATATGATCGCGCATTGCCGATGATGATGACCGCCGCTGGCACCGTGCCGGCTGCGAAAACCTTCATCATGGGCGTTGGCGTCGCCGGCCTGCAGGCGATCGCCACCGCGCGCCGCCTTGGCGCCGTGGTCACCGCCACCGACGTTCGCCCGGCGGTGAAGGAGCAGGTGCAGTCGCTTGGCGCGAAGTTCCTGGCGGTCGAGGACGAAGAGTTCAAGGCGGCCGAGACGGCCGGCGGCTACGCCAAGGAAATGTCGAAGGAATACCAGGCCAAGCAGGCGGCGCTGACGGCGGAGCACATCGCCAAGCAGGACATCGTCATCACCACGGCGCTGATCCCCGGCCGCCCCGCGCCGAAGTTGGTCTCGGCCGCCATGGTCGCCTCGATGAAGCCGGGTTCGGTGATCGTCGACCTCGCCGTCGAGCGCGGCGGCAATGTCGAGGGCGCGATGCCCGGCAAGGTCGTGACGACCGAAAACGGCGTCAAGATCGTCGGCCATCTCAACATGCCGGGCCGCGTCGCGGCCTCGGCCTCGCTGCTCTACGCCAAGAACCTCTACGCCTTCCTCGAGACGATGGTCGACAAGGCGACGAAGCAGCTTGCCATCAAGCGCGACGACGAGTTGGTCAAGGCGACGATGCTGACCGACGGCGGCAAGGTCGTGCACCCGAACTTCGCTAAGGCGGCGGAAGAGCCGCGCACCGAGCCGGCGGCCGTTCCGGCGACGACCATGGTCGCCGAAGCCGCCGACGCGAAGCCGGCGGCAAGGAAGAAGGCCGCAGCCAAGCCTAAGGGGACCGCGTGATGGACGCCTTGCAGAAAGCCCTCGAACAACTCGACCAGGCGACCGCCGCCGTGCGGCTGGCGGTGCAGGATCTTGCCAACGCGCCTGCCGGCGCCGAGGCTGCGGGCAACGCCGCGCACGCGCTTTCGGGCGGCGCCATCGATCCCTTCGTCTTCCGTTTCGCCATCTTCGTGCTGGCGATCTTCGTCGGCTACTATGTCGTGTGGTCGGTGACGCCAGCGCTGCACACGCCGCTGATGGCCGTCACCAACGCCATCTCCTCGGTCATCGTCGTCGGCGCGCTGCTTGCCGTCGGCATTGCCGCTTCCGGCCTCGCCGCGGGCTTCGGCTTCGTCGCCCTGGTGCTGGTCTCGGTCAACATCTTCGGCGGCTTCCTGGTCACCCAGCGCATGCTCGCCATGTACAAGAAGAAGGAAAAGTGACGTGACCGTCAATCTCGCTTCCTTCCTCTATCTCGTCTCCGGCATCCTGTTCATCCTGGCGCTGCGCGGGCTCTCGCACCCGACCACCAGCCGCCAGGGCAATCTCTACGGCATGATCGGCATGGGCATCGCCATCGCGACCACCCTGGCGCTGGCGACTCCATCGGCCGGCCGCTTCGGCCTGATCGTGCTCGGCCTCGCCATCGGCGGCGGCATCGGCGCCGTCACCGCGCGTCGTATCGCCATGACCTCGATGCCGCAACTGGTCGCCGCCTTCCACTCGCTCGTCGGCTTCGCCGCCGTCATGGTGGCCGCCGCCGCCATCTACGCGCCGGAAAGCTTCGGCATCGGCACGGCGGGCGACATCCACGCCCAGGCGCTGGTCGAGATGAGCCTCGGTGTGGCAATCGGCGCCATCACCTTCACCGGCTCGGTCATCGCCTTCCTCAAGCTCGACGGCCGCATGTCCGGCAAGCCGATCATGATCGGCGGACGCCACTTGATCAACATCGCGCTCGGCGTCGCCCTGGTGGTGTTGATCGTGCTTCTGGTCGCCACCGAATCGAAGCTCGTCTTCTGGCTGATCGTCGCCGCCTCGCTGGTGCTCGGCGTGCTCCTGATCATCCCGATCGGCGGCGCCGACATGCCGGTCGTTGTGTCGATGCTGAACTCCTATTCCGGTTGGGCGGCGGCAGCGCTTGGCTTCACCCTCGGCAATTTGGCGTTGATCATCACCGGCGCGCTGGTCGGCTCGTCCGGCGCCATCCTGTCCTACATCATGTGCAAGGGCATGAACCGGAGCTTCATTTCGGTCATCCTTGGCGGCTTCGGCGGCGAGACGGCGGCCGTTGCCGATGACGGCATCGAGCGCACCGTCAAGCAGGGCTCGGCCGACGACGCCGCTTACCTGATGATGAACGCGCAAAAGGTCATCATCGTGCCCGGCTACGGCATGGCGGTCGCCCAGGCGCAGCACGCGTTGCGCGAAATGGCCGACAAGCTCAAGGCCAACGGCGTCGAGGTCAAATACGCCATCCACCCGGTCGCCGGCCGCATGCCCGGCCACATGAACGTGCTCTTGGCCGAGGCCAACGTGCCCTATGACGAGGTGTTCGAGCTGGAGGATATCAACTCCGAATTCGCGCAGGCCGACGTCGCCTATGTCATTGGCGCCAACGACGTCACCAACCCGTCCGCGCGCGACGACAAGTCCTCGCCGATCTACGGCATGCCGATCCTTGACGTCGACAAGGCCCGCACCTGCCTCTTCGTCAAGCGCTCGCTCGGCTCCGGCTATGCCGGCATCGACAACACGCTGTTCTACAAGGACGGCACCATGATGCTGCTCGGCGACGCCAAGAAGATGACCGAGGAAATCGTCAAGGCCATGGATCACTGAGCTTGATTGCAGACTTCAAAAAGCAAGGCCCGGCAAACGCCGGGCCTTGCTTTTTGAGTGTGTAGTTGCGCTCAGATATCCAGATTGGCCACTGACAACGCATTGTCCTGGATGAACTCGCGCCGCGGCTCCACCTCGTCGCCCATCAGGCGCGAGAACAGCGAGTCGGCGTCGGTCGCGTCATTGACCTTGACCTGCAGCAGCGAGCGCACATTCGGATCCAGCGTGGTTTCCCAGAGCTGTTCCGCATTCATCTCGCCGAGACCCTTATAGCGCTGCATGGTGAGGCCCTTGCGCCCTGAAGCGAACACCGCGTTGAGCAGCGCCAGCGGCCCCGAAACAAGCTCGGAGTTCTCCTTGCGGCGCAGCGCCGGCTGCTCGCCATAGACTTCCGAAAGCCGCGGCGCATAGCGGTCGAGCTGGCGCGCATCGGCCGAAGCGATCAGCCCGGCGTCGAGCTGCACCACATCCTTCACACCGCGCACGGTGCGCTCGAAGACATAGCCGCCCGAACCGTCATTGGAGGTCGACAGCCGTCCGGACCAGCCGCGCTCGGTCTCCTCGGCGATCATGTCGAGCCGCTGCGCGACGCGCTCGGCCATGGCGTTGGCGCGGCCGAGATCGCCAAGCACGTCGGCATTGAGCGCGCCGGCGATCGCTGCCTGCTCGACGACGCTGCGGTTGTAGCGCGTGTGCAGCCCGTTGATCAGCTGCCGCACCGCCAGCGCGTCGTCGATGGAGGCGCGCAGGTCCTGTCCGGTGCGGACCTCGCCGGAAGCGAGCACCAGCGACGCCTCGTCCAGCCCGGACTCGATCAGATATTCCTCATAGGCGCTTTCGTCCTTGAGATATTGCGAGCTTTTTCCCCGCGTAACTTTGTAGAGCGGCGGCTGGGCAATATAGAGATGGCCGCGCTCGATCAGCTCCGGCATCTGCCGGAAGAAGAAGGTGAGCAGCAGCGTGCGGATATGGGCGCCGTCGACGTCGGCGTCCGTCATCAGGATGATCTTGTGATAGCGCAGCTTGTCGGCGTTGAACTCGTCCTTGCCGATCGAGGTGCCGAGCGCGGTGATCAGCGTGCCAATCATCTCGGAGGAGAGCATGCGGTCGAAGCGCGCGCGCTCCACATTCAGGATCTTGCCGCGCAGCGGCAGGATCGCCTGGTTCTGGCGCGAGCGGCCGCCCTTGGCCGAGCCGCCTGCGGAGTCACCCTCGACGATGAAGATTTCCGACTTGGCCGGATCGCGCTCCTGGCAGTCGGCGAGCTTGCCGGGTAGCGAGGTGACGCCGAGCGTGCTCTTGCGCGTGATGTCGCGCGCCTTGCGCGCGGCTTCGCGCGCCGCAGCCGCCTGGATCACCTTCTCGACCACGACCCTGCCTTCGCTCGGATGCTCTTCCAGCCAGGTGCCCAGCGCCTCGTTGACCAGGCTCTCCACCACCGGGCGAACCTCGGACGAGACCAGCTTGTCCTTGGTCTGCGAGGAGAATTTCGGGTCCGGCACCTTGACTGAGAGAACAGCGGTCAGGCCTTCGCGGCAGTCGTCGCCGGTGAGCGAGACCTTTTCCTTCTTGGTCTGGCCGGAGGCCTCGCCATAACCGGTGATCTGCCTGGTCAGCGCCGCGCGGAAGCCGGCCAGATGCGTGCCGCCGTCGCGCTGCGGGATGTTGTTGGTGAAAGCCAGCACATTCTCGTGGTAGCTGTCGTTCCACCACATCGCCACTTCGACGGTGATGCCGTCGCGCTCGGCGCGGATGGCGATTGGCGCCTCGATCAGCGGCTTCTTCACCCGGTCGAGATATTTGACGAACTCCTCCAGGCCGCCGTCATAATGCAGCTCATGGCGCACGAGGTCGGCATGGCGCGCGTCGGTCAGCACGATGCGCACGCCGGAATTGAGGAAGGCGAGCTCGCGCAGCCGGTGCTCCAGCGTGTTGTAATCGAACTCAACCATGGTGAAGGTCTCGGCCGACGGGAAGAAGGTGATCTCGCTGCCGCTGCGGCCTTCATAAGTGCCGGGCTGCTTGTCCTGCACATAGCTGCCGGTCACCTTCAACGGCGCGTCGGCATTGCCATGCGTGAAGCTCATCTCGAAGATCTCGCCGTTGCGGCGGATCTTGAGCTTGAGCCAGGCCGAAAGCGCGTTGACCACCGAGACGCCGACGCCATGCAGGCCGCCCGAAACCTTGTAGGAGTTCTGGTCGAATTTGCCGCCGGCATGCAGCTGCGTCATGATCACTTCGGCCGCCGAAACACCCTCCGAGGGGTGGATATCGGTGGGAATCCCGCGGCCATTGTCGATGACGGTGACGGAACCGTCGGGGTTGAGGGTCACCGAAACGAGGTCGGCATGGCCGGCCAGCGCCTCGTCGATGGCGTTGTCCACCACCTCATAGACCATGTGATGCAGGCCCGAGCCGTCGTCGGTGTCGCCGATATACATGCCCGGCCGCTTGCGCACCGCGTCCAACCCCTTCAAAACCTTGATGGAATCGGCGCCGTACTCGGCTTCCGCGCCGTTGGCGCTTTCGGTCTGATCGCTCATGAAAACCTGTCTGATTGATGTCGCTGGTCCGGCGCGGAAAAATGGCCGCGAATCGCGCCGTTTTGATGTCCTAGATATAGGCGCAAATGGCGGATTTTCCAAGGTTTGCGGGCATTTTGCCGGCTTGGCGGCAAGGCGTTTCCACGCCTCGGGCTGATACGGTCCCGGCGTTCGGCTGGAAAGGGTCGATGAGACGCAAAAGGCCGCGCCTAAGCGCAGCCTGATAGTTGCCTTCCTGGGAAGCTCTTGTACCTATTCGGCCGCACGCAGCGTCTTGAGCGCCTCGCTCCAGCGGAACAGTTCGTCCAGCATTGCCTTAGCGCCGCCCAGCACCTGTTCGCTCGGATGATAGGCGCGCTTCTCATCGAGCAGGCTCGCATAAGCGGGCAGCGCCACGCCTTCCGGGATCGGCATGACGCCGACCGAGGTGAGCAGCGGCTTCAGCGATTGCGCGGCGCGCAATCCGCCGGACACGCCGCCATAGCTGAAGATCGCCGCCGGCTTGTAGCGCCATTCATGGAGCAGGTAGTCGATGGCGTTCACGATCGCGGGCGCCACGAAGTAGTTGTACTCCGGCGCCACGAACACGAAGGCGTCGGCGGCGTCGATCGCCTCCGACCACGCCTTGGTATGGTCGTTCTCGTACTTGCGCAGGCGCGGATGGTGCGGTTCGTCGAGCATCGGCAGGCTGAACGCGGCGATGTCGGTCAGCGCCGGCTCGAACTTGCCGTGCTCGCGCGCGAATCCTTCCAGCCATTCGCCGAAGATCGGGCCGGCGCGTCCCGGCCGTGTGCTGCCGATGATGATGTTCAACCGATGCTTCACGGGAGGGCTCCTTGCTTGGCGGTATCCATTGGTGACTAACGCAGCTTGCCACCGGCAGCAAGCAGCTATCGGCTGATGTCGCTCACATTCCGGCGATGCGGCGGATCGTGCGCTGCCGTCCGGTCACATGGACGCCGGCCTTGTCGGGCACTACATTCACCGCTGTCAGCGGAGCATGCATCATGGACACCAAGCCCGCCCCCTTCGTGCCGCCGGCGCCCAAGCCGCGCACTGAGCCGCCTTCGACGCTGGAGATGATGCGCATCGTCTACCGCAACCCGCTCGAATTGTGGGGCGAGCACACCTACAACGAACCCTGGGTTTCGGCGAATGGTGTCGGCGGACATCTGATCGTCGCCAACGATCCCGGCCTCATCCGCCATGTGCTGATCGACAACGCCAGGAACTACAAGATGGCGACCGTGCGCCAGCTGATCCTGCGCCCGATCCTGCGCGATGGGCTGCTGACTGCCGAGGGCGAGGTCTGGAGACGCTCGCGCAAGGCGATGGCGCCGGTTTTCACGCCGCGCCACATCTTCGGTTTCGCGGCGCCGATGCTGAAGCGCACGCTGGAATTCGTCACCCGCTATGAAGCGGGCGGCACGACCGATGTCGCGCATGACATGACGCTGCTCACCTATGACATCCTGGCCGAGACGCTGTTTTCCGGCGAGATCGCCGGCGAGCCGGGCAGCTTCGCCAAGGAGATCGACCGCCTGTTCGAGACCATGGGCCGCGTCGACCCGCTCGACCTGTTGCGCGCGCCCGAATGGCTGCCGCGCCTGACCCGCATTCGCGGACGCAAGACCATGGCCTATTTCCGCAACATCGTCGCCGGCACGGTGAGGATGCGCGAAGAACGGATGAAGCGCGACTCCGATGGCGTGCCGCAGGATTTTCTCACCCTTCTGCTGCGCGCCGAGGGACCGGACGGGCTGACGCGCGCGGAAGTCGAGGACAACATCATCACGTTCATCGGCGCCGGTCATGAGACGACGGCACGGGCGCTGGGCTGGACGATCTATTGCCTGGCCGAGGCGCCCTGGGAGCGCGACAAGGTCGAGCAGGAGATCGACGCCGTGCTGGCGCGCGAGCCCGATCCGACCAAGTGGCTGGAGGCCATGCCGCTCACCCGCGCCGCTTTCGAGGAGGCGCTCAGGCTCTATCCGCCGGCGCCTTCGATCAACCGCGAGCCGATCGAGTCGGAGACCTGGAACGGCCTCTACATTCCGAAATACGCCGCCGTGCTGGTGATGCCTTGGGTCGTGCACCGCCACAGAAAACTCTGGGACAGGCCGAACGCCTTCATGCCCGAGCGCTTCCACCCGGAAAACCGCGACAAGATCGACCGCTTCCAGTACCTGCCCTTCGGCGCCGGCCCGCGCGTCTGCATCGGCGCGAGCTTCGCCATGCAGGAGGCGATCATCGCGCTGGCGATCCTTTTGTCGCGCTTCCGCTTCGACGTGACCTCCGACACCAAGCCATGGCCGGTGCAAAAGCTCACCACGCAGCCGCAGGGCGGCCTGCCGATGCAGGTCTCGCGTCGCGGCTGATCAGAGCAATTCCAGGAAAAGTGTGAAGCGGTTTTCCGTCCGGAATTGCGTCAAAAAATGAGAGATAGAGCGTTTCGCCGTTTCTCTGAATCGGTGAAACGCTCTAGCGTTCGGCGATCGGCCGGCGCTGCTGGAACTGGCCGGCGGCGCGGAAGCGCCAGAGATAGCTGGGCAGGATGGTGGCGATTGCCTGTGGCTGGATGCCCAGGCCGGTAAGCGTCCTGGCGGCCTTGGCGGCTTCGTCCGAAACGACGTTGTGCGCGCGCAACTGCAGCACCTGGTCCTTGGTCAGCAACGGATTGGGCAGCAACTGAAGGATCGATGCCTGCAGGTTCGCCACCCACCACGGCACAGGCACCAGAAGCCGCCTGCGGTCGATCACGGCAAGCATCTCCTCCATGCATTCCTTGAATGTCAGCACCTGCGGACCGCCGAGCTCATAGATCTGGCCGCCCTTGATCTTGCCGTCGACCGAGCGCGCGATCGCCTCGGCGACGTCGCCGACATACACCGGCTGGAATTTTGTCTGTCCGCCGCCAATCAGCGGCAGCACAGGCGAGAAGCGCGCCATGCCGGCGAAGCGGTTAAAGAAGCTGTCCTCCGGCCCGAAATTGATCGACGGGCGGAAGATGACGGCGTCCGCAATCGTATCGAACACTGCCTTCTCGCCGAGCGCCTTGGTGCGGGCATAGTCGGATGGGGAATTCAAATCGGCGCCGAGCGCCGAAATGTGGGTGAGGCCGGCGCCGACCGATCGTGCGGCCTCGGCAACGGCGCGCGCGCCGAAATCGTGCACGGCGCCGAATTTCTGGCGGCCGGTCTGATGCAGGATGGCGACCAGGTTGACGACATGGTCGGCGCCCTGCACGGCGCGGTCGACCGACCAGCGCACGCGCACATTGGCCTGCACCGGCTGGATCTGGCCGACATTGCCGAGCGGCTGCACGTGGCCGGCAAGGTCGGGCCGCCGGCAGGCGACCCGGATGCGGTAGCCGCGCTTGGCAAGGGCGCGGACGACATGGCGACCGACGAAGCCCGAGCCGCCGAAAACGACGACGAGCTTGGGGGTCTGCAGGATTTCGGTCATGACTGGCTCCGCGCGAATGCTTGGCTGAAGCCGTTTCTTAATCCGTTTCTCGCCAAAGGCAAAGAGCGACCGGAGGTCGCCATCGCCCCGTTTTTGAACTTGCCCGGAATGCCGCTCCGCCGCGTTTGGAGAAAACAGAAAACCCCGCCGAATGAACTGACCCCATAAAGTTGGACGGTTCATTGAGCTGGTGGATTTAAGGGCTGTGTCCTGTATTGCACAGGGCTCAGCCCTTTCAGTTTCAGTTTGATGCGGCGGTGGTTGTAATAGTCGATGTAGCGCATGATGGCCGTATCGAGACTTTGGACGGTTTCGAACCTTTCCGGATGGAAGAGTTCGGACTTGAGGGTGGCGAAGAAGCTCTCCATCGGTGCGTTGTCGAGGCAATTGCCTTTGCGTGACATGCTCTGAGCAAGGCCTCTGGCTTCCAGCCTGCGCTGGAATGCCGGCATCTGGTATTGCCATCCCTGATCGGAATGCAGGATCGGCCGTTCGTCCTCATCGAGCCGGGCAAGGGCTTTGGTCAGCATATTGTCCACCAGCTTGAACAGCGGCCTTCGTGAGGTTTCGAACGCGAGGATCTCGCCATTGTAGAGGTCCATGATGGGTGACAGGTAGAGCTTGTCGCCGGCCACGCTGAACTCCGTCACGTCGGTCACCCATTTGCGGTTGGCGCGCTCCGCGTTGAACTTGCGCTGCAAGAGATCGGGAGCGGTCCGCCCAACCTCGCCCCTGTAGGAACGATACTTCTTCGGCCTGACCAGCGACTTCAAGCCCATCCCGGCCATCAGGCTCTGGACCGTCTTGTGATTGACGCGTTGACCCAACTGGCGCAGTTGCGCGGTCACCCGGCGATAGCCATAGCGGCCCTTGTGGCTGTCGAAGATGGCCTTGATCGCCTCCTTCAGCGCCGCATGGCGGTCTGGGCGCGAAGCTGCCTTTTGCCCGTAATAGAACGTGCTGCGCGGCAGCTTCGCCAGTTCGAGCAGGCCCTTAAGCGGATGCAACGGCCTTAACGCCTGGACGGCTTGCGCTTTTTGGGCGCGTGTTCCTGCGTTAAGGCCTTCAGTTTTTTTAGGTAGGCGTTCTCCATCCGCAGCTGCTTCAGTTCGGCCAGCAGTTCTTCACGGCTTTTGGCCTCGTCACTGGCTGCAACAGGCACTGCGGGGGCCGGCGGCTTCGACATGGGGCGTCCTCTGGGACGTGGGCCGAGCGCCTCTATCCCGCCAGCATGATAGCGCTTCTCCCAGCCCGCCAGGCAACCGGCATTGCGGATATTGAACAGCGCCGCCGTCCGGCGATACGACAGGCCTTCCTTCCACATCCGCTCGAGCACGCACAGCTTGAACGCCGCGTCGTAACGACCGTATTTGCCAGACAGCCCGGCATCGCCATGCGCCTGGTACAGGCCAACCCACTTGCGGACAGTCGCCGCGTCAACTCCACGCTTCGACCCAGCACTCGCGTAGCTTTCATTCCCGCACAAATAGCTATCGACAACCGAGCGCTTGAAACGCGAACTGTGTTTGGACATGCAAAACCCCCGAAGGTTGTGTCCAACTTTCGGGGGTCAGTTCAGAAGCGGGGTTTTCCGGGCAGTTCCACGCCGAAACAGGGTCCAACGAGGCGGCCTGACCTGAGACGGTATCAAGGTGGCGTGAAGCAAGCACGCCCGCCCCCGCCCTGAACGCCCGGCGCGGCGCCGCCAGCCGCGAGCCGAACAGCCAACCAGGCGGCTCGCGGCGAGGGGTGCCGCGAATGTGTCGCGTCAGGTCGGGAAAAGGTTCAATAGCGTTGGAAAAATCAGGCCGAATAGCGCTCGGCAAACTCGGAGATGCGCTGCACGACCGCCCTGGACGTGGTGATGCCGCGCGCCTTTGCCTTCTCCGCGGCCTCGGCGCGCGAGCGTCCGGGGATGTGCACGCCATAGCGCCGCCGCAGCCGGTCGAGCTGGTCCTTCATGCGCTGCTCGAAATCCGGATCGAGCAGCTTGGGCTCGATGGCCAGAACAAAAAGGCCGGTGCCGGGGCTGTCAGGTCCGCCGGTGAACCAGGGCGCATCAAGCGACCAGTTCGCGCCGGAAATGCCGGCGGCCAGCACCTCGACCATCAAGGCGATGTTGGCGCCGCGCTGGCCGCCGAAGGCGAGCATCGCCCCCTTCATCGCCGCCGCCGGATCGGTGGTCGGATTGCCGCTGGCATCCAGCGCCCAGCCCTCGGGGATTTTCTTGCCGTCCTCGGCCGCCTTGCGGATGTTGACGAAGGCGGTGGCGCTCGACGACTGGTCGATGACCAGCGGCGGCCCGTCGGCGGCGGGCGAGGCGAAGGACATCGGATTGGTGCAATAGACCGGCTTGATCGAGCCCGAGCCGGCAAGCACGGCCGGCCCGTTGGTGGCGGCGAAGGAGACCAGCCCCTGCTCGGCCAGCCGCCCGGTGAAATAGCCGAGCGCGCCGCATGTATAGGCGTTCTTCTGCGAGAAGATCGAGACGCCGAACAATTTCGCCGCCTTGACCAGGTCGTCGATCGTGCGGTCGAAGCCGGTATGGGCAAGCCCGCCGCGCGCATCGGAAAGATAGACCGCGAGCGCCGGCCTTGTGATCACCGGATCGGCATTGCCGTCGATGCGGCCGGCTTCGAGCGCCTCAAGATAGTCGATGAAATGCGACAGGCCGACGGTCGACAGGCCCTCGGCTTCGGCTGCGATGATCGAAGCGGTCAGCGACTGCGCCGCCTCCTCATTGGCGCCCGCGCCGAGCGCCGCCATCCGGCATAGGCCTGTTGCCTGGTCGAGAGTGAGTTGCATCAGGGCTGCTCCTGAGTGAGTAGGAAGTAGGGAGTAGTCAGTAGGGTAAAACCAGCAACCGGCCCACTACTCACCACTCACTATTCACTACTCACTTATCCGATCTTCACCGGAATCCGCGCCTCGATCCGGCTGAACACGAAGACCAGGATGCCGGTGATCGTCATATAGATCAGCGCCAGAAGCAGCAAAGGCTCATAGGTCAGGTAGGTGTCCTGGCGCACCTTGGAGGATACGGCGAAGATGTCGATGACGCTGATCGTCGCCACCAGCGGTGTCGACTTCAACTGCAGCACCGTTTCGCCGGTCAGCGTCGGCAGCGCCCGGTAGAAGGCCTGCGGCAGCCAGATGCGGCGGAAGATCTTCCAGCGGCTCATGCCGAAGGCGCGGGCGGCCTCCAGCTGTCCGCGCGGCACGCCGGCGAAGGCGCCGCGCATCACTTCGCCCTCATAGCCGGCGAAGGAGAAGGTCAGCGCCACGACGGCATAGGGCCAGGCCTGCCTGAGATACGGCCAGAGCCACGATTGGCGGATCCACGGATATTGCGGGAAGATCGAGCCGAGGCCGTAATAGAGCAGCCAGAGCTGCAGGAGCAGCGGCGTTCCCCGAATGATGGTGCAGAAGACCTTGGCCGGTGCCGAGAACCAGATCGGTCCGCCGGCCTGGGCGAGCCCGAGCGGCACGGCCAGCGCGAAGCCCAGCGCGCAGGTGACGGCCAGGATCCACAGCGCCCGCCAGATGCCCATCAGGCCCATTTCCCAATATTGCGGCAGCCAGTCCCAACGCATGAAGAAGGCGGCGCAGAGGACCAGCCCCAAGGCGATCAGGATGAGCATGATGCGGTGCGGCTTCAGCCAGATCGAGGCGCGCGCCGCCATGTTGATCGCGGTGGCTTCGGCCGACATCAGCGCGCCTCCTTGACGGAGGGCATGCCGCGCCGCGACCAGGTCTCGACCCGGCCGATGAGCAGGTTGGAGAAGAGTGTCACTGCCAGGTAAAGCACGCCGGCGGCGACGTAGAAGAGCAGATAGGCCTTGGTGACACCGGCTGCCTGGCGCGTCGCCAGTGTCAGTTCGAAGAAGCCGACGACGGCGAGCAACGCCGTGTCCTTGGTGGCGATCAGCCACAGATTGGCGAGGCCGGGGATGGCGAAAGGCAGCATCGCCGGCAGCGTGATGCGTCGCAGCATCAGGCCTGGCGGCATGCCGTAGGCGCGGGCGGCCTCGATCTGGCCTTGCGGGATGGCGAGGATGGCGCCGCGGATGACTTCGGTCGAATAGGCGCCCTGGACGAAACCCAGCACGAAAATGCCGGCCGCCAGCCCGCTGATGTCGACACGGCTATAGCCCATAGCCGCCAGCACCTGGTTGATGAGGTCGGTGCCGGCATAATAGAGCAGCAGGATCAGCACCAGTTCCGGCACCGCGCGGACCACCGTGGTGTAGACTGCCAGCAGATCGCGCGTCACCGGACCGCCATAGAGCTTGCCAAAGGCGCCGGCGGTGCCGATCAGCAGGCCGAGGCAGGTGGCGCCGATGGCGATCTCGAGCGAATGCAGCAACCCGACCAGCAGCGTGCCGCCCCAGCCGGGCGCCACGGGTGACAGGAGTTCGAAAATGCCGGCCGCGGAGGCCGGAAGAAAGGCGTCGATCAGCTTCGCCCCCGGATTGCTGGCAAGCCACTGAAGCCAAGGTCAGCGGCAGGCGTGCGTGGCAAGGATCGGGCATGGCGCGGACGCCATGCCCTCACTCATTTGCGAGAGGGTTCAGTTCGACTGCGTCGCGCCGCCATAGATGTCGAAGTCGAAATATTTCTTCGAGATCTCGTCATATTTGCCGTTGGAGCGGATCGCCTTGATGCCGGCATTGATCTTTTCCTTGAGCGCGGTGTCTTCCTTGCGCACGCCGGCGCCGACGCCCGGTCCAAGCACTTCGTCGTCCGGGGCCACCATGCCCTTCAGGTCGCAGCAGGCCTTGCCCTGGTCGGATTTCAGGAATTCGCCGAGCGCGATGGAATCGGCCTGCACCGCGTCGAGACGGCCGGCGGCCAGATCGTTGTTGGCTTCGTCCTGGGTCTGGTATTCCTTGATTTCCTGCGCGCCGGTGAAATGCTTCTTGGCGTAGACGGCATGCACAGTCGAGACCTGCACGCCGATAACCTTGCCCTTGAGATCGTCCGGCGCGGCGCCGAACTTCTGGTCCTTTGGTCCGATGATCGCGGTCGGGGTGTTGTAGTACTTGTCCGAGAAGTCGATCGTCTTCTCGCGCTCGGCGGTGATCGACATCGAGGAGACGATAAGGTCGATTTTCTTGGTGGTCAGCGCCGGAATGATGCCGTCCCAGGCGACCGGCGTGATGACGCAGTCGAGCTTCTCTTCGGCGCAGACGGCGTCGATGAACTCGATTTCCCAGCCAACCCATTTGCCGCTGGCGTCGGGCGAGGTGAAGGGCGGGTAGGGTTCGGCGGCGACGCCGATCTTCACCTGCTCGGCCTTGGCCACGCCACCCATCGCCGCGACGCCGAGAAGCAGCGCGGCGGCGAAGGTCTTGAGAACAGTCTTCATGTCAGGACTCCCAGTTTGTTGTTGTTCCCGGTTTTTCGCTCCGCTTGATGCCGGCCCCTAGCCGACATTGCGGAGGAATTGTTTGAGCCTTTCGGATTTGGGCGCGCCGAACAATTGTTCCGGCGGACCTTCCTCCTCGACCAGCCCGTTGTAGAGGTAGACGACATGCGTCGCGACCTCGCGGGCGAACTTCATTTCATGCGTCACCAGCACCATGGTGCGCCCCTCGCGCGCCAGGTCGCCGATCACCTTCAGCACTTCGCCGACAAGTTCCGGATCGAGCGCCGACGTCGGCTCGTCGAACAGCATGACGCGGGGATTGATCGCCAGCGCCCGGGCGATCGCGGCGCGTTGCTGCTGACCGCCGGACAGGAAGGCCGGATAGACGTCCCGCTTCTCCGCCAACCCGACGCGGGCAAGCAGTTTCTCGGCCTGGGCGATCGCTTCGTCGCGCTTCACGCCCAGCACATGCACCGGAACTTCGATGACGTTCTCGATCAGCGTCATGTGGCTCCACAGGTTGAAATTCTGGAACACCATGCCGAGCCGCGAGCGGATCCGCTCGATCTGCCGGCGGTCGGCCGGAACGGTATGGCCGTGGCTGTCGGCCTTGAGCTTGATCTCCTCGCCATTGACCCGGATGATGCCGCTGGTCGGGTTTTCGAGGCAGTTGATGCAGCGCAACAGCGTCGACTTGCCGGAGCCGGAGCCGCCGATGACGGCGACTACCTCGCCGTCGCGCGCCGACAGCGAAACGCCCTTCAGCACGTGCAGCTGGCCGAATTTCTTATGCAGGTTCTCGACGTGGATGGCTTCGGCGGCGGCGCTTTGCGCCTTGCCGGATTGGATTGGGGCAGCGTCCGCCACGCTCACCGGGCGACCTCTCTATGGTCGAAGGCAGGTCGTCGAACGTCCATCCGGCTAATCAACATACGCTGTACTGCCCGCTCCAGACTTCAGCATGGACCCGACAGCGCGAGCCCGTCAATCCCGCTCATTACGGCACTTGCGGCGTTGTTGTGCAAGTGTATAAATAGCCTTTCATGAAATTTTTCCGCTTTTTTTCATCTTAGAAGGGCATCGATGAGCGCTTTCGGATCACAGTCCATGGCGGCGCCGTTGCGGCGCGTGCTGATGCGTTCGGCGGCCAACGCCATGCGCGGCGCCGATAGGGCCGCCTGGCACTATGGCCCGGGTTTCGACCCGGCGAAAGCGGCAATGCAGCATGCGCTCCTTGCCGAGCTGGTGTCCACTTCCGGCGCCGAAATCGAGTGGATCGACGACAAGGCCGACGGTCTCGCGGATTCGGTGTTCACGCATGACCCGTCGCTGATGACCGATCGCGGCGCGCTGATCCTGTCGATGGGCAAGCCGTTGCGCGCCAAAGAGCCTTCGCTACATGAGGAGACCTACAGAAGGCTTGGCATTCCGGTCCTTGGCCGCGTCGAGGCGCCCGGCCAGGTCGAAGGCGGCGACTGTGTATGGGTGGATTCCCGCACGCTGGCGATCGGGCGCGGTGTTCGCACCAACCAGGAAGGCATCCAGCAGGTCGCCAACCTGCTGACGCCGCTCGGCATTTCCGTCTATGGCTTCGACCTGCCGCTGTGGCAGGGCGAAGAGGCGTGCCTGCATCTGATGTCGATGATCAGCCCGCTGGCCGACGACCTCGCGCTGGTCTATTCGCCGCTTCTGCCAGCCCCGTTCTACCAGATGCTGAAGGCGCGCGGCATCCGCCTGGTCGAAGGCGATGCGCAAGAGTTCGCCGCCTCGAACGGTCTCAGTCTGAATGTGCTGCCGACCAGCCCGTTGAAGGTCATTGCCGTGGCCGGCTTTCCCAAGACCAAAGCCGCGATGGAAGCCGCCGGCTGCGCGGTCGAAACCTTCGAGGCGGATGCACTCTGCATCGCCTGCGAAGGCGGCCCGACATGCCTGACGCGGCCAATCCTGCGCCAATGAATGCGCGCCGCAAGTTCCGCCGCGAGGGCGAGGAGCGGCGGCGGCAGGACTTGATCGACGCGACCCTGGACAGCGTGGCGGAACATGGCCTCGAGGGCGCCACCCTGCGCACCATCGCCTTGCGCGCCGGCGTCACCGCCGGGCTGATCCGCCACTATTTCCCCGGCAAGGCGGATTTGCTGCAGGAGGCCTATGCGGCATTGATGGACCGCATGACCGAGCAGGCGAAAGCGGCGTTGCTCATGGAAGACGCCTCGCCGCGCCAGCGACTTGCCGCTTTCGTCACCGCCAATCTCAACGCGCCGATCATCGACCAACGGGTGTTTTCGCTCTGGGCAACCTTTATCGGCCGCGCCGGCGCCGATCCGACGCTCGCCCGCGCTCACCGCGAAGGCTATCTCGGCTTTCGCAACGAGGTGGAAGCGGTCGTGGCCGAAGTGCTGGCCGCCGAACGGCGCAAGCCGGACGCAGGCGAGCTGCGCCACCATGCCATCGCCATCAACGCGATCATCGACGGGCTCTGGATCGAAGGCTGCCTGGCCGGCGAGATGTTCTCGCCTGGCGAATTGGCGGCGATCGGCATCAAAGCCATAGAGGCCGAGCTCGGCCTTGCGCCGGAAAAGCAGTTCCAGGAAAAGTGAGAAGCGGTTTTCCGTCCGGAATTGCGTAAGAAACAAGAGATAGAGCGGGTCGCTGTTCCGTGAGAACAGTGACCTGCCCTAATGGGAGGAAATTGATGACCACCGTTGGCGAAGTGTTGATCACCTTGCTCGAAGCGCATGGCGTCGACACCGTCTTCGGCATTCCGGGCGTGCATACGGTCGAGCTTTATCGCGGCCTGGCGCGTTCGAGGATCCGTCATGTCACGCCGCGCCACGAGCAGGGCGCTGGATTCATGGCCGACGGCTATGCGCGCGCCGGCGGCCGGCCGGGCGTCGCCTTCGTCATCACCGGACCGGGGCTGACCAACACCATCACCGCCATGGGCCAGGCGCGCGCCGATTCGGTGCCGATGCTGGTCATCTCCGGTGTCAACGCCACCGATACGCTGGGCAAGGGTCTGGGCTTCCTGCATGAACTGCCCGACCAGCGTGGCATGATGGAAAAGGTCGCGCTGTTCTCAGAGCGTGTGACCGAGGCCAAGCAGTTGCCGGGCGCGCTCGCCCGTGCCTTCGCGCTGTTCTCGTCGGTCCGGCCGGGACCGGTGCATATCGAGATTCCCACCGACGTCATGGTGAAACCCGCCGACGGCATCGCGGCGGCGTTAAGCAACGCCGCGCCGCCGGCGCCGGACGCGGCGGCGGTCGCCGAAGCGGCGAAGTTGATCAAGGCCGCCAGCCGCCCGCTGATCCTCGCTGGCGGCGGCGCCAGGAAAGCCGACGCAGCGCTGCGGCGGCTGGCCGAAACGCTCGGCGCTCCGGTCGTCGAGACTGCCAATGCGCGCGGCCTTTTGCATGGCCATTCGCTTTGCGTGCCGGCCAGCCCCAGCCTGAAGGCGGTGCGCGCGCTGATGGCGGACGCCGATCTGGTGATCGCCGCCGGCACCGAGTTCGGCCCGACCGATTATGACGGCTATGGCGACGGCGGCTTCGTGCTGCCGAACAACCTGATCCGCATCGACATCGGCGCCGACCAGATCGCGCGACGGCCGGTGACGGTCGGCATCCAGGCCGATTGCGCCGAAGGGATCGAGGCTTTACTTGCATCGCTTGGGCAGGACCATGTTGCGGCAAAGAATGGCGCAGCCCGCGCGGCCGCCGCACGGAAGGCAGCGTTGGCCGAGCTGAGGCCTGAATACCTGGCGCAGGTGCGCGCGGTCGAGATGATCCGCGACGCGCTGCCGGACGCCATTATCGTCGGCGATTCGACCCAGCCGATCTATGCCGCCAACCTCTATTACGACCACGATCGCCCCGGCGGCTGGTTCAATGCGGCGACGGGCTTCGGCGCGCTGGGCTACGGCCCGCCGGCGGCGATCGGTGCCGCACTTGCCGTTCCGCAAGCGCCGGTGGTGTGCCTCACCGGCGATGGCGGCTTCCAGTTCACCCTGCCGGAGATCGGCGCCGCGCTCGATGCCGAGACGCCGGTGATCTTCGTCGTCTGGAACAATCGCGGCTATCGCGAGATCGAAACCTCGATGCTCGATGTCGGTGTCGAGCCGGTCGGCGTGTCGCCGGCGCCGCCGGATTTCTGCAAGCTCGCCGAGGCCTATGGCATCGCGGCCGAGCGGTTGACCGGGACCGCTGATCTGGCCGGGGCGCTGAAGCGCGCGCGGGCGGTCGGCAAGCCGCGCCTTATCGAGGTTTCGGTGGATTGAGCGTCGTGATACCAACCGGTGGCGACGGCCCGGATAGCGCCTTTTTCACCGAACCGCCATTCGACGATCCGCTGAGGCGCCGTCACCTGGCGCCATTGCGTTGGGCGGCGTCTTCGCCCGCCTTGCCGTGGCCGTTGCGCAAGCGCGCCGCCAAAGTCCACATCACCTTGGCCCGGCGCCGGGACCGTCGCGCCCGAAAAGCCGCCGTCGATCATTCGCAATGGTGCTCGGCCAGCACGCCGACGGGCGGGCTGGGGCCGATCTGGCAATATTGGGCGCAAGGCATCGACAACGCGCCACCCTTGGTGAAGGCCTGCATGCGCTCGGTGCAGCGGCACAAGGGCGACCGCGATCTCATCGTCCTCGATGACACCACCGTGGCCGACTATGTCGACCTGCCGGGTCACATCTGGGACAAGCACCGGCGTCAGCTGATGAAAAACCAGCAGTTCTCCAATTTCATCCGGCTCAGCCTGCTGGTGCAGCACGGCGGCACCTGGCTCGACGCCACCATTCTGCTCAGGCAACCGGTTCCTCGCCAGATCGAGAGCGAGGATTTCTACATCCTGCGCGAAACCAACCGCGCGCCGCGGCTGGTGGAGACGTGGTTCATGCATGCGCGCAAGGGACATCCGCTGGTCGAGACGGTGCTTCATGGCCTTGCCGACTACTGGCTCAAATACGATCGGCTTCTCGATTATTTCATGTTTCCGCATCACATCGAGGCTTCTCTGTTGCTGCACCGGAAGCTGAGGCAGGACTTCCTGAACATGCCGCAGGTTGGCGCCGACAGGCCGCATGAGTTGCAATGGCAGCTCTTGAAGCCTTTCGACGAAGCGAGGCATCGCGCCCTGTATGACGGCTTCTGGCTGCACAAGCTCAACTACAAGGTACGGCGTCCGCAGACGGGCGAGCGTCTGCTTTGGGACGCCATACTAGATGGCTGGCCGCTGGTCTGACGAAAATTGTCCGGAGCGCAAGACACATGCAAAGACGCTGCGCCAGCCATGTCGATATTTCAATTGAGTGACAGCGCGAAAGGCGCGACGTTCGAGCCTGGGGCGGCATAACCCAAGATATATAACCATAAAAAAATGACAGGAGCGGTCAAAGCATGACGGAAACGCTTAACGGCAGGCATGTCGTGATCACGGGCGGCACTGGGGCGCTCGGCGGCGCGGTTGTCGGCAGATTGCTGGAGCAGGGCGCGATCTGCCACGTGCCCAATGCCCACGCGGCGGCCCCGCCGCATTTTCCCTATGCAGCCCACGCCAGCGTGCACCTGGCGCATAATGTCGACCTTTCGGACTCGGCCAAGGTCGAAGCCTTCTACCATCAGGTCCCCGACCTCTGGGCCTCGATCCACCTCGCCGGCGGCTTCACCATGGCGCCGGTCGAAAAGATCGAGTCGGCCTCCTTCGCTGAAATGATGGACACCAACGCCCGCACGGCCTTCCTGTGCAGCCGCGCCGCGGTGCGCTCGATGCTGGCGTCCAACACGGCCGGCCGCATCGTCAATGTCACCGCGCGCGCCGGCCTGGAACCGCGCAAAGGTTCGGGCATGGTCGCCTATACGGCGAGCAAGGCCGCTGTCGCGGCAATGACGGTGGCGATGGCCGAAGAGTTGAAGGGCAAGGGCATATTGGTCAACGCCGTTGCGCCCTCGACGCTCGACACGCAGGCCAACCGCGAAGCCATGCCGGATGCGGATTTCACCAAATGGGTGAGCCTCGAAGCAGCTGCGGAAGCGATCGCTTACTTGGCTTCGCCCGCCAACCAGGCGATGAGCGGCACGCTGGTTCCGCTCTACGGCCGCGCCTGAACTCCATCTCTTTGTTTTACGCAATTCCGGACGGAAAACCGCTGACACTTTTCCTGGAATTGCTCTGATATCCCGACAAAAGAAAAACCCCGCCGGATCGGTCCGGCGGGGTTTTTGCTGTTCGTCAGTTGAAGAGGCTTGGCTTAGTTGCCCTGCTTCTTCAGCGCCGCGCCCAGGATGTCGCCGAGCGAGGCGCCGGAGTCGGTCGAGCCGTACTGGGCGACCGCTTCCTTCTCCTCGGCGATTTCCAGCGCCTTGATCGAGACCTGCAGCTTGCGGGTCTTCTTGTCGAAGGCGATGACGCGGGCATCGACCTTCTGGCCGACGGTGAAGCGCTCGGGGCGCTGCTCGTCGCGGTCGCGCGACAGGTCGGAGCGCTTGATGAAGGTCTCGATGCCGCTGTCGACCAGCCGCACGTCCAGACCGCCATCCTTCACGCCGATGACCTCGCAGGTGACGACGGCGTTCTTGCGCAGTTCGCCGCTGCTGGCCGCTTCGCCGACCGTGTCACGGGCCAGCTGCTTGATGCCGAGCGAGATGCGCTCCTTCTCGATGTCGACGTCGAGCACCTGCGCCTTGACCATGTCGCCGCGATTGTACTCTTCGATGACCTGCTCGCCCGGACGGGTCCAGTCGAGGTCGGAAAGGTGCACCATGCCGTCCACGTCGCCTTCCAGGCCGATGAACAGGCCGAACTCGGTCTTGTTCTTGACCTCGCCCTCGACCTGGCTGCCGACCGGATGGTTGCGCGCGAAGGCTTCCCACGGGTTCTCCAGCGTCTGCTTCAGACCGAGCGAGATGCGGCGCTTGGCCGGATCGACCTCGAGCACCACCACGTCGACTTCCTGTGTCGTCGACAGGATCTTGCCGGGGTGCACGTTCTTCTTCGTCCACGACATTTCCGAAACGTGGATGAGGCCTTCGATGCCCGGCTCCAGCTCGACGAACGCGCCGTAGTCGGTGATGTTGGTGACGGTGCCCTTGATCTTCTTGCCGATCGGGAACTTGGTGCCGATATCCGACCACGGATCCGACTCGAGCTGCTTCATGCCGAGCGAGATGCGGTGGGTTTCCTGGTTGATGCGGATGATCTGCACCTTGACCGTCTGGCCGATGTTGAGGATCTCGGTCGGATGGTTGACGCGGCGCCATGCCATGTCGGTGACATGCAGCAGGCCGTCGATGCCGCCGAGGTCGACGAACGCACCGTAGTCGGTGATGTTCTTGACCACACCTTCGACCACCTGGCCTTCCTCGAGGTTCTGCACGATTTCCGAACGCTGTTCGGCGCGGCTCTCTTCGAGCACGGTGCGGCGCGACACCACGATGTTGCCGCGGCGGCGATCCATCTTGAGGATCTCGAAGGGCTGCGGATTATGCATCAGCGGGGTGACGTCGCGGATCGGGCGGATATCGACCTGGCTGCGCGGCAGGAACGCCACGGCGCCGTCGAGGTCGACGGTGAAGCCGCCCTTGACCTGGTTGAAGATGACGCCTTCGACGCGCTCACCCTTGGTGAACTTCTCTTCGAGACGCACCCAGCTCTCCTCGCGGCGAGCCTTCTCGCGCGACAGCATGGCTTCGCCAAGCGCGTTCTCGATGCGCTCGACATAGACTTCGACGGTGTCGCCGACCTTGAGGGAGGAGTCCTTGCCCTTGGCGCCGAATTCCTTCAGCGGCACGCGGCCTTCGACCTTGAGGCCGACGTCGATGATGGCCATGTCCTTTTCGATCGCGGTGATCGTGCCCCGGACAACCTGGCCCTCGCCGGAATGGCCGGCGGTGAATGATTCTTCGAGCATGCTCGCGAAATCGTCGCGAGACGGATTAGCTACTGACATTGTTTCTCCTGGAATGCTCCGCGCGCTGGCGGAGCGGGCGCCGTGGGTTAGCGTTGCGTTAGCCTGCCGGCGTTCCGGGCTGAAGAGCCCTTGGCCGCTGTTCAGGCGGCAATTCCGGCGCATGAAGAATGTTGGCAGGCTGGTTCGTGCCCGATATGGGTATTTTCGCCGCCCGAGGCAACCGAAAAGCCCGATCAGGCCTTGTTTCTCTTGGCCAAGACGTCGTCAACGATCGCCATCGCCGCCAGAAACGCGGCTTCTATAGCCATTTCGCTGGTATCAAGCAAGTGCGCGTCCGCCGCCGGCTTCAACGGCGAGGACGATCTGCCCATGTCGCGCTCGTCGCGGCGCTCGATATCGGCGAGGATGGTGGCGAAATCGGCGCTGCCGCCCATGCTCTCGATCTCGGCCAGCCGGCGCCGGGCACGCACCTCGGCGCTCGCCGTGACATAGAGCTTGATGTCGGCGTCCGGGCACACCACCGTGCCGATGTCGCGGCCGTCGAGCACCGCGCCCGGCGGGGCCTTGGCAAAGGCCCGCTGCTTCTCGACCAGGATGCGCCGCACTGTGGGGATGACGGCGACCTTAGAGGCCGCTTCGCCCACCGCATGCGCGGAAAGCACGGTACGGTCGAGGCTCGAAAGGTCCACCTGCCGTGCCGCGGTTTCGGCCGCCGAGACATTGTCGAGCGGCAGGCCGAGCTCCAGCAGCTTGTGGGCGACCGCGCGGTAGGTGAGGCCGGTGTCGAGAAGGTTCAGCCGGTAGTGATCGGCGAGACGGCGGGCGAGCGTGCCCTTGCCCGCGCCCGCTGGGCCGTCGATGGCTATGGTGAAGGTGTGGGTCACGGATGGAGCGTCGCGGTTGGAGGGGGCGACAAATACAATAAGCGCCGCGATCCTTCGCGCCCCCCTCTGTCCTGCCGGACATCTCCCCCATTTGGGGGGAGATTGGCAGTTTCGGCGCCCCGCTCGATCCTGAAACGTTGGCGATTGGCGAAAGCCGATGCGACAGCTGATCTCCCCCCTTGTGGGGGAGATGTCCGGCAGGACAGAGGGGGGCGCTGTCCCGCCAACATCTCAGTTCGGCTCCAACCCATCGCCGTCACCCGATCTCCGCGCCCAGTCCCTTCATCAGCCCCATGAATTCCGGAAAGCTCGTCGCGATCATATTCGCATCGTCGATGGTCACCGGCTTTTCCGTCGCCAGCCCCATCACGAGAAAACTCATGGCGATGCGGTGGTCGAGATGCGTCTTCACCACTGTGTCCTGGCCGTTGGGGTGAGCGCCCAGCCCCTTGCCGCCCGGCTTGCCGCGCACTGCGAGCGATGCCTCGCCCTCGGTGCAGTCGACGCCGTTGAGCTTGAGCCCGTTGGCCACCGCCGCCAGCCGATCGGATTCCTTGACGCGCAATTCCTCCAGGCCCTGCATCAGCGTCTCGCCCTCGGCGAAAACAGCCGCGACCGCCAGCACGGGATATTCGTCGATCATCGACGGCGCGCGCTCCGGCGGCACCACGACACCCTTGAGGTCGGAGGAACGCACCCGCAGATCCGCCACGTCCTCGCCGCCGGCATTGCGCGGGTTGAGGATGTCGATGCGGCCGCCCATTTCCTGCAGCGTCAACAGAAGCCCCGTGCGCGTCGGGTTCATCAGCACGTTTTCGATCACGATATTCGAACCCGGCACGATGAGCGCCGCGACCAGCGGGAAGCCGGCCGAGGAAGGGTCGCCGGGCACGGCGATCGTCTGCCCGGTAAGCTTGCCCTGGCCCTCGATGAAGATGTGGCGCACGCCGCGCTCGTCGGTCTCCACGGTCAGGTTGGCGCCAAAACCCTTCAGCATCTTTTCGGTGTGGTCGCGCGTCATCACCGGCTCGATCACCGTGGTGATGCCCGGCGTGTTCAAGGCGGCGAGCAGCACCGCCGACTTCACCTGGGCAGACGCCATCGGCACGCGATAGGTGATCGGCGCGGCGTGCTTCGGGCCGCGCAATGTGATCGGCATGCGGTCGCCCGGCGCCGCCTTCAGCACCTGCACGCCCATCTGGCGCAGCGGGTCGAGCACGCGGCCCATCGGCCGGCCCGACAGCGAGGCGTCGCCGATGAAGGTCGTCTCCATGTCATAGGTGCCGACAAGGCCCATGGTGAGCCGCGAGCCGGTGCCGGCATTGCCGAAATCGAGTGGTTCTTCCGGCTGCAGCAGCGCGCCGTTGCCGGTGCCGCGGATCACCCATTCGGCGCCGTTCTTCTCGATGTGGGCGCCCATCGCCTTCATGGCAGCACCCGTGCGCATCACGTCCTCGCCTTCCAGCAGGCCGGTGATGCGGGTCTCGCCGGAGGCAAGGCCGCCGAACATGAAGGAGCGGTGCGAGATCGACTTGTCGCCCGGCACGCGCGCAGTGCCGGCAAGGGCAGGGGATTTGCGGGCCGTGGCTGGTTTAGCGGCGGCGGAATGAGACATTTTGTCTTCCAAATGAGAGGCCGGCTGACCGGCCCGGTTCGTCATGATGCGGCGGTCTCGTATCACGGCGCGCGGCAATGGTCATCCCCTTGGCGCAAGCCTTTGAAAAGCGGGTTTCGAGCGCATGTCTTTTAGCTTTGACAGCGCGGAAAACTGCGGTTAAGGGGACCATTCTTTTTTTGACGAGGCCTGACGTGGCAAAAGCTGAACTTGGCACCAAGCGTGTCGACCCCGAAACGGGTCGGAAATTCTACGACCTGAACAAAGACCCGATTGTCTCGCCCTATACGGGCAAGAGCTATCCGCGCTCTTATTTCGACGAAGGCAAGATTTCCGCCCTCGAGGAAGATGAGGAAGTCGCCGACAAGGAAGTGGACGGCGACGAGGAAGAAGGCGCCGAAGTTGTCTCGCTCGAGGACGCCGACGAGGAAGCCAAGGGCGGCGGCGGCGACGATCTTCCCGATCTCGGCGACGACGAGGATGACGACGTCGATCTCGGCGACGACGAGGACGATACCTTCCTTGCCGACGAAGAAGAAGAGGACGACGACGTCTCCGACATGATCGGCGTCGGCGACGACGAAGACGAGGTCTGATCCGGTCGTTTGCCGGCGATTTTCGCCTGTGACGAAAAAGCGGTCTTTCAAGGCTTGATCTTGACCGAAGGCGGCGCTAGAAGCCGCCAGCACTAAACGACGGCGCGGTTCCCAACCGCGCTGGATCTCTTCGCCGGAAACGGCGCCGGCTGACTGCCGGGAGTGGGGCCATAGCTCAGTTGGGAGAGCGCTTGAATGGCATTCAAGAGGTCGTCGGTTCGATTCCGATTGGCTCCACCAAACAGTCCTCCTGAGTGGATTTCTTAGCGGCAGAAATCGTCACCGCTGCTCACGCGCACGGCGCCCGAGCCCGTAGGGGCGGCCTGGACGCCAAGACATATTGCGGCTGGTGTGGGTCCGACGCAGAATCCTGTCTACGGGTCCGCTATCCATCCTGCGGCTACGGCTAACCGCGCTCCGCGCGGGTTCTGGCTGCCTTGCGCGCCGCCGCTGATCGTCCGGCGGCGCCTTTGGTCTGCGCGGCTTTCCTGGCCGCCGCCGACCGCTCTGCGGCCGTGCGGCTCGACGCGGCGCTCTTGGCCTGCTGCGACAGGGCCTTGCGGGAGGCGGTGCTTTTCGGCTCGCCCTCAAGCACCTTCGACACCGCCTTCGACACCTTCGGCTGGCGCTTCGGCTTCCGTTCACCCTGGCCTGCTTCGTAAGCGTATTTGGCGCTCTTGCGCGTGGTCTCCTTCACGTCGCCTTTTTTGGGCGGCGGCAGATCGACGCCCGCGCGGCGTGCCTCCGAAAGGCCGATGGCGATCGCCTGCTTGGTGGAGCGGGCGCCGTGCTTGCCTTGGCGGACCTTGTCGATTTCCGCGTGAACGAATTCACCGGCATGCGTGCTTGCCGATTTGCCTTCGCGCTTGTCCTTGCGCGCCTTTTCGATGGTTTTCTTGTCCGGCATTGTTTTTCTCCCTGTTCGAGCGGGGCATGATCGAACGCCGACAAGCCGCTTGGGATCGCGCGTCAGCGGCTTTCAAAGGTGCCGACAAGGTCGGCGGTGGCGATCATGTGCGGTCCCGCATGGGCCAGAAGGTCGGCGATTGCCGTTTCTCCGCCGGATTCCAGTGTCTCCACGTCGAGTGCTGAAAGGCGGAAGTGATAGTGATGGACGCCATGCCCTTTTGGCGGCTGGGGACCGTCATAATGGGCGTTGCCGAAGTCGTTCACGCCTTGGCGGAAACTCTCCGGTCCGGCGGTGCCTTCCGGCAGGCTGTCCCGCCCGGCGGCGATGTCATAGACCGCCCAATGGCGAAACATGCCGCGCGGCGCATCGGGATCCTCGACGACAAGCAGGAAACTCCTGGTTCCGGCCGGAGCGTTCTTCCATTGCAGGGGAGGAGACAAGTTGCCTCCGTTGCGGACATAGGGCTCGGGAATGGTCTGCCCGGTTTCAAAGGCTGGACTCTCAAGCGTGAAAGCCATGGCTGGAACTCCGTGCTCCTATCGCGTTCTTCTCGAAGGAAATCGACGAACGATCTTTGCTCGGATCGGTGGAGCGCAATCGCTGCTGGTTTCTTGGCAACGCGGGGCGTCGGCGGGAGTTCCAGCATCACGCCCCATCGACGGCGCCCGATGAATGCTCGCAAGTGGAGCTATCGTCCCTGGAAAAGCTGCCCGGACGGAAACTGCGCAGGTCGTATCCGGCGAAAAGAACTGGCAACTCGGCATAAGAGCCGTCGACGCGGAACCGCAGGTCTCGAAGATTTTACCGGCCGCATTTTCGGTATATTGAATCGGGAAGATGCGGGCACAACAGCTAACAACGTCATGCGCGTTCTGGTCCGGATTGCGGTGATCGTCGCGATATTGTTGGCGTTGCTGTATCTGGGATTGTGGTATTCGACCGGCGAGCAGGGCTTTCTGCTGATCCCCGGCGGCGCGCCGGCTCAATAGACGGAGTGTCCGTCTCGCTGGCGCGTTCGATCGCTTCGAGTCACCGCGTCCCGGCGACGATTTGCTCGCCAGCTGGTTCGCGCTGAGCGGAGAGGACCGCGCTCGAGGAAATCCCTATGCCGGCGGCGGCAACTAGGCTAAGGGCTTCCTGTCAGGGGGATGCTTATGAGAATTCCGGTTTTGGGTAGGAAACTGGCGCAGGAACGGGTTGGATCCAGACTGCTTGCGCGATCAAGCGGTCTCTTGCCGATGCTGGGCGTTGTGGCCACGCTCGTCGCCTGCCAGTCGACTCCAGACACACAGCCCGTTGCTGGTTCACAAGCTGTTGTTGGTTCGCAACCTGTCGTTGACCCGCAACCCGCTCTGGCCGCCGCTGCCGCTCCGGCCTTGCCGAATTCGGCGGTGCTCGATCAGACGGTCGCGGTCGTTCCGCCCGCCAAGGGCGTTCCGTCGAGATACGCCGCCTTCTCCGGCATATGGGCGGGTCAGCTCAACGGCATGTATGACGGCAAGCTGGCGGTGCTGACCGTGTCCTCGGGCGGACAGGTGACGGTCAGCTACGCATGGGGCGACCTCGCCGACAACAAGCCGGGCGTCGCCGACGGTTCCGGCAGGATCGTCGGCAGCACCTTGAAGCTCGGGCGCCTGCCGAACGGCGCCGACATCACCGCCACAATGCCATCGCCGGGGACACTCAACGTCACCTACGCGCTCGCCGGCCAGACCTATACCGGCTCGTTCGTGCGGGTCAGCCAGTAAGCAACGCCAGCTTCCACGCGGCGAGCCTCGCCTCGCCGAAGGCGTAGACGCCGAGCCCGACGCCGCGCGCGCCCTGGAAATAGGGCGCCTCGCGCTTGAGGCTGCCGACAGAGACAACACAGGCCCTTTCTATCGATCTCCTTCTATCGATCTCCTCCGCTGCCGGCGGCTTCTTCGGTCGTGCCGGCTTTGCAAAAAATTCGCCGATCGTCGCTTGCAAGGCAATCTCATATGTGAAAATATTATTCACAAAAGAAAATTGACGGGAGGAAAAGCGATCATGCGTCTCGCCATCCGGCATCGCGCCCGGAACCGCCTTGCAGGGCGCGCCGGAAGCTCCCGGAGCGCGGTATGAGCGCATTCTCGCCGACCGTCGGTGTCGCCTCGACGCATCCGGCCGACATGCCTGAGGCGCATGCCGATATCCCCGTCTGGAATTCGGAAAACTGGTTCTATGAGGACTGGCAACCCGGCCACAAAATCCGCTCGCTCCGCCGCACCCTCGCCGAGGGCGAAAGCCATATGTTCAATGCGCTGGTGCTGGATATCCACCCTTACGTGCAGGACCAGATGTTCGCCGAAAAGGAAGGCATCTTTGGCCGGCAGCTGGTCGCGGGCGCCTTCGTGTTTTCAGCCGGGCTCGGCCTCGTCGCCACCAACTGCGTCAACGCCTTTTCCTATGGCTATGACAAGCTCAGATTCATCAAGCCGGCCTTCATTGGCGACACCATCTATTCGATCCGCACCAACCTCGACAAAAAACCGCGCTACCAGGACATGGGCCTGATCCGCGCCAGCTATGAAGTCTTCAAGGGTGAAGGAGAGCTGGTACTCTACTGCGAGCACCTGCAGACGGTGAAATACAAAAACCCGGCCGATTTCGTCGGCAAGACCGAGAAGTGAACCGTGGCCGCTGACGCTGAACTTCCGCTGACCGGCCTCATCGTCGTCGACATGAGCCAGTTCCTGTCGGGGCCGTACTGTTCGCTGCGCCTGCTCGACCTCGGCGCTCGCGTCATCAAGATCGAGCGGCCGGACGGCGGGGATCTGTCGCGCCGGCTTTATCTCAGCGACACCGAGATCGGCGGCGATTCCACCATTTTCCACGCCATCAACCGCGGCAAGGAGAGCCTCGCCGTCGACCTCAAGAACGAGGCCGATCTCGCGATGTTGCGCGGCCTGATCGCCAAGGCCGACGTGCTGATCCAGAACTTCCGCCCGGGCGTCATCGAGCGGCTCGGCCTCGATTATGAGCATGTGAGGGCGATCAACCCCCGGCTCGTCTACGCCTCGATCAGCGGCTACGGCGAGGACGGCCCCTGGGTGAAGCGCCCTGGGCAGGATCTGCTCGCCCAGGCGCGTTCGGGCGTGATGTGGCTGAACGGCGACGAGGAGCAGGGACCGGTGCCGTTCGGGCTGGCGATCGCCGACATGCTGGCGGGCGCGGCCTGCGCGCAAGGCATCCTCGCCAAACTGGTGCGGCGCGGCATCACCGGCGAAGGCGGCCATGTCGAGACCAGCCTGCTCGAGGCTCTGGTCGATTTCCAGTTCGAGGTGCTGACCACGCATCTCAATGACGGCCGCCGCCTGCCGAAGCGCTCGTCCTTTCGCAGCGCACATGCCTATCTCTCGGCGCCTTACGGCGTCTATCCGGCCAAGGACGGCTATCTGGCGGTCGCCATGACGCCGATCCCGAAGATTGCCGATCTGCTCGACTTGCCCGAGCTCGATCCCTTCCGCGACAAGCCCGCGACCTGGTTCACCGCCCGCGATGAGATCAAGGCGATCATCGCCAGGCGCATCGGGGAAAAAACCATCGACGAATGGCTGGCCATTCTCGAGCCCGCCGACATCTGGTGCGCCAAGGTGCTGACCTGGCCGGAACTGATGGAAAACGACGGCTTCAAGGCGCTCGACATGCTGCAGACCGTGACCCGCGAGGACAATGTCTCGATCCTCACCACGCGATCGCCGCTGCGCGTCGACGGCGCGCGCGCCAAGGTGGATCGGGCCGCCCCGCGCATCGGCGAGCACAGCGAAAAGATCCGCGCGGAGTTCGGCCTGTGAGCGGTGTTTCGTTGAAAGGCATGACCTGGAGCCATCCGCGCGGCTACGATCCGATGGTGGCCTGCTCGGCGCTGTGGCAGGAAAAGACCGGCGTTTCGATCGAATGGGAAAAGCGCTCGCTGCAGGATTTCGAGTCCTTCCCGGTGGAAGAGCTCGCCCGCGCCTATGATTTGATCGTCATCGACCATCCGCATGTCGGCCAGATCACCGCCGAAAGGTGTCTGGCGCCGCTTGATGTGCCGGGACGCGAGGCGGAACGTGCAGCGCTGGCGAGGGCAAGCGTCGGCCAATCCTATCCGAGCTACACTTGGCAAGGCCGGCAATGGGCTTTCCCGATCGATGCCGCCACCCAGGTGCAGGCCTGGCGGCCCGACCTAATCGAGGCTGCGCCGGCGTTCTGGACCGAAGTGCTGGCGCTTGCCGAGCAGGGCCGCGTGCTCCTGCCGCTCAGGTCGCCGCATTCGCTGATGTGCTTCTACACGCTTGCCGCCGATCTCGGCCGGCCCTGCACGGTCGACGGCTCGGCAGACCTTGTCGATGGCGGGACCGGCGAAACCGCCTTCGAGATGCTGAGCGAGATCGCGGCGTTGATCGATCCCGCATGCCTGACGATGGATCCGATCGCCGTGTTCGAGAAGATGGCGGAAGCCAGCTCCCGCATCGCCTGCGCGCCGCTGATCTACGGCTATGTTCCCTATGCGGCGGCGGGTTTCAGGCCGCATCGCCTCGCCTTTGCCAACATGCCGGTCGTTGGCGGTAACGGCCCGGTCGGCTCGGCGCTGGGCGGCACCGGCATCGCCATCTCCGCCTTTTCAGCCGAGCGCGAGGCGGCGATCGATTTCGCCTACTGGATCGCCAGGGGTGACGTGCAGCGTGGGCCTTACGCCGCCGCCGGCGGCCAGCCCGGGCATGCCGCGGCCTGGGAAGACGATGCCGTCAACGCCGCGGCCGGCGACTTCTATCGCGACACAAGGGCGACGCTCGAAGGCGCCTGGGTCCGCCCGCGCCATGACGGCTACATGGCATTCCAGCAGCAGGCCTCCGATCGCATCAATGAAGGGCTTGCCGGCAGGCAGGATGCCCGCCGCGTCGTCGCCGACATCAATCGTCTGTTCCGGGAGAGTTTCGCGCCGGCCGCCGGCTAGATCCAGCGCACCAACAAGCTAATCCAGCCGCCATAGCCGGCGCGCATTGCCCGAAAGCAGCCGCGTCCGCTCCGACTCACTCGCGCCGGCCAGCAGCGCATGCGTGGCGGCGATCCAGGTCGTGAGGCCGCCGCCCAGCGTGCAGACCGGCCAGTCGCTGCCCCAGATCACCCGGTCCCATCCGAAGCAGCGGATCGTGTGTTCGACATAGGGCTTGAGCGTATTGGCCGTCCAGGTCGCCGGATCGGCATAGGCGACGACGCCGGAGATCTTGCCGACGACGTTGGGCCGTTTGGCGATCGCTTCCATATGCTCGCGCCACGGATGCTCGGCATTGCCTTTGATGTCGGGCACGCCGCAATGGTCGAGCACGAACTGCACGTCGGGCGCGAGATCGGCAAGCGCGATCGCCTTCGGGATCTGATGCGGCAGCACGACCAGATCGAAGGTCAGGCCGGTGCCGGCCAGCCGCTTGATGTTCCGGCGAAACAGCGCCCCTTCCGAAACATCATCGGGAACGACATGCAGCACGCGCCTAAAACCCTTGACGAACGGGTCGGCCTTGACCGTCTCCAAATAGGCCTCGAAACCGGCCTCTTCGGGTCGGCAGGATGCGATTGCCCCGCGAAGCAGGCTGCCCGCCTGGCCGGCGACCGACTTCACATGGGCGGTCTCGGCGGCGATGTCGGCGGGGTCGACATCGACCTCCATATGCAGCACGGCCTCGATGCCCGAACGCAGCGCGTCGGCGGCGTATTCCTGATACGAGAAATCGCGGTTCAGCGCCGGCACGCCGGCCAGCCACGGGTAGCGCAGCGCGGCCTGGTCGATGAGGTGCAGATGCGTGTCGATGATCATGACGGCGTCTCCTCCCGTTGTGCCGGACAATATCCCGCCTAAAAATCCATTATTCAAATAAGAAATTACGACGATTGCGGCACATCCGACCCGGCGAGCTGCGACAGCCTCGCAGCGGCGTCTTGCAAATGCCGAATCGTCAGCGTGATGTCCGGCGCGGTGGGGGCGTTAACGAGGGTGATATAGGGGATGGTCAGCGCCGCGATCGCCCTGCCGTCCGGCCCCAGCACCGGCGTCGAGAGATTGTAGACGCCGGCGGTCTGCAGCGATGCCATCATCTCGTAGCCGCGGTCGCGCACCTGGTCGAGGCGGGCGAAGAACTCCGGCGTCAAATTGAGCTGTTCGGTGCTCTGCAGATGCTCTGCGATCATCATCTTGCGCTCCTCGGGCGAGCGGAAGGCCAGCAGCACATGGCCCGAGCCGGTGTCGAACAGGCTGATATGCGAGCCGACCCGGATCGAGATTCCCCAGTAGCGCGGCGCTTCCTGCTGGGCGATGACCACGGCGGCGCCGCGGTCGAACACCACCAATTGATTGGCCTGCCATGAGGTTTCGGCGAGATCACGCATGATCGGCGTCGCGTAGGACACCAGACGCCGCACCGGTGCGTGTAGCTGCGCCAGCCCGAAAAGCTTGAGCGTCAGCGAATAGCGGTCGCCGTCGATCTTGGTGACATAGCCGCGCCGCACCAGGCGGTCGAGCATGCGGTAGAACTCGTTCGGGCTGCGGTCGAGCCGCTTGGCGATCTCCGCCTGCGTCAGCCCGCCGTCGACGCTCGCCAGCAGCTCGAGAATGTCCAGCCCCTTGTCCAGCGCCGGCGCGCGATAGCGGTCCCCGTCTTCTTCCTCTGCCACCTGCCCCTCCAGTGAATTTCGATCTGCATATATGCATGAACTTCGTGCCGCTGGAAGCACAATCGCCTTGACCCGGGAATGAAAATGCTATTTGCATATGAATGAAGCTTAAGCGATCGGCTGCGCATCCGGCCGGCCATCGCCGCGAGCTCGTGGGAGGAGAAAACATGACGAGACTGCTTCTGGGCATTTCCGCCGGCTTGACCGGTTTGCTGCTGAGCGGCACGGCATTTTCAGCCGATCTGCCCGGCAAATTTCCGGGTGTGACGATCGACGCCAAGCTGATCGGCGGCCAGCAATATGAGAAGCTCTACGAGCGCATTCCCGAATGGGAGAAGCTGACCGGCGCCAAGGTCAACATCCTGTCGAAGAAGAACCACTTCGACCTCGACAAGGAGATCAAGTCGGACATCGCCTCCAACTCGATCACCTGGTGCGTCGGCTCCAACCACACATCGTTCGCGCCGCAATATCCGGGCATCTACACCGATCTCGCCAAGCTGCTGCCGAAGGAAGAGATCGACGCCTTCGTCCCGGCCAACATCGCCGCCGGAACGCTGGACGGCAAATTGGTCATGCTGCCGCGCGCCCAGTTCGACGTCTCGGCGCTCTACTACCAGAAAAGCCTCTACCAGGACGAAGCCAAGAAGAAGGCCTACAAGGACAAATACGGCGAGGAGCTCGCACCGCCGGACACGTTCGACGAGATGGCGCAGCAGGCCGAATTCTTCGCCAGCCCGCCTGACTTCTACGGCACGCAATATGCCGGCAAGGAAGAGGCGATCAACGGCCGCTTCTACGAGATGGTGATCGCCGATGGCGGCGAATATCTCGACAAGGACGGCAAGCCGGCCTTCAACTCCGAGGCCGGCGTCAAGGCGCTCGACTGGTTCGTCAACCTCTACAAGGCCAAGGCCGTGCCGGCCGGCGCCACCAATTATCTGTGGGACGATCTCGGCCAGGGCTTTGCTTCGGGCACCGTGGCGATCAACCTCGACTGGCCGGGCTGGGCCGGCTTCTTTAACGACCCGAAGTCGTCCAAGGTTGCCGGCAATGTCGGCGTCAAGGTTCAGCCCAAGGGCTCGTCCGGCAAGCGCTCTGGCTGGTCCGGCGCGCATGGCTTCTCGGTGACCGAGAACTGCGCCAACAAGGAAGCCGCCGCTTCGCTGGTCTGGTGGCTGACCAACGAGGACAGCCAGAAGCTGGAAGCCGCTGCCGGCCCGCTGCCCACTCGCACCAAGGTTTGGGAATGGGATCTTGAGCAGGCTAAGTCCGATCCCTACAAGACCGAAGTGCTGCAGGCTTTCCAGGAGGCGGCCAAGAACGCCTTCCCGGTGCCGCAGACGCCGGAATGGATCGAGATATCCAACGCCGTCTATCCCGAGCTGCAGGCCGCCATCCTCGGCGACAAGACGTCGAAGCAGGCGCTCGACGACGCTGCCGCGAAGGCAACGCAGATCCTCCAGGACGCGGGCAAGCTCTAGGCTGCCTCGCCCCGCAACCGCCTCCCTGTCAACCGGGGAGGCGGCCGCGTAGCCTCGCAAAATATGCCATCCTCGGTATCGACCGGGGCTGGATCACTTCACCTCGCTGACAGGGTCCCGATGAAGGGCTTCAAGCCATCCGCGCCGATTCTCCTGCTGCTGCCGGCCTTCGTCGTCCTGGCGGCGGTGGTGCTCGTGCCGCTGCTTTTGTCGCTCTATTCCAGCTTCACGCCCTTCCGCCTGACCCGGCCCGAGACCTTCTTCGTGCTGATCGGCTTCCGGAACTACATCTCGATCCTGAGCAATCCTGACTTCTGGTGGGCCTTTGGTCGCACCGTTCTGTTGCTCACCATCGCGCTCAATCTCGAAATGCTGCTCGGCCTCGGCCTGGCGATGCTGGTCGAGAAGGCGACGCGTGGCCAGCGGATCCTGCGCACGCTGATGATGTTCCCGATGATGTTCTCGCCGATCCTGGTCGGCTTCCAGTTCAAATTCATGTTCAACGACAATATCGGCCTGGTGAACAACGCGCTGCAGTCGCTGGGTATCACGCAGGACGCCATTCCGTGGCTGATCGAAAGCCATCTCGCCTTCACCGCCATCACCATCGCAGAAGTCTGGTCGTCGACCTCGATCTTCGCCATCCTGATCCTGGCCGGTCTGCTGGCCATGCCCAAGGAGCCGATCGAGGCGGCGCGCGTCGATGGCTGCACGCCGTGGCAGACTTTCCGCTATGTCACCTGGCCCTTCGTCATGCCCTTCGCCTATATCGCCATGACGATCCGGTCGCTCGACGTCGCGCGCGCCTATGACATCGTCAAGATCATGACCGATGGCGGCCCTGCCGGCCGCACCGAGCTTTTGTGGACGCTGGTCGGGCGCACCGCCTACAGCGACGCGCGCATGGGGCTGGCCAACGCCATGGCCTATTTCTCGATCCTGCTGTCGATCGCCTTCACCGTCTATTTCTACAACAAGCTCGCCGCGGCGCGCGCGCAGATCGGCGCGGAGTGGTGACGATGGACGAGAACGCCTCCGCCCGCCTGATCCGCCGCACGCTGACCGTCGGCCATCGCGTCGGCCTGTTCCTCGCCATGCTGGTCATCTGCCTGCCGGGCATCTGGATCGTGCTATCGTCGCTCAGGCCCACGGTCGAGATCATGGCCAAGCCGCCGGTCTGGATCCCGCAGCAACTCTCCTTCGACGCCTACGTCGCCATGTTCAGCGGCATCGGCAAAGGCGGCATTCCGGTGCTCGACTATTTCCGCAACTCGCTGATCATCTCGGTCACCTCGACGGTGATCGCGGTCGCCATCGGTATGGCCGGCGGCTACGCCTTCGCCCGCTACAGGTTTCGCGGCAAGTCGGGCATGTTCCTCGGACTGATGCTGACCCGCACCGTGCCGGGCATCGCCATGTCGCTCCCGCTCTTCTTCGTCTGTGCGCGGCTCGGCATCATCGACACGCATTTCGGCATGATCCTCGCTTATGTGGCGCTGAACATTCCCTTCACCATCTGGCTGATCGACGGCTTTTTCCGCCAGGTGCCGAAGGACCTCGCTGAAGCCGCGCAGATCGACGGCTGCACGCGCTGGCAGGCCTTCTGGCAGGTCGAGTTCCCGCTGGCGCGTCCGGGCATCGCCTCGGCCGCGATCTTCGCCTTCCTCACCTGCTGGAACGAGTTCGCGCTGGCCTCGCAGCTGACCCGTTCCGTCAACTCCAAGACGCTGCCCGTCGGGCTGCTCGACTACACCGCCGAGTTCACTATCGACTGGCGCGGCATGTGCGCGCTGGCGGTGGTGATGATCATCCCGGCTCTGACCCTCACCTACATCGTCCAGAAACACCTCGTCGGCGGCCTCACCTCCGGCGCGGTGAAAGGTTGAACTTCATGGCAACGGTTTCGCTGAAAAGGCTCACCAAGCGCTACGGCAACATGGAGATCGTGCACGGCATCGATCTCGACATCGCCGACCGCGAGTTCATCGCCTTGGTCGGCCCCTCCGGCTGCGGCAAGTCGACAACCTTGCGCATGATCGCCGGCCTCGAGGATATCAGCGGCGGCAACATCGACATCGGCGGCCGCGTGGTCAACGACCTGCCGCCGCGCTCGCGCAATATCTCGATGGTGTTCCAGTCCTACGCGCTCTATCCGCACATGACGGTGCGCGAGAATCTCGGCTTCTCGCTGAAGATCGCGGGCGCCGCCAAGGACGACATGGACCGGCGGGTCGCCGAAGCCTCCGCCATCCTCGGCCTCGACGAACTGCTCGAACGCCGGCCCTCGCAGCTCTCCGGCGGCCAGCGCCAGCGCGTCGCCATGGGCCGCGCCATCGTGCGCGATCCCGATGTCTTCCTGTTTGACGAGCCGCTGTCCAACCTCGACGCCAAGCTGCGCACGCAGATGCGCACCGAGATCAAGAAGCTGCATGCCAAGGTGAAGTCGACGGTCATCTATGTCACCCACGACCAGGTCGAGGCGATGACGCTTGCCGACCGCATCGTCATCATGCGCTCCGGTTACATCGAGCAGGTCGGCACGCCGGACGAGGTGTTCAGCCGTCCCGCCACCCGTTTCGTCGCCGGCTTCATCGGCTCGCCGCCGATGAATTTGCACGAGGCGACGGTGAGCGACGGCAGGCTGGTTTTCAGCCGCGGCGACAGCCTGCCGCTGCCCGGGCAGTTCAAGTCGAAGACAGCGGCCGGCGACAAGGTCGTGTTCGGCATCCGCCCCGACGACTTCTATCCCACCGGCCACGGCCTGAGCTCTGGCGGCGAAACCGAAGTCCACCGCTTGGACCTGCCGGTCAGCATCACCGAGCCGCTCGGCAACGAAACGCTGGTCTTCGCCGAGTTCAACGGCGCCGACTGGGTCTCGCGCATGCTCAATCCCAAGCCGCTGAAAGCCGGCGACAGGATCGGCATGAGCTTTGACCTCAGCCGCGCGCATCTGTTTTCCGCAGAAACCGGCAAGTCGCTGAGGAACTGACATGGCGAGAATCGAGAAGATCGAACTGCGCATGGTCGACCTCGTGCCGAAGGTGAAGCGCACGGACGCCATCCAGAGCTTCGTCAGCCAGGAAACGCCGATCGTCACGATCACCGATTCCGATGGCGCAACAGGCACCGGCTACAGCTACACGATCGGCACCGGCGGCTCGTCGGTGATGCGGCTTCTGGCCGACCATCTCGCGCCGCGCCTGATCGGCCGCGACGCCGACCAGATCGAGGCGATCTGGCACGATCTCGAATTCGCCACCCACGCCACCACCATCGGCGCCATCACCGCGATCGCGCTGGCCGCGATCGACACGGCGCTTTGGGACCTGCGGGCGAGAAAACAGAAGCTGCCTCTCTGGAAGCTTGCCGGCGGCGCCAAGGACCGCTGCCCGCTCTACACGACAGAAGGCGGCTGGCTGCATATCGAGACGCAGGCCTTGGTCGACGATGCGCTGGAAGCGAAGGCCAAGGGTTTCACCGGCTCGAAGGTCAAGATCGGCAAGCCGCATGGCTCCGAGGATTTTTCACGGCTGTCGGCCGTGCGCAAGGCGGTCGGCGACGGCTACGAGATCATGACCGACTGCAACCAGGGTTTTTCCGTCAACGAAGCGATCCGCCGCACCGAGCGGCTGCGCGATCTTGATCTCGCTTGGATCGAGGAGCCGCTGCCGGCCGACGACATAGACGGCCATGTGCGGCTGTCGAACTCGACCGCGACGCCGATCGCCGTCGGCGAGTCGCTTTATTCGATCAGGCACTTCCGCGAGTATATGCAGAAAGGCGGCGCCAACATCATCCAGGTCGATGTCGGCCGCATCGGCGGCATCACGCCCTGGCTGAAAGTGGCGCATGCGGCGGAGGCCTTCGACATGCCGGTCTGCCCGCATTTCCTGATGGAGTTGCATGTCAGCCTGGTCTGCGCCATCCAGAACGGCAAATATGTCGAGTATATTCCGCAGCTCGATGAGTTGACGGGCGCCAAGATGCGCATCGAGGATGGCCATGCGCTGGCGCCCAGCGAGCCGGGCATCGGCATCGACTGGGACTGGGACGCGGTCAAGGCAAGAAGCATCGCCGAATTCACCACGGCGATCGTGAAATAGGGAGGCGGATATGCAGCGCATGGGAATGGTGCTTGGGTTGAAACCCGAGAAGGTCGAGGAATATGTCCGGCTCCATGCCGCTGTATGGCCGGACGTTCTCACCATGATCTCGGCCTGCAACATCAAGAACTACTCGATCTACCTGAAGCGGCCGGAGAACCTGCTGTTCTCCTATTTCGAATATCATGGCACCGACTACGCCGCCGATATGGCGAAGATGGCGGCCGATCCCAAGACCCAGGAATGGTGGTCGGTGTGCATGCCCTGCCAGGAGCCGCTGGAAACCCGCAAGGAAGGCGAATGGTGGGCGTCGATGGACGAGGTCTTCCATCATGACTGATGCCTTCGATCCGGCATCGCTGGCGCAGTCCTGGCCGAAGCCCTCGAAGCCGCGCCCGATCGTCACCTTCGGCGCCGGCTCGATCGTCGGCGACGCGCATTTTCCCGCCTACCGCAAGGGCGGCTTCCCGATTTCCGGCCTCTACGATCCGGATCAGGCGAAGGCGGAGAAACTTGCCGACAAGTGGGGCGTGACGGCGTTCCGTTCGGTCGAGGAAGCAGCGGCGGTGAAGGACGCCATCTTCGATCTCGCCACACCGCCGGGCAGGCACGCCGAGGTGCTGAAGGCCCTTCCGGACGGCGCGGTGGCGCTGATCCAGAAGCCGATGGGCAATTATCTCGGCGAGGCGACCGAGATCCTTGAAATCTGCCGCGCCAAGAACCTCAAGGCCGCGGTCAATTTCCAGCTCCGTTTCGCGCCGATGATGCTGGCGCTGAAGGACGCCATCGCCAAGGGCTGGCTAGGCGAAGTCGTCGATTTCGATGCGCTTCTGGCCCTCGACACGCCCTGGCAGCTCTGGGAATTCCTGCTCAAGGCGCCGCGCGTCGAGATCGCCATGCATTCGATCCATTATCTCGACCTGATCCGCCAGCTTCTCGGCAATCCGCTGGGCGTGCATGCCAAGACGCTCGGCCATCCCAACCACAAGGTCGCGCAGACCCGCACCAGCGCCATCCTGGACTATGGCGACACGGTGCGCTGTGGGCTGTCGATCAACCACGACCACAAATTCGGCCGGCGCTACCAGGCCTGCGAGTTCCGCATCTGCGGCACCGAGGGCGCGGCCTACGTCAAGCTCGGCCTCAACCTCGACTATCCGCGCGGCGAGCCGGACATCTTGGAAATCCATCCCAAGGGCGGCTCGGATTGGGTCACCATCCCGCTCGCCGGCGAATGGTTTCCCGATGCCTTTGTCGGCCGCATGGCCAATGTCCAGCGCTTCGCGTCCGGCGAGGACGCCGAGCTTGTCAGCTCCGTCGAGGATGCCTGGCACACCATGGCGCTGGTCGAAGCCGCCTATAAATCAAGCGCCGCGCCGGCGACGCCGCTGGCTGCGAAGCCGTAAGGCCGGACATGGAACAGACCACCTATTTCGAGGATTACGAGATCGGCTCGTCGCGCCTCACCAGCGGCCGCACCATCACCGAGACCGATTTCGTCGTCCATGCCGGCCACACCGGCGATTTCTTCCCGCACCACATGGACGCCGAGTTCATGAAGACCACGCCTTTCGGCCAGCGCATCGCGCATGGCACGCTGGTCTTCTCGGTCGGCGTCGGCCTGACGGCGAGCGTCATCAACCCGGTCGCCTTCTCCTATGGTTACGACCGGCTGCGGTTCATCAAGCCGGTTTTCATCGGCGACACGATCCGTACGCGGACTACCATCGCGGCTAAGGAACACGACCCGAAACGGCCAAACGCCGGACGCGTCATCGAACGCGTCGAGGTTTTGAACCAGCGCGACGAGGTCGTGCTGGCGGCGGACCACATCTACATCGTCGAGCGCCGGCCCGGCTGAAACACGGAGACAGAAGAAATGGCTGACATCACAGGCAAGGTCGTGGTCGTCACGGCGGCCGCGCAAGGCATCGGACGGGCAAGCGCGCTGGCTTTCGCCAAAGCCGGCGCCATCGTCCACGCCACCGACATCAACGAGGCGGCTCTGGCCGAAATCGGCAAGACACCCGGCATCGCGACGCGAAAGCTCGATGTGCTGAACGATGAGGCAGTGAAGACAGCTTTCGCCGAGATCGGACGCGTCGACGTGCTGTTCAACTGCGCCGGTTTCGTCCATGCCGGCTCGATCCTGGAGATGAAGGACGAGGATCTCGACTTCGCCTTCAACCTTAATGTGCGCGCCATGATCCGCACCATCCGCGCCGTGCTGCCCGGCATGCTGCAGCGCGCCGACGGCTCGATCATCAACATGGCCTCCGTCGCTGGCGCCCCGAACGGCGTGCCGAACCGTTTTGCTTATGGCGTCACCAAGGCCGCCGTTATCGGCCTGACCAAGTCGATCGCCGCGGACCATGTCGCCAAAGGCATACGCTGCAACGCCATCTGCCCGGGCACGGTGGAGAGTCCCTCGCTTCAGGGCCGCATGCAGGCGCAAGGCGACTATGAGGCGGCCCGCGCGGCCTTCATCGCCCGCCAGCCGATGGGCAGGATCGGCACGCCGGAAGAGATCGCCGACCTCGCCGTCTATCTCGCCGGCGCCACTTATACGACAGGGCAGGCCTATAACATCGATGGCGGCTGGTCGATCTGAGGCCGTTGCGGCACGGCAATTCAGTCATGAGGCAGAGAATGACGAAAATCACGGATCTCAGAACCTTCGACCTGCGCTTCCCGACGTCGCAAAGCCTCGACGGCTCGGACGCGATGAATCCGGACCCGGATTACTCGGCCGCCTATGTCATCCTCGACACCGATGTGCCGTCGCTGAAAGGCCATGGGCTCACCTTCACCATCGGCCGCGGCAACGAGATCTGCTGCGCGGCGATCGAGGCGCTGCGCCATCTCGTCGTCGGGCTCGACCTCGACTGGGTGAAAGAGGATCCCGGCCGTTTCTGGCATCACTTGACCGGCGACAGCCAGTTGCGCTGGATCGGGCCCGACAAGGGCGCCATGCATCTCGCGGTCGGCGCTGTGGTCAACGCGGTCTGGGACCTGTGGGCTAAGGAGGCCGGCAAGCCGGTCTGGCGCCTGGTCGCCGAGATGAGCCCGAAAGAGATCCTGCGCATCGTCGACTTCCGCTACCTCACCGACGCCATCACGCCCGCCGAAGCACTGGCAATCCTGAAGAAGGCCGAGGCCGGCAAGGCCGGCCGCATCGCCACGCTCGAGCGCGAAGGCTATGCCTGCTACACCACTTCGGCCGGCTGGCTCGGCTATCCCGACGACAAGCTCAGGCGCCTCTGCCAGGAAGCGATCGACGATGGCTTCAACCACATCAAGCTGAAAGTCGGCCGCGACCGCGCCGACGACATCCGCCGCCTCAGGATTGCCCGTGAGGTGATCGGGCCGGACCGTTACCTGATGATCGACGCCAACCAGGTCTGGGAGGTCGACCAGGCGATCGACTGGCTCAAGGACCTTGCCTTCGCCAAGCCCTTCTTCATCGAGGAGCCGACCAGCCCGGACGATGTCGCCGGCCATGCCAAGATCCGCAAGGCTGTCGCGCCGATCAAGGTCGCGACCGGCGAGATGTGCCAGAACCGCATCATGTTCAAGCAGTTCATCGCCGGCGGCGCGATCGACGTAGTGCAGATCGATTCCTGCCGCATGGGCGGGCTGAACGAAGTGCTGGCGGTGCTTCTGATCGCCGCCAAGTTCGGCCTGCCAGTCTGGCCGCATGCAGGCGGCGTGGGCCTCTGCGAATATGTCCAACATCTGTCGATGATCGACTATGTCGCGGTGTCAGGCAGCAAGGACGGACGAGTGATCGAATATGTCGACCACCTGCACGAGCATTTCATCGAACCCTGCGTCATCCGCGACGCCGCCTATATGCCGCCCCAGGCGCCTGGCTTCTCGATCGAGATGAAGGCCAAGTCGATCGAGGACTACCTGTATCGCGTCTGACGTTGGTGCCGCGACCGCAATGGTGCCGCTGGGCCGACCAGCCGCGAATCGGCTATGCCTCTTGCATGCAGGAGACTTCCCTCTACGAGCCGGTGAAGCGGTTCCTCGAGAGCATGGATTTCGCCGTCAAGGGCGAGGTCGGCGGCTGCGACGTGGTCGGCGTGCGCGCCGGCGAGCCGCCGGTTGTCGTCATCTGCGAGCTCAAGCTGCAATTCAACCTCGAGCTGGTCCTGCAAGCCGTCGACCGTGCAGCGGCCTGTGACGAGGTCTGGCTGGCCGCCTTGATGTCGGCGCGCGGCAAGGGCCGCGAGCACGACCGCCGCTTCCGTGCGCTTTGTCGTCGCCTCGGCTTCGGGCTGTTGGGCGTCGGCAAGAAGGGCGAGGTGGAGCTGCTGCTCAGCCCCGCCGCCTTGCCGCCGCGTCGGGATCCCAGACGACGCTCGCGCCTGGTCGAGGAGCATCACCGCCGCAAGGGCGATCCGTCCATCGGCGGCAGCACGCGCAAGAAACCGATCATGACCGCCTATCGGCAGGAGGCGCTTGCCTGCGCCGCCGCCATGGCCGAGGGCCCAAAGCGGCCGCGTGATCTCAAGGCGCTTTCGCCACGCGCCGCGAGCATCCTGCAGCACAATTACTATGGCTGGTTCGCCCGCGCCGAGCGTGGCATCTACGCGCTGACCGAAGCCGGCCTTGCGGCGATTGGGCCGCTTCCGGCAGCGCTATAAGGTCACGCCCGGAGGCCACGGAAGGCTTTTTTCGCGCAGGCCGAGGTCACATAGGGCCCTGCAAGCCCCGTTGCAGGTCGCCGCGTATCAGGTCGACCAACTCGACCTCGGCGATGCTCGAATCCGGCTTTCAGACGAAATCGAATTTCAACCGCGAGTTCCGGCGGGTCACCACGCTCAGCCCCGCTTCATGGCGCGAGCGGTCGCGCTCAGAAACGCTCGCGGTAGTCTCGCGGGTTGGTGCCGAGGACGCGTAGAAAGCCGCGCCGCATCGTTTCCTCGGAACCGAAGCCGCAGCGCCGGGCCGTCTGGCCGACCGTCTGTCCCCGTTCCAGCATCCGCCGTGCCGCCTCGATCCGGATCTCCTCGACGGCACGCGCGGGTGTCCGCCCGGTCGCCTCCTGGTAGCGCCGCGAGAAACTGCGCCGGCTCATATTGGCGCGGTCGGCCAATTGCTCCAGCGAAAGGTCGGCGCTGAGATTGTCCAGGATCCAGCCATGCAGCCGGTCGAAGCGCCCGTCGCCTTGCTGCAGCTTAAGGGTCTGGCTGAACTGCGCCTGGCCGCCGGGACGCTTCAGGAAGACGACCAGCTCGCGCGCCACCGCCAGCGCCATGCGCCGGCCAAGGTCGGCCTCGACGAAGGAAAGCGCGAGATCGATGCCCGCCGTCACGCCGGCCGAGGTCCAGACATTGCCGTCGCGAATGAAGATCGGGTCGGGGTCGAGCCGAACCGCCGGAAAGCGCTTGGCGAACTCCGCGCAGCGTCCCCAATGGGTAACCGCGCGGCGGCCGTCGAGCAGGCCGGCCTCAGCCAGCAGCATGGCGCCGCTGCAGACGGAGGCGATTCGCGTCGCATCGCGCGAGCGGCCGACGATCCACTGCACCAGCTCGATATCCTCGCAAGCCGCGTTGACGCCCCAGCCGCCGGGCACGATCACCGTGTCGATCTCGGTCCCATGCGCCGGCAGCGCCGCCGCCTCAAGCACCAGACCGGACGATGTCGTGATCCGTGGCGAAGCGGCGACGACGACGACGTCATAGGCCGGCGCTTCGCCGGCCTGCGTCCTGAAGTCGATGGCGCTGGCGAAAACCTGGAGCGGTCCGCTGACATCGAGGAGCTGGATATCGGGATAGGCGAGGATTTCGATGCGGCGCATGGCTTTGGCCTGAAACGAGGGGTGATTGGCGATCGGGCCAAAGCATGATGCCGTAGATTGCCCGAAGTCAACCTGCCCCCAAAGTCAACCTGCCCAAAGTCAAACTGTGGAGATTTCCATGAGCCTTCGTTTCGGCATTCTCGTCTTCCCCAACGTCCAGCAACTCGACCTCACCGGGCCTTATGAGGTCATGGCGACCGTCAAGGGCGCCGAGGTGGAACTGATCTGGAAGGATCGCAATCCGGTGACGTCCTCGACGCGGCTGTCGCTTACGCCGACTGCCACCCTCGAGGATTGTCCGCCGCTCGACGTGCTGTGCATTCCGGGCGGTGGCGGCGTGAACGCGCTGCTCGAGGATAAGGCGGTTCTCGATTTCGTCTGGGAGCGCGCGGCTGAGGCGCGCTACATCACCTCGGTGTGCAGCGGCGCCCTGGTGCTTGGCGCTGCCGGACTGCTCAAGGGCAAGCGCGCCACCACGCACTGGTATGCACATGATTTCCTTGAAGAGTTCGGCGCGATCCCCGTCGATGCGCGGATCGTCGAGGACGGCAAGCTGATCACCGCCGGTGGTGTCACCTCGGGCATCGATTTCGGCCTGGCGCTCGTCGCAAGGCTGCTCGGCCAGGCCGAAGCGGAGATTGTGCAGCTCTCGCTCGAATACGCGCCGGCGCCGCCCTTCCGCTCCGGCACGCCGGCCGAGGCCTCACCGGCGGTCCTGGCGGAGGCGAAGGAGCGTCTCTCGGCCTCGCGGCGGGTCCGCGAGGAAATGTTCGCGCGCTGGCGCCAGAAGCGCAGGGCTGCCGAGCCAAAGCGCATCCGCGCCTGAAGCGCCAGGGCCGAATGATATCCCACTATTCGGCTCTTGCTCGTTTCGACTGTTGACTCATCTTTCCGCCTGTGCAGAAATTGGTTGGACCATTGAACCACTTTAGGCGCAGTCGGATTGACCGATCTTTTGCCCCCGATCCAGACGACAGCCCGCGATGATGCGGTGCTGAAGGCGTTGGCGGGGTTCGTGCGGCGGGAGGCTCTGGGCCCGGGCGAAAAACTGCCGACCGAGCGCATCCTCGCCGAACGCCTCAAGGTGAGCCGCAACACGGTGCGCGAGGCGCTCACCCGTTGGGAGGGATTGGGCCTTGTCGAACGGCGCCAGGGCTCGGGCACCTATCTCAAGGCCGCCGTCTCGCCCGACATGCTGCATATGCCGCTGACGCTGGCCGGCGGCAACGACTTCGCCGGCCTGATGGCGACGCTGGAAATCCGCCGCGCGCTGGAGGCCGAAGCCGCCGCGCTCTGCGCCATTCGCGCCGGCAAGGCCGAGCTAGCCGAGATCGAGCGCAAGCTCGACCTCATGGAGGAGGCCTTCCAGACCCGGGCCGGCATGTCCTCGGACGAGGATTGGGAATTCCACCAGGCGGTCTTCCGCGCCTCCGGCAACCCGCTCTTCGAGCAGATTATCGCCGCCATGTACGAGATGTTCCACCGCTTCTGGGAACATCCGCTGGGCGTGCGCGATTTCGGCCATGCCAGCTTTCCCTATCACCGCACCATCTTCAATTGCATCGCCGCGCGCGACCCCGATGGCGCTCGCGCCGAGGCGCTGAAGCTGATCGCCACCGTCGAGGACGATCTGAAGCGCGGCGCCGCCAACCTCAAACTTTCGGACCGCAGATGAACGAGCAGCCCAACACCTTCGATCCGGCTTCCATGGCCGGCGACTATCTCGGCGAGGCGGCGACGCTGCTGGCGCATGACGATCCGTTCCCCGGCGGCGCGGTGGTGCCGCCGATCTACCAGACCTCGCTCTTCACCTTCGCCAGTTACGCCGACATGGCCGACACCTTTGCCGGCAGAAGAAAGCAGCCGATCTATTCGCGCGGCGACAATCCGACGGTGATGGAGTTCGAGGCGCGTGTCGCGGCCTTGGAAGGCGCCGAAGCCGCGCGCGGCTTCTCCAGCGGCATGGCGGCGATCAGCGCGACCGTGCTCGCCTTCGTCGGCGCCGGCGAGCGCATGGTCGCCGTGCGCAACTGCTATGGCGATGCCTACCGGCTGTTCGAGCGGCTGTTCCCGCGCCTGAACATCAAGGTCGACTATGTCGACGGCTCGGACCCGGACGCGGTCGCCGCGGCCCTTCCCGGCGCCAAGCTGCTCTACCTCGAAAGCCCGACCTCGATGATGTTCGAGCTGCAGGACATCGGGCATTTGGCGCGGCTGGCGAAGGAGCAGGGTATCGTCACCACCATCGACAATTCCTGGGCCACCCCCGTGTTCCAGAAGCCGATCTCGCATGGCGTCGACCTGGTGCTGCACTCGGCCTCGAAATATCTGGGCGGCCACAGCGACACCGTCGCCGGCGTGGTGGCGGGTTCGGCTGCTCACATCAAGCACATCAACGAGCAGACCTATTCCCAGCTCGGCGGCAAGCTGTCGCCCTTCGAAGGCTGGCTCTTGCTGCGCGGCCTGCGCACGCTGCCGCTGCGCCTGCCGCATCACATGAAGAGCGGGCTCACCATCGCCGAGCGGCTGAAGGCGCATGGCAAGGTCGAACGGGTCAACCATCCCGCCTATTCCAACCATCCCGGCAAGAAGACATTAGCCGGCTATGCCGGCCTGTTCTCCTTCGAGGTCACCGAGGATGTCGACATCCCGGCCTTCGTCGATGCGCTGAAATATTTCCGCATCGGCGTCAGCTGGGGCGGCCATGAAAGCCTGGTCGTCCCGGCAAAGGCCTCGCTCGAGCAGACGCCGGGCATCAATTCGATGGCGCGCTTCGGCGTCAGCCCCCGAACCATCCGCTTCAATGTCGGATTGGAAAATGTCGAAGATCTCTGGGCTGACATCACCCAGGCCTTCGACAAGTCAAAAAAATAACGAGTGTTCAAAATGGGAGTCCTGAACATGAAAAGACTGACCTTCATGCTTGCCGCCGTTGCCGGCCTGGCGATCTCCGCCAGCGGCGCGCTGGCCGACACCACCATCAAGCTGGTCGAAGTCATCACCAGCCCGCCGCGCACCGAATTCCTGAAGAAGCAGATCGCCGAATTCGAGAGCGCCAATCCGGGGATCAAGGTGGAGGTGGTCTCGCTGCCCTGGGGCCAGGCCTTCGAAAAGTTCCTCACCATGGTGCAGGCCGGCGATACGCCCGACGTCGTCGAGATGCCGGAACGCTGGATGGGCCTCTACGCCAACAACGCTCAGCTCGAGGATCTCGGGCCCTACATGGCCAAGTGGGACGACGCCAAGACGCTCGGCGACCGCGCCAAGCAGTTCGGCTCGACCGTCAACAACACGCAGTTCATGATCCCCTACGGCTATTATGTGAACGCGCTGTTCTGGAACAAGAAGCTGTTCAAGGAAGCCGGCCTCGATCGTCCGCCGGCAACGCTGGACGAGTTCGTCGACTTCTCCAAGAAGATCTCAGCCATCCCCGGCAAATATGGCTACTGCCTGCGCGGCGGCCCGGGCGCCTTCAACGGCATGCACATGTTCATGAACATCGCCGACGGCAAGGGCGGCTATTTCACCGACGACGGCACCTCGACCATCAACGATGAAGGTTCGGTCAAGGGTCTGCAGATGCTGGCCGACATGTACAAGAACGGCCTGGCGCCGAAGGACGCGGTGAGCTGGGGCTTCAACGAAACGGTCACCGGCTTCTATTCCGGCACCTGCGCCATGCTCAACCAGGATCCCGACGCGTTGCTCGGCATCGCCGACAAGATGAGCGCCGACGACTTCGCCGTTGCGCCGCTTCCTGTAGGCCCGAGCGGCAAATCCTATCCGACGCTTGGCTATGCCGGCTGGGCGATGTTCGCCAATTCGCAGCATAAGGACGAGGCCTGGAAGCTGATGGCGACGCTGCTGTCGCCGAAGGACAATCTGGAATGGGCCAAGGAAGTCGGCGTCGTGCCGATCCACAATGGCGCCGACCAGGACGCCCACTTCAAGACCGAGCAGTTCAAGGGCTGGTTCACCGAACTCAGCGACAGCTCCAAATATGAAATGGTGACGCCGCCGACCCATCTGGAAAACCTCGGCAACTTCGTCGACCAGGTGGCCATCAAGAACTTCCAGGAAGTGCTGCTCGGCCAGAAGCCGGCCAAGCAGGTGGCCGACGAATGGGCCGCGTTCCTGACCAAGGAGCAGAAGGACTGGCTGGCCAAGAACAAGAAGTGACCTTCTTTCCTTCTCCCCGTTCTACGGGGAGAAGGTGGCCCGAAGGGCCGGATGAGGGGCAGCGCCGACTTCTGAGAAGCTAGCGCCGCCCCTCATCTGCCTGCCGGCATCTTCTCCCCGTTGAACGGGGAGAAGGACGCTGTCGCCTGCGCCGGCACTCACACCTCACCGTAGAGCCAAAATCATGACCTACGCAGTGTCCGAAATACGATCCGCCGCGCTGCCGCGCAAACGGCGGCTGAGCAAGGCCGCGATCGAGCCGTGGCTCTATCTTTCGCCGGCTATCGTGCTTTTGGTCCTGGTGCTTCTGGTGCCGCTGATCATCGGCATCAGCTATTCCTTCCGCAAATTCTCGGCCTTCAAGTCGCAATATGTCGGCCTTGCGCAATACCAGGCGATGTTTTCCGACCAGGTGCTCGGTCAGGCGCTGATCAACACGCTGTGGTGGACCGTCGCCAGCCTGTTCTTCCAGTTCTTCCTGGGGCTGGGTCTCGCGCTGCTCCTCGACAAGCCATTCCATGGCCGCAAGGTCGTCCAGGCGGTGGTGTTCCTGCCCTGGGCGGTGCCATCCTTCCTTTCCGGCCTCACTTGGGCCTGGCTGTTCAACCCGATCATCGGGCCGTTGCCGCACTGGCTCTTCGCGCTCGGCCTCAAGGCCGAACCGACCAATGTGCTTTCCGATCCCGCCACCGCCATGTGGGGGCCGATCGTCGCCAACATCTGGTTCGGCATCCCTTTCTTCGCCATCACACTGCTCGCGGCGCTGAAGTCGATCCCGTCCGAACTGCATGAGGCCGCGGCCATCGACGGCGCCTCGCCATGGCAGCGCTTCACCAAGGTGACGCTGCCCTTCCTGGCGCCGACCATCGTCATCACGGTCATGCTGCGCACCATCTGGATCGCTACCTTCGCCGACCTGATCTTCGTCATGACCGAAGGCGGGCCGGCAGGCTCGACCAGCACGGTGCCGGTCTACATCTATGTCAGCGCTTTCAAGTCGCTGGACAAGGGCTATGCCTCGGCGGTGGCGGTGCTGCTTCTGGTGCTGCTCATCGCCTATGCCATCGGCCTGATCGCCATTCGCCGCACGCTGGTGAGGCACGTCTGATGATCGCCGGTCGCTCCACCTCCTCACGCATTATCGGCGGCATCGGGCTCTACGCGGCCATCACGGCTTACGTGATCTTCGCGCTGTTCCCGATCTTCTGGACGCTGAAGATCTCGGTGACGCCCGAGCGTCTGCTCTATTCCGAAGGCATCACCTTCTGGCCGTCTGAAACCACGCTCAAGAACTTCGCCACCGTGCTCGAAGCGTCCGACTTCCCGCGCTATTTCCTGAACAGCGTCATCGTTTCGGTGTCGACGGCGGCGTTCGTCACCGTCATCGCCACGCTTGCCGGCTACGCCATGTCGCGTTTCACGTTTCGCGGCAAGGCGACGCTGGCGATCCTGCTTCTGCTCACCCAGACCTTCCCGTTGGTTATGGTCATCCCGCCCATCTACCGCATCATGGGCGATCTGGGCCTCACCAACAGCCTGATTGGCCTGATCATCATCTACACGGCCTTCAACACCGCTTTCGCCACCTTCCTCATGCAGTCCTTCTTCGACGGCATCCCGAAGGACCTTGAGGAAGCGGCGATGATCGATGGCTGCACCCGCGCCCAGGCGATGCGTCGGGTGATCGTGCCGCTCACTCTGCCCGGCATGGGCGCCACGCTCGGCTTCGTCTTCACCGCCGCCTGGAGCGAATTGCTGTTCGCGCTGATGCTGATCTCCAGCGACGAGCAGAAGACCTTCGCCGTCGGCCTGCTCACCTTCATCGGCAAGTTCGCCGTCGACTGGGGGCAGATGATGGCGGCGTCCATCCTGGCGCTAATCCCGGTCTGCATCTTCTTCGCCTTCCTGCAACGCTATCTCGTCACCGGCCTCACCGCCGGCGCGGTCAAAGGATAAAAGATGGCTTCCGTCACGCTGCAACATGTCGAGAAGGATTACGGTTCGCTGCGCATCCTGCACGGCGTCGATCTGGAGATCGCCGATGGCGAGTTCGTCGTGCTGGTTGGCCCCTCCGGCTGCGGCAAGTCCACGCTGTTGCGCATGATCGCCGGCCTCGAGGAGGTCACCGGCGGCGAGATCCATATCGGTGAACGCTTGGTCAACGACGTCGCGCCCAAGGACCGTGACATCGCCATGGTGTTCCAGTCCTACGCGCTCTACCCGCATATGGACGTTTCCTCGAACATGGGCTTCAGCCTGATGCTGAAGAAAGCCGAGAAGACGACGATCGACGGCCGCGTCGGCGCTGCCGCCAAGCGGCTCGGCCTTGACTCCTATCTCGGCCGCCTGCCGCGCCAGCTTTCCGGCGGCCAGCGCCAGCGCGTGGCCATGGGCCGCGCCATCGTGCGCGATCCGAAAGTGTTCCTGTTCGACGAGCCGCTGTCGAACCTCGACGCCAAACTGCGCGTCCATATGCGCGCCGAGATCAAGGCGTTGCATCAGCAGCTCAAGACGACGTCGGTCTATGTCACCCACGATCAGGTCGAGGCCATGACCATGGCCGACCGCATCGTCGTCATGCATGACGGCTACGTCCAGCAGGTGGGCCGTCCACTGGAACTCTACGACCGGCCTGCCAACACCTTCGTCGCCGGCTTCATCGGCTCGCCGGGCATGAACTTTTTGCCGGCAAAAGTCGCCAAGGGCGGCAAGGTCGATGCCGTACTCGCCGACGGCCAGAAGCTTCGTTTGCCGGACGGCTTGCCGCTGAGCGAAGGCGATGAGCTGACCATCGGGCTACGGCCCGAGCACATCAAGCTGGTCGACGGCGGCGCGCTGAAGGCCGAGGTCGAGGTGGTCGAGCCGCTCGGTCTGTCGACGCAGTTCTATGTCAGGCTGGCCAATCAGCAGATCTGCGTCTTCGTCATGGGCCGCAGCGACGTGAGGCCGGGCGACACCATTCGGCTGGCCGCCGATCCGGCGGCCCTGCACCTCTTCGATCCGGCGAGCGGAAACCGGATCGGCTAGCTGGCCAGCAGCGCATCTGTTCGCCGGCAGGCGATGAGGTGGCCGTCGCCCACATCGGCGGCGGACGGTTCCGCTTCCCGGCATCCAGGCTGCGCCAACGGACAGCGGCCAGCGAATGCGCACCCGCTATTGGACGTAGTCTCGGCCGCGATCTCCGCCTGAACCGAAACTGCCGGAGCCTCGTCTGAAGATGCCGCCAAAAGAAGCTTCGTGTAGGGGTGGTTGGGTCCGCGAAAGACCTGTTCGGACGTGCCGGTCTCGACCAGCCTGCCGCGATAGAGCACGCCGATCCTGTCGGCCATGTAGCGCACGACCCTGAGGTCGTGGCTGATGAACAGATAGGTCGTGTTCCTGTCGCGCTGCAGATCGTTGAGCAGGTTGAGCACCGTTGCCTGCACCGAGACGTCGAGCGCCGAGGTCGGCTCGTCCAGCACCACCACTTTCGGCGCGCCGGCGAAGGCGCGCGCGATCGCCGCCCTCTGCCGCTGGCCGCCGGACAATGAGCGCGGCTTCTGCTCGGCGGTTGTGTCGGCCAGCCGGACGGAGCGGAGAAGCTCGGCGACGCGGTTCCTTGCCTGGCTCCGGCCAAGCCCGGCAAGCCGCCGCAACGGCCGGCTGATGATCCGCCCGATCCGATGGCGCGGATTGAGCGTGCGGTCCGGCGACTGGAAAACCATCTGCACGTCGCGCCGTTCGCCTGGCACCCGCCTCTCTACGCGGGGAGCCACCGTCCTGCCGAACAGCTCGACCGACCCTTCGGTGGGCGTCTGCAGCCCGGTGACGATCCTTGCCAGCGTCGATTTGCCGGAGCCGGATTCGCCGATCAGGCCGAAGGTCTCGCCCTGCTCGATGCTGAGGTCGACCTTGTGCAGCACCGCCTGGTCGCCAAAGGAATGACTGATGTTCTTGCACGCGATTGCGACCTGTCTGTCTGTTGGAGCGGCAGGAGCGGGGATCGCCACGGTACGACCACGAACGGTCGTACCGATCTCGGCCAGCCGCCCGTTACGCTTGGTGAAATTGAGCGCCGGGATCGAGGCGATCAGCGCCTTGGTATAGGCATGGGAGGGGTTCTCGAACACATCCTCGGCACCGCCGCTCTCGACCACTGCGCCTGACTGCATCACCGCGACGCGGTCGCAGGAACGGCGGATCAGGTTGATGTCGTGGCTGATCAGAAGAATGCTGGTTTTGTGCTCGCGGCGCAGGTCGTCGAGGATGGCGATGACTTCCGATTGCACGCTGGCGTCGAGCGCCGTGGTCGGCTCGTCCAGCACCAGCAGCGCCGGATCGAGCGCGATGGCAATGGCGATGTTGGCGCGCTGCTGCATGCCGCCGGACAATTCATGCGGATAGAGGTCGAGCACCCGCTCCGGATTGGCGACGCGCACGCGCTTCAGCAATTCGGCCGAGCGCCAGCGCGCTTCCTCATGACGCACCGGGCGATGGCGCATGATCGTCTCGCCGATCTGCCTTCCGATCGTCATGGCCGGGCTGAGCGCGGCGCCCGGATGCTGATAGACCGCTGCGATGCGATCGCCCCGCAGGCCGCGCAACTCTTCGCCGGAGAGGGTGCCGATTTCCCGGCCCTGGAACTCCAGCGCCGAGGCGGCGACCCGGGCATTTCCCGGCAGGTAGCGCAATATGGCCAGCGCCACCGAGCTCTTGCCCGAGCCGGATTCGCCGACCAGCCCCAACGCTTCGCCCTGGCCTATTGCCAGCGACACGCCATTGACGGCGGATTGCCATCCTCTTTTCCCGCCATAGGCGATGGAAAGTTTCTCCACATTCAGCACCGAAGGGGACATCAAGACCTCGAAATCGCTTTCTGCCGGTGCCCTAATCGAGGGCAATCGCTTCCACTCAGATAGTATATTATCTCTATAAAATTACTCGGATTAGAGGCGAGCGCAATCTAGCCTTTTGCAAATTGGAGATCGCGGGCCGCCGGACAACGCGGCGCCCGTCTCTCCCCCAGCGATTTGCAAGGAGGCCGACATGGCGCGAGACCACTTGATCCTGAGCGCATTCTTCTTCAACCCGCAGGGCGATCATCGCATGTCGTGGCGGCATCCACGCGCGCCCGGCCGGGAAGTGCTCGGCTTCGACTACTACCGTGAGCTGGTTCAGGCGGCCGAACGCGCCAGGATCGACACCATCTTCGTCGCCGATCACGTGTCGATCTGGGATTCGGTGAAGAGCGGCGTCGCGCATTACGCCAATGCCCGCCTCGAGCCGCTGACGCTTCTGTCGGCGCTGGCCAGCGTGACGAAGCATATCGGTCTCATCACCACCGCGTCGAGTTCCTACAGCGAACCTTACAACGTGGCGCGCCTGTTCGCTTCGCTCGACCACATCAGCCAGGGCAGGGCGTCGTGGAACGTCGTCACCTCGGCCATGGACGAGGAGGCGCGCAATTTCGGGCGCGACGGCAACATCGAGCATGCCTTCCGCTATCAGCGCGCCGCCGAATTCCTCGATATCGTCAAGGGGCTGTGGGACAGCTGGGAGGACGAAGCCCTGCTGTTCGACAAGGAAACCGGCTATTTCGCCGATCCGGACAAGGTCCATGTGCTCGACCATCGCGGCGCGCATTTCAAGGTGCGCGGGCCGCTCAACGTCTCGCGGCCGCCGCAAGGCCATCCGCTGATCCTCCAGGCCGGGTCCTCGGAAGACGGCAAGAATTTCGCCACCGCCCACGCCGACGCCCATTTCGCCATCTACAGCACCAGGGAAGACGGCATCCGGTACCGCGAGGACATCAACGAGCGTCTCGCCCGCTACGGCCGGCGGCCCGAAAGCTTCAAGATCCTGCCGGGCATCTTGCCGATCGTTGCCGCTTCCGAGGCCGAGGCGCGCGACAGGCAGGAATATCTGCAGACACTGCTGCCGGACCGCGTCGGCATCGATCTCCTGTCGAGCTGGAGCGGCATCGACCTTTCGGCTTATCCGCCGGACGGCCCGTTGCCGCAGCTTCCGGACGAAAGCACCTTCAATGGCGGCCGCACCTCGCTCAACCGCGTCAGGCAGTGGGCGACGCAGAACCTGACGCTGCGCGAAATCGCTCGCAAGCTCGCCAACAGCGGCTCGGTGCCGACCGTCGCCGGCACGCCGAAGCAGATCGCCGACCAGTTGCAGGATTGGTTCGAGGCGGGCGCCGCCGACGGCTTCAACCTGATGTTCCCGCTGCTGCCGGAAGACTGGATCAATTTTGCCGAGCAGGTCGTGCCCGAGCTGCAGCGCCGTGGCGTCTTCCCGACCGAATACGCGCCCGGAACGCTGCGCGACCGCTTCGGCCTCGCGCGCCCCGCCAACCGCTTTGCCGAGCAGCGCGCCAACCAGCGCGCCGTATCCTGAAGGAGAGCCGCCATGACCGGCGCACCTAGGCTGCAGCCGCGCGAAGCCACCGCGCCGCAGCTGATCAATGTCCTGCACAGCCCCAAGCGCATCCGCGTCAAGTTCGGCGGCCGCGTCATCGCCGACAGCCGCAACGTGCTGGTGCTGCGCTCCAACCATTTCCTCCCGATCTATTTCTTCCCGCTGACGGCGGTCGACCAGTCGGTGCTGAAACCGTCGAAGCATAGCCAGCAGCATCCCGTCGGCGGCGAGACGAAATACTGGGATATCGAAGCCGGCGACCGGCGCGCCGCCGATGCAGCCTGGTCGTTCACGGCGCCGCCGGACGAGAATCTCGCGCCGCTAGCCGGCCGCGTCGCCTTCACCTGGAACCTTGTCGACCAGTGGTTCGAGGAGGAGGAAGAGGTCTTCGTCCATGCCCGCGATCCCTATGCGCGCATCGACGTGCTGCAGAGCTCCAGCCATGTCGAGATCTGGTTCGACGGTGAGCCGATCGCCGACAGCCGTCGTCCGGTACTCCTGTTCGAAACGCATCTGCCGACGCGCTTCTACCTACCGCCGGAAGATGTCCGGCTCGACCGGTTGAGGGCTTCGTTGACGAGGACCCGATGTCCCTACAAGGGCATCGCCTCCTACTGGTCGGGCGTGCTCAAGGACGGCTCGGTGCGCGAGGACATCGCCTGGGCTTACCGCGATCCGATCGCCGACATGCCGAAGATCAAGGGGCTGATCGCCTTCTATCCGCAAGCAGTCGACCGCATCCATCTCGACGGCCAGCCGATCTGATCCGGCCCCGTCGTTTCCACTTCATTTCAAAACCACGATTTTCACAGAGGCAAAAATGACCAAACGCAACGAAATCGACGCCCTTCGCAATCTCTCCGGCGACATCTGGAACGTCGCCGTCGACGAATACGCCAAAGGCTATCTCAAGCGCCGCGACCTGCTGAAATATGCAGCCCTGATCGGCCTGACCGGCTTCGCCGCCTCGCAGGGGCTGGGCTTTTCCGGCTCGGCCCGCGCGGCTGCTAGCGGCGGCACCGTCCGCGTCGGGCTTGGCCAGCCGACCAAGGCGATCGATCCGGTCACCGTCACCGATCCGGCCAGCATCGGCGTGCTCAGCCAGGTCGGCGAGTACCTGATTCTCGACGATCCCAAGGATGGCCTGCAGCCGAAGCTCGCTCTGTCCTGGGAAGCCGACGAGACGGCAAAGCGCTGGACCTTCAAGCTGCGGCCCGGCGTGAAATTCCATGACGGCCGCACCGTCACCGCCAAGGACGTGGTGGCGAGCTTCGAGCGTCTCGTCGACCCGAACAGCGGCTCCTCGGCACTGTCGGCCTACAAGGGCATCCTCTCCAAGGGCGGCGCCAAGATCGTCGACGACGAGACGGTCGCCTTCGATCTCGACCAGTCGAACTCGAATTTCCCCTTCTATGTCTCTTCCGACGTCTACAACGCCGTGATCCTGCCGGCCGACTATGCCGGCGACTTCGAGAAGAATTTCAACGGCACCGGTCCGTTCAAGCTCGAATCCTTCCGTCCCAAGCAGGGCGCCAGCTTCGTGCGCAATCCCGATTATTGGGGCGACAAGGCGCTGCCCGATCGCGTCGAGATCAAATTTTTCGACGACGAGCAGGCGCAGGTTGTGGCGCTACAGGCCGGCCAGCTCGATGTCATCCCGAGCACCACGCGTCTGGAACTGGCGATCGAGGGCAATCCCAACTTCAAGCTGCTGAGCGTCCAGGCGAGCTCGCATGACGTCGTGCATCTCAGGACCGATCAGGCGCCGTTCACCGACAAGCGCATCCGCCGCGCCCTGGCGCTCACCCTCGACCGCGAAGCCATCGTCAAGGGCCTGCTCAAGGGCCGCGCCATCGTCGGCAATGACACGCCCTTCGCGCCGATCTTCCCCTCGGTCGATCCGTCAGTGCCGCAGCGCAAGCAGGATATCGCCGAGGCCAAGCGTCTGCTGGCCGAAGCCGGCGTGCCGAACGGCTTCGAGGTGACGCTGACCACCGAGCGCGCCTACGACATCCCCGACTACGCCGTGATCATCCAGAACTTCGCCAAGAAGGCCGGCATCGACATCAAGCTCAACGTCCTGCCGCAGGATGCCTACTACGGCTCGGCCACGTTCGGCAGCTCGCCATGGCTCGATTCCAATCTCGGCATCACCGATTTCGGCCATCGCGGCACGCCCGACATCTTCCTCAACGCGACGCTGAAGAGCGGTGGCGCGTGGAACGCCGCGCATTTCAAGAATGCGGATTATGACGCGTTGCTGGTCGAATACGGCAAGGCCCGTGACCTGCAGACGCAGCGCATCGCTGCCGGCAAGATCCAGACCCTGCTGCTCGACGAGACGCCGGAGATCATCAGCTACTTCTCGCAATACAGCCGGATCGCCAGCGCGAAGGTCGAGGGCGTGCGCTTCACTGCGATCTCGCATCTTCTGCTCGACCGCGTTTCCTTCGTCCAGGCATGATGCGGAGACGTCAAACTGGCCGGGGCACCGGATGCTGACCGGCCGCACCTTGTCGGCGCGCGCGGCCTCGCTGCTCCTCACGCTGTGGCTGGTCAGCGCGCTGGTCTTCCTCGCCGGGCAGGTCCTGCCCGGCGATGTCGCGCGCGTCATGCTCGGTCCCTTCGCCGACGCACAGGCCGTCGCGGCGCTGAACAGGCAGCTCGGCGCCGACCAGCCCGTGCTCGTCCAGTACTGGCGCTGGTTCAGTGCCGCGCTCGGTGGCGACTTCGGCACGTCGCTGTCGATGCGCGCACCGGTCGCGCCGTTCGTGTTGGCAAGCCTCGGCCGCTCGGCCGCACTTGCCGGCATCATCCTTTTGTTTCTCGTGCCGTTGGGTGTTGGCGCGGGCATCGTCGCTGGCCTGAACCGGGGCCGCCCGGTCGACCGGCTGATCGTGCTCGCCGGCGTCTCCTTCGGCATCGTACCGGATTTCGTCTCCGGCCTGCTCCTGCTGCTGGTCTTCGGCCTGTGGCTGAACTGGCTGCCGATCACGGGTGCTGCGCCAGATGGCGCGGGCTTCTGGACGAGCGGCTACTATCTCATTCTGCCGGCGCTGCCGCTCGTGCTCAATCTCGCCGGCTATCTGGCGCGCATGACGCGGGCCGGCGTCATCGAGGCCCTTGCCGCCGACTATACGAGGACAGCCACTCTCAAGGGTCTCGATCGCCGGCAGGTCATTCTCCGCCACGTGCTGCCCAATGCGTTGACGCCGACGATCGCGGTGCTGGCGACGCAGAGCGGCTATATGCTCGGCGGGCTGGTGGTGATCGAGGCGCTGTTCGGCATCCAGGGCCTCGGCAATCTGGTTCTGAACGCAGCCAAGTCGCGCGACTTCCCGATGCTCGAGGCAGGCGTGCTGGTCATGGCGATGATCTTCGTCCTGTCGGCCGCGATGGGCGATTTCGTCCAGGCGCTGCTCGACCCGCGGCAGCGGCGGCAGGCGTCGCGATGATGGATCTCCTGGAATTCCCGGCACCGTCGCACGCGCCCATTGTCCTGCGGTTCGCGGGCAGGCTGGGCCGCGCGGTTCGCGGCCTTCCTGTCTCCGTCATTATCGGATCGCTCATCCTCGCCTTCTGGATCGCCTGCGCTTTGTTCGGCGACCGGCTGGTTCCCTACGATCCCTATGCCGAGGATTTCCTCGCCACGCTGACGCCGCCGGACGCCGCGCACTGGTTCGGCACCGATCATCTCGGCCGTGACGTGCTGTCCCGCATCATCGTCGGATCGCGCGACATCCTGCTGGTGGCGCCGCTCGCGACACTGGGTGGCGTTGCCGCCGGCACCATCATCGGCCTGGCGCTCGGCTATTTCGACGGGCTGGTCGACGCGGTCGGCGCGCGGCTGCTCGACACGCTGATGGCCTTCCCCTTCATCGTGTTGGTCACCATGACGCTGGTGGCGCTGGGACCCTCGAACCTCACGGTCATTCTGGTGATCGCCATCGCCTATGCGCCGCTGGTGGCCAGGACCGTCCGCGCCGCGGTGCGCGAGCAGAAAGAACGCGAATATGTCAGCGCCGCCCGCCTCGGCGGCGAGAATGCCTTTGCCATCATGGTGCTGGAGATCCTGCCCAACATCAGGGAGACGATCCTGATCGAGCTCGTCACCAGGCTGGGCTACGCCTTCTTCTCGATCGCCACGCTGAGCTTCCTCGGCCTCGGCATCCAGCCGCCTTCGGCAGACTGGGGCCTGGCGGTTGCCGAAGGCTACGGCTTCCTGACCGGCGGCAAATGGTGGGTGGTGGTGTTCAATTCGGCGGCGATCGTCTCGCTGGTCATGGCGACCAACCTGATCGCTCAAGGCATCGGTGCCTTCGAGAATAGCGAACGGTGATTTGACCTTCTGAGGCTCGCGCTCTGCTAGACTCCCCGTTGATTCGTCTCGACAGGGAACGGCATGAGCAAGGCCCTCGGCACATTCGCACTGGTCACGGTTTTGAGCGCCTTGCTGATGGCGCTGTCATTGGCTGTGGCGCGGCACGGCTACCCCTATGGCGCCTATGGCGTGAAGCGTCTCGACGGCATTGCCGATGCCGGTTCCTTCCTGGCGATTGCCGCCGTCTATTTCTTCGGCGCCATGCTGATGATGATCCTGCCGATCCGCGCCGCCGGCATCGTGCTCACCCATGCCGCCGACGCGGTCTTCTGGGCGACGATCATGCTGTTCGCGACCATCGTCGGCTCGCTGATCGCCAGATGGGCCTTCGGCCAGCATGAGGTGCTTTGGGCGCTCTTCAACTGGCGCTTCCTGTTCGTGGCGGTGATCGTGGCGGCACACCTCACCATGAACGAGCTTCGCCGCAACATCCTGCTCAGGAGCCTGTTCTTCGTCATCTTCGGCGCGGTCACGCTCGCCTGCCTGTTCTGGTCGTTCTCGACCTGACGCGAACCAGCTCTAGGTTTAAGATCGCGGGTAGACCTGCTCCCGGACAATCACTATATCATTTGTCTGACAATTGACCCGGCCGGAGGCCGCCGCGACCAAAACCCAAGGAAAACAAGATGACCCTGCACCGCAAGAACCTGATCGACGGCGAGTGGCTCGGCGAGGCCGGCTCGCGCAACATCAACCCCTCCAACACCAACGATGTCGTCGGCGAATACGCTTCGGCCGGGCCGGAAGAGGCCAAGCAGGCCATCGCCGCCGCGAAGGCGGCCTTTCCGGCCTGGTCGCGCTCCGGCCCGCTGGCCCGCCATGCCGTGCTGAAGAAGACCTCCGACGAGATCATGGCGCGCAAGGACGAGATCGGCCGGTCGCTCGCGCGTGAAGAAGGCAAGACCTTGGCCGAGGGCATCGGAGAGACGATCCGCGCGGCGCAGATCTTCGACTTCTTCGCCGGCGAGACGCTGCGCCTCTCGGGCGAGATGGTGCCGAGCGTGCGGCCCGGCGTCGGCGTCGAGATGACCCGCGAGGGCGTCGGCGTCGTCGGCATCATCACGCCGTGGAATTTCCCGATCGCCATTCCCGCCTGGAAGATCGCCCCGGCGCTCACCTACGGCAACACCATCGTCTTCAAGCCGGCTGAGCTGGTGCCTGAGAGCGCCTGGACCATCGTCGATATCCTGCATCGCGCCGGCCTGCCCAAGGGCGTGCTCAACCTCGTCATGGGCAAGGGCTCGGTGGTCGGCCAGGCGATGCTCGACAGCCCCGACGTCAACGCCATCTCTTTCACCGGCTCGGTCGGCACCGGCAAGCGCGTCGCCGCAGCAAGCGTCGAGCACATGCGCAAGTTCCAGCTCGAGATGGGCGGCAAGAACCCGCTGGTCGTGCTCGACGATGCCGACCTTGCCGTGGCCGTCGACTGCGCCGTCAACGGTGCCTATTTCTCCACCGGCCAGCGCTGCACGGCATCCTCGCGCCTGATCGTCACCGACGGCATCCACGACCGTTTCGTCGATGCGGTGAAGGAGCGGCTCGACAAGCTCGTCATCGGCGATGCGCTCGACGCGCAGACCCAGATCGGTCCTGTCGTCGACGCAACCCAGCTGAAGCAGGATGAAGACTACATCGCCATCGGTGTGAGGGAAGGCGCAACGCTTGCCTTCGGTGGCGAGAGGCTCGATCGCAAGACACCGGGTTTCTATCTGCAGCCGACGCTGTTTACGGGTTCGACCAATGCCATGCGTATCTCGCGCGAGGAGATTTTCGGCCCGGTCGCCAACGTCATTCGCGTCAAGGATTATGACGAGGCGTTGGCTGTCGCCAACGACACGCCGTTCGGTCTCACCTCCGGCATCTGCACGACCAGCCTGAAGCATGCGACGCATTTCAAGCGCAACTCCGAAGCCGGCATGGTCATGGTCAATTTGCCGACGGCGGGTGTCGACTTCCACGTGCCGTTCGGCGGCAGCAAGGGGTCCAGCTACGGTCCGCGCGAGCAGGGCCGCTACGCCATGGAGTTCTACACCACGGTGAAGACGGCCTATACATTCGCCGGCTAAAGCAATTCCAGGAAAAGTGTGAGCGGTTTTCCGTTCGGAATTGCGTAAAAACAAGGGGATAGTGCGTTTCGCCGTTTCCGTGAAACGGTGAAACGCACTAGTCCGATTCGGGGGAGATCGATGAGCGTGGCCGACATGACATGGCTCAACCCGCCGCCGCACCATACGGTCGGCGACGGCACGCTCACCGTCCGCACCGGCAAGGACACCGATTTCTGGCGCGAGACTTTTTATGGCTTCTGGCGCGACAACGGCCATTTCCTCTACCGTTCCGTCGAGGGCGACTTCAGCGCCGAGGTCACCGTCAAGGGCGACTACAAGGTGCTCTACGATCAGGCGGGGCTGATGCTGCGCCTGAGCGAAACCCACTGGATCAAGGCCGGCATCGAATATACCGACGGCCTTGCTTACTTCTCCGTCGTCGTCACCAACGACACCTCCGACTGGTCGCTGGTCGCCATCGCCGCCGGCAAGGACGGCGTCCGCATCCGCCTGACCCGTCACGCCGAGGCGATCCGCATCCAGTATCTGGACGCCTCGGATGGCCACTGGAAGCCGGTGCGGCTGGCCTATTTCCCGATCTCTAAGTCGGTCAATGTCGGCATGATGTGCTGCTCGCCGCAACGCGAAGGCTTTGAAGCGACCTTTTCCGGCTTCACCGTCGGGCCGGCGATTTTACGGGAATTGCACGACTGACGCGGTCTTAGCGTTCCATTCTATGCTGGAAGAACTGCAGGAACAATTCGCGCTCGGTGGTGATGTCGAGCTTTTCATAGATGCGGCGGCGATGGTTCTTCACCGTGCCGACGGTGATGCCTAGCCGCTCGGCGATGTTGGCGGTCGGGTGGCCGGCCAGGATCAGCTGCACCAATTCGCGCTCCCGCAGCGACAGCTCCGGCCACAGGCTGTCCGGAATGCTCGGCTTCTGCTGTGGTGAGGCGCCCGGGCCGCTCGGCGCCGAGGTGCGGGAAAAATCTGAGCCGCGCGCCTTGATGTCCAGCGCATGCAGCGCCTCGAACACTGGCAGCCGCTCGGTGAGCAGCGCGATCTCGCTGTCCTTGAAGGACACGGTCGAACGGTCGAGGAAGATGCCGAGGCACCAGTCGCCGCCATCGGCCAGCATGATGCCGACCTCGTCGCAGATCTCCGACTGCGCCAGGAAGCCGGCTATGTACTGGCCGCGCTTGGCTTCCTCGTCGGCCAGCCCTTTCAGCGGCATGATGCCAAGCCGCCGCTCGCGCCGCCACGAGGCGTAGAAGGGATCGAAGACGTAGTAATTGTCGAGATAGCGCCGCACCATCTCGTCCGAGAAGCGCCGGTGCTTGACGAATTCCGGTGTCCTGGTCGCCGAATAGCGCGTCACCGTCACCAAATCATGCGCGATGTCGGCGCCGATCAGGTCGATCAGGCAGTCGACATGCCGGTCGGTGCCGGTGGCGGCGATCGCCTTGGCCAGCGGCGCCCAGATGTTGCCCATGCGCATGCCCTTTTCTCGGCGAACCGCACCGCGCGGTCATTGTGTCTTTAGGCATATGGCGCGATCCGGCTTGAGGAATCTAGCCTGGGGTCATTCTCGGCAAGGGAAAGCGACCCGTGGATCAGATCACGACCAACCCAATCGTCATCGGTATCGACGCCGGCGGCACCATGACCGACACGATCCTTGTCGATCAGGACGGTCACTTCAAGATCGGCAAGTCGGCGACGACGCCGAAGAACGAGGCCGAGGGCTTCCTCGCTTCGGCGGAGGACGCTGCGGACGCCTGGGGCATCTCGCTGCAGGACCTGTTTTCGGGCGTCAATGTGGTGCTCTATTCCGGCACCGGCATGCTCAACACGCTTTTGTCGCGCACCGGCCGCAAGCTCGGGCTGATCACCACCAAGGGCCTCGAGGACATGATCCTGATGGGCCGCGGCCTGCAGGCCTGGGCGGATTATTCCTATGCCGACCGCCTGCATGCGGTCACCCATCACCATCCCGATCCGTTGGTGCCGCGCCGCCGCACCCATGGCGTCACCGAGCGCATCGACCAGTTCGGCGACGTCGTCCTGCCGCTCTACGAGCAGGAGGTGCATGCCGCCGCCAAGAAGCTGATCGCCGACAAGGTCGAAGCGATTTGCATCATGACCGTCTTCTCCCACGTCAATCCCGCGCATGAGAAGCGCATCGCCGAGATCTGCCGCGAGGAGGTCGCCGCCGCCGGCGCGGACATCCTCGTCTACACCAGCCACGAGGTGCGTCCGGTCATCCGCGAGCAGTCGCGGCTGAACTCGGTGCTGATCGAGGCCTACGCCACCTCGCGCGGCCGCAAGCAGTTGAAGGGCATCGAGGACGTCTCGAAGAAATACGGCTTCAAATATGGCGTGCAGACGCTGCTTTCTTTCGGCGGCCTGACCTCGATCAACCATCCGCGCCTGCACGAGACGATGATCTCGGGGCCGATCGGCGGCATCCTGGGCGCGGCCTATGTCGGCAAGCTGATCGGCAACGACTCGCTGATCTGCTCGGATATGGGCGGCACCTCCTTCGACATGGGCGTCATCACGCGCGGCCAAACGCGGATCGAGAACGAGCCGCTGATGGACCGCTTCAAGCTCAATGTGCCGACGCTGCATCTCGACACGATCGGCGCCGGCGCCGGCATGATCCTGAAGGTCGATCCGCTGACCAGGAAAGTCTCGCTCGGGCCGGAAAGCGCCGGTTCCGATCCCGGCCCGATCTGCTTCGCCAAGGGCGGCACCGAACCGACCATCGCCGATTGCGACGCCATCCTCGGCCGGTTGAACCCGCATTACTTCCTCGGCGGCAAGGTCGTGCTGCAGGTGGAGAAGGCGAGGAAAGTCTTCGAGGAAAAATGCGCCCGCCTGCTCGGCGTTGGCGTCGAGGAAGCCGCCGAAGGCATGATCGACATGCTGGAGGCCGACGCCAACAACGCGCTGCGCCGCGTCATCTCCGGGCAAGGAATCCATCCCTCGGAATTCACGCTTCTGTCCTATGGCGGCTCCGGACCGCTGCATTTGGCCGGCTGCTCCAGGGGCATCGGCTTCAAGGACATCATCACCTTCCAGTTCGCCGCCGCCTTCTCGGCCTTCGGCTGCACCACCGCCGATTTCATGCGCCGCCATTCGGTGTCGACGCAGATCGACATCGGCGCCGGCGCCAGCGACGACGAATTGCAGGCTTTCGGCGCGAAGGTCACTGGCGTCTGGAACGACCTGACCAAGGCGGCGGTCGACGAAATGGTCGCCGACGGCCACGCGCTCGATAAGATCAAGACCGTGCCGTTCCTGATGATGCGCTACACCGGCCAGCTCGAGGACGTCGAGGTGATGGCGCCGCTGTCGGCGCTTCGTTCGGCCGACGACATGCGCAAGGTCATCGCCGAGTTCGAGGCGGTCTATGCCAAGGTCAATCATCGCGTCTCGCGCTATGGCGAGGCCGGTTTCTCGATCACCGAGCTCGGGCTGATCGCCACCGCCGACAAGGTCAAGCCGGTGCTCTTGAAGCGTGCGCTTGGCAAGTCGGATCCGGCAGCTGCCCACAAGGGCGTGCGCGAGGCCTATATCGGCGGCCGCTGGCACAAGGCCAATCTCTACGAGATGAATCTGCTGCAGCCTGGCCACGAAGTGATCGGCCCGGCCATCATCGAACACCCGGCGACGACGCTCGTCGTCCACCCGCAGGATCGCGTTCATGTCGATGAATGGACGCTGCTGCACTACACCCACGCTTGAGAAGGGCGAACGCCATGCTGGACAAACCCGCCTCTGCGCTGCGCATCCGCGAAAGGCTGCTCGAATCCGAACGGCTGATGGACGAGACCGGCTGCTATGACGGCATTACGGAACTCCATCTGCGCAACCAGGATCCGCTGAAGTTCGAGACGCTGCACACCAAATTGCGGGCCTATTGCGTCTCGGCCCGCGAGATGGCGCGTCGCATCTCGGCCTCGCCCGGCGTGCGCGAGGTCGGCGAGATGGTCGTCGCCATCTATACGCCGGAGGGCGATGCCATCGCGCTCTCCAACGGCATCATGGTGCATGTGCACACGATGAGCCGCTTCATCAAATGGATGATCCGCAACGGCTACGAGGAGAACCCGCAGATACGCGACGGCGACATCTTCGCCAACAACGACGCCTTCATAGGCACCGTGCAGGTGCCGGACGTGATGGACGTGGTGCCGATCTTCCATTCCGGCAAGCTGGTAGGCTGGGCGGGGGCCGTCTGCCACGAGCTCGAAGCCGGCGGCATCACGCCCGGCGGTGACGTGGCGCTGGCGCAGGAGCGTTTTACCGAGGGCCTGTTCGTCTGCGCTGAAAAGGTCGGCGAGAATGATGAGCTCAGGCGCGACTACGTCATCCGCTGCGAGCGCAACCTCCGCATGCCGATCTACTGGGTGCTCGACGAGAAGGCCAAGGTCGCCTCCTGCATCGACATGCGCGAAAGCGTCAAGGCGCTGATCGACGAGATCGGCCTCGACTACTGGATGCAGGTATCGAAGGAATTCATCGAGGAGGGCCGCCGCGCCCAGCTCGCCCGCACGCGCCAGCTCACCGTTCCCGGCATCTATCGCGGCCACACCTTCTACGGCCACGTCACCGCCGGCAAGCCGGGCTACCAGCCGCTCGGCGATCCCGACTGGCTCTACAACATCCCGATCGAGATGGAGATCACCACCGACGGCAAGATCATCATGGACTTCGAGGGCACGCAGCCCTGGGGCTACCATTCGATGAACTGCACGCCGGCCGGCATGGATGGCGGCATGTTCGTGACGCTGACCCAGCACATGAATTTCGAGGGCCTGGTCAATGACGGTGCCTGGATGGCGACCGAGCTGAAGCTGCCGCATGGCACCTGGACCAACCCCGACAACGAGATGGTGGCGACGGCCACCTCCTGGGCGCTGCTTCTGCCGGCCTATGGCGTCTTCCAGCGGCTCTTGTCGCGCTCCTTCATCGCCCGCGGCTTCGTCGAGGAAGCCTTTGTCGGCCAGGTCAACAGCCCGATGATCGAGATGGGGGGCACCAGCCAGTACGGCACGCCCTTCGGCATGGCGCATTTCGAATGCGCCGCCGCCGGCTCAGGCGCTTTGGCCATCAAGGATGGTTTGGACACCGCCTATGTCGGCTGGAACCCGGAATCCGACATGGGCAATATCGAGATCTGGGAACAGAACATGCCGATGCTCTATATCGGCAGGTCGATTGTTCCCAACTCCGGCGGCGCCGGCAAATATCGCGGCGGCTGCTCGTTCCTGTCGACCTGGCTGGTTTCCAAGACCGATCATCTGCGGCTGGTGACGTCCGAACATTCCTCGCGCGTGTTCGACAATGGCGGGCTGTGCGGCGGCTATCCGGCGCCGACCTGCCAGAAGCACCGCGCGGTGCGCGATTCGAATATCTTCGAGCTGGCAGAGAACGGCGCGCCGCTGGCGCATCACACCGGCACCAATCCCTATCGCTCGGAGCTGGAGGTGCGGCTGGAGGGCGAGCATGTGACGCTGGAGGGGCCATACATCACCGCGCCGCACAAGACCGGCGACGTCTTTACCCATTCCTACAATGGCGGCGGCGGCTACGGCGACGTGCTGGAACGTGACCCGGTCAAGACCGCCTGGGATGTCGAGAACGGATTCCTCACAAGGCAAGCCGCTGAAAGCATCTTCGGCATCGTGCTCGACGAGGACGAGGAGGGTTTTCCGGTCGCCAATCTGGAAGCCACCAAACGCCATCGTGCCGAGATGCGGGCAAAGCGTCTGGCGCGCGCCAAGCCGGTTTCGGAGTGGATGGCCAAGGAGCGTGAACGGGTGAAGGCGGCCGATTTCGCGCCCGAGGTGAAGAAGATGTATGCCAGCGCGATCAAGCTGTCGCCGCGCTTCACCGGGGATTTTTCGGCCTTCTGGGATGTCGACGCCAAATCGACCTTCGGCGTGGAGTAAGAGACCATGACCTCATACAGCAAGGAAGTCATCGCCGATCTGGTTGCCGGCACGCTGCCCTGGCCGCAGACGCGCCGCATCATGAGCGCCTACAAGGACGACGATCGTTTCTTCAAATATGTCGCGGTGCTGCAGGAGCGCGTCGGCTGGAAGGATCCGATCCTGCTTCCGGTCGGCGACCATCTCTTCATCTGCCAGAGCGGCGACGAGCGGGTGACGAAATGCGAATGCGGCCACTCCTTCGGCGACTACCGCAGGAACTGGAAGCTGAAGGCCGCGATCATCGTGCGCGACAGCGAGGAGACGCTGCGCGAGATCTACCCCAACAGCGACCTGCCGGATCCGGATTGGATGGAAATCCGCGAATTCATCTGCCCGCAATGCGGCACGCTGCACGAGGTCGAGGCGGCGGCGCCCGGCTACCCCATCGTGCATGATTTCGAGCCCGATCTGGAAGGGTTCTACCGCGACTGGCTGGGCAAGCCGCTGGAGCCGTTGAACAAGGGAGACTGATGCCGCAATGGGCCGCGTCGCAGGCAAGGTGGCGCTCGTCACCGGGGCCGGGCTCGGCCTCGGGCGGGCGTCCTCGCTTCTGCTGGCGGCGGAAGGCGCAAGGCTGGTCGTCAGCGACATCGACGAGGGCCTCGCCGCCGATACGGCGGCCGAGATCGTCAAGGCGGGCGGCGAGGCGTTGACGCTACGCCACGATGTGTCGAAGTCCGAGGAGTGGTCCGCCGTCATGGCGGTGATCGAGCAGCGCTTCGGGCGGCTCGACGTGCTGGTCAACAATGCCGGCATTGCGATTGCCAAAAACGTCGAGGACACGACTTTAGCCGAATGGCGGCGCACCATGGCGGTCAATCTCGACGGCGTCTTCCTCGGCTGCCAGGAGGGCATCAAGCTGATGAAGAAATCCGGCGGCGGATCGATCATCAATCTCTCCTCCATAGACGGCATCATCGGCGAGGCGGATCTTGCCGCCTACTGCGCCTCCAAGGGCGGTGTGCGCACCTTGACCAAGGCGGTTGCGGTGCATTGCGCCGAGCAGCGCTACGGCATCCGCTGCAATTCCATCCATCCAGGCTATATCTGGACGCCGCAGACCGAGAACTATCTGCGCGACCTCGGCACACTCGAGCAGGAGAAGGCCAAGGCGCTGTCGCGCCATCCGATCGGTTTCCTCGGCGAGCCCAACGACATTGCCTACATGGTTCTCTACCTCGCCTCGGATGAATCGAAATTCGTCACCGGCTCCGAAATGGTCGTCGACGGAGGTTATCTTGCAGTGTGAACTCGGAGCGCGTTCGCGATGACCAATCTCACCGGCCGCAGCGCCATCATCACCGGTGGCTTTTCGGGCATGGGCTTTGCGATAGCAACGGCGCTCGCCAAGGCTGGCGCCAATGTCGCCGTCGGCTCCTATGTGGCGCCGCCGCAGGCGGGCAGGGCGGACGCCGCCTATTATCCCGGCGCCGACGAGATCGAGCGCGTGAAGTCGGCCCTGGCCGCTCACGGCACCAGTGTGCATGCCGCCCATCTCGACGTGCGCGACAGCGCGCTCACCAATCTCTTCTTCGCGGAAGCCCAGGCGGCCATCGGCCCTGCCGACATCCTGGTCAATGCCGCCGGCACCACCGCCGAGCAGCCGGTCTGCGGCCATTCCGACGAGCTCTGGGACAAGATCGTCGACACCAACCTCACAGGGGCGTTCCGTACGACCCGCGCGGTCCTGCCCGGCATGATCGAACGCGGCTGGGGCCGCATCGTCAACATCGGCTCGACGGCGGCTTCCGTCGGCTGGAAGGACAACCCAGCTTACTGCGCCTCCAAGGCCGGCCTGCTCGGCCTGACGCGCTGCGTGGCGCTCGAAGGCGCGGCACGCGGCGTCACCTGCGTCATGATCAGCCCGACCTGGGTCGAGACCGAGCTGATGCGCCGCAACGTCGCGCAAGTGGTCGAGCGCGAAGGCAAGGGCCGCAGCGCCGAGGAGCTGATGGACGAATTCCGGAAGGGCAACCCCCAGGGCCGCATGATGCAGCCGGAGGAGATCGCGGCGCTCGCCGTCTTCCTCTGCTCGGACCTCGCCAAGGGGATCACCATGGAAAACATCCAGATCACCGGTGGAGCTTTATGGTAAAACCCGCGCCGGCAAGGAGCGCCTGCAGCCGCTCGCTGCCGGCGATGCCTTCCAAAACGTCACGCCGCCTGCAGCTGAAGCCTCTTCAGCTTCGACACCATGGCCGGCCCAAGCATCTTTTCCGAATATTCGACAAGCAGCGCCCGCGCCTCCAGATGCGAGATGGCATCGTCCGAATGGCCGCGCCGCAGCCAGAAACCGTCGAGCATCGCGGCGAAGCCGCGTACGAAATGGTCGATTTCCTCTCTCGACCACAGCGGCGAAAGCGCCGAGCCGATGTTCGACCGCAGGCGTTTGTAGAACAGCTCCTGCAGCCGGGCGTAACGCGGGTTGTGCGCGGCTTCCGCATAAAACGACACCCAGGCATTGGCCGTGTTGCGCTCGAACTTTTCTTCCGGGAAATTGCCGTCGACGATCGCCGTCAGTCGATCCCAGCGGGTCTCGGCCTGGCGCAGATTGACCACCACGGCGTCCATGAGCACACGGTTGGCGTAGCGCACCATCTCGAACAGCACCTGGTCCTTGTCCTTGAAATAATAGGTCAGGATGCCCTGCGACATGCCGGCCTCATGGCAGATACGGGTCGTCGTCAGGCCCTTCAGCCCGTCGCGAAGGAAGATGCGGTGCGCCGCCTCGATCAGTTCGACCCGCCTGATGTCCTCGATGCGGGTGCGTTGTTTCTTCGTCCTGGTCGCCATGGGTTTCGTATATCCGACGAAAATTTTGTACGCACTAACAAATTTTTGTATTGCCATATGATTTTGGCAGGCCTAGGCTGCGAAGGCAAGCAGATGCCGGACGGACTATCGATGACGTCGCACACACAAACGATGCGGGCCGCGGTCCTAGGCAGCTATGGCGAGCCGCTCGAGATCACCAGCGTGCCGCGTCCCGTCGCCGGCCCCGGTCAGATATTGGTGCGGCTTCAGGCTTGCGGCGTCTGCCATACCGACGTGCATATCTGGCGCGGCGAAAGCGTTCCGCCGCACGCGCCTTCACCCTTCGTCATGGGCCATGAGGGCATCGGCCGCGTCGAGGCGATAGGCGACGGCGTCGGCGGCTGGTCGCTCGGCGATCGTGCCGGCGTGCCCTGGATCCACGACACCTGCCGCCGTTGCGATGAATGCCTGGACGGCTACGAGTCCTTTTGCCAGCATCATCGCGCGCATGGCTTGAACGTGCCTGGCGCCTTTGCCGAGTATGTCGTCTGCGACGCGAGCTTCGCGGTGGCGCTTCCCGAAGCCATCGATCCGGTGACCACCGCGCCGGTGATGTGCGCCGGCGTTACCGCTTACGGCGCTGTGAAGCGGGCGGGGCTGAAAGCCGGCGAAAAATGCATCGTCCTCGGCTGCGGCGGCCTCGGCCTTTATGCGGTGCAGATCGCCAGCCGGCTCGGCGTCAGCGTGCTCGCCGTCGACCGCGACCCGGCGAAGCTGGAGATCGCCCGCCGCTACGGTGCGGCGGAAACCGAAATCGCCGACTCGGGCTTGCCCTCGCGGCTGGCGGCGAAGGGCGAAAAATACCACGCCTGCATCAATTTCGCGCCGACCACCGCGACCTGGGACGCGATGGTCGCGGGTATCCGGCCGCGCGGCAGGATCATCGCCGCGGCCATGGTCTTCCAGCCGGTGCCGCTCATTCAGGAATGGCTGACGGCCACCGGCGTTCTCATCACCGGCACCAGCGTCGGCACAAGGCAGGAGATGCGCGAGCTGGTCGCCATGCATGCAAATAAGCCGCTTGAAACGACGGTCGAGGTCATCGGGCTGGAAGACGTGTCGGCAGCACTTGTCGCTCTCGAACAGGGCCGGTCGAAAGGGAGGTACGTCATCAGCTTTGCGGACTAAGGACTGTTCCAGGCGGCCAGGGGAGTGGCGCGCGGAAAGAGGCTAGCGGCAGCCTCGCCATCAAGGATGAAACCCGAACCATAAACATCCATACAGGGGAACGATCATGCCGAATAGAATTAACAGACTGAGAAATGCAGGAATTGGCCTGGCTCTGGCGCTTGCCGCCACGACGCCCAGCCTCAGCGCCGAGCTCGGCGCCAAGGACGAGCCGATCAAGCTTGCGATGCTGGAATGGACCGGCGCGCATGTCTCCACCCACATCGCCGGACAGCTTCTTGAAAAGCTCGGCTACAAGGTCGAATACGTCACCGCCGGCAACTTCCCGCAGTTTTCCGGTCTCGCCGACGGCTCGCTCAGCGCCTCGGTCGAGGTGTGGATGAACAATGTCGGCGACATCTATCCGAAGACGCTCGCCGCCAAGCAGATCGAGGATATCGGCAAGCTCGACCTGAAGACGCGTGAGGGCTGGATCTACCCGAAATATATGGAGACGGTCTGCCCCGGCCTGCCCGACTGGACGGCGCTCAACAAACCGGACTGCATCAAGGCGCTGTCGACGCCGGAAACCGCGCCCAACGCGCGCTTCCTCGACTATCCGGCCGACTGGGGCTCGCGGGCCGCCACGATCCTTGCCGACAACAACATGCAATACACTGCCGTTCCGTCGGGTTCCGAGGGCGCGCTCGTGGCCGAGCTCGAAGCCGCCGAGGCTGCCAAGACACCGCTGGTGATGATGTTCTGGGGGCCACATTATGCGCTGGCCGAAAACGACGTCGGCTGGGTCACCATGCCGCCCTGCAAGGAGCAGACCAACGAGCACTGCATCACCCCGCCCGATGTCGACAAGATCGTCTGGTCGGGCTTCGGCGCCAAATGGCCGGCGGCCTACGCCTTGCTCAAGGCCTTCAAGATGGACGCCGGCGAGCAGGAGAAGATGATGCTTGCCGTCGACAAGAAGGGCGAGGACCTCGACGCCGTGGTCAAGGCCTGGATCGACAAGAACGAGGCGGTGTGGAAGCCCTGGGTCGACGGCGCCAAGGGATAAATTCGCTGATGTGCCTGGCAAAGGCTAAGGGCGATAAGGGCCCGGCTTCCGCAATGCGCGGAGCCGGGCGACCAATCGGCAGGGGTCGATCGGAATGTACACTGCAGCGCGCCCGATAAAGCTTGCCTGCCGCAATGTCTGGAAGGTCTATGGCCGGCGTCCGGACTATTATTTCGACTCGCGCGGCTATGTGATCGACCCCGATGCGCTGGCCGAGCGTCTGCGTGCCGAAGCGCATCTGCCCGCCGTGGTCGATGCCAGCTTCGAGGTGGCGACGGGCGAGATCTTCGTCATCATGGGCCTGTCCGGCTCCGGCAAGTCGACCCTGGTGCGCTGTCTGTCGCGCCTGGTCGAGCCGAGCGCCGGCGAGATCCTGCTCGACGGCAGGAACCTGCTCGCCGCCAGCGGCAAGGAGCTCATCGAGCTGCGCCGTCACGCCATGGGCATGGTGTTCCAGAATTTCGGCCTGCTGCCGCATCTGAGCGTATTGGACAATGTCGCCTTCCCGCTGAAAATCCAGGGCAAGCCGGCGAAGGAGCGCGAGGCCCGCGCCCGCGAGATGATCGCGCTGGTCGGGCTCGAAGGACGCGAGGCATCCTTCCCGCACCAGCTCTCCGGCGGCCAGCAGCAGCGCGTCGGCATCGCCCGGTCGCTGGCGGTCGGGCCTGAACTCTGGTTTCTTGACGAGCCGTTCTCGGCACTCGATCCGCTGATCCGCAAGCAGATGCAGGACGAGTTCCTGCGCCTTCAGCGCATGCTGAAGAAGACCATCATCTTCATCACCCACGATATCGCCGAGGCCTTCCGCCTGGCCGACCGGCTGGCGATCATGCGGGCGGGCAAGATCGTGCAGATCGGCCGCCCGGCCGACATCGTGCTCAATCCGGCCGACGACTATGTCGCCCAGTTCACCGAGGACATGCCGCTGCTGCGCGTCATCACCGCCGGCGACATCGCCACGCCGGCCAATGGCACGGCCCTGCCGGAGCGCAGCGTCGCCGCCGATACCAGCCTCGAGGCGTTGATCCCGCAGCTCGCCTCCGGTGTGAGTGCTTTCACGGTACCAGTCGCAGGTGACGGTCCGCCGGCGGTGCTTAGCGCCGGCGCGGTGCTTGCGGTGCTGGAGCGCGAGCAGGCGAGGCGCAAAAGCTCATGACGGCGCCGGCCGCGATCGCACCACCCGCGCAAAGGTTCGCCATCGCGCCGGCCCTTGTTCCCTGGTGCGCGCTGGCCGTGCTGACGGCGTTTTGCCTGCTTCTGAAAACCGAGCTTCCCTGGCTGGTCAATTTCCCCAAGGAATGGACGCTGCCGCTGGCCTCCTACATCAACGCCGTCACCGACGTGGTCGTCTCAGTCATCCAGCCGGGGTTCCGGGGGCTCTCCGCGCTGCTCGATGCGCCGATGCGCGGCGCGCGGCTGGCGCTTGCCTGGCTGCCCTGGCCGGCGGTGATGCTGGCGGTCACCGCCCTTGCGCTGAAGTCGAGCGGCGAGCGGCTGGCGATCTTCGCGCTCGCCACGCTCGCTTACATCCTGCTCGCCGGCTACTGGCCGCAGAGCATGAACACGCTGGCGCTCGTGCTGCTGGCGGTGCCGATCTCGATCGTGCTCGGCTTCCTGCTTGGCGTTCTGGGTTACGCTCGCCCGCGCTGGCGTCCGGTGCTCAACGGCGCGCTCGACCTGATGCAGACGGTGCCGGCCTTCGCCTACCTCATTCCGCTGCTCTTGCTGTTCGGCTTCGGCCCTGTGGTCGGGCTGATCGCCTCGGCGGTCTATGCGACGCCGCCGATGGTCCGCAACACCATGCTCGGATTGGACCGTGTGCCGGCGACGATCAGCGAGGCCGGCCTGATGAGCGGCTGCACGCGCCGCCAGCAGTTCTGGCAGGTCGAGGTGCCGACGGCCGCGCCGCAGCTTCTCGTCGGCTTCAACCAGACGACCATGGCGGCGCTGTCGATGGTGATTGTCGCCGCCATCATCGGCGGCTTCGAAGATATTGGCTGGGAGGTGCTGTCCTCGATGCGCAAGGCCGAGTTCGGCCAGAGCATCCTGTCCGGTCTGGTGATCGCGCTGCTCGCCATCCTCATCGACCGCCTCACCATCGGCTTCGCCAAGGCGCCCGAGACCGGACCGACGCGCGCCATGCGCTGGATGACGCCCCGCCGTCTGGCCCTGTCGCTGGCGACCGCGCTGGCTCTCGCCGTCGTCATCCGGCTGGCCGCGCCCGATGCGACGCTTCTGCCGGAAACCGGGCTGCGCATGCAGATGGGCGCCGTAAACCAATGGCTGCTGGGGCTCGTGCGCGACTATGCCTGGTCCTTCAACGGCGTGCGCAACGCGGTGCTCTACTGCCTGCTTCTGCCGATGCGCGTCGGCATTTCCGGTGCGGCGACGCCGGCAATGTGGGGTTTCTCGCTGCCGCCATCGGCGCTGGCCGTCTATGTGGGTTTGGTTGCGGCCTTGGCCGCGTTGGCTCTGCGCCGTTTCGGCTGGCGGGCGGCGGTCGCCGTGCTGGCCGCCGGCCTTGTTCTCTACACCGGCTTTCTCGATCTGCCCTGGCCTGTCTTCATCCTTGCCGTCGCCTTGCTTGCCGGCCAGGTGGGCGGGCCGCGGCTCGGCCTCTTCGCGATGGCGGGCTTCGGGCTGATCCTGGTCAACGGCCTCTGGCCGCAGCTGGTGCAGTCGCTCTATCTCTGCACGTTGGCCGTCCTGCTTTGCCTTCTGGTCGGCGGCGCGCTCGGTGTTTGGGCCGCGCACAGCGAGCGGGTCTCCCGCGCACTGAAGCCGATTTGCGACGCGCTGCAGACCATGCCGCAATTCGTCTTCCTCATCCCGGCGCTGATGTTCTTCAAGGTCGGCGAGTTCACGGCGCTGATCGCCATCATGCTCTACGCCATCGTGCCGCCGATCCGCTATGTCGAGCATGGCTTGAGGCATGTGCGCGCCGACGTCGTCGAGGCGGTCGAGCAGATGGGCGCGACGCCGCTGCAGACGCTGCTGCAGGCCAAGCTGCCGCTCGCTTTGCCGGTCGTCATGCTCGGCCTCAACCAGACCATCATGGCGGCGCTGTCGATGTTGGCCATCGCCGCCCTTGTCGGCACGCGCGATCTTGGCCAGGCCGTCTATGTCGCGCTCGGCAAGGCCGATGCCGGCATGGGCCTGATCGCCGGCCTGTCGATCGCCTTCCTGGCGATCCTTGCCGACCGGCTCATCCAGTCCGCCGTCGCGCGCTCCGCGGCTGCCTCCAGCTGATCAGCCCGGCGCCGGGACGCGGCCATTGGCAGACCTGTCGTCGTCGGCCGGAACGGCTACCCTGCGGCGCCGGAAAGCCGGCAACGGGGTCAGCCTGAACAGGCCGTAATAGACGATGAAGGACGCCATGAAGTAAGGGCCGAGCATCTCGACCTCGAAGAAGGAGCGGATCAGCATCAGTCCGATCGCGCCGGCCAGCACCACCGAATCGGCGCTCCAGTCGCCGAACACCACTTTCGACACATGGCCATAGAAAGCGCGCAGGATGACAAGCGCCAGCAGGGTGACGCCGATGAAACCGATTTCGACCAGGGTCTCGATATAGGTGTTGTGGAAGTGGAAGCCAGAGCGGGTCGAGATATAGAATTCCGCCCACAGCCGCTCCGGATCGGCAAAGCCCTGCACCCAGTAGGCGGCGTAGCCATAGCCGAGCAGCGGGTGCTGCAGCGCCGCCTCCCAGCCCTGCTCCCACAGATAGGTGCGGCCGGTTAGTGTCGAATCCTTGCCGAAAATGCCGAGCACGACATCCAGCAGGCCCATGTTGAGCGCTGCCACGACGGACATCACCAGCGCGCCGGCGCCGATAACGAACAGCACGCGGCGGTACCGCAGCGCCAGCACCTTGCTCATGGTGAGCAGCGACACGACGCCGATCACGGCCGGCAGCGAAGCCACGGACGTCGCCGAATGGGCGATTGCCAGCATGTAGACCGACAAGAGCATGATTGGCGCGGTCCAGGCGAAGCCAAGCCAATTGCGCCGATAGAAGACCAGGAAGGCAAGACAAAGGAAGATGCCCAGCGAGGCGAAGAAGCCGACCTGGTTCTTGGAACCGAAGGCGCCGACGAAATTGACTGTGCCGTCCATGATGTCGAGCGCATAACCGCCGACTTTCATGGAATAGAGCAGAACGAGGAAGATACCGATCAGTGAGCCCACCACCAGCGTGCGCACGCTGACGGTGCGCGCCGCGACATAGGCACAGGCGATATGCGAGGAATATTGCAACGCCGCGCGCGCGCTGGTGCCCGCCGCCTGGGACCAGAACACCGAGAGGCAGACATAGAGCGCAAGCGTGATGGGCAGCCAGGCGGTGGAAAGCCTCCAGGTGAAGCGCCGGTAGTCGACGAACAGCAGCGGCAGCCAGACGGCATAGTAGGCGAGGATCAGGATCTGGCCGAAATTGGGCGAATAGGCGAAGGCGATCACGGAAACCACGACCGCGAAGGCGCCGTAGGTCTCGTTGCGATCGGGATCGATCAGAATGGATTTCGGAATCTTCATACCGGATTTTGTCCGTTGAGTCCTTCTTGATTGAGCCGCGCTAAGCCACGGCTCGCGCGCGCTGCATCTGCCGTTGCAGGAAGCGCCGCACCGGCTCGTCATAAACGCGCGTGGCGATGTCCGCGATGACCACGACCGAGACAGCCATGACGATACCGAACCAGGGATGATGCGCGAAAGGATCGATCGAGAAGGCCTTGCCGGCCCCGGCGATGATCATCAGCATTGGCGAGTGGATGATGTAGATCGGGTAGGAAATCCGCCCGAGCCAGCCATAGAAGCCTGACAGAAGCGGCGCGGTCGGCGCCACAGCGCCGGTCGCCACCATGATCGGAAAGACGATGGCGATTGCGGCAAGATCGTAGACGACGCGCGCGCCGCCGGCCGGTGCGATGGCGAAGACGGCAAGCGTGAGCAGGATCGCGCCCTCAACCCACAGGCCGCGCCGCAGGAAGCCGAGACTGCCTTGCCAGCGCGCCATGGAGCGGCAAAGCAGCACGCCGAGGAAGAACGAGAAGGTGACACGCGGCAGCCCGCTGACGATGGTCTTGCCGGTCATGCCGAAATCCAGCGTGCCGGCGAAAACCGAGGCGACAACCAGCAAGACGAAGCTGACGACGACGATTCCCGTCAGCACGCGCCGCGACAAAAGGACGAACAGCGCGACATAGGCGATGTTGACGATCAGCTCGAAGAACAGCGACCACGACGCGGGGTTGAGCGGGAAGATCGTGTGATAGGCGTCGCTCACCAGCGGAATGAAGAGCATGCCTGTCGTCAGTTGCAGGCCGATTTCGGATAGTTGCATGTACTCGGCCGGCATCAGCCTGTTCTTGACCAGCAGGTAGAAGAAGCCGAGCAGCGTGCCGGCGAGATAAAGCGGATAAAGCCGGATCAGGCGGGTCGCCACGAACGAGCCGAAGCCCATGCCGTTCTCGATCTTGCGGTCATAGGCATGCGCGATGACGAAGCCGCTCAGCAGGAAGAAAAGGTCGACCGCGAGATAGCTCGACGGCAGCACCTTGCCGTCGGCCAGGAACGGCGAGAAGTGATAGAGCATGACGCTGATCGCCGCCACGCCGCGGATGGCGTCGAGGTTCAGATACACATGACGCGGGGCTGCGGGCTGCATGTTATGCCTTCAAGCGGTCCAAAACAGATCGCCCGCTCGCGCTGTGCGCGAACGAGCCTGACGTGTTCCCCCGCCTTCGTTCCTCGATTCGCAGCGGGGCGAGCCCGGGCCGGCGACGCTACTGGCTCTCCGTCGGCGCGAGCTTCACCTTGATCACGTCGCCCGGCAGCACAGGCGTGTCTTCCTTGGCTTCGATCTCGCTCGTCTTGCCGTCGGCAACCCGCACCAGCGAGTAGAGCAGGGGCGGTTCTTGACTGCCGGTGAGGGCGGCAGTCGTTGTCGGATCCGACGCCTGGGCGATCAAACCCTTCTGCATGCCGACCCTCAAGGCTGCCTCGTTCAGGTTCGCCTCCGTTTGCTGCCGATCGGCAGTGAGGCTCGAACTCAGTGTGTTACGGGCATCGATGGCGTCCTGCTCTGCCTTGCTGATCGACTGCTTGGCGGTGAGGATGGCCGTCTCATAGTCCAGGATCTTGCCTTGCAGGTCGGTGACCGTCTGCTGCGAGGAAAGCAATCGCGCATTGGCAATCAGGCCTTTCTGCGCCAGCGGACCGATGCTGTTTGCCTGCTGCTCCGCCAGGTCGACCTGCTTCTGCTGGTTGGCGATCTTCTTTTGCAGCGATTCGATTTCCGACTGCAGAACACCCTTCAACTGGTCGAGCGCATCGAGCTTCAGCTTCAGCGACTTCTGGTCGGAAACCAGGATCGCCGTTTCGTCCGCGACAATGGTCGGCAATCTCGAATCGCCCTGGATTTCCTGAGGCACCTCGAAGGTCGTTTTCCCAGCCAGGTCGGCGTCGATGCGGGCTCGCTTGACAACCAGCCGCAAGCGCTGGTCGTCATAGATGTCATAGCTGCCCTTGGCGGTGATCAGATCCTTTTCGATCTGAGGACCATAGTCGGCACTGCGCCTTATGCCGCCGGCGATGCTGACTGCCTTGAGCACCGTCAGATCGGGCACGAAGGGAAACTGGCCGGGATTCTGGACTTCGCCTGAAATGTAGAATGGCCGGAACTGCGCCATCTCGACCGAGGCTTCCGGCTTGTCGGGCAGCGCTAGCTTACGCTGCAGCGCAAGCCCGATCGCCGAAGCGATCTCCGCCGTCGTCTTGCCGGCGGCCTGCATGTCGCCGACGAACGGCACCGAGAGCGTCCCGCCCGGGCCGACCGAATATTCGCCATTGATGGCCGACCAGTCTCGGAACGTGCCGTCGACGGTCTGCCATTCGGCGACGCGGATGTTGAGCTTATCCTGCGGGCCGAGCTGATAGTCGCCGGCGACAGCCAGTTGCGGCATGGCGAGCGAGGCTGCAAGCAAAACGCCCGCTAAGCGGGCTGATGTCCTTGGCATGAGACTGCAGGCGAAAGACAGTCCGAAGAGGTCTTTTGTCAAATGAACGTTTCCGATCCGCTTTGGCCCCATCCGCCCGATGAGATCACTGCCGGATGCCTGCCCCGGTTGCTGCGGGGCAGGCCCGTCGTCAATAGCTGCCGCGCGACATCCACACCGCGGGAACTGTCCTGAAAATGATGCGAATGTCCTCGAACAACGACCAGTTCTCGACATAGTGGCGATCGAAAGCCACCCGCGTGTCATAGGATACGTCGTTGCGGCCGCTCACCTGCCACAGCCCGGTGAGACCTGGACGTGACTTGAGGTAATAGACGGCCGCGCTGCCATAGATTTCAAGCTCGTCGCGTACGACCGGGCGCGGGCCGACAAGGCTCATGTCACCCTGGAGGATGTTGAGGATCTGCGGCAGCTCGTCGAGGCTGAGCTTGCGTAGCACCGCGCCGACGCGGGTAACGCGCGGATCGTTCTTCAGCTTGCGCGTCGCGATCCATTCGGCGTTGGCATCCGGATTGGCCGCCAGATAGGCGGCAAGCACGCGCTCGCCGTCCGGCACCATGGTGCGGAATTTGAGGCAGGAGAAAATCCTGCCGCCACGGCCGATTCGCTTGTGGCCATAGAAGATCGGACCGTTGTCCGAAAGCTTGACCAGCAAGGCGACCATCAGGAAAAGCGGGCTGAGGAGAACCAGCCCGGATAGGGAACCGACGATATCGAAGCTGCGTTTGAGCAGACCGCCGATGGGGGGTGGAAAATCAACGCCGACCTGCGCAAAACCCGCATTAGCCGACTTGGCGACATCCCTCATGCAGAAGCTCCATACGTTGAACGGATGGTTTACGGCAAGATATCAAAAAAATGCTGCAGCGCAACACACAATTTCCCATCGCGCTGAAATGTTCACGTCATGAATTGACTAAATATTAAACCCGGCTTGCCCAAATTTTCGCCTTTGTGGCGTGTTTGTGACAAGGTGAGGGAAAACCGGGAAAATGTAGTCTACCTTTTGGGCCATTTTTGGACAGTGCATTCTTTGCTGCAGAAGAAACGCGGTTGCATGCCGCTGGTAGCACTCGCATTGGTAAGTTATTCGGATAAAATACTAATCAAAGTCGTGGATTTTACTGGGGCCGCAGTCGGCTTGCTGAATAGCTGGTGACGCGGCAGTGTGCGGCGCACCATGCAAGAGTCGATCTCGTAAAAACATTGGAAACCATACCTGCCGGGCCTTGCTCCGGTCAGCCCGCCTTAATAGAGTAGCAAATTGTTCCTGTCATAGTCTGCATGGGTAAGGAAGGCCGGAAGCAACCGGCCGATTGGGCAGCCAGAAAGAGCTCTTTGGCGCAACGGGGAGTTACGCGGGTGGGTAAATCGCAGCTTCTGCATGCTCGTCTCGGTTGAGAGGCCGGCGAACATGTCTCTGCCAAAATTCACCATAGGCATGATGTTCGCGCTGGCGATCATCATCGGCTGGTCTTATGTCGACGGCGAATCGCTGGGTACCATCGTCCTTCGCGCCGTCATCTGTGCCGTCATTATCCAGGCGGGTTATTTCCTTCTGGTCTTTGCCATGGTCGGCAAGGCAACGCCGACTTCGGCCGACAAGATCCGCGAAGCCGACCGCGGGGCAATCCTGAGCAAGGTCGCCGACGGCGAAGAGCTAAGCGCCAGACGCAGCCTCCACTGATCGCTCGATTGGGGCTGGGACCAGTTCCGGCTCGGCCGATGGCGAGGCTTCGCGCTCGGCCTGCTCGCCCGACAGCATCCTGGCAAGCCGGCTGCCGGCTTTTGCCTTGAGCCGCTGATATTGCCCGACCTCGACGATGCGCCCGTTCTCGATAGCCACGACCCAGTCGGCAAAGGCGATCATCGACGGCCGGTGCGCGATGGTCAAAATCGTCATCCGGCCGCGCAAAGCCTCAATTGATTGTGCGATCAGCGACTGGTTCTGCCAGTCGAGCGCGCTCGTCGCCTCGTCGAGGATGAGCAGCGACGGCTTGCGCAGCAGCGCCCGCGCCAAAGCGATGCGCTGCCGCTCGCCGCCGGAAAGCCGGACACCGCGGTCGCCCACCACCGTATCGAGCCGCGATGCCAGCCGTTCCACGAAATCGGCCGCATGGGCGCTGCGCAGCGCAGCCCATAGCTCCTGGTCGCTGGCCTCAGGCGCGGCAAGACGAAGATTGGCGGCGATCGTGTCGTGCAGCAGGAAAACATCCTGCGGCACATAGGCGACCTGATCGCGCCACGCCCTGCGATTCTGCGCGGTGATTTCCACGCCGTCGGCGAGGATCCGGCCGCTAGTGGGTTCGAGCAGCCCGAGCAGCATGTCGGCGATCGTGCTCTTGCCGGAGCCGGAAGGGCCGATCAGCGCCGTCACCTTGCCGGCAGGCAGGTCGAAGGTGATATCGCTGACCACCGGTCTTGCGTCACCCTCGCCATAGGCGAACGATACCTCGCGGATGTTGAGGCCGGTCTCGAGCGACAGTCTCGCGCCTCGTTCGGCCATGCTTTGGGTCGGCTCGCGCTCGGCGTCGAAGCGGGCCTGAAGGGCTTGCATCGAAGCGTAGGCCGGCAGGTTGATCAGCACCTGCTGGGTTTGAAGCTGCATGTCCATGAAGCGCGGCGCGACCCGCATGAACACCAGGAGCAGCACGACGATCTCGGCAAGCGACAGGTGGAAGCGGACCAGCGCGATATAGATGAAGAGGCTGAGCCCGATCACGCTCGCCATCTGGAACAGGGCGGTGCCGAGCGAAGAGTTGCGGACGAAGGCGATGTTGTCGGCCTTCATCCTGTCCAGCGTCGCGCCGAGCTCGGCAAAGTAGCTCGCCTCGACGTTGAGGCTCTTGGCAACCTTGATGCCGCCGAGAAATTCGGAGACCGTGCGATACTGGTCCTGGCGATTGCCGGTCAGCGTGCGGCCATAGGCGCTGGCGCGCGCCCGGAACGGCTGCAGCGCAACCAGCAGAACCAGGCCGATGAGGATGGCGAAGGACGTCATCACCGGCGAGATGAACAGTGAGACCACGAGATAACCGGTGAGAAGCAGTGTGGCCTGGGTGAGCATCAGCAGCGAGAAGGCAGCCACCTGCACCCGGTCGACGTCGCCGTTCAGCGCGTGGTCGAGATCGGAGCTGCGGATGCGGGTGAAAACGCCCCAGCGCGCCCGGCCGATGCTTTCGAACAGGTTCATGCGCACGCGGTTGACGAAATCGTAGAGCAGCCGCGCCATATAGACCGACTTGAAGCGGTTGAAGATCGCCTGCAGCGCCACCAGCGCGACAAGCATTGAGAGCACCGTCGCCAGCGACAGCGTTCCGCCGGGCACCAGCCAATGCAGGGCTTCCGGCACCCGCACTGCGTAGTCCTGGTCGGCCTTGCCGATCAGGCGCAGCAGCGGCACGAGCAGCAGGATCGAGACGCCTTCCGTCAGGCTGCCCAGGATTAGGAAGACAAGCGCCGTCGCCGTGCGCCGCCCGCCGACATGCGCCACCATGGCGCCGAAACTGGCGCCATCCCGGAAAAGCGACAGGCGAAGCTTCGAGGACCAGCCCATGTCCCGGCTCACCTTGTCCCGGACGCCAGGTCGGTTTCGATCGCGGCGACCGCTTCGTCGATCCGGTCGAGTCCGGCCGGCACTTCCAACCGGCTGACGCCGATCCGCCCGGCGATCTGCGCGCACTGGCGCAGGTGCAGGGCGGCGAAACCTTCCGGCAACGCCTGCCGGCCAAACCGCGTGATATAGGAGAATTTGATGATCGCCGGCAGCGCGGCCGCGCCGGACAGTGCTGAGGTCGCCGCCCGCACGCCCCGCTCGAGCACATAGAGGCGCGATACCGGCGCCGCTTCGGCCGCAAATCCGTCACGCAGCCGATGCTGCGCCTTGTCGATCTGCGGATGCACCTGCGGGCGCACCTCCGCCCGTTCGAGGCGAATGGCGCCGGCCGCGTCCGCTGCAAGTTTGAGCTGCGGGAACCCGGGCAGGATGATCGGCCGGTCCGGGTCGGACAAATCCAGCGCCACGACATCGTCGGTGAGTAGTCGATGGCCGGCGCGGATCATCGCCCCGGCCGTCGTCGATTTGCCGGCGCCCTTGTCGCCCATGAAGATCACGCTTTTGCCGTCGACTTCAATGGCGCTGGCATGCAGGACGAGCAGCCCGCGCTGATGCAGCGCGAGCGCCATCACCGGCCCGAGCAGCGGAAAGGCGAGCAGCGGATCGTCGACCCCTGGCGCCGGATCGACGGCGATGCGGTTGGCGTCGCTGATCATGAACGTGCCGACCGCCTGCCAGGAAAGATATTGGCGCGTTGGCTCGAAACGGAAGGCGGTGGCGTCCTGGGATGCCCGGCCGGGAAAATCGACCGGCCCGACCGCGATCTCCAGATCCGGTGTCGCCGGGGCCATCGGCTCCAGCTCCGGCAAGGTCACTTCGGAGCCGATCACCAGCCCGTAGGCCTTGTAGAAACGGCGGACACGCTTGCGCGCCATCGCCGTTTGCGGCTCGGGCCGCGCAAGGGAAGCGATCGGAAGGTTCATGCGGGGCTTCCCTGAACTTGCCGTAGCCACAGCGACAGCGAAACCGCGCGCCAGACATGCTGGACGTCCGGCAGAGTCGCCTGCTCGGGCTGGCGCAGCATCCGGTCATAGACCGCGGCCACTGCAGGCAGGTTGACATAGGGCGCGATCCGCTCGCTGTCCGATATCAGCAGCCTATCCAGAAGCTCGCGGTGGTTGCCGAGCATGCCATTGACCAGGTTGGCGGTGAAATCGATCTTGTCGCGCCGCCATTGCACCGCCGGCGGCAGAATGCCTTGCATGGCCCGGCGCAGCACATGGCGGCCAAAACCGTCCTTGAGCTTTTCCTCGCCGGGCAGCGCCAGGCAGAATTCGACGAGCGGCTTGTCCCAGAACGGATAGCGCGGCTCGACGCCGAAATTGGCGGCTGCCTTGTCGAGCACTTCGAAAGCGTGCGGCACCAGCCCTGTCGACAGAAGCCAGCGATGCGTCAGCGCTTCGCTGGCGCTGACGGCGGCGGGCATGTAGCCGCTGCGATGAAAGCGTTCGGCAAGATCGGTGCGCCCGGCAAGATCCGGATTGACCAGACCCGCCCAGGCGGCGCGTGGCGCCTGCGCCGGCCCGCGCCGCACCTTGCGGACAAGGCGTTTGGCCGCCGCCCTCATCCTGGCGATCCGCCAGGCCGGCCCATAGATGGTCAGGAATTTGAAATAGAGGGGAAGCATGCCCTCGCCATAGGTGTTGGCCGCGCTGCGCAACTCGCGCCAAAGCTCCAGCCACCTGCCGGCATTGGCGAGCTCGTGAAGGTGTCCGTGGCCCTGCGAGACGACCTCGTCGCCGCCATGTCCGTCGAGAAGCACCTTGACGCCCCTTGCGCCCGCCGTCCGGTAAAGGTCGCGCGTCAAGGACAGGCCGGGCGCCAGGAACGTGCCTTCCTGCTCCTCAAGGATGCGCTCGAATTCGCCGAAGGGCGCGTAATTGCCGACGGCAATCAGCGTGGCGTCGAGCGGATTGCCGTCGAGCACCGCATCGATGAACGGCTTCTCGTCCATGGACGAGCCCTTGTCGAACACCAGCGAGAAGGTCTTGAGCTTCGGGTTGCGTGTCGCCGCTGCCCTGAGGCTTGCAAGGCAGGTGATCGAGGATGAATCGAGGCCGCCGCTCAGCATGGCGCCGACAGCCGGCGTGCCACGCATCCGGTTCTCCACCGATTGCGCGAAGAGATGCCTGAATTCTTCGGCCGCGTCAGCGCGCGGCGCTCGCTGTGACGGTTCGATCTGCCAGTAACGTCGCAGCGCGATCCCGTGGCCCGCCACCATCATGCTGTGTCTCGCTGGCAAGCGGAAGATTTCGGCGTAGAGCGTGGCCTGCGGATCATCCGGCAGGCCGGCGAGAAAACCGGAAATCTGGTGCTCGCTGAGGCGCCTGCCGACGCCGTCCAGCGCCAGGATCGGCCCGATCTCCGAGGCGAAAGCAAAGCGCCTTCCGGTCGAATGATAGTAGAAGGGTTTGACGCCGAAATGATCGCGCGCGCAAAACAGCGCCTGACGCTCGCGGTCCCATATCGCGAAGGCGAAGTCGCCTTGCAGGTAGGTCGGGCAGGCCTCGCCCCATTTCAGGTAGGCGCGCATGATGAGCATCGCGTCGGCAATTGACCGGTCGCGCAGGCCCAGCCGCGCCACAAGCTCATCGCGGTTGTCGAGCCGGCAATCGGCGGTGATGGCGAGCTTGCCGCCGGCCATCGCCAACGGACCCGGCCCGTCCTCGCCGGTCGTGGCGAGCCAGGCGTGGCCGAGCGCCACGCTGCCCTCCGTCCGCCATGAGCTGCCGTCGCGGGCACGATGGCGCATGCGCGAAAGCATCTGCTGGATATCGCCAGCTGCGGCGGGCCTGCCGTTGTCGATATGCATGATGCCGGCCACGCCGCTCATCGGTCATGGCCCATGGTCGACAAGGTGGGTAAATCCGCTGATCGAGCCGCCAAGCACGATGTGGTTGCCGCTCATCAGCCAGGCATGCGCCCTGAGCTCGCTGCCCGTCCCCTTTTCGATGCCGATGCTGATCTTCGAGGCATTGCCCTGGCGTGCGAGCAGATACTGCCCGGCCAGTGCCTGGGTGAGGCAGCTGGCGCCCGGCACCAGCCGCGCGGCGGCGGCAACGCCCCATGCGACGCGCCGCAGGTCGGCGATGCCGGCGTCGCGCCTTGCATCAAGCCGCGTGACCAGGCCGCGGACGCGGTTGTAGGAGGAAAGCGCCAGCGCAAGCCGCACCACGCTCACCACCGCCAGGCAGCGTGCCAGAAACAGCATCTCCCGGCCGCTCAGCGAGCGGAGCCTAGACCAGTTCCTCACTGTGGAGCCTCGCAAGCCCTGCTTCGGTCAGCCCCTTCAGCAAGCCCTCGACATCGGCTTTGCAGCGCTCGGCATCGACATTGTAGCGCGCAAGCACGGCGCCGCGGATATCGAGCACCGATCGCGGCTCCTGGATCTGCTCCCAGATGAAGGCGCCGACGCTGTTCAGGCTGTAATAGACATTGGATTTGAGGTGGAGCAGCGCCAACCCGGCGCCGAATTCACAAGCCACCGCCTCGCCGGTCGCGACCACGCGGTCATGGTCCGAAGGGTTCCAGTGCATGCTAAAACCTCGTTGCTGGCCCGCCGCGCCCGTTGGACCTTGGCCAGGGATCGGTTGCCTGCGATCCTCGGCGGGAAGCCGGGGGACAAAAGCCCCCCGGTTCACCTGTTGGTGGGTATCCGGAGCCCCAACTTAGACGCCCGGATGCCTGTAGGCTTATGAGAAAGTCAGCTCGCCGACCGGCGTATGCGCGGGAAAGCTCGCATCCAGCGCCGTCGTGCCAGCACCGCCCTGCGTGATGGTTTCAATCGAACCATGAACCGTCAAGCTGGGTGTTTCGTACTCATGCTTTTCAACATTCTGTTCCATTTTACTCTCCAATTAAGGACTGGAAGCGGCCGCAGAATGCCGCCAGCATATCGCTATGCTGCAATGCGAATGCTGCATGGCAACATTCATGAGTCAAGCGTAATTCACCAAGCATTAATCAATTCTTGGTTGCGCTTGCCTTCCTTGGTAGTCACGTCATAAGCATCGTCATCGTAATCCTCAACCGCCCGGAATTTCAACCATGCGCCCTCACCGATCAGCTAAGCCACTGATTTATTTACAACATTTTTTGGAGCGATAAGTCCGTCGCACGGCCTTGGAAAAACTGCCGCAAAAGTCGCCACTTTAGGGCTCGCGGCACGGTCCCGTAACCTTGTCTTCAAAAGTGATCAAGTGTGTGTGATTCTAAACGCTTAGGTTGTGGAGTTGAAACGGCCTTGGCCTTCACTTGGACGGTCGCGTCAATTTTCCCGGTGTTTTTCTTCGCAAGTGCGGTATAGATCGCTTGGGCGGCTTTTTTGCGGAGAGCAACATCGGCATGGCAATGCAGGATGGCTCGTATGAAAGGCTGCGTGCCGCCGGCTGTGCCGATGAAGTCGCCTATGTGCAGGCCTGTCTGAGGCTGTTTTTCGCACCCGGTGTCGACCCCGCCGACGGCCAGGCCGATATGCCCGCGCTGACAGTCTCGGCGGCTCATGTCGCCGACATCGCAAGACTGAACAAGGTCGGCGTATTCATGCTCAAGGCGCTCGCGCGTGCTCCCGCAGGCGGGGTGCCTTTCGGTTTGCCTGGCTGGCTCGACGGCTACCGGCGGCGCACCATGTCGATGAACGCTGCCTGCATCGGCGATTCGCTGGCCATCGATCGCGTGCTTCGCGACCGGCGGATCGATTTCGTCTTCCTCAAGGGACCGCTCCAGCAGCACAGGCTCTATGGCGACCACTTCATGAAGCCTTCCGGCGATGTCGACATACTGGTTTCCCCAGCGAGCTTCGCCGAGGCGCGCGCGGCGCTGCGGACCATCGGCTACGAGGTTGCCGGCAAGTCGCGCTCGGTCTGGTGGGTGCGCTTCCTCGGCGAGCAGCACATGGTCCGCGAGGACGGCACGAGAGCCTCGACGGTCGACCTCCATCATCGGCTGCAGCAGCCGGGTTCGCCGAGCCCGCGTGACATAGACGGCTTCCTGCGCCGCAAGCGCGAAGTCGAGGTGGCCGGCGCGGCCATGCCGATCATCTCGGCAGCCGACACCTTGCTTTTGTCGTCGATCAGCGTCGCCAAGGCCTTTTTTAACCGCGAGCCTTGCGCCGGCTATGTTTGTGACGTCCGGGCCAGCGCCAGCCGGCTGAGCGAGGCCGAGCAGCAGACAGTGCTCGATCATGCCGCCGAGCAGGGCCTTGCGGACACGCTGCTTCTGGGGCTGCGCGCCGCCGACGTGCTGCTTGGCGCCAGCGGCACGCTGCTGTCGGATCGCGCCGCCCGCATCCTGGCGCGTATCGGCAACGCCGACCTCTTCCACATGGTGATCGCGCCCTGGCTCGCGTCGCTCCGCTGGCCGCAGCGCCGCCATGTGCTGTGGGAACTGTGCGGCCACGAGCCCGTCCGTTACCTGGCGGAGGCCGGCTGGGCTGCCTCCGCCGACCTCAGCCGGCGCATCTTCGAGCGGCCGGCCGCTGTCGCGCCGGTGCCGGGCGACACGATCAAGATCGCGGGCGGGACAGCCACTCATACAAGCGAAAGGTGAACCCATGCCCATGACGACGCCTGCGACGAGCCCGAAGGTTTGCGTCATCATTGCCGCACGCAATGCGGCGCGGACGATTCCCGTCGCCATCGCCTCGGCGCTGCGCGAGGCGGAAGTCGCCGAAGTCGTCGTGGTCGACGACGCTTCCACCGACAACACCCGCGATGTGGCCTTGGCCGCCGACGACGGCAGCGGCCGGCTTGCCGTCATCCGCCTCGACGTCAATCGCGGTCCTTCCTCCGCGCGCAACGTCGCCATCCAGGCCTCCAGATCGCCCTTCATCAGCATCCTCGACGCCGACGATTTCTTCCTCGAAGGCCGCTTTCGCCGGCTTTTCGCCGCCGCCGACTGGGATTTCGCCGCCGACAACATCATGCTGATCCGCGACGATGCTGCGGCCGACCTCGCCAGGGTCGCCGCGCCGCCTTTCGCCGCCGATCCGGAATTTCTCGATTTCGAGCGCTTCATCGACGGCAACATCTCGCGCCGCCGCGTCCTGCGCGGCGAGCTCGGCTTCCTCAAGCCGGTGATCAGCCGGGCTTTCCTCGAACGGCATGGGCTGACTTACGATGAAAACCTGCGTCTTGGCGAAGACTATGAGCTCTATGCGCGCGCTGTCGCCAGCGGGGCGCGGTTCAAGATCATCAAGTCCTGCGGCTATGGCGCGATCGTGCGCGCCGATTCGCTGAGCGGCCGCCACAGGACTCAGGATCTGAAGCGCCTTGCAGATGCCGATCTGGCGTTGCTTCAGATCGACAACCTTCCCGAACGCTCGAAAGCAGCGTTGCGGCGCCACGAGCGTCATGTCCGTGACAAGTATCGGCTGCGGAACTTCCTCGACGTGAAGGCTGAGCGCGGCCTGGCGTCGGCCGCGGCTTACGCCTTCGCCAGCCAGTCGAATCTGATCCCGATCGTTCGCGGCGTCGCCAACGACAAGCTCGACGCGCTGTTCCGCCGCACCGGCATTGCGGCAAGACAGCAAGTGCCGCCGATGCGCTTCCTGATGGCGGCAAGCAGCGCCGCAAACGAGTGATCCCGTATCGTCCCGGAAGCCGCCGGCCCTCAAAAAATCCGCATTCTGAAAACTATGATGTTGCCTAGCCGCCGCAGGGGTGGCAGTCTATGCTGCAATGCAGCAATTTCGAAAGGCCGGCAGAATGGCTTCGATTTTTGGCTTCAGATCCCGGGATCCGGCTCGCGACCGGCAGACCGATCTCCAGCGTTTCGACCGGTTGGCGAAGCTGTTCGACCAGATCGCGGCCGAGATCGAGACGGAGAAAACGGGACTGGAGAATCGCTACAGGTCGACGGCAGCCAACGCGGCCTTTCTGGTCGAGGCGATGGAGAATGGCTCGGCATCGGCCAGCAAGGGATCGGATGTCAGCGCGATGACCAACTCGATCCTGAACTGCGAGCGGCGCATTGCGGAGCTCGCTCGCCAGAAAGGCCTGGTGAAGGAACTGCGCCGTTCGCTGGACGCGATTGTCGAGGATGGCGCCGATCGGTCTGCTTCGCAGTCCGCGGCAAGAGGCTGACGGCGCCCGCGGGCGCCGTCATCGGTACGAGGCACTGAAGCAATTCCACGAAAAGTGTGAGCGGTTTTCCGTTCGGAATTGCAAAAAAACAAGGAATGAGAGGAGTTCAAAAGGCGGAGGATCAGAAGCGGTTCGCTCATGCGAACCGAGGATGACTTGGGTTGGGCGGACAACACAAGGTGAGTTTGTTATGAACGTAGATCCCGACAACACCTCCATCGTGGCGGATTGCGAGACGTCGCATGCGCCGGGGAGTGGATTAGCCAGCCTGCGGCTCGGCGCGGCCGCCGTCCTGTTTGCAATCGCGGCGACCCTGCATCCCGCGCACGCGCAAGGGACCCAACCAGAGCTGCAAAGCGCGCCGTCCTTCGTCGACAATTTCTCCAGTTTCAACCAGTCCCGCTGGTTCGTCTCGGACGGCTGGACCAATGGCGCCCATCAGAACTGCACCTGGTCGAAGGATCTCGTGCGGCTTTCCGACGGCGTGCTGTCGCTGAGCTTCGAAAAGCGCAAGCTCAAGGACCGCGAGTTCGCCTGCGCCGAGATCCAGACCAAGCAGCGCTATGGCTACGGCGTCTATGAGGCACGGATGAAGACCGGCACCGGTTCCGGCCTCAACGCCGCCTTCTTCTCCTATATCGGCCCGCAGGAGAAACAACCCTGGGACGAGATCGACTTCGAGGTCCTCACCAAGGATCCGTCGAAAGTGCAGGTCAACAGCTACATCCAGGGCAAGCCGAAGAACGGCAAGCTGGTCGACGTCGAAGGCGGCGCCGACAAGGGCTTCAACGACTACGGCTTCGTCTGGGAGAAGGACCGGCTGCGCTGGTACGTCAACGGCAAGCTTGTCCATGAGGTGACCAACCCCGACGAATTGCCTACCCATTCGCAGAAAATCTTCTTCAGCCTCTGGGGCAGCGACAAGCTGACCAACTGGATGGGCGCCTTCACAGATCCCGGCAGCAAGGTCACCATGCAGGTCAAGCGCGTCGCTTTCACCGCTTTGGGTCAACCGTGCCAGTTTCCGGAATCGCTGGCATGCAGCATAAGTAACAGCAACTGAGCATGATCCCCGAAAGTGGGACCCGGTTTTTGGGGTAAGATCATGCCAAACCAGCCAGGCCGTTGGGCCTGGGGACATCTGAACCGGCCGGGCCGCTTTTGTGACCCGGCCTTTGACAGGAATAGAACCAAATGAATTTGACGGTGTTTGGGATTGGCTATGTCGGTCTCGTCCAGGCTGCTGTGCTGGCCGAGGTCGGCCACGAGGTGGTGTGCGTCGATATCGACGAGAAGAAGGTGGAACGCCTAAACCAGGGCTTTATCCCGATTTTCGAACCGGGCCTCGAAAGCCTCGTCAAGGAAAACCACGCGGCTGGCCGCATCCGCTTCACCACGGATGCGGCGGCGGCGGTCAGGCATGGCCAGATCCAGATGATCGCGGTCGGCACGCCGCCCGGCGAGGATGGCTCGGCCGATCTGAAATATGTGCTGGCCGTCGCCGAGACCATCGGTCGTGAGATGGATAGCCCCAAGATTGTCGTCGGCAAGTCGACCGTGCCGGTCGGCACTTGCGAAAAGGTGAAGGCCAGGATCGCCGAAACGCTGAAGAAGCGCGGCCGCGAGGACCTCGCCTTCGACGTCGCCTCGAACCCCGAATTCCTCAAGGAGGGCTCGGCGGTCGCCGACTGCATGAAGCCGGACCGCATCATCGTCGGCACCTCCAGCGAGGACACCGAGATGGTGATGCGCGAACTCTACGCGCCGTTCAACCGCAACCACGAGAAGATGATCGTGATGGATGTGCGCAGCGCCGAATTCACCAAATACGCCGCCAACTGCATGCTGGCGACCAAGATCAGCTTCATGAACGAGATGGCCAATCTCGCCGAACAGCTGGGGGCCGACATCGAGGAGGTGCGCAAGGGCATCGGCTCCGATCCGCGCATCGGCTACCACTTCATCTATCCCGGCCTCGGCTATGGCGGCTCGTGCTTCCCGAAGGACGTGCGCGCGCTGATCAAGACCGCCGAGGGCGTCAAGTTTGACGCCAAGCTGCTGCGCGCCGTCGAGGAGCGCAACAATGCGCAAAAATCGGTGCTGTTCGACAAGGTCAACCACTATTTCAAGGGCGCGCTCAGGGGCAAGACGTTCGCCGTCTGGGGGCTGGCCTTCAAGCCCAACACCGACGACATGCGCGAGGCGCCGGCACGCACGCTAATGGAAGCGCTGTGGGCGGCCGGCGCCAAGGTGCAGGCCTTTGATCCCGAGGCGATGCAGGAGTGCCAGGCCATCTACGGCCTGCGCGACGATCTTCTGCTCTGCGGTACCAAGGAGGCGGCGCTGCGCGGCGCCGACGCGCTTTTGATCTGCACCGAATGGAAGAGCTTCCGCGCGCCGTCTTTCGACGCGCTCAAGGATGCGCTGACGACGCCGGTCATCTTCGACGGCCGCAACCTCTACGATCCCAAGGTGATCGCGCGCTACGGCATCGAATATTTCTCGATCGGCAGGATGGCGGCATGACGGCTGATCGCCTCAAGGACAATGGCCCTCGCCATGGCTGCAGACTAATGCCGGCGAACGGCGCATCGGCAACAGTATGAGGTCACCAATGGCTGCCCGGCAGAAACCGACGGTCACCGTCATCGTCCCCACCTTCAATCGCGAAAAATTCCTGCCCGAATGCATCGGCAGCCTGCTCCGGCAGACCGTGGCTCCGGACCAGATCCTGATCGTGGACGACGGCTCGACGGACGGCACCAGCAAGGTGGCGAGCTCCTTTCCAGCGCCGGTGGAATATTACCGCAAGGAGAATGGCGGCAAGTCGACCGCGCTGAATTTCGCCCTGAAGCACTGCACGGGGGATTTCGTCTGGATATTCGACGACGACGATGTCGCGCATCCGACGGCGCTTGAGCGGTTTCTCGCCGCGTTCGAGCGGGAGCCGGACGCCGATTTCGCTTTCGGCGAATATGCGCGTTTCCAGCAGTCAGCCCAGATCGAAGAGCAGAACTACGAGATCGTCGCCTTCGGCCATGTCAGCCAGGACAATTTCTTCCCGTCCCATCTCGAATATTGCCATGTCCATCAGCCGGGTCTCCTGGTACGCCGCCAATGCTACGAGGAGGTAGGAGGCTTCAACGAGACGCTGGTCCGGTCGCAGGACTACGAGATGATGCTCAGGCTCGCTCGCCGGTTCAAGGGCATCAGGGTCGATGGCCTCATGTTCTTCCAGCGCCAGCACGACATGGTCCGCGGCAGCACCAAGGTCGTCATTTCCTATGCCAACAGGATAAAGGCATGGGGCTCGTACGACCGGGCGATCATGGAGGAGATCTACAAGTCGGTCGATCTGCACGAGTATCTCGATCGCTCGGAACAGGCCTTGCCGAAGACGGCCGATCTCGAGATGCAGGCACTGCTGCAGCGTTCGAGCATCATGGCCAGGAAGGGGTTGTGGCATCACGCGGCCGAGGACATCCGCCGTTACGCCCTGCTTGCCGAACGGGCCGGAAAGACCTCGCTCAGCGACAAGGAACGCGCCATCGTACGACGTACGTTCGAAGCCTACGATACGGGGCTGTCATCCGCCCCAGCCGACGAATTCGTCTCGGCGGTGAAGGCATGGAAGTCGGGACCGCTGAAGGCCGACATCGTCCGGGAGTACATGCATTCATTCCCCCACTATCTGGCGCGGGACCTGAAGGCGGGAAAGGTGATCCCGGCATCGAAGTTGTTGCGGGAGTATTCGACATTGTCGCTCGCGGCCTCGGTCAGCCGCTTGTGCCAGGCAATGACGTCGAAGCTTCCGTCGGCGCGCAGCGCAAGCTGACGAGCCCTGGGTTGCGCATGCTCGCTCGCCGGGCCGGATTAGGAACCGAATGATGAAAGTGCTTTTTGCAAGCGGCAATGGATATATTCCCGAGTTCACCGGCGGCGTGCAGTCCAACACCCATCATCTGGTCGAACAGCTGATCGAGCACGGCCACCAGGCTTCGGTCCTCGCCTCGCTGTTCGGCGACGGCATGTTCGGCCTCAAGGCGCGCGCCAAGATGAAGCTGTTGCGGCAGCCCGCGGTGGTCGACAATTTTCCCGGCTACCCGGTGATGCGTGCCTGGTTCCCCTGGGAGGCTGCCGGCTTCGCGGTCGAAAAAACCAAGCCTGACGTCGCCGTCGTGCAGTGCCACAAATCCGTCCCGCTCGGAAAGGCGCTTCTCGCCGAAGGGGTGCCGCTGGTCGTCTACCTTCACAACGTCGAATTCCACGAGCTCGCCGGCGATCCGCGCGACCTCAATTCGGCGCTCTACATCGCCAATTCGGAGTTCACCGCGCGCACCTACAAGGAAAAGTTCGGCATCGATTCCATTGTGCTGCCGCCGACCATCAACGACGCCCTCTACTGCACCCACACGACGGGCGAATTCGTCACCATGATCAACCCTTATGAGGAGAAGGGTTTCGATCTTGCGGTGAAGATTGCGGCCGCCTGCCCGGAGATCCCCTTCCTGTTCGTCGAGAGCTGGAAGCTCGACGACGACCACCGCGCCCGCGTCGAAAAGACCATCGCGCCGTTCGCGAACGTCAAGCTCGAAAACCGCACCAACGACATGAAGACGGTCTATGGCCGCACCAGGATCCTGCTTGCGCCGAGCAAATGGGAGGAGGCCTGGGGCCGCGTCGCGTCCGAGGCGCATTGCAGCGGCATCCCGGTCGTCGGATCGCGGCGTGGCGGCCTGCCCGAAGCCGTCGGTCCCGGCGGCGTGGTGCTCGACTATGATGCCCCGGTCGACGAATGGGCCGCGGCGGTGAGGCGCCTGTGGAACGATCGCCCCGAATACGAGCGGCTTTCGGCCGCCGCTCTCGCCTTCTCCAAACGCCCCGAGCTCGATCCCGCGCGGCAATTGGTGGTGTTTCTCCAACTGCTCGAAAGAGCGGCCCGGCAGGGTGTTCGCCGCGCTGCGTAGCTTGCCGAGCTGGGACATGGAACCGATTTGCTGCAGCGCACCTAAAACGTTGCGATGCAGCAATTGCTATATTAGTTTGCGTCGACAGGAGTCAAAGTTCATGCCGCATGTGTCAGGCCTTGCCGACGTTTCCAGCCTGATCCGGGCGAGAACATCCTGCCGATGAGGATTTGTTTTGTCGTCGACAAATTTCCCACTCTGTCCGAGACATTCGTGCTCGATCAGATTGCCGGATGCCTCGAAAGAGGGATGGAAGTCGGTGTCGTCTGCAACGAGATGGCCTTTGGCAAGGACAGCAATGTCGACGATGCACGTTGGCAGTCATTGCCTGGGCCGGTCGTTTCCTGGTGGGGCGGCCTCAGTCGCTACCGTTCGCTGCTGATGAAATGGTCGGGCAGGTTTTGGGACAAGCTCTCGACCGCTATCGACCTGGCCAACGCGCACAAGCTGCAGAACGCCGATGTGATCGTAGCGCATTTTGGTCACAACGGCCTGCGCGTCGCCCGGATCATGAAGCGGCGCGGGATTTCCGCACCTTTGGTGACGATATTCCACGGCACCGATGTCGGCAGGCCGATGCACGACAACACACTCGGCTACTACAGGCCCGTTTTCGAGAAAGGGGCTCTCCAACTGCCCGTGAATGCGTTCTTCCGTCAGGCCCTGATCGATACCGGCGCCGAGCCGGCGCAGGTCGCGGTCCACCATATGGGCATTCGCCCTGGTGAGATCGAATATCGCTGGCGCTCCTGGCAAGGACGTACACTGTCGTTCATCTCGGTGTGCCGGCTGACCGAGAAGAAGGGGACCGAATATGCGCTTCGCGCGCTTGCCGGCCTGCCGCATCGCGACTGGATCTATTCGGTGATCGGCGGCGGAGAATTGTTGGAGCAGTTGAAGCGCACCGCCATCGATCTCGGTATTGCCGACAGGGTGACTTTCCTCGGACCGCGTCCGCACGGCGAGGTGAAGCAGCGCCTGCGTGACGCCGATGTCTTCCTTCTGCCAAGCGTCGCCGGGCGGGACGGCGATCTGGAAGGAATCCCGGTTGCGCTCATGGAGGCGATGGCAGGCGGTCTGATCTCTGTGAGCACCTATCATTCGGGGATTCCCGAGCTGATCGAGGATCACAAGACTGGCTTCCTCGTACCCGAACGGGACGTCGCCGCGCTTGCCGGCAAACTCGCCTGGATCGCCGAGAATCCAGGCCTGTGCGAGCCGATAGCGCTTGCCGCCCGACGGAAGGTCGAGGCGGATTTCAATGCCGATATCTTGAATGAACGCTTTGCGCGGATCGTCGCGCGGCTGGGGGAGACCGGATCCGTCACATGAATGCCAATCCGCCGTCCCCTCAATTTGGTCGCGTTGCCTTGCGCGGCGGGCTGGTCACGGCTGGCGCCCAAGGCTTCAAGATAGCGATCCAATTCCTTTCGGTCGTCATCCTTGCCCGGCTGCTTGTTCCCGAGGATTTCGGCCTGGTGGCTTCCGTGGGACCGATCGTGGCCTTTGTCGGCTTGCTCCAGGATCTCGGCCTCCAGCAGGCGGTCATCCAGCGCAAGGAGATCGATCAACGGCAGCTCAACCAGGTCTTCTGGCTGAGCGCGGTTGTCGGCCTTTGCGCCGGGGCGGTCGTGGCTTGCCTGGCCCCCGCCATTGCCGCCTTCTACGGCGACCAGCGAATGTGGGGAATAACACTTGCTTCCGCCGTGCCGCTGCTTTTTGGCAGTCTGGCCGCTGTACCGCTTGCCTTGATGAACCGCCATCTGCAATTCGGCCAGCTTGCGCTCAACGACACAATCACGGCGGCCGTCGGGCTGCTCGCCACCGCAACCGCGGCGTATTGGGGGCTCGGCTATTGGTCGCTGGTTCTGGGTCCGGCTGTTTCAGCCGTCGTAGCGCTGGTTGCCGGCTGGTTGGCGACGCGCTGGACGCCGTCCTGGCCGAATCTGAAGATCGACGGCGACATATTCAGGTTCGGCGCTAACCTCACCGGCTTCAACCTTGTCAACTTCCTCTCCCGCAACCTCGACAACATCCTCATCGGAAAATATTCCGGCGCGGTCGAGCTGGGCTACTATGATCGCGCCTACAAGCTGCTGCTCTTTCCGCTGCAGAACATCAACCAGCCGCTGACGCGCATCATGGTGCCGCTGCTCAGCCGCATCCATGAGGACAAGCAGCGCTTTCGAGACATCTATGTCCGGACAAACTGGCTGCTGGCCGTCATCACCATGCCCGGCATCGCGACGCTGACACTGACTTCGGAGCAGGTGGTCAGGCTTCTCTTTGGCGAGCGTTGGATGGCTGTGGCGCCGATTTTCGCCTGGCTGGGCATCGCCGGCCTGATGCAGTCCGTATCGAGCACCACCGGGTGGATATTCATCTGCCAGGGCAAGACGAAGACGATGTTCCAATGGGGCATCTATTCGTCGCTGACGACCGTCGCCTCCTTCATCGTCGGCCTGCACTGGGGCGCCATCGGCGTCGCGGCTGCCTATGCCATCAGCGGCTATGTGCTGCGTGTCCCGGTGCTTGCCGCCCTGATCCATCGTGTCGGCCCGGTGACCGCCGGCGATTTCCTGGGCATACAGGGGCTCTTCATCGTCTCGTCCCTGCTCGCCTGGCTCTCGTACCTGTCGCTGCCGGCGTTGCTGACAAGCCAGTCGGACCTGCTCACGATCCTCGTGGCGATTGCCCTAAATTACGGGTTCGCCCTGGTCCTCATGCTTGCTGTTCCGCAGTCGCGCAGGACGTTGCTCGCCACTCTTGCCAACGTCGCCAGCAACATTGGGTGAGCGGCGGCCTATCAAGGTCGACAACGGCTCGGTTGCCGACATTGCCGACGCATGCTCTTCCAGCACGGCCTCGAGGCTTGCCCGGCGATAGTGGTCAAGGCCACCGATGAATCTGCCGAGTTTTTCGGCCGCTTCCGAGGGCGTCACGGTATCGATGTCGAGCAGAAGGTCGGCGACACCGATATGCTTGGCGACTTCCTTGGTCTTGAATTCATAGGCGATCGGCAGCACCGGCGTACCGACGCAAAGCGACATGATCATCATATGCATGCGCGTCGCGACGACGAAGTCGCAATCCTTCACCAGCGCCATCAGTTGGTCGGGCGTATGAAATGTGGCGTCGACATTGACGTGTTGGGCGATTTCCGGGTCGAGTTCGGCCACGATCGCCCGAGCAGTCTTGGCGTCGTCATGGGCATATTCCGGCACGCCCTGGCAGGTTGAAACGAAGGTCACCGCCTTGGCATGGTCCCTGACCAGAATTGTGGCGATCTCCCGGATCGAATCGAGATAGCGGCGGATGCCATCCTCACCGTCGCTGACGAAGCTCCAGTGACGGACAGAAATAGCGACGCGGCCCGTCGGCGCCGGTGCGCTGCCGAGATGTTTCTTGATCCTGTCGGTATCGGCCAGGGCAAAGACGGAATCGGCGACCACATGGCATTTGCCCGGGTCCTTCACCAGATCCCGTATATGATTCCTGGACCGCTCGTCGCGCAGCAGGATGAGCGGAGCCCGATCGAAGATCGGACCGAGTTCCTGGCGATTGTAGCTTTTCTTGAACGGGCCGAGCGATTGCGTGAAGAAGATCGGGTCCTTGCCCAGGATCGCATCGATGCGGAATTGATTGAGCCGCTTTTCGAGATCGTAATTCTCGACGAGATAGGTTCCGCCTGTCGTCACCACCAGGTCGGCGCTCGCATAGGCTTCAAGGCCGCGGCGGTCGTCCTGGCTGAAGAAAAAGCTGCTGGCGGCGCCGTTTCGCGCGAAGCGACGCAAGGCGCCCCAGACTGCCCGGTTGTAGAGCGACTTGAGCCGGCTCTTTATCCCGCCGCCGCGCCGATCCTTGAACAGGGATTCCGACAAGAGCTTGTGAAATTCGAGGTCCGGGTAATCTTTCTTCGGGTAAAGCCTGGCCGCGACGTCTGGCTGACTGTCGAAAACCAGGAACTGCACATCGCTGCCGATGACCGATCTGAGAATATGGCGGATGGCCAAAAGGATCGCGGCATCGCCAGTGTTCAGACACACTGTGTTTTCGATCACGACTTTCATGGGGAACCTCGTTTCGCGTCCGTGGCCAGGCCAGCGGCGGTTAAAACGGCATGTTTTGCCGAAGTGCTGCCACGCGATCCGCGTCGCGATCCTGGCGTGCTGCAACACGCTGGTAACCAACGTCGAACTCAGATCGACGCCAGGCTGCGTTGAGAGTAGCGTATCATTTTTGCAGTGCAACAAAAAATGTGCGGGCGCTTGCTACGCCGCACCAAAATTGTTGCGATGCAGCAAAAGCTGTACTAGCATCCCCGATGGGTGGGCCGAACATCGGTCGAGTTTCATGCTGCATGTCTTGTACCTTGTGCATGACGTATCCGACCCGGCTGTGCGCCGGAGGGTCCAAATGCTCAAGGCAGGCGGCGCCAGGGTCACCCTGGCGGGTTTCCGCCGCACCACCAGTCCGGTCACCGAGATCGAGGGTATCAAGCCTGTCGACCTCGGCGCGACGCGCGACGGCCGATTCGCGCAGCGTCTCGGGGCAGTCGCCAAGGCGGCGATGTCGATCGGCGCGAAGCTGGGCGACATGCCAAGGCCCGATCTCATCATCGCGCGAAACCTCGAAATGCTGGCGCTTGCCCGCCGCGCCAATGCCGCCCTCGGGGCGAACGTGCCCATCGTCTATGAATGCCTCGACATCCATCGCCTGGTCCTGCGCGACGATTTTGTCGGCCGGACACTGCGTGGCGCCGAGCGTCATCTCGCCCGCGACGTGAAGCTTCTGGTGACCAGCTCGCCGGCCTTCATCGCCAATTATTTCGAGCCCTTCGGGCAGATCGGCGCGCCTGTCGAGCTGATCGAGAACAAATATTTCGAGGCGGCATCCGTGGTCGCAGCGCATTCGTTCGAGGACGACAGCCCGGCGACGCCGCCCTGGCGAATCGGCTGGTTCGGCGCGCTGCGCTGCCGCCGCTCACTGGAACTGCTGGCCGACTTCACCCGCCGGCAGGCGGGGCGTTTCGAGGTCGTGCTCAGAGGCCGCCCGGCGCTGTCCGAGTTTCCGGATTTTCATGGCTTCGTCGAGGCCGAGCCCTGGCTTTCGTTCGGTGGGGCTTACCGCAATCCGGAAGACATGGCGGCCATCTACGGGCAAGTGCACTTTTCCTGGGCGATCGATTTCTTCGAAGCCGGCCAGAATTCCGAATGGCTGCTTCCCAACCGCCTCTACGAGGGCTGCCGCTTCGGCGCCGTGCCGATCTCGATGGCCGGCACCGAAACCGGCCGGTTCCTCAAAGGGCAGGACATCGGCGTGCTTCTGTCCGAGGCGACGCCCGAAGGTCTTGAGGCGATGCTCGGCCGAATGGATCAGGACATATACCGCGCCCTGAAGTCGCGGGTGTTGGCGCGCAGTCCTCGGACCTGGAGCTACGACCGTAGCGACTGTGCGGCCTTCGTCGAAAAGCTGCGTGGCCTCACCGCCATGCCATCGGCTTTTGCGGCGGCGGCATGATGGCAAAGGACGCGCAAAGACTGATGACGCAGGCAAATCCGTCGATCCTGATTATCATTCCCTGCCTCAACGAGGCGGCTCATATCGGCGGCCTGCTCGACCGCTTGCGGCCCGCGGCGGCGCGGCTCGGCGGCCGCATCGTCGTCGCGGACGGCGGCAGCACCGACGGCACGCAGGCCATCGTCGAAAAGATCGTGGCGAAGGATCCCCGGGTCATCCTGCTCGCCAATCCGAAGCGTCTGCAAAGCGCCGCCGTCAATCTGGCGGTGGCGACCCTCGGCGAAGGCGCCGACTATCTCATCCGCATAGACGCGCATGGCGGCTATCCGGACGATTACTGCGACCGGCTGGTCGAGGAGGTGCTTACCACCGGCGCTGATTCGGTCGTCGTTTCGATGCTGACCGCCGGCACCGGCGCCGTGCAGAAGGCAGTGGCGGCGGCGCAGAATTCCAAGCTCGGCACCGGCGGCTCGAAGCATCGGCACATGTCCGAGGGCGAATGGGTCGACCACGGGCACCACGCGCTGATACGCATCGCCGCCTTCAGCCATGTCGGCGGCTATGACGAGAGCTTCAGCCACAACGAGGACGCCGAGTTCGATTACCGTCTGCGCCAGGCCGGCTACCGCATCTGGATGAGCGGGACGACGCAGATGATCTATTATCCGCGCTCGACGCTGAAGAGCCTCTATCTCCAATATCTCGGCTATGGCCGCGGCCGCGCCAGGAATGTGCTCAAGCACCGCATGGTGCCGAAGGTCCGGCAAATGATCCCGCTGCTGGTGGCGCCCGTGGTGCTGTTGGCCCTGTTCTCCTTCGTCCACTGGCTGGCGGCGGTGCCGTTCCTTTTGTGGGCGGCGGTGTGCCTCGGCTACGGCCTGGCGACGGCGGTGCGCCAGCGCAACGCCAGCATCGCGTTGGCCGGAGTTCCTGCCATGGTCATGCATTTCGGCTGGTCCGTCGGTTTCTGGCAGCAGCTTTTGACGCCGCGCTCGCAGCGCAAGGTGGCGTGATGGCCGGCCGTTCGATCGACATCTGCATCTGCACCTTCCGTCGGCCGGAACTGGCCGACACGCTGCGCTCCGTCGCCGCGCTGGAGAAGCCTGAAGGTTTGGAGGTCGGCATCGTTGTTGCCGACAATGACGATGAACCCAGCGCCCAGAAGCTGGTGAAGGCGCTGGCCGAGGAATTGAAGCTGCCGGTCCGCTATCGCCACGCGCCGGCGCGCAACATCTCGATTGCCCGCAACGCCTGCCTCGACGCCAGCGTGTCGGACTTCGCCGCCTTCATTGACGATGACGAGACGGCGTCGTCCGGCTGGCTGGTCAAGTTGATGGCGACGGCCGATGCCACCGGCGCCGCGGCGGTACTTGGGCCGGTGCGGGCGCATTATCGCCAGGACGCGCCGGACTGGATGCAAAAGGGCGATTTCCACTCGACCTTGCCGGTCTGGGTGCGTGGCGAGATCCGCACCGGTTACACCTGCAATGTGCTGCTCAGAACGACCGATGCGAGCTTGCGCGGCCGGCGCTTCAGCCTGGCGCGCGGCCAGACCGGCGGCGAGGATACCGAGTTCTTCGATGCCATGGTCAAGGCCGGCGGCCGCATCGCCTTTGCGCCGCAAGCCTTTGTCGACGAGGTCGTGCCGCGCGCCAGGGCCGCGTTCGACTGGCTGCGCCGCCGCCGCTTCCGCTTCGGCCAGACGCATGGCCACTTGATCGGGCGCGGCGCCGGCGGCATCCGCCGTGCCGGCCAGGTCGGGCTGGCTTCGGCCAAGGCCGCTTACTGCTTCGGCATGGCGATTTTGACCGCGATCAGCCCGGTGCGACGGAACCGCAGCGTGCTGCGCGGCATTATGCACGTTGGTGTCGTCTCCGGTTTGGTCGGCGTCCGTGAAATCCGCCAGTACGGCCTCACTTCGCCAGAGCAAGGGAACAAGCGTGCAGCCTGACGTCAGCTTCGTCATCGCCGCCTATAATGCGGAGGCCACCCTCGACCGCGCCATCACCGGCGCGATCGCGCAACTCGGTGTCACCGTCGAGGTTATCGTCGTCGACGACCAGTCGCGCGACGGCACGCTTCAAGTGGCGCGCGCTTACCCGGAAGACATCGTGAAGGTGGTGGCGCTGCCGGAGAATCGCGGCCCAGGCGGCGCCAGGAATGCCGGCCTCGACCTCGCGCGCGGCCGCTGGGTAGCGGTGCTGGATTCCGACGACGCCGTTCTTCCCGGCCGTATGGCGGCGATGATCGCGCGGGCGGAAGCGGTCGGCGCCGAGATCTCCGTCGACAATGTCCAGGTGGTGCGCGAGGACGGCACGCCCGACGACACCATGTTCCCGGCCGGCTATCTGGAAACGCTTCGCGAAATCTCGCTGGCTGACTATATCGCCGGCAATCTGGTCTTCGAATCGCGCTTCAATCTTGGCTATCTCAAGCCGATCTTCCAGCGCCGCTTCCTCAACGACAACAGGTTGCGTTACGACGAGAAGCTGCGCATCGGCGAGGACTACATTCTGCTTGCAAGCGCGCTGGCCAGCGGAGGCCGTTGCGTTGTCGAGCCAACCGTCGGCTATGTCTATCATATCCGCACCGGCTCGATCTCGCGCGTGCTCGAATTGCACCACGTCGAGGCGATGACGCGCGCCGACGCCGCCTTCGCGGCGGCATATCCCATGGACACCAGCGCCCAGGCGGCGTTCGCGAGACGCGGCCGCAGCCTGCGCAAGGCGGCGTCGTTCCTGTCCCTGGTCCAGCACATCAAGGCGCGCGCGCCGCTCAAGGCAATCGGAGCGGCGCTTAGGGATCCGGCCGCGATCGGGCATATGAGCATGCCCATCGCGGTGCGGCTGAGAAGGGTTGCGGCACAGGTTCGCCGTGGGGGCGGGGAGATGAAGCATGCCGGCGATTTGATAGCCGGCGACAGGTAGAAATCTTTTTCTCTCAGAAGGAAGACCAGATGCAGAAAGTCAGGAAGGCAGTCATCCCGGTGGCGGGGCTCGGAACGCGGTTCCTGCCGGCAACCAAGTCGATGCCGAAGGAAATGCTCCCCGTCGTCGACAAGCCCGTCGTGCAATATGCCGTCGACGAGGCGTTCGAGGCCGGCATCGAGCACATCGTCTTCGTCACCGGGCGCAATAAGGCGGTTATCGAGGATTATTTCGACCTGCATCCTGAACTGATCGACACGCTGGAGCAGACCGGCAAGAAGGCGCAGCTCGAATCGCTGGAAAACCTGCTGCCGGTGGCCGGCGCCACCTCCTTCATCCGCCAGCAGTCGCCGCAGGGCCTCGGCCATGCCGTATGGTGTGCGCGCGACGTGATCGGCAATGAGCCCTTCGCGCTGCTGCTTCCCGACATGGTGTCCTTCGGCGCACGCGGCTGCCTTGCCGAGACCGTCGATCTTTATCAGCGGACCGGCGGCAATGTGATCGCCGTCGAGCGCTGCGACCCCGCCGAAACCAGCAAATACGGCATTGTCGGCCGCGGCGACGAGGTCGGCTCCGGCTTCCAGGTCACCGAGATGGTCGAAAAGCCGGCGCCCGCCAAGGCGCCGTCGAATTTCTACATCAATGGCCGCTACGTGCTGCAGCCGGAGATCTTCGCGCTGCTCGGCAATCAGCAGCGCGGCGCCGGCAACGAGATCCAGCTCACCGACGCCATGGTACGCCTCGCTCAGAGCCAGCCCTTCTACGCCCAGCCTTTCGATGGCCGCATGTTCGACTGCGGCTCCAAGGAAGGCTTCATCGAGGCCACCATCGCCTTCGCCCTGGCGCGCGACGACATGAAAGGCCCTGTCTTCGAAATGCTGCAGCAATTCGTCCGGTCGCATGAGCGCCGGGAAGTAGCCGCATAATGCCCATCTTTTGGGTGCATATGCGGTTTCGCGATGGCGCGACAGCCACTCAGGCGCCCGGGCCTTCAGGCCCGGCGCATCCTGGCAACAACGTTGCGCGGTCTTTTCTGGTCACGACGCCGATCTACCAAGGCCGATAGCGCCTGCAACCTGGAATTGGACCGAATATGAACTATGCCAACTTCCCTCTCGACAAGAGGATGCCGTTGCCCAGTGCCGATCAGGAAAAGGGTGAAGACTTCATCGATGTCGAGCGTCTGCTTGGCATGGCCGCCCGTCAGGCCAAGGTGGTGGCGATCTGCGCCGTCATCGGCCTGTTCCTCGGCTTGATCTATCTGCAGACCACGCCCAAGCAGTATATGTCCGTGGCGAGCGTCCTGATCGACGAGGGCATGAACAAGGTCATGGACGACATCTCGGCTGCCAGCGCCACGCAGCAGACCGACGCGACGATCCTCAGCCAGATCGAGATCCTCAATTCGGCGCGGCTGGCGTCGGAGGTGGTCGACAAGTTGAAGCTCGACCAGAACCAGGACTTCATGAGCCCGCCCCAATCGGCTTTGGCCAAGGGCATCGGGTTCCTGCGCGGCATCGTCGCCTATTTCCGCGGCAACGCCGCCGATCAACTCCCCGGCATCCAGAATGTCGATGCGGCCACGCGCGAAGCCATGATCAAGACCGCGACCCATGACTACGCGGTTTATATGCTGCAGACAGGATTGTTGGCCGATCGAGTCAGCCGCTCCAATGTCATCAGCATCGGCTATCAGGCGACAAACCCGGCACTCGCCACAGCCATCACCAAGGCCTATGCGGACGCCTATCTCGCCGACCAGCTCAACGCCAGTTTCGACGCCACCGAGCGCGCGGCCGTATGGCTGCAGGGCCGGCTGACCGAGTTGCGCGAAAGCTCGCAGGCCGCTTCGCTGGCGGTCGAGAAATTCAGGGCCGAGCACGGCCTTTCCGCCAACAGCGACGGCCAGTTGCTGAGTGACAAGCAACTCGCCGACCTTAACGCCCAGCTCATCGTCGCGCAGGCCGATACGGCTCGCGCCAGCGCCCGCTACCAGCAGTACAAGGCGATCGTCGACAGCGGCTCGGAAAGCGCCTTCAATGATTCGGCCATAGCGGCTGACCAGCCGAGCAGCTCGGTCATCATCGGGCTCAAGACCCGCTATCTGGCCATTACCAAGCGCCTGCAGGACGTCGAGACCAATTTCGGCAAGGATCACCCGCAGGCGGTCGCGCTGGCCAAGGAAAAAGCCGATGTCGCGGCGCAGATTTTCGGGCAGCTGAAGCAGATCACCGAAAGCTACCGCAACGACTTCGAAGTGGCGCAGACGCGCGAGACCGCGCTTCGCGACAAGATTTCCACCGCCGCCGGCAAGAGCTCGATCGACAACCAGTCGCAGGTGAAGCTGAAGGAACTCGAACAGCAGGCGCAGGCGCTGACCACACTCTACCAGACCTTCCTCAGCCGCTATGAGGAAGCCTCGCAGCAGCAGTCATTCCCGGTTGGCAAGGTCCGCATCATTTCCGACGCGACCATGCCGCTCGCAGCCTCGGGCCCTCGCACCATGCGTGTGCTGGCGCTGTCGCTGGTGCTCGGCCTGATGCTTGGCGCCGGCTTCGGCGGCCTCAACGAGTTCAACGAGCGCTTCTTCAGGACGGGCGAGGATATTCGCGATCGCGCCGGCCTGAAATTCCTCGGATATCTGCCGACGATCGGCGGCGGCAGGGCCAAGGATTCCAAGGCCGACGACCTCCCGGCCGACGGCAAGGTGGCCAGCCTCTCCTCGGCCGAGAGGCGGGCTCGCATGCGCGTCAGCATCGATGCCCCGGCTTCGATGTTCGCCGAGACGCTGCGCAACGCCAAGATCGCCTTCGACGTCGTGATGGAGGATCGCGGCAGCCGGGTCATCGGCGTCATTTCGGTGCTGCCGGGCGAAGGCAAATCGACGGTGGCCGCGAATCTCGCCGGCCTGCTTGCCGCAAACGGCGCCAAGACCTTGCTCGTCGACGGCGACCTGCGCAATCCAGGCTTGAGCCGCAGCCTCGGCATGGAGGCCGAACAAGGCCTGATGGAAGCGGTGGTCAACGGCCAGACCTGGCAGTCGGTCGGCAAGGTCGACCGCCAGACCAAGCTTGCGATCATTCCAGCCGTGCTGCGTGGCCAGTTCTCGCACACCAGCGAGCTGCTGGGCTCGGCCGGCATGCGGCGCTTCATCGAGAACGCCAAGGAGACGTTCGAGTACATCATCGTCGACCTGCCGCCGCTTGGACCCGTGGTCGACGCCAAGGCCTTCGCGCCGCTGGTCGACGGCTTCGTGCTGGTCACCGAATGGGGCCGCACGCCGCGCACCATGGTGCGCTCGATGCTGGAATCGGAGCCCTATATCGCCAACAAGGTGATTGGGGCGGTGCTCAACAAGGTCGACCTGAAGAAGCTCGTGAGATATGGCTCGCTCGGCGGCTCGGAAAGGTTCTTCGACCGCTACTCGAGCTATTATCTGGAGAAGTCGGAAGCGCGCGCCAAGCGGGCTGCCTAGCTGGGATTGTTGCGCGCCCGAGACGAGGATCGATGCGCGGCAAGCGAGACGATGGCCTCACGGATCCAGCGCTGGCCGCTGTGTCCGTGACCGCGCTCATGCCACACCATTCCCACTGCAAAGCCTTCGACGGGAAATGGGCAGTCCATCACTTCGAGCTTGTTTGCGGAGCCGCGCACCAGCCGTTCAGGGACGAGCGCGACGAAGTCCGAATTGGACACGATCTCGGGGAGGAACAGGAACGATGCCGCGGAGAGCACCACGTTACGCTTGTATCCGAGAGCGGCCAAGGCACTGTCCACGGGCGTCACGAACCCGCCGCCGTCCAGGGATACCACCACCTGCTCTAACGCGGCAAACTCAGCGACCGTTATTCCATCCCGCAGCCGCGGATGCTTCCTGCGGCCGATAAGCACGTAGCGCTCGTCGAACAGGTGCCGAGCCCGAAGTCCCGGCGGGGCCGCTTGCGGCATCATCAGCGCCAGGTCCACCTCGCCTTTCGCCATCTGCGCTTCCAGCTGCGGCAGGTCCAGGTTGCGTATCGCGACGCGAACACCGGGCGCTCGCGTCCTGAGTTCCACGACGAGTGGCTTGATCACCGCGGCTTGCAGATAGTCTGTACAAGCAATCGCGAAGGTCAGCTTGGCCCTAGCCGGATTGAAGTTCCGATGCGAGGTGAGCGTGGCTCGAACCTGGTCGAGGGCTTGGCGCAAAGGATCGAGCAACTCCATTGCCTTGACCGTCGGCGTCATCCCTCGCTGGGCAGGAACTAGAAGTTGGTCGTCGAACTCCTGCCTGAGACGATTCAGTTGGGCGCTTACGGCCGGCTGGCTCAGATGCAGTCGGGCGGCCGCTTTCGTGACATTGCGCTCGATCAGCAGCGTTTCGAGGGTAACCAACAGGTTGAGATCCAGGCGCTTGGTATCCATGAAATGGATAGTAGCTGAACATTTTTAGAATTTCAAAAATACCGCGAAAGACCCGAAATACTTCCCGATGAAGCTGGGAACCGCTCTCGGCATGCCCGGTGTGCTCGTCAGCCGGACACAGAGCGGTTTCAACCTGAGAACAGGAGAACCAACATGAGCCAGAAAGATACTTCCAAACCTCTGATCACCGTTGCTGGCGCCTCGAGCAAGCAGGGCCGTAGCGTCGCCAACGCGTTGCTCGACAGTGGGCGTTACCGGGTACGCGCGCTGACACGGCGCCTTGACAGCCAACCCGCGCAGGCCTTGGCCAAGAAGGGCGCCGAAATCGTGGTGGCGCCGCTTGAACTCGGCAGGCAGGCCGAGCTGACCGAAGCGATGAAAGGCTCGGCTGGGGCGTTCTTGATGACGCCGACGATCGTCAAGGTGCCGCCTGCGGAACCCGAACTCAACCTCGGCAAGGAGTTGGCCGATGCAGCAGTGGCCGCGGGCGTCGAACACGTCGTGTTCACCGGGCTCGAAAATGTCGAGGCGATCACCGGAGGTACCAAGTGGGCGCCGCATTTCACGGACAAGGCAAAGATAGGGGATTACATTCGCGGCCTGCCCATCCGCAGCTCGTTCGTGTACCTGGCGTTTTATTACACCAACTTCCTGGAATACTACGTTCCGCAAGGCACAGAGGATGGCATAAATTTCGCCATATACCTGCCGCCCGATATTCCCATGCCGTTCTGCGACCCGCTCACCGCGCCCGGTCCAGCAGTGCGCGAGATCTTTGACAATCCGGAGCGATATGCCGGCGAAGTCCTGCCGGTGATCGGCGAGTTTATCTCGGCGCGACAAATGGTGGAAACGTTCGTACGCGTCACCGGCAAGCGCGCACGCTACGTCTCGGCGTACTCGCGCGAAGACTTGTTGCGCCATTTTCCGGGTTTCGCCGACGACGAGCATCTCGTGCGCGAATTGGTAGGCATGGTCGAATACGCTGTCGAATACGGCTACTATGCCCCCGGGCGCGATCTGACGTGGAGTCGGAAGATCGATCCGAATGCCCTGACCTGGGAACAGTTCCTCAAGCGCAGCAAATGGCAGGGCGACCTGCTGTCCTACGGTGCCGCCGAGCCTGAGCTCGCGCCGACCTGAGGAGCGAAGCTGCGCTCTCTTCAGTCCCGTGAGGACAGCAGCCGGCCGTATTTGCCGACGATCCTGAGCGCGGTCAGCCGCCCCGTCTGGAAGGCGCCGGTGTCGATGTCGAGCCGGCGCCCGTCGAGCGTCGGGACGTCGACGATCGTGTGCCCATGCACCACCCAGCGGTCGAGCCGGTGTGCCGCCTCGAAGAACTCCTCGCGGATGTTGAGGAGGTCGTCCTCGTCCTGCGCCTCGAGCGCTATGCCGGGCCGGATGCCGGCATGCACGAAGACGAATTGGTCGGAGCAGACCATCGCCGGCAGCGTGCGCAGGAAGTCGACATGGCTGGCGGGAATGGCCTCGCGTATGCGCGCGTCCGCCTGGGCGCTCGAACCGTAGAGGCTTATCAGCCGGTCGGGGTCGACGCCGTAGGAGAACAGGGTCTCGCGGCCGCCATAGCCGAGCCAGGTTTCACGTGACAGATGACCGTCCAGATAGAGGAGCAGCGCGACTTCATGGTTTCCCACCAGGCAGACGCGCTGGAAGCCCCTCGGCGGCGGCGCCATCAGATGGTCGACCACGCGCCGCGAATGCGGCCCGCGATCGATATAGTCGCCCAGCATGATGATGATCTTGCGGCCGCGGAACTGCTGTGCATCGAGCTCGATTTTCTGTTCCAGCGCGCGCAGTTCTTCATGACAGCCATGCACGTCGCCGATCGCATAGACGATCGTGTCGCGCATATCCATGACAAGGCGCTCCCGCGGCGCGGGTCGAGGACGTCTCGATCGTTGGAACAGGCTCACGGATTGAGGCTCGAATACTTGCACTGATTTGCGCCTCGATATCATGCCGAATGCAAACAATTCCACACCGGCGCGACCGGCAGTCGCGTCAGGCGGCCTTCAATCCATAACGGAACAGGGTGCGGTAGAGCTGCAGCCGGATAGGGGACTCGGTCGCGATCAGGAACACCTGCACGCCGACCCAGCCGGAGCCAACAAAGGCCATCTTCGGGACGGGGCGGGACGCCGCCGGTCGTGCGTGCCGAAATGCCGTCGGGGAAGGTCCAGACCCAGAAGCCATAGTGATGGAACATCACCACGGCGGCAGCCAGGATTCGCAGAATGTCGACGCCGCCAAATGTCGTTTTGAGCTGAGCCATGCCGTGCTTTCGGTATGGCCCCCCAAAACGAACTTTAAAGTCCGCTGCTGCGCTGCACAACAAGCGATTGCAGCGCAGGACAAAGTGGTTAATTCGTCGTTAACGCGGCCGTCTGCCGGGCTGCTACACTCCGATGCCGCGTCCCTTCAAGGCCGCCGTGATCTCGTCGAGGATCACGGGGTCGTCGATGGTTGCCGGCATCGTCCATTCCTCCTTGTCGGCGATCTTCTGCATCGTGCCGCGCAGGATCTTGCCGGAGCGTGTCTTGGGCAGCCGCTTGATCGTCACCACCGTCTTGAAGGCGGCGACCGGTCCGATCCGCTCGCGCACCAGCCCCACCACCTCGCTTTCGATCGCGCCGGTGTCGCGCGCCACCCCGGCATTGAGCACGACGAAGCCCAGCGGCACCTGGCCTTTCATGGCATCGGCGATGCCGATGACGGCGCATTCGGCGACATCCGGGTGCGCGGCCAGCACCTCTTCCATGGCGCCCGTCGAGAGACGGTGGCCGGCGACGTTGATGATGTCGTCGGTGCGGGCCATGACGTAGAGATAGCCGTCCTCGTCCATCATGCCGGCGTCAGCCGTCTTATAGTAGCCGGGGAATTCTTCGAGATAGGCCTGGCGGAAGCGGATATCGGCATTCCACAGCGTCGGCAGGCAGCCGGCGGGCAGCGGCAGCTTGACCACGACGTTGCCCAGCGTGCCGCGCGGCACCTCGTGCCCGGCGTCGTCCAGGATGCGGATGTCGTAGCCCGGCATCGGGACGCCGGGCGATCCGTATTTCACCGGCAGCAGCCCGAGACCGGCCGGATTGATCGTCATCGGCGAGCCGGTCTCGGTCTGCCACCAATGGTCGATCACCGGCCGGTCGAGCTTCTGTTCGGCCCATTTGATGGTCTCGGGGTCGGCGCGCTCGCCGGCGAGGAACAGGGTGCGGAACTTCGACAGGTCGTATTTCGGCACGAACTCGCCCCTGGGGTCCTGACCCTTGATGGCGCGGAACGCCGTCGGCGCGGTGAACAGCGCGACCACGCCATGCTGGGAGATCACCCGCCAATAGGTGCCGGCGTCCGGCGTGCCGATTGGCTTGCCCTCGAACAGCACGCTGGTGCAGCCATGCAAAAGCGGCCCGTAGACGATGTAGGAATGGCCGACCACCCAGCCGACATCGGACGCCGCCCAGAACACTTCGCCCGGCTTGACGCCGAACTCGTTGTCCATCGTCCATTTCAGCGCGACCATATGGCCGCCATTGTCGCGCACGATGCCCTTCGGCTGGCCGGTCGTGCCGGAGGTGTAGATGATGTAGAGCGGGTCGGTGGCCAGCACCGGCACGCAGTCGACATTGGCGCCGGCGGCGCGCTCGCGGGCGACCGCATCGGCATAGTCGATATCGTAATTGTCCTTCATCTCGCAGCGCAGCTGCTCGCGCTGCAGGATGAGGCAGGCGTCGGGCTTGTGCTTCGACATCTCGATCGCCTTGTCGAGCAGCGGCTTGTAGGCGACGACGCGGCCGGGCTCCAGGCCGCAGGAAGCGCTGACGATCAGCTTCGGCTTGGCGTCGTCGATGCGGGTGGCGAGCTCATGCGAGGCAAAGCCGCCGAACACCACCGAATGCACGGCGCCGATGCGGGCGCAGGCCAGCATCGCAATCGCCGCTTCCGCCACCATCGGCATGTAGATGATGACGCGGTCGCCCTTGCCGACGCCTCGATGCCTCATCACCGAGGCCAGCGCGACCACCTCGCGCTTCAATTCGGCATAGGTGAATTTCCGGATCGTGCCGGTGATCGCGCTGTCATGGATCAGCGCCAGCTGGTCGGCGCGGCCGCCGGCGATATGACGGTCGAGGGCGTTGTAGCAGGTGTTGCAGGAAGCGCCGACGAACCAGCGGCCATAGACGCCTTCCGTCGGGTCGAAGACCTTTGCGGCCGGCTTATACCAGTCGATCGCCTTCGCCGCTTCGGCCCAGAACCCTACGGGGTCGCGTTTCCAGCCCTCATAGACTTCGTGATAGCGTGAGGCCATCCGCTTTCCTCCCAAGAAACGTTCTGCCGCATGCCATAGACTAAGCCGCGCGTGGCGGCCATGTCTTCCTGCATTTTGGTCGACATCGCCGGCAAACGTCTCTGTTCGGCGCCTCCGTGGAGGCGTCGCTGTCGCTGTCCGTGATATAAGCCGGCTTAAAGCGGCAGCGCCGCCAGCATCAGCCCGACCCCGCCGGCGATCAGGATAGCCGCCGCAAGCGCCTTCCGGTGGCGCTCGAACGCCGTCGGAGCCCGTTCCCAATTGTAACGCATACAGATCACTCCCCAAAGCCCGGCGGACTCATAACTTACGCAAGGGCAGCAAGGCAACCCCGGGCTGGGAAGGCCGTCCTGGCCGAGGATGCGGCATCTCCAGACAATGGACAGCATCGCGCCCCCGCGCTAATTGCTCTCGATCGAAGGGAGCGGGCAGATGGCTGAAATCGGCTCTGAAACGGTGCTTCGGATGGTGGACGATGCGTCCGTGCAGCATGTCGGCGACGGCGCCGTCGTGCTCTTGGCGCGCAGCGGCCAGCTCTACACCTGCAACGACACGACCGAGGCCTTTCTCGACAAGGTCGATGGCGCGCGCAGCCTCAACCAGATCATCGACCTGCTGTCGGATGAATTCGAGGTCGACAAGGCGACGCTCGACCAGGATATGGCCGAGCTGGCCGCCGAATTGGTGGCCGAAGGCATCCTCGCCGACACGGGCGCGTGATGACCGACGGACCTCTTCTGCGCATTCTGTTTCGTGCCCATTTGTGGCTCAGCGCCCGGCTGCTGCCGGTGCTGGTTGGCCGGCGCGATTTCGAAAGCGTGTTGAAGCTGGCGCCCCTGCGGTCGGCTGCGCCCTATCGTGACCTGCCCTGGACCTACATCGTGCAACGCGTCAACCGAACGGTGCGGCGGCCCTGGTTCATGCGCGACCGCAGATGTCTTCGCGAGGGTCTGCTCGGCTTCCGTTTTCTGCGGATGGCCGGTCTCGACCCGGAGCTGCGTTTCGGCGTTGATGCCAAATCGATGCACGAGCCGCGCCTGTCGGCGCATTGCTGGGTCTGCCTCGACGGCAAGCCGGTGGTCAGCGACAGCCAGCCCGGCATGGTGGAAATCTACCGCCATCCGCCCAGCGTGAAGGCGTCCGCCGCTTGAGCGACCGGACCTTCTTCTACGACCTCAAAGGGCAGGTCATAAGCGTCACCGCCGCCCGCGCCGACCTCTGGCCGAGCTTCGACCTGATGCTCGGCGCCCTGCGCGTGAGCGAGGCTGCCCAGCCCGGCTTTCGCGTCAACATTGTCGAAACGCCGCAATTGTCCGAGAATCCCGAGGGAAAACTGGCGTTCGACGGCGAAGTGCCCTTCGATGGCCATTGCCGGATGATCGACGCCGGAGACGTCTTCCACCTGGTCTTTCCAGGCCAGCAGACGCTGTCGATCGGCGATGAGGAGGGCAGGGCCGAAATCCGCGTTCATCCGGACAGCAAGATCAAATGGACGCTGCTGATGATGGTGCTGGATGCCGCGCTCGATGCCGGAGGGCAGCACATGCTGCACACGGCCGGCCTGACGTTGCCGGGCACCGAGGCGCTTGTGCTGGTCCATGCGCCGAGCGGCACCGGCAAGTCGACGACGTCGCTGGCGCTCGCCTCGCAGGGCTTCGGCCTCTGTTCCGACGACGTCATGATCCTCAGGGTGGCACAGGACGGCGTCGCGGCCTGGGGCATGCCGCGCAAAGTGAAGATCCATCGCAACACCGCGGCGATGCTGCCTTTCGTGTCGCCCTGCCTTGGCGAGACATGGGATGCGGAGGGCGAGCAGGCCGTGTCGCTCGATCGCCTTGGCCAGATCATCCGCGTCGAGGATGTGCGCGCCAGGCCGATCGCGGCGCTTCTTCATCTTGCCCGCTCGACCGACGGCGAGACAAGGCTCGTGCCCATGCCGAGGACCGATGCCATGGTGGCTTTGGCCGCCGACAATGTGAGGACCGGCATGACCGGCCTTTTGCCGCTGCAGAAAAGGCGGATGGCGACGATCGCGGCATTGGTCAAGACGGTGCCGACCTTCACCCTGGAAGCGGGCGCGAGGCCGGTGGAAGCGGCGCAGCTGATCCGCGCCGCGCTGCGTCAGGCCGGATAGGGCCGCGCCCGCGCCAGCCGCTGCACCCAGCGGAAGGCGTCGCGGCTGAGGCGCGAGCGCAGCTTCTCGCGCGAGTTGACGCGAAGCAGCATGTTGCCGGTGATCAGCCACTTCGCCAGTCGTATCGAAAGGTCCGGCTTGATGCGGTCGGCGAGTTCGATCGCGCGCGGCGCGCTGAAAAGGCGCCCGGTGACGTTGAGGACCGTCGCCAGCTCGAGCTCGATGCCGGTCATGCGCGCGGCCTCCAGCAGCCGCGCTTCCTCTTCCGGCGATCTCAGCGCCCGCACGCCTTGCAGCACGTCGACGCAAAGCTGCAGCCTGTGGAACTTGTGGCCGCCGGCGGCATGGACGATGGCGATGGTCAGAAGTGCGGCCGGCGTGTCGGTTTCGCCGCCGTCGATCGCCTGCAACTCCCGGAAGCCGAGCGACAGGCGTCTGCGCATGCCGGTGTCATGCACCAGGTTGCCGTGCAATTCGATCAGCAGACTGGAATTCTCTTTCTCCAGCCATTTGAATTCCTGCAGCGCGTGCGACTCGGTCTCGCCGCTGCCGAGCACGAAGCCGCATTCGGCGATCGTCCTGTTGGCCGCCTCGATGCTGGTAGGGGCGACGAGGATGTCGATGTCGGTGAACGGCCGGTCGGCAAGCTGGCGGTAGAGCCTGCGCGCGAACACTGGTCCCTTGACGATCCGGGCCGGAACGCCTTTCGCCGCCAGCGCCTTCATGATGCGGTCGCCGTGATATTGCAGCAGCATCGACTGCCCGGTCGCCGTCGTCATCTGGTCGCGCAACTCGATCAGCTTCTGCAGCAGCCTCACGTCTTTCGGCAGATTGGCGTCGCCGCGTTCCCGGAGCTTGCGCAGCACGATCGGCAGCACGCCGTGGAACTCGGCATTGGCCAGCTGCGCCAACAGGTCGCCTGCGGAAACGTCCTTGTCCCAATCGGCTGGCGCCTCGGGGTCGGCAAGGTTGATCAGCAGTTTTTCCTGGGCAGGCGAAAGCTCGGGCAGCATCGTTCAGGGCAGCAGCAACGTTTCACGCATGCTTGCCAGAAAAGCACCGGGGAAGCCAGCGACGCCTAGAGCGGTTCACCGTTTCACGGAAACGCAGAACCGCCCTATCTCTTTGTTTTGACGCAATTCCGGCCGGCAAACCGCTTCACACTTTTCCTGGAATTGCTTTACATCCCCCAGCGCAGCGCCGCCGTGTGCACCGGAGCATCCCACAGCCCCGTCATGTCATCGTCGAGCATGGTCAGTGTGATCGAGCATCCGGCCATGTCGAGCGATGTCACATACGAACCGACAAGCGAGCGGATCACCGTCACGCCCCGTTTCTCGAATATTCTGCGGGCGCTGTTGTACATCAGATAGAGCTCCATCGACGGCGTGCCGCCGAAGCCGTTGACGAACAGCAGCGCCGGCCCCTTGGCGCGGTCGCCGAGATCGCCGGCGATCGCCGTGCAGACCTCCTCGGCGATGGCATCGGCGCTCTTCAGCGCGTCGCGTCGCCGGCCGGGCTCGCCATGGATGCCGACGCCGAATTCCATCTCGCCGTCGCCGATCTCGAAGGTCGGCTTGCCGGCGGCGGGCACCGTGCCGCTGGTCAGTGCCACGCCCATTGAGCGCGTCGCAGCGTTGACACGGTCGCCCAGCGCCTTGAGCGCGGGCAGGGCCATGCCTTGCTCGGCCGCGGCGCCGACGATCTTTTCAACCACCAGCGTGCCGGCAACCCCGCGCCGCCCGGTCGTGTAGGACGAGTTCTCGACCGCGACGTCGTCATTGGTCACCACCTTGAGCACGCCGTCCGCCATCTCGGCAGCCATGTCGAAATTCATCACATCGCCTTCGTAGTTCTTGACGATGAACAGGCAGCCGGCGCCGGTGTCGACGGCCTCAACGGCCGCAAGCATCTGGTCGGGCGTCGGCGAGGTGAAGACCTGGCCGGGGCAGGCGGCGTCCAGCATGCCGTGACCGACCAGTCCGCCATGCAGCGGCTCATGGCCCGAGCCGCCGCCCGAGATTAGCGCCACCTTGCCGGGTTTCAGCTGCTTGCGGCGGATGAATTTGTGGTCGTCGCCAAGCACGAGGATATCGGCATGGGCCGCCGCAAAGCCGTCGAGGCTTTCGGTCAGCACCGTCTCCACCGAATTGATGAATTTCTTCATGGCAGTCCTCCCATGCTCCCGCTAGCCGCTGCCCTTGCCGGCGATGCTGGTTATTTTCTGGATGAAGTCGTTGATCGCCCGGTCGAGCGCCGCGTTCTGCTTGTCGTCGCCGAAATCCGGCACGATCAGCGAGACATGGCGTGTCTTGCGCGGCCCGGACGCCGCGGGCGCCTTGCCGGGATGCGCCTGGTGATAGGCGGCCATGAACTGGTCGCGCTCGGCCTGGCTGAAATGGCAGACGGAAAAGATGGAGGGCAGATGCTTTGACGGGATCGGGATCGAATAGGTGGGGCTCGATATCTGCGTGACGAAGCTGCGGTGCTTGCCGAGCGCGTCGGCAAGGCGCTGGCGCATGCCGGACGGGCGCTGGTCGATGACATGCGACAGGATCGTCTTGTAGGCGCGGATCGCCTCTTCCGATCCCGGCTCCGGTGTCTTGGCGAGCTCGGCCACGCGCCTATACCGCCGCGTCCGCGATGGCCGCCTTGGCCATCGCCAGTTGAGCAGGGGCGACCGAGAGGTCGCGCAAGCCAGCCTCGAGAAGTGCCGGGATGGCCGCAGGATCGCCGCCGGCATCGCCGCAGAGGCTGACCGGAATCCCCTTCTCAAGTCCGAAGGCGGCAACCGCCGCGATCAGCCGCAGCACCGCCGGCTGGCGAACGGAATTGAGATGGGCGACCGCGGCGTTGTCCCGCGCGGCCGCCATCACATATTGCGTCAGGTCGTTGGAGCCGATCGAGAAGAAGGCGACATCGGCGAAATCCTCCGGCGCCAGCGCCACGGAAGGCACCTCGACCATGATGCCAAGCGGCGGCAACCGGTGCGCCACGCCCTGCGCGGCAAGCGCTGCCTGCTCTTGCGCGAACAGCGCTGCGGCTTGGGCATACTCCTCCGGCGTGGCGATCATCGGGAACATCACCCTCAGATTGCCGTGGATGGCCGCGCGCAGCAATGCCCGGATCTGCACGCGGAAGATATCGAGCCGCGCCAATGACAACCTGATGCCGCGCAGGCCGAGAAACGGATTGGTCTCCTCGACGGTGAAACCCTGCACCGGCTTGTCGCCGCCGGCATCGACGGTGCGGATCGTCACCGGCTTGCCGCCGGCCCATTCCAGCACCTTGCGGTAGGCGTGGTATTGCGTCTCCTCGTCCGGCAGTGTCTTGCCGAACAGGAATTCCGTCCGCATCAGGCCGACGCCGTCGCAGGTCTCGATTTGGATACCTTCGACATCGGAAGGGTAGGCGATGTTGACCAGCACGCGCACCGCGGTGCCGGCCTTGGTCACGGCCGGCGCGGTCAGGAATGTCTTCGCCGCGCCCAGGCGGTCGGCGAAGACGGAGGCCGATTGCCGGAAGGCTTCGGTCTCGGCCGGCGACGGTGAGAAAATGATCGCGCCGTGTTCGGCATCGAGCAGCGCGTCGCCCGCGATCGGTGCGGCAGGAGCGTCGAGACCGACAACCATCGGTACGCCGCGCGAGCGCGCCAGCATGGCGACATGGCTGGCCGTACTGCCGCGCTTGAGCGCGATGCCGCCGCCTTCGCTCCAATCGGTTTCGAGGAAACGCGTCGGCGCGATGTCCTCGCCATAGAGGATCGCGCCCGGCGGCGCCGCGACCCCGCCTTCCTCGCTCAGCGCCCGCAGCACCTGGTCGCGGATGTCGCGCAGATCGGCGGCGCGCGCGCGGAAATAGTCCTGGTCGGATGCTTCGTAGCCTGCGATCTCACCGTCCAGCGCCGCGCGCCATGCGGCGTCCGCCGGCTGCCCGGAGCCGATCGCCGCCAGGGCCGGACCGCTCAATGCATCGTCCTCCAGCATGGCGATGTGGAATTCGAGAATGCCGGCGGCGTCGCCATCCGCGGTTTCGATCAGCGCCGCCAGTCGGCCGACGGCCTTGCCGATTGCGCTCACCAGTGCCGCTTGTTCTTCCTCGGCGCTCGCCTTGGCCTTGTAGCTGGCCGTAGGCTGGTCGAGGTCAAACAGCGGGCCTTCGGCATAACCGGGAGAGGCGGGGATACCCTCAACCCGCATGGCCCGCGTTCCTTGCCGGCTTGGCGTCGTTCAGATCGGTCTCAAGCGGACCGGGCATGATCCGCATCCTCGTCGAAGTCACGCTGCACCAGGTCGACCAATGCCGCCACCGCTTTGCTTGCGCCGTCGCCCTTGGCGCGGATGTGAAGCAGCGTCCCCTTGGGCGCCTTGGCCGCCATCACCTTGACGATGCTCTTGGCGTCGAACCAGGGGCCGTTCGCCGCGACCGCCACCTCCACCTCGGCCGCGAACGTCTTGGCGAGCTTGGTGAACTTCACCGAAGGGCGCGCATGCAACCCCACCGCGTGGGTGATCAGGACCGTTGCTTCGGCGGATGCTGACATTCAGACGGTTCCCGTTCGTTCACGACGGCGACAATTCATGCGCCGTCGCCACCACTTCCTTGAGCGAGGCGCCGCCGGAGGATTCGGTCGCCGCCATCACCGCGCCCTCGACGATCGGCGCGTTGCAAACGATGATCTTGTGCGAGCGAGGCTCGCCGATCATCTCGACCGCCATCTCCGAGTTGGTCTCGGCGCCACCGAGATCGACCAGGATGGCGACGCCCGCTTCCGACCAGGCCTTGTCGATCGCGCCCATGATCGCCTCGACGCTGGTGCCGAGCCCGCCATGGCCGTTTCCGCCGCACCATGCAAGCGGCACTTCGTCGCCCACCATTTGGCGCACCATGTCGGCCGTGCCCTCGGCAACCAAGGGCGAATGCGACACGATGACGATCCCGACATTGCTCATCAATTGCCCTCTATCGCTTCCGCGACCGCGCGCACCAGAAGCGCGGTCGATCGTGCTCCGGCGTCCATGTGCCCGATCGAGCGCTCTCCCAGGAAGGAAGCGCGCCCGCGCAGGGCCCTCATCGGCACCGTGGCCTCGGCCGCCTTGTCCGCTGCCTTGGCGATTTCGCCAGCCGTCTTGCCTTGCGCCAGCGCCTCATACACCGGCTGCAGCACGTCGAGCATGGTTTTTTGGCCAACCTGCGATTTGCCGCGCGCGGCCACCGCCTCGATCGCCTTGCCGAACGCCGCCGTCAGTCCATCTCGATCGGGTGCCGCCGGCAGGTCCTTGCCGAGCGCCATGAACAGCGTGCCGAACAGAGGCCCGGAGGCGCCGCCCACGGTCATCACCAGCTTGGTACCCACCGCTTTCAGCGCATCGGGCAGCGGCTTGGCCGCGAAGGCGTCCGCTTCGGCCCGAACGGCCTCGAAGCCCCGTTTCATGTTCAGCCCGTGGTCGCCGTCGCCGATCGCCTGGTCGAGCGCCGTCAGTTCCTCGGCATGCGCCGCGATCGTGTCGGCCGCCGCCGCGATCAGTCTGGAGAAATCGGCCGCGGCCATCGTCCGTCCTTCATGCCGGGGCGAACAGCGCCGCCACGGCAGCGAAAACTTCGGCGACCGCGAAGGCGCCGGGATCCGCGGCGTCGAGTTGCCTGCCGATATAGGCGGAACGGCCGGCCTTTGCCTTCTGCATCGCGGCGGTCGCGTCGGCGCCCAGCCGCGCCGCCTTGGCGGCCGCTTCCAGCCCGCTCGCGTCAAGGGCTTTCAGCGCCGGCTCCAGCGCATCGACCATGGTGCGGTCGCCGATCCTGGCCCCGCCATAGAAGGTCATCCGGTCCAACCCCGCAAGCAAGGCCTTGCCGAGCGGCGCGCCGGCGCCGAGCGACTGCGACGCGGCGGTGAAGAAGATCGACAACAGCACACCGCTGGAACCGCCCATCGAGGTGCCTAGCGTATCGCCGATTGCGGCGGCGGTTGCGGCCTTGTCGGCAAGCGGCAGCGTATCGATGCGCTCGAGAATGCTGCGCGCGCCCGTCGCCACGGTCGAGCCGGTGTCGCCGTCGCCTGCCTTGGCGTCGAGGGCGTTGAGCGGCTCTTCGAGCGAGATCAACATCTGGCAGACGGCCTTGATCAGCCGCTCCGCGGCCGCATCGCGGCTGGCCGGCCTTGTGGTTACGCCGATGGCGGGCTTTGACACCGCCACCACGACCGGCTGGCGAACCGGTTTTGCCGGGAGCCAGGCATGCGGGCCGACGGGTGACAGCAGCGCTTTCTCGCGTTCCGCATCCAGCTTGATCAGCGACAGCGAAAAGCCGTTCATGTTGAGCGCCGTCATCAGATGCCCAGGGCCGATGACCAGTGCCACGGCCTTCGCGAGCGAGGACGATAACACTGCATTGGCGATCAGCCCCATTTCGACCGGCGGCACCGAGCCGAGATTGTTGATCAAGAGCGCATAGCGGCTGCCGGTATCGAGCCGCGCGGCGAGGCGCTCGGCCATAATGGCGACCAGCGCGCCGGCGCTCTGCAGCGCGATGCGCTCGACGCCAGGCTCGCCATGGATGCCGAGTCCGAGCTCGCCATCATTCGCGCCGAAACGCTCCTCACGCGCCTGCCCCGGGATCGAGCAGGAGGAGAGCGAGATGCCGAGCGAAACGATATCCTTGGCCGCCATGCGGGCCGCCGCGGCAAGCGAGGCCAAGTCATGCCCGGATTCCGACAGGTGCCCGGCGATCTTGTGCACGAACAGCGTGCCGGCGACGCCGCGCGGCTGCGCGATGTCCGGCAGGGCAATGTCGTCGGCGACGATCACCATCTCGACCGCGAGGCCTTCGGCACGCGCCTTTTCGGCGGCCAGTCCGAAATTGAGCCGGTCGCCGGTGTAGTTCTTGACGACCAGCAGGCAGCCGGCGGGGCCGGTCGTGGCGCGGATCGCCGCCAGAACTGCCTCGACGCTCGGCGAAGCAAAAATCTCGCCGGAGACGGCCGCCGTCAGCATGCCGGCGCCGACGAAGCCCGCATGCGAGGGTTCATGCCCGGCGCCGCCGCCCGAAACCACGGCCACCTTCGTCTTGTCCCAGTCGGCGCGCAGCACGACCTTGATCTCGGGATAGCCGTCGAGGCGGGCCAGCGTGCCCGACCCCGCCGTGGCGAGGAAGCCGTCGAGCGCTTCGGTGACGATCGTGTCCTTGCGGTTGAAAAAGTGCTTCATGGATTTCGTCCAGTCCGTATCTGCGATCGTGCGAATATAAGCGTGAGGCGGCTACATCAGTCCCAGCTACATCAATCTCTGCCCGTCCGAGCCGAAATAGAGCGGCGCGATGTAGCGGATCGTCACCTTGTCCCCCTTGGCTAAAGGTGTGTCGGGATCGGTCAGCGTCACCAGCTTCTTCGCTCCCACCGTCACATGTAGATGGTTCTGGTCGCCGAGATGCTCGACCCAGTCGACGACGCCGTCGGCATGGCCGTTCGCCGCCTTCTCGATCGCCAGATGCTCGGTGCGGGCGCCGATCGTCTTCGTTCCGGTCGGCGCGCCGCCGTCGGGCAAGAGGCCAGCCGGCAACAGGTTGATCGCAGGCTGGCCGAGGCGCGCTGCGACATGAAGGTTTGCCGGCTCCGAATAGATCGCGCGCGGCGTGCCGATCTGGACCAGCACGCCGTCGGCGAGGATGCCGATGCGGTCGGCCATGGTCATCGCCTCGATCTGGTCGTGGGTGACATAGAGCATGGTCGCGCCGAGCTCGGACTGGATGCGCTTCAGCTCGAGCCTCAGATCGGCGCGCAGCTTGGCGTCGAGCGAGGACAGCGGCTCGTCCATCAGGTAGATCGCCGGCTTGCGCACCAGCGCGCGGCCGATGGCGACGCGCTGCATCTCGCCGCCCGACAGCTTGGTCGAACGGTTGTCGAGCTTGTGATCGATGCGCACCATGCGCGCCACCTCCTCGACGCGGCGGCGCACCGCTTCCTCCGGGAACCGCCGCGCCGGCGAGCGCAGCGGAAAGGCGAGGTTGTCGAACACCGAAAGATGCGGGTAGAGCGAGTATTGCTGGAACACGAAGGCGGTGTCGCGCTCGGCCGGCGACAGCGCCGTCGCGTCGTGACCGCCGATATGGATCGTGCCGCTGTCCGGCCGCTCCAGCCCGGCGATCAGCCTGAGCGTCGTCGTCTTGCCGGCGCCGGTCGGCCCAAGCAGCACGACGAATTCGCCGTCCTTGATCGTGAGGTCGAGATTGTCGATCGCGACGGTGTCGCCAAAACTCTTGGTCACGCCCTGGATACGGACATCAGCCATGGCGCGCCTCCTGATCATGCATGGCGGTCCTGACCGCGCGGCCGGAACCCTTTTCGAACAGCGACAGCCGCGCGCTGCTCAACGTCAGCCCGACCTGCTCGCCGGGGCTGAGATGGATGCCGGCCGGCACCCGCGCCTTGATGATGCCGTCGGCCGTCTCGACGGCGACGATCTGTGTGGTGCCGAGATATTCGGTGCCGTAGATTGCGCCGCGCAGCTTCGAGCCGTCGTCGAAGCGGATATGCTCCGGCCGGATGCCGAGCGCCATGTCAGCGGGCGCCACGTCCTCGCGCACTTCCGGCACCGCAACCTTGGCGCCCTGAACGACGATCTCCTTCGCGCCCTTGGCCAGGCCGCCGCCGAATTTCAGGAAATTCATCGGCGGCGAGCCGATGAAATCGGCCACGAACATGGTCGCCGGCCGGTCGTAGATCTCGCGCGGTGTGCCGAACTGCTCGATGACTCCGTGGTTCATCACCGCAATCTTGTCGGCCATCGACATCGCTTCCATCTGATCGTGCGTGACATAGACGGTCGTGGCGTGGATGCGATTATGCAGCTCGCGCAGCTCATGCACCATCAGATCGCGGAACTCGGTGTCGAGCGTGCCGAGCGGCTCGTCCATCAGGAAGCACTTTGGCCGCCGCACGATGGCGCGGCCGAGCGCGACGCGCTGGCGGTCGCCGCCGGCAAGACCTGAGACGGATTTGTCGAGCAGATGATCGATGCGCAGCAGCTTCGCGGTCTCCTCGACGCGGCTGCGGAGCTCGGCCGAAGGCATGCCCTGCGCCAGCAGCGGGAAGCCGATATTCTTGCGCACGTTCATATGCGGATAGAGCGCGAAGAGCTGGAAGACGAAGGCGATGTCGCGCTCGCGCGCCCGGCGCATGGTGACATCCTCGCCGCCGAGCAGGATCTTGCCGCCGGTGGGCAGCTCGAGGCCGGCGATCATGCGCAGCGTCGTCGTCTTGCCGCAGCCGGACGGCCCCAGCATGACGAAGAACTCGCCATCCTCGACGACGAAATTGGAATCCTGCACGGCGACGAATGCGCCGAAGGCTTTCCTCAGGTTCTGAACGCGGATCTCGGCCATCGTTATTCCGGGAATTTCGAGACGATGATGAACATCACCGTGCCGGCAAGCATGGTGATGAAGGAATAGGTGTAGAGCGACAGCGCGAAGTGCTGAAAAAGCATCAGGAAGCCGATGGCGATGATCGCCGTCGCGATGTTTTCCATCAGGCCGCGCCTTGCCCAGCGCGGCCAAGAGGAGCGCTTGGAGACAACAGTGCGGCTCATGCGTTCCTCCCTTCCTTCTCCCCGTTTAGAGGGAGAGATGCTTGCCAAGTGGTTCCCCCACTCCGTCGCTGCTTCGCAGCGCCACCTCTCCCCCCTCCGGAGGGAGAGGAAGGGAGCCTGGCTGAATGAAGTTCCCGCCCCTCCTCTCCCCCGTCGATCGGAGGAGAGGTGTCGAGCGAAGCTCGACGGTGTGGGGGTCGACTTGTTCCCACATCAATCATTTGCGCACCGCGCCGAAGGTGATACCGCGCAGCAATTGCTTGCGGAGCAGGATCGTGAAGACGAGTATCGGCACCAGGAAGATGGTTGTGCCCGCCGCCACTGCCGGCCAGTCCTGGCCGCCTTCGCCGATGATGGTCGGGATGAAGGGCGGCGCGGTCTGCGCCGTGCCGGAGGTCAGCAGCGCGGCGAACGCATATTCGTTCCAGGCGAAGATCAGGCAGAATATGGCGGTCGCGGCGATGCCGGTGGTCGCCTGCGGCAGCACGGTGCGCCAGAAGGCTTGCAGCCGCGTGTAGCCGTCGATCATCGCCGCCTCTTCATATTCGCGCGGGATCTCGTCGATGAAGCCCTTGAGCAGCCAGACCGCCAGCGAGACGTTGACCGCTGTGTAGAGCAGGATCATGCCGAGCGCGGTGTCGGACAGGCCGAGCTCGCGGTACATCAGGTAGATCGGGATCGCCACCGCGATTGGCGGCATGAAGCGCGTCGACAGGATGAAGAACAGAAGATCGTCGGCCAGCGGCACCTTGAATCGCGAGAAGCCATAGGCCGAGAGGGTGCCCAGGAACACGGCGCAGAAGGTCGAGCCGAAGGCGATGATCAGCGAGTTGACGAAGCGCGGCACGAAATTCGACGGCCCGGCGATTACCATGTTGCGCTTGCGCACGGTCTCGTCGCAGAGCCCGGTCGCCGGCCCCAGCGAATTGATGTATTCCGGCGTTTGCCTGGTGCGCGTCGTGAACAGGTTGCAATAGCCCTCCAGGCTCGGCTGGAAGACGATCTTCGGCGGATAGGCGATCGAGTCTGGCGGTGTCTTGAAGCTGGTGGCAAAGATCCAGAGCAGCGGCACGATCGAGATCAGTGCATAGGCGACGATGATGACGCCGGCGATCCGCTTCGAGTTTGCCGAAGGTGCTACGACAGAATGGGCGGTGGTCAGGCTCATCTCTGCTTCACCTTGTTGAGCGCCTTGACGTAGATGTTGGCGAGGCCGAACACCGCGACGAACAGGATAATGGCGAAGGCCGAGGAATAACCGGTGCGCCAGCTTTCGAAGGCTTGTCGCTTCAAGGTGATCGAGGCAACCTCGGTGGTCGAGCCCGGTCCGCCGCCGGTGAGCAGGTTGACCATGTCGAACATCTTGAAGTTCTCGATGCCGCGGAACAGAACCGCCAGCATGATGAAGGGCAGCGCCATCGGCAGCGTGATCGACCAGAACTGCCGCCAGTTCGAGGCGCGGTCGACCTCGGCCGCCTCGTAGATGTATTCGGGGATCGAACGCAGGCCGGCGAGGCAAATTAGCATGACGTAGGGCGTCCACATCCAGGTGTCGACGATAATGATCGCCCACGGCGCCAGCTCGACATTGGACAGCATCTGCACATTCGTCGGCGGAATGCCGGTGACGAAGGAGATGACATAGGAAAACAGCCCGATCTGCGGCTCGTAGAGGAAGCGCCAGAAATTGCCGACCACCGCCGGCGACAACATCATCGGCACCAGGATGATGGTCGTCCAGAAGGCGTGGCCGCGGAACTTGCGGTCGATCAGCCAGGCCAGCGTGAAGCCGATCACGGTCTGCAGCAGGATCGTCCAGAACACGAAATGTGCAGTCGTCTGCATGGCGATCCAGATGTCCTGGTCGCCGAGGATGCGCTGGTAGTTAGAGAGGCCGAGGTTCTTCACCACCTCGTTGGGGCGGTTGGCGCGGTAGTTGGTGAACGACAGATAGATCGCCCAGAACAGCGGGAAGATGTTGATGGCAAGCAGCAGAAGGATCGTCGGCGAGATGAACAGCCAGGCGAGGCCCTTGTCGCTGATACCCCGGATCTTTCTGGCCAACGGCTCCGGGGTCGCCCGGGCAACGTTGTCCGCAGTCCGATTGAGCATGGTAAGTCCTGCTTCGGTCACGGGTCGGTCTCAGCGATGGAATTTATCTGAACTGCGTCCCGTGCCAAGGGCGGCACGGGACCAGAGCACGATGCCGAAAAGTGGTTCGCGGTTTTCGGACGACATCATGCTCTACTCTGATTTTTAGAGCCGGAGATTTCAGGTCGATTAGACCTGAAATCTCCGGCGGGGTCGGGCTCGGGAGGAGCCTTACATCTTGCCGTCGTCCTGGAAGACCTGCGTCCAGTCCTTGACCAGGCCGTCCAGCGCGTCCTTGGCGGAACCCTGGCCGGCAACGACATAGTCATGGAAGCGCTTCTGCGAGGCCTGCAGCAGCTGTGCGTAGCTCGGCTCGGCCCAGAAGTCCTTCACGATGGCCATCGAGTCGAGGAAGGTCTGCGCGTAAGGCTGGCTCGACGGGAACTTCGGATCCTTGACGACGGCGTTCAGGCAGGAATACCCACCGAGCGACCACCACTTGGCCTGTACGTCCTTGTTGGCGAACCACTTGATGTATTTCAGCGCCGATTCCTGCTTGTCGGAATAGGACACCACTGAGATGCCCTGGCCGCCGAGCTGCGCGAACTGGTCGCCGTCGGGACCCTTCGGGTTGACGAAGTAGCCGATCTTGTCGCCGCCGACATTCTCGTCCTTCTGCAGGCCGGGCCAGGTGAAGGCGAAGTTCATATGCATCGCCACCTGTCCCGATTTGAAGGCGTCGACGCCCTCGCCCATATAGCTGTTGGAGGCGCCGGGCGGCGTGCAGCAGTCATAGAGCGCCTTGTAGAACTCCAGCCCCTTCACCGATTTCTCGGAGTTGACGAAGCCTTCCATCTCGTAGGGCTTCTTCGGGTTCTCATACTGGAAGCCAAAGCTGTAGAGCACGTCCATGGCGCCCATGGTGATGCCTTCAGAGCCGCGCTCGGTATAGATCGAGGCGCCGTAGACGGTCTTGCCGTCGATCTGGCGCTTCTGGAAGAACTCGGCGATCTGCTTCAGCTGGTCGAAGGTGGTCGGCGCGGCGAGGTCCCAGCCATATTTCTCCTTGAACTCCTTCTGCAACTCGGGCTTGGAGAACCAGTCCTTGCGGTAGGTCCAGCCGACGACGTCGCCCATGGCCGGCAGCGCCCAGTAGTTCGGCGTGTTCTTCGGCCATTCCGAATAGCCGACGACGGTCGCCGGCACGAAATCATCCATGCTGATCTTCTCTTTGTCGAAGAAGTCGTTCAGCTTGATGTAATGGCCATTCTCGGCGGAGCCGCCGATCCACTGGCTGTCGCCGATGATCAGGTCGCAGAGCTTGCCGTGCGAGTTCAGCTCGTTGAGGAAGCGAGCGGCGTATTCGGTCCACGGCACGAACTCGAATTTCATGCCGATGCCGGTTTCCTTGGTGAAGTCCTTGGACAGTTCCACGAGCGCGTTGGCCGGATCCCAGGCCGCCCAGCACAGAGTCAGGTCTTCCGCATGCGCGGCGGTCGAGACGGCTGTTGATGCAGTGATCGCCGAGGCCAGTCCCAACGCCAGTTTCAAGGTCGATTTCATGCCTTACCTCCCATTTGCGAAACGCGTCCGAATGACGGTTTCAAGAGCCCCTCAACCCTCGCTCCTCCGAGGGCCTAAACAGGCGCGCGCTATGCGTCGCCTTGGCGCCGCGCTGCACAGCCGATGTTTAGTAATTTGTTTAGTGATGCTCTTTTTACTAAACAACGCAAGCGAATTCGTTGCTGCGTTGCAGCATTGCGAAACGCGTCGTTGAAATCGTTGGGAAATGAACGCCGGACCTGTATCCGCCGCGGTCAGCCGGCCCCGGTGGTAGGGTTGGGCCTTGCCGTCAGCGGCCGGATCGCCGGCGCCGGCGGCAACAGCGCGCGTATGTCGGCGAAGGGGAAAATCGGCTCGAAGCGGAAGGCCTCGGCCAGCGCGCCGGAGGCGCCGTTGCACTGGCCGGCGCGGAACTCGTTCTGGAGGCGTGCCCTGTGCACATAGTGCTCCGGACCTTGCGACTGGTGCGCCCGGATCGCTTTCGCCTTGATCTCCCAATGTTGCGTGATCTCGACATAATGCGTCGGCGAAAAACCGGTGCCGCCGAGCGTGTCGGCATGCAGTACCGGCACCGCGAAGGATCCCGCGATGCGCACGCCGTCGGACAGCGCGCGGTGGTCGCCATGATAGTCGTAGGGCGCGTGGGTGATGGCGAGGTCGGGCTTCACCTCGCCGATCAGCGTCTTCAGCGCCGCAATAAGCGCGGCATCGGCGACGAGTTCGCCATCGGGAAAGTCGAGGAAGCGCGGCTCGACGCCGAGCAGGCCCGCCGCCTTGGCCGCTTCCTTGCGCCGCAAGCGGGCAAGCGCCTTGGGGTCGCCCGTGCCGCCTTTGGCACCATCGGTGGCTATGGCGAAAGTCAGCTCTGCGCCTTGCGCGGCATAGGCGGCCAGCGTACCGAACATGAATATCTCGATGTCGTCGGGATGTGCCCCCAGCGCCAGTATCTTCACGTCTTCTCTCCCGGAAATGGTATGCCGAACGGAATCCTGCTCGCCCTGATCGCCTATGCAAGCTATTCGTTCAGCGACGCCGTCATCAAGAGCCTGGGCGGGCAGTCTTCGAGATCGGCTTCTTCTCGACCTTGTTTGCCGGCTGTTTCCTGTTCTTCACCAAGCCCGGTGACGAACGCTGGCGTGACTTCTGGCGCACCAGAAGGCCTTGGGCGGTGCAGGCGCGCGCCTTGGCCGGCATCGCTTCCGGCGTGCTCAGCGTCTTTGCCTTCACCACCATTCCGCTGGCGGAAGTCTACGCGCTGATTTTCCTGGCGCCGTTGCTCGTCACCATCCTGTCGACGGTCATCCTGAAGGAGAGGGTCGGTCCCTGGCGGTGGCTCGCCGTGGTCGCCGGCTTTGTCGGTGTCATGTTGGTGGTGCGGCCGGGTTTCCGCGAATTGCATCTTGGCCATCTCGCCGCCTTCGCCAACGCCTTCCTCGCCGCCACCAGCGTCATCCTGATGCGCTCGCTCGCCCAGCAGGAAAAGCGCACGACGATTCTCGGCGCGCTGGTCGGCTATGGCCTTGTCTTCAATGGCGTCGGCGCGGCCGCCTCGTCGTTCTCGCTCCCCAATTTCGGGCAACTGGTTTGGCTGATGATGGCGGGCCTCTTCACCGCCGGCGGGCAGCTGCTGCAATTGCTGGCGGTCAAATACGCACCGGCAAACCGCATCGCACCGACGCATTATTCGCAGATCGTTTGGGCGGTCATCCTCGGCGCGTTGTTCTTCCACGAATATCCCGACTGGCTGTCATTGGTTGGCCTTACGGTGGTCGGCGCGTCAGGCCTGCTAACGATGGTGCGCGAGGAGGTCAGGCTCGGCACCGTGCGCTGGAACCCGTTTTCGCGCACCAGGCTTTGAGCGCATACGTTGCATGGCGACCGCGACCGCTGATATGCGGGCGACATGACGACGAAATCCTTGCCGGAGCTCCCGGTCACAGCCGTGCTGCCGGCACTTGGCGAAGCGCTCGCGCAGCGCAACAGCGCCGTGCTGGTGGCGCCGCCCGGCGCCGGCAAGACGACGCTGGTGCCGCTGGCGCTGCTCGACGCGCCATGGCTGGGGCAGGGCCGGATCGTGCTGCTTGAGCCGCGGCGGCTCGCCGCCCGCGCCGCCGCCCGCCGCATGGCTGAACTGCTCGGCGAAGAACCGGGCGGCACGGTGGGCTACGCCATGCGCATGGAGAACCGGACCTCGGCGCGGACAAAGATCCTGGTCGTCACCGAAGGCGTGCTCTCGCGCATGATCCTCGACGATCCGGAGCTGCCGGGCGTCTCGGCGGTGATCTTCGACGAATTCCATGAGCGTTCGCTGGATGGCGATTTCGGCCTGGCGCTGGCGCTCGACGTTCAGGGCGCGCTGCGTCCCGACCTGCGCGTGTTGGTCATGTCGGCGACGCTCGACGGCGCGCGCGTGGCGAAGCTTTTGTCGGAGGCGCCGGTCATCGAAAGCGAGGGCCGGGCCTATCCGGTCGAGATCCGCTATGACGAGCGGCCGGCCGGCACGGCGATCGAGGACGCCATGGCCAGGGGGGTTCGCGCGGCCCTGGCTGGCGAGCAGGGCAGCGTGCTCGCCTTCCTGCCCGGGCAGCGCGAGATCGAACGCACCGCCGAGCGGCTCGCGGGCAGTGTCGCGGCCGACACCGACATCGTTCAGCTCTACGGCCAGCTCGACAACAAGGCGCAGGACCAGGCGATCAGGCCGGCGCCGGCCGGCCGCCGCAAGGTGGTGCTGGCGACCTCCATCGCCGAAACCTCGATCACCATCGACGGCGTGCGCGTCGTCATCGATTCCGGCCTGTCGCGGCTGCCGCGCTACGAGCCGGCGAGCGGCCTGACCAGGCTGGAGACGGTGCGCGTCAGCAGGGCTTCGGCCGACCAGCGCGCCGGCCGCGCCGGACGCACGCAACCCGGTGTGGCGGTGCGCCTGTGGCGCGCCGAGCAGACCGCGTCGCTTCCCGCCTTCACGCCGCCGGAAATCCTCGAGGCCGATCTCTCCGGCCTGCTGCTCGACTGCGCCGCCTTCGGCGTCGCCGATCCGTCGAGCCTGTCCTTCCTCGATCCGCCGCAGGCCCCGGCGCTCAACGAAGCAAGGGTTCTGCTCAAGGCGCTGCACGCCATCGATGAGACAGGGCGGCTGACGGAAGCAGGCGCCGCCATGCGCAAGCTGGCGCTGCCGGTGCGGCTGGCGCATATGGTGGCCGAAGCGGCGAAGACCGGCCATGCGCTAGAAGCGGCGACGGTTGCCGTGCTTTTGACCGAGCGTGGGCTGGGCGGCGACAGCGCCGATCTGGAGCGGCGGCTGATCCGGTTTCGCGGCGAGAAATCGCCGCGCGCCAATGCCGCCAGGCAGCTCGCCGAGCGTTTGGCCAGACAGGCCGGTGGCGGGCAGGGCGGCGAGGCGGCCTCTGCCGGCGCCCTCCTCATCCATGCCTGGCCGGATCGCGTGGCGAGGGCGCGCGGCGAGCGCGGCCGCTTCGTGCTCGCCAACGGTTCAGGCGCCATGGTCGATGCCGCCGATCCACTCGCCAACGAAACCTGGCTCGTGGTCGCCGACCTGCAGGGCAAGGCGCAGAACGCCCGCATCACCGCGGCCGCGCCGGTCGGCGAGGCGGATATCCGCGCCGCTCTTGCCGATCGCATCGAGACGAAGCGCGAGACGAGCTTCGACCGCGAACGCCGCGCCGTGCGCGTGCGCGAGACTGCCAGGCTCGGCGCCATCACCCTGTCTGAACGCATGCTGCCCGCGCCCTCCGGCGCCGATGCCGACCGCGCCATTCTCGACGCCGTGAGAGAGCACGGCCTGGCGCTGCTCGATTGGGGCAAGGAGGCCGAAACCCTACGGCAGCGGCTCGGCTGGCTCCATCGCGGCCTCGGCGCACCCTGGCCCGACGTTTCGGACGACGCGCTTGTTGGGCGCCTCGACGACTGGCTCCTGCCGTTTCTCTCCGGCGATGCCTCCTTCGCGGCCATCAAGCCGGGGACTTTGTCCTCCGCGCTCATGGCGCTTCTTCCGCATGACCTGCAGCGCAAGGTCGACGCGCTGGCGCCGACCCATTTCGACGCGCCGTCCGGCAGCCATGTTCCGATCCGCTATGACGGCGAATGGCCGGTGCTGGCGGTCCGGGTGCAGGAGTTGTTCGGCCTCGACCGGCATCCTTCCATCGCCAACGGCACGGTGCCGCTGATGCTGGAGCTTCTGTCGCCGGCGCACCGGCCGATCCAGACGACGCGCGACTTGCCAGGCTTCTGGCGTGGCTCCTGGGCGGATGTGCGCACCGACATGCGCGGCCGCTACCCAAAGCATGTCTGGCCGGAAAACCCGCTGCTGGCAGCCGCCACCAGCCGTGCCAAGCCGCGGGGAACGTGACGATGCTCTATCGCTTCCGCTCCTGCGGCTGTAATCCTTGACCATGATCAACATCCTGCGCGCGCCCGATACTCAGCAAAGCCAGCGGCTGCGGCTCAACACGCTGGTTCGTTTGCGCTGGTTGGCCATCGTCGGCCAGAGCGTCGCGGTGCTCGTCGTTGCCTATGGCTTGAAATTCCCCTTGCCGGTGTCGATGTGCTTTGCGCTGATCGCCTGCTCGGCCTGGATGAATCTGTGGCTCACCTTCCGCTATCCGGCGGCGCATCGGCTCACCCCGCTTTCGGCCTTCGTCATCCTCACCTTCGACGGCATCCAGCTCAGCGGATTGCTTTACATGACCGGAGGCCTGACCAACCCGTTCTCGGTGCTGCTTTCCGTGCCTGTTGTCATTTCGGCGACATCCTTGCCGCTGCGGATGACTGCTGTGCTTGGCGCGCTGGTCATGTTGGCGGCAACTCTTCTGGTGTTCTTTCACCTGCCGCTGCCCTGGTACGAAGGAGCGCCGCTGCCGATGCCCTTCATCTATGTCGCCGGCATGTGGATGGCTGTGTTCGCCTCGATCGCCTTCACCGCCATCTATGCCTTTCGCGTCGCGGCGGAAGCGCGCCTGCTCGCCAACGCTTTGGCCGCCACCGAGCTAGTGCTGCAGCGCGAGCAGCATCTTTCGGCCCTGGACGGGCTGGCTGCCGCCGCCGCGCATGAGCTCGGCACGCCGCTGGCCACCATCACCGTCGTCGCCAAGGAGATGGAAAAGGCGCTCGGCAAGGACCCGAAATATGGCGAGGACGTCAAGCTCCTGCGCTCGCAGAGCGAACGCTGCCGCGAGATCCTGAAGCGGCTGACCAGCCTTTCCTCGGAAGGCGAAGCACATCTGTCGCGCATGCCGCTCACCTCGCTGATCGAGGAGGTGACGGCGCCGCACCGCGATTTCGGCATCTCGATCCGGCTGCGGCCCGGCGAGCGCATCGGCCCCGAGCCAGTCGGCCAGCGCAACCCCGGCGTCATCTACGGGCTCGGCAATCTGGTCGAGAATGCCGTCGATTTCGCCCGCAAGTCGGTCACCGTCAGCTGGAGCTGGGACAATGAGACGGTCACCTTCTCCATCATCGATGACGGGCCCGGGTTCCCGGCCGAGATCATCGACCGCATCGGCGAACCCTATATGTCGACGCGTCAGGGCACGGAAGCCGGCGGCGGCCTGGGGCTCGGACTGTTCATCGCCAAGACCTTGCTGGAGCGTTCCGGCGCCACCATCGATTTCCGCAATTCGAGCGGGCTCGGCGAAGGCGCGGTAGTGCAGATATCCTGGCCGCGCGGCCTCTTCCTCAACCAAGGACAGGCCTCGGCCACCATGTTCGACAATGCGTAACCTTCGTTGGATGGTGCCTAAACCTTGCAATTACCGCATGACAGCTCTGTTGCCGGCTCTAAAAAATGGACATTGCTCTTGCGGGACTGTATCTGCGTAAAAGTGAAGCATGTCGCCCAAAATTGTGTCTGGAAAAGCGGCATGCCCGAAAAACATGGACTTCGAGCGCCTTCGCCGGAATTCGTTTCGACGGGTGTGCTTTTGGTCAATAGGGTGCCGATAAGATGAGCGGAGACGAAACGGCTGGCGCAATGGTTGAGGGCGAGGACACCTCGCTGCTCATCGTCGAGGACGACAAGCCCTTCCTCACCCGCCTGGCCCGGGCCATGGAGACCAGGGGCTTCGTGGTCGAGACGGCGGAAAGCGTGGAAGAGGCGGTCGCCAAGGCGCGCGCCCATCCGCCGGCCTATGCGGTGGTCGACATGCGCCTCGGCGACGGCAACGGCCTTGATGTCGTGGCAGTCATCCGCGAAAAGCGCGACGACGCCCGCGCCATCATCCTGACCGGCTATGGCAACATCGCCACCGCGGTGACGGCGGTGAAGCTCGGCGCCATCGACTATCTCTCCAAGCCCGCCGATGCCGACGATGTCTTCGCCGCGCTCACCCGCACCTCCGGCGAACGCGCCGCGCCGCCGGAAAACCCGATGTCGGCCGACCGTGTGCGCTGGGAGCACATCCAGCGCGTCTACGAAATGTGCGACCGCAACGTGTCCGAGACGGCGCGCCGGCTGAACATGCATCGCCGCACCTTGCAGCGGATTCTCGCCAAGCGGGCGCCGCGCTGAGTTGGCTGGACGTACTGCATAACGCGCTTCGGCCGACCTCGGGTTCGGTTGGTGGCGAAGACCCAAACCACCAAAGCCGGCGCTGCCCCTCATCGCCCTGCCGGGCACTTCTCCCCGTATAGTGACGGGGAGAAGGGGCTGCCCGCAACGCTGGCTCCCTTACGCGCCGTCGGAGATTAGCGAAATCCTGCGCGAGAGCGCCCTTCTCCCCGTTCTACGGGGAGAAGATGCCGGCAGGCAGATGAGGGGCGGCCGGCGTTCGCAAAATTGTGACGCTTGCCCGGCCGTTGAAGTTTGCGCATCATCGCGCCGCCGAGAGGAAAGTGAGGGGTCGAAATGCAGGCTTTGGACGAGCGGCCGACATCGATCCTGCGCGAATTCCTCGACGGCGAGGCCGCCGGCGGCATCATCCTGATGGTAGCCGCAGCCCTTGCGCTGATCGTCGCCAACTCGCCTTTAGCCGGAACCTATTTCGCCGTCCTCCACGCCTATCTCGGGCCGCTCAGCGTCTCGCATTGGATCAATGACGGGCTGATGGCGGTGTTTTTCCTGCTGGTCGGGCTCGAGATCAAGCGCGAGATGCTGGACGGGCAGCTCTCGACCTGGCCGCGCCGCGTGCTGCCCGGCATCGCCGCCGCCGGCGGCATGGTGGTGCCGGCGCTGGTCTATGTCTTGATCAACCGCGACAATCAGGCAGCGCTCTCCGGCTGGGCGATCCCCACCGCCACCGACATCGCCTTCGCGCTCGGCGTGCTCTCGCTGCTCGGCAGCCGCGTGCCCGCCTCGCTGAAAGTCTTCCTCACCGCTCTCGCCATCATCGACGATCTCGGCGCCGTCATCATCATCGCGCTGTTCTACACCGGCGGCCTGTCGCTCGCTTATCTCGGCGCCGCCTTTGCGGTTATCGCTCTGCTGGTCGTGCTCAACCGCATGCGGGCCATGAAGCTCTGGCCGTATCTGCTGCTCGGCGCCGTGCTATGGGTGCTGGTGCTGAAGTCGGGCGTGCATGCCACGCTGGCCGGCGTCGCGCTGGCGCTCACCATCCCCCTGGAACGTTCTCCCGGCATCAGCCACGATACAGAACACTCGCCCCTGCATCGCCTTGAGCACGGCCTGCACAAGCTCGTGCCCTTCCTGGTCATCCCGATCTTCGGCTTTGCCAATGCCGGCGTCTCGCTAGGCGGCCTGAGCTTTGCCACCCTTGTCGAGCCGCTGACGCTGGGCGTCGCCGCCGGCCTTGTTCTCGGCAAGCTGGCCGGCGTCTTCGGCTCCTCGGCGCTGGCCATCCGCTTCGGCCTTGCCGACCTGCCGGTCAATGCCGGCTGGCTGCACATGCTGGGCATCTCGCTGCTCTGCGGCATCGGCTTCACCATGAGCCTGTTCATCGGCCTGCTCGCCTTCGCCAGCGACCCGGCGCTGCAGGACGCCGTGAAGGTCGGCATCCTCGCGGGCTCGCTGATTGCCGCGCTGCTCGGAGCCGCCGTGCTGCTGACGGCACCGGCGGCCAGCGGGGCGGAAGAAGATCTGGGCTGATCACTCAGGGCACGAAAGGTTCCGGCGGCAGGCCGAAGGCCGCGAACAAGGCGGGGCCGAGCGGCGGGACATAGATCGTCAGCGAGGCGATCTTGCCGTCGGCGGCTTCGATGACATGCAGCGAATGCGGCCGCCATATCGAATCCTGATGACCGAGCGCGTAAACGCCCACTGCCGGCTGGGCGTTGGCCCCGGTAGCCACCGCCCGATAGCCGGCAAAATTGCCCCAGACGCTTCCCAAAAAAGCGCCGATTGCCTGATGTCCGCGATACCATTCCCGCCATGGCGGCATGTGGTAGACGGCGTCATCGCGCAGCAGCTCGACGAGTCCGTCGAGATTGTCGGCCTGCCAGGCCTGCATATAGCGTTCGAGCAGCAGGCTTTCGTCCGAACTAGGCTTTGATCGCTGCAGCGCACGGCCTTGCGTGTAGTAACCGCCCAGCGTCGCGCGGGCCCGCTGCAGGGCGCTGTTGATGGAGGTCGTGGTTCCGCCGAGCAATTGCGCGGTCTCGATGGCGGACCATCCAAGCACATCGCATAGCAGCAGCGCGGCGCGCTGCCTGGGCGGCAACAGCTGGATCGCCGCGACGAAGGCGAGCCGCACCGCCTCGCGGGCCTCGTAGCGCGCTTCCGGGCCAGGCCTGTCGTCGGCAATGTCCGGCAGCTCCGCGTCCGGATATGGCTCCAGCCAGGCTAGCTCCGTGGTCGGTCCGCCGGTTGCCGCACCTACGGAGGCCGGCCGTTCGGGCTGCTCCAGAATGCGCCGCACCGACGATCGTGCCTTGATCGCGTTGAGGCAGCTCTTGGTGGCGATCGCGTAGAGCCAGCCGCGCGCCGAACCGCGTCCATCGAATTGCGACCGCGCGCGCCAGGCCCTGAGGAACGTCTCCTGGACGAGATCCTCGGCCTCGTTGAGCGAGCCCAACATCCGGTAGCAATGCAGCTTGAGCGCGCGGCGGTGGGCGACGCTCAGGCGCTCGAAGGCCAGTCGGTCGAGGACCGGCCGGCCTGACCGGCCCAAAGGCTCGATAGGGCCGTCGGCGTTAGTCATGGGAAGCCCAGGGCGCTGAATTCGGCCGCCATCCTGCGCGCCTCATGCTGCCGCCGCAAGGCCGCTGCCGCTCACCGTGAAGGAACTGCCCTGCGGCTTGCCCGTCGCGAGCTGCACCACCGCCTGTCCGACATCGTCTGGCGTCTGCATGTCGCTCAAGCTGGCAAGGAAGTCGGCCGGGCGGATGCCCATATAGGCGGCGATGCTGCCGATGCCGCGATCGCCGACCCCAGTGCCCGGCATGATGCGGGACGGCGAAAGCGCCATGAAGCGCAGGCCGAGGCCGAGGCGGTCCGATTCCTTCTGGCAATGGCCGGCCAAAAATATCTGCATGCGCTTGGCGCCGGCATAGCCGCCTGAATTCGGCGGTCCGCCGGTGATGGCGGCGCCGCTGGCGATCAGCACCACCCGGCTGCCCGCCTTGAGTCGACCCTTGAGGGCCTCCCGGCAGAACAGGAACGATGCCTTGACGTCCATTTCCCAATTCGCCGAGAAGACTTCCCAGCTCTGGTCCTGTATCGGCGCGGCAGCAGCGAGCGCCCCCGCGCAGACCACCAGCACGTCTGGTGCCAGCGCATCGAAGACCGCCTGCGGCGCGGCTTCCGCCGTCGCGTCCATGCTGAGAGTCTTCAAGCCCGGCCGTTCCCAGGCAAGCTGCTTCAGGTCGGCGGCGCCGCGGGCGACCGCAAGCACGGTCGCTCCCGCGCCAAGCGCGGCCTCCACGATGGCGCGGCCGACACCCCGGCTGCCTCCAACGACGACGACATTCTGATTTTGCAACGGTTTCATGTGATCACCTCTTTCCAGGCCGCCGGCCATCCGGATGCGCCTGTAGGTGAAGACAATCGGGATCGGCGGAAATCATCGGTGCGGGGCGAAAATTCTTGTCACGGCACGCGAGGGGTCAGTTTGAGCCCTGGCTCAAGCCGGACGTCGATGGCAAAGACGCCGGCATCCAACCCTCGCGAGGAGACCTATTCGCTCTCGCCATCCAGCGCCGGCACCGCGACGCCGGCAAGCTCTGCTGCCAAGAGCCGCGCGGCGCCAGCGCGGGCAATCCGCAGCATCAGCGCCTTGCGCGTCGCAGCCGCCATGCGGTGCTCCGGCGCATCGCGCAGGATCTCCGCGCCGTAGCCGTCAGAGAGGATAAAGCCGCATTCCTCGGGAAAGATATCCTGCGGCACGCCTGGATGGGTGGCGAAGAAGAAGCGGTCGGAATGCAGGCGGTAGTCCGGCCATTTGCGGTCGACGCGAAAATCCTCGATCGAGGATTTGATCTCGATGATCCAGATGTCGCCCTGCCTGGTCAGCGCGACGAGATCGGCGCGCCGGCCGGTGGCCAGGGAAAGCTCCGGCAGTACATGCGCGCCCATTTCGGTCAGCAGCCGCTGCACGCCGCGCCGCACCAGCATGGCGCGCTCCGACTGGCGGCCGTCGATCAACGGATTGAGGGGAATCGGGGACACGATGGGCATGGGAGGCACCATGCCAGATTTTGTCACGGTTTGAACCCCGCCACGTGGGGCGATTATCTGGTCGACAAATCACGAGTGCGATAGGAGTATTGTCTCCTACAGCCGCAGTAGGAAGCCTGCCCCTCCCCAAGGGAGGTCGCTTCGATTATATGCTCATTAGGCGCCAGATACGGAGGTTCTTGCGAGGGAGGAATAGATGGCTCGCATTATTGCATTATCAGTCGCCTTCGTCACACTTGCTCTACCAGCCTTCGCGGAAGACAAGGTCGATACCGCAAAAGTCACCTGCAAGGAGTACCTGGAGAGCGACCACAATTTGATGGTGGCGATGGAGTCGGCGTTTCACGAGGCAATGAAGAACGATCCTAAGCTCGGCTCGCTCAATGAAGCCGAATTATCCCTTGTGATGTGGGACAATTGCACCGGCAAACCGGACGTGAAAGTGATTGACGCTCTCCAGAAATAGAGGTGCGATAGAATAAAGACATGCTCGACTGGATCGTGCGGAAGTAGTGTTTGTGCTTATCGTCAAGCAGGTCCGCGATAGTGAGACGCGCGGGCCGTCATCGACGCCAAGGGCGACGCAGTTCGGATAGCGAAAATCAAATTCGGCAAGGTAGCGATGCAAGTGGTGCTCGCCGCAATGCTGATAGACGCCCTTCATGCCGCGCTTGAAGATGGAGAAAAAGCCTTCGACGGTGTTGGTGTGGACGTTGCCGCGAATGTATTCTTCCTTGGAAGGTGACGAATTCATGCGAGGCGAAATCCTGGCTGGCGCGGTATCTTGAGCCCTGGTTCAGGCGAGATCAGCTCTTGCTAATCATATGCCTCGGCAGCAATCTCGCCGTGAGAGGAACTTTTCCCATGACCCGTGATCAGATGCTTGCCCACCTCCGTTCCGCCGACGCCGTCGCGCGCGAGGCGGCGGCGCATGGGCACCATCCGTTCGGCTGCGTGCTGGTTGGGCCGGACGATCAGGTGCTGATGCGGCAGGGCAATCTCGACACGGTGCGCCATGCCGAGACCGAGCTCGCCCGCCGCGCGGCGGCGGCCTATGAGCCGGAGTTCCTTTGGCAATGCACGCTGGTCACGACCGGCGAGCCTTGCGCGATGTGCGCCGGCACGATGTACTGGGCGAATATCGGCCGGCTGGTCTACGGCTTCGAGGAAACTGATCTCCTGGCGCTCACCGGCGATCACGAGGCGAATCCGACGATGAACCTCGCCTCGCGCACCGTATTCGCCTCCGGGCAGAAGAAGATCGAGGTCTTCGGTCCGTTCCCCGAAATCGCGGATGAGCTGCTCGCTCCGCACCGCGATTTCTGGAAGCGCTGATAAATCTCCGACCTCAGGCCGCGCCCGCCATGTCGTCCAGGATCGGGCAGTCCGGTCGGTCGTCGCCGTGGCAGGCGTGGATCAGCTTCTGCAGCGTCGAGCGCATCGACTGCAATTCGCGCACCTTTTCCTCGATCGCCGTGACATGGGCGGCGGCGATCTCGCGCACGTCGTGGCTGGCGCGGTCGCGATCCTGATAGAGCGCCATCAGCTGCCTGCAATCGTCGATTGAGAAGCCGAGATTGCGCGCGCGGCGCAGAAAGGCAAGCCGGTGGACGTCGTCGCCGGAGTAATCGCGATAGCCGTTCTCGGCCCGCGCCGGACGGATCAGGCCGATCTCCTCGTAATAGCGAATGGTCTTGGCCGGCAGGCCGGAACGCTCGGCGGCATCACCGACATTCATGGCGTTCTCCGTGGGTTCTGGCAGCCTTCGGGCTGCCCCATTGATTTTGCTTCACAATCCTGTGAGGCCTGTTGCGGAAATGCCGCAGTTCGGCATCTACCGGCACGTAAGGCCTTGCATATAGGCAGTGCGCGCTTGGCAAGCAAAAGAAATGCCAGCATGAATGATGGCTGAGAAAGCGGCCGACTCGAGCCGCTGATACACAGACAGGGCGTCGGACCTTTTCATGCGCTTGAAGTCGTTTGCAATCCTCGCCGCCCTTGCGCTGTCGGCCGCTGTCAGCGGCTGCAGCACCATCGGCGGGCAGTTGTTCACCAACAACTATGGCGCGATGACCGATGCCGGCTATCAGCTGCCGCGCGTCCCGATCGAGAAGGTTCCAGCGAGGTTTCACCGCCAGGAAGTGCGATACGACACTTCGGAGAGGCCGGGCACCATCATTGTCGATACCCAGAATAAGTTCCTCTACTTCATCGAGGGCGACGGCATGGCGATCCGTTACGGCATCGGCGTCGGACGCGAGGGTTTCGAGTGGCACGGTACCGCCCATATCGCGCTGAAGCGCGAGTGGCCGACCTGGACGCCGCCTTCGCAGATGATCAGGCGCCAGCCCGAGCTCGCCAAGTTCGCCGGCGGCATGGAGCCGGGACTGAAGAATCCGCTCGGCGCGCGCGCCATGTACCTCTTCAACAAGGGCGGCGACATGGGCTACCGCCTGCATGGCAGCCCGGAATGGTTCTCGATCGGCAAGGCGATGTCGTCGGGCTGCATCCGGCTGATGAACCAGGACATTATCGACCTCTACGACCGCACGTCGGTCGGCGCCAAAGTCATCGTGATGTAGGCGTGAAAAAGTTTCGCAGGCGGACCGTCTAGGCAACAACAAGACGTCCAAAAACAGAAAACCGGGCTGTTGGGGCCCGGTTTTTTGTTTTTGGAGTTGGGAAGAATTCGCTCCGCCGAGTGGCCGGCGGTGTGGAACTGTCAGGCGACCTGCTCGACCTGCTGCACTTCCGGAACAAAATGCCGGAGCAGGTTCTGGATGCCGTGCTTCAAAGTCGCCGTCGAGGACGGACAGCCGGCGCAGGCGCCCTTCATGTGCAGGAACACGGTGCCGTTCTCAAAGCCGCGGAACGTGATGTCGCCGCCGTCCTGGGCAACCGCGGGGCGCACGCGCGTGTCGAGCAGTTCCTTGATGGTAAGCACCAGTTCTTCGTCGGCCTTGTCGTAGAACTCGCCGGTCTCGCCGGCTTCGCGCGCCGGGGCGGTCGAGGCCATGACCGGGGTGCCGGACATGAAGTGTTCCATGATGGCGCCGAGGATGGCCGGCTTCAGATGCTGCCAGTCCGGGCCGTCCTTGGTCACGGTGATGAAGTCATAGCCGAAGAAGACGCCGGTGACGCCCGGGATCTCGAACAGCCGGCCGGCCAGCGGCGAAGCCTCCGCCGCGGCTTCGGCGTTGCGGAAATCGGCGGTACCTTCGCGCAGCACTTCCTTGCCGGGAAGAAACTTCAACGTCGCCGGGTTCGGCGTCGATTCGGTCTGGATGAACATGGGTATCTCCAGGCCCTTCTCGGGCCGATAGTTTGGAATAGTTCTAAATAGGCTCTATCGGCTGGACATTCAAGCGAAACGCGTCGCTAGGAATGGCTGGCTGGCGGAATGTTTTTACAGCTTCTATCGCAGACTTCGAGGTGTATCGAGATTCCGGTCAGGCCGAGTCGGAGTCGAAGACGGGCGCGAAGCGACCAAACTGGCTGGATTCCGAGAACCGGAGCGGAGCGTACTTTTCGTACGTGAGCACCGGAAGCGCAGGAAGCCGTCATTTGCAGACCGGCCTCACCGGAATATCGATACACCTCAGGCTAGGCTGTCGATCTCCTCGTCCGACAGATTCTGCGGCACCACCGTAACAGGAATTGGGAAAGCCGCGGCCCGGCCGGCAACCGCGCTGACCAGCGGCCCCGGGCCTTCCTTGCCGGCGCCGGCCGCCAGCACCAGGATGGCGATGTCCTGGTCTTCCTCGATCAGCTTGTGGATCTCTTCGGTTGGCTTGCCTTCGCGCACCACCAGCTCCGGCTCGATGCCGACGCTCTGGCGCACCTTGCTGGCGTAGCCGTCGAGGGCTCCGCGCGCTGTCGCGTTTGCTTCCTCGCGCATGATCTTTTCCACGCCCAGCCAATGCTGGAAGTCGTCCGGCTCGATGACATAGAGCAGCACCAGCACGCCGCTGGTGTGCTGCGCCCGCTTCGAGGCGTAGGCGACGGCGCGCTCGCATTCGGGCGTGTCGTCGATGATCGCCAGGAATTTGCGGCGATGGCCGGCTTCGCGGCTGAGGCGTTTGGAGACCATGTCTATCTGCTCGGTATCAATTCGGCCGCAATCTGCCACCGCCACGGACCGGCGGCAAGCCGCCGCCCGGCGTGGCAATGGTCCCAGAGCAATTCCAGGAAAAGTGTGTAGCGGTTTTCCGTCCGGAATTGCGTCGAAACAACTACTTAGAGTGTCGATCAGTCCTGCAGCAGGCCGATGATGTCGCGCACCGTCTTCATCGTGCCGTCGGCCATTGCGCGGGCCCGGTCGCCGCCGTCCTTGAGCACGGCGTCGACATAGGCGCGATCGCCCTCGATACGGCGCATCTCGGCAGCGATCGGCGCCAGCTTCTCCACGGCAAGATCGGCAAGCGCCGGCTTAAGCACGGAAAACTGCTGGCCACCATATTCTCTCAGCACGTCTTCCTTCGAGATTTCGGCAAGGCCGGCATAGATGCCGACCAGGTTCTCCGCCTCGGGCCGGCTTTCCAGCCCGTCGACCTCGCTCGGCAACGCCTCCGGATCGGTCTTGGCCTTGCGGATCTTCTTCGAGATGGTGTCGGCATCGTCGGTCAGGTTGATGCGCGACAGGTCCGAGGGGTCGGACTTCGACATTTTCTTCGAACCGTCGCGCAGGCTCATGATGCGCGCCGCCGGGCCGCCGATCACCGGTTCGGTGATCGGGAAATAGCCGTTCACCGTCTCCTCGCCGACCTGCATCTTCACGCCGACGCCGAGCGCGGCGATCTTCTCGGAGAAGTCGTTGTTGAATTTCTGGGCGATGTCGCGGGTGAGTTCCAGATGCTGCTTCTGGTCCTCGCCCACCGGCACATGGGTGGCGCGGTAGAGCAGGATGTCGGCGGCCATCAGGCTCGGATAGGCGAGCAGGCCGAGCGAGGCATTCTCGCGGTCCTTGCCGGCTTTGTCCTTGAACTGCGTCATCTTGTTCATCCAGCCGATGCGCGCCACGCAATTGAAGATCCAGGCGAGCTCGGCATGCTGCATGACCCGCGACTGGTTGAAGACGATGTGCTTCTTCGGGTCGATGCCGGAGGCCAGGAACGCCGCGGTGATCGAGCGCGTCTCGTCGCCGAGGTTCTTGTGGACCAGCTGCGCCGTCAGCGAATGCAGGTCGACGACGCAATAGATGCAGTCGGACTGTTCCTGGAGGGCGACGAATTTCTTGATGGCGCCGAGATAGTTGCCGAGATGCAGATTGCCGGTCGGCTGGACGCCCGAAAAGACGAGTGGCTTGAAAGCGGACATGAGTTCCTCATGGCTTGTGGAGGGCCGTCTAAGCATGATTCCAAAAAGTTGCAGACTTTTTGGAGCCAATCATGCGGCTGGAAACCGCGCGCGGCGAAAGTCTTGCGACGGCGCGCTTATGGACGAAGGGCGAACAACCGGCAAGAGATATCAGCGGGTCGGACGAAACTTGGTCAGCAACTGCGTGCCCTTTGCAACAACGCTTCGCCACCCCAACGGGGTGATCTTGATGTCGCCCATGCCGATGCCGGTGCGCTGTCCTGCCGGCCGCTGCAACTTGTTGAGACGGAGCTCGAGGACAGTATGATTGTCCTTTCGCAGCTTCGCTTCAAACGTCGCTTCCGCTCGCCACAGGGTTGCCTTGTTGGCGCACAGCGGAAATTCTTGCAGCAATTGGTTGGCCATCTACGGAAAGTGTGAGCCTGGCCAGCGCGTTGGGCAGAGGATGCCAGAGATCCAGGCTGATCCGGGCCCTGCCGGCATATGCAAACGGCACGAGCAGCTTTGGCCGCGGGTTGCTGCCCACCCAGCGCATGCGCTCGTCGTCGCCTGCCTGGAACGGGCACCAGTCGAGCGCTTTTGGAGAATTGTCCGGCTTGATGATCTCGTCATGCCGCAGAGCGCGCAAATCCGGTCGCACGATGCCCTTGTTCGTCGCGTTCTGAGTGGCAAGCTGACCGATTTCATACTGCTCGTAGTCGGGATAAGTGACGATCATGAAAGCACCGGCGGCCTTCGCCTTGACCAGTTCCGACGCGAGATAGCCATCATATCCGGGCAGCAGCATGCGCCGAGCCATTCGTTCCTGCTCGTCCGAAGCGTGGCTGATGTAACTCAGATAGCGGTGACCAGCCGCAAATTTCTGCACGGTGATGCGTTGTGTCGAGACAAACGTCATCCCGGACCTAGCCGCCCGCAGCAGGAAATCCGCGTCGACGGGCGGAGCGATCTCCCCGGGGGCGCGCCATTTTCCCATTCGATCGGTGACGTCGCGTCGGTGGCCGAAACTCGAAGGCGGGAAGAAGTGTTTTAAAGCGGCGTCCGGTTCGCCGAATATGCCGGTCACCAGTCGAAAATTGCTTCCTCTAGGGCCATGAAAGAGCGCGCCGCCGACGGCAAAATCCAGTTGTGGGTCTCGCTCGAAAAGACCCGCCAGGGCCTGGAGGTGGTCCAGCGCCCATATGTCGTCATGCCCCAGATAGGCAATGTGTTGCCCACGCGACATCTCGATGCCCGCGTTGTTGGGGAAGGATTGGCTGCCACCTCGCTCGGGCAGATTCAGCCAGCGGATTTGAGGAGATGCCAGCGCCCTCACGACATTTTCGGTCTCGTCCGTGCAGCAATCGCCCACAACCAAAAGTTCGAAGTCCTGGCAGGTCTGGCGCAGCACCGAATGGATCGACGGCAGTATGTGCCTACCGCGATCGTAGGTGGCCATGATGACGGAAAACAGCGGCACGTTTATTCGAAGCGATATGGAATGCTGGGATGATCGAAACGTATGCGCGATTTGTCGGGATTTTCGGGATCGTAGACATTCGTCGGCATGTTGACGAATGTCGCCGTGCTCTTGCCCCTGTTCTGAACGCCGTGAACGACATAGGGCGGAATGGTCAGCAACGCCTTGTTTGCCGACCCGAAATCAAAAACATCGAGCTTTTCGTATGTCGGGCTGTCCGTGCGCAGATCGTAAAGGACAACTCTTATGTCGCCGTTGGTGTAAGCGAGTCGGTCGAACTGTCGCCTGTGATAGACCCATGCCCTGATGGATCCCGGCTCGGCCGATACCAGATATATATGCGGTGGCGGAGCGACGGGCTGCAACAGCGACGACATGAGGACAGTGAGGTCGCCGCGCTTGTCGGCACGTGTGATCAACCGTTGAATCCGGACGCCGGCTATGAGATCGCCGCTGGGAATGTCCTCCAGCAAAGGAATGTCGTCGCGCCATGGTTTGTCATCGACGAAATCGTCAAGCGACAACGTTTGCATTCAACTCTTCTCCAACAGACTCGCTGAAGGGGGTAATACACGAGCGTTGTCGGCTGAACAATTTGCGTAGAGGACGGGTTCAGTCCCCATAGCGCCTAGCTGTTACGGCTTCGCCCGATATTCCGCCGGATCATGCCGAAATCGGCGCCGCCGGTGCCGAAGGCGGCGATGAAGTAGAGCGCCGCACCCCCGCCGACCAGCGCGAACAGCGTCGTCGCCTTCACCACCAGCGGCGAGCCGGAACCGAGCCTGGCGGCGAAGTAGTGCTCGGCGAAATAAAGGGCGGTCGCCATGATCACCGCCGACAGCACCAGTCGTGGAATCCGCTTCAAGAGCGGGATGTCGCGGCCCCAATGTCCCCGCCTGATCAGCATGCCGAGCAGCATCAGCGCGTTGACCCAGCCGGCTATCGCCGAAGCGACCGCGATGCCCGGCGCGCCCATCGAGGGAAAAAGCGTCAGCGCCGTGGCGACGTTCACGCCGACCGAAATGGCTGCGAAGATCATCGGCGTGCGCGTGTCCTCGCGCGCGAAATAGCCTGGTGTGAAGGCCTTGATCAGCACGAAGGCCGGCAGGCCGAGGCCGAAGATCGCCAGGATCGAGGCGACGATCGGCGTCGAGTGGTTGGCGGCAAACGCCCCGCGCTCATAGACCAGCCGCACGATCGGTTCCGACATCACCCAGAGCGCCGCCGCCGCCGGCAGCGTCATGAACAGGGTGAACTCGACCGAGCGGTTCTGCAGGTTCGCGGCCTCGACCAGATTGCCCGATTTCAGCGCCCGCGACAGTTCCGGCAGAAGCACGATGGCGACGGCCACGCCGACGACGCCGAGAGGCAATTGATAGATGCGGTCGGCATAGGCGAGCGACGACACGGCGCTGTTCTGCGCCGAGGCGATCGCCGTGCCGATCAACTGGTTGATCTGGGTGATGCCGCCGGTGATCGCCGCCGGCAGCGCCAGGATCAGCAGCCGCTTGACGTTCGGCGTCATTTTCGGACGGCGAAAGCCGATCGAGATGCCGGCATGGCGCACCGCGATCCAGACGATCGCGAGCTGCACGATGCCCGCCGCCAGCACGCCCCAGGACAGGCCGAAGCCGACATCATGCGCGTCCAGCCCATGATACCAGGCATAGGCGAGCACGCCGATCAGGATGATGTTGAGGAAGGCGGGCGCGATCGCCGCCGCGAAATAGCGGCGCAGCGAGTTCAGCATGCCCGCCATCATGGCGCCGAGCGACATGCAGATCAGGTACGGGAACATGATCGTCGCGAGCGTGACGGTCGTCTCGAACTTGCCCGGAATGTCGGCGAAGCCCGGCGCCACCAGGTAGCGCACGATCAGCGGCATCGCCAGTTCCATGGCAATGGTGAGCGCCAGCAGCGCCGAAAACAGCACGCCGAACACTTCCTCCGAAAAGCGCTTGGCGCCTTCGTTGCCGTGCGTCTCGATCTCCTTGGCGAAGAGCGGCACGAAAGCGGCGTTGAACGCGCCCTCGGCGAACAACCGGCGGAAGGTGTTGGGAAACTGGAAGGCGGCGTTGAAGGCGTCAGCGACCGGCCCGGTGCCGAGCGCGGCCGCCATCAGCATCTCGCGGCCGAAACCCAAGGCGCGGCTCATCAGCGTGCCGGAAGCGACGGTGGCGAATTTCTTGACGAGGCTCATGCCGGGAAGGACTGCCAGGGAAATTGCGTCAAATGGATGGTCACTCGGCCGCCACCTTGGCCTTGCCGTTGCGTTCCGACGAACTGCCTTCCAGCGTATCGATCAGCCGCTTGTGGATGGTGGCCGTGCGCGTCGGGCTGTCGATCTTCTGTCCGGTCAGGTCGGTGACGTAGAACGTGTCGATGACCTTTTCGCCGAAGGTGGTGATATGCGCCGAGGCGATGTCTAGCGACAGGTCGGAGATCGTGCCGGTGATCTCGGAGAGCAGGCCTGGCCGGTCCAGCCCCTCGACCTCGATCACCGAGAAACGGTTGGACAGCGTGTTGCGGATTTCGGCGCGGGGCGGAATCCTGAATACCTTGGCGCCGCGCTTCGGCTTGGTGCGCTTCTCGATCATTTCGGGCAGCCAGCTCTTGCCGGACAGCACGTCCTCGATCAGCCGGCCGACCCGCTCCGCGCGGCGGCGCTCGTCCTCGTCGAGATCGAACTCCCGCGAGATCAGGATGGTGTCCAGCGCCCGTCCGTCCGAGGTGGTGAAGATCTGCGCGTCGACGATGTTGCCGCCGGCCGCAGCACATGCCCCGGCGATGATCGAAAGCAGGCGCGGATGGTCCGGCGCCAGCACGGTGATCTCCGTCACCGCCTCGAATTCATGCGTCTTGACCATGGTCGCGAGCTTCTTGCCCGCCGCATCCGCCTCACGGATGAATTCGGCGTGTCGCAGCTGGTCTTTGAGGTCGACCGTCAGCAGATAGTTCTCATAGTGCTGCGCGACATAGCGCTTGCGCTCCTTGGCCGGCCAGGCCGAGAGCGCCTCGGCCAGCCGCTCGCGCGCGGCGGCGGTGCGTTGCGCACGCGACACTTCCGAGAAGCCGCCGGTCAGCAGCAGCTCGGTCTCGTAATAGAGCGTGCGCAGCAACTGCCCCTTCCAGCCGTTCCACACACCCGGCCCGACGCCGCGTATGTCGCAGACAGTGAGGACCAGAAGCAGCTTCAGCCGCTCGACCGACTGCACGATCGAGGCGAAATCCTCGGTTGTCTTGCGGTCGTTGAGGTCGCGCGTCTGCGCCGTCATCGACATGACGAGATGGTTCTCGACCAGCCAGGCGACCGTCGCGGTATCGGCCGCCGACAGCCCCATATGCGGACAGATGCGCCGCGCGATCCTGGCGCCAGCCTCCGAATGATCCTCCGGCCGACCCTTGGCGATGTCGTGCAGCAGCACCGCGACATAAAGCGCCTCGCGGCTCTTCTTCAGCCCCGGCATCAGCGAATGCGCCAGCGGGTGGATCTTCTCGCCATCGCCGCGCTCGATCTCGGCCAGCACGCCGATGCAGCGGATCAGGTGCTCGTCCACCGTGTAGTGGTGGTACATCGAGAACTGCATCATGGCGACGATCTTGCCGAAGTCGGGGATCAGCCTGCCGAGCAGCCCGGCCTCGTTCATGCGCCTGAGATTGAGCTCGGCGTTGCGGTCCGAGGTCAATATGTCGAGGAACAGTCGGTTGGCCTCTTCGTCGCGCCGGAGCGACTTGTTGACCAGGCCGAGCGAGCGGGTGAGCAGCTTCAGCGCGTCGGGATGGAACTCCAGCCCATGCTTGTCGGCGAACCAGAACAACCTCAGCAGGTTGACCGGGTCGCGTTCGAACACGCCATCGTCGGCGATGTTGATGCGGTGGTTGTCGACAATGAAATCGGACGTGCCGGCAAGCTTGCGCTTGCGCCGCTGGAAGGTGAGGAAGATGCGGTTGAAGCCCGGCACATGCTTGGCCTGTTCTTCCTCGAGCGCCGCGCAGAAGATGCGGGTGAGGTCGCCGACATCCTTGGCGACGAGGAAATAGTGCTTCATGAAGCGCTCGACCGCCGACAGGCCGGGATGCGTCGTGTAGCCCAGACGTTCGGCGATCTCGCGCTGGATGTCGAAATGCAGCCGCTCCTCCGCCTTGCCGGTAAGGAAGTGCATGTGACAGCGCACCGCCCACAGGAAGTCCTCCGCCTTCTGGAACTCGCGGTATTCGGCTTCGGTGAAGACGCCTTTCTCGACCAGTTCCTCGCCGGTGCGCACGCGGTAGAAATATTTGCCGATCCAAAACAGCGTCTGCAGGTCGCGCAGGCCGCCCTTGCCGTCCTTGACGTTGGGCTCGACCAGGTAGCGGCTTTCGCCGGCCTTGGCATGCCGCTCGTCGCGCTCGGCAAGCTTGGCCTGCACATATTCCGGCCCGGTCGTGCGCACCACCTCGTGGTCGAAGCGGGTGAGCAGTTCTTCATAGAGCTTTTGTTCACCCCACAGGAAACGGGCCTCGAGGATCGAGGTGCGGATGGTGATGTCGCTGCGCGACAGCCGCAGGCATTCCTCGATGTTGCGAGTGGCGTGGCCGACCTTCAGCCCCAGGTCCCACAGCATGTAGAGCATGTACTCCACGATCTGCTCGCCCCATGGCGTCTGCTTGTAGGGCAGCAGGAACAGGAGATCGATATCGGAGCCCGGCGCCAGCGTGCCGCGGCCGTAGCCGCCGACCGCCACGACCGCCATGCGCTCGGCCACTGAACGGTTCTTGACCCGGTAGACATGGGTGGCGGCGAAATCATAGAGCGCCCGGATCAGCTCATCCATCAGATGCGAGATTCGCTCGGCGCAGGCATTGCCGCCGCCATCCTCCTTGAGCATGGCCTCGGCGATCTTGCGCCCCTCCGCCAGCCTGGCTTTGAGCAATTGGAGGACAGCAGTGCGAACCGCCGGTCCCGAACCGTCGCCGGCGCTTGCCGACGTCAGCGCGGTCAGGTCGCGGCGCAAAGTGTCGCCATCGATGATTTCGTTGAGTTTCAAGGAGATCTTTGCCATTCGGCGGCGTCTATAGCGCGTTTTCGCGGCGCTGTGTATGGGGCCGGCGGATGCGCTTCCCGCCATGGGCCAAAGGCACAATCATCCACCGCCGCAACCGACATGAATCCGCGATTTGCAGCGATAGCCGCCGAACCTCGCGGCGGACCTTGTCGTACACGGCTGCCCTTGGCTTTTGACGAACCTCCCTGAGGGCATGCTGCTCCTGGCGATCCTGCTTGAGCAGGCTTGGGAATCTGACCCTTTCCCGCCCGAGGAATTGCTCCTGCGCGCAGAGCGCCGGCCACAGCTGGTAGACCACCTTGCCGGATGACGTCTCGAGCTCCGGGTTGAACAGCACATGGTCGACGGGGAAGCGAATTTCCCGCGTCGCCTCCAGAAGAGCGCCGGCGGCTTTCTTCGACACGACGTAGCCGGCGCTGCCCATATGAACGTCGTACAGCTTTCTTGCCGAGAAGCCATGGCCGGCAGAAACCGTGTTCAGTCCGACGACAGTTCTGTGGAAGAACGTCTCGAGCTTGACGATATCGGCGTCTGCCGGAATCCATCTCCGGTCAGCCAGCAGCGGGCCGGTTTTTTCCGAAAGCACCACGTCGTCCTCGAAGATCGCGACAAAGGCGTCGTCGCCGGCCGCGATGGCGGACCAGCAGATCCTGTGGCTTAACAGGCACGCGATCTCGCCATCCGTCAGCCGTGTCCGTGAGACCGGCCTCTTGCCCATCGGCATCGAAGCCAGGTCTGGCCGGGCCAGCGCGTCCACCGCGGCGACACGCTCGAAAGTCATGCCGGCTCGCTCGAATTCGGCTGTCACATGCGCCAGCCTGTCGGTGGAGCGGTCGAGATTTATGACGAGGCATTTCATCGGGTGCGGTTCGCTGAGCTCAAAACGGCGGCGTGCATAGCATGGCCGCCGTGTTTGGCGCGCGCTAATTCTGGGGAGGATGCTTCCAGTCTGCCGTGGCGCGGCGCAACAGGCAAAAAATCGCGAGGGTCGCCCCTTGACCTTCCAGTTGCTGGAAGGACTACCTCCGCCACAATTCGAGAATTCCGAGGCATTGCTGATGACCCATTCCGACCACAACCATCATCACTCGCACGGCGCATCCTGCTGCTCCGCGAAAACTGCAGCGACCGCGGCCGAAGCGGTGATTCGCGATCCTGTCTGCGGCATGACAGTCGATCCGGCGGCCGGCAAGCCGACGGCCGAGCATGGCGGACGAACCTTTCATTTCTGCAGCGAGCGCTGCCGCAACAAATTCGTTGCCGAGCCGGAGAGCTACCTGACGGCCACCGATCCTGTCTGCGGCATGAGCGTCGACCGCGCCAGCGCCAGGCACTTTCTGCGCCATCATGGCCAAGCCTTCTATTTCTGCTCCGCCGGCTGCCAAGGCAAGTTCGAAGCGGAGCCGGCAAAATACCTCGCCGGCCGGCCCGAGCCGCAGCAGATGCCGAAGGGAACGCAGTACACCTGCCCGATGCACCCCGAAATCATCCGCGACAAGCCCGGCTCTTGCCCGATCTGCGGCATGGCACTTGAGCCGATGGGCGTGCCGACCGGCGACGAAGGCCCGAATCCCGAGCTGGTCGATTTCACGCGCCGGTTCTGGGTCAGCGCGGCGCTTTCCGTGCCCCTCCTGATCTTCGCCATGGCGCCGATGCTGGGCCTCAGCTTCGAAAGTCTCATCGACGGCCGGACGAAAACGTGGGTAGAGCTGGCGCTGGCGAGCCCGGTGGTGCTTTGGGCGGCGTTTCCGTTCTTCCATCGCGGCTGGGAATCGATCCTCAACCGCAGCCCCAACATGTGGACGCTGATTTCGCTGGGCGTCGGCGCCGCCTATCTCTACAGCGTGGTCGCGGCCCTGTTTCCGGACATCTTCCCGCATCAGTTCCGCGGTCATGACGGCGCCGTCCCGGTCTATTTCGAGGCTGCTGCCGTGATCGTCGCGCTCGTCTTCCTCGGCCAGGTGCTGGAACTCAGGGCCCGCGAGCGCACCGGCTCGGCCATTCGCGCGCTCCTCGACCTTGCCCCGAAGACGGCGCGTCTGATCGGCGCCGAGGGCGCCGAGAAGGATGTGCCGCTCGACAGCGTCCAGACCGGCGACCGGCTGCGCATCCGTCCGGGCGATGCCGTTCCCGTCGACGGCACCGTGCTGGAAGGTCGCTCGGCGATCGATGAATCGATGATCACGGGCGAACCGCTGCCGGTCGAGAAGACGGAAGGCTCCGCGCTTACCGGCGGCACCCTGAACAAGAACGGCTCCCTGGTCATGCGCGCCGAGAAGGTCGGCGCCGAGACCACCCTGTCGCGCATCGTCGAGATGGTCGCCAAGGCGCAGCGGTCGCGCGCGCCGATCCAGGGGTTGGCCGACCGCGTGTCCTTCTATTTCGTTCCGGCCGTGGTGCTGGTCGCCATCATCGCCTTCATCGCCTGGGCGCTCCTCGGTCCCCAGCCGAGCCTGATCTTCGCCATCGTCTCGGCCGTGTCGGTGCTGATCATCGCCTGTCCCTGCGCGCTTGGTCTCGCGACGCCGATGTCGATCATGACGGCGACCGGACGCGGCGCGCATGCCGGCGTGCTGATCAAGGAAGCGGCGGCGCTTGAGCGTTTCGCCTCGGTCGACACGCTGATCGTCGACAAGACCGGCACGTTGACCGAGGGCAAACCCAGGCTAACCGATGTCGTCGCGGCCGGAGACATCGACGAGAACGGGCTGCTGGGCCTTGCGGCAGCGCTTGAAAAGGGCTCGGAACATCCCCTGGCCGAGGCGATCGTCGAGGGCGCCGTCGCGCGCGGCCTGAAGCTGGCTGAAGCCGTCGATTTCGAAGCCGTCACCGGCAAGGGCGTTTCGGGAACGGTGTCCGGCAGGAAGGTCGCGCTCGGCAATGCGGCGATGATGGCGGACCTCGGCGTCGAAACGCCGGCGGCCAGTGCGGAGGCGATGCAGGCCGACGGCAAGACGGCCATGTTCGTGGCCGTCGACGGCGCATTCGCCGGCATCGTCGCCGTGGCCGATCCCGTAAAGGCAACGACGGCCGAGGCGATCAAGGCCCTGCATGACAAGGGTCTGAGGATCATCATGGCAACCGGCGACAACGAGCGCACGGCAAAAGCGATCGCCCGCAAGCTCGGCATCGACGAGGTCCGCGCCGGCCTGCTGCCGGATGAGAAGGGCGCGCTGGTCGAGCAACTGCGCGCGAGCGGCGCTGGCGTTGCCATGGCCGGCGACGGTGTCAACGATGCGCCCGCGCTGGCTGGCGCCGATGTCGGCATCGCCATGGGCACCGGCGCCGATGTCGCGGTCGAAAGCGCCGGCATCACGCTGGTCAAGGGCGACTTGAACGGCATTGTCAGGGCGCGCACGCTGGCCCAGGCGACGATACGCAACATCCGCCAGAACCTGTTCTTCGCCTTCCTCTACAACGTGCTCGGCGTGCCGGTCGCGGCCGGCGTGCTCTATCCGCTCACCGGCACGCTTCTGTCGCCGATGATAGCGGCGGCGGCGATGAGCCTGTCGTCGGTGTCGGTCATTACCAATGCTTTGCGGCTGAGGACGTTGAAACTCTGAACGAAGCCCCCAGATACGGACCTCAACCACAAGGAGACCTGAATGACCCTGGCCAAGAAAATCGTGCTGCTTTTGATGGCGGCGGGAATGCTGATTGCCGTTTTCCTCGAAAGCGTTCCGGCCTCGTCGGAGGAGATGAAGCACGACATGTCCAAGATGGCCATGGGCGCCCAGAGCCCGGCCACGGCGGGCTATGAGGCGGCGATGAAGAAGATGCACAAGGACATGATGATCAAATACACCGGCAATGCCGATGTCGATTTCGTCCGCGGCATGATCCCGCATCATCAGGGCGCCATCGACATGGCCAAGGTGGTGATCGCCAACGGCAAGGATCCGGAAATCCGCAAGCTCGCCGAAGGCGTGGTCAAGGCGCAGGAAGCCGAGATCAAGGAAATGAAAGACTGGCTCGCCAAGCACCCGGCGAAGTAGAGCAATTCCAGGAAAAGTGTGTAGCGGTTTTCCGTCTGGAATTGCGTAGAAACAAATACTTGGAGCGGTTCGGCGGTTCCGCGAAACGCTGAACCGCTCCAACCCGCTCCCGGGAAATCCAGGCGGCCAGGCGGCTTTGGTCTGGATTTCCGGTTTTGGCTGTGCTGCGATCCGGCCCCACGCGGAGAAAGCCATGCCGTCAACAGTCAGAACCCTAAAGCTGCCGTCCGGCGAGGCCGTTCCGGTGCTGGGCCAGGGCACCTGGAAAATGGGCGAGGACCGCCGCCGCCACGCCGATGAGGTGGCGGCGCTGAAGCTCGGGCTCGACCTCGGCATCACGCTCATCGACACCGCCGAAATGTATGCCAGCGGTGGCGCCGAGGAGGTGGTGGCCGACGCGATCGCCGGGCGCCGCGACGAGACCTTCCTGGTCTCCAAGGTACTGCCGTCCAACGCCTCGCGCGCCGGCGTGAAGCGCGCCTGCGAGGCCAGCCTGAAACGGCTCGCCACCGACCGCATCGATCTCTATCTGCTGCATTGGCCGGGCAGCGTGCCGCTGTCCGAAACCGTCGAGGCCTTCGAAATCTTGAAGAGGGAAGGCAAGATCCGCCACTGGGGCGTCAGCAATTTCGACACGGACGAGATGGAGGAATTGGTCGGCTTGAAAGGGGGCGGCAATGTCCAGACCAATCAGGTGCTCTACAACCTGTCGCGGCGCGGCCCCGAGTTCGATCTGGCCCCATGGTGCACGGAGCGCGGCATCCCGCTGATGGCCTATTCGCCGGTGGAGCAGGGCGCGCTCGCCCGCAATGCGCGGCTGGAGGCCGTTGCTGCCCGGCACAACGCCACTGCGGCGCAGATCGCGCTCGCCTGGGTGATGGCGCAGCCGGGCGTCATCGCCATCCCCAAGGCCGGCCGCCAGGAGCATGTCCGCCAGAACGCCGCCGCGCTCGACATCAAGCTGACGCCCGAGGATTTCGCCGATCTCGACCGCGCCTTCCCGCCGCCGACGCGCAAGCGCGGGCTCGAGATGATCTAGCTGAAACCTCACATGTGCGGCTGAAAGAGAGTAAGCGGTGGAACGAGTTTCAGACGGGTCCCGTCACGCAACCTACAAAATCGGCGACATCAAAGTCACCTCGCTGCGCGACGGTTACGTCGACATGCCGGTCAGGCGGATGCGCCAGCCGGGAGACAAGCCTTTCGGCGACGATTTCCCGTCGCAGGTGCCGCTCTTCGACGGCGCGCTCAGATTGTCGGTCAATGCCTTTGCCATCGACGACAGCCATGAAATCACGCTGATCGACACGGGTTCCTCGAACGCCTGGCACCCGACGATGGGGCTTTTGCCGCAGGCGCTGAGCGAGGCGAAGATCGCCATCGACCGGATTCGCACGGTTGCGTTCACCCACACCCATCTCGACCATATCCACGGGCTCGTCCGTCCGGATGGGAAGGACGGCTTTCCGCAACTCTCTCGCCTGCTTGTGCCTCGAGCCGAGCTCGACATGTTCCGGTCGGTAGCGAGGTTGAGCCGCTTCCATGATCGAGCAGAACCGTTGGACCCTGGCCAGCGCCTGAGCGCGAATATCGAGGCGGTCGCGGCGTCGGGCCACGAAATCGGTCACACATGCTTTCGCGTCACGAGCGGCGGCGAAACATTGTTGGTCTGGGGCGACCTCGTCCATGTGCCGTCGCTCCAGTTCGAGCGGCCGGAGGTCGCCTGGGAATTCGACGCCGACCAGGAACAGGCGCGGGCGACCCGGCTGCGGATCTTGGCCCTTGCCGCCGACAACGCCTGGTGCGTTGCCGGAGCGCATCTCGATTCGCCGGGCGTCGGCCGGGTTTCCCGGACCGAAACAGGCTTTCGCTTCCAGCCCTTGTAGCGACCGGCTCTAGATCCCGACTGGTAGCCCAAGCCGCATCCGCAGTCGGCGCAAGGCCCTTGAAAACACATCGAGGTCGTTGGCGGCGCGGGCAAGCGTGAGCGCGCCCTGGATGGCGGCGACGGTTTCCTCGGCCAGCTCGCTGGCCTCGCCCGGCGTGTGCCCGGATCGCGCCAGCGCATCGGCGAGATGCGTGACCCAGCGGCCGAAATAGTCCCTTATCTGGCCGGCGAAGCGGTCGCGCGATTCGTCCAGCGCGAAGGCGCCGATCAGGCAAACGCGCCGTCCCGAGCGGAAATAGCTGTCCGTCGCCGCAAGCATATGCTCGATCCCCGCCGACGGGTCGGAGCTGTCGCGCAGCGGCGCGAAGACATTGTCCTCGAACCAGCCGTCGATATGGGCAATGACGGCTCTCGCCATCTCTTCCTTGCCGCCGGGAAAGAAGTGGTACAGGCTTCCTTTGCCCAGCCCCGTCGCTTCGCCGATCAGGGCCAGGCTGGCGCCCTCATAGCCATGCTCGCGGAAAACCTCGGCGATCATGGCCAGCAGCCCGTCGCGATCGGGCGCGATCCTGCGCATTCGCGGGCTTTACAGTCCGAGTTCCGAAAGGCCGGGATGGTCGTCGGGCCGGCGGCCGAGCGGCCAGTGATATTTCCGCTCGTGCTCGGCGATCGGCAGGTCGTTGATGCTCGCCACGCGGCGGCGCATCAGCCCTGCCTCGTCGAACTCCCAGTTCTCGTTGCCGTAGGAGCGGAACCAGTGGCCGCTGTCGTCGCGCCATTCATAGGCGAAGCGCACCGCGATGCGGTTGGCGTTCCAGGTCCACACCTCCTTGATCAGCCGATAGTCGAGCTCGCGCGCCCATTTGCGCTTGAGGAAGCCGACGATCTTGCCGCGGCCCGAGACGAATTCGGCCCGGTTCCGCCAGACGCTGTCCTCGGTATAGGCGAGCGAAACCCGTTCCGGGTCGCGGCTGTTCCAGGCATCCTCGGCAAGGCGCGCCTTTTGCGCCGCCGTTTCGGCCGTGAAGGGTGGCAGTGGCGGGCGGCTCATGAGATCTCCTGTCGGTTTCGATTATCGATAGTCGACATTGTACCGGTCGGTACAATGAGTCAACATAGCTTTTGTTCTTTGCGACATCTCGGGCGGCTGGACTTATCGAATCTCGGTTTTCAGCCTTTCAAAGGCATCCCGGACATATCCTTCCAGCGGATGCCTGGCATGTTGCTGCTGCCATGTCTCCACGGCCAGGCGCAACGCGACGACCGCCACCAGGGCGACCAGTCGCAGACTGTCGCGGGCCTGGTCCGGCCGCAACTCGCATAACCCGTCGAAGATGGCTTGCTCGAGCTGCAGGTAGCCTGCGTGCGTGCGCGAGCGCAGCGTCTTGCTTTCTCGCATGAGTTTGGCGGTCGCCATCATTTCTGATGCCTGGAAGCTGCCGGCAAGATTGAGCAATGCGCCGCGGGCGATGTCCATCGTCGATCCGGTTGGCGGCTCGGCAAGGATCAACGCTTTGACCATGCTTGCGTAGTTGCCCAGAGTCGCAAGCAGCACCTCGTCCTTGCTCTGGAAATAGTGGAAGAACGTCCGGCGCGAGATGCCGGCGGCGGCAGCTATCTCGTCGAGCGTGGTCGCGTCATAGCCATTGGCCAGGAAAGCTTTCAGGCCGGCGTCGGCGATGCGGCGGGATGTTTCCCGCCGCTTCCGCTCGCGCAGGCCTTCTGGTTTTGGCGCATCGTTCATGGAGCGCTCCTGCCATGACCGCTCCCCGGATGCGACAGGAAATTTGGCGCATATTCAAGTCCCGTCATTGCGCCTCGCCATAATGACGCCATCAATTTATTGCACTGAGTGCAATTATTGATGCTCCCCAACACGCCCCGCCGGGCACACCCATGCAGAGGCATCCATGGCAGCTTGCTTGCGTTCCCGTCGCGAGGCTCACATCGGTCGCGGCCTGGCCGATCGGCGCGCTTGCCGCGCCGACCATCGCATAATATGGCCGTTTGTGCTGGTCTTGAGCATGCTCGCGGTCGGCTGCGCGTCCGCGCCGCTGGATCAGGTGGGCTCGCTGCAATCCTATGACGAGCTGAAACCGTCGGACGGTTGGTTGGCCCGCTCGCTGATGCGGGTGAGCAAGGACGACGTGCTTGCGGCAAAAACCGTTCGGATCATTCCGACGGGCTTTTCACCGCCCGCCGCTGGAAAATCGACATTGACGCCGGCGCAACGCGGCCTGATCGCCAATGCCGTCGACAGGACCCTCTGCTCCGGCCTCAGCCAGCGCTTTCAAGTGGTCGCCCTGACCGAGCCGGCCGACCTGACGGTCCACGCAATGGTAACGCATGCGACGCCGACGAATGCGCTGGCGGTGGGCGTGTCGAAGGTCGCGTCCACCGCGGTTTCCGTCGCGCTGCCCGAAATGCGTATTCCGGTTCCGCGCCTGCCGATCGGATTGGGCAGCCTGTCGCTTGAAGCCGAAGCGGTTGGTGACAACGGCAAGCAGGCGGCGGCCATGATCTGGGGGCGTGGCGCGAACGCCCTGCTGGATTCGGGCCGGGTCGCGCGCGAGGGCGACGCCTACGACCTGGCGGCGAAATTCGGCCAAGATTTCAGCAAGCTCCTGGTCACCGGCAAGACGCCCTTCGGCACGCTGCCGTCGCTCCCGACCAGGGCGGAGATGCGCGCCATGCTCGGCAGGGAGCCGAAATACCCGGCCTGCAAGGCATTCGGCAAATCACCCGGACTGGTCGGCTTTGTCGGCGATCGGATGGGACTGCCGCCGGCCTGGACCGACAAGGGAGCCGCGCTGCGCAACGATTGAGGCGATGCAAATGCAGAAGAAGTCCCCGATGCCGCTTTCCGCGCCGGTTTTTCAACAAGGCAGAAGGATACGCTTCCTTTGGCTGGCTGCTCCCGTCCTCCTGGCGCCGGGCCTGCTTGCGGAGAGCGGCTGGTCGCAAGGCAGCACCTTTCGCGAAGTGCTGGAATTTGCGGGTACCGTGCTGATCCTCATCTGCATCGGCGGCCGCTGCTGGGCATCGCTGTATGTTGGCGGACGCAAGAACCGTGAGCTCGTCACGACCGGCCCCTATGCCTATACGCGCAACCCGCTCTATTTCTTCTCGGCCCTTGGGTTGGCAGGCGTCGGGCTGACATTCGGGTCGCTGATCCTTTCGGCGTTTCTCTTTGTCTTCGCCTGCCTGGTCTTTTCCTATGTCGCGGCGCGCGAAGTGGTCGCGCTGGATGCCATCTTTGGCGAGCCCTATCGGCGCTATCGTCGCAGCGTACCGGCCTTCTTTCCCCGCCTGCGGCGCGATGACGACGATGTCCTGAGCCCGTCTCCCGTCACCTTCGACGCGGTGGCGCTGAAGCGGACCGCCATCGACGGCTCCTACTTCCTTGCGGCGATACTCGCGGTCGAATTGCTCGGCTGGTTCCAGTCGGCAGGGCTGGTGACGCCGATGTTCCGATTGTTTTGATTACCGGCTCGCCAGTCCCTTCAGCCGGTAGAGTGCCTCCAGCGCCTCGCGCGGCGTCATCTCGTCGGGATTGATCGCGCCGAGCGCTTCGCCCAGCGCATCGCTTTTTGCCGGTTTCGGGGCTTCGCGCTTCACCGCCACTGAAAATAGCGGCAGGTCGTCGACCAACCGGTTGGTCTTGCCCGAAACCTCGCCCTCTTCCAGCTGATGCAGCACTTCCTTGGCGCGGGCGACGACCGCTTCCGGAAGGCCGGCCAGCCGCGCCACCTGCACGCCGTAGGAACGGTCGGCCGCACCTTTGCCGACCTCGTGCAGGAAGACGACATCGCCTTCCCATTCCTTGACCCGCATGGTGACGTTGTGGAGACGGGGGAGCTTGCCCGCCAGCGCCGTCATCTCGTGGAAATGCGTGGCGAAAATCGCCCGGCAGCGGTTCTTTTCGTGCAGATATTCGACCGCCGCCCAGGCGATCGACAACCCATCGAAGGTCGCCGTGCCGCGGCCGATCTCGTCGAGGATCACCAGCGCCCGCTCGCCGGCCTGGTTGAGGATCGCCGCCGTCTCGACCATCTCGACCATGAAGGTCGAGCGGCCGCGCGCCAGGTCGTCCGAGGCGCCGACGCGCGAGAACAGGCGATCGACGACGCCGATATGGGCGCTTTGCGCCGGCACGAAGGAGCCGGTCTGGGCAAGGATGGCGATCAGTGCGTTTTGCCTGAGGAATGTCGATTTACCGCCCATATTGGGGCCGGTGAGCAGCCAGATGGCGCCGGCTTTTGCCCCGCCCTCAGGCGACAGGTCGCAATCATTGGCGACGAACGGACCTTCGCCGGAACGTCTGAGCGCCTGTTCGACCACCGGATGGCGCCCGCCAACAATCTCGAAGGCGAGGCCGGCATCGACCAGTGGCCGGCACCATCCCTCGCTTTCGGACAAGAGCGCCAATGCCGCCGACACGTCCAGAGCGGCAAGCGCTTCCGCCCCGGCGCGGATGCTGTCCGCCGCACCCACTACTTCCGCGGTCAGCCGGTCGAAGGCGGCGAGCTCGATGCCGAGCGCTTTGTCGGCGGCGTTGGCGATCTTCGATTCCAGCTCCGCCAGTTCCGTCGTGGTGAAGCGCATGGCGTTGGCCATGGTCTGGCGATGGATGAAGCGCGCCTTGGCGGCGTCGCTGCCGGTCATGATCGAGTGATGGTTGGCGGTCACCTCGATGTAATAGCCGAGCACATTGTTGTGCCGGATCTTCAGCGAGCGGATGCCGGTTTCCTCGATCAGCGAGCGCTCCAGTCCCGCGATCACTTTTCGCGATTCGTCGCGCAGCGCCCGCATCTCGTCGAGCTCGGCGTGATAGCCGGTGCGCACGAAGCCGCCGTCGCGCCTGATCAGCGGCAGCTCGTCGTCGAGCGCTTCGCTGAGATGGCGGGCAAGCGCCTCGGGCAAGGCCTTGATCGCGGCCAGCGCCGCAGCGAGTTCGGCGGGCAGGGCGGCGGCCGCGAACAATTCGGCGATCGCGCGGGCCGCCTCGAAGCCGGCGCGCAGCGCGCCGAGGTCGCGCGGTCCGCCGCGGTTGAGCGCCAGCCTGGATAGCGCCCTCGGCATGTCGGCGACACTTTTCAGGCTCGCCCGCAAGCCTTGGCAGAGCCGCGTTTCGGAGCGGAAGAAGGAGACCGAATCCAGCCGGGCGGCAATCGCTGCCGGGTCGGTCAGCGGCGCCATCAGCCGGTCGGCGAGCAAGCGCGCCCCGCCGCCGGTCACCGTACGGTCGATCGCCTTGAACAGCGAGCCGTCGCGGCTGCCGGAGAGCGTGCGCAGCAGTTCGAGATTGGCGCGCGTCGCCGGGTCGATGAACAGCGTCGAGCCCTGCTCCTCGCGCTCGGGACGCGACAGCGGCGGGCGTTCCGCTTTTTGCGTCTTTTCGACGTAAGCGATGGCGCCGGAAATCGCCGACAGTTCGGCGCGCGAGAAGGTGCCGAAACTGTCGGGCGTCGCGACCTCGAAGAAGCGCGCGATGCGGCTTGTGGCGGAGGCCGAATCGAACAGCGAAGGCGGCTGCGGGTTGGCGACCCGGCCGAGCACATCGAAGACCGGCCTGAGCTCCGGATCGTGGAAGACCGGCTCGGCGACGATCAATTCGCGCGGGTCGACGCGAAAAATGTCGGCAAGCAGCCGTTCGGCGCTCGTCTCGGCGACGCGGAAGGCGCCGGTCGAAATGTCGATCCAGGCCAAGGCAAAGCCGGCCTGGCTGGCCGCGCCGCCTTTCACGCGGCCGAGCGCCATCAGGAAACTTGATTCCGAGGGCGCAAGCAGCTTGTCCTCGGTGATGGTGCCCGGTGTGACCAGCCGCACCACGTCGCGCCGCACCACGGATTTGGATCCGCGTTTCTTAGCTTCGGCCGGATCCTCGATCTGCTCGCAGACGGCGACGCGAAAACCCTGCGCGATCAGCTTTTGCAGATAGTCGTCCGCCGCATGCACCGGCACGCCGCACATCGGGATGTCGTGCCCCTGGTGCTTGCCGCGCTTGGTCAAAACGATGCCGAGGGCCTGGCTCGCCTTCTCCGCGTCGTCGAAGAACAGCTCGTAGAAATCGCCCATGCGGTAAAACAAAAGCGAGTCAGGGTTCGCCGCCTTGATCTCGATATATTGCTCCATCATCGGTGTGACGCCGCCGGTGGCGGGCGCAGGCGTCGTCGTCTCCTGAGCGTCTGTGTCGGTCGGCATGTGCATGTTCATGCCCGGACGCTAGCAGAACTGGCAGCCCGGTTTAATGCCGTCGGCGCGAAAAGCAGGGGAAGACTGGGCGGTTGCCGTCATCAGCAGGACAGGGTGCGGAAGGAATGTTGCCTCATGCCGTCGGCCGACATATGGATCGCCGGCAGGAGAAGGGCGGGACGATGAAGAAGGACGGGCACGAGACGTTCGAGGAAATGGTCGGCCCCGCCGGCTCGCCGCTCGGCCGTATTAGGCTTCTTGCCACTAACCGGTCCAACCGAACCAGAACCAAAATCAAGGCGTGGACGCGGATACGGTTGCCCTTCATCCTTCCGGCGCGCGGGCCGCTTTCAGACCTCGATGGCAGCATCGACATGCCTCTTCACATTTTCAATCGCGATCCGTTGATCCTCTATGTACCTGTCGGCGGCAGGCGCCCGCTCTACGCTCTGGCCGCCTTCTGCCGACGCCTTGCGCCACGGCGCGCTACCTTCCTTCTGATGCCGAACTGGACGCTGGAGCGGCTTGCCGTCATCGAGCAGATACGCAAGGATCTCGCCTGGTTCGCCAGAGTTTGCCCCAAACACGAGCTGATCTTCCTCTGCAACACAGAAGAGGAGCGACGCCTGATTACAGGCGTTGGCGGCAAAGCGATCTTCTCCAACCACAATCTGATGATTTCGGAAGACGTCTTCCGGCCGCTGCCGGACGTGCCGGTCGAGTACGATGCCGTCTACAACGGCCGCATCTCGCACACCAAGCGGCACTATCTCGCTTTCGAGATCGAAAAACTGGTCCATGTGACGTCCTCGATCGGCGAATTGCCGCCGGCCGGCGACCGCGCCTTCATCCGCCGCCTGCAGGCGCAATCGCCGCTTCACAGCATCGCCAATCCGCTCGTTGATGGCCTGCCCGGCAGGTTGACCTCCGCCGAGGTCAACCATGTCTACAACCAGGCCGCGGTCGGCCTGTGCCTGTCCGCCGTCGAAGGGGCGATGTATTCCAGCATGGAGTATCTGCTGGCTGGGTTACCGATCGTCTCGACACCGAGCATCGGCGGGCGCGACGTCTATTTCGATCCGGACTATTGCATGATCGTCGAGCCGGAGCCGGCCGCGATCCGCCGCGCGGTCGAGCGGCTTCGCGACCGCGCCATACCGCGGGAGGAGATCCGCGGCCGCACGCTTGAAAGGGTAAAGGCGGAACGGTTGGAACTGATGGCTTATCTCTCGGCGCTTAAGCAACGCAAGGGAAGCAATGATCCGCCCTTCTCCGAATGGCCGTTCGCCGGCACCTCCGGGCTGACGCGCTGGGCCCCGGTGCGCGAGCACCTGCGCGAGATTGCCGCGATCTCATCGGGCAAGATTTGACTTTCGCCGGCAGCGCGTACGGACACCGTCACTTGATCGCTTGGCGGTTTACAGCGGCGGAGTATGGCCTTAAGCGGTAATTCAAAAGAATGCGCTCGCCTCAAGAGCGCGAATTGGTGAGGAAAACGTCAGGCATCATGGCCAGGAAAACCGAAAGCAACGGCCCCTCCGTCAGCCCCGAGGAGGCGTTGGAATTCCACGCCATGGGGCGGCCCGGCAAGCTGGAGATCGTCGCCACCAAGCCGATGGCGACGCAACGCGATCTGAGCCTCGCCTATTCGCCGGGCGTCGCCGTTCCCGTGCGCGCCATCGCCGAGGATCCGAGCCGCGCCTTCGACTACACGACGCGCGGCAACATGGTCGCCGTCATCTCCAACGGCACCGCCATCCTCGGCCTCGGCAATCTCGGCGCGCTGGCCTCCAAGCCGGTCATGGAGGGCAAGGCGGTGCTGTTCAAGCGCTTCGCCGATGTCGATTCCATCGACCTCGAGGTCGATACCGAGGATGCCGACGAATTCATCAATTGCGTGCGCTTCCTCGGGCCTTCCTTCGGCGGCATCAATCTCGAGGACATCAAGGCGCCGGAATGCTTCATCATCGAGCAGCGGCTGCGCGAGCTGATGGACATTCCCGTCTTCCACGACGACCAGCATGGCACTGCCATCATCTCGGCCGCCGGGCTGATCAACGCGCTGGAGGTCACCGGCCGCGACATGAAGACCACCAAGATGGTCTGCAACGGCGCGGGCGCGGCCGGCATCGCCTGTATCGAACTGATGAAGGCGATGGGCTTTGCGCCGGAAAATGTCATCCTGTGCGACACCAAGGGCGTCGTCTATCAGGGCCGCACCGAAGGCATGAACCAGTGGAAGTCGGCGCATGCGGTCAAGACCGAGGCGCGCAGCCTCGCCGAGGCGCTCGACGGCGCCGACGTCTTCCTCGGCCTGTCCGCCAAGGGGGCGCTCACCACCGCCATGGTGCAGTCGATGGCGAAGAACCCGATCATCTTCGCCATGGCCAACCCCGATCCGGAGATCACGCCCGAGGAGGTGGGCGAGATCCGCACCGACGCCATCATGGCGACCGGCCGCTCGGACTATCCGAACCAGGTCAACAACGTTTTGGGCTTCCCCTATATCTTCCGGGGCGCGCTGGATGTCCGGGCCACCACCATCAATGACGAGATGAAGATCGCGGCGGCACGCGCGCTGGCCGAGCTGGCGCGCCAGGACGTGCCGGACGATGTCGCCGCCGCCTATCAGGGCAACCGGCCGAAATTCGGTCCCAACTACATCATCCCCGTGCCGTTCGACCCACGCCTGATCTCGGCGATCCCGCTGGCGGTCGCCAAGGCCGCGATGGAATCGGGCGTCGCGCGCAAGCCGATCCTCGATCTCGACCGCTACGCGCAGGAACTGTCCGCCCGCCGCGACCCGATCGCCTCGACCCTGCAGCGCATCTATGATCGCGTGCGCCGCCAGCCCAAGCGCATCGTCTTCGCCGAAGGCGAGGAGGAGCAGGTGATGCGCGCCGCCGTCTCCTATGTGAACCAGAAGCTCGGCACGGCGATCCTGCTTGGCCGCGACGACGTCATCAAGGATAACGCCCGCAACGCCGGCATCGATCTCAACAAGCAGGGCATCGAGATCATCAACGCCAGGCTGTCGCGCCGCAACGGCATCTACACCGACTATCTCTACGAGCGCATGCAGCGAAAAGGCTTCCTGTTCCGCGACTGCCAGCGCCTGATCAACAACGACCGCAACCATTTCGCCGCCTGCATGGTGGCGCTGGGCGACGCCGACGGCATCGTCACCGGCGTCACCCGCAACTATTCCACCGCGCTGGACGATGTGCGCCGCATCATCGACGCCAAGCCCGGCCACCGCGTGATCGGCGTGTCGATCGTGCTCGCGCGCGGCAGAACCGTGCTCGTCGCCGACACCGCCGTACACGACATGCCGAACGCCGAGCAGATCGCCGACATCGCCGAGGAGGCCTCGGGTTTTGCCCGCCGCATGGGTTATGAGCCGAGGATTGCCATGCTTGCCTATTCCACCTTCGGCCACCCGCAGGGCGAGCGCTCCGAGCGCGTGCAGGAGGCGGTACGCATCCTCGACAAGCGCCGCGTCGATTTCGAGTATGACGGCGAGATGGCGGCTGACGTGGCGCTGAACCCGCGCGCCATGGCGCAATATCCGTTCATCCGCCTGACCGGCCCGGCCAATGTCTTGATCATGCCGGCCTTCCACTCGGCCTCGATCTCGACCAAGATGCTGCAAGAACTCGGCGGCTCGACCGTCATTGGCCCTCTACTGGTCGGCTTGAACAAGCCGGTCCAGATCGTCTCGCTCAACGCCAAAGACTCGGACATCGTCAACATGGCGGCGATCGCGGCCTATACGGCGGGGAATTGACGGGCCGGCGCAACGGCTTCTCGGCCGATCCAAATGGCAAAAGGCCCGCGGCGATGCCGCGGGCCTTTCGGTTGGGCCTGCAGGGTCGATCAGAAATTGCGCTGGGAGCGGACGATGCCGCCGACGCTGTCTTTCTTGTCGGCCTTGGTCCAATTGCCGAACGGGGTGCCGTCGTCGAAGTGGCCGAAGTGATCCCAGTCAACTTCGGTCGTGATCGTGAAGCCCGGGACAATGGTGTAGGCGACGTTTGCCGCCAACGCATAGTTCTTGTCGTCGTCGGCGGATGCCTGGACATTGAAGGACGTCTTGTCGTTGAACTTGTAGGTGCCGCCACCCCATACAGCCCAGTTGCCGCCCCATGGCTTGTAGAAGCCGCGCCCGTGGGCATCGATTGCGTTGCCCGCATCGTCGCTCAGGTTGTCGTCGGTGCCGTAGCCGGCCATGATGAACAGGGATAGTTCCTTGTTGACGTTGACATCGAGGCGAACCTTGCCGGCCACTTCCTCGTAATTGCTGTCATAGGCGACGACGCCAGTGAGCGCGCCCCACTCGCCCTTGTACTTCAGGCCGCCGACGACGTGCGGAACATAGCTGTCGATGGTGCCGGTGACACCGGAGCCTTCTTCGAGCGAGACGACACCCGAGAAGCCGCTGCCGGCGTCGAAATAGTAGCTGACGACATTGGTGTCCTTGATGCCATACGGGATGATCGTGTCCTGGATGACATTGCCGGCATAACCGATGAACTGGTCATAAGGCGTCTCATCCTTACCGACGCGCAAGCCGCCGAGCTGGATCCAGGCGAAATGCAGGTCGGTCGCCTTGTTGGCGGCGGGATTGTTGTCGACGTTGCCGCGTGCATCGGTGACGAGGTTTCTGTCACCGAAATTAAAGCGTGTTTCGGTGTAGGTCTTCAACGTGCCGAGTTCGGTTTCCTGGCCGGTCCAGGTCTTCAGCGTGAAGCGGGTGTTCTTATACCAGGTGTTCTGGACATCACCGTCTTGGACGTCGACGCTCTTGGGCCGTCAAACGAGCCGACATCGCCGACGCCCGCGTCATAGCGGACATAGCCGCCGATGCGCAGGCAGGTCTCGGTGCCGGGTATGTAGAAGTAACCCGCGCCATAGACGTCGCAGATCTTCACATATTCGGCCGGTTCTGGCTCGGCAACGGTCACCGCGTCGGCGGCGCGGGCGCCCGAAACTGCGATCAGGGCCGCAGCGGAGCCGAGAAGAAGGCTCTTGATGTTCATTTTCTTGAATCTCCAGTCAAAGGTTCAAGACAGGCCTGACATGCCGTTCGGCTTTTGCCACCCCCGTCCCCATCGTTGAAAAAGTACGCGCACCGGCGCCGCTTCTTCGCTGTGGACATGGCCCAATCGGCGGTCGCGCACAACAGAGATTGTGTCGGAAAGGCGACATTTTGACTCTTATAAAGGTCTTGTTGCCCAAATATCACGTCATATATTTGTAAAATTGGGACAAATTGCACACTTTATACAATCGAAACACCAAAGAATCTCGGGAATGTGCCAAATGTGCCAATTATTACAGTTATATCACACTTAATTATCCGGCTAAACTCCGTCGCGCGGCTGCGCAGAAACCTTACCGCCGGAACCGCTCAGGACACGGTGCGCGCGGCGCGGACCACGTCCGCGACCATGTCTTCCCTCAACATCTCGATAGGGACGCGGCCACTTAGCTCGGGCTCGGGGCGGGTCAGCCAGAACCAGGCAAGCCTCGGATTGCCGATCGCCGACAGCACGTCGCTGATACCCAGGACCGGCCTGCCGTCGACGAATTGGGCCAGTGGGAAGACATGTTTGCGGCCGCCCTTGCGCAACGCGACGACCTCGCCGCGCCTTTGCCAGCGATGCAGTGTCGACCGCGGAATGCGCAGCTTCTCTTCCAGATAGGTCGAGCCGGCGACCTCGCCGGCCCAATCCTCAAGCAGCATCGATTGAAGATCGGCCGCGCGTTCCGCGATATTTTGAGGCCTTCCCGCCTCCGGCACGCGCCCTGAAGCCTGATCGGACACCGTCGGACTTCCGCCTGCGATTCTCTCCGGCACCGAGCGGAAGAACTCGGACACGAGCGCGGTCCAATCACCTTTGAAGGAATCGATCGCATTGCGCTGCGCCGGCGGCAGGAAAGGAAGGGCGGCCGCCACGCTGCCGGCGAGCGCGCTGGCTGAAACCAGGGCCTGTGCGTCCAGCAGCACACCTTGCTGCATCAATGTCTGCTGCACGGCTTCGGTCACTAAGCCTGCCAAGGTCTCTTGCGAAATCCCCTCGGGTGGAGTCTGAAGTCTGGTCATGCGTTCGTCTTGTGGCCCGCGCTCCTCCCCAGGCGCCGGCGGTTGCCGAAATTCTATTGCGGAAAGCACAGATTGCGGCGGCAACGGACGCCGCGGCCCGGCAGGTTGCTGGCTTGCATCTTCACACCCCTGGTTTGGCGTGCCGAAAAAAGTCAGTCGCGGAACGCCCTATCTTCGCGTGTAGGAGCGCTCTGTGACAGGGGCGCGACAGCTGGCGTTCTTCCTTCTCCCCTTGTGGGAGAAGGTGGATCGGCGCGCAGCGCCGAGCCGGATGAGGGGTGCTCCAGCTTGGTGCTGCTTACCCCTCACCCGGATTGCCATCCGATTTGTAAGGACAAATCGGGGCAATCCGACCTCTCCCACAAGGGGAGAGGTGAGAGACCTTAGAGCAATCCCGCTTGCTCGGCCTCGCGGCGCAGATTCTGGCGCGGGCGCGGGCCGATCTGCTGGATCACCAAACCGGCCGCCAGCGAGCCGAGGTCGCCGCACTCCTTGAGGCTGCCTCCGGTCGTGTAGCCGTAAAGGAAGCCGGCGGCATAGAGATCGCCGGCGCCGGTCGTGTCGACCAGCTCCTTGATCTTCGTCGCCTCGATGATGACGGTCTCGTCGCCGCGCACGATGACCGAGCCTTTCTCGGAACGGGTGACGGCGGCTATTCTGCAATCCTTGCGGATGGCGCCGAGCGCCTCCTCGAAGGAAGCGGTCTGGTAGAGCGACTTGATCTCATGGCTGTTGGCAAAGACGATGTCGACGGTGCCGGAGCGCATCAGCTCGAGGAACTCGTCGCGGTAGCGGTCGACGCAGAAGGAATCCGACAGCGTCATCGACACCTCGCGGCCGGCCGCATGCGCCAGTCTTGCAGTCTGGCGGATGGCCTCCTTGGCGCGCGGCGGATCCCACAGATACCCCTCGAAATAGGTCACCCTGGCGCCGGACGCCTTGTCGGCCTCGACATCCTCGGGACCAAGCTCGACACAGGCGCCGAGATAGGTGTTCATCGACCGCTCTCCGTCTGGCGTCACGAAGATCATCGAGCGCGCCGTGGGCGGCTGGCCTGTAAGCGGCCTGGTGTCGAAGGCCACGCCCTGGGCCTGGATGTCGTGCGTATAGATCTCGCCCAGCGCGTCGTTCGACACTTTGCCGAAGAAGGCGGCCCGTCCGCCGAGGCTGGCGACGCCGGCGGCGGTGTTGCCGGCGCTGCCGCCGGAAGCCTCGATCGCCGGCCCCATGCGGCTGTACAGCAGTTCGGCGCGCCTGGCGTCGATAAGGTTCATCGCGCCCTTGATGATGCCGTTGGTCTCGAGAAAAGCCTCGTCGCATTGCGCGATGATGTCGACAATGGCATTGCCGATGCAAAGCACGTCATATTCCGGCATCAAAATCTCCGCCCAGAACCCACCCGGCTATCTGGCATGCCGGCCGGGCGCGGGTCTAGCGAGTTGCCGCTGTTTTGCCTACCCCGAAAATCGCCATCGCCTTCCGCGATGCCGGCCTTGCCGGCATCGGCGCCGTCTTCCTGGGCGAAAGCCTGGGGCCGGCCGCCTGGGGGGGCATGGGTTTCGTCGTCGCCGGCGTTGCGGCAATGACCATTCCCGCCAGGCGGGCAGGAGCGATCGCGGGAAAAACGTGAACGGTCGGCGACGATCTCGCCTTGCAGTTGCGCCGCTCTCCCTCGCCGCCTATCTCGGGGGCGTCGTTTCTCGATAAGGGGTCTGCACCCGCCGTGATCCTAGATGCTGCCCGCGCCGCCGCCAGCCGGCTGTTCTCGCCCGAATTCCGTTCTGTCTTCCTGAAGACGCTGGGGCTGACGCTGCTCGCTCTGCTGGCGCTGTGGCTCGGCCTGGAAAGCCTGCTCGAATGGCTGACCTGGCCGTGGCTGCAGACGCTCCTGCCGGGCCTGCCATCCTGGGCCGGGTGGCTCAGCGCCATCATTGCCGGCATCGTGCTGGCGGTGGGGATGGCTTTGCTCATCGCCCCGGTCACGGCGGTCGTCGCCGGTCTGTTCCTCGACGATGTCGCCGAAGTGGTCGAGCGTACCGACTATCCCAACGATCCGCCCGGCCGCGCCGTGCCGGCGCTGCATTCGCTGGCGCTGGCGATCAAATTCTTCGGCGTGGTGGTCCTCGGCAATATCGTGGCGCTGCTCTTGCTTCTGGTGCCGGGCATCAACATTGCCGCCTTCTTCATCGTCAACGGCTATCTGCTCGGCCGCGAATTCTTCGAATTCGCCGCCATGCGTTTCCGCCCGGAGGCGGAGGCCAAGGCGCTGCGCCGCAAATATGCCGGCACGGTGTTCCTGGCCGGGCTGGTCATCGCCCTGTTCCTCTCCGTGCCGCTGCTCAACCTGCTGACGCCGCTTTTCGCGGCCGCCATGATGGTGCACCTGCACAAGGCGGTTTCGGCGCGGGAGCCGGTCTAGTCCAGTTCGGCCGCGCCGCCGCGAAACAGCGCCTGCAGCTTGCCGAACGGCATTGCCACGCGGGTGAAGCCAAACGTGCCGTCCTGCTGGATTTCGCGCGCCGCCGTCTCCAGCATGCCATAGGCGAAATTGGTCAGCCACGGTCCAAGCGAGACGCGCTTGACGCCGGCCGTGGCGAGGTCGGCGATGGTGAAGCCCGGCCGCGCCATCACATTGACTGGACGGCTCACCGACGAGCAGATCGTGCGCACCATCTCGACGTCGCCGATGCCTGGTGCATAAAGCACGTCGGCGCCGGCCTTCTCGAAGGCCTGCAGCCGCTTGATGGTGTCGTCGAGGTCGGTCTTGCCCCAGAGGAAATTCTCGGCCCGCGCGGTGAAGACGAAATCGCGCTTGAGCGCCCTGGCCGCCTCGACGGCGGCCGCGACGCGTTCGACGGCATGAGAGAAATCATAGATCGGGTTGGCGGGGTCGCCCGTGTGGTCCTCGATCGAGCAGCCGGCAAGCCCTGCGGCCTCCGCCGCGAAGATGGTCTCGGCCGCCTGCTCGGGGCTGTCTCCCTTGCCGCGCTCCAGATCGGCCGAAACCGGCAGGTCGGTTGCCGCGGTCACATCGCGGCAATGGTGGATCATGGCCTCGAAGGTCACGGCGCCGTCCGGCAGGCCGCGCGAGAAGGCGAAGCCGGCGCTGGTCGTAGCCAGCGCCTTGAAGCCGAATGAAGCGAGAAGCTTTGTCGTGCCGATGTCCCAGGGGTTGGGCATGACGAAGGTGGAGGCATGCAGGTCGCGAAAAATCTTGCCCTTGTCCATGGCGGGTCCTCAATCACGAGCGGGGTCGTGGGGGGAAATCTATCGCGCGGGCCGGGACCGGGCAAATGAATGCGTTTCCTTCAGAAGCGTTTCTCGTTCTCTGCTGACAATTTCTCGAAGGCATCGGAATTCCGGACATAGCGCGACTTGGCCTTGTCCCAACGATAGGTGACGGAAATGTCGTGAGAGCTGGCCTTTGGCGATACCTCGTCGCAGCTTTCGCCGCTTGGCACCGTCGCGTCCGTCACCGTGGCCTTTAGGCGCGCATAAGGCTTCTGGCCACCAAGGCTTTGGAAGGCCAGGTTTTGCGTGCGCCGGTAGGCGCAGTAATTTTCGTCGAACGTATAGATCGCGTCGATCAGCGAGAAGCGGTCGTTGTGGACCATGATCAGCATGGTGCCGGCATAGCCCTGGTTCGAGTTGAAATGCGTGCTCGTGGTCACGATGGCATCGTCGCCGGCGGCGATCGAAACTTTGGCAGGTTCGCGAAAAGAGGTGAGCCTGTCGACTGCGACATTCACAGCATCGAGCAGCTTTGGCTTGCCCGCCAGGTCGTAGAGCGCCAGCACCGCGAAACCTTCGGCGCTGTCCTGCGACTGGCCGAGGTCGAAAAGTATCACCAATCGGTCCTTGCCGCCGGCCTTGACGGCGAGCACCGCCGCGTTCGGCAGGTTGACGGTCTCGGGCGGCGAGCCGCCCTCTTCGCCGCCGAGGATGTCGCGCACATCGATTGGGGCGCTGCCGTCGTAGAAGCCGTTGGCGCCTGCCTTCAGGTCGGGGACGACCATCTTGGCAAGATCAAGATAGGTGACGTCCTGACGACCTCCGACAGCGCTGCTCAGCTCCGGAAAGCTGACGTCCTGGGCCAGCGCGGCCGCCCACAGGCACGGCAGCAGCAGGCAGGCGAGCATGAAACGGCATAGTATGGAAATCATGGACCGCACCCCTCGGATGTGCCCACGCTAGCACGGTGTTTTGCGGTGCGCAGCCGGGCATGATCAGCGGATCGGCACCAGCCCTGCCAGTTCCCGCATGTCGTCGAACAGAATGCCGCCGGCGGCTGCCAGGCCATCGCGGTCGGTGAGTGGATCGGCGTGGTAGGAGAACACCCGCATGCCGGCGGCAATGCCGGCTTGCGTTCCCGCGACGCTGTCCTCGATGACGATGCAATCGGCGGGCGCGAAGCCCATGGTCTTGGCCGCATGCAGGAACAGGTCCGGGAACGGCTTGCCGCGCCCGACCATGGTCGAGGAAAACATTGCATGCTCGAACAGCGGCAACAGGCCGGTCTGGCCGAGCGTGATGTGCATTTTCGACACCCGCGCAGAGGAAGCGACGCAATAGGCGATGCCGGCGGCGCGGACGGCCTCGACGAACTCACGCACATAAGGGATCGCCTCGACGCCGTGTGAAAAAAGATCCGGCAGGCCGGCATTCCAACGCTCGACGAAGTCGGCGCCGAGCCGGACCGCTGTCGTCTCCTCGATCTCTTTCTGCACCGAGGCCATGCTGCGGCCGGAAAAATTCTTGCGGCAATATTCGAAGTTCGTCGCAAAGCCGGCGGCGCTCAGCCATTCGGCGAGGCGCCAATTGGCAAGGTTTTCGGTATCGACCAGAACCCCGTCGCAGTCGAAAATGACCAGCTTTGGAACTTGCATCAAGCCGTGCCGGTTGACCCGAAACCGCCCGCGCCGCGCGTCGTGCCGCCGGCCAGCGCGCGCTCTTCGATCGTAACCTGCGTCACCGCGGCAAAGACGATCTGGGCGATGCGCATGCCGCGCGTCACGGCGATGTCCTCGTCGCCGAGATTGACCAGCAGCACTTTCACCTCGCCGCGATAGTCGCTGTCGACAGTGCCGGGCGAATTGAGGACGGTGAGGCCATGCTTGAAGGCAAGGCCCGAGCGTGGCCGCACCTGGCCTTCCATGCCTTCCGGGATTTCCAGGACAAGCCCGGTCGGCACCAGGGCCCGCTTTCCCGGCAGAATAAGCAGCGGCCTGTCTTCTGGCACCGCGGCCCGCAAATCCATGCCGGCCGCGCCCGCGCTCTCATAGGCCGGCAGAGGCAGGCCCTCGCCATGCGGGAGCCTGACGAAACCGACGGTGGGGCCGATGACGGAGGTAGGATAGACAGCGGTGCGCATGAGCCCACTCCTATCGGCGCAGGGGCCGATTCGGTCAACCCGGCAGCAGAGCTATCAACGCCTTTCTTTCAAGGCGGTTCCGCGTCAGCGCAGTTCCACCGGCACCACGGTCGTCTCCTTGATCTCCTCCATGACGAAGGAGGCCGAGACATCCGACAGCGCCACCTTGGCGATCAGCCGCTGGTAGAGGCGGTCATAGGCCTTCACGTCGGCGACCCGGGCTCTCAGCACATAGTCGAGGTCGCCCGACATTCGATAGACGCCGGTGATCTCGGCAAAGCCGGTCACCGCCGCGCGAAACTTCTGCAGCCATTCCGGGTCGTGGTTGGAGGTGCGGATCAGGATGAAGACCGAGAGGCCGAGCCCCAGCTTGTCGGCATCGACCAGCGCCACGCGGCCGGTGATGACGCCGTCCTCTTCCAGCCGCTTGACGCGCCGCCAGCAGGCATTGCGTGAAAGTGCCACCCGCTCCGACAACTGGTCGACCGAAAGCGTGCCGTCGCGCTGCAGCTCGGCCAGCAATCTTCGATCAATCTTATCAATATCGGCAGTCATATTGGGAAAATGTCTCACCAAACAGCCAAAAGCAAGGACAATTTGGGACCGATGAACCAAAGCTCTATGGCACGATACTCACCATCGGGACTCATCCCGGCAGGAGGGATCACCATGACGACACGGGTTACGGCACTGTTCACCTCGCATCCGGAGAAGGTCGGCGAGACCTATTTCGGCCACATGGCCTTTGCCGCCTGGTTCTGCTCGCGCCTGTCGATGGCGGCAGGCGCCGCGCTTGTTCACGCTTTCTTGCCGTTTCTGTTCGAAACTACGGCGAGCCGAATCGTGCGCGAACTCTATGAGCGCACGCACAACAGAGGCTCGCACGCGGTCAAGGAGCCGGCGGCTCTGATGGATCGCGCCTGATAGATGGTGGAATGCGATGTGCCGGTGGGCGGCCTATCTTGGTGAAGCAGTCTTCCTCGAAGACATCATCACCGCGCCCTGCCACTCGCTGATCGCCCAAAGCCACTGCGCCCAGGAAGCCAAGTCGCCGACCAATGGCGACGGTTTTGGTCTCGCCTGGTATGGCGACCGGCCCGAGCCCGGCCTTTACCGCGACATCCTGCCGGCGTGGTCGGACCCCAACCTGAAAAGCCTTTGCCAGCAGATCAAATCCGGCCTGTTCCTCGCTCACGTCCGCGCCTCGACCGGCGGCGCCACCAGCCGCATGAACTGCCACCCGTTCGTCTCCGGCCGCTGGTCGTTCATGCATAACGGCCAGATCGGCGGCTTCGAAAAGATCCGCCGCGTGCTGGAGAATTCGCTCTCCGACGACGTCTTCGGCCAGCGCGAGGGCACGACCGATTCCGAACTCTTCTTTCTCCTGATGATCGATCAGGGGCTGGCGACGGACCCGCAAGGCGCGGTGTCGCGGCCAACCGGCTGCGTCGTCGAAGCCTCGCGCCGCGCCGGCATCGAGCCGGCCCTGAAACTGACGGCCGCCTTTTCCGATGGCGAGGCGCTCTACGCCGTGCGCTATGCCACCGACGACCATGCGCCGACGCTCTATACCGGCGCCTTCGCCAGGCGCGCCGGCCATTGCATCGTCTCCGAGCCCTTCGACCGCGACGGCGGCGACTGGCAGGCGATCCCGCCCTCGAGCTTCGTTACCATGACGAGGGGCGGCATCAGCATCCGGCCATTTGCGCCGGCCGTGGCCCCGTTGGCGCTGGCGGGCTGAACCAAGGATCAGCAAAACATAAGCGCGGCGTAAGGACGTTAAACCGTTGCCCTGTCATCTGTGGCGCCCAACGAGCGGCGAATGGAAATCATTCGCGCGCCTGAAAACGCACGAGCAAAGGGATGACAGGACAATGTGCAGGTGGGCTGCCTATCTCGGCGACGCGATCTTCCTCGAAGACGTCATCGCCGCGCCTTCCCATTCACTGATTGCGCAGAGCAGTCACGCGCGGGAGGCGAAAACTCCAACCAATGCCGACGGCTTCGGCGTGGCCTGGTATGGTGATCGGCCGGAGCCGGGCCTCTACCGCGACATCCTGCCGGCCTGGTCCGACCCCAATCTGAAAAGCCTTGGCCGGCAGATCAAGTCGGGGCTATTCCTTGCCCACGTCCGCGCCTCGACCGGCGGCGCCACCAGCCGCATGAACTGCCACCCGTTCATCTCGGGCCAGTGGTCGTTCATGCATAACGGCCAGATCGGCGGTTTTGAAAAGATCCGCCGCCGGCTGGAGAACGCGCTTTCCGATGCGCTGTTCGATCAGCTCGAGGGGACAACGGATTCCGAATTGCTCTTCCGCCTGATGCTCGGCGCTGGACTCTCGATCGATCCATATGGCGCCGTGTCACGTGTCACAGGTCATGTCATCGAGGCTTCGCGCCGTGCCGGCGTCGAGCCGTCGCTGAAGCTCACGGCCGCCTTCAGCGATGGGAAGGCGCTTCACGCCGTTCGCTACGCCACTGACGATCACGCGCCGACCCTCTATACCGCGGCCTTCGCCAAACGCGCGGGACGCTGCATCGTCTCCGAACCTTTCGACCGCGATGGCCGCGCATGGCATGAGATTCCGCAGTCGAGCTTCGTGACCATGACCCGGGACAGCACCAGCGTCCGGCCTTTTGCCCCAGCAACGGCCCGGTGGGCGCTATACGGCTAACCGTAGAGCGCTACCTCTCTACAGACGTCGCCCGGCAACGAGTTCGACTACGCAAAACGCCCCCGCCCGTAAGGCTTTAGCAGCGGATCGCGCTCGCCTTCGATGATCTCGCGCGCAACAAAGAGACCGACGGCCGGCGCCAGCGTGATGCCCGAATGCATGACTGCGATGTAGAGGCCGTCGACGCTCTCGGCACGCCCGATGATCGGAAAACCATCGACCGGATTGGGCCGGTAGCCGACCGTGTGGAATTCGAATTCCAGCCCGTCCGCGCCATGCAATGCAGCCTTCATGACCGCGAACAAGTCGCGCGCCGTAGCCCCAGGGTTCTCGCCGGGATCTCCGCCGGCGAAATCCGAGCCGGCGATGATGCGGCCCTCGGCCGTCTGGCGCATATGCAATCTCTCGGCATGCACCAGCCCGTTCAGCAGCTTCTTGTAGGGGCGGGAATGCACGATCAAGCCGGGCGGCGTCTCGATTGGCAATTTGACACCAGCCGTTGCGGCGATCGCCGGCGCGCCCGTACCGGCCGCGATGACGATGTCGTCCGCGCTGATGGTTTCGCCGGAAACGACCACGCCGGTGACCCGGCCTGCAGTCAGCGCGAGCCTCTCCACGGTGCCGGCGATCACGCGCGCGCCAAGCCGTTCGGCGTCCGCCAGCAGCGCCCCGGCAGTTGCGGCCGGCTCGGCCACGCCTTCCTCCGCGACGTAGACGGCGAAGTCAGGTGGCTCGACGAGGTTGGGCTCGATTTGCCCCGCCCGCTTGGCGTCGACGCGCTCGATGCCGTAGCCCCATGACGAGTGTTCGGCCGCATAGGCTTCGAGCCTGTCCGGCGGCAGGTCGAAGCAAAGGCCGCCGCACCAGGCGAGCGGCAGCCCGGGCAACTCGCCCGCCAAACGCTTCCATTCGGCCATGGCGCGGGTGCGCAGCCGGAAATAGGTCTCGGGATTGCCCCAACTGGCATTGATCCAGGCGAAGGAATTGGGCGTCGCCACGCCGCCGGCGCCACTCTCTGACACCACAGTGACGCGAGCGCCGCCCTTCGCCAAATGCCAGGCGATCGAGGCGCCGATGATACCGGCGCCGATGACGATGACTTGCTTTGCGCTGCTCATGCTCGGCCTTTGGGGAGTTTTTTCCCCGTCATGCCACCGCCCTGGGCGGACCTCAAGCGGCAAGCATGACTTACGCGCCGGCAGCTGCCGTCGTCTGAGCACCGGCAAGCAGGCCCGTGAGCGCCTCGTGGCGCCGCATGAGTCGGGGCGAATCCACTTTCTTCGCGACCGCTAGAACGGTGCCAAGTTCCAGCTCCGCGCCGGTTCGGTCGCCGAGTTGGACGAGCAGCGCCGCGAGCGAAAGCCTGGCCTCCGCGCAGTTGGTGGGCGAGCCGATCTCGGCCCAGTGCGAGCATGCGATCTGCAGCTCCCGCACCGCTTCGGTGAGGCGATTCTCCCGCATGAACAGTTCCGCCTTGGCCTCGGCGGCCAGCGCCCGGATTGAGGCCATCGGCCAACGCTGCGGCTCACGTTCCAGTTCGGCGATCACTTCGTTGGCGCGCTCCGGCCGGTCGGTCCGCGCTGCGACCTTGGCAAGCGTGGCGAGAACCATGCCCCGCCGCTGCAGGGTTGGCCAGCGGTTCCCAACCAGGGACCGCTCGAGCGCGCTGAAAGCGGCCTCTGCCTGCCCCTGCTCGAGCTGCAGCAGCGCAAGGCCGGGCTGCGGGTCCCAGCCCGCGGCGTGGGACGCGCGATAGGCTGCTTCCGCCTGGGCGAAATCGCCGGCGGCAAGATGAATGTCACCCAGGACGCGCAGCGCATCGCCCGTTGCCCAAGGCGCGTCGAGCGCAAGCTGATCAAGCGCCGCGCGCACCAGCGCCTCAGCCTCCTTCAGCGTGCCATGAACGCCGAGCACCTCGGCCCGGTGCAGCCGGCACGAGCCCGTGAGTTCCTCCAGCCCGTGCCCTCTGCACCAGCCCTCGTAGCTGAGGGTCCATTGATTGGCCCTCGCCCAGTCGCCGAAATTCCGGCAGGCCCACAAAATATTGCAATAGAGGATGCCGCCGACGATCGGGTCGACGTCGCTGGAGAGACCGAGTGCCGCGGCAAAATCCTGGTCCTCCTGCCCGGATTTTGTTTCCCCAAGGCAGAGCTTGAAGAAGCCGCGATAGATGAGACCGAGCGATTCCACGACTGGGTCTTCGAGATTTTTGCCGACCTCGAAAGCTTGCTCGGCAAGAGCAAGCGCATGCTCCGGCTCGGCCTCCGCGCCCTTGATGCGCGCGCCCATCCAGCACCAGAGCCCATGTTCCCTGCTCTCGGTCGCTTTGTCGATCAGCTGCGCGGCACGCTTGTGCCACCCGTTGGCCGCGGCAAGCTCTCCTCTCTCGAGATGGATCATGGCGAGGGTGATTGCCGGGGAAGCCGCTCGCAGGCGTGCGCCGGCCACGCCGTATTCCGTCGCCGCGCGCGTGAGGAGCGGGATCGCTTCTGACGGCCTTCCCAGGCATTCCAGCGCCAGTGCCCATTCTTCGAGGTCGGCCGTCAGCAACTCGTCGGCGGCATCCGCCTCGGCGAAAGCAGCCGCGGCCTCGTGCCATTTTCGCGCCGCGGCGGCGGCGCGTGCGGCCAGGATCGGCGAGCCTGGGCTTGAGGGCTTGCTGCCCGCATCGGCCCGAGCTGCCGTTTCCGCCGCGGCCAGCTTGTCGAGGCAGATCCGGTAACCGAAGCGGGGCAGGTTGCGCAGCGCCGTCTCCATGCCGCCCTGGCGAAGAATGCTGCGGGCAAGGCTCGCCACGCGCTGCAGCGAAGCCTCGGTCACCGTCACGCCGGGCCATAGCGTTTCGAGCAGCTCGTCCTTGCTCATGGCGCGGTCCTGATGCCGCAGCAGGATGGCGAGGAAATCGAACACCAAAGGCTGCGTCTCGATCTCGCCCCCGGCGAGACGAAGTGCGCGCGTATCCTCGTTAAGCTCGAAGTCGCCGAAGCTATAAATTCCCATCGGCAGCGCCCCCCACAACGACAATGGGTAAAGGATCAGAAGAAGATAAGGCCGGCGTAAGGACTGTCGGCCGCCTGTTCCGTAAATCTGCGCCTGCCTGGCGGGCCAAGCGAGAGTTTACCCCAGCCGCCCCAGGGATGCCACCGGCACCGATCTGATCGAGTGCCCGGCGGCATTTGAACCTCAGATCAAGGAGATTGCAAAATGCAGAAGTACATCATCGAGCGCGAAATTCCCAAGGTCGGCACCTTCGAGCGCGCGCAGCTTCGCGACGCCTCCAAGGCCTCGAATGCCGTTCTGGCCGAACTCGGGCCGGACATTCAGTGGGTGGAATCCTTCGTGACGGACGACAAGACGTTCTGCGTCTACCTCGCCAAGGACGAGGCGATCATCCAGCGCCACGCCAAGATGAGCGGCTTCCCGGCGACCAAGGTCACCGAGGTGAAGCGCCTGTTCGATCCGACGACGGCTTACGCCGCCGCCTGACCGCGCGGACCGTGAAGCTTTGCGGCATCTGAGCTGCAAGCGCGACCGGTCCTGATCTCTCCAAGAAGCCTTCGGGAGGGCCTTCGGTGCCCTCCCGAATTCATCGTTCAACAAGGAGACACGACCATGACCATCTTTGGGCGGGAACTCGTCGCCGACCGGCCCGCGCTCAGCCGCTTCTTCGCGGCTGCCGTTGCGATATCTCGTGCCGCGGGACATGCCCTCGCGCGCATCGTGCGCATTCGCAGGGACCGGGCCAGACTGGACGAATTGCCTGACTACCTGCTGCACGACATCGGCGTCGGGCGCTCGGAAATACGGTGGATTACCAGGTACGGCCGCACGGAACATGGCGAGGCCTGACTATGAGCAGACCCCGCCATGGCGGCGAACACGCCTCCCGGCGAGCCGATCTGCCTGAAACTGTCGACATGCCGGGTAAGCGCTGCTAGAAGCCCGCGCCACAGACAGGATTCCATCAAATTGGCAGAAGACATCGAACAGGCGGTATCGCGCCGCCGCACCTTCGCGATCATCGCCCACCCGGACGCCGGCAAGACCACGCTCACCGAAAAGCTGCTGCTGTTCGGTGGCGCTATCCAGCTTGCCGGCGAGGTCAAGGCCAAGAAGGACCGCATCCAGACGCGGTCCGACTGGATGAAGATCGAGCGCGAGCGCGGCATCTCGGTCGTCACCTCGGTGATGACCTTCGAATATGACGACAACGTCTTCAACCTGCTCGACACGCCCGGCCACGAGGATTTCGCCGACGATACCTATCGCACGCTGTCTGCGGTGGATTCGGCCGTCATGGTCATCGACGCCGCCAAGGGCATCGAGCCGCGCACGCTGAAGCTGTTCGAGGTCTGCCGGCTGCGCGACATCCCGATCATCACCTTCGTCAACAAGATGGACCGAGAGAGCCGCGATCCGTTCGAGATTCTCGACGAGATCGAGCAGAAGCTGGCGCTGGACACCGCTCCCGTCACCTGGCCGATCGGCCGCGGCAGGACTTTTTCGGGCACCTACCATCTGGCGCAGAACGCGGTGCGCCGCAGCGACGACGAGAAGGAGCGCACGCCTGTGAACGGTCCGGATTCCAACCGGGTCGCGGGCTTGCTGCCCGAAAACGAGCGCAACGACTTCATCGAGGAGCTGGAGCTCGCCCGCGAGGCCTGTCGTCCGCTCGACGTGGAAGCCTTCCGCGAGGGCCATCTGACCCCCGTCTATTTTGGCTCGGCGCTTCGCAATTACGGCGTGCGCGACCTGATCGAGGCGCTCGGCGCCTACGGCCCGCCGCCGCGCGCCCAGGAAGCCGACGAACGTCTGGTCGAGGCGACGGAGGAGAAGATGACCTCCTTCGTCTTCAAGATCCAGGCCAACATGGACCCCAACCATCGCGATCGCATCGCTTTCGTGCGCGTCTGTTCCGGCAAGCTGGAGCGCGGCATGAAGGCCAAGCTGGTGCGCACCGGCAAGCCGATGAGCCTCTCGGCACCGCAATTCTTCTTCGCCCGCACCCGCGTCACCGCCGACGAGGCCTTTGCCGGCGACGTCGTCGGGATTCCCAATCACGGCACGCTGCGCATCGGCGACACGCTGACCGAGGGCGAGGAGATCCTGTTCCGGGGCGTGCCGAACTTCGCGCCCGAAATCCTGCGCCGCGTGCGCCTCGGCGACGCCATGAAGGCCAAGAAGCTGAAGGAAGCTCTGCACCAGATGGCCGAGGAGGGCGTGGTGCAGCTCTTCTCGCCGGAGGACGGTTCGCCGGCCATCGTCGGCGTCGTCGGCGCGCTGCAGCTCGACGTGCTCAAGGAACGGCTCAACATCGAATACACGCTGCCGGTGGATTTCGAGATGTCGCGCTTTTCCGTCTGCCGCTGGATCGCGGCCGACGACAAGGCGGAGGTGCAGCGTTTCATCGAATCGCATCGCGGCGACATCGCCCGCGATCTCGACAACGATCCGGTCTTCCTCGCCCAGCACGCCTTCTCGCTGAACTACGAGGCCGAGCGCTGGAAAGCAATCCGCTTCACCGCCGTCAAGGACTACCAGGTCCGCGACAAGGCGGCGTGATTCTGGTGAATGGTGAATGGTGAGTAGTGAGTAGTAAATAGTAAATAGTAAATAGTGAGTAGTAGTCGGGAAAGAGTGGCTGCTATCGCTCACCATTCACCATTCACCATTCACCATTCACTACTCACTAATTCTCACCCTTTCGCCGCCGCTTCCAACTTGTCGATCTCGATCTTGCCCATCTTCATCATGGCGTCCATGACGCGTCCGGCCTTGCCCCGGTCGGGATCTTGAAGCAACCGCGGCAGCTGCTCCGGCACCACTTGCCAGGAAACGCCGAACTTGTCCTTCAGCCACCCGCAAGGCCCCGGCTCGCCGCCGCCTTCGGTAAGCCTGGTCCAGAAATGATCGACCTCAGCTTGCGTCTTGCAGTCGATCGACAGTGAGATCGCTTCGGTGAACTTGTACTGCGGCCCGCCGTTGAGTGCCAGGAACTGAACGCCGTCGAGTTCGAAGGAGGCGACCAGCACCTGGCCTTGCTGCGGATGGCCTTCAGGCCAGCGCGTCACGCTCAGCACCTTCGAATTCTTGAAGATGGAGATGTAGTGGTTCATGGCGTCTTCGGCCTGAGTGTCGAACCACAGGAAGGTGGTGATCTTCTGCATGTCGTGCTCCTTGGTTGCTTCCTGCTGTTACATTGGAACGGCTGACCCCGAGAATGGTGCCATCTCTTGCCGTCTGCCAAGGACGGCCTGGATGCGCCCGATCCGACAGCGATTTGAAATTTTCCGGAAGAATCCTGGCGCAGCGCAAAATTGTGGCAAGGCCGGGTCGTGATCGCTATAACCGCTGCCGACTAATTTTGAGCGCCGCCCGCCGCGCACCGGCGCGGCCAGCTAGCAAGGACAATTCAATGCCCGCCTATCGTTCCCGCACCACCACCCATGGCCGCAACATGGCAGGCGCCCGCGGCCTGTGGCGCGCCACCGGCATGAAGGATTCGGATTTCGGCAAGCCGATCATCGCCGTGGTCAACTCCTTCACCCAGTTCGTGCCGGGCCATGTCCATCTGAAGGACCTCGGTCAGCTCGTCGCGCGCGAGATCGAGAAGGCCGGCGGCGTCGCCAAGGAGTTCAACACCATCGCCGTCGATGACGGCATCGCCATGGGCCACGACGGCATGCTCTATTCGCTGCCGTCGCGCGAGCTGATCGCCGATTCCGTCGAATACATGGTCAACGCGCATTGCGCCGACGCCATGGTCTGCATCTCCAATTGCGACAAGATCACGCCTGGCATGCTGATGGCCTCGCTTCGCCTCAACATCCCGACCGTCTTCGTCTCGGGCGGCCCGATGGAGGCCGGCAAGGTAGTGCTGGCCGGCAAGGCGCAGGCGCTCGACCTGGTCGACGCCATGGTCGCCGCCGCCGACGACAAGATTTCCGACGAGGACGTCAAGGTCATCGAGCGCTCGGCCTGCCCGACCTGCGGTTCCTGCTCCGGCATGTTCACCGCTAACTCCATGAACTGCCTGACCGAGGCGCTCGGCCTGTCGCTGCCTGGCAATGGCTCGACCTTGGCCACCCATGCCGACCGCAAGCGACTGTTCGTCGAGGCCGGCCATCTCGTCGTCGATCTCGCCCAGCGCTACTACGAGCAGGACGATGAGACGGCACTGCCACGCAGGATCGCCTCCAAGGGCGCTTTCGAGAACGCCATGGCGCTCGACATCGCCATGGGCGGCTCGACCAACACGGTGCTGCACATCCTTGCCGCAGCCCATGAGGGCGAGGTCGACTTCACTATGGAGGACATCGACCGGCTGTCGCGCAAGGTGCCGGTGCTCTGCAAGGTCGCGCCGGCCAAGTCCGACGTCCACATGGAGGACGTCCACCGCGCCGGCGGCATCATGGCCATCCTCGGCCAGCTCGACCAGGCCGGCCTGATCAACCGCGACCTGCCGACCGTGCACACCGCCACCCTCGGCGAAGCGCTCGACCATTGGGATATTTCCCGCAGCTCGGCCGAGAATGTCCGCGACTTCTTCCGCGCCGCCCCCGGCGGCGTGCCGACGCAGGTGGCCTTCAGCCAGGACCGCCGCTGGGACGAGCTCGACACGAACCGCGAAACGGGCGTGATCCGCTCGGCCAAGACGCCGTTCTCGAAGGATGGCGGCCTTGCCGTGCTGAAGGGCAATCTGGCGCTCGACGGCTGCATCGTGAAGACCGCCGGCGTCGACGAGTCGATCCTGAAATTCACCGGCCCGGCCCGCGTCTTCGAAAGCCAGGACGCTTCCGTCAAGGCGATCCTCGGCAACGAGATCAAGGCCGGCGACATCGTCGTCATCCGCTATGAAGGGCCGCGCGGCGGCCCCGGCATGCAGGAGATGCTCTATCCGACCAGCTACCTGAAGTCGAAGGGCCTCGGCAAAGCCTGCGCGCTGATCACCGACGGCCGCTTCTCCGGCGGCACGTCGGGCCTTTCGATCGGTCACGTCTCGCCGGAAGCCGCCGAGGGCGGCGCGATCGGCCTGGTCCAGGAAGGCGACACGATCGAGATCGACATCCCCAACCGCACCATCCGGCTCGCCATCAGCGACGCCGAGCTCGAAGCGCGCCGTGCGGCGATGAACGCCAAGGGCGCCGACGCATGGAAGCCGGCCGAGAAGCGCAAGCGGAAAGTGACGACCGCGTTGCGCGCCTACGCCGCCTTCGCCACCAGCGCCGACAAGGGCGCGGTGCGGAAAGTGCCGGAGTAAGAGGTCTTCCCTTCTCCCCTTGTGGGAGAAGGTGTCGCCGAAGGCGACGGATGAGGGGTGTTGGAAGGATCGCGATAATGAAGAAAAGGACGCATGAAGCACCCTATTCTTCAGTGCCTCGTTTCTTCCAACACCCCTCATCCGTCTCGGCGCTGCGCGCCGATCCACCTTCTCCCACAAGGGGAGAAGGTGGATCTGCTACGGCATCAGCTGATATTCATACAGCTTCTGGTAGAGTCCGCCCTGCTTGAGCAGGGTCTTGTGCGGGCCGCTTTCCAGCACCTTGCCGTGTTCCAGCACCACGATGGTGTCGGCCTGGTGCACGGTCGACAGCCGGTGCGCGATGACGATCGTCGTGCGTCCGACCGTCAGTTGCTGCAGCGCGTCGCGGAACAGCGCTTCCGATTCGGCGTCGAGCGCGCTCGTCGCTTCGTCTAGCAGCAGGATCTCGGCATTGCGCAGCATGGCGCGTGCGATCGAGATGCGCTGGCGCTGGCCGCCGGACAAAAGCGAGCCGTTCTCGCCGACCTCCGTCTCGTAGCCCTTGGCCATGGCGCTGATGAAGTCATGCGCATTGGCGGCCTTGGCGGCGGCGATCACCTCTTCATCGGTCGCGTCCTCACGGCCGAGGCGGATATTGTGCATGACCGTGCCGGCAAACAGGAACGTGTCCTGGCTGACATAGGCGATCTTCTTCCTGAGCGAATCGAGCGTCGCGAAGGAAATGTCCTGGCCGTCGAACATCACTCTGCCGGTCTGCGGGTCGTACATGCGCATGATCAGGTTGAGGATCGTCGACTTGCCGCTGCCGGACGGCCCGACCAGCGCCGTCATCTTGCCGGCCTCGAGCGTCAGGTCGAAGTCCTCGAACACCGGTGGGCTTTCCGGATAGGCGAAGCTGACATTGTCGAAGCGGATTTCGCCCGGCCCCGCTCGCAGCGGCCTGGCGCCAGGTTTTTCCGCGAGCGTCAGCGGCCGGTCGGCGAGCTGGAACATCATTCGCACGCCGACGATGCCGGTCTCAAGCGAGATGCGAACGCGGGCCAGGCGCTTAGCCGGCTCATAGGCGAGCAGCAGCGATGCGATGAAGGCCATGATGTTGCCCGGCATCTGCCCGCCCTGCAACACCAGAAACCCGCTGATAAAGACCGCGCCGGCGATTGCCAGGCCGGCAATGGTTTCCATCACCGGGCTGGTGGCCGCCTCCAGCGTGGCGATGTTGTTGGCGCGGTTCTCGACGTCGGAGACGGCCTGGTACATGCGTTTGCGCATCGCGCCTTCAAGGTTGAAGGATTTGACGACGCGTACGCCGATCGCCGTTTCCTGCATGACGTGAACGATCTGCCCAAGCGAGCGGAACTCCAAGGCGGCGATATTGCGGACGCGCTTCAGGATGCGGTTGACGCCGTAGATCGCAACCGGCCCGACGACGAAGCAGATCAGCGACAGCGCCGGCTGTTGCCAGATCATGACCCCGACCAGGACGATCAGCGTCACCAGATCGCGCACATAGGACGTCACGACGAGATCGAGCACGCTGCGCGCCGCCTGCGCGTTGTTTGTCATGCGGGCGATCAGATCGGCCGACGAGGTCGAATGGTAGAACTCGATGCCTTGCGCCAGAATGCGATCGTAGATCTTGCGCTGCCGATCGGCGATGATGGCATTGCCAACGCGGCTCATGAAATAGGCCTGGACGAAGGTGGCGAGGCCCTTGAGCAGGAAGATCGCCGCGACTCCGGCCGCGATCAGGTTGACGCGGTCGAGCCTTTTGAAGACCACGAATTCGTTGGTGATCTCGCGCAGGATCCAGGCGCTGGCGCCGGTCATGGCGGCAACCACCAGCATCGACGCTATGGCGGCGCCATAGCCGAATTTATGCTCGTGAAAGGATTCCCTCACCAGCCTCGCGATAAGGCGCTGATTTTCCGTCGAGCGGAAGAAGCGAAACAACGGCCGATCCTGTGTCTGACTTGCAAAGAATTTCGGATTCGCCACGAGGGCGCGAGGCGGCTTATAGAGCGAGTTGCGGCGCGATGGAACCTTTCGGCTGCAGGCGAAAGAAAAGGCTGCGCGAGGCTGTCTTTTCGGCCACGGTGATTGCCGATTCTTGGGAAAGGGTGACGACGGATGGATTTCGACCTCATCGTGCGCGGCGGCACGCTGCCGGACGGCAGAATTGCCGATATCGGCATTGCCGGCGAAACCATCATGGCCCTCGAGCAGAAACTGCCGGGCTCCGCGCCGACGGAGATCGATGCCCGCGGCAATCTGGTCTCGCCGCCCTTCGTCGATCCGCATTTCCACATGGACGCCACTCTGTCCTATGGCATTCCTCGCATCAACGGGTCTGGCACGCTGCTCGAAGGCATCGCGCTCTGGGGCGAGCTGAAGCCGCTTCTGACGCATGAGGCCGTACGCGAGCGTGCGCTCGCCTATTGCGACTGGGCCGTGTCGATGGGCCTGCTCGCCATCCGCAGCCATGTCGATGTCTGTGACGACCGGTTGCTCGCGGTGGAAGCCCTGCTCGACGTCAAGAAAACCGTCGCGCCCTATATCGACCTGCAGCTGGTGGCGTTTCCTCAGGACGGCCTCTATCGCTCGCCGACGGCGCTCAAGAATACTGTCCGGGCGCTCGATATGGGCGTCGACATCGTCGGCGGCATTCCGCATTTCGAGCGCACCATGGCCGACGGCACCCGCTCGGTGACAGAGCTTTGCGAGATCGCGGCGAAACGCGGCCTGATGGTCGACATGCATTGCGACGAGACCGACGATCCGCTGTCGCGCCATATCGAGCAGCTCGCTTATGAAACGCAGCGCCTCGGCCTGCAGGGCAGGGTGGCCGGCTCCCACCTCACCTCGATGCATTCGATGGACAATTACTACGTCTCGAAGCTGTTGCCGCTGATCGCCGAGGCCTGTGTTTCGGCCATCCCCAACCCGCTGATCAACATCATGCTGCAGGGGCGCCATGACACTTTCCCGAAGCGGCGCGGCCTGACCCGGGTGAAGGAGATGCTGGCGCTCGGCATCCGGGTTGGCTGGGGGCAGGATTGCGTGCTCGACCCCTGGTATTCGCTGGGCACCGCCGACATGCTCGACGTCGCCTTCATGGGCCTGCATGTCGCGCAGATGTCGAGCCCGGCCGACATGGCGCGCTGCTACGACATGGTCACCAACGTCAACGCCGCCATCATGGGGCTCGACCACCTTGGCCTCGCCGTCGGCAAGCGCGCCAGCCTCGTCGTGCTCGACGCCGGCAGTGCGATCGAGGCCGTTCGTTTGCGCCCCGAACGTCTGTGCGTCATCGCCAGGGGCAAGGTCGTCGCCGAGCGGACCAGGCAGGAGACGCGGCTGTCGATCGCCGGCCGGCCAGCGCAGGTGAACCGGCGGCATAGGGCCGGCTAGAACCAGCCGATTTCCGGTGCTGGTCTTACCGATTCTCCGGATTTCCCTCGTCAAACCGGCTGCTTGCGGCTAGGGAGCGGCATGGCTTCGCTCGCCCGCAATTTCACGATCAGGAACATGTTGCTCGCCGGCATCCTGTTGATGCTGGCCGGCGACTTCATGTTCGCGCTGAACGATGCGATGGGCAAATGGCTGGTCGCTTCCTTCTCGGTCGGACAAGTGGTGCTGATCCGCTCGATCGGCGCCTTCATCGTGCTCGGCCCGATGATCGCCAACCAGGGCACGGGCAAGCTGTTCCACATGGACCGGCCGATCTTGCAGCTCCTGCGCGTCGTCGCCACCACCACCGACACCGGGCTTTTCTATGCCGCGGTCGTCTACCTGCCGCTCGCCGACGTGATGAGCTTCTATATGGCCGGGCCGATCTATGTCGCGGCGCTGTCGCACCTTCTGCTCGGCGAAAAGGTCGGCTGGCGTCGCTGGCTGGCGATCCTGGTCGGCTTCTGCGGCGTGCTGATCATCCTGAAGCCGTCCTCGGCCGCCTTCTCCATGTCTTCAGGCTTTGCGCTGGTCGGCAGCATCGCCTTCGGCTTCGCCATCATCCTTGGCCGTCTCCTGCGCGGCACCAGCGACACGTCTTTGGTCACCTGGCAGACCATCGGCACGCTGATTGTCGGCGGCCTGCTCACCATCGGCGCCTGGAGCACGCCGTCCGCGCTCGATTTCGGCGCCATGCTTCTGCTCGGCGTCGTTTCCTGCGCGGCTCATCTGATGATCACAAGGGCGCTGAAGCTGGCGCCGGCCTCGACGCTGGCGCCGCTGCATTACAGCCTGCTTCTGTGGGCCATCGTCTTTGGCCTGGTTTTCTTCGGCGATGTGCCGAGCCCGCGCATTCTGGCCGGCTCGGCTATCGTCGTGCTTGCCGGCATCTTCATCTTCCATCGCCAGAAGGTGGTGGAAACCGTAGTGCCTCCCGAGAACGTGCCGAAGGGCGTGAACTAGACTCGGGCCACCTCATCCTACCCTTCCATCCGGAAAGTATTTTGCGGTGCAAATCGCCTATTGGGTGCAATCTGCGATTGATTCCGGCGGGGTAGGCAGGATATCCATAGCTCCCGAGATTGGGGTGTTGGGGGAAATCATGGGCAGTTTCTCGATATGGCATTGGCTGATAGTTCTAATCCTTCTCGGCCTGCCATTGTTGTCTTGAGGGCGCCGCCAGCCGGCGTCAATCGTTTTGGTGACACGCCGCCGTCGATGAACTTCGGTGAGGCGATCTCAAGTTTTTTTCGAAATTATGTGAACTTTTCCGGCAGGGCCAGCCGCTCGGAGTTCTGGTATTCCTACCTCTTCATCATCATCGTCGCCGTTCTTATGGGTATAGTCGATATCTTTGTGGGAAACGAAGCCGTCTCGTCGCTTTGGAATCTTGCCGTCCTTCTGCCGACACTTGCCATGACCGCGCGCCGGCTGCATGACATCAACAGAAGCGGCTGGCACCAGCTGCTTGCGGGATTCTTCCCCATCGGCAGCATCGCGCTGCTCATCTGGTATTGCAAAAAGTCCGACGAAACAGGATCGCTGAACGAGATACAAAGGGTCTTCAGGTAGAAAGCCGGGATTGGTCTAGCCCAGGCGCACAGCTGCCAGGTGACGTGAGAATTCCGCCGTCTCCATCAGCGTCTTGCAGCGGGCGAAGCGCCCGTCGGCATAGGCGCGGAAATCTTCGGCCGGATTGTCGTTGGCGAGCTGGATCAGGCCCCACAGCGTCCAGAGTAGGTCGCACATCGCCTTGTAGATGACGACGCGTCCGCGCTCCGCCGGCCGCGCCTCGCCGCCGAAATAAGCGCGCATCAATTCCTCGTCCTGACCCGCATCGAACTTGCCCTCGACCGAGAGATCGCCAAGGTCCCACAGCGGATCGTTCATGCCGGAATACTCCCAGTCGACGATCCACATCCGCTCACCCGTATCGAGGAAATTCTCGCAGAGCGGATCGCAATGGCATGCGGTAAGCGGGATGGCGTGAGTGGCAAGCGCCTCGCGCACCGCGCCTGCCTCGCGCACCACGTCGTGATAGCCGGCGGGCAGCGCCACATCCTTGGTCGACAGGACCTTGAGATAGTCGTCGATCATCGCAAACAGCTCGAAGCGGAAGGGAAACACGGCGCCGGAAGAATGGAGTTTTCGGAAGACCTGGCCAGCCCGCGTCGGGCTGCCCGGCCTCGCCTTGAATTTCTCCGGCGACATCGTCTCGGCGCCGGCGATGAAGCGCGTCGCCATCAGGCCGGTCGCCGGATCGGCATGGAGCACGTCCGGGCTGACGCCGGCTTTGGCCGCCTCACGCGCCGCCACCGCCTCATTGGCGCGGTTGATATATTCCTCCGTGCCCTTGCCGGGAATGCGCAGGCACACGTCGCCCGCTCTGTAGACCCTGTTGGTGAGGCCGCCGAGCCGCTCCAGCGGTCCATCATAGCCTGCCAGCACCGGAACGGCCGCCAGTACTGCGCGCAATTCGTCGGTCATGTCGTGTCCCCGCTTCACGCCATTTGCTATGGCTCTGACGGTTCCACAATTTTAACGGCTTGGCTATCATCCATTGAACGAGAGTCGGGGTGTCGGGAGTGGCGATGGCAGACGGCAAGCAGAACAGCGCGCTGGGCGCCGCTTATGCGGCGAAGCGGCCGGAAGACGTGGCCGCCATCTATGACAGCTGGGCGGACACCTACGACGCCGACATGTCGGCCGCCGGCTATCGCCATCCGACGATCTGCCTGGCGCTGCTTGCCCGCCACCTGGCGCGCGGCGCCGAACCCTTGCTCGACGCCGGCGCCGGCACCGGCCTGATCGGCGAATGGCTGGCCATCACCGGCTATCCGCGGGTCGAGGCGCTCGACATCTCGCAAGGCATGCTGGACAAGGCCGGCGCCAAGGGCGTCTACACGGCGCTGCATCGCCTGGCGATGGGCGACACGCTGCCTTTCGCCGACGGCGCCTATGCCGGCATCATTTCGGCCGGCGTCTTCACCTCGGGCCATGTCGGGGTCGAGGGCCTGGACGAGCTGATCCGCATCTGCCGTCCAGGCGGGGTCATCGTGCTGACCGTCAAGAATACGCTGTGGGATGCCGGCTTTGCGGAGCGCATCGCCGAGATGGAAGCGCGCGGCACGATAACCCGCCTCGAAGAGACGCGGCCCTATGCCTCGATGCCCGGCGAGGGTGACACTGTGCCGAGCCGTTGCCTGGCGCTGCGCGTCAGCTGACCCCGCGCTGCGCGGATCAAGCCTTTATCTTCGCGCCGGCCGGGTCGTACATCGCCTCGAGATGGATCTTTGCCGGCGTGCGTTCCATTGCCACCACCAGGTCATAATCGCCGGACGCGAGGAGCTCGTCGCTGACGCCGTCGGCATTGCGCACATAGCCATAGCCGATGTTCTTCTTCACCGTGTAGCCGTAGCCGCCGCTGGTGAGGTAGCCCACCGGCTCGTCATTGCGCAGGATCGTCTCGCGGCCGACCAGCACGATCGCGGGGTCGTCCACCGTGAAGCCGGCAAAGCGTTTCGTCGGCGCCTTGCCGGCTGCCACCTCCAGCGCCTTGCGTCCGACGAAGTCCGTGTTCTTGCGGAGCTTCACCGCCCAGCCCAGCCCCGCTTCCAGTGGCGTGTCGTTCGGCGTGATGTCGGAACCCCAGGCGCGATAACCTTTTTCCAGCCGCAGCGATTCCAGCGCCCGGTAGCCGACCGGGCGAATGCCATGCGCCTTGCCCGCCGACATCAGCGCGTCGAAAACCTTGCCGGTGGCGTCGATCGGCACATGCAGCTCCCAGCCGAGCTCGCCGACATAGGTGACGCGTAGCGCCTTCACGCTATGGCCGGCAATTGCGATCTCGCGCGCATGGCCGAAGGGGAAGGCGGCGTTCGAGACGTCGGCCTCCGTCACCGCCGACAGCACGTCGCGGGCGCGCGGCCCCATCAGCGACAGCGTGCCATACTCCTCCGTGACGTCGGTCAGCCTGGCGTCGAGGCCGGAGCCGATATGATCGCTTATCCAGGACAGGTCATGCGTGCGGAAGCCGGTGCCGGTGACGATGTAGAACCGCTCCTCGCCCAGCCGCGACACGGTGAGGTCGGCCTCGACGCCGCCGCGCGTGTTGAGAAGCTGCGTGTAGGTCAGCCGTCCGACCGGCTTGTTGACGTCGTTGGCGCAGATCCAGTCGAGCGCCTTCAGCGCGTCCATGCCGGTCAGCTCGTATTTGGCGAAGGAGGACTGGTCGAAGATACCGACCTTCTCACGCACATGACGGTGCTCGTCGCCGACCGGGCCGAACCAGTTCTGGCGGCCCATCGAGTAGACGTCCTCGGCGGCCGCGCCATGCGGCGCGAACCAGTTCGGCCGCTCCCAACCAAGCTTGGAGCCGAACACCGCGCGATGTTTCTTCAGTCGCTCATAGAGCGGCGAGACGATGCGTGGCCGTCCCGACAGATATTCCTCATGTGGGAAGCCGATCGTGTAATGCTTGCCATAGGCCTCAAGCGTGCGGTCGCGCACCCAGTCACGGTCGCGGTGCAGGCCGGAAAAACGTCTGATGTCGACCACCCACAGGTCGAGCGGCGCCTCGCCGTCGACCACCCATTGCGCCAGCACCCAGCCGGCGCCACCTCCGGATGCGATGCCAAAGGCGTTGAAGCCTGCGCCGACGAACATGTTGGCGCATTCGGGCGCCGCGCCGAGGATGAAGTTGCCGTCCGGCGTGAAACTTTCCGGTCCGTTGATCATCTGCTTGACGCCGACGGTTTCCAAGGCGGGAACGCGCGCGATCGCCTGCGTCATATGCTGTTCAAAATGATCGTAATCGTCGTCGAACAGGCGGAACTCCCAGTCGTTGGGCACGTCGCCACCGGGAAGGCCGGTTGCCCAGGCCTGCGGGTTGGGCTCATAGCCGCCCATCACCAGCCCGCCGACCTCCTCCTTGAAATAGGTGCGGCGGTCGGGGTCGCGGATCGTTGGCGCGTCGTTGGCCAGCCCTTCGATCCTCTCGGTGATGATATACTGATGCTTGACCGGCTGCAGCGGCACATTGATGCCGGCCATCGCGCCGACCTGCCTTGCCCACTGCCCGGCGCAGTTCACCACCTTGTCGCAGGCGATATCGCCCTTCGAAGTCTTCACCGCCGTGATGCGGCCATCCTTCATCGCAAAGCCGGTGACGCGCACGTCCTCGAACAGTCTCGCGCCATGCATGCGCGCGCCCTTGGCGAGCGACTGGGCGATGTCGGAGGGGCTTGCCTGCCCGTCGGTCGGCAGCCACGAGGCGCCGACGAGGTCGCCCGTCTGCATAAGCGGCCACATGCGCTTCACGTCCGCCGGCGACAGAAGCTGCATATCCATGCCGAAGCTTTTGGCCGTGGTCGCCAGTCGCTTGAATTCGGTCCAGCGGTCGGCGGTGGTCGCCAGCCGCAGGCATCCGGTCATCTTCCAGCCGGTCGCCAGGCCGGTCTCGGCCTCGAGGCCCTTGTAGAGGTCGACCGAATATTTGAGCACGCGCGTGATCGAGGCCGACGAGCGTAATTGCCCGACCAGGCCGGCGGCGTGCCAGGTCGAGCCCGAGGTCAGCTTGCCCTGCTCGAGCAGCACCACGTCGGCCTTGTGGTCGCGCGCCAGATGATAGGCGGTAGAGCAGCCGATGATGCCGCCGCCGATGACGACGATCCCGGCATGGCTGGGCAAACTCATGATCTTGTCCCGTATTTCGTCCGATAGTTTTCCAGCGCCGCGTCGAGCCGGACGAGGTTTTCCTCGGTGTAGGCGACATAGTCGATGCCGGGCGCGTTGAGATAAAGCTCGGAGACCATGCTCCACATCGCCTCGCGCAGCAGCGAGGCGCATTGCATGGCGGCATGCGAACGGCGGATCTCGCTGTCCGGCTCCTTCATGAAATAGGCGGTCAGGAAGGCGAAGGATTCGTCATCGTTCAGGCCGGCGTTGGAGGCGGCGCCGGCAAGATCGAACATCGCCGTGTTGAAGCCCGCATATTCGAAATCGATCAGCCACAGCCGTTTGCCGTCGTCGAGGATATTGGCCGGCAAAAGATCGTTGTGGCCGAAGACGATCGGCAGCAGTTTTTGCGCCCGCTCGAGCTCGTCGGCCAGCGAAAGATAGCGGGGCAACTGATCCTTCTTGCGGCTGCCGCCTTCATCCAGCGTGCGCGCGTAGTCGCGGATGACGTGGAACACCCAGAACATGAAGCCTGCGCCGGAGACATGGTTCGGCATCTCGCGATGGAAGCCGCGCAGCAGCGCCGCCACGCGGCCAAGATTGGCCCGCACGTCTTCGGCGAGAAAGGTCTTCGCCCCGAGAAACGCCGTCACCAGAATACCGGGTTCGGCATAATGCACGGCCGGCGCGAATCCAGCCGCATGCGCCGCCCGGGCCGTCATCACCTCGCGCTCGCGAAAGACGTGGTGGAACGGAAAATCCTGGCCGAAGCGCACTACATGCCGCCCGGCCGCGTCGGTGACGACAAAGTTGGCGTTGCTGAGGCCGCCCGGCAGCGGCTCGATCTCGATGCTGCCGCTCCAGCACGGCAAGGCGCGGATTCGGTCTTCGGCGCTCACGGCTTCGCTCCGGCCTCAACCGGTCCCACGGAAAACGACGATGGGATAAAACAAAGAAGCCTCGTCGGTGCGAGACGCCAGGATCGGTATCCCGCACCGCACCGACGAGCCCCTTGGCCAGGTTTAGGATCCCGGCATCCGCCCCCGCGGATTCGATAAAAGCTCGCGCCTGGCTGGTTCCAGACGATCTGGTCGCTAGGTTGCGGCTCTGCCATCACCCTCCTTAGCAGTTCCGAGCCCTTGTGACTTGCAACCACTCTCATGCCGAGGTGGCGGAGCTGTCAATCAAAAGCTGCGATTTTTTTGGGTGTTTTGCCCGAAAATATAAGCAACTCCTTTCAAAGCGTTGTCAAAGCCTTAAATTCGGTCAAAATCCCGGACATCCATATGATCCACTCGAAACGGCATGGCGAAATCCTGCGGCTCCTCGGCGAGGAGGGCACGATCACCATAGCCAGCCTTGCCGAACGTCTCGGCGTCTCGCAGGAGACGGTTCGGCGCGACGTCAAGCCGCTCGCCGATGACGGGTCGGTGCTGAAGATGCACGGCGCCGTCGGCCTTACCTCGATGGTGGGCGAGGCGCCGTTCGAACGCCGCATGCGCGAGAATGCCGAAGCCAAGCGCCTGATCGCCAGGATGGTCGCGGCCACGATCCGCGATGGCGAGGCGATCATGCTCGACACCGGCACGACCACATCCTTCCTGGCGCGCGAGCTGCTCGGCCATCGTCGGTTGACGGTGGTCACCAATTCTTCCGACATCGCGCGCACGCTGGCGACGGTGAACGGCAACAAAGTCTATATGGCGGGAGGCGAGCTGCGCAGCGATTCGGGCGCGGCCTTCGGCATTTCGGCGATCGAGTTCGTCGGCCGCTTTTCGGTTGATCATGCGGTGATCTCGATCGGCGCGGTCGACGCCGACGCCGGCCTGACCGACTACGAGCTGGAGGAAGCGGAGTTCGCCCGCATGGTGCTGTCGCGCGGCCAGCGCTCGCTGGTCGTCACCGACCATACCAAGTTCGGCCGCCAGGGGCTGGTCAGGGTTTGCGGCTTCGACGGCTTTTCCGAGCTCGCCACCGACCAGCCGCCGCCACCCGACATAGCCGCCGCGCTGAGCCGGGCCGGCGCGCGGCTCAGCATCGCGGCAGCCTAACCGCCGAGACAAAGCCCGCTTTCTTTCCCGGTCACGCCGGTGTTTAGTCCGGCCATGGCCTTCACCATCCGCCAATTGCAGTTCTTTGTCGCCGTCGCCGAGCAGGGCACCGTCTCGGGCGCCGCGCAGAATCTCTCCATCTCGCAGTCTTCGGTCACCGAGGCGATCAAGGAGTTGGAGAGCGATCTCGGCGTCGAGTTGTTCGAGCGCCATCCGCGCGGCCTCAACATCACCCATAAGGGCCACCAGTTCCTGCGCCACGCCACCAAGATCCTGGCCGATGTCTCGGATGCGCGCCGTTCTTTCTTCAGCGATCAGGCCGCCGTGGGCGGGCGCCTGCAGCTCGGCGTCACCTCGCTGGTCGCCGGCTACGTGCTGTCCGATCTGCTCGCCCGCTACCGTCGCGCCTATCCCGGCGTCGAGGTCTCCGCCATCGAGGACAATGGCGACTATCTCGAGCATCTTCTGGTCGGCGGCAAGCTCGACATTGCCGTCATGGTGACGTCCAACCTGCGCGATCGCACCGCGCTGCAGTCGGAAATCCTGGAAGTCTCGGCCTACCGGCTGTGGATCCCGCTCAGCCACAGGCTGGCCAGCGCCGACATCATCTCGATCGGCGATATCGCCTCCGAGCCGCTGATCATGCTCACCGTCGACGAGATCGAGGAGAACACCGGCAAGCTGCTGTCGGCGATCGGCGCGAGACCTCATGTCGCCTTCCGCACGCGTTCCGTGGAAGCGGTGCGCAGCCTGGTCGCCACCGGCGCCGGCGTGGCGCTGCTGCCGGACCTCGTCTACCGGCCCTGGTCGCTGGAAGGCGACCGCATCGAATCGCGCGATATTTCCGGCTCGCTGCCGGTCGTCCAGGTTGGCACCGTCTGGCGCCGCGGCTCCGGCCTGCCGCAGGCCGCGCGCGACTTCATCGGCCTTGCCCAGTCGCAGCGCATGGTCCGCCGGTGAAGCAATTCCAGGAAAAGCGTGAAACGGCCGGCTTGAATTCGTAGAGTGCCGGCAGGGATCGATGAGGGCAACTGAAAGCGAGGTCCGCCATGCCGCAATCCGCGCAGCCGAACACACAGCAAGCCGCTCTCTGGAACGACGCCAGCGGCAAGGCATGGGTCGAGATGCAGCCCGTCCTTGACGGCGTGCTGGCGCCGTTCGAGAGCCTGGTGGTGGATGCCGGTTATCCTGGGGAAGGGGGCACGGTTTTGGACATTGGCTGCGGCGCCGGCGCCACGACCCTGGCGATGGCGCGCCGCGTCGGCAATGGCGGCCGATGTGTCGGCCTCGACATCTCGCGACCGCTTGTCGCCCTGGCAACGGAGCGCGCGCGGGTGGAAGAGGTGGCGAACGCTAGTTTCGAAGTCGGCGACGCCCAGACATATGCGTTCGAATCCGGCCGCATCGATGCCGTTGTCTCGCGCTTTGGCGTCATGTTCTTCGACGATCCCGTGGCGGCGTTCACCAACATAAGACGGGCCGCAAGGCGCGGCGGCAAACTCGCCTTTGTCGCTTGGCGCAGTCCGCGCGAGAATGATTTCATGACGACCGCAGCGCGAGCGGCCGCACCCTTCCTGCCGCAAGCACCCGCGCCGGACCCCGACGCGCCGGGGCAGTTTGCCTTCGCCGACGGCGCCAAGGTGAGGCAGATTCTTGAACGAAGCGGCTGGTCGTCGATCGAAGTCGAACAGGCGGACGTCCCGTGTCAGATCGCCGAAAGCCATCTGATGACTTATGCCACCCGGCTAGGGCCGGTCGGCGCTGCGTTGCGCGAGGTTGACCAGGCGACGGCGGAGAAAATCACCGCGGCCTTGCCTGCTGCATTCAAGCCTTTCGTGGCGGACGGGAAGGCTCGTTTCATTGCCGCCTGCTGGCTGGTCACGGCATTGGCCTGAAGGCATTTTTGATATCGGAAAAACCGATATCGGCTTTCTGATAAATGAATTTGCGAAACCGGATTTTTCACAGCACCTTTCGCCGAGGGAACAAAGCCGCGCCCTGAGAGCGCTGCTGACAGAGCACAATGTGTCCTGTCGTTTTTGAGTCTGCGCATGATCCTTTCCGAAACCGGACCGGTTTCGGGGTCATGCGCCAAAATGGGAGATCGACGATGAATGCATTCCTGAAGTCGTGCACGGCGCTGACTGTCGCGCTGACTTTTTCCGGCCAGGCCATGGCCCAGGTCAAGGAAATCGGCAAGGGCGAGGGCGAGGTCAACATCGTTGCCTGGCCGGGCTATATCGAGCGCGGCGAGACCGACAAGGGTTATGACTGGGTGACGGCTTTCGAGAAGGAAAGCGGCTGCAAGGTCAACGTCAAGACCGCCAACACCTCGGACGAGATGGTCTCGCTGATGAACGAGGGCGGCTTCGACCTGGTCACCGCTTCGGGCGATGCATCGCTGCGCCTCGTCGCCGGCAAGCGCGTGCAGCCGATCAACACCGATCTCATCAAGAGCTGGAAGACCGTCGACGACCGCCTTAAGGACGCGCCCTGGTTCACCGTCGACAAGGTGCATTACGGCGTTCCCTATCAGTGGGGCCCGAACATCCTGATGTACAACACCGACGTCTTCAAGGAAGCGCCCAAGAGCTGGAACGTCGTCTTCGAGGAAATGAAGCTGCCCGACGGCAAGTCGAACAAGGGCCGTGTTCAGGCCTATGACGGTCCGATCCACATCGCCGACGCGGCCAATTACCTGATGTTCCACAAGCCGGAACTCGGCATCAAGGACCCCTACGAGCTCAACGAAGACCAGTACAAGGCGGCGCTCGATCTGCTGCGCACGCAACGCACGCTGGTCGGCCGCTACTGGCACGATGCCGCGATCCAGGTCGACGACTTCCAGAACGAGGGCGTGGTCGCTTCCGGCTCCTGGCCCTATCAGGTCAACACGCTGGTCGCCGCCAAGAAGCCGGTCGCCTCGACCGTGCCGGAAGAAGGCGTCACCGGCTGGGCCGACACCACCATGATGGAAGCCGACGCCGCGCATCCGAACTGCGCCTATATGTGGCTCGAGCATTCGCTGTCGCCGAAGGTCCAGGGCGATGTCTCGGCCTGGTTCGGCTCGCTGCCCGTTGTGCCCGCCGCCTGCAAGGGCAATGAGCTGCTTGGCGACGAAGGCTGCAAGACCAACGGCTACGACAATTTCGACAAGATCAAGTTCTGGAAGACGCCAGTGTCGAAATGCGCCAGCCAGAACGACCAGTGCGTGCCCTATTACCGCTGGGTGTCGGACTATATCGGCGTCATCGGCGGGCGGTAACACTCTTTACCCTCCCCCTGTGGGGAGGGTCGACGCTTGAGCGTCGGGGTCGGGGCTGTCTGATAGGTTCGCGCCAGTCACCCCACCCGCGGCTTCGCCGCGACCTCCCCCATCGAGGGGGAGGTAGGGCGTCGCGCATCCTCTAAACCGGCAACGAAACGAACAGGCCCATGACCTCTGCCGTTTCCTTCAAAAAAGTCTCGCGCCATTTCGGCAGCGTGCGCGCGGTCGACGCGGTCGACCTCGAGATCGCGCCGGGCGAGTTCTTCGCCATGCTCGGGCCGTCCGGCTCCGGCAAGACGACGTGCCTCAGACTGATCGCCGGCTTCGAGCAGCCGACGGCGGGCTCGGTCTCGATCTTCGGCGAGCGCGCCGAAGGCGTTCCGCCCTATCGCCGCAACGTCAACACCGTCTTCCAGGACTACGCGCTGTTTCCACATCTCAACGTCTTGGACAACGTCGCCTACGGCCTGATGGTCAAGGGCGTCGGCAAGGCCGAGCGGCTGAAGGCGGCCGAGGAGGCTCTGTCGCTGGTGCGACTGCCGGGCTATGGCGCGCGCCGTCCCGGCCAGCTCTCCGGCGGCCAGCGCCAGCGCGTCGCGCTCGCCCGTGCCCTGGTCAACCAGCCCAAGGTGCTACTGCTCGACGAGCCGCTCGGCGCGCTCGACCTCAAGCTGCGCGAGAACATGCAGGAGGAATTGAAATCGCTGCAGAAGGTGCTCGGCATCACCTTCGTCTTCGTCACCCACGACCAGGGCGAGGCGTTGTCCATGGCCGACCGCGTCGCCGTCTTCAACGACGGCAGGATCATGCAGGTCGGCACGCCGGAAGATATCTACCAGCGGCCGAACACGCGCTTCGTCGCCGATTTCGTCGGCTCGTCCAACGTGCTGCCGCCGGATTTCGTCCAGCGCTATTCCGGCCAGCATCGCTGGGGCAGCCTGCGCCCGGAATCCATCCGCGTTTTAAGCGCGACCAGTGGCGACGGTGTCGCCGCGCGCCTTGTCGGCACGAATTATCTCGGCGCCACCACGAGGCTGGCGCTCGATGCCGATGGGCTGCGGCTGCATGCGGTGGTGCCGGCGGGAACGGCGCTGCCGGCGGAAGGCGAAGCGGTGCTGCTGACCTTCAATCGCGATAGCCTGCACCTGATGGACGAGCCGGCATGACCGTGCTTCGCAGAACTTTGACAAGCGTAGCGCTCTACGGCGCCCCCCTCTGGCCTGCCGGCCATCTCCCCCACAAGGGGGGAGATTGGCAGCTTCGGCGCCCCACTCATCCTTCCGACTTTGGTGACTGGCGAAATCGCAGGCGACGGCTGATCTCCCCCCTTGTGGGGGAGATGGCCGGCAGGCCAGAGGGGGGCGCGAAGGAACTCGGCCTTTCCCATGTCCTCCACGAAGGCACGGTGGCGCCATGACGATCGCCGCTGTTCAATCCAATCCCACCCCCGCCATCCTGCCCGGCAGCGGCGGCCTGCGCGGCGCGCTCTCCGACCTGTTCTGGCGCCGCCCGAAGTTCCTGCTTCTCCTGATGCTCGCCCCGCCGCTGCTTTGGCTCGGCATCGTCTATATCGGCTCGCTGTTTGCCCTGCTCGCGCAAAGCTTCTTCTCGATCGACGAGTTCTCGGGCCTCATCAATCGCGAGTTCACGCTGAAGACCTATGGCGACCTGTTCCAGGCCGCCAATCTAGACATCATCCTGCGTACGGTGACGATGGCGGCGCTCGTCACGCTCGCCTCGGCGGTCATCGCCTTCCCCATCGCCTATTACGCGGCGCGCTATGCGCGCGGCCGCTGGAAGGCCCTGTTCTATCTCGGCGTCATGCTGCCGCTGTGGTCGAGCTATCTGGTCAAGATCTACGCCTGGAAGCTGATCCTCGCCAAGGAAGGCATCCTCACCTGGCTGCTCGCCAAGCTGAACCTGCTCTGGCTGCTCGACGGCTGGCTGTCGCTGCCGATCGTCGGCGGCAACTCGCTGTCGGTTTCCTTCACCGGCACCTTCATCGTCTTCGTCTATGTCTGGCTGCCCTTCATGATCCTGCCGGTGCAGGCCGCGCTCGAGCGCGTTCCCGGCAATCTGGTCGAGGCCTCGTCCGATCTCGGTGCCTCGCCGGGGCAGACCTTCCGCAATGTCCTCTTCCCGCTGGCGCTGCCCGGCATCGTCGCCGGCTCGATCTTCACCTTTTCGCTGACCTTGGGCGACTACATCATCCCGCAGATCATCGGCACCTCGCGGCTTTTCATCGGCCAGGCCGTCTATTCGCAGCAGGGCACCGCCGGCAACATTCCGCTCGCGGCAGCCTTCACCGTGGTGCCCGTTGTCGTCATGGGCTTCTATCTCTGGGGCGCCAAGCGCATGGGGGCTTTCGATGCGCTCTGATCGTGGTCAACGTGCTCCGCTCGGCCTGAAGATCGCCGCCGCATGCGGCCTGCTCTTCCTGCACCTGCCCATCCTCCTGATCTTCGTCTATGCCTTCACGACTGAAGAGAAGAGCTTCGTCTGGCCGCCGCCGGGGCTCACCACACAATGGTTCGCCGTCACCTGGAACCGGCCGGACGTCTGGGATGCATTGTCGCTTTCGGTCCGCGTCGCTGCCATCTCGACGGCGATCGCCTTGGTGCTCGGCACGCTCTGCGCGGCGGCCGTCTCGCAGACCCGCTTCTTCGGCCGCGAAGCCATTTCGTTGCTGGTCATCCTGCCGATCGCGCTGCCCGGCATCATCACCGGCATCGCGCTGCGCTCGGCCTTTTCGCTCGCCGACATTCCCTTCTCGTTCTGGACGATCGTGCTCGGCCACGCCACCTTCTGCGTGGTCGTCGTCTATAACAACGCCGTCGCCCGCTTCCGCCGCACCTCGGGATCGATGATCGAGGCCTCGATGGATCTCGGCGCCGACGGTTTTCAGACCTTCCGGCATGTCGTGCTGCCCAACATCGCGACCGCATTGCTGGCCGGTGGCATGCTTGCCTTCGCGCTGTCCTTCGACGAGGTCATCGTCACCACCTTCACCGCCGGCCAGCAGCAGACGGTGCCGATCTGGATGCTGGAAGAGCTGATTCGGCCGCGCCAGCGTCCGGTCACCAATGTCGTGGCCATGGTCGTCGTGCTGGTGACGCTGCTGCCGATCTTCTCTGCCTATTACCTGACCCGCGACGGCGACCAGATCGCGGGGAGTGGAAAGTAGTGAATAGTGAGTAGCGAATAGTGAGTAGTGAATGGTGAATGGTGAATGGTGAATGGAATGAATTGAGACCGGCCACTACCGACTACTGACTAATGACTACTGACAATTCACCATTCACTTCTCTTCAAGGAGAACCCCAATGGACACCCAGATGCTCATCGGCTCGAAATTCGAGAAGGGCACCGAAACCGAGGAGCCGATCCTCAATCCAAAGACCGGGGCAACCATCCTCAACCTGCCGGAGGCGAGCCCGGCGCAGATCGAGGCTGCTGTCAGTGCCGCCGAGAAGGCGTTCGTCAGTTGGTCGCGCACCACGCCGGCGCAGCGCTCCGGCTACCTATTGAAGATCGCCGACCGCATCGAGGCCGACGCGAAGGAGTTCGCGGCGCTCGAGGCGCTGAATTGCGGCAAGCCGATCAACGCAGTGCTCAATGACGAGATCCCGGCGATCGTCGACTGCTACCGTTTCTTCGCCGGCGCGGTGCGCTCGATGCCCGGCCAGGTGGCCGGCGAATATATTGCTGGCCACACCTCGATGGTACGGCGCGACCCTATCGGCATCGTCGCCTCGATCGCGCCCTGGAACTATCCGCTGATGATGATGGCCTGGAAGCTGGCGCCGGCAATCGGCGGCGGCAACACGGTCGTCTTCAAGCCCTCGGAACAGACGCCGCTGACATCGCTGAAGCTGGCGAAGATCCTCGCCGAGGTGCTCCCCGAGGGCGTCGTCAACGTCGTGCTCGGCCGCGGCGACAGTGTCGGCAACACGCTGATCAACCACCCGAAGGTCAACATGATCTCGATCACCGGCGACGTCGCCACCGGCAAGAAGGTGCTGCAGGCGGCAGCCAAGTCGGTCAAGCGCACGCATCTGGAGCTCGGCGGCAAGGCGCCCGTCATCGTCTTCGACGACGCCGACCTCGGCGCCGTCGTCAACGGCCTGCGCGCCTTCGGATATTACAATGCCGGCCAGGACTGCACCGCCGCCTGCCGCATCTATGCCGGCAAGAAGATCTACGACAGGCTCGTCGCCGACCTCTCCTCGGCGGTCTCGACGATCAAATACAACCAGCCCGACGACACCGAGAACGAGATCGGCCCGCTGATCTCGCGCCGACAGCGCGACCGTGTGTCGAGCTTCGTCGAGCGCGCCTCGGAGCTGAAGCACATCGAGATCACCACCGGCGGCAAGCCGGGCGAGGGCTCCGGCTTCTACTACCAGCCGACGGTCGTCGCCGGCGCGCTGCAGGAAGACGAGATCGTGCGCCGCGAGGTGTTCGGCCCGGTCGTCTCCATCACCCGCTTCTCGGATGTCGACGAGGCGGTGAACTGGGCGAACGACAGCGACTACGGCCTTGCCTCGTCGGTGTGGACCAAGGACGTCGCGCGCGCCATGGCGACCGCCGCCCGTCTGCAATATGGCTGCACCTGGATCAACACCCACTTCATGCTGACCAACGAGATGCCGCATGGCGGCCTGAAACAGTCCGGCTACGGCAAGGACATGTCACTCTACGCGCTGGAAGACTACACCGCCGTCCGTCACGTGATGGTGGCGCACGGATAGTCCCCCCTTGTGGGAGATTGTGGGAGAGGTCGGATTGCCCGATTTGCCCTTCGCAAAATCGGATGGCAATCCGACCTCGATCTCTGTGCCGGGGGGGCAGCGTGAGATCTAGGCGGCCGTCCTGCCTTGCTCCGCCGATGCCGCGGGCTTGATGTTCTGGTTGACCCGGAAGACGTTAAAGGGATCGTAGATGCGCTTCACCTGGCTAAGCCGCTCGTAGTTCGCGCCATAGCTCGCCTGCACGCGCGCTTCTCCTTCGTCCTCCATCATGAAATTCACGTAGCCGCCTTCGCCGTTATGGGGATGGATGCTCGCCCAGTAGTTCTTGGCCCATTTGGTGAGGTCGGCGGCCTTGCCTGGATCGGGATCGATGGCGGCGATGACCATCGACCACGTCGCGTCGCGCGCATTCCATGCCGTTTCGTTCTTGCCGACACGGCGAACGGCGCCGTCGATCGGGTAAAGATGCATAAGCGACAATTCGCTCGGCGCTTCGGCGGCGTGCGCGATATGGGTGGCGATGGCTTCGTCGGGAAGCGATTTGACGAAATCGCCCTTCCAATACCATTGCAGGCCTTTCGGAAGCAGCGGGTCGAACATGGCCTGCAAGGCCGGGAACGGCATCACGCCCATCCAGTTGAAGATCGGCGGCGGCAGATTGTCGAGCAGCGGCGCCATCGCCTTGCGCCCGTCCTCTTCCGTGCCGTTGTAGCAGGAGATGATGGCGCAGGCGCGCTTGCCCCAATATTCGCGCGGGAAGGGATCGGTCGAAGGAACGGTCTTCAGGCCGACAAAGGCGCCGAGATCTTCCGGCGCCTCCGGCAGATAGTCGCGATAGGTCTGCATGACGGCAAGGGCATCCTTGGCCTCCCAGAACACCGGGCCGCCAAATATCATGTTCACAGGATGGGCCTGGAACAGGAAGCTGGTCACGACGCCGAAATTGCCGCCGCCGCCCCGCAGCGCCCAGAACAGGTCAGGATTCTCGCTTTTGCTGGCTGTCACAACGGTGCCGTCGGCCAGCACCAGATCGGCCTCGACCAGATTGTCGATGGTAAGACCGTATCTGCGCGTGAGATAGCCTGTACCGCCGCCGAGCGTCAGGCCGGCGACGCCCGTGGTCGAGACGATCCCGGCCGGAACAGCGAGCCCGAAGGGATGGGTGGCATGGTCCACGTCACCCGAGGTGCAGCCGGGCCCGACCCGCACGGTGCGTGTCTTCGCATCGACATGGACCCCTTTCATCGTCGACAGGTCGATGACAAGGCCGTTGTCGCAAATCCCCAATCCGGCACCGTTGTGTCCGCCGCCGCGAACGGCGATCAAAAGATCGTTGTCGCGTGCGTATTTCACGGCGGTGATCACGTCGGCGATATCGGCGCAGCGTGCAATCAGCAGCGGGCGCTTTTCGATCATGCCGTTATAGACCTTGCGGGCCTCGTCATAGCCGGCATCGTCGCGCAGGATCACCTCCCCGCGCAGGCTTTCACGCAGTTTTGCATGGGCTTCGTCGGTCATCGGTTTGCTCCCTTGATTGCGCCAGCGCCACGGCGTCGACGCGACGCATGTTTTGCTTCGTTTGTTCGCCTCATCGGGCGGATGCGTTGGATGGTGCAGGAAGAGCACACTGCACCAATCCGGTCCCCGCCGCTTCGCCCGAAAGGACCAGCGGGGCATGGCCCAGGAGAGCCATGACACGGCAGCCAAAGCGACTGCCATGTCATGACCGGCTCCGGTCCTCATTTGGTCGATCTAAGGCCGAGAAGTGGCGACCTGGATCGCAGCCTCTTCTGCCATCATGCTCGCCGCCGCCTCACGGCCTCGGCTCTTCGACGCAGCTATTCCACGATCCGGAAGATCTGCCACTGGCTGGTGCCCGACACCACATAGGGCTCCAATTCCTTGCCCCACTTGGCGTGCGCTTCGATCTTGGCGATCTTGGCGAAGAACGCTTCGAGCTGGGCAAGGCTTTCGACCTCGTGGTGGGATTCGATCGTCGCTTCGCGTGCGCCGATCGAGCCGGTCATGAGCCGGAAATTCAAGTCGGCCAGGCCGACCTGCGAGCCGATCTCGCGCTCCCATTTCCGCATCAGCTCAAGTGCGGTCTGCTTGTGCCCGAACCTGGCGTCGACCTGCCATCTGGCGCTGAACATCTCGGTACTCCCTCACGATTGTTTTGATTTGTTCTGCAGTCGGCTATTCGTCCCAGGCCTGCACGACGGTCTGCCGCGCGATCAGGCCGTTCTTCAGCTCCAGCATCGCCGCGCAGACCACCTTCGTGCCGTCCGGATAGGCGCAGGCTTGCATGAAGGCGAGGTTGTCGCCCTCGGCGATGGTGGTATCGACCTTGTGGGTCATCGCCCGGCTGCAGATATCGTCCCAGAAGATGCTGATCGCCGCCCGGCCGCGGATTTCGCGCGGCTTGCTCGGCGGGTTGTTGCGGTCGACGACGCGCACCAGCGCATCGTCGGTGTAGAAGCTCGACAGCAACTTGCCGTCACGGCCCTCGATCGCCTTCTTGATCGCCGCGCCGTCCACCGTCTTTGTCTTGGTCAACATCTTGTCTCTCCATGGCCCCGCAGTGCCTTCCTGGCTGCCTGCATGGGGATAATTGATACCTCTTACGGCGTCCCGACCGCTTCGCCCGAAAGCGCCATGGCTCTCATGGCCCGTCCGGGCCAGCATGTCTGGCCGAGAATGCCGCCGCCGCCGCCCGCGACGGCAGGTCGAGCTTGAGCAGGATATTGGCGACGTGCCGCTTGACCGTGTGCTCGCTGAGCTCCAGCTCGGCGGCGATCGCCGCATTGCTCTTGCCGTCGGCGATCAGGCTCACCACCTCGCTCTCGCGAGCCGTCAGCGTTGCCGGTTCGGCCGGCTTGGGCTTGGGGCGGCAGGCCGGCTCCAGATGCTGCTCGGCCGTCACCTGCACCAGCGCCAGCGGCTCGTCCAATTCGTCGAGGCTGATGCGCCCGGCATCAGTGAAATGCAGCCCGGAACCCGCCGCCAGCTCAGCCACCAGCCTTGAGCAGAGGATGTGGCCGCGTTCGGCATGGGCGGCAAGCTGCATGGCCACACGCGCCGTCAGACCCGTCGGCGGTCCACGTACCTCGATCTCGCCGACATGCACCCCTTGCGCGCTCGCCACGCCGATCTCTTGCGCCGCCTCGCGCAGCAACGCCGCGCAGCGAACGGCACGCGCCGGGCCATCGAAACGCGCAATCATCAGCTCGCCATGCGTGCCGGCGACGCGCCCGCCATGGCGGCCGACCAGCATGCGCCAGTTCTCCTGGAAGCGCAGGCTGCGTTCGCTCCACAAGCGATCGCCAAGTCGCGCGGTGTCGTAGATGCGCGTCACCAGCAGTGCTGCGAGCACGCGCTCTACATCCGCGACCGCCGGCTCCCCGGTCAGGAATTCCTCGATCAGGTCGGCCACGCGGTCGACGTCTCCGGTCCAGATCGGGTGGTCGCGCCCCGAAATCTCGACCAGGCGGGCGCCGGGGATCTTCCTGGCCAGGAAGCGGCTGGCGTCGGGGTCGACACGGGCGTCGTTACGGCGATGGATCAGGTATGTCGGCACGCTGATCGTCCCGAGCATGTCGCGCACGTCTATGCCTGCATTCATGCGGGCAAGCGCTGCCGCGGCCGTCGGGCTGGCCGACAGCCGCTCGAACCGGGCCCACCACTGGGTGAAGTGGGTATCGTCGACCCGTCCCGGTGCGAAATTGGGCAAGGTGGCGCCGGTGCCCCAGGACGTTTCCGCGGTCTCGATGAACGCTTCCAGCCGTTCCGGCGGCATCACCCATTTGTGGAAATGCGCGTAGCCGCCATAGAGCACCAGCGCCCGTGTCCGCTCGGGATAGGTGGCGGCGAACAGCATCGCCATTGGCGCGCCTTCCGAGGCACCGAGGATCGCGGCGCGGCCGCTGCCGGTGGCATCCATCACCGCGCGCACGTCGTCCATGCGCGTCTCGAGGCTGGGCAAATGGTGGGTGTCGACGCGATCGGAAAGCCCGGTGCCGCGCTTGTCGAACAGGATCAGCCGCGAGAAGGCGGAAAGCCGCTTCAAGAGCCGGCTGTAACCTTCGTCTTCCCATTGCAGGTCGAGATTGGAGATGAAGCCCGGCACGAAGACCAGATCGAACGAACCTTGGCCGATCACCTGATAGGCGATCCGCACATCCCCGCTACGGGCGTATCTGGTCTCGATAGGCCTCACGCAACTATCCCGCCCGGCCAGACGATCTCCTGCCGTCGGACCATAGCAGAAGCAGCCCGCTTCCGGCAGACAAACTTTAGCGAGTTGAAATGTAAGACCTTTGTTGCCGGGTTATTCGCGCCGTCCGCGCGACCCTTCCGGTCTATGCCTGTCTTGCATAGCCGACGCTCTTGTCGGCCTGCTCCGCCGTCGGCGGCCGCTTGATCTTGGCCGAGGCCGCGATCACGAGGTCGTCGAAATGCTCCGTGCCGGCATCCAGCATCTCGAAGAGCTGGCGTCGCATCCGCGGCTCCCAGAACTTGTTGATATGCTCGGCCAGCCCGGCGATGCCTTCCTCGCGCGGTTTCGAATGGAAGAAGGTGGCGATCTGGTTGGCCATGCGCACCAGCTTTTCCCTGGTGCTGGTGATGTGGTCTTCGTCATGCGACATGCTTGGCAACTCCGGAAGCCACCCGTTCAGGGTGGGTGAAAATATCGAAATCATCGCCGCGCACCAGCGCGACCAGCGTCATGCCGGCGGTATCCGCCGTCCGGATGGCAAGCGCCGTCGGCGCCGAAACCGCCATGATGATCGCCGCGCCGATGGCGGCCGTCTTCTGCACCATCTCGACCGAGACGCGCGAGGTCACCACGACGGCGCCGCTCGAACCGTCGACGCCGGCCTTGGCCAGCGCGCCGGCGAGCTTGTCCAGCGCATTGTGGCGGCCGACATCCTCGCGCGCCATGACGATGCCCTTTCCGGGAACATAGAAACCCGCGGCATGCACCGCGCCGGTCTCCGAATGCAGCGGCTGCTGCTTCGACAGCAGGCGGACGGCGCTTGTGACGTCCTTGGCCTGAAGCGTAAGCCGTGACGCACCAACTGCGTCGACCGAGCGCATCGCCTCCTCGATGGATTCGATGCCGCACAAGCCGCAGCCGACAGGCCCGGCCAGCCGGCGCCGCCTCGCCTGGAAGCGCGTGTTGGCCTGGTCCTTCAGCCGGATCTGGATGTCGATGCCGGCGCCGAGATCCTCGACCTCTATCGCCTCGATCTCCTTCGGGTCGGCGATGATGCCTTCCGTCAGCGAGAAGCCAAGCGCGAAATCCTCGAAATCGGCGGGGCTCGCCATCATCACGGCATGCGTTGTGCCGGCAAAGGAGAACGCCACCGGCGTCTCTTCCGGCACCATACGGTTCGCGGCAGCGGTGCCGCCGGCGCGATGCGCCAGCCGCGAGATTTGCGTCGTGGCTTTGCGCCGCGCGGTCAAGACTACTCCGCCGCCTGCAGCGGCGCGATGCGACGGCTCTGCTTGGCCTGCTCGTTATAGTCCTTCTGCCAATCGGTCGGCCCGTTGGACGGCGCCACCTGCACGGCGGTGACCTTGTATTCCGGACAGTTGGTCGCCCAGTCCGAGAAGTCCGTGGTGATCACGTTGGCCTGCGTGTCCGGGTGGTGGAAAGTCGTGTAGACGACGCCGGGCGAGACGCGGTCGGTGATCAGCGCGCGCAGCGTGGTTTCGCCGGAGCGGCTGGCCAGCCGCACCCAGTCGCCTTCGCGCACGCCGCGCACCTCGGCGTCGTGCGGATGGATCTCCAGCCGGTCCTCGGCATGCCACGCGACATTCTCGGTGCGCCTTGTCTGCGCGCCGACATTGTATTGCGACAGGATACGGCCGGTGGTGAGCAGCAGCGGATAGCGCGGACCGGTCCGCTCGTCGGTCGCCACATATTCGGTGCGGATGAACTTGCCCTTGCCGCGCACGAAGCCGTCGACATGCATGATCGGCGTGCCGAGCGGCGCCTTCTCGTTGCAGGGCCACTGCACCGAACCGACGCGGTCGAGCAGCTCGAACGAGACGCCGGCAAAGCTCGGCGTCGTCTTGGCAATCTCGTCCATGATCTCAGACGGATGCGTGTAGTTCCAGTCGAGACCGATGGCGCGGGCAAGCTCCTGCGTCGCTTCCCAGTCGGCGTAGCGCGCCTTCGGCTCGATGACCTTGCGCACCATGTTGATGCGGCGCTCGGCATTGGTGAAGGTGCCGTCCTTCTCGAGGAAGGTCGAGCCCGGCAGGAAGACATGCGCGTAGTTGGCCGTCTCGTTGAGGAAGAGGTCGTGCACGACCACGCATTCCATCGCGGCGAGGCCGCCGGCGACGTGCTTGGTGTCGGGATCGGACTGCAGGATGTCCTCGCCCTGGATGTAGATGCCCTTGAACGAGCCGTCGACGGCGGCGTCCAGCATGTTGGGGATGCGCAAGCCGGGTTCGTCGTCCAGCTTCACGCCCCACAGGCTCTCATAGATGTCGCGCACGGCTTCGCCCGAGATGTGGCGGTAGCCCGGCAGCTCATGCGGGAAGGAACCCATGTCGCACGAGCCCTGCACGTTGTTCTGGCCCCGCAGCGGATTCACGCCGACACCCGGACGGCCGATATTGCCAGTCGCCATGGCAAGGTTCGCGATCGCCATCACCGTGGTCGAGCCCTGGCTGTGTTCGGTGACGCCGAGGCCGTAATAGATCGCGCCATTGCCGCCCTTGGCGTAAAGGCGCGCAGCGCCCCGGATGGCTTCCGGGTCGACGCCCGACAGCTTGCCGACCGTCTCCGGGCTGTTTTCCGGGAGCGCAACGAACGACGCCCAGTCCTGGAACTCGGCCCAGTCGCAGCGCTCGCGGATGAAGGCTTCGTCGAACAGGCCTTCGGTCACGATGACGTGCGCCAGCGCCGTCAGCACCGCCACATTGGTGCCGGGCTTCAGCGGCAGGTGATAGTCGGCCTCGACATGCGCCGACTTGACCATCTCGGTGCGGCGCGGATCGAGCACGATCAGCTTTGCGCCTTGGCGCAGCCGCTTCTTCAGCCGCGAGGCGAAGACCGGATGGGCGGAAGCCGGATTGGCGCCGATGACGACGGCAACGTCGGTGAATTCGACCGAATCGAAATCCTGCGTGCCGGCCGAGGTGCCGTAGGTCTGGCCGAGGCCATAGCCGGTCGGCGAGTGGCAGACGCGCGCACAGGTGTCGACATTGTTGTTGCGGAAGCCCTGCCGCACCAGCTTCTGGACGAGGTAGGTCTCCTCATTCGTGCAGCGCGAGGAGGTGATGCCGCCGATCGCGGTGCGTCCATACTGATACTGGATGCGGCGGAATTCCTTCGCCGTATGGGCGATCGCCTCTTCCCAGCTCACTTCGCGCCACGGATCGGAGATCTTCTCGCGGATCATCGGCGACAGGATGCGGTCCTTGTGGGTGGCATAACCGTAAGCGAAACGGCCCTTCACGCAGGAATGGCCGTGGTTCGCCTTGCCGTCCTTGTAAGGCATCATGCGGATGACTTCGTCACCCTTCACCTCGGCCTTGAAGGAGCAGCCGACGCCGCAATAGGCGCAAGTGGTGACCGCCGAGCGCTCAGGCATGCCCTTTTCGAGCACGGTCTTCTCGCGCAGCGCGTCGGTCGGGCAGGCCTGCACGCAGGCGCCGCAGGAGACGCATTCCGAAGCGATGAAATCCTCATGCATGCCCGCGACCATGCGCGATTCGAAGCCGCGGCCCTCGATGGTCAGCGCGAAGGTGCCCTGCACCTCTTCGCAGGCGCGCACGCATCGCGAGCAGACGATGCACTGCGCCGGGTCATAGGTGAAATAGGGGTTGGATTCGTCACGGGCGATATAGTCGACCGCGAGCGAGCCATGGCCGGGCGCGACGCCGCCATCTTCCTTGACGTGGTTGCGGCCTTCGGTGCCGTAGCGGTTCTCGGTGAGGCCGACCGACTTCGCCACCGCGTCGAATTCGCTGGCGCCGGTGCCGGCCTTCTCGTTCCAGCCGGTCGGATGGTCGGAGACATAGAGCTCCATGACGCCGCGGCGGATGGCGTCGAGCCGGTCCGACTGGGTGCGCACCACCATGCCTTCGCCGACCGGCGTCGTGCAGGAGGCCGGCGTGCCGCCGCGCCCTTCGATCTCGACCAAGCAGACGCGGCAGGAACCGAAAGAGTCCAGCATGTCGGTGGCGCAAAGCTTCGGAATCTCGACCCCGCCTTCCATAGCCGCGCGCATGATCGAGGTGCCTTCCGGCACCGTGATGCTTTGCCCGTCGACGATCAGCGTGACCTGCTTCGTCGCCTTCGACTCCGGCGTTCCGTAGTCGATCTCTTCGATGAGCGTCGGGAAGTCGGCCTTGATGTTCATCTGCCAGCTCCTATTCAGCCGCCACGCGCGCCGGCGCGGGCTTGAAATCCTCGGGGAAATGCGTGATCGAGCTCATCACCGGATAAGGCGTGAAGCCGCCCAGCGCGCAGAGCGATCCGAACTTCATCGTGTTGCAGAGGTCGGTGACCAAAGCGAGGTTCTTCTCCGCCTCGATGCCTGCGGCGACCTTGTCGAGAACCTCGACGCCGCGCGTCGAGCCGATGCGGCAGGGCGTGCACTTGCCGCAGCTTTCAATGGCACAGAACTCCATGGCGAAGCGCGCCTGCTTCAGCATGTCGGCGCTGTCATCGAACACGGTGATGCCGGCATGGCCGATCAGTCCGTCGCGCTTGGCGAATTCCTCATAATCGAAGGGGGTGTCGAACAGCGCGCGCGGGAAATAGGCGCCGAGTGGTCCGCCGACCTGCACCGCCTTCACCGGCCGGCCCGAAGCCGTGCCGCCGCCGATCTCGTCGACGATTTCGCCGAGGGTGAGGCCGAAGGCTGTCTCGAACAGGCCGCCATGCTTGACGTTGCCGGCGATCTGGATCGGGATCGTGCCGCGCGAGCGGCCCATGCCGAAATCCTTATAGTAGGCGGCGCCCTTGTCCATGATGATCGGCACCGAGGCCAGGCTGATGACATTGTTGATCACCGTCGGCTTGCCGAACAACCCTTGAATGGCGGGAAGCGGCGGCTTGGCGCGCACCACGCCGCGCTTGCCTTCGAGGCTGTTCAACAGCGAGGTTTCCTCGCCGCAGACATAGGCGCCGGCGCCGACGCGGATCTCCATGTCGAAGGCGTTGGGCGAGCCCAGGACGTTGAGGCCCAGCACGCCGGCCTTGCGGGCGATCGCGACGGCCTTGTTCATCGTCGCCACCGCATGCGGATATTCCGAGCGGATATAGACGAAACCCTTGGTCGCGCCGGTCGCGATGCCGGCGATCGCCATGCCTTCGATCAGCACGAAGGGATCGCCTTCCATGATCATGCGGTCGGCGAAAGTAGCGCTGTCGCCTTCGTCGGCGTTGCAGACGATGTATTTCTGCGCGCCCGCAGTATCCAGCACCGTCTTCCACTTGATGCCGGTCGGGAAGCCGGCGCCGCCACGGCCGCGCAGGCCGGACTCGGTAACCTGCTTGACGACATCGGCCGGCGCCATGGCGACGGCGTTCTGCAGGCCGCGCAGGCCGCCCAGCGACTTGTAGGCATCGAGCGACAGCGGGTCGTTGATGCCGCAGCGCGCGAAGGTCAGCCGGGTCTGCTTGGCGAAGAAGGGGATCTTGTCGGGCGCGCCCAGCCAGCGCTTGTGGTGACCGCCCTTGAGGAAGCCGCTGTCGAACAGGCTCTTGACGTCGGACGGCTTGACCGGGCCGTAGGCGACGCGGCCCTCGGCCGTGGCCACCTCGACCATCGGTTCCAGGAAATAGGCGCCGCGCGAGCCGTTGCGCACGATCTTGGCCTCGACGCCGCGCTCCTTGAGCTCTTTCTCGATCGCCCTGGCGACCTTCTCGGCGCCGAGCGCCAGCGCGCCGGAGTCTGCGGGGATATAGATGCGCGGGATCATGAACGCACCTCCGCGACGATCTCTTCGATCTTCTCGTCATCGAGCCGGCCAATGACTTCGCCGTCGAGCATCGCCGATGGCGAGCAGGCGCAAAGCCCGAGGCAGTAGACCGGCTCCAGTGTAACTGATCCGTCGCGTGTGGTCTCGTGGAAACCGATGCCGAGCAGCTGCTTGACCTTGGCCGCGACCGCTTCCGAGCCCATCGACTGGCAGGCTTCCGCCTGGCAGAGCTTCAGCACGTGCCGTCCGGCCGGCTTGGCGCGGAAATCGTGATAGAAGCTGACAACGCCGTGCACTTCGGCGCGGGAAAGATTCAGCCCGTCGGCGATCACCGGCAGCGCATCCTTCGGAACGTGCCCGAACTCTTCCTGTATGCTGTGCAGGATCGGCAGCAGCGGGCCTTCGAGGCCCTTCATCTCGTCAATGATCGACGCCGTGCGCGACGCGATCTCGGTACTTGCGGCCTGCATGGTCACGCAGCGCCCTCCCTGGTCGTGGCGGCCAATGTATGTCACCCCAGGATATAGAGCGGTTTCGGGGCAACGACATGCATAGGGCGCAATATCGCTAAGTCCTTACGAAATCAGAGGAAACCTCCGAAATCAATAAAGCGCTCCCGTCGATCGATAGAAATTTTCTATCAAGAAGCGGCGGCTCGCATTCTCTAGCCTAGCGATGGCGGCGGAAATCGTCCGCCAGCGCCATCGCCTCGCCCAGCAGCGCCTGCACCAGCGGCGTGTGCGGCTCGCGCGGCGCCGCCACCAGACCGACCGTGTGGCTGGCGTCCGGCTCGACGATCGGAATGGCCCGGATCGGCTCCGAAAAGCCGAACGTTTCCGCGAGGTTGAGCGGCATGATCGACGACCATTTGCCTGTACGGATATGCGAGAACAGAACGATCATCGAATTCGATTCCAGCGTGGGCCGCACCTGCACGCCGGCCTCCGCCAGATGCTGGTCGATGATGCGGCGATTCTGCATGTCCGGCGTCAGCAGGCAAAGCGGTAGCTGGCTGATCTCGGCCCACGTCACTTTGTCGCGGTCGGAATAGGGGTTCCCGACCGCCGTGATCAACTGGTAGCGCTCGTTATAGAGCGGCACGCTGATGACGCGCCCAAGCGGCTCGTTGTCGAGATAGGTGATGCCGGCATCGACGTCGAAATTGCCGAGGAGCGTCAGCACCTCGATCGAGGTGCGCGACAGGATAGAGAAGGTGACGCCAGGATGCTTTTCGCGGAACGGCGTCGTCAGCCGCGCGACCATGGCCAGCGCCGTGGGAACGGCGGCGATGCGGATGCGGCCGGAGAGGCCGCGGCGCGCCGCCCGCATCTCCTCGCGCATCGTCCTTGTGTCGCCGACGATGCGGCGCGCCCAGCCCAGCACCTGCGTTCCTTCCGGCGTCAGCCCCTGAAACCGCGAGCCGCGCAGCACCAGCATGACGCCGAGCTGCTCCTCGAGCTGCTTGATGCCGGCTGACAGCGTCGGCTGGGTGACGCCGCACACCTCCGCCGCCCGGCCGAAATGCTCTTCCTTGGCCAAAGCGATGAAGAATTCCAGTTTGTCGATCATGCCATCCGATCCACCACGGTTTAACTCAAGGTCGGAGAAATCGCCTTGCCGCGCAAGACGTGGGCGCAATCGGACGTCTTCCACATTTTTGAGCCGGCTATCTGTTTTCCCGCGCCACGCATGGCGCTATGTGAGATAGGCGAAGGCAAGGAGGACGAGATGCTGGGCTGGTTTCGCAAGCTGTTGCCGCGCGAGGATCGCTTCTTCGACCTGTTCGAGCGGCATTCGCGCACCGTGGTCGGCGGCGCGGAAGCCCTTCAGCAGCTTCTCGGCGGCAATGACATCGACCGCTGGTGCCAGAAGATCGTGGATCTCGAAAACGAGGCTGACGGCATCACCGCCGAGGTCCTGCTTGCGGTCAGGCGCTCCTTCATCACCCCTTTCGATCGCGGCGACATCAAGGATTTGATCCAATCGATGGATGACGCCATCGACATGATGCACAAGACCGTCAAGACGGTGAAACTGTTCGAGGTGAAGGAGTTCGACCCGCTGATGCAGGAAATGGGCGACGTCATCGTCCAGGCTGCCCGGCTGGTCGCCGAAGCGATACCGCTGCTCGGCAAGGTCGGCGCCAACGCGGCCCGCCTCAACGCCATCGCCGAGGAGGTCATGCGCGTCGAGGGCCGCGCCGACGACCTGCACGAGCAGGGCCTGAAGGACTTGTTCATGCATCACGGCCGCAGCGACCCGATGGCTTACCTGATCGGCTCGGAGATCTACGGCCAACTGGAAAAGGTGGTCGACCGCTTCGAGGACGTCGCCAACGAGATCAGCGGCATCGTGATCGAGAACGTTTAGGCGATGGACGCCACAATCGCTTTTCCCCTGCTGGTCAGCCTCGTTGCCGTGGCGCTGTTCTTCGATTTCCTCAACGGCTTGCACGATGCGGCAAATTCGATCGCGACCATCGTCTCCACCCGTGTGCTCAGGCCGCATTATGCGGTGTTCTGGGCAGCTTTCTTCAATTTCATCGCCTTCCTGTTCTTCGGCCTGCATGTCGCCGAGACGGTGGGGAAAGGCATTGTCGACGCCAGCATTGTCACGCCGGCGGTGATCTTCTCAGCACTTGTCGGCGCCATCGTCTGGAACATCGTCACCTGGGTCGCCGGCATTCCGTCCAGCAGCTCGCACGCGCTGATCGGTGGGCTGGTCGGCGCTGGCGTCGCCAAGGCCGGATCGGGCGCCATCGTCTGGTCGGGGCTCGGCAAGACGGTCGCGGCCATCGTGCTCTCGCCGGCGACGGGATTCGTGCTCGCGCTCCTCCTCGTTCTAGTGGTCTCCTGGCTGTTCGTGCGCCAGACGCCGTTCGCGGTCGACAACACGTTTCGCGTGCTGCAGTTCTTTTCCGCCTCGCTCTATTCGCTGGGACATGGCGGCAACGACGCGCAGAAGACCATGGGCATCATCGCCGTGCTGCTCTATTCGCAAGGCATGCTCGGCCAGAGCTTCTACGTGCCGCTGTGGGTGGTCATTACCTGCCAGTCGGCGCTGGCTCTGGGCACGTTGCTCGGCGGCTGGCGCATCGTCCACACGATGGGATCGAAGATCACGCGGCTGAACCCCATGCAGGGTTTTTGCGCCGAGACCGGCGGCGCCATAACGCTGTTCGCCGCCACCTGGCTCGGTGTTCCGGTCTCGACCACCCACACCATCACCGGCGCCATCATCGGCGTCGGCGCCGCGCGCCGTGTCTCCGCCGTGCGCTGGGGCATCGCCGGCAACATCGTCGTCGCATGGGTGATCACCTTGCCGGCGACGGCGGCGATTGCAGCGCTGACCTACCTCGCCACCAGGCTGGCCGCTTAGCTTCGCGGCGAGGCTATTTGTCGACCAGGTTCAGGATGTTGCCGTCGGGATCCTTGAACCAGGCGACCTTCATCCCGTCACCGACATGGATGTCGCCCTGCAGCGTCAGACCAGGCATTTCGTAATGTTCGAAGCTCACGCCCTTCGACTTCAACGATTTGACGATCGGCTCGATCTGGTCGCCGACCGTCCACGTCACCGCCGTCGCCTTGTTGGTGCCGGCGAACTGCGAATGATAGACATTGATGAGCGTGTCGCCGCTTTTGTAGACGATCAGTTCGCCGCCCATGTCATCCACCTGGCTGAGACCCAGCGTTCCCTCATAGAAAGCTTTGGCCTTTTCCAGGTCTCGCACCGCGAGATTGGCTGTCGCATTGCTGTTTTCGAGCATGACGATCTCCTTCACAGTCTGTCGTGATGGCAAGAGAGATAGCGCGGGCAGCTCGTTTGGCCATGACAAGCTTCGAATGCCGATCGGGAGATCTGACACCGTCCGTCGCTTTCCGGGGCAGGCCGGCTGAGCGATTGCGCCACGACTTGGTTCCGCCGGCAAACTGCACTATCTGGAACGCCAAAGCCCCCGAGGAAAGATCATGACCGTTACCAAGGAATCCGTCGTCGAACGCCTGAAGACGGTGAACGGGCCGGATTTCACCGGCAATATCGTCGACCTGGGCATGGTCTCGGAGATATTCATCGCCGATTCCAAGGTCTTCTTCTCGATCACTGTTCCCGCCGCCCGTGCCCAGGAGCTGGAGCCGCTGCGCGCCGCCGCCGAGCGCGCGGTAAAGGCGATCCCCGGCGTCGCCAGCGCCGTCGTCGCGCTGACGGCGGAGAAGAAGGGCGGCGGCATGGAAGCGCCTGTACCGCCGCGTCCGGCGGCGCCGAGGCCCGCCGCACCGCAGCCGGCGCCACAGCGTCCCGCACCGCAGGCGCCTGCGTCGCACAGCCACGGCAGGCGCGGCGTGCCCGGCATCGACGCCATCATCGCCGTCGCCTCCGGCAAGGGTGGCGTCGGCAAGTCGACCACCGCGGTGAACGTCGCGCTTGGCCTTGCGGCCAATGGGCTGAAGGTCGGCGTGCTTGACGCCGACATCTACGGGCCGTCGATGCCCAGGCTGCTCAACATCCATGGCCGGCCGCAGACGGTCGACGGCAAGATCTTGAAGCCGATGCAGAATTATGGCCTGAAGGTCATGTCCATGGGCTTCCTCGTCGATGAGGAGACGCCGATGATCTGGCGCGGCCCGATGGTGATGTCGGCGCTGACCCAGATGCTGCGCGAGGTCGAATGGGGCCCGCTCGACGTGCTGGTGGTCGATATGCCGCCCGGCACCGGCGACGCCCAGCTCACCATGGCCCAGCAGGTGCCGCTCGCCGGTGCCGTCATCGTCTCGACGCCGCAGGACCTGGCGCTGATCGATGCGCGCAAGGGTCTCAACATGTTCAAGAAGGTCGACGTGCCGCTGCTCGGCATCGTCGAGAACATGAGCTACTTCCTCGCCCCCGACACCGGCAAGCGCTACGACATTTTCGGCCATGGTGGCGCGCGCCGCGAGGCCGAGCGCCTCGGCGTCACCTTCCTCGGCGAGGTGCCGCTGGAGATGGGAATTCGTGAAAGCTCGGACGCCGGCGCGCCGGTCGTTGCCTCAAAGCCGGAGGGCGCGGAGGCGAAAATCTACCGAGACATCGCATTAAAGGTCTGGGATCGGGTCCAGGAAGAGCGCGGCGCGGCCGAAGCCGCCGTGCCGAGCATCGTGTTCGAATAGTCCTGCTCGGTCGGCGCTAGAGCAATTCCAGGAAAAGTGTGAGCGGTTTCCGTCCGGAATTGCGCAAAAACAAGGAGATAGAGCGGTTCGCCGTTTCCGTGAAACGTGAAACGCTCTAGGCGCCGACCTTCTCGCCGAACGTCGAGAAGAACTGCCCCGCGAGCTTCTTCGATGTCGACTGGATCAGCCGGCTGCCGAGCTGCGCGATCTTGCCGCCGACCTCGGCTTTGGCGGCGTATTTGAGCAGCGTCGCATCCGGCCCATCCTCGGTCAGCGTCACGTCGGCGCCGCCCTTGGCGAAACCGGCGATGCCGCCCTTGCCTTCGCCCTGGATGGTGTAGGAATGCGGCGGCTTGAGGTTCTTCAGCGTCACTTCGCCATTGAAGGTCGCCTTGATCGGCCCGATCTTCAGCACCACGGTCGCCGCCATCTCGGTGGCCGAGTTCTTTTCCAGGCTCTGGCAGCCGGGAATCGCCTCTTTCAGGATTTCCGGGTCGTTGAGGGCCTCCCACACTTTTTCGACGGGTGCGGCGATCCGCTCCTCGCCTTCGATCACCAAAGCCATCAAGACCTCCCCGATTGCTGTTATCGGTTGGTCGTAGCGCGCGGCCAGTAACAAGTCTATCGCACCAAAGTCCGGGGTCGGGCAGCGCCTGCCTCTTGCTTGCGCTCGCGCGTTGTCCTATCGATTTGTCATACAAATACGGAGACCACCATGGCAGGCGCCCCCACCAAGAAAAAGAAGTTTCGCTCGCAGGAGTGGTTCGACAATCCCGACAATCCGGGCATGACGGCGCTCTATCTCGAGCGCTATCTCAATTACGGCCTGACGCGCGCCGAGCTGATGTCGGGCAAGCCGCTGATCGGCATCGCGCAGACCGGTTCCGACCTTTCGCCCTGCAACCGCCACCACCTCGAGCTTGCCAAGCGCGTGCGCGAGGGCATCGTCTCGATGGGCGGCATCCCCTTCGAGTTCCCGTGCCATCCGATCCAGGAAACCGGCAAGCGCCCGACCGCGTCGCTCGACCGCAATCTCGCCTATCTGAGCCTCGTCGAGGTGCTCTACGGCTATCCGCTTGACGGCGTCGTGCTCACCATCGGCTGCGACAAGACCACGCCGGCGCTGCTGATGGCGGCGGCCACCGTGAACATTCCGGCGATCGCGCTGTCGGTCGGCCCGATGCTCAATGGCTGGCACAAGGGCAAGCGCACCGGTTCCGGCACCATCGTCTGGGAATCCCGGCAACGGCTCTCGGCAGGCGAGATCGACTATGACGAGTTCATGGACATCGTCGCCTCCTCGGCGCCGTCGACCGGCTATTGCAACACAATGGGCACCGCCACCACCATGAACTCGCTGGCCGAGGCGCTCGGCATGCAACTGCCGGGCTCGGCCGCCATTCCGGCGCCCTATCGCGAACGCGGCCAGATCGCCTATGAGACCGGCAAGCGCATCGTCGATATGGTGCATGAGGATTTGAAGCCCTCCGACATCATGACGCGCCAGGCCTTCGAGAACGCCATCGTCGTCAATTCGGCGATCGGCGGCTCCACCAACGCGCCAATCCACCTCAACGCCATCGCCCGCCATCTCGGCGTGCCGCTCGACAATGACGACTGGCAGAAGATCGGCCTTAACGTGCCGCTGCTCGTCAACCTGCAGCCGACCGGCGAATATCTTGGCGAAGATTATCACCATGCCGGCGGCGTGCCGGCGGTTGTAGCCGAACTGATGAAGGGCGGCCTGCTGCCGCATCCCGGTGCGATCACCGCCAACGGCAAGTCGATGGGCGACAATTGCCGTGACGCCGTCAACGAGAACCACGACGTCATCCGCAGCGCCGACCAGCCGCTCAAGGCCAATGCCGGCTTCATCAACCTCAAGGGCAATCTGTTCGATTCCGCCATCATGAAGACCAGCGGCATCTCGCCCGAATTCCGCCAGCGCTACCTCTCCAACCCGAACGACCCCGAGGCCTTCGAAGGCAACGCCATGGTCTTCGATGGGCCGGAGGATTACCACGCCCGCATCGACGATCCCGCGCAGGGCATCGACGAGCACACGATCCTGTTCATGCGCGGCGCCGGTCCGGTCGGCTATCCGGGCGGCGCCGAGGTGGTCAACATGCAGCCGCCGGCCTACCTCATCAAGAAGGGCATCCATGCGCTGGCCTGCATCGGCGACGGCCGCCAGTCCGGCACCTCAGGCTCGCCGTCGATCCTCAACGCCTCGCCGGAAGCCGCGATCGGCGGCGGACTCGCGCTGCTGAAGACCGGCGACCGCGTCCGCATCGATCTGAAGAAGGGCACGGCCAACATTCTCGTCAGCGACGAGGAGATCGCCAAGCGGCGCGCAGCACTTCAGGGCAATGGCGGCTATCACTATCCCAAGCACCAGACGCCGTGGCAGGAGATCCAGCGCGGCATGGTCGACCAGTTCTCGGCCGGCATGGTGTTGAAGCCCGCGGTGAAGTATCAGGACGTCGCCCACACCAGCGGCGTGCCGCGCGACAATCATTGATCGCGTAGCCGGCTAATCATTAGGGCGGCCTGCCCACAGCAGGTCGCCCTTTTCTGTTGCCTTGTTTCGTCTCAACGGAACCCACAGATAAGTTGAACCTCGGCAGCCTCGCTAAGGGGAGATCATCTGTGGCGAGACGGCGCTCTTCCCTTGGCTTCCTCGGCATGTTCGGCCGCTCCGGCGACCTGCGCCAGCTGGATGAGGCGTTGCGCAAGGCCGACCTGCATCCGGCCCTGGTTCCCGAAGGCGTCAAACTCACCATCGTCAATCTGATGAACGACCGCTGGCCGGACGAGCCACCGGCTGACGCCTATAGCTCGGTGGCGCAGCTCTGCGGCTATTGTGTCGCTGGGCCGGACGTGTTCGAGCAGGCCAATGGCCGTGAGACGACCTTGGCGGTCGAGCGCCGCATCGAAGCGGCGCTGGAGGCCGGCGACAGTTTCGACGCGCGGATCGTGCTGATGACGCTGCACGCCAAGCTGATCAACGCCGAGGTGGTCCAGCGCTACGACTTGAGGGCCGATTGACTGGCAGGTAGGAGACGTTGAGATTCAGGTCAGGCCGAGTCGAAAATGGTGGTCTCCGAGAACCGGAGCGGAGCGTACTTGAGTACGTGAGCACCGGAAGCGCAGGAAGCCGCCATTTGCAGGCCGGCCTCACCGATATATCGACGCTTCCTATCCGCCCATGCCGCTGCGCGGCAACTTGATCATCTCGCCGAAGCGAGCGCGCAATTTGTCGTCGAGCAGGCGCGAGACGTGGCGCGGGAAACGCTCGGCAAGCACGCGCTTCTTCTCCGCAATCGCCCGCGACAGGATGTCGGGCCGGCCCCTTTCGTTCCATTCCTTAGGCGAGAAACGATCGCCGACGGCGGGATAGAAATACTCGGTCTGCATCAGCTTCAATGTCTGATCGTTGCCGAGATAGTGCCCGGGGCCCTTGAGGCAGACCTCGGCGATGGTGTCGATCGACAGCGCATCGTCGGTGACCTCGATGCCGCGCACGCAGCGCAGGCAATGTCCCAGCATGTCGTTGTCGATGATCAGGCTTTCCAGGCAGAAGCCAAGCAGCGAGGCATGCATGCCGGCCGATTCATAGACGAGATTGAGACCGGCAAGACCGGCCATCACGTCAGTGATGCCCTTTTCATAGCCGGACTGGATGTCCGGCAGTTTCGAATCCGTCATGCCGGCGGCCGAACCACCCGGCAGGTCGTAATATTGCGCCATCTGCGCGCAGGCCGCGGTCAGCACAGCCTGCTCGGCCGAACCACCGGACATGGCGCCGGTCCTGAGATCGGAAACGAATGGCCAGGTGCCGAAGATCGCCGGATGCCCGGGCTTGATGGCGTTGACGTAGACCAGACCCATCAGCACTTCCGCCACCGCTTGCACGACCGCGCCGGCAATCGCGGCGGGCGCCGTGGCGCCGGCCTGGCCGGCCGACAGCAGCAGGATCGGAATGCCGCCTTCGACGCAGGCTTCGAGCACGCCGCAGGCGTCCTCGGCGAATTTCATCGGCGGCACGACGAAGCAATTGGAGTTGGAGACGAAGGGGCGGGCCCTGAAATTCTCCTCGGCGCCAGCGATCGCATAGAGCATTTCCAGCGCCGGCTTGACGTTCTCGCGCACCGTGAAGGAGGTGCCGACATGCTTGGATGTCCCCATCACGCAGGCGTAAAGCGTGTTGAAATCCATATCGAGCGGATCGGGGATATCGCGCGGCACCATGGTACGCTGGAAGAAATGGATGTTGTCCAGCCCGTCGACGAGGCGGGCGGCGTCATAGAGGTCCTGCAGCAGCGATTCGCGATATTCGCGCTTCTCGACATCGACCAGATGCACCGCCGCGCCCGCAGTGCCGTAATGCACACGTTTTCCCTGGATGAGCATGTCGTGCTTCGGATCTTGGCCGTAGAGGGTGAAATTGCGGGCTGCCTTCTTGATCGTGTCCAGCACCAGCGCACGCGGCAGCCGGATGCGGCCGTCGTCGCCATGGATGCCGCCGACCCGGACCAGCGCTTCGATGCAGGATGGGATGGCGTTGGCGAAGCCGACGGTCTCCAGGAGCGTCAGCACCGCTTCGTGGATGCGTTCGCGGTCGTTCTGGCTCAATGGCCCATAGCTGCCGCCTTCAAGTCCCGCTCGCACCGGACGGATGTCGTCGGCCAAGGGCGCTGCCCGCATCGCGCGGCGCGCTTCGCGCCCGCCGGACCGCCGCGAACGCTGGTCCGACGACGATTCCTGCTTCTCGAGAGCCACTGACATGGAAGCACTCCACTTTTTGTCTTTATCTGCGAGACGGCCCGCGGCGGTTGTTGGTCCACCATTGGCCTGCCTCGTCCCCTTCTGGCCCCGACTATGCCGCCGGCATTGGTACAGCCTATGGGCCAGCCATTTCCGTCGAATATGCCAGACCTCTAAAGCAATGGCTGCGTGCCAAAACAAAAAGAGCCGGCGCGGCGCCGGCTCTTTTTCACGAAGTCTGTGGCAATCAGGCGGCCGCGGGCCTGCGGCCGGCGGCGGTGGCGAGCTCGCGGATGCCCGGCTCGATATGCTGCAGCGAGATCGAGGAGATGCCCAAGCGCATGAAACGAGAGGGCTTTTCGCTGCGGTCGAAGAACCGGTCGCCGGGTTCGATGATAACGCTGCGCGAAGCGGCGGCTTCGGCCAGGCCGCGTGAATCGGTACCGCGCGGCCCTTCCAGCCAGAGCGATGTGCCGCCCGCCGAGTCGGTCGAGCGCCATTCTGGCAGGAAAGCGGAAATCGCATGGACCAGCCGCTTGCGCCGCTCATCGAAGGCGGCGGAAAGCCTGCGCACCAGCGCTTCGTGATGGCCGAGCGACAGGAACAGCGCCACGGCGCGCTGGTTGTTCGCCGGCGGGTGCCTGAGCATGAAGCGGCGCAGCGCGCGCAGCTCGGCGATCAGCCCGGCCGAGGCGACGATGTAACCAAGCCTGAGACCTGGAGCCAGCGTCTTCGACATCGAGCCGACATAGACGACGCGGCCCGAGCGATCGAGGCTCTTCAGCGCCTGCTGCGGCGCCTCGTCGAGCAACTGGCTGTCATAGCCGTCCTCGATGATGATCTGGTTGTTGCGGTTGGCGCGCGCCAGGAGATCCTGCCGCCGCTCCGCCGACAAAGGCACCATGGTCGGGCAGTGGTGGCTCGGCGTGACGAAGACGAAGCCCGAATCGCTCGGGATCGACGAGGTGACGATGCCCTGCTGGTCGACCGGAACCGGCTGGATGTCGGCGCCGGCCAGCCTGAAGATCGAACGGGCATCGGGATAGCCGGGATCCTCCATCGCCACCTTCGAGCCCTTGGTCATCAAGAGCGAAGCGAGCATATAGAGCGCGTTCTGCGCGCCCAGCGTCACGATGATCTCGTCGGGATTGGCGAAGATGCCGCGGCGCGGCAGGAGCCTGGCCTGGATCTGCTCGATCAGCAGAGGGTCGTCGCGATCCACCATGTCGGACGCCCAATTGCGGATCTCGAGCACGGCCAGCGCCATGCGGTTGCATTCGCGCCATTCGGCGGTCGGGAACAGCGCCGGGTCGAACTGGCCATAGACGAATGGGTAGGAGGACTTGATCCAGTTGTCGTGCTTGGCCGGCGGCGGCATGTCGCTGGCGGCGATCTGCCGGCGCGCTTTCCAGTCGATCTCGTTCTGCTGGTCCGGCGCCTTCTGGTGCGGCTTGGCGGGGGTGGCCAGCACGTCCGGATTGACGAAATGGCCGCGCCGTTCGCGCGCCACGAGGAAACCCTGGTCGACCAGTTGCTGGAAGGCGAGCACCACCGTCCCGCGGGCAACCCCAAGTTTTTCCGCGAGAATCCGGCAGGACGGCAGCGGCATCGAAGCGGCGATCTGTCGGTCGAGAATGGCCGCGACGATCGCCTGGCGTATCTGCGCCTGGAGGGTTTGGCCGGATTCAGCCGAAATCCGGAAGAGGCCGGACCATATGGCCGTGTCATTGCGCTGTGGCATGGGGAATCTTCCTCGGATGGCCAGCTGTTTTCACTTGGCTGGACCAGTGGAGTGTATGGGTGGCATAAGGGGTTGCGCCAATCAATTTTTCTGATCGCTGGGATTTATGCCAGTGATCTATTAGGCGACGATGCGCAGCATCGTCGCCTGCGATGCGCAGCATCTAAGCGCGATGCGACAGCATCGTCGCGGCGCCATCCCAAGGCGCGATGCGGAAGCATCGTCGCCCACAACGCTCAGCGTTGCCGTGCTGAAAATCTCCCAGCCTCACCGTCCAACACCGCCCATCATCAAAGCGTGATGCAGTGCGGCAAAGCCGCGCTTGAACGAAATGGAAATCGGCTAGATAGAGTGTTGCGCGACACGCGCCGGAAACATCCGGCCTGTTAAAATGGTCTAAAAACCCGCCAGGAGCCCGCCAGTGGACCAGTCATCTTTCGACAAGCAACTTGCCGCCCTGCGTGATCAGCGCGCGGCGGCCAAGGGTACGATGCGCGAGGCCTTCGCAGCCGATCCCATGCGCTTCGAGACCTTCTCCGTCACCGACGGCGAACTCCTCCTCGACTGGTCGAAATGCGCGGTCGACGCAAATACGATGGCGATGCTGGAGAAGCTCGCGGGTGCGGCCGATCTCGCGGGACGCCGCGCAGCGATGTTCGAAGGCAAGAAGATCAACATCACCGAGAACCGCGCTGTTCTGCACACTGCGCTGCGCAACCTGACCGGCAAGAGCGTCATCGTCGACGGCCAGGACACCAAGGCCGACGTGATTGCCGTGCTCGACGCCATGGGCGCCTTCGCCGACGCCATCCGCTCCGGCAAGGCTGCGGGCGCCACCGGCAAGAAGATCACCGACATCGTCAACATCGGCATCGGCGGCTCGGACCTCGGCCCGGCGATGGTGACGCTGGCGCTCGCGCCCTACCACGACGGGCCACGCGCGCATTACGTCTCCAATGTCGACGGCGCCCATATCCATGACACGCTGAAGGGCCTGTCGGCGGAAACGACGCTGTTCATCATCGCCTCCAAGACCTTCACCACGGTCGAGACGATGACGAATGCTGAGACTGCGCGCGACTGGGTACAGAAGGCGCTGGGCAAGGACGCGGTCGGCAAGCATTTCGCCGCCGTCTCGACAGCGCTCGACCTCGTGGCGAAGTTCGGCATCGAACAGGACCGCGTCTTCGGCTTCTGGGACTGGGTCGGCGGCCGCTACTCGGTCTGGAGCGCCATCGGCCTGCCGGTGATGATTGCCGTCGGCCCGCGCAACTTCCGCGCCTTCCTAGACGGCGCGCATGAGATGGACGAGCATTTCCGCTCGGCGCCCATGCAAAAGAACCTGCCGGTGCTTTTGGGGCTGATCGGCTGGTGGCACCGGGTCGTGTGCAAATATCCGGCCCGTGCCGTCATCCCCTACGACCAGCGCCTGTCGCGCTTGCCGGCCTATCTGCAGCAGCTCGACATGGAATCGAACGGTAAGAGCGTGACGCTGGACGGCACCGCGGTCGCCACGCCGACCGGCCCGCTGGTTTGGGGCGAACCCGGCACCAACGGCCAGCATGCCTTCTTCCAGCTTCTGCATCAGGGCACCGACTTCATCCCGGTCGAATTCCTCGCCGCGGCGATAGGCCATGAGCCCGAACTGAAGCACCAGCACGATCTTCTGCTCGCCAACTGCCTGGCCCAGTCGGAAGCCTTCATGAAGGGTCGCACGCTGGAAGAAGCGCGCGCGCAGATGCTGGCCAAGGGCATGAAGCCGGCCGATGTCGACAGGATCGCGCCGCATCGCGTCTTTTCGGGCAACCGCCCCTCGCTCACCATCCTCTACCGTAAGCTCGATCCACGCACATTGGGCCGGCTTATCGCGCTCTATGAGCATCGCGTCTTCGTCGAAGGCACGCTTTTCAACATCAATTCCTTCGACCAATGGGGGGTCGAGCTCGGCAAGGAACTGGCGACCGGCCTTCTGCCTGTCGTTGAGGGCAAGGAGACTGCCGCAAACCGCGACGCCTCGACTGCCGGTCTGGTGGGACACATCCACCAATTGCGCGGCGCGGAGTAACAGGATTGGCAGACATCAAGGGAATTCTCTTCGACAAGGACGGTACGCTTGTCGATTTCAACGCAACCTGGCTCGGCATCGCCGATTTCATGGCCATGGACGCTGCCGAGGGCGACCGCTGGAAGGCCGACAGGCTGCTCGCCGCCGCCGGCTTCGACTTCGCTACCAAGCGCTTCAAGCCCGATTCGATCTTTGCGTCCGGCTCGAACATGGATGTCGTCGAGCTCTGGTTCCCGCGCCTGTCCAACGAGGATCAGCTGCTCGCCGTTTCGCGCTTCAATGAGATCACCTCGGTGCAGGGCTCGTCGATGGCGGTAGCGCTTCCCGGCGTTATTGATTCGCTGCGGGCGCTGCACAAGCGATCCTACCGCATGGGCGTCGCCACCAACGATTCCACCAGCGGCGCCGAGAAGACGCTCGCCACGCTCGGAGTCGCGCAGCTCTTCGACGCCGCCTTCGGCTATGATGCCGTGGCCAACCCGAAGCCGGCGCCGGACACCGTCGTCGCCTTCTGCGATCTGACCGGGCTGAAACCGGGCGAGATCGCCATGGTCGGCGACAACCGCCACGATCTCGAAATGGCGCGCGCCGGCGGCTGCGGGCTGGCCGTGGGCGTCCTTTCCGGCACCGGCACGCGCGACTCGCTGGCGCCGATGGCCGATGTCATCCTGGATTCGGTAGCCGACCTGCCGGATTTTTTAACTGCGCGCATGAGTGTGCCGGCCGGCTGATCAGCCTTCCGCGACAAGCGCGAATACCGCGCTCGGCTTCGGCTCGCCGCCGCCGTTTCCGCCGACATCCGGCACCTGGTATTCGCCGAGCAGGCAAAGCCGCGACCTCGGCAGCCATGCGCGGCCCGGATCGCCGACCAGCACATCGATACCGGCGGCCAGGCAGCGGTCGAGGAACGGCATCATCCGCTGCCCCACATCCTGCGCGTAAAAGACGTCGCCCGCGAGCACCAGCTCGACCGCGGGCGGCGGACCGCCGGTGACATCCCCCTCGCATATCTGGAAGGCGACGCCGTTGGCTTCCGCGTTGAGGCCCAGCGCCACGATCCCGTTGCGGTCGATCTCCGCCGCGATCACCGAGCGCGCCCCGGCCTTTGCCGCCGCGATGCCGACCAGCCCCGAGCCGGCGCCGAGATCGAGCACGCGTTTGCCGGCCACTATCGACGGACGGTCCAGCACATAGCGGGCCAGCACGGCGCCGCCGGCCCAGGCATAGGCCCAGTAGGGCGGCTGTGGCTCTGCCTCGCCTTCGTCACCATCGTCCGGTTCGAGCAGCCGCCGCAGGCCGCTGCCGGGATGCGCCAGATAGAGACGGATTTCGGGCAGCGCGGATACCGGCGCCAGCCGCATATTCGCCTTGATGAACTCCGCCGGATCGAGCACTTTCGCCGGCTCTCGCCTCAGGTTGGCCGTGCTATCTCTCAAGCCTGGTCCCGCAGCGCGCGACGCAGGATCTTGCCGACCGGCGTCTTCGGCAGTTCGGTGCGGAACTCGATATATCTCGGCCGCTTGTAGCCGGTCAGGTTCTCGCGGCAATAAGCCATCAGCGCCTCGACGGTGAGCGCCGGATCCTTCCTGACCACGAACAATTTAGGCACTTCGCCGGAATGCTCGTCCGGCACGCCGACCGCTGCCGCTTCCAGCACACCGGGGTGATGCGCCACCACTTCTTCCAGTTCGTTGGGATAGACGTTGAAGCCGGAGACCAGGATCATGTCCTTCTTGCGGTCGACGATCTTGGTGTAGCCGCGTTCGTCCATGAAGCCCATGTCGCCGGATTTGAAGAAGCCGTCCTTGGTCATCACCTTGGCCGTCTCGTCGGGCCGGTTCCAGTAGCCGGCCATCACCTGCGGGCCGCGGATGCAGATCTCGCCCACCTCGCCGAGCGGCACGTTGTTGCCGTCGTCGTCGCGGATGGCGATCTCGGTCGAAGGCAGCGGCAGGCCGATCGTGCCGGTGAAGTCGCTGGAGCTGAACTTGTTGGCGGTCGCCACCGGCGATGTTTCGGAAAGCCCGTATCCTTCGCTCACCGGGCAGCCGGTCAGCGCCTTCCAGCGTTCGGCGACGCCCTTCTGCACCGCCATGCCGCCGCCCAGCGTCAGGATCAGCGGCTTGAAGTCCAGCTTGCGGAACTCCTCATTGTTGAGCAGCGCGTTGAACAGCGTGTTGAGGCCGGGGAAGATGTGCATCGGGTATTTCGACAGTTCCTTGACGAAGCCCGGAATGTCGCGCGGGTTGGGGATCAGCACGTTCTGCGCGCCCTGCTGCATGCCCATCAGCGCGTTCACCGTAAGCGCGAAGATATGATAGAGCGGCAGCGCGCAGATGAAGTTGAGATGCGCCGGCTTGGGCTTCACCGCATAGGCGTCCTCCACCCACAGCGAATTCTGCGCCACGTTCGAAAGCACGTTGCGATGCAGCAGCACAGCGCCCTTCGAGACGCCGGTGGTGCCGCCCGTATATTGCAGGAAGGCGATGTCGTCGCCGGAGACCGTCGGTGGCTTGAAGGCGATGGTCGCGCCGGTCTTGAGCACGGCGTTGAACTTGACATGGCCGGGTAGCGACCATGCCGGAACCATCTTCTTCACCCGCCGCACGACGAAGTTGACGATGGCGCCCTTGAGGCCGCCGAGCATGTCGCCCATCGACGCGACGATGACATGCTTCACAGGCGTCCTGGCGATGACCGCCTGCAGCGTGCCGGCGAAGTTCTCGAGGATGACGATCGCCTGCGCGCCGGAATCCTTCAACTGATGTTCCAGTTCGCGCGGCGTGTAGAGCGGGTTGATATTCACCACCGTGTAGCCGGCGCGAAGCACTGCCATCAGCGCCACCGGATACTGCAGCACGTTCGGCATCATCAGCGCCACGCGCGCGCCCTTCTCCAGGCCTCTTGCCTGCAGATAGGCACCGAACGCGGCCGACAGCCGCTCGAGCTCGGCGTAGGTGATCGACTTGCCCATGCACACGAAGGCCGGCCGCCCGGCGAATTGCTTGCAGGCGCCGACCAGGAACTCGCCGATCGACTTGTAGGGCAGGGCGCCGATCTCCGCCGGCATGTTCTTCGGATAGCTTTTCAGCCACGGCTTTTCCGGCAGGCCGACCGTGAGTTCGGTGATAGCCTTCGGCAAGCCCTTCGAGGCAGGTCTAGCAGTGGCCGGCTTCACGGCTGCTGCTTTCGTGGCTGCCGGCTTGTCAACTTTCGCGGCTGCGGCCTTGGTCTTTGCGGCTGCGGGTTTGGCGGCGGCACGCTTTGCGGCTGCCTTCGGCTTCGATGCGGCGGCAGCCTTGGCACCCCTGGGCGTATTGCTTTCCGGGCCGGCCTTATCTCTTTTTTTCGCCGGAGCTGTTGTCTTGGCTGCTTTTGCCACCTGTCTCTCCCTGTCGCGTTCGATCTGGGCGCCCGCTTCCGCAAGAAGCGTCCTCCACGCCGGTCCGGATTTTCCGGGAAATCCCGCCCGCCATCTATGTATTGCCTCTATCCGCGACCGTGCAAGCCTTGCTGCAGCGGCAAATGCGAGGAAAGATTTGCCGTCGAAATCCAGACCTCGAGGGCCTCCCGGGAGGGCAGGCGGACCTCCAGCAGCGCCGCCTCATGGGCTCGTTTCCCGAGACAGCCGATCAACAAAAAAATCCTGTCGTTAACAATGTTGCGAGGAGAAAATAATGCTCGTTCTTTCTACTGTTGGAGCACAATCTAGATTCTTTTCCTGCTTCCCGTGGGGTACGCATGCGAGGTGTTCCAAAGGCGAAGAAACGGTGCTTATATGCGCCCTTCGCGAGCCTGATAGAGGGGCTTGAGAGAAAATCAGGGAGTGCTCAATGAAAAAGACAATGACTTTTGCAGCCGCGTTGCTGGCTGCAAGCGTCCTCAGCGGCGTGGCCAGTGCCAAGACGCTCGTTTATTGCTCGGAAGCGTCGCCGGCCAATTTCGATCCCGGCACGACGACCGGCGGCAACGACTTCGACGCGTCCTCGCGCACCGTCTATTCGCGACTGGTCGAATTCAAGCATGGCGGCACCGAGATCGAGCCTGGTCTCGCCGACAAGTGGGAAATTTCCGACGACGGTCTGGTCTACACTTTCCACCTGCATCCGGGTGTGAAGTTCCAGACCACCGACTATTTCAAGCCGACGCGCGACCTCAACGCCGATGACGTCGTCTTCTCCTTCGATCGCCAGTTCAACAAGGAGAATCCTTGGAACGGCGACAAGTATCTGCCGAACCTCACCTGGGACTATTACACCGGCATGGACATGCCGAAATATGTCGCCAAGTGGGAGAAGGTCGACGACCTCACCGTCAAGCTGACGCTGACCGAGCCGAACGCGCCGATGCTGGCCAATCTCGGCATGGATTTCGCCTCGATCGTGTCGAAGGAATATGCCGACCAGCTGCAGAAGGACGGCAAGATGGCCGACTTCTCGACCAAGCCGATCGGCACCGGTCCGTTCCAGTTCGTCGACTATCAGCTGGATTCGGTCATCCGCTACGCAGCCAACCCGGACTACTTCAAGGGCAAGGAAAAGATCGACGATCTCGTCTTCGCCATCACGCCTGACGCCACCGCCCGCATCCAGAAGGTGCTGGCTGGCGAATGCGACGTTGCGCCATATCCGAACCCGGCCGACATCGGCACGATCAAGGCCAACAAGGATGTCACCCTGCTCGACCAGGCAGGCCTGAACATCGGCTATATGAGCTACAACACCACGATCCCGCCGCTCGACAAGCCGGAAGTGCGCCATGCGCTCAACCAGGCGATCGACCGGGAAGCGCTGATCAAGTCGCTATTCCAGGACGCCGGCGCCACGCCCGCCGAGAACCTGATCCCGCCGACCATGTGGTCGTGGGACAAGGACGTGAAGACCGACGCCTACAATCCGGATGAGGCCAAGAAGGTGCTCGAGGCTGCCGGGCTGAAGGAAATCCAGCTCTGGGCTTCCGACCGCGTCCGCCCGTATAACCCGAACTTCCAGCGCGCCGCGGAGCTGATCCAGGCCGACTGGGCCAAGGTCGGCGTCAAGGCTGAGATCGTCAACTACGAGTGGACGAAGTATCGCGCCGAAGGCAAGAAGAAGGACCGTCCCGGCGCCTTCCAGATCGGCTGGACCGGCGACAATGGCGATCCGGACAATTTCTTCGCCACCCTGTTCGCCTGCTCGGCCATCGGCGTCTCGAACTACTCCAGCTGGTGCGACAAGGACTTCGAGGACCTGATCCAGAAGGCCAAGAAGACCAGCGACCAGGCCGAGCGCACCAAGCTCTATGAGCAGGCGCAGGTGATCTTCGCCAAGGAGGCTCCGGCTTTCCTGCTCGCCCACAGCCAGGTTTACGCGGTTGTTCGTAATAATGTCAGCGGCTTCAAGATGGACCCGCTCGGCATTCATCGCTTCGACGGCGTTGACAAGGCCGAATAATATTGCGAACGGGGCGGCGCAACTTTTGGCGCCGCCCCCTTCAATTCGACGATGCTCCGATATCTTCTCAACAAAATCGCCCTCCTGATTCCGACCCTGGTCGGTATCACCATCTGCGCCTTCGCCTTCGTCCGGCTCCTGCCCGGCGATCCGATCCTCGCCATGGCCGGCGAGCATGGCGTCGCCCCCGCCCGCTACGAAGAGCTCAAGCAACAGTTCGGCTTCGATCTGCCGATCTGGGAGCAGTACGCGCGCTATGTCGGTGAGGTCGCCACCGGCGATTTCGGCGTCTCCATTTCGTCCAAGCGCCCGGTGATCGAGGAGTTCAAGACGCTCTTCCCGGCGACGCTGGAACTGTCCTTCTTCGCCATGATCTTCGCCATGGTGCTCGGCATTCCGGCCGGCATCTTCGCGGCCGTCAAGCGTGGCTCGTGGTTCGACCAGTCGCTGATGGGCACGGCGCTCGTCGGCTATTCCATGCCGATCTTTTGGTGGGGCCTGCTACTGATCATCTTTTTCTCCGGTTATCTTGGCTGGACACCAGTTAACGGCCGCATCGACTTGCAGTACTTCTTCAAGCCGATCACCGGCTTCATGACCATCGACACTTTGATCTACGGCAAGTGGGCTGCATTCCGTTCGGTATTGCGCCATCTGGTGCTGCCGACAATTGTGCTCGGCACCATTCCGCTGGCTGTGATAGCCCGCCAGACGCGCTCGGCCATGCTCGAGGTGCTGAGCGAGGACTATGTACGGACTGCCCGCGCCAAAGGCCTCTCGTCGGCCCGGGTTATCGGTGTGCATGCGCTGCGCAATGCACTCATCCCGGTGGTCACCACTATCGGCCTGCAGGTTAGTACGCTGCTCGCCGGCGCCATCCTTACCGAAACGATCTTCTCGTGGCCCGGCATCGGCAGGTGGATGGTCGAATCCATATCCAAGCGCGACTATGTCGTCGTGCAGTCAGGCCTGCTTTTGATCGCGCTCATCGTCATGGCGGTGAACCTCATCGTCGATGTGCTCTATGCCGTCATCAACCCACGCATCAGGGCGGCATAAATGAGCCAGACAGAAATCGCCCCGATGGCCGCCGGCAACCCGGATCGTCTCACCGGGTTCAAGACCTTCTGGCACTATTTCTCGGTGAACCGCGGCGCCGTCATCGGCCTGTTCGTCTTCATCCTTTTGGTGCTGGCCGCGCTCTCCGCGCCGCTGCTCGCGCCCTATGCGCCGGACGTGCAGGACAAGACCGCGTTCCTCAGGCCGCCGGCCTGGCAGGACGGCGGCTCGACGCAATATCTGCTCGGCACCGATCCGGTCGGCCGCGACATCCTCTCGCGCCTTCTCTATGGCGCGCGCTTCTCGCTGCTCATCGGCGCGGTCGTCGTCACGCTGGCGCTCACCGGCGGCATCACGCTCGGGCTGCTCGCCGGCTATTTCCGCGGCTGGGTCGACGTCGCGATCATGCGCGTCATGGATCTGATCCTGGCCTTCCCGTCGCTGCTGCTGGCGCTGGTTCTGGTCACCATCCTCGGCCCGGGCCTGTTCAATGCCATGCTGGCGATCGCGCTGGTGCTGCAGCCGCATTTCGCCCGCCTGGTGCGCGCCGCCGTCATGGCCGAGAAAGGCCGCGAATATGTCGTTGCGGCGAAGGTCGCCGGCGCCGGTCATCTCAGGCTGATGCTCGCCACCATCCTGCCCAACTGCCTGGCGCCGCTGATCGTCCAGGGCACGCTGTCCTTCTCCAACGCCATCCTGGAGGCCGCCGCGCTCGGCTTCCTCGGCCTCGGCGCCCAGCCGCCGACGCCGGAATGGGGCACCATGCTCGCCACGGCGCGCGAATTCATCCTGCGTGCCTGGTGGGTCGTGACCTTCCCGGGTCTCGCCATCCTCATCACCGTGCTTGCCATCAACCTGATCGGCGACGGCCTGCGCGACGCGCTCGATCCCAAGCTCAGGAGGTCGTGATGGCGCTGCTCGACATCCAGAACCTCGTCGTCGAATTCCAGACCGCGTCCGGCCCGTTCCGCGCCGTCGACGGCGTCTCGCTCCATGTCGACGAGCGCGAGGTGCTCGCCATTGTCGGCGAATCCGGCTCCGGCAAATCGGTGTCGATGCTGGCCGTGATGGGGCTCCTGCCATGGACGGCGACCGTCACCGCCGACCGCATGAGCTTCAACGGCCGCGACCTGTTGAAGATCAGCCCGGCCGACCGTCGCAAGATCATCGGCAAGGACATCGCCATGATCTTCCAGGAGCCGATCGCCAGCCTCAATCCCTGCTTCACCGTCGGCTTCCAGATCGAGGAAGTTCTGCGCTTCCACATGGGCATGGACAAGGCCAAGCGCCGGGCGCGCGCCATCGAGCTTTTCAAGCAGGTCGGCATTCCCGATCCCGCCGACCGGCTGAATTCCTTCCCGCACCAGATGTCGGGCGGCCAGTGCCAGCGCGTCATGATCGCGATGGCGATCGCCTGCAATCCGAAGCTTCTCATCGCCGACGAGCCGACCACTGCGCTCGACGTCACCATCCAGAAGCAGATCCTCGATCTGCTGGTCTCGCTGCAGGCCAAATACGGCATGGGCCTGATCATGATCACCCACAATATGGGCGTGGTGGCCGAGACCGCCGACCGCGTCATCGTCCAGTACAAGGGCCGCAAGATGGAAGAGGCCGACGTGCTGTCGCTGTTTGAATCGCCGAAGAGCAACTACACGCGCGCGCTGCTTTCGGCGCTGCCGGAAAACGCCGTGGGCGACCGGCTGCCGACCGTGACCGACATGCTGTTCGAGGCCGCACCTTCGGGAGCCGGCGCATGACCAAGGTCGTCGAAGGCAAGAACATCAAGCGCGACTACCATGTCGGCGGCGGCCTGTTCCGCGGCGCGCGCACCGTGCATGCGGTGAAGGGCGTTTCCTTCAGCGTCGAGAAGGGCAAGACGCTGGCGATCGTCGGCGAGTCCGGCTGCGGCAAGTCCACGCTCGCCCGCATCATCACGCTGATCGATCCGGCCACGTCCGGCGAGCTCTTCATCGACGGCAACAAGGTCGATATCGCCAGGGACGGACTCACCAAGGAAATGCGCCGCAAGGTGCAGATCGTCTTCCAGAACCCTTATGGCTCACTCAATCCGCGCCAGAAGATCGGTGACGTGCTTGGCGAGCCGCTGCTGATCAACACCGACAAGCCGGCCGAGGAACGGCGCGACCTGGCAATGAAGATGCTGAAGAAGGTCGGGCTGGGACCTGAGCATTACAACCGCTACCCGCACATGTTCTCGGGTGGCCAGCGCCAGCGCATTGCCATTGCGCGCGCGCTGATGCTGAACCCGAGCCTCTTGGTGCTGGACGAGCCGGTCTCGGCGCTCGATCTGTCCGTGCAGGCGCAGGTGCTCAACCTGCTGGCCGACCTGCAGGACGAGTTCCAACTCACCTATGTCTTCATCAGCCACGATCTGTCGGTGGTCCGCTACATCGCCGACGACGTGATGGTGATGTATTTCGGCGAAGCCGTCGAATACGGCCCGCGCGACGAGGTCTTCTCCGACCCCAAGCACGCCTACACCAAGACGCTGTTCGCCGCGACGCCGCGCGCCGACATCGCCTCGATCAAGGCGAGGCTGGCGAAGAAGAAGGCGGCCTGACGGTCTGCTTCGTCCTCGTAAAGGGCGCTAGCCCAGAGGTCGTCGTTCTAGGGCGGAGCGCCGCCGAAGCGGCGCGCAGACCCTAGAATCCATGCCGTTACCTCACTCGAAAGGCGCAGGCGGAGCAGAATTCTGCACCGTGAGCGGCGCTCGTATGTCACGGCATGGATCCTCGGGTCTGCGCGCGTCGCTTCGCTCCTTGCTCCGCCCGTGGATGACGACGCTGAGCCCAGTGCGCCCTCGCCTACGAAAGCTTCGCGATGATCGCGCGCAATGCCTCGCCGAATTTGTGCACTTCCTCCACCGTGTTGTAATGCACCAGCGAGGCACGGATCGCGCCGCTGTCCATCGAGAGGTTCAGCCGCTTCATCAGCCGCGGCGCATACATATGGCCGTCGCGGATGCCGATCTGCATCGCCGCCATTTCCTCGACGATCCGTTGCGGCGACAGCTTGCCGATGTTGAAGCAGAAGGTCGGCACGCGCTCGGTGATGCGCGCCTCGTCGGCGACGCCGTAGATCGTGGCATTGCAATCCTTGAGAACCTTCAGCATCTCGCGCGCCAGCATCAGCTCGTAGTCGCGGATGGCGTTCATGCCGGCGACGATGTTGTCGCGGCGCGAGCGGTTGTTTTCGGGCAGAAAATTGCGGCCGATCGATTCCAGGTAGCGCACCGCCGCGTCCATGCCCGACACGTTCTCGTAGATGAAGGTGCCTGCCTCGACCTTGTAAGGCGGCTCGTCCGGAATGAAATCCTCGCGGAAGGTCGGCAGCCGCTTCAGCGTGTCGAAGCGGCCCCAGAGAAAACCCATATGCGGCGAGAAATTCTTGTAGCCGGAGCAGACCAGATAGTCGCAGTCCCAGGCCTGCACGTCCATAAGCCCGTGCGGGCCGTAATGCACGCAGTCGAGGAACACTTCGGCGCCGGCCGCATGCGCGATCTTCGCCACCGAAGCGACGTCGACGATCGAGCCGATCGAATGCGCCGTCACCGTGCAGGCGACGAGGCGCGTGCGCTCCGACACCAGCGGCTTGAGGTCGTCGACATGCAGATTGCCGTCCTCGCGCATGCGCCACCATTTGAACTTGGCGCCCGCCGGCTCCAGCGCCAGCCAGGTGGCGATATTGGCGTCGTGATCCATGTCGGTGACGATGATCTCGTCGCGCCCCCCATCAGTGTCCTTGGCAAGCATCTGGCCTATGCCGAGGCTGACCAGGCGGATGAACGAGGTGGCGTTCATGCCGAAGCAGATTTCCGACGGGCTGTAGGCGTTGATCAGGAGCGCGACGCTCTCGCGCGCTGTCGCGACAGACTGGTCGACGGTGACGCTGCGCCCATAGCGGCCGCCGCGCTGCACATTGTGCGCCACCAGATGGTTGGTCACCGCGTCGAGCACGCTTTGCGGGATCTGCGCGCCCGCGGCATTGTCCATGAAGATGAAATCGCCGGCCCGCTGCAAGGCGGGAAACATGGCGCGGATCTTTTCGACCGGGAACGCGGCGGCGTTGGTGTTGTCGGTGTGGTGCTTGTTCACGGGGGACGCTCCTGCGAAGGGCTTGGACGGGGGATGGGTATCGATGGCGGTCAGCGCGCTTTCTCGTCCTTGAAGCGGCGCTCGAGCAGGCTGACGAGACGGACCATCGGCCAGAGGAAGATGAGGTAGACGAGCGCGGCGCCGATCAGCGGCGAGGGGTTGGCGTAGAGCGATTGCGCGTTGGTCGCTTCCTTCAGAAGTTCCGGCAGCGCCACCGTCGAGGCGAGCGAGGTATCCTTGAACATCGAGACGCAGTTGCTGGTCATCGGCGGGATGACGACGCGGATCGCCTGCGGCAGCACGACCTTGCGCAGGGTGAGCATGAACGGCAGGCCGAGCGCCTGCGCCGCCTCGAACTGGCCCTTCGGAATGCTTTCGATGCCGGAGCGGAACACTTCGGCCGAATAGGCCGACATGATGATGGCAAATGCGGTCACCGCTGATGCCCAGGACGACAGGCGGATGCCCAGGAAGGGCAGCGCGTAATAGATCAGGATCAGCACCACCAGCACCGGCAGGGCGCGGAAGATGTCGGTATAACCGATGGCGAGCCAGCGCAGCGGCTTTGGTGCGTAGAGCCGCACCAGGCTGATCGCCAGCCCGACCGCGATGCCGATGACGATGCTCATGATCCCGAGCAGCAGCGTGTTGAGGAAGCCGCGCAGCAGCGCCGGCAAACTGGACGCAATGACCTCGGGATTGAAGAAGGTGTCGATCAGCGACATGGGAGCGTTCCCGGACCGTGTTGCGTCATGCGATGCCCTGACAGGACCCGGACTGTCGAAATCGGATTAGCCGAAAGCGTGGTGGTCCGGGGACGTCACTCGTCAAACAAGACGTGCCGGCCTTTGGAGCCGGCACGTCGCTCGTTTTGCCGGTGGCCGCTCAGGCCTTGGGCAGCGGCATTTCCTTGACCGTCGAGGAATCTGCCGGCGCGTCGCTGCCGAACCACTTCTTGTGGATCGCGGCCAGCGTCCCGTCCTTCTTCATCGCCGTCAGCGCGTCGTTGAGCTTGCCGAGCAGCGGATGGTCCTTGCTCATCATCAAGCCATACTGCTCGCCGGTCTTGATGCGTTCCTTGACGACGAGGTCCTTCATCTTCTGGAACGAGTACTGCATGCCGGGGATGTCGCTGACCGCGGCATCGACGCGGCCGGCGCTGAGATCGAGCAACAGGTTCTGCTGCGTGTCGTAACCCTTCACGTCGCTGAAGCCGTCGGCTGCCTGGTGGTCCTTGACCCAGGTCTCGCCGGTCGAGCCGGAGAGCACGCCGACGACCTTGCCCTTGAGATCGGCTTCCTTGCTGATCGCGCTGTCGGTCTTGGTGGCGATGCCCATGTCGGAATCATAGTAGGGCTGGCTGAAGGAGAGCGTCTTCAACCGCTCCGGGGTGATTGTGATCGAGGAGATCGCAACATCGATGCGCTTGGAACTGACAGCTGCGAACAGCGCCTGGAAACCGAGATCGGCGATATCGGTGGTCATGCCGATGCGCTTGGCCGCTTCGTTGACGATGTCGACCTCGAACCCTTCGAAAGTGCCGCTCTCGTTCTTGTATTCGAAAGGCGGATTGGTCGGGTAGGCGCCGACGTTGAGCACATCGGCGGCATAAGCGGTGGCCGGGCCGGCGACGATGCCGATGGCGGCGGCCATGAGAAGCAAATTGCGACGCGTAAAGCTCATTTGGTTTTCCCTCTGGGTCTTCCCTCTGTTGTCGATCGGGCGGGGCTTGCCCCGCACGGTTTGTTGCCGTCCCGCCTCCCAGCGGGGCGTCAATTCATGGCGGCGACCATGCGCTCGAGCGCTGTCGCAATCTGGTCGCGGTCCCGGCAAACACACATGCGCAGGAACGGCGTTGCCGCGCTGCCGAAGAGATGGCCGGGCGCCAGTCCGACGCGCGCCGTCTCCAGGATTTTTGTGCAGGCCTGCCTTGCATCGGCTTCGCCTTCCAGAGCGAAGAATGCATACATGCCGCCGCGCGGTTTAGTTGGCAGAATGACGCCCGGGATCTGCGTCAGCCGGTCATAGGCAAGGTCGAGGCCGGTCCTGATCCGCTGCCTGATCTCTTCGACCAGCGGTTCGCCCTGGCGGATCGCCGCGACGGCGCCGGCCTGAATCGGCGCCGCGGTGCCGCTGTTGATATATTGCGTCATGGCGCCGAGCTGGTCGGCCACACCCGACGGATGCGTCAGCCAGCCGATGCGCCAGCCGGTCATCGCCCAGGCTTTCGAAAAACTGTTGACCGACAGCACCCGGTCGCCGTCCTCGGCGATCTGCAAGATCGAGGGCGCGACGTCGCCGTCGAAATAAAGCCGGCCATAGACCTCGTCGGAAATGATCCAGATGCCGGTGCGCCGGCTGAAATCCAGCAGCGCCTGCATCTCCTCGCGCGACGCGGTCCAGCCGGTCGGGTTGGACGGCGTCGACAGGAAGATGGCGCGGGTGCGCGCGTCGCAGGTCGAAAACAGCCGATCGAGATCGAGCCGCCAGTCATCCTTGAAGTCGAGCGAGAAGGGCCGCGGCTCGCCGCCGATCAGGTGGATGGCGTTGTGGATGTTGGGCCATTGCGGCGCGACATAGACGACATTGGTGCCGGTATCGACCAGCAGCTCCAAGGCAAGATACAGCGCCTGCATGCCGCCCGGCGTTACCGTGGTGCGTGCGATCGGGATCGGGCGGCCATGGATGCGCGTCTGGTATTCCGACAGCGCTTCATTCAGCGGGCCATGCCCACGCATGTTGGGGACGTAGAAGGTCAGGCCTTCATCGAAGGCGGCCTTTGCCGCGTCGCGGATGAAGGCCGGCGTCACCACGTCGCCTTCGCCGTACCAGAGCGCGATGACATCGCCGAGTTCCCGCGCGCGGACCGCGAGATTGGCGATGTTTTCCGTGTGCAGATCGCGAATCTGGGCGCGCACGCCATCGAAGGCATAGCGCGCGCTGCACGACGATTGGGGCAACACAAACGACAAGGACTGAAACCCCTCCCACCCGGAGCACGACGGCGGACTGACCGGAAAGCCCCTCTGCCGCGGCAGCCGCCATCAAGGATGCTATCCAAAGCGCCGCGTATTTCAAGGCAAAAGTTTTAAGCTTAAAAAGTTCGGCGTGCCTGTGGCTCCTCTGATGCGCCCCAGGCCGCGTCCGTTTTGCGCCAGCTCATCGCGCGCCGCGGCAAAATTGGCCGCTGCACCGGCGCCAAGAAACATCGTGTCGCTGGCCAGCACGAAGAAGCTCGCGCCGCTGGCTGCCCATCGGCCGACATTCTGCGGGCTGGCGCAGAATATGCCGGCGGTCCTGCCATGCGCCACCGTCGCGGTGATGATTGTCCTGATCGCCTGGGAGAGCTTGTCCGTGCCCGCCGGCCCACCAGCATCGATCGACACTGAGAGATCGCCTGGGCCGACGAAGATCACATCGACGCCGTCGACGGCCGCGATTGCTTCTATGTTGGCGAGACCTTCCGCCGTCTCGACCTGGACCGCGACGACGATCCGCTCATTGGCGGCGGCAAGATATTCGGGAATGCGATAACCATAGCCGGCGGCGCGTCCGGGGCCGACGCCGCGCTCGCCCAGCGGCGGATAGCGCGAGGCCTTGACGGCCATCGCCGCCTGCTCTGCGGTCGAAACACGCGGCACGAGCACGCCCTGCGCGCCGCTGTCCAGCGCCGCCTGGATGGCCTCAGGCGCATGGCCGGGAACGCGTACCATGGCCGGCACGCGATGCACGTCGGCCGCCCGCACCATGCTCTCGATCGTCTCGCGCGAGATCTGCGCGTGCTCCCAGTCGATGCACAGGAAATCGAGCCCGGACGATGCCATCACTTCGACGGCGACCGAATGCGGAATGGCGGCAAAGGAGCCGACGAGGTTGGTCTTGCCGATGCATTTCTGGCGGAACTCGCTCATGCCGATCCCTTTTTCATGTTGTCCAATCCATACCCGCAAACGACGACGAGGCGAAGCTATTTCAGGCTTGAAATATTTTCACGCCGGCCTAGCGTGTGGCGTCCCGCCCAAGAGTTGCCAAGATGATCAAAGCGCATCCCCTGCATGGCCCGAACAGACTGAAGCTTGGCGTGTTCTCGACCAATGCGGATGGCGGCCTCGCCATCACCGATGTGCCGGAGCGCTGGACGGCGAGCTGGCAGGACAATCTGACGGCGGCGCAGATCGCCGACCGAGCCGGGCTGGAGTTCATGCTGCCGATCGCGCGCTGGCGCGGCTTCGGCGGCCGCAACAAGGTGCGCGAATTCTCGTTCGAAACCTTTACCTGGGCGGCAGCCCTTGCCGCGGCCACGGAGCAGATCGGCCTGTTCATGACCGTGCACGTGCCGCTGGTCCACCCGCTCTACGCCGCCAAGGCGCTGGCGACGGTCGACCATATCAGCCAGGGCCGCGCGGGGCTCAACATCGTCTGCGGCTGGAACCCGAAGGAATTCGGCATGTTCGGCACGCCGCTGGTCGAGAAGGGGTACGACCAGGCGGCGGAATGGATCGAGATCCTGGAGCGGCTTTACGCGTCGAGCGAGCCGCTCGATTACGAGGGCGCCTACTATCGCCTGAAGGAGGCGGTGAGCCGGCCGGCCAGCCTGCAACTGCCGCGCCCGGTGACCATGAACGCCGCTTTCGGCGGCCCGGGCCGTGATTTCGCCGCCGCCAGATGCGATTATCTGTTCACGACCTTCTCGGAGATGAGTGACGCCGGCAAGCATGTCGCCGATATCGGCGAACGCGCCGCCAAGGCGGGCCGCGATGTCGGTGTTTACACGGTGGCGCATGTGGTGTGCCGCCCGACGATGGAGGAAGCGCAGGCTTATTACACGCGCTATGCCGTCACCATGGCCGATCACGAAGCGGTCGACGCGCATATGGCCGGCAAGAAGGAATTCTCGCAGTCGCACGACCCACATGCCTATGACCGCTACCGCCAGCGCTTCGCCGGCGGCGCCGGAACCTATCCGCTGATCGGCACCCCCGAGACGATCGCCGCCGACATGGCTGCCATCGCCAGCCATGGCTATCAGGGCATCGCTTTGTCCTTCGTCAACTACACGCAGGAACTGCCCTATTTCTGCGACCACGTTCTGCCGCTGCTCAAGCAGGCAGGGCTGCGTAGCTGATTATTCCGGAATGACCGCCGTCGCCTGGATCTCCACCTTGGCGCGGTCCTCGACCAGCGCCACCACCTGCATGGCCGCCATCGCCGGAAAGTGCCGGCCGATCACGTCGCGATAGGCCTCGCCTATGCCTTTGAGGTTGCCGACATATTCGGCCTTGTCGGTGAAATACCAGGTCATCGAGGTGATGTGCTGTGGCTCGCCGCCGGCCTCGGCCAGAACGGCGACGATATTGGCGAGCGTCTGGCGCACCTGGCCGACGAAGTCGTCGGTCTCGAATTTGCATTCGGCATTCCAGCCGACCTGGCCGCCGATAAAGACAAGCCGGCCACGCGCGGCGACGCCATTGGCGTAGCCGACCGGTTTGGCCCAGCCCTCTGGCTGCAGGATGGTGTGCATGTCTAGCCTCCCCAAAAACAGACAACGCCTGCAATGATGGCGTTCGAAAAACTCACAGGACCCGCCGGCAGCTCAAGCCGCTCCCATCACCTGCCGGGCAATGACCACCTTCTGCACGTCGGAGGCGCCCTCATAGATGCGCAGCGCCCTTATTTCGCGATAGAGGCTCTCGATGATATGGCCCTTGCGCACGCCGTCGCCGCCATGCAACTGCACGGCCTTGTCGATCACCTCCTGCGCCTTGTCGGTGGCGAACAGCTTCGCCATAGCCGCTTCGCGCGTGACGCGGGCGGCGCCCATGTCCTTGGTCCAGGCGGCGCGGTAGATGAGCAGCGCGGCGGCGTCGACATCGAGCGCCATGTCGGCGATGTGACCCTGCACCATCTGCAGCTCTGCCATCGGCGCGCCGAACAGTTTGCGCTCGGCGGCGCGCCTGACGCTCTCGTCCAGCGCGCGCCGCGCGAAGCCAAGCGCCGCCGCGCCCACGGTCGAGCGGAAGACATCGAGCACCGACATGGCGATGCGGAAACCGTCGCCGGGCTTGCCGATCATGGCGGAAGCCGGGATGCGGACATTGTCGAAAGAGAGCCGCGCCAGCGGGTGGGGGGCAATGACCTCGAGCCGCTCGGCGATGCCGAGGCCACTCGTGTCGGCCGGCACGATGAAAGCGGAAATCCCCTTGGCGCCCGGCACCTCGCCAGTGCGGGCGAACACGACATAGAGGTCGGCGATGCCGCCATTGGAGATCCAGGTCTTTTCGCCGGAAAGCACATAGTCGTCGCCGTCGCGGACAGCCGTCATCTCCATGTTGGCGACGTCCGATCCTGAGCGTGGCTCGGAGAGCGCGAAGGCCGAGATCGCCTCGCCCGCCCGCGTCTTCACAAGCCAGCGCTGCTGGTCCGGCGTCCCGAACAGCGAGATCGCGCCAGTGCCCAGCCCCTGCATGGCGAAGGCGAAATCGGCGAGCCCGTCATGGCGGGCGAGTGTTTCGCGCGTGATGCAGAGCGTGCGCACATCGAGCGGCCCGGGATTGGCCGGGTCGAGCGCTGTCGGCTTCAGCCAGTTGTCGCGGCCGAGCCTGGCGACGAGTTCCCGGCAGGCGGCATCGACGTCGTGGTGGTCGACGGGCAGGTTCTTCGCGCACCAGGCGTCGAGGCGTTCGGCGAGTTGGCGGTGGCGGTCTTCGAAGAAGGGCCAGGAGAGGAAGGAAAGGTCAGGCATGGAGAAAGTCTCCTGGGTCGCGGTCCTTCCCACCCCCCTCTGTCCTGCCGGACATCTCCCCCGCAAGAGGGGAGATTAGCCGTTGCATCGGCGGCGCACTTCCCGCCACGGTGATGATTGGCGAAAGCGGTCGTGACATCTGATCTCCCCCCTTGCGGGGGAGATGGCCGGCAGGCCAGAGGGGGGTGCCTGGGCGAAAACCGATCATCATCTAGTCCCCCTCGAATACCGGCTTTTCCTTGGCGACAAACGCCTTGTACGCCCGCTCGAAATCGCCGGTCTGCATGCAGATCGCCTGCGCTTGCGCTTCCGCTTCGATCGCCTGGTCGAGACCCATCGACCATTCCTGGTTGAGCTGCGTCTTGGTGATGCCATGCGCGAAGGTCGGGCCTGAAACGATCCGCGCCGCCATGTCGAGCGCGTCGGCTTCGAGCGCTGCCGCAGCGACCAGGCGGTTGTAGAAGCCCCAGCGTTCGCCTTCGGCAGCGCTCATGGTTCGGCCGGTATAGAGCAACTCGGCGGCGCGGCCCTGGCCGATGATGCGCGGCAGGATCGCGCAGGCGCCCATGTCGCAGCCGGCGAGGCCGACCCGGGTGAACAGGAACGCGGTTTTCGCTTCCGGTGTCGCGATACGGATGTCAGAGGCCATGGCTATGATCGCGCCGGCGCCGACGGCCACGCCGTCGACGGCGGAAATGATCGGCTTGCCGCAGTTCAGCATCGCCTTGACGAAGTCACCGGTCATGCGCGTGAAGGCCAGCAGCTGCTTCATGTCCATCTTGACCAGCGGCCCGATGATGTCGTGGACATCGCCGCCCGAGCAGAAATTTCCGCCATTGGGCAGGAACACCACCGCGTCGACATCGTCTGCATAGACGAGCTCGCGAAACATGTCGCGCAGCTCGGCATAGCTGTCGAAGGTCAGCGGATTCTTGCGCTCGGGTCGGTCGAGCCGGACTTTCGCGACCCGGCCGTCAACCTCCCAGAGAAAATGCTTCGGCTTGAGCCTGGCCATGGCGCTCATTCGCGTCCCTCCCAATTGCTGCGGAACGATTTCAGCATGCCGGCGAGCTGCCGCGCTTCGTCGTCGCTGACACCGCCGAGCAGCTCGCCGACCCAGCCCTCATGCACGGCCGCGATCGTCGCGAAAGACTTGGCGCCTTCCTCGGTCAGCCGCACCATCGAGGTGCGGCGGTCGCCGTTGCGGCGCGCGCGTGTCACCAGCCCTTCCGAAACCAGGCGGTCGACGATGCCGGTGACGTTGCCGTTCGACACCAGAAGGAAGCGCGACAGGTCGCTCATCAGCATCCCTTCCGGCACGCGATAGAGCGCCGCCATCACGTCGAAGCGCGGCAGCGTGGTGTCGAACTCCTTCTTCAGCCGCTCGCGCAGTTCGGCCTCGATGGTGCGCGAGGCGCGCAGCAGCCTGATCCAGAGCCTCAGCCTCTCCTTGCCCGGCCCGGTGGATGTCGGTCCCGCTACCATGTCTCGCCTCCGGAGATGGAGATTGCCTGTCCGGTGATCGATCGCGCCGTATCGCTGCACAGCCACAGCACCGCGTCTGCGACCTCGTTCGGCTGAATAAAACGCCCTTGCGGATTCGTCGCCGACAGGCTCTGCCGTGCTTCTTCCACCGAGCGGCCGGTCTTCTCGACGATGCGTTGGATTGATTCCTCCAGCATGTCGGTTTCGACGAAGCCGGGGCAGACGGCGTTGACCGTCACGCCCGACTTGGCCGTCTCAGCGGCCAAGGCGCGCATCAGCCCGACGATGCCATGCTTGGCGGCCACATAGGGCGCGACATAGGCGTAGCCCTTCAGGCCAGCGGTCGAGGCGACGAAGACAATTCGGCCTGCCTTTCGCCCGAGCATGCCGGCCAGCGCCGGCTTCACCGTAAGGAAGGCGCCGGTGAGGTTGACGTCGAGCGTGCGTTGCCAGTCGGCCAAAGACGTCTTGTGCGCCGGCGCGCTGCCGGCCATGCCGGCATTGGCGACGACGATGTCGAACGGTCCGCGCCCGGCCTCGGCTTGTTGATAAAGGGCCGCCATCGACGCCTCGTCGGTGACGTCGGCGGCAATACCGAGGATGCGGTCGCTTGCGCGAGCCACCTTGGCAAGCTCCGCCTCGCGCCGCCCGCAGATGGTTACGTTCACGCCGGCTTCCGCCAGCGCCAACGCTATGGCCTTGCCGACGCCGGAGCCGCCACCGGTGACCAGCGCATGCTTGCCGTCGATTGTCCGCGCGGCGCTCATACTTTCAGCCCCGCCGCCGCTTCGCGCTCGGCCAGCCGGTAGATCTGGTCGCGTCCGGGCAGATAGGGATCCGGCCATTTGACGCCGCGATCGCCGAGCGTGACCGCGGCATGCAGCGTCCAGTAGGGGTCGGCAAGATGCGGGCGCGCCAGCGCCACAAGATCGGCGCGTCCGGCCATCAGGATCGAGTTGGCATGATCCGGCTCGTAGATATTGCCAACCGCCATCGTCGCCATGCCGACCTCATTGCGGATGCGGTCGGAGAACGGCGTCTGGAACATGCGGCCATAGACCGGCTTGGCGGCGATCGAGGTCTGTCCGGCCGAGACGTCGCAAAGATCGACGCCGGCCTCGCGTAGCAACCTGGCGATCTCGACCGCGTCCGCCGGCGTCACGCCCTCGATGCCGACCCAGTCATTGGCCGAGATGCGCATCGAGATCGGCTTTTCCGCCGGCCACACCGCGCGCACCGCGTGGAAGATCTCCAGCGGATAGCGCATGCGGTTCTCCAGCGAGCCGCCATAGTCGTCGGTGCGCCGATTGGTCAGCGGTGTGATGAAGGCCGACAGCAGATAGCCATGCGCGGCATGGATCTCCAGCATGTCGAAGCCGCAACGCCCGGCCATCTCGGCCGAGGCGACAAACTGATCGCGGACCATGTCCATGTCGGCGCGGTCCATCGCCTTTGGCACCTGGTTGTTCGGCGACCATGGCACGGCCGAGGGCGCCATCACCAGCCAGTTGCCGGAGGGGAGCGGTACGTCGGTTCCTTCCCAGCCGACGCGGGTCGAGCCCTTGGCGCCGGAATGGCCGATCTGCGCGCAGATTTTTGCTTCGGTCTCGGCATGGACGAAATCGACCAGCCGCTTCCAGGCGACTTCGTGCTCGGGTTTGTAGAAGCCGGGGCATCCGGGCGTGATGCGTCCCTCTGGGCTGACGCAGGTCATCTCGATATAGAGCAGCCCCGCGCCGCCCTTGGCGCGCTCGGCATAGTGGGAAAAATGCCAGTCGGTCGGGCAGCCGTCGACCGCCTTGTACTGCGCCATCGGCGAAACGACGATGCGGTTGGTGAGCGTCATGTCGCGCAGCCTGAACGGCGCGAACATCGGCGCGCGACGCAACATGTTGCCGCCGGCTCCGGCCTTGCGCTGGAACCACTCCTCGGCGCCGGCCAGCCATTCGGCGTCGCGCAGGCGCAGGTTCTCGTGGCTGATGCGCTGCGAGCGGGTGAGCAGCGAATAGTTGAACTGAACTGGATCAAGTCCGAGATATCGTTCGACTTCCTCGAACCATTCAAGAGAGTTGCGCGCCGCCGATTGCAGCTTGAGCACCTCGGTGCGCCGCGCATCCTCATACTTGCGGAAGGCAGCCTCGAGGTTGGGCTCGGCTTCGACATAGTCGGCCAGCGCCACCGCGCTTTCGAGCGCCAGCTTAGTGCCGGAACCGATCGAGAAATGTGCCGATGCCGCCGCATCGCCCATCAGCGCCAGGTTCTTGTACGACCAGCGCTCGCACAGGACGCGCGGGAAGTTGATCCAGGCCGACCCCCTTATGTGGTTGGCGTTGGTCATCAGCGGGTGGCCGCCGAGATGCTTTTGGAAGATGCGCTCGCAGACCGCGATCGATTCCTGCTGCGTCATCTGGCCGAAGCCGAACGCAGCCCAGGTCTGCTCGCTGCATTCGACGATGAAGGTCGCGGTCTCGCTGTCGAACTGGTAGGCATGTGCCCACACCCAGCCATGCTCGGTCTTCTCGAAGATGAAGGTGAAGGCGTCGTCGAATTTCTGCGTGGTGCCGAGCCACACGAACTTGCACTTGCGTGTGTCGATGTCGGGCTTGAACACATCGGCGAAAGTGGCCCGGGATTTCGAGTTGAGCCCATCCGCCGCGACCACCAGGTCATGCGTTTCCATGAAAGGTTTCGGGTCGGAAATCTCGGTCTCGAACTGCAGCTTGATGCCGAGCTCGCGAGCGCGGCGCTGCAACAGGATCAGCAGCCGCTTGCGGCCGATGCCGCAGAAGCCATGGCCGGAGGAGACGGTGCGCACGCCGTCATGGATGACCGCGATGTCGTCCCAATAGGCGAAATGCTTCTTGATCCAGACCGCGCTGACCGGGTCGTTCCTGGTCAGGTTCTCCAGCGTCTCCGCCGACAACACCACGCCCCAGCCGAACGTGTCGTCCGGCCGGTTGCGCTCATAGACTGTCACATCATGCGCGGCATCGCGCAGCTTGAGCGAGATGGCAAAATAGAGTCCGGCCGGTCCGCCGCCGAGAACCGCAACCTTCATGTCTTGCGATCTCCTCTTCGCTCAGGAGTCGCCGGCAAAGCCGACGATCTCCAACGATCAGTATCGCGCCCAAGGAAAATTATTTCAAGCTTAAAGTTTTACAATTGAACGATGGTTTGGGCAGGGGCGGTTGAGGTCATTTGGTCGGATCCTTCGGGCTCCACAACACGGTCTCCGCATCCTTCTCATAAGCCATGCCCTGCGGGTAGCTGATCGCTTCGAGCTGCAGGCCCCACGGCGCCTGGAAATAGAGGATGGTCTGGCCGGCCGCGGGACCTTCCTTCACCGGCAACGGTCCCAGCCTGGTCTTCACGCCCTTGCCGTCGAGATAGGCCTTCGCGGCGGCGACGTCGTCGACATAGAAGGCGATGTGGAAGCCGCCGATGTCGCTGTTCTTCGGCGTCAGGTCCTTCTGGTCGGGCGCGGTGTATTTGAACAATTCGATGTTCGATCCAGTGCCGCAGCGGACCAAGGTGATCTCCTCGATCACCGCCTTCGGATCGACGCCGAGCAGGTCCTGCATGAAGGTGCCCTTGTCGTCGGCAAACGGGCCGAACGACATCGCCTTCTTGCAGCCGACGATAGTGGTGAAGAAATCGACGGCCTGCTTCATGTCGGGCACGGTGATGCCGGTATGGTCGTGCCCGCGCATGCCGGGGATCGAATCCGCCGATGCCGCTCCCATTGCGCCGAACAAGGAGGCCGCGAGGACCGCTGCCTGGATTGCGTATTTCATGTCACCCTCCGTTGGCGGGCTGACTTGTCCTTGCGCACATCCGAGGCCCGCTGGTCGGCGTGCGGCTATCGAAGCTCACTTCATGCCGGCGCCTTGGGCCGCAGCCAGTCCGGATCGATCTCCGGCAGCGGAATGGCGGCGAGCAGGTCGCGCGTGTAAGTCTCCTTCGGGTTGTCGAACAGCGCGTCCGTGACGCTGGCCTCGACGATCCTGCCTTCGCGCATGACGATGACCTGTTGGCAGAGCCGCCGGATCACCGACAGATCGTGGCTGATGAAGGCAACCGTCAGCCCCATCTCGGCCGCCAGCTTTTCCAGCAGCGTCAGGATCTGCGCCTGCGTCGAAACGTCGAGGCCGGAGACGATCTCGTCGGCCAGCACGAATTTCGGCGACAGCGCCAGCGCCCGTGCGATGCCGACGCGCTGGCGCTGGCCACCCGACAGCTCGTGACGGTAGCGGCTGGCAAAGCTCTGCGGCAGGCCGACGCGCTGCAGGGCTTCCGCGACGCGTTCCTTCAGCCTGTCGCCAAGCCCGTTCTGCCTCAAGGGGGCTGCAATGATGTTGAAGATCGTATGCCGCGGATTGAGCGACGACATAGGATCCTGGAAGATCATCTGCAGGTCGCGGCGCAGCGGCCTCAACTGGGCTTCCGAAAGACGGCTGATGTCGCGCCCCTCGAAGCTGATCGAGCCGGCGCTCGGCTCGAGCAGCCTGACCAGGGCGCGGCCGAGCGTCGACTTGCCGGAGCCGGACTCGCCGACGATCCCGGTGACCGAGCCCTTGGGCAGGTCGAAGTCGAGCCCTTTCAGGATTTCCGCCAGCGGCGCCCGGCCGATCAGCGGCTTGCGCGTCATGTCGGGCAGCGCCACTTTCAGCCCCCGCACGGAAAACAGCGGCTCAGCCATGGCCGGGCCTCCAGTCCTTGTCGGCGGCCGCGATCTCGGCCGTGAGCCCGGCAAGCACGCTCTCGTCCACCGGCTTCAGCGACGCGTATGGATCGGTGTAGCGCGGCGTCGCCGCGATCAGAGCGCGCGTGTAGGCGTGCTGCGGAGCGGCGAAGAGCTGAGCGGTCTCGGCCTCCTCCACCACCTTGCCGGCATAGAGCACCGACACTTTCTGGCTGATCTTGGCGACGACGCCGAGATCGTGGGTGACGAACAGGATCGCGGTGCCATGGTCGCGCTGCAACTGCGCGATCAGCCGCAGGATCTGCTTCTGCACGGTGACGTCCAGCGCCGTCGTCGGCTCGTCGGCGACGATCAGCCTCGGTTCCGCCGCGAAGGCGGCCGCGATCAGCACGCGCTGGCGCATGCCGCCGGAGAGTTCATGCGGATAGCTCTTCCGCACGCGCTCGGGGTCGCGGATCTGCACCTCGTCGAGCAATTGCCGGATGCGTTTGTCCGCCCGCTCGCCGCTCCAGCCAAGGGTGCGCACCAGCCGGTCGGTCATCTGCGGGCCGATGCGGCGCGACGGGTTGAGCGCGGTCAGCGGATCCTGCGGGATCAGCGCCGTGCGCGCGCCGATCAGGTTCCGTCGGGCCTTGGCATCGAGGCGGCCGAGATCCTCGCCTTCGATCAGCATCTCGCCTTCGACGACACGCACGCTTTTCGGCAGCACGCCGAGCACCGCCTTGCCGATCATCGTCTTGCCGGCGCCGCTTTCGCCGACCAGCGCGCGCACCTCGCCCGGCTGCACGGTGAGCGACACCGAGCGCAGCACGCGCTGGCCGTTGGGCAGCACGGCGCTCAAACCGCGGATGTCGAGACATGGTTCCATATTGGCGCTCATCGCAGCACCGGATCGAAGCGCGCCTTCAGCGCTTCGCCGAACTGGCTGAAGGAGAGCACGGTGAGGATCAGCGTGATCAGCGGGAACACCAGCACCCACCAGGCCTGATGGATCGACAGCCGGCCCTCGGCGATGATGCTGCCCCAGGTCGGATCGTCGGTCGAGATCGACAGATTGACGAATGACAGGATCGCCTCGACGATGACGGCGATGCCCATTTCGAGCGACAGCAGCGCGACCACCGACGGCAGCACATTGGGCAGCACCTCGCGCAGCATGATGCCGATGCGACCATAGCCGGCGACGCGCGCGCTCTCGACATAGTCCATGCGCGCCTGACTCATCGCCTCGGCGCGGATTACCCGGCAGAAGCGCGTCCAGTCGATGATCGCAATGGCGAGGATGACGGAGCTCAGCCCCGTGCCCAGCACCGCGACCAGCAGGATCGCGAACAGCACCGGCGGGAAGGCCATCCACACATCGACGATACGCGAGATGATGCGGTCGGCCCAGCCGCCGAAATAACCGGCGATCAGCCCCAGCGCTGAGCCGATGAAGCATGCAGAGATCGCCGCGGCGAAGGCGACGATGAAGGCGATGCGGCCGCCGAAGATCAGCCGCGACAACAGATCACGTCCCAGGCTGTCGGTGCCCAGCCAATAGCCGGGCTCGGCGCCGTCCAGCCAGAACGGCGGCAGCCGCTCCAGCATCAGGTCCTGCGCCAGCGGATCCTGCGGCGCGACCAGCGGCGCGAAGATCGCCGCCAGTAGCGCCAAGAGCAGCCAGCCGCCGGCCAGCCAGAGCCTCGGGCTCAAACCGCGTCGCGGGATGCGCGCCTCATCCATGGCGCAGCCTCGGATTGAGCAGCGCATACATCATGTCGACGGCAAGGTTGATCAGCACGAAGAGCAGCGCGAACACCAGCACGATGCCCTGGATCAGCGGCAGGTCGCGGTTGATGACGGCGTCGATCGCCATGTTGCCGAGGCCCTCATAGGAAAACAGCCGCTCGACGATGACGGTGCCGCCGATGAGGAAGGTGAACTGCACGCCGGCCAGCGTCAGCGTCGGCAATGCGGCGTTCTTCAGCGCCTCGCGCAGGATGACCTGCGTCTCGGAAAAGCCCTTCACCCGGGCGAGCACGACATAGTCGAGGTCGAGCACTTCCTTCAGCGACTGTTTGAGCAACTGTGCGATGATCGCCGCCAGCGGCAGCGCGAGCGCGACGGCGGGCATCAGCATGTGCTTGAGCAGATCCCAGGTGAGATCGAAGCGCAGCCTGAGGATACTCTCGACCAGGTAGAATTGCGTAACAAAGGGCAGGTCGAGCTCGGGCGACACCCGACCGGAAATGTCGAAGACAGGCACCAGAACACCGAACAAAAGGATCAGCACCAGGCCCCACAGGAAATCGGGAATGGAGAGCGTCGCGCCGCTGGCGATGTCGATGCCCGCTTCGATCGCCGTGCCGCGCGAGCGCGCGCCGAGGATCGCGGCCGTGGCGCCGATCGCGATCGCCATCAGCAGCGCCACGGTCGCCAGCTCCAGTGTCGCCGGCAGCCGGTCGAAGACCAGGCCGAGCACGTCCTGGCGCAGCGAGATCGAGGTGCCGAAATCGCCATGCAGCACGCCGCCGAGCCAGATGAAAAATTGCTGCACGATTGACTTGTCGAGCCCATAGAGCGCGCGCAGCCGGGCGATGTCGTCATCGCTGGCACCAGGCGGCAGCATCATGGCGATCGGATCGCCGGGCGCCACGCGGATGACGACGAAGACGACGATGGCGACGCCAAAAAGCGTCACCAGCATCGTCAACAGACGAACGAGAAATCTCTGCAGCAGCATGCGTGCGTAATCACTCTGAACGGACTCCCCCTCATCCAGGCGCTTCGCGACCACCTTCTCTCCGGTGGGGAGAAGAGGCTGGCTCAGCCGTCGGCGACCTCTTCTCCCCTCGGGGAGAAGGTGGCCCGAAGGGCCGGATGAGAGGGCTGCGTCGTTGAAGGAGACACGCTACCGCGCCTCCTCATCTCGATCAGGCCGGGGTCATCAGCGCCGGCAGCAGCGCGCCGGACACGTGCTGCACGACATTGACCTTCTTCGAATGCACGATCGGTTGCGCATATTGGATCAGCGGCAGCACATAAGCCTGTTCGGCGATATATTTGTCGACGGCCTTCCAGCCGGCGATGCGCTTGGCCTCGTCCTTCTCGCCCCACAGCGGGTTGATCATGTCGACAAGGTCCTTGCTGTCCCACACCGAATGCGGGCTCGGGCCGTACATGGCGAAGCCTGTCGAGGTGGTCGGGTCGCCGATGGAGTTGCCCCAATTGTAGAAGGCGGCCGGCGCCAGCTTGTCGGCGGCGCGCAGCTCGTAATGCTTGGCGATCTCATAGACCTCGATATTGGCCTCGATGCCGACCTTGCGCCACATGCCGACGATCGCCTGGATCATCTCATAGTCCTTGGGCTTGAAGCCCTTGGTGGTCTGGATGGTGAACTTGACCGGCTTCTTGGTCGAATAGCCGGAAGCGGCAAGCAATTCCTTGGCTTTCTCCGGGTTGTGCTCGACCTTGATCGACGGGTCGAAGGCCGTGTATTCCGGCGTCTCCAGCGTCGCGATCGGCTGGCCGTAGCCGCGCAGCAGCCGCTTGACCAGGAGTTCCTTGTCCACTGCCATCACGGCCGCCTGCCGGACATTCTTGTCCAGCATCGCCTCGATGTCGTTGAAGAAAATCATGCCGATGTCGGAGACGTTCTTGATCGAGCCGGCGAGCCCGCTCTTCTTGATGAGGCGGTCATATTCCTCATAGGGGATTTCAAGCGTCACCTGCGAAGAGCCGGACTCGATCTCGGCGACACGGCTCGCCGCGTCGGTGACAAATTTGATCGTCACATTCTCGAAGGCCGGCTTGGTGCCCCAATAGTGCGGATTGGCCTTCAGCCGCAGGAAGGCGTTACGCTCGAACTTGTCGACCATATAGGGACCGGTGCCGATCGGCGCCTTCTCGAAGCCGTCCGCGCCGACCTTCTCGTAATAGGCCTTGGGCAGGATGTAGCCGGTCAGGAACGACATCCATTTGAAATAGACCGGGTCGAACTGCACCACGTCGCCGGTGATCTTGTTGCCGTCGATCTTGAAGTTGTTGACGTTCTTCCAGACGAACTGGATCGGGTTGCCGGTCTTCTCGTCGCCGGCGCGGGTCAGCGACCACACGACGTCTTCGGGCGTGAAGGGCGAGCCGTCATGCCATTTGACGCCCTCGCGCACCGTCATCGTCACCTTGGTGCGGTCGTCGTTCCAGCCCCATTCGGTGAGCAGTCCGGGCGTGAAGGAAAGGTCCGGCTTCTGGCCGATGATTTGGTCGAACACCGACTGGTAGAGGCCCTGGATGGTCGGGTTCACCGCCGAGGGGCCGGTGGTCGGATCCCAGGACGGCAGGTTGACGTTGTAGGCGATGGTGAGCTCGCCAGCCGCCTTGGCCGCCCTCGGCAGGCCGAGCATCGCCGCGCCGATTGCGGCGGCGCCATATCCAAGCAAGTCACGTCTGTTGATGGTCATGGTCGTTCCCCTTGTTGGTTGTCATTGTGCGCGGCGTTTTCATTCGGTAGTGGGCAACCGCGCCTTGTCCATCCCGGAATTCTAGCTCTTTGTTGGAGCATGATCTTTCTCCGAAAACCGGTTCCCACTTTTCGGGATCATGCTCTAGTTCCCTCCCAGCTGTTGGGCGAGCATGAAGCCGGAGCCCGCGCCCGTGCCGGCGCCCGGCCATGTCGCGGCGCCGGTGAGGTAGAGGTTCGCGACCGGCGTGTTCCAGCGCGCGAAGCCGCGCGCCGGGCGGAACAGGAAATTCTGCGCCAGATGGTGGCTGCCGCAGATCTGGTCCCCGCCCACGAGGTTCGGGTTTTCGCGCTCAAGATCGAGCGGCGAGAAGATCGCGCGGCCAAGGATTTTCTGTCGCAGGCCCGGCGCATAGCTCTCGATGATGTCGAGCACGCGCTCCGCATAGGCGTCCTTGACTATATCCCAATGCGCCGGCGCGATTTTGCCGGCCGCGTCTCCGGCAATCTCCGCCGGCAGCATGCGCACCTGCACCCACAGCACATGCTTGCCTTGCGGCGCCCGCGACGGGTCGACGGCCGTCGGCTGGCCGACCACCAGCACGGGCTGGTCGGGCAGCAGGCCGGCGATCGCCTGCTGGTAGACGCGCGACATGGCGTCGAGCGACGGCGCCAGATGCACATAGGCGAACTGGCGAAGCTCGGCGCCGGTACTCCAGTCGGGCAAATCGTCCATCGCCAGGTGGATCATCATCGTGCCGGGCGCATGACGGAATTTCAGCATCGCCGCATCAAAGCCGGCGTCGCCTGAGCCGTTGGGCAGCAGCTTGCCCGTCAGCGCTTTCGGCGCGACGCCGGCAATGACGGCCTTGGTCGCGAAATGGGTTTCGCCCGATGCCAGCCGCACGCCGGTCGCCCTGCCGCCGGAAACCATGATTTCGGCGACATCCGCGCCGGTCGTGATCTGGCCGCCGGCCGCCTTCACCATGCCGGCCAGGGCGCGGATGATCGTATCGGCGCCCCCCTTGCCCAGCACCATGCCGAAACTCTGGTTGGCCATCGATTCCAGATAGGAGAACACAGCGCCGCCGGCGATGTCGGGCGCGAAGTCGAGATGCATGCCCCAGGCCGCGAGCGTGGTGCGGACATGCGGCGTCTTGAAATTTTCCTCCAGCCATGCGCGCGGCGAGGAGAGCAGCAATCGAGCCGTATCCAGCGCGCCGGCAAGACCTTTCTTGCGCCAGAGATTCCAGCCTATGCCGGCCGGCGCCCGCGCGCTCATCGGCGAACCCAGCAGCCGGAACAGATGTTCGGCCTCACCCGGGAAGGCGGCGAACAGTTTCCGCCATGTGGCCGCGTCCTCTGCGGAGAAGGCGGCCAGCCGAGTAGCGGTTTTTTCGAGGTCGTTGCTGACACCGAACCATTTCCCATCCGGGAAGGCGCTGGCGAAACAATCGGCCACAGGCGCGAACTCCAACCCATGGCTTTTCAATTCATTTGCATATTTCCGGTGAAAGGCGGAGCCGGCGAAGAGGCTCAAATTCATCGCGCCGAAATCGTGCCGGAAGCCGGGAAGCGTGTATTCGCCGGTTTGCACGGCACCGCCGATCGTCTGGCTGCGCTCGAAAATCGCTATTTTCCAGCCTTTGAGCGCCAGATGCGCGGCGCATGCCAGACTGTTGTGGCCCGCCCCGATCAAGATGGCGTCGAACTCGCTCACGCCCCGCCCCAAAATGCTTTATGCTTAAAGATAATTGCAGATGCATATGTTTTCGTCTAGTAGGTATATTAAGGGCCGCAACGAGCCTTGATCGTCAGAGACAAGAGGGAACAAAGACCATGGACACGCAGAAACTCCTCGGCGAGGTCGCCGGCCAGCTGCTCTCGGGCGCCATCAAGGTGGTCGACCTGACGGCGCCGCTCGGACCGAACACGCCGCTGATCAAGTTGCCGCCGGAACTCGCCGTCGACACGCCGAAGGTCGAGATCCATGAGATTTCCAAATACGACAAGAACGGTCCGTGGTGGGCCTGGAACTGGCTGAAGCTCGGCGAGCATTCCGGCACGCATTTCGATGCGCCGCAGCACTGGATCACCGGCAAGGACTATCCGGACGGCGCCACCGACACCATTCCGGCGCAGAATTTCATCGGCCCGGTCAATGTCATCGACTGCTCGAAAGAGGCGGCCGCCGATCACGACTTCCTGCTCACCGTCGACCACATCAAGGCCTGGGAGGCCACGCACGGCGCCATCAACCCCGGCGAGTGGGTGGTGATGCGCACCGACTGGTACAAGCGCAACGGCTCCGAAGCCGAGTTCCTCAACGCCAACGAGACCGGCCCGCACACGCCCGGCCCGACGGCCGAAGCCATCCAGTTCCTGATAGCCAAGGACATCAAGGGCTGGGGCTCGGAGACGATCGGCACCGATGCCGGCAAGGCCGGCGGCATGGAGCCGCCGTTCCCGGCGCACACGCTGATGCACAAGGCCAACCGCTATGGGCTCGCCAGCCTCTGCAATCTCGACCAGCTGCCGCCGAAGGGCGCGATCCTGATCGCCGCTCCGCTCAAGATCGAGCGCGGCACCGGCAGCCCGATCCGGGCGCTGGCGCTGGTGCCGGGCAAGTAAGGCGAGGCGGCGGTCTTCGGGAGAAGATCATGGTCGCAAGCGATGGAGTGATGGATTTGGAGCGGCCGTCTTGGAGCGCTGGCGCTCTACGGCGCCCCCCTCTGTCCTGCCGGACATCTCCCCCACAAGGGGGGAGATTGGCAGTTTTGGCGCCCCGCTCGATCCTGCAGCGCGGGCAATTGGCGAAAGCCGCGATGACAGCTGATCCCCCCCCTTGTGGGGGAGATGTCCGGCAGGACAGAGGGGGGCGCGAAGGAACTCGGCTTTGCGCCATTGACCTTCAACTGCCGGCACATGGGATCCCTCAATGACCGACGTCGATCACATCATCGTCGGCAGCGGCATCAACGCCCTGGTCTGCGCGGCGATGCTTGGCGCCAAGGGCGCCAAGGTGCTCGTGCTCGAGCGCAACGACCGCATTGGCGGCTGCATGCGCACCGAGGAGATCACCGCGCCGGGCTTCGTCCATGACGTGATGGCGACGACCTTCGTGCTGTTCATCACCTCGCCGGCCTTCGCCGCGCTCGGCAAGGACCTTGCGCGGCACGGGCTGGAGTTCTGCCACACCGCCACGCCGACCGGTGTGCTCACGCCCGATGGCAGCCATGCCGTGCTCTCCACCGATCGCGCCGCCAACATTGCGGCGCTGAACCGGATCGTCTCCGGCGACGGCGACCGTCACGGCATCGATGTCGGCGACATCGAGCGCAATGCCGCGCTGCTGTTCGGCCTGCTCGGCGGCGCGCTCTGGTCCTACCCGACAACCAAGCTGCTGGCCGGCGAGGCCTGGCGGCGCGGCCCGCGCAACCTCGCCGCCTTCATGGGCGAGGCGCTGGTGCCTGCGCGCGGCTGGCTGGAAACGACTTACAATTCCGACACGATCCGCGCGCTCTGGGCGCCCTGGGTGCTGCATGCCGGGCTCGGCCCGGAAGACGCCTTCTCCGGCCAGATCGCCAAGGTCATCGCCTTCGCGCTGGAGGCGGCAGGCGCGCCGATCGTCAAGGGCGGCGCGAAAAACCTGCTCGCCGCCTTTGAGGCGCTGATCAGGGAACGCGGCGGCGAGATCCGCGTCAACGCCGATGTCACCTCGATCGTCCAGGCCGGTGGCCGCGCCTCCGGCGTGCGGCTCGCGCCCGGCGAGACGGTGAGCGCGGCGAAGAGCGTCATCTGCTCGGTCACGCCGACACAGCTCTACGGCCGCCTGCTCGGCAGGGATGCGCCGCAGGCAGCAACCAAGGCCACGCAGTCCTATCGCTACGGCAAAGGCAATTTCCAGATCCACTATGCGCTGAACAAGCCGCCGGCCTGGCGCCGCGAGGGCCTCGACAAGGTGGCGCTGCTGCATCTGACGCCGGGTTTGGACGGCGTTTCCAAAGCCTGCAACGAGGCGGTGCGCGGCCTGCTGCCGGAAGTGCCGACCATTTGTGTCGGCCAGCCGCATGCGCTCGACCCATCGCGCTGCCCGGAAGGCAAGGCGATCCTGTGGCTGCAGCTTCCGGAAGCGCCGCGCCACATCAAGGGCGATGCCGCCGGCAAGCTGGAGGCGCCCGCCGACGGGCGCTGGAACGAAGCGCTTCGCGAGGCCTATGCCGACCGCGCCGAAGCAATCCTTGCCAACCACATCGACGGTTTCCGCGGCACGATCATCGCGCGCCGCGCCTATTCGCCGGCCGATCTCGAAGCGATGAACATCAACCTCGTCGGCGGCGATCCCTATAGCGGCTCGTCGACCATCGACCAGTCCTTCCTGTGGCGGCCGTTCAAGGCGAGCCGCAACCATGAGACCGGCATCAAGGGCCTCTACCATATCGGCGCCTCGACCCATCCGGGCGCCGGCCTTGGCGGCGGCTCCGGCTTTCTTCTGGCGGGGAGGCTCTGATGGATCAGAAACCTCTCGAAAAGCGTCAGCGCATCTCGACCCTCGGCCAGATCGGCCTGCAGCAATTCGCGCCCTATCTGATGAACCGCATCATGGGCCGCTACAACGCCACTTTGCGCGACGACTTCCGCAAGCAGGGCCTGACCATTCCGCAGGTGCGGACGCTCGCCGTGCTCTCGGTCACCGACGGCGTCACCGTCAACGACCTGTCGGTCTATACGGTGATCGAGCAGTCGACCTTGAGCCGCACGCTCGACACGCTGGAAGGCCAGGGCCTGGTGAGGCGCGAGCAGGGCGTCACCGACAGCCGCATCCGCCATGTTTTCCTGACCGACGACGGGCGGGCGCTGTTCACCCGCGCCTGGCCGGCCATGCATGACGCCTTCGAGGCGATGTTCGACGGCGTCGACGATGCCGAATACGCCGCGCTGATCGCGATCCTGCAGAAGATGCTGAAGAATATCCGCAAGCACGACATCTGAGTTGACGTACGCGCCGCGTGATTGCGGCAACGGAAGGAGGCAGGGATGGCCGAACGGTCTTTTGCCAAGGAAGTCGAAAAGCTGAGGCTCGGCTCCGGCGAGGAATTCGCCGGCGAGGGCATCCTCGCCATCACCAAGGCGCTGCTGCAATGCGGCGTCGGCTATGTCGGCGGCTACCAGGGCGCGCCGATCAGCCATCTAATGGATGTGCTGGCCGACGCGCAGGACATCCTGGGCGAGCTCGGCGTGCATTTCGAGGCGAGCGCCTCGGAGGCAACCGCCACGGCAATGCTCGCCGCTTCGGTGCATTACCCGATCCGGGGCGCGGCCACCTTCAAGTCGACGGTCGGCACCAATGTCGCTTCCGACGCGCTGGCGAATTTGGCGTCCGGCGGCGTCACCGGCGGCGCACTGATCATCGTCGGCGAGGATTATGGCGAGGGCTCCTCCATCATGCAGGAGCGCAGCCACGCCTTCGCCATGAAGAGCCAGGTGTGGCTGCTCGATCCGCGCCCGAACCTGCCCTCGATCGTCAAGGCGGTCGAGGACGGCTTCGAACTGTCCGAGGCGTCGAACACACCCGTGATGCTGCAGGTGCGCATCCGCTGCTGCCACGTGCATGGCCACTTCACCGCCAAGGACAACAAGCGCCCGCCAATGTCGGTCGCCGACGCGCTGTCGGCGCCACGCCGCGACACCGGCCGCATCGTGCTGCCGCCCGCCTCCTTCCTGCATGAGAAGGAGAAGGTTGCCAAGCGCTGGCCGGCGGCGGTCGATTTCATCAAGAGCCGCAAGATCAACGAGATGTTCGGGCCGGACCACGGCTCGGTCGGCATCGTCATGCAAGGCGGCATGTACAATTCCGTCATCCGCGCGCTGCAGCGGCTTGGCCTTGCCGACATCTATGGCGACACCGACGTGCCGCTCTATGTGCTCAACGCCGTCTATCCGTTGGTCGACGACGAGTTCCTGTCCTTCTGCGAGGGCAAGCAGGCGGTGCTGGTCGTCGAGGAGGGGCAGCCCAACTATATCGAGCAGGCTTTCGCGGCCATGCTGCACAAGGCCGGGCGCGGCACCAAGCTGGTCGGCAAGGAGCATTTGCCGATGGCCGGCGAATATACTGGGCAGGTGATGCTCGACGGCATCGGCTCCTTCCTGCGCGCCAACGCCCCGCACCTGCTGCCCGGCGAGGTGCGTGCGCCGAACAAGCTGGGCGAGGGCGTCGACACCGCCGACCTGATCAATGTCGTGCCTGGACGTCCTCCGGGCTTCTGTGTCGGCTGCCCAGAGCGGCCGATCTTCGCGGCCACAAAACTGGTCGAGCAGGAACTCGGCAAGCACCACATCGCCTCCGATATAGGCTGCCATTTGTTCTCGATCATGCCGCCCTTCGAGCTCGGCGCCACGACGATGGGCTACGGGCTTGGGCCGGCCTCGGCCTCCGCCTTCAACTCGCCGGAAGCAAAACGCCGTTCGATCTCCTTCGTCGGCGACGGCGGCTTCTGGCACAATGGCCTGACCTCCTCGATCGGCAACGCCGTCTTCAACAAGAATGACGGCGTCATCGTCATCGTCGACAATTTCTACTCGGCCGCCACCGGCGGGCAGGACATCCTGTCGTCGCGCGCCAACAACCGCACCAAGTCGACAAAACATCCCATCGATGAAGCGGTGAAGGGCATGGGCGTCAAATGGCTGCGCCACATCGACCGCACCTATGATGTCGGCAAGATGCGCGCCGCGCTGCGCGAGGCGCTGACGACCGAGGAGAAGGGGCCGAAGGTCATCGTCGCCTCGTCCGAATGCATGCTCAACCGCCAGCGCCGCGAGAAGCCGCTGGTCGACAAGGCGATCAAGGGCGGCGAGCGCGTGGTGAAGCCGAAATTCGGCGTCGATGAGGACATCTGCACCGGCGACCATGCCTGCATGCGGCTCTCCGGCTGTCCGTCGCTGTCGGTCAAGTCGCTCGACGATCCGCTACGCGACGATCCGGTGGCCTCGATCGACCAGAACTGCGTCGGCTGCGGCAATTGCGGCGAGGTGGCGGACGCCGCCGTGCTATGCCCGTCCTTCTACCGCGCCGATGTCGTCAACAATCCCGGCCGCTGGGACCGTTTCCTGGAAAGCGCCCGCCGCGCCGTGATCGGCCTGCTGCAGCGCCGCCGCGAGAGCCGCCGTTTGATGTTCGCCGATGCTTGACCCCAGCGCAGCGCTGCGCCCGAAGACGGGCGCCTCAAACGACGAGCGTGTGATAAAGCTCGCCGTACTCGCCGTCGGCGGCCAGGGCGGCGGCGTGCTCGCCGATTGGATCACCGATGTCGCCGAGCGCAACGGCTACATCGCGCAATCGACCTCCGTGGCGGGCGTCGCCCAGCGCACCGGGGCGACGATCTATTACATCGAGATGGCCCGCGACACCGGCCGGCTGCCGGTCTTCGCGCTATCGCCATCGCAGGGCGACGTCGACATCCTGATTGCCGCCGAGCTGATGGAAGCCGGCCGCGCCATCATCCGCGGCTTCGTCACGCCCGAGCGCACCACGCTGATCACCTCTTCGCACCGCATCGCCGCCGTCTCGGAAAAGATCGAACCGGGCGATGGCCGCGCCTCGTCGGAGAAGGTGCACGCGACGGCGCAAGCGGCGGCCAAGCGCTTCATCGCCTTCGACATGGAAAAGATCGCCGCCGACAACGGCACCATGATCTCGGCCAGCCTGCTCGGCGCGCTGGCCGGGTCCGATGCGTTGCCCTTCACCCGCGAAAGCTACGAGCAGGCGATCGGCGCCGGCGGCCGTGGCGTCAAGGCCAGCCTCGCAGCGTTTGGTGCCGCTTGCGATCGCGCGCGCGGCATCGCGGCCGCGCCAACAAGCGAGAAGGCGGCGAAGCCTGTCGCCGCCGAACTCAAGTCGACGGCGAAGGTCAGCGGCCCGGAAACCCTGCTTAAGGGCTGGCAAGGGCTTGCCGCCCGCGTCGCGGCGCTGCCGGAGCCGACGCGCGATATGGCCGAACGCGGCCTGAAAAAGGTCGTCGACTACCAGGACATCGCCTATGGCGGCGAATATCTCGACCGGCTGGACAAGGCGGTCGCGCTCGACAATGCGGAGCGCGGCTACGCGCTGTCGATCGCCGCGGCAAAGCATCTCGCCAATGCCATGTGCTACGACGACATGATCCGCGTCGCCGATCTGAAGACGCGCTCGACCCGCGACAAGCGCGTGCGCAAGGAGGTCGGCGTCAAGGAAGGCTCGGTGCTGCAGGTCACCGAATATTTCCATCCGCGCATCGAGGAGTTCTGCGGCACGCTGCCGGCGGGGCTCGGCAGCTACATCGAGAGCCGGCCGAAGCTTGCCGCCTTCCTCGACCGCCGCATCAATCGCGGCCGCCACATCCGCACCGACAGCTTTACCGGCTTCGCCATGCTCTGGTTCATCGGCGGCCTGCGCCGCTGGCGCCGCCGCCTGTTGCGCCACAAGGTCGAAGTCGAGCATCTCGAGCGCTGGTACGAACTGGCGCTCAGCCACGCGCGCAAGGACTACGCTTTGGCCACCGAAATCCTGAATTGCCGCCGCCTGATCAAGGGCTACAGCGATACCCATGCCCGCGCCCAGTCGAAATTCGACCGCGTGCTCTCGGCGCTGCCGATGCTCGAGGGGCGCGACGACGCCGCCGACTGGCTCCGCCGCCTGCGCGAGGCGGCTCTCAAGGACGAAAAGGGCGACATGCTGGACGGCGCGCTGAAGACGGTGGCGACGCTTGGCGCATACCCCGGTTCAGTAGACGCTCGGATTGCGGTCGCGAACCTGGCTACTCTGTAGCTTCCCGTCCCGAAATCTGCTCGACAAGAATCCTGAAAAAGATATGCGGCATGCTGTCCGAGGTGGCAGGCGAGACCGGCTTGAGCGCGCCGGGCTCCCACCAGTCGGTGTGCTTGCTCAACACCGACCATGCATGGTCGCGCTGAACCTTGTGGCCGATCCGGTCCGGCAGTTCCTCATAGCGGCCGTCGACGACCACGCTTTTCCACCCGCGCGCCTGTGTGCGTGCCGCCACTTGTGCGCACACCAAGGGATTGGCCCGCATCCAGTCGACCTTCTTGCCAAGCAGCGAAAACGCATAGAGGTGGCTGTCGGCATAGGCGTAATTGAAGGGCACGACATAGGGTTGTCCGTCCTTCACGCATGCCAGGTGTCCGGTGCGGTTTGCCGCCAGCAATTTCGTGCATTCCAAAGTGGAGAGCGTGCGGATCATCATCGCCATGAACTCCCGTCTTCAACCGGCCTCCAGCCGGTCTCCGCCGATCGGCCTTAATCAAACCTAGAGCGGGGCACGTCCTGGCTCCTTGATATGGATCAATTTGGTGCCGGCAATGGCCGCGACATGCCGTTTCAATGGCGCAACCGCGAGGCGCCGCGCGCCGAACCGCCGCGAGAGCGGAACCGTCGAACGGGGCTAACGAAGATGTGATCCGCACCGCTCCGACGGAATTCAGCCTTTCCTCCGTTTCACGGCGGTAGGGATGAATTACGGAGACGACGCATGTTCACAAGATACTTTCTGCCTATCGCCCTGGCCGCCGGCACTTTGATGCTGTCGGCCGCCGGCTCGCAATCCATGCCGCTTGTCAAGCCGGGTGCTGCACCGCTGCCGGTCGAGACCATCGGCTGGCGCTGCGGTCCCGGCTGGCACATGAACCGCTGGCGCAGATGCGTGCCGAACGGCCGGGTCCGCCCGATGCATGTACGCCACTGGCATCCCGGCTTTTGGTATCACGGCCGCTGGCATCGCGGTTTTTGGAGCTGATGATCGCTCCGGATCGCCATCGACGCCTGCGCTGGCAACGGCGCGGGCAATTTGGCTAAGGTCCCCACGCACAGGTTCGAAACCTCCGCGCCAGCGTTCGTGATTGGCAGCGGCCCCTCAGCCTCGTCATCCACGGGGCGGAGCAAGGAGCGAAGCGACGCAGCGCAGACCCGAGGATCCATTCCGTGACGTTGAGGCGTTGCCACGGTTCAGAATTCTGCTCCGCTGCGCCCTTCGGTGAAGGTAACGGAACGGATCCTCGGGTCTCCGCGTCCACTTCGCTCCCGCTCCGCCCGTGGATGACGAACTGACAGGCGGCGAAGCCATCTCTGACCGGCAAACCCAGGGCTCACACCACCAGATCCCGCATCGGCTTCACCGCAGCCGACTCCGGAAACACCTTGTCGCCAAGCACCGCTGCCGACAGCCCGAACTGGTCGGCAAGCAATCCCTTCAGCACCGCGCGCACATCGCTGGTCGGCGCGAGGTCGCGGCCTTCATAGAGCTGCGTCGGCTTCAGGCCCGGCCAGTCGGCGATGACGCGGCCGCCCTTGATCGCGCCGCCGGCCAAAAGCACCATCGTGCCGGTGCCGTGGTCGGTGCCGACGGTGCCGTTGATGCGCGCCGTGCGGCCGAACTCGGTGATGGTGACGACCGCCGTATCCTTCCAGCGCTCGCCGAGCCCTTTCTCGAATTCCTCGAACGCGCCGTCGAGGCCACCGAGCAGATTGGCGAGCCGCCCCGTCGCACCGCCTTCGTTGACATGCGTGTCCCAGCCGTCGAAGGCTAAAGCCGCGATACGCGGACCGTCATCGGCCGCCATCAGCCTTGCTGCGCCCTGCGCCGACTGGCGCATGCCGACGGCATTGTCGAGGCCGCCTTTCGGCTTCATCGTCTTGCCGTCGAGCTGATCGCCCATCGCCATGCGGTCGGCGTCGAGACCTTTCTGCAGGGCAGCAGCCAGCACCGGATCGCGATGGTTGTAGAGATCGAGCACCCGCTCGGCGAGCGCATCGCCGGGCGTCGGCAGCGCCTGCGGCGCCCAACCGAGCACAGGGGCGCCGCCTCGGATCACCAGCGGCGTCGAAGGCCCGACCGCCAGCCCGCCGAGCTTCGCCACGCGCTCGCCCGCCGGCAGGCTGTCCAGCGCTCGGTTGAGCCATCCGGTGGTGGCGTTGCCGGGGCCGGGGAGGCCGCTTTCCAGCACGTCCTGGCCGTCGAAATGCGAGCGGTCGCGGTAGCCGGTCGCCGCCGCATGTACCGCCGCCGCCTGGCCCGCTCTGAACAGCCGCGCAAACACCGGCATTGCCGGGTTGACGGCGAAGAAACCGTCGAGCGGCAATGCCGGGTTGGCGCCTGAGAGTGAAAGCGCGATGTCGCCATGCAGGCCGGCATAGTCCGGGTCGCCGACCGGCCCGATCGTCGACAGCCCGTCCAGCGCGCCGCGCAGCACGATGACGATCAGGCGCGGGTCGCGCTTGTCTGCTGCGCGCGCGAAGCGCGGCAGATAGGCCCAGGCAAACAGCGCCCCGCCGGTCATCAGCACCGCGCGGCGGGAGGAGTTTGGCATTTCGCAAAGGAGGCTCATGGCCATATCTCCACTAACTATTTGTTTTTACGCAATTCCGGACGGAAAACCGCTGCACACTTTTCCTGGAATTGCTCCAGGTCACCGCCGTTGGAATTCCGGCGCCATCAGCAACAGCGCCAGGCCCTGCTGCTTGGATTCGGCGCGCGAAATCGCCTGCCTCGTCTCGGTCGAGACGGACGTGCCGATCAGTAACGCCAGCATCTCGTCTGGATCGCCGATATCGTTCACCTGCTTCGCGGCCTGCCAGGCGGTGTCGAGACGCGTCTTCAGCCCCTCCGCCGAAGCCCAGGCGTCGGTGCTGTCGGAAAAGCCGTTCGGTCCCGTCGGCTGCCATAGCGGTTGGCCGAGCACGCTCAGCCAGCGAAGCGACCGCTGCAGTTCGTTGCCGGCGGTGGCGCCGACCGCCCGTCGCAGCGCCAAGACATAGTCCAAGGCCGAGCGCAGCTTCGTGAGCGGCGTCGACCAGGCTTCCGGCATGTCGATCAGCGTCAAGGCGATCGAGCGCAGATCGCCGTCGGTCCTGGCGAAGACCGAGGCCAGGCGGGCGATCGCCGCCGGCGGCGGATCGTCGGCGATGAAATGGCGCGCAAGCTTGTTGGCGATGTGCCGCGCAGTGGCCGGATGGCGGGCAATGTCGTTGAGCGCGGCCTCCGCTTGGCCCATGCCGCCGTCAGGATAGGTCTTGCCGAGCATCACGGCCTGGCCCGGCTGGTGCGCATTGGCGTTGAAGACGAAGCTTCCCGGCTCGCCCAGCCGCCCCTCGCGTCCAGCCATGGTCCAGCCGGTCAGCATGCCCGCGAAACTGGTGACGTCGGACTGGGCATAGCCGCTGCCGACGCCCAGCGTGTGCAGTTCCAGGATCTCGCGGGCAAGGTTCTCGTTGAGGCCGCGGCCGCGTCTTTTGCCGGCGCGCGAATTCGGCCCGATCGACTGCTGGTTGTCGAGATAGAACAGCATGGCTGGATGATGCTCGACCGCAAGCAGCATGTCGGCGAAACGGCCGAGCACGAAGGGGCGGATCGCCTCGCGCTCGAAGGCGCCGGCGCTCGCCCGCACGACCGGCGCCTTGGCGACGGAAACGCAGAAATGGTTCGACCAGAAGCCGACCAGGCGCTCGACGAAGCCGGGCGTCGCGGCGAGCGCCTTGCCGAACCGGGCCTGCGCCTCGTCCCGATAGATATCGGCCTCGACGCGCGGCACAGCGGGCTTGGCTTTTGTCACGGCCGGGCCGGCTGGATCATCCGCCGCCATCGGCTGCATGGCGGCCGCCGTCTTCTCATCCCGCGCCGCCTTGCGCTCCATGGCCGCCGTCATGCTGGCCTGGATCGCCGCCGTGCTGTCCAGCAACCCGGCATTCTTCGGGTCGTCGAGGGAAATCAGCGCGATGTCCCGCTGCCCGAGCTCGGCCTTGAGGTAGCCGCGCGGATCGGCGGCGATCTTGCCGAAATCGTCGCTTTGTCTCGCGCCGAGGCCGAAGCGGTGGAGCGCGACCAGAGCTGGATCCGGCGGCGTTGCATTTGATGCGGGTAAGGCCAATCCAGCCTCCATCTCGCCGGCCGGCGCTCGCCGCGTCGACCGGAATGTCCTCGTCGTCGGATGGCTTCACGACGCCGGCCGCAGCCCTGACATCGGGAGGCGGCTCTTACCAGCGGCGCCAGTGGTGCCAGCGGTGATACGGATGCCAGACCGGGCCGATATAGACGCGCGGTCCGCCCCAGTAATAATTGCCGGGATAGACAACGCGGCGATTGGGGACGCAGCGGCCCCAGTAGTTGGGATGCCAGCCCGGACCGCAGCCCCAGGCGACATGCTCGATCATTGCCGGCGCGGCGGGCGCAACCGGCGCGATCGGTATGGCCGAAGCCGCGCTTGCGGCGACCGTGCCGCCGATGGCGAGCCCTGCCGCGAGCGAATATTTCGTCAGACTGTTCATGGGGATACTCCCGAAGTTCCGAGGTTGAAGAGCGCCTGCCGCCGTCAACGGATGGCAGGCCTGTCCCTCTTTCCCTTGAACGGAGCGCGCTCGCTTTTTCCGTCGTCGCCTATGGCGATTTTTTTGCAGGCGGCGGCTGCCTGCCGGCGCGCCGCAACAGGGCGTCCGCTAGCAACTGGCGGTCTTCCGGCGATCCGGATGCGGCAAATTCGAGGATGCGCTGCTCCAGCCGCGCCCGCACGGTGGCGTCCGCATTGCGCGCCCGCTCGAGCGCCGCCGCAAGGGCGGCGGTGTCGAGCGTCGGCTGCTGCAGAAGGTTCGCCGCCTCGCGCCTCGCGGCCTGGCCGTCGAGGATCACGTCCCGCGATTCCCGGCGCACCTCGCGCAGTGCCTGCCGGAACGCCTTGCGGTCGGCGGCCGGCAGCCTGCCGCCGGCCGATTCCAGCGAATAGCCCGGGTTGAACTTGCCGATCAGCCAGCCAGTCCCGCCGGCGAGCGCGCCGATCAGAAAGACGTTGAGCACCAGGGATGCCGCGACGAGACGGGGGTTCATAGGTCCTCCTCCGCCTGATCGGAATCGGGCCCGGCGTCGCCGAACGACGTCGCATTGGCGTCCATCACATAATGATCGGGCTGGATATCCGGGCTGACGACGGTCACCAGCGCCAGCCCGGCCACGGCACCGGCGAGCCCGACGCCGGCAAGCCCGAAGCCCAGCCACCAGAACCGGCGGCGGCGCTCCTGCCGGACCTCGGTCGTTGCCCGGGCGACGATGGCGCGATGCAGCGCCGGGCTGGGCGCCTCGACGCGATACCGGTCGAGCATGACGTCGAGCCTGCCGGCGCGCCTCAGGATGGCGCGGCCTTGCTCGGTCTCGGCAAACAGCATGGCGGCGGCCTGCTCGGCCGGCGGCCAGCGGTGCAAGGCGCTGCCATAGGCGTCCGCCAGCGCGGCAAAGCGCCCGGCATCCATCGGCCCGCCTGTGGTTTTCTCAGCCATCTTTCTCCCCCTTCCACCATTTTGACGTGGCCCCCACGCCGCAGTCCTCAGAATTCGCAGTCCGTTCCGGGTCTCAATCATCGCCATCTCCTGCGAGCATGGCCTGCAGGGCGCGGCGACCCCGCGCGAGCAGGCTTTCCAGCGCATCGACGCTGACCTGCATGGCGCCCGCAGCCTCGATGTTGGACAGCTCCTGATAATAGACCAGCACGATCGCCTCGCGCTGGCGCGGCGCGATGCGCTGCAGCGCCTGGTTGACCCTGCGCTCTTCGTCGCCCGGCATGGCATCGGGAAGCGGCGCCTCATCGGCCAGCTCCGGCAGTTCGTCCGTCGTCCATTCGCGCCGTCGCCGCAGCCGGTCGTAGCAGAGGTTGAGCGCGACGCGATGGATCCAGGTGTCGAAGCGGGCGTGCCCCCGGCGCCAGCCGGAAGCGTGGCGCCAGATGCGCACGAAAGTCTCCTGGGCGACGTCCTCGGCCTCCGCCGCGTCGCCGAGCATCCTTGCGGCCAGGGCCAGGATGCGCGGCAGCTTGCGCGTCACCATCGCCTGCACGGCGGCGGGGTCGCCGGCGCCGATGCGGCGTACCAGTTCCTCGTCCGGGTCGGCGCCCATCAACGGGAGCGCTCGCATGTGTCATTGCGCGCCATAACCTCGTGGTCATTGCTCCTCATTGGCAGCGGATTTGTGGCCCGGCCGCTCGTCGGCGCTAAGCATCCCGTCGCCGTTTTTGTCCAGCTTGGCGAAGCGCTTGGCCAGGAAGGCGTCGAGTTCTCCCTTGTCGACGAAGCCGTCCTTGTTGGCGTCCATGCGCGCGAAGGATTTGGCCGGATCGCCCTTGGCCTTGCGCGCGGTCTGGAAAGCGGTCCATTCGGCGAGGCTGACCTTGCCGTCATTGTCGGTGTCGGCCCGCATGAACGCCTTCTCCCGGCGCGCCTCGAACTTCTCCATGGTCAGGCCGGACTTGATTTGGTCGGGCTTGGTCTGGTCGGGTTTGGCGGCAGCCGCAGCGTCCGGCGTCGTCTGGGCGGGCGCGGGGACAGACGTCGGCGTCTGGGCGACCGCGGCAGCGGTCTGCAGGCCAAGGGCAACGACGAATAGGCGGATCATGCTCTCGTCTCCGGTTGGCGCGGCCATTGGCGGCCACGCTTCAGCCGTTGAACGCAGCGAGGAGCAAAATCCGTCGGTCCTTTTCGACCAAACCTGCCGGATCCGACGCAGCCGGATCGAAGGCAGGCGACGATTATCTCGGCTGGTCGACCGCCACCAGCTGGTCCTGCTTGAAGCCTGCATGCTGCGGCGTCCAGACATCGCCCTCGCGGTTGAACCAGTGGCACAGATACATGCCGGAAGCCGCCCCGTCGCTGACGGTCATTTCCGGGCCTCCGGATTTCAGCCTGACGACGTCTCCGGTCTTGAAACTATTGGGCATTTCGACCTCCCATGCTGACTGGCCGAGTTTCCCACCAACAGCGATTCCCGACAATGGCTGAGACGCGCCGACGACGTGGCACAGGGTTGGCAAGGTGTCGAGAAACTGATCCCGCTTGCGTGGCGCGCCGGGCAGCGCTCCATGCGGCGCCCGGTCGTGTCGGGTCTTCGTAGGCGAAGCGGGCGGCCTGATCGCTCTGTGCGTTCAATCGGTGTCGCGCTGTGGAGCTGGCGGCTGTGTCGATTGGCTGTCTTGCCCGCCCGGGCGGACGGTCATGGACCTTTCATCGGGCCACAACGCTTGTGCCTTCATAACCGCTACCAGGAGATTGTCTGCTTCAACGCGTCCGATCTCGGTGAGAAGCGGGCTGTTGCCGCTCGCTTCGAAATCGACGTGATAGACAATCCAACTCCTCATTGCATTTCCCGCAATTTGCGTCTCGGCGCGGGCACGCGGATGAAAGCCCGGCTCGCTTTTGTGGTTAGGATTTTGAGGTCCCCGAGCCGGGCATGCGCCAACCGATGGGCGGGGGGCTTAGGGGTATCAGCCGGCGCGATGGCGAGACTGGCTGATTTGCCCGCTGGTCCACAATCGACCGAGGTCCATCCTGCCGGACGCATTGGTCCGAAGGGACCAAAGATATAGCCCCTTATTCCGTTGGGGCAGATTGCCTGTGCCGGTGATCAGTCAGGGCCGGGCTTTGCAAAAATCTGCAAGCGCCATCAGATACTGTCCCAGGCCACGGGCATCGGGCGCGGATCGAGTCGGGTCAAAAGGCGACAAAGACGCCGCTCTGGAGAGTCGACAACCCGCGCTAAATCGCGTTTACCTTGGATGGAGGCGAACCCTTCATCCGCAGGCAGGCGCAAACCGCTCCATCGCAGGGACATGGCCTGATCTTGGCGATCGAACCGGCGCATTCGGAGAGGCTTGTGCGGAAGAGCGAAAAACACTAAGCCAGCCCGCGTGGGGCCTGTAGCTCAATGGTTAGAGCCGGCGGCTCATAACCGCTTGGTTGGGGGTTCGAGTCCCTCCGGGCCCACCATTGTCGTTATTTATCAATGATTTATAGGGTGGTTCGCCACGAGGTTCGCCAATAGGTTCGCCAAGCATCGGCTTGCGCGTCACGAGGCGTACGACTCGATCCATCCCTTGGACCGCCAGCCGAACCTGCGAGGCCTCGCGCGAATAGAGCTCGGCATGGTCGATATCGTCGTGACCGAGCACATCCATGAGCTGTCTCGTTGAGGCCTCGGCCTCTGCCAGATAAACACCGAGCGACTTCCGCAAGCCATGCAGTGTCAACCCCTTTGGAAGACCGGCAAGCTTGCACCAATGCGCCATCATTCCAGTCAGCGACTTGGCGGAGAACGGCTCACCATAGCCGTTGACCAGAACGGTCTGGCCGCGCCTGTCGGCCGCATCCAGGATCTCTGACAGCATCGGTGTGATCGGCACGAAAAGCCGTTTGCCACCTGTTCGTCCCTTGTTCTTGCCCTGGACGATATCAAATCCATCGAAGTGACGCTCGACACCGTCGATGAAAACTCGACGCGTGACCCTCTGATCCCAGCGCAGGCCCGCGACGTCGCCGCGGCGATTGCCTAGCCAAAGCGCCAAACCGTAGCAAGTGCGTGCCCCGGTGCCGAGCTGCCAACGGTTTTCGAATTGCGCCATCGCTTCGCGCGACCAGGCTTTCCAACCGGCATAGGCAGGGCGCCACTCGACCGCTGCTGTGGGGTCGATTTCGATCCAGTCTTGCCGCAGCGCGACATAGACCAGCTTGCGTATGCCCACTAGCAGATGCTTGGCCTTGTGTGGCGTGGCGATGAAGCGGCCAAGAAGCTCTTCAATATGGATACGTCGAAGGTTCTTTACCGCTACGTCCCGCCAGACGAGCGGGTGATCAGGGACCACCCGGAGTTCTAGGAACTCTTCAATCAGCTGCGTGTTCTTGCGCTTGCTGGCTTCGTCAAGCGCCAGCCACTTGACTGAGATCTTCAACCGTTGAAAGGCAGCTCCGAATGTGCCGGGCAGGGCGGCTCCAGGCATACGGACCACAGGAGCCTTTGGGACTTTCCGGCCCTCGACCGCTGCTTGGTAGGCCTCCTTGAATCCCGGCTGATTGGGGGCCGGCAGCCTAACCACACGCTCCTTCGTCCGATAGCGCCACCGCAGTTTTCCATGGCGATCAGTGTACGAGGAGAGGCCGGGATATTTATCGGTCATGACAGAATGAATCTATTCCCTGCGATGATTCCCTTGCAACAGGAAGTCGACGATATTCTCATCATCGTCTCCAGGTAGTTCGCCAAAGGCCACTTCGAGTTTAAGGCGATCCCAGATCACGCGGCCGTCAACCTTCTTCGGCTTCGGCATGCGGCGGTCAGCAACCATTTGGTCGAATTTGGTTATGCCGACACCCACATATCGGGCGGCTTCTTCACGTGAGAGGCCGCGAGGAGGGTAGGAGAGGCTGTCGCTTTTCACCGCTTCATCCAAGGTTCTACGAATAAGATCGGCCTCGGTTAGCCCCCAATCATCATAGAAGGAAGAGAGCTGATCCGCTTGTTCGGCAAATCGCGGTCACGACCTGTAAATAGGATAGTCGCCTTCGGTCACTGCTTCACCGATTGTCAAAGTCAGGGGTTGGTAGCGGTAGACCGCTACAACCGTTCCCCACATTCAGAGTCGGTGCCGTTCGTATTCCGCGTCGCATCATAGCCGGGCGGCCGAAAAAGCCGAGGGGAACTCGTCGAGGAGTGGCAGCCAACGGCGCGGGGCATTGAGATTCCACATTGCTGACAAGGTAGTCAGTAGCGCCTGCAAAGGACCTTTCCAAGAGATGCCAAATCAACGATGATCTACATACTTTGGTCGACTCGTATCGATGCGCCGATGTCCGCAGATTTGACAACCGACTGCGGGGATACTAGATCAAAACGAGAACGGAGCGTGCAATCCATGCAGCCCCAAAGCGATCAGACCCTTACCCCGACCTCGGAGCGGAGCTGGAGAGTTGCGTTGGACCGGGCCTGGCGGTCCGCGCCTATGCGGCGACAGTTCGAAGCTGAGTGCGGCTTCTCCGAGCTAGATCAGCCGGCCGACGACGACATCGAGTCAGGAAGGGCTACGGCTTATTACGCCGAATTCGTACCGTGGGCCGCACGAAAGCTGGGTATCGAGGAGCAGCTGCCCAGTTATGTCATTAGCAAGGCGTCGGCCGGCCGACGCTAGACCCGGGTAATTGCCGCCACGTGTACGTCCGCCAGTAGTGCGGCCGCGTCTAGTAATTTAGCTTTGCCGTTAAAATCCAGCTTGTCGATAACAGCGCGGATTCGTTTGTTCCGTCGCTCATGCGCTTGGTTCAAGGCGTCCCTCGCTTCGTAGAAGTCTACTGCAGCCAGAGTGAGGTTGGATGCGTTGCGCATCGCGCCAGCCACTGACACAACGGTTCCCAAAACAGGGACTGCACCCGCAGCATCTCCCGCTAGGTCGGTGCCGGCCTGATACGCTTCACTCTTTGCCTCTGCGGCCGCCTTGGTCCAATATTTCGGGATTTCCGTTGTCACTTCCTGCTCAAATGTGTCCGCCAGCTCCGACACAGCAGCTGCTATATCTCCGGGTTCGATTGCTTCCAATGCCTCACGCTTGTCGGCTTTTGATATGGCTTCAAGGCAGGTTTGGATGACTTGGTCGTACTTCTCCTGAAAACCCGCCTTCCTAAGGGCACCGCTCAAAAGGTGAACGTGCTTGAAAGACAAAGAATCGATAATTTGCGATGGAATCGCTATGGACTGGATCTTATCGAGGGCAGTGGCGAGGAATAACTCCAGAAAGATTGCCTCATCAGTCAGGTGTGCGTCCTGTTGCCCCGAGAGAAGGACGTCTTCCATCTTGAAATTCGAGAGCGGGCTGAGATCAGTGCCCGTCTCACAGTGGACAACGTTGGTCCCAACCATGTGATAGCAGGCCGTTACAAATCGATCTATCGGCGTCCTCGGCCCTTCCGGTAGCTTCGCTACATACTCGCGGATATTGGCACTGGTGCTGAAGTCTAAGCTCGCAATCTCAGAGGCGAGCTTTTCCCTGTCATCGCGGGAAAAACCGAACTCCTGGTCCAGCTGCCGACAAATCCTTGAGTGATCGCTGCGAAGGCCAACGAGAACCATATCTCGAAAGCGAGCACCGACGTCGGCGAGCTCCCACGGCATGACCTGCCGTACCGTTGCCGACAACAACCCGATGTGATCCCCAAGCTGCTTCTCGGTGATTCCGGCTTTCTCAAATATCTGAGCATCCTCCACGTAGTCTGCGAGGTTGCTCTTGTCTGTCCGAAATGCCGGCAAAATGGCGTCGCCGGCTATCACATCGGGATATTTCTCAAGTAGCCGCACCCCGAAAGGTGAAACAAGGTGCGTGCAATTCAGAGTAACGAGTCCTTTGGTGATGATCTTTATCTTCAGCGCGCGCGATGCGATCAGAAGGGAATTTCCCTCATCGTTCTGATCGTATAGCGAAGCTGACAAGTCCGTTGAATACACTCGTGGCCCACGGAGATCCTCCGCCTTCACCACAGGACGTTCGTCGAAGAAATTGCTCACCGTTAATGGTCCCCCTGGATTCGCTACACGCCCCTAGCCGTCAAGAAAGGCTGTTGAGGAATAACATCTCGTGATTGCTATGCGAAGGGCACGTGCACGAGCATGACCATGCCTATGGCGCCATTCTGAAACACGCCCAACAGGCAACCTCAAGCTGAAACGATCAAAGAATGCGGTGTTAACCAGCGCGACGTCGCTTCTGTCATACAGCAGTGCCTAACGGCCTGGAGGCTCCGATACGGGAGTATTGCTTGCTTTCGACGAGGGTTCTCCAAGCCTGCCTAATATTTTGCTGACGAGAGACTTTGCAGCAGATCGGTTTGTCGAGCACTCATAGATCAAACCAATAATATGCTCATATGCAAACCGTACCTGAGGTTTAAATTGCTCAAGAGGGTCTTTAGCGACTAGCTCAACCGAAAGAAGCTCTTCAACGCGAGCGGCCGTTGCATCCGCCTCAACGCCCAGCAAAACACGAGTCTCCTCCGCTAAGTGCCGTTGAGCAGCAACCCGCCGCATTTGCGAGAGCGACTTGGCAGATGACTCGGCGTGAGCTTTCCGGCTCGCCCGAGAAAGAGCACCGCGTGCGACTACCTCGGCACTCTCCAGTGCTGCCGATTTATGCAGCTCGAATTCGCGGAGCCACTTGCGCGTAATAGAACTCTGCCGACAGAGACGCGCGATATCGCGCGCAATCGGAGCGACATGATTTAACACGTTGTCGAGATGAGTATTCTGGTCGTAGTTATCTCGCCTACCGTTGGGAACGACCCTCTTGTCAATAAGGTGAACTTCGCCGACGGCCCAAGCATTGAAACGAGGCTCTGGGAAAAGCTCTTCGAGCAGCGTGTGGCCTCCCACTTGGATGTTGCCACTTCGCATACGCAATCCCTTCACGCCCGCGCGGAGAGGAATGGCGCCAGCATAACCATGATGAAGTATCCACACGAGAGCGGCAACGCCTCCGTCGATTCCGGGCACTTCATGAAACTCAAGCTCGGTGTATTTTTCGTTTTCCCCATCCTCGATTTCGATCTGGTCGCGATGTGGACGAAAGATTGGTTCGTCCGCGTCGTTGATCCGGACATCAAGTTCCCCCAGTTCAACATACGCTCGCAACGCCGCCGAAATATCCTCTCCGAAACGAAATGAAGGAGAAAAAGGGACTGGCGCGACTTGAGAGAGATATGATTCGACCTCCTCTTTATTGAGCATGCGATCATTGCGATGCCGAACGACCCCTCTGAGTTCCACCTCGAAAAACCGATCTGGAAAATTGGCCGGGGAAATGCGCCGCACCGTGACCACATCGCGGACTAAGTCGGAGAGGTCTCCTTGAAGGTCAGCACTTCTCAGGATCGACTTAAGCCGACGGCAGTCCCACCGGAGCTCTGAAACCTGCCCGTCTCCCAGCGCGCGTGACCGAAAGAAGAGTTCCTGACAGTAGCCGAGACCGGCCAAGCGCCCGACACCACGAAACCCACGGGAGGCGGTCCCCCGCTTGGGACTGCTGCCCACATTGCACATTCGGGAGAGGAAGGCCTCCCACGCTAAGCCCACTCCGTTGTCACGGATCTTAATCGAACGCGAAACGGGATCGATTGATATGTTCACTCTTCCCCGTTCTCGAGAGGAAAGGAGCTTCGCTGCGCGTGCCTCGTCAACCGCATCGGCAGCATTCTGTACATATTCGCGGTACACCGTCATCGGATCGACGTACATCGACGTGCTGAGCAGCTCCAGAACGTCCTTACCAACGACGATCCGTTCCGGGCCTGGACCCCATTCCGCTTCACTTGCCGTCTTCGTAGCAGCTCTGATTGCGCTAGACACCTGTCCCCGATTACTCATCCTGCTGCTCGCACCTGTTCACGCTTTTGGATTTGAAGGGCAGGTGCAGCTATCTCCGGTTGCTCAAACTCGAGACCTGCATCTTCAACTCGCTCGTCCTCTGCAATTTCGCTTCTCACGTCGGCAGCGGCTGTCGCAAATTGCTTCTGCCGTTCCCAAATTGCGAAGAGTTCGCTCTTCGGCTTCGGCACGTAGAACGGCAACACCCGACGCACGTTCTGATTGGATGTTTGAGCGGCAAGCGATGAGAAATGACGCGGATCGCAGGACGAAAGAAGGGACAGCAATTCAGCTTGGTCCTGTTCATCGAGCTTTGAAGCTACCATTTTGTATTCATCAAGCTCCGCTTCTCCGTCGAAGCGTTCATACCAATCCCTGTTGAAAATATAGTCGTGGGGCATTCGCAGAATGTGATGAAACTCGTCGAGCGTGTCGCCAAACGCGCGCTTGAAAAAGTCTGGGGCGCCGCTCACGACGCCATGCGTAGCTTGGAGAATGATCTGCATGGACCGCAAGTGGTATCGCGTCCACTTCTCTCCGACGTGACCACGGTCAGGCCGGTTGGTAGGCTGATAACGCATCGGAAAGGACCAGATGCGGATCCCAAGCTCCTCGTTGAGCGCGACGTTCAGGCGCATCCGCTCGAACAGGTCATCTGGGCTGTCGTGGAAGTTGTAGAGCATATAGTTGGAAAGCTCTGTGAGACCGAATTCCGCTGCATAACGGATTGATTGTTCGTACGGCTTTCTCACACCGAGGTGATCAAAGGCGATGCGCAGGGGCTTCAGGCAGATAGTCGCCAGCTCCCGCAAATACATTGGATCCTTGCAAAGAATACGAGCGTCGACGCCTTGATTGAAATCGACACGGCGTTGGACCGGAACTCTCATCCCCTCGCGCGTGAGCTTAGCGCCAGGCGTGAAGCCGAGATCACGTATTTCGGCGATGATCTCCTTGAAACGCGGCGACGCTACGACATTGTTGTCCATGAGCGTCAGGTCCTTTTTAGGCCCGTACAACTCATCGATGGCTCGCACGAGTCCTGTGAGGGATTCGGTATCGCGCTGGCCACCCTCAAGCTTGGGGACTCCGCAGAAGTGGCACTTCCGGATGCATCCCCGCGATGTATAAGCGAAGTAGGCGTCACGGACTGGGTATTTGTAACTAATCTGGTCAAGAATGCTGTAGTCTGGAACCAGGTCCTCGATTGGCCGCCCGTTAACGTCGTCGGCGTAGAGCTCCTCTGAAAAATCATCGAGCTGCAAGGCAACGGCCGGAGGCGCGGATAGTAAGCCTTTGATAAACCGAACTCCTCGCCATCGCCGCTCTTCTAAGAAGCGGTCGTGCATGAGGGAAGCTGCGATTCCGCCAACGAACACTTTGTCCGCTTGACCGTTCGCTACCTCGACAGCGAAGTCGATCGTCTGTGCGATCTTTGGATACTCGAATGAGAATAGAGTTGTGACGTAAATGCGATCCCATGCCTGGCCGAGCACAGACCGGTCTTCCCCTTTTATAAAGCGGACCTGATCTTGTTTGCCACGTGGGCCGTGGTATTGGGCGATTTTCATCAAACCGAGCGGCGGATATTTATTTCGGTACCCAGGCTCTATCAGCAATATTTTCTTGTTAGGCATTCGCGACGACCCGCAGTTTTGCTTTCTTTCGTGCGTCGCGAATGAGGCCGACCGCTGTCTTAACGCCTCCCTCGCCACCGAGTCCTTTGAGTGATCCCTCCGTCGACCAATCGAATTCACCGGCAAAGTCGGAGAGTGCTGCCGCAAAGTATCGCTTGTCACACGTCATCGAAGGCCTGACTTCGTTGTACAAGTCAGCGGCTATATCCATCAGCGCGTAAACTCCGATACCTTTCGTGACGAGGTGCTTCCGGGGATTGGTCCATTGCTCGGCCAACACGACAGCAACGGCCCGCCAAAAATCCAGGACAATGGTCGCGGCGGCCTCGGCTGATCGGAAGCGGGTAATCTTTGTCTTAGCGAGAAATCGCTTGATCGACTTTTGCAGGGTCCTTAGCGAGGCTCGCCTTGCCATACCTGAGGTAGCGGCGCCGCCTAAATCGAGCTGATGGCACCAGGGTGATCGAGGGTCGTTCTTAAGGAAGAGTGCTATGAAGAGTTCCGGCCGGTCGGTTACCAGATCTATCGAGAGTTGGGCGTCGTGAAAATCAAGCAGACTGGTGCTGAGGCCCTTCGCTTTGCTGTTGATGACGTTGAAGACTTCCATTTCCTCTCGTTCAGACAGGCCAATGAAGCACATAAATGGAAGCTCAATCGCGAGGTCGCCGAGGTGGCCGAGACGATGTTGGCAATCTACCTGCGCCAACACCTTGCCGACCTCTGAATTGATCCGAACATTTGCCCGCCTTTGATCTAACTTGAGTAGTTGCCAGGCACTGTCTGTACGCGGTCTCAGATTGAACGTGAGCGGAATGGTGGCGCTGGTTGGCTGGCGGATGTAGCGCCGAAAATCGAGACTGTGCTGGGCATTGAACCGACGCTGGTAGCCGCGTCCGGTATCTTCGTCCAAAATATCAGCGAAGCTAATGGCATGCAGCGTGCCAGCAGGCGCAAAGCCGAGCAGAACTTGGCGCTGAGCACAGCTTCCCAATATGCACTCGAGAATGATCTCGCTCACGGAGCCTCGCATCGGATGAAGAGCAAACCTGCATTCCAGGAATGCAGGTTTGAGGGGATACGGCGGCAACTTATCCAATTTTCGCGTCGTTTGCAGATCACGATTTGTTTCAAAAGCTGAAAAGTTTCGGGCGCGGGTTCTTGTCGAGCGACCCGCATCGAGTCATTTAACTAATTGATATAGCGACGAGATTTCTCTCAATGGGGTTCGTTTGACTCCGCTGAGCTGAATAGGTTAGTATTGGCTGGTAGAGGGCAGTACTGGGGTATAATGTTGATACTGGACGGGGAGAGGCTTATGCCGGCACATGGGACATCGCTAACCATCGCGGGATGCGTGGTTGAAGTGACTCACGAGTTGATGGCGGTGGACGATGTTCATCTGAACCCCGATAACCCTCGAATAAGGTTTCAAATCCAGCACCGAAAGGGGGGCAAGGCGCTCAATTCCGATGAGCTACTTGGACTCATACGGGATCAGCCTGGGTATGACGCTCTTCAGAAGGCCATCCGCAAGGCAGGTGGCCTCTACGAACCTGTGATCTTGCGGCACGATGGGCTTGTCGTCGAAGGTAACACCCGCGCCGCCGTATACAAGATGTTGAACAACGGCAATAAAGCTGATCCTCGCTGGACGAAAATGCCGGTCGTAAGGCTTCCCAGCACAGTGCCTGCTTCAGTGCTCGCGCGGCTCATGGCATCATATCATATTGCGGGAAAGACGGTCTGGCGCCCGTACGCTCAGGCGGATCAGATCTATCACTTGCGCCACACCTACAATCTGACGCCCGCTCAAATCGCAGATGAAACCCGCATGACCGAGCGCGAGATCGAGCAGTATCTTGAGGCCTATGACTATCTCGTCAAGGAGGTGCTGCCGCAGGTTTCAAATGGGAACGGCAGCGACATCTTGGAATCGAAGTTCAGCCACGCGTTAGAATTCGTGAAGCGAAAAAGCCTCGAACCTTTTCGCAAGAACCCAGACGTTCGGCAGCAGGTGGCAAAGCTCATCGTCGAGAACAAGATCAAAGGTGTCGAAGTTCGCGAGTTGGACAAAGTGCTCAAAAGCGAGAGAGCGTCCATCGCTCTCAAAGAGAATGGATTCAAAGCTGCTCGCCAGGTTCTGACGGAGACGGACCCTGTCGCCGAGTCGAAGACGCTGAAGACGATGAAAGGTCTCGCTCGCTCACTCGGCAAAATGACCCAGCCTGACATCACCTTGCTGAGAACGTCGGACAACGCCCGGCAAGCTCTCGTCGACCTTTACGAAGCCATCCACAACGTCGCCGCCGTTGCCGGCATCAAACTCGGGGGCAAAAATGCCTGATCAGGCGGCTGCGGCCGCAAGCCGCAGTAAAGGACCAAAGATTGTCGTCGAGCAGGTCGACGAGATCGTTCTCGACGGCATGAAAGTGCAGATCCGCGGTCAGGATCTGCCGGTGGATAATGTGGTGCTTGATTCAACTAACCCGCGGGTGGCCAACACTGTCGCAGTAGGGAGTTTCGGATCTGGCGAAGCCCTCCAGCAGGGCCTGCGGGATTTGTTGTGGCAGGATCCCGACGTTCACAACCTCTACAGGTCCGTGTTGGAGAATAAGGGGCTTGTTGAACGCATCATTGTGCGCAGCAACTTGGTCGTGGCCGAGGGCAACTGTCGAACAGTCGTCTATCGAAAGTTGCGGGATAACTTTCCCGAGAGCCCGCTTTGGAAGACCATTCCCGCACGTGTGTTGCCAGCCGAAATCACAGATCGACAGGTGGCAATTTTGCTGGGCGAGTTGCACGTCGGAGGCAAAAACAAATGGTCACCCTTCGAGAAGGCCGGACACATTCACAAACTTTTTAGTCAATTTGGCATTACCCAAGACGAGATAGCAAAACTCCTCAAAACATCGAAGACCGCGATCAATCATAATATTCGCGCTTTCGATGCAATGAAGAACAAATACCTTGTCACGTTTTCTGGGCCTGGAGCAGTACATAAGTTCAGCTATTTCCTCGAGCTATTTAAGAAGCCCGAGCTTCGGGACTGGGCGAGCCGCTCCCCGGAAGCACTTGATGACTTTGTCCAGTGGGTCGGCAAGGGTAGGATCGCACGTGGCGAAGATGTGCGAGAGCTTCGCGACATCGTGACCAACAGCCGAGCTCTCGCGGCGTTCAAAGAGCAAGGCCGTGATGCTGCGTTGAAGATCCTGGAATTGGATCGACCGGAACTCACATCTCCCCTTTTCAAGTTGATGATCGAGATGACGGAAGCACTGGTCGATTCTCGCCTCGATGACATTCAACGGGTTCGCAAGGACACGACAGGCGGCGCGCGAGCCATTGTTCGAAATTTAAAGGAATCGCTCGATCGATTTGTCGACTTATGCGAACTCAAATGACGGAGACTTCAAATGGCCCTGGTCTATACGCGTAACATCCAAGGACATTCAGTCCGGCTTGACCTGATTGAGATCGATCCGGACGAGGTCATCCTCGATGCGAGCAACCCGCGGATTGGATTCTCCATCAGCCAGCTAGGACCCGATCAACGCGGCGACCCAGCTTGTACGCTGTTGCTGACGAGCCAAGAGGATACGGAGGCTTTGAAGCGCTCCATCCTGTTGTCGGGTGGCGTCCAAGAACCAATCTACATCCGGCATAACCGTACTGTCGCCGAGGGAAATCGCCGCGTTGTTGCTATGCGGTCGGCGAAGGAGGAGTATCCAGGCGACCCGCGCTTCGCAAAAATTCCTGCTTGGGTCATTGACCCCGATACGCCAGAACACATCATTCAAGACCTGCTCAATGAAATCCACCTCGGCTCGGTAAGAGGTTGGGCGCCTTATGAGAAGGCTCTGCAGATGCGTGCTCTCGTGAAGGCAGGTCTCATCGAGGCTGAGGTCGCGGAACGATATCGCATGACTGCGAGCGAGGTACGCCAGCAAATCGAAGCAGCGAATTTCATGGATCGGATGTACTTCCCCATCACAGCGGACCCCGCCGATCCAGAACACCGGAGCAAGTTCTCGTATTTTCTCGAATTCACGAAGAACGGCCGCATTCAGTCTCACTCCGACAAGATCGCGGATCTCCCCGAGCGGTTTGCGCGCTGGGTGCGTGACGAGCGCATCAATACCGGCATGAGAGTCCGCCGGCTGCCGAAGATTCTGGACGTGCCAGAAGCGACGCGTCTACTCGAAGTCGAGGGATTCGACGCTGCCGAGGAGTATCTCGCGGAGCACAATCCCCGCGAACAGGAACTCTATTTGCTCTTGGAACGAGCCCGCAGCCGCCTCAAAGACATGTCTGTGAATGAGTTCGTCCAGATTCAAACTAGCCCGGAACGGCTTGCGATCCTGGAGGCGCTCCAAGTCCAAGTCGAGGAAGTCCTCTCGAACGTGCGAGAATTCCGGAACAACTCCATGAAGCGCATCGACGGAATCTACTCTGGCGCCCGGTGATGCAAGTGCCGAGTATGGGTCATCAATGGCTTTTGGTATGGGCAGCGCGGCGGATGAGGTTCGATGGCTTCGAGCCGTGCGGATTCGAATCGTCCGCGCCACAGGCAGGCGTCTGGAATTCTCTTCCTATCCCTTTCTCAATTGATGGAGTTCGCCCTGACGCGTGGGGGCTGCGGTCACGCGACGCGCTGCTTGCATTCGCGGAAGCAAAGACCGGCGCCGACATCGACACAAAGCACACCAGAAAACAGCTCGGTGTGTTCGGGTTTACGCGCTTGCTGAACGATCCGCGCCCCTGTCCATTATATGTTGCGGTTCCCAGGTCAGCCGCCAGCCTGCTTGACCGCGTACTAGTTGATATCGGCCTTCTTAGAGCACGTCACATCATCCGGCTGCATATCCCGGATATTCTTCTCTCGAGGTGATCGCAATGGCTCGCGCGAAATCCGACAACGTTCTCCTGCCACACCAGACCGACGGGACAGCGTTCCTTCGCTCCAACAAGTATGCTGCCCTTTTCGATGAACAGGGCCTTGGAAAGAGTAAGCAGGTCATTGATGCAATCGGCGCAGAAATCGAGGCGGGCAATCTGCGTGGAGCGCTTATCGCATGTCCGAACGGCCTGAAGAGCACGTGGGCTGCCGAAATTGAACGATTCTCCTCGCTTTCGTACGCAGTGTTTGGCGCCGGCCGGAAGGCGCGCCGGACGGCGTTCCGCAGCCTTCGTGCCGCATTCTATGTGATCAATTATGAAGCGGTGGAGACAGAGCTCGCCTCACTTCGAGCCCTGCTGCGGTTCAAACCGATGGCATTCGTGCTCGACGAGAGCCACCGCATCAAAACGCCGGCCGCAAAGGTTACAAAAGCGATCCTGAAACTGCGGTCGGATGCTACGCGTCGCTACCTGCTCAGCGGAACGCCCGTTGCAAACAAGCCGGATGATCTGTGGAGCCAAATCTTCTTTCTCGATGGTGGAGAAAGTCTTGGCAGCACCCCGGAGCAATTTCGATCACGCTATGGTAGCTCCCGCGGTTACAAAAATGTGGACGACCTTCGCGAACAGCTTTCAACTTTTTCAATGCGGCGTCTCAAAGAACGGACGATCCAACTGCCTCCGAAGAATGCCAGCCGGGTGCACATTGATCTCGGCGGCCACCAACGCGTTATGTACGATAAGATGCGCAACGAGTTGGCCCTCTGGGTAACAACGCTAGATGGCGAGCAGGTGCTCAAGCAAGCAGAGGTAATTCTTGCCCGCTTAGTTCGGCTCGCACAGCTAGCTTCGAATCCTGGCTTGCTAGATGCAGGTTATCACGAGGCACCTGCCAAGTTCACCGCGCTGGATGACTTGCTGACAACGCACATCGATCAACGTAGTCAGAAAGCGATCGTCTGGACGTCGTTTGTTGGTAACATCGAAACACTCCAAATGCGGTACTCTCAATATCACCCGGTCACGCTGTTTGGGGAAATGAAAACACCTGAAAGAGACCGCGCGGTGCAAGCATTTCGTAGCGATGAAACCGTGCGCCTTCTTGTTGCAAATCCGGCTGCTGCCCGAGAGGGCCTAACTTTGACCGAGGCAAATGTAGCGATCTATCTCGATCGTACCTTCAACCTGGTCGATTATCTCCAATCGCAGGATCGCATACATCGCATTTCCCAGACGCGGCCATGCGAAATTGTGCTCCTGCTTGCGAATGCAACCATCGACCAATTCATCGACTACAGCCTGGAGCAGAAGCACAGGCTGGCGCGGTTTGTGCAAAAGGATTCTGAGACCATCGGTCCCGCCGACCTGACACTGAGCAAACCGGAGCTTATGCGAGCGCTCCTGTGGCCTTCGGACGGATCAACCACGCACGATCAACCAGCTGGCTAGCCGAGTTGACGTATGACCTGTGCGAGCTCGCCGAGATCTTTCTTAAATAATGCCTGTTTCGATCCGTGGGAGAGATGGTCTTGGCCATCTCTCCCCCGCCAATGCCGCCTGCGCGAGGGCGGGGCCGCCCGCTCGCAAGGCGGCACATAGTTCTCATCTTCTGTCCTGATCCAATCCGCCCCGCTCGGCGCGCAGCCCAGCCCTGCTCGCCGGCCTTGGCCCCCCTCTCTGCCGCGCGCTCACGCGCCCCCGGGACGCATGTCGGGGGACATGCCTCCGGCATTTACGAGAGAAAGGATCAGGACAATGGCAAGGACATCGAAGAAGACCAAGACTGCCACGGTGCCGGTGGCGGATCAGACGGAAACGTCGGGCGCGCCCGCGAACGCGGAAGCGGCGGCGATCCCTGCGAGCGGCACGGAGGTATTCATCCCGCTCGACAAGCTCAAGAAGTCGCCGCGCAATGCGAGGAAGACCCCGCACCGCGAGGCTGAAATCGAGGCCTACGCGGCCAGCATCGCCGCCAAGGGCATGTTCCAGAACCTCGTTGTGGAGCCGGAGCTTGACGCAGACGGCCAGCCGACCGGCTTCTATTTCGTTACCATCGGCGAAGGCCGCAGACTGGCGCAACTGCTCCGCGTGAAGCGGAAGGAGATCAAGAAGACCGAGCCGATCCGCTGCGTCATCGACACGGCGAACGACCCGTTCGAGATCAGCCTGGACGAGAACGTCACGCGTGCGGCCGCGCAGTCACATGACGACTTCGCCGCGAGGAGGGGCCGGTTCGCACGTCAGACATCGATCGACCAGATCTCAATCCCGTCTTTCTCAAATTGCGGCCATCGCGTGTTTCCCGGGAACAACGGAGACATGAAAAACACATATCGGTGGCGTTCCGGCCGCCCCGCGAGCTTAGCGAGGTCTGCCGCAAGCTTCCCATTGTTGCGGGGCGTCACCGCAGCGAAAGTCTCCGCGCCAACCTCACCCGGCTCGACACTCATGATATCGAGCTCAAGGGACGCAGTGGCACCGGGCGCGAGGCGGAAGCCGCCGACATTCGGGTGCAGCTTCAGCAACTGCCTGGCGGCGGCAATTGCGACTGCGAAAGTCCAGGTTTGATTGATCTGCTCGATGAAATTGAGCGCGCGATCCTCGATCGGATGAAAGCCGACAGGCTCGAACTTGATCCGTCGCAGCATGTCGAGCGGATCTCCGGTTTGCGCGGATATCCAGTCTCGCGCTCGTGCGGCTGACGCCCGCACTAGCGACATCAGTTCGTCCGCCTCTTCAGGGCAGTTGACGATCAGCGCAGACGCCATAGCGATCCCGTGACCAGAACTTCCAATCTCACCTCCCCATGATCCGTCCGCACCAGAACCGGTAGCTGCTGGTGCGCCGGTCGTCGACGACATATCCGCGAATCCCTCGGGCTTCCACGGCGGCAAGCGTGCCGCGCATCCCCGCGACCCTTTCCCGGCTCTCGACCGTCGTGGCCAGGGCGGCTCTCAGGCCTTCAAACGCTAGGATCTCGTCATGGAAATTGTGGGCCGATCCGTGATGGGGCAGCGTCAATACACCGACGTTGGATGAGTACGGCTGATAGAAGTTCAGCCACGCGTCGCGCCGTAGCTTTTGCTTTAGCGCGGAATCTCCCGTTCCGAGCCAGCCCACCGGTTCAGCCAAGTCGACGAAAGGGTGCGGATAGTCCGCGTCGGGCCATCCGTATCGATGCCAGCGACGATCGTCATTGGCTGATCCGGTGCTTCGACAACACGGCCCGGAATAGAGCGACATCGACAGGGCGTTGTGACCGTGTCCGAAGTGCTCGCCGTAGAGATCGAGGAGCTCCTTGGTCTTCTGGGGCGAGCAAAGAAATTCGATCAACTTCGCTGCGAGCTTTTCCTCGTTGCCACCTCTGATCCTGAGGGCCTTTGTGACCGCCCGCTGGAAGCGGGAACGAACGGCCTTGTCGGCTGGATGCACATAGGGGAGCAGGATCCAGTCACCGACCTGCCAATGTGCATATTCGTGATAGCGCCATTCGAGCCGTATGTATGAGCCTGCGCCCGCAAGAACGGCGCCCTCGTTGGCTTCCCGCCTCTTTTCGTCCGCGGCCGTCAGACCTTCCGGGACGGGTCCACTGGGCTTACGCAGGCGATGGGCAAGCCGGGCGCCGGGGCCCTTCCTTTCCGGCAATGCCATCGGCTCCCGACGGTCGTCACCGTCACCGTCGCCATCGTCGATCGGACCATCGGGCTCCATCGGCCCCCCCGGCCGCGGGGCATCGCCATCATCCGCCTCGAGAAAGATGACGTATCTCGCACCGCGGTTCAGCCACCAGCCCGCTGGATTGCCGAAGTACTCGCGCGCCGATGTTGAAACGGCGCCGGACTCCGTGTCCGCCAGAATGAAGATCAGGCGCTCGATGACGTCGAGATACGGCACGACGACGGTCTCTGCCGGTGCAATGGCCTGCAAGCGTTCGACGCCGTTGATGTGATCGGAGTGCAGGTGGGACACGAACAGAATGTCTGTGCGTCCCTCGCAACTCAGTCGGTGAGCGTTCAATGCGCTCTTGAAGGCGTTGCCGTGCTCGGACCCGCAATCATAAACATAGCGGAAGCTTCTAATCTCAGTGTGGCCGACCGGCTCCGCACCAGTTCTTGGCGGCTCGAAGACCCGAATGTGTCCCGTGTGGAAACCGCCATGTCCGACGGCATGTTGCACGCGACTGACGCACGCCTTGAGCACGTTTACCCGCCCCCCGAAAATTTTGTTTCCTGAAGCTTATAGCAGCACTGCCTCGTATCGAACTATCGCGTGACCGCGCCCACCCGCACGAAATTTCTACCCGACAGATCGCGTAGCGGCTTGTGAGGACGGCGCCTTAGAGTTGAAATCATTTGGGTGTCGCCCTTCTGGCCGGGCTGTCGTGCTGCGCTGAAGCCCGCAGGCGGTCTTAATCCTGAGGGCTCCATCCGTTGCGCGAAGAACGGCGGCTGCCATTTCACCTGTCGCCCCAGCTTGTCGAAGCTTCGCCGCCTCGGATATTGCTGCTCCTAAAGGGTGACATTCAACGTGAGGCCTAGACCCAGCGGGGAGGTTCCACTCCGTGCTGGCGAGAAACGCCACGCCTCCGTTCTTGCCTGAAACGCCGGAATTTATTGAAGGCATCAATCCATCTCGCCAGCACCGAAGGCTTCTCGCCATAACGTAGCGAATTTGCATTTCCTCGCCGCCGAGCATCTGGAGACGGTGGGGGGAACCGCCCGTGTGCGGCTGGCCGACGGCTCGATCGTCAAGGGCGTGAAGGCGCCTCACAAGCTCGAACGCGGCCAGAAGGCCAGACTAATGGTACGGCCGGAAGCATTCCGCCTAAGGCCTGCCGAGGGGAACGCATCACTTACTGTCGAGATCCTCGATACAGCATTCTTCGGCGACCGCCGGCGCGTCGTAGCCCGCACCGGGTCGGGCGACGAGATCGATGCCAGGCCAACTTCAGATACCGCAGAAGCGAGCAGCGTCGATGCGGGTTACGGTCGCCAGATATTCTTCGATCCCACAGCGGCATTTCTGTTTCCGGCCTAGACTAAGAAGGACCATGTCCCGGCGAAGCGGGACGCCGGCAATTGCGACCGGTCGCGCCTCGCTGCGAGGCAAATAAGGCTCGCAGTGGCCCGAAGTCTGCCTACGGAAGTCACCCATTCAAAGTGGACAAACCGCAGCCGGTCCATTTCGGTCACTCACTAGTACCAGTATATTCGATTTGCCGTCAGCGCCGATACGATTGGCGATGACCGACCGGCACTGCCGGCGCCCACGACGATATAATCAAAGCTGTCAGATGGCATCTTTGCCATCAGGTCCTTCCGAATTATAGTCTCTGAGCGCAGCTGGAGCGGATCGATAAACTCAGTCAGGCGGTACAATAACGGCGCCGGGCAGCGGAACGACGACCACAGGTCCATCTGTGGGAAATTCGTTCGACGAGCCCGGATTGTTGCGAAGATGGACCTGGGACCCCGGTTATTCAAAGCAAAATCGGTGCCGCTCCGTGAGCTCCTTTGAAGTCGCTTCCAGCTCATTATCACGCCGCCCGGCGTTCCACGCCAGCGCGGCCGCTGCGGTGTCGGCAATCTGTTCAAGGTTGCCGCGGCTGAGCCGGCCCGTGATCGCCAGTGCGGTGCGCCGCATTACGATGTCGGCCAGATGGACGACATTTTCGTTGCGCGCCAACCAATCGATTTCCGCCAGCGTGTACTCCAACGCGTCGGCAAGCGGCTCCGCCTGTCGTTCCGCTTCGTGCGCCAGAATGAGGAGGGCCGTCGTGCCATAGCGGTCAAGCAGTGCTTCGGCGCGGGCCGGCGATGCACCTGTCTCAGCCGTGGCAGCGGAGATCCAGCGGGCATGCGCAGCCACATCGGTCGGAAAATCGCGGCCGCCGCCGATGGCAAGGCTTTGCGTGCTCACCCGCCGTGGTTGACCAAGCCTGGACAGCAACATGTCCGTCACCTCCTCGGCAAAACCGCGGAAGGTCGTCCATTTGCCGCCCACCAGTGAGACGAGCGGCCAGTTCCGGTTGCCCTCGATTTCCATGACGGGTGCCGAGTGGTCGCGGCTGATCAGGCCCGGCGCGGTGCCGTCCGACGCCGGCAGCGGACGGATACCAGAATAGGCATAGACGATCTGCTCGCGGCCGAAGGCAAGACCGGGCAGGAGCTCGCGCAGGCTCGCCAGGAAATAGTCGATCTCGTCATCCTCGCAGCGCACCGTCTCGGGGTCGGCGGCGCGGATGTCGGTCGAGCCGACCAGCGCCCGGCCGAGATAGTCGAACACCAGGCATATGCGGCCGTCATTAGCTTCGAAGTAGATCATGCGGCCGCCAAGCGCTCGCAGCAGGTCGGGATGGTCGAGCACGATGTGCGAGCCCTTGGTGCCGCCGATCAGCCGTGACGGCGCGCCGAGCGCCGTGTTGACATGGTCGATCCATGGCCCGGCCGCGTTGACGACGATGCGCGGCCGGAAGCCGAGCTCGCCGCCGTCGGGCAGGGCGAAGCACACGACGCTGCCGTCGCTGCCCAGCAATTGCACATAGTTCAAGGCCTCGGAGTCAGGGCTGGCCCTGACGCCGTCTTGAAGAAGCTCGAGCACCAGCCGCTCGGGATGACGGACGGTGGCGTCGTAGTAGGTGCCGGCCGCCACGATGCCCGGCGTCAGCGGTGGTATCTCGCTCAGCGCCCGCGCTTTCGACCACATGCTGTGCCTGGGCATGACGCGGCGGCGGGCGCCGTAGAAGTCATACATGGCAAGGCCGATTTTGATCAGCAGAGCGCCGCGGCCACGCGGTGCGGTCGTGCTGCCGAAAAGGGTGCGCAGCGCCGCGCCGATGCCCGTCAGCCAGGAAAAGATCGGGATGACGGTCGGCAGCGGCCGCACCGCGTGCGGGGCATTGCGCAGCAAAAGGTTGCGCTCCAGCGTTGATTGCGCGACGAGGCCCAACTCGCCCGTTTCGAGATATTTGATGCCGCCATGGATCAGCCGCGACGGCGCGGCGCTGGTGCCGGAACCGAAATCCGCCTTGTCGACGATCGCGACTCGCAGGCCCTGCTCACACAGGTCGCGAAAAAGGCCGGCGCCGTTGATGCCGGCGCCGATGATGAGGACATCGACATCGCGTGTCGTCCCGGTCATTGCACCGGCACGACCTTGAGATTGACCCCGGCCGCCTTCAGGCTGCCGGCAACCTCGTCGGGAAGGCCGTCGTCGCTGAGCACGAGATCGAAGTCGGTGAGGTCCGCAAAGAGATGCAGCGCCACCTTGCCGAACTTGGAGGAATCGACGAGCAATAAGCTGCGCGAGGCCGCTGCCGCCATCGCCTGTTTCACGCGCACCACCTGAGGGTCCTGGATCAGCGTCGCGGTCTTGTCGATCGCCGAAGCGGAGCAGATCAGCAGATTGACCCTGATCTTCTGCAGTGCATTCTCGCAGATGTGACCGATGAAGGCGTTGTAGGTTGGATGGTATTCGCCGCCGAGCAGGATCAGCTTCAGCTCGTCCTTGCCCACCAATTGCTCCGCCAGCGACAGGCTGTTGGTGACGACGGTCAGCGGCGCGGTCTGCGGCAGGAGCGGGCCGAGCGCATTGGCGGTGGTCGAATCGTCGAGCAGCACGACCTGCCCCGGCTCGATCTCGGCCAGAGCCGCGCGGGCAAGCGCCCGCTTCGCCGCCGCCGCGTGCGTCTCGCGGAAACGGAAGAGGCTTTCGTAGACCCCGGATGGCTGCGCGCTGACCGCGCCATGCAACTTGCGCAGCACACCTTGGCGCGCCAGTTCGTCGACGTGGCGATGGATGGTCATGCGCGAGACGCCGAAGGCCGTCACCAGCTCGTCGATGCGCGCCTCGCCATGCTGAATGACATAATCGGCAATGTCCTGCCGGCGGTTGTCCGCGTTCATCGCTCTCCCCCTTCCGCCAGCGCTTCGATCGATGGCCAGGCCTCGGCGAGGCGGTCGGCGATGTCGCAGTGCAGCCGGTAGCGCTTGTCCATGGCGGCGCTGCGCTGTGGGGAGGGCCGGTAGCTGCGGCCAAGCGCTGCGAGGTCGCGCGGGTCGTGCCGCGGCGACGCGAACAGGCCGACGCCGGCGCCGGCGCACAGCGCAGCGCCCCAGGCGGCGGCTTCTTCCGTCTCGGTCACCGTGAGCTGCATGCCGAGCACATCGGCGAAGACCTGCGCGAAGGCGGGATTGCGGGAAGTGCCGCCGGTCAGCCGCGCCTCGCGCGGCGCAAAACCTTCGCGCAGCGCATCGACATGGACGCGATGGTTGAAGCCTATGCCTTCGATCACCGCGCGCAGCATGTCGCCGCGGTCATGCCAGCCGCGCAGCCCGAGGAAGCCGGCGCTGGCGGCCGGGCCATGTGGCGAACCGAACAGGTAGGGATGGAAGAGCAGCGTCGATGGCCGCGCCAATGCCGCCTCGATTTCAGGGCCGACGATGGCGTGGATCGAGCGCCCGTCGGCTTCCGCCGCCGCCCGCTCGGAACCGCACAGCGTGTCGAGGAACCAGTCGTAGTTTGCCGCCGATGCCGGCGAGATCGACATGTTGTTCCATTCGCCGGGCTTCAAGCCGTTGCGGCAGAACCAGCGGGCGTCGATGCGCGGCGCAGCCGAGACCGTCTCGTTGATCGAATAGGTGCCAGCGACGATGGCGACCACGCCTTCGCCATAGCCGCCGATGCCGAGCGCCGAGGCGGTCACGTCGTGCAGGCCGGCCACCACCGGCGTGCCGGCAAGCAGGCCCGTGGATCGGGCCGCCTGCACCGTCACGGCGCCGACGACCTCGTCCGGCCGTGCTGCCTGCGGCAGCGCATCGCCGAGCGCTTCGAGACCGAAGATCGGGAGGATGTCCGGCGCGTAGGCCTGGCTGTCGACCGCGGTGAACGAAGTGCTCGCCTCGGTGAGGTCGGTGCCGAGGCTGTCCGTCAGGCAGAAGCGCAGCCAGTCCTTGCAGGCAAGGACATGGCCGATGCTGGCAAAACGCTCCGGCTCGCGGTCGCGTATCCAGGCCAGCAGCGAAGAGGGCGCCGAGGCATGCGGCGTCTGACCGGTCCGCGAGAGAGCTTTCCCGCCCGTGCCATCTGTCTTCCACCGGGCCGCAACGTCCCCGGCCCGGCTGTCCAGCGACAGGATGCCGTATCCGAGCGGCCGGCGGTCGCGATCCAGCACGTAGAGTCCGTCGCCATGCGCGGTGGCGGCGACGGCGGCGATGTCCGAGGGTGGACGGCCGCAGCCAGAGACCGCTTCCGCGATCGCTTCGGCGGCGGCGCGCCACAGCTCGTCCATGTCGCGCTCGACATGACGCGGTTCGGAGATGATCTGCGGCAAGCGGCGGCGGGCCACGGCCAGCGGCGTGCCTGCCTCGTCGAAAACCACCGCCTTGGTGACGGTCAGGCCGCTATCGATTCCCAGCAGACAGGGCATGCGTTCCTCGTCATGCACATCGCGTGCATCTCCTGAGGTTATCGCATAGCATCATGTTAAGTTAACATCAATGGATGTTACAATCAGCTGCCTGTAACATCTTCTTGTCGCACGGCGGCGACGACGACCGTCATTCCGCCAGCCTTCATCTCCTCGACCTGCCGTGGCGGGGTTCCGTCGTCGACGACGATGACGTCGAACTCGTTCAGCGCGCACATGGCATGCAGCGCCCGGCGCTCGAACTTGGTGTGATCGGCAAGCAGGATGCGCATGGCGGCGCTGTCGAACATGGCGCGCTTGGTCTCGACCATTTCCGGTGACTGGTGGAACACCATGCCGTCGGTGATGGCCGACATCGACATGAAGACGCGGTCGGCCCGCAGCCGCCGGATCTCCGTGGTCGTGACCGGCCCCATGAAGGCGTTGCACCAGTGGTAGAACTGCCCGCCAAGCCCGAGCAGCGTCAGGTCGCGCGTGTCCTTGAGCTCATTCATCAGGGTGATGGAATTGGTGATCGCCGTCAGCGGCACGCGCGCGGCAAGATGCGGCACGAGCTGCAGGACGGTGGTGGAATCGTCGAAGAAGACGGCCTGTCCGGGTTCCAGGAAGGCCGCCGCCGCCTGCGCGATCGCTCGCTTCTCGGCTCCCTGGCGCGAGGAACGGTAGACGTCGCTCGATTCGATGAGACTGGTCGGGGCGGCCGAGACGATGCCGCGCGTCTTGCGCAGCAATCCCTTTTCGACCAGTTCGTCGAGGTCGCGATGCGCGGTCATCAGGCTGATGCCGAAACGCTCGGTGAGATCCTCGATGCGCATCGTGCCCTCGGCCATGACGGCCTCGGCAATCATCCGGCGGCGCGCCAGCTGGCGCGCGTGGCGGCTGTCGGCGGGCACCTGATCCCCGGCAAGGGTCTTCAACGCCTGCTCGGGCCGAATCTCGCGATCTGTCATCCAAGCCTCTCCTGCCGATGCCATTCGCATATCTGGCGCCGATGGCAAGCGGGCACCTTGGGGGCAGGTAGGGTTTTGCGCATCGAATGTCTTTGCGCGGCAGGAAAAGGGGCGCGCAACGTTTGCGCGCCCCGATCCGGCGGTTCACTGGGAGAGCGTGAACGGCCCGGTGTATTTGTCGACATTGTCCTTGGTGATCAGGGCGCAATCGAAGAGCTGCTTCTCGGAGGCAGCGCCCGTCGAGCCGGTCTTGATGAACTTGTCGGCCTGCTTCACGGCTTCGGCCGAGAAGACCGCGACAGGCTGCAGCACCGTGTACTGCATTTCGCCGGCCTTGACGGCGGCGACCGCGTCCGGCGAGCCGTCGAAGCCGCCGACCTTCACCTGGGAGAGCTTGCCGGCTTCCTTCAGCGCCGCGATGGCGCCGAGGGCCATCTCGTCATTGCCGGAAATGACGCCCACGATGTCGGGATGGGCCTGCAGCAGCGATTGCATTTTCTGGTAGCCCTGGGTGCGGTCCCAGTTGGCCACTTCCTTGCCGACCTTCTTGAGGTCCGGATACTGGGTGAGCACGGTCTCGTAGCCGTTCGAGCGCGTCGCCGCGTTGTTGTCGGCCGGGTTGCCGAACAGCTCGACATAGTTGCCCTTGTCGCCGATCGCCTCGACCCACTGCTGCGCGCCGATCGCGGCGCCCTGGGCGTTGTTGGAGACGAGCTGCGCCTTGGCGAGACCGTCCTGGTTGATCTCGGCGTTGACCAGGAACACCGGGATGTTGGCGGCGATCGCCTTCTTGACCGCGCCGATCGAACCGTCGGCATTGGCCGGGTCGAGAATGATCGCCACCGACTTGTTGGTGATGGCGGTGTCGATCATTGTGCTTTCGGTGTTGGTGTCGCCCTTGTGGGCGCTGACATTGGCGGTGTAGCCGAGGCTCTCGGCCGTGGCCTTGGCGACCTGGCCCTCCGTGAGCCAATACGGATTGGCCGGATCGGTCACGATGATGCTGATCAGGCCCGCCGCCCAGGCATGGTTTGCCATCAACGGCAGCGTGGCGGCGGCGACCAACAGTATCCTTCTGGCTTTATCGATCATTTCTCTCACTCCCTTGTTATAGATTGCGGTTGCGGATTGCGGCTTGCCGATTGTCTCGGCCTTCTTTCCGGTCGATCTCCTTGCGTCCGGAGAAGCTTTCGGCGAGGCGCGGCGTCACTGTCGGATGCCGCGGGCCCCGTATTGGATGGTATTCATGAGCACGGCGAGGACGATGACGGCGCCGGTGAAGACGGTCTGCCAGTAGGAAGACACGCCGATAATGACCAAGCCGTCCGACAGGAAGCCGATGACGAAAGCACCGAGCATGGTGCCGCGCACCGTGCCGCGCCCGCCGGTCAACGCGGCACCGCCGATGACGACCGCCGCGATCGCGGTCAGCTCGTAGGTGGTGCCGGCGGTCGGACCGGCCGACGTCAGCTGCGAGGACAGCACCAGGCCGGCGATAGCGGACAGAATACCGGAGAGCGTATAGACCGTGATCTTGACCCGCTTGACCGGCACGCCTGACAGGTCGGCCGCGTTCTCGTTGCCGCCCGCGGCATAGAGCCAACGGCCGAAGGAGGAGCGACTGAGCATCAGCCCGGTCAGCACCGCAAGGGTCGCCAGGACCAGCACGCTGATCGGTACACCGAAGAGCCGGTTGAAGCCCAGCCAGTCGAAGCCGGTGTTGCCGAGCTCCGGCCGGCCGGCAAGATTGTTGTAGGTGAGGCCGTTGGTCATCAGCAGCGCGATGCCGCGCGCCATGTACATGACGCCGAGCGTGGTGACGAAGGCGGGCACCTTGAACCAGGCGATGAGGATGCCGTTGAGCGCGCCGAGCGCGGCGCCGAGCGCGCAGGTCAACACGACCACGGCCCATACCGGCGGAAACAGGATGACGCCGAGCGGTTTCAACTCCACGCCTTGCATGAGCGCGCCCGCGACGACGCCGCACAGCGCCAGAATCGAGCCGACCGAGAGGTCGATGCCGCCACTGAGGATGACCAGCAGCATGCCGATCGCCAGGATGCCGTAAATGGCCACGTGCGAGGACATGATCAGCAGATTGGAGACGGTGAGGTAGTTCGGCGACAGAAACGAAAAGACGACGACGATGGCAATCAGCGCGAAGAAGGCGCGGCCCTTCAGCAAGAGCTTGATCGGGTTGCTTGTTCCCTTGACGGGCGAGACCTGGGAAGACATGCGGTTGGCGCTGGTTTGCGTCATTGTTCGTTTCCGTGTTCCGCTCAGGCCGCCACGGCCTCGCCCGAGGCGGCCATGATCTTTTCCTTGGTGATGTCCGAAGTGAACTCGGCCGAGATCCGGCCGCGCCGCATGATGATGATGCGGTGGGCGATCGACAGGCACTCGTTGACTTCCGATGTCGTGAAGACGACAGCCTGCCCGGCCGCCGCGTGATGAGCCAGAATCCGGAACACCTCGGCCTTGGCGCCGATGTCGATGCCGCGGCTAGGTTCATCCAGCAGGATGACCTTGGGATCGGTGGCGAGCATTTTGCCGATCACCACCTTCTGCTGGTTGCCGCCGGACAGCGACCCGATCGGCACGTCCGGTCCGTCGGTCTTGACCGTCACGTCCCTGATCGATTTCTGGACCAGCGCCCGTTCGAGCTTGATCGAGGTGAAGACGCCGCGCGTGAATTCCATGATCGAGGCGAGCGAAAGATTCTGCCCGACCGACATCGTTTGGACGAGCCCGTAGCGCTGGCGATCCTCGGGCACGAGCGCAAGGCCGCGGGCGATGCGCTCGCCGATGGGGAGGTGGGATATCTCCTTGCCCTCGAGCACGATCTCGCCGGACGTCGCGCTCAGCTTGCCGGCGACGGTTTCGAGCAGTTCCGTCCTGCCGGCCCCCATCAGGCCATAGATGCAGATGATCTCACCGGCCCTGACGTCGAGCGACATGCGGTCGACGACATTGTAGCCGCCGCCGGCCGGATCCGGCACGGTCAGGTCGCGGACCGAGAGCATGACCGGACCGAAATCATGGCCGGCAGGCGGACTGCCCAGATCATAGTTCTCGCCGACCATGTTGCGCACGATCCATTCAAGATCGATATCGGCGCGTGGCGCGTAGGCGGTCATGCTGCCGTCCCGCAGCACCACCGCATGATCGGTGATCTGTAGGGCCTCCTCCAGATGGTGCGAAATGTAGACGATCGACACGCCTTTGGCCGTAAGGTCGCGGATCACGCTGAAAAGGACCTCGACTTCGGTGGCGGAAAGCGCCGAGGTCGGCTCGTCCATGATGAGGATCCGGCTGTCGACCGAAAGCGCCCGTGCGATCTCGACGATCTGCTGTTGTCCCAGCCGCAGTTCCTCGACAGCGATGAGCGGATCGATGTCCTCCTCGAGCTCCTGCAGCAGTCTACGGACCTGGCGTTCCTCCTCGGCGTAGTTGACGCCGGTCGGGCCGGTGATCTCGCGCCCCATGAAGATGTTGTCGCGAACCGACAGATTGGGCGCGAGGCTGAGCTCCTGATGAATGATCGAGATGCCGTGGTTGCGCGCGTCGGTGGAGGAGGAAAACACGATGGGCTGACCGTCGAGAACGATCTCGCCGGATGTCGGCTGCACCACCCCGGAGAGGATTTTCATCAGGGTCGACTTGCCGGCGCCGTTCTCCCCGAACAGCGTCGTCACCTGGCCGCGGTGAATGTCGAAATTGACGCCCTTCAGCGCCCTCACGCCGTTGTAGGACTTGGCGATGTTGCGCGCCGCCAGAACCACTTCGTCGGCCTGCCGGGAGGTCGCAGCGCTGCTCATTTGACGGTGACCTTGACCGGGGTGATCAGCCAGTTCTTCGGGTTGATGAGGCGGAAGACGCCGAAGATCTCCAGCGTCTTGCCGGACAGGCTGGCGGTGTCGATAGCGTCGAGGGTCGCCTTCTTCATGGCGCGGTTGATGCCCGAGCCGGCGTCCTGGAATTCGATCTGGTTCTTGAACTTGCCGAAGACGATGTCGCCTGTCGCATCGCGCAGATCGGTGCCGTTGATGGCCGGGCCGGCCTGCACCCGAACATGGATGTCGGCCGGCAAACCGTCGGCCTTGAGCTCGTAAACGCCGGATTTCGCTTCGCCCGCGACCGCCGTCAACCTGACAGGGATGATCGCGCCGGTCGACGAGGCGGTTCCGTACTGTTTGGCGGCGGCGTTCTTGTCGGCCATCACCGCCGGTCCGAAGGTTGCGGCGTTGACGGCGTGCTCGACGACGAAGGCCTGGATGCGCGGGAACTCCTTTTCGCCGAAACGGTCGGGCGAAAACGCCTCCTGGCTGACGTCGGCGGACGATCCGATCTGGACCACCTTCGTGTCGAGCGCGATCGCGGCAAGGACCACGACGCCGAGGCCGACGGCGACAATCAGACTGCGGCGCGGCGCAGCCGGTGCCTTCGGCGTCGGGGTCGACATGGCGTTCATGGTTCAGAGCCTCGCCGGCGATGGAACGAGGCGGGCAGGGGCTGCTGCGGTAAGCGTTGCGAATGCACGACGCATGTCTGCAGCCGGACGGGGACACGGCATAGTCGGGTCGCTTGCTTGCATCGATTTTCTCCCACCCTTGGCCGACGATGCAGCGTTCTCCTCCCGCCGCATCCACGCCCATCTGTCAATTATGTTATGTTAATGTTATCTTCTGCGTCAAGTATGTTAGATCAGAATTTCCTTTTTGGTCCGGATTTTTGTTCGTTGGAAGGGGCTCTCGGCCAAGCGATTTACAGGACCGCATCTCCCGGAGCAGCCACTTATAGTCGATTGCCGCTATCCCGGATCGTTGAGATCATCCATCTCGCAGATACGGCACGGCAATGCTGCAGGAGCGAATCTATTGGCATTAAGCGTTTGATTTCAGAAGAGATTATGCTCGGCACACGGTGCTGTGGCGCAAGCTGAAAACGTGCCTGAAGCATCCGGCTGCCTGTTTGCCCGCTCTCTCGTCCGTCTGCCGAAGACGACGGAGAGCAGACGTTGGGGTTCCTCCTGACTGATAACAGCGTATCTGAAAAAATTTTCGATGTCTGCAAAAAAAATCATGTATTGTGTTATTTCCATGATAACTTAGAATGGACTGTGTAAGGCGCCGTTACGGAGGAGCGTGCAACGGCGTATTTTCGCCGCCGCCTCTTCGCGGTGGAACTTCAGGCGGGAAAATCAGGAGGAGACGGACATTGCCCTGTTGCCGATTCAGGCATGGTCGCATCGGATGCGGAGAGACCCGTGGCCGGCGCTGACGTTATCATAGGTATCGATTCCGGCACGTCGATCATCAAGGCGGTCGCCTTTGAGCTGAATGGCCGCCAGATCGCTTCCGCTTCGGTTCCGAACCGATACGCGTCCGGCGCCGACGGTTCGGCGACGCAGTCGCTCGCCCAGACCTGGCGCGACTGCGTGGCTGCGCTCCAAGGGCTCGGCGACAAGGTTGAAAACCTGGCGGCGCGCACCGCGGCGCTCGCGGTGACCGCACAGGGCGACGGCACCTGGCTCGTGGGTCGGCAAGATAAGCCTGTCGCCGACGCATGGCTGTGGCTCGATGCCCGCGCGGCGCCGACCGTCGAGCGCCTGACCGCCGGCCCGCTTGGCCGCGCCCGTTTCGAGGCGACGGGAACCGGGCTCAACACCTGCCAGCAGGGCAGTCAGATGGCCCATATGGACCGCCATGCGCCCGAGCTTCTCGACCAGGCCGAAGTGGCGCTGCACTGCAAGGACTGGCTCTACCTGAACCTGACCGGCGTGCGCGCCACCGATCCGTCGGAAGCAAGCTTCACCTTCGGCAATTTCCGCACCCGCCGCTATGACGACACGGTCATCGAGGCGCTCGGCCTTTCCGGCCGGCGCAAGCTCTTGCCCGAGATCGTCGACGGCACGATGGTAACCCATCCGCTTACCGCCGCGGCGGCGGCCGAGACGGGTCTGAAAGCCGGCACGCCCATCAGCCTCGGCTATGTCGACATGGTCATGACCGCGCTCGGCGCCGGGGTCTGCGGTGGCGAGGGGGATGTCGCCTGCTCGATCGTCGGCTCGACCGGCGTGCACATGCGGGCCATGCCGACGGGCTCCGTGCACCTCAACAAGGAGAGCTCGGGCTACGTCATCACCTTGCCGGTTCCCGATCTGGTGACGCAGGTCCAGACCAACATGGCGACCACGCTCAACATCGACTGGGTTCTCGGTCTCGCCGCGGATGTGCTGAAGGAATTCGGGCACGAGGCCGGTCACCGCGATCTGGTCGCCCGCATCGATCGTTGGCTCGGCGACAGTCCGCCCGGCCAGATCGTCTATCATCCCTATATCTCGGAGGCCGGCGAGCGCGGGCCGTTCGTCAACGCCAACGCCCGCGCCGGTTTCGTCGGCCTGTCGGTAAACCACCGCTACCCGAGCCTCGTGCGTGCCGTCATCGAGGGGCTAGGGCTCGCCATGCGCGACTGCTACGCGGCGATGGGCGACCTGCCGTCGGAGCTGCGGCTGTCGGGCGGCGCGGCCCGCTCGCAGGGATTGCGCGGCATCCTGTCGGCGGCGGTTCACGCGCCGGTGCGCGTCTCTTCGCGCGAGGAGGCGGGTGCTGCCGGCTGTGCGATGATGGCGGCGGTCGCCATCGGCGCCTATCGCGACATGGGCGCCTGCATCGCCGACTGGGTCACGCCGCTGCTCGGACCCGTCGAGGCGCCCGATCCGGCGCTGATCGGCGTCTATGACGGCCTTTTCCCGGCATTTATCGCTGCGCGCCATGTGCTAGGGCCGGCCTGGGAAGCGCTGGCAACCCAGCGCCGCAACACGGCCGTCGCCTCCGCCGAGACGCCTGAAGGAGCATAGGATGGGGCTTGAGCCCAAAACGGTCGACCTCTTCGTCATCGGCGGCGGCATCAACGGAGCCGGCATCGCCCGGGACGCGGCAGGTCGCGGGCTGTCGGTCGTGCTGTGCGAAAAGGACGACCTTGCCGAGGGCACGTCCTCGCGCTCCGGCAAGCTGGTGCATGGCGGCCTGCGCTATCTCGAATATTACGAGTTCCGGCTGGTGCGCGAGGCGTTGATCGAGCGCGAGGTCCTGCTCAAGGCAGCGCCCCATATCATTTGGCCGATGCGCTTCGTGCTGCCGCACAGTCCGCAGGACCGTCCCGCCTGGCTGGTGCGGCTCGGCCTGTTCCTCTACGACCATCTGGGCGGCCGAAAGCGACTGCCAGGCACGCGCACGCTCGACCTCGAGCGCGATCCGGAAGGAACGCCGTTGCTCGACCAGTATACGCGCGGCTTCGAATATTCCGACTGCTGGGTGGATGATGCGCGGCTGGTGGTGCTCAACGCGCTTGGCGCAGCCGAACGCGGGGCCGAGGTGCTCACCCGCTCGCCTGCCGTCTCCGCTCGCCGCGAGAATGGCGCCTGGACGGTGACGACGAGAAACGCGATGACCGGAGAAACGCGCCTCTTCCGGGCCCGCTGTCTCGTCAATGCCGCCGGTCCGTGGGTTTCGGATGTCATTGGCCGTGTCGCGGGATCGAACTCGTCGCGCAACGTGCGCCTGGTCAAGGGCAGCCACATCATCGTGCCGAAGTTCTGGCAGGGCGCGAATGCCTATCTGGTGCAGAACCACGACAAGCGCGTCATCTTCATCAACCCATATGAAGGGGACATGGCGCTGATCGGAACCACCGACATCGCCTATGGCGGCCGCGCCGAGGACGTCAGGGCCGACGAGGCCGAGATCGACTACCTGCTTGCGGCGGTGAACCGCTACTTCAAGGAGAAGCTGCGGCCCCAGGACGTGCTCTACTCCTTCTCCGGCGTGCGGCCGCTGTTCGACGACGGCAAGGGCAACCCGTCCGCGGTGACGCGCGACTATATCTTCGACCTCGACGAGACCGGCGGCGCGCCGCTGCTCAACGTCTTCGGCGGCAAGATCACCACTTTCCGCGAATTGGCCGAGCGCGGCATGCACCGGCTGAAGCATGTTTTCCCGCGGATGGGCGAGGACTGGACCGAGACCGCGCCGCTGCCCGGCGGCGAAATCCCCAATGCCGACTACGAGACCTTCGCCAACGGCTTGCGCGAAGCCTATCCGTGGATGCCGCGCGATCTCGTCCATCACTACGGCCGGCTCTACGGCGCGCGCACCAGGGACCTCGTCAAGGACGCGACCTGCCTCAATGGCCTTGGCCGGCATCACGGCGGCCTGCTCTACGAGGCTGAGGTGCGCTATCTCGTCGCCAGGGAATGGGCGCGCACGCCTGACGACATCCTGCTTCGGCGCACCAAGCACCACCTGCATCTCAGCGAGGCGGAACGGGATGCCTTCGCCATGTGGTTCGACGCCGAGCGCCTCGCCGAGGCTGCGTGATGGCGCTGACGCTTTCCCTGAACACCAATCCGCTGGTCAACCGTTTCGCCGATCCGGACGACCTGGTCGAGACCGTCGCGCGCGACCTCAGGCTGCGCGACCTGCAACTGACGCATGAGTTCATCAATCCGAGCTGGCCGGCGCCGGTGATCCGGCGCGTGGCCCGGCGCATGATCGCGGCCCTGCGGCGCACCGGCGTGCGCGTCACGAGCGGCATGACCGGCCCCTATGGCCGGCTCAACCATTTCGGCCATCCCGACGGCGATGTGCGCCGCTACTATGTCGACTGGTTCAAGACCTTCGCCGACATCACCGCCGACCTCGGCGGCGTCTCCATCGGCACCCAGTTCGCCATCTTCACCTACAAGGATTATGACGATCCGGTCCGGCGCGAGGACCTGATCCGGATCGCCGTCGACTGCTGGGCTGAGGTGGCCGAACACGCCAAGGAAGCCGGGTTGCGTTACGTTTTCTGGGAGCCAATGAGCATCGGGCGCGAGTTCGGCCACACGATCGCCGAATGCGTGAAGCTGCAGGACAGGCTGACCAAAGCCGAAATGGCGTTGCCGATGTGGATGATGGCCGACATCGACCATGGCGACGTGAGCAGCGCCAATCCGGATGACTACGATCCCTATGCCTGGGCCCGCGCGGTGCCGAGGCTGTCGCCGATCATCCACATCAAGCAAAGCCTCATGGACAAGGGCGGGCATCGCCCCTTCACCGCGGCGTTCAATGCCAGGGGCCGCATTCATCCCGAGCCGCTGCTGAAGGCCTTCGCCGAAGGCGGCGCCGTCGACAACGAGATCTGCCTTGAGCTGAGTTTCAAGGAACGGGAGCCGGACGATCGGCAGGCCATCCCGCAGATCGCCGAGAGCATAGCCTTCTGGGCTCCCCATATCGACACGGGCGTGCAAAGCCTGAATATCTGACCGGCTGAGAATGACCCAAACCCGCGATCAAGGACCGCAGATGCCGAAACGCCCAGCTCGACTGGACCCTGAAGGGTCGCTCGCGATCCGTGCCGCCTGGCTGCACTACGCCGGCGGCCTTACTCAGGCCGAGGTGGCGAAGCGACTCGGGCTGCCCTCGGTCAAGGCGCATCGGCTGATCGCTCGGGCTGTGGCGGACGGCGCGGTCAAAGTCTCGATCGATGGCGAGGTCGTCGAATGCGCATTGCTGGAGAACCAGCTCTGCGATCGCTTCGGGCTGGAGTTTTGCGAGGTCGCGCCGGATCTGGGCGAGGATGGCCTGCCATTGCGGGCGCTGGGACTGGCGGGCGCCGGTTTCCTGCGTCGCGAGATGGAGCGCGCCGAGGACAGGGTCATAGGTATCGGCCATGGCCGCACGCTTGCCGCCGCGGTGCATCAGTTGCCGCGCTTCGAGGCGGCGGGCGTGCGCTTCGTCTCGCTGCTCGGCGGCCTGACGCGCAACTATGCGGCCAATCCGCACGACGTCATGCATCGACTGGCCGAAAAGACCGGCGCGCAGGCCTACGTCATGCCGGTGCCGTTTTTTGCCAATTCCGCGGACGACCGCGAAGTGCTCCTGGCGCAGCGCGGCGTGCGGGAAATCTTCGAGATGTCGAACCGGGCGACGCTGAAGTTCGTCGGCATCGGCACGGCGGATGCGGGCGCCCAGCTCGTGGCGACGGGCATGATCGAGCCGCGCGAGATTGCCGAGATCACTGCCGTCGGCGGCGTCGGCGAAATGCTCGGGCACTTTTTCGATGCGCGCGGCCGGGTGCTGGAAACGACCCTGACCGCCCGCACGCTCGCCGTCGACCTGGACGGGCCGGCGGATAGCCGCATCATCGCGATCGCCGGCGGTCCGACAAAGGTCGAGGCGGTCCGCGCGGTGCTCAAAAGCGCGCGGTTGAAAGGTCTCATCACCGACGAGTCGACAGCCAGGGCTCTCGTGAGCGAAACGGAATGACCAGTGCATGACTGAGATGCCCCACGTCTGGATCGGCACGAGCTGGAAGATGAACAAGACGCTTGGCGAGGCGCGTGCCTTCGC
>NZ_NSGG01000006.1 GCF_002295065.1 Mesorhizobium sp. WSM3859
CGGCACCAACGATGCGGCGACGGTGAGCTCGGACTCGAAGTCGGTGAGCGAAGCCGACACGGCGGCGGCGCTGAACACCAGCGGCCAGCTGACGATCACCGATCCCGACACGGGTGAGGCGCATGTGGTGGCGCAGACCAACGCGGCCGGCACCTATGGCGACTTCTCGATCGACGCCGACGGCGCCTGGACCTACACCGGCAACGGCGCGCACGACGAACTGACCGCTGGCCAGGTGGTGAGCGACACCTTCACGGTGACGAGCCAGGACGGCACGGCGACGGGGACGGTGACGGTGACCATCACCGGCACCAACGATGCGGCGACGGTGAGCTCGGACTCGAAGTCGGTGAGCGAGGGCGACACGGCGGCGGCGCTGAACACCAGCGGCCAGCTGACGATCACCGATCCCGACACGGGTGAGGCGCATGTGGTGGCGCAGACCAACGCGGCCGGCACCTATGGCGACTTCTCGATCGACGCCGACGGCGCCTGGACCTACACCGGCAACGGCGCGCACGACGAACTGACCGCGGGCCAGGTGGTGAGCGACACCTTCACGGTGACGAGCCAGGACGGCACGGCGACGGGGACGGTGACGGTGACCATCACCGGCACCAACGATGCGGCGACGGTGAGCTCGGACTCGAAGTCGGTGAGCGAAGCCGACACGGCGGCTGCGATCTCGACCTCCGGCACGCTGACGATCTCCGATGTCGACAGCCCGCAGACCTTCGTCGCCCAGGCCGGGACCGTGGGCAGCTACGGCACCTTCGCGATCAATACGGCAGGCGCCTGGACCTACACCGCGTCCTCGGCACACGATGAGTTCGTTGCCGGCCAGCACTATACGGAGAACTTCGACGTTGTGAGCGCCGACGGCACCCACACCTCGGTCGCCATCGACATCCTCGGCACCAATGACCCGGCGGTCCTGTCATCGGCTTCGGTCAATCTGACCGAGGGCAATACTGCGGCTGCGATCTCGACCTCCGGCACGCTGACGATCTCCGATGTCGACAGCCCGCAGACCTTTGTCGCCCAGGCCGGGACCGTGGGCAGCTACGGCACCTTCGCCATCAACGCCGCCGGCGCCTGGACCTACACCGCGTCCTCGGCACACGACGAGTTCGTTGCCGGCCAGCACTATACGGAGAACTTCGACGTTGTGAGCGCCGACGGCACCCACACCTCGGTCGCCATCGACATCCTCGGGACTGCCGATGCACCGCCGCGCTTCTCGCCAACCGACATCCAGCTCACGCCAAGCACCACCACCGGGGATGTCAGTTTCAGTTCGTTCCAGTTCACAGGAACACTGTCCGCCACTGATCCGGATCCCGGCAGCTTCGTCTACAGCATCACTTCGCAATCGGACCCTGGGCTTTTTTCAATTTCCGGCAGTACGCTGAGTTCTAGCGTAGCCGGATTGTCGCCGAGCAAAGCCTACTCCATCACCGTCCAGGCCACTCAGATCGGCGACCCGTCAGGCGCGGCCTACCAATACAGCGAGACGTTCCAGGTTATCACCGGAAGCAACGGCAACTCGAGTGATGGTCTCAACGGAGCCAATGGGGGCGACGACGTCCTCTACGGCAATGGTGGGGCGGACATCATTCTCGGAATGGCCGGCAACGACACGCTGTTTGGTCAAAGCGGCAATGACACGCTGAATGGCGGTGATGGCAACGATACGCTCGTCGGCGCTGCCGGCGCGGACACGCTTACAGGTGGGGCGGGGGCCGACACGTTCTACTACGGCTCCGCCGTCTCGGATTCAGCGCCGGGTTCCGGCAACTTCGACACCATCACCGACTTCGCGCATGGCGTGGACAAGATTGACCTGTCCTCGATTGACGCCAGCACGGGCACCGCCGGAGACCAGGCCTTCCTGTTCGGCGGACAGAGTGCGGCCACAGTCGCCAACAGCATCACCTGGTCCGAGGTCGGCGGCAACACGATCGTCCGTGCCGACGTCAACGGCAACACTGGCAATATCGAGTTCCAGATCACGCTGACGGGCGTCGGCCTTGGACTGACCGCAAGCGACTTCGTGCTGTGAACCAACCGCCAGCCGCCGGCAGAGGCGGCTCGCCCACTGAATGACCTGGTGTGTATCGGGTGGGGGTTTAGGAAGTGAACGGCGAGTCTCGAATTGTAAAGGATGCGCTCGCGGCCTGCCGCCGCTATTTCCTGGTCGCGGCGGTGTTCAGCCTGGCGATCAACCTGCTTTACCTCGCCTCGCCGCTCTACATGCTGCAGATCTACGACCGGGTGGTCACCAGCGGCAGCGAGACCACGCTGGTCATGCTGACCATCGTGCTTCTCGCGGCCTTCCTGGCGCTGGCTGGTCTCGACCTCGTCCGCTCCTGGATCCTGACCCGCGCCAGCGCGCGGCTGGACCGATTGTTGTCCGCGAAGATCTTGGCGGCGTCAGTCGAGACGCCGTCGCGGGGCTCTTCGCAAAGCCAGCCGATCCGTGATTTCGACATGTTCCGGCAGGTCATCACCGGCAGCGGCATTCATGCCCTGTTCGACCTGCCGTGGTCGCCGATCTATATCGGCATCATCTTCCTCCTGCATCCATGGCTCGGCTTCTTCGCGCTCGGCTCCTCGCTGCTCCTCATCGCCATGGCCGTGCTCAATGAATATCTGGTGCGCAAGCCGCTGAAGCAGGCCAACGACCTCGCCACCGCTAACTACAATTTCACCGAAATGAGCTTGAGAAACGCGGAAGTCGTTCGCGCCATGGGCATGATCGACGGGCTCGTCCGCCGCTGGGGCCGCGACCGCGGCCTGGCGCTGCAGCGCCAGGCCCAGGCCAGCGACCGCGCCGCCCTGATGTCCGGGCTGATCCGCTTCCTGCGTCTCACCATGCAGTCGCTGATCCTCGGCCTCGGCGCCTGGCTGGTCATCGAGCGGCAGGTCAGCGGCGGCGCCATGTTCGCCGCGAGCCTGCTTTTGGGCCGGGGGCTGCAGCCGGTCGAACAGATCGTCGGCCTCTGGCGCAGCCTGATCCTCGCGCGGGCGGCGCTTGCGCGGGTCGAGAAGCTGGTCGATGGCAGCACGTCGTCGGAACGCGCGTTCAATCTGCCGAAACCGAGCGGCAAGATCGCCGTCGAGCAGGTCAGCTTCGCCATTCCCAACCTACAGAAGGCGCTGCTGCGCGATGTCTCGTTTCAGCTCGATCCCGGCGAGGCGCTCGGCATCGTCGGTCCCTCGGGCGCCGGCAAATCAACGCTGGCGCGCCATCTCGCCGGCATCATGCAGCCCAGCCGCGGCACCGTCAGACTGGACGGCGCCGACATGACGCAATGGGGCAGGGAGGCGCTCGGAGACCATATCGGCTACCTGCCGCAGGACATCGAGCTTTTTTCCGATACCGTCGCCGCCAACATCGGCCGCTTCAAGGCCGATGTCGACCGCGAGGTGATCGAGGCCGCGAGGCTGGCCGGCGTGCATGAGATGATCATTCGCCTGCCGCAGGGGTACGAAACACAGATCGGCGAGGGCGGCGCGGTGCTGTCCGGCGGCTACCGGCAGCGTATCGCGCTGGCCCGCGCGGTGTTCGGAATGCCGAACCTGATCGTCCTCGATGAGCCGAGCTCCAATCTCGACGCCGACGGCGACCGGGCGCTGAGCGACTGCGCGCTCGAACTCAAGCGCCGCGGCAGCACGGTGATCATCGTCTCGCACCGGCCTTCAACGCTCGCCAATGTCGACAAGATCCTTCTGCTTAGGGACGGCGCCGTCGAGGCCTTCGGCATGCGCAACGAAATCGTGGCGCTGCTCAACCAGCGCGCGGCACCAATGGCGGTGGCAACCCAATGACCGACATCACCTACCGGGGCCAGCCCGGCGCCGATATCGGCGCCGACCCGGATTCGATCAAGGGGCCGGTCTGGATCGGCCTGCTGATCATCCTTGCCTTCTTCGGCACCTTTGGCGGCTGGGCGGCGGTCGCCCCGCTCAACGGCGCGGTGCTCGCCGACGCCGTGGTCAAGGTCGAGGGCAACCGCAAGAGCGTCCAGCATTTCGACGGCGGCACAGTGAAGGAGATCAGGGTGAAGGACGGCGACATGGTCCGCTCGGGCGATGTCTTGGTTGTCCTCGACGACACACGGGTGCGGTCAGAGTTCAATCTCTATTCCCAGCAATATGCGCTGCTGCGCGCCACTGTCGCTCGCATCCGGGCCGAACTCGACGGCGCCGAGGCGGTCGTCTTCCCGACCGACATCATTGCGGAGCACCAGGCTTATCTCAAGGACGCGATGGCCAACCAAATCGCCGACCTCGAAAGCCAGCGTGCCTCAATGGCGGGTGCCAGACAGATTCTGCAAAAGCGGATCGCCGAACTCGAAGAGCAGATCGAGGGCAAAGAGGCTCGCGTCAACTCCTACCGGGCGCAGCTCAAGTCGACTGTCGACGAGAAGGCTAGCCTAAATAAGCTGCTGAAGGCGGGTCTCACCACGCGCCCTCGGATCCTGGAACTCGACCGCTCGGCCTCCGACCTGCAGGGCCTGATCGACGAGACCCAAGGGGAAATCGCCGGCAGCCGCCAGAGCAAGGCCGAGCTTGAAAGCCAGATCGTCCAGCTCACAAACGAGCGCCGCGCGAAACTCTCATCCATGCTGATCGAGGCGCAGTCCAGCCTTGCCGACCTCGTCCCGAAGATATCTGCTGTCAAGGCCGCCATCGATCGCGCCGAGGTGCGCGCGCCCTATGACGGCCAGGTGATGGATCTCACCATCTTCTCGATCGGCGCTGTCGTTTCCCCCGGCCAGACCATCCTCGACATCGTGCCGACCGGAAATTCGCTGATCGTCCAGGCGCAGGTGCGCGTGGAGGACATCTCCAGCCTGCGCGCCGACATGACGGCCGAGGTCCGCTTCACGTCCTACAAACAGCGCACGACGCCGGTCATCCAGGGCCGTGTCACCCGCCTCTCGGCGGACCGTGTGATCGACGCCAAGACCGGCTTTCCCTATTATGTCGCCGACATAGCGGTGGATAAGCAGGAACTCGTCGCAGCGCCGCAGATTCAGCTTTATCCCGGCATGCCGGCGTCGGTCATGATCGTGACGGAGGAACGGACCGCGTTGGATTACATTCTGGGACCGCTGACGACATCTTTGCACACCGCGTTCCGGCAGAAATAGTCGCAGGCAAGCGGATTGTACATGGGCGGCGCCTTCGTCACCTTCAAGACCGACAAGCGCCAGGCGCTATGGGACCGGGTGCAAGGCAAGACCGGCGCGCCGCCGCCAAGTTGCAAAGCAGAAGGCGGAATGGCTGAAGCCGGGGCTCGTCGGACGGGTGAAGTTCCTCAAGGGCGAAGAGACGTTGCGCCATGCCTCACTGAAGGATTTTTGCGAGGAATAGTTGGAGCCGTTCTCATGCGCCATCGTGGCAGATGCGATGGCCCCCCGGGAACCCAACCTATGTTAACCGTTTCATATCAGTGACGCCGCCAAGCGTCAGTCGGGGAACGAATGTCGCCTCCATTATTTGAGAGGGGAGACGCTGGCACCCAAGGAGCCCCGATAGAGAGCCCGCTTTTCTCAGGAGCGGGCTCTTTCATGCGATGCGCCGGCCTTGGTGATCTCCTTGGCCTCTCGCATAAGGGATGCCCAATTTAGCCCGATTAGCAGAACAAGTTCGTTCGCTTGCGCCCCACTTACGCCGGCTTCCCGCATTAGCCGCTGCGTGAGCGTTTCGCTCTCTAGGTCGGCGTCATCTCGGGTGCCTCCGTCAGCCCCAATCACGCGAACGCTTCGAGAGTCGAAGTTTGTTCCACCCGGATTTTAACATTTGTTATGGAGTGATGCGGACGAATTGCGCAGCCTGGAGGGGCGGCGCATTTCGTAGGACTGGAACACTGCTAACGTGCCGCCGCCGTTGGGGATGACCTGACCTCCCGCCCGACCTCAACTCGGGCGGGTTTGCTTTCGGTTCTCCATTCTTCCGGTAGGGTTCTCCATCTTCCGGTAGATCAAAAGAAGCGTCACCATTTCCGCGCTCTCTGCTGGAGCCTTATGAGGGATCGTTGCCTCTAAAGCTTGCAAATGGATGCAATCGATTTGCGAAAGGTGGTTCCCAATCGCCTTGATCGCACCGCGAAGTTTTGAAACCAGTTCCTCAGCGTCAGTCTGCATAATCCTTTGATCCCCGGCAGAGAGATCCTTCCTAGTTCCGATAGGCAGTTAGGATCACGCGGACGAAGATTTTTGCCGGGTCCGCTGAGGCGGAGCGGCAGCTTTGGGCGCCGTCTAGTGCCTCACATGCCAGCGCCGTGCCGTTCTCGACGTGCCGCGCTGTCTTACCAAAATGTATGTTTCACCTTAACCCATGTGATGGCGGGGATCGCGGTGCAAGGTGCCTAATGCCGGCGCCTAGTCCATCCTTCCATGAGGACGGCAAAACGGCCCGTTGCCAACCAATCAGTAGCGTCCGCCCAAGCCTTCCCGGCAACGGGCCGCCCCATCGCGGAGGGGATCTCATGCACGCGGCTGAACGCATCACAAACGTCAATGGCAAGAACGTAATCGTTGTGCAAGCCGGTGACGAATGGCATGTCATGGTCGAGGAACCTGGCGTTGCCTCGAAAGTCCGCACATTCAATACCGAAGCGTATGCAGCCAGCTATGCCGAAGGCCAGCGGATACGGCTGCATCTCGATAAGGTCGTTCACATCTAGCGGAACAAGTAATCGCGACCTCATCTCCTATCTTGAAAGAGCGCTTGGCGATTCCATTAGTCTGTGGCGCGGGACGGCCCATTCAAGCAGTTGCTAAAATTTGATCTAACAAGCGGAACAGGCAGGCTGCGCGCCAGATCGGAAGCCGGCAGACGGTCCTTCGTCTGTCGAGGTCGGCTAGCTGCGTTCAGGCCCGTCGCTCTTGCTCCAGGGCGGCGGGTTGGCGCTTGGATTGAACCTTTCTCCCGCCCCGCAATTATTGTGAATGCCTCGATATTTTTTCGACTTCACAGACAACGCATCTGAGACCCCCGATCCCGAGGGCGTGGACCTACCAGACGTAGGCGAGGCGAAGAACGAGGCCATTCGCACCCTCGCGGAAATCCTTCAGGAGATCCTTCCCGACGGCAATCACCGTGAAATCTCTTTCTGCGTCCGGGACGAGGCCGGTGACAGGCTTATGAAGCTCGCAATTACTTTCGATGCGCAAATGGCAAAAGCAAGAGGCGTGGATTAGTCAGGAATCCTGCGCCCACTTCTCGTCAGCGCTGATTGCCATTCAATGCTTGCGGTGGATTTTCTTTGCATGTGCCGGCGCCTCGGGAGTGACTTGCTTTCGCTTCAAAAGAAGCAGCAGCAAGACAGTGCGCACCGCTTCATGTTCCGGGCTTCCAAGCTCGACGGTCCAGTCGTCGGCGGGTTCGTACCAGGGGAAATCCGCGTCTCGCAGCGCCTCCCTAAACCTGTCCGGATCAAGACCGGCGGCGTAAGCCATCCAGGCTGCGTTTGTGATTTTCGCCATGCCGAACATTCCGTGCTGATGAAAACCATAGGGCGGCGGCTTCGCGCCCTCAAACGCAAATGAGGGAGAGGTGTATCAGTGCTCGCTAATATCGTGAATGAAGGGTGAATAGCGGGGTGGCCGGTGCGCACTGGGTTCCTTGGGGGGTGTGCGGCACCCGCCGATGCGGGTTGGTGTGGCAACCGCTCCTCTCGCGCAGGCAAATCTAGAAGCGTATTAGCAGCTCAATTGCGACTGAGTGCCCATAGCCCAAGGGACTTCACTCACCACCTCTGATTCACATGTTATACGGGGCGCAGCTTGGCGAAGGCGCAAGATGGCAGTTACGTGGGGCTGTATCGCGTTGGGGAATGAAGCTAGGCCCGTTGCTTTTTTGAACCCCCCTGGAAGCAGCGGGCCTGGTGCTGTTTGGACGGCTGGCTCTGAGCGGAGCTTAGGCAAAAAACGCGTATTTGTAGACGACCCCGAGTTCTTCGTCGGTGACCTGACCCAGAGTTCCTCATGAACTCGAATGCGAACCGCTCGTCCTGTCGCGCGTGAAGCAGCCGCTGAGGCTGTTTGAGCATCAACGACTTGCCACGAGGTGACGGTCTCACCCGACATGACTCCACCAGATATTCCTTCATGATCCCAGTTTCGCCGATGTGGCGTTCCTGTGAGATAAAATTTGATGCAAAGACCCACAAATCCATGGAAGTCAGAGGTGGGGCGGCATATCAATCGATGGGTGGGGCGACCTCGTTGGAGATCGCCCTGGGCAAGGAATATCCGTTTTCAGAGGTCACGTTAGGCGGCAAGCTTGGGGCCGGCACAGGCCTATCGGTCTACTGCCCCGGCTGCCAGCGCCGCGCGGTGTCTCCACGTCGCCGCGCTGGCCAAGCGGTTCGGGCCGGATCAGCCCTGCTTTCATTGGGATCTGCTGAAGATCATCCATTGCAGCGAATGCCGCGCGCGCCGGCCGTGACGATCGAAATCTCCAGTTCACCAACCATGCCGTGACGCCGGAGAAGCGAAAGGGCTGGACGCCTGGTCTATAAGGGCCCGACCTAGAATCTGATCATGCTGTGCCATTGCAGCAGATAAAGGATCACCAAGATCACCACCCCCACGGCAACCGAGATCGCGAAGCGACTCATGCCTTGCCCATAACCTTGGCGCGCCCTCACGGTGCGCTGCCGGTGTTAACAGCGGTGGCAATCGACACAAACTCAGCATTGAGCGCGCCCCCCAGTGAGCTGGCCCCAAGCATGATTCCCAAGGCGATAAGCGCTGCAATCAAACCATACTCGATGGCTGTTGCTCCGGAATCGTCACGCAGAAAACTCGCTATCAATCGCATTTTTGCACAAAGCCCCGACTGCAGATCACGCAAGTATGAGGGGTTGCTAATTTAGATAGGGTAAACGGACGCTCCCAGTTTTTATCCAGTTAGGAAGCGGGGGCCTGTAGCGGCCCGACAGTTCCGCGCTCTGTTGGGGTAGCGTTGGTTGAACCGCCGGGCCTAGCCGACTCGGGGGTGGCGTGGCGGGAGTCGGCCGATGCAGAGGTTACATTAGCAAGGCCGCATCAATATCACGGTTGGTTACATTCACTGATTCTCTGTCCGGATGCCGCGCCGCCAGGCGGCCCGCCGCGAAGCGGGGTAGGCTCCGCGAGCCGGCCTGACCGGCGGGGCACTAGATAAACTGCACCGACTGGCGAAGTTATATCAGCTATCGCTAAAGCTCCCGTCGTGTGAACAAAGGACGCTCGAAGGCGCCGTAACACGCAAAGGCTGGAAGCCTTGCCAATGAGGCGATTTCCGCTTTCTTACAGAACGGGGCGGTTTGGCTTCCTCGGTTCCGGCAAGGATTTGCAGCCAATGCGGCTAAGCGCCAGTCTCTTTGGCATATCTCCCTTTAACTCATTGCGATCATCATCGGAGGTCCCTCGAACTTTGCGGCAAGCAGATAGTCAGCTCTGTTCGTGCGGTAGTCTTCTTTTTTGCAGACATCGTTTCCTCCCGGATTCCGCAGGCGTTGCCCTCCTTCTGACCTGAGACACACTAGCTGCCGATATGTCGCGCGAGTCCACCGATTGAGGATTGTGTAGAACGATATATCCGGGCAGCGGGCTGCCGAACGCTAGGCGGTGTAGGCAGCGACGCGACCGCAGCCTGCGCCGTCACCCGTCCCGAGTTCGCGGGCGGCCTCGCGGGACTTCTTGATTTGGGTCTTGTTGGGATTTTTCCCACTCATTTGAATCAGCCTGTCGGGATTTGTGTGGGTTCAACGAGCTCAAGCATCATCCAGGCACTCGGCCTGGGAGGCACCGAAGCCGAAAGCTACCCAAGGCCAACGCGTAGGCCGCATTCACCCGCTGGCTCCTGATCGACCCGATCTGCATCGGCTGCGCGCTGGCGGTGACGGCGAGCTGCTGGGCGAGAAGCTGGGCCCGTTGGCTTGACCCTCCTCGAAGCAGCGGCCTAGTGCTTTGGAGCCAGCCCAAAACCAGCCCCCTCGCTACATCTGCCCCAGCGTCTGCCCCGCGTCCAGGTGCAGAAACGCCGCCGACGAATTGCTGCGAATGGCGTCCTCGAAGGCCGCTGTCGCGTTGCCATGCGTGATGCCGACCAGAACGGCGGCCGCCTTTTCCACTTCGTCGGCCGCGCGTTCAATGCGATCCAGGCGCTTCGCGAGACGATCATGCAGCATTTCGAGGCGCGCAGCTCTGTAGAGATCGGAGCGCTCTTCGTGATGGGCAAAATCAAGCGGGGCAAACATCGTCGTCATAGCATCGGTTCCTCAATGCGCAGTAGGCGCGATTTCAGCAACCGCCGCTTGGCTGCCTTCGCTCTAGCTCGGCCGGCTCGAATCCGGCTGCAAAGTGCAAGGCTAACAGCGAGACCGTGGTTGTCGTCCAGCAGGCCCGTTGCCTGCTTGGGGGAGAGCTCGGCTCGCTTTGCGCGCTGCCTGGCGACTGCCATTTCTAAAACGGCAAGCTCAATCATTGTGCGGCATCCTTTCGGTTTGCCGTCCCTTCGATAATTCAATCGACGTACCGTTGTTTCGTTCCAGGCATCAGGGGGCCGGTCGCTTGGGCGCGCCAACTGGTTACGCGATGCTGTCTCCCCGTTTCCCCGTACGCCACCATGCCGAAGTGCTCCAGCACGATCGATGTGCAGGCAAAGGCGCGCGCCAGCCCCAGTGCTTTGTCCATCTGCGGCCAGTGGAGCGCAGGTCGAAACTCAGGCAGGAGAACCACGGCCGCATGGCGGCCTTGCTCTCGGTTCTTCTCTAGCTTTTCACGAAATCTCTCTGGAACATCGCCTGCGACGCCCCGTTGGCTCGATGAAGGGAATCACAGTTTGACCATAGGAGAATTCCTCATGATGAAGAAAATCTTCGCGGCCTCCGTACTCACCATTGCGCTCGCAGCCTCGGGCGCAATGGCACAATCGGTCGGGGCGAACGGCGGCGCAAGTGCGTCGGGCGGCGTGTCCGCTGGCACGAATGGCGGTCTCACCGGCGGCGTGTCGGGTAGCGGTACAGGCACCCTTTCCGGCGGTGCCTCGGGCGGCGGCTCCGGAACCGTATCTGGCAGCACTTCAGGGAGCGGCAGCGGCACTGCCTCCGATGGCGCCACGGCTGGGACGTCGGATAGCGGCACAGGTGATACGACGGGCAGCGCTTCCAGCGGGACCACAGCTGGCGGGACGCTGACCGGCACGACGGATACCAGGACGACGGGTGCCACGACCCAGGCGAAGCCGAACGGCATGGAGGATCGCTGCAAGGACGTCGACGGTACCGACACCGACAACAATACGCCCAGTGGCGCGATGACTTCCGATGTCCAGAACTGCAACAAGTAGCAGCTGCTGCGCAGCCCCCGGCGGCTTCTGCCATCGGGGCGAAAGTTGGGCCAGTCCGGAGCGGCGCTTCCGGTGCTCCTACAACCTTCTCCTTTGACACAAGCCGAGCAGGTTCGGCTAGTTAGGACCCCCCGGTGACCCGCATTGCATTGGCCTTTGCTTACATTTTCTGCTCTACCGCTTTGGTACAAGCCGAGGCTTGGCAGCATTTCGGGGTCAAGGAATTTGGCTTCATATTCGACGTTCCCCCTGGCTTTGCGCTGTCGCAGCGGTCCGATCGGGGCGCGGCTTTTGAGGGCCAGAGGCAGGCGCTCCTTGCCGTATGGGGTGCTCGGCTGGGCAGAGCCAGCTTTGAAGAGGAGATTGAGCATCGCATGATGCAGGAAGAGAAAGACGGTTGGAAATTGACGTATAGACGCCTTACGCCACAATGGGCCAGCTATTCGGGTGTCCAGGACGGTAAGATTAGGTATGTTCGCGCCATTAAAGTCTGCGACGACCGCGCAGCGCTGTTCACGATCAACTATAATCGTGATGAAAAGGTGCCCTATGATCCGCTCGTGCTTCGCATGGTGAGATCGTTGAAGGCCGAAGGGTGCTAGTACCGGTTAATGAACGAAGCCCCGAGGGCGGACATCTTGCGTTGGCTTCGCCGTCCTCGATCAGTCGCGCCGCTGGTATGCCAGAGTTCCCTGCCAAGCAATGACGGAGGGGAACAAAATGGCCGACTGACGGTGCGGGGCCTCGGGGATACCGTCAAGGTTATCAGGGAAAGGGGTGCAACGCTTAGGCCCCGAGGCATCAGGCCACCCAAATCGTCTCGCTCTAAATCTGGAAAGTTCATCGCGCTACAGCTTCGCCAGGCTCACTCACCTTGGGGTCGGGCAGTTTGCCAGCCGAATCTTTTTGCCCGCTAGGCAACGACCGGCTACCAGCCAGGGCTGCAACCCGGCGGTTCCGCATTGGGCCGAAAGGCTGGACGCGTTGAAACATGAACGGGGGGTCAGTTCACCCCTTATAAGATTTCGCAGCTTCGTCGATCTTACGCCAATCGTTGCCGTGGCGCCTGACGAGTTCTCGAGCTTGGTTCTCCGAAACAGCGTGAGTGTCGACAACGTGGTTGACCTCGGTGTCTTCGCCCTTAAGCGGGCGGCTCCGGGGCTTCTTGGCTCGCCTGTCGCTGCTGTCCCGAACTCTAACCATAGCTAAAAATCTCCGCCAGCCGTATCAACCAGCGACCCGCCTTAAGGTTTCACTAGCGATCGCCAGTGCTCGGCCGGCCGCATCAGCACAGCGGCGGGCCGCCTCGCGAGCAATGAGCTTAAAAGCAAAGTGCGCAGTGGCTGAAACCGAGCCCCGGCACCTTACGGCCGAGGCTAAGCGCCACCTACCTCGTGTAGCTTTGTGAGGTCAGTGGAACAGAGATCATTCTGGGCGGTTCGGACTGCAGGCAGCCAATCCGTGTGCTCCCGGGTTGGGGACCTGCCCGCCCGCTGCTACTTCTGTTGGCTGAGGCATCACTAGCAGCGGGCTCTCACCACCAAGACTGGGTGTGATTCGACGGATGGGAAAGAAGGCAAAACTTAGGGCCAAGCAAGCGATTGATGTGCCGATTGAAGGCCCGATTCTTGGTGAAGCCGCCTACTATGCCCGGAAGTGTGGGATCACCGTAGATGAAGCCGCTAAGACCATTCGGGAAGCCACCGCGCGAACGTCGCTTGGGAACCCAAGAGCGGCTAAACAGAAGCCCCGGTGAGTTCCGCATACCGGGTCTCAGCTGGACGAATCCGTGAACGGAGGGCGGATCGCAGCCCGGTCGGTGGCGGCCTGATTCAGGTAGCCGGCATCCGACTGCAGGACTAAGTCCCGGCTAAGGAGGTGCGTGAGATTGTCGGCCGGCCGAGCGCGACCTTCGAGCTGGGCTGCAAATACGGCAGGCAGGGCGGCGGTTCCCAGTCACCACCATTGCCTGGCGTTTACGGCTCACCGACATGTGCTCCGCCGTTGCCAGCAGGGACTGTTGTGGCGGGATACTGGCTTAGGGTTCTATTTAGCCTCTCACCAAGGTGTGAAGTCCAGCACAGGCGCCAGCCGTCGGCAATAGGCTTAGACCAGATCGACGGTCGCTTGCACATCGTCGAGGCAGAGAACTTCCGACGGCGTGTGCATATAGCGCAAGGGTACCGAAAGCACACCGCTGGCGACGCCGCCGCCCGCCTCCTGGATCACACGCGCGTTTGTCGAACTGGAACTACCTAACGCCTGGATCTGGAAAGGTATGTCCTCTTGCTCGGCCACCGACCGAAGCAGGTCGAAGACCACCGGATTTGTGTTCGCACCTTGGGTGATTGCTGGCCCTTTGCCGAGATCCAGCCTTCCCTGATCCTCGAGGCGGCCACGGGGGAAGTCCATCGCCACCCCCATATCGACTGCCAGTCCAGTTTTCGGATTGATGTTGAAGGCGGCCGGTCTCGCTCCGCGTGAGCCGATCTCTTCCTGGACCGTGCCAAGGATATACAGACCAACGTCTGGATGGACGCCGCCTTCTTCGGAGAGGCAGCGCGGCATCTCGGCACCGACGAAGAGCCCTGCTTGTTGTCGAAGGCCCGTCCTACCGCGAGGCCGCCTCTCAGCGCTTCGAAATGACCCTAGATCGTTACCGCGCTGCCAACCTCCACCACCTCCAGCGCCTCTTCTTGCGAACGCGCGCCGATGTCGATCCATAGATCCTTCAGAGAAGGGGTCTGCGAGGAATCCGAAGCCGCGAAGGTCTGAACTGCTTTGCGGCCAACCACGCCTAGAACGGATTCCTTGCCGTGAACCCAGACCCGTTGCCCCATCTCGGTTGCCACATCCGTTCCCCCGATCGTGCTGAAGAACAGAAACCCATTCTCGTCGATGTAGTGAACGATGAAGCCGATCTCATCCATATGCCCGGCATACATGAAGCGCATGGATTAATTATCGCCATCACATTGCCCATGACGTCCGTAGCCACCTTGTCAGCGAACTGGCGGACATATTCGCGAAAGAGTTCGGCAACGGGTCTCCTCGAACCCGCTTGGGGACGGTGTCGCCACGAGCTTCTGGAAAAATTCAAGGGATGCGTGGCGCATGAAATTGCCTTCTGAACGGTGACTTGTTCGTTGTGAGCAGGGCCCTCAACCGTCCTGATGGGCGCGTCGGGCCTGCCGCCAATTGCGGGGCTCGTCACTCCGGTCAGCTTCGTACTGATCGGCCCAGGGCAGGTTGTGCAGCCAGCCTTCCCGCCGCGGCGTCCACAGTTCGTAAGATGGAATCAGATCACTCGGCGCGGTGTCGAGGCTGCCGACCATAATCTCGGCTTCGTCGTCGCGAAGGCTCACCACCCTTGACCCGCACATCGGACAAAAGCTCCTGCCCTTGAACGTGCCTAGCTTACCTGTGCCTTGGTAAGCTGATCTGGGCCAGACTGCGAACGCTGCATAAGCGCTACCACTTGTTCTTTTGCAATCCGTGCAGTGGCAAAGGCCGACCCGCAGCGGCTCGCCGGCTACAACGTATCTTGCCGCGCCACAGAGACAGCCGCCGCTTCGCTCGCCGCTGTCGGAGGCCCTCTCAGCCGGCTCGCTCAATTCGCGCGTATGCTCGTTCAGGTCAGTCAGCGATGTCTTCGACAATCTCCAACTCCAAAGCTTTCTCCGCCAGCAGGTAGCAGCTGTTTATGGCGTGATCCCTAAGTTCATCGAGCGAGATCTTCGAACCACGAACCAGGTCCGCGAAGCCTTCGTTCTCAGCTGCTCCGCGGTCTGCAGCAACGCCAGTTGTTCGCGCACGATCTGCAGGCACCCGCGTATTGGGCCGTTCAGCACAAGTTCCTTCTCAAGCCGCCGCTCGTGGATCAACAAGACCGCTTGCGGGCAAAGATACCTGGAGGCCTTCGGAAACGCGGCAAGTACGGTTACGCCGGCAGAGTACACCGTATTCTTGCCGATGACGTAGCCCGCACGGCCCGAATGTTTCAGGGACAGCTTGATCTCCAGGGCCATGCGGCGCGCACCATCGCCGTCGCCACCCGACGTGTCGATCTCGACATAGAGGTCGTTCTCCCCGTTGCGAACCTCTTTCAGATCGGCAAGGAAGTTCATAACTGCTCGGTCGTCGATCAGCCCATGAATCCGTAAGTTCGGATCGAACAGCAACCTGTGTCGATCCGGGCCTCGTGTGGATTGCTGATCGCTGGGTGATGGTCGATCCATCCGTGCGATCCCGTTGCAATGGCCGAACACAATGGTTGAAGCATTGTTCCACCAAGGAACATGACACCGCGGGATGGTTGGGAGATCCAGGAGATGCTCATGCACAACAACCTGCCGGTCGGTCCAAAGAAGATGCAGGTCGAGCGATCGAGATCAGGAAATCAAGCTCATCGCGGAACGGGCAGGGGTTTTGCCGACCAAGCGAGTGCTCTGCTCGACGAGGCCGGCAGCTTTGCGAAGGCGATGGAGTGCGGCGGGCGGTTGAGGCGGCGCGCCGACCCGCAATTTTCCCAAGAATGAAGACGGCTCGGCCCAGGAAATACCTGTTTTTATTTCTCGCCGCCGCAACGGTCGGGCTGGCGCTCTACAACAATATCCTCGCAAGGCGGGCGTTGACTGGGCGTCCGCTCGGGCGCTTCGTCCATATCGGCGGAACGAAGCTGCATTTCCTGGAGGCGGGCGACGGGCAACCGCTTCTGCTGTTGCACGGCAATGGCGCCTCGGCGGAAGACTTCACGACAAGCGGCATCTTCGACAGGGCCGCCCCCAGATATCGCGTACTTGCCTTCGACAGGCCCGGCTTCGGCATGAGCACACGCCCGGCAGGCAGACCTTGGACCGCAGCTGCCCAGGCCGACCTCATCGATGCCGCGGTCGCGAAACTCGGCATCGAGCGCTACATGGTTGTCTGCCATTCCTGGGGTGCAACGGTGGCGCTCGAGATGGCGCGCCGGCATCCCCGGTCGGTAGCCGGCGTCGTTGTCGTCGCCGGCTATCATTACCCGTCGCCGAGACTGGCCCTTGCCGTCTCCGCGGTGCCGGCGGTTCCGCTGCTCGGGACGGTGCTGCGCCACGCTGTGCTGCCTTCGCTGGTCAGGCTGAACTGGAACTGGGGCAGAGTTTGGCGACCTCGAAGTTGCCAAGGCGGAAGCGTCAGATCATTGATGGAGATGAGCCCAGGTGCCGCCCGGTGGTACACACCGTGAGTTGAGGATCACAGTATCGGCGAGCGTCCCAAATCGACGCTGTCAAAAAGCACGCAGCGGCCTCTCCCGCACGCGGCCCCTGCCGCCCGGCGCGCTTAATCCCATTTGATCACGGACAGGCGATCCCACTGATGAAACGGAGGGGGCGAGGGCAGCATCCATTCCAGCGTCGTGGCCCCTGGACCCCACGGATTGCTGCCAACTTGGCGTCTCCTGTAGAATGCTTCTATCACACAGGCCAGGAAGAAGAGCACGCTCGCGCCAGAGATGTACGAACCATATGAGGACACCATGTTCCAGCCGGCAAATGCGTCAGGATAGTCGATGTAGCGCCGTGGCATCCCGGCCAGGCCGAGGAAGTGATGCGGGAAGAACACCAGATTGACGCCGACGAAAGTTGTCCAGAAATGTACGCCGGCAAGAACGGAGTTGTACATGTATCCAGTCATTTTGGGGAACCAGTAGTACCACCCTGCGAAGATACCGAAGAGGGCACCCAGCGATAGGATGTAATGGAAATGGGCGACAACGAAGTAGGTGTCGTGCAGCTCGCGATCGAGCCCCGCATTGGCCAGCTGGACGCCGGTTACGCCACCAATCGTGAAAAGGAAGATGAACCCGAGAGCCCAGAGCATCGGCGTCTGTAAGCGTATTGATCCACCCCACATGGTGGCGATCCAGGAGAAGACCTTGATGCCCGTCGGAACGGCGATGACCATCGTGGCAAAGGTAAAGTAACGCTGGGTATCGAGACCGATCCCGCTCGTGTACATATGGTGCGCCCACACGACAAAGCCGATCGCCCCTATGGCGACGATTGCATAAACCATCCCCAAATATCCAAAGATCGGCTTGCGGGAAAATGTAGAGATGACTTGGCTGACGATGCCGAAGGCCGGAAGAATCATGATGTAGACCTCCGGGTGACCAAAGAACCAGAAGAGATGCTGGTAGAGGATCAGATCCCCTCCTTGGTCCGGCACGAAGAAGGCGGTGCCGAAATTGCGGTCGGTGAGCAGCATGGTCAGCGCGCCAGCCAACACAGGTAGCGCAAGTAGCAGCAGGAAGCCGGTGACCAAAACCGACCAGGCAAACAGGGGCATTTTGTGCAGCGTCATGCCCGGGGCCCTCATATTGAAAATCGTGGTGATGAAGTTGATGGCGCCTAAAACTGACGATGCGCCAGCGATGTGCAACGCCAGGATCACAAGGTCTACTGCCGGCCCCGGGTGTCCAGACGTCGAGAGGGTCGGGTAGAGGAACCAGCCGGTTCCAGCTCCGTAGCCTCCAGGCACGCTAGGCATGAACATGGAAAGCAGGAGCAGCATGAAGGCCGGTGGGAGAAGCCAGAACGAAACGTTGTTCATCCGCGGGAACGCCATATCGGGCGCGCCGATCATCAACGGGATCATCCAATTGCCGAATCCCCCGATCAGTCCCGGCATCACGGCGAAAAAGATCATGATCAGCGCATGTGCGGTGGTGAACACGTTATAGAGCTGCTTGCCGCCATCGATCGCCGAATCGCCTTGATAGCCGTAGATAAATGCAGCCAAGCCGGGAAAAATCTGAATCCCTGGCTCCTGAAGCTCCATTCGCATCGCGACTGACAGAAGCATTCCAACGATGCCCGCGATGATCGCAAAGACCAGATACATCGTTCCGATGTCTTTGTGATTGGTCGAGAACAGCCAGCGCACGGCTCCAGTAGGGTGGTGAGCCCCAGCATGCAGTTCTGCACTTGTGTCGGTGGGGGACATGGCAACTCTCAATGATCAGCCGGATGACTGGCAGCGAGTTGTGCACGCCCCAGGCGCACCGAACCCGGCATTGAAAGCATTGTTCCCGGCGATTAGCGGCGATTTTTTCCGCCGGGGGAACAACAGAAGCGATGATCGGTTCGGTTGCGCGATATCCCCCTGTTGGAGTGCCGCGATGATTGAGATGTTTGCAGCCGTACTGGTGCTTTCAACGGTCGCGGGGGGACTGATCTTCGTGTTCTGGCTGGAAGCCCGATATGGCCTTCATGGTCCGGCTGAGAAGGGGCTGTATGCTTCGGCCGTGGCACGGATGTAGGAGGACCCGATGTCGCTCCATGATGCTGTTGGACGGCTCGCGTCGTCGCCTGGATCGCAAAGCGCTCTGGGGTTGGCTGTTGGTCGGCTTCGCGCTTGCGGGCTTTTTCGACGGAATCGTTCTCCACCAGATATTGCAGTGGCACCACCTGCTCTCAGCCTTCTCCCCCGGGTCCGGCCTGCGGGCCCAGATCATGGCCGACGGCCTTTTTCATCTAGCGATGTACCTGTTGCTCGTGTTGGCCACCATTTTGCTGGTAGCGGCACGCGCAACGAACTCACGCATTGCCACGACAAGTGAGATTCTGCGGCTGTCACTGGTCGGGTTTGGCTTGTGGCACGTTGTCGATGCGGCTGTGTTTCACTGGCTGCTGGGGCTCCATCAGATCAAGATGAACAGTGATGCTCCGCTTGCCTGGGACATCGGGTGGCTCGTTGTCTTTGGCCTTGGACCTTTGCTGCTCGCGTGGGCATTCCCGAGCCGGAGCGGGGTGGCAAGTGGGAGCGCGAGCGCCGCCTTGATGAGCGTCGCAATGTTGTCAGGACTGATGGCAGGGCTCGGACCGAGCTTCACCCGAAACTCCGAAGCCATAGTGGTGTTTAAAGAGGGGATGAGCCCGGCCTCCATGATGCAAATGGTTCTTGCCGCCGGCACGAGCTTAAAGTGGACTAACTCCGACGGATCGGTGTGGGTCGTTGGGCCGCTCTCATGGGGAGGGCTATTCAAGTTGCATGCGAACGGTGCCATTGTGGTCAGCACATCGCCGTTGGTCGGCGGCTGCTTAGCTTGGTCGCGATTCAACGCCTGAACGGGGCAGCACGTTCAGTCGTTTTCGTTGGTTCAGTCCCGACAGTTTCATTAACTCGATGTTTCAGGTCGGTTGCTTCAACCGATGGAACGTTCATGAGTTACCGCCGCGAGCCTGCTCTGCCATCAGACTGTTGTGAATGTGGGTGGCAGCCAGAGCCGCCTGGCCAAATCCCACTGCGATCTGGTTGAGCGCTTTGGCGACATCGCCGATCGCGTAAACACCGTCGACCGAGGTTTGCGCGTGTGGACCGATGAGAATGTAGCCCTCTTCATCGCAGTGTGCGCCAACATCCATGGCGAGTTCCGATCGAACGTCGCAGCCCATCGCGGCATAGAGCACGCCGATCCGCTCGGTCTTCGATCCACCCGCCATGACGATATCGAGCCCGGCCTCGCGCAAGACGAGGTCATCAACGGCGTCCCAGACCGCTATACCGGCGGCCCGCGCCTCACTGCGTATCGCCGCGGAAATATCCTCGGGATAGTTGCATATGATAGATACCGATGGGCTGTAGCGCCGCAGATACAATGCTTCTCTAAGAGCTGAGTGGTCCGGGCCGACGATTGCGATGCGCTGTCCCTGGACCTCGTAGGCATCGCAAACAGGACACAGCCGGACAGCTCCTGATGCAATCGCCTTACGAAGGTCGCTTATCGCGGGCGCCCGATCGACGACGCCGGTCGCCAGCACAACACGGGACGCCTGAACATTGCCCGCAGCGGTTTCGAGAACGAACGCGCCGTGACGTCCTGAAAGAGACTCGACGTCGGTCGAGAGGACTTCGGTGCCGTAGGCGGTAGCTTGCTCCCTCAAGCGGCGCAGCAAATCCCTGCCGGAAATACCTTCGGGAAAGCCTGGGCAATTGTTGGTCCTGGGGATGAGTTTCGCACGCCCGTCGTCAACGTCGAAGACCAAGACGGAACGCAAGAAACGGGACAGATAGACGGCCGCGGCGAGGCCCGCGGGACCGCCTCCCACGACAGCGACATCGCAAAAGCGGTTGATGCCCAGATCGATCATCGCCGCCGAACAGGCACGGCCTCCTGTTGTTCCCTTGGGGTTTCATGCGCGAGCAGCCAAGTGGAGCCGACGGACGCTTTGCAACGAACCGGTGAGCTGCTGATTGCTACCCGTTGCCCCAAAAAGATTGCCACGCGCGATGATGCCGTGATGGTAGGGATGCTGCACACTTGCGCCGATTGGCTACAGGCATCAGATCGGTAGGTCTCTGCTATAGCCGGGGCGGTAGCTTCAAAGGGGTTGAAACGCTACCACATGACGGTGCAACTATCAGCGTCAAACGGCAAAGGCTGAAACGTGCGACGCATTCGTTTGCCACCGGCGCCGTGAGCGAGGAACAAACCGGTCAACGAGAGGTTCGGCGGTTTCCAAGAAGGAGTTGCATTATGGATGCCAATCTCAAATCGGAAACACGCTCCACCTTCGTCACCGGGTTGCGCAATGCACATGCCATGGAGAACCAGGCACTGTCGATCATGCGGCCTCAAGTAGAGCGCATCGAAAACTATCCCGAGGTAGCGGAGCGATTGAGACAGCATATTGCCGAAACGGAAGGGCAGATAAAGAGGCTTGAAGATCTGCTGGAAGGTGTCGAAGAAGACTCTTCCACCATAAAGGACACCCTCATGTCAGCGGTGGGGAGCGTCGCCGCGATGGGCCATTCCATGGCGGGAGATGAAATTTTGAAAAATAGCTTCGCAAATTTCGCTTTCGAGAACTACGAGATCGCAGCCTACAAATCCCTCATTACGCTCGGCAGGGCGATTGGGTACGATCAGGCGACGGACAGTCTCCAGCAGAGCTTGGAGGAGGAGCAGGCCATGGCTACGTGGCTGGACCAAAATCTGGAAGCTGTGACCTTGCAATACGCCCACCTCAAGGAGGCGGGAGAGCCGGCAAAAAGCTGAAGCAAACACTCCCGCTGCACGGAAAAGGTTTGGCAGTTAGGGTAGCGGACTGACAGCGACGACAACGGCCGAAACACGGAGAACGGCGGTCGAACTAGCGCCAGCCGCATAGCAGCTTCGCTCGGCTCTGGCATTCGCATTTTAAGCCAGCATTTCGCTCCGCTGGCTAGGGCCGGCGTGCTTCTTTGGAACATCTAAACCGACGCCAGTTCGATTGGCGCGGCACTTTCGCTCCAGGCTTTCGACCTGCCACCAGCCGGCGCCTTTGCGTTCGCTCCGACGAAGGCCCGCACGGTGCGCTCTGTGCGGCCTTCCGTCGCCGGGTCAGAAAGGCTCGCCACAGGAAGCAGTCGCGATCGCCGACGCTAGTTGAGCCTTGATGTTCTCGTGACTTGACGCCGTCTCGCTGAGCCGCAAAATCGAGCGCCGCCACGTCGTGCAACTGGTCAGACATCGTGAGGCATGAGTTGAAGGAATGAAACGACCGTCGTGCTCCTCCTCGGACCGTATCTGAGCCTGACCCTGCGCTTTGAGGCCAGGTCTTTTCGCAAACATAGGGAGGTTTGGCGCGCCGGATGGGGCTGTCGGGCGAACTCGGAACCAGGCGCCTCAGCCAAGTCCCAAACGAGGCAACGGGGGGTTAACGCGAAGCGGCGGGCCTGCCACCTTGGTTCGAACCGAAAGTTCGCGGGGGTGACACCAACGGAAGGTTTGCCTGGGTACTCTGGGCAGCTATTTCGCACATATCGGTCGGTGTGAACGCTTTGGCCCAGGTTCGGCGTAGATCGAAGCAAAAGACATCCATGTCAGCATCACTGATTCACACGGCGCCCTTCGCCGGGGGCTGTCGGTCCCGCATCCCGCCTGAGCGGCGGCGCTATGCTGATGCTCCTACGGCCGCCCTGTTGGACCGGTCTCAGGACCACGAACTTTCTCCAGCACCGAACCGACTTGGTCCCGCTGGGGGGCATTTCGGTACTTCCGCCTTGTACGCCCTTGTTTGCTTAGGTCGGGAGAGAGGCGCGGCCTTTCTCCCGACGAAAGTGAGAGGAGGGGCGGGTTTTCCATGATGGGTTGAGAGCCAGAGGAGAGTCCTCCGGCGCCTGTCGCGGAGAACCGTGATGCCTTATGGAAACAATCGAGCCCGGGCCGTTACCGATCGCAGCAACCTCTATGACGATATCACCAACAAGATCGTCGCTGAGCTGGAGGCCGGTCGCTTCCCGTGGGTCCAGCCCTGGGGAACAGCCGCCGCACAGGCGCCTTTCTCGATGCCGAGAAACGCCGCCACCAGCAAAGCCTATAGCGGGATCAACGTGCTTATCCTCTGGGGCGCCGTGGTCGAGCACGGGTTTGCAACGCAAAGCTGGCTCACCTACCGGCAAGCCATCTCGCTCGGTGGAAATGTCCGGAAAGGTGAGCGCGGAACAACTATTGTCTATGCCGACCGCTTTGTTCCCCACGACGAGAAGATGCGAGCCAGGACAGCTGACGAAGACGCCCGAGCGATCCCCTTCCTCAAGCGCTTCACAGTCTTCAATGTCCAGCAATGCGAGAATTTGCCTGAAGAGACCGCGATTCAGCCGCCGCTGCCGGATCACAGCTTGATCGAGCCGCGGGTCGAGGCGCTAATCGACGCCGCCGGCATCGAGTTTCGCATCGGCGGAAACAAGGCCTACTATATGCCGATCCACGACTATGTTCAGGTGCCGCCGCCGCAATCCTTCTTCGAGCCGATCAATTGGCATCGTACGGCCCTCCACGAACTTGGTCATGCAACCGGGCATGCAACACGGCTTGCACGTGATCTTTCCGGTTGTTTCGGCAGCAAGAAATATGCGTTGGAGGAACTGGTGGCCGAGATCGGCGCCGCTTTCGCCTGCGCGGCGCTCGGCATCTACCCTACGGTACGGCATGCCGATTACATCGGATCGTGGCTCGAGGTGTTACGGGAGGACAATCGCGCCATCGTCCGCGCCGCGAGCCAAGCCAGCAAAGCAACTGACTGGCTCCTCAGCCACCTGCCTGAAGACGTCGACATACCGATCGCGGTGACGCCAAGGCTATCTTAGCCGCTGAAGGCATCCCGAGGTGAACGGATTCGGCGGGCCGCTGCTGAGGGACTGAGGTGGCGCAGATCCAGCGGAGGAGAGCGAGAGATTTGAGCGGGCTTTCGCGACGGGTTCAGGACTGAGAGAGAGGCTCTCGGCGCCCGTCGCGGAGATCCCAGATGACCACTGCCGTTCAAAAGATCACCTTGTCGTCCGCGCGCGACATTCCTTTCAACAAGCTGGTGCTTGCCCAGAGCAACGTTCGGCACATTAAAGCCGGCGTCTCGATCGACGACCTCGCTGCCTCGATCGCACGCCGCGGTCTGATTCAGAGCATCCATGTCCTTCCCGTTCTCGACGCCAAGGGTTACGAGACCGGCATGTTCGAGATCCCGGCCGGCGGTCGCCGCTACCGTGCGCTTGAAATGCTTGTGAAGCAGAAGCGGCTTGCCAAAACCGCACCGGTTCCCTGCATCGTCGGCAATGCGTCCAACTCGGTGCTCGCCGAGGAGGTCTCGCTTGCCGAGAATATCGAGCACGCGCCGCTTCATCCCCTCGATCAGTTTCAAGCTTTCAAGGAGCTGCGTGAAAAAGGCATGTCGGAGGAGGAGATAGCGTCAGCCTTCTTCATCTCGGTCAACATCGTCAAGCAGCGCCTCAAGCTCACCGCTGTGTCGCCAGCGCTCCTCGACATCTATGCCGGCGACGGCATGACGATTGCGCAGCTCGAGGCTTTTTCGGTCAGCACTGACCACGCTCGACAGGAACAGGTCTGGGAAGCGATCAGAAACAGCTGGTCGAAGGAACCATATCAGATCCGACGCATGTTGACCGAGGACACGGTGCGCGCTTCCGACAAGCGGGCCATCTTCGTGGGTATCGACGCCTACGAGGCGGCGGGCGGCGAGGTACTGCGCGATCTCTTCCAGTCGGATGATGGCGGGTGGCTGCAGAACGTAGCTCTGCTTGATCGCCTCGTTGCCGAGAAACTTAAGAAGATCGCCGACGAAATCGCCAACGAGGGCTGGAAATGGATCGAAGTCGCGGTGAGTTTCCCCTATGGCGCGGCAAATGGCTTGCGCGAACTCGAAGGCGCGCCGGTCGACCTGACCAAGGAGGAGCAGGCAACGCTCGATGCGCTGCGGGATGAGTACGATAAGCTGCAGGCCGAATATGAGGAAGCCGACGAGTTGCCGGACGAGATCGATCAGCGGTTCGGTGAACTTGAAACTGCCCTCCAAGCGCTGCAGGCGCGTCCCGTCCGCTTCGATCCAGCGGACAAGGCGCGCGCCGGCGCCTTCATCAGCGTGGATGCGGACGGGTCGCTTCTCGTCGAACGTGGCTATGTGAAGCCCGAAGACGACGCTCGCGATGCGCCCCAGACCGACGGCGAGCCTGGCGGCGCTGCTGGATCCGACGATGGGTCGACGACCGGCTCGGTACAGCGGTCAACAATCACCCTCGGTGCCCAGCCGACCGAGCCGGAGGGTGATGATGAGGAGGCCATCAAGCCATTGCCCGATCGGTTGATCATGGAGCTGACCGCCGAGCGCACCTTGGCGCTGCGGGATAAACTCGCGACCAATCCGGCGACGGCGTTTCTTGCCGTGCTTCACAAGCTCGCCCGTGACGCGTTCTTGCGCCACAGCTCGCACGGCGTCGCGATGGAGGTCTCGGTACGCGGCACTGTTTTCTCCGCACAGTCTGCCGATCTTCGCGATACGCCTTATTGCGCGGTCGATCGTGGCCCGGCACAAGGCCTGGGAAGCGCGTCTTCTCGGCGACGTTGCCGACCTGTGGGACAAGCTGGCGGCTCTCAACGACACCGAACGGGCCGAACTGTTTGCTCATTGCGTATCCTTTGGCGTGAATGCCCTTTACGAACGGGCCGATCGCTATGGCAATGGCGCCATCTCAGCGCATGGCGTCGAGCAGCGACTTGCGGAAGCCGACCACCTTGCCCGCGTCCTTGGGTTGGACATGGTGGAAGCAGGTTGGCGGCCGACAGTTGGCAATTATTTCGGTCGCGTCACCAAGGCTCGTATCCTTGAGGCCGTCCGGGAAGGCGAGGGGGAGCGCGCGGCCCAGCTCATCGATCACCTGAAGAAAGGCGACATGGCCAAGGAGGCGGAACGACTGCTTGCGGACAGCGGGTGGCTGCCTGAGCCACTGCGTCTAGCAGATCTCGATATCGAAGCCGCCGCCGACTCGGATGGCGACGGCGAGCCGCTGCCCGAGTTCCTCGCGAGCGACGAGCAAGATCAATTAGCCGAGGGCGAAGGCGAACAGCAGCTCGATGCTGCCGAGTAGGCATTTCTCCCGACTCCAGACTCTGATCGCCCGGCGCCCGCAAGAGCGCCGGGCATTTCTTTGGTGGAAAGACCCAGAGTGAAAGTTCGGCCGCGGCGAGGGTGAGCCCGTGCGGTCAGAGAGAGCTGGCGGGCGTTCCCACTCTCGCTCTCCGAGGTCTTCCCGATGAACGTTTTGCTTCCCGCCGCCGCCGCCAATCACGCCTTGTGCGCCTCCACAGTTTGCAACCCGGCTGCTGCCATCCATACCGCCGCCTTGCGGCTTGTTCCCCATCTCGAACGCGGCCAACGCATTGAGGCAGCCCTATTGCGCGGCGCGATGGAGACATCATTTGGCGCGTCCGACGCCAGCGGCGCCTGGGACTGGAAGATGGCATACGATGCGTGCGAGGCAGCGACCGTCCTGTTCCTGCGCAAATACGGAAAGCCGCTTTTCCGCAAAGCCGCTTGTCCGGCTGCACGGCTAACCGCGTTGACCAAGATCGCCGCCCTGCTGCCGACACATACGCGTCGGTCCGAGGAGGCCCAGGCCTTCCAGCAGTTCTCGACGCCGACTCCGCTCGGTCTCGTGGCGTTGACCGCAGCATCGCTCACATCCGCCGACCGGGTGCTGGAGCCCTCGGCCGGCACCGGCTTGCTCGCGGTCCTCGCGGAAGTCGCCGGTTCCGATCTCATCCTGAACGAGCTTGCCGAGACCCGTGCCGATCTTCTCGCCTCCCTGTCGGGTCGCGTGGCTGACGCCGTCTATCGCCACATCGCCTCGGCGTTAGCGCGGCTTGCTCCAGGCGGTCGGCTGGTGGCGATCACCGGCGCGAACTTTTCGCCCGAACTGCCGGCCTGGCGGGACCACTTCGTCCGGCTGCAGGAGCGCGGCCGCGTCTTGTTCACCGCGGCGATCGCGGGCGCGGTCTATGCCAAGCACGGCACGACCATCGAGACGCGTCTGACCGTCATCGACAAGGCGCCGGCCGAAGATGCGACCCGCTTCCCTGAATCCGCCGGTGTCGCGCCGGACGTGGCGACGCTGCTCGCATGGACCGAGCGGGAGGTGCCGTCGCGGATGGCCGTCATGCTGTCGACGATTGTCACCAACGCCGCGCCGCGCACTGTTCGCGGCTACCTCGCCAGGGCCGCAGCCGCCGCGCCCATCCGGCGCACGGCTGATATCGAAGGCACACCGCTCGACTATGAGACCATCGACTGGACGCCTCCCGAGGGTGGCCGCCTGTCGGACTCGATCTACGAGGCCTTTGCGCTGCAATCGATCCGCATCCCGGACGCTCAGCCTCATCCCACCAAGCTGGTGCAATCGGCGGCTATGGCATCGGTCGCGCCGCCGAAGCCAAGCTACCGTCCGACGCTTCCGCCCGCGATCGTCACCGACGGCGTGCTGTCCGACGCCCAGCTCGAGACCATCATCTATGCGGGCAAGGCCCATGGCGAATATCTCGCAGGCGCCTGGACCGTGGATGAGACCGGCGATCTCGTAACCGCTGCGCCGGACAATGCGCCGGGCGCCGTCCGCTTCCGCCGAGGCTTCATGCTCGGCGACGGCACCGGAGCCGTTAAGGGTCGCCAGTCCGCCGGCATCATTCTCGACAACTGGCTTCAGGGACGGCGCAAGGCGGTCTGGATTTCGAAATCGGACAAGCTGCTCGAAGACGCGCAACGAGACTGGTCGGCGCTGGGCATGGAACGCCTGCTGGTCACGCCGCTGTCGCGCTTCCCCCAAGGGACCTCCATCCGCCTGGACGACGGCGTCCTATTTCTAACCTACGCTACGCTACGGTCAGACGATCGTGGGGAGAAGCTTTCGCGGGTCAAGCAGATCGTCGAATGGTTGGGCTCCGATTTCGACGGAGTGATCATTTTCGACGAGTCCCATGCGATGCAGAACGCCGGCGGCGGCAAGGGAGAGCGGGGCGATGTCGCCCCGTCGCAGCAAGGCCGTGCGGGGCTCCGGCTCCAGCACGCGCTGCCTAACGCCCGCATCGTCTACGTCTCGGCGACCGGCGCGACCACCGTCCACAATCTCGCCTATGCCCAGCGGCTCGGCCTCTGGGGCGGCGACGATTTCCCCTTCCCCAATCGCGCCGAGTTCATCGAGGCCGTGGAGAATGGCGGCGTCGCGGCCATGGAGGTACTCGCCCGCGATCTGCGCGCCCTTGGTCTCTACACTGCCCGGTCGCTCTCCTATGACGGCGTTGAATACGAGCTGGTCGAGCACCGGCTTACGCCCGAGCAGACCCGTATCTACGACGCCTATGCCGGAGCATTCGCCATCATCCATAATCATCTCGACGCCGCGATGCAGGCCGCCAACATCACCGGCTCGGCCGGCACGCTGAACCGGCAGGCGAAGTCGGCCGCCCGTTCGGCCTTCGAGAGCGCCAAGCAGCGCTTCTTCGGCTATCTCCTGACCAGCATGAAAACCCCGACGCTGATCCGCTCGATTGAGCAGGACCTGGCCGACGGGCACAGCGCGGTCATCCAGATCGTTTCGACCGGCGAAGCCCTGATGGAGCGGCGTCTGGCCGAGATCCCGACCGAAGAATGGAACGACGTCCGCGTCGACATCACGCCGCGCGAATATGTCCTCGACTATCTCGCCCATTCCTTTCCGGTGCAGCTCTACGAGGCATTCTCCGACAGCGAGGGCAATGTGTCGTCGCGCCCGGTCTACCGGGACGGCCAGCCCGTCGAAAGCCGAGAAGCCGTCGCCCGTCGCGACGAACTGATCGACCGGCTCGCATCGCTTGAGCCCGTTCCCGGCGCCCTCGACCAGATCGTCCAGCGCTTCGGCACCGACGTCGTCGCAGAGGTCACCGGCCGGTCGCGTCGCGTGGTGCGCAAGGGCGAGCGCCTTGCTGTGGAGAACCGCGCAGCGTCGGCCAATCTCGCCGAGGCCGCGGCCTTCATGGACGACCAGAAGCGCATCCTCATCTTCTCGGATGCCGGCGGCACAGGGCGCAGCTATCACGCCGATCTCGCCGCCCGGAACCAGCGCCTGCGCATCCACTATCTGCTGGAGCCGGGGTGGAAGGCTGACGCGGCGATCCAGGGGCTCGGCCGCACCAACCGCACCAACCAGGCGCAGCCGCCGCTCTTCCGGCCGATCGCCAGCGACGTGAAGGCCGAGAAGCGCTTCCTCTCGACGATCGCGCGCCGGCTCGACACGCTCGGCGCCATCACGCGCGGGCAGCGCCAGACCGGCGGCCAGGGCCTGTTTCGGCCCGAGGACAATCTGGAAAGCCCATACGCGCGAGACGCGCTGCGCCAGCTCTATCTGCTGCTCGTCCGCGGCAAGGTCGAGGGCTGCTCGCTCGACCGCTTCGAGTCAGCCACCGGCATCAAGCTGATGGACGACAACGGCATCAAGGACGAGCTGCCCCCGATCACCACCTTCTTGAATCGTCTGCTCGCGCTCACCATTGACCTGCAGGGCGTGCTGTTCACGGCGTTCGAGCAGCTCCTGACCGCCAAGGTTGAAGGCGCGATCCGCAGCGGCGTCTATGACATCGGGCTCGAGACGCTGCAAGCCGAGAGCTTCGCCGTTACCGACGCCCGAGTGATCCACACGCACTCAGGCACCGGAGCGGAAACGCGGCTGCTCACCATCACCCGTCGGGAGCGCAATTGGCCGACGAGCCTCGCCGACGCGCTAGACCATCTCTCCGATCCACGCGCGCGGCTCCTGGTCAACGGCCGTTCCGGGCGGGCCGCCGTGCAGGTTCCAGTGCCGTCGATAATGCTCGACGATGGCGAGATCGAGCGCCGCGTCTGCCTGATCCGGCCGATGGAGCGGCACTACGCGCCGCTGCGCATGATGGACGAGAGCCATTGGGAGGAGGTAAATCGCGCCGCCTTCGTCGCCGCGTGGTCGGCCGAACTGAACGATGTGCCCGAGTTCTCCGACAGCACGATCCACATCGTCGCCGGCCTGCTGTTGCCGATCTGGAAGCGGCTGCCGAACGAGTCGACCCGCGTCTACCGGCTCCAGACGGATGCCGGCGAGCGCATCATCGGCCGCCGCGTCTCGCCCGCCTGGGCGGCGACCGCCGTAACCACGGGCGCCGCGTCGCTTAACCCGGAGCAGGCCTTCGCCGCCCTGATGGACGGCACCACGATCCTCGATCTCGCCGATGGGCTGCAGCTTCGCCGTGCGCGCGTCATGGGCGCCCAACGACTCGAGCTGACCGGCTTCACCGACGCCAAGCGGGATCGGCTGCGGGCCTATGGCCTGTTCAGCGAGATCATCTCGTGGAAGCTCCGCTTCTTCGTACCAGTCGACGCAACGGGCCCGAACGTCCTCGCCAAGCTGCTCGACACTTATCCTGTTGCGCGCATCTCCGAGCGGGGGGAAGGCGCGTGATGGCACGTCAAGACGCTTCCGATCTCGCGCACAGTCTCGGCCGGCAGGCCGAGGCGGTGTGCCGGCATTATCTCTCCAGCGGCCGACGCGAGGGCGGTTACTGGCGGGTGGGAGATGTGCGCAACGCGCCGGGGCGCTCGATGTACGTTCGGCTCAAGGACACGCCCAAAGGTCCAGCCGGTAAATGGACCGATGCTGCGACCGGCGAGCATGGCGATCTGCTCGACGTCATCCGCGAAAGCTGCGGACTCATCGACTTCACAGACGTCGCCGACGAGGCCCGGACTTTCCTCTCGACGGCGCCGGCGGAGCCGGAAGCCTGTGAGCACCAACAGCAGAGCCCGGCGCCGCATGGGTCTCCCGAGGCGGCGCGTCGGCTGGTCCGCATGTCGCAGCCGATTAGACACACAATCGTGCAAGCGTATTTACGGGAACGCGGCGTTACGGATTTACGCGGAACCGGAAGCCTGCATTTCCACCCGCACTGCTACTATCGGCACGACGAGCATTCGCCGACCGAGACCTGGCCGGCGATGATTGCAGAAGTCACCGACCTCGACGGCAAGATCACCGGGGCACATCGCACCTGGCTCGACCCCCGCCGCCGCGACAAGGCGCCGATCGAAACGCCGAGGCGGGCGATGGGCGATCTTCTTGGGCATGCTGTGCGTTTCGGCATCGGCGGCGAAGTGATGGCGGCCGGCGAAGGCATCGAGACCGTTCTGTCGCTCCGGCAGGTTCTTCCCGACATGCCGATGCTGGCAGCGCTCTCGGCGGCCCATCTCGCCGCTATCCTGTTCGCCGACACGCTGCGGCGGCTCTACATCATGCGCGACAATGATCCCGCCGGTAACCGCGCGCGCGATACCCTGATCGAACGGGCGAACGCTGCCGGGATCGAGGCGATCGCCATCTCGCCGGAGCTAGACGACTTCAACGAGGATCTCCGCACCCTCGGCCTGGAGACGCTTCGCATGGAAGCCCGGTTGCAGGTCGCGCCGCAGGACGTCGCCCGCTTCATGGCGTTGGCGACATAGCCGGAAGGAGAACGAGCGTGCGGGTCGCAGCCGTGCTCGGCGGATGGGTCAATCCGTCGGAGAGGCACCGCGCGTCGGCCTTCGAGGGGCGATCGGCCCACAAGCCGGTCAGCCGGGCAATGGCGGCGGCCGACTATTTTCCGGCGCGGCCTGAAGGCCGCTTTCCATCGCGAGGCAAAATAGCCGGCCTTAGCCATCGAGCCCTGCGCTTGCGCTCCGGGTGTCCGGCCTGTCCGGCCCGTGGGCTTCGTCGCCATGAAGGCCGCGACGGTCGCGGTCCAACCGACGGAGCATCCCATGCGCGATCACGACGACTTCGAACCGCACCACGAATCCTCGCCCGCCGACCATGTCCTCAACGAACTCCAGCTGCACGGCTACCGACCCTTTGCCGACGAGCCTGACCGGCGGCTTCTGCCTGACGGCAACCAGGTCGCGGGCGCTGTCGCCGACATCTTCGACGCGCTGATCGGCACCTTGGAGGACACGCGCCTCGAATCCGACCTCGACGATCTCCTCTGGTCGACCGTCAACGTCTTCCACCGCGCCAACGACCGGATCGGCCGGGAACTCGATGACAATGAGCAAGCCCAGAAGCGGGCGCAGCGGGAACAGGACGGCAGCGAGGTGAAATCGGTCGAGCTGGAGCGCCTGATCTCCGAGGGCGTGACGCTCGTCGAGCGCCAGAACGCCTTCGAGCTGATGCGCGACCAAGCCGCCGAGCACTACGAACGCCATGTCGGCAAGCCCTGGCTTCCCCGCAGCGGATCGAAGGTCAACCATCGCAATCTGACCGCGGCGATGATCGACAGCCGCGATTTCCTGATGGCGAAGAAGCGCGCCGACCAGGAGGTGCTCCTGCCGCCCGGCCCGAAGATCGTCGTCACCGGCGGGCTCGATTATGACGACCATCGGCTGATCTGGGCCAAGCTCGACCAAGTGCATCAGAAGCACCCCGACATGGTATTGGTCCACGGCAAGTCGCCGAAAGGCGCCGAGAAGATTGCCTCGCTCTGGGCAAAGAACCGCAACGTCCCGCAGATCGGCTTCGCGCCGGACTGGACGAAGCATGGCCGGGCAGCGCCCTTCAAACGCAACGACGAGATGCTGCAGATCGTGCCGAAAGGCGTGATGCACTTCCCGGGTACGGGCATCAATGACAATCTCGCCGACAAGGCCAGGAAGCTCGGCATCCCGGTTTGGAAATCCGGCGGCACATGAGTGCCGTCAGACTTCAGTTTCGTAGAAGCCGTGGCGGTAGCTGCCGATCAGCTTCCAGTTGCTTGCGCCCCGTCCTGGGCTTTGACTTTGGCCGCGCAACCGCCGTGCGATGTGTCTGAGCGAGGCAGTAGGATCTGCACCGGATACATTCCAATAATGCCTTTGACGAACATCGATTCCGTAAGCTCGTTTCTTGAGACGCCTGTGCGGGGCAAGATCCCAGAAGTCCGGGCGTAATCTCGCCTGCCGGCCTTCGGCAGTGGGGCGATAAAACGGGTGACGCGATGACATGTTCGCAAGTGTCGCCCGTTATTGCCAAAATTCAGCGGTCAAGTTCGAAATATCTGTTCTAGCGACTGACCGTCAGAGCTTGGCTCGCTCGCGCGCGTCTTACTCCCTCACATGGGTCAACATGCGGAATACCGGCCAATGAGAGATCGCTTCGCGCAACTTGCTGAAGAGCTTGCCCTCCTTGCCGATTGCAGAGCGGACTTGAACAGCAGCCCATCCGGCTTTCATCGTCCCGCCGACATGGCAATGGCAGACAATAGCGTGCAACTGCCAATCTGTTAGCTCGAAGAAGCGCTTAGCTTCGCCATACATGTCGTTTTTCAGTCCTTCCGCGCGCAACACCGGATCGGCGAAAGCGATGCTGAGCGCGGAGCCCAGCGACTGGGCTTTGTCGCGTACATCCAACGTCATGTATTCAGTGCCGGGGAAAGCGGCGAGGCACTGTTCGGGATTTTGCTCTAGCAGCCTTGCCCAATGTTCCAAGCGCTGAGGGCGTGTCATAGCCGGAAGCGATGCCGCGACTTCCGCGACCTCATACAGTTCTTCGATTGTCTGATGTTTCATGGCCGTCTCCTGTTGGCGAGGCGCTCTGCCTGCATAATGCACAGGCCGGAATGGGCCTCAGTCGTCCCTATGCATGCGAACCTGCAATGGGTCGGGAAGTTCCGTGGCTGGAAAAATTTGCCGCCGCCCTGCATTTGCCCCAATGTCGCGGCGGCTCAGACCACGCCGCGTCGTCCGTCAGGATTACGTCGCCGATCTCGCCGCCCTTCGCATCATCGGCACCGTAGACATTGGTTCCAATGAGATTCGCCGCGCTGACTTTTTCTGCCGGCGTTTCTGTCTAGCTCGACTTGTCGATCGAGGCGTCGCAGCCGGTCCTGGGTCGTCTTTGCCACCAACCAGCATTTTTTGTTCACCCATTCAACCTTGCTGAAATCGTAGCCGACATTCTTTTCGCCCACGCCCAAGGAAACGGCCGGCGCCAATGACGATGAGTTTGGCGTTCCCGTCTTTGTCCAGGACAATGTCTTTCTACCAAGTTTTAGACAGCGGCTGCGATCGTCCTTTGGGCTGTGACTCTCTGAGCAAATGGCACCCGTTCTTCCGGTTCCACCGTTGCCCTTGGCGCGGTGTTCTAAAACTGGAACCAATCGTCGATTGATGGATTCTCTTGCGGAGTGAATGCCTGGATCCAAGAAGGAGCTCGTAATGGGAAGCACGTCGGACAAGGTTAAGGGCAAGGGCAACGAGGTCGCCGGAAAGGCGCGCCAGGCCCTGGGCAAGGCAGTGGACAACCACGAGGAACAGGCCAAGGGCAAAGTCCAGGAAACCAAGGGCAAGGCGCAGGTTGCGAAGGGTCAGGTCAAAGACGCGGTGAAGAACCTCGTCGACAAAGCCTGATTGTCGATAGTCATAGGTAAGACCGTGGCGACGCGGACTTTCCTTAGAAGGGGGAAATCCGCATCAGGACGGCCGTGTTGGAATATCCGCACCAGGAGGCTCCAAGAGCCAGGCTGCCATGAAGACAATCGCGATCGTTGCAGCCGCCCTCGTTGGCGGCGCCGGCAGCGGCTAGTCCGAGATCGACTTGCCTGTTCTGCCACAGGAACTCGAGCCTCATGCGACAGTTTTCCGCCCAGGCGAGCGGCTCTTACCGCGGGTCTTTGACGTAAACTTGCGCTTTGAAAGGTGCGCAAACAGGGCCGCCAAACCCATCGCGTTGAGGACTCGGTTTCTAGGGACGCCTCCCTTTCGCGCCATCTCGACACCCAAATGCATGTGGTCGAGTTCGCGGATTGAATGCGCGTCCGGATTGATGCTGAAAATGCATCCGTAGTCGAGTGCCTTCTGATGCCACCGCCAGTCGAGGTCGAGCCGCCATGGATGCGCGTTGATCTCGACCGCGACGCCATATTTCGCGCACGCTTTGAGGACGTTGTCGACGTCGAGCTCGTAGCCGGGACGACGCAACAATTGGCGGCCGGTCATATGCCCGATGATTGTCGTGAGAGGGTTCCCGATTGCCTCAACGATACGTTCCGTCTGCTCTTTCTCGGGCAACCTGAAGTGGCTGTGCACGCTTGCTACAACGAAATCGAACTGCCGCAAGACGTGCTCAGGATAATCGAGCGAACCGTCGACCAGGATGTCCGCCTCGATGCCCTTCAGGATGCGGAATTTTCCATCATACTTCTTATTCAGCCGATCGGCTTCGCGGTGTTGTTCAGCAATCTCCTGGAATGTGAGCCCGCCCGCGTAGTGGGCGGACTGCGAATGGTCTGCGACGCCATAATACTCGAACCCGCGCCTCCGGGTCGCTTCAGCCATTGCCTCAAGCGTCTCGGTGCCGTCGGATGCGGTCGTGTGAGAATGCAGGATCCCATGCAGATCTTCGTCCCGGATGAGGGTAGGGAGTTGCCGCCTCGCTGCCCGCTCAATCTCGTCCCTGCCTTCGCGCAGTTCAGGCTCGATGAACTGCAGGCCCAACGCTTCGTAGATTTCCTCCTCTGTCGCTGACGCCACGAGCTTTCTCCCGCGGTAGAGCCCTTCGGGTTTGAGGGCGAACCCCCTCTCGGCCGCGTACCTCCTCAACTGCTCAAGATGGGCCACCGAACCGGTGGCTTCGAGGAGGCTCGCGCCAAAGTGCTTGTTGTCCGTGACGACAAGCCTGAGGGTGGACTGCTCGATTTCGGTCCGCCTCTTCCCAAGCGCGACCAGCGCGAGGTCGGCAACGAGTTCGCAACCGCGCCGGAAATCACCGGCGATTTCCACCCGCGAAAACTCGGGATGCTCTTGCTTCAAGGCTAGGGCCGCATGCTCAAGGAGCGCCGCAGCCTTGTGCAGGTGAAGCCGTGTCTCGCCGCTTCGAGCGATGGCCAAGTTCTGCAGGATCTTTGTCTGAAGGGAAGCACCTAGGCCTTTGACTGGCCGGATGCGATCTGCCTTTGCTGCGGCTTCGAGGTCAGCCAACGAGTTCACGCCGAGCGCCTGATGAAGCTTCAGGATCTTGTCGGGCCGAAGCCCCGGTATGGCAAACAGCTCCAGAACCCCCGCCGGCACTTCCTCGCGCAGCTTCTCAAGGCTTGGATGCGTGCCCGTTTCATAGAGCTTGCGCACAATGTCCGCGATCGCTTCGCCGATGCCTGGGATTCTGGTGAGGGTGCCTGCGGCGATGATCCGATCAAGTGGTTGCGACAACGCAGCCAAGCTATCGGCAGCGCGCAAGTAAGCTTTGGCGCGATAGGGATTGCCTCCGCGAAGCGATGTGCGATGTGCATATTCCCTCAAGAGGCTGGCGACTGTCCGTGGATCGGTTTTTGCCATGGTCGAGGCAAACGGGAGCGATGTCCCAGGGTTCCAATCAGGCGCACGAGGCGAAGCCTTGATCCAGTCTTTCTGCCGTCGAGGAACGGGCTACAGACTTGGCAACAATTGGTCGGCTCGACCCCATCCCGCCAGGGATTTGCTCGCTGCGCGTTTCGTCAGTTCACGAGCATCGCCGACGTGGAAATGCGAGGGCGCATCAATCGTCTTCATTTCCGCCCAGGTGATGGGCGCGGCGACCGGAGCGCCCGGCCGCGACCTAGCACTGTAGGGCATGATCGCGGTCGCCCCTCGCTGGTTGCGCAGATAGTCGACAAAGATCCGACCCTTCCGCCTCGCCTTCGATAACACGGCCGTAAAGTGAGAGGGATCGGTCTGGGCGACCGCCTGCGCCAGCCCGGAGGCGAAGGCCTTCACCTCTGGCCATTCGGCCTGCGGCGTAAGCGGGGCGATCACATGGACGCCCTTGCCGCCTGTCAGCATCGGAAAAGTGGTCAGCCCTAGTGATTTGAGGATATCCCGGAACTGGAACGCGGCGGCACGCACCGCCTCGAAATCCAGCCCCTCATCGGGGTCGAGGTCAAACACGAGGCGGTCGGCCTTCTCGATGTCTTCGATGCGCGCTCCCCATCCATGGAACTCGATGGTTCCCATCTGGACACAGGTTAGAAGTCCCTCGGCATCGTCGACATAAAGGTAGGGTTCCTCATGACCGTCCTTTTCGGTGATCCCGACATGATGGACCTTGTCGCCGAAGCTGCCGGCATCATGCTTCTGGAAGAAACACTTCTTCGCGCGGCCCTGCGGACAGCGAACAAGACTGATCGGCCTGTTTCCGGCCCAGGGAAGCATAATCGCGGCGACGTCGGCGTAGTGATCGGCAAGCTGTCCCTTGGTGATGTTGGATTCTGGGTAGATGACGCGGCCGCGATTGCTGATCGCGATCGTGCTTGTCGCCGGAGGCCGCAGGGTTGCTGTACGTTGCGCCGTCTCAAGCGCAACGGCTTCCGGCTTCTTGTCCTCGCGCAGGCCGAGATAGCTTGGGTGGCGCAGCGTGCCTTCATTGGTCATCTCGGTGTAGGCGATCTCGGCCACAAGCTTCGGACGCAGCCAGTGCGCGCCGCGAACTTCCGCGCGCGGTGCTTCGACCGTGGCGGCCTTCTGCTCGAGCGGCGCCATGGTCCTCATCAGCCGCGCCATCTCGGCGGTATCGAAACCGGTTCCGACCTTACCGGCATAGCGCAGCTTTCCGCCGTCATGGACACCGAGGATCAGCGATCGAAACGCGCGGTCCTTGTCTGACGGCGTCCAGCCGACGAGCACGAATTCCTGGCGTTTGACGCACTTGATTTTCAGCCAGCTTCCGTCGCGGGCGCCGACATAGTCCGAATCCGCCAGTTTCGAGATTACCCCCTCGAGCCCGGCGTCGCAGAAGCGGTTCAGCAATTCTTCGCCCCGGCCCTGGATATGGTCGGAATAGCGAAGGATAGGGCTCTTCGCCGGCAGGATTTCCTCCAGCTTCTCCTTTCGCTCCAGGAGCGGAAGCCTCGTCAGGTCTTCGCCGTCGAGCTGGAGCAGGTCGAACGCATAAAAATCGATGCTCGCCGGATCGCCCTTCAGGGCGTTCTGGAGCGCCTGGAAACTGGACCGCCCCTCGGCGTCGATGACAACGGCCTCACCATCGATGAGCGCGGATCGAACCTTGAGCTTGCCTGCCTCCGAAAGGATAGAGGGGAAGCGCCCGGACCAGTCCAGGCCGGAACGTGTGTAAGCACGCGCCTCTCCGCCACCCACCGCGACGAGAATGCGGTAGCCATCGTATTTCATCTCGTGGATCCAGCGATCGCCGGCAGGGACAGTGTCCACCAGCTTTGCGAGCTGGACGGGCCGGAACGCTGGGGGTGCGAGATTGGCCATGCCGCTCGAGGCTGGTCTGGCTGATGCCCCTTTTTTGGTCGGCCGACGCGACGCTGACTTGCTCACTTGACCTCACTCGTATGAAACTGAATTCCCCGATGCCGTATTCGCAATCTGCAGCCTATTTCTTCAGTTTCTCCGCGGCCGCATTGAGCTTGTCGCGGTCATCCCCGACCCGCTTGATCAAGGCCTCGGCTAGGTCTCTCCTATACTGTGCTTGCGGGCGGAGTAGGCGACCTCGTACCCTTCACCGGCGGAGACCTGCCGACGGTCGGTGGCCGCTCGTTTGGGTTTGTTGTCTGCCATTGTCGTCTCCCTTGGTGCCACAGCTGCGCCGGCACAACGCTCGAGCTGTAACGCGCTGGTTTGGCTTGCGATCCGAAGCCGCGCAAGAAATTCCGCATTTCCCCTGAAGTCGCGCGTGTTGACTTTGATGTTGTCCATGAGAAGGCCGGGAATGAAGAGGTCGCGGCTGCGCAGCCTCTTGGGCGGCCGCTCGCTGACCGGGTACCGAACCGCCATTGCGCGTAGCTGGTCCCGCAGGCGTGCGAGACGGGAACGCCCATCGTGTCAGCCGCCGGTAGTCAGGTCAGCGGAGTGGGCGCTGGCTAACGCGCGGGCTAAATGATTGAGATCCGCTCCGGCGACACTTAGAGCCGCTGCCTTCAGATTGACGCCGCGCCACCGGCTGGATCTCGGAGAATTCAGCCTGCGCCTCGGGGACGTCGCGTAGTTTGGGAAGGCATCGGCGCCATCGTCGACGGCTTTTGCGTCTGCTCTGTTCGGTCGAGCACTTCATGCGCAACCTGCATCTGACGGTTCAGAGCGAAGGCGTGCGATGCGCCGCATCAACCCGGCACCGCCGCGCGGCACCATCTCCCCGCTTATCTGCGCTGATCCTTGGTCAGACTGATCGCCTGACGCCATCAACCCGTGAAGGGTCGGCTATGCCACCATGCCGCCGCTGCAGCTTCGCCTGCGAGGTGATTGCAGCGCTCGGTCCGACACATCGGGCGCCTGTCAGCGGGGGATGTCCTCCGCTCGAACCAGGAGCCGGATCGATGTCTCTCAACGACGCCCACGCCTTCGCCTTCAGCCTCGCTACTACGCTGATGGCTGCCATCATCATCTTCCAGGCCGGCGACGGCACCCTCTCAGTGATCCCCGCCAGCGAATATGACGGCGACGCCGCCGCGATCGTCCACGAGATCGATCCGTTCGCTCCGTGACACGCTCGACCGGGAGCGGAAATCGCCGACGATTTCCGCTCCCGGCGCCGTTGCTCTTGCGCCATACTTCGTGCGCGCCCTTGTGGTCGAAGGCGCAACCGTCAGACCTTGTCCTTACGGAGACCACCGTCATCGTCATCCTCGCAATGCATCTCTCGCATCGATCGGACTGCTTTGCTGGCAGCTGTTCACGCTGGCCGTCTTCGCGCTGCCGGCGTTCGTCGGCGTGATCGCGGGTCTGGCCGCACGGCACGGTGCGGCACCCCCGGCGCCGTTCTGGTCGGCGCCGTCGTGGCGGCGATCACGCTCGCCGTCGGCCATCTGCTCATCACCTTCGTCCGGCCCATGTGGCTGAAGCTCATCGTGGCCGCAGCCTTCGCCGCGCCGGCGGCGACCACCGGCTTCGATGCGACGCATGGCATCGTGAAGCACCTCATGCCGTCCGAGGCGTGGCAGGTAACGTTCTCTGTCATCCATGCGGTGCCGGTCGGCATGACTGCCTTCGGGCGGGTCGCCGGAATGGGCGGGGGGCGTCAGTCCGGGGTTCGGCCGAGATCTTGCACGGGCCTGATCTTCATCATCGCCGTCAGGAGGATCTGAGCAGCGGTGAGGGTGTCACCCCCGTCGTCTCATGTCGGAGCGATGGGCATGTGCAGCGCGGATCAATGGTAGGCCCGGAGAAGCGGACCTTGCTGGAGCGCTACGGGCAGAACCATGTCTCAGCGGTCATCGGGCGTCCGCGGCGGCGATCACCGTGGCGGCGGCGGAACACAATGCGATAGCGTCGGCCTGGCGGGAGGAAACAAAGCCGGTGAGCATGCCGTGACGCCGGTTTGCCGGTGCGTGAGGGCCGCCATCTTCTCCGTTATCTGACCGTGGTCGACCGCTCCAAACGCCCTCTTCAATGGCCTGATCTGGCCGAAGGCCGGCTGCGCCTCGATCGCCTATGACGCAACAGCCGCGTCAAACTTTCTTCCCCTGCCGGACCCCACCCCACGCGAACAGGTCGCGCGGGGACCCCGAGGCGACGCCATTCCTCGCGAGGCAAGAAAGCCCTCCTTGGCTGTCAGGCCCCATCCCCACCCCCAGCGCGCAAGCGCGCCAGGGACCCCAGGGACGGGGTGCGTCGCCGATCGCCTCCGGCCTGCCGATCGCCATCGAGGCCGCAATGGTGCGGGCTCGGAAACGGAAACGGAGACTTACAATGGCGACCATCGGCACTTTCAAGAAGACCGGTTCGAACGAGTTCACCGGCGAAATCGTCACCCTCAGCGTCCAGGCCAAGAACGTGCGCATCGTCCCCGACCAGCGCGCCACCGGCGAGAACGCCCCCAGCCACCGGGTCGTGGTGGGTCGCGCCGAGATCGGCGCCGCCTGGTCGAAGCGCTCCAACGAGGGCCGCGACTATCTGGGCCTCAAGCTCGACGACCCTAGCTTCAACGCCCCGATCTACGCCAACCTCTTCGACGACGAAGAAGGAGAAGGCTTCTCGCTCATCTGGTCACGGCCGAGTGCGCGGCGCGACTAACCCAAGAAGGCCCCGGCCGAAATGCCGGGGCCTTCTTACACGGACAAACGGTGAGGACGGCTTCGGAGCAGCGATGCCGAGATCGCATCGCCCGATGCTTCTGGACCGGGCTCCCCGGAAAGGCCGCATCGGTAAAATGCGAGCTCTCACTCCGTTGATATGAGGGCCAAAGATGATCGAGCCGTTTGACGAGGCCGCGCCGACCGCCGACCAACTTACCGAATACGATCGCGATCACATCAAGCTCTACGCCCGGCTGTTGGATGCGGCCGACGACGGCGCGGACTGGCGCGAGGTGGTCGAAATCCTGTTCGGCATCGATTTGGCGAAAGAGCCGCAGCGCGCCCGGCGCATTCATGACTGTCATTTGGCGCGAGCGCGCTGGATGGCACGCTCCGGCTACCGCCATCTCCTGCGGCGAGGCGGCAGCTAGCCCGACAGCGACTACCGGTCCCAGGTGATGCCGAAGCCGCATCACCTGTTGCCCGCCGACGGGCTTCCGTCACTCGCCGCGAGTCGAAATTCTCTGAGGCGGGGCTACGCTCTGGTGCGAGGAGCTCTTCAGATGAGGCCGGATACGTCCCATTGGCGAGACCATGACAGCTACGATTATTTCGATGCTTTGCCAATTGAAGGGCTCGCCTGGGAATGCCTGCGGCGTCACAAACCCTATCAACGGCACTATGGCGCGCTTCTGGCGACAAGCGCCCAAAAGGCGCCGCTGACGCCCGAGGCGCAGGAGATATGGGGGCTGCGATTTCCCGGCCAGGCCTGACCTGTCCGCATTGGCGCAAGAGGTCCTGTGGTCTCCTGACGTCGATCCCGCGGTCGTTCCACTGGTCCGGATGCCGGAGTTCCTGTCGTCGGCCTCGCTCGCGCCGCTGACAGGACTGGGCGAGGAGCACCACAGCTCGGAAGGACGCCACGCAATCCACAAAGCCGGTGCGGTGACGCAGCTTCTTCTCCTGCCTGGCAGCGACACGCGCGGCCACGTGGCCGCATTGATCCCATTGGACGCGCAGACGTTGGGCCGGATTGAGGCGCTTACCCGCTTCTGGCGTTCCTGGCAGGGTCGCCCGGTACCACCGGACACGCGAATGACATCGCAGCAGCGGCGTCGCTTTCGCCTGATGATGCAGGCCGCTGACGGCCGTTCCACAGGCGCCAGCTATCGCGACATCGCCATCGCTCTCTATGGGCTCAGCCGGGTCGCCGCCGATCCCTGGAAGACTTCCGCGCTTCGCGATGCGGTGATCGGCCTGGTCGAAGGCGCCACGGCGCTTATCGCCGGCGGCTATCTCCAGATACTGCGCCATCGACGCCGCGCGTAGCCTTTCCGGCTCAGGCAAATGGGGTGGGATTTTTGACACCCCGCAACTTCCCCATCCCCTCCGAAGCCCATCCTCCGCCACCGTGGTCACCGTTCGCCGCTGGACGTCAGCGGCCGCCCGAAACCCCACGGAGCTGCGATCAATGCGACCCGATATTACCGTTTTGCCGCCGCGCTTTCTGCGCACCAAGGAAGCTGCTGATTTCCTCAGCCTGTCCGCCCGTACCCTCGAAAAGCACCGCACCTACGGGACAGGTCCTGCTTACAAAAAGCTCGGCGGCCGTGTCGTCTATGCGGTCGATGATCTCCAAGCCTGGGCCGAGCGCGGCGCTGTGACCTCGACATCGGATCCTCGCGGCTCGGTTCTGCCGGCCAAGCGACACGCGCCGGCGCCAGCGGCGCAAGTCGGGCGATACTCACGGTGACTGCGCGTCGATGACGCCGTAGCCGCGCAGACGCATGCCGGATGTCCAGCGCGGCCTCACCATTCCTCCATTCCAGCGCGAGGTACGCGCGACGCCTTGCAGAACCAGGAGCACCTTCATGACGGCTATCGCTGCCACCAGCCTGCGCGCCGCGTTCCCAGCGGCGCCCCAGCTCTCTGCCCATCTCGTTCATGTCGAACTGATTTGGATGGAGAAAAGACAGGAGAACTGGATACGCTTCGGCACGCACGCCCACGAGCAGATCGTCGATCGTCGCCGGCGCATCCTGTCCTACCGGCCCGGCGCGGTCTTCGCCTTCGTGCGCTGGGCCGCAAACGATTTCGCGACGGTCACCTCGCGCATCGCAATCGTGCGGGCGATGTCGCCCGGCGAAGCCTACCAGACGCTTCCCTTTGTGCGACCAGGTGGCGAGCTCCTGCTGAAGGTCGAGAGCTGGCCGAGGGTCGAGCGCGTTCTGCAGGCGATCGACGGGATCGAGCGCCTCGGAATAGAGCCCGAGTCGGTATCGCCCGATCATTGGCGCAACATCCACAACCGCATAGCCGCCGGGCAGGCGCCGCGCAGCTATACGCTCGACCAGCATCGCGCAGCCTTGCTGCGCAGGAGGGTGGGGCTATGAAGCGCGCCGCCACTATCCTGTCTGGTGCTCTCGCAAGCCTGGCCGTTGGCTGTCCGGCTTTCGTGCCGATGCCAGTCAGATTGATCTGGAACGCGTCGGCCAGCGCGCCGCTCGGCGTCTACCTGATCGACATCGACGAGCCACCTGCGGTCGGCGATCTGGTCGCCGTGAACGCGCCCGCGCCGCTCGCCGCCTTCCTCGAGGACCGCGGCTATCTGCCGAAGGGCGTGCCGCTTTTGAAGCACATCGTTGCGGCGTCCGGGCAAAGCGTCTGCCGCTCGGGTCTCACCATAACCGTCGATGGCGCTGACGCTGGAATGGCGCTGCAGCGCGACCGGGCTGGCCGCGCCTTGCCAGTCTGGCAGGGCTGCCGACGCGTCGCGTCCGGTGAAGTCTTTCTTATGAACCGGCAGGCGCTCGACAGCCTCGACGGCCGGTACTTCGGCCTGATCGCCGCCGACCGGATCATCGGCCGAGCCCTCCCGCTGTGGACCTACGGGAATGGCGGGGCCGGTTTCGAATGGCGCGCGCCAATGCGGTGAGCGCGGGCGACAGGCGGCGCCTCTTGTCGCCTCCCTTATCACCGCACTGTCACAAGAACAGGAGACTGACATGCAGCAGATCGGAGAGTTCACACGCCACAAGACCGGCTATTGCGGGCGCATCCATACGCTCAGCCTCAACCTCGAGGTCGCCATCGTGGCGGCAGAGGCAAGCGACACGGAGAACGCGCCTGACTACCGTGTCCATGCCGGCAATGAGGATGGGCCCGAGATAGGCGGCGGCTGGAAACGCTCCAGCGAGAAGGCCGGCGAGTTCGTCTCGATCCAACTCGACGATCCCGTCCTGGCGCAGCCGATACGCGCGAGCCTCTTTTGCAATGGTGAAGACAAGACGTCGTGGTCGCTGCACTGGTCGCGCCCGCGCGAGCGCGGCGAGAAGGAGTGAAGGATGCGCGCTCGCCGTCAGCCGACGAGCCGTCACAGTGCGCCCGGGCCGCTTCGCGCTGCCCGGCGCATCGCTTGCTCCCTGCTTTGCGGTCTGTCGGTCGCAACCGCCTTGCCGACGGTGGCGGTGGCGCAGGACCCGGCCATCGCGCCACTTTCCCAACACGATCCGTTTGCCGAGCACATCAGCGAAGCCTCGCATCGCTTCGGCGTTCCCGCCGCACTGATCCGCGCCGTCATGCGGCAGGAGAGCGCAGGCGACGCGCGAGCCGTATCCCGCGCAGGCGCCCGCGGCCTGATGCAGATCCTGCCCAGCACATGGGACGATCTGCGCGCCCGCTGGTCTCTCGGTGCCGACCCCTTCGATCCGCGCGACAACATTCTGGCTGGCACGGCCTATCTGCGCGAGCTCAATGATCGCTTCGGCTCGCCAGGCTTTCTGGCCGCTTACAATGCGGGGCCCGCGCGCTACGAAGCCTATCTCGCCGGACGTCCGCTGCCGGCCGAGACCCGCGCCTATGTTGCGGCGCTTGCTCCGCTCGCGCGAGGTCTGGCGACCGCCCGCCCTTTCGCCTTCGCCACCGCCACGGCAATTCCCTGGAAGGATGCCGCGCTCTTTGTGCGCCGGCCGGATCGCGCGCCGCCGGTCGGCTTCGCGACGGCCGGCCGGCCGCCGAATAACACCGGCTCTGCAACAACCGTGCGCGATGTCTCCGGCATTGTGCCGTCGTCGGCGGGCCTGTTCCTGGTCAGCGCGGGCGAGGGCACCAGACCATGAGCACGCGCCATGCTTTTCGCGCAATCGCCGGCTCCAGCGCAGCATGGGGTGCGGGAACGCGGGAGGCACCCAGATCACCCGGAAGATGGCAGGATAAAAGGGCGCACATTGCGCCGCGGTTGAGCGATAGCGTTTGCACGGCTTTCAGGGTTGCTTCACACATTGCCGCCGTCCGGCACAATGTGGGTAGGAGGCCTAAGCTTCTGAGTTTGCGACGTCTTTTCCACATTTCAGGTCAATGCCATGGCCGATGAGCGCGAGTTTCGCATCAGACCGGGCCGTATCCGCTCAGTCCGTGCGCAGCAGGCCCGACCCTTCATCGCCCAGGCGCTGGCCGCGGCCAAAAAGGCAGGCGGTGGCATCTCGCGCTCGGGCCAGGTGTTTTCCAGCAACCGCTCGCGCTTTGGCCACGGTCAACGGGCCAGCATCCAGGCCAATCGCCTGATCAACTCGCGATCGCGGGGCGCCGTCGTCAAGGCGCGGGTCGTGCGTCATTCCGCGCGCGGTACCCCGCTTGCGACGCATCTCAATTATCTGCGTCGAGAGGGGGTGACCCGCGAGGGCGAGAAGGCGAGGTTGTTCGGGCCAGGCAGGGAAGAGGCCGATGGCGCAGCCTTCGCGATGCGCTCGGCGGAAGACCGGCACCATTTCAGATTCATCGTCTCGCCGGACGATGCCCTCGACATGGCGGATCTGAGATCTTTCACCCGCGACCTAACCCTGCAGATGGAAAAGGACCTTGGCACACGGCTAGACTGGGTGGCCGTCGATCACTGGAACACCCAGCATCCTCATGTTCATCTTATCGTTCGCGGCGTGCGCGAGGACGGCGAGGATCTGGTCATCTCGCGCGACTACATCAAGGAAGGAATGCGCGACCGGGCTCGCGACCTGATCACCCAGGAGCTGGGGCCCCGAACCGACCGGGACATTCGGCGATCGCTCGAAAGCCAGGTCCAGTCTGAGCGCTGGACGCAACTCGATCGCCAGTTGCTTCGAGACTCCCGCAGCGCCGGTGTCATCGACCTGGCTCCGCGGTCTCATACCCAGCCCGATGAATTTCACGCGCTGAAGATCGGTCGCCTGCGCAAGCTTGAGGTTCTTGGTCTCGCCAGTCAGGTCGGTCCAGGCCAATGGATCATCGACGAAAAGGCCGAAGCCACATTGCGCGAGCTCGGCCAGCGCGGCGACATCATCAAGCGCATGCATCGGGCATTGACCGAGCAAGGCATCGAGCGTGGCTCGGGCAGTTATGTTCTGGCTTCCGAAAATCTCGTTGCACCCATCGTCGGCCGGCTCATCGATCGCGGGCTCGACGATGAGTTGGCTGGCACGGCCTATGCCGTTGTCTATGGCGTTGATGGGCGCACCCACCACATCCGGCTTCCCAGCCTTGAAGCAGCCGGCGACGGCGCGCCCGGATCGATTGTCGAGCTGCGCAAATTCGACGATGCGCGTGGCCGTCCTCGCGTTGCGCTCGCGGTTCGCTCCGATCTCACTGTCGATGAGCAAGTCGCGGCGCCAGGTGCGACCTGGCTTGATCGCCAAGCCATCGCCCGCAAGCCCGCGGAGCTGGCCGAATCGGGCTTCGGCGCCGAGGTTCGTGACGCCTTGGATCGCCGCGCCCGACATCTTCTGGGTCAAGGGCTCGCAGAGCGGCGAGGCAACCGCATCATATTCACCAGCAACCTGCTCGATACGCTGCGCCGTCGCGAGCTGGAGGTGATTGGCGAGAAGCTCGCGGACGACAGCGGACGGACCTTCAACCGTGCCGCCAGCGGCGAGCATGTCGCTGGGACGTATCGCCAGCGCCTGTCTCTCGCTTCCGGCCGTTTCGTCATGATCGACGACGGACTGGGCTTCCAGCTCGTTCCCTGGACGCCAGCGCTCGAAAACCATATCGGCCAGCATGTCAGCGGCATCGCTCGGGGCGACGGCGGCGTCGACTGGAGCTTTGCACGCAAGCGCGGGCTTGGCCTCTAGCAGCCGAAAGAAAGGAACCTGCGATGTCTGCCACGAAAATACTCTGGGGTCAGATCCTCTCGGTCTTCCTGATCGTCGTCTTGACGACCTGGATGGCGACACAATGGACAGCCTGGAGGCTTGGCTTTCAGCCACAGCTCGGGCCGCACTGGTTCGAGCTCGCCGGGCTGCCCGTCTACTATCCGCCGGCAGTGTTCTGGTGGTGGTATTTCTACGACGCCTATGCCCCGTCGATTTTCGTGGAGGGCGGGCTGATCGCCGTGTCGGGCGGCTTCCTATCCATCGTCGTTGCGATCGGCATGTCGGTTTGGCGGGCGCGCGAAATCAAGAACGTCTACACCTACGGGTCGGCGCGTTGGGCCGGGAAGGGGGAGGTGGAGGCTGCCGGCCTGCTCGGCGCCGACGGCGTGGTGCTCGGGCGCTATGATCGCCATTACCTGCGCCACGATGGTCCCGAGCATGTGCTGTGCTTCGCTCCGACGCGGTCCGGCAAGGGCGTCGGCCTGGTGGTGCCCTCGCTGCTGACCTGGCCTGGCTCGGCGATCGTTCACGACATCAAGGGCGAGAACTGGCACCTGACCGCTGGGTTCCGCGCTCTGCACGGTCGGGTCCTGCTTTTCGATCCGACCAATGCGAAATCGGCGGCCTACAATCCCTTGCTCGAGGTCCGCCGCGGCGAATGGGAGGTGCGCGACGTGCAGAACATCGCCGACATCCTGGTCGATCCGGAAGGAAGCCTCGAAAAGCGCAACCACTGGGAGAAGACCAGCCACGCGCTCCTGGTCGGTGCGATCCTGCATGTCCTTTATGCCGAGAAAGACAAGACGCTGGCGGGCGTCGCCGCCTTCCTGTCCGATCCAAAGCGACCGATCGAGTCCACATTGGTCGCAATGATGACAACCGCCCATCTCGGAGATGCCGGTCCGCATCCGGTCATCGCAAGCGCGGCCCGAGAGTTGCTCAACAAATCCGACAACGAACGATCGGGCGTGCTCTCGACCGCGATGTCCTTCCTTGGTCTTTACCGCGATCCCGTTGTCGCCGAGGTCACCAGCCGATGCAATTGGCGGATCGCGGACATTGTCGGCGGGAAAGCGCCGGCGACGCTCTACCTGGTCGTTCCCCCATCCGACATCAACAGGACCAAGCCGCTCATCCGCCTCATCCTCAACCAGATCGGCCGTCGTCTGACAGAGGACCTGCCCGGAAAGACGCACCGCCATCGGCTGTTGCTGATGCTCGACGAATTTCCGGCGCTCGGCCGTCTCGACTTCTTCGAGAGCGCGCTCGCCTTCATGGCGGGCTACGGCCTGAAAAGCTTTCTCATCGCGCAGTCGCTGAACCAGATCGAGAAGGCTTACGGGCCGAACAACTCGATCCTCGATAATTGTCATGTGCGCGTCAGCTTCGCAACCAATGACGAAAGGACCGCCAAGCGCGTGTCCGATGCGCTGGGCACCGCGACCGAGATGCGGGCGATGAAAAACTATGCCGGGCACCGGCTCTCGCCCTGGCTCGGGCACCTCATGGTGTCGCGGCAAGAGACGGCCCGGCAGTTGCTGACCCCTGGCGAGATCATGCAGCTTCCCCCGACCGATGAGATCGTGATGGTTGCGGGGACGCCGCCGATCAGGGCGCAGAAGGCGCGCTACTACGAGGATGCCCGCTTTCGCAATCGCGTCCTGCCGCCACCCGAACTGACTCCATCCGGACAGGCCGGTCCCGACGACTGGACCCATCTGCCGGTCCCGCTTCGCCATACGGCCGCCGCGGGTTCAGGCGCGCCTCGCCAGGACGACACCGATCCCACCGAGTCGGAGCGGCGCCTGCAACCCGAGCTCAATCGCGTGCGGCCGATGGAGCAAACGATCCCGATCGAGAACGAGTTCGAGATCAACACGGCCGACGATGCCGACGACGATGACGCGGTCCGCAATCGGCGCTTGGCGCGCCTCATGGAGGGCGTGGCGCGGCAGGTATCCCTCGACCCTGACGACGGCATGGAGTTGTAGCCGCGATGACCAGCCGCAAGAAGAAGGTCCAGATTTCCGTTTATCTCGATCAGGCGATCATGGCGATGCTCGCCGACTACGCGGCGCGGCGCGATCAATCTCAGTCCATGATCGCCGAGGCTGCGATCGCTTCGTTCCTGTCGCCCGACGCCGACGAACGCCGCGAGGCGGCGATCGCCAAGCGCCTCGACCAGGTCGACCGTCGTCTTGCCCGACAGGAGCGCGACGTAGCAATCGCGGTCGAGACGCTGGCGGTGTTCGTCCGCTTCTGGCTAGCGACGACGCCTGCGTTACCCGAGCCCGCCGCGCAGGCCGCTCGCGCCAAGGCCGCCGAACGCTACGATGCCTTCCTCAGCGCCTTGGGCCGTCGTCTGGCGAAGGGACCGAAGCTGCGGCAGGAGATCAGTGAGGACGTGGAGAGCGGTCCGGGCACAACTCACTCCGGCGTGCCTGGGTAATAATTGGACTGTAAGACCGCGGCCAGGGCAGGGCCGCGGACTCGGCTGCAAGCCAATTGTTAAGCCACCAAGACAAGCGCGAGCCTTTTGAGGTGGGCGTCGATTGCCCTCGCGACGGCTGGCGCGATGGGAAGCGTCTTTTTCGCCTCGGGCCATCCGTCGCGGAAGCGGGTCACGGTTTCGCGCGCCGTATCGACGACCGGCTTCTCAGGCAGATGCGCCTTCGCGGCCAGATAGCGGAGTTCGTCCAGCGAAAAGTCACGCATGCGCTTGGTGCGGGCATATTTGATCGCGGCGAACTCATCGTCGATATAGGCGATCGTGGACACGAAATCATAGGCCGGTGCAAGCGTCGCCTTGCGCCGATCGCGATAGATCACCGACCAGTTCTTGAGGTGCATGTCGGCATTGCCGATCAAGGTGTTGAAGACGAGCCTGCGGATGAACTCGCGCACGCCCTCGTCGCCGGCCTCGACGCCGAGCACGGTCGCAATATTGCGCGCGCTGGCGCGCTTGTATTTGTCCTCCGGCCAGACGCCGAACACCTGTGCGAAATCCTCGATGTGCACCGGGCCCTCGTCGCCGCGGTCGAAACGTCTCACAGCCAGCGCCTGTCCCTTCAAGGTCCGCATCCCCTCGGGGAGGCCCCCGACTGCGTCGATCTCGAGCAACTGGAGCTCAGGCACGTCCATGCCGAGCCTGGCTGCAAGGCTCATCATCGAGAATTCGTTCTGAGGCACGCCGTCATAGAGCTGGGAAGGAAGCTTGACGATCCATGATCCGCCGACCCCCTCCGCGGGGATCGTGAGCCCGCCACCCTTTCCGGGATTCTTGACCGCAGAGAATTTCAGCTGCACGCCCGCGAGGGAAAAGCGCAGGGTGTTGGTCCGGCGCTTCCGGCGCGCTTCCTCGTTGTCCTCGTCGTTCACCTCGGGCCATGCCTCTCCGTCCGCCGGGGCAATCGTCAGCGCGCCGGGCAAATCGCGACCCAGAACCCACAGCAGAAAGAACTCGCGCCGGTCGCTCACGCCCGCCCGTTCGGCAAGGTAGGTCCGCAGCGGCCCTTCCGGCAGCAGATTGGCGAAGAAGGGCGGCACCCTGACGCTGACCGGCCTGAAGTCAGTCAGGAGCTGCCCGTACTGATCCTCAAACGACAGGCTGAGCGTCGGCCGTTCGGGATCGTCGATATAGGACTTCTCGAAGGCGAAGAGCGTGCGCTCGCCCGGGATGAGCGACAGCGTAGCGATCTTCTCGCCATAAAGGCGGACATCGAGGACCGAAACCTCAGGCATCGTCGTCCTCGTCGTCGAGCGCGTAGGCAGGCCGCGGCGCTTCCGGCGTTGCATGGGCAATTCGGTTGCGCAGTGCCCTGAGCGTCTTCGATGCCCGTTCGATGGCGGGAAGCGCGCCAGGGCCAGCCGGGAGCTTCATCAGCCTGTCGGTGACGGCGCGCAGCGTACCGAGATCGGCATTGCTCAGCCTGAAGGTCGCAAGTTCGCGCAACGTCTGGTCAAGTCTTGTGAATTCGAAAGCGTCGCGGTTGTCGCGGCGCAGCTTTGCAAGCGCCGCCTCGGCGCGATTGAATGCCGTGGAGCGCCGGCGGTTCTCGCCGTTCTGCATCGCGTGGGCGTTGCTGACGATGGCCTCGACCGCGGCGAGCGCCTTGCGCGGCACCAGAACCAGTTCGTGATCGAGCGCGCGCGCCAGTTCGACCAGGCTCGATAGCCTGAGATCGGTTGCCCCGCTTTCGATTTTCGAGATGTGGCTTTGCGGAACGCCGATGCGTGCGCTGAGGTCGCGCTGGCTCAGCCCGCTTTGCTCACGGGCGCTTCGCAAGGTCTGCAGGATGCCTTCGGTGGAATAGATCATTGATCTGTCTCTGCATATCACTTCTCATCTAGTATACACTAAAATATATCGAGTGCAAGGCAGGCGAGGAAGAACCGATCGATAAAAACATATCAACTGGGTAGCTTGATATATCGTGACATATCACATCTCATCTCGTCGGCAAGGTAGGGTCGAACCGCGGCAACGGGACAGCAAGAATCGCAAGCGCTTAACTACCACGCCCTTTTGCAGGGACATCGACAGCCCTCGCCGCCAAACGGCACCGCCAATCTCCTGTCATTGCACGCCACGCTACTACGCCCCGACATAGCTGTTGAATCCGGCCGAGATCGGGTCCTCTTAATCATCCCCGTCCCGGGGCCAATCCATGTCCCCGGATCGAATGGGGACCGGCATGACAGCTTCGCCTCACAATTCGGAAGCACTTGCGCGCGGCGCGCGCATGCTGCGAACAGCGCTCGGACCTGCGATCGCGCGCTATCTCGACGACGCAGGCATCGTCGAAGTGATGCTGAACCCCGATGGGCGGCTTTGGATCGATCGCCTGTCCGAGGGCCTCGCCGACAGCGGCGAGCGTCTTTCGGCAGCCGACGGCGAACGCATAATCCGCCTGGTTGCGCACCACGTAAGCGCCGAGGTGCACGCTTACGCTCCGCGCGTATCCGCCGAGCTTCCCGAGACAGGGGAGCGGTTCGAGGGGCTGCTTCCGCCGGTGGTGGCGGCGCCGGCCTTCGCTATCCGCAAGCCCGCCGTCGCCATCTTTACACTTGACGACTATGTGGCGGCCGGGATCGTGTCGGCGCCCCAGGCAGACGTGCTGCGCCAGAGCGTCGCCGCCCGCGCCAACATCCTGGTCGCCGGCGGCACGTCCACCGGCAAGACAACGCTGGTCAACGCGCTGCTGGCTGAAGTGGCCAAGACCGACGATCGTGTCGTCATCATCGAGGATACGCGGGAACTGCAGTGCGCCGCGCGCAATCTCGTGGCGATGCGCACGAAGGACGGCGTCGCATCGCTCTCCGATCTCGTCCGCTCCTCGCTGCGCCTGCGCCCCGACCGCATTCCGGTCGGCGAGGTGCGCGGCGCCGAGGCGCTCGAACTGCTCAAGGCCTGGGGCACGGGGCACCCAGGTGGCCTCGGCACGATCCATGCCGGAAGCGCGATTGGCGCGCTGCGGCGAATGGAGCAGCTAATCCAGGAAGCGGTCGTCACAGTGCCTCGCGCGCTGATCGCCGAGACCATCGACCTCGTTGCCGTTCTTTCCGGCCGTGGCTCCGCGCGGCGCCTGACCGAACTCGCCCGCATCGAGGGCCTTGGCCCGGACGGTGACTACCGCGTCGCCCCGGCCGTCATCGAGGACACCGGCACGCAAACTGCGCTCATCCAACACCCAGAAGGAGAACGTCCGTGATCCAACGCCTGCGCCTCGCAAGTCGTCTCGCCATGACCACCTCGGCCGCAACGCTTTCGCTGGTGACGGCCGCCCCCGCTTTTGCCTCCGGGTCGTCGATGCCGTGGGAACAGCCGCTGCAACAGATCCTGCAGTCGGTCGAGGGGCCCGTCGCCAAGATCATGGCGGTGATCATCATCATCGTCACCGGCCTGACACTCGCCTTCGGCGATACATCGGGCGGCTTTCGCCGGCTCATCCAGATCGTGTTCGGCCTCTCGATCGCCTTCGCGGCCTCGAGCTTCTTCCTGTCCTTCTTCTCGTTTGCCGGCGGAGCGCTGGTCTGATGGCGAACACGGTCCAGCTAAGCGGGTCGATGCATGATGATGCGGTGCCGGGGTATGCGGTCCCTGTTCATCGAGCCCTGACCGAGCCGATCCTCCTCGGCGGCGCGCCGCGCGCCATTGCCATCATGAATGGGACGCTCGCCGGCGCCGTCGGGTTGGGGCTGCGGCTTTGGCTTGCCGGCATCGCGATCTGGGCGATCGGCCATCTTGCCGCCGCATGGGCTGCCAAGCGCGATCCGCTCTTCGTCGATGTCGTGCGCCGGCATCTGCGCATCCCGCCGCATCTCACCGTTTGAAGGGTCGCGCCCGATGATGAACCTTGCTGAATACCAGAATCGAAACAGCCGGCTTGCCGACTTCCTGCCTTGGGCGGCCCTGGTCGGAGAAGGCATCGTCCTCAACAAGGACGGCAGCTTCCAGCGGACCGCGCGTTTTCGCGGTCCCGATCTCGACAGCGCCGTCCCCGCGGAACTCGTCGCGGTGGCCGGCCGGATCAACAATGCCTTGCGCCGTCTCGGTTCCGGCTGGGCGATCTTCGCCGAGGCGCAACGTCATCCGTCGACCCGCTATCCCGACAGCCAGTTTCCGGATGCGGCCTCCGCGCTGGTCGACGCCGAGCGCAAGGCGGGCTTTGAGGAGATCGGCGCGCATTTCGAGTCGAGCTACTTCCTGACGTTCACCTATCTTGCGCCTCCCGAGGACGCGGCACATGTAGAGAACTGGCTCTACGAAGGGCGCCAGAAAAAAGGCCTTAATGCCCATGAGGCGCTCACCGGTTTCGCGGACCGCAGCGATCGGATTCTTCGCCTTGTCGAAGCCTTCATGCCGGAGTGCCGCTGGCTCGATGACGCCGAGACGCTGACTTATCTGCATGGCTGCGTCTCGACCAATCGCCATCGTGTGCGCGTTCCAGAGACGCCCATGTATCTCGACGCGGTGCTGGCAGATCAGCCGCTGACCGGCGGCCTCGAGCCGCGGCTCGGCGCATCTCATCTGCGTGTTCTGACGGCCACCGGCTTCCCAACCGCGACGACGCCGGGTCTACTCGATGAACTAAACCGGCTGGCCTTCCCATACCGCTGGTCGACGCGCGCGATCCTGCTCGACAAGACGGATGCGACCAGGCTTCTCACCAAAATCCGGCGTCAGTGGTTCGCCAAGCGCAAGTCCATTGCCGCGATCCTGAAGGAGGTGATGACCAACGAGGCATCCGTCCTTGTCGACACCGATGCCGCCAACAAGGCCGCCGACGCCGACCTGGCGCTGCAGGAACTCGGCGCGGATTATGCCGGCATGGCCTACGTCACCGCGACGGTGACCGTGTGGGATGATGATCCGGCCGCCGCCGATGAAAAACTGCGCCTGGTTGAGAAGGTCATCCAGGGACGGGACTTCATCGCGATCATCGAAACCATCAACGCCGTCGACGCCTGGCTCGGCAGCCTGCCGGGCCACGTTTACGCGAATGTCCGTCAACCACCAATCTCCACTCTCAATCTCGCCCACATCATTCCGCTGTCGGCGGTGTGGGCGGGGCCGGAACGGGACGAGCATCTGGCAGCGCCTCCCCTGCTGTTCGGCAAGACCGAAGGCTCGACCCCGTTCCGGTTTTCCCTTCACGTCGGCGACGTCGGCCACACGCTGGTCGTCGGGCCGACGGGCGCCGGCAAGTCCGTGCTCCTCGCGCTGATGGCCATGCAGTTCCGCCGCTATGCCGGCTCGCAGGTCTTCGCCTTCGATTTCGGCGGCTCGATCCGCGCGGCGGCGCTCGCCATGGGCGGCGACTGGCACGATCTCGGCGGTGACCTCAGCGATGGGGCGAACGACAGCGTCAGCCTGCAGCCTTTCGCTCGCATCCACGACGTTCCAGAGCGTGCCTGGGCGGCAGACTGGATCGTGGCGCTTCTCACCCGCGAGGGTGTGGCGATCACGCCCGAGGTGAAGGAGCATGTCTGGACGGCGCTCACCTCGCTGGCCTCCGCGCCTGTCGGGGAGCGCACGATCACCGGTCTCGTCGTGCTGCTGCAATCGAACGACCTCAAGCAGGCGCTCCGTCCCTACTGTGTCGGCGGTTCCTACGGCCGGTTGCTCGATGCCGAGCGCGAACGGCTCGGCTCCCCCCCGGTCCAGGCATACGAGACCGAAGGGCTGATCGGAACAGGCGCCGCGCCGGCGGTCCTTTCCTATCTCTTCCACCGCATCGAGCAACGCCTTGACGGCTCACCAGCCCTGCTCATCATCGACGAAGGCTGGCTTGCGCTGGACGATGAGGGTTTTGCCGGCCAGCTGCGGGAATGGCTGAAGACGCTGCGCAAGAAAAATGCCAGCGTCGTCTTCGCAACGCAGTCGCTCAGCGACATCGATGGCTCGGCGATCGCGCCGGCGATCATCGAGAGCTGCCTGACCCGGGTTCTTTTGCCGAACGAGCGCGCGATCGAGCCGCAGATCACCGCGATATACCGCCGCTTCGGCCTCAACGACAGGCAGATCGAGATCATCGCGCGGGCAATGCCCAAGCGCGATTACTACTGCCAGTCACGCCGGGGCAACCGGCTGTTCGAGCTCGGACTGTCGGATGTCGCGCTCGCGCTCTGCGCAGCATCCGCAAGAACCGATCAGGCCGCGATCGCCCGCATCATTGCTGAGCACGGCCGCGACGCCTTCCTCGCGGCCTGGCTCAGCTATCGCGGGCTCGGCTGGGCGGCCGAGCTCGTCCCCAGCCTGGCCAGTTCCGCCGCCGCGGGCCCAGCATTGACCAGCCCCGCCTTCACCAGCCCCGCCTTCAGCAGCAAGGAGAAGTCCTCATGAAACTGCATCGTTCCGTTGCCATGCGGTTCGCCGCCGCACTGGCTCTCGCTCCCGTCAGCCTCGTGCCGATGATGGCGGTCCCGGCGCACGCCTTCATCGTTTTCGATCCATCCAACTATTCGCAAAACGTCCTGACCGCAGCGCGCTCGCTTCAGCAGATCACCAACCAGATCACGTCGCTTCAGAACCAGGCGCAGATGCTGATCAACCAGGCCCGCAATCTCGCCAGCCTGCCGTTCTCATCGCTGCAGCAACTCCAGCAGTCGGTGCAGCGCACCCAGCAGTTGCTCGGCCAGGCGCAGAACATTGCCTATGACGTCCAGCAGATCGATCAGGCCTTCCAGCAGAAATACGGCGCGGTCGCTCTATCGGCGTCGGATCAGCAACTCGTCACCGACGCGCGCTCGCGCTGGCAAAACACGGTCGGTGGCCTTCAGGACGCCATGCGCGTGCAGGCCGGCGTCGTCGGCAATATCGACGCCAATCGCTCCGAGATGACGGCGCTGGTCGGCCAAAGCCAGGGCGCGACGGGCGCGCTCCAGGCAACGCAGGCCGGCAACCAGCTCCTCGCACTGCAGGCGCAGCAACTTGCCGATCTCACCGCGGTGGTCGCCGCGAACGGCCGGGCGCAGGCGTTGCAGGCCGCCGAGCAGGCCACGGCCGCCGACCAGGGCAGGGAGCAGCGCCGCCGTTTCCTGACGCAGGGCGCGGGTTACCAGCCCGGCAACGCGCAGATGTTTTACGGCAAGAACTGAGGCCTGCGATGGACACCAGGATATTCGCCCGCCTCGCCGCGGTGGTTTTCATTGCAACCTCTGTCGCGGCGGCCTGGATTGCGACGAGGAGCGCCCACAAGCAGTCCGAGCCCCTCGCGCTGCGCGACCGTACCATCGCACCACGAGATCCGCTCGCGGCCGAATTGCTGCGCTGCTCAGGGATAGGCGAGACCGGCCCCCGCGATCCCGGCTGTCTGAGGGCGTGGGCTGAAAGCCGGCGCCGGTTTCTGCGCCAGCGTGAAGGGGCCATCACGCCCGCTCCCGCTCAGCCGGCAACGCTCTTCCCGAACGTGCCGGCATCGGCCGATCCGGACCGGAAAGAAGGGCAGGGGGCGAGCGTCCCGCCAATGCAGGCCGCGGCCTCCGGGCCAAAGGTTCGCTGACGATGGGCGGCACCGGCGTCATCGACCATTTCCTCGAGGTCTTCGCGCGCTACATCGACGGCGGCTTCGGCCTGCTTGGCGGCGAGGTGGGCTTCGTCGCCACAACCCTGATCGTCATCGACGTGACGCTCGCGGCGCTCTTCTGGTCTTGGGGCGCCGATGACGACATCCTGGCGCGCCTGGTCAAGAAGACGCTGTTCGTCGGCGTCTTCGCCTATCTCATCTCCAACTGGAACAACCTCGCCCGCATCGTCTTCGAAAGCTTCGCCGGCCTGGGCCTGAAGGCATCGGGCACCGGTTTTGCCATCGATGATCTAATGCGCCCGGGCAAGGTGGCGCAGACCGGGCTCGATGCCGGTCGGCCGCTGCTGGACTCGATCTCCAATCTGATGGGCTACTGGTCCTTCTTCGAGAATTTCATCCAGATCGCCTGCATGTTCTTCGCCTGGGCGCTGGTGCTGCTCGCCTTCTTCATCCTCGCGGTGCAGCTTTTCGTCACGCTGATCGAGTTCAAGCTGACGACGCTTGCCGGTTTTGTGCTGATCCCGTTCGGTCTGTTCGGCAAATCCGCCTTCATGGCCGAGCGCGTGCTCGGCAACGTCATTTCGTCCGGCATCAAGGTCTTGGTGCTCGCGGTGGTCATCGGCATCGGCTCGACGCTCTTTTCCGAATTCACCTCCGGGTTCAATGGCAACACGCCGTCGATCGACGACGCCATGGCGATCGTGCTCGCCGCGCTGTCGCTGCTTGGTCTCGGCATATTCGGCCCGGGCATCGCCAACGGTCTCGTCTCCGGCGGCCCGCAGCTCGGCGCCGGCGCGGCAGTCGGCGCGGGCCTCGCCGCGGGCGGAATGATCGCGGCAGGGACTGCGGCGGCCGGCGCTGCAGCGGCGGGTGGGGCAGCCTTCTCACGCGCCGCTGGCACGGCGGCGGGTGGTGGCGCCGCGGCCGCGGGCGGGGCATCCACGGCATACCAGCTCGGCGCGGCCGGAGAGTCCGGCTTCTCCGGCATGGCGGCCGGATTGCGTGGCGTCGCCGCCGCTGGCGCCCAGGCTGTCGTCTCGCCTCTGAAGCGCGCGGCCAATCATGCCGCTTGCGCAACGAAGGAGAGCCACCGCGCCGGCACTCGCGCCGCCTTCGAGATGACCGGCGGATCATCCAGCGCCGGCACGATCGGCGGGAATGCCGCGAGCAGCGGCGGCGGGGCTACTGGCGTGGCGTACCGCGCGGCCGAAAGTCAGCCCGCCTGGGCAATGCGCATGAAGCGCTCGCAACAGATGACCCATGGCGTCCAGGCCGCCGCTCACGCCGTTCGCAGTGGCGACAGCCATGGCGGCGGCTCCTCGATCAACCTGTCTGAAAGCGACTGAGCATGTTCAAACGACCGTCCACGCACTACGGAAAATCCCCCCGACCGGAGACGCCATACCAGCGCGCCGCCCAGGTCTGGGACGAGCGCATCGGCTCCGCCCGCCAGCAGGCCCGCAATTGGCGCTACATGGCCTTCGGCTCGCTGGCGCTTGCCGCGGGCGTCTCCGGCGCGCTCGTCTGGCAATCGGCCAGCGGCTCGATCGTCCCCTGGGTGGTACAGGTCGACCGCCTCGGCCAGGCCCAGGCCGTTGAGCCGGCGACCGCCGATTATCAGCCGAGCGATCCGCAGATCGCTTTCTACCTGGCCCATTTTATCGAACAGGTGAGGTCTATCCCCGCCGATCCGGTCATCCTGCGGCAGAACTGGCTGCGCGCCTATGATTTCACGACGCAGGGCGGCGCGCTGGCGCTCAACGACTATGCCCGCGCCAACGACCCGTTCACCAGGATCGGCAAGCAGCAGGTCGCCGTCGAGGTATCGTCGGTCATCCGCGCCTCTCCGGCAAGCTTCCGCATCGCCTGGATCGAGCGCCGTTACCAGGACGGCTCGCTCGCTTCAACCGAGCGCTGGTCCGCCATCGTCACCATAGTCGTGCAGCCGCCGCGCGACGCCGACACGCTGAGGAAGAACCCGCTCGGCATTTACATCAACGCCATCAACTGGTCGAAGGAGCTTGGCCAATGACGCCCGCACAATGCAAATCCGCCCCCGCGGCGCGCCCGCCCTTCCTCCGCGCGATGCCTGCCTTGAGCAAGATGGCGTTGCCGGTATTTCTGCTCGGTACTTCGACGCTCGTGGGATGCGCCACCCGGCAGAAGCCGCCGGAGATCTCCTATGACGATCCGGTCCCCGCCGTGCGAGCGGTCGATCCCCCGTCGCCCGTCAAGGTGGTGGAGCTTCCAAAGCCATTGCCGCTTCCCGGCCAATTGAAGCCGGTAGGCAAGAGCGGGAAGGCAGAGGCGGAGCCAAGCGATCCCGCAGCCCGCGTGAATCTTGCCAACCAGGCTGCGCGCGTCCAGCCCGTCCGTGACGGCTTCATCAACTCGATGCAGGCCTACCCGTTCGTCGATGGCGCGCTCTACCAGGTCTATGCCTCGCCGGGCCAGATCACCGACATCGCGCTTCAAGCCGGCGAGCAGCTTGTCGGCTCCGGTCCGGTCGCAGCCGGCGATACCGTGCGCTGGATCATCGGCGATACGGAGAGCGGCTCCGGCGCGACCAAGCAGGTCCACATCCTGGTGAAGCCGACCCGCGCCGACCTTCTCACCAACCTCGTCATCAATACTGACCGGCGCACCTATCACATGGAACTGCGCTCGATGCCCTCGACCTATATGGCCTCGGTCTCGTGGCAATATCCGCAGGACCAGCTCGTTGCCCTGCACCGCCAGAACCAACAGGCAGAGGCCGCGCAGCCGGTGTCGACGGGGATCGACCTGTCCCGCGTCAATTTCCGCTACGAGGTGACCGGAGATCGCGCGCCATGGCGACCGCTGCGCGCTTTCGACGATGGCAGGCAGGTGTTCATCGAGTTCCCGAGCGGCATAGGGCAAGGCGAGATGCCGCCGCTCTTCGTGGTGGGACCGCAAGGTGACACCTCAGAGCTGGTGAACTATCGCGTGCGCGGCAACTACATGATCGTCGATCGGCTGTTTGCCGCCGCCGAGCTGCGCTTCGGCGCCGGTAAGAACCAGATCCGAGTCCGTGTCTCTCGAACGGATGGGCAACGCGCCGGCGCATTTTCGTGGATGCGAGGTTCGGGCGAATCCTGGCGTTCCACCAGCGCCCGGGGCGAGGGCGGAGGGCCAGCGTCGTGACGGACAGATTCGACCCCTTCAGCGATCAAGCCAAGGGCGCGGATAACGGTGCCCGCTCGAAATTCTCGGTCGGTGAGAACGAATGGCCGGATTCGCCAGGCCAGGATGACGGCCGGCGCTTGACCCACGAGCCGGGCGCGGGCATGCGGCTGCGCCCCGAGCCGCCGCGCGTGACGCGCCTGTCACGCAAGGTGCTGGCCGGCTTAGGGCTGGGCGCCAGCCTGGCTGTCGGCGGGGCACTGATCTACGCGCTTCAGAACCGACAGCAGGGCCAAGGCCAGGAACTCTATTCGACGGACAATCGCCAGACCCCCGACGGGCTCTCCTCCCTTCCAAAGGACTATGCGGGCGTCCCGAAGCTCGGTCCGCCGCTTCCTGGCGATCTCGGCCGGCCGATCCTCAGCGCACAGAACGCCGGCCTCGTGGCGTCACCGCAAGCCGTCGGGCCTGATCCGGAGGAGCAACGAAGGCAGCAGGAGCTGGAGGCAGCCAGGACCGCGCGCCTTTTCGCATCCACCCAAACCCGGCCTGCCAGCGGCCTTGTTGCCGCTGAGACCAGTGCCGACCCCAGGCCTCAGCCCGATCTTGCGAGTCTTGGCCTCGCGCCCCAGCCCGCGCCGCCGTCGGCGCAGGACCGGCAGCGCGCCTTCCTCGATCAGCCGCCCGATAAGCGCACCGTCTCGCCCGATCGCGTGGAATTGCCGGCGTCGAAGAACATCCTTCAGGCCGGGGCCGTGATCGCAGCCGCCCTCATGACGGGCATCCGCTCCGACCTGCCAGGCCAGATCACCGCCCAGGTGACGGAGAATGTCTATGACAGCCCAACTGGACGGATTCTCCTCGTTCCGCAGGGGGCGCGGCTCGTAGGCCGGTACGATAACGGTGTCGGCTTCGGCCAGAGACGCGTCTTGCTGGTGTGGACCAGGGTGATCTTTCCTGACGGGCGCTCAATCGTCCTGGAACGTGAGCCGGGCGCCGACGCGGAAGGCTATGCCGGTCTGGAGGATGGCGTGAACTACCATTGGGGAGAGCTGTTCAAGGCGGCGGCGCTCTCCACGGTTCTGAGCATCGGCGCCCAGGCAGGCTCCTCGGGTGAGGACAGTGACATCGTGCGTGCCCTGCGCCAAGGCGCCTCCGACAGCATCAGCCAGACCGGCCAGCAGATCGTCCAGCGGCAGCTCAACATTGCGCCGACGCTCACCATCCGGCCTGGTTTTCCAGTGCGCGTGATCGTCACGCGCGATCTCGTGCTCGAACCTTATGGAGGCTGAAATGGCAAAATTGAAACTCGGGCCGATCGCCGACGACAAGCCCGTCAAGGTCACGGTGGAGCTGCCGGCCGCATTGCATCGCGACCTGACCGCTTATGCCGAGATCCTCGGTCGCGAGGCGGGACAACGGCCCGCCGATCCACCGCGGCTCATCGTTGCAATGCTGGAGCGCTTCATTGCGACGGATCGTGGCTTTGCCAGCGCCAGGCGGTCAGCGAGCGTCTGACCGTCTCGCCATCAGTCATGTCTGATCGGCGACCGGTAGCCGGGTTTCAGCCTCCCGTCGACAGGCTCGAGCGGCTTTGGCGAAGCCATGTTCCGTGCGGTCCCCAGCAGCCGCAGTAGAGCGCGCTTGGGGTTCGAGTCCAGCCACATCGCCTGTATGGACCTGCTGCTGTCCTGGCCTTGCATGGGCTTCCAGACCGCAGACTCTATGGCCACTGCTCTGGCGAAGCCTTCGCCCGCCAGGGTCACACCGTGACCGAGCTGGACCTTGAGGATGACCGTCGTTTCGCTGGCGCGGCATATCTGAGGAATGGGCCCTCCATTGGCAGCGAGATGCTCCAGCAAGGTGAGGTCTCCCTGCGATGGAGTCGAAACCAGCAGACTGGTTCCCGCGAGATCCTGCCAACTCACCGCAAGCCTGTCCGCGAGCGGATGGCGGCGGGGAAGGAGAACGAACAAGCGCTCATGGGCGAATATCTCGCTTCGGCATGAGGCGGTGTTCTGGAGCCCGTGCGCAAAGACGATGTCGAGGCGCCGCCGGCGTATCGCCGCCAGGCACTGTTCATGTCCAATGTCCTCGATGGCGACGTTGACGTCCGGATGCAGATGGTGGAAGCGCTCCACGAGGCGAGCCACGAATGCGCGCCCCGTCTGGGCGCACAATCCGATCCGGATCGTCCTGGCGTCCTGATTGCCGTCATCACCGCCGGCGAGTGCATCCTGCAAGCCTTCGTAGTGAACCCGCACGCGGTCCGTCCAGGCGCGGCCTGCTTCCGTCAGCCGCACGCCATGGACGTCGCGATCGAACAGCTGCATGTTGAGCACCTGCTCAATGGCAACGATGTTGCGGCTGACAGAGGATTCCCGCACCCTGAGAGCTCTTGCCGCCTGCCTGAGGCTGCCATGGTCGACAGCTGCGAACACATGGTCCAGGCGGTGCAAAGTGTTGCTGGCCTGTCTCAAGACTCGGACGTCTCGCTGACAGAGCTTGTTTGGGCCAACCGGCTCGACGCTGCGGCAGCGTCAATCCGCGGAGCCGCCATGCCCGCTGGTTTCGTAAACATATTCGTGTGGTATGGCCGGGGCGGCCATCTGGGAAACATAGCGGTTCAGGTTTTCCTCACTGTTGCTCGCTGCAAGGCAGTAGAAATTCCCGCTGTTCCATGTCAGAACGCAGTGGCTGAAATGCTTGTGTATGGCCTCACCCATGTCGGCCACTGTCACCTCATTGCCAAACATCGTATTCAGCACGGCGGCCTTCTTCTTCTCGATCTCCTCAGGAGGGAAATAGCGCGCCTTGAAGCCGAAATCCTTCTGGTACTCACGCAGCCTGTAGTCCATCTCGTCGCTCGCCCGGAACTTCTCGACGAAGACGAAGATCCCGTCCTGCTTGAGGTGCTGGCTCACGAACTCGATCTGAGCCGGCCGGTTCGGCGAGTACATCTGAAAGGTCGTATCCTCCAGGATGATGTCGAAGCCGGAGGTGAAATCCGCCAGCCGTGGAGTGGAGGCGAGAACGTCCTTGGTCAGCCTGTGGAAGGGGCCAATGAAGAAGTCGGCATGCGGCGGCTCGCCATACGCCATGAAGCAGTCGTAGTTCTCAGGGTTTGGGCTGCACGACAAGGTGCGTATCTGCCCCTCGGACAGCTCCGACAGTGTCCTTGCCATTCCAAGGCTGTACAGCGAGAGCGGTTGGCCGCGATGGCGAGCATACTTTAGGACCGCATAGGCCATCCGGCATTCTTCCTCCAATCTGTAAGGAATGCTGCCGTGGTAATGCTGGTCGAAAAAGCCCTGCCGCGCCGCGTGCAGGCTGACCAGGTCGCGCAGAAGTTCGTCACGCGGCAGCAGGCGATTGTCGGCCACCGGTTTGCGCAGAGGAACGCCGTTCTTGCCCGCGGCTGTCGCGGCAAAGAAGCCGGCAAGTTCGTTGAGGCGTGGGGCGTGGTCGCATTCAGCCAGGAAGTCATCAAGTCCGCGCATCGCAGTGTGCCTCTGCACCCATCGAGATGGTGAGGTGCCAATGCGCCTGGGGAGGGGTTCCGACAGAGTTTAAGAATAGTCTAATATTCTGCCGGATGGGCATTGACTGAGGCAAGTCGTAGGAAGGCTAGGTACTGGCGGCTTTCCATTGATTGCGGTTTTTTCGATAAAGCCACATCTTCTACCAATCCTGAGTTATTCGTGATTTGTTTGGCAACCTAAGGTTTGGCAAACCAACAGAACTGACGTTGCGTAAGTACGGGAATCGCTTTGGGCCGTGTGTAGTCTTGGCTTTGATCCTAACGACATGCGTCCTTCGCAGCACCGGACGCTTGCTCATCAGTATGAATGCTGGGGGCAGGTACGGGTGGACTTGGTCAAAAGGACCGGCCTCAAGCGGCAAGAGACAAAGATCTTTTGTCCAGGCCACGTGTTCCTGATGAACCTGCAGGGCGCGGCGTGCAACGGCGAGGACTTTGTCGACGGGCGCCGGATCTCCTTTTCGCCGCGCCGGGCCGGCTCGGTCGTCTTTGTGCCCGCGGGCAACGATTGGACCGGTTGGGACGAGGGCGACGAGACAGCTTCCTTCCTGCTGGTCTCGATCGAGCAGAAGTTCGCGGAGGAGATGTTCGGGGAGGCGGTGCGACATCGCCGAACGGTTTTGCCGCCTTCGATCGGATTTCGAGACGGTCTCGTCGAAATGGCGTTGCAGAGGATCGCAATCGAGCTCAAACAGCCTGATCCGTTCAGCGCCGCGATGGTTGAGAGCCAGGCCAGGCAACTGCTCGTGCAGATGGTCAGACTGAATGGCGCATATCATGAACCTATGAAAGGTGGACTGTCTCCATTCGACCTCAAGCGTGCCATGGAGATGATAGGCTCGTTGTCGGGCGAAACCCTTACGCTTTCGGTCCTGGCGCAGGAGCTTGGTGTGAGCCGGTTCCACTTCTGCAGGGCATTCAAGCAGTCGACAGGCAAGACGCCGCATGCATTCATCGCAGAGCGCCGCCTGGAGAAATCCTGCTGCATGTTGCGATCAACCAGCCTATCGGCAACCGAAATCGCCTTGGAGTGCGGGTTCGGAAGCTCGAGTCACTTTTCCATTGCCTTTCGCCAAGCCTTCGGCGTGTCGCCCACGGAATTCCGCCGCAAATGCAGACTCTAGGCCGACGGCATCTAATGGCAGCAAGTATTTGAAAATCGCAACACGGTCGCAAAGCATGGGTTGGCGTCGGATGATATGCATATGCGATCGGCATTGACGCGGCGTCGACATCGGCCTCGGGTAGGGCAACGGAAGAAGAGGGCGGATCGTGAGGTGGACGAGCTAACTGCAGAGATAGATGCGAAATGGGCGGTCCTCGAGGCGCTGGAGGCGCTTTATCCTTGGATGAGGCCGTTTCGCTCCCGGCCGGTGCGCGACTACGCGTCTCGCCTTTTCGAGGCGCCAGCTTCGGGGTCAATACCCGCGGTCCGGAGGCAGGCACTCGACAAATTGTTGGGCATCATCAGGAAGGCGGCGATGCGCTCGGGGCTCGCCGCCGATACGGCCGGGAAGATCTGCGGTGATCTGGAACGGCGGCGCGTGCTGCAGACGGGGCCGCATTTGCTTCTGCTCGTCGACCCCGAAGCGTACTACACGCACGTCTTCAGTATGCTTGGTCTCGCCGCGCATGGCTGCTCCACCTATGTGTCCTATGCGGTTTCAACAGTGAGCCTCGTTGAAAGATCGCGCAAAGGACCAGGCTGGCTCGGTGTTGACGGCAGGCCGGTCAACGTCTTCGGCCTCAGCCGAAGCCAGATGGTCGGCTACAATCTCTTGACCGGGCCTGGTTCCTATCGACTGATGCCTGTGGATCCAGGGGCGGGCGGCGAAAAGCTGGCGCGGCTGCGCGATCTCCTGCCGAGCTTGCCATTTCAGCGGCCTGCGCATGCGGTCAAGGCTGCCAACCAAGCGCTTTGGCCAAAACTCTTCGGAAGCCGTTTCGCGTTTCTGCAGATCGATGACGAGGACATCGCAGACCTGGTGGCGGACCATCTGTCAGACCCAGATTCCTGGCTTCGCACGTCGCTGCTGGAGCAGCCCGCGCTCGCTTTCAATATCCTTGCGGAAATCGACCGGCTGGCCATCGGTCCCTGGAGTGGGTGGCTCACGCGGGCTACCGATTACTTCTGGTTCTATTACGATGGCAAGCGTCTTCCGCTGAGACTTGCCTCGGGAGATTTGATCGATTCCTCGAGCGGCGTAAAGGTCGCCGGCTTTAAGCCTTCAGACATTGTGGCGCGGCTGTCAGACCGTACTCTCATCCCAAATTTTTTCACCGCCATGCTGGTAGTGTCCATCCTGCCCGGGATGCGGGTCCTGGGAGGCAGCCACCAACCAGTCTTCTATCCATTGATGCGCCATGTGGTTCACAGGGCGCTCGAGGTTGCGGGCGTCGCTCCCGACCTTCGGCAAGCTCTCGCGGCCGACGACGTTTCGGGGGCTTGGGGACATCGGGTGATCGAGGGCGGCGATGATCCGTTCGAGCGGCTTCTGAATGATGGGCCCGGTGGCGCCCATGCGGTTGCGGAGCGTCTTGGCTCCGCTCCCCTGGCCGAGGCGTGTGGCAGTTTGAAAAGCTTCGTGACTGACCCGTCGTGGCTGGAATTTCATAGACGATTGGAGCGGGGAACGATCAGTGCCGCCGATGACGAGTGGGCCCTTTGCTGACAGGTTATACGCGTCGTGAGAAGCTGGCACGCGATGATAGGTTAGCTTCACAAACGATTGATATTGCAACATTATCGCTCAGCAACGCATCGCAGCATCAAGCGCGTCGCAAGCGGCGGGAGAAAGCCACAGTTGGAGCGCGGCAGCAGCCGCTTCAGCGCTCAGTTGTCCCCGCGGAAGTGCGAAGGTGCGGGACCACGCCGCGAGATCCTCGGCCATCTCGGCAACGCCATGAGTCGGACAGTGTCACCATCATGGACGAAGCGCTCGACGCCGGCATAAATCTCTTCGACACTGCGGATGTTTATGGCGGCCCGCAATCGCCCGAAATGGAGAAGGGCTACGGCATCTCCGAGGAGATAATCGGCCGTTGGCTCGCGCAGGGCGGCCGGCGCAACCACATTGTGTTGGCGACGAAGGTCTACCAGCCGATGGATACTGGTCCCAACCATCGCCGCTTGTCTGCTTATCACATCCGACGCGCCTGCGAAGCCAGCTTGCGGCGGCTAAAGACCGATCACATCGATCTCTACCAAATGCATCACATCGACCGGGCCACGCCATGGGAGGAAATCTGGCAGGCGATGGAGCAGCTGATCCACCAGGGCAAAATCACCTACGTGGGCAGCAGCAACTTCGCCGGGTGGGACATCGCCACCGCCCAGTGCACGGCCGCGTCGCGCAATCTGATGGGACTGGCGTCCGAGCAGAGCCTCTACAACCTCGCGCAGCGCACCATTGAGCTAGAGGTGATTCCGGCGCTGCGTCACTACGAGGTGGGCCTCATCCCCTATGGACCGATCGGCGGTGGTTTGCTCGGCGGCGCGCTCCGCGGGACAGCCCAGGGGCACGGCTCGTCGACGCCGCCTCAAACGCGGGTCGCCGAACTGCGCCCGCAATTGGAAGCCTATGAAGCGCTCTGCGATGAACTGGGCGAAGCGCCGGCTCTCGTGGCCCTCGCTTGGTTGCTCCACAATCCGGTTGTCAGCGCGGTGATCAGCGGGCCCCGGGCGGTGGTCCAGCTCCGCGAGAACTTGAAGGCAACCTCACTGAACCTCTCGAATGAATCGCTGACGAGGCTGGATGAGATTTGGCCAGGCCCCGGCGAAGCGCCGAGGGCCTATGCCTTAGGCTGTGGAAGTGACTGCTGTACCCACACAGCAACCATGCTGGAAGATTGCAGAGACGGCTCGACTGCAGATGGCCCCTTGCATTCGCCGACGGCTAGATGTGCGGGTCCGGCTTGCTAACGAGTTCCCAAACGGTCTCCCGCGCCAGTACACTGCTTTGCGCCTGATGAGCATTTGGGCAGCATCATCCAAAGCGGTCGGACTACTTCCGGCCGTGAGACATGTCCGCTCCGCGCCTGATGTCGGACGTAGAGATTAGACTTGCTGCCGCTTGAAAGCAGACCTCGCCGGTGATTACGCTGGAGATCGAGGGTGCGCCAGCACTGCCATTGGTTATTACTCGCGGAACGACCGCCTTTCCCCCGTTGCGGCGATTTCGAGATTGGTCCATGGCTGGTGCCGACGGTTGGGCCTTATCGTTCGAAGAGACCGGAGTGCGTCTAACGCTAGACTAGCTTGGCCGACCAATCCACCGCAAGATTTCATAGGCAGGCATCGGGCGGCGAAAGCCCTTCAGCGTCAGTTCGCCAACAGGAACGGATTCGACCAGCGACTCGACAGCTCCGACGACCCGTTGGCTAACGAGAATCTGGCGCGATTTGGCCTCCTCGCATAAACGGGCGGCATGGTTCGACACAGTGCCGATGACGGCATAGTCCGAGCGCTGATCAAAACCGATGCGCCCGATGGTTGCGTGGCCCCTGGCAACGCCGATCCCAAAGCCAAGCAAATAGTCCCGCTTGCGCCATTGCTCTGAATGCTCGTCAATCGCGTCGCGCATTGCGGCAGCCATTGAGACAGCTCTCTCGGTGTGGTCGGCACATGGCAGCGGATCGTTGAAAACCACGACGATGCCGTCGCCCACGAACCGCTCGAGAGTTCCCTCGTGGCGGACGATTTGTTGACCAAGGCAGGAATGATACTCGGCAAGAACCGTCATGACTTCTTCGGGTTCGGCGGTCTCCGCGAAGGCCGTAAAGCCGCGCAAATCGCAAAAGACAACGGTCACCTCGCGACGGTGGCTCTGCAAGAGCGCGTCTCCATTGCCCGTCGCAACAATGAGGTCGGCGACCTGTACGGGCAGGAACCGCCGGAGCCGCGCCATTCGCTCGAGCTCCGTCACCTGGTCGGCCACGGTTTGCTCGAGCGAGCGGTTCCAGTCGGAAAGTTGCGCGGCTTGGTCCTCAAGGCACTTGGCCTGCTTCGCGACAGTGTCGTGAAGTGCCTTCTGGCGCAGCATCGAGCGCACCCGCGCCAACAGCGCCTGGTGCTCGAAGGGCTTTGTCAAATAGTCGTCGCCCCCAGCGTCTAGCCCCTCGACCACATCGCGCGTGTCGGCCTTCGCGGTGACGAGGATGACCGGAATCGCCAGCAGGGAGGTGTCCTGCTTGAGCATGCGCACCACACTGATGCCGTCGAGCTTCGGCATCATGATGTCGAGCAGGATCAGATCCGGCGTGAGTTCGCGGGCTTTCGCAAGCCCCTCTTCACCATCGGCAGCGGTTGCAACTTCGTAGCCGTTCGCCTCGAGGCGCATGCGCAGGATCTCGAGATTTTCCGGAGTATCGTCGACCGCGAGAATGCGTGGCGGATCGTGCAAGGCGCTGCCTCCCTCAAGAAAGGAACCCGCGAATCTCGGAAAGCAGCCGGCGCGGACTGAATGGCTTGGCAATGTAACCATCGCACCCGGCAGCAAGGGCTTTCGCCTCGTCGCCCGACAACGCGTAGGAGGTGACGGCGATAATCGGAATGTGCCGGAGCGCCGGGTCGGCTTTGATGCGGCGGGCCGCTTCATACCCGTCGATCACCGGAAGTTGAATGTCCATAAGGATCAGGTCTGGCCTCTGTGCTCCGGCTGCTGCGATGCCGGCGGCGCCGTCCGCCGCCTCGATCAGTTCGTATTCGGTGGTGGCAATGAGATCGCGGATGATCTGGCGGTTGTCCTCGGTGTCTTCCACCATAAGGATTCGTTTGCTCATGCGGCCCTCACGTCCTCATTCATCCGGGTTGGTATCTTCAGACGGAATGTCGACCCTGACCCGATCACGGATTCAACGTCTATGGTTCCGCCATGCATTTCGGCGATGCGCTTCGAGATTGCCAGGCCAAGACCTGTGCCACCCTTCTGCCTGGTGCTGCTGTTGTCGACCTGCTGGAATTCTTCGAAGATGAGAGCCTGGTCCTTGGACGCGATGCCGGGACCGGTGTCTCGGACGGTGATCTCGAAGTGGCCGTCGACCGCATCGGCAAGAATGTCGACCGCACCCGTTTCGGTGAACTTGACGGCATTGCCTGCAAGATTCAATAGAACCTGCGTCAAACGGCGTTCGTCCCCGCGACCGATTGGAAGGTTCTCGGCAACAGTCGTTGAAAGCTCAAGACCCTTCGCTCGAGCCAGCGGCTCGACAGCGGCAACGGTCGATCGAACAATCTGCGCGACGGAGTAGTCCTCGATCGCCAGCGTGAGCTGTCCGGCTTCGATCTTGGAAAGGTCGAGTACGTCGTTGATGAGGCCGAGGAGGTGACGACCGTTTGCCTGCACGCGCGCGACGGTTGTCTTGGCCTTGTCCGGGAGTTCGCCGTAGATGCCGTCGACCAGCAGCTCTGTGAAGCCCAAGACCGAATTGAGCGGCGTCCTGAGCTCGTGGCTCATATTCGCCAGGAATTGGGACTTGTGGCGGCTGGCTGCCTCCAGCTCCTGGCCTTTCTCCTCGATGTCGCGGAACAGCTTGGCATTCTGGATCGCGACCACCGATTGGGCTGCGAAGGTCTCCAACAGGTGAACAACCTGCTCATCGAATGGACCTGGCTTGTGGCGCCTGACGACCAGGGCACCGACGATCTTGTTGGGCCTCAGCAGCGGAACGATCAGGACACCGCGATATCCGGCGTCGACGATCGTCTTTCTCACAAGGAAGGATGAGGTTTCCTTGCTGAGGTCGGGAAACTGCACCGGCATGCACCGTCCGGGCGCGTCGCCGATCCCCATATCGGCCAGCCCCATCGTCTGGTGCGAGACTGCGGCGATAAGCTCATCGCTCATCCCAAAGTTTGCGCGCGGACGGAATTGCTGCCGCGTGCTGCTGAACACGTAGATGGTGCCAGCATCCGTCTCCGACAACTGGACCGCTTTGGCGACGATCGTTTTCAGCACCGTGTCGAGATCCAGCGTCGAATTGACCGCCTTGCTCACCTCACCAAGCGCCTCGAGCTCACCAACTGACGCGGCAAGCTCGCGCGTCCGTGACTGCACCGCCTCGAAGAGCCGCGCATTCTCGATGGCGATCACCGCCTGGTCGGCGAATGTCTCGACGAGCGCGATCTCCTTGGGATTGAAAGGTTGCGGCTCAACCCTCGTCAGGACGAATACGCCAACGAGATCACCCTCCCGCAACAGCGGTGCAGCGAGGACGGTGCGGAATCCGCCTGCCTCAGCGATCAAGGCAATGCGGTAGTCTGGATCAGCGGTCACGTCTTCGATTTGTACGATACGCCGTTCTTCGATTACGCGCCCTACGGCGGAGCCTCGGCCTGCGGCAAGCGCTGGAACTGGATTAGCGTCGACATAAGCACGGAAACTGGGCGGGTAGCCATGCGTCGACACATAGCGGAATACGCCATCCAGCAACTGCACGATACCACCCTTGTCGGCACGGCAGAGCCTGACAGCCGATTCCACCAACGTATCGAGCACCACCTGCAGATCGAAGGTAGAGCGGCTGATGACCTTCAGAACGTCTGCAGTGGCTGTCTGCTGCTGAAGGGCTTCGTCGAGCTGCTGGGTGCGCGTCTCAATCTCCTGATACAGGCGCCCCAGCTGGTCGGAGGTCTGGTTGACGTTAGCGGCTAAGACTCCAAGTTCGTCGCGATTGGCGACGGCAACTTGTTGGGCAAAGTCGCCGGCCGCTATCTGGCTGAGACGCGTCTCGATCTTCTTGACAGGTTCGATTAACGACCAGGAGATGATGTAGCCGAGCCCCAACGCCAGCAGTATACTGCCCACCGCAAACGAGACCACGATCAGTCTGGACGTGCCGTACGCACCTTCGGTCGTTTCGATGGCCACCACCATGTCGGCTTCGGCGATGTTGACCAGCTGGTTTGTCAGCCGCTCGAGGCGATCAGCCGACGGTATGATTTCATCAAGCTGAACCTTGCGCGCCTCCTCGGTACGGCCGGCGCGGACGAGCCCTGCCACGTGCGTTACCCCGGCCGTCAGCCGTTCGTACTCTTGCCTGACCTGGCCAAGCACGTCCACCTCGGCTTTGGCGACGAACTCCATGCGGTCGAGGTCGTAGCCGAACTGATTGAGCTGGCGCAGCGCCGCATCCAGCATCCGGTCGTCCTGAAGCAACAGGGCGGTGGAGATGCCGTAGAGCTGGGTGGTCGTATCGTGCTGTACCTGGCGGTAGGCCGCGATCCTGCGCTGCAGCTTGATCAGTTCGTTGGTCTGATCGTTGACGCCACTCAGCACCTGCAACCCGACGGCCCCGAGCACGATCAGCAGGCCGACGATCGACAGGAACGCGATCAAGAGCTTGGTCTGGACGCGCGCCGGCAGCCGGGCAACCCAGCCAACGAGCCGGTTCGTTAAGCTATTTGGATTCGTCCAAGAGGCTGAGAAGGTCATCCCGGAACTCCTCCAGGTCGAACCGAACGCCAAGATATTGTACTCGCAAGATGCCATTCGGGTCTACGAGCGAGGTCAACAAGGTATGGTCGACATCACCGTTCGCCGCCTTCTTCGCGAAGACCCCATATTTCCGTCCAACCTCATGAACAATCGCCGGATCGCCGGTAAGAAAAGACCAGCCCTTCAGATCGGCGCCAAAATTCTGCGCATATTCCTTCAAAACATCGGACGTATCGCGCTCCGGGTCGACGGTGATCGAAATGAAGGCGATTTTGGGTCCGAACGCACTACCCAACTTTTCCTGCACCCTGGCCATCTGGGCGGTCAGCATGGGACAGACGTCGGCACAGTACGTATAGATGAATGCAATGGCGATCACCTTGCCGCGAAAGTCGTGCAGCGAGACTCGCGCCCGGTCCTGTGATGTCAGCGTAAAATCTGGAGCCGGTCCTATTGCCGGCAATCGTTGATCATGCGGCGCGTCATGCGCCTGCGCCGGTCCGGCCATCAGCGCCAGCACCAAGATGCGCGCCGGCCACTCGCTCATGTTTTCAACTCGCGCTTGACCTCGTTGAAAAAGCGCCAATCCGTGCCGTTCGCGATGATCTCGTTTGGGCTTGACTTGACGATTCCGGCTTCATGCAGCCGCAGCGAGAAGAACCTCATCGTGTCCTCGGGATCGAAGTCACGCCAATTAGAGTATGGGAGCTCGCGGAGCGACTGCACAGCGTAGTCGTATTGCTCGGTGTGTCCGCCATCCACCAGGAGGCGTGCCACCTGTTCCGGTTCGGCCGCGCAGATGTCGGCCGATTTGATGATGGCCCGGATGACGCGCTTGGTGGCGGCTGGATTTTTCTCGGCATACGCGGCGTTGACCGCCAGCATGCAGCAGTAATATTGCGACCACGGCCGGTCCCTGGAACTGTCCAGGATGACGTGGCCGACCTTGCGGGCGCGGAGGTCTTGAGCCTCAGGCGGAAAAGCCAGGAAGGCGTCGACCTTGCCCTCGGCGAAGAGCTCCGCCGGCTTTGCTGCGCCGACGATCCATTCGATGTCGCGTTGCGGATCGAGGCCGACATAGGTCGCCATGGCACTGACGAATATATGCGGATCCGACGATAGATTGCCGCCCACGCCGACTTTGCGGCCCTTGAGCTCCGCGACGCTTTTGATGTCTTCGCGTCCGAACAATTCGTAGCAGCCGACATGCACTCCGGAGATCACCTTGATCGGGGCGCCAGTGTCAACCGGAATGATTAGGGCCGTGGCAAAGTCAATGCCGAAGTCGATGTCGCCACGCGCCAGCATCTCGGTCTGGGCGATGCCGGCCTCGGCGGCCACAAAGCCAAAATCCGAGAACCCCTCTGCGCGGATCAGATCCTCGGCGACGTACTGCGGAGCAATGCAGATACCGGGCGCCGCCGCAAAGCGGGCGACCGTGGTTTCAGGTGCAGCTTCGGCGGCGGCCGCGTTGCGGCCCTTCGCAAGGCCCGCGGCTGCGAGCGCAGACAAGCCTGTAAGGAAACGACGACGGTTCTGGATCATTTGCATGGGGTTCTCCCTCGCGTTGAAAATGGCACGGGCTGGCTGCCTAGTCAGATCTTCAGCTCGTGCTTAAGTTCGTTGAAGAAACGCCAGTCGGTGCCTTGGGCCAAAAGCGTCTGGGGGGTGCTCTTCAGCATCCCGACCTCGTGGAGGCGCAAGGCGTAGAAGCGCAGGGTGTCTTCGGCGCTATACTCACGCCAACCGTAGGGGATCGCCTCCATGGCCTGGAGGGCGTGGTCATAGCGCCTGGTATAGCCCTGGTCCACCAAGAGCTGCGCGGACCGCTCGGGCTTGCTGGCGCAGAAATCCGCCGCTTTCAGGATGGCGCGCAGCGCGCGTTTCGTGGCCACCGGATACTTGTCCACGAACTCCCGGTTTCCAGCCAGCATGCAGCAGAAATACTGCGACCAGGGCCGGTCGACGGTGCTGCTGATCACCACATGGCCGATCCGCTGCTCCCGCATCTCCTGCGGTTCGGGAGGAAAGCCCAGGTAGGCATCGATCTTGCCCTCACTCAGGAGCCGGATGGACTCGGGTCCCGGATGCGTGACGAAATTTATGTCGTTGTGGAGGTCGAGGCCCACATACGCCGTCATAGCGGCGAGAAAGACGTACCGGCTGGAATCTCGCGACGGCACGGCCACGGTCTTGCCCTTGAGGTCGCGGATTGACTGGACGCGATCGTTCCCGAACAGCTCAAAGCAGCCGACGTGGAGTCCTCCCAGGATGACGATGGGATCCCCCGCCTCCAGGCGGAGAAGGAGCGGGGCGGCAAAATGATTGTTGAGGTCGGCTTCACCGGAGGCGAGGGCCGGTGCGATATCCGCAGTACCCTCTCGTTGGATATACTGCACGTCGGTGAACCCTTCGCTGCGCAGCAGTTCCTCGGCTACGTACTGGGGGGCCTGACAGATGCTGGGAATCCGGACGAGCCGGATCCGCGTCGTCTCGGGCGGCGGCTCGGCAGCGGCCCGGCTAGGGTGGGACCAGCCCAGCAGCCCGGCTGTCCCTGCCATCGTCATCCCATGCAGGAAGCTGCGTCGGTTGAACCGTCCGGGGTATAGGGTACGCATCGGGACCTCCCTTCCAAATGCTGGCCAGTGTGACACCGAGAACGGTGACCAGTGGATGCCGTGTTGTGCACAAACCCGAGCCTCGGCCATGCCACCATGGCGAGCGCTCGGCCACATGCTTGCCTGTTGCTCATATCTTCAGCTCTCGCTTTAGCTCGTTGAGGAGCCGCCAATCGGTACCGTCTGCGATGATCTTCTGGGGGCTCGACCTGATCATGCCGGCTTCTTGAAGTCGCAGGGCGTAAAACCGGATCGAGTCTTCAGGATCGAACTCCCGCCAGCGGTCGTACCGGATATCCTTCAGCGTTTGCAGCGCGTAGTCAAACGACGGGACGAAATCGCGATGGACCATCTGCCGGGCCACCATTTCCGGATTCGACACGCAGAGGTCGGCGGCCTTCAGAATGGAGCGCAAGACCCGCTTGGTCGCCACCGGGTACCTATTTGCATAATCCGTCGTCGCGGAGATCATACAGCAGAAATACTGTGACCATGGGCGGTCGACGGCATTGTTGAGGATGGTGTGGCCGATCTTCTTGGCGCGCAGCTCCTGCGGCTGGGGCGGGGTCCCGAGGAAGGCGTCGATCTTCCCTTGGACGAACAGTTCCGTGGGCTTGACGTTCTCGGTCAAGACCCACCGGATATCGTTGACGGGATCGAGCCCGACATAGGCGGACATGAGGGACAGCCACACGTGTCGCGAGTTGTTGAAACCATCAACGCCCACCCTCTTGCCCCGCAGATCCGTGACGCTGCGGATGCTCTCCTTGGCGATCAGTTCGAGGCATCCCGAGTGCAACCCGGTTAGCACCTTGATCGGCACGCCGGCATCGATCGACGCAATTTGGTTCGGCGGAAAGTTGACCGAGAAATCCGTCTCACCGCGTGCGATCCACTCCGATTGGTCGACGCTCCTGTCACCTTCCACGTAGCGAACGTCTGTGAAGCCATCTGCGCGCATCAGTTCCCCGGCGATGTACGCGCCGGCCCAGCAGTAGGAACCGCCTACCCACCGCGGCAGCCGAACCGTGGTCGTTTCCAATGGCAGTTCCGCGTGGAGTGACTCCGGAAGACCGAGGATACCGGCAGCGCCCGCCAGTGCAGCACCGGCCAGGAATCGGCGGCGGGTCTGGATGATCTGCATTGGGCCGTCCTTTCCAAGGAAAGCACACGAGCCAGCTAGCTGCTCAGCTCCTCAGCTCGCGCTTAAGCTCGTTGAGGAAACGGAAATCCGTGCCGGCGGCCAGGATTGCCTGCGGGCTCGACTTGATCATGCCCGTCTCCTTCATGCGGAGCGCATAGAAGCGGACCGAATCCTCTGCATCGTAGGTCCGCCATTTGTCGTGCGCGGTATTCTGCAGGGTCGTCAGTGCAAGGTCGTAGCTCGGCAGAAAGCCGCGATCGACCAGCTCGCGCGCCGCCGAGGTCGGGGCGGACGCGCAGAAATCGGCAGCCTTGAGGATGGCTCGCAGTACACGCTTGGTCGCCAGCGGGTATTTTTCTACATAGTCCGCCCTCCCTGCGACCATGCAGCAGTAATATTCCGACCATGGACGGTCGACCAAGTTGCTGACAATCGTGTGGCCTATCTCATCGGAACGGACCTTCGAGAACGCGCTGGTGTCGGCGAGGAAGGCATCGACCTTGCCGCCGATAAAATCCTGCATCGGCGAGGGCCCCACGACCCATTCGATGTCGTGGCCGGGATCCAGCCCAACATAGTTGACGATCAGGCTAAGGAATACGTGTGGATGGTCATTCAGGGCCCAAATCCCCACCCGCTTGCCCTTCAGGTCAGCAACGCCGTTGACTCTGTCGCTGGCCCGCAGCTCCCAGCAACCCATGTGCACACCGGTCAAGATCTTGATAGGTGCTCCAGCATCGATGGACCGGATATGCATCGTCGGCATGTTGAAATCAAAGTCCGTCGCTCCGCCAGCGAGCCACAGCGTGTTGTCGACCTTGGTGTCTCCTTCGACGTAGCGGACGTCGGTCATGCCGTCGGCGCGCAGCAGCTCCCCGGCGAGATAGAGCGAACCCCAGCAATAGGCTCCACCTAGCCAGCGGCCCAGCCGCACAGTAGTCGTTTCCGGGGGCGCCTCGGCCCAGACCTCAGTCGTTCCGCCGATGAGGCTTGCGGCGCCGATCGCCGCAGCGCTGGCCACGAAGGTGCGGCGATTTTGAATAGTACGCATCGGAACGCTCCTCTTCCGAATCGCAAACGGCAATTCTGGGCGGAACCGGGCAAAAGAGGTTCGGCGGAGGCAGATGGTCTCGTGGGCGCAACGAGTAGTTGTGGTTCGAACGCGCCCAGTCCGATGCGGGAGTCTTGCGCTCTCAGTCGCCGGCTCATTTATTAGCAACCGACGATATGCCACGATACGCCCAATTTGCGTTGGCCGCGAGCCCAAAACTTGCTCGCGCCAAACATCACGTCAGCGCCTCGATGTCGGTGGAGACCGTTCGCACGATTGCGAACGGTGCCTTCAAGTTTACTTGCAGCCGTTCCGAGTGATCGACACAAAGGTCTGCATCGGTCAGCTTCTGACCTTGGTCTCACCGGGCGAACGTCCGCTATCGTTCTTCGGATACCAAAAGCCGCCATTCCGCTGCCGGCCCCAAAGCTTCCTAGCGGCATTGCACCTACAGCGGACTGTCCGAATCAATGAATGCGCCCGCGACATAGGCTTGCTCGACAGCAATGACGGGTGGCCCCATATTTGGAGTGAGGTCACCTCGATCCTCGTCAGTCTGGTAGGGCCGCCACCGGTAACCTTCTCAAGCAATGCTGACGCGGCGCGTGACTTGGCCATTGCTTTCCCAGTAGGTGTGTTTCTTGGCGATAACCGGATCGTCCATCGCGGGCTGGACCTTGCCTGACGTATCAGTGGCGCGCGAGGTGACCGTGTGCTCGCCCTTTGATGGGTCTTTCCAGTCAAGATACCAGACCTTCCACGCGAATTCAGCTTCTTCCGCATGGTCGATCGTCGCCTCGGTCCACGGGCCATCATCGATCTTCACTTCGACCTTTGCGATTGGCGCACCCCAGGCCGCACCGCTGATGCGGTACCCGGCATCGCTGCGCGTCACCCTGGCAGGCGCGGACTTCAGCAATGCGCGGCCTACCGAGGTCTCGGCCCACACCGTCTCGCCATTGTGCTCTTCCTCACGGATGGTGACGTAGTCTCGTGCCATCAGCAGACTCATGAAGCGCCTGTTGCGTATCTCAATGCGCTTGAGCCACTTGACGTTAGCGATGCCGTACCAACCGGGCGCGATGAGCCGCACCGGGAAACCGTTGGGTGCTGGCAGAGCGGCACCATTCATCTCGTAGCACAGGATGTTGTTGGGATTCGTCGCATCGGCGAGCGACATGCTGCGAGCGAAATTCTGATGCATCTTGACGTCGCGATTATTGTCCTTGAGAGCGATGTCGCCGACATCAGTGCCCCAGAAAACAACTTCGATGCCGTCTTCTTTCACGCCTGCCTCTTCAAGAATGGCGGCGAGCGGTGTGCCTGCCCAGCGGGCATTGCCAATGCCGCCGGTAAAAAATGGAAAACCGTGATTGCCCGAGCATTCCACGGTGAAAACCACCTCCTGGCGCGGCCGGGCCTTGAGGTCGGCAAGCGACAGGCTCAGAGGCTTCTTCACCAACCCATCGATTTCCAGCTTCCAGGCGTTCGCATCAATGGTTGGCCGATCAAAATGCGCGATACTGAAGAACTTCTCATTAGGCGTCACCCAGGAATCCAAATCCTCCCAGACAAGCTGGCTCTGGATGACCGCCGGAACGGGATTGGGCTGCGGCTGATCAAGCCACGGGATCACGGTTTCACCCGCTCGGCTTGGAAAGGCTTGGGCAAACCGTGAGTGGAAAATAGCCAGCGCCGCGAGGGCCGCGCTGCCTTGAGCGATGAATTCGCGTCGTGGAAGGTAATACATGATGATTTCTCCTCCAGTGAAAAGCTGTTTTCTCCTCCAGTGACAAAAAGTGATGGCGGCCGGAATAGCGCAAACGAGAGGCCGGCCGAGGCGGCAGTCTTGAGAGCGCGCGGAACAACGCGAGTTAGAATCGCGCCAGATCGTAAGGCGGAGTCTCCCGCTCTCCGTTGCCGGCTCCGTCAGGTCCCAGCCAGCAATCGTTAAGTATACGCCTGATCTGCGTTCATGGCGAGCGCGACGCGCCGGAGTAGTCGAGGGAGTTGAGCGGATATACGCTTCTCAATCACCGTGTCGGCCCAGGGAGAGCCAGATGCGTGAACTGATTGGAAGCGTGCTCCCAAGGCAGTCCGCTTCACGAGGCGGCCAAGAACGGGGACCTTGCCGCTATCGCAGCGGCCCTCGATGCAGGGGCGGCCATCGAGGAGCAGGACAAGGGAGCCACTCCTCTCTTCCTGGCAGTACGCAGCCACCATCCCGAGGCGGCGGAACTGCTGATCAAGCGCGGCGCGGGGGTGAGCAAGGAGTCGGCGGTCGGTCTGCCGATCACCGTTGCTGTCCTGAAGGGTTACGCCGACCTCATGCAAGTGTTGTTGTCACATGGTGCTGACCCCAATGCCAAAGCGAGAGGCGGCGAGCCCATGTTGCACTTCGCGGTCGCGAACGGCTGTCTCGATTGTGTCAAGGTGCTCGTTGAAGCCGGCGCAGACGTGAACGCCATCTGGATCCAGGGCGACCCCGCCCGTCTACCCGGCATTATCACGCCCTACCACCTTGCAAAGCACGACGACCACCCCGACATCGCGGCCTACCTGCAGGCTCATGGGGTCGTCATTCTGAAGCCCGAGCCGATTTACGCGAGGCTGGCAATCTGTGACCAGGCAAAGGGCGCGGCGTTCTTTGCCTCCAACTGCTCCTTCTGTCATGTCGTGCGTGCACAGGATGTACCTACCAAGGGGCCGAACTTGTGGAACGTCGTCGGACGCGACAAGGCGTCGACGAAGTTCGACGGCTACTCCCACACCCTCTTGGCCTGGGAGGGTTCCTGGACGTACGAGGACCTCAACATTTTCTCGCGGGTCCTACTCTCACGACGCCGGGCGTGAACATGGACGTTCGAGGCGCACCCGATGAAACTGACCGGCTGAACGTGATCGCCTATCTGCGAACACTCGCCGACTCGCCGTTTCACTGCCCTGAGCTGCATTGCGCCCGGCCTTCGCCCCTGGCAGTTATGGGCGAGCCGACGTATTCTCTTCGAATTCCATGTTCCCACCGGTTAGCTCGAGACATAGAGCATCGCAAATTGCGTCCGCTATCGATTCCTGAATACCGCAAGCTGACCTACCGCTTTCGGCCCGATGCTGCCGATCTGCAACGCGCCACATTGCGGTCATTCTCGCCGCCATTACAAAAGCCGACATGCTATTTGCGGGCCCAGACACATTGCGCCGAATAGGGACGTTGGATGGGGTCTGCTCCTGACGTCCCAATCGGGGCCTAGCAAACTGGCGCGATCAGTCCTAACGTGTGTTCGGATAGTGTAGGCCTGCCCCGCGCAAGGAGCCTCAAGGATCTAAGTATCTTTTTGCCATCTCGCGAAAAGGCGAGGTTGGTAGGGCAAGGACCGTCAAGCATCATCCGATCGGCCACTCGGCCATCTCTGTCGAGAACGGTCACGTTCTGCTGTCCATAGACAGTGCAATACAGGCGGACGTCGACACCGAACTTCATGCCGTCGGGGCCTTTGAACCCCTTCTGATTGTCTTCTTGTAAGACGCGTTGCACACAGGCGGTACGCTATGTTCGCCGTTTGTGCTTCGAAAGTCCCATAAAAGCCAGACTGGAGCACGCTAGCCTTAACGGGATTCGCCCAATCGGCGGCTCCCTAACTCTGGTCGAACATGGGGACTTTTCTATGGCTTGACCTGCTAAGTTCTCATGACGAGGTAAAGCGTAGACCAGCCCCGCCGCCATTGCCTGGAGCGGCAAACTGATCGAAACGGTCGGACTTCCTTGCGCGACAATTCAGTCGTCTGACGGCGAGAAGGCAGAAGCCGATTTTGCGGCTCATCAGGCCCGCTGGGATACCGCCGATCACGAACTTGGCTACTCGGCTGCGTTGAGGGCTGAACGCGAAGCTGCTGGTAGAGCGGCGGATTTGCTCGAGGTTCTGTCCCGGCCCGGGCCACGTCGCTTGCAGGAGTGGCCGCCAAGCTCGACGCGGTGCTGAGGGAAGGACAGCCTTCGGAGAACGATCCTGAATTTCCATGGCCACAGATACGTTCGGTACTGGAGGACGTCGTTCGGATTGGCCAGCAGTCGGGGCAGGGGGCTCAGCCGTGAGGATCGAGGAGGCGGACACCCTCGCCCTTTTGACCAGCGGGCAGGAACTCGACGCCGGCCCTGGTCAGAGCTGCTTCGATGGCCTGCATCGTGCTGACCCGGGAATCGACCTTGCCGCTCTCCAGACGGGCCAGCGCGTTGAGCGAGACGATCGCCTTGTCGGCAAGCTCCTGCTGCGACCAACCAAGCAAAGCGCGCGCGGCCCGAATCTGTCGTGGACTGACCATGCATCCACCATCGGCAGGCACATGGTCTTTGCCACCTATAGGGTGATTTTAAGCCTCATAAGGTATATTAAATGGCTGACCGTCCCTGCTTGGCAGACGAGAGCGAGACCTCTGTGTCGCGGCAAACCTGTCGGGGGTGGAACGCTTTGGAGCATCGGAAGCCTTGTTGAAACCGCAACGTCCCGTCCTGCTTCGGACAACGCGCAAGCAGGCGGTGGAGAGCGAACCTCATCCGGCCGATCGGCATGTCGGCAGGCAGATTGCGACGGTTCGCGTCCAGTCGGACGTCTCGCAGGGCCAACTCGCCCGCGCCATCGGCATCAGTTTCCAGCAGCTCCAGAAATACGAGAACGCCCGCAATCGCGTCAGCTCGTCAATGCTCTACGAGATCGCCACTTCGCTCGGAGTTCCGGTCAGCCGCTTCTTCGAAGGCCTGCCGGGAAATGATGAGAGCCGCCACCAGGAGCAACCCTTGCCGGTCGATGAGCGCCTGGCGTTCATCGCCAGCGCCGAGGGGAGGCATCTGATCGAGGGCCTGATGCATCTTCCGCCGCGCGTTCGCGGTCGCCTCTCTTCCCTGATCGCAGCGTTGGGAGAGGAATTGGCGTTGCTCGACCGGAACGGCGATGACGAGCCGGCTGGGGAGCCTGCGCCTGCCGATCGCCGGACATCCTGAAGCCGGCTGGACCCTTCAGCCGAATTTTTTGGCGGCGGGCACCTCGATGCGGCCGCGGGCCAGGGATATGTCGATCTCGACGCCGAATGCCCGCGAGCGCCTGGCGAATCCCTCGAGGATCTCATGCGCGGTGCCTCCGGAGGCGCTGAGCGGCACCAGCGTTCCTGCCGCTGATCCGGGAGAATGAGGCTCGGCGCCGATCGTAACGGGCAGAAGGTCAATTTCTGTGAGGATCTTGCCCGGATCGTAGCGGCAGGCGGCGATGATGCCTTGCCAGACCTCCGGCGGATCCCACTCCGTCTCGTCGGCGTGCACCTGGAAGAGGAAGTTTCCGAGGCCGTAGAAGATCGGGGAGCCGTTGTAGATTTCCATCGCCTGGAGGACCGGCGCGCCGTGGCTGACGAACAGGCTGGCGCCCGCGTCGACGCATGTGCGGGCGAAGGTCCGCACCCAGCGCGGCACGTCCTGCCAGCCCGGTTCCCAATGATGGTGATGGAGGTAGGCGATCACGAAATCCCCCTGCGCCGCCGCTCGCCGGATGGCCGACAAATGGGCGTCCGCGCTCTGTGGATCGATCTCGATCAGCCGGCCGAAGTCGGCGGCTTGCGTGAACACCGTGCCGTAGAAATTGATCTCCCTGCCGGCGGTCACCTCCACTGGGTCCTCCGGCTGCGCGTAATTGGTGAGCTCGAAGGCCGAGCACTTCAGATGTTCGCCAAGTCTTGCCAGCCTGCGCAGATGCCCGTCCGGAACCCCGATCTTGCGAAAGGTCTTGAGGCGGTTGACGCCGGGGCGGGCAGGGCGGAAGGCCGTGCGGTCCTCGGCATACATGCTCGCGGGACCGGGTCCTGCATCGAACGCAAGGAGCGCGACCTCTCGGCCGCCCAAGCGCTGGCGGCCCGGCTTGCGGGCGCTGGTCTCGTCTGTCCCGATGCCGGCGTGGAGAAAGCCTCGGCGCTCCACTTCCTCCAGCGTCGAGAGGATGCCGCCGGCGCCGAGATCGAAGGCGTGGTTGTTGGCGAGCGCGAGCGCGTTAAAACCAATGTCCTGCAATGCATCCAGCACTTCAGCCGTGGAATAGCCGAAGTACTTACCCTTGGTAGGCCAGCCACCGTGTTTCCCCAGGATCGTCGACTCGAAATTGGTGAAGACGACGTCGCCCTGTTGTAAGAAGCGTTCAACCTCCGTGAACCGCTCATCCTGGACATGACGGACGTCATGAGTGATCAACGATTGGCCGGTCACGACCGCGCAGAATTGGTTATTCATGGAAGCTTGCCTTGAAGGAGGGGAGGGCGGCCGGCTTTTGGCCTCATGCGTAGCGGGGCTCGGCGCTGGCTCAATTGGTGACCGCCGGCGAGATGTCGGTCTTAAACCATTTCAGGCTGAGCGCCTTGATCGTCCCGTCTTTGGTGGCGGCGTCGATCGCCGCGTTGAACTTGGTGAGCAGTTCCGCATCGTCCTTGCGCATGCCGGCGCCGACGCCCGGCCCCCAGAGCCCGCCCTTCAGTTCCGGGCCGAAGAACGCTGCCCCCGATCCAGACGGCGTCTCCAGGAAATCCCGCCACGTGAAATAGTCGGCAAGGCCGCCGTCGACGCGGCCCGCCGCGAGGTCGAGCTTCATGTTGTCGAGGCTGTCATAGCTGCGGATCGTCACGACATCGCCCATGAGCTGCTTGACCACCGCTTCCGAGTTCGACGAGCGCAGCACCGCGATCGCCTTGCCGCTGAGCGTCGAGCGCAGACGCTCGATGGCCGCCTTCTCCTTGTCTCCGACGGTCGACAGATTCACCTTCTGCGTAATGTCGCCAGGATCGAGACCAAGTTCCTTGCGCACCACGAACTGGTTGAAGCCGCTGGCGTAAGGGGCGGAGAAGGCGATCGACTGCTTGCGCCTTTCGGTGATCGCCATGCCGGACATGATCACGTCGAACTTGCCGACCAGCAGGGCGGGTATGATCCCGTCCCAATCCTGCGGCACGAAAGTGCATTTGATCGCGATGCGGCGGCAAAGCTCGCGGCCGACATCGATGTCGTATCCGTAGAGCTCCCCCTTTTCGTTCGTGCCGTCCCAGGGCGGCGAGGCGCCCTCGGAGGCGATGGATATGACGCGTTCGCTCTGCGCGCCGGCGGGGAAGGCCGGCGTCAGCGCCGCGACCGTGATGGCAATAACAAGGGGTATGCGCATGATGCACCTCTTCGTTGATTTGGATTGGTAGGAGTTTCTGCAGTCGGCCCGATCAGGGCGACGGCGTCGTGATGCCTTGGCCGGGCAGGGGCGGGCGCCATCGCGATCTCTGTCGCTGAGCGGGCCGTCGGTCGGTCGAAAGCCTGCGTTCCAGGAGTTGCGTGGCTTTTACGGCTATTGACGTCAGCAGCAGATAGATCGCCCCGGCGACGATGAAGATCTCGTAGGGAGCGAAGGTCGTCGAAACCATCTGTCTCGCCATGCCGGTGATCTCGAGCAGCGTCACGGTGCCTGCGAGCGACGAGCCCTTGATCATGCCCACCACCTCGTTGCCATAGGCCGGGAGCGATATCCGGAAAGCGATCGGGAACGTGACCAGGCGGGCTGTCTGGAAGCGCTTCAGGCCGACCGACGCAGCCGCCTCGATGACGCCCCCGGGCACGGACTGGAGACCGCGGCAGAGGATCTCCGTCGTGTGCGCGGCGCTGTTCAAGGAAAAGGCTAAAAGCGCACACCAGAAGGGATCGCGCAGGACCACCCAGAAGATGCTTGCCCGTACAGCCTGGATCTGGCCGAGGCCGTAATAGATCAGGAAGAGCTGCACCAGCATCGGCGTGCCTCGAACGACATAGGTGTAGGCCAGCGCCGCGCCCGAGAAGGCGGGTCGCCCAAAGGCGCGGACGAAGGCCAGCGGCACGGACAGAAGGAATCCGGCCGTCAGCGAAAGGACGGTCAGGGTGAGGGTAAGCGCAATGCCGGAAGGCAGCACGGTGACGGCGTCGAGCATCAAACCGAGGTTCATGGAGCGCGCCCTCCTAGCGGCCAAGAGCTGGATAGCGCCGCTCCGCGATGCGGATCGACAGCAGCGTGAAGGTGGTCAGCGACAGATAGAGCGCGGATGCCGCGAGATAGAAGGTCAGTGGCGCGCGCTGGGATCCGGCGCCGACATAGGCCACGCGCATGATGTCGGTGAGACCGACGATCGAAACCAGCGCCGTGTCCTTGAAGAGTGAGATCCAGAGGTTGCCGTAGGCTGGCAGCGCCAGCCGCAGCATCTGCGGCCCGATGATGAGAAGCCAGCGCTGCCAGGCGCTCAGTCCAAGCGCCTTGGCCGCTTCGGTCTGGCCAGCGGGCACGGCGGCGATCGCGCCGCGGAACACTTCGGTCGCGTAGCCGCTGAAAACGACCGAGAGCGCAATCGCGCCGGCGGTGAAGGCGTTCACCTCGACATAGCGGCCGGCGAGCCGGCTTGCGAGCGTGGTCCCGCCGAAATAGATGAGCAGTATAATGAGAAGTTCAGGCAGGCCACGCACAATCGTGGTGTAGACGGTCACCATACCGGCGAGCATCGGGTGGTGAGCCGCGCCTTTCGAGATTGCCAGAAGCAATCCGACGGCGGTCCCAAGCCAGCCGCTGATCAGCCCAAGGCTGATGGTCACGGTCAGGGCGACAGCAAACTGAGCAGTAAAACCACCCATCGGGCGTTTTCCTCGGGGTGCAATACGGTGAGACGTGCCGATCGTCTGCAGTTCAGAATCGGCTGGCACACCTATGGTTGCGGATTCTACCACAGGTAATTCTAAGTAACTTGTGGATTTCTCTTACGGTAATATCGGACTTATCCCAGATCAATCAATAATTTTCGGAAATGTTGCTATAAGTCATTGTTATAGCGCGGAATTAATCTGAACTGCTGTGCGTTACGCGGCGGCCGCGTGGGTCAATTAACCTTGCACTGCAAAGCACAGCCGATGCTTGGCAAGTCAAAGGGGCGGCCCATCTGGCGGGCCGGGACGAGCGCGGAGCCCGCGCGGCGGGGAGGGGGTTTGAGGGCTGGCTTCCTGGACTTCGCAGGCCAGCTATTTGTCCGCGGGGGTCGAGCGGAACAGCGTGACGGGATCGCACTCCAGAGCCTTCGAGATCCTCTCGACCACGTCCAGGCTGGGATTTCTCTGCCCGCGTTCGATGCCGCCCATATAGCTGTAGGCGAGGCCGGCTTCGGTCGCCAGCGACTCCAGGGTCATTCCGCGCTTCAGGCGGACCCTGCGAACGTTTGCTCCAAAAATCTCCGCCAGGCGCATGCGCGCATAGCGATAAGCAAAGCTTCAGCTTTACCAGTCACTATAGTGACTATATTATAGTCCGTCCCGGAGCGCGCCTGATCTCAGGCGCAACACCCACAAGTTTTTGCCCGCCCGCAAAGTGCGGCGACGGCCCATCGTGGAGGAGCGCAGGCAATGGAACCGCTGCCAGGCGGCTTCAAGTTCCGTCAGTTGCAAGTCTTCCGCGCCGTGCTGCGCACCGGCTCGACAAGGCGCGCCGCGGCCGAGCTCGGCATCAGCCAGCCAGCCGTCAGCCAGCATGTCAAGCAGCTCGAGGCAACGGTCGGCCTCACGCTCTTCCAGCGCTCCGCCAACCGCATCGTGCCGCTTCTCGAGGCCTGGGAATTGCTGCGGAACGTCGAGATGGCGCTGACGTCGCTCGGGCGCCTGGAAGCATCCATCTTTGCGATGAAGAATGAAGAAAAGCAGCGGATCGCGATCGCTGCTCCCTCGGTGTTTGGCTTCGTGACGCTGCCCAAGGTGGTTGCCATCATCCATGCCAAGACCGCCTCGAATGTGCGTTCTATCTCAGGCAGCTACGAGCAGATCGGGGAGCACATCCTGGCCGGCCGAGCCGACCTTGGAATCTCAAGGTTGCCGCTCGACCCGCGCCTGTTCGAATGGGCGCCGCTGGGATCGGCGCGCAATGTCTGCATCTTTCCTGCCGGCCACCGGTTCTCGCGACAGGACCGTGTCGAGGCTCAGGACCTCGCCGGCGAGACCATCGTCGATATCGATCCGCAATTCGCTGCCCATCAGATGAATTTCAATGCGCTGCGCTTCGCGGGTGCCGAGCCCGACATACTTGTCGAGTTCGATTGCAACGGTCACGAAGCCGGGTACGTGTCGGCCGGGCTTGGCATTGCGATAACCAACGAGATCATCGCGCGCGAGTACGCTGCCTTTCACCTTGAGGCGAGGCCGGTGGAACCATCGGCGCTCTATCACTACGTCGCGGTCTGGCAGAAGGGTCGCACCTTCTCCAGCGCATTGAACGTATCGCTCGAGGCGATCATCGCCGCATTCTCAGACTCCGGCAGCGACGGATCACTACGATGACGGCCAACACTCGGTCCATCGAGCTAGGACAACATCAGCGACCTCGGCAGCCGAACGTGGCGCGCCAGGCTTTACGACGCGCTTGATCCAAAGGGTGGTTGCGCGCAGCCACTCGCTGTCCGCACAACTTGCTTTCGCTATCAGCGCGATCCGGGTCTGGCCACTCATGTGATGATGCAGGGCCCGTACGTCGGGGCTCCGCCGCTAGCGCATTCACCCCAAAACCCGCTGCAGATGTGCCACCACCAACTGCAGCGGGCTAAGGTGGCCGGGGCCTCTCGTTGGGAGATTGCCTGAAGCGTGCGCCGGCCTGGCGAACCTGTGGTCCGCCGCACATACAGTTTAGCTAAAATGATGCTGCTTCAGGCATGGTGTGATCGCGGAAGCTCTCGGCAATGCATCCGCAATAGGCGTCCAGGGCAGGCTTTACATGCACTTTTGCTAATTTTATCGGAACCGATCGCGACGGCCAGGTTTGAATCAGGGTTCAGGGAGTCCGCAGCGCATGCCTAAACCGAAGGGGCAACTCGCCTTCATCGATTTCCAATCACCGACGCTCGTCGAAAGACCCCCGCCGACGCCGACTGGCTGCACGAGATCAAATACGACGGTTACCGGACAGAACTCATCATTGAAAGTGGGCAGGCGAGGGCGTTTACGCGGCGGGGCTATGACTGGTCGCACCTATACAAGCGCATCGTTGAGACGGCGGCAAACCTCCCTGTTAAATCCGCAATCCTTGATGGTGAAGCTGTCGTCCTCGGCAAAACAGGCCTGCCTGACTTTCAAGCCTTGGAGCGAGAGCTGGGAAGTCCGAATTCTTCGAAGATCATGTTCTTTGCCTTCGACCTCTTGCACCTGAACGGTCGCGACCTCCGCCGCCAGCCGCTGATCGAGCGCAAAGCTGCCCTGCAAAGTCTGCTGCAGGAAATGGCCCCAACCCTGCGCCAGACTAGCGGCTCACAGCGGATCCCCATCGCATCTGGCTCCCTTGCACTCAGTGCGAGACACCTTCCCACCCTTAGCGCGGTTTTTCTTGACAACTGAGGATATCAAAGATCAGTTGACTGCGTTTGAGGGCTCGGCCAGTGCTGGGAGGACCTCATGCCAATTTATCAGAGAGCCAGAGAGGCGGGCGTCTTCAGTCCTTCAGAAGTTGCGCTGCTCGGTCGCGTGTTCGACAAACTGAAGGACGAACATCAATCACCTGAGCGACGCGAAGCCCTCGCATCTCGGCTCCTGGCAAATTACCTCGCAGGAATCAGAGACGAGGCCGAGCTGCAGTCAGTGTCTAAGCTGCCGCTCGGGCGATAGATTACTTCAAAGCGCCTTCACGGCTTTGTCCCTCTCTCGAGGCGCTCGTCCAAGAAGACGCAAGACCGAAATAGCGGGAGCCTGAAGTCGCATTGTCGATCAGCGGACTCTTCCGCTTCGGAGCGACGTAGCGTGTCACCAGCTTGAGGGTGCCGGCGTTCACAGTCACAGGCACTCCGAGATTGACGGTAACCTGGTCCTCATCGACACGCTTGACGTCGCCGACCAGTTCTATCGGTTGGCCTTTCATCACCTTGGCCCTTTCGATGATCGAGTGGGGTTGGTTATAAGTCGGAATCGAAACGCTCACCCGATCCTCCGTGACGCGCCTGCGCACGGTAGCGGTGATGGCGACTTCATCGCCGATGTTGAATTGGCCCTTCGCCATAAAAAAGAGTCTGGAGCGGGCAGCGGCTTAGTCAAGCAACCGCTAATGGAACATCGGGCCGGGGGTGAAGTTGACCAAGGACGCGGTGCGCAGGCTGGGCCCGCCGCGCACCGCGTCGGGGCGGAGAGTAGCAGCACCAGCCCTCCACTGGAGATGCGGTTGTCGCAGGGAGGCCGATGAAGAACCAATCCTGGCAACCAGGGCCGACGGGCTCTTTCAGATAGACCATCGCAAGTACCGCAATGGGACCTCAGTCCTCAGTACGAGGGTTTGTCGAACAACTTTGCTCACCGCCGGCTTTTGAAAACCGCTTCCCCCCGGAATAGGTGCCGGCGGCTTGGCCCGGCTCGCACAATCCTGTGTCACCCTCGATCTGCGGGCCGGGCTCGGACTTTCTCAGTACCTACTCTGGGTACGCGGCCCGCGAGCCTCACAGTTTCGGCGGAACATTCCAGTCGGATCGAGGTTTGGTAGCCGCGACGCAATCCCCTCCCAAAACCCCGCACGCGTCGTGTCGGGGTCGGCAGTACCCCGACATAGGCCCGCACCGTTCCCGCGGTGCGGGCTCTTCTATTGCCGCCAACGCAACTCAGCCGCCAGCGCCTCAAGGGCTTTTACATCCTCTGCATACGATCCCGCATGTGCGGGGTAGCGCTCCATCTGCTGGCGATAGAAGTGCACCCACTTAGGCAAATCGACGATCGGAAACGTCCCCTGCCAGATGCCTTTCTCGAGCGTGAATGTATCCGCCGCCGAATCGTAAGTCGCTGTCGTCTTCATGCTGGGCGTTAATTCGCGTACCTGAAACAAAAACGGCTTCCGATCGTTGGCGAACCTGTAACGATGGGTGCGCCATGCCATCCACCTCGATCAGAAAGACAGAGTACGATCCGGTGAGCAAGGACCCTTTCGGTCTGGTTCGTGAGCAGCGGCAAGCGGTACGACTTTGACGAGGTGCCTCCTGAGACTTACGTGGCGTTCCGTTCTGCCTTTGCAAAAGGTCGCTTCTTCAACGACCATATTCGCGATCATTCCGGTATCGCCGAAATTCTGAATAGCTGTCTGCTTGAAGCGGGTCATGCTCTTGCCTCAGCTCACATGAATCGCCCAGTGCCGTGCTTGGGGTTATCGGGAATCTAGTTCCAACGCGTCCACACTATGCGGGGCTGGATCGGGCTTCAAAAGCGGCCCGTCGCGAGGTGAACAGCTATTATCCGCGGCCTTGCGTTGGATCCGGGCCAAATGCTTGCGATGCAGCTCCGGCATGTCCTCCAACCGGTGAAGGAAATTGATAGCTTGGCCACAGGCAGATTATCGCGCGTGAGTTGGGCAATCAGTTGGTGTTGACGAACCAAATGCTGTTCCCCAACTTCACATGGCCTTTCACCATGTCAATGTCATCTTCTGGAGCCATCCACAAGAACGCCGCTGTTCGTTGCTCGTTCCGCCTGTCGTGGTGGACGGGCGATTTGAACAGGTCGTTACGGCCTATTTGAACGCATACTTATACACGGCGCGGCTGCCTTCATCGGTGACGCGAACCCATAGCCGTTCATCTCTGCGCGACTGAACCTCTTTCTTGGTGCCGACCGCAGCAGCCTCCCACGGCGTGTTTGCGATCACGGTGTGATGGGACACCGGCGTGTCGCCGGCCATCTCTTCAACCAGGTAGGTTTTCATGCAATCCCCCGTTCCGTCACGGTCCCAACGATCAGGGCGAAGCCTTGTTCCGGCTCGTAGCGGGCGCGGCAAGTCAAGGTAAGGAACAGGTGGTGTGAACCGAAGGCCAGCTACGACTTTATCCCTGGCGCTGGCCGTATCTCTTGCGGGTCGAAGCTCAAGAGTTTTGACGGCAACGATCGCGCGGCCTCGGCTTCGGCCAGCGAAAGTCCATCTTGGCCGTTGATAGACCGTTCGCTTGGAGGCACGCCGGGCGGGCAGAGTCCCTCATTCGTCACCTGATCAGTTGGAGCGCTGCCCGGCAGTTGGGATCGCTCTCGGCCACCTTAAGAGTGCCCTTTATCCGCTCGGCGGGCGGTGACCCCCTATCGCCATCGTTGGAACGGGCGGCGGCTAGTCGTCTCCGGGCTTAATCCCCTTGACGGCGTTCTTCACTGCGCGGTCGAAGCTTCCATCTGAGGTAGATTTTCGGCTTCGTTCTGGCCGGACCGTGGACGGTCAATCTTCGGGCTTCATGCGTCAAACTCCGGCGGCTCATGCTCGTCCTGGAACTGGTGCCACATTACCTGCCTGAGGTCTTTGCAGTCGACGAACTGGCCGCATGTCTCGCACCGGTAGAAGTCGGAATCCTCCTTCGAGCCGGCGGGCAGTGCACCGTCACCCGTTTCGGAGAGCCGAGTTCGGCAAGTCTCGTCATCCCCGAAGCTTTCTTCGCTCTAACGTCTTACGGGCGTTGCCGTGCTCTTTGATGAGATCGCGCACCTGGTCGGGGCTGATCCGATGCTGCTTGGCGAAATAGCGGACTTCGTAATCCTCGTCGGCCGAGATGCGATCGCGGTCACGAAAATCTCGTTTGGTCTTGTCGTCTGCCATGGCTGTTCCTCCTGGTCAGAGAAGAACAGCGGCCGATAACGAATGTTCCTTAGTGGCCACCCCAGCAGTTGACGCCGTTTCAAAGCCCGTCTGCTGAATGAGAACCCCGCTTCCGCGGGGTTGTCTTCGGTCAGTGAGCTGCTTTCTTTTTGGCCGGCGCCTTCGGCTGCCCTGACTTACTCTTGGGGGCGGCGTCTTTCGAGTGAGCCGACATCGCCGGAGCCGCACCAGTCTTCTTGGTAGCTGACGACTTGGCAGAGGCTTTCTTTGGTGTTGCGTTCTTTGGCGCGGTCCTTCTTGCACGCGCCTTTTTCGGCTCTTCCTTTGACGAGAAAATGCCGGTGATGCTCTCAATGATGGACATTGGCTGGCCCTCCGTTGAATTCGATAAACAAAGCCGACCGCCCGGAGATTGTTCCAATCGCTAAACCAGCTGTCCTAATGAACTCCGAGTTATGGAATCGAATCCAGTAATTCGTTCGAGCTCTCATGCGCACGCGGGCTGGCTGTTCTTCATCCCCCTTTAGAAGCGACGCTGTTCTGGAACCCTCCGCCGCTTCCCAAGGACTGAAGAAGAACACAGCGCGGCGGCTGAAGCCTCCTTGTCAGCTACGTCGAGACGCCTGAGGACGAGAAGAAGCTGCGTTACGTCTCCCCGAAATGTACCTGAAGGGCTACTTCGACATAATGACTCCAATCAACTGACTCCAACGAGCTTTGCAACTTCATGGAACAAAATCTTCCTCTACGGGTAAGGTCTCCATGTCATCTGGTCGTTGCCTATGCGGGTGTGTGCGTTACCAAATAGCGGGCGAGCTTGCACAGCCTATAGCCTGCCACTGCACCCAATGCGCCCGCACCAGCGGCAACTTCGCGGCTATGGCGGCCTGTCGCTCGAAGGATCTTGCACTGGTAGCGTCGTCGACCCTCAGTTGGTACCGCTCGTCACGTCACGTCGAGCGCGGCTTCTGCTCCCGCTGCGGCGGTAACCTATTCTGGAAGGCGGCTCCGGGTGTTGAAACATTCGTCGCTGCGGGAACCCTTGACCCACCGACCGGCCTGCGCCTTGCCAAGCATATTTTCGTGGGCTCGAAGTCCGATTTTTACGATCTAACCGACGGCCTACCCCAGGAGCAGGAGGGCTAGGTTTCCTCAAGCTTCGCGCTGGTCGGCAAGCAAGCGCGCAAGGATGCAACAATCGCTCGTCCCGAGGACTTATTGGCGGAGCCAGGACGACTGCTGCGCGGCGGCATCGGACCTCAGTCCTAAAGAGGTTTGACTCGAAGCTGATTTTTTTGGGTGTATCGTCCAGGCGTCGCGGTGTGGGAGGCGTGTGATGACGGCGTATCAAGTGGTGGAACCAGCCGAACTGACGATCCTGGCAAAAGCTCTCGACGACCATTGCGCGAGGCATCGCATCGCCGATGAGATGGACCGGGAGCAGGTCGCGCTTAAGTTATTCGGCCTCTTCAGGCAGGGTGTCATTGACCTTGCGAGTCTGTCGGAGGAACTTGAGCGGGTGGGCTAACACGCGCAACGGCAGCTGACTTTGTCGGTCGGCTCGGCCCGCGAATCCTGTGTCACCATGATGAGCATTTAACTGCTTGGGTTCCGGCTCGTGATACCCTGCTGTCGATGTAACGGTTGCACATACGCAACACAGCGCCGCTAGTTGCTGGCCCGCTAACACGGGTTAATGCGCTTGATCGTGGCATCGAGCTTTGAGAGAAGTCACCCCATTTCTGGCGGCGCGCCTTGGGTGAGCCCGGTCCACGCACCCTTGCGCAGTTGATCTGCGGCATCTGCGGGGCCGGGCACTTTTTTCAGAGCGGATTGATTGGCCCGACAAGCCCGGAATGGTCGTTGGGCTGCTTGTTGATCGCCGCGGAATTCACCTCTCGGCCGACACGGTTGAATTGAAGCTGCCCGTCGATGTCATGCGAGAGCAAGTCCTTCAGGTCGCTTGCCGGCGTCTCCGCGTTCAGCCAGGCATCGTAGTAGGCTGGATCGAGGATCAACGGCTGACGATCGTGAAGCTGGCGCATCGGCTCGGCGGCAGGCTCGGTGATGACGGTGCAGCTCGTCACGTCCAGCGTTTTGTTATAGGCCCACAAGCCGGCGAAGGAGAAAGGCGCGTGACCCGGCATGAAGATGTGCCAAGGATCCTTGCCGCGATCGGCCGGGCTGATAGTCCATTCGTAAAAGCCGTCGGCCGGGATCAGGCAGCGCTTCGATCTGAAGGCGTCCCGAAATGCCGGCGTCGTATCGACGGTCTCGATACGCGCGTTGAACATCGGTGCCTTGGGCATTTCCTTCGCCCAAAAAGGCACCAACCACCAACGGCCGGTTCGGACCTTGTGATTGCCGTTATCGGCCGTGATGAACGGCACCTCGTCAGTCGGCGCGATGTTGTAGCGTGGCGCGTCGTTGCGGCCCACGTCGGCCGGCGCGGTCAGGCGGTAAAGCCGGTGGATTTCGGACCACGGCAGATATCGGGTGTAGCGTCCGCACATTCGCGCTGCTCACTCCAGGTCGGGTACATCGCCGCTCACAAAGAGGGTGTTTGGCGGTCCATAGTCGCCGAGCGCCGGATCGGCATCCCGGCTCCAAGCGATCACACCAACGTGCTTGCCTGCTAGCGCTTTGGCAGTTCGGATCGCCCGCTCTTCGCTTTGCTGATCGGTAGGCCCATACATCGGAAACAGCTCGCCATCCTCGCCGCGGTCAAAGGCGACCACGACAATGAGCTTCGGCTTTTTCTGCTCCGGCACGACATGGCTCGACATTCAACGGCCTTTCTCAATTGAGAGGCGCTGATCCCGCTTCAAGCGCGTCGATCGCGTCGAACACCGCGTGGCGCTTTGGCTCGTCGGATTCGTCCGGCGTGAACTGCGCACAAGCGAGCGGCGTATATGCAACCATGACCGCCATGACGAGGTCTCTCGCCCGCCACCCATCAGCCATGTCATCTGTTGCCGCGCGTGCCAGCATGGCGATCCGCTCATCATAGAACTCGTTCCTCAAGTTCACGGCTTGCAACTGCTGCGCCTCTCGTCAGACCACCCCTTGTTGTGGCATTGCCGGCCGCCCCCCAAACATCCGCGGCAGCATACTCGTCTTCCGATGGCTCCTGGTCCGGCGGAAAGCCCATGTCGTCCCAACTTCGACTGCGAATGAGCCCTCGGCCGCTTCCTCGGCTGTCAAGCCAAAACGCTCGATCACGGCCCAAGCCGCTGCGATACCGCGCTGTTTTTCTTCAGGTGTGGCGCCCCTTGCGTCCATCATGATGTCCATGACCGACCTCCCCTGTGGCTGTCAGGAGTCTAGTGAACAAAATGAGAACTCTGGAGTCAAGCGCCTCTTGACCAAGCAGGAATCCTCATTTCAAGGGATGCCGGAGCAACCCGAGAAGTGGCCGAGAGGCGCTGCCTGGACCCTTACGCGTGCCCATGACGCGGGGCAGGTGGCGGGCATCCGCTGCGGCAAGTGCAACATCAGGCGCTTCTACAAGCCGCTCGAGTTGCGGGAGGTCATCGGGCAACGTTACGACCGACGAGGTGCGCGAGAAGGTGCGCTGCCAGCAATGCGGCAGCCGGAGTGGATGGACGCCGAGCTATTCCATCCGACCGGCGAGCAGGCGCACACGATGCGCTATCGGCGGCTGGTGCAAATCCGCTGGGAGAAGCGGGTGATTTGGAGGGACGAATGACGGGCCGTGCCGGGCGCCGTATTTGCCTGGGATGCTGCTGGCTGCGCCGCTATCTTCACCGACGACGCAAAAGTACATTCACCTTACCGTCCGCCAGCGCGCGGGCGGCCGACCGGCAATTGAGGCATTCCCACGGCATTTGGGCCAATATGCCTGTCCCAACGCCTTCCCATGTTCCAGTTGCTGACTTGGAGATTCGACAGTGAAACCCTCCGCCGAGTGCTTTCTTATTCAATGCGGGAACATCCTTCGGAATCGCTTGTTAGCTCCAGCACCAGAGGCGTGCCACAGGCACTCTCCCTCTCCAGATAGGTTATTCCGATGGCCAATGAGATCCCCGAAAAGAAAGCGCGCCAGGGTGGCCGCGGACTTCCGGTTCTTGCCGTTTTGATCTGCGGGCTGGTCCTGGCGGCGATCGCATGGGGCGTTGCCGAGATCTATGGTGAGTCGGCCAAGACACCTGCGACCCAGGAAAAGCCAGCGCCCCAGGAGAATAGTCGGGCGCCCTCATCCGCCAGCCCAAATCCGGCGGAAAGTGATCCGACAAGGTCCAAAGCCGACGACATGAACGTGGCCCCGGTCGACCAGAACCCACAGGTGGACAAGGACCCAACATCTCGGTCTAGCACCGGTGGCGACCAGCCGGGCAAGCAACCGTCGCAGCCCGCATTGCAGTAGCTCACTTAGCCAATGTCTCGGGTAAGTTAGCCCGAGGCGTCAAAAGCTGCTTGACCACCAGGTTATATGCCCGAGCGCGCTCAACTGAGCGCGTTTATGTCCATACAAGCGGTCGCGCGATTCGGTTCAGAAGGTTTGACCGCGCCAGCTTCTCCTACCGCGCGTTGCTGGCAATGCAGGCAGTTCCCGTCGTGCCGGTAACTGAACTAAGCGTTTGGGCCTCTTCATGTCGCTTGCCCTGAGGCGGTCCATGATTGCACGCAAATGGTCGGGCAGCCATCGCTCGGAGCGAAAAATCGGGAGCGCACACAAGTGGCGTCGCATCATTCGTTCTTGAACTGCTGTCGCACAAGCGATGCGAGCTCTTCCGAATTCCGCCTGCTTCGTTGCATCGTTACCGGCAAACTGATCCCAGACACCGAGCAGAACTGGGCGTTACGTGAAAGGTTCCTAAGTGCTCGTCACGCAGCGTCTGCTTTTGCCCGGAACCACTGCGAGATGCCGCTTCCGTCCCTCAGGCTCAAATCGGCTTGAGGTCGCTGCTAATCACCAAAGCGAACGTGCATCGTCCGCACATAGTCCGCACTGCGTCCCTGGTGGTTGCATAGCCAATCTGGCTTCTACAACCACACTTTGGCGGCGCTGCGCAAGGAAAAGCCAAATCAAAGACAATAGCTTACGGCGAGGCAAACCTGGCGCTCTGGCTGAAGGGTTCCCCAAGTGCACTCGACATGACAACCGCGCTCCCGCAAAAGAGTTTGTCGGCCCTTACCGCTGCTCCCGCCTTTGGTCTCATCACACATCTTAGACATGAGAATTTGCAAGCCGTTGGAACCTCTTGCCTGACCTGGTGTTAACGTGGGTTAAGGGGTTTTCGGCACTTCATGGAACAACGAGCTTTGCCCTCCAGCATTTCTGGCGCGCGATCCTTCGGAAGCAACGGGAACGCCGATGGGACTGGTGCGGTCCTGTTTCCCGGCAGCGAACTGGAGGATTTCTTCGAAAATGCGGCCGTTGGGCTTCACATAGTCAGCAATGACGGCACCATACTGCGTGCCAATCGAGCCGAACTGGACCTCCTCGGCTACGCGCCCGAAGAATACATTGGCCGCAACATCCGGGAATTTCACGCCGATCCCGCCACGATCGACGATATTTTGAACCGCCTTTCTCGGCGTGAGCACCTTCAGCATTATCGCGCCAGGTTGCGCGCCAGTGACGGCTCCATCCGTTGGGTGGAGATAACATCCAACGCGCGTTCCGCTGGCGGACGGATGATCAACACCCGCTGCATCACCATCGATGTGACCGAAAAGGTCAAAGCGGAAGAGCTGTTGCGCGAACAAGAGCAGAGGCTTGCACTCACCTATGACAGCGCCGGCGTGGGTATCGTCGAAGCTGACGCCGAAGGCCGGCTGCTGCGAGTGAACGGGCATTTATGCCACCTCTTGGGCTATACGCAGGAGGAATTGATTGGTCGACTAGTTTTCGATTGGACTTATCCTGCCGACGTCGAGGCGGATCGCGCGAAATATCGCCGACAGGTCGCCGGTGAGATCAAAAGCTACACCATCGAGAAGCGGTTCGTGCGCAAGGACGGGTCGCTTTTGTGGGCTGTCGTAACATCTTCCAGTGTTCTCGACGCCAGCGGGCAGTTTCGCTACGCAGTCCGGGTGCAGCACGACCTCTCCGAGCGGAGAGAGATCGAGGCGGCACTCGCCCGGCGGGCCGAGGAGCAGGCTGCGCTGCATCAACTGACAGAAATGCTCCAGCACGCCCTAGCCCCGGAAGATGTCTATGAGGCCGCGCTCGACGCAATTCAGCGCGGGCTGAGATGTCAGCGTGCTTCTGTTCTGCTTCTGGAAAGCGGCAGCATGAAGTTTGTCGCCTGGCGGGGGCTATCGGATCCGTATCCAGTCGCCGTGCAAGGCCATTCCCCATGGTCCGCGGCAGACCGCGATCCACAGCCGATCTTCGTGCGCGATGTGGAACAGGCCGAACTTCCCAACAGCTTGAAACAGTCAATCCGGAAAGAGCGCATCGGCGCGGCCTGCTTCATCCCGATAACCGAAGGCGGGCGTCTGCTGGGCAAGTTCATGGCGTATTTCGACGAGCCGCACGATTGCTCGGCGGAAGAGATCGAAGTCGCCCGGACAATCGCGCGCCAACTCGGGTTCGGCATTGAGCGTGTCAGAGCTCAAAAAGCGGCCCAGCGGCTGGCGGCGATCGTGGAGTCGTCGCATGACGCCATCGTCAGCAAGGACCTCAACGGCATCGTCTCCACCTGGAATGGTGGCGCCGAACGCCTGTTCGGCTATTCGGCCGCGGAGATGGTCGGCAGGCCCATCACCACCATCATTCCCGAGGGCCGGCTGGCCGAGGAGCCGCTGATCTTAGGTCGCATCCGCAAGGGCGAACTCGTCGATCACTTTGAGACGGTTCGCCGCCGCAAAGACGGAACGCTGGTGGACATCTCTCTTACGATATCGCCGGTCCGGGATTCGTCAGGCCGCATCATTGGGGCTTCCAAGATCGCCCGAGATATAAGCGACAAAAAGGCCGCGGAAGCGAAAATACAAGACAGCGAACGCCAACTCAAAGACCTGCTCGCCGCCATTCCTGCTGCGATCTACACCACCGATCGGGACGGCAAGATCACCTATTTCAATGAAGCGGCAGTGCAACTGGCCGGCCGAACGCCAGAGATTGGCACCGACGAATGGTGCGTGACATGGAAGCTCTTCTGGCCCGATGGAACGCCGCTTCCCCATGACCAGTGTCCAATGGCGGTTTCCCTGCGTGAGGGGCGGCCTATCCGGGGGTATGAAGCGGTGGCCGAGCGGCCCGATGGGAGCAGGGTTCCTTTCATTCCCTATCCGACACCGATGCGCGATGCTGCTGGAAACATCACCGGCGGCATAAACATGCTGGTCGATGTGAGCGAGCGCAAGCAAGCCGAAACCCAGCAGCGGATCTTGCTCGATGAGCTTAATCATCGCGTCAAGAACAACATGATGATGCTGAAGTCCCTGCTTTCGGTGGCAGCGAGGACCAGCAAGAGTTCGGAGGCACGGACCGTTCTGGACGAGGCCAGCAAGCGGGTGGCGGAGATGGCTGCGGCGCAGCGGGTCCTCTATGACACGCCTGATGCTGTCAACTTCGGAGCCGAGGCTTTCCTGGGAGCTGTTTGTGAGACGGCAAAACAGATGTTCCCGTCAGGCGTTCATTTGGACTGTGAGGCAGATCCAATCCAACTGCCAAACGACATTGCGATGCCGCTGGCGCTGATCATCAACGAGCTTTTGATCAACGCCGTGAAGTACGGTTTCCCTGGAGATGGGAAAGGAACCATCCACGTTTCGATCCGGCTAAGCGGCGAACACATTAGCCTCGTGGTCGAGGATGAGGGACCAGGCTTCGAACTCAGTTCGGTGCGATCTTCTTCGTCGGGTCTGCGACTTGTTGCAGGCCTGGTGCGGCAGATCGGCGGGACTTTTGAAGTCGGCCGGCAGCCATCCAGGTGCACCGTCACTTTTTCTCAGCTGTCCCAGGAGAGCGGTCTTGCGCCCAAAAGCGTCGATACGTGAGCTAAGCTTTGCGGCGGATATCAATCGATCCTTCAAGCCCCAGGTGGTTTTCTCGCGCGATGATATGAGCGGCGAACGACCCGGAGAGACCCGAGGCCAATTGATCCTGATCGTCGAAGACGACTACCTGATCGCGCTCGATGTGGAGGCAGGGCTTATTGCCGCCGGCTTCGAAGTCGCCGGCCCGGCGATGAGCGCCGATGGGGCAATTAGCATGGCGAATTCGCTAAGGCCGGCGCTCGTCTTAATGGACATCCGATTACTTGGAACGCGGGATGGTGTCGATGCGGCCTTAGAGTTGAATCGCGAGTTGGGAATGCGGTGCATCTTTACAACGGCGCATGGCGATCGGGACGTGAGGATCCGAGCGGAGGCGGCCAATCCCCTGGGGTGGGTGCAAAAGCCATACTCGACTGCGACTTTGATTGGCGCCGTCCGACATGCGTTGCAGGAGATCGAAAAGCGGAGCTGAACGCTGCGCCTATCTTTTAAGGGATCGAAACCCCTGAGCAGGACGATCGCTATGCCTGGGAGAGCGGCATGGAATTCGGGCAATACGTCATGACGCCGTCACCCGGGAACCAGAATGACATTGGATGTGCTGGCGAAGGCCTTCGATCCCTTGTTCACCAGGGGCGCAGGTAAGGGAGCGGGTCTGGGCTGAGCCAGGTGTATGGCTTCGCGCGCCAGCCCGGCGGCAGTGTGAAAAACTATCGCGCAAGGTGTCGGTACCACGCGGAGAATTTACATGCCGCGCGCGCACGGTGTGGCTGCCGACAGCGAGGCACTACCTGTCACGGCTCAGCCTCTCGGGCGCGCTCAAAATGTGATCATGGTGGTCGAAAACGAGGACCGCCTGCGGCTGATGGCGGTCGAAGCCCGTCGATGGGGTACTCGGTCCTTGATGAGAACGCCCCAGAAGGCCCTGGACTCTGTCGAGGCCGGTCAGCTGCCGTTTTCTTCTGTTTACGACGTCATCATGCCTGAAATGCCATCGCGCTTGCCGATCGCATCAGGCGATACATCCGTCGGTGATGTGCTTTACACGACCGACTATACCCGCAATGCCTAGTCCACAACGGCACGCTCGACCACGGGACCGCTCTTCTGACCAAACCTACCCGCATGTACGACTGGGGGAGAAAATCCGGCATTCACTTGGCCGAGGGACAGGAAGCTAATCCCGGATCGCAACCCGTGCTGGTAGGTCCTCGGCGTCGAACGACAGGCCGACAGCGATCCCAACCTCACAAGCCCAAGCGATGAACATTTGTCGGGCGAGATCGGCGGGCCTGCGTCCGTCATAGGCAGCACAGCAGAAATCGCTGGCGCACGAGTGCAGGCGTCCGCGCTGCTCAATTGGCCATTCCTCAAGAAATTCAATCGCGTCCATGGCGCAGCATATGCTTCGGGGGCCGAGGAACTCGTCATTGATCAGAACGGGACGTGAGAAGACGTCTCGATGCTCGTCTTCGGATTCGCAAGAATGCACTTCGGAAGCACAGTCAAGGCTGAGAAAAACGTCGGTTGCCATGTGCCTACTCCCGCTGCCATCCCCCGTGTTGGCGCCGCACAGGCTATCCAGCACCTTGGGCGGCCTTAGGTGACCCACCGCCAAGATATCGGAAGGCGTTGTTTTGGCGTCAAGGGCCGCCGATGAACACTCAGCGGTCTATCTTCCTGCCGCAGACTGCCAATGACGCTCGATCTCGAGCGCTCTGGTGGCGAACCGAAATGGTCACAGGCCTCGGCCCAGCTCTCGATCGGCTTCATTACCACTCCGTCTGAGGTTGTCGTCAGATCGGAGCTAGAGGCGGAAACCTCGTATTGTGGAGCTGTGCCGCGAGGTGAGCGCCGCTTGGCGTGGTCCGTCACGATCGGCGGGCTGGCCGGGGGAGGTGGTTGAGCATGGATGCCGGGCTGTCAGCCAGTCCGGTCACGGCATCTGGTAGGCGCGGCCATTTGTGACCGTGGCGGGCTTGCGGACATATTTCGTACCGGCGGGCACCGCGGTTTCTCTGAACCGCTCGGCGAGACGATCGAGACCTTGTCGCATTCCTGCGCCAGCCGCGGCGGCTCCATGACCGCTGATCACCAGTTCCGGGCTCAGAGCAGCCAGGTCGCGGACCGAGCGCTCGGCGGCTTCCCAGTCTGGCGTGAAATAGCCGGTGGGCCATGCATTTCGAGTTGCTGCACGGCGACTTCATAGGCCGATTCTTGGCCCGTTGTTATGAAGGCGCGTTACGGCTGTCCTCGGATCTATCGATATCGTGCTGGGAGACGTCGACAGATAGGCTCCAAACACAAAGCGCGAGGTCAACCTATGTGAACGCGGCCTCTCGCTGAGCTGGTAAAATCACCGCCATGGCACCCTGTGAAATTTCCCGATTGAATGTTGTTCGTTTGCTTGGCCCCTTGCGCAAACAAGCCGCTCGCTACCGAGGGGGCTCGGTGATGGCCGGCGACGATCTGGTTGTCGTGACACTCCAGACTGCGATTGCAGAGCGGGCAACTCGGCCTGCCGAGATTAGCGTTTACAGATGGCTGCACGGCATCATGTTGCGGTATATCAATTGAGTGAAGCGCTCAAAAAGTTTGTGCGTGATGGTTCTGGTCTTCATTTGCTGAGGCAGGGGGATGACCAGCATCAGGAACATGCCGATCGAGCATTCGAAGCCAGCGATCATGTGAGACAGGTCTGATGCCGGGCCACATTCCTCCTGCCGCTTTCGAAAGCTTTTTCATGGCTGGGTTCGAGTGCTCCTCGCACCGTCGGATAGATGGCCATCGTCTGGATCTCGTGCGGGCAACAAGCCATGACATTCACGCCGCGGACGACTACCGTCGTTGCGCAGAGTTGGGGTTGAGGACCATCCGTGATGGGCTGCGGTGGCATCTGATCGAAAGCGCTCCGAGCGTCTATGACTGGTCGAGTTGGGTCTTCATGCTCGAAGCTGCCAGAACCGCGGGCGTTCAAGTTATCTGGGATGTCTTTCACTACGGGTCCCCTGATTATCTCGACCAGGGCAGCGAACGAATGATCGAGAGCTATGCCTCTTTTGCGGGCGAAGCCGTCAGATTGCATCGAGCAATGACGGGCAAAGCCGCAATGGTCTGCCCGATCAACGAAATTTCGTTCTTCGCGTGGGCCGTCGAAGTTGGTTATTTCCCGCCTGCCGGACCTAAAAGAAAGGGCTGGTTCAAGCGCCACCTAGTGAAGATGGCCGTCAAGGGTATCGAAGCAATGCGTGAAGCTGATCCCGAATGCCGCTTCATTTGGGCGGAGCCGCTTATCCACATCGCGCCGCGGGACCGCAGCGGTCCTGAAATGCGACGTGCGGAGAATGCTCGCCAAGGACAATTTGAAGCCTACGACATGCTGATGGGGCGAATCGCACCGGAATTGGGGGGAGCGGAAGATCTGATCGACGTGGTCGGGCTCAATTTCTATCCACACAATCAATGGTATCTGCAGGGGCCGACAATCCCTATGGGCCACCACGAATACCGGCCTCTGTCGGAAATGCTCGTCGAGGTCGCGCGACGGTACAGCAAGCCCCTCTATATTGCAGAGACCGGCGCAGAAGGATCCGCAGGGCCGGCCTGGCTTCATTATGTCTGTGATGAAGTGCGGGATGCTATCGGCCAGGGAGCCCCGATCGAGGGTATCTGCCTATATCCTATCACTGCCTATCCTGGATGGGACAATTCCCGCCACGCCGAAGTTGGCCTGTTTTCCGTTATCCATGCGGGTGGCTCGCGCCGCATACGCCAGCTGGTAGCCGATGAACTCGCGAGGCAGCAGAGGCTATTCAGCGACATTCTTAATGCGCGCGACCTTGCTGTGCCGGACACGCGGACGGGCGGTTAGGCGGGCGCCGCGATAGCCGTCTGCGAATCGTGCGTAGCCGGGAGCTCCTTCTGAATACGCGCGAAGGTGGCCAAGGCCTGCCCCACGACCTGATCCATGTTGTAGTAGCGATATGTCGCTAGACGGCCAACGAACCACACGTTGGGACAGTTGGCAGAGAGGGCTTCATATTGTTTGTAGAGCGCCTCGTTTTCTGGCCGCGGCACAGGGTAATACGGGTCGCCGATATCTGTCGGGTATTCGTAGGTGAGGCTGGTCCGGACATTCCTCTGGCCAGTCAAATGCTTGTACTCGGTGATGCGGGTATAGGCTTCCGTCTGCGGATAGTTCACCACGGCTACCGGCTGAAATTGCTCGCAGTCGAGGGTGACATGCTCGAAGCGCAATGAGCGATAGGGGAGACGGCCAAGCTTCCAGTCAAAGAATTCATCGATCGGTCCGGTGTAGATCAGCCGCCGGAACGGGATCCGCTCTCGGATCTCTCGATAATCGGTCTGCAGCATGATCTTGATGTTGGGATTGTGCAACATTCGTTCGAACATGCGCGTATAGCCGCCGGCCGGCATCTGCTGGAAGCTGTCGCCGAAATAACGATCGTCGCGGTTCGTTCTGGTTGGGACGCGGGCCGTCACCGACTTGCTCAACTGGCTGGGATCGATCCCCCACTGCTTTCTGGTGTAGCCTCGGAAGAATTTCTCATAGAGCTCTCTGCCGACCGTACTGACGACCACATCTTCGGCAGTGTGAATTTCCTCAACTGTCTCACGACGGGACGCGAAGAAGTCTTCCAACTCGGTCGAGCTCAACTCCAGACCGTAGAGGCGGTTGATCGTATCGAGGTTGATCGGAATCGGCAGAAGCTTGCCGTCCACGAAAGCGAGCACACGGTGCTGGTAAGGGTGCCAAGCGGTGAATTGCGAGAGATAATCGACGATCGACTGGGCGTTCGTGTGGAATATATGCGGTCCATACCGATGGATGAGGATTCCGGCTTCGTTGTAGCAGTCATACGCGTTGCCGCCGATGTGGTTGCGACGGTCGATGAGAAGAACGCTTTCGCCCCTTTGCGAGGCGATCCGTTCCGCGAGAACGCTGCCGGCAAAGCCAGCTCCGACGATCAGCCAATCGAACATGTCATGCGCTCCTGCGGAAGGGCACGACCTTCTTGCTTGCACCGGCATTCCTGATATGGGCGGCCATGGCGTCCCACGTCCGCTGCCAGGACATGTTGGCCAGATAGGCGTCGACCGCCGGCAGGCGCGTATTGCGCGGCTGCGCGAGCGCGGAGCGCAGCTTGGCCTCGATGTCCTCGGCGTCCGCAATGTCGACGAGGCCGGCGGCAGCGTAGCTTCGCACCACATCAACAATCGCGGTCGAGACCACAGGGAGGCCGGCGGCTAAGAATTCGGGGGTTTTCGTGGGGCTAATGAAACGTGTCGCTTCGTTGAGCGCGAACGGCATCCACCCGACATCCCAATGCCGAAGGTAGTCGGGCAAATGCTTGTAGGCTTTGCTGCCGAGCCAGTGCAGGTTATTTGCCCTGGGCAGGCTGTCCGGATCGATCTTGACGACCGGACCAAGCATCACGAAGTGCACGTCAGGCATCGCGTTGGAAGCCTGCGCCACAAGATCGATATCGAGGCGCTCGTCGATGACTCCGAAGAAGCCGACCCGAGGATGCGGGATGGTGAGTTGATCCGCCGGCTCCTCGCCGGGCGCCCTCGCCTTGTGAAAGTGGTTGACGTCAATGCTGCTGGGGAAGGGATGGATCGCGCGATGCTGGGAGCGCTTGGCTTCGAACAGGCTTAAGCCGCCCGTAAAGACCACATCGGCGCGTTCGAAGAGCGCCCGTTCCAGGAGCGCAAGCTGGGCCGGCGCATTCTTGAACGCCGAAAGCTCGTCCATGCAGTCATAGACGCACACGTCGAAGTTTACATGCGCGCTGAAGCGCAGCGCCATCGGGGTATAATACCAGGCGGTCAATTGGGCGTGCGGTGTCGACGCGATGATCCGGTCCAGATATCTGCGCTGGATTGCATCGGCTCTGGGGGGGCTGGTGCCGATCGGGAGCAGAGGGGTCGCTACCCGAATGCCCGGCGCAGCGTCGCAAAACCGAATGGACGAGTGGGAGCATTCTTCAAAAACGGGCTCCTCGAAGTACACGATTTGGTGCTCTCTCGAGGCATGCGTGAGAATGTGCTGCGGACGTTGATAGACGAAATTCCATCGCAAATGGGAAAAGCATATCAATAAATCTTGCTTTTTTCTGGTTTTGATGGTGGCTGGTATTCTTAGCGCCGCGTCCATATAAGCTTTTCCCTGATGACATTGCCGTTTAGACTGCGAATAACATTTGTTAATCGCGAGATGCAGGAAGCTATTCCTGCCGCATGTCTAACTGTCCGCTGATTAACTTGTTCCAGCCAGCGAGCGATATGCAGGCGGAGCTCCGCGCTAAACGGTGTGGCTGCGGCCTGCAGGCAGCTTTCTGGGGAAGGCCGCCTAGTCGCCGCATTTTCGTTGAATCAGCGGCTAAAATGTCCAGCGGCTTGAATTGATTCGTCAGACCGAAGCTAGGGCGCTTAACGGCCGGCAATCACTGGGGCAGACGGATGAAGATCGAGTTCGAGACGAATGTGTTCCCGTTGTTTCACCCTCAGACGGTGGACGATCTCAAGGATCCTTGTCCGGTTTTTGACGGCCGGCTTTGGCATGTGTTCGGATCGAGCGGTACGGTGACCAGCGAGACTTGGAAGATTCTTCACGCCACGGCGCCGGAGTTGCAGGGACCGTGGACGGAGCACGCGACGATTGAGCTCCCTGTCGCGGGGTCGGGCGTCGCGGCGCCTGGCGTCGTGCACGAAGACGGCGTCTTTCACATGTTCATCCAAACCGAGTTCATGAAATCCGGCGGCCGCTGTGAACACGCGGTGTCTAACGACGGGTTCAACTGGGTGGTGCTCAATCCGGCAATCCTGTCCGTGCCGGACACGGATGAAGACGGCATCTATGATCCGCACCCGGCTCTCATCGGCGGCAAGCGCTACATGGTTTATTCCGGGATGCCGAAATTCACCCGCGTACCGCAGCCCGACATCTATCTGGTCCGCAGCCAGTCAGATTCATGGTTCGGACCCTGGAAGCGGCTGGGCAAGATCCTGGACCACAATGACATTCCCCACCACAACACGCGGGACGACCCCGACTACGAATGGGGGATCGAAGGTGCCCAGTTGGTGGAGCTTCCGGACGGCCGCGTGCTCCTCAACGCCACCTGCTTCCTTCCGAACGGACAGCGGGGCAGTCGGCAGCGGGTGTTTTTCGCCATCGCTGACACCATTGCCGGACCTTACTCCTCGATCGGGCCGGTGCTCGATCCGGGCGGGCCTGGAGAAAACGGCCATTCGACCGTGATGATCGAGGGCGATAGGCTGACCCTTTTTTACCAGAGTCGCGTTGCGGCGACGAACCATCGCTGGCGCTACGGCTTGGCGAGTTTCGACGTGTCCCTGCTTTCGAAAGCGGCTTGACCGTCTCGTCGCGAGATCGCGGGGCATCCCCGCAAGTTTAGTGCCGCTTAGAGCTGCGACCGGTCCGCCGAATGAGATCGCCGTCGGGAACAATGTCTCTCGGACATGGTTCGGTCGCGTCCAGCAGAGAGCGGCCAGCTATGTACTTGCTGCAAAGAACCAAGAGACTCCAGTGGGTGAGGCGGCTCATTCTTGGCTTTCTGTGCAGCCGTATCGTCCGGCCGGCCCGACCCAAAAGCTGATGCGAGGATGTCGTGCGCGCTCGTGTGAACATTCTGAATTTCGGGACTGAAAGCGCTGATGGCGACGTACGCGACCCAAATCGCATTTCGACAGTTGATCCAGAGCAGCTCGCCTATTTCTCCGCTGTGAACGGAATCACAGAGCAACAGGCCCGGGAATTGATCCGAAAACATGGAGACAATCTTGCCGTGCTCGTCAAGGAAGCTCGGAAGCTGCGCGAGCTCGAGTGACGTCCGCTAGGGTCAAGCAAGACCAATGCAAAGCGGATCCGGAACATTCTTAACGAATACTGGTTCGGGTATCGCCGCATCCCGCAGGCCTGGGTGCGGTTCATGGAGAAGACGGTGCCAATCACAAAAGGCTTGAAGGGCGCGGTCATGCGCCGGAGCGAGGCCCGCCCATCGTGACTGATTGCAAATTGCATGACCGGCAACCGATAACGGGCGTTGAGGGAGCTCTCGCATAAGCCGCTTGGCAGGTGAGTGTGGGTCTATCCGGATACAACGATAACTGTGCAAGTCGTGACTGGCCCGTTGGCATGCAAGGCGCCGGCGCTGCTCTTGAGACGACGCTCACTACGGTAGTAGGGGATCATCGCTACTGGGTCAGGCAATGAGCGGCGATCCTCTTGTGGCGCTCGCAAACTCCATTAGGGAACGCGACGTCGTGCTTTTCGTGGGGGCGGGCGTCTCCATGAGTGTCGGCCTGCCGTCCTGGGAAAAACTGATCAAGCGGATGGCGGATGAACTGGGCCTGGAGGTGGACCTTGGCAAGCAGCGCGGTCGTTTTCAGACCTTGGCCGAGTATTACCGCATCAAGCATGGAAGTATCGGACCGCTTCGCAGTTGGATGGACCGGCACTGGACCGTTAGCCGCGAGAAAATCCAAAAATCCGAATTGCACCGTCTCATCGTCGCGCTGAACTTCCCAGTGATCTATACCACGAACTACGATCGAAACCTCGAAGTTGCGTTTGAGATACATGGCGTCGAATACGTCAAAGTGGCCAATGCGCGGGATGTCTCGAAGGCTCGCAGGGACGTCCCCTACATCGTGAAATTCCACGGCGACTTCGACGACGATTCCTCCTTGGTTCTCACAGAAACCGATTACCTTGACCGGCTGTCATTCGATTCGCCGCTCGACGTGAGGTTTCGTTCGGACGCCTTGGGCAGCACGGTTCTGTTCATCGGCTACAGCCTTTCCGACCTGAACATCCGGTTGCTCCTGCACCGGCTTTGGCAGACCTGGAGCCGATCGGGCTACGAGGCGGATCGGCCTCCCTCCTTCATCTTCATGGCGCATCGTGATCCCGTCGAGGAAGCGGTGCTGGCGCGTTGGGGCATCACAGTGATGACGGGCGACGACGATGATCCTGAAAAAGGGCTGCTGGGTTTCCTTTCTCGCCTTGCTGCCCTTGTCGAAGCGAACGCAACGGATCGGCCGAGGCTGCTGTCAGGAGGCGAACCACCGTGATCCATTGACGGCGGCCCGCTGACCCGAGCGGAACAGCTTGCCGCTTCGCAAGTTTGGTCCGCCTGGGATCGGCGCACGCCAGCGTAATTTCTGCTTTGGTTTGCGTGCGCTTCCCGACGGAGCCCGCATGACCCCACGCAACAAATTGTTGGCGAGATTGCCTCGCGCAGAGTTGGAGGCAGTAGCTCCCGATCTTGACCCTGTCCCGCTACCGTTGAAAACAGTGTTGCATGAGGCTCTCGAACCAATCGAGTACGTCTATTTCGTCGAACGCGGCGTCGCATCGATGGTCAACGAGCCCGAAACCGGCGACATCGTCTAGTTCGCGACGATTGGTCCCGAAGGGATGGTCGGGTTCCCGGTGCTTCTTGGGACAGCTTCGGTCCCGAGTCGCGCCATGGTACAGATCCCGGGGCATGCGCTTCGCATGAAGGTGCGGGACTTTGAACGGGCCTTGCGGAGCGCTCCGACGCTACACAAGTTTCTGCTGCGATACTTGATGGCCCTGCTGAATCAGATCGCGCAGAACACGTCCTGCAACCGTCTGCATGAAGTGCAGGAGCGATGTGCTCGCTGGCTACTTCAGACACACGATCGCGTCGACAGCGACGAATTTCCGCTCACGCAGGAGTTTCTTTCCCAGATGCTCGGTGTGCATCGCCCGAGCGTGAGTGTGGCCGCCGCGACCCTGCAGAGGGCGGGCCTAATCGACTATACACGTGGAAATATCAGGATCGCCCACCGCAAGGGCCTCGAGGCCGCTTCGTGCACCTGCTACCGGGTGATCAAGCGTGAATATACCCGCCTTGTTGATGGGGAGTGACTACGCCACGAACCACTTCAAATTCTCTGGTCCATCGGGGGTTCCGTAGCCTTCGGACGCCGCCGGACTTCGACAGCAGTTCCTTGTGATCCCCGGGTCTCAAGTCCAATCAGCAAGGCATAGCTGGCGGCGATCGTCCGCCACATGTCGCGGAACTCCGGCCAGTCCGCTCCATCCGCCTTTGCCTGGCAGTATTCGTGCAACCGCATATTTCGTTGAGCCTGCTCATTGTGGCGGTTTACCGGAACAAGGCCTAACTGTCTGTCGCCCGGAATACATAGCGCATTGCAACTCAATCTCGCTAACTGACACTGACTGCGCCTTATCGGCCTGCCCCGAAATCGAGCAGGTCTCCTGACCCGGATCGGTCGGTCTTAGGAATACCCATGATCGCAAAGCGCTCGAACGGCCGATAAAGGAGGCGTCCTTGCGCAAGCATCACCGCATTTCGGTTCTGTCCGCTCAAATTCTGCGGCCCGTGGAACATCGCAGCATGAAGATGTTTAGGCGCAATGAAAATCGTCCTGTTGTTTATGATTGTAATTTTGTTCCTCCTCATGAGGCGACGATCTCTTTCGATAAGAGCAAAGCTCGACGATGTTCACCGCGAGATAGCTCTTCGTGAGCGGAATAGCCGTGTTGGACGCAAGTTCGACGCCTGAGAGGCGGCCTCGAATTCGCATCGTCACCCGTTCGACGAGGCCTCAGCTGGATACGGCTGCTCAAATCCGACGACGGCGCCTCTATCGCTGCGATGGGTTCTTTTCCGTGAGTGCTTCGCTGATCGGTTTGTATTCCCCTGTAATGAAGCCTGCCGACCGCGATCGCCTCTACAGATTTTCGGACTGGCTAAACAGCTTCCGGCTCGCGGCGATGATCTGTTGCGTCTCCGCAGCGTTCTTCGCACCCGAGACTGAAACTGGACGCCTCGCAAAAGTTGTTCGCAGCGATGTTCGCGGGCAGCCATCTGTCCAAACCTGTGAATCGAGGAATTGTTCAGCACGGAAGAACCCCAGGCAAAGGCGGTCAAAAAGGGCGCGCAGCTGACGGTTGACGCCTCCTTTGGCGAGATCTGCCCTGAATAACAGATGCTAGCGCGCTCTCTTGCTCTGCCTGCGCGATAGTTGTTGCAGCCCATGGCGGGCCGCAGTTCCAAGCCACGCTTGCCGGTCGGCATCGGAACCAGAGCGTCCAGGCGCAGTTTGAGCATGTCTGCGATGAGTTCCCCTCAAGTCTCGCAGATCGGTGTGCGACACCGGCCCGCGCCCTTGCCGAGGGGCGCGGGTTCCTCGGTCGGAGCGCGGAGGCCGCTCCATGCAATGCCGGCCCATCCCGTTCACTGAAAGGCGTATTTGTAGACGACCCGATTCTGCTCGTCCGTCACTCTGACCCAAAGTTCTTCATTTGCTCGGATTCGCACTGCCCGCCCGGTTGCACGAGATGCCGCCGCAGCGGCGGTGTGCGCTTGGACCGACTGCCTGGATGTGACCACTTCCCCAGACATCACTTCGACCACGTAGTTCTTCATCAAACATGGTTACGCCCAGGGCCGCCAATGGCGAAATAAGATTTGATGCAATTGAGGAAAAAACCGCGTTATCTCGCCCCGTTGTATCGGTTTTTGCGCTTGGGGCTAGGATGCCTTACCGAACGAGTACCGATATTTATGGGAGGACCCTCTCAGTCATACGCGTACTTGAATGTCGTAAGCGTCGCCTGATCCGTGACCCGTACCCAGAACGGCCCATCACGCCGGCCATGGACAGCCTTGCCCGTGACTTTCGTCGCCGCCTCCCACGGCGTCTGCGCCTCAGCTACTTGACGCGACACGACTACCTGGCCGGCTCCTTGTTCAAGCCAGTAGGTCTTCATTGTCTGCATCGCTCCGGGACCACTATCCTAACTTGGCATGGGGGCGGCTTGTTCCGGCGGGATCCTCGCGACCAGCGACTGCCACGTCGGGCCGGATTGACCTCATCGGTGTTGCGTCCTGCGGCACCAGAGTTGAAGAGAACGGTGCTGCCGGCGCCATAGCCATTGCGGAGCTTGGAACACTCCGGCGGGCACCAGGTTCGATAGACGAAGCTGAAGCGTTGAGAAGCTTGGTTCGACCGGGGAGAAACGCCACGTGATCGAGAGGGGAAAGAACCTGATGGATCAATTAAACCCATGTTCGTTCTGGTCATTGGCGCTTCAGGTCTGATCGGCGCGGCTTTGTGCGCGCGCCTTGGGGCGGAGGGGCACGAGGTTGTCCGGGCTGTCCGTAGCCGCACATCGAATGGCCTATTTAAGGGGCGAACCGTCATTATCGATATGGCGAAGGCGCTGGAGCCGGAAGTCTGGCTTCCACACCTTCATGGGGTCGACGCTGTCGTGAACTGCGCGGGCGTGTTGCAGGACAGTGCTCGGGACAATACGGACAAAGTTCATGCCGGCGGCGCCTCGGCCCTTTTTGCTGCCTGCGAGCGCGGTGGCGTTCGAAGGGTTATCCATTTCTCCGCGATCGGTGTCGACCGGGAACAGCCTTCAGCTTTCTCGGCCACCAAACTGGCTGGCGATCATGCCTTGATGAAGCGTGATCTCGATTGGGTAATCCTGCGGCCTTCGGTCGTGCTCGGGCGGCCAGCCTTCGGCGCAAGCGCCCTCTTCCGCGGGCTCGCCGCCCTGCCTCTGCTGCCTAGAATGCCGGGCACGGGCCTCCTCCAGGTCGTGCAGCTCGACGACGTCGTTTCCACTGTTTTGAACCTGATTGGCAGGGATAGCCCGTCCCGCCTGACGCTCGAACTCGCAGGGCCGGAAGCATTGACCATGAGCGAAATTGTCGCCCGCTACCGCGAGTGGCTGGGGTGGGGGAGGGCGAGGGAGTTTGTCCTGCCCGCTTGGGTCGCCGCGATGCTTTACCGGTCCGGTGACCTGGCGGGCCTCCTCGGCTGGCGGCCTCCTATGCGGACCAACGCCGCGAGGGAAATCGCGCGCGGCGCGACCGGCGCCTTGGAACCGTGGAAGCTTGCAACGGGAATCCGGCCGTCCAGTCTCGCGTCCGCCCTGGCCGCCAATCCTCCCACCGCGCAAGAGCGCTGGTTCGCCGGGCTCTACTTCGTGAAGTCGGCCATCTTCGTGGTGTTGCCGTTCTTCTGGATCGCTACCGGTATCATCTCCCTCACTACCGGTTGGCGCAGCGGTCTGGAACTTCTGCTCAACACCGCTTTCGCGCCTTTGGCCGGGGCCGCTGTTGTCGCAGGGGCTTTGGCCGACATTGTCGTCGGGGCGATGATCGCATCGCGGCCGACGAGCCGGTTAGGGCTGTGGGGGGCGATCGCGGTCTCGTTCTTCTATGCGATTGCGGGAAGTATTCTGCGCCCGGACCTGTGGAACGAGCCCCTCGGCCCGCTGATGAAAATCCTGCCCATCCTCGTCTTGCACTTCTGCGCGCTGGCGATCCTGGAGGAACGCTGATGCTCTACTTTGTGCTGAAATACTTGCACGTCATCGGCGCTGCTGTGCTGCTCGGCACCGGCGCGGGCATTGCATTCTTCATGCTGCTCGCCCACCGGACCGGCAGCGCCGCCACGATTGCCGCCGTAGCCCGCATCGTCGTCATTGCCGACTTCCTGTTCACCGCTACCGCGGTCATTGCGCAACCGATAACCGGGGCCGCATTGGCCTGGCAATCAGGCTATTCGCTCCGGGAGGGCTGGATTGTGCTGTCGATCCTGCTCTATGTCGTCACGGGCCTGTTCTGGTTACCTGTGGTATGGATGCAGATGCGCATGCGGGATCTTGCGGCGGAAGCCGCCACGGCGGGCATTCCGCCGCCCAAGCGATACAACCAGCTCTTTCGGCTTTGGTTCGCTTTTGGGTTTCCGGCGTTTGCATCCGTGGCCGTGATCTATTGGCTGATGATCACACGGCCCGCGATCCAGCTGTTTTGACGGAGTTCGCGACACTGCACTCTACCGACACGCGGCGGCCAAGTCCGGCAGCCAACCGGTGACCAAGATCCAGCGTCGCGCAGCCCAGCTGCTCGAAACATCGGCGAAGGTGGCAAAGAAGGCGGTTCCGCGGCCACCCGTCAAGACGCTGACGGGTAGACGAAACACGGTCGCAGAGCCCGGCCCTAACCCTTGTTTTTCTTGCGAGCGGTGGCCTCGGCCCGCTCAGGCGCCTCTTTGATGCTGGCAGCGCCGCCCATGTCACCATTCCTGGTCCGTCCCGCTCCCGGCCCAGCACCTAGATCCGCGCCTGTGGTCGGGTCGGCGGAGGGGTCAGAGAGAGTCCGCTCGCCCATCTTAGCTACGACCCTCATATCCTTGGCCACCAGTTTGACTGTTGCCGTCCCGTCGCCATCGTCCGCCGGCATGACTTCCTCAAGATCGTCCACGCGATCCCATTCGTCCCCTGAGTTCCACGGCCCGTTCATATCCCCTTCGCCTTGCGACGTGTTGACGTACATGCTCGCAAATTTCTCAATGCCCGGAAGCTTGCCTGTGGGGAAGTTGTGCTCAATCGCGTACAGCGCTTTCTCGAACGATTTCTGGTGCGCAATCTCGCGCGTCATGAGGAAGCCCAGCGCGTCCTTTACGCCGGGATCGTCGGTGATATTGATCAGTCGCTCATAGACGATCTTGGCGCGCGCCTCGGCGGCGATGTTGGACCTCAGGTCTACGGTGGGTTCGCCACGGGAATCGATGTAGGCGGCAGTCCACGGCACGCCGGCCGAGTCGCAGAGGGCAGGTGCGCCGCCGAACAGGATGGACTCCTTCGCCGTCGTGCCGCTGGCGCCGACCATCAGATAGAGCTCGGCTTCTTTCATCTGTCCCTCGGCCAGCTGGGCCTTCAGGCCTTTGTTGAGCATGGTGACGATCGAGCCAACGACCTCGAGGTGGCTGAGCTCTTCGGTCGCTATGTCGAGCAGCATGTCCTTGCGGCCGACATCATCTTCCCCCAGCCCTTGGGTGAAATAGCGCATAGCTGCGGCAAGCTCGCCGTCGGCGCCGCCGAACTGCTCCATGATCATGCACGCCAGCCGCGGATTGGGTTCGGAAACTCGAACAGTGTATTGCAGTCGCTTGTTGTGCATGAACATGGGGGGCCTCCAGGGTTGGGCCCCCCTAACAGCGCACCACCTGGATTGTTCCTTTGCAGAGGATCGAATAGCCTAGGGCGGGGCTTTCTGAATCGGCCGTTCACGCTGACGTCGCGTTCTCGTCCTGACCAATGCAATAATCGAGCGACGGTCAGAGCGCGCCGAGGCGTCGTCGTGTCAGTCGAGCCTGTAGCAAGACTACCGTGAGCAAGAACAGCCCTCGGATCACTGACTGCCAGTAGGCCGAAAGCGAAATCCATCCCATTCCATTCTCAAAGTTGAGAACATTGAAAAGGATGCCGAGCAGGAGCACGCCTGCGAGCGTGGTCACTACCGAGCCCGAGCCGCCGGTGAGCAGTGTGCCGCCGACCACGACGGCCGCGATGGCGAACAATTCCCAACCGACTCCCTCAATGGGCTGTCCCGCCCCGAACTGCGAGGCAAGGATGACCCCGGCGAGCCCCGCCAGTCCTCCGCTCGCGAGATAGACCAAAGACTTGACGCGATCGGTACGCAATCCCATCAGGCGCGAAGCATCCTCGCCGCCGCCGATTGCGAGCACAGCGCGACCGGTGCCGGTGTAATTCAAGACCAGGGAACCGGTGAGATATGCCAGGGCCGCGATGGCCGCAGGGATCGGAAACGTCCACAAGCTACCCTGGCCGATGGCGGTGAAGCCAGACTCGTAGGAGACCGATACGGTCTGGTTGCCAGCAAGCAGAAGGGCTGAGCCACTGGCGGCCTGCATCGTGGCGAGAGTGGCTATGAACGGCATCAAATTGGCGCGTGTGACAAGAATCCCATTGATGAGCCCGGCGACCAGCCCAGCGCCTATTCCCGCGGCAAGACCCGGCACGATCCCATAGGGACTCGCCAATGCCGAGGCTACGCTGCCCAAGGCAGCGACGGAGCCCACGGATAGATCGATCCCCCCTGTCATGATGACGAAGCACATGCCAAGCGCCACCAGCGCGAACATGGAATTGTAGCGCAGGAGAGTCATCACATTGTAGAAGCTGAGAAACCGATCATAACGCAGGAACCCGAACACAACGAGCGCAGCCAGCGCGATCAATACGCCGTAGGTGCCAATGATGCGGACCAGGCGGGCGCGATTCATGGGCTACCCGCGATGCTGTTGTTGCAGCCACACAGCGAGCGCGATGATCCCTGCCTTGACCACCAGAGCAGCTGCGTCAGGCACCCCGTTCGCCAGAAGGGTGTAGCGCACAAGTTGAATGGTAAGCGCGCCTAGCAAGGTACCGACGATGGTAGCCTTGCCGCCACTGAGGAGGGTGCCACCCACGGCAACCGCCGCAATTGCATCGAGCTCCATACCGAGGCCCACCAAGTTGGCGTCGCTGGAAGAGTTGATTGCGATCACGATCAGCCCGGCCAGCCCCGCGCAAAGGCCGCTTATGCCATAGACGGCAAGCTTGATCCTGGAGACGGCAATGCCGGCGAGTTCGGAAGCCCTTTCATTGCCGCCGACTGCCAATATGCATCGTCCGAACAGGGTTTTCTTCAACGCCCACGCAGCTGCCGCGACGATGACAGCCATGATGATGACTTGCGCCGGTATATCCAAGGGCCGGGCGAGGCCGATCCATTGAAATTCTGGCACGCGAAAGGTCTGCAGGTTCCCATTTGTCATCACCTGAGCAATGCCGCGGCCGGCGATGAACAGGACCAGTGTCGCAACAATGGGCTGGATGCGGAAGCGGGCGACCAACCAGCCATTGAAGAGCCCCAACAGCCCGGCCACCAATACCGACATGATCATCGCGGCAGCCACGTTGAGGTAGATGCTTCCGATCGGAAGGATCTTGCCCAGGAAGATCATCGGTGCCAACGCACCCGAAATAGCCATCAGAGAACCAACCGAGAGATCTATGCCGCCCGTGGCTATAACAAGCGTCATTCCGACGGCTACGATGACGATGGTGCAGACCTGGGTGAGGTTGACGTTGAGTGTCTGCATTGTCGCGAAATTGCGGGTGAAAGCGAGGTTGAACGCAACCAGCAAAACCAGCGCGATTACGGTCCCGTAGCGCGACAAAAAACCGAAGAGATCGAAGCTGCGCGCGACGGCATCCCGATCCGCGTATGATCTCGGCAGCTCGGTCACGTCGCGGCCTCCGACGAAGCGCTCGTTCCATGCGCCATCGCGGTCAGCACCTTTTCTTCATTGGCGTCTTCTGCTTCCAACTCAGTCACGCTGACGCCATCGCGCAGAACGAATATCCGATCCGCGCCTTCGATGATTTCCTCCAGCTCCGACGAAATCATGAGCACCCCGAGGCCTTGGTCTGCAAGTCCCCGGATCAGACGCTGGATCTCGCCCTTGGCACCCACATCGATTCCCCTTGTAGGCTCGTCGAGTATGAGCAGCTTCGGGTTCATCGCCAGCCAACGGGCAAGCAGCACCTTCTGCTGGTTCCCGCCCGAAAGCTCTCGCACCTTCTGATTGGGCCCGGAACATTTTATGCCGAGCTCGCGGATGAACCGCTGGACGACTTCGCGCTGGCGCTGCTCGTCCAATACGCCGTTGCGGCTGATCTTCGGAAGCAACGCAAGGGTGAGGTTTTCCGCCACGGTCATCTCCGGCACGATGCCTTCGCCCTTCCGGTCCTCGGTGCAAAAGCCCATGCCGGCGACGATCGCGTCGGCGGGACGCTGAGGATTGTAGTTAGAGCCTTCCATCGTCATCTCGCCGGCGTTCGCGCGATCGGCTCCGAACACGAGCCTTGCGGTTTCTGTACGACCTGCGCCAAGCAGGCCGGCAAAGCCCGCGATCTCGCCGCGCCGGAGATCGAAGCTTACACCGCGGACGGCCTGCCCGGCTCCAAGCCCGCGGGCCGAAAACATCACATCCCCGATCCTGGAGCGGTCGCGCTCGCCGAAGGCTGTGGCGTGCCCCTCGACAGCCGCGACATCGCGGCCAAGCATAGCTGCGACAAGTTCCAGCTTGCCGATCTCTTCCATCGCGGCGTTGCGCACAGTGCGGCCGTCGCGCATGATCGTGACCTGGTCGCAGACTTCATACAGCTCATCGAGCTTGTGGCTTACAAAAATAACCGATACCCCTTCAGCCTTCAGCTGACGGATGACGCCGAACAGCACTCCCACTTCGCGTTCATCAAGGGACGACGTCGGCTCGTCCATAATGACAAGGCGGGCGGAGAATCCTATGGCCCGGGCGATCGCCACCATCTGCTGTGTTGCGGTGTTGAATTCACCCAGCGGACGGCCAACATCCATGCCAATGGAGAAGCGGCTTAGCAGGCGCTCGGCTTCCGCGTGCATGGCATTCCAGTCGAGCAGGCCGTAGCGGCGCTTTTCCCGCCCCAGGCAAATGTTCTCCGTCACCGAACGCAGCGGGACCAGATTGATCTCCTGGTAGATCGTGCTGATGCCGTTGACTTGTGCCTGGTGGGGCGAGTGGACCTCAAAAGGCTTGCCTTCGAACAGCACTTGCCCGGCATCCTTGCGGTGGTACCCGGTCAAGACCTTGATCAGCGTCGATTTGCCCGCGCCGTTCTGGCCGATCAGGGCATGGACCTCGCCTGAGCGCACGGAAAGCGACGCGTCCACCAGCGCGGGTATGCCGGCGAAGCGCTTTTGGATGTCGCGTATGTCGAGAAGCAGCGGGGAGGGCCCATCCGGCGGCCGCGTCATTTGGCAAAGCTCCGAAAAGCCTCCCCGCCGAGGCGGGGAGGCAGGTTTTAACCAGACGACCTCAGAACGCCGTACCAATCTTATTCTTTGCGTTGGTGCCGTCGTAGAAGTCGTCGTCGTTCTTGATGAAAGGCGGAATTTGCTTGCCGGCGGCATAGTCGGCCATCGTGGCGAAAGCCTTCGGTCCGAAAAGCGGGCTGCAGCCGCAGATGGCGCCGATCTTGCCGTCGACGATTGCTTGCACGCCGTCCTTTTCGCCATCGATCGAGACAATCAGCACGTCTTTTCCCGCTGTCTTGCCGGCCGCCTCGAGGGCTGCGATCGCGCCGAGCGCCATCTCGTCATTATGGGCATAGATGATGTCGGCTTCAGGATGCGCCTGTAGTAATGTCTCGGCCACCTGGCGGCCCTTGTCGCGAGCGAAGTCGCCAGACTGTGAGGCGACAATCTTGAACTCCGAGTGCTTGGCGATGATGTCGTCGAAACCCTTCTTACGGTCGTTGGCTGGCGAGGAACCGGTGGTGCCTTCCAGCTCGATGATCTTCGATTTTCCATTGGCGTTCTTCACCACCCATTCGGCAATGCGGTTACCCTCATTGATGAAGTCGGAACCGATGAAGGTGACGTAATCCTGTCCAGGCTTGGCCATGGTGTGGTCAACATCGCGGTCGATCAGGAAGACCGGGATGCCGGCATCACGCGCGGCCAGGATGACTGGCACCAGCGGCTTGTCCTCGCGCGGAGGCAGGAAAATGGCATCGACCCCCTGCGCGATCATGGAGTTTACGTCGGAAGCCTGCTTTGCCGAGGACCCGGCGGCATCAGTATAGACGAGCTGATGGCCGAGCTTTGCAGCCTCGTCCTGCATGCTCTTGGTTTCAGCCAGCCGCCATGGGTTGTTGCTCTCGGTCTGGGCGAAGCCGACCTTGTATTTGTCTTTCTTGGCTAGCGGCGGGAGCGCGGCGAAGGCGCGCGAAGCGACTGTAAGAGCGGCCACGCCGACGGCGGAGCCTACCAACAATTTCCGACGGGTGATGATCATGCTTTTCCTCCTTTGTTGTCGCGTTTTGACGACGTTGAATTTTGCTAGCCTATGCCAGGTTAGGTCATCTCGCTTGCACGCACCCCGTGCGATTGAGTCACTGCGCCCCCTTCCAAAATGAAGGCGGCGCAGCGATCGCCCAGCATCATGGCGGGGGCAGCGGTGTTCCCGGCGTTGATGTTCGGGCAGGCTGACATGTCGGCAACGCGCAGGTTCTCTATCCCGCGCACCCGCATGGCCGCGTCCAGGACGCCCATCCGATCGCTGTCCGGACCCATGCGGCACGTGCCGGCCGGATGGTAATTCGTCTTGACGAAGCGCTTGCAGTGCCTTTCCAGGGCCTCGTCGCTGAGGTCGTCTTCCCTGGGAACGGCCACAGCCTTGATGCGGTCCGCCAGAGGCTTGGCGTGGAATGCCTTCAGGAAATAGCGCTGGCCGGCAATCATCTCCTTCATGTCATCTTGATGTTTGAGCAGATGCGGAGACACGACCGGCATGTCGTTCGGATCTGCCGAACGCAGCTTCACGAAGCCACGGGACTTCGGTTTGACAACCACCGTCGTCACGGTAAGCCCGTAGGTATCCTGCACCAACGTGAGGATATCGCGGTCCAGGTAGACATGTGGGACGCAAAACGCCTGGATCGTCGGGTCGCCGCCCGGATCGGCCGGATTGACAAAAGCTCCAGCCTCGACTCCCGCTGACAGGATCGTGCCGGCGCCGAAGAGCTTGAAATGCAAGCCGTTCTTGATCATCCGCCAACCCTGGCCCTGCTTAAAGTAGCCGTAGGGCCCGTTCATCGTGGCGATGATGGGCACTTCTGGATGGTCGATCAGATTCTGGCCTACGCCCGGAAGGTCGGCGATGCAGGCGATGTCATGTCTGGCAAGTTCGTCGGCCGGGCCAATACCTGACAGCATCAGGAGTTTCGGGGTGACAAGTGCGCCTGACGAGACGATCACATCGCCCTGGGCATAGGCCTGGTGTTCGGTTCCTGATTGATCGGTATAGCTTACACCCTTTGCGCGATCGTTCTGGATCAGCAGGCGCCTCGCGGCGGAATTCAACCTGAGCGTCAGCCTGGGATCGTTCGCTAACGGCTCGATGAAGGCATAAGCCGCGCTGCTGCGCTTCCCGCGCCGGTTCATGAACTGATAGAAGCCCACTCCGCGTTGCGCCGGTCCGTTGAAGTCGTGATTGTAGGGTAGTCCGAGCCGTTGCATCGCCTGCACGAACCAGCGCGAAACGTCGTCAATGTGACCGGCGTCGGAGACGAGCAGTGGTCCTTCGCTGCCATGCAAGTCGCCGCTAAGGCGATTGTTGCCTTCCATGCCCATGAAGTGGGGCAGCACAGCCTGCCAATTCCAGCGGATGCCGGCATTGTTGCCGCGCAGCAGCTCATCCCATTCGTCGTAGTCCGAGGCGCGGCCGCGCATATAGACTTGGGCGTTAACCGAGGTGCCGCCGCCCAGCACGTTGCCCTGGGAGATTTCATGTTGACGGCCATCCAGATGCTGTTGCGGCTCGGTGCGGTAATAGCGCATGAACTTCGAACCGTTGATCATCTTGAAAATGCCTGGCGGCATATCGAGCAGCGGGTGGTGATGCGAATGCCCAGCTTCGAGAAGCAGCACCCGCCGTCCTGCTCTCACCAGGCGTGCCGCGACCACGCAACCCGCTGCTCCGCCGCCCACCACGATATGATCGTAGGTCTGCGTCATTCTCGCCGGCCCTTAGGGCATTTCAAATGTGCCACGGACATACTCCCAGGCCGCGGAAAGATGATTGAGCAGCGCCCGCTCGGCGCTATCCGGATCTCGCTCGAAGATGGCCATGCAGATTTCGCGGTGGCTCAGGAAATTGATCCGGTTGCGCTCTGGTGATCGGGGCATGCGCAGCCAATGCGGTGACAGCCAAGCAGTGAAGGCCTTGTGCACGGCAGGCATGACTGGGTTGCGCGTGATCTGGTAGAGCACGGCGTGGAACCCTACGTCGGTGGCATAGAATTCTTCCGAATCCGGTATTGCCGCCTCGTTCATATCGAGCGCTGATCTGAGCGTGGTCACGTCGTCCTTGCGCGCATGGATGGCGGCGTTGCGCGCAAGAGCGGCTTCAAGAAAGACCCGGGTGTCGTAGAGGTTCTTAACTCCCGCCTGAACGCTTAGCAGGTGCCCGACAACACCTTCCAACGCACCGAGCGCCGCGTCCAGCCCGGGCCGGCGTACCACTGGACGAAAGCGTGGACGCGCTTCGATAAGCCCACGACTTGCCAGGCGAGCGACTGCTTCACGCACCACGCCGCGGCCAACGCCGTACTCGGCCATCAATTCGCGCTCGGCCGGCAGGAAGCTGCCGTCGCCGAGCTTGCCGGAGGCGATATCCGCTTCAATTCCAGCCACCATGGCGTCTGCGGCGCGAACAGCGCCGCTCGTGGCCCGCCTTTCAACCTGCTGTGGTGTACCTAACAAGCCATCCTCCGCGTCGTCAGATCATTAATGCTCAGATCGGACCAAAGCACAAGCTCCTGTGCATTGTCATCAGATCAAAATGGCTAAAACCGTGCATCTTGTTGCACTGTGCGGACGTTAGTGCAATTATGGTAGGACGAAAATAGGATGCGGCGACGAGAGCCTCCCAATGGGCGATACAGTGATCACTGACGTGAAGGTTCGGCTTTTCCGGGTGCCGTTGCGTGAGGTAATGACCGACGCAAAGCATGGCGCCCACACGCATTTCGAGCTGGTGACCGTGACCCTCACGCTGGCCGACGGCAGCGAAGGAACCGGCTACACCTACACTGGCGGCAAAGGGGGACATGCGATCGCCGCCATGATCCTGCACGACTTGGCGCCTTTCCTGAAGGGACGTGACGCGACGGAGATCGAAGCGCTCTACGATGGGATGTTATGGCACGTCCATTACGTCGGGCGCGGCGGCATCGCGTCGTTTGCAATTTCTGCGCTCGACATAGCGCTTTGGGATCTCCAGGGCCGGCGCATCGGCCGGTCACTCTGGGAAATGGCCGGGGGCGCCGGAAAGACAACCAAGGCATATCGCGGCGGCATCGACCTGAACTTCTCCCTGGACGAGTTGCGGGCGAGCATCGACTCCTATCTCGCCGCCGGGTTCAATGCCGTGAAGATCAAGGTCGGCAAAGATGACCTCGCCGAGGATGTCGCCCGTATAAAGGCAATCCGCGAGCGCATCGGGCCGGAGACCCCGTTCATGGTGGACGCCAATTATGCGCTCGACGTTCATCGGGCGATCGAGGCGGCGAACGCATTCGCCCCTTACGATCTGCTGTGGTTCGAGGAGCCTATCATACCGGACGATTACCAGGGCTACGCTGCCATTGCCGAGGCGACGGGCATGCCTCTGGCAATGGGCGAGAACTTGCATGTCATCGAAGAATTCGAGCATGCCTTCGCTTGGTCGAACCTCTCCTACATCCAGCCCGACGCCTCGAACTGTGGCGGCATCACAGGCTGGTTGCGGGTGGCCGAGCTTTCCCGCAAGGCTGGAATTCCAGTGTGCAGCCACGGCATGCAGGAATTGCATGTCAGTTTGGTCGCGGGTCAACCAAACTCTGGTTGGGTGGAGGCGCACAGTTTCGACATCGACCAGTATACCACTGGTCCCCTTAGGTTGCAGGATGGACTGGCAGTCGCCCCAGACGAACCTGGCATTGGTGTCAGCTTTGACTGGCGTAAGCTGGTTCCATATGAGGAGAAGGTCTAGCAGGTTGATGAAAAAGTCCGGAGATACCCGTTTTGACTCTGATCTGTGGCGGGTTTGATTGTGTGACAAAACAGTTTTTCAACAACCTGCCAGCCCTAGGCATAGCGCGTACCTAGGCGGTGACAGCGGTATCGGCGCATTGACTAGCTCCTCAACTTCTCTTCACGGAGCCATGCAGGTGATGGACTTACAAGCAAGTGGTCCGTGCGCAGGCCGGAGCTTCGGTCGTAGCCGGATAGAAGAAGTGGCAATAGGTGTAGATACCTTTGCACGGCCGATCCGGCGCATCGCGTCTACCCAGCCCAGGCCCAGCTTGCGAGCGTACGCGTTCCTGCTGGCCGGGAATGAGACGGCATCGCCCAGCGCGCACGGACTACGGCGTCCATCTCTGTTGGGCGACAGGCGCATTGGTGGCTTCGAGCGCTATTCCGCGGGAGATCGGTTTTTCGGCTCCCGCAAAGCTAGGAAAGCAGCCGAGAGCAGGACCGTCATACCCGTAATTTCGACCGGACCAATCTTCTCGCCACGGGTGACGATGCCGAGCAGCACCGCAATAACGGGCGAAACGAACGCGAAGGCGCCGGCGCGGGAGGCGCCGATGTCACGCAGAAGCTGCATGAATAGAGTGTAGCCGACGAGTGAACCGAACAGGATCAGAAAAAGCCAGCCAGCCCATGCCGGCCAGCCCCAGTCGCCCTGAAGCGCCGAAAGACTGCTGGGTTCGAGAACCAGGGAGCCTAGAATGAGCAGGAGGCCGCTAAAAAGCGTCGTGGAACCGGCCATGAAATCGGCCGGATAAGCGGCAAGAAGCGGCCTGGCGAGTACCGAACCATAGGCATACACGACAGCCGCCGACGCGACGGCACATGACCCGACCAACCTCATAAAGCTCGACTGGTCCGCCGCGGCCGCGGTGTTGCTATAGATCTCCGGCGCAAACAGCACGCACAGCCCCGCAACTCCCATGATGATCGCCAGTACCCTTCGGCCCTCGAAGGGCTCATCGCCGAGAAGCAATGCGAAGCCGAGCAAAGCTACGGGCGTAAGTGAAAGCTCAAGCACCGCGGCCGTTCCTGAATCGACATAGAGCATGCCCCAAAACAACGGGCCGTAGCAGAGCGGGATCATCAACAGCGTAACTGTCAGCAGCCTCGGCGCGTCGCTGTGGGAGACCCTCGGCAACTTCCCTCGACAATACGCCATGAAAAGTAAGATGGCGCCTGCCGCAGTGACGATCTCCTCGCCTGGGCTGAGCGCGCCGAGGTGATAACGCCTACCGAGAGGAAGGAGCTAATTGCCTTGGCAGCCGATAATCGGTTGCTCGCCTCAAAGGCACTGGAAAGAGCCAAGGTCTTGCGCGAGTCGCTTTATGCAATTTTGCGGGCGGAAGCTTTGGAAACCAATGCACCGCCGGACGAAGTCAAGACTGTCCAGAAGGCCGTTTCGGAATCCTTGCGCAGGCGCGCGCTTTGCGAGGCCGATGGTGTGTTTTTCTGGGGGTGGGCAAACGACAGTAGCCTTGAAGCGGTTTGGCTCCGCGTAGCGCTTAGCGCAGCCTCGTTTTTAGCGGGTCGGCAGCTTCGCCGTAGCGTGCGCGAATGCCCGGGACCGAACTGCGGCTGGCTTTTCCTTGATACTTCCAAGGCAGGCCGTCGTCGATGGTGTTCGGACGAGAGCTGTGGTTCGCGCAGTCGCGTAAGGCGCTTCAGGGCAAGAATATGATTCAGAAGCCGACCGGTCGGTAAGGCCAAGGTCGTCTTGCGCGGGGTCAACTCGGCGTCTTGCTCTCGCCCACTTCTTCGATCTTGTCCAGAACAGCTTCAGGTGCCACGTCGCGCTTGAGCTCCTTCAGTTCGTCGTCTGCTTCGGTGTTTACGTCCAGGCGCTTGGCAATCTCTTCCACCAGCTTGATGAGCTTGGTCGTCTCATGTTCGTTCAAAAGGCTGACCTGCAGATCGAGGTCCGCCCTGGCATCGTCCTCGGCCGCCATGCGGTTCTGGTTGATCAACACGAAGGTCGACAGAAAGATCGCCTCGACCGAAGCAAACATGGCCAGGATCACCAAGGATGGATCAAACGGCTTGATAAAGGTCACGACGCCGAGATTTAGTGCAATCCATGCTCCAAAGAAGGCAAGGTGAATGTAGACGAACGCCATGCTGCCGGCGAATCTGCTGATGGCAGCAGCCGTGCGTTCCTCCAAGGACGCTGTCTCGGCGTCACGTTTTCGCCTCTCGACCAGTGCCTCTATGTTCCGCGCCAGGGCAGGGGCCAAGCCTTCCGCCGCCGGGGTGGTTGGCGTCACAGAGCCCATGGTTTCAGGAGCGGGCTTGGGATTCATTCTATGTCTCCCGTTTGGCAGCCTAACTCCTCGTTTGACAATTCGCTCCATCGGCGGTATCGCGAGAGCCAGGAGATGTGCAATCCAGTCCGGGGTCCTGCCACACCTTGTAGGCCCTGCGCACCGCGCGCTCGCCGCGTAAGAGCTTCCCCGCAGCCTGGACTTTGGCGCGATCGCTTGCCGGCTAGATCAACGTGATAGGGATATAGCGGATGATCACCTTCTCCTGCCGGAACCGCCGCTCGAGTGCAGTGCGGCGATCACGCCACTCGAGGAGGTCGATCTCATCGGTCATGACTTCGAAGATGACGATCTGGTCGGCATTTGACTCGGCACCCTTCCTCCACAGACCATCTGCAGGAGCCTGGAGGTAAGCGGTAACACCATCAAATCGGGCCGCGAGCTCTTCCTTTACCCTCTCGAAGTCTTCTTGGCCGAAAGGCTCTCCTTCGTTGTCCCTGCATGGGAGTAGAATCTGAACAAGGTGCATGGCGATCAACGGTGGCAGGCAGGGTTTGTTTGTTCAAGGTAATCGTGAATGTCGGGTCGCCGCAATGTATGGTGACTGAAGGCTACCGTGAGGTCTACTTCACCACATCACCAGCGGCATAGAAACCGGCAGCTTGATCCGAGCAATAGATCATTCGGCAAGATAGCATTCTAACGCGCGGGCGCGAGCATTGGTTCAGGCCATTCTTCAAAAGGCGTCGTCGCTTTTCTGGATCTGCACGAGTGCCGCTCCCAATAAGTCAACCGCCAACGCACGTGCCACCGAAGTCGCTGCGCAAGGTAAACTTAGCCCAGGGCTCTCATATTGTCGCGGGGTAGTGGGTCGGCCCACTACCCGGCGGCCGTCTTTTTTTATATCTGATCTTCTGATACATTAACTTCGAGTGACGAGTGCGGGGCCATATGTCGAATGAAATCCTGGTTGTCGATCCGCTCGAGCGGCTTGAATTGTTGAAAAGCCTCGCGAGCGAGGTCCGGGTCCGAATTCTCGATCTGCTGCACCGCAAGGGGCCGAAAAACGTCAATCAGGTGGCCGAGGAACTCGGTCTTCCGCAATCGACGATTTCCGCCAACATCCAGGTTCTTGTCGATGTCGGTCTGATCGAGACGAAATCACAGAAGGCGCGCAAGGGAAGCCAGAAGGTTTGCTATTCGACCTTCTCTGAGTTGGTTGTCGTCTTTAAGGACCGCGCCCCAGCGCAGGATCTCGGGGTCATAGAAGTGGCGATGCCGCTTGGCCTCTATACGAGATGCGAAGTTTCCGCTCCCTGCGGCCTGTGTTCAAAGGACGGCGTCATCGGACTTCTCGATGTGCCCGACACCTTCCTCGATCCTGGCCGCATGCGGGCAGGGCTGCTGTGGTTCACGCGCGGCTTCGTCGAATACCAGTTTCCCAACAATGCGACGCTTGCCAACGCCAAGGTGGGAGGGCTGGAGCTGGCGATGGAGCTCTCGTCGGAGGTGCCGGGCACATCGCAGCATTGGCCGTCGGACATCACGATCGCGATCAACGGACGCGAGATCGATACCTGGACGGCGCCGGCCGACTATGGGGACAAGCGCGGCAAGCATACGCCCGGCTGGTGGAAGCTAGCCGGATCCCAATACGGTGACCTCGCACACTGGCGCGTCACGAACAATGGCACCTATCGCAACAATGACAAGGTTTCTAACTGCTCGCTGGCTGATCTGGAGCTCGCGCGGCACCGCTCGATCCGGATACGAATCGGCGTGAAGGAAGATGCGCGTCACCCCGGCGGCGTAAATATCTTCGGCAGCGGCTTCGGCAATTACAGCAACGACATTGTTCTGCGCCTGCTGAAGGCTTGAGGGCATATCAGCCCCTTGACGGGTGGTGCGCGACCTCGACCGACGGTGCGCTGGTCGTTTGCGGCTCGTCGCATTCAATGTGCCACCTATTCGCAGTGGGAAGCTACCGTGCTGGAAGTGACCTACGAGAAGGTCGGCTACATCTCTCGTCGGAAAGGTCGCGCTCGTGCTTTGCCTCCTTCCCCTTTGGGCCTGCCTCCCGAAGCTCGCGGCAATTTACCTTGTCGATGTGCTTCAGGGCCCACGCGATCGGCGATCCAGGGAAAGGACGAATGGGTAAAACGCGACAGAGGACGCTGGCCGCGGCCATCATCCCCGGCATCGAAGCCGCTGCGATGCCAGCCGTCCTGGGAACTTAGCACCGCCTCCCAAGTTGATCTGGGTTAAACTCCGGAGCACCGCCATGTCCGATCCCACGAACAGAAAGCCCGAAGACGCAACCCGCCTGCACACCAGACCGGCAACGCCCTCGCCGGCAACAGAGAAAGTCTCGGGGGCCGGCCCCGCGATCGCCGAGCATTCCAAGGATGCCAAGGCGCCCAAGGGCGGCCGTCAACCCGGCGCCTACGTCAAGGACAACTGATGAACGTCGCCAACCTACAGCTTGAGGGGCTGATGATGGCGGTGGCGGCCATCAACAATGCGCTTGTGCACCATGGCGTGCTCTCGATCGACGCCATTGACGATGCACTGCGCAAGGCCGAAGCTTCAGTCATGGCTGACGAGCGCGTCTACGAAGATATGTCGACGGCCCACCGAGAAGCGATTTGCTTTCCCTTTCGGTTGCTGCAGCTTGCCAATCTGTCTCAGGATCAGACCGGCGTGCCGCCTTTTGCCGAGCTCGCGCGCCAAGTGGGCCGGACTAAGGATGCTGCCGGCGATCCGGCTTACTGGATCCGGCAGGCGCCACGCGAAAACGATTCCATGGACACACGTTTCGCCGCGCTGGCGTCTGCAGCCGGTCGAGCAGATGATTCAAAGTCGCGCACCGCCTGGCGATGCCCCGCCCATCCCATATACGTCCTATACATGGGCCGAGCTTCACGGTCCAATTCCGCGGGATTTCGGGGAGGACTCCGGTCAGAGTTCCTCGGCCGCTGTCAGGCGGCTTCTGCGACCGCCCGATCGTTGACGCCGCACTCGCCGAGAGTCCAGTCGCCTTATCCTCTTCCAGCGTCGCCTTCAGGAGCTCTACGGCGTCTTCCTTGCCAAGCGACTTTGCCCACGAGATCAGCGTGCCGTAGCGCGCGATCTCATAGTGTTCAACCGGCTCAGCCGCACCGATAAGGCCGGCGTCAAGGGCCGGTGAGCCTTTGTACTCCTCGGGGACTTCGGCCCCTTCCTCCAGGATGCCGTCGATCGCCGGGCAGGTCTTTCCGCGGGCCGGGTGTGCCGAGAATGCTGAAGATCTGCTCAGACGCTCCACTTTGCCTTCGGTTTCGGCGCGGTGTTTCTCAAAGGCCGCGCTGACCTCCTCATTTTCGGCGCCCTTCGCAGTCTTGGCAAGGTTTTGAGGATTTTCTTTTCGGCGTAATAATATGCTTCAGGCCGTCGAGGAGCGGCGCAGACCGCCTGGAACGAAATTCCGGCCTCTCCATTGTTCGAACGCTTCCCCATTCCACCAGGACTTCCAATGGAAAAAACCTTCAATCGCCTTGCGACAGTCGTCGCACACGCTTCCGGCCGGCCATGGGCCTTTGCGTTGTGCCTGGCGTCGGTGTTGATCTGGGCCGTAACCGGGCCGGTCTTCCACTACTCCGAAACCTGGCAGCTGATCATAAATACGGGTACGACAATCGTCACATTCCTCATGGTCTTTCTAATCCAGAACACGCAGAACCGCGACGGCGCGGCCATCCAGGCGAAGCTTGATGAGCTGATCCGCTCCGGTACCGCCAAGAATGCCTTCATTGGCATCGAGCACCTCACCGAGGCCGAGGTCGAAGAGTTCCGCGCTTTGTGCGCTCGAGCTAAGGAAAGCAACGAACGAGCAGGTGAGAAACGCCGTAGGCAGCGGCTTAAGGCCGGGCACGCCTAAATGCTACATGCCTAGGCTCAGGACCTATTAAAGAGGTTCACAGGACAACGGCGTTCTGATTCAGTGGCAGCGCAAGGAGGCGCTGCTAGGAGTAGTCTGTTCTGGTTGTCGGCGGCGCAATCGAGCCGTGTTTTGCTCGTCGCACGGGGTGCCCAGAGTGGATGACCGAAGGGTGATCAGCGGTATCATCTTCGTGATCAGGAACGGGTTGCGCTGGCGCGATGCGCCGAAGGACTACGGTCCGCACAAGACGATTTACAACCGCTTCGTGCGCTGGAGCCGGCTGGGGGGTGTTCGACCGGATCTTCGCCGAACTGGCAGCTAAGGGGGCGGGTCCGAGCGGCTGATGCTCGATGCGACGCACCTCAAGGCGCACCGGACCGCTGCAAGCCTTCTCAAAAAGGGGCTGTTCCCAGACGTATCGGGCGCACCAAAGGCGGCCTGAACTCCAAGCTCCATGTCGTCTGCGACGGCCAGGGCCGGCCGCTGGTCATGCTGCTGAGCGAAGGCCAGATGAGCGACTACAAGGGCGCGGCCTTGATGTTCGATGCCATCCCGGACGCCGACACCATGCTCGCCGACAAGGGCTATGATCCGACTGGTTCCGCGCGGCCCTCAAGCACCGCGGCATCGTCCCCTGCATCCCCTCGAGGTCCAACCGCAGGAGCCCGCTCGGCTATGATCCGATCCTATACCGGCTGCGCCACAAGATCGAGAACATGTTCGGCCGCCTCAAGGACTGGCGACGCATCCACACCCGCTTTGACCGCTGCGCCCACACCTGTTTATGTCCGCCATCTGCCTCGCTGCAACCGTCATCTTCTGGCTATAGCGGACCAACCGGTCTGGTACATGCCGCCACCCACTCCATCATTCGCGTTTTCGGATAGTTCCCAGGTCCGGCGGAAGGTGCGATGCTGAGGTCAAGCAGCATGGTGAGGTGACACGTTGGTCGATCGGGAAGCAGATCAGATCATTCACGTACCGGTCCACGGGTACGAGGTCGTCGCTTACAGCTTTGGGTTCGGCGAGGAGGTCCTCTTCTGCCTCAATGGCGGGCCTGGCCTTGGTTGCGACTACATTCGAGACAGCCATTCGCGGCTAGCGGGTGATCGGTACAGGGTCGTCGCTTTCGACCAGCTTGGCTGCGGTGCCTCCGACCGCCCCGACGACGGGAGCCTGTGGACGCTGGAACGCTATGTCGAGGAAATCGAAATCGTCCGAACCACCTTGGGCCTGGGTAAGGTTCACCTGCTGGGCCACTCCTGGGGCACGTGGCTCGGTCTCGAATACGCATTGACGTACCCGGATGGTTTCAAAACTCTGGTCCTTGCGGATGGTGCCGCCAACGTTCCTCACTTGGTGACCGAACTCGAAAGGCTGCGCGGTGCGCTCGGCAGCGAGACTGTCGCCATGATGCAGCGCCATGAGGCTGAGGATACCCTTGAGCATCCCGAGTACAAGGGCGCCCTTGACGTACTCTATTATCGGCACGTGTGTCGGCTGCAGGCCTGGCCAGAGGCTCTGCTGCGTTCCGTGGCCAGCTTCAATGTAGCGCCTTACAAGGCGATCCAGGGACGCAACGAGTTCTGCTACTCCGGCAGCATCAAGGACTGGAACCGCCTCGACCGGCTGCATCGCATCGGTCAGCCCACGCTATTGCTTTGTGGGTTGCACGACATTGGCACACCGGCCTGCTCACGCCTCATGCATGAGGCCCTTCCAAATAGTCAGATCGTCGTCCTTCCCAACAGCTCGCACATGCCTTTCTTCGAGGAGCCAGACGCCTATTTCACGGCGGTACAGACTTTCCTCGACGCGCACATCGGTTGAACGGCCAGCGGCTGGGCTGATTTAATGACCCGACGGTACAATCGCGCCCGTCAGCACCAAGCCGGACGGGAAGAACTTGGCCCATACTTCGCAGCGACGTGAGGCGGGTTCAATAACGAGTCCTGAACCTAGCCAGCACCGAGCCTGCGGCAATTTGCAGTTGCCGACCGATCAAACCGAAGACTTCCCCTGGAATTGCTTGAGAGATGCAGGACCTTCATCACACCATTTGGCGGTACACTGGAAAACGCAAACCGCAGACGAGTCGCTCCGGCTCGCGCCTTATACTCAGGCCTATCCTTTGGCCGTCTGCGAAGCACAGGCATAGTGCTTGTTCTCAAGTCAGACGTGAATGTCTCCTGCCGGTTTCAATTGTGACCTGCCACTCTCCGTTGACTTCCCTTATCGAAACCGCGCCGGACCACGAACCTGGAGGAGCGTCTGCGCCAAGAGAGCGTTCGGAAACGATCAATGGAGCCGCTCTGCTCAGGTCGATAACGGCCCTGTCGTGGGACGACTGGTGCGCGCCGCCCATGGGGTCCTCAGACACGACCTTTTTCTGGTCTATCGCAGACGGGAGTTTCGGCGTCCTCTCAGCCGGCGAGGTGCCTTCATGATAGCGCCGCGGGAACAAACCTGAGCGTGTCGCCGTTTTCTGCGGAGATGCTAAAGTAAGGTCCGATTCGTCTGGAATGCGCGGGAGGTCTGATGCATCCGGATATGAAGATCGAGGGCTTGCGGTTGGCTTCGGCGATGCTGAAGCAAATCCGCAAGAGGACCAGCGCAGCGGGCGAGGACCTGCTGAGCTATCTCATCGACATTGCTTCCGCTGAAGCTGACGAGCGGGTGCGGGCCATCCAATCCGAAATCAAGGGTCGGCTGTCGTGACGCCTTGACCCTGAAAGAGAAACCTATCGTGTGCCGCCACGTTGAGGACGACAGCGGGATTAGAGAGAGATGGGCATGCGAGGCATCAAAGCGACCGGAATGGACTGGGAGAATGCTTACGACCCCGTCGAATTTGCGGAAAAGCATGGCCTGACACTCGGCCAAGCCAAGACTGTTCTGAATTCGAACGGTCCATCTCGGCACAAATGCGATATGGCGGCGGTGGCGTTTCGGCGGGTACTGGACTTAAAGCGCCAAAAGGCGGTTCTCGGAAGCCCGCGCGTTCCGCGGCGGAGGGATGGCGCGTAGCTCCCTCAAGTCGAGGGCGAGGAGCATCATCAATCACCACCTTCAATCTTCGGGCGTGCCCGACCTTCGCATCGTCGCTGCGCCTATCGCCGGCCAGCTTCAAAATATCCTCGCCTGCGCGGATGCTACGACGCGAGCGGCGGGTCAGGATGAAGCCGGACTGCGGGCCAAACACTTCCGTGCGGCCGTCGATCTCGCCCGGCGCGTGGACGATCGTCGCCAGCCTATCGCCCTTGTTGACGCGGTCGCCGGGCTTGACGTCGTAGAGGATCGCGCCGGCCCTCGGCGCGGGCATCATGTCGATGTTCTCCAGCGGCACGACATCATCGCAGTGAAGATCGAGCACGATGTCGCTGCCGAGCAAGAGCTGGACTAGTCGGTTCTTCAGCCGGCGATCGGCGCCCAGCGGTTGAAATTGGTGCGGGTGCCGAGGTTGAAGCGGCCCTGACTCGCCGAATGATACCGCGCGCGGCCAATCGGATTGGCCCAGGGCACGACCGTGATGGGCCCTCTGACGCGGCCTTCGGCCTCGGTCTTGGCAAGCATCGGCATCAGCGTCGATGGCGACGAGCCCGGCAGCTCGCCGGCATGAAGAGCGGCCTGCAGATAGGCAGAAGGGGCCGCCTTGTCCTTGCCTTCGAAGCGGAAAACAGGTTGCTCACGGCTTCGACGCAGGCAAGCGATCGCGATATCTGACATTTCATTCGCACCGGTTCGGGCTGCATTCGTGCTAGTTACTCCGCGAAATCGGTTGATGATGCGTCCGGGGTAACTTGCCGGGTCAGTCACCAGTCTGGCGAATGCCGAGGCGATCCCGGGCGCATGGTCGGGATAACGCAGGCAACTGTGATGTCCGTGGCCGCAATGGCGTGACCGAGCTACCGATCCGGTCGATCTCGTTCATCGCCTCACCCGCGGGGCTCTTGTCGTCCTTACACATCGGTTTAAGGTCCTTTGGGTTGGACGGGGGAGAAGATTGTCTCGTCGATCGGCACGAGTCCATCTGCTTGGACTAATCGCGGCAGCTGTGTTGCCGGTCTGGCTTTTTGCTGCCTACCTGCTTGTGACCTACGCACTGCATGAAACATCCCGGATCGAGCAGGAGGCTCTTTGGACGGCTCGCCAGGTGTCCCTCGTTGTGGAAGGGGAACTCGCCAGTCCCAAGACAGTTCTGGACGGCCTTTCCAAATCTTCCGCTCTCGCGAATGGGGATTGGCAGGCCTTCGGGGCCGAGGCACGTCGCCTAGTCGATGGGACCGATGAGGTAATCACGCTGCGAACTCTTGACGGTCGCCAGTTGGCAAGTACCGGGTCTGAGCCGTCCTCCGATCAGCCATTGGCAGCACCGCCTACTCTCGACGAACGCGAGCAGCTGAAACTTGCAGGACTCCTTGTTGGCAATGTGTTCGCCGGGGAGAAGCCGAACGAGTATCGCGTAGCCGTCACCAGGGAGGTCCCGGGTTTCAACGGCGAACCATTGTTGCTTTCGATAGCAATTCCTACCGAACGCATCCGCCTTGTCATGCTGCCGGCGGTCCCCGAGGGATGGACTGTCGGTGTCGGGGACCGCGAGGGAAAATACGTCGCGAGATCCAAATTGCATGACCAGGTCACCGGGAGACCCGGTTTGCCCGAATACATAGCCAAGGTCGTGGGCCGCTCCGGAACCTTCCAATCTCAGAATTTCGAAGGGACCAGATTGCTGGCTGGATACTACCGGTCGCCTTACTCTGGCTGGTTCTACACGGCCAACGTTCCACTATCCCGAGTCCACGCGCCGCTATGGTGGTCTTTAGCGCAGATTGGAGGGATTGGTCTTTCCGCACTGCTTTTCTCGCTTGCCCTGGCCTATGTTGTCGGCAGGACCTTCACCAAGGCCACCGCAGATCTCGTCGAACGAGCCTATGCGCTGGGCAGCGGGCGGCCGGTGCAGCCGATCGTTTCTTCGGTCTCAGAGTTCGACACGATTGGGCAGGCCATGGTCACGGCAGAGCACGCCATCGCGGAGCGCACGCGCGAGTTGGAAACGGTTTTAGAAACGGTACCCGCCGCCGTATGGTTTACCTATGATCCGCAGGCTCGCCAGGTAATCCGCAACAGGTTTGCTGTAGACCTGATGGGACTGCCGCCGCAGCCTCACAGGTCCTTTGGAAAAGCAGATCTGGTGATTGATACTCTTGCGTACAAGGACGGCCAGGCTGTCAGTCGTGAGGACCGCCCACTCAGCAGGGCGATGCGAGGCGAAGAGACCACCAACGAAGAATTTGCATATACCCTCCCGTCTGGAGCGCAGCGATACTTGCTTTCCAGCGCACGGCCGATCCGCAGTGCGGACGGCTCTGTCGTAGGCGCGGTGCAGATCAGCTTGGACATTTCCGACCGAAAACGGGGGGAGGAACAGCGCCAGTTGCTCGTCAATGAACTAAACCATAGGGTCAAGAACACCTTGGCTGTGGTTCAGGCCATAGCTGCCCAGACCATGCGCAACGCCAGCAGCCTGGCACAGGCTGGTCAGGCGCTTTCCAGCCGACTGGTGTCTCTGGCAAAGGCGCACGACATCTTGACCCTCGAGAACTGGAGCGGCGCCGACCTCAGCGCCCTGATCGTAGCCGCCGTTGAGCCGCATGCCTCCCTCGATCGCTTCGACATGCACGGGGGACGAATCTGGCTTCCACCCAACATCGCACTCTCCTTCGCCCTCGCGCTTCATGAGCTGACGACAAATGCGATCAAGTATGGCGCACTCTCCAACCCGACAGGATCGATCGAGATCAATTGGAAGCTGCAGGAGGCTGAAGGCGACCGGCTTCTTCAGCTCGATTGGCATGAAAAGGGCGGTCCACCTGTTACCCCCGGTAAACGTGGATTTGGTACCCAACTGCTCGAGCGGATTTTCGAGGGGAAGAACGCTGGTGGAGTGAAGATCAGCTACGAGCGGATTGGTCTACGTTGCGCGTTTCGAGTGAACCTCACCGACCGAAGTTAGTTCAACATCCAACGGAACATTGGTCCCCATGAAGCGTTGTGGCCGCTCGGGGGTATCCGCAAAGATGGGTAATGGCGCGGTTCTAGTCGTTGAAGACGAGACGATGATTTTGCTCGACCTGGAATCGGCGCTAGAAGAAGCGGGCTTCGAGGTCATAGGGGCAAACAACGCGGCGAGCGCGATTGCCGCTTTTGATGCGGACCCGCAAAAATTCAAGGCGCTGGTGACGGATATCCGTATGGGCTCTGGCGAGACGGGATGGGAGCTTGCGAGGCGTTGTCGCCGCTCCAATGCAGTGCTGCCGGTCGTCTACATTAGCGGCGACAGCGCGACTCACTGGGCTCACGAGGGGGTCCCCAATAGCATCATGATTACAAAGCCGTTCTTCATGCCGCAGATAGTCACTGCGGTATCCACGCTGCTCAACCAACTGCCGACGATCGATCCGACCTGACTGCGCTAGCCTGCTACGAGAATCCCATATCGCTTACGGCCACCGCGATGCTCGTCATAAGCTGCGCCACTTCGCATTTCCTTTTGACTATTGGCGTGGACCGAGGCGATTGAACGCAGCGCCGCAGATGGTGCTGCCGATATGCGCTTCGCAATTCCTTGCGGCTCCAGCGAGTGCGAGGCCACTGCGATTCAGCCGCCAGCAAGAACTTCAGGTCGCATGAAGGCGTCGAACCGAAAGCCACCGCGTGAGAGGTCGAAAGGACCTTCCACGCCTGCAATCTACCTCTAACTAACAATTCACTGAGGAGACAATTTCCATGAAAGCAATCGTTGTAACGGACCAGACCGCGGGAACCGCCGGCATGACACTGGTGGAGCGGCCCGAACCACAGGCAGCGATAAACGACGTCATCGTTCAGGTTCATGCGGCGGGATTCGTCAACACCGAACTGGAGTGGCCTTCAACTTGGGCGGATCGGGCCTTCTGTGACCGGACGCCATCGATCCTCGGTCATGAATTGGCGGGTGTGATCACGACGCTTGGCTACGGCACCACGGGGCTGTCGATCGGTCAGCGGGTGTTCGGCCTGTCGGACTGGCATCGCGACGGCACACTTGCTGAGTACGTCGCCATGGAAGCACGCAACCTCGCGCCATTGCCCGGCGATGTCGACTTCACGGTGGGCGCAAGTCTGCCGATCTCGGGCCTCACCGCATGGCAAGGCTTGTTTCAGCACGGCCGCCTTCAGGCAGGACAGAGCGTGCTGGCGCATGGGGCGGCCGGCGCCGTCGGTTCGGTCGTGACGCAGCTTGCGCGGGAAGCCGGCGCCTACGTCATCGGCACCGGACGCGCCGCCGACCGCCAGAAGGCGCTCGATTTCGGTGCAAATGAATTCGTCGACCTCGGTGAAGACGCGCTGGAGGACGTCGGCGGCGTCGATCTGGTGTTCGATGTCATCGGCGGTGACATTCAGAACCGGTCCGCAGCGTTGATCCGGGCCGGAGGAACGCTGGTGACCGTCGTCGGCCCTACCCAGGCGAGGCCCGCAGACGGCCTGGCGGTTGACTTCGTTGTCGAGTCTGATCGCGCGCAACTGAGTGAGATCGTCCAGCGGGTGCGGGACGGACGGCTGCGGACAAACATCGGCACCGTCTCTTCCCTCGAAAATGCCATCGCCACCTTCAACTCGACGGAGCGGCGGGCGGGAAAGACGATCATCCGCCTTCGCCCGTAAGAACCTGGGGAGCGATAAAGCTACCGGGAAGCTGTGCGCGATGGGGTGACGAACGGTCATGAACCGCGCGCGATGATTGCGCTGAAAAGCGGATCAAGCATCAGGCCGAGAATTTTTCGATATTGATCGTGAGCTCAAGGACAATTCCAGCGGGGCCCCGATCTCGCACGAGCCCGCCAAGCTCACTCGCGGCGGCGCGGACCAAGCGGCTCCCGAAACCTTCGTCTGGGGTTGCGACCGGAGGTGGTCCTCCTACCTCTCTCCACTGGACAGTCAACTTACCGTCCAGGTTGGAGCAGGCGATCTCTATCGAGCCGGCGGTCACCGAGAGGCTGCCATGTTTGGCAGCGTTGGTGGCGAATTCGTATAGCAGGAGAGAAAGTGGCGTGATCATCGCCGAAGGCACCGGCATATCGATGCCACTGATCGCGAAGCGGGGATGCTCGTCACTTCCATGGCGGTATGGCGCGAGGATTGCGGCGATCAATGCATGCAGGCTCGTTGCGACCTGAAGAGAGGAGCCGGTCGAGGGGAGCATTGTCAGCGCATGCGCGCGCGCGAGGGCCCCGAGCCGATCAGAAACGGTGGAGGCGAGCGCGGCCGGAGTTTCAGCGGTTGACGCGCTCAAATTGACGATTGTGCTTGCGATGGCAAAGAGATTCTTCACGCGGTGGTCCATCTCGCGAAGCAGCAGCTCCCGCTGCTCCTGCGCGCGCCTCCGCTCGGAAATGTCACGGCCGATCTTAGAGACGCCGATAATTGCGCCAGACGCATCCGCGATTGGGGAAGCGGTTAAAGAGATGGGAATGCTGCTGCCATCCTTGCGCAGGCGAACGGTCTCGAAATGATCGACATGCTCTCCATTGCGAATGCGCGCCAGAATCTCCCCTTCCTCGTTCTGGCGATCGGGCGCGATCAGCAACATGAGCGGACGTCCGACAATTTCCTCGCGGCCGTAGCCGTAGAGACGCTCGGCGCCGCTGTTCCAGTCCGTGACGATGCCATCCATATCGGTCGCGATGATGGCATCATCCGAGGATTCCACCAACGCGCTCAGTCGCGCTCCTGTTGTTTCCGCCCGCTCCCGTTCGATTGCAAACCCGAGCTGACGGGCAATGGTCAACGCAAGTTCGCGTTCACGATCGGCGAAGCGATAGGGTGCTGGATAGTAGACCATGAACTTGCCGATGAGCTCGCGGGAGCTGGCAAGCGGGATAAAGGCCAGCGCTTCGATTCCCTCGCCAAGGACCGTGTCGATGATCTGCCGAGATTCACCGCTGAGACGAATATCCTCGACAAAGATAGGTTCGGCATCGTGCTCCCCGCGCGTCCACGGCGTGTGACCGTTAACTGCCTCGCGGTATTCTTGAGAGAGTGAGCGCCAGGCGACGAAGCTCATGACGCTGTCGCTGTCAAATCTCAGGATCGAGGCGCGTGACGAACCGAGGGCGTCGCATATGGCGTCCAGCGCTGCATCGTAGATCTCGTCAAGGCCGTTGGCTCGATAGAGTCGGTCGGTCAGACGAAAAAGGACGGCTTGCTCGCGGACAATATCGCTGTCGGCCGGCTCACGCTGGCCTCCGCCCATGGCCGCATCACTCATGGCCCCGTGCTGCATGGCTCTATCCCAGGGCGGTTCTATTCGACCATCCTCAACCAAATAGCACCGCGTCCAGGGTCCAGGTCCTTCGATTGATTGAGACCCCGACCACGCCAACAATATGCGCCTTGCGCCGTTTCGCAATAGGGACTCGGGCGCGACGATGGTTAGACCGCCGGGTCGCTGTCGCTTGCTTGCGGTCCTTGGGGACTGACTTCGACATCCGATGAGATGCTGAGGCAAGACAGCTCAAGCCTGGCGATCGATACAGGAACAAATCGGATTTGACCGGGTTCAAGAACATGCCGGAGACCGACGCGAGAAGCTGGCCGAATTGCTGCGCCGCCAATTTGCGAGCGAGGCGGTGCGGCGGCACCTGCGTGGGCTTCCGATTTTTCGCGTTGAGCAGTGGTTTGCCCGAGCGGCTGGGGGCTGCTGGACCGACTCCCCAAGAAAATGACAGGAGGCCACGGAAATAAGCGAGCCGAGAAAGCGACAAATCCGCTACGGTAACCGCTCTGACCAGTGGCGGCGGCGTGCTGGCGCCGCGAGAAACTGCGCCGGGAGGAGCGTTTCGGGCAGCTCGTGCGCGCCGGTCGCATACGCCAGGCTCTGACGGTCTGCGGCCGAGAGATCCAGTCGACATGGCCTTCGCCGTTTCGCGAGACTTCTCACGGCCTGCCTGTGGCCAGATCGCTTTCGACCTCGACACCGAGATCTTTCTCCGAAGCATCGCAGTGCGCTTTTCGGTGACCATATCATAGCCGGCCCGCCCGCTTCCTTTTCGCGATAATATGGCCTTCCCGCAAAAGGCAGCTCCATTCAAATCCCAGGAGAAAGATCAACTGTTGGGCTTCCTCGACGGAAATTCCGGTCTCCTCCATCAAGCGCTGGATTGTATAGCTCCTGGCGTTCTCTGGCCTCTCGGGCGTCTCAGTCACGAAAAATCTCCTACTGAGATTCAACCCGCCGCCAAAACCGTTGTTCCGCTTCGAGAGGACTGGTGGAATAGCTCCTTTGGAGATTTAATCCGCCTCTGCGCGGGAAATGTTTTCGCCCCCGCTCATGTGAGAGAACGATGGCGAAATCACACCTGACGGCGCTTGACGCCGACATCGTACGGTCTGCCTTCCTAAAGGAGATCCACGAGAGCAAAGCGCCGGAGAGCCGGTGGAGAGATGGCTATGCAACTGATGCAGTCGCACCGACGTAACCCAGGTTAATGCACGGGCGGTCGGCTATAGCAGGATGGACACATGCCGCACTGCTTCTTCGACACAGACGCCGACGGCGATCACACTCACTACGAGGTCGGGCTTCCGTTTTCCTCAACACAGTTTCGAAAGGTGCTGTCGCGACCTTGCCGGCCTTAGCGCTTCATGCCGTAACGCGGAGGCGGCAACCGCAATTAAAGCATCTCGTCCGGGACGAGCGCGGCTAAGCGGTGCGCACTGCCATGCTGACCTCGATGACGCTTTTTCATCTTTAGGTCACCTCAGCCCCAGCAGACCTCGCTCCAACGGCGCCGTTGAACGGCCTTCCGCGCTGGAGCAGCGCACTCTCGTACCTGAAGGGGCGTTGGAACCTCTCTCGGTAAGCGCACGTTTTCCTTCTAGGATTATTATCTCAAGGAGGTAGTCCGATGTTCAAGATGTTCACAATGGGCGCCCTTGCGCTCGCAATGATGAGCGGTGCAGCAATGGCTGGGTCCACGTCTGCGCTCGATGACCCTGCCAAGATGTCGCCGTTCTTCACCGATGCCGGGATGAAGACCCTGAGATCCGAAGCCGATTTCAAGACGGCCTGGATGGCGATGAAACCAGACGAGCGAACTGCGGTGCAGAAAGACTGCGGCGATGCCACGCTCAACAAGGCCCATGGCGATTTCTGCGCTATGGCAAAGAAGATGGGTGGTTAATTCGTCCGACAGAGGAAGGCGGACCATGGTCCGCCTTTTCTGTTGCCACCTACCGCGCCAAGCTGCCGTGCGAGAAGCATCAATTCAGCGTCGGTTCGCCGCCCGTCATCTCGGCGAGAAAGGACGCGGCGATCAGATCGTCCGCGTCGATGCGTAAGGAGCCTTCGCCGCGCCCCATGATGGCCGCGACCTTCTGGAAGGCTTTAAACTCGTCCTGGGTGATCCTGGCGTCCTGCATCCTGGTTCTCAGTTCGGCGACACGCATCCCGAGCGAACAGGATGTTCCGACTTCTTTATTCGACATTTGGTCAGTCCTCCTCTCCCCACCCGAGTCTGTTTCGCCGCCGCCCATTCGCAGCCTGCCCATAGCCTGGTGTTGCTTTGAGGAGCATCAGCATGCCCGCTCATAAAAATCTGCTGATATTATAAATGAATGATTAATGGCCGCCGCGGGGGCTTATCGGCGACAGTTAGGGGGCAATGCCGTCTCGGACAGGGGGATGTGTACCACGATGCAAGTGGTGCCACCTCCCAAGCTTCTATGCCACCAAGAGAAAGGGCGTTCGACATCGTGCGCAAGCTCGGGCCGTGGGGCGGGTGTCATCTGTATAGTCCGCGATGTAGTCGGCCCGCATATCGCGCAGATCACGATAGAGGCGCTAAACCGGTGGTGAGAAGCGAGACTAAAAAGCCCCGGCGCTGAGGGGGATCGGCGCTAGGGCTTTAGGCATGTACGCTGTACCAGCATGACCTTGGATTAGGCTGCGCTGACATCGTGAACGAAGGGTGAAGATTCATCCGGCCACACGATGCCCGATTAGGGCAAGTGAGGCGCGTCCCCATCGATGATGAGACGCTCATGCTCCAAGAAGGAATGCCAGACCACCTGCCGCGCGTCCCGTTCATCCACCATCTGGCCGCACCGCGGACAGCGATAGAAATACTCGCTTTCGTGCTCGCAAATCTTGCCGTTGAGATGTGGCTCGAATGGGCCGAGGTCAGATAGCTTAATCATTGCAACGGTTAGAACATTCAGTTTATCTAAAATGTTCCGCTGGGACGGACACCAGACATCCTGCCCTGACCTTCGGTGCAAATGGAGTTCGCTCGGATGGTAAAGCCAGGCGTCGTCAATCCTCGAGCGTTCCGGACCTTGCATTGTTGCTGCGCTTGTCGCCGGCGAGCTTCAAAAGATCCTCGCCGGCGCGGATGATACGGCGCGAGCGACGGGTCAGGATAAAGCCCGACTGCGGGGCAAATACCTCCGTGCGGCCGTCGATCTCGCCGGGCGCGTGGACGATCATCGCCAGCCTGTCGCCCTTCTTGACGCGGTCGCCGGGCTTGACCTCGTAGAGGATCGCGCCGGCCTTGGGCGCGGGCATCATGTCGATGTTTTCGAGCGGCACGACCGGGCCGGCAAATTTGTCGAATTTCGGAACCGATGGATCCTGGATGACGCCGCGAGTCACCAGCAGGCGGTAAAGGCCGGCGGCATCGGACGCAGCGAGCGCGCCGTCGACATCCAGCAAGCCGCGATATTCGACCGTGGTGACGACGCGCCGGTCGAAGCGCGCGATGCTGGCCGGCACGTTCTGGTAGGGCATGATCGAGGCGCCTTCGAAGGTGCCGGTGTTGTCCTCGCCCCACAAAAGCACAGCCTCGGCGCCCATGGCCGCCGCGCAGTCGGCCATCTGCGGCCACAGGCTGGTATGGATGTAGAGATAGGCGAGGCCTTCGTCGTCGCAGTGGAGGTCGAGCACGACGTCGGTGCCGAGCGAGAGTTGGACGAGCCGGTTCTTCAGCCGGCGATCGGCACCGCCAAGGCTGACATCCGGCAACAGCCTGGCATCGGGCGCCGCGAGCAGCGGAAAGGAGCGGTTGAAGTTTGTCCTTGTGCCGAGGTTGAAGCGGCCCTGATGCTCGCCGAAATGATATTGCGCGCGGCCGATCGGATTGGCCCAGGGCACGACCGTAATCGGGCCTCTGATGCGGCCCTCAGCCTCCGCCTTGGTCAGCATCGGCATCAGCGCGTCGATGGCGACGACGCCGGGCAGTTCACCGGCATGCAAGGCTGCCTGCAGGTAGGCGGAAGGGGCCGCCTTGTCCTTGCCCTCGAAGCGGAAGACCGGAAATTCGTAAATCGTGCCTTCGGCGTCGCCGGTGATGCGCTCGATCGTCTTCTGCATGGGGGTCTCCGAATGAAGAGGCCACCCAAATGCATGCTTGCGGTCGGGATGTCGAGTGGTCCAGCTAAGCCGCGCCGTGGGAGCAGCAAGCTACGATGGACCGAGCCTCGCTGCGGCGAAGACGCCTCGCTTTATTCAGCCGGCTGTGCCTTGAGGATGGCGCGGCGGGCGAGCGCTTGCATGCCCTGGCGAGCATAGCGGCGAGGTTCGGCCGTCGGCGTCAGCCTGGACGCACGGATCTGCAGCGGCGGCGCGACGATGAAGATCAGCATGCCCCAAACTGTTGGGTCTCCAAAGCCGTCGCTCCTTTGAAGCCCTGCCATGGTTGCGCAGTCATAACGCACAAGGCGCCCGACTAATGCTCCGCCCCCCTGGCACCTCCACTATGCAGCCTTCTGAGCATGGATAGTATGAAGCATCTCGGGCTTTAGATGTGTGTAGCGTCGCAGCATCTTCCAATCCTTGTGCCCTGTAACCAGTGCTACCTGTTCGATTGTGAACCCGGCTTCGAATAGGCGGCTCGTGCCTTCGTGCCGCAAATCATGAAAATGAAGGTCATGGATGTCCAGATCAGCGCACCCTCGACGGAAGGCGGTGCCGACGGACCGATGATTGAATGGGAAAATTCGATCATCGTCATTGCAGCGCTTAGCCAATTGCTCCTCGACAATGGCCCAGGCGTCATATCCCGTTGCCGCGAACAGGGGTATGCGCTGATTGTTCCCTTTCTTATTGCGTGGGTCTTTCCGGTCGCGGATGAGAAGCATCCGCGTGCGAATTTCCAGGTCGGACCAACGTGCCTGGCAGATTTCCTCCTGGCGCATCGCGGTCGCAACAGCGAAACGTATTATCCGGCCAACCGGCGCTATCTGGAGAGGATTTGTATCGAAGTGAGCGATTAGCCTGTCGAGTTCATCCTGGGTGGGCCGCCTGTCACGCTCACACCCCCTGCCGACAAGGCCAAGGCGCTTAAGTGCGATGCGCGCTAGATCGACGGGTTCCACTTTGACTGGTAGACCGTGGACGGCCGCGGCATGAGACAGGACAAGTTTTATAAAGCCGATGTCTATACCGAGAGTCATCGGTCCAGCGCCTTGGGCGGCCCGCTCACGACCAAAACGAATAAGCCGTTCGCGATCCAGGTCCGCGACGCTACACTTCCCGAGTTGCCTTTTCAGCATACCGAGGGCCGCGGCCTTGGAGCGGCGAGGGGACTTGCCTACATCGCACATGTCGTCGATATGAAGCTCTATGAGTTCGCCGAAAGTTTTCCGGCGCGCTATGCGGGACTTGGTCGGCGTCTCACCGCGATCGACTTGGCGCTCGGTTTCGGTCGCCCAGCGCCGTGCGTCGTCTCTGCGCAGGAACGTCTCGCTGACATAGCGACCTTTGCGACGGACTTGGACACGCCAGGAACCGGATGAGAGCTTTGTGTAGGTGGCCATTTTTTCGTGTGCGCTCCGTGTGCACTGAGAGATCGAAACGTGGCGAAAAGGGTCGTATTCTGGCGTAAATTCGTGTCCACTCGGCAGGTTCTAAGAATTTGATGTTAAAGAAAAAATGCTGAAATATCAAGAGCATAGATTGGCTTTGGCCCCGATGATGGATTGGACGGATCGGCATTGCCGGTTCTTCCACCGCCAGTTGACACGCCGCGCGCTGCTCTACACCGAGATGGTTGTGGCGGACGCCGTCATCCACGGCGCGCGCGAACGATTGCTCGGTTTCGACTATGTCGAGCATCCGGTGGCGCTGCAGCTTGGCGGATCGGACCCGGCAAAGCTCGCCGAAGCGGCGCGGATCGGCGAAGCCTTCGGCTATGACGAGATCAACCTCAATGTCGGCTGCCCGTCCGACCGCGTCCAGTCAGGGACATTCGGCGCCTGCCTGATGAAGACGCCGGACCTGGTCGCCGAATGCGTCGCGGCCATGAAGGCTTCGGTGAAAATCCCCGTCACGGTCAAATGCCGCATCGGCGTCGACGATCAGGACCCGGAACCCGCTCTCGATACGGTCGCCGACGGCGTGTTCGGCGCGGGCGCCGACGCGCTCTGGGTGCATGCCCGCAAGGCCTGGCTGGAGGGGCTGAGCCCCAAGGAGAACCGCGACATCCCGCCGCTCGACTATCCGCGCGTCTATCGGCTGAAGGCCAGAAAGCCGAACGAATTCATCGGCATCAACGGCGGCATTCAATCGCTTGCCGAAGCGTCGGTGCATCTCGGCCATGTTGACGGCGTGATGCTCGGCCGCGCCGCCTATCATACGCCCGGCATCCTGACGGGCGTCGATGCCGCGTTCTACGGCGAAGTGGCAGCCGTCTTCGACTATCCGGGCCTGATCGACGCCATGGCCGGCTATGCCGCGCGCCACATCGAGCGGGGCGGGCGCCTCGGCCACATCACCCGCCATATGGTCGGACTGTTCCACCGGCTGCCCGGCGCGCGCCGCTTCCGGCAGATTCTTTCCACCGACGCAAACCAACCCGGCGCCGGGCCGGAGGTGCTGAAGAGCGCGTTCGCAGCGATCGATTTCACGACCGCGGAAGCCGACGCGGCCTGACTTTCGGTCAGAGCAATTCCAGGAGAAGTGTAAGCGGTTAAGTTCGGCGCCTTCGCCTTAACCTTCCGTCCGGAACTGCGTAAAAACAAAGAGATGGGACGTTTCGCCGTTTCTATAAAACGCGCTAGTCCCGCAGGATCATGCGGTCGCCGCGCACGTCGAAGCCTGACAATGAGCCGATGAAGTTCATGCCGAGCAGGCTCTGGTCGAGCATGCCGGGCGCGGCGACCATCACCGACATATCCTTGCGCACGATGCCGCCGATCGCCACCTCGTTGGTCCTGACCGTCGCGGCGCGCGCCATGCCGTTGGCGGTGGAGACGTCGACGCTGTAGCTGAGCGCCGCCGGGTTGAAACCCGCGGCCTGGGCATCTTGCGATGTCAGCACCGTGCTGGTCGCGCCGGTGTCGACGACGGCGCGCACCGGCGTGCCGTTGACCAGGATGCGAGCCTCGAAATGGCCATTGTCGGCTTTGTCGAGCGTGACGGTCGGGCGACCATTCTCCAAGCCGAGCGCCAGCGGGCTGCCCGGGACAAGGCCGGCGGTCACGCGGCTCGCGACGTCCTGCAGCTCGTAGCGATACTGGTAGCCGGCGATCAGCACGAGCACGAACGCGGCCCAGACGCCGAGATTGCGCGCCATGTCGCCCAGCGGCCGGCCGGAGCGGAGCAGGCTCGCGCCGATCACCATAACCAGCAGGCCGACCCAGATCAGCCGGCCGAAATCATTGTTGTTCATGCCGAAGGTGTGCCCGGCCGAATTGTTGAGCATCAAGAGCACGACCCCGACGCCGATCACCGCCATGACGATCCAGAACAGCCGGTTCATCGGTTTTCTTCTCACAAAACGCCACGTTCGCGCGCCATGCGGGTACGCCTTGTTTCGCGGCGCGGCCGGCGCTCGACCGTTTCGAGCCGGGCCGGCAGTTCGGCCATCACCGCCCGGCGCGTTTCGGGGGTCATCGTCAGCCAGCCGGAAATCTCGTCGCGCGTGCGGCCGCAACCGAAGCAGAACCCGGTTTTCATATCGATCGAACAGACCAGGATGCAGGGGGATTCAATAGCGGTCATGCTGTTCTCTTGCGTTCATTCCACATGGTGCAACCGCCGAAGCAATGCAAGCCCTCCGCGATGCGTCGCAAGGCCACCTGTTCGCGGCATCGCCAGGCGGTTGTGCCGGCCGGAGAAGGCGGCTATGCCGCTTGCGATTTCCGCAACGAACCGCGACCGACATAAATGCCTGCTAAGCCTTTCGACGACTTCCGAAGCCTCCTGGCGGCGTTGCCGCCTGCCGATGACGCGGCGGGCGCGCGTGTCCGCGCGTTGTTTGCCAAAGCGGACAAGCCGAACGAATCGCTCGGGCGCGTCGAGGACATCGCGGCCTGGATTGCCGCCTGGAGCGGGCGGGCGCCGCCGGCGATCAACCGGCCGCTGGTGGCGATCTTCGCCGGCAATCACGGCGCCGTCCGGCATGGCATTTCGCCGCGGCGTGTGGCGGCGACCGCCGATGAAGTCGAGCTCTGCGCCGCCGGCGGGGCCGCGATCAACCAGGTCTGCATCGCCAACGATCTCGGCCTGAAAGTCTTCGACCTGGCATTGGATATCCCCACAGGCGACGTCACCGAGGAAGCTGCGCTCGATGAGCGCGGCTGCGCCGCGACCATGGCCTTCGGCATGGAGGCGGTTGCCGGCGGAGCCGATCTTCTGTGCCTGGGTGATCTCGGGGTTGGCAATTCGACCATTGCGGCTGCCCTTTGCGCCGCGCTGTTCGGCGGCCAGGGGACGGATTGGGTTGGGCCGGGGTCTGGCGCCGATGCGGCGACGATGGCGCGAAAGGCCGAGGTTGTCGATCGGGCGCTGGCGTTTCATGGTTCCGGCCTCGGCGATCCGCTGGAGGCCCTGCGACGGGTCGGCGGCCGCGAGTTCGCGGCGATCTGCGGCGCCATTCTTGCGGCCCGCATGGAGAAGATTCCCGTCTTGCTCGACGGATTCGTGGCGACTGCCGCGGCCGCTGTTCTGCATGCGGCCAGCCCCGGCACGCTCGATCATTGTCTGCTTGCCGGCCTGTCGCCCGAGCCTGGTCATGCCAAGGCTGCCGAAAGGCTCGGACTGCGGCCTCTGCTCGATTTCGGCATCAGCCATGGCGAAGGAGTTGGGGCCGCTCTCGCTGCCGGTATCGTCAAGGCCGCGGCGCTGACCAGCTCAGGTATGGCGATGGCTGTTCGGCTGTAGACCCGCGGGGATCGCGTCAGCGGCGCCCGCGGGTGGCGACCGTCTTGGTCGGCAGGGCCGGCAGTTCCTCCATCACCCGGCTCAGCGGGAAGATGGCAATCGCCTCCGTGCCTTCGCGCAACTTGGAATGAAGCTCGAACTCGCCGCCATGCATGGCGAGCAGGCCCTGCACGATCGGCAGGCCGAGGCCGGTTCCCTGTTCGGCGCTCTTGATGGCGATCGAGCCCTGGCCGAAAGCGGAAAGCACGACCGGGATCTCCTCTTCCGGTATGCCCGGGCCGTTGTCCTTGACCGAAATGTACTGGCCGCCGCCGGCGGTCCAGCCGACGCGCACGCGCACTTCGCCGCCGGACGGCGTGAACTTGATCGAATTGGATAGAAGGTTGAGCGTGATCTGCCGCACCGCGCGCTCGTCGGCGAAGAGGCGCGGCAAGGTCTCCTCGAACTCCTGGATGATGCGGATATCCTTGTTGCGGGCCCGCAACTCCATCATGTGGCAGCAGTCCTCGACGATGGTCACCAACACGAGTGGCTCCTCGTTGAGCTGGTAGCGGCCGGCCTCGATGCGCGACAGGTCGAGGATCTCGTTGATCAGGTCAAGCAAATGCTGGCCGGACTCGTGCACGTCATGGGCATAATCGCGATAGGTCGGATTGTTCATCGGCCCCAGCACCTCATTGGCCATCACCTCGGAGAAGCCGAGAATGGCGTTGAGCGGCGTTCGGAGCTCGTGGCTCATCGAGGCGAGAAAGCGCGACTTCGCCAGATTGGCGTCCTCGGCGCGCCGCCTTGCCTCGTCCGACATCGATTTCGCCGTCTCCACCTCGGCGATCAGCGCGTCCTTCTCCGAGCGGAAGGACAACACCATCAACGAGGCCTGATTAAGATGTCGCGCGACGTAACCGAAGAAGGGAAGTGCGGCGATGAGGAGCGCCGCCATCGTGGCTTCGATCGGCGTCCACAGGCGGATGATGGTGTAGACATAGACGGCAACGGGGATGGCAAAGGTCGCCAACAGCGCGCCGCCAAGCGAGGAGGCCATCACGGCGGTCGTCGCCATCGCGATCAGCAGCACCATGGCCTTGGCCACATGGAACTGGTCGATCTGGCAGGTTTCGCAGCCGATCCATGCGAACCATGCCCAGCCCAGGCCACACAGGAAATGGCCGATCAGAAAATCGCGGCGCGTCTGTGCCGGGTCGAGTTCGGCGGCTTCGGTTCGCTCGACGCGCCGCGACATGAAAGCGACGATCGCGTAGCAAAGCAGCATCGCCAGGGCCCAGATGGCGATCTGGTTGCCCAGGCCCGCCAGCCGGCCGAGAGCCGCCACCGCAAGCACCAGCAGCGGGGTTGCGACCGCGCTGACCACCATGGCGCGCGCATGCAGTTTCAGGAGCTCGCGATCGAAGTCGAGGCTGCCCGCTTGTTGCGAAAGGCGGTCGCGCGTCTTGCGCACCGCGCGCGCCACATCGCTGTTGCGGTGCGGTTTACGGCGGTCCACAATGAATTTATCCGCTGTGTTCGAGCGTAGCAAAGGCATACGGACTTCAATTTCTGCGCGCAGCGATTTTCAGTTCGTTAAGCTACGTTCGAATGATTAAGAGACTGTTTGCCATATGAGCCGCTTCGGGCCGCGAGGACCGCGCCGGCGCTATGCGGCAAGCCCGCCGCGCAGCCTCTGGCGCAAGCTGCTGGACTATGGGCTGGCCTTCCTCTTGCTCGGGTTGCTGATCCTGCTGGCGGCGCGGCTCGATCGCTTTGAGAGGCGTACGGAGCAGGGCACGGCGATCGTCAATGACGGCGATTCGATCACGCTCGGGGCCGAGCGCATCCGCATGCGCGGCATCGATGCGCCTGAGTATCTGCAGACATGCCAGAAGGCCGGCGCCGACTATCCCTGCGGCAAGCTGGCGCGGCAGTCGCTGGTGCGCCTGATAGCCGGCAGGCCTGTTTTCTGCAGCGGCTGGCAGCGCGACCGCTACGGCCGGCTGCTCGGCGATTGCAGGGCAGGCGACACCGACCTGAACCGGGCCCAGGTACAGGCCGGATGGGCGGTTGCCTTCGGCGGCTTCGAGACCGAGGAAGCGGCGGCGAGAGCGGCCAAGCTCGGCATCTGGGCAGGCAGCTTCGAGGCGCCACAGGATTGGCGCGACAGCCATCACGATGCGCCGGTCGAGCGGAAGCACGGCACGCTGGCCTCGTTCGGCGACGCGTTGCGCGAGTTCTTTCGCTTCTGGTGATGGGCGTATCCGAGCCCTATGATCCGGTGGAGAAGCTGGAGGATGGAATGAAGCTGTTCGATGGCGGCCGCGCGCCCAATCCCCGGCGTGTGCGTGTCTTCCTTGCCGAGAAGGGGCTGACGGTGCCGCTTGTGCCCGTCGACATGGGCGCGCTGGAGCATCGCGGCGAAGAGGTGGCGCAGCGCAATCCGCTGCGGCGCCTGCCGGTGCTCGAGCTCGACGACGGCACCATCATCACCGAATCGATCGCCATCTGCCGCTATTTCGAGGAGTTGCACCCCGAGCCGGCGCTGTTCGGCAAGGGCGCGCTCGGCAAGGCTAAAGTCGAGATGTGGCAAAGGCGCCTTGAACTGAACCTCATGGTCAGCGTCGCGGCCGCGTTCCGGCACATCCATCCGGCGATGAAGGAGTGGGAGGTGCCGCAGATCCCGGAATGGGGAGAGGCCAACAAGCCGAAGGTGATCGAGTTCCTGCGCCTCTTCGACAATGACCTGGCGGAGCGGGAGTTCGCGGCCGGCGATGACTATTCGGTCGCCGATATCACCGGCATGATCGCCATCGATTTCATGAAACCGGCCCGCATCAAGGTACCAGAGGAGTGCACGAATGTGCTGCGCTGGTACGGGGCGCTGACGAGCCGGCCGAGCGCGACGGCCTGAGCGACGAAATTGGATAGTCCGCCCGATATGAGCGAACCATTGGAGCGCCTCACCGCGAGGGTGCGGGCCTGCCGCATCTGCGTCGACCAACCGCTTGGCCGGCCCTTGCCGCACGAGCCGCGGCCGGTGCTGAGACCGTCCGCGGACGCGCGCATCCTGCTCGCCAGCCAGGCCCCGGGCACCAAAGTTCACATCTCGGGCATGCCCTTCACAGACGCTTCCGGAGATCGTCTCAGAAGCTGGCTCGGCGTCAGCAGCGAAGAGTTCTACGACACTGAAAAATTCGCCATTGTGCCGATGGGCTTCTGCTTTCCCGGCCAGGATGCAAAGGGCGGCGATCTGCCGCCGCGTCGCGAATGCGCGCCGGCTTGGCGCGCTCAGCTGATGGCGCTGATGCCGCAGATCGAACTGGTGCTGACTATCGGCAGCTACGCGCAGGCCTGGCATATTGGCACGACCCGCGCGGCGTCCTTGACGGATACCGTGAGGGATTGGCGTACCGTCTGGGATGCGCCGGCCGGTCCAAAAGTGTTGCCTCTGCCGCATCCGTCGTGGCGAAACACCGGCTGGCTGAAGAAGAATCCCTGGTTTGAAATGGATTTGCTGCCCTTCCTGAGGTCGGAAATCCGCTATCGCATTGGTTAGGCATTCCGCAAGATATCACTCGCTTTTGCCGCCTTCGGCAGAATTTCTTTCTTGTGAAAGGCTCCGATAAAAGGGATTATAGCCAAACTATTCCCCTGGAGCCTCCCCATGGATCGCCTCGACAGAAAAATTCTCCGCCTCCTGCAGGAGGACGCCACGCTTGCGGTGGCCGACGTCGCCAAGAAAGTCGGCCTGTCGACCACGCCGTGCTGGCGACGTATCCAGAAGCTCGAGGAAGAGGGCGTCATCAAGCGGCGCGTCGCCATCCTCGACCATGAGAAGGTCAATGTGCGCGTCACCGTCTTCGTGTCGATCCGCACCAATTCGCACAGCCATGAATGGCTGCGGCGCTTCTCCGAGGTCATCCAGGAATTCCCGGAGGTGGTCGAGTTCTACCGCATGAGCGGCGACGTCGATTACCTGCTGCGCGTGGTGGTGCCGGATATCGCCGCCTACGACGCTTTCTACAAGCGGCTGATCGCCAAGATCGAGATCCGCGACGTGTCCTCGTCCTTCGCCATGGAGCAGATCAAATACACGACCGAAATCCCGCTCGACTACATGGTGCTGGACAAGGAATCGGGCGCCAACGCTGCGTGAGCGCCATGCCAGATCCCGGGCGTTAGTTCTTCTTCTTGTTGAGGAAACTCCACGGCGAGTTGACCGGCAGGGTGATCGCGTCAGGCACAGTTGTCGACGCTCGCTACCTCCGCCTTGCGTACCGTATAGCCCGACTGGACGATCGACACGCCGTCGAGAATGAAGAGCTGGCTCTTCTCCATGCCGGGCTTCAGCACACCGGTGACGGCAACCGGCTCATAGGCCTCTTTCATCGTGTAGGGATGTGCCGGCGTCACCAGCACGATCTGGTTCGGTGGCGGCGTCGGCATGTGGCTGCAGGCGCCGGTCCACGGCACCAGCAGGAACTGGTAGACGAGGTCGCCATCGCGGTCGACCGGCAATGCATAGCCGGCTAGTTGTATCGTTCTGTCCTGTAGGTTGAGCGACAAGGTCTCGCCGTGGTCGGGCAATTTTGCCGCGATCATCGGCAGGTTCGCGTCCTCGGCGACTGCTTGCGTGGCGGGGCGCAGATCCTTCCAGAGGATATGCGCGACATCGGCTGCAGCATCGGCTCGCGAGGCGGCGAGCAGGAGCACGGCTGTCAGCGCCGCGTATGATTTGAAACGCTTGCTCATGGTCGCTCCATCCTCCTCAGTCCATTTGCGAAATCGAATAAAAGCGTCGTGACCGGCCCCGCTCACCGGCCCAGCCGCATCACATGCCGGCGCGTGCCGGCTGTACCGATCTCATGGAAGCCTCGCGCGACAAACATGTCGCGAAAAGCCATGAAGCGATAGCTGGGTGCCGCCTCGTCGACGGGATAAGCTTCGATGACGCGCGCGCCTTTGCTGAAGGCATGGGCGATCGCGGCGTCGAGCAGGGCGGAGGCCAGCCCGCCGCCGCGCAAAGCCCTCGGCACATAGAAACAGACGATCGACCATATGCCGGTCTCGCTATCGTCCTGCCGCTTTGACAGTTTCCGGTAGGTCTCGCGCGGCGCGATCGAGCACCAGCCGACCGGCTTGCCGTCCAACTCGGCGACGATGCCTACCGGAGTGCCGGCATCGATCAGCGCCATCATCATGCGCTTCTTCTCGTCGTTCGGGATGTGCTCGCGGCTGGAATGGCGCCAGGCCATGCACCAGCAATATTTCGGCGCGCCGGGCTGCTCGAACAGGTCTTCGAAACGGTCCCGTGTTTGTTGCGTCACCTCGACAAAGCGGATGCCGGCTAGGTCAGGCTTTTGCGGCTGCGAGCCTTGCGAGCTGTTTGGCATCTGTCAGTTCCTTCACAGCATCCCTGCCGATCCAGCGCGCCGTCCTGTCGGACGATGCCGTCAGTCTTTCCGCCAGCGCAAGGGCAGGGGCGTGCAGGCTCATCGAGCGCTTGCCGACCTGCCGCAGCGCCCAATTGACCGCCTTGCGGACGAAATTGCGCGGATCGCGGGCATGTCTCTCGATCAGCGGCAGATAAGTAAGGAAGGTCGCGTCCGGCTCTTTCTTAAGATGCACCGCGCTCCAGGCCAGCATGGCAAAGGCTGTGCGGCGGACGAATTCGCGTTCGTCTTCGGCGAATTCGTCGATCAGGTCGCGCCAGAATGGCGTTTCGGCAAACAAGTCGGCGACGGTGTCGACGATCTCCCAGCTGTCGAAATCCGCGGCCCAGCGCCGGCATTGATCGATGTCGACTTTCTTCGGCTCGCCGGTGAAGGCCGCCATCAGCCGCGCCTCCCGAATGCCGCTGTTCCACAGCAGAAGCGATCGCTCGTGGTTCTTCTTGAGCTTGCGCGCCAGCGGCCGCAAATCGGAATTGGCGATGCCAAGCGCGCTCGCCGTGTTGATGCCGAAGCGCGCCATACCTGCCAAGTTCGTCTCCGTGCCGATCGCACGCAGGTGCGCGACGATGTCGTCGGCGCTCCAGCTCGGATCGGGCAGGCCCATCGTCGCCTATTTTTCCAGGCGCGCAAGCAGCGAGGACGTGTCCCAGCGCTTGCCGCCCATGTCCTGCACATCCTTGTAGAATTGGTCGATAAGCGCGGTCACCGGCAGCTTGGCGCCGTTGCGGTTGGCCTCGGCCAGGCAGATGCCGAGATCCTTGCGCATCCAGTCGACGGCGAAGCCGAAGTCATATTTGCCGGCATTCATCGTCTTATGGCGGTTTTCCATCTGCCAGGAGCCGGCTGCCCCCTTGGAGATCACCTCGACAACCTTCTCGATGTCGAGGCCGGCCTTCTTGCCGAAATGGATGCCCTCGGCCAGGCCCTGGACGAGGCCCGCGATGCAGATCTGGTTGATCATCTTTGTGAGCTGGCCGGCGCCGACCGGGCCCATCAGCCCGACCATGCGGGCGTAGGCGTCGATGACGGGCCTCGCCTTGTCGAAGGCGGCCTCATCGCCGCCGACCATCACGGTCAGCACGCCGTTCTCGGCGCCGGCCTGGCCGCCGGACACTGGCGCGTCCAGGAAGGAAAAGCCTGCCTTGCGCGCGGCCTCGTCCAACTCGCGCGCGACCTCGGCCGAGGCGGTGGTGTTGTCGATGAAGACAGAACCTTTCTTCATCGCGGCGAAGGCGCCGTTCGCGCCGGTGGTGACCGAGCGCAGATCATCATCATTGCCGACGCAGGAGAAGACGAAGTCCTTGCCCTCGGCCGCTTCGGCCGGCGTCAGCGCCAGCTTGCCGCCATGCCGGGCCACCCACTGCTCGGCCTTGGTCCTGGTGCGGTTATAGACGGTAACGTCATGGCCGCCCTTGTTCCTGAGGTGCCCGGCCATGGGATAGCCCATGACGCCAAGACCGAGAAATGCAACCGATGCCATAGACCTGCCTTCCAACAAACAGAGATTTCAGTGGCGGAACGTCTAGGCCATGCAGCGAATTCGTCAAGGCGCGGCAAGCCGCATCGCCTGGCAAGGCGATGCCGAGATGGTCTCTTTGTGTAGCGCAATTCCGGACGGAAGGTCACGGCGAAGTCGCCGAACCTGAACGCTTCACACTTTTCCGGGAACTGCTCAGCGATGCAGATGGACGGTGATCCGGCGCTCGATCCATTCGACGCCGTGGCGCAGGATCTCGACCATCACCAGGTAGACGATCGCCACCCAGATATAAGCCTGGATGTCGAAGGATTTGGCATAGGCGAGCTTGGCGTTGCCCATCAGGTCGTAGACCGTGATGATGGCGACGATCGCCGAGGCCTTGATCATCAGGATGAGCTCGTTGCCATAGGGCCTGAGCGCGACGATGATCGCCTGCGGCAGGATGACTTTGCGCAGCGTCTGCAATTTGTGCAGGCCGAGCGAGGCCGCACCTTCCCATTGTCCGCGCGGCACGCTTTCGATGGCGCCGCGCAGGATTTCGGCCTGATAGGCCGCGGTGTTGAGCGAGAAGGCAAAGACACCGCAGTAGAAGGCCTCGCGGAAGAACCACCACAATCCGACCGTTTCGAGCTCCGGCCGGAAGGAGCCGACGCCGTAATAAACGAGATAGGTCTGCACGAGCAGTGGCGTGCCGCGGAAGAAATAGACGTAGCAATAGGCAAGCCCCGAAAGGAGCCAGTTCTTCGACATGCGGCCGTAAGCGACTGGCAATGAGAAGATCGCTCCCAGCACCATTGAAATCGACACCAGCGACAGGGTCGTTCCCAGGCCCTGTAGATAGGCCGGCGCGTAGCGGGCGAAGAACTCTGGATTCCAGGCGTAGACGAGGTAAGCGACAATGCCGAGACCGAAGAGGATCCATACGCCGACCATTGCGTAGCCGACGATGCGGGCGCGCGGCCAGCCGCGGGCCAGAGGGGGCGGCTTGTCGACGACGATGGCCTGGCTGACGCTCATCGCGCTTCCCTCCGTCCGAGATAGCGCAGGATGTAGCTCGTGCCGATCGATGACAGGATGGCAAGAGCCAGGAAGATCAGTGCCGCCACGCTGTAGAACAGGAAGGCATGCTTGGTGACGCGCGCCGCGACGCCGGACTGGCGCAAGGTCTCGGCGAGATTGACCACCGAGACCAGCGAGGTGTCCTTGAGCAGGCTCAGCCAGCAATTCTCCAGGCCGGGAAAGGCAATGCGTATCAGCTGCGGCAGGATGATCAGCCGCATCGTCTGCCATTTCGCCAGGCCGATGGCGTACCCGCCTTCATATTGGCCCTTGGGAATGGCGCGGAACGCCGAGAGGAAGACCTCGCTGGCATAGGATGAAAAGATCAGCGACAGCACGATCATGCCGGCGATGAAGCTGTTGACGTCGATAGTGGCATTCGGATTGAACAGCCGCACTATGTGTTGCAACAGAAGCGGCATGCCGAAGAAGAACAGGAAGAGCGTGACCAGCTCCGGCAGGCCGCGAAAAACCGTGGTGTAGATGTTGGCGGCGAGCCGCAGCGAGGGCTCTTCATGCTGCTTGGCGAAGGCGACGAAAAATCCGATCGTTAGGCCGATCGGCAGTGTGGCGAGCGCCAGCACGATGGTGACCAGAACGCCAGACGCAATGTCGTCACTCCAGCCATCCGGTCCCCAGCTGAGAAGTGTCCAAATGCTTTGGGCCGGCATTGACGGGTCGTGTCTCCGTGGCGATCCCGGGAGAAGAGAAGGGCGGCGAGGAGTGCCTCACCGCCCTTGGCGTAACGATCAGGATTCGGCGCCGTAGACGTCGAACTTGAAGTACTTATCGTTGATTTCCTTGTACTTTCCGTTCTTGCGGATAGTGTCGATCGCTTCGTTCAGCTTGTTGACCAGATCGGTCTCGCCCTTGCGCACGGCAATGCCGGCGCCCGGTCCGAATATCTCGACAGGCTGCGGCGAGGGTTGGCCGAGGATTTTGCAGCAGGCGCCGTCCGGCGTATCCAGCCACTGCTGCAACACCACGATGTCGTCCTCGATCGCGTCGAGACGGCCATTGGCAAGGTCGGCCTGCTCCTCGGGGCTGCTCGGATAGCCCTTGATGGTGCTGTCCGTGTAGGTCTTGGAGGCATAGTTGTAGTGCGTGGTCGTGGTGGCGACGCCGATGTTCTTGCCGGCGAGGTCTTCCTTGGTCACACCCTTGAGCGGCGAATCCTTCGGCACGGCGATGGCCGACGGGGTGTTGTAGTATTTGTGGGTGAAGTCGACCTTTTCCTGGCGCTCGGGCGTGATCGACATAGAGGCGACGATGGCGTCGAACTTGCCGGCCTGGAGCGCCGGGATGATGCCGTCCCAATCCTGCGCGACGAAGGTGCACTTCACCTTCATCTCGTCGCAAAGCGCCTTGGCAATATCGATGTCGAAGCCGACCAGCTGGCCGTCCGAGGTCAGGTTGTTGAAGGGCGGGTACGCGCCTTCGGTGCCGATCCTCAGGGTCTTTTCCTGAGCCTGGGCGACGCCAAGTGTCAGCAGCGCGGCCGAAGCGGCAAGCGCGATACGCAGTGCAATACGCATGATAATCCTCTCATATTGTCATGGCCGCTGTCCCGTGCGGCTCTTGTGGGCGGAGCTTCTTTACCGCCCGCTGAGGCGGATACTCCCACTCTTTGCGAGAAAAAAGCAACTGCAAATCAACGGCGAACGACAATCGGGACGTGCCGCTGCGTTACTTGGTTTCAGCGACGAGACCTGTGCTGCGCTCGACAAAGTCGGCTATCGATTTCGTGTCGTTGAGATCAAAAACGGGCAGGCCTTCACCTTCGACCGTGAAGTCGGCGGCGACCGCGACAATGTTGGGATCGTTGGCCGAAAGCGGCGTCCGGTCCTTGGCCTCGAGCCGCCTTGCCTCGATCTTCTTGTGCGCCTCGCGCTTGTAGCCTTCGACCAGCACGATGTCCGCGGGCGCCAGCCGTGCCAGAATATCGTCCAGCGTCGGCTCGTCCTCGCCCCGCAATTCGTGCATCAGCGCCCAGCGCCGGCCAGAAACGATCGCGACCTCGGTGGCGCCCGCCTGCCGATGGCGAAAGGAGTCGGCGCCCGGCTTGTCGATATCGAAGTCATGGTGGGCATGCTTCACCGTCGAAACCGTCCAGCCGCGCGCCACCAGCTCGGTGACCAGCTTTTCCGTCAGGGTCGTCTTGCCGGAGTTCTTCCAGCCGGTGATGCCGAATACGCGTCTCATGACCCGAGGATTTGCAACAGACGCTCCGCCGCCGCAAGGTCGTCCGGCGTATTGACGTTGAAGAACGGATCGATCTTTTGGTTGCCGGCCACGATCATCGGAAATTCGACCTCGACATGGCCCTGGCGCTCCATGAAGGCCGAAACCCGTCGGTTGTCCTCGTCGACCAGGAAACGACGCAAGGCGTCGCGCAGGCCGAGCGGCCAGAGCGCGAAGGTCGGATGCCACCTGCCGCCCGAACTGGCGACAGCAATCGCGTCCGGCCGCTCGCGGGTTGCGGCTGCGAGGCGCTCGACGAGGGTGTCGGGGAAGAATGGTGTATCGCCGGCGGCGCTCATCAGCAACCGGCAGCCTGTCTGCCCGGCCGCCCATTCGAGGCCGGCGAGGATGCCCGCCAGCGGTCCGGCATGGCCCGGCACCGTATCTTCGATCACCGGCAGGCCCATGCCGGCAAATCGCGCCGGATCGCCGGTCGCATTGAGCCCGAGGGTCGTGACCTGCGGCTTCAATCGCGCGGCGACATGATCGATCAGCCTGGCTTTGCCCAATGAAAGCAGAGGCTTGTCGCCGCCACCCATTCGGCGCGACTGGCCTCCCGCCAGAATGATCCCCGCAACACTTTGGTCCATCGCGCCTATATGCCGTCCGGCGCCATGTCGGGTCCAGCGCTTTCGGCTGCCGGCTGCCGCCGCCCGACGACGCGTTCGCGGTAGAGCGCATAGAGGCCGGAGCCGATGATGATGGCGGCGCCGACGATCATCGGCAGGTCGGGAATGTCAGCGAAAACCACCAGGCCGAGCAGGATCGACCAGAGCAGGGCGGTGTAGCGGAACGGCGCGATGAAGGAGATGTCGCCCGAGCGCATCGCCATGATGATGAACTGATAGCCGACCAGCACCAGCACCGCCGCCATGGCCAACAGCGCGGTCGCCTTGCCGTTCATCGGCGTCCAGCCGCCCATCGGCGACAATAGCAGCGCGCCCACGACGGTCATGGCGAGCGCCGTCGCCGTCGACACCAGCATTGTCGGGATCGCCTGCGGGATGCGCTTGGTGGCGAGGTCGCGCACCGCGCAGCAGATGACGCTGGTCAATGCCAGCAGCGAATAGACGCTGAAACCCTCAAAGCCCGGCCGCACGATGATCAGCACGCCGGCGAAGCCGACGGCAATGGCAAGCCAGCGCCGCCAGCCGACGCCTTCGCCGAAGAACAGCGCCGCGCCCATGGTCACCGCCAGCGGCAGCGCCTGCAGCACCGCCGAGACATTGGCGATCGGAAGATGCGCCAGCGCGATCAGGAACGATACGGTGGCGCCGGCCTCGCCGGCCACCCGCATCGCCACCATCGGCTGCAGCATGGCGGCCGGATTGGCGAGCGCGCCGCGCCGCCAGGCCAGCAGGCCGACGAAGAGCGACGCGAAGGCGCCGCGCACCAGCATGACCTGCGCCATGTTCATCGATTCGGAAGAGAATTTGGTGATCGCATCGTTCAAGGTGAAACCGACCATGGCCACGATCATGAACAGCGCGCCGCGCAGATTTGGCGAGAGGGGCAAAGGCGTTTCCGGTTCTATTTCGCCTCAAGCCTGTAGCAGGCAGCCGAGAAACAGCAACGGCAAAGAAATGGGCCACGAATTTCTGCGTGGCCCACGAGATCGATTTGTAAAGATTTCGAAGACTTATTTCGGCGTCAGCACTTCGGTGCCGTTGCCGTTCTGGCCGGCGATGGTCCACAGCCCGTGCAAGGAGCCGTCCTTCTCGATCTTGTAGACGACGAGGCCGACTTCCTTGCCCATCGCATAGCCGGCGGAAAACGCATTGTCGTTACGCATGCAGATGCCGTCCGAGGTCGAGCCGCCGGTTTCCCAGTGAATCGTGCAGGTTGTGTCGCTGGTCAGCGTGATGGTGGCTTCGCCATCATATTTCGAGCCGTCGAAGTTGGTGCCGGCGACGGTGTAGGTGCCGCCGATTGACTGGGCCGAAGCCGGCATGGAAGCAATCCCAAGCATTGCAAGTGAAAGCATGAATGTGCGCATGGCACTCCCCCTGAGAGCGAAAATCGCGCTGGAAGGCTAGGCCGGAAAAGGCCGGCGGTAAATCGGGCAGAGGGTGGGCGCGAGCGCTTTATTTTCAGGGCAGCCGGCCGGGCTCAAGGGCCGCGCAGGCTCTTGGCGATCGCGGCGGCCAGAGGGTCGTATTTCGCCTTGAGCGCGGTGGGATATTCGATCCAGACGGTGCGGATGACGTCGTCCTTCCCGAACAGGCGCCGTTCGTAGAAGACCTTACCGTCCTTGGTTCCAGAGAGCACCGCCCAGTTCTTGCCGGTCTTGCTGTAGGTGACCGTGTAGCCTGGCTCGGCGCTGGCTTTCTCCTGGGCAACGAAACCCTTCGGGGTGTCGTTATCGACATTGTAGATGCCGGAGCAGGTCAGGCTGGCGCCGTCGGCGCTGAGCCATTGCTGTCCGTCGCCGTTTTCCGGTTCGGGCATCGGCTTGTCGAAGATATCATCGGGAAATGTGCATGACTGGCCGAACCGCGCATTCACGTAGGTGAACGGCTTGGCAGTTGCCGTTGTCGTGATGATTGCGGACAGGAACAGGATAGCCGCCAGCGATGGGCAGCCGCTGCGCCGAAGATTCTGCATGTTCCCCCCTTTGGCCAACAACCAAAGGCGATCATGCATCAAGCCGCGAAGAAAATCAGCCGCCGGTGACGCTCATATGCCGCGAGACCGAAGGACGGCTGGTGCGGCGGTCGATGATGAAATCATGGCCCTTGGGCTTGCGGCCGATGGCCTCGTCGATCGCCTCGCCGAGCAGCTCGTTGCCTTCGGAGGCACGCAACGGTGCCCTCAGATCGGCAGCGTCCTCCTGGCCGAGGCACATGTAGAGCGTGCCGGTGCAGGTCAGTCGCACGCGGTTGCAGCTCTCGCAGAAATTATGCGTCATCGGTGTGATGAAGCCGAGCCGGCCGCCGGTCTCCGTGACATGGACATAACGGGCAGGGCCGCCAGTCTTGTAAGGGATGTCGGAGAGCGTGAACTGGCGCTCCAGCGAGGCGCGCAGCATCGACAGAGGCAGATACTGGTCGGTGCGGTCGGCCTCGATCTCGCCCATCGGCATGGTCTCGATAAGGGTGAGGTCCATGCCGCGGCCGTGCGCCCAGCGCATCAGCTCGGGGATCTCGGCATCGTTGAAGTCGCGCAGCGCGACCGCGTTGAGCTTGATCTTCAGCCCGGCCTTCTGCGCGGCGTCGATGCCTTCCATCACCTTGCCGAGATTGCCCCAGCGCGTGATCTGGTGGAATTTTGCGGCATCGAGCGTATCCAGCGAGACATTGATGCGCTTGACGCCGCAATCGGCGAGCTCTGCGGCGAAGCGCGAAAGCTGCGAGCCGTTGGTGGTCAGCGTCAGCTCTTCCAGCGCGCCGCTGTCCAGATGACGCGACAGCTGGCGCACCAGATGCATGATGTTCTTGCGCACCAGCGGCTCGCCGCCGGTGAGCCTCAGCTTCTTCACGCCCTTCTCGATGAAAACGGTGCAGAGCCGGTCAAGTTCTTCGAGCGACAGCAGATCCTTCTTCGGCAGGAAGGTCATGTCCTCGGCCATGCAATAGGTGCAACGGAAATCGCAGCGGTCGGTGACCGACACGCGCAGGTAGCTGATCGTGCGACCGAAGGGGTCGATCATGTCCATTGGCAAGCGTTTCCCGTGGCCTGAGCGGCGTCGTTATATATGGCTATGTGATACGATCCGATGCCGCATTCAAGATAGAAGGTCTTGATCTTTGGTAACATTCCCCGACCGACATCGCGTGTCGGCTGGCCTCAAATGGCTTTCCGCATCGCGCGAAGCGGCGTAGGGAAGGGCGCAACCCAGAGCATGATGCCGAAAAGTGTGAAGCGGTTTTTCGGACGACATCATGCTCTATCTCTTTGACTTAGAGACGGATTCAGATTTCAGGTCGATTCGACCTGAAATCATCTGGCTCTAGACAGGACCAGCCATGACCGCGCCAAAGGAACTCAGGGTCTCGAAGGACCGCAAGCTCTTGACCGTGACCTTTCCGAGCCATCAGCCGTTCGAATTGCCGGCGGAGTTCCTGCGCGTGGCTTCGCCATCGGCGGAAGTGCAGGGCCATTCGCCGGAGCAACGGGTGACGGTCCCCGGCAAGCGCAATGTCGCAATCCTCAAGATCGAGCCGGTCGGGAACTACGCGGTGCGCATCACCTTCGACGATTTCCATGACACCGGCATCTTCACCTGGAACTATCTCCATACGCTCGGCCATGAGAAGGACCAGCGCTGGAACGCCTATCTGGCGGAGCTAGCCGAGAAGGGGCTGAGCCGGGACCGTTAGCTTGGCACATCGCAATCCAATGTCGACAGCCGGCTGTCGTCAAGGCGTCATGGGCATGGGGTAGCGCCGGCAAAAGGTCAGGAGGCGAAAAAAATGTCGTGCATCACATCCGTCGAACAGCTCGAGGCGCTTTACGGGCTGCCGGGCGAAGCTTCGATCGTCAAGGAACTCGACCGTGTGATTCCCGAATACGCCGCCTTCATCGAGGCCTCGCCCTTCGTGGCGCTGGCGACCAGCGGGCCAGAAGGGCTCGACTGCTCGCCGCGCGGCGATCTCGCTGGCTTCGTGCGTCTTATCGATGACAGGACGCTGATGATGCCGGACAGGCGCGGCAACAACCGTGCCGATTCGCTGAAGAACATCATTCGCGATCCGCGCGTGGGGCTGCTGTTTCTGGTGCCGGGCTCGGGCACCACGCTGCGCATCAACGGCCGCGCGCATATCACGACCGACGCCGGGCTTTGCGCGTCCTTCATGATCGACGGCAAGCCGGCCCGCTCGGTCACCGTCATCGATGTCGACACGGTCTATTTCCAGTGCGCCCGCGCCATCGTGCGCTCGGAACTGTGGAACCCGGCCAGGCATGTCGACCCGAAGTCGCTGCCGACACCCGGACAGATCCTCGAGATCACCAGCCGCAAGAATATCGATGGCCAGAAGTACGACCAGGAATGGCCGGAGCGGGCGAAGAAAACCATGTGGTGATTGGAAGCCGGCTCAGGCTTCCTTCAGAACGTCGGCGATCTTGCGCATCTGCTCGCCGATCAGATCGCACTGTTCCGGGGTCGACTGGCTCATCGCCTTCTCGATCAGCGCCATGTGAACCTTCAGCGCCTTCATCAGCAGGGCTTCGCCGGCCTCGGTGAGGTTCAGGCGCAACACGCGCTTGTCCTTCTCGTCGCCTTCGCGGCGCAGCAGGCCGCGCCCCTCGAGCTGCGGCAAGAGCATGGTGATGTTGGAGCGGCCGACCAGGAGCTTGCGGGCAAGGTCGTGCTGCGACATGCCGGGGTGGCGGTAGAGGTTCATCAGCACGTCAAGCTGTGCCGGCTTGAGGTCCAGCGGCGCCAGCTTCACCGCCAGCGTGCGCTCCAGCACATGGCAGGCGCGCGCCACCGCAACCCAGTTGCGGAAGCGTGGATTGTCCCAGGGCAGCTCTTGCTTAATGTTCATGTTTGAACTATTATGTTCATGCTTGAACGAATGGATGGACTGCCAATATGGCATCATTTGGAATGAAGGTCATCCGGGGCGTTTTCGGCGCGGCCGAGCATGTTGCGCCGCGTCTTAGCGGTCGCGCCGCGTTCGAATTGTTTTGCCGGACACCCAGCGTCAAGAGCCTGAGCGACGGCGAACGCCGGGCCGTCGAACGCGCTTCAGCCTTCATGGCCGAGGCGCGTCATCATCGGCTGAAGACCAGGACGGATTGTGTTGCCGTGCATGAATTCCGGCCGGAGCCGGGCAGGGAGTCGCGCGGCACCGTGCTCGTCATCCATGGCTGGCGCTCGCGCACCGAATATATGCGCGCCTTGATCGAAGGGTTCCGCGGCGCCGGCTACAAGGTCGTCTCGCTCGACCTGCCCGGACATGGCCATTCGCTCGGCCGCCGTCTCAACATGGTGAATGCCGTGGAGGCGGTGCGCGTCACGGGCGAATGGTTCGGTCCCTTTGCCGCCATCGTCGGCCACTCCTTCGGCGGCGCAATTGCGGCCAATGCCGTGGCGGCATCAGTGAAGGACATGCCGCCGCTGGCAGCGCAAAAGCTGGTGCTGATTGCCGCGCCGAGCTCGCTGCCTGCAATCTTCGACGACTTCAGCGATATGATGAATGTTGGGCCACGCTCCCGCGTCGCCATGGCGGACAGGGTGAAACACCTCTCGGGCCGGCCGCTCTGCGACTTCACCGGCGATCGCCAGCTAGCCGCGGCGCCTGTCCCGACGCTGATCATCCACGCGCCGGACGATCGCGAGGTCCATGCCGACCATGCGAAGCGTTACGCGGGCGCCGGCGAACATGTCCACCTGCACTGGGCCGAAGGGCTTGGCCATCGGCGTATCCTCGCCGACAGGGATGTCGTCTCGCGCGCGGTCGGCTTTGTGACCGGGCAGCGGGAATCAGTCCTGCACTGATCCGTCAGTCCGCCTTCTTTTTCTGCCCCGGCTCGACCGGCAGGCCGGCCGCCTTCCAGGCGGTGTAGCCGCCGAGGATGTGCTTGACCGGCGTCAGGCCCATGTCCTGCGCGGTCTTGGTGGCTAAAGCCGAGCGCCAGCCGCCGGCACAGAAGAAGACGAAGGTCTTGCCGGAGGCGAAGAACGGTTTGTGGTAAGGGCTTTCGGGGTCGATCCAGAATTCCAGCACGCCGCGCGTGACGTGCCTGGCGCCGGGGATCTTGCCGTCGCGCTCGACTTCGCGAGGATCGCGCAGGTCGACGAAGATCGTATTCTCATCCTCCAGCAGCCCGGCCGCTTCCTCGGGCGATACCACCTCGATCTCGGCATTCGCCTCATCGAGCAGTTCGCGATATCCCTTCTTCACTGCGCATCCTCCACGCCACGGCTCAAGCGACCAGGATTTCGAGCATAACGGCCGGGGTTTGTCACGTCCGAGCCGGTTCCGCCAATGTCCGGCGCAATGGCGCAAGCATCGCGGGAACCGAGGCTGGCCGCACGGGTTTCACAAGGATGTGAAACCGTTCTGCAACATGGCCATGGAAATTTATGGAAGCTTAACGAAATCGGTATGAATCAGTATAGTTGCGCCTTACATCCGCCATGCGGTGGGCGAGATCGTTTAGCGGCGCGGAACGGGAACCGGTGACAACCGGAGCGAGTGATTCATGAAATTCCTCGGGAACAAAAAGGCCGTGCTGCCGATCGCGATCGCGGCGGCATTTGCCATCGGGCAGCAGCCGGCGAGCGCGCAGGGCTTGTTCGACATGCTGTTCGGCGGCGGCATCCGGCACGATCCGCAAGGCGAATTTCCGCCGCCGCCGAAGCCCCGCAAGATACGGCCAGGCGCGCTGGATGGCGAGGGTGGCGGCGCCAGGATCAGCAGCCCGACCTACAACACATACCGGGCCGATAAGCTCGTTCGCGTCGACTTCAAGTCGCTGTTGTCGGCACCGCCACCGGCGACGGCGCAGGATGCCGCCTTCGTGCCGTCCGTGACGAGCACCGCGTTCCGCGATGCAGTTGCCGGCCTGAGCGACTACGAGCTGTTCGCCGAGCCTGACATCGCCAAGGCGTTGATCGCCTATTACTCGGCCAATCCGGATTTCATCTGGGTGAGCGACAACGTGCCCAACAGCAGGGCGCAGGATGCCGTGCGGGTGCTTGGCGAGGCGGCGAGTTACGGTCTGACGCCGGCCGACTATTCCGTCGATATCCCCGCGGCCGCGACTTCCGCCACGCCGGAAGAGCGGACCAGGGAACTGGTTCGCTTCGAGATGGCGCTGTCGGCGCGCGTGCTGCGCTATGCCCATGATGCCCAGAGCGGCCGCGTCGATCCCAACCGGATGACCGGCTATTACGATTTCCCGGCCAAGCCGTTCGATCTGGAAGGCGCGCTGAAGACTATGGCGCATACCCAGGAGGTCCGCACCTACCTGGAGTCGCGGCATCCGCAGAACCCGGAATACCAGGCGCTGCGCGTTGAACTGGAAGCGCTCGAGGCCAGTGAGGAAAACGAGATCGTCGTCGATCCCAAGCTGTTGCTCAAGCCCGGTGAGAGCAGCCCGGAACTGCCGAAGTTGCTGACGCTCATTGCCCGCAATCTCGATGACGACATGGGCGGCAGTTACGGCGAGGTTCTTGCCAGGCTGGGCAAGAGCGAAGTCTACGAACCCGAGCTGGTGCCGGTGATCAAGGCGGTGCAGCAGCGGGAAGGCATGAAGGGCGACGGCGTCATCGGCCCGCGCACAGTGGCGTTGCTGGCCGGGGCTTCGAAAGCCGACAGGATCGGGAAGGTCAAGGTGGCGCTCGAGGAACTGCGTTGGCTGCCGTCGGATCTCGGCAGTCCGCGCGTCTTCATCAATCAACCGGCCTTCACCGCCAGCTATATCGACAATGGCGAGGAGAAGCTGAAGACCCGAGCGGTCATCGGCCGGGTCACCAACCAGACCGCCTTCTTCTACAACCAGATCAAGCAGGTCGACTTCCACCCCTATTGGGGCGTGCCACAGTCGATCATCGTCAATGAGATGCTGCCGAGACTGCGCAGCGATCCGGGTTATCTCGACCGGGCCGGCTATGAGGTGACGGATTCGCGCGGCAGGCAGATCCCGTCGTCGGAGGTGGACTGGGGCGCCTATGGCTCCAAGATCCCGTTCAACGTGCGTCAGCAGCCGAGCGAGGCCAACGCGCTCGGCGAGTTGAAGATACTCTTCCCCAACAAGCACGCCATCTACATGCACGACACGCCACAGAAGTCGTTCTTCGCGCGCGACATGCGGGCGCTCAGCCATGGCTGCATCCGCCTGCAGGATCCGCGGGGCATGGCGGCGGCGGTGCTTGGCACCTCTGTCGACGATATCGCCGAGAAGCTGAAGCACGGGCATTCGACCGAGAATGTCACCCGCGTCATCCCGGTCTATGTCGCCTATTTCACCGCCTGGCCAGATATGTCCGGCAAGGTCGAGTATTTCGACGACGTCTATGGCCGCGATTCCAAGCTGATGCAGGCGCTGGACGCGACCGAAGCGGTGCGTACGCCTTCAAGCTGAGCGCTGTTAGCGTCAAGCAATTCCGCGCGGAAGGCTACGGCGACGCCGCCGAGCCTGACCGCTTCACACTTTGCCTGGAATTGCTTTGATGGGCGTGCGGCGGAAGCCGGCGTCGCGCCCGGCGATCAGCCAGTAGATCAGGCCGGCCACGAGGCCGGCGCCCGCTATGATCCCCATGTCGGCCCAGCGTTCCGGATCATCGGCCGCGTCCGGCCAGATCAGCATGAAGCCGGCCGCCGCGGCGGCGGCGCCGAAGACCATGTGCAGCCAGAAGCTGCGCAACGAAAAGAACTCGGCGATCAGGGCGAAGACGAGCGTCTGCGCTCCCGTCAGGATGATCGTCAGGAAGTAGACGAACATGCCGAGCGGCGGCACCACCAGAACGGCAATGGGGGTGAATTCCATAAGGCCGAAGTAGGCTGGCGCATTGGGCAGGGAGCTCAATACCGCGTAGATCACCACCACCGCGATCAACCCGGCAAGCACCGCGACCAGATAGCCGGCGAGCACCATCAGGATGCGCTTCAGGACGTAGCCGATCATTGCCATGCACCCCCGTGCCCGCAATCTGGGGGCAGTCAGCCACCAAAGTTGTGACGATGCAAGGTCGGCTCGCCGCGCCGAACTCAATGCGCGGTGCCGAGCTCCTCAGCCGTTCTCCTCAGGCCGCTTGTTTCGACGATCGAGTCTATGCCGAATGCAGGCCCCGCGGTATGGCAGAGGGGCAAGCGATCGCGGCCTATTTGGGTTCGCCGGTCACCGGATCGTAGGTGATTTGGACCTTGGCCTTGTCGGTGGTGTAGTAGGTGATGGTGTAGCCGTCGCTATCCCAGTCGACCTCCTTCACATAGCGGAAGTCGGTGCGCTGCTCGACCTTGGCGACGATCTCCGAGAGTTTCTTGGCATTTTGCGGGGGCAACGGCTGGTCGTCCGCCGCAAGGGCCGATCCGCCGGCAAGGAAGGCCGCGATACCGGTTGCTAAAACAACAGTGCGCATGAGAGCCCTCAAATCGCGTATTTGGCCAGGTTTCATATGGGCCTGGGTGCCGTCAGAAACCAGCACGCGGGCAGGTTGGTTCCGTAGCGTGAAAATATCGGCTTGTGAAGCTTCTGGCTCGAGGTGGCCGATCTTCGGCCGGCAGCAGCCAAATTCCGCACTGGGCGACGACAAAAGAGGGCGTGATTTCAATTGGTAACGGCACGATGCTGATGTGCCTTCCGACATAGTTAATGGCTAACCGTGCGCTGGACGGGGGCGTTCGCCACATTAGCTGTTCGTGGTAGAGCTTTCGGCAAGACCCTGATAGAACTCTGGTCATAACAGGGTGGCAACAGCGCGCCGGACCTGCCGGGGATATCCATCGGCAGACGGCGACGCGTTTCTTTTGAGCGCAGGTCGCCCGTTTTGGACTGCAAGCGGGGACTGGGGGCTCGATCATGGCTGAACGGAATTACACCCGTCAGCTTGCGACAATCATTTCAATCGACGCCGTAGGGTTCTCGAGGCTGATGGGCATCGACGACGAGCTGGCCGTTGCCGCGTTCGAGGAGAGGCGCGACATCATCGCCGGCAGTTGCGGCGCATTTGGCGGGCGCACATTCGGCGATGCCGGCGACAGCATCATGGCCGAATTCGGCAATCCGATCGAAGCCTTGCGGGCGGCCTTCGATTTTCAAGCGCGGATCGTGGCGCTGAACGCCGCGGTTGCCGAGGACATGCGCATGCCGTTTCGCGCCGGAATCAACACCGGCGACGTGATTGTCCGCGAAGGCCGTCTTTACGGCGACGACGTGAACATCGCCGCCCGGCTTCAGGAATTCGCGCCCCACGACGGCGTCGCCATCTCGGCGACGACCTGGCACCATGTGAAGGACAAGACAGCGGCGGTCTTTACCGATCTCGGCGAGTTCAGCCTGAAGAACATCGCCCTGCCGGTTCGGGTGCTGATCGCGGGCCGCGGCGGCAACGGGCCTGCCACGCCGGCCTCCTTCGCTTCCATCCCCACCGCGCCCGGCCATAGGCCGATCGCCAAGGGCCCTCCTGCAATCGCCGTGCTGCCGTTCCAGGGCAACGGAAGCGAACCCGATGTCGGCTATATGGCCGACGGTATCGCCGAGGACATCATCTACGGCCTTTCCAACACGCGCTGGCTTTCGGTCATCGCCAAGGGATCCAGCTTCCAGTTTCGCGACGACAGCTTGGGCACAAGGCTCATCGGCAATGCGCTCGGCGCCCGCTACATCGTCAGCGGCACGTTGGCGCGCTACGACAGGCATATCCGCCTCAACGCATCGCTCAGCGACACGTCGAACGGGCGCCTGGTCTGGTCGCAACGCTTCGACCGCGACCTGGTGGACATCTTCAGCCTGCGCGATCAGATCGGCAGCGAGATCGTTTCCATCCTCGACAAGGAGGTCGATCGCGCCGAGCAGGCGCGTACGTTCCAGGTTCCTTGGGAAAGCCTCGAAACCTGGCAGCTGGTCAGGCGCGGCCGTTGGCACATGAACAGGCGCACGCGCCGTGATACCGACATCGCGCTGGATTTCTTCGACAGAGCCTACCGGGACGATCCGAACTCGAGCGCCGTGCTGAACGAGCTCGCATGGTGGTATTTCTGGCGGGCATGGCTGCGTTTCGGCGACAGCGACGACCTGGAAAAGGTAGAGACGCTTGCGCGCAAGGCGCTGCTGATGGACAGCCTCGACGCGCGTCCGCATGCCTATCTCGGCGCGGCCGACATCATGCGCGGCCTACCGGCATCGGCGGCCGAGCACCTTGCCGAGGCGATCCACATCAATCCGAGCTTCGCCTTCGCCCGCTCGGCCATGGGCAGCGCGCGCCTTTTGCTTGGCGACGCGGCCGGCGCGATCCCGTTCTTCCTCGATACCGAGCGGTTGAGCCCGTTCGACCTCTATCGCTTCCACAATCTGGGCGAACTGGCCGCCGCTTATTGCTTCGTCGAGGACTGGCCAGCCGCGATCGCCACAGCCGAGCGTTCGCTCAACCTGTCGCCAAGTTACTTCTACGCCAGGTTCCTGAAGATAGGCGCCCTAATGAGAAGCGGCAGGCATGACGAGGCAGAGCGCGAGCTTGCCATTTTCATAACCCGGCATCCTGATTTTTCCGAGCAGAGGATACGCTGGATACCGTTCGTGGACCCGGGCATGAACAATTTCCTGATCGGCAATTTCGATCGGGCCAAGGCAACCGCATGATTGCCGGGCGGACAACAGACCACTGTGAACGAATTCACATACGCCGGACCCATGCAAACCTAGGCCAGACGGTGCCGGCATCGCATTGACGTGGACAGCCGGGGGGCTTGAACGCGCATGATCACACTGAAGTACTTCGCCGCTGTCCGGGCCGCTCAGAAGAGCCAGCGTCCCGTCGCCGAAATGCCGCCGTTCGACATCTATCGGCTGCGTTCCAAGGGGGGCATTGCCTCGCGCATCGCCGGCTTTCTTCTCGGCGATCCGCGCTGGCTGCTGGCGCTGCTGCGCCGCTTCTGGCCGAATCTCGGCTTCGGCAATTTCCTGCTTGTCACCAAGGGCGCGGATGTTCGCGATATATTGGAGCGCGGCGACGAGTTCGAGACGCCTTACGGGCCGGAAATGGCCGAACTGGCGAGGGGCTCGAATTTCATCCTCGGAATGCAGGACGGCGCCGCGTACCGGCAGATGAAATCGGCCGTGCTGAGCGCGTTCCCGCCGGCCGAGGTCGAAGCCATCGTCAGGCCGATCGCCGAGCGCCATTCGCGCGAGATCATGACCCGCGCCAGCCCCGGCTTCGACGCTATCGCAGGGTTGATGAAGATTGTGCCGGTGCGCATTTGCCGCGACTATTTCGGCCTTCAGATCGACGATGAGACCGAATTCGCCGACTGGTCGATCGCGCTCAGCGCGCTGTTCTTTTCCGATCCGACGGCAAATCCCGCCACGCGCCAGCTTGCCGTGGTCGGCGGCGATCGCCTGATCAAGATTATCGACCGCTCGATCGCCGCAGTCAGGGAAAGGACGGGCAAGGATGACAGGCCGCTGGCTCGCCTCGTCGCTCTGATGGACCAAGGGCGCCTGTCGCTGCCCGACATTCATTCCATCATGCTTGGCATGGTCGCCGGCTTCGTGCCGACCAATGTGCTGGCCGGCAGCAATTGCCTGGACGTGATCCTGTCGCGAGCCGACGCGCGGCACGCCGTGCATGAGGCTCTCGGCGCCGGCGATACCGACAAGCTCGACCGGGCGATCATGGAAGCCATGCGCTTCAAGCCGATTTGGATCGGACCCTGGCGCTACACCAGGCGCGACGCCGTGATCGGCAAGGGCACGCGTCGCGAGCGCCTGGTGAAGGCGGGAACGGTGGTGATGCCGGCGACGCTTTCGGCGATGTTCGATCCGGAGATCGTGCAACGGCCGAACGCGTTCGATACGTCGCGCCCGCATCGCGACTACATGGTGTTCGGTTACGGCATCCATTTGTGCATCGGCGCCGAGATCGCCCGCATCCAGATCGGTGAATGCATCCGCGCGCTGTTCAGCAAGCCGAAGCTGACCCGCGCGCGGGGCAGGGCCGGCAAGATGGTCAATGTCGGCGCCTACCCGGCAAGCCTCAAGGTCGATTTCGAGCGCTCACCGCTTTGCCGCACCGCCGAGCAGTCGATGGTGACGGTGGTTTGCCCGATTACCCGACCGATGCCGCTCGATGCGGTGCGCGACAAGGTTGCGGATCTCGGCAATCCGGCGATCGGCGAGCTCAGCGCCGCGCTCGACAAGGTCGGCACCATCCATTTCACCAGCCTGGCCGTCGCTCCGACGGGGAAGGATGAGAAAACGGGGGCCGAGACCGGCGCGCTGGTGCTGGAAATCTCAGGCGACGGCAGCACCGACGATGTCGTTGCCGCCATGGCGCACGCGATCGGTCACCGGCTGCGGCCGATCTTCAGGGATGTCTGCGGCCTCCCGGATGGCGGTTCGCTGGAAGACTTCCTGAAGAGGAAGCACATCGAGATATCGCCGTCCTTCGGCAGCGCCGCCGGGCTGGTTTTCTCCGGCACGCCGGGGCATTCCGTGCGCCGTATCCTGGCCGAGGCACGCCTCGCCGACAGCGTGCGCGAGATCGTCGAAAAGCCGCGCGCGGGTAGCGGCAATGCGATGGATGTGCTTGCCGAGGCGCGCCGCCATGTCCGGTGCCTCGGACAATTCGGCTGGGCATTCGAGCCCGCCGAAAGCCTGCTGGAAAGGCGGCCCGGCCATTGGTTGCAAGCGCTGACGACGACGCTGCTGACGCCGGCCATGTTCGCCACCGTCGCGATCGTCGTTCTGGCCTTCTGGCGCGTGACTTATGTGCTTGTATTCGGAAACCCGCATGGGGTTACCTTCACCAACATCGCGATCGCGGGCACCTCACTTCTGCTTTCGGTCCTCGGCCTGCTGGCCATTCTCGCCCTGTTCGTCGGGCTTTGCTTCCTGGCGTTGCGGCGGCTCGAGGACAAGGACCAGCCGGCGAGTACCCCTGTCCAGATCGGCGCGCTTGAAAAGATCCTCGCCCATGAGGACCACACCGCGCAGAACAATCTGACGGCGATCTCGACGATGAAGGCGGGCATCTTGCGGCGGCTGGCGCTGCGGCTCTCCTTCTACCTGATTTCGATATCGGCGCAGAAGGTGTTCAGGCCAGGCTTCCTCGCCACCATCAACACCATTCATTTCGCCCGCTGGGTGCTGTTGCCCGGCTCCAACAGGCTGATGTTCTTCTCCAATTACGGAGGCAGTTGGGAAAGCTATCTCGAGGACTTCATCGCCAAAGCCTCGGCCGGCCTGACCGGCGTGTGGAGCAACACCGACGGCTATCCGCGCACGCGCTGGCTGTTCCTGGACGGCGCGCGCGACGGCGATCGCTTCAAGCGCTGGGCGCGGCGCCAGCAGGTGCCAACACTGTTCTGGTACACCGCCTATCCGCACCTCAACACCACGCGTATCCGCATCAACTCCAGGATCAGGCGCGGCATCGCCTCGGCTACCGGCAACGAGGCGCGCGACTGGCTAAGCCTCTTCGGTTCCCTGCCGCGTCCGCAAGCGCAGCCGGCTGATGCGGGGAGCCTGCCGGTGCCTCCGTCCTTGCCCCTCGAAGAGCTGGAATCCGGGGAGATCCAGTCGATCTTCTTCGGGCCGTTCGGCGCGCTCGGCGACGCGCATATGCTTGCGATCCAGGTGCCGGACGGCCTGCCGGCGGCGAAGCGCAAGGCGTGGCTCGACTTCGTCATCGGCAAAACCAGCTTCGGCGACGGGGTGCCCGCGGGCCGCGCCATGACCGTGGCGTTCGGCCCCAACGGTCTGCGCCGGCTGGGGCTCGAAGGCGGCGTCGACGACGAACCGCTGGACACGTTCCCGGTCGCCTTCCGGGAAGGCATGGGTACGCCCGAGCGCAGCCGCATCCTCAACGACACCGGCCCCGACGCGCCCGACAAATGGCAGTGGGGGTCATCCGCCAAGCCCGTCGATGCCGTCATCGTCTGCTATGCCGAGACGCCGGCCTTGCTGAAGGCGGAGATCACGGCCATGAAGCGACAGACGGCAGGCGCCGGTATGTCGGTGACCGCCGAACTGCCGCTGAAGGTGCGGCGCGAGGGCAAGCGGGCTGTCGAGCATTTCGGCTTCGTCGATGGCATCTCGCAACCTATCGTTCGGGGTACGGCGCGCGCCGCCAAGGAAGCCGCGCCCATGCATCTGCTCGCACCCGGAGAGTTCCTGTTCGGTTACCGCGACGAGCATGGCTTCTACCCGTCTTCTCCCTCGGTCGAGGCAGCGCTGGACCGCGCCGGCATCCTGTCGCAGGTGCGGCGCAACCGCCAGATAACCGGGCAGCCGCCTCCGCCGCGTGATTTTGGCCGCAACGGCACGTTCCTCGTCATGCGCCAGTTCGAGCAGCATGTCGAATTGTTCGGCGATTATTGCAGGCGGGCCGCCCTGCAGGCCGCCGGCGAGACGGGCGATACGGCCATCACGCCGCGCTGGGTGGCGGCAAAGATGCTCGGCCGTTGGCAGGACGGCAGCTCGCTGGTGCGCAATCCGAACGGGCGGCCGGGCCGCGGCGTCGACAATGATTTCGCGCTCGGCGCCGAGGATCCGCAGGGACACGCCTGTCCACTCGGCTCCCACATACGCCGTTCCAACCCGCGCGATTCGCTCGGCGAGGACCGCGAGACGCAGACCAGGATCGGCAAGCGCCATCGCATCCTGCGCGTCGGCCGCACCTACGAGAAGAAGGACAGGGGCGGAAAAACCGAGAAGGGACTGCTCTTCATGTGTCTCAACGCTGATATCGAGCGCCAATACGAGTTCATCCAGCAGACCTGGGTCTCGTCGAACTCGTTCCAGGGGCTTGTCGGGGAGACGGACCCGACGATCGGGGCAAGGGGCGGCGGCGGCCGGTTCTCGATTCCGTCCTGGGAAAAGGTCACCGTGCTCAAGGATGTTCCCCAGTTCGTCACCACGAAAGGCGGCGGCTATTTCTTCATGCCGAGCCGCTCGGCGCTGCGCTACCTGATCTCGCGGTTGTGATCGGGGCGCTTAATGCATGTCGCCCAGAAATGTGCAGCGGTTCGCCTGAATCCGGTTCGGCGCGACGCGCTTTAGGCTGTCTGCTGCTTGGGCGAATCCGACGGACGGCGGTGGCGAAGTCGCCGACCCTACCGCGGCGAAATCGGCGAGCGCGTTACGGCGAAGTCCCCGAACTTGCTCAGTCGTCGTCCTGCGACTCGGCGATCTGGTGCAGCGCGGCGGCGTTGGTGATGCGCAGGCCGCCGCGCTTGATGGCGATCATCTGCCGGTTGCGCCAGTCGTTGAGGGTCTTGTTGACGGATTCGCGGGTCGCGCCGAGGAATTCGCCGAGCTCGGATTGCGAAATCGGAATCCAACCCGCGGAGTCGGCCATGACGCTGCTCAGGAACACCAGCCGCTTCGCCAGCCGTGCCTCGATGCCGAAAAAGGCCTGGTCGCCCAACTCGCCGCTGACCCAGCGCAGCCGCGTGCACAGCAATTCGATCATCGCTCGTGCGAGAGGCGGGTTTTTCTCAATGCGGTCAAAGAGTTGTGTCCGGCTCAGCGAAACCAGCTCGCATGCCGTGAGACAGCTGGCGGTGGCCGTGCGCGGGCGTCCGTCCAGTGCCCCGATCTCGCCGACAAGACTGCGCGACAGCTCGATATTGGCGACCAGCTTCTGCCCGCCCGGCGAATAGATCGAAATCTCGACAGTGCCGCTCATCACACCATAGATGCGGTCGGACGCATCCTCCTGGACGAACAGGTGCTGGCCGGCGGCGTAGCGCTCGAGCTTACAGCCCCCGAACAACAGATCGAACTGGCGCGGATCAATGCGCGCCAGGCGCGGCAGGTTGCTATCGTCCGCGCCGTTTGTAGCCATGATACGATTCCGCCTCTCGTTAGACGGAAATTGTAGGATAAGTGCGTGCTCGATCAAAGCGTCGTCTCCTTCTACGGTGGCTCTCCGCATTCGACGGGTGGCCGACAGACGTTCCAATGTCATGCCCGACACGTCGAAACCGGATAAGCCGGCAAACTGCAAGGAGACCGGGCGCACTGGCGGTTACGGACCGATCCTTCGAGAACGCCATCCGCGCGCTTGGGTGGGAGATACCCAGCGCGCAGACAGCAAATCTGAAAATGGCTAGGTGATCAAAATTCCTTCTCGAGAAACCGCATTCAGTCCGGAAGCCGCCTTTGGACCTTAAAGTCAGTCAGGTCCCTGGTGCCTCCGTCGCCATATCTGCGCGCAAACCTTGGCTGACGTATGTGAAGGTGGTCACAGATGCGCGCACGCCACGATTCCTGGTGGGAGGGGCAGGCCATGGCAGTCGCGAAAGGACTCCTTGTAAACGATTCGCGGCGACGGCGCGCGATGCCGCGCGCGGGCTAAGGGTGGAAGTGGATCTTGCCTGACAGTTCGCCACCGAGCCGATTGCGAAAAATCGAAAACCGCTCTATGGAGCGAGCGGCTGAATGAGGGCGGCCAGTCAACACATTGCACAAGGTCGCCCCATGCCCGATGCCTTCTCTCGCGTCATCGCCTTCCTTGCCGTGGTCATGGCTCTGCTGTTTGCCGGGCTGCACTTCCACCAGGGTCACATCATTGCCACGCTCTATTTCATGACCGGCGCCGTCCTGGTGACGGCCGTGACGCGCATGAATGTGAGGAGAGGATTGATTTAGCTGGAATCCGGGTATCGGCCATTCGTCAACGATGGCTGATGGCGGCGGTGTCTGGATTGAACCGGGACCCACTCGCGTCACCCACGCTGGAGGGCGTCGGCCTCTAGTTTCGAGCGCAGGCGCCATGTCAGTGCGCGGCCCAGTCGGGCACCTGCGCGCTCGACAACAGCATGCTGCAAATGAGCCAGCGGGGTGATGACGAGGACTGAAGAGATAAACGCGACGAGGGCTAGCACGATGGGAGGAACCCCTGCGCTGACGGCCCTTCCGAGCAGCGCTGGCATGTTCCAAAGAGCGATCAGCGACAATGCGTGCAACAAATAGAAACTGTACGAGATGCGGCCGAAATACCTGGCCGCTGCCATCAGACGACCTTCTCGCAAGGGATCGCCATAGGCGATAAACGTCGTGATCAAACCGGCAAATACCGTCTCGAGAATGACCGACCAGTTAGACCACCATCCGAGCAACGGGCGCGAGAGCGCGAACCCTGCGATCGCAAGCATGAGCAAAAAGGCCGGATGAGGAAGACGAGCGACTATCGTCTTTCCATAGGCGCAAGCGATCATTCCAACCACGAAGGAGTACAGGTTACCCAACGAAACGCCATTTCCGGGTGTTCCGGACCACTCCTTGCTGAATGACAGGCCGATCAAGACGAAGGCAGGCAGAAGCAAAGCGGCAGATCCCCATTGCCGCCAAGACCAATAGAGCGAGAATATCAGCGGGGCCGCGATCATTTCCGTTTGCAATGACCACATCACGCCGTTGATGTCGGCGCGCAACAGCAGCGCATTGGCTATCACATTGCTGGTCGAATAGGCTGCGGGTGGCCCAAGCGACATGCCGGTCAGCAGAAACAGCCCGACGAAGATCGCGACGGTCGAAAAGATGGCGGGGTAAATGCGCAGCACACGTCCTATGAAAAATGGGCCGGCGCTGCCCTTGGGATCATCGGTCTGCCGGCTGAGCATCATCATCAGAACAAAGCCGCTCAGGACGAAGAAAAACACGACGGCGCCGTGGCCGTTGCCTGCGATACGGAAGGCCGCATCGAGGTAGCTGTGGCTCCGATACAAGCCCGGCACCAGAGGGGGCGTTTGCCACGTCGCATCAAAATATGTCGCCTGGCCGCAATGAAAAAGCGCGACCATCAGCGCGGCCACGCCGCGAGACGCTTCCAGGCCAGGCACAAACTCACGGCGCGAAATAGCGATATCCCCCATGTCGCTGACCTTCCCAGCCGCTCTTGTCTCGATGCGCTCAGAAAGCACCGCGCGGCACCCCCGAACCGACTGTAGCCAAATTCCAGCCGCATAGGCTGCATTCCCTGCGCGCATTTGCGCGGAGGCTGTCGTAAGAACTGTGCAAAACCAAGGGAGATGGTGGGCGATGCAGGGATTGAACCTGCGACCCCACCCGTGTGAAGGGTGTGCTCTCCCGCTGAGCTAATCGCCCGCCTGTGGCCCGAAGGCCGAAGCGAGCCGCGATATAAGGTAGGCGAGCGCGTGAAGTCAAGGCGACGTGCCGAGGTTATTCCGCGGTTTGATTCCCCTGATTTTCTGTCGGCACGATTTGGCGCCGGCTCAGCGCGCCGCCGCGATCAGGCGCTCCGCTAGCTCAGGCGTCAGCGCGTCGAAATGCGAGATCACCAGGGTTGGCTCGAATTCGCGGACGTGGCGGTCGGTGTAGCCGAAATCGACCGCGACCACGGGAATGCCGGCTGCCTTGGCCGTGTCGATGTCGGTCTGCGAATCGCCGACCATCAGGGCGTTGTTCGGATCGCCACCGGCCAGCTGGATCGTCTCGGTGAGATGACGCGGGTCGGGCTTGCGGAAGGCAAACGTGTCCTGGCCGCAGATCGCGCCGAAATAGTCCGACATGCCAAGCGCGCCGATCAGCGCCACGGAATTGGCTTCATATTTGTTGGTGCAGACTGCCATCAGGTAGCCGGCGGCCTGAAAATGGTCGAGCGTCGCGATCACGCCGGGGTAGGGACGCGACTTGCCGGGAATGTTGAGCGTGTAATGGTCGAGGAAGAGCTTCAGCAGCCGGTCGTGCTCTTCAGCCACCAGCGCCTTGTTTTGCGCGGCATGCGCGCGTTCGATCATCACGCGGCCGCCATGGCCGACAAAGCGCCTGAAACCGGCTTCATCGACAGCGGCCAGATCGCTTGCCGCCAGGCTGTGATTGAGGCTGTCGAGCAAGTCCGGCGCCGTGTCGACCAGCGTACCGTCGAGGTCGAAGACAATGATCGGGCGGGTCATGGGCGGTCCTGCGAAATTCTCGTTGCCGCAGCCGATACAGGCTGGCCTGAGTTCAAGCAAGGAGCCTCGATCGGTCCACAGCGCCTTCGAGAAGGGAGCCTTTGACGCGACAGGCAAAAATGCTAGGAGGCCCGCGAAACCAGCGTAATCAGGGCTCCCCATGGATGCGAGGCAGTTGAAGGTCGAAGCCGCGCGGGCAGCGCTCGCCCATGTCGACAGCGGCATGCGGCTCGGCATCGGCACCGGCACCACCGCGGAAGAGTTCGTGCGGCTGCTGGCCGAGAAGGTCGCCACCGGCCTGACGGTCATCGGCGTGCCGACCTCGGAGCGCACCGCAGCACTTTGCCGCGAGCTCGGCGTGCCACTGTCGACGCTCGACGAGACGCCCGAACTCGACCTCACCATCGACGGCGCCGACGAGGTCGATCCCGACCTGACGCTGATCAAGGGCGGCGGCGGCGCGCTGCTGCGCGAAAAGATCGTCGCCGCGGCTTCCCAGCGCATGATCGTCATCGCCGACCAGTCCAAGATGGTCGAGACTCTCGGCCGCTTCCCGCTGCCGATCGAGGTCAACAAATTCGGCCTGCGCGCCACCGAGATCGCGATTGGCGCGGCCGCTGCCAGCCTCGGCCTTTCCGGCCCGATGACATTGAGGATGACGGAGGGCCAGCCATTTGTTACAGACGGCGGCCACTTTATCCTCGATGCATCTTTTGGCCGCATTCCGGATACAAGAGCGCTTTCGAATGCTCTCTTCGCCATTCCAGGCGTCGTCGAGCACGGTCTTTTCATCGGGCTGGCGTCAGCGGCCATCATCGCCGGCGGCGACGGCATCCAAACCGTGCATGCCGCCCGAAAACCAGGGAGTTCTATCGACCATGAAGTTGCATAAACGGGTTCGCCGCGTTTCGATGTTTCTGGCGGCCTCGGCCGTCCTTGCTCTGTCCTCGCCGGTGTTCGCGCAGGATGTCAGCGAATCGCACCTGAAGGCCGCGCGCGCGGCCGTCGCCGCGATCCATGCCACGGATTCGTTCGACAACATCCTGCCGCAGGCGGCTGCCGCGCTGGAGTCGCAGCTCATCCAGAAGAACCCCGACATGCAGGAGCTGATCGGCAAGACCGTGACCGAGAAGGCGCTCGGCTTGGCCTCGCGGCGCGCCGACCTCGAAAAGGAGGCGGCGCTTGCCTATGCCAAGGTGTTCTCCGAGAAAGACCTCAACGATATCGCCACCTTCTACAGTTCCGATGCCGGCAAGAAGCTGCTGGACAGCGGCCCCACCGTGACGCGTGACCTCGTGAAGGCCGCCGACATCTGGCAGAACGGCGTTGCCCGCGATCTCGCCCAGCAGGTCGGCGAGACGCTTGCCGCCGCCGCCAAGGCCGCGGCGCCGGCAGCGCCTGCTCCGGACGCCACCGCGCCCGCCGACGGATCGGCGCCCGCCGACAATTCCGCGAACTGATCAGCCTCAGATCGGCCGATCGCCGCTGGACCACAAAGCCCGGGTTTGCCCGGGCTTTTCTTTTGCCGTTTTGCAGCCTACCTGTGACCCGTCTTTCTTATCCGCAGGAGCCCATCGCGATGGCCGGTTATGACTATGATCTGTTCGTTATCGGCGGCGGGTCGGGCGGGGTAAGGGCGGCCCGGGTGGCGGCGGCGCTGGGCAAGCGCGTCGCCATCGCCGAGGAATACCGATATGGCGGCACCTGCGTCATCCGCGGCTGCGTGCCGAAGAAGCTCTACGTTTACGCCTCGCAATTTCCCGAACATTTTGCCGATGCCGCCGGCTATGGCTGGACGGTGCCCGAGGCAAGCTTCGACTGGCCGACGCTGGTCGCCAACAAGGACAAGGAGATCGCGCGGCTCGAGGCGATCTACAAGCGTAACGTCGAAGGCGCGGGCGGCGAGACTTTTCATTCGCGCGCCGTGCTGGTCGATCCGCACAGCATCTATCTGCAAGCCGAGGACCGCACCGTCAGCGCCGACCAGATCCTGATCGCCACCGGCGGCAGGCCGGCGCCGCATCCGGCGCTGTCGGGCCACGAGTACTGCATCTTCTCCAACGAGGCTTTCGACCTCAAGGAACTGCCGAAAGCGATCATGATCGAGGGCGGCGGCTATATCGCCGTGGAATTCGCCAACATCTTCCATGGCCTGGGCGTCGACACCACGCTGGTCTATCGTGGCCAGGAGATCCTCAGCCGCTTCGACATGGATCTGCGCCGCTCGCTGCACGAGACCATGGAGAAGAAGGGGATCAAGATCCTCTGCCCCGCGGTTTCGGAATGGGTGCGCAAGACGCCTGAGGGCAGGCTGGATGTGCTGCTGTCGAGCGGCCAGACGCTAACGGTCGACCAGGTGATGCTGGCGATCGGGCGTATTCCCAATACCGAGAATATGGGCCTGGAAGGCGTCGGCATCGAACTCAGCAAGACGGGCGCGATCGTGGTCGACAAATATTCGCGCACCAACCTCGAAAACATCTGGGCGATCGGCGACGTCACCCATCGCGTCCAACTGACGCCGGTCGCGATCCACGAGGCGATGTGCTTCATCGAGACCGCCTTCAAGGACAATCCGACCGCGCCGGACCACGACACCATTCCGACTGCTGTGTTCTCTCAGCCTGAGATCGGCACCGTCGGCCTTTCGGAAGAGGACGCGATCAAGCGCTTCCCCGACATTGAGATCTATCGCGCGTCCTTCCGTCCAATGCGGCACACACTGTCGGGGCGTGACGAGAAGATGCTGATGAAGCTGGTGGTCGACGGATCGACAAGGAAGGTGCTCGGCGCCCATATCCTCGGGCCGGATGCCGGCGAGATGGCGCAGCTTCTCGGCATCCCGCTGAAGGCGGGGCTTACGAAGGACGATTTCGACCGCACCATGGCCGTGCATCCGACCGCGGCCGAGGAGCTGGTCACCATGTACAAGCCGACTTACCGCGTGAGGAACGGCGAACGGGTCTGATCGCCGCGTGGGCGGCAGCCGCCGGCGATGCCAGCGGCTGCCAGCACGGCTCTAGATCGTTTCACCGTTTCACGGAAACGGCGAACCGCTCTATCTCTTTGTTTTGTCGCAATTTCCAGGCGGAAAACCGCTCACACTTTTCCGGAAATTGCTTTAAAGCAGCGTGCCGCGCAGGATCACCAGCGCCACCGAGAAGTAGATCACCAGCCCGGTGACGTCGACCAGCGTGGCGACGAACGGTGCAGACGCGCTTGCCGGGTCGAAGCCGATCCGCTTCAGCGCGAAGGGAAGCATCGATCCCGACAGCGAGCCGAAGGTGACGATGCCGATCAGCGCCGCCCCCACCGTCGCCGCGATCTGCATCCAGTGCGGACCGTAGTCGTAGAAACCGAAATACTGCCACAGCGCGATGCGGCAGATGCCGACCACGCCGAGGATCGAACCGAGCACCACCCCGGTCGGCAGCTCGCGCAGCGCCACCCGCCACCAGTCGCGCAGGCCGATCTCGCGCAGCGCCAGCGCGCGGATGACGAGCGAGGTCGCCTGCGAGCCGGAATTGCCACCGGAGCTCATGATCAGAGGGATGAACAGCGTCAGCACGATCGCCTTCTCCAACTCGCCTTCGTAGCTCTGCATGGCGTTGGCCGTCAGCATCTCGCTGAGGAACAGCGCGCAAAGCCAGCCGGCGCGCTTTTGGATCATGGCGAGGAAGCCCATCTTCATATAGGGCTCGTCCAACGCCTCCATGCCGCCGAAACGATGCACGTCCTCGGTCGTTTCCTCGATCATCGTGTCGATGATGTCGTCGACGGTGACGATGCCGAGGATTCTGCCGTGGTCGACGACAGGTAGCGCGAGCAGGTCGTATTTGGAGATGGTCTGCGCCAGGTTCTCGCGATCGGTCAGCGGCGTCACCGTCACCGGCCTACGATCAGGCGCCACCGACAGGATCGAATCCTCCGGGCTGCCCGTGATCAACCGGCGCAACCCGGTCGAACGCAAAAGGAGCTGCGTCTGCGGATCGACGATGTAAATGGCGTAGATGGTTTCGCGCGTGCGCTCAACCTTGCGGATGTAGTCGAGCGTGCGGCCGACGGTCCAATCCGAAGGCACGCTGACGAATTCCGTCGTCATGATCGAGGCGGCGCTGCCCTCAGGATAACCAAGGATGGACAGCAGCGTCGCGCGCAGCGGCGGGGCAAGCGCGCCGAGCAACTCCGAGCGGGCCGGTTCGTCCAGCTCGCGCAGGATGTCGGCCGCGCGGTCGACCGACATGGCGGTCAAAAGCTTGCTCGCCTTGGCGCGTGGCAGGGCTTCCGCGAGTTCCGGAGCGCTTTCGAGTTCCGGCTGATCAAAAATCTCGACCAGCCGCTCGAATGGAACCGCGCAGAGCAGCTCGATGGCCGTCTCACGGGGTTCGCGATTGAGGGCTTCGACGACGTCGGCGACGTGATCGTTGGCAAGAACACGGGCGACGGCGACGGCTTCGTCGTCCAGTACGGGTGCGAATTCGTTCATGGGCTCACTCCTTGCCGTCCGGCAGGACGCGAGCCATCAGGTCACGTCAAGGCGGACGGCGGTTGCGTTCGACTGTGACTGTCGCCAGGCATGGCGGGTTGACCTTTCTGCTCGCGGGGTAGCGCATGACCCCGAAAATCGACTTCGATTTTCGGAAAGGATCATGCGCAATTCTAAGTTTCTACAGCGTCCTTTACGCGTCCGAAGGACGCGTGGCGCTGTAGTTGGAAATCAGCGAGCGGGCGCAACATAGGAGCGGTTTTTGCCGAGTCAATCGCGAAGGGCGCTGAAAATGGAGGCGGGGAGGCCGGATCGCGAGACTGTGATCGAAGGCGGTCTAAGCCGGGCCCTGACCGCCGGCAAAGGCTTGGTATGACTGCTATTTCTGCTTCAGCCGGCGGAAGCGCAGCCATTTGTCCTCGGTCGGCCGCTGCGGCTGGGCGAGGATGGTGGTGAGCTCGCGCGGCAGGCTGGGAGCGAGCGGCTTCTTGGTGGCGACGCCATCGGCGATCGCGACCACACTGTGGTAGAATTCCTCGCCGGAGAGCGAGCGCGGTGGCACTGCCTCGTGCATGACGCTGATGACGGTGACGTTCGGACAATTGTCCTTGATCGCCTGGTGGAAGGCGATCTTGCCTTCGGGATCGAGCGCGCCGGTCGCCTCGTCGAGGAAGAGAAGCCCTGGCTGCTGCAGGATGATGCGCGCGACCACCAGCTTCTGCTTTTGGCCACCCGAAAGCACCTGATCCCAGATCTTGCCTTCGCGGCTTTCGTCGGCGAGGTGTTCGATGAAGTCGCCGAGACCGGCCTTGTGCAAAGCCGCCGCTACCTGGGTGTCGCCATGGTCGTGCTCTGAACCCGGCAGGCAGACGAGTTGCTTCAGCGAAACCTGCTGCAGCTTGACCTCCTGCGCGGCGTAGAAGCTCGTCACGCCTTCGGGGAAGACGATGGTGCCGCGCCCATAAGGCCACAGGCCATTGATCGCCTTGATGAGCGAAGTCTTGCCGCAACCGGACTCACCCTTGAGGAAGGTCCATTCGCCGCGGCGGAAGCGCAAATTGGCGGCGCTGAGAAAAGGCGTCGCGTCCTCGCCCTGATGGGCGAGTTCCAGCTTCTGGATGGTGAGACCGAACACCGGATTCTGGGTGGCGTAGCTGAAGTCGGAGCGGCCGGTCTGCTGGTAGAATTCCTGCGGGCGCTGGACGTTCTCGATGGCGCTGGCGAGTTCGGTCACGCGCTGGCTGTTGGCTCTGAGCGTCGCAATCGCCGGCATCACATGGATGAACCACGAGCACTGGCTGATCAGCTGGGCGACCATTTCGGAGCCGGTGATATAGCCTTTGTAATCCAGGCGGTTGTGGATGAACGACAAGAGGCCTGGCGCGTAGGCAACGATACGGGCGCCGACGAAATTGTAGATCAGCTCGAACGAGGTGTAGCTGGTGTTGACAACATTGAGCCGCCCCCACGTCTTGTCGATATCGACATAGAGCCTGTCATGCATCGACTTCTGCACGCCCTCGCCATGCGAGGCAGCAACGTGGAAGCTGCGGCGCAGGAATGTGATCAGTTCGCTGCGGTAGCTGCCCTCGGCTTGCTGCATGCGGACGTTGAGCCGCTCGAGCAAGCGCCCGAGCTTGACTGCGATCCAGGTGTTCAGCGGCACGTAGATGGCGACGGCAAGAAAAGCCAGCACCGCGGTGCCGTAGCCGCCCAGGAATTCCAGGCCTTTGACCTCGACCGACGATCCGATCAGGTTTTCGCCGATGAAGTAGAGCGAAGTCGCCACGCCAAGCACGCCCATGGCAAGCCCGATGGCGCCACCGGTCATGTCCTTTATCGATTCCTGTACGCGCTGGTCGATATTGTCGGGAGCGACGATGCCGCCGGGCGCCGAACCATGCTGGGCATGGAAATGGGTATGGTTGCCGTCGAGCAGGGCCTGGTTGAACTGGTTGTTCAACCAACCGCGCCATTTGCGGTGCAGGGTCGTTGAAACGAGGTTGCGCACGCCGGTGAAGCCGGCATCCTTCAGGATCACCAGCAGCACCAGTATGCCGGCATTGGTAAGAATGGTCTGCAGCGGATGGGTGTTGGCGGCATCGTGGAGGAAGGCGATCGAATTGCCGAGTTCGCCCAACGCCACGGCAAACCAAACGCCGGCCTTGCTGGAGAGAGCGGTGAGGGCCGCGATAACGAGGGTGAGCGTCCAGGCTTCCTTCCACCGGTCGGAGAACCAGTAGGCTCGCATCAGCCCCCAGAATGTACGCATCGACGATACCGGCGTCAGGGACGAGGTCTTTGCCTCGCTGGATGTTTGCTCCGGTACTGCACGTTGCGGTCTACCGACCCCAGTCACGATCCCGCCCAAACCTTTCTAGTTTTGTTACACAGAGTAACACCAATTGATCATTTTCCATTAATTTTCTGGCTGGGAATGTGAACAGGGTTACCCGCCGTGGCGCGAGGGCAACAGAAAGCCAATGCCGGAAGATCATTCATCGCGCTGATTTCGACTTTTATTCCAAGGCGTTAAAGGCAATTGAGCCAGTCGCTGGTGAGTTTCCCTTAGGGAAGCAAAAAACACGGGTTTGTGAACGAAAAACAGGTGCCGATCTGCCGAAATGGCTACTGCGCGGTCACCAGAACGCCCGAAAACTTACCGTCCGTGAGCTGTTCCAGCCGGCCCGATTCGTCTTTTCCCGACCCGCTGAAATGACCGGAGATGGTCTTTGCGGCTGCGTCGTATTTGTCGATCACGATCGCGCCGGTGGCAAACCGGACATGGCCGACCATGGCGCCGGAATCGAGGATGTTGAAATTGGCGCTGTTGGCGAGTGAGCCCGTCTTGAGCGGATAGGTGCCGGCAAGGTCGTTCGGATCCTTCAGCACCATCATCGAATTGAAGGTCATGGTCGGCGACCCCTGTTCTGTTCCCGACAAGTTCAGCATCGGCTTACCGCCCATCTGCATCGTCTGGGCCACGGTGAAGGACGCCGTCCAGGGCTTGCCTTCGAAAGTCGCCGACATGACGGCTTCCTCGGCGGACACGCGCTGCAATGTCAGCGGAAGCCCAAGGGCGAGAGGCAAGCACAACAGCAACAATGCGCGACGCCCGACCGCCATGCAGCACCCCTCAAATCAGCTGAATCCTTGGCAATTCTAGCTCAGGGCGGGCGTACGAGGCGATTCACCAGATCGTGTTTGGCGGCGGGACAGGATTTGACAACGGCGCCCTCCCGGGTCGAACCTGCCCGGCGATGGTTTATGTCGAAGGGGGATGCCATGCCTGCACGGAGAATTGCTGTCGCGCTGCTCAGCATTTTCACCTGTGTGTCGGTGGCGGATGCCGGCAGTCAGAGCATTCCGGCCAGCGCCGAAGGCCAGGTCGAGTTCAACACGCCATCCGGCAATATCGGCTGCATCTACACGCCGAAGGGCGGGACCGGCACCTACCAGCCGCAGGATGGCGGCCCGGAACTTTCCTGTTCACGCGTCGAGCCGAGCTACGTCACGGTGATTTTGGGACCCAAAGGGCCGGCGACACTGATCAAGAATCCCGGCGAGCAGGGTTGTTGCAGCGACGTGACCAAGCTCGGCTACGGCAACAGCTGGAGCAAGGGGCCGTTTTCCTGCCAGTCGTCTACAAAGGGACTGGGCTGCACGGGCAGCAATGGCCACGGATTCTTCCTGAGCAAGGCCAAGGTGACCGCGAAGTAGGGCGTAATTTCAAGCGGACCGCGCACAAGGAACGCTCAGCCCGCGGCGGTTTCCAGCTCGCCGCGCGCCTTGGCGTGGGCGACCTGGCGGATGGCGTCGGCAAGCGTGTCGGCATCCTGCGCGCCCATGACGGCATATTTGCCTTCGAGCAGGAAGCAGGGCACGCCGGTGATGCCCATGCGCGAAGCAGTGGCAATCTCGTTGCGGACGGCCTCGACGTCGGCGTCGGTCGGCAGCAGTGTCTCGACCACTGATGCATCCATGCCGGCCTCTCCGGCAGCCTTGACCAGCACGGCATGGTCGCCAATGTTGATTCCTTCCTCGAAATTCAGCTGGAAGAGGCGGCGCACCAGCCGGTTCTGCACACCCTCGCCCGCGGCGCTAGCCCAGCGGATGACGCGATGAGCGTCCAGCGTGTTGGCCGCGACCTTGATGGCGCCAAATGCAAAATGGATGCCCTCGGCTTCGCCGAGCGGTTCGATGCGAGCATGGATCTGTTGAATGCGTTCCTCGCTGCCGAACTTGCTCAACATATATTGGCGGCGATCCATGCCTCCAGGCGGGATGGTCGGATCGAGTTGGAACGGCCGCCAGCGGACATGCACGTCGACGTTCGCCGTGGCAATGGCCTTGTCGAGGCGCTTCTGGCCGATGAAGCACCAGGGGCAGACGACATCGGACACCACGTCTACGGTGATGGAGTTCTCGGCGCTCATGCTCGTCTCCTGTTTGGACTCGATTGGGACTGGGCTCGCATCAATTGGGCTTTCGCCACCAGGTGGGCAGCTGATAGCCGAATATGGGGGTCTTTTGCGGATGTTCTAGATAGCTCCAGTAAGCAAGCCATTGCTGGGTGTTGTATTGCATCGGCACGATGTAGTTGCCTGATATCAGCAGCCGGTCGAGGACACGGACAGCAGCGACATAGTCCTCCTTGGTCCGGGCGTTCAGCATGGCATCGATCGCGGCATCGATCGCCGGATCGGCGACGCCGGCGAGGTTGAACGACCCTTCGGTCTTCGCGGCGACCGATCCCCAGCGGCCGAGCTGCTCGCTCCCGGGCGACAGGGAGTTGCTGAAGCCGCTGGTGCCGATCAGCACCTCGAAGTCGTAACGCTGCTTGCGCGACTGGATCTGGTCGCCGTCGAGCGTGCGGATGCCGACATCGATGCCGATCTTCTCCAGCGTGCGCTGATAGATGGCCGCCAGCCGCTCTTCGTCCTGCGACGAGGTCAGGATCTCGAAGCTGAAAGGATTTCCCTGCGGGTCGACCATCTTACCGTCCTGGACGTGGAAACCCGCGCCTTTCAGCAATTCGAAGGCCGCCTTGAGAACCTTGCGGTCCTGGCCTGAACCGTCCGTCACGGGCGGGCGCCAGGTGCCGTCCATGACATCGGTAGGCACGCGGCCGGGGTAGGGCGCAAGCAGCACCTTTTCGCGATCGTCGGCCGGGTGGCCGAGCGCGGACAGCTCGGAGTTCTGCCAATAGCTCATGGTGCGGTTGAACTTGCCGCCGAAGAGGTTCTTGTTCGCCCATTCGAAGTCGTAAAGCATGCCAAGCGCGCGCCGCACGGTCGGATTGGCGAATTTCGGCAGCCGGGTGTTGAACAGGAAGCCGGTCACCACCGGGGGAATGCCGGTGTTGAAATATTCCTCCTTCACATCGCCTCTTCGGAAGGCCGGAAAGTCGATGTCGCGTTCGCGCTTGACCGGATCCGTCTCGTCATCGAGGGCGCAGATGCCTTTCTTGAATGCCTCCGTCTTGGCATTGGCATTGAGAAAATACTCGATGGTGACCTGGTCGAAATTGTCGAAGCCGCGCTTGGACGGGACGTCCTTGCCCCAGTAATCAGGATTGCGCTTGAAGACGATGCGCTGCCCCGGCAGCACCTTGTCCACGGTGTAGGGGCCGCTGCCGATCAGCGGCTTCAACGTGGTCTTGTCGAACGTCTCCTTGTCGAAGGCGTGCTTGGGGACGATCGGCGTCAGCGCGACGATGAGCGGGAATTCGCGGTTGGCCTTGTCGTTGAAGGTGAATTTCACGCTGTGCTCGCCGGTCTTCTCCAGCTTGGCGATCATGCTCATGCGATCGCTGTAGGGCGGGCGGCCCTTGTCCTTGAAAACATCGTAGGTGAACAGCACGTCCTCCGGCGTCACAGGCTGGCCGTCCGACCATTTTGCGTTCGGGTTGAGATGGAACTCGATCGACTTGCGACCCGGATCCATGTCGGCGCTGTCGGCAAGCAGGCCGTAGAGGCTGAAAGGCTCGTCATAGTTGCGCTGCATCAGCGGCTCGAAGACGAGATTGCCGTAAACCGTATCGATCATGCCGCGCGCGGTGGTGCGCAGGCTTTTCAGGATGAAGGGGTTGAGGTTGTCGAAGGAGCCGACGACGCAATAGGTGACGCTTCCGCCTTTCGGCGCGCCCGGATTGGCATAGTCGAAATGCTGGTAGTCGGGCGGCAACGCCGGCTCGCCCTGCATGGCGATGCCGTGCTTCGGCTCCGACCGTGCCGGAAGGAGCGCAAGAGCCATAAACGAGGTCGCGGCGATCAATTGGACGAGAACGCGGTCCATGACCGTCTCCTTGGCGGGCAGCTTTATGATTCGTCATGCACCCTAGTGCATTTCACCACCCGATTGAATCGGCGCGCCAACGGGAGTCGGGTTCAGCTGCACCACCGCCGATCGATGCCCGCTCCTGGGGACACGAAACCACGAAGAAATCGCGGAAACCGGGCTGGATTCGACGCCGCCGGCAGTGTAACACGCGCTCCGAAGTCATCCTGTTGCCTCATTTGGGCAACAGGTAGCTGGACCACACGGCACGAAGAAGCCGGTCCCCGGGATCATTTGAGAGGAAAGTGCACCATATGACGATCAACGCGTACCGCCTTTCGGTGCTGGCCGCAGGCGTGGTCGGCGTTCTGGGCGCCGGGCTTTTCACCGCCTCGGCTCAACAGCAGCCGCAGATCCCGCAGGGCTGGTTCAAAGCCTGCACCAAGCAGGAAGATGTCGACATCTGCAATGTGCAGAACATCGTCACCGCCGGCAACGGCCAGCTCGTCACCGGCGTCAGCCTGATCGAGCTCAAGGGCAAGGTGAACCGCAAGGTCTTCCAGGTCACGGTCCCGACCGGCCGCCTCGTGCCTCCCGGCATCGGCCTGCAGATCGATGGCGGCAAAGCGCAGAAGCTTGACTATGTGATCTGCTTCCCGGATCGTTGCGTCGCCGAAGTGCCGCTGACGGACCAGCTCGTGGCGTCTTTCAAGAAGGGTCAGGCGATCTCGCTGACCTCGATCAACTTCCAGAACCAACCGAATCCGATCAAGATCGCGCTCACCGGTTTCAGCGGCGCTTATGACGGCCCGCCGCTGCAGCAGTCGGACATCGAGGACCGGCAGAAGAAGCTCCAGGACTTCGTTGCCAAGAACAACCAGGATTTCGCCAAGAAGCTCAAGGACGAGCAGAACAAGGCCAAGGCCGCGAACTGATCGCGGAATCGTGTTTCTCGGACAAAAAGCGGGGCATTTGCCCCGCTTTTTTGTTATCTCAAGGCCACTGCATTCAATGCTTCGACTGGCGCTTCGGCTCGTAGCGGCCGTCCGGCAGCTTGTCGAACATCTCGCCGATCTGCGGATGCCGCACCGGCTCGCCCGACCGGTCCTCGAGCAGGTTCTGCTCGGACACATAGGCGATGTACTCGGTCTCCGAATTTTCCGCCAGAAGATGGTAAAAAGGCTGGTCCTTGCGCGGACGCACGTCGGCCGGAATGGCCTCGTACCATTCCTCAGTGTTGGCGAATTCAGGGTCGACGTCGAAGATCACGCCGCGGAACGGAAACATCCTGTGACGAACCACTTGCCCGATCGAGAATTTGGCCGTTTTCATCGCACTCACCACTCAGGTTCCGAGGCGCCTTTCGTGGCCGCGCACAGGGCGCCTAAGACCTTGAATTTACACGTCACGCAGCCAAAAATCGACCCCGACTTTCGGCTTGGGCCTATTTGGCGCAGGCGCTGCCGCAATTCAATAGCTGCGGTCCATGCTGCAAGCCACGGATGGGCTGCGCCTAAGGTTTCGCGGGCGGCGTCGAAAAACGCGGCAAGTAGCTTCTAATGCCCGGCCGGTTTGCGCAGGCGGCCGGCGATGGCACGAAAGCCGCTGCCGGGCCGCAGTCCCTCGCGCATGAAGAAGGCGCGCAGCGGGGCGAAGCTGCCCAGCGCATTGAGGCCGGCACTGCGCGCCAGCTGTGCGGGCAGCATGTCGGACAGCAGCGACATGTTGAGCAGGTTCACCGCGCCGCTGCGCGCCCAAATGTCGGGCCGGCGCCTGGTGTCATAGGCGGCAAGACTCCTGTTCGCCCCCGGATCGTCGCGGTTTTCACTGGCGATTCCAATCAGATCATCGATGTCCCTGATGCCGAGGTTGAGCCCTTGGGCGCCGATTGGCGGAAACACATGCGCCGCCTCCCCGACGAGCGCGACGCGATTTTGCGCGAACCGGGCTGGCGAAGCCGCCGACAAAGGATAGATTTGGCGACCCGGCTCGACCGAGACCCGGCCAAGCATCGATTGCATCTGCTGCTCGATACGCTCCGATAGGGTTGCATCATCGAGCGCGGCAAGCTCTTGCGCCGTCTCCGGCTTCACGACCCAGACAAGGCTCGAGCGCCTGCCGGGCAGCGGCACCTGGGTGAATGGGCCTGTTTCGGTGTGGAATTCGGTCGAAACGAAGCCGTGGTCGCTGCGGTGGCCGAAATTGAGGACAAGCGCCGATTGCGGATAAGGCCGCGCGAAAGCGCGAATGCCGGCGGCTTCCCGCGCTGGAGACAGGCGCCCGTCGGCGGCGACCGCCAGGGATGCCGTGACCCCGCTGCCGTCGGCCAGCCTTGCATGGGCATGGTCGGCGTCGAGGCTCCAGGATTCGACGGTGGATTTCAGCCATTTGATGTCGCCATGACCCGAAACGGCCTTGGCGAGGATCGGGATGAGAAGCTTGTTCGGCAGGTTGAGTCCGAATTGTTCCTCGCCGATCTCGCTGGCGCGAAAGGTGACGGTCGGACTGCGGATCAGCCGCCTTGTGGCATCAACGATGCGCATCACCTTGAGCGCCGCCGCCTGCGGCTTCAGTTGGGCAAAAACGCCGAGCCGGTCGAGAACTTTCAAGGCCGGATTCATCAGAGCCGTGGTGCGGCCGTCGCCGCTATTGGCGTCGGGGCCGACCAGTGTCACGTCAAAACCGGCCTCGGCGAATCCGAGCGCCGCGATCAGGCCGGCCGGACCGCTGCCGGCAACCAGGATGCGAGCTTTGTCGTTGTGCTCCACGCCAGGCTTCCACAATGAAAGGCGACCCGTCGGGCCTTTATCCAGGATATAGGTCAGACCAGCCGGCTTGATCAACGCGGCGATTCAGCCCATTCGACTGCCATGAGCGGCGAGCAGCACGATTTCAGCCATCTCGACCGCGCCGGCCGCGCCACGGCGGGCGTGGCGCGCAGTCCGCGCTTTGCGGTCACGCTCACGGTGGGCGTCGCCATTGTCCTTGCATGGTTGCTTCTTGGCGCGATGGCGATCCGCGGCGCTGAAGGCAGCCTTGCCGAAAGGCCCGGCGATTTGCTGCTGAAGAATCTCCCGAGCCTGCCTTTGCCGGACTTTCTCGACCGGTTCTTCGCTCTCTGCCTGGCGCCAGCGCCGCTTGCCGGCCGGGCTAGCCCGCAAGCGCCGGCGCTTGTGCTGATGTGGTTCCTGATGGCGGTGGCCACGATGCTGCCTTCGGCCGCGCCGCTGATCCGCACCTATTGCGAAATCGCCGACACGGCGAGGATCAAGGGCGAGGCGGTTGTTCATCCGCTGGTGCTCGTTACCGGATACCTCACCACATGGCTTGGCGCGTCCGTGGCTTTTGCCGCGCTGACGCTCGCGGTCTACGCTTTTGCCGGCTCCGGCCGGATCCTCGATCCCGCAGTCGGTATTGCCGGCGCCGCGGCGCTGCTTGTTGCAGGCCTTTATCAATTCAGCGACCTCAAACAGGCGTGCCTCGAAAAATGCCGCAACCCGTTCTCGATCCTGTTCGCCAATTGGAGCGCGAAACCGGGCCGCATCTTCCACCTGGGATTGGAGCAGGGCGTCTGGTGCCTTGGCTGCTGCTGGGCGCTGATGCTGGTGATGTTCGCCGTCGGCGCGATGAACGTCTTCTGGATGGCGCTGATCGGGCTGTTCACACTGATTGAAAAACAGACCGCCGGCTGGGTGGCCAGCCGGGTTGCCGGTACGATACTGCTTGTGTGGGCGGCTGCCCTGCTATTAGTTTCGGCGTAAGGGGAGAATTCGATGACCGACCAAAGCTGGGCGATGAAAGGGGAGCTGGTACTCTCCTGCAATTGCACGGTTTTCTGTCCCTGCGTGCTGTCGCTCGGCAGCCACCCGCCGACCGAGGGTTACTGCCAGACCTGGGCCGGCTTCCGCATCGATGCGGGCCATTTCGGCGAGACCGACCTTTCGGGTCTCAATCTCGGCCTGATCATGGAAATCCCCGGCTATATGAGCCGCGGCAACTGGACCGCCGGCCTGTTCATCGACAAGCGGGCGTCGGTCTATGCGGTCAAGGCGCTGACCAAAATCTTCACCGGCAAGGCCGGCGGCACCACCTCGCTGCTGTCGATCCTTGTCGGGAAATTCCTCGGCGTCGAGCAGGTGCCGATCACCTATGAGACGCGTGACAGGACGCGCGTCTTCCAGATACCGAAGATCATCGATGGCGCGGTGACGCCGATCCCCGGCAAGGACCGTGAAAAGGATACGGTGATCACCAATTCCGAATATTGGATCGCGCCGGAAATCATCGTGGCGAAGTCCGACAAGAGCAAGATGCGCGCCTTCGGCCGCAACTGGAATTTTGCCGGTCGATCGGCCGAAATCTGCAAGCTGGACTGGCGGGGACCGTGAGCAAGAACACAGCGGCCCGCAAAGCGGCGAAGAAGATCGCGCAGCGGATTCCGTTGCCGAAGAAGAAGGTGACGTGGCCGCAGGCGCGCGCTTTTTCGGTGCACCTGCTCACCGCGTCGGGTTCGTTTCTGGCTTTCCTATCATTGGTCGCCGCCAGCGAGGAGCGCTGGACCTCGATGTTCTGGTGGCTCGGGTTGGCACTGTTCGTCGACGGCATCGACGGGCCGATCGCTCGCAAGCTCGAGGTCAAGGAAATCCTGCCGACATGGTCGGGAGAGCTCCTCGACAACATCATCGACTATGTCACTTACGTGCTCATTCCGGCCTTTGCGCTCTATCAGCGCGGCTTCATGGGCGAGAACCTGTCCTTCCTGTCCGCGGCCATCATCGTCGTCTCCAGCGCGATCTACTATGCCGACACGGGCATGAAGACGAAGGAGAACTTCTTCAAAGGGTTCCCGGTCGTCTGGAACATGGTGGTGTTCACGCTATTCGTCATCGAGCCGGGGCAGTGGGTGTCTTTTGCCGTAGTGGTGGTGGCCGGCATTTTGACCTTCGTGCCGATCAACTTCATCCATCCGGTGCGGGTGGTGCGGTTGCGGCCAGTCAACCTCGGCATGACGCTTCTGTGGTGCGCCTTCGGCGCGCTGGCGCTGGCGCAGGCAGCGCTTGCCGCTTTCTATGACAAGATCGGCGTGCTGGGCGAGCAGGTCAGCGACTTCACCAAGATCGGCATCACGATCACCGGTCTCTATCTCGCCTGCATCGGGGGCATCATGCAGATGTTTCCCAATCTGGGCGCCAGAAAACCCTGATCCTGGATCAGGATATTTTTGGTCGAATGGTCATCCTGACCTAGCTATCTATCGGCGCATGATCTTCCGAACATCGGTTTTCTCTTTCGGGGGTCATGCTCCAGTTTACATACCCTTCAGAGAGTTGAGCGATGTCCAAGGCAATCCGCATCCACGCCCATGGCGGCCCTGAAGTCATGGCCTATGAAGATGCCGATCCCGGCCAGCCGGGAGAAGGCCAGATCCTGATCCGGCACACGGCGATCGGCCTCAACTTCATCGACGTCTACCACCGCTCGGGGCTTTATCCGCCACCCGGCGGCTTTCCGCTGATCCCGGGCGGCGAGGCGGCGGGCGTCGTGCTGGCGCTCGGCGCCGGCGTCGACTGGCTGAAGCCCGGCGACCGCATCGCTTATGCGGTCAATGTCGGCGCTTATGCCGAGCAACGGGTGATCGCTGCTGACCGCGTGGTCAAGGTGCCGGACGGCATCAGCGACGAGCAGGCCGCGGCGATGATGCTGAAAGGCATGACGGCGGAATATCTCTTGCGCCGTACCTTCCCGGTCAAGGCCGGCGACACGATCCTCTACCATGCGGCGGCCGGCGGCGTCGGCCTGATCCTCGGCCAATGGGCAAAGCATCTCGGCGCGACCGTGATCGGCACCGCGAGCTCCTCCGACAAGATCGAGCTCGCCCGGGCGCATGGCTTCGACCATGTCATCAACTACAAGGAGCAGGATTTCGTCGCCGGCGTCGCGGCGCTTACCGGCTGGAAGAAATGCGACGTCGTCTACGATTCCGTCGGCGCCGACACGTTTCCGGCATCGCTCGATTGCCTGCGTCCGCTCGGCACGTTCGTCAGCTTCGGCCAGTCATCCGGGCCGATCCCGCCTTTCTCGATGTCGCTGCTGGCGCAGAAGGGCTCGCTTTATGCGACCCGGCCGACGCTCTTCGTCTACAACGCCAGGCGCGAGGATATGGTGAAGTCGGCCGAAGCGCTTTTCGACGTGGTCAAGAGCGGCGCCGTCGAGATCAAGATCAACCAGCGCTACGCGCTGAAGGACGCGGGAAAGGCGCAGGCCGATCTCGAAGCCCGCAAGACCACGGGAACGACCGTCCTCATTCCTTAAGTCAACTGCCCTGTTTTTCAGCGACTTGCCGTGCCCGAAGGCACGGCTTGCCTGAAAAGCGCTGCGGATTTTGCCGCTGTTCTCAAGAGGTCTATCTTAGCCCTTGAGTTTCCGCTGAAATTCTTGAAGCTCTTTCAAGTTGGGTCCTGCTTTCCGATGGGAGCCGGCCGCGCATACCATGATCGCGGGAACACAGAACATATCCGGGATACTGGATGGGAGGCACTGTGAGTGCAAATCATGACAGGTCGAACCTGCTTGAGGTTCGTGGCCTTACCAAAATCTTTGGCACGCTGACGGCGTGCGATCACATTGATCTCAACATCGCGAAGGGCGAAATCCACGCGCTGCTCGGCGAAAACGGCGCCGGCAAGTCGACGCTGGTCAAGATGCTGTTCGGCTCGCTGGAGCCAAACTCGGGCGAGATCTTCTGGGACGGCAAGGCGGTCAAGATCACCAGTCCGGGCGTGGCGAAGAAGCTCGGCATCGGCATGGTGTTTCAGCATTTCTCGCTGTTCGAGGCGCTGACGGCGGCCGAGAACATCGCACTTTCGCTCAATGACGGTTCGCCAATCAGCACCATCGCCGCGAAGGCGAGGGCGCTTTCGTTCAGCTATGGGCTGCCGCTCGATCCGGACTCGCTGGTCGGCGATCTCTCCGTCGGCGAACGCCAGCGCATCGAGATCATCCGCTGCCTCCTGCAGACGCCGCAGCTCATCATTCTGGATGAGCCGACCTCGGTGCTGACGCCGCAGGAAGCCGACAAGCTGTTCGAAACGCTGGAGCGGCTTCGCTCGGAGGGCAAATCGATCCTCTACATCTCGCACCGGCTGGAAGAGGTCAAACGCATCTGCGACCGCGCCACCGTGCTGCGTCACGGCAAGGTGGTTGGCCACTGCAATCCGCGTGAGGAGACGGCCGCGTCGCTTGCCCGCATGATGGTCGGCAGCGAGGTGAAGGCCGTGGTGCGCGCGCCGGCGGAAGGCATTGAAACCGCGCCGGCGCTGCTGGAGATCCGCGGGCTCAGCCGCAAGCCGGCGACGCCTTTCGCCATTCCGCTGAAGAACATCAATCTCACCGTGCGCGCCGGCGAAGTGATCGGCATCGCCGGTGTTGCCGGTAACGGCCAGGGCGAATTCTTCGAATCCGTCTCCGGCGAGGTGCTGCAGCAGGATGCGGGTTCGGTGCGCATCCGCGGCAAGGACGCGGGCGCGCTCTCCATCACCGGCCGGCGACTGATGGGCGCCGCCTTTGTGCCGGAAGAGCGCCTGGGACACGGCGCCGCTCCGCGCATGAGGCTTTCGGAGAATCTGCTGCTTTCGCGTCACGCCACCGACGGCAAGGCTTTCGTCGGCTCTGGCGGCATGGTCAAGAACAGCACCGTCTATAGCGCCGCCCAGCGTATCATCACCGCCATGGACGTGCGCAAGAGCGCGCCCGATCCCGAAGCGGCCGCGCTCTCGGGCGGCAATCTGCAGAAATTCATCGTCGGTCGCGAACTCGATCGCAAGCCGAGCGTCATGGTCGTCAACCAGCCGACCTGGGGCGTCGACGCAGGTGCGGCCGCTCGCATTCGCCAGGCCCTGATCGAGCTTGCCCGCAGCGGCTCCGCCGTCCTGGTCATCAGCCAGGACCTCGACGAATTGTTCGAATTGTCGGACGCGATCGCCGTCATGCACAACGGCGAACTGTCGAAGCCGCTGCCGATCGCCGAGGCGACTTTCGAGAAGATCGGCCTGTTGATGGGCGGCGCGGAGCCCGGCCACGCCGAACACGGGATGGAGGTGGCATGATGCGCATCGAACTGGTCAAACGTCCGCAGCGCTCGGCGCTGTTTTCGGTGCTGTCGCCTTTCATTGCCTTCGCGCTGACGATCATGGCCGGCGGCATCATGTTCGCATTGCTCGGCGTCAATCCGCTGGATGCGTTCAACATCTATTTCATCCAGCCGATCAGCGAAGTCTGGCAATTGCACGAGCTGGCCATCAAGGCGGCGCCGCTGATCCTGATCGCTGTCGGCCTGTCGGTCTGCTACAAGGCCAACATCTGGAACATCGGCGCCGAAGGCCAGTTCATCTTCGGCGCGATCTTCGGCTCGATCATCCCGGTGCTGTTCCCGCAATTCGAAGGCCCGCTGGTGATCCCGCTGATGCTCCTGCTGGGCATGGTCGGCGGCGCCTTTTACGCATCGATCGCGGCGTTTTTGAAGACGCGCTTCAGCACCAATGAGATCTTGACCAGCCTGATGCTGGTCTATGTCGCGCAGCTTTTCCTCGACTGGCTGGTGCGCGGCCCATGGCGCGATCCGGAAGGCCATGGCTTCCCGCAGACCATCCAGTTCGGCGACTCGGCCGTGCTGCCCGAACTGATGCCCGATGCCGGCCGTGCCAATTGGGGTTTCGTCTTCGCGTTGGTCGCCGCTGTGGCGATCTGGCTGATGATGAGCCGCATGCTGAAAGGGTTTGAGGTGCGCGTGCTGGGCTCGAGCCCACGGGCAGGGCGCTTTGCCGGCTTCGGCTTCAACCGGATGGTGTTCTTCACCTTCCTTCTGTCCGGCGCGCTGGCCGGCCTTGCAGGCATCTCGGAAGTTTCCGGCGCCATCGGTCAATTGCAGCCGGTGATCTCGCCCGGCTACGGCTTCACCGCCATCATCGTCGCCTTCCTCGGCAGGCTCAATCCGCTCGGCATCGTGGCCGCGGGCCTTGTGCTGGCGCTGACCTATCTCGGCGGCGAGGCGGTGCAGAGCGCGCTCGGCATTTCCGACAAGGTGGCCCGCGTCTTCCAGGGCATGCTTTTGTTCTTCGTGCTCGGCTGCGACACGCTCATCCACTACCGAATCCGCCTAATCGGCATGGCACTGACGAAGGCGAATGGCACGGCGCAACTCGAAGCGGCGCCCAAGCTCGAGGAGGCCCGCTGATGGACATCACCGTCAACATCCTTTTGACCATCGCGACCGCCGCGACGCCGCTGCTGATCGCGGCGATCGGCGAACTTGTGGTCGAACGCTCGGGCGTGCTCAATCTCGGCGTCGAGGGCATGATGATCATGGGGGCCGTCGGCGGCTTCGGCGCCGGCTACCTGACCGGGTCGCCCTGGATCGGACTGCTCGCCGCGATCATCGTCGGTGCGCTGTTTTCGCTGCTTTTCGCGGTCATGACGCTGTCACTCGCGACCAACCAGGTGGCGACCGGCCTGTCGCTGACACTGCTCGGCCTCGGCCTCTCCGGCATGATCGGCACCAGCTTCGTCGGCCAGCCGGGCGTCAGGCTGCCCAACCTGGACATCCCTGGACTGAGCTCGATTCCGGTCGTCGGCAGGCTGATCTTCGGCCAGGATCCGGTCTTCTACATCTCCATCTCGCTGACCGCGGCGGTCATGTGGTTCCTGTTCAGGACGCGCACCGGCCTTACGCTGCGCTCGATCGGCGACAGCCACACATCCGCACACGCGCTCGGCATCAAGGTCATCCGCTACCGTTATCTGGCCGTGATCTTCGGCGGCGCCTGCGCCGGCCTTGCCGGCGGCCATCTGTCCCTGGTCTACACCCCGCAATGGGTGGAGAACATGAGCGCGGGGCGCGGCTGGATCGCGCTGGCGCTGGTGGTGTTCGCTTCCTGGCGCCCGTGGCGGGTGCTGGCTGGCGCCTATATCTTCGGCGCGGTGTGGATCGGCCAGCTTCATGCACAAGCTTTTGGCATTCCGGTGCCGTCGCAGTTTCTTTCTTCGCTGCCCTATCTGGCAACCATCGTGGTTCTCGTTCTAATCTCGCGCAACAAGCGACTGACGATGATGAACACGCCGGCTTCGTTGGGGCAGCCATTCGTTCCGGATCGTTGACGACAACAAAAAGACGGGAAGCTCCAAGGCTTAACTCAGAGAGGTAACACTATGAAAAAACTGCTTATTGCGTTGATGACAACTGCCGCGGTCCTGTCGGTCGCGGCAACCGCCGAGGCGGCCGACAAGCTGAAGGCCTGCTGGGTCTATACGGGCCCGATCGGCGACTTTGGCTATTCCTATCAGCACGACCAGGGCCGGCTCCAGGTCGAGAAGGCACTCGGCGACAAGGTCGAGACCGCTTATCTCGAAAACGTCTCGGAAGGCCCCGACGCCGACCGCGCCTTCGAGCGCCTGGCGCGCGAGAAGTGCAAGATCATCTTTGGCACTTCCTTCGGCTTCATGGACGCCGAGGTGAAGGTCGCCAAGAAATTTCCCAAGGTGATGTTCGAGCATGCCACCGGCTACAAGACCGGCAAAAATCTCGGCATCTACAACGCGCGCTTCTATGAAGGCCGCTATGTGCTCGGCCAGATCGCGGCCAAGGAATCGAAGAAGGGGCTCGCCGGCTACATCGTCTCCTTCCCGATCCCGGAAGTGGTGATGGGCATCAACTCCTTCATGCTCGGCGCGCAGTCGGTCAATCCCGACTTCAAGGTCAAGATCGTGTGGGTGAACTCCTGGTTCGATCCGGGCAAGGAAGCCGACGCCGCCAAGGCGCTGTTCGACCAGGGCGCCGACATCATCGTCCAGCATACCGACTCCACTGCGGCCCTGCAGGTCGCCGAGGAGCGCAAGCTGCACGGCTTCGGCCAGTCCTCCGACATGATCAAGTTCGCGCCGAACGCGGCCTTGACGTCGCTGACCGACGAGTGGGGTCCTTACTACATCAGCCGCGTCCAGGCCGCGCTCGACGGCACCTGGAAGCCGGACAATGTGTGGCTCGGCATCAAGGACGGCGCCGTCAAGCTCGCGCCCTTCACCAACATGCCTGACGACGTGAAGGCGATGGCGGAGGCGACCACGAAGAAGATCGCCGGCGGCTGGAACCCCTTCACCGGACCGGTCTCCAAGCAGGACGGCTCGCCCTGGCTGAAGGACGGCGAGGTCGCCGACGACGGCACGCTGCTCGGCATGAATTTCTACGTGAAGGGCGTCGACGACAAGCTGCCGCAGTAAGCTGCAAGTTACTGATGTCAAAAAGGAAAGGGCGCCGCGCGGCGCCCTTTTTTCTTCGGTGTGCCTTCGCGTTCGAGGACGATCAGACGGCCGATCCATAGAGATCATAGGCGTCGGCGCGGTCGATCTTGACGGTGACGATCTCGCCGGCGCGCAGCGGGCGGCGCGACTGGATGTGCACGGAGCCGTCGATCTCCGGCGCGTCGTATTTCGTGCGGCCTTTGCCGGACGAGCCGTGCACCTCGTCGATCAGCACCGGCAGGCGCTTTCCGACTTTCTTGGCCAGCTGCGCGGCGGAAATCTTCTGCTGGCGCTGCATGAAGCGGTGCCAGCGCGCTTCCTTGACCTCCTGCGGCACCTGCTCAAGACCGAGATCATTGGAGCGCGCGCCCTTGACCGGCTCGTATTTGAAGCAGCCGGCGCGGTCGATCTTGGCTTCGTCCAGCCAGTCGAGCAGCATCTGGAAATCGTCTTCGGTCTCGCCGGGGAAGCCGACGATGAAGGTCGAGCGGATGGCGAGGTCGGGACAGACTTCGCGCCAACCGCGGATGCGGTCCAGCGTTTTTTCGCCATGCGCGGGGCGGCGCATGTTCTTGAGGACCCGCGGCGAGGCGTGCTGGAAGGGGATATCGAGATAGGGGAGGATCTTTCCTTCCGCCATCAGCGGAATGACATCGGCGACATGCGGGTAGGGGTACACATAGTGCATGCGTATCCAGATGCCGAGCTTGCCGAGCTCCTCGGCAAGGTCGAGGAATTTCGCCCGCACCTCGCGATCGCCGAACATCGACGTCTGGTACTTGATGTCGACGCCGTAGGCGCTCGTGTCCTGCGAGATGACGAGGATTTCCTTGACGCCGGCCTTGGCGAGTTTTTCCGCCTCGCGCAGCACGTCCGCCGCCGGCCGCGAGACGAGATCGCCACGCAGCGCCGGGATGATGCAGAAGGTGCAGCGGTTGTTGCAGCCTTCGGAAATCTTCAGATAGGCGTAGTGGCGCGGGGTGAGCTTGACGCCCTGCGGCGGCAAAAGGTCGACATAGGGATCGTGGCTTGGCGGGGCGGCCTCATGCACCGCGGCCATCACGCTCTCATAGGCCTGCGGGCCGGTGATCGCCATCACATTGGGATGCTTCTCGCGGATGACCTCCGGCTCGGCGCCGAGACAGCCGGTGACGATGACGCGGCCGTTTTCCGAAAGCGCGGAGCCGATGGCGTTGAGCGACTCGTCGCGGGCGGAATCGAGGAAGCCGCAGGTGTTGACGACGACGAGGTCGGCGCCGTCATGCCTGCGGGCGATCTCATAGCCTTCGGCGCGAAGCCGCGTGATGATGCGCTCGGAATCGACGAGCGCCTTCGGGCATCCAAGACTGACGAAACTGACGCGTGGGGCGGACATAAGGTTTTCCGGGCTTTTGGGGATCGGCGGCGCAATACCACACTAATTGCGGCATTGGTATGGGCTGGCCCATCCTGCGGCAAAACGCATTCCCCGGCCAATCGCTGACGTTGGAATTGGCTCAGCTTACCGCGGCATTGACGTGCGGCCAGACTTCGACCGCGCCGCGATAGACCATGTCGAGCGCGACATAGAGGATGATCAGCAAGCCGATATAGGCGATCCAGCGGTAGCGGTGCAGGAGCCTGGCGATAAAGCTCGCTGCGAGGCCCATCAGTGCAATCGACAGCACGAGGCCGATGACCAGCACCGGGAAATGATCGCGCGCCGCACCGGCCACGGCGAGCACATTATCAAGCGACATGGACACGTCGGCAACGACGATCTGCAGCGCCGCCTGGCCAAGCGTCTTGCGCGGCGCCTTGCCGGCCACGGTTCTGTCGCTGTTGAGGTCGGAATTGGCCAGCGCCTCCGTCGCCTCATGCTCGTCGGCATGCGAGGTGCGCAATTCGCGATACATCTTCCAGCAGACCCAAAGCAGCAGGATGCCGCCGGCCAGGAGGAGACCGACGATGGCGAGCAGTTTCACTGTGATCGCGGCGAAGAGGATGCGAAGCACGGTCGCGGCAAGCACACCGATAAGGATTGCCTTTTTGCGCTGATCCGCGGGCAATCCCGCCGCCGCGAGGCCGATGACGATGGCATTGTCGCCGGCAAGCACCAGGTCGATGGCGATGACCTGGAGCAGGGCGGTCAGGCTTGCGGCGCTGAAAATATCCATCGGCTGGAGGCCCTTTGGTGTTCGCGGAGTCTTGATCGTCGACTATGCTGACGCCCTAACGTGTATGGTTCCCGGGCGTCAAGGAGAACAGGCCGGAACCAGCCTTCAGGGCATTCCGCTCCACTGGATATCGAGGGTATTTTACGGCTGTTACCTCGGCCGAGCGCTATTGGCCTCGATCGCTGGTCAGTCGTAGAGACTATATTTGGCCCAGTCGGATTCCGGGATTTCATCGCCGATCTTGTAGCGGAACTGCAGCACCTGCATATGGTCCGGCCCAGTCTCGCATTTGAATTTCAGCCGGTACCATTGGCCCTTGCTGCGGAAGGCGGCGCCCGAGCTTTTGATGGCATCGGCGCTCATCTGGGGCGTGGCAAAGGCGTAGGCCACGACGCGGTCGGCCTTGTAGTTGTGATCGTCGTGGCTGATCCGGTCGAGCACTTCGGCGTCGCAGCGCTGCTCGAGGCGGGTTTCGGGATCGAGTTTCATCAGGCCGGCGCGCAACGCATTGTCCATCGCCTTGGCCGGCAAGACCGGCGTCAGCGACGCCAGGACCATCAGGCACAGCTTTTTCATGGGCGCGAGAAGCAGCATATTTTGTCCGAGAAATCAAATAACCGCTGCTTTACCAACGGTTGACCGTCTGCCTGGGCGTTCCGGACTGCTTCGTGGCAACCGAGAAGGCAATCAACGCCGCGAACAAGGAGAACGTTGCGGCTCGTGCAAGAGATGCCGAGCAGCAGGCTCGATCGCTGTTTCTTGAGAAGTGCAAAAATCCGGAAAAGTTAACGCCTGTCTGGCCCGTCCTGCACCGGCATGATCACGAGCGCAGGCGCCATGCCAGGCGGCGACCCACTCACGAGGATCGCCACGATGTCGGACAAATTGCCATTCTCAGAAGGCACGCTCGGCAGCAAGCTTGCGGCTGGTCTTTCAGTCTATCTGCCTTACCTGCGAGCGCAGGGCGGTGCTAGACGTCGCCGCGCCGGCCAGGCGGTTCGGGCCGGACCAGCCCTGCCTTCACTGGGATTTGCTCAAGATCATCTTCTGCAGCGAATGCCGCGCTGCCGGCCGTGACGATCGGAATCTGCAGTTCACCAACCACGCATTGACGCCGGAGCAGCGAAAAGGGTGGACGCCTTGCCCGTAAGGCGAAAGGGCCTGCTCCCGTCGCCGCTGGTACATCCGCAGACGGCGACGGAGGCCGGGAGCGGCCCGGCAGGCTGACGGGGTAGGCCAGCAACACACCGGGCCTAACCGGTGAGGGCTCGGATTCAAAACAAACTCACCGGCTAGCGAAGATATACGCTCCTGCTGAGATGCCTGACACGTATCCAAAAGGACGATCGTGGGAGTAGCCGCTTGCGAATAAGTCACCGCTTATGCAACATCCGCGGCACCTACCGCTGCTGGTCGCCAACTTGGCGACGAGCAACTGCTCACGCTCCAGATCGATCGCATCAGCCGAAAGGCGCTGTCCCTGTCAATCACGGCCTCTCAGACGGGCACCCCGGGGTGCTTCGGTAGTGAAGGGGACTTCGAAGTCGAAGGCAACGACGAGCCCTCTCTGGGATGGGGTAATGCTACCGGCCAGAGTGGCGTCGGTGTCGACCAATGAGACTATACCGACGGCGGCGGGAGTGAAGGCGCGCTCGTCTTCACCGGCGAAGGACATGACATCGGTCGTGAACTGCTTCGCGGACACAGGCACAAGCCCTCCTAAGCCGTCCTGACGATCGTGGGGCCAAGTCGTCACCCTACCGGGCTATACCGGGCCGCTGTCGCAGGCCGATGTCGACAGGGCGGACGGTCGCACGCGCTATTGGGAGGCGAAGAGGTTCTGAAAACTTCCCAGGGGTATTTGGCCCGGCTGCTCAGGTGGCCGGGCTTTTCATTTCTGTCACGGGACGCGGCCAACCGGTTCGTCGCACTTGTAGACCGGACAGCGGTCGTCACGGGTCGGGACATAGGCCGACATTGGCACCCGAGGCCAGTCGCACTCGTTGCCGAATTGCCTGACATAGCGGTCATAGGTGTTGGGGCCGGTGGTCAGCACCACGGCGCGGTTGCTCTGGATCAGTTGCTGGAGTTGCTGGCAGCTCATCGTACGGGTGTCGGGCCGGGCCTCAGTGAGAACGGTCGCGGCAAGCAGAATCGCCGCTGACGTCAAAGCAGTTAGCGGGATGGACATGGGCGGTATCCTCGATCGGGCAGGGCCGGGCCTTCGATCCTTGCAGGAAAGAATTGGCACCGCAATTGGCACATGACGGGCAGGGGTGCATGAAGAGCGCGGCACGGCATCCGTTATGGCATCACCGCTAAACCGTTATATAACATGTTGATTTTATTGGAGTTGTGGCGGAGGGAGTGGGATTCGAACCCACGGTGAACTTGCGCCCACGCCGGTTTTCAAGACCGGTGCCTTAAACCGCTCGGCCATCCCTCCATCGTGATTCCACGAGGCGCCGTCTCGTTGGCCGCGAGGGCCATGTCGGTAGGACTGCGAGCCATGCTCTAGTGCGTCGCGCAAAGGCCTGTCAATCGCCAGGACTCAATCAGGCGCGTGGATGCCGTGAATCGGGCCGCGGGGGACCGCGGGCCCATCCATGGACCGGGAGTTGGATTGACAATTCGGTGAAAGGTCGGTCAATTTCGGTTTGCTAATATTTCAAGTAGGGGGAAATCGTGAAGAAGAGCTACGAGAAGCCGATCCTGACGAAGCGCGAGATACTGTCGCGCGCAACGGCGCAGCAGATTTCGTCCGTACCACCGCCCCCACCGCCGGCGTAAGCGAACTTCCAGCCGCTTCTTACCTGAGTCCGGAAGGCTGGTGAACCTTCTCGCGGCTGGAAAAAAGGCCTTATAAACCCGGCGCGGGTAGCCTGCAGCACGCATGCTTTGCACGTTCGCCACAATCTCGCCCTGTTGCGGCCATAATCGATTAACATCGTGATAAGCAATTCCTGTGCAAAAAGGGATTGGGGATCAAGGTGTTGGCCTAGCGGGCGACTTCTGGCTCCGTCGGGTGGCAGCACGGTAGGGGACAATCGAAAACATGAAGACTCCGGCGCGCCCGCGTCTTCGTCGCGCTTCTGCTTTCGCCCTGTGCGCCCTTTCGGGCCTGCTGCTGGCTGCCTGCGCCTCACAACCCGAGCCGAAGGGGATGGTCTACAAGAAGGCCCGCTCCAAGGAATATTTCGCCGAATCCGAATATGGCGTGAAGGCAAGCCCGCACGTCCAGTTCATGCGCCGTGGCGGCGGCCGCGACCAGCTCGGCAAGCCCTACCAGGTTCGCGGCAAGTGGTATTATCCGAAGGAAGACAAGAAGGGCTTCACCAAGGTCGGCCTGGCCTCTTGGTATGGCGATGCCTTTCATGGGCGTTTGACCGCCAATGGCGAAGTCTACGACACGGCGCAACTGACCGCGGCGCATCCGACGATGCCGCTGCCGAGCTATGCGCGGGTCACCAATCTCGATACCGGCAGTTCGGTGATCGTGCGCGTCAATGACCGCGGCCCATATCATGAGGGCCGCATCATCGACGTCTCCGAACGCGCTGCGCAGATGCTCGACTATGACAAGGTCGGTACCGCCAGGGTCAAAGTCGAGTATGTCGGCAGGGCGCCGCTCGACGGTAATGACGATCAGTATCTGGTGGCGTCCTACCGGCCCGGCAACAACCGGCCGGATCCGTCGGACGGTTTACCGACCGGCGTGATGGTGGCCATGAACGGTCCGTCGCCGAGCTTGTCGGTCGGCGCGCCGCCGGCCGCCGTGCCGTTCCCTGGACAGTTGACCAATTCAGGGCAGGCCTTTGCCGCGCAACCGGGCTTGTCGGATGAAGCCACCGTTCAGCCGGCAGCCTTCTCTACGCAGGGCGGCAGCGATGTCGTGCTGCCCGATTTCGGGCCGATCGTGCCGGAACGTCCGGATCTCGGCCTTCCGCCGAACTCGCCCTTCGCCATGGCTTCGCTGTCCTATGCGGATGAGCGGGTGAAGCGCGCCGATGTCTTTGCCGCGCTCGATGCCGGCGGCATGTCGCCGGCCGATATCCTGCAATCGTGGAAGAAATCGAACCGCCAGCAACAGGCGCCTGGATACGACTACGTCGCCGCCGGTTCCTTCGACGAAGCCGCCGAGGCCAAGCGTGTGGCCGCGGCGCTCGAGCCGTTCGGCCGGACCGAGATCCAGCGCACGGAACTCGACGGCAATGACTGGTATGCGGTCAATGTCTATCCGGACGGCCATGGCAGCATCGACGACCTCCTCCAGGCAGCCTGGTCGCATGGCGCGCCGGACGCGCTGGTTGTGCGTAACTGATCAAATTCGCACTGCACGTTGATCCGGCCGAAAAAACCCTGCTAGCTTGGCCGCGGGGTAGTCTTTGCGCAATTCCGGGCGACTCTCCGGTTTTGCTCAGATTGGGTCGACATTTCATGCAATTGCGCATTCTTCCGCCCTTCGCCAGCCTTCTTGGATTGGTGCTGGCGCTGTTTTGCGCCGCCCCGGCGAGCGCGCAGCTGTTCGAGACCAAGGCGACGCAGGCGTTCATGATCGATGCGGACACCGGCACGGTGCTCTTCGCCAAGGACCCCGACAAGCCGATTCCGCCGGCTTCGATGGCCAAACTGATGACGATGGAGGTGGTCTTCAACGCGATCAAGGCAAAGCGGATCACGCTCGACGATACGTTCGTCGTCAGCGAAAACGCCTGGCGCACCGGCGGCGCGCCGTCCGGGACTTCGACCATGTTCGCCAAGCTCAAATCCGCGGTCCGCGTCGAGGACCTTATCCAGGGCGTGACCGTGCAGGCCGCCAATGACGGCTGCATCGTGCTTGCCGAGGGCATGGCGGGCTCGGAAGCGAATTTCGCCGCGCAGATGACGGATCGGGCCCGCCAGCTCGGGCTTCAGAAATCGACCTTCGTCAATTCGACCGGCCTGCCTGCCGACGGCCAGCAGACGACGGCGCGCGAGCTGACGATGCTGGCGCTGCATCTGTGGCGCGACTATCCCGAGTTCTTCCACTATTACGGCCAGCCGGACTTCACCTGGAATAAGATCGCGCAGAGGAACCGCAATCCGCTGATCGCCATGGGCATCGAAGCCGACGGCTTTGTCGCCGGCGCCAGCGAACAGGCGGGCTTCGGCCTGGTCGGCACCGTCAGCCACAACGGCATCCGCGTGATCGCCGCGCTCAGCGGACTGGCGAACGACCGCGAACGCTCCGAGGAGGCGCGCAAGCTGCTCGACTGGGGCTCGCGGTCCTTCCAGAAGACCGAGATCTTCGCCAAGGACGAGGTGGTCGGCGAAGCGCAGGTCTTCGGCGGCGTCAAATCCGGCCTGGCCTTGAAAGCCAAAGGTCCCGTGGACATCTTTCTGCCTATAGCCAACCGCGACAAGCTGACCGCCAGGATCGTCTATCAAGGTCCAGTGTCGGCACCGGTCGAGGAAGGGCAACCGGTCGGTGAGCTGCGCGTTTGGATAGGCGATACGCTCAGCCAGCAGACGCCGCTCTATGCCGCCGAGTCGGTGAAGGTAGGCACGCTGCCACAGCGGGCGCTGGATGCCGTCAAGGAACTCGCCGTCGGCTGGCTGCGTCAGAAACATTTGTGATCGGGCAAGTTCGTGGACCTTTTGTCGGACGGGAGCTATGACAGCGGCCAGCAAGGGCAAAGGCAGTCTCGATTGGCGAGCGGATTTTTCATCACCTTCGAGGGCGGCGAAGGAGCAGGCAAGTCGACGCAGATCGAGCGGCTGGCGCGGCGCATGCGCGCCAAGAAATACGAGGTTCTGGTCACCCGCGAGCCGGGTGGATCGCCCGGCGCCGAGGCGGTAAGGCACGTGCTTCTGTCCGGCGCGGCCGAGCCGTTCGGCCCGGAGATGGAGGCAATCCTGTTCGCCGCCGCCCGGTCCGACCATGTCGAGCAGGTCATCCGGCCGGCGGTCGAGCGTGGCTCGATCGTGCTGTGCGACCGTTTCATCGATTCCTCGCGCGTCTACCAGGGCGTGACGGGCGGCATCGACCCCGACTTCATGAAGGCGCTGGAGGCGGTCGCCATCAACGGCATGATGCCGAACATGACGCTAATCTTCGACATCGATCCGGCTGAAGGCTTGAAGCGAGCGGCCGCGCGGCGTGGCGCAGGCGACGCCGCCGACCGCTTCGAGAAAGAGACTCTGGCCATCCACCGGCGACGGCGCGAGGCTTTCCTGGCCGTCGCCGAGGCGGAGCCGGAGCGCTGCATCGTCATCGACGCGGCCGCCGATCCCGATACGGTGGAAAATGTCGTCACCGCCGCTGTCTTCGCGGCGCTGGAAGAGAGGACGCCGGCGCAAAGGATCGAGACGGCGCCGGCATGATCTTCGAACGCATCGCTCCAGAACAGCACGACACGCTGGACGGCGTGCCCGAGCCGGCTGAAACGCCGCGGCTGATCGGCCATGCGGCGGCGGCGGGCATGCTTGCGGGCGCCTACCGCGCGGGCAAGCTGCCGCATGCGCTGATTTTTGCCGGACCGCACGGCATCGGCAAGGCAACACTCGCCTTCCACCTGGCGCACCATCTTTTGAAATATCCGGATTTCAGGACGGCGCCCGACACGCTTGCCATCCCCGATCCGGTGTCCCCGCTGTTTCGCCAGATCGCCACGGGTGCGCATCCGGGCGTGCTGCATCTGACGCGCCCTGCCAACGACAAGACCAAGAGCTTCAAGACGGTGCTGACCGTGGACGAAATCCGCAGGGTCAGCCGCTTCCTGTCGATGACCTCGCATGACGGCAGCTACCGCGTCGTCATCGTCGATCCGGCCGACGACATGAACACCAACGCCGCCAATGCCTTGCTCAAGAATCTCGAGGAGCCGCCGGCGCGCACCTTGTTCATTCTGATCGTGCACGCGCCGGGCAGCCTGCTGCCGACGATCCGCTCGCGTTGCCAGATGATGCGGCTGGCGTCGCTTGCGGCCGACGAGCTGATGGCGGTGCTGGAGAATGTCGAACCGCCGCCGCCGGATGATGCGGCCGCACGCGCGGCGCTCGCCGAGCGGGCAGGGGGGAGCGCACGCAACGCCATCCTGCTCACCCAATATGGCGGGCTGGAGATCGCCGGCGCGCTCGACGCACTGGTGGCGGCAAGGAAACCCGACATTGCCGGCGCGCACCGCCTTGCCGAGGCCGTGGCGGGACGCGACCAGGCGATCCAGTTCGACATCTTCAACCGCCGCGCGCTCGATCTGCTTTCGGACGCCGCCAGCGAAGCGGCGCTGTCCGGCGACCTTGCCAGGGCCAAAACACTGTCCGAGGCTTGGCAGGATGCGCTGAACACGATATCTGAGGCCGAGACCTACAATCTCGACAAGAAGCAGCACGCCCTGACCATGATCGACCGCCTGAATTCTGCGATGCGAATGTGACGGCTCGTTCGATGCATGCCGTTGGCCCACGTTCGGGCGGCATGCATTGGCCTCGGGATGGCAATCGACGTTCCGATGCGATATCCACCGCCACAACTCACATTCAGATATTCATGACGGTTCATTCATGTCACGCGACACATTCTACATCACGACCGCGATCTCCTACCCGAACGGCAAGCCGCATATCGGGCATGCCTACGAACTGATCGCCACCGACGCGCTCGCCCGCTTCCAGCGGCTCGACGGCAAGGACGTGTTCTTCCTGACCGGCACCGACGAGCACGGCATCAAGATGCTGCAGACGGCGCGCAAGGAAGGCATCGCGGCGCGCGAGCTCGCCGACCGCAACTCGGCCGAGTTCCGGCGCATGGCGACGGCGCTCAACGCTTCCAACAACGATTTCATCCGCACCACCGAGGAGCGGCATTATGTGTCCTCCCAGGCGATCTGGAAGGCGATGGCCGCCAATGGCGACATCTACAAGGGCGGCTATGCCGGCTGGTACTCGGTGCGCGACGAAGCCTATTACGGCGAGGAGGAGACCGAGGTCCGCGCCGACAATGTGCGCTACGGACCGCAGGGAACGCCTGTCGAATGGGTCGAAGAGGAAAGCTATTTCTTCCGCCTTTCGACCTATCAGGACAAGCTCCTCGCGCTCTACGAGAGCCAGCCCGATTTCATCGGTCCGGCCGAGCGTCGCAACGAGGTGATGAGCTTCGTCAGATCGGGGCTGAAGGACCTGTCGATCTCGCGCACCACCTTCGACTGGGGCGTGCCGGTGCCGGGCGACGAGAAGCATGTGATGTATGTGTGGATCGACGCCTTGACCAACTACATCACCGGCATCGGGTATCCCAATGAAAAGGATGAGAAATGGCGGTTTTGGCCAGCTGACGCCCACATCATCGGCAAGGACATCGTCCGCTTCCATACAGTGTATTGGCCGGCCTTCCTGATGTCGGCGGGAATCCCGCTTCCGAAGCGCGTCTTCGCACACGGCTTTCTGTTCAACCGCGGCGAGAAGATGTCGAAGTCGGTCGGCAACGTCATCGACCCGTTCACGATGGTGGAGCATTACGGCGTCGACCAGGTGCGCTATTTCTTCCTGCGCGAGGTGCCGTTCGGCCAGGACGGCAACTACAGCCATGAGGCGATCGTCAACCGCACCAACGCCGATCTCGCCAACGGCCTTGGCAATCTGGCGCAGCGGTCGCTGTCGATGATCGCCAAGAATTGCGGCGGCGCGGTGCCGAAGCGCGACGAGCTGGCGGAGGCCGATACCGCGATCCTCGACCAGGCGATCGAAGCGCTGGCCGTTTCGCGCCGGGCGATGGCGGAGCAGGGCATCCATCTGGCGCTGGCGGCGATCTTCGGCGTGGTGGCGGAAGCGGACCGCTATTTCGCCTCCCAGGAGCCGTGGGCGCTGAAGAAGACCAATCCGGAGCGAATGGAAACGGTCTTGTGGACAACGGCCGAACTGGTGCGGCGGGTGGCACTCCTTTGCCAGCCCTTCATTCCGGGATCGGCGGCCAAGTTGCTCGACTTGTTGGCGGTGCCTGCGGACAGGCGTGCTTTCGAGCACGTCCATGCCGACCACGCGCTGGTGCCCGGCACCGCCTTGCCGGCGCCGGAGGGCGTGTTCCCGCGTTATGTCGAGCAGGGCGCCTGATGCTGGTCGACAGCCATTGCCATCTCGACTTTCCGGATTTCGGCGAGGAGCGGGCGGCTATCGTCGCCCGCGCCCTCGCCGCCGGGGTAGGCCGCATGGTCACGATCTCGACGCGCGTGAAGCGCTTTCAGCAGATCCTTGAAATCGCTGAAACTTTCGACGAGGTCTATTGCTCGGTCGGCACCCATCCGCACAATGCGGCCGAAGAACTTGACGTGACCGCCGACGAACTGGTGCGGCTCGCCGAGCATCCAAAGGTGGTGGCTATCGGCGAAGCCGGGCTGGATTACTACTATGACAAGGCGCCGCGCGATGCGCAGGCGCAAGGTTTTCGCACCCATATCGCCGCGGCACGCCGGACCGGCCTGCCGTTGGTCATCCATGCGCGCAATGCCGACGACGACATGGCGTCGATCCTCGAGGACGAGACAGGGAAGGGCGCCTTCCCCTTCATCCTGCACTGTTTTTCGTCCGGGCGCAGGCTGGCCGAAATCGGCGTGGCGCTGGGCGGCTATGTCTCCTTCTCCGGCATCCTGACCTTCAAAAATTCCGCCGAGCTGCGCGCTATCGCGGCCGATGTTCCGCGCGACCGGCTGCTGGTCGAGACCGACGCGCCCTACCTTGCGCCGATCCCGCATCGGGGAAAACGCAACGAACCGGCTTATGTCACGAACACGGCGAAGGTGCTCTCCGAGACCATCGGTGTCAGCGAGGCTGAAATCGCCGATATCACCACCGGCAACTTCTTCAGGCTGTTCACCAAGATGCCGCGCCCCGGCGTGGCTGCGGGCTGAGGCATGGGCGACCGGCTGCGCTTCACCGTTCTTGGCTGCGGCTCATCACCCGGCACGCCGCGCATCACCGGCGATTGGGGCAATTGCGATCCCGCGAATCCCAAGAACCGGCGCATGCGCACGGCAGCCCTGGTCGAGCGGATTGCCGCCAATGGCGCGCGCACCACGGTCGTCATCGACACCGGACCGGATTTCCGCGAGCAGATGCTGCTGGCCTCGGTCAGGCGTATCGATGCCGTTGTCTATACCCATCCGCATGCCGACCATATCCATGGCATCGACGATCTGCGCGGCTATGTGCTTGAGCAACGCCATCGCATCGACATCCATGCCGACGAGCCGACCATGCTGCGGCTGCGCCAGGCGTTCGGTTATTGCTTCGAGACGCCACCCGGCAGCTCCTATCCGCCGATCGTAAAGGCCCACATCATCAATCACGGCAGGCCGGTCGTGATCGAAGGCGAGGGGGGCGCCCTCACCCTTGAGCCGCTGCCGCAGTTCCATGGCGACATCATTTCGCTCGGCTTCCGTATCGGCGGGCTCGCCTACTGCCCGGATATAAGCGGCTTTCCGGACGCCACCGCCGAGCGTCTGCGCGGCCTCGATATGCTGGTGATCGACGCGCTGCAGTACAACACGCATCCCAGCCATCTGTCGCTCGGCCAAGCGCTGGAGTGGATCGAGAAACTGGCACCGACGAAAGCCGTGCTGACGCATATGCATGTGCCGCTGGACTACGCCGTGGTAATGGCCGAGACGCCGGAGCACGTGGTGCCGGCCTATGATGGCATGGTGCTCGAAATTCCTTACGAGTCAGAGCGATAGCGGCAACTGCTTCATTGGCGTTGCAGCTCGCCGTTGCCGGCAATGCCCAAGCCAGACCTGCGCGATCGTGCGAGGCATTCAGGCGATGTCGGCAAGCGAGACGCCGCTGCGTTCCGCGCAAAGGCTCCGCGTGCGTTGCCACGCGGGGCGTGCCAGAGCCCTCGCGTAATACGCGCTCAACCGCGGATAGGGTGCCAGAAGATCGGTCTGGCCGACCTGGCGCAGGGCGGTGGCGAGAAGAATGTCGGCCACGGTGAACGTCTCGCAGGCGATCCACTCGCGGTCTTCGAGCCGGCGCTCCAACCCGGCAAACCAGCGGCAGGCGTCCTCGACGAGCACCGCCCGCCGTTCGAAGGCGCCCACGCCGCCCATGCCCGCGTCGATCCCATCGATCTGAGACAGCGGCCGCTCGACAGTGGTCAGCGCGGCGAAGCACCATTGGACGACCTGCATACGTCCGATGAAATCGGCTGGAATGAGCTTTCCTGCCTTTTCGGCAAGATAGAGGACAATCGCGCCTGACTCCGCGACGATGACACCATCGTCATCGATCACAGGGACCTGGCGGAAGGTGCTGACCTGGCTGTATGCCGGACTGTCAAGCTCGCCGGCGATGAAGTCGAGGGCCTGAAACCGATACGGCAACCCGATTTCCTCAAGCGCCCATTGCGCGCGAAGATCGCGCCCATGGCCAAGCATTTCGGGATAAACGCGTCCAAAGCCATAAAGCGTGATCATCAAACCCCCAAATATCGTTGGTCAGACTTCCATGTTTAAGACGTGGAAGAATCCCTCGGTTCCTACATTCGCTTTGAATTCAATGCATAGATATCGCGAAGCGAAGTTCCATAATCTATCTTATGCGACTTTCTCGTATGGCAATGGAGATGCCGAAAGCGCGATGTCACACAGCCCTGCTTGCCAACCGTACGAAGCTGTCGCGCATTCGCGCGCCGTCGCCTTTCATCTCAAACACACCTCCATCCACAAGCGCATGGACCCGCGACCAGAGCGTGAGATCTCCACAGTAAGTGCCATCGTCCCACAGAGCGACAAGGATTTTGCCGACCACGTGATTGCATTTCTGCCAGTCTTCCGTCACTTGTGACGCCACCGCTTTATCGAAATACGTGATCGGCGTTGAATGAAGGCCAAGGTCGGACACGACGCGAAAAGCTGCGTTCTCGGTACGAAGCTTTTTCCAAAAATCGCGGTAAGCCTGCAGCTCCTGTCCAGTCAACGTCGTCTGACGTTCCAAGAGCCGTGCTCTGACAATGCTGTCTGACGGCACATGCCCGAACGATCCTGCTCGCCAGATCGCAGACTCGGAACGATCGGGCTTGGGTGCGAACTCGATCTCGGTTATGTCGACCACCCGGAATGGTTGATCGCCGATCCGCGAAACGAACTCGAGGAAGTCGGCAAACTCCATGGCGTTTCGCCGGCATACCCATGCGACTGGCGCGATGTCCCTGCCCGTTGCGCGGCTCCAAAAAAGATCGGCCTCTTGTTCGAGGTCCGGACGCCTTTCGAGGCCCAATACGTCTTCCATCCATCGGGCGCGAAGATCGATCGCGGGAGGGTCGATAGGCCCAAAGCTGAGATCGTCCGGCAGCCCGATGACCGTTTCGTGTCGCCCCATGTGAGCAAGCGCGTGACGCAAGCTTCCGGCGGCTGACATGTTGAAGACCACGTGTACGACTGGTTTTTCAGGCTTCGTCATCCGCAGGCACCATTGTTCAAGCTTGCATTCGGCATGTTGCAGAGCAGATAGGCGGCGTATCGTTCACGCCGGGAACGTCACCCGGGAAAATCGCCTACATATTTCAGGCATTCGGCAAGTGCTGCCTTGTCCGAAGCCCGTAATTCTCCCCGGCCGTTGCCGGCGACAAGGCCGAAAAGAGCAAACCGCACGCCGCCAACGTCCGAATGCCCCTCATCGCCGTGGCTCCCATGCGCACCGATTTCTCGCTTCGTGGCAGAACGCGGCCTTGGCAACAAGCTGTCCCGCCCCGTCAGAAAAACCCCTCGAGAAACGCGGCCGCCCCGTCTGAAACGCCGACGATCTTGTTGGTCGCCTGGCGGTAGAATTTGAAGTTGAGCTCGGTCTCGGGCCGGCCGTCCTTCCAATCCTTGAAGCGCTTGAGCTCATCGCGACCCAATCGTTTTACCGCTAGAGCGGTGCGACGGACGGCAATGCTGACGCGCGGTGTCTGCCGTTCGAGATCGGGACGTCTCGGGATAGCCTCCGATGAGGTAACGACACCACGCGCAACAAGCCCCCGCCCGCCTTCGTTCTCGCTGGCGAACAGGAAGACAACGTCGCCTTTAGCAATGTGCTTGCCGCCATACATGGTTTTCTGGGCGGCGAAGACGAATGTCTCCGCCTGCGGGTCCTCGATCTTGGCCTTGATGGCATATGCCATGCTCTACGGTTCCCGGCTGAGGCCTATCCGGTAGCTCAGCACGCGCCCGCCGCCCGGCTCTATCGACATGACACCCGGCTTGTCGGCGAACTCGCCGTCGAAATCGGCGGGACTGGCGATGCCGTGCCAGGGTTCGATGCACAGGAACGGCGCGCCGCCGGGCTTGGACCAGATGCCCAGCTCGTTGAAGCCCTGCCACGTAATATCGATCGCCGGACCTTGGCTTGCGGTGTAGCGCACGCTGGTGCTGGCCGGCTTGTCGAGGATGACGGCGTCGTCAACGAACAGTTTTTCGGAGAGCGGCAGCGTCTTTCCCTCGATGGGTGTCGGTTGCGTGCCCGGCAGCAGCAGGCCGTCCTTCAGGCGGCGTACCGGCGCCGGCTCATCCTTGGCGAAGGTCAGGCGATAGGCCTCCTTGGGCAGTTCCGGCGACAGCGGCCAGGTGAACGCCGGATGCGCGCCGATCGAGGCCGGCAGCGGCTCGTCGCCGGTATTGGTGATCTCGAAGGTCACGCCAAGCTGCCGCGGTTTCAGGTCGTAGCCGATGGCCAGGCGAAAGGCGAAGGGGTATTTCGCCCTGGTCTCGGCGTCATCCGACAGGACCAATGTGCAGGAGGTGGGGCCCTGCTCCGCCCAGGCAAAGCGCCGGTCGCGGGCAAAGCCATGCTGCGTCATCGGATAGGTCTGGCCGCGATGGCGCAGCTGATCGCCTTTCAGGCGACCGACGATCGGGAACAGGACCGGCGAATGACGGCGCCAGGCGGGACCTGCCTGCCATAGAAGTTCGGTGCCGTCGGCATCGCGCAGCGAGACCAGTTCGGCCCCCTGCCCGACGATGGTCGCCGAGATGCCCTCAGAGTGAAGCGTCAGCTGTTCCATTGCGTCCTCGCGGCGGGCTGGTCTGGCCGGCAGGCTAGCAAAAGGCCGCGCGTGAACTCAAGCGCGGCAGGCATACCGCGCGTCGCCTTGATCATGGAAGTCTTGGTGCGAAGTCGACAAAAATGGCCGGAGGTTTCCCTCCGGCCACGCCGAGGTCAGCTGTGTTGCCTGCTACGGCCCGACTATTCGCGCTCGCCGGTGAAATTCAGCAGCAGCTGGAAGATGTTGATGAAGTTCAGATAGAGCGAGAAGGCGCCGAAGACGGCGAGCTTCTGCTGCGATTCCGCATCGAAGTTCTCTGCATACTGTTCCTTGATGGTCTGCGTGTCCCAGGCGGTGAGGCCGACAAAGACGGCAATGCCGATCACCGAGATGGCGAACTGCAGCGCGGTCGAGCCGAGGAACAGGTTGACCAGGCTTGCGATCACCACGCCGATCAGGCCCATGATCAGGAAGGAAGAGAACTGCGTCAGGTCTCGCCTGGTCGTGTAGCCGTAAAGGCTGGTGGCGCCGAACATCGTGGCGGCGATGAAGAAGGTGCGCGCGATGCTGGTCGAGGTGAAGACCAGGAACACCGAGGCGAGCGACAGGCCCATCACCGCGCAGAAGGCCCAGAACATCGTCTGTGCGCTCGCCGCCGACATGGTCTGCATCTTGAACGAGAAGATCATGACGAAGGCGAGCGGCGCCAACATCACCGCCCATTTCAGCGGGCTGGAGAAGATCGGCACGTAGAGCGCCGGCGTCGAGGCCACGAAGAAGGCGACCAGGCCGGTGACGACGAGGCCGAGGCCCATATAGTTGTAGACGCGCAGCATGTGCCTGCGCAGGCCCTCGTCGTAGACGGCTCCGGCCTGGACGCCGGCGCCCATTCGGTATCCCAGATTGGGGCTGTTCATTTGGTTCTCCTTGGTTCTCAGTAAAGAGTTCTGGCGAGTTTCTCGGCGGCACGGTCGAGGCTGCCGGCGTCGCCGCGCCCGACCACCGCATAGGCAACCTCACCGATCTGGAAATAGGCCGACGAAATATCGTCGGCGGGCGCGATCGTTGGCTTCACGACGTCGAACGTGCCCGGCCTGATGGCGAACAGCGAGACGAGGCCAAGGTCCTTGGTCTGGACCGCCATCTCTACGCTCGGCCCGAATTGCGAGGGGTAGATCTGGACGTCGCGGATCTTCCAGTCGTCGGGCAGCGAAGGCATGACGATTGCGGTGGCGGCACGAATCTCGTCGGCGTCGTAGCCCGGCGCCTCCTTCTGCGACGGCATCGCCTCACGCACCAAGGTCGTCCGATGGGCCCTGACCGCGTCCTCGACATAGGCGGGCGGCTGCGTCGAGGCGACCACCTTGGTCACCGCGATCGGCCCGAAAATGCCGTTGGCAAGCCAACCCGCCGCGACCAACACGGCCGCGGCCGCGGCCCGCTGCAGCACGGCGAGCATACGCCCCCTGGCAAGCGCCCTTTCCAGCCGCCGCGCCGCTTCGCTCGTGTTCGGACGGGCCATGCCGACGGGTCCGGCAAGCGCGACGCGCAGCTCGTCGCGCGTCCTCAAATCCGACATCACGCGCGCCGCCGCTTCCGGGCGGGCGGCGAGGTGCGCCTCGACCTCGATGCGGCGGGCGACATCCAACTGATCGTCGACATAGGCGTCGAGATCGGCATCGGTTACGGGATCGACACTGGCGGTCATTGATCGTCTCCCACGATCCTGAGATGGGGCCTGGCTTTCTGTGGCCCGCTCTCCTCCATCTCGCGCAGCGCGGCACGCGCACGGCCGATGCGCGAGATCAGCGTTCCGAGCGGCACGCCGATGATTTCGGCCGCCTGCTGATAGGAAAGCCCTTCGATGGCGACGAGATGGAGCGCGGAGCGCTGCTCCTCGGGGAGCGAAAGAAACGCCTCCCTGACCTGCGACAGGCGCACCGAATGGTCCTGCGACGCCGGCACGCTGCGGTCGGCGACAAGGCCGGCCTGTTCGATGCGCGCCGTCTCGGAGCGGCGCGAGCGCATGCGGTCGATGAAGATGTTGTGCACGATCGCCAGCAGCCAGGCGCGTAGATTGCCGCCCGAGCGAAAGGTCGCGCGCCGCTCATAGGCGCGCACCAGCGCGTCATGGACGAGATCCTCGGCGTCGGCGCTGTCACGCGTCAGCGAGCGCGCGTAACGCCGTAGCGATCCCAACTGCCCGACAATATCGAAGCGTGCCATCGATCGTTTCATGCCCTGTTTACGGAGCATGTGGGGAATTTAATCCCCTGCCCGGCATTTCTTTTCGTGTCGCCGTCTGTGAGGAAACTGCTGGCGCGGCGGGGGCGATTTGCGTATCACTCCGCCGCCATTGGAGTCCTTTTCGATGTTCGAGACCCTGCAGCCCGCGCCCGCCGACAAGATCCTTGCCTTGATCGGCCTCTATCGCAACGATCCACGGCACGGCAAAGTCGACCTCGGTGTCGGCGTCTACAAGGACATCGACGGCAAGACGCCGGTGATGCGCGCCGTGCGCGAGGCCGAGAAGCGGCTGCTGGCAAGCCAAGACACCAAGACCTATCTCGGCCTTGCCGGCGATACCGGCTTCAACGCCGCCATGATCAAGCTCGCCTTCGGCGACAAAGCCGACCATTCGCGCATCCGCGCCGCACAGGCGCCGGGCGGATCCGGCGCGCTCAGGCTGGTGGCCGAGCTTCTGCAGCGCACACGCCTCGGCGCCACGGTCTGGCTTTCCGATCCGACCTGGCCGAACCATCCGCCCGTGATGCGCGCCGCCGGCCTTGAGGTTCGCAACTATCCCTATTTCGATGCTGCTTCCGGCGCCGTCCGCTTCGACGAGATGCTGGCGACGCTCAGGACGGCCAACAGCGGTGACGTCGTGCTGCTGCATGGCTGCTGTCACAACCCGACCGGCGCCAATCTCGATCTCGATCAGTGGGCGAAAGTCACCGACGTTCTCCTGGAGCGCGGCCTGCTGCCTTTCGTCGATATTGCCTATCAAGGCTTCGGCGAGGGCCTGGACGCCGACGCCGCAGGTCTGCGGCTGCTGGCCGGCAAGGTGCCTGAAATGGTCGTCGCCTCGAGCTGCTCGAAGAATTTCGCCGTGTATCGCGACCGCGTCGGCGCGGCGATGATCATGGCCAAGGATGGCGCCCAGGCGGACGTGGCGATGAGCCAGATGCTGGCGGCGGCGCGCGCGCTCTATTCCATGCCGCCGGATCATGGCGCAGCGGCGGTGCGTATGGTGCTGGAAGACGCCGGCCTGAGGAAAGACTGGGAGACGGAGCTGGAAGAGATGCGGCTGCGCATGCTGAGACTCCGCGTCGCTTTCGCCGAGGCGTTGCGCCGGCAATCCAACTCCGACCGTTTCGATTTCGTCGCCAGCCATCGCGGCATGTTTTCCAGGCTTGGGCTGACGGAGGCACAGGTCGAACGCCTGCGCACCGAGCACGCCGTCTATATGGTCGGCGACAGCCGCATCAACGTCGCCGGCCTGCCCGAGGACGGCATGGACGATCTCGCCAAGGCGATCGTCTCGGTCCTCGACTGAAGCCCGCGACAGCTGTGGACAAGTCACGCCGGCGAGCCGCCGAGGTGGCCGGCTTGCGGGGCGCGCGCTAGGGTTGAGGCCATGAAGCCCTCGAAAGACATTTCCCGGCTGATCGAGATCATGGCGGCGCTGCGCGCGCCCAAGACCGGCTGCCCCTGGGATATCGAGCAGAATTTCTCGACCATCGCGCCCTATACGATCGAAGAGGCCTATGAGGTGGCCGATGCGATCGCGCGCGGCGACTTCGACGATCTGCGCGAGGAGTTGGGCGACCTCCTGCTGCAGGTCGTCTATCATGCGCAGATGGCCGAGGAGATCGGTGAGTTCGCTTTCGGCGATGTCGTCGAGGCTATTACCACCAAGATGATCCGCCGCCATCCGCACGTCTTCGGCGACGAAAAGGCGCGCAGCGCCGGCATGGCCAAGGGCATGTGGGAGAAGATCAAGGCCGCCGAAAAAGCCGAGAAGCGCGACGCCCGCATCGCGCGCGGACTCGATCCGGAAGATCACGGCAAGGGTTTTCTCGACAGCGTGCCGGTGGCGCTCCCTGCCCTGACACGCGCGCTCAAGCTGCAGGAGAAAGCAGCGCGTGTCGGCTTCGACTGGAGCGAGGCAGCCCCCATCCTGGACAAGATCGAGGAAGAGATCGGCGAATTGCGCGAAGCGCTCGCCGGGGGCGATACCGGACCGATCAAGGACGAGTTCGGCGACATGCTGTTTGCCCTCGTTAATCTCGGTCGCCACCTCAAGCTCGGTTCCGAAGCGGCGCTCAGCGGCACCAACGAGAAATTCCGTTCGCGATTCCACTATGTCGAGCAGGCCCTGGAGGCCTCGGGTGGCTCGCTGGAGAAGGCAACGCTCGACGAGATGGAAGCGCTCTGGCAGCAGGCCAAAGGTACCAAGTGAACGCCAGTTAGCTGCCGCTCTTGCGATGCAGGCGGCTCTCGATCTCCTGCCTGGCGCTATGCGTGGCCGTCAGCGAGAGAGTGACGCTGCCATCTTCGTTGTCGGCGCGCGAAACGACATCGCCGTTGCGGTAGAGCCAATCGACCTGGCCAAGCTGGGCAGGGCTCAATGTCACCGTCATCGTTTCCAGCTCGCCCGACACGCGCGCCTCGATGAGCGCCTTCAGCGTGTCTATTCCCTCGCCGGTCACCGCCGAAATGGCGATCGGTGGAGACTTGCCGCTTGCGCCTTCGGCCAGCAGCCGCTCGCGATTGCCTTCGTCGAGCAGATCGATCTTGTTCCAGACCTCGATCACGCGGTTGGTGTCGGCGGCGTCGACGCCGAGATCGCCAAGGATGCGTTCGACATCCTCAGCCTGGGCCGCCGTGTCTGGATCGGAAATGTCGCGCAGATGCAGCACCAGATCGGCCTCGACAACCTCTTCCAGCGTCGCCCGGAAGGCGGCGACCAGATGAGTCGGCAGGTCGGAGATGAAACCCACCGTATCCGACAGGATGATCGGCGTGCCGTGCGGCAGCCGCACGCGCCGCAAGGTGGGGTCGAGCGTCGCGAACAGCATGTCCTCGGCCAGCACCCCTGCCCCGGTCAGCCGGTTGAACAGCGTCGACTTGCCGGCATTGGTGTAGCCGACGATCGCCACCACCGGAAAAGGCACCTTCTTGCGCTTGGCGCGGTGCAGGTCGCGTGTGCGCCGCACCGTTTCCAGCTCGTGCTTCAGCTTGGTGATCTTGTCCTGCAGGATGCGGCGGTCTGATTCGATCTGGGTTTCGCCGGGACCGCCGAGGAAACCGGCGCCGCCGCGCTGCCGCTCGAGGTGGGTCCAGCTGCGCACCAGCCGGCCCTTCTGGTAGTTGAGATGCGCGAGCTCGACCTGCAGCGTGCCTTCCTTGGTGCGCGCCCGCTCGCCGAATATCTCGAGAATGAGCCCGGTGCGATCGAGCACCTTGGCATTGAGTTCCTTTTCGAGATTGCGCTGCTGAACCGGCGTCAGCGGATGGTCGACAATGACCAGCTCCGCCTTGCGTTCCTTCACGATGTCGGCGAACTCGGCCACCTTGCCGCTGCCGAGCAGCGTGGCCGGCCGTGGGTCGGCGACCGTCACCACCGCGGTGTGGACGGGATTGAGATCGATGGCGCTGGCAAGCCCCACCGCTTCGTCGTGGCGGGCATCCGCGGAGCGGCTCAGGCGCGGGCGGCTCGACTCATCGTCGCCGCGCGGCTGGCGGGTAAGCACCGGCACTATGACAACGGCCCGGGTCGGATCCTTGGCTTCCGGCCCGAGTTGATGTCCTTGTTTTCCGCGAACGCTGCGGTCCGCGTCCTTGTCACGTGCCAATCAGGCGCCCTGGCTTTCCTCGCCATCGAACATCTGAACCGGCTGGCTCGGCATGATCGTGGAAATGGCGTGCTTGTAGACGAGCTGGGAGTGCCCGTCACGCCGCAACAACACACAAAAATTGTCGAACGAAGTGACGACTCCGGTCAGCTTCACGCCGTTGATGAGGAAGATGGTAAGTGGATTTTTGCTCTTGCGAACTGAATTCAGGAACAGGTCCTGAAGGTTTTGCGATCGTTCCGCCATTTTTCTTGTCTTTCGCCGATCCCCTTCGGTTTGCGGACAATGCGCCAAATTACGCGGCACCTGTCAAGCGCGCAAACCCCCTCTTGCCGATACAAAGGCAAGCAGAACGAGATAGTTGAGGTTCATTCCAGTTGTGCGGTTATCAGGCTGGACTTTTTTCCGCAACGTCAAAAAAGGCCTGTCGCAACGAAAGTGTCATAGAGCCAGGATGGCCATTTGCGATCGGCGCGCCGTCGATTTCGACCACCGGCATGGCGATTGTGGTCGCCGAACTGATGAACGCCTCCCTGGCGGCCTTGGCCTCAGTGACCGAAAAACCGCGCTCCTCGATCTTGAGGCCGAGCTTGGCGGCGACATCGAAGAGCGTGGTACGGGTGATGCCGCGCAGGATGCCGTGCTCGGCCGGCCGGGTCACCAGGACGCCGTCCCTTGTGACGATCCAGGCGTTCGACGAGCCGCCTTCCTTGACGTTGCCATCGGTGTCGACGAACCAGGCTTCCTGAGCGCCGGCTTCCTTGGCCTTCTGCTTGGCGAGCACATTGGGCAACAGGCCGGTGCTCTTGATGTCGACGCGGTCCCAGCGATTCTCAGGCACGGTGATGACCTTGATGCCGGTCTCCACCCGCTTCGCCGCCGCGGCCGGATCGGCCTTTCTGGCGGTTATGACTAGGGAAGATCTCGTCCCCGCCGGCGGAAACACGAACTCGCGGCTGGCGACGCCGCGTGTCACCTGCACATAGACAAGGCCGTTGATCACGCCGTTGCGGTTAACCACCTCGCGCAGCAGCATCGGCAGCACGCCTTCCGAGACCGGCCAGGCAATCGATAGCTCCTTCAGCGAGCGCTTGAGCCGGGCAAGATGGCGCGGCATGTCGACGATATGGCCGCGCGCCACCTCGCAGACCTCATAGACGCCGTCGGCGAACTGGTAGCCGCGGTCCTCGATATGGACGCTGGCTTGAGCATGGACGACATAGCGCCCGTTGACATAGGCAATGCGCGGCATGGGCACCCTCGGGGAAAAACGTCCGGCCTTCTTAGGCGATTCCGCCGTTGCCGTACCAGACAATCGGCTAAGCCACGCCGGTCCTAAACACCCAGCGACTTCAGCTTGCGGTGGAGTGCCGAGCGCTCCATGCCGATGAATTCGGCCGTCTTCGAGATGTTGCCGCCGAAGCGGTTGATCTGGGCGATCAGATAGTCCTTCTCGAACTGCTCGCGTGCCTCGCGCAGCGGCAGCGCCATGATGTGCTGGTCCGACTGATTGGGCGTGCGTGGCATCACGTCGCCGATCTCGGAAGGCAGAAGGTCGGCGGTGATCGGGGCATCGGGATTTTCCCCTCGCGCCAGGATCATCAGGCGTTCGACATTGTTGCGCAGCTGGCGAACATTGCCGGGCCAGTTGTGGGCCTGCAGCACGGCCAGCGCATCGTCGCCGATGCGGCGCGGCTTGATGCCGGCCTGGCGCGCGATCTGCTTCATGAAATTGTCGACGAGATAGGGAATGTCCTCGCGCCGCTCGGCGAGCCCGGGCACCATGACCGGAACCACCGCCAGTCGGTGGTAAAGGTCCTCGCGGAAGCGGCCGTCGGCAATCATAGCCTCGAGGTTTTGCGAGGTGGACGAGATGATGCGGACATCGACCTTGACGCGCTTGGTGCCGCCTACCCGTTCGAACTGCTGCTCGACCAGCACGCGCAGGATCTTGTTTTGCGTCTCGCGCGGCATGTCGGCGACTTCGTCGATGTAAAGGATGCCGCGATGCGCCTCCTCCAGCGCGCCGACCTTGCGCTCGGTGCCGTTCGATTCGGTGCCGAACAGCTCGATCTCCATGCGCTCGGGGGTGATGGTGGCGGCGCTCAGGGTAACGAAAGGACCAGCCTTGCGCGACGACAGCGCGTGGATGGCGCGCGCCGTCAGTTCCTTGCCGGAGCCGGACGGGCCGACGATCATGACGCGGCTGTTGGTGGGCGCGACGCGCTCGATGGTCTGCCGCAACTGGCTCATGGCCGACGACATGCCGATCAGGTCGAAGGTCTCGCCGCTGCGCTGCTTGAGGTCGGAAACCTCACGCCGCAGCTTGGACGTCTCCAGAGCGCGCTCGGCGATCAGGATCAGTCGATCGGCCTTGAACGGCTTCTCGATGAAGTCGTAGGCGCCGCGCCGGATGGCCGACACCGCCGTTTCGATGTTGCCGTGGCCGGAAATCATTACCACCGGCATGTTCGGATGCATGATCTTGATCTCGTCGAGCAGCGCCAGGCCGTCGAGGCGCGAGCCTTGCAGCCAGATATCGAGGAAAATCAGCCGCGGCGCGCGATCGGCGATCGCCGCAAGCGCGCTGTCGGCGTCATGCGCCGTACGGGTTTCATGACCCTCGTCGCTCAGGATACCGGCGACAAGTTCGCGGATGTCTTCCTCGTCATCGACGATGAGAATGTCAGACGCCATTACCGACCTTTTCAGTTTCTCGTTCGTGTTCGTTTCGACCTTCACCGCGTGGCGGCGCGGCTACGACCGTCGCCGGCGGCAGGATGATCGAGATCATCGCGCCCCGGCCACCATGGAAATCCACTGGCGCGTCGTGCAATTCGAGACGGCCGCCATGGTCTTCCACGATCTTCTTGACGATAGCGAGGCCAAGTCCGGTGCCCTTCTCGCGCGTCGTCATATAGGGCTCGAGAAGCCTTTGGCGATTCTCGCGCGGCAGCCCCTTGCCGTTGTCGATAACGTCGATTCGTATGGCGCCATCTTGGCGCCCCGCTTGAATCCGGATTGTGCCGTCCGAACGATTCTCCGCATCAAGTCCGTCGATCGCCTCGGCGGCGTTCTTGATGACGTTGCCGAAGGCCTGCGCCATCAGGCGGCTGTCGAAAGTGCCTTTCAACGGCTCGCTGCCGAAATCGCGCTGGAAAGCGATGTCGGGGCGGCTGACCTCGACCAGGAAAGAGGCCTCGCGCAGCGACTCACGAAGGTCGATCGCCTTCATCTCCGGCTTCGGCATGCGGGCGAAGGCCGAGAATTCGTCGACCATGCGACCGATGTCCTCGACCTGGCGGATGATGGTATCGGTGCACTGGTCGAAGACTTCGCGATCCTCGGTGATGACCTTGCCGTAGCGGCGCCTGATGCGCTCGGCCGAGAGCTGGATCGGCGTCAGCGGGTTCTTGATCTCATGCGCGATGCGCCGCGCCACATCCGCCCAGGCCGAAGAACGCTGCGCCTGGACGAGATCGGTGATGTCGTCGACGGTGACCACGTAGGATTTCTCTTCCTCGCCGTCGTCGCCGGACTCGACGGTGACCTGGACGTTGAAAGTGCGCTCCAGGCCGGCGCGGAAGAAGGTCACCTGCTCGCGGTAGACCGGCTTGCCCGACTGGCGTCCGATCTCGAAGACTCGACCGACAAGGGGTAGGACCGCAGAAAGGTTCTGGCCGAGCGTCGCACTTGCCGAAATCGCCAGCATGGTTTCGGCCGAGCGATTGACGATGGTGATGATGCCGTAGGGGTCGACGCCGATGACGCCGGCGGTGACGCCCGCCAGCACCGCCTCGGAGAAACGCCGGCGCTCATCGATCAGATCCTTGGCCGAAAGGAGCTCGTTGCGTTGCGATTTGAGCTCGAGGATCATGTTGTTGAAGGTATCGCCGAGCGAGGCGACATCGCCGTCGGATTGGCGCACGGGAACGGCGACGTCGAGATTGCCGGTGGCCACCTCGTCGGCGGCGCCGATCAGCTGACGGATCGGCCGCACGATCCGGTCGGCAACGGCGATGCCGGTCCAGATCGCCGACAGGATAATGATCAGCGTGAGCGACAGGTAAGGCAATGCAAAGGCGACCTGCGAGGTCCGGCGGTTGTCCTCCAGATTGCGGTATTCATCGGTGTTGCCCTTGACGATCTGGCGCGCCTTGATGACGTCGGGATCGACCAGCCGGATCGTATAGAGATAAAGCCCTTCGATCTCGCGCAGCTTGATGATGGCGCCCATGATGTTGCGGGTGCGCGGCTCGATCAGCACCGGCTTGCCGGCCGCCGCGGTGTCGACGGCGCCCGCCGGCGGCTCAGGCATGGCGAAGTCGGCGTCGGTCTTGGCTTTCATGACGAACGAGCCGTCAGGATTGATCAGGGCGGCGTGCGCCAGTCCGCGGCCAACGGCTTCCTTGTTCAACAGATCGAGGAAACCACTACGGTCGAGGCCGTAGAGCGTGCGCGAGGCATCGAGATCGTATGCCATCGACAATGTCGTGCCCTGCAGGTTGCGCGCGTTCTCCTGCACATAGGCGTCGGCGATCGACAGCGACGAGTTGACGATCGTCTTGGTGCGGATCTCGAACCAGCGGTCGAGGCCGATGTCGAGCGTGATCGAGGCGATGATCGCCACCATGATGGCCGGGATGGCGGCAACCAGCGCGAACATCGCGACGATGCGTACATGCAGCCGCGAGGCGGCCCTGCCGTGGCGCCGCGCCAGCACGATGCGGCGCACCTCGCGGGCGATCAGCGCGATCAGGAACAGAACAAAGACGGCGTTGGCGGCGACGAGGGCCCAGGTCGTGTCGGCGGTCGGCGCGATCGGCGTTGCGCCGACCAGGATGGCAAACGAGATCGCCGCCGTGATCACCGCGCCGGCGATGGCGACCACGCCGGGCAAAGCCAGCAGTCGTCGGCCGTCACGCGTGCCGGCCTGACTGAAAAGCGGTTGGTTCAGGGTCGGAGCCTCAGCTGCCATGTCGCGGTACAGAGTCGGTCATTGCGTCGGATGTATGCAACGCATTGTGGCGATTATGCAACAAGTGTGGCCGAGGAGGAAATCTTTCCCCCGTCAATTCGCCAATTACCGCAAGCACGAGGCGGCGCTATGGCTGCCTGGACGACTTGTAGACGTTGACGCCAAGCTCGCGGATCTTCTTGCGCAGCGTGTTGCGGTTGAGCCCCAAAAGCTCCGCAGCCTTGATCTGGTTGCCCCGCGTCGCCGTCATCGAGGCCAGCACGAGCGGATATTCAACCTCGGCGAGAATACGCTGGTAAAGCCCCGACGGAGGCAATTCGCCGCCGAAGGAGGCGAAATAGCGCTGCAGGAAATGCTCGACCGCCTGGCCGATCGACAGATCGTCGGGAATGAGCGCGCCGCCGTCCGGCACGACCGGCCTCTCGCCGGTCTTGAGCTCGGACTCGATGATCTCCGACGAAATCTCGTCCTGCGAGTAGAGGGCGGCCAGCCGGCGCACCAGGTTTTCCAGCTCGCGCACATTGCCCGGCCAGGGATAGCGCTTCATGAGCTCGATGCCGCCGGACGAAATACGCTTGGTCTGCAGGCCCTCGCTGGCGCCCTGCTTGAAGAAGTGCCGCACCAGGTCGGGAATGTCCTCCGAACGCTCGCGCAGCGCCGGCAGCCTGAGCGGCACGACATTGAGGCGATAGAACAGGTCTTCGCGAAACAGGCCCTGGTTGATCAGCGTGCGCAGGTCCTTGTTGGTGGCCGCGACGATGCGCACGTCGGTCTTGATCGGCGTGCGGCCGCCGACCGTCGTGTATTCACCCTGCTGCAGGACGCGCAGCAGCCGGGTCTGCGCTTCCATCGGCATGTCGCCGATCTCGTCAAGGAACAGCGTGCCGCCCTCCGCCTGCTCGAAGCGGCCGCTGGAACGGTTCTGCGCGCCGGTGAAGGCGCCCTTCTCGTGGCCGAACAGTTCCGATTCGATGAGATCACGCGGGATCGCAGCCATGTTGATGGCCACGAACGGACCGCCGCGGCGGCGGCCATATTCGTGCAGCGCGCGCGCCACCAGCTCCTTGCCGGTACCGGATTCGCCGCTGATCATGACCGTGAGGTCGGTCTGCATCATGCGCGCGAGCATGCGATAGATGTCCTGCATGGCGGCGGAGCGGCCGACCAGCGGCATCGTCTCCGGCTGGTCTTCGGCGCGGGCGTCGAGCTTCGGCCGCTTCGGCTCGGACAGAGCCCGGTTGACGATGTTGAGCAGCTCGGTGAGGTCGAACGGCTTCGGCAGATATTCGTAGGCGCCGGTCTCGGACGCGCGGATGGCGGTCATGAACGTGTTCTGGGCGCTCATGACGATGACCGGCAGCTCGGGCCGCGCCTTCTTGATGCGCGGCAGCATGTCGAAGGCGTTTTCGTCCGGCATCACCACATCGGTGATGACGAGATCGCCTTCCCCCGCCGCGACCCAGCGCCACAGGGTCGAAGCATTCGAGGTGACACGCACCTCGTGGCCGACACGCGACAGCGCCTGGTTGAGCACGGTGCGGATGGCCGCATCGTCGTCGGCGACCAGAATATTGCCGCGAACGCTCATTTGCGGTCTCCTTCTGCTTCATCGCCTGAGCCGGGCGAAGTCTCCTTCCAGGCCGGCATCAGGACGCGGAAAGTCGTGCCGCGGGCAGTCGAATCGCATTCGATGATGCCGCCATGCTCGCCGACGATCTTGGCGACCAGCGCCAGCCCGAGGCCGGAACCATTCGGCTTGGTGGTGATGAACGGATCGAACAGGATCGGCAGGATGTCTTCCGATACGCCGGGGCCATTGTCATGCACGCAGAATTCCAGCGGCAGCGAGACACGGTCCTGCGTTCCAGGCACGGAAACGCGGATGCCCGGGCGAAAGGCCGTCGACAGCACGATCTCACCCTGCGGATCCGATCCGATCGCCTCGGCGGCATTCTTGACGAGATTGAGGAAGACCTGGATCAGTTGGTCACGGTTGGCGAAGACCGGAGGCAATGATGGATCATACTCCTCCAAGATCTTGATACGCCTGGCAAAACCGTTCTTGGCGATCGCCTTCACATGATCCAGAACGACGTGGATGTTGACCGGATAGCGCTCGATCGGCCGCTCGTCGGAAAACACTTCCATGCGGTCGACCAGCGAGACGATGCGGTCGGTTTCGTCTGTGATCAGGCGGGTGAGCGCCCGGTCCTCGTCCGAGGCCGACAGTTCGAGCAACTGGGCGGCGCCGCGAATGCCCGAGAGCGGATTCTTGATCTCATGCGCCAGCATGGCGGCTAGGCCGGTGACGGAGCGCGCAGCACCCCGATGCGTCATTTGGCGGTCGATCTTGTCGGCCATCGACCGTTCCTGGAACATGACGACGACGGAACCCGGAAACTCCGGCACCGGCGCGACATAGAGATCGACCATCTTCTCGATGCCGAGGCGCGGCGACGATACGTCCACGCGGTATTCGTTGACCGGTGCGCGGCGCTCGCGCACCTGGTCGACGAGCGTCAGCAGCGGGCTGCCGAACGGCACCAGCTTGGAGAGCGTGTTGCGGGCAAGCATCGTCGCGCTGGAGCGGAAGAAGTCCTCGGCATCCGCATTGGCGAAAGTGATGAAGCCCTCAGGATCGACCATGATCACCGGGCGGCGGATGGTGTTGAGCACGATGTTGGCGGCATCCGCCATGCCAGTGGGCTGTGGGACATCCGCCTTCATGCCGCGCTCCGCAGGCCGGTCGACTGCGCGCCGTCGACAAACGCGCGGCGCAATTCGGCAACGACTTCGCCCGGCTCGAAGGATGTGAGAATGCGTTTGCGCAGTTCGGCAGAAACATCGGGACCGTGGCGGTCGAGATACCAGCCGAGATGCTTGCGCGCCTGGCGCAGCCCGCTTTCGTTGCCGTAGAGCGAAAGCATGTCCTCGTAATGCGAGACCACGTAATCGGTTAACTCTTGAGGCGTGAATGGAATGCCTTGTGTGTTTGCACCGGCCGCGGCCGTCGCAATGCTGCCCGCGACCCATGGCGCGCCATAATGCGCGCGGCCGATCATCACCGCATCGGCGCCGGAAAGTTCGAGTATCGCCGCTGCTTCCTCAGGCGCGCCGACATCGCCATTGGCCACCACCGGGATCGAGACGGCTTGCTTGACGCGCGCGATGGCGCGCCAGTCGGCCTTGCCTTGATAGAACTGGCAACGCGTGCGGCCATGCACAGTCACCATCCTGACGCCGGCCTGCTCGGCGCGGCGCGCCAGCATCGGCGCATTGAGGGCGCTTTCGTCCCAACCGAGCCGCATCTTGACCGTCACCGGCACCGACACGGCGCCGACCACCGCCTCGATCAGCGACAGGGCGTGGTCGAGGTCGCGCATCAGCGCCGAGCCGGCATAGCCGCCGGTCACCTTCTTCGCCGGGCAGCCCATATTGATGTCGATGATATCAGCGCCCTCGTCCGCCGCGATTCGCGCGCCTTCGGCCATGTGCACAGCCTCGCGGCCGGCAAGCTGCACCATATGCACCGGCAGGCCGGAATGACGGATGCGCAGGTCGCAGCCAGCCCTGCCCTTGGCCAGTTCGCCGCTCGCCACCATCTCCGACACGACCAGCCCCGCGCCATGCGCGTGGGCGCGCTGCCGGAACGGCTCATCGGTGATGCCGGACATCGGCGCGAGGAAAACGCGATTGCGGATTTTCACGCCGCCGATATCGAGTGGTGATGCCAGTATGGTCAGTCCAGCCATGCACAAAAACCAAGCATGTTCGATCGTTGCACATTCTCTAGCCAGAAGTGTGGCGTTGTGCAACGCGCAATGACGTCACATTAAGGCGCATTTTGGAAAATGCTGGCCTTCGGCCATCACCCCGACTAGAGCATGATGCCGAAAAGTGTGAGCGGTTTTCGGCCGACATCATGCTCTACTTCTTTGATTTAGAGACGGATTCAGATTTCAGGTCGAATCGACCTGAAATCATCCGGCTCTAGGACCGATCGGAATGAGCGAGGCAAGCGAAAAGCAAGCGGCGTCCCCAGGCGGCGGGATCGGGGTGGTGATCGTTGCCGCCGGCCGAGGCGCGCGGGCCGGTCAGGCCGATGGTCCGAAGCAATATCAGCGCATCGGCGGCCGTGCCGTTATCGCCCACACTCTGGATATCTTTCTCTCGCATCCGCTGATCGGTCCGGTGGTCGTGGCCATTCACGCCGACGATGCCGAGCTTTTGCAACGCGCCGCGGGGACGCACGCCGAACGTCTCATCACTGTTATCGGCGGCATGTCGCGCCAGGCCTCCGTCCGGCTCGGCCTCCTGGCATTGAGGGATCAGGCGCCCGCAAAAGTGCTTGTGCATGATGCCGTACGCCCCTTCGTCGATGCCGGGCTGATCGACCGCACCATCGAAGCCATCGGCGAGCGCCAGGGCGCGCTGCCGGCGCTGCCCGTCGCCGACACGCTGAAGCGGGAATCGGCGACCGGCATGATCGACGAGACGGTGTCGAGGTCAGGCCTTCATGCCGCGCAGACGCCGCAGGGTTTTCCGTTCTGGCCGCTGCTTGCCGCGCATGAGAAGGCGCATCATCTGGGCAAGACGGAATTCACCGACGACGCGGCGATCGCCGAATGGGCACAGATACCGGTCAAGATCGTTCCGGGATCGCCGGACAACGTCAAACTCACCTGGGCAAGGGACATCGCATTGGCCGACCAGCGGCTCTCCAGCGCGCAGCAGCGCTTCCCGGATATTCGCACCGGCAATGGCTACGACGTGCATGCGTTCGAGCCCGGCGACCATGTGACCTTGTGTGGCGTCGCCATCCCTTATGACCGCAAGCTCTCTGGTCACTCAGACGCCGATGTCGGGCTTCACGCGTTGACCGACGCGCTGCTTGCCACCTGCGGCGCCGGCGACATCGGCACGCATTTCCCGCCATCGGACCCGCAATGGAAGGGTGCTGCCTCGAAGATCTTCGTCGAGCACGCGGCGAAGCTGGTGCGCGAGCGCGGCGGCCGTATCGCCAATGCCGACATCACGCTAATCTGCGAGGCGCCGCGCGTCGGGCCGCATCGCGCGGCGATGACCGAGGCGCTTTCGGCCATGCTCGGCATCGCGCCCGAGCGCATTTCGATCAAGGCGACGACCAATGAGAAGCTCGGCTTTGTCGGGCGCGGCGAAGGCATCGCCGCGATCGCCACCGCCAGCGTCGTCTATCCGGGAGAAGTGCCGGCATGAGCAACGCTGAACTTGCAAACGCCCTGCTCCAGGCCTGCCAGCAACGCGGCATCATGCTGGCGACCGCCGAGAGCTGTACCGGCGGCCTGATAATTGCGGCGCTGACCGACATTGCCGGGTCGTCCGCCGTGGTCGATCGCGGCTTCATCACCTATTCCAACGAAGCCAAGATGGAGATGCTCGGCGTTTCCGCCGCCACGCTCGATGCGAATGGCGCCGTCTCGCGCGAAACGGTGCTGGAGATGGCCGCGGGCGCGCTGGCGCATTCGCAAGCAAGCCTTTCCCTCGCCGTCACCGGCATCGCCGGTCCGAGCGGTGGTTCGGCGGACAAGCCAGTCGGCCTTGTCTGGTTCGGGATTGCATTGGCCGGGCAGCCGATTGCCGCGGAGCGGCAATTGTTCGGTCAAAAGGGCCGCGAATTCATCCGGCACGAGACGGTACGGCATGCGCTGCAACTTGGGTTGCGCGCGCTTGGAGAGCGTTAGGCGGGCTTTGCTGCGTAGATAACATCTGCCCGTTTCTCGAAGGCTTCCGAGAACATGCGGAAGGCGCGGTCGAACATCGTGCCCATCAGCGCGCCGAGAATGCGGCTCTTGAATTCGTAGTCGATGAAGAAATGCACCTCGCAGCCGCCTTCGGCGGGATCGAAGCGCCAGATGTTGCTGAGATATTTGAACGGGCCGTCTATGTATTTGACGTCGATAGCGTTCTCGTCGGGCTTCAGCAGCACCTGCGTCGTGAAGGTCTCGCGGATCGCCTTGTAGCCGATGCTCATGTCGGCGACCAGGATGGTGCGGCCGTCCCGCTCCTTGCGCGAGCGCACGGTGAGCGATTCACAGAGCGGCAGGAATTGCGGGTAGGCCTCGATGTCGGCCACCAGCGCGAACATCTCTTGCGGCGTATGCGCGACGCGGCGTGTCGCCTCGAATTTCGGCATTGAAGGTCAGCTGGCCTTCGCGAGCTGCGCCTCGCGCGCCGCGCGCAGCCTGGCGAAATCCTCGCCGGCATGGTGCGAGGAACGCGTCAGCGGGCTCGATGCCATGAGCAGAAAACCCTTGGTCTTGCCGATGGTTTCGTAGGACTTGAACTCGTCCGGCGGGATGAAACGGATCACCGGATGGTGCTTCTTCGAGGGCTGCAGATACTGGCCGATGGTCATGAAGTCGACATTGGCCGAACGCAGGTCGTCCATCAATTGCAGCACTTCGTTCCGTTCCTCGCCGAGGCCGACCATGATGCCGGATTTGGTGAAGATCGACGGATCGATTTCCTTGACCCGCTGTAAAAGTCGGATCGAATGGAAATAGCGCGCGCCGGGGCGGACCGTCAGGTAGTTCGACGGCACGGTTTCGAGATTGTGGTTGAAGACGTCGGGCTTGGCCGCGACCACGATCTCCAGCGCGCCGTCCTTGCGCAGGAAGTCGGGCGTCAGGATCTCGATCGTCGTCGAGGGCGTCGCCGCGCGGATGGCGCGGATAACGTCGGCGAAATGCTGGGCGCCGCCATCGGCGAGATCGTCACGGTCGACGGAGGTGATGACGACGTGGCTCAGCCCCATTTGCTTCACGGCATGCGCCACGCGCGCGGGCTCGTCCGGATCGAGCGCGGTCGGGATACCGGTCGCGACGTTGCAGAAGGCACAGGCGCGCGTGCAGATCTCGCCCATGATCATGAAGGTGGCGTGTTTCTTGTCCCAGCACTCGCCGATGTTCGGGCAGCCGGCTTCTTCGCACACCGTCACCAGCTTGTGCGACTTGACGATCTCGCGCGTCTCGGCATAGCCCTTGGAGACCGGGGCCTTGACGCGGATCCAGTCGGGCTTGCGCAGCACCTCCTGGTCGGGCCGGTGCGCCTTCTCGGGATGCCGCGGGCGCGGCCGGCTGGCGATCGTGTCTACGACTGTGACCATCTCAAACCCTTCGCGGCCGCTATTTCGACGGCCGGCTGTCTTTCGTCATCTAGGACTTTTCGCGGCAAAGAAAAAGGCCGGGGCAGCGCATGCCGTCACGGCCATTTTCGCATACCGACTTTCGTTCAGCGACGCATTCGCGCGCCTTAGCGGCGAACAAGCCGCCCGACGAAGATCAGCAGGCAGGCCCCGATGAAGCCGGTGATCAGATAGGCCATCCAGCCGACGCCGAAAGACTGAATGTTGAGAGCCTGCAGGATCGCGTTCAGCACGATCGCGCCGACGATACCCATGATGATGTTCATGAAGATGCCGGTGTTGCTCTTCATGACCATCTCGGCCAGCCAGCCCGCCAGGCCGCCGACGATGATGGCTGCGATCCAGCCGACGCCATTCAAATGCATATGCCAGTTCCTCCTCGATCAGATGAAAATGCATCCGGATACGAACTGCCTTGCCGTCAGCTTTCCCCGGCTGCCGCGTGTGAGTCTCACCCGACCAATTTAGCACGGATTGGCCATCTATCGCCGATCGGCGATTTATCACCGATTGGTGACCTGTCATGCGTTCAAAGCGCGGCCATAGGCGTCGAGCACGCTCTCCTTCATCATCTCCGACAGCGTCGGATGCGGGAAGATGGTGTGCATCAGCTCTTCCTCGGTCGTCTCCAGGTTCATCGCCACGACGAAGCCCTGGATGAGTTCGGTCACCTCGGCGCCGACCATATGCGCGCCGAGAAGCTGCCCGGTCTTCTTGTCGAAGATGGTCTTGACGAAGCCCTGGTCCTCGCCGAGCGCGATGGCCTTGCCGTTGGCGCTGAACGGAAAGCGCCCGACGCGGATGTCCTTGCCTTCGGCCGTGGCTTTGGCTTCCGTCAGGCCGACGGAGGCGACCTGCGGGCTGCAATAGGTGCAGCCGGGGATCTTCAGCTTGTCGATGGCATGCACGCCCGGGAAGTTGGCGATCTTCTCGATGCAGACGACGCCTTCATGCTCGGCCTTATGGGCCAGCATCGGCGGGCCGGCGACGTCGCCGATGGCGTAGACGCCCGGCACATTGGTCTTGCCGTAGCCGTCAACGACGATGCAGCCACGGTCCGTCTTTACGCCGAGCGCCTCCAGGCCGAGATTTTCGATGTTGCCCTGCACACCGACGGCCGAGATCATGCGGTCGGCGGTGATCTTCTCGACCTTGCCGTCCTTCATCTCGACATGCGCCGTGACCGAGTTAGCGCCCTTGTCGACCTTGGTCACCTTGGCCTCGAGGATGATCTTCATCCCCTGCTTCTCGAATTGTTTCTGCGCGAATTTCGAGACCTCGGCGTCCTCGACGGGCATCACCGCCGGCAGCAGTTCGACCACCGTCACGTCGGCGCCCATGGTGCGGTAGAAGGAGGCGAATTCGATGCCGATGGCGCCTGAGCCCATGACCAGCAGCGATTTCGGCATTTCCTTCGGCACCATGGCCTCGAAATAGGTCCAGATCAGCTTGCCGTCCGGCTCGATGCCGGGCAGCGCGCGCGGCCGGGCGCCGGTCGCCAGGATGATGTGCTTGGCGGTATAGGTGCCCTCGCCCTTGACGCCTTTCGGCACCGGCGGCTGCGGTTCCATCGCCTTCTTAGACGTTTTCGAAACGACGACTTCGCCGGGCTTGGAGAGCTTGGCCTCGCCCCAGATGACGTCGACCTTGTTCTTCTTCATCAGGAAGCCGACGCCGGTGTTCAGCCTGAGCGACACTTTTCGCGAACGGTCGACCACAGCGGCTGTGTCGGGGCTGACCTTCCCGCCTTCGAGCTTCAAGCCGTAGTCCTTGAGGTGATCCGAATAATGCATGATCTCGGCCGAGCGCAGCAGGGCCTTGGTCGGTATGCAGCCCCAGTTGAGGCAGATGCCGCCAAGATGCTCGCGCTCGACGATCGCCGTCCTGAAGCCAAGCTGGGCGGAGCGCACCGCCGTGACATAGCCGCCGGGGCCCGAGCCGATGATGATGACGTCGTAGGATTCAGCCACGGGTTTTTCTCCCTGATCTTTCTGAGGGTTAGAGTGAGAGCATGACGCGCACGAGCGGCGCCAGCGCCGCTCCGATACGCCGTGTGTTCTCGGCATCGAGATGGACGCCGTCGAGCGGCGTGGTGACGGCCACCGTGCCGGCGTCGAAGAAGCCGCAGCCGGCCTCGTCAGCAAGCAGTGAATATTGCGGCGCCAGCCGCCTCGAGGCGTCGTCGCCGCCGGCAAACATTTCCTTGAACTCGGCATTGTCGGTGCGCGTCACCGCCGGCGGCGCGACGATGAGGATCTGGGGTGCCGGCCAGTCGAACGGATAGTCATGGCCGCGCACGATCTCGATCAGGCGCTGGATGCCCTGCTTGGCGGCGACCGGATTGCCGTGGATCCATGGCTTCATGTCGTTGGCGCCGAGCATGATGATGATGAGGTCGAGCGGCGCATGGCTGGTCAGGATCGTCGGCAGGATCCGAGCGCCATTGCGGTCGGCGCCGGCCAAATGGTCGTCGAAGGCCGTGGTGCGGCCATTGAGTCCTTCGGCGATGACCTGGATATCGCCGCCGAGCTCAGCCCCCAGCACGCTCGGCCAGCGGTCTTCCAGCGCATGGCGGCCGAGGCTGGCGGCGTCGTAGCCCCAGGTCAGCGAGTCGCCGTAGCACAGAATTGTCTTCACGCCTTTGCCCCGCTTCTACCAAACCCGGCTGTCGGGCGCTTCAGCCGCCAGCGCACGAACAGCCATTGCACGACGATGGCCACGACACCGGGCAGGACCAGCCCGGCAACGATCGACAGGTCGCTTGCGGTCGCCCGGCTCTCGGCAGGCACCGAGAAAGTCCAGCCGGCGAGCGCGACGAGAATGACCGCAAACATGGCGAGCAGCCACCAGAACATCCGGTCGACCGCCCTGATCGGCTCGGCGCGGAACTGGACCAGAAAGAAGCCGATCGTCACCACGATAAGGATCATCGCCGTCGCCGCGAAGACCAGAATGTATTCTTCCGTCGCGCCGGTGAGCACGGCCAGTTGCTGAACCACCAGCCCGCCGGCGAAGCCGGAAAGGACGAAGGCGAAAAGGCTGGTGAAGAATTTCCGCACCGCCTTTTCCCTTCCTAGACCAGCATGCTCATCGGGTTCTCGACCATGCGCTTGAAGGCGCTGAGCAGCTCCGCGCCGAGCGCGCCATCGACCGCGCGGTGATCGGTCGAGAGCGTCACCGACATGACTGTGGCAATCTTGATCTCGCCCTTCTTCACCACCGCCCGCTCCTCGCCGGCGCCGACCGCCAGGATCGTCGCATGCGGCGGGTTGATGACGGCGGCAAAGTCCTTGACGCCGAACATGCCGAGGTTCGACACTGCCGTCGTGCCGCCCTGATATTCTTCCGGCTTCAGCTTGCGGCTGCGGGCGCGGCTGGCGAGATCCTTCATCTCGTTGGAGATGACCGACAGCGTCTTTTCGTCCGCATGGCGAATGATCGGCGTGATCAGGCCGCCGGGGATCGACACCGCGACGCCGACATCGGCGTGCTTGTGCTTGACCATGGCGCTGTCGGTCCACGAGGCGTTCGCATCCGGCACCGCCATCAGCGCCATGGCCATCGCCTTGATCACCATGTCGTTGACCGAGAGCTTGTAGGCGGGAACCTCGCCCTTGTCGGTCTTCCTCATCGGGGCAGCGGCATTGAGCTGCGTGCGCAGCGCCAGCAGCGCGTCGAGCTCGCAGTCCAGCGTCAGATAGAAATGCGGGATGGTGGATTTCGCCTCGACCAGGCGGCGCGCGATGGTCTTGCGCATGTTGTCATGCGGCACAAGCTCGTAGGAGCCTTCGGCGAACAGTTTCAGCACCTGGTCGTCCGACATCGGCTTGGGTGCGGGGGCCGGAGTCGCGCCGGGAGCGCTCGCGGGCGCCTTCGCAGCCGGCGCGGCCTTGGCGCCGCCGGAAGCGATCGCTGCCTCGACGTCAACCTTCACCACGCGGCCATGCGGGCCGGAGCCGGTCAGCGCCGTCACGTCGACGCCGGCATCCTTGGCGATGCGGCGGGCCAGCGGCGATACGAAGACGCGATCGCCGGCGGCGTGGCCGTTGGCGACGGGAGCAGGCTCGGCCTTCGCCGGCGCGGGCGCCGCGGCTGTTGCTGCCGGCTTGGGTGCTTCCTTGGTGGCTTCGGCCTTCGGAGCATCCGCTTTCGGCGCTTCGGCCTTTGGCGCGGCGCTGCCGCCGCTCTTGGCCGCGGCGCTGGCATCCTCGCCCTCGCCGGCCAGGATGGCGATCAGCGCGTTGACCTTGACGCCTTCGGTGCCGGCGGGAACGACGAGCTTGGCGACTGTGCCTTCATCGACGGCCTCGACTTCCATCGTCGCCTTATCGGTCTCGATCTCGGCGATCACGTCGCCGGGCGAAACCTTATCGCCTTCCTTGACCAGCCACCTGGAAAGATTGCCCTCTTCCATCGTGGGCGAAAGCGCCGGCATGGTGATGTTGATTGGCATTTTCCCTCCTCAGTTCCGCCCGGTCAGCGAACGGTGCTGGATATTGAACTGCTCCGACATTCTGCCGCGATAGCCGTCTTCCAAGGCATGAAGCGTCTCGATTTCAGAGATGCCATCCCGTTCCAATTTCATCCTGGCAATGTGCATGGCGACGTCAGCGAGCACCATGCCCCAACTGTGAACGTTTGGCCCAAAGCGTTCCTGCATCGCGACAACCGCGTCCGAACCAATCCAGACGCGGAGTATTTCATCGAATTCGCTATGCTCGAATACCGCTGGGGGAACTTTTCGAGTTCGCGAGCCATCTTGTTAACCCCGGTACGTCACGGCTTTCACAGCCTCGACGACTTCGCCGACATTGGGCAGAGCCAGCTTTTCGAGGTTCGCGGCGTAAGGCATCGGCACGTCCTTGCCGGCGATGGTGATCACCGGCGCATCAAGGAAGTCGAAGGCGCGCTGCGAGACCTGGTTGGCGATGTGGTCGCCGACCGAGCTCTGCGGAAAACCTTCTTCCACCACCACGAGACGGTTGGTCTTCTTTACCGAAGCGATGATTGTGTCGAAGTCGAGCGGCCGGACCGTCCTCAAATCGATGATCTCGGCATCGATGCCCATGCCGCGCAATTCGGCCTCCGCCTTGACCGCATAGGTCATGCCGATGCCGAAGGAGACGATGGTGACGTCCTTGCCCTGCTTGTGGATTCGGGCCTTACCAATCGGAAGCACGAAATCGTCGAGCTTCGGCACCTCGAAGGAATGGCCGTAGAGGATCTCGTTCTCGAGGAAGATGACCGGGTTCGGGTCCCGAATCGCCGCCTTGAGCAGGCCCTTGGCGTCGGCGGCCGTGTAGGGCATCACGACCTTGAGGCCGGGGATATGGCTGTACCAGGCGGCATAGCATTGCGAGTGCTGCGCGGCGACGCGGGCTGCGGCGCCGTTCGGACCACGGAAGACAATCGGCGCGCCCATCTGGCCGCCCGACATATACAGCGTCTTGGCGGCCGAGTTGATGATCTGGTCGATCGCCTGCATGGCGAAGTTGAAGGTCATGAACTCGACGATCGGCTTCAGGCCGGCCATCGCAGCACCGACGCCGACGCCGGCAAAACCGTGCTCAGTGATCGGGGTATCGACCACGCGGCGCGGCCCGAATTCCTGTAGCAGGCCCTGCGTGATCTTGTAGGCACCCTGGTACTCGGCGACTTCCTCGCCCATGACGAAGACGTCGCCGTCGCGGCGCATCTCCTCGGCCATGGCGTCGCGGAGCGCCTCGCGCACCGTGGTCGAAACCATTTCGGTGCCGGCGGGAATGTCCGGGTCGGCCGCGACTTCCGTCTTCGGCGCGGCGGCGACAGGGGCCGGAGCCTCGCTCTTGGCCGCGGCGGGGGCCGGCGCTGCCGCTTCAGACTTGGGCTCTTCCTCGCCGATGCCTTCGCCGGCCTTGTCGACGTCTTCGCCGTCGACCGCGAGCACGGCGATCACCGCATTGACCTTGACGCCTTCGGTGCCGGCGGGAACGACGATCTTGGCCAGCGTGCCTTCGTCGACGGCTTCGACCTCCATCGTCGCCTTGTCGGTCTCGATCTCGGCGATCACGTCACCGGCGACGACCTTGTCGCCTTCGTTCTTCAGCCATTTGGAAAGATTGCCCTCTTCCATCGTCGGCGAGAGCGCGGGCATGAGAATTTCGATCGGCATGTCCTTGCCCTCCCCTTAGAGTACGATGTCGGTCCAGAGCTCGGACGGATCCGGCTCGGCGTCGTGCTGGGCAAATTCGGCGGCGTCGGCGACGATGTCGCGGACCTCCTTGTCGATGGCCTTGAGCTCGTCCTCGCTCGCCCACTTCTTGCTCGTCAGGCGCGCCTTGACCTGCTCGATCGGGTCGTGCTCGGAGCGCATCTTCTGCACCTCCTCTTTGGAGCGATACTTCGCCGGGTCGGACATCGAATGGCCGCGGTAGCGGTAGGTCTGCATTTCGAGGATCAGCGGGCCGTTGCCCGCGCGGCACCATTCGGTGGCGAGATCGGCCGCCGACTTCACGGCGCGAACGTCCATGCCGTCTACCTGGATGCCCGGGATCTTGAAGGAAGCGCCGCGATTGGAGAAATCGGTCTCAGCCGACGAGCGGGACACGGACGTGCCCATGGCGTAGCGGTTGTTCTCGATGATGTAGATCACCGGCAGCTTCCACAGCGAGGCCATGTTGAAGCTTTCATAGACTTGGCCCTGGTTGGCCGCGCCGTCGCCGAAATAGGTCAGCGAGACGTTCTTGTTGTCGCGGTAGCGGTTGGCGAAGGCAAGGCCGGTGCCGAGCGACACCTGCGCGCCGACAATGCCGTGGCCGCCGTAGAAATGCTTCTCCTTGGAGAACATGTGCATGGAGCCGCCCTTGCCCTTCGACAGGCCGCCGCGGCGTCCGGTGAGCTCGGCCATGACGCCGCGCGGCGACAGTTCCATCGCCAGCATGTGGCCGTGGTCGCGATAGGCGGTGATCATCTGGTCGCCTTCGACCAGCGCCATCTTCATGCCGGTGACGACGGCCTCCTGGCCGATATAGAGGTGGCAGAAGCCGCCGATGAAGCCCATGCCGTAAAGCTGGCCGGCCTTCTCCTCGAAGCGGCGGATCAAGAGCATATGCCTATAGGCGGAAAGCTCGTCTTCCTTGGTAAAATCAGCGGGCTTGGGCGCTGACAGATTGGGCTGTTTGTCGGATCTGGATTTGGCGGGCGCTTTTTTGGCGGCGGTGGCCATGCGTCACTCCCTGTTGGCGTCTCTTTGCGGACATTCAGGGAGATCGATCGCCTCCCCACCGATTTGCGCGAGGCTAACACGCAAGGATGCATTGCGCCATGCTGAAAAATGCATGGCTGGCATGCATCTAAGCGATTAGAATCATTGCAAATAAGAGCGATTAACCGAAATTCGGTTATTTCGTCGGAGCGGGCAACATGATGGTGATTTCGTCGGGCTGCGACAGATTGAGCGCCTTTCGGGCCTGCTCGTCAAGCATATCCTTCTCCAGCGTGCCTTCGTGCATCAGCTGGACACGGCGCTCGAAGTCGATCCGGCGCGCCTTCACGGCATCAAGCTGGGCCTGCAGTTCGACCGCCCGGGCCTCGAGCCGGTACTTGGAGTAGATGCCGAACTCGCCGTGATAGGCATGGAAGCCGAAATAGGCCAGGAAGAGCACGCAAAGCGAAGGGATGATCAGCCTGCCGGTGTTTCTTTGCTTGTGCTGACGTGTCCACATGGCCCGAACCCTCGCGGCCGCGAACGCAAGCGGCCATGAGTCGTATTTCGCCCGATTGTGCTTAATGGACGGTTACGGGCGGCCTGTCGCGGGGTCGCCGGAAACGAAAAAGGGCGGGATGCCCCGCCCTTTCAAACTGGTCCAAACAGGCTGGATCAGCCTTTGACGACCGACTTGCCGGCGTAGCGCGCCTGCTTGCCAAGCTCTTCCTCGATGCGGATGAGCTGGTTGTACTTGGCCATGCGGTCGGAGCGCGACAGCGAGCCGGTCTTGATCTGTCCGCAATTGGTGGCGACCGCGAGGTCGGCAATGGTCGAATCCTCGGTCTCGCCCGAGCGGTGCGACATGACGGCGGTGTAGCCGCCCTTGTGCGCGGTCTCGACCGCGTCGAGAGTTTCGGTCAGCGAGCCGATCTGGTTGACCTTGACCAGGATCGAATTGGCGACGCCCATGCGGATGCCGTCGCGCAGCCGCGCCGTGTTGGTGACGAAGAGGTCGTCGCCGACAAGCTGGGTTTTCTTGCCGATCAAATCGGTCAGGATCTTCCAGCCTTCCCAGTCGTCCTCGGCAAGGCCGTCCTCGATGGTGATGATCGGATAGTCGGAGGCGAGCTTGGCGAGGTATTTGGCCTGCGCCTTCGGGTCGCGGGTCTTCTTTTCGCCCTCGTAGACATAATTGCCGTCCTTGAAGAACTCGGTCGCGGCGCAATCGAGACCGAGCGCAACGTCCTCGCCCGGCTTGAAGCCGGCCTTCTCGATCGATTCCATGATGAAATCGAGTGCCGACGGCGCGCTCTTCAGGTTGGGAGCAAAACCGCCTTCGTCGCCGACATTGGTGTTGTGGCCTGCGTCCTTCAGCTTCTTGCGCAGCGTGTGGAAAATCTCCGAGCCCCAGCGCACGCCGTCACGCAGGGTCGGCGCGCCGACCGGCAGGATCATGAACTCCTGGAAGTCGATCGGGTTGTCGGCATGGGCGCCGCCATTGATGATGTTCATCATCGGCACCGGCAGGATGTGCGCCTTGGCGCCGCCGACATAGCGGTAGAGCGGCAGGCCGGCGGCTTCGGCCGCAGCCTTGGCGACCGCCAGCGACACGCCGAGGATGGCGTTGGCGCCGAGGCGGCTCTTGTTCGGCGTGCCATCGAGCTCGATCATCGTCTGGTCGATATGGATCTGGTTCTCGGCTTCCATGCCGCCGATCGCCTCGAACAGCTCGCCGTTCACGGCCTCGACAGCGCGCTGGACGCCCTTGCCGAGATAACGCGGCCCGCCGTCACGCAGTTCGACAGCCTCATGCGCGCCGGTGGATGCACCCGACGGCACCGCGGCGCGGCCCATCGAGCCGTCCTCCAGCACCACGTCGACCTCGACGGTCGGATTGCCACGGCTGTCCAGGATTTCACGCCCGACAATGTCGATGATGGCGGTCATTTGCGATGTCCCCGATTGATCGATTGAAGCGTCGCGCCCCTCTTAGCCAAAGCGGCGCAAAAGGCAATCGGCGGCGCCGCAATTATTGCCGCGGGCCGGATTCACGAAGCGCAAATTTCTGTCATCATAAGTCATGCGCATCGCGTGGCCTTCTCATCTATGGTCGCGTTCGCGCGGGGCGAAACAGGAGGAGTTTCGCCATGTCCCAGTTGAGCGGTATCGTGAGTTTGTTCCTGATCGCGGCGGCGTTCCTGACGTCCTGCGACGATCAGAAGCCGCAGCAGAGTTCGGTGGAATTATCGACGCTCCAAGCGGCGCAGTAGTTCAAAACGCCAAAGGCCCTCGAGTTTTGCCCGGGGGCCTTTGGTTTTTAGGTGCTTAAGCGGTCAATGCCAATACGGCTTCACATGGTAATACTGGAATGAAGCATCGCGAGCGGCTTCGCCGTCGGCGCCGGTCAGTTCATCGATTGAATAAGCGGGCGCGGCCTGCAACTGCTCCTTGGTGAACGGCACGACGTAGCCGCCTTGATCCTCGTCATAGTCGAGGGTCGCCCACGGGACGGCGTGGTACTTCTCGCCCATGCCGAGGAAGCCGCCGAAGCCGATCACGGCGAACATAATGCCGTTCGACATCTTGTCGAGCATCACGTCCTCGATGCTGCCGATGCTCTTGCCTTCGGTGTTATAGACGGATGTGCCGATGACGCGCGAGGCGGCAATGGCTTCGGTGTGCCCGGACGGGGTGGTCATGATGGTGCTCCTCTCGGTTTAATGCCTGCATTGACAATGAGAGGAGGGCGCTAAGGTTCCCGACGACCTTGCTCAGCTGTCGGTGAGGATAAAGGTGACTTTCATGTTGACCCGGTAGGCGGCGATCTTGCCGTCCTGGACAACGATCTTCTGGTCCTGGATCCAGGCGCCTTCGACGTTCTTCAGGGTCTTTGCTGCGCGTGCGATGCCCATCTCAATGGCATCCTGAAAGCTCTTCTTGGACGACGACGTGATTTCGGTGACGCGAGCAACGGACATGGCTTCCTCCTGCCAGGACGCTCAGTTACGAAAACGAGCGTAGCGCCGGCTGAATGCAACCACAAGCCGGCGCAGGATCAGGTCGGCCGCTGGGATCAGTGCCCCTTGGCGATGCGGTCGAAGGCCATGAGCTTTTCCAGCAGCGCCGGCATGTCCTTGAGAGGCACCATGTTAGGGCCATCCGAAGACGTGGAATTGTCGGGGTCCTGATGAGTTTCGATGAAGACGCCGGCGACACCGACGGCAACCGCCGCGCGCGCGAGCGTCGCGACGAAGCGCCGTTCACCGCCGGATGAACCGCCCTGCCCGCCCGGCTGCTGCACGGAATGGGTCGCGTCGAAGATCACCGGGGCGCCGATCTCAGCCATGATCGGCAACGCGCGCATATCCGAGACCAGCGTGTTGTAGCCGAAGGAGACGCCGCGCTCGGTGGTGAGCACGTTCGCATTGCCGGAGCCAGTAATCTTGGCGACGACGTTCTTCATGTCCCACGGCGCAAGGAACTGGCCCTTCTTCACATTGATGACCTTGCCGGTTTTGGCGGCGGCGACCAGCATGTCGGTCTGGCGCGACAGGAAGGCCGGGATCTGCAGGACATCGACATGCGGCGCGACAACAGCGCATTGCTCCTCGGTGTGGACATCGGTCAGCACCGGGACCCCAAACTCCTTGCGCAGATCGTCGAAGATCGGCATCGCCGCGTCGAGGCCGGCGCCCCGCGTTGCCGAAAGCGAGGTGCGGTTGGCCTTGTCGTAGCTGGTCTTGTAGACGAGGCCGATGCCCAGCCGTTGCGTCAGTTCCTTCAGCGCGCCGGCCATGTCGAAAGCATGCTGGCGCGATTCAAGCTGGCACGGGCCGGCGATCAGCGACAGCGGCGCATTGTTGGCAAAGACGACCTTGCCGACGGTTACCGATGCATTTGGCGCCAGGGGTTTGCTCATGGGGTCTCCCGGAAGATGAAGGAGGCGCCCTGCCCGGGCGCCGGCGGAACGACGATATCATTGCCGCTCATGTTGTGTCGGACTGCGTTTTCCGCAAGCAGTCGCCTGGCGGCGGCCGTGTCGCGAACCGAGAAAACGATGGCCGCAAAGCGCAGGTTCGGCGATGGCGCGACCGTCAGGCCGAAGCGCGAGCCATAATCTTCAGACGAGAAAACACTGAGGACTGCATTCGGCAGCCGCACGGCGTCGCCGTCGCTCGCACCAGCTTCGGCGGCGGTCGCGATCAATCCGATCTGGGCTGCGGGCCTATCACTGACGGCGATGATTTCGAGAATACTCGTCACGCCATTGGCGTGCGCCTGCAGCGCCGTGCGATCGATCTTTGGCGCGTTGATGCGCTGGCAGGCGAAAAGGAAGGCCTCGTCGGCCTCCTTGTCGGATACGAATGCCAGCTTGAAGGAAGCCATGTCGCTTTTGCCGTTTGCGTCGGTAAAGGCGCGCGAGAAGCTCAGCATTTCGCCGGCCGAAAGACCGGCCTCGACATAGCGCCTATGATCGGCATCGGCATCTGCCGTTCCGAAGACGACTGCGGAAAAACCTTCATCGCCAATGGTTTGACGGTAGAGACGGTCGCGCGCGACGAAGACATTGCCCTCGCTTATGGCGAGGTCCGCCGTCTGCTCATTTCCGACCGCCAGCGGCTCCAGATAGGTGCCATCGGTGAAAAAGACGCAGGCATTCTCCGTGCCGAAGGGGTGGATCCCCGTGGGCGCGACGACAAAGCCAAGCGACGTCAGGCGCGAGCGAACGGCATCAAGGTTCTGTGCCGGCAGAACGAGATGATCGAGCGGATGAGCTGATTTTTTGATCATGCCGGCGCGGTTTGCCCCATTCCGGCCCGCGGTTCAAGGGCGCGGGATCGAGAGTATGCGCGCTTGCCCGGTTCAGGCCGCGGCCACGACATCGGCCGAATAACGCAGTTCGCGCATCGGCTTCACCTTGCTGGTCGTATCGGCATAAATCGGATGCGCCCTGTAGGCGGCAAGCGCCGCCTCGTCTTCGAACTCGGCATAGACGACCACGTCGATCGCATTGGAGAACAGATCGACCTTGGTGTTGAGCGTCACTTCGAAATGCTTCGAGTGCGGAATCCTGCCCAGCGCCAGCAAGCCCGAGCGAACAGCCTCGACATCTTCCTTGCGCCGCACGCTGAAGAAAACGATGTGCCGGATCAAGCCAACCTCCGTGATCGTCGATTCAGCGGTGTTTTTGTGGGAGCGGTGCCTGGGCGTCAACCGGCAACGATGTCGCGCCCGCGATGCGCAACCGGCAAGGCCTATCCGGTGACCCGGCGCACGATGCGCGACATTTCCCGCACGGTCACGTCGAGATAGTGACCATGATTGTAGAGGCCATCCCAGATCAGGAAGAAGGCAATGGCTGCGATGACGATTACATAACGCATGGCTAAAACTAGCGCATGTGGCCGGCTGGAACCAGTGGGAGCGACAGCGGTCCTTGGGGTTCACGGCTTTTTGCGGGCCGCTTCTCCGGCCGATCACCAAGCCCTCAATGGCGGCGCCGCAACCGGGCCGCTCCGACGGCGACGGAACGGCACGGCGTTAAGCGACAAGGTGACGTGTCGATGAAGCATGCGGCGAGGTCAGCTCTTGTCGTCGTCGCCCTGCGTGATCAGCCGGGCGCTGCGCTGGCCCGTGAGATAAATCCATAGCCAGCTAAGCGAGACCGCCAGGCGGTTGCGGAAATCGATCAGGAAATAGATGTGGGCGATACCCCACAGCCACCAGGCGAGCCAGCCGGTGAGCTTGATCCAGCCGAAATCGATCGCGGCAGCGCGTTTGCCGATCGTCGCCAGATCGCCGGCATGACGGTACTGGAAAGGCCGCGTGGCGCTGTCGCCGGCAAGCCGCGCCTTGATCGTCGCGGCGACATGCTTGCCCTCCTGCTTGGCCGAAGGCGCCACGCCCGGCACCGGCTTTCCATCCGGCCGCAGCACATGCGCGGTGTCGCCGATCACGAAGATCTCCGGGCTGCCCGGCACGGTCAAATCGGGTTCGACCAGCACCCTGCCCGCCCGGTCGGCCGGCGCCCCGAGCCACTCGGCCGCCGGCGAAGCGGCGACGCCGGCCGCCCAGATGATCGTCCTTGCCGGCAGCTGCTTGTCGCCGAAGACGACGCCGTCGGCATCCAATTGCGTAACGGGGCGGCCGAGCTCGACGGTGACGCCCAGCCGCTCCAGCGCCTTGCGGGCGTAGTCGGAAAGCTGCGGCGCGAAATTGGCCAGGATGCGGTCGCCGGCCTCGATCAGCACGACGCGCGCTTGCCGCGTGTCGATGCTGCGAAACTCGCCGCGCAACGTGTCATGCGCAAGCTCGACAATGGTGCCGGCGAGCTCGACGCCCGTCGGGCCGCCGCCGACGATGACAAACGTCAGCAATGCCTGGCGCCTGGCAGGGTCGGTTTCGCGCTCGGCCTGCTCGAAGGCGAGCAGGATGCGGCGCCGGATCGTGGTGGCATCCTCGAGCGTCTTCAGGCCCGGCGCGAAGGGTTCCCATTCGTCATGGCCGAAATAGGCGTGGCCCGCGCCGGTGGCGAGAACCAGAGTGTCGTAGGCAATAGAGCTGCCGTCCTCGAGCAGCACGCGCTTGCCGGCGCGGTCGACGCCGGTGACATTGCCAAGAAGCGTCGTCACGTCCTTGCGCCTGCGTAAGAGATGACGGATTGGCCAGGCCACCTCCGAGGTCGCCAGCGACGTCGTCGCCACCTGGTAGAGCAGCGGCTGGAACAGGTGGTGATTGCGCTTGTCGATCATGGTAATGCGCACCGGCGCACCAGCCAGCGTGCGGGTGAGTTCGAGCCCGCCGAACCCGGCGCCGACGACCACGACATGATGCCTGGCTTCGCTCATTTCATCCACCTCGCGGCGTAAAACTACCACATAGAGATGTAGGTATTTTGTGCGCTGCAACAACATCTTGCCGGCTGAAAAACATGCCCCAGAGTCGTCGCGCGGCGTCGTGAATGCATATGTAGCGGGTGCTGCCGCAGGTATAGCGTGAGACACCACGACAGGAGCCTATCATGGCTGACAATCGCGACGACGGACCGGCTCAATACGCCTCGCCGCCTTGCTTCATGCATGAACTCGACCCCGAATACCGGGAGCCTCTCTCCGACTGGACGGATGTCAGGCGATGGCGCAGGGTTGAGCGTGAGCGGCTCATCAACGCCCGCCTTGCCGTCTCAGCCGATGCGCGGGCGGCCATGTCGGCACGCATCGGCAATAGCCTCGACGCGCTGATTGGCGACATAGACGGCCGGATGGTCAGCCTTTATTGGCCGTTTCGCGGCGAGCCGGATCTGCGCGGCTGGATGGCTTCGGTCAATGAGCGCGGCGGCCGCACCGCGCTGCCTGTCGTCATCGAGAAGGGTCAGCCGCTGGTGTTTCGCGCCTACAGACCCGGCGACCGGCTGGAAAAAGGCGTCTGGAACATTCCGATCCCGGCCGAAGGCGATCCGGTCCTGCCCGACATCGTGATTTCGCCGATCGTCGGCATCGATCCAGGCAAGTATCGGCTGGGCTATGGCGGCGGCTTCTACGACCGCACGCTGGCGGCGATGCCGTTCAGGCCGCTGGTGATCGGCGTCGGCTACGAATTGCAGCGCATTGCGACCATCTACCCGCAGCCGCACGATATTCCGATGAGCGAGGTGGTGACGGAGGCCGCGACTGCCTAGACGGTCCAGGTCCAGTCGATCGGATAGTTGAAAATCGGGGTGAAGGTCACGCCGACCGCCTCCATGTCCCTGCGGCCGTCGACGACCATCTCCTTCAGCGTGTCGAACTGCGCCGCATGCTCTTCGGTATCCCAGACACTGACCTGCACGATGGAGCCCTTCGGCGAGACGCCGGCATAAAAGTGAAGGAGTCCCGGCAGCCGTCTGATGGCCGGGATTATGTACCGCGAGGTCTTCTTGCTCGCGGCATCGACTTCTGCGAACCGGCTCGGGTCATAGCTGGCGCGCGAGACGCGGACAACGGCGGTTGCCGGCAATAGTTCGGGCAAGGTGATTCTTTCTGTCATATCGCCGCTGCTCTCCTGCTGGTTATGAGTCCCTAAGCCATTTCCGGCCGCAGCCCGACCGCCGTGCGATCGACGATCTCGCGCAGCGCGAAGGACGAGTTGATCTTCGTCACATGCGGCATGGCCGACAGCCATTCCTTGTGGATGCGCTCATAGTCGACGAGATCCTTTGCGGCGATGCGCAGGATATAGTCGTATTCGCCCGACATCAGATGGCAGGAAAGCACGTTCGGGCAGCGCTTGATCGCCGCCTCGAAATCCGACAGCGTCTTTTCGAATTGCCCCGACAGCGATATGTGCACGATCGCCGTCATCTGGTGGCCGAGCGCGCTGTTTGAAAGCCTGGCGTGATAGCCGCGGATGGTTCCGGACTTTTCGAGATTGTCGAGCCTGCGCGAACAGGCCGATTGCGAAAGGCCGACCTTCTCGGCAAGCGCCGCGTTGGGTATCCGGCCATCCTTCTGCAAAGTTTCCAGAATGGCGATATCAATCCTATCGAGCGGCATTTTTCGTGGTTCCTGCGAATTTCCGGCTATTTTGCGCAACGATTATCGAAGAGCGGTCCTTGCCGCAAGTGCATTCGCAAACACATACGGAACGATTCATGATTGACTGAGGTTATTGCGTGTCGCCTCCGCATCCGGAGTCGGTGGCACGCACGAGTGACAGGGAGAGCGCCCTTGAAAGGGCGCGGACAGGAGAAGAAAGATGCGTGTCGGCTGCCCCAAGGAAATCAAGAACCATGAATATCGCGTCGGCCTGACGCCCGGCTCGGTCCGCGAATATGTCGCGCATGGCCACGAAGTGCTGGTCGAGACGGGCGCCGGCGCCGGCATCGGCGCCGACGACAACGCTTATCGCGCCGCGGGCGCCATCATCGCGAAGACGGCGGCCGACGTGTTCGCCAAGTCGGACATGATCGTCAAGGTCAAGGAGCCGCAGCCCAATGAATGGGTACAACTGCGCGACGGCCAGATCCTCTACACCTACCTGCACCTTGCTCCGGATCCGGAGCAGACCAAGGGTCTTCTCGCTTCGGGCGTCACTGCCGTTGCCTATGAGACCGTGACCGACGATCGCGGCGGCCTGCCGCTGCTCGCGCCGATGTCGGAAGTCGCCGGACGCCTGTCGATCCAGGCCGGCGCCACCGCGCTGCAGAAGGCCAATGGCGGCCGCGGCGTGCTGCTTGGCGGCGTGCCCGGCGTGCTGCCCGGCAAGGTCACCGTGCTGGGCGGCGGCGTCGTCGGCCTGCATGCGGCCAAGATGGCGGCCGGCCTCGGCGCCGACGTCACCATCATCGACCGCTCGATCCCGCGCCTGCGCCAGCTCGACGACATTTTTGGCGGCCGCGTGCATACGCGCTATTCGACCGTAGAGGCGCTGGAAGAGGAATGCTTCTCGGCCGACGTCGTCATCGGCGCCGTGCTGATCCCGGGCGCCGCCGCGCCCAAGCTCGTGACCCGCGAAATGCTTTCCGGCATGAAGAAAGGCTCGGTGCTGGTCGACGTCGCGATCGACCAGGGCGGCTGCTTCGAGACCTCGCATGCCACGACCCATGCCGATCCGACCTATGAGGTCGACGGCGTTATCCACTATTGCGTCGCCAACATGCCCGGCGCCGTGCCGGTCACTTCGGCGCACGCGCTCAACAACGCGACACTGCACTATGGCCTGCAGCTCGCCGACAAGGGCCTCAAGGCGCTGGTCGACGACCATCACCTGCGCAACGGCCTCAATGTCCATAAGGGCAAGATCACCAACCGCGCTGTTGCCGAGGCGCTCGGCTACGAAATGGTCGAACCGAAGGCGGTGCTTGCCGCCTGATATCCGGCAAGAATTCCTCCTGTCACGCCCGCCGGGTAACTCCGGCGGGCTTTTTTCTTGGCCTGGAGCAATTTCAGAAAGAACGCGGAGCGGCCTCTGCGGCATTGCGCGCTCAATTTCCTGGAAGCAAAAAGCAAAAAAGCGGAGCAAAAGCCCCGCTTCCTCGATGTTGCGATCTGCCGCCGGTCCATCCGCGGTCGACAAATCATCAACCATTACTTCTTAGCAAAGGAGTACGACGAGAATACGACAGTCTTGACGGAGTTCGATCCTGTCTTTCGGCGGTTATGCGTCCTTGTGTGAAATGCTTCACATTCGCCGGGCGGGAAAGATGCCTAGACACGCAATGCTACTGGCGGTCTGTGCTGCTTGCCGGTTTCGGACAATTCCGGCCTGGCAGCACTGGCCGACAGCTTCTGTCAGACCCTCCAACGGCCCGCCTGACCATCGGCGGGCTTCTTTTTGGGTCATGCCGGTCTGGGATCGGGCCGGTTTGGGATCAGGCCCGCTCGATGCGGCATTGATAGCAATTGTTCCGGGCCGAGCGGACATGGATGTCGGCGATGTCTTCGCGCCCAAGCAGTGTTGTCGCGCGGGCTGTGATGTCGCCCGTCGGCGTGACCGCGCCGCTGCCATAGACGATGCGGTCGTCCTTGCCATAACCACGCACGATATAGTCGCTGCTTGCGAGCATCTCCGGCAGAGCATCCCCATCGGCGGCGCGTTCGCATTCCTCGGCGTGCAGGAAGATCGGGCCTGTCTCGGCATAGGGCTGCAGTTCCGGAAACGGTCGGTAGGCCACGATCAGGTAGCCGTCGCCCGCAGCGACGTTCTTCATGCAATGCCTGCAGGGCACGCCGTCGCCGTCGGAAATCCGGTGTTCCGGGGCGAGGCCATAGGCATCAGGCCCTCCCCGCTGCAAGGCGCGCACGGCTTCGGTCGGCAAGGCTTTGAACTGGATGCTCATGGCAAATCTCCGGTGTCGATGTCCGGAAATTATGCCTTGGCGGCAGTGCCTCCCACCCGATTCCTGCCTAGAGCGTTTCACCGTTTCACGGAAACGGCGAACCGCTCTAACTCTTTGTTTTTACGCAATTCCGGACGGAAACCCGCTCACACTTTTCCTGGAATTGCTCTAGCGGCGCGCACATGAAGAGCCCGGCTGCTTTGCACAACCGGGCCCTCGACCATCGGCATTGTCGGGCCGAGCGTTACCGCACGAAATCATCGAAGCGGCGCAGCGTCACGCGGCGGTTGCGCCAGTTCTCCTGCTGGGTCGGCACAAGCAGGAATTCCTCGCCATAGCCAACGGTTTCCAGCGCGAACGAGGGCACGCCGAACTCGCCTACCAGGGTCCGCTTCAGGGAGGCGGCCCGGCGCTCGGACAGGACCTGGTTCGATTCGAAGGAGCCCACGGCGTCGGTGTGGCCCTCGATCAGGATGCGGGCGCCACGGTCGTGTCGCAGGATGCGATGGAGCCGTCGGCGATGATCTCGACCTTGCCATATTGCGAGGGGGCGATGGCGGCCGAGCCGAACTCGAAATTGATCGACTGGATGTCGATCGAACGCGCCATGCGCCGCAGATCCGGCCGGCGCTTGAACTCGCGAACGGTGACGCGCTCGTTCGGGCGCAGCTTCTTCCTGGGCGCGGCGTCCAGCTGCCGCTCGATCGTCGCGGCCGAAGGCGTGCTCGCCTGCGCGAAGGCCAGGCTCGGCATGGCAATTGCCGCGATCGCGGCGACGGCAAACATACGTCGGGTCAACATGTCTTTCTCCTACAAGCTCGGCCTCGTAATGCGGCCGGACAATGGCAAAGACAGCCTGAAGCGGCGATGAACGAGATGTTCAGGCCCACGGCAATTCCGGGAAAGCGTCCGCCGGTTGGGCTCGGCGGCAGCGTAAAACGGGTCTAGCCCCGCATGACGCTGGCCGAACGCTCGGCGAGGGTCAGCGGGTGCACGACTTCCTTCTTCTGCGCCACGGGCGTGAAGCCGAGTTTCTGGTACAGCGGCAGAGCCGCCGGATGGTCGAGCGTGCAGGTCTGCACGGAGACGAACTTTGGCCCGTATGCCCAGGCCGCCGAGATCGCCGCGCCGAGGAACCAGCGGCCGATGCCCTGGCCGTGCGCATGTTCCATCATGCCGAAATAGGCGAGCTCCACTTCGTCCGGCAGATGCGGCTTGAGGTCGAAGAAGCCGGCGGGAGCGCCGTCGAGATAGAGCACCCTGACGTCGCGGTCCTCGCGGTGCAGGCCGGCGGCAAGCTCCTCGTCGCTCATCCTCAGCACGTTGACCCAGTGCCATTTGCGCCCGACGCGATCTATCAAATAGCGGTAGAAATGGAGCGGGATGTCCTTGGTCTTCAGCAGCGCGATCTGCCGGTTGTAGGGGATCGGCGGCGAGACCGCCGGCGCGGCATGCATCTCCAGGAACGTGACCATGACATCGATAGCTTGCAGCGCGCCGTTTTCCATTATTCTTTCCACGTCACCACCGGCGTGTCGCTGAGACCGCCCCACTCCGTCCAGGATCCGTCGTAAAGCCGGTTGTCGGTATGGCCGAGCGTCTCCAGCGCCAGCGTGACCGCCGCCGCCGTGATGCCCGAGCCGCAGGACGTGACGACTGGCTTCGACAAATCGATGCCGGCATCCTCGATCATCTTGCGCAAGCGGTCCTTGGGCAGCAGCTCGCCATTCTCGGCAAGCGCCGTGATCGGGACATTGTGCGCGCCCGGCATATGGCCTGAACGGACGCCCGGGCGAGGCTCAGGATCGGTTCCGGCGAAACGGCCGGGCGAGCGCGCGTCGGCGATCTGGCTCTGGCGGCCGTCGACGATCCTGCGCATCTCGTCGAGGCCAACGACACGGTCCGCGTCGAAATCGGCATGGAAGACACTCGGCGCAATCTTGGTCGGCTCGGAAGTCACCGGCCGCCCCTCGGCTTTCCAGCGGTCGAAGCCGCCATTCAGGATGTAGACCTGGAAGACGCCCATGACCCGGAACATCCACCAGGCGCGCGGCGCCGAGAACACGCCAGGCCCGTCATAGACGACGATTGTGTCATCAGCCGTAACGCCCATGGCGCCGACATACTGGGCAAAGTGCTGCGGCGAGGCCAAGGTGTGCGGCAATTTGGAATCCGGATCGGAAACCGCGTCCTGGTCGAGGAAGCGCGCGCCGAGAATGTGCGCGGCATCGTATTCGGCGCGGGCGTCTCGCTTTTGCGCCGGCAGATACCAGGAGGCGTCGATGATGGTGAGGCCGGGCTCGCCAAGCTGCTTCTCCAGCCAGTCGGCGTCGACGATGAAGGGACTGTCCTGCGCCATTTTGTTCTCCCTGGCCCGCCTCGGTTTAGAGCATGATGCCGAAAAGTGTGAAGCGGTTTTCGGGCGACATCATGCTTCATCACTTCGAGCATCAATTCGTCGGCATTGGCCCGAAGCGGATGCGGAAGCGCCGGTTCTCGCGGCCCTTCTTCTCGATCTTGCCGATATGGATCTCGCCGACCTCGCCAGTCGACTTCACATGCGTTCCACCGCAGGGCTGGCTGTCGACCGAGCCGTTCTCGCCGATAGAGACCAGGCGGATTTGTCCTGTGCCGACCGGCGGGCGCACGTTCTTCGATTTGACCAGGCCGGGATTGGCGGCGAGCTCGTCGTCGGTGATCAACCGGGTGAAGATCGGATGGTCGGCGCGCACCAGCTCCATCAGCCGGGCCGTCACATCTTCCTTGACGAAGCCGCTGTCTGGGATATCGAAGTCGACACGGCTGTCGTTCTCGGCGACCGCCGCCCCGGTGATCGGAAACGGGCAAACGACAGTCAGCAGGTGGCAGGCGGAATGCATGCGCATCAGAAGGTGCCGCCGCTTCCAGTCGATCGAGAGCTTCAGCCTTTCGCCGACAGCGGGGAGCGGCTGCTCCGGCGCCGGTACATGGATAATCTCGTCCTTGGTTTCGCCGGTGATGGTGGCGGCGATCGCGATGCGGCCGCCGTCCGCTCGTTCGAGCATGCCGGTATCGCCCGGCTGTCCACCCGACGTAGCGTAGAAGATCGTGCGGTCGAGAAGGATGCCGCCGCGATCGTTGATGGCGACGACCTCGGCCTCGGCCGTCGTTTGATAGGCGTCGTCGCGAAACAGCGCCTCGGTCTTGTGCGCCATCATGCTACCTTTTCGAACGGCACGGAAATGTCGGCCTTCTCTTCCATCCAGCCCGGCACCGGAAGATTCTTGCCGCGCAGGAACTCCGGATTGAAGAGCTTGGACTGGTAGCGCGTGCCGTAGTCGGCAAGGATTGTCACGATGGTGTGGCCGGGTCCGAGCTCGCGCGCCAGGCGGATGGCGCCGGCGATGTTGGTGCCGGTCGAGCCGCCGACACAGAGGCCCTCTTCCTGGATCAGGTCGAAGATGATCGGCAACGCTTCCTCGTCCGTGATCTGGTAGGAGAAGTCCGGCCTGAAGCCTTCCAGGTTGGCGGTGATGCGGCCCTGCCCGATGCCTTCGGTGATCGAGTTGCCGTCGGATCTCAACTCGCCGCTGGTGTAGAAACTGTAGAGCGCGGCGCCCAGCGGATCGGCGAGCGCGATCTTGACGTCTTTGCTCTTGCCCTTGAGCCCGAGCGCGACACCGGCGAGCGTGCCGCCCGAGCCTACGGCCGAAACGAAGCCATCGACCTTGCCGCCGGTTTGAGCCCAGATCTCCTGGGCCGTCGTGCGAATATGACCGTCGCGGTTGGCGACGTTGTCGAACTGGTTGGCCCAGATCGCGCCGTTCGGCTCCGAGCGCGCCAATTGCTCGGCAAGGCGGCCCGACAGCTTCACATAATTGTTCGGGTTCTTGTAAGGCACGGCCGGCACTTCGATGAGCTCCGCGCCCAGGATCTTGATCGTGTCCTTCTTTTCCTGGCTCTGCGTGTCGGGGATAACGATCACGGTGCGGTAGCCGAGCGCCTTGGCGACCAACGTCAAGCCGATGCCGGTGTTGCCGGCAGTGCCTTCGACGATGAGCCCGCCAGGTTTGAGCAGCCCACGCTGTTCGGCATCGCGGATGATGAACAGGCCGGCCCGATCCTTCACCGATTGTCCCGGATTCATGAACTCAGCCTTGCCGAGGATCTCACAGCCGGTCGCTTCCGAGGCCTTGTTGAGCCGGATCAGGGGCGTGTTGCCGATCGCTTCGATCACAGAACGGGGCATGTGGGATTCCTTTGTGTGTGCGGCGAGACCCTAAAAACCGGACGCCGCGGTTTCAAGGCAAGATTTTGCCTGGTCCAGTCGCATTCCGGATGGTGCAACGCTCGCAATCATTTCAGTGCCAGGTGCAAAACCGCTCTTTTCAACCGATTTCTCCGCCGCTAGAGCAAACCTGAACATCCGCAGGACATCCCATGACACTCTACCGGGCCAATCCGAAAGACGGTGTCGCCTGGATCACGGGCGGCAGCAGCGGGCTTGGTCGCGCGTTGGCCAAGGATCTCGCCAATCAAGGCTATGCCGTGGCGGTGACGTCGCTGCCGGAAGATCCAGCCGACACGCTGATCGTCGAAACGGCGCAAATGCCCGGGCATGTGAGGTCCTTTCCCTGCGACGTCACCGACGAGCACGGCATGGCGCGCACGGCCGCCGCGATCGAGGAGCAGATGGGTCCGATCGTGCTTGCCGTCTTCAATGCCGGCAACTACATCGCCACCCCTGGCGAGAATCTGGTGGTGCGCGATTTCCATCGTTCCTTCGCCGTGAACTATTTCGGCATCGTCAACGGCGTGGTGCCTGTCGTCGAGCATATGCGCGTGCGCGGACGCGGCCATATCGTTCTTGTCGGATCGGTCACCGCCTATTCCGGCTGGCCGACGACGGCAGCCTATGGCGGCACCAAGGCCGCGATCAACATCCTGGCGGAGTCGCTGAAATACGACTTCGACAAGATGAACATCCGCGTCCAGGTCATCAATCCGGGTTTCGTCGACACGCCGCTGACCGAAAAGAACAAGCTGCCGATGCCGGGTCTCATGCCTGTGCATCGCGCCTCGCGCCGCATGGCCCGCGGCATCAAGAAAGGCCGCTTCGAAGTCACCTTTCCCTATCACATAAGCTGGCCGCTGAAGCTGCTCGGCCTGCTGCCGCGGCCGATCTGCCGGTTCGTCATCGGGCTCACCACCCATTGGTGGGGGCGGCCGTTGCATTTCGATCGTAGGCCGGCGGGCAAAAAAGACCCATCCCGCGACAAGGCGGCATAAGCCTGCGCAACATAAGCCGGCGAAACGGCGATTGCCTGCCGGCGGGGACGGCCATAGGTTGAGAATCGTTGCTTGGAGACTCTAATGGGGCGGCGGATCGTGCTGGCGGTGCTTGGCCTTGCAGTCATCCTGGTCGCCGGCTTCTTCCTCGGCCCCCGCGTGCCGGTCGATACCACGATCAGGTTCAATCCATCGGTGATCGGCGACGATCCGCAAGCCCACCTGGCGCGTGAAGAGGCTGCCGTGCCCAACATCCGCGACGGGCTCGACAAGGAGATCATCTGGGCAAACCCGATGGTCCACGCCAAGACGCCTTTGGCCATCGTCTACATCCATGGCTTTTCCGCCTCGAAGGGCGAGGTCCGGCCCTTGCCGGACGACATTGCGGATGAACTGGACGCCAACCTCTTCTACACGCGGCTGACCGGTCACGGCCAGGATGGCGCGGCGATGGCGCAAGGCAGCGTCAATGCCTGGATCAACGACTATGAAGAGGCTTTGGCCATCGGTCGCGAAATCGGCGACAAGGTGATCGTCATCGGGACGTCGACCGGCGGCTCGCTGGCAGCATGGGCAGCGACGCAGCCGGGTGCTTCGGACGGTGTCGCGGCAATCGCGTTCATCTCGCCGAATTTCGGCGTCAAGGCCTCCGGCGCGGAGTTGCTGACCATGCGCTGGGGCGGACAGATCGCCGAGCTTGTCGGCGGCAAGGAGCGCAGCTTCCCGGCGCGCAACGCGCTCCACGAAAAATTCTGGACCACCAGATACCCGATGAAAGCGGTGCTGCCGATGGCCGCGCTCACCGAGCTTGCCTATGCCGCGCCGGCCGAGAAGGCAAAGATCCCTGCCCTGTTCATCTTCTCGGATTCCGACAAGGTGGTGAGGCCGGACCGGACGCGCGAGGTAGCGGGGCGATGGGCCGCTCCGCACGAGCTGGTGCCGGTCGACGACACCGGCGACCCGGACAATCACGTGATCGCCGGCGATGTGCTTTCGCCGCAGACCACGGCCTTCCTCACCCAGCGTATCGTGGTGTGGGTGAAGGCGCTGATGCAGCAGCAGGCAAGCCAGTGAATAAAATGGGGCCGGTGAAATGAAAACGGCCGGAGCATCGCTCCGGCCGTTTCTTCTTGCATCGCCTTGACGGGCTCAAGCGGCCCGGTTCGCCGGACGCTTGCCGCCGAAGCGGCGCTTGTTGTTGCCCTTGAAGCGCTTGAAGCCGTCAGGCTTGCGCTGGCCGTTCGGCTGGGCGGCCGCCGGGCGTTCGCCCTGCGGCTTCGGTCCGCGCTCGCCATTGGGTTGGCCGGCGAAGTGCTTCTTGCCACCGCCATTGCCCGGGCGGCGGCCATCGCGACGGCCGCCATGATGCTCGCGGTCATTGGCCGGCTCGAAATGGCGCTCGGCCTTTTCCCTGGGGTCGCGCTGCGGATCCGGGCTGCCGAGATGATCGGCAACAACCGGCAGCTTCATGCGGATGATGCGCTCGACCTGCCGCAGCTTGGCGTTCTCCGAGGGATCGCAAAGCGTGATCGCGATGCCGTCCCTGCCGTTGCGGCCGGTGCGGCCGATGCGATGGACATAGCTTTCCGCTTCATCCGGCAGGTCGAAATTAACGACATGGCTGATGCCGGGCACATCGATGCCGCGCGCCGCGATATCGGTTGCGACCAGAATGCGGACCGAGCCGTCGCGGAAATCGTTGAGCGCCTTCTGACGGGCGTTCTGCGACTTGTTGCCGTGGATGACGGCGGCTTCAAAACCGTCGCGCACAAGGTCCTTGGTGACACGATCGGCGCCATGCTTGGTGCGCGAGAACACGATCACCGTGCGCATCGCCTCGTCGGCCAGCATCTTAGAAAGCACCTGGCGCTTCTGCCTGGTGCGGGCAAGCACCACGCTCTGCACGATCTCGGCGGCCGTCGTGCTCTGCGGCGAGACCTCGATACGGACCGGATTCTTCAGGAGGCCCTTGGCAAGCTCGGCGATCTCGTCAGGCATGGTGGCCGAGAACAGCGCCGTCTGGCGGTCCGGCGCGGTCGCCTTGGCGATGCGCTTGACGTCGTTGATGAAACCCATGTCGAGCATGCGGTCGCCCTCGTCGAGGACGAGCCATTTGGTGTCGGCAAGGATAAGGTCGCCTTCACGCACCAGATCGGTCAACCGTCCAGGCGTGGCGATCAGGATGTCGACGCCGGGAGCGATCTTCTTAACCTGGCTGAAACGCGAGACGCCGCCGAGCACCAGCGCGGTGGAGATGTGCGCGCCCTTGGCGAGCAGCTTGATGGTGTCCTCGATCTGCACGGCAAGCTCGCGCGTCGGTGCCAGGATCAGCGCGCGGGCTGTCTTTGGCCGGCGCTTGGTGCCCAGGCCAATGATCTTCGACAGGATCGGCAGCGCGAAGGCGGCCGTCTTGCCCGAACCGGTCTGGGCGATGCCGAATATGTCGCGGCCTTCCAACTGCGGCGGGATCGCCTGCACCTGGATCGGCTTCGGCTCGGTGAAGCCCGCGCCAAGCGTGGCCTTCAGCAGCGCGCCGCCAATGCCAAGGGCCGCGAAACCGGAGAGTTCCCCAGCATCGATGTTGGGGAGAGTGTTTTCGTTGGTCAAATCTATCTTCTTTCAAGCGGCGCAATCGCCGCAAACGTCAAATGGCGGCAGGGCGCAACCTGCCGTCGAAACAATCATCAGGAAACGACAAGGCGGCGGACGGGAAACGTCCGCGCGGCTGCGCTGTCGTGCCCGCGGACTTCATGCCCCGGGGCTTTTTCGCCGTCTTGCCGATCGACCTGGGTCGACTTGAAAGAGGGAAAACAGACGCAACCAGTCTCATTCATGGAGAAAGCCGGACATACCGGCCCAAGCGCCTATACGCCGCATATGGCCGAGTCCGGCCCGAAATGCAAGGGGCCCTGTTGCAATGCAGCAAAACGAGGGCGCTTGCGCTCCTCTGCCCTCGCCATTACCACAAATCACTTATCCTTTTTGGGGACCAGTGATGAAAGACGTGCTGAAGGAACTCGAGCGTCGCCGCGAGATTGCCCGCATGGGCGGTGGCAAGGACCGCATCGACGCGCAGCACAAGAAGGGCAAGCTCACCGCCCGCGAGCGTATCGAGATATTTCTCGATGAAGGCTCGTTCGAGGAGTTCGACATGTATGTCGAGCACCGGTCGACCGATTTCGGCATGGAGAAGACCAAGATCGCTGGCGACGGCGTCGTCACCGGCTGGGGCACCGTCAACGGCCGCCCGGTCTACATCTTCGCCAAGGATTTCACCGTGTTCGGCGGCTCGCTGTCGGAGGCGCATGCCGAAAAGGTCATTAAAGTGCAAGAGATGGCGTTGCGCAATCGCGCGCCGATCATCGGCCTCTATGATGCCGGCGGCGCGCGCATCCAGGAAGGCGTGGCGGCGCTCGGCGGTTATGCCGAGATCTTTCAGCGCAATGTGCTCGCATCCGGCGTTATCCCGCAGATTTCGCTGATCATGGGCCCCTGCGCCGGCGGCGACGTCTACTCGCCGGCCATGACCGATTTCATCTTCATGGTGCGCGACACCTCTTACATGTTCGTCACCGGGCCGGACGTGGTAAAGACGGTGACCAACGAGACGGTGACCGCGGAGAGTCTCGGCGGCGCTTCCGTCCACACCACCAGATCCTCCATCGCCGACGGCGCCTATGATAACGATGTCGAGGCGCTGCTGCAGATGCGCCGGCTGGTCGACCTGCTGCCGGCATCCAACACGGCCGAGATCCCCGAGATCGAGTGCTACCAGTCGGTGACGGACCACGACCTATCGCTCGACCGGCTGATCCCCGACAATGCCAACAAGCCCTATGACATCAAGGAACTGATCCTGAAGGTCGCCGACGAAGGCGATTTCTTCGAGATCCAGCAGAGCTTTGCCAAGAACATCGTCACCGGCTTCGGTCGCGTCGAGGGCCGAACGGTGGGCTTCGTCGCCAACCAGCCGATGGTGCTGGCCGGCGTGCTCGATTCCGACGCGAGCCGCAAGGCCGCGCGCTTCGTGCGCTTCTGCGACTGTTTTTCGATTCCGATCGTCACCTTCGTCGACGTGCCGGGCTTCTTGCCCGGCACCGCGCAGGAATATGGCGGGCTGATCAAGCACGGCGCCAAGCTGCTCTTCGCCTATGCCGAGGCGACCGTGCCGAAGATCACCATCATCACCCGCAAGGCCTATGGCGGGGCCTATGACGTTATGGCGTCGAAGCATTTGCGCGGCGACATGAACTATGCCTGGCCGACGGCGCAGATCGCCGTGATGGGCGCCAGGGGCGCGGTCGAGATCATCTACCGCAAGGACATCGGCGATCCGGAGAAAATCGCCGCTCATACAAAGACTTACGAGGATCGCTTCCTGTCGCCCTTCGTCGCCGCCGAGCGCGGCTATGTCGACGAGGTGATCATGCCGCATTCGACCCGCCGCCGGGTGGCGCGCGCGTTGCGCATGCTGCGCAACAAGGACATGCAGAACCCCTGGAAGAAGCACGACAACATTCCGTTGTGAGCAGATCTCCATCAGCCGAAAGGACGACCACCGCTAAATGAGCGCGGAGACGACATGCGTATAACACTCGCGGCCCAGGGCCTTATTCCGTGCAAGGGCTATGGCGGCATCCAGCGGCAGGTCGAATGGCTGACCACGGAAATGGTCAAGATGGGGCATCAGGTGACGTTGATCGCCGGCCCGGGGTCGTCGCATCCGATGTGCGAGGTGCGCCACGCGGTCACCAATGACGAATGCCGCGCGGCTGTGCCCAAGGACGCCGATATCGTCCATCTCCATGCCTGGAAGGTCGAGGTCCCTTTTCCGACGCTGAACACCGAGCGCGGTCATCTGCCGGATTACCCGAGGCCGCAGCCGAACTGGAGCTTCATCAGCGCCCGCCATGCGGAACTGCATGGACGCGAGACCTTCGTCTATAACGGCTTTCCGGTGGACGCCTATCGGCTGGCGCCGTCGAAGAACGACCATCTGTTCTTCATGGCGGCCATCGCGCGGGCCGGAAAGGGTCTCAACCGGGCGGTGGACCTGGCGAAAAAATACGATTTCAAGCTCGATATCGCCGGCGGCTCGCGCTGGAAGCTGCTTGGCCGCAGCAAGACGCGCCGCGAGGGCGTCTTCTTCAAGAGCCTGTCGTCACGATTCCGCTACCACGGGATGGTCGACGGCGAACCGAAGGTGCGTCTGTTGGGCGAGACCAGGGCCTTTCTCAACCCGATTTCCTGGGAAGAGCCTTTTGGAAACGCGCCGGTCGAATCCATGCTGTGCGGCACGCCTGTCCTGACAACGGCGCGCGGCGCGCTGCCCGAAACGGTCGACGCGGAAACCGGCCGCTTCTTCGACACGGATGACGAGTTCGCGCGCGGCCTTGGCGAAATCGGCGGTTTGTCGGCGCAAAGATGCCGCGAATCCGCGGCAGACCGGTTTCCGATCCAGAAGGCCGCAAAAGCCTATCTGGAGCTCTACCGCCGCATCCTTGATGGCGAAGCGCTTCCGTGAGACATCACGCAAACGCTTCCTGTCAGCGGCGGCCTTTCCGGATCGAAAAGGTATCGCGCATTGCGCCCCATCCTGGTTTTCTGCCTGCCGGCGATCGGTGATTTCATCCGCTGCCACGCGGCCATCCAGATCATCGCCGGGAGATTTCCCGGACAGCCGATCGACATCATTACCTCGAGGATCGCCGCGCCGCTGGCGCGGCTGATGCCGCATGTTCGCAAGGTCTGGATAGCGGAGAAGCACTGGAAGCCGGGGCTGAAAGAGCGAGCCGCACTCGCGCGAAGACTGCGCGAGGAGAATTACCAGGTGGCCTATATGCTTACCAGTAGCACCAAGGCATCCCTGGTGCCGTGGCTGGCCGGAATACCGGAGCGCATCGGCTATCCGCGCGAGTTCCAGTTCGGCATCGTCAACCGCCTGCCCGCAGGCTGGCTGAAATCGATGATTGCATTCGGCCCGCGCAAGACACGGCTGGCCGAACAGGTCTGCGCAATCGCATCTCTCGGCGAAAGGCCCGCTGAAGAAAGACCATTGCCGGCGCCGCAGCTCGTTGTTTCTCCTGAGGAACTCGCCGGCTGGCGCCAGCGCAACGGCATCGACCCGGCCAGGCCGGCGATTGCGCTTTACACGTCCGATTTTGCCAACAAGCGGTCATGGCCGATGGAGCGCTTCGTCTCGATCGCGCGCGACTATGCTGCTCGCGGCTGGTCGGTCTGGCTGATCGGAGGACCGCGGGAGCGGCAGGCCGCCGCCGAAATAAAGGCTCATTTGCCGGAGGCGATCGACTTCACCTCGACGCCCGATATCGCTGAAGCCATGTGCCAGATCGCGGCCTCGACTGTTTTCCTCGGCGTCGACGGCGGCATCTCTCATGCCGCCGGTGCGCTTGGCGGCCCATGCGTGCTCATATACGGCTCGAACCGGGCCTATGTGCATGGTCCGGTGAACGAACAGGTGATCTTTCTCGAGCCGCCGATTTCGACACCGGGCTGGGTGGAGAACACGCGCGCCATCAGCGAAGACCGGGTTCGCGAGGCGCTGGCGACAGCGATCCGAAAACACGCGCCGCAATTCGCCTGACCTTATTCCTCGGCTGCCGCGCCGAAGCCTGCGCCCATGCTCGCGCGCGCCGTGGTCGCCCATGGGGTGGCGTGATTGTCGATGCGCATCTGGAAGATGAAATAGGTCGGCGAGCAGAAGCCGATGCCCTTGACCTTGGCTGCGCCCGGCGTATCCGCGGGCAGCGACTGGCACATATAGTCCTCGCGGCAGAAATGGTCGGCCGAGCAGGCTGGACGGTTGCCGCGATTGACCGCGCCGCCAAGACACCGGTCGAAATTGTTGGTCGCCACGCAGATGTCGAATTTTTTGCCGCCGACAAGACCGCAGATTTCACTGGGCATCGGCTTGCCCGGTTTGAAGTCGGAGAAGGCGCGATCCTTGTCGTCGCAAGCGCGGTAGGCGAAGCCTCCTGGGACGCCGATCTTCGGTGGACGGCAGGTATAGGCCGTGCGGGAGATCGCCGGCGCGAAGGCGGCGAACTGGCCGGTGATCCTGTAGCGGTCGTTGAACGGCTCTGCCGCATTGCTGGCGATCGAGCCGGTGAGGCAAGGATGGCCGGAAAACATGGCGGGACTGTCTTTCGGCAGCAGGCATTGCGCCAGTTTGATCCTCACCCCCGAGGCGGTGGCGATTGGCGTGCAGATCGTACCGCCGCCGCATTGCCAGCTGCTGCCGAAGCGAGCGGCGTCTTCCGGCATCAGGCATGGCATCGCCGTTTCGGCCGGCGCATAGACGACCTCGCCAGTGTCTTTCCAGGCAGCGGGTGGCGCAAACGACAATGGCCGGAAGCGGTTGGGCTCCCTGCCCTCGGCGGTCGCCTGCAGCCAGGCTTCGCGGCGCGGGATCTCGGCATGGAGATGCGGCGATATGCCGACCTCGAGCCGGTTCAGCGGCGAGGTCGTCGCGTCGTCGAGGCCGATGAAATGGAAGCCGGCGGTCGAACCGGCCTGATGGCAGCCCTGGCAGGCGCCGTTGTCGAGCCGCTCGACCAGGGCTTCCGGCGTGCGGGCCAATGAAAATTTCGAATAATCGAGCCCGGCGAACGCTTTGGGATCGAGCAACGGCGTGAACGGATGATTGGCCTGCCTTGCGCTGCCGAAGGTCGACCAGGAGATGACTTTTCTCGCCAGGAACTCGTCCGGGATTTGATAGACGCCGAGATCGACCGCAGCGGCATTGGCGCGGACATAGTCGGCAAGCCGCGCTTTCAGGGCCGCATCGTCCGCGAGCCGTGCCGTGTCCGGCGTATTTTCCAGAGGCTTCTCTGCGACCATCGCGCCGTCGATGCTGAAGATGCGCATAAGGTAAGCCGCCTGCCCGCCGAACTCGGTTTCCTGGCCGGAAGGAAAGCGCACGACCTGCGCGTTGAGCTCGATCTGCTTGAAGGATAGCGAGGCCTTTTCGAGCGGCCCGCCGGTCAGCCAGCCGGCATCGACCGTTTCGTCGAGCTGTGGCGTCCAGCGGCCGGCCGCGCCCGCGCAGCCGCCGTCAGTGTCCGGAGCGACGCGGTATATTGCGCTGAGGTTGAATGGCAAGCGCGAGGCCAGTTGCTTGCCGTTCTTCTTGAACGAGTACGCAAGGCGGTAGATGAACCGCACCTCGCCGCAGCTCGTCTCCTGGCCAAGCGCCGCGAAATCGCGCCGGTCGAGCCGGTTGACGACGCCGACAAGCCGGAAGCGCGCCGCGTTCGTCTTCAGCCAGCGCATGTCGATGATGCGGCCGACATTGCCGTCGGTCACTTCATAGAGGGTACGACCGCCGGCCTTGATGTCGGCGCGAAGCGCTGCAACATCGGCGGCGACGGTTTCGACCAGGGCGTGATAGGCCGGAGCGGAGTCGTAGAGGGTCTTCAGGTCGTCCTTGCCATCGACGCCGAAGAGGCCGGCGAAACCGTATCCCTTGGCGTCAAGCGTGGCGAGTACACGCGGGTCGTCGACGATGGTGACGGGATGACCGGCGGCATGCGCAAATTGGGCAGCGAAAGCCGCCAGGAGAAAGGCCGCGATGACGAGCCCCAGCCGTTTCATCGGATAGGGTTCTGCGTCAGGTCGCGAAGAACCGGCACCATGGCCAGGGGCAGGTCTTCGGCCATCAAGCCCGGCCCAAAGCGACTGCCTGCCTCGGCGTGGATCCAAACGCCGGCGCAAGCCGCTTCGAAGGCCGGCATGCCTTGGGCGAGCAAGCCCGCGATGATGCCTGCCAGCACATCGCCCGAACCGGCGGTGGCGAGCCACGGCACGCCATTGCCGTTGATCGCCGCGCGGCCGTCCGACGCGGCGATCACGCTGTCGGCGCCCTTGTAGACGATCACCGCGTTGGCGCGTTGCGCGGCTTCGCGCGCCTTGGCCAGCTTCGACAACGCCCTGTTGCCCGCAATGTCCGCGAACAGCCTGCCGAACTCGCCCTCATGCGGCGTCATGATCAACGCCGGCGCGTCCGGCCTGCCGGCTGCCTGGAACAGCGTCGAGGCCGCACTACGGAAAGACGTGATGCCGTCGGCGTCGAGCACGAGGCCCTCGACGCCGCCGTCCTGACGGTTTTTGGCGAGCACGGCGAGCGTGAAATCGCGCGCCTTGTCGCCGATGCCGAAGCCGGGACCGAGGACAAAGGTGGACGGCCGGCGATCGCCGATCAGGTCATGCACATCCTCGATAGCGTCGACCTTACGCAGCATGATGGAGGTGAGATGCGCCGCGTTGACCTGCATGGCATTTGCCGGCGAGAGCACGGTGACGGCCCCTGCCCCGCTTCTTGCGGCCGCCAGCGCCGAAAGGCGCGCGGCGCCCGTCGCCGATGGTCCGCCCGAAAAAACGCTCGTATGGCCGCGCTTGTATTTATGCGCGTCCACGGCGGGCGCAGGAAAGTTCGCGATCCAGAGCCCGGGCCGGTTCTCAAACGTCCTTGGCGCGATCTCGTCGATGATCTGGTCGCGAATGCCGATATCGGCCAACACGATCTCGCCGCATCGCTCTCGGCCCGGCAGCAGCAGGTGCCCGGGCTTCTTTCGTGCGAAAGTCACCGTGAGGACGGCGCGAAATGCCGAGCCGAGAACTTCGCCGCTATCGCCGGAAACGCCCGAAGGCAGGTCGATCGCGACCACCGGCAGGTTCATCGCCGTCACGATGTCGACCGCGGCCTTGGCGTCACCGGTGAGAGGCTTCGACAGGCCCGCGCCATAGATCGCATCGACGACCAGCGAGCCGGCTTCGGCCGTGAGGGCCGGCAACGGGCGCCGCTCCAGGGTGCAGGCGGCGGCAGCCAGCGCGGCGTCACTGCCGGCTCGCGGTTCGCCCAACGCCCACAGAACCACATCGACGCCGGCATCGGACAACAGCCGCGCCACGACATAGCCGTCGCCGCCATTGTTGCCGGGACCGCACAACACGTGCACCCTCTTCGCGCCCGGGTGGCGCGCCAGAACCAGGGCCGCGACCGCTTCGCCGGCGCGCTGCATCAATCCGTAGCCGTCGAGCGGTCCGGCCGTGATCGCCAGTCTGTCCGCCTCGGCCATTTCGGCCGTCGATAGAAGTTCATTGCGCATGGGATTGCCGATCTCTGTGCGATCAAGCATTGTCCAGTTTTCGGTTCGAAGCAAACCGCCGCGGCCGCGTATCGTTTGCAGATGTGGTCGCATTCGAGAGGGGTCTGCCTGCCAATTGCGCTTCCTGCCCATTTTTTACGCAGGATTGAGGAGGGGCGATGTACAGGGTTTGGGCGTCCATGCCGCATCCGACGCAGCGGATGACGCGAATTTGCAACCGAGCGCGACGCGGTATCGAAAACGCCCTGTACCGTCTCCACTCCCCTGGATTGGCACGGTTCGTGCTAGATGGAGGCGCAAGCGGGGTACACCACCCCTCTTCTTGGCAGTGGAGGCCATTTTTTACATGAAAAAGATCGAAGCGATCATCAAGCCATTCAAGCTGGACGAAGTGAAGGAAGCGCTTCAGGAGGCCGGACTCCAAGGCATCACCGTCACCGAGGCCAAGGGTTTCGGCCGCCAGAAGGGGCATACCGAGCTTTATCGCGGCGCCGAATATGTCGTCGACTTCCTGCCCAAAGTGAAGATCGAGGTGGTGCTCGGCGACGAAGCCGTCGAAGGCGCCATCGAGGCCATCCGCAAGGCGGCGCAAACAGGCCGTATCGGCGATGGAAAAATCTTCGTTTCCAATATAGAGGAAGTCGTGCGCATCCGTACCGGCGAGACCGGCATCGACGCCATCTGACGCCACCCATCTTTCTGTAACGTCATCATCAAAAACACGTCATCACACAGGGATACATGACATGACGACAGCCAAAGACATCATGAAGCAGATCAAGGACAACGACGTGAAATTCGTTGACCTGCGCTTCACCGATCCACGCGGCAAGCTGCAGCATGTGACGATGGATGTCGTCGAGGTCGAAGAAGACATGTTCGCCGATGGCGTGATGTTCGACGGCTCCTCGATCGCCGGCTGGAAGGCAATCAACGAGTCCGACATGGTGCTGATGCCTGACATGGACACCGTCCACATGGATCCGTTCTTCGCGCAGTCGACCATGGTCATCCTGTGCGACATCCTCGATCCGATCTCCGGCGAGGCCTACAACCGCGACCCGCGCGGCACCGCCAAGAAGGCCGAAGCCTACATGAAGTCGGAAGGCATCGGCGACACCATCTATGTCGGCCCGGAAGCCGAGTTCTTTGTCTTCGACGACGTCAAGTACAAGGCAGACCCCTACAACACCGGATTCCGCCTGGACTCCACCGAACTGCCTTCCAATGACGACACCGACTACGAGACCGGCAATCTCGGCCACCGTCCGCGCATCAAGGGCGGCTACTTCCCCGTGCCGCCGATCGATTCCGCGCAAGACATGCGCTCCGAAATGCTGACCGTGCTGGCCGAGATGGGCGTGCGCGTCGAAAAGCATCACCACGAAGTCGCCGCCGCACAGCACGAGCTCGGCATCAAGTTCGACACGCTGGTGCGCAACGCCGACAAGATGCTGATCTACAAGTATGTCGTGCACCAGGTCGCCAATGCCTACGGCAAGACGGCCACCTTCATGCCGAAGCCTGTGTTCGGCGACAACGGCTCGGGCATGCATGTGCACCAGTCGATCTGGAAAGGCGGCAAGCCGACCTTCGCCGGCAACGAATATGCAGGCCTCTCGGAAACCTGCCTCTATTACATCGGCGGCATCATCAAGCACGCCAAGGCGATCAACGCCTTCACCAACCCGCTCACCAACTCCTACAAGCGTCTGGTGCCAGGTTACGAAGCGCCGGTGCTGCTCGCCTATTCGGCGCGCAACCGCTCGGCTTCCTGCCGTATTCCGTTCGGCTCCTCGCCGAAGTCGAAGCGCGTCGAGGTGCGCTTCCCCGATCCGGGCGCGAATCCCTATCTCGGCTTCGCCGCCATGCTGATGGCCGGCCTCGACGGCATCAAGAACAAGATCCATCCCGGACAGCCGATGGACAAGGACCTCTACGACCTGCCGCCGAAGGAGCTGAAGAAGATCCCGACCGTCTGCGGCTCGCTGCGCGAGGCGTTGCAGAACCTTGACAAGGATCGCGGATTCCTGAAGGCCGGCGGCGTCTTCGACGACGATCAGATCGATGCCTACATCGAGCTCAAGATGGCTGAGGTGATGCGCTTCGAAATGACCCCGCATCCTGTCGAGTACGACATGTACTATTCGGTCTAACGACCGAACTTCTTCGCATCGGCGACAAAGACGGACCCCGGCGTTTCGCCGGGGTTTTCGCGTGGGCAGTCCATCGGAGGGCTGTCGCCCTCCCGCAAACGATCGGACCCATGCAGCGTCCGGCCGGTCCGCCGCTGCAGAAGCAGCAGTCATGCCGAAATGGCCGCGGCGCTCAATTGCGCGGTGTCGCTGCCGGCTGACCGTGGGCGGACGAAATATTCCCGCCGGTGGTTTGCATGCAAAAAGCCCCGGCGAAGAACGCCGGGGCTTTCGACAATTGAAGCTCATCCGGCGCAGGCGAGGCCCGCGCCTGGATGATCAGGCGGCGGCGGAGACCGCGGCGGTCGAAACCTCCGAGATCGTCTTCAGGATCTGCGAAGCGATCTGGTAGGGGTCGCCCTGCGAGTTCGGGCGACGGTCTTCCAGATAGCCCTTGTAGTCGTTCTTGACGAAGGAGTGCGGCACGCGGATCGAGGCGCCGCGGTCGGCGATGCCGTAGGAGAACTTGTTCCACGGCGCGGTCTCGTGCTTGCCGGTCAGGCGCTTGTCGTTGTCCGGGCCATAAACGGCGATGTGGTCCATCAGGTTCTTGTCGAACTGCGCCATCAGCGCCTCGAAATAGGCCTTGCCGCCGACTTCGCGCATATAGGCGGTCGAGAAGTTGGCGTGCATGCCCGAGCCGTTCCAGTCGGTGTCGCCGAGCGGCTTGCAGTGGAACTCGATGTCGATGCCGTATTTCTCGGTCAGGCGCAGCAGCAGGTAGCGAGCCATCCACATCTGGTCGGCGGCTTTCTTGGAGCCCTTGCCGAAGATCTGGAATTCCCACTGGCCCTTCGCCACTTCGGCGTTGATGCCTTCATGGTTGATGCCAGCGGCCAGGCAGAGGTCGAGATGCTCCTCGACGATCGTGCGCGCGACATCGCCGACATTCTTGTAGCCGACACCGGTGTAGTATGGGCCCTGCGGCGCCGGATAGCCGCTCTCGGGGAAGCCCAGCGGACGACCATCCTTATAGAAGAAATACTCCTGCTCGAAACCGAACCAGGCGCCCTCGTCGTCGAGGATGGTGGCGCGCTTGTTGGAAACATGCGGCGTCACGCCATCGGGCATCATGACTTCGCACATGACCAGCACGCCGTCGGTGCGGGCCGGATCCGGATAGACGGCGACGGGCTTCAGCACGCAGTCGGAGCTGTGACCTTCGGCCTGGTTGGTCGAGGAGCCATCGAAGCCCCACAGCGGCAGCTGCTCGAGCGTCGGGAACTCGGCGAACTCCTTGATCTGGGTCTTGCCGCGCAGGCTTGGGGTCGGGACGTATCCGTCGAGCCAGATATACTCGAGCTTGTATTTGGTCATTCTGGAGCCTCTCGTTGCTTGATCACCGCATGCGGTGTCGACGCATGGCCGGGCTGGCCGGCCTGCCGGTCGTTAAAATGCAAATCGTATGCCACACCCGCGCGATCGGGTGCGGCAAAATGGTCACGAGATCGTGTTGGTTTTGCTCAGCCGCCTCAGCACTGCGGCGAGATCGATCAGATCCGCCATATGCCCAAATAATATGCAAATATTGATCCTTTGGTAGGCATATTGCCTAAATGAATCGCAGAACCTACATTGCGGGAAAGGTGAATCGAAAAGCTCGTAAAGAAGAAAGGAGACCGGCAATGGAGATCGTCTCCGCCCGTCCCACGGCGAAAATCCTGATGTTCCCGCTGGCAGGACGCAAGTCTGCTTTAAATTTAGGCGCCAAGGCGAAATTCGCGGCAGAGCTTGCGACGCTTCACGGCGAGCACGCCGACTTCGACGGCTGGTACCACGAGGCCGCTGTCGAGGAAGAAAATCAGCGCAAGAGCTGATCATCGCCTCTTAGGTTTTATGGACGAAAAAGCCCGGCGCGAGCAATCGCGCCGGGCTTTCGTTTGCTGTGGATCGATCTGTGGCTATTTGGCGTGCAGATCGGTGCCGAGCGTATCCCTGACGAAGATCATGCCGATGATCAGCGACATCGCCGCGATGATCACCGGGTACCAGAGACCGTAGTAGATGTCGCCCTTGTAGGCGCTGAGCGCGAACACTGTCGCCGGCAGCAGACCGCCGAACCAGCCGTTGCCGATATGGTAGGGCAACGACATGCCGGTGTAGCGAATGCGGGTCGGGAACATTTCGACCAGGATTGCGGCGATCGGCCCATAGACCATGGTCACGAACAGCACCAGGATGAACAGGATGCCGATTGTCATCGGCCAGTTGATGGCGGCCGGGTCGGCAGTCATCGCGAAGGCGCCCCCACCCGGGATGGTGTAGACCGTGACTTCCGGCGCGCCGGCTGCCTCGTCCTTGGTCAGGATCTTGTCGGCGATCGCCTGATCGGTCTTCACCGTCGCCTTCTCGCCGCCGCGAATTGCCGCAGCGTCGAGCTTCAGTTCCGGATTGGCCGCGACGAAGGCGTCGAGCTTCTGGTCCGCCACCTTGGCCGCGGCGCGCTTCAGCGGATAGCCGCCATCCTTCAGCGACATATTCACCGCCTTTTGGAAGGCCGCCTCCTTGGCCTTGGCCTGATCGCCGGCGGCAACGGCGTCATAAGACGGCACCGTCTCGTTGCCGATCTTGACCGTGGCCGCAGTTCCAGGCGCGGCCGTCGTGACGACGTCATAAGGGACCGAGTTCTTGGTCAGGAATGAGGTCGCGATATCGCAGGACGTCGTGAATTTCGCCGTGCCGACCGGGTTGAACTGGAACCTGCAGTCGCCGGGCGCCGCCGTCACCGTCGCGCGGGTGTTCTGCTGGGCGGTGGCCAGGGCCGGATTGGCAGCCCAGGTCAGCGCCTTGAACAGCGGGAAGGTGCAGACGATGCCGAGCGCAAGGCCGGCCATGATGATCGGCTTGCGGCCGATCTTGTCGGACAGCCATCCGAACACGACGAAGAAGATAGAGCCGATCGCAAGCGCGATGGCGATCATGATGTTGACCGACTGCGCGTCGACCTTCAGCACGTTGGTGAGGAAGAACAGGGCGTAGAACTGGCCGTTGTACCAGATCACGGCCTGGCCGGCGGTGAGGCCGAGCAGCGCCAGAAGGGCTATCTTGGCGTTCTTCCACTGACCGAAAGCCTCCGTTAGCGGCGCCTTGGAGCCCTTACCCTCGTCCTTCATGCGCTGGAAGGTCGGCGACTCCGACAGCGACAGCCGAATCCAGACCGAAACGGCGAGCAACAGGAAGGAAACGATGAAGGGAATGCGCCAGCCCCAGCTTGCATAGGTTTCCTTGCTGAGCGAGGCCTGCACGATCAGGATGACGATGAGCGACAGGAACAGGCCGAGCGTCGCCGTCGTCTGGATCCATGACGTGTAATAACCGCGGCGATCGTCGGGCGCATGCTCGGCGACATAGGTCGCGGCGCCGCCATATTCGCCGCCAAGCGCCAGGCCCTGCAGCATGCGCAGTCCGATCAGGATCACCGGAGCGGCGATGCCCCAGCTCGCATAACCGGGCAGCAGGCCGACCAGGAAGGTCGACAGGCCCATGATCGTCATGGTGACGAGGAAGGTGTATTTGCGGCCGACGAGGTCACCGATGCGACCGAACACGAGCGCGCCGAATGGGCGCACCAGGAAGCCGGCGGCAAAGGCCAGCAGCGCGAAGATGTTGCGCGTCGCCTCCGGGATCGCCGGGCTGAAGAAGGTCGAGCCGATGAAGGCGGCCAGCGAGCCGTAAAGGTAGAAATCATACCATTCGAAAACGGTGCCGAGCGATGAGGCGAAGATGACTTTCTTCTCCTCCCGCGTCATGCCGCGGCTGGTTCTGCCGGCGGTCGAAGCCATTGCCATTTGAATATCCTCCCGTGAGATCCCGTCTGTCCTCGACAGCTGCGCGCCGCACTCCTCCGAACGCGAACTCGAAAACGCAGCCAACGAAGCAAAAAATGACAGAAAGGGCGGGCGAAAGGCACCGCGACAATGGGATTATGACTTTGGTATTAGGTGCACTGCGAAAGCGGCGCGGTGCAGGGAGCGGTTCATTTCCAGCGCTAGTCAACCAATCCGCCGCACATCCTCTTCGAAAGGAGCGGTTTTCTCAATATCCGCAGTGAAGGCATACGGCGTAGTCCTAACGATCGAGCGCCAACGTCTCGTCGTTGATTATCCCAAGACGGGCTTCTAGCAGTGCTATCTCGTCGGGCGAGGCGGCACCAGACGCCTCTATCTCCATGAAGAGTTGCTCAAAGGCGCCCGGCGTTACTATCGCGAACATCTGCCCGGGCACGTCGCCAATATTGCGCCAACTGTGACGGACGTAAGGGGGCAGAACGACGACAGTGCCTGGAGGGGCATCGAATTCTTCGTCACCGCACTGGAAACGATAAGTCCCGCAAACCACCCTAAAAACCTCCGTCTCGCGCGTGTGAGTGTGAGGGGCCGGGCCTTTCCCAGGGAGGGTGAAAGTTTCCCACATTCCAAATGCGCCGTTGGTCTCGGCGGCAGTGGCATGGACGACAACCTTCGCACCATGTGGCGCTTTGGCGAGGCGCTCCCTGCCCGGCGTGGAGATAACTGCTTTCTGAAAGTCCGACATGACCGCCCCCACTGGTTGAGTGGAGAACAATAGCATGGGATCGATTGCTGGTTCAGCCATGGGTGGCGCAGGAGCATTCCGCACGGAAAACCCCTGCGCCCATTTCCCGGCTTCTAGGCTTTCAGTCCCTCGAGCAGGCTGACCGCCGCCATCATGTCGCGCTTGCGGGCCGAGCGGCGCGCGACAGCCTCGGCGTCCTGGCCCCAATGCTCGATCTGACAGTCCTCGTCGACATGGGCCGCCGCCCAGGCTTCCTCGGCGTCGAGCTCGCCGAAATCGACGGCCAAAGCCAGCAGCGCCGAGCCGGTCAGCGCCGTCATGACATGGATAGCGGCCAGCCGCATCGGCTCGGCACGCTGGCCGAGATGCGCGCCGAGGATGGCGATGGCTTCGCGAGGCTGCTCGACATGGATGATGCCTTCGGCAAGGTTGAAGCGCGCGCCAAGGCTGCCGCGTGCCCAGTCCAGCACCGGATCCCACAGCTTGTTCTGACGATCGATCAGGCCTTGCGGACCGTCGGCGCGGTAACAAAGCAGATCGGACGAGGCGAAGCGCAGCACATCTTCCAGCACCGCCTGCGGGTCGGAGGCGACACCGTCGATGGCGGTGTTGACGAGGCGCATGACCGGCATCGTCACGGGGTCGATGACCTCACCCTGCGCGCTGAATTCGCTAGCCACAAGTGCTGCGGCCTTTTCGGTCGGCAGCACCATCACGGCCTTGCCAGGCGTGCGCACCGGCCTGCCGTCGAGATGGATGGCAAAACCGTTTTCCACCGGGACAACCGAAACCGCCTTGTAGAAACGCTTCGGCAGCGGCGTCTTCATCTGGATCTGGGCACGGCGCACGGGATCGGGATCGGAAAGCAGTTTTCCGGCTTCGAGGTCTTCGAGGATATCGCGCATGTCGAACTCCCTAAACTGTTGGCTGCCTGCGCGCCGGCCGGTTGACGATGATGAGGCCGGCGGCGATCAGGGCCAGAGCCAGGAATATCCTGGTCGTCGGCGCTTCACCAAGGACCACCGCGCCGCATAAGACGCCGAACACCGGCGACAGGAAGGCGAAGCTCGACAGGCCGGACGCGGGGTAGCGCCGAAGCAGCCAGAACCACAATACATAGGTGAAGGCCACGATATAGAAAGACTGGAAGAGCAGCGCCAGCGTCGGCAAGGTTGCAACCGCGCGAATGGGCGGTCCGGCCAAGGGCATCACCACGACACCGACTATCGCCGCGCCGGCCAGTTGGTAGAGCAGCAATTTCTCGGCGCTGGTCGCGACCAGTTTCGAGCGCTTGATGACGATGCTGGTCGCTGCCCACAGGACGCCGGAACCCAGGCTGAGCAGATCGCCCAGAAGGGTCGTATCGGTGCCCGCGACAATGCCGTCGGAGAACACGGCCACCAGGCCGCAGAAGGCCAGGACAAGCCCACCGAGCTTGCGCGCGTTGATGTGCTCGCCGAGCAGGAAATGACCGCCGATCAGCACCCAGAACGGCATGGTGTTGACCAGCAGCGTGTTGCGGGCGACGGTCGTGTACTCAAGCCCGATATAGAGGCACAGGAACTCGACGCCGAAAAGCACGCCGACGACAATGCCGGCGCCCAGCGTTCCATCCGCTTCGAACAGCTTGATGCCGCGCAGCCGGCACCAGCCAAGCACGCAAGCTCCCCCGATTAGCGACCGTGCGATCGAGACGAAGACGGGGTCGTAGCCTGCGTAGGAGATCTTGGCGGCGACGTAGTTCAGTCCCCACGAGAAGGTCAGCCCGACCATGATGGCCGCTGCCGCCATGTCGACCGCATCACGGCGATCCAGCGCGGGCGCAGCGGTCAATCTCAGTCCTCCGCGCTCTGCTCGTCGAAGCCGAGCAGGTTCCAGCTCTGGCGCATATGCGGCGGCATCGGCGCCGTCACATCGATGACGCTCTGGTCCGGATGCGGGATGACGATGCGGCGGGCATGGAGATGCAGACGATTCTGGATGCCGCCCGGAAATTCCCAATTGGTATCGGCCTCGAAATATTTCGGATCGCCGATGATCGGGCAGCCGATATGAGCGGCGTGGACGCGCAGCTGATGCGTGCGGCCGGTATAGGGCTCCATCTCCAGCCAGGACAGCGACTGCGCCGCCTGCTCGACGACGCGGTAATAGGAGACAGCGTGATCGGCCCCCTTCTCGCCATGCTTGGCGATGCGCACGCGGTCGCCGTCCGGCGTTGCCTCCTTGACCAGCCAGGTCGAGATCTTGTCCTCGCGCTTCGCCGGCACGCCCTTGACCAGCGCCCAGTAGGTCTTCTTGGTCTCGCGCGCCCGGAACGCTTCCGAGAGCTTCATCGCGGCAAGACGCGTGCGGGCAACCACCAGCACGCCGGACGTGTCGCGGTCGAGGCGGTGGACAAGCCGCGGCTTCTCGCCCTTCTGGTTGCGCCAGGCTTCCAGCATGTCGTCAACATTGCGGGTGACGCCCGAACCGCCCTGCACCGCCAGGCCGGCCGGCTTGTTGAAGACGAAGACCTTCGGGTCCTCGTGCAGAAGCATCTTGGCCAGCACGTCGGCATCGCCCTGATTGCGGATCGAATGGCCGGTAAGCGGCGCGTCGCCTTTCTTGTCGATGTCGAGCGGCGGGATGCGCACCGTCTGGCCAGGCTCGACGCGTGTATCGGCCTTTGCCCTGCCGCCGTCTATGCGGATCTGGCCCGAGCGCAACAGCTTCTGCAGGTGACCAAAGCCGAGGCCCGGATAATGGACCTTGAACCAGCGGTCGAGCCGCATGCCCGCCTCGCCGGCTTCCACCGTGATCTGTTCAACACCTGCCATGACTTCGCTTTTCCGTTTGAAAGCGGCGCCATAGCACTAAGGCGAACAGGTTGCGAGCCAAAGACCCAACAAAGCGCGACGATTACCCCAATCGCGGCTGATGGCGGGCTGGTCTGTTCGCTCAGTCGGTGGAAGATGGCGGCGACACCGCGCAAACCGTCGAACGTGTCAGGAAGCGCTTCTCGCGGCCATTGTCGAGCGAGAACATGCCACCCCTGCCCGGCACGACATCGATGATGAGATCGGTGTGCTTCCAAACTTCATATTGCGAGGCGCTGATATAGACCGGCGTGCCGCCGATCTCGCCCAGCTTGACGTCGCTGTCGCCGACGATGAAATCGCCGCGCGGGTAGCACATCGGCAAAGAACCGTCGCAACAGCCGCCGGATTGGTGGAACAGAACCGGGCCGTGGTCGGCTATGATCTCGGCTAGAAGCACCTCGGCCTCCGGCGTGGCCGAGACTTTGTCCAAGGATATCTTGTCCATCAGTTCCTCCTTCAAGAGCGGGAGGGCACGAAAGGCGCGCCCTCCCCTCCCTACGGCCCGGGAGGATCAGAAGAAGCCGAGCTTCTTCGGGCTGTAGCTGACCAGCATGTTCTTGGTCTGCTGGTAGTGGTCGAGCATCATCTTGTGCGTCTCGCGACCGATGCCGGACTGCTTGTAGCCGCCGAAAGCGGCATGCGCCGGATAGGCGTGATAGCAGTTGGTCCAGACGCGGCCCGCCTGGATGGCGCGGCCGAAGCGGTAGCAGCGGTTCGCGTCGCGGCTCCAGATGCCGGCGCCGAGGCCGTAGAGCGTGTCGTTGGCGATCGACAACGCCTCGTCATCGTCCTTGAAGGTCGTCACCGACACCACCGGCCCGAAGATCTCTTCCTGGAAGATGCGCATCTTGTTGTGACCTTTGAAGACGGTCGGCTTCACGTAGTAGCCGCCGGCAAGGTCGCCCGGCAGGTGGTTCTGCTCGCCGCCGGTCAGCACCTGGGCTCCTTCCTGGCGACCTATGTCGAAGTAGGAAAGAATCTTTTCCAACTGCTCGCTCGAAGCTTGCGCCCCGATCATGGTCGCCGGATCGAGCGGATCGCCCTGCACGATCGCCTCGACGCGCTTCAGCGCGCTCTCCATGAACTTGTCGTAGATCTTCTCATGCACGAGCGCGCGGCTCGGGCACGTGCAGACCTCGCCCTGGTTGAGCGCGAACATGACGAAGCCCTCGATCGCCTTGTCGAAGAAGTCGTCGTCCTCGGCAACGACGTCCTGGAAGAAGATGTTGGGCGACTTGCCGCCGAGTTCCAGCGTCACCGGGATGAGGTTCTGCGAGGCATACTGCATGATCAGGCGGCCGGTCGTCGTCTCGCCGGTGAAAGCGATTTTGGCGATGCGGTTGGACGATGCCAGCGGCTTGCCGGCCTCAAGGCCGAAGCCGTTGACGATGTTGAGCACGCCTTCCGGCAAAAGGTCGCCGATAAGGTCGGCCCACAGCATGATGGTGGCGGGCGTCTGCTCCGCCGGCTTCAGCACCACGCAATTGCCGGCGGCGAGCGCGGGCGCGAGCTTCCAGCAGGCCATCAGCAACGGGAAGTTCCAAGGGATGATCTGGCCGACGACACCCAGCGGCTCATGGAAATGATAGGCGACCGTGTCGTGGTCGATCTCGGAAAGGCTGCCCTCCTGGCTGCGAAGGACGCCGGCGAAATAGCGGAAGTGGTCGATGGCCAGAGGCAGGTCCGCCGCCGTCGTCTCGCGGATCGGCTTGCCGTTGTCCCAGGTCTCGGCCAGCGCCAGCAGGTCGAGATTGTCTTCCATGCGGTCGGCAATGCGATTGAGGATCAAGGCGCGGGCCGCCGGGCTGGTCTTGCCCCAGGCGTCCTTCGCCTTATGCGCGGCATCGAGCGCGGCTTCGACGTCCTGCGCGTCGGACCTTGCGATCTTGCAAAGCGGCCGGCCGGTCACCGGCGAGATGTTGTCGAAGTATTTTCCGGCATGCGGGGCGACCCAGCGGCCGCCGATGAAGTTGTCATAGCGCTTGGCGAAGGGGACCTTGGCCGTGCGTGAGAACTCAACCTTGTTCATTGTCTGCCTCCCAGCAAAACGGCGTCACGGAATGTGGCGCGTCGCTGGAGACACTTGCGGATGCTCTTTAGCGTGTCATCCCCAGGAGAACGGATCGTAGCTGCCGAGTGTCGCAGAACTGCGACAGGTCAGGTTGCGTAAATCAGTGCGGCCGGCGGATGCTGAAACGGGCGAGCTTGCGATGCAGCGTCGCGCGCGAGATGCCGAGGCTCTGCGCCGCTGCCGAGACATTGCCGCCGGTGCGCGCCATGGCGCGCTGCAGCACGCTGCGCTCGGCATCGTCGAGATCCTCCCGGGCCTTGGCCGCGTCCCCAAGGATGTCCGCGGCGAGCAGGCCCCTGGCCAGGCCTTCCGACGTAATGCCATGAGCAAGCCGCGCCGAGCGTGTCGCGCCGATCACAAGGTCGTCGGCATCGACCGCGATCAGCGCGCCGGCGCTGCGCTCGGCAACCGGTGCAAGCAGGATGCGGGCATTGGAATAGACCATACGGAAATTCTCGGCCTCGATACGGCGCGCGGCGTCGCCCACCGCCACCGAGATAAGCTGGACGAAACCTTCCGTGAGGTCAGAGCGGCAGGACGATACGTCGAGCGCGGCCGCCAGGTTGCCTTCATGGTCAAAGACGGGAGCCGTGGTGCAGCTCATGAGCGTGTTGCGCGAAAAGAAATGCTGGTCGCGATGGATGGTCAGCGCCCGCTGCTCGGCAAGGCAGGTGCCGATGCCGTTGGTGCCTTCACTGTCTTCGCTCCAGACCGTGCCGGTCCACAGGCCCCATTCGTCGAAGGTCTCGTCGTCCGCGACCGCGCCCCGGCGCTCGACCGGGATGCCGTCGTGATGGGCCAGCATCACGCAGCAACCCACACCGCCGACTGCCTGATAGAGCCGGTTGAGGCTCGTCTCGGCGGCGCGGATCATTCGCTCCATGCGCTGCCGGGCTTCTCTCAACTCACCTTCGGTCAGCCGCTTGGGCGCCTTGCGCTCGGCCGGATCGAGATGGTGCAATTGCAGGGAGCGCCGCCATGAGGCCACCAATGCCGAATGGGCCGCGTCGCTCTTTGCGATCGAAGCCTGGACCAAATCCGCGTGCACGGCGGTTTGCCGTCCGATCAACCCTATCCTCCCGGTGAGCGGAACCTCCCTCCGCTCCGTCGCCCTGCCCGCAAGAACATAGCCGACAATCCAAAGCGGTTCGGCCTTGGATACAATTGCCGACCGCACAGGTATTTCATTTCAAGCAAATCCACGCAGAAAATCGCTATGCATCGCCTGGAATTGCTCTGGAGTTCTAAAGGCCGCGGCGCGTCGGCGCCATAGGACGTTGGTTTAACGGGCGGGAACCCCAGAGTTTGCCGCGATCAGTTGGCGGTGGCCTTCGGCTTGGACGAGCCGATCATCTTCCAGTTCTTGTAGAAGACGGAATTGATGCGCTCCACGCTGACCGAGACGACTGAGAGAAGGCGCGCGATCAGTTTTGGGAACGGAGACGGGCGGATTATGTCGACGAAGACGCAGTAGCGGCGGCCGTCATATTCGTTGACCGAGCGGTGGAACAGCGTGTCGTCGAAGATAAACAAGGGATTGTCGTACCAGTAGTTCTTCTTGCTGCCGCACTGCACGAAAATCTCCGCCTGCACCGGGATCAGATTGTAGAGGATGCGCAGGCTGAGCCGCAGCGGACCGAAGTGCCAGGACGTGGATTCGCGCTTGCTGAAAACGGATACGGCGATCGTCTTGATGTATTTGTAGTCCTTGTTGAATTCGGGAACGTTGTCGATCTTGTGCTTGCCGTACCACTGATAGACGTACATGCCGCGCCGGCCGGCGCCGAAATTGGCGTCGATGTCGGCGATGATCTCGTCCTTGCGGGCCTTGAAGACGCCCAGGACCTCGTTGATCTCGCGCTGATAGTCCTCAGGGAACTGCTCGGGCTTCCAGACGCCGGGGTTGCGGTAGCAGAGAAGGTCGACAATCAGGTTGAGCGGCGACAGCAGCCAGGTGAACAGGCCGTTGCCGAGAAAGTAGCGGTCGAAAAGCTTCCAGTCCTTCTGGTCGTTGCGCATGACGTCGATCAGGCCGCAGACGACCCAGAGCGCGGTCAGTATCGGAACAAAATAAAGGGCGAGCGCGAGAACCACGACCGCGATGGCGACCTTGCGGAGCGACTTGACAGTTTTCTTTTTCATTGCCTTTCGCGCGGGAGGCGCGATCCTGTTCCATGGACAAAATCACGGCAACCCCCGTCAGCCGTGCGCCTTGATAAGGTTTTTTGTTTCCCGGCACAATGCCGTCGCGCGGACCCGTCAGCCGGCCAACATAAACATTACAACTCCATTCAACGCTCAGCCGACAGGTTCCGAGCGAGCCGACCGCCGGGCAGCGCAGTTCAGCCGTTCCGTTCGCTGCGCAGCTTCGCCCAATATTCCAGCCGCTTGCGGATGTCGCGCTCGAACCCGCGTTCCGGCGGATCGTAGAAAGTGTGCCGGCCCATCTTCTCCGGAAAATAGTCCTGGCCTGAAAACGCGTCCGGCTCGTCGTGGTCGTAACGATACCCGGCGCCGTAGTCCTCCTGCTTCATCAGCTTGGTCGGCGCATTGAGGATGTGCTTGGGCGGCAGCAGCGAGCCGAACTCCTTGGCCGCCGCGGTCGCAGCCTTGAAGGCGGTGTAGACAGCGTTCGATTTCGGCGCGGTGGCGAGATAGACGGTGGCTTGAGCGAAGGCGAGCTCGCCCTCGGGCGAACCAAGATAGTCATAGGCGTCCTTGGCCGCATTGGCGACGACTAGCGCCTGCGGATCGGCGAGCCCGATATCCTCCACCGCCATGCGCACCAACCGGCGGCCGAGATAAAGCGGATCCTCGCCGGCGTCGAACATGCGGGCAAGATAGTAGAGCGCCGCGTCCGGATCGGAGCCCCGCACCGACTTATGCAGCGCCGAGATCAGGTTGTAATGGCCGTCCTGGCCCTTGTCATAGATTGGCGCGCGGCGCTGGATAACGCGCTGCAGGCCTTCAGGACCGAAGACTTCGCCTTTCTTGGCGGCGCGCCAGACTTCCTCGGCCAGCGTCAGCGAGGCGCGGCCGTCGCCGTCCGCCATGCGGATGAGCATAGCGCGCGCCTCATCGTCGAGCGGCAGCGCCCTGCCCTCGGTTTCTTCCGCTCGCGCCAGAAGCTTGGCGATGCTTTCCTCGCTCAGCGAACGGAACACCAGCACGCGCGCTCGCGACAGAAGCGCCGCGTTCAGCTCGAAGGACGGGTTCTCCGTGGTGGCGCCGACGAGCACCACGGTGCCGTCTTCCATCACCGGCAAAAACCCGTCCTGCTGGGCGCGGTTAAAACGATGGATCTCGTCGACGAAGAGCAGCGTCTGGCGGCCGTTGGCGCGCCTGAGCTTCGCCGCCTCGAAGACCTTCTTGAGGTCGGCGACGCCGGAAAACACTGCCGAGATCTGCTCGAAGGCAAGGTTGGTCTCGCCGGCGAGCAGCCGCGCCACCGTCGTCTTGCCAGTACCAGGCGGACCCCAGAAGATCATCGAGCCGAGCGAGCCGGAATCGATCAGCCTGGTCAGCGCGCCGTCCGGACCGGTCAGGTGCTCCTGGCCGACGACCTCGCCGAGATTTTTGGGGCGCAGCCGATCGGCCAGCGGCCGCCCGGGCGGCGCTTTCTCCGGCTCATCGGAACTGAACAGATCGGCCATGCAAGTCTTTTGGTTGAAACGCGATCCCGCTCCTTTGAGAGCATGATCTTGTCCGAACACCGGTTCCCGCTTTCTGCCAAGCGGACCTTCGGTTCGGGATCATGCTCTAAATGGGCAGACCGCCTCAATAACGCAACACCTGGCGCAGTATCTGCCCGCCGCGCTCGACGGTAAAGCGCCACCAGCGCGTGTCCTGCTGGGCAATTTGCGCCAGCGTCGCCGCGGTGTCGATGCTGGTGCCGTTCACCTCGCGCACGATATCGCCAGGCTGGAAGCCGAAATCGGCGGCCGGCGAATCGCGGCTGATATCGATAACGGTGACGCCCTTGAGATCGGTGCGAAGGCCAAGCCGCTGGGCAAGCCTGGGCGACAGCTCCGCGACCTTGGCGCCGGCGAAGGGACTGCGGCCGCGCAAGGTCACCTCGCTGGGCTTGGCGCCTTCCGGCGCGCGCTCCAGCGGGATTTCCAGCGTCGCCTGCTGGCCCTTGCTCAGCACGACGAAGGTCGCCTTGGTGCCGATCGACAGCGTCGCCATGCGATAGTCGAGCGCCTCGATGCTTTCGACCGGCGTGTTGTTGAGCGACAGGATGACGTCGCCGGGCTTCAGGCCGGCCTTGCCGGCGGGGCCGGAGCCTTCGACCGATGAAACCAATGCGCCGGTCGGCTTTTCCATGCCGAGCGATTCGGCGATCTGCGGCGTCACCAGTTCGAATTCCGCGCCGATATAGGGCCGCTCGAAGAAGTCGAGCCCGGCCTTGGCGGCGTCGGCGAAGGCGCGCACCATGTTCGCGGGAATGGCGAAGCCGATGCCGATCGAGCCGCCGCTGCGGCTATAGATCGCCGTGTTGATGCCGACCAGCTGGCCGCCCATGTTGATCAGCGCGCCGCCGGAATTGCCGGGGTTGATGGCGGCGTCGGTCTGGATGAAGTAGCCCGAATCCGAAACGCCGATATGGCTGCGGGCGAGCGCCGAGACAATGCCGCTGGTGGTGGTCTGGCCGACACCGAACGGATTGCCGATGGCCAGCACGAGATCACCGACCTCCAGCGCGTCGGAATCGCCGATGGCGATCACCGGGAACGGCTTGTCGGCCGAAATCTTGAGCACGGCGAGATCGAGCGTCTCGTCCTTGAGCATGACCTTCGAGGTGAATTCGCGCCCGTCGGCGGTCGCGACCTTCACCTCGTCGGCGTCCTTGATGACGTGATAGTTGGTGACGATGACGCCGCTTGGATCGACCAGCACGCCGGAGCCCAGCGAGGACTGCGCGCGCGGCTGGGCGCGGCCGAAGAACTCCTCGAAGAAGGGATCGCCTTCGAAAGGTGACGTCACCTTGGCGGTCTGCGAGGCGTAGACATTGACGACGGCAGGCGCCGTCTGCTTGACCAGCGGCGCGAAGGAAAGCTGCACCTCCTCGCGGCCGAACGGCACACGCTTGTCGGGCCCGGACGTGCCGTTCTCGCCTTCGACGCCATGCAAGAGATCGGTCAGCACATCGGAGAGGCCCGGATCGGCCGGCTTCGCGGCGTCCTCGGCAAAAGCCTGTCTTGCGGCCGGTGCCGCGACGAAGACGGCCAGCGCGGCAACAAGAAACAGTCGTTTGAGGTGCATTTTTCGAATCCCTCCAGATCGGGCGCCATTGTCCTGACGATTGTGCAGAATGAAAGGCTAATGCACAAATGCGACACTTGTCGCGCAAAAGCTTGAGCCTGGACGTGAAATATCCGCTCACTCGACTCAACCTGCTCCAAACGCAAAAAGGGGCCCGAAGGCCCCTTGAAGTCATTGAGGAAAAACGCAGGCCTCAGGCGGCCGCGGCTTCCTCATTAGCGCCCTCTGCCTCGAGGCGGGCGCGGTCGGCTGCGCCCTTGGCCGAGGTGTCGCGGTCGACGAATTCGATGACCGCCATGGCAGCCTTGTCGCCCTTGCGGAAGCCTGCCTTCATGATGCGCAGGTAGCCGCCGTTGCGGGTGGCGTAGCGCGGAGCGATGGTCTCGAAGAGGCGCTTGACGACACCTTCATTGCCGATCTGCGCGATCACCTGGCGGCGGGCGTGCAGGTCGCCGCGCTTGCCGAGCGTGACGAGCTTCTCGACGATCGGACGCAGGTCCTTCGCCTTCGGCAGGGTGGTGACGATCTGCTCGTGCTCGATCAGAGACACGGCGAGGTTGGCGAACATCGACTTGCGATGGCTGATGCTGCGGGCGAAACGACGGCCTTTGAAACCGTGGCGCATGGCTCTTTTCCTTCTTCAGTTGTTCAAGAGGCCACGGCCTCTGATGGTTTTCCGCATGACCGTCGGATCGAGCGGCTCACGCCGCCGATCCTTGGAATTCATGCTCAATATTGGTCTTCGTAACGCTTGGCGAGGTCTTCGATGTTTTCCGGCGGCCAGTCCGGCACTTCCATGCCGAGATGGAGGCCCATGGCCGCCAGCACTTCCTTGATCTCGTTCAGCGACTTGCGGCCGAAGTTCGGGGTGCGCAGCATCTCGGCTTCGGTCTTCTGGATCAGGTCGCCGATATAGACGATGTTGTCGTTCTTCAGGCAGTTGGCCGAACGCACCGAAAGTTCGAGCTCGTCGACCTTCTTGAGCAGCGCCGGGTTGAAGGCGAGCTCGGTGACGGCTTCGGTCGCGACTTCCTTCTGCGGCTCGTCGAAGTTGACGAACAGCGCGAGCTGGTCCTGCAGGATGCGGGCGGCGAAAGCGACCGCGTCCTCGCCCGAGATCGAGCCGTTGGTCTCGATGGTCATGGTCAGCTTGTCATAGTCGAGCACCTGGCCCTCGCGGGTGTTCTCGACCTTGTAGGAGACCTTCTTGACCGGCGAGTAGAGCGAGTCGACCGGGATCAGGCCAATCGGCGCGTCCTCTGCGCGGTTGCGCTCGGCCGGCACATAGCCCTTGCCGGTGTCGACGGTGAACTCCATGCGGATCTCGGCGCCCTCGTCCAGCGTGCAGATGACGTGGTCGGGGTTGAGGATTTCCACGTCGCCGACGGTCTGGATGTCGCCGGCGAGCACGGCGCCCGGGCCCTGCTTGCGAACGACCATGCGCTTGGGACCATCGCCTTCCATGCGGATGGCGATTTCCTTGATGTTGAGCACGATGTCAGTCACGTCCTCGCGCACGCCGGCGATGGACGAGAATTCATGCAGCACGCCGTCGATCTGCACGGCGGTGACGGCCGCGCCGCGCAGCGAAGACAGAAGTACGCGCCGCAGCGCGTTGCCAAGCGTCAGGCCGAAGCCGCGTTCGAGCGGCTCGGCCACCAGCGTGGTCAGCGTCTTCTTCTTCGACGAGAACTCGATCTTGTTCGGCTTGATCAGTTCCTGCCAGTTTTTCTGGATCATAAATGTTTTCCTTCCTTTGCCCCGCCACCATCCAATCGTGGCGGGCGACACGGAAAACCGCGGAGGAACGCCGTGGCGTTCGCGCGGCGCTTAAAAATCAGACGCGGCGCTTCTTGCGCGGACGGCAGCCATTGTGCGGGATCGGCGTCACGTCGCGGATCGAGGTGATGGTGAAGCCGGCCGCCTGCAGGGCGCGAAGGGCCGATTCACGGCCGGAGCCGGGGCCGCAGACCTCGACCTCGAGCATGCGCATGCCGTGTTCCTGCGCCTTCTTGGCGACGTCCTCGGCAGCCATCTGGGCGGCGAACGGGGTCGACTTGCGCGAACCCTTGAACCCTTGCGCACCGGCCGACGACCAGGCAATCGAATTGCCCTGCGCGTCGGTGATGGTGATCATGGTGTTGTTGAAGGTCGAATTGACGTGGGCAACGCCCGACGAGATGTTCTTGCGTTCGCGACGGCGAACACGAGCGGCTTCCTTGGCCATGGTAGTCCTTTCAGTTGATCTCTACACCGCCGTAATGCCAGCGGCTCCACCTTGGGAAGCGAGTAGGGAATAGTGAGTAGCGAATAGAGCCCTACTCGCTAATGACTACTCGCTATTCGCTCAATTACTTCTTCTTACCGGCGATCGCCTTGGCCGGGCCCTTGCGGGTGCGCGCATTGGTGTGCGTGCGCTGGCCGCGGACCGGCAGCGAGCGGCGGTGACGCAGGCCGCGGTAGCAGCCGAGGTCCATGAGCCGCTTGATGTTCATCGAGACTTCGCGGCGCAGGTCGCCTTCGACCTGGTAGTCGCGGTCGATCGTCTCGCGGATCTGCAGCACTTCCGCGTCGGTCAGCTGGTTGACGCGGCGGTCCGCCGGGATGCCGACCTTGTCGACGATCTCCTGGGCAAACTTCTTGCCGATGCCGTGAATGTACTGAAGCGCAATGACGACGCGCTTGTTGGTCGGAATGTTGACGCCGGCTATACGAGCCATTTTCTTCTCTTTCTCCATGTAGGCCGGGCAACCTTCAAAAAGGCAGGCCGGCGTTCAAGTTGTCCCGCGTCCGGTGGAGGCCGGCCCTTGCGGGAGTTTCCTGGTTCAAAGCGGACGCCTTGCCCGCAAGGGCAAGCAAAGTCCATGCCTGATAGGAAGACGGGCCGCCATACCCCAACGACCCACTTCAGTCAAGCGCAATCTTCAATTGTCGCCAAGCGCAATCTTCAATTGCCGGTCCGGCTCACTTCGCCACGGCCGCGAGCACCTTGCCGATCTCCGCGGTCACCGCATCGATACTGGCCATGCCGTCGACGGTGCTGAGCTTGCCTTTGGCGTAGTAGTAGCCGGTCAGCGGCGCCGTCTTCTTGTAGTACTCGCGCAGGCGTTCCTCGAAAACCGCCGGGTTGTCGTCCTTGCGCACCGGCTGGCCGGCGGCCTTGGCATCCTCCGCGCGTTTGACGATTCGCCCGACCAGCGCCTTGTCATCCACCACAAGCTCGATGACGGTGTCGAGCGCGATGCCGCGCTCGGCAAGCATGGCCTCGACCGCGTCCGCCTGCACCAGCGTGCGCGGATAGCCGTCGAGGATGAAGCCCTTCGCGCAATCCGGCTGATCGATGCGCTCGGCGACGATGGCGTTGACGATCGCGTCCGAGACCAGCTCGCCGGCATCCATCACCGCCTTGGCGCGCTTGCCCACTTCGGTTCCGGCCTGGACGGCGGCACGCAGCATGTCTCCCGTCGAGAGCTGTGGGATGCCGTGTTGTTCTACCAGTCTTTGTGCTTGCGTCCCCTTGCCCGCCCCTGGCGGCCCAAGCAATATAAGCCTCATCTGCTCCTCTTCCCCCCACGCAACTTCGACTTCTTGATCAGGCCCTCATACTGGTGCGCGATCAGGTGACCCTGAATCTGCGCCACCGTGTCGAGCGTGACACTGACCACGATCAGAAGCGATGTGCCACCGAGGTAGAAAGGTACGCCAGTCGCTGAAATCAGGAACTCAGGCAGCAGACAGACCAGCACCAGGTAGATGGCGCCGATGACGGTGATACGCGTCAGAACATAGTCGATATATTCGGCTGTGCGCTCGCCCGGACGATAGCCCGGGATGAAGCCGGAATGCTTCTTGAGCTGGTCGGCCGTGTCCTTCGGATTGAAGACGATCGCCGTGTAGAAGAAGGCGAAGAAGACGATCATGCCCGCATAGAAGATCATGTAGAGCGGCTGGCCGTGGCCGAGCGAGGCCAGGATGGTGCTTGCCCAGGCCGGCAGGTTCGTCGCCTGCGAAAAGCCCGCGACGGTTGCCGGCAAAAGCAGCAGCGACGACGCGAAGATCGGCGGGATGACGCCGGAGGTGTTGAGCTTCAGCGGCAGATGCGAGGTGTCGCCCTGGAACATGCGGTTGCCGACCTGGCGCTTCGGATACTGAATGAGCAGTCGGCGCTGCGCGCGCTCGAAGAAGACGATGAGCGCGATGACGACAATGGCCAGCACGATGATCGCGAGGATGAGGCCCGTCGACAGCGCGCCTGTTCGGCCGAGCTCCAGCGTGCCGGAGATCGCCCGCGGCAGGCCGGCGACGATGCCGGAGAAGATGATCAGCGATATGCCGTTGCCGATGCCGCGCGCCGTGATCTGCTCGCCGAGCCACATCAGGAACATGGTGCCGCCGACCAGCGTGACGACGGTCGAGATGCGGAAGAACATGCCGGGATCGTTGACGATGCCGTTGCCGCCTTCCAGACCGATCGAAATGCCGTAGGCCTGGATCAGCGCCAGGAGCACGGTGCCATAGCGCGTGTACTGGTTGATGATCTTGCGGCCCTGCTCGCCTTCCTTCTTCAGCGCTTCCAGCGACGGGATGACCGAGGTCATCAGCTGCATGATGATGGAGGCGGAGATGTAGGGCATGATGCCCAGCGCGAAGATCGCCATGCGCTGCACGGCGCCGCCGGCGAACATGTTGAACATGCCGAGCACGCCCTTGCTCTGCGAGGAGAAGGCCTGGGCAAAAGCGTCGGGGTTGATGCCGGGAAGCGGGATGTAGGTGCCGAGGCGGTAGACGAGCAGCGCACCGATGGTGAACCAGATGCGCTTCTTGAGGTCCTCGGCCTTGGCGAAGGCCGCGAAATTCAGATTGGAGGCTAGTTGTTCAGCAGCCGAAGCCATGCCTGATTCTCCGCTAGAGCATGATGCCGAAAAGTGTGGAGCGGTTTTCGGACAACAGCCTGCTCTACTTTCATTGATTTCCGTGTCACGCTCGACGCCCCCAGCTCAGGCGGCGCGTGTCACCGAAGCTCACGAGATAAGCTCCGGACCTTAAACATGCAAGCGGCCGCGTTGACGCGGCCGCCCAATTCATCTGGTCAAAGCGCGGTTCGAGGGAAAATGCGAAGTCATCCCGCTCGGCCGCGCTTCAAATCGCCGTTACTCGGCGGCGGCCGCTTCCGGCAGCTTCACCGAACCGCCGGCCTTCTCGATCTTCTCGATCGCGGCCTTGGAGGCGCCGGCGACGTCGAAGGAGAGCTTGGCCTTCAGCTCGCCGTCGGACAGCACGCGCACGCCGTCCTTGGCGCGGCGGATGACGCCGGCAGCAACCAGGGCCTCGGCCGTCACGGCTGCCTTGGCGTCGAGCTTCTTGGCGTCGATCGCCGCCTGGATCTTGGCCAGCGACACAATCGCGAAGCTCTTGCCGAACAGGTTGTTGAAGCCGCGCTTCGGCAGGCGACGATAGAGTGGCATCTGGCCACCCTCGAAGCCGTTGATGGCAACGCCCGAACGGGCCTTCTGGCCCTTGACGCCGCGACCGCCGGTCTTGCCCGAGCCGGAGCCGATGCCGCGACCGAGGCGCTTCTTGGAATGCGTGGCGCCGTCCTTGTCACGCAGATCGTTGAGTTTCATCATTCTTCTCCTGCGCTTCCGTTCAGGCCTCGTCCACGACGCGGACGAGGTGCTGGACGGCGGCGATCATGCCGCGCACGGAAGGGGTATCTTCCAGCGTGCGCCGCTTGTGCATCTTGTTCAGGCCGAGGCCGACCAGCGTCGCGCGCTGCTCCTTCGGCCGGCGGATCGGCGAACCGATCTGCTCGACGGTGATGGTCTTGGTAGCTTTCTTGGCCATGGTCGAAATCCCTGGTCAGTGTCGACTATTCTTCAGCCGCAACGGCGGTGCCGCGGCGGGCCTGAAGGGTCGAGTACTTGATGCCGCGCGCGGCAGCCACATCCTTCGGATGCATCTGGCTCTTCAGCGCGTCGAAGGTGGCCCGAACCATGTTGTAGGGGTTCGACGAACCCATCGACTTGGCGACCACGTCATGCATGCCGAGCGTCTCGAAGACGGCGCGCATCGGACCGCCGGCGATGATGCCGGTACCCTGCTTGGCGGCGCGCAGCAGAACGCGTCCGGCGCCCCAGCGGCCCTCGACGTCGTGATGCAGCGTGCGGCCCGAACGCAGCGGCACGAAGATCATGTCGCGCTTCGCCGATTCGGTCGCCTTGCGGATGGCTTCCGGCACTTCGCGCGCCTTGCCGTGGCCGAAGCCAACGCGGCCCTTCTGGTCGCCGACGACGACGAGAGCGGCAAAGCCGAAACGACGGCCACCCTTCACCACCTTGGCGACGCGGTTGATGTGGACGAGCTTGTCCACCATGCCGTCGTCACGCTCTTCGCGTTCACGCTCGCGGCCGCGGCCGCCTTCTCTACGTTCCTGTGCCATATCCTAGTCCTTGTTCTTTTCCGGAAGCACGGGTTGCTGTTTGCCGATGCAGCTTTGGGTCATCGGCGGCGAACTTTTTTCCTTTGCATGATCTTTTCCGAAAAGTCTGCAACTTTTCGGGATCATGCATTAGAAGCTCAACCCGCCTTCGCGGGCAGCCTCGGCCAGCGCCTTGACGCGGCCGTGATAGATGTACGGGCCGCGATCGAAGACGACTTCCTTGACGCCGGCCTTCGAAGCGCGCTCGGCGATCAGCTTGCCGACCGCTGCGGCGGCCGCCGTGTCGGCACCGGTCTTGAGCGAACCCTTGAGGTCCTTCTCGAGCGTCGAGGCGGCGGCCAGGGTATGGCCGTTGGCATCGTCGATGACCTGGACGTAGATGTTCTTCGAGGTGCGGTGCACCGAAAGCCGCGGACGCGCGCCGGCGACCTTCTTCAGCTGGCGGCGTACGCGCTGCGCGCGGCGCTGGATGGTTTCCTTAGGGCTGGGCATATTTTCAGTTCCTTGCCTTCAGTAGACGGGGGCAACCCTGTGCGGTAGGCCGAGCCTCCCGCGGCGGCTCCCCGCGGCGTTACACTTCTCTGGCCTGGGCCTTTCCAAAAGTTTGCAACTTCTTGTTGCGCTGACCTTCGGTTCAGGCCAAGCCTATTACTTCTTCTTGCCTTCCTTGCGCACGATGCGCTCGTCGGCATAGCGCACGCCCTTGCCCTTGTACGGCTCCGGGCCGCGATATTCGCGGATCTCGGCGGCGACCTGGCCGACCTGCTGCTTGTCGATGCCCGAGACCGTGATTTCGGTCGGCTTCGGCACGGTGATCGTGATGCCCTGGGGCGTCTCATAGACAACGTCGTGGCTGAAGCCGAGAGCCAGTTGCAGGTTCTTGCCCTGCAGCGCTGCGCGGTAACCGACGCCGGTGATCTCGAGCTTCTTCTCGAAGCCGTCCTTCACGCCCTGCAGGATGTTGACGATCTGCGTGCGCGACATGCCCCACTTGGAGCGCGCATTCTTGGTCTGGTCGCGCGGCTCGACGGAGATTTCATTGTTCTCCATCTTGACCAGCACTTCGTCGTTCACCACGAACTTCAGCTCGCCCTTCGGGCCCTTCGCCGTCACGGTCTGGCCGTTGACGGAGGCGGTCACGCCCTGCGGCAGCGAAACGGGTTTCTTTCCGATACGAGACATTTTTGTCTCCTTCTTTCCTTAACTGCTGTGAATGGTGAATGGTAAAATGGTGAATAGCGCGATCAAAGTTCCGTGCAGTTTCACCATTCACTATTCACCACTGACCATTCACCCTTAGAAGATCTGGCAAAGGATCTCGCCGCCGACATTCTGCTCACGCGCTTCATGGTCGGCCATGACGCCCTTCGGCGTCGAGAGGATCGCGATGCCGAGGCCGTTGGCGACCTGCGGGATCGACTTGGCCGAGACATAGACGCGGCGGCCGGGCTTCGAGACGCGCTCGATTTCGCGCACGACCGGAGCGCCGTCGAAATACTTCAGCTCGATCTCGATTTCCGACTTGCCGTTTTCGAAATCGGTCTGGCTGTAGTCGCGGATATAGCCTTCCGACTTCAGCACTTCGAGGACGCGGGCGCGCAGACGCGAGGCCGGGGTCGAGACGCTCGACTTCTTGCGGCCATAGGCGTTGCGGATGCGGGTCAGCATATCGCCGAGAGGATCGCTCAATGACATCTCAGTGTCTCCTTACCAGCTCGACTTGACCAGGCCCGGGATCTGGCCGGTATTGCCCAGATCGCGAAGCGCGATACGCGAAAGCTTCAGCTTGCGATAATAGGCGCGCGGACGGCCCGTGACTTCGCAGCGGTTACGGATGCGGATCTTGGCCGAGTTGCGCGGCAGCGCCGAAAGCTTCAACTGGGCGCGGAAACGCTCTTCCATCGGCTTGGACTGATCCATGACGATGGCCTTGAGCGCCGCGCGCTTGGCGGCGTACTGGTCGGCGAGTTTGCGGCGCCGGTTGTTCTTCTCGACTGAGCTGGTCTTTGCCATTTCAGATTTTTCCTTTTTCGCTGCCGTTACTGGCGGAAGGGGAAGTTGAAGGCCTTGAGCAGTGCTCTGGCCTCGTCGTCCGTCTTCGCCGTCGTACAAACGATGACGTCCATGCCCCAGACCTGATCAACCTTGTCGTAGTTGATCTCCGGGAACACGATGTGTTCCTTGATGCCCATGGCATAGTTGCCACGGCCGTCAAAGCTCTTCGGGTTCAGTCCGCGGAAGTCGCGAACGCGCGGCAGCGCGATGTTCACGAGGCGGTCGAGGAACTCGTACATGCGTTCCTTGCGCAGCGTGACCTTGGCGCCGATCGGCATATTCTCGCGCACCTTGAAGCCGGCAATCGAGTTGCGGGCGCGGGTGACGACGGCCTTCTGGCCGGCGATCAGCGCGAGATCCTCGGCCGCGACCGAGGGCTTCTTGGAATCGGCGGTTGCTTCGCCGACACCCATGTTCAGCACGATCTTGTCGATGCGCGGAACCTGCATCTCGTTGTCGTAGCCGAACTGCTCCTGCAGCGCCTTGCGGATGGTCTCCTGATAGACCTTCTTGAGGCGCGGCTCGTTCTTGGCAGCCGCCTGCTTGGTTTCAGCCTTAGCCATTGATGACTTCTCCCGAGCGCTTGGCGACGCGCACCTTCTTGCCGTCCTTCTGGATGGTGAAGCCGACGCGGGTCGGCTTGCCATCCTTGGGGTCGGCCAGCGCGATATTCGACAGGTGGATCGGCGCTTCCTTGGTGATGATCCCGCCCTCTTGGGACTGGGTCTGCTTCTGGTGACGGCGAATGAGGTTCACGCCGCGGACAACCGCGGTGTCTTCCTTCGGCTGCACCGACAGGACTTCGCCCGAACGGCCCTTGTCCTTGCCAGCAAGCACGACGACCTTGTCGCCTTTTTTGATCTTTTGCATTGGTCCGGCTCCTTACAGCACTTCAGGCGCGAGCGAGATGATCTTCATGTGGTTCTTGGCGCGCAGCTCGCGCGGAACCGGTCCGAAGATACGGGTGCCGATCGGCTCTTTCTTATTGTCAACGAGAACGGCCGCGTTCTTGTCGAAACGGATCACGCTGCCGTCGGGGCGGCGGATGTCCTTGGCCGTGCGAACCACGACCGCCTTCATCACATCGCCCTTCTTAACGCGGCCGCGCGGAATGGCTTCCTTGATCGACACCACGATGATGTCGCCGACGGATGCGTACTTCCGCTTCGAGCCGCCCAGCACCTTGATGCACATGACACGACGGGCGCCGGAATTGTCCGCGACGTCGAGGTTTGTTTGCATCTGAATCATGACTGGCCGCCTTCTTCTTTTCTAACGGGACGGGTGCTTTCACCCCTCCCCGGTCTGTCCAAAATTCGTTTGTTTACGCCTGGTCCGAGGTAACCACGACCCAGCGCTTGTCCTTCGAAATCGGCTTCGATTCCTGGATGAACACCTGGTCGCCGACCTTGTGGGCGTTGTTCTCGTCGTGCGCCTTGTACTTCTTGGTCATGCGCACGGTCTTCTTCATCACCGGATGCGTGAAGCGACGCTCGACCTTGACGACGACCGTCTTCTCGTTCTTGTCGCTGACGACGGTGCCCTGCAGGATACGCTTCGGCATGGTCTTAACCCTTCTTGGCCGCGGCTTTTTCCGCGGCGATGGTCTTGATGCGCGCGATGTCCTTGCGGACCTGCTTCACGCGCGCGGTCTTCTCGAGCTGGCCGGTGGCCTTCTGGAAGCGCAGGTTGAACTGCTCCTTCTTGAGGGCCGCCAGGTCGTCGGTCAGCTGATCCTGGGTCTTGGTCCGGATGTCTTCGGCTTTCATGATCGGCTGTCCTTATTCTGCGATGCGCTGCACGAAGCGCGTCTTGACCGAGAGCTTGGCGGCGCCGAGACGCAGCGCCTCACGCGCGGTCTCCTCGCTGACGCCATCGATCTCGAACATGATGCGGCCGGGCTTGACGCGCGCCGCCCAATAGTCAACGGCGCCCTTGCCCTTACCCATGCGGACTTCGGTCGGCTTCGAGGTGACCGGCAGATCCGGGAACACCCGGATCCAGACGCGGCCGGCGCGCTTCATCTCGCGGGTGATCGCGCGGCGGGCCGCCTCGATCTCACGCGCGGTGACGCGGTTCGGCTCAAGCGCCTTCAGTCCGAAACCACCGAAATCCAGGTTGGTGCCGCCCTTGGCGGTACCGTGGATACGGCCCTTGAACTGCTTACGGAACTTTGTGCGCTTTGGCTGCAGCATCGTTCTAACTCCAAATTCTCAAATGTCTCAGGCGTTCTCGCGACGACGGCCGCGTTCACGCTCACCACCACCGCCGCCATGCGCTGCGTCACCCTCGGTGGCGCGACGCTCGGAGGCCATCGGGTCGTGCTCGAGGATCTCGCCCTTGAACACCCACACCTTGACGCCGCAGATGCCGTAAGCCGTGTTCGCCTCGGCCGTGCCGTAGTCGACATCGGCGCGCAGCGTATGCAGCGGCACGCGGCCTTCGCGGTACCACTCCATGCGCGCGATTTCGGCGCCGCCGAGACGGCCGGAGCAGTTGATGCGGATGCCTTCGGCGCCCAGACGCATGGCCGACTGAACGGCACGCTTCATGGCGCGGCGGAACGCGATGCGGCGCTCGAGCTGCTGGGCAATCGACTGGGCGATCAGCGTGGCGTCGATTTCCGGCTTGCGCACTTCAACGATGTTGAGGTGCGTCTCGGACTTCGTCATCTCGGTCAGCTTCTTGCGCAGCTTCTCGATGTCGGCGCCCTTCTTGCCGATGATCAGGCCCGGACGCGCCGCGTGGATGGTGACGCGGCACTTCTTGTGCGGACGCTCGATCACGACCTTGGAGATCGCGGCCTGCTTGAGCTCCTTCTCGAGATACTTGCGGATCTTGAGGTCCTCATGCAGCAGCTGGCCGTATTCGCCGGTATTCGCGAACCAGCGCGAATCCCAGGTGCGGTTGATGCCGAGACGCAGCCCGATCGGATTGACTTTCTGGCCCATTATGCGGCCTCCCCTTTTTCCTCGACTTCACGAACGACGATCGTGAGGTGCGAGAACGGCTTCTCGATACGGCTGGCGCGACCGCGGCCACGAGCGTGGAAGCGCTTCATGACGATCGACTTGCCGACATAGGCTTCCGCCACCACCAGCGCATCGACGTCGAGGTCGTGATTGTTTTCCGCGTTGGCGATCGCCGACTCCAGCGTCTTCTTGACCGTGCCGGAAATCCGCTTGGCCGAGAATTCGAGGTCGGAAAGCGCGGTCGCGACCTTCTTGCCGCGGATCAGCGCGGCAACCAGGTTGAGCTTCTGCGGGCTGATACGGATCGTGCGCAGAACGGCACGCGCCTCGTTATCAGCAAGCCTGCGCGGAGCTTTGGCCTTGCCCATGATTATTTCCTCTTCGCCTTCTTATCCGCGCCATGACCGTAATAGGTCCGGGTCGGAGCGAATTCACCGAACTTGTGGCCGACCATGTCCTCGTTCACCGAGACCGGGACGTGCTTCTGGCCGTTGTAGACACCGAAGGTGAAGCCGACGAACTGCGGCAGGATGGTGGAGCGACGGCTCCACATCTTGATCACCTCATTGCGACCACCTTCACGAACCTTGTCCACCTTCTTGAGAAGGTAGCCGTCGATGAAGGGGCCTTTCCAAATCGAACGAGTCACTTGGCGTTACCTCTTCTTAGCTCTTGCGCTGATGACGCGAGCGCAGGATGAACTTATCGGTCGCCTTGTTGGACCGCGTCTTCTTGCCCTTGGTCGGCTTGCCCCAGGGCGAAACCGGATGACGGCCGCCCGAGGTGCGGCCTTCGCCGCCGCCGTGCGGATGGTCGACCGGGTTCATGGTCACGCCGCGATTGTGCGGACGCTTGCCGCGCCACACGGTGCGACCGGCCTTGCCGTCGTTGATGTTGCCGTGATCGGGGTTCGACACGGCGCCGACGGTGGCCATGCAGGAACCGTGCACGACGCGCTGCTCACCCGAGTTGAGGCGCAGGATCGCCATGCCCTGGTCGCGGCCGACGAGCTGGGCGTAACCGCCGGCCGAACGGGCGACCTGGCCGCCCTTGCCCGGCTTGAGCTCGATGTTGTGGACGATCGTGCCGACCGGCATCGAGGCCAACGGCATCGCGTTGCCCGGCTTCACGTCGACCGCTTCGCCGGCCACGATCTTGTCGCCGGCAGCAAGGCGCTGCGGGGCCAGGATGTAGGACAGCTCGCCATCGTCATACTTGATCAGTGCGATGAAGGCGGTGCGGTTCGGATCGTATTCGATACGCTCGACCGTGCCGACGACGTCGTACTTCTTACGCTTGAAGTCGATGATGCGGTACGAACGCTTGTGACCGCCGCCGATGAAGCGGGCCGTGATGCGGCCGTAATTGTTGCGGCCGCCCGACTTGGTCAGGCCTTCGGTCAGGCCCTTGACGGGCTTGCCCTTGTAGAGGCCCGAGCGGTCGACGATGACCAGCTGGCGGGTGCTCGGCGTTACCGGGTTGAATTTCTTAAGTGCCATTGTCCTGTCCTCGCGGCCTTGCTCAGAGACCCGTCGCGACGTCGATCGACTGGCCGTCGGCCAGCGTCACAACCGCCTTCTTGACGTCGCCCTGGCGGCCAACGGTGCCGCGGAAGCGCTTGATCTTGCCCTTGCGGACGAGCGTGTTCACAGCCGTCACCTTGACGCCGAAGAGAGCTTCCACGGCTGCCTTGATTTCCGGCTTCGACGCCTTCTTGGCGACGTTGAAGACGACCTGGTTCTGCTCGGAAGCCATGGTCGACTTTTCGGTGATCGCCGGCGAGACGATCACGTCGTAATGACGAAGGTCGGTCATTTGAAGCGCTCCTCGAGAGCCTCGACGGCGGCCTTCGAAAGGACCAGCGTGCCGCGGCGCAAAATGTCGTAGACGTTGATGCCCTGGATGGGCAGCACGTCGATGTTCGGAATGTTGGTCGCCGCCAGCTTGAAGTTCTGGTCAAGCTCGGCGCCGCCGATCACCAGGGCGTTGGTCAGCCCCAGCGTCTCGAGGTTCGCCGCCAGCGCCTTGGTCTTGGCGTCGGCAAGTTTCAGCTCGTCGATGATGATGAGCGAAGCGCTCTTGGCCTTGGCCGACAGAGCATGCTTCAAGCCGAGGGCGCGCACCTTCTTCGGCAGCTCGTGCTCATGGCTGCGGACGACCGGGCCGTGCGCCTTGCCACCGCCGCGGAACTGCGGAGCGCGAGCCGAGTGGTGACGGGCGCGGCCCGTACCCTTCTGCTTGTACATCTTGGCGCCGGTGCGCGCGATCTCGGCGCGGCCCTTGGCCTTGTGCGTGCCCTGCTGCTTCTTGGCGAGCTGCCAGCGCACGACGCGCTGCAGGATGTCCTCGCGCGGATCAAGGCCGAAAATCTCCTCGGAGAGTTTCACCTTGCCGGCGTCCTTGCCGCCCAGCGTTGTGATCTTGAGATCCATTATTCGGCTCCCTCAGTGGCCGGGGCTTCGTTCTTGGCGGCAGCAGCGCGGATTGCCGCAGGCTTCGGCGCATTGGCCGGCAGCGCAACCTTGGCAGCGTCGCGAACCAGGATCCAGGCGCCCTTGACGCCGGGAACCGCGCCGCGGATCAGGATCAGGCCGCGATCGGCGTCGGTCGAGACGACCTCGACATTCTGCGTGGTCACGCGGGTGTCGCCCATGTGGCCGGCCATCTTCTTGCCCTTGAACACCTTGCCGGGGTCCTGGCGCTGGCCGGTCGAGCCGTGCGTGCGGTGCGAGACCGAGTTACCGTGCGTGGCACGACCACCACCCATGTGGTGCCGCTTGATCACGCCCTGGAAACCCTTGCCGGTCGAAGTGCCGGTGACGTCAACCTTTTGGCCGGCGACGAAATGCTCGACGGTCAGCTCGGCGCCGACGTCGATCATGTTGTCGGCGGAGACGCGGAACTCCGCGACCTTGGCCTTGGGCTCGACGGACGCGGCGGCGAAATGGCCGCGCATCGCCTTCGACGTGTTCTTCACCTTGGCAAGGCCAACGCCGAGCTGGACGGCGGTGTAGCCGTTCTTCTCCTGCGTGCGCTGAGCCACGACCTGGCAGTTCTCCATCTGGAGAACGGTGACGGGAACGTGTTCCCCGGCATCGTTGTAGATGCGGGTCATTCCCACCTTCTTTGCAATCACACCTGAACGCATCGGTTCAATTCCTTTAGAGTTCCGGGCCAGGGGCAGCGCCCCTTACCGCGCTCTCAATCCCTTAGAGCTTGATCTCGACGTCGACACCGGCGGCCAGATCGAGCTTCATCAAAGCATCGACCGTCTGCGGGGTCGGATCGACGATGTCGAGCAGACGCTTGTGCGTGCGCATCTCGAACTGCTCGCGGCTCTTCTTGTCGACGTGGGGCGACCGGTTGACCGTGAATTTTTCGATCCGCGTCGGCAGCGGAATGGGGCCGCGGACGTTGGCGCCGGTGCGCTTGGCGGTCGACACGATTTCGCGCGTCGAGGCGTCGAGCACCCGGTGGTCAAACGCCTTAAGGCGGATGCGGATATTCTGTCCGTTCATGCGTCAATTCCTTGTTCTGGCGCGGCGCGGGCAGCTCCCGCGCCCGCGACAGATCCGTTTCAGTCCAATTACTCTTTGATGGTGACGACGATGCCGGCACCGACGGTGCGGCCGCCTTCACGGATGGCGAAGCGCAGCTTCTCTTCCATCGCAATCGGCACGATCAGCTCGACGTCGACGGTGATGTTGTCGCCGGGCATCACCATCTCGGTGCCGGCCGGCAGCGTCACGATGCCGGTCACGTCGGTCGTGCGGAAGTAGAACTGCGGACGGTAGTTGGTGAAGAACGGCGTGTGACGGCCGCCCTCGTCCTTGGTCAGGATGTAGGCTTCGGCCACGAACTTCTTGTGCGGCTTCACCGAGCCCGGCTTGGCCAGAACCTGGCCGCGCTCGACGCCTTCACGGTCGACGCCGCGCAGCAGCGCGCCGATGTTGTCGCCGGCCTGGCCCTGGTCGAGCAGCTTGCGGAACATTTCCACGCCCGTGCAGGTCGTCTTGGTGGTCGGACGGATGCCGACGATCTCCAGTTCCTCGCCGACCTTGACCACGCCACGCTCGACGCGGCCGGTCACCACCGTGCCGCGGCCCGAGATCGAGAACACGTCCTCGATCGGCATCAGGAACGGCTTGTCCAGCGGACGAACCGGGGTCGGGATGTAGGCGTCGACCTGAGCCATCAGCTCGCGGATGGCGTCCTCGCCGATGGTCTTGTTCGAGTCTTCCAAAGCAGCCAGCGCCGAGCCCTTGACGATCGGAATGTCGTCGCCGGGGAACTCGTTCTTCGACAGAAGCTCGCGAACCTCGAGCTCGACCAGCTCGAGCAGCTCGGCGTCGTCGACCTGATCGACCTTGTTGAGGAACACCACGATCGAGGGAACGCCAACCTGACGAGCAAGCAGGATGTGCTCGCGGGTCTGCGGCATCGGGCCGTCGGCGGCCGACACGACCAGGATCGCGCCGTCCATCTGGGCGGCACCGGTGATCATGTTCTTCACATAGTCGGCGTGGCCGGGGCAGTCGACATGGGCATAGTGACGGTTGGCCGTCTCATACTCGACATGCGCCGTCGAGATCGTGATGCCGCGCGCCTTCTCTTCCGGCGCTGCGTCGATCTGGTCATAGCGCTTGTATTCGCCAAAATACTTCGTGATCGCCGCCGTCAGCGACGTCTTGCCATGATCGACGTGGCCGATCGTGCCAATGTTCACATGCGGCTTGGTGCGCTCGAATTTACCTTTTGCCATGTGATCTCTCCATTCCTGCCTGCCCGTGCGGGCCTTGAATTAAGGTCTCGTGCAACCCGCTCGAGTTACGCGTATTTCTTCTGAACTTCCTGGGCGACCGCGGTCGGAACCGGCTCGTAGTGGTCGAACTGCATCGTGTACTGGGCGCGGCCCTGCGACATCGAACGCAGATTGTCGACGTACTTGAACATGTTCGCCAGCGGCACCATCGCGTTGATGACGACGGCAACGCCGCGCGCTTCCTGACCCTGGATCTGGCCACGACGGCCGTTGAGGTCGCCGATGACGCCGCCGACATAGTCTTCCGGCGTCACGACCTCGACCTTCATGATCGGCTCGAGAAGCTGCACGCCAAGGCGCGGAGCGGCTTCCTTGAAGCAGGCGCGGGAGGCGATTTCGAACGCCAGCACCGAGGAGTCGACGTCGTGGAAGGCGCCGTCAACGAGGGTCGCCTTGACGCCGATCATCGGGAAGCCGGCGAACGGGCCGGAGCCCATGACGCTGTTGATGCCCTTCTCGACGCCCGGGATGTATTCCTTCGGAACGGCACCGCCGACGATCTTGGACTCGAACACGAACTCTTCGCTCTCGGTATTCGGCTCGAAGATGATCTTGACGCGAGCGAACTGGCCGGTACCGCCGGTCTGCTTCTTGTGCGTGTAATCCTGCTCGTGCGTGCGGGTGATGGTCTCGCGATAAGCCACCTGCGGCGCGCCGACATTGGCCTCCACCTTGAACTCGCGGCGCATGCGGTCGACGATGATGTCGAGATGCAGCTCGCCCATGCCGGCGATGATGGTCTGGCCCGATTCCTCGTCGGTCTTGACGCGGAAGGACGGATCCTCAGCCGCCAGGCGATGCAGCGCGAGGCCCATCTTTTCCTGGTCGTTCTTGGTCTTCGGCTCGATGGCGATCTGGATGACCGGATCGGGGAATTCCATGCGCTCGAGGATGACCGGGTGCAGCGGATCGCAGAGAGTGTCGCCGGTGGTCGTGTCCTTGAGGCCGGCCAGCGCAACGATGTCGCCGGCATAGGCTTCCTCGATGTCGGCGCGCGAGTTCGCATGCATCTGCAGCATGCGGCCGATGCGCTCCTTCTTGCCCTTCACCGTGTTGTCGAGCGAGGTGCCCTTGGTGAGCTTGCCCGAATAGATGCGGGCGAAGGTCAGCGAACCGACGAACGGGTCGTTCATGATCTTGAACGCCAGCATCGACAGCGGCTCGTTGTCATCGGCATGACGCTCGATCTCGGCGTCGGTCTTGGCGTCGACGCCCTTGATGGCCGGCACGTCAATCGGCGACGGCAGGTATTCGACGACGGCGTCGAGCAACGGCTGCACGCCCTTGTTCTTGAAGGCCGAGCCGCAGAACATCGGGAAGAACTTGACTGCGATAGTGCCCTTGCGGATCAGCGCGCGGATCTCGTCGTTCGACGGCATCTTGCCTTCGAGGTAATTCTCGAGCGCGGTCTCGTCCATCTCGACGGCGGCTTCGATCATCTTCTCGCGGTACTGCTCGGCCTTGGCCTTGAGGTCGGCCGGGATCTCGACGACGTCCCAGGCAGCGCCCAGGGTCTCGTCGCGCCAGACAAGCGCGTTCATCTCGACCAGGTCGACGACGCCCTTGAACTCGGTCTCGGCGCCGATCGGCAGTTGCATGACGACCGCCTGCGCGCCGAGGCGCGAACCAATCATCTCTTCCGAGCGGTAGAAGTCGGCGCCGATCTTGTCCATCTTGTTGCAGAAGATCATGCGCGGCACGTGGTACTTGTCGGCCTGGCGCCACACGGTCTCGGTCTGCGGCTCGACACCGGCGTTGGCGTCGAGCAGCGCGATGGCGCCGTCGAGCACGCGCAGCGAACGCTCGACTTCGATGGTGAAGTCGACGTGTCCGGGAGTGTCGATGATGTTGAAGCGGCGCATCTTGCCGTCACGGCCCTTCCAGAAGGTCGTGGTCGCCGCCGACGTGATGGTGATGCCGCGTTCCTGCTCCTGCTCCATCCAGTCCATGGTGGCAGCGCCGTCATGGACTTCGCCGATCTTGTGCGACTTGCCCGTGTAGTACAGGACGCGCTCGGTCGTCGTCGTCTTGCCGGCGTCGATATGCGCCATGATACCGAAATTGCGGTAGTCTTCGATCTTGTATTCGCGGGCCATGGGAGGTGCCTCTCAGTCTCTGTCGCGTTACCAGCGGTAATGCGCGAAGGCGCGGTTGGCTTCCGCCATCTTGTGGGTGTCTTCACGCTTCTTGACGGCGGTGCCGCGGTTGTTGGCCGCGTCCATCAGCTCGCCCGAGAGGCGGTCGACCATGGTGGTCTCGTTGCGGTTGCGGGCCGCGGCGATCAGCCAGCGGATGGCCAGCGCCTGACGGCGCTCAGGGCGCACGTCGACCGGAACCTGGTAGGTGGCGCCGCCGACGCGACGCGAGCGCACTTCCACATGCGGCGCAACATTGTCGAGCGCCTGGTGGAAGACGGTGACCGGCTCCTGCTTGGTCTTGGCCTGGACCTGGTCCAGCGCGCCATAGACGATGGTCTCGGCAACCGACTTCTTGCCGTCATACATGACGGCGTTCATGAACTTGGTGACGATCAGATCGCCGAACTTGGGATCCGGATTGATCTCACGCTTTTCTGCACTGTGACGACGGGACATGGGAAACCCTTACTTCGGACGCTTGGCGCCGTATTTCGAACGACGCTGCTTGCGGTTCTTCACACCCTGCGTGTCGAGCACGCCGCGGATGATGTGGTAGCGGACGCCCGGCAGATCCTTGACGCGACCGCCGCGGATCATGACCACCGAGTGTTCCTGAAGGTTGTGACCTTCGCCGGGGATGTAGCCGATCACTTCAAAACCGTTGGTCAGGCGAATCTTGGCCACCTTGCGCAGCGCCGAGTTCGGCTTCTTCGGCGTCGTGGTGTAGACGCGCGTGCAGACGCCCCGCTTCTGCGGGTTCTGCTGCATGGCCGGGACCTTGTTGCGCTTCACCGGCGCCAGGCGCGGCTTGCGGATCAGCTGGTTGACGGTAGGCATTAAACCCTCTTGTCTCTCAATTCCGTGTCTGCCCTGTCAGGGCCGCTCAAAGCGTCATTTCCATACGCGAATTCGGGCAACACACCGCGCCTCGCGGTCCTGCCCGAACAAATTGCAGAGGAAGCGGAAGCCGCTTCATGCGCGCCGGAAATGTCTTTTCGCTCGTAAAACGAACCCTGTTTGAGACAAACTCCAAAGCGTGTCGCCTCGGAAAGGCTGGTCTCACATCGGTTCTGACGTCGCGGCTTCTACTCGTAAGGCCATTGCCCGTCAACCCCGCAACGGCAAATATTGCGGTCAATTCGAGGCTTGGCAGCCATGCGCAAAACGCATGTAATTTTATTGCGCCTTTTTTCAAGAGCGAGGAAGAAAGTGACCGGCTTGCGGCTGTCTTCCGCGCCAGCTTCGTGCCAAAAGGCGGCTTGAGCCCGGACTTTCCGCCGGAAAACGAGGAATCAGCCCGTGAACGACAATGAAGAACGGCCGGTCACCATCATCACCGGACGAGTCTGGCGCAAGAAAGGCGGCAAGCCGGAAGGCGTGCATGTGATGCTGGTTGCGCCCGACGATGATTCTGCCGTTCGCCGCGCGCTCGAATCACTCGCCGCGGAAGGATTCGCCGAGGCCGAGCTCGACCAAATCGGCGATATGGAGGGCGAGCCTGACGAGGAGCCGCATCTGTCGGCCTATCAGGGCGCGCTGGAAGGCGAGGTCTCGATCGTCACTTTCGACGAGCCGTTGTGATCTCGCTGCCAGGCGCAGCGTCCCTTCCCCGCTCTGTCCCTCTATTAGAACAGCCATTCTTTCCTTCCGGAGTTCCCATGACCAGCAATCCCATCAAGCTCGGCATCGTCGGCGTGGGCAAGATTGTCCGCGACCAGCATCTGCCGGCGGTGGCCAAGGACGGCGACTATCAGCTCGCCGCCGCGGCCAGCCGCCACGGCAAGGTCGACGGCATCCCGAACTATCCAACGATCGAGGCGATGCTTGCGGCTGAACCTGGCCTTGAGGCGGTCTCGCTCTGCATGCCGCCGCAGTTCCGCTACGATGCCGCGCGCACCGCGCTGGAAGCAAAGAAGCATGTGTTCCTCGAAAAGCCACCGGGCGCCACGGTGAGCGAGGTCGAGCACCTCAAGGCGCTTGCCGCAAAGAACGGTGTCTCGCTCTTCGCCAGCTGGCATTCGCGCTATGCGCCGGCGGTCGAGGCCGCGCGTAGTTTCCTCGCTTCGGCCAAGCTGACTTCCGCCGCCGTCAACTGGAAGGAAGACGTGCGACGCTGGCATCCGAACCAGGAATGGATCTGGGAGCCCGGCGGCTTCGGCGTCTTCGATCCGGGCATCAACGCGCTGTCGATCGCCACCCACATCCTGCCGCCGATGTTCATCACCTCGGCCGTGCTCGACTTTCCGGAGAACCGCGCGGCTCCGGTCGCGGCGCATGTCGCCTTCCGCACGTCCAACGGCCTGCCGGTGACGATGGAACTCGACTGGCTGCAGACCGGCCCGCAGAGCTGGGACATCTTGGCTGAAACCGACAAGGGCAAGATGGTGCTGTCGGGCGGCGGCGCCAAGCTCGCCGTCGACGGCAAGGTCGTTCACGACGAGCCGGAGGCCGAATATCCAATGCTTTACAAGCGGTTCGCCGAGATCGTTCGCGCGGGCACCTCCGATGTCGACCTCGCGCCGCTGCAACACGTCGCCGACGCTTTCATGCTGGGCAAGCGCAACGTGGTCGAGGCGTTTTTCGATTGAGTTGTGCACGCGAGGGATCGCGGACCCGCCTGGAATGCACGCTAGCGCCAGGTCGACCCCCACTCCGTCTCGGCTTCGCCGAGCCACCTCTCCCCCGATCGACGGGGTAGAGGAAAGGCGCCAAGCTTTTTTGCCTCAACGGTCGTCCAGCAACGCTCCCTTCCTTTCCCTCCGGAGAGGGGAAAGGTGGCGCTGCGAAGCCGAGACGGAGTGGGGGAAGCCGGTCGTCAAACGAAAAGCCGATGACAAGTGAGCATGACCGAGTTGGCCTGATATCATCATCATTCGCGATGTGACGTCATTCGACGATCGCAATCGCAAAACCGTCATAGCCCTTGGCACCGACGGTCTGGATAGCCGTGCCGTCCAGGCGCCTGTCACCGCCGATGAAGGAGAATGCCGCACGCGCTCCTTCGACATTGGCGTCGAGCCCATCGTTATTGAGCACCGCGCCGTCGCGGATGACGTTGTCGCAGACGATGACCGTGCCCGAGCGCGATAGCTTCATCGCCCAGTCGAGATAATTCGGGTTGTTGGGCTTATCGGCGTCGATGAAGATCAGGTCGAACGGGCCGGCATTTTCGTCAACCAGCGCGGCGAGCGACTCGAGCGCTGGACCGACCCGCAGATCGACCTTGTTGGAAACCCCTGCCCGCTCGAAATTCGAACGCGCGACCTTGGCGTGGTGCGGATCGAGCTCCAGCGTCACCACCTTGCCGTCGGCCGGCAACCCCCTCGCCATCCAGATGGTCGAATAGCCGCCGAGCGTGCCGACCTCCAGCACGGTCTTCGCGCCGCGGATGCGCACCAGCAGCGACAGCAATTTGCCCTGTGCGGCCGAGACGTCGATCGCCGGCAGGCCCTGATCGCGGTTGGCCGCAAGCACTGCATCCAACACAGGATCCGCTTCGAAAAGAGACGAAACGATATAGTCGTCGACAGCCGTCCAGGTCTTGCTGCTCATAGCTCTTCCTCTTTCGTGAAGTTAGATCGGGATGACGGCTCGTAGATCCATCATCCCGATCTGGTTTCTTAGTTGGAGCATGATCTTTCCCGAAAACCGGTACTCACTTTTCGGGATCATGCTCTGAATGCAAAAAGGGGCCCGCGTAGGCCCCTTCTCTTCTTCTCTCATATCATGCCGCTTACTGCGCGGCGTTGACCATGTCGGTCAGCATCGGGTCGGCGACCTCGACACCGGAGGCCTTGCGGCGCTCGTCGATGATGAGCTCGTCGCGCGAGGTGGCGATGCGCCTTATCTGGCTCATCGTGCCGCCGGTGCCGGCCGGGATCAGACGGCCGACGATGACGTTTTCCTTCAGGCCCTGCAGCATGTCGGTCTTGCCGGCAACCGCAGCCTCGGTCAGCACCCTGGTCGTCTCCTGGAAGGAGGCGGCCGAGATGAAGGACGGCGTCTGCAGCGAGGCCTTGGTGATGCCGAGCAGCACCGGCTGACCTTCGGCCGGCTTCTTGCCGTCCTCGATCAGGCGCTCGTTGACCTCTTCCAGCTCGATCACGTCGACGTGGTCGCCCGGGATGTAGGTCGAGTCGCCCTGGACGGTGATTTCGACCTTCTGCAGCATCTGGCGAACGATCACCTCGATGTGCTTGTCGTTGATCGACACGCCCTGCAGGCGATAGACCTCCTGGATTTCGTTAACGAGGTAGGAGGCAAGCGCCTCCACGCCCTTGATCGCCAGGATGTCGTGCGGCGCCGGATTGCCGTCGAGGATGTAGTCGCCCTTCTCGATGACGTCGCCGTCCTGGAGATGGAACGGCTTGCCCTTCGGGATCAGGTACTCCACCGGCTCCAGCGTCGAGTCATGCGGCTCGATGATGATGCGGCGCTTGTTCTTGTAGTCGCGGCCGAAGCGGATCGTGCCATCGATCTCGGCGATGATGGCGTGATCCTTCGGACGGCGAGCCTCGAACAGTTCCGCAACACGCGGCAGACCACCGGTGATGTCCTTGGTCTTGGCGCTTTCCATCGGGATACGCGCCAGCACGTCGCCAGGCTTCACATGGGCGCCCGGCTCGACCGACAGGATGGCCTCGACCGAGAGCAGGAAGCGTGCATCGCCGCCCTTCGACAGCTTGCCGACCTTGCCCTTGGCATCCTGGATGACGATCGCCGGCTTCAGGTCGCTGCCGCGCGGCGTCGAGCGCCAGTCGATGACCTCACGCTTGGTGATGCCGGTCGACTCGTCGGCCGTTTCCTGAACGGAGATGCCGTCGACCAGGTCCTCGAACGCCACCCTGCCCTCGATTTCGGTGAGGATCGGGCGGGTATAGGGATCCCACTCGGCGATACGCTGGCCGCGCTTCACCTTGTCGCCATCGTCCACGAAGATGCGCGAACCATAGGCGACGCGGTGCGTGGCGCGCTCCTTGCCGGTCTCATCGAGGATGAGCACCGCCATGTTGCGGCCCATGACCATCTGCTGGCCTTCCGAGTTGCGCACCACGTTGCGGTTGCGGATCTGCACCTTGCCCTCATAGGAGGCTTCAAGGAACGAAGAGTCCACCACCTGCGCCGTGCCGCCCATGTGGAAGGTACGCATGGTGAGCTGGGTGCCCGGCTCGCCGATCGACTGCGCCGCGATGACGCCGACGGCCTCGCCCTGGTTGACGGGGGTACCGCGGGCCAGGTCGCGTCCGTAGCAGACGGCGCACACGCCGGTCCTGACCTCACAGGTCAGCGCCGAACGGATGCGGACCGACTGGACGCCGGCCTTTTCGATCTGCTCGACATCGCGCTCGTCCATCAGCTTGCCGGCCTTGACCAGCAATTCGCCGGAGACCGGATGGTTGATGTCGTCGAGCGCGGTGCGGCCCAGCACGCGCTGGCCGACCGAGGCGACGATCTGACCGGCATCGACGATCGGCTGCATGGTGAGGCCCTTGTCGGTGCCGCAATCCACGGAGTTGACGATGCAGTCCTGCGCCACGTCGACGAGACGGCGGGTGAGGTAGCCCGAGTTCGCCGTCTTCAAGGCGGTGTCGGCCAGACCCTTGCGGGCGCCGTGGGTCGAGTTGAAGTACTCGAGCACGGTGAGGCCTTCCTTGAAGTTCGAGATGATCGGCGTCTCGATGATTTCACCCGACGGTTTGGCCATCAGGCCGCGCATGCCGGCGAGCTGACGCATCTGGGTGGGCGAACCGCGCGCACCCGAATGCGACATCATATAGATCGAGTTCATCGGCTTCTGACGGCCGTTGTCCTCGAATTCCACCGCCTTGATGCGCGCCATCATCTCGTCGGCGACCTTTTCCGAGCACTTGGCCCAGGCGTCGACGACCTTGTTGTACTTCTCGCCCTGCGTGATCAGGCCGTCATTGTACTGCTGCTCGTATTCCTTGGCCAAAGCCTCGGTCTCGGAGACCAGCTTCAGCTTGGTATCCGGGATCAGCATGTCGTCCTTGCCGAACGAAATGCCGGCACGGCAGGCATGGGCAAAGCCAAGCGCCATGATGCGGTCGCAGAAGATGACCGTCTCTTTCTGACCGCAGTGGCGGTAGACGGTGTCGATCATCTTGGAGATGTTCTTCTTGGTCATCTCCTGGTTGGCGGTCTCATACGGAACGTTGACGTTCTTCGGCAGAAGCTCGCCGATGATCATGCGGCCAGGCGTGGTGTCGTAGATCTTCGACACGACGTTGCCTTCGGCGTCGACGGTGCGGAAGCGGCCTTTGATCTTGGCGTGCAGCGTCACGGCCTTGGTCTCCAGCGCATGCTGGAGCTCGCCCATGTCGGCAAACACCATGCCTTCGCCCGGCTCGTTCTGGTTGACGATCGAGAGATAGTAGAGACCGAGAACCATGTCCTGCGACGGCACGATGATCGGCGCGCCGGAGGCCGGGTGCAGGATGTTGTTGGTCGACATCATCAGCACGCGGGCTTCGAGCTGCGCTTCCAGCGACAGCGGCACGTGGACCGCCATCTGGTCACCGTCGAAGTCCGCGTTGAAGGCGGTGCAGACCAGCGGATGCAGCTGGATCGCCTTGCCTTCGATCAGGGTCGGCTCGAACGCCTGGATGCCGAGGCGGTGCAGCGTCGGCGCGCGGTTCAACAGCACCGGATGCTCGCGGATGACCTCGTCGAGGATATCCCAAACCTCCGGACGCTCCTTCTCGACCAGCTTCTTCGCCTGCTTGACGGTCGAGGAGAAACCCTTGGCGTCGAGGCGGGCGTAGATGAAGGGCTTGAACAGCTCGAGCGCCATCTTCTTCGGCAGGCCGCACTGGTGCAGCTTCAGCTCCGGACCGGTCACGATGACCGAGCGGCCGGAATAGTCGACGCGCTTGCCGAGCAGGTTCTGACGGAACCGGCCCTGCTTGCCCTTGAGCATGTCGGACAACGACTTCAGCGGACGCTTGTTGGCGCCGGTGATGACGCGGCCGCGACGGCCGTTATCGAACAGCGCGTCGACGGCCTCCTGCAGCATGCGCTTCTCGTTGCGCACGATGATGCCGGGCGCGCGCAGCTCGATCAGCCGCTTCAGGCGGTTGTTGCGGTTGATGACGCGGCGATAGAGATCGTTCAGATCCGACGTGGCGAAGCGGCCGCCGTCCAGGGGAACCAGCGGGCGCAGATCCGGCGGGATCACCGGAACCACCTTCATGATCATCCATTCCGGACGGTTGCCGGATTCCATGAAGTTTTCCACGACCTTGAGCCGCTTCAGATACTTCTTCTGCTTCAGCTCGGAAGTGGTAGAAGCCAGCTCCGAACGCAGGTCGCCGGCGATCTTCTCAAGGTCCATGCCGGCCAGGAGGTCATGGATGGCCTCGGCGCCGATCATGGCGGTGAAAGAATCCTCGCCATACTCGTCGACGGCGAGCATGTACTCCTCCTCGCTGAGGAGCTGGTTCTCCTTCAGCGCGGTGAGGCCCGGCTCGGTGACGATGTAGTTCTCGAAGTAGAGCACGCGCTCGATGTCCTTGAGGGTCATGTCGAGCAGTGTGCCGATGCGCGAGGGCAGCGACTTCAGGAACCAGATATGGGCGACGGGCGCTGCGAGCTCGATATGGCCCATGCGCTCGCGACGAACGCGCGACAGCGTGACTTCGACGCCGCACTTTTCGCAGATGACGCCCTTGTACTTCATGCGCTTGTACTTGCCGCACAGGCACTCATAGTCCTTGATCGGGCCAAAAATGCGCGCGCAGAACAGGCCGTCACGCTCCGGCTTGAAGGTGCGGTAGTTGATGGTCTCCGGCTTCTTGATCTCGCCGAACGACCAGGACAGAATCTTCTCTGGGCTGGCAAGCGAGATCCGGATGGAATCGAACACCTGCGCAGGCGCCTGCGGGTTGAAGAGATTCATGACCTCTTGGTTCATGCCGTTCTCCTTTTCGGGGTCCTCGATAACCCCTTCAATCGATCGCGGACGAAGTGTCCGCAGACTGGCCGGTCAAACCGGCCGAAGACTTCCTGATTGAGCATGACCTTGTCCGAAAACCGGTGGCCACTTTTCGGGGTCATGCTCGGGGCGCGCCGCGTCCAAGCGCGGCGCGCCATTGCCTTACTCGGCTGCGTCGGGAAGACGCGTCTGGGTCTCTTCGACCTGGGTGTTCTCCAGCTCCACATTGAGGCCGAGCGAGCGCATTTCCTTGACGAGAACGTTGAAGCTCTCCGGAATGCCCGCCTCGAACGTGTCGTCGCCGCGCACGATCGCCTCGTAGACCTTGGTGCGGCCGGCCACGTCGTCCGACTTCACCGTCAACATCTCCTGCAGCGTGTAGGCGGCGCCGTAGGCTTCGAGCGCCCAGACCTCCATTTCGCCGAAGCGCTGGCCGCCGAACTGCGCCTTGCCGCCCAGCGGCTGCTGGGTGACGAGCGAGTACGGACCGATCGAACGCGCGTGGATCTTGTCGTCCACCAGGTGGTGCAGCTTGAGCATATAGATATAGCCCATCGTCACCTTGCGATCGAACGGCTCGCCGGTGCGGCCGTCATAGAGCTGCGACTGACCGCTGGTGTGCAGGCCCGCCTGCTCCAGCATGGTGTTGATGTCGACCTCGTGCGCGCCGTCGAACACCGGTGTCGCGATGGAGACGCCGCGGCGCATCTGCTCGCTCAGGCGAACGATGCTCTCGTCGTCATATTCGCGGATCGGTTCGTTGCGGTCGTTGGCCGGCATGAAGCTTTCCAGCGTCTTGCGCAGCGGCTTGATGTCGCCGCCGCCCTTGTACGCGTCGATCAGCTCGCCGATCTTCCTGCCCATGCCTGCGCAAGCCCAGCCCAGATGCGTCTCCAGGATCTGGCCGACATTCATGCGGCTCGGCACACCCAGCGGGTTGAGCACGATATCGGCATGCGTGCCGTCCTCGAGGAAAGGCATGTCCTCGACCGGAACGATGCGCGACACGACGCCCTTGTTGCCGTGACGGCCGGCCATCTTGTCGCCAGGTTGCATCTTGCGCTTCACCGCCACGAAGACCTTGACCATCTTCATGACGCCCGGAGGCATTTCGTCGCCGCGCTGCACCTTCTCGACCTTGTCCATGAAGCGCTGCTCGAGCGCCTTCTTGGACTCGTCATACTGGCCGCGCAGAGCCTCGAGCTCGCCCTGGAGCTTCTCGTTCTCCACGGCAAACTGCCACCACTGCGAACGCGGATACTCGTCTAGCGTGTCCTTCGACAGCTTCGAGCCCTTCTTGAAGCCCTTCGGGCCGGCAATCGCTTCCTTGCCGACCAGCGTGTCGGAAAGACGCGCATAGACGTTGCGGTCGAGGATCGCCTGTTCGTCGTCGCGGTCCTTGGCCAGGCGCTCGATCTCCTCGCGCTCGATCGCCATCGCGCGCTCGTCCTTCTCCACGCCGTGGCGGTTGAAGACGCGCACTTCGACGACCGTGCCGAAGGTGCCCGGAGGCATGCGCATGGAGGTGTCGCGAACGTCCGAGGCCTTCTCGCCGAAGATGGCGCGCAGAAGCTTCTCTTCCGGCGTCATCGGGCTTTCGCCCTTCGGCGTGATCTTGCCGACCAGGATGTCGCCCGGCTGCACTTCGGCACCGATATAGACGATGCCCGCCTCGTCGAGGTTCTTCAGCGCTTCTTCCGAAACGTTCGGAATGTCGCGCGTGATTTCCTCCGGCCCGAGCTTGGTGTCGCGCGCCATGACCTCGAACTCCTCGATGTGGATCGAGGTGAAGACGTCGTCGGCCACGATGCGCTCGGAGAGCAGGATCGAGTCCTCGTAGTTGTAGCCGTTCCACGGCATGAACGCGACCAGCACGTTACGGCCGAGCGCCAGATCGCCGAGCTCGGTCGACGGACCGTCGGCGATGATGTCGCCCTTGTTGACGCGGTCGCCCATGCGCACCAGCGGACGCTGGTTGATGCAGGTGTTCTGGTTCGAACGCTGGAACTTCATCAGCCGGTAGATGTCGACGCCGGACTTGCCGGGATCGAGGTCTTCCGTGGCACGGATGACGATACGGGTCGCGTCCACCTGGTCGACCACGCCGCCGCGGCGGGCGCCGATGGCGGCGCCCGAGTCACGGGCGACGACCGGCTCCATGCCGGTGCCGACGAACGGCGCCTCGGCGCGCACCAGCGGCACGGCCTGACGCTGCATGTTCGAGCCCATCAGCGCGCGATTGGCGTCGTCGTTCTCGAGGAACGGGATCAGCGCTGCCGCAACAGACACCATCTGCTTCGGCGAGACGTCCATCAGGTCGACGTTTTCGCGCGGCGCCATCATCACTTCGCCGGCGTTACGGCAAATGACGAACTCGTCGACGAAGCCGCCATTCTTGTCGAGCTCGGCATTGGCCTGCGCAACGTGGTGCTTGGCCTCTTCCATAGCCGACAAGTAGACAACCTCGTTGGTGAGCTTGCCATTGACGATCTTGCGATACGGGCTTTCGATAAAGCCGTACTTGTTGACGCGCGCGAAGGTCGCCAGCGAGTTGATCAGGCCGATATTCGGACCTTCCGGCGTCTCGATCGGGCAGATGCGGCCGTAATGCGTCGGGTGCACGTCGCGCACCTCGAAGCCGGCGCGCTCGCGGGTCAGACCGCCCGGTCCAAGCGCCGAGAGACGACGCTTGTGGGTGATCTCCGACAGCGGGTTGGTCTGGTCCATGAACTGCGACAGCTGCGAGGAACCGAAGAACTCGCGCACGGCGGCGGCCGCCGGCTTGGCGTTGATCAGGTCCTGCGGCATGACCGTGTCGATCTCGATCGAGGACATGCGCTCCTTGATCGCGCGCTCCATGCGCAGCAGGCCGACGCGGTACTGGTTCTCCATAAGCTCGCCGACCGAACGCACGCGGCGGTTGCCGAGATTGTCGATGTCGTCGATCTCGCCCTTGCCGTCACGCAGCTCGACCAGCGTCTTGACCACGGCCAGGATGTCTTCCTTGCGCAGCACGCGCACGGTGTCCTCGGCCTTGAGCTCCAGGCGCATGTTCATCTTGACGCGGCCGACGGCCGACAGATCGTAGCGCTCGCTGTCGAAGAACAGCGAGTTGAACATGGCTTCAGCGGTTTCCAGCGTCGGCGGCTCGCCCGGGCGCATGACGCGATAGATGTCGAACAGCGCGTCCTGGCGGCTCTCGTTCTTGTCGACGTTGAGCGTGTTGCGGATATAGGCGCCGACATTGACGTGGTCGATGTCCAGGATCTGGATCTCGTCCTCGCCGGTGCCGAGCAGCACCTTCAGCGTCTTGTCGTCGATCTCGTCGCCGGCTTCGAGGAAGATCTCGCCGGTGGCGTAGTTGACGATGTCCTCGGCGAGGTAGTTGCCGAGCAGATCCTCGTCGGTCGCCTTGATGGCCTTGAGACCCTTCTCGCCAAGCTGGCGAGCCTGGCGGGCGGTGATCTTCTTGCCGGCCTCGACAACAACCTCACCCGTGTCGGCGTCGACGAGGTCGCCGACGGCCTTGAGGCCGCGGAACCGCTCGACGTTGAACGGAATGCGCCAGTGGTCGCCGGAGCGCTTGTAGGTGATCTTGTTGTAGAAGGTCGACAGGATCTCCTCGCCGTCCATGCCGAGCGCCATCAGAAGCGACGTCACCGGGATCTTGCGGCGGCGGTCGATGCGGGCGTGCACGACGTCCTTGGAGTCGAACTCGATGTCGAGCCACGAGCCGCGATAGGGGATGACGCGCGCGGCAAACAGAAGCTTGCCCGACGAGTGCGACTTGCCCTTGTCGTGGTCGAAGAAGACGCCCGGCGAGCGATGCATCTGCGAGACGATGACGCGCTCGGTGCCGTTGACGATGAAGGTGCCGTTCGACGTCATGAGCGGCATGTCGCCCATGTAGACGTCCTGCTCCTTGATGTCCTTGATCGACTTCGCGCCGGTATCCTCGTCGATATCGAACACGATGAGGCGCAGCGTCACCTTCAGCGGCGCGGCATAGGTCAGGTCGCGCTGACGGCACTCGTCAACGTCGAATTTCGGTGCCTCGAACTCGTACTTCACGAACTCCAGCATGGAGGAGCCGGAAAAGTCGGAGATCGGGAAGACCGACTTGAAAACAGCCTGCAGTCCTTCGTCCGGACGGCCGCCCTTGGGCTCGTCCACCATCAGGAACTGGTCATAGGATGCCTTCTGAACCTCGATCAGGTTCGGCATCTCCGCAACTTCCGGGATCTTTCCGAAGAACTTGCGTACGCGTCTGCGGCCATTGAAAGTCTGGGTCTGGGCCATCGTCGCTCCTTAGCTCTAAACTCGGGACGAACCTCGCCGCGGCTCGCCTTGCACCAATGGGCAGCCTTGGCGGTTGCCCCTATCTGTTTCCCGGCCTCGCTCGCCAACGGCTTGGCGGGTACCGGCTAAAACGGGAGAAAACCCGTTTCCGGAAGGCCGCTTTTCGGCCCTCAGGAAAGAGGTTTTCAATCGCCTCGCGCAACAAAGCCCTCCCTCAGTCAAAGGGAGGGGCGGACGGCGCGAGACCGTCCGCCCTCGCCTATTACTTCAGCTCGACCTTGGCGCCAGCTGCTTCCAGCTGAGCCTTGAACTTGTCGGCGTCGGCCTTGGAAACGCCTTCCTTGACCGGCTTCGGAGCCGCTTCGACCAGGTCCTTGGCTTCCTTGAGGCCAAGGCCGGTGATGGCGCGGACTTCCTTGATGACGTTGATCTTCTGGGCGCCGGCGTCGGCGAGAACGACGTCGAATTCCGTCTTCTCTTCAGCCGGAGCAGCAGCAGCGGCAGCACCACCAGCAGCGGCGGCAACAGCCACCGGAGCGGCGGCCGAAACGCCCCACTTCTCTTCCAGGAGCTTCGACAGCTCAGCCGCCTCGAGGACGGTCAGGCTCGAAAGGTCGTCTACGATCTTTGCGAGATCAGCCATTTGTATATTCCTTCAATTGGTTCGAACGTGTGTTGTTGACAGCGAGGAACGGCCTCATGCCGCCTCGTCCTTCCGGGCGTAAGCGCCGATGACACGCGCGACCGAAGCCGCGGGCGCATTGACGATCTGGGCGATCCGGGTTGCCGGCGTGGCGATCATGCCAACCAGCTTGGCGCGCAGCTCGTCGAGCGACGGCATCGTGGCGAGTGCCTTGACACCATCGGCGTTGAGCGAGGTCGTGCCCATCGCGCCGCCGAGAATGACCAGCTTGTCATTCCCCTTGGCGAATTCGGACGCGACCTTCGGCGCCGCAATCGGATCCTCCGAATAAGCGACCAGCGTCTGTCCCTTGAACAGATCGATGATCGATGCGGAGTCCGTGCCCTGAAGAGCGATCTTGGCGAGACGGTTCTTCGCGACTTTGACGGTGCCGCCGGCAGCGCGCATCTTCGACCGAAGGTCGTTCATTTGCGCCACGGTGATACCGGCGTAGTGGGCCACGACGACTGAACCCGCGTTCAAGAACGCATCATTCAGGCCCGTGACGAGTTCGCGCTTTTCCGCTCTGTCCACTGCCTATCTCCAGTTGACCGCTGCCTCATTCTCGAGGTCAGAAGTCGGGTTGCCTTTTGCCGGCCGGGCCATCCAAATCCTGGATCTCCCGAACGACGCTCGAGGATCCTGCCCCCTTTCTCGCCACATCGACGGCGAAGCCGGCGATGCGCTGACAAAAGGCAAACACGGTTCGAACCTTTCATTGGAGCACTTGCTCCTTTGTCGGGTCTTCACCCGTCTCATGCAGGCCCACATGAATTAAGGCTGTTGGGCCGCCTGCAATCTCGGACAGGATATCCGGAAACCTTTCGGCTTCCGGGGTACCGGGCCGTCGACGGATCGGCGGTCCGGAATTCTTCAATGGTGACTCAGAGCCGACCCGACGACACTTACGACGCGGCGAGCGTCGCGATGTCGAGCTTGAGGCCCGGGCCCATCGTCGAGGTGACCGACACCTTCTTGACGTAGTTGCCCTTGGCGCCGGTCGGCTTGGCCTTGTTCACCGCATCGGCGAAAGCCCGCACATTCTCTTCCAGCGCCTTGACGTCGAACGAGACCTTGCCGACGCCGGCCTGGACGATACCGGCCTTCTCGACGCGGAACTCGACGGCGCCGCCCTTCGAAGCCTTGACGGCCGCGGCCACGTCGGTGGTCACGGTGCCGACCTTCGGGTTCGGCATCATGCCGCGCGGGCCGAGCACCTTACCGAGACGGCCGACCAGCGGCATCATGTCCGGCGTGGCGATGCAGCGATCGAAATCGATCGTGCCCTTCTGGACGATGTCGACCAGGTCCTCGGCGCCAACGATATCGGCGCCGGCGGCCTTGGCTTCCTCGGCCTTGTCGCCACGGGCAAACACCGCGACGCGCACGGAGCGGCCGGTGCCGTTCGGCAGGTTGACCACGCCGCGGACCATCTGGTCTGCATGGCGCGGATCGACGCCGAGATTCATCGAGATCTCGACGGTCTCGTCGAACTTCACCTTGGACCGGTCCTTGAGCAGCTGCAGCGCCTCGTTGAGGGCGTAAGCCTTGTTCGGATCGATGCCTTCGCGACTCGCAGCAACACGCTTTGCAATCTTTGCCATGATCTTAGCCCACCACTTCCAGGCCCATCGAGCGGGCGGAGCCCTCGACCATGCGCATGGCCGCCTCGACGTCGTTTGCGTTCAGGTCCTTCATCTTCTGCTCGGCGATCGCGCGCACCTTGTCGCGGCTGATCGTGCCGACCTTGGTCTTGCCCGGCTCCTTGGAGCCCGACTTCAGGTTGGCGGCCTTCTTCAGGAAGTAGCTCACCGGCGGCGTCTTCATGACGAAGGTGAACGACTTGTCCTGGTAGTAGGTGATGACGACCGGGATCGGCGATCCCTTCTCGAGCTCCTGCGTCTGCGCGTTGAACGCCTTGCAGAATTCCATGATGTTGATGCCGCGCTGACCAAGCGCCGGGCCGATCGGGGGCGACGGCGTGGCCGAGCCCGCGGCAACCTGGAGCTTGAGCTGGCCTGCAACTTTCTTAGCCATCTCTATTCCTGCCTTTTCTCATGCCGGCCCATTCTCGGGAACACCGGCGGTTGCAGTTCGGTGGTGCGGTTCCAGCGGCCGGCTATGCCGCCTTCGCCTCCCACCCGTTTATGCGGCGTTTTCACACCACCCCGACGCCTTTCGGCACGGGTGTCCCGACGCCCTTCGGGCGCGAGTGTTCGGATCAGCCCTTTTCGACCTGTCCGAATTCCAGATCGACGGGCACGGCGCGCCCGAAGATCGAAACTTCCACCTTGAGGCGGGCGCGCTCCTCATCCACTTCCTGGACGACGCCGTTGAACGACGCGAACGGACCATCCGAGACGCGGATCGCCTCGCCGATCTCGAAGGTGACCGAGGGCTTCGGCCGCTCGACGCCTTCCTGGACCTGGTTCAGGATGCGCTGCGCCTCGGTCTCGGTGATCGGCACAGGCTTGGAGTCGCCCAGGAAGCCGGTGACCTTGGGCGTGTTCTTGACCAGCGAGAACACGGCGTCCGTCAGGTTGGCCTTCAACAGTACATAGCCCGGAAAGAACTTGCGCTCGGCATCGACCTTGCGGCCACGGCGGATCTCGACGACCTTTTCGGTCGGCACCACGATCTGCTCGATCTCGCCGGCCAGGCCCTTCTGCTTGGCCTTGTTCTCGATGTCCTCGGCGACCTTCTTCTCGAAGTTCGAATAGGCGTGGACGATATACCACCGCGCAGTCATTTCACGACCTCTCCGTAAACCGCCGAATTAATGCCCGAGACCCAGGATCCACTCGATCGCATAGCCCATCAGAATGTCGGCTGCGAAGAAGAACAGCATCGCGATCACCGCGAACACCAGGACCATCACGGTCGAGATCATAGTTTCGCGCCGCGAAGGCCATGTCACCTTGGCCGTCTCCGCGCGAACCTGCTGGAGAAAGGTAAAGGGATTAGTGGTTTTCGAAGCCATGTGCCGCCTGTGTTCAAGACCCGTTGGCCGGGCCTCCTGGATGATCCCGCTGGCCGGGACGTGCCGCCTGGGCTCCATGCCGCGCGAATCAGCGCCGCTATTTCACCCACGCAAATCAGACGCGTAAAGCCGGCTTCCCAGCTCCACGCGTCGCGTGTCTGTTCTGTCTACATAAAACCGATTCTTAATCCACGCAAGTGGCAAGGGTCCGCTTTATGTCCTAACGCCGCCTCGGAACCATCCAGTCGTCCCGTCCCGGCTATGCGGGGCTTATGCCCCAATTTTCCCTATATGGCAAGCTACCCGGCGATTTTCAACGGCGGCGGCTTCGGATTGGCTGTTTGGGAGATGGCACGGGCAGCAGGGCTCGAACCTACGACCTGCGGTTTTGGAGACCGCCGCTCTACCAACTGAGCTATGCCCGTGCATGCGCTTGTTCGGCGCAGGCGCTTCCTAAAAGCTTCCGGGCCCTCTGTAAAGAGCACTGACCTGCCGTTTTCAAAGCTTTGCCGGGATTTCTCGCTTGCATCGTCGCCGGAGACGGATTGCGTTCCCGGAAACGCGCCTAGGCCTACGACTTTCCGGCCGGCGGCTTGTACGGCCCGCCCGGCACGCCCCAGCCCCAGGCCGGCATCGCCTCGGTCTCGGGGTCGCAGGTCTCACCCAGATTCGAGTTCATCTTCGCCAGCCGCGATCCCCATTCGACATAGCCCATGAAGGCGGAGCGGAACTCGGGGTCGTCCGGCAGGCCGACTTCATCGGCCGCGTCGGCTAGCAGGTTGATCCAGCGACGGCGCTGCTCCTCGGTTAGGTGCTTGCCGAGATGGTGCATCACCATCTCGCGGTGGCCGCCAAACTCCTCGCTATAAGTCTTCGGGCCGCCGAAGACCTCGCCGATGAAGGCGGCGACGTGAGCCGGATGGTCCGGCGACATTGTCTTGAACACGGGGCCGACGATCGGATCCAGTGCCACTTTGTCGTAGAAAGTGCGAGTCAGCCTGTTGAGCGCCTCGCTGCCTCCGGCCCATTCGTACAAAGTCGGGGTTTCCGCGCTCATCGCCGATCCTCCGTTCCGCAAATCGCGCGAGGAGGATAGCGGCACCGCCCTGCCCGCCTCAACCTGCCTCGATGGCCAGTGCGGGCTCTCTCCTTGTCTACGCAAGTCCGGACGGAAAACCGTAAACACCTTTCCTGGAATTGCTCTAAAGTTTCGCAGGCGCCTCGGCCTCGGCATTGGCGGCCGGCAGCACTCGGCAATTGTCCGGTTTCGGCGATGAATTGCAGATGGTTGCCCCGGTCAGCGCATCCACCGATTGCGGTCCGGTCGCGAGCCCGAATTTGCGCAGTTCGCCCTGGCTGAGTTCCCTGTGCTTGGCAAACTGCGCCGACTGCATGGCGGCAAAAAAGCCTGAGCCGATCGCCATCTCGTCGAGATACGCCCTGACCTTCTCTTCCATGCCCATGGAATGCACCAAAAAATGCGCATCGGCGCCAACAAGGCGCCTGATGCCGCCGGCGATCATCACCGCGCAGGCGGCGTCGCATTGGGCGCCTGCATCGATGGTGAGACCGCTGTAGAGGCCTTCGGTTGGTTCGCAATCCGCCTTGCCCGGATCGCAATCGAGAAAGTCCGTTCGGGCGACCGCGACATCCAACCCGCGCTCACGGATCAGGCGACCTGCGGCAAGCGCTGCCTGCACATCGCCACCTGGCGAGTTGACGACCATCGGCAACCTGCGCCCGCCGATCGTATCGAGCAACTGGCGAAGCTTGCCGGCCGTGCCTGCGGCGATCGTGCCTTCCGCCGAAATCCATTCCGGACAATCGGGATTGCAAAGCGGGTTGTTGCCGCGAACGACAACGAAGCGCATCTCCTGTTCCTGGACCTGCGGCCAGGGCGCCGAGGCCGGGGCAGCGGGCAAAGGCGCGGCTTCGACGTTCGCGACCTCGGCCGGCTTGGCATTCGACGGCACCTCGCGGCAATTCGCTGGCACGGGGTTGCGCCGGCACATGGTCTTTTCGGTCAGCAGATCGAGAGAATCGAGGCTGGTGACGAGCTTCATCTCCAGCATGTCGTCGGGCTCGATCTGCCTGATGTCGCTGGCGGGCGTCGCCTTCATCACGTCCAGCACGCCCTGTTCGACGCCCATCTCCTTCAGATAGGTCGACAGCCGCTTTTCGACCGCCTTGCTCATCTCATACGTCTTGTAGCTGCCGGCATTCTTGCGGCTGACGATCCTGGTGCTGATGATCTTCTTCTTGCCGTTCACCATCCGATAGGTCGTACGGTAGAGCAGTTGCTCACGCCGGAAGGTGGTGGTGATCTGGTGGACACCGAGATAGGCCCATTCGCCGACAACGCGGCGAATGCCGCCGGCAAACATCAACGGACAAGCCGAATTGCACATCGCGCCGCTGTCGTAAGCGACGCCGGAATAGGGCTGCTGCTTGGCGTCGTTGCCACGGCAGTTCTTCATCCCCGGCGAGCAGCCGGAAAACTCCGTGATGCCGACCGCGATATCGAGCTTGTTCTTGCGGATCATGCGTCCAAGCTGGAGCGCGGCATCGACATTGCCGCCGGGAGAATTGACGACGATCGGCAGTTGCCGCCCGCCGAGCGTATTGAGCAAGCGCCTGAACAGCCCCGGCGTGCCGGCCTCGATCGTGCCTTCGGCGGAAATCCATTCCGGGCAATTCGGCTCGCAGCCCAGCGCGCTGCTGCGCACCACGACGAAGCGCATCGTCGGGCCGTAATCCGGAGGATCTTCCTTCGCGGCGGCGCCGAAGGCGGCCAGCGTCAAGGCAGCGGCCAACCCCAGCCGCATCAATCCGCGCCAGCACCGTGTGATCTTTGAACGGAATGCGGAAACCACGTTTGGCAGCCCCAAGAATACAGGCCATACTAATTGGGGCGACGATGCTTGCAACAGAATTGAAAAAGAGCCGCTCGTTTCCAAGACGAAAAAAGGGCGGCCCGAAGACCGCCCTTTCCATGTCGAACCGGCAAGAGCCGGATCGATTACTCTTTGATGGTGACGACGATGCCGGCACCGACGGTGCGGCCGCCTTCACGGATGGCGAAGCGCAGCTTCTCTTCCATCGCAATCGGCACGATCAGCTCGACGTCGACGGTGATGTTGTCGCCGGGCATCACCATCTCGGTGCCGGCCGGCAGCGTCACGATGCCGGTCACGTCGGTCGTGCGGAAGTAGAACTGCGGACGGTAGTTGGTGAAGAACGGCGTGTGACGGCCGCCCTCGTCCTTGGTCAGGATGTAGGCTTCGGCCACGAACTTCTTGTGCGGCTTCACCGAGCCCGGCTTGGCCAGAACCTGGCCGCGCTCGACGCCTTCACGGTCGACGCCGCGCAGCAGCGCGCCGATGTTGTCGCCGGCCTGGCCCTGGTCGAGCAGCTTGCGGAACATTTCCACGCCCGTGCAGGTCGTCTTGGTGGTCGGACGGATGCCGACGATCTCCAGTTCCTCGCCGACCTTGACCACGCCACGCTCGACGCGGCCGGTCACCACCGTGCCGCGGCCCGAGATCGAGAACACGTCCTCGATCGGCATCAGGAACGGCTTGTCCAGCGGACGAACCGGGGTCGGGATGTAGGCGTCGACCTGAGCCATCAGCTCGCGGATGGCGTCCTCGCCGATGGTCTTGTTCGAGTCTTCCAAAGCAGCCAGCGCCGAGCCCTTGACGATCGGAATGTCGTCGCCGGGGAACTCGTTCTTCGACAGAAGCTCGCGAACCTCGAGCTCGACCAGCTCGAGCAGCTCGGCGTCGTCGACCTGATCGACCTTGTTGAGGAACACCACGATCGAGGGAACGCCAACCTGACGAGCAAGCAGGATGTGCTCGCGGGTCTGCGGCATCGGGCCGTCGGCGGCCGACACGACCAGGATCGCGCCGTCCATCTGGGCGGCACCGGTGATCATGTTCTTCACATAGTCGGCGTGGCCGGGGCAGTCGACATGGGCATAGTGACGGTTGGCCGTCTCATACTCGACATGCGCCGTCGAGATCGTGATGCCGCGCGCCTTCTCTTCCGGCGCTGCGTCGATCTGGTCATAGCGCTTGTATTCGCCAAAATACTTCGTGATCGCCGCCGTCAGCGACGTCTTGCCATGATCGACGTGGCCGATCGTGCCAATGTTCACATGCGGCTTGGTGCGCTCGAATTTACCTTTTGCCAT
>NZ_NSGG01000007.1 GCF_002295065.1 Mesorhizobium sp. WSM3859
TGTTTCCGGAGGTGAGCGGTCGCCGCGCCACCCTGTCGCCAAGCGTCTTCAGCCCGGTGAAGCGCTGGCCGAATTCGGTGTTGATCAGCGCTTCCAGCGCGACGTCGCGGTCATGCCTGGCAGCGGCCGCCTCGGGTGAGACCGGCCGCAAGGCGCTGATCGTCGCGCGGCGGATGCGGTTGATGCCGGCGATGGCATAGATGATGGCGCCGAGGAAGGGCGAGAGCAGCATCACGCCGACCCATCCGGTTGCGGCGCGCACGTCCTCCTTGGTCATGATCGCATGGACGATGCCCACGGCCGCCATCGCCAGGGACAGGGCGAGAATAAGCGTCGACCAGTGACTCGCTATCGTCTGCAACATCGGCCCGACTATTGAGCGAGGATCAGCGGAAGGCAATGCGGCGGGTGAGTGCGGGACGAAAACAAGTACTTAGCGGGATGACCGGGGGGCGAATGACAACCAACACCGTCTGTGTGCTGATCGTCTTTGACCTGAAGGGATGATGATCATCATCTCTCAAGACGCGAACGTCAGCTTCGCGCCCAAAATCGGTCATTCGAATGCGCCGTTGGAGATCTTAAAAGCGGACGTTTGTTCTGGCCTTGGGGGGAAGTCCGGAAAGGGTGGAAAGCGGACATTGCGCCTACGGCAACGCCGACCTGCATAACAGACGTTTTGCCGTGGCGCCGTTCGCAAAAAGGATGGCGTTCAGGAAACGTTGTGCGCAGCTTTCAGTTCAGTCGGTATTACCCTTCGGCGGTCAACGTCGTCAGCCGTTTAAGCGGAGAACATCATGATTTCACCCTACATAATAAACATTCCTGACGAACGGCTCGCCACGATCAGAGCCAAGGTCGAGGCTTATGACTGGAGCCAGCTGCCGGATGCGGGAGGCTGGTCGGCGGGGGTCGGGGTTGATGACCTCAAGCGACTCGCCGGTTATTGGCGGGACAGCTACGACTGGCGTGCGGTCGAACGGCGCCTCAACGCGCTGCCCAACTTCACGGCCGACGTGGAAGGCGAGCACCTCCACTTCGTTCATGTGAAGGGTGACGGCTCCAAGCCGCCCGTACTGCTTCTCCACGGCTGGCCGGGCTCGTATCTCGAGTTCGAGCGGCTGTTGCAGCCGCTCGCAGCGGACGGGCACGATGTTGTCGTCCCCTCGCTTCCTGGCTTCGCGTTCTCCAACCCGATCACGCGCCCGATCGGCCCGCGGCGGGCTGCTGCGCTCGTGCATGGGCTGATGATCCAACTGTTCGGCGACGCGCGGTATTTCGTTCAAGGGGGCGATTGGGGCCACGGCATCGCGGCCTGGGCAGCGCATGATCGACCGGACGCTCTGCTCGGCATCCATATTAACATGATGACCGTGCGCGCGGAGGATGCCGCTCCGACGACCGACGAGGAGAAGTCCTTCGCCGCCAAGCGGGCCGCGATTGCCGATTGGGAGAGGGCCTACTTTCACGAGCAGGAAACCCGTCCGCAGACGCTTGGCGTCGCGATGGCCGACAGCCCGGTCGGAGCGGCGGGCTGGATACTCGAAAAGTTCGGCAAGTGGGCCGATCTTCCGACAACCGCCGATGGCGCCCCGGACATATGGAGCAAGTTTTCCGAGGAGGAACTCCTCACCAACATCATGCTCTACATCGCGCCGGCATCGTTCGTGACTGCAACCTGGATCTACTACGGCAGCCGGATTGAGGGGTCGCTGATGCTTCCGGCCGGCACCCGCATCCAGGTGCCGACCGGCGTTGCGGCCTTTCCTGATCCGGTGTTCTTGCCGCCGCCGCGCTCGTTCGCGGAGAAAACCTACAACATCGTGCATTGGACCGACATGCCGCGGGGCGGGCATTTCGCCGCGCTGGAAGAGCCGGAACTGATGCTGGCCGACCTGCGAGCCTTTATCGCGACGGTGTCGGGAGCGCGCTTTGGCTGCTTTCGGGACCATGGATTGACTACCTGAACGTCTTCAATTGGGCGCTTCCTGCCATTCGGAAGTGCCCGCCGCGCACGGCAGTTATCCAATCGCCAAGACCCGAAAGCTGACTGTCCGCTCACGGCCCCTTTTCGGTCCTATGGCTGCCCGAGAGGCTTCGCCTCCACCGCCTCGCATTCCGGCAGCCGCACAGGTTTGGCGACCTCTGCCAGCGCCTCGGGCTTGGCGCAAAGCGGGAAGCCGGCGGGCGGCATTGTCTCGATGAAACGACCGCGCTCTGTCTTGCTCAATCTGAATTCATTGACCATGCCCTCGACGGTCAGGTCCGGATACCGTTTGAGGGTTTCCCTGACCGAAGCATTCGTCTCATCGATTCGATCCAGAGCCGCAAAGGAGCTGCTACGCATTACCCATTCCCATTTGCTGTAATTATCGGTCGTCTTGCGCTCCAGCATCTTCAAGGCGTCCTCATAGCGGCCAGCCATAAAATAGGCAGCGGAGTAGAAAGCAGTGGCCCACATCGGGTAATTCGGGTCGAGCCGTATAACTTGGTCGACCAACTGGGCGCCGCGTTCGGATTCGTCGAAGCCTGCCGCAAAGCCGGAATAGAATGTCAGGATTTCGGCCGAACCCGGAGCGAGGCGGAGGGCCGTGTCCAGCTCGACCTTGGCGCGGGCGTTGTCGCCCTTGTCTTTGAGGCTCATGCCAAAAACCGCGTGCGCCTCGGCGTCGCTCGGATCGAGCCGCACCGCGCGTTCGGCTACATCGGCAGCCGCCTTGATCTCGCTCTCCCGATTGATGCCGAAGCCAGCCAATATGTTATGAGCATGATAAAGTTCCACCCAGGCGCGGGCGAACTCCGGATCCAGCTCGACAGCGAGGTTGAGCAGCCTGATGGCCTCCTGCTCATCCGCTACGGTAATCTTTTCAATCCTTTCGGTTCCGAGCAGATAGTAATCATAGACAGTCAAGTTGTCCGGCCGTTTACGCTTCGCTGCAGCCCGTCCCGCTCCCTGAATCAGCCCCACGCCGTTGCCGAGACGGTTGGTGACCTGCTCGGCGATCTCGGTTTGAATGGCGAACACGTCTTCAGCAGGCCGGTCCCATCGCTCCGACCACAGATGGTTGCCGGTTTTTGCATCGATCAACTGCGCGGTGATCCGCAGCCGACTTCCCTGGCGCTGGATCGACCCTTCCAGCACGTAGCCGACGTCGAGCGCACTTGCGACCTGGCGGACATCCAGCGACTTGCCTTTATACGCTTGCGTCGAATTGCGTGCCACGACGTCGAGTTCGGGAAACTGCGCGAGATCGGTGATGATGTCCTCGGTGAGGCCATCGGCCAGACGCCCGGTGACCTCGTCGCCGCCAAAGTTGTTGAAGGGCAGCACCGCGACCGACGGCTTGGCACCCAGAGCAGCTGAATGAAACAACCACCATGTCCCGCCGCCGCTCAGCAGAGCAAAAAGGGCGATGGCCGCCGCCGTCCCACGCCAGCGCGACATCACCTTACGCAAGGTCCAGCGCGGCCGCTTGCCGTCGAGCCTCAGCCGGTACATCCGCACCGGGCGGCTGATATTCTTTACTTGTTGCTCGCCAGCGAAATCGAGCGACCAATCAAGCTTGCCTTGCAGATGGTCAAAGGCTGTGCCCGACACGATCACGCCGCCAGCATCAGCGAGTTGCTGCAATCGCGCGGCGACATTAACGCCATCGCCATAGACATCGCCGTCAACCAGCGCAACGTCGCCCAGATTGACCCCGATGCGGAACACGATGCGCTCAGGCTCAGGCAGACCTTCATTGCGCGCGGCTGCCGCACTTTGGATTTCCGCTGCGCAGGCGACTGCGTCGACCACGCTGTCGAAGGCGACAAGCGCGCCATCGCCCATCAGCTTGATGAGGCGGCCATGGTGCTGGGAGATGGCGGGGTCGAACAGCTCGGCACGAACGGATTTCAACCGCTCAATGGTGCCGGCCTCATCGGCCTCCATCGCTCTTGAGTAACCGACCATATCGGCCGCCAGGATCGCCAGCAGCTTCCGGTTCAATGGAGGGACGATCATCATTCGGCCCCGGACCCAACATGGCTAAAATGGTACACCCAGCGCAGCGCCCTGACGAGGGGCCCACCAAAGTCAGGAGGCCATCCATTAGCCCCGGTGGTCGTAAAGGTCGCTTCTGGTGCAAAACGGTCCGCACGAGGCTGGACACAAGGGTCGGCTTTCTTGCCCAGTCATCCTGAAAGTTGACAGTCGGGTCTCGGCCCTTTGCGGTCATTCGACATCGTTAGTGAACGACGCTAGTGGCATGTAGTGGGCGTTGGGCTTGTACAGCTTATCAAAACTCATCCTCGCCCGGCCGACAGTCTTAGCCATGGCGCAAGGCCGCCAACAAGAGAGGTACACAGGGTCGCAAACTTCGCGTAATTCTCCGCCTAGCCCCACTGCCGAAGCTGCGGCTTACCTTCCGATTTGCGACGCTGCCGACATCAACTCCTGAGTGTTCGGGGCGCCGAATAGGCCGCCATCGAGTACCTCGTTGGAAGTCCAGCGAACGACGCCATCGCGGTCCAGCAAGAACTGACCGACGAGCTGCCCAACGCCGGTGGCCATCATCTGTTGATCCGCTTCTGTGATATCGTAGCCGTCCTTCTTGTTCAGATATTCGAGCGCGGCAAAGGGCTCCATCGGTTCAGGCATCTCGCCCGGCAAGTCGACCCGTATCGACTTCACATCGCTCATCGAAACCTTTTGCGGCCATGCGCTCTCATCTTCGGTGATCTGCATATTCGGCAATCCAAAGGCACGGTGTGAAGTCCGTTCCGGATCGGATGCCGCGAGGAGGCCGAGCATCGGATGGTACCGCAGATAGAGGCGCGCCCGCTCGATGGGCGTGTTGACCACTGTCAGGCTTTCGATGCCCTTTTCGTTGAGGGCTGGGGTGAGTTGCGAAAGCATGGCGATATGGCGCCTACAAAAAGGACAATGGAGACCCCGGTACAGCCCAACCAGCACCGGTTTGTCGCCTCGGAAATCGTCGATGGCGATCTTGCCCTCCCGGGTAATCGCGTCGAGCACGACATTGGGCGCCGTTTCGCCAGGTTGCAGCGGGCCTGTGTTGAGACGTTCTGACATGCTGTTCCCTCCTGCTTGAGCCCATGTGCGGCACATGCATGCTTGGGCATGGTGAAACGGCGGTCGGCCATAGGACAGCGTCAAGGTCGGCGTCGATATCCACTCATAGCACAGAGAAGGCGTTATAGCACTGAGAGGGCGGACGCCAGTTCCCACCAGGGAAACGTTTTCACCAGATGTGTTTCACGAGCAGGGCAGCCTTTGATAGCAAGGTGGCGCCGATCCTGTTTCCGGAGGTGAGCGGTCGCCGCGCCACCCTGTCGCCAAGCGTCTTCAGCCCGGTGAAGCGCTGGCCGAATTCGGTGTTGATCAGCGCTTCCAGCGCGACGTCGCGGTCATGCCTGGCAGCGGCCGCCTCGGGCGAGACCGGCCGCATCGCGCTGATCGTCGCGCGGCGGATGCGGTTGATGCCGGCGATGGCGTAGATGATCGCGCCGAGAAAGGGCGAGAGCAGCATCACGCCCACCCAGCCGGTGGCGGCGCGCACGTCCTCTTTGGTCATGATGGCATGCACGACGCCGACCGCCGCCATCGCCAGCGAGAGGATCAGGATAAGCGTCGACCAGTGACTCGCAATCGCCTCGAACATCGGCCCGACTATTGTGCGAGCCGGCGCGGAAGGCAATGCGGACGGTCTTCGTCAGGCTTTGGACTTTTTCCTAGGTATCAGCGGTATGTGGGACTACGATAGGGGTCAACGGGGGGTGTGCGATGACGGACGTCTCGATACGCCGGGCGGACTTCATGATGGTCCTTGCCTATGCCTCGGACCTCGCCACCGGCCATTCGCGCGATTTCGCGCTGAAATCCTGCGTGCTCGCAATGCGGATCGCCGAGCTTGCCGGCGTTTCGGAGCAGGTTCGGCGCAATGCCTATCACCAGTCCATGCTGCGCTATGTCGGCTGCAACGCCGACACCGACCTTCTCTCGGGCCTCTTCGGCGACGAAATCGCGCTTCGTCAGGATCTTGTCGGGCTCGACATGGGTAACCGTGCGGAACTGGGCAGGGTCTTCGTGCAGGCCTTCAAGCGGTTCTATTATGATCTCGAGCCTGACGCGCAGTCCAAGGCCGTCGAGGCCGCGATGTCGCAAGCGCTCGCCGTGGCGCGTCCGGTTCTGACGGCCCATTGTGAGGTGGCGCAGCGGATCGGCGAACGACTCGGCCTGTCTGACGAGATTCGGCGAAATCTGGGACAAATCTACGAACGTTGGGACGGCAAGGGCCTGCCGCGTGGCTTGAGCGGCGAGGATGTCCTGCCGGCGGTGCGCCTGATCACGCTGGCGCAGGATGCGATTGCGCTCAGCGATGCGGTCGGCATCGACGCGATGGCCGAAACCATCGCCAGTCGTGCCGACGGCCCGTACGAGGCCGATCTGGCGCGGCTCGTCTCGGCCAACGCGGCGACGCTGATGCGGGGTATCGGCGCCACGGTCGATCGCGAGACGATCCTGGCGCTGGAGCCCGATCCGCCGGTGACCCTGGACGAGGGGGCTTGCGGCGAGGCGTTCCTCGCCATCGCCGACATGATCGACATGCGCATGCCGTTTACGCAGGGGCATTCGCGGATGGTGTCGGAGCTGGCCGCGGGTGCCGGGAAACGGATCGGCTTGCCTGATCCTGACGTCCGCGCGCTGCGCTGGTCAGGCTGCATCCATGACATCGGCGAACTCGTGGTGCCGGTGGCGACCTGGATGCGCAACGGCCCGCTGTCGGTGCGCGAGCGCGACGCCGCGCAACTCCATGCCTATTACGGCGAGCGGGCGCTGGCTTCCTTCGGCCATGACGGCGAGGCGATGGGCGCGCTCGTGCTGCGTCATCACGAACGCCTGGTGGTTCGGGATATCACCGCAAGGTTGGCGGTTCCGACCTGTCTCCGGCAGCCAGGATCCTGGCCGCCGCCGAGGCATTCCAGACGTCGCGCGAGGAGCGTCCGCATCGCAAGGCGCTTTCCAGCGAGGCGGCGGCGGCACAGCTGCGCGCGGCTGTTCGCGACGGCTGTATCTGCCCGGAGGCCGCCGAGGCCGTGCTGTCGTTCGCCGGGCAGCAGTCGCGCCGGGCCTTGCCGCAGGCATTGGCCGGCATGACGCCGCGCGAAATCGAGGTGCTGCGCCTCATCGCCGCCGGCCTGACCGCGAAAGGAAACGGCTCGCAGGCTCGGTATCTCGCCCAAGACCGCCGACCACCATATCCAGAGCGTTTACTCCAAGATCGGCGTTGGAACCCGCGCCGCCGCCGCGCTCTACGCGGTCGAGCACGGCCTTGTCCGGCCAGGCGAGATGCCGGGATAGGGAATCCACCCCATGTGCGCCCGCAGCGAGGGGCGCATCGTGATCCTGTCGATGGACCAATGGTGGCCACGACCGACAGGAGGAAATCCGATGCTTCTTGCAACGACCAAGGTGGCGGACGTCGACCACTTCATCCGTATCTTTTCAACCAAGGGCGCCGACAAGCGCCGGCTGCACGGCTCGAACGGCGCAACCGTGTTCCGCGACCCGAGCGAACCCGACCGCGTCTGGGCGATCTTCGACTGGGACGCCGAGGGCTGGAAGAATTTCGTGTCTGACCCGGAGGTGCCGGCGATTCTGCAGGAAGCCGGTCATATCGGCAAGCCGCAGGCGGCACTGCTGCTTGGCCACTACGAAGCTTGACGTCCACGCCGCGCGTCGCCTGCCGTCGGCGTCGCGTCCGACAAAATCCAGAAGACGAACCCCATAATCGGAGAATTCAGATGGATCCGAAGCCCATCAAGATCGGCCTCATCGCCGAGCTGACAGGCCCATTGTCCTTCATGGGCATCGCGAATGCGAACCTCACCACCATGCTCGTCGACGACATCAATGCCAAAGGTGGCCTGCTCGGCCGGCCGGTGGAACTCGTCATCGAGGATGGCGAGACTACAGACAGTGTCGCCAAGGCAAAGGCCGCGAAACTGGTCGACGTCGACAAGGTCGATGTGGTTGTCGGCGGCATCTACAGTTCGACCCGCCTGGCCATAAAGAGCGAGGCGGTTACCCGGGGCAGGACGCTCTACATCTATACCGAACAGTATGAGGGACAGGAAAACGATCCCCTGATCTTCTGCACGGGCCCCGTGCCCGCGCAGCAGGTCGAGCCTCTGATCCCATGGCTTATGGAGTCCACCGGAGCCAGGAAATTCTATTTGCCGTCGGCCGATTACATCTGGCCGCATTTGCTGAACAAAGCCGCGAGCCGGGCTGTGCGCGCCAACGGCGGCGAGATCGTCGGCGAGGAGTATTTTCCGCTGGACACCGTCGATTTCCGGCGCACGGTGCAGCAGATCATGGCGAGCGGCACCGACGTGGTTTTCAACACCATCGTCCCGCCGGGCCTGACACCGTTTCTCGAAGAATTGCATCGGGCTGGTTTCGGCAAACGCGGCGGCAGGATCGTCTGCACTTATTTCGACGAGAACTTCTTCAATCTGGTGCCGTCCGAGCAGATCGAGGGTCTCTACAGCTGCCTCGACTACTACCAGGAACTCGACGAGCCGTTCGGCCGCGCGCTCTTGCGCCGCTACAGCGAACGGTTCCCAGGCGGCGCCACCTTGACTGCGGGCAGCGGGTGCACCGGCCACTACCGGGCAATCAAGATGTGGGAAGCGGCGGTGAAGGAAGCGGGCAGCGTCGAGCGCGACGCGGTCATCCGGGCACTCGACCACGCCCGGATCAGCGAAAGCCCTGGCGGTCCGGCCGAGATGGTTCCCGGACAGCACCATGTTCGGATGAACATGTACATCGCGCAGGCGCAGAGCGATCGGTTCCGGGTCGTGAAGAATTTAGGCCCGGTCGATCCCAACGAGAGCGTGCTTCCAGAGGAACTAAGCAACGTGGGGTAACCAGCGACCGTTGACAGTTTTTCTTCCAATGGCGGGGGCAGCCGAACGGCGCCTCCGTCCTGTCATCCATCTTGGCCAGCAACGATGCGCCAGACATGCTCGTCATCATGGCTGCTATAGGCGCTATCACCGCGAAGGTCGGTGTCGCGGCGAGCGGAACAGTCGGCTAATCGCCGGCCTGGGGTTTTCGAAAGAAGCCCGACAGAATATTCGGACCCGATTCTCCGGGGCGCAGCCTGATTCCGTCCTCGAAGCAGTTCAGCGTCACGCATTGAAAGCCGTTGGCCGCGAGCAGCGCCACCAGCGAGTCACGGTCGAAATGGTGCAGGTGCTCGTTGGGTAGGCGCATGCGCCAGGTTCGGAACCATGCGTCGCCGTCGGCGCCGAGCTCACGCCAGCGGCAATAAGGGACGGCGACGGCCAGGTGCCGGGTCTTAAGGCGGCCGAGGAAACTGAGATCCGGGATGTGTTCGAGCACGTCGAACATGGCGACGAGATCCCATGTGCCGGCGAGTGCCTCATCCCAATCGACAAAGCGGACACCCTGGGGCAGCGGAAACTCGGCGATGTCGCAGCCGGCGCAATCGGCGACGCCTGTTATCTTCGCGGCTTCGATGAATGTGCCGGTGCCATACCCGATTTCCAGCACCGAGCGCGGAATTTCACCGGTGATGCCAAGCACCCAGCCAAGCCGCTGATAGCCGAGCTTGATGGTCCGGTCGCTCAGGTCCTCGTAATAGGAAATGTATTTCTTGTCGTATTTGATCGGCGTGAAGTCGATCTGGTGGATCACGCCGAATTCGTCCGCCTCATAGTTATCCAGCATTCAGACGCCGCCTCCGCATGCCGAATTCTCTACATGGCAGAGCTAAACGCAACGTAACGGGAACGCTGAGCGCTTGCGTCAAATCGCGCTGGTGCGCCTTGCCACCAGCCGCAGCCATGGCGCCAGATGGAAGCCGGCCATCAACAGATACATTGGCGTCATGCCGCCGAGCACCGGGGCGCCCGACATGCACATCATGTCGTGGCCGTCATAGGCAGCCGTCAGCAGCGCCATCGCTGCGAAGGTCGGGGCGGCGGCGAGGCAAAGCCAGTCGGCAAGGCCGAAGCCGCTCAAGCCGGTTGGGCGAGGGGCGGAATTGTCGATGCTCATGGTATTCACCTTCCCAAAGTGGTCGGGATTTCAGATGTTCGGAAGGATATCGAGATCGGCTCCGGCGGCGTGCGGGCCGCCGCCGGAGTCGCTTCAGGCTCAGGCGCTCTTGTTGCGGAACGCCGCTTCACCGGCATCCGACACCTCGACCCATCTCTGATCGGGGGCGGCGCCCGCTTCGTAATTGTCGTGCCAGTTCCACCATTTGTAGGTCTGGGTCTGCGGATAGCCTTCGGGCGAATCCTCCCACACTTCCTGGCGGCCCAGCGGCGTGACGTCGAGATAGCTCCACACGGTGCCGAAGGCCTCGTCGCCGCGGTTGTTGACGAAATAGGTGCGGAAGATGCGCTTGCCGTCATGGATGAAGACGTTGTGGCCGTGCCATTCGTCGACGCCGAAATCCTTATCCCAGCTGTCGGTGATGGTGTACCAGGGCATTTTCCAGTCCATCCGCTGCTTCAGCCGCTGGATGTCGGCCTGCGGCGCGCGCGAGGCATAGGCAAGCGTGGTGTCGCGGGCGTTGAGATGGGCGAGGTTGCCGACCATGTCGGCGCCGAGCGAGCAGCCGCGGCAGGCATGTTCCGGCCAGCCATAGACGCCCGGCTCGAAGAAGGCGCGGTAGATGACGAGCTGGCGGCGGCCTTCGAAGAGATCGAGCAGGCTCGCCTTGCCGTTCGGGCCTTCGAACACATAGTCCTTCGTGACTTCCATCCACGGCATGCGGCGGCGTTCGGCGGCCAAAGCATCGCGGGCGCGGGTCAGGGTCTTTTCCTTGACGAGCATCTCTTCATAGGCGCCTTCCCACGCTTCCTGCGAAACGACCGGCGGTGTCTTCATGTGTTGGGTCATTGCTCTTGTCCCGTTCTTGGGTTTGGTTGGGGGTGACAGGGACAGACATAGGGCCGCATGGTTCGATGGTGAGAGTTACAAGTGTGACGCGATTTGCTGCAGCGAGCCCTGAGGCGGCGGCATGGACTCGCTGATCAACGCCGCCGGGCGCGCGCTTGCCGCGGGCGATCCGCTCGGCGCCTTGAAGCGCGTGGCGCTGCGCGACGACGCGCCGGCGCTGGCGCTGCGCGGCATCGCGATGGCGCAGCTCGGCGACTTCGCCAAGGCTAAGGCGTTGCTGAAGGACGCCGCCCGCGCCTTCAGTTCGAGGGAGATCGTCGCCCGCGCGCGCTGCGTCGTCGCCGAGGCCGAGATCGCGCTCGTCTCGCGCGACCTCGGCTGGCCGGAGAAGGCCTTGCGATCCGCACGCGCCACTCTTGCCGCGCATGGCGACCGGCTGAATGCCGCCTATGCCGGCAGCCTCGAGGCGCGCCGTCTCATCCTGATCGGCCGGCTCGACGAGGCCGAGCGGCTGCTTTCGGACTTCGATCCGGCGCCGCTGCCGCCGGTCGCGCGCGTCGCGCATGAGCTCGCCGCGGCCGGCATCGCGGTCAGGCGTCTGAGGACAAAGGCGGCGCGCTCGGCATTCGGCCGGGCATCGCTGGCCGCTTACGAAGCCAACATCCCGGCCTTGAAGGCGGAGGTCGAAGCGGCATCCCTGGTCCTGAACACGCCGATCGGCCGACTGATCGCGCGTGGGACAGAGAAAGAGCTGTTGCTCGACGAGGTCGAAGCGTTGCTGACCTCGGGTGCGCTCGTCGTCGATGCTTCGCGCAACGTCGTCCGGGTGGCCGACGCGGTCGTTTCGCTGGCGACGCGGCCCGTGCTGTTCGCGCTGGCGCGCACGCTTGCCGAGACATGGCCGGCGGATGCCTCGCGCGAGACGCTGCTGAGGCGCGCCTTCCGGGCAAGACACGCTGATGAATCGCATCGCGCGCGGCTGAGGGTCGAGATGGGACGGCTCCGCGCCGAGCTCGCCGGGGTGGCCGAGATCAATGCTACGGCAGCCGGGTTTGCGTTGACGCCCTTAAAGGCCGCCGAGGTCGTCGTGCTGGCGCCGCCGGTCGAAGACGAACATGGCGCGGTGCTTGCCTTTCTGACCGATGGCGAGGCCTGGTCCAGCTCGGCGCTGGCGATCGCGCTCGGCGCCAGCGCGCGCACCGTGCAGCGGGCGCTGGAAGAGCTGTCGACGCAGAATAAGGTGCAGGCGGTCGGTCGTGGTAGGGCGCGCCGCTGGATGATGCCGCCGGTGACTGGATTCCCGACTGTGTTGTTACTCCCGGGTCCGCTGCCGACCGACTAGTCTGGGGTCGTTGTTCGAATGGAGGTCGAAAATGAAAAGAGCCGCTGCCGAGATCCTGCGTGAATACGGACCGTTCCCCGGCATCGACCGCGTCAACGGCGTTACCTATGACGGCGAACATGTCTGGTTCGCCAGCGGCGACAAGCTGAACGCGCTCGATCCCGACAGCGGCAAGATCGTGCGTTCGATCGATGTCGCCTCGCATGCCGGTACTGCCTTCGACGGCGAGTATCTCTACCAGATTGCCGAGGATCGCATCCACAAGGTCGACCCGAAGATCGGCAAGGTCGTCGCCACCATTCCGGCCCCCGGCAATGGCGGCGATTCAGGCATGGCCTGGGCCGAGGGTTCGCTCTGGGTCGGCGAATATCGGGCGCACAAGATCCATCAGATCGATCCTGAAACGGGCAAGGTGATCCGCACCATCGAATCGAAGCGCGTCGTCACCGGCGTCACCTGGGTCGACGGCGAGCTCTGGCATGCCACCTGGGAGGGCGAGGAGGGCGACCTGGTGCGCGTCGATCCCGCCACCGGTGACGTGCTGCAGGAACTGGCGATGCCCTCCGGCGTCTCGGGGCTGGAATCCGACGGCGGCGGCTGCTTCTTCTGTGGTGGCGGCAGCAGCGGCAAGATTAAGGCAGCAAAGCGTCCGGGACACGGCGGCAAGTAACGGACTGATGGAGGGGCGGCCCGATCAGGCCGCTTCGCGCGCTGGCCGTGGCATGCCCTTGTCGGCGACCTTTGCAGCGTTTGGCCCATCGACATGCGCCCAGGCCGGCCGCTCGAACAGGAAGGCGCCGAAGCCGATGCGCTTGACGATGAAGTAGAGCACCACCGGGCTGACGACCGAGACAAGCAGCACCGCAAGGCTCAGCATGCCGGTGTCGGTCAGGAGGCCGCTCGCCAGCATGACACCGCGGAAGATCGACATCGGGATGGTGAAGGCGACATAGACCACCAGCGAATGCTCGCCGAGCCAGCGCAGCCATTCCATCGAGGCGAATTTCGACAGGAAGCCGCCGGCAACGCAGAGCGCCACCGCGCCGGCGACTGCCAGCGTAAGATGCAGCGGCGGCCATGCCGCCAGGCCCATCTGCATGCCGACCGGTTGCATTGCGTAGCCCGGCGAATAGACGAGCAGGCCGTTGACGAGCGCCCAAGCAAGCAGGCTAGCCACGGCGATCGCCGGCCGCGACTGCGTCCATTCCACCAGCCGGAAGATCAGCGGCGCGAGCACAAAGCCGAGATAGAAGAACACGAAATAGGCCGCGAACTGCTCGAGTGCGTAGCTGTCCGGCTGCGGCGCCCACATCTGCAGCGCGGCGGCAGCCAAAATGATGATCCAGTGCGGCACTCTGAATTCGCGCAGGACGCGGATGACGATCCCGAAGACCGCCAGCATGTAGATGAACCACAAGACGCCATAGGGCTGGACGACGGCCATTGCGAGGTCGTGCAGCATGCCGGCGGGATCGCGGCTGAAGATGCCGATCTTCAGCCCGATCGAGATAAGCGCCCACAGCACATAGAAATACAGATAGTGGACGACGCGGCGGTCGACATAACGCCGCCACGGCCGGTCGATCACCTGCGACAGGAACAGGCCCGAGATCAGGAAGAATTCCGGCATACGGAAGGGCGTCGCGAAGCCGATGACATAATGCAGGAAGCCGACGCCGCCGGTGTACTCACCGGTGTTGTAGGCCGAATACATCATCACCACCAGGATGATGGAAAGGCCTTTTGCCGTGTCCACCCACGGCATGCGGTTGGGGCTGGTCATGCGCGATCTCGAGGATAATTCAACTGCCGAGATTGTAGCGGACCGGCGAATGCCCCGCAGCAACAAGCTTACGATATCGTAAACGGAAACCTTGTTCGGGGCCTGCGTTAACCATCGCCTTGCGGAGACTGGACGGCTGCACGCGTCTGGCGCATCGCTATCGCGACGATCGCGCCCGACAGGAACGTCAGCGCCGCGATGGCCGCGATCGCCGCGGCGAAGCCGAAGAAGTCGGCGATGAGACCCGCCGACAGCGCACCGATCGCGTAGCCGAGATCGCGCCAGAAGCGGTAGACGCTGAGCGAGCGCGCCCGCCAGGAGGGATGAGAGGCGTCCGACACCGCCGCGATCAGGCTTGGGTAGACCATCGCCGTGCCGAGGCCGAGCAGCAGGCTCGCCACCAGCCACCAGCCGAAATCGCGCGTCATGGCGGTCAAGAGAAGCCCCACCGCCTGCACCCACATGCCGGCGACGATCAGGCCTTTGCGGCCCCAGCGGTCGCTCAACGGGCCGGTCGCGACCTGCAGGATGCCCCAGACCGCAGGATAGACCGCCTTGAGGATGCCGATGCGCTCGATGCCGAGCCCGTTGGCGACGAAGAAGAGCGGGAACAGCCCCCAGGTCATGCCGTCATTCAGATTGTTCACCAGGCCGGCTTGTGAAGCGGCGAACAGGTTGCGGTCCCCGAACGAGGTCAGCATGAAGATCTCGCGGAAGCTGAGCGGTGAAGCCTGTTTTGGGTGGTTGGCCAGTTCCAGCCGCACATGCTCGCGCGTGTCGCGCACGAGCAGGATGGACAACGTCGCACCCAGGATCGCGTAGCCGACTCCGAGATAGATCGGCACCGGCCGCAGCCCGTAGCGGCTGGCGAGATAGCCGGTGAGGAAGGCGGTGACGCCGACAGCGAGGTAGCCGGCGAACTCGTTGAGGCCAACGGCCAGTCCGCGCGATTTCGGCCCGACCAGATCGACCTTCATGATTACCGTCATCGACCAGGCGAAACCCTGGTTGATACCGAGCAGCGCGTTGGCGGCGACGATCCAGCCCCAGCTCGGGGCCCAGATGATGATGAAGGGCACTGGCAGCCCGAACAGCCAGCCGAGGATCAGCACGCGCTTGCGGCCCCATATGTCGGCAAGCTGGCCGGAAACGAGATTGGCGCAGGCCTTGACCACGCCGAAGCTGACGATGAAGGAGGTGACGAGCGTGGTGGATGCGACGCCGAATTCCTCAGCGCCGATCAGCGGTACGACGGTCCGCTCGATGCCGACCATGCCGCCGACAAAAGCATTGATCAGCACCAGCAGCGAAAACTGCTTCCAGTTGGCCTTGAGGCCGAGCGCGACGGCGGGCCCCGCTGCGTTCAAGGTTCCGCCCCGGCGTTGACGGCCCGGGTCCGGGCGGCCTCCGGCGGCGGGGCAGGGATGTCTGCGGTCATGGCGGCGATGAACTCGCCTTCGTCCTCGATGCGGAACGCCTTGTTGAAACGCCGCTCGAAACCGATGGTCGATGTCGGCTTGCCGCTCAGCGAACGCCCGCAGACCGAGCCCGAATAGGCGCCGGGCAGCACCTCGATATGATCCGGCAATTCCTTCAGCCGGCGCACGCTGGTAAAAAGCGCGCGCGCTCCGTCCTCGGCGCTGGAAGCGAGCTCTGTGCGGCCGAGATCGCCGACCATCAGCGTGTGCCCGGTGAGCACGAACCAGGGTTCGGCCGACCGTGTCCGGTCGGTGACGAGAAGGCTCAGATGCTCCGGCGTGTGACCCGGCGTGTGCATCACCGTTGCCGTGACATTGCCGAGCCCGAGCCCCTCGCCGTCCTTGACGCGCCGGAACGGGAAGCCTGCTTCGGCGCCTTCGAACAGCACGTATTCGGCGCCGGTCGCCTCGGCGACCGCGCGTCCCGCCGAGATGTGGTCGGCATGAATATGCGTGTCGACAACATAGAGGATGCGCATACCGGTCGCGCGCGCCGCCTCGACATAGGGCGCGATGTCGCCGACCGGATCGACGACCGCCGCGGACGCCTTGCCGCCGCAGCCGAACAGATAGGAAGCGGCGACCGGATCGGTGTGCAGGAACTGCCTGAGAATCATCGCTTTCTCCTCCGAGCGAGCAACTGAGCGGCGCGCAAGCCGCTTCGCTTGACAGCAGGTCGAAATCGTCATTCAATCGTTCTGTTGAATGACGATGCGTCGCAGAAGGGCCGATGTCAATCCGCAATCCGAAACAGGCGCTCTACGAACAGTTCGCAACCGTTGCCAAGGCGCTCGGCCATCCGCTGCGCCTGGAGATGATCGAGCATCTGGCGCAGGGCGCCCGAAGCGTCGAGGCTCTCGCCGCGAAGCTCGGCCAGCCGATCGCCAACATCTCGCAGCATCTCCAGGCGCTGCGCCGCGCCGGCATCGTCTCGGCCGAGCGCGACGGCAAGTTCGTGCATTATTCGCTGGCCGATGACAGCGTGCTTTCCGCCTTCGCCTCGGTGCGCGGCGTTGCCGAGCGGCAGCTTGCCGAGGTCGATCGCATCGTCCGCGGCTATTTCGATGCGCGCGATGACATGCGGCCGGTGACGCGTGACGAGCTGCGGGCGATGATGCGCGATGGGCTAGTGACGCTGATCGATGTCCGCCCGGCGGACGAGTTCGCGCTCGGCCATGTGCCCGGCGCGATCAACGTTCCGCTGCGGGAAGTCAAGGCATGGTCGGCCGGCACCGATGCCAGCAGGGAAGTCATCGCCTACTGCCGCGGCCCGTGGTGCGTGATGTCCTTCGAGGCGGTCGCGGCGCTGCGCTCGCTCGGGCATTCCGCGCGTCGACTGGAGGACGGCATGCCGGAATGGAAAGCCGCCGGCCTGCCGGTGGAAGTGGTCACCTGCGTAGCCTCCTTATAGTGGCTGAACTCGGCGTCGATGGCGATCCGTTTTGTTCTCCAGGTCGCTGTGCCGCAGTCTGGAACGCAGACTCCACAAGATGCGTTCACTCAGAAAAGCCCGCCTTTCTGAAGCCTGATGTGAAAAGCTCGAGAGCGACTTGGTCGGCGAACGGGAGACCTGAAACCAGCCGAACAGTCAAGTCGTGTTTCCTCGTCATTGCTTCCTCGACTTCAGCATGTGCCTTCTCCATCTCGTCCAAATGTGCGTATGACGCTGCGAGGAACGCATGAATGAAGAATTGGTCGCCAGCCTTCTGATACGAACCGACGGCTTCCGAATACCTTCCAAGCAGGAAGAGAGAGCTGCCCTTCACCTCCCAGAACCATATCGGAGGTAACGGGTCGCGCAGGAGCGCACTTTCGAGCACGTTGAGCGCCGTCTCGGCCCGTCCGCCGTAGTTGAGCCAGCTTGCGTAATCCCCTGCTATGTTCACGTCTAGCGGGTTCAGCGCTCGTGCTCGCTCGAAATGCGCTCCTGCATCGCTATGCTGGCGCATGTGCGTAAGCACCAGCCCCATGCTCTGGTGACAGACGCCATCGCTCCTGTCGAGAGCGAGCGCCGTTCGCGCCGAGTCCCAGGCCTTCTGCAGCGTCCGCGGATCGTTGTCGTACCAATATCTGCTAACAAGGGCCTGTGCGAGGAAGGCGTGGCCTTGAGCGAACGTCGAATCGAGCTCGACACACCGAACGAACAGAGGCTCGGCCTTGTCATTTTCATATCGATAGAAGTGCGCGCGCCCCTGCAGGTAGTAGTCGTATGCATCCCACTCGGCCGGCGGCTTGCGTTTGGTGCGGCTCGCCGAATCGGCCTCCGTCTGGCCTTCGACCATCGAGGCGATAAGAGCCGCAACCTCGTCTTGCAATGCGAAGATGTCGTCGAGGGCCCGATCGTATCGTTGAGCCCACAGGTGGGTGCCGGTGGCGGCGTCAATCAATTGCGTGGTGATCCGGATGCGTTCACCGAGTTTTCGTACGCTGCCCTCGACGAGGTAGCGAACTCCGAGTTCGCGATGGACCTCGGTACTGTCCAATGCCCGATGGCGAAATTGAAAAGATGAATTGCGCGCGATGACAAGGAGTGAGCGAAACCTGGCCAACTCCGTAATTATGTCCTCGGTTATACCGTCGCTGAGATACTGCTGGTCCTGATCGCCGCCCAAATTAGTAAAAGGCAGCACTGCGATCGATGGCTTGCCGGACCGGAGTATCGATTTGCTGGATGCGCTCGCCACCAGCTCGACAGTTCCGGTGAAGCGATAGCCGACGCGCGGCACCGTGGCTATCCACTCACCGCCGTTGTCAGTCTGACCGAGAGCCTTTCTCAGTATCGCGATTTGGACGGTAAGGTTGCCCTCCTCAACGGCGGTACCCGGCCAGGCAGCGTCCATCAGTTCGGCCTTGGTCAGGATATCACCGGGTCGTGCCGTAAGCGCGGCAAGCAGCATCAGCCCACGATGCCCAACGGCGATCGGGATCTCCTCTTTTAGGAGCGTCCCGATGTCGGGATCGAACACGAACGGACCGAAAGCGACGCGAGTCCCTTGCATGCTAGGCATATTAAGCGTTTCGAAGGTTTTCGGAAAAGGGTCAGGAACTGCATGCCTCAGCCCCGGGGGTTGTCCGGCGGTCGCCTGGCGAAATTCGCGCTCGGCGATCAATGTCCCCCCTCGGCGAAATGAGGCTGCATTGATCACTGCCCCAGGGTCCGAGCACGCTCGCATTCGAAATACCAGTCGAATACACTCGTCGGCGAAGCTTGACGGGTGGACGAGGCAGGCACCAGCGTATGGAGCGACGGCTCACCGCAATCCTTGCAGCCGACGTGGTCGGCTACAGCCGCCTCATGGGCGAGGACGAGGTCGGCACGCTCGATCGACTAAAGAGTTGCCGTCGCGAACTGATCGACCCCGCGATAGCCGAATACCATGGCCGCATTATCAAGCTCATGGGCGACGGTGCTCTGGTCGAATTCGCCAGCGTCGTCGACGCCGTCCAGTGCTCGGCCGTTATCCAGCGCCGAATGGTCGATCGCAATATTGGCACCACTGAGACCCGGCAGATCCGGTTTCGAATCGGCGTCAATCTCGGCGACGTCATCGTCGAGGACGATGACATTTATGGCGATGGCGTCAACATTGCCGCGCGCCTCGAGGCTATGGCTGAGCCGGGGGGTGTATGTATCTCGGGCACGGCGTTCGATCATGCGCTGCACAAGGTTGACGTCGGCTTTGCCAGCCTTGGCGAACAGCGGCTTAAGAACATCGCCGATCCGGTTCGGGCGTATCGGCTGCTGCTGGATCCCGCTGCATCGGGCAAGGTCACAGCCGCGCCACACCGGCCGCGATCGCGCGTCATGATCCTGGCAAGTATCGCCGGTCTGGTGATTGCCGCGATGGCCGGCTTTTTCGCATGGCAGAAGTTCTCCATGCCATCGCGGCCATCGGTTGCCGTGCTGCCGTTTGCAAACCTCGGCGGCGATCCGGGCCAGGACTATTTCGCTGACGGCATCACCGAGGATCTGATCACCGACCTCACCAAGCTTTCCGGTCTGGACGTCATCGCGCGCAACTCGGTGTTTGCCTACAAGAACAAGCCCGCGGCACTGGCTGACGTCGCGCGCGACCTTGGCGTCCGCTTCGTCGTCACTGGGAGCGTCCGCCGCACGGGAGAGCAGATCCGCCTCAATGCCCAGCTCATCGATACGGCAACGGGCGATAATCGATGGGCCAACCGGTTCGACCGTGGCATGGCCGGCGTGTTTGCCGTCCAGCATGAGATGAGCGGGGAGATCGCCAAGGCGCTTGGCATGCAACCTTCGGCAGCGGAAAGCGAGCGCATGGCGCGCCCGCCGACCGAAAACCTCGAAGCATACGACTTCTACCTTCGGGCCGAGCAGACAGCACGGACCGGCCGGCGTGACGGGCTGCGGGAGGCGCTCACGCTCTACGACAAGGCCGAGGAACTCGACCCAGCTTTTGCCGAAGCCTTCGCCGCGGATGCAAGCATGACGGTCTATATCTGGCGCGAATCGTTCAACGACATCATGCAGAGCGCCCCGGCGCGCAAGCGCGCCTATGAGAAGGCAAGCCGTGCGCTGCAACTCGATCCGGATCTTTCGTCGCCTTATGCAATTCTTGGCATCATGCAGGTCGTGGATCGCCGCTACGAGGAAGCCATCGCTTCGGTCGAGCGAGCCGTTGCACTCGGCCCGGGCGATGCGGAGACGCAAATAGCCCTTGGATACGTGCAATTGTTCGCCGGCAATCATGCCGAGGCAGCCGCGGCGGTCGAGACCGCGCTCAGGCTCGATCCCAACCTTTCGCCCATCAACCGGCAAACTGCCGGTCTGGTCTTCCTCATTCAAGGTAGCAACGACAAGGCGATCGAGGCGCTCGAACGCGTCCGCCATGATGCGCCATCGGTCGGAGATTTCACGATCACGCTTGGTGCCGCCTACGCCCGCGCCGGCCGCCTGCAGGATGCCAAGGCGGCGGTCGCCGAGGGACTGGGTGCCATGTCGACGCCGGGGTTCGATTCATTGTCCGCATACCGGCTCAACGGCGCCCAGTACCGCAACCCGCAGGATTTGGCTCTCATCGTCGACGCGCTACAGCAGGCGGGCTTGCCCGAATGGCCGTTCGCCTTCACCGGCGACGAGCACAATCGCTTGAAGGGCCACGAGATCGCCTCGTTGGTGCTGGGCCATACGCTGCAGGGCCAGCTTGAACCCGGTCTGCAATCAGCCTTCCTCCAAATCGGGAGCGACGGCAAGGCGGCCTTCCGCTCCACGACGCGGCTGGTCACTGAAATCGTCCGTGTCGATGGCGATCTCTTGTGCGAGCTGAGCGAGAATATGTTCGGGCGCCCTGACTGCGGTCCCGTCTATAAACGCCGCGACGATGGAAGCGGCGGCTATTCCTTTGTCAATTCAAGCAAGGTGTTTCACTTCACGGTGGTTCAGTAGATGCACGCGTCTCAGTGATATCTCAGGATTCGCGGATGGAAGGTATGGAGCGAAGGCTTACCGCAATCCTTGCTGCCGATGTTGTCGGCTACAGCCGCCTCATGGGCGAGGACGAGGTCGGTACGCTCGAGCGGTTGAAAAGTTGCCGTCGCGAACTGGTCGACCCCGCGATCAAGGAATTCCACGGTCGCATTATCAAGCTCATGGGCGATGGAGCGCTGGTCGAGTTCGCGAGTGTCGTCGATGCCGTCCAGTGTGCTGCCATGATCCAACGTCGGATGGCCGTCCGAGACCAGGGCACCTCCGACCCCCGCCACATCCGGTTTCGCATCGGCGTCAATCTCGGCGACGTCATCGTCGAGGAAAATGACATCTACGGCGATGGCGTTAACATCGCCGCGCGCCTGGAGGCGATGGCCGAGCCGGGTGGTGTATGTATCTCGGGCACGGCGTTCGATCACGCGCTGCACAAGGTGGACGTCGGCTTTGCCAGTCTTGGCGAGCAGCGCCTCAAGAACATTGCCGATCCCATTCGCGCCTATCGGCTGCTGCTGGATCCCGCAGCCGCAGGGAAAATCAAGGTGGCAGTTCGCCGGCCGGTATCCCCCCGGGCGATCGGGATGGCAGGAATCGCGGTCCTGTTCGTCGTGCTCCTTGCAGGATTGTTTGCGTGGCAATCGAGGACATCTTCCCTGGCCGACCGACCATCGGTTGCCGTGCTGCCGTTTACAAACCTCGGGGGTGATCCGAGCCAGGACTATTTTGCCGACGGCATAACCGAGGATTTGATCACCGACCTCACCAAACTTTCCGGTCTCGATGTCATCGCCCGCAATTCCGTCTTCGCCTACAAGAATCGGCATGCTGCGCTGGCCGATGTCGCGCGCGACCTTGGTGTCCGCTTCGTCGTTGAGGGCAGCGTCCGCCGCACCGGCGAGCAAATCCGCATCAATGTCCAGCTCATGGACGCAGCAAGCGGCGATAATCTGTGGGCTAATCGGTTCGACCGCGGCATGGCTGAAGTGTTCAGTGTCCAGGACGAGATGAGCGGGGAGATCGCCAAAGCGCTCGGTATCCAGGCTTCGGCAGCGGAGAGCCAGCGCATGGCACGCCCGCCGACGAATAATCTTGAGGCCTACGATTACTATCTACAAGCCGAGACGGCGTCACGCAGCGGCCTGCTGGCCGGTCTGCGGGAGGCGCTTGCGCTCTATGAAAAGGCGGAGGGGCTCGACTCCGCCTTCGCAGAAGCCTTTGCGGCCGACGCGCGCACGACCGTCTATGTCTGGCGCGAGTCCTTCAACGACATCATCCAGAGCGCACCAGCACGAAAGAGAGCCTATGAGAAGGCGAGCCGAGCCTTGGAACTCGAACCGGACCTTTCGTCGCCCTATGCTATTCTCGGTATCATGCAAGTCGTGAATCGCCACTACGAAGATGCGATTGCCTCTGCCAAGAAGGCTGTTTCAATCGGTCCGGGCGATGCAGACGCGCAAGCAGCCCTTGGATATGTCCAGTTATACGCCGGCAATCATGCCGAAGCGGCCAATGCGGTCGAGACGGCGCTCAGGCTCGACCCCGACCTTTCCGCGATCAACCGGGAAGCTGCTGGGCTGGCTTTTCTTCTGCAGGGGAATGTCGAGAAAGCGATCGAGACTCTCGAACGCACACGCGACGACGCGCCCACCGTTGCCAACTTTCGGTTTACGCTCGCTGCGGCGTATGTCCGCGGCGGCCGTCTACCGGATGCGAAAGCCGCAATTGCCGATGGGCTCCGCCTCGGAGCAGGGTCCAGCTATGTGGACTCCTTGGCTGGGTGGCAGATGACTCAACATTTCCGAAACCCGCAGGATCTGGCGACCATCGTCAATGCGCTGCGCCAGGCAGGACTACCCGAATGGCCCTACGGCTTTACCCCGGACGAACACGACCGGTTGAAGGGTGCGGAGATCGCGTCCCTCGTTCTTGGCCATACACTGCAAGGCCAGATCGAACCCGCACTACAACCAGCCTTCCTTCAGATCGGAAGCGACGGCAAGGCGGCCTTCCGCACGACGACGCGGCTGGTCACAGAGACCGTCTACGTCGATGGCGATCTCTTGTGCGAGCAGAGCGAGAACCTGTTCGGGCGCCCCGACTGCGGTCCCGTCTACAGACGCAGTGACTCAGCCGGCAAAGGCTACTCCTTTGTCAATACAAGCAAGGTGTTTCACTTCACGGTGGTTCAGTAGACGCACACCGTCTCAGTGATACTTATCAAGCTCCAAATTGGCCGCGACCTTCGGCCAGTTGGCATCGGCTTTCGGTATGTTTTCAGCCGCATGCGCGGCGAAATCGTCCGCATTGCCGACGTCGTAGATCAGGTAGAGCTTGCCGTCGATAATCTTGAATGCCTCGGGATCGACATTGACCGTGACCCCTCCGCCCACGACTTCGCCGGCACAGTAGCCGCCATATTGAGGAGCGTACTTGACCGGTTCGCTCATGAACATTTCCTGGTGTTTCTTGCTGGCGAAATGCCAGGGAGTCCCCAGCCATTCATAAGTGAATTCTTCGGAGCCCTTCACCGCCTTGCCGTCGGTGAAATAGGCGACCGTGTCGTAGCCCATAATTGCCACACCGCCGAAATAGCCGGTGTTTACCGAATCGTCGGCCCGGGCCGATCCCGCGCCGGCGACCGCAGCAACCGCGACCAGGGCGGCCGCCGCCAAATTCCGAACCAGTCGTGACTTGATCATCGTGCTCATCTGCATCCTCCGTTAATCGTGGATCTCGGCGCACTTCGCCGCGTTCGCCTCGCCAAGGATTTTGGCTTGGCAGGTAGCACCATGGCGTTTGAACAGACGTAAGATATCCGTGTTGCCCTTCCAGAATGCGCGCGTTGTCGGCATGTAGCCATGACCCTCGGGATGGTTCACATCGGCACCTTTCGCGATAAGGAATTCGGCCAGTTCGACGTGGTTTTCCTCGCCGGCCACCAGCAACGGCGTTGCACCCGCCTTGTTGGCGGCATCGTCGAGCACCGCGCCTTTTTCCAGCAACAGCTTGGCGATCGGCAGGCTGCCCGAGAAGGCTGCCGCATGAAGCGGGGTGAAGCCGCCCGAGTTCCGCGCCATGACGTCGGCACCCTTGCTCAGCAGGAATTCGGCGATTTCCGGTTGGTTATCCAGCGCTGCAGCGATGAGGAGGGTTGCCTGGTCGCGTGCCCGGCTGTCGACGTCGGCACCGCCTGCCACGGCTTGCTCCACTGCAGCCTTATCGCCGGCAGCGATGGAATCGAACAACGGCTCACCCGCGGCTGCTGTTGTAGCCACCAGTACCAGCATCACAAGTGCCAGCAGTCCACGCATCATGCAAGGGTAGCATATTAGCTAGGAGACATACAAGCTGCGTTGGGCTCATCGGGGCAGGTACCGGCCCAAGGAGAGCGCGCGCGCTGAGGCCCTGACAAGGCCCGTCCCTATTCTGGAGCGCCGGTTTTCGCATCCGCGGAATCGAACTCGAACGTGCCACGGCATCGACAAGCTGATACATTCCTCGATGCCTTTGTTAATCGGGCGGAGGGTCACGATGTCTGCGCGTTTTTATTCGCTCCTGCTGGCGTTTCTGCTGGCTGCACCCAGCGCCTTCTCCGAGACGCTGAAGCTTCCGGACAATCTGACGGGATTCAGTTCCCCTGCCGGCGAGAGCTTTCTTGCAGAGAGCATGGCGAAAGAAGCCTATTTCCCGCTCGCGAGCAATTTTCTCACGCAAAAGACGCAGTCCTATTGCGGCGTGGCAAGCATCGTCATGGTGCTGAACGCGCTCAACGTTCCGGCGCCCGCTGTGCCCGAATACGAACCCTATAAAACGTTCACGCAGGATAATGTTCTGAGTGACCGCACCGAGACCATTCTTCCTCGCCAGGTCCTGGACAAGCAGGGAATGACGCTCGACCAGATCGGGGCCATTCTATCCACCCAGCCGATCAAGGCCGAGGTCCGCCACGCTTCAGATGCCAGCCTTGAGCAGTTCCGCACCCAGGCCAGTTCGTTTCTCTCCAAACCCGGACACTTCGTCATCGTCAACTATCTGCGCAAGGCGATGGGCCAGGAGAGGGGCGGGCATATATCGCCGCTGGCCGCTTACGACGAGAAAGCGGACAGGTTCCTGATCCTCGATGTCGCGCGCTACAAATATCCGCCGGTGTGGGTGACAACCGCCGACCTGTTCGCGGCGATGAACACCGTCGACAGCGACAATGAGAACAGAACCCGCGGATATGTGCTGGTGTCGTCGCCGTCGGGAGAGTAGCTTAGCTGAACGTCCAGCAGAGAACACCCACAAGGGCACACTTGCGGAAGTCGGCGAGCGTATTCGCGACGTAGCTCGGCAGAAAAGCTGCCTGGCGAAAAGCGCACAGCAGAACTGCCATAGGCCCGCGTGATCGCAGGCGAGCCGCTGTAATTGACCTGTCGTAAATCTCAGTCCTTGGCGCGCTCGACATAAGACCCGTCGGCGGTCATCACCACCACGCGCGTGCCCGTGGAGATGTGCGGCGGCACGGCGGTGCGGACGCCGTTGGAGAGCACGGCGGGCTTATAGGAGGAAGACGCCGTCTGGCCCTTGGTGACCGGCTCGGTTTCCACCACTTCGAAGGTGGCGCGCTGCGGCAGCGTCAGCGAGATCGGCACGCCGTTGAACTGGGCGAGCTGCACGGCCATGCCTTCCTGCAGATAGGGCGCGAAGTCGCCGACCACGGCTTCGGAGGCCACGACCTGGTCGTAGCTTTCGGGGTTCATGAAGTGAAAGCCTTCGCCGTCGGAATAGAGGAAGGTGTGCTCGCGCTCCTCGACATAGGCGCGCTCGACCATTTCGGTCGTGCGGTAACGTTCCGACACCTTCACCCCGTCGCCGATACGGCGCATGTCGAGCTGGGTCACGGGCGTGCCCTTGCCAGGGTGGATGTTTTCGGCAAAGAGGATGACATAGAGCTTGCCGTCCTTATCGACGACGTTGCCTTTGCGTAAGGAGCTGGCGATGACCTTGACCACGATATTCGATCCCGTTCGAGTTTTTCGGCCTGCGAGCGTCGATTTATGCGAAGCGGCGACGGCGGCCATCGCGTGCGCCCTAGCGCATCTTGCGCCGAACCGCCAGCCTTCCGCTCTATTTTCCTGCCTATGACCGCCGCTTCGCCCTGGTGGACGCCCGATGTCCATGCCGATCGCCGGCCACGGCTGATGGCGCGCAATGCCATCGCCACGGCGCTCCGCGGCTGGTTCGGGACACGCGATTTCATCGAGGTGACGACCTCGGCGCTGCAGGTTTCGCCGGGCAACGAGGCGCATCTTGCCGCCTTTGCCACCGAGGCGATCGGCCCCGACACGTCGCGCCGGCCGCTCTATCTCCACACCTCGCCGGAATTCGCCTGCAAGAAGCTGCTTGCCGCCGGCGAGGAGCGCATCTTCAGCCTCGGTCCGGTCTGGCGCAACCGCGAGCGCGGGCCGCTGCACCACCCCGAGTTCACCATGCTCGAATGGTACCGCGTCGGCGAGAGCTATGAACGCCTGATGGACGACTGCGCCGAATTCCTGGCGCTCGCGGCGGAGAAGGCCGGCGCCAGGAGTTTCCGTTTTCGCGGCCGCGAGGCCGACCCCTTCGCCGAGCCGGAGCGGCTGAGTGTGGCGGAGGCCTTCGCTCGATATGCCGGCATCGATCTTCTGGCGACCGTCGCGGCTGACGGCAGCACGGATCGCGACGGACTTCATGCCGCGCTGATCCAGGCTGGCCTGCGCACCGCGCCCGACGACAATTGGGCCGATCTGTTCAGCCGGGTGATGGTGGAGAAGATCGAACCCGCGCTGGGGCAGGGGCGGGCCACCATTCTTTACGGCTATCCGATTGCGGAGGCGGCACTTGCCCGGCCGAGCGCCAGGGATCCGCGCGTCGCCGAGCGCTTCGAGCTCTATTGCTGCGGCGTAGAGCTCGCCAACGCCTTTGGGGAGCTCACCGACCCGGCCGAGCAGCGCCGACGCTTCCTTGCCGAGATGGACGAGAAGGAGCGCATCTATGGCGAGCGCTATCCGCTGGACGAGGATTTGCTCGCGGCCTTGGCCATCATGCCGCAGGCAAGCGGCTCGGCCCTCGGCTTCGACCGGCTGGTGATGCTGGCGACGGGTGCAACGAGGATCGAGGACGTGATCTGGGCGCCGGTGGCGTGATCCCGGATGCGTCAGCCCTTCACCCCGCGCTGGACTTTTTCAGAGTCCGCGACGCCAGGAAGTTTTTGTAACCTTTCTGGCCCATGCGGGCGGTCAACGCCTCGCGTGTCTCGGCCTCTCCGCATGCCGCCAGGATCTCGTCGAGATGATCGTGCAAAATATCCTGGATCACAGGGTCGTTGAAATAAGCATCCAAGGGAACGCCGTCCGGCACGCTTGGGGCATCCATCAGGCTCCAGAAGGCGCGCCCGTGGGTCGAGACAAAGTCTCGGGCACGTGAGGCCAGCTCGCGCACGATAGCGCTCCGGCGCGCGCGCGAACGCAGATGGGCCGCTTTGCTGAATGTCCTGAGGTCCGGCATCGAGATCTGTGCGCCGTGCACGTTGCTCCCGTGAATGCGGTAGGCCGATAGCGGAAGGTCTATGCAGGCCGAACCAGCCAAGGCATGGACGAACGGCATGAAATAATTGTCGGTCGCGGCATTGCTGACAACGGCCCGGGATGGCTTGCAGCGGACAAGGTAACGCCGTTTGTACATGTTTGCTGTCCCGGGCGACCAGTGCCAGCCAGGTTCGTGAGGTTCTATCACCGTGGACTGGCGCCAAAGCAATTCGAGCTCTCGCCGCTCTAATATCATGTGGTCTGACTTTGTCTGCCTGGGATCGAAAGGCCTGCCTGCCTTGCGGTGCAGGAACCCTCCAAAACCAGAAGACAGCGGCCGCCCGGAATGATCGGTTTCAAGAACGCCGCTCGACGTTGCCCCGATCGTCGGGCAGTCGCAATGAAGCTGGACATGGAGGGCCGCGAAGTTCGCGAACAGGAAATCGTCGGCGTCCACGATGCAGACCAATTCTCCCCCGAGACGATCCAGGACGTGGAGAAATGCGCCCATCTGGTGCAGATTGTTGTCCAGATATTCGAAGGCTAGCCTGGGGTCGGTATCCGCAAATCGCCCAATGACATCGCGGCTGCCGTCGGTCGACGCGTTGTCCACCACAAGGCATTCGAGGTCGCGATAAGTTTGCGACAAGACGCTCGATATGGCCTGGCCGACATACTGGCCATAATTGTGGTTGATGATGACGAAACTGAGCTTCGGCCGGGCCATCACCGTTACCGAACCCTCCGCAGGAATGCGCGGAAATCGCGGAACAGCGACTTTTGCAGATGGCGTATTGGGATTCGGCCTCCGAAACCGGCTCGCAAGATTGATCTCGCCTGTGCGCCGGAGAAGCGGTTCGTGATCTCCTTGCGGAATTTCTCGTCGCCGAAGACGGACCTTAGTTGCGGCGCGTTTTGTCTGAAAATTTCAACCGCGAGCTCATTCCTGAAATAGTCGCGCAACGCTGCGCCACTCTCACGCGTGACCCTGTCGACAGTCGGCCAGAATTCCAGTCCGAGCAGCCACTCGAAACGCTCGCTTTGTTCGAACAGGAACCTTACGCTTTCATATGTGAATTGCTGCGACTTGGCCGCGTAGCTTCTCGTTCCGGCGCGCATGCCCTCGATGCTTTCGCCGGCCGCAAAATAGTTGCTCGAGTGCAGGCGATAGCCCGACAGCGGCATGTCGATCAGCGCGCTGCCCGCAACTGCATGGCATATTGTGTTGAAATACCCGTCCGCCGCTGTCATCCGCGGCTTGCTGCCATCATCCAGCCGCAACAGACGCAGCACCGAGGTGCGGAACATGTTGGCGCTGCCGGGCGCCCAGAGCCAGCCTATGTGCCACCGCGGTATGGTCGCCGTGTTGGCGTCGAGAAACCGATACTGCGACGGAGAAACCGTAGGCAGCCGCAGTACGGTCTGCTCTCCGCGAAGGCTGCGCTGCGCGTCCGTCTTGTCCAACCGGTGGTGCAGATACGAGGCGGTAAGGATCTTGCCCGTCGAATCCATCTCGGCAACGTTGGCCGAGGTGAAGCCGACGCTTCGTTGCAATGCCATATGCACCTGGATGTGCATCGAGGCGTAATTGTCGAACAGCACGTCGTCCGCATCCACGAAGGTCACGAATCCGCCATTCACCTTGTCCAGCGCCCACAGGGCGGCGCCGAGCTGGCCGTGGTTCTGCGCCAGCGTTTCCATCCGGAAACGCGGATCGCCTTCGATATGCCGGGCAATCACCTCCGCGCTGTCGTCGGTCGACCCGTTGTCGATGACGATGCACTCGAAATGCGGATAGTCCTGCCGGCGTATGGAGTCGATTGTCGCGCCGACATAGCGGCCGTAGTTCCAGTTGATGACGACGAAACTGACGAGCGGCGGCGACAGCGCGCCGCCCGCCAGCTCGCCGATGTCGCGCCCAGCGATCGTGAATGACTTGGTTGCGCCGATCGATGCCTCGCCGATCTTGATTTTGCGTATGACGATCTGCTGGTCCTGGTGCAGCAGCTCATATTCGCCGGCGATCTGCTGCAGGAAGGCTTCCATACCCAACGCGGGACGTTTTGCCGCCAGCCGGTCTCTTCCCCACCGATAGTCGTCCAGGATCATCAGGCCCTCCTTGTCGAGCAGGTCCCAACCCAGTCTGGCATCGGTGTAGGTGGATGCGGCGGAATGATCGCCATCGACATAGACCACGTCGTACAGTCGCTGTTCGGCGGCCAGTGCCGGCAGGACCACCACCGAGCAGCCCCTGCGCTTCTCGACCCGGTCGGCGAAGGGTATGAGGTTCTGGTCGAAGCGTCTTTCGACCTCGGCCATATCGGATTCATATTTCGAGCCGCGCTCGACATGCTCTTCGCTGCCCTGAAAGGTATCCACGCAGGTGATGCGGGATTTTGGCAGGAATTGCAGGAAAAACAGCGCGGAGCGGCCCTCGAATGAGCCGATTTCCAGCACTGCGGTCGCGGTGTCGATCCTGTCGCGGAGGAGTTCCTCCCAAAGGTTCAGGTGATGGGAGGTCCAGTCATAGGTAAACCGTCCACCTGCGAAATAATCCATTCTTCCCCCAAGAGGTCCGGTGCCCGAAGCAAGCACAACCCCAATTGTCGGTGCGCCAACACCTGCCCGGTGATCGGCACCCCTCTTTTAATTCCAACCCCATTGCCCGAAAGTCACGGGCAAGTTGCAGCGTACCATCGGTCGCTCCGCCCCGTCGACGACAGACTGTGCATGGAGCCGAAGGACTGCGCCGAAATCTGCTGACAATGGAGGTCGAACTGGCCCGGGTGCCAGACGGGCGGCGAATTAAACCGAGCGCTCGTCATAGAAAGCGCGGATTTCGTCGGGATCACGGACCGGGCAGGCGAGTTGAAGGGGCGTTATGCGAAAATTCCGGAACGAGGATGGACCGCGGACGTCCTGCCGACCCTTGGGCGATTTGGTCGCGGCGCCTGGATCGGCCGTCGCCCATTGCGCAAGCGCCGGCGGAACAATAGATGGTGCAAGGCATCCATGGATGTTGCACTGCACCCGCGATGGTGCGGCAGGGACGATCCTGCTGGCCTTCGACGGAATGACGCCTTAACGGACTGCTCGAACAAACAGGAACAACTGTATGACCAACCAGCTCGACGCGGCGAAATTGACCGATCGCGTGACGGCGCTCGTCGAGGCCGCCAGGCGTGCCGGCGCCGACGCGGCCGATGCGGTGGCGGTGCGCGGCCGCTCTGCCGGCGTCTCGGTCCGGCTGGGCAAGGTCGAGGGCACCGAATCCTCGGAGAGCGAGGATGTGTCGCTGCGCGTCTTCGTCGGCCAGCGTGTGGCGAGCGTCTCGGCCACCGCCGCTTCCGATCCGAAGGCACTCGCCGAGCGTGCCGTGGCGATGGCGAAGGTCTCGCCCGAGGATCCGTTCCAGGGCCTTGCCGATCCGTCGCTGCTTGCCCGCAATTTGCGCGACCTCGACCTTTTCGACCCGACCGAGGTGACGGCAGACCAGTTGAAGGAGGCGGCGCTTGCCGCCGAAGCAGCCGCATTGGCCGTCAAGGGCGTCACCAATTCCTCGGGCAGCAGCGCCGGCGCCGGACTGGGTGGGCTCGTGCTCGCCACCTCGCATGGCTTTGTCGGCCAGTATGTCGCCTCGCGCTTCTCGCGCTCGACCAGCGTCATCGCCGGCGAGGGCACGGCGATGGAGCGCGACTACGAATTTTCATCGCGCCAGCATTTCGCCGATCTCGACGCGCCGGAAGACATCGGCCGCAAGGCCGGCGAACGCGCGGTGCGTCGGCTGGGGGCGCGCAAGGCGTCGACCGGTCCGGTCGACGTGGTCTTCGACCCGCGCGTCGCGCGCGGCATTGCCGGCCATCTCGCCGGCGCCATCAACGGCGCGTCGGTCGCCCGCAAGACCAGCTTCCTGCGCGACATGATGGGCAAGCAAGTTGCGTCGGCCGCGATCACCGTCACCGACGAGCCCTTGCGGCGGCGTGGCCAGGCCTCGCGTCCCTTCGATGGCGAAGGCGTCGAGGGCGACAAGCTCCTGATGGTCGAGAAGGGCGTATTGAACCACTGGTTCCTGTCGACCTCGGCCGCGCGCGAGCTCGGCCTTGTCACCAACGGCCGCGGCTCGCGCAGCGGCTCATCGGTTTCGCCATCCTCGACCAACCTTGCCATCGAGCCCGGCGAGCGTTCGCCGGAAGACCTGATCGCGTCGCTGAAGCGCGGCTTCTACGTCACCGAGGTGTTCGGCCAGGGCGTCGACATGGTGACCGGCGAATACAGCCGCGGCGCTTCCGGCTACTGGATCGAGAACGGCGCGCTGGCCTATCCGGTGGCCGAGGTGACGATTGCCTCCAACCTGAAGACCATGTTCCTCAAGATGGTGCCGGCGAGCGATCTCGACCGCTATTTCGGCACGGCCGCGCCGACGCTCCTGATCGAAGGGATGACCCTTGCCGGTGCTTGACCAGCTGACATCGAGCGAGGCTCGCGACGACCTTGCCTTGCTGCGCGATGCCGCCCGCGAAGCCGGCGCCATCGCGTTGCGCTATTTCGGCAACAACCCACAGGTGTGGATGAAGGGCGGCACCTCGCCCGTGAGCGAGGCCGACCATGCGGCCGACGCCTTTCTGCGCGAGACCTTGCTCAAGGCGCGTCCTAATTATGGCTGGCTGTCGGAAGAGACGGCTGACGATCATGCCCGGCTGTCGGCCCGCCGCACCTTCGTCGTCGACCCGATCGACGGCACGCGCGGCTTTCTCGACGGCCTGCATTCCTGGTGCGTCAGCGTCGCCGTGGTCGAGAACGGGCGCTCGCTCGCCGGCGTGCTCGAATGCCCGGCCAAGCATGAGACCTACTGGGCGCTGCCGGGCGAGGGCGCATATCTCAACGACAAGCCCATCCACGTGCGTCCGCTTGGGCAGGACGTCGATATCGGCGGACCCAAGCCCCTGGTCGATCGGATGCCGGAAGCCTGGCATGACAGACTGCGACGCACGGCCTACATTCCTTCGCTCGCCTACCGGCTGGCGATGATCGCCGCCGGCAAGCTCGATGCGACCTTCGTCAAGCCGAACGCGCATGACTGGGACATCGCCGCCGCTGATCTCATCCTCACCGAGGCTGGCGGCGCGTTGCTCGACCGCGACGGCAAGCCGCCGCGCTATGCCGGCGAGGTGATCAATCACGGCGCGCTCGCCGCCGGCAGCGGTGAACTGCTCGGCGTCCTCGCCAGGGTCATCGCGGAGATTGATCAAGGGTGAGTCGGCCCGCAGTTCCAAAATCGGTTTCTTTGGGCTAAACGTTTCACAAAATTCATGAATCTGCGAAGGATCGGCATGGCCGTGGAAGACGGAAAGAAGCAGCTTTTGCACCTGGTTTTCGGCGGCGAGCTGAAAAAGCTGGGTGGAACCGAGTTTCGTGACCTGGACGCGCTCGACATCGTCGGCATCTACCCCGACTATCAATCGGCGCACGCTGCGTGGAAGGCGAAGGCGCAAGCCAGTGTCGACAATGCCCATATGCGTTATTTCGTTGTGCATCTGCACCGTTTGCTCGATCCAGAATCGAAGGTCGGCGGTTGACGTCGATGGAGCATGAGGCAGTGAAAGGGGCGACCAGGCGTCGCGCCGCCAGACGCGGCGGAACGCGCACGCTGTGGCGGCGCATCCGCGAGCCATTGGCGCAGTCGAGCTTCGTCAAGAACTTCATCGCCAGCCTGTTCGCCTGGTTCCTGCGGCTGATTCGCCTCACCAGCCCGCTTGTCGAAGGCTCGACGAAGGTAGCCGGCGGCGCTTATGCGCATCTTGAGCCCGGCATCATCGCGCTCTGGCACGGCCAGCATCTTCTGACGCCTGCCTATTACCCCAAGGGCCGACCGCTGGTCGCCATGGTTTCGCGCAGCGCCGACGCCGAGCTCCAGGCGCTGATGATCGAGAAATTCGGCATCGAGGCGGTGCGCGGTTCCGGCGGCCGCAACAGTTCGAAACATCTCGACAAGGGTGGCGCCAAGGCCTTGATCGCGCTCAGGAAGTCGCTCATCGCCGGCAAGAACGTCGCCATGATCGCCGACATTCCGAACGGCAAGCCGCGCGACGCCGGACTTGGCATCGTTCTTCTGGCAAGGCTTTCCGGCCGGCCGATCCTGCCCTCGGCCATCGCCACCAGCCGCCGCAAGGTGCTTGAGAAGAGCTGGGACAAGACCACCATCAACCTGCCTTTCGGGCGTTCCGCGGTTATCGTGGGACCCCCGGTCTTCGTGCCGGCCGATGCCGACGATGCCGAGATGGAGCGCAAGCGCCAGGAGGTCACCGCCTCCCTCAACGCCGCTATGGCCGAGGCCTATCGCCTCGTGGATGGCGGCAAATGAGCGAGCGCTGGGCGCGTGCGGCCCTGACTGCCTACCGCTATGCGGGGGCGGCCGCCTATCCGCTGATCGGTCCTTATGTCGCCTGGCGCGCCTCGCGCGGCAAGGAGGATCGCGCCCGGCGCCGCGAGCGCTATGGCGTGGCCGGCCGGCCCCGGCCGGAAGGGCCGGTGATCTGGATCCATGCGGCAAGCGTCGGCGAGACGATCGCGGTGGTGCCGTTGGTCGAGAGCATCCTTGACTACGGCGTCAACATCGTCCTGACCACCGGCACCGTGACCTCGGCCAAGGTCGCCGACGAGCGCCTCGGCGAGCGCATCATCCACCAATATGTGCCGCTTGACCTCAAGCCCGCCGTCAGCCGCTTCCTCGACCACTGGCGGCCGGAACTGGCGATCATCGCCGAATCGGAAATCTGGCCGATGACCATCCTGGAACTCGGCGCCCGCAACGTGCCGCAAGTCCTGGTCAATGGCCGGTTGTCAGACCGCTCCTTCACCTCGTGGAAGAAGCGCGCCGGCGTCGCCGAGGCGCTGTTCGAGAACCTCGCCCATGTCATTGCCCAATCAGATGTCGACGGCGAACGGTTTCGCGCGCTCGGCGCCCGGCCGGTCACGGTTTCCGGCAACCTCAAGGTCGACACCAACCCGCCGCCGGTCGACGAGCGGGCCCTGGCCACCCTGCAGCGCCAGATCGGCAACCGCCCGACCTGGGCCGCGATCTCGACCCACGACGGCGAGGAGGTCGTGGCCGCCGAGGTCCATGCCAGCCTGCACAGGCGCCATCATGGGCTTCTGACCATCATCGTGCCGCGCCACCCCGACCGCGCCGACGCGCTTGCCGCGCAGATTTCCGGCATGGGCCTGACGGTGGCAAGGCGCAGCAAGGGCGACCGCATCTCGCCCGACACCGATATCCTTCTGGGCGACACGATCGGTGAGATGGGGCTTTATCTGAGGCTGACCGAGATTGCTTTCGTCGGCCGCTCGCTGACCTCGGAAGGCGGCCAGAATCCGCTTGAGCCCGCAATGCTCGAAACCGCGGTGCTTGCCGGCCGCAACGTGCAGAATTTCCGCGAGGCCTACCAGCGCCTGCTCGACAGCGGCGGCGCCAAGCTGGTGCGCGACCGCGACATGCTGACCGGCGCCGTCAATTTCCTTCTGACCAACGAGGTGGCGCGCCACGAAATGATCGCGGCGGGTGCCGCTACGGTCGACGAGATGCGCGGCGCGCTTGCCCGCACGCTGAGATCGCTGGAGCCCTATATCCAGCCGCTGGTCGTCAAGGCGCGCCTGAAAAGCGCTAACGGGCGCTAAAGCAATTCCAGGAAAAGTGTGTAACGGTTTTCCGTCCGGAATTGCGTGAAACGAGGGATAGAACGTATGACGCCAAAAATCGGAGCCGGTTTTTGGAGAAGGTCATGCGCGAAGGCGTCACGCCCGGAAGCCGCGCGATGACCAGCGAAGCGCCGCCCTTCTGGTGGGAAAAGCCGGACTGGCGCGTCTTCGCGCTGTCGCCGGCCTCCGCGGTCTATGGGCTGGTCGCCGGCCGCCGTTTGCGGCATGCCCCGCGCGAGAAGGTCGCAGCACCTGTGCTGTGCGTCGGCAATCTGACGGTCGGCGGCAGCGGCAAGACGCCGGTCGCTATCGCTCTGGCGAAGCAAGCCAGGCGCATGCAGCTCACGCCCGGCTTTCTGTCGCGTGGCCATGGCGGCTCGTTCGCCAAGCCGCATGTCGTCGATGCGCATCACGACGCCGCCAAGCATGTCGGCGACGAGCCGCTGCTTCTGGCCGAACATGCGCCGGTGGCGGTGACGGCGAACCGCGCCACCGGCGCGAAACTGCTCATCGAGGGACATGGCTGCGACTTCCTGATCATGGATGACGGCTTCCAATCGGCGCGCATCCATATCGACTATGCGCTGGTCGTGGTCGACGCCCGCTTCGGCGTCGGCAACGGCCGCGTCATTCCGGGCGGACCGCTTCGCGCCAAGATTGTCGACCAACTGGTCTTCACCAGCGGCCTGCTGAAGATGGGCGAGGGAGCCGCCGCCGACGGCGTCGTGCGCCAGGCGGCGCGCGCCGGCCGGCCGATCTTCCTGGCGCATGTAGAGCCGGCGGACCCGTCGCGCTTCGCAGGCGGCCGCTTCCTTGCCTTCGCCGGCATCGGCCATCCGGAGAAATTCTTCGATACGCTGCGCGGCGCGGGCGGCGAAGTGGCCCAGTCACGCGCCTTTCCGGACCATCATTTCTACGCCCAGGACGAACTTGCCGACCTTCTGACGCTTGCCCGCCAGGAAGGGCTGAGGCTCGTCACCACGGCGAAGGACGCCGCGCGGCTGCGCCACGGGGAGGTGCCCGCCGGTTTCCTCGATCAACTGGACGTGCTCGATATCGAGGCTGTGTTCGAACTCAGCCACGTGCCCGCACGCATCATCGACGAGACGCTCGACGCCTGGCGTCAGCGCAAGATGCGTGGCTGAGTTTCCGGTGCGCCTGGTCGATCCGTGCCCTGCCGTCAGTTGATAAGCCCACGGAAATAGCGGACGGTCTCGCCAAGCCCGTCTTCGAGGGCAACACGAGGGGACCAGCCCAACGCCGAACGCGCCAGGCCTATATCGGGTTGGCGCTGTTGCGGATCGTCTTCCGGGAGGGGTTTGAACTCGATTTTGGACTTGCCGCCGACGATGCCCAGCACCATTTCGGCCAGCTCGAGGATCGTGACTTCCATCGGGTTTCCGATGTTGACGGGCCCGATGAAATCGTCGGATGTCGCCATCATCCCGGCCATCGCCTCTACAAGGTCGTCGACGTAGCAGAAGCTGCGCGTGTGGCTTCCGTCGCCGTAGATGGTTATGGGCTCGTTGCGCAACGCCTGGACGATGAAATTGCTGACCACGCGCCCATCCGAGGGGTGCATGCGAGGCCCATATGTATTGAAGATGCGCACCACCTTGATCGGCAGTTGCGACCGGCGCCGATAGTCGAAGAACAGCGCTTCGGCGCATCTTTTGCCTTCATCGTAGCAGCTGCGCGGGCCGATCGGGTTGACATGGCCCCAATAGGCCTCGGTCTGAGGATGGACTTGCGGATCGCCATAGACCTCGGATGTCGACGCCTGAAGGATTCTGGCACCCGAAGCACATGCAAGATCGAGCATGTTGATGGCGCCATAGACGCAGGCCTTTGTCGTCTCGATCGGAATGCGCTGATAGTGAACAGGCGAGGCGGGGCAAGCGAGATTGAAGATCTCATCGGCCTCGGCCTGAAGCGGCACGGTGACGTCGTGCCTCAGCAGGCTGAACCGCGCATTGCCGAGAAGGTGCCGGATGTTCTCATCGGAACCAGTCGAGAAATTGTCGAGACATATTACTTCATGGCCTCTTGCCAGCAACAGGTCGCACAGATGCGAACCAATAAAGCCGGCGCCGCCGGTCACCAGAGCCTTCACAGCTAATCCCCGATCCCCACGGCATTGTCTATAGCCGCAGAGTCACGAACCTGTCACGTGTCTCTGAAAGGGGTTTTTGCCGCTGCGATCGGCGCAGGCGATATTGGCTGCGAACCTGCATGGGGCTCGATTCCACAAGAGGAGGGCGCCGGATCGCGAGGAGTGCGAAGCAAAGCCTCGCCTGGCCTATCCCCGTTTGCGCAGTTCCGGGTGCATCTCGATCTCGCGGGCAAGCGAGACCGCGGCGTTCACATAGGGTTCCTGCCGGGCGACGCTCCAGTATTTGAGCTCGTCGAGCGGAATGTTCTCGCCCGTCACCGCGCAGCGCACGAACGCGCCCGGGCTGGTGACCTGGAAGTCGCCGTCGAGATAGCGGATCCGGGCTTCCCTGCCGCCCGGGCCTTCGAAACGGTTCATCATGAAAGGACGCTTGCGTTCATCGGATTTCAATCGCCACAAATTGCCGGCAACGTCAAGCTTGACGCAATGCTCATGCGGTATGGCTCAAGTGGAGAAATGGTTCTCGGAACTCGGCATGGACATCACCTCGACCCGCTTGAACGCACTGATCGGTGAAGCGCTCACCCCGCAGCCGGTGCCGTTGCCCAAGGCCGATCCGGCGGCGGCGACTTTGATCAAGACGCTGATCCAGCCGCCGGCGCCCTCGACGGGACAGGCTGCGCAAATCGCGGCCCAGTCGCTGCAAAGCGCGCAACCGCGCCCTGCCGCCCAGGCACCGCAACGCCTGTCGTCCTCGGAGGTCGAAGATGCTTACCGGGCCGTCATGGAGCCCGATGCCGTCACCGACGGATCGCCGGCAAGACCCTCGACGGGCAGGGCGGCGCCGGATGCCGACCAGGCTCCGCGCGGCTTCGCCTCACCGCAGGCAGCGGTTGCAGACAATATGTCCGGGCCCGCGGTTGCGCCGGCGCTGTCCACATTTGCGCCGGCCGTCGCTTCCGCCGCGACGCTGGTCGCGGCCAATGCCAACGCGCCGCAGCCTCGCGGCGCCGCGCTCCGTTCGGCTGGTCACGCGCCGCGATCGGAAGCCCCGCCGATATCCCTTTGGACGATTTCGGTTGTCACGGCGATCGTCTCGGCGGTGACGGCAACAATCATGGTCCTGCTGCTTCGCTAAGCCAGTCCTTAGGCATCATCCTGAAGGAAAGCTTCGAGCTTTTCCGGCGCAAGCCCCGCCTGTTCGGCGATGCGCCCGGCAAGATCTGCCGCCGCCGCGCGCGGTCGGCCGACCGGACGGTCCATCCAGTAAGACACTGGATTGAGCGCAACGCGCTCGTCGACGGCAACGATACGGCCCGATTGGAGCTGGTCCGCGGTCAGCGGCGGCCGCGCCAGCGCGATGCCCAGCCCATGCGCCGCCGCGTCCAGCACCAGATTGTAATCCTCGAAACGCCTGTCCTGCGGACGCGGGCGGTAATCGATGTCTTGCGCGGCGAGCCATGCGCGCCATCCGGATGCATCGGAATCGTTGATCAGCGGGTACTTCAGCAACCGTGCAGGGTCGCCCCGTCCGATCTCCTTGGCGAGCTCCGGCGAGGCGATCGGGAAAATCTGCTCCTCGAAAAGCTGCACCGAGACGCGGCCGGGAATGCGGCCGCGGCCGCAGCGCACCGAAAGGTCGATGCCTTCGTCGGCAAGGTCGGCCTGGCGGTTGTCGACATCGAGCACGATACGCAGCTTGGTCGGATGGTTCTCCAACGCGGCCATGCGCGGCATCAGCCACAGACCGCTGACCGAGGGGATCGAGGCCAGCCGCACGACGGCTGTGCCGCGCGGCTCGACCCAGCGGTCGGAATTGACCGAAATCAGCGCGAAGGCCTCCGTGGTGCGAAGATGCAGGCGATTGCCCTCGATGGTCAGTGTCACGCCGCGCGCATTGCGCTCGAAGACTTTCAGCCCCAGCCAGTCTTCAAGCTTGGCGATCTGGCGACTCACCGCGCCATGGGTGAGGTTGAGTTTTTCGGCCGCCGCGGAAAAACTCCCCGTGCGCGCCGCGGCATCGAAGGCGCGCAAGGTTTCCAACGGCAATATCTGATCAGAGCTGTGATCCATGCTCACAGCTGACCCTCGATTTGCTCGTTTGTCAATTGGCCGGCAATAGCGTTTTCTGCGTGCATGGTACAAAAAGACGAGGTTACGGCAATGAGCGCTTACACCGGCACGTTGAATGAGACACAGCGCGTGGACACCACTGCGGCCATCGCGGTGGCGCTGACGGTGCTTGGCTGGGCCTCGGCTTTCCCGGCGATCCGCGCCGGCCTCGCCGCCTTCCAGCCGCTGGAGCTCGGTGCGCTGCGCTTTGCCATCGCAGCGGTTCCGGCCGCCATCTTCCTGGCCGTGAAGCGCCCGGCGCTGCCCAGGCTTGACGAGCTTTGGCGCTTCGCCTTCGGCGGCGCCATCTTCGTCGCACTCTACACCGCCATGCTCAATTTCGGCGAGCTGACCGTCTCGGCGGGCGCCGCCGGCTTCATCATCAATGTCAGCCCGATCTTCACGGCGATCATGGCGATGGCGCTGCTCGGCGAGCGCTTTTCCGGCATCGCCTGGCTGGGCACGGTCATTTCCTTCGCCGGCATCGGCATCATCGCTGTGGCCGACGGGCACGGCCTGCATTTCAATACCGGCGCGCTGCTGGTGCTGGGCTCGGCACTCTGTTCAGCCGTCAACACCATCGTGCAGAAGCCGCTCTTTGCCCGCCATCATCCGTTGACGATCTCCGCCTCCAACATGGTGCTCGGCGCGCTCTGCCTGTCGCCCTTCCTGCCGGAAGCGTTTTCGCAGGCGGCGGTCGCCGACACTGCGGGTCTCGGCGCCGTCATCTATCTCGGCATCGTGCCCTCGTTGATCGCCTATGCCGCCTGGGCAACCGCACTCTCGCGCCTGCCCGCCGCCCGCGCCTCGAACTTCCTCTACCTGGTCTCTCCGACCTCCGCGCTGATCGGCTTCTTCTGGCTGAGCGAAGTGCCGAGCCTGCTCGGCATCCTCGGCGGCGCCCTGGCGCTGGGTGGCGTGATCGTGGTGAATTTGAAGCGATAAAACCCCAGAGCTTGACCGATGGCGAGGTTTTGCGGCTGATTGAGCGGGAATGGGCTGGCCGCAACCTAAGATGCCTAAGACTTTCTTTCGTGACGCGTCGACATTTCGTCCGATCGCTGTTGGCTATGGCAGCTGCATTGCGACCGATCGAATCACCGTGGACGGGGCGAAAGTAGGCTATCTCTACCGCGAGACACCCGATAGTCCGAGTGATAGCGGGTGGCGCTTCTTTGCGGGCGATGAGTCCGATGAGTATGTCGAGAATCCCGGCAACTTCGAATTGTACGACGTCAACACAATCGCAAATTATGACCCGCTGATCGCCTCCTGCTTAGAGGCTTCCCCAGGAAGTGCGTTTTTGAGAGTAGACGGGAAGTTTGTCCGCGAGAAATCGGAACGCCCGGACAACTGAGGCCTCTGTGATGCGAGCAGGATGCGGGCTATCCTGATCCGACTTGAGGGAGGATTGGGATGGGCAGAGGGTTCATAGCCGCGGTTTTCTGCTTGCTGCTCCTGACCGAAAAAGCTGTAGCGGGCTGGTACCAGGTGGACAACTACGAAGGCTCCATCGGACCGAACTCGGTCCATCTCTCGCTACAGAGATATGCTCACTTCGGCAGCGGCATCACTGTCAAGGGAAGCTACTTCTACGACGCCAAGCAAAGTCCCATCGCCATCTACGGCACGGCCGACGGCTCGACCGTCACGCTGTGTGAAATTGCGGACGACAAGGAATTTCAGCGCGTTCTGGTGATGGGGTCGAAGACACCCGTCGACACCACCGGATGCCCGTTCTCGCTCGAGGTCAATGACAGCGGCGCGACCGGAAGCTGGAGCAAGGGCGCCGATAAATTTCCCGTCAGCCTCAAGAAGGTCGCGAGCCTCGACGACACCGGCGAGGGGCAAATCACAGGAAACGTTGAGATTGCCTTTTGGGCCGAGACCGCTACCGACCGGTTTGCCGGCGTCTACACGAAAACCGGCGCCGGCATCTGCATGACCAGCATGCAGGTGATCAACAAGAAGAAAAGGAAGGTCGTTCAGGAGATTGGGTTCGACGATGAGGACTGCAACGCCGGCATGTCGACGACGCCCATTTACATGAACGTGGAAAAATGGGTGGAGGGCGGCAAGGACATCATTTCCGTAGATTTCGGAGGCGGCAAATTCTCAAGCGGGAATGACTACGTCCTCAACCCGAAGACAAGAAAATACCATCTGAAGAAATGAGGCTCAGGCGCCAACCCTGCCGTTGCGCAACGAGCAAGGTGCTCACCGCCGACCGAACAGCCTTTCGATATCGGCGAGCTTAAGCTCGATATAGGTCGGGCGGCCATGATTGCAGGTGCCGGAGCCGGGAGTCGCCTCCATCTGGCGCAGCAGCGCGTTCATCTCCTCGGCCTTGAGCAGCCGGCCGGAGCGCACCGAACCATGGCAGGCCATGGTCGCGGCGATCTTGTCCAGCCGTTCCTTGAGCGTCTCGACCGTGTCGTTGTCGGCGATCTCGTCGGCGAGGTCGCGCACCAGCTGCTGCACATTGGTTTCGCCGAGCATCGACGGCGTCTCGCGCACCGCCACGGCGCCGGGTCCGAACCGCTCCAGGCCGAGGCCGAATTTGGCAAGTGTCTCGGAGTGCATCGCCAGCCGCTCGGCGTCTTCTTCCGGCAGGTCGACGATCTCGGGCAGCAGAAGCATCTGCGAAGGCACGGCGCGCGAATGCAGCGCGTTCTTCAGCGCCTCGTAGACCAGCCGCTCATGCGCGGCATGCTGGTCGACGATGACGAGCGAATCCCGGGTCTGGGCCACGATATAGTTCTCATGCACCTGCGCGCGCGCCGCGCCCAGCACCATGCCGAGCAACGCCTCGGCCGACGGGGCCGCGCCGGCGCGGGCGTCGGCGCTGGCCAGAGTTCCGGTGTCGAAAGCCGCCTGGTCGTTCTCCGCAAAGCCGTTGCGTTGGTGCGTTGCCCCGCCATAGCCCATCTCGCCATAGCCCATATCGAGCGGTCGCTGCGCCGAGCGCAGCGGGTCGAAGCCGCCGGAGCCGGAAGCGTGATAGGCGACCTCGTGGCTGCGGTGGCCGCCGGTCGGGCCGGGGTGCGAATAGGGCGCCGCCCCCGGCCGGAATGCCGCCATCATGCCGGCGGCACCCGTGGTCGCCGCGCGGATGCCGGCGCCGGCCAGCGCCTCGCGGATGGCTCCGACGATCAGTCCGCGCACCAAGCCCGGGTCACGGAAGCGCACATCGGCCTTGGCCGGATGGACATTGACGTCGACCGTCGAGGGATCGAGCGACAGGAAGAGCACCGTCACCGCGTGCCGGTCGCGCGGCAGCACATCGGCGAAGGCGCCGCGTATCGCGCCGGCGATCAGCTTGTCGCGCACGGGCCGTCCGTTGACATAGGCATATTGCTGCAACGCGTTGGCGCGCGTGTAGGACGGGATCGAGACGTGGCCGGCAAGATGCACGCCGTCGCGCATGGCATCGATGGCAATGGCATTGTCCGGAAAATCCTTGCCCATCACCTGCGCGACGCGGGCAAGCCGGCCCTCTGGCGTGTCGCTGGTGGCCGGCAGTTCCAGCGTCGAGCGGTCGGCGCCGGCCAGCGTGAAACGGACAGCGGGAAAGGCGATCGCGATCCGTTTCACCACGTCGCTGGTGGCCGAGCTTTCGGCGCGCTCGCCCTTCATGAATTTGAGCCTGGCGGGCGTGGCGAAGAAGAGGTCGCGCACCTCGATCGTCGTGCCGCGATTGGCCGCCGCCGGCTTCACGGCCGAGACACGACCGCCGTCGATGCCGATCTCGGCCGCGCTTTCGCCGGACGCCGTGCGCGAGCGAATCGAGAGCCGCGCGACGGACCCGATCGAGGGCAGCGCCTCGCCGCGGAAGCCCAGCGAGCGGATATCGTGGATGTCGTCGGAGAGCTTCGAGGTGCAATGCCGCGCGATCGCCAGCGCAAGCTCCTTTTCAGGGATACCCGAGCCGTCATCGGTGACGCGAATGAGGTTCAGCCCGCCGCCCGCGGTGACGATTTCGACGCGCGAGGCGCCGGCATCGAGCGCATTCTCGACCAGTTCCTTCACCACGCTCGCCGGGCGCTCGATGACCTCGCCGGCGGCGATCTGGTTGATCATCGTTTCGGAAAGCTGGCGAATGGGCATGCGGCGATTATAGGCGGATTCGACCGGCGTGGGGGAGGGGGAGAATGGCGCCAAATCTCCTCCCTTGAGGGGGAGATGTCGCCGAAGGCGACAGAGGGGGTCGTCTCGCGTCGAGCGCCGACGCCGCCTCTGGACGCGGAAGACCTCGGCGATCTACGCGAGACGACCCCTTCTGGCCTGCCGGCCATCTCCCCCTCGAGGGGGGAGATCACGCTCTCGGCCGCCTTCGCCAATCTCCAACGGGTCCGCCAACGCTGTTATGGGAGGCGCCTCACGCTCCCAGATTCACGCCTGCGTCACCAGCCAGTCCCTAACCCTGCGGGCGTTGTCGCTGAGATCGCGGTTCTTCGGCCAGATGACGTGGAAGCCGATGCCGGTCCGCATCACATGGTCGGTGACCGGCACCAGCAGCCCTGAGGCCACAAGGCGCTCGACCAGATGCCGCCAGCCGAGCGAGATGCCTTGCCCTTCCATCACCGCCTGGATCACCAGCGCATAGTCGTTGATGCGCAGGCCGCGCTCGGCATTGCGCAGGCTGGTGCCGGCCGACGCGAACCATTCGTCCCAGGTCGGGGCCTCGCGATAAGGTTCTTCCAGATGGATCAGCCGGTGCGTCGCCAGTTCCTCGACCGTCTTGGGCTTCCCGAATTTGGCGAGATAGCTGGGGCCGGCGACCGGGAAGATCTCTTCGTCGGAGAGCGACAGCGAGTGATAATCTGGCCAGTCGCGCGGCACGCCGCCGCGCACCCCAAGCGGAATGCCTTCGGCGATGATGTCGAGATCGCGGTCGGCGGTCTGGATGCGCAGGTCGACGCCCGGCAGCTCGTCGCGGAACTGCTGCAGGCGCGGCATCATCCAGAACGAGCCGAAGGCGGTCGAGGCGGCTAGAGTCACATGACCGCCCGTCGCCTGCAGGCGCAGGTCCTCCGCGGACTTGCGGATATGCGAGAGGCCCAGCGACACGTCGGCGTGGAAACGTTCGCCGGCCTCCGTCAAAACCACCTGGCGGTGGCGCCGCTGGAAGAGCTTGGCGCCGAGCTGCTCCTCCAGGCCGCGCACCGCATAGGAGACGGCCGCCTGCGTCATGCCGAGCTCGCGCCCGGCGGCGGTGAAGCTGGACAGCCGGCCCGCGGCCTCGAAGACGATGAGGCTGCCGGCAGAGGGCAGCAGGTGGCGTAGGCTTCGCATAAGGTGAACTTATACAAGAGATCAGGATTTTCCAGCATCACATCCATATTTCGTCTCGCTAACTTGGTCGGACGGGAAGAAGGAGACCCCATGAACGCACCGGCCGTTGAAATGACCGAACAGACGCACCGCCGTGGCGGCGGCCGGCTTGGCCGCAAGGCGCTGAGAAGCGCGCCGATCGCGTCCTTCCCGACCCTTGTCCGCAAGATTCCCGCCTATGAAATCGTGCCCGACGAGGCGGTGGAGCTGATCCACGAGGAATCGCTCAAGATCCTCGAGGAAGTGGGGTGCGAGTTCCGCGACGACGGGGCGATCGCGCTCTGGAAGGCGGCCGGCGCCGATGTCAGGGAGACGCGCGTCCGCATCGACCGCGCGCTGCTGATGGAGCTCGTCTCGAAGGTCCCGCCGGAATTCACGCTCCATGCGCGCAATCCCGAGCGCACCGTGCGCGTCGGCGGCAAGAATTCGATCTTCGTGCCGATGTATGGCGCGCCCTATATCCGCGACCTCGACAACAAGCGCCGCTACGGCACGCTTGCCGACCTCAACAATTTCCACAAGATGGCCTATATGGCGCCGGCGCTGCATTCCTCGAGCTCGGTCATCTGCGAGCCGATGGAGATCGCGGTGCCGAAGCGGCACCTCCACATCATCCATTCGGCGCTGAAGCATTCCGACAAGCCGTTCATGGGCATCGTGACGTCCAAGGAGCGCGCCGAGGACACGATGGCGATGGCTGGCATCGTCTTCGGCGAGGATTTCGTGCGTGACAATCCCGTGCTGGTGGCGATCACCAACTGCAATTCGCCACTGGTGTGGGACGCCACCATGATCGACGCCATGCGCGTCTATGCGAGCCACAACCAGCCGCTGATCCTGGCGCCGTTCGCGCTGTGCGGCGCCTCGACCTCGGCCTCAGCCGTCGGCGCGGTGGCGCAGGTCAATGCCGAGGCGCTGGCGGGCGTGGCGCTGACCCAGCTCATCCGTCCCGGCTCGCCGCAGCTCTACGGCCAGTTCATGGTCACCGTCGACATGAAGACCGGCGCGCCGATGGGCGGCACGCCGGAAGCCGCGCAGATGATGTATCTGATGGGCGCGCTGGCCAGGAAGTACAAGCTGCCCTGGCGCACTTCCGGCTTCCATGTCGGCTCCAAGCTCAACGACGCCCAGGCGGGTTACGAGGCGAACATGCTGATGCATGCCGCGATCCTGTCCGGCGCCAACTACATCTGGCATTCCGCCGGCTGGCTGGAAGCGGGGCTGACCTGCGGCTATTCGAAATTCGCCACCGACTGCGAGCAGCTCGTCGGCTGGTACAAATATGCCGGCGGCGTGCCTTTCGACGATTTCAAGGAGGCTCTTGCCGCGATCCGCGAGGTCGGTCCGCAAGGGCATTTCCTCGGCACGCAGCACACGCTGGAGCATTTCGAGAGCGCCTTCTTCATGCCCAACATCATGGACTTCAATTCCTTCGAGCAATGGAGCGCCGAAGGCGCGAAGGACCACGACACGCGCGGCCGCGAGAAGGCGCGCGCCATGCTGGCCGACTACCAGGAGCCGAAGCTCGACGAAGGCATTGCCGAGGGCCTCGCGGATTTGATCGCGCGGCGTGAGGAAAAGCTGCCCGACAGCGTTAGTTAGTTGATGGAAGGCAGCGCAGTTGAATCAAAAACGGGCGTAGACCCGATAAGAATGGGAGAACGACAATGACACTTTTCAGAAGCAATGGTGACCGCGTTCCGGCCGCGATCGAGGCGATGGCCGAGGAGGCGCGCGCCGGCCGTGTCGACCGGCGCGAATTCCTGGCGCTGGCAAGCGCCTTCGGCGCATCGACGGCTTTCGCCTATGGCCTGCTCGGCCTTGCCGCGCCGAGCAAGGCGCTGGCCGACGAGCCAAAGAAGGGCGGCACGCTGCATGTCGCCATGTCGGTCAAGGCGCAGAAGGATCCGCGCACTTATGACTGGACGGAGATGGCGAACGTCACCCGCTGCTGGCTGGAGCCGCTGGTGCGCTACACACACCAGTTCACCTTCGAGCCGGTCCTGCTCGAAAGCTGGGACGTCAATGACGATGCCACCGAATACACGCTGCATCTGCGCAAGGGTGTGACCTGGAACAATGGCGATGCCTTCAACGCCGATGACGTGGTCGCCAATCTGAACCGCTGGTGCGAGAAGGGGGCTTCCGGCAACTCCATGGCCGCCCGCGTCGGCGCACTGATCGACGCCAAAACCGGCAAGGCCAAGGATGGCGCGATCACCAAGGTCGACGACCACACGGTCAAGCTGAAGCTCAACGAAGCCGATATCGCCATCATACCCGGCCTCACCGACTATCCGGCGCTGGTCGTGCATCGCGACTTCGACAAGGACGGCGCCGATCCGATCAAGAAGCCGATCGGCACCGGAGCCTTCGAGCTGGTCTCCTACGATGTCGGCCAAAAAGCGGTCGTCAAGCGCCGCGAGAACGGCAAATGGTGGGGCGGCGAGGCGCCGCTCGACGGCGTCGAGTTCATCGACTACGGCACCGACTTCAACGCCACGCTCAATGCCTTCGATTCCGGCGAGGTCGACCTCGATTTCGAAACGCCGGCCGACTACATCGATCCGCTGGATAAGATGGGCCTGGTGAAGTCAGAGGTCGCAACGGCAACCACGCTGGTTGCCCGCACGAACATCACCCATAAGCCCTATGACGACAAGCGGGTGCGCAACGCGCTGCAGATGGCGGTCGACAACAACCAGGTCATGCGGCTCGGCTATAATGGCCGCGGCACGGTCGGCGAGAACCACCACGTCGCCCCGATCCATCCCGAATACTACCCGCTGCCCAAGAAGGAGCGTGACGCCGCCGGCGCCAAGAAGCTGATGGCCGACGCTGGCCAGGCCGACTTCGAGCATGAGCTGATCACGGTCGAGGACGAGTGGCAGAAGAACACCGGCGATGCCATCGCCGGACAGCTGCGCGATGCCGGCATCAAGGTAAAGCGCACCGTGCTGCCCGGCTCGACCTTCTGGAACGACTGGACGAAATATCCTTATTCCATGACCATCTGGTACATGCGCCCGCTCGGCGTGCAGGTGCTGGCGCTGGGCTACCGCTCGGGCGAAGCCTGGAACGAGACGGCCTTTTCCAACCCGGACTTCGACGCCAAGCTCAAGGACGCGCTGTCGCAGATCGACGTCGCCAAGCGCAAGGAGGTGATGAAGGACGTCGAGGCGATCCTGCAGGACTCCGGCGTCATCATCCAGCCCTTCTGGCAGAAGCTCTACTGCCACATGAACAAGAAGGTGAAGAACTATTCGATGCACCAGACCTACGAGATGGACTTCCAGAACGTCTGGCTGGATGCCTGAGTGCGCCTGGACTTCATGAGCCGCAAAAAAGGCGATATGCAGGATGCGTGGTGGCAAGCGTGCCGCCACGCGCCGAACCCCGGAGATCCTGCATGAAGCCGATAGTGCTTGCCGCTGTCTTCTCGATTGCCTTGCCCGGCGCCGTGCTCGCCGGGCCGGCCTCCAACGCCGTGAAGTTCTTCTACGTGCCTTCGGTGAAGTTTGAGGGAGACGCGAAATACCGCGACCGTTTCACCGAGCCGGTCACCAAGCTGTTCGAAGCCAACGACAAGGCGCAGAAGGAGAAGCCCGACGAGGTGTCCTGTCTCGACTTCGATCCCGGCCTCGACGCGCAGGATTTCGACCAGAAGACCCTGTCGAAGACGCTGAAGCTCACCGAGGCCGTCAATGGCGACACTGCCGAAGTGACGGCAAACTTCAATCTTTTCCCGGAAGGCGATGACTCCAAACGCGAAATGGTGTGGTCGCTGAAGAAAGTGGACGGCAAGTGGAAGATCGCCGACATCGCCTCGAAGACCAGCAACTGGACGCTCAGCGCGCTGGAATGCGGCGCCTCGACGGAGTGATGCCGTGCTTCGCCGTCTGGTCCTCGCGCTGTCGAGCTTGTCGATGCTGGCCGCGGGGCTGAACGACGGCGCCTCCGCGCAAGGGCTCTTCGGCGCGCCGCCGCCGAAAGCCTCATCGGGCGACGATCCCTCGCCGCCTGCGGCCGCTGCGCCGGAAAGCAAGCCGGCCGAACCGGCGCCTGTCGCCCCCGTTCTGCCCGGGTCGCCGACCGCGGTGGTGAAGCCGTTCTACGAGCGTCTCGGACTGGAACTCGATCCGTCCCAGCGCAAGAACTTTATCGACCCGGCGAAAACCGTGCTCGACAAGAGCGATGCGCTGCGCGCCTCGGGGCAGGGCGAGTGCCTGGATCCCAACATGGCGCTGGACAATGCCGACTACGACAAGCTGGCCATAGACCGGAGTCTGCGCACCATCGAGGCCGTCAATGGCGACGAGGCCAAGGTGGTCGTCGCCTTCGTCGTCGAGGGCCACCAGCACCGGCTCGAATGGAAGCTGAAGAAGGTCGGCGGCGCTTGGAAGGTATCAGACATTCTGTCGGTGACCGGCGAATGGGCGCTGAGCCAGTATCAGTGCGAATGAGCTGCCGATGAATGCGCCGCTGGGTCATTGCAGATGAGGATTCGCGCTTTGCTTGGGCTCGCGCTGGCTGCGGTGTGCATCGTTGGCGGCATCGGCACATGGCGTGCCGGCACGATGCTGATTGCCCGGGAGCCTCGTCAGATCTTGACGGCGCCCGGCGATTTGCCCATCGAGCGGACCGCACTTGATCAGCCCGGCACGCCCGAGCTTGTCGGCTGGGTGGCCGAGAGGAAGGGCAGCTGCGGCGCGATCGTTCTGTTGCATGGCCGCGGCTCTAACCGGCTGGCGAATGTGCAGAGGGCGAAAATGCTGTTCGATGCTGGCTATTCCGTGATCCTCTTCGACCTGTCGGGTCATGGCGAGAGCGGCGGCACCGTCCAGGGCTTCGGCTACAGCGAAGGGCAGGATGCCGCCCGGATCCTGGCCTATGCAAGGCAGCGCTTTCCCGGCCAGAAAATCGGCGCGCTCGGCTCATCGTTGGGTGCCGCGTCGTTTGTCTTTGCGACGCCGCAGGCACTGGCCGACGCCTATGTGCTCGAGCAGCTCTACGCGACCTTGCGCGAGACTACGGCCTGGCGCATGCCGTTCCATGCCTTGCGCAGCTTGCAGGCCGATATCCTGCTGGCACAAATGTCCGTGCGCCTTGGCTTCGGCGCCGACGACGTCAGGCCTGTCGACCGTATCGGCAAGATCGGCAAACCGCTGATCCTGCTGGCAGGTGGTGCCGATCCCTTCATCGATCGCGGGCAGGTGGCGGCCTTGCATGATGCCGCACCCGCATCCCAGCTCGTCTGGTTCGAAGGCGCCGGCCATGTCGACCTGCTGCGCTACGATACGCCGCGTTGTCGCGATGCGGTTCTGCCGTTCCTGTCAAAGAATCTCTGCCAGGCCGGCCATGTCTGAGCGCTCAACCCCGTCCGCGATAGGGCGCCACGCCGGTATCCGGCAGCCATACGTCCTTGGGCGGCGCGCCGGTCTGCCAGAAGACATCGATCGGGATGCCGCCGCGCGGGAACCAGTAGCCGCCGACGCGCAGCCAGAGCGGCTTAGTCGCTTCCACGATGCGGCGTCCGATCATCACCGTGCATTCCTCATGGAAGGCGCCGTGGTTGCGGAACGAGGTCATGAACAGCTTCAGCGACTTCGATTCCACCAGCGTCCGGTCGGGTGCGTAGTCGATGACGATGTGGGCGAAATCCGGTTGGCCGGTGACCGGGCAGAGCGAGGTGAATTCGGGGCAGGTGAAGCGCACGATCGCCGGCGGGCCATCGCCGCGCTGGAACGGCACGGTCTCCAGGACCGCCTGTTCGGGGCTCTGTGGCGTCTCGACGTGCTTGCCGAGCTGGGTGAGGTTCTTGGCATCGGTCATGGGCGGCTCCTTGCTGCCGTCCAAGGTCCGGCCGGCAGGCAAAACAAAGCGGAAATTGCGCCACAACCTTTCGGACGCGGCGGGTTTGGGCCGCTCAATAGCATCGGACCGAAAAGTGCGCAGCGGTTTTCGGATGAATCCGATGCGTGAAATGGAAGCGGGTGCGGCACGACGCTCCCGTGCAAATGAAACGGCAGGAAGACGATGACCAGCAACGACCCGCTTCTCCAACCCTACCAGCTCAAGCACCTGATGCTGAAGAACCGGGTTATGTCGACCAGCCATGAGCCGGCCTATTCCGAGGACGGCATGCCGAAGGAGCGCTACCGGCTCTACCATGCCGAGAAGGCCAAGGGCGGCATGGCGCTCACCATGACGGCGGGCTCCGCGATCGTCTCGCGCGACAGCCCGGCCGCCTTCGGCAATCTGCATGTCTATGACGACAGGATCGTGCCGTGGCTGGCCGAACTGGCGGATGCCTGCCACGAGCATGACTGCAAGGTGATGATCCAGATCACCCATCTCGGCCGCCGCACTGGCTGGAACAAGGCCGACTGGCTGCCTGTGCTTTCGGCTTCGCCGGTGCGCGAGCCGGCGCACCGCGCCTTTCCCAAAACCATCGAGGAGTGGGACATCGAGCGCATCGTCGCCGACTATGCTTCGGCCGCGCAGCGCTGCCAGGCGGCCGGCCTCGACGGCATCGAGTTCGAATCTTACGGCCATTTGATGGACGGCTTCTGGTCGCCTTTGACCAACCATCGCGACGACGAGTTCGGCGGCTCGCTCGACAACCGGCTGCGCTTCACCGACATGGTGCTGGATGCTGTGCGTGCCGCAGTCGGGAAAGAATTCATCGTCGGCATCCGCATGGTCGCCGACGAGGATCTCGAAAACGGCATTTCGAAGGAAGTCGGCGTCGAGATCGCCAGGCGGCTCGCCAACTCCGGCAAGGTCGATTTCCTCAACATCATCCGCGGCACGATCGAGACCGATGCGTCGCTGACCAAGGTCATTCCGGTGACCGGCATGCGCTCATCCCCGCATCTCGATTTCGCCGGCGAGGTGAGGGCGGCGACCAACTTCCCGACCTTCCACGCGGCGCGCATCTCCGACGTCGCCACCGCGCGCCACGCCATCGCCACCGGCAAGCTCGACATGGTCGGCATGACGCGCGCCCACATCGCCGATCCGCATATCATCAAGAAGGTGATGGAGGGTCGCGAGCACGAGATCCGGCCCTGCGTCGGCGCCACCTATTGCCTCGACCGCATCTATGAGGGCGGCGAGGCGCTTTGCGTCCACAACGCCGCGACCGGTCGCGAGGCGACCATTCCGCACATCATCGCAAAAAGCGAAGGACCGAAGAAGAAGGTCGTGGTGGTTGGGGCGGGCGCCGGTGGCCTGGAAGCCGCGCGCGTCGCGGCCGAACGTGGCCACCTGGTGACGGTGCTCGAAGCCTCCAGCCAGGCAGGCGGGCAGGTGAGGCTCGCCACCCAGAATCCGCGCCGCAAGGAACTGATCGGCATCATCGACTGGCGGCTCGCCGAACTGGATCGTCTTGGCGTCGAAATCCGCTACGACACCTGGGCCGAAAAGGATGACGTGCTGGCATTATCCCCGGATGTGGTGATCGTGGCGACGGGCGGCCTGCCGCAGAACCCGCCGCTGACGGCCGGCGACAATCTTGTGACCTCGAGCTGGGACATCATGGCCGGCAGCGTCAAGCCGGCCGAGAATGTGCTGGTCTATGACGACAATGGCGGCCATCAGGGCATGGGCGCCGCCGAACTCATCGCCAACGGCGGCTCGAAGCTGGAGCTGGTCTCGCCGGAACGCTTCTTCGCGCCGGAAATGGGCGGCATGAACCACGTGCCCTATATGCGCGCGTTCCACGAAAAGGGCGTCACCGTCACCATCAACACGAGGCTGCGCTCGGTGCGGCGCGAGGGCAACCAGCTCGTCGCCGAGCTGGCTTCGGATTTCGCCGACGGCTGGCGCGGCGAGCGGCGCGTCGACCAGGTGGTGGTCGAGCATGGCACGGCACCCCTCGACGACCTTTATCTGGCGCTGAAGCCTTTGTCGAAGAATGCCGGCGCGGTCGACTACGAGCGTCTGGTGAATGGCGGCGACATTTTCCCCGCGCGCAATGCCGAAGGCGGCTTCGTGCTGTTCCGCATCGGCGACGCGGTCGCTTCGCGCAACATCCATGCCGCCATCTATGACGGCATCCGGTTCGGGATCAGGATCTGACTGACAGGCCGCGGCGCAAAATCGCGGCGACGGGAAAAAGCCCGTACAGGCTTGTGGTATCGGTTGCGGATACCGCGCTCCCTGCGGTCGGCTTTCACTGCGGCTCCCAAAACCATTGTATATGCTTGTATGTATAACTGATGATCGGTTAGTCTCGCAATCGAGGGCAGGCCGCCAAGGCCAAGGAGGATCGACATGCGCAATGCTTCCCTCTTCGACCTGTCGGGCAGGAAGGCGCTCGTCACCGGCGCCAGCCGCGGCATCGGGCGCGGCATCGCCGAGGCGCTGAGCGCTGCCGGCGCCGCTGTCGCGGTCACGGCGCGCAGCCTTGCTTCGCTGAAGGAGACGACGGCGGCGATCCGGGCCGCCGGCGGGGTTGCGCATGCCATTGCCCTTGACGTCACCGACGTCGCCCACTGCCGCGCCGCGACCGCCGAGGCCGCCAACCTGCTTGGCGGTCTCGATATCCTGGTCAACAATGCCGGCATGGAAGAGGTCAGGCCTTCGCTCGATGTCGATGAAGCGCTCTGGGACCGGATCGTCGATACCAATCTCAAGGGGGCCTTCTTCTGCGCCCAGGCCGCCGCCCGCCACATGCGCGATGCCGGACGGCCAGGCGCCATCATCAATTTGTGCTCGCTGACCTCCGAGGTCGGCATCCCCACGGCCGTGCCCTATGGCTCGTCGAAGTCGGGCCTGCTCGGCATGACGCGGGCGCTGGCGGCGGAATGGGCGGGTCTGGGGATCAGGGTGAACGCCATCGCGCCCGGCTATTTCAGGACGGCGATGACGGAGGTGTTCTACGTCGACGAGGCGTGGCAGCAGTCGATGCTCGCCAAGATTCCGCAGCATCGTTTCGGCGATCTTTCGGATCTGCACGGGATCGCCGTGTTCCTGGCCTCGGACGCCTCGGCCTACATCACCGGCCAGTCCTTTCCGGTGGACGGGGGCTTTCTTGCCTCGATCTGAAGCGCCGTGCGGTGGCCAGCCTGGCGGCAGGGAACAGAAAAATACTGGTGACCATTATACATACATGTATATACTTTTCCCGCGTTTCTGAGGAGCAGCCATGTCCGACATCAGCTTCCACGACCTCTCATCCGCCAGCGCCGAACAGCGGGCGAGCCTGCTGAAGCGCGCCGAAGCCGACCTCTCGGTCTTCGTCGAGAAGGTCCGTCCGATCCTTGAGGCAGTCAGGACCGAAGGCGACGCGGCTTTGCTCCACTTCGTCAGAGACCTGGACAAGGCCGATGTGGCCGCGGGCAATCTGAAGGTTTCGGAAGGGGAGTTCGACGCTGCCTTCGGCAAGGTCGACAAGGATGTCATCGACAGCATTCGCTTCGGCATCGCAAACATCAGGCATTTCCATGAGGAGCAGCGTCCCGAGACGATGTGGCTCAAGGAGGTCCGTCCCGGCGCCTATGCCGGCGACCGCTACACGCCGATCGCCTCGGTCGCGCTCTACGTCCCGCGCGGCAAGGGCGCCTTCCCGTCGGTGACGATGATGACCTCGGTTCCGGCTGTCATCGCCGGCGTGCCGCAGATCGCCATCGTGACGCCGCCGACCTCGGACGGCTCCGTCGATGCCGCGACCCTGGTCGCCGCCCGGCTCGCCGGGGTCGAGACCGTCTACAAATGCGGCGGCGCGCATGCGGTTGCGGCCGTCGCCTACGGCACCGAGACGGTGAAGCCCGCGCTCAAGATCGTCGGCCCGGGCAGCCCGTGGGTGGTGGCCGCCAAGAGCCTGCTCTCCTCGATCATCGACACAGGCCTTCCGGCCGGCCCGTCGGAAGCGATCATCTTCGCCGACGGCAGCGTCGACGGCGGCCTCGCCGCGCTCGACCTTCTGATCGAGGCCGAGCACGGACCGGACTCCTCCGCCTATCTCGTCACGCACAGCCGCAAGGTCGCCGACGCTGCCCTGGCAGAACTTCCCGAGCACTGGTCCCGTATGACCGAGCAGCGGGTCGAGTTCTCGCGCGCGGTGCTGACCGGCAAGCGCGGCGGCATCGTGCTGACCGCATCGCTGGAGGACAGCTACCGCTTCATCAACGACTATGCGCCCGAGCATCTCGAGATCCTGTCCAAGGAGCCGTTCGCGCATCTCGGCCACATCACCGAGGCGGCCGAGATCCTGATGGGGCCGCACACGCCGGTGACGCTCGCCAATTTCGTCCTCGGGCCGAATGCGGTGCTGCCGACCAGCCGTTGGGCGCGGACCTACGGGCCGCTTTCGGTGACGGATTTCCTGAAACGCTCGTCGGTCGGTTATGTGACCTCGGCCGCCTATCCGGAGCTTGCCGGCCACGCCCGCAGGCTCGCCCGCTATGAAGGCTTCAGCTCGCACGAGAACGCGGTCTCGGAAATCCGCGACCGCTATCTCGGCGCCTGACGGGCCGGCGCGATGAAGGCCGCCAGACTGCATGGACCCGGCGACCTGCGTGTCGAGGACATCGCCGCGCCAGGGGCTCCCGAGCCGGGCTGGGTGAAGCTCAATGTCGACGCCGCCGGCATCTGCGGTTCCGACCTCCACAATTTCCGCACTGGACAATGGATAAGCCGCGCGCCGTCGACGGCCGGCCATGAACTGACCGGCACGGTGGTTGCGGTCGGCGAGGGCGTCGACACCATCGCCGTGGGCGACCGGGTCGTTGCCGATTCCCGTTTCTGGTGCGGAGAATGCGCGCAATGCCGCGCGGGCAGGCGGCATCTGTGCGCCTCGCTGGGCTTCGTCGGCGAAGTATGCGACGGCGGCTTTGCCGAGGAGACGGTGCTGCCGGCGCGGCTGCTGCATGTCATCGACGCCCTGCTGGACGAAAGGGTGGCGGCGATGGCCGAGCCGCTCGCCGTCGCGCTGCATGCCGTGCGGCGCCTGCCGAAGACCGCGGGTACGGTGCTTGTCGTCGGCTGCGGCACCATCGGCGGCCTGGCGGCGCTGCTCTTGTCGCGGACGTTCTCGGGCAGGGTGCTGATCGCCGACCGCAACAAGGCCCGCTGCAAGCGCGTCGCCCGGGTGACCAGCGCCACCATCGTCGATCTCGACCGCGATGCCATCGCCGCCGCGACCGCCGATGCGCCTCTGCTTGCGGCCGTCGAGGCCACCGGCAGCATCGCCGCGCTCAACCAGTTGCTGGGTGTTCTGGGCTCTGGCGCCACCGTGGCGCTGGTCGGCATCTTCCACGGCCGCCTCGACATCGACCCCAACATGCTGGTCGAGCGCGAGATCGGTCTGCTGGGCTGCCATGCCTTTGCCGACGAACTGCCCGACGCCATCGGCATGCTGGCCGAGCTGTCCGAACCGCTGATCGGCCTGATCGATCGCGAGATCGGCCTGGATGACATTCCCGCCGCTTATGAGCGTCTTTTGGCGGGGCAAGGCGACGGCTTGAAAACCATTATCCGGCTGCGGCAGCCTGCCGGCACCTGATTTCCGATGTTTGGCGGAAGGGACTTTTGAAGATGAGTGCTTTGCCCGATACGGCCAGCCCCCTCTACGAGAAGGTCAAGGACTATATCCTGACCAACATCGGAACCGGCAAGTGGAGCAAGGACCGCAAGCTGCCGTCCGAGAATGAATTCGTGGCGGCGCTCGGCGTGTCGCGCATGACCGTCCACCGCGCCTTGCGGGAATTGACCTCGGCCGGCTTCCTGATCCGGCTGCAGGGAGTGGGGACGTTCATCGCGCCGCCCCGGCCGCAGTCGACGCTTATCGAGATCAACAACATCGCGGCCGAAATCGTCGCGCGCGGCAACAGGCATCGCTCCGAGGTTCTCGTCCTCGAAAGGATCACGCCGACCAAGGAGCTCTCGCTGTCCTTCGAATTCGCCAAGCGCGCGGCGCTTTATCATTCGGTGGTCGTCAACTTCGAGAACGACCTGCCCGTGCAACTGGAAGAGCGTTTCGTCAATCCGAGCCTGATACCCGACTATGACAAGCAGGATTTCTCGAAGACGGCGACCTACGATTACCTGATGCAGAAGACGCCGGTGACCGAGGTCGAACATATCATTTCCGCTGTCCCGGCCGATGCCGAGACGGCGCAGCGCCTCGCCATCGACATAGGCAGTTGCTGCCTTCTCCTGCATCGCCGGACGTGGACAGGCGCGGTCGTCGCCACCGTCAGCAAGCTGACCTATGTCGGCAGCCGCTACTCGCTCGGCAGCCGCTATTCTCCGTCGCGCAAGGCGTGAAGCGGCCGGGACTATTCCCTTGGCGCCAGTTTGAGGGGAGCCCGCCCAAATGCTGCCAAGAGCGCGGAAATCAGCCTCTCCAACTTGTATATGCATGTATGTATTTTAGCCTTGACATCCATCGCCGCCGACGTTGAATATCGTTTCACTTCCGTCGACGTGGCAGGTAAGACGCCGAGGCACAGTGCCGCAAGAAGCAGAAGCCGCATTCTCGCAGACAGGAAGTTTGGTTCAAAAAAGCGCTCTGAATCATCAAGGGGAACAAGGATGATGCGTAACCTCACAGGACAATTCCGTGCGCTCGTGGTGGCGGCCATCGTCGGCTTCGCCCCGCTGGCCCACGCCGCCGATACCGCCATTCCCGCGACGCCCGAGGCTGGGTCGTTCAAGATCGGCATCGAGCCGTGGCTGGGCTACGGCCAGTGGCATGTCGCCGAAGCCAAGGGCCTGTTCAAGGCGAGCGGTCTGTCGGACGTCCAGATCGTCAACTTTACCGAGGACAAGGACATCAACGCCGCCCTGGCGAGCGGCCAGCTCGACGCGGCGAACATCGCCACCCACACCGCCATGGGCATGGTTGCGGCCGGCCTGCCGGTCAAGATCGTGCTGCTGCTCGACGTCTCGATGACCGCTGACGCCATGATCGCCGACAAGGACGTCAACTCGGTCGCCGATCTCAAGGGCAAGCAGGTCGCTTTCGAGGAAGGCACGACGAGCGACATCCTGCTGAAATATGCGCTCGCCAAGAACGGCATGTCGATCGCCGATGTTCAGCCGGTGCCGATGCCGGCGGCGGATGCCGGCAGCGCGCTGATTGCCGGCCGCGTCCCGGTCGCGGTCACCTATGAGCCCTATCTCACCACGGCCAGGGCGCAGAACAAGGACGTCAAGCTTCTCTTCACCGCCGGCGAGGATCCCGGCCTGATCAGCGACGTGCTGGTGGTGCGCGACGAGGTGATCAAATCGCGGCCGGGCCAGGTGCTTGCCATGATCAAGGCCTGGGATGCCGCGCTCAAGGACTACAAGGCCGACACGCCCGGCGGCCGCGCCATCATCTCCAAGGCGGTCGGCTCGAGCGTCGAGGACCTGAATACCGCCTTCGACGGCGTGCGTTACTATTCGCTTGCCGAGAACAAGGGCGCGCTGACGGGTGACTTTTCCACCAAGACGTTCGCCGACGTCGAGGCCGCCGCCAAGAATGCCGGGCTGCTTCAGGCCGACGTGACGCCGGAGCAGATGATCGATCCGGCCTTCGTCAAGGCTGCGCAGTAGACCGGGCCGTGGCGGCCGCTGAGATGTCCGACGAGCCTGCCGGCAAAGCGAGCCCGCCTAGCCCGGCGACGGGACCTGCCGCCAGGCAGGCGATGCGCCGCCGCCGATCCTCCGGGATCGGCGCGCCGATCGCGCGCTCCCGCTTCCTGATGATCGCCGTGGCCGTGTTCGCCGGTCTCGGCCTCGCCTGGTGGGCGGCGACGGGCCTCGACCTGGTCAAGCCGATCTTCCTGCCGTCGCCCGCCAGCGTGGCGACGCAGCTCGGCAAGCTCTGGGCCGACGGCACGCTGTTCACCGATCTCAAGGCCTCGACCTACCGTATTTCGGTCGGCTTTCTCATCGCCTCGGTGCTCGCCATTCCGATCGGCGTGCTGATCGGCAGCTTCCGGACCTGGGAAGCGGCTATCGAGCCGCTGGTCGATTTTATCCGCTATATGCCGGTGGTCGCCTTCGTGCCGCTCTCCATCCTGTGGGCGGGCACGAGCGACTCGCAGAAATTCCTGATCATCTTCATCGGCACTTTCTTCCAGCAGGTGCTGATGATCATGGACAACGTCAAGCGCGTGCCGGCCGACTTCGTTGGTCTCGGCAGGACGCTCGGCCTGCCGGATCGCAAGATCCTGACGCGCATCGTGGTGCCCAGCGCCTTGCCGGGCATCTGGGATACGCTGCGCATCAGCCTGGGCTGGGCCTGGACCTGGCTCGTGCTGGCCGAACTCGTCGCCGCGACGTCCGGCCTCGGCTATCGCATCACCGTCTCGCAGCGCTATTTCCAGACCAACACCATCATCGGCTACATCCTTCTGCTCGGCATTCTTGGCCTCATCACCGATCAGGTCATGAAAGCGCTAGGCAAGGTGCTGTTCCGTCAGGACAGCCGTTCATGACAAGGTCCGGCCGATGAATTCCCCAAAACTGCGGATCAAGGGCCTCCACAAGAGTTTCGGTACCGGAGCGCGGCGCACCGAAGTGCTGCGCGACATCAATCTCGACCTCGCCGACAACGAGTTCGTGTCTCTGGTCGGCACGTCGGGCTGCGGCAAGAGCACGCTGCTGTCGATCGTCGCCGGACTGCAGGATTTCGACTCGGGCGAACTCGACATCGACGGGTCGCCGATCCTGAAGCCAGGTCTCGATCGCGGCGTCGTCTTCCAGTCCTATACGCTGCTGCCCTGGCTGACGGCGCAGCAGAACATCGAGTTCGCTCTCAAGGCCGCCGGCCATGACCGCGCCACCTGTCGCAGGATCGCGCTTGAGCATCTCGACCTGGTCAAGCTCCCGCACTCGGCCAATCTCTATCCATCCGAACTCTCGGGTGGCATGAAGCAGCGCGTCGCTATTGCGCGCGCGCTTTCCTACCGCCCCAAGATGCTCTTGATGGACGAGCCCTTCGGCGCGCTCGATGCCTTGACCAGGCATCAGATGCAGGAACTGCTCACCCAGATCTGGGAAGAGCACAGGCTGACCGTGCTCTTCGTCACCCACGACGTCGAGGAGGCCGTCTATCTGTCGGACCGCATTGTCGTGATGGGCATCGGCCCGGGGCGCATCATGCGGACTTTTGACGTCGGCATCGAGCGCCCGCGCCGCGAGGAGGTCATGGAGAGCGCCGCTTTCATGGACCTGCAGCGCAATGTCCACAAGGCCATTCGCGAGGCATCCAGGCGTCCCGAAATGGCTTAAAGCGGTTTCAGCGTTCGATGGAACGTTGTGACGCGCAACGGACCTTTGCAAGGAGAGCCACCTGCCGCTCTGGTTCGTTGCGCGCCGCGCCCGGTCGGTTTCGCCGGCCGTGCGATTTCAAAAAAGCTTGGCGGTAGCCATGCAAAACACGGTGATGACCAGCAATCCGCCCGCAATGCGTTCGCCTCTGGTCATTCTTGCCCGAAGCTGGGTCTGCGTCGCTTGATCGGCGCCAGCCAGCTGTCTGCTGGCGGAGGCGACGAGCGCGCCCTGCACCCCGGCGGCGATCAACGCGGTCAAGATGCCCAGCGCCAGCGCCTTCTCCATTGGGCCGAATGCGCCCTCATGGAAGAAATACCAGAGCAGTATGCCGGTCAGGAAAACCAGACCGGAGGCGCCGAGCTGCGGCCGGATGAAGCGCTCCGCCTTGATCTCCGGATCACGGGCGACCGCAATGGTCGTGCCGGCCCAGAACACGCCGGCCATGACGTGCAGGCCGATGACAACGATATAGACATATTGCATGACCGCATTCCTCTCTGCCCCCCGCCGCGCGTCGTAGCCATGACAGCGACGCCAATAAGACAAAGTTAGAGATCTAACGATTAGATGTCAATGCATGACGCCGAGTTCCACCTTCTCATTGCATGCTCTACTGTCACGTCATGACACCATTTGACCGCCCGCCCGTCGGCATGAATCTCGCCCGCACCTCGAAAGTGGTAGCGCAGGCCTTCGATGCCGCGCTGGTCGACGCCGGCGGCACGCTGCCCGTCTGGCTGACCTTGCTGTCGGTCAAGTCGAAGGAACTTGCCAACCAGCGCGAGCTTGCCGGCATGATCGGCATCCAGGGCGCGACGCTGACGCATCACCTCAACGCCATGGAGACGCAAGGGTTGCTGACGCGTCGCCGCGATCCCGAAAACCGCAGGGTCCATCAAGTGGCGCTGACGGAAGCCGGCGAAGCGCTGTTCGAAAAGTTGCGTCTCGCGGCCATCGCCTTCGACAAGAGACTGAGAGCCGGTATTCCCGATGACAGGCTGTCCGAATTCGCCGAGGTGCTTGCGATGCTCAGGCGGAATGCCGAGCCGCCTCAGTCGTAACCCGCTATCGCGCCGAAGGCGTAGTGGCGCAGCCTGAGCGCCGCGATCAATGCGGTGAGATTCGCCTTGCCGTCGAAGGCGTCCTGGAACATCTCGTCATGCATGAGCAGGATCAGCTTGTTCGGCCTGGCGAAATGGCCGTAGCCGAACAGATGGTCGATCTCGCTGACCAGGTGATCGACGCTCTGCACCGGCTTGCCGCTGTCCTCATGCACCCATTCGTGGTCCCAGCCGTATAGCCAGAAGCCCGACGCCGCGACGAATTCGTAATCCGGATCCTCGCGTCCGGCCTCGGCCAGTCCGAGTGAATTGTCGTCCTTGGAGTAGTTGGGCAGCCGGAACACATCGCGTCCGGGCAGCCGTGCATGAACGGCCGGCGTCAGCCCGAGCACGACATTGGCCCGCAGCATGTCGGCGACCACGCCTTCGGTGTCGCCGTAGAAATGCCGGTAGTGATTATAGGCATGGCTGTAGCTGTGGTTGCCGATCGTCACCAGCGGCATCGATTTCGCCCGCTGCAGCAGCGCCCGGTTGGTCGCGTTCGCCTCGGCATGCATGCCGACCATGAACAAAGTTGCCGGCACCTGCTCGGCCTGTATTACGTCGAGGATGTTGCTGGTGCCGTTCAGCGGACCGTCGTCGAAAGTGAGGTAAATCGTACGATCGGTGGCCAGGGCGGGCGATGCGACAAGCAGCAGGAACGGCAGGATATAACGAAGCGGCATTCGCAAGACCCGGTTGCGATCCCGATAGGCCGCCATAACGCGCGGTTGTGTCAAGCTTGTTGACGAAAGTGTTAGCCCAAGCTGCCCTGCAGCACTTTGAGCTTCGCCTTTTTCGGGCTGCGCGCCGCCAGCCATTCGCGCGCCTTGTCCTGCGGCATCGGGAAGGCGATGGAATAGCCCTGCACCTGGTCGCAGCCGATCGCCATCAGCGAGTCGAGCTCGGCCTCAGTCTCGGCGCCCTCGGCGACGATCGAGATGCCCAACCCCCTGGCAAGCTCGGTGATGGCGCGCACGATCTTGGTATTGTCGCCGTTCTCGTTGATGTTCTGGACGAAGCGGCGGTCGATCTTCAGCCGGTCGATCTCGTTGGGGTTGACGTGGCTCAGAGAAGCGTAGCCGGTGCCGAAATCGTCAAGCTCCAGATGCACGCCGGCGGCGCGGATGTGGCGGAGCTTCGACGCGATCCCGGTCTTCTCGTCGTCGAGGATGACGGATTCGACGATCTCCAGCGAAAGCTTTTGTGGCGCCAGCCCGGCGCGCTCCAGCGTGCCAAACAGGAACGTGTCGAAATCCGGCTCGCGAAGCTCGGTGCCGGACACATTGACAGCGATGCGCCCGAAATCGATCCCGGCGCGGTCCCATTCGGCGGCCTCGTTGATCGCCTTGCTGATGACGATCCGGCCGATTTCCGGCATGAAGCCGCATTTCTCGGCGACGGGAATGAACTCGCCGGGCGAGATCATGCCGCGCGTGGCGTGCTTCCAGCGCACCAGCGCCTCGATGCCGCTGATCTTGCCGCTGGTCAGCGACACCTGCGGCTGGAAATAGACCTCGAAGCTCTTGTTGGCGATCGCCGTGCGGATGTCCTGTTCGAGCTGCTTGCGGTAGTCGAGCTCGCGCCGCAGCTCCTCTGAGAAGAAGGAGAAATTGCCGCCGCCGAGCTTCTTGGCGGAATAGAGGGCGAGGTCGGCATGGACGAGCAGGTCCTGCGCATTGTCGGCGTCGACCGGATAGACCGCGATGCCGGCGCTGGCGCCAGGCATGATGGTCGTGCCTTGGAAGGTGATCGGCTCGTTGATTTCGCCAAGGATGCGCTTGGCCAGCGCATGGATGTCCTCGGTGGTCCCGGCCCCGTTGAGGATCATGACGAACTCGTCGCCGCCGAGCCGCGCGCAGAGATCCGACGCGCGGCAGGAATCGCGCATGCGCTGCGCCGTCACCACCAGCACATAGTCGCCGGCGGCGTGTCCGAGCGTATCATTGATCTGCTTGAAGCGGTCGAGATCGAACTGGACCACCGCCAGGCGCTCGCGGCGCCGGTGCGCCCCCTTGATCAGGGTGTCGAAATGGTCGGTCAGGAAGGTGCGGTTATGCAGGCCGGTCAACCCGTCATGCACGGCGATGAAGGCCATGGAGTTGCGCGCATCGACCAGCTCGCGCGTCTTGCGCAGGATAGCGTTGGACATCGGCCGGAAGATGAACAGCGCCACCAGCACAATGACGCCGAGGGTGGCGAAAAACAGCGTACGGTGCAGGTCGAGGATGCTGCTTGATTTTTCGTCGGCGAAGGCGCTGATGCGCTGGCCGAGCGCGGCGTAGCCCGACAGTGTCGCATTGGCGACGGAAGCGTCGAGGCCGGCGCGTTCATCGCCACCCTTGTAGCCGTCGCTCTGCATGCCGAGCTGCGACGCGAGCGACGAGATAAGCCTGTCGCCATTGGCGACGAGCCCCACCGAGAAATAATCGAGGTGGAACGGCTTGCTGAACAGGACGTATTCGATCGACTTCGGATCGTTGCGTGCCGGCGACAGCGGATCGGCGCCGGTCTCCTTGAGCAGCCGGTCGTAATTGGTCTCGAACTCGCCCGTCGCCTGCTTGAGCGCGGTGACCAGCGCCGGCTGCTTGTCGCGCGAGGCAGCACCCGTGGCGCTGGCCAGGAAGACGATGCGCTGCGACAGCGCCTTCTGCATCGAGACGATGTCGAGCAGCGCGTCATTATGCTGCTGCTGCGCCATCAGCTGCTGCAGAAGAATGAAGGAGGCCACCACCATGGCGGCAATGATCGTCAGCGCCAGCCAGTAGCCGGTCTTGATGAGCAGGATCAGCTTGCGTGAAACGCTATGCACTGGCTGCTGCGACATAACTTGAGTGACCCCTTCGGTCGACGGATTCCTGCCTTGGAACTCGCGGCGGGAAGACGTTTGCCTTGAAAGGGTTAACAGCTCGGCAAGGTGGCCAGCCGCGATCGCGGCGGCGCGACAAAGCTCGCAAGATGGTTAGCACGTCCTTTCCCGCGCACTCCATTTTTGCATGCATCCGCGCAAAGGATTGCGACCGGGCTTTCACGACGCCACCGAAGCGGTCGCTTTTGCGATGGATTTTTTGCAGCCGTGGCGCGACAGTCCGGCTCGAACCGAACAGGGCCGGACCTATGAGCAAAGCATTTCTCTCCCACATCGACAGCGAGCTCCAAGGCCTGAAATCGGCCGGGCTCTACAAATCCGAGCGGGTGATTTCCTCCATGCAGTCCGCCGAGATCGAGGTCGGCGGCGAAAAGGTGCTGAACTTCTGCGCCAACAACTATCTCGGTCTCGCCGACAGCCTGGACCTGCGCGACGCGGCAAAGCAGGCGCTCGACCGCTACGGCTACGGCATGGCTTCGGTGCGCTTCATCTGCGGCACACAGGAAGAGCACAAGGAGCTCGAGGCGACGATCTCGTCCTTCCTCGGCATGGACGACACCATCCTCTACTCCTCTTGCTTCGACGCCAATGGCGGGCTGTTCGAGACGCTGCTTGGCGAGGAGGACGCCATCATTTCGGACGCGTTGAACCACGCCTCGATCATCGACGGCGTCAGGTTGTCGAAGGCAAAGCGCTTCCGCTATGCCAACAACGATATGGCCGATCTCGAGGCGCGGCTGAAGGAGGCGAAGGACTGCCGCTTCCGGCTGATCGCTACCGATGGCGTGTTCTCGATGGATGGCATCATCGCCAATCTGCAGGGCGTCTGCGATCTGGCCGAGAAATACGACGCGATGGTCATGGTCGACGACAGCCACGCGGTCGGCTTCGTCGGCAGGAACGGCCGCGGCTCGGCCGAGCATTGCGGTGTCGAGGGCAGGGTGGACATCATCACCGGCACGCTCGGCAAGGCGCTGGGTGGCGCCTCGGGCGGCTACACGTCGGGCAAGAGAGAGGTCGTCGACTGGCTGCGCCAGCGCTCGCGGCCCTATCTCTTTTCCAACACGCTGATGCCGGCCATCGCCGGCGCCTCGATCAAGGTGTTCGACCTGATCCGCAATGGCGATGCGCTGCGCCAGCGCCTATATGCCAATGCGGACCGGTTCAGGTCCAAGATGGGTAAGCTCGGCTTTACGCTTGCCGGCGCCGACCACCCGATCATTCCGGTGATGCTGGGCGACGCGGCACTGGCGCAGGAGATGGCCGCGCGCATGCTGAAACGCGGCATCTACGTCATCGGCTTCTCCTTCCCGGTGGTGCCGAAGGGCCAGGCGCGTATCCGCACGCAGATGTCGGCGGCGCACTCCAGTGCCGATATCGATCGCGCAGTCGAAGCGTTCGGCGAGGTCGGCGAGGAACTGGGCGTGATTACATGAACGGCTGGCGCCAAAAAACCGTCCCGGATCAAGCGATTCAAGGAAGAAATGAATGTCCAACATGATGAAGGCGCTGGTGAAGGCCAAGGCCGAGCCGGGCATCTGGATGGAAGAGGTGCCGGTGCCTGAGATCGGCCCCAACGACGTGCTGATCAAGGTCAAGAAGACCGCGATCTGCGGCACCGACGTCCACATCTACAATTGGGACCAGTGGGCGCAGAAGACCGTGCCTGTGCCGATGGTGACTGGGCATGAATTCGTCGGCACCGTTGCCGACTTCGGCGCGGCGGTAACCGAATACAAGGTCGGCCAGCGCGTCTCCGGCGAAGGCCATATCGTCTGCGGCCATTGCCGCAACTGTCGCGCGGGCAGGGGCCATCTCTGCCGCAACACGCTCGGCGTCGGCGTCAACCGTCCCGGCGCCTTCGGCGAGTATATGGTCATCCCGCAGCACAATGTCGTGCCGATCCCCGACGACGTGCCGGACGAGATCGCCGCCATCTTCGATCCGCTGGGCAATGCCGTTCACACCGCATTGTCCTTCGACCTGGTCGGCGAGGACGTGCTGGTCACCGGCGCAGGCCCGATCGGCATCATGGGCGCGCTGGTCGCGCAATGTGTCGGCGCGCGCAAGGTCGTCATCACCGACATCAACCCGGCCCGGCTGGACCTGGCGCGCGAGCTCGGCGTCCAGCATGTCGTCGACGCCTCGAAGGAAAAGCTGCGCGACGTAATGCCTTCGATCGGCATGACCGAAGGTTTTGACGTCGGGCTGGAGATGTCGGGCGCAGCACCGGCCTTCCGCGACATGATCGACACCATGAACAATGGCGGCAAGATCGCCATTTTGGGCATCGCGCCCACCGGCTTCGAGATCGACTGGAACAAGGTCATCTTCAAGATGCTGCATCTGAAGGGCATCTACGGCCGCGAGATGTTCGAGACCTGGTACAAGATGATCGCCCTGGTGCAGGGGCCGCTGGATGTTTCGGGGCTGATCACACATCGCATCGGGATCGATGATTTCCAGGTTGGCTTCGACGCGATGCGGAGCGGTAGTTCGGGTAAGGTGGTGATGGATTGGTAGGGGCTTCGACGGAGACGTCGAGTTCCTTCGCCCCCCTCTCTGTCCTGCCGGACATCTCCCCCTCAAGGGGGGAGATTGGCCGTCACGCCGGCCTCCGCCAATCGCAGACGGTGCAAGACGAGCGCCGTCGCCAAAACTGCCAATCTCCCCCCAAGAGGGGGAGATGTCCGGCAGGACAGAGAGGGGGCCTCGCACCAGCCAATCAGGTCTTTTCTTCCAAAGCTTTTTCCAGCGCCGCCACCCCCCTCACGATCGCCGCGCGCTCCGCCTCGCTCAACCTCGCCAGCAGCTCCCTTTCAAACGCCTTCGCCAGCGGCACCATTTCCCGATAGGCAGCAACTCCCGTCTTCGTCAGCGTCAGGTGCTCGACGCGCCGATCGTTCTCGTCCGGCGTGCGCGTCAGCCAGCGCCGGCGCTCCAGTTCGGCCACGGCGCGAGAAACCTTGGTCTTGTGCATGGCTGACTGCTCGCCCAGCGCCGTCGCCGTCATCGTGCCGCGCTGGCCGAGGCCTGAGAGCGTGCGCCATTCCGGCCGCGTCAGGCCGTGGCGCTCCTTGTAGATGCGGGAAAACTCGCGGCTGACGGTGTCCGCAAGTCGGTAGAGACGGTACGGGAGAAAGCTTTCCAGTTCGAGGATTTCAGGTTCCATGAAGCGCTCCCCGGGATGCAGCGGGCCGTTGATAGTTACATTTTTGATGGTTACAAATGAAACCAGTTTGGTCAACATCGCCGACCGGCCAGCACTGTGGGGCTGGACGTCGGGATCAGGGAGGATCGGATGGGCTTTTCCTACATGCCGGGCTTCGGCAATGATTTCGAGACCGAGACTCTGCCTGGCTCGCTGCCGCAGGGCCGCAACTCGCCGCAGCGGCCAGCCTATGGTCTCTATGCCGAGCAGCTTTCCGGCTCGCCCTTCACCGCGCCGCGCGGCACCAACGAACGCTCCTGGCTCTACCGCATCCGTCCGAGCGTAAAGCACACCGGCCGCTTCAAGGGCGCGAGCTACCCTTTGTGGAAGACAGGCCCCAACATCGGCGATCATGAGCTGGCGCTCGGCCAATACCGCTGGAATCCGACGCCGATGCCTTCCGAGCCGACGGACTTCATCTCCGGCATGCGCACCTTCACCACGGCCGGCGACGCCGTCGGCCAGTCCGGCATGGCGGCGCATGTCTATGTCGCCAACCGCTCGATGGTCGACGATCATTTCTTCAACGCTGACGGCGAGCTCATGATTGTGCCCCAGGTCGGCGCTCTGCGCTTCGTCACCGAGATGGGTGTGATCGAGCTTCGGCCCGGCGAGATCGCCGTGCTCCCGCGCGGCCTGGTCTTCAAAGTCGAGCTCGCCGACAAGGAGGCGCGCGGCTATGTCTGCGAGAACTATGGCGCCAAGTTCACCATGCCCGACCGCGGCCCGATCGGCGCCAATTGCCTGGCCAATCCGCGCGACTTCAAGACGCCCTGCGCCTGGTTCGAGGAGAAGGAGACGCCGTGCCGGCTAATCGTCAAATGGTGCGGCTCTTTCAACGTCACCGAGCTCGGCCATTCGCCGCTCGACGTAGTCGCGTGGCACGGCAATTACGCGCCCTACAAATATGATCTCGCTACCTTTTCGCCGGTCGGCGCCATCCTGTTCGACCACCCCGACCCATCGATCTTCACCGTGCTGACGGCGCCGAGCGGCGAGGAGGGCACCGCCAATGTCGACTTCGTCATCTTCCCGCCGCGCTGGCTGGTGGCGGAAAACACCTTCCGGCCACCCTGGTACCATCGCAACATCATGAGCGAGTTCATGGGCCTGATCCACGGCCAGTACGACGCGAAGGAGGAAGGCTTTGTGCCGGGCGGCATCAGCCTGCACAATCAGATGCTGGCGCATGGGCCGGACGCTTCCGGCTTCGAGAAGGCGACGCGGGCCGAGCTGAAGCCGGTCAAGCTCGACAACACCATGGCCTTCATGTTCGAGACGCGCTTTCCGCAGATGCTGACGCGCTACGCCGCCGAGCTCGGCACCTTGCAGGAGAACTACATCGACTGCTGGGCCGACCTGAAGAAGCGGTTTAACGGCACGCCCGAGGGTGACTGGTCTTGAGCGCCGAAGAAGTGGATCGTCTCGTGCTGCTGGGTTCCAAGGGCGGCCCGGCGTTGCGGCCGGGCGGCCCGTGGCCGAGCTCGTCGCTGCTGGAACTCGGTGGGCGTACCATCGTCGTCGATTGCGGGCTGGGCGTGACGCGCGGCCTGGTCGATGCCGGCATCAGCCTCAAGGCGCTCGACATGATCTTCGTCACGCACCTCCATTCGGACCATGTTCTGGAACTCGGGCCGCTGATCCACACCGCCTGGACGGCGGGGCTGGCGACGCCGTTGACCGTTTTCGGACCGCCCGGCACCGGCCGTTACTGGCAGAGGTTCTGCCAGGCGATGGAGTTCGACATCGAGATCCGCATCGTCGACGAGGGTCGTCCGGATATCCGCAAGCTGGTTTCGGTCGAGGAGTTCGCCGAAGGATCGGTTCTGGACGAGCGAGGGCTGACGGTATCGGCGCTGCGCGTCGAACATCCGCCGGTGACCGACTGCTTCGCGCTGCGTTTCGAGCATGGCGGCAGGAGCGTGGTTTTTTCCGCCGACACCGCCTTCTTTCCGCCGCTGGCCGAGTTTGCGCGTGGCGCCGACATTCTCGTCCATGAGGCCATGCTGGAGGAAGGCGTCGAAAGGCTAGTCGCCCGGACCGGCAACGGCGCGCGGCTTCGCGAGCACCTCTTCGCCAGCCACAGCCTGGCGGAGGAAGCCGGCCGCATTGCCAGCGATGCCGGCGTGCGGCGGCTGATGCTCAACCATCTCATTCCGGCCGACGATCCGGCGATCGCCGAAGCCGATTGGCTCGCCGCTGTCAGGAAAACTTGGCCGGGTGACTTGACGATCGCCCGCGACGGCCTTGTTGTGGGGCTGGAACGAGAAGCGTCGCGAAAACGTGGGAATTAGTAGGCCAAGGCCAAGACCGGATTTTAGATGGCTAAGGATTTCGACCCAGACTACTGCGAATCTAAGGAAGCCATTCCTCTCGTGCATGCACTGGGTTTGATCTCTATCGATTGGAATATGACAGAGCAATTTATGACGGCCCTCATTTGGAATTACGTCGGTGGTCACGAAATTGGGATGTCGGTTACTAACAATATTGGAAATAGATCTAAGGCAGATATGTTGCTCGATCTCGCAAAGAAATTTGAGAAAGATAAGAAGATATTATTAAATATAGAGCAAACTGTAAAAGCTTTCAACATATTGCGAGATAATCGTAATATGTTGATGCATTCTCACACGGTGGACAAAAACAAGAACGGGCATTGTGAATGGAGAAGGCAGAACCCAAAAGCTCCTTTGGGAAGCGTAGGGATGATTGCTGATCTGGAAGATCTATATGAGGTAAGGGATTGATATATGTATGCTTGGGAAACACATTACTGAATTATATATCATGACTATGCCGAATAAAAGAGAGAACTCAAACGAAGTCTCTCTGGAGTTGTTTAAAACTCCAAGGCGACTTAAGCAGGTTAAGTAGTTCATAGTTCTTTGAAATTTCACCTCGGAGGAGCCTTAGAATGAAGCTTGCCACATTGAAGAACGGGACGCGCGACGGAAAACTGGTCGTGGTCTCGCGCGACCTGACGCGGTTCACCGATGCCTCCTTCCTTGTGCCGACGCTGCAGGCCGCGCTCGACGACTGGCGTCGCATTGCTCCGCATCTCGCGACGTTGGCGGAATCGCTCGAGATCAACGCGGTACCGTCGGAGCGCTTCCATGAACACAACGCGCATTCGCCGCTGCCGCGGGCCTATCAGTGGGCAGACGGCTCGGCCTATGTGAACCATGTCGAGCTGGTGCGGAAGGCCCGCGGCGCCGAGATGCCGGCAAGCTTCTGGACCGATCCGCTGATCTACCAAGGCGGCTCGGACAGTTTTGTTCCCCCGCGCGATCCGATCCGCATGGCCGACGAAGCCTTCGGCATCGACATGGAGGCCGAGGTCGCCGTGATTGTCGACGATGTGCCGATGGGCGCGAGCCTGGATGAGGCGGGGGAGGCGATCCGCCTCGTCATGCTGGTCAACGACGTGACGCTGCGCGCCATCACCGGGCCGGAGCTGGCCAAAGGCTTCGGCTTCTTCCAGTCGAAACCGTCTTCCGCATTCTCACCTGTCGCTGTCACGCCCGACGAGCTGGGCGATACCTGGGATGGCGGCAAGGTCAGCCTGCCGCTGCTCGCCGATCTCAACGGCAAGCCCTTCGGCCGCGCCAATGCCGGCGTCGACATGACCTTCGATTTTCCGGCGCTGATCGCGCACGCAGCAAAAACCCGGCCGCTTGCCGCCGGAACCATCATCGGCTCCGGCACCGTCTCCAACAAGCTGAATGGCGGGCCGGGAAAGCCTGTCTCTGCGGGTGGGGCCGGCTATTCCTGCATCGCCGAACTGCGCATGATCGAGACCATCGAAGGCGGCGAGCCGAAGACGCCCTTCCTGCGTTTCGGCGACACGGTGCGCATCGAGATGAAGGACAAGGCGGGCCATTCGATCTTCGGCGCCATCGAGCAGAAGGTCGAGAAATACGAGGGGTGAAGGTGACCTTGCTCGATCACCTGCGCCGGATGGCGCGCAACAATCTGTGGTCGAACGACCGGCTCTACCGCGCCGTGCTCGCGCTGCGGCCCGGCGAGTTCGAGGCCGGGCGCGTCAGCTTCTTTTCGTCGATCAGGGAGACGCTCAACCACATCCTCGCGGTCGATCTTCTCTATCTCGATTTCCTGACCGATGGTGGTCTCGGCGCCTCGGCCTATGACGACTTCGCGCCGTTGGACGATGCGGTGAGTCTGGCGGCCGCGCAGGCCGATTTCGACCGCAAGCTGATCGCCCTCTGCGACGGCCTGTCGGAGGCCGATCTCGACCGGCGCGTCATCACCGACCGGCGCGAGGACGGCAAGATCCCCGAGCGCATCGGCGACATTCTTGCGCATGTCTTCCTGCACGACATCCACCATCGCGGCCAGGTGCATGCCATGCTCTCCGGCACCTCGGTAGCGCCGCCGCAATTGGATGAGTTCTTGCTCGATTATGATATTAAGCTGAGGAAGGACGAGGTCGAGCGGCTGGGGCTCTGATTGTCATCTTAAATACTCGGCCCATTCAGAGCCGAGGTTGTCAAAATCGTCAGCGATACTGATCTTACCCTTCAAAGCGCCGATGCGTGGCGACAGGTCTTCCTTCGCCGGAGGAGGTAAGAGACGCGCTACAGCCTTCCCGCGCCGGGTGATCACGATCTCGTCGCCGGCGTTGGCGCGCCTGACGAGTTCCGACAGTTTGGCCTTGGCTTCGGTTATAGAGACGTTCACGGCTCGACCCCTCGGGACCGGAGCTTAGGTCAATGCCGGTCGAGCCGCAAACGAGCTTTCGGCCCTACGCCGCCTTGCCGTCCAGCTTGATGACGCCGCGCTTGATCTGGTCCTGCTCGATGGACTCGAACAGGGCGCGGAAATTGCCTTCGCCAAAACCTTCGTCGCCTTTCCGCTGGATGAACTCGAAGAAGATCGGGCCGATGACCGTCTTCGAGAAGATCTGCAGCAGGATCTTGGTCATCCCGCCGTCGACCACGCCCTCGCCGTCGATGAGGATACCGTGCTTCTTCATGCGCTCGATCGGCTCGTCATGGCCGTGCACGCGCTCATGCGACATTTCGTAATAGGTGTCGGGCGGGCCGGGCATGAACTTCAGGCCGTTGGCGGCAAGCTTGTCGGTCGCCTCGTAGATCGCGTCGGTGCCCACCGCGATGTGCTGAATGCCCTCGCCATTGTACTTCTTCAGATACTCGGCGATCTGGCTGGTCTCGTCCTTGGATTCGTTCAGCGGAATGCGGATCTTGCCGCAGGGCGAGGTGATGGCCCGGCTCACCAGGCCGGTGATCTTGCCGTCGATGTCGAAGAAATGGATCTGCTTGAAGCCGAACAGGTCGCGATAGAAATCCCACCATTTGTCCATGTTGCCGCGATAGACGTTGTGAGTGAGGTGGTCGAGGAAGTAGAAGCCGACGCCTTCGGGCTTGGGGTCGCGCTTGCCCAGCCATTCGAACTCGGCGTCATAGGCCGAGCCTTTCTCGCCATAGGCCTCGATGAAATAAAGGAGCGAGCCGCCGATGCCGACGATGGCCGGCACGTCGAGCGCCTTGTCGGTACCTTCATAGGGCGTGGCGCCCTTCGACACGGCATGGTCGAAAGCGTGCTTGGCATCGACCACGCGCCAGGCCATCGAGGCGGCGCAGGGGCCGTGCTTCTCGACGAACTTCATCGCATGCGAGCCGGGCTCGGCATTGACGATGTAGTTGATGTCGCCCTGACGCCAGACGGTGATGTCCTTGGTCCGGTGCTTGGCCACCGCGGTATAGCCCGTGCGGGTGAAGAGCTCGGCAAGCTTGGCGGGCTCGGGATGCGCGAATTCGACGAATTCGAAACCATCGGTGCCGGCGGGATTTTGCTTGCTGATTTTCGCTGGTGGCGCGTCGTGCGGGAAGGGCCCCATGGCAGTCCTCCGGAAGGTGTTTTGGCCGGGCTTGGCCATCTCCGCCATGATAACGCGGAGCCGCCGCACGGTGCTTGCATTCAACCGCTTGAAATGCGCATCATGTGCGCAAATTGTGCGTCACTGGAGGAATATGTATGGAAGATGCGCGCCTGGACCAATTTGACCGCAAGATAATGGCGCTTCTGCAGGATGATGCGCGATACACCAACAACGACCTTTCGGAGCGCGTGAACCTCTCGCCCTCGCAATGCTCGCGCCGCCGCCAGCGACTTGAGGATGATGGCTACATCAAGGGCTACCGCGCCGTGCTCGACCGCGATCGTCTCGGCTTTTCGCTGGTCAATGTCATCTCGGTGACCCTGGCCACCCACAACCGCGACAATGCCCGCCGCTTCGGCGAACTGGTGGCCCGGCTGCCAGAGGTGCAGGAGGCACACGCGCTGACCGGCGAGATGGATTACATCCTGAAGGTGGTGACGCCCGACCTCAAGTCATTATCGGAGTTCGTCAACGGCGTTCTGCTGCCGCACGAATCCGTTCAGCACGTGAAGACGGCGATCGTGCTGGAGACGCTGAAGGAAACCGGCGCGCTCCCGATTTAAAGTGTCCTGATATTCAGGTGAGGCCGGCCTGCAAATGGCGGCTTCCTGCGCTTCCGGTGCTCACGTACTTCAAGTACGCTCCGCTCCGGTTCTCGGAAACCACCATTTTCGGACTCGGCCTGACCTGAATCTCAGCACACTTTCTCGGCAAATCGTCACCCACGCTGCTGCTGGATCAGCCCGTAAAGGTTGGTGCAGCGCGCGCCGGAGCGGCAATAGGCGAACACCGGGCCTTCGAGCTCGTCGAGCGCTGCGGCTTGGTCCTCGACATTGTTCATGGTGATCTGGCCGCTGATGACCGGAATGTAGCGGAACGCTAACCCCGCTGCCTCAGCCGCGGCCTTGACGCTGTCGGCAGAGGGCTGGCCGGGCTGCTCCTCGTCCGGCCGGTTGCAGATCACGCTCTTGAAGCCGGCGTCCTTGATGGCGGCGATATCCTCTGGCTGGATCTGGCCGGAGACCGAATAGTCATCGCTGATCTGGCGGTATTCCATGGTGTCGTCCTCGCGATCTCTTTGGCGGCAGTCTTGCCACTCCGGGAGGGGGGCGGCAATCCGCATTGAAGGAATTCCCTGCCAAATAGCGACGGCCGATCGAAAAATCCAACCGGGCCGATCCTGGCCCGGTTGGTGGCTCGACCGATCAGCTTCCCAGGATCGCGCCTTTGATCTGCGTGATGTTGTTGTGCATCATGTCGATATAGGTCGAGGCTGGGCCGTCCGATCCCGACAGCGCGTCCGAGTAGAGCGTGCCGCCGACCTTGATGCCCGTCTCGCCGGCGATCTGCTCGATCAGCCGCGGATTGGTGATGTTTTCGACGAAGATCGCCGCCGCCTTGTCCTGCTTCACCTGCTCCACCAGCTTGGCGACGTCGGCGGCCGACGGTTCGGAATCGGTCGAAATGCCCTGCGGCGCCAGGAAGGTCAGGCCGTATTCGTGTTCGAAATAGCCGAATGCGTCATGCGAGGTGATGACGACGCGCTTCGCTTCCGGGATCGACTGGATCGCCGCCTTCACTTCGCCTTCCAGCGCGTCGAGCTTGATGGTGTAGGCGGCGGCGTTGGCCTTGTAGCTGTCGCAACCCTCGCTGTCGGCCGCGCAGAAGGCATCGGCGATGTTCCTCACATAGATCTTGGCGTTGGCTATCGACTGGAAGGCGTGCGGATCGGTAACTGTCTTGCCCCCTGCAGTGTCCGCGCCTTCGGCGGCATCGGCATCGGCGAATTCCGGCTTGAAGTCGATCGGCGTCACGCCCCTGGTCAGCGTCACGATCGAAGCTTTGGTGGCGCTGGCGTCGACCAGGCGCTGTAGGAAGCCTTCGAAATGCAGCCCGTTGACCAGCACGACGTCAGCGCCTGCCATCGCCCCCGCGTCGGCTGGGCTCGGCTCATAGACATGCGCGTCGCCGTCCGGCCCGACGATGGTGGTGATGTTCACCCGCTCGCCGCCGACATTCTTGGCGAAATCGGCAATGACCGTGAAGCTCGCCACGACCTTGAGCGGCGCCGCAAAGGCGGAAGAGGTCGCGAAAGCGCTTAATGTTATAACGCTCAACGCCAGGGCGGCACGGAAGGATTTCAGCATCTGGGACAGTCTCCTTGCTTGGGGATTGGTCAGGCGGTGCGGTGCCGGTGATGCACGATGCGGGCGCGCAGCACGCCGCGCGTGCCGAACAGGATCGAGCTGAAATAGACGACGCCGGCCGAAAGGATGATCGCGGGGCCGGAGGGCAGCGAGGCGTGATAAGACAAAAGCAGTCCGGCAATGCAGGAGGCAAAGCCGATCAGCACGGCGAGCACGCACATCGGTTCCACGCGCGCCGTCCAGAACCGGGCAGCGGCGGCCGGCAGCATCATGAGCCCGACCGAGAGCAGCGTGCCCAGGGCCTGGAAGCCGCCGACGAGGTTGAGCACGACAAGGCCTAGGAAGATGAAATGCACCGGGCTGCCCATGCGGCTCACCGAGCGCAGGAACAGTGGATCGAGGCATTCGGCGACCAGCGCTCGCCAGAAGATGGCGAGGCAGGCAAGCGTCACCGCCACGATGCCGCCGATCAGCGTCAGCGCTTCATTGTTGAGCGCGAGCACGGTACCGAAGAGCACATGCATCAGATCCACGCTGGAGCCGCGGATCGACACCATCAGCACGCCGACGGCAAGCGAGATCAGATAGAAGGCCGCCATCGAGGCGTCCTCGCGCTGAATGGTGAAGCGCGAGACGGCGCCCGCGCCAAGCGCCACGATGATGCCGGCGATCAGACCGCCGACCGTCATCGGCAGGATCTCGAGCCCATAGAGCAGGAAGCCGGCGGCAGCACCCGGCAGGATGGCATGCGCCATGGCGTCGCCCGACAGGCTCATGCGCCTGAGCATCAGGAAGACGCCGACCGGGCAGGCGCCGAGCGACAGCATCAGCGAGCCAACCAGCGCCCGCTGCATGAAGGCGAAATCGGCGAAGGGCGCGATGAACAGGCCGTAGAAAATTTCCATCACGCCGCCCTCGGTCCGGAGCCATGGTCGTGGTGGTGATCATGTCCATGAGCGTGATCGTGGTGATGGTGGCGGTCGTGTGCGAGATCATCGCCATGGTCGTGAGCATCTGGCTCGCACCAGGGCGCATTCTCTTCCCAGGCCTCGTGGAAGCGCCGTGCCTTGAGCAGGTTTTCCGGCCGCAGCGTTTCCTTTGTGTCGCCCCAGGCCACTGGCTGGCGCGCGAGCAGCAGCGTTTCCGGGAAATTCTGCCGCACCAGATCGAGGTCATGCACGACGACCATGATCGTGCGCTCCTCGCCATGCCAGCGCTTTATCAATTGGATGAGATCGCCGACGGTCTTGGCGTCGACGGCGTTGAAAGGCTCGTCGAGCAGGATGAGGTCGGCGTCCTGCAACAGCACGCGGGCAAACAGCGTGCGCTGCAACTGGCCGCCGGACAGCGTGTCGATCGGGCGCTTCTCGAAGCCGCCGAGCCCGACCGCCATCAGCGCCTTGCTGACCGACTCGCGATCCTCTTTCGTATAGCGCCCAAGCATGCCGCGCTTCGGCCACAGGCCGAGCGAGACCAGATCGACGACGCGCGCCGGAAAGGAGCGGTCGAGCTCCGACTGCTGCGGCAGATAAGCGGTGCGGACGCCCGGCATGCGGACCACGGCCCCTTCCATTGGCTTCAGCACGCCGACAATGCCCTTCATGAGCGTCGACTTGCCCGAACCGTTGGCGCCGACCACCGCGGTCAGCGAGCCTTTGCGGACAATGCCGTTGAGGTGATGGATCGCCGGATGGCTGCCATAGCCGAGCGTCAGGTCGCGAAAGGTCAGGCAGGCATTGGTCATCAGGCGTCGGTCCGCGAAATCGAGTGCGTTGTCGATATGTGATGTTATTACATTAGTCAACACGCCGCCCGGGCGGAATTGTGTCGTGACCGGTCAACTCGCCGTGTAGGCGAAAGGGCAGGGACCGGACAATTGGCTCAATTGGTTTCGCCTCCGCCGGCCTTGCCCGAAGCCGGCATGGACTCTAAACAAGCGCGACTTTGAAAAGGAAGGAACCTCCAATGAGCATTCGTCGCATCGATATCGGCCCGCGCATGAGCCAGATCGTCATCCACGGCAACACCGTCTATCTGGCCGGCCAGGTTGGCCAGCCCGGCGGCAACGTCGCCTCGCAGACCCGTGATATCCTGAAGACCATCGACGAATTGCTGGCCAAAGCCGGCACCGATAAAACCAAGATCGTGCAGGCGATCATCTGGCTGGCCGACATGGGCACCTTCGCCGAAATGAACTCGGAGTGGGACAAGTGGGTGCCGCAGGGCCACACCCCGGCCCGCGCCACCGGCGAAGCCAAGTTGGCCACGCCGGAATATCTGGTCGAGATCATTGTGACGGCGGCGCTGTAAGGCGCCACTCCCCCTCATCCGGCCGCTTCGCGGCCACCTTCTCCCCGGTGGGGAGAAGAGATTGCGCCGGCGCTGACCGACTCCTCTCCCCTTGGGGAGAGGTCAGCCGAGCGAAGCGGAGGCTGGGTGAGGGGGAGTCACCCCTGCGAAGGCGTGAACCTTGCCACCAGCGTATGGCTCTCCGCCGGATAGACAAACCGCACGTGCGTGACCGGGTGCTCGGCGCTCCAGGTGCGGCGCTCGACCACCAGGCAGGGCGCGCTCGCCTCGATGTCGAGCGCATCAGCGATCGTGTCGTCGGCGGCCATGGCGCGGATACGGTGCTCGGCCTCGCTCCACGGCACGCGGCCGATCAGCCAGGGGCCGGGCGCGATCTCGAGAAATTCCTCGTCACCAGCCTCGGGCACGGCCGAAAGGTTGATCAGCCGCTGCTCCAACGCGAACGGCCGTTCGCCGGCAAAATGCAGGCTTTCCAGTGCAAGCACCGGACCTGGTGCGGAGAGCCCCAGCAGCGCGCGGTCTTCGGCGCTGCTGCGCCGCTTGACGCGTTCCAGCCGCTCACAGCGATAGGGCAGGCCGAGCGCCTCGACCTCGATCCTGATGTCGTGCAGCTCCAGCACCGCCGCTTGCGACTGCGGCTGGCGCACGAAACTGCCGGAGCGCCGCCGGCGCTCGATCAATCCGCCCTTGGCGAGCTGCGACAGCGCCTTGTTCACCGTCATGCGCGAGCAATTATACTGAGCCGTCAGCTCGTGTTCGAAGGGAATGCGATGGCCCGGCGCCCACGCGCCCGACAGAATCTTCTCGCGGATGTCGGACAGGATGCGCTGATGCAGCGAGAGGCTCTCGCCGCCATCGACATCATCTGTCTCGACCAAGCTCATCGAACGGTCCTGTTCAGCCTTGCGACAATGCGGTCATGACTTCGCGGAACCGCTTGGCGACCGCCTCGCGCTTGACATGCCTGCCGCCGCTGACCTGCTTCTTGCCATGCACCCAGACGCAATCGACCTTGCTGCCATTGGCAAAGATCCAGGCGTCGAGGATCGCGTCGCCCGCCTTGCCAGCAAGCGAAGGGTGGCCGGCATCGAGCGAGACGAGATCGGCCGGACCGCCGTCGGCAATCCGTGACAGGCCGGCGCCGAGCGCCTGGCTGCCGCCGTCGAGCGAAGCGTCGAACAGCGCGCGTCCGGTGGATCCGCCGGCCCGGGCCAGCACGTTGCGGGCGCGGTGGGCGAGGCGCTGCGAATATTCGAGCTGCCTCAGCTCGTCCGGCAGGCCGATCAGCACATTGGAATCGGAGCCGACGCCGAAACGCCCGCCATGCTCGATGAAGAGCGGGGCCGCGAAATTACCGTCGCCGAGATTGGCCTCGGTGATCGGGCAAAGCCCGGCGATCGCACCAGTCCGTGCCATGGCGATCGTTTCGGCCTCGGTCATATGCGTGGCATGGATCAGGCACCAGCGATTGTCGACCTCGGCATTGGCGAGCAGGAATTCGACCGGGCGCTTGCCCGACCAGGCCATGCAGTCCTCGACCTCCTTCACCTGCTCGGCGACATGGATGTGGATCGGACCGTTCGGTGACATGGCCGCGACTGAATTGAGCTCGTCCGGCGTTGCGGCGCGCAAGCTATGCGGCGCGACCCCGACGACGGCCTGCTCAAGCGAACGAGCAGCCTCGCGGGCCTTCTCAAGCAAGCGCCCGAAACGTTCGACATCATTGATGAATCGCCGCTGACCTTCGTTGGGAGCAGCGCCGCCGAAGGCGGAATGCGCGTAAAAGACCGGCAGCAGCGTCAAGCCGATGCCGGTGTCTGCGGCGGCAGCCGCGATCCACTCCGCCATCTCGGCGATATTGGCGTAAGGTTTTCCGTCGCGGTCGTGGTGGAGGTAGTGGAACTCGCCGACGCGCGAAAAGCCGGCTTCCAGCATCTCGACATAAAGCTGTGACGCCACCGCCTCGACCTGGTCCGGTGTCATCGACAAAGCGAAACGGTACATCACCTCGCGCCAGCTCCAGAAACTGTCTGCCGAAGGGCCGCGCATTTCAGCCAAACCCGCCATGCCGCGCTGGAAGGCGTGGCTGTGCAGGTTGGGCATGCCGGGCAGGACGATGGCATGGCGTTCGTCGCCCGCTTCTGCGAAAGCGCCGGCCTCGACCGCGGAGATGCGGCCGCCGTCCAAAGCGATCCTCACATTGCCTTGCCAACCGCCGGGCAGCAGCGCCTGTTCCGCAAAGATCGCCGTCACGTTCCTCTCCGAATCTGAATGCCTAGATGACATTATCACTTGCGTCGGGTTTCAATATGTATATACATAATCGCCATCCAAGCAAACGGAAAAGATGATGGGTGGAGCAAACGGGAAGAGCGGCCATCGGGTCTGGCGCAATGCGCGCCTGGCGACCATGGCCGATGGCGCGGCCGGTCTCGGCGCGGTCGAGAAAGGCGCGGTCGTCGCGCGCGACGGGCTCATCGTTTATGCCGGTCCCGAGGCCGATATGCCGTCTACGGCGGCCGAGGCTGTTGATTGCGACGGACGCTGGATCACGCCCGGCCTGATCGATTGCCACACCCATCTCGTCTATGCCGGCAACCGCGCCAACGAGTTCGAGATGCGTCTGGCCGGCGCCACCTATGAAGAAGTGGCGCGCGCTGGTGGCGGCATCGTCTCCTCGGTCAAGTCGCTGCGCGCCGCCAGCGAGGACGAATTGGTTGCCCAAACGCTGCCGCGCCTTGATGCGCTGATGGCCGAGGGCATCACCACCGTCGAGGTGAAGTCCGGCTACGGCCTCGATGCCGACAACGAGAAAAAGTCGCTGCGTGCCGCCCGCCGCCTTGCCGACGAGCGCCCGGTCACGGTTCGCGCCACTTGCCTTGCAGCGCATGCGCTGCCGCCGGAAGCCAAGGGCGACAGGGACGCGTTCATCGATCTCGTCGCCGATACCATCCTGCCGCAGGTCGCCGCCGAAAAGCTTGCCGACGCCGTCGACGGTTTTTGCGAGGGCATTGCGTTTTCGCCGGAGCAGATGGCGCGCGTCTTCGACAAGGCCAAGGCGCTCGGCCTGCCGGTGAAACTCCATGCCGACCAGCTTTCCAACCTGCATGGCGCGGCCCTTGCCGCCCGTTATGGCGCGCTGTCGGCGGACCATCTTGAATATACGGACGAAGAGGGCGCAGCCGCGATGGCCAAGGCCGGCACCGTGGCGACGATACTGCCTGGGGCCTACTACTTCATCCGCGAGACCAAGAAGCCGCCGGTCGATCTGTTCCGCCGGCACGGCGTGAAAATGGCGGTCGCCACCGACTCCAATCCCGGCACGTCGCCGCTCACCTCGCTGCTGCTCACCATGAACATGGCCGCGACGCTGTTCGGCATGACTGTCGACGAATGCCTTGCCGGCGTCACCCGCGAAGCCGCGCGTGCGCTGGGCCTCCTCGATAAGACCGGCACTTTGGAAGCCGGCAAATCGGCCGATCTCGCCATCTGGGACATCGAGCGCCCGGCCGAACTCGTCTACCGCATGGGCTTCAACCCGCTCCATGCCCGTATCTGGAGAGGACAATGACCGAACTAACCCTGACGCCTGGCAGCGCGACCCTTGCCGACTGGCGCGCCATCTATCGTGGCGCTGTGCCGAAGCTCGACGATGCTTGCAGGCCGAAGATTCGGGACAGCGCCGAAGCGGTTGCCCGCATCCTTGCAAAGGGCGAGCCGGTCTATGGCATCAACACCGGTTTCGGCAAGCTCGCCAGCGTTCGCATTCCAGAAAGCGATCTCGAAACCCTCCAGCGCAACATCGTGCTCTCGCACGCGGCCGGCGTCGGCGAGCCGATGCCGGTCGCCGTGGTGCGGCTGATGATGGCGCTGAAGCTTGCCAGCCTCGCCCAGGGCGCCTCCGGCGTGCGCGCCGAGACCATCGACCTGCTTCAAGGGATGCTCGCCAACGACGTCATCCCGGTGGTGCCGGCGCAAGGTTCGGTCGGCGCTTCCGGCGACCTCGCGCCGCTCTCACATATGACGGCCGTCATGATCGGCGTCGGCGAATGCTTTACCCCGCATGGCCGCTTCCCTGCCAAGGTCGCCTTTGTCTCGCACGGGCTTGAGCCGGTGACGCTCGGTGCCAAGGAAGGCCTGGCCCTGCTCAACGGCACGCAGTTCTCGACGGCTTTCGCGCTGGCCGGCCTGTTCGAAGCCGAGACGCTCTACCAGTCGGCGCTGGTCGCCGGTGCGCTGTCGACCGACGCTGCCAAGGGCTCCGACGCGCCCTTCGATCCGCGCATCCATCTTTTGAGGAAGCATCGCCGCCAGATCGAAACGGCGGATGCCTTGCGCAACCTGATGGCCGGCAGCGCCATCCGTGAATCGCACCGCGTCGGCGACGAGCGCGTGCAGGACCCGTATTGCCTGCGCTGCCAGCCGCAGGTGATGGGCGCCGCCCTCGATGTGCTGCGCAAGGCCGCCGACACGCTCGAGACCGAGGCCAATGGCGTCACCGACAATCCGCTGATCTTCGCCGAGGACGACACCGCACTCTCGGGCGGTAATTTCCACGCCGAGCCGGTCGCCTTCGCCGCCGACATGATCGCGCTGGCCGTCTGCGAGATCGGCTCGCTGTCGGAGCGGCGCATCGCCATGCTGGTCGATCCGGCGCTCTCCGGCATGCCGGCCTTCCTGACCCCGAAGCCCGGCCTGAATTCCGGCTTCATGATCCCGCAGGTGACGGCGGCGGCGCTCGTTTCGGAAAACAAGCAGAAGGCCTATCCGGCAAGCGTCGATTCCATTCCGACCTCGGCGAACCAGGAAGATCATGTCTCGATGGCTGCGCATGGCGCGCGCCGGCTGCTCGGCATGATCGAGAATGCGACCGCCGTCATCGGCATCGAACTCTTGGCCGCCGCGCAAGGCTGCGATTTCCACGCGCCGCTGGCTTCGAGCGATGCGCTGGAAGCGGTGCGCAAGCTGGTCCGCGCCGAGGTGCCGCATCTCGACAATGACCGCCATTTCCATCCCGACATGGAAAAGGCGATCGCCCTGGTGCGCAGCGGCGCCGCGGTGAAGGCGGCGGGTGCTGTGAAGCTGCCCGGGATTGCGTCGTGAGATTGAACGCCCTGATAGGTCGCGATCCTTCGCGCCCCCCTCTGTCCTGCCGGACATCTCCCCCACAAGGGGGGAGATCAGCGGTTTCGGCGCCCCGCTCAATTCTGCGACGTCGGCGATTGGCGAAAGCCGGCGTGACATCCGATCTCCCCCCTTGTGGGGGAGATGCCCGGCAGGGCAGAGGGGGGCGCCGTAGAGCTCCAGCGCAGGGGGATCTCTCATGACCAGCCCTCCCTGGCTCACCATCACACGCGGCACCGCACCTCTGCTGGTCTCGATCCCGCACACCGGCATCGACCTTGCCGGCCTCGACAGCCGCCTGGTCTCGACCTGGCTCGGCAGGCGCGACTGCGACTGGTGGATCGACAAGCTCTATGATTTTGCCGCCGATCTCGGCGCGACCGTCGTGCACACCGCCATCTCGCGCACGGTCATCGACGTCAATCGCGATCCGTCCGGCGTTTCGCTCTATCCGGGCCAGGCGACGACGACGCTCTGCCCGACGGACACGTTCGACGGCGATCCGCTCTATAATATGGGCGACGAACCAACCCCGTCCGAGATCGACCAGCGCCGTGAGACCTATTTCGGGCCGTATCACGCCGCCCTGCAGGCCGAGATCGACCGGCTGCGCGGCATGCATGAGAACATCGTGCTCTATGATTGCCATTCGATCCGCTCGGTGCTGCCGCGCCTTTTCGAAGGCACGCTGCCGGTCTTCAACCTCGGCACCAACGACGGCAGGAGCACCGATCCGTCGCTGCAGCAAAAGGTCGCCGAGATCCTCGCCGCGACCGGCGAGAGCTGGGTGGTCAACGGCCGCTTCAAGGGTGGCTGGATCACCAGAAGCTTCGGTCAGCCGCAAAACGGCGTGCATGCGCTGCAGATGGAGCTCTCCAACCGCGGCTATATGCGCGAGCCGGCCGCGAAGGGCTCGCCCGAGAACTGGCCAGTGCCGTACGACGCGACCTACGCCGCGCCGATCCGTGCCACGCTGAGAAGTATCCTCGAAACCGCCATTGACTGGGCTGGGCGCTGACGCGCCGCCTTACTCGAAAGGGACAATGATGAACGATCCGCGCCACAACATCCGCGAAGTGCGTGCGCCCCGCGGCGACAAGCTCAACGCCCGCTATTGGACGACCGAAGCGCCGCTGCGCATGCTGATGAACAATCTCGACCCTGAGGTCGCCGAGAACCCCAACGAGCTGGTCGTCTATGGCGGCATCGGCCGGGCTGCGCGCACCTGGAACGACTTCGACCGCATCGTCGCTTCGCTGAAGACGCTGGGCGAGGACGAGACGCTGCTGGTGCAGTCCGGCAAGCCGGTCGGCGTCTTCAAGACCAATTCCAACGCGCCGCGCGTGCTCATCGCCAATTCCAACATCGTGCCGCATTGGGCGACCTGGGAGAAGTTCAACGAGCTCGATAGGAAGGGCCTGATGATGTACGGCCAGATGACGGCCGGCTCCTGGATCTATATTGGCACGCAGGGCATCGTGCAGGGCACCTACGAGACCTTCGTCGAGGCCGGCCGCCAGCACTGCAACGGCAACCTCAAGGGCAAGTGGATCCTGACCGGCGGCCTCGGCGGCATGGGCGGCGCCCAGCCGCTGGCCGCCGTCATGGCCGGCGCCTCTTGTCTCGCCATCGAATGCAACCCGGACTCGATCGATTTCCGCCTGCGCACCCGCTATCTCGACGAGAAGGCCGAGACGCTGGACGAAGCGATGGAAATGATCGATCGCTGGACCAAGGCCGGCGAAGCAAAATCGGTCGGTCTGCTCGGCAACGCAGCCGAGATCGTGCCGGAAATGTTCAAGCGCGGCATCCGTCCCGACATCCTTACGGACCAGACTTCGGCGCATGACCCGATCAACGGCTACCTGCCCAAGGGCTGGACGATGGCCGAGTGGCGCGAGAAGCGCACCTCCGATCCGCAGGCCGTCGAGAAGGCCGCCCGCGCGTCGATGCGCGAGCATGTCGAGGCGATGGTGGCGTTCTGGAACGCCGGCGTGCCGACGCTCGACTATGGCAACAACATCCGCCAGGTTGCCAAGGACGAAGGCTTCGAAAACGCCTTCGCTTTCCCGGGCTTCGTGCCGGCCTATATCCGGCCGCTGTTCTGCCGCGGCATCGGTCCGTTCCGCTGGGCGGCGCTGTCGGGCGATCCGGAGGATATCTACAAGACCGACGCCAAGGTGCGCGAGCTGACCCCTGGCAACACGCACCTGCACAACTGGCTCGACATGGCGCGCGAGCGCATCTCCTTCCAGGGCCTGCCGGCGCGCATCTGCTGGGTCGGCCTCGGCGACCGCCACCGCCTCGGCCTCGCCTTCAACGAAATGGTGGCCAGGGGTGAGCTCAAGGCGCCGGTCGTCATCGGCCGCGATCATCTCGATTCCGGCTCGGTCGCCTCGCCGAATCGCGAGACCGAAGCGATGAAGGACGGTTCAGACGCCGTTTCCGACTGGCCGCTGCTCAACGCGCTGCTCAACACCGCGTCCGGCGCCACCTGGGTATCGCTGCATCATGGCGGCGGCGTCGGCATGGGCTTCTCGCAGCATTCCGGCATGGTGATCGTCGCCGACGGCACGCCCGATGCCGCCAAGCGCCTGGAGCGCGTGTTGTGGAACGACCCGGCGACCGGCGTCATGCGTCATGCCGATGCCGGCTACGACGTCGCCATCGAGTGCGCCAAGGAGCACCAGCTCAACCTGCCGGGCATCTTGGGTTAAAGCCATGCGCATCCTTCGTGCCGCCCGCTACCGCGTCATGCCGTGGAAGAATGGCGGCGGCACGACCACCGAGATCGCGGTTTCGCCCGACGGCGCCGGGCTCGACGATTTTGACTGGCGCGTCTCCATGGCCCGCGTCGAAACCGGCGGGCCGTTCTCGAGCTTCACCGGCATCGACCGGACGCTGTCGGTGCTGGAAGGCGAGGGGGTTGTCCTCGACATCGCAGGCCGGGCGCCGGTACGACTGACCAAAGCTTCGGCGCCGCTCGCCTTTGCGGGCGATCTGCCGACCAGCGCCGCGCTGATCAGTGGCCCGATCACCGATCTCAACGTCATGACCCGCCGTGGCCGGATGGCCCATCGCGTCGAGCGCCGGCCGCTCTCCGGCGAGATTCGCATCTCGCCGCGCGCCGACAGGACGCTGGTCCTGGCAGTCAATGCAGGCTTCAGGCTCCTCACAGACGATGCGCCGAGCCTCGGACCGCTCGATACGCTGATCCTCGAGCGCGACAGTCCGGAATTGCGGTTTCAGCCCAAGGGGCAGGGCCTGCTTTTCGTGATCGAACTGCATCGCCTCGCCGCCAACCATTAACGGCTGTTGCCAAACATGATCGCGGCGCGGGCGAATTATCGCCCGGCCCCTTGCATGTATCACGAAAAAGCCTGATTCCTTGCCCTGATCCAACCGGGGGCGAAGAGCGAGGGGCGTTAGCCCACGAGCTGTCGAAAGGGCACGCCCCTGTTGTGGTGCGCAGAACAAACTTTCGGCCGATCAGTCATGCAACCAATTGCAATTGAACCGGTTTTAGGGCCATTGCCGTGGCGGTGACCCGCATTGCGCCCCGCTTACGGAATTTTCAATGAACATTCAGACCAATCCCAACAAGATCGAACAGACAAGCGCCGGCTTCCCGTCCGTGACGGATGCGCCGATACGCTCCAATTTCCTGCCTGAGGACCGGCTGCGCGCCTTGGGCGTCGCTTTGGCCAAGGGCGAGGTCAAAAACCTGTTCGGCCTCGCCCCGTTCGAGTTCCAGGCCCGCATCCGCGACAGCGCCAAGAAGATTCTCGAAGTCTACCGCTCGACCAATGCCGCGCAGGCCAAGGGCGAGACCATCACGCCGGCCGCGCAATGGCTGCTCGACAACAACTACCTGGTCGAGGAGACGATCTTTCAGGTCAAGCGCGACCTGCCGCGCCGCTTCTACCGGCAACTGCCGACGCTCACGCTCGGCGACGGCACGGTGTTGCCGCGCGCCTTCGTCGTTGCCTGGAGCTATGTCGAGCATTCCGACAGCTCGGTCTCGGCCACCATGTTCAAGGCGATCGTCGAGGGCTTCCAGTCGGTCGAGCCGATGAAGATCGGCGAGCTCTGGGCGCTGCCCTCGCTGCTGCGCTTCGTGCTGATCGAGAACCTGCGCCGCATTGCGGTGCGCGTCGATCGCACCAGGCAGATGCGACACATTGCCAACGAGGTCGCCGACCGGGTTCTCGCGACCGACGACAATGCCGACCGCACCACGATCCTGTCGCACTACAGCGCGCATGCGCAGGACACCACTTTCGCCACCCAGTTGCTCTACCGCCTGCGCGACGGGTCGCAGAATGCCGGCCGGGCGCTGGAATGGCTGGAGGGAGAGCTGGAAAAGACCGGCTCCGACGCCGAGGAGATCATCATCTCCGAGCATCAGACGCTGTCCAGCGGCAACGTCACAACCGGCAACATCATCCGCGGCCTGCGCCTGATCAACGACGTCGACTGGACGGTCTGGTTTGAAGGCGTCAGCCGCATCGACACGCTGCTGCGCGAAAAGACCGATTTCGCCAACCTCGATTTCTTCTCGCGCGACCAGTATCGCACCGCGATCGAACAGCTGGCGCGCCGCTCCGAGCTGTCCGAATATCGGGTGGCCGAAAAGGCGATCGAGCTTGCCGGCCACACGCCAGGCGTCACCGACGCGTCTGGCGTGCCGGAGACGGCGGACCCGGACGTGCATACCGATGTCGGCTTCTTCCTGGTCGGCCCGCGCCGGCAGGAGCTGGAAAGGGCGATCGGCTACCGGCCGCCTTTCTATGTGACCTTCAAGCGCGCCTTTGCCAGCGCCGGCTGGCTGGGCATCGTGGTGCCGGTCTTCCTTCTGACGGTGCTGCTGCTGGTGCTGTCGGGCAGGGCGCTCGCCAATCTCGGCCTGTCGGTGGAATCGATCACGTTGATGCTGGCGCTGTTCGCGGTGCCGGCAAGCGAAGGCGCGCTGGCCTTCTTCAATACCGTCGTGGCGCTGTTCCTCAAACCCACCCGCCTCGTCGGTTACGACTTCAACAAGCACGGCATCCCGGCCGAGGCGCGCACGCTGGTCGTGGTTCCCTCGCTGATCGGCTCGCGCGACGACGTCGAGGAGAACATCCGCAACATCGAGGTGCACCACCTCGCCAATACCGCGGAAGAGATCCATTTCGCGCTGTTGTCCGACTGGCCGGATTCCAAGACCGAGATCGACGCCGCCGACATCGAGATCCTGCAATATGCCCGCGACGAGATCGCCAGGCTCAATGCCCGCTATCCGTCGGAAGGCTCGCCACGCTTCTATCTCCTGCATCGCCGCCGGCTCTACAATCAGGCACAGGGCTGCTGGATGGGTTGGGAGCGCAAGCGCGGCAAGCTGCACGAGCTGAACCTTCTCTTGCGCCGCGACAGCGACACCACCTTCCTGCCGCTCGACGTGCCGCTGCCGGAGAAAGTCGTCTATGTGATGACGCTCGACGCCGACACGCGCACCACGCGCGACGCGGTTTCGAGCCTGGTCGGCAAGCTCGCGCATCCGCTGAACCGCCCGCATTTCGATCCGGTGAAGCGCGTTGTCAGCGCCGGCTACACCATCCTGCAGCCGCGCATCACAGCGTCCCTCACCAGCGGCGACGACGCCTCCTTCTTCCAGCGCGTCTTCTCGGCCAATCGCGGCCTCGATCCCTATGTGTTCGCCGTCTCCGACGTCTATCAGGACGTCTTCGGCGACGGGTCCTTCACCGGCAAGGGCCTTTACCATGTCGACGCCTTCGAGGCGGCGTTGAAGAACCGCATCGACGAGAACACTATCCTCAGCCACGACCTGCTCGAAGGCGCGCTGTCGCGCGCGGCATTGGTCACCGACGTCGAGCTGGTCGAGGACTATCCCACCCGCTATTCGGTCGACGCCTCGCGCCACCATCGCTGGGCGCGCGGCGACTGGCAGCTGCTCGGCTACATTTTCGACCCGCGCTCCGGGGTGCCGGCGCTGTCGCGCTGGAAGATGGTCGACAATCTGCGCCGCTCGGTCACCCCGGTCTTCTGGGTCATGGCCTGCGTCGCCGGCTGGACGCTGCTGCCCTTCACCCAGGCGGCGCAGTGGCAGGCGCTTATGATCCTCAGCCTGTTCATGGCGCCGACCTTCGACATTGTGAACGGCATCCTGCCCAAGAGCGGCGACCAGACGCCGCGCGGCCATTTCTCGGCGCTTGCGCGCGACACCGTCTTCGGCACGGCGCTTGTGGCGCTGAAGGTGTTGTTGATGGCGCATCTGGCCTGGATGATGGGCGATGCCATCATCCGCACCATCTACCGCCTCTTCGTCAGCCGGCAGAACCTGCTCGAATGGCGCACCGCCTCGCAGGCGGCCAAGGGCGGCAACGATCTCGGCGCCTATTACGGCATGATGTATGGCGCGGTGATCATCGGCGTGGTGGGCCTCGCCATTCCGGTGCTGGCCGATTCCACAGGCGCCTTCGTCGCCTTCTTCTTCGCCATCTTCTGGATCGCTTCGCCCGCCGTCGCCTGCTGGATCAGCCGCTCGGCCGAGACCGAGGACAGGCTGCGCATCTCGAGCGCCGACATCCAGGTGCTGCGCACCTTCGCGCGCCGCACCTGGCACTATTTCGAGACCTTCGTGACGCCCGAGCAGCATCATTTGCCGCCCGACAATTTCCAGGAAAGCCCGGCGCCGGTGGTGGCGCCGCGCACCTCGCCGACCAATATCGGCGTCTATCTGCTCTCGGTGGTTTCGGCGCGCGATTTCGGCTGGATCAGCCTGTCGGATGCCATCACCCGCATCGACGCCACGATGACGACGATCGAGAACATGCCGCGCGACCGCGGCCATCTCTACAACTGGTATGACACGACAACGCTGAAGCCGCTCTATCCGCTTTACATCTCGGCGGTCGACAGCGGCAATCTCGCTGGACATCTGGTCGCCGTTGCCGCCTCTTGCGCCGAATGGGCCGAAGCGCCATCCGTGCACCTGCAGGGCGATTTCGAAGGCATCATCGACACCGTCACCATCCTCGACGAAAGCCTGGACGAGCTGCCGGACGACCGCCGGCAGCTGCGGCCGCTGCGTCAGCGCCTTGCCGACCGTCTCGACGGCATGCGCCGCGCGGTTGCGACCATCAAGGCGCAGCCGGAGATGGCCTCGATCCGCACCATCAACCTTGCCGTGCTGGCCGGCGAGATCCGCAAGCTCGCCACCGCCATCCACACCGAGGCGGCTTCGCCCAAGAGCGATGTCATCGCCGACTGGGCGGAACGGCTGGAGGCGACCTGCGAGGCGCATGTGCACGATTCGCACAATGACGAGAGCGCCGTCGCCGCATTGCGCGCCAAGCTGCTCGCGCTGCGCGAGCGCTGCCGCCGCTACGCCTTCGAGATGGATTTCTCGTTCCTGATGCGCCAGGAGCGCAAGCTGCTGTCGATCGGCTACCGGGTCGAGGACCGCCAGCTCGACGAGAGCTGCTACGACCTGCTCGCCTCCGAGGCGCGGCTCACCAGCCTGTTCGCCATCGCCAAGGGCGACCTGCCGACCGAGCATTGGTTCCGTCTCGGACGGCCGATCGTCGAGATCGGCTTCCAGGGCGCGCTGATGTCGTGGTCGGGCTCGATGTTCGAGTATCTGATGCCGCCGCTGGTCATGAAGGAGCCGCAGGGCTCGATCCTCAACCAGACCAGCAAGCTCATCATCAAGCGCCAGATCCAGTATGCGCGCTCCAAGAACGTGCCCTGGGGCATTTCGGAAGCGGCCTACAACGCTCGCGACCGCGAGCTCACCTACCAGTACACCAATTTCGGCGTGCCCGGCCTCGGCCTCAAGCGCGGCCTTGGCCAGAACACCGTCATCGCGCCCTATGCGACGATCCTGGCCGCGCAGTTCAGCCCGCGCGAGGCCGTGCAGAACCTGCAGCGGCTGCGCTCGATCGGCGCGCTCGGCCGCCACGGCTTCTACGACGCGGTCGATTTCACGCCGCAGCGCGTGCCCGAAGGCACCGACCACGCCGTGGTGCAGAACTACATGGCACACCATTCCGGCATGTCGATCGCGGCGGTGGCCGACGCCATTTTCGAGGGCCGGTTGCGCGAGCGCTTCCACAGCGACCCGGTGATCGAATCGGCCGAGCTTCTGTTGCAGGAGAAGGCGCCGCGCGACATTCCGACCGCGACCGTCAGGACGGAAGCGGACGAGCGATCCAAGGACGAGACCGAGACCGAGAGCCCGGACAGCCGGGTCATCCTCGATCCCATCAAGGCGCTGCGGGCAACCAACGTGATGTCCAATGGCCGCTATTCGGTCATGGTCACCGCGACCGGCTCCGGCTACAGCCGCTTCGGCGAGCTTGCCGTGACCCGCTGGCAGCCGGATCCGAGCGAAGATCGCCTCGGCTCCTACATCTTCCTGCGCGACACCGCGACGGGCGACTGGTGGTCCGCCACCGCCGAGCCGAAGCGCGCCGAGGGCGAGCGCGTGCAGACGCTGTTTGCCGACGACAAGGCGAGCTTCACCAAATCGGTCGGCTCGCTACGTTCCGAGGTCGAATGCATCGTCATTTCCGAGGGCAATGGCGAAGGCCGCCGCATCACGCTCTACAATGACGGCGCCACCGACCGTCATATCGAGGTGACCTCCTTCGCCGAGCTGGTGCTTGGCAACGAGGCTTCCGACAACGCGCATCCGGCGTTCTCCAAGATGTTCGTCGAGACCGAGATCGCGCCTAACAACGGCGCGATCTTCGCCACGCGGCGCAAGCGCGACAAGAACGACCCCGACCTCACCATGGTGCATTTCGTCACCGACCCGTCGGGCCCCTCGCGTGATGCCGAGGCCGAAACCGACCGGCGCGCCTTCATCGGCCGGGGCCGCACCATCGCCGATGCCGTCGCCTTCGACCCCGGCGTCAGGCTTTCCGGCAGCCAGGGCTTCACGCTCGACCCCGTGGCGGCGCTGCGCCGCCAGGTGCGCGTGCCGGCCAACAAGAAGATCTCGCTGACCTTCTGGACCGCCGTCGGTGCCAATCGCGGCGAGCTCGACGAGGCGATCGCCCGGCTCGACCATCAGGAGAGCTTCGCCCGCCAGGCCATGCTCGCCTGGACGCGCAGCCAGGTGCAGACGCGCCATCTGGGCCTCAGCCTCACCGACGCGGCCAATGTGCAGAAGCTGGCCCGTTACCTGATCTATCCCGATCCGTTCCTGCGCCTGCCGGCCGAATCCATCGCCTCGGGCCTCGGCCGCCAGTCGAGCCTGTGGCCAACCAGCATCTCCGGCGATTTCCCGATCTTCCTCGTGCGCATCGGCGACGTCGCAGATCTCGAGATCGTCGCCCAGGCGCTGCGCTTCCAGGAATACATGCGGGCGCGCGGCATGATGATCGACTTCGTCGTCGTCAACGAGCAGGCCTCCTCCTATGTGCAGGACCTGCAGCGCGCGGTGGAAACGCTGTGCGAGAACAGCCGCCTGCGCGGCCGCGAGCTCGGGCCGCGCCAGCACATCTTCGCGGTGCGCCGCGACCTGATGGATGAGCCGACCTACAAGACCTTGCTGTCGGTCGCGCGGGTGGTTCTTCACACCCGCAACGGCACGATCTTCGATCAGCTCGAACGCGCCGAGACAGCGGCGCTGCAGGCCCGCGATGCCTTGCTGCAGGCGGAGGGCGGCTCGCCGCGCGAGCCCAGCCCGCCGCTGCCCCTGCCGGTGCCGGCAAGCCGGACTGGAACCGACATCGCCGCCGACGGCAGAGGCCTCAGCCTCTGGAATGGCTTTGGCGGCTTCGATGGCGACGGCCGCCACTATGTCACGCGGCTGACCGGACGGCGCTCTACGCCGCAGCCCTGGATCAACGTCATCTCCAACGCGTCCTTCGGCTTCCACGTCTCGGCCGAAGGCGCCGGCTTCACCTGGAGCCGCAACAGCCGCGACTACCAGCTGACGCCGTGGTCGAACGACCCGGTGTCGAACCGGCCAGGTGAGGGCTTCTATGTCTTCGACCACGCCAGCGGCAAGGCGTTCTCGCCGATGGCGGCGACGGTACGCGATCCGTCGATGACCTATGAGACCTGGCACGGCCAGGGCTTCTCGACCTTCCGCTCCAAGCGCGGCCCATTGTCGATGGACCTGACGCAGGTGGTGGATCCCGTCGATCCGGTGAAGATCAGCCGGTTGCGCATCCAGAATTCCGGATCCGTGCCGGCGCGGCTGCGCGTCTATGCCTATGCCGAATGGGTGCTGGGCGGCCATCGCTCGCGCACAGCGGCGACCATCGTGCCTTCGCGCGATGCGGCAACGGGCGCGCTTCTGGCGCAGAACCCCTATGGCCTCGACTTCGGCGAGCGTGTTGCCTTCCTGGGGGCAAGCCACCCGATCCATTCGGTGACCGCCGACCGCTCCGAATTCATCGGCAGGCACGGCACGACCGAATATCCGCAGGCTGTGCTGGGCGGGCTGGCGCTCTCCGGTCGCATCGAGGCGGGCGACGACCCTTGCGCGGTCGTCGCAAGCGACATCGACATTCCGGCCGGCGGCGACGTCACGCTGTCCTGGCTGCTTGGCGACGCGGCCACACCCGCCGAGGCAAGCGCGCTGGTGCAGACCCATCGCGGCAAGGATTTCGACCAGCGCCTCGCCGACAATGAAAAGGCCTGGCGCGGCTTCCTCGACACCATCCAGGTCGAGACGCCGGACGAGGCGATGAACGCCATGGTCAACCACTGGCTGCCTTACCAGAGCCTGGCCTGCCGCATCCGCGCGCGCTCGGCCTTCTACCAGGCGAGCGGCGCCTTCGGCTTCCGAGACCAGTTGCAGGACACGTTGGCGCTTCTGGCGCACGATCCGAAGCTGGCGCGCGACCAGATCCTCAATGCGGCGCGCCGGCAGTTCCCGGAAGGTGACGTGCAGCACTGGTGGCTGCCGCGCACCGATGCCGGGGTGCGCACCATGATCTCGGACGACGTCGTCTGGCTGGCGCATGCGACGGCCCGCTACATCGAGGTGACCGGCGACGCCGCGATCCTCAAGGAACAGTTGCCGTTCATCGACGGGCAGCAACTCGGCGAAGGCGAGCATGACGCCTTCTTCACGCCCGAGATCACCAAAAACACCGCTTCGCTCTACGACCATTGCGCGCGGGCGCTCGATCTCGCGATCAAGCGCAGCAGCCCTGCCGGCCTGCCGCTCATCCTCGGCGGTGACTGGAACGACGGCATGAACCGCGTTGGCGAGGGCGGCAAGGGCGAGAGCGTGTGGCTGGGCTGGTTCCTCCTGAAGACGCTCACCGACTTCGCGCCCGTCGCCAAGGGGCAGGGCGACACCAAGCGGGCGCAGGCGTGGACAAAGCACGCGGACGCGCTGAAGCGGGCGCTGGAAAGCACCGCCTGGGACGGCCAGTGGTACCGGCGCGGCAGTTTCGACGACGGCACGCCGCTCGGCTCGCACAATTCGGACGAGTGCAAGATCGACTCCATCGCCCAGTCCTGGAGCGTGCTGTCGGGCGAGGGGGATCCGGCGCGCTCGACGACGGCCATGGAGCAGGCGACCGAGTTGCTGGTCGATGACGAGCTCAAGATCGTCAAGCTGTTCATGCCGCCCTTCTCGAAAAGCGAGAAGGACCCCGGCTATATCAGGAGCTACCCGCCGGGCGTGCGTGAGAATGGCGGCCAGTACACCCATGCCGCCACCTGGTTTGTGATCGCGCTGGCCGAAATGGGCCGCACCGACGAGGCCTATCGCTGTTTCTCGATGCTGAACCCGGTCAACCACGCCTCTGACGAGACGGCGGCCGAACACTATCGTGTCGAGCCCTATGTCGTGGCCGCCGACATCTATGCCGGCGAAGGCAAGGGCGGCCGCGGCGGCTGGACCTGGTACACGGGATCGGCCGGCTGGCTTTACCGCGCCGCGGTGGAAGGCATTCTCGGAATCGAGCGGCGCGGCAAGGAGATCACGTTTAGGCCGAAGCTGCCCGGGCACTGGGACGGCTATGCCGCGACGCTCAAGATGTTCGGCGGTGAAATCAAGCTTCGTGTCATCCGCGACAAAAAGACCAAGTCGATCTCGCTAGAAGTCGACGGTTCGAAGAAAAAATCGGCCTCTTTCGAGCCGAAAGCCGGCGACAAGACCGAGGTCGTCGTCAGGATACCCGCGTAAAATCAAAGACTTGGATGATTGGCCGCGCGCTCTTCGGAGTGCGTGGCCATATCCGTTCTTTTACTTGGCAGTGATACCGGACGTCGCGGCGTGCGATCTTTTAGCGCATGCTAACTAAGCGGCGGGTGATTAAAAATGTGGCAGCGGAGAGCAGGTGCCACTATTTTGCCGCAAGGCTGACATTTCACCTTTTATCTCAAACCGTTAGGTGATCACGTCAGATTTCGTACCGTCGTCATCTTTTGTTCGCTAAATGGGAACGGAAGGGATAGACGACGCATTGTTTCGCGACACATTAACCTGTACGTGTCAAAAAATGGTGCGGTGCACAATACCGGCATTGAGCACAGACAAGAGTTTGGCGGAGTAGCTGAAGTGTCACTTCTGCAGATCTACTTTAGAGCGCTGGGTTATCTGGCGGCCGACAAGAAGCGCGTCGCGCTGATTTGCGGCGCCAACGTCGCGCTCGCGGCGATCGCGATCCTCGAGCCGATCCTCTTGGGTCGGGTCATCGGTGCCATTTCCGAAAAAGGCGCGGTATTCTCGACGCTAGCGGTCTGGGCCGCTCTCGGTGCCTTCAACGTCGTCGCCTTCGTGCTGGTGGCGCGCGGCGCCGACCGCTTCGCCCATGCCCGCCGCTCCGAGGTGCTGTGCCAGTCCTTCGAACGCGTGATCACCATGCCGCTCGCCTGGCACCACCAGCGCGGCACGTCCAATTCGCTGCACACGTTGCTGCGTGCCGTCGAGACCCTGTTCAGCCTGTGGCTCGAATTCATGCGCGTGCATCTGTCGACCGCCATCGCGCTGGTGCTGCTGGTGCCGACCGCGCTTGCCATGGACATCCGCATGTCGGTCGTGCTGCTCGGCCTCGGCGTGCTTTATGTCGGCATCGGCCGTATCGTCATGCGCCACACCAAGTCGGGGCAGACCGCCGTCGAACGCCATTACCACACCGTCTTTGCCCATGTGTCAGACTCGGTCAGCAATGTCGCCGTGCTGCAGAGCTACAACCGCATCGGCCATGAGACCGCGACGTTGAAGCGTTACGTCAAGGATCTGCTCGACGCGCAGAACCCTGTGCTCGACTGGTGGGCGATCGCCAATGCGCTGAATCGGCTGTCGTCGACCATCTCGATGATGATCGTGCTGTCGATCGGCGCCTATCTCGTCACCCGTGGCCAGCTCCGCGTCGGCGATGTCGTCGCCTTCACCGGCTTTGCCGGGATGCTGATCGCCCGTCTCGACCAGATGTCGGCCTTCACCACCCAGATTTCCGAGGCCCGCGCCAAGCTCGAGGATTTCTACCGCCTTGAGGACTCGGCCGCCGAAGCCATCGAGCCGGATGGCCTGCGCGAACTCACCAACGTCACCGGCCATGTGCGCTTCGAGGACGTCAGCTTCGAGTTCGCCAATTCGGGCCACGGCATCGAGGACGTCTCGTTCGAGGTCCAGGCTGGTCAGACGGTCGCGATCGTCGGCCCGACCGGCGCCGGCAAGACGACGCTGATCAATCTGCTGCAGCGGGTCTTCACGCCGTCCAGTGGTCGTATCCTGATCGACGGCATCGACACCAAGACCGTGACCCGCAAGTCGCTGCGCCACTCGATCGCCACCGTCTTCCAGGACGCCGGCCTGCTCAACCGTTCGATCGAGGACAATATCCGCGTCGGCCGCGCCGATGCGAGCAATGACGAGGTGCACGCCGCCGCCAATGCCGCCGCCGCCCAGGACTTCATCCTGGCCAAGAGCAGCGGCTACGACACAGTCGTCGGCGAGCGCGGCGGCCAGCTCTCGGGCGGCGAGCGCCAGCGTATAGCCATTGCCCGCGCCGTGCTGAAGGATGCGCCGATCCTGGTGCTCGACGAGGCGACCAGCGCGCTCGACGTGGAAACCGAGGATCGCGTCAAGGAAGCGATCGACGAGCTGCGCCGCAACCGCACGACCTTCATCATCGCCCACCGCCTGACCACCGTCCGCGACGCCGACCTTGTCGTCTTCATGGACAAGGGCAGGGTGGTCGAGATGGGCGGCTTCACCGAGCTGTCGCTGCGCAACGGCCGCTTCGCCGCTCTGCTGCGCGCCGGCGGCCTGCTCAACGACGAAGAAGTCCGCCGTCTCAGCCGTCCGGTGACGGAAGCGGCGTAAAGTACAGCGCTCCTCCTTCTCCCCTTGTGGGAGAAGATGGATCGGCGCGCAGCGCCGAGACGGATGAGGGGTGTTCCAGCGGAGCGAGACGCCGGCTTTCTGGAGCACCCCTCATCCGTCGCCTTCGGCGACACCTTCTCCCACAAGGGGGGAAGGAAAAGCCTGCGACATCCGTCCAATTGCCCCCGACACATTGCCGGTCTATTTAGGTCGGCATGAGCGACACCACCTCGCGCCTTTCCGCCTGGACCGATCTCGCCAACCCGACGCGCTTCGTCGGGCTGGCCGATAAGGTCATTCCGTGGCTGGCCGCGGTCGCGGCGATCCTGCTTGGCGTGGGGCTCTATATGAGCTTCACCGCGCCGGAGGATTTCCAGCAGGGCATCACCGTGCGCATCATGTATATCCACGTGCCTTTCGCCTGGCTCGCCATGATGTGCTACTCGATCATGGCTATCTCCGCGCTGGGCACGCTGGTCTGGCGCCATCCGCTGGCCGATGTCGCGCTGAAATCGGCCGCTCCGATCGGCGCCACCTTTACCGCGCTCGCGCTGATCACCGGCTCCATCTGGGGCAAGCCGATGTGGGGCACCTGGTGGGTATGGGATGCGCGGCTGACCTCTGTCTTCGTGCTTTTCCTGATGTATCTCGGCATCATCGCGCTGACCCGCGCGCTGGACGACGCCGGTCGCGCCGCCTGGGCCGCCGCCATCATCACGCTGGTCGGCTTCATCAACATCCCGATCATCAAATTCTCGGTCGACTGGTGGAACACGCTGCACCAGCCTGCCTCGGTCTTCCGCCCCGGCGGCCCGACCATCGACCCTTCGATGCTGTGGCCGCTCGGTGTGATGGCGCTGGGTTTCACCGTGCTGTTCTTCGCCCTGCATCTGATGGCGATGCGCACGGAGATCTTCAGGCGGCGCGTGACCGCGATGCGGAGAGTTGCAGCAAGGCAGGCCGCTTAACCTTCTCCCCTTGTGGGAGAAGGTGGCCGCGAAGCGGCCGGATGAGGGGTGTTCCAGCGGAGTGAGGCGTTGGCGTTCCCTGGAACACCCCTCATCCGTCTCGGCGCTATCGCGCCGATCCACCTTCTCCCACAGGGGGAGAAGGGAAAGGCGCTCCTCACCCCATCCGCCCTCGCGCCACCACCGGCAGCGTTTCCAGCACCGTGTCGCCGTCGATCAGATGCACCTGGTCGAAAAGGTTCGTCACCACGCAGCAATGATCGGGAACGACGCGCACGCGTTCGCCGATGCGCAAGGCGGCGCCGTCGGCAAGCGTGACGGTGCCATGCTCTTCGCTCAATCCGGTGACGCGTGCGCCCGGCAGGCCCAGCAACTCGCCGAATTCGGGGAGCCCGAGCGTATCTGAGGACAGCGCCTTGCTGCCTGAGTCGAGGATGGCGCGGGTCGGCGTCGGGTGGCTGACCACCGTGGCAAGCACCGTCAGCGCGCAGTCGTCCAGCGTGCCGACGCCTTTGGCGACCTGGTAGCGGTCGAGATAGATATAGGTGCCGGGCCGGTATTCGGTGACGATGCTGTTCTCGCCGGAGCGCCACATATCTGGCGTGCCGCCGCTGGAGACGCGCGCGCATTCGAGCCCCGCCGCGGCAAGCGCGTCGTGCGCGCTTTTCAGCCAGGCCTCGGCCTCCGCCGCGCGGCCGGCCGCCGGATAGGTCATCAGCCCGCCGAAAGCGAGGCCCTTGGCCTGGTCGATCACCTTCCCCAGCGCCAACGCATCGGCCGGGGTCTGCACGCCACAGCGGCCCATGCCGGTGTCGCACTCGACCAGTACCTGCAGCGGATGGCCGGCATCGGTGAAGGTGGCGGCAAGGCCTTCCAGCGTCTCGCGGCTGTCCGCCGTCACCGACAGCGTCACGCGTCCATGCAGGGCCTTCAGACGCTCAAGCTTGGCGCGGCCGAGTATGTTGTAGGGCAGAAAAATATCCTCAAGCCCGGCATCGGCCATAACCTCGGCCTCGCCGATCTTCTGGCAGGTGATGCCCACCGCCCCAGCCGCGACCTGCTTCTTCGCCCAGTAGGGCAGCTTATGCGTCTTGATGTGCGGCCGCAGCTTCAGCCCATGGGCGTCAGCATGCGCCTGCGCCTTTTTGATGTTGGCTTCCGCGCGGGCCGCATCGATCAGGATCGCCGGCGTGTCGAGCTCATTGATGCTGGGCATGAAAGTCACCATTCAAGGCATGTCTCCAGAGAGTGAGATCCGGTTTCGGGATAAAGACATGCGTAATATCGGAAAGTCCGGTTGGGTTTATGGTCCCGATCCGGCCGGATGTCACGGGCCAGCGCGGCGGGTTTGCGTCGACAGCGGACCGGCATTGGACTATTCGGATGGACAGATTTCAGCAGGGCCGGAGGAGGACGACCATGAAGCGCTCCAAGATCAACGACATCATCCGCGAAGCCGACGCCTTCATCCGCTCCTTCGGCTATATTATGCCGCCCTTCGCCTATTGGTCGCCGGACGAGATGAAGGGGCATAAGGCCGACTCCGCCGCGATCTTCACCTCGCGCCTCGGCTGGGACATCACCGACTACGGCCAGGAGAAGTTCGATGAGCTCGGCCTGTTCCTGTTCACCGTCCGCAACGGCCGCTACGAGGACATGAAGCTCGGCATGGGAATGCTCTATGCAGAAAAGATCATGATCTCGCGCAAGGACCAGCTCTCGCCGATGCACCGCCACAACATCAAGGCCGAGGACATCATCAACCGCGGCGGCGGCAAGCTGGTGCTGGAATTGTTCATGCACGACCGCGACGGCGGCATCGACCCGAAGGCCGAAGTGTCGGTGCCGGTCGACGGCACCATCACCAGACTGCCGGCCGGCGGGCTGCTGAAGCTCGATCCAGGCCAGAGCGTCACGCTTCTGCCCGGCGTCTGGCACGCCTTCTGGGCGGAGGGCAAGGACGTGCTGATCGGCGAGGTTTCCACCGTCAATGACGACCTCACCGACAACGTCTTCCGCGACCCGATCGGCCGCTTCTCCAACATCGACGAGGACGTCGCGCCGCTGCACCTGCTGGTGTCGGATTACGATAAGTGGGTGGGGTAGGCCATTCGACAGCTTTAGCCGCTAGAACGATTCCGGGCACCGGCTCTAGGTCGGGTGGAAACGAAGGCCTGTCAGTCCGTGCTTCTCGTACACATTCTTGAACGCGTCCGAAACGACGATGTGAAACCTCGTGCCCCAATTGTCGTTCAGACGAAAGAGATGTGAGTTTTGTCGAAAAACCGTCGACGAGCCTGAGTTCATAGATATGCCAGATGTCTCCGTCATCGAAAGTGTCGAATGTGGATCTCGAAAAATCAAATCCGCTGACCTCTTCCATGGGTGCATAAATTTGCAAAGGTCCCCGATCGGTCCTTGCGACGTAGGATTTGTGATGGTTCTCCACCAGCAGATGGTCGAACAAAGAAAACCCTTCTGGTTTGGCGAATATAACGCCGGGATGGCTGCTCGGAACGAAGTCGGGTATTGGCAACGGCCGCTCGTCATCGAACCGGAACTGTAGGGTATCAGGATCCACCTGAGCGGCCCCTTTCTCCATTTCCAGAAACTGTTGGGGGCCAGCTACATTGCCATCGTCGGCAAGTATACAATATTCGGGCGCGTTTTCTCTAATCCACCAGTACATTGCTCACTCATTCGCTCTCAGCAGCGCTACCGCGCATATTTATCCGCCTTGCGGTTCCCGAGCAGCAGCTTGCGCTCCAGATGCGCGCGGAGCTCGCCGTAATAGGCGGTGAGGAAAGCCTTTGAATCGACCGGCTCGACCCTGGCACCGATCTTGCGGGCGATCGTCTCCGCCACGGCTCTCAGCGCTGAATAGTCGTCGCGGCGCAGCACTTCCTCGAGCTTCTGCAGCTCAGCGATGCCGTACGCGTCTAGTTGCGCGGGGCTGAACTGGAAGCGGGTCGCGATCGGGTCCTTGCGCCGCGACAGGTCCTCGAGCAGCGCCACTTTCGGCGCCTCGACCACCCAGGTGCCGGCGAGCAGGTCGCCGATCCTCAGCCGGTCGCGGTTGAACAGCGGGAACAGCGAGAACAGCAGCGCCCAGACCAGGCCGAAGATGGTCGACAGCGTGTCGGCGACGTCGGCGCTGGCGCGTGCGGCGAGGATCGACAGCGGCAGGAACACCTCGATCTCGCGCATCAGGTTGCGCGCGATGACCTGGTCCAGCGTGAGGCCGGCGCCGCTGCGCGACGCGACCCTGACGCCGACGATGCGCTTGCCCGGCGTGGCTGCCCGCCGTCCCGCCTCGAAGGCGATGAAATAGACGTTGCGCAGGAAGAAGATGAAGATGATCCAGACGATGAAAAGCGGCTGGGCATCCTCGAAGCCAAGCCCGGCGAGGCCGAAGATTGTCACCAGCGAGACGACCACGGCTGCGACGACGATGATCACCACGTCGAGCAGGAATCCGGAAGCGCGGGTGCCGGCATCCGCCAGTTTCACGCGCAGGTCGACGCCCTCCGGCGTGACCAGCGGACGGATCAGCGCTACCGGGTTCTTGACCTTCGCTGTCCTAGCGGTCGCCATGCCGCACCATCCGGAACAGGTAGAAATAACAGATCCATAAGGCCAGCATGCCGCCGCCGATCGAATAGCGGGCGATGTCGCTGGTGATCGTCTGCCTTCCGATGCCCTCCAACAATCCGGCAAAAAGCAGCATCACCGTTACGCCGACCATGGCGGTCGCCGCCACGCGACCCGCCCTGGCTGCAGCCGCCATCCGGGTCAGTTCGCCGGGAAAGGCAATGCTGGTGCCGATGCGTATGCCGGCCGCACCCGCGATGGCGATGGCGAATAGCTCCGTCGTGCCGTGGATCGAAAGCCAACCGCCGAGCTCGAAGCCAAGGCCCTTGGCGGCATAGATCTGGAAAATGGCGCCGAGCATGCAGCCATTCATCAGGATGATCAGCACGCTCGGCACGGCAAAGGCGAAGCCCAGCGCGAAGGCCAGGATCGAGACCTGGGTGTTGTGGGTGAAGAGATAGGCGGCAAACCCCGACAGGAAATGGTCACCGCCGCCGTAGAGCACGCTACGCAGCATCTCGGCCGAGGAGTCCGGATTGCGCCCGCCTGCAAGGCTCGGTGCGATGATAGCGTCGTACCAGCGCTTGTCGGAGGCGACCAGCCAATAGCCGGCAATCGAGCCGATCACCGTGAGGGCGACCGACGTCCATACTTCGCGACACAGATCGCGGATCGCGGCCGGCCAATCGCGCAAGAAGAAGTCGCCGATGCGCGTCCGCAAGGATCGCCGCGCGCCGTAGAGATAGAAATAGCCGCGCAGGCACAGCGCCTCGAGATAGGCGATAAGCGCGCTGTCGAGCGAGGTCGCGCGCGCCACCGAAAGCGACGACAGCGCCGAGCGGTAAAGCAGCGGCAGCGACAGCAACTCGTCTTCCGACAGCGCGCGCGGCGCGCGCTTTTCGACGCGCGCCAGCAGCGCCTCGAAAGCTTTCCAATCGGCCTCACGCTCCTGGCGGAAGCTCGCCAGCGACTGGCGTACCGCGTCGGTGCCGGCGGACAGCGTCATAGAAGGTTCTCCTCCTTGAGCTGGATATAGCGCTCGACCAGCGCCGGGCCGAGCCGCTGATGGTCGGCCTCGATGACATGCGCGCCAAGCAGCCTGAGCCTGCCGATCACCACCTGCCGCTGCCGCAAGAGGTCGCCGGCGGTGACGGCGCGGGCGACATCCTCCGGCGCCGCCGGCGCCATGTCGGCCAGCGTTTCGAGCTCCACGTCCCGCATCAGCATGAACAGCACCAGATGGCGCTCGGTCAGCCGGCCGACGGTGCGCAGCATCAGTTCGGCGCTGATCGGATCGACGAAATCTGTGAAGACGATGACCAGCGAGCGCCGGTCGAGCTTGGCCGACAGCGTGGTCAGCGCCAGGGTGAAGTTGGTCTCCTCGGTCGAATAGTCGATCTCGGCGGCGCGCTTCTGGATCATGGTGAAGCTCGGCGAGCCGCGCACCGCGCCGCTGGAAACGCGCGGCCGGGCGTCGAAGGAGAACAGGCTGACGAGATCGCCGCCCTTGAGCGCGATGAAGGCCGACAGAAGCGCAGCCGTCACCGCCCGGTCGACCTTCGGCACGCCGTCGACCGGCTCGCACATCAGGCGGCCGCTGTCGATGGCCAGAACGATGTTGTTGTTTTCCTCGATGCGGAATTCGCGCGCCAAAAGCTTGCCGTGGCGGGCGCTGCGTTTCCAGTCGATCATGCGCCGGCCCATGCCGGGCTGATAGTCCTTCAGCGCCTCGAACTCGCGGCCCTGACCGGCGCGCTTCTGCGCATGGCCGTCGGCAAGGGCAGAACGCTGCAGGAGCGTGATCGCCTCGTCGCGCGCGCTGTTGACATTGGGCAGCACCGCAACCTTGCGGTCGACCGGCAATACGATCTGGTTCCACACCAGGCCGAACGGGCCCTGCCAGCGCAGCCAGAGCCGGTCGAAACTCGAGATACCGCGGCGGATGGCCTCGAATTCGAGGTCGAGCGTGCCGCCATTGGCCGGCAGCGCGCCGCCGGTGCGACTGACCGGCGCCAGCCGCTGGTCATGCCCGACGCGCGCCTGCAGGCGCCGCAGCTTTGCCCCGACACCGGCCGCGATGTGCAGCGTGAAGCGCCCGCCGACGCCGACCTGCGGCGGCGCCGTCAGCGTGGCATCGAGCGAGGCGCGGCCTCTGCCCGCGGCCGCGTCCACCGCCAGGAAGGCAAGCAGAACGCAGATCCACAACAGGCCGAGATACCAGACAGAGGGCAGCGCGAGCGCGATCAGGAAGGCGGGGATCGCCCCCGCCGCCGCTGCCCAGACCGCTCGCCCGCTCGGATAGATCAACGCGGCGCTTCCGTGTGGTCGACGAGGTCGGAGACGATCTGCTCGACCAGCCGCCCGTCTATCTGCGCGGCCGGCGAAAGCACGACGCGGTGGCGCAGCGCCGGCACGGCCAGAGCCTTGACGTCGTCGGGGATGACATAGTTGCGGCCGTCGAGTGCCGCCCTGGCGCGCGCCGCTCGGGCCAGCATGGCGCCCGCGCGAGGACTCGCGCCCACCTCCAGGTCCGGGCTTTCGCGCGTGCCGCGCACCAGCGCCGCGATATAGCCGACGACATCGCCGACCAGCGTGACGTCACCCACCGTCGCGACGGCGGCTTCCAGCGACTTGCGGTCGGTCTGGGCCTTGATGCCGTATTGCCCGATATCGTGCGAGGCCGAGCCGCCGCCGTGGTTGACGATGATGGCGCGCTCTTCCGCAAGATCCGGATAGCTCACCCGGTGCTTGAACAGGAAGCGGTCGAGCTGCGCCTCGGGCAGCGGATAGACGCCCTGGTGCTCGATCGGGTTCTGCGTCGCCACCACCATGAAATTCCTGCCGAGCGAATGCGTGGTGCCGTCGAAGGTGACGGCGTGCTCCTGCATGGCTTCGAGCAGGGCAGCCTGCGTCTTCGGCGGCGTGCGGTTGATTTCGTCGGCGAGCAAAAGGTCACAGAAGATCGGACCACGCGTCAGCGTGAACTGCCCGGTCTGGAAATTGTAGATGTTGGCGCCGACGATATCGCCGGGCATCAGGTCGGGCGTGAACTGGATGCGGCCATAGGCGACGCCCAGCGCCTGCGCGAAACAGCGCGCCGTCATGGTCTTGGCGGTGCCCGGCGGACCCTCGAGCAGGATGTGGCCGCCGGCAAACAGGGCCGTCAGCATCAGGTCGACCGTGTCGTGCTGACCGGTGATCGCTTTCGCCACTTCTTCCCTGATCGCGTTCGCCAGGGCCTTCACTTCATCGACGTTCACCGAGCCTCCTTGCTGTCCAATCATGCAGCTGTTCGGCTGCTTCATGCATTGCTGCCAAATTGTTGGATTCGTTCGCGGCCTGGAAGCGCCGGCTGAAGCCGTGCGTCTCGCCTTTGTCGCGGGAATCGAGCCAGCGGTCGAGCGCCTCGCCCTGCAGTCCATGCGGCGCGCCGAGCAGGGCGGCAGCGCGCTGCCGCACCAGTGTTGCATAGCGGTCGCCAAGCTCCTGCAGGCGCCCGGCGCGTTTCAACAGCATCGCCGTGGTGTCGACCAGCGCCCGCTTGCCGAATGCGATGGCGCGTCCCTCCGCGCGCGGCGGCCCGAAGCGGCCGAGCCCGTGCAGGAAGGCAAGCGCCGCCGCCACCAGCACCGAAAGCGTCAGTGCCAGGAAGGGCGGCTCGACCAGGAGCTTGGCCAGGTCGTAGTTTCCCCCGATGCCGTGCAGCGTCAGGTCGAACATGACTGCGCCCTTGGCGGGCTCCAGCATGGCGATCATGTCGAGCGCGGCGGCCGCCTTCTGCTCGTCGCCCAACGCGGCATTGTTGATGAAATCGGGATCGGTGAGGATGTAGAAGGGTTCGTTGTCGAGCTCGGTGAGGACGGCTTTGCCGTTACCGGCCGCGATCAGCGGGTGATCATCCGCCACCCATTGCAGTTCGTCCGGCACCGCGATCCTGCGGCCTTGGACATCGATCAGGTCGACCGCCGGCTTGCCTTCGCCGAGCTTTGCCTTGGCGATGCGGCCGAGCCAGTCATTGACGACCGCACTGGGAAGTCGTTCGACCTTGGTCTCCCAGCCGTCACGGCCCAGCAAGGGAACGGTCTGCCATTTCGGCAGCACGAAAAGCGTGTCCTTGCCGGTGCGCAGCTTGATGAGGTGGTCGAGCGCGGCCGGGTCGCTGCCCGGCGCGATGGTGACCACGAGCAGGAAGGTCGAAGCCAGCGGGGACTCCAGGTCCTTCTCGCCGCGCTCCATCGGCGGCGCCTGTCCATTGGTGAGCTTCAGCCATTCGACAAGCCCGGCATAACCGGTCCCGCCTTTCGAAAACGGCGTGGCGCCGCCTTCGGGCTGGCGGAAATCGGGTGCATAGGTGGACAGCAGGAAGAAGCCGGCAGCGGCCAAAAGGCTGGCGAAGATGCCCCAGAACAAGGTCTTGCGGCTAAACGGTTCCTGTGCTGCTTCCGTCGTTGCCGCGCTCATGCCCAGGCGTCCCGGAAGGCGAAACGCTCATAGGCGCCGCGCGCCTGCTGCCAGCCTTCGGCGCCGACGGGCCGTCGGGCGAACAGTGCGGCTTCGACGATGCGGGCGATCTCGCTGAAGGCGGCACGGGGCCGGGTAGGGATTGAGCCGGCGGCCGCGATGTCGCGCGCGGTGAGCGACGGTCGCAAGAAGTCCGGTATGCGGGTCGCAATGTCGGCGACGCTGCGGCGCAACAGAAGATGCACCGCCTCGTCAAACTCGCCGCGCCCGGCGAGCGCATCGGCCTCGGAGAGCAGGACCTGGGCGACCCCCGCGTCCGGGCGCCATTCCTCCTTCTCTTCGGTCTCCTGGCGCTTGCGCCGCCAGGGCAGGCGCCAGGCGACGCCTTTGGCTTCAAGGAGGAGCAGAAAAGCGATGATCGCGACGCCGAGGATCACCGCGCCCCAGAACAGATAGATCATGTAGGGGCTGAGCTTGGCCAAGCCATCCAGCAGCGGCTTCAGCCATTGCGGTGGCTCGGGCCGCACGAAGCCCGGCAGCCCGAATTGGATCGAATCGTTCGCCAGCAGCTGCTTGTGCAACTGTGCCAGCCGTTCCGCATCTTCTGTCACTGCCTGTGCGGCTGCCACCCGTTTCCCCTGCAACCCGCGGTTCAGGTCCGACACTGGCAATACGCCAAGACAATTGCAAGCGGGCCCAACCGCAAGTATCAATCTTGGTGATTTATACTTTCCAATTTCGGATATCCATAAGCAGGGGGAAAGGTAACATGGCGTCAATCTCAAGCGGCAGGCTGGAGAAGTTCAGCATCGGCCGGGTGTTCAGCAATACGTTCTCCGTCATCGGCCGCAGCTTCGGCTCTCTCGCGGTGATCGTCGGCCTTTTCACGACCCTGCCGGCATTGATCTACAACTATTGGAACTTCAGTCGGCTCGCCAGCTTCGGCGTAGAGGGCGTCGCCGGCATGGAACAGGCAGCTTTGGAAAACTACGGATTTGTTTCGATGATCGCCGCCCTGGTGATTTTCGTGCTGGCTTTCCTCGCCCAGGCGGCGCTGGTTCGGGCGACGGTCGAGAGCATGAACGGCAAGCAGCCGGCAGTGGGCGACTGTATTCAGATAGCCCTGCGCAGTCTCTTGCCGACCTTCGGCATCGGCATCGTGGTTTTTCTGGCCATGGTGGTGGCAGGCCTCATAGCGGCCTTCATAGCTGCGCTCATACCATTTCTCGGATGGCTGATCGCGCTCGCGATAATCGTCGCCACCGCGATGTGGGTGCTGAGCATTTCCGTTGCGATCCCGGTGGTGGTTCAGGAAAGGGAGGGCGTGTTCGGCTCGATTTCGCGCAGTCGGCATCTGACCAAGGGAAGCCGCTGGTCGATCTTTGGCCTGTTCCTGATCATCGGCATAATGGCTATCGTCATCCAGGGTGGCTTCTCCTTGGTGATCGGGTTCATGGTCGCCTCCGCCGGCGGCATCTCCTCCTCCGGAGCGGCCGCCGGAGCCGTTGCAAGCAGCCTGGTTTCGAGCATCTTCTCGACGCTGATTTCGGTGGCCATCGCGGCCGCCTATGTCGAGCTGCGCCAGGTCAAGGAAGGCACCAGCGTCGACGAGCTGGCGGAGATCTTCTCGTAGGCCACAGGAATCGACTCGATGGCTTTGGCAAGCCCAGGCCCAGCCGGTAAATTCCGGCTGGGCGGGGTAATCGGTGATACGCTCTCGTTCATCGGACGCAATCCGGTTCTCGCGTTGGGGGTCGCCGTGTGCTTTTTTGCCCTGCCGTCACTCCTGAGTGGTCTGCTGACTTTTGCGTACAGGGAGAGGGCAGCGTTCGTGGTCGGCGGCGGGGTCGCACCGCCCGTCTATGTGGGCTTTTTGCTTTTTGCCGGGCTTTTGGCCGCATTACCGGCCTTTCTGGGGCATGCGGTGCTGTCGAAGGCGGTTCTTGAAGACGCCAATGGCCATCATCCGTCGATCGCGAGTTGCGTTCAGCCGGCCTTGCGCCGTCTCGTTCCTGTGCTCGGCATCGGACTTACGATCTATCTGTTTTGGTTTTGCGCGCAGCAAGCGGTAGTCGCCGCGCGATTGTTCTTTCCGACTTTCGGCGGCGGTGTCGCATTCCTGCTGATGGTCGTGCCTTGCGTCGTTTGGGTGCTGGGCAGCCTGGCGGCGGTTCCGGTCGCTATGCGCGAAGGGCTTGGAGCAATGGCTTCGATAAGGCGCAGCCGCGCACTGACCAAGGGATATCGCTGGCCGATATTCGGCCTGTTCCTGGTTCTCTTTTTGCTCATCCTCGCCCTCAGGCTGGGACTTTTTCTTGAATTCGACCTCGCGCTTGCGGCTGCCCCTGCTTTTGTGGTCATCGTCAACGCCACGGCAAATGGCGCCGTCACCGCGATCGCATGGCTGCTGGCGTCGGTTATCGCGACGAACACATACGCAGCCTTGCGACGTGCAAAGGAAGGCGGAGGCGTCGACGAATTGGTGGCCGTTTTCTCCTAGCAATCGGGCCGGGTCGCGGACGGCGGCAATTGCCCTCAATGGCAACAGCAAACGTCCAATAGTACGCTTGTTCGGCACAGGCATGACGAGGTGATCGCAACATCCGCCTTGACAAGCGCCGCCGCTAGCTTCGCCTGCAATCCCGGCAGCTCGTCTTTCTCGCCGCGGCGCTTCAGGCATTCGACCAGACCGTGCAGCGCCCAGACATTGTCCGGGTGCTGGGCGCAGCGTTGCACGGCGCCGCTCAAGCCCAGATCGTCGCGATAGACCTGCTCGGCCTCCGCCGCATGGCCCTGGTCGAGCAGCAGCGCCGCCAGCGCGTGGCGCGGCGGATGCATCCAGGCCCAAGGCTCGGTGTAGGAGAGATTGTCGTCGAGCTCGACCGCGCGCCGCAGATGATCATAGGCCTCGTCATGCCGGCCCTGGTGATAGGCGAGCTCGCCGTCGAGCAGCGCCGCGCCCACCGCGAGCGAGGCTTTTGTCGGGTTGCTGAGGAAACGGCGCTCCGCCGGAATGCCGTCGATTTGCCGGCTGAACAGCTCGCGCTCGCGCTCGGCGTCAGCGAATTGGCGAAGCGTCGCGTGCGCCACGCCCTTGGCGTAGTGCTGCAGCGCGGCGGTCACCACATAGAGGTCGGGCTCGCTATTCATCGGCTCGTCAATGATCTCGCGCCAGCGCCCGAAGCGCACCTGAACATGCGATTTCATCGCGTGATAGCCCTCGACCGTCTGCGTCAGCTTCGGCCGCTCGGGAATGCTGACGACATCGCGCGTCACCAGGCTGCGCACCTTGTCGGCGGCCCAGAGCGCCGGCCGGTATTGGCCGAGGAACATGCAGGTGAACATCATCAGATGCAGGTCGTGGCAGCAGCCGAGCAGGTAATACGTCGGCTCGCCCGCATAGGCGAGGTAGAGGTCGTTGGCGCGCACCGCCTTCTCGCTGGCGAGCTTCGCCTTCTCATACTCGCCACAGAGCACGTAAATGTGCCCCGGCATGTGGTTCATATGGCCAGCATCCGGGCACATCGTGCCCAGCCGCTCCGCCGAGCGCATGCCGCGCTCCGGCTGCGTCGACATTTCGAGCAGATGGATGTGGAGATGCAGCGCCGCCGGGTGTGGCGCAGTGCCGGCTTCGTCCGAGAGCCGGATCGAGCGCTCGCAGATTTCCAGCGCTTCGAGCACATCCGAATTCGGCGCCGGCTCGCCGTTCCGGAGGTTCCACAGCCGCCGCACCGTGCGCATCATCAGCGCCTCGACCGTCAGCGCCATCACGTCATGGTCGTCGGGATGGTCGCGATAGACTTCGCGCATGGCGGCGGCATAGGCGTCGTCCCATTTTTCGAACTCGGCGGCGCTCACGCCATGCGGCTTCTGAAAGCGGGCGCTGAGCGCCTCGATCAGCCGCCGTTCGACAGGGCTCGCGCTCGCCGCATTGGCTTGCGCCAGCCGCACATGCTCGAAACAGCGCCTGGCGACACGGTCGGCTTCGGCCTTGCCATGCTCCTTCCAGGTCAGATTGTAGAAAGGGCCGGCGGCATAGGCGATGCCCCAATGGACGAAAGCGCAGCCCGGATCGCTCTCCAGCGCCTTCTCGAACCACTTTATCCCTTCCTCATGGTTGAAGCCGTAGCACCAGTTCAGCCCGATATCGAACCAGCGCCGTGTCTCGGCCGAGGATGTGGAGATGGGGCGGCGATAGGTGCCGAGGTCGAAGTGGTCCATGCCCGATTGTTTCTCGCATCGAGCCGGCGAAAACCGGTCACGCGCAATCTGTGCCGAAAGACGCGGGCTTGGCAAACGGCTTCTCAACTGTCGAACCGCGCGGGACGAAACGGCTCAAGCAACGGACTGGGCTCGCCGCTGACGATCTCGCCCGCCAGCAACTCGCCCGCGACGAGACCGAGCGTGGCACCGCTGTGGCTGAAGACGACGTTGTAGCCTGGAATGCCGGCCAGCTGGCCGATCACCGGTTCGCCATCGGCCGGTATCGGCTTCGGTCCCATGTGATGGCTTTCCAGCGCCAATTTCGGATTGCCTTCCAGCACCTTGGAGGCCTCCTCGAGCAGACCCCGGATCGTCGATGGCTTGGCCTCGTAGCTACCGTCGTCGCGCACGATGACTTCTTCCTCGGACCAGGCCGAGTCGAGCGCGAAACCGCCGTTGGGGGTCGGCCGAATGGCGACACGCGGCGTGTTGAGCACGGCGCGCAGCGGATGGTGGACTGGCTTGCTGAAGAGGAGCAGCGCGCGCGTCGTGCCGTCACCAACGCGCCGGCCTGCTTTTGCCGCCATGGCCGGCACCGCCGGGCCGGTCGCGACCACGACGGCGTCGGCATCGATAGCCAGGCCGGAGGAGGTCCTCACGCCGGTCGCCCGGCCATTGGCGAGAACAACATCGGCAGCGCCGGCATCGGTGATAATCCGGCCGCCGCGTTCACCGAAATCCCGCAGCAGCAGGCCGATAAGCGAAGGCAGATCGACCCAGCCTTCGCCGGCATTGAAGATGGCGCCTTGGCGAGAAACAGCCTTTGCGTCGACGCCTGGCGTGACGGCGGCGATCTCGGCGGGCGCGAGCAGCCGCGTCTCGTAACCGATCGCCTGTTCGTGGCGGAAGATTTCCTCGATCTGGTTGGCGGCGTTGTCGGCGTCCCAGGTGAGCCCGCCGTCAAGCCGCAGCCAGGCGCGGCAATCCTGCCCGGCTGCGAACTTCCGGTAGCGGTCGAGGCCCGCGATGCGCAGCGCATGGTAGGCGGCCGAGCGCTTGCGCGCCGAGTTGAGCCAGGCGAGTGAGCGCGACGACGCGCCGTTGGCGACCGGCCCGTCGCTGACGATCGTCACTTGCGCGCCGAGCCGGGCGAGATGAACGGCGGTTGAGACGCCGAAAACGCCAGCGCCGATGACGGCGACCTTGAGGGCAGATTTTTCAGTCATTAATGCAGCTTTCGATGATCGGGCTTTGGCTTGGGAGAGGGCGCGGCGGCATCGCTCACAGCACCTCGGCGAGAAATTGCCGGAGTCTTGGGCTTTTCGGCCGGTCGAATATCTCCGCCGGCGGGCCGACCTCGACGATGCGGCCCTCGTCCATGAAGGCGACCTGGTCGGCCACCTTGCGCGCGAACCCCATCTCATGGGTGACGACGATCATCGTCATGCCGCGCCGGCCGAGATCGGCCATCAGGTTGAGCACGCCCTTGACCAGCTCCGGGTCAAGGGCGCTGGTCACCTCGTCGAAGAGGATGACCTCGGGGTCCATGGCCAGCGCGCGGGCGATCGCCACGCGCTGCTGCTGGCCGCCGGAGAGGCGGCTCGGCCGGTAGTCCGCGCGGGCGGCAAGGCCCACTTCGGCTAGGCGCGCCTCGGCTGTGCGATGTGCCTGGCTTCCCGCCATGCCCTTGATCCTGGTCAGCGCCAGCATGACGTTCTCGATCGCCGTGTGGTTCGGAAACAGGTTGAAATGCTGGAACACCATACCGACGCGGCGGCGAAGCTGCTCCGGTTGCATCGCCAGAATGCTCTCGCCGTCGAGCAGGACGTCACCGGCCTTGGGCTCGACCAGCCGGTTGAGGCACCGCAGCAGTGTCGATTTCCCTGACCCCGATGGACCGATCACGCAGGTGACCGTCCCTGGCTCGACCTTGAGCCTTATCTCTTTCAGCACCTGCAGTTCGCCATAGGCCATGTCGAGGTCGCGCACCTCGAGGCTGCCGGCCTTGATGGCCGGCCGTGCCGTTGCCGGGGTCCTGCCCGTCATGTCCTTCAACTCGCCGACCTCGACCAGGCCGCTGACGGCGGCGCCCGGTTTCTGCCTGCCGAGCCGCAGACGGTTGTCGATGTGGTTGACCACATGGGTCAGCGGCACCGTGATGATCAGATAGAACATGCCGGCCAGAAGCAGCGGCGACAGATTGCCGGTGACCACTGCCTGGTCCTGGCCGATGCGGAAAATCTCACGCTCGGAGGCAAGCAGGCCGAGGAAATAGACAAGGCTGGAATCCTTGACGTTGCCGATGAACTGATTGACCAAAGCGGGCAGCACGCGGCGTATGCCCTGCGGAATGACGATCAGCCGCATGCCCTGGCCATAGCTCATGGAGAGCGCGCGGCACGCCTCCATCTGACCGCTCTCGACGCTCTGGATCCCTGAGCGGAAAATCTCACCGATATAGGCGCCGGCAATCAGGCTCAGCGCCAGGATGCCGAGCGGGTAAGGCGAGGGGCCGAATAGCTCGCGGCCGATGCGGGCAAAACCCTGGCCGATCAAAAGAATGGTGAGGATCGCCGGCAGCCCGCGAAAGATGTCGGTATAGACGCGCGCCGGAATCCGCAGCCAGCCAGAGCGCGAGATGCCCATGACCGCAAGCATCATGCCTATGACGATGCCGAGCACCGTCGAAGCCGCGGCCAGGATCAGCGTGTTCTTCAAGCCGACCATGAGCAACGACGGCAGCACCGATGCCATCGCGTCCCAATCGAAGAAGCTGCGCTGAAGGTTTTCTAACCAATTCATTCGCCAACCTGCCTTGCTCGGCGACGGAATTGCCCGTCGCGCGATCGCTTATGGCCTGCCTGAAAGGCCGTCGGCATTCGCGCCGGCGGCAGTTTGCAGGTCAGTTCTTCTTGGGGAGATATTGCTCCGGCATCGGCGATCCAGGGAACCATTTCTGGTAGAGGTCGCGCCAGGTGCCGTCCTGCATGGCTTCGTGGATGCCCTTGTTCAGCGCCTCGCGAAAAGCGTCGTTGCCCTTGCGGATAACGAAGCCAGCTGGCGCGTCGAAAGACGGGACGTTGATGGCGATCTTAAGCGCCGCATAGCGCTCGCCATATTGTTTGGCCGCCTCATAGTCGAGGAAGTGTCCGTCGATCGTGCCATTGTTGAGCGCGGCGATAGCCGAGTTGTTGTCCGGGAATTTTACCAGGTCGGTATTGGCAAAATTCTTGGTAGCGTAGATTTCCTGCAGCGTGCCCTGGACGACGCCGAGGCGCTTGCCGGCAAGGCCTTCGGCGCTGGTGATCTTGGGGTTTGACGTCAGCACGGACAGGTATCCGGCAAGATAGCCGTCGGAAAAGTCGACCGTTTGCTTGCGTTTCTCCGTCGTTCCGATGGCCGCGACGGCCACATCGAAGCGCTGGTTGGCGACGGACGGCATCAGCGCCGAGAACTCCTGCCCAGTGAAGGTCACCTGGTCCGGCTTGAAGCCCATCCGGCCGACCACGTTGAGGAAGAATTCGAGATCGAACCCAGTGAACTTGCCGTCGGCGGTGGTGAAGGCATAGGGCTTGGCGTCGCCCATCGTGCCGACGCTGATCGTCTTTGGATCGATGAGATTGTAGGGATTGTCCGCCGCCCAGGCCTTGGGGAGCCAAAGCGCCGCCAGCGCGATGGCGAGGAAGACCGGGCCGATGCGCTGCCGCCGGCTCACTGTGAAAAGACCTCTTATGCTCATTGGTTGTTCTCCACTCTGAAGATCGGTTCAAGCCGGGCTTTCGAGACAGCCCGGCGGCCAATTCGACACGGTTTCCGATGCGGCGCCTCTCGGCGCTCTTTTCTTGTGAGACCGGTCTCAATTGTGAATGAGACCGGTCTCTTGACATTTGTAGGCACAGCGACGACCATCCGTCAACGAATTTGAAAGCGACTGCCCAAGAAATGAATCGCCCATCCAAGGCTCCCTCCGTCACCGTCAGCGACGTCGCCCGCGAAGCCAAGGTTTCGAAGGCGACGGCGGCGCGCGTACTGGGCGGCTACGGCACGGTGAGCGAGACAGTTCGCGCGGCCGTGCTGGAAGCAGCCAGGGCGCTCGACTACCGGCCGAACGAGCTCGCGCGCAGCATGACAACCGGGCGCTCCGGCAGCATCGGCGTAGTCGTCGGCGATATCGAGAACCCGTTCTTCTCGCTTGCCGTGCGCGGCATCAGCGACGTGGCGCGCTTGTCGGGCATCAACGTCATCCTCGCGAATTCGGGCGAGGACGTCGAAGCGGAGAAGAACGCGATCCGCGTCCTCCTGGCCAAGCAGGTCGATGGCTTGATCGTGACGCCGGCCCAATCCGGGGAGATCGCGCATCTAAAGGAGATCGCCTGCCCGCTGGCGCTGCTCGACCGCGCCCTGCCGGAGCTTGCCGTCGACACCGTCACCGTCGACGACCGCAACGCCGCGCTGCGGGCCACTCGCATTCTGACCAGGGCAGGCCATCGACGGATCGCTTATGTCACTGCGGCGATGTTGTCGGGGGACTTTCGCGGCGCTGCGTCCAGGATTAACACCTCGACGGTGCGCGAGCGCATCCTCGGCTTTATCGAGGCTTGTCGCGAGGCGGACATCGAAGGGGCGGAGCGCAATATCCATTTCGGCAGCGGGCGATCGGAAAGCGCGCACGCCTTGATGCAGCGCCTGCTCAAAAGCGCAGAGCGGCCGACGGCGATCCTCGCCTCCGACAGCGTCGTGGCGCTGGAGTTGTTCAAGGCAATCCGCGAATGCGGCCTCAGCATCCCTCAAGACATATCGCTGATCACCTTCCACGATGCCGACTGGACAAGCGTGACCACGCCGCCGATCACCGTCATCGACCAGCCGGTCTATGCGCTCGGTAAATCGGTGGCGGAACTGTTGATACGCCGCCTGAAAGGTGACGACCGTCCGCCCGAAAGGATCGTGCTGCCCACGACGATCATCGAACGGATGTCGGTCGGCCCGTCAGAAGCTTGAGCGCTGAAAAGCGGCGGCCGGCGCGGCTCGGAACACCGCGCCGGCCTCGTGCCGTCCCGGGAGGATCAGCTCTCCAGCCACACCTTTTCGAAATGCTGCTCGAGTGCCTGGTGCTGTTCGCAGCCCTGCACGCCCTTGCGATAGGTGCGGTAGACCGAGCGCCAGTAGGGCTGGATGATGATGCCCGAGTCGCGCAAATTGGTCTCGATCTTGGCCATGATCTCCTTGCGTTGCTCGGCGTCCGGCGTCGCAAGCGCCTTGTCGAGAAGCTCGTCGAACTCCTTGTTCGCATAGGCGCTTTCGTTCCAGGCCGCGCCCGATTTATAGGCCAAAGCCAGCACTTGGACGCCGAGCGGGCGGCCGAGCCACTCAGTGCAGGAATAGGGGAACTTGCTCCAGTCGTTCCAGAAGGTCGCGGCCGGCAGCACGGTGCGCTTGATCTTGAGGCCCGCCTCGCGGATCTGTGCTGCGATCGCGTCGGCGGTGCTCTTCTGCCATTCGATGTCGACGGAGATCAGCTCATATTCATGGTCGGCTTTGCCGGCTTCCGCGATCAGCTTCTTGGCCTGGTCGACATCGCGCCTCGCAGGGCCGATATCGGCGAATTCCGGATGCATCGGGCCGACATGGTGGTTGTCGGCGGGTTTTCCGCGGCCGTCGAGGCCGAGCTTCAGCACGGCCGCATTGTCGACGGCAAGCTGGGCGGCGCGGCGCACCTTGACGTCGTCATAGGGCGCGTTGGAGACATTGAAGCGCGCCACGATGGTCGAGCCGGTGGCGATCTCGGAATTCTGCAAGCCCATTTTGTCGGTCTGCGAGACGGCGTCCGATGCGGTCTCATGGTCAGTGTCGATCTCGCCGGATTCGAAGGCCGACAGCATGGCGTTGGGATCGGAACCGTAATCGACCCATTTGATGCCGTCGAGATAGAACTCGCCCTTCCACCAGGGCTTGTCCTTGCGCTTCACCTCCGCGCCCGTCTCGGCGTCCCAGCTCACCAGCTCGCAAGGGCCGGTGGTGATGGCCAAAGCCTTCTTCGGGTCGGCGTCGCCCTCATAGGAGCGGTGCATGATCAGCGCCGGATAGTCCGCCATGCCGGCGATCAGCGAGATGTCGGGCTTGGGCAGGTTGAGCTTGACGGTGTAGTCGTCGACCTTCTGGATGCCGCCGTCGACCGGCTTCTTGGTGTCGGCATTGACCAGCGCGCCCATGCGCGCGGCGACCGAATTGCCGGCCACCGAGGCATCGCACCAGCGGTTGAGGTTGTGGATCACGTCGTCGGCGTTGAATGTGTCGCCGTTCGACCAGGTGATGCCCTTGCGCACGTGAAGCGTGATCGTCTTGGCGTCGTCGCTGGTTTCCCAGCTTTCCAGCAGCCAGGGCTCGAAGGAGAAGTCGGTGTTCCAGCGCACCAGATATTCGTTGCACTGGCGCGCGACATTCGACATTTCGACGCCGTCAAAGGTGCGTGGATCCTTGAAGCCTTTGACGTTCATGGCGACGCGCAGCACGCCGCCCTTTTTCGGTTCGGCGGCGCGGGCAGGCGAGGGGACAATCCCGCCCAGCGCCATCGCGCCGGCGGCGCTGACGCCAAAGCCGGCCATCAGCGCCAGATATTCGCGCCGGCTGATCGCGCTCTTCTTGAAGTCGTCGGCGATCGGCCTGGCACGCGGGTGCAGTTTCCTGTCGGTCAGCATGAATTTCATCGTCGTTCCCTCTGTTGTTGGCGCACGTTGCCCGCGCGGCGGTCTGTTGGGGGCAACGACTTGCACGAGCCAACGGTCGCCCCGGGATCGCCAGGCGCGGGGGCGGATGCGACCGCCAGGGCGCCGTTGCCTGCAAGGGAATGATAGGTCCGCTTTCCGCGGTGAAATGTTTGGTTTTCCGCAGTTCTTGTGCGCTGTTCCGCAGGCTAAAGTTGACTCAGACGCCGTCGCCCCCTCATCCGGCCGCTTCGCGGCCACCTTCTCCCCGAGGGGAGAAGAGGTTCGCGCCGGCGCTGACAGGCTCCTCTCCCCTTGGGGAGAGGTCAGCCGAGCGAAGCGGAGGCTGGGTGAGGGGGAGCGCCCTTCAATACGGCCACTCGCCCCGCCCAAGCGCGCCGATATCCGCAACAATCCTTGCAAACGCCTCCGCTGCCCTTGGCACCGTGGAACGCGCTCGTAGGAAACTGTGTACCAGCCGGGGCTCCTCGCGCCATGTCGCCCACCCACCGACGGCCAGGATGCGGTCGCGGTAGGTCTTGCCATCTGAGGAAAGCGGATCGCATTCGGCGGTGACGATGATGGTCGGCGGCAGGCCTGAGAAATCGTGGTCTTGAAGCGGCGAGAACGTCGGGTCGTCCAAAGCCTGACCGGGTGTCGACCGGACCCGTCGATAGAACTCGATATTGGCGAGCGTCAGCAGCGGCGCTTCGGCATGCTCAACATAAGAGCGCCCGCTCTCGTCGCCGCCCAGGCCGGGATAGATTAACATCTGCCCGATCGCGTGCCGGGGATGGCGGCGGGTCGCCTGCGCCACCGCCGCGGCCAGGTTGCCGCCGGCGCTCTCGCCGCAAAGCACGATCGGCAGCGTGCTGGTCGCCGCGACCCATTCGAACACGGCCAGCGCATCGTTGAAGGAGGCCGGGTGCAGATGCTCCGGCGCCAACCGGTAGTCGGCCGAGATTACTTCGAAACCGGTGCCGGCGCAGATCTCGGCGCAGATGTCGTCGTGACTGTCGAGATCGCCGAGCACGAAGCCGCCGCCATGATAGTAGAGGACGATCGCCGCCGCCTTGCCCGCCATGCGATAGCGGCGGACCGGGATCGGATGCGAGCCCGTCGCTACGAGGCCGTCGCTGGCCATGACGCCCTCCGGACGACCCTGGTGAAACGCCACGCACATCCGATCATAGACGGCGCGCTGCTCGGGTATGGATGCGGCAACGATCTCCGGCGGGTACCAGCTGTTGACCCGGTCGATATAGTCCCAGAGCTCCCGGTCGAGCCGGTCGGCATATTTGCCGCGGCTCGCCGCCGGATCGGCTGGGGCGCTGGTCATCGCCGTCAGAGCTCGGCGTAGAGCCGCGCCGCGTTCTCGAAGGTGAAGCGCAACGGCACCGAACCCTCTACCTGCCACACATTCACCGTGTCGCCGGCCATCAGCCGGCAGGCGTCGAGCGTGTTGGTGACGGCGCCGCCATAGAGTCGGTTGGCGAGGTTGAGGATGCCGGTCTGGTGCATGGCGACAGTTGCGCTGCCGCAGGCATCCTTGACCAGCAGAACCCGAAAGCCGCGCGCTACCGCGTCCTTCACCGTGGCGTCGATGCAGGCCTCGGTCCAGACGCCGGCAATCACCAGCCATTCGATGCCGGCTGCCTTGAGCTTTTGGGCGAAATCGTTCTTGCCGAAGGCGCTGGCCTCCTGCTTGACCAGCATGGCTTCGCCGTTCTGCGGCGCCACTTCGTGGCAGATCGCGGTCAGCGGATCGTCCTTGTCGGAAAAGGCCGACTTGCCTGTGTCATCGACCGGATGGAACGGCCGCGCCTCGGCGAGGTTGACGATATAGGCCCAGTGATAGAGCGGTACGAAATTGCGCCGCGCCGCCTCCTGCAGGCGCTGTACGTTGGCGAGGATGTCGGCAAATCCCTCGACCAGATAGCGCTTGTCCTTGCGATGCTCCTCCTGGAGATCGATGAACACCGCGGCCACCGTGCCGCGCCGGATGGAAATGGGCGTTTTCATGTGGAGTGTGCTGTCGGTACGTGGGCGCTACTTGTCAAGAAATTCGTCTTCATAAGGAAACCGCGAGAGCAGTTCGGTGCCGGTCTCGGTGATCAGAATCTCGTCCTCCAGCTTGACGCCCTCGCGGCCGCCTTTCTCGCCGATATAACTCTCCACACTCACCACCATGCCGGGCACGATGATGCCGTCGCGGCCATAGGTCTCGTAGTCCATCGCATGCGCGATGAAGGGCGTCTCGCCATGCATGCCCACGCCGTGCATGACCGACGTGTAGCGCTGGTCGACGAAGCGGTCGGGAATCTTCCAGGCTTTCTCGGCGATCTCGCGAAAAGCCATGCCGGGCTTTACGATGCCGATATTGTGCTGCACCTGGTCGTGCGCCATGCGGTAGAGCGACTTCTGGTAAGGCGTCGGCTTGCCCGGCCCGCAGCGGAAGGTGCGCGAGAAGTCCGAATAATAGCCGTAGCAGCCGATCGTGTCGGTATCGAGCGCCAGCAATTCGCCCGGACGGATCTTGCGCCCGCTTGCTTCGTTGAACCACGGATTGGTGCGCTGTCCCGACGTCAGCAGGCGCGTCTCGATGAACTCGCCGCCCTGGCGGATGACCTCGCCATACATGATGGCGAACAGCTCGTTCTCGGAAACGCCGGGCTTGATTGCCTCCCGCACCGCAGCCACCGCGGCCTCGGCGCCGGCCATGGAGGCCATCAGGCATTTCACCTCCTCCGGTGTCTTTACCGCGCGCACGGCCAAAATCTCGCCCTGGCAATCCTTCACCTCGCAGCCACGCTTTTCCAGGGCCAGCGCCTGCAGGTGGCTGCAGCGGTCGAGCCCGAGCTTCATCGAGCCGCCGCCATGCTTTTTCAGGAGCTCGGTGATCTCGTCGGCGAACGGTCCGGCGGTCTCGTCGTCGCGGCCGGAGACCGATGACCAGACCAGCTTCGACGGCCGCGCCTCGTCGATCGTGTCGAGCACCATCGAGACATGGTAGCTCTGCGGATATTCGAAGAGCACGATCGGCCCTTCGGTGGGGATAAAGAAATAGCGGGTCGAGTTGCGCAGGAAATACCCGAACATGTTGCGAGAGCCGGTGGCGTAGCGCTGGTTGTAAGGGTCAAACAGCACGACGCCGCCATAGCCCGCCTCGCGCATCCAGGAGCGCAGCTTGGTAAGGCGCCCCTTACGCAGGGCATCCGCATCGATGAAGGACGGCTCGGTGTCGGACAGCCACATGCCGCCGGCAGGATCGGCTGCCGCCGGATGGCGCATGCGGTCCTTGAAGTCTACATCCTCGGTGCTGTCCGGGTCGAATACGACGATGCTCATGGGAGGTCTCCTGATGGGGAGACCATAGCGGGGTAGGATGCAGATCTTGTGCGACATTCCGCGATTGTTGTGCCGGATGCCGCACGGCGAATGAGCAGCCGCGGCAACGCGCGGTAATCAATGCCTTCGCATCGCCTTCGGCGCGTGCCCATGCTCCTCGCGAAAGGCCCTCGCAAAACTCGACATCGAGGCAAAGCCGCAGGCCAGCGCGACATCGCGCACCATCAGCGTCGAATGCGCCAGGAGGTCGGCGGCGCGCTTGAGCCTGAGCCGCCGGTAATAGCCGTTGGGCGAGATATCCAGCACGGCGCGGAAATTGCGCTCCAGCTTGTCGGGTGACACTCCAAGCCGTCCCGCAAGCTCGGCCATCCCAAGCCGCTCTTCGACCGCGTCCTCCATGATGGCGATGGCCGAAAGGACCAGCTCGTTCTGGACGCCGGTGCGCAGCCTGAGCGGCATCAGCTTGCGGTCGACGCTGGAGCGCAACGGCGAGTGCACGAACCATTCCGCGACGCCCGCCGCGATCTCGGCGCCATAGTCGCGCGTGATGATCTCCAGCATCATGTCGAGGCTGCCAACGCCGCCGGCCGAAGTGAAGCGCTTGCGGTCGATGACGAAGAGATCGCGCCGCAGCTCGATATCCGGAAAAGCCTCGGTGAAGGCGGCTTGGCTGGTCCAATGCAAGGTGCAGGCATGCCCGTCGAGCAAGCCCGCGCGGGCGAGGAAGAACGAGGCGTCCGCCACCGCGCCGATATGCGCGCCGCCGCGCAGGCTTTTGCGTATCCAGGTCATCGCCGCGTCGGCCACGACATGATCGGCATCCCCACCGGAGCACACCACGATGCGGTCGACCTTCGGTGCGTCCGCCGCGGAAAAGCCGGGCTGGATGACGACGCCGTTCGAAGCTTCGACCGTGCCGGGATCGGCGCCGACGATCACCCAGCGGTAGCAATCGCGCTTCGCAAGGATGTTGACGGCGCGCAAGGGTTCGATGACGGAGGAAAACGCCATCATCGGAAAGCCCGGAAAGACCAGCACGGCGAAGGTGAGGGGTGCTTCGCCTCCCTCCGGCTGGGCGCGGTCGCGTTTTCGGCTGGCTGGGGCGGCACTCACGATTGTGTATTTCCCGGGCGCTGCATTGGTGGCAGAGAGAAGAAAACTCTAGCGGGCGCGTCAGCGCCCTTGCAACGGAGAGGCGACACTATGTTTTCGGCAACCGCCATCGACACGAGCAACAAGCCCGCCTTCTACAAGGAGTTGGCAACGCAACTGAAAGCGCTGCTGGAAGGCGAGGGCGATTCCGTCGCCAATGCCGCCAACACGGCGGCATTGATCTACCAGATGGTGCCCGACCTCAACTGGGCGGGTTTCTATTTCCTCGCCTCCGAGGACGAGCTGGTGCTCGGCCCCTTCCAGGGCAAGCCGGCCTGCGTGCGCATTGCCGTCGGCAAGGGCGTCTGCGGCAAGGCCATCGAGCTCGACATGTCGATGCTGGTCAAGGACGTCAACGAATTTCCCGGCCACATCGCCTGCGATGCCGATTCGCGCTCGGAGCTGGTGGTGCTGTTGCGTGATGCCGAAGGCGCGTTCGGCGTGCTCGACCTCGACAGCCCGCTGCCTGGCCGCTTCGACAAGGAGGACCAGGCCGGCATCGAGAAGCTCGCCGCAATCTATGTCGCGGCGTGCGAGTTCGAGGATGGCGACGGGGACTGAGAGGTGAGGCTGGTCTCGGCCTGCCTTACGCGAACTTCACCAGTATCAGGCTGAAGCAGCCGATGAAGATGAAGGCCGAGAAGGCCAGCAGCAGCGGCCGCAGGCCGCGCGAGCGAATCTGAGAAATATCGTCCTGAAGCCCCAGGGCGGCGAGTCCCATGGTCAGCATGATCTGCGCGGCCAAGGCGATCGCCGAATGGATCTGCGCCGGGACCGCGACCAGGCTGTTCAGCGCCACGACGGCCACAAAGGCCGCAACGAACCAGGGCATCGGTGGCTTGGCGCCGGAAGCATCGGCGCTGCCGCGGCGCGCCATCAGGCCGAGCGCGATCACCATCGGCGCCAGCATGGCGACGCGGGTCAGCTTGGCGACCGTGGCGGTCTCGCCGGAGAGCGCGCCGTTCTGGAAGCCGGCGCCGATCACCTGCGCCACCTCGTGGATCGAGGCGCCCGCCCACAGGCCGAAAGCATGCTGGTCGAGCCCAAACGCGGGTGCCAGCAGCGGGAAGCCGAGCATGGCAATGGTGCCGAACAGCGTGATCGCGGCGACGGCATAGGTGACGTCCTCGTCGCGCGCGTCGGTGACGATGTTGGTGGCGACGATCGCCGAGGCGCCGCAGATCGAGGTGCCGGCGGCAATGAGTTGTGAGAGCTTGGCGTCGACGCCGATCAGCCGGCCGAGCGTGACGGTGAAGAGGAAGGTGGCGCCGAGCGTAGCCGCGACGATGCAGACCCCGCCAAGGCCGATGCCCGCCACCTGGCCGAGCGTGAGCTGGAAGCCGAGCAGCACGATGGCGAAGCGCAGCAGGCGTTTTTGCGCGAAGGCGATGCCGGGCTTGGCATGGCCCGGCATGCCGAGCACGTTGGAATAGATCATGCCGGCGACGACGGCGAGGATCATCGGGCTGAACAGGCCGGAGAAGCCGCGCGCCGAGTAGGCGACGCTGGTGATCATCGCCACCAGGACTAATCCCGGCACAATGCCGGCCGGGATCGCGGTCACGGCAGGGCGCTTGCGCTCGGCAGCGGCCGAGTTCAGCTGACTTGGAAGATCGTTCGCGGTGACAGGCAGGAAAGACAATCGAATTCTCCATGCGCACTCGCCGCCGGAATGCCATTCCAGAACCGATCTTTCCAGCGAATTATTCGAGTTATAACGATCGGGTTTTACGAACGATTGGCGTTGTGCCGACGCGTTGACCTGTCAATGCATTGGCCCAATGACCGACACCGGCCGAGGCTTGACGCTTGTCGGTTCCTCCTCCAGCTTGCCGCGATGTCCAACCCCGCGCCTGCCAATGCCAAGCGACGCCGCCTTCGCCGAGTGCGAAGCGGCAGGCCGATTGCTCGACGATAAAGCCCGATACGAAAGATCCGGTTCGTCGTTTCCTGCCCCGCCCGCGACTTCAGCCGGCGGGGTTTTTCATATCTGGAGCCTTGCAATGACCATCGATTCTTCCGTCCGGTTTCGGCCGGCCGAGGCGGCGGATGCCGCCGCCATCCGCGACATCGTGCGCGCCGCCTATGCCAAATGGGTGCCGGTTATCGGCCGCGAGCCGCTGCCGATGCGCGCTGACTACAACAAGGCTGTCGCCGAGCATCCATTCGACCTCGCCATCTCGCAAGATCGCATTATCGGCATGCTCGAGACTATACTGGCCGATGACCATCTCTGGATCGAGAATGTCTGCGTGGCGCCGGAGGCGCAGGGCAAAGGGATCGGCCGGCTGTTGCTAGAGCGGGCTGAGGGCAAGGCACGCGAGGCCGGGCGTCAAGAGCTTCGCCTGCTGACCAACGGTGCGTTTGAGGCGAATGTGTCGCTTTACAAGAAGCAGGGCTACACAATCGACCGGGAAGAACCATTCATGAATGGCACGACCGTTTATATGAGCAAGAGGATCGCCGAATGACCGCCAATCGGAGCGCGACAACAACTCCCCGGATCAGGCTGAAGCAGCTGCACGGCTTATACGCGATCGCGCGGCTGGAAGCCGGACATGGCATTCCCGACTGGGCGGACGGGCCGGGTTTCGTCAGCATCACCAGAACCGAGGATGAGCTTTCCATCACCTGCCTGCAGGAGCGAGTACCGGCTGCCGTCAGGCAGGATCGCGACTGGGTCGCCTTCAAATTCGAAGGGCCCTTTGCCTTCGGCGAAACCGGCATCGTGCTGTCTGTCATTCGGCCGCTGTCGGAGAACGGCCTGGGCATCTTCGTGGTGTCCACCTTCGATGGCGACCACCTGCTGGTGAAGGCTGCCGATCGGGCTACGGCGGCGCGGCTGCTGGGTGACGCTGGACATACGCTGCTGTAGTCCGACCCGGTCGGCTTCAGCCGATAGTCAGGCTCGACGGATGGCTGGCTCAATCGCCCGCGCTTGCGTATGACAGAGCGCTTGCGGCATCGTTATCTCTGGCGGTATACGACGGCCCAATCCACTGCAATCGAGCACCCGCGGCTGGCCGAGGAGGAAAATCATGTCCCACAATCTGCAGTTCTATATCGACGGCGCCTGGGTCGATCCGGTCGTGCCGAACACGCTCGACGTCATCGATCCCTCGAACGAAGACGTCTTCGCCCAGATTTCGCTGGGCTCCAAGGCCGATGTCGACAAGGCAGTGGCCGCCGCCAAGCACGCTTTCGCCACTTTCGGCTTCACCTCGGTCGAGGAACGGCTCGATATCCTCAACCGCGTCATCGAAACCTACAAGAAGCGCAGCAAGGACCTGGCGCTCGCCGTCTCGCGCGAGATGGGCGCGCCGCGCCAGATGGCGCTGGACAGCCAGGTCGGCGTCGGGCTGGCGCATCTGGAGAAGATGGCGGAGGTGCTGAAGACCTTCCAGTTCCGCCACGTCAAGGGATCGTCGCTGATCGTGAAAGAGCCGATCGGGGTCGTCGGCCTGATCACGCCTTGGAACTGGCCGCTCAACCAGATCACCTGCAAGGTCGGCCCGGCGCTTGCCGCCGGCTGCACCATGGTGCTGAAGCCGTCGGAGATCGCGCCGCTCGACGCCATCATCTTCGCCGAGATCATCGACGAGGCCGGCGTGCCGAAGGGCGTCTTCAACCTCGTCAACGGTGACGGCCCGGGCGTCGGCCAGGCGCTGGCCAGCCATCCCGATGTCGACATGATGTCGTTTACGGGGTCGACTCGCGCCGGCATCCTGGTCGCCAAGGCGGCGGCCGACACGGTCAAGCGTGTGCATCAGGAACTGGGCGGCAAGTCCGCCAACATCCTGTTCCCCGATGTCGATCTGGAGCGGGCCGTCACCAAGGGCGTCGCCGGCTGCTTCTCCAACAGCGGCCAGTCCTGCAACGCCCCGACCCGCATGTTCGTGCCGCGCGACCGGCATGACGAGGCCGCCGGCTATGCGAAGAAGGCGGCGGAGAAATTCACCGTCGGCCCGGCCGACGCGCCCGCCTCCAAGCTCGGCCCGGTGGTGAGCCAGATCCAGTTCGACAAGATTCAAGACCTGATCCAGAGCGGCATCGACGAAGGCGCCACGCTGGTCGCCGGCGGCCCCGGCCGCCCGGCCGAGCTCAACCGCGGCTACTACGTGCGCCCGACCGTCTTCGCCAATGTCACGCATGACATGCGCATCGCCAAGGAAGAGATTTTCGGACCGGTGCTGTCGATTATGCCCTATGATACGGTCGAGCAGGCGGTCGAGCAGGCCAACGACACGGTCTTCGGCCTTGCCTCCTACATCCAGGCCAAGGACATCGAGAAGGCGCGCCAGGTTGCCGCGCGCATGCGCTCCGGCAATGTCTACATCAATTATCCGACCTGGGACGCGGGCCTGCCCTTCGGCGGCTACAAGCAGTCCGGCAACGGCCGCGAATATGCCGAATACGGCCTGGAGGATTTCCTCGAGATCAAGGGCATCGCGGGATATGAGGCTGCGGAGTAGGGGCTCGCGGGTCCGCAGCCAGAAAACGAGGACTCAGAAGCACCTCGGATAGGGGCGCGGTCGCGGCCGCGCCTACAAGCATCGGATAATGGCAACTACCGCTTTGCGAGCTGCGGGCAAGTCGCGCAACAAGACCACATCAAGGATTTTCAGCGCCTATCGCGATTGCAGCAGTCCGATAGCAGAGACAAAGGCCGCAGGCAGCACTTCGCGAATCCGTTCGCCGCGATCCATCCTTACGATGCGCGACGCCGTTGGGGCGTTCCTCGGAAATATTGCCGTGCTCTGTCCGGTTAATCCGGCGCCATCTGGCAATCCGGGCCAACCCACTTGCCGCTCGAAACATCCAGCTCGGCATCCATGTTGGAGGCGCTGCACACCGGATAGCGATCGTCTCCGCGCCGGGCCATGCTGAGGTCCCGATACTGACGAACAAGCGTATCGTGATCGGGCGGCCGTTGGTCTTGCTGCCGCAGCGCAAGCTTCATCATGCAATTGGCGAAAGCATCCGTACCCTCTTTAAAGCCAAAATCGGCGCACTGCGCCTTGTTTTGCGCGGTTTGATTTTGGCCCGCGTTGCCGCTGTCTGTCGTGCAGCCCACCAAAGCGCCGACCAGCACTAAAATCAAACGGTTGAGATAAGGTAGGGCGGTCGCCTGTGTCGCGCCTCTCTACTGGCCGTTTCCGTTGATTTCCAACTGCTACAACAGACGATCGGCAGCTGCATGCGACATGGCTGCGACATGAAAAAAGGCTGGGAGGGCCGAAGCCGTCGTCAATAGCCACGTGGGGGGATCCACGGATCGGCGTAGCCCAAGTGATGGTCCAGGAAATTTGCGGCCTGATTAGACGGGCGCGCAACCACGGTAGCTGTCGGTTTACAATCCAGTTTCGGGCTTGGCTTGCTGCCGGCCTTCATATGCGCTGTAGAACACGAGGTTGCAGCCTGAGCGGTGGCCACCTTTTTCTTCTCTTTTGCAACAGCTGCACCGGTGGCGGCCAATACTATTGCTACGCCAATGACAACGAGTTTCATGGAAACGCCCTCAACCCTGCACGATCCGAAATGATTGCGCCTACATTACCGTCGCGTCAACTACATGTTGTCCGCAACGACGGCGCATATTGCCGGTAAAAAAAGCCCGCCACCGTGAGGCGCCGGCCCGTCTGGACAATTTGTCCACTCGGTTCAGCGCGGGGCCACCATGACGAAGGCAAGTTCGTGGTTCACCTGAACCCCGACAGGGGACGCCATGAAGGTGCTCCATCTTGTCGGCAATGATGCGGGCCAACACCTCTACCTCCAGCGTGGTCTTGTCCGCGTCGGGCTCCCCTTTGTGCGGCGATCTTGTGGAAGATGTCACCACTCATGATCGGGCTGCTCCCGCTCGTCATCGCCCTCGGGCATGTCGAGAATCTTCTCCTCTCCGTCTTCGACATTCCATGATCCGCGCTTGATGGCGCTTGGGCGGTATGGCCTTGAAATACGCGCAGGACGGCCGCGGGACAGCGGGGGTGAACGGGCTGCCGTCCGGCACGCGCATGGATGTTGGTTTCCCGGTGATGCCGATAACCAGGCATCTGTCGTCGAATATCTGTGACGGACCGAGATAGCCATCGCAGGAAGCTTGATCGTCCAGGTGCCCGGTTGGCAATCACCTTGCGAGCTTCCTGCAATACGCGGTTACCGCGCTTCTCGGCGCCTTCCAAGCGCGTCGCGAGCAGGTGCGGCTTACCCGCGCCCCGCCTCGATGATACCGACCATCGCCCGGGTAAATTCCACCATGCTGTTTGCGGTGATGGCGGCGTTGTCGGGGGATTGACCGATGTGCTCGGCCGCTCCGCAGCAGGATCGGCGGATGCTGTCGTAGTATGGATCTCTCTCATCGTCCGGCAGTTCCGCCAAATTCAAGGCGCGACGGTGGATCATGCGCAATAGCTGCGCCAATGCTGTTTCGACACTCATGCGTTTTGCTCCGCATCGGTCGAGCGTCTCGGCACACCGAGTGCTGGATCGCCGATTGGGAAATTCCCAATTGGAACAGGTTGCACGCCAGGCATTAATAGATCGTTGATTGCTAATATAAGACGGACATCAGGAGGTTGGCCAAGGGACAACGTTGCTGGTGGATGCAACTCTGCATGTGACTTCCGTCACGGTTCTGTGCTGCAGCGCTTGCTATAGGCTCGTGGGCGAACGCGCGTCGGTATAGCCCGCTTGGCCAGGAGGGATGATGCCCCTGTCAAACGACCTGCACGACAAGAACTTGATGTTCCAATGTCAACGCTGCTCCAGGACGATCGTCCGGAAGGGCTCCTGGATCAAGAGCATCAAAAGCTTTAGATGCGAAGGATGCCGATCCGAGGTGCCGATGACATACGGGCACAAATTATCGATCTTCGAACGGCATAGGCACTTGGCCGTAAAAGGCCCAAAATGAGCGGTTGAATGCCGCCTGCGGCTGGGACGCGTGCGGATAGGACAGCGTCGGCACGCACTCCCAATAATCCAGCGACGATGCGAAGAAACTGGCTGGGGAACCTGGACAGTAATCCAATTGTTTCAAATCGCCTGAAAACAAACAAGCTATTGCGATCCAATGTCTTTTTTGGCCTAGAACTGTACGGTCATATGTTCCGGAATTGTGTTACGGAAGGTCGAAAAATGGCAAGGCGGACTTACCAGGTATTCTGGGTGGGCTGTTCTCATTCCTGGGCTTCAGTGCCGGCGGCCCGGTAAAGAAGCTTGCCGGCGGCGGCCATGTGCGCCGCTCTGGGAGCTCGACCAGCGACAGCATTCCGGCAATGCTATCGGACGGGCGAGTTTGTGGTCAACGCTCACGCTACCGCACGCAACCGTGCGCTGCTGGAAGCCGTCAATGACAATCGACTGCCGGCTTTTGCCGATGGTGGAGTGGTGGGTGATGGGACGACGCCTGTTTTCGCCAAGGATAATCGCCCGCAGATTGCAAATCTCGGCACCGATTACTGTGAATGGTAGCGCTGGCACGCCCCAGCAAAACGACGAGCTGGCTAAGAAGATTGCCCGTGAGATGGAAGCCACGATGCGCGGTGTGGTCGCGGATGAGTTTCGGAAAAGCACACGGCCCGGGAACCTGGCAAACACTCGGACACGGCTGCGTTAACTGACTGAGGGCCATTCGCGCTGGCCACGCGCGACCCGCCATGCGTCCAGGTATTCCTCTGCCGACCTTGGCGGCTTAGCATCTTCTGAGTCGGGAAGGTCGCCATAGAGTGCCCAAAGCGCATCCCGAAGAAGGGCCACCCTTTCGGTGTGGCGCCGGATATCGACAGAGTGGAATCCCATTTTGCTCACTCCTTTGGGAGGATGCTTCCGACGCATATCCGAAAATACTTTTGGCGACACAGCCACTGCCAAGTCAGAATTGCCCACTGTCCCGCGCAAAAAATCCCCATGAACTATCGAGTTTCTTTCGACGGCCTCCTTTTCAGTCGCTGCAATGAGCGCCGACCATCTTTTTTGAATGTCCTCGCCAATGTCAGACCGATTGAAAAAGGCCGCATTCATCACTGCGATTCTGGGGCGCAGGTTGGGCACTTCATAGTAGATAGTTTCCCCCTCGCGGCCCCTCCCGCTTCTTACCAAAAGTAGCGTCAAGATATGAGCAAGCCAGCCCTCCAATTGAGACCACGTTGCGACCATTCGCCCGACCTCGCGGTGCAACTCTGCCTCAAGTTCATCGAAGATTTTGTCCGCATCCATTTGGTCGATTGCCTGCTTGCAAAAAATTACCCGACGCAATTGCGATATTTGCGCTCTCCCGTTCCGATTCTGCTATACTATTTCGCAAGAACAAAAGTCCGCAAATCGGCTGATAACCGACAAGGGCCATACTGGCATCACCACCCAAGGGCGACACCCCGGAATACGGACGGGCGCCATCAGACAGCCAGGTCGAACGGAAGATCTAGCCGCACGCTCCCCGATTGCGAGAGGAAGGCACAGGCCAGCAAGGACGAAGCCACGAACGATTTCGTCGCGCGTGACATTCTTCGCGAATGGGTCGCGGCCGACCTGAAAGACGACGAATAAATAGCGGCGATTGACAGGCAAACATGGGCGCGGGATTGTTTCCGCGCCTTTTCTTTGGGCTTGGGGGATTCACATGGGGACGAAGAAAGCCAGGCAGTTTTGCCCGGAAGAGAAACGCATAGTTCTTGGCGAGAAGCAGACGCCACACTGCATCTGCTCTTATCGGTCGTGACCGGTGGCGCTTGGTTGGGGGTCTGGCTGCTTATCGCCATGTTCGGCGGTGGTCGCTACAGGTGCCCTTCCTGCGGTGCCCTGACACGCGGATATACTACGCGCAAGGACAGGCGCGAGATGGAGAACCTAGCCTAAGCGCTACCAACCGTCTCACTATCCTCGCCCAGCGTCGACACCGGGAGATATTTGAAAAAGGATCGCTTGAAATCGACAGCCTAATTTCGTTCGCAGCCAAGCACGCACGTTCAAGTGAGGCCGATGTGAAATTGGTCCTTGAAGCTGATAGCAGCCTTCTTCCGACTAGCCTGGAGGGCGCCTAGAGTTCCGGTCTAATTTTCCGGAAAAGTGTTTCGGTTGCGATTTTTTCGTTTCGCCTAAGCGTTTGTTTTTATAGCAAAAAGCGCGTCTGGCTGGGGAACCTGGATTCGAACCAGGACTAACGGAGTCAGAGTCCGTGGGTCTACCGTTAACCTATTCCCCAATAAGCCGTTGATATCAAGGCTTTGGCCGAACGAGAGAAAAGCGGTTAGACACTTTTCTTGCGGGAGTTAGACAAAACCCGTTCTCGTTTCGAGCCGGCTTGTATCACATTCGCCATGTCGATCAAGACCCCTGATACGTCCGCGCTCGAAGAATAATGCTCGGCCATCTCGATCGTTTCCTGACCGAGGAAATTCTTGATGTCCTCGAGCCGGTAGCCTTGTTCGCGCAGGTCGGTCGCCACCGAATGCCGAAGGCCGTGCATGGTCAGGCCTTTGCTGGCGAGCCCTCGCGCCACGCAATCGTCGAAGAACTTTCCAATCGAAGCGGAGAAGCCCATCTCGGTCCAGGGCTTCTTGTGCGAATTGAGGCAGAGCATCGTGACATCGATCTCTGAAACCGGCCATGCCTCCAGCGCCTCGTCCAGGATCTTGCGCAGTTCTCCTAACGCCGGCAGCTTCATGATCTTGCCGTTCTTTGAGGCCCGGAAAGAGATGTAGCCGTCCCGATAAGCCATTCGCGGCAGCCGCAGGATATCGCCGCGCCGCATGCCCAGGAAGCGCGCAAGCGCGATCGGAACCTTGTAATGGAGCGGGGCGGCAGCCAGCACATTCACCCGTTCCATCTTCGTCCACGGGCGATTCTCTTTGCGCCTGTCTTTTGCGATTCTCGCCTTTTCCAACTCAAGGCAGGGGTTGGATGTCACCAGGCCATACTCCTTGCCGTGCTTGAAGGCCGAAGAGAGCATGGCCATCATGTGGTTGGTGAACGCGCCGCGGCGCTTCTTGACGGTCTTGTCGCGCAGCTTCGCCATGAATGCGGTGTCGATCAAAGCCAAGGGCGTGCCCGCGATTGGCTTCAGATGGTCCATATACTTCTGATAGTCGGACTGCGTGCGCGGAGCGAGATCGGTGAATTTGGGCGATTTCTTATAGCTTTCGAGCAGCGCCCCGAGCGTTCCGGACTGCGCCACCTTTGGAGCATGCAGCTTGTCTAGACGGTCGACCTCCGCGGCCAAAGCCTGGCCGGTCAGCTTCGGGTCTATGGGCGTGCCGCTCTTACGGTGATAGACGCGCTCGATTCCGAGCCGGTCCTTGTAGCGCTTCAAACCCGTGATCTTAACTCTCATCGAGCAACCCCAGCCATTCGTCTACCGTTGCCGGCTCCGATTGGTTCCGGCTGTCCAGCCACCTGTCAAGCGCGCGCACGTCATACCGCACCAGGCTGCCGATCCTTGTCGGCGCAACCCGGACATGCGTCTTCAACCATTCCACCGACTTGCCGCCGCAATATTCGGCGGCTTCGGCCGGTGAGAGCATTCGTTTGGATGGCATTGGCACTGCGCGTTGTCTCCGTTCAACCAGCTCGCGCAGTGATGCCGAGATAGCGCTGGAGGCGCTCGATGAATGCGAGCTCCGCCTTCATAGCCCCCCAGGGCACAATCGCGCCGACCAGCTTTGGCGGAGGTAGCGCCACGCGCGGCAGGCAGGCGCTGCGCGAGCTGGCGCCGAACAGTGCCGAGGCCTCCGCCACCAGCATACGATCGTCCATTTCTCGGATCTGGCGAGCGTATTGAGACACGGCGTTGATGTCGGGCAGCCCGGCCGCTTGGTAGATCGCCACGTCGATGCTGCACTTGACCGAGGCCAGAGCCCTGTGCGCCAGACGTTCGACAAAGTCTGCGGCTCCCAGTCCGGCCTCAGTGGCCAGCCGGGAAATATGATGCTGGATGAGGTCCACTGTCGGCCTGGTGATATCGCCCAGCGCGTATTCATGCCCGTCATGTAGGAGGAAGTAGCCCGCGGCGACGCCGTCGCCGGTCTCCCGGTAGAGTGCATCGGCACCCATAACGGAATGTTGGGCCACCGAATAGGCAGGGCAACGGTAGAGCCCGTTGAATCGCGCCAGCTTGGACAGCGTGTTGGCCATGTCGGCGAAGCTGATGTCGGATGGCTTGGGATCGACCAGGTCGAAGGCGGATCCGTCCGGCTTGAAGGTGGGGATCACCGTTGCCTTGCGGTCGCGGCTTACTTGCTCAGGCATCATTGCGTCACCTGCGGCATGGCGGCCTCCACCGCTCGCAGAACGCTGGTGCGGATAGCAGGGAAGATCGGCAGGGAATCCAGGTAGCTCGACAGCACCGCCATGCAGCGTTCGCGCTGACCGTGCCAAGGGTCGAGCAGGAGTGCGCCCCTGGCTGCGCAGTATTCGCCCCAGGCCTGGACCAGTCCTCGCGTTGGTTCTGCGTCGGCCGGGAGCGGCAGGCGGTTCGGTGCCGCATGCCTGGCCTTTTCGATCATGTCCTCGAGCAGATCCGGGCGGAGGGTCAGCTGCTTGGTGCTCGTCAGCACCGCCAGCCTTGCCGCATTGTCGCGGAATTCGATGATTTCCGAGCTGGTGAAACCGGCGCGGATGAGGTCTTCGGGCTTGACGCCGCCGCTTATAGCGAAGAGGTCACGCATGGCCTCGGACATTTCGAGGCAGCGCGGATGTGTTTCGACGCAAGCTTCCGGGAAGGCCGGGCTTTTGTCCGACGGGTGTCTGCGGATTTGCTGCAAAGTCGGTCTCCTTTTCGGGGTGCGTTAGAGGGCGCCGAGCGTGACGGCGGTGCAGAACAGAAAGGCGGCGAGGAAGGCTGCGTGCGGGAGCCAGTTCGCGAGCGCTCCGGCCCTGTGATAGCTTCCCGAACGTGAGGCAGCGGGCAGGGGGACTTGGTGAGGAAACTGGTATGTGCCGCTGCGATTTTCTGGCTCGCCGTCGCGGGACAGGCATTCGCCTACAGTGACAAACAGATGGCCGTGATGTCTCATCTCGGGCAGGCGATCGCGGGGACTAAGATCTGTTCGAAGTTGGAGATCAGCGAAGCTGAAGTGGCCGTGATGATCACCGCCTACAAGGTCGACCTCGGCGATCCGACCGTCGCGGCGGTCATTCGCAGCAAGGTCGATGAGACCATCAGCGCGTGGGCCGGCAAGGGTGAGGACCTGGCATGCACAGGGGCGCTGATCCTCTATGGCCCGAGCGGTTCCAACGTTCCAGGGTTGCTGCGCATCAAGGACTGATTTCATCTACCTACTCCGATGCGCATATGGTAGGTAATACCTACCTACTTTGTCAAGCGGAGTAGGTTACTGTTCCTGCTGCGTTCCTGTGGAATGACGGAGCTGCCAAGAGAGGTTTGTGCTTGTTTTGTTCTCAACCCTGAGTCACACTGTCGCGGCAAAGGAGGCAGTGTTGCTGACGTATTTTGTTGTCCAGAGTTTCAACCTCACGCCGAGGGGCGCCGTCACCGCCGGAAGGGCGGTGGAGGTGCAAGATGCCGAGCATGCCTTGCGACTGGCGGAGAAGCTCGCCGGGTGCTCTGCCGGTGTTGTGGCTTTCAGCCGGACCGGCGATCCTTCAAGCGGCGAGTTCGATGACGCCGTTGTTCTTTATGCCAACGGGATTGTTCCGCTGCTTGAGACGGAAGTGTCGATAGCATCCTAAGGGTTCGAATGGCACCAATTGTGGAGCAGAGAAGAAAGCATTCTGCGAGCCTTTGAGGAACATGCAGGTCAGAGTCACACATGATCGCTCGGCTTTTGCCTCTCTTGCCAACCTTCTCAAAGCCAGTTCTTCGCTTGCCAAGGGCCGGGGGTCCCGCCCTGGTGATGGGATCGGCGCCGAATTTTCGCCTCCCGGAAGGACATGATGCCCATTGGGCACTTGTGACCGTCAATGCTTCGCAGCTTCTGGCAGAAACCTTCAGCCTCTTCGTTCCTGACATCGCCGTCATTCGCCGCGGCATTTTAGTCGGGGTGGGCCAGCAGGATTTTTACAAGCGTGATTTGTTGAAAGGACGGCAGGCAAAGCATCTGATTATCCCGGTTTGGCCGGATGCTGAGGACAAGTTGAAAGCTGGCTGTCGCACATTCAATTATCATTATGACACCTTGCAGGCGCTTACCAAATGGCAGCTTGCCAACATCGTCTGGCGGCTTAGCGGCAAATATCATGTGTTCCCCCGCTGGCACGGGAAAATCTCTACTGGAGCCTTCGCGATCATGCTGGCGCGTTACGCCGGTTTCGCTCCTGTTGTTGTCAGCGGGTTTTCCTTCTCCCAAGCTGGGCATGGATACGATGCCCGAAATGCCTTTCGATATCATGCCAACGAAGATGCGGATTTGCTTCGACTGGTAATCAAAAGAGGCGAGCCAATCTACGCAGAGGATAGAGACTTCGCTGCAGAAAGTGGATTGCCCTTGTGGCAGGGGCAAATGCCATGAAAAGATACCTCGCTCGAACAAATTTCGAAGCGCGGTGTTGGCAACGTGAGCGGCTCGCTGCAGTAATCGATGCGGTTTATGTACGCGTCCAGTCGCGACACCATATTCAACGCTGCTGGCTGTCGATTACATCTTCTCCAACTCTAACCTGCCTAGCCCCCGCGGCGCTTGGGGGTTGCCGTTTTTTGATGGTTTCATTGTTAGTAGACTGGGCTTCCGGCCCCAAACACGACATGGCAGCTTTGCGCCTCATCTCGGTCGGTACGCACGTTCAAGCTGAACCCCAAAAGCCGACCTCCCTGGCCTCGAGCCGGATGAGCAGCCGTATCTCGCGCTTCTCTAAAGTCAACAGTCGCACCTTTGTCATCATTTCGCGGACGTGGTGTGCTGGGTTCAGTTTGAAGAAGATCGATGACGAAGCGCGTTTTGGGTTTCCGTCATCCATCCGTCTGCTTGAATTTCTTTGAAAAGCTCAAGTGCGCCGTGTAGCAATTTCTTCGCGTTACCTCTGTTCGTGGTGAGTTCAAATCTGCCAAAGGCAAGCAGGCTTTGGGCGAGCTCAGGACGAGACTGGATTGTTTGGAGAAGATCGACACTTCTGCGGAACTGCGCGTCCGCCGATTGGCGGTCGCCACTGGCCTCGTAGGCTTGGCCGAGCGCGCGACGGGCAGCGCCAATCTCAAGCCTTGCCGTTACGCGCTCCGCGAGTTCCAATGCGCGTTCCGCTGCTTGCAGCCCGGCTGCAGCGTCCCCTTCTGCCAAATGCAATTGGCTCAAAGCGATGTGCGGATAGATCTTGCAGAAATCGTCATCCAGCCGCCGTGCCACTGTTTTCATCACCGGATCCAGGAAAGCCCTTGCGTCGGAAATCCGGTTCAGCTTCAAGCAGGCGATGGCTGCCCAGCCTGACGCCCACAACACAACGCTCCATCTCCCGTTTTCCCACGCGGTCGAAAGGTTCTGCTCGACGACCTGCACCGTGCGCTGCCACAATCCTTTGTAAAACCAAGATTCTGCTTCCATCACCACCCACGAGCGCACCTCGACGTCTTGGGTTGACGCTGCTATCTCTCGAACCATCTGCGCAAATTGGAGGGAGCGCTTCAACCTTCCGGCGCGGGCGTTGTAGCAGCGGCCGGGACCTGCGGCGAAGGACCCAAGTTCTTCCAGATCCCCGACTTCCTTCAACAGATACGCAGCCCGTTCGATCTTCTCGAGTGATTCCTCAAGCCGTCCGGTATTGCCGAGCAAGATGGCGTAGCGCATCGCGACTTCGGCCTGGGACGCCGTATCCGTGAAACTGGCATGTAGTTCTGCGCTGACCAACAAGGACTCTTCCAACCAATCCATGCCTTTGAAGGACTGCAGCCCCGCCAAGGCCGCGATGTCTCCCTCAGCACACGCGATTGCCCGGTCGACTTGGTGAAGCGCTTCGCCACGCTCCTCTTTGGTCGCGTATGGCCTGCCACACCTGACCCGCGCCAGGACCGTCTCTACGTATGTTTTTTGGTGTGCCGCGGTGTCCGGAAGCTGTTCGAGGGCGTGGATGGCGCGCCGGTAATGCTCGGCCGCCTCCCAACGAGCCCCTCGACTCTGGGCTTTCGCCGCAGCCAAGAGCCGGCAATTCAGGACCTCTTCCCAGGCATTTGCTCTCTCATAGTGGTGCGCAAGCAGTGCCGGATCGTCTGTCCGCGCCTGCGTAAGCGCACCGGCAATACGCTTGTGCAGTTCTTTCCGCGTGTCACGTAGCAAGCTGCCATAGGCCGCATCCTGAAGCAGAGCGTGCCTGAAGACATAGGTCGCTCCCGAAGCGGCTTGCCGGAAGACCAGCAGCCCAGCGTCGACCAAGGCATCCAAAGCAGTTTGTAGCGCAGCTCCATCGGGATCGCATACGCGCTCGAGAAGCTCGATCGTGAACTCCCGGCCTATTGCTGCCGCGGTCTGATAGACCCACTTTCCACTGGCGAGCCGATCGAGCCGCGCCATCAGCATGTCTTGAAGTGATGCAGGCACGCCCCGCTCGAGAGCCCCGGCGGAGCTCGGTTGACTCTGTGCCTCAATCAGGGTCCTGGCCATCTCTTCGAGAAAGAGCGGTATCCCATCGCTCCGCTTCACAATCTCTTCAACGATGCTTTCTGGCAGCAAGTCAGAGTCCGCCAGCGAACCGATCATTTTCTTGCACTCGCGCTTGGCTATGCGATTCAACACAAGCGTCGTGACATGAGGCTGATCGGACCATGCGACGCTGATCCCGGGACGCGAGGTGATGATTAGCAAGACCGGCAGAGCCTCTACCCCGTCGACGAGCCGGTTGAGAAACTCGCGTGTCGACGGGTCACACCAGTGCAGATCCTCGAAGATGATAATCAATGGACCTCTGGCGCAGATATCTTCTATAAGGCCCGCAAGCACATCAAAAGTGCGTTCCTTCTGTTGAACCGCATCTAGGCTTGGCGAGCCGCCTTCTCCTCGGTTCATTGGAAGCGAGAGAAAAGCTGCGAGAACCAACAAAGCGTCGTCTCCCTCGGCAGATTTAGGGAGTATCGCCGCCAACCTTCGCAACTTTTCGCCCGGCTTGAGCTCCGGGTGAATGTCGGCTGCTTGCTCTAGCTGCATGACCAGAGGGTAAAACGCTCGGTCCGCGTGTGAGGGCGAGCATTGATAGGTCAGGCGCGCATGAGGCCGATCCAGTAGCTTGGCTCGCACAGCTTCACAGAGGCGTGACTTGCCGATACCTGGCTCGCCCGAAACGAGAACGACTTGGCCTTCGCCCGCCTCTGCTTGCCGGAATCGCTTTGTCAGCAGTTCCACTTCATCGTCGCGCCCGATCAGCGGCGTGTGGAGCCGGCCGTGCAGAGCTTCAAAGCGTGTCTCTCTGGCCGCCTTACCCAAGATACGCGAAGCGCGCACGGGCTCCGGAAATCCCTTCAAGAGATGTTCGCCAAGATCGGCAGTCTCATAGAGATTGCCGAGAAGCTGCCGCGTGCTGGCCGAGACCACGACAGTTCCGGACTCCGCGATGCCCTGCAGCCGCGCAGCCAGATTCGGAGTTTTGCCGACCACAGCGCGCTCTCGCGCCGTTCCAGTGCCGGTCGTTTCACCGACCATTACAAGACCTGTCGCGATACCGACGCGAGCCGCGATAGCTCGTCCGATCGCGGTGTCCAACGTTGAGACCGCGAATGTCAGTTCAAGGCCCGCCTCGACGGCGCGCTCAGCATCGTCCTCGTGGGCGCGCGGCCAGCCGAAATAGGCCAGCACCCCATCGCCCATGAACTTGGCGATATGCCCATCCCATCGCGCCACGATCTTTGTGCAACTTAGGTGATAAGCACGTATTGCGTTGGCCACATCCTCGGGATCGAACTCGACCGAGAGGCGCGTCGAATCCACCAGGTCACAGAACATCACCGTAAGCTGCCGACGTTCGGGCGACAAATCTTGCGAGGGCTCAGCCGACGTGACCGGTTCCGTGGCTCCTTCGTTGCTCCGTCCGCTGTCAGGGACTGAAAGGCCGGCTATCGCCCTCAGAAGTCTGCGCCGATCACCTACCGCGGCAACCCCCATTTCTTTAAGATCATCGCCCGTCAGGCTAGGCAGCACATCGCCATCGATCTTGTTTTTGGCAAACGCTTCCACGTACTCGCCAAGACCTTGTTTCTCCAGCCATTTGGCGACGTCGCGCATAGCGCGTTCCCCAATTGCTTGGCTAAGACGGACGAATTGCGGACCGTCTCACTGAGCGGCATGCCCGTTGACATGGTGTGGGCCATGCAACTTGATGTCCATCGACTCCTAGTTCCGACGTTACTCTAGCTCCGAAGTCGCTGCGACCGATCGCTCGGAAGCCATCGTACCAAGACTCATGATTAGATACCATTCGAAGCTCGAGCCTGGTGTCCAACAAAGGGGACCGAACGTCCGGAATGGATCAAACTCGAGCAGCCCGCGCAATCCAGGCGAATCTCGGCCTACGCGCCTTTAGCATGCCAAACCGGACCGACGGCTAGCGGCCCCCAAAGACGACATGACAGCTATGCGCCTCAATGTCGGCCTGCAGAGATCGACTTCATAACTTCCTGAAAGCAGACCTCCGGCTATCATGCTGGCGGTCGTGGTTGCGCCAGGAGCGGCACTGGTTCAAATGGACGCACGTCATCGCTGCCGCATTCCAATAGCTCAGCTTCGGCGGCAGTGCTTCATGACTTCACCGAAGTAGACCCAAATCTGGATTTCCCTTACGCTCTGGAATCCTCGGCAGAGCAGAGGGGTTGCGAAAATGGCTCCCGAACGGGCGGAGCGGAGGCTATCGGCAATTCTGGCGGCCGACGTGGCGAACTACAGCCGGCTGATGGGCGCTGACGAGGAAGGCACGCTCGCGCGACTGAAGGGGCACCGGAGCGAGCTCATCGATCCAAAGATCGCCGAGCATCGCGGGCGCATCGTCAAGACGACGGGCGACGGCATGCTCGTCGAATTTGCCAGCGTCGTCGATGCCGGCCGTTGCGCACTCGATATCCAGCGGGGCATGAGCGAACGGAATGCGAAAGTCGGAGGCGACGAACGCATCGAATTCCGAATTGGTATCAATGTCGGCGACATCATCATCGACGGGGGCGACATATTCGGTGACGGCGTGAATATCGCCGCGCGGCTAGAGGCGGCCGCCGACCCAGGCGGTATTTGCGTTTCCGGCCGCGCATACGAGGATCTAGAAGGCAAGCTCGACGCCAGCTTTGAAGACCAGGGCGAACAGCAGCTGAAGAACATCGCCAAACCCGTGCGCCTGTATCGGACGCAGCTTACGAGTGATGAGGTCAGAGGCACGCCTGCGCTTCTGCTTCCGGCCAAGCCGTCGATCGCCGTGCTCCCGTTTCAGAACATCAGCGGTGATCAGGAGCAGGAATACTTCGCCGATGGGATGGTCGAGGACATCACCAGCGGCCTGTCGCGGTTCAAATGGCTCTTTGTGATCGCACGCAACTCGACATTGACCTACAAGGGCCGCGTCGTTGATGTCAGGCAGGTGGGGCGCGAGCTCGGTGTGCGATATGCGCTCGAAGGCAGCGTGCGCAAGGCGGCTGGCCGGGTGCGCATCACCGCCCAATTGGTCGAGGCAGAGAACCGCGCCCACATCTGGGCAGACCGCTACGATCGCGCGATTGACGACATTTTTGCGCTGCAGGACGAGATCACCATCAGCACGGTTGCGGCGATCGAGCCAAGCCTGCGCCAGGCCGAGATCGAGCGGGCCAAGCGCAAGCGGCCCGAGAACCTGGACGCCTATGACCTCGTCCTGCGGGCGATGCCGTTCTTCGAGACCGGAATGCCGCAAGGAGCGCTGCAGGCGCTGCCGCTTCTGGAGAGGGCGCTGGCGCTTGAGCCCGACTACGCCATCGCGCATGGCCAAGCGGCAGTCTGCCACGAATTTTTGTACGTTCGGAGTGGCAGGCGCGAGGAGAACCGTCTAGCGGCCATCCGTCACGGCCGTGCCGCAATCGCGCTTGGACACGATGATGCCGCGGCACTGACGTATGGCGGAATCGCAATAGGGATGGTGGAGCACGATCGTGCGCTTGCCCAGGAGGCCTTCCAGGCGGCGCTCGCCATCTCTCCCTCGGCCTCGTGGGCCTATCTTTGGGGATCGCTGATTATGGGGTGGGGCGGCGAAGCCGAGCATGCCATCGAATGGGGGGAGCGGGGCATCCGTCTAAGCCCGTTCGACCCGTGGATCAGCGCTGGGTTACACGGCATTTTCCTTGGCCAGTTCCTGCGTGAACGTTTCGACGAGGCGTCGACGGCGGCGCGCCGTGCCATCCGCGCGAAGCCAGGCTTCAGTATCTCGCATATGATGTCTGCAGCTGCGCTCGCCAAGCTCGGACGGCTTGACGAGGCCAAGGCGGCAGCTCAGCGCGTGCTAGACCTTCAGCCCAATTTCAGCAGCGTCGGACAATGCGAAGCCGTCGGCGCCGTGCCCGAGTTAGCTAAGCCTCTTATAGAAGCGCTACGCATCGCTGGCTTGCCGGAGTAAAAATGCGTCCGCCGGCGGCGTCTGATGAGCCCGCGCCTTGCTTCGCTATGCGGCGAGCGCCGCGATTGGGTCAGGTCACGACGATGTCCGCGCGCCCGAATGTCCGCTTTTTGAAGATCCAAAGCCTAAAGCTGCCGGTCCGCTCACGGCCCCAAATCGGTCATTATCTGAATGGGGGGCGCCTCCAGTCGTGATTGCACGCCGCACATGACTCGCGTGACGGCCTGGGAGGGCGCGCCGGAACGGAAGTGACCGCATCAAATTACAGCCGATAGGCCATCGCGGGTTGACATTCGGGGCTCTCTCGCCATGCTGCAATGCAGCATGAACAACAGCCTTACAGAGTCATCGCGCATCGAATGCCTGGATGGCCTTCGCGCCGCCGCCGCATTGTGGGTGCTGGTCGGCCACTGCCTGCTGCTGACGGGCTGGCATCTTCCGGTGCTTGGCGACCCTGCGCTGGGCGTCGATCTCTTCATCATGCTTTCCGGCTTCCTGATGGTGTTCCACTATCAGCTTCGCCAGGACAAGGAGCCCTGGGAAAGGCCCGAAACCTGGCTCAAATTCTGGACGCGGCGCTATTTCCGCATCGCGCCGCTGTTCTACGTCATGCTGTTCTTCGCGCTGGCGCTCGGCCCATATGTCTATGAGTCGCGGACAGTCATCGACGCTTTCGTGGGCCGGGTGCCGCAGGCGCCCGAGCGCTATCTCGACAGCAGCCTGAAGAACATTTTCGCCCACCTGACATTCCTGTTCGGCCTTTCTCCGAACTTCGCCTACCGGACACCGCTGCCCGACTGGAGCCTAGGGCTGGAAATGCAGTTCTATGCGGTGTTCCCGGCGCTGATGCTTCTGGTGCGCCGTTTCGGCTGGCTCTGGAGCGCGATCGTCGTAGCGGCGCTCGGCGCCCTGGCGGTGGTGGCCCTGAAGACAATGTCGGTCCATTTCCCGATGCCGTCCTTCCTGCCGCTGAAGATCCAAGTTTTCCTGTGCGGCATGCTTCTCGCGGGCGTCCTGGCGCAAAGAGAACCGCGACCGCTGCTGCATCTGGCCTTGGCCATGGCGCTCGCGGCGATTCCCTTCGGCGACGGCTATGGCCTTTCGAAGTTCCTGATACGAGAAGCGCTGGTGCTCGGGTTCTTTGCCCTCGTCCTCTACCGGATGCTGCCAGGCGCGGCGGGCAACTTTGCGCGAAAAGTCGCCGTCTCCTTGGGCGGAGGCATCTTTCATGTGCTCGGTGAACTTTCCTACAGTATCTATCTGATCCACCTTCTGGTGCTGCAGCCCGTCGCGGCCTTCGTCATTGCCCACTATGGCGACGGCCTGGCGGCGCCTCTGCGCTTCGCCATCGTGCTGGCGATCGTGCTGCCTGTGGTTTGTCTTCTGTCCTTCGTGACCTACAGGCTCATCGAGATGCCCGGGCAGCAACTCGGACGCGTGGTTTTGCGTCGGTTCGCACGTAAGAAGCTGGCGCTTGAGCCAAGCCCCGCCGAGTAGCAGCAAGCAATGCCGCAATCGCCGGCCCCCCGCGCTAATGTGCGGCAGGCCCGGGCTAGCTAGAACTGCGTCACCTCCTCGCGTGCGCGCCGCAGTGAAAGGAGGTGCCGCAGCACCGCCCGAACGTTCGTGTCGTAGACATAATGCGCGAAGGCCGCGACAGCGATGACGAGGACGGATGTTCCCACGACGAATGGCAGGCCGTGCTGGTTCCACAACGTTCCGGTGAGGGATTCGTACAGGATGTTGACGATCCTGATCAGCGGCGTGTGAAGCGCATAGATGGCGTAGGAGATATTGCCTGAGAACAGGGCAAACGCGCGCCAAAAGCCCGATAGCCGCAAGCGGGAAGCCATCAGAACAAGCCAGGGCCAGACCAGCACGATAATCGCCAAATCGTACAATTGCGCATTTGAAGCAGGCCGGAAGATCATCAGTCCTGCGCAAAGCACCAGCAGGACCGGCATGTAAAGATTGCCATTTCGGGTGTCGCCGGTCGCATATCGCCGCAGATAAACGCCGAGGAAAAAGGAGAAGGTGATCCGGGCGGGAGCCACGATCGTGCCGTCCCAATGAGCGCCGCCGCCCAGGTTGAAGCCCTGCCATGCCATCAGCGCCAGCGCCAGCAAACCAAGACCGAAGATGGCAGCCAGCGAGCGGCGAGCAAGTTTCAGGGCCAGTGCGGCGAAAACGGCGTTGGCGAGAAGTTCATAGAAAAGCGACCATGCCGGGCCATTCAGTGGAAAAAGCACATCTGGACCGACGGAGAGCGACGGCGGCGTGGGGAGGAAAAGGAGGGAAAATCCCAGGCTTGCAAGCAAATCCAGCCGCGAATAGGAGCCTAGACCCTGCGTTGCGACGACCGCGCCAACGCCGACGATGAAGACACCAATTGCTGCGAAATAGAGGGGGTAAAGCCTGAGGATCCGGGCCTCCGCGAATTGCCAGAAAGACATGCCCCTTTGGAATTTCTCGTCATAGGCGTGGGCAATCACGAAGCCGCTCAGCAGGAAAAACAGGTCGACGGCAAGAAAGCCCGACGGCGCCAGATCAAGATGCTGCGCCGTAAGTTCGCTGAAATGACCAAGCATCACCAGAACGGCAGCGATGCCTCGCAACCCGTGCAAGGCGTCGAAGTGGGTTGTCTCAGGTTTCAAACCGCTCTCCGGTTATCCCGAACCCGCCAGCGTCGCCCAAAAATATCTACGCATTAATTGCTGCGTCGCACAAGAACCTTTTGCGGTGCACGCTAACGGTATGCGTCCACCACGGTTCTGGCCCGCCGGAACAGGAGGGCACCTTCTCCCCGGAATGAGATCTGCCAACGGGGAGAAGGCAGAACCGGCACGATCAATATTGGCCGCGGTAGTACCGGTCATCGCAGGGCGCGGTGTAGATGCGGCCGTAGCGATCCTGGTAGCGGCAGAGCTGGCCGCGCGGCTCGGTCGGCGTGGTCGCGCTGCCGACGACGGCCCCGAGCAGCGCGCCGCTCGCGGCACCGATCACAGTCGACTTGGTGTTGCCGCCGATCGCCTGGCCGACGAGCGCGCCGCCGGCGCCGCCGATCAGCGCGCCGGTGGTGGCCCGCTGCTGGCCTTCGGTCTGCGTTTCGCAGCCGGCAAGTGCCGCGGTCATCAGCACCGCCAGAATGGCCTTCTTGATAAACATCACTCGAACTCCTCTGAAGCCCCGGGGGACTGCTGGGGCGAACAAAGCCCGAGTGCGGTCGCATTGCGGCGGAACGGCGGCGGAGCCCGCTCACGAAGTGAATCACGGTTTCCCGCCGGTTGAACGGGATGGTTCCCAAAGGAGAAATGCGGCCCTCCGCGCAGTAACCTTTTTAGGGGTTCCGCAGTGGGACCTTCATGACGGCGGTAAGTCCTCGCCGGTCGGCCTCTGCCATGACCCGCTCAAGGGGAGCAGGATCGGGAATAGACTCGCCGTCGTCAATCAGACCAGCAACGTGCAAGGCTAGCGCCGCCTCGGCCAGCAAGCGCGCCTCCTCAAGGGTCGCGCCAGCGGTGATGACGCCGGGAAAGTCGGGAAAGGACAGCCCGAAATCGCTACCCGTGTCTTTGTGGATCAAGCCGAAATAGTGACGCATGTTCTACCAAGGATGGAATGTCCGCAGCTCATACGCGCGATAGTATTGTGTATTAATACACACTATTCTGATATTCCAAATTAATAATTCTGGCAGCCAAGGCGATGAGCCATGAATTTGGCCGTATTTTGCTCACAAATGTCTAGGCGAGCCTCGCTGGTTATGCGCTGATATATCGGGCTCGACGGCTCGACGATGGATAAGTCTCCAACAAACCCTCACAGGCCCGCAGCAAGACCCAGGATTCGTGCGGCCGAGTATCTGCGCATGTCCACAGAGCGGCAGATCTACTCGATCGATAATCAGCGAGATGCGATCCGCAATTATGCGAACGTCATGGGTTACGACATTGTCGCGACCTATGAGGATCCCGGCCGAAGTGGCCTCAGCCTCGTTGGGCGACCAGGCTTGCGGCGGCTGTTGGAAGATGTGGAAAGCCGGCGCGCCGATTTCGAGACCGTCGTTGTCTATGACGTGAGCCGATGGGGGCGCTTCCAGAATACCGATGAAAGCGCCACTTATGAATACCGGTGCCAGATGGCTGGAGTGCGCATTGAGTTCTGCGCTGAGCTATTCGTCAACGATGGGAGCATCGGGTCCGACGTCCTGAAGGCAATCAAACGCAGCATGGCCGCGGAGTACAGCCGCATGCTGTCGAACAGGGTCTTTGCCGGTCAATGCCGCATAGTCGCATTGGGTTTTAGCGGCGGTGGCCCCGCAGGCTACGGCTTCAGGCGCCTTCTTGTTGATGGCTCCGGAAATCCCAAGGCAATGCTTCATCGCAACGAGCGAAAAGGGCTGGCCAGTGACCGGGTCATTCTCGTCCCGGGCCCAAAAGAGGAGGTTCTGACCGTACGATGGATGTTCAATCAGTTCGTGAAGGGAAAAACGGAAGCCGAAATTGCGGCTGCATTAAACGCTCGCGGCCTTGTTACTGAACGCGGAAGACCATGGACCAAGGCATGCGTGGCCACGATACTGACGGGCGAGAAGTATATCGGCAACAGCGTTTGGAATAGAATATCCCATAGGCTTCTCCACGACCGGGTAAGAAATCCGCCAAGCGCATTTGTTCGCGCCGACAATGTCATCGAGCCGCTCGTGACCCGGGCGCTGTTCGAACGGGCGCAAGCTATTAGGCGGGCGCGCGCTTACCTCAAACCCGATGAAGAGTTGCTGGCGGATCTCAAAAAGCTCCTGAAACAGCGGGGGAGGCTGTCGAGCCCAATCATTGACGCCGCCCCCTTCTGTCATTCAGCCTCGATCTATGTGCACCGATTTGGAAGCATGAAGGCCGCCTACCAGTTGATCGGATACGACGCGTCGGCGAATTATCGGAAACTGGATGTCAGCAACCGGCTCAATCAGATACGCCAGCAAACGATCGACGACTTGATGTCGAACATTGCCAAGGCCGGTGGCTTCGCACGGTACGATCCCAAAACAAAGCTTATGCGCGTCAATGACGAGTTCTCTGTCGCGATATGGATCGCGCGCCGTCGGATTATCGTCACCGGTTATCCACGCTGGATATTCTGGAACCGGGGTCTTGTTGGGCCGGATGTGACGATCCTGATAAGAATGAAGTCCGACCATCAAACAGTCCGTGACTTCCTCATTGCGCCCGTTCATGAAGCGCAGTCCGCCCCTCGCATGCTCAACGCGAACAACGGCGTGCGCCTTGATGCCTTTCTCTTCGCTTCGCTCGATCCTGTCGTGGAGATGGCGAGACGAGAACCGATTTCGGCAATTCCGTGAAAAAGACCAAGGCCGAGCTCCGTCGCTTCGTCGAGAACAACCGGCACGCCATGCGTCTGACTGACGATTTGCAGGGGCCGCTGAATCCATTGCGTGGCCCGGCCTTCTTGCGGACATACAAGCGCCAATTCGACCAGATGGAGGGTTTCATCGGAGAAGCCGACGCAGCGCGGCACCAACTGGCAAGCGTTGTCGAAGCCACTGGTCAGATCATAACCAACGATGCGTTTCGCTCCTTGCTGCAGGCGCATGGTCTCGGAACGCTCCCTTTCATCCTGACGCAAGTTTCGCCAAGCGGACTGAATTCCCGTACTGAGGAACAGCACGGCGCGTTTAGCTTCGCGGCCGAGTCGCAGCTTGTCGGCGGCGTCTGTCTCGAGGCTCTCGACCTCCTGAACGATTATGGCGCCCCCTTGAAGATTTTCCCCTTGTTGCGAGAGGTCGTGCCGGGCCGGCAGGTTGAAATCGTGCGGCTCATGTTAGCGTTAGACCGCGTGCAGTTTCGAGTGTTGAGAGTGTTGGTCGCGCTCACACCACGATCGCAACTCACTGATCCCTTTGCTCGCAGAAAGAAATATGAGGGTATCTCCCTCTTACAATTGGCCGCGATGGAAACCGACCTAGCCAAGATCAGCCATGAATATCTAAGCGCCGCCAGCACCCACGGCGCAACGATGCTCAACCTCATCGCCGTTACGAGCTATTTTGACAGATTGCTGAACAACCCCAAGCTGGTGCGGTTTATGGCGCGCAATCTTGCGGGGCCCCTTGAGGTGTATCAAAGATTGCTCGACTTTCGCGAATCCCGATTTCAGAAACGCGCACCGACCGTTTGAATAAGTGAGCGGATTTGAAGAATTCTTGCCCAGCCCTGGGCTGCCTTTGGTCTGGGTCGAAAGCGGGCCTATCCGCGCACATCGATCCAGGCGGGTGCGTGATCGCTGGGCTTTTCCCAGCCACGGGTTTCGACATCGACGCCTGCGGCCAGAATGCCGTCCGTCAGGGTCGGGCTTACGAGCAGATGATCCATCCGCAGGCCGGAGCTTCGGTCGTAGCCGCCGCGATAGGAGAAATTCCAGTAGGTGTAGATGCCCTTGCCCGGGTGGATCCGTCGCATTGCATCCACCCAGCCAAGGCTCAGCATGCGAGCGTAGGCGTTCCTGCTTTCCGGGAAGAAGACCGCATCGCCCAGCCAACGCGCCGGAACAACGGCGTCTATCTCGGTGGGAACGACATTGAAGTCACCACAGAGGATCGCGCGTTCGCCCAGTAGAGATTTGCTGTAGTCGACGAGACGCTCGAACCAACGGAGCTTGTAATCGAACTTGGGCCCTGGCGCCGGATTGCCGTTCGGCAGGTAGATGCAGCCGACGACAAGACCGTCGATCTCCGCCTCAATATAGCGGCTGTGCGTATCATCGGGATCGCCCGGCAAGCCGCGACGGCGCTCGAGGGGATCTGTTCCGCGCGAGAGGATTGCCACCCCGTTATAGGATTTCTGGCCGTGCCAGATTGCGCCATAGCCGGCGTCTCGAATTGCTTCGATCGGAAATTTGTCGTCCGGCGCTTTCAGTTCCTGTAGGCAGACCACGTCATAGTCAGTTTCGCCGAGCCACTTCAGCAGCACCGGCAAGCGGCCGTTGACACCGTTGACGTTGAAGGTCGCGATCCGGGGCACGATTTCTCCTTGCGTGGCTTGCCTGCGCTTGCAACGCAATGGCGCCCCCTGGGTTCAACTATTGTGGCAACCAACCGGGATTCGCCGACGTTGTCACCTTGAAGCGAAGGCGATCGGAGCGCCATTTAGAAGTATGCCCGCCCGCCGAAAGAGTGACCCAGTTGGGAAGCTGATAGCTGAGTGGCCGCTTTCGCCGGCCGCCACTTTGGGATCATCGATGCGGGCGAGGGGCATTTTCCTCGAGATCCGCGCTCGCTTGCCTGCGCAGCTTCGGAAACTCCTTCACATCGAATCCCGGGTGCTCACCTTGCGCCTGCCGGAGGGCTCGGATGCCGACGTTGAAGCGGCGGCGGCGATCGTGTCCAAAGCCATGCAAGACATCGAAGACCTGCCGGTCATCCCCCGCGAGGTGGAGGACATCTTGACGATCTCGTCGGGCGAACGGCACCGCTGGCTAAAGGATGGCCGGCTACAGAGCGCGGGGATCAGAACGGTCAAGCTGCGCGGCCGCGCCAGGAAGATCACCTTCCACGTGTTCGACCCGCGCCACATCGAGGATGTGCTCGACCGCGACCTGGTCACCGTCTGGCGCGAGGAAGACGCCGTCGCCCGCGCCGAGAACCGGCGACGCGCTGCCGCAAAGGCGGCCTTGAAGCGCGCGTTGAAGAAGGGCAGCGGAGCCGCAAGTCATAGCCATGACGAGGCGGGCCTGAGAGGCTGGGAAGATTTCGATATGGACGGGCTGTTGCGCTGACTGCGGCCCGTACTGTCAGGTCTTGGGCGGTCCGCAGCGGCCCTTCAGCACGGCGATCTCGGTCTCGTGGTCGCCGCCGGACATCGACGCGACCGGCACGCCGATGAGAAAGACGCCAAGCGCGTCGCCGTTCGCAGCCTTGTTCTGCTGGTTTGTCAGGGTCGCCAGGCGCTCCTTGTCGGCTTGCGTGCAGGGGCCAGCATTTGGCACGCCTGCTATTTTATCCGGTGGTGTCGCGCAGCCAGCAATGCAAACGAAAGCAGCGACGGTTAAAGCAAACCGCTTCATAATCCCCCCAAAAATTTTCAACCCGCTGCGAACGTTGCTTAGCTTGGCACGGATGGCAAGCGGTCAAACTCGGATTCGACAACAAAATGCAAATGAAGCATTATGCCAGCCGGTGTCGGGGGGATGCCTCTGTGGATTTGCGATCGTATTTTGCCGCAGCGAGTGTGGTGCTGTTGCCGGGCTGTGCTGCCGACTATTTGAACAATTACGATACGATGACGCTTGCCTCCAGCGACGCGAACAACACCAACTCGCTGCTGCAAACCGTCGAGCCTTTCAATCCGAACAGCAACAACACGCATATTGAAGGGGATGGGCAGCGCAGCGTCGCTGTAATCCAACGCTATCGATCGCCCGCGTCGGGCGGAGGCGGCTACACCGGCAACTGTCCGACCGATGAGAGCAGGGCGGCGGACGGGTCGCGTTGCGGCGGTCGCTCGGCCGAAAGCCGTCCAGGCGGTGCGATGTGATTGGGATAGACAGGTCCCGCTACCACAACCGCTCTGACCAGTGGCGGCGGCGCGCTGGCGCGCGACGTTCACGCGCCACGCGATGGGCAAGCGTCCCGCTTCGTCTTGTGCTTGTGACAGTCGCCGCGGTCTCCGCCCTGGTCACGCAATTCGTCATGCACAACAGCGGGCCGCTGCCGGAAATCAACCTGCAGAACATCATCAAGCCGCGGCCGGTTTCGATCGCCGGCGTCGCCTCGGTGATCGACGGCGACACGATCGAGCTCCACGGCCAGCGCGTGCGCTTCAACGGCATCGACGCGCCGGAGAGCCGGCAATATTGCGACGACGCGAAAGGCTTCGAATATCCCTGCGGCCGCCGCTCCGCCGAGGCACTGGATAAATTCCTGGCGGCCTCCAGGCCGGTGCAGTGTGCATTCGTGACCTGGGATCGTTACGGGCGCTTTGTCGGCAATTGCACCCGAGCTGACGGGGCGGACGTCGCTGCCTGGATGGTCGAGCACGGGCAAGCACTGGACTGGCCGAAATACAGCGACGGCGCCTATACCGCGCAACAGGCAAAGGCGCAGGGGGCGAAGCTCGGCCTATGGGTGGGCAATTTCCAGGCGCCCTGGGATTGGCGGGCGCAGCACAGCGACGATGTGCAAGCGCCGGCAACGCCAACCTTCGCGCTCGGCAGCGGCAATGCCGGCTGCAACATCAAGGGCAACATTTCGGCGGAAGGCGAGCGGATCTACCATGTGCCCGGGCAGAAATATTACAGCGTCACCATAATCAACCAGGCCAAGGGCGAAAGGTGGTTCTGCTCGGAGGCCGAGGCTGTTGCGGCGGGGTGGCGGCGGTCGAAGCGGTGACTTTGTCAGGCGTACGCCCAACGCAGCGGCTACCGTCGGGCTAAGTCTCGGAGATCTCCGGATTTGCATTTTTCCGACTCGGAAGCGAAGATGCGATTCCTTGTTAATCACTGGAACAGTCATGCCGACCTTTACTACCAAGCAGCTCGACAACTTTCGCGAGGCGGCAGTTTCGCTGAAGCTATTTAGTAGAGCAGAGTTGACCGACGAAAAAGATCGTTCGCTCATTGAGAAGCTCTACGTTGACCCTCTTCCGAATGAACAAGTCTTCAAAACGCTATTGGCACCGAGCACCACCCTCATTGTCGGGCGTAAGGGAACCGGCAAGTCCACTGTCTTTCAGCGGGTTCAGCACGAAATCCGCAAAAACAAAATGAGCGCCATCTCGGCCTATATGGACATTCGCAACGTGTTCGAAGCGTCCCAAATAGATCCCGGGATGGCTAGCAAAGCAGAGGGGTTCGACAACGCTCTTTCCGCCGACCAACTTCACAAATTTCTCTTATATAAGAGATTCTTTCAAACACTAATAACGGACCTTCGGGACGAACTTAGGTCACAGGTTGAGCAGAGCTTTCTTGGAAAGTTGAAGCAACGTTTATCTGGGACGTCGTCAGAAGTGTTTTCCGGTATCGACAGGGTATTGGCGAATCTGGAGAAGCCAGACTACGAAAACATTGGCGGATTTGTTAAGAAAGAGCAGAAGGTCACGTCTTCTCAAAAGCTCGGCGATAAGGAATCAGTGTCTGGCAAAGTCGGTGCTTCTGAGAGCGGTATATCTTTTGCGGCAGAGGGAAGCATAGAGACACAGCGCGCGGACGAGCGCGCCGATGAGGAGGTATATACGCAACTGCTTATGCGTGTAATCGGTGTGAACGATGTGCTGGCTGAACTGAAGAAGATCCTCTCGGCTCTCGGCATAAAGCACTTGTACCTGTTTCTGGACGATTTTTCTGAACTTCCACGCGAAGCAATGCACGTCTTAGTTGACGCTCTGATATCGCCCCTGTCTAGATGGTCGGATTTTATCAAGTTCAAGATCGCTGCGTATCCAGGTCGAGTTTACCTCGGCTCGCTCGACGCCACGAAAATGGAAGTCCTAAACTTGGATATGTACGGTCTTTATGGCGGATCAGGCGTAAACAAGATGGAGGAAAAAGCCGTAGATTTCGTGCAGAGGTTGGTTGAGAAGCGGATCCAACATTACTGTAAAGGTGGAAGCGCGACGTATTTCAATCTAAGGAGCGCCTCTGAGCTATGGCGATCTCTCTTTTACGCGTCTATGGCCAATCCGAGGACTCTTGGTCATGTCTTATTGTACGCGCACGAGGCGAATCTCATCTACGGCAATTCCGTCGGCGTCCAGGCTGTCCAAGAGGCGGCGCAGCGGTATTACGAAGAGAAGATTGCCCCGTTTTTCACCACGGGAAGGTATAAGATCGCTTTTGAAGAAAGATCGTCTATCTTTTCCCTTAAGGAGCTGTTGGAGAGGATCGTCTCCAGGGCGCGGAGTATTCGGCAGGAGGGTTCTCGAGAGGGTGGGTCCTCCCGATCGCGACCGTTCTCTAGCCATTTCTACGTTGCGCATGATTATGACGATCTGCTTCTCTCACTAGAATTGTCGTTTTTTCTGACAAAGTACTTTGAGCAATCGGACAGGGCGGGTAACCGCGTTTCTGTATATGCGCTTAATTACGGGCTCTGTAATAAGTATCAAATCAGCTTTGGTCGCCCGACGGAACGCCGAGAGGACAGGTTGTATTTTGTCGACAGGCAGTTTGATTATAATGGAATACTTAGAGAGTATATGAATGAGAATCAGGAGATAAAGTGCGAAGATTGCAAATCAGAATTTGATATGGCGATGCTGCCGGCGCTGAAAATGCTGAACATGAAGTGCCCAAGCTGCGGGAAAGGTCAATGCCGGGTTGTTAATTTGTCCAAGAAGTATGGGGATATGCTGGAGGCGATCAGTCCAGAGCTGCTATTGCCCGATGCTGAGCTGGGTATAATGCAAATTTTGTTCGCAGAAGCGGATACTTTGGTTGCCTCTCAGATTGCCGCGGAGCTCGATTGCTCTGGACAGCTTGTTGGCAGAAGAGGGAAAAATCTTGCGGAAAGAGCTCTTGTTGAACGAGAGCATTCTGGCAGTGTATATCGCTACACACTCACGCATCAGGCGAAGGCCGCATATTTTAGCGATTCTAACGAGGATCCCCTGTCTCTGTCTGACGCCGGGTGAGACAAGAATGGTCAAGCGCGGGGTCACCGCGCATTGTACTTCCCCACCACCCGATGGCAGATCGGCCAGTCGACCCGGCTCTCCGTGAACGTCTTCGCCGGCCGATATTGCTCGAGCGTCCATTCACGGTCGTTCATGCCAACCAGGCGCTTGATGATGGCTTCCTCGTCGCCGCGCTCCTTAGGCGGTGTGTGGAAGAACACGGCGTCCGAATCGCGCGCGGGCTGCAGATGCGGGTTCACCAGCGCGGTGTCGCCCGGCCAATAGGCGGGGATCATGGATTCGCCGCGCACCAGGATACCGTAGCCCCCGCGCACATTCTGCAACACCGCCGGCCGCTTCACCCAGTCGATCGCTTCGAACGTGACGATCATATGGCCTTCGCCGCCCATCGCCGCGGCGAAGATCGGCAGGTCGCGGCCGCCGACCAACTCGTCGCCGGGGATGATCGGCGTGCGCGAGGCTCTCGGCTTCCGCTCGCGCACGATCGGCACCGGTGCTGCGCCTGAGGCATCAAGCAGCCAACCGACATCGGTCTTGAGCAGCGCGGCGAGCTCGGGCAGCCGCTCCATAGAGGGGCGGGTGGTGTCCGCCTCCCATTGCGTAACCGAGACGCGTTTGATTTTGAAATGATCGGCGATGTCGTTCTGGGTCAGGCCGGCAGCCTCCCGCGCCTGGCGCAGGCGCTGGCCGAGGGTCGTCGAGTCGGTGCGTGTCGTCGCGATCATGCCCCAGCATAGTAATTATTGCTTACTTTTTTGCAAGCGATTGCCTGTTGACATAGTAGGTAAGTAATACCTACCATCATGCCATGATCGAAATCGTCAGAATCGCAGCCGCCAAGGTTGGCGGATTGGGCGCGCTCGCCTCGCATCTGGGCATCCGCCACCAGGCTTTCTACTCGTGGAAGCGGGTGCCGGCCGAACGCGTGCTCGACATCGAGCGCGCCACCGGCATCTCGCGCCACGCGCAGCGGCCCGACCTCTTCGGTCCCGATATCCTTGCCGGTCCCGCATCCTCCCAAGCCGGGGCCGGCAGTGGCGAGGAGGCGCCGCGATGAGCCGCGCCTCCTCGATCAAAGTGCCGGCAAATGGCCGGGAAAGCCGGAATACGTCGGTGGATTTCACGCTCTTCGCGCTCTTTCTCGAAGCCCGGCGCATTCATCGCGGCAAGTCGCCGACGCGCGTGGCGCGGGAAGCCGATGTCGAGCTCGACGCCGTGTTTCGCGCCGCGCGCGGCCGCGATCCGGGCGCCAACGAGTTCCTCGCGCTCTGCGCCTGGATCGGCGAGGAGCCGGCGCTGTTTTTCAAAAAGGGGGTCAGGCATGGTCAAGCTCGCTGCCTATGATTATCGCGAATTGGGCAAACTCTTGCGGGCCAAGCTCAATGAAGACGGCCGCGGCTGGCGCGTCTGCGCCGGCGCCATCGGGGTAAGCGCCTCCGACCTTTCCCGCATCTGCAACGGCCAGAGTGTCTCGGCTCCAAAGGTCATCGCCGTATGCGACTGGCTCAGGCTTTCCTTCCGTGCCTTCTACCTGCCGCCACCGGCCGAGCCGAGGCCGGAGATCGCCGAAATGTTTCATGGGAAGAGCACTGAAACAGAAAGGTCCGTCGATGTCTGAGATGCCGGCAATCTTTGGCAGGCCGGAAGGCATCTGCCCGCGCAAGCTGTTCCGCCTGCCGCTGCCCATGCAGGCCGAAGGCGTTAGGCTGCTGTTCGAGATGGGGCAGAGCGTCGGGCAGGTGAGTGCTCGGCTTGGACTATCCGCTCGGCAGTTGCGCGCGCTGGCTGAAAACGGAGACGTGTTTTCGCGCGGCGGTGAGGGGATCGGAAGCGAACTGGGATGAGCGGTCCTGCAGAGATCATAGGTGACTATCGTTTGCTCCGCGGAGAGAGCTTGCGTGAAGCAGTATCAATTCACCTTTGGTGCTGTCTCCTGACCGTAGCGCAACAACTCGGTAAAGTGGGGAGCATCAACTGTGTCGCCGCCGTGACCTGGCGCACGACGGAACAAAGCTTCCAAAATGGCTCCGCGGTCCTGCTTTACTGCAGCATCCCGTTCGATGAGAAAAAGGTAGGTGTTCAGCATCGTAACGCGTTGGCGTGCATCATCCATAAGGAGAAGAGATCGGGTGTTGTATCTAACTACCAATCTGATCAACCAAATAACGAAACCAAGCGGGGACGTGATAAGAACAAGTCGACCGAGCGCGGCCACGGTTGCGGCTACATCGTTGTTCGTGGGCGCACCAGCGATCATCGTTGCTTCAATATTTTTGAGAAACTCAAGAATGCCAGCCCGGAACCAAAACGCGCCGCTTGGCACCGCTATCAGCATCAAAAGCAAAATGGCTCCGGATATGTAAAACGCCAAGGCTGCAGACCTACCTGTATCTCCCCAGAGCTTCGTCGCCTCCCGAAGTTTGAGGCGTTCTTCAATCGCAGATCTCAGATTGTCGAAATCGGTCTCGAAGGCCTCCGTCTTCTCCTGAAAGAGAGTTCCGTACTGTCCCAACGTCTCAAGACGAATCTGAAGTGCGGCGACGTTCTCCGTCTCTGCTCGGGCTGCTTTGGAAAGGGCATCGAGTTGAGCCGAGAGTTCACCAAATCGCGCTTTGAAATAGGCAATTGGAAGCTCAAACTCTTCTGGCGTGCCCGTCATCATCAGGTAAGTTTCAAGACGCGCGGTCGCAATGCGGACAGACGGTATAATGGTCCTTACGATTTCTTCGTTCATTTGTACGTCGGAGAATCGGGTCGCCTTTACGTAAGCGGCGACCATCAGGGCAACCCAGTCTTGGTAATATTGGGAATCCCTGTCGGACTCGACGGCAGCCATGAAGTTGGTGGTGTCTTCCTCGGTGAGGATAGGAACGCGATTGGCGCTCGCAACTATGAACCTGGAGCTATCCTGGACAACCAAGTTGGGTCGGACGAGTCGCGCGACCTGAGCTACATACTGGGTAGCAAACGAGTCGACAGCCGATTTCACATCGGCGTTGTCTACCTTGGTCGCAAGCGCACTTACTCGAGCAAACAAGTTCCGGTGCACAGCCTCTTGGTCGCGCGCAGCAGAATCGGCCGCAGCGCGCGCATGCGGCCCTTCGAAAATCCGATCGCGATAACCAAACAGCCGAGCAACCCGTTGTATATCATTGTTGCTGGCTCCCATCTCAGGAACCGTTGCCCGCAGATCCGCAATGTCCATAGCGATCCCCCACTCAATACTTCATCGTTAACATCGCTAGTCATCACGCGGCAACCGCCCCCATGAACAATCCGGTGATCTTCTTTGTCGAGGAGGCCCGTGCTACTTCAATCGAGTACGCCGCCAAGCTGCTCGGTCTGAAGTTCAGCGGGAGCCGATACGAGCACCCGCAGCCATGCCCGCATTGCGGCGGCACCGACACTTTCGCTTTCAACACCGCCAAGAACAAATGGAATTGCCGCGCCGGCGGCGTCGGCGGCAATGACGGCATCGGCATGGTGGCGCATTGCGAGGGGCTGGACCTGCATCGCCGCGCGCATTTCCTCGAAGCCTGCGCGATCGTTCTCGGTCGGCCGGTGCCGGACCAGGCGGAGCAGGAAAGCGCTGAAGAGCACGTCAGACGTTTGAGGCGCATCGAGCAGCGCCGGCGGCACAACGAAAAGCAAGCCGCTGCCAAATCTCAGCTCGATTTCCGCGAGCGGGAACGGCAAAGGGCTCGCGCCATCTACGAAGCAGCCGCGCCTGTCGGCAGATACGGGCGACCAGTCGCCGAATATCTCGCCGCGCGCGGCTGCGGGCAGATCACTTCCTCTCATTGGCTCCGCTATGCGTCCGGCCTTGTCTATTGGCACGGGCAGGACGAGGGAGGACGCCCAGTCGCCCTTCATGCCGGGCCCGCGATGATCGCGCCCTTTATGGATCGATCGCTTGTTGCGATCGGTTGCCACATCACCTGGCTCGATCTTGCCTGCGCGCCGAAATTCCGGCCGCAACTCTTCGATCCTGCCAGCGGCGAGCTGCTGCCGTCGAAGAAGATGCGCGGCTCGAAAAAGGGCGGATTGATCCCGCTGTCCGGCGATCCGTCCGCGCGGCGCTGGGTCGGCGGCGAGGGGATCGAGAACGGCGCTGCCTTTGCCTGTTGGGAGAACTGGCGGCCCGACACGTTCTATTTCGCAGCCGGCGACCTCGGCAACCTCGCCGGACCGGCGGCTGCCGGCTCGCGCTTCGCGCATCCGACGCTGAAGAAACCCGACGCCAAAGGCGTGCTGCGGCCGGTGATGGTTGCGGGGCCTGTTCCTCGGCCCGACCGGGATGCGGAAGACGCCATGTGGGTCGGCGACCACGTCGAGGAGCTGGTGCTGCTGGCCGACGCCGATTCCGAGCGCGTGATGACGGCGGCCGCCATGGCCCGGGCCCGCGCCAGGCATGCCCGGCCGGGCAGGGCGATACCGATCGTATGGCCGCGCCCAGGTTGCGACTTCGCCGCGATGGCGGCGCAGGCAGCGAGGGTCGCGTGAGCCGGAAAAAATCCGTGATGCCCGAAGAGGTCGCCGCCGTGCTTGCGGAAGCGACGCGGCAGGCCCGCGCCGCAGGGTTAGATACCGCTATTGGGCCGGATGACGGCGAGCCTGGCACGGCGCCGCGCAAGGGCAGCAAGGTGGATCTGGAGGTCGTCAAGGCCTGCGCCGCCCTCGACCATTCCGACACCGACAATGCCGAAAGGCTGCTTGCCCATTTCGGCGAGGACCTGCTGGTGCGCGCGCAATCCAAGGCCAGGCGAGCGGCCTTTGCCGTCTGGACCGGCACGCATTGGGATATCGAGACCGGCGAGCCACGCGCCTTGGCGATCGCCCAGAATGTCGGCGGCCGCATCGCGCTCGAGGTCGATTTCATCGAGCCGACCGAGGCGGAAAAGCATGCGATCGAAAGCGGGCTAAAAGCCTGCAAGATCGCCGAGGAAGAGCGGACGCCCGCGCAAAAGCGTCTGGCGAAGCTGGCGGAAGCCGCGCAGGCGAATGTTGCCCGGCGGGTCAGCCGCCGCATGACGCATGCGGTGTCGTCGAAGAACAAGGCCAAGCTCGAGGCCATGCTTGCCTGCGCGGCCCCGCACATCCAGCGCGGCCCTGACGAGTTCAACGCCGACCCGCTCAAGGTCGCGCTGGCAAGCCACACGCTCTGCTTCCGCCGCACCCGCAAGCGTGTCCGCAACCCCGCCTATGACGATCCCGACGACAATCGCGAGGACGTGCCCGAATTCATCGATGTCCCCGACGCTGAGCTGAAAGTGGTGGAAGGGCATCGCCGCCAGGACATGATCACGCAGCGGGTGCCGGTGGACTATGACCCGAACGCGACATGCCCGAAATGGGATGAGTTCGTGCGCGACAAGCTGCCGATCGACGCCGTGCGCCGCATGGTCCAGGTGGCCTCAGGCCTGGGGCTTGTCGGTCTGACGGTGCAAAAGCTGTTTTTCCACTATGGTAAGGGCGCCAACGGCAAATCCGTCTACATGGAAACGCTTTGCCGGTTGCTGGGCGAGGTGGCGGTCACGCTGCCTTCGGAATCCTTCATCGGTGAAGGCAAGGCCGGGGGCGCGGCCAATCCCGATATGGCGAGGCTCTATGGCCGACGTTTCCTGCGCGTGAAAGAGCTGCCCGAGGGCGAGGATCTGCGCGAGAACCTGGTCAAGGATCTGACGGGCGGCGAGCATTTCACGGTGCGCGACCTGTTCGAGGGCTATTTCGACTTCCGGCCGGTCTTCACCGGCCACATGTCCGGCAACGGCTATCCGCGCATTTCGGGCACGGACAATGGCATCTGGCGACGCATGGCCGTCATCCACTGGTCGAAGATCATCGCCGAGGCCGACCAGCGCGAGTTCGAGGAGGTGGTCTCGGAATTCGTGCCTGAGTATCCGGGCATCCTGAACTGGCTGATCGAAGGCGTGCTGATCTTCCTGCGCGAGGGGCTGGTGATCCCCGACGCGGTGCGGTTGAAGACACAGGAATATCGCGACGAAATGGACCGCACGTCAGCTTTTTGCGCGCGCTGCGTGGTGCCCGATCCTGCGGCCGAGCTGACCGCCAAGCAGTTCTATCAGGCGTATGTCGACTTCACCGTGGACGAGGGCGGCAAGCCGATCTCGCTGACGGCGTTCGGGCTGATCATGAAGAAGAAATACGAGCGAGTGGACGGGCGCATCGTCGTCTACCGCGGCGTGCGCCTGGTAGACGTGCCAGCCTCGCGCGTACCCGACCAGGAGGCGCGATGAGCCCCGTACCCCTCCGGGACGTCAGTAGGCCTGCGTGCTGGCGGCAGTTGCGGGACTTTGCGACACGGCGCGATACCCTGATCAGCGGCGATAAGGGAAACAAAAACAGTATCTTGCGGGAGTCTGCACCAGTTTCTGCGCACGTAATGGGCGAAGACCGGGGCGAGGGGGAATGGACCCTTACGCAAAGCCTGCCAAAAACTGTCGCTAGTGTCGCGTCCACGTTCCAACCCTCTGGAATCGCTCGCTTCGAGCTTTGCTCTGACTACCGCCTGACTCTCTCAAAACCATCGCGAACTGCTGCAGGAAGAAGACATGAAGACGGTAACGATTGATGAGATGCTGACCTGGGCCTTCGTACATGAATTGCCCAAAGGCGGCGGTGTGGAAGGACTGGATAATCCGCATTCGGCTTGGCGCTGCCTGCAGGCCTCCTCATGGGGCAAGATCACCGGCTTTGGCGAGCTTGGCGCGCTGATCGACGGCGGCCGCAAGGACTACGAAAACTTCTGGCTCGAGCAGGGCGAGCCGCATGAGGATGCGGTGACCGTTGGCCGTGAAGTAGCAGCACTGGCCGGTTGCGACGTCGTGATCCCGGCCGGGTGGAACGCTTTGGCCGATTGGCCCGATACGCAGGGCCTGGCGGAATTCCATGTGGCGAGGGCAGTCGACCGCTATGGCAGACGGTCGCGCGAGCAGCGCGGCGAGGGAATTGTCTCGCTGGTCGTCGGCACCGCTATCCTCGGCCGCGAACCGGACTGGACAGCCGAGCCGTCGAAGATTCGCTTGGCTGAACGTGCCGGTCGGCCGGCATGGTTCGTCATGAAGCGGGTGACCGACGAGAACGGCCAGATCTTCGACATCGAGGTGCATGGCTATGACGAACGCGCCAAGCGCCCGGTCAGCGGCGCCTACAGGAAATACGAGTTCTCCACCGACCCGGGCGGCGACATCATGGGTAGGCTAGATTACCAGATCTGGGTCGCGGCGTTGCGCCGGTTGGAGAGCGAGCTTGCCACGCAGTTGACCGCGCATCGGTTGGTGTTTTCCGACCGTTCGATGACGCCTTGGCTGGGTGAGGACAGGCCGGGCGTCTGGCTGGCTGACAGGGCCGCCGCCGGCCACGTGAAAAAAACTGCCTCTGTCCGTTGACGCGCGGCAGAAACTTGACTTAGACCTGATCACGGTAAGAAAGAACTGGCCCCGGCGCTCCTCGCGACCGGGGCTTTTCGTTGCCGGGAGCTTGGTCGTGACCATCGAGCTGCACGCCGACGCGTCCGATTTCGAGCAACTTGCCCGCGGCATCGCTCGGCTGCCCGAGCAGATCAAGGTTAAGGCCGCTTCCCGGGCGATGCGGCGCGTCATGCAGATGGCGCGCACGCGGATCGTCAAGCGCTCGGCCGAACGTGTCGACCTTACCCAGTCACGCATTCGCGCGCTTACGACCGTTGCCATGAATGCCGGCGGCAACAGCGCCGACATCGTCATGCGATCGAACTGGATCGCGCTCTACAAGCTTGGCGCAACCCAGATTGCCACGGGCGTTCGTGTGCGGATGCGCGGTTCGTATCGCTCGGCCTTCATCGCCGGCATGGGCAGCGGGCACGAGGGCGTCTTCAAGCGCCAGGGCAAGGCAAGGCTGCCGATCCACGAACTGTTCGGTCCCAACCCTGCGCACGATATCACGAACCATCCCGAAGTGTTTCTGCAGGTCCTGGCCGAAGTAATCGAAGACCGACTGCTGCCCCGCTACCTGCACGAAGTCGAAAACCTGTTACCCCGCTGACCCCGAACCAGGCAGGGCGGACTAGGGACCGTACAGGCGCCACCCACCCCAACGGGCCGGGGCGACCCCGGATTTTTGCCAGTCGTACCGCCCCAAAAATTGGGTTGTCAGGGTTGTCAGCGGCTTGAAGGAAGTTGTCTGAATGCAGCCCGAAGCGACCGTGATGGCGACGCCGGCCGAGGTAGCGGCGCGAGACGGCGTTACGAAGCAGGCCGTGACCAAACTCGTGCGGCGACTGGTCGAGGAGCACGACCTGCCAGCCGAGCGCGACGCCCGTGATCGGATCATGCGCTTCTCGCTGGCGCACTATGATCATTACCGCGGCGAGTTCGCGAGTTCCGAGAAGGTCGCTGCGGCGCGCAAGGATGCGCCGTCGGCTTCCCCGGTGAATTCCAGCACCTCGCGCGACGAGGCGCTTCGGCAGGAAGCCTGGCTGAAGGTTGGGCGCGAGAAATTGCGCCGGCAGGAGCATATCGGTCAGCTCGTGCGCGCCGATCGCATGCGCGAGGCCCTAACGGTCTGCGGCAGAGAGATCCAGTCGAGCATCGCGCGGCTGCAGAACAAGGCCGACGATATGGCGCTGGCTGTTTCGCGAGAGGGCTCTCACGGCCTTCGCGTATTGCTGCGCCAGATCGCTTTCGACCTGAATACCGAGATCGCGGATCGCCTTGCGGGCATCGTTGCGCAAGCGGCCGAGCACGACGAGGCGCTCGAGGACGAAGAGCTTTGAGCATCCACATTGGCCCTGGCCACCCGGGAGCATTGCGTCTCGCCGGCATGGCGCTGGCGGATACCATCAGGCCACGGCCGCCGGCGCGTTTTCGCGAGTGGCTGCCCAAGAATATCATCCTGGTCGACGGACCGAAGAAGGGAGAATTCTGGGCGCTCGACGACGCGCCATATCTCGGCGAGATTGCCGACTGCCTCAGCATCGAGCATCCCTGCAACCTGGTGACGGTCCGTAAGTCCCAGCAGACCGGCGTGTCGATCCTGGCGCTGGCCTGGGCGCTCTACATCGCCGACACCGCGCCGGACAACACGATCTACGGCCTGCCGTCGATCGACTTCCTGCAGGACATGAACAGCCAGAAGCTGCAGCCGCTGATCGAGGCCTGGCAGAAGGAGACCGGCAAGCAGGTCATATTCCCGGCGGTGAGCCGATCCGGTGCGGGCTCCACCATCTATGAGAAGCGGTTCGCGGGCGGATCGCTGATGCTGGCCAACGCCAACGTGGCCACGGACCTGTCCGGCAAGACCACACGCTACGGCGTCAAGGACGAGGTCTCGAAGTGGCAGACCCACGTCACCGGCGACGATCCAGAGACGCTGTTCTTCGGCCGCTTCACGGCATTCCGGAGAACGAAGTCGTACAAGATCTTCGAGCTGTCGACGCCCGAGATCGACACTGGCGACGAACTCGGCGACGCGCAGGGGCACTGCCGCATCGACCGGTCCTTCAAGCGTTCCGACCAGCGTTTCTGGAACATCGCCTGCGTCGAATGCAGAGGCGAGTTCGTCCAGTCGCATGAGGGCTTCCACCTCGATCGGCTGCATCCGCACAAAAGCTTCTATGTCTGCCCGCATTGCGGACATATCGTCAGCGAGACGGAGCGGGTCATCGGCGTTCGCAACGGACGCTACATCGCGACGCTCTCCGGCCCCGACCGGCATCCCGGCTTCCACGTCGACGCCTTCATCTCGCTGATGATGAGCTACGAGGCGATCGCGGAAGACGTGCTCAACCAGGCCAAGCCCGGTGGGCTCGGGGAAAAAGGCATCTTCAATCTGGTGTACGGCCTTCCCGCCAAGGTGAAGGGCAACGCGCCGGAATATGAGCGGCTGATGGAGCGCCGCGAGCCCTTCGCCGAAATGAGGGTTCCGGCGGAGGGCCTCATCCTGGTCGCCGGCGCCGATGTGCAGCACAACGGCATCTGGGCCGTAGTCGTCGCCTTCGGCGAGGACCGGCAGAGCTGGGTGCTCGGCGTCCGCTTCTTCGAAGGTACGACCGACAATCCTGGCGAGGGCGCCTGGACGAATCTCGACGAGTTCTTCGCCAAGCCGCTCGACGACGCCTTTGGCGGGCAGCGGCGGATTGACGCGTTGGCGGTGGACGGCGGCGACGGCGGCCGCACCAACCAGGTGCTGGAGTGGTGCCGGCGCCGCGCCAATACCTACGCGGTCAAGGGTGCCGGCGGACGCGGCGTGCCGGCGATCAGCGTTCCGGCGAAGAAGTCGATCACCAAGCGCGGCAAGCGTAAGCGCTTCGGCAGCGCCATGCTGTGGCCGGTCGGCACCTGGGGCTTGAAGGCGGAGCTGTTCGCCAACCTGCACAAGCTCGGCTTGCGCTCCGGCGAGCCGGCAGATCCCGCCGGCTATGTCCATTTCGGCGAATTCCTGCCGAAGGAGTATTTCCTGCAGCTCACGGCCGAAGCCTTCGTGGCCGAGGTCGTGCGCGGCAAGTTCCACGAGGAATGGAAACGCCTGCGGCCGGACAATCACTGCCTCGACGCCCACGTTTACGCCATGGCGATGGCGGAGATGCTCGGCCTCTCCACCCGGCGCGCGGACGACTGGGCGGCGGTGCGGCAGCGGCTGCAACCGGCGCCCGAGCCCGACTTGCTCAACGGCCTGCCCCTGGCCGGCCCCAGGGCGGCACCGGCGGCGAGGAATGACACGGCATCGCAGGCCCGTCGCCAGAAATGGAAGAACCGCAAATGAAGTTGTTGGACAGGATATTCGGCAGGGGAGGCGCGTCCGCTCCGCGCCCGTCCCCGCAGGCCGGATACCTGCGCGACGGTCGCTCGAGGATCCTGTCGACGCGCGGCACGGCGCTGCGCGACCATCGCGACGAGGTGCGCACCGCCTGGCGGCGCGCGGCCGGCCTCGCCATGGACATCATCCAGAATTCGGGCCGCCTGCGCGGCGCCGTCGACCAGGTCATCGCCGACACGGTGGGCGTTGAACTGATCCTCAGCCCGGCGCCCGACCTGTCGGCGCTCGGCTACGACAAGCAGGAGACGGACGCGTTCATCAAGCTGCTGAAAGCGGCGTGGAAGCATTGGGCGTGGAACGCGCGCGAGTGTGATCTCAAAGGCAAGTTCATCGTGCCGCAGAAGGTGGATGTCGCGCTTCGCCACGATGTCGTCTACGGCGAAGCCCTGGCGCTGATGGACTACATGTCCGTTCGCGAGCGGCACCAATACGGAATCACCTCCGGCACCAAGATGTGCCTGACGACGCCGACCGCGCTGGTCCAGGATACCGGCGAGATCGAGGGGCTCTACCAGGGCGTCATCCATGACCCGAATGGCCGCCCCATCGCCTATCGCCTCGCCGAAAAGGAAAGCGGCATTATCGTCAAGCGCGACCACGCGGCCTATGACGGAGAGGGTCGCCAGATGGTCGCCCATGTCTTCGATCCGATGGACAGCAATGACGTTCGCGGCATCTCGCGCCTGGTGACCGCGTTCCGCGAATATTTGCAATGGGAGACCCTGGTCGATGTCACGATCCAGACCGGGATACTGCAGACGGTCTTCGCCCAGGTGCTGACCAGCGAGAGGCCGTCGGCCGAAGCCTTCGAAGGGCTCGAAGCGCTGGGCGAGAGTCAGGACGGCAAGGCGCTGCGCGACGAGTTTCGCGATTATTTCCTCGCCGTCATGGACAAGGCGGCCGAAAGCGAGATCTCGGTCGGCACCGATCCGAAATTGTCGCATCTGGCGCCCGGCGAGAAGCTGGAATTGATGTCGACCGGCATTCCGGGTCCGCAGTTCCTGCCGGTCTCGAGCGAGCTGCAGCGGGGCATGGCGCGCGCGATCGGCATCAGCGTCGCCAGCTACACCATGAATTATGAGGGCGCGACCTATTCCTCGACCCGGATGGAGGGCGCATCCCTGCATCCGGTGGTCACCCGCCGGCGCGAGCGTATCGCAGCACCGATTTGCCAGCTTGCCTACGAGCATCTCGTCGACGAGCTGATCGGCACCGGACGCTTGCCCCTCAAGGGCGGCTACGAGGCGTTTCGCGCCAATCGCGACAAGGTCCTGTGGGCCAACTGGCAGGGGCCCGCCAAGGCCACCGCCGACGACCAGAAGAGCGCCAAGGCCGCGACCGAGCGGCTGCTGAACGGCACCTCGACGCCGGACATGGAATGCGCCGAGATCGGCGTCGACGCGGAGGAAGTCTTCGAGCGCCGGCTCTACTGGCACAAGCGCTACCTCGCCGAGGGCATGCCGTCGCCTTTCGTTCGCAATCCAACCGATCCAAATGACGATGTTGTCCCAGCCGAAAATGCGCCGAAACAGAAGGAAAATGCCTGATGCCGACGCTGATCAAGCTCGGCGGCACCCAGGTTGACGCCGAAGATCCCTGCGCCCTCTACCAGGCGCTCTATGCGGCGAAGCTGAAGCTGCTGGCCGGCGAGCGCGTTGAAGAGACAGAGGTGCGCTCCCCCGTCACCCAGCAACGGGTCAGGGTCTCGGCCACGAATATCGCGGCCCTCGACGCGGAACTGATGCGCCTCGCGGCCGCCTGTTCGGCAAAGAACGGCAAGCGCTCGCACTACGCGAAGCGCATCCGCTTCACCTGCTGAGGTTGCCATGACATCGCTGATCCACATCGCCGACCGGGTGCTTAACCGGCCGCTGCTGATCACGCGCGACAAGGCCGAAGTTATTCTGTCGGTTCTGGCCGGCCGCATCGGCATCAATGCGCCCGAGGCCTCGCGCTTCGAAGGCTCCTCCGTAGTCGAGGACGAGAACGGAGCCCGCCGTGCCGTGCCGTATCGCGTGACGCGGGAAGGTGTCGGCATCATCACAGTCACCGGCTCGCTGGTGAACCGGGGTGCATGGGTCGGGGCGAGCTCGGGCCTGACCTCCTATGAGGGTATCGGCTTCCAGCTCAAGTCTGCGGCGGCTGACCCGGCCGTCAGGTCGGTCATTCTCGACATGCATTCGCCGGGCGGCGAGGCCGTCGGCGCGTTCGAAACGGCCGCGCTGGTCCGCGATCTCGCCGCCAAGAAGCGCACCGTCGCCGTTGTCAACGGAATGGCGGCATCGGCCATGTATGCCATCGCGTCTGGCGCGACCGAGATCGTCACCACGGAAACCGGCCTATCCGGCTCGATCGGCGTCGTGCTCCTCCATGCCGACTTCAGCCGCCAACTGGATCGCGAAGGCATCACGCCGACCCTTATCCACGCCGGCGCGCACAAGGTCGACGGCAATCCGTTCGAGCCGCTGTCCGACGCGGTGCGAGAGGATCTGCAGGCCGAGGTCGACGCCTTTTACGAAAGCTTCCTAGCGACCGTCGCCAAGGGACGCGGCAACCGGCTCACCGCTGCCGCGGCCCGCAAGACGGAGGCCCGCACCTTCATCGGCCAGGTGGCCGTGGATGCGGGCATTGCCGACCGCGTCGGCTCCTTCGAATCGGTCCTCGCGGACCTGACCAGCGCCCCTGGGCGCTCCACCTCGCAACCAAGGAGAACTTCCATGAGCGAGAAAACCGGCGCGCCTGCAGCCGAAGATGATGCCGGCATTCCGAAGGCCGATCACGACGCGGCGGTGAAAGCCGCGCTCGCCGAAGGCGAAGCCGCGGGCGCCAAGACGGCCACTGATCGCCTGGTTGCGGCGCTCTCGGCCGAGGGTGTGAAGGGCGACGCCGCCCGCATGACCGCTGCGCTCGACCTGGCGCAGAAGTCGCCCGGGATGTCCGGCGAGGATGTCGTCGCCTTCGTCGTGGCCAATGTGGCGGGTTCGAACGCTAAGAGCGGGGCCGACGCTTCCACCTATGAGAAGTCGCGCCTCGCCGCGGCCGGGGTTGCGCAGCCTGGCGCACCCAAGAGCGCCGAGGCGTCGCAACAGGCGGCAAGCCGGATCCTAGCCAACTACCGCGCCTCCACGGGCACGGCGTCAAAGCAGGGCTGACGCCTCAAACCTCCAAACCGCAACTCGTCACTGAAAAGGGTTGATCATGACCAGCATTCCTTTTGCACAGCCGGGCATGGCCGCCCGGGAGGTGTCCGATACGTTCACTTCCGCCGAGATATTCAATTCGGCCATTCCGCATCCGGTCACGGAGGATTTTCCCGTGGCGGCCGATGTCCCGCTTCCTGCCTTCTCTGTCGTTGGGCTCTCAGCCACCGGGCTCAGCCTCGCCCTGGCCACGCTTGCCTATGCGCCGGGCGGCAGGGCGAGCGGCCGGCTGGTGTTCTCGGGCGTCGGCACCGCCGACGACACGATCACCATCGGCGCGACCGTCTACACCCTCAAGGCGACGCCGACGACCGTCGCCGGGCAGGTCAAGATCGGCGCGACGGCGGCGGAAACCGCCAGCAACCTGATCGCCGCCATCAACGGCGGGGCCGGGGCAGGGGACGCCTATGGATCGCAGACGGTGCCGCATGCCGATGTAACTGCACAGTCGGATGCCGCCGGCATCGTCGGCATCGTCGCCAAACAGGCCGGCTCCGTCGGCAATGCGATCGCCACCACGGAAACCGGTTCGGCCACCGCCTTTGCCAACGTCACGCTCGTCGGCGGCGCCGACCAGGTCGGCGTGCAGGCGATCGGCGTCACCACGGCGCCGGTGCTCGACACCAATGCCGCGCAGCGCGTCGCCATCTACCGCGCCGGAAACTTCAATCCGGACGCGCTCAACTGGCACGCCTCGTTGGACACGGACGCAAAGCGCGAGGCCGCGTTCCGGGACGCGCCGTCGCCCACCAACATTCTCATCCGCAAGCGGCTCTGACGCGAACCGCGAATCTTCAACCAGATCGCGGCCTCGGCCGCTCTTTCACAAGGGCCACGACCATGGCGGACTTCGACCACTACGAACTCTGGGACACGCACACTCTCCTTGGCGTATTCCGCGAACTGGACAGCGTCCCAAGCTATTGGCTCGACCTGCTGTTCCCGAACGAAATGTCGTTCACGGACGAATATGTCGATCTGGAGAAGATCCCGCGCGCCGGGCGCAAGCTCGCGCCCTTTGTCGCGCCGATGGCGCAGGGGCGCGCGATCTATGAGGAAGGCGCGCGCGTCGAGCGCTTCAAGCCGGGCTATGTCAAGCCCAGCGATCCCGTTTCGCCGCTGCGGGCGCTGACCCGGCGCCCCGGAACTCTGCTTGGGCCGAACGCGCAGAGCCCGCAAGCGCGCTACGACGCGGTCAAAGCGGACATCCTGCAATATCACCGCGTCGCGATCGAAAGGTTGTGGGAATGGATGGCTGCCAAGGCTGTCATCGACGGCAAGGTCGTCATCGAAGGCAAGGACATGCCGCAGCGCCTGGTCGATTTCGGCCGCGCTGCCGGCCACACAATCGTGCTCGGCGCCGGCGCGCGGTGGGGCGATGTCGGCGTGTCCATCCTGGACGACATCCAGGGCTGGGCGGACATGATGCATGCGGCCGAGTTCGGTGGCGCGCCGAACCGCATTACCGTCGGCATCGACGCCTGGGGCGTGATGCGCCGCGACGAGGAGATCCTCGCCGAAATGGATCTTACCCGCCGTGGCAACGCCGACCTGACGATCAAGACCGGGCTGATGACCACCGGCGAGGTGCGTTATGGCGGCACGCTCGGCGGGGGTATCGAGGTGTGGGTGTACAAGGACTATTACACCGTCAACGGTGCGGTCACGCCGTTCATGTCGCCCAAGGATGTCGTCCTCACCGGTCCGAACGTGCAGGGCTACCGCTGCTTCGGGGCCATCGTCGACGTGCACGCCCAGTTCCAGCCCCTGCCGATCTTCCCGCGCGACTACATTCCGGAAGGCGACGTGGCGATCGAGCAGATCGTCACCCAGTCGGCGCCGCTCATGGTGCCGGTCAACCCGAATGCGACTCTGAAGGCGACTGTCGTCGCCTGATCCTGACGACCTAGTCGCACCGTCCGCCAGCAGAAACGATTGGAGAAACATCATGGTCAAAGCCATTGCTTTGAACACCGTCCACCTGTGCAAGACGCCGGGCGAGAAGAGCCCGGAAGGCAACACCGTCAAGCGCGCCGAAATCGAGGTCAAGGCGCCAGGCGCGATCTTCGATGTCGACAAGAAGCAGCTCGACGACCTTGCCGCCAAGGGGGCGGCGCGTCCCGCCACCAAGGTCGACCTCGTCCGCGCTGACGAGGCCGCTCAGATGGATCTGGGTCAGGCCTGAGGGCCGCTATTCAATGCTGCCGGGCACGGTCCCGGCGGCTATGTGGAAGGCCCGCCATGGTCGATTGGGACAGCGCCTTGGTCGCCCTCGAGGGGAAGGTCGCCGAAGTTTTCGATACCCAGACGTTCCACGTTTTCCCCACCGCCAAGGGTGTCAGCGTCAACGACGACCGCGTCGCCGATCCTTCGCGTGCCGGCTTCGATTTCCGGGGCTCGATCCATTTCGGCCCGGTCGCGCTGATGCCCGGCTTTTCGCATCCGGCGACGATGACGGTAGACAGCCGTGAGCGCGGCCGCGAGAGCCCGAGCCACGAGGCGGTCATCACCGCGCTTTCGAGCGATTGGCCGCATCCGATCAAGGTCGAGGACATCATCGGCTGGGGTGCTGCCCGCTATGTCGTCGCCGCCATCCCTGAAGATGGTGGTCGACGAAAGGCCATTTATGTGAACCGAACGAAGGTCGCGCCGTGACCATTGCAGCGGAGGTCTTGCGTCTAGCCGCTATCGAGAGCCTGGCGCCGACCGGGGCCACGACATTCCCGACGCTCGCGCGGGATCGCGTTTTCGATAGCCGCCGGCCGACGGTCGATGCTCTCGATCCGGACAAGGAATACACGCCTGTCCTGGCGCTCTTTACGCGCAAATCGGAATCGCCGCGCCGGGGAGGCGGGCAGGGCAGCGTTGCCCGCAATGGCCGCACGACCCTCGAGGTGGTTGCGGAACTCGCAGTGGCTTCCAGGGACGAAGATGGCGTCTTCGTTGATGCGATGGTCGGTTCCGATCCGAAAGCGCGGATCGTGCTTGCCTCGCTCTGCGCCCAGGTGCGTTACGTCCTTACGCTTGGTCCAAGTGGATTGGTCTTTCGCAAGGCCTTCATCGCCATCGAAGGGATCGACGAGGAAGGCTTCGCCGTTCCCGAGCTCGGGCTTCGCTGGCAACGCAACACCATGCTTTTCGACTGCCTGATCCCTGATGACGAATTCACGCCGGGGGGTGGCTTGCCGCAGCCCGCGGCACAGATCGCGGCAATGCTGCCGGAGGGCTCCTATGCGTCGGCGACCATCGCTGCGATGGCGGCACAGTTCCCCGCATCGGAGCCCCTGCCGCTCATCGACACTTTTGCTTTCGAAACCAAGATCAACGGTTTGTCCGGCCAGGCCGGTCCGGCCGATGCCGTCGCTCCGCCTTTTTCCGATATCGGAGACTAAACCATGGCCAACCTCGTTCGCGTCAAGCTGGCGGATGAAACCCACCGGCTGCCGCATCCATTCCGCCCGAACACGGATTTTCCCGCTGACGGGCTGATTGTCGATGCTGAGGATCCTGTGTGGATGCAACTGCTCGGCGACGGCTCGTTGATCCTCGAAACCCCGGATGAAGCGCCTGCGGTCACGCCGGCGAAGCGCAAGGAGAAAAACTGATGGGCATCCAGTTCAACAACATTCCGGGCGCCGGCCTGGTCGCGCCCCTCTTCGCCTTCGAAGTCACGAGCGGAGGCAGCTATCAGTCGGCCTCGCGCCTGCTGCTGATCGGCCACAAGAATACGGGCGCTCCGATAGCCGACAATCTGCCGCAGGCGATCGGCTCGGCGCAGGAAGCCGTCGCGCTCTGCGGAGCGGGGTCCATGCTTGCGGAAATGGCCCGCGGGGCCTTCCTCAACGCCCCGGTGCAGGAGACCTGGATCTTGTCGGCTGCCGCAACCGGCACGGCTCGCGTTGACACCATCAAAGTCAATTCCGTCCCGGCCGGCGGAGGCGTAGGCACGATCGAGATCGCCGGCGAGCCGGTGCAGGTGCAGATCTCGGCGGGCGACAGCGTCAACACCGTTGCCGCGGCACTCAATGCCGCCATCAACGCCTATTTCAATACGCTCACCGGCGCGTCCCTCCCCGTCACCTCAGCCGTCGGGACCGACACCGTAACCGTCACCGCGCGCCATGCCGGCGCGATATTCGGCGACCTCGACTTCTACGTGCCGACGACGATCGCGGCCAACGCCTTTGCCGGGGCGGCGCTGACCCTCACCAACACCGTCGCCGCCGCCGGCGATCCCGACCTGTCGTCTGCGCTCGCCTCGCTCGGAGACGATCCCTTCGATTGGGTCGTCTCGCCCTTCAGCGACGCCACTAACATCGGCCGTTACGGCACCATGCTCAACGACACGTCAGGCCGCTGGGCGTACAACCGCCAGGTCTATGGCCACGTCTTCGCGCCCTCGACGGGCACTACCTCGGCGCTCACGACGCTCGGCCTCAGCCTCAACGACCGGCACCTGACCATCCTGCCGCGCATCGCCAATGCCGGCAACGCAACACCCGCCTGGCTATACGCCGCCGCCATCGCTGCCCGCATCGTCCCTTGGCTGTCGGACGGCGTCACCGGCAACGTCTCGCGCAACCAGACCGGACTTGTCGTCGAGGGCGTCAAGGCGCAGCGCACCCGTTCCACTATGCCGACCCATGCCGGCCGCAACACGCTGCTGCGCTCCGGCATCTCGTCCTTCATCGTCACGTCGGACGGTCGCGTCGCCATCGACAAGATCGTCACGACCTACAGACAAGATGCTAACGCCCAGCCGGACGAGACCTTCCGCGACATCCAGGCGATCGGCCAGCTCGTCGCCATCCTGCGCTTCTTCCGTGCGCAGCTCTCCTACGAGCACGGCCAGAAGGCGCTTGCCGACGAGAACCCCGCCGGCCTCGGTTCGCTGTCAACGCCGAAGTCGATCAAGGCGACGCTCGTGCATGCCGCCGAGACGATGGAAAATCAGGGCGTGCTCGAAAATGCGCGCGGCTTCGCCGATCGGCTGATCGTTCAGCGCAATGGCGAAAACGCCAACCGCGTCGACATCCTGGCGCCGATCGATCGCGTCAACGCGCTCGACGTGATCGCCGCCAACGCCAAGCTCTACAGCCAGTATCGAGACGCGGCCTGATCCCTGCGGCGGCAAGAGCTGTCTCGTTTCAAATCACGAAGGGAATGACGGATGCAGAATTTCGGTGGTGAAATGACGTTCGGCCTTTCGACAGGCGACCGCATAGTGGTGCGCGGCGCGGCGGAGATCCTGCCGTCAAACATCGAGGTGACGGGGGCCGCCAACCAGGACGGGTCGATCTATCGTACGGTCGAGCCGACTGGCTACAAGGCCAACCTCACCTTCGAGGACATGAAGACGGACGATTGGAACCGCCTGATGCGCGCATCCGGTTTCAACGTGACGCTCAACGAGAGTTTCACCGGAGCCCAGCATCTTTGGACGGAAGCCGGCTTTACCGGCACGCCGACCATCAATCGCGCCACTGGCGAAGTTACCGGTGTGGCCCTGATCAGCCGCGCTTACAAGAAGATCTGACCGGGAGGGCCGCGATAGCGGCCTTTGCGCGCTGTGAGAAGAGGATAGGCACTGATGGCCGAGATAGTGGTCCCGCTTTCGCGGCAGTACGAAGCGCATGGCGAGGTTTTCAAGAGCGTCACCGTGCGCGAGCCTGGGTGGGAGGATTACCTCGCGCTCGGCGAACCGTATGAAATCCAGCGCGCTGGTGGCCAGGAAGTGGTAATCGAGAACACCGCGACCATCGCAGCTTACGTCAAGCGGTGCATCGTCACGCCCGGAACTGAAAAACTCGGCGAATTGGGCGTGTTGGATTCGCGCAAGGTGCGGGACACCGTCATCGATTTTTTTCGCCATTCGTCGCCGCCCGCCGTCAGCTAGAAGAAATCGTCGGCCTTCAGGCTGACGACCTGATGTTCTTCTTCAACTGGTCCCCGGCCGTGGTTTTGGCGATGACCTTTTCCGAAATCGCCATGCTGCACAAGCGCGGCATCGAGTACCTCAAGCGCAGGCCGAAGAAATGAGCAACCGTGTCATCGAGGCGGTGTTGCGCCTGTCGGCCAAGCTTGGCCCCATGGGAGCGTTCGGCCAGCTGTCTGGCAAGCTCAACCAGGTCAACCAGAAGGCACTGGCGTTCAACAAGACGCAGAGCCTATTAGCCCGCAACAGTCTGCTTGCCAGCACCGCCCTGCGGGGCATGGTTGCGTATGGGGTTGTGCGTGGCACCAGCGAACTGGTCACCAATTTCGCCGGCGCCGAGCGTCGCCTCAACCGCATCGTCATCAATGCCGACGCCGGCAAGGACAAGCTGGACGAGATGTTCCGCACGGTGAACCGGTCGGCGCTCGACTATGCGACGACCCAAGACAGCGTCACCGATGGCCTCGAAACGCTGGTCGCCTCTGGGCGCAGCCTCGACGATGCGCTGTCCTTCCTGCCGGCCGTCACCGCCACCGCGCAGGCGGCCGGCGCCGAGATAGCGGACATCGCCACTACGGCCGATTCCGTCGCCACCAATTTCGACTTCGCCGGCGACAAGATGCAGCGCGCTTTCGACATTCTGGTCACGTCCGGCAAGCAGGGCAAATTCGAGCTGAAGGACATGGCGCGCTATGTGCCGAGCCTCGCGCCCGCCTTCGCCGCTGTCGGCTACAAGGGCGAGGCCGGATTGAAGCGGCTGGCCTCCGCCCTGCAGACGATCCGCCTCCGTGAGGGTAGTGCCGAGGAAGCGGCTACTGACCTGCAGAACGTTCTCCAGAAGATGCAGTCGAGTGAGACGGTCAAGAACTTCGCCAAGTATCATATCGACCTGCCGAAGGAACTGGATGCCGCCCGCAAGTCGGGCAAGGATCTTCTCGACGTAATGATCGAGCTGACGGAGAAGGCGACCAAGGGCGACCTCTCGAAGATACCTCAGCTGTTTACGGACCTGCAGGTACAGAAGGGCATGCGCGCCCTGGTGCAGGGCAAGGACGCGTTTCATCAGTTCGTAGCCGATCTCGACAATGTCGACGGCTCGACCTTGCGTGACCTGGGTAAGATCCTCGACGACAACCAGTCGAAGATTGACCGCATGGGCGCGTCCTGGGAGCGTATGAAGCGCTCGATCGGCGAGGGTATCGCGCCGGCCGCGACGGGAGCGATGGACTTCATCAGCTCCAACTTGGACAAGGCGCAGTTCATCAACGCGCAGCTCGACCAGAAAGGCATGACCTTCTGGCAGAAGCGCATGTGGTGGCTTCGCAACGGCTTTGATAATCAGGACCAGGGCATGATGGCCTTCAAGGCCGGCTGGCGCTCCCCGGAAGGGCTTCTGGCCGCGAAGGGGCCGATGGCTGTCAGCCCGGAATTGCCTTCGCGTCGTCAGGACCAGAATGGCGCCATCCCGGCGCCGTCGCCGCGGCCGGTCGCGCCGACCATAGCCGAACAATACCGGTTGTATGGTCGCGGCCACGCCGCGGCCGTGCGTGCCGGCGCTTTCGAGCAGAAGCATGTCGGCATGATGGAAGCTTTCGATTCGCCGGAAGCCATGGAGCGCGCAACCAGCGCGGCCGCCGCCGATCTGCAGCGCGCCGGCATCGAGACCGCATCCTCGGTTTCCGACGGCGGCAAGCAGGCAGGCGACAGCATCAAGGCCGGCGCCGACAACCTTGCGTCTGTTGCTGGTCAGTTGAAGGACGCGCTGGTCAGCGGCGCCGCCGCCTTGTCTTCCGCCGCCAGTCGCGCCGCCGCCGATCTTTCGAGGCCGATCGGTTCGCTCAAGCAACCGGTTCGCGCCGACACGGGCAAGTCCAACGCCGGGCAGATGATGGGGCCGCGCTGATGCGGAACTGGCTGAAAGCGTTTCGCCCGGCATCGTTCCGGGGCGTGCCGTTCTTCGTCGAGGTCGAGAGCGCCGAGGGTGGCCGCCGCGTGGCCGTCTCGCCGATCGCCTATTCCGACCTGCATGTCACCGAAGACATGGGCGGCGATGTCAGGCGCTTCAGCCTGTCGGCCTATGTCGCCGGCGATCTCGCCGATGCCGCCGCGCTCGGCTTCGTCGCCGCGCTCAATGCGCCTGGGCCGGCAACTTTGGTGCTGCCGATGGGCGGCCCGGTGCTGGTACGCGCGCCGCGCTGGAGCCATTCGCGCGAGCGCGGCCGCGCAGGCTATGTCGGCTTCGATATCGAGTTCATCGCGGCCGGGCTGGCCAGTGCGCCTTTCGCGGCGGTACCGGGCGCGCTCGCCATCGCCGCGCTGATCGCGTCAGGCATCGACCTGGTCGCCTCCGCCGCCGCCTCCCGCATGCGTGATGTCGCGACCGGCCAAGCCGCGCCTTCCGCCGACGCCGTCGTCGCAGCCGCCAGCCGGTTGACGTCCGTGGCAGCCGCCGCCGGGATGCCGGAGGACAAGCGCCCGGCCGTGGCCGACGCCATCGCCTCGATCGTGCGGCTCTCTGCCGAACCCGTCGCCCAGGCCGCGACGATAGCCGCAGCCATCGTCTCGACCTGTGGCGCCATCGCCGACGTGGCCAGTCCGGCCGCTGCGGTCGAAGCCTTCGCTGCCGCGGCGGTGCCGACCGGCGCCGATGTCTTCGATCTTTGCGCCGCCGCCGCCTTCGCTGCAGGCTTCTGCCAAACCCTTGCGGCGGGCGACTACTTCTCGCGCCAGGATGCGCGTCGAGCTCGCGATCGCATCACGCCGGTCATCGATCCCGTCCTCGAGGCGCTGTCGGGCGGTCTGGACGTATCGGTCAACGAATGGCTGGGCGGCATCGCCGATGCAGCTGCGGCCGATCTCAGCGCCACGGCAGCCAACCGCGCGCCGCTGGTCATGGTGCAGACCGAGATATCGTTGCCGGCCACCGCGCTCGCCTATGCGCTCTACGCTGACGCCGGGCGCGCCGCCGAGCTCGTCCGCCGCAACGCCGTGTCCACGCCGGCCGCCATGCCGGTCAGCTTCGAGGCTATCGCCCCGTGACCGGCGCGCTGGAGACGATCTCCATCAACGCGGCCGGGATCTTCCTGCCCTGGCAGCATGTGCGCATATCGATCTCGGCTGAGGAGGCCGTACGAACGGCCGTCGTCACCGGACATGTGCCGCCAGGCATGTCGCCGCCATGGCCCGACGACAAGGTTACCCTGACGGCGAGCGGCACGCTGCTCCTGACCGGTTATGTCCGCGACCTGCGGCCCGATCAGGGGCCGGACGATTGGCAGGCCACCATCACGCTGGTCTCGCGCACGGTGGATGCCGTGGAGACATCGATCCTGCACAAGACCGGCCGGGTCGAGAACAAGGACATCAAGGGGATCGGCGAGGCCTTCGACAATCTCGGCATAGGCATTGAGGCGCAAGGTTCATTCGAGACCATTGCCAAGCATCAGATCGAACCCGGCGAATCGCTCTACTCGACGCTGGAGCCGCTGGCGCGCGCCGAGGCGGCGATCATCCACGACACGGCTGAAGGCAAGCTGTTCATTGCCAAAAAACCGGGGGGCACGCATTCCGGCGGCCTGGCGGCGGGCGTCAACATCGTTAGCGCCAGCGCGGAGTTTTCCGGGCAGGGCAAATTCAACCCCACGATCATTCGCGGCCAGCAGTCTCGAGGCACCACGCCGCAGGCGTTGCGGCCGGAGAGCAAAGCCAACGATCCGAGCGTCGGACGCAACCGGCCGAAGATCGTCGTCCTCGACGGAGAGGCCACCGCCTCGCACATGAAGAACGCAGCCGAGTGGGAAGCCCGTGCAGCCGCCGGTCTGGCGGTGAACGCAACCATTGTCGTTGTCGGTTGGCGCGACGCCGGCGGCAAAACCTGGACGCCGAACTGGCAGGTTTATGTCCGGCATCCGCGCATCTATCTCGACCAGATGATGGTCATCAAATCGGTCGAGCTGTCTCAGGACACCGCGGGGGATGGCGAGGGCACGCGCGCGACGTTGACGCTTACCGATCCGCGCGCATTGGGCGGCAGCTCGTCGGGATCGAAGTCCGGCAAAGGATGGTCGGCACCGGAACCGAAAGCGGATTATCAGGCACAATGAGATCGTCGGCGCACCTTACCCGTTTCGAGATCACTGGCTCCCGCTTCGATAACGGCGAGTTGCTGATCTCCGGCAAAGGCCTGGCTGGCGAGGAATTCAAGGATCAGCTCTTCATTCAGCCGCATGGCGCCGCCAGTCGTCCGCCGACCGGCGCCATCGGCGTCGCCATGATCATGACCGGGCGCCGCACGCAGGCGTTGCTGATGGGCATCGAGCATGCCGGCAAAAGGCCAGATCTGCCGCAGGGCGCCGCGGCGCTCTACGATGCGGACGGCAACATCATCAAGCTTTTCGCCGGAGGCGTGACGATGGACTTCGGCTCGCGCACCATCACCATGACCGGCGGCACCTGGAACCTGAAGGGCAACCTGAACGTCGACGGCAATATCTTCGCCACCGGCTCGATCATCGACACCACCGGCAACACGAACCACCATTCGCACTGATGATCCGCATCGTTCCCCTTTCCGGCGCTGGCGAGCCGCTGCTATCGCCCGACACCATGTGGGACGGCATGCAAGGCGATTGGGCCTTGGCCGGCGACGACAGGGCCAATCCGGGCGGGCTAAGGACGAAAGCCGAGCTTGCTACGGCGGTGCTGCTCTGCCTGATGACCGACGCCCGCGTCGAGCCCGATGAGCTGCCGCCGGAAGAGCAGAACCGTGGCTGGCCCGGCGACAGTTTCGATTTGCGCACAGACCTCGGCGAGAGGCCGATCGGATCGAAGCTCTGGCTGCTCCGTCGCTCGACCGCGAGCGATGCCACAGCGGTGAAGGCCGAGGACTATGCGCGCGCGGCGCTGCAGCCGCTGATCGACCAGCGCGCGGTGTCATCGGCCGATGTCGTAGCCACCGCTGACCCGGCGCAGCGCCGCATCGACCTCGCCATCACCTTGAAAGACCGCGACGGCGCGGTCGTCTACGACCGCCGCTTCGGCGTGCTATGGGAGCAATTGCGTGGCCTGGACCGTCCTCTCGCCGAATGAGATATCGACCCGGCTGCGCGGCGCGCTCAGGCGCTATCTGCCGGGCACCGATGCCTTGATCTGGCCGAACAACCTGACCGCGATCGTCAAGACCTTCGCCGCCGGCCTGCATGACCTGCATCTGCGCGCCGCCTGGCTCTACGATCAGATCTTCGCCTCCACCGCGAGTGTCCAGCACCTCGAGCGGCACGGCGCCGAGCTTGGCATCTATCGGCGGCCGATGTCGCGCGCCGAAGGCTATGTCAGCCTCACCGGCTACGCCTACACGATCTATCCAGCTGGCATCAGCTTCGTCTATGGCAGCCGCCTCTATGCGTCTGCCTCGGACGCCAGGTCCGACCTGCTCGGCTACCTGACCCTGTTGGTGCTCTCTGCCGACTACGGCGCGGTGACCAACATTGCGGCCGGGGAAACGCTTTCGCGCGCTGACCCAACGCTGTTTCCCAATCTCGCGCTGGAGGCCACAGTCGCTGCCGGCGGCATCGGCGGCGGCGCGGATATCGAAACGGACGCGAGCCTGCGCGCCCGCATTCTCGACCGTAAGCGGAGGCCGCCCCAGGGCGGCGCATACTTGGATTACGAGCAGTTCGCGCGCGCCGTCCCCGGCGTGACCAACGCCTGGGCCTACCCCTTCGACGATGCGCCGGGCACGGTCGGCGTCTGGTTTCTCTTCGAAGGCAGAGTGAACGGCATTCCGGAAGCCGGCGACATCGCGACCGTTGAGGACTTCCTGGTATCGAAACGATTGATCCGGGCCGGCCTTGCCGTTTCCGCCCCGGTCCCGTCGCTGCTCGACATCACCATCTCGGGTCTTGCCAACGACACCGTGGTCACGCGAGCCGCCGTCACCGCGTCGTTGAAATCCATGTTCGCGCAACGGGCGCGGCCGGGCGTTGCCGGCCAACCTTTCACCTTCTCGCGCTCGTGGATTTCGGAGGCGATCAGCCTCGCGGTCGGCGAGGACCGCCACTTCCTGGTCAATCCCTCGGGTGACATGGTCTACATCGACGGCAAGATGCCGGTCCTCGGCGCGGTGAACTATGTCTGACGCGCTTCGCTGGCCGCGCTATCTCGGCGAGGACGAGGCGGCTTTATACCATGTGCCGCCCGACGATCCGCCCAATCCCGTCCCCGATCAGGTCGACATCCTGTCCGATCCAGACGACGAGACGGCGGAAGGCTTCCTGACGGCCTTGCTTCCAAAGGGTGCCGCATGGGGCACGCCGGACAACCAGGCGCTCGATCCGCTGTCGGTGCTGGCGCGCTTCTGGCGAGCGATCGGTTCCGGCCTTGCCGACGTCTATCGCGCATTCTTCGGGGTGGCGCTGGAATCGACTGCGATCACGCTGATCACTTCGCTTGAGGACTGGGAGATCGAATATGGCCTGCCCGATCCCTGCCTTGGGCCGGAGGCGACAATCGACGCGCGCATGCGCTCGCTGCTGATGAAGGTGCGTTCGGCGGGCACCATTACCCCGGCCGATTTCATCGAGCTTGCCGCGAGCGCCGGCTACACGATCTCGATCGAGGAGCCGGAGCCGTTCTGCATGGGTGGCTCGGAAATGGGCGGCGACGACGAGCTCTCGGGCGGCGATCCAGTCGAATATATCTGGATCGTGAGCGTTCCCAACGTGCCGCTGTATGAGTTCCATATGGGCGACGCCGAGATGGGCATCACCCCCTTCGGCGATCTCGGCCTGCCGGCCGATCTCATCTGCCTGTTCAAGGCGATGAAGCCCGCTTGGACCACCGTCATTTTTTCTGTCTGACCTCAAGAGAGGACATTATGAAATTCGTCAATCCGCGCAACGCGCCGGAAAGCACCGAGCGCGTCGCCTATTGGGACGCCAACCGCACGGCGGGGCTGGTCGGCGCGATTCCCCCTGCCAAGCTCGTCAACGATCTGCAGGATGAGATCCTGAAGGTCATCACCATGGCCGGTCTGACACCCGACCCGGCAGACCCGACGCAGCTCTGGCAGGCGCTCTCGCAGCTGCTGGCCAACGTCGTCGCCGGCGTCTCTCCGCCCATTACGGTTGCGCCTGGCATCGTCACGCCCTTTGCCGGCGCCACGGTGCCGGGCGGCTGGCTGAACTGCAATGGCCAGGCAGTCAGCCGGACCACCTATGCAACGCTTTTCGCCGCGATCGGCACCACATGGGGCGCTGGCGACGCGGTGTCCACCTTTAACGTTCCCGACTTCCGCGGCGAGTTCCTGCGCGGCCTCGACCAGGGTCGCGGCGTCGACGCTGGACGCACGCTTGGCAGTTTCCAGGACTGGGCGACCGGCGCGCCGAAGAACAACAATCCGCAGCGTCTCAATGGCGACGGCAGCACCAGCGCGCTGAAGAACGCGTCAAACCCGTCTTTTGTCGGCTTCGCCCGTGCCGGCAAGACAGGCGAGGCGGGCTCGGTCCGCGATCGGGATTCGCTCGACGCTGGCATCGAGCCCGACAGCTGGAACACGGCGACGGGCGACCCCGAAACCCGGCCGCGCAACCGGGCCGTCCTCTACATCATCAAGACCTGATTGGTTCGACCATGACCGCAGTTCCGGACCTCTTCGGCATCCTCGACGCCGTCAGGCGCCTCACTGCCCCGTCAGGACTTGAGGGTGTACATATTGACGGCTTCTCCTGGGCACGAAACGGGCAGAGCTATGGCGCGTCGACCAAACTGACAGCCGATGATTGGAACCGCATCATCGGCAACCTGCGCGGTGTCCTGATCGGCTCCGGCGTCGACCTCTCGACGCTCGATCCGGCTTCGCCCAACCTGCTACGCGACGTCATGGTCGCCTATATCCTCACCAAGCTAGGAGAGGTGTTGCCGGACTACATCGAGGACAACGCCGGCGATGTGGCCGACGCGATCCTTGCCAATCCGGCCTTCTCCGGCATAGTCGCATCAGCGCTCGGCGCGCTGACGCTGACCTTCGCCGCGGCCACCGCCGACGCCGACCCCGGCGCCGGCAAATTCCGTCTCAGCAACGCCGTTCCTGCTTCGGCCACTGCGGCCTATGTAGATAATCTCGACGCCTTGGGCGCCAGCATCACCGCTGTTCTCGACGGATGGGATGACAGCACCAGCACGATCCGTGGCATGCTCACCGTCATCTCGCGAGCCAATGCAGCTGTCCGCTACACCTACAACGTCACCGGAACGGTCGTCGATGGCACCGGCTATCGCAAGCTCACGCTTGCCTATGTTGCCGGCTCAGGCGCGCTGGCCGACGGCGACGGATGCTGGCTGGTTTTCAGCCGCACCGGCGACAAGGGCACCGGCGACTTCAACGGCCCCGCCGCGTCGGTTGCCGATAACATCGTCACCTTCAACGGAACGAGCGGCAAGATCGGCAAGGATAGCGGTGTTGCTGTCTCCAGCTTGGCACCGAAAGCCAACCCAACGTTCACTGGCACACCGGCGGTTCCTACAGCGACTGCCGGCACCAACACTACTCAGGCCGCGTCTACGGCCTTCGTTACCGCGGCGATCAGTGCGGTAACATCTGGCTATCAGGCAGCCTCAACGGTCCTCTCTGCGCTTGCGGGCATCGGTGCCGCCGTCGCGGGCGATGTCATCTATGCTACAGGGGCTGGAGTATGGGGCCGCCTAGCCAAGGGTACAGCTTCACAGGCGCTGTTGATGAACCCGGGTGCGACTGCCCCGCAATGGGCCACGCTGCCTTTTACGAAATCGTTCGAAAGCGCGCCGCAGGCCTTCAACAACGGCAGCCAGATCATTCTGCCGCATGGGTTGGGCGCTGCGCCAAAACTCTACGCAGCTGTCATCCAATGTATTGCTACGGATGGAACGACCAACTATGCGGTTGGCGATGAAATCGCCATACCAAATAGCACTGATAGCAGTAGTACCAGAGGCATCGTGTTGGTGCCGGGTTCTGTCAACATGTACGCGCAGATCGGGGCAAGCGGCGTACGTGTACTATCGAAGGACGGCGGTAACGTTTCCAATATTACAGCCGGCAACTGGCGGCTTGTTGTGAGAGCTTGGGCGTAATATGACCAGCGCACGGGTTAGGGGGCGCGACGGCGGATGAAGACCGGCGAAAGACAAAGGTTGCTGGCTCTCGATGGACTGCGCGCTTACGCGGCGTTGGCGGTCATCGTCTATCATGCCATCTTGTCCTTTAATCCGGAGCTCATTCAGCGCATTTTGCCGAAGACGTTTTGGCAAATTGATACCGGCGATATATGGGCCAAAGCATGGCTCTCGACCTTCAACGGTGGGGCGGCCGTCGAATTATTTTTTCTGCTAAGCGGCTGTGTTCTTATACGATCGCTAGAAGCTGCCAAAGGCTATTGGCCCTCGGTCGCAGCTTCTTTCGCGATCAAGCGTGCGCTGCGCATCTATCCGGGCCTGATCCCTTGCGTTGCGGCGACAGCCGCAGTTGCTCCGGCCGTCCTCTCTTGGACCGACATTGTCGGCAACATGGCACTGTGGAATTCCAATGTGGTGGGCCCAAGCTGGACGTTGCAGGTCGAGATACTCGCCATTCCGCTCATGCTCATCGTGGGGCCGCTATATCGGAAATGGAGCGCTTGGGGCATTCTCGCCGTGCTCGTCGTGGCCCTTGTCGCGAGGAAGAATCCTGAGCTATTCGTGGCACCGCTGCTGAGCCAATACGGCTACCTGTTCGCCTTGGGGGCTCTAGTCCCGAGCCGGGCAGGGAGTGTTGCGGCGTCGCTGGCGAGGCCATTAGGCTGGATGCCGGTGCTGGTGACGTTCATCTTCCTTCGGCAATTTTTCGCTGGAATGGATCTTGAAACGGCAGCCCTCGGCTTTGTCCTATTGGCGCTCCTCTATCACGATGAAAAGGCTGCTACTTCACCCGTTCTCGTGTCGCGGGTACCGCAATTCCTTGGGAAGGTCAGCTTCGGCCTTTACCTCTGGAACGTGCCGTTCTTCTACCTGCTATATCTGGTGCCGAAAGGGCTATTGCCTGCGGACCCGGTTGCTGCCGGGCTTACCATTGCTGCAGCCATCATTCCCTTGAGTATTGTGCTCGCGGCGCTGAGCTACTGGCTTATCGAGGCGCCAAGTATTGCGTTTGCAAAGAACCTCGTACAGCCAATGTTGACCCGTTGGCGTCTGCAGGCCGCGACGTAAGGCAATTCTGTAACTTTCCAGCGTGGAACGCCCGGCTTTGAGGCTGCGCAGCGTTCGCGCGTCAGCACAACAAGAGGTGTTCCATGGACCGCAATTTTGCGCGTGCCCTTTCGCTCGTCCTGAAGTCGGAAGGGGGCTGGTCGGACAACCCCGCCGATCCGGGCGGCGCCACCATGAAAGGTGTTACGCTTGCCAATTTCCGCCGCTACGTGAAGGCGGATGCCACAAAGGCCGAGCTTCGCTCCATCAGCGATGCCCAGGTCGCTGTGGTGTACCGGCGCTTCTACTGGGATGCGGTGGTCGGCGCCGAGTTGCCCGATGGCGTGGACTACGCCGTCTTCGACTTCGCCGTGAACAGCGGGCCGGGCAGGGCGGCGAAATATCTTCAGTCTGTACTCGGCGTTGTCCAGGACGGCCGCATCGGCCCGGCCACGCTCGCCGCTGCGGGTGCAAAACCCGCCGGCGTCGTCATTGACGCGCTCTGCGACGCGCGGCTCGCCTTCCTCGAAAAACTGCCGACCTGGCCGAGTTTCGGCCGAGGCTGGAGCGCCCGTGTCGCCTCCGTGCGCCGCCAGGCGCTGCTGATATCGGCCGCGCCGCTGACGACGACGGTATCCGTGCCGCTGGCGCCAGCATCCGCCGACGATACGGCGCCGACCACGCCACCGGCAACGCAGGGCAGCATGCCGGCACTGAGGCGCCCGCCGCGCCGCCCAAATCCGCATCGCCCGCCAAGGCGGCCGGCATCGTCGCCTTGATCGCGCTGGCGCTCGGCTCGCTCGCCGCCTGGGTCGTGCATCTTCCTTGCAATCTCTTCGGAGTGTTCTGCCAATGATCGCTATCTTCATCCGCATCGCCCTGCGCTACGGCGCGGGCGTGCTTGTCGCCAGGGGCCTTCTGGGCGCCGACGATGCCTCGGCGTTCTCCGCCGATCCCGATATCCAGATGGCGCTGGAGACCGGTCTCGGTCTTGCCATCGCCGGCGCGGCCGAGTGCTGGCATCTGCTCGCGCGGTGGTTCGGCTGGGAGCACTGACCATGGAAAATCTGCAAGGTCTGCTCGCCGCCTGCATTGAAGCCGTCAGGCCATTTGTGATTGTGGGCGCCGCCTGCTTCATCGCGGGCTTCCTCATCGGGGCACTGCTATGAGCGCGCTGCTGGCATGGCTTCTCACCAATCCGACGATCCTGGCGATCAGCGCCGGCCTGATCGGCGCGCTCGGCTGGGGTTTTCATCAGCGGCTCGCTGGTGCCAAGGCTGAGCGAAACAAGCAAGCGGCCGGCAAGCTGGCGGCCGCCGAGGACCGCCTCGAGATGCACCGTGAGGCCACCGACGTCGAACGCCAAAACGCCGGCATGACCGACGAGCAGGCGCGCAAGGAGGCCGAGCCATGGGTGCGAAAATAGCCTTGGTGCTCTGCCTGGCGCTCGCAGGCTGCGTGACCTCGGCGCCGGTCGACAACCCGCGCAAGGTCTGGTGCGACAACAACAAGCCGATGCGCCCGAGTGCGGCGGTATTCGCCGTGATGACACGGCCTGAACTGGACGACATGAACGCCCACAACGCCAAGGGCGTGAAGTGGTGCAACTGGCATCCTTAGCAGTGCATTGAAGGGCTTCGAGGCGAATGACCAGGGGTGATGACATGACGCTACCAGGCGAGAAGAAGGTTGAAGCTGTCGCTGAAAATGCGTGGCTGAAGCTTGTCGGTCGCGCCTCAATGGCGGTGATCGGTATCCTGATGTTGCCCTTGGTGACGTCGGCCATCAGTTGGGCAACCGCCACCAGCGCGGATGTCAACACGCTGAAAGAGCGCGTCACGGTACTTGAAAGCATCGGCAAGAATGGTCGGGAAGACCGACAGAAATTTCAGGACCAGACGACACAAATGCTTCAGTCGATCCTTGCCAAGCAGACCGACATGCAGTCGCAGATCGCCGGCCTTTCAGCCAAGCTTGAGGCTCAGCAGCGCGAACTCGACCGGCGCCCATAACAGCATTAACATTCGAGCGAGCGCCCGACACGCCATTTGCCCTTATAGATGCTTCCTGGTGGGCCGAGACCAACCTTGAACTTCAGCCGCTGGCTTCGGCCGGCAGGTTTAATTCTGTTACAGTGCGGCAGCGACCCGTTTGAGCATTTCTAATCAAGGGACTTCAGTCGCAGGTATTTGGGACTGTTGGCCGGCGATGGAACAAAATACCACAAAGTTCTCTTTTCTTCGAGTGACAACTCTGGAAGGAGACAAAGTCATGTCTGACGGACCCACAGTCGTAAACTCTGGTGGTGGCGCAACGGTCGTTGCGGTTATCCTTGGTATCATCGCAATTGTTGTTTTGCTGTTCTTCACCGGGGTGATAAACATCAACGGCACCGGGGGAAAGGATGTCAACGTCAGCGTCAATACCCCAAAGGTTGAGACGCCGGCCGCACCGTCCGTTTCCCAACCCGCTGCTCCGGCGAAACCCGCGCCGGCACCGGCTAGCGGTGGCTAATGCGGACTTCATCCAGGCTCCGGTGAAAGGCCGGAGCCTGTGATGGCCGGCGGACCACGCGGGACGGCCCCCCGTCTTCTGCGTTCCCGCTCAGGCGCATGTGCTTCTCGAAAAGGCGTACTTTCTCAGGATATCCGAGCCGTAGCGCCTCGTTGCAACTCGGGCACCTGAAAGTAGCGATGACCTTGAACCATGAGCCTTTACGAACGATGGCGTGCCGACATTTGGGGCACTCGAATTCGAGAGACTTGTCATTGAGGCAATCAGGAATCGGCAATTTGGCAACCCCACCTGGCTTCGCGGATGCCCACCGCCATCGCAGGTGACGGTGAGCAGCCGCGCACTGGCGATGAAGGGACTATTCTTGCCAGCCCTTACAAACAGACTTCTCACGATGATGTTTCGTGGGTGGGACCTATGAGTTCAGGGCTAAGACGTTCGTCGATCCAGCGCTCCGACTGAGGAACGAGACACTCGGAAATCCGGAACAGCCCAGGCACCCCCGTTGTTTCCATATCGGCCTGCAGTGCACGTTGCCACTTTGCGCATACCAGGCTACTCCAGCACCTGCCCGTCGGCTTCGGTCGACGGGTTTTTTGTTTTGTTCATACGATCGGCGTCACGGTCCGCCGCGTCGCAAAGGAAGCTTGCGGATGATCCACTCGACAATGTTAGGGTCAACATAACTGTCCCCGGTCACGACGCGAACCAGCCTCGTTGCGCGTGGCCGCCATTGGTCTTCGGGAACCTTGTCCTCGTCGACCCAGCGCTGGAACGCCCCGCGCATCACGTCGAATTCGAAATAGGGGCCGTTGTCGTTGGACGATATGCTTGGCCATGAGCCGAAAACCCCAAGCCGCCCTGATATGTTCCAACCTTTAGGTCGTCCCCTCTGGGATATCTGCCTCAGCTGAAACCACGCATTCAATCCTGATGTGCATAAGTTCCCTGCCGGTAATGTCGCGGATCGTGCAGACGACATCGCGGGTCTTGGCGCTTAGCAGCATTCGGCGGGCGATTTCGAAGGCTCGTTCCTTGGCCTCCTTCATCCCCCTCAGTTCCTTCCCTCGGGCGTCGTGATAGACATCCCCGCTATGGGAGAGTTCAAAGAAATATCTCGCCATGACGGACAAACGCCGCTCAGACGAAAAAAGTCCGGCCGTTTTAGAGGGTCCGCCCTAAGCCCGAGACACCCGGTTGCGGCGATCATGGCGCGCAATGGTCGCTATTGCCGTCACTCTGCCGACCGAAATTCGCGAACGGCTATGGCAGCGCATGCAGCAGGGCAAGACGGGTGGGCCCACCCCAAACCGGTACCGACGGCTGTCGCTGGCGCGGATGTCGAAGGGGTGAGCCCGGCATACCGGCCAGGTGAAATTCTGCGAGGCGAGCATAGCTAAGGCTTGCCTCGCTCCAGAATCTCCGGGAGGCACAGCCGAACGGCCGATCACGCTAGCGCAGGAACCGCCGTTACCCTGAAGCGGCGTTTGGAACCTCTTTCGGTAAGCGCACGTTTTCCTTCTAGGATTATTATCTCAGGAGGTAGGTCCGATGAATATCAAGATGTTCACAATGGGCGCCCTTGCGCTCGCGATGATGAGTAGTGCAGCAATGGCTGGATCCACGTCTGCCCTCGATGATCCGGCCAAGATGTCGCCGTTCTTCACCGATGCCGGGATGAAGACCCTGAGATCGGAAGCCGATTTCAAAACGGCCTGGATGGCGATGAAACCTGACGAACGAGCTGCGGTGCTGAAAGACTGCGGCGATGCGACCCTCAACAAGGCCCATGCCGATTTCTGCGCTATGGCCAAGAAGATGGGCGGCTAGCTTGTTCTGACGGTCATCCTTGAGGAAAGGCGGACCATGGCCCGCCTTTCTGTTGCCACCTACCGCGCCAAGCTGCCGTAGCGAGAAGCTTCAATTCAGCGTCGATTCGCCACCCATCAACTCGGTGAGAAAGGACGCGGCGATCAGATCGTCCGCGTCGATGCGTAAGGAGCCTTCGCCGCGTCCCATGATGGCTGCGACCTTCCAGAAGGTCTTAATCTCGTGCTCGGTGATCCTAGCGTTCTGCATCCTGCTTTTAAGATCGGCGACACGCATCCCGAGCGAAAGGGATGTTCCGACTTCTCTATTCGACATTTGGTCAGTCCTCCTCTCCCCACCCGAGTCTGTTTCGCAGCCGCCTATTCGCAGCCTGCCCATACCCTGGTGTTGCTTTGAGGAGCATCAGCATGCCCGCTCATGAGAATCTTCTGATATTATGAATGAATGATGAATGGCTCCGTGGCTCTGGGCAGCCCTTCGCCTTCCTGTTGTTGCAGCCAGGAACAATTTTCAAGGGGTCGAGTTTCCACGATGAGCGGCCCCCTCCGGACCGCTCGCCCTTGGTAGACCCCCATTTACAGCCCGTCGCTTGGTAGTTGGCGACGGGCTTTTTCTTCTCACGTCTTGCGCTTCGGCGGAACGTGGCTCGTCACCACCCGACAGCGCTCGCCTTGACCGTGATGCCAAGATCCTTGTCGTCGACCGTCACGGTGTCCTCATCGACGCGTGTGACCTCGCCGGTTAGCTCGATCTTCTGACCGCTGATGTGAGGCGTTGTGTCTACGATCGAGTGGGGGCTGGTGATATGAGGGAGTCAGCACGCTCACTCGATCCTCAGTGACGCGCTTGCGGATCGTCGCGGTGATCGCAACCTTATCGCCGACCTTGATGCTGCCCTTCGCCATGCAATGAGTCTGGCGCGGGCTGTGGCCTAGTCAAGGCGGCTGCTAATGGAACATCAGGCCCCCAGGTGAAGTTGATCAATCAGACGGCGCACGGGTTTGGCTGCTTTCCACCCGGCGTCGCGTCGGGTGGGGTTCATCGCAACCAGGCCCACACTGGAAATGCGAATCCGCAGGGAGGCCCGATAAAGAGCCCGCTTGGCACCCATGGCAGGCGGGCTCTTTCACAATTACAATAGACCATCGCAGGTTGCGTGATGGGACCTCAGTCCTCTTGCGGTACGAGAGGTTATCGAAGATTTTTACCTTACCGCCGAGTTGAAACCACTTCCGGTGTCGGCGGCCAGGCCCGGCTCGCATAATCCTGTGTCACCTCGATCTGCGAGCCGGGCTTTGCGCCTAGCCAACTCGTCATTTGGCAAAATCCTTGGGCTGCTCCTCCGCAATGCCGAATTCGTGGACGGTGCCTTCCCCGTTCGTCGACAACGCGAATCCAGTGTTCTTGTAAAGCCTTGGTGGAGATCGCCTTACCCGTTAGGGTCTCTGCGGCGCTGAGCGCATCAGGTGCCTCCGCGGATGTCGTGGCAAGCAAGCGTTCGCCATAGAACTCTTCGATTTGAAAACGCGCCATCGGAACCCTCCCGAATCCAATAGCAACGCCCTCCGAAAGAGAAGGTTCAAGGGTCACAACTAAGATCAGCGGAACCTAATATGCGGCTCATGCTTATGGAAAATGATGAGCACGCGCGGCGCCAATTTCCTCGAGCGTTGGATGGCAGAGCATCTGCCTGAAGTGGTGACGGATGACCCTGCCGCGATAAGCGATCTGACCGACCAAGCAATGGAAGCGGCACACCTGGAGGGCATCGAGGTAGCAGAAATCTATGAGCAGGTCGGCAGCGTCTTCGAGGTGATTGCTGAGGCGATGCAGCACCGCGAAGCCAGCCCTGCCGACGAGATGGTTCTTGATCTCCTGGCGGCCCGGCTCGCTCGGGAAGCAAGCATCACCGAAAAGCAGGCCGGCGAACTGATCGAGCGGCTCGGCACCGACTGGGATTCATTGCTTAATGAAGCTCACTTCCTGAAAGAGCTTGAAGGCCGGCTGGGGCAGGAATAAATCCCTCAGTGGTGCGGCGACCCCCCACAACGAGGATCGCCATGGGCAAGGAATTTCCGTTTTCAGAAGCCACGCTCGGCAGCAAGCTTGCGGGCGGCGGTGGGCTATCCGTCTACTGCCTCACATGCGAGCGCCGAGCGGTTCTCGACGTCGCTGCACTGGCCAGGCGGTTCGGGCCGGACCAGCCATGCCTTCATTGGGATCTGCTGAAAATCATCTACTGCCACGAGTGCCGCGCCGCTGGCCGCGACGACCGGAACCTGCAGTTCACAAACCACGCGGTGACGCCTGAGAAGCGGAAGGGCTGAACGCCCTATCCATAAGCGGCCCGGCAGTCCTGCGCTCTGTTGGGGCGTTGGGTTGAACCGCCGGGCCTAGCCGACTCGGGGTGGCGTCGCGGGAGTCGGCTGATGCAGAGGTTACATTAGCAAGGGTGCATGAATATCACGGTTGGTTACGTTCCACTGATTCTCTGTCCGGGTCCCGTGCCGCCGGGCGGCCCGGCGCGAAGCGGGGTAGGCTCCACGAGCCGGGCCTGACCGGCGGGCACTAGATACACTGCACCGGCTGGTGAAGATTGTATCAGCTGTGGCTAAAGCTTCCGTCGTGTGAACAGAGGACGCTGCGAAGGCGCCTGAACAACGCAAAGGCTTGAAGCCTTGCCCATGAGGCGATTTCCGCTTTCTTACAGAACCGGGCGGTTTGGCTTCCGCGGTTCCGGCAAGCTGTTACACGGATTTGCGGCCAATGCGGCTAAGCGCCAGTCTCTTTGGCACATCTCCCTCGCCAATTCATTGCGATCATCATCAGCGGTCGCTCGACCTTTCTTCGCGGCAACCAGATAGTCAGCTCTGTTCGTGCGGTAGTCTTCCTTTTTTGCAGACATCGTTTCCTCCCGGATTCCGCAGGCATTGCCCTCCTTCTGGCCTGACGGGGGAACACACTAGCTGCCGATATGTCGTGCGAGTCCACCGATTGAGGATTGTGTAGAACGATTTATCGGCGGGCTGCCGAATTCTAGGCGGTGTAGACGGCGGCGCGACCGCAGCCTGCGTGGTCTTAACATTTGTACGCGCGCCCGCCCGACTGTGAGCGCACCCCACTTCACCCGCTGGCTCGGCCGGCGGGCTTTTTCTGTGCTTGACAACCGGCAGTAGCACAGGCCAGTTTCGCCGCGTTTGAGGGATCAACCGGGGGATACCATGAAGAAGACTTATCAGAAGCCAGTCTTGACGAAGCGTGAGCGGCTGACCAGCATCGCGGCAGGTGGCGGCCCGTCGATCCCGCCGGCTCCGCCGCCTGTTCCCTGAACGCTCAGATGTTGAAGAAAGCCCGTCGGCTCCAGTCGGCGGGCTTTTCTGTTGCCTGAACTTCTTTACCGGCGCACAGTTTTGTGCTCCCGCCCCAATTGCTGCAGTAGGCCCGGCCCGAAATCCTGTGTCACCTTGATCTAGAGCCGGGCCGCTAATTCAGCCTCGGCGCTCGGTCTGCCACAAACGGGGCCAGGGCATTGGCAATCCGCTGCAGGAAATCCTCATAGTCGGGAATGATGCCGTCGGGTTCGATGAAGATGTCAACACTGTCCTGTCGGCCAGGATGCTCGATCGTCACCGTGAAGACATAGCCAGGCATGGCGGCCGACAATGCGGCTTCCATGCGCGACCTGTAGGTGATGCTTTCGTACCGTGGTTCCCTCGGTGGAACGATGAGGAACTGCCTCGCTGCCAAGCCGGTCGCCATGCGTTCCGCTATGCGGTCAAGCCACTGCATGATCTTCGCCCCCGCGAAATTCCCCGCCTGAAAATCCAGCGGCCGACGCATACGAGGATTTTGGGTCCGGTACATGAAAGCGTCGGCCGCCAGTATTGGGCGGGGGGCGCGTCTCAATCGACGCAAGGCCAGCTTAGGCGCGCCGTCTGCGCCTTCAATTAGGATGCCCTGTCATGGTGAATGGTTAGTTACTATCCACAGCCTTCCGGAGCAGCCGGGAGAGGTGCACCCGATGGAGTGCCTGCATGTCCTCGAAGAGGTGGAGCAAGTCGATGGCGTCGTCCGTCGGCAATCCGTCGCTGCTAAACTGCTGGACAATGTGGTGCTGCCGGCTCAGATGACGCTTTCCTAGTTCCACGTGCCGCTGCACCATTCGAATGTCGTCGGCGAGTGCCATTGAACGAGACGATCTGCGCCCTTTTTTCGCAACGTCACTTAAAAGCATACCATGACACGGCGGAATTCAACTCATCGGCCACCCGAGGCCATTCCATTTCGTCGCGCCTTTCGTGGACCTCGCGGCCGGGCCCGATCCTGGCTGCTTCAAGCGGCGAACTTGCACTCACGAGCTGTTCCGATTTCACGAAGTCACCGACATGACCTCGACCACATAGCGCTTCAAGTCCCGCCTCCATGTTTCTTACCGAAACAACTGTGAGGACGAGGGCTGGTTCCCGATCTACGCCTTGATGCTCGGCGCGGGCGGCTTCGGCGAGCCGTCGAACGACAACCGCTCCACCGTGGCAACAATCGCCACCGACAGTGCCTCGGCTTCATCGAGCAGCGTAGGGCCATAGTGCCCGTTCACCTGCTCCTCGCTCATCAGCACGCCTGGCGGGCAATGCTCCTCGATCGTCGCGCGGATCATGCGCAGTGCGGCGCGGCAAGCAGGGTCGTTTTCCATAAACAAATAAACATTCAATTTTGCTAAAATGTTCCGGAACTAAGGTAGCGGTCCCCGCCTTGAATCGCGTTGTGTTGGGGTTGTGCGTTGCATCTCACTTTCATCAAGCCGATGGAGCCCGAACTGGTCGAGCAGCCACCGAAGGGCGATGGCTGGTCCCATGAGGTGAAATTCGACGGCTACCGAACCCAGCTTATCAAGGACGAGGATGGCATCCGGCTCTATACGAAGACCGGCATCGACTGGACGAACAAGTATCGGCCGACCACGGTGGAAGCGGCAAAGCTGAAGGCCGAAAGCTTCATCATCGAAGGCGAGATGATCGTCACCAATGATGCCGGCCTGTCCGACTTCCATGCCTTGCGTTCGGCCATCACCAGGCGCCCGCAAGACCTCTATCTGGTAGCTTTCGATCTTCTCCACCTCAATGGCCACGATCTTCGCGATATGCCGCTCAGCGACCGCAGGGAAGTCTTACAAGCGCTTATCCCGGCCGGCGGTCATATCCAGTTCAGCGAGGCCCTGCCAGGCACTGGCGACGCCGTCTACCACCTTGCTTGCGAAGCGAACCTTGAGGGCATCGTCTCGAAGCGGCTGGATAGCGTCTACCGCTCCGGCTCGACCATGAACTGGCGGAAGATCAAGTGCTACATCGAGATGGAAATGGACATCATCGGCGTGCAGCGCGAGCGCGGCAAGCCGGCCATGGTATTGATGGCCGACAAGGGCCGCTACATGGGCGGCGCCTTCGTGACCTTCAAGGCGGACAAGCGCCAAGCGCTATGGGACAGGGTACAAGGCAAGGTCGGCGCGCCGCCGCCAAAGGGTCTCAAAAAGCAAAAGGCGGAGTGGCTGAAGCCCGGCCTTTCGGGCAGAGTGCGGTTTCTGAAGGGCGAAGAGCAGCTTCGCCACGCGATGTTGAAAGACTTCTGGGAGGACGATGATGGCCGTGGCTAAGAAGGATCAGGAGCGCGTCACCTATGCCTGGATGTATGGCCAGCAGGCGCGCAAGGACGGTAAGGCGCGGGCGGTGCCTGAATACTGGACCGAGCATGCCGACGCCTGGCTCCAGGGCTTCGACGATGTGCCGCTGGGCAGCGAGCCGAAGCCGGTGGGCGAGGATCTGGAAGCCGGGCTCGACGAAAGTGAATTAGCTAACCAGCGCTCGACGATGATCGGAATCCAATGAGGCTCTCCTCCAGTTCAACGAACGAAGGCAAAGTTCGCGTGTTAGGCAGAGACGGTAAAAATCCTAAACCCGTGTACAGCGTGAAACTCGATCCCAACGAAATCTCTGACTTCGTTATGACTTTGCTCGGGTCTGCAATGGAGCAAAAATTCAGCCCCGTAGAGCGAATGAACTGGTTGGCTGTTAAGCCGACACGGGTGCACGTCGAACGTATCGACCGTCCCGAAACACCTACAATCCTCGCAATCGAATGCGGAGAAGTAACACTTAACTTCGTCATTCGCGATCCCAAGACATTGGCACAAGCTCTGATCAAGCATGCTGCTGCCGACGATCCGGACGGTCAGCGAGAGACGGATAGCGGATCCCTTAGCTGAATCGTATACCGCTCGATTGGCTCGATTTCCTCGACGTCATGAAAGGCCGAGGTCCAGCGGCTGTCCTGCGCGCTACATATCTCACCAATGGCGCGGCCTGCCCGCTCGGATCTTGGCGCGCGCGATCGCGAACTCCGTTTCAACCTTGGCGTTTTCCTTCTGCGCCATGTTGTCAGCCGCAATCAGCCGGCGCAGCGCGCGCTTGGCCTCCTCGCGCGTCCAGCCGGCCTCGATCATGCAATCAATGATCGCCTGAAAACCCGGCTCCATGGCCTCCTGGCAATCAACCTCGCGGTCGGGATAAACGCCGGTGCGGCGCGGCTTTCTGATCAAAGGTAGGCCTCCCCGTCGCCGCGGTGCTCGTAGCAGAACCAGTGCGACGATCTCTTCGGCTTGGCAAATCCCCAGCCGGCATCCTTGCCGCAGCCTTCGTGTTCGCAGACATGCCCGAGCGGGCCTCGAGGGCGCTGCGTGATCATCTCTCCAACGCGTGTCGGCTCGTCACTCATGACGAAAAGATTCCACAGACCGGCTTGACGGGCAAGGAATTTGTTCTCATTTCGTTCTCATGACGCACGAGAAGGTCGATACACTGGGCAAAGCGACCCGGCACAATATGCTGCTGAAGATTGAGTGCGCGTGCGGGAACGTGCGCTACTGCCGATCGGCTGACTTGATGATGGTCTATGGCGGCGGCGCGGATCCGTTCAAGTTGAAGTTCGACTGCAGCCGCTGCAAGCCCGACATCAAGCTGACGTTGCTCGAGCTGCACCCCGACCACCTGCCGAGGAAGCTCGTCATCCACAAGCCGATGAAGGTCGACGGCAAGATTGTATGGCACACCGAGCGGTTCCGACCATGAAGGAGCGGTTCCAGGTTGAGGCCACCGAGAGCGGCTACCGGGTGCTCGACCAGGCTGGAAAGGTGCTCGCGATCGTCGAGCGAAGGCCGCAGGCGTTCGAGTTCGTCCGCGATCGCGGCGGCCGCGTCCAACTCCAATGGGCGGGGACAGTGATCGTCAACCAAACTTTGTCGCGCGATTTTTCCGCAACGCATGGCGGTTCTAGGGCCGGCCGCATCATGACCGTGATCAGCGGGGATCAGCGCGGAAGCTGGGCCTGGTTCGTGAATGGGAATGATCCCGATACCGGCCGCGGTGGAAGTTTTTCGGGACGCGAAGAAACCAAGGATCAAGCCGTTGCGCAACTCGAAGCCGTCTATACCGAATTCATCGCCGGTGCCGACAAATACGGGCCAGCAAAGCTACATGGTTAAGATCACCACTGAACTCGAAAAGCTGCTGGCCATGCCCGGCCCCGTCTCGATAGTGGCCGGCATAGCTGTGTTGCGCGCCATTGGCGTAGATGAACCGGACGGAGATTTGCAGGCAACGATTGGGACGTTCGCGGCCGAAAGGGGCAGGGCGATCAGGTTCGATCGCGGGGCAGACCACGGCGAGCCTAACAGCCCAAAGTCGAGGGCCAAAGACACTCCTCAAGCGCTCTGAAAAGTTAGACAATTCAGCCGTTAACTAATTGATGGCCGACGAGCTGTTAGACAGGAGAGGTGGGGTTAAGTGCTTGAAATTTAAGCGATAGAACAGGAGTCAGAGTCCGTGGGTCTACCGTTAACCTATTCCCCAGCAGGCGCGTCTGGCATCGCGCTAGCCAAGCGGCTCATGTGCCGCGAGCGCTGCCTTGTAGCCGCCATCGGAAAATAGTCAAGCCCGCAACTGAGATCAACCGCAGCCTTTTTGCGGATGCTCCCCGCGAAGGCGGGCAGGAGGGTTCAACTGCCGCCTTTGCTGTACTGCGAATGCTCGAAATAGAGCACCACGCAAAGGCCGATCAGCAGCGGAATGATGAGATAGAACAGGCGGAACACCAGAAGTGCTGCAAGCACGCCCACAGGGTCCATGTCGGAAAGGCCGGTGAGGAAGACGACCTCGAACACGCCAAGCGCGCCCGGCGCATGCGACAGGAGCCCGATCGAGAAAGACACCATGAACACGCCCAGCACGACGAAATAGCCGGGATTGCCGGCCTCCGGCAGGGCGAAATAGATGATCGCGGCGGCTGCCAGCAGCTCGATCGGTCCTATCAGCAATTGCCGCGCGACGATCGGCAGCGCCGGATAGTGCAGCTGGAAGGAGCCGATCTTCAGCGGTCTTAGCCTCAGCCAGCTGCCGAAGGCATAGGCGCCGACGAGGATGAGCATAGCGAGCCCCGCGGCGAAGGCGGCGCCATGGTGCGGCGCGCCGGTGAAGCGATCGATGACCTGAGGCTCCAGCAAGAGCACCAGGCCGCCGAGGAAGACGCTGGACAGGATGAAGGTGAACCAGCAGATCGCCACCAGCACGCCGATCTCCTGGCCGGTCAGCCCCCTTGTGCCATAGGCGCGATAGCGGATCACCGCGCCGGAAAACACTGAGCCCCCGATATTGTGCGACACCGCGTAAGTGGTGAAGGAGCACAGCGTGACGAACAGCCACGATACTTTTTTGCCGATATGCAAGAGCGCAATGTGGTCGTAGCCGGCGAGCGAGGCATAGGCGACGACCGAGCTTAGCGCCGCCAGCACCCAGCCGCGCGGTGGGATAGCGGCGATGCCAGCCCAGACATCGTCGAGCGATACTCCGCGCAGTTCGTGGATGAGCAGCCACAGCGAGAACGCGACGGCCGCGATGCCTATGACCGGCCAGAAATAGCGCCTCCAATTCATGGCGTCGTCATCATGCGCTGCAGCTCATTGTTTGATGGTGCCCAACCTCTTCGAACCCGCATTTGAGACATGCCTGATTGAAGCCGGCTATTCAACCGGCAAGACATTGCCCCGACGTGACCCTGCCAAAATTCGAGCCCCGCGCTCTTGGTGATTGCGAACGGCACTGCTACTCTGTTGCCAACTTGAAACAAATCGAGGTGCCTGCTGCGTCCGTTCCCGGTTCGCGCGGCGCCGGAAGGAACTGAAGTGGAAGACCACGATACCGGCGCGGGCGCGTCGGCAGTGGGCATGTCCGGGGCATCGCCGACGCAGCCGGCGAGCCCGCAACAGGCGCGATTCAGCCGCCACGCGGGTGCGCACCAAAGACATGCTGGCCCCAAACATGATGGGCCGAGACAAACTGGCGCCAGTCAGGCCGATCAGCATGGCGATCAGCCGAAAGGCAAGACGCGCAAGCGCCGCAAGCGCAAGCGCGGTCGCAAGGTGTTCGCGCGCGACGAGAACGGCGCCGTGCCGCCCGCCGGCACGATTGCAAGCCAGCCTCAAAGCCCGCCCTTGCAGGCTGAGCGAAGGCCGCCGCTCCAGTCTCCGCCACGTCCGCCCCAGCAGGAATTGCCTGTCTTCGCCGCGCTCGACCTCGGTACCAACAATTGCCGGCTGCTGGTCGCGGTGCCTGGACGTCACGGCCAATTCCGCGTCATCGACGCTTTCTCGCGCATCGTCAGGCTGGGCGAGGGGCTGACGGCCAGCGGCCGGCTCGGCCAGGCCGCGATGGACCGTGCTGTCGAGGCGTTGAAGGTGTGCGGCGAGAAGCTGCGCAACCGCAAGATCAGGAAAGCCAGGCTGATCGCCACCGAGGCCTGCCGCTCGGCCGCCAACGGCGTCGCGTTCCTGGATCGCGTCGAGCGCGAGGCCGGGCTGAAGCTCGAGATCATCGACCGCCAGACCGAGGCCCGCCTTGCCGTTTCCGGCTGTGGCTCGCTGGTCGAGCGCGACACGCAGGGCGTGGTGCTGTTCGACATCGGCGGCGGCTCGTCGGAAATCGCCCTGATCGACCTGACCGGACGGCGTTCGCCACGTCTGGCCAACCACATCGTCTCCTGGACGTCGCTGCCCGTCGGCGTCGTCTCGCTCGCCGAGCGCTTCGGCGGCCGCACGGTCACGCGCGAGACCTTTGCCGCCATGGTCGACGATGTGGCTGCGCGGCTGAAGGCCTTCGACGGCCGCGACCGGCTCGCCCATGTGCTGGCCAGCCCCAACTTCCATCTGCTTGGCACGTCCGGCACGGTGACGACGCTCGCCGGCGTGCATCTCGATCTCGAGCGCTACGACCGCCGCCGCGTCGATGGGCTGTGGATGGACCGCGACAGCGTCGATCGCATGATCGAGCGGCTGATCGGCTGGGATTTCCAGCAGCGCTGCGCCAATCCCTGCATTGGCGCCGACCGCGCCGACCTCGTGCTCGCTGGCTGCGCCATCCTGGAAGCGATCCGCGGTGTGTGGCCGTCCGAGCGGTTGCGTGTCGCCGACCGCGGCCTGCGCGAGGGGATCCTGAGCGAGCTAATGGCCGATGACGGCGTCTGGCGCGACGGCGGGCGCCGATGACGAAGAAACCGGAAAAGCCGGGCTCAGCCAGCCTGCGCGTGCTCAAGACCCGCATCAAGAAGAAGAGCGGCTTGAAGGAATCGTCGCGCCGCTGGCTCGAACGGCACATGAATGATCCCTATGTGCAACGCTCCAAGGCCGATGGCTATCGTTCCCGCGCGGCCTATAAGCTGATCGAGATCGATGACAAGCACCATCTGCTGAAGCCCGGCATGAAGGTGATCGACCTGGGCGCCGCGCCTGGCGGTTGGTGCCAGGTGGCGGCTGCGCGGACGAAGTCGACGGCGGAAAATCCGCATGTCGTCGGCATCGACTATCTCGAAATGGATGCCGTTCCGGGCGCCGTCATCCTGCAGATGGATTTCCTCGACCCCGATGCGCCGCAAAAACTTGCCGAGGCGCTGGGCGGCCAGCCGGACGTGGTGCTGTCCGATATGGCAGCACCCACCACCGGCCACCGCCGCACGGATCATCTGCGCACCATGCATCTGTGCGAGGTCGCGGCCGATTTCGCGTTGCACGTCCTGAGGCCTGGCGGGCATTTCCTCGCCAAGACCTTTCAGGGCGGCGCCGAAAACGAGCTGCTTTCGCTGCTGAAGCAGAACTTCCGCTCGGTCCATCATGTGAAGCCGCCGGCTTCAAGGGATGAGTCGGTGGAGCTGTATTTGCTGGCGAAGGAGTTTAAGGGGTAGCGCCTTCTCCTTCTCCCCTTGTGGGAGAAGGTGGATCGGCGCGCAGCGCCGAGACGGATGAGGGGTGTTCCAGCGGAGTGAGACGTCGGCATTCCCTGGAGCACCCCTCATCCGTCGCCTTCGGCGACACCTTCTCCCCAAGGGGAGAAGGCGAAGCCGCGCTTACCTCCCCGCCGTGCCCACCGATTCCAGTGTCTTCGGCGTGGCCAGCCGGCCATGGCCGGAGACGGCACTGCCGGCCTCCGGCGCAAGCCGCATGAAGGTGATCGAGGCGGCCGCCGAGACGGCCGCCACGATGAAGAAGGCGAGGTGGAAGTCGCTGAGCGTAAGCGGCCCGCCATGGATCGAGGTCGAGACTTCGAGGATGCCGCCGGCCAGCGCCACGCCGAGCGCGATCGATAATTGCTGGAAAACCGCGGTGATCGGCGTCGCCTTGCTGGTGTCGGCGGGCGTGATCTCGGCATAGGAGAGCGCGTTGACGCCGGTGAAGAACATCGAGCGGATGAAGCCGCCGACCAAAAGGATCGCCAGCATCAGCGCATAGGGCGTCTGCGGCGTGAACAGGCCGTAGATGGCGATCGAGGCGGCCGCCACCAGCGAGCCCCAGATCAGCACCCGCCGGAAGCCGGCAATGCGAAAGAGCAGCGCGGTCACGAACTTCATGCCGATGGCGCCGATGGCCGAAACGAAGGTGATCATGCCCGACTGGAACGGTGTCAGCCCGAAGCCGATCTGGAACATCAGCGGCAAAAGGAACGGTACGGCGCCGATGCCGATGCGAAACAGCGAGCCGCCGAGCACGGAGGATCGGAAGACCTGGTTGCGGAACAGCTCCAGCGCCAGCAGCGGGTTCTTGGCGCGGCGGGCGTGCATCAGATAAAGCACGCCGGAGATCACTCCGACCGCCACCGTGATGAAGCCGGCCATCGGCGGCAGCGCCGGCAGGCTGACGACGGAAAGGCCGAAAACGACGCCGGACGCTGCGAGACCGCTGAGCACAAATCCAGGGAAGTCGAGCGGGGGCGTCTCGGCCGGCGCGGTTTCCGGCAGATAGCGCGTGGCAAGCCAGATGCCCAGCAGTCCGATCGGCACGTTGATCAGAAAGATCCAGTGCCAGGTTAGATAGGTGGTGATGAAGCCGCCGATCGGTGGGCCGACCAGCGGTCCGACCAGCGCCGGCACGGTCAGCCAGGACATTGCCGCGACCAGCTCGCTTTTCGGCGTGGCGCGCACCAGCACCAGGCGGCCGACCGGCGTCATCATCGCGCCGCCTATGCCCTGCAGGAAGCGCGACACCACGAAAGCCGGCAGCGAATTGGAAAGAGCGCAGGCGACCGAGCCGGCGATGAAGACGCCGATCGCGGCGCGAAAAACGGTCTTGGCCCCGAACCGGTCCGCCATCCAGCCGCTGATCGGAATGAAGATCGCCAGCGACACCAGATAGGCCGTCAAAGCCAACTTCAGCGCGATCGGGCTGGTGTGGATGTCGACGGCGATCGCCGGCAGCGACGTCGCGATGACGGTCGAATCCATGTTCTCCATGAAAAGAGCGACCGCCAGGATGAGCGGGATGATGCGGTTCAAGGGGAAACGCCCTGATTTGTCTTCGCGATTCTAGGTCCGGCTTGGGGGCGAACCGGCTACGACGGGCGGGTATCACGCCTTGGCCCGCATGTCGCATTAAATTGCTGTCACTTTTGCGCGAACGCACGGCTGGTGGCGCAAGTCATTGCCAATATGCTTGATAGATAGGGCCACTGTCGCTATTGTAGTGAAAATAACTACAAATAGGTGCAATCGTGGATGAAGCCGTATCGGCTGCCGATGCCAACCGCAGATTTTCTCATATCCTTCGTGAGGTACGTGAGGGGCAGAGCTACGTCGTGACCAGCCATGGACGTCCAGTGGCTCGGATCGTGCCTGCCGATAAGCACGAAGGCGTGCCTGCGCGCGCACGGGGGGCATTGTTATCACGACTTGAACGGCAGCCGGTCGTGCAAGCGGGACATTGGACCCGTGACGAGCTTTATGAGAACGACCGGTGAAGGTCGCACTCGACACCAACATCCTCGCCTATGCGGAAGGAATCAACAGCGTTGAAAAACGCGATGTCGTTCTCGAACTGTTGCGCAACGTTCCACAAGAGACTGCCATCGTTCCCGTCCAGGTGTTGGGTGAACTGTACAATGTGCTTGTTCGCAAGGCCGGGCGATCGCCGCAAACAGCTCGTGACGCTCTGTTGAGTTGGCGAGACGCATTTCCGGTTACCGCAACGACGCCCGAAGTGATGACGATGGCAGCCGATCTGGCCGCCGACCATCGTTTTGGCATCTGGGACGCGGTCATTCTTTCCGCCACCTCGCAGGCGAGTTGCCGGCTTCTTCTGTCAGAGGACCTTCAAGACGGCTTTACCTGGGGCGGCGTGACCGTCGTCAATCCTTTTGCGTCGCCGCGCCATGCATTGCTCGATGCGCTTCTTGGCTCCGAATAGGAACTCGACGCCTCGCGCAACGACGCGCTTTCCTTCCGTCCCGGGACGTGTTACCAGCCAGCGCCAATCCTGAAAGGGAAGATGAGAGTCGGCGCTGGCCAATCGGCCCAGCGCCTTTTCCGCATTCAAAAGGACTGGCCATGGGAAAAATCATCGAAACGTCCACCGGCGCCCTGGCGCTGACCTTCGACGACGTGCTCTTGCAGCCCGGCCATTCAGAGGTCATGCCGGGCGAAACCGACATCCGCACCCGCATCGCCGGCGATATCGACCTCAACGTGCCGATCCTGTCGGCGGCGATGGACACCGTCACCGAAGCGCGGCTGGCGATCGCCATGGCGCAGGCCGGCGGCATCGGCGTCATCCACCGCAATCTGACCCCGGCCGAGCAGGCCGAGCAGGTCCGGCAGGTCAAGAAATTCGAATCCGGCATGGTGGTGAATCCGGTCACCATCGGTCCGGACGCCACGCTTGCCGACGCGCTGGCGCTGATGCGCTCCAACGGCATTTCCGGCATTCCGGTGGTCGAGAATGGCGGCACGGGCGGCCACACGGTCGGCCGCCTGGTTGGCATCCTCACCAACCGCGACGTGCGCTTCGCCTCCGATCCGGCGCAGAAGGTCTATGAACTGATGACCCGTGAGAACCTGATCACGGTCAAGGAAAATGTCGATCAGGACGAGGCCAAGCGCCTGCTGCACAAGCACCGCATCGAGAAGCTGGTGGTGGTCGACAGGAACGGCAATTGCGTCGGCCTGATCACCGTCAAGGACATTGAAAAGTCGCAGCTCAACCCGCATGCCACCAAGGACGCCCAAGGGAGGCTGCGCGCCGCCGCCGCCACCAGCGTCGGCGACGATGGTTTCGAGCGCGCCGAGCGCCTGATCGACGCCGGCGTCGACCTGCTTGTCATCGACACCGCGCACGGTCATTCGCAGCGCGTGCTGGATGCGGTGGCGCGGGCGAAGAAGCTGTCGAATTCGGTGCGCATTCTGGCCGGCAATGTCGCCACCGCCGACGGCACGCAGGCGCTGATTGATGCCGGCGCCGACGCGGTCAAGGTCGGCATTGGCCCGGGTTCGATCTGCACCACGCGAATCGTTGCCGGTGTCGGCGTCCCGCAATTGTCGGCGATCATGTCGGCGGTCGAGATGGCCAGCAAAGCCGGCGTCAGCGTCATTGCCGACGGCGGCATCAAATACTCGGGCGATCTCGCCAAGGCGCTCGCAGCGGGCGCAAGTGCGGCCATGATCGGCTCGCTGCTTGCCGGCACCGACGAGAGCCCGGGCGAGGTCTATCTGCACCAGGGCCGCTCCTTCAAGGCTTACCGCGGCATGGGCTCGGTCGGCGCCATGGCGCGCGGCTCTGCTGATCGCTACTTCCAGGCCGAGGTCCGCGACACGCTGAAACTGGTTCCGGAGGGCATTGAAGGGCAGGTTCCCTACAAAGGACCTGTGGCTGGCGTGCTGCACCAGCTTGCGGGCGGCCTGAAAGCCGCTATGGGTTATGTGGGTGGACGTGACCTTGCAGATTTCCGCGAGCGCGCCACCTTTGTGCGCATATCCAACGCCGGACTTCGTGAAAGCCACGCCCATGACGTCACGATCACCCGCGAAAGCCCCAATTACCCGGGCGGAATTTGATCGGGAGGCCGACCAGTCCGACCGCCAGGGCGGACTGCGGCGTGATTTAAGTGTGGCCGTGCTGCGGCTGTCGCGGCACGCGGCGGCGCTCTCCATCGCCTCGATTGCGCTCTTCCTCGCCATGACCGCGCTGGAGTTCCTCTATTTCCAGCGCTTGAGCGGCGGCCTGGCCTCGCTCGACATCCGCGTCGCCGGCTTCACCCCCGACGAGGGCATGGCCTGGCTCACGGCGCTCGGCCAGCGCGGCGGCGAAATCATCATCGTCTGGCACTATCTGACCTTCGATCTCTTGTTCCCGGCGCTGCTGTCGCTGACGCTGGTCAGCCTCATCCTCGTTTTCGGACGGCGGCTCAGCACTTTCCGCGCCATGTCGGCGCAGTTGCAGGCACTGTTCGCACTGGTGCTGGTGCTTCCCTACGCGGTCGCCGACTACGCCCAGAACTTTGCCGTGGCGCGGTTGCTGTCCGATTTCCAGTCGGCCAATCCCGATTCGCTGGCGTTCGCCTCGTTGCTGACCGTCACCAAATTCGCGCTGCTGGCCATTCCGGTCTTCGTCATCGCCGTCTTCGCGCTGGCCGGACAGCGGCGGCGCTAAAGCAATTCCAGGAAAAGTGTAAAGCGGTTTTCCGTCCGGAATTGCGTTAGAAAAAAGAGGAGGGAAGGATGCGCCAGACCGCCATCTTCTGGCCGATGCTGGCGCATGTGCTCCTGGTCTATATCGTCTACCTGGTGATGCTGAAGCGGCGCTATGGGGCCGTGAAGTCGGGCGAAGCCAGGCTAAACCAGTATAAGCTCCGCTCGACCGAGCCGGCCTCGAGTGTCACCGTCGCCTACAATCTGATCAATCAGTTCGAGCTGCCGGTGCTCTTCCACGCGCTCTGCCTGGCGCTGTTCGTCACCAACGGCGTGAACTATCTCACGCTGGCGCTGATGTGGATGTTCATCGTCACGCGCTATGTCCACGCCTGGGTGCATCTCAACGGAAACCACGTGCCGCACCGCACCGGCGTCTTCTTCCTCGGCGCGGGCATACTTCTCATCGCCTGGATCTGGTTCGCGCTCCACCTGCTTGGAGCGGTTTGATCTAAAGATCGAATACCGCGATCCTGCGCCTGTCGAATTTGATGCCGATCTCGCCGCGCACCAGCCTCAGCGCCTGCTCGCCGAAAACGGCGCGCCGCCAGCCCTGCAGCGCCGGCACGTCGGCTTCGTCGCCCTCGGCCGCTATGCGGTCGATATCGTCGCTGGAGGCGAGCACCTTGGTGGCGACGCCTTCCTTTTCGGCGACGATCCTGAGCAGCACCTTGAGCAGTTCCGCTGCCGCGTTCGATCCTTCCGGCGGCTGCACGCTCTTCGGCAGTTTCGGCATCGCGTCCTTGGGCAGGGCAAGGGCGGCGTTGACCGCGCCGAGCAGCGCGGTGGCCGTGGCGGAGCGTTCCCAACCTTTCGGGATGGTCCGCAGCTTGCCGAGGGCTGCCGCATCGCGCGGCGCCTGTTGCGCGATCTCGTAGATGGCATCGTCCTTGAGGACGCGGCCGCGCGGTACGTCGCGCTCGCGCGCCTCGCGCTCGCGCCAGGCGGCCACCGCCTGGACGATCGCCAGCTCCTGCGGCTTGCGCAGCCGCATCTTCAGCCGTTTCCAGGCATCCTCGGGATGCGGATCATAGGTCTCGCGCGAGGTGAGGACATCCATTTCCTCGTTGAGCCAATGGCCGCGGTCCTCACGCTTCAGCTCGGCGCTGAGATGCTGGTAGACTTTGATCAGATGGGTGACGTCGGCAAGCGCGTATTCGAGCTGCTTGTCGGAAAGTGGCCGGTGGCGCCAGTCGGTGAAGCGCGAGGATTTGTCGAGCCGCGCCCCGGTGACCTTCTGGACGAGCTGGTCATAGGAAACGCTGTCGCCGAAGCCGCAGACCATGGCCGCCACCTGTGTGTCGAACACCGGATGCGGCACGAGATTGCCGAGATGGACGATGATTTCGATGTCCTGGCGCGCCGCGTGGAAGACCTTCAGCACCGCTTCGTTGGCCATCAGCCGGAAAAACGGTTTTAGGTCGATGCCCGGCGCCAACGGGTCGATAAGCGCCTCGATCCCAGGCGCGGCGATCTGGATCAGGCAAAGGATCGGCCAGAAGGTCGTCTCGCGGATGAATTCGGTATCGACGGTAACGAATTCCGACTTTTCGAACGCCGCGATAACGCTCTCGAGTTCTTCTTGTGTGGTGATGACGCGCATCAAATCGCTTTGGCACAATATTAGGCCTCTTTCAATTTCAGCCGCGGACGCTTTCGTCAAGCGCCGCAACGCCGCCGCGCACCGCTAACTTTCGCGAAAGCGCCATTCCCGGTGGCCCGGGCAGGGCGGTTCGGGCCTCTCCAACTCGCCAGAACAGCCGAAGCGCGCCTGTGTGACCGCTTGCCTTGACAAAGCCGGCCTCTCATGCGCTTTTCGCGCCAATTTTCGAGCCGGGCTGGTGCCCGCAATTTCCGGACTTTACCCATGACCACGCATCGTTACCGCAGCCACACCTGTGCCCAGTTGAGAAAGAGCGACGTCGGCAATTCCGTCCGCCTGTCGGGCTGGGTGCACCGCGTGCGCGACCATGGCGGGCTGCTCTTCATCGATTTGCGCGACCATTACGGCCTGACCCAGATCGTCGCCGATCCGGATTCTCCGGCCTTCAAAGTGGCCGAGACCGTGCGCGGCGAATGGGTGATCCGCGTCGACGGCGAGGTCAAGGCGCGGCTGCCGGAGACGGTGAATGCCAACCTGCCGACCGGCGAGATCGAGATTTTCGCGCGCGAGATCGAGGTGCTGTCCGCCGCCAAGGAACTGCCCCTGCCGGTTTTCGGCGAGCCGGAATACCCGGAAGACATCCGCCTGAAATACCGCTTCCTCGACCTGCGCCGCGAGACGCTGCACCGGAATATCGTGGCGCGGACAAAAATCATCGCCGAGATGCGCCAGCGCATGGGCGAGGTTGGCTTCACCGAGTTCTCGACGCCGATCCTGACTGCCTCCTCGCCGGAGGGTGCGCGCGACTTCCTGGTGCCATCGCGCATCCATCCCGGCACCTTCTACGCGCTGCCTCAGGCGCCGCAGCAATATAAGCAGCTGATCATGGTTTCGGGCTTCGACCGCTATTTCCAGATCGCGCCCTGCTTCCGCGACGAGGACCCGCGCGCCGATCGCCTGCCCGGTGAATTCTACCAGCTCGACCTCGAGATGAGCTTCGTCGAGCAGGACGACGTGCTCAGCACAATGGAACCTGTACTCCGCGGTGTTTTCGAGACTTTTGCCAACGGCAAGCCGGTAACCCAGAAATTCCGCCGCATTCCTTATGACGAGGCAATGCGCACCTACGGCTCCGATAAGCCGGACCTGCGCAACCCGATCGAGATGCAGGCAGTCTCGGAACATTTCCGCGATTCCGGCTTCAAGGTGTTCGCCAACATCCTCGCCAACGATCCGAAGGCCGAGGTCTGGGCCATTCCGGCAAAGACCGGCGGCAGCCGCGCCTTCTGCGATCGCATGAACTCCTGGGCGCAAGGCGAGGGCCAGCCAGGTCTCGGCTACATCTTCTGGCGCAAGGAAGGCGAAAAACTCGAAGGCGCCGGCCCGCTGGCCAAGAACATCGGCGAGGAACGCACCGAGGCGATCCGCCAGCAGCTCGGCCTTGCCGATGGCGACGCCGCTTTCTTTGTCGCCGGCGACCCGAAGAAGTTCGTCACTTTCGCGGGCGCCGCCCGCACACGCGCCGGCGAGGAGCTGAACCTCGTCGACCGCGAGCGCTTCGAGCTGTGCTGGATCGTCGATTTCCCGTTCTTCGAATGGAACGAGGACGAGAAGAAGATCGACTTCGCCCACAACCCGTTCTCCATGCCGCAGGGCGGCATCGACGCACTGAACGGCCAGGAGCCGCTCGGCATCAAGGCGTTCCAGTACGACATGGTCTGCAACGGCTTCGAGATCGCGTCGGGCGGTATCCGCAACCACCTGCCGGAAACCATGGTCAAGGCGTTCGAGATGGTTGGTCTGGACCGCGCGACAGTGGAAGAGCGCTTCGGCGGCCTCTATCGCGCCTTCCAGTATGGCGCGCCGCCGCATGGCGGCATGGCGGCGGGCGTCGACCGCATCGTCATGCTGCTCGTTGGGGCAAAGAACCTGCGCGAGATCACCATGTTCCCGATGAACCAGCAGGCCTATGACCTGCTGATGAACGCGCCGTCCGAGGCGACCCCGCAGCAGCTGCGCGAGCTGTCGCTGCGCGTCGCGGTGACGAAGAAGGACTGACGGCAGCGTAGCGACTGCCCTTTCTCCCCGTCACTATACGGGGAGAAATGTCCGGCAGGACAATCAGGGGCGGCGCAGGTGCTGGCTATTTCCAAGTGGCGGTAGCAGCTGAGGCCTTCTGAAAGGCACTCGGTTCAGCATCGAATTTGATATCCGCAAGCGTCGGCGCTGCCCCTCATCCGCCTGCCGGCACCTTCTCCCCGTATAGAGACGGGGAGAAGGCAGCCAATTCGATCAGTCCTGGTTCGCTTTGACCTTGACGCCCAGCGTCTTCGGCAGGTCGAGCGGGTTGGACATGGCGCCGGCCATGATCAGCGCGAACGGCACCGACGACGGCGGTTCGGCCGAGATTTCCAGGCTCTTGGGATCGTCGAGGAAGGTGTTGACCGCCGCCGAGACTTCCGCCGTCAGCTCGGGATTGTTGAGCTGCGCCATGCCGAACGGCACGATTGCCTTGGCCTGGTTGGCGACGTCCTTGCCCGACATGCCCTGCTGCTTGCCGACATAATCGAGCACCTTGCCGGTCAGCGAATCGTCCTCGAAGCGCACCGATGCGCCGTTGAAGGAAAGCTGCTGCATCAGGCCGAGCATGGCCATGCCCTGCGCGGAATTGTCGGCGCCTTCCGGCTGCGAGGCGAGCTGTTTCTGCATCGCCTGCATCGACTTGATGAAATCGACCGTGTAGCCGCCGAGGTTGAAGGTCATGCCGAGCGTGCCGGCATTCTCGACCGAGATGTCATATTTGGACAGCTCCATCTTGCCGTCGCTCGGCTGCCATGTGCCGGCCATGGCAATGTTGCCCGAGATGTTCTGGTAGCCCAGCGCCTCGATGGCTTCCTTCGACTTGGGGTCGTCGACCAGCGACAGGTCGGCGGTGAATTTTTCGGTGTTGGCGGTGAAGTCCATCGCCTTGCCGTCGGCCGGTGGGGTGATCTGGACCGCGAGCCCATCCATCGCGAACGCCGTCTTGTCGCCGACCTTGACCGTCATGTTGGACAGCTCCGCCGACTTGTACATCATCAGCGAGCCGAGCGGGTCGGTGCTGCCTTCGGCCGGGACCTTCATGTCGTGGATGACAACCGGGCTGAGGTTGAGCGTCACGCCGTCCTTGCTGTGTTCGAAAGGCGAACTCGAGACGGTGGCGATCTCAAAGCCGCCATTGGCTTCGGTGACCCCTTCCAGCTTGACGTCTCCGATCGGCAGCGCTTCCTTCTCGGCCGCCGGCTTGATGGACACGCCCTGCAGCACGGCGTTCGAATCGTCGCCGGAGACGCCGGTCCAGGAAATTTCTACGCCCTGGGCGGCAAGGGCGGCCTTGAAGCGTTCGGCCACCGCCGGATCGGCGGCGAAAGCCGCATTGAGCGGCAGCGTCAGCAGAAAGGTCGAAAAGGCCAGTTTCTTGAGTGTTGAGCGTTGGATTGTCATGGCGAGTTCCCTGTCCTGATTTGGCTATGAAAATTGTTTTGAAACCTGCTCCATCACCATTCCGAGACGAACGCGACGGGAAGAAGGCATTTTCTGGCACATTTGTCGAAAATGGCGACGAAAAGCAAACGCGGGCGGGCAGCCATTGCTTGGTGCGGTGAATTTGTCATGAAGATCGCGGCTTTCCTCCGCCAGCGCGTTGCATGCCAGATAGAGGCCGCTTGTAACGAGTTGATGTTGGCCGGCGTCATGGTGCCGCCGTGGCCTGTTGCAGATCGACCGCAAATTGCCGCCCCCTTCCGGGCGCTTCCGTGAAATCCTTCACATCGCCGGCCGCGCTTGCCGGCCGCGGCGAAATGCGCCGACATTCACGCGGCGCTTGCCGCGAATCACCCGCTCGGCTAGTCCAAATCCATGGGAAAGAGGCTTTTGCCGCCCGATGACAACGGCGGCGGCGACAAAATCGAACCGGTCGATCTGAAGGAAGCGCTCGAGCGGCGCTATCTCGCTTACGCGCTGTCGACCATCATGCACCGGGCACTGCCGGATGTGCGCGACGGACTGAAGCCGGTCCATCGCCGCATCATGCATGCCATGCGGCTGCTCAGGCTCAACCCCGATCAGGGTTTTGCCAAATGCGCCCGCATCGTCGGCGACGTGATGGGCAAGTTCCATCCGCATGGCGACCAGTCGATCTACGATGCGCTGGTGCGCTTGGCGCAGGATTTCTCGATGCGCTACCCGCTGGTCGACGGGCAGGGCAATTTCGGCAACATCGACGGCGATAACGCCGCCGCCATGCGCTACACCGAGGCGCGCATGACGGAGGTGGCGAGCGAGCTGCTTGCCGGCATCAACGAGGACGCGGTCGATTTCCGCCCGACCTACAATGAGGAGGACGAGGAGCCGTCCGTTCTGCCGGGCGCCTTCCCGAACCTGCTCGCCAACGGCTCCTCCGGCATCGCCGTCGGCATGGCAACCTCGATCCCGCCGCACAACGCGGCCGAGCTTTGCGACGCCGCTCTCCATCTGATCGAGCATCCGGAAGCCCCGGTGGCGAAGCTGATGGATTTCGTCCAGGGACCGGATTTCCCGACCGGCGGCATCATCGTCGACAGCCGCGCCTCGATCCTCGAGGCCTATGAGACGGGCCGCGGCGGTTTTCGCGTGCGCTCCAAGTGGAGCCAGGAGGATCAGGGCAGGGGCACCTGGAGCATCGTCGTTACCGAGATCCCTTACGGCGTGCAGAAGGCCAGGCTGATCGAGAAAATCGCCGAGCTTCTGATGGCGCGCAAGCTGCCGCTGCTCGAAGACATCCGCGACGAGAGCGCCGAAGACATCCGCATCGTACTGGTGCCGAAGAGCCGCACCGTGGATCCCGGCATCCTGATGGAATCGCTGTTCAAGCTCACCGAGCTCGAAAGCCGCTTCCCGCTCAATATGAACGTCTTGTCGCGCGGCAAGGTGCCGAACGTACTCTCGCTGAAAGGCGTGCTGAAGGAGTGGCTCGACCACCGCCGCGAGGTTCTGATCCGCCGCTCGAAATATCGGCTGGGCGAGATCGAGAAGCGGCTGGAAATCCTCGCCGGCTACCTGATCGCCTATCTCAACATCGACGAGGTCATCAGGATCATCCGCGAGGAGGATGAGCCCAAGCAGGTGATGATGGCCCGCTGGTCGCTCACCGACAACCAGGCCGAAGCCATCCTCAACATGCGCCTGCGCGCCTTGCGCAAACTCGAGGAAATCGAGATCCGCAAGGAGTTCGATGGGCTCACGGCGGAGAAGAAGCAGATCGAGGCGCTGCTCGCGTCCGACGCCAAGCAATGGGCGACGATCAAGTGGGAAGTCACGCAGCTTCGCGACAAGTTCGGCCCCGAGACCGAACTCGGCAAGCGCCGAACCCAGTTCGCCGACGCGCCCGAACATGACCTGACCGACATCGCGCATGCGATGATCGAACGCGAGCCGGTCACGGTTGTCGTATCGGAAAAGGGCTGGCTGCGCGCCATGAAGGGCCACCTGACCGATTATTCGCAGCTGGCCTTCAAGGAAGGCGACAGCCTGAAGCTTGCCTTCCATGCCCAGACCACGGACAAGATCCTGGTCTTCACCACCGGCGGCAAGTTCTACACTATCGGCGCCGACCGGCTGCCGGGCGGGCGCGGCCATGGCGAGCCGATCCGCATCATCGTCGACATGGAGAACGACCAGGACATCGTCACCGCTTTTGTCCATGATCCGAAGCGCAAGCTGCTGCTCGTCTCCTACGATGCCAACGGCTTCGTCGTTTCGGAGGAAGAGGTCGTCGCCAACACCCGCAAGGGCAAGCAGGTGATGAACGTCAAGGCGCCGGACGAAGCCAAGCGCTGCATTCCGGTGTCGGGCGACCACCTCGCCATTGTTGGCGAGAACCGCAAGATGCTGGTCTTCCCGCTGGCCGAAATCCCGGAAATGGCCCGCGGCAAGGGCGTGCGCCTGCAGAAATACAAGGACGGCGGCGTGCTGGATCTCAAGACCTTCACGCTGGAAACCGGGCTCTCCTGGCAGGATTCGGCCGACCGCACCTTCACCAAGTCGCGCGAGGAACTGGCCGAGTGGATCGGCGCCCGCGCCGCCGCCGGCCGCATGGTGCCCAAGGGTTTCCCGAGGACGGGGAAATTCGGGTAGTGCCGACTTCCCTTCTCCCCTTGTGGGAGAAGGTGTCGCCGAAGGCGACGGATGAGGGGTGGTCCAGGGAACGCCCACGTCTCACTCCGCTGGAACACCCCTCATCCGTCTCGGCGCTATCGCGCCGATCCACCTTCTCCCACAAGGGGAGAAGGAAAGTCGCCATTTGGACTATCGTCACGATTGCTGCACTATGATGGTGCATAAGCATCCATCGAATATCGGGCAGGGAGAAACGCCGGGTTGAAGCGGGCTGAGATCCAGAAGCCGGGGCAACGCCTGTTCGGCCTGTCGACGCCGCTCAGGGCTGCCGTCATTCCGCCGCTGTCGGCGGCGCGCTGGCTCCTGGTTCTGATCGTCGCTGCCGGAGTCTATTTCTTCCACGGTTTCCTGTTCCCGGTGCTGGCCGCGCTCGTCATCGCCTTTGCCAGCTGGCCGCTTTACCGCCGGCTGCTTGTCGCCGTCGGCGGCAATCGCACCGTCGGCGCGACGCTCGCGATCCTCTTCATCCTCACCTTCCTGGTGGTGCCGATCGCGCTGGCCGGCACCTATGCCATCAACGAGCTGCGCGAGTGGGTCACCTGGGCGATCGAGACCAACCGGCACGGCGCGGTGACACCGGGCTGGATTGCCACCATGCCGGTCATCGGCGAGTGGCTGAACGAGCAGTGGACATCCTATCTTGGCCATCCCGGCGGCATCGGTGAACTGATTCAAGCGGTCAGCGGCTCCAATATCGGAAATATCTATCGCGGAGCTTTGGCTGCTGGCGGCAGTGCCTTCAGCCTGCTGCTGACGCTTCTGTTCATGATGATCGCGCTGTTTTTCGCCTATCGCGACGGCGAGTCATTCGCGGCCCAGGTCGATCGCTTGGGCGAGCGCATCCTGCCGACACGCTGGGAGCGCATCTCGCGCGTCGTGCCGGCGACCATCTCCTCGACCGTGACGGGCATGACCATCATCGCCATCGGCGAAGGCCTGGTGCTGGGCATCGCCTATTGGCTCGCCGGCGTGCCGTCGCCGGTTACGCTCGGCGCGCTCACCGGCATCATGGCGCTGATCCCGGGCGGCGCGCCGCTCTCCTTCACCCTGGTCTCGATCTACCTCGCCGCCAGCGGCAAGCTGTTCGCTGGCGCCGCACTGTTCACCTGGGGCGCGGTCGAGCTCTTCGTCGTCGACAAGACACTGCGGCCCAAGCTCGTCGGCGGGCCGATCAAGCTGCCTTTCCTGCCGACCTTTTTCGGCCTGATCGGCGGCGTCAAGACCATGGGCTTCCTCGGCCTGTTCATCGGCCCGGTATTGATGGCGCTGCTCGTCGCCATCTGGCGCGAATGGCTGCGCGAGGTCGACTTGATGGACGAGATACCACCGGTGCCCGACGAGGCCGGCGCGCCGCCCCAGATCGAGGCGGCCGCCGAGCCGAGGAAGATTCAGGCCGGGTGAACCACGGCAAGCGCCGCCCGGCGCTTGCGGCCCTCATGCAGTTGCCAGAGCGAATGCGCCACCAGCGTCACGATCAGGATCGTGCCGCCGATCAGGCTGTTGCGTGTCGGCGTCTCGGAGAAGATCACCCACACCCAGACTGGGGCGAACACGGTTTCCAGCAGGTAGAACATCGCCACTTCCGGCCCTGAAATGTATTTCGGTCCATTTGCAAGGCAGAAGAACGAGATCGGCATGATCACGGCGCCGTTGAGGATGATCCACCACGGCGCGTTCACGTGAAAACCTTCGCCCGAAACCATGAAGACGGCGAGCGCCAGCGGCAGGATGACGCCGACCAGCCCGGTGAAGCCCATGTCCTTGCCGCTGGCGCGCGAGATGGTGATGGCGAGAGCAACGAAGAAGGCCGAGCAAAGCGCCATGAAATCGCCGAACAGATGCCCGGTGCCGACCGAGCCGCCGACGATGATCAGAACGCCGAGGATCATCGCCAGCATGGCGATCACGGTCGCGAGCCGGGGTCTTTCCTTGAGGAAGAGCCACGACAGCAGCGCCGCGAAAACGGTGTTGAAGGCCAGGATGAAGACAAGGTCGGCGGTCGAAGTATGATAAACGGCCGTGACGAAGCTTATGCCGGTCAAACCGTAGCAGAAAGCCACGGCAAGCCCCGACCAGCCCGGAATGAGCTTCGGCGCCTTCCTGTCCAGCGACCTCCAGATCGCCCATATCACCAGCCCCGCCAGCAACGTGGTGCCGGTGCGCAGCAGCATGATCGTCCAGGGTGTGCCGTCGGCAAGCCGGATCAGCGGTATGTCTATGGTCAGTGTCAGGCCGCCGATGGCGGTGATCAGGAGACCTTTTTGGGGGTCGGTATGGGTGGACACGTGGGCAATCTCGCAAAGCAGTCTTGAAGAGGCGCACCAGCGGCCATGCCGCGGTCCTTTCAGCCTGAGGGCCGAAAGACCAGCGTCCTCCTCCTTGAAACAGCTTAAGGGTGAAGCGTAGGACGGCTCAGCGACTGACCGCTTCGTGATCGTAGCGTTCCCAGCCTTTCGGGCCGAGATGCTCCTGCGGCATGAAACGCATCTTATAGTTCATCTTGCGCGAGCCGTTGACCCAGTAGCCGAGATAGACGTGGGGCAGGCCCATCGCCTTGGCGCGGGCGATGTGGTCGAGGATCATGAACGTGCCGAGCGAGCGGTCCTCGAGGTCGGGATTGAAGTAGGAATAGACCATCGACAGGCCGTCTGCCATCTTGTCGGTCAGCGCCACAGCGATCAGCTCGCCATGGCCTTTGCCGGTTATGAAGGTGTCGGGGCCACGACGCCGGTATTCGATGATCTTGGTGTCGACATGCGTGTCTTCAACCATCATCGCATAGTCGAGCACGGTCATGTCAGACATGCCGCCACGGCGATGGCGGGCGTCGAGATAGCTGCGGAAGAGCGAGTATTGCTCGGTCGAGGGCTGCGCGTCATGCATGGCGCCGACAAGATCGGCATTGTGCTGGATGACGCGGCGCATGTTGCGGCTAGGGTCGAATTCCTGCGCCAGGATGCGCACCGACACGCAGGCGCGGCAGGACTCGCAAGCCGGGCGGTAGGCGATGTTCTGTGAGCGTCGGAAGCCGCCTTGCGTGAGCAGGTCGTTCATTTCCGGCGCCTTGTCGCCGACAAGGTGCGTGAAAACCTTGCGCTCGAATTGTCCCTCCAGATAGGGACACGGCGACGGCGCGGTCAGGAAGAACTGCGGCGACTGGGTCGGATGCTGCGTCATCTAATCTTGGAAACGCTCCTGCGAATCGCCCTACCTTTGGCCCGGCCGGCGAAAAATTCAACAGGATTGTGCTGCCGCGGCATCTGCGGCCTGTTCATATTTTGGGACAGGCGGCTTGCTCGTTCGATGGATGCGGCTGTCGACACCGTCAGATGTCGGTGCGGGTGACCACGGTGCCGAGTAGCAGATCGTGCAGCGTGCGCTTGCGGTCGGAGAACAGTGTGACCAGCAGCACCAGCGGCGTCAGAATGACGTTGCCGGCCCAGAACAGAACGGAATGCACCACCGCCGTCATGCCGTCGATGCGGCTGCCGTCGAGCTTCTCCAGGCGGATGCCCATGATCTTCATGCCCGTCGTCGCCTGGTCGCGGCTGCCCAGCGTGTTCCAAATGTAGAGGATGGCAACCATCGGCACCAGCACCGAAAACAGCGCCCAGCCGAGGCCGAAGGTCAGCAGCCCGAGAATGGCGACCAGGATGGCGAAGGGAACGGTCAGCAGCGCGACGAAGAAATAGTCGAGCAGGAAGGCAAAGATGCGCCTTGTCCGCACTCCGCGATAGGCGCGGGTGTCCTCGAACCTGGTCGTAATGATCTCACCATGCAGCACGCGTGCGTTCATGTCCGTTCCTCGATCGCCGCATCCGCATAAGGATGCCTGCCATCCTCTCAAATGGTGAGAGCGGCCCGGAATTCAAGCAACGTGCCCGCCGGCGGCCGGCGTGATCTCAGAAAATGCCGGGACAGAGCCTGTAGCGAACGCGCCCGAGATAGTCGCGATATTCCTCCGTCAGCGCCAGGATGCGTTCCTCGCGCAGGATGCGATGGACCTGGAACAGGGTGATGATCGCGTAGACGGTGAAATTGTAGACGGAAAAGCTCGACAGCAGGAACAGGATGTGCCCCGCTAGGTAGCCCGCATAGATCGGATGCCGCACGAACCGGTAAGCCCCTCCGGTGACGACGCCGCGATTGGCGGGCAGGATGGCGAAGGAGCGGCCGAGCGACATCTTGCCCCAGATGACCAGCCACAGGGCCAGGAACTGCAGTGGCGCTGCTATAAAGAGCGGAATGAGGGCGGTGCCCTCCTGAAGCGAGACGAAGCCCGAGCCGAAACCGGCGGTCACCGCGATAAAGACCGTGAAAGGGCTCCAGTCGCGCACCAGCGGCCGCCGCGCCAAAAGCAGCCAGACGAAGGTCAGCGTCTCGGAGATCGTCAGCAGCAGAACGTTGAGGCGGCCCGGATCGACGATGACATTGTTCACGCCCCGATAGACGAAGATCGCCGCGACGAGCAGCGCGATGAAACGGAACAGGCCTTCACGCAGGTCCACGAAGACCGGGTGGGATTGCAGGTCGGACAGGAATCCAGTCGCTATGCCAGGCAAGGTATCGCTTTTGGACATGAACACTCAGCCACCCCATGGTTCCCCTCGATCATGACCATTGCACGCAAGCATTGCTGTCGGGTTAAGTTTCACGGTGCACATCGTTGAGTCCTCGAAATTTCCGCGACAGGCGGGCGCGATAGGCAGTTGAACATGACGCCGCTGCCAGTTTAGCTTGCTGCGGCGCACAAGATGCGGGGACGGGGTTCATGGACTACGATATGCTGGTCATCGGTAGCGGCCCTTCGGGACGCCGCGCCGCCGTGCAATCTGCCAAGCTCGGCAAGTCGGTCCTGGTGGTCGATCGGGGCAGGCGTCTGGGCGGCGTTTCGGTGCATACCGGCACCATCCCGTCGAAGACGTTGCGCGAGACCGTGCTCAATCTCTCTGGCTGGCGCGAGCGTGGCTTTTACGGGCGCGGCTACCGGGTCAAGCAGGACATTTCCATCAGCGACCTGGTCGACCGGCTGCACAAGACCCTCGACCATGAGGTCGAGGTGCTGCAGCACCAGTTCATGCGCAACACCGTAAGGAGCGCGCGCGCCGCGGTCAAATTCCTCACGCCGAACAAGGTCAGTCTGACCGCCGACAATGGCGACTACAGTGAGGTTGGCTTTGCTAACGCGCTGATCGCAGTCGGCACCAGGCCGCACCGGCCGGCCGACGTGCCCTTCGACAGGAAGCGCGTCTTCGACAGCGACGAGATGCTGGAGCTCCACCATCTGCCGCGCACGCTGACGGTGATCGGCGCCGGCGTCATCGGCGTCGAATACGCCACCATCTTTTCGGCGCTCGACGTGCCGGTGACGCTGGTAGAGCCGCGCAACACCATTCTCGACTTCATCGACCGCGAGATCGTCGACGACTTCATCCACCAGATGCGCGATCGCGGCATGACGATCCGGCTCGGCAGCACGGTGAAGGAGATCGCCTCGAAACCCGATCATGCCGAGGTGACGCTGGCGGACGGACGCACCATCCGCTCCGAGATGGTGCTCTATGCCGCCGGCCGCACCGGTAACGTTGCCAGCCTCGGCCTCGACGCGGTCGGCATCGAGGCCGACGCCCGCGGCCGCATCAAGGTCGATCCTCAAACCTTCCAGACCAGCGTGCCGAACATCTACGCCTCCGGCGACGTCATTGGCTTCCCGAGCCTTGCCTCGACCTCGATGGAGCAGGGCCGGGTGGCGGCTTGCCACGCCTTCGGCGTCAACCTGCCGCCGCCGCCCGAGAGCTTTCCCTATGGTATCTACGCGGTGCCGGAGATCTCGACGGTCGGCCTGTCGGAAGAGCAAGTGCGCGAAAGCGGCGCCGCCTACGAAGTCGGCCTGGCGCGTTTTCGCGAGACGTCGCGCGGCCACATCATGGGCGTCTCAAGCGGTTTCCTGAAGCTGTTGTTCTCGGTCGAGACGCGCCGGCTGCTCGGCGCCCATATCGTCGGCGAGGGCGCCACCGAGCTCATCCATATCGGCCAGGCGGTGATCAACCTCGGCGGCACGGTCGACTTCTTCGTCAACAACACCTTCAACTACCCGACGCTGGCCGAAGCCTACAAGATCGCGGGCCTGGACGCCTGGAACAGGATGGGGCAGGGCAAGCTCGACTAGGCTTCCATCTGCGACAGCAGCGAAAGCATCACATCGGCCGAAGGCATCGGCAGCACCGCCTCGATTTCCGCCGGCCGCACGCCGGCGATGGCGTCGGCGTCGCCAGCCACGGTGCCGAGCGGCCCGCGGAACCCGTGCTTCGACCAGGCGAGTTGCTGCAGCTTCGGGCTGGTCAGCGCCTCGAGCAGCGGGTCGACCGACGGATCGATGACGATCAGCGGGTGCGCCGAATAGACCGTCGGGTGCGGATAGAGGATCTCCGGCTTGGCGCCGGCGCCTGCCTGCACGCGCTGCCAGCGCGCCGGGTCGGCGAGCGCCCATTCGACCAGTTGGTTCTCATAGCCCACAACCATCGGCTCGGCGCCGAGTCCGCCGGCGATATATTGGTCGAACAACTTGCCCGACGAGGACGATTTCAACCCCATGCTGCGGAAGATCGCCTTCGCCTGCTCGCCATGCTGGGCAAGCAGCTCCTGCGTCGCCACGTCGCCGCTCATCAGGCTGAGCACGAGCCCAGCGAACATGAAGCCTGAATTGGAGCGGTTGGGATCGGTGGAGACGATGCGCGTCCGGCCGTAGAGTTCGGGAATGCCGAGATCCGACCAGTTCTTGCCGGCGAGGATGGCGTCAAGCAGCGCCTTGAGGTCGAGCTGGTTGTAGCCGCCCTTGGCGGCGACGGTGACCAGCCCGCTCTTCTTCAGCCCCTCGACAACCGGTTCCCAGGTGTAGACGACGATCGGCGAGTTGAGCACCACCTGGTCGTTGCGGACGGAGACGCCGCTCTTGCGGGCGAGGTCGACCATGATAGACGATGACGGCCACAGGAATTGCGGCTTCTGCGTCAGCAGCGCCGGCTCGCGCACCATCTCGACCGAGCCAGCGACGCGCGCGTCGAGCTCGAGCCCGTAACCGCCGAGCGCGCTGATCACATCGGGATCGACCAGAAAAGCCTGCTTCTCGCCGCCGATGAAGCCGAACAGATGGGCGCGGTTGCCGAGATAGCCGCGGAACTCCGGCCGATCCTTGAGCGTCAGATAGCCGCCCGTCCCGGCCGCGGCGGCACCAAGCAGACCCAGTCCGAAAGCGCGGCGAGAAAGGGCCATCAGCGACCGATATCCTCTTTCAGCGACTCCTGGATGAGTCGAAGGTCAACGTCGAGGGTGCCAAGCTCGGAGTCCGCCTGGCTGTCGGCATAATGCACGAAAGCGTCCTGCAATTTGGTGATCACGGCGCCGACCGTGGCAAGTCGCTGCTTGCTCGGCGCGCGGCGGTCGGCCAGCGTCGCATAGCCTTCCGCGACTTCCGCCGCCTGCGGCACGTAATAGGTCAGGAAGCGCCGCACGGACGCGGCACTCGCCGGCTTCGCCTCGACCTTGGAGATCACGTCGGCGGCGATGTCGGAGAGGTTCTTCACCTTGGCCTTCATATCCTTGTCGGCGATCGAGCCAGCCGCTGCCGCCAGCCGGTCGGCCGCCGGCTGCGCCTGCGCCAGCAACTCGCGCGCGAACGCCACCTGGCCGCCGCCGATCGAGCGCAGGTCGAGTCCTTCGAAAAGCTGGCGCGGCGCCAATACGAAGATCAGCCCGGCGAAGACCAGCACCGAGATCACCGCCGAGACCAGGAAGGGGAAGTGGGTGAGGGTGCTGAGGCCAATCAGCAGCGCAGCCGACACCAGCCCCGCCGCGATCCAGTTCCCGTCATTGCCGAACAAGCCGCGCATCTTTGGCCTTAATTATAGCCGCGCGCGGCGCGGAAGGCACCGGCAAGGTCGCCGCCGCCGTCGAAGACGCGCGCCGAGGTCGCCTTGGCCAGACTGTCGAGTTGGCTCTTGTCGGCATCGCCGAAGGTGATGCCGAACACCGGCACCCGCACCGGCGCCTGGCGCCACTCGGCCAGGAACGGCTCGGCGCTGCCGTCGGTGCGGCCGTCCGTCATGATGACGATCGCCGGCAGGTATTTCGACAGGTCGGGTGTGGCCAGGATCTTCCGCAGCGCCTGCGAGGCGCATGCATACATGTCGGTGCCGCCGCCGGCGCGCTGATGCGCCACATCGCCGAGCAGCTCGTTCTGGCCCGCCGGGTCGCCGGCCGCGTTGAAAACGTCGCGCACCGTGCTGTCGAAGGGCAGCACGAAGATGTGGTCGGACGGCGTCCACTGCACCAGCACCTCGCTCGACTTTTCCGGTGTGAAGAGGAATTGCGCGGCCGCCTGCAACTGCTTCTCGCCTTCGTTCTCCATCGACCCGGAGAAGTCGAAGCAAAGCGCCGTCAGCGACGGTTTGCGCAAGGCCTCCTGATAGAGGTTCAACGCGGTGCGGATGACAGCGGGCTCGGGCATGCGGATCGAGGTCACCAGCTTGCCGGGATCGAAATTCCAGTCAGGCTCCGCCGTCGCCTGGACGGCGGCGCCGCCGAGCGGCAACCGCCGGCCGGTATCGGCGATGCGCTTGCGCACCGCATCCGACTGCAGATAGGCGAGCAGGTCGCTGAAGAATTTCTCGACGTCGGCGCCGCGCCCATGATCGATGAAGCCGAGCGGGGAATCGCCGACCGCCACACCATCGGCCGGATAGACCGCATAAAGCGGCTCGTCGCCCATCTGTTTCAGCTTGTCGTTGGTCTCCTTCAGCGTCGCCTCATAATTCCACATCGCGTCATAAAGCGTGCCCTTGCGCGCGGACTCAACATAGAGGTCGGCCAGCCAGCCGGACGACCCGGACGACCGCTCGACGCCTTGCAACAGTGCGCCGACCGTGTCATGCACGGACGGATTGTCGAGGTCGCCGGGCTCGATCACCTGCTTGCCGCCGAGTGCGCTGGAAAGCATCGCCAGATAGGCGCTGGCGCCGGAATTGGATTGTGTCGCCGAAGTCATCAGGAATTTGAGCTTGCCGTCCTTCACCGCGGCGAGGATGTCCTTCATGTAAACATCCTTGCCGATCCAGCCGAGCTCGGCGGCCTTGGATTTTCGCACGCCGAGGATGACCGGCATCTGCGCGATCGAGGTGAGGTTGCGCACCTTGCGGCCGGAATCGAACAGATCGACCCAGACGCTGGACGCCGGCCAGACGGCATCCTGGTCGAGGCCGTCGGGCTTCTGCAGGCCGAGGCCGATATCGAGCGACCCCTGGTAGGAGATGGTGCAGGTCGCACCCTGCTTGGCGCAGAATTCCTGCACGATCGGCTCCAGCACCGTGTTCTCGGAACCGGAGACGATCGAGAATTTGACATTGCTCGAATTGCAAGCTGCCAGCAGCAGCGCGGCCGCGAGCGCTAGAACGAACGAAGGCTTCATTCGCATCGAAGCCCCGTCAGCCCTGCGTCAGTGCTTTCTTGAGGTCGGCGGTCATCTGATCCATCTGCTTTTCAGCCTCGGCCCGCTTCTGCCGGCCTTGCTCCTGGACCTTGAGCACGCCTTGCACGGTATCGATCAGGTCGCGGTTGGCCTGCGCCAGCGTCTCGACATCGACGATGCCGCGCTGCGCCTGCTCTTCGATCGAGATGGCCTGATCCTTCATCATTTTCGATGTCTGGCGGATCATCTCGTTGGTGGCGTCGGTCACCGTCTTTTGCAACTCCAGCGCCGATTTCTGGTTGGTCAGCCCAAGCAGGATGACCATCTTCTGCTTCCAGGCCGGCACGGTCAGCGCCGAGGTCGCCTGAAGGTTCTCGATCAGCGTCTCGTCGCCCGACTGCACGATGCGGATCTGCGGCAATTGCTGGATGCCGAGTTGGCGCGCCTGCACCAGATAGAAGATACGCTTTTCCAGCCGGTCGAGCGCCTGCACGGCGTCCTGATAGGTCTGCGCCTCCAGTGAGCCGGCGGCGTCGGCGCTCTTGGCCTCGGCCGCGGCCTTCAGCTTCGGCAGCTCGTTGGCGCGGTAATCGTCGACGAATTTCTTGCCGGCCTGCACATAGGCGTCGAGGTTGAGGATGGACTCCTTTGTCTGCTCATGCAGGTCGTCGAGCACGGCGATGTCGCGGCGAAGCGTATCCTTATGACGGTCGAGCTCGAGGCCGATGCGGTCGATCTGCCCGGCGACATCCTCGTATTTCTGCTTGAAGCGTTCGAGCCTGGCCCTGAACGAGGAGAACAGGTTGCTCAGGAATCCTTCGTCCTTCAGCGAAGCCGGGTCCAGATTCTTGGCCTTCATGATGATGTCGGTGAGCAGCGTGCCGGTGTCGCCGAGATCGCGGTTGCGGATCTGTGAAAGGATCTTGTCGGCATAGTCGCTGACTGCCTGCTGGGCGCGGTCGCCGAAGATCGAAATCGCCGCACGGTCGCGAATATCGATGCCGCCTTCTATCCTGGCGACTTCGCCCGGACTGGCGGCGATGACAGGCAATTTCGAAGTGTCGTCGAGCAAAGTGATGCTGTTCTCACCGGCCATGCAGACCTCCCCTCAGTGAACAGTATCTCGATAGACAGTCTGTAACAGACATATGTCGGCGCTGTGGACAATGAAAGGATTCAGCGCCGGCAACCGTGAAACAGGTTACTTTTCAACCACTCAGCCGGGCTGCTCCGCTTCATCCCGCGCTGCGAAGAGCTCGCCTGCTACCGGGCAGGCAGCCATGCGTCGCTTTTTGAAAACGGCCTTGACCTGTTGATTGCCGGCATCGAAGCCCGGCTGGCGGGCACGGTCAGGCCATCGCGATAGACGCTGCCAGCCATTGCCGCACGATCGCCGCGTCCGCATCGCCGAATTCATGGCCCGAGGCAACGATGCGCGCGTCGACTTCGGCGCGGCGCTCGCTGAACAGCGTCACCAGGGCAGGCGCGAACGGGCCATAGGTCTGGTCGGCGGCGCCGGCGATGACCAGCACACGCGTTCCGCCGAGATCTGTCATTGGCGAAGTGTCGAGCACCGGCATCGCTCGTAGAAGCGCCGCCTGCCGGACCAGGCCGGGATGGAGCAGCATCAGGCTGGAGACAACGTTGGCGCCGTTCGAATAACCAAGGAAGGTCGCGCGCCGCAAGTCGAGGCCATGGCACTCCGATACCTCCACGGCGAATTCAGCATAGGCGGCGGTCTCCTCGCGGATGCTGGTCTGTTCGAAACTTGTCGGCGTGATTCGTTCGAACCAGCGGAAGCCATCGTCCTGGGGGATGCGCCCGCGCGCGGCAACCAGCGTTGCGTCAGGCGCGACCTTGCTTGCAAGCGGGATGAGCGTCGTTTCGTCCACACCCGATCCATGCAGCACAAAAAGGCATTTGCCGGTCGACTTTGCCGGCGTCACCACCCGGTAGCGAAAGCCAAGATCGTCGTGCAGGATATTGTTTTCGTCGCTATATTCGGACACGCTCACATCCATTTGATTCCATAAGAGATTTGGTGATTTGCCGGCTTCAAAACGGAATATTTTCGCGCTCCGCGAAAGTTGATTGAACTAGGCGCATTTCAGTCCGTTTCAGCGCCGATACACCTCCTCGTGGGAGGAATCGAAGCGGTGCGCCCCGGGGGTCGCATTGCTGGCAATGAACAACCAGCTTTGAGGCCTTTTGTCGATGACCACCCTTGTTTCCAACGAACGTGACAAGCGAGGCGGGGACACACGTATCCGTGACACACGTATCGACGTGCTGCGCGCGCTGGCGTTGCTCACCATCTTTGTCGACCATGTGCCGGGCACGGTCTTCGAGAACTGGACCTACAAGAATTTCGGCTTTTCCGACGCGGCCGAAGCTTTTGTGCTGATCTCCGGCATCTCGGTGGCGCTGGCCTACGGCACTAAGTTCAAGCCGGGCAGTCGACTGCTCGCGACCTTGAAGATGTGGCGGCGCGCCGGCGTGCTCTACATCTCCCACATCGTCGTCACGATGGCGGTGATCGCGCTATTTTGCGCTGCCGCGGTGTTCGCGCACCGGCCGGAGATGCTGACCATGATCAACATCGAGCCCTTGATGAAGAACACGCCGCAGGTGCTGCTCGGCATCGTCACGCTCGGCCATCAGCTCGGCTACAACAACATCCTGCCCGTCTATGCGGCGCTGCTTCTGGCGGCCCCGGCTTTCGTGCTATTCGTCAGCTATCGGCCGGTGCCGGCGCTGATCGTGTCCGGCCTGCTCTGGCTCGTCGCCGGCATCTGGCAGATCGCGCCGTTGAACTACCCCGAGCCTGGCCTCTGGTTCCTCAACCCGCTTTCGTGGCAGTTCCTGTTCAACATCGGCCTAGCCGCCATGCTTCATGTGAAACGGGGCGGGCGGATCCCGGTCAATCCGTGGCTGCTGGGTGCTGCCAGCATCTATGTGGTCGCTGCGGCGATCTGGGTGCACAGCCCGCTCTGGGGCCAGATCACCTGGTTCAACCTGCCGGTGGTGATCGGCGGCTTCGACAAGACGTTCCTGTCGCTGCCAAGGCTGTTGCACATCCTGTCGGTCAGCTATCTGATCGTTGCGCTTCCGGCTGTGTCGAATCTCTTCCGCGTCCGGCCCGACAATCCGCTGGCCATCCTGGGCAAGCGCTCGCTGCCGGTGTTCATCGCCGGCACGCTGCTTGCCATGGCGGCGCAGGTGCTGAAGCTGATCAATCCGGGTGGCCCGGCTTACGATACGCTGCTGATCGCGGCCGGCATCGCCATGCAGTTCGCGCTTGCGCTTTATCTGGAATGGCTTGCCGGGCTTGGCCCGTCCCGCGCCAAGTCGGTGCGCGAGGAAGCTCCGCCCAGGCCGTTCGGCGCGCACCCGGTGCCGGCGAGGGCGGGTGGATACTGAGGCAATTCCAGGAAAAGTGTGTGCGGTTAGGCTCGGCGACTTCGCCGTAGCCTTCTGTCCGGAATCGCTTAAAACAAGGAGTTAGAGCGTTTCGCCGTTTCCGTGAAACGGTGAAACGCTCTAACCTTTGCGGGCCGGGCCGGTCGAGGCTCTGACGATCAGCTCGACACCCATCGTCTCGCGCCGCACTGCGCCGTCATGGTCGAGGATCATGCGTGCGGCGCGGCGGCCGATCTCGGTGATCGGCTGGGCAATCGTGGTCAGCGCGGGCGAGCACAGCGCGCCGTCCGGCACGCCGTCGAAACCGACGATCGAGACATCCTGCGGTACCTTGAGGCCCCGCGCTTTCAGCCAGTCGATCGCGATCAGGGCCATGCGGTCCGACATCGCCAGGATGGCGGTCGGCGGTTCGTCCCTGGCGAAGATCGCCTCGAGGCCGGCTCTGGTGCTTTTTTCCTCATTCTCGGTCTCGTAGACCGGGATTTTCGTCGTATCGACGCCGAAGCGGGCAAGCTCCTCGAAATAGCCGGCAAGGCGATCACGTGTTCCGGTGTACAGCGCGCCGCGCACGATTTCCGGCGTGGCGAAGCCTGTGCGGTTGTCGGCGAAGGCCAGCGACAGCACCGCGAACCGGCGATGGCCGAGCTCGGCGAGGTGACGGGCGGCGAGCCTTGCGCCCGCGACGTTGTCGACGCCGATGGCCGAGACGGTCTCATCCTGGAAACCGAGCTCCAACGCGACGAAGGGCAGCTTTCGTTCGCGCGTGAGGTCGACAAGGCGCGAGCCGCCTTCGATGCAGAACAGGATGAAGCCGTCGACAAGCGCGCTCTGGATGTTCCAGGCAAGCTTCTCCTGGTTGGCGGCCGACACCAGCGCGATGCCGGCGCCGGTGGCGTCGCAGGCTTCGGAAATGCCGGCCATCATGACGCGCGCGAACGGATCGTCGAAGAAGTAGGAGAGGGGCTCGGTGGTGGCGACGCCGATGGCGTTGACTTTGCCGGCGCGCAGCAGCCGGCCTTTCGGATCCGGGCCGGCATAGCCCATCTGCTCCGCCACCGCCTTGACCCGCTCGCGCACTTCGGCGCGCACGATCTCGGGACGGCTGAAAACATTGGAGGCTGTGCCATGCGAGACGCCGGCGGCCCTGGCGATGTCCGCCAGCCTGATCGGCCTTGCCTGGCCTTCGAGGAGTGAAGCCATGTCGTTCCTCCGAATCCGGTCACAGGGACGACCATGACCGCTGAATTGTCGCCGGTCATCTAACATTTTTGTTGGATCGATTCAAATTTTCGCTTGACGACACGTGACTGAGGTCTATGATTTGAATCGATCCAAGTCCGTTTCGTGTGAAGCGGCTTTTTAGTAGGAGGATGCCATGCATCCGGTGAGCTACTTGTTCGAAGACATCTACCGCAACGATTGGGGCATCGCCTCGGCCGCCGCCAGCGAGAAGCGGCGCGGCAGGATGGGTCCCTGGCGCCGCGAGCCGGGCTTCCTTGTGGAGCGTAAACGCGGCTGAGCGGCAACCATTTTTCGCGTCCAAGTATTGGATCGATTCAAGCTAAGGAGAAACAGCCATGCATCCGATTGGTCACCTGTTTCAGGACATCTATCGCAACTACTGGGGCATTACGCCCGGAGCCGAGGAGCCCGAACGTCGCCGCGCCGACGGCCTGCCTGCGCGCAAGCGCAAGCGGCGTGCTGGCGGAAAATAGTGGCCGGAATAATCTACGGCCGCGAGGGCCACAGCGCCGAGGCGGCGATCGCCACCCAGCCGGCGATCAAAAGGGTGCCGCCGATCGGCGCCGACATCGGGAACAGCCGCGAACCGAGAAAGTCGCGGGCGAGCAGATCGCCGCAGAACAGCAGCAGGCCGGCAAGCAGCGCAAGGCTGGCGATCCTGAGGCAACGGTTGCCGCCGGCAAGGCCGATGGCAAGAAAAGCCGGCGCATGCATCAGCAGGAAGTTGGCGGCAATGCCGGTAAAGGCGCCGCCGCGATGCGCGGCGGCGGCCGAAAGCGCCACGCCCGCCGCGCCGACGAGGCCTGCTGCCAGCACGAGAACGCGGCTCCCGCCGTCCGATGCTTGCCCGGTGAGGCTCATCCTGGATGCTCCATGGCGGTTGTGCGGAAGGCCGATCAGGACTCGCCGGCCTCCAGCAGCATATGCCGCGCGCGCCTCGATTGGACAATCCAGTTGTAGGCAGCACCAAGCGCCATCAGCACCGCTGTGCCCAGAAACACCGACCGCATGCCGAAATGGCCGCCGACAAAGCCGCCCAACAGCGGCCCTGCGACCTGGCCGACATATTGCGCCGAGATCGCCAGGCCAAGCACGTTGCCGCCGACGCCATCCGGGATGTTGTGGCGGATGACGCTGGTGATGCAGGGCAAGAGACCGCCCAGCGCCAGGCCCATCAGGAAGCGCAGCCCGATCAGTTGCCAGCCATTGGTGACGAAGGCTTGCGGAATGAGCAGCAAGGCCGAGACGGCAAGGGCGCCGACCACGACGTTCCAATGGCCGACGCGGTCGGCAAGCTTGCCAAGCCAAGAGGAGGACAGGATTGTACCGAGCGCGGCCGCCGACATGACGACGCCGGCGACCATGGTCACCTTGCTCTGGTCCTCGACGAGTTGCTGCACGTAGACGGTGATGATCGGCTCGATCGACATGGTGGCGAAGGCGAGCAGCATGCCCGTGGCCAGCATGGCGACGATCGGCCGCTTGTCGGGGATCTGCGACCAGCCGCTTTTCGGTTTCGCCGCCGAGACCGGCTTGGGCACCGGCGGGTTCTCCTTGATCAGGAAAGTCGTTGCCAGGAACGCCAGGAAGATGACGGCGCCGGACAGCAGGAAAGTCGCGCGGATGCCGATCAGCGGCGGCAGCAGGCCGCCGAGCAGCGGTCCGACCAGCGAGCCGGCGGTGATGCCCGCCGCCAGCACGCCCAGCGCCCAGCCCGAACGCTCCTTCGGCGTCTGCATCGCCACCAGGATCGTGGAACCCGACGAATAGCCGCCGGCAAAGCCGATCAGCAGCCGAAGCAACACCAGTTGCCACACGCTCTGCACCATGCCGGTCAGCGACATGCAGATCGCCATGCCGAAAGACGCGCGCACCAGCATCAGCTTGCGGCCGTAGCGGTCGCCCAGCCGGCCCCACAAGGGCGCGACCAGCGCCGCCGCGAAGAAGGTGGCGCCATAGGCGATGCCCGACCACTGCACGATCGCCGCGTGGCCTTCGGCGCCAAGCTGCTCGACGTAAAGCGGCAGGAACGGGAGAAGCAGCGTCATGGCGATCAGCGTGCTGAATGAGCCGGCGAAGCAGACGGCAAGGTTGCGCCGCCAGTGGATGTTGTAGCCGCCCTGCTCGGAAGATTTCTCGTCCATGTCCTGCCTACCGGTGGTCCGGGTTGTCGTGGATACCATTTTGGTATACCAAATTGGTATCCGTCATGAACCCCAAGCTTGCCGCTGTCAATGCGGCTTTGAAAAAGGTGGGACGACAAATGTCGCAGATGCAAAATGTCGAAAGGCAGCTTCGCGAAATGATCCTCGGCCTGGAGATCGGCCCGGGCGAAAGGCTGACCGAACGCTGGATCGAGAGCCGTTTCGGCGCTTCGCGCACGCCGGTGCGCGCCGCGCTGCTGCGCCTCGAAACCGAAGGGTTGATCGGTCGCGATGGCCGTGGCTGGACGGTGGCGCCGATCAACCTGGCCGAACTCGGCCAGATCGCTGTCTACCGCGAGGCGGTCGAAGTCGCGGCGGTCCGCCTGACGGCGGCGCTTGAAGACCGCAGCGGTATCGATGTGATCGCCGCTATGCTTGATTCCTGCGATGCGGAGACGCCGCGCGAAGAGTGGCATCGCGTCGGAATGGATTTCCACATCGAGCTGGCAAGGCTTTCCGGCAACGAGTTCCTATTGAGGGCCGTGCGCGATGCGATGACGAGGCTGTCGCGGGCACGCTGGCTGGAAGTGCGGGACGAGAAGGCGCTCGGCCGCGCCTGGGCCGAACATCACGCCATCCTCGCCGCTGTCAGGAGCGGCGATGCCGAAGAAGCGGCGCGGCTGCTTTCCGATCACATTGCCGGCAGTCGCGACCGGCTGGTCGCCTCCTTGCATGACGACCGGCGCGGTTTGCGCGCACGCGGATTTGCGGTGGTCGCGGCTTGAGGCTGAACATACATGCTGCGCCAGCAGCACTGGCGGGCTTGCAACATGGCCGGGAGAATGCTGTAGGAGGTCAGGGGGATGAAGGCCGACTACCACTGACCACCTCGCTGAATTCTCGGACGCATGGCCACACTCTCTCGAACCGCCTCGAAGCTGTTCTACTACGCGCGCAATTTCGCGCGTAACCGCGCACCGCAATCGCTGTTTCGCGATCGCCTGGCCGGCCGGCTCGAGCAGGCCAGGCTTTCAGGCAAGTCGGTTCGCGAGCGGCTGAACTACTATAACAAGCTGGAACAGCCGTTCGCGCCCAGTCCGGACGCGGTGGCCGTCGGCAAGCTGCCGACCGATCCCAGCATGTATTATTACGACCTCAAGGAGTTCGCTCGCTACTTCGATCCCGGCCTGCTGATCGATTTCGAATTCGGCGATGTCGTAGGGGTCCCGGAGATTCCGAGGATCGTCAAGGACCGGCCCATCGGCGAGGACAACGCCAATGGCGTGCTGATGAAGCTGAACAAGTTCCGCCACTTCTACATGCCGCCCGACAGTCAGCCTTTCTCGGCCAAGCGCCCGATGGTGGTCTGGCGAGGGCATCTCAATAATCCGCTTCGCACCCGCTTCGTGGAAAAGGCCGCCGACCTGCCGTTTTGCGACGCGGGTTCCCACAAGCCCGACGCGCCGGACGGATACCGCAAGCCGTTCCTGAACATCGAGCAGCAGCGACAGTATCGCTACATCGTCTCGCTCGAAGGCAATGACGTCGCGACGAACCTGAAATGGATCATGAGCTCCAATTCGCTCTGCCTGATGCCGCAACCGACCTACGAAACCTGGTTTGCGGAAGCCAGGGTCGAGCCCAACGTCCATTATGTGCCGCTGCAGCCGGATTTCTCCGACCTTGTCGACAAGGTGGCTTACTTCGAGAAACACCCGGCCGAGGCGGAACGGATAACCGCTGCGGCCAATGCCTATTGTCGCAAATTCGATAATGAGCAGGACGAGCAGGCGATCTCGCTGCTCGTCCTCTACAAGTATTTCGTGCTGAGCGGGCAGATCAAGAGAGACGCGGAAGTCTGGCGCTTTATCGCCGGCTAGGCGCTCATAGCACTCTAAACATGCGAGCGCTCGAGCACCTTGTCGGCCGGTCCGAACCGGTCCCTGGCGGTGAACTGCTGGTGCCAGTAGGGATAAAGCACCGGCGGCCGGCTGACGGCGTCGAGGCGTTGCAGCTCGTCTTCGGTGAGGGAAAGGCTTGCCGCGGCCAGATTGTCCTTGAGCTGCGTCTCGTTGCGGGCGCCGATCACCAGCGAGCTTACGGCAGGACGGCCGAGCAGCCAGGCAAGCGCCACCTGCGCGCCCGAGACGTCGCGCGCCTTGCCGATCTCGTTGAGCACGTCGACGATGCGCCACAGGCGGTCCTCGTCGCGGATCGGTGGTTCCTTCCAGCCGCCAAGCTGGCGCGCGGTAGGGCTGTCGCGATGATATTTGCCGGAGAGCAGGCCGCCGGCCAGCGGGCTCCAGACCAGCACGCCAAGGCCCTGGTCGACTGAGATCGGCAGCAATTCATATTCGGCCTCGCGCGCTTCCAGCGTGTAGTGGATCTGCTGGGTGACGAAACGGGCCTGATGGCGGCTGTCGCTCACGGCAAGAGCCTTCATCACCTGCCAGCCTGACCAGTTGGAGCAGCCGATATAGCGGATCTTGCCCTGGTTGACCAAAGTGTCGAGCGCCGCGATCGTCTCCTCGACCGGGGTGAGCCCGTCCCACTGATGGACGAAATAAATGTCGATGGTATCGGTCTTCAGCCGCTTCAGGCTCTTTTCGCACTCGCGGATCAGATGGTGCCGCGACAGGCCCTCGTCATTCGGGCCCGTGCCGATGCGCATGCGCGCCTTGGACGCGATCAGCACATCGTTCTTGCGCTTGCCGCCGAGCGCCTCGCCGATGATCTCCTCCGACAGGCCGTTCGAATAGACATTGGCGGTGTCGATGAGGTTGATGCCGGCATCGATGCAGGTATCGATGATGCGCCTGGCTTCCGAAAGATCGGAGTTGCCGACGGCGGCGAACGGACCCGTTCCGCCGAAGGTCATGGTGCCGAGGGTCAATGTCGAAACCTTCAGTCCGGAACGGCCAAGGGTGCGGTATTCCATATCGGGTCCTCGCGATTTGTTTTGGGGAGGCGCCGTGGTGGGCGCGGGAAAGAGGCGAGGGGATTTGTAGGACAATTCCGGCCGCTTGTCGCCCCGCTATCGATACGGGCCGATCACATATCTTCTATCGATGCTCGGCTGAGGTCGCCTTGCAATAAAACCGTCATTGCGCCTCTGTATCTCAGTCGGCTTACGGAGTGGCGTGCCCGGCCGGAGCCGCGGCGCATTCCGAAGCGATGATGGGCTGACAGGCGACGGAGCTGCGCGATGAATGAAGTGAAACCGAATTCCGGGGCGAAGGACTGGCTGGAAGCCGAGCTCGAGGACACGCTCGACGAGGACTACGAGCTGGAGATTTCCGAACCGGCGCTCTCGCTCGAGATCGCCAAGATCTACAAGAAGTCGCATCCGCCTTCCATCGAGCGGATGACCTACTTTCGCGAACTGCTGAGGCTCCAGTCCGAACTGATCAAGCTGCAGTCCTGGGTCGCCTACCACAAGAAGAAGCTGGTGGTGATCTTCGAGGGCCGCGACTCCGCCGGCAAGGGCGGCGTCATCAAGCGCATCACGCAGCGGCTCAATCCGCGCATCGCCCGTGTCGTGGCGCTGCCGGCGCCGACCGAACGCGAGAAGTCGCAATGGTACTTCCAGCGCTACGTGCCGCATCTCCCGGCGGGTGGCGAGATCGTGCTGTTCGACCGCTCCTGGTACAACCGCTCCGGCGTCGAGCGGGTCATGGGTTTCGCCGACCAGAATCAGGTCGAGGAGTTCTTCCACGACGTGCCGGAATTCGAGCGCATGCTGGTCCGGTCCGGCATCACGCTGGTCAAATACTGGTTCTCGATCACCGACGAGGAACAGCAGATGCGCTTCCTGATGCGCATCCACGATCCGATGAAGCAGTGGAAGCTCTCGCCGATGGACCTGCAGTCGCGCGTGCGCTGGGAGCAGTACACCAAGGCCAAGGAAGAGACCTTTGCCCGCACGAACATCCCGGAAGCGCCCTGGTTCATCGTCGAGGGCAACGACAAGAAGCGCGCGCGGCTGAACTGCATCGATCATCTCTTGCAGCAATTGCCATATGAGGAGGTTCCGCACGAGGAGATCACACTGCCGGAGCGCGTCTTCAACCCGCAATACGAGCGCCAGGTGCTGCCGCGCGAGCTCTACGTGCCGGAGAAGTATTGAGACGGTGAAGCTGCGATCTCCCCCACGAGGGGGGAGATTACGCTCGTTACACCCGCCCGATCATCACATGCGTGGCATCGGCCGTCGCCACCTGGCCGGTGCAGCGGTATCCCAGCTTCAGCATGTCGAGGCCTGCAAAGAGGTGCTCGCCGGATCCGAGCAGGATAGGCGAGATCGCGAGATGCATCTCGTCGATGAGCTTCTCCTCGAGATATTGCCGGACGGTCGAGACGCCGCCGCCGACACGCACATCCTTGCCGCCCGCCGCCGCCTTCGCCTGTTCGAGCGCTGAGCGGATGCCATCGGTGACGAAGTAGAAGGTCGTCCCGCCTTCCATCTCGATCGGCGCGCGCTTGTGATGCGTCAAAATAAAGGTCGGCACGTGATAGGGCGGGTTGGGACCCCACCAGCCCTTCCAGTTGTCGTCCGGCCATGCGCCGCGGCTCGGCGCGAACATGTTGCGGCCGAGGATCCAGGCGCCGACATTCTCGAAGCTGCGCACGGCGAAATCGTCATCGGTATCCGTTGTCCCGCCTTCCTTGCCAATCATCTGGTAAAACGAGCGGGTCTTGATCATCCACTTGTGTAGATCTTCGCCGCCTACACCGAGCGGGTTGTCGAGGCTCTGATCGGGACCGGCGCCGTAACCGTCGAGCGACAGGGTGAAAGCGTTGACACGCAGCCTGGACATCATTGGCCTCCTGATCCAGTTGTAATTTGCAATCGGTCAACCGATAGCTCAACCAGTTGCGAATTGCAAGCGGTTGGGTGGCAGCATCGCGCTCGGCGGCACGATCCAGGTTTATGGATTTGACTTGAGGAGGCGGGCGGCCACGGCGCCGGTTCGCTCGTCCGCGCGCCTCTCGCTATTCCATCGCCAGGATGAGGTTGCGCACCACAGGATAGATTTCGCGTTCCCAGCGCTTGCCGTTGAAGACGCCGTAATGGCCAACATTGGCCTGCAGGTGATGCCGCTTCAGATGTGGACGCAGCGAGCGGCACAGATCATGCGCCGCCGAGGTCTGCCCCAGCGCGCATATGTCGTCGCGTCCGCCCTCGACGGTGAGCAGCGCCGTGTTGCGGATCGCGCCGGGGTCGACCTTGCTGCCGCGGAAGGTGAACGCGCCTGTGGCAAGCTCCGCCTTCTGGAACACCCGGTCGATGGTCTCGAGATAGAATTCCTCGGTGAGGTCGAGCACCGCGAAATACTCGTCGTAGAAAGTCTTGATCTTCTCGGCTTCGGCGGTCTCGCCGGCCGCCAGATGCTCATGGAGCTTGCGATGAGCCGTGACGTGGCGGTCGCTGTTCATGGCCATGAAGGCGGCGAGCTGCAGGAAGCCCGGATACACCCGCCGCCCGCCGCCGGGGTGGCGGAAGGGCACATGGGAGATGACGTAGCTCTGGAACCAGGCCAGCGACTTGCTGACGGCGAATTCGTTGACTTCGGTCGGGCTTTCGCGCGGGTCGATCGGCCCCGCCATCAGCGTCATCGAGCGCGGCGTCGCCGGATGCCTGTCCTCGGACATGATGGCGACGGCGGCGAGCGCCTGGACGCAGGGCTGGCAGACCGCCAGGATATGCGCTCCAGGGCCGATCGCCTCCAGGAAACGGATGAGGTAGTCGACATAGTCGTCCACGCCGAAGCTGCCGTCCGAAAGCGGCACGTCGCGGGCATTGGCCCAGTCGGTGACATAGACCTCGTGGTCGGCGAGCAGCGTCTCCACCGTGCCGCGCAGCAGCGTCGAGAAATGTCCCGACAGGGGCGCGACCACCATGACCTTCGGCTGGCGGACGTCGATGTCCTTGGCAAAACGCAGCAGCTTGCCGAAGGGCAGGGCGAGCACCGTTTCGACGGCGACCGGCACCTCGCGGTTGCCGACCCGGACAATCCCGATGCCGAAATCCGGGCGCGTATGGGTGAGCCTGAAACGGGCGATCATCTCCAGCCCGGCCGCGATGCGCCGTTTGGCGGCGTCGCCGAGCGCCATCGCGCCCGTCGCCGAGCCCATCAGTTCGGCAAGCATGCGCGCCGGAGCTATGAGGTCGTCCTGGAGCTGGTAGGCCTGGTAAAGCATTGCGCCTCGTTCCGCTGACAGCCCATCGTGCAGTGCAAAAAAGCTAGTGCAATTTATTTTGCATTGCGAGAGGATTGTTGCCGGCGAAAGGCTTGGAGGGTTTCACGACATGGCCAAGGCGGCGAAGGTGGTTGCGGCGAAGCCGGAAAGCGCGGCGAAGGCGACGTTGACGATCTCGTCGAAGAACTACTCGTCCTGGTCTCTGCGCGGCTGGCTGCTGTGCCGCATGGCTGGTTTGGAGTTCGAGGAGAAGCGCGTCGACATCGATGATCCGGAGCAGCGGCAGGAATTGCTGCTCCTGTCGCCATCGGTGTTGGTGCCGCGCCTGACGCATGACGGCGTCACCGTATGGGATACATTGGCCATCGCCGAATACCTTGCCGAGACGATGCCGCGCGCCGGCCTGCTGCCAGCCGAGCGCGTGGCGCGCGCCCATTGCCGCGCGGTGTCGGGCGAAATGCATTCGGGTTTCCACAATCTGCGCTCGGCACTGCCGATGAACCTCAAGGCCAGGCACAAGAGCTTCAAGATCTTTTCCGGCGCGCGGCCCGATGTGGAGCGGATCAAGGCGATCTGGTCGGAATGCCTGGCGACCTATGGTGGACCGTGGCTGTTCGGGGCATGGCCCACAATGGCCGATGCCATGTATGCTCCGGTCAGCACCCGCTTCCGCACCTACGCGGTTGACCTCGAGGCGCCGCTCGCCGCCTTCTGCGAGACGGTTTTCGCCTGGCCGCTGATGCGGGAATGGACGCAAGGAGCGCTCGCCGAGCCAGAGGAGATCGTCGAGCTGGAGGTGGAATTCTGACGGCCCGGGCAGTGGCGCCGCTTGCCGGTTCGGCAGCCTGGAGCGTTTCACCGTTTCACGGAAACGGCGAACCGCTCTGTCTCTCTGCTTGATGTAATTCCGGACGGAAGGCTGTGACGAAGTCGCCGAGCCTAACCGCTCACACTCTTTCCTGGAATTTGCGTTAGCCCTTCAGCAACTTCGCCACGGTCGGCGCGAAATAGGTCAGCACGCCGTCGCAGCCGGCGCGCTTCAGCGAAAGCAGCGATTCAAGCATCGCCTTCTCGCCGTCGATCCAGCCATTGGCGGCGGCTGCCTTGATCATCGAATATTCGCCCGACACCTGATAGGCGAAAGTGGGCATCCCCAGCTCGTCCTTCAGCCGGCGGATGATGTCGAGATAGGGCAGGCCGGGCTTCACCATCAGCATATCCGCGCCCTCGGCGAGGTCCTGCTCGGCTTCGCGCACCGCCTCGTCGGAATTGGCGTGGTCGATGTAATAGGTCTTCTTGTCGCCCTTGAGCAGGCCGGCGGTGCCGACCGCCTCGCGATAGGGGCCGTAGAAGGCGGAAGCGAACTTCGTCGCGTAGGACATGATCGCCACGTCCTGGAAACCGTTGGCGTCGAGCGCGTCGCGGATGGCGCCGATGCGGCCGTCCATCATGTCGGAAGGCGCGATGATGTCGGCGCCGGCGGCGGCCTGGATGACGGCCGCGGCCGCGACCTGCTCGACCGTTTCGTCATTGACGATGATGCCGTCGCGCAAAATGCCGTCATGGCCGTGGCTGGTGAAGGGGTCGAGCGCGGCATCGGTAATGATGCCGATCTCCGGCACCGCGTCCTTGATGGCGCGCGTCGCGCGGTTGATGACATTGTCGGGGTCGAGGATATGCGAGCCGGTCTGGTCGCGCAGCGCAAGCTCGACATTGGGGAAGGTGGCGATCGCCGGGATGCCGAGCTTGGCCGCGCGCTCCGCTTCCTTGACCGCGAGATCGATGGTCAGGCGATAGACGTCGGGCATGGCGGCGATCGGCTCGCGCGTGTTCTTGCCGTCGATGACGAAGATCGGCCAGATCAGGTCGTTCACCGAAAGCTGGTTCTCCTGCACCAGGCGGCGCGACCAGTCGGCCTTGCGCATGCGCCTGAGCCGCCGGCTGCCGGTGATCTCGTCGACGCTGCGCGCGCCGGCAGGCTTTGCGGGGGTGAATTTGTTCATCGCCGAAACTCTCTTTTGCGCCGGCTTTTACCACGCGTCTTAGCCGCTGACCAATGCGACACGATTGTGCCAGGGACGAAGCGCGAGGTTCCTCGCCCCGCCACAGGCGGGGGAGAGGTGTCCGCGAAGCGGACGGAGAGGGGGCCGTCGTAGGGGGGCAAGCGTTCCAATACGAGGCGCTTTTGCCGACGGAAAAGGCGCTTCCCCTCTCCGTCTCGGCTTCGCCGAGCCACCTCTCCCCACTTCGTGGGGCGAGGAATGTCAGGGCTGTCCGTGCCCCGACAGGATCTGCGCCGCGCCCCTCATCGCCACCCGGAACGCCTCGTCGAAGCTGACGCCGCGCACCTGCCAGCGATAGGTCTTGCCATGATCGGCAAGCCGCCAGTCGGCGATCCAGCCGAGTTCCTTGTCGCTCCACACGATGCTGCCGGCGAGCGCCCGGGCCGCTCCTGCTTTCTTCGCCAGTCTGTCGAGCCTTGCGATGTCCGCCTCGGAAAGCGCCTTGTCATCGAGCCCGCCGAGCTGCCCGGCCTTTGGAAAGGTGACGCGCATCAGCAGCGGACCGGCGGCATTGGCGAAGGATTCGCGCATCGCGTTGCCGCGCTGCTCGTCTTGCGTCAGCGCGAAATGCCGCGCGCCCTGCTCGGCGGTCATGAAGACGGCGATCGGCGGCCGCTCGCCGGGCCAGGGCCTGCTGCCAAGCTGCGCGAGCAGCTTGTCGACGACGGCCGGCTTGTAGAGGCAGGTCAGATCGTGCGGCCGGTCATGCGTGCCTTGCTCGTCATGGATCGGAATTCCCTCGAGCCGGTCGCGGTAGCGGAAGGACTGGACGAAATCGGCCGCTTTCTCGCGCAGCGCCAGCATCTCCGTCTTCTGCGTCAGCCGCTGATCGCCCGAGACCTTGACCAGCACCTTGTCGAGACAATCCTTGAAGCCGATCTGCCGGTTCACGTCTCCGGTGCCGGTGACGATCGTTTGCGCCTGGTAAAGCTCGGCGGCCGTCGCGGCGATGACGGGGCGACAGCCGAAACAGATGGCGATCATGCCGATCACCATGGCCGCGAGGCGAGAAAATCCGGGCATGGCTTGCCGTCCGGTTCAAGATGCCCATTTTCTAGCACCGGGCGCGCGCGGTGGCCAAGGCGGAGGCTAAATGAAGGAGCGAGGCATGGCCTTCATCTGGTTCATCTATGCCGCCTGGCTCATGCTGACCATCTTCCTGACCGTTCAGGCTATTGGCGTGAAGCGGGACACCGAACCGCATCTTTTGCAGAGCTTCGGCTTGATGTTTGCCATCATCGCTGCCTTCCTGCTGCCGCGACTGCCGATTTTCGGCTTCGTCAATTTCGCGCCCGTCAGCACGGTCCTGGGCGGCATCGGCGCCGCGATCACCGTCGCGGGCATGGCGCTGCTGGTCTGGGCGCGGCAGGCTCTCGGACGCAACTGGAGTCAAACCGTTTCGGCCAAGCAGGAGCATGAGCTGGTAAGGTCCGGTCCATACAGTCGCCTGCGTCATCCCATGTACACCGGCGGCCTGCTCGCCTGTATCGGCTCGGCGATCGTGGTCGGCGGCCCCTTCGTCTTTCTGTTGATCCTGCTCGGGGCGATTTTCATCTGGAGGGTCGGCGCCGAGGATCGGCTTCTGGCGCGGCAATTCCCCGACGAGTTCCCCGATTATGCACGCCGCACGAACGCGCTTATCCCGTTCGTCTGGTAGTCTGCCCGCCGCAAGAGGCACGGCCTGTCGCCGGTACTCAACAATTGACGTTGGCCCGGTCGCCGCTTAGCACTTCACCTCCCGCAGGCGCGGGGGAGGATTCTCTGACGATGGATTTTGGCGGAGGCGACGAGATCCGCTTCGAGCGGCTGGGCAGAGCGGGCGTGGTCACATTGACACGGCCGAAGGCGCTCAACGCCGTCACGCACAACATGGTCAAGGCGCTTGCCAAGGCGCTCGACGCCTGGGAACAGGATCCGCGCGTCGGCGTCGTCGTCGTCAAGGCCGAGGGCAGGGCATTTTCCGCCGGCGGCGATATCCTGCATATCTATGAGGCCGGCCGCGCCGGCAAACCGCCTGTCGACTTCTTCGCCGACGAGTACCGGTTGAACGCCCGCATCGCCCGCTTCAAGAAACCCTATGTCGCGCTGATCGACGGCATCGTCATGGGCGGCGGCGTCGGCATCTCCTTTCACGGCTCGCATCGCGTGCTGACCGAGAACGCGCAGTTCGCCATGCCCGAGGTCGGCATCGGCTTCTTCCCCGATGTCGGCGGCAGCCATTTGCTGCCGGATCTCGGCGGTTCGTTCGGCATGTATCTCGGGCTGACCGGAAGCCGCATCCGCTATGGCGATGCGCTGTGGTCGGGGCTCGCCACCCACACCATCAAGGCCGAGGACCAAGCCGGCCTGCTCGACGAGCTGGCGACGAGCGGCGACGCCAATGCGGAGCTGCGCGATTTCTTCGTACCGGCCAAACGCGAGACCGAGCGGCAGGACCTGGAGGCGATCGCAAGCCACTTTTCGCAACCTTCGCTCGCCGGCATCATCGACAGTCTGGAGCGGGCAGGGGCCGACGATGCTTTTGCCGCAAAGACGCTGGCGACGCTTAAGACCCGCTCGCCGACCAGCCTCAACGTCGCCTGGCGCCAGATCAGCGCGGGATCGACGCTGTCGATGGACGAATGCATGAAGATGGAGTTCCGCATCCTCAACCGCATGCTTGCCGGCCACGATTTCTATGAAGGCATCCGCGCCGCCATCATCGACAAGCGCTCAAAGCCGGAATGGCGCCCGGCCGGCCTGGAGGAGGTCAGCGCGGCCGACATCGACACCTATTTCGCGCCGCTCGGAGACAAGGAGCTCATCCTGTGAGCGAGGTCACCTCCAGGCGCGTGGTGCTGCAGCCCTCGACCACCGAGGTCATCTTCGCCTGGTTCCAGCGTGTGATCGCCGGCTACTGCCTCTTGTTCGGAATTCTCTACTGGATCCGCCTGATCGGCATTTATCCCGGAGAATTGTGGCGCTTCGACCTGATGCCGGTGCATTGGCAGGTGGCGGCGGCCACGCTTGCCGTCTTTTTCCCCTTCGCCGCGGCGGGCCTTTGGATGCTGGCGTCCTGGGGGCCGGTGATCTGGTTCATCTGCGCGGTGACCGAGACGGTGATGTATGCCGGCTTCCCCAATCTCTTCGGCCACCGGATGCTGATCGTGATCTCGCATGGCTGCGTGGCCTTGCTCTACATCGTCTTTCGCGTCACCATCTGGCTGCAGAAGCGCCAGCTGCGCCAATGAGCATGATGCCGAAAAGTGTGAAGCGGTTTTCGGACGACATCATGCTCCACTCATAGAGCCGGCCGTAGACCGGCCTCCCAGGGCCGATTTCCGAGCCCGCTTGCCCGCAAAATCCATTGGCTAAATCTTTAGGTTAATTGTTCTTGCTCGGGTGACCGATCGTTAAGCGTCTTCCGAAACCTCTTACCGGTAAGCTCTTGTTAGCCCTGGCGTTTAAGTCGAATTTTATGAGTATTCGATAGTGTCGCGATCAAGGTGAAAAACAAAAAATCACCAAGGCGACAAACGAGAGGCAAAGACAATGATCAATTCGCGTCCGGCGGCGAAGACCGCAAACGTATCCGACGATCGCCGCGAGGCTATCCGCTCACTGTACATGGAATCGCTGCAGCTGGTGGAGCGTCTGCACCGCCGTCTGCTTGACGTGATCAAGGACGAGTTCGACCGCAACGGCCGTTCCGACATCAACGCCATCCAGGCGCTGCTGCTCTTCAACATCGGCAATTCCGAGCTGACCGCCGGCGAGTTGCGCTCGCGCGGCTACTATCTCGGCTCGAACGTCTCCTACAATCTGAAGAAGCTGGTCGACCTCGGCTTCATCAACCACCAGCGCTCGCGCATCGACCGCCGCTCGGTCCGCGTCTCGCTGACGCCGAAGGGCAACGAGGTGGCCGATGTCGTGGCTGGCCTCTACGAGCGTCATGTTGGCTCGATCGAGGCGGTCGGCGGCATCAACACCGACGAGTTCAAGCAGATGAACCGCGCCCTGCAGCGCTTGGACCGCTTCTGGAACGACACGATCGCGTATCGGATGTAAGCGCTACGAATTGGGACAGAAAGGCCGCGCCGAAGAAGCGCGGCCAGACGAAGAATGCAGGACCGGTGCTGGAAGGCGCCGGTCCTTTTCTGCTCTGCCGGCGCTCGGGTGGCGGGTCTCTGCTTTGTTTCCGTTCGCCTGGCACCGCCAAATGTCGGGGCTCGCAGGGAGTGCGCAATGGGCTTGGGAAAATGCTCGAAGACGTGCCTCGGTACCGCGATGCTTGTACTGGTGTCGCACTCGTCTTTTGCCGAAGAGTGGTGGAAGGATTCATTCGCCGCTGTAGGCAGTTCGCCATGCGACAACAATGACTCGATCGTGACATTCACCGACAGGACGGTGGACATGTGGGAAGTTGGTTGCGCGCTGGACAAGGTTCAGAAGATCAATCGCCTTGACGCCGTCATCCTGGACATGACCTGCACCGACGGTGAGACCTCGAGCAAGAAGCGCGAGCTCCTGCTCAAGCTGGAGGACAACAAGATCCTACGCTATCCTCAAAATGAGATCCTGCAACGGTGTTCGGAGTTGAAGGCGGATGGGCGGCCCTGACTTGGAACGTCGCGCTGATGGATTGCTGACAGACCATGTTGATACGCTGAAATCAAAAAAAGGGGTCAGCCGCAGCGGCGGCACGACCAGGGCTAGGGTAGCGGTTTGCCCTGATCGTCTGTCCGGTCGGACTGCGTTCCGAATTTGTTCATGAAGGCTGACGCCGTACCATCTTGCTTGAAGGCAATCGTGATGCCGTCCTGCCAGGTCGCGTTCTCCCCGGCATGCGGGCCGGGAGGGTCTCCCTGGTTCTGATGGATGTTGTGAACGCCGAGCGTTCCGTCGTGAAACGGCTCGCCAAAGACCATGACGCGCTGCGCTCCTGCCAGCACCGCTTCCAGATCAACAAGCGCTTGAAGGCTGGTTCCACTGTTCCACGGCGCAATGTTCATCCATAACTCGAGCTTTCGGGATTGCAACGTGATGCGTTTGACCGGCCGCAGCTTTTTCAGGCTCTTGGCGCCGCGCAGCTTTGCCTTCGCGATCACCGGTTGGCGGCCTTCCAGGGCAACTTGGTGGAGCAGGTCCCGGCCGACCAGTTCTTCGGGCGGAATAGGCGGCCAACGCGGCTCGAGGTCCACGATCTGCGGGATCACGAATACGTCCCTCAACCTGGTGTCGCGAATGTAGTCGACGGCTCCGGATCCTGCTTCGCTTTGAAGCGAATGCCATCCATCCTGCAGCGATAGCAGGGGAGTCCATTCGTTGACCCGCAAGGGTTGGATGCGCCAGTGAACCGGGGACACTTGGCTGTCCACGTCGATGGCGCATCTGTACTCACCATTCGGCGTATGCACCTTCATGTTGCCATGCATGTACCGGCCAAAATTATCGACCGGATCGCGCCAATAGTCGCTTTTCGTTCCTATGACAAAACCATAACCATGTGCGAGACCCAAAGCACCGCCTCCTCAATGACTTGATTGCCTCAAGATTTTATATTTCCGATGCTATCATGCGATCTGGCGCCGTAGCACGGGCAGTCCGTTGAAACGGGCGTCGGCGGGCTGCTGTCTGCGCTTAGTGCCCCACGGCGCCCCACTTACCGCTAGCCGATGCAAAAAAGCATCGCTGTGATTTCTTTCACTTTCCCGCCACGTGCAAATCGCAGACCAAGGCCACGTTGCCGCCATAATCGCGGGCAATGCGAAATGTGGGTGATGCTGCGGGCCTATGCCCCGCGCTCCTTGGAACCTGCGTGGCGGCAGCGCGTTTCTGGCGGCCGGTTAAGCGGGGTCATGGTTGGCGAATTGTTAAGTTTGCCAACCCTAGAGTGCGGACAAAGCCGCCCGGCAAGCGATTGAGCGAGAGCGATCAAACAAAGAATGTCTGCCATGAGAACCAGCCGCCGTTTCTTCCTTACCGGAGCCTCCGTGCTCGCCGCCGCCGTGGTCGCCGGCCAGGCCAGCGCGCAGGATGTGGTCGGGGACATCCTGAAATCTTCGACGCGCGGCAACTGGGACGACCAGTTCGACGCCCGCGGCAACGACACCAACAAGGTCGCCTCGACGCTGCCGATCTTCAGCCAGCAGACGGTGGCCTTCACCGAGCAGGCTGTCGCGCAATACCAGAACATCGTCTCCCAGGGTGGCTGGGAACAGGTTCCGGCGACCAAGAAATTACAGCTCGGCGTCGACGACCCGGATGTCGTGCCGTTGCGCAAGCGCCTGATGGTCTCGGGTGACCTGCCGCAGAGCGCCGGCATCTCGACGGCCTTCGATTCCTATGTCGATTCTGCGGTCAAGCGCTTCCAGCTCCGTCATGGCCTGCCGGCCGACGGCGCCATGGGCAAATACACCTATACCGCAATGAACGTCTCGGCGCAGATCCGCCTCGGCCAGTTGCAGACCAACCTGCAGCGGCTGAAGGAAAAGGCCGGAACGCTCGGCAGCCGTTACGTGCTGGTCGACATTCCGGGCGCGCAGATCGAAGCGGTCGAGAACGACCGTGTGGTGCTTCGCCACACGGCAATCGTCGGCAAGATCGATCGCCAGACGCCGATCGTGAACTCCAAGATCAACGAGATCATCGTCAACCCGTACTGGAACGCGCCGGTCTCGATCGTGCGCAAGGACATCATTCCGCTGATGCGGAAGGACCCGAACTACCTCAAGGACAGCCATATCCGCCTGTTCGCGCCGGACGGCAGCGAGGTCGATCCGATGAGCATCGACTGGTCGACGGACGATGCCGAGAAATACCGCTTCCGCCAGGATCCGGGCAGCAACAACGCGATGGCCTCGGTCAAGATCAACTTCCCGAGCCCGGACGGCGTCTACATGCACGACACGCCGCAGCAGAGCCTGTTCGGCAAGCTGATGCGCTTCGATTCCTCCGGTTGCGTGCGCGTCCAGAATGTGCGCGACCTCGTCACTTGGATCCTGCGCGATACGCCCGGCTGGGACCGCCAGCATTTCGAGGCGGCGATCAAGACCGGCGAGAACACGCCGATCAATGTCGTCAATCCGGTGCCGGTCCACTTCCTCTATCTGTCGGCATGGTCGACGGCTCCTGGCGTCGTGCAGTTCCGCGACGACATCTACGGCCTCGACGGCGCCCAGGAGCTGCAGATCAGCTCGGCTCAGTAAGCATCTGATCTTGAACAAAAAAGGCCGCTCTCGTAGCGGCCTTTTTGTTGGGAAATGCTGGTTTAGATAAGGCGCTGGTTCACCACCCGCGCCACCGCTTGCGCGCGGTTGACGGCGCCGAGCTTGCGCCTGGCATTGTCGACATGGAAACGCACCGTGGCTTCGGCGATGCCAAGGATCACCGAGATTTCCCAGTCGGTCTTGCCTTCGGCGACCAGCGCCAGGCTGTCGCGTTCGCGCCGCGTTAGCCTGACGACAGTGGCCGGCGGCGGCGAGGTCAGGCTCATCAGCCTTTCCGTCAGCGCAAGGCCCGCCATGTGGATGGCAAAGCGCTCGTCCGGCGCGAAGTCCCGCCCGCGAAAGCCGAGATGCAGGGAGGCAATTACGCCATCCGCCCCGTAGGAAGTGGCGCAGAGCGCGTCGTCGATATTCGCCTCGCTCAGCGCCTCCCAATAGGCGCCGTATTGCGCATCGTCGTGCGGCGCGAAATCGCTGAAGCGGTAGCTCGTGCGGCTCTCGCGGATCGCCCCCAGCAACGGATTGCATTCGAAGCAGACATAGTCGAAGGCCGGGCTGCCGGGCCAGCCGCTTGGCGCCAGCCTGGTGATGAAGCCGCCGGCCGCCCAGTGGCTGGCCGACGTCAGGATCGCCGACGGCCGCCGGTAGAGCCTTGTCTGCAGATAGGAGGCGCCGAAATCTTCCATTGCCGCGAAGAAGGCCACGCTGGCGTCTTCGGCCGTAGGCGCCGCATACGCCGCCTCCACATGCGTCATCAATCGAGACAGCATCGCTCGCCCCAGTTTCAACCCACCCGAAACGCAGGGTTGCACGGGCCGTTCCCTGTCGCAAGGGCCGGGGCGCTTTGCCTGTCAACCCGGCGCTTTCGAGGGGTTGATGGAGTTGGCCCCTCGCGTATCACGAGAGACGCGGTGCCAGCCACCCGCGCGCTTCCGGCGGAACAGCGCGGACCCGGCGCCCTCTTCTGCATTTGCCACGCCGATTCCAGGGCCTTGGCGTGGCGGCCGGCTACCCGGCGCCCCTTAGCAGCCTTGCGCTGACGCCGGGTGCCGGCCGGTTTTTTCGAATTTGGCTGGCGCTCCGGATATCGCGAGCCGCCGGATGCGCCCCGACATCGGGGACGCTCTCGACCAAACGCCGCGGCTGCGGCGAGAGAGCGGGCGTGGGGCCGTCGGGGCGCATCTTCGGCTTGTCGTCGTCCTTTCATTTCGCGAGCGAGTGGTCGGCCAAAGCATCGACGACAAAGCGGCCAGGAACCGGCTGCGGAACGACCGCTCAGCATTGCACCGGTTGCATTAGGCATTCATCCACCATGGGTAGGTTGATGATTTCTCCTTCATCTGCCGGTAATGTCTATTTGGCCAGATTGCGCCGAGGCGGGGGAAGATCATGAGCCATATCGTCGTCCACGATCAGATCGGCGCGCGCAAGCCGGTGCGCAATTTCGTCATGGAATGGAACGACGGCGTGCCCTGCACGGTACGCGAGCTGATCGCCGAGCGCGTCCGCTACGAGCATGAGAAGGTCCATGCGCCGAAGAGCGGGCTCAGCGCCAACGAGATCGTCAACCTGCCCAACCTCTTCCTGTTCGACAAGACCAGCGCCGAGAAGGCGATCGAGAAGGCGCTGGCGTCGTTCGAGAGGAACGGCTTCATGCTGTTCGCCGATGGCAGGCAACTCAGCGATCTCGACGAAACGATCACGATCATGCCGCGCACCGACGTGACCTTCATCAGGCTTGTTCCGCTCAAAGGGGGCTGACCGCATGAGCTGGCTTTCCAATCTGCGGGCACTTGCCGGGGCACTGGGAGGCGGCGCAACACCGCCGGCGCCCGAAGTGGTGACCGGCGAGCGCTTGATGCGGCAGATCGAAAGGCATGCCAAGGCAACCCTGAACAGCTACGAGGAAAGGCGCCGGCGCGAAGCGCAGGCATTCGCCGAGGATCTCGAGGCCGTCCGCCGGTTTGGCGGCGGGCCGCTGGTCGATCGGTTCCTCGCTTCCATCCAATCCTGCAACGACGCCCTGACCAAGCGCGATCAAGCCATGATCGACGCGATCCGCCCAGCCTTGCGCAAATTCTCGGCATCCGAGCGATCCGACTTGTTCGACTATCTCGGCCTGCTGCAGCAGCGCATCGGCTGGGTGGTGGAGATGAACAATTATGGCGTCTTCGTTCATCTGCCCGGCAGCGAGCTCGCCAGCAATTTTGGCCGCGCCTGCAATTTCCTGTGGCGTGACCTGCTGCAGGTCGGCTTCGAGGTCGACGCGGCTAGGGCCGCGCCTGTGCTGGCGCTGCTCGGACAGGAGATTCCTGGCCTGAGATTGAAGGGAAGCATCTCCTATCCGAAGGGGATGCCCAAGCTCGGCATCGTGCGCGAGATCGAGCGGGCGGCGCGCAACGGGCTCGCCTTGACGGGGAAGGACCGTGAGAACGCGGCGCGTATCATCGCGCTGATCTGCGACGTGCCGGAACATCGCAGGCCCACCGGACCCGAAAAGACTGACCTGCCGCTGATCGTCTCCTTGAAAGCGATCGCCGGGCTCGACCAGCAGGACGGTTTCTTCGCCCGCATGCGCGACTGCAAGGCGCCGCGCGTCCCGGACCTGGGCTATACCGAGCCGTCGCCAGAACGCATCGCCTTTTGGGACGCGGTGCTGGTCGAGGTCGCGGCGCTGCTCGACCATGCTGCGCGTTTCCGCGCCGAAAACGGCGCGCTGAAGAGCTGGCTCGCCGACCCCGCGCAATTCACTGAACTGTTCGGCGGCGGCGAGGATCCGCTCTTCACCTTCGGCTGGTGGAACCGCAACACCAAGGGCGAGAAGGGTTTTTCCGAATATGCCGACAATGCGCTGCGCACGATCCTGCATGGAGATATCGCCGACGACAGCTTCCTCAAGCTGCCTCCGCTGACGCCGGAGGTGACGAAGGAGCTGCGCGAGCGCGCCAAGACGATCGACAGCGACTGGCCGTTCGACTTTTCCTCCTTCGGCATTCCGGGCATCGAGATGTTCGCGCTCGAAGGAAAGGATCCTTCCGGCAGCCTGCTCAATCATCTTGTCGATCCCGGCGATAGCGCGCCGGGCAAGACCTGGCTCAAGGAGTGCACCCGCCTGATCGAGGCATTCGGCGCCGATACGGTGCTCGATTGCTTCAACCGTTGGATGGCGCTCGGCATCGGACAGCGCATCTCCGGGATCGACATGAGGGCGAAGAACAACATCGCCGTCTATGCCGCGGCATTCAACAAGTACCATGTGTCGCTTTACCCGGAGACGATGCCCGAGGCCGGCACGGCCGGCTATGCGCGCGACGTGCGCCGTTCCGCGCTCAAAGTCATAGTGCGCGCGCCCGGCATAACGCGGTGGCGCCGCAGCGTGTCCGCCGAGGTCAGCCGCTACGACATTCCAAAGCTGACGGCCTCCTATTCCGAAAACAACCAGATCGTCGGACGCGGCATCGCGCTCGGCCTGGCCTGCCTTCCGGCCGAACAGGCAGTGCCGATGCTGGAAAAGTTCGCGGCGGGTCTTCTCGTCACGCACTACGACAGACGTATCTGCCGCTCGCCGAAGGCCATGGCCGGCATCGTCTGGTCGCTCGGGCAGATCGGCGCGCGCGAGGCGGCCTTCGCGCTCGGCCGCATCCGCCGGCAGACCGCCGACAAGAAGATGCTGAAGACGATCGACAGGGCGCTGGCGGAAGCCGGCAAGCAGCTCGGTCTTGCTCCGGACGACATGCAGGAAATCGCCATGGCCGATCACGGCATCGGCGCCGGCGGCGTTCGCGCGATCGAGCTCGGCGGCATGACGGTGGAGCTGGTCGTCTCCTCATCGACCAAGGCCGGCCTGTTCACGATCGAACCCAACGGCAAGCGCAAGCGCGGCATCGCCAAGGCGTTCCTGGCGCTGGAAGGCGGCAAGGAGATCGCCGAGGAACTGCAGGAGGCCGCGGCCGATATCGAGATCATCCTGCCGGAGGCGCGGCGCCGCATCGAAGGCGCCTGGCGCGACGGGCGCAGCTGGAATCTTGCCGGCTGGCAGGACCGCCTGGTCGACAACGGCCTCTTGCGGACATTGACCGAACGGCTGATCTGGCGCTTCTCCGGTGATGGCCCGGACATGGTCGCCATGATCCGCAATGGCGTCTTTATCGGCCCCGATGGCAGTGAGCTGCCGTCGCCCGGCGAAGCTTCGCGCGTCCACCTCTGGCATCCCCAGGAAAGTCCGGCCGAGACTGTTGCCGCCTGGCGCAATTTCCTCACCGAAAACCGCATCCGTCAGCCCTTTATCCAGGCCTGGCGGCCGATCTATCTGCTCACCGATGCCGAACGCGTGACGAACACCTATTCGAACCGCTTCGCCGGCCACATTCTCGAGCAGGCGCCGGCGATGGGTATTTTGAAGAAGCGCGGTTGGCAGGCCTATAACCGCACCATGGACGGCAACAGCGCCGAGCATGAGCGCGTGCGCTTGACGCTGCCGCATTTCGGCGTCGCCGCCGAATACTGGATCGCCGGCATCGGCAGCCGCATCCAGCAAGGTGTCGCGGCCGAGCATGGCGGCCGCCTGTTCGCCTTCATCTCCTGCGACCGCGTCAGCTTCTTCGCGCTGGACAAGAACGGCAAGCCGGGCGGCGAGCCGATCCCTTTGGAGAGCGTGCCGGCGCGAGCCTTCTGCGAGGCGATGTACGATATCGACCAGATCGTCGGCCGCACCTCGATCGGCGCCGATCGCAACTGGCAGGACCGCGGGGCAGGGGCGGCGCATCCGCTTTCGGAGGTGCCCGAGTTCGTCGATTACCATCGCCGCTACTCGTCCGGCCAGGCAAGCGAGCTGGCCAGGTCGAGGCATGACTTCCTCGCCAAGCTGCTGCCGGGCCTGGCGATCGCCAGTCAGTGCTCGCTGAGCAGCGATTTCCTGATGGTCGACGGCAAGCTTGCCACCTACAGGATCAATCTCGGATCAGGCAACATCCTGATCGCACCCAACGATCGCTATCTGTGCATCGTGCCGGCCGGTCGTTCCGAGGCCGAAAGCTACGTCCCCTATGAAGGCGACGAGATCCTGTCGCTGATCCTTTCCAAGGCGATGATGCTCGCCGACGACGAGCACATTGAGGACAAGTCGATCCTGCGCCAGATCGAAGCCGGGCGATAGCTTTCTTGCTGGATCGTCACCCTGGTCCGCGAGCCGGACGCAGGCGCTGGACGGCACGCGGTCACCTTCTCCGAAGCGGTCCTCAAGGGTCGCGAACCGCGGGATTAGAGTCGCGCGGGTCCGTCTTGGCGCAAACCGGCCAGCAAATTTCGCGCCGCAAACGTGGCGGCCTCAAAACAACTGTGTTAATGCGCGGCGACCTCGCAGACCTCCGGCCCCAAGGGAAAGCAACCCATGTCAAATGCAGCGGCAGCCTCCAGCAAATTCGAATCCTTCTTCGAGACCACGCTTGCCGACGCCGATCCGGAAATCTTCGGCGCCATCCGCAACGAACTCGGTCGCCAGCGCCATGAGATCGAGCTGATCGCGTCGGAAAACATCGTGTCGCGCGCCGTGCTCGAAGCGCAGGGCTCGATCATGACCAACAAATATGCCGAGGGCTATCCGGGCAAGCGCTACTATGGCGGTTGCCAGTTCGTCGACGTGGCCGAGGAACTGGCCATCGAGCGCGCGAAGAAACTGTTTGGCTGCAACTTCGCCAACGTCCAGCCGAATTCGGGCAGCCAGATGAACCAGGCCGTGTTCCTGGCGCTGCTCCAGCCCGGCGACACCTTCATGGGCCTCGATTTGAATTCGGGCGGCCACCTCACCCACGGCTCGCCGGTCAACATGAGCGGCAAGTGGTTCAAGGTCGTCTCCTACGGCGTGCGCAAGGACGATCATCTGCTCGACATGGACGCGATCGAGAAGACCGCGCATGAGACGAAGCCGAAGCTTATCCTGGCCGGCGGCACCGCCTATTCGCGCATCTGGGACTGGAAGCGTTTTCGCGAGATCGCCGATTCGATCGGCGCCTATCTGATGGTCGACATGGCGCATATCGCCGGCCTCGTTGCCGGCGGCGTGCATCCGTCGCCGCTGCCTTATGCCCATGTCGTGACCACGACGACGCACAAGTCGCTGCGCGGTCCGCGCGGCGGCATGATCCTATGCAACGACGAGGAGATCGCCAAGAAGATGAACTCGGCGGTTTTCCCGGGCCTGCAGGGCGGCCCGCTGATGCATGTCATCGCCGCCAAGGCGGTGGCGCTCGGCGAGGCGCTGAAGCCGAGCTTCAAGGCTTATGCTGAGAGTATCGTCGCCAACGCCAAGGCACTGGCCTCCAGCCTGCAGGAGACCGGCCTCGACATCGTCTCGGGCGGCACCGACAACCATTTGATGTTGGTCGACCTTCGCCCGAAGAACGCCACCGGCAAGCGCGCGGAGGCAGCGCTCGGCCGCGCCAACATCACCTGCAACAAGAACGGCATCCCGTTCGATCCGGAAAAGCCGTTCGTGACCTCGGGCGTGCGTCTCGGCACGCCGGCCGGCACCACGCGCGGCTTCGGCCAGGCCGAATTCCGCGAGATCGGCAAGCTGATCGCCGAGGTGCTGGACGGTCTGAAGGTGGCGAATTCCGACGAAGGCAATGCGGCGGTCGAGGCCGCGGTGAAGGCCAAGGTCACGGCGCTGACCGATCGCTTCCCGCTCTACCCCTATCTCGGTTGATCTTTCTGCTGGCTGGCCGCCCTCGGTTGACCGGGCGCCGCGCGTCATCTTTTATCCTCGCGCTTCGCGCCGCTCCTTGATCGGGCGGCGCGGCTTACTGGAGACTTGATGATGCGCACTTTCCACCTTGCCGCCCTGGCCCTGTCGGGCTCGCTGACCGTTTTCGCTCTGTCCGGAGCGGTTGCGCAGGAGCAGACGCAGTCTGCCTCCGACATGCCGGCGACCAATACCTTCGGCAGGTGGACCACTATCATCGACACGCTCGATACCGGGCAGGATGCGCACAAGACCTGCGCCGCCTCGACGGCCTTCGTCGATGGCGACGGCAACGCTGGCTCCCTGACGCTGTCGATCTCGACCGGCGACGCGCTGCCGCCGGATGCCTATCCGGCCATCATGTTCATCATCGACAACAAGACCCTGCCGACCGGCGACAAGATCGCCGCCACCTTCGGCGACCCTGGCGTGAAGGTCGCCGCGACCGTAAGCTCGAACTCAGCCGCGGGCGGCCGCCCCAGTTGGATGGTCGACAACCAGGCCAAGACCAGCCTCGCTTTGCTGCGCGCCATGCGCAAGGTTACCTCGCTCGATGTGACCTTCGGCAAACAGAAGGTGACCAGCATTCCGATGGACGGCTTCACCAAGGCTTATCGCAATCTCGGAACGTCCTGCGGGTTTTCGACCAAGGATGTCGCACCCTGACGCTTGCCGGCGGACGGGGGCGGGGGCGCTGGCAATCTTGCTCATGCCTCGCTATCTCTGGGGCATAAAAGGCTCTAAGCCTTTCGCCCACCAGAGTGAGATGACGCTTCCTTGAATCGCCCTCTCACTCTAAGATTTTGTTTTTGAAGCATGATCTTCTCCGAAAAGTCTGCAACTTTTCGGGATCATGCCTGAATCGCAAACCCAAGGCTTTCCATGCGCTGCCCTTATTGCCAGTCTGAAGATACGCAGGTGAAGGATTCGCGTCCCGCCGAGGACGGCGCGGCGATCCGCAGGCGGCGGGTGTGCCCGGATTGCGGCGGCCGCTTCACCACCTTCGAGCGCGTCCAGCTGCGTGACCTCGTCGTCATCAAGAAGTCCGGCCGCAAGGTGCCTTTCGACCGCGACAAGCTGCTGCGCTCGGTCGAGATCGCCGTGCGCAAGCGCAATGTCGACCCCGAGCGCATCGATCGCGCCGTCACCGGTATCGTGCGCCAGCTCGAAAGCTCCGGTGAAACCGAGATCGCTTCCGGCGAGGTCGGCCGGTTGGTCATGGAGGCGTTGAAGTCTCTGGATGACGTCGCTTATGTCCGCTTCGCCTCGGTCTATCGCAATTTCCGCGAAGCCAAGGATTTCCACGAACTGCTGGGCGAATTGAAGGGCGACGAGGAAAAGGCCGAAGAGGACGCCGACTGATCATGGCCGGATCCCCATTGAATGAGGCCGTGCAGGCGGCCCTTGATCGCCGCTTCATGGCCGCGGCCATCAGGCTGTCGCGCCGCAATGCCGGCCGCACCTCGACCAACCCGTCCGTCGGCACCATCATCGTGCGCGACGACGGCGCCGGCCCGATGATCGTCGGCACTGGCGTCACTGCGATCGGCGGCCGCCCGCATGCCGAGACCGAGGCGCTGGCCGAAGCCGGCGAGCTCGCGCGTGGCGCCACAGCTTACGTTACCCTGGAGCCTTGCGCCCATCACGGCCGCACGCCGCCTTGCGCCAACGCGCTGGTCAATGCCGGCGTCGCGCGCGTCGTTGGTGCTGCCAGCGATCCCGACCCGCGCGTCTCCGGCAAGGGCTACGCCATCCTGCGCGCCGCCGGTGTCGAGGTGGTGGAGAGGGTGCTAGCAGCCGAAGCCGCCGAACAGATGGCCGGTTACCTGACTCGCTCCCTGAAGAAGCGTCCGGAAGTAACTCTGAAGCTTGCGCTTTCGAGTGACGGCAAGATCGGCCGCAAGGGCGCAGGCCAGGTTGCCATCACCGGCGAGATCGCGCGGCGCGACGTCTATCTGATGCGCGCCGAGTCCGACGCCATCCTGGTCGGCATCGGCACCGCGCTTGAGGACGACCCAGCGCTGACCGTGCGCCTGCCGGGGCTGGAGAACCGCTCGCCGGCGCGCATCATCCTGGATCGCCAGATCCGCCTGCCGGAGACATCCAAGCTGGTGTCCGGCGTCGACCGCGTGCCGCTCTATGTCGCCTCGTGCCTCGAAGCCGACCCGCACCGGCGGGCCGCGCTCGAACGCGCCGGCGTGCGCTTCATCGGCACCGAAACCCATGAAGGCGTCGTCGCTTTGCCGGAATTGCTGGAAGACCTTGCAGCGCTCGGCATGGCAAGCGTTTTGGTCGAAGGCGGCGCCCAGGTGGCCAAGGCCTTCCTCGAGGAAGACCTTGTCGACCGTATCGTCCTGTTCCAGGGGCCGGACGCCATTGGCGAAGACGGTATTGCATCGCCGATCGACGCCGACCATATCCCGACTGGATTTCGCAAACTGCGCGACATGCGCTTCGGCGAAGACAGCTACGCCGAGTGGGTAAGACCATGATCCCAAAAAGTGGGAACCGGTTTTTGGATCCGATCTTGGTCAAAACGAAAGACAGCCTCTGATGTTTACTGGGATTGTCACCGATGTGGGTACTGTTGCGACGGTGAAGCCGCTCGCTGAGGGCGTCGGCTTGCGCATCGACACCGCCTACGATCCCGAGACCATCGCTATCGGCGCTTCGATTTCCTGCGGCGGCGTCTGCCTGACCGTCACGGCTCTCCCCGAGCATGGCTCCAACGCGCGCTGGTTCGAGGTCGAGGCCTGGGAGGAAGCGCTGAGGCTGACCACAGCATCGAGCTGGAAATCCGGCACACGGATCAATCTCGAACGGGCGCTGAAGATCGGCGACGAACTCGGCGGCCACATCGTCTCCGGCCATGTCGACGGAATGGCCGAGATCATCGAGCGCAAGGAGGAGGGCGATGCCGTGCGCTTCACCCTGGAAGCGCCGCGCCATCTGGCGAAGTTCATCGCGCCGAAAGGCTCGGTCGCGCTCGACGGCACATCGCTCACCGTCAACAAGGTGGAAGGCACCCGCTTCGACGTGCTGCTCATCCATCACTCGCTGAGCGTCACCACCTGGGGCGAGCGCCAGGCCGGCGATCGCGTCAACATCGAGATCGACACCATGGCGCGCTACGCCGCGCGCCTGGCGGAGGCAGTGAAAGAGGGGCTGTGATGACCAAAGACGAAATTGGCTCCGCTCGGCGAGAAAAGCTCCACGTCGAGGACGCGCCCGACCTCAATCTGTCGGTCAACGATCTCAAGGTATTCGTTGAAGCGCTGACCAATCCACGGCCGGTGAACGACCGTCTGAAGGATACGGTGCGTCGCTATCGCCAGGCTACTGGCGTCTGACTGCAACAATCTTCCGCTTGCGATCAGACCGGCTTCGGCCTAAGTCACCGGCGACCCCCCCGGAGATTTTTATGGCTGGCACATCCCAACACGGCAAAGCGTTCATTCGCCCGAAGGCGAAGGCGCATCTGCTTATCGTAGAAGCGCGTTTCCACGACGATCTCGCCGACGCGCTGCTCGAAGGCGCGACCGGCGCGCTCGACGAGGCCAGCGCCACCTATGATGTCGTCACGGTTCCCGGTTCGCTGGAAATCCCGGCCGTGATATGCTTCGCGCTCGATGGCGCATCCGAAGGCGGCACGCATTATGACGGCTTCGTCGCGCTCGGAACCATCATCCGCGGCGATACCTACCATTTCGACATCGTCGCCAATGAATCGAGCCGCGCGCTGATGGACCTTTCGGTGCAGGAGGCGGTCGCGATCGGCAACGGCATCCTGACCACGGAGAACGACGCGCAGGCGTGGACGCGCGCGCGAAAGACGGAAGGCGACAAGGGCGGCTTCGCCGCGCGCGCCGCTTTGACCATGATCGCGCTCAAAGAGAAATTCGGAGCCCAATCGTGACCGAGCCTGCCCCGACCGGAGCGGTACGCCACGCCAACAAGCGCGGCGCCGCCCGTCTTGCCGCCGTCCAGGCGCTTTACCAGATGGATGTGGCCGGCAGCGGCGTCTTCGAGATCACGGCCGAATACGAGACCTTCCGCCTCGGCAAGGAAGTCGACGGCGCGCTCTACCGCGAAGCCGACGCACAATGGTTCCGCGCCATCCTGACCGGCGTCGTCGAGAACCAGAAGACCATCGACCCCGTCATCCGCCAGGCGCTGACCGAGGACTGGCCGCTGTCGCGGCTGGATTCGACGCTGCGCGCCATCCTGCGCGCCGGCGTTTATGAATTGATGAAGCGCGAGGACGTGCCGGTGGCCGTGATCGTCTCCGAATATGTCGACATCGCAAAAGCCTTTTACGAGGAAGACGAGCCGAAGCTGGTGAATGCCGTTCTCGATCGCGTCTCGCGCCGGGTTCGCGGCGAGGGGCGTGGCAAGGACGCTTCGTGACGACTGCGACGGCCGCGATAGGCCGGACCGGCAGGGAAGGGCGCCGCACAGCCGTCCTGCTAGCCGCCGCGCAGGCGATCGTTGGTTCGGCCGCTCCGATAGCCATTTCGCTCGGCGCGCTTGCAGGTCAATATCTGCTCGGCCCGGACAAGTCGCTGGCGACGGCGCCGGTCACCGGCTTCAATCTCGGCGTGGCGCTCGGAGCCTTGCCGGCCGCCGCCATTATCCGCAGCCTCGGCTATCGCGGCGGCTTCATGACCGGCACCGTGGTCACCGCGCTCGGCGGCCTGATCGCGACCCTCGCGCTCTTCCAAGGGAGCTTTTGGCTGTTCGCCTTCGGCCTCTGCGTCATCGGCGTCGGCGGCGCCTTCGTGCAGCAGTTCCGCTTCGCGGCCGCCGACAACGCGCCGCCTCAATTCAAGGCGCGCGCGATCTCCTTCGTTCTGGCGGGCGGCATTATCACCGCCATCCTCGGGCCGCAGATCGTCATTTACACCCGCGAACTGCTGGCCCCGGTCATGTTCGCGGGATCCTTCGCCTCGATCCTGCCGCTTGCGGCGGTCGGCGCGCTCGTCCTGTCGTTCCTGCGGGTTTGCTACCGGACCGAAGCCGTCACCGAAACCGCTGCAAGCGATGCCCGGCCGCTGGCTGAAATCGTCACACTCGGCACGTTGAAGCTGACGGGTTTGCGCGCCGCCAGCTGACATTGCGCTGTCGGGACGGCCTGGGCGCTTCCCTGACGCCGGACAAAATTATTGCGTGCATCTCCCTGGTTATGAAACCGTATGCCCCGACCGGCCGTTGAAGCTGTGCTCATATGCGACCACCGATCGATCGGCTCATAGCAAGGGATTTTCACAATGTTTTCAGTTAGAAAGCTCGCTTTCGCGGCGATGGCGCTTGGCATCGCGACGGCATCGGCGAATGCCCAGGTGGTGGTGTCTTCCAAGATCGATACCGAAGGCGGCGTGCTGGGCAACATCATCCAGCTCGTGCTCAACGCCAACAACGTCAAGACCACGGACCGTATCCAGCTCGGCGCGACTCCCGTGGTGCGCAAGGCGATCACCGCCGGCGAGATCGACATCTATCCAGAATATACGGGCAATGCCGCCTTCTTCTTCCAGAAGGCCGCCGATCCGGTCTGGAAGGACGCCGCCAAGGCTTACGAGACCGCCAAGAAGCTCGACTATGACGCCAACAAGATCGTCTGGCTGTCGCCGTCGCCGGCCAACAACACCTGGGCGATCGCGCTGCGCAAGGAAGTGGCTGACGAGAACAAGCTCGCCACCCTGACGGACTTCGGCAAGTATGTCGCCGGCGGCGGCAAGGTGGTGCTGGCGGCTTCCGCCGAGTTCGTCAATTCGGCGGCGGCGCTTCCGGCCTTCCAGACGACTTACGGCTTCACCTTGAAGCCGGACCAGTTGATCACGCTCTCCGGCGGCGACACCGCGGCGACCATCGCTGCCGCCGCCAACCAGACCAACGGCGCCAACGCCGCCATGGTCTACGGCACCGATGGCGGCATCCAGCCCTCCGGCCTTGTCGTGCTCGAGGACGACAACAGTGTGCAGCCCGTCTACCAGCCGGCGCCGATCATCCGCGAAGAAGTCCTGAAGCAGCATCCCGAAATCGAAGCGCTGCTGAAGCCGGTCTTCGCCAAGCTCGATCTCGTCACCCTGCAGGAGCTCAATGGCCGCGTGCAACTGGGCGGCGAGCCTGCCAAGGGCGTGGCGGAGGATTTCCTGAAGAAGAACGGCTTTCTGAAGTAGGGTGAGTTCGGCGCGCCGTGTTTACGGCGCGCCGGCTCGATTGGGGACGATCGTGAGTATCCGCTTCGACAAGCTCGGCGTCGTGATCGCCGCGATCGTCGCCTACGCTGCCTTGGCCGCGCCCTTTGCCACGTTCCGCGCCAACCGCATAGTCCCGGGTCAAGCGCGCCCGATCCTCGAAGCGCTTCCGCCGACGCTTGGCATACTGTTGCTGGCGATCGTGATCGCCGCCGCCATCGTTGCACTGCTCAGGACGCCGCTCATTCTCAGGCTGGCGGCCAGCTTGGCCGCGCTGATCGCGCTTGCGGTCCTGATTGGCGTTGCCGGCGGTTTCCTGACGCCCGCCGGCAACACCTTCGCCCGCGTCGCGCCGGCCTCGGGGTTCTGGCTGCTGATCTTCGCCTTCACCCTGCTGCTTGCCGATGTGCTCACCAGGCTGAACCTGTCGCCCTGGTCGCGCGTCGGCGTGCTAGTGCTTGCCGCGCTCGCCATTGCCGTGCTGCTTGTCTCGGGAAGCTGGGACAGCCTCTCCATCCTCAAGGAATATGGCAGCCGCGTCGACAGTTTCTGGGCCGAGGCTTCCAAGCACGTTAGCCTGGCGCTTGGTTCGCTGGCCGGCGCGGTGATTGTCGGCATACCGCTCGGCATCCTTTGCCATCGCGTCGAGAAGCTGCGGGCGGGCGTGCTGAATGTCCTCAACATCATCCAGACCATTCCCTCGATCGCGCTGTTCGGCCTGCTGATCGCGCCGCTCGGCTGGGTCGCCGTCCACGTGCCGGGCGCTGCAGCGGTCGGCATCAGGGGCATCGGCACCGCGCCTGCTTTCGTCGCGCTCTTCCTCTATTCGCTGTTGCCGGTGGTGGCCAACACCGTGGTTGGGCTGGCTGGCGTGCCCCGCGCGGCCAATGACGCCGCGCGCGGCGTGGGCATGACCGACCGCCAGCGCCTGTTCGATGTCGAGTTCCCGCTGGCCTTTCCGGTGATCCTGACCGGCATCCGCATCGTGCTGGTGCAGAATATCGGCCTCGCCACCATCGCGGCGCTGATCGGCGGCGGCGGCTTCGGCGTGTTCGTTTTCCAGGGCGTCGGCCAGACGGCAATGGATCTGGTGCTGCTCGGCGCGCTGCCCACCGTGGCGCTGGCCTTTGCGGCGGCCATCATCCTCGACGCTGTCATCGAGATGACCGCCACAAAGCGCAGGGTAGTTGAAACGGCATGATCGAGATCGAAGGCATCACCAAGCGCTACGCCGAAACGACGGTGGTCGATGATGTTTCGATGGTCGTCGAACCGCGCACCATCGCTGTCATCGTCGGCACGTCGGGATCCGGCAAGACGACGCTGCTCAGGATGATCAACCGGCTGGTCGAGCCGACCTCAGGCGTTATCAAGCTCGACGGCGCCGACAACCGCTCGGTGCCCGCTTATCAGCTGCGCCGCAGCATCGGCTACGCCATTCAGGGGCACGGCCTGTTTCCACACCGCACGGTGGCGCAGAACATCGCCACCGTGCCGCTCCTGCTCGGTTGGGACCGAGACCGCATCAAGGCGCGCGTCGATGAGTTGATGACGCTCTACCAGCTCGACCCACAGGCCTACGGCCCGCGCTACCCGCACGAGCTTTCCGGCGGCCAGCAGCAGCGCGTCGGCGTCGCCCGCGCTCTGGCCGCCGAGCCGAACGTGCTTTTGATGGACGAGCCCTTCGGCGCGCTGGACCCGATCATCCGCACCAAGGCGCAGGAGGATCTGCTGGCGATCCAGAAGCGCTTCGGCACCACCATCATCCTCGTCACCCACGACATGGAAGAGGCTGTGCATCTGGGCGACAAGATCGCCGTCATGGATGCCGGCAAGCTGGTGCAATACGCCAAGCCCGCCGAAATCCTGGCGAAGCCGGCAAGCGATTTCGTTGAGACATTGGTGGGCGCCAGCGAAAGGCCGTTCCGGCTTCTGTCGCTCGGGCCCGTGCGCGATGCCGTGGAGCCGGGCGGCGCCGAAGGCGACGCGATCCCCGATGACGCCACGCAGCGCGACGCGCTGGCCGAGCTCCTGTGGTCCGGCCGCCCCGCGCTGCCGGTGAAAGATGCTGACGGCAAGCTCAGTGGCCGCGTCACCATCGAAGGCCTGGTGAAACGCGCGGCGAGGCCGCAATGAAAGCCTGGCTGCCCGCGCTGTTGAGGCTGGCCGTTCTGGCGCTGCTGGTAGTTTTCATCACCAGCCCCGGCTGGTTTGAGCCGCTGTTGAAACCCCTGACCGAGAATGGCGCGCCGGCGATCTACAACCAGGGCAGCCTGCTGACGCTGACCCTGCAGCATCTGCGGACCGTCTTGGTCGCGACGGTCGCGGCAACCATTGTCGCGGTGGCTTTAGCCATCCTGGTCACCAGGCCGGCGGGCGCCGAGTTCCTGCCCTTGTCGCGCAGCCTGGTCAATATCGGCCAGACCTTCCCGCCGGTTGCCGTGCTGGCGCTTGCCGTGCCGGCCGTCGGTTTCGGCGAGAAGCCGACGCTGATCGCGCTCTTTCTCTACGGCCTGCTGCCGATCTTCGAGAATGCGCTGACCGCGCTGACCACGCTGCCGGGCAACGTGATGGAAGCGGCGCGCGGCGCCGGCATGACCGGCTGGCAAAGGCTTATGAAGGTCGAGTTGCCGCTCAGCGCTCCGGTGATCCTGGGCGGCATCCGGCTCTCGGTCGTCATCAGCCTCGCCACCGCGACGATCGGCTCGACGGTTGCAGCCAAGACGCTCGGCGAGGTGATCATCGCCGGCCTGATCTCGAACAACCTTGCCTTCGTGCTGCAGGGCGGCCTGATCGTCGCCGCGCTTGCGGTGCTGATCTATGATGGCCTGTCGGCCATCGAGCGCTACGCCGCGCGGCGCATGGGGCAGGGGGCGGAATAGGGATGTTCAGACATCTGTTTCGCTGATTTCCGCCATCTTCAGAAGATGGCGCAAGAGACCTGTCTTGAGAGGCTTGTTGCCATGTATTGGGATAGAGAGACGAACAATGCTTCCCTCTTTCCATAAATATGATGGCTGCCCGCTATTCGCAGAAGTTGCCAGCCCCGCCGCTCAATGGCCTTGGCCAGATCCTTACCTGAAATGGATTTCAAACGGCGATTTCCACCACCTTGCCGGGAACTGAAGTGACCGAAGACGGCAAATCCACCGAAAGGCAGCCTTCAATTGCCTCACGCAGATTTGCCATGAGTTCGTCCAGGGTTTCTCCTTCGGTCGCGCATCCCGGAATGGCGGGAACCTCGGCCCAGAATCCACCTTCTTCCGCTTCGTGCACGATAGCTTTGAACTTCATTGATCAACTCCTGCTCCTTCGGAAGATATGCTTGGCATTGAGCATTTGCAAAGCGCCGATCCATCAGCGGCCAGCCTCGCCACGGATCGATCCTGAGCAGCCGGACGCAGCGTCATTTCAATCGATCTAATTCCAAGCTCGCGCTGGCACAACAATTCACCCCTTCTTCTTTTGGGCGAAAGCCGAGCAAAAACCGAACAATATCTTGACGTTCCAAGCCCTGTTTCGCATACACCCCAACTAAGGGGTGGAAATCCGTGCGCGGCATCCATCTCATTCCAACGGCCCAGGGAGGGGTTCTTTTGGGCCATCAATCGAGGAAAATCCGGCAATGACCATCATTACCGCCGTCATCGCCTGCGGCTTGCTGTCAGTCCTTTACGCCATCTGGGCGACACGTTCGGTCCTTGCGTCCGATCAGGGCAGTCAGCGCATGCAGGAAATCTCCGCCGCCATCCGCGAGGGCGCCCAGGCCTATCTGGCGCGTCAGTACACCACAATCGCCGTGGTCGGCATCGTCGTTCTCCTGCTTGCCTGGTGGCTGCTTTCGATCACCGCCGCGATCGGCTTCCTGATCGGCGCCGTGCTTTCGGGCGCCGCGGGCTTCATCGGCATGCATGTTTCGGTGCGCGCCAATGTGCGGACCGCGCAGGCTGCCTCCAACAGCCTTGCCGCCGGCCTCGACATCGCCTTCAAGTCCGGCGCCATCACCGGCATGCTGGTGGCCGGTCTGGCGCTGCTCGGCGTCTCGATCTACTACGCCATCCTGACCGGCCCGATGGGCCTGCAGCCGAATGATCGCGTCGTCATCGACTCGCTGGTATCGCTCGGCTTCGGCGCTTCGCTGATCTCGATCTTCGCTCGTCTCGGCGGCGGCATCTTCACCAAGGGCGCCGACGTCGGCGGCGACCTCGTCGGCAAGGTCGAGGCCGGTATCCCCGAAGACGATCCACGCAACCCGGCCACCATCGCCGACAATGTCGGCGACAATGTCGGCGACTGCGCCGGCATGGCCGCCGACCTGTTCGAGACCTACGCGGTGACCGTCGTCGCCACCATGGTTCTGGCCGCCATCTTCTTCGGCGGCACGGCCGCGTTGGGCGCGGCCATGCTCTATCCGCTGGCCATTTGCGGCGCCTGCATCCTGACCTCGATCGTCGGCACCTTCTTCGTCAAGCTCGGTTCCAACGGCTCGATCATGGGCGCTCTCTATAAGGGCCTGATCGTCACCGGCCTGCTGTCGATCGTCGGTCTTGCCGCCGCGACCTCCGCTACGGTTGGCTGGGGCGAGGTCGGCACGGTTGCCGGCATCGCCATCACCGGCAAAAACCTGTTCATCTGCGGCCTCATCGGTCTGCTGGTGACCGGCCTTATCGTGGTGATCACCGAATACTACACCGGCACCAACAAGCGCCCGGTGAACTCGATCGCCCAGGCTTCGGTGACCGGCCACGGCACCAATGTCATCCAGGGCCTCGCGGTGTCGCTGGAATCGACCGCGCTGCCGGCCATCGTCATCGTCGGCGGCATCATCGCCACCTACCAGCTCGGTGGCCTGTTCGGCACGGCGATCGCCGTCACCACCATGCTTGGCCTGGCCGGCATGATCGTGGCGCTCGACGCCTTCGGCCCGGTCACCGACAACGCCGGCGGCATTGCCGAAATGGCCGGCCTGCCCAAGGAAGTGCGCCACTCGACCGACGCGCTCGACGCTGTGGGCAACACCACCAAGGCGGTCACCAAGGGCTATGCCATCGGCTCGGCCGGCCTCGGCGCGCTGGTGCTGTTCGCCGCCTATTCGAACGACCTCAGGTTCTTTGCCGCCAATGGCGACAAGTACCCCTACTTCCAGGGCATGGGCGACGTCTCCTTCGACCTCTCCAACCCCTATGTCGTCGCCGGCCTGATCTTCGGCGGCCTGATCCCCTATCTGTTCGGCGGCATCGCCATGACCGCCGTCGGCCGCGCCGCGGGCTCGATCGTCGAGGAAGTGCGCAAGCAGTTCCGCGAGGACAAGGGCATCATGGCCGGTACCTCCAAGCCGAACTACGCGCGCGCCGTCGACATCCTGACCAGGGCAGCGATCCGGGAAATGATCATCCCGTCGCTGCTGCCGGTGCTGGCGCCGCTCGTCGTCTATTTCGGCGTGCTGCTGATCTCGGGCTCGAAGGCCTCGGCCTTCGCGGCGCTCGGCGCCTCGCTGCTCGGCGTCATCGTCAACGGCCTCTTCGTCGCCATCTCGATGACCTCCGGTGGTGGTGCCTGGGACAACGCCAAGAAGTCGTTCGAGGACGGCTTCACCGACAAGGACGGCGTCAAGCATCTGAAGGGCTCCGACGCGCATAAGGCCTCGGTCACCGGCGACACCGTCGGCGATCCCTACAAGGACACCGCCGGCCCGGCCGTCAATCCGGCGATCAAGATCACCAACATCGTCGCGCTGCTTCTGCTCGCCGTGCTCGCGCACGGCTGAGCCAAGCCGCTTATTTCAAGACAGGAAACCCGCGGGATCGATCCCGCGGGTCTGTTTTGAACCAGCCGGTTCGTCAAAACAAAAGGCCCGCCGGAGCGATTCGGCGGGCCTTGTTTGTCTGAATTCCCGGAAGCTTGGCTCAGGGCGTGCCGCTGCCGCCGCCGGGAATGCCGGGTGCCAGCTTGCTGGCGCCGTTGATGACCTGGCTGAGGAAGTTCTGGTCCTTGCCGCCGGTCGGTGTCGTCCTGGAGATGAAGTCGAAGATCTTGCCGTCCTTCAGACCGTAATTGGCGATCTGGGTCACGCGACCGTCCGCCCCGAAATAGACCGCCAGCACATGCTGGTCGATGATGTGCGGGTTGTCGAAGGCGACGTAGCGCTTGCGTGTCTGCGAGATGTAGTAGAAGGCCTCATTGTCGAAGGTCGCCGTCGTCGACGGGGTGCCCAGCGCCAGCAGCACCTGTTCGCGGCTCGATCCGACCGGCACCGAATCGATTGCCTGCTGGTCGATCACGTAGCCTTTCGTCAGCGTCTCGCTTGGATGGAGATCGCCGAACATCTTGGACGAATTGCAGGCGGAAAGTGCTGATACCATCATCAGCAGTGAAGCCACGCCCACCGGGGCGGGCGCAAGAAACGACTTGAATTTCAGCGCACCCAACAACAATTCTCCATCACATCCCCGCAACTTGCGCTGGGCCGCAAAACCGGTAAACCAGCTTCGATGCCGATGCAACAAGGCCAAATCAAACAACAGGTCCCCGGGAGACCGCCCTCAATGTTCCAGCGCCTTTTTGGCCGCGAACGCAATGCCAACCGTGCTATCACCGACGCGCTCTACGCACAAATCGTGGCGGCGGCGCGGCAAACGGTGTTTTATTCGGACTGGAATGTGCCGGATACGCCGCTCGGCCGCTTCGAGATGCTGTCGCTGCATATCTATCTCGTCCAGCACCGGCTGCATGGCGAGCAAGCGGTGGCGGCCGAGGTCGCGCAAGTGCTGATCGACGAGTTCTTCCTCGACGTCGATCATTCGCTGCGCGAACTTGGAATAAGCGATGTCGGCGTGCCCAAGCGCATGAAGAAGCTGGCGAGGATGTTTTACGGCCGCACGGCCGCCTATGATGATGCCCTCCGGGGAAACGACCGGCTGGCGCTTGCGGCGGCGCTTGCCCGCAATGTCAGGCCGGACGCTGGCCCCTGGCCGCAGGCGTCGCTGCTGGCGGACTATGTCTGCGATGCCAGCCAAAAGCTCGCCGCGCAGCCGACCGAATCGATCGCCGCCGGCACGGTCGCGTTCCCGGCCGCCGGGACGGCTTGAAGGAGGCCAGCATGAAAGACGCTGAATTGCGCAGCCCGGTATCCTTTGTCGCCAATGTCGCGCGGCTGCCGCAAAAGGGCCTGCCGGTCCTGGTCGAGGCGGATCAGCGCCAGCGCGGCGCACTTGCCGCCGAACATGACCTGCTTTCGGTCGAAAGCTACCGCGCCGAACTGCTTGTTGCATCGTGGAAGCGCAACGGCGTCAAGGTCACGGGTCGTGTCGAGGCCGACATCACGCAAGCCTGCATCGTCACCCTGGAGCCGGTGAGTGCGCATATAGACGAGCCGGTCGAGGCGCTGTTCCTGCCCGAGCAGTCGAAGCTTGGACGCGAGGGCTTCGAGGGCGGCGGCGAGATCATTCTCGACGCCGATGGACCGGACAGTCCGGAAACATTCTCCGGCGACACGATCGATGTCGGCGCGCTGGCCGAACAGTTCTTCGGCCTCGCGATCGATCCATATCCGCGCAAGCCGGGAGCCTCGCTTGACGTCGGCGACGAGGATCAGCCCGAGGAAAGCGAATTCCATAAAAAGCTGCGTTCGCTGCTTGGAAAGTCCTGAGAGTGGTCCGGATTTTGGAAAAGTTGGTTGTGCGCAGGCGCAAAACCGCTATTTTCGCCGAACCTTCGCGAGCCCCCTTACCTTGGCAGGCGTCCGCCGCTAGCCAGGCAAACCGTGAGAAAAACACCGAGTGATCAGGATTTCCATCGATGCCATGGGCGGCGATCACGGACCGAGCGTGGTCATCCCGGCGCTGATGACGGTTGTTATCCGCCGCCCTGACATCCGTTTCGTCATCTATGGTCGCGAGGACGTGGTGCGTCCCGAGCTCGCCAAGTTCCCGAAGCTCGCCGAAGTGAGCGAGTTCGTCCATTGCGAGATCGCGGTGCGCATGGACGACAAGCCGAGCCAGGCGCTCCGCCACGGCCGCTGGAAGTCGTCGATGTGGAAGGCCGTCGAGGCGGTGAAGAGCGGCGCCGCGCAGGCCTGCATCTCAGCCGGCAACACCGGCGCGCTGATGGCGATGTCGAAATTCTGCCTGCGCACCATGGCCACCATAGACCGCCCGGCGATCGCGGCGCTCTGGCCGACGACGCGCGGCGAAAGCGTTGTGCTCGATGTCGGCGCCACCATCGGCGCGGACGCGCATCAGCTGATCGATTTCGCCATTCTGGGCACCGGCATGGCGCGCTCGGTGTTCGGCGTCGAGCGGCCGAGCGTCGGCCTGCTCAATGTCGGCGTCGAGGAGATCAAGGGCCAGGAAGAGGTCAAGGAGGCCGGCCGCATGCTGCGCGAGGCCAACATGGCCTCGATGAATTACCGCGGCTTCGTCGAAGGCGACGACATCGGCAAGGGTACGGTCGACGTGGTGGTCACCGAGGGCTTTGCCGGCAATATAGCGCTCAAGACCGCCGAGGGCACGGCAAGGCAGATCGCCGGCTATCTCCGCGCCGCCATGAGCCGCACGCTCATGGCCAAGATCGGCTACGTCTTCGCCAAGGGTGCCTTCGACCGGCTGCGTGAGAAGATGGATGTCGGCCGCTCCAATGGCGGCGTCTTTCTGGGCTTGAACGGTATCGTGGTGAAGAGCCACGGCGGCGCCGATTCGGATGGCTTCGCTGCGGCGATCGAGCTCGGCTACGACATGGTGCGCAACAATCTGCTTGACCGGATCGAGGCCGACCTCGATCTGTTTCACGCGCGCAACCCGAACGCCCAGGCAAACAGGAAATCCGGCGTCGCCGCCGACGCCGAGGAATAGGAACGGACCTTGATCAGATCAGTCGTGCGCGGCAACGGTGCCGCGCTGCCCCGCCGCATTATGAAGAATGCCGACTTCGAAGGCATGGTCGAGACCTCCGACGAGTGGATCGTCCAGCGCACCGGCATCCGCCAGCGCCATGTCGCGGCCGACGACGAGACGACCGCCTCGCTGGGCGAGGCGGCGGCGCGCGCAGCGCTCGACAGCGCGGGCATCACGCCCGCCGATATCGACCTCATCATCCTGGCGACTTCGACGCCCAACAACACGTTCCCTGCGACCGCCGTCGAGATCCAGAACAGGCTGGGCATGCATCACGGCTTTGCCTTCGACATGCAGGCCGTCTGCTCGGGCTTCGTCTATGCCGTCGCCACCGCCGACCTTTATATCCGTGGCGGCTTGGCCAGGCGCGTCCTGGTGATCGGCTCGGAGACATTCTCGCGCATTCTCGACTGGAACGACCGCTCGACCTGCGTGCTGTTTGGCGACGGCGCCGGGGCGCTCGTTCTCGAAGCCCAGGAGGGCGCCGGTGCGATCACCGACCGCGGCGTGCTGGCGGCGAGCCTGCGCTCCGATGGCGCGCATAAGGACAAGCTCTTCGTCGATGGCGGGCCTTCGACGACGGGAACCGTCGGCCATCTCAGGATGGAAGGCCGAGAGGTGTTCAAGCATGCCGTCGGCATGATCACCGATGTCATCGAGGCGACTTTCGGCGAGGCCGGCATAACGGCGCAGGAGCTCGACTGGTTCGTGCCGCATCAGGCCAATAAACGGATTATTGACGCTTCCGCCAGGAAGCTCGGGATAGCCGAAGAGAAAGTTGTGGTCACCGTCGATTTACACGGTAACACCTCGGCTGCCTCGGTGCCGCTGGCTCTCTCGGTGGCCGTCGCCGACGGCCGCATCAAGAAGGGCGATCTGGTGCTTCTCGAGGCGATGGGCGGAGGCTTCACCTGGGGCGCGGTATTGCTCCGCTGGTAAGTGCCGAACGCGCCGGTTCGGTCCTTGACCTTGCCGGATCAATTACTTAGGCTCTGCCTTTGGCTGTATCGATTTACATTTTCTGCGAGCAGATGGGACGGTCGCATGGGGGGAAAGACACTGACGCGTGCCGACCTTGCTGAAGCCGTTTATCGGAAGGTTGGCCTGTCGCGGACTGAATCGGCGGAACTCGTCGAAGCCGTGCTGGACGAAATCTGCGAAGCCATCGTTCGGGGCGAGACGGTCAAGCTTTCGTCCTTTGCCACCTTCCACGTCCGCTCCAAGAACGAGCGCATCGGCCGCAACCCCAAGACCGGCGAGGAAGTGCCGATCCTGCCGCGCCGGGTCATGACGTTCAAATCGTCGAACGTGCTCAAGAACCGGATCCTGCGCTCGCACCAGAACAGCAAGGGCAAGGGCGGCAAGTAGTTTGCTGGCGAATGCGGTTGAAAACCGCCGGCCGTTTTGACGCTGGGCTTGAATATCGCTTCATAAATCGCTGAAATAAGGAGCGATTCGGCATCGTGAGCCGGATCTTGGTCCAGTGTGGAGGATTGGCCCATGGACAAGAGTCCCGACGCTTTCCGCACCATCAGCGAAGTCGCGGAAGATCTCGACCTGCCGCAGCATGTGCTGCGTTTCTGGGAGACGCGCTTCACCCAGATCAAGCCGATGAAGCGTGGCGGCGGCCGCCGCTACTACCGGCCGCAGGATGTCGAGCTGATCAAGGGCATCAGGCACATGCTCTACGATCAGGGCTATACGATCAAAGGCGTGCAGAAGCTGCTGCGCGAGAACGGCAACCACTTTCTGGTCGCCATCGGCAATGGCGACATGGCGGCCGTGGAGGCGATCGCCCAGCGCCGTCAGGCCGAGCAGGTGCCGCTGACGGCGGCCGCGCAGCCACGCGGCGACGAGGATGCGCTCGTCGGCCAGCCGAAGGTGAAGCCCAGTCGCCGTTTCTTTGGCCTCGGCAAAAGCGACGACGAAGGTCCGGTGCAACCAGACGCTTCAAAGTTGTCGCGTGACAATCGCGCCTTGCTGCAGGAGGCGCTGTTCGACTTGCTGGAATGCAAACGCCTGCTCGACCAGGTTCGTTGAACGGTCATCATTTGCCGCGCGGTCGGGCCGCCGGAACTGGCCCGTCGTCCGTGCGTTAGGCCTTCTCGAAGAGAAGGACAATTGGCATGGCATCGTTTTCGACCCTCTCCGACCTCGACATCGACAAACAGGTCGCGGCGCTTTCGCGGCAATTGAACGACCTCAAGAAGGTCTTGGCCAGGCGTGGTGACGCCTATTACGAGGATGGCCGCGAGGCGGCGTCCGACTATTATTCTCAGCTATATGATCGCCTGCACGAGGCGTTGCCAGCAATAAGGCGCAGGGGCAGGGCAATCGAACGAACGGCGCGCGACCATCCGGCGACGGCCGCCGCCGTCGGCCTTGTCGTGGTCGGATTGCTTGCTGGCCTTCTCATCAGCCGGCGCTGATCTTTTTTGGAACGGCCTTAGAAATGGCGGCCGCGTTTTGCGGCCGCCATTTCCATGCCGTGGGTGGCCGTCAGCGAATGGGCTTGAAAGCCGAGATGATGAGGAGGAGTCGAACCGGCCGGCCGCAGTCCGCCCGGCTTCACATGGGCGGCGCGATGCCGTGATTCCCGACCACGACCCGATTCGCGGTGAGCTTGCCGTCGCCGCCTCGCTCGGCGTTGACGAACACCGCGGCGCCCGGCGTCAGATCTGCCGGCGTGGCCGTGGCGAATGTCACGATCGGTGTGGTCTGCGGGATGGCGATCTGTTTCTTCTGGCCATTGTCATAGGTGAGCGTGACCGTGCGGCCTTCGATCTGCGTGACGTCGGCGACGGTGCCGTTGGTCATGCGGCTATTGGGCTGCAGATCCCAGTCGCGGTCGCCTTCTCCCGTGCCCTTCAGCGCCGCGGGAAAGATCACGACCTCCAGGGCCCCGCTGCCGCCATCGGCCTTGGAAACCGAGGCGATGCCGAGGAAATCGCCCTGCTTGATATCGGCGGCCGATGCCTTGGCGACGCCCGAAATCTTCCAGCCGTCGGCAAGCGTGATCGCATCGGTCTTGCCGTCGCGGTCCTTCACCGTCAGCGTGGATCCAGCAACGCCGACGACAGTGCCTCGAACACGTGCGGCATCCGCCGCCAACACCTGCGTCGCGCCAACGACGCTCAAGACTGCGCCAAGCACAATTGCGAATGATTTCAAATTCATGGCATTCGATCCTTCCGAGAAACGTCCGGCGCAGGGGGTTCCGCTGCCGGTGATGGTTAGGTAACGAATCGAAGCGTCGAAAATGCCGGCGAAACCGGTGCCGGAGCTTCAAAAGAACTTGATTTGGCGCCACGCGATCTTACATGTTGGGGGCTTGCGATACCGGCCGGAATGCCGCTTCACGATGGCGTGACGGCCTAAGCTCTTGGCAAATCATTCGTTAACGAGCATTCTCCCGCCCGTCTCAGGCAACACCATTTCATCAGACCCTGTTTCATCCCAAGGAGTTGCCATGCCCAACACCGCACGAAACGCTGTTTCCAACGACATCATTGCCGCGCCCGGCCTCAATCCTTTGAAGGCCGCTCGCGAAACGAGGGGATACACGATCGAGGAACTCTCTTTGACCTGCGGTTTGGCCGTGGGCGAGATCGTCGACATCGAGGACGGCAAGGACGCTGATCCCGCCAAGCTCCGGCGCATCGCTACCGCGCTGCAGATGCCGGAAGAGGAATTGATTACAGTGACGGCTGCCGAGAATCGGCCCACGCATCAGTAGAGGCGCGAAAAGCGTCCATTCGAGCCCGCGGAGGTTTCGCCCGGCGGGCTTTTTATTGCCTGAAAGACGGAAGCGCTGGCTCTTGCCAACAATGGTTGCGCCATGCGAATCGCCGACCGCTGCTATCCGACAGACCTGACGAGGGATCCACCATGAGCTTGGAATCGGTTCGCGCCTTCTTTGCGCGGCATGCGCCCGACATCGAAGTCATTGTCACCGAGGCCAGTTCGGCAACCGTGGCGCTGGCGGCGGAGGCGCATGGCGTGACGCCGGCGCAGATCGCCAAGACGATCTGCCTGCGCGTCGGCGACGAGACCATGCTGGTCGTGACCAGCGGCATCGCCAGGCTCGACAACCGCAAATTCAAGGACAGGATGGGCGGCAAGCCGCGCATGCTTGGCGCAGAGGAGGTGTTTGCGGCCACAAGCCATCAGCCGGGTGGCGTCTGTCCGTTCGGCTTGCCGGCGCCGCTTCCCGTCTATTGCGATCTGTCGCTCAAGGCCTTCGACGAGGTCGTCCCCGCTGCCGGCGCCACCAATGCGGCGGTGCGCATCACGCCGCAGCGCATGGCCGATCTGGTCGGCGCCATATGGGTCGACGTTTGCCAGTAACAATTACCGCCTAAATATCTCCTTGCGGTCCGTCGAACGGCCTTGGCCGGCATTCGGCCGAGAGCGCTTGCTCGCATTCGGATCGATAGCGGCGCTTATTGTCCATGCCTTTCGCGGCCGCGCTTCGACCAATCCGAAAAGCGTCGACTAACGGTCAAAGAGTTGGACATTAGTCTTGACAGAAATACAGATGTTCAATACCCGTCAAGCAATCAAACAGCATGCGATATGGGAGGAATAAGCGGCATGGCTTCCAATATTTCGTTGACGGGCCTTGCCCGGGATCTTGAGGAACGCGGCAAGTCCGGCAAGCCTATCCGCATCGGCCTGATCGGCTCAGGCGAAATGGGAACCGACATCGTTACCCGCGTCGCCCATATGTCCGGCATAGAGATCGGCGCCATCTCCGAATTGAACCTGCCGGCGGCCAGCAAGGCCGTCGATATCGCTTTCCAGGAGACCGGACACGCGCGGGAAGTGTCGAACGCGTCGGCAATGACCACTGCCATGGAGGCGGGCAAGATCGCCGTCACCGACGATTCCAGCCTGGTAATCGGCAACGACCTGATCGACGTCGTGATCGACGCGACCGGCGTTCCGGCCGTCGGCGCCGAGATCGGCCTGCGCGCCATGGAGCATGGCAAGCACCTGGTTATGATGAATGTCGAGGCGGACGTCACCATCGGCGCCTATCTCAAGAGCGAAGCCGACCGGCTCGGCGTGACCTATTCGCTCGGCGCCGGCGACGAGCCGTCTTCCTGCATGGAGCTGATCGAGTTCGTCTCCGCCATGGGCCACCCAATCGTTGCCGCCGGCAAGGGCAAGAACAACCCGCTCAACATCGACGCCACGCCTCCGGACTACGAGGAGGAGGCGAAGCGCCGGCATATGAATGTGCGCATGCTGGTCGAATTCGTCGATGGTTCGAAGACCATGGTCGAGATGGCGGCGATCGCCAACGCGACCGGGCTGGTTCCCGACAAGCCCGGCATGCACGGTCCATCGGCCACGCTCGGCGAATTGTCGAAGGTGCTGGTGCCTCAGAAGGACGGCGGCGTGCTGTCGAAGGTCGGCGTCGTCGACTATTCGATCGGCAAGGGCGTCGCGCCGGGCGTCTTCGTCGTCGCCGACATGTCGCATCCGCGTATTTCCGAACGCATGGAAGACCTGAAGATGGGCAAGGGCCCGTACTTCACCTTCCACCGCCCCTATCACCTGACCTCGCTGGAAGTGCCGCTCACCTGCGCCCGCGTCGTGCTCTACGGCAAGGCCGACATGGTGCCGCTGGCCAAGCCCGTGGCCGAGGTCTGCGCGGTCGCCAAGAAGGATCTGAAGCCCGGCGACAAGCTCGATGCCATCGGCGAGTATTGCTACCGCGCCTGGATCATGACGGCGCCGGAAGCCCATGCGGCCCGCGCCATTCCTTGCGGCCTGCTGCAAGGCGGCTCGGTCACCGCGCCCATCAAGAAGGGCGAGCTCATCACCTATGCCAATGCGGCGCCCGCGCCGGGCTCGAAGATCGCCGAACTGCGCGCCCGCCAGGACAAGCTCGTCTACGGCACCGTGGAGGCGTGATCATGGCCGGAGCCAGCAAAGCCGTGGCGGATAGCCGGGCCAACCTGCCTTTCGTCTATCGTCAGTACAGCCCCGAGCAGCTGAGACAGGTGCTTCACAAGATGTACCTCATCCGCCGCTTCGAGGAGGGCGCGGAAGAGTGCTACATGCGCGGCCTCATCCACGGCACCATGCATCTGTCGATCGGGCAGGAAGCGAGCGCCATGGGCATCTGCATGCCGCTCGCCGAGGATGACCAGATCACCTCGACGCATCGCGGCCACGGCCATTGCATCGCCAAGGGCGCGGAGGTCAGCCGCATGTTCGCGGAGTTCTTCGGCAAGACCACCGGCTACTGCAAGGGCAGGGGCGGCTCCATGCACATCGCCGATGTCGCCAAGGGCAATCTCGGCGCCAACGGCATCGTTGCCGGCGGCATTCCGATCGCCGTGGGGGCGGCGCTTTCATCCAAGATGATGAAGACCGGCAAGGTGGTGGTCTCCTTCTTCGGCGACGGTGCCAACAATGAGGGCGCCTTCCACGAGGCGCTGAACATGGCGGCAATCTGGAAGCTGCCGGTGATCTTCGTGTGCGAGAACAACGGCTACGGCATGTCGACCTCGACGGCGCGCTCCACCGCGGTGAAGAACATCGCCGAGCGGGCGGCCGCCTATTCGATGCCTGGCGTCATCGTCAACGGCAACATCTTCTCCGAGGTGGCCGAAGCGTCCTTCAAGGCCGTGGAGCGGGCGCGCGCGGGCGAGGGGCCGACGCTGATCGAGTCCAAGACCTACCGTCATCGCGGCCATTCCAAGAGCGACCGCAACCGTTACCGCACCAAGGAGGAGATCGAGGATTGGATGGCGAACCGCGATCCGATCACGCTGTTCGAGACGGAATTGCGCGATTTCGGCTTCATCGACGACCATGGCATCCAGGCGATCCGCGACGCGGTCGCCAAGGAGATCGCCGACGGTATCGAGTTCGCCAGGGCGAGCCCGGCGCCCGAGATCGCCACCCTTGAGAACTATGTTTACACGGAGCATGCGTGATGGACGCCGCGGTGCGTGAACTGAGCTACGCCCAGGCGATCCAGGAAGCCATGGCGATCGCCATGGACATGGACGAGCGCGTCTTCCTGATGGGCGAGGATATCGGCGTCTATGGCGGCGCTTTCCAGGTGACCGGCGATCTGGTCGAGCGCTACGGCACCGATCGGGTGATCGACACGCCGATCTCCGAACTGGGCGGCGCGGGTGTCGCGGTGGGCGCGGCCGTCACCGGCATGCGGCCGATCTTCGAGTTCCAGTTCTCGGATTTCGCCACGCTCGCCATGGAGCAGATCGTCAACCAGGCGGCCAAGATGCGCTTCATGCTCGGCGGCGAGGTTTCGGTGCCGGTGGTGATGCGTTTCCCTGCCGGCTCCGGCACGGGTGCCGCCGCGCAGCACAGCCAGAGCTTGGAAGCCTGGCTCGGCCATGTGCCCGGCCTCAAGGTCATCCAGCCGGCGACGCCGCACGATGCCAAGGGCATGCTGCTTGCCGCCGTTGCCGATCCGGATCCGGTCATGATCTTCGAGCACAAGCTGCTCTACAAGATGAAGGGCCATGTGCCGGAAGGCCACTACACCGTGCCGATCGGCAAGGCCGAGATCCGCCGCGAGGGCCGCGACCTCACCATCGTCGCGACATCGATCATGGTGCAGAAGGCGCTCGACGCCGCTGCGGCGCTGGAAGGCGAGGGCATCGATATCGAGGTGGTCGACCTGCGCACCATCCGCCCGATCGACCGGCAGACCATCATCGACAGCGTGAAGAAAACCTCGCGCCTGCTCTGCGTCTACGAGGCGGTGAAGACGCTCGGCATCGGCGCGGAAGTGAGCGCGCTGGTCGCCGAAAGCGAGGCATTCGACTATCTCGATGCGCCGATCGTGCGCCTCGGCGGCGCCGAGACGCCGATCCCCTACAATCCGGACCTGGAAAAGGCGACGGTGCCGCAGGTTCCCGACATCATCGCCGCCGCGCGCGACCTCGTGAAAGGGGTCCGTTGAGCGATGCCGACCGAAGTCATTCTTCCCAAGGTCGACATGGACATGGCGACCGGCCAGATCTCGCGCTGGTTCGCCGAGGAGGGCGCCAAGGTCAAGAAGGGCGACGTGCTCTTCGAGATCGAGACCGACAAGGCGGCGATGGAGATCGACGCGCCGGCCAGCGGCACGCTGCGCAACGTGACAGGCAAGGAGCGCGTCGACATTCCGGTCGGTGAGCCCGTCGCCTGGATCTATGCCGACGACGAGGTTTATGCGCCAATCTCCCCCCTTGAGGGGGAGATGTCGGCGAAGCCGACAGAGGGGGTCGCCTCAGAAGGCACCGCCCATAAGTCGAGCCCAGCCGAAGCGACCCCACCCGACCGGCCTTCGGCCGGCCACCCTCCCCTCAAGAGGGAGGGTAAAGCCCGAGCCACACCGATAGCTCGGCGCTTGGCCCGTGAGGCGGGCTTGGACCTTTCGGTCGTGTCTGGCAGCGGTCCGCACGGCCGTGTTGTGCGCACCGACGTTGAGGCCGCACTTTCCTCCCCTCTTGAGGGGGAGGTGTCCGCAAAGCGGACGGAGGGGGTCGCCTCAGAAGGCACCGCCTATTTGGCGTCGAGCCCAGCCGAAGCGACCCCGCCCGACCTGCCTCCGGCAGGCCACCCTCCCCTCAAGGGGGACGTTCTGCTGCTGTTCGCCGAAGGCTCCTACGAGCTTGTGCCGCACGACAATATGCGCAAGACCATCGCGCGCCGCCTGGTCGAGGCGAAGTCCACCATCCCGCATTTCTATCTGACGCTGGATTGCGAACTCGACGCGCTGCTCGCGCTGCGCACGCAGTTGAATGCCGCCGCCCCGATGAGGAAGACCGACAAGGGCGAGGTTCCCGCCTACAAGCTTTCGGTCAACGACATGGTGATCAAGGCGATGGCCATGGCGCTGATGGCGGTGCCGGATGCCAATGCGTCGTGGACCGACAGCGCCATGGTCAAGCACAAGCATGCCGATGTCGGTGTCGCGGTGTCGATCCCCGGCGGCCTGATCACGCCGATCATCCGCCATGCCGATGAAAAGACGCTTTCGGTGATCTCCAACGAGATGAAGGATCTGGCCAGCCGCGCCCGCAGCCGCAAGTTGAAGCCCGAAGAATATCAGGGCGGCACGACGGCGGTGTCCAATCTCGGCATGTTCGGCGTCAAGGATTTTGCCGCCGTCATCAACCCGCCGCATGCGACGATCCTGGCGATCGGCGCCGGCGAGGAGCGGGCGGTGGTGAAGAAGGGCGAGATCAAGATTGCCACAGTCATGTCGGTGACGCTCTCGACCGATCACCGCGCCGTCGACGGCGCGCTCCGCGCGGAATTGCTGGGCGCCTTCAAGCGCATGGTCGAGAACCCGATGAGCATGCTGGTGTAAGCCATCCCCGCAGGGCCTTGTTCCGGCTTGCTCTTGCACGGCGGGTCCTCCGATCACCTACTTGTCAGGCCGGCAGCTCGCAGGAATCCCGCCCGGCGCTTGAAGCCGCCGCCATTTCGTTCCACATCGGGCGCAATGAACGGCAAGATGCGGGAATGGTTTCGGAATTGGCGGTGGGCCTTGGCCGCATCGCTGTTCCTGCATGCTCTGATCGCGGCGTTCCTGTTCTTTGGCCTGCCGAGACCCGATCAACTCCCGGAGCAACAGGAACAGCCGGTCAACGTCGCGATCGTACCGCCGCCTGATCAGCCCAAGCCGAAGCCCGCTCCAAAGCCGCCGGAGCCGGCGCCTGAAAAGAAGGCTGAAAAGCCGCCCGAGCAGCCGGTGCAAAAGCCGCCGCCTCCGCAGCCGCGGAAACCGCAGGACATCCCGGTTCTGAAGCCCGTTTTCCAATATGGCGACAAGGATACCGGCCCGCAGAAATCTCTCAACGGCGGCAGCGCGCCGGCCAACGCCCCGTCGCCGGCTCAGGATCAACCCGCGAAGCCGCCTGTCGCATCGCAGCCCGCGCCCAGCCAGCCCGCTTCGCCTGCAACGTCAGAGCAGCAGGCGGACACCAATAAGACTCAAGAGAAACCGGCAACCGTCGCGCCGGAGGAAAAACCCGCGCAAAGCGAGGAGAAGCAGGCGACCGAGGACACTGACAAACAGCAGCAGGACAAGCAGGAGGCAGCTCCGGAAACCGCCGAAACGTCTGCGCCGGCCGAAAAGGCAAAGCCCAAACCTTCCAAGACGATGAAGTTCAAATCGGCAAGAGCGTTGAGAGCGCCAAGCGCGAACCCGGGAAGATCAAACCCCGCCGACGGCGAGGTCGCGGGATCGCCGATCTATTCAGGCCTGCCGGGCGTCCGGAAGCTTTACTCGCCGGGCGCGACCGGCAACGCGCTGGCCACAAGCTCGATGGAGAACGTGCCGCGCGACCAGCGCATAGCCAATCTTTGCGCCAACGTCCTAAACCAGGAATTGCAAAGTGCCGATTACGCGCCGAAATGGCTGCCGACGATTCCACTGAAACAGGGCAATGTTCTCAACCCTCCGCAGGCCGCCTTCAGCACGACAACCCAATGGTACGATCTGAGCTTCCGCTGCGAGGTGGACGCCGATGCGACGCGGGTCCTGTCTTTCAACTTCCGCGTGGGGGGATTGGTCCCGCCCGGTGACTGGACGCGGCGTCGCTTCCCCAGTCTTCGCTAGAGCATGATCCCGAAAAGTGGGAACCGGTTTTCGGAGAAGATCATGCTCCAACAAAGAGTCAGATCAGGCCGGCACACCGAGCCCCGCCAACTGCTTGGCAACCTCGTGCCAATCAGCGCAGACAAAATCGGCACCGGCGGCCTTCAGCCGTGCGCCGTGCTCGGGATAGGTGTGACCGCCGCCGGTATAACCGATCGCGATCATGCCGGCCGCGACCGCGCCATGAACGCCGAAAGGCGAATCCTCGACGACGATGCAGTCGGCCGGTTTCGCGCCCATTTTCTCGGCGGCATAGAGGAAGATGTCGGGCGCCGGCTTGCCGTTCTTCACCATCGAAGAGGAAAAGATCGCCTCGCCAAAGAAGGGCGACAGGCCGGTCACGGACAGGCTGTGGTTGATGCGCTCGACCGAGGACGATGAGGCAACGCAGCGGTCTCCGGCAAGCGCGCCGAGGAAAGGCACGATCCCCTGCGTCGGCTTCAGCTCCTCTGAAAAGAGCAACCTGGTCTCGGCCCAGATGTCGCCGTCGGCGGCGGGTGGAAACTGATGGCCGGTCAGCTCCTTGATTTTGATGATGATGTCGGACTGCTTCATGCCGATGCATTGGGCGATGATGCCGCCATGGACACCTGGCATGCCGTGCTTCTCGTAAACGCGCTCATAAGCCTTGGCGGCCAGCGGTTCGCTGTCGACGAGAACGCCGTCGCAGTCGAAAATCATCAGTCTACGTTGCGCCACGCGCCTCTCCCGGCTCCTGTGCCAATGCGCACATCGCTATCGATAAAAAGTCAGATGTTCAATAGTGGGTGATTCCGTGTCCAGCTCTCAAAGCTGGCGCAGCGCCTCGCTGACCGGCGAGGATCCGAGCGCGCGCTGCATGGCCTGGCGCGACTGGGCGCGGTCGGGCGTGATCCAGTTGGGCTCCGCGCCGAGAAAACGGTCGAGGAAGGCCACGGCATAGGCGGGCATTTCCGTCGCGTTCTCACGGTAGGACCACCAGGTGCGCAGGTCGTCGGCGCATTTGTCGATGCTGGGCGCCGTGCCGAACTCCTGCTCGTGCACGGCCAGGATCGCCGACACGCAGTAGTTCGTATAGAGGAAACCTTCCGGCCAGAAGCGCACGATTTCCGCCGAGCCGGCATTGGCCTCCGTCTCGATCATTTCGGTGAGGCCTGAAATCTCCCGCGCCGGCGCCTGCCGGATCAACTCGCGCAGCACCAATCCGGCGGCGAAGACGATGAAGTCCGCGCGGTCCACGTCAGCGAATCGCTTCTGCGCTTCCATGACCTCGATCCAGTCGAGAAAGGCGCGCGTCAGCTTCGCCTCGTCGATCTCGAAGCGCACACCGAAGGTTTCCGAGACGACTTTCGCGCTGCTGCGGAACGTGGCGCGGAACCAGCGCAGCTGCCGTAGCCGGTGGCGAAGGTCCGGCATAAGCGCGAGTTCATGCCTGAAAGGCAGATCCATGTCTCATATCCCGTTTGACGACAGGCTAGCACAGGCACCGCCGATGCCGAAATCGGCCTGCCGCCTGTGGAGCGTTATGGCGGCTAATATAATACATGTTGACATTCGAGGAAACAAATGTTCTCACTTTCGGGTCATCTCTCCTCCGTTCAATATGAGCCGGAGAAAGAGACTCGGGAGGAAACCGAAATGGCGATCTGGCAGTGGGCGCTGCTTCTGCTTTTTGTCGTCTGGGCGCTGCAATCGCTCGGCGTCTGGCTGCAGATGCGGCACTATTCGGACGTCTTCAAAGGCGTCACCAGCCAATACAAGGACGGCTTCGTCGGCGCCGGCAATTTCCGCGGCCGGCTGGCCAAGGGCACCATCGCGCTCATCGTCGTGACGCCGGATCTCATCGTGCGCCGCATGATGGTCATGAGCGGCCGTTCGGTGCTGACCAAGTTCAAGCGACATGAAGAATTCGAGGGCATCCCCCTCGATCGACTCCGGTCCAACCCTGCGATCATGGGGGAGGGGGAACCCGGTGTGGCCGAGGCCGTGAAACGGGCGATCGAGCAGATCGACCGCGCGCGGTCGGAGCCGGGGAAGAAGCCGGGCCTGGCCGGCTTGAACGTAGCAAGGGCTTAAACGACGCCGGCAGCCGGCTGGGAATGACCGGCAGGGGTCATAAGGAGGAGAAATGTCTGTAATTTCGTTATTAGCGCAGCATGCCGACGTGGCGGTGCACAACCTGCATGTCGCAGGCACCATGGTCTCGGATGCTGCCTGGCACGGCAAGCTCGGCGTCGAGCATGCCACCGATCATCTCGTGGTCTTGGCGCAGGCGACGACCGACAACGCGCCGGTCACCGCCGATCAGCTGAAGGAGCAGCTGAAGAACGTGCAGCAGGAAGAGCAGCTCGGCTGGCTCACCGCGATCGGCAAATACTTTATCGGCATCTTCCAGAAGGGCGGCGAGGTGTTCGCCGGCTTCGTCACCGGCATCATCCCGACCCTGGTCGTGCTGATGACGGCCTTCTACGCCGTCACCGAGCTGGTCGGCGAGGAGCGCGTCCACGGTCTGGCGCGCGGCGCCGGCCGCATCGCGCTGACCCGCTACACGGTGCTGCCGGTGCTCTCGGTGTTCTTCCTCACCAACCCGATGGCCTACACCTTCGGCTCCTTCCTGGAAGAAAAGCACAAGCCTGCCTTCTATGACGCGGCAGTGTCCTATGTGCATCCGCCGCTCGGCCTCTTCCCGCACATCAACCCCGGTGAATATTTCGTCTGGGGCGGCATGCTGGTCGCGCTGCTCGACCTCGAGAAGCGGGGCGTCATCGCCAATGGCTATCACGTCAAGGTGGCCATCTGGTACGCCATCGTCGGCCTCGTCGTCATCCTGCTGAAAGGCATGCTGACCGAGCGCATCACGGCCATCATGGCACGCCGCCAGGGCGTCGAGCTCTAAGGCGGGAGGACACCATGGCCAATACATACAAGGCAGTAAAGATCTCGAGAGGCTCCACCGGTTGGGGCGGCCCCCTGGTCATCGAGCCGACCGAGCAGCGCAGCAAGGTCGTGTCGGTGACCGGCGGCGGCATCCATCCGGTGGCCCAGCTCATCGCCGACATGACCGGCGCCCAGGCCGTCGACGGCTTCAAATCGCCGCCGATTGAAAGCGAGATGGCGGTGGTCGTCGTCGACTGCGGCGGCACCGCGCGCTGCGGCGTCTACCCGCGCAAGCGCATCCCGACCGTCAATCTGACGCCGGTCGGCCAGGCGGGTCCGCTCGCCCAGTTCATCACGGAAGACATCTACGTTTCGGGCGTGAAGCCGGCCAACGTCACAATGGCGGACGGATCCGAAGCGGTCACCACCGCGGGGGGAGCAGCAACCATGAATTCGAGCAGCAACACCACAGCCAGGGCGGCCGAGCCGCTGCCGAGCGAAGGCGGGCTTATCGGCCTGATCAGCTCGATCGGCCGCGTCATGGGGCGTGTGGTCGGCATCTTCTTCAATTCCGGCCGCCGCACCATCGACCAGGTCGTCCGCAACGTGCTGCCGTTCATGGCCTTCGTGACCATGCTGATCGGCTTGATCCTCTATACCGGCATCGGTGACGTTCTGGCGCAGCCGATGGGTCCGCTGGCCAACAACATCGTCGGCCTGCTGGTCATCTCGGCCATCTGCGGCCTGCCGTTCCTGTCGCCCATCCTGGGACCGGGCGCGGTCATCGCACAGGTGATCGGCGTCGCCATCATCGGCCCGCAGATCGCCAACGGCACCATCTCGCCCGCGATGGCGCTGCCGGCGCTGTTTGCCTACAACACCCAGGTGGGCTGCGATTTCGTTCCCGTCGGTCTGGCGCTCGGTGAGGCCAAGCCGAAGACGATCGAAATCGGTGTGCCGGCGGTGCTCATCAGCCGCCAGATCATGGGCCCGGTCTCCGTGCTGATCGCATGGGTCGTGTCCCTGATCGTGTTCTAGAACATCAGTAAAAACGAGGTTCGCCATATGTCGGTTCTTCTCAAGACACGGGTCACGGCAATTGGACCCGAAGTGGCGGACCTCGCCGAGGGCGGCGTGGTCATCCTGTTCGCGGATGGCTCGCCTCCCGAACTGGCAGAGGTCTCCGTTCTGCACAAGACGGAGGAAGGTCCGAGCGACAGCGGGCCGGCGAAAGGTGCGTCAATCACGCTCGGACCGGTCTCGGCTGTTATAACCGCGGTCGGCGAAACGGCCTGGAGCAAGGTCCGCGAAATGGGCCATGTCGTGATCTCCTTCAACGGAGCGACCGAGGCCGAAAGGCCGGGCGAGCTGTGCGCGTCCGAGATCGACACCGGGGCGCTGGTGACGGCTCTGACGCCGGGCGCTGTCATCACCATCGCCGCCTGATAATATCCGCTGTCTGTCGACGGCGCCCAAACCTAGAGTATTGCCATGGAACGCTCGACCATCGTCAGAGTGCACGAAGGTTTGCACGCCCGTCCCGCCACGCGGTTCGTAAAACTCGCCAAGGGTTTCGAATCCGATGTCGAGCTGGTCAAGGACGGCAAGGCGGTCAGCGCCAAGAGCTCGGTCAAGCTGATGCTGCTGGCGGTCAAGGAAAACCAGGAAGTCACCGTGCGCGCCAACGGTGCCGACGCCATCGAAGCAATCGAAGCGCTGATCGGCTATCTTGAGAATCCGCGCGCTGGCCTGGATGACGAGGGTGAAGCGGGCGAGGGCGGCTCGGAAACCGCAGCTGCGGCACCCGCGCCCGAGGCCGCGCCGACTGCCGCCGCACCGGCGGGTGGAGCACCGAAACTTCAAGGCGTCGCCGCCAGCGAGGGCGTGGCCATCGGGCCGGCCTTTGCTCACTTCCCCCCGGAAATCGAAGGACCGGGCAGGCGTCTGCAGGCCGATGAGATCGACCGCGAACTCGAGCGCTTCCACAGTGCTGTCGCCAGCGTCCAGGCCCGCATGGATCGCACGCTCGCCGAGAACAATCTCTCGGCCGGCGACCGTGGCATCGTCGCGGCGCTACGCGATATCGCCGCCGACGACAGCCTGACCGGCGAAGTGGAAAGACTGATCAAAGGCGGTGACGATGCGGTCTCCGCCGTCATCGCGGCCGCAGCCAGCATCGCCGCCGATTTCAGCGCGGTCGACGACCATTATCTTAATGCCCGAGCCGACGATGTGCATGCCGTCGGCCGGCAGATATGCCTGGTGCTGCTCGGCCAGGACGAGGTCAGCCTGGAGACCATTCCCCAGGGCGCGATCCTGATTGCCGACGACATCGGCGCCTGGGATCTGGCGCGCGCGCCGCTGAAGCGCATCGGCGGCGTGGTCTGCGGCCACGGCGGCGCCACCTCGCACATCGCCATCATCGCGCGCTCGCACGGCATCCCGGCGGTGCTTGGTCTCGGTGATAAGGTCAACCAGTTGCGTGCGGCCAAGGAGGTCGCCATCGACGGCAATGCCGGGCATGTGATCGTCGATCCGGATGAGGCGACGCGCTCAGATTTCACCCGGCGCGTTGAAGCCGCGGCGCAGGAGCGCGCGGGCCTCAAGATATTCAAGGGAGTAACTCCTACCCGCGCCGATGGCACGGTGATCGAGGTCGCGGCCAATATCGGCTCGCTGGAAGAGATCGAGGCGGCGCAGGAAGCCGGCGCCATGGGCGTCGGCCTGTTCCGCACCGAGCTGCTCTTCATGCGCCATATGCACCTGCCTTCGGAAGACATGCAGGCCGAGACCTACAGCGCCATGGCCAGGGCGTTTGCGCCGCATTCGGTCATCGTGCGCACGCTCGACATCGGCGGCGACAAGCCGATCGCCGGCATCGAATTTCCGGACGAGGAAAACCCCTTCCTCGGCTGGCGCGGCATCCGCATGTGTCTCGACCGGCCCGACATCTTCAAGCGCCAGCTGCGGGCGCTGCTCAGGGCCGCCGTCCACGGCAATATCAAGGTGATGCTGCCGATGGTCTCGGAAATCGCCGAGGTAACGCGCACACGCGCGCTGGTCTATGAATGCGAGGCCGAGTTGAAGGCCGAGGGCGTTGAGCATGCGAGCTTCGACCTCGGCGTCATGATCGAGACGCCGGCCGCCGTGCTGATCGCGCCGGCGCTGGCGAAGGAAGTGGCGTTCTTCTCGATCGGCACCAATGATCTCACCCAGTACATCATGGCCGCCGACCGCCTCAATCCGACGGTCGCCAAGCTCAACGACGTCACCAATCCGGCGGTGATGTCGGCGATCGAGCTGACGGCCAAGGCCGGTGTCGCGGCCGGCATCATGGTTGGCATGTGCGGCGAGGCCGCCGGCCGTCCGGACCTGATCCCGGCCTTCATCGGGATGGGCCTGACCGAGCTCAGCATGAGCCCGGCCTCGATCCAGCGCGCCAAGAAGACCATTGCGGCCATGGCGGCCGAACGATAGCGGATCCTCGCGGCGGTTAGGTCAGATGCGCGAGCAGTGTGGCGAGGACCGGTGTCAGTTCCTGGACGGCATTGGCCTGGGCGCAGGCCTGCCGGATGCGATCCTCCCGCACTTCGGCCGCCAGCACCGCGATCTCGAGAATGTCGGGCTCCGGCGCGCCGCCGTCCGCCTTGGTCGCCAGTCCGCAGGCAAGCACCACGGGCGCAAGGCAGCTGATGTCGAGCGACCGATCGCCGGCGATCGCCGGGCCCGTCCCGATTTCGCCAGGCTGAACCGGACGATGGTTGAGGCATTCGACGAGGAGAGCCGCGCAGGCCGCCGCGACCTGGTCGGTGGAGGCCGTGTCCGCCGTCGCCCCAGCCAGGAGATCGGCATGGCGCTTGCGCATCGCGGCGTGCACGGCGGAAAAACTCGCCTCGTGTACGCGGGGATTGTCGACGCCGTAACCGGCCAGAACCGCGCGGGTCAGATAATACATGTCGCGCCTGAATTGACGTTCGCCGCCGATCTGCCGGTCTTCATCGCCGTCCGGGAAATAGGAGCGCAGGCTTTTTACGGTCGTTCCGTCGACCTTGAGCGGCCGGGAATGCGGAACGAAGGATTCAGCGATCGTCAGCGCGTCGTCGACGGCGCTTGCGGCGTGGCCGAGCAGGCTGCGGCCCGGAAAGGGAGGCAAATTGGCGGCGATATCATGAGACGTCTCGCCGGCGCTGTCGTGGCGGCTCTGGCGGATGGCGTCGCGCAGTTCCCGAAGCCGGTCCTTCAGGTTGGCGCGGACGTCCTCGGAGATTTGTCGCAGCATCGCCAATTACCTCGAAGTGCTGAAGTCGCTAACGGCTCGGGGGCGCCAATCCCCCTCTCTAGATTGTTCGTGTCGATTGGTAGATCAATAGACGATATTTAACCAGCGCGCAGAATCGGCGACGGTATCGCGGAGGGGAACTTGGGCAGGCGACGGCAGGGCGAAGCTGAAAACGGCAAGGCGACAGCGGAGGCGGCCGAGCAGGTCGTCAATGAAAGCCGGACCGACCGGCTAAGGATTCGCGCCGCCTGGATGTATTTCGTCGAGCAGATGACACAGAACGAGATCGCCGACGTGCTCGGCGTCGGCCGGGTTACCATCGTGCGCATGCTGGCGGAGGCGAGGGCACGCAACGAGGTGAAGATCACCATCGAGAGCGAACTCCTGGAGATCGTGCGCCTGGAGCGCGCGCTGGAAAAGATCTTCGGCCTGCAGCAGGCGCTGGTGGCGCCACTCTCCGACCCCAACGCCGATCCGATCCCGGCGATTGCCGCCAAGACCGGTATGTTTCTGTCCGACGCGATGAAATCCGGCATGCGGGTCGGCGTCGGCTGGGGCGTCACGTTGTTCAACACCTTGCCGTTCATCAGCGCCAAATCGCTTACCGACTTCAGCGTGATCTCGCTGCTTGGCGGCATCGGCGTCGCACGCCGGGTCAACCCGGCCGAGTTCGCCTGGCGCTTCGCCCAGATTTTTCAGGGCGACGGCTATCTGATGCCGACGCCGGCCGTCGTCGACAGCGTCGAGACCAAGATCGCGCTGGTCGAGCGCTGCGGCCTGCAGGAGATTTTTGCAATGGCCGACGCGCTCGATGCGGTCCTGCTGAGCGTCGGCGGCATCGCTTCGGCCACCACCTTCTCGCGGGGCGGCTTTCTCAAGGAAGCGGACCGGGAGGCCCTGCTGGCGCGTGGCGCCGTTGGCGACCTTCTGTTCCATTTCTACGACCGCCAGGGCGACCTGGTCGACCATCCGGTCAACAGCCATGTTATGTCGGTGGATGTCGATCGGCTGCGCAAGGCCCCGATCCGCATCCTCACCTCCGGCGGCGCGGAGAAGACCGAGGCGCTGCTCGGCGCCATGAACCTGATCGCGCCGACCGTGCTCATCACCGACGAGGAAAGCGCGCGCCGCATGCTGGCGGCGCACGCTGCTTGAATCATGCGATGGATGGGCTCGCGCGTTTCGGAATTGAGCCTCGGAGAAACCTGCGGGCTGGCTCCTCCAGCAGAATGAAGACGGCGACCGAAATAATGACCAGCAAGGGCTGATACAAAAGCCGTCCGATCCATTCCCATTCCCCCGTGAATATCACTGGCATCCACTTTCGAACCGGAATTTGGAGGATGTAGAGGGCATAGCTTGCATTGCCCAGCAGCACGAGAGGTTTGTGCGACAGCACGCGTCGGACCATGCCCTGATTCACGGCGCATGTCACAATCAGGGCAACGAAGCCGATTCCCGCGAAAGACGCTATGGTCGCCGTGCTGGTTGCGACAAGCGCGACAACCGTGAACGCACCGGCCAGGATGGCGGCCAAGTCGCCACGAAAGCGATCGAGCGAGCCAGCCCGAAAAAGCAGGGCGCAGATGATGCCGGTGATGAACTCGGGCAGCCTCAGAAGCGGGAGAGGCATTGGCGCCATCCAGCTGAAAGCAAGGTAACCTGTCGGCCCGAGACCCGGAAGGCACATAACGGCAAAAATCGACACCGCTGCCGCCAGGCCGGCCCACAGAGCCGCGGTCGTAAGTCTTGACAGGAGCGGAAGCAGGAGCGGGAACATGAGGTAGAAGAAGAACTCGACCGAAAGCGTCCAGCCGGCGGGGTTCCAGAAGAATGCAAGCAATGACGCTGGTGCTCCCCAAGCCTGAATGAGGCCAAGCGTCGCCAGCGACGCAAGCGGGTAATCGAAAAGCCCTTTTGCCAGCGGCAGAGCTACCGCGAGGGCAAGGAGATAGACCGGATAAATTCTGGCAAATCTCGCGATTGCGAACCGTCGAACCTCATGCCAATCGGACATCTTGCCAAAGTAGGAATGTGTCAGGATGAATCCGGACAGCAGGAAGAAAAACGAGACGCCGAGATAGCCATTTTTCACAAAATTGGCGATCAGGTGTGGCGCTCCGTTGATGTTTGCCGAATGGTACGCAAGCACATAGACAGCTGCGAAAAACCGCAAGCTGGTCAGCTGCGTCAGGTTCGATCCGGGTGGAGAAGGCTTTGAATCCATGCAGAGTGCCCCTGGCTGCAATGATGAGGCGGTGCTCGGAACTCTCGATGCTGCCAGGAAACTCCTGTACTCCGGGCCACATTAACAAACCCGCTATACTCGACGATGGCGGCCGTTCTTCTGCGGGAATCGGTCGACCCGGCCGCTCTCGGTCGATGAAAGGTCTGGGGCCAAGTTTTAGGTTGAAAATGGTCGGAGTGGCCGGATTCGAACCGACGACCCCTTGACCCCCAGTCAAGTGCGCTACCGGGCTGCGCTACACTCCGGACCGCGCAAAGCCCTATAGTCTCAAAGGTTGGAGTGCAAGGGTCCGTTGGGCAAAATCATTGAAATTGTGGACGGCCGGCGAGACCTGCTCTGTTGGGTGCCGGTGGAAATCGGTAAGCTCTAGCGATCTCTTGGAGATAACCTAGTGTCGTTGGCGAATGGCGCCGTACCGGGAATTCCATATCGCGCGGAGAGCGCGCACGGCGCGATTGCCCGGATTCGCCCGCACTGGGCACGGATGGGGATTACCAGGGTCGCCAATGTGACCGGGCTTGACCGCATCGGCATACCGGTGGTGATGGTGTGCCGTCCCAACGCCCGGTCGCTGGCTGTTTCGCAAGGCAAGGGCATCGACCTGGAATCGGCCACGGCTTCGGGCCTTATGGAAGCGGCGGAGCTTTATCACGCGGAGCACATCGAGCGCCCGCTGAAACTCGGCAGCATGGCTGAGCTCTCGCAATCGCACCGGTTCGCCGAGGTCGGAAGGCTGGCTCGCATCAGCGGCAGGGCATTCACGAAGGACATTGTGACGCTATGGATCGAGGGCCGGGAGATGATCTCCGGCGAGACACGCTGGCTGCCTTACGAGTCGGTGCGGGCCAACTTTACTCTTCCACCACCTCCTGGAAGCGGCTTCTTTGACTGCAGCAGCAATGGGCTCGCCTCGGGAAATACAGCCGATGAAGCGGTCCATCATGGGATTTGCGAAATCATCGAACGCGACGCGACTGCCCTGTGGAACCGGATGCCGTCCGCCAGCCGCCGGCGCACCGGCGTCGACCTCGGCAGTGCGTCGGACGGCCCGTGTCGCGACGTGTTGAAGAAACTGGAAGGCGCGGACTTCGACGTCGCGGCGTGGGAAACGACCTCCGACATCGGCGTGCCGGCCTTTTTCTGTCTGATCGCGGATCGCCGGGACCGGAACAGCCATTACGGCATAGGCGCGGCGGCGCACCCGGTGCCGGAGACCGCCTTGCTGAAGGCGCTCATCGAGGCCGCTCAGGTGCGAACGACCTACGTATCGGCGGCACGGGACGATCTGACCGCCGAGGAATATAACGAAGACTATCGCGACAAACGCCGCCTGCAGGCAGAGAGACTGCTGGCCGAACGTTCCAGCATCAGGCGACTTGCCTCCGCCGAGGGCAGGAGTGCACAAGATGTTGCAGCGAATGTGACCTGGCTGACTGAAAGGTTGCAGGCGGCAGGCGTAACCGAAATCATCACCGTCGATCTGTCCAAGGAGGAGATCGGCCTGTCTGTGGTCCGTGTAGTTATACCTGGCCTCGAAGGTCCTGACGACCATGACGCCTATATGCCGGGCGAGCGGGCTCGACGAATGTCGGATGGCGGACAGTGAAAGCGGTCGTCTTTTGCGGCCCAAGCCTGCGGGCGGATGACATCGCATCCTACGACGGCTTCGAATTTCGCCCTCCCGTGCGCCAGGGAGATCTCTATGTCGCCACGCGCGACGGTCCCAGGGCAATCGGCGTCATCGACGGTTATTTCGACGGTCAGCCTGCTGTCCTGCACAAGGAGATACTTTGGGCCTTGACGCAAGGGATCGCCGTGTTCGGAGCGTCCAGCATGGGCGCGCTCCGTGCCGCGGAGTTGCACTCGTTCGGCATGCGCGGCGTTGGGCGTATTTTCGAAGCCTTTCGCGACGGCGAGCTCGCCGACGACGACGAGGTCGCGCTCATTCATGGTCCGCCGGAAACCGGCTACATCCATCTGAGCGAGCCGATGGTCAACATTCGCGCGACGCTCGAGCGGGCGGTTGCGGAAGGTATCATCGACAGACCGACAGGGTTGCGCCTTGCGGCCTCGTCCAAGGCGCGTTTCTACCGGGAAAGAACCTGGCCTGACATGCTGGCAGACATCGGCGATCCCCGTACGGAGCAGGAGCTGGCGGCCTGGCTGCGAACAGGCAAGGTCGACAGGAAGCGCGAAGACGGGTTGCAGCTGCTGAAGGAGATGGACGCGTTTATCCGCAATGGCGCTGCGCAGGGAACTCCCGCCTTCCATTTCGAATGGACCGAGAACTGGCACAATGCATCCTGGCGAAACGAGGCCGCCCAGCCAGGCGGCAAGGTCACGGCAGATCAGGAAGCTATTCTCGATGAGCTTCGGCTGAGCGGCGAATATGCGCAATTGCGTCGCGAGGCGCTGCTTCGCCTGTTGGCCCGCGGTGAGCGGGCAGCACCGGATCGCCAGGCAGTCAAGCGTGCCATGGGCGATTTTCGCTCGCGACGCGGGCTTATGCGGCAGGCGGACGTCAGCGCCTGGGCGCGCGACAACGGAACGGATCTTGCCGGCCTTGATCGCATGATCGAGGATGATGCGGCCATAGAGACGCTCGCGCGAGACCGCGATGCCGAACTGCATCGCGCCATCCTGGACAGATTGCGCGAACAGGGTCTCTACCCTGGCTATCGAGACAAGGCTCTGGCCAGGCAGCGGTCGCCGTCGCCGTTCGTGCCGGTGCCGCGCGCCCTGCTCGCAGCCTGGTTTTTCGAGAATCGGCTCGGCCGGCAGGTTCCTCGCGACATCGACGACTATGCCATTTCGATCGGATTGCCTGGCATCGACAGTTTCTACGACCTGCTGGCTCGTGAATATGCTTTCACGGTCGGCAGCAGCTCTTCCGATCACTCTGGCCTGACCGACGAAAACGGGCTAACTTGAAACCGCATTCGCCGACGATACCGCAGCCAGTTTGACGTGCCATGTCTTTGTCCATTGCGAGGGGCAAGTGTGACATCTGGAGTGGAAGGCTCTGCATTCAAGAACGGGACGCGCTTCCGGCTGTTTGCCCAGGCGCCGTTCCTCAAGGCGTTTGATCGACCCGAAATCGTGCTCGTGTCGCCGCTGGCGGGGTCGGTCGGTCCCGGCCCGGGCGACGATCGCATGTATGTCGTCGACCCCATTGGCAAGGCGTTTGCCTACGGCCTTGCCGAAAATGTTCGCGGCGACCCGCTTTATTTAATGCCGCCTTGGCGCGGCGACGTCTTTCCTCCAGCGTTTCCTGATCCCGACGGCCATTTCGATCACATCGACCCGGACGATCCGACATTCGAGGCGGCGCATCTGTTTGGCTCGGTGCGTTTCACGCTGGACGTGTGGGAGAAATATTTCGGCCATCCGATCACCTGGCATTTCCAGCGCGACCTCGACCGCCTGGAACTGGTGATACAGCGCAATCTGCATGAAAACGCCTTCATGGGATACGGCTTTCTGGAGGTCGGAATTCATGAGACGGCGGACGCTCGGATCGAGCCGTTCACCCTGAACTTCGACGTTATAGCCCATGAGGTCGGCCACTGCGTCATCTATTCCATCATCGGCGTGCCCGACCCCGGGACGGCCAGCGCGGAATACTATGGCTTCCACGAATCCTCGGCCGACCTCGCTGCCCTCGTCGCCGCCCTGCATTTCGATTCCGTCATAGATGAGTTGTTGGAGACCAGTCACGGCAATCTCTACACCCACAATCTCCTCAACCGCGTCGCCGAGCTCTCCTCCAATAGTCAGATCAGGCTCGCCGCCAACCCGCTGTCGATGCTGGATTTCGTCCATGGCTGGAGCGACGAGCATGCCCTTGCGCAACCGCTCACTGGCGCGATGTTCGACATTTTTGTCGACCTCTTCCATGACGAGCTCGTCACCCGGGGTCTGATCACCCAAAGCCAGGAAGACCTGTCCGACAGGCTGGAGGACTGTCCCGACTATTTCCGCGTCATCCAGCCGATGTTCGATGAAGCCTATGCGGCGGCGCCTTTGGCGTTTCGCGAAGCACTGGTCGCCTCGCGCGACGAGCTCGGCATGCTTCTTGCCGAAACCTGGCGGCGCCTTGCGCCGGACGGTCTCAGTTACGCGGAAGTCGGATATACGTTGCGCGCCGTTGACAGGCTGATGACGGGCGGGCGCTGGCGCACGATCATCGACGTCAACTTCAACCGCCGCGCGATCGGTTTTGTAAGCGCCGGCCCCAAAATCAAGCCGTCCGGACCCAAAAGCCACTTCGGTTTGCCGAGGGTATTCGTGCCGGCGCGTCATGGCGCTTGTTGTGCACGGCATCTGCATGTTGCGAGACGGACGGGGACGCGAGACAGACTGGCCAGGGCCGGCGTTCTTTGAGTCAGATGAGGAGGAATGTCCAATGCCTTACGTCGTGACGGAAATCATGGACGACATTGAATTGTTGCAAGCCCATGTGGACAGCATATCCAAAAAGCGAGGCAGGGTCGTAAGCGTATTATGGCGCGAAAGTGATCGCGCTTATGTCGTGACGCATGAGGTGGAAGCGGCTGAGAAACAAAACAGAAGCCAAAGGGCTGCCTAATGCCAAGAAATCATTCAGTCTAATGTTAGATACATGATCCAGGAACCGGAGGGTAGCGGTAATGGTAGAGAGTCTTCTTAGCGTGTCGGGTATAAATCTATTCGGCCATTTTGTGATCGATTTGCAGGTTGTGAACCCACTTCTCAATCCTATCGTGGCGCAGGTAGCGACTGCCAAGCACATACCGGCATTGACCGGCAACAAGGTCGTGAACGGTGTACGTTTGACAGAAAAGAGCAAGATTGTTGTTTGGAAACAGAAGGTTCCGGATCAGATCGGTGTGTACACGGTTGGCGGCGCGGACGGTCGATGGACCAAGGATGACACGCCTGTCGGTGCGATAATCCAGGTGACCGGCGGGGATAGTTTCGTCGGCTATTTCATGAAACTTGAGGGCGGGTTCGAATTTATCGGGCGCCGCCCTGGCGCGGCCAACCGAAGCGGCAAGAACAGGCTCCTTGAAGACCAGCTGCAGAACGGCAGGTTTGCAAGAATATATGGCTTCAGTTTTGAGGGAAGCTACTACGACCTTCCGAGGCCCATAATATTCCTTGTGCACGGTGATGGAGAGCTTGTCGCGGAAGATCTCGGCACGTTCAGCGCCGCCCGCTCACCCAGCCCGACCGGACTGACGGGCCTCGCTGCGGCCGACTTCGATTTCGCCGATGGCCTGCGGGTCTGGTCCTACGACAAGGCCGACTACACAGTCCGCATGGATGTCGAGACAGGCATGTTCGAGGATGTGCTGCTCGCGGCGATACTCGGTGGCGGCGGACCGGGCGGCATGGACAGTGCCGGCATGAGCGCGCGTGGCATGAGCGCAAGGGGAATGAGCGCGCGTGGCATGAGCGCAAGGGGAATGAGCGCCCGCGGCATGAGCGCTCGCGGAGGCGGCAACAGCGATTGACCTGCATGGAATGAGTCCCTGACGGCCCATTCGCTTGGACATGCGGAAGATCGGCCTTGGCTGGGCGATCAACGGTATGGTGTGTCGCCGCTCACTGATCGCGCGGGCGTTGCATTAGCATGAGCTAATTCCTTTAAATCTCAGCAATATTCCCTTGAGCACGTCTTTTTTTCCCGCCTGCTGTTGGCGATTCTGCGTGCTATGCTGCGCTGCCCGGTGATTGCTGGAAACGCCGGCGGGAAGAGCAATGGTAACAGGCCGATACGAGCTGATTAATCGAAAGCTGTCGGCGATCGTCTATGCGGACGTGCACGGCTACAGCCGCCTTATGGATCAGGACGAGGCAGGCACAGTTGTCCGCCTGACCCGGTCGCTCAGCTTCATACGCGGCTTGGTTGGCGACTATGGCGGTTCAGTCGTCGACACTGCCGGCGACGCTGTGGTGGCCCTGTTCCCCAGCCCGACCCTGGCGTTGCATTTCGCGGTCGAGATGCAGCGGGAACTGTCCAACGAGACGGTGTGGTCAGGCGCCCAGGATCCCATCACCTATAGGATCGGCATTACCGTCGGAGACACGATCGCAAGCGACGGTGAGATCTATGGCCTGGGCATCAATATGGCCGCTCGAATCCAGTCGCTGGCGGAGCCGCGCGGCATATGCATCGCCGAATCCGTTCGCCAATTCGTTCGTGGCGAGCCGGAGTGCTCGTTCCGCTCGCTAGGCAAGCAAAAGCTGAAAAATATCGCCGACGAAGTGGAGGTCTTCGCGGTCGATTTCGAGCTGGCGCATGCCGAGCCAAGGGTGTCGGCGCCACGTTTTGCCCCTGCGCCCGAGCGTATCGCGCCGGAGAGTTCGCTGGCGGTCCTGCCGCTTGAGAACGTTTCAGGTGACCCCGCGGACCTTCATTTGTGCCAGGGTGTCGTGGCGGATCTCATTTCCAACCTGTGCCGGTTCCGCAACCTGATGGTGATTGCCCGACACTCGACGCTGGCCGTCGTCGCCCAGACGCGATCGCTGCGCGAGATCGCCAATCAACTGGGTGTTCGCTATCTCCTGACGGGAAGCCTGCGCCGTGCGGGCGCTCGCCTGCGGGTCGCCATGGACCTGGTCGAGGCGCAGACCGAGCATACGATCTGGTCGGAACGCTACGACGGCAGCATTGAGGACATCTTCGCCTTCCAGGACGATGTCACCGCAACGACCGCGTCGCGGCTGGCCGTGCAGATCGACATGGCTGAGAGGCGGCGGTTGATATCGCAAAATCACCCCAACATTCATGCCTATGGCATGATCTTGCGCGGACAGGATCTCAGCTTCCGCTTCCGCCCGGAGAGCAATTGGCATGCCAGGCGGCTTTATGAGCAGGCGAGGGTTCTCGATCCCCGTTATGCCCGCAGCTATGCGGCCCTGTCACGGACGTTCAACGTCGAATGGCGTTATGCGTGGACCAACGACCCGGAAGCTGCGCTGAACGAGGCGTTGAAGCTCGCAAGTCTAGCCGTGCTGCACGATGACCTCGATGCACGTGGTTACTCGGAGATGGGCTTGGCTCACCTCTACAAGAAGCAGCACGATCCAGCGATCGCCGCCTACGAACGCGCTCTGCAGCTCAATCCCAACGACGCCGACCTGCTGGCCGAGATGGGCGACTGCCTTGTCTACGTTCGGCAGGCGGAACGGTCCGTGAAGCTGCTGGAGCGGGCGATGCGGCTGAACCCTTACTATCCCGATGCTTATCTTTGGTATCTGGGTGATGCCTATTTCCAGCTGGGCGAATATGAAAAAACGATAGAGACGCTGCAGAAGATGCGGGACGGCTCCGAGGGCCATCGGCTAATGGCAGCGAGCCATGCCTATCTCGGCAACACCCAAGAGGCGGAGAAGCACGCCCGTGCGCTGCTGGAGGTGCACCCGAATTTTACCACCGAGCAGTGGCGTAAAGTTCCGCCGCACAAATATCCCGAGGATACTGAATTGCTTGTCGAGGGCCTGCGCAAAGCAGGGCTAAGATAGCGAAGGTGCGGGCGTATGCCGCGAGATAGATGACGCGGCCGCTGCCGGAACGGGAACTCGCCCCAGCCGCAATTCCCGCTGACGCCGGTACTCCAGCGCGATGGCGCCCCAGACCAGTCCGAGCAGCAGATAGAGATGGCGCCAGTGGTCGATGTCGATGAAGGTGCCAAGCCCGATATTGCCGAGATAGGCGACATAGGCGCAAAGCAGATAGGGCTGCCATGGCCGGTCGCGCAGGAGGATGCGGAAGCCGGCGACGATCGTCCACAAGGTCAGCGTCAGGAACGACACGAAGCCCAGCCAGCCATAATCCATCAGCGCCTTCAGCCAGATGTCGTGCGTGTCCTCGCCATAGATCGTGCCGAACACCAGCGGTCCGATGCCGAACGGATGCTCCATGGCCAGCTGGAAGCCGATCGTGTAGCGAGCGAAGCGGCCGAGTCGCGCCGAATCGTAGCTCTGCTCGAGCTGCGCGCGCTGGGTGAACATGTCCGACACGCCGGGCAGTTGCAGGATGATCAGGAAGGCGATGACCAGCAGCGCCACGGCGGCGATCGTCATCACGACGACCCGCAGCCGGAACTTGCCGCTGGTGCTCTGCAGGAACAGGCATGCCGTGAGCAGCACCGCCGACACCGCGAACATGCCCCAGGCGCCGCGCGAGAAGGAGAAGAAGATGCCGGCCGCGATGATGAGCAGCGGCATCGCAAGCAGCGGCATGCGCCGCACCGGGCCAGTGAGCAGCCGGAAGAGCAGGTAGGTGCCGGGCAGCACCAGGAACGGCCCGAACACGTTCGGGTCCTGGAAGGCGCCGGCCGCGCGGTCGTATTTGGTGAACATCTCCGCGCCGGGAAAGGCATGGAAATAGCCGGCGATGCCGAGCAGCGATGTCGCCACCGCCGACACGACATAGGCGATGAAGATCAGCCGGTAGAGGCTGGGCTGGACCGAGGTCACCGAGGCGAAGAACACCGCGCTGAAGGCGAGGAACAGCGAGACGGCAAGATAGAGCGGCGTGTTGGCGAGATCCGCCATCTGCGTCATGGCGATCATGCCGCCGATATTCATCGCCACCAGGAGCACCAGCAGCGGCACGATCGCGCGCGAGATCCTGAGGCCGAACAGCGCCCAGACCGCGATCAGCCCGGCCATATAGATTTCGTAAGGCGCGGGCTCGCTGATGACGAAGCCGGAGAGCAGGATGCCGATGCCGATCCCCGCCGACGCGATCAGCGAGACCAGCTTGGCGTTGACCGCTGAAGGCGGCAACTGATTGACAGCCTGCGGCTGCAACTGGTTGACCGCCGACGCCGGCAATGCCCGCGGCTGCAACTCATGGGCGACGGCACTCAATAGGCGTTTTCCGTGTTGAGCAGGCGGATCGGCGTCAGGAACAGGATGCGCAGGTCGAACAGCATCGACCAGTTCTCGATGTAATAGAGGTCGTATTCGGTGCGCATGCGGATCTTTTCGTTGGTGTCCATCTCGCCGCGCCAGCCGTTGATCTGCGCCCAGCCGGTGACGCCGGGCTTCACCTTGTGGCGGGCGAAATAGCCGTCGACCACCTCGTTGTAGAGCAGATTGTGCGACTGCGCGGCGATCGCATGCGGGCGCGGCCCGACCAGCGACAGCGAGCCGAAGAGCGAGTTGAAGAACTGCGGCAATTCATCGATCGAGGTCTTGCGGATGAAGCGTCCGACGCGGGTAACGCGCGGATCGTTCTTGGTCACCGTCTGCTTGGCGGTCGGGTCGGACCGGTCGGTGAACATCGAGCGGAACTTGTAGACCTCGATGATCTCGTTGTTGAAGCCGTGCCGCTTCTGTTTGAACAGCACCGGGCCCTTGCTGTCGAGCTTGATGGCGATCGCTGTGGCGAGCATCACCGGCGAGAAGACGATGATGCCGACAAGCGAGAAGACGATGTCGAAAGCGCGCTTGGCGACCGAATCCCAGTCGTTGATCGGCTTGTCGAAGATGTCGAGCATCGGCACGGAGCCGATGTAGGAGTAGGCGCGCGGCCGGAACTGCAGCGCGTTGGAATGCGCCGAGAGCCGGATGTCGACCGGCAGCACCCAGAGTTTCTTGAGCAACTGCAGGACGCGCGATTCGGCGGTCAGCGGCAGCGACACGATCAGCATGTCGATGCGTGCGATGCGGGCGAATTCTATGAGTTCGGAAATCGTGCCGAGCTTCGGATAACCGGCGACGATCGGCGGCGAGCGCTTGTCGTTGCGGTCGTCGAAGATGCCGCAGATGCGGATGTCGTTGTAAGGCTGCTTCTCGACCGAGCGGATCAGCTGCTCGGCCGCCTTACCGCCGCCGACGATGAGCGCGCGGCGCTCCATGCGGCCGTCGCGTGCCCAGCGCCGGATGAGGCTGGACATCACCAGCCTCAGGCCGAAGATCAGCACGAAGCCGACCACGAACCAGGTGCCGAACAGCAGGCGCGAATAGTCTTCCGACGCCTTGATGGCAAAGGCGGTGAGCGCCATCAGCGCGAAACTGCCGGCCCAGACGAGCAGCACGCGGCCAAAATTGGCCAGTGGGCGCATCAGCGCCGCGATCTGGTAGCGGTCGGTGACGTCGAGCAGCACCACGGCCAGGAACGACGTCGCCGCGATCGCCAGCGGATATTGCCAGGCCAGATAGGTGAAGAAGCCGACATAGTAGAAATAGACGCCGAGCCCGGACAGGAACAGCAGTGCGAACTCGACCATGCGCAGCACGCCGCTGACCATGATCGGCGACATGGTATCGCGCCGGTATTGCGAGGCGACCTGGCGCGCCACGTCGTTGATGCCGCCGGGCTGTCCGCCATCGGCGGGAGCGTCGTAGTTGCGCACCGCATCCATGGAAAAGCGGTGGGCGGGGTCGATCTCATTCATGGGAACTGTCCGCGAGCTTCGCGCAAATGCTTAGCAAAAGAGAGCTAAAAAAGGCTTGAAACAACCGGTGGTTTTGAAGCTGTTGTGCGGTTGCGGACCTACTTGTTCAGCGCCGCGAAATAGGCCTTCTCGATCTCGGCCGCCATTACGTCGGCTCCGAATCGGGCCTTGAGCTCGCCGGTCTGCGGCATCATCTCCCGGTACGCGTCGCGCTCGCCGAACGCGGTCTTCATCTTGCCGGCAAGCTCCCCTGGATCCGGCCGGATCAGGGCAGGGGAGCCCTCGCCGAAGATTTCCGGAATGCCGCCGGCCGCGGTTGCGATCATCGGCATGCCGGCGGCCAAGGCTTCGAGCACAATATAAGGCATCGCCTCCGCGCGCGACGGAACCACGACCAGCTCGGCCAGGGCGAAAGCTTGCCTGGCCGGCATCGGTGGCAGGAAGCGAACGCGGCTCTCGAGGCCGAGCCGCTCGACCTGCTCGTGGTAGCGCGGCAGGTCGTCGCCGTCGCCAACCATCACCGCGCTCAAGGGCCGTTCAAGCTCGCTGCCGGCCAATGCCAGCGCATCGATGAAGATATCCGGGCCTTTCAGGTCGCGCATCATGCCGATGTACAGGAAATCTGCGGCGTCTGCCGCCGTCGCCACCGGTTCGAATTCGGCGGCGCGCAGGCCGTTATAGACGAGCCGGTTGGGTATGGGCGGTTCGCCGACCTTGCGGCGATAGGTTTTCCGCTCATAGTCGGAAACGAACAGCAGGCAGTCGGTGAAGCGCGCCATGAAGCGCTCCAGCCCGAAGAACAGCTTTCCCGTCACTGTCGTTTCGTCATAGTGGAGGGAGCCGCCATGCGGCGAATAAAGGCGGGCCACGCGAGACCTTGAAACCCGCAACAGTGAGCCGAACAGACGGGCATAGGCGCCACCCTTGGCGCCGTGCCCGTGCAGCACGTCCGGCCGCAATTCCTGGATGATTCGATAGGTGCGCCAGGCCGAGGCGAGGTCGCCCGGCCCGACATGACGCTGCATCGGCGTGCGATGGATGCCGAGCGCCAGGCTGTCCTTCATCGCCTCGAACAGCCGTTCTTCATAGTCGCCGCCGGTCGTCGAGTCGCAGACGATACCCACCGCGTGGCCGGCAGCGACCTGCGCCTCGGTCAGGTCGCGCACATGCCGGAAGATTCCCCCGACAGGTGAGCGAAAGCAGTGGACGATCCTGAGGTTCACCGCCACGACGGCTTTTTCAGAACAGGCGTTCGCGGACGTAGACGGTGTCGCCGGGCAGGAGCGGATCGGATGTCAGCACCCGTCCGGTCATCACCTTGCCGTTGATATCGCGAGTAATGTCGACGCTCTCCTGATTGGCGCGCGGCGTGAAGCCGCCGGCAATGGCGACCGCCTTTTGCACGGTGAGCCCCGGCACATAGGAATACTGGCCGGCAGCACCCACTTCGCCCATCACGAAGATCGGCCGGTAACGGTCGATCTCGACCGAAACGTCGGGATCGCGCAGATAGCCCTGGCGCAATTTGTCGGCGATCTCCTTTTCCAGCTGCTGCGCGGTGTGGCCGCGCGCCGGAACACCGCCGACCAGCGGGAAGGAGAGGTAGCCGGACTGGTCGACGCTGTAGGTGTTGGTCAACCCTTCCTGCTCGAATACCGTGACACGGACGCGGTCGCCGGCGCCGAGCCGGTAGGGCTGGTCGAGCACTTCATGGAACGCGGCGGGCGTCGGGCGATAGCTCGAGCAGCCGGTCAGCAGCGACAGGGCAAGCAAAGCGCGAAAGAGGGAAGCAGTGCTTTTCATGACCGGCCAGGAACCTTCATCGCTCTTGCCGCAAGCCGCGGCACAACCCCAGGAAAGTGCGACCATTATCATCCTGTTAGGGTTAATGGGCGGTAAAGGAGCGCGATCCGAGGCCGCGTTGATCGGCAAAAACCCAATCGTTCTATTGCTTTCGCCCAATATTCTTTGAGCGCCCTCTAATAAGCCGCCGCCCTAATCTTAACGGGTGAGTTACCATAGTTGTTTACGGTCCATCCTCGACTCAAAGTTCGGAGCAGGATGCATGTCCGTTCAGTCCGCGGCCGCAGATGTCGATGTCGACCTGAGACAGCTTTTCGCCAGCCTGGCGAGGAACTGGCTGCGCATTGTTCTTGTCACGCTTGTGGTCACCGGGCTCGCCTTCGCTTTGGCCTGGCTCGCGACCCCTTATTACAAGGCGACAGCTAAGCTGGAGATCGGCTCGCGCGAATCGGAATACACCCGGCCGCCAGGCACCAACGACGACGACAAGCCGATTCTCGACGAGCAGGGTGTGGCCACTCAGGTCCAGATCATTTCCTCGCCCGATATCCTCAAGCAGGTGGCAACCAAGCTCAACCTGGACAAGCTGCCTGAGTTCGACGAGACCCTGAAGATGTCGACGCTCGGGCGCGTGCTCGTTCTCGTCGGCTTGAAAAGCGACCCCTTCGATATTCCGCCGGAAGAGCGCGTGCTGAATGCCATGCACGACAAGCTCAATGTCTACGCGGTCGAAAAGACTCGCGCGATCGCCATCGAGTTCGCCTCGAAGGATCCCAAGCTTGCCGCCGATATCGCAAACGGCATCGCCAACGCCTATATCGCCTCGAAGAGCGACGCCAAGCTCGAATCGAATGCCGCCGCCACCAACTTCCTGGCGCCGGAAATCGCCGACCTGCAGAATCGCGTGAAGGACGCCGAGGCGAAGGTCGCGGCGTTCCGCGCCCAGTCAGACCTTCTGATGGGCGGCAACAATGCGGTGCTGCCGACTCAGCAGCTTGCCGAACTGTCGAGCGAACTGTCGCGCGTGCGCGCCAGTCGCGCCGCCGCCGAAGCGAGTGCCGAGAGCGTGCGCCGGGCGTTGCAGAATGGCGGTTCGCTGGACAGCGTGCCGGAGGTTCTGTCCTCCGAGCTGATCCAGCGCCTGCGCGAGCGTCAGGTGGAGCTCCGGGCCAACATTGCCGACCTTTCCACGACGCTGCTGGACAACCATCCGCGCATTCGCGCGCTGAAGTCGCAGCTTGCCGACCTCGACGGTCAGATCCGCAATGAGGCGCAAAAGATCATCCGAGGGCTGTCGGCCCAAGCTCAGACGGCCAAGGCCCGCGAGGATCAGCTGGTCGCGGATGTCAACACGCTGAAAGCCGCTTCGGCGCGCGCCGGCGAGCAGCAGGTACAGTTGGACGCCTTGCAGCGCGATGCGAACGTTCAGCGCCAACAGCTTGAATCCTATATGGCAAGTTACAATGCGGCGGCCTCGCGCAAGGATCGGAAATACTCGCCCGTCGCGGCGAGTCTGATCGCGCAGGCCCAGGTGCCGTCCCAGCCTTATTTCCCGAAGATCGGGCCGATCACCGGGGCGGCCGCCGCCGCTTCGCTGCTGCTGATGGCGATCGGCACGCTGCTTGGCGAGCTGTTCTCCGGCCGTGCCATGCGTCCTGCCCCCGGTGCCCGTTTTGAGAACATAGAGCAGGTGGCGATGCCTGTCGCGCGGACGGAACCGGTGATCGATGACGAAGGTCGGGCTTTCGCTCCTTACGAGGAAGCCGCGGCAGCCCATTCGATCGTGGAAGCGGAACTCCCCAGGCCGGCCGAGAGCGAGCGGGTGGAGGCTCATGCTGCCGCTGCCGAACCCGCTGAGTCCGGCGTCAAGCCTTCTGAACCCGGCGAATCGGCGCCCGAGCCGCGCCGATCCCGGCTCGGTGAGATCGATGTCGACAAGGCGGCGGAGAAGCTGATCGCCTCTGGCGCGGCGCGCGCGATCTTCGTGTCGCCCGAAGGCGACGAGGCGGCCGCGTCCGCCGTGCTGGTGGCGCGCGAAGTTTCCGACGCCGGCTTGCGCGTGTTGCTGCTCGATCTGACCGCGTCGGGTGCGGCGTCGCGGCCGATGCTGGACTCGAGCCTGTTTCCGGGCATCACCAATCTGCTCGCTTCCGAAGCGCAGTTCAGCGACGTCATCCATCCCGATCTTTATTCGGATGCGCATGTCATTCCGGTCGGCACCGCCGACCCGGTCCGCGCCATGCGCGCCGCCGACCGGCTGCCCATCATCATGCAGTCGCTGACCACAGCCTACGATCTCGTTGTGGTCGAGTGCGGCCCGGCCGATGCGCAGGGCATCAGCCGCTTGGTCGGCGACGGCACCGAAGTCTTCCTGTCGATGCTGGAAGCCGACGATCAGGTGACCCAGGCCGCGGTGAAGCTGATCGAGAACGGCTTTCCAGACGTCACGCTGGTCACGCCGGTCGGCCGTGAGCCGGGAGATCCATTGCCCGGACGCCGGTCGGCTGCATAAAGCTGGAGGCCAACAAGACTGTTCTGCGTTGCCGCGGCATTTCTCGGCGGCTCCTGCACTTTACATCGGCGGCAAGGCTCCTAGTTTCGATGTTTCGCGCTGCGCATTCTGATGCGTGGATGATCGAAAGCGGGACCGTGATCCATGGGCCGGCCCCCAAAACTCCCAAAAGGATGGCTGCTATGACCCAGGCCAAGAACGGCGACACCGTACGCATCAACTACACCGGGCGTCTGGTGGACGGCACCCAATTCGATTCTTCCGGCAATGAACCGTTGCAGTTCACACTCGGTGAAGGACAGGTAATTCCTGGTCTCGAAACCCATGTCGAGGGCATGGAGGTCGGCACGAAAAGCACCCTCACCGTTCCCGCTGACGCCGCCTATGGCCCTCATCGCCCCGAGGCGGTCGTAACCGTCGACCGCGCCGCCGTGCCGGCAAACATCGACGTCGATGTTGGCACCCGATTGCAGGCCCGCACCCGTGAGGGACGTCCCATGCAAGTGACGGTCATCGGCGTCGACGACGCCAGCGTCAAGCTCGACGGCAATCATCCGTTGGCCGGAAAGGACCTGGTGTTCGACGTTGAATTGGTCGAGATCGTTCAGGCGGCGTAGCTAGCGACTCTCGCCGGGCCTAGCTGTCGTCCTCGGCCGGAGCGGGTGCTGCCTGCCCGGCAGCCTTGCGGCGCAGCATCTTGGTCAGCTTCCAGATCGTCGGGTTGTTCTTGATGAAGGCCTTCCCCCGCGCGCCTTGCCGCATCGCCGCGGCCAATGCGTGGCCCTTCAGCGTCAGTGGCGCGAGCACCTCGAAATGCTGGACTTCGGTATCGCACCAGAGCCGCTTGTAGGCCTCGTCGCCGACCGAGAAGTCGTACACGCCGAAACCGAGCTCGCAGGCTTCCTGGATGTTGTCGAAGAACAGGAAGTCGCCAGGGCTGGTGAAGGCGAGATCGTCCTCGGCGATGGCGCCGAATTCGCAGATCAGCCGCTTGCCCGAACGGCTGGAGCCGGTGACTGCGCGCAGCTTTCCCTCCACGTCCAGGCCGTGCAGCAGGAAGGACGGCTTTTCCTCGGTCAGCGCATCGGTAAACAGCGCCCGGAAGAAGGCGCGCACCTGCCTGTCGCCGAAGACATTGGCGATGCCCATCTTGGCGAAACGCGCCTCCTTCATCTCGAGGAAGGCATCGAGCAGCCTGTCGACCTCTTCAGGGGTTCTGGCCTCGATACGTCGGAACCTGCCGACCGCCTCGAACTTGCGGGTCTGCGAACGATGCTTCTTGCGCTTGCGCTTGCCGCTCGCGCGCGACAGCAGCGCGTCGAACCCTCCGTCCAGATCGACCGCGAGCGCGATGTTCGGGCTCGCGAAATTGGGCAGCGCGGCGAGCGGGTTGGCGACGCCATCGAGGTCGGGCAGCAGGCGCTCCAGTGAGATCAGGTCGATGTCGGGCCGCGCCTTGGCGATCGCCTTGAACATCGCGCGGATCGCCGGAGCGTCGATGGTGGGCAGAAAGCGTGGATCGGCTGCCGCGAAATTGCCGTTGGCGTGCCGACCGCCGGCGAAACGGGCAAGCTTGAAGGGACCGCGCCGAATGACTTCCAGCGCCAGCGAAAGCGCCGGGCGGCCGTCGCAGACAAGCGCCGCGACAACCATGTCGGCGCCCGTCGCGGTTGCCCAGTTGTTCACCCAGGATGCGCTTTGCGCCGGCGCGAACAGAGCCGAGGCGCAGAATTGAATGTAATCGGCAAGGGCGGCGCCATCGCTTGCGGTAGCGGACCACCGACCATGATCGGCTCGCATCGACCGCGCGGAAACCTCATTGGCAGCGACCGGGTTGCCGTCAAATGACGCGGCGGCGTCAACCATCCCTCAATCCTTAAGACGTATTGGTTCCGACTTGGGGGTTCGCATAGGCGAATGTCGTGCTTGGATGAGCCTAGGCGCAAAAGGTGAAGGAATGATCGACGGGGGCGAGGCAATCCGGAAACTGGCGCTGACCCTTGCGCGCTACTCCGGTCTGGCGCCCCTGGCGCGGCCGTTTGTCGGCGGCATTGGCGCAATCCTGATGCTGCACCGCGTCACCGCGACGCCGGAGAGGCCGAACAGTGTCAATCGGCATCTGAACATCGCCCCCGCTTTTCTGGACAGGCTTATCGCCGACATGAAGGGAAGGGATTATGCCTTTGTTTCCCTTGATGAAGCGATCGAGCGGATCAAGGCTGGTGGCAAGGGCGGGCAGTTCGCTACGATCACCGCCGATGACGCCTATCGCGACAACATGACGGAGGCGCTGCCGGTGCTCGAGAAGCACGGCGCGCCGATCACCATCTACGTCGCTCCCGGCTTGATCGACGGCGCCGTCGATCTCTGGTGGGACGTCATCGAGGACATCGTCGACACCAGCTCGCGCCTGACGTTGAAGACGGCGGGCGGATCGACGGTGATCGATTGCTCGACACAGGGCAGAAAGATCCAGGCCGTGGCGCGGCTGAACGCCTGGCTGACCCTGGAAGTGCCCGAGGAGGAGCAGGGTGCGGCATTGCGCGAACTGGCCCGTTCGAACAGCTATGAATTCGGCTCGGGCCGTCCGGGCACCTTGATGAGCTGGAACGAGCTCGGCATCATGGCCGCGCACAAGCTGGTGACCATCGGCGCGCACACGGTCAATCATCGCAATTTGAAGCGCCTGTCCGAAGCCGATGCGCGCCATGAGATCGGCGACGTCCGACGTATCCTCAAGGAAAAGCTAGGCGAGGAGCCGCGTCATCTGGCTTACCCCTATGGCTATGCCAGCGCTGTCGGGTGCCGCGAAGTGGGTTTTGCCCGCGACGCGGGCTATGTCTCGGCGGTGACCACGCGGCACGGCGTGCTGCGTGCCGAGCATGCCGGTTTCCTGCACGCGCTGCCGCGCATTTCCGTCAACGGCCGCTACCAGAGCGTAGCGCATATCCGAACGATGCTGTCTGGCATCACCACACCGCTCGCCAATGCCGGTAAGATGGTGGTGACCATCTAGACGAGCCGGCGCCGCCGGCGTCAGCGAGGCTCAGCCTTTCGGCCGCGGCTCGATGATCAGCCATTTGATGATGGCCATGGCCGGCAGGACCCAGAGAAAGCCGCTGAGCAGGAAGAACAGAAGATGCGCCGTGGGGCCGTATTCGGCGAGCCGGGTGACCGCGACGGCCGACGCGATCAGCGCGTAGATGATAACCAGCGCCACCAGCAGGATGGTTCCGATCAGCTTTTTCAGGCGAATGGGCATGTCGCGGTCTCGTTGACCCGTCTCGCTTAGGCTGAATGACGTGCTCGCGCAACCGCCGCGGCCCGGCGCGACGGGGTGCCGCGCTGTTCAGCCTTGCCACGGCGCAAGCCTTGGTCCACCACTCCAGCGTTTCAATTGCCGGAAAACGTCCATGGCTGCCATCACCGCCACGGCCCCCTATGCCGCACGCGACCGAGACCTGCATAACCGCGCCCTGGTGCGCGGCTGGCTCTACGTCGTGGTGCTCGTGCTGTTCGCGCTGGTGCTGGTCGGCGGCTCCACGCGCCTCACCGGCTCGGGCCTGTCGATCACTCAGTGGCAGCCGATCCATGGCGTCATCCCGCCGCTCAACGACGCCGAATGGCAGGAAGAGTTCCAGCGCTACCAGCAGATCCCGCAATATACCGAGATCAACAAGGGCATGAGCCTCGAGGACTTCAAGTCCATCTTCTGGTGGGAGTGGACGCACCGCATCCTGGCGCGCAGCGTCGGCGTGGTCTTTGCCTTGCCGCTGCTGTTCTTCTGGGCAACGCGCCGCATCGAGCGCGGCCTTGGGCCGAAGCTCCTCGGCATACTGGCGCTTGGCGGACTGCAAGGTGCCATCGGCTGGTGGATGGTGGCTTCCGGCCTGGTCGACCGCGTCTCGGTCAGCCAGTACCGGCTGGCGACGCACCTGACGCTTGCCGCGCTGATCTTCACCGCCACCATGGTGGTCGCGCGGGGCCTGGCGCCGCATTCGGAGCCTGCCGCTGATCGCTCGACGCAACGGCTCGCCGGCTTCATCGTGTTCCTGACGCTGATCCAGATCTATCTCGGTGGATTGGTCGCCGGCCTTCACGCCGGTCTTTCGTACAACACATGGCCGCTGATGGACGGAAAAGTGATCCCCTCCGATCTGCTTCTCCTGAAGCCCGCCTGGCTCAACTTCTTTGAAAATCCGAAGACGGTGCAGTTCGTCCACCGGCTAGGCGCCTATACGGTCTTTGTCGTGGCGTTCTGGCATATGGTCGCCACGTGGCGGCGTCAGCCCGGCACCACCCATGCCCGCCGGGCCACGCTTCTGTTCGCGCTGGTGGTCGTCCAGGCCTCGATCGGCATCGGCACGCTGCTGATGCAGGTGCCGCTGCACATGGCTCTGACGCATCAGGCGATCGCGCTGGTCCTGCTCGGCTTTGCCACCGCGCATTGGCGCGGCACCAAGGGCGCCTATCCGCTGCCGACGGAGATAAAGGTCAGAATCTGACCCCCGGCGATCAGCATCGCGAGCGAACCTTTCGAACGGCCCAGCGCTCTGGAAACGCCTGCGTTGCCGCTCAATGCTTGATGCCGAGCATTAGATCGAGATTCTGCACGGCAGCGCCCGACGCGCCTTTGCCGAGATTGTCGTAGACAGCCATCAGCAGCGCCTGCGCCCGCTCGTCATTGGCGAAGACGTAGACCTTCATCCGGTTGGTGCCGTTATAGATCTCCGGATCGATCTCCGGGATGCGCTCCATATGGGTGTATGGCGCGACCTCGACCACGCCGCCGTCGATCGACGCATAGTGGTCGGCGATCGCCGCGTGAAGCTCGGCGCCGGTCGGCACGCGGTCGAGACCGCCGAGCTGCAGCGGCACCACGGTGATCATGCCCTGCGCGAAATTGCCCACTGCCGGCTGCAAGATCGGGTCATGCGACAGCTTCGCATAGGTGCGGAGCTCCGGCACATGCTTATGCTGCAGCGTCAGCCCGTAGGGCAGAAATTCGGGGGCGTCCTCGCCCTTGCCGACATAATCCTCGATCATCGGCCGGCCGCCGCCGGAATAGCCGGAGATGCCGTTGACGGTGACCGGAAAATCGGCCGGCAACAGGCCGGCGGAGACCAGCGGCCGCAGCGTCGCGATCGGGCCTTGCGGCCAGCAGCCCGGATTGGCGATGCGTTTCGCGCCGGCGATCTTCTTCGCCTGGTCCTTGTCCATTTCGGCGAAGCCGTATTCCCAGCCCTCGGCGACGCGATGCGCGGTCGAGGCGTCGATCACCTTGGTCGTGTCGTTCGTGATCAGCGACACGCTTTCCTTTGCCGCCGCATCCGGCAGGCAAAGGATCGCGACATCAGCCGCGTTGAGGAATTCGGCGCGGGCCGCGGTCTCCTTGCGGCGCTCGGTCGGGATGGAGATGATCTCCAGGTCGCCGCGGTCGGCAAGCAGCGCCCTGATCTGCAGGCCCGTCGTGCCGTGTTCGCCGTCAATGAAGATTTTCGGTTTCATCGCTTGCCAAATTCCCTGCGATTCCAATGTCATATGCCATGAGCATAATTTATCGCGGCATGATTGCCGTTGTTCAACTCTTCCACCCGTGCCTTCGTTCCGCCAACAGGCCGAGATAGTGCATGGCGATGATCGATCCGGCGATCGCCGTTATATCGGCATGATCATAGGCCGGCGCAACCTCGACGATGTCGGCGCCGACGACATCGACCTGGCCGAGTTGGCGCAGCGTCGACAGCATCTTTGCCGAGGAAGGGCCACCTGCGACAGGCGTGCCGGTGCCTGGCGCGAAGGCCGGGTCGAGGCAGTCGATGTCGAAGGTGAGGTAGGTCTTCTTGCCGCCGGTGCGCTCGACAATGGCGTAAGCGATGTCGGAGGCGCGCATTTCCTCGATCTCATGTCCGTACAGGATCTTGATGCCGAATGTATCGGGCGCATGGGTGCGGATGCCGATCTGGATCGAGCGATCGGGGTCGATGATGCCTTCATTCACTGCCCGGGCGACGAACGAGCCGTGGTCGATGCGCTTGCCGTCATCCGGCCAGGTGTCCTGATGCGCGTCGAACTGCACCATCGCCAGCGGCCCGTGGATCGCGGCATGCGCCTTGAGCAGCGGCCAGGTGACGAAATGGTCGCCGCCGAGCGTCAAAAGGAACGCGCCTGATTTCAGGATCTTGGCCGCCTCGCGCTCGATCGTGCCCGGCGTCTTCTGGTGGTTGCCGCTGTCGAGCAGGCAATCGCCGTAATCCACCACCGAAAGGTGCTCGAACAGGTCGCGCGAGAACGGGTATTGCGGGTCGTTGTCGAGGATCGCCGAGGCGCGGCGGATCGCCTGCGGCCCGAAGCGGGCGCCGGGCCGATTGGTGACGGCGGCATCGAAGGGAATGCCCCACACGACGGCGTCCGCGCCCTTCACGTCCTTCGTGTATTTGCGCCGCATGAACGACAGCGCGCCGGCATAGGTCGGCTCGAACGACGCGCCCGTCTTGGAGCGGGCGGTGAAGGCGTGGTCGATCTCTTTGTTCGCCATTACGGGTCCTCGGTTGCATCGGGGCAGCCACAACTACAGAACCGGCACGCAACATGCCAGTCACAGCTTGCGGAACGGAAGCGGCGCTCGGCGAGTGCCACGGCAACACAGGATCTGTATCATTATGGCTGAGACGGCTCTGCTCAAGCTTGCGCCCGCACCCGCGGCGACCCGTGTCGGAACGATGGCCGGCGAGCGCTTCCTGGTACTGGATTCCTGGCGCGGCATCTGTGCGCTGCTGGTGGCGTTGTTCCACTTCCCGACGACCTCGATGATTTCGCAAAGCGCCTTTGTCGGCGGCTCCTATTTGTTCGTCGATTTCTTCTTCGTGCTCTCCGGCTTCGTGATAGCCAGCGCCTATGGCAGCCGGCTGAACGATCAGGATGATCTTGCTCGCTTCGCGCTGGTGCGCTTTGGCCGCATTTATCCGCTGCATCTCCTGATGCTTGCCGCTTTCGCAGGCTTCGAGGCGCTGCGGTTCGTCCTGCCGGCGCTGCACGGAACGGGTCCGGCGCCCTTCACCGCCGGTTTCGACCTGAAAAGCCTGGTCGCCAACCTGTTTCTTTTGCAGGGCATGGGCGTTGAGGATCACCTGAGCTGGAACGCGCCGAGCTGGAGCATTTCGGCCGAGTTCTTCACTTATCTCATCTTTGCCGCCGTCGTCTTCGCGGCCGGCCAGCGCGCCTGGATATGGTTCGTCGCCGCCGCCGTGACCGGGCCGCTTTTCCTGCTCGCGGTTTCGACGCGTCATATGGACATGTCCTTCGATTTCGGCTTCATCCGCTGCCTTTACGGCTTCTCGCTCGGCGCGTTACTTGCCTGGTTTCAGCACGATTCCATTGCAGAGGCGCGACAGGCGCTCGGCAGCGGGGCAGGGTGCCTCGCCTGGACCCTGGCCGAGCTTGCGATGATCGCGGGGATTGCGCTGTTCGTCTCTATTGCCGGCACCAACGACCTTGGTATCGCGGCGCCGGTCGTCTTCGCGCTGGCGCTTTACCTGTTCGCGCATGAGGGCGGGTGGGTCAGCGTGGCTTTGCGCAGCCGGCCGATGCTGCTGCTCGGCTCGCTCTCCTATTCGATCTACATGGTCCACATCTTCGTCCAAGCGCGCATGATCAATGTCGGCGGCCTGGTTGAGCGCAAGCTCGGGCTCGCCATCGTCGGCGACCTGATGCTGCGCGGCGACCACGCGACCGGCTTCGGCGCCGGCTCGCCTTGGATCGGTTTCGCGGCTTTGATCGCGATGTTGATCGCCGTCATCGTCGCGTCCTGGTTCACTTGGCGCTTCGTCGAAATGCCGGCGTTGGCCTGCTTCCGGCGCCTCTCCAAGAGGATTTGACCAAGCAATTCCAGGAAAAGTGTGAAGCGGTTTTCCGCCCGGAATTGCGCCAAACAAGAAACAACTAGCCGGCTTCGTTCACCGCCCTGTCATGGGCATCGCCTAACCGGGTCCCGACCCGGAACGGAGCGATTCCCCGATGCGAACACTCTGGCTGAGCCTTTTTCTGTCTGCTGCGCTTGGTGCAATTCCTAACCAAAGTTCAGCCGGCGAGACGCGCGCTGCCCAAATTCTCCACCGTTTCGAGCACGCCAATCAGGGGCGCGATCATGTGATGATCGCCGCCCATCGCGCCGGCAGCATGCAGGCCGGCAAGACGATTTACGCCGAGAATTCGCTGGCCGCGGTCGAGGGTTCGATCGCCATCGGCGCCGAGATCGTCGAGGTCGACATCAGGCGCTCGAAGGATGGCGCGTTCGTCATCATGCATGACAGCTGGCTCGACCGCACGACCACCTGCAGGGGCGAGGTGGTGAAGTTCACGCTCGCCGAGCTGAAGACGTGCCGGTTGGTCATCGAGGGCACAGGCGCCGTCACCAACGAGACGGTGTCGACGCTGCGCGAGATGCTGCTGACGACCAGGGACAGGATCCTGATCAACCTCGACAACAAGCTGGAGGTGACCGACCTGCCGGGCATGATCGCGGAGGCGCGCGATCTCGGCATGGCCGATCAGGTGATCGTCAAGGAGAACCTCTGGAACCGGCAGCGCATCGATGCCGCGAGCGCTGCGCTCGCCAAGGCCGGCGGCGGTTTCCAGTTCATGCCGATCCTCGCCGACGACGCCGTGCATGACGCCGCCTTCGCCGATGAGGTCGACAAGGCGTTCGCGCCTCATGCCATCGAGCTGATCAACTGGCGCAACGGCGCCGAAATGCTGACGTCGAACGGTGGCCCGCTGTTCGGCAACCATATGCGTGCGGAAGCGGTCCGTGGCGACTGGCATCTCTGGGCCGACACCTACGCCATCGTCCACAAGCCAGGCGGCTTCCTTGCCGGCGGCCGCGGCGATGAACTCGCCGTCGCCGCCGGCCTGCCGCGCGAAGCCTGGGGTTTCTGGGTCGACCGCGGCGCGACGATCATCCAGACCGACGAGCCGAAAGCGGCGATCGAGTGGCTGGCGGCGAATGGTTATCGGGTGCCGTACACGACGGACATCAAGCAAGCCGAGCCGGCGCATACGGCGAGTATCAATTAGCTGACGTCGGCGCTTCACCCCGCCCGGCGCTTCGCGCCGACCTCCCCATCGAGGGGAGGTAGAGCGTCGTGCCAACTTGCCGTCGTTGCATGCCTGCGGCATCCCGAATGCTAAATCGGCCGTCGAGCATAAAGCGCGGCGCCCTACCTCCCCTTGATGGGGAGGTCGCGCCGCAGGCGCGGGCGGGGTGCTGCGCCGACCTACGCGGCTTTCGCCACGCCATCCAACTCCTGCAGCACATCGGCCGACAGCTTCAGCTCCGCGGCCGCCAGATTCTCCCGCAGATGCTCGACTGACGACGTGCCGGGGATCAAGAGGATATTGGGCGAACGCTGCAGCAGCCATGCCAGCGCTACCTGCATCGGCGTGGCGCCGAGCCGTTCCGCGACGCCCGACAGCGTCGACGACTGCAGCGGGCTGAACCCGCCGAGCGGGAAGAACGGCACATAGGCGATGCCGTCGCGTGCCAGCTCATCGATCAGCGCGTCGTCGTCACGGTGCGCCAGATTGTACTGGTTCTGGACGCAGACGATGTCGCAGATCTGCCGGCCTTCCGCAATCTGCGCGCGGGTGACATTGCTCAGGCCGATATGGCGTACCAAGCCTTTGCGCTGAAGCTCGGCGAGCTTGGTGACCTGCGCCTCGATAGAGCCCTCCGCTGGACCATGCACCCCAAACATGATGCGCAGATTGACGACATCCATCACCTCGAGGCCAAGGTTGCGAAGATTGTCGTGCACCGCCTGCTCGAGCTCATCGGCTGTGAAAGCCGGCAGCCAGGAGGCGTCTTCACCGCGACGGGCGCCGATCTTGGTGACGATGGTGAGGTCGTCGGGGTAGGGCGCCAGCGCCTCGCGGATCAGCTTGTTGGTGACATAGGGCCCGTAATAATCGCTGGTGTCGATATGGTTCACGCCTTGCGCCACCGCTTCGCGCAGCACGGCAATCGCCGCGTCATGGTCTTTCGGCGGGCCGAACACGCCTTTGCCCGCAAGCTGCATGGCTCCGTAGCCGAGGCGGCGGACCGAGCGGTCGCCGAGTTTGTAAGTGCCGGATTTGTTTACGCTGGACATCGTGGTCTCCTTCGCTGTCGGCGACGGAGATAGGGCATGGCCGCTGTCCCGATAACCGGGTATAACTGGCACGACCTGTGCGGAAATAAGAACAATGGCATCTGACCTTAACGATCTCCAGGCGTTCATGGCGGTGGCGCGCGCCGGTGGCTTTCGCGAAGCGGCCCGCGTCACGGCAGGCAGCGCGTCGGTGCTCAGCGAAGCCATTCGCCGTCTGGAGACCCAGCTCGGTGTCAGGCTCTTCAACCGCACCACGCGCAGCGTCGCTTTGACCGAGGCAGGCGCCGGCCTCCTGGCGCGTCTTGGCCCCGCGCTGGGTGAGGTGGAGGCCGCGCTCGACGTCGTGAACGGCTTTCGCGACCGGCCAGCCGGGACCTTGCGCCTTAATGTGCCGATCAGCGCCTCACGGCTGGTCCTGCCAAAAATCGTTCCGGGATTTCTCGCCGCCTATCCGGCCATTCGCCTGGAGGTGATCGCGGAGGAGAACTTCGTCGACCTGCTGGTGGCAGGCTGCGATGCCGGCATCCGCTATGATGAGCGGCTGGAGCAGGACATGATAGCCGTGCCGATCGGACCGCGCACGCAGCGCTTTACCACCTCCGCCGCGCCGTCCTACCTTGACCGGCACGGGCGGCCGCAGCACCCGCGCGACCTGCTTGGCCATGCCTGCATACGCGGCCGCTTCCCGAGCGGGGTCATGACGCCCTGGGAGTTCGAGCGGGATGGTGAGGTGGTCCGGGTCGACACCACGGGACCATTGCTCGTCAGCATCGGTGGAGGCGTGGATCTCGCGATCGATGCGGCGATCGCCGGCGTCGGCATTCTCTGGCTGTTCGAGGACTGGGTTCGCCCGCATTTCGAGAGCGGCGCGCTGGAGCCTGTGCTGGAGCCGTGGTGGCAGAGCTTCTCCGGGCCGTTTCTCTACTATCCCGGCCGCCGTCTGGTGCCCGCGCCGCTGCGCGCCTTCGTCGACTACATCAAAACACCGGCCGGGCACTGGTGACGGAAACAAAAAGGCCGCCCGGAGGCGGCCTTTCGAAAGCTTGGAACCGTAAGCTTAGCGCTTGGAAAACTGGAAGCTGCGGCGGGCCTTCGCCTTGCCGTACTTCTTGCGCTCGACCACGCGGCTGTCGCGGGTCAGGAAGCCGCCCTTCTTGAGCACCGAACGCAGGCCCGGCTCGTAGTAGGTCAGCGCCTTGGAGATGCCGTGACGCACGGCACCGGCCTGGCCGGAGAGGCCGCCGCCGATGACGGTGGCGACGATGTCGTACTGGCCGGCGCGATTGGCCGCGACGATCGGCTGGTTGAGGATCATCTGCAGCACCGGACGCGCGAAATAGCTCGCGAATTCCTTGTCGTTGACAGTGATCTTGCCGGAGCCCGGCTTCACCCAGACGCGCGCGATGGCGTTCTTGCGCTTGCCGGTGGCGTAGGCGCGGCCCGACTTGTCGAGCTTCTGGACATGCACGGGCGCGGCCGGCTGCGCGGCGACGGTGCCGAGTTCTGCGAGCGAGGAAAGCTCAGCCATTACGAAGCCCTCTTGTTCTTGGAGTTCAGCTTGGCCACGTCGAGCGTGACGGGCTGCTGGGCGGTGTGCGGATGCTCGGCGCCTGCATAGACGCGGAGATTTTTCATCTGGCGGCGGCCAAGCGGGCCGCGCGGGATCATGCGCTCGACGGCCTTCTCGACGACGCGCTCGGGGAAACGGCCCTCGAGCAGCTGGCGCGCGGTGCGCTCCTTAATGCCGCCGGGATGGCCGGTGTGCCAGTAATAGACCTTGTCGGTGTATTTCTTGCCGGTGAACACCACCTTGTCGGCATTGATGACGATGACGTTGTCGCCGTCATCGACATGCGGGGTGAAGGTGGGCTTGTGCTTGCCGCGCAGATGGTTGGCGATGACGGTGGCCAGACGACCGACGACGAGACCTTCGGCGTCGATCAGCACCCACTTCTTCACCACATCCGCAGGCTTCTGCGAAAAGGTAGCCATGGTTTTGCTCTCAGGTTGACCCTTCCTGCCAAGGGCAGGAAAAGGCGTTTCTTGTTGCTTGGATTGGCTGAAGCGACCGGAGCCACCCGCCAATAACAAAACGGCGGCCATTGCGGGCCGCTGCTTCGGGTGGGCTTATAGGCTAGGGGGCCTGACGCGTCAAGGCGACGGAAAATGCGTAGAGCAAATAAAACGTCGAAAAAACAATATGTTAATTGAACGGTAATATTTTACCACAAGGTCGACCTACACAAGCCGCCGGACTAAGGGACCGAAACCAGATAGGCCCCGCGAGACAGCGCAGCACGGATTTCGGGAATAGAGATCGTTGCTTCATGGCTGGACGGCTCGGCAACGGGCATATCCTCGGCCCAGAATTGCAGAGCCTCGACTGCGTTCGGAGCGATATCCTTTTCCTCGTCCGCAGCCGAAAAGCAGCCCGGAATATCCGGGAATTGGACACCGAATGCGCTATCTCCGGTCTTTTCAACAAGCGCGAAGTAGCTCTTCATTTCAACCTCTTCAGTCCCGCTTCCTGGGGATCGAGTAGGTCCCCGTGGCATGCGCCACAGTGTGTCCATCCGGGCCTGCAACAATGTCGATGTCGAACACCATCAGGCGTTTGCCGAGCTTCAGGATCCGGCAATGGCCGTCGATTGGACCGGCTTCGGCCTTGCGCATGAAGTTGATGTTGAGGTTGACGGTCACCGAAAGCGCGTCCGGTCCGGCGTGGCTGAGCACGCAGACATAGCCGCCGATGTCGGCCAGCGTGAACAGCGACGGACCGGACACCGTGCCGCCGGGACGCAGATGCCTCTCGTCGGCGTTGAGCCGCACCGTGCAGCCGCCGGGGAAGACGTCGATCGCCTCGTAGGAGATGAAACTGTCGTTGAGCTGCGGATAGACGCTAGCCATCAGCGCATTGACCTCCGCCGCGTTGAGCATTGGCTTCAGATCGCTTTGGGCGGGCATGGGCAACGTCCTATATGAGGTGACAAGCTCCGGGCGATTGCCTGGACCAAACGGTGCGACGGAGAAAACACGCCTCGCGGCTGTTCTTCAACCGGCAGCGTGCTAGTTCTGTTGCTCGATGCGCCGCGAGCGCTGACCAGAGAGATTGGACATGGCTGAAGTTGTTGCCATCAAGCCCGCCGTCGCCGACGGCCCCGTTCTTGTCAGCCAAGAAAAGGGCATTCTGCGTCTCACCCTCGCCAGCCCTCCGGCTAACGCGCTGTCGTTGGCGACGATGGCGGCGCTGCAAGCCGAATTCGATCGCGTGAAGTCCGATAAATCCGTGCGCGTCATCATCCTGGCGGCGTCGGGAAAAGTGTTCTGCGCCGGTCACGACCTCAAGGAAATGACGGCGCACCGCGCCGAAGCGGATCGCGGCAAGGCTTTCTTTGAAAAGACCTTCGCCGCCTGCGCGAAATTGATGCAGACGATCGTGCGCCACCCGAAACCGGTGATCGCCGAGGTCGACGGCCTGGCGACCGCCGCCGGCCTCCAACTGGTCGCGAGCTGCGACCTCGCCATCGCCTCGCATGAGGCCACCTTCTGCACGCCGGGCGTCAATATCGGCCTGTTCTGCTCGACGCCGATGGTGGCGCTGTCGCGCAACGTCTCGCGCAAGCAGGCGATGGAGATGCTGCTCACCGGCGAGACGATCGACGCCGCGACCGCCAAGGAATTCGGCCTGATCAACCGCATCGTGCCGCGCGAATATCTGAATCAGGTCGTCAACAAATACGCGCAAACCATTGCTTCAAAATCGTCTTTGGTGGTCAAGACCGGCAAGGAAGCGTTTTATGCCCAGGTCGAAATGGGCCTGGCCGACGCCTATGCCCATACCGGCCGCGTGATGGTGGAAAACATGCTGGCGCGCGACGCCGAGGAGGGCATCGGCGCTTTCATCGGCAAGCGCAAGCCGCAATGGTCCGACGAGTAGCGGGCCTGAATGAAGCCACGCCATCCCATCGCTGAAGGTGCGACATGGCTGCCCGCAAGCAACTGACGCGGCTGAAAGCGCCCTATCTCAGGCGCATCCTGCTTGAGCCGTCGCGCGTTGCCGACTGGGAGCAATATCCCTGGAACCTACCGATCTTCCGCGACCGCCAATTCGAGTTCGAATTCGCCTCGGCCATCACCATCATCGTCGGCGAGAACGGTACGGGCAAATCGACTCTGCTCGAAGCGATCGGTGCCTTGGCCGGTTATGACGAGGCTGGCGGCGGCAAGGGCTACATGCCCGTCGATCATTCTCGCGCTATCGACAAGAGCGGCGCAGGACTGGCAAGCAGTTTCCGGTGCCACTGGCTGCCAAAGGTGACCGCGGGTTGGTTCTTTCGCGCCGAGTCATTCTATTCGGTTGCACGCTATCTCGACGAGGCGGCGCGGGAATCCGGCGGTGCGCCGCCCGATTTCCTCTCCTGGTCGCATGGCGAGGGCTTCATCCGCTTCTTCGAGGAGCGTTGCCGCCGGCAAGGCATCTACGTTCTTGACGAGCCCGAAAGCGCGCTCTCGCCGACGCGTCAGATCGAGCTGCTCAAATTGTTTCAACGCATGGAGCAATCCGGCACCGCACAGGTGATCATGGCCACGCACTCGCCGCTGCTGATGGCCTGTCCGAACGCGCGGCTCTTCCGCATCAGCCGCTTCGGCCTCGACCTGATCGATTTTCAGGACACCGACCATTTTCGCATGATGCGCGACTTCTGCAGCGATCCGGCTGCCTTTCTCGCCGAAGCGCTGTATGAGGACGAGCCATGAATCACGACACTTACGACAACGCCTACATCGCCGGCATCCTGAATTCGGTGAAGACGATCGCCATGGTCGGCGCTTCGCCCAATGACGTGCGGCCGAGCTACTTCGTGTTGAAATATCTATTGGCCAAAGGCTTTTCGGTGCTGCCGATCAATCCCGGTCACGCCGGCAAGCAGATCCTCGGACAGACGGTCTATGCCAGCCTGGCCGACCTGCCGCAGCCGGTCGATATGGTCGACATTTTTCGCGGGTCCGCGGCGGTGCCCGGCATCGTCGACCAGGTGCTGAAGCTCGATCCACTGCCCAAGGTCGTCTGGATGCAACTTGGCGTGCGCCATGACGAGGCCGCTGCTCGCGCCGAGGCGGCCGGCATTAAGGTGGTGATGAACCGCTGTCCGAAGATCGAATATGGCAAGCTGTCGGGCGAGATCGGCTGGACCGGCGTCAATTCCGGCGTGCTGTCGTCAAAGAAGCCGATAATGCGGCAGGGTTTTCAGAGCTTCGGCGTGCGGCAGAAATAAGCGCGCCGCGGTTCGCGCAAAATTATTCCGGGAAGAAATGGATTTTCTCGGGCGTTCGCCGAAGGTCGCACTTTGAAAGGTATTTTCTTCTTTGCATTCCCAGCCGGGCTTCGCCAAGAATGCCCGGCGATTTTCGAACGTCAGGAGAGGGATTTCGATGACCCGTACGCCCGGTTTCAATACTTTGGCCGTTCACGCCGGCGCCAAGCCAGATCCGGCGACCGGCGCGCGCGCCACGCCGATCTACCAGACCACCTCCTTCGTCTTCGACGACGCCGACCATGCCGCCTCGCTGTTCGGGCTGAAGGCCTTCGGCAACATCTACACCCGTATTATGAACCCGACCCAGGCGGTGCTCGAGGAGCGCGTCGCAGCACTCGAAGGCGGCACCGCCGCACTTGCCGTGGCTTCCGGCCACGCCGCGCAGGTCATCGTCTTCCACAATCTGATGCAGCCCGGCGACAATTTCATCGCCGCCAACAAGCTCTATGGCGGTTCGATCAACCAGTTCGGGCACGCCTTCAAGAATTATGGCTGGGAGGTGCGCTGGGCCGACGTCAATGACCTCTCGACCTTCGAGAACCAGATCGACGACAAGACCAAGGCGATCTTCATCGAAAGTCTCGCCAATCCGGGCGGCGTCTTCGTAGACATCGAGAAGATCGGCGATATCGCCCGCAAGCATGGCCTGCCGTTGATCGTCGACAACACGCTGGCCTCGCCCTATCTGGTGCGGCCGATCGAGCACGGCGCCGACATCGTCGTGCATTCGCTGACAAAATTCATCGGCGGACACGGCAATTCGATCGGCGGCGTCATCGTCGACGGCGGTACATTCGACTGGTCGAAGTCGGGCAAGTATCCCATGCTGTCGGAGCCGCGTCCCGAATATGGGGGCCTGGTGCTGCACGAGACCTTCGGCAATTTTGCTTTTGCCATCGCTGCGCGCGTTCTCGGCCTGCGCGACCTCGGCCCGGCGATCTCGCCCTTCAACGCCTTCCTGATCCTGACCGGCCTGGAGACGCTGCCGCTCAGGATGCAGCGCCACTGCGACAACGCCGCGAGCGTCGCCGGCTGGCTCTCCAACCATCCCAAGGTCGCCTGGGTGAACTATCCCGGATTGCCGAGCGACAAGAACAACGCGCTGCAGAAGAAATATTCTCCGCAGGGCGCGGGTGCCGTCTTCACCTTCGGTCTCAAGGGCGGCTACGAGGCCGGCGTCAAATTCGTCGAGGCACTCGAACTGTTCTCGCATCTCGCCAATGTCGGCGACACCAAGTCGCTGGTCATTCATCCGGCCTCGACCACACACCGCCAGCTGTCCGACGAGCAGAAGGTCAAGGCCGGCGCCGGGCCTGACACGGTGCGGTTGTCCATCGGCATCGAGGACGTCAACGACATCGTCGCGGATCTCGAACAGGCGCTGAGCAAGGTCTGATATGTCGGCCTTCCTTGCCGTGAATATCGAAAGCGTGGAACCGGAGGCTGGCGCGCCGGCCCCGGACCGCGTCATTTCGGGCGATCCGAAATTCCGCACCTGGAATGTCGAGGAGCGCGACAGCGGCCTCTATGCCGGCATCTGGGAAGCGACGCCGGGCAAATGGCTCATCTCTTATGACGAATGGGAGTTCTGCCACATCCTGTCCGGCGTCTCGGTGATCGCCGAGGACGGCGGCGCGGCGCGCACCGTTCGGGCAGGCGACAGCTTCGTGCTGAGGCCTGGTTTCAAGGGCACCTGGGAAGTGCTCGAGACGACGCGCAAGGAATATGTGATCCGGCTCTGAGTAGGCCCCATCGCCTCGGATGACGAAGCGGCGCAGGCCTAGGCTCAAAACGTGACGACAACCCGTTCCAGTCCGTGGAAATGGTAAGTGTCGCGGAAGCGCGGTGTCTCCGCCAGGCGTAGATTTGGCAGCCGGTCGAACAGCGTCTTCAGCGACACTTGCAACTCAAGCCTGGCCAGCGGCGCGCCGATGCAGAAATGGATGCCGGCGCCGAAGGAGACATTCTTCTGGTCCGCGCGGGCCGGGTTGAAGGTATCCGGCTCGGCAAAGGCCAAGGGGTCGTGGTTGGCCATGCCGAGCAGCAGCGCGACTGTCTCGCCTGGCTTGACCGATATGCCAGGCGACACTTCGATCTCCTCGTAGGCATAGCGCAGGAACATGTGCAGGGGCGCGTCGAAGCGCAGGCATTCCTCGACTGTCGCGACGTTTTTCTCCGACGTTTCGAAGAACCGGCGCGGATCGCCGCCCTGGGCCAGGACCGAGCGCACCGCATTGCCTGTCTGGTGCACGGTCGCTTCATGGCCGGCATTGAGAAGCAGGATCGCCGAGGAAACCAGCTCGTCTTCCGACAGCTTCTGGCCGTTCTCCTGGGCCTCGATCAGCAGCGACAGCAGGTCGTCGCCTGGCTTCTTGCGCCGCTCGGTCACGTAGCCGCGCAGGAACGCGGCGAAATCGCGTGTGGCGCGGTTGGCTGTGTCCTCGGTTTCGCGCGTGCGGCCGTGCATGTACATGGCGACCATCTGATGCGACCAGTCGAGCAGTTGCGGCCCCATCTCGACCGGCACGCCGAGCATCTCGGCGATGATGGTGATCGGCAGGGGCGAGGCGTAGGCCGGCAAAAGGTCGACGCCGTTTGGCTCGAAGCGATCGACCAGTTCGTTGGCCAATACCTCGATTCGTGGCCGCAGCCGCTCGACCTGGCGTGAGACGAAGGCGCGGTTGACCAGCGTCCGCAGCCTAGTGTGCACTGGCGGCTCGAGTTCCAGCATGGAATTGGCCTCGATCGCGTCAAAGGCCACGAGGTGCGAGCGGTCGTCGCCAATGCCGCGGCTGTCGGGAATCCCCGCCGGGTTCTGCCGGCCGAAGCGACGGTCGCGGAGCAGCCGGTTGACGTCGTCGAAACCGCCAAAGCACCAGAAACCGTAGTCTTCCCAGAAGAAAGCGTTGGCGGTGCCGTGCAGGAAGGCATAGGCCTCATAAGGGTTCTGCACGAAGGCCGGTTCGTGCGGGTCGAGACGCAGGCGGCGACTGGTCGGGTCGAAGGCGAGATAGGCTGGCGTCATGCTCGATCTTTAGCGCGCCTTGTCAGCGCAATGCCAGACAATGTCTTAGCGCCCGAGACGGAGAAGCGTTGAGGCAGCCGCTAGTGCCCCGTCTTCAGGATGTCCGCGACCTTGGCGGCAATCGCCGCGTCGAGCGCCGTCCAGTTTGCCAGCAGCTCGCGCGGAAAACGGTAGGTGAGGCTGAGCTCGTCGCCCACCTGGATGTCGCGCTCGCAAGGCGCCAGCGATTCCTCCGCGCTCGGCCCGCTGAGGCAGCGGGCGACGAACGGATCCTTGCCGGGGCGCTCGGCGACGGCCAGCACCTCGTTGAGATAGCCTGATTTTTCCGTGAAAGCGTAAACCGTGGTATCGCCCAGACCGGGCGTGCCGGGCTTTTCGATGAGGGCGCTGTAGATCGGCGCGAAACGGCCGCTCATGTCGCGCGACATCATCCGCGGCTCGAACGAAAGAAAGATGATCTTCCTCGTCGTCGTGTGGTTGAAGTCGTCGCGCGCGGCCGCGCTGTAGCCGTCCATCTCAGGATAGCGCAGATAGAGATCGAGCCGCGAGGCAACGCCGTCGCGCCTCGCCTGGTCGAAGCGGATGAAGTTTGCCGGAACGCTGATGAGATTGTTGCCCATGACGACCCGGCGCACCGTCGTGTCGTCCGTATAGCCGGCCATGGCGATCGACCGTCCAAGCCATTTGCCGCCGACGCTGATGGCCACCGAAAGCAGCGCGAGAGCCGCGAAAATATAGAAGACCCGCCTCATCAGGGTTGAGTCGACGACCTCGAAGTCCGGGCTCTCGGCGAGATTTGCCTGTCTCATTCGCTCTTTCCCGATCCGCCTGCCTGTCCTTCGGCGGCACAGCCCGCGCGGCATGGCTCTTGCAGCGCGTTGGCACGACTGTGCGTTTTCATGGTAAACGGTTGGTAAACATGGATCCCGTTGTGCTTGTTCTTTACGCTTTCGCGGTTGGTGTCACGGCTTGCGGACTGGCCGGATCGGCCATGGAACTGTTGTCAGGCCGGCGCCTGGCCTTTGCCGAACCGTATGTCTCGCCGGTCCATATCCTGCGCTCGCTCGCGGCAACGGCTTGCGCCGGACCGTTCATGCTTACCAACGAAGCCTTGGCCGCCAGGCGAGAGGGCCGCATCGGCACGATGGCTCTGCTGTCCTGCGGCTGCACGGCCATCGCCTGGGCGCTGGCGCTCGGCGTCGTGCTCATCGCCATTGCATCCTGGGCGACCGAGAACTTAGGGTCCTTCGAATTCGCTGGTTGAGACGATTCGGAGGCGCAAAATGCCGGTCTATGCAATCGATGGGAAAGCGCCTGAGTTCGAGGATGCGGAAACCAACTGGATCGCGCCCGACGCCACGCTGATCGGCAACATCCGGATCGGCCGCAATGTCGGCTTCTGGTTCGGCGTAGCCATCCGCGGCGATGGCGAGCCAATTTCGATCGGCGCCGATACCAATGTGCAGGAACATACGATCATGCACACCGATCCGGGCTTTCCGCTGACCATCGGCGAAGGCTGCACGATCGGCCACAGGGCGCTGCTGCATGGCTGCACGATCGGCGACAACAGCCTGATCGGCATGGGCGCCATCGTGCTGAACGGCGCCAGGATCGGCAACAACTCGCTGGTCGGCGCCGGTGCGCTGGTGACGGAGAACAAGGTTTTTCCGGACAATTCGCTGATCGTCGGCTCGCCCGCCAAGGTGATAAGGACGCTGGACGAAGCGGCAATCGAGCGGCTGCGCGTCTCGGCGGCGCATTACGTGGCCAACGCCAAACGCTTCAAGGCCAAGCTGACGGTGGTATAACGGTGGCCGCGCGCCACGCGTCATCCGCGGCGGCTGTTCATCGCTTCGCGCAGCAGAAAGGCGCCGGCCTCGAAGCCGGCCTCTTCGGCGCCTTCCGATGGCGTCTCATAGTCGTCGATGCGGGTCCTCAGCGAAGGGTCCGCACCCGAGAGCAGCAGCAGGTGGATCGCCTCGGCGTCACGCCGCGAAACCGCGTAGTGCAGGGGCGTCCAGTCGTTCACGCCGCGCATATTCGGGTCGGCGCCATGCTCGAGCAGGATATGGATGACGTCCAGCCGGTCCGGCCGTTCCGTCGACAACGCCGCTATGATCGAAGGAAACCCGGCGGGATCGTCATAGTTCGGGTTCGAGCCGGCATCGAGAAGCGCGGTAATGAACGCGGGCGGGCTCCAGTAGATCGCATATTCCAGCGGATGGCCGAGGCCGAGCTCGAAGGGCATCCGCTCGTCGAACCAGCGCGCGGAGCCGCCAAGCGCAACGCCTAGGGCCGCGAAATCTCCGGCCTTGAAGGCTTCGTCTATAGCCTTGAAAAGCCGGTGGCGGGCGCCGCGTTCCTCCGGGATTTCCAGCATCGCCTTCATCCGCAATGAGCGAACTATATTGCGCCGCTGCGCCTCGCTCGGAAAGGCCGTATCGGCAGCGGACCGTCGGCAAGACCCTGATCGTTTGCCCTCGACAGATACGGCCTGAAACAGCGGAGCCGGCCCCGGGGACAGGGGCCGGCTCCTAAAACCCGGTCGTTGGGGACGGGGAGGGTGGGGACTCGACCGGGGTTTATATATGGGCGCGCCGCGTCACC
>NZ_NSGG01000008.1 GCF_002295065.1 Mesorhizobium sp. WSM3859
ATTCCCCCCCGCCCCCTGCGGGCGCCGGCCACCTGATTTTCAAGAGACAATAACGGACAGAGCCGCGGCGATGGCGGAAAACGTTAGAATTTATAGCTGAAATTCACGCCCAGCGTCTGCAGCTTCACGTCCTGGTCGCGCTCCGTGAAAGTGTCCGAAGCGTCGAAATGCTCCTTGCCGAAATCGTAGTAGCGGTATTGCGCGCCGACGACGACATTGTTGGTCAAGGCATAGTCGACGCCGGCGCCGAGCGTCCAACCGGTGCTGGTGCGGGTTCGGGCAAAGGTGGTGCCCGCCGCTTGCGAGGTCTCGATGCCGGCAAACGCGACGCCCCCAATGCCGTAGAGCAGCACGCGATCAGCGGCGTAGCCGGCCTTGGCATTGACCGATCCGAACCATTTGACGTCGGTGCCGAAGGTGTTTCCCGGGGCGGCATCGGCGGTGCCGTCGATCGAGGCGTAGTTGAGATCGGCCTCGGCGCCGATCACGGCCTGGTCGAACTGCCAGAGCCCGGCGACATGGCCGCCGACAAAACCGCCGTCGATGTCGGGCTTGATCGGACCGCCATCGACAGTGATGTCGGACCGGCCCCAGCCATAGCCGGCCTGCATGCCGGCATAATAGCCGGTCCAGTCGAAGCCAGGCGCGGTCATCGGCAGATCAGCGCCCAGATCCGCCGCCCAGGCAGACCCGGACAGCAGGGCAAGAAAGCCGGCACTGGCGAGCGTCAGTCGACGCATCGAGCACTCCGAAATGGCGGTTCCAAAAGACTCCTTGGGAAAGACTAGCCCCTTTCGCCGCTGAACGGAATTGCATCTCTGCAACAGTGGTTTACGTCGGTGGGTTGCGCACACGATCCTCCAGGTCGCGCCGTTTCTCCTCGTGTGAGGCCAGCCGGCCGAAGGCATATTCGGCAAGCATCGAGCCGGCGATGAACAGCGCGATCGGTGCGGCCCAGGCCCAGAACGAATGGAAGGTGAAGAAGGCTACGCCGGCGCAACATGCCGACAGCACGAAAATTGCAAACCGGATCGTTTGTGCCATCTCTTCCGCACCTGAATGGTGTCCGGGTTTCAGTCTAGGCCATTTCGCTTCGTCGCAGGAGAGATCTGTCGGACCGGTTCTGTATTAAAACAAATTGGTGTTGCCAACTGGTCAAAACTACGCCCGCTTGGCACAGTCGGGCATACAGGAGTTTTTCATGGCAAGCCGCACTAATCCGACGAAACCCAAGCCCTGGACCGAAGTGGCGACACATCTGGTCGATGTCGCGACGGGCCGAAAGCCCGCGGATCTGGTGATCCGCAACGGCCGCTGGGTGAATGTCCATTCGGGCGAGATCATCCCCGGCACCGACATCGCGATCGCCGCCGGCCGCTTCGCCTATTGCGGGCCGAATGCCAGCCATGCCGTCGGGCCGGGGACCAAGGTCGTCGACGCCGGCGGGCGCTATCTGGTGCCCGGCCTCTGCGACGCGCATATGCATGTCGAAAGCGGCATGGTGACGGTAACGGAGTTCTGCCGCGCGGTGATCCCGCATGGCACCACCTCGATGTTCATCGATCCGCACGAGATCGCCAATGTGCTCGGGCTACCGGGTGTCAGGCTGATGCATGACGAGGCGGTTGCCATGCCGGTCAACGTGCATGTGCAGATGCCGTCCTGCGTGCCGTCGGCGCCGGGGCTGGAGCACGCCGGCGCCGAGTTGACGGTCGCCGACGTGGCCGAGGCCATGACCTGGGAAAACATCATCGGGCTCGGCGAGGTGATGAATTTCCCCGGCGTCGCCGCCAACGATCCGGTGATGTCGGGCGAGATCGCCGAGACGGTCAAGGCCGGCAAGACGGTCGGCGGGCATTATGCATCGCCCGATCTCGGCCTGCCGTTCCATGGCTATGTCGCGGGCGGGGCGGAGGACGACCACGAAGGCACACGCGCCGAGGACGCGATCGCGCGCGTGCGCCAAGGCATGAAGGCCATGCTGCGGCTGGGGTCGGCCTGGTACGACGTCGCGGCGCAGATCAAGGCGGTGACCGAAGGCGGCATCGACCCGCGCCACTTCATCCTGTGCACCGACGATAGCCATTCCGGCACGCTGGTGCATGAAGGCCATATGGACCGGGTGGTGCGGCATGCCATCCAACAGGGCCTGAAGCCGGTGACGGCGATCCAGATGGCGACGCTCAACACCGCGCAGCATTTCCGGCTGGAGCGCGAGATCGGCTCTATCGCGCCGGGGCGACTGGCTGACCTGCTGATCGTTTCGGACCTTGCCCAGATGGCCATAGACGAGGTCTATGGCCGCGGCGTCAGGCTGGCGAAGGCCGGCAAGCTCGAGATCGACATCCCCGCCTATGACTATCCGCAATCCGCGAAGAACACTGTCAAGCTCGGCAAGAAGCTCGCGGCGAGGGATTTCGACATTGCGGCGCCGCAGGGCGCCAACGAGGTGCGGGCGCGGGTGATCGGCGTGATCGAGAACCAGGCGCCGACGCGGGCGCTGGAGGCCGATCTGCCCGTCGAGGACGGGTTGGTCGCCATGGATCGGCGCAACGACATCTGCCAGATCGCCCTGGTCGAGCGCCATCGCGGCACGGGCGGCGTTACCAATGCCTTCGTCTCCGGTTTCGGCTATGTGGAAGACTGCGCAATGGCATCGAGCGTGGCGCATGACGCGCACCACATCATCGTCGTCGGCACCAACAAGGAAGACATGGCTTTGGCCGTCAACCGGTTGGGCGAAGTAGGCGGCGGCGTGGTGCTCTATTCCAAGGGCAAGGAACTGGCGCTGGTCGAGATGCCGATCGCCGGCCTGATGTCGGACGAACGCGCCGAGATCGTCGCGGCAAAGGCCGAGCAATTGACAGAGGCCATGCGCAAGGTCGGCTGCTCGCTCAACAACGCCTATATGCAGCATTCGCTGCTGGCGCTGGTCGTCATCCCGGAGCTCAGGATTTCGGATGTCGGCCTTGTCGACGTGACGACGTTCCAGAAGGTCGATCTGTTCGTATAGGGTGCAGCCCGGCGACTGTTTATTCGCCGCCGGTAGCTATGGTCAGAACCTTGAACGGCGTGGTGATGACCACCTCGGCCACAGATCCCACGGCTTTGCCGAGCCCTTGGCCGATGTTGTCCAACCCGGCTCCCTGAGGTTCGCCCGCTCGCAGGGCTGCCGGCGTGCGCAGCCGGTCGCCGAGCAGTTGCACCAGGATCGGGTTATCGGCGAATTTGGCATGGTTTAAGCCGCCGTCGCCGCCCTTGGTCTTGGTAAGGTCGACCACGACCACGCCGTAGCTCGCGAGATCGGCGGCGTTGCCGTAGTCGCCGACGCGCGGCTTGTCGCCGGAAATGAAGCTCGACAGCTTGAGCGCGCGGTCGTCGCCCGAAAGCAGGATGGCGAAGGGCTTGTCGGGCTTGCCATAGCGGATCATCTGCTTCTTGAAGACATCGACGTCGATGTCGGGCGAGGCGAGGATGACATAGCCGAGCTTGCCGCCGAGGTCGCGGTCGCCGGTGATGGCGAGCTGGCGCAGAGCTTCCATCGTCAGCCAGGTGCCCATCGAATGGGCGATGATGTCGATGCTCTTGACGCGTGTTTTGGCGAGCATCCTCAGCGTCGCCTCAAGATCGTCGCGCGCGGCGTTGGCGCTGTCCTTGTCGTAGATATAGCCGGTCGCCTTGGCGCTCGATGCCCATGAAAACAACACCGGCGTTCCGGGATATTTGGTGTCATGCGCGATCTGCGTCAGCCGGTAGATGCCGTCGTCAAACCCGTTATTGAAGCCGTGCACGAACACCAAAGCGCGGTCGCCGCGCATGGAAATGTCGGCGCTGACAGCCTTGGCGAATTGCTGCGCGTCGCCATAATGGACGACGTCGGTGGCCGTGAACTGCTTGGCGGGGTTAGAGTCGGCGGAGCCCTTGGCGCGCTCGATCGCGCCAACCTGATGGATCTTCGGCACGGTGACGTCGACGCGGGCGTAGCTGGTGGTCAGCGAACGGTCGCCGTCGAACACCTGGCGAGGATCCTTGGTCGCCTGCTGGCGGGTGGTGGCGACGAAGATCTCATGCGTGGCGGCGATGTCGGAGGCCGGCGCGCTAACGGGCTTGCGATTGAGAAGGTCATGTGCGCTCTGGCCGGCGCAGCCGCTGACGGCAAGCGCAAACGCAAGGCCAAGCACGATCCTAACACGCAAGATCACCCGGGATCCCCCAAGGGCGGCAAACCTCTCCGACTATTCCGATAAAGCCAGAGCGCGGCCGGGTCCAGTTCTAAAGTCAATGCAAGGCTACGCCGCGCAAATCGCGTTACTGGCTGGCGAGCTGGCGGATGCGGTCGGTCACGTCGCGATCGCTGGCAAAGCCGTCGTCCTCGCGCAGCCGCTGGCCGATCATCTGCACCATCATCGGGTTGTCGGCGAATTTGGTGTGATTGAAGCTGTCGCTGCCCTTCATCTTGGAAAGGTCGACCACCGTGACGCCATAGGAGGCGAGGTCGGCGGCGTCCCGATAGTCGCCGACGCGCGGCCGCGAGCCAGCGATCAGGCCGGAGAGCCGCAGCGCCCGGTCGTCGTCCGACAGGAGCAGGATAAAGGGCTTGTCCGGCTTGCCGTAACGGCGCATCTGGCTCTTGAAGACGTCGACATCGATGTCGGGCGAGGCGAGCACGACATCGCCAAGCTTGCCGCTCAGATCGCGGTCGCCGGTGATAGCGAGCTGGCGCAGCGTCTCCATCGTCACCCAGGTTCCCATCGAATGGGCAACGATGTCGATGCGCCGGGCACCGGTCTGCGCCAGCATGCGCAGTGTCACTTCCAGCTGATCGCGTGCGGCGGCGGCACTTTCCCTGTCATAGACATAGTCGGTGGTCTTGGCACCGGAAGCCCAGGAGAACAGCACCGGTGTGCCCGGATAGCCGGAATCATGGACGATCTGGGTCAGCCTGTAGACGGCATCGTCGAAGCCGGTGTTGTAGCCATGGACGAAGACCATCACACGTCCGCCGCGGGCGTCGATGTCGGCGTTTAGGGCGCTGGTGAATTTCGGCTGCGTGTCGTAGCCGACGACTTCCGAGGCCATGAAATACTTCGTCGGGTCGTCCGACTTGCCGCGCGAGCGGCGCTCGATCTGGCCGACCTGGTGAACGGGCGGAACGGTGACGCTGACGCGGGCATAGTTCAGCGTCGCCGAGCGTTCGCCGTCGAAGACCTTGTTCGGGTCGTCGGACCGCTTGCGCGTGGTGGCGATGAATATCGAATGGTTGCCCGCGATCTCGGTCGCCTGGGTCGGCACGACGACGCTGCCCAGGATTTCCTGCGTCTGGGGACCCGCGCAGCCTGCCGTCAGCAGCGCAAGGGCAATGATGAAAATCGTCTTCAATCGCACGTCGACACTTCCGCTGGCACTTCCACTCCGGCCGTGACTGGCCGTCCACCTCCGCGAAAAACTCCCCCACAGGCGAAGTGCGGCTAAAGTAAGTCGTGTCCAGCGGAAATCCGCTTCGCGCCGGGCGACTGTCGGCGAAGTGTTGCGCGAAAGCCAAAACGGCGGCAGGAAGGTTTCCGCACGGGGCCACGTCCGTCCTGCCGCCGAGGCCATAATGAGGGATTTCTGTTGAACAGCTTCTCTTCTCGCGTTGCCGCTGCTGCTGAGGCGATCCGCGAAATCTTTCCGGAAACGCCGCTCCAGGAGAACGACTATCTGTCGAAGAAGACCGGCGCCCGCATCCTTTTGAAGCGCGAGGACCTGACGCCGGTGCGCTCCTACAAGATCAGGGGCGCCTTCAATTTCTTCCGCAAGGCGCTTGCCGCCGGCAACCATGCCGAGCTGTTCGTCTGCGCCTCGGCCGGCAACCATGCGCAGGGTTTTGCCTTCGTCTGCCGCCATTTCGGCAAGAGGGGCGTCGTGTTCATGCCGGTGACGACGCCGCAGCAGAAGATCGACAAGACGCGGCTGTTCGGCGGCGATTTCGTCGAGATCAGGCTGGTCGGCGACTTCTTCGACGATTGCTATCGCGCGGCCTTCGAATTCACCGAAAGCGCCGGCGCGCATATGGTGCCGCCCTTCGACCACAAGGACATTATCGAAGGGCAGGCGACGGTAGCCTATGAGATCGCGGCGCAGATGCCGGGTGGGCGCGTGCCCGATATCGTCATGCTGCCGGTGGGCGGCGGCGGCCTTGCCGCGGGCGTGACCCATTATTTCGCCGACCAGCATCGCGACCCGCGCTTCGTATTCTGCGAGCCGGCGGGCGCGCCGAGCCTGCGTGAGAGCCTGGCCAGCGGCAAGCGGGTCAAGCTCGCCAAGGTCGACAATTTCGTCGACGGCGCCGCGGTGGCCGAGATCGGCCGCGAGCCGCTGCGCCACCTCAAGGACTTCACCGGCGATGCCGTCCGGCTGATTCCGGAAAACCGGCTCTGCGCCACCATGATCGAGATGCTCAATATCGAGGGCGTGGTGCTGGAGCCGGCCGGGGCGCTGGCGATCGACGCGCTGAAGGATTTTTCACGCAAGGAGATTAGGGGCAAGACCGTTGTTGCGGTCGTCTCCGGCGGCAATTTCGATTTCGAGCGGCTGCCGGACGTGAAGGAGCGGGCGCTGCGCTTCGAGGGGCTGAAGAAATACTTCATCATCCGCTTCCCGCAGCGGCCGGGCGCATTGCGCGATTTCCTCGAAATGCTCGGTCCCGACGACGATATCGCCCGCTTCGAATATCTGAAGAAGTCGGCGCGCAATTTCGGCTCGGTGCTGATCGGCATCGAGACCAAGGACCGGCGCAATTTCGACCTGTTGAAGGCCAATTTCGACGCCGAGGGCGTGCAGTATCAGGATATCACCGACAACGAGACGCTGGCGGGCTTCATCATATGAGCGCAAAACAAAGCGCGGTCTTCGTTGCGCTGTTTTCCGGCATCAATGTCGGCGGCAACCGCATCGTCAAGATGGCGGAGCTCAAGGCCTTCTTCGAGGGCCTCGGCTTCACCGATGTCGCGACCTATGTGCAGAGCGGCAACGTCGTGTTCCGGGCGAAGAACCAGGACGCGGCGGCGCTGACCAGGGAGATCGAAGCGGCCTTCGACAAGAAGTGGGGTTTTCATTCGCGCATCATGGTGCGCGATGCCGGCTGGTTCGAGCGGCTGGTCAAGGACAATCCCTATCCCGGGATTGCCGGCGACCCGACCAAGCTGCACGCCTATGCGCTGGAGCGAGAGCCGACCGCCGAGGAGACGCAGCGGCTCGCCGACAAATGCACCGGCCCTGAGCGCTTCGAAATCAAGGGCGACGTGCTTTACCTGCACGCGCCGGACGGGCTCGGCAAATCGGTGTTCGCCAATCTGATCCCGCGCACCTTGAAGGTGCCGGGCACGGCGCGCAACTGGCGCAGCGTCCTGGCGTTGCGCGATATGGCCGGGAAAGCCGGCGGCTGATCGCCGATTGTCAGGCGGCCTTTTGCCAGTCGAAGCTCAATTCCTCGCGGAAGGCGAAGCGCTTGATGTGGTCGGCGACCACTGTCTCCAACCGGTCCAGCGAAGCTTCATCGTCGGCTGCCAAAGCGATGTGCAGCGCCTGATCGTCGGCGTCCATCACAGTGCGGCCGATCGAGAGCTGGATGGCGCCGTGGCGCGGGTCGAACTCGACCGGGAATTTGTGCGACCAGTGCTTGCAAAGCTGCTGCAGGTAGCGGCTGGCATGTTCGGTGGCGACATCGGCGCGGCTGGTCGGCATGAAATTCTCCTGGCGGATGAAGAAACGCCAGCCTGGATAAGGCTGGCGCCAATTCCCGGTAGATAGGCGGTATCTGGCGAAACGCCAGCGGCGGCCGATCGGATTTACCAGACGCCCGTGTTCGCCATCGAAGCCCACGGTTCGGCCTTTGCCTTGGCCGGGCCTTTCTGCAGGAGCTCGATCGAGATGCCGTCCGGCGAGCGGATGAAGGCCATGTTGCCGTCGCGCGGCGGACGGTTGATGGTCACGCCGCTGTCCATCAGCTTCTGGCAGGTGGCGTAGATGTCGTCGACCTCATAGGCGAGATGACCGAAATTGCGGCCGCCCTTATAGTCCTCCGGGTCCCAATTGTAGGTCAGCTCGACCAGCGGCGCCTTCTCGTTGATGCCGCTCTGCTCGTCTTCCGGCGCGGCGAGGAAGATCAGCGTGTAGCGGCCCTGCTCGTTTTCGTAGCGGCGCACCTCCTTCAGGCCGAGCTTGTTGCAGTAGAAATCGAGCGACTGGTCGATATCGGCGACGCGGACCATTGTGTGCAGATAGCGCATGGCGGCTTCCTCGGCTTGTTGGGGTTGCCGGGCACCATAGGAGCCACCCAGCGAAAGGGCAATCGTCCGACAATAGCGGCGGCGGGGTCGATTTTGGGGCCCGCCTATCGTCTTTGGGAAGCGCCGGCAAACAACATTTCAGCCTTTCCGGTGCTGAACGGTGAAAAAAGGCACGTCAGCCCTTGCACACCCCGGAAGCCGCAGTGTTAATCTCTTGGCAAGAATCAGTTGCGGTTCAGTTGGAAAAAGGGGGCATTCTTATGGGGGAAAAAGCCTCTTTAACGAGGCGGGACGGAAGCCTTGACGACGCCTTGAAGCGGGACAATGGCGGCGACTCCGGCGAGCTTGTCGAAATCGCCGGCGCGATCAAATGGTTCGACGTGGCCAAGGGCTACGGGTTCATTCTTCCGGACGACGGCGTCTCGGGTGATATCCTCCTCCATGTGACTTGTCTTCGAAAGGACGGCTTCCAGACGGCGCTCGAGGGCGCGCGGGTCGTCTGCCTGGTGAAACAGGGCGAGCGCGGGTTGCAGGCTTTCCGTGTCCTGTCCATGGACGCCTCGACGGCGGTTCATCCGGCCGAGCAGGAACAGCGCACCCACGTTACCGTCAGCCCGGAGAGCGGCCTCGAGCGGGCACTAGTCAAGTGGTTCAACCGCAGCAAGGGTTTCGGCTTCCTGACGCGGGGCGAGGGAACCGAAGATATCTTCGTCCATATGGAGACGCTGCGGCGCTACGGCATAACCGAGCTCCGGCCCGGCCAGGTCGTGCTCGTCCGCTTCGGGCGCGGCGACAAAGGCCTTATGGCCGCCGAAATCCACCCCGATATGGGTACCTTGTCGGCCTCGCATTAAGGGCTTCTCGACGCACTCGAAGAGCCCCTTGGCCGCGACGTGACCATCTTGTCCGAAAACCGGTTCCACTTCCGCGGATCATGGTTTAGGACGAGCGTCTGGACGAGGTACCCCATGGCTTACCGCAATTGGCTGACTGCGGGCGCGCTCTGCGTCGCGATCGTTTTCGCCGCCTGTTTCATGGTGGCGAGGCCGAGTTCGGCGGATGCGATGCTGCTGCCCATCGACCGGACGCCGCTGGTGGTGGCGACCGGTTCGGGCGAGCGTTCCTTCTCCATCGAGATCGCCGACACTTCCGCCGAACGTGAGGCGGGACTGATGTTTCGCCGGACGATGGCCGACGATCACGGGATGTTGTTCGTCTTCGACAGAACCAGCGAGGTGGATTTCTGGATGAAGAACACGCCGATGGCTCTCGACCTCGTCTTTGTCGGCGAGGACGGCCGGATCAAGGCGATCGAGCGCGGCGAGCCCGAGTCCGAGGCGATCATCTCACCCGGACAGCCGGTGCGCTTCGTGCTTGAGTTGAAGGCAGGCACCGCCGCCAAGGACGGCATAAAGGAGGGCGATCTTCTGCGCCATCCGGCCATCGGCGCCCAATCCAACTGAAAAGCAGTTTCTGCCGATGCAATTCCTTTCGCATGACGGTTTCGAACTCGCCTATCTCGATCGCCAGCCGGCCTCGGGGCAGGGCGACCCCGTGCTGATGATCCATGGCTTTGCCTCCAGCCACTACGTGAACTGGGTCTCGCCGGGCTGGTTCAAGACGCTGAACGACGCCGGTTACCGGGCGATCGCCTTTGACAATCGCGGCCATGGCTCGTCGTCGAAGAGTTATGACGAGGCCGATTACACGCCGGCCAAGATGGCTTCCGACGCGGCCGCGCTGCTCGATCACCTCGGCATCGAACGCGCCCATGTCATGGGTTATTCGATGGGCGCGCGGATTTCGGCCTTCCTGGCGCTCTCCGACCCGCAGAAGGTCGCAACGCTGGTGTTCGGCGGCCTCGGCATCGGCATGGTCGACGGCGTCGGCGACTGGGACCCGATCGCGGCGGCGCTGCTGGCGGAGGATCCCTCGCAAAACACGCATCCGCGCGGCCGCTCCTTCCGCGCTTTCGCCGACCAGACGCGCAGCGACAGGCGCGCGCTCGCGGCCTGCATCGCAAAGTCGCGCGAGTTGCTGAGCGAGGACGACATGGCGCGGATCGCCCAGCCAACGCTGATCGCGGTCGGCACGAAGGACGATATCGGCGGCTCGCCGGACGAGCTCGCCGCCCTGATGCCGAACGCCAGGGCGTTCCACATCGAGGGCCGCGACCACATGCTCGCCGTCGGCGACAAGAGCTTCAAGCAGCGCGTGCTCGAATTCTACGCCGAAAACCCGCTCTGAGCGCACTCGCTCTCCGCCTGACAATGGTCGATCTTCTCGTCACTTATATGGAGATGTCCGTGCCACCGCAGGGCGCGCCGCGTGCATCACCTTTGCCCGGCGCCATCGTGGCGCGCGAAAGGCTCGATCCTTCCAGCTATCTCGATCTCTACCGCGCGGTCGGCGGACCGGTGCAATGGGACCAGCGGCTGCGCGTGGCGGAAGCGGAACTCGAAACGCTGCTCGCCGACGATGCCACGCATATCCACGTGCTGCGCCTCGATGGCGGGGCTGCTGGTTTCTGCGAGTTCAACCATGTCGGGCGGCCGGCTGTCGAGCTCGTTCACTTCGGACTGGTCCCGGCCTTTCAAGGGAAGCGGCTGGGGCCGTTCTTGCTCGACCGGGCGTTGCGCGCGGCGTGGTCGCATCGGCCCGAGCGGGTTTGGCTCCACACCGATACGCATGACCACCCAGCCGCTCAGGCGGTCTATGAGCGCGCCGGCTTCAAGGCCTATGCGCGACGGATGGAAACTTTTCCAGACTAAGTTCCCTTTCAACCCTCCAGTGCCGCCAACGAGCGCTGGATGTTATGGCGGGCCTGTGTTTCGAAACGCTTCTGGAATTCGGCGGTGTGGAAAATTCGCGGACGGGCGAGGAAGGTTTTCAGCACGGCTGAGCGGCCGGCGCGCCACATCGGCTCTTCCACCCAGCCATATTCCAGCCGGACCGCCTTTTCGTAAGCATCGAACGCCGCAGGCTCGGCGCCGAGGATCGCCAGATCCATGTCGAGCAGAACGGCGGCATCGTTGAGCGCGTTTTCGTCGCGGAAAGGTGGCAACTGGTGCGTGGCGGTGGCGTTGATCATCGCCGCTATGCGGGCGAGGCGGTGGGGATCGATGCGCCCGGCGAGCCTTTTCTCGGCCAGTTCAGCGCTTTTTGCCTCATTATCCTTGGCGCGGCTGTCGTAAATGGCATCGTGGAACCAGATCGCCGCTTCGACGCCCTCCGGATCGTCGAGCAGGCCCCGGTATTCTTCAGCCAGCGCCAGCATCGCCTCAATGTGAGCCAGGCCGTGATAGTGGCGTTCTTCGGCGCTATAGAGCGCGGCAAGCTCGCTTTTTAGCGCTTCGTCGATCAAGGGTTCCTGCATGGCTGGCCTTTCCAGGGAGCCTCGCGTGACCGCGGGCAAGGGAGAATGTCGCCCAGCGCTGCCGCAAACGCCAGCCGCCATCGCAAACGGTTGACCAAACGACAAGACGGCTGGAAGCTGCCGCGTCACTCAAACCGGAGGAGTTTGGCATGACCAGCACCGAGAAAGCGAAACCAGGCACGATCGACATGAAGCTGGAGGCTGTCGTCATCCCCGTCTCGGATGTCGATCGGTCCAAGAATTTCTATGCAGGGCTAGGCTGGCGGCTCGACGCTGATTTCGTCGTCGGCGACACGTTCCGCGTTGTGCAGTTCACGCCACCCGGCTCACCATGCTCGATCCATTTCGGCAAGGGACTGACGCCGGCGGCGCCCGGCTCGGCAAAAGTGCTTTATCTCATCGTGTCTGACATCGAGGCGGCCCATGCCGAGCTGGTCGCGCACGGTGTCGCGGCGAGCGAGGTGTTCCATCGCAACGGCCCTGGCCAGCCCGCGGTCAGCGGTCGGCATCCGGAGGGGCGCAGCTATTCCTCGTTCGTCACCTTCAACGATCCGGACGGCAATGGCTGGCTGCTGCAGGAGATCACCCAGCGCCTGCCCGGGCGCGTCGATGCGCGCGACACGACGTTCGCGTCGTCGGCCGAGCTTGCCGCCGCATTGCGTCGCGCGGCCGCTGCCCATGGTGAGCACGAGAAGCGCGCAGGCGGGCAATATGACACGAACTGGCCTGACTGGTATGCCGCCTACATGGTGGCTGAGCAGGCTGGAACAGCGCTGCCGCAATAGGCTTCCGGCATCAGGTTGCGGGAGCCGAGGATGCAGGAACCGGCGATTTCGAATACGATCGCCGAGCAAGGGTTCGTTTTCCATCGTCGCTTGAATTTACGTGAACCAGGTCCATTTGAACGAACACTAAGGAAAATTGAGTTCAACCGTGCTATGATCTGGCCTATATGTGCCGCCGGAGAATGAGCAAGGCCGGAGAGCGTCGATGAACAGCATTACGATTGCCCGCCCCAGCATGGTGCAGCCGGTCGACCCGATCTGGCGATCGATCCGTGACGAGGCGATGGAGGCGGTGAACCGCGATCCGTTGCTTGCGGCCTTCCTCTATTCGACCATCCTCAACCAGGAGAGCCTGGAAGAAGCGGTGATCCACCGGCTTGCCGAGCGCCTGGCGCATCAGGACATCGGGTCAGATCTCATCCGCCAGACCTTCAAGGCGATGCTGGACGACGACCAGGATTGGAGCACCACGGTTCGCGTCGACATCCAGGCCTATTACGACCGCGACCCGGCCTGCGACCGTTTCATCATGCCGGTCCTCTATTTCAAGGGTTTTCACGCCATCCAGACGCACCGGCTGGCACACTGGCTGTGGAACCAGGGCCGCAGGGATTTCGCGCTCTATCTGCAGAGCCGCTCGTCCTCCGTGTTCCAGACCGACATCAATCCGGCGGCCCGCATCGGCAAGGGCATCTTCCTCGACCACGCCACGGGCCTGGTCGTCGGCCAGACGGCCGTCATCGAGGACGACGTCTCGATCCTGCATGGGGTGACGCTGGGCGGTACCGGCAAGGCCAATGGCGACCGCCATCCGAAGATCCGCCGCGGCGTGCTGATCGGCGCCGGCGCCAAGATCCTCGGCAATATCGAGATCGGCCACTGCTCGAAGATCGCCGCCGGTTCGGTGGTGCTTTCGCCCGTGCCGCACAACAAGACGGTCGCCGGCGTGCCCGCGCGCGTCGTCGGCGAGACCGGCTGCGACCAGCCTTCGCGGCAGATGGACCAACTCCTGCCGTCGCAGAGCATGGATCACGTGGTCAGCTTCGACATCTGACCGACCGCGTACCGGTGGCGGCCGAACGGGCCGCCAGTTCCGCTTGGCTGTTCTCCCATGTTATCCTGCCGGCTTGCCTTTACATGGCCATTGTTGGCGTGTCAGAAGCGCGTTCCCACGAACAAGGCCGACATTTCGGAGAAGACTTTTGAAGCCTGACGAAATCAGAAAGCTGGACGCCTATTTCAAGCGCGTCTTCCAGAACCCCAAGCTGCAGGTCAAGGCGCGCCCGCGCAAGGAAGACTCGGCCGAGGTCTATGTCGGCGACGAATTTCTCGGCATCGTCTTCAAGGACGAGGACGACGGCGACTATAATTTCTCGATGGCCATTCTCGACATCGACCTGGGCTAAATCAGCCCTGGCGAACTGCCGCCGAATGGAGCATCCCGACAGCTACCCGACGATTTCGGTGGCCAACCGAAGCAAGCTGTCGGGCAATGTGACTGCTATTTTGCGCGCAGCGTTCAAATTGACGATCAACTCGGGCCGGCGGACATATTCGACTGCAAGCGCGCCGGCGTCGGCTCCCTCGAGGATCATGGCGACCTGGCTGGCCGTCCGGCGCGCGGCAAACGCCAGGCTCGTGCCATAGGCCAGCAGCGGACCGTACCTCGCGTGGTCCCTGCCGAAAACGGCCGGCAGCCGCGCAGCGTTCGCCATCCCGACGATCCTGGCCCCGTAAGTCGTGGTTCGCGGAACCTCCAGGCACAGCAGTCCGTCCGCCTCGGCGGCCGCGAAGGCGGCGAAACCAGCCTCCAGGTCTTCCTCGCTGCCAAGCAGGTGAACGCAAATGTCGAGGCCTTCCGCTTCGGCCGCTGCTTTTGAGAGTTTCGGCAGGATGTCTGGAACCCCCGCGTCGCCCAAAATCGCCAGGCGCCTCAGGTTCGGCGCCACCTGCTTCAACATTCGCACTTGCTCGCGGATCTGACCTGGGTCGAAATTCGAGCATCCCGTCGTGCGGCCGCCGGGCCACTCGACGTTCTGGACGATTTTCGCCGATACCGGATCGAGCACGACGGCAAAGACGATTGGCAGATCGGGCGCCGCCTCGCGAGCAGCCCAGTAGCTCACGTCCCCAATGGCGACGATAATCTCGGCTCCGCACTGAACAAGCTCGCCGGCAAGGGCTGGAAGGCGATCGAGATACCCATCGGCAAAGCGAGGCTCGATCCGGATGGTTTCACCGTCCCGGTAGCCCTGCTCTGCGATCGCCCCGCAGAAAGAGCCGAAGCTCGGATACGAGCGGTCGCCGGCGAGCAGAACGCCGACAACGGGGATGTCTGAAGGCCGCATTCTTCGCATTCCCGGCAGTTTCTTGGCGCGCCCGCGCTGCTTCGATGTCGAAGCTACCATAGGGTAGCGCAGGCGAAATGCCGAAAACCCGCTTCCTGTGCGCGGCTGCGAAAACTCCGGTCAACCCTAATCGACGCAATGTCGTGGGATATGCACCCGTCGCCAGCTTGTCGAACCTTCCCGCACCACCACCCGGCGCGCCACCGTCGCGTATGAGGGCGGGATTTCCCGGATGCGGACTTGCTGCGGCCGCACCAGCACTTCGTGGGCAACCGCTTCATATTCCGCCGGCTGAACGACGCGCCGGACGCGCTCCGGCTGGACCACGACCGTTTCCGCCACACGCGCATAGCGGGCCTTGCGCCAGACCTTGCACAGCACCTTGCGGCCATGGATGACGCGCCACTCCCAGGCATAGCCGCCATCGTCCACCTTGACCGTGTGGTAGACCGTGCGTGTCACCGCCGGCACGGTCTCATAGGTGACGCGCGGCGGCGCGATCGGGTCCACGCTTTGATAGGTGCCGAAGATCGGCGCGTCGTAATCGACCACCTGTCCGCCGGGGCTCACCATCACATCCTCGTAGACGGTGTCATAGAGCGCCTGCCTGTGGATCGGCTCGTAGCATTCGAGCGCGCGGCCACCAGCGGCGGTTCCTGAGACGCTGGCAAGCATCGCGACCGTCGCCAGCGATGCGGAGTGTTTGCGGATCATGACATTCCCCCGTTGAAAAAGGACGCCTTCACAACGCAGGACTGTAGCGGAAGGTCCGGGGTCGGACAGTGATTTCAAGGCTTTTCGTTAAGCGGCGCGGTTAAGGAAGTGCTACCTTGCGGATGGCTTCGTCCGGCCAACCAGGACCGAAGCCGTCTCGGGCGATCAAATCGGCCATGTTTCTCCGGCCTGCAGCGCTTTACTCGACTTAACCAGATGGCTAGGAGAGGCGGCCTTGCGCTAGGGTGAGCCGGCATCCTATTTAGGTCATAACCGATCCAGAACGATTCCGCGCCATTGCCCGCATACCAAGGTGCCGGAAATCCATCTCCAACAAGGGTAGTCCATGAAGAACCCCGTTGAAACCTACATGAACCTCGTTCCGATGGTGGTCGAGCAGACCAATCGCGGCGAGCGCGCCTATGACATTTTCTCGCGCCTCCTGAAGGAACGCATCATCTTCATCACCGGCCCGGTCGAGGACGGGATGGCGACGCTGGTTTGTGCACAGCTTTTGTTCCTCGAGGCGGAGAATCCCAAGAAGGAAATCAACCTCTATATCAATTCGCCGGGCGGCGTCGTCACCTCGGGCATGGCGATCTACGACACCATGCAGTTCATCAAGCCGGCCGTGTCGACACTCTGCATCGGCCAGGCAGCTTCGATGGGGTCGCTGCTTCTAACCGCTGGCCACAAGGACATGCGTTTCGCCACGCCGAACGCCCGGATCATGGTCCATCAGCCGTCCGGCGGCTTCCAGGGTCAGGCGTCGGACATTGAACGTCATGCGCAGGACATCATCAAGCTGAAGCGCCGCTTGAACGAGGTCTATGTCAAGCATACCGGCAAGAGCTATGACGAGATCGAGCGGACGCTCGACCGCGACCATTTCATGACCGCGGACGAAGCCCGGGATTTCGGTCTGATCGACAAGGTCATCTCGAGCCGCGAGGCCGTCGAGACAGCCACGGCTTCAGCCTGATTTCGGCAGCAAATGACAGCATAACGCGGTTTTGGCGCGGCTTGCGGCATTTCGGCCACATTTGGCTGTTCCCTCAGGCGTTGCGATTGCCTACGTTAAGGCTATGTTGATTTTCGACGGCTTAGCTTTGAATGGGGTTGCAGCGAATCATTGCCGCGTTTCTGATTTCGTGTTTCGTAAGGAATGCGCTGTGTGAGCCGGGACACTGGCGGTGGCGGATTCCCGCGATAGATTGGTGAGACGTCACTGAAAGCCAGACCACCGGCGGGCGTTGGTGAAAGGACAGAAAAATGAGCAAGGTCGGCAATAACGGCGGTGACTCCAAGAACACGCTTTACTGCTCGTTTTGCGGCAAGAGCCAGCACGAAGTCCGCAAGCTGATTGCCGGCCCGACCGTCTTCATCTGCGACGAATGCGTCGAGCTCTGCATGGACATCATCCGCGAGGAGAACAAGACCTCAATGGTGAAGTCGCGCGAGGGCGTGCCGACCCCGCAGGAGATCCTCAAGGTCCTCGACGACTACGTCATCGGCCAGCCCTACGCCAAGCGCGTGCTGTCGGTGGCGGTGCACAACCACTACAAGCGCCTCGCGCATGCCGGCAAGAACAACGACGTCGAGCTGGCGAAGTCGAACATCCTTTTGATCGGCCCGACCGGCTGCGGCAAGACGCTGCTGGCGCAGACGCTTGCCCGCATCATCGACGTGCCGTTCACCATGGCCGACGCCACGACGCTAACCGAAGCCGGCTATGTCGGCGAGGATGTCGAGAACATCATCCTGAAGCTGTTGCAGTCGGCCGACTACAATGTCGAGCGCGCCCAGCGCGGCATCGTCTATATCGACGAAATCGACAAGATCTCGCGCAAGTCGGACAATCCCTCGATCACCCGCGACGTGTCGGGCGAGGGCGTGCAGCAGGCGCTCTTGAAGATCATGGAAGGCACGGTCGCTTCGGTGCCGCCGCAGGGCGGCCGCAAGCATCCGCAGCAGGAATTCCTGCAGGTCGACACCGCCAACATCCTGTTCATCTGCGGCGGCGCCTTCGCGGGCCTCGACAAGATCATCTCCGACCGCGGCCGCAAGACCTCGATCGGCTTCGGCGCGACCGTTGCCTCGCCCGAGGATCGGCGCACCGGCGACCTGTTCCGCCAGGTCGAGCCCGAAGATCTGCTGAAATTCGGCCTGATCCCGGAATTCGTCGGCCGTCTGCCGGTTCTGGCGACGCTTGAAGACCTCGACGAGCCGGCGCTGATCCAGATCCTGACCGAGCCGAAGAACGCGCTGGTCAAGCAGTATCAGCGGCTGTTCGAGATGGAGAATGTCGACCTGACGTTCCATGAGAACGCGCTGTCGGCGATCGCCAAGCGCGCCATCGAGCGCAAGACCGGCGCGCGCGGCCTGCGCTCCATCATGGAGGCCATCCTGCTCGATACGATGTTCGAGCTTCCGGCGCTGGAGGGCGTGCGCGAAGTGGTAATTTCGGAAGAGGTGGTGTCAGGCAACGCAAGGCCGCTCTACATCTATTCCGAGCAGAAGGAAAAGAAGGGCAATGTCAGCGCCTGAATGGCACTGGACCCGTCATTTTCATGGAACGGCGCCCGCGTGGCGCCGTTTTGCTGTCAACGGGGCGGGGATATGCGATGGAACGGGTCGAGCGACCGTGTTAACCCTTGATCTTTGCCCCGGCTGCATCCACCTAACAGCAGAAGGCCGAGGCGCCGAATTCTGTGCTGTAAAACTCCCGTCACAAACGGTGGTAGGCGGAACGACACTCGGTCGTTAATATGAGATTCGCGGTTGGCTAAAATAAGCGGCCGCGACATGAAAGGTTGGACAATGGCCAAGATATCCAAGGCTTCCGGCGACGGCGTTTTCGCAGTCCTCCCACTGCGCGATATCGTCGTGTTCCCGCATATGATCGTTCCGCTCTTCGTGGGCCGTGAAAAGTCGATCAAGGCGCTGGAAGAGGTGATGGGTCAGGAGAAGCAGATCCTGCTCGCCACCCAGATGAATGCAGCCGACGACGATCCTGAACCCGATGCGATTTTCGACATCGGCACGCTCGCTAATGTGCTGCAGCTCTTGAAGCTGCCCGACGGCACCGTGAAGGTGCTGGTCGAGGGCGCCTCGCGCGCCAAGATCGTCTCGTTCACCGACCGCGCCGATTTCCATGAGGCCCGCGCCACCGCGCTCGCCGAGCCGGAAGAGGAAGAGGTCGAGATCGAGGCGCTTGCCCGCTCGGTCGTCACCGACTTCGAGAATTACGTCAAGCTGAACAAGAAGATCTCGCCCGAGGTGGTTGGTGCCGCCAGCCAGATCGACGACTATTCCAAGCTCGCCGATACGGTTGCCTCGCATCTCGCCATCAAGATCCCCGAGAAGCAGGAGATGCTTGCCACGCTTTCCGTGAAGGAGCGTCTGGAGAAGGCGATGGGCTTCATGGAAGCCGAGATCTCCGTGCTCCAGGTCGAGAAGCGGATCCGCTCGCGCGTCAAGCGCCAGATGGAGAAGACACAGCGCGAGTACTACCTCAACGAGCAGATGAAGGCGATCCAGAAGGAACTCGGCGAGGGCGAGGACGGCCGCGACGAGGCCGCCGAGATCGAGGCGCGCATCAAGAAGACCAAGCTTTCCAAGGAGGCCCGCGAGAAGGCGGAAGCCGAATTGAAGAAGCTCCGCTCGATGTCGCCTATGTCGGCTGAATCGACGGTGGTTCGCAACTATCTCGACTGGCTGCTGTCGATTCCGTGGGGCAAGAACTCCAAGGTCAAGCAGGACCTGAACTATGCGCAGGACGTGCTCGACGCCGATCATTTCGGCCTCGACAAGGTCAAGGAGCGCATCGTCGAGTATCTCGCCGTGCAGAGCCGCCAGAAGAAGATCAAGGGGCCGATCCTGTGCCTCGTCGGACCGCCGGGCGTCGGCAAGACCTCGCTCGGCAAGTCGATCGCCAAGGCGACCGGCCGCGAGTTCATCCGCATGGCGCTCGGCGGCGTGCGTGACGAGGCCGAGATCCGCGGTCACCGGCGGACCTATATCGGCTCGATGCCCGGCAAGGTCATCCAGTCGATGAAGAAGGCCAAGAAGTCCAACCCGCTCTTCCTGCTCGACGAGATCGACAAGATGGGCCAGGACTTCCGCGGCGATCCGTCATCGGCCTTGCTCGAGGTGCTCGATCCGGAGCAGAACTCGACGTTCATGGACCATTACCTCGAGGTCGAATACGACCTGTCGAGCGTGATGTTCGTGACGACGGCGAACACGCTGAACATCCCTGCGCCTTTGATGGACCGCATGGAGATCATCCGCATCGCCGGTTACACCGAGGACGAGAAGATCGAGATCGCCAAGCGTCACCTGATGCCCAAGGTGATCCGTGATCATGCGCTGCAGCCGAACGAATTCTCGGTCGGCGAGGACGCGATCCGCGGCATCATCCAGACCTACACGCGGGAAGCCGGCGTGCGCAGCCTGGAGCGCGAGCTGATGAAGCTCGGGCGCAAGGCGGTTACCGAGATCCTGCGGACGAAGAAGAAGACGGTGAAGATCACGGCGGAAAACCTCGCCGATTATCTTGGCGTGCCGCGCTTCCGCTTCGGCCAGGTCGAGGCCGACGATCAGGTCGGCGTGGTCACGGGTCTTGCCTGGACGGAAGTCGGCGGCGAGCTGCTGACGATCGAAGGCGTCATGATGCCCGGCAAGGGCCGCATGACGGTGACGGGCAATCTGCGCGACGTGATGAAGGAATCGATCTCCGCGGCGGCTTCCTATGTCCGCTCCCGGGCGATCGATTTCGGCATCGAGCCACCGCTGTTCGACAAGCGCGACATCCACGTCCACTTGCCGGAAGGAGCGACCCCGAAGGACGGTCCGTCCGCTGGCGCCGCGATGGCCACGGCTATCGTGTCGGTGCTGACGGGTATCCCGGTCCGGGCCGATGTTGCGATGACCGGCGAGATCACGCTGCGTGGCCGCATCCTGCCGATCGGTGGCCTGAAGGAGAAGCTGCTCGCGGCATTGCGCGGCGGCATCAAGAAGGTCCTGATCCCGGAAGAGAACGTCAAGGATCTGGCGGACATTCCGGACAATGTGAAGAACGGCATGGAGATCGTTCCGGTCTCGCGGGTCGGCGAGGTACTCGCACACGCGCTCACCCGGATGCCGGAGCCGATCGAGTGGGTCGAGCCGGTTAATGCGCCGGCTCCGGTCGACAGCGGCGACGATGCCGGAAAGTCGCTCGCGCACTAACAAAAGTTAAGGTTGCAGTGCACAAAGAGAGAGCCGGGCTTCGAGCCCGGCTTTTTCATGTGAAAAAGCCACAAAAAAATGCAAAAAAGCCCGGAATTCCGCGGTTTTTGGGCTTGGGTTCCGGAACGCTTCTTTCTAAAGTCCGTTTCCTGCCGGATGAGTCGTAGTTCCGGTTTTCTCATGGAAGGGAATTTTTATGAACAAGAACGAACTGGTGTCCGCTGTCGCCGACTCCGCAAGCATTTCGAAGGCTGATGCTCAGTCGGCCGTCGATGCGGTGTTCTCCGTGATCACTGGCGAACTGAAGAAGGGCGGCGATGTCCGGCTTGTCGGCTTCGGAAATTTCACCGTGTCAAAACGCGCTGCTTCGACCGGCCGCAATCCGCAGACCGGCGCGGAAGTGAAGATTCCGGCACGCACCGTGCCGAAGTTCTCGGCCGGCAAGGGCCTCAAGGACGCGGTCAACTAAGACCTTTTTCTTTAAGAGCAGAAAAGCCGGGCTTGCCCGGCTTTTCTTTTTCAGGTGATAGGCAGCCGGCACTTTTTCCTGGAATTGCTCAGGCCGTCGGCGCGTCGGCGCGCAACAGGCCTTCCTGCTTCAAATCCGCCCAGAGTGCAGCCGGTATCTTGGTGTCGAGCAGCGCGCGGTTGCTTTCGACCTCGGCCGGCCGCTGGCCGCCGGGGATCACCGACATCACCGAAGGATGCTGCAGCGGGAATTGCAGCGCCGCCTCGATCAGGCGCACGTTGTGGCGCTTGCAGACGGCCTCGATGCGCGCCACGCGATCGAGGATCTCCTTCGGCGCCTCGCTGTAATTGTAGAAGGCGCCAGGCTTCGGCCCGGTCGCCAGCACGCCGGAATTGTAGGGGCCGCCCAGCACGATGCCGATGCCGCGCTTCTGGCAAAGCGGCAGGAAGGACTGCAGCGCTTCCTGTTCGAGCAGCGTGTAGCGGCCGGCGAGCAGGAACAGGTCGAAGTCGCCGCGCTCGGCGAGCGTCTGCGCGACCTGCCACTCGTTGATGCCGCCGCCGAAAGCCTTGATCACGCCCTGGTCACGCAGCGAAAGCAGTCCGTAATAGCCGGACGACATGAACTCCGCGATGCGGGCATCCGAGGCTTCCTTGCTGCCATGGGTGAAGATGTCGACGTCGTGGACGAAGAGAATGTCGATGCGGTCGACGCCCAGACGTTCCAGCGAGGCCTCGAAGGAGCGCATGACGCCGTCATAGGAGTAGTCGTAGACTTCGCGGCGCGACGGTGTCTCGAAGAACTTGCCGATGCCGGTGCGCTGGTCCGGCGGGGCGACGCGCATGATGCGGCCGACCTTGCTCGACAGCACATAGTCGTCCCGCTTCCTGCCGCGCAGGAACGGGTTGAGGCGGGTTTCGGAGAGGCCGAGGCCGTAAAGCGGCGCCGTGTCAAAGTAACGGCAACCGGCCGTCCAGGCCGCTTCCAGGGTAGCATTGGCGTCCTCGTCGGAGACGGCGCGATAGAGATTGCCTAGCGGCGCGGCGCCGAAGCCCAGTTCCGTGAAGGTGATGCCGCCATTGCCGCTGCGGTCGAAATGCCGTGTCTTCATGTCTGACGATGTCCCGGAGTGATTTGTCTGACATGACACTATCACGCTGGTGGCCCAGCAAAAGTGCCGAGGCTCGTTGGACAGCGATTTTCGCGGTGATAGCATGAACAAAAACAAGCCTTTCGCCGGAAAACGCGCGGCCAGTCGTCGCCTCGCAAGACAGTCCGCGACTAGCCCAGGTGGATCTCAATGACGCAAGCCGGATCAGAGATGTTCGCGACCGCGCTGGACGAGCTTGGCGCGGTGCTGGCGCGCACAGATGAAGCCCGGATCGACGCCGCCTGCGCAATGCTGGCCAGCGCCGGCAGGATCGCCGTCTATGGCTGCGGCCGCGAGGCGCTGCAGGTGAAGGGTTTTGCCATGCGGCTTTACCATCTCGGCCTGCCGGTCTCGGTGGTCGGCGACATGAGCACGCCGCCGCTGGGGCAGGGAGACGTCTTCCTGGCGAGTTCAGGGCCGGGGGAAACCACCACAGTGCTGACCTTGATGCGGGTCGCCCGCGCGGCCGGCGCGAAGGTGCTGCTCCTGACGGCCGAACCGAAAGGCAGCGCGGCGAAACTCGCCGACTTCACGCTCGTCATTCCGGCCCAGACCATGGCCAGCGACCAGGGCGCGGCAAGGACCTCGGTGCTGCCGATGGGCTCGTTGTTCGAAGGCGCGCTGTTCCTTTTGTTCGAGATCATGGTGCTGAAGCTCCAGGCGCAGACCAATGCGACGCCGGAAGCCATGCGCGCCAGGCACACCAATATGGAGTAAGGGATGCGCTACGAGCTCATGCTGCCGCACCAGATCCGCAAGGCGATCGAGGAGAACTGGCCGGTCGTGCTGCCGCTCGGCGTGCTCGAATACCATGGCGAGCACATGGCGGTCGGCATGGATACTTTAGCCGTCATCAAGACGGTGGAGTTGATCGAGAAAGAGAGGGACCTCGTCATCCTGCCGCCCTTCTATTACGGCGCGGCAAGCTATGCGGTGGCGGCGCCCGAAGGCAGCGGCTCGGTGCAGGTCGGCGGTCCGGTGCTTTCGCCATTCGCGGAGGAATTGTTCTACGGGCTGCTGCGCATCGGCTTCCGCAACATCCACGCCATCATCCACCACCAGACCGAGAATTTCGTGGCCGGCATGCCGACCGACCTCGCCTTCAAGACTGCCGGCCGCCAGGCGATCTTCCGTTTCCTGGAAAAGGAGCGCGGCGAGGGCTGGTGGGGGTCGAACACCATGGCCGACTACTATGCCGGCCACGCCCAGGGCGAGAATGTCTTCAACTGGGTGCAAGTGCATCCGCTGATGCCGGCGGCGATGAACGGCAAATACCCGTTCGACCATGCCGGCAAAGGCGAAACCTCGCTGATGCTGGCGCTATGCTCCGAGGCCGTGGACGAGAAGCATTTCGCCGACAACACCGGCTGGTACACGAAAGACGCAGCGGAGGCCTCGGCGGGCCTCGGCAAGGTCGGCGTCGCCATGATCCTTGATCATTTAAGGGCGATCCTGCAGGCCTAGCTCCCCCTTCTCCCCCTTGTGGGAGAAGGTGTCGCCGAAGGCGACGGATGAGGGGTGCTCCAGGGAACGCCAGCGTCTCACTCCGCTGGAACATCCCTCATCCGTCTCGGCGCTGCGCGCCGATCCACCTTCTGCCACAGGGGGAGAAGGAAAGGCGCGCCAGCTACTTCACCGAGCCGGCCGTCATGCCCATGATCAGGTAGCGCTCGAGCGCGATGCCGATGATCGCCAGCGGCGCGATCGCGGCGGTGGCCAGAGCCGCCATCGACCACCAGTTGATGCCTTGCGAGCCGGTCTGGCTCGCCACCATGACGGGGATTGTCTTGGCGTCGGTCGATGTCAGCAGCGCGGCGAAGAAATACTCGTTCCAGCACAGCACCATCGCCAGGATGAAAGCGGCGACCATGCCCGGCAGCGCGATCGGCATGACGATGCGGAAGAAGGCGCCCCAGATCGACAGCCCGTCGACCAAGGCCGCCTCCTCCAATTCCACCGGAATGGAGTTGAACTGGTCGCGCATGATCCAGATGACGATCGGCAGCACCATCAGCGTGTAGAGCAGCACGAGCCCGATGCGCGTATCGAGAAGGGCAACTTCGCGGTAGAGCACAAGAAAGGGGAGCGCCAGCACGACCGGCGGCAGGATCAGCTGCGACAGGAAGAAGAAGGAGATGTCCTCGTTCCTGAACCATGCGAATTTGTAGCGGTAGCGGACAAGGCCATAGGCGGCGAGGCTGCCGATGATGATGGCGAGAGCCGACGCGCCGACCGAAGTGATGACCGAGTTCATGAAGCGCTTGAAGAATTCGTCGCGCACGGTCGAGGTCTGGAAGATCGAATCCGGCGACAGGCCGAGCGAGCGCCAGCCCTTCCAGTCCGGCGTAAAGTCGACGAAGGGGATGAGATGGCCCTGCGTGACGTCGACCGCCGATTTGAACGAGGTGGTGATCGTCCAGTAGATCGGGAACAGGCAGACGAAAGCCCAGAAGACAAGCGCGCCGTAGATGAAGACGCGGCTGGTGATGAAGGCCGCCGGCGAGCGGATCTCGGAAACGGTGTAGTCGGTGGTCTGGACGCTCATGGTGCCGCTCAGTTGACGTTGCGCACGAAGCGACTGGCGACTTTCAGCAGCCAAGTCACGAACACGACGATGATGATCAGATAGGCCATGGCGAGCATTGTGCCGTAGCCGACATTCGAGCGGTCGCGATATTCGCGGTAGATGAAGCTCGATACGGAGTCGGTAGCGCCGCCGGGGCCGCCGGAGGTCAGCGTGATGATGATGTCGGCGAGCTTCAGCTTGAAGATGATGCGCAGGATCACGGCCGTCACCGACACCGGCAGCATCAGCGGGAAGGTGACCTGCCAGAAGGTTTGCCACGCGGTCGCGCCGTCGACGCGGGCGGCTTCAAGCACCTCGCGCGACATCGCCTGCAGGCCGGCAAGCAGCATGATCATCATGAACGGGATGAAGGTCCAGGCGTCGAGCATCATGATCGAGATGCGGGCTGTGATCGGATCGGAGAAGAAGGCGGGATTGTCCCAGCCGAGATGGCGCGCCAGCGTTGCCGCCGGCCCGAAGCGGTATTCCATCAGCGATTTGCCGACCATCCAGGACACGGCAACCGGCGACAGCATCAGCGGCAAAAGGAAGACGACACGGAAGAATTTGCGGGCGCGGATCTGCGCGTTGAGCAGCAGCGCCAGGCCGAAGGCGACGACATATTCGACCAGAACCGCAAGCACATAGAGCACCATATTGAGCAGAGCGTTGCGGTAATAGGGGTCGGCCAGCATCTGCCAGAAATTGTCGAGGCCATTGAACCTGCGTCCGGTAAACGAACTGAGGTTCCAGTCGGTCAGCGCGATGTAGAAGCCGAACAGCGTCGGGAAGATCACCATGGCGATGGTGAAAAGCAGCGCCGGCAAAAGGAACAGCGCGCGCTGCCCGTCCTCGCCGCGCGTCAGCACCTGCCAGGCGCCGAGCGCCGCGCCCCACAAGATGTAGGCGTAGACCACAGGGCGCCAGGTGTCGAAGCCGACCGTGGACATCTCGGTCTTGTAGAGGATCTGCACGACGATGATCGCCAGCAAGCCGAGCGTGGCTGCGGCCAGCAGGCCCCAGCCGAGGCGCTTTCGGCCTGCCGGGATCAGGTCGGCCGGATTTGCCGGCCACGCATTCGCGGTCGAAGTCTGCTCAGCCACGCTTATCCCTTTTTGCGCAAGTGACCGGGCGATGCCGGTCAAGATGCGGCCCGGCGACGAGGTGTCGCCGGGCCGCGACTTGATCGAGACAGCCTACATGCCGAGCGAGGCTTTGTAGAGCTTGACCTGGTTCTCGCGGCCGATCTGGTCGGTCAGCTTTTCCCAGGCAGCGGCGATGGCGTCGGCGCCTTCCTGTGCCTTCATCTTGCCGGCGAAGGTGTTGGCAAGGATGTCCTCGGCGGCGCTGTAATACTGAAAGATGCCGGGGATGCGCGGCTCGATCGCCGCGTTCGGATGGTTGTAGCTGTCGGCTTCGGACTTCAGGTACGAGCTGATGAACGCCTCGTCATAGCCGGCCGCCACCCATTCCGGAATGTTGAAATGGCTGTTCCGATAGGGCTGGAAGCCGGAAGGATAGGCCGCGCACCACAGCGACAGGTCCTTGCCGCCGAGATGCGCGGCGGCCGACCATGCGGCCTTCTTCTTCTTCTCGTCGGAATCGACGCGGGCCATGACATAGACGCCCCAGCCGAGATAGGCGCAGTTCGGCGCATAGTTCGGGCCGCTGGCGAGCTTGTCCCACTTGCCGGTCTTGGAGTTATAGACGTCGTCGGAGCCCGGCAGGATCGAGAAGCCGGTGACGTCGCCGATGACCGAGGAGTCATTGGTCTTCACATTGGAGCCGACGTCGCCCCACCAGGGGATCATCGAGCCGGTGCCGGCCAGGAACTGCTGGAAGGCGGTCGTGTTCGGATCGGCGTTGATCTGGTCGGCGGGTTCGGATGGCAGGGCGTCGATGACGTCCTGGATGGCGCGCACCCAGGCCGGATTGTTGACGCGCGGCTTCATCGTGTCGGCGTCGAACAGCCAGGCCTTGTCATCGGGATGCTTGGCATAGGCGGTAGCGCGGCTGCCGAGGAAATAGAAGCCGAAACCGCCCCAGGGTTTGGGAGCGTCGAGATAGCCATAGATGTCCTGGCCCTTGAATTTCTTGCCCTTCAGGAACTTGGTGACAGCCTGGACCTGCTGCCAGGTCTTGGGCACACCCCACTCCGTCAGGCCTGCCTTGTCGCCGCTGTCCGCCTTCCAGGCTGCAGCCAGCTCGGAGTCGGAAAACACGTCGGTGCGGTAGTTGAAATTGTGCGCGTCGCCGTCGATGGTCACGCGATACTGCTTACCGTTCCAGGTGCCGACCGGCGGCTTGAGATAGTTGACCAGGTCGTCGAAGTCGATCTGCTTCTTCACCCAGTCGGGCATTTCCGAGGTCAAGCCCTTGCCGCAGACATCGCCTTCGAAGGGTGCGCCCATCTCGATGACGTCGAAGTCGACGGTGCCGGTGGCGATCGACTGCTGCAGGCGGGCGTTGTAGTCAGCCTGGGCAAGGTCGATCCAGCTGATCTTGGCGCCCGTATAGGCCTCCCACGGCTTCAGGAAGCCGCGGAACAGCACGTTGTGCAGGTTCTGGTTGTTGAGGCCCATGAAGGTCAGCTCAACGCCGGCGAACTCGCCCTCCTTGACATTGGCCTTGGTCGCTTCGAGGCAGAGCTCGCCGACCTTCTGGAAGTCGGCGTCGGTCGGCTGGCCTTTGCCGACGCCTGGAATCTGCAGGATCTTCGCCCGCAGGCTGTCATCGGCCGCGGCAGGCCGCGTCAGCGCGCCGAGCCCGGCGCCGGAGGCGGCGGCGATTGCGGCCATCGAGGCCGCGCCCTTCAGCACATCGCGGCGGCTGGCGCCGGCGCGCATCAGTTTTTCGTACAGGTCGACTCTCATCTACAGGTTCCTCCCAGAACAACAGCGATTGAATTGAAGTGCCAATCTCTCGGACGTGGAAACGTCTCTCGGTTCTCCTCGATCATACGGGGACGTGGGACCCCACCCTGCGTCGCCGAAGCTCCGATCTCAGGGTAACAGGCCTGCGTCGGATTGGCACTCGCCACTATTTCGCGTAATCGATTACCTTGTCAACAAGATTGGCTTTTTATCTATAAGGTACCGACTTGCCGTTGCCCTTGGCAATGGCTAGCTTCACCGCAAAAGATCAAAAGATAAAGGGGAGACGATGGCTCAAGTCGCGATCAGCAGTGTGGCCAAGGCGTTCGGGACCGTCAAGGTCCTGCATGAGGTCAGCGTCGATATTGCCGATGGGCAGTTCGTCGTGCTGGTCGGCCCTTCAGGATGCGGCAAGTCCACGCTGCTCAGGATGGTGGCCGGGCTGGAAACGGTTTCCGGCGGCACGATCTCGATTGGCGACCGCGTCGTCAACAATCTGCCGCCGGCCAAGCGCGACATCGCCATGGTGTTCCAGAATTACGCGCTCTACCCGCACAAGACGGTGGAGCAGAACATGGCCTTCGCGCTGAAGCTGCGCGGCACCGATCCGGCTGTCGTCGCCGAACGTGTCAAGCGCGCCGCCGACATCCTCGACCTCGCGCCCTATCTCAAACGCTACCCGCGCCAGCTTTCGGGCGGTCAGCGCCAGCGCGTCGCCATGGGCCGCGCCATCGTGCGCAATCCGCAAGTGTTTCTTTTCGACGAGCCGCTCTCCAACCTCGACGCCAAGTTGCGCGTGCAGATGCGCACCGAGATCAAGGAACTGCACCAGCGGCTGAAGACCACGACAATCTACGTCACCCACGACCAGATCGAGGCCATGACCATGGCTGACAAGATCGTGGTCATGCGCGACGGCCGCATCGAGCAGATCGGCGCGCCGCTCGAACTGTTCGACCGGCCCGCCAATCTGTTTGTCGCCGGCTTTATCGGCTCGCCGGCGATGAACCTGCTCAAGGGCACTGTGAGGAAGGGCGAGAGGCCGGTCGTCGACATTGCCGGCACACCGATGCCCGCCAACAGTGCCGGCGAGGACGGTCAGGCCGTCGTCTACGGCGTGCGCCCGGAGCACCTGGAGATACATCCCGACGGCGTCGAGGCCAAGATCTCGGTCGTCGAGCCGACCGGCTCGGAGACCCTGGTGTTCGTGCGCTTCGGCGAGGGCGAGATGGTGGCGCTGTTTCGCGAGCGCCACGACTTCAAACCTGGCGACACGCTGAAGCTCAGACCCCGACTCGACCAAGTCCACCTCTTCGACGCCGGAACCGGCAAGCGTCTTTAGAGCTTCACGCAATTCCGGACGGAAAACCGCTCACACTTTTCTGGAATTGCTCCAGATCGCACACAGACTTCCAAGAGGGAACCATGCTCAAAGGGATCAATCCGCTGCTCAATGCCGATGTGCTCCAGGCGCTGCGGGCGATGGGCCATGGCGACGACCTGATCATCGCCGACACCAATTTCCCGTCCGATTCGGTGGCGCGGCAGACGGTGCTCGGCAAGCTCTTGCGCATCGATGCGCCGGCGGCCGACGTGGTGAAGGCGGTGCTGTCGCTCTATCCGCTGGATACGTTCGTCAACGATGCGGCGGCGCGCATGGAGATCGTCGGCAAGCCGAATGAGATCCCGCCGGTGCAAAAGGAGGTCCAGAAGGAGATCGACGCGGCCGAGGGCAAGCCCTGGCCGATGATCTCGATCGAGCGCTACGCCTTCTACGAACGATCCAAGAAGGCCTATTGCGTGATCCAGACCGGCGAGCGCCGCTTCTATGGCTGCTTTGCCTTCCGCAAGGGCGTCGTGCCGCCGGATGCGGAGTAGGGACATGGCTGCCGCCAAGCCTGTTGTCATCCTGGGTGTGTTCGTCGCCGACACCGCCTATCGCGCCGACCGTCAGCCGCGCATGGGCGAGACCATCCTCGGCAATTCGTTCAAGCTCGGACCGGGCGGCAAGGGCTCGAACCAGGCGGTCGCGGCAGGCAAACTTGGCGCCGACATCACTTTCTTGACCAGGCTTGGCGTCGATGCCTTTGCCGACATGGCCAAGCACACCTGGAGGGATGCAGGCGTGAAAAGCGCCGTCATCGACACGCCGGACAGCTATACGGGGGCGGCCTATATCTTCGTCGAGGAAGGCACCGGCAACAATGCCATCATCGTCAGCCCGGGCGCGGCGATGCTGATCTCGCCTGCAGACATCGAGGCGCATGCCGCACTCATCCGGTCCGCCGGCGTCTTCGTCACCCAGCTCGAACAGCCGATCGAGGCTGCGTTGAAAGCGCTCGAGATCGCGCGCGAGGCAGGGGTGACGACCATCCTCAACCCGGCGCCGGCCGCCAGCCTGCCCGACCGCATCTACACGCTCTGCGACTATGTCACGCCCAACGAGACCGAGGCCGAGGGGCTGACCGGCATCAAGGTGTCGTCGGTCGACGATGCCCGCCGCGCCGCCGACGCTTTGCTGGCCGAGGGCGTCGGCGCCGTCATCGTGACGCTCGGAGAAAAGGGCGCGCTGCTACACACCAAGGACCGCTCCGAACATGTCGGAGCGGTCAGCGCCGGTCCGGTGGTCGAAACAACAGGCGCGGGCGATGCCTTCAACGGCGGTCTCGCCGCCGCTTTGGCAAAAGGCGTCGAGCCGCTGGAGGCCGTGCGCTTCGCCTGCGCGGTCGCCGGCATCTCAGTGACCCGCCCCGGCACCGCGCCGTCCATGCCGACCCTCAAGGAGGTCGAGGCGCTGCTCGCCAGGGCGTAAGGACGGGAGAGCGCGATGCTATGGGTTGCGCTGGTGATCGGTGCAATGCTTGGCGGGAAATGCCTCTCATTCGTTGCGACTCTCGCCGAGACGGCGGCCTGCATGGCTGCGCAGAGCGGCTCTCTGGGCTTGGCGGCGTCGTACCAGGACAGCATCACCCCGTCCTGGTTGAGAGGCCTCATGGGCTTTTGCTTCATCGAGCTGACAGGAGCGGTCTCCGGCATATGGTACTTCGAAGGATGGATCCTAGGCCTTGCCGGGCTTGGCGCGGCTATCATCCTTCCCGCGATTTTCCACCACGCCATGCCGCCGCGCGCGGGGTCGATCCTCTTCCTGCGCAGTGCTGCCTACACATTGGCGACCCAATTCCACGAGCGACGGAGAACCGACGGAACGGCGCCTGCCGCGACATCCAAAGAGATGATTTCTCGATTGATTTCGGCAAAGCCGGAACTTGCACGATATCTTTGAAGTTCGAATCCGACCGATTCCCACACTACCTCCGTGGCTTCCGCTCGGAACGCAACCGCAGCGAGCGCGTTTGCTGTTCGGCAGCGAGAGCACCCGCCTCGGAGCGCGACATGAAGAAGACCTACGAAAAGCCCACGCTTACAAAGCGGCAGAAGCTGACCGAACGGACGGCCCAGATTGTAGCTTCCGGCATAGTCGTGGGCGAATGATTCCCCGAATCGGACTCGGACAGCGCTAGAGAATCCTGCTGGTCAGTTCCAGCATTGTCGTCGCATCTTGCCCGCTGCCGGGCATATGCACCACGCGCAAGACGCGAAGGTCCTGGCTCGATCCTTCGACCGGCATCGACACGCTTTCGCCAACTCGCGGCAATTCCTGGAAAACGAGCTCGTCCACATCCCTGGCGTCATCAATCGAAATGCGGCATCTCACAGCCATCTTGAACTCCGTCTTTTTCGCCCGTGGGCTGAACGGGACAAGATTGGAATGGTTCCGGGACCAAAGACCTCAGTTGGCAAACCTGCTGCGACGTTCGCGCGGTGGAGAAGGCGGAAACGGCAAGCTGACACCACTGGGCGAAAGGCTGCCAGGTACTGGTCAACTCGAAATCATGCCTCTTAGGAGCCAACGATAGGCAGTTCCCACCGTTCTGCATCAACTTGTTCAGCGGACTGGTGGGCGATGACGGGCTCGAACCGCCGACATCTTCGGTGTAAACGAAGCGCTCTACCAACTGAGCTAATCGCCCGCTCGAGCGCGGACCTTTAAGCAGTTAGGGCCGCATTCGCAAGGCCAAATGAACAGTGGACACGCCGACCCGCAGTGCGGATTTCCCCCGCTCCAGCGCCGCTGTCAAAAAACCTTCTCCTGTTTGCTGTTATGCTTGAATGCCGCGCTTGACACCCGCAAACGAACCCCTTATCCAGCGCCCCAACGACGAACACGCCTGACACGTGCTCGTCAGTGCGCGGGTGTAGCTCAGTCGGTTAGAGTGCCGGCCTGTCACGCCGGAGGTCGCGGGTTCGAGCCCCGTCACTCGCGCCATTCTCTTCAAGCACTTAGCTTGTCCATCGAATTTCGGTTTCGACTTGTTTCGCCGCCGGGTTTCAACTTTGGTTTCGTTGCGTTCCCGGCCGAACAGCTTTCGGCCTTTGCGGCGGTGCTCGTCGGCGGCACACGCCAGATTGACCGGCATGTAGGTCCACTGCAGCCCTTTGTTCTCGTCGGTCGGCACGTGTTCTGGCCGTATAAACCGGTGGCGGCCCTTTCAAGCCCGCCACCTTGTCGCAGCTTTGTTCAGGCCGCTACTGCCTGACGTAGCAGTTTTTATGAGCGCCGGGCGCAGGATCATCGCCAAAGGAGTCGTTGCTGCAGTTGACGCCGTTCCTGAAGACGTCCTGCGCGTACCGGCCGCGTGCGCCGTATCTGACGACGGCACGGCCTCGGAAGTCGCAGAACTCGCCCTCCTTGGCGCAGGCGACCCATTCGCCGCGGTCGGGGCGCTGGCCGTAATCGTCGTCGCCGTAGTTGTTGTCACCGCCATAGCCGCCACGACCGCGGGCCACGAAATAACAAGCCTTTTCGCGGCCGGGCGCGGGATCGCCAAAAACGCGATTCGAGCAACGGACGACGGGACGGTCGAAAAACCGGGAGGTCATTCGACCCCGCGCGCCATAGACCACTTCAGTGGGGTAGGGCAGGCGGCATACGCCGCCTTCATTGGCGCATCGCCGCAGCTGCTGCGCCGACGCGGTGGCGGGGAACAGGGCGGACGCCGCGGCGACCAGGCCGGCCAGACATATGAAGGCCAGCATCGTTCGGATCGAGACGTGAAAAGTTTTTAGCACGAATTGTCTCCCGGTTTGGTTGTGCGCCCGCATCCTACCGCAGACGGGTTGAATGCGCGATGAATGGCTGATTGCGTCGGAAGGCTATCGCTAACTCGACGTGCGTGTGCAGAACGCCGGCCGGTTTCCCCGATGGCAGCGCTCAGTATTTGATGATCCGCCGTTCAACAAGAACCACCAGGCAGAACAGCGCGATCGACAGCGACGACGAAAGAACGATCGCTGCATAGAGCCGGTCGGACTGGTAGTTGAAGGTGGCCTGGATGATTAGCGCGCCGAGCCCTTTGTCCGAGCCGATCCATTCGCCAACGATAGCGCCGATAACGGCGGTGGCCGAGGCAATCCTGAGCGAGGAGAACAGCATCGGCAGGGCACGGGGCAGGCGCAGGCTCCAGAAAATCTCGGAGCGCGTCGCCGACAGCACCCGGAACAGCTCGTGCTCGTTGTCGCTGGCCGAATCGAGACCGCGGATCATGTTCACCAGCGTCGGGAAGAAGCAGATCACCGCGGCAATCACGATCTTCGGCGTCATGCCGAGACCGAAGATCAAGATGATGATCGGCGACAGCGCCAGGATCGGAATGGTGTTGAAGAAGAGCACGATCGGGAAATAGGCGGCCTGCAAGACGCGGCTGTGGACGAAGAGCACGGCGAGCAGCACGGCAGCGAGATTGCCGATGACGAAACCGGCCAGCGCCTCGATCAGCGTTGGCCTCAGATTGTCCATGAGGAGGGCAAAATTCTTCTGGAAGACGCCGAAGATGGCCGTCGGCGTCGGCACGATATAGGCCGGCACACCGAGCAGCGGCAGGAGATATTGCCAGGCAAGCAGGATCGACGCTGCGCCCAGGACGGGAAGCGCGACGGTCATTTGCGGGGAGAGCGGCGCCTGTCTCACGATGCGCGCTCCAGCGCCACGCGCAGATCTGCCATGGCGGCGACGATTGCCGGATCCTCGCGCTTGCAGCGATTGCCTTCCTGCTTGAAGGGCCGCATGTCGAGGTCCTTGACGACGCGCCCGGGATTGGCGGCCAGCACGATGACGCGCTCGCCGAGATAGGCGGCTTCCCCAATCGAATGCGTGACGAACAGGATGGTCGTGCCGCTGCGCCGCCAGAGCGCCAACAGCTCGTCGTTCAATCGGTCGCGCGTGATCTCATCCAGCGCGCCGAAGGGTTCGTCCATCAGAAGCAGTTTCGGTTCGCCGAGCAGGGCACGCGCGATCGCCACCCGCTGGCGCTGGCCGCCGGAGAGCTGGTGCGGCAGGCGCTCACCGAGACCGCCGAGCCCCATCAATTCCAGCAGTTCCGTGCTGCGGTCCTTGATTTTGCGAGTCAGGCTGCGCTGGCCGACGCCAAGCGGCAGGCGCACATTATCGCGTACGGTGCGCCAGGGCAGCAGGGTGGAATCCTGGAAGACGAAGCCAACATCGCGGCGCGAGCGCACCACATGCGGCGTCTCGCCAAGCACGCTAATCGTGCCGCCGAGGGGATCGAGCAGGTCGGCCACCACACGGAGCAAGGTCGACTTGCCGCAGCCGGACGGCCCCAGGATCGACAGGAAGGAACCGGCCGCGACGGTCAAGTCGAGGCCGGCGAGCACTTTGACGGCCGCCTGCCGGCCGCCATAGCCGACATCCAGCTGTCGCGCTTGGATCGCGTCCGGCGTCACGCGGCGGGCGCGTCAAGTTTGGGCCGGTCGGCGGCCGAGAGTTCGAGTATCTTGGTGGTGTAGACATCGGCGGCCGCCGGGCGTCCGTTCGGATACTGGCCGACCTTGTCGAGCAGCGCCAATTGCTCCTCGATCGAGGCGGGATCGAACGTGCCCCAGCCGTCCTTGGCGGTTGCGCCGTCAAAGGAGAGTTTCAGCACCAGATTAACGGTCTTTTCCTCCCAGCCGAGGTCCATTTCCGGATAGGCGGCGACCATCTTCTTCACCGCTTCCTGCGGGTTGGCATGCACCCAACCCCAGCCTTTGCTGACCGCCCCGATGAACTTCGCCAGCGTCTCAGGATCCTTCTCGATCGCCGCGTCCGTGGCGAAATAGACATCGGCATAGGAGCTCAGCCCTAGATCGCGCACCAGAAGGTCGATGCGGTCCTCGCCGACGACGCTGAGCGCCTGGGTGTTGGTGATCCAGCCGCCGATCGCGTCGACATCGCCGCGCACCAGCGGCGCCTTGTCGAAACCGACATTGACGATGGTCACTTCTGAGGGGGCGATGCCGTTCTTGGCCAGGATCTCGTCGATGACGAAGCGCGCCGTCGGCTGGATGCCGATCTTCTTGCCTTTGAGGTCGGCGACGCCGCGGATCGGCTTGGCCGGCTTCGAGGTCAGCGCATAAGGACCGGTGCGGAAGCCGCAGGCGATGATCTTCACCGGCACGCCGCTGGCGCGCGCGGCGTAGAGCTGCGGCGTCTCCGAAAACTGGCCAAGCTGCGCAGCGCCCGAAATCACCGGGGGCACGGTTGAGGCATTGGGGCCGCCGGGGCTGAACTCGACCTCCAGCCCGGCATCCTTGAAATAGCCGTTGGCGACGGCGGCGATGTCGCCGATCTGGCCGTTGGACATCAGCCAGTCATACTGGATGACGACCTTGCCGGCGGCCTTCGCGCCCGGCGTCAGCACCAGCTGCATGCCGGCAGACGCGGCCGCAACGGCTGCGATGCCGCCTTTTACAAACGCACGGCGATTCAATTCGAAGTCCCTGTTCCCATTCATTTTTCGCTCCTGTTGCAGACTTTTCTCGTCTCTTCTTCAGGCGCCGCTCCCTTCAGCGCGGCGTCGTCTACGGCTGTTCGTCGTGATAGTCGCCAGGGCCGCCGTCGAGCCAGGCGTAAAGCTCCCAAAGCGTGTCGTCCGGGTCGGTGAAATAGGCGCAGCGCGCGTTCCAGACGTAGTTTTCCGGTGGGCCGTAGAAAGGCACGCCTTTGGCGCTCAATTCGCCATGCAGCCGGTCGATATCGGCAGGCGTGTCGAGCTGTACCGCGACGCAGACCTTGTGCGCATGGCGCGGCGATCGCAGCTTCGACGCGCCGGTATAGCGGTTGATGTGGTCGAGTTCCCAGGCGGCGAGCGTCACGCCCTCGCCATGGAAGTCGGCAAAACCTTCGGCTCGGCGGCGCAGGCGGAAGCCGAGCTTCTCGACATAGAAATCGACCGTCCTTTCGATGTTTTCCACCAGAAGGCAGACGTCGGAGATGCGCGTGACGCTTGCCGGCATGGCTATTTCGCTCCAGCGGTTTTCTGGAGCGGCAGCCTGACGCCGACGCGGTTGGCGGCGCCGACGATGTGCGCCCGCATTGCCGCTTCAGCCGCCGCCGGATCGCCCGCCACCAGAGCCTCATAGATACGCACATGCTCGCCGACATTGATCTCGACGAGATCGTGCAGCGGATTGGTCATGCGCGCGTAGTGGATCGAGTGGCGGATCTGCTCGCAAACGAACGAGATGAAGGTGTGGATGTAGCTGTTGCCGGTGGCGCGCGCGATCTCGCGGTGGAAGAGCAGATCAGCGTCGATGCTGCCTTCTTCCCAACGCTCCTCGCCGCCCATGCGGTCGAGCGCAGCCTTGATCGAATCGAGATGGCCCTGATCGCGGCGCGCCGCTGCCAGCGCTGCCGATTCGGCCTCGAGGATGCAGCGCAGCTCGAACAGCCGCTCCATGTTGTGCGTGTCCTTGAGCGCCTCGCGGTCGATGCGGATCGCGGCCCGTTGTTCCGGCGCCAGCACGAAGGCGCCGATGCCTTGGCGCGCCTCGATCATGCCGTCGGCGCGAAGCTGGGCGATCGCCTCGCGCACGACATTGCGGCTGACGCCGAATTTTTCGGACAGTTCCTGCTCGGTCGGCAGGCGCGCGCCGGGGTTCAGCTCGCCGGATTCGATCTCGCGGCTGAGGAAGGCGGCGACCCGGTGCGGCAATGTCTCGACAGTGCCGATGGCGGCCAGTCTTTGCTTCATGGAAAAGTCTCCGTCGCCGGCAACAGACAGCCGGGATTCATCAGGCCCTTGGGGTCGAGGGCGCTCTTCAGCGCCGAGACCATGCGGCGATGCGCCGGCGAAAGCCCGGCCCAGAATTCCTTGCAGCGGCTGCGGCCGATGCCGTGCTCCGCGCTGATCGAGCCGCCGAGGCCGACGGCGATCTCGTAGAGTCCCGCAGTGACGTCCGCGCCTCGCATGCGGGCTTCCGCCGCGCTGAGGCCGAGCGGCGGCAGCACGTTGAAATGGATATTGCCGTCGCCGGCGTGGCCGTAGGCGAGGGGGATCCAGCCGGGATGGTCATTGGCGACGAAGCGGCGGGCTCTTTCGATGAGGCCGGGGAAGTCGGAAATCCTCACCGACAGATCGGTGCGTACATGATAGCCACGCTTGGCCTGGCCTTCGACCAGACCTTCGCGGATCGCCCAAAAATTCTTTGCTTGAGCGGTGGTCGCGGCGAGAACCGCGTCGGTCACCAGGCCATTTTCCATGGCATCGCCGAGGAGGCCGGCCAGCAAGCTGTTGAGGTCGATAGCAGCGCTGGATGACAATTCGATCAGAACGTGGACGGGCGCGACGACCGGCGCTCTCATTGCCGGGTCGATCAGCCTGGCAAGCTCGATGCATTCGGCGCCGATGATTTCGAAAGCGGAGATGAGGTCCGAGCAGTCGCGACGCGCTTGGTTGAAGAGCGCAACGGCCGCCTCGAACGAGGCCAGGCCGAGATAGGCGGTCTCCGTTCGCGTCGGCTTCGGAAACAGCTTGACCTCGACACCCGTGATGACGCCGAGCGTGCCTTCCGAGCCGATGAAAAGCTGCTTCAAATCATAGCCGCTGTTGTTCTTGCGCAGGCCAGAGAAGCCGTTCCACAGCTCGCCATCCGCCAGCACCACTTCGAGACCGAGGATCAGATCGCGCGCCATGCCGTAGCGCAGCACGTTGACGCCGCCGGCATTGGTCGCCGCATTGCCGCCGATCTGGCAGCTGCCTTGCGCGCCGAGCGCGAGCGGAAAGAGGCAATCTCGCGCCTCGCAGGCGTCCTTGATCGTCTGCAGCACGCAGCCGGCGTCGGCTTGCAGCGTGAAGTTGCCCGCATCGATCTGCCGGATGGCGTTCAGCCGCTCCAGGCTTAAGACAACCAGGTCGCCCCCGTTGCTATCGATCGCGCCTGATACCAGCCCGGTGTTTCCGCCCTGCGGAATGACGCCGACGCCAAGCTCGTTGCACAAGCGCATCAGGGCCTGGACTTCGCCGGCCGAGCCGGGCCGCAGCACGGCAAGCGCTTCGCCGCGATAATCGCCGGCCCAATCGCCCAGATATTTCGCCATTCCAGCCGGCTCGGCGGCAATGCCGTTTCGGCCGACGGCGCCTTCCATGGCGCTGAGGATTTCCGGCGAGAGTCGATGAACGGTCATGAAGCTTCATGTCTGGATATCGGGTGATACATATCATCCTACAACCTAACTCGAGTCAATCGTTCTCTGGCGGGCCGTAGAAAGGGGATGCGCTTGGCGTTCAGTTCGCCATGCAGCCGGTCGATGTCGGTAGGCGTGCCGAGCTGGACTGCGACGCAGACCTTGTGCGCATGGCGCGGCGATCGCAGCTTCGACACGCCGGTATAGCGGTTGACGTGGTCGAGCTCCCAGGCGGCGAGCGTCACGCCCTCGCCATGGAAGTCGGCAAACCCTTCGGCGCGCGTCGGCGCAGGCGAAGCCGAGTTTCTCGACTAGAAATCGACTGTCCTTTCGATGTTTTCCACCAGAAGGCAAACGTCGGGGATCCGCGTGATGCTTGCCTGCACGGCTATTTCGCTCCGTTGGCTATCGAAAGCGGCAGCTTGATGTGTCCTTGAGCGCCTCGCGGTCGATGCAGATCGCTGCCCCCGATCGCAGAGCAGGTCCTTTCGGTTTCCACCCTTGGCGGCCACGAAGCGGGGACGCCAGCGCCTGCATTCACAATGGCAGCAGCCGCAACGCGGACTGCCCCGCGCCGGATCTGATCCGAAGGGCGTAATTGTGCGACGGCTTGCGGTGTGATGGGCTGATATGAAAGCTCGGAAACATGCCGTGAAAGCGAACCGTATCCGCTCACTCGATGGTCTGCGCGGTCTCTGCGCAATCATCGTCATGTTCTTCCACTGGTGGCTGCTTAGCCCGGCGGTCTGGAACGTGGTCTCCAAAGGCGTCATTCCTGCGGCCGGCTCGCCGCTTTTCATGATCTCGAAGACGCCGCTCAACGTGCTGGTTGCCGGCAGTTCGGCGGTCTTCATATTTTTCGTCATCAGCGGGGTCGTCCTAGCCCTGACTTTCGAGGAGGTGGACAGACACGACAGCGTCGCGTTCATCGTCAAGAGATTCTGCCGGATTTACCTGCCCTACGCGGTCGCGATCCTGGTCAGCCTGTCAGCCATGCTGCTGGTCCAGCCGGCGCCCGTTCCCGGCTTGAGCGAGTGGTTCAACACCTACGCCTGGTCCCAGACGATTACGCCGCTACGCCTTCTGAACTATGTGTTGATGACCAATCACGACACAACCCTGGACCCGGTCATCTGGAGCCTTGCGCATGAGCTCAGAATCTCGCTGGTCTTTCCTCTGATCTTCTTCTTCATGGCCAGGCACGGAACGGTCGCGCTCGTCGCGCTTGTCGCCTTCAGCCTGGCAGCCGAGATCATCCTCGCAATCGCGCATGTTCACTGGGTGATTGGCGAATTTCTCAACACCGGAAAATATCTGTTCCTGTTCGCATTCGGCATCTGGTTGTACAGGCGCGGGGCGGCCCCAGGTCACAGGGAGGGACGAGCCCGGACGCTGGTCCTGGGTGTCTCCGCGCTCATCGCCATTTTTCTTTCCGCGCGCATCGACCTGCTCGCCTTCACTCCGGCCGCCTTCCTGCTTTCTACGGTGGGTTCCATTCTGGTCGTGGCGCTCGCGCTGGGGCAGAACGCCATCGCGAACGCCCTGGCATCAAACGGCGCCGTATGGTTCGGCCGGATATCCTACAGCCTATACCTGATGCACATACCGGTGATGCTCTTCATCCTCCATCAGTTCCACGCCAGAGCGCCGGCTGGATTGCTGTTCGTGACCGGCATTGCCGCCGCGATCGGTGTGGCCTGGCTGATGTCGATGACGGTTGAGCGGTTCTCGCAAAGACTGGGACGATGGCTCGCCACCCGCTTGAGTTCGGCATCCGCGGCAAAGGCAGGGGCGGGTGCAGTCACCGCCGCCTCCTGAGGATGGCTTGCCCTTTGCATCCGTACTCGCGGCCGTTCCTCCGAATGGTCTAAGGGCGCTACGAAAGAGTCCATTTGCAGCAACCGGAATCCGTGGAAGATGGGCGGCGCAATCGCCTCGCGCACGTTCATGAATGAGGGCGTGCGCGTATAGCCTCCCGAAAATAGACGTCGTCGGCGACCCGGATGGAGAGGGCGATGCGGCATTTCACACTCGACGAAAAGCTGGCGCAGAGCGGCAACAGACCGACCGGTTTCGACTATATGCGGATCGGCCTCTCTCTTGCCGTCGTCGCCATGCACAGCGTCATCACGAGCCACGGCGTCGCGGCCGAGATACCGCTGTGGACTTCACCGCTGCGGCCCTACATGCGTGCGATACTGCCGATGTTCTTCGCGTTGAGCGGCTTTCTCGTTGCCGGCAGCCTCCTGCGTACTCCCGCACTCAGCCAGTTCCTTGGGCTTCGTGCCATCAGGGTTTACCCGGCGCTTGTGGTCGAGGTCTTCCTCTCGGCATTGGTGCTTGGACCCCTCCTGACGACCTTGCCCCTTACGGCCTATTTCTCTGATCCCGTCTTCCGGCTCTATCTGCTGAACGTGACGGGACACATCCATTTCCTGCTGCCGGGCCTGTTCCACGACAACCCCTTTCCCGACACTGTCAATGCACAGCTTTGGACGGTTCCCTACGAGTTGATCTGCTACATTGGCCTCTCGGCGCTGACGCTGGTCGGATTGAGGAAACGGCCGTGGATCGCGCCAGCTGCCGTTGTCGCCTTTTCGCTGGTCTATCTGGCGGCACGCTTGATCCGCCATCACGGCGAGCTGCCTTTCATCCTCGGCGGCATACCGGGTTCCGTGCTGGTGATAAGCTTCCTCGCGGGCGTCTCGATCTTCTTCTACAGGGACCGTTTGCCCTGGAGCCTGCCATTGTGCGTGCTGTCGGGAGTGGCGACGGCTCTTCTCCTCAGCGTGGTGCCGTTCGGCGACTATGTCGTCGCCCCGGTCGCCGCCTATTTCACGGTCGCCCTTGGCGTGACGAACCCCCGCAAGTTGCGCTTCCTGCAGGGAGCCGATTATTCCTACGGCATCTATCTCTATGGATTCGTTATTCAGCAGACCCTGATGGCGATCTTTCCCTGGGCGCGCATCTGGTGGCTCAATATCCTGCTTTCCGTGCCTGCCGCCGCGCTGTTCGCCGCGTGCTCCTGGCACTGGGTCGAGAAGCCAGCCCTGGAACTGCGGCGATATCTGGTGCCGCGCGGCAAGGGAGCCAAGACACTGCAGCCGGAACACAGCGAGGCGAAGCCGATATTGCAACCCGTGGAGCCCGCCGTCCTGCCCGGGCGGCAAACGCTCTGAGTTGGTAGAGCGCTCGTTTACACCGAAGATATCCGCGGTCGAGTCCGTCATCGCCCGCCACGACGCTTTGTGCGTCCCTGACTGGCCCTCTATGACTTCGAGCGAGACACCGGGCGTGACTCTCAGGATTGCAGACGCTCTTGAAGACCTGCCTTTTGGAAAGTGATCAGCGCCCGTCGTCCGGACCTTGAAGACAAACGGGATGTCGATCCGAGTACGTCGTCGCGGCCCGGAGCAGGGCGCGCCGGCATGTCGGGCCAGGCCCTGCCCATGCGTTGTGCTGGCTGATTGCGAAGGGCCAAAACCACCGCAATGGTGGGCGACAAGGGGTGGCGACTTGTCGCCCCGCCAAGGCGACCCGACAAGGAAAAAAGATGATCGAACTGCCCTTTGCCCGCGAAGAGTACCAGCAGCGGCTGGCAAAAATCCGCGCCGAAATGGCCAGGCGCGGTATCGAACTCCTGATAGTCAACGACGTCGCCAACCAGCATTACATCACCGGCTATGATGGCTGGTCGTTCTATACGCCGCAGGTCGTGCTTGTTCCCGTCGAGGATGCCGAGCCGGTCTGGATCGGCCGCGCCATGGATGCCGCCGGCGGGTTGCTGACGGCCTGGATGAAGCCGGAAAACGTCGTCGGCTTTCCGGAGGACCATGTCCAGCGCGCCGACCGTCATCCGATGGACTGGATCGCGGCCTGGATCGTCGCCAAGGGCTGGAGCAACCGTCAGATCGGCATCGAGCTCGAAGCCTATTATTTTTCGCCCAAGGCGCATGCGCGTCTCGTCGCCGGCCTGCCCAATGCGAAATGGCACGACGCCGAACTGCTCGTGAACTGGATCCGCGCGGTGAAAACCGCGCCGGAAATCGCCTATCTGCGCAAGGCCTCGAAACTGGCGGAAGCGGCGGTCGCGCGGGCCTACGAAGTCATCGCGCCGGGCGTGCGCGAATGCGACGCGATTGCCTCCATCCAGGCGGCGCAGATCGCCGGCAGTCCGGATTTCGCCGGAAATATCACGGCGCTGCCACCGACAATCCTCGGCGGCGAAAATGCTTCGGCACCGCACATCATGTGGAGCGACAGGCGGTTCGGGAAGGACGAAACGATCGCGCTCGAGCTCGCCGGGGTCTGCCGCCGCTATGCCGCCGGGCTCGCCAGGACGATGCAGCTCGGCAAGACACCGATCCGCGTCGCGGACACGGCAAAGGCAGTGATCGAAGGCATGGACGCGGTGCTCGACACCGTACGGCCAGGCACGACCGCCGAAGCGGTCGAAGCGGCATGGCGCGAGGTCATCGAGCGCCACGGGCTGAAGAAGGAATCGCGCATCGGCTATTCCATCGGCGTTGCCTATCCGCCGGATTGGGGCGAGCATACGATCAGCCTGCGGCCCGGCGACAAGACGGTGCTCCAACCCGGCAATGTTCTTCATTCGATTCTCGGCATGTGGATGGACGGCTGGGGCATCGAGATCAGCGAGACCGTTCTGGTGACCGAGACCGGCAACGAGACGCTGACGAAGTTCCCGCGGGACATCCATGTCAAAGCCTGACCAGCCGCCTTCAGCGAGCGATACCGCGTCCGGCATCGAGGCCGGAATTCTCGACCGAATGATCGAGATCCGCCGCCATCTGCACCGCCACCCGGAGCTGTCGAACCGGGAGGCGGGCACGCAGCGTTATTTGCGCGAGATGCTTGCAAAGCAAGGGATCACCGAGATTCGCGATGTGGCCGGCTACGGGCTTGCCGTCGACATCGTCGGCACCGGCCGGCCTTCGAACCGTAAGGTGGCCATCCGCGCCGATATCGACGCCTTGCCGATCGAGGAGGAGTCCGGCGTCGACTTTGCGTCGGAAAATCCGGGCGTGATGCATGCCTGCGGCCACGATGCCCATGCGGCGATGGGCTTTGCGGTCGCCGCGCATCTCAATCGCTCGCGCGACAGTTTTGGCGGAACCGTTCGCCTCATCTTCCAGCCGGCCGAGGAGGACGAGCCGTCAGGCGGCAAACGAGTGGTGGAGGAGGGGCAGCTCGACGACATCGACGCCGCGATCTGCGTTCATGTCGATCCCTATACGCCATCCGGCAAGGTCGCTGTCGGTTCCGGTCCCTACACTTTGGCGTGCGACACGTTCGATGTGCTGGTCACCGGCTCGGCGGCGCATGCGGCAAAACCCTATGAAGGTATCGACGCGCTGACTGTCGCCTGCTCGATGGTGAACGAGTTGCAGAAGATCGTCTCGCGCGAGACCGATTCCTATGATCCGCTGGTCATTTCGGTGACCGCCATCAATGGCGGCAATGCCTACAACGTCACCGCCGGCAAGGTCGCCTTCAAAGGCACCATCCGCAGCGGCAACGACGCCACTCGCGAGCGCGCCTGGCGCCGGCTTCGCGAGATGCTTGAAGGAATTGCGGCAAGCCACGGCGCAAGTGTAAAGATCGACATCCACCGGGGCGAACCGGGCGTCGTCAACGATGCCGGTATGGCGGCGCTCATCATGGCCGGCGCCAAGGCCAGCATCGGCGCGGACAATGCTCTCAACATGCCCGGTTGGAGCATTGCCGACGACTTCGGTTACTACAGCGAGAAACGTCCGTCGGTGTATTTCCGGCTCGGCATCCGCAACGAGGAAGTGGGATCGGTCTATCCGCTTCACCACGCCAAGTTCCGCGTCGACGAGGCCGCGTTGAAGAACGGCGTCCTTACCCTGGTGTCGGCGGCAACGATGTACTTGGCCGGGCAGGAGAATCCAGGCGCTTAGCGAGGTCGCGGCGCCGGCTTTGGATCGACCGGTCAAAGATATTGCGCGACTTTCTTGCCGACGGTCAGGAAGCGCAGCGGGTCGACCGCCTCGCCATCGTGGCGCACCTCGTAGTGGAGGTGCGGACCCGTGGAGCGGCCGCTGCTGCCGGTCTTGCCGATGACGTCGCCGGCGGCAAGCTTCTGGCCGACGGTCACATCGATCTCGCTCAGATGTCCGTAGCGCGTGGCAAAGCCATTGCCATGGTCGACCTCGACCATGCGGCCGTAACCGCCGGCCCAGCCGGCCCTGGTGACGGTGCCGGCGGCCGTGACCTTGGCCGGCATGCCGATCGGCGCCCTGAAATCCATGCCCGTATGCAGGGCGGCGCTGCCCAGGATCGGGTCTGTGCGCACACCAAACGGGCTGGTTACCGGATGGCCGGGGGCAGGGTTGGCGAGCGGCAGCGTGCGCGCCTCCTTCTTGACCTCGTCAAGCGCGTCTAGCGCCTCGTCCAACTCCTTGACCTTGCTGTCGAAAACCATCGAGGGATCAAGCGGAACCAGCGGCCCGCCGACATCGCTCTTGCCGAGTTCACTGTCGACCGGCAGGCCCGCCGCTTCCAGCGCCTGGGCAATGGCATCGGCGTTCTTGTAGGCGCTGTCGGCAAGCGTGGTGATGCGCGAAAGCTGCTGGCTTTCAATGGCCTTCAGCGACGCATTGATCGAGACGAACAGCTTGTCGGCACGATCGGCGGCCGTTTCGGCATCGAGCGGATTGGACCGTGTCGACCAGAGTGAGAAGGGCCTGGTGTCGCCGGCGCTCAATGATGCGACGGAATAGGTCGGCGCCTGCGAAAGGCTGCCGGTGATTTCCGCGTGTTCGTCGGGCTTGGGTGTTGCCGCGCTCGCCGCGGGCACGTCGCCGACCTCGTTCTCAGCGCGCTCGAGGATCGGGCCGAGCCGTCCGTGGCGTTCGCTGAGCTGGATCTGCCTGGCCAAGAGCTCGCTGACCTTGGTTTCCATCAGCTGCTGATCGAGAAGCTGGCGGCTGGTGATGCGGTCGACCTGGGCGCGAAGGGCTGAAATGCGGTCCTCATAGGCCTGCTGCATGCGCGCCTGCCTTGCCGTCGTGGCGCCGATCAGGTCGTCGCGCAGCACCAGATAGGACGTGGCGAGCAAATAGCCGATGGCGATCGCCGCCAGCGCCGAGCCGATGAAGGCGGCCAGCCAGGGGCGGATGGTGAAGTGCCTTATCTCGTTGCCCCGGGCGATGATGACCGTGTGCGGTTCCTTGCGCCTGCCGAAGACAGCTGACTGACCGGTTGGTTTCACGGGGACCAGGCTTTCGTTACGGGACCAACGACAAGCCTGATTACACATTATTAGGGTTAACAAAGTTTTGCGGGCCCGATCCCGGCGCCGCCTTTGCCCGTAACGCGGGTACCGGATTGTAGCGTGGCGGCGTCGGCGCCTCAGAGCGCGCGCACGGCCTCGAGCACCTCTTCGGCATGACCCTTGACGCGAACCTTACGCCAGACGCGGGCAATGCGCCCGTCCTTGCCGATCAGGAACGTGGCGCGCTCGACACCCATATAGTTGCGCCCGTACATCGTCTTCTCGACCCACAAATGATAGGCTTCGATCACCTTGCGCTCCTCGTCGGCGACGAGATCGACGGTGAGATCGTACTTCGCCTTGAATTTGTCGTGTTTCTTTACGCTATCGGGGGAGAGCCCGATCACCACGGCGCCGGCCTTCTCGAATTCGGGCTTCAACTGCGAGAAGCCGATCGCCTCGTTGGTGCAGCTTGTGGTGTCGTCCTGCGGATAGAAGTAGAGTACGACGGGCTTGCCCCGGAACGAGGCGAGGCTGAGGGAGCCGCCGCCGTCACGCGGAAGATCGAATTGAGGCGCTGCGTCGCCCACCTCGAGATCAGCCATATCGATGCCCTTGTTTGCGGTTACGCGCGGGAAAGCATCGATATAACGTGAGGTGGGATTCGTCCATGACGGGTTCGTCACAACGGAAGATTGCTTGGATCAGGAAGACCCGCAGCACGAGAAGATCAGGTTCAGGCGTGACGAGATCACCGACCTGGCGAAGCTCCCGTCCGCGTGCAGCGTGCCGCCGCTTGGCCGCGCGGTGGTACGGCGGCGCTTCCGAGTCCTCGGCCGCGTGTTTGCCGGGCTTTGCGCTCTCGTGCTTCTGGCGGCGGCGGGCGTCTATGTGCTCGGAGCCTCGGGCATCGGCACGGAACGGCTCCGGGCCGAGGCGGAGATTGCCATCGAGAAGCTGGCGGGCGTCGATGTCAATGTCACCGTCGGCGCGGCGCGGCTGACGCTGGACGGATCGAGCTTCATTGCCCTGCAGGTGAACGATGTCAGCCTCAAGACGGCCGACGGCAAGCCGATGGCCGATATCGGGCGCGTGCGTTTCGGCATGCGCCTCTTGCCGCTGCTTTCGGGCGATGTCCGGCTGACCAGCGCCAGATTTTCCAACGCCCACATCGTCGTGGCCGCCATGCCTTCCGGCGGCGGCGACTGGACGGCGGCGCTGCGCAACGAAGATGGCCTCGTCGATCCGGAGAAAGTCTCGGCGGCGGTGTTCGCAGGCGTCAACGACGCGCTCGATGCCGTGCGCGAGGATTCCATGCGCCAAGTCGATCTGCGCAATGTCGCGTTCGAACTGCCAGATACCGGGCCGGTCGAGCGCGTTACCGTCACCTCGGCCACCGTCGCGCAGACCGGCACCGGAAGCATACAGTTCTCCTACGATGCCGAGGTCGATGGCCGCCACGCGACTTTGACCGCCTCCGCGACCCGCGATGCGACGGCGAGGCGGATCGCCTCGCTGGACGCCAATCTCGCAGTTGCTGGCGTCTCAGGCGAGGAGAGTGCGACCGGGGCCGCGCCGGTGGCCGAGGGCGCGAAGCTGGGTTCGATCGCGCTGAAGCTTTCGGGTTCGGAAGCGTCCGGCGACAACCCGTCCAGCCTGGCGGCTACGCTCTCGCTCACCGGTTCCGTGCTCGACCTGGGCGAACGCGGCCTGCTGCCCGTCGACGTCGATACCGATGCCACTTTGGAGGCCGGCTCGAACAAGATCTCGGTCGAGCGGCTGCTGATCAGGAACGGCCGCTCCAGCTTCGACTTTGCCGGATCGATCGGGCCGAAGCCGTTAGCAGCGGGGGAGGAACCCGCCTACCGCTATGATCTCACCAGCGACGGCTCGACGCTGGCGCCTTCGGAATCGCCGGAGCCGGCGCTTCGGTTCCTGGCGCGTATCGCGGGCGTCTATCAGCCGAAGAGCCGCAAGCTCGTCGCCGAGCAGATCGGCGTCCGGTCCGGCGGATCGGGCGAGGTGCTTGGCGCTGCCACGGTTGCCTTCATCGACAACGGCCCTCCGGGCATATCGCTGTCGCTCAACGTTCACGACATGCCGGTCTCGCATGTCAAGCAATTGTGGCCATGGTTTTCGGCCCGCAACGCGCGGCTTTGGGTGCTGGGCAACCTGTTCGGCGGGACGGTGACCGAAGCCAACCTGCAGTTCCAGGTCGCGCCGGGGCGCCTGGGCAACGGCGTGCCGCTCACTGGCGACGAAGTGTTCGGCCGTTTCCAGATCGACGGCTCGCGTTTCGATACCGCCGGACGCATCCCGCCGATCCGCGATGCCGTCGGCGTCGTGGCGTTTCACGGCAATGATGTCGACATCAGCCTCTCATCGGGCAGCGTCTATATGCCAAGCGGCCGCACCGTGGCGGCAAGCGGCGGCACGCTGACGATCAAGAACGCGAACCGACCGATCGTGGTCGGCGGGCTCGACATCGACGTCGCGGGTGAGGCGCCGGCGATCGCCGAGCTTGCCTCCTACGAACCGATCAATGCCATGCGCCATGTCGGGCTGGCGCCCGAGGACCTGTCCGGCACCGTCACCGGCCATGTCAGGGCGGACATTCCGCTAACGAAGGGCATGGACACTTCGAAACTCGATTGGCTGGTTTCCCTCGACTATCAGGATCTGTCTTTAGCCAAGCCATTCGAAGACCAGACCGTGACCGAGGCGGACGGCTCGATAACAGTGGGGCCAAAGCAGGCGGTGATTTCGGCGGACGCCAAGCTCAATGACATTCCGGCCGAGCTCGATCTGGTCGAGCCGCTTGCCGACGACGGGCCGGCGCGAAGCCGCAAGGTCACGCTGATCCTCGACGACAAGACGCGTAACGCCAGCATGCCTGGACTGTCGGACCTGCTTTCGGGAACCATCAAGGTGGCGATCGACAAGAGCGGCGAGGGCGCCCAGCAGGTCTCTGCGGACCTGACCAATGCCAGGCTCGACATTCCCTGGGCGGGCTGGAGCAAGGGTGCCGGCATTCCGGCCAAGGTCGCTTTCAACATGGCGAAGTCCGGCAGCACCACCACGCTGTCGGATTTCGCTCTCGACGGAAAAAGCTTTTCGATCGACGGCAATGTGACGCTGGCCAACGGCGCGTTGTCCGCGGCCCGCTTCAGCAAGGTTGCGTTGAACCGAGGCGACGACATTGCCGTTTCGGTAAAGCGCGCCGGCAAGAGCTACGCTGTCGACGTCAGCGGCGCATCGCTCGACGCCCGCTCGCTGATCAAGCAGTTCACCTCCGATGTCGACACCGCCACCAAGGGCGCCGGCAGCGACGCGATCTCGGTGAGCGCCGATGTGGCATCGCTGACCGGTTTCCACGACGAGGTGCTTTCCAATCTCAAGCTCGAATACAGCGCGGCCGGATCGCGCGTGAACGGGCTCAACGTCACCGCCGCGGCAAGCTCGGGCGCCCCGATTGCGATCAGCAACACCACCAGCGAGGGCGGTCGGGTGCTCAGGGTGAAGTCGGCCGATGCCGGCGCGATCCTGCGTTTCCTCAACGTCTATGAGCATATGGAAGGCGGCGCGATCACGCTGTCGCTTTCCGGCACCGCCGATGGTCCGATGAGAGGACAGGTGGATGCCAGCAATTTCTACGTCGTCAACGAGCCCAAGCTGGCCTCGATCGTGTCGACCACGCCGGCCGGCGATACACGCAGCCTGAACGAGGCCGTCAAAGGCAATATCGACACGTCCAGGGTGCAGTTCGAGCGCGGCTTCGCCGAGATCGACAAGGGTTCCGGCTACCTGAAGCTGGCGAACGGCCTGCTGCGCGGCCCTCGCATCGGCACGACGTTCCAGGGCACGCTCTACGATCCGGACAACAACATGGACATGACCGGCACCTTCATGCCGGTCTATGGGCTGAACCGCATCTTCGGCGAGTTGCCGTTGTTCGGCCCGCTGCTCGGCAACGGCCGCGACCGGGGCCTGATCGGCGTGACCTACCGGCTGCGCGGCAACGCCAACAAGCCGACCCTCAACATCAATCCGCTGTCCGTGGTGGCGCCAGGCATATTCCGCTCGATCTTCGAGTACAGGTAAACCTGATCCCGAAAAGCGGTCTCCGGCTTTCGGGCAGGATGACGATCGGGAAGGTGCGGCCGATCAGATCGGCCGCACCAGAACGTGCTTCTTCTTGCCGAGCGAGAGCTTCACCACGCCTTCCGGGCCGAGGTCCTGGGACGTGACGATGCGCCGGTCGTCGGTCAAGGGCTGGTCGTTGATGCGCACCGCGCCGCCCTGGATATGGCGGCGCGCTTCGCCGTTCGAGCCGGCCAGCCCGGCCGTGACGAACAGCGCCAGGATGCCGATCCCGGCTTCGAGGTCCGATTTGGCGACTTCGACGCTGGGCAGCGTGTCGGCAAGCGCGCCTTCCTCGAAAGTCTTGCGCGCCGTCTCGCTTGCCGTCTCGGCCGCCTCGCGGCCGTGCAGCATGGCGGTGATCTCGGTGGCGAGGATCTTCTTCGCCTCATTGATCTCCGAGCCGCCGAGCTTTTCCAGCCGCGCCACCTCGTCCAGCGGCAGCGTGGTGTAAAGCTTCAGGAAGCGGCCGACATCGGCGTCCTCGGTGTTGCGCCAGTATTGCCAGAACTCGTAAGGCGAGAGCATGTCGCCATCGAGCCAGACGGCGCCCGAGGCCGACTTGCCCATCTTGGCGCCCGACGAGGTGGTGAGCAGCGGCGTGGTCATGGCGAAGAGCTGCACGCCCTCCATGCGGTGACCGAGGTCGATGCCGTTGACGATGTTGCCCCACTGGTCCGAGCCGCCCATCTGCAGCCGGCAACCGACCCGCTTGTAGAGCTCGACGAAGTCGTAGGCCTGCAGGATCATGTAGTTGAATTCGAGGAAGGACAGCGACTGCTCGCGGTCGAGCCTGAGTTTCACGCTATCAAAGGCGAGCATGCGGTTGACGGAGAAATGCCGTCCGACATCGCGCAGGAAATTGACGTAGTTGATCTGCATCAGCCAGTCGGCATTGTTGACCATGACCGCGTCGCCGGGGCCGCTGCCGAACTTCAGGTAAGGCGCGAAATTGCGGCGGATGCCGACGAGATTGTCCTCAATGTCCTGAGCGGTGAGCAGCTTGCGCGCTTCGTCCTTGAAGGACGGGTCGCCGATCATCGAGGTGCCGCCGCCCATCAGCGCGATCGGCCGGTGGCCGGTCTGCTGCAGCCAGTGCAGCATCATGATCTGGATCAGCGATCCGGCATGCAGACTCCGGGCCGTGGCGTCGAAGCCGATATAGGCGCTCACCGTTTCCTTGGCGAAAAGCTGGTCGAGGGCGGATTCATCCGAAATCTGGTGGATGAAACCGCGCTCGTTCATGATGCGCAGGAAATCGGATTTGAAGGCGGACATGGTTTCTTCCTGGAGATCGCTGGGCACCAAGGCCAAGCTGGATATGAAGGCGCGCGTTTAGCATCCAAGCGCGATCAGCAAAAGTGGTTTCCGGTTTTGCGTCCGATCGCGCTTCACTCCAGCGCTGCGTGCGAGAGAGTAGCGGGGCATATCGCTTCAGGCCGAACTCGCCTCCATCGCCCTTTTCCGAGCGCCGACTTCGAACGCTGGGCTCTCTGCCGCGAGTTGGAAACTGAAGCGATTGCCCGGGGACAGGCCACTTCTTGCTTCGCCCATCTTGCTGGCGTAATGAAGCGCCGCGCAAATACAGGCGCCATGCCGCGACGGGGCCATCCCGCAGTTTCAGATCGGACGAGCTCCCGCGATGAACAGGAACTACATTCTCCTCTTTCTGTTCAGCATCGTCATGACCGTCACCGGCTTGGCCAGCCTGCCGCCGGTCGACCGTGACGAATCCCGCTTCGTCCAGGCGACCAAGCAGATGGTCGAAACGGGCGACTATGTCGACATTCGGCTGCAGGACGTCACGCGCTACAAGAAGCCGATCGGCATCTACTGGCTGCAGTCGGCGGCGGTGGCGCTGAGCGGCGAGGGGGCAGCGGCGCCGATCTGGGTCTATCGCGTGGTCTCGATGCTGGGCATCGCGATCGCCGTCGTCGGCATCGGCTGGACCGGAAAAAAACTCTTCGGCGCCAATGCCGGGCTGGCCGCCGGCCTGACGATGGCGGCGATCTTCGCCACCGCCTTCGAGGGGCGCGACGCCAAGACCGACGCCATGCTTCTCGCCTGCTGCGTGATCGCGCAAGGCGCACTGGCGCAGGTCTATGTGGCAGCCAAGCGCAACGAGCCGGTTCCCGGACATCTGCCGTGGATCTTCTGGATCGCGCAAGGGCTGGGCATTCTCATCAAGGGACCGGTTTCGCCGCTCTTGTCGCTGCTGACCGCCGCTGCGCTCGTTGCCTTCGACCGCGACTGGCGCTGGCTCACCAAGATGAAGCTGGTGCGCGGCGTGGCGATCGTGCTTGTCATCGTCCTGCCTTGGCTCGTCCTCATCACCTGGAAGAGCGGCGGCGCCTTCTTCCAGGAAGCGGTCGGCAAGGACATGCTGAACAAGGTGGCGCAGGGCGAGGAATCGCACGGCCTGCCGCCCGGCTTTTACATGTTGACCTATTCCCTGTTCATGTGGCCGTTCGGGCTGATCGCGGTCGGCGCTGGGCTGCAGGCGATCAACCGGTTCTGGGACGATCCGCGCCTGCGCTTCTGCCTGGCCTGGTACATCCCGTTCTGGCTGGTGTTCGAGGCGATCCCGACCAAGCTGCCGCATTACGTCATGCCGGCCTATCCAGGGATGGCGCTTTTGATCGGCTGGCTGCTCACCTTACCAGCAGACCAGGCCAACGCGCCGCTGAAGCGCTGGCAGACATGGCTGTGGTGGGCGACCGCCTTCGGGCTTGCCGTGGTGGCGATCGGCCTTGCCGTGGTCTGCGTCGGCGCGCCGCTTTATGTGGCGAAGACCTTCTCCTGGTGGAGCATACCGGCGGCGATCGCCGCCCTGGTCACCGGTTATCTCGCTTTCCCCAGGCAGTTGCAGGTGCCGCTTCCGCGGATCGCCGCGATCGCCGTTGGCGCGGGCATCACCCTCAGCCTGCTGTTTGGCGTCATTGCGCCTTCGCTGAAGCCGATTTGGCTGAGCCCCGCGGTCAAGGCCGCCGTCGACGCCAACCGGCTTTGCGACACAAGCGTGCTTGCCTCGGCGAAGTTCCAGGAGCCGAGCCTGGTCTTCCTGGTCGGCACCAAGACCGTGCTCACCGACGTTGAGGGTGTGGCTCGGCATCTGTTGGCCGATCCGGCCTGCGCGCTTGGGCTGGCGCCGATCAAGGACGAGCAGAAGCTTGCCGGTGTGCTGACCGCCCAGGGCAAGTCAGCGAAGCGGCTGACCGAGATCGACGGCATCAACTATTCGTCAGGAGACAAGCTCGCGCTCGGGCTTTACCGGGTGGCTCCCTGAACAATAGCGTCGGGCCTCCATTGCCCCTATAGACTTTGCGCCAAAGCCATGTCCGCAGCACCCCTTGCCCTTTACCGCCGCTCGCTCGGCAATTTCCGCGACACGGTGTCGATCGTGAAGCGGCGCTTTGTGGTGCGGCCGGCGCGCTATCCGCGAATTCTATGGAGCGTCTGGCTCATAGCCTGGGTGCTGCTCATCATTGCGACCTTCCTGCGCCTTGACGCCGGCGCGGGCGAGATGCGCGGCGAATGGTCGCCCGGCTTCGCGCGCTTCACCGATTTCTTCACGCAGTTCGGCCTCGGCGGCTGGTATCTCATTCCGGCGGCGCTCTGCCTCGTCGCCGCCAACCTGACGGATTGGCGCGGCCTGTCCCGGCAAGGCCGGATGCTCGTCTACAACTGGACGTGCTTCGCCTTCCTGGTGCTCTGCGCCGTTGGCCTGTCCGGTCTCGCGGTCAACGTGCTGAAATACGGCATCGGCCGGGCTCGGCCGCTCTATTTCAACGATTTCGGCGTCCTGTCGCTGCATCCTTTCGCCATGGACGCGCGCTTCGCCGGCTTTCCGTCCGGCCATGCCACGACGATGGGCGCGGTCTTCGGTATCCTGCTGCTTTTGTTCCCGCGCCGCTGGACTATCGCGCTGGCGGTGACCGCCTGCATTGCCTCGACGCGCGTCTTCGTCGGCGCGCATTATCCGAGCGACACGGTCGCGGGGTTCGGCCTCGGGCTGGCTTTTGCGGTGCTCTCGGGGCTGGTGTTCGCCCGGCTGGGTTTCATCTTCGGCCAGACAAGCTCGAAACTGCCGGTGCGCAAGCGGACATTCAGGCTGACACCTTCGCGTGCGCCGCGAGACAGGGTTTCGATGGCCGGCTCGGTCGACGCCAGCGGGATCGGCGCCGACCGAACCCAGGCCCCATAAGGCACCCGGGCTGGCACTCTTCGGTGCTTAGCGCAGCCGTTTCGGCCGCGGATCCGCGAGCTCGCCGGCGAGGCGCCGGTCGAGATAGTCGGCGCATTCATGGATCAGCAACTCGGCGTCATTGGCGAAGAAATGGTTGGCGCCGGGCAGCGTCTTCTGGGTGATGGTGATGCCCTTTTGCGTATGCAGCTTGTCGACCAAGCCCTGCACGTCCTTGGGCGGCGCCACCTTGTCGGCATCGCCATGGATGATCAGGCCGGATGACGGGCAGGGCGCCAGGAACGAAAAATCATAGGTGTTAGGCTGCGGCGCGACCGAGATGAAGCCTTCGATCTCCGGCCGGCGCATCAGAAGCTGCATGCCGATCCACGAGCCGAAGGAATAGCCGGCGACCCAGCAGCTCTTGGAATCCGGATGCAGCGACTGCACCCAGTCGAGCGCCGCCGCCGCGTCCGACAATTCGCCGGTGCCGTGGTCGAACTCGCCCTGGCTGCGGCCGATGCCGCGGAAATTGAAGCGCAGCACGGTGAAATCGCGCTTCTGGAACATGTAGAAGAGGTCGTAGACGATCTTGTTGTTCATCGTGCCGCCGAATTGCGGGTGCGGGTGCAGCACGATGGCGATCGGGGCGCTCTTTTCCTTCGAGGGCTGATAGCGTCCCTCCAAGCGACCAGCCGGACCGGCGAAAATGACCTCAGGCATAAAATACTCCACGTGGCATATGAATGCGCTAGCCCGGAACTGTTTCGGCCCTAACTCTGCTGCGGCCCCAAACCTTCTGTGGCCTTGACGCCGGGCGAGCGTCTTCCTAGAAGCTAGTTTAGAATTGTTCAAAACTGGGATGCCGAAACCCGATGGTTCGGCCGCCCGCGCCGCAAGCCGCGTAAATAGGACGGCTTGCCTTGCAATTTCAAGGAAATAACGCGCTATCCTCGCGGGATAGTTGGCGGAGGACGAACTGAGCGAAAATGGCCGCAACCCGCGCCTATCTCGACTACAACGCCAGCGCGCCGCTCATTGCGGAAGCGCGGGCGGCGATGGTTGCCGCGCTCGATGCCGCCAACCCGTCATCGGTCCACACGGAAGGGCGCGCTTCGCGCCGGCTGGTCGAGAACGCGCGCCGCGACGTGGCGCGGCTGGTCAACGCCAGGCCCGAGCATGTCGTCTTCACCTCCGGCGCCACCGAAGCCGCCTCGACGCTGCTTGGGCCGGACTGGCAGATGGGACGCGGCGCCATCCGCATGAGCCATCTCTATGTCTCTGAGGCCGACCATCCCTGCGTCCTCAATGGCGGGCGCTTCGCGCCGGCGCAGGTGACGAGGATCGGCGTCGACCGCAACGGCGTTGCCGATCTTGAGGCGCTTGCCGCCGCGCTCGCCCAGCATGACAAGGCGGCCGGCCTGCCGCTGGTAGCGATCCATGCCGCCAACAACGAGACAGGCGTCGTCCAGCCGGTCGGTCGCGTCGGTGAAATCGTCAAGGCCGCCGGCGGGGTGCTGGTGGTCGATGCCGTGCAGGCAGCCGGGCGGATTCCGCTCGACATGTCAGCTCCTTATGCCGATTATCTGATCCTGTCCTCGCACAAGATTGGTGGGCCCAAGGGTGTCGGCGCGATCGTCGCCGCGTCCGACCTGATGATGCCGCGGCCGCTGGTCAATGGCGGCGGCCAGGAGAAGGGCCACCGCGCCGGCACGGAAAACGTCGCCGGGATCGCCGGTTTTGGCGCCGCCGCGCGGGCAGCACTTGCGGGCTTGGACGATGTTGATGCCGTCTCGCGGCGCCGTGACGAGATCGAAGCTCTCGTGACGGAACTGGCGCCGGACGCGGAAATCTTCGGAAATGGCGCTCAGAGGCTTGCCAACACGACATTCTTCGCTATTCCCGGCGTCAAGGCCGAAACGGCGCAGATCGCTTTCGATCTTGCCGGTGTCGCACTGTCGGCGGGCTCGGCCTGCTCGTCGGGAAAGGTCGGGCCAAGCCATGTGCTGAAGGCCATGGGCCGTGGCGACAGCCTGGGCGCCTTGCGGGTCTCGATCGGCCGCGTGACCGGGGCCGAGGACATCGAAGCGTTCCGGGCTGCGCTGGTGGGTATCGTCGCGCGCCGGGCGGGCAAGGAAGAAGCCGCCTGACGGCGGCGAAGATGAATTCAGGCCCTGCGGCCTGGTAGAGCCGTGCGTTTTGTCCTGGCCGGGTGAATTTCCGGTGGATACGCACTATATGGAGCTTACTCCGTTGCGCACCCCCGCCGGGATGCGATCACAGCGGTGCCATAGTTTGAAAACTGCCGGGCCTTGACCCCGGCGTGGATGGAGAACGCTTATGCCTGCTGTGCAGGAGACGATCGATCGAGTCCGAAAGATCGACGTCGACCAGTATAAATACGGATTCCAGACAGAGATCGAGATGGACAAGGCCCCGAAGGGCCTGAGCGAAGATATTATTCGCTTCATCTCGGCCAAGAAGGATGAGCCGGACTGGATGCTGGAATGGCGTCTGGGGGCCTATCGCCGCTGGCTGACGCTGGAAGAGCCGACCTGGGCGCGCGTCCATTATCCGAAGATCGACTTCCAGGACATCTATTACTACGCCGCGCCGAAGAGCACGCCGGGGCCGAAGTCGCTGAGCGAGGTCGATCCTGAACTGCTAAAGGTCTACGAAAAGCTTGGCATTCCGCTCAAGGAGCAGGAGATACTGGCCGGCGTGCAGAAGCCCGCGGTTGCGGACGAGGAAGCGGAGATAGGCGACAACGTCTACAAGTCCGGCCGCGTTGCGGTCGACGCCGTGTTCGATTCCGTTTCGGTGGTCACCACCTTCAAGGAAGAGCTCGCCAAGGCGGGCGTTATCTTCTGTTCGATCTCTGAAGCGATCCGCGAGCATCCGGAACTGGTCAAGAAATATCTCGGCTCGGTCGTGCCGACCTCGGACAATTTCTACGCGACGCTGAACTCGGCCGTGTTCACGGACGGCTCCTTCGTCTTCGTGCCCAAGGGCGTCCGCTGCCCGATGGAGCTCTCGACCTATTTCCGCATCAATGAGAAGAACACCGGCCAGTTCGAGCGCACGCTGATCATCGCCGAGGAGGGGGCTTACGTCTCCTATCTCGAAGGCTGCACGGCGCCGCAGCGCGACGAGAACCAGCTGCATGCCGCCGTGGTCGAGTTGATCGCGCTAGACGATGCCGAGATCAAATATTCGACGGTGCAGAACTGGTATCCCGGCGACGCCGAGGGCAAGGGCGGCATTTATAACTTCGTCACCAAGCGCGGCGACTGCCGCGGCGACCGCTCGAAGATCTCGTGGACGCAGGTCGAGACCGGCTCGGCCATCACCTGGAAATATCCGAGCTGCATCCTGCGCGGTGACGATTCCAGCGGCGAGTTCTATTCGATCGCGGTGTCGAACGGCTACCAGCAGGTCGACAGCGGCACCAAGATGATCCATCTCGGCAAGAACACGTCGAGCCGCATCATCTCCAAGGGCATCGCCGCCGGATTCTCGCAAAACACCTATCGCGGCCAGGTCTCGGCGCACCGCAAGGCGACCAACGCGCGCAACTTCACCAATTGCGACTCGCTTCTGATCGGCGACCAGTGCGGCGCGCACACCGTGCCCTACATGGAAGCCAAGAACGCGACGGCGAAGTTCGAGCACGAGGCGACGACGTCGAAGATCTCCGAGGACCAGAAGTTCTACGTCATGCAGCGCGGCATCCCCGAGGAAGAGGCGATCGCGCTGATCGTCAACGGCTTCGTCAAGGACGTCATCCAGCAGTTGCCGATGGAGTTCGCCGTCGAAGCGCAGAAGCTGATCGGCATCAGCCTCGAGGGGAGTGTGGGGTGACAAAGTCGCCCAAGCGCGAATCCGCGGAAAAGCATGTGTATCTGCGGGAGTGGATGGACGGTCTGCGGGTTTGGAATTGGCGTTGTATTCGGCCGCACTCGGCGTTGCCTTGCTCGTCGCGGCCTACTCGCCGGCTGGCTTTTGGCACGGGTTTCTGGAAACCCTGAAGCAGTTGTTAAATCAAGTTTAGCCGAGCAGACGGCTACGCATAGGACGAAATAGAAATGCTTGAGATCAAGAACCTTCACGCCCGCATCGTCGATGACGGCACCGAGATCATCCGCGGCCTGAACCTGACGGTGAAAGCCGGCGAGGTCGCCGCCATCATGGGGCCGAACGGCTCGGGCAAATCGACGCTGTCCTACATCCTTGCCGGCCGCGAGGACTATGAGGTCACCGAAGGCGATATCCTCTATAACGGCCAGTCGATCCTCGAGATGGATCCGGCCGAGCGCGCCACGGCGGGCATCTTCCTCGCCTTCCAGTATCCGATGGAGATACCGGGCGTGGCGACCATGGAATTCCTGAAAGTGGCGATGAACGAGCAGCGCAAGGCGCGCGGCGAGGAACCTCTGAAGGTGCCGGAGTTCCTGAAGCGCGTGAAGGAAGCGGCGGCCTCGCTCAGCATGGACATGAACATGCTGAAGCGGCCGCTCAATGTCGGCTTTTCCGGCGGCGAGAAGAAGCGTGCCGAGATCCTGCAGATGAAGCTGCTCGAGCCGAAGCTCTGTGTGCTGGACGAGACCGATTCCGGCCTCGACATCGATGCGCTGAAGATCGTCTCCGACGGCGTCAACGCGCTGCGTTCGCCGGAACGCGCCATTGTCGTCATCACCCACTACCAGCGCCTGCTGGAGCACATCGTGCCGGATTCGGTGCACGTGCTCTACAAGGGCCAGGTCATCAAGTCGGGCGACAAGTCGCTGGCGCTCGATCTCGAGGCCAACGGCTACGCCGGCGTGATTGGCGAAGCCGCGTGAGATGGGAGCAGTCGAGGCGAAAGTCATGAACATGCACGCACAGCCCCAGCGGACCTTGGCCGAGACGGCGCTGATCGACGCCTTCGGCGAGCGTCTGTCGCTGCTGCCCGGCGACGGCGCGGTGATGGTGAAGCGCGACGACGCGATCGAGGCGATCAAGCACGGCCTACCGACGCGCCGCGTCGAATCCTGGCACTACACGGATCTGCGCCGGCTGCTGACCTCGGTGCCGGCTTTCGAAGTCGGCGCGGTCGTCAAGGCGCTTGCGCCGGTTCTTGAAGGGTCGGCCGTGCTGCCTGTGCTGAACGGAGTCTCACAAACGAAGCTGCCGGAGGTCGAGGGCGTCACGGTGCAGCGCTTGTCGGAGAAGCTGACCGACGGCAGCGTGGCGCCGGGGCTCGATCCCTATGGCGATGACGACGCGATCGGCGCGCTCAACACCGCCTTCGTCGCTGACGGCTATTTCGTCGATATCGCCGACGGCGCCGAGCTGGAAAAGCCGGTCGAATTGCAGAACCTGCAGGCCGGCGGCCAGTCGCATGTACGGCTCTTGGCGCGTGTCGGGGCCGGCGCCAAGGCGATAATCGTCGAGCGCCAGACGGGTGAGGGCGACGAGACGCTGGTCTCGTCGGTCAGCCAGCTCGTGGTCGGCGACGGCGCGGAAGTGACCTGGCTGATCGTGCAGGAGCAGCCGGACACGGCCACGCATCTCGCCCAGTTCAAGGCGCATATCGGCAAGGACGCAAAGCTGACACTGTTCGTGATGAATGCCGGCGGCAGGCTGGTGCGCCAGGAAGTCGTCGTCAGGACGACGGGCGAGGGCGCCGATTTCAAATTGCGCGGCATCAATCTTCTGGCCGGCGACACGCATACCGACACCACCATGGTGCTCGACCACGCCGTGCCGCACACGACGTCGACGGAAGTGATCCGCAACGTGGTGACCGGCAAGGCGCGCGGCGTTTTCCAGGGCCGCATCAACGTGCATCAATACGCGCAGAAGACCAACGCCAAGATGGCTTGCAACACGCTGCTTCTGTCGGATGACGGCGAGTTCTCGACCAAGCCGGAGCTGGAGATCTTCGCCGACGACGTGGTCTGCGGCCACGGCGCGACGGTCACTGAGATCGACCACAACCATTTGTTCTACCTGATGGCGCGCGGTATCGACGAGAAGTCGGCACGGGGCCTGCTCGTGAAGGCTTTCGTTGCCGAAGTGATCGAAGAACTGGATGACGAGGCGCTGGTCGAAGCGCTCGAAGAGCGGCTCGACGGCTGGTTTTCGACGCACGGGTAGCGCTTAACCTTCTCCCCTTGTGGGAGAAGGTGGATCGGCGCGCAGCGCCGAGCGGGGTGCTGGACGGAGTGAGGCGTTGCCTCAAGAGAGCTTGTGATGGACCAGAAGATCGAAACCACCCCCTATGACGTCGAGGCGATCCGCCGCGACTTCCCGATCCTGTCGCGCCAGGTCTATGGCAAGCCGCTGGTCTATCTCGACAACGGCGCTTCGGCACAGAAGCCGCAGGTGGTGCTCGACACGATCCAGCATGCCTATTCCCAGGAATACGCCAACGTGCATCGCGGCCTGCATTTCCTGTCGAATGCCGCGACCGACGCCTATGAGAATGCGCGCAAGTCGGTGCAGCGGTTTTTAAACGCGCCGAGCACCGACAACATCGTCTTCACCTCCAACGCCACCTCGGCGATCAACACGGTCGCCTATGGCTGGGGCATGCCGCGGATCGGCGAGGGCGACGAGATCGTGCTGTCGATCATGGAGCACCATTCCAACATCGTGCCGTGGCATTTCATCCGCGAGCGCCAGGGCGCCAAGCTCGTCTGGGTGCCTGTCGATGATCTCGGTGTGTTTCACATCGAGGAATTCGAGAAGCGGCTGACCGGCCGCACAAAACTCGTCGCGATCACGCAGATGTCGAATGCGCTGGGCACGGTGACGCCGATCAAGGAGATCGTGCGCATCGCGCATGCGCGCGGAATTCCGGTCCTCGTCGACGGCAGCCAGAGCGCCGTGCACATGCCGATCGACGTGCAGGACCTCGACTGCAATTTCTTCGTCTTCACCGGACACAAGGTCTACGGCCCGTCGGGCATCGGCGTGCTCTACGGCAAGAAGGACAGGCTGGAAGAGATGCGGCCCTTCATGGGCGGCGGCGAGATGATCGAGGAGGTGACGGAGGACATCGTCACCTACAACGATCCGCCGCACCGTTTCGAGGCCGGCACGCCGCCGATCGTGCAGGCGATCGGGCTCGGTGCCGCGTTGGACTACATGGAAAAGGTGGGCCGCGAGCGCATCGCGGCGCATGAAGCCGACCTCAAGACTTACGCGCACGAGCGGCTGCGAGCGATCAACTCGCTGCGCATCTTCGGCGACGCGCCCGGCAAGGGCGCCATCATCTCGTTCGAATTGCAGGGTATCCACGCGCATGACGTGTCGATGGTGATCGACCGTCAGGGCGTCGCGGTGCGCGCCGGCACGCATTGCGCTCAACCATTGTTGAAACGCTTCGGCGTCACCTCCACATGCAGGGCATCCTTCGGCATGTATAATACCAGGGCCGAAGTCGACGCTTTGGCCGAGGCGCTGGAAAAAGCGCGAAAGTTCTTCGGGTGATGATGATGGACGATGTGAGCGCGACCGCAGAGACTGCTCCGGAAATGGCCGGCAACGGCATCGTCTCGGCCTCGGCTATCCCCGCCGATGAGCTGGCCCGGCTGACCGACGACATCGTCTCGGCGCTGAAGACGGTCTACGACCCGGAAATCCCGGCCGACATCTACGAGCTTGGCCTTGTCTACAAGATCGACATCGAGGACGACCGCTCGGTCAAGATCGACATGACGCTGACCGCGCCGGGCTGCCCGGTGGCCGGCGAAATGCCTGGATGGGTCGAGAACGCGGTCGGCGCCGTCGAGGGCGTGTCCGGTGTCGAGGTCAACATGGTGTTCGACCCGCCATGGACGCCCGACCGCATGTCGGAAGAGGCGCAGGTCGCGGTCGGGTGGTACTAGGCAAGCACAGGCTGGCGCACTTGCGCCGGTGGTAAAACTTCACCATTTTAGGTGAGAATCATTCGGCAGGCCTTGAACCTGCAGGGAATGGAGAAGGAAAAGCATGGGACGCTTCGCCGTCATCACGATGACCGAAAAGGCCGCCGATCGCGTGCGCGAGATCGTGGCTGCGCGCGACAACGCGCATGGCATCCGCCTCGGCATCAAGAAGGGCGGCTGCGCCGGCATGGAGTACACCGTGGATCTGGTGACCGAGCCGAACCCCAAGGACGACCATATCGAGCGCGATGGCGCGCATGTCTATGTCGCGCCGGAGGCCGCGCTCTTCCTGTTCGGCACTGAAATGGATTTCGAGCAGACGACGCTGCGCACCGGCTTCACCTTCAAGAACCCGAACCAGAGTTCGGCCTGCGGCTGCGGCGAATCCGTCGAACTGAAGCCGGCCGATCTTAAGGCGTTGGCCGAGGCGCGCGCTTCAAGCGCTGCTTAGGTGAGCGCTGAGGCATATCGTTGGCGATGTGCCTGCTGTGATCAGGAATATACCGGGCTTCCCACAGACATGGCGTTCGGCGCGCCGGTGAACCTGGAAGCGCTTGACGAAGTGGCTCGATCGACCTTCCGCAAGAACGACGATTTTTGTGTTGTGACCTACGCTACGGGGCAAACAGACCGGTTCATTCGTTGCCTGCTGCCTTTGCCCGTGCCTCAGTTGTCCGAAGAGTTCTGTTTCGGCGTTTGGATGTCGGTCTCGGAAAGAAGCTGGAATGTCTATCGGGACGGATATGACACGGGCGAGTATGGGGATGACCTCTGCTTCGGTTATCTGATGCACGACATTCCCGAGTATCCAAGCTCGATGCACCTCCATGCCAATGTTGTGTTCCAACCTGGCAATCAGCGTCCCAGGGTGTTTCTGCATGATGCAGACCATCCCCTGGTGGTCGCGCAGCGCGAAGGAGTGGATGTGACGCAGATCGAGCGCTGGGTTGCGCTTACGCATCGCCCTGAAGCCTAGGCTAATCGACCCACATGCCCGTGCGTTTGTGCCAGTCGGCGATCGATTCCTCGGGATAGACGTCGAAAACCTTGTCCTTCTTGCCGACCACCGGCTCGACCCAGTTCGCCTTGTATTTCAGCATCAGATGCACCTTTTCCGGCGGTTTCGGCAGGTCGGTGTCGATCGCCGAGGCGAAGGGATGCACGAGATCCGGCCAGGTCGGGTCGTAGAGCCAGAGCGCTGAGCCGCATTCGCGGCAGAAATTGCGTTCGCCGGTCGAGACCTCGCAGTGCGGATGCTCGTCATCCTCGATTTCGGCGCGATAGACGCCGAGGCTGCGCTTGCCCGTGATTTTCAAAGTCTCGTAGTCGGCGCCGAGATTGATGGCAGAACCGCCGCCGCCCTGCTGCTTGCGGCAGATCGAGCAGTAACAGAGCATGAACGGCACCGGCGTGTGGCTTTCCACTTCGAAGCGGACGACGCCGCAGCGGCAGGAGCCTTTGAGCAGGACAGGCATGACGGAACTCCATTTTCCGGGTCTCAACCTGTCAGCATGCTTTTGGTTGCGGCGATGACAAGGCTGATAACGGATGAGATGATTGCGGCATGGACAATGAACGCCTTGAAGAACTGTTCGAAAGCCTGGGGCCGATCAGCATCCGCAAACTGTTCGGCGGCAAGGGTATCTATTGCGACGGCGTTATCGTCGCGGTCGTCGTGCGCAACGAACTGATGCTGAAGGCGGACGAGCAACGTGCGCCGGCCTTCGAGGCAGCGGGCTGCAGGCAGTGGGCATATACGGGCTCGCGCCACGGCAAGACGGTGGCGATGCCCTATTGGAGCGTGCCGGACGAGGCGTTCGACGATCCCGACGAGATGGCCGTGTGGGCGCGGCGGGCCTATGAGGCGGGAAGACGGGCGGGGAAGTGATTTTGAGCTGCTGACAATGTGAAGGGCACTTCGAGGCCGCCCCCTCATCCGGCCGCTTCGCGGCCACCTTCTCCCCGTTGGGGAGAAGAGGTTGGCGCAGGCGGCGGCGCGCCTCCTCTCCCCTCGGGGAGAGGTCGGATTACCCCGAATTGCTCTTCGCAATTCGGCCTTGGCAATCCGGGTGAGGGGGCTTCGCCGCGGGTCTCTACAGCGCCTTCGCGATCTCCGCCGCCAGCCGGGCATTGTTCTCGACCAGCGCGATGTTGGTCTTCAGGCTGCGGCCGCCGGTCAGTTCGAGGATCTTCGACAGCAGGAACGGCGTCACCGCCTTGCCGGTCACATTCTGCGCCTCGGCCGCCTTCTGCGCGGCGTCGATATAGCCGGCCATTTCGTCGGCCGGGATCTCGTCATTGTGCGGCACCGGATTGGCGACCAGAATGCCGCCGCCCAGACCCAGCGCCTGGCGCGTGCGGTAGAAATGGGCGATGTCTTCAGGCGCATTGAGCGTCAGCGGTGCGCGGAAGGGCGATTGCCTGGACCAGAAGGCGGGCATGGTTTCGCTGCCGTGGCCGATGACAGGCACGCCGCGCGTTTCGAGCACCTCCAGCGTCTTTTCGATGTCGAGGATCGCCTTGGCGCCGGCCGAGACGACGATGACCGGCGTGCGCGCCAGCTCGTCGAGATCAGCCGATATGTCGAAGCTTTTCTCGGCGCCCTTGTGGACACCGCCGATACCGCCGGTGGCAAACACTTTTATGCCGGCCATATGCGCGGCGATCATCGTGGCCGCGACGGTGGTGCCGCCCGTGCGCTTTTGAGCGACGGCAAAGCCGATGTCGGCGCGAGACAGCTTCATGGCGTCGCCGGTCATGGCGAGCGATTCGCGTTCGCCATCGGACAGGCCGATCTTAATGCGGCCGTCGACCACGGCGATCGTCGCCGGCACCGCGCCGGCATCGGCGATGATCTGCTCGACCTTGGCCGCCATCGCGCCATTGTCGGGGTAGGGCATGCCGTGGGTGATGATGGTCGATTCCAGCGCCACCACCGGCCGGCCGGCGGCAAGCGCCTCCGCCACGGGCGGGTGGATGTCAATAAAGGGGCGGGCGGTCTCGGGCGTCATGGCTGTCTCCGCAAGGAGGAACTGGATGGTTGGTGGCCCTATGCCACCTCCCGTGCCTCCGGCACAAGGGCAAGCGCCTGCGTGAAGTTGGCGATCGTGAAGGACGGCACGGCCTCCGGGCTCTCGATGGCGAGCATGGCCGCCGCGACGCCCTCGCGCAGCGCTGCGCGCAGCGGCAGGCCGCGCAGCAGGGCGGCGACCGTCGTGCCGGTCAGCGCATCGCCGGCGCCGGTCACATCGGCAACCCGGCGCGGCGCAGGCGGGTCGAGCTCGAAGACGCCGGTGTCGTCATAGCCCAGCACCGGAGCGCTGCCGGCCGTGACCACGCCGGCATTCAGGCCAACCTGCCTGAGCGCGTCGACAAGGGTTTTCCCGGACATTTCGGCGCCGACCAGCGCGGCGGCTTCGCGGCGGTTCATGAAGAGCAGCGACAGCCTGTCGAGCAGCGGCGTCAGCCGAACGACCTTGGCCGGCGAAACGGCGATGGAGAAGACCGGGCGGCCGCCGGCAAGCGCCACCAGGCGTTCCAGCGCCGTCGTCGGCAGGTTGGCGTCGCACAGGATCGCATCGGCGGCGGCGATCGCCTCGCGCACCTTGGAACGCCTGATCTGCTTGGGAAAGGCGAGGTCATAAAGCGCCATGTCGGCCAGCCCGACGATCAATTCGCCCTCGGCGTCGATCAGCGCCGTGTAGCTCGGCGTCGTGCGGTCGAGGAACACCACCGAGAGATCCGTTATCCCGGCGTTGTCGATCGCCGAGGCGACCGTGTCCGCCGCCGCGTCGCCGCCGCGCACCGAGATCAGCGAGGCCGACACGCCGCGCTTCACCACGCTGCGCAGCGCGTTGAAAACCACGCCGCCGACATCCTCGCGCATCATGCCGGGATTTGAGGCGGCTGGCACATAAGTGCCGGAGACCTGGCCGCGCCGGTCGATATGGGCGCCGCCCAAAGCCAGGATCGTTGGGGCCAGGATAGTTGGGGATGTCGGCATTTCGGGTCGGTGACTTTCATTGATCGTGCGGCTGCGCACACTAGGTTTCCTCAGGTCGCCCTGCAATCGGGGTCGCGATTCGGGATGGCTGAACGGCGAAGACTCTTCCGGCGCGGTGACTCCAGAACGCGCCGAACACATGTCCGAACGGGCTAGCCCGGATGTGTCCCGTTGAAGCATCAGGCAAGGACGCCATCAGGTCAGCATCCTCCCGCGACCCGCCGCCGTCGTAAGAGCGCGGCCATCAGGCTGAATTCCATTTGGAAACATGTCATGGTGGGCGATGCTAAATCATGCGCTTGTTTATTACTGCGTTTATGGCGGCGATCCGTTCTACGAGTGTCTCCGCATCTCACTGGATTCACTGCTGCGCATCGGCGGCTACACCGGCGCCGTCGGTGTCGCATGCGATCGCTCGAAGGCCGATCTGCTGCCTTATATCCCGGAAGCGATGCATGCTCGGCTGATCGTGGCGCCTGCGACACGCGAGCGCGGCTGGTTCAACCGCTATGACATCGGTCACGGCCGCTTCGACCAGTTCAGCCCTGTCGTGTATGCCGATATCGATGTGGTGTTCGACCGGGACGTCAGTCCGGTGCTGATGATGCCGCTCTTGCGGCGCAAGGTGTTCCTCGCCACCGAGCAGCTGGATTTCGCCAACCTCCCGCCAACCAGATGGCCGGAATATTCGGGCGATTTCTTCGGGAGGTATCTGTATCTCGCCGACCTCTGGCCACCTCTGCCAATGCCGCTTGGCAACTCCGGTTTGCTAGGCTTCGAAGATATCGATCTGGTGAAACCATTGTTTGCCGCGGTCTCGGAACTGGCCGACAAACAGAGCGCCGAACGATTGCGTGTTTTCGGCGACCAGCCGATCCTCAACTTCCTGCTTCAGAAGATGTATCTCGGCGATTTCGACAGGATGAACCGTCATGTCCGCATCGCGCGAAGTATTGCCGAAGTTCCTGTCGAAGCGCGGCAAGGCGTCGTGCACTTCAATGTCTTTACCACTGAAGCGAAGATCAAGGCGATGCGGGCCTATCTCGACGGCATCAGCTTGTCCGCGGCCAGATGACCGAAGTGTCGTCCGGCAGCTCGGCGCCGGTGTGGATCGCCTGGCGGCGGCGATAAGCCGAGACGCTGGACGGCACACCGCGACTAGGCGAAGGCAGTCGGGCGAAACCTTTTTGATTCGTATTTGACTAGTGGCTGGCCTTTCGCTCAACGACTGCATGTTCGGACGGGATACGTCCGGCGCTAGACATGGTAGTACAAAAATAGAACAGATCGAGATGTTGATTATTTTTCAAATTGTTGATACCTCTTGCCAAATGAGAACAAAAAAGGTACAAATCGGGCAGGGATCACGGATTGTCCGGCCTTCATTGACGACCACGGGGTGATGTATCATGGCTCAGAATACTTTGCGGCTTGTAGAGGATAAGGCAGTGGACAAATCAAAGGCTCTGGATGCGGCGCTGTCGCAGATCGAGCGCGCTTTCGGCAAGGGCTCGATCATGCGGCTCGGCGCCAACGAGAAGGTGGTCGAGATCGAAACCGTGCCGACGGGATCGCTGGGCCTCGACATCGCGCTCGGCGTCGGCGGCCTGCCGCGCGGCCGCATCATCGAGATCTACGGGCCGGAAAGCTCGGGCAAGACGACGCTGGCGCTGCACACGGTCGCGGAAGCGCAGAAGAAGGGCGGTATCTGCGCCTTCGTCGATGCCGAGCACGCGCTCGATCCGGTCTATGCCCGCAAGCTCGGCGTCGACCTCGAAAACCTTTTGATCTCGCAGCCCGACACCGGCGAGCAGGCGCTGGAAATCTGCGACACGCTGGTGCGTTCGGGCGCCATCGACGTGCTGGTGGTCGATTCGGTCGCGGCGCTCACGCCGCGCGCTGAAATCGAAGGCGAGATGGGCGATGCGCTGCCCGGTCTCCAGGCTCGTTTGATGAGCCAGGCGCTGCGCAAGCTGACCGCCTCGATCTCGCGCTCCAACACCATGGTCATCTTCATCAACCAGATCCGCATGAAGATCGGCGTCATGTTCGGCTCGCCCGAGACCACCACCGGCGGCAACGCGCTGAAATTCTACGCCTCGGTGCGCCTCGACATCCGCCGCATCGGCTCGGTCAAGGACCGCGACGAGGTCGTCGGCAACCAGACCCGCGTCAAGGTGGTCAAGAACAAGCTGGCTCCGCCCTTCAAGGTGGTCGAGTTCGACATCATGTATGGCGAGGGCGTGTCCAAGACCGGCGAGCTCGTCGATCTCGGGGTCAAGGCCGGCGTGGTCGAGAAGTCGGGCGCCTGGTTCTCCTATAATTCGCAGCGTCTCGGCCAGGGTCGAGAGAACGCCAAGCTGTTCCTGCGCGACAATCCCGACACGGCGCGCGAGATCGAGATGGCGCTTCGGCAGAATGCCGGGCTGATCGCCGAGAAATTCCTCGAGAATGGCGGCTCCGAAGGCGGGGACGACGGTTTCGAGGACGAAGCCGGCGCCATGTAGGGCTGGCCCAGGAAGATCGCGCAGCGGTTTCCTGTTCGGGATTGAGCGCGAGCAATTCGTCGGCTTAGCCGGAGTTCGGCCACAATCCTGGTCTATTGGGTTATGCTTATGTAATCGAGTTCTTGAGTACTGCGTACCCGAACCGCCGGCCTTCGCGCCGGCGGTTTTGCGTTTCGGGGTAGCGCCGCGTGGCCGGCGGATCGTTTAATTGGTCTAAAGCGCGTCGCGATCCTTCGGATTCGCTCCGTGCGCTTTAGGTCTTTGGTTTTACGCATGTCTTCATCCCGAAACCGGTTCCCACTTTCGGGAGACATGCTTTAACTCCGTGTTTCTGGACAGGCTCAAGAGCTATCGCTAAAAGGCCCATCTATCTTCTGAAACACCAAGCCCATCAGCCGCCGGCAACGCCGGCGGTTCTCGTGAAAAGGCAGTATGCAATGAGTGGCGTGAACGACATCCGGTCGACATTCCTCGACTACTTCCGCAAGGAGGGCCACGAGATCGTCGCCTCCAGCCCGCTGGTGCCGCGCAACGATCCGACACTGATGTTCACCAACGCCGGCATGGTGCAGTTCAAGAACGTCTTCACCGGCCTGGAGAAGCGTCCCTATTCGCGGGCGTCTACTGCGCAGAAGAGCGTGCGTGCCGGCGGCAAGCACAACGACCTCGACAATGTCGGCTACACCGCGCGCCATCTCACCTTCTTCGAGATGCTCGGCAATTTCTCGTTTGGCGACTATTTCAAGGAGCGCGCGATCGAGCTTGCCTGGAACCTGATCACCAAGGGTTTTGGCCTGAATAAGGACAAGCTGCTCGTTACCGTCTATCACACCGACGACGAGGCGGCGGCTTACTGGAAGAAGATCGCCGGTTTTTCCGACGACCGCATCATCCGCATCCCGACCTCGGACAATTTCTGGGCGATGGGCGACACCGGCCCCTGCGGTCCATGCTCGGAAATCTTCATCGACCGCGGCGAGCATATCTGGGGCGGCCCGCCCGGCAGCCCCGAAGAAGACGGCGACCGGTTCCTGGAATTCTGGAACCTGGTGTTCATGCAGTATGAGCAGGTGACCAAGGAAGAGCGCATCGACCTGCCGCGTCCCTCGATCGACACCGGCATGGGCCTGGAGCGCATGGCGTCGATCCTGCAGGGCGTCGACAGCGTCTTCGAGACCGACCTGTTCAAGCACCTGATCGATGCCGCGTCGTCGGCGCTCGGCCAGGGGCCGAACCAGGAGAACGTCGCGTCCTACCGTGTGATCGCGGATCATCTGCGCTCGTCCTCCTTCCTGGTGGCCGACGGCGTGCTGCCTTCCAATGAGGGCCGCGGCTATGTGCTGCGCCGCATCATGCGCCGCGCCATGCGCCACGCGCAGCTGCTCGGCGCAAAGGAGCCCTTGATGTGGCAGCTGGTGCCGGCGCTGGTGCGCGAGATGGGCCAAGCCTATCCCGAGCTGGTGCGCGGCGAAGCGCTGATCACCGAAACGCTGAAGCTCGAGGAAACACGCTTCCGCAAGACGTTGGTGCGCGGCCTCGGCCTGCTTTCGGACGCCACCGAGACGCTGCATGCCGGCGACATGCTGGACGGCGAGACGGCGTTCAAGCTCTACGACACTTATGGCTTCCCGCTGGACCTGACGCAGGATGCACTGCGCCAGCGCAGCATCTCGGTCGATATCGCGGGTTTCGCCAACGCGATGGAGCGGCAGAAGGCAGAGGCGCGCGCGCATTGGGCGGGCTCGGGCGAAGCCGCGACCGAGACGGTCTGGTTCTCGGTGCGCGAAAAGACCGGCGCGACCGAATTCCTCGGCTACGAGACTGAGGCTGCGGAAGGCATCGTCCAGGCGCTGGTCAAGGACGGCAAGACCATCGACAGCGCCGGCCAGGGCGATGCGGTCGCCGTGGTTGTCAACCAGACGCCGTTCTATGGCGAATCCGGCGGCCAGATGGGCGACACTGGCGTGATCTCGGGTGACGGTTTCTCGATCGAGGTTTCCGACACGCAGAAGAAAGCCGACGGTCTGTTCGTTCACATCGGCAAGGTGGCTAAAGGCACGGTGAAGACGGGTGCCGCCGTCGAGCTCAAGGTCGACCATGCGCGCCGCTCGAAGCTGCGCGCCAACCATTCCGCGACGCACCTCATCCACGAGGCGCTACGCGAGGTGCTGGGCACCCATGTCGCGCAGAAGGGCTCGCTGGTCGCGCCCGACCGCCTGCGCTTCGACATTTCGCACAACAAGCCCATCTCCGCGGAAGACCTTGAAGAGGTCGAGCGCATGGCGAACGAGATCGTCGTGCAGAACAGCCCGGTGACGACGCGGCTGATGTCGGTCGACGACGCGATCGCCGAGGGCGCGATGGCGCTGTTCGGCGAGAAATACGGGGACGAGGTGCGTGTCGTGTCAATGGGCACCGGCCTGCATGGCGCCAAGGCCAATCGTCCTTATTCGGTCGAGCTGTGCGGCGGCACCCATGTCAGGTCGACCGGCGACATAGGCCTGGTGCGCATTCTGTCGGATAGCGCGGTGGCGGCGGGCGTGCGCCGCATCGAGGCGCTGACGGGCGAGGCTGCCCGCAGGCATCTCGACGAACAGGACAAGCGCCTGAAGGCCGCGGCGGCGACGTTGAAGATCTCGCCGGCCGATGTGCCGTCGCGCGTCGAAGCGCTGCTCGAAGAGCGCAAGAAGCTCGAAAAGGAGCTTACCGAGGCGCGCAAGAAGCTGGCGCTGGGCGGCGGCTCGGCCGTTGCCGATGCCCCGGCCGCGAACGAGACGGTCGCCGGCGTCGGCTTCCTCGGCAAGGCGGTCAGCGGTGTGGCGCCGAAGGACCTGAAGCCGCTTGCCGATGCCGGCAAAAAGACGCTCGGCTCAGGCGTGGTGGTCTTCGTCGGCGCCGGCGAGGACAACAAGGCAAGCGTGGTCGTCGGCGTCACCAACGACCTGACCGGCCGCTTCAGCGCCGTCGATCTGGTCCGCGTCGCGTCGGCCGCGCTTGGCGGGCAGGGCGGCGGCGGGCGTCCCGACATGGCGCAGGCCGGCGGCCCAGATGCATCCAAGGCAAACGACGCGATCGCGGCGGTGAAAGCGGCGCTGGAGGCGGCTTAAAGCGCGTCGCGCTGAACCGGATTCAGGCGCCGCGCTTTAAGCCTTTGTTTTGATGCATGTCGTTGCCCCAGAACCGGTGACACTTCTGGGCGACATGCATTAGATCGGGGTGCCAGGAAGCTTTGCCGCTTTCAGAGCGCGCGCCATTCTCACGGAGTCGCCCCAGGTGGACAGCCAGATGAGGCAATCCGTGGCGACAGCGATTGTTGAGCGCAGGAGGTGCACCAGCGGACCTGGTGCAGTCAGCTGCTCCTCGGCGTGGTGGAGATGGGCCAGCTCTTCCTTGCGGATCGACAGGATGATGGCGTGCAGGGCGCGATCACGCTCGAGAAGGTAGTGGAGCTGGTCGTCGAGGTGGCGGTGCACTGTCGCTTCGACGGCGGCGGTGCATGCCCAGATGCCTTGCCGGCCGAGCAGGGCGGTGCAAAAGCCCAACAGCCAGCCACCCCAACTCCAAAATTGCATCACACGGCACGGACGCGATTTTCGCGCCGGCATAGCGGCACGGAAAGCGGCGCAATGCTGGCGCTCGTGTCCCAGCATTTCCGTCAAAGACGGCACGCAATCTGGTGAGAGGTACCTGGCGACGAGGATTTGCGCCGAATAGATCCTGATCGCTCCAAATTCGCCGGCGTGGTTGACCCGGACGATTCTGGCCACGGTCAGCGCTTCGCGGCGAGGAAGCTCATCCATTGGAGAAGCTTGCTCGCTTGGCGATACGATCCCACCAATCCTGCAAGTCGGGGAAGCGGGCAAACAGCTTCTGCCCTTCCGCGACCTTCAGGAAGTAAGCAATAATCGGCGCCGCATGCAGGTCGGCCAGCGTCAGTTGCTCACTAAGCAGCCAGGGCCCTTTTGCCTTCAGCGATGTCAAAACCTTCAGCATTGTCTCAGCCTGAGCGAGACCGCCGGCGATCAGCGCCTCATCCGGCGGCGTCTTTTCGAGCCGCTCGACGGCGACGTCCCAGACCATGGCGCGGTAGCCATAGGCGTCGAGCATGCCGATGATCTGGGTCATCCTGGCGCAGCCGCGGGCGTCGACCGGCTGCAGGGCAGGGCCATCAAAAGCTTCGTCGACATAGCGCGCGATGGCGACTGTCTCGAACAGACGGAAACCGTCATGCTCGAAGGCCGGGATGCGGCCGAACGGGTGAAGCTCCAGATACCAGGCCGGAATGCCTTCGGCGGCGAAGATATCGAGCGGCACGAGTTCATAGTCGACGCCCTTTTCCCGCAACGCCATCCGCGCGATGCGCACATAGACGCTGTAGTCGGAGCCGTAGAGAGTTGGCCTGGCCATCGATCAGCTCTTTTGCTTACCCTAGAAAAAACGAAGGCTCCTTTCGGAGCCTTCGACATAAGGGACTTTGTCACACGGCCCAGCCCTACGCTATGGCTCCGGGCGTTCGTCGCTTGAAAAGCCCATGTGGGGACTTTTCATGCGCTTCGCGCACCGCTTCTCACCCCATGGCCTTCTGCAAGTTCTCGTCGATCTTGTCGAGGAAGCCGGTCGTCGAGAGCCAGGGCTGGTCGGGGCCGATCAGCAGCGACAGGTCCTTGGTCATGAAGCCGCTCTCGACGGTCTGGATGCAGACTTTCTCCAGCGTCTCGGCGAAGCGCTTCAGCTCGGCATTGTCGTCCAGCTTGGCGCGGTGGGCGAGGCCGCGCGTCCAGGCGAAGATCGAGGCGATCGAATTGGTCGAGGTTTCCTCGCCCTTCTGGTGCTGCCGATAGTGGCGGGTCACGGTGCCGTGGGCGGCTTCCGCCTCCACCGTCTTGCCGTCCGGCGTCATCAGCACGGAGGTCATCAGGCCGAGCGAACCGAAGCCTTGCGCCACGGTGTCCGACTGCACGTCGCCGTCATAGTTCTTGCAGGCCCAGACATAGCCGCCGGACCATTTCAGGCTGGAGGCGACCATGTCGTCGATCAGGCGGTGCTCGTACCAAAGTTTCCGCGCCTTGAACTCAGCCTCGAATTCCTTCTCGTAGACCTCCTGGAAGATGTCCTTGAAGCGGCCGTCATAGGCCTTGAGGATGGTGTTCTTGGTCGATAGGTAGACCGGGAAATTGCGCAACAGGCCATAGTTCAGCGAGGCGCGGGCAAATTCGCGGATCGACTCGTCGAGATTGTACATGGCCATGGCCACGCCGGAGCCCGGCGCATCATAGACCTCGTGCTCGATCACCTGGCCGTCCTCGCCGACGAACTTGATCGTCAGCTTGCCCTTGCCGGGGAAGCGGAAATCGGTGGCGCGATACTGGTCGCCGAAGGCGTGACGGCCGACGACGATCGGTTTGGTCCAGCCCGGCACCAGGCGCGGCACGTTCTTCATGATGATCGGCTCGCGGAAGATGGTGCCGCCGAGGATGTTGCGGATGGTGCCGTTGGGCGACTTCCACATCTTCTTCAGCTTGAACTCCTCGACGCGCGCCTCGTCGGGGGTGATCGTCGCGCATTTCACGCCGACGCCCCATTTCTTGATGGCGTTGGCGGAGTCGATCGTCACCTGGTCGTTGGTGGCGTCGCGGTGCTCGATGCCGAGGTCGTAATATTCAAGCTTCAGGTCGAGATAGGGGTGGATCAGCTTGTCCTTGATGAACTGCCAGATGATGCGGGTCATCTCGTCGCCGTCGAGTTCGACGACCGGGTTCGCCACCTTGATCTTCGCCATGGAAAGAGTGCCTCGTTGCTGGGGGATCTGGACGGCCTTGCCCGCATGGTTTCGGCCGGGGATGCGGAGCGTATATCAAAGGCTTTTTCGCCGCGCAAACCACGATCCGCGCCGGGATGGACGTGTGCCGCTGTTGTGAATGCTTCATTTTCCGGTCCGGATATGGCAGGGGACGCCGAAACGCCGCAAACCCCGGTTACCCACAGCCATGCCAGTCACCGAAGATAGAGCAAACACTGCCTCCGCCGGACCGGCGATCATCCTGGTCGAGCCGCAGCTCGGCGAGAATATCGGCATGGTTGCGCGCGCGATGGCGAATTTCGGCCTGTCCGAGCTCAGGCTCGTCAATCCGCGCGACGGCTGGCCGAGCGAGAAGGCGCGCGCGGCAGCCAGCCGCGCCGATCATGTCATCGACGCTACCCGCGTCTTCGACGATCTGGCGTCGGCGGTTGCCGATCTCAACTTTGTCTTCGCCACGACGGCGCGCGAGCGTGACGGCTTCAAGCCGGTGCGCGGGCCGGTGGAAGCGGGCAGGGCGCTCCGGGCGCGCGCCGAGGCCGGACTGCGCACCGGCATCCTGTTCGGCCGCGAGCGCTTCGGCCTCTATAATGACGAGGTCGGGCTCGCCGACGAGATCGTCACCTTTCCAGTGGATCCCGGCTTTTCCTCGCTCAACATCGCGCAGGCGGTGCTTTTGATGTCCTATGAGTGGATGAAGTCCGGCCTCGCCGACGAAACCCAGACCAATTTCTCCGGGCCGGAGCTGGCGCCGGCGACCAAGGAGCAGCTGCACAGCCTGTTCGCCTATCTCGAGAACGCGCTGGAAGCACGAGGCTACTTCCGCCCGGAAGAGAAGAAACCGAAGATGGTCGACAATCTGCGCGCCGTGCTGACGCGTGCGGGCTTCGCCGAACCCGAGCTCAAGGTTCTACGCGGCATCATCTCGTCCCTGGACAGGTTCTCGCCGGCCATGCCACGCGGCGACGGCTCGCCGGGAGACGATCCGAGACGGTTGCCGGCGGGTGCGCGCAGTCGTGCCAAAGACGAAGAAAGTTAAAATCGATAAGCTGTGAGCATTTGAAGTAACCGAATTTTATTCGGTTGTGCCTCATCCTTGCTGCAATAATGGGGGTGGCACATGTTTGCGTCCAATATTGGTCGACTGCGCTTTTTCCTTTACTCTCTCGGTCTCGCCGTCGCCGAAACCGTGGTGATCGTTGTCTGCATTGTCGGTACAATCGGTTTTGAGGGACTGATCAATTCGGGACCTGGCCCGGCGCGTCAGGGCATGGCAGGCGCGGTTCTGATCGCCTCGCTTATCTTTGTCGCCTTGCGCGGCAACATCGCCTCGCGCCGCGTCCGCGACGCCAACGGGCGCCGCTGGATCCTGTGGGCCTACATCGCCCTTTCCGCCGTCTACGCCCTTTTGCAGGCGGGCGTGCTGCTTGTCGTCAAGTTCGGCGATCCCGATAGCATTCCGGGCGGGCTGAACCTGCTCGGACTTTCGATATTCGGCCTCTGGTGCACAATCCTGTGGGCGAAACCCGTCGCGGGCAGCAACATCGACGAGTTGACGGATGTGTTCGACTTCGACGGTCCGCTGCCGGCATCGACGCGCACTGCACGCACCGCCGCGCCGGCCGCTCCACGCGCCGCGGTCTCATCCGCACGCGTTCCGCCCGCGCCGCAGCCCTTCGGCAGGCCGCGCCCTGCAGGCTTCGGCAAGCGCGGCATATGAGCGAGCCTACGAAACAGCTGCGCAAAAGCTGCTCGCATTCGCCTCTTCAAGACCACGATCATTCGCGATAGAAGCGCCTGCGGTCCAATCACGGACCTGCCGCCTCTCTTTGTTTTGACGCAATTCCGGACGGAAAACCGTTTCACACTTTTCCTGGAATTGCTCTATGACCGGATGACAATGAGCGATCGATCAAGCCAGCGCCCGATCCTGATATTCGATTCCGGTGTCGGTGGCCTGACCGTGCTGCGCGAGGCGCGCGTGCTGATGCCCGACCGCCGCTTCGTCTATGTCGCCGACGACGCGGCTTTTCCTTATGGCGCCTGGGAAGAGCCGGCGCTCAAGGACCATATCCTCACGCTGTTCGGCAAATTGCTCGACCGGCTGCAGCCGGCGATTTCGGTCATTGCCTGCAACACAGCCTCGACTCTGGTGATCGATGCGCTGCGCGACAAATTCCCCGGACATCCCTTTGTCGGCACCGTGCCGGCGATCAAGCCGGCCGCCGAACGCACGCGCTCCGGCCTCGTCTCCGTGCTGGCGACTCCGGGCACGGTGAAGCGTCAGTACACGCGCGACCTGATCAGCAAATGGGCGCAGAAATGCCATGTCCGCCTGGTCGGCAGTGACCGGCTGGCGGGGCTCGCCGAGATCTATATGCGCCAGGGTTTCGTCGACGAGGAAGCGGTGCGCGCCGAGATCGCCCCCTGTTTCCTCGAACGCGAGGGCAATCGCACCGACATCGTCGTGCTTGCCTGCACGCATTATCCGTTTCTGGTCAACCGCATGCGCAAGACCGCCCCCTGGCCGGTCGACTGGATCGATCCCGCCGAGGCGATCGCACGGCGCGCCATGTCGCTGCTCGAACCGGTCGGAGAAACATCCAGCGAGAGCGAGCCCGATCTCGCCGTCTTCACCTCGGGCATGGTGGATTTCGCAACGAGGCGGCTGATCCAGGGGTTTGGACTTACTGCACCTTAGCGCTCAAGCGGATTCGAAGACGATGCTGCGCTGATCCGGATCGGCCAAGACCAGCTTTAGCGTCAGGCCGGCGCCTTGCCTGAGCCCGGAGGCCTTCACGTTGGCAACGACAGGCATATCGGCGAGCTGCACGCGCACGCCGTGATCGACGAAGTCGGTGACGACGGCCTTGAACGTTTCCCCCTCATGTCCCTTGAGCATCACCGCCTCGGCAAGGTCGATGGCCGCGTGGTTGATCTGCGAAGCGCGGGCGTCCGAGCGCCCCATCACCTTCGGCAATCTGGCGAAGGCTTCGCTGACGGCCTGCGGCACGGGCTGGCCGTTGGCGATTGCCAGCGCGCAGCGCACGACATAGCGGTCGGCCAGCCGCCTGAGTGGCGCGGTGGCATGCGCATAGGTCGCGGCCATCGCCTCATGCCAGGGGACGACGCCCTCCTGATAGGGCTGGTAGGACGCCCCATTGCCTGCGCGGCGAATCTCCAGCATCAACGCCGCCTGTTGCGGATCGGCCGGATCGAGCGTGCGCTGATAGTCGCGCAGGCTGGTGGAGGCCGGCCAGGACAGGCCGAGCGCCTGCGCCGCGTTGCGCAGCCGTTGCACCTTGGCAGCACCCGGCCCCGACATCACCCGGAACAGTCCGGTCTTGTGCGCCAGCATGGCGTCGGCGATCGCCATATTGGCGGCCAGCGATAGCGCGGCATTGTCCTGCTCGGATTGCAGCAGCGGCCTGAACGAAAGCCGGAACGTGCCGTCGGCCTGCCTTTCCACCTCCTGTTCGGGCGGATCGACGCGCGAAGCGCCGCGGCGCTGTTCGTTTGCCGCCATGCGCCGTGCCAGTTCGGCGAAGCCGGCCGGAACATCCGAAGCCTTGACACTGTCATAGGCGAGCTTGGCGCGGCTTTGGATGATGGCGCGCTCCGCGCCATCCAATTTCACCGCGCCGTCCCCGGCAACCCGAACCGTGAAGATGACCGCTGGGCGCGGTCCATCGGGCAACAGGCTCGCCGCGGCCTCGGCAAGCCCTGGCGGGTAGAGCTCGGCCTTGCCGTCCGGCAAATAAAGCGTCTCACCCCGGTTCCAGGCTTCGAGATCAATCGCGTCGCCGTCCTGAACGAACCAGGCCACGTCGGCAATGGCGTAATGCAAGAGGAGGTCGCCGCCGCTCGCCTCGATCGAGAACGCCTGATCAAGATCGGTGGAGCTCGCCGGATCGAGCGTGACGAAGGGGATCGCGGTGCGATCGGCATGCTGGCTGGGTACACGCTTTGCTGCCGCTTCCGCCGTAGCCGCTACCTCCGGCGGAAATCCATCCGGCACGTGGAATTCGGTGCGGATTTTCGCGAGGCCGGTGGAGAGGGCCTGTGACGGATCGGTCAGCGATTTCATGCCGTCGTCCTACAACGGGGTTCCGGACACGGGAAGTCTGCCAACGAAGATCAGGCTTCCGGGGATTGAGCTGCTGACGCCGGAACTGCCGCCGAAGCGCGGCGTTTCTACTCTATCTGATTGACGCAATTCCTGAGGGAAAACCGTTTTACACTTTTCCTGGAATTGCTCTCCAGCAAAGGAGAAACGAACATGCCCGCCACATCGCAAGCCCAGCAAAAGGCAGCCGGCGCAGCGCTTTCGGCCAAGCGCGGCGAGATCAAGAAGAGCGAACTCAAGGGTGCTTCGCGTGAAATGTATGAATCGATGAGCGAGAAGCAGCTCGAGGAATTCGCGGAGACCAAACGCAAGGATCTGCCCAGCAAGAAGTCATAAGATCGGTCGAATGAAGGCCCGAGGCGTTGGCCGCGGGCCCGCGTCAATCCGTTGCTGCGCGATAGGCTAGTAGCGCCACCAGCAGTGCTTGGTCTTGTAGCGGACGACGTAGCGGTGGCCGTGGCGCCAGACCACTTTTTTCTTCACCACGACGCGGCAGACCTGCTTGTGGCCATACCAATGCCTTGCCATGGCCGGTTCAGGCGTCATGACCGCCATCGACGCGGCCAAGACGGCGGCTCCGGTCAGGGTCAGGAAGAACTTCTTCATGGGAATTCGGACTCCTCTGCTCTAGTCCCTTCATCAATGCCGAGCGTTTACGTTCGAAGACGTCGCATCCGCCCCGACGGCGCCGGCGTGCAACTTTCCGCCACATCCAGCATCGCATGCAACGCAGGGACGATAACGGTTTGCCCCTGACGTCGCCAGCCACAAGCTTGACAGCGGTTAAATCTGTGTTTAACAGGCCCACCAACACCGGGTGGCGACGCCCGGTGGTTTCTTTTGACGTGTCCCGTGGGTTTCCGTCGCTTTGCGTGGAAAACCCTGTCAGGTCTCGAAAACGGAGGCCAGAGGAGGGCGCGTTTCCTTCGCCCGGAGCCATGGGGTCCCGGGTATATTGTTTTGAAAGGGAATGCGATGAGCAAGCGCGAATCCGCGAAATACAAGATCGACCGCCGCCTTGGCGAAAACATCTGGGGCCGCCCGAAGTCCCCGGTCAACAAGCGTGAATACGGCCCCGGCCAGCATGGCCAGCGCCGCAAGGGCAAGCTTTCCGACTTCGGCCTGCAGCTGCGCGCCAAGCAGAAGCTGAAGGGTCACTATGGCGACGTTTCGGAAAAGCAGTTCCGCAAGGTCTATGAAGAGGCCAACCGCCGCAAGGGCGACACCTCCGAAAACCTGATCGGTCTGCTGGAGTCGCGCCTCGACGCGATCGTCTACCGCGCCAAGTTCGTACCGACCATCTTCGCCGCCCGTCAGTTCGTCAACCACGGCCATGTCAACGTAAACGGCAGGCGCACCAACATCGGTTCGTATCGCTGCAAGCCGGGCGACCTCATCGAGGTGCGCGAGAAGTCGAAGCAGCTCGTGATCGTGCTGGAATCGGTCGCTCTCGCCGAGCGCGACGTCCCGGACTACATCGAAGCCGACCACAACAAGATGACCGCGACCTTCGCGCGGGTTCCGGGCCTCTCGGACGTTCCGTTCGCCGTGCAGATGGAGCCGAACCTGGTCGTCGAATTCTACTCGCGCTGATCGAACTCAATCAGCCGCAACATCCAAGGCCGCCCCTCGAGGCGGCCTTTTCTTTGTTCGCTATGTCCGGTAAGCCGTGCGCCAACAGGACCCGTGGGCACCAGCGCCATGAACATGCTGCCAGATGTGAAATCCCTAGAGCCGATCGACGATGAGGCCGATGGCGGCTTCCATCCGCTGTTTCGCGACGTGCCGTCCTCGGTCGAATTCAACAAGCTGCGCAAGCGGCTGTTGAGGCTCACCCGCCAAGCGATCGACGATTTCGCCATGGTCAAGCCCGGCGAGCGCTGGCTCGTGGCGCTCTCGGGCGGCAAAGACTCCTACGGCCTGCTGGCGCTTCTGCTCGACCTCAAATGGCGCGGCCTGCTCCTCGTGGATCTGCTTGCCTGCAATCTCGACCAGGGCCAGCCGAATTTCCCGAAACATATCCTGCCCGACTATCTCAACGCCAACGGCATCGCGCATCGCATCGAATACCAGGACACCTATTCGGTGGTGACCGACAAGCTGCCGGAAGGCAGCACCTATTGCTCGCTCTGTTCGCGGTTGCGGCGCGGTCATCTCTATCGCATCGCGCGCGAGGAGGGGTGCTCGGCGCTGGTGCTCGGCCACCACCGCGAGGACATCCTCGAGACCTTCTTCATGAACCTGCTCCATGGCGGTCGCCTTGCCGCCATGCCGCCCAAGCTCCTCAATGACGAGGGCGACGTCATGGTGCTGCGGCCGCTCGCCTACAGCGCCGAGGCTGATCTCGAAAAATTCGCCAACGCGATGAAATTCCCGATCATTCCGTGCGACCTGTGCGGCAGCCAGGAAGGGCTGCAGCGCAACGCCATGAAGGCGATGCTCGACGACATCGAGAAGCGCATGCCGGGCCGCAAGGATACGATGATCCGCGCCATGACCAATGTGCGGCCCTCGCACCTGCTCGACCGAAAACTGTTCGATTTCGCTGCGCTCAATGCGCGCCTCACCACAGGGCAAGACATTTCCGATGACATTTGACGATCGCGCGATCGACTGGCTGGCCGACCTTCTTGCCGATGCAGCCAGGGTTGAAATCATGCCGCGTTTCCGGCGGCTCAGCGAGGGCGACGTTCGCCAGAAGAGCTCCGCCGCCGACCTCGTCACCGAGGCGGACGTCAATGCCGAGAGGCTGATCACTGCCCGGCTGCGCGAGCGCTATCCAGACGCCATGGTGGTCGGCGAGGAGGCCTGCTCCGACAATCCGGCGCTGCTGTCGGGCCTTGGCGATGCCGCGCTTGCCTTCGTCATCGATCCGGTCGACGGCACCTTCAATTTCGCCTCCGGCGTGCCGCTATTCGGCGTCATGGCCGCTGTCGTCGTCAATGGCGAGACCGTCGCCGGCATCATCCACGATCCGGTCGGCAAGGACTGGCTGATCGGCGCCAAGGGCGCCGACAGCCATATCCGCCACGCGCATGGCGCGCTGGAGAAGGTTCGCGTCGCGGCGCCGGTGCCCATGGCGCAGATGACCGGCGCCGTTTCCTGGCAGTTCCTCCAAGAGCCTGAACGCTCGCGGCTCGCCCGCAACCAGACCAAGACGCTGTCGCAATTCGCCTATCGCTGCGCGGCGCATGAATACCGGCTGCTTGCGAGCGGTCACGCCCATTTCGTGCTCTACAACAAGCTGATGCCCTGGGATCATCTCGCCGGCGCGCTGATCCATCAGGAAGCCGGCGGCCATGTCGCGCGCGTCGATGGCAGCGCCTATCTGCCGTCGCATGTCGATGGCGGTCTTCTGGTCGCGCCGGACAAGCCAACCTGGGACGAGTTGCGCCGCGAGCTCTGGGCTGAATAAGCCGCGCCCAGGCCGGCGGTCTGCCGGCTAGGCGGCAATCTAGTGCAGATCGGTGACGTGCCCCGAAACAGGGGGATTGTGGGGCTGGAACATCCTGCCCCGCTCGGCGATCAGGATCATCAGCAAGGCCGCGACCGAGACGCTGCAGAAGCCGGCGGCCAGAGGCGTGACCGTGCCGTTATAGGCCTGGCCGATCGCCGCGCCGATCAGAGCACCGAGAAAAGTCTGCATGAAGCCCAGGATGGATGCCGCCGTGCCGGCGAGTTCGCCGAGCGGCTCCATGGCCAGAGCGTTGAAATTCGCGCCCAGCCCGCCGAATGGCAGCATCGCGCCGGCAAAGAAGGTGACGAAGAGCCAGAGCGGCATCTGCATCTCCAGCGAGACCACCAGCCAGGCAAGGCTGATGCACAGGAAGATGAGTAGCGCGCCCTGCGACAGGCGGCGCATGCCAATTTGGCCGACCAGCCGCGAATTGAGATAGTTGGAGAAGGCAAGCACGCCTGCGACGCCGGCGAAGATCAGCGGGAACAATTCGCCGACATGGAAGATGTCGATGTAGATCTGCTGCGCCGAACTGATGAAGCCGAACATGGCGGCGAAGATGAACGTGCTGGCAAAGGCATAGCAAAGCGTGAGCCGGTTGGTGAGCACGATGCGGAAGCCGCCGAGCACGGATCCTACCGTGAGCGAGCGGCGATATTCGGGATGCAGCGTCTCCGGCAGGCGCAGCAGAGCCCAGGTCGAAACGATCAGCGCGCCGATAGCCATGGTGACGAAAATCCAGTGCCAGCTGGCGAACAGCATGACGAACTGGCCGATGCTGGGCGCGATGACCGGGATGGCCATGAACACCATGAAGATCAGCGACATCACCTCGGCCATACGCCGGCCTTCGAACGTGTCGCGCACGATCGAGACGGCGATGACGCGGGTTGCGGCCGCGCCGATGCCCTGGATGAGACGCCAGGTCAGCAACAGAGCGAAACTGGGCGCCATGGCGGCGGCAGCCGCAGCCACGACATAGACAACCAGGCCAAAGACCAGTGGCGCGCGGCGTCCGAAGCGATCCGAAATGGGCCCAAAGAAAAGCTGTCCGCCGCCGAAGCCGAGCATATAGGCGGTGATGACATATTGGCGGTGGTTCTCGCTCTCGACGCCGAGCGAGGCGCCGATCTGCTGCAGCGCCGGCAGCATGATGTCGATGGCCAGGGAGTTGAGCGCCATCAGCGCTGCGCATAGCGCGATGAATTCCCAGCGCGGAATGGGCAAGCTGCTTGCCCGTTGCGACGCTTCCACCTGCTTGTCCACGGCAAAGTCCGATCTTTCAACGAACAAGCGCCGGCTGGCCGGCGCGCTGGTTCGTCTCATCCCCGCGATGCGGGTTCATGATTGCCGAGGTGGGGGCGGCCCCGGGCGATGCCTGCCGGCCGAAGGGTTAGCCTTCGCGCCGGCGAGCAAGATTGAATCAGGCCGCGCCTTTGACGCTGACGCCCTTTTCGACCAGGAAGTCCTGCAACTCGCCGGCCTGGAACATTTCACGCACGATGTCGCAACCGCCGACGAATTCGCCCTTCACATAGAGCTGCGGGATGGTCGGCCAGTTGGAATAATCCTTGATGCCCTGGCGCAGTTCGGCCGAGTCGAGCACGTTGACGCCTTTGTAGTCGGCCCCGATGTAATCGAGGATCTGCACCACCTGGCCGGAAAAGCCGCATTGCGGAAAGCCGGGGGTGCCCTTCATGAAGAGCACGACGTCGTTGCTCTTCACTTCATTGTCGATGTAGTCGCTGATGCCGGTCATGGACGATCCTTTCACGCCTGTGGGAGTCAGGCTCGAAGCATGTCCATCAAATAAACCCATAGGGTGGCTGAAACAAGACGTTAGCCGAGACACTGGCCCAATGGGCAAGGGATAACGCGATTTTGGGCCAAGGCTAGAACGGTTCACCGTATCAAGGTAACGCCGAACCGCTCTATCTCTTTGTTTTACGCAATTCCGGACGGAAAACCGTTACACACTTTTCCTGGAATTGCTCTGGGTGGCGATAGCGCTCAGTCCGGGACGCTGGTCTGCAGCGCCAGCGCATGCAGCACGCCGCCCATATTGCCCTTCAATGCGTCATAGACCATCTGGTGCTGCTGGACACGGCTCTTGCCCCGAAAACTCTCCGCAACAACCTCGGCAGCGTAATGGTCGCCGTCGCCGGCGAGGTCACGGATCGTCACCTTGGCGTCCGGAATGCCTTCCTTGATCAGTTTTTCGATGTCGTGGGCATCCATTGCCATGGCAAAATCCTGTCTCGTGCGCGGGCAGCTAGGCAGCACCGGTATGGTCTGACTCGGGAGCCTAAAGCCTTTCCGGCCCGGATTGAAGCCGTTCCGTCCGTGACAGCGGCCTAAGAATTATCCCGCTTCGAATGGACCACGCCGTCTTCAGTGACGTCATCGCGGGTCGAGAAGGCCCGGCCAAGGCTGAAGGTCAGTATATAGAGCGGGATGTTGATCAGCAGGCCGACGATCGGAAGATAGCTCGTCATTCGCCAGGCGGACGAGAAGAAGGGTTGGCCATAGCCGTCGCAGACCAGGGACGAGCCATAGTCCCAAGTCGTTCCGATGATCGCGGCAACGACGAAGAGCTTGATGCAGGTCGCGACATGCCGTGCCCGCGCCGGCTCCGGGGCGAGCCTGTCCCACAGCACCAGGCAGACGACCGGAACCGCGTAGATCAGGGTCTGCAAGACGAGCATCGGCAAAGCGGCATTGGCCCCGGCAAGGAACTCGGCGCGGGTTTCCAGCCGTGGGCACACCTCGCTCGAGGTCGTCGACAGCAACAAGAAAACGAACGGGCCGAGAAACCAGAAGAAGAACAGCGAAGGCCAGAAGACGACTGCGACCAGGGCCCTGGCGGTAAGCCTCGTCAACTGGCCTGGTCCATGAAGCGCGGGAACCAACCTTCATGGGCAGCCTTCAACTCGCTCACCGGGATCGCACGGGCGTCGCCGAGTTTCAGCGTGCTGCCGCCCGTGGTGCCGATCCAGGGCGCGAAGATGCCAAGCTTCTCCTGCTCCTGGCGGATCCGGTCCCATTCGCCGCTTTGAGGGTCGATCGACAGCGTCAGCAGGTAGCGGCCCTGGTCTTCGCCGAACCAGACTGGAATCGGGTCGGTGCCGGTCAGCCCCGGGATGGTGGCGCCAACGCCGGAGGCCATCGCCATTTCCGCCAGTGCTATCGCCAGGCCGCCGTCCGAAACGTCGTGCGCGGCGGTGACGATGCCGGACGAGATCAGCGAGCGCACATGGTCGCCGACGCGCTTTTCATGCGCGAGGTCGATCGGCGGCGGCGGACCGTCGGCGCGGCCATGGATGTCGCGCATATAGATGGACTGGCCGAGATGGCTGCCCCAGCTCGGTGGCGCGCCGACCAGCACGATCATCTGGTCTTCGGCGGCAAAGCCGATGCGCGCCATCTTCGACCAGTCTACGATCAGCCCGACGCCGCCGATGGTCGGCGTCGGCAGGATGCCGCGGCCATTGGTTTCGTTGTAGAGCGAGACATTGCCGGAGACGATCGGGAAGCCCAGCGCCCGGCAGGCATCGCCGATGCCCTTAACGGCGCCGACGAACTGGCCCATGATCTCGGGCCGCTCCGGATTGCCGAAATTGAGGTTGTCGGTGGCGGCGAGCGGCAGCGCGCCGGTGGCGGTCAGGTTGCGCCAGCATTCGGCCACGGCCTGCTTGCCGCCTTCGTAAGGGTCGGCCTCGCAGTAGCGCGGCGTGACGTCGGAAGAGAAGGCGAGCGCCTTGGTCGGATGGCCTTCGACACGCACCACGCCGGCATCGCCGCCAGGAAGCTGCAGCGAATTGCCCTGGATCAGCGTGTCGTACTGCTCCCACACCCAGCGGCGCGAGGAGAGGTCCGGCCCACCCAGCATCTTGAGCAGCGCGTCGGCGATATCCGCCTTCGGCGCATCATTCGCTGCCAGTGGTGCCGGCTTCTTCGCCTCGACCCAGGGACGGTCATATTCCGGCGCCTGGTCGCCCAGTTCCTTGATCGGAAGGTTGGCGACTTCGTCGCCCTGGTGGATGACACGGAAGCGCAGGTCGTCGGTGGTCTTGCCGACAATGGCGAAGTCGAGCCCCCATTTGCGGAAGATCGCTTCGGCTTCCTCTTCCTTCTCGGGGCGCAGCACCATCAGCATGCGCTCCTGGCTTTCCGACAGCATCATCTCATAGGCGCTCATGCGCTCCTCGCGCACCGGCACCTTGTCGAGGTCGAGCTCGATGCCGAGATCGCCCTTGGCGCCCATCTCGACGGCCGAGCAGGTCAGGCCGGCCGCGCCCATGTCCTGGATGGCGATGACGGCGCCCGACGCCATCAGCTCGAGGCAGGCTTCCAGCAGGCATTTTTCGGTGAAGGGATCCCCGACCTGCACGGTCGGGCGCTTCTCCTCGATCTTGTCGTCGAACTCGGCCGAGGCCATGGTGGCGCCGCCGACGCCGTCGCGTCCAGTCTTGGCGCCGAGATAGACGACCGGCAAGCCGACGCCCTTGGCCTGCGACAGGAAGATGGCATTGGTCTTGGCAAGGCCAGCCGCAAAGGCGTTGACCAGGATGTTGCCGTTGTAGCGGGCGTCGAAATTGACCTCGCCGCCGACGGTCGGCACACCGAATGAATTGCCGTAACCGCCGACGCCGGAAACCACGCCGGCGACCAGATGCCGGGTCTTGGGATGGTCCGGCGCGCCGAAGCGCAGCGCGTTCATCGCCGCGACCGGCCGCGCGCCCATGGTGAAGACGTCGCGCAGGATGCCGCCGACGCCGGTCGCCGCGCCCTGATAGGGCTCGATGTAGGAGGGATGGTTGTGGCTCTCCATCTTGAAGACGACGCAGTCGCCGTCGCCGATGTCGACCACGCCGGCATTCTCGCCTGGACCCTGGATGACTTGCGGCCCGGTCGTCGGCAGGGTGCGCAGCCATTTCTTGGACGACTTGTAGGAGCAGTGCTCGTTCCACATCGCCGAGAAGATGCCGAGCTCGGTGAAGCTCGGCTCGCGGCCAACCAGATCCAGGATGCGCTGGTATTCGTCGGGCTTCAGTCCATGCGCGGCGACGAGCTCGGGGGTGATCGGCACGGAATTGGAAATGGTCATGAGCGGCGATTTTTGTCCGTGGGAGAGGGGAGGTTCTTTGAGTCTCGTCTTATCGCAAGCTTTCGCGCGATACACCCCCACCAGATAGGGAAAACGCCGGAAAACTGCCACTCCGGTGACGCTTAGGGTCGGGGCTTTCAGGCTTGATCAGGAAAAACTGTCGTAACCGGCGCGGCCTTCGTCGAGCAGGCGGCGGATGACGGCGACGCCGCCGGCGACATCCTTGCTTTGCCGCGGTTGCGATACGCCGAAGCGCACGCCGTGAAAGACCTGCTCGGAGCGTCCGGCCTTGAACTCGTCCTCGTCGTCGATAAGCACGCCTTGCGCCAGGCAGGCGTTCTTAAAGGTGCCGGACAGCCAGGGGTCCGGCAAGGTCAGCCAGACGAAGGGCACGTTGTCCCTTGCCTTGAAGTCGAACCCCGCCAGCACGTCGCGCACGACAGCGAGGCGCGCCTGGATTTCGGCAATGCAGCGCTTACGGATATCGCCCGCCTGGCCGGACATCACCAGCCGCGTGCCGACCTCGGCCAGCAGGAAGGGCAGGCCGCCGGTCATCATCTTGTGCGCGACACGGATGCGGTGGCGGTAGGCCGGCGCGCAGGAAAGCCAGCCGCCGCGCACCCCGGCGGCGACCGACTTCGAAAGGCCGCCGGCGACAATGGTGCGCTCGGGCGCATATTCGGCCAGCAGCGGTGTCGGGTCGTCGGTGAGCTCGCCGTAAAGGTCGTCCTCGATCAGCGCGACGTTGTACTCGCGCGCAATCTTTGCGATCGCCTGGCGTCGCTCCGCCGACAGCGTCACCAGCGTTGGATTCTTCGCGGTCGGCATCAGGAACATCACCTTTGGATGTTTCTGCGCGCAGACGCGCTCGAAATCATCCGGGTCGATGCCGTTGTCGTCAGTCGAGACCAGAGCGATGCGTCGCCCGATCAGCCCGGCGCTGCGGGCGATCTGCGAATAGGTGAGGTGCTCGAAGACGACGTAGTCGCCGGGCATGGTCAGCGCCGCGATCGCCGCCATGACCGCGGCATGCGTGCCCAGCGTCGGCACGATCGAATCGGGCGAGGGGCGGAAGGAATTGCGCGCCAGCCAGCGGCTGCCCGCCTCATACCAGCGTTCGGGAAAATCACGCGTGTAGCTCGAAATATCGTACGGATGTTCCTGCGCGGTACGCGCCAGGATATCGGCGATCACCGCGCCCTGGCCGACATCGGGCGCGGCAGTGCTGTCGAAGCGCAGCTTGCCGCTCGGCGCGTCGATGGGGCGCGTGCCTTGCAAGCCGGGTTCGACGGGCCTTGGGGCTTCGGCGCGCTGGCCGAGCACATAGGTGCCGCGACCGACCTCGCCGCTCACCAGGCCACGTTCGCGCAGCAGCTGATAGGCCCTGCCGATGGTGCCGACGGTCGTGCCGATGTCATAGGCGAGGTCGCGCTGCGGTGGCAGTTTTGCACCGGCATCGATGACGCCCTTGTCGATATCTGACTCAATGCTGTCAGCAAGACGCTGGTATAGCGGACCGGAGCCAGAGGAGAGGTCAGGGAGCCAATTTGTCATGGTGACAATTTTCTATATTGCACCGCTCGATGAGTCAATCCATATCGAGGCGGCGGTTGTAAAGGTACAATCGAGACAAGGCAGAACGACAATGAATACAATTGAGACAATTCGCTACGCTCACCCAGCTTTTGGCGCGCAGACCGAGCCCTTGGCCCATCGCGGCTTTGTCGGCCGGATGGTGGCTATGCTCCGTTCCATCGCCACGCAGATCGGCCGCATGCTGGAGCGCCGGCGCGGCCGCCTCGCATTGCTGGAGATGACGGACGAGCAACTCAAGGATATCGGCGTATCGCGCTGCGATGCCCATCGCGAAGGCATCAGGTCGTTCTGGGAGTGATGATCTAGTGCGTTTTCACAGAAACGGTGAAACGCACTATCTCCTTGTTTTTGCGCAATTCCGGACGGAAAACAGCTCACACTTTTCCTGGAATTGCTCTATCGGCGGCCCGATTGGACGCGGGTTGCGGGTTTCCCCCGCACCCGGCCGATGCCGTGATCGACTAGCACGGCAAGCACGCTCAATCCGATGAACAGCGCCGTGACGCCCACAGCCGAAACGGCGACGCTGGCCGAGCCGTTCTTGACGACGTCGAGGAACGGGTAGGGTACTTCGCCAGCGAAGGGCGCGCGGATCAGCGCGTAGGCGAGGTAGGCGAGCGGATAGATCATCCACCAGGAGATATCGCGCCAGCGCGTCGAGCCATCCGCGCCGGCAATGAGCCACCACAGCACGAAGATCAGCGGCGTGACATAGTGGAGCAGGATGTCGCATAGCAGGAACAGGCCCTGCGGTTGCCACAGGCCCGACAGGACGGTCGCATAGACGATGAAGACCAGCGTGATGGCGACCGCGACGCCGGCCCGCATGCGCTGCCCGGCGAAGGCCGGGAACCAGGCATAGCCGGTGGGCGATAGCAGCGAAGCATGCACCATCACAGCGGCGATGTTGGTCAAGATGGTGAAGAAGCTGAAAAGAAAGACGATCGAGCCAAGCAGGCTGCGCCCGGCCGCCATCGACGCCGGAATGGTGATCGCGGCTTGCAGGACGAGCCCGATAAGCCCGATAACCAGTCCCGCCATCTGCAGGAACCGGCTCATGGCAGGTTCACGCGGCAGCCGCGCAGGACGGATTGCCGGCCTGCCAGCGGGCAATATCGGAGCCGATGCGCGCGCCGAGCGGCTCGTTCATCAGCGGCCCGAACACGTCGACGCGGCTGGAATTGCCCTGCGCCTGCACCACCAGCAGCGGCTTGCCGCCATAATGCTTGGCGGGCACGAGCAGGAAGCGCGGCGTGCCGCTGTAGGAATTGAGCTCATTGGCCATCTGGTAGGCCTTGAAGGCCGGATCCTTGCTGGCGATCCAGCATTTATGCGCCGAGATGGCGACCTGTTCCATGGCCAGCAGCGAGGCGCTTTTGCCTGATGGAACCGGCGTCGTCTTAGGGCTGGATTGGCAGGAAGCCAAGGCAAGCCCGCTGGCGGCCAAGAGAGCAAGGCGAGCAATCGTCGGTCTCATCGTCAGTCCGCCCCGCGTCCCGATAGGATGTTAAAGGATCAAGCCGCGATGCCGAGCGCGCTTTCGAACAGCGCGCGACCGTCATTGCCGCCATGCGCTGCCTCGATCAGGTTTTCGGGGTGCGGCATCAGACCGAGCACATTGCCCTTGTCGTTGACGATGCCGGCGATGTCGTTGATCGAGCCGTTGGGGTTGGTGCCTTCCGCGTAGCGGAACACCACCTGGCCTTCGCCTTCGAGCCGGGCGAGCGTTTCAGCATCGGCGAAATAATTGCCGTCGTGATGCGCTACTGGCGAGCGGATGATCTGTCCCGGCTGGTAGCCGCGGGTGAACATGGTGTTGGCATTGGCGATCTCAAGCTTGACCTGCCGGCAGACGAATTTCAGTGAGGCGTTGCGCATCAGCGCGCCGGGCAGCAGTCCTGCCTCGACCAGGATCTGGAAGCCGTTGCAGACGCCGATGAGGGTGACGCCCTTGGCGGCCTTTTCGGCCACCGCCCGCATCACCGGCATGCGCGCCGCGATCGCGCCGCAGCGCAGATAGTCGCCGAAGGAGAAGCCTCCGGGGATCGCGATCAGGTCGACATCGGGGATTTCGGTGTCGGTCTGCCACACCGTCGCCGGCGCCTGGCCGGATATCTTGGTCAGCGCCGCGATCATGTCGCGGTCGCGGTTTAGGCCAGGCAGGAGGACGACGGCTGATTTCATGGCAGTTCCCGTTCACTGATGTCACGCAGATACCGGGGCGGCACGCTATCGGTCAACCAGACGCCATTGTCGGAAAGAAAGAAAATCAGCCCATCCCCGGCCATGGCCGCCGAGTCGACCTGAAGGATAACATCTTTTCCCTTGCGGCGCCGCGCGACGCTGCTAGCGGTCTCGATATCATTCGACAGATGCACATGCTGGCGCGATTGGCTGGTGAGGCCTTCGCGCAGGATCGCCGGAAGAAATTCTTCCTTGGTGCCATGATAGAGCAACTCCGGTGGCGCGCTCGATGCCAGCCCGAGGTCGATGTCGACGCTGTGGCCCTGCACGGCGCGGATGCGGCTGCCCTCGATGGCAAACCGCTTCTTAGGGTTCTCCGCGACAACGCGCGCGACATCGGCGGGCGAGGCGCCGAATTTCCGCTCGATCACCGCGCAGAGCGCACCGAGATCGGCCCAGCCGTTTTTGTCCAGAACAAGCCCCGCTTCCTGCGGCGCATGCCGCAGCACGAGGCTCATGAATTTCGAGATCTGCATGTCGTTCGGCATGAGTTGCAGTTTCACATGCCGAACCAGCGTTATTTCGGCTCAAAAGGCTTTTGTGCCTCAGCGAGTTCACGCAATTCGAGGCGTTGCTCTATCCGTTCAAGACGTTGATCGATGCGACCCGTTATCGCGTAGATGTTGCTGACATCCGTTTGTGTGCCCAACGCCTGCAACCTGACCGCAACGATCTCGTGCCTGACCTCGCCGAGACCATCCTCAAGCCGGTCCATTCGTGAATGGATTTTCTTGAGGAGTTCGTACATCAGCTCGTTCGTCACTTCAGGCATCAGCCGCTCCGGCACAACCTCAGGTAAGCGTCACACTATAGTTCTCAATCACCGTGTTCGCCAGAAGCTTGTCGCACATGGCCTTGAGATCGGCTTCGGCCTTGGCCTTGTCGGTTCCGTTGAGCTCAATGTCGAACACCTTGCCCTGGCGCACCTGGCCGACACCGTCGAAGCCCAATCCGGAGAGCGCATGCTCGATCGCCTTGCCCTGCGGGTCGAGGACGCCGTTCTTGAGGGTCACGGTGATGCGGGCTTTCATCGATACTCCTAAATGACGGATCTGGCGGTGGACCTGCCATTACCCGGCAGGCCCGTTAGTATTCAGTGCTTCAGGCCCTTGGGCGCATCGGAAGAGGCGACGAGGACCGGACCTGTCGGGCGCGGCGGCTCGTTCTCATTGATGATGCCGAGACGGCGGGCGACTTCCTGATACGCCTCGACCAGGCCGCCCATGTCGCGGCGGAAGCGGTCCTTGTCGAGCTTGTCCTGCGTGGCGACATCCCACAGCCGGCAGGAATCCGGTGAAATCTCGTCGGCGACGACGATGCGCATCATGTCGCCCTCGAACAGGCGGCCGCATTCGATCTTGAAGTCGACAAGCTGGATGCCGACGCCGAGGAACAGGCCGGACAGGAAGTCGTTGACGCGGATGGCCAAGGCCATGATGTCGTCGATTTCCTGCGGGCTCGCCCAGCCGAAGGCGGTGATGTGCTCTTCCGACACCATCGGATCGTCGAGCGCGTCGGCCTTGTAGTAGAATTCGATGATCGAGCGCGGCAGCACCGTGCCTTCCTCGATGCCCAGGCGCTTGGACAGCGAGCCGGCGGCGACGTTGCGCACGACGACCTCGAGCGGGATGATCTCGACTTCCTTGATCAACTGCTCGCGCATGTTGAGCCGGCGGATGAAGTGGGTCGGAATGCCCATGCGGTTCAAGTGGTTGAAGATGTGCTCGGAAATGCGGTTGTTGAGCACGCCCTTGCCATCGACCACTTCGTGTTTCTTCTTGTTGAAGGCGGTGGCGTCATCCTTGAAGAACTGGATCAGCGTGCCCGGCTCAGGTCCCTCATAGAGGATCTTGGCCTTGCCTTCGTAAATGCGGCGGCGATTTTTCATTTGATTTTTTCTCTGGGTCTGCGGGCAGGCGGCAAGTGACCGGTTCCTGTCCGTCTGCCTAAATTAGTATGGCGACGGCGGTGTTCAATGCCGGTGTTATCGCAATCGCCTGGTTTGCTCAATCGCCAAATCCGGCGAATCAACCGCTTTCGGGACTGAAATGCCGCAGCGCAGCATGCGACGAAGTATATTGACCGGGTCGCAGCCTTTTGATTTGTGCTTGCCCACCACACATATTCACCGCGAACGCGAATCGGATTGATCGGAGGGACGTCATGAGCAGCATGAAAGACCGCGAAGAGGGCTTTGAGCGCAAATTCGTCTTCGACGAGGAACTTCGCTTCAAGGCCGCGGCGCGGCGCAACAAGGCGCTTGGCCTGTGGGCCGCCGAGAAGCTGGGCAAATCCGGCGCCGATGCCGAAGCCTATGCCAAGGAAGTGGTGGTCTCCGATATCGAGGAGGCGGGCGACCACGATGTCTTCCGCAAGATTCGCAAGGATTTCGATGCCGCCGGCGTCAACCAGTCCGACCATCAGATCCGCCGCACCATGGACGAGTTGATGGCGCAAGCGATCGAGGAGATCAAGAATGCCTGAGGCCGGGCTCTAGCTGGACCAATCGACCGCCCGGCCAAACCGGGCGGTTTTTCTTTGCCTTTGCCGTCGTTTCCGGCTGAAACTGCGGATTGTCATCAAGGAAAAGTTCGATGTCGCTCAAGTCCCGCCTGGCCGCCGACGAAACGCTGTTCACCGCCTGGTCTGGAGTGCCGGACGCGCTGACGGTGGAAATCATCGCCAAGCAGGGTTTTGACGCCGTCACCCTCGACATGCAGCATGGCGGCCATCATGAAGATAGCGTGCTGCGCGGCCTGGTGCCGGTGCTGGCCGCCAGCAAGCCGGCGCTGGTGCGCATTCCGGTCGGGCGCTTCGACATGGCAAGCCGCGCGCTCGATTTCGGCGCCGAGGCAGTGATCGCGCCGATGGTGAACTCGGTGGCCGACGCAAGGCAGTTCGCCGCCGCGATGAAATATCCGCCGCTGGGCGAGCGCTCCTGGGGGCCGACTTACGCGTTCCCGCGCCACGGCAAGGGCGACCACGCCGAATGGTTGCGCGACTCGAACCAGCGCACCATGGCCTTCGCGATGGTCGAGACGCGGGCGGCGTTCGAGGCGCTCGACGGCATCCTCGATACACCCGGCATCGACGGCATCTTCGTCGGTCCGTCGGATTTCTCGATCGCCTGGTCGAACGGAACGACCGTCAATTCGACGCTGGAAAGCATGATGGAGACGGTCGCGTCGATCGCCGAGCGGACGCGCAAGGCCGGAAAGCATGCGGCGATCTACGTCATCGAGCCGGCGGTCGCCGGCCGGGTCGTGTCGATGGGCTATCGGCTGCTGGCCATGGGTTCGGACCACACGCTGATCTCGCTTGGCGCGAAGACGCTGCTGAAAAGCATGCGGGATTCGATCGGCGCTTGAGGTCGGCCTAGGGCTGCTTCAGCTCAGTCAGAAATTTGGCGAAGGTCATCGAACCTTCCGGCCACGGGCCGAAGCCGGCATCGTGGTTGAGATGACCTGCCTCGCCGGCGTCGATGAAGAGCGACCCCCAGGCGGCGGCGAGATCCTCGGCGATCTCGAAGGCGCAGAACGGGTCGTTGCGGCTGGCGATGACGATCGACGGGAAGGGCAGCGGATCGCGCGAATAAGGGCCAAAGGTCATCAGATGTTTCGGCCTGATTTCCGGGTTCGAGACATCCGGCGGCGCGACGAAGAAAGCGCCGGCGACTGGCTTCTTGAATTGCGGGATGGCCTGCACCGCCGCCGCGACGCCAAGCGAATGCGCAACGAGCACCACCGGGCGTTCGGCCTCGTTCACGGCGTTCGCCACGCTCGCCGTCCAGTCCTCGCGCACGGGCTTCGTCCATTCCGCCTGCTCGACCCGGCGCGCCGTCGACAGTTTCGACTGCCAGCGGGTCTGCCAGTGCTCGGGGCCGGAATTGGTGTAGCCCGGCACGATCAGGATATCTGCGTCTTTGACTTTCATGGCGCCGATGTAGCGAGCGGCTTTGCCGGCTGCAACCCTGTCGGACATATCGATACGATCACAATCGTGAACAACTTGTTCGATTCTTGCTGTCTTGTGTGAACGATCGCAATGGACGATCTGAGGGAAGAAGAGCCGGTTGCCTGGAATCCTATATTGGGAACCAGCGTCTGCCGGATGGAGAACTTGATGAGCGAACTGCCTTTTGCCGCGACCACCCCCGTCAGCGTTTCGCGTGTCGGCCTGAAGGCACGCGACGCCGAGAGCCTGGCCGCCTATTACCGCGCCGTTGTTGGTCTGCAGGAACTGAGCCGCGCCGACGGCGCCATCACGCTCGGCGCCGCCAACCGCCCGCTGCTGGTGCTTGAACAGGATGCTTCGGCGAAGCCCGACGATCCACGCAGCGCCGGGCTCTTCCACACCGCTTTCCTGTTGCCGTCGCGCGCCGATCTTGGCCGCTGGATCAGCCACGCCGCTGCCAACCGCATCGGCATCGAGGGCGCGTCCGACCATCTGGTCAGCGAGGCGCTCTATCTGACCGATCCGGAAGGCAATGGCATCGAGATCTATGCCGACCGCCGCCCGCAGGACTGGAAATGGAACGGCGGCAGAATAGCCATGGCGACCGAGCGGCTGAACCTGCCGGCGGTGGTGGGCAGCGTGCCGGCGGGCGATGCCGGATGGCAGGGCGCGCCAGAAAACACCATTGTCGGCCATGTGCATCTGCGCGTCGGCCGGCCGGAAGATGCGGAGGCCTGGTGGCACGACCAGTTCGGCTTCGACACCGTCGCCAAATATGGCAGCCAGGCGGTGTTCCTGTCGTCCGGCCATTACCATCACCATATCGGCGCCAATGCCTGGCAGAGCGCCGGCGCCGGCCGTCGCGATCCGTCTCGCGCGGGCCTCGCCTGGGTCCAGATGCGCTCGGATAGTGTGAAGGATGAGACTTCGCGGGAAGACCCGTGGGGCACGGTGATCAGGACTGTGCCGGGGAAGGCTTGAGCCGGCGTCGGTGACAGCGTCTTTCTCCCCGTCACTATACGGGGAGAAATGCCCGGCAGGGCAATGAGGGGCAGCGCCGAGGTTGCGAAGTTATCGTTCTTGTAAAATAGGATAAGTGGCATTACGGCCGAGGTCGGCGCCGCCCCTCATCCGCCCTTCGGGCACCTTCTCCCCGTCTAGAGACGGGGAGAAGGAAAGACCTCAAGCTTCCCCAAAAACCCGCTTGAAGATCGTGTCGACATGCTTGGTGTGGTAGCCGAGGTCGAATTTCTCGCGGATCTCGGCTTCGGAGAGGGCCGCGGTCACGTCCTTGTCAGCCAGCAGTTCCTCCAGGAAATCGGCGCCGTGCTCCCAGACTTTCATGGCGTTGCGCTGCACAAGGCGGTAGGCGTCCTCGCGTGACAGGCCGGCCTGGGTCAGTGCGAGCAGCACGCGCTGCGAATGCACCAGGCCTCTGAACTTGTTGAGGTTCTTCTCCATATTCTCGGGATAGACGAGCAGCTTGTCGACGACGCCGGTGAGGCGCGCCAGCGCGAAATCCAGAGTCACCGTCGCGTCCGGCCCGATCATGCGTTCGACCGAGGAATGCGAAATGTCGCGCTCGTGCCAGAGCGCCACGTCTTCCATGGCAGGCAGCGCCATCGAACGCACCATCCGGGCAAGGCCGGTGAGGTTTTCGGTCAACACCGGGTTGCGCTTGTGCGGCATGGCCGACGAGCCCTTCTGGCCCGGCGAGAAATACTCTTCCGCTTCCAGCACTTCGGTGCGCTGCAGATGGCGGATCTCGACGGCGAGGCGCTCGACCGACGAGGCGATGACGCCCAGCGTGGCAAAGAACATGGCATGCCGGTCGCGCGGAATGACCTGGGTCGACACCGGCTCCGGCTTCAGCCCGAGCTTTGCCGCCACATGCTCTTCGACATAGGGCTCGATGTTGGCGAAGGTGCCGACCGCGCCGGAGATCGCACATGTTGCAATGTCCTCCCGCGCGTGCACCAGTCGCTCGCGGCAGCGCGAGAACTCGGCATAGGCCTGTGCCAGCTTGACGCCGAAGGTGGTCGGCTCGGCATGGATGCCATGGCTGCGGCCGATGGTGACGGTGTCCTTGTGCTCGAAGGCGCGGCGCTTCAGGGCGCCAAGCAGCGCATCGATGTCGGCGAGCAGGATGTCGCTGGCGCGCGTCAGCTGCACGGCAAGGCAGGTGTCGAGCACGTCCGACGAGGTCATGCCCTGGTGGATGAAGCGGGCGTCCGGTCCGACGAATTCGGCGAGATGGGTCAGGAAAGCGATAACGTCATGCTTGGTGACACGTTCGATCTCGTCGATCTTGGCGACGTCGAACTTGGCCGCGCCGCCTTTTTCCCAGATCGTCCTTGCCGCTTCCTTCGGGATGACGCCCAGCTCGGCCAGCGCATCGCAGGCATGCGCCTCGATCTCGAACCAGATGCGGAAGCGGGTTTCGGGCGACCAGTTGGCGACCATTTCCGGCCGGGAATAGCGAGGGATCATCCGTTTTTCAGTTCCTGCTTGGGAGAAGCGTCGGCCGCGTCCTAACAGAGGCGGGCCCAATGCTCAACGCCGCTGCCGCGCAAACCAGATGCTTGTCGCGACAAGTGCCGCGAAACCCAGCTGAAAATAGAGCCGGACGCCAAGCGGGAGGAACTGGTAGAGCGCGGTGAGCAGCGCGAAGGTGTGAATTCATATCTATCACGCCATGGTGAACGAGACGTGCGGTGCGATGCATCCAATCCGGCGTTCATTTGTTATTGTCGGCCGTCTCGCATCCGAAGGGGCACATCCAGCGGAGAACCAGCATGAGCACCGACATCAGCAAGATACGCGGACATATGGAAGTGATCGGCGCCGACGGCGTCCATATCGGCGCCGTCGACAAGGTTGAGGGTGACCGGATCAAGCTGACCAAGGCCGACAGCGGCATGGGCTCGCACAAGGGACATCACCATTACATTTCGCTCGCCCTGGTCGCGGAGATCGACGGGCAGAAGGTCTGGCTTTCCGCGAATTCCGATGTCGCGGTCACCTTCGAGGAAGAGAAATCCGATCCGACCTGATCGGCGCCGACGCGATCAGCGCGACGCCCATACCGGGAACAGATCGCCGTCGGCCGGTGTCGCGGCATGGACGCCGCGGCTGATGGCCCGCGCCATGGTCGCGCCGGCCGCCGCGAACAGGTCGATCGCGGCATCGGCACCGAGCTCGATGCCGCTTCTGCCGGTCGCCAGGGCAAACACCAGATCGCCGTCGGCCGGCGTATGCGTAGGCCAGATGGCGCGGGCGAAGCCGTCATGCGCCGAAATCGCCAGCCGCTTGGCCGCCGCTTTGGTGAGGACGGCGTCCGTGGCGATGACGGCGATGGTGGTGCTACCGGCTTCCCCATGTCCGCCAACATGCCTGTCGCGGTATTTCAGCAGGATCTTCCTGGCATCTTCGGGCAGCGGATCGGGGTAACCCAAGCCGCCGAACTCGTCGCCGATCTCGAAAGGCGCTGCCCAGAAATGGCGGCTGCCGCCGACCGTCACCGAGCCGGTGGGATTGACGGCGGCGAGCGCGCCGATGGTGACGCCGCTGTCGAGCAAGGTCGAAGCCGAACCCAGTCCGCCTTTCAGGCCGGAGGTCAGAGCGCCGGTGCCGGCGCCCGCCGTGCCGATGGCGAAATCGGCGGTTGCCGCCTGCACGGCCTCATAGCCAAGCTCGCGATAGGGCGGATAACGACCCCAATCCTTGTCGCCGCCATTGCGCAGGTCAAACAGGATCGCAGCCGGCACGATCGGCACGCGGAAGCCGCCGACCTCGACGCCGATGTTCTTCTCGCGCAGCGCCGCCTGCACGCCCGAGGCGGCGTCGAGGCCGAAGGCAGAGCCGCCCGACAGTACCACGGCATGGATCGTTGCGATCGAATTCTGCGGCTCGAGCAGGTCGGTCTCGCGCGTGCCCGGCGCGCCGCCCAGCACCTGAATGCCGGCCACGGCAGGTTCATCACACAGCACCACCGAGACGCCGGATTTCAGCCTTGGGTCGGTGGCATTGCCAACACAGAGGCCCGCAACGTCGGTGATCAGATTGCGCGGACCGGTGCGGAACATCACTTGTCCTCCAGCGGTACGAAATGCGTGCCGTCGAAGCGGAAGACGCGGAACGGGTTCTGGCCGAGGTCGCCCTTGTCGTCGAAGCGGATGGTGCCGATCGCTGTCGTGAAATCATGGCCGGTCAGCGCCTCGCCGAGCGGCCGGCCGGAGCTTTCCGCGCTGGTCAGCGCGGCCTTGGCGATCTCGACCGCGGCATAGGACGGCAGCGTGTAGCCGTCCGGCACGATGTTTTTTGCGCCGAAGGCCTGCACGATCTTGGGGTCGGCGACTTCCGACCATTCCGGCGGTGCGATCATCAGCGTGCCGACGGCGTAAGGCACATCGCCCGGCGGCGTGCGCAGGTTCTCGCCGCCGGCGAAGGCGATGCCGGCGTCGAGGGAGGCGGCGTCGCGGCCCATGATGGCGACGTCATCGCCGTCGCCGCCGGCGAACACCTTGGTCGCGCCGGCCTTCTTCAGCCGGCCGACCAACCCGATCTGGTTGTCGAGCTGCGGCCGGAACGTGTCGACGAAGACCGGCTTCAGCGCCGCCTGCTCGGCCGCGGCGCGGAAGGTCTCGGCCATTTCGCGGCCATAGATGGTGCCGTCATCGACGATGGCGAACAAGTCGTCGCGCCACAGCTGGGTAAGCCTGGCCGCAACCGCGTTGCGCTCATCGTCGCCGCGCGGACCGAGCCGGTATACCGGCCAGCCGGTCTTGGCGCGCCGGTCGGTGAGGCTTTCGGCGCGCACGCCGACCGTGATCACCGGAATGTTGGCACCTTTAAGGATCGGCAGCGCGGCCTCGATCGCCTCGGTGCAGAGAAATCCCACCACGACATTGACCTTGGCGTCGACGAATTCCTTTGCCGCCGTGGCGCCGCCGTCGGCCGTGCAGGCATCGTCGACGGCCTTGATTGCAATGCTGTTGGCCTCTGCAGCCAGGCCGGCGCCAGCCTCGACCTGCTTGCCTAGGATCGCCGACGGACCGGAAAGCGGCGCCGCAACGCCGACCAGCGTCTCGGCATCGGCGCTCGAGGCCAGCGGCAGCCAGAGCAGCACGGCTGATGTCGTCGTGAGAAGACGCATTCGGGCTAAGAGATCCTCCATGCCGGGAATACAGTCCCGACACTATTCCAAGAAATGCCTAAAGGCTGGCTAAGCGCCGCGCAACACGCGAATTTGCGGATTGCGGTCAAGCACTTCGCCCATGCCAGGTAACTTGTGGCGTGCAATATGCCGCCATATATAACGGGCTTGTTCTGACAGGTGGATTATCGCGTGCTGAAGATCAATGACATCGGGCCGCAGCACTATCGCGATGCGATGGCGCATTTTGCCGGCCATGTGCATGTGGTGACCACGGACGGGCCGGGTGGCAAACGCGGCGCTACGGTGATCGCCGCCTGTTCGGTTTCGGACACGCCGCCGACGGTCCTAGTCTGTCTTAATCGCGAAAACGCCAAGAACGAGGCTTTCGTCAAAAACGGCAGGTTCGCGCTCAACACGCTCGCCTCGGACCAGGAAGCCGTCTCGGTCGGCTTTTCCGGTGCCACCGGGTTGCCGGCGGACGAACGCTTCGCGCTTGCCGAGTGGGATGTGATCTCTACCGGCGCTCCGACCCTGAAAGGCGCCCTTGCCGTGTTCGACTGCGAGATCATCGATAGCAAGGACCTTGCCACTCACCGTGTGCTTTTTGGCAAGGTGACAGGCCTGCGCATCGGCGATAATTTGCGGCCGCTGATCTATCACAACCGCGGCTACCATTTTCTTTGAAACGTGCAAGCGGGATCCACGGAGACGAGATGACCGCGCCGCGCCCAGCGCCGAAGTCGATCGACGAAACGCTCGAACTTTTGACCGGCGCGGATTATGTCGCGGACCGTTCGCTGGCGACCGTGCTGTTTCTTTCACTGCGCATGAAGCGGCCCTTGTTCCTCGAAGGCGAGGCGGGCGTCGGCAAGACCGAGATCGCCAAGGTGCTGGCCGACGCGCTCGGTCGCCGGCTGATCCGCCTGCAGTGTTATGAAGGGCTCGACGTTTCCTCGGCCGTTTATGAGTGGAATTATGCCGCGCAGATGATCGAGATCCGCATGGAGGAGGCGGCCGGCAAGGTCGTGCGCTCCGACATGGAGCGCAACGTCTTTTCCGAAAAATACCTGATCCGCCGCCCGGTGCTCGATGCGCTGACCGGCAAGGCCGGTGCCGCGCCGGTGTTCCTGATCGATGAGCTTGACCGCACCGACGAAGCCTTTGAGGCGTTCCTGCTTGAGATCCTGTCGGACTTCCAGGTCACGGTTCCCGAGCTTGGCACGATAAAGGCTGAAGAGCCGCCGATCGTCATCATCACCACCAACCGCACGCGCGAGATCCACGATGCGCTGAAGCGGCGCTGCCTCTATCACTGGGTCGATTATCCGAACGCTGAGCGCGAGCTGGAGATCGTTCGGCGCAAGGTGCCGCAGGCGAACCGCCGGCTGTCGGCGGAGGTCGTGTCCTTCATCCAGAAGCTTCGCCAGGTCGAACTGTTCAAGGCGCCAGGCGTTGCCGAAACCATCGATTGGGCCGGTGCGCTGACCGAACTCGACAAGGTGGCGCTCGATCCGGAGACCGTGTCGGACACGATCGGCGTGCTTTTGAAATACCAGGACGACATCGCCCGTATCGGCGAAGGCGAGGGCCGGCGCATCCTCAATGAGGTGAAGGCCGAGCTTTCGGCGGCGGAGTAAGTGCGATGCCCGTGCCGCGTCCGGAACCCAAAGAGGCGGTCGCCGATGGGCGTATTGCCGACAACATTGTCTATTTCGCCCGTGCCTTGCGCAAGGCCGGCATGCGCGTCGGGCCGGCTTCGGTAAAGGATGCCATCGAGGCGGTGCTGGCCGCCGGCATCGGCTCGCGCGACGATTTCTACTGGACGCTGCATGCGGTGCTGGTCTCGCGGCACGAGGACCATCCGGTCTTCGACGAGGCCTTCCGCCTGTTCTGGAAATCGCGCGAGCTGATCGAGAAGCTGCTGGCAATGTTCTCGCCGGTCGCGCCGGACAACGCTGAAAAGCAGAAGCCGCGGGCGGCCGAGAACCGCGTCAGCCAGGCGATGTTCGAGGGCCACCAGAAAAATCAGCCGGCGCGGGAAGTGCCGGAGATCGAGGTCGATGCGCGGATGACTTTTTCCGGCAACGAGGTGCTGCGCGGCAAGGATTTCGCCCAGATGGACGCCGGCGAAATAGCCGAGGCCAAAAAGGCGATCATGGCCTTGCAACTTCCCTTCGATCTTGTCCGCACACGGCGCTTCAAGGGCGATGCGCAGGGGCGCCGCATCGATCCGCGCGCCATGATGCGCTCGGCCGCGCGCACCGGCGGTGAGCTTATCCTGCCGAAATTCCGCTCGCAGCGCGAAGTGCATCCGCCGCTGGTGGTGCTTGCCGACATTTCCGGCTCGATGAGCCAGTACACGCGCATCTTCCTGCATTTCCTGCATGCGCTGACCGAAAAGCGCCGGCGCGTGCACGCCTTCGTCTTCGGCACGCGGCTCACCAATCTGACCCGCCAGATGCGCCATCGCGATCCCGACGAGGCGCTGGCCGAATGCTCGGCGGCGGTGAAGGACTGGTCGGGCGGCACCCGCATCGGCGACACGCTCGCCGAATTCAACCGGTTGTGGTCAAGGCGCGTGCTCGGGCAGGGCGCCGTGGTGCTTTTGATCACCGACGGGCTGGAGCGCGACGACGTCACCGGCCTGTCGCAGGAGATGGAGCGGCTGCATAAATCATGCCGGCGGCTGATCTGGCTTAATCCGCTGTTGCGCTTCGACGGCTTCGAGGCGCGGGCCCGTGGCGTGAAGGCGATGCTACCCTATGTCGACGAGTTTCGGGCAGTGCATAATCTCGACGCGCTGGCCGATCTTTGCGCCTCTCTCGACCAGCGGCCGGCGGCCTCGGTCGATCCGCGCCGCTGGTTGCAAACTGGCGGGAGGCGTGCCGCGTAGCCATATGCTCTGCCAGGGAATGTCCCGGCGGGAAAACAGACTTTGCGAGAAGCGACGATGGATGAGAGCATTTATCTCGATGAGGCCCGCGATCCCCTGATCATCGCGGAAGGCTGGATGAAGGACGGCAAGGATGTCGCCATCGCGACCGTGGTCGAGACCTGGGGTTCGGCGCCGCGTCCGATCGGCAGCCATCTTGTCATCGACGCCGAAGGGAATTTCCACGGCTCTGTCTCCGGCGGCTGCGTCGAGGGCGCCGTGGTGACGGAGGCGATGGACGTCATCGGCTCGGGCAAGGCCAGGATGCTGGAGTTCGGCGTCGCCGACGAAACGGCCTGGCAGGTGGGGCTGTCCTGCGGCGGCCGCATCAAGGTCTATGTCGAAAGGCTGGGCTGACCGCAGTGGATCCGTACGTTCTAAAGACCATCAATGAAGAACGCCGCGCCCGCCGCGCCGCGGTGCTTGTCACCGATCTCGGCGACGGGCGGGATCGCATCGTGCGCGAAGGCGACCCTGTCGCGGGCGATCTTGGAACAGCGATCGCCAATGCGTTCCGCACCGGCAATTCAGGGTCTGTGGAGGCGGAAGGGCGGACTTTCTTTCTCAACGCGCATCTGCCGCGCCCGCGCCTCGTGGTGATCGGCGCCGTGCATATCAGCCAGGCGCTGGCGCCGATGGCCAGGATCGCCGGCTATCCCGTCGAGATCATCGATCCGCGCACCGCCTTCGCCACGCCGGAACGCTTTCCCGACGTCGCGCTGCATGCCGAATGGCCGGAGGATGTGCTGAAGCGCGCGCCGCTCGACGGCTACACCGCGCTTGCGGCCGTCACCCACGACCCGAAGATCGACGATTTCGCGCTGAAGGCGGCGCTCGACGCCCGCTGCTTCTATGTCGGGGCGCTCGGCAGCCGCAAGACCCACGCCAAGCGTGTCGAGCGCCTGCTGGCGCTCGGCGCCGGCGCCGACCAGATCGCCCGCATCCATGCGCCGATCGGCCTCGACATCGGTGCGGCAAGTCCGGCCGAGATCGCTGTCGCCGTCCTTGCGCAGACCATCCACGCCTTCCGCTCGCGCGGCCTCGAAACAAAAGGCGCAGTGGCGTGAAATTCGGACCGGTTCCGATCGACGAGGCTGAAGGGGCGGTGCTGGCGCATGCGACGGCCGCGGGCGAAAAGCGGTTCCGCAAGGCGCACCGGCTGAGCCGCGAGGATATCGCGGCGCTCAAGGCGGCGGGCATCGGCGAAGTCGTCGCAGCAGTTCTTGACCGGGACGATCTCGGCGAGGATGCCGCCGCCGCGAAGATCGCGTCCGCCATGAGCCACCGCAATATCGAGGTCAAGCCGGCCGCCACCGGACGGGTGAACCTGCATGCAGCCGCCTCGGGCGTGTTTACCGTCGATGCCGGGATGATCGATGCCATCAATGCCGTCGATCCGGCGATCACCATCGCGACGCTGGCGCAGCATGCACCGGTCGAGAAAGGCCAGATGGTCGCGACGGTGAAGATCATCCCCTTTGCCGTCGCCGCAAGCCTGGTGGACAGCGTGGTGAGAATCTGCGCCGGCCGCGAGATCTTTGCGGTCAACGCCTACCGCCCGATCAATGTCGGCGTCATTCAGACGGTGCTTCCCGGCGTGAAGCCGAGCGTGCTGGACAAGACGCTGCGCGTCACCGAGGCGCGGCTGGCGCGTTCCGGCGGCCGGCTGACGGCCGAGCGGCGCACGCCGCATGAGGTGGCGCCCGTCGCCGCGGCCGCGACCCAGCTGGCGCGCGACAACGACATGGTGGTGATCTTCGGCGCCTCGGCGATGAGCGATTTCGCCGATGTCGTGCCGGCCGCGATCGAGCGTGCCGGGGGTACCGTCGTCCGCGCGGGCATGCCGGTCGATCCCGGCAATCTGCTGGTGCTCGGAACACTCGACGGCAAGCGCGTCGTCGGCGCACCCGGATGCGCGCGCAGCCCGAAGGAGAACGGCTTCGACTGGGTGCTCGATCGCCTGATTGCCGGGCTCGATGTGACGGCCCGCGATATTGCCGGCATGGGTGTCGGCGGGCTTCTGATGGAAATTGCGACCAGGCCGCAGCCGCGCGAGCCGGCGCCGCAGCCGACAAGGTTGGCGCTGAAGGTCGATATCGTGCTTCTGGCCGCCGGCCGCTCGAGCCGCATGGGCGGCCCGAATAAGCTTCTGGCGCTGTTCGACGGCGAACCTTTGGTGCGCCGCACCGTCGGGCGCGCACTGGGCTCGAAGGCCGCCACTACCATCGTCGTCACCGGTCATCAGCGTGAGCGGGTACGTTCCGCGCTTGGAGGCCTTGAGGTGAAACTAGCCGACAATCCCGATTTCGCCGATGGCCTGGCCTCGTCCTTGAAGGCGGGCATTGCGAGGGTCGCGCCTGACGCGGCCGGCGCCATGATCGTGCTCGGCGACATGCCCGGCGTTTCGTCGAATGACCTCGACAGCCTGATCGATGCGTTCCGCCGTTCCGGCGGCCATGCGGTCGTGCGCGCCTCGCACCAGGGCAAGCGGGGCAATCCGGTGCTTTTGCCGCGATCGCTTTTCGCGGCGGTCGCGCAGCTCGAGGGCGATACAGGCGCGCGCCATCTGGTCGAAGCCGAGGGTCACTACGTCATCGATGTCGAGATCGGGCAGGGCGCCTCGATCGATGTCGACACGCGCGAGGCGCTGGAAGGGGCTGGCGGCGTGCTGCAGGATTGACAAAGCAGAGCCGAATTTCGCATGCCTCTCGGCATGTCATTGCGCTTCCTCTTCGCCCTGCTCGTTGCAACCGGTCTTACCGTCCAGGCTGCCCATAGCCAGACGCTTTCGCTAAAACCGTTCAAGGACGACCTCTTCGCCTATCCGGCGGCGCTGTCCACCGGCGACAACGGCGCCTACACGGTGCTCGACTATCATGAGATGCGCGACATCAACCAGCGCGACGAGGTGCCGGAAAAGCGCGTTCGCGCCCAATACACCGATCCCGGCGTGCGCAAGGTGCAGCAGGACCTGATGTTGAAGACCGACGCCGGCGACATCAGGCATGTGGCGGTCGGCCGGACGGAAGGCGCTTCCATCATCGTGCTCTACCTGCACGGGCAAGGCGGCAGCCGCAAGCAAGGCGTCGACGATTTTACTTTCGGCGGCAACTTCAACCGCATCAAGAACCTGATGGCCGCCAACAACGGTCTTTATCTCTCGCCTGATTTTCCCGATTTCGGTGACAAGGGCGCGGCGCAGGTCGCTGCATTGATCGATCACTATGCCCAGACATCGCCGGGCGCGAAAATCTTCGTCGCCTGCGGCTCGATGGGCGGCATGATCTGCTGGAAGCTCGCCGCGCGCAACGATACCGGACGGCGCATAAACGGGCTGCTGCTGCTCGGCTCGCTGTGGGACGAGAGCTTTTTCTCGAGCCCTGCTTTCAGGCGCCATGTGCCGGTTTTCTTCGGACAGGGCAGCCATGATGTGGTTTTTCCGGTGGAGAAGCAGGAGGCTTTCTTCCGCTCCGTCATCGCCAAATCGAAAGCCTATCCGTATCCGACCCGCTTCGTGCGCTTCGAGACCGGCACGCATGGCACGCCGATCCGCATGGTGGACTGGCGCGGCACGCTGAACTGGATGCTGACGAAGGCGCCGTGACCTTCCGAGGAATTATGGCGCGGTGTTGTAGTCGATGATCGTCTGCGGATTGATCTCGCCGTCATAGGAAGCATCGACGTCGTACTGGACGAGCGAGAAGTCACCGTTGCGGAACAGATAGGTCCCCGATGACGAGGCATCGCCGACACCACGCCATTTGTCGGATGTGGTGATGGTTTTCGTATTCTCGTCATAGTCCGAGTTGGTCGCCCAGCCGCTGGTCTTGAAACCTATGATGTGGATCGACTCGACCTTGCCTTCGCTGTTGTTGTTCTCGTAGCGGATATCGAGATCCGGCTCGGTGAACTGCAACTGGGTCACGCCGTTGACGTCGTCAGCGATGTAGTAGACCGCCGTCTCGTTGTAGGCGGCCATCGAGCAGAAGAAGCGGAACAACCGCGTCTCGCGCTCCGGGTCGGCGGCTTGAGCGTCCTTGTCCTTGTAGTGGATCGAATGGGCCTCGGGCTCACCGATCGGCTTGCCGTCGGGATCCTGTTTGTCGCACTGCCCGCCATAAGTGGCGAGAAACGCCTTCCTGGCCTGTTCCAGCGCTTCGTCCTTCTTCGGCGGTGGCGGGCCGTCGCCGCAGCTTGCCGGCACGGCGCTGTCGAAATCCTCCGTCGACGGCTTCAGCGCGCCCTTGTCGATGAACATCGGTTGGAAAGGCGGCTCCTGGACCTGCGCATTGACCTGGCGGACCGTGTAGCAGCCGGCGAAAACCTTGGCCTCGCCCTTCTTGTCGGTCGCCTGGATGGCGACCGGGACGCTGTAATAGATGCTGCCGGCGGCACCTTCGTCCGATACAGCGCCGGTCTTGACTTCAACGGTATCGGTGCCGTCGTAGCCTTTCACGAAAGCGTTGAAATCCTTAGCCGGCTTCGTATCGCCGAAATAACCCCAGGCGCGGGCGAATTCGTGGCGATTGATGGCGCTGTAAAGCGAGCGGATGACGGCGTCGGCGCTGGACCTGTCGTCGATATAGGGGGCGTCCGCCGCAGGTGCGGAATGCGCGAAGCCGGCCAGTGAGAGAATGACGATCGCTGCGAAAACGGCTCTTTTCATCGAATCCTCCGCTCGGTAACAAAAATACTACCACGGCGATTGCGGCGGCGCGGTGACGCGGAGGGTATCACCACTTGAAGAATCCTGGCCGGAAGCGCTAGTTCACGGCCCGCGGCGCTGGGGCCGCCTGGGGAGATTATCGGTGACCATTTCCATGTACGACATATCGGTTGGCGTCTTTTCCGCCCGGCTGAAGGCGCTGGCCAGCGTGCTGACGGCGGCGGAGCAGAATGCCAGCGAGCGCAAGATCGATCCGCAGGTGTTCCTCACGGCGCGGCTGGCGCCGGACATGTTTGCGCTGGCCAGACAGGTCCAGATCGCCACCGACCATGCCAAGGGCGCGCCGTCGCGGCTCGCCGGCCGCGAGGTGCCGAAATATGAGGATAATGAAGCGAGCTTTGCCGAGCTGCAGGCCCGAATCGCCAAGACGCTCGATCATCTGGCGACGTTCGCGGCGGCCGATCTGGAAGCTTCGGAGGACCGGACGATCGAATTAAGGCTTGGCGGGCGCGAAACCACGCTGCCCGGCCTGCAGTACCTGCTGCATGTCGCGATGCCGAATTTCTATTTCCACGTCACGACCGCCTACGACATCCTGCGCCACAACGGCGTGCCGCTCGGCAAGCAGACATTTTTGGGAAATCGCTGACTTTTTGATGACTTTGAGGTTTCCCGGCAGCCCGGGAAACCTCTTTGGTTCAGCGGGCCGACATCTCGCGCGCGATGCGCGGAAAATCCGCTGGCTTGATGCCGATATCGGCGCGGTCGGCATTGCTCATCGCGTTCAGAAGCGCGAGCGCCGCGCGGTAGCGCTGGTGCTCCTGCGGCCGTGGCCGAGCGAACATTTCAGTGAAGAACCCCATGACAGTTGCCCCTGTTGGTCCTCCCGACAACAAAATATAATCGATTTGTTAAAATTGTGCAGTGCAGCAATTGCATGGCTGCCATGCCGCATCAGATTTTTCGGACACAATCGATTTTTCGTGAAACTTTCCGGTGGGCTCGACCGTAGGGGCCTATGCCGGCCCATGGCTGGCTTTTTCCTCGCCACTCCTGGCGACCTTGCCGGACTGCACGAAAATGCGGTCCGGCTTTTTTACTTGATGGCTCCGGCAGGCAAAATGCCTGCAATTGTTAACGTCGCCAGAAGTCATTTTTAACGAGGGCGCCCTATTTTCAGTGGCATCAACGCACGCCGTCACGAGGGAGGCTGAGATCGGCACCGGTAACAAGCTCGATTTCGCTTCGTTGCTCGACGAACTGATCGTCGCCTCGGAAAAAGGCGAGGAAGAGGGGGCCCGGCCGTCTATCCCGTTCGACTATCTGTCCGTTGCCGATGAACTTCATTCCGGCCGCATCAAGGTCGCGAGCGAAAGTGTCGCCGCCGAATATCGCGAGTCCGCCGCCGACCTTGCCGCGGAGTTCACAGCACTTCTCGACCAGGCAAAGCTGTCGCTCGCGGGTGAAGAGCATCGACCTCAGGAGCAGCTGCCGTCGATCGATCCCGAAGCAATTGCCGGCGAGCTCGGCCTCGACCGCCCGGCTAAAAATGCCGATTTCGGCCGCATCCGGCGCAATTTCGCTTTCGCCAACCATCCAGATCGGGTCGCGCCGCATCTGCGCCAGCGCGCCATGATCCGCATGCAGGTCGCCAACATGCTGATCGACGAGGCCAAGCGGCGGGCCTTGGCCGCCACCCGTCGATAACAGTCACGCAAAAGTCGAAGACAGCGGGCTTGGAGAAGCCCAAGCCTTTGCTTTATGCTTGACTTTCCTCCCCGCGCTGTCCGCGCAACCTCCCGCCGGAGAAATCCCATGCATAAACGCCGCCTCGGTCGGACCGACCTCCTTGTTTCGCAAATCTGCCTCGGCTCGATGACCTGGGGTCAGCAGAACACCGAAGCGGAGGGCCACGCGCAGATGGATCTGGCGTTCTCACGCGGCGTGAATTTCATCGACACCGCGGAGCTTTACCCGATCCCGCCCAAGGCGGAGACGCAAGGGCGGACCGAGAAGACCATCGGCAGCTGGATGAAGGCCAATCGCAACCGCGACAAGGTCATCCTTGCCTCTAAGGTGGTCGGCCGCACGGCCAACACATGGTTTCGCGGCGATCGTCCGTCGAAGCTGGTGCGCGCCGACATTTTCGACGCGGTCGAGAAATCGCTGGCCAAGCTCGGCACCGATTATATCGACCTCTACCAGATCCACTGGCCGGACCGGGACATTCCGTGGGGCTCGAATCCGACGCGCGTCGGGGCGGTGGCGCGCCGGCCCGACGCCGCGGGCACGCCCGACGACGAGACGCCGATAGCCGAAACGCTCGCCGTTTTCGAGGAACTGGTGAAAGCCGGAAAGATCCGCCATCTCGGCCTCTCTAACGAAAGCTCCTGGGGCGTCATGCGCTTCGTCTTCGAAGCCGAAAAGGGCGCGGGTCCGCGCGTCGCCTCGCTGCAGAACGCCTATAACCTCGTCAACCGGACCTTCGAAGTGAACCTTGCCGAAGTCTGCGAGCGCGAGCAGATCGCGTTCCTTCCCTATTCGCCGCTAGCCCAGGGCTATCTCACCGGCAAATACGATCATGGCGCGCGGCCGCAGGGTTCGCGCTCGCAGCTCTTCAACCGCGGTCAGCGCTACGAGACGCCGAATGCGGCGGAAGTGCTGCTTCAATACAATGAGCTGGCGCGCTCGTTCGGCATGGAGCCGGCGCTTTTCGCCAATGCCTATGTGACAAGCCGGCGCTTCGTCACCGCGAACATCGTCGGCGCGACCACGACAGCGCAGCTCGAGACGGCGCTGTCCTCGGCCGACATCATCTGGACGGAAGAGATGCAGAAGGCAGTCGACGCCATCCACCAGTGCGTCGGCAATCCGTGTCCGTGAGCGAGAATCGATTGAAAAACAAAAGGGTGGAGAGGATGGCAGAGTTTCCGATCGAGGCCGTGCGCGGCAGATTTCCGGCGCTTTCGCTGACCGATAAAGGGCGCCGGCGCATCTATCTCGACAATCCGGCCGGCACGCAGGTGCCGCAGGCCGTGGCGGATGCGGTGTCGCGCTGCCTGCTCTCGACCAACGCCAATCTCGGCGGCTTCTTCGAAACGACGGTCGCGGCGCAGCAGGTGGTCGATGGGGCGCATGCCGCGATGGCCGATTTCCTCAACGCCGCCAGCCCCGAGGAGATCGTCATCGGCGCCAATATGACGACGCTGACCTACCACATGTCGCGGACGCTTGGCCGCATGATGACGCCGGGCGACGAGATCATCGTCACGCGCATGGATCACGAGAGCAATGTCTCGCCCTGGCTGCAGCTCGCCGAGGATCTTGGCCTGGTCGTGCGCTTCCTGCCGTTCGACGAGCGGAGCTGGCAGGTGGAGGAGGCAGCGCTGAAGGCGCTGCTTTCGGACAAGACGCGGCTCGTGGCGTTGAACTATGCCTCGAACCTCACCGGCTCGATCAATCGTGTGCAGGCCCTGACCGCAATCGCCAGGCAGGCCGGCGCGCTGGTCTATGTCGACGCCGTGCAGTTCGCGCCGCACGGACTGATCGACGTGCAGGCGCTCGGCTGCGATTTCCTGATCTGCTCGGCCTATAAATTCTTCGGGCCGCATATGGGCATATTGTGGGGGCGCCGCGACGTCATCGACGGCCTTAAACCTTACAAATGCCGCTGTTCGTCGAACGGGCTGCCGGAGCGGTTCGAGCTCGGCACGCCGCAGATCGAGCTGATGGCCGGGCTGACAGCGGCCATCGACTATTTCGCCGATCTCGGCGCGGCCGCCGGCGAGGGCGGGTTGCGGCGGCAGCTGATTGCCAAGGCTTTCGACGTGTCGATCGCTTACGAGAATAGGCTTGCCCGGCAATTAATCGAAGGCCTTTCCGATATCGAGGGCCTGGTCATCCGCGGCATCACCGATCCGCAACGCCTCGCCGAGCGGGTACCAACCGTTTCCTTCACCGTCGTGGGCATCGCGCCGGAAACGATCGTGCGGCAGATGAACGCCGAAAACATCTTCCTGTGGTCGGGCCATAATTATGCGTGGGAGATCGTCCACCAGCTCGGCATACCGGCCGAGCAGGGCGTCGTGCGCATCGGCATTGCCCACTACAACACGGCAGCCGAGATCGAGGAGACGCTGGAGAGCGTCCACCGCGTGATCGCGATGCTTAGGCAGCAGCGACCTTGAGTTAGCGCTGCTTACCGCCGAAGCCGGTCAGGAACGCGGTGAGGTTGTCGCCGAGCGCATCGCAGAGATAGCCGCCTTCCTGGACGATGACGGTCGGCAGTCCCAGCCCAGCAATCGCTTCGCCGATGCGCGAGAAGCCTGGGGTCGTCACCGACAGGCCGCCGAACGGATCGCCCTCGAAAGCGTCGAGGCCGAGCGCCACTACAAGCGCCTCTGGCGCGAAGGCTTGGATGCGCTGGAAAGCCGTCGCCAGCGCTTCGAGGAAGGCCGCGTCGCCTGATTTGCGCGGCAGCGGCAGGTTGAGATTGTAGCCGAGACCGGGGCCTTCGCCGCGTTCGTCGGCATAGCCCCAGAAGAAGGGATAGAAGCGCACCGGATCGGCGTGCAGCGAGACGGTCAGCACGTCGGGGCGGGCGTAGAAGATGCCTTGCGTGCCGTTGCCGTGATGCAGGTCGACATCGAGGATGGCGACACGGGCGGCGCTTTTCCGGAGCACCTGCGCCGCGACCGCTGAATTGTTGATGAAGCAGAAGCCGCCGGCGACATCGGCGAAGGCATGGTGGCCGGGCGGCCGGCAGAGCGCATAGGCCGAAGGCGCGCCGGCCATCACCGCTTCAGCGGCTTCAACCGCGCTCCAGGCGCTCCACTGCGCGCTCTCCCAGGTTTCGGCCGAGATCGGGCAGGCGGTGTCGGCCATGTGGTAGCCTGCCTGGCCGACCGCCGAGGCCGGATAGGAGCCGTTGCGGGCGATCGGGTGGATGTTCGGAATGACTTCCGCCGAAGCGCCTTCGATGCGCTGCCAGCGCGAAAAGATGTGCTCGAGGAAGTCGAGATATTCAGGCGTATGCACCGCCGCGATCGGGCCAAGCCCATGATTGCTCGGACGTTCGACCGTCAAGCCGGCCGATCTTGCGCCGGATAACAATCTCTCGATCCGCTCCGGCTTTTCCGGGTTGGGCTGCGGCGCGCCGCTGGAGAGAAAAGCCTTGGGATCGTGGCGTTTCTGCTCCTCGGCATAGAAGGCTTTCATCGTCGTTCCTCCGGCGCGTCGGCAAAGGCGAAGAAGGCGTCGCCGACGATCTTGTGCACCTGTTCGTAACTCGACCAGCCGATGCCCAGTCTCTCGTAGAAGGCCTTGGCCGTCTCGTTGTCGGTGTCGACGGACAGCCTCAGATAAACGCCGCCCGCCGCGCGGCATTCCTTCGCGACGCGCCGCAGCAGCCTTTCGCCGATCCGGCGGCCGCGAAAACGGTCCTCGACATAAAGGTCCTGCACATAGACGCCGGGACGGCCCATCCAGGTCGAGAAGATCGGGAAATGCAGGCAAAGGCCGGCGAACTCGCCGCCGACCTCGGCGATGAGCGTCGAGAAGGCGGGTTTGTCGCCAAAGCCGTAGCGACGCAGATCGTCGGCGGTGGATTTGATCTCCTGGTGGGCGCCGATATGGGTGCTGAGGCGGAGTAGAGCGGCGTAGATCACTTCGACGTCGTCGATGGTGCCGGGGCGGAGCAGAATGTCGGTGGCCTGCTGCCGCATGGTCAGTCCGCATGTCCGGCGGCATTGGAGCCGGTCAACACATCGTCAAGCTCGCCGATCCTGTCTTCGGAAAAGACACGGATACCGTTTTCCTCGAGCAGCGCGGTGGTCGTGCCTTGGCCAGCCACGCGGGCCCCTGAAAAGCTCCCGTCATAAATGAAGTTGCTGCCACAGGACGGGCTGCCATCCGTCAATACGGCATAGCGGCATCCGGTTTCCCGGGCGAGGTCGAGCGCCAGTTGCCCGGCTTCGCGGTAAAGGTGGGTGACATCGCTGCCGGTTTGCTCGATCACTCTGCCATGGCCCTGCAGGACCGCATGGCCGTCGCCCGCGCTCTGGATTTCCGCCGGCGGACGCGGCGTCGAAAAACCGGCCGCAACCTCTGGACAGATCTGCACGATCCGGCCTTCCGACTGCCACCGCGCCAGTACGGGATGGTGGTCGAGCCGAAACGAGCCGTTGTAGCGCACCTTGCTGCCGAGCAGGCAGGCCGAGACAAGCACTCTCTCCATATCGGCTCCTCCCTTGGCGAGGGCTCAGTGATTGACCGGCAGGTCAAGTTCGGCGGCAAGTGCCTCCAGCGTATCGCCAAGTACCGCGATAATCTCGCCAATCTGTTCGCGGGTTGTGATCAAAGGCGGGCAGACCATGAAATTATCACTCACCGGCCCGCCGCGCACGCGCCGCGAGTAGATGATGAGTCCACGCTCGAAGGCCAGATCGATGAGCCGCAAATTGGCGTTGAGATTCTGTGGCAATGGCGTCCTGGCCAAGGGGTCGGCGTAGAGCTCCGCGCCCATGAACAGCCCCTTGCCCCGCACGTCGGCAATGAAAGGAAAGCGACCCGCCAGCGCTTCGAGTTCGCCCCTCAGCACTTCGCCCATGACGGCGGAATTCTCGACCAGGCCAAGGCGGTCGACCTCGCCGAGAACGGCAACGCCGGCCGCGCAGGCGACAGGATTGCCGCCATAGGTGTGGCCATGCAGGAAGCCGCCAGCCGCAACGACCGGCCCGACGATCCTCTCTGTCGCGGCAAGCGCCCCCAAGGGCGCATAGCCGGAACTCAACCCCTTCGACAGCGCGACGATATCCGGCCGGCAGCTCCAATGGTCGCCGCCCAGGAACCTGCCTGTGCGTCCGATGCCGGTCATCACCTCGTCGTGGATCAGCAGGATGCCGTAGCGGTCGCAGATCTCGCGGATCCGGGCAAAATAGCTGTCGGGCGGCACCAGCGCGGCGGTCGCCGCGCCGCCGATCGGCTCCATGATGAAAGCCAAAACGCTTTCGGGCCCTTGCTCCAGGATTTTTTCCTCAAGCATATCAGCGTAGCGGATGCCGCGCTCTTGCAGCGACAGATTATCTTGGTCGCGATGAACAAACGGGGTCGGCACCAACGGCATCGGCCGTCCGATCGAGTCGAATGGCTTGGTCAGGACATCGTCGCCGGTGACGGCGAGCGTGCCGAGCGTGACGCCGTGATAGGAGGGCATGCGACCTATTATTTTCCAGCGCTTGTCCTGGCCAGTCGCGACCGCCCATTGGCGCGCGAGCTTGAGGCAGGCCTCGACCGCCTCGGAACCGCCGGAAACGAGATAAATGCGTTCGAGCCCGTTCGGAAGCCGATCGGCAAGCTCCCGCGCCAGCGTGACGGCCTGTTCGTTCTCGAATTGAAAGATGTAGGCGAAGCTGACGCGGTCGAGCTGCCGCTTCATCGCATCGATGACGTTGCGATTGCCGTGACCGACATTGACATTGACCGCGCCGCTCGATCCATCGATGTAGCGGCGGCCGCTCTTGTCCCACAGATAGATGCCGTCGGCGCGATCCACCATCGGCCGGGGCCGGCGTGTGAAGTGGAAAAGGTTCGGCCGGCTGACGGTTTCGATGGACTGCGCAGTGCTCATTCGCCCCTCTCGTCTCGGCCGAGATAGCGGTCGAGAACATTTTTGGTCACGCGTTCGACCATCGCGTCCTGCCTTAGCAGGCCGGCGACCCATTCGCAGCTTCCGGCATGGAACACTTCGCCCTTGCCGCGCGGGAAATTGACGATCATGCCGTTGCCGCGCTTGACCTTGTCGAGATTTGCGTCGCTAGGCTCGCCGAACAAGGTCTCGGCGGTGAAGCGACCGTCCTCGTCGGTGAGGAACTGGTCCTCGATCGGGATGTCGGCGCTTTCCTCAACCTGGCTTGCCATGCCGACGGCCAACACCTGCAGGCCGTCCGGCGCGCCGCTCTCCGCAGTCGGGTAGGGCAGGCCGCCGCGTATCTCGAAATCGAGGCCGTCGACCTCATAGCCGTAGACATGGCTGTCGGCGCCGAGCAGGTCGCCGTAGTAGATGCCGGTGCCGGCGAAGGCCCAGTGCTCGGGGCGGTAGACCGGGAAGCCGCGCACGCCGCGCGGCGCGCAGCCGCCCCAGCCGGCATAGACGCCTCGCGTCGCATTGAGGCCGAAGGTGGCGCTGCCCGGACGTCCGATCTCGGGCGCTTCCCAGGAATTGGTGGCGCGGGTGACGTCACCGGCGCGATAGGTCGGGTCTTGTGCGCGCGCCTTGTATTTGTAGCAGACCTGGCGGCGGCCTTCGTCCTCCAGCCTCGTCTGCCACATGAAATTGCCGGCGAAGCGCGCCGCATGTCCGCCGCGCTCGACATAGTTGTCGACGGCGTCGCGCATCTCCCAGGTCCAGTATTCATCGTGCCCGACGAAGACGACGCAGTCGTAACCGTCGAGGATTTCGGGCGAGAAATGGAGCTCGTGCTGGCTGGCGAGATCGACCTGGTAGCCGGCGCGTTCGGCGAAGCGGAAGAAGTGACTGTCATAGCTCGCCCAGCCGGAGGAGGCATATTTCTTCGAATGTCCGGTGGCGAAGGCCCATTCCATATGCGGATAGCGCGGCACGGTTTTCGGCGGCACCGCGACTTCGAGCGGCACGCGGGGCGCGTTCTTGGGCAGCACGACGAAGCCGCGGCACCAGGGACGCTGCGTAGACACCATCGTCGCGTACTGATCGCGGTTCGGGCCGGTGATGCCTTGATAGTGGTTCGAGCCGCCCCAGGTGTTGTAGGCAAGCCAGGTGCCGGTCGCGGCCACCTGCAGCAGACGGCCGGGTTTCTTGCCGGGCAGGGGCGCGACGATGAAGAGATGGTGGCTGCGGATCGGATTGCCGTCACGGCCTTCGGCCGAGAGCGCGATGCGATAGGCGCCCGACCGCCAGTCGTCGCCGACACGGAATTCGAACGAAGCTTCCCAGCCGCAGCCGTCGACCGAGCATTGGTCGGGCGTGTCCTGCCAGCGCGCCGGCAGGCCCGATCCCTCGAAGACCTTGGTTTCGCCGTCGCCGTCGCGGATGACGGCAAGGCTGAAGTGCGGCGCCGACGAACTGACGAAAAGCGTGACTATCTCGCCCGGACGATAGGAAAACCGGTCGCTGTAGCCCCAAATCTCACCGCGCTCACCATCCATCCCCGGCCATTCGTAATAATGGCCGCGTACCGCCTCGCGGCGCTGCTCGGGCGTCAGCCCGAAATCGGGAAATTCGGTGGGCAATTGCGTCAAGGAACACCTGAGATCACGAAGCCGTCATTGAGACCATCGGCCGGCCAAGCGTCAAATGGAAAGCATCGGGCCAGCGCCCTTGCGCTTGGCGATATCCGGCAAACGGACTATTCAGCTTCAGGCGAGGTTTCAACGCCAGGAGCCGACATGCTGCGTGTGCAAAAGGTCAAGGTCGACGACATCTACGTGCCGACGGCGCGCCGCAAGACACTGCATCCCGAAACCGTGCGCCATCTTGCCGAGGATATTCTCGAGAACGGCATGAAGACGCCGATCCAGGTGCGGCACGACGGCAAACGCCACATCCTGGTCGAGGGGCTGCACCGGCTCGAAGCCGCCAAATGGCTGGGAGAGACCATGATCGACGCCTATCTCGTCCAGGCCAAGCGCCATTGATTCAAGAGGCCTTGGCCCGTCGCGGCTGGCGCAGATGCCTGACGCCGCTCATTTCGACGAATTTCGTCGCCGTGTCCCAGAGATAGTCGCCATAAAGGAACGGCTCGAAGGGCTCGGCGCCCTTGAGCGACAGCGGCGCGATCTCGGCGTCGACGCGCGGCTCATAGAAGAACGGGATCGAGAAGCGCGCCTGTTTGGGCGCGATCACCCGATGCCTGGTCGCCCGCACCCTGCCGGCGGTCCAGCGCTCCAGCAACTGGCCGAAATTGACGGCGAGCGTGTTGTCTGCCGGCGGCACGTCGATCCACTCACCGGCAAGGTTTTTTGCCTGCAGGCCTTCGACACCGTCCTGCGCCAGCAGGGTGACGAAACCGGAATCGGCATGCTCGCGGCCGATGATGGTCCGCATCTCGCCCTTGTGAATCACGGAGAAGTCGGGGCCGCTGAGGTCGACGCCGCCGTTCGGGTCACGCAGCGGGTAGCGGATCAGGCGCAATGTCGAGATGCCGCCTTCGAAATCCTTATCGAAAATGGTCTCGGTCAGCCCAAGGCCGCGCGCGACCGAGCGCAGCAGCGCGTTGCCGACCGTCTCCATCGCCTTGTAGTAGCCGGCGGCAGCCTGGCGCCAGCCGGGTAGGGCGCTTTCCGGCGGGAGCGGCGTGACCTCGCAGAGAGGATCGCCGGCATCAAGCCCTGAGGGCGCGGCGCCCGCCTCGGCGATGTCCGGCCCCATGTCGATGCCTTCCTTATAAGAGACCGCGCCCGGCTGCAGCGGAAACCAGCCGCGATAGACATTTTGTTTGGTGCGGTCGAAATTCCAGCGCAGCAGCTTCTGCTTTTCAGCCTCGGGCAGCGAAAAGATCGCCAGCAGCCGCGCCCGGTTCCGCGGCGTCAGCCAATCGTCGCCGGGAAAGTCGCGGATCGCCATGAAGCCGATGCCCGACGCCGCGGCCATGATCCTCGAGTCGGTCTGGTCGCGGGCAGGCGAGGGCGGACCGAACAAGGGTGCAATCGCGATCGTGTCGATGTCGGCCATCAATCTTCCTCCCGTCGGACGCTGCAAGCAGGGCGCAGCGGCCGGCGATTGTCAATCGCGGGCGAGGACACGTCATTCGGCCACCCGTATCAGCGCTGGCGATCGTATCCCATCAATGTTTTTTGTTTGACCCAGTCAGGCCGGCCACTACCTTGCCGACATTTCTTCGAAACGGGTGTCGGCGATGGCGAAATATCAGGGTGGGTGCCTGTGCGGCGCGGTGCGTTACGGGGCAGAGGCCGCGCCGATCAACGAGCGCGTCTGCCATTGCCGGATCTGCCAAAGGGCAATCGGCGCGGCCTTCAACGCCCGCCTGCTCTTCCGCATCGACGACGTGACCATTGAAGGGCCGGTGGCGACGATCAATTCCACGCCGGACCTCCAGCGCGGCTTCTGCCCGGCTTGCGGCACAACCCTGTTTTCGCGCCGCGATTCCAGAAACATTCTCGGCGTCACTTCGGGCTCGCTCGACGATCCGTCGCTGTTCAAGCCAGACATGCATTTCTGGACCGCTTCGAAGCAGCCCTGGCTGATGCTCGACGACGGCCTGCCGCAATATGAAGGCGCGCCGCCGGCGTAGCGTTTTACCTTCTCCCCTTGTGGGAGAAGGTGGATCGGCGCGATAGCGCCGAGACGGATGAGGGGTGTTCCAGCGGAGTGAGACGCTGGCTTTCCCTGGAGCACCCCTCATCCGTCGCCTTCGGCGACACCTTCTCCCACAAGGGGAGAAGGCAAAGGGGCCTGCACAAAAATTTCATCTCCGCCGCACGCAATAGCCGGCAAAGCGTCATTGGCGGGCCATCATTGGCTGCCTATCTAAGCGCCATGCGGGCAGGCAGTGAGGAGGCGACGGATGAGCGAGAGCATCAACACCCTGGACGAGCTTTTGAACGACCCGATGATCCAGCTCGTGATGGAACGCGACCGGGTGCGCCCGGCCGAGCTTCGTCTGCTCCTGGAAAAGGCGCGCGACAGGGCCGGCGACGATGCCCGCATCGACCAGGCTTCAGTGCCGCCTGCGCATATAGTGGCAAGAAGCTGCTTGAAGCAGTGGCTGCACCGCTGAGGCTATTCCGGGAAATCAGCTCGAATGGGCCGGCAGGTAACTATAGTGACTGCGTGAATAGGCGAGCTTGAAGCCGAGCCGGTCGTAGTTGCGATAGGCCGGTCCGTCGCGGTCGGGGAGCGGCGCCTCGATATCGGCGACAAACAGCTTCGCGCCGGCCGCAATGCCGTCGCGAACCAGCCTTTCTCCGAGCATCGCATCCAGATCGAAGCTTGGCGCCATGATGCCGGGCACCGGCGCGTCGATACCGCTCCAGGCAGCGCCGTCAGGGCCGATGAAAAGCGAGCGAACCGCGGCGACCGCGCCGCCACGTTTCAGCATGTAGTGGCGCCAGCCCTTGCGGCCGACAAGCGCGGTGAGCCAGGGCGAGGTGGGGAGCCTGTATTTGGCATCGATGAAGGATGCCCATTCCGAAGCCGTCCTGGGGGTGACCTCCTCGATCACTGGATCGTCTACCGGGATCAGCGGGTCGCCCGGGAAGAGCGGTTCGGCTGGCAGCGGTGTCGCGTCGCGATAGATGCGCTCCCAGCCGCCCTGATGCTGCAGGCCACGCGCTTCCAGCCAGCATCTCAGCCGCGCCGGCTCGGTGTGCGGACTGGTATAGAACCACGGCCGCATGATGCCGGCATCGCGATAATGCGCGAGCAACGCGTCGAGCTGGTCTTCTGTCGCCGGCCCATCGACGCCGATATTCTTCACGCAGTTGAAATGGATGAACGGGATTGTCGTGCAGGTGGTCCAGAGCAGATCGCCCTCGCTCGCGATCGACAGCCCTTGGCGTGCCGCGAAATCGGCGGGCGCCGCTTCGTAAAGGTCGCGCCAGGCCGCCACTTCGGCGCGCTCGATGGCGCGGCTGAAGTCACGCGATACCTCCTCGATCGCGATTTCCGGGACATGGGTTTCCGGCGGCACGAGGGGCTCGAGTTCCGAGAGGGCGGCGGTCGACATAACATGCTCCTCCGATGTGCCTTACAGTGTAAGATTAGAGGAGGATAATATGGCGTAGCCTGTTGTCAAGCAGGATTAGCGGCACCTTACAAATCCGTGAGTTGGAATCACGCTATCGTGAGGCTAAGCCTCTCCAGAGGGGCTTTTCGAAAACGGTTCACTTTTGCCTCCGACAAGGATCGGAGCGCAGGGAAAAGGGTTGAGATGACCGACGTCTGCACTCAAGGGTTGGATACCGGCTTTGTCGGCCTGGGCTATGCCAAAGTGGCGTTCCTCGGCATCGTGCAAGGCATCACCGAATTGCTGCCGATCTCGTCCACGGCGCATATGCGCATCGTGCCGGCCGTGCTCGGCTGGCAGGACCCCGGCTCGGCCTTCTCGGCCGCCATGCAGCTGGCGGCGCTCGCGGCGGTGATCAGCTATTTCTGGAGCGATGTCAGGGACGTACTGTTCGGATCGATCTCGGCGATCGCGCGCCGCGATTTCGGTGACCGCTATTTCCGCCTCGCGATCAGCATCGTGCTAGCCACCGTCCCGATCGTCATTGTGGGCCTGGCGCTTTCCGGCGTGCTCAACGCCTGCAATTCGCCGCTGCGCGGGCTCGCCGTCATCGGCTGGGCCTGTATCGCCATGGCGATCCTTTTGGCGCTCGCCGAGATCTTCGCCAGCCACAAGCTGATGCTGCGCCAGGCGTCGATCCTCGACGCGCTGCTGGTGGGCGTTGCCCAGGTCGGCGCGCTTATTCCCGGCGTCTCGCGCTCGGGCTCGACGCTGACGGCGGCGATGGGGCTGGGCTTCGCCCGGCCGGAGGCGGCGCGCCTCTCCTTCCTGCTCGGCCTGCCGGCAATCGCGCTGGCCGGCCTCAAGGAGCTTTATGAACTGCACAAGGTGCATCTCGACGCGCATGGCTGGTCGATCCTGGCCTTAGGCCTCGTCGTCGCCTCGATCTCGGCCTTTTTCGCGATATGGGGTCTGATGCGGGTGCTCGAACGCTTCTCCGCCTGGCCGTTCGTGATCTATCGCGGCCTGCTCGGCGTGGTGCTGCTGATCAGCGTCGCGGCCGGATGGCTTACCTGACGCAATCCAGGAAATCCGCGCAGCGGCTTCCGTCCTGAATTCGCGTAAAAGCAAAGAGTTAGAGGTCTCGACCGAATCCGCTATATCGACGCTGACCCTCGGGGGCGCTGATGGATCTTGTGACTCTGCTGCAATCTGTGCCGTTGCTGGCCACACTGGTGAAATCGGCGGTGCCCGCCGCCGTTGGCGCGGGCATGGGGCTTGGTCAATGGCTGGCGGCGCTGCCGCCTTGCCGCAACCAGACTTTCGAGAACGCCGTCTATCTGGTCTGCGAGGCCGATCCGAAGGATTTTTCCATCGAGCTGTTCTGGAAGAACAAGGATGGCGAACTCTACCGGTCGCTGCACAATCTGCGCAACGCACAGCAGGCGGCAGGGCGCAGCATGCTCTTCGGCATCAACGCCGGCATGTATCACCCGAACCTCGCGCCGGTCGGGCTCTATGTCGAACGCGGCGAGCAGGTCACGCCGGCGAAGACCGGATCGGGAAGCGGCAATTTCTCCATGCAGCCCAACGGCATCTTTTACCTCAGCGCCGGCAAGGCAGGTGTTCGCGCGACCAAGGATTATCTGAAGCGTCCGCCGCGCGTCGATTACGCCACGCAGTCCGGACCGATGCTGGTCATCGACGGCAAGCTGCATCCGAAATTCCATGCGGACGGCACCTCGCGCAAGATACGCGATGGCGTCGGCGTACGCGCCGACGGCGTCGCGGTTTTCGCGATCTCGGACGATGTCGTCACCTTCCACGAATTCGCGCGGCTGTTCCGCGACCAGCTCGGCTGCCCGAACGCGCTTTTCCTCGACGGTTCAGTTTCGAGCCTCTATGCGCCCGGCATAGGCCGCAATGACGATTTCTGGAATCTCGGGCCGATGATCGGCGTGTTCAGGCGCTAGCTGGGGGGCGCTTCGACAGCGTCGCGAATCGCCTGGCCGCGCCAAAGGTAAATTTTGATTCAAACTTTGTTGGTAATTTCTCATTAGGAATGGAGTTTCCGGCGGCGCTGTTCCTGCCTTCGGTCTGTTTTGTCTTGCGTACAGGTCAAAGATGCGGATTTTTGGCGTCGTCAGTTTCGTGCTCGCAGCGCTTTGCCTTGCCGGTTGCTCGTCCACGTCGGGCGTCGATGCCTTGCAGATGCCGTCCAACGAGACGACGAGCTCGGTCGTGCGGCCGAGCGCGCCGGTGTCGAAGGGCTTGAAGACGGCAGTGACGGAGAAAACCGTCGAGACCGCGTCGATGTCGGGCGCGACGCGTTTCACGCCGCCGGCGCCGCTGCTCGACGACGAGAACGCAAGCTCCGACGACGAAAATTCGCGCCCCGGCGACGAAAATTCGCGCCCGTTCGGCCTGGCCGAGGAGGAGACGGTGAATTTTCCTCCGCAGGGCCTTCCTGACAGCGTCGAGCCGCCGGTGCAGGAGGCAGCGCTTGTCTCGCCGCCGAAGCGGCTCTCGCGCGCCGCGCCCGCGATGCTGGCCGGCCCTGTCACCCGCTATGCCTTCCGCGACGCCAAGCCGATCAATTTCGGCCGCGCCTCGCCCCGCCATCTGGCCGTCCACGGCGTCGACGTGTCGCGCTGGCAAGGCAACATCAACTGGGAAAAGCTGCGCGCCCAGGGCGCCAATTTCGCCTATATCAAGGCGACCGATGGCGGCGACCATCTCGACCCGATGTTCATGAAGAACTGGCGCAACGCCGATGCCGCCGGGCTGAAGCGCGGCGCCTATCATTTCTTCTACTGGTGCCGCACCGCCGGCGAGCAGGCCGACTGGTTCATCCGCAACGTGCCGAAGGTCGACGGCGCGCTGCCGCCGGTGATCGACGTCGAGTGGAACGGCGAATCCTCCTGCAGGCGCAAGCCCTCGCGCGAAAAGGTGCTGGAGAAGATGCAGGTGTTCATGGACGAGTTGGAGCGTCATTACGGCCAGCGTCCGATCATCTACACCAGCCCCGATTTCTATCGCGACAATCTGCGCGGCGCCTTCCCGGATTACCCATTCTGGCTGCGCGCCGTGGCGGCGCACCCGTCGAAGGTCTATCCGGGCCGCAACTGGCTGTTCTGGCAGTATTCGGGCTCCGGCCTGTCGCATGGCGTGAGCGGTCGTATCGACCTCAACGTCTTCCATGGCGATGAGCGGCAATGGCGCGCCTGGCTGGGCGGCGGCGGGCAGATGATAGCCGACGCGGACTGAGGTGTGCCGACATTCAGGTGAGGTCGGCCTGCAAACGGCGGCTTCCTGCGCTTCTGGTGCTCACGTACTTAAGTACGCTCCGCTCCGGTTTTCGGAAGCCACTGTTTTCGACTCGGCCTGACCCGAATCTCGACACACCTCAAAGCTCGTCGCAGCGATCTGCAGCAATTTCCGCATTTCCCTAACCAAGCGCTCACCCTGTCCCTTAGCGGTACGGCAACGGCCTTCCGGTAACGTGTCCGTGATCGCGTTTGGAGGGGTTCGATGCGCAATCCGGTCGTGGCAATCGTTTTCGCCGCAGCTCTCGGCTACGGGTTTGTCAACACGCTCTGGCACATGCCGAGCAACAAGCCCGTCGCCATTCCGGAAGCCACGCCCGGCGCTTCGCAGGCGGCGCCGCGCCCGATCAAGGAGAACGTCGTCGCCTACTATACCGGCGACAAGGCGATGCAGAACGCCAAGACCAAGGGGCATGCGACGTTGCCTCGCTTCCATGAACTCATGGCTGCCGGCACGCCCGGCACCTATACCGTGAAATTCCCGCTGACGCAGAACGGCGCCACCGAGCATATCTTGCTGCAGCTTGTCGGTTATAGCGAAGGCCATTTCGTCGGCCTGCTCGCCGACGTGCCAGTCAACGGCAACCAGTACAAGATGGGCGACCGCATGAGCGTGGCGGAAGCGGACGTCGAGGACTGGATGATCCGCAACGGCGGCGACGTCTATGGCGGCTATACCGTGCGCCAGGCGTTTGCGGACATGTCGAAGGAACAGGCCGCGAAATACCGGATTACGTTCAAGGATTGAGGGCCGACTTCACCTTCTCCCCTTGTGGGAGAAGGTGTCGCCGAAGGCGACGGATGAGGGGTGCTCCAGGGAATGCTGACCTTCGCCAGCGACGGCATCGCCAACGCCTCACTCCGCTGGAGCACCCCTCATCCGTCTCGGCGCTGCGCGCCGATCCACCTTCTCCCACAAGGGGAGAAGGAGAGGGCGCGCCTGTCACCCCTCGTTGATCATCGCCTCGATATTGTAACCGTCGGGATCAAGCACGAAGCAGGCGTAGTAATTTTCCGCATAGTCCGGCCGCGGCCCGGGCGCGCCATTGTCCGCGGCGCCCGCCTCTATCGCCGCCCGATGGAACGCGTCGACCTCCGCCTTGCTCTTCACCCGGAAGGCGACATGCAGATGGGTGAGCGGCGGATTCTCGCCCGTGCTCTGGATCTCGAACAAGCAGCCATTGCCGACGTCGAAGGCCCAGAAGATGCCTTCCTTGCCGAAGGCGAGGCTGTAGCCTAGAGGTGCAAATGCCTTTTCGTAGAAGAGCTTGCTCTTGCCGAGATCGCTCACTTCGATGGTGATGTGATCGATCATGTCATATGTCCTAGAGTTGCCTAATTTGCGTCCATGCAAGCTGGCCACAGGTAATATTTGATAAGATTAAGTAATAAATATCCAGTGTGTTAAATATCCTCCAGAATTTTTTCGACTACTTCTTCCATTCCGCTAGGTCTAAATCCAGCGTCACTCATTCGAGCTACAATGGAATCCCTGAAAGCTTCATAAGGAAGCCCCCGCAAGAACTTACCTGCAAAATGCTTTAAGATGTCTCGCCCCGGAATTCCGTACGCCAAGCCCCACTGCCGAGTGCAGCGGTCAGTTCGTTCTCCCAACCGTCTTTGAGATTTTTCAGCCTGTCCTGAGACAATTCAGCTGCTACTTTCTCACCTAATCGAAGGTGGAGCCGATCAATTGCAGCGCTTAATTCTGTTATGTTGTCACTAGCATTGCGGTTTGTCCGTAAATCGAGACTTCGCCGCAAAATCTCGTTGACGTGGGAAATGAGCTTGTGACTCAGCAGTGGCCCTAGGGTCTCACCGGCGGACGACCGCAAAGCGTTCTCGATCTCGCCATCAGTCATTGGGTCGGCAAAGTGGGGGTTGTCCCTCAGAACTTTACCTATAAAACTTGGCTCTAAAAGATAGTTCTCGATATGATAGGCATCCCAAGTGAAGATACGAGCGGTAGAGACGTTCCTACTTATTGCGTCATCTGCATCCCTATCGACAATGGCATATACTTTGGCGGGTAAGTTTATTTTTGGTATTGCTTTTTCGAGCGCGTGATATAGCTGCTTCACACTATGCTTGTCATCGCCAGATATAGTATTTGTTTGACCAGCAAACTCAGGAAACAGTCGCTTGGTAACCATCGAATCAAAATTGGCACTTTCGCTACTCTCAAATAGCACTAGTTTGCTGCCCGGTCTGTAGCCGGCAATATCTCCGACCATCTCGATTACCGCTCGATCCACCTCACTTGTTGAAGAAATCGCAACTGCTTGGTTGTCTCTATTTGGAGAAAGCGACGCTGGGGTCATGTGGAAAAGAGAAAAGCCCCCTGCTTTAAATGCGTCTCGTAGAAAGGCATCCGAATGGGTAACCATCCAAATCTGATTGTGAAGACTTGACCCTAAGTGCATTCGGTAGAAGTTTGGTAGCCCGACGATTATTCGAGGATTTAGATGTAATTCTGGCTCGTCGAGGAGTATTATTGAATTATAAGGGGCAGTATTTCTTAGTCGAAGGTATCCGTAGGCCAGTTCCTTTTCGCCTGAACTCAAGTCATCGATATCGTGCTCACCGCCGGTATCAAGCTCGATTGGAAAGCTGATCTCTCCATTTAAGCCGGGCCGTGGGCCAGCGAAGCGCTTGCCTGGAAGAAACGTAGAAAAAAGCTCCTTTAGCGTTTCTATTATCGACGTGCCTGCGAAATCTTTTGCTCCGGCTTGACTTGCGAGCAAGTCCCTCACAAAAGCTCCAGCCAGCTCGCTTTTGATATTTGTATACTTGTTTTGCCAATTATACAGAGAATGCTGCGCCATCCTGTTGGCGGAATCTTCTATATTAATATTTATCCCACCTAAGCGTTCCCTCTGATATGAGCGATTAGGGCTGTGAAAGTCAATGACGCCAATATTCTTTGGATCATATATACCAAATATAAAGTTAAGTAGGGAGTCCGGCTTAATTTCTGACGCCAAATGAGGATCAAGTTTAAAACTGGCGGTGCGAAGCGGATTATCAGCTGACGCTGATATGCTTTCGGAAATTTGTCTAATTTTATCCTTTGATTCGTTATCAAGGAGATCGGAAGAATTGTTAATGTCGATGATTTGTCGACCAAATCGTCTTTGCCAGGTGCTGCGCATCAGGAGCGACGCTGCGTTTGTTGAGATGAATTCCAATTCTTTTTTTGAAATTTCAAAATCTGCCTCTATTAAAAGAGGTAAGCTAGGGTTTGAGAATATCTTTCTAACTTCGTCTGGATTATTTAGATTTAGCTGAAATTCGTTGAAGAAGTGATGCCATTCATCGTCTTGGTTGTATCCACCATATAACGATTTCAGCAGCCTGATTGCGTCAAAAATGCAGGATTTGCCACTTCCGTTTGGGCCAGCAATAACGACTGCATCCGAGAGTTCTCTTATCTCGAACTCTCGGATTGCTTTAAAGTTCTGGATCTTTAGGCGCTTAATTCGCACAGACCAGTCTCAGCTGCACCCGCTCGTCGATCCACACGTGTCGCACTTCTCGCAGGTGCCGTTCCGCACCATGGTGAAGTTGTGGCACTCGGAGCATTCGTTGCCGGTGTAGCCTTGCAGCAGCGACTGCTGGCGCCTTGTCGCGGCGAGCTTCTTGGCCTCGGCCGCCTCGTTGGCGGCGGCGTCGGTGAAGAGCGCTTCGGCGCCGCCGGCGGCTTCGGCTTCCTCCTCGATCATGTCCTCGGCCAGTTCCCGGGCGCGCTCCTCATAGTCGCGCTTGTAGGCGAGCGCCTCGTCGCTGGCCGGCTTCAGCGCCAGCACGTTGGAGCCGGCGAAGGCGGTCGGTGCGGCGCGGACAGGGGCCGTGGTGTGAGCAGAGCCGCCAAAACCCTTGGGCTCGGAGCCGGCGCTCGAGACCAGCCTCGGCGAGGCACCGCGATAGAGGCCCTTGGAGAAGGGCGTCGCCTTGCCTTCGGTGATGCCGCGGCCGAGCGCCGTCTTGTCGAAATCCGACTGGTCGACATGGGCGAGGTCGTGGCGGCCGAGATAGGAGACGGCAAGCTCGCGGAAAACGTAGTCGAGGATCGACGTGGCGTTCTTGATCGCGTCGTTGCCCTGCACCATGCCGGCCGGCTCGAACTTGGTGAAGGTGAAGGCCTCGACATATTCGTCGAGCGGCACGCCATATTGCAGGCCGAGCGAGATGGCGATGGCGAAGTTGTTCATCATCGCGCGGAAGGCAGCACCTTCCTTGTGCATGTCGATGAAGATCTCGCCCAGGCGGCCGTCATCGAACTCGCCGGTGCGCAGGTACACCTTGTGGCCGCCGACGACCGCCTTCTGCGTATAACCTTTGCGGCGGTTCGGCAGTTTTTCGCGGTCGCGATAAAGGCGCTCGATGACGCGCTCGACGATCTTTTCGGTCACCTGCACGGCGCGCTGCGCCGCGGGTGCCGCGACCAGCTGCTCGACCGCCTCGTCCTCATCCTCCTCGCCATCGGCGAGCAGCGAGGCGTTGAGCGGCTGCGACAGCTTCGAGCCGTCGCGATAAAGCGCATTGGCCTTCAGCGCCAGCTTCCAGGACAGCATGTAGGCGTTCTTGGCATCCTCGACCGTCGCCTCATTCGGCATGTTGATGGTCTTGGAAATGGCGCCGGAGATGAAGGGCTGCGCCGCCGCCATCATCAGGATGTGGCTCTGGATCGACAGCGAGCGCTTGCCGATCTTGCCGCAGGGGCTGGCGCAGTCGAACACCGGCAGGTGCTCCGCCTTGAGGAAGGGCGCGCCTTCCAGCGTCATCGCACCGCAGACATGGATGTTGGCGGCGTCGATGTCTTTCTTGGAGAAGCCCAGCGCCGGCAGCATCTCGAAGGAGACATTACTGAGCTGTTCGTCGGTGAAGCCGAGCGTCTCCTTCACCCAGTCGGCGCCGAGCGTCCACTGGTTGAACACGAACTTGATGTCGAAGGCCGACTTCAACGCCGCATTCAGCGCCGCGATCTTCTCATCGGTGAAACCCTTGGCCTTCAGCGTCGAAGGGTTGATGCCGGGCGCCTGGTTGAGATTGCCGTGGCCGACGGCATAGGCCTCGATCTCGGCGATCTGGCTTTCGGAATAGCCCAGCGTCCGCAGCGCTTCCGGCACGGCGCGGTTGATGATCTTGAAGTAGCCGCCGCCGGCGAGCTTCTTGAACTTCACCAGCGCGAAATCGGGCTCGATGCCGGTGGTGTCGCAGTCCATGACGAGGCCGATCGTGCCGGTCGGCGCGATCACGGTCGCCTGCGCGTTGCGATAGCCATGCTCCTCGCCGAGCTCGATGGCACGGTCCCAGGCGGCGCGGGCATGCTCGGCCAAAGCCTGCTGCTTCAGGTCGGAGGCGACCAGCGGCACCGGATTGACGGCGAGCTTCTCGTAGCCGTCCTTGTCGCCATAGGCCGCGCGGCGGTGGTTGCGCATGACGCGCAGCATGTTCTGGGCGTTGCGGTCATAGTCCGGGAAGGCGCCGAGCTCGGAAGCCATTTCGGCCGAGGTCGAGTAGGCGACGCCGGTCATGATCGCGGTGAGCGCGGCACAGATCGCGCGGCCCTCATCGGAGTCGTAGGGAATGCCGGAGGTCATCAGCAGGCCGCCGATATTGGCGTAGCCGAGGCCGAGCGTGCGGTAGTCGTAGGAGAGCTTGGCGATCTCCTTGGACGGGAACTGCGCCATCATCACCGAGATTTCCAGCACGACGGTCCACAGGCGAACGGTGTGCTCGTAAGCGGCAATGTCGATCGTGCCGTCTTCCCTGCGGTAGGGCAGGAGGTTGATCGATGCGAGGTTGCAGGCCGTGTCGTCGAGGAACATGTATTCCGAGCACGGGTTGGAGGCCCGGATCGCACCGGCGGAGGCGCAGGTGTGCCAGTCGTTCATCGTCGTGTTGAAGTGCAGGCCCGGATCTGCCGACGCCCAGGCGGCGTAGCCGATCTTTTCCCAGAGATCCCGCGCCTTCAGCGTCTTCAGCACCTTGCCGTCCTTGCGGGCGGTGAGCTGCCAGTCGCCATCGGCCTCGACGGCGCGCAGGAAATTGTCCTTCAACGAAACCGAATTGTTGGAGTTCTGGCCCGAGACGGTGAGATAGGCGTCCGAATCCCAGTCGGTGTCGTAGGTGTTGAACGACATCGAGGTGTAGCCTTGCTTGGCGAACTGGATGACGCGGTAGATGTAGTTCTCCGGCACGGCGTCCTTCTTGGCCGCCTTGATCTCGCGCTTCAGCGCGGTGTTCAGCGCCGGGTCGAAACAGTCGTCGCCATTGCCTTCGCAATTGACGCAGGCCTTCATGATGGCTTCGAGGTGCTTCTTGACGATCTTGGAGCCGGTCACCAGCGAGGCGACCTTCTGCTCCTCATTGACCTTCCAGTCGATGAACTGCTCGATGTCGGGATGGTCTGCGTCAACGATGACCATCTTGGCGGCGCGGCGCGTCGTGCCGCCCGACTTGATGGCGCCGGCCGCGCGGTCGCCGATCTTGAGGAAGCTCATCAGGCCGGAGGAGCGGCCGCCGCCGGACAGCTTCTCGCCTTCGCCGCGCAGCATGGAGAAGTTCGAGCCGGTGCCGGAACCGTATTTGAACAGGCGCGCCTCACGCACCCACAAATCCATGATGCCGCCCTCGTTGACGAGGTCGTCCTGCACGCTCTGGATGAAGCAGGCATGCGGCTGCGGATGCTCGTAAGCCGACTTCGACTTGGTCAGCTTGCCGGTGAAGGGGTCGACGTAGAAGTGGCCCTGACTCGGACCGTCGATGCCATAGGCCCAGTGCAGGCCGGTGTTGAACCATTGTGGCGAGTTCGGCGCGACGCGCTGGGTGGCGAGCATAAAGGCAAGCTCGTCGCGGAAGGCGCGCGCGTCTTCCTCCGACTTGAAGTAGCCGCCCTTCCAGCCCCAATAGGTCCAGGTGCCGGAGAGGCGATCGAAGACCTGGCGGGCATCGGTTTCCGAACCGTAGCGCTCGGCCTCGGGCAGCTTGGCGAGCTCGGCCTCGTCGGCGATCGAGCGCCACAGGAAGGAGGGAACGTCGTTCTCCTCGACCTTCTTCAGCCGTGCCGGCACGCCGGCCTTGCGGAAATATTTTTGGGCCAGAATGTCGGCGGCGACCTGGCTGAACTGTGCCGGCACATCGATATTGTCGAGGCGGAACACTACCGAGCCGTCCGGATTCTTGATCTCGGACAAAGCCTTGCGGAATTCGATCTCAGCATAAGCTGACTGGTCTGGCTTGGTGAAGCGACGCTCGATGCGCATTGGTCCGGTCCCTTTGTGTATATATAGCGCCTTTCCCCAGGGATTTCTGCCCCACATGGCGAAAAGCGCAGTCCGCCGTTTGCCGGCATCGCAGGCGACGCCGACATTCTCCTCGTCGCGGGCGCCATCATGCAGACAAGCAAACGCCTTTCCAGGCGCTTACCCAGGTTGCCGGCCGACCCGCGGGTCCCTCAAGACTGAAACTTTTGTCGATTCCCTCCGCAGAGGGAGGTTCACACTATCTAGTGTCGAGCCTGCCTGCAAACACTAAATATAGTGTTAACAGATCATTTTTTCCAGGCTGACAATTCTCCCTTTCGCCCACCCAAACCCCAATGATCCCAACGCTTCCGCCGGCCTCGTGAACGGGCGGAAATTCGGGCAAAACGCACAAAATCCGGGAAAAAAGACCGGCCTCGAAACTCTCCGGTCACGCCCGCAACAGGAGCGCATGGCCTATAAAAAGCGACTCGTTCCGACCCGTCAAGGATTCGTTTTTGTAGGTTTTGTGACCCCAACATCTTGTGTGTCACATATGTGGATAACGGGGACATGCGAGGTCCGCGTTCGCCGGCACTTGACGCCCTTGTCGGGCCGTCGCGGAGCGTGTCAGGGCCAGCGGCTTTTCATTTTAGCTGGCTTGCACTATCTGTTGCGCTCGCGCGGGGGCGCGCCTTGTCAACACCAAAAGCATCCGCTACGCCCCGCTTATGACAGTTACCGTACGTTTTGCCCCATCGCCGACCGGCCGCATCCATATCGGCAATGCGCGCACCGCGCTGTTCAACTGGCTTTTCGCCATGAACAACAAGGGCCGTTTCATCCAGCGCTTCGACGACACCGACATTGCCCGCTCGAAGCAGGAATATGCCGATTCCATCCTTTACGATCTGCACTGGCTGGGCATCTTCCCGGATGTCACCGAGTACCAGTCGCGCCGCTTCGAGATCTACGACGCGGCGGTCGAGCGGCTGAAGGCGGCGCGGGTGCTCTATGCCTGCTACGAGACGCCGGAAGAACTCGATCTGCGCCGCAAGGTGCGTCGCACGCGCGGCCTGCCGCCGGTCTATGGCCGCGAGGCGCTGACGCTGACGCCGGAGCAGGTGGCCGAATACCAGTCCGACGGGCGCAAGCCGCACTGGCGCTTCCTTTTGCCCAATTTCACCAGCGATCCGCTGCAGCCGGAGCGCACGGATGTACATTGGAACGACCTGGTGCGCGGCGAGGAGACGGTCGATCTCGCCTCGCTGTCGGACCCCGTCCTGGTGCGCGAGGACGGCACCTATCTCTACACGCTGCCTTCGGTGGTCGACGATATCGAGATGGGCGTCAGCCATGTCATCCGCGGCGACGATCATGTCACCAACACCGGCGTGCAGATCGCCATCTTCAAGGCCCTCGGCGCCGAGCCGCCGGTCTTCGGCCATCACAATCTGCTCACCACGACCACAGGCGAGGGGCTGTCGAAGCGCACCGGGGCGCTGTCGATCGAGAGCCTGCGCGAGGACGGGATCGAGCCGATGGCGGTCGCCTCGCTGGCGGTGCTCGTCGGCACCTCGGAAAATGTCACGGCGGCGCATGATCTCAACGAGCTTGCCGGCCATTTTGACCCGGCTGCGACCTCCAAGTCCGCCTCGAAGTTCGATCCGGGCGAGCTCTTCGTGCTCAACCGCACGCTGATGCATCACATGCCTTTCGAGGAAGCGCGCGACCGGCTGATGGTGCTGGGCATTTCCGGCGACAAGGCCGAGGCGTTCTGGATGGCGGTGCGCGGCAATCTCGATCGCCTGTCGGACTCGGTCGGCTGGTGGCGAATCCTGAGCGAAGGCCCGCAGGAGCCGGCCGAGTTTTCCGCCGAGGACCGCGATTTCCTCAATCAGGCGTTCGACGTGCTGCCCGAGGAGCCATGGAACGGCACGGTCTGGAAGGACTGGACCGGCAAGATCAAGGAAACGACAGGGCGCAAGGGCAAGCCGCTGTTCATGCCGCTGCGGCTGGCGCTCACGGGGCGGACTTCGGGGCCGGAGCTTTCAGATCTATTGCCGCTGATGGGTCGGGAAGGAACGCTGGCCCGACGACCCTGACCTTGCGCTGATCCGGCGGCAGTGCCGAGACCGGCGACACCGGCACCTTGGTGGTCAGCCGCTTGATGGCGTCTAGGTCGAGCCCGCCTTCGGCATTGGCGAGTGTTTCAGGATCGGCGCCCGGATCGGGCTTCACCGCCGGCACCGGGATGAAGGGCGTTACCCCGCCTTCGGGCTGCGACTGTTCGGGGTTGGGCGGGTTGCCGCCGATGATCGTGAAATTGCCATTGCCGGCCTGCGCGTTGCATCCGCAACTCGGCGGCCGTGAGTAATTGGCCTGCTTGTAGAGATAGGCGGTCGGCAGCTCGCTGTAGGGCTGACCGGTGACCGAGGAGGTCATCGACCCAGAATCGTCGTCCATGCCGCGCGAATAAAACACCTGCATCTCGGCGCCCGGGCAGCTCGATTCGCAGTTCTTCTGGTCGCGCTCGAAATCGCCGACGGAGGCGGCGTTTGACATCGGGTAGAAATAGCCGTCGCAGGTGCGCACGCACATGGTGTGGAACTCGCCGCCCAGTCGCGGCAGGTCCATGCCGTCGGGCTGGTTGATGATGCGGCGGATGTTGCGCACGCTCGGATCATCAAGCGGCACGTCCGCCGCGTCCGGCATATCGGGGGCATCGGGCGTTTCGAGCTGGTCGTCCTGGTGGCCGAAAAGCTGCTCGAAAAGGTTGCCGCCGCCATTGTCGCGGGAAGCCTCCTGAAGCGGCGCGCTTCGCGGCGCGATCTCGTCGTCGCGGCAGTTGTTGGCATCGAGCGCCGCCAGGATACGCCTGCGATCGCGCCGTGTGCCGCCGCCGTCGGCGAGCCGCTCGCGCTTGGCCTGCAACGTGTCGAGATTGGTGTTCATGCGCTCTATCGAGGCATTGATCGCCGCGCACTGGCTGACATTGCGCGAAAACAGCGTGAAGCCGCAGCCGGCATCGCTTGCCCGGCCGCGAGCCTTGGCAAGCTGCTCGCGCTGGCGCGCGATGGCGTCATCATATTTGCGCACGAGGCCCGGTCCGCCGCCACCCCCGCGCGTCGCGGCGAGTTCGGCTTCGAGCTGCCTGCAGGTGCGCGAGGCCGCTTGGGATTGATCGACGGCGACAACTGAGCCTGCAAGCGCTGCAAGCAGCGTCGCAAGATGCATCAGCTTCAACCCCTTCATCCGCCCGGAATCCCGATTGCCCGTAGCCGGAAGGCTACCGCGTCCGTGGTTAACTGTTCGCTAGTAAAGGCCACACCGATGCCAGCAAAAGCATGACGATTCCAACAAACGCAACGTTCCAAACGAGCGAGCGGAGCAGGGGAACGCCGAATGCATAGAGCGGAAGATAGACCAATCTGGCCGAAAAATAGAGTCCGGCTCCCCATTTGCTGAGCGCGGTCTCGTGGCCAGCCGCGTGGACAAGAAAAACCGCCGCCACGAACACCGGAAACGTCTCGACGAAGTTTCGCAGTGCCCTTTCCAGGCGCCCCGCCAACCCCGTGAGCGGAGGGACTTCGGCGTCTCGGGCGCTGGCCGTCCAACGGTAACCTCGCTGGAAGCTCGCCGAATGCGAGGCGAGAACTATGTGAATGAAACAAAGCATGCAACTTGCGGCGAGCATGACTAGTTCGAAGCTCATTCAACCCTCGCACCTGTCCATTCGTCATTCGCGCTTGAATATCGAAATGTCACAAGTGTCGCCGCGATGGCCGCCACCAACTTACAATTAAGCACCATTGGTGTTTACGGCCAGAGTGGTCCTCAACCCAGATTAGCGATCGCCTGTGTCTTGTGCGCCGCCTCGACCACCGCCAGCGCGGTCATGTTGACCACGCCGCGCGAGGTCACCGAGGGCGTCAATATATGCGCGGGCTTGTCGGTGCCGAGCAGGATCGGCCCGACATGCAGCGCATCCATCATGGCGCGCAGCGCCGTCAGCGTGATGTTGGCCGAATCGAGGTTCGGGAAGACCAGCAAATTGGCCTCGCCCTTCAGTCGCGAATGCGGATAGACCCGCTGGCGCAGATGCTCCGACAGCGCGGTATCGGCATGCATCTCGCCGTCGCACTGCAGGTCCGGCGCGATGCTGGCCAGGATTGCCGCGGCCTGCCGCATCTTCAGCGCGCTCGGCGCGTCGCGCGAACCGAAATCCGAGAAAGAGAGCAGGGCGGCCTTGGGTTCCATGCCGAAACGCCTGATCTGCTCCGTCGCGAGAACGGTCATCTCCGCGATCTCCTCGGCCGTGGGATCGATGGAGACATAGGTGTCGGTGAGAAAGATGATGCCTCGCTGCGAAATCAGCATGGAGAGCGTAGACAGATCGCGGTCCTTGACGCCGGCGCGCGGCCCGATGATCAGCGAGACATTGCGCAAATGCCGCTCGAAGCGACCTTCGAGCCCGCATATCATGGCATCCGCATCGCCGCGCTTCAGCGCGAGCGCCGCGATCACCGTATTGTTTGTGCGCACCATGGTGCGTGCGGCTTCCGTCGTCACGCCGCGTCGGCCGGCGAGCTCGATCAATAGGTCGACATAGTGGCGGTAGCGGGGATCGTCCTCGGGATTAATCAGGCCGAAATCGACGCCCGGCCTGATGCGAAGCCCGTAGCGTTTCAAACGAACCTCGATGACATGCGGGCGGCCGATCAGGATCGGCTCGGCAATGCCTTCCTCCAGCACCACCTGGGCCGCGCGCAGCACTCGCTCGTCCTCGCCTTCGGCGTAGATGACGCGCTTGGCGCTCGAAGCCTTGGCGGAAGAAAACACCGGCTTCATCACCAGGCCGGAGCGGAAGACGAAGCGGTTGAGCTTGTCGATATAGGCGGCGAAATCGGCGATCGGCCGTGTCGCGACGCCGGTGTCGCAGGCAGCCTTCGCCACCGCCGGCGCGATGCGCAGGATAAGGCGCGGATCGAAGGGCGAGGGGATCAGGAAGTCGGGACCGAACATCGGCGTCTCGCCGGAATAGGCGCGTGCCGCGACATCGGAAGGCTCCTCGCGGGCAAGGGCGGCGATCGCCCGCACGGCCGCCATCTTCATCTCCTCGTTGATGGCGCTGGCGCCGCAGTCGAGCGCGCCGCGGAAGATGTAAGGAAAGCACAGCACGTTGTTGACTTGATTGGGAAAATCGGAGCGGCCGGTGCAGATCATGGCGTCCGGCCGGGCCGCTCGGGCGACTTCTGGCATGATCTCGGGATTGGGGTTGGCCAAGGCCAGGATCAGCGGCTTCGGCGCCATATGCTGCAGGAGCTCCGGCTTCAGCACGCCCGCGGCGGAGAGGCCGAGGAAGACGTCGGCGCCGGAAATGACGTCGGCCAGCGTGCGCGCCTCGGTGTCCTTCACATAAGGGTCCTTCCAGCGATCCATCTCCTCGACGCGACCCTTGTAGGCGACGCCGAAACGATCGGTGACCCAGATGTTTTCCACCTTGGCGCCGAGCGAGACCAGAAGGTTGAGGCAGGCAAGCGCGGCGGCGCCCGCGCCGGAGGTGACGATCTTGATGTCGGAAATCGTCTTGCCGGCCAGTTCCAGCCCGTTGAGCACCGCGGCGGCGACGATGATCGCCGTGCCATGCTGGTCGTCGTGGAAAACCGGAATGCCCATGCGGGCCTTCAGCTGCTCCTCGACCTCGAAGCATTCCGGCGCCTTGATGTCCTCCAGATTGATGCCGCCGAAGGTTGGCTCAAGCGCGGCCACCGTCTCGACCATGCGCTCGATCTCCGGCGCGTCGATCTCGATGTCGAAGACGTCGATGCCGGCGAATTTCTTGAACAGCACCGCCTTGCCTTCCATCACCGGCTTGGAGGCGAGCGGCCCGATATTGCCGAGCCCAAGCACGGCGGAGCCGTTGGAGACGACGCCGACGAGATTGGCGCGCGCGGTGTAGTCGGCCGCGGTGGCCGGATCGTCGCGGATCTCGAGGCAAGGCGCCGCCACGCCGGGCGAATAGGCAAGCGCCAGGTCGCGCTGGTTGCCGAGCGGCTTCGTCGCCTGGATCTCGAGCTTTCCGGGCGTCGGATACTTGTGGAAGAAGAGGGCGGCCTCGTCGAGGTCCGACCGAGCCGGTTTCTTGTTCTCGCCGTCCATTGCGGCCCCTCCCTGCGATAGTGCTTTGGAGCCTTTTAGCATGGGTCAATAATTTCGCGACGCCAAAATCTCAGGCTGCGGCCTTCACAATGCCGGAGCAGAAATAATCAATCGATTCCAGCCGGTTGGCGCAAGAGTTTCGGGCGGATGAGCAGCGGCTCGTCAGAACGCGCTGACGTAGAGGCCGCCATCGACCGGGATGTTCTGGCCGGTGAGGTAGCCGGCATGGACCGAACAGAGGAAGGCGCAGATCTGGCCGAATTCCTCCGGCGTGCCGAGACGTTTCGCCGGCACGTCGGCGCTGATGCGGGCCTTGCGCGCGGCTGCCGCCGCCGGGTCTTCCTGAGTGCCTGCTTCATGCGGGCCGCGCAGCCGGTCGGTGTCGAGCTTGCCGGGCAGCAGGCTGTTGATGGTGACGTTGCGGTCGATCACCGTGCGCGCCACGCCGGCGAGGAACGAGGTCAGACCGGCGCGCGCGCCGGAAGACAGGTCGAGCCCGGGGATCGGCACATAGACCGACAGCGAGGTGATGTTGACGATGCGGCCGAAGCCGCGCTTGGCCATGCCGTCGATCACCGCCTGGATGAGCTCTATCGGCGTCACCATGTTCTGCGTCACGCCCTCGAGGATCTTGGCGCGGTCGAGCTCGCGGAAATCGCGCAGCGGCGGGCCGCCATTGTTGTTGACCAGGATGTCCGGGTCGGGGCAGGCGGCAAGCAGCGCCTTCTGCACCTCGGGCTTCGACACGTCGCCGGCAACTTCGATCACCTTGACGCCGAATTTCTCGCGGATCTCTTGCGCGGTCTTGGCCAGAAGCTCGGCGTTGCGGCCGTTGACGACGAGGTCGGCACCGGCCTCGGCCAGCGCCACGGCGCAACCTTTTCCAAGTCCCTTGCTCGAGGCGCAGACGATGGCCTTCTTGCCGCGAATGCCGAGATCCATGGTGATTTTCTCCTGATGCCTTGGTCTCGCAAGCTAGCGCCTGGGCTGGACCAACCGCAACCGTCATACGGTTGTTGCATGAATCGGGGCATAGGGACGCGAAAGCAAAGGGTAAATCGCGATGTCAGCCCCAGAGCCCCGCACTTTCCGCGCCCTGTTCATTTCCGACGTGCATCTCGGCTCGAAAGCAGCCAAGGCCGATTTCCTGATCGACTTCCTGCGCCACCACGACGCCGAGATCATCTATCTGGTCGGCGATATCGTCGACGGCTGGCGGCTGCGGCGCAGCTGGCACTGGCCGCAGAGCCACAATGACGTCGTGCAGAAGCTGCTGCGCAAGGCGCGCAAGGGCGCCTCGATCACCTATATCGCCGGCAATCACGACGAATTCGCCCGCCAGTTCCAGGGCGTGCATTTCGGCGGCATCGTCGTTGCCGACCGCGCCATCCACGAAACCGCCGACGGCCGGCGCCTGCTGGTCATCCATGGCGACCAGTTCGACACGGTGGTGCACAACCAGCGCTGGCTCGCCTATCTCGGCGACTATGCCTATGACGCGGCGATGCTGGTCAACCGGGTGGTGACGAAGCTTCGCCATCTGCTCGGCCTGCCTTACTGGTCGTTTTCGTCATGGGCCAAGGTCAAGGTGAAGAAGGCGGTGAACTTCATCGGCTCGTTCCAGACCGTGCTTTCCGAGGAAGCGCGGCGCTCGCATGTCGACGGTGTGATCTGCGGCCACATCCACCATGCCGCCATCGAGAGCTATGGCGAGGTGCAGTACATCAACACCGGCGACTGGGTGGAAAGCTGCACGGCGGTGGTCGAGCATTTCGACGGCCGCATGGAGATCCTGACCTGGGCGCATGTGCTGCCCGAATCCTCTGCCGACAAGGACGTGCTGGTTCCGGTCGACATCATTGACCTCAAGGGCAGGGCGGCGCAGGCGGCCTGAGAGGCTGACTGGATGATTTTCGTTGTCGCGGTCAGCCCGACATCGTCAAGCCCTTGTCGAGCCGGGTTACGCAGACGTTCCTTGGAGGCCGCTGCGGTCATGCAAAGCTGCCTGGTTACCAGATTCAACGTCGAGTTGACGACCTGCAACGTAGCGGCCAGCTGCGAACTCGGCGTAGGCAAAACTAGTCGCGTCGAAAACTGAGGATACCCCTTCCTATCGGATTTCCTGGTGCTAATGGATTCGGCATCCAGGCCGTAAAGACATGGAGCATATCTCCATCAAGCTTGTAGAACCGTTCCTGCTCACTGCCGTTCCAGGCTTCATTCCAAGATGAGTCGATCTTTGTGATAAACCTATCTTCATCTATCCTGTACCGTCCGGTATAGGCCATCAAAGTACGGAAAAGTGCCGCCAATTTCTCATCCGTATTCCCTGGCTCCCGCGCCGTTGCCGTAACCAGGACCATCATTCGCCCATCAGAGCCGAAAACTAGGCAGCCATTGGGGTTGGCGCCCCACGGTCGACTACGCTCCTTTGAATCCCGAGCCTCGGTTTCAAAAGAAACCAACCGCCAGGAACCGTGGAGTTTGGCGTCGCGCTCAGACAAATTCGCTCCTGCATTGGTTTGCCAAAACTGTCGAGGATAGGGCATGTTGCCATCCAAATTGCAAATCACCATCAAATTCGCGGGATGCGCATTATCAGCGCGCGGCGTTGCGTCATGCAAGCGATCTGACCGACGCGGTTTGCCCGCGCCTGTCCAGTTCGCTGTCTTGATTACTTTGGCATAACGGCAGTTTCGCTCGCTCTTGCATTGCTCATCAACAGCTTTGCCCTTGATCGATTGGTCCAGCCAGTTCCGCCGCGCTTTGCCGCATGTTAGGGATCGAGACGCGTTGCAGGCCGTCGACTGCAGCGTAATTGGATCGATTCATGTCGCTGCCGCCCCTGTCGCCCGAGCAACTCGTCAAGCCAAGACATTTCGAACTGCGCATGAGCCTGATCTTCGCGACCTTGTTCGTGTCGCAGGGCACGCACCTGCCTTACTTTCCGCTCTGGCTCCAGGCGAAAGGCTTTCATGCCGAACAGATCGCCGTCATTCTGGCGGCGCCAATGTTCCTGCGCGTGGTGACAACGCCGATGCTGACGGCGCTTGCCGACCGAGCGAAGGACCGCGCCAACGTGTATATCGTGCTGGTCGCTGCCTCGATGGTCATTTCGGCCGGCTATTTCCTGCCGGCGACCTACGCGGTCGTGCTTGCCGTCTCGCTGCTGCTCACCATCGTCTGGACGCCGCATTCGCCGATGGCCGATTCGCTGGCGCTGTCGGGCGTGCGCCGCTTCGGCTCGAACTATACCAGTATGCGCAAATGGGGCTCGATTTCCTATCTCTGCGCCAATGTCGTGGGCGGCTTCATCCTGGCGGCCACCGGCCGGCAGGCGGTTCCGGTGATCATCTTCATCGCGCTCGGCGCGGCCCTCGCTGCCGGGCTGTGGGCGCCGCGGATGGGGCGGCCGCGCAAGGCCTCGCCGCTGTCGGCCACTGAAATCCAGCATAAGGCCCCTATTTCCTCTATTTCACGCTCGGGGTCGGCATCATCACCGCCAGCCATGCCTTCCTCTACGGGTTCGTGTCGATCTACTGGAAGTCGATCGGCATCGGCGATTCCGTCGTCGGCCTGCTATGGGCCTGGGGCGTGGTATCCGAAGTCTGCATGTTCTTGTTTTTCAATCGCATTTTTTCTTCGGCCTCGGTGGTGAGGGTGATGGTGATCGCCGGTATCGGCTCGATCGTGCGCTGGATCGCCTTTCCGCTCGTCTGGCCGCTCGGGCTGGGCGTCGCCGGCTTCTTCCTCGTCCAGTCGCTGCACTCGGTTTCGGTCGCGATGGTGCTGATCGGCCTGCAGAAGATGATCGGCGAGACGGTTTCCGAGGAGCGCACGGGCGCGGCGCAAGGCATCGCCTATTTCTTCAACGGCTTCTTCATGGCCGCCGTCACGCTTGCTTCCGGGCCGCTTTACGACCGCTTGGGCGTCGACGGTTTCTGGGCGATGATCCCGATCGCGGTCATCGGCATGGCGCTGATCGGCCTTGCCGCGCGCTCAGCCCCAAAGCTCTCTGTCAGGAGGTGAAACCAGCGATCCCTGATAGACGAGGCCTGGCTCGCGATCGCGTGCGAGAAGCAGCGGGCCATCGAGGTCGACGAAGTCCGCATCCTGTGCCAGCAACACCGCCGGCGCCATGGCGAGCGAGGTGCCGACCATGCAGCCCACCATGATGCCGAAGCCGAGATCGCGGGCACGGTCGCGCAATCTCAATGCCTCCGTTAGGCCGCCGGATTTATCGAGCTTGATGTTGACGGCGTCGTAGAGACCGACCAGCGTGTCGAGGTCCTTCGCCGCGTGCACGCTTTCGTCGGCGCAGATCGGCACCGGATGCGCTATCCGGCCCAGGATGTCGTCCTTGCCCGCCGGCAGCGGCTGCTCGATGAGTGTGATGCCGTGCTGCGCGGCGAAGGCGAGATTCGCCTCGATAGTCTCGTCCGTCCAGCCCTCATTGGCATCGAGGATGATACGGCTGTTGGGGGCGGCTTCTCTCACCGCGCGAATCCTCGCCATGTCGTTGTCGCCGCCGATCTTGACCTTGAGCAAAGGCCGCGCGGCATTGGCGCGCGCCTGCGCGGCCATGGCTTCCGGTTCGGCAAGCGACAGCGTGTAGGCGGTTTCCAGCGGCTTGGGCGGAAGGACGCCGATCGCTGCCGCCACGGGCGTGCCGGTCAGCTTGGCTTCCAGATCCCACAGCGCGCAATCTATGGCATTGCGTGCCGCGCCTGCCGGCATGGCATCAAGCAGCGCGATCCTGCCCAGTCCGCCGGCGATCTGGTCGCCCACCGCCTCGATGGCGGCGTACACGCCCTCCATGGTTTCGCCGTAGCGTTTATAGGGCACGCACTCGCCGCGCCCGGAACGTCCCCCGTCAGCGATCGTTACGGTGATGACTTCGGCCTCGGTTTTGGATCCGCGTGAGATGGTGAAGGTGCCGGCGATCGGGAATCGCTCCATTTCGACCGAAATGACACGCGCCATAATTTTCTTCTCCGGCTGTGCGACACCAGTCTGCCGGCAAATCGACACGCCAGTCCCGTCAGGCTAAACAGGACGCCATGTTGACCATCCGCAAACGCGACGCAAGCGGCGAGGCCGCCAAGGACGCCGAGCACCAGCCACGCGTTGCCGTAGGCGAGGAAGGCGGCGTGCTGGGCTGCGCCTTTTCCGGCGTGTGGACGACGCGCACCGTGGCGGCGGTCGATGCGGACATGCGCAAGATCGAGCGGAGAAGCGGCGCGAAACAGCTGACGCTCGATCTTTCCCACATCGAAAAGATGGACACGGCCGGCGCTTGGCTGATCGACCGGCTGGCCAGCGCCTTCGAGAAGAAAGGCGTCGAGGTCCATTTTCAGGGGCAAAGCGAGGTCGCCTCGATCCTGCTCGGCGCGGTCGGCGACGCGGTCCGCCGCGAGCCCGAATCGGGCCCGTCTGGGCCGCCCAACATCATCCTGCGCGCGCTGGAGCTGGTTGGCCGGCGGGTCTATGAGATGCGCGACGATTTCTTCGCCTCGATGAACATCCTCGGCGCCACGATCCGCGGCGCGCAGATGAAGCTCGGGCGCGGCCATGCGGTCAATCCCGCCGCGATCTTCAACCAGATCGATCGCATGGGCGTCGGCGCGATCCCGGTGGTGGTGCTGATGTCGGCCATCGTCGGCGCCATCGTCGCCCAGCAGGGCGCCTATCAGCTCAGCTATTTCGGCGCCAATATCTTCGTCGTCGACCTGGTCGGCGTGCTGATCCTGCGGGAGCTCGGCGTGCTGATGACCGCGATCATGCTTGCGGGCCGCTCGGGCAGCGCCATCACGGCCGAGATCGGCTCGATGAAAATGCGCGAGGAGGTCGACGCGCTGAAGGTGATCGGCCTCAACCCAATTGGCGTGCTTGTCTTTCCGCGGCTCGTCGCGCTGGTGATCGGGCTGCCTTGCCTCACCATCATCGCCAATTTTGCCGCACTCGCCGGCGGCATCGTCGCCGCCTGGCTCTATTCGGACATCCCGCCGGCTGCGTTCATCGACAGGCTGCGCGTCGCCATCGATCTCAGCACCATCTTCGCCGGCCTGATCAAGGCGCCGTTCATGGCCCTGATCATTGGCATCATCGCGTCGGTCGAAGGCATGAAAGTCGGCGGCAGCGCCGAATCGCTCGGCCTGCATGTCACCGCGTCGGTGGTGAAGTCGATCTTCGTCGTCATCATCCTGGACGGGCTTTTCGCCATGTTCTACGCAGCGATCGGGTTCTGAGATGGCGAACGGCGGCGCGGCAACTGCGGAAGCCACAGAGGACGACGAGATCGTACTTTCGGTGCGCGACGTCACCGTCGCCATCGACGACAAGCTGATCCTCGACAAGCTTTCGCTCGACATCAAGCGCGGGGAGATCCTCGGCTTCGTCGGCGCCTCGGGCGCTGGCAAGTCGGTGCTGTTGCGCACCATACTGGGGCTGATGCCGAAGCAGTCGGGGACGATCAGCCTGTTCGGCGTCGACGTCGACAAGGCGAGCGACGTAGACCGCCTGCGCATCGATATGCGGCTCGGCGTCCTTTTCCAGCATGGCGCGCTGTTTTCGGCGCTGACGGTGCTGGAGAACGTGCAGGTGCCGATGCGCGAATATCTCGACCTGCCCAAGGCGCTGATGGACGAGCTCGCAATGCTCAAGATCGAGCTGGTCGGGCTGCCGCCCGACGCGGCGCAGAAATTTCCGTCCGAGCTTTCCGGCGGCATGATCAAGCGCGCGGCGCTGGCGCGGGCGCTGGCGCTCGATCCCGACATCGTCTTTCTGGACGAGCCGACCTCCGGGCTCGATCCGATCAGCGCCGCCGAATTCGACGAACTGGTCGTCAAGCTGCGCGACACGATGGATCTGACCGTCTACATGGTCACGCACGATCTCGACACGCTGTTTACCGCCTGCGACCACGTGGCGGTGCTCGGCAAGAAGCGGGTGCTGGTGGAAGGCACGATCGACGACATGCTGAAGAGCGATGAGCCGTGGGTGAAATCCTATTTCCGCGGAAAACGCGCCCGGCAACTTGATCTTGCGGCGCGCGCATAGCGATAAGTGGGGCGATGGAAACAAGAGCCAACTACGTAATCGTCGGCATCTTCACGCTGGGCGCGATCCTGGCGGCCTTCGCCTTCGTCTATTGGACGGCCGCGATCGGCGACAGGGGCGAAACAGCGATGCTGCGCGTGCGCATCCCAGGCTCGGCCTCCGGCCTCAGCCGCGGCAGCCTGGTGCTGTTCAATGGCGTCAGGGTGGGAGACGTGAAGAACGTCTATATCGATGGCGACGATCCGACCGTCGCCATCGCCGACACCGAAATCGCCCGCTGGACGCCGATCACCAAGTCGACGCAGGCCGATATCGGACTTACCGGCCTCAGCGGCCAGGCCAATATCGAGCTCAAGGGTGCCGACCCCAAGGAAGCCAGGCTGCTCGACGAGGCGGAGAAGGAAGGCAGGGTCGCCGAGATCGTCGCCAACCCATCCGCGGTCACCAACCTTTTGCAGACGGCGCAGAACATCTTTACGCGCGCCGACAAGGTGCTTAGCGAGCTCGAAGGCTTCACCAAGGACGTTCGCGGCCCGCTGACGCAGACGGTCAAGAACGTCGAGACCTTCTCGGACGCGCTGGCCAAGAATTCCGACGGTATCGACAAGTTCTTGTCGGCGGTGAGCTCGCTTTCGGACCAACTGAAGAATGTCTCGGGGCGGCTCGACAGCACGCTGAAAGCCGCCGAAGGCCTGCTCAATTCCGTCGACAAGGACCAGATCAAGAGCATCGTGGCCAACGTCGACACGGTGACGGCGAACCTGAAAGAGACCTCGAAGCAATTCGATACCGTCATCGACAACGTCAACACGGCGGTCGGCTCGATCAACGATTTCGCCAAGCAGACGCAAGGCACGCTGGCCAAGGTCAATGGCGTGCTCGACGGCATCGATCCGGCGGATGTCAAAGCCGCTTTGGCCAACATCCAGAAGGCCAGCGCCAGCGCCGACAAGGCGGCATCCGACATCGCCAAGGTCACCGACAAGATCGCCAACCGCTCCGACGACATCAATGACACGATCAAGAATGCCCGCCAGCTTGCGCAGCGCCTCAACGACGCCTCGGTGCGCGTCGACGGCATCCTTGCGAAGGTCGATCATCTCCTCGGCTCCGGTGAGGCCAACGGCGTGATGGCCGATGCCAGGGCGACGCTGAAATCCTTCAAGCAGGTTGCCGACACGCTCAATGCGCGGCTCGGCACCATCACCGACAATCTGGCGCGCTTCTCCGGCCAGGGCCTCAACAATGTCGAGGCGCTGGTGCAGGACAGCCGGCGCTCGATCAACCGCATCGAGGAAGCGGTGACCGATCTCAGCCGCAATCCGCAGCGCATCCTGTCCGGCGGCGAAGGCGAGGTCCGGCAATTCGACGGAAGGGCGCGGCGTTGACTTCGGCCGCCGCGACCGCCAAGAAAATAAACCGCGAATGCGGGTTGATCGGGGACAACGGGGATCACGCGTGAAGTCGGTCAGGGTGGTAGCGGGTAGTTTGAGATCATCCGCGGCGGTGCTGCTGGTGCTTGCGGTTGCCGGCTGTGCGGTCCTGGGCGGCAAGCCGGCGCCGCTCGACACGTTTGAATTGTCCGCGCCGTCGGTCGACATCCGCGCCCACAGCCGCCGCCAGATCCTGATCGCCCAGCCATCCGCGCTCAAGGCGCTGGACAGCCAGAACATCGTCATAAGGCCCTCCGACGGATCGATCCAGTTCCTGAAGGGCGCGCAATGGGCGGATCGGCTGCCGCTCATCGTGCAGGCGAGGCTGGCCGAGACCTTCCAGCGCTCCGGCAGCTTTGCCGGCGTCGGCAAGCCGGGCGAGGGGCTGGCGATCGACTACCAGATCATCGTCGAGGTGCGCTCCTTCGAGGTGCGCGTCGATGGCGGCGAGCATGCCGATGTCGATCTCTTCGTGCGCATCCTCAACGACCGCAACGGCGAGGTGCGCGCCTCGAAGAGTTTCACGGCCAGCGCCCCAGTCTCCGGCAGCGGCAACGTGGCTTATGTCGGTGCGCTGGACAATGCCTTCGGCCAGGCGGCGAAGGATATCGTCCGCTGGACGGACCAGACGATCTGAACGCCGGCCGAGCCGACAATCGACATCGTGGACATGAAAAAGGCGGGCCGAGACCCGCCTTTTTAGTTTCGGATTCCGCTTGGCCGCGTCAGTGCAGCCGGCCACTGGCGTGGGCCAGCATGGTGTAGACCTTGCCGGTGTCGGACGTCAGATAGGTCTGCGCCATGATGTTGTCGCGGTCGTTGCGCGAGACATCCTTGAGCAGCTTTTCGAAATCCTCGCAGTAGCGATCGACCGCAGCGCGGAATTCCGCCTCGGCCTGATATTTGCGGCGGATCTCGTCGAAGGTCTGCTGGCCCTTCAGCGTGTAGAGGCGGCGGGTGAACACGTCGCGTTCGCCGCGACGGTAGCGGTTCCAGAGCTCGATCGAGGCGTCGTGGTCGATGGCGCGGGCGATGTCGACGGAGAGCGAGTTGAGCGACTCCATGACATGCAGCGGTGAGCGCTGGGCCGGCGTCGCGCGTGGCGCTTCGACCGGCGCTGCCGGCCTCAGCTCTTCCTCACGCGAGGCGTTGGTCAGCAGGTCGCGCACCCAGCCGCCCTGCGTGGGCTTGCCGTTCGGCTCGCGGCGCGGCGCTTCGGCCGGGCGTTCGAGATCGAGCGTGCCACGCAGCGTGGTCTCGGCCAGCGGCGCCTGCGGAGCGCGAGCCGTTGGTTGCGGCTGCGGCGGAGGCTGCGGAGCCGGCGGACGGCGCAGCGGCGGTTCGGCGGCGCGGGCCTGTGCCTGCTGCGGAGCAGGGCGCAGGCCGCGCGGCTCGCCCTGTTCGCTCGAGCCGCTGCGGCCGGATTTCGCAACGATATCCGACAGTTCCTTGAGCGCGTTGATCTGCTCGGAGACGGCGCGACGAATGGCCGAGGTTGATTCCTTGGCCTCTTCCGGCATCTCGATGACGCCCTTCTTCAGCTCGGCGCGGGTGAGATCCAACTCGCTTTTGATGGAGCTCGCGGTGCGGCGCATCTCCTCGGTCGCGTCGGCAAAACGGCGCGTCGCCGAATCGATCACTTCGGCGATGGTGGTGCGGATCTTTTCCGCCGACTCCATCGTGCGGCCTTCCGCGGTCTGCATCGTCTGACCGACAAGGCTTTCGAAGGAACGCATCACCTTCTCGAGGTCTTCCGACTTCTTGACCAGGCCGACGGCGAGGTCCTCCAGCGACGACTGGCGCTCCAGCGTGTGCTCGAGATTGCTCTGAGCGGAGCTGAGCAGATTCGAGGCGCTGGAGAGCAGCCGGCTGTGCTCGTCGAACTTGGTCGCGATCGAGGCCACCTCGCGCAGCGTCGCCGATGACAGGTCGGTGAGCCGCGTCGTGTTGGAATCGACCAGGCGCGCCGAGCTGGCGAAGGTCTGGGCGGCCTTCTCCGTGGTCGTGGCGAAGCTCTGCGTGCTGCCGGAGAGCCGCTCCTCGACCTGGCCGAGATTGACCGCAGCCTGCTCGATGAGCTGGCCGAGCTGGGCGCTGGAGGTCGTCATGCGGCCGATGAGGTCGGCCACGCTGTCGGCAAGCGAGGAACGCGCGCCTTCGACGGCCGACAGCGTTTCGGCCGTGCGGCTTGCGAGAGCATTGACGAGGTTCGTGTTCTCGCTGCGCAGCTTCTCGGCCGCGCGTTCGGTGACCTCCTCCATGCTACGCTGCAGTTCGGAGCCGCCCTGGGCGAAGCGCTCGACCAGCGGCTTGGCCGTTTCGTCGAGGATTTTGGCCATCTCGGCCGACCGCGCCGCGAGCATGGTATTGAGTTCGCGGGTGTTGGCGCCGATCGTGCGCGCGGCCTCGTTGGTGCTCTGGCCGATATGCTGGCCGACCGCCGTGAAGGTCTCGGCGATGACGTTGGCGCGCGAGATCAGCTGAGCCTCGGCGCTGGAGACCTGCTCGTTGAGCTTCTGGCCCATCGTCTCGGCGGTGTAGGCGAGGCGGTTTTCCACGCTCGCGACCTGGTCCTCGACGCGTGCGGCGGCAGCCGCGGCGCTTGCGGCAAGCCGCTCGTCGGCGCCGGCCAGCGCCTGCTCGATCTCGCGGGCATGAACGGCGAGCTCCTGGCCGGTCTGGCGGGCGCGGTCGGCGACACGCTGTTCGGTGGCGGCGAAGGCGCCGACGATCGTGTCGGCATGCCCGCCGATGGTCGAGCTGGTCGAGGCGATGCGCGACACCAGGCGGTTGTCGGCGTCGTCGAAGATGCGGCCGATCTCGCCGGCGCGAGCGGAGAGCGCTTCCGAACCCTCTGCGATGCGCCCCATCAGCTGCTGGTCGGCGCCGTCGAAGATGCGGCCGAGATCGGTGGCGCGGGCGGCCAATGCTTCGGCCGATTCGGTGATGCGTATCGAGAGCCGCTCGTCGGCTCCCTCGAAGTTGCGCAGGATGTCGCCGGCACGCGCGGCGAGCGACTGCGCCGTCTCGACGGCGCGGGCAACCAGCTTCTGGTCGGCCGCGTCGAAGGTGTTGGCGATCTCGCCGGCGCGCGTCGCCAGCTTGTCGGCGGTTTCCTCGGCGCGGGCCATGAGCGTGTTCGACGCATCGTCGGCGCGCGCCATCAGCATGTTGGACGTATCCTGGGCGCGCTCGTGCAGGCGACGGTCGGCCGCCTCGAAGGCCTGGGCAATGTCCTCGGCCCTGGCAAGCAGCGCGGCAGAGGTCTGCTCGGCGCGCTCGGCGATCTTGCGATCGGCATCGCTGAAGGCCGCACCGGCCTGCTCATGCAGCGTGCTGGTGACTTCCATGACCTTGTCGCGCAACGCGCCCGCCACGAACACCGCAGTCTTCTCCAGCACGCCGCGCACGTTGTCGACACCGGTCGACAGCGCGCGCTCCATGGTGCTGGCGCGTTCCTCGATGACACCGGTCTGGCGGCTGAAGGCCTGCTCGATCTTCTCGACATCGGCAGCGATCGCCGCTGAGATGTCGCCGCTTCTGGCGGCGATCTGGTCGATATGGCCGGACACCGAACGGTCGACGTCGTTGCGCGCATCGGCGAGCTTGGCGAGATCGTCCTCCAAGGCGCGGGCCAGCATGTCGCGGCCTTCGGACAGCTTGCCGACATGGCCGGCGATGACGTTGTCGATCTCGGACCGGCTTTCGGTCAGCTTCTGCAGGTCCGCTTCGAGGGCGCGCCTGAGGATATCGCGGCCTTCGGCGAGCTTCTCCACCTGGCCGGCGACGAGCCCGTCGATGCCGGAACGGCTTTCGGCCAGCTTGGCAAGGTCGGCTTCAAGGGCGCGCGTGAGGATGTCACGGCCTTCCGAAAGCTTCTCGACCTGGCCAGCGACGAGGCCGTCGATCGAGGCGCGGCTTTCGGCCAACTTGGCAAGGTCGGCCTCCAGCGCGCGCTTGAGGATGTCGCGGCCTTCCGCCAGCTTCTCGACCTGGCCGGCGACCAGCCCGTCGATGCTGGAACGGCTTTCGGCCAGCTTGGCGAGATCGTCTTCCAGCGCCTTGGACAGCGTCGCGCGGTTCTGCGACAGCTGGTCGGCATGGGTCTGCATGAGGCCGCTGGCGCTGGCCATGTCGTTCTCCAGCGCCCGCGAAAGGTCGGCGCGGTGGTCGGTGATCTTCTGCGAATGATCGACGATCGCGCCCTGGATCGTGTTGAGATCGGCCTCCAGCGCGCGCTTGAGGATGTCGCGGCCCTCGGCGAGCTTTTCGACCTGGCCGGCGACAAGCCCGTCGATGCTGGAGCGGCTCTCCGCCAGCTTGGCGAGATCGTCCTCCAGCGACTTCGACAGCAGGGAGCGATCCTGGACGAGCCGGTTCTGATGATCGGCGATGGCGCCGCTGACCGCCTGCAGATCGGCTTCGAGGGCGTTCGACAGCTGTGAGCGATCCTCCAGCAGCTTGTCGGAGTGGCCAGCAATGGCGCCCTTGATGGTGTTGATATCAGCCTCCAAGGCGCGCTTCAGAATATCGCGGCCTTCGGCGAGCTTTTCGACCTGGCCGGCGACGAGGCCGTCGATCGAGGCACGGCTTTCGGCCAGCTTGGCGAGGTCGGCCTCCAGCGTCTGCGACAGCAGGCTGCGGTCCTCAGCAAGCTTGCCAGCGTGGCCGTCGATCAGGCCGCGGATGCCGCTCAGATCGTTTTCAAGCGCGCGGCTGAGTTCGCCGCGGTCCTCGGCGAGCTTGGTCGAATGGGTCTCGATCAGGTTCCTGATACCGATAATGTCGGTTTCGAGCGCCTTGGCGAGCACGGCACGGCCTTCGGCGATCTTCTCGACCTGACCGGCGACGAGGCCGTCGACCGCCGCGCGGCTGTCGGCGAGCTTGCCGAGATCGGCTTCCAGCGCGCGCGCCAGGATGTTGCGGCCCTCGGCCAGTTTCCCGACATGGCCAGCGACCATTTCGTCTATCATTGTGCGAGTTTGGACGAGTCTGCCGGAGTCTTCGTTCAAAGCCTGGGACAGGCGGTTGCGACCCTCTTCGAGCTGCTCCAGATGGCTGCCAAGCGAAGCATCGATGGCGGCGCGCGACTCGTTCACCTTGCGCAGGTCTTCTTCCAGCGCGCGCGAGATCAGGCCGCGGCCTTCGGCCAGCTTCTGCACCTGGTTGGTGACGGCGGCATCGATCTCGGCGCGGCCCTCGGCAAATTTCGCCAGGTCCTCCTGCATGGCGGCGGCCATGCGCTCACGGCTCTCGGAAAGCGCGCGGCTGTGGTTCTCGACGGCTTCCTCGATGCCGACACGGGCATTGGCCAGCCGCTGGATGTCGGCATCGAAGGAGCGCGACACCACATGCCGGGCCGCTTCCATACGGCCGGCGAAGTCGGTGGCGCGAGCTTCGAGCATCGAGGACGTCGACGAGATGATGTCGGCCATATCGGCGCCGATCTGGGTTTTGCCCTGATCGATCATCGCCGACAGCGTGTCCTTGCTTTCCGCGAAGGCGTGGGCGATTTCCTTCGCGCGTTCCACCATCGTCTCGTTGATCTGGCGGGCGCGCGCTTCGAGGGCGGCGTTGAGCTTCTGCGTGCCCGTGTCGAGCGCCTCGGCGCGGGTCTGGAATTCGCTGATCAGCGCCTGGCCGCGTTCGGCCAGCGTGCGTTCGATGCCGCTGAGGCTCGCCTCGAATTCTGAGTTCAGCGTGCGGGCAGCGCCGCCGAGAAGAGAGACCATCCCATTCGTGCGGTCGTCGAGCAGGTCGGTCAGCGAGCGGGTGAGGCCGTCGGTCGTGTCGGTCAGCTTGGCGATGCGGGTGTCGAGCAGGCTGGCGAAAGCCTCGCCGGAGGTCGAAAGCCGGTCGGTGATGTTGTCCAGGCGCGATTCGACGGAATCGAAGATCGACGTCGAGCTTTCATTGATGCGATCGATCAGCGTGTCGCCAGAATTGTTGATCGTCATCGACAGCTTGGTCGACGCGTTGAGGATCGAATCGCGGATAATGTCGCTGGCCGCGCCGATCTCGTCGCGCAGCGTCTCGTGCGCGCTCGCGATCGAAGCGCGCACGCGCTCGGCATGGGTGACGACCGCCTCGCGCTCGCTGCCCAGACCATCGACGAGGGAACGGATGCGGGCCTCGTTTTCGGAATAGGAGCGTTCGATCTGGGTGACTTCGCCGTGGACGAGCGTTTCGAGCTCGACCGCGCGGGCGAGCGTCCGCTCGATGCCTTCGCCCATCGCCGCTACCTCGCGGCGGACGGCCTGGCCTATCATCATGACACGGTCCTGGGCGAGGTTTTCCGGCTCGGCCAGGCGGAAGGCGACCTCGGTCATGGATTGCGCGGCGATGCGCATTTCCTGCGCGCGCCGGATCATGGCGGCGAATGCCCAGAACAGGATGACCGGAACGATCGCGGCAACCGCCAGGCCGATCAGTTCGGGGCGGGCGAAGAACTGGTCGAAGGTACGGATCTTCCAGATGCCGGAGCCGAACAGGAGGTTGGCCAGGCCGCCGGCGCCGGCGATCCAGGCCAGCGAGATAAAGGCGATCACCCAGTAGACGGTGCTCGATGCACGCCGATTAAGGCTGTGCAGCAGCGTCTTGTAGTCCTTCTGGCGGTCGTCATTGGCGGGCGTGAAGCCGGCGGGCGGCGTGAAGCCGGACGGCTGTCCGTTGCGCGGCTCGACCGGACGCAGTTCCGCGGGCTTGGCCGCGGGCGCCCTTGGAGGCTGGGGAGTGGCGGGCTGAGGGTTGTTCGCCGGCTCTGTCCGCTGGCTGCGGCCTTCGCGCGCCAGCTCGTCGGCCGCCGCCGATATCTGCGCTTCGAGATCCTCCATCGACGCCGCCATGTCGAGGCCGCCTTCGTCGCCGCCAAGGTCAAGGTCAAGCGCCTTTTCCAGTTCCGCGGCTACGTCGCTGTCGAGAGACTTGGTCGTCGTTGGTTTCTTAGCCATGCCTTCGCTACCCTGTACTAGCTGCCGCGGGACTTATGATTTTGGCCTGATTCTGGCCCGATTCTGGCTTGTCTATCCCGAGCGGGAGGCTGAAAAATGGACCTTCGTATCGTAATGACACACCGGGGTAAAGAAAACATGCATTCCGGGCGATACGTAAAACTTTAAATATAGGGTTAACGGAAGCGTGATCCGGCCGCCTCCGTGACAACATTTTTCCCCTCCAATCGTTAACCCGTTGGCGACCGGAATCGCCTAATTTCTCGGGCTCGTCTGCCCGCTTTATGGAGTTGCAGTGCGTATGCGTGGCGAAAGTGGTATTGCGTTTTCCATGCCGGGGGGAGATGCCTCCGGAACGGCTGGAGCCCGACCTGTGGATCTCGGCCATCTGGCGCGCCAGACGATGGGCGACCGGGACCTCGAACGGGAGGTGCTGGCGCTGTTCGTGCAGCAGTCGCTCACCGTCTGCGACCAGATCGCGGATGCCGACGCCAAGCAGAGGATACTTCTGGCGCACGGCTTGAAGGGCTCGGCGCGCGGCATCGGCGCGTTCGCGGTGGCCGACTGCGCGGCGATCATCGAGAAACAGCCGGAAGATGTCCGGGCCCTCAAGCGGCTCGGCATGCTGATCGAGGAAGTGCGCGATTTCATCGCCGGCATCAGCCGCTAGCGCCATCTTTTTGAAAAACGTCATTTCGTGGCGCTTTTCGCGCCGCAGTTGACTTGTCCGGTGGAGTGATTATCTCGGCTGCGACTCCTCAGGTGACTTAATGACCAAGCTGACTTACATCGCCCATGACGGGACCCAGTTTGACGTCGAGGCCGAAAACGGCTCGACGGTCATGGAAAACGCCATCCGCAACGCGGTGCCCGGCATCGAGGCCGAATGCGGCGGCGCCTGCGCCTGCGCGACCTGCCATGTCTATGTCGACGAGGCATGGACGGCCGAGGTCGGCGAGCCGGAGGCGATGGAAGAGGACATGCTGGACTTCGCCTACGACGTCCAGCCGAATTCTCGCCTCTCGTGCCAGATCAAGGTGCGCGACGCGCTGAACGGGCTGATTGTCCGGGTTCCCGAACGCCAGGGCTGAGGTGCGCCGATATTCAGGTGATGCCGGCCTGCAAATGGCGGCCTCCTGCGCTTCCGGTGCTCACGTACTTTAAGTACGCTCCGCTCCGGTTCTCGGAAGCCACCCAGTTTGGTCGCTTCGCGCCCGTCTTCGACTCCGGCTCGGCCTGACCTGAATCTCGACACACCGTAGGCCGCTTCTCAACATTCTTTCACGCTGGCTGCTTGGCAGCAGGCAATAGCTCATGCAGTCTCGCTCCATTCCCAGAAGGGGGCAGCGCATGAGCGATACAATCAAGACGGACGTTCTCATTGTCGGGGCAGGGCCGGTCGGCCTGTTCGCTGTGTTCGAGCTCGGCCTGCTCGACATGAAATGCCATCTCATCGACATTCTCGACCGTCCCGGCGGCCAGTGCGCCGAACTCTACCCGGAAAAGCCGATTTACGACATTCCAGGCTGGCCAACGATCTCGGCCCAGGGTCTCGTTGATAAGCTCATGGAACAGATCCATCCGTTCAAGCCGGAGTTCACCTTCAACCGCATGGTCTCCAGCCTTGAAAGACTTGAGGATGGCAGTTTCCGCGTCGCCACCGACGAGGGCGAGCTGTTCGAAGCCAAGGTGGTGGTCATCGCCGCCGGCGGCGGCTCGTTCCAGCCCAAGCGCCCGCCCATTCCGGGCATCGAGGACTATGAAGGCAAGAGCGTCTTTTACTCGGTCCGGCGCATGGAGGAATTCCGCGGCCAAGATCTCGTCATCGTCGGCGGCGGCGATTCAGCGCTCGACTGGACTCTTAACCTGCAGCCGATCGCCAAAAGCGTGACGCTGGTCCATCGCCGCCCCGAATTCCGCGCTGCCCCCGACAGCGTCAACAAGATGTACGCCATGCAGGAGATGAAGCAGCTCGAATTCCTGGTCGGTCAGGTCAGCGGCCTTGCCGGCGCCGATGGCCAGCTATCATCCGCGACCGTCAAGGGCGGTCCGGACGGCGATGTCGAGGTGCCGTGCACGCGCATGCTGCCGTTCTTCGGCCTGACTATGAAGCTCGGGCCGATTGCCGAATGGGGCCTGAACCTCCGCGAAAACCTGATCCCGGTCGACACCGAGAAGTTCCAGACGTCGATCCCAGGCATCTTTGCCGTCGGCGACATCAACTGGTATCCGGGCAAGCTTAAGCTGATCCTGTCAGGCTTCCATGAGGTGGCGTTGATGGCGCAGGCCGCCAAGCGCATTATCAGCCCGGGCGAGCGCATCGTCTTTCAATACACGACCTCGTCGACCAGCTTGCAGAAGAAGCTCGGCGTCCATGAGTAGGTATGTCGATATTCAGGTGATGCCGGCCTGCGAACGGCAACTCCCTGCGCTTCCGGTGCTCACGTACTTTAAGTACGCTCCGCTCCGGTTCTCGGGAGCCGCCATTCTCGACTCGGCCTGACCTGAATCTCAACACACCTGGAGAGATTATTCCGCGAGCACGGGAGCGGCTTGCTCGTCATGGCCGCGCAGTTCCTTTTCCGGCATGAGCGCCAGCACGATCAGCGCCAGGACGAGCGTGATCCCGGTGGTGAGAAAGATCATCACGAACGGCAACGCCGATGACAATTCGATATGCGTCGCCGAGCCCTCGGACGACAACGGCAAGCCGTAGCCAAGCGCCACGGCGCCAAGGATCGCCACGCCGAGCGCGCCGCCCAGTGTGCGCAGAAAGGTCAGCACGCCGGTCGCCACGCCCAGGTGCGCGCGGTCGACGGCGTTCTGGACCGACACCGTGGCGACCGGGAAGGTCGTTCCGCTCCCCAAGCCCGTGAGCGTGGTCAGGATCAGGACTTCGAGCAGCGAGGCGTGTGCCGCAATGGCACTGAGCACGCCAATGCAGACGATGGCCAGGCTGACGCCGACCATGGCGATGCGCTTGTAGTGGACGAAACGCGGGATCATGCGCCCGCTGAAAGTGGCGCCGGCAACCGTGCCGAGCAGGAGGCCGAGCATGGCGGTACCGGATTGGCTGACCGACAGACCGACCACCGACTGCAGGTAGACCGGCAGGTAAACCGAAGCGCCAATGTTCGCGGCCTGCAACAGGAACATCGACAGCGTGCCGGCGAGAACGATCGGATTGCTCAAGACGTCGAGCGAGATCAAAGGCTCCGCCGCTTTGAGCAGCCTTAGCGCGAAGCAAGCCCAGAACACGGCCGAGCAGGCCGCCAGCGCAAGGATCTCGGGGGAAAACCAGGGATAGGCACTGCCGCCCCAGTTGAGTGCCAGGAGCAGCAGCGAAGTGGCGACAACCAGCAGCACGGCGCCCAAGCCGTCGATACGATGGTTCTTGGCTACGATCGGCAGCTTCCTCAGTGGATTGTTGATGATGGCCATGGCCAGGATGCCGATCGGCAGGTTGATCCAGAAAATCAGCGACCAGTGCAAATGCTCGGCAAAGACGCCGCCGAGCAGCGGGCCGGCGACGCTGGCGACCGCCCAGGTGCCGGCGATCCAGGCCGCGTAGCGGGCGCGCTCGCGCGGCGGCACGAGATCGCCGATGACGGTCTGGGCGAGCGCGAAGAGACCGCCGCCGCCGGCGCCTTGGATGGCACGGCCGATGACCAGAACCAGCATGTTGGGAGCGAGCGCGCTGACCAGCGAGCCGAGCAGGAAGATGAGGATCGCGGCGTAGATGACGGGACGGCGTCCATAGACATCGGAAATCTTGCCGTAGAGCGGCGCCATCGCGGTCGCGGTCAGAAGATAGCCGGTGACGATCCAGGGCAGATATTCGGCATGGCCGAGCGCGCGCGCGATCGTCGGCAGGGCGGGGGCGACGATGGTCTGGTCAAGCGCCGCCAGCAGCATCGACAAAAGCACCCCGCCGATGATGGCGTTCTTCTCGCTCTCGCTCATCGGCGCGGCTTTCGGCGCCATCGTCTCGACGGTCTGGTCCATGCGTCATTTCTTTCAAAGGCTGGTGCTCGGCGCGCCAAGAGGGCTTTGGCCGGTCGCGCCTGTCATTTGATCGCGGATAGGGTTCTGGGCATTTCGAACCGCTATATGTCGTGCGATATAGGCCGATTTCGACCGCCGCTCGAAAGTTTTTGCCATCTGGCATCATGTTTGGGCGAAATTGGCCCCGGGGCTCTGAGGTTAAGGCGGCGGCAGCTGGCCGGCCTCGACGCGCTCCATCCGATAGCGCATCAGCCGAATGATACGGCTTTCGAAATTGACGGCCTCGACGCGGTCGAAGCGGACCTGGTCCTGATCGTGCCTGGCGAGCTCGGCTGCCTGGATCGACGCGGCCTCCGCCTTTGCCTGTTCGCACGTCTTTTGCGCGTAGCTGGCCTTCAGCGCATCCTCGAGCAAGCGCGCATGGTTCTTGGCGATCTCGACATGGCGCTCCTCATGCCGCTTGATATCCGCCGAGAGCGTGTCCCAGAACAGCCTGACGTCGGGATCGGCTTTGCGCGGGCGCCGCCATTCGGGGAGGATCACCTTGACCTTCACGGTGACGGCCGCGTCGGCGATGCGGCAGGACTGCCCGCTCTGCGCGTAGCTGATACGGGTCGTAAAGGCCATCTGCGTGGCGCCTGGATGCCGCGACCCGGTGCTCTTCACTTCGGGGCCGTTTTTCGACAGCTGGTTCTGGATATCGTCGAGCGTGCGGCCGCCGACGCTGAAATAGCTGTAGGTCTTCACCAGATTCGCAGCGGTCGCCGGCGTGGCGGCCAGGGCGAGCATCAGGGCGCAGAGCAGGGGACGGTTCATCATATTGCCTCTTCACGCACCTTGCTTTAGGGCCGTCGCCAGCGCAACGGAATTGATTTCGCGCGGATCACGGATGGTTGATGGGCAATGACGACAAGGCGATGGCAGTTGGCGCATGGACGCTATCTCGACCTCGGTCCGAAGGCGGTCGTCGTCGGCATCCTCAACGTGACGCCCGACAGTTTTTCGGACGGCGGCTTGTTCATCGCGCCGGAAAAGGCCCTGGAGCAGGCACGTCGCATGGTGGGAGAAGGCGCCGGGGTCATCGATGTCGGCGGGGAATCGACGCGGCCGGGTTTCGCGCCGATCACCGCTGAAGAAGAGCAGGGCCGCGTGTTGCCGGTCATCGCGGCGCTCGCGGCTTCCGGCGAGGCGCTGATCTCGGTCGACACCTATCGCGAGGATACCGCGCGGCGCGCAATCGCCGCCGGCGCCCATATCGTCAACGATGTCTGGGGGCTGCAGCGCGAGCCGGGCATCGGGCTGCAGCGCGAGCCGGGCATCGCGCGCGTCGCCGCTGAAACCGGCGCTGGACTCATCATCATGCACACCGGGCGCGAGCGGCAGAAGCTGCCCGACGTGATCGAGGACCAGTTCCTGTTCCTGCGCAAATCGCTGGAGATCGCGCGCGCTGCCAATATCGCCGACAGTCAGATCGTGCTCGATGCCGGCTTCGGCTTCGCCAAGGAAACGGCGGCGGAAAACCTCGACCTGATGGCGCGGTTTTCCGAGCTTCAGGCGCTCGGCTATCCACTTATGGCGGGGACCTCGCGCAAGCGCTTCATCGGCACCGCTACCGGGCGCGAGCCTGGCGATCGGGCCGCCGGCACGGCGGCGACGAGCGTCATCCTGCGCTTGAAAGGAGCCGACCTGTTTCGCGTCCACGATGTCGCAATCAACGTGGACGCGCTGGCGCTGACCGATGCTATGCTTGCGCGCGAAACCGAGCTTCCTCGCGGACCCTGATCATGTACGTCATCCGTATGAAGAACTGCGCCTTCTTCGCCCGCCACGGCGTGTTGGACGAGGAGGAGACGCTTGGCCAGCGTTTCTATGTCGATGCCGAGCTGACCGTCGAACCCAGCCGTCCGCTGACGGAGGACTCCATCGAGGATACGGTCAATTATGGCGTCGCCTTCGCGGTCATCGAGAAGATCGTGACCGGACATCGCCGCTTCCTGATCGAGGCGTTGGCGCTGGAGGTCGCAAAGGCGCTGACGGCGCGGTTCTCGCAGATCAGGAAGGCCGCGATCACCGTGCGCAAGCCGAACGCGCCGGTGCCCGGCGTGCTGGATTATGTCGAGGTGACCGTTGTCTGGCCAGAATAGCGCCGTCTATCTCAGTCTCGGCGGCAATCTCGGCGACCCGGCGAAGTCCATGGGCGCGGCGTTACGCATACTGGACGGCGATGACGCGACGCGCGTCACCGCGGTCTCCTCGCTCTACCGCACGCCACCCTGGGGCAAACTCGACCAGCCCGATTTTCTCAACGCTGCCGCCGCGATCGAGACGGCGCTCTCGCCGCGCGCGCTGCTCGACCTTTGCCTCGATGTCGAGAGGCGATTGAAACGTGTGCGCGAGGAGCGCTGGGGGCCGCGGCTGATCGACATCGACATCCTGGTGTTCGGCGACCGGGTGATCCACGAGACCGGGCTCGAAGTGCCGCATCCGCGCATGCTCGAGCGCGCCTTCGTGCTGGCGCCATTGGCCGAGATCGCGCCCGGGCTTTCGGTCGGCGACAGGAGCGTGTCGGAGCGGCTCAAGGCCGTCGATACATCGGGGATCGAGCGGCTGCCGTCCGGCCGCGAATGGTGGCTCGGCTAAGATCGGCCGGTTAGCCCGAAAACCCGCCGCCGTCCAGGAAGGCTCGTTCCTCAGCCGTCGTCGCGCGGCCGAGCATGTGGTTGCGATGCGGAAAGCGTCCGAAGCGCCGGATGATTTCCAGATGCTCTTCGGCGTATTTCAGATATTCGGGCGCCCTGGCGGACGTGAGCTGCACCGACCGCTCCTGGTCGGCCAGTGCTTCGGAATGCTCGAAGGGCAGATAGAGAAAGACGCGGAACAGTTCCTCCAGTTCCAGGTCCTGGCCGGCGGCGATCGCCCGGTCGGCGAAATACCGGGCGAGCGGATCGGTCGCATACATGTGGCCGGTACCGCGGAAGCAGTTGCGCGGGAACTGATCGAGCAGGATCATCAGCGCCAGCGATCCTTCGGCATGTGCGTTCCAGTCGTCGCATTCGCGCCGTGCCGCGGCGTAGTGAAGTTCGAGGAAGCGGTTGCGGAAATCCAAGTCGAAGGCATCGCTCTTCTCGAACCATGCGTCCTCGCCCGCGTCGCGCCAGAATTTTGTGACCGAAAGCGGCCGCGCGTCGACCTCTGCCATGCCTTGCCCCTCAGTTGTTGGTCTCTGCCTTGTTCAGCACGACGGCCGTTTCCTGGTTCAGCGCGCGGCCGGCGCGGCGCGGCTGCGTCAGCGGCGTGGGGATCGGCGTGCCGATATTGCCCTTGAGGAAACGCTGGCCGGCGCGCACACCCTCGGCCAGCTGCGTCTCAAAGCGCGCTTCGTCGCGGCGCCGGACATCCTCGATGACCTCGGCGACTTCTTCCGGATCGACGCCGAGCGACTCCAGCGCCGAGCCGCCGAAGACCAGCGCCGATTCGAAGGTTTCGCGCAGCTGGTAGTCGACGCCAGCGCGCACCAGCTGCAGCGCGGTGCCGCGGTCGAAGGCACGCGCCAGGATGGTAACCAGCGGGAATTCGGCCTTGATCAGCTGCGCGATGCGTACGGCGGCGTCCGGCTTGTCGACGCAGATCAGCACCGCGCGAGCCCGCCCGGCGCCGGCCGCATGCAGGATGTCCAGCCTCGTGCCGTCGCCGTAATAAACCTTGAAGCCGAAATCGGCCGCGGCCTGGATCATCTCTACCTCATTGTCGATGATCGAGACGTCCATCCCGCGCAGCAAAAGCGGCTGGCTGGCGATCTGGCCGAAACGGCCGAAACCGATGATCAGCACGCTGCCGGTGAGGCCGTCGGCGATGTCGACACCGTCGAGCGATTGCTCGTCACGCGGGGTGAGGTAACGCAGCGCCACGATCGCCAAGGGCGTCAGCACCATCGAGATGATGATGATGGCGGTCAGCGTTGCGTTGGCCTGGCCGTCGATGATGCCGACCGCGGCTGCCGACGAATAGAGCACGAAGGCGAACTCTCCGCCCTGCGCCATGAAGACGGCGCGTTCGAGCGCCTCGCGGTGACCGCTCTTCAGGATGCGCGCCACGATGTAAATGCCGAGCGCCTTCATGACCATGTAGGCGACGACATAGATGGCGACGAGCCGCCAGTTCTGGGCGACGACGCCAAGGTCGAGCGACATGCCGACAGCGAGGAAGAACAGGCCGAGCAGGATGCCGCGAAACGGCTCGACGTCGGCTTCGAGCTGGTGTCGGAAAGTCGATTCCGACAGGAGCACGCCGGCGAGGAAGGCGCCCATCGCCATCGACAGGCCAGAGAGCTGCATGGCGAGGGCCGATCCCAGCACCACCAGGAGGGCCGCGGCGGTCATGACCTCGCGGGCACGCGCGTCCGCCAGGATGCGGAAGAGCGGATTGAGCAGGTAACGGCCGGCCACGACCAGCCCGACGATCGCGGCAATGCCGATGCCGACTTCGGTCAGGCGCTCCGAAAAACTGGTCTCGGCGCCGCCGGGCGCGAGGAACGCGACCAACGCCAGCAGCGGCACAATCATCAGGTCTTCGAGCAGCAGGATGGAGACGATGCGCTGGCCTTTCGGCGTGGCGATCTCGCCGCGCTCCTCGAGCAATTGCATGACGATCGCGGTCGATGTCAGCACGAAGCCGGCGCCGGCAACGAAGGACTGCGCGATGGGAAAGCCTCCGGCCAGTCCGACCAGCGTGAGCAGGACCGCGCAAACGCCGACCTGAAGGGCGCCCAGTCCAAAGATCTCCCGACGCAGGCTCCAGAGCCGTGACGGCTGCATTTCGAGACCGATGATGAACAGGAACATGACGACGCCAAGCTCGGCGACGTGGAGGATCGATTCCGATTCGGAAAAGACGCGCAGGCCGAACGGGCCGATGACCACGCCGGCGGCGAGGTAGCCGAGGATCGAGCCCAGCCCCATACGCTTGAAGATCGGCACGGCGACGACGCCCGCGGCGAGCAGCGCCACCACCTGAACCAGATCGCTGCTCGACGCTTCAGCTGCCATGCCTGTCATCCTGTTGCTCTAAAGCGCGTCGCCTGAAAAGACTCAGGCGACGCGCTTCAGGTCTTTGCTTGATGCGTGTCGTTGTCCCGGAACCGCTGCACACTTCTGGGTGACATGCGTTGGAAGCACTCCTTGCATGCACCGGGAGCGGGAGGCAAGGGCGGGAACACTGACTGGACGGGTAGGGCGCCTTTGAAGCGGCCTCGGCTTGCCTGCCGGACGTTCGGCATATACAATGGCCAAATGTCTGACTATTCGTCCCACCCTTCTTCGTCGTCCCATATCCCGATGGATGCGCTCAGCGAAGTCCTGCAGGATTTTCACTTGAGTGGGGTCAACTATGGCCGCTGCGAGCTCCGACATCCATGGAGCATTGCCTTTCCGCAACAGAAGCTGCTTCGCTTTCACTTTGTCGGCCAGGGTCCGTGCTGGATTTATACCGAAGCGGAAGGCTGGCAGGAGCTGCGCGATGGCGATCTGGCGCTGCTGCCGCAAGGCATCGCCCATCGGCTGGCCAGTGCACCGGACGTCGTCGGCGATTCGCTCGAGGGCTGCCAGGTGACCAAGCTGGGGAGCAATGTCTGTGAGGTCGTGCGGGAAGGGACGGGCGCGACAAGCACCCTTTTCTGCGGCTCCATGGCCTTGGGCGTCTGTGCGCTCAATCCATTGATCACGTTGATGCCGCCGATCATCAAAGGCTGCGACGTGGCCGGCAATGATCCGGTCATGCGTCCTTTGCTGGCGGCTATGACGGCCGAGGCCGCGCAACCGCAGATGGGCAGCGCCACGATTCTGTCGCGCATGGCGGACTTGCTGACAGCCCGGCTCATCCGCTGCTGGGTCAATTGCACGGGAGCCTCGACAACCGGTTGGCTCGCCGCTATCCGCGACCCCCATATCGGCCGCGCGCTGGCAGCCATGCACCGGGACCCCGGCCATAACTGGACCTTGGAAAGCCTTGCCGGCCTGGCAGGCCAATCGCGCTCGATTTTCGCCGAGCGCTTCAGCGCCGTGCTAGGGGAGGGTGCTGCCCACTATCTCGCCCGTCTGCGCATGCAGCTTGCCCGCGAGTTGCTGGGGCAAAACGGCTTGTCGGTCGCCGAGGTCGCTACCCGTTTGGGCTATGATAGCGAAGCATCCTTCGCGCGCGCGTTCAAACGCATCACCAATGTCTCGCCAGGCGTTGTGCGTCGCACAATTTCCGGACGAACGGACATGAATTTCGGATTTTAAGATACATATCATCCGAAGAGACTCGTCTATCTAAGATATCCAGACCTTGGAGATCTTTCAGTGACAGACACAACATTACAGCTTGAAGACGAAGAAACGGCGCTGGACCTCGACACCGCGGCGCCAACCACGTGGAACGCAGCCACCTGGTTTTCGGTCATTTCATTGGCGGCCACCAGCTTCGCCCTGGTGTCAGCCGAATTCCTGCCGGCAGGCCTGCTGACGCCAATGGCGCGCGATCTCGGCATCAGCGAAGGAACGGCCGGACAGGTCGTCACCGCCACCGCTTCGGTCGGAGCCGTGACGGCCATGTTGAGCAATGTTCTCATCGGTCGATTGAACCGCAAGACGGTGCTGGTTGGCCTCAGCGCCTTGGCGGTCGGTTCCAACCTCCTTGCAGCGCTGGCGCCCAATTTCTGGCTGTTGCTGCTGGGCCGGGCCGGGCTCGGAATCGCTCTCAGCGCCTTCTGGGCACTCTCGGTTGCCGTCGTGGCCAGGCTGGTTGGCGCCAACGCGACAGGTCGGGGCATGGGCATCGTCACCCTCGGCGTCTCGCTCGCCACCATTGCCGCACCATCGGCGGGCGCGTTGATCAGCGACTGGCTGGGATGGCGCAGCGCCATGGCCCTGACGGCGGGGCTGGCCGTGATTGCCATGCTGCTGCAGTTGCTTAGCCTGCCGACCCTGCCTGCCACGGCCAGCAATAGCCTTGCGGATGTATTTCGGCTGACACGGCGGCGTGGCGTTCAGCTCGGCATGCTGGCCATTCTTTTGCTGATGACAGGGCATTTTGCCGGCTCGGTCTATGTACGCCCCTTCCTCGAACATGTGACGCTTCTGGCAACAGGGCCAATTGCCCTGGCCCTGCTCGGATTTGGCGTCGCCGCTGTGATCGGCAACGTTGCCGGCGGCCGCATGGCCGACGCCAACATCCACATGGCTCTCGCGGGCACCGCGGCGCTGATGGCGTTTGCGGCTCTGGCATTGGTCCTTTGGGGCGTGCACATCGCAGTTGCCTTCGGATTCGTCACGCTTTGGGGCTTGGCATTCGGCATGGCGCCGGTGGTGCTGCCGACCAATCTGTCGCGCGCGGCACCTGACGCGCTGGAAGCGGCGGGCAGCCTGATGGTCGTTTCTTTCCAGGTTGCCATTACCACCGGCGCGGTTGTCGGCGGCTATGTCGTGGACACCTACGGCGCGTCGGGACCTTTGACCCTTACCGTTGTCCTTGCCGCATCGACAGTCGTGCTGGCGCTGTTGCAGCCTCGCAGGTGAACTTGTTCCAGTTGACCGGGAGCGTCTCACCGTTTCACGAAAACGGTGAGACGCCCTATCTCTTTGTTTTTATGCAATTCCGGACGAAAGGGTTACGGCGAAGTCGCCGAACCTAAACGCTTCACACTTTCCTGGAATTACTCTGAAGCGCGTCGCGCCTGAACGACCTCATGCGACGCGCTTCAGGTTGTTTTTATGCGGCCTCAAATCCGGAACGCCGCGACATTGCAGCCAGGTTACACAAGTTTATGCGGCCCGGTCGTTGCGTGCCGCCACAATCAGCGGTTAAGGCACGCTTGGCCCTGGCCTTTGGGCCTTTGGCCATTGGAGGCGGCTGCGATGGGCGGCCGCCTTTTTGAGGAGATGATTGACATGAAGAAGTTTTTGCTCGTCGCCGTAGGTGTTGCGGCGTTGGCTGCCTCGGCTTGCTCCAAGGGGCCGGAATGCACGCAGGAAATAGCCGCCAAGAAGGCGCAGGACATGGCTGCCGCACTTCAGGCGGCGATCACCAAGGATCCGAGCAAGGCCGCCGACCTGACCGCAAAGGCTCAGGCCGTGACCGCCAAGTACCAGGGCGCGACGACGCTCGACGAGGCCTGCAAGGCCTATGACGAATTGACTGCCACCTTCAAGGATTAAGCGCAGCCGTCGAGTAATGCGAAGGCGGTGGCCAGGCGGCCGCCGCCTTTTTGTTTTGCGGAGGTCGGCGCGCCGGATCAGTTCTTGGCGATGGCGCCGACTTCGACCGAGTCGACCCGCTTCAGGCTCATGCCGATCACCGGCACCAACTGTTTGTCGACACGCACGGCCACCGTCACGGTCATCGAATTGTCGTCGGGCACGCGGGCCTGCATGACGCCGTTCAACTGGTTGCGGTTGATGGTGAAGACGACCTTCTGGGCGTCGACGACGTTGCCGCCGACAATGTCCATGCCGTTGCCGGTCGAGCCGCCCATGAAGGCGCCCCTGTAGCCGTCGCGACCCTTGCGCTCGACGGTCGCGGACATCTTCTGCGTGAAGACGCCGACCCGGCAGTTGCCGTCCAATGTCATGCCGACCTTGCCGTCAGGCGTCGAGCCGTTGAAATCGCAAGTGAATTTGGTGCCCTTGTACTTGCCGGCGATGATCTCGCCAGGGCCTACCCATCGGCCTTCGACGGACCGGAAGAACTGCTTGTCCGGCTCGGCGCCAAAGGCTTTTTCGACCAATCCGAGCGGCGCGGCGATAGCAACGGTCGCAGGCAGCACGCAGGACAGGATTACGCTTCTCATGGACGACACCCGGCACGACAGAGTCTATTCTTGGGACCTGGTCGACCATGGCGAAGATTGGTTAATGCTTCGTCACTGGAGCATGATGCCGAAAAGTGTGAAGCGGTTTTCGACGACATCATGCTCCACTTATTTGACTCAGATCCGGATTCAGATTTCAGGTCGATTCGACCTGAAATCATCCGGTTCTGGCTCGGGTTTTCGCGTTTACCCTATTGCTCCGCCTGACCGTCTTTTTTGACCGCGAAGGACGTCAGCGCCGAAAGGAAATCCCCGAGGCCCGGGCGCTTCACGGCGATGAACGGCAAGGGGCGAGCGGTTTCCATCGCCGCGATGCCGATGCGCGCCGTCATCATGCCGTTGACGACGCCTTCACCGAGCTTTGCCGAGAGTTTCGCGGCAAGCCCATGGCCGACGATCTGCTGCACGAAACTATCGCCGACCGCGATCGAGCCGGTGACGGCCAGATGCGCAAGCACGCCGCGCGCCAGCCGGAAGAAGCCGAGCGTGCCTGGACGGCCGCCATAAAGCTCGGACAGCCGCCGGATCAGGCGGCCGGCCTCGAACACGACATAGGCGATGTCGACCAGCGCGCGGGGGCTGACCGCCGTTATGAGCGACACGCGCTTCGCTGCCTCCAGGATCATGGCTTTGGCGCGGGCGTCGAGGGGCGACAGGATCTCTGTTTCGGCCAGCCGCACCAGATTGGCGCCGTCAATGATCTCGCCGCGCAGTTCCGCAAGCGAACGGCGACCGGCCGCGGTCTCGGGTTTTGCGGCAACGAAGGCGGAAAGCTCGTCGACCAAGGCGCGCGCCGCCTTGGGATCGTCGCGCGCCACGGCGTCCAGGGCCCGCTTCTGCATCTTTTCGACTTCGGCAAGGCGGGCAATGGCAAGGAATTCACGGATGAGGATGACGAGCAGCGAGAGCAGCGCGATGGCCGCCATGCCGGCCGCCAGCCAGCCGAGCCATTCGGCGCGCGCGAACAAGTCGCGGATCAGCTGGTCGGCCCACAGACCGACCGCCAGCGAGACGAGCGCCCCGACGGCGCCGAAGAACAGCCGCGCCAGCAGCGAGCGCTTTCGCGGCGCCACAGCCGGCGGCGGGGCCGCGGCCTCGATGTCCGGTTCGTCGAAGACGTCGATTTCCGAAGGGATGACGACCGCCACATCGGCCCTCGCGGCGCGCGGCCTGCGCGCCGGCTGCTCCTCGGCGACGCGGCTTCGCGGTGGTTGCGGCCGCGCCTCGGCCTCGGCTTCAGGCTCGATGCGGAAGGCCGCCGGTTTGCGGGGCGCGGTCATGCCAGATGATCTCCGATCAGGAACTGCAGCGCGCGATCGAGCCGGATATGCGGCAAGGACAGCGTGACGCCTTCGGCGGTGCGTTCGAGCTTCGGCGGGCGGAAACGCACGAAGCGGATCGCCGGTTCGGTGCTGTCGGGCGATGATCTGGAACTGTCGAACACCGCATCGACCTTTTCCGGCAAATCGCCCGGGAATATGGCGGTTTCGGCCTTACCGTCGAATGTCTCGCCGTTGATCGTCTCTCCCTTCAGCGGGGTGCCGATGATGACCGGCAGCGTCTCGCGGCCTTGCTTCACCGTACCTTCGCGGGTCGAGCGGACTGCGGCCATGGCGACGACGTCGACAGCGGCGCCGCTGAAATCCGCCCGCGCCACGGCACGGTCAGTCAGCCGGCGCACGATCGCCTGCAGCCGGTCGTGGCTTTCGTGATGCAGATGATCCGCCTTGGTCGCGGCGACCAGGATGCGGTCGATGCGGCGCGAGAAGAAATCGGTCAGGAAATTGCCGCGTCCGGGCCGGAAGCAGGACAGGATCTCGGTGACGGCGCGTTCCAGATCCGCCATGGCGGCCGGGCCGGCATTGAGCGCCTGCATGGCGTCGATCAGCATGATCTGCCGGTCGAGGCGGGTGATGTGCTCGCGAAAGAACGGCTTGACGACATGCGTCTTATAGGCCTCGTAGCGGCGTTCCATCATCGCCTGCAGCGATCCGGAGCGCGGTCGGCCTTGCGCGAGCGTCATCAGGGGCGCGAAGGTCAGCGCCGGCGAGCCTTCGAGGTCGCCCGGCATCAGGAAGCGACCGGGCGGCAGCGTCGACAGGGCGCGTTCGTCGAGCTTGCAGGCCTTGAGATAGGCGGCAAAGCTCTCGGCCAGGCGCCGCGCCGTCATCTCGTCGGCGTCGGCGTCGGGATCGATGGTGGAGGCCATCTCGCGCCAGGCTTGCGACAGGTCGGAACGGACGGGCAGGGCGGCCAGCTCAACCGCCTCGCGCGAAAAATCGGCGAAGGATTTGCCGAGCAGGGGCAGGTCGAGCAGCCATTCGCCGGGATAGTCGACGATGTCGATCGACAGTTTCCCCGCTGAAAACAACCGGTTCCAGCCGGAAGCCGACTCGTATTCGATGGTGAGCCGCAGCTCGGAGATGGCACGCGTGGAGTCCGGCCAGACGCGATCGTTCACCAAAGCCGCGACATGGTCCTCGTACTGGAAACGCGGAACGGCATCGTCCGGCTGCTCCTCGAGGAAGGCTCGGGCGATGCGGCCAGATTTCTGCGCTTCGAAGAGTGGCAGGCGTCCGCCATGGATGAGGTTGTGGACCAGGGCGGAGATGAACACCGTCTTGCCGGCGCGGGAGAGGCCGGTGACGCCAAGACGCAATGACGGAGAGAAGAGCCCGGCGGCACGGCCCGACAGCGTGTCGAGCGCAATCCTCGCCTCGTCGGTGAAAGTGGTCAGCGATGATGCCAAATCAGCCTCTGGTTGCGCGTCCGCGACCGATATAGGCGTTGAGCCGGGCGTTTGAAATGGCCTCAGAGGTCGGCAGGCGTGAGAAAGGCTTCGAGGTAGCCGTTGCCCTGCGCCGCTTCGGCAAGATTGCCGGGAAAGCGCAGCACGGCGAGGCCGGAGGTTGGAAAACCGTGCTTCATCATCCCGCGCGCTGCCTCGTCGCCGTCGCCCGACACTGCCATCGCCAGATCCTCGGTCATGGGATTGTGGCCGATCACCAGAAGCTGGTCGGCGCCGGCATTCTTGCGGATTATGTCGAGATAGCCGGCCGCATCCTCGCTGTAGAGCGTGTCGAAGAACAGCACCCGGCCGGTGTCGGTGCGCCCCGCCAGGCCTTCCAGCGTCTGCCTTGCCCGTTTGGCATTGGAGCAAAGCGTGACGTCCGGCACGTAGTTGCGGGCACGCATGGCTTCTCCGATCGCCTCGGCGTCCGCCATGCCCGATTCGTCGAGCGGGCGGTCGAAATCGCGCACGCCGGGCAGCGCCCAGCCGGCTTTGGCATGCCGCAACAGATAAAGTCTGCTCAACCGGACCCCCATGGCGCTGCCTTCCTGGCAAAGCGCGATTAGTCACCAGAACCACGTCATGCACAATGGCCGGCGCGAGCAACTGCAACGAATCATGTGCGAACTCGTTTTATGCCATTGAAACAACGTCGTTGCCGGAGCTGCCGATGCGAGACTAACAATTGCGTGAAACTGTCGCCGATAGCGCTTGTGCAGGCTCTTGTCCCCGAATATATAGGCGCCAAATTTGGGGTTGTTGGGTGAGTCGAATGAACGACATCGTTACCGCCGATTACGTACCCTCCGAAGACGAGCCGTTCATGAACGAACGGCAAAAATCGTACTTCCGCCAGAAGCTCATTACCTGGAAGAACGACATCCTTCGCGAAGCGCGTGAAACTCTCGAAATCCTGCAGCAGGAAAACGCCAACCATCCCGACCTGGCCGATCGCGCCTCCTCCGAAACCGACCGCGCCATCGAATTGCGCGCCCGCGATCGCCAGCGCAAGCTCATCTCGAAAATCGACTCCGCGCTCCAGCGCATCGACGAAGGCACCTACGGCTATTGCGAGGAAACCGGGGAGCCGATCGCGCTGAAGCGGCTTGATGCGCGTCCGATCGCGACGTTGTCGATCGAGGCGCAGGAGCGCCATGAGCGCCGCGAGAAGGTCTATCGCGACGACTGACGCGGCTGGAAAGCAAAGAACATCGAAAATGGCCGGGTTTCCGGCCATTTCTGTTTTCAGCTCCTGCGGGGAGGCTCCCTCACGCCATTGCCGTTAGGTCAGCGCTTGTGGCTGCCCAACTCGCCAAGCAGCTTGGTCATCTCGTCATCGAGCGAAGGTTTGGCCGCGGGCTTGCTGGGTGCCGGCTGCGAGTGCGTTTCGTCGAGAGAGGTCTCGAGTTCGTGCATCAGCGTGTCGTCGATGGAATCGTTTGAGGGCGGCGGCGTGTATCTCGTGCTGCCGTTGGTCGTCCCGTAGCCCGGCAGCGGCATGACTTTCGCCGTCGGCTGGCTCGGCGCCGCCGGCTTGGGGGCCGGAGCAGGCGCCGGGGGGCGCGGGCGTGTGGCGGCAACTGGCTGGGCCGCAGGCGGCGGCGCCTGTCTGGCAGGTGCGGGCGCAGGCGCCGGTTGCGGCGCGCGCGGGCGTGCGGCGGCAGTCGCCTGCTGCTGGCCGCTGTCGCCGGTCAGCGCCGGGCGGCGCGGTGCTGCCAGCCTGATATCGCGCTCGACCACGACATCCGTCGGCCCGCCGATCAGGATCAGGTGCTCGATGTCGTCGCGGCGCACCAGCACCAGCCTGCGATGGCTGTCGACGGCGGTGGCGTCCATCACCGCAAGGCGCGTCTTGCGGTTCCTGCCGCCGGCCACGAACGTGCCGAAGGTCAGGTTGCGCACTACCTTGATGACCAGCAGGACGACGACAAGCAAAATGAGCGCTGCAAACGTCCACAGTATTGCAGCGACATAACCCGGACCCGCCACATTATCCAGCCACTGCAGCATCGGTTGCACCCAATCGCCTCTTGAGGTGAGGCGACACTAGACCGCGGTGGCTGCCCGCTGCAAGTTCACATCACCCATCGTGAACAGTTTGAAACATGAATCATTGATTTTATCCGACATTTGCCGCCGGGGCCTTTTCCGTTACAGGAGAATGTGATTCAACCGGCCGTCCGCGCCGTCGGACACCGGAATCACGAGCAGGGGGAACATGGCCAAGGAAGCGCGCGGCGATTTCTATCCGGTACCGATCGTCGACCAGAACACGCGTCCGGGCGCCGTCACCAGGCTCATCGTCTTCATCGTCGTGCTGACCGGTGCCGCGATCGTCTTCGGACTTTTCCGCGAGCGCCTCGGCGACCCTTTCCTGCTCGGCATGCTCGGCGTGCTCGCCATGATCGGCGTCGGCTTCCTGTTCGCGACCGCGATCGGCTTCGTGCAGATCGCGCCACGCTCGACCGGCGACGAATTGTCGAAAGCCTTTGTCGACTCGATGTCGCAGGGCTTGCTGGTGACCGACACCAAGGGCCGCGTCGTCTACGCCAACCGCGCCTATGCCGACATGACGGGTGCAGCCTCGGCGGCCGATCTCAAGACCGTCGAAGGGCTGTTGTCGGATGTTCCCGAGGCCTCGATGACGATCTACAGGCTGGCGTCAGGCCTGCGCGACGGCCAGGCGGGCGACGGCGAGTTCCGGCTGGCGCAGTCGATCAAGCCCGGCGCCGAACCCGGCGCGCGCTGGTACCGGGCGCGCGCCCGCGCCTTCAGCATGCCCGGGCAAAGGCTGCCGATGCTGGCCTGGCAGCTCGCCGACATTTCGCAGGAACGGGCGGAGCAGGAGCGTTTCTTCCTCGACCTCCAGAAAGCCATCGACCATCTCGACCATGCGCCGGCAGGGTTCTTCTCGGCCGATCAAGAAGGCCGCGTGACCTATATCAACGCCACGCTTGCCGAGTGGCTGGGCATCGACCTTGCCTCCTTCACGCCCGGCGCCATCACACTGCCGGAAATCATCGCCGGCGACGGCATGGCGCTGGTCCGGTCGGTCAAGGCCGATCCCGGCACCACCCGCAACGCCGTCATCGACCTCGACCTCACCACCATGAGCGGCCAGGCGCTGCCGGTGCGCTTCATGCACCGGGTTTCGGCAAGCCGCGAAGGCGTGAACGGCCCAACCCGCACGATCGTGCTCAACCGCACCCAGGGCGAGGACGCTTCCGCGGAACTCAGGGCCTCCGAGGTCCGCTTCACCCGCTTCTTCAACTCGACGCCGATGGCCATTGCCGGCGTCGACGCGAGCGGGCGCATCCTGCGCACCAACGCGCCGTTCCTGCAGCTGTTTTCCTCCGTGGTCGACCGCGACGCCGTCGACCGGCGGGTGCGCTTCGAGACCATCATCCACGAGCGCGACCGGCCGGCCTTCGCCGCCGCCTTCGAAAAGGCCCGGCAGCGGCAGGCCGATATCGAGCCGATCGACTCCGTGCTGCCCGGCAATGAGGAGCGCCATATCCGTTTCTACGTGAACGCCGTGGCCGACAGCGCGGGCGGCGAGGGCGCCGAGGAATCGGCCATCGTCTATGCGGTCGAGACCACCGAGCAGAAGGCGCTCGAGGGCCAGATGGCGCAGAGCCAGAAGATGCAGGCGGTCGGCCAGCTTGCCGGCGGCATCGCGCATGACTTCAACAACGTGCTCACCGCCATCATCATGGCGTCTGACCTTCTGTTGACCAACCACCGGCCGTCGGATCCGTCCTTCCCCGACATCATGAACATCAAGCAGAACGCCAACCGGGCGGCCTCGCTCGTGCGGCAATTGCTGGCCTTCTCGCGCAAGCAGACGCTGCGGCCGGAAGTGCTCAACCTGACCGATGTCCTGGCCGATCTCAGGATGCTGCTCGCCCGGCTGGTCGGCAACGACATCAAGCTCAAGATCGACCACGGCCGGGATCTGTGGCCGGTCAAGGTCGATATCGGCCAGTTCGAGCAGGTGGTGGTCAATCTCGCCGTCAATGCGCGCGACGCCATGCCGAGTGGCGGCGACCTCACGGTGCGCACCCGCAACGTCACGGCGGATGAGTGCAAATCCTTCGCCTATCGCGAGCTGACGCCGGCCGATTATGTGCTCGTCGACGTGGAGGACACCGGCAGCGGCATCGCGCCCGACGTGCTGAAGAAGATTTTCGAGCCGTTCTTCACGACCAAGGAAGTGGGCAAGGGCACCGGCCTCGGCCTGTCGATGGTCTATGGCATCATCAAGCAGACCGGCGGCTTCATCTTCTGCGATTCCGAAGTCGGCAAGGGCACGGTGTTCCGCATCTTCCTGCCGCGCCACATCGCCGAGGTGAAGAAGCAGCCTGAGCCCGGCGAGGCGCCGGCAGCCGTGGCGGCGGCGCCGGCCAAGCCGGCTGACACCGCGAAGGACCTTTCCGGCTCGGCCACCGTGCTTCTGGTCGAGGACGAGGACGCTGTGCGCATGAGCGGTGTGCGGGCGCTGACCTCGCGCGGCTATACCGTGCATGAGGCGTCGTCAGGCGTCGAGGCGCTGGAAGTGTTCGAGGCGCTCGGCGGCAAGGTCGACATCGTCGTGTCCGACGTGGTGATGCCGGAGATGGACGGGCCGACATTGCTCGGCGAGCTCCGCAAGCGTCAGCCGGACATCAAGTTCGTGTTCGTTTCGGGCTATGCCGAGGACGCTTTTGCGAAGAACCTGCCGGCCGACGCGCATTTCGGCTTCCTGCCGAAACCGTTCTCGCTCAAGCAACTGGCGACGATCGTCAAGGACGTGCTGGAATCGTAGAGCGGTTTCGTGGTTCACGGTGAACCGCTCCATCTCTTTTGACTACGACGCATTTTCCTGGAATTGCTTTTAAAACAGCTACTGCTTGCACATTGCGGCGGCCCTGCCATGATGGCCACCGGATGGATCTATCATGGGGGTGGTAGCGCGTGACGCCGCATATCGAGGCGGGCAAGGGTGATTATGCCGAAACGGTGCTGTTGCCGGGTGACCCCGAGCGCGCCCGATGGATGGCGGAGACCTTTCTCGAAGCACCACGCTGCGTCAACCGCCGAAGGGGCGCGCTGGGTTTCACCGGCCGGTTCCGCGGCAAGCCGGTCAGCATCCAGGCGACCGGCATTGGCGTTTCATCCTTCCTGATCTACGCCCATGAATTGCTCGACTATCATGGCGTGAAGACACTGATACGCACCGGCACCAGCGGCGGCTTGTCGGAAGATGTGCCCCTGCGCGGGCTCGTCATCTCCAGCGAAGTGCGGGCAGAGAGCGCGATCAGCGGACAGGTGTTCGGCCTTTACCAGCCGGCGGGACCGGATCCGGCGCTCCATGCGCTGGCGCTGCGACGCGCGGCCGATCTCGGCATTACCTGCAGCGCCGGACTGACGATCTGCAGCGACGTGTTCCATCATCCCGACGGTCGCGCGCGGTTCGACGAGCCGATGGCGCTCGGGGCGCTGGCTGTCGATATGGAGACCAGCGCGCTCTATCGGATTGCCGCGCAGTTCGGCGCACGCGCCCTGTCGCTGCTCACCGTGGTCGATCATGTCGCCACCGGCGAACTGACCGACTATTCGGAGCGTCAGGCCCTCTTCACCGACATGACCCAGCTGGCGCTCGAAGTCGCGGCCGAGAGTTAGGGGGCTTCCCGCTTCAACGCGGCGTGCTCATCGGCGTTAGGCCGGTGGCCGCGCTTGAGGAGCTCGCGGCATCCTAAGGCGCGCTTCGGCAACATTGCGAAGACATGGTGAGCGCTGTTGCTGGTGACGGCCCGGGCTAGTGCGTCCGCTACCCGCCGAGAGCTATTTCTTAGTGCAGGTCGAGGCGGTGAAGGCGCCGTCCTGCTGCTTCATGATGATGTCGAAGGAGGGGCCGCTAGGGTCGTCGAGCGTGGCCTGAGTCATCGAGATCGAATTGCCGCCGCTGGTGTAGCCGCCGAGCGGACCAAGCCAGGTGATCTCGCCATTGGGGTTCATCTGGTAGTCGTAGGCTTGCGGCGTGGCGCCGAAGGTCACCGGGCCGCTATACAGGTTGCCCTTGATGGTGATCACGCCGAGGTCGAGGAACAGGCCGAGCAGGTAGACCTCGCAGTGATAGGCGCCGTCGGGCAACTTGCCGTCGGTGAAATCGGCTTGCGCGCCGCCGGCGGCGGACAGGAGAAACAGGAAGCTCAGGATCGTTCGCAAGGCCATGACGTCGCTCGTTTGCGCGGCGACCTTGCCCCATTTTGCCCTGACCCTGCAACAGGGTTGATCAGCCAGACTTTCGCCTATATGATGAAATTTGAGGCATTTTTACCATTTGGGCAGAAACTAGGCAGCGTTGCGTAAACTTTTCTCAATCTGGTCGCGGGCCGGCAGATCGGAAAGTTTCCCGGCTACCTGATAACCGGCTGTAATCTCATCGTTATCCCGCAATTCCGTTGAGCGCATTCCCGTCTGGCACGTCGCTTGCACAGTCTATCCTGCGTTGCAAACAATCACGCTTGGGAGAGTGTCATATGAGGGGTAACTTCGCGAAAATAACAAAAATCCTGTCGGCGGGCGTCGTCGCGGCCGGCCTGCTGGCGTCGGCTTCCGCCAAGGCGGCGGAAGACACGATCAAGGTCGGTATCCTCCATTCGCTGTCGGGGACCATGGCGATTTCGGAGACGACGCTGAAAGACGTCATGCTGATGCTGATCGACGAGCAGAACGCCAAGGGCGGTTTGCTCGGCAAGAAACTGGAAGCCGTGGTCGTCGACCCGGCGTCCAACTGGCCGCTCTTCGCCGAAAAGGCTCGTGAGTTGATTTCCAAGGACAAGGTCGCCGCCGTGTTCGGCTGCTGGACCTCGGTGTCGCGCAAGTCGGTGCTGCCGGTGTTCTCGGAACTCGACAACATCCTGTTCTATCCCGTCCAATATGAGGGCGAGGAGAGCGAGCGCAACGTCTTCTACACCGGTGCGGCGCCGAACCAGCAGGCCATCCCGGCCGTCGACTACCTGATGAGCGCCGATGGCGGTTCCGTGAAGCGCTGGGTGCTCGAAGGCACCGACTATGTCTATCCGCGCACCACCAACAAGATCCTCGAAGCCTACCTGAAGTCGAAGGGTGTGCCGGCCGAGGACATCATGGTCAACTACACGCCGTTCGGCTTCTCCGACTGGCAGACCGAAGTCTCGGCGATCAAGAAATTCGGCTCGGCGGGTAAGAAGACGGCTGTCGTCTCGACCGTCAATGGCGACGCCAACGTGCCGTTCTACAAGGAACTCGGCAACCAGGGCATCAAGGCCGAGGACATCCCGGTCATGGCCTTCTCCGTTGGCGAGGAAGAACTCGCCGGTCTAGACACCAAGCCGCTGGTCGGCCATCTCGCCGCCTGGAACTATTTCGAGAGCGTCAACACGCCCGAGAACAAGAAGTTCATCGCCGACTGGCACAAGTTCATCAAGAACAACAAGCGCACCACCAACGACCCGATGGAAGCTCACTATATCGGCTTCAACATGTGGGTGAAGGCGGTCGAGAAGGCCGGCACCACCGATCCGGACAAGGTCATCGATGCCATGGTCGGCGTTTCGGTGCCGAACCTGACCGGCGGCTATTCGGCGATGATGCCGAACCACCACATCACGAAGCCGGTGCTGATCGGCGAGATCCAGGCCAATGGCCAGTTCCAGACGGTCTCGAAGACGCCCGGCCTGGTGATGGGCGACGAATGGTCCGACTACCTGCCCGATTCCAAGGACCTGATTTCCGATTGGCGCGCGCCGCTCAGCTGCGGCAACTTCAATGTCAAGACCGGCAAGTGCGGCGGCAAGGGCACCAACTGATCCTCCCCGGGCTGGATCATCAGGTCCATGCCCAAGACTGCGCGCGTCCGGACGGTTTCCTCCACCGTCCGGACGTCCATTAAACCCTCAAGGGTCACCAAATACCGATGAAGATCTTTCGTGCGATTGGTCTCACGCTTTTGTTCCTGCTGACGACGCTGTCGTCCTCGGGCGCTGCGGAAGCCGATCTGCGTGCCATCATCGCCAAATTCGCGACAGCTGCGGACTTTTCCGAGACTGGAGTTATCGTTCGCGAGTTGACAGCCACAGGCGATCCGGCTGTCGAACGGCCGCTTGCTGCATTGGCGGAAGGCAATCTTTACATTCGCGCCGCCGACTCGATGGTGTTTGTCGGCAAGGAAGCGAGCGACAGCATCCAGCTTTTCGACCCGCTGAGCGGCGAGGCAGCGGGCGAGGCTTCCGCAGATGACTTAACCCAGATCGGCGTCAACAACACCTTGCGCCGCACCATCCGCGATGCATTGGGCACGTTGACGCTTGGTTCCAAGGATCCGACTGTCCGCATCGCCGCCGCCGACACTATGTTCAAGACACCTGATGCCGCCAACATCGAGCCGCTCGACGCAGCGATCGCCAGTGAAACCGTGGCGAGCGTCAAGGCTTTGCTGGAGCAGGCGCGTGGCGCTTCCATACTGGTTTCGGACAAGCCCGATGCGGACAAGCTCGCCGCAATTGCCTTGATCGGTGCGCGTGGCGACCGCAACGCGGTGTCGCTCCTCACCTCCGTCGAGGCCAACGCCTCCGGAGCGGTCAAGGAAGCGGCGACGGCCGCAATCGCGAGTATCAATTCGACGCTGGCATTCTGGGATGCCGGACAGAACATCTGGTACGGCATTTCGCTGGGCTCGGTCCTGCTGCTCGCGGCAATCGGTCTAGCCATCACCTTCGGCGTCATGGGCGTCATCAACATGGCGCATGGCGAGATGGTGATGCTCGGCGCCTACACCACCTTCGTTGTCCAGCAGGTGATCCGCACCTCGTTTCCCGGCCTGTTCGACTGGTCGCTGGTGATCGCGCTGCCGCTTGCCTTCCTGGTCGCAGCACTTGTCGGGCTCGCGATCGAGCGCGGCATAATCCGCTTCCTCTATGGCCGTCCGTTGGAGACGCTGCTGGCCACCTGGGGCGTTTCGCTGATCCTGCAGCAGGCGGTGCGAACCATCTTTGGGCCGACCAACCAGGAGGTGGGCAATCCGTCCTGGATGTCCGGCTCGTTCGATATCGGCCAACTGGCCATCACCTGGAACCGGCTGTGGATTCTGGTGTTCGCGCTCCTGGTGTTCGGCGTCCTGCTCTACGTCATGAAGCGCACGCCGTGGGGCCTGCAGATGCGCGCCGTGACCGCCAATCGGCGCATGGCCGCCTCGATGGGCATCAAGACGCCCTGGGTCGACGCACTGACCTTCGCTTTGGGCTCCGGCATTGCGGGTATCGCAGGCGTGGCGCTCAGCCAGATCGACAACGTGTCGCCCAATCTTGGTCGCGGCTACATCATCGACAGTTTCATGGTCGTGGTTTTCGGCGGCGTCGGCAATTTGTGGGGCACGCTGGTTGGCGCCTTCTCGCTCGGCATCGTCAACAAGTTCCTCGAGCCCTATGCCGGCGCGGTGCTGGGCAAGATAGTCGTCCTGGTGCTGATTATCCTGTTCATCCAGAAACGCCCGCGCGGCATGTTTGCGCTGAAGGGCAGGGCGGTGGAGGCATGATCACGCAGCGCTTCTTTTCCGCCGACCGCCGCATCGCCGTTACGATCGTCGCGCTGCTCGCGGCGGCCGTCATCGTGCCGCTGTGCAACCTCGCGTTATTGCCGCAAAGCGCCTTCTATATCCCGCCCTACATTGTGGCGCTGGTCGGCAAATATCTCTGCTACGCCCTGCTGGCGCTCGCGCTCGACCTGGTCTGGGGCTATTGCGGCATCCTTTCGCTCGGCCACGGCGCCTTCTTCGCGCTCGGCGGCTATGCGATGGGCATGTATCTGATGCGCCAGATCGGTTCGCGCGGCGTTTACGGCAACCCGATACTGCCCGACTTCATGGTGTTCCTGAACTACAAGGAGCTGCCCTGGTTCTGGTACGGTTTCGACCATTTCTGGTTTGCAGCACTGATGGTGCTGGCAGTGCCCGGACTGCTTGCCTTCGTCTTCGGCTGGTTTGCCTTCCGCAGCCGCGTCACCGGCGTCTATCTGTCGATCATCACCCAGGCGATGACATATGCGCTGCTGCTCGCCTTCTTCCGCAACGACATGGGGTTCGGCGGCAATAACGGCCTGACCGATTTCAAGGACATTCTGGGCTTCAACGTGCAGGCCGACGCGACGCGCTCGGCGGTATTCGCGGCAAGCGCCGTCACGCTGGCGCTCGCGGTCTTCGTCACCGCGGCAATCGTGCGCTCCAAATACGGCAAGCTGCTGATGGCGGTGCGCGACGCCGAGAGCCGCACCCGCTTCCTCGGCTGGCGGGCGGAGAACGTCAAGCTCTTCGCCTTTACCGTCTCGGCAATCATGGCCGGTATCGCCGGGGCGCTCTACGTGCCGCAAGTCGGCATCATCAATCCCGGCGAGTTCGAGCCGGCGAACTCGATCGAGGTGGTGATCTGGACGGCCGTCGGCGGGCGCGGCACCATCGTCGGCCCGATCATCGGCGCGCTGCTCGTCAATGCCGGCAAATCCTGGTTCACCGGCGTGCTGCCGGAATTCTGGCTGTTCGCGCTGGGTGGGCTGTTCGTCGCCGTCACGCTGCTTTTGCCCAAGGGCATCGTCGGCATGTGGGATGCCTGGCGCGGCCAGGCCAAGGCGCTTCGTGCGGCTTCGCTTGCGGCGGAGGCCGGCACCGATCCGCAGGCGCCGGAGCCGAAGATCGTTCGCTCGGCGGCAAGGACGCCCGGCGCCTGGTCGGCCACCGGCCCCGAACCGCAGCCGGCGGAGTGAGCGGTCATGAGCAAGTCGAACACCATCCTCTATCTCGACGGCGTCTCGGTCTCCTTCGACGGTTTTCGCGCCATCAACAATTTGTCGCTGGTGCTCGACAAGGGCGAGATGCGCGCGATCATCGGGCCTAACGGCGCCGGCAAGACGACGATGATGGACATCGTCACCGGCAAGACGCGGCCGGACCAGGGCGAAGTCTTCTTCGACGGCCAGGTGGATCTCACCCGCCATGACGAGGCCGAGATCGCCATGATGGGCATCGGCCGCAAATTCCAGAAACCGACCGTCTTCGAGAGCCACAGCGTCGAGGACAATCTGATGCTGGCGCTGAAGGGGCCGCGCTCGATCTTCCCGGCGCTGTTCCATCGCCGTTCGGCGGCCGAGGCGCGGCGCATCGACGATATACTCGGCATCATCCGTCTCGGCGACAAGCGCGACGAGCTCGCCGCCAATCTCAGCCACGGCCAGAAGCAGTGGCTGGAGATCGGCATGCTCCTGGCGCAGGACCCGAAGCTGCTGCTCGTCGACGAGCCGGTCGCCGGCATGACCGATGCCGAAACCGAGGAGACCGCGCGCCTGCTCAAGGACATTGCCCGCGACCATTCGGTGGTGGTCGTCGAGCACGACATGCATTTCGTGCGCGAGCTCGGCGTCAAGGTTACGTGCCTGCATGAGGGCTCGGTGCTCTCGGAAGGCACGCTCGACTTCGTCTCGGCGGACGAGCGCGTCGTCGAAGTCTATCTGGGGCGCTGAGCATGGTCTGGCGGGTTCCGTTCCATCGTTTCGATTTCGCCTTCCTGAAGCGCTGGAGAAGGGGCTGACCATGCTCGAAGTCTCCAACGCCACGCTTCACTATGGCGCCGCCCAGGCGCTGCGCGGCGTTTCGCTGAAGGCGGGCGCCGGCAAGATCACTTGCGTGCTCGGCCGCAATGGCGTCGGCAAGACCAGTTTGATGAGATCGATCGTCGGCCATCACCGGCTGACGAGCGGAAGCGTTGCCTTCGAGGGGAAGGCGCTCGACCGGAGCGCGGCGTATGACCGCGCCCGGTCGGGCATCGCATTCGTGCCGCAGGGCAGGGAGGTTTTTCCCCTGCTGACGGTGCGCGAGAACTTGGAATCCGGTTTTGCGCCGCTCAGGCGCGCAGACCGCACCATCCCGGCGCATGTCTTCGAGCTGTTTCCGGTGCTGAAGCAGATGCTCGGCCGCCGCGGCGGCGACCTTTCCGGCGGCCAGCAGCAGCAGCTTGCCATCGGCCGCGCGCTGGTGATGCGGCCGAAGCTTTTGGTGCTCGACGAGCCGACCGAAGGCATCCAGCCGTCGATCATCAAAGATATCGGCCGCGCCATCCGCTATCTGCGCGACCAAGCGGGGATCGCCGTGCTTCTGGTCGAGCAATATCTCGACTTCTGTCGCGAGCTTGCCGACGAGGTCAACATCATGGATCGCGGCCAGATCGTGCATACGGGGCCGGCGGAAGACCTCGACAGGGCGGATGTGCGGAAGTTCCTGACAGTTTAAAATAGCTGCTCGACTTCGACCGACACCGCGAACCGATAGTAAGCTCAATATTTCTCCCGCTCGCCCCTGCCCAACTCTGGCGCGGCGCACGCCCCATGCTAGTCTTTTCTTGGCCTTGGTGAGTCGGCCGCTTTCCGTACCAGTCGCGAATGAGGGGGAAGGCGCGGACACCGCTCGCAAGTTCCACGCAAGCAAGTCTGCTTAGCTTTCCCCGCAGTGATTGTCGGTCAATGCGTCCAAAAAGACTCTTGCCAGGGGACGGCGATGGAACGTTTTGTCGAGGACTATCAGAAGCGGCGCCTCACGGAGCGTGTCGATATCATGACCGCGATCAACATCCTGATGTCGCAGGGCTATGACGAGGATGATTTGATCGGCGAAATGACCAAGGTTTTTTACGTCGACCTTGATGCCTTCAACGACGTGATTGCTCACCACTGAGAGTGAGCAGGCGGCCGGAAAAGGTCATCCGGCGAGGCGGAAGTCCAGGACGCGATTGCGGCCGGCGCGCTTGGCGGCATAGAGCGCCTTGTCGGCGGCGCTGAGCACTTTGTCGAAGCTCATGCCCTCGCTGCTGCCGAAGGCGAAGCCGGCGCTGACCGTGCAGCGCAGCGGCCCGGCCTCGGTCTGAACAATGCGCGCGGCGAACGCGGCCCTGACGCGTTCGGCCGTCGCTTCGGCGGTCTCGGGCAGGGTGCGTTTCAGAACCATGGCGAATTCCTCGCCGCCCATGCGGGCGACGGAGTCGGTGGAGCGTAGATCGGCGGAAAGCACCTCGGCAAAGACCTTGAGCACCTCGTCCCCGGCGGCATGACCGAACTCGTCATTGATCGCCTTGAAGCCGTCGAGGTCGAACACGACCACAGCGGTGAAGGCGTTGATGGGCATCCTGCCATGCAGGTCGAACAAAGCGCGGCGGTTAAGAAGGCCGGTCAAGGCATCGGTTTGCGCCTCGCGCTGATGATGGCGGGCAAGACGACCCTGGTTGACTGCCAGCGACAATGCGCCAATACCGGTCATGGAGGCGATCACGATGACGAGGCTCAGATCCTCCGCCCAGTTGCTCGGCGCGTGACCGAGAACCAGTTTGCCATCCCATGCCAGCACGGCCGCGCACAGCACGAAGGATGCCGCGGTCAGTGAATAGAGCAGCGACACACCGATGAGATGGACGGGCGCCTCCGCGCGGCCACGCCAATATTCATAGGCGGTGCCAAACAGGAGCAGCGCGGCCAGAGCGTTTTCCAGCATGAAGCCCAGCCCGTCATAGCCGAAGGCCATGGGCGGCAGCGCGAGAGCATAGGTGACGCCAGTGCCGAGCGCGATAAGCGGCAAAGGCGAGCGCTTGGTCCTGAACTGATGAGCGGCACCCAGCATGACCGAGAACCCTAGCAAAAGCAGCGCCAGCGTCAGCACGCCGAGCACCGCTCCGGGCCTTTTGATATAGGCGTCGTAGGCAAAGACCTCGACCACCACGACCAGCACGCTGACTGCCCAGGTCAAAAGGAACTTGTCGGAACGGGCGGCCATCCAGGTTCCGAACAGGGTGAGGCTGAGGCAAGCGGCGGAGAAGCCGACGGCCAGAAGCAATGAATTGAAGTCGAGCAGCATGCACGCGTCCTTGCCGGCGCCGGGCTTGCAACCTGACGTAGGTCCATTAGTGGAGCAAGGAAGTATCGATTGCGTTACGATCGCCGCGAAGATGCGAGGATTCCTGCGTTATAGGACTATTACCGACAATAGCAGGATAAAGCCGATCGCCATCATCGCCAGACCCGGCCAATTCTGCGACAGGCCGAGGAAACCGAGCCCGCGCCGCCGCGGCTCCAATGTCGGGCCCGATGTTGCCAGGTTCGGCGCCGGACGGTGTGCTGGATCACTCAGCCGTCCGCGCCTCAGAGTGGCGCCCGCCATGTACACGACGCCTGCAATGGTAAGCAAGGCACCGAGGATGACGATCATCTTTCCTCGCTCCTTTCCGACGCCGCAGGACTTGGCAAGCGTTTCGCGAGATGGCTGCGTCCCGTTCCGACCTTCGGCAGCTGTTGCGACTTCGCAGCGGTCTCCTGCGGTCGGCGGCTGAGAAAGAACGGTCAAGACGGTCGGCAGGTTCCGACAAGCCACCGGCCGACCAGCGTCGCATGGCGCGCCGAACAAAACTCTGGCGTTTGATTTATGGCCGCTGTGGAGGTCCGCAGCTCTAGGCTGTCACCCGCTTCATCAGCGCCATGGCGCCGAACGGCGCGCGCACCTTGCCTTCGCTGATAAAGTAGGCGAACACGTCGCGCGGCTTGACCGGCGCATCGGTCTTCGGGTCGGCGCGCGGCAGGTCGGCAGGCTGCTTGCCTCCGGCCCAGGTCTTCACACGTCCCGCCCATTCGTCGAGGCTTTTCGGCGTGTAGCAATCGGGGTTGTCGTCGCTGCCGGTCTGCAGCCGCGCGTAGACGAAATCGCCGGTGACATCGGCGATCGCCGGATACTTCGCGTGGTCGGCATAGACGATCGCGGCGTTGTATTTGCGCGCTAGCGCCGGGAATTCCGGTACGATGAAGCTGTCGTGGCGCACTTCCAGCGCATGGCGCAAAGCCACGCCGTCCTGCTTTTCGGGCAAAAGTTTGAGGAAGGCTTCAAAATCGTCCGCATCGAATTTCTTGGTCGGCGCGAACTGCCACAAAATCGGGCCGAGCTTGTCGCCGAGCGCGGTAATGCCGGAATCGAGGAAGCGCATCATGGATTCGCCGGCTTCGCCGAGCACGCGGCGGTTGGTGACGAAGCGGTTACCCTTGAGCGAGAAGACGAACCCTTCGGGCGCATCGTTGGCCCATTTAACGAAGGTCGGTTCCTTGAAGCTGGAATAATAGGTGCCGTTGACCTCGATGGTCGGCACCTGGCGGCTGGCGTAGTGCAGCTGCTTGGCCTTGGCGAGCTTCTCTGGATAGAAGGAGGTGTCCCAGGGCTCGAAAGTCCAGCCGCCCATGCCGGCGCGGATTTTTCCTTGGGCAGTCATCGTCTTCCTCCTCCGCTTTTCAAGATGTGGTCAGGCCGCTTCGCTGACTGGCTTCACCATATCGACTAGGATCCATCCTGGCCGATACGGATTGGCCCGACGACCCGTTTCGCGATAACCGTTAGCCGAATAGAGCGCGATGTTCCGCTCCATGCGTGAATTGGTGTAGAGCCGCACCTCCGGCACGCCCCATGACCGCGCCTGCTCGTCAGCGAAGTCGAGCAATTTGATGCCAAGCTTTTTGCCCTGGAAGGCCGGCGAAACGGCGACGCTGAAGATCATGGCGTGGTCGGGATGGCGTTCCAGAACGATCAATCCGGCGAGCTTTGAGCCTTCTTCCAGCAGCCAGACTTCGCCGCGCTCGATGCGCGGGGCATAGTTCTCGGTCACCGGGATCGGCGGTCCACCGAAGATGGGCGTGTAAGGCGCATAGGCATCCGTGGTCAGCGCAACGACGGCAGCTAGGTCTTCGGGACGGCCCAGTCTCATGATTGGTCCACTCCAGTAGCGGCCGCGATGACTTTCTGCATCCCAGCGGCTATGGCCGCGACGGCATCGAAGCGGCTTTCAATGGAGATCAGGCCGCTATCTGCCATCACTCCGCCGCTTCGCGTTTGCCTCCAGGGCGCCGCTCCAGAAGTTCCTTCAGGAACTGGCCGGTGTAGCTGCGCTTTTCGCGCACGATCGCTTCCGGCGTGCCTGACGCGACCAACTCGCCGCCGCCGTCGCCGCCTTCGGGACCGAGGTCGAGCACCCAGTCGGCGGTCTTGATCACCTCGAGATTGTGCTCGATGACCACCACCGTGTTGCCCTGGTCGACCAGTTCGTGCAGCACTTCGAGCAGCTTGGCGACGTCGTGGAAATGCAGGCCGGTGGTCGGCTCGTCGAGGATGTAGAGCGTCTTGCCTGTCGCCTTGCGCGACAATTCCTTGGCGAGCTTTATCCGCTGCGCCTCGCCGCCCGACAAAGTCGTCGCCTGCTGGCCGATATGGATGTAGCCCAGCCCGACCTGCTTCAGCGTCTCCAGCTTGTCGCGCACGCCGGGCACCGCCGAGAAGAACTCGACGCCTTCCTCGACCGTCATGTCGAGCACGTCGGCGATCGACTTGCCCTTGAACAGCACGTCCAGCGTCTCGCGGTTGTAGCGCTTGCCGTGACAGACGTCGCAGGTGACGTAGACATCGGGCAGGAAGTGCATCTCGATCTTGATCACGCCGTCGCCCTGGCAGGCTTCGCAGCGGCCGCCCTTGACGTTGAAGGAGAAGCGGCCCGGCTGGTAGCCGCGCGCCTTGGCCTCGGGCAGGCCCGCGAACCAGTCGCGGATCGGCGTGAAGGCGCCGGTATAGGTCGCCGGGTTGGAGCGCGGCGTGCGTCCGATCGGCGACTGGTCGATGTCGATTACCTTGTCGAGGAACTCCAGCCCCTCGATGCGGTCGTGCTCTGCCGGATGCTCGCGCGAGCCCATGATGCGGCGCGAGGCCGCCTTGAACAGCGTCTCGATCAGGAAGGTCGACTTGCCGCCGCCGGACACGCCGGTGACCGCGGTGAAGGTGCCGAGCGGGATTTCGGCCGTGACGTTCTTCAGATTGTTGCCGCGCGCGCCGACCACCTTGATGCGCCGGTTCTTCTTCGCCTCGCGGCGCACCGATGGCGTCGCCACTTCGAGCTCGCCCGACAGGTACTTGCCGGTGATCGAGGCGGGCGTCGCCATGATCTGCTGCGGCGTGCCCTGGGCGATGATCTGGCCGCCATGGATGCCCGCCGCCGGGCCGATGTCGACGACATAGTCGGCATGCAGGATGGCGTCCTCGTCATGCTCGACCACGATCACCGTGTTGCCGATGTCGCGCAGGTGCTTGAGCGTATCGAGCAGGCGCGCATTGTCGCGCTGGTGCAGGCCGATCGACGGCTCGTCCAGCACATAGAGCACGCCGGTGAGGCCGGAGCCGATCTGCGAGGCGAGCCGGATGCGCTGGCTCTCGCCGCCCGACAGCGTGCCGGAATTGCGCGACAGCGTCAGATAGTCGAGGCCGACATCGTTGAGGAAGCGCAGCCGCTCGCGGATCTCCTTGAGCACGCGCACCGCGATCTCGTTCTGCTTCTCGTTGAGCTGCGCCGGCAGGTCGGTGAACCACTGGTCGGCCTTGCGGATCGACAGCTCGGTCACTTCGCCGATGTGTTTTCCCGCGATCTTCACGGCTAGCGCTTCCGGCTTCAGCCTGTAGCCGTTGCAGGCGGGGCAGGGTGTGGCCGACATGAAGCGCTCGATCTCCTCGCGCATCCAGGCCGATTCCGTTTCCTTCCAGCGGCGGTTGAGATTGGGGATCACGCCCTCGAAGGTTTTGGTCGTCTTGTAGGAGCGCAGGCCGTCATCATACTGGAAGGTGATCTCGCGCTCGCCGGTGCCATGCAGCACGGCTTCTTTCGCCTCGGCGCTCAAATCCTTGAACTTGTCGCCGAGCTTGAAGCCATAGGCCTTGCCGAGCGCTTCAAGCGTCTGCGCGTAGTAGGGCGAAGTCGACTTCGCCCAAGGGCTGATGGCGCCGTCGCGCAGCGAGACGTTCTCATCCGGCACGACGAGGTTGGGATCGATGGCGCGCTGGCTGCCGAGGCCATCGCAGGTCGGGCAGGCGCCGAACGGGTTGTTGAACGAGAACAGCCTGGGCTCGATCTCGGGAATGGTGAAGCCGGACACCGGGCAGGCGAATTTTTCCGAGAACAGGATGCGCTCATGCGTCTCGTTCTTGGACTTGTTGACCGAGTCCTCGCCGGTCAGGCTGGCGTCGAGCGGCCGGTCGGCGAACTCGGCCACGGCCAAACCGTCGGCGAGCTTCAGCGCCGTTTCCATTGAGTCCGCGAGCCGCGTCGCCAGATCGCCGCGCACGACGATGCGGTCGACGACGACGTCGATGTCGTGCTTGTACTTCTTGTCCAGCGCCGGCACGTCGGCGATCTCATAGAAGACGCCGTCGACCTTGACGCGCTGAAAACCCTTCTTCTGCAGCTCCAGCAGTTCCTTGCGGTATTCGCCCTTGCGGCCGCGCACGATCGGCGCCAGCAGATAGAGACGCGTGCCTTCGTCCAACGCCAGCACGCGGTCGACCATCTGGCTGACCGTCTGGCTCTCGATCGGCAGGCCGGTGGCCGGCGAATAGGGGATGCCGACACGCGCGAACAGCAGGCGCATATAGTCGTAGATTTCGGTGACGGTGCCGACCGTGGAGCGCGGGTTGCGCGATGTGGTCTTCTGCTCGATCGAGATGGCGGGCGACAGGCCGTCGATCTGGTCGACGTCCGGCTTCTGCATCATCTCCAGGAACTGCCGGGCATAGGCCGACAGGCTCTCGACATAGCGGCGCTGGCCTTCGGCATAGATGGTGTCGAACGCGAGCGACGACTTGCCGGATCCGGACAGGCCGGTCATGACGATCAGGCTGTCGCGCGGCAGGTCGAGATCGATATTCTTGAGATTGTGTTCGCGCGCCCCGCGAATGGAAAGATATTTATGGTCGGCCATCGCCGGTCGCCGCCTCAGATCTGGAATTTGCTGGATTGGGCGGGTTCGTCCCGGCCATCCCCTATGTAGGTATTTTTGCCGCCACGTCGAGAGACACCACAATCTCGACGGAAGACGCCAATCTTGGGTATTAACCGCCTTTCGCGCGAGCGGGCAAGCGGAAAGAACAAAGACCGAACACGCTCCTGACAAAGCGTTGTGGAAACATTCGCGTTGGGCGCTGTGAAAACAATCGCTCGAAGCGTCGTGAAGACAGGTGCCGCCGATGCCCGTCTCGTGGATTCACGGAGCCACTCGACTTACCCGTACGTAACCTCCCGGCGATCACATTTTTCGGTAACCGGCTATTCAACGGTTGACGCCAGCGGCTCACGGGGGCAGTCTCAAAGGCGTCAACGAAGCCGGCCGTCTTTCGATGGCCTCGCCGCCCAACTGGCGACCTGCGAGACGCCGCAGGTGATAGCGATTAGCGCTTCGAACGACATTGTCCAACGGACCCAGGAGCGGAGCATGACGCCACCGGACAGTCCCTTGAGGCTCCACACGGAGATGGAGCCGCGGCGGGCATAAGTGCCAGGGCAGACTTGAAACGCCAGCCCGACAAACCGTGACTTGCCGATTCCCTACAATCAGAGACCATAGTCGGATCGTCGGCCGAACGCCGCGTTGCATCCGAAACAGAACGCCGGCAGTCCACTCCCGGCTAAAGTTGGATTTTCAGATCCATGAAGCCCCATCCGTCTGCTCAGCAGGGATGGGGCTTATATTTTGGGGGAATGCCTGGCGCTCGGCAAGGGCGCTGCGCTTTCGATTAGTGGTTCGGGACCCGGGCGGCGCCCGTCGCCATGTCGATCGTAATGCTCCCGCCGATCCTGACATCGGTGTTGCCGATCTTGAAAGAGCCGTCGCTGCCGGCGGGCTGCGCGTCATCTGGCTCGGGCTGCGGCGCCGGCTTGGCGATGCGGTAGTCGCTGCTGACGCCCGGCAGTTTTTGCGACGGGCTGTCATCGGCAAGCGCGGTGCCGGCCATCAGAGCGCCAGCAAGCGCGGCGAGGGCGGCGCGTAAAAATCTGGGCTGAACGGACCTGATCATGCGTGGACTATAGGGACGCAACTGGAGCGATGCCAGACGCGGGGCGATCAAATGCTGCGCGTCCGGCTCGAGACCGTCAGGCGGCCTTCTTGCGCGTATCGTAGACGTGGTCGACGAGGCCCCATTCCTTCGCCTCCGCGGCGCTCATGAAATAGTCGCGGTCGAGCGTGCGCTCCACTTCCTCATAGGTCCGGCCGCAATGCCTGGCGTAGAGCTCGGTCATATGCTGCTTGGTGCGCACGATGTCTTCGGCGTGGCGCTGAATGTCGGAGGCCTGGCCCTGGAAGCCGCCGAGCGGCTGGTGCAGCACGATCCTGGTGTTGGGCAGGGCAATGCGCCGTCCCGGCATGCCGGCCATCAACAGGAACGAGCCCATCGAGGCGGCAAAGCCCATGCAGACCGTCGACACCGGACAGGAAATGTATTGCATGGTGTCGTAGATGGCGAAGCCGCTGGTGACCATGCCGCCGGGCGAGTTGATGTAGAGCGAGATCTCCTTGTCGGGATGGTCGGATTCCAGCGACAGCAGCTGCGCGCAGACCAGCGCCGAAACGTTGTCGTTGATCTCGCCGTTGATAAAGACGATGCGCTCGCGCAGCAGCCGCGAAAAGATATCGAAGGAACGCTCGCCGCGGCTCGACTGCTCGATGACCATCGGCACCAGATTGGCAATGCTCATGACGGATGTCCTCTTATCAGGCCGCGCGCAACATCATTGAAGGCGCATTGGCCGCGGTTGGGGTCTTGCGGGCATGAAGCGAGAGCCCGCAGCCGGCGCCGGCAATGTGCAGAACAGGCTCCGCCACCGGGACGAAGCCGTCATGGACGATGCGAAGATGCGTGCCTCCGGAAGCTGTGCGGGCCAGCGTGAAGGTGACGATGCTGTCAAAGGCGGGAAGGCGGTCCGCGTCTTTGTCGGCGGGCCGCTCGCGCCAGGAATAGCGCAGCAGCCTGCCGGGCTCGGCCTCGAGCACCTCGCATTCGATCGGCGCATCCGGTCCGGCAAAGGCGAAGCGGCCGCCGGCTTCAGCCTTGATGTCGTTCGGCATCACCCAGGCGGCCAGCAGTTCCGGCTCGGTCAGCGCCCGCCAGACTTTTTCAGGCGGATCGGGAAGATCGCATTCGAAGCTGAGCGGCGCCTCGGCCGCTGCCGGGTTCTCTGCCTTGGTCATTGGTCCATTCCCTTCAGAACCGTCTTCAACTTTTCGATGCGTTCCGGCCAGAAGGCGCGGTAACGTTCGATCCAGCCGAGCAGCGGGTCGAGCCCCTGCGGATCGGCGCGGTAATAGGCGTTGCGGCCAGCGCGCCGCTCGACCACCAGACCGGCGCCACGCAGCACGGCAAGGTGCTGCGAGACCGCCGGCTGCGACACGCTCATGCCGGCGCGCAGCTCGGTCACGTTCATCTCGCTGACGGTCAGGCGCTCGTAAACGGCACGTCGCGTCGGGTCTGCCAGGGCGCGGAAAATCTCTGCTTCGATCATGATCAAAGCATAAGTCGATGCTTATTGGTTTGGCAAGCCTGTTTCTTGGCAGGCTCGTGTTAGGAGACCCAGCGCCTCACCGGCTCCGCCGCGCCGTCGAAACTCGCCTCGAAGATCGGTGAGGCGAGCACGGCGTGGACATGAAGCAAAGCGGTGCCGAGATTGCGGAAGCCGTGCTTGCGATGTGCCGGGATGATTATAGACTGACCGGCGGTCAGCACAGCTCGGTTATTCTCGATCCACATTTCGGCCTCGCCGGCAACGACCGTCAGCACTTCCTCCACCGTATGCGAATGTGTCGGGGCGCCGGTTGCCGGATCGACCCATTGCTCGAAAATGCAGAGGTCGGTCGCGCCGTTTGTGGCGGCAACCTGCATGCGGGTTTCAACTCCGGCCCGCCACAATTCGCGGGGCTGGTCTTGGTGCAAAATGATGCGCATGTGGATGTCCCCTTTTGCCTTTGCCGCCCAAGACACTACCTTTTGCTGACATTCCTTGACAGGTGCAGTTGTCAGGAATAGAACGAAAAGAGAACAAAAACCTTGTGGGAAAAGCCAGCCTTTGCAGGCATGGGTGGCCCGCAAGCTGTAAGGTGAGCGACTTAAAATTTGTTTCGGATGAGCGCGGAGAAGTAAGATGGCGGGTAGCGTCAACAAGGTCATTCTGGTCGGCAATCTCGGGGCGGACCCTGAAATCCGCCGCCTGAATTCCGGCGATCCGGTCGTCAACATCCGCGTCGCCACCTCGGAAAGCTGGCGCGACAAGAACTCGGGCGAGCGCAAGGAAAAGACCGAGTGGCACAATGTCGTGATCTTCAACGACCAGCTCGCCAAGGTGGCCGAGCAGTATTTGAAGAAGGGCATGAAGGTCTATGTCGAGGGCCAGTTGCAGACCCGCAAATGGCAGGACCAGACCGGTAATGATCGCTACACGACCGAGATCGTGCTGCAGAAATTCCGCGGTGAATTGCAGATGCTCGACGCGCGCGGCGAGGGCGGCGGCGGCCAGGTCGGCAATTATTCCGGCGGCGGCAGCAGCCGCGGTTCCGATTTCGGCCAGTCCGGCCCGAACGAAGGTTTCAGCCGCGGTGGCGGTGGCGGTTCCAAGGGCGGCGGTGGCGGCGGTTCGTCGCGCGAGCTGGACGACGAGATCCCGTTCTAAGTTTTGTTTTGCGCAATTCCGGACGGAAAACCGCTACGCACTTTTCCTGGAATTGCTCTAAGCGTCTCGACATGGTCGTTTAGGGGAAGGCGCGATGTCGCTCGGACCGCTTCTGTCGGCGCCGCCTCCCATTCCATGGCATGCCTTCGCGGCCTTCTCCGCTTTAGCCATCGGCGGCGCCCAGCTGGCGCTGCCGAAAGGCACCGTGCGTCACCGCATGCTGGGCTATGCCTGGGTGGCGCTGATGCTGGTAATCGCCATTTCGAGCTTCTGGGTCCAGCAGATCCGGATCATCGGTCCGTTCAGCCCGATCCATCTGTTGTCGATCCTGGTGCTGGTCACCGTGCCGCTGGCGGTCTGGCATGCGCGCAACCACCGTGTGGCGAAGCATCGCAAGGTGATGATCTCGCTCTATGTCTTCGCATTGATCGGCGCGGGCGTCTTCACGCTGCTGCCCGGCCGGATCATGCACGCCGTGGTGTTCGGCCAGTAACCTTGTAAGGAAGATCAACGTGAAAGCACGCGTCAAATGGGTTGAGGAACGCACCTTTGTCGGCGAGTCCGGCACCGGCCATAAGGTCGTGCTGGGCACCGCGCATGGACCGGAAGGCCGGACGCCGGGACCGAGCCCGATGGAGTTGGTGTTGATCGGGACAGGCGGCTGCTCGGCCTATGATGTCGTCCATATCCTCGAAAGAGGCCGCGAGGCGATCGAGGATTGCGTGGTCGAGCTCGACGCCGACCGGGCCGAGACCGACCCGAAAGTGTTCACCCGCATCCATATGCATTTCATCGTCAAGGGTCGCGCGCTGTCGCACGACAAGGTGAAACGGGCGATCGATCTGTCGGTCGAAAAATATTGCTCGGCCTCCGCGATGATGGCCAAGACAGCAACGCTGACGCATGATTTTGTGGTGGTCGAGACGGGGCCAAGTAGGCAGTAGGCAGTAGGCAGTAGGCAGTAGGCAGTAGGCAGTAGGCAGTAGGCAGTAGGCAGTAAGGGTGACGCTCAAGCGGCCATCAACGCCCTGATGCCGTCGGCCACGAACTGTACCGCCAAGGCCGCCAGGATGACGCCGAGCAGGCGCGTCAGGATCGAGCGGCCGGTCTGGCCGAGGATGCGGTCGATGCGCTCCGACAGCACGAACACCAGATAGGTGATGACGAGGCAGAGGAAGATGATGCCGACCAGGGCTGCCTGAGCGGCAAAGCCTTCAAAATGTCCCGATAAGAGCACCGTCGCCGAGATCGCGCCGGGGCCGGCGATCAGCGGGATCGCCAGCGGGAAGGCGGCGATGTTGTGGATCATGTCCTTGGTGATGGCGACGTCGCCAATCTTCTCCTTGCGGTCCTGGCGGCGCTCGAACACCATTTCGAAGGCGATAAAGAACAAGAGAAAGCCGCCGGCGACGCGGAAGGCCGGCAACGTGATGCCGAACACCGACAGGATCGAGGCGCCGGCAATCGCAAACAGCGCCATCACCAGGAAGGCGATCACCGAGGCGCGGACAGAGACCTGCTGGCGCTCCTCGCGGTTCATGCCGCGGGTGACGGCGAGGAAGAGGGGCGCCAGTCCCGGGGGGTCGATGGTCACCAGGATGGTGACGAAGGCGTTGAACAGGCTGTCGAAACTCGGCATCGCTGGTCCCCTCCCCGCCGGGCGAAGCCCAGCCTCCGCAATTGGTAGAGCAAAGCCCGGGCGGTGGGAACAGGCGGGAGGGGAAATGGCGGGCGAAGTTGTGAAAGCAGGCGGGACAGCGCCCCTCTCTGTCCTGCCGGACATCTCCCCCACAAGGGGGGAGATCAGATGTCGCATCGGCCTTCGCCAATCACCAGCGAGCAGGAAGGGCGCCATCGCCGAAACTGCCAATCTCCCCCCAAGTGAGGGAGATGCCCGGCAGGGCAGAGGTGGGCGCGAAGGATCGCTACGGCTCTTGTTTTGTGCCGCTGCGATCTTCGGTGGTCGTCAGCTCTTACCCACCCGCCGCGCTAAAAACTCCACCTCCATGCGCCAGGTCGCGCCGCCGTCGTGCGAGCGCTCGCCGAGCCAGCGGAACGAGTTTTCGGTGATGCGCGAGAAGCTCCAGCGCACCGACGCGCCGGTGCCATCGGAGCCGACCTGGACGATCGTGTCGCCCTCGGCGCGGCCGAGCTGCCTGCTGTAATACTGGTTGCGCGGGTCGCTCCAGAAGATGTGCCAGGCGTCGGCGCCGGGATCGTAGACGCGCAATGTCGTGCCGTAGAAGGTCCATGGCCCGAGCGACGGGGAGGGACCCGCGTCGCGGGCGGGCAGGATCCAGACGTCCTGCACGGCCCGGCCTTCCAGAACCCAGCCGAAATGCACCTCGCCGCGACCGGTGAGCCTGGTGCCATCCTCGAGAATGCGGGTGGCGTCGAATGTCCAGGCGCCGACGAAGCGGCCGTAGAGCTTCAGCTTTTCGGCGTGGTCAGGATTGGGGCCGTCGCTGTGCAGGGATTCGGCGAAGGGATCGGTCATTGTCGCTGCCTCGTTTGTCAGGAGAGGGTAAGCAATAGCGGCGGGACAGGGTTCGTCGCTTGGGAAAAATTGCTATCTTCCGGCCATGGCGACCGCGCAGAAAACTCTGGCTTCCGGGTATGGCTGGTCGGTGTCCGACGTGGTCTGCACGGCGGCCGCGGGCGACAAGCCGTTTGAGGAGGAGCACGGCAACTTTTGCATTGCCGCCGTGAGCAGAGGCACGTTCCGCTATCGCACGCGCCAGGGCACGGCAATGCTGGCCCCAGGCGCCATCCTGCTTGGAAATCCCGGCGCCTGCTATGAATGCGGGCATGAGCATGGCGCCGGCGATCGCTGCCTTTCCTTCCATTTTTCGCCAGCCTATCTGGAGCGCGTCGTGGCCGAACTGCCGCGCGCGAAGCGGCTGGGCTTCGCCGATCCGCGCCTGCCGCCCTTACCGTCGCTGACGCCGGTGCTGGCCGAGGCGGAGGCCGCGCGGGAAAGGGGCGATAACGAGGCGTTCGAGGAACTCGGCCTGCGCATCGCCGGCGCGGTGGTCGCGGCTGCCTCCGGTCCTCCCAGAATGGCGCGGACACCCAGCCGCCGCGACCAGAAACGGGTTGCCGAGGCGGTGCGGCTGATCGAGCTCAATGCCGAATGGCCGCTTTCGCTGGCCGAACTCGCCGTTCAAACGGCGACCAGCCCGTATCATTTCCTGCGCATTTTCCGGCACGTGGCCGGCATGACGCCCTATCAGTTTCTGCTGAGGACCAGACTGCACCGCGCCGCGGTGCGGCTGCTGACATCGGACACGGCGGTATCGACGATCGCCTTCGATGCAGGCTTCAACGACCTGTCGACTTTCAACCGCCGATTCCGGCGCCAGATGGGGGAGGCGCCGGGCGCCTATCGCAGCCGTCGCGCGGGCCGATGAGGTCCTGCCTTCATCGGCCGGATTGCCCTCAGTCCGACGCCGGGGGCGACCGAGCCGGCGACGAAGGTGAAAAAGCCGATCTCCGGCGCGAAACCGCCGAGCCGCGCCGTCGCCGTCTGCTCGGGGATGGCGATCGCCAGCGTTATGCCGGCCGCTGGGTCGCCGTTGAGGTCTTTCGTCGTCCAGCCGCTCAAGGCGCGCAGGGGCAACCAGGAGTTCGCCGCGACTGCCGTGCCCATCTCAGGGTGACGATCCATTGCCGGCCTATACCCCTTCAACCGCGACTTCGGGGCGAAATGCACTGTGGCCATATCGTCGCAATCAGCGGTATCCATTTGAAATTACCATCAAAATTGTCTCTGGAAAAGTCCGCCCGACATTGGAGTTTCGGCAAGGCTTCCTATATAAGCAGGCAGTGATTCCCGACTGGATTGTGACCTGATTTGACCGACCAGAAGACACCGCGCGGGCCGGACGGCGGCCCCACCGGCATCGAGCCGATTTCGATCATCGAGGAGATGCAGCGCTCCTATCTCGATTACGCCATGAGCGTGATCGTCAGCCGCGCGTTGCCCGACGTACGCGACGGCCTGAAGCCGGTGCATCGCCGCATTCTCTACGCCATGCAGGAAGGCGGTTACCACTGGAACCGCAAGCATGTGAAATCGTCGCGCATCGTCGGTGACGTGATGGGTAAATACCATCCGCATGGCGACGCCTCGATCTATGACGCTTTGGTGCGCATGGCGCAGGATTGGTCGCTGCGCGTGCCGCTGATCGACGGGCAGGGCAATTTCGGCTCCATCGACGCCGACCCACCGGCAGCCATGCGCTACACGGAGTCGCGGCTCACCAAGGTCGCGCATGAGCTCCTGGAGGATATCGACAAGGAAACGGTCGATTTTCAGGACAATTATGACGGCGCCGAACAAGAGCCGAAGGTACTGCCGGCGCGCTTCCCCAACCTTCTGGTCAACGGTTCCGGCGGCATCGCGGTCGGCATGGCCACCAACATTCCGCCGCACAACCTGACCGAAGTGTGCAACGGCGCCATCGCCCTCATCGACAACCCGGCGATCGATCTGACCGCGCTAATGGAGATCGTGCCCGGCCCGGATTTCCCGACCGGCGGCATCGTGCTTGGCCGCTCCGGCATCTACAGCGCCTATTCCACCGGCCGCGGCTCGATCGTCATGCGCGGCCGCGTCGAGATCGAACAGCGCGGCAACGACCGCGAATCCATCGTCGTCACCGAAATCCCCTATCAGGTGAACAAGGCGGCAATGATCGAGAAGATGGCCGAACTGGTGCGCGAAAAGCGCATCGACGGCATTTCCGACATCCGCGACGAGAGCGACCGCCAGGGTTATCGCGTCGTCATCGAGCTGAAGCGCGACGCCGTCGCCGACGTCATCCTCAACCAGCTTTACCGCTTCACGCCGCTGCAGACGTCGTTCGGCGCCAACATGGTGGCGCTGAACGGCGGCAAGCCGGAAGTGATGACGCTGATCGACATGCTTAAAGCCTTTGTCGGCTTCCGCGAGGAGGTGATCAGCCGCCGCACCAAATACCTGCTGCGCAAGGCGCGCGAGCGGGCGCATGTGCTGGTCGGCCTGGCGATCGCCGTCGCCAACATCGACGAGGTGATCAAGCTCATCCGCACCGCGCCCGATCCGCAGACGGCGCGCGAGCAGCTGATGGAGCGGCGCTGGCCGTCGCATGACGTCGCGCCGCTGATCAAGCTGATCGACGATCCGCGCCACCGCATCAACGAGGACGGCACCTACAATCTCTCCGAGGAACAGGCTCGCGCCATCCTCGATCTGCGCCTGCAGCGCCTGACCGCGCTCGGCCGCGACGAGATCGCCGACGAGTTGAACAAGATCGGCGCCGAGATCGTTGATTTCCTTGATATTTTGTCCTCTCGCGCGCGCATCCAGCAAATCGTCAAGGACGAGCTGATCGCGGTCCGGGACGAGTTCGGCACGCCGCGCCGCACCGAGCTCTCCGAGGGCGGGGCGGACATGGAAGACGAGGATCTGATCCAGCGCGAGGACATGGTCGTCACCGTCAGCCATTCCGGCTACATCAAGCGCGTGCCGCTGTCGCTGTACCGGGCGCAGCGCCGCGGCGGCAAGGGCCGCTCCGGCATGTCGACCAAGGAAGAGGATTTCGTCACAAGGCTGTTCGTGGCCAACACGCATACGCCTGTGCTGTTCTTCTCCTCGCGCGGCATCGTCTACAAGGAAAAGGTCTGGCGGCTGCCGATCGGCAACCCGCAATCGCGCGGCAAGGCGCTGATCAACATGCTGCCGCTCGAGCAGGGTGAGCGCATCACCACAATCATGCCGCTGCCGGAGGACGAGACCAGTTGGGGCGAGCTCGACGTGATGTTCGCCACCACGCGCGGCACAGTGCGCCGCAACAAGCTGTCCGATTTCGTCCAGGTCAACCGCAACGGCAAGATCGCCATGAAGCTGGAGGAAGAGGGCGACGAGATCCTCGGCGTCGAGACCTGCACCGACAATGACGACGTGCTTTTGACGGCGAATTCCGGCCAGTGCATCCGTTTCCCGGTCTCCGACGTGCGTGTCTTCCAGAGCCGCAATTCCGTCGGCGTGCGCGGCATAAGCATGGCTGAGACCGACCGCATCATCTCGATGTCGATTATCGAGCATGTCGATGCGTCACCCGCCGAGCGCGCAGCCTTCCTGAAGCGTGCGGCGGCCGAGCGCCGGCTTGCCGCCGGCGGAGCGGGCGAGGAAGAGGAGATCGCGCTCACCAATGAGGAGGTCGGCGAGGAAGCCGAGCTTTCCGACGAGCGTTACGAGTTCCTCAAGGCGCACGAGCAGCTCGTGCTGACGGTGACCGAATACGGCTACGGCAAGCGCTCGTCGTCCTATGATTTCCGCCTGACGGGGCGCGGCGGCAAGGGTATCCGCGCCACCGACGTGTCGAAGACGGCCGAGATCGGCCGCTTGGTTGCGACCTTCCCGGTCGGCAATGACGATCAGATCATGCTGGTTTCGGACGGCGGCACGGTGATCCGGGTGCCGGTCAACGGCATACGCTTCGCCAGCCGTGCCACCAAGGGCGTGACGATCTTCAACACGGCCGAAGGCGAAAAGGTTGTCTCGGTGGAGCGGATTTCGGAGCCGCAGTCGGACGAAGAGGCGGAAGACGTGGCTTCGAACGAGGCCGGTGCGGACGATACGGGCGGGAGCGAATAGGATTTCGTCCGGCTCAACCGGCCCGTTTGGCCGGTTCGATCATGTTGGGATCAGTGGCGGCGGTAGAGGTTGCGGTGGGCAAAACCATCGAGGCGCTTGGTGTTGGCCTTGACGCGCACCCGCGCCGCTTCCTGATGCAACCCGAATGCGGTCGCGATGAGCATCACGATGGTCATTGCTGTGGCAAGCATGTAGATCAGCATTTGCGTGTTCTCCTGCGCTTACAACGGATCAAATGGTGATTTGGTTTCACCTCTTGAAGCGGCAACCTAGTGAACGCTGCGTGAGACGTTCGTGATCGTCGCATTCATCTGTCGTTCATGTCCGCGAAATGGTTCACGGATGGCCGCAATTAATCGGATTTGCCTTCCGTACGCCCGCCCGCTAGAAGCCTGCCATGACCGAACGCACCGCCCTTTACGCTGGCTCCTTCGACCCGCTGACCAACGGCCATCTCGATGTGCTGAAAGCCTCGCTGGCGGTGGCCGGCACCGTCTATGCGGCAATCGGCATCCATCCAGGCAAGAAGCCGTTGTTTTCCTTCGAGGAACGCGTGCAACTCATCGAGGCCGCGACCAAGGCCGAATTCGGCAAGGATAGCGGTCGTATCAAGGTCGTTTCCTTCGATGGGCTGGTCATTGACGCGGCCCGCAAGCACGGCGCCTCGATCATCATCCGCGGCCTGCGCGACGGCACCGACCTCGATTACGAGATGCAGATGGCCGGCATGAACGAGACGATGGCGCCGGAACTGCAGACAGTTTTTCTCCCCGCCAGCCCGTCGGTGCGCACCATTACCGCCACACTCGTGCGCCAGATTGCCTCGATGGGCGGCGACATCCGTCCGTTCGTGCCGGCGGCTGTCGCCGGGGCGCTCACCGCCAAGTTCACCAAATAGGTTTTCCCGGAGATCCCCATGCAGCTGAAGAAGCTCGCTTCGTTCCTTGTCGTGCTTGCCGGCCTTTTCGCGGCATCCCTTTTCTCGGCATCCGGGCCGGCCGTCGCCGCCGACAAGGAAAACACCATGGTCATCACGCTCAAGGATGGCGACGTGACCATCGCGCTGCGCCCCGACCTGGCGCCCAAGCACGTCGCGCAAATCAAGAAGCTGGTGCGCGACGGCGCCTACGACAATGTCGCCTTCCACCGCGTCATCGACGGCTTCATGGCGCAGACCGGCGACGTCAAGTTCGGCAATATGAAGAAGGGCTTCAACCCCGAGGCCGTCGGCACTGGCGGTTCCGACCTGCCCGACCTGCCGGCCGAATTCTCGCAGAGCGAGCAGTTCACGCGCGGCGTGGTCGGCATGGCCCGTTCGCAGGACCCGAATTCGGCCAACTCCCAGTTCTTCATCATGTTCGCGCCGGCGCCGAACCTCGATGGCCAGTACACGATCGTCGGCAAGGTGGAGAGCGGCATGGACCTCGTCGACAAGATCAAGAAGGGCGAAGAGGCCGACAACGGCACGGTCACCGACCCCGACCGCATGATCAAGGTTCGCATCGCCGCCGACGGCAAATAAACCCCTCAATTTTCAAAAAGGATTTCTGACATGGCTGAGATCAAGGATCGCGAGAACGCGCTGATCATGGAAACGACCAAGGGTCCGGTCGTCATCGAGATGTATCCCGAACTGGCGCCCGGGCATGTCGCCCGCATCAAGGAGCTGGCGCGTGAGGGCGCCTACGACGGCGTCGTGTTCCATCGCGTCATCGACGGCTTCATGGCGCAGACCGGCGACGTCAAGTTCGGCAACTCCTCGAAGCCCACCTATGCTCCGTCCCGCGCCGGCATGGGCGGTTCCGACAAGCCGGACCTCAAGGCCGAGTTCTCCAACGCCAATCATGGCCGTGGCGCCTGCTCGATGGCGCGCGCGCAGAACCCGAATTCAGCGAATTCGCAGTTCTTCATCTGCTTCGACGACGCCGCCTTCCTCAACCGCCAGTACACGGTGTGGGGCCAGGTCATCGAAGGCATGGAGAATGTCGACAAGATCAAGCGCGGCGAGCCGGTGCAGGATCCCGACAAGATCGTGTCGCTGAAGGTCGCGGCCGACGTCAAGTAAAGGCATAACGATGATGGGCGCAGTCTGGTCCCTGCTTGGCATCCTGTCCGGCGCCTTCATCGCCGTCCAGGCGCCTATCAATTCGCAACTGGCGCGCGGCCTCGGCCTTCCGGTCGCGGCGGCGGCGTTCTCCTTCCTGTCGGGCGCCATCGTGCTTGGCATCATTGCCGTCGCGGTGGTGAGGCTGCAGGGCATCTCGCTCGACTGGAAGGCGCCGGCGCCATGGCTGTTCATCGCCGGCGGCATGCTCGGCGGCTTCTATGTCACGCTCTCCACCATTCTCACGCCGCGCATTGGCGCCGCGGCTCTCATGGCCTTCCTGGTCGCCGGGCAGTTGCTCGCCGGCATGCTGATCGACCGCGTCGGCTTCCTTGGCGTCGCGGTGCGCGAAATCTCGCTTGGCCGCGTCGCCGGCGCGGTAATGCTGCTCGCCGGGGCGCTGCTCATCCGGCTTTTCTGATGCGTGTCGACCTGTTCGACTTCGACCTGCCGGAGGAGCGCATAGCGCTTCGCCCGGCGGAGCCGCGCGACAGCGCCCGGCTGCTGGTCGTCAAACCGGGCGAAACGCTGCAGGATTGCGTCGTCCGCGACCTGCCTTCGCTGCTGCGTGAAGGTGACGTGCTTGTCTTCAACGACACCAAGGTCATCCCGGCGCAGCTGAAAGGCATGCGCAAGCGCGGCGAGGCGGTGGCGCAAGTCGAGGCGACGCTGCATATGCGCGTGGCGCCGGACCGTTGGCAGGCCTTCATGCGGCCGGGCAAGCGCATCGCCGCCGGCGACCGCATCCATTTCGGCCATGACGGCAATTCCTGCTTCCTCGGCCAGCTCGATGCGACGGTCATCGAAAAAGGCGAGGCGGGCGAGGCGCTGCTCGGCTTCGACCTGTCCGGGCCGTTCCTGGACGAGGCGCTGCATGCCGTCGGCCACATTCCGCTGCCGCCTTATATCGCCTCGAAGCGCGATGACGACGAGCGCGACCGGGCCGACTACCAGACCATCTATGCCAGGGAAGAGGGCGCCGTCGCGGCCCCAACCGCCGGGTTGCATTTCACGCCGGAGCTGTTTGCCGCGCTCGACGCGAAAGCTATCGAACGCCGTTTCGTCACGCTGCATGTCGGCGCTGGCACGTTCCTGCCCGTCAAAGCCGACGACACGGCCGATCACAAGATGCATGCCGAGACCGGCTCGGTAAGTGCCGAGACAGCAGCGGCGCTCAACGCGGCCAGGGCGCGGGGAGGGCGGATCATCTGCGTCGGCACGACGTCACTGCGGCTTCTGGAGAGCGCGGCGCGTGACGACGGCAGCATCGAGCCCTGGTCCGGACCTACCGACATCTTCATCACGCCCGGCTATCGCTTCCGCACCGCCGACATGCTGATGACCAATTTCCATCTGCCGCGCTCGACGCTGTTCATGCTGGTCTCGGCCTTCAGCGGGCTTGAGACAATGCGTGCCGCCTATGCGCATGCCATCGAAAATCGCTACAGGTTCTACTCCTATGGCGACGCCAGCCTGCTTTACCGAGCGGAGACGAGCGATGGACGATGATCTCGACGGCATGGACCGCGACACGCTGATCGCGGAAGTGAGGAAGCTGCGCGCCGGCATCCGCGTGCATCGCGATACGACCGGGCATGATCTGTGCTGGCATCATCCCAATCTGTGGGGCCTTTTGCCGGAAAAGACCGAGCCGTCGATCGCTGTGCCGCCCTGGCCGAAATTCATGCGCGGTTGCATCCGCTACCGGCAGTCGCTCGACGAGCAGGCGTCCGATGCGCCGGTGCACGACAAGGAATTCAATGGCTGAAACTTTTTCCTTCAGGGTGCTTGCCACCGACGGCAGGGCCAGGCGCGGTCTTGTCTCGATGCCGCGCGGCGAGATCCGCACGCCGGCCTTCATGCCGGTCGGCACAGGCGGCACCGTCAAGGCCATGTATATGGATCAGGTGCGCGGCGTCGGCGCCGACATCATCCTCGGCAACACCTATCATCTGATGCTGCGGCCGGGCGCCGAGCGCGTGGCCAGGCTCGGCGGATTGCACGAGTTCGCGCGCTGGCCGCATCCGATCCTGACCGACAGCGGCGGCTTCCAGGTCATGTCGCTGTCGAAGCTCCGGAAATTGACCGAACAGGGCGTGACCTTCCGGTCGCATATCGACGGCGCGCCTTACGAAATGTCACCGGAGCGGTCGGTCGAGATCCAGGGGCTGCTCGATTCCGACATCCAGATGCAGCTCGACGAGTGCACCGCGCTTCCGGCCAAGCCCAACGAGATCGAGCGCGCCATGGAATTGTCGCTGCGCTGGGGCGAGCGTTGCAAGATTGCGTTCGGCGATCAGCCGGGCAAGGCGATGTTTGGCATCGTCCAGGGCGGCGACAGCGCGCCGATGCGTGTGCGTTCGGCGCAGGCGCTGAAGGCGATGGACCTCAAAGGCTATGCCGTCGGCGGGCTGGCTGTCGGCGAGCCGCAGTCGGTGATGCTGGAGATGCTCGACATCACCTGCCCGGAGCTGCCGGCCGACAAGCCCCGCTACCTGATGGGTGTCGGCACGCCGGACGATATCTTGAAATCGGTGGCGCGCGGCATCGACATGTTCGACTGCGTGATGCCGACGCGCGCCGGCCGCCATGGCCTGGCCTATACGCGCCGCGGCAAGGTCAACCTCAGGAACGCCCGCCACGCTGACGATCCGCGGCCACTCGACGAGGAGAGCGATTGCCCGGCCGCGCGCGATTATTCGCGCGCCTACCTGCATCATCTGGTCCGCTCGCAGGAAGCGCTCGGAGCGATGCTGCTGACCTGGAACAACCTCTCCTACTATCAGAAGCTGATGCACGACATCCGGACGGCCATCGAGGCGCAAGCTTTTGAAGCGCGCGCCGCCGAGATCACCGAAGGCTGGGCGAGGGGCGATATCCCGGCGATCTAGCCGCTGGTACTGCCGATTGACGGACGTTCTGCCTGGGAGCAGAGTCCTGTCTGAGGGATCAGCCATGGCTGTGACGTTCGACTTCGCCGGCAAGACGGCGATCGTGACCGGCGGATCGAGGGGCATCGGCAAGGCCGTGGCCACGCAACTGGCACGATCGGGATGCGACGTCTGGATATGGGATGCCGATCCAACGCCAATCGACGGAATCCGCAGCCAGACAGTCGATGTGACCAAGGCACGCGATATCGGAAATGCGCTCAGCGAGGTGATCGCCGAGAGCGGCCGGGTCGATATTCTCGTCAACAATGCGGGCTATCTCGGGCCTTATCGCAGCTTCGCGGCTTTCGACCCGGCCGAGTGGCAGCGCATCATCGGAGTCAACCTCATCGGCACGTTCGAGGTCTCGCACCAGGTTTTGCCGTTCATGCGCAAGACCGGCAGCGGCCGCATCGTCAATATGGGCTCGCTGGCCGGCAAGGAGGGATTGCCTAATCTTGCAGCCTATTCGGCGGCGAGCGCAGGTATCATCGCTTTTACCAAAGCCTTGTCGCGTGAAGTCAGTGACACCGATATTCGCGTCAATTGCGTCGCGCCGGGGCCGATCGATACCGAGCTTATTAGGCGACTTGGCAATCAAGTCGTCAGCGACATGATTGGCGCAAGTCCGCTCAAGCGCCTTGGCGCCGTCGAAGAGGTCGCGGAGCTGGTGCTCTGGCTTTGCTCCGATGCCGTCAGCTTCAACACGGGCGCGGTATTCGACATGTCCGGCGGCAGAGCCCGCTACTGAACACTGGTTTATGTGCTGGGGCGAGCCGAGGGCCGCAGGCCTGTGCTTGAGCATGTGCGAACTATTTTGAAACGACTGCGAATATAAAGATTGCCGGATGATCTCAGGCAAAGGCGCAGACCTTGCTCGTCTCGGAACAAGCCTCGGCGTCAGGCGAGGCGCAGACAAATCGCGCCAGCGGCTCTCGCGAGTCTGCAGCCGCCGTTCAGCAATGGGCGGGAGCGGTGCTGCCGGCTGTCGCGGTCATCGGGGTGGCCGGCCTCGTGCTTCGGGCGCTCGGCGCGCGTGGCGACCCCTGGCTGGATGAGATCTGGAGCCTGGTGCAGCTTGAGCCGCTCACCTCGATCGACCAGATATTCTGGCGCATAAATCACGACAACAACCATTTCCTCAATTCGATCTATCTCTACCTGGTCGGCGCCGATGCCTCGCCACTGCTTCAGCGCGGGCTGTCGATAGCGCTGGGGGTCGGCGCGATCGTCGCCGCGGGAGCGGCTGCTCGAGGTCGATGGGCAGCTGTCGCCACGAGCCTGCTGTTCGCCATCAGCTATCCGATGGTTCACTATGGCTCGGAAGCGAGAGGCTATGCCGGCCTGGTGTTGTTCACGCTTCTTGCCGTCATGTTCCTGGAGCGTCGGCTCGACGAAAGAGGTTCGGGCGTCGCGTTCGGGGCGATCGTCCTCCTTGGCTTTCTGTCCCATCTCATCATGGTGGAAACCGTGGCTGTCCTGGTTGCCTGGGCTGCCTGGATCGTCTGGCGGCGCACCGGCAGCCTCGGGCGGGTCAATGTGGAGCTCGGTCAGATCTTCGCGCCGGCCTTCCTGGCCGTGCTGCCGCTTGCCGCCTGCATGCTGATTGGCTCGCTGCTGTTCGGCTTCAGGATCGGTGGCGTCCTACCATTCTCGCTTCACGCCTTCGGACAGGGCTATGGCGGAATGATCCGCTACCTGTTTGGCGTGCCGGATTGGATCGGCGACTGGGTTTCCATCGCTGCCGCCTGCGGGCTCGTCTGCGTCTGCGCCGCCATATGGCGCGATCGGCGAGCCAGCCTCTATGTCATTGGGATCGTCGGGTTGCCCTTTATCATGGCGATGGCACGACCGCCCAATTCCGAATTCCCGCGCTACTTCCTCGTTCCCGCAACATTGATGCTGTTGTGGGCGGGCGAGCTGCTTGGGCGTGGTTTCGCCGCCGGAGGCAAGTACCGTCTGTTCGCGGCGGCCGCAATGGCGGCAATCCTCGCCGGCACGACGACGCTTCTGCTGCCATTCTACGAATATGGGCGGGGGTCCTACGGCGCGATGGTCGACAGGATGACGCGTGACGGCGCAGCCGACTACGCTGCCAACCAGGAGTTCCGGACCGTGATGACCGTCGATTATTTTGCCAAACGGCTCGGGCGTCAGGCCTCGGTTGTCGCCATGGACAAGATATGTGACCGACATCCGTCCTGGCTGATCCTCGAGGGGTCCATCGACCGGCAGCCGCAATATGTAGACCTCGTGCCGGCCTGCAGGTCGGCCTATGAGCGTGTCGATGCCTCGACGAGCTGGGGTCTTTCAGGCCTGGCCTGGACGCTGTATCAGCGCCGGGATTGAGAGCGGGCCCAGCCAAACTCCGGACGTCGCACGCGTTCCCGGAATTGCTCAGGTGCTGACCGAGGTCGAGGCGCGCAGGCTGCAGCCGGTGATCTTGAAACTGCCATCCGCCTGCTGCTGCAGCGTATAGACCGCCTCGTAATCCTTGCCGTCGGGTCCGACGATCAGCACCTGCTGGACGATTGAACCAGGCCCCGTCTCCTCGACCCTGCCGAAGGAATAGGATTGGGGCTTTCGCACCGGCGCGTAGCCGTTCGTCACCATGTTCATGAAGGTGTCGACGGTCGGAAAGATCTGCTTCACGTTCGGCGCGGCGAAACTATAGGCGGTGGCGCCGTCATCGGCGATGAAGGCCTTCAACTGGCTATCGATGACCGTCTGCGCGGCCTTGATCTGCGCATCGCCGGCGAAGGCAAGCGAGGTCATCAACATCGGAACAAGGGCTATTGCGAACAAAGCGCGGCGCATGGGCTGCCTCCCGGGAATTCGCCTGGCGATCGACTCTAACATACGCGTCGCGGCATGGTGTGGTTTCACCGACCCGCGAAGATTTCGCCATTTCGGCGCCGGAGGCGGGGCCGGGTGCTCTTTGAGCCGCGCGGCGCGTGAAGCTTGAAAGCCGGGCGGCAGTCTGCCACAAGGGCCGCTTATTCATGATGCAGGCGGCAGGACCGGGCAATGAAGGCATTTTTCGTGCAGATTAAATGCGATCTGGGCAAGGCCTATGAGGTCGCCAGCGCGCTTGCCGACGCCGAGATCGCCTCCGAAATCTACTCGACCGCCGGCAACTACGACCTGCTTGCCAAATTCTACGTCGACGACGAGGAGGATATCGGCCACTTCGTCAATGAGCGGGTGCAGATCCTGCCCGGAATCAAGGACACCTTCACCATCGTCACCTTTCGGGCGTTCTGACCGGCCTGGCGATGCCCGGCCGGCAAGCAGGGGCTGACCCGACCTTGCCGCCTGTGCCTTAAATTTAGGCAATTTGCATAGAGTGGCCGTTACAGCTTCCTAAATCATCGATTGCCCTTGATTTTCTCCGGCTAGGCCAGTGAAATGGCCTTATAGGGGAGTACACGATTGGCAGCGTTCGACGAAATGCTTCCGGAAGTTTCCGGATTGAGAAGACCTTATGAGGCTTACGATCGCTGGCTGAAGGAGCAGGACCCGGCCAGGCTTACCGAGAAAATGCAGGACGCCGAGCGCGTCTTCCGCAAGACCGGCATCACCTTTGCCGTCTATGGCGAGCAGGAAGCTTCCGAGCGGCTGATCCCTTTCGACATTGTGCCGCGCATCCTCTCCGGCCAGGAATGGCGCCGGCTGACGCAGGGCATCGAGCAGCGCGTGCAGGCGCTGAACGCCTTTCTCGACGACATCTATCACCGCCAGGAGATCCTGCGCGCCGGACGCGTGCCGAGGGAGCTTGTTGCGAAGAACGAGGCCTTCCTGCCCGAGATGATCGGGGTGAAGCCGCCGGCGGGCGTGTACACCCATATCATCGGCGTCGACATCGTCCGCATATCGGAGAACGAGTTCTATGTGCTGGAGGATAATGCCCGCACGCCGTCCGGCGTCTCCTACATGCTGGAGAACCGCGAGACGATGATGCAGCTCTTTCCGGAGCTGTTCCAGAAGATCAAGGTGCGGCCGGTCGAGAACTATCCGCAGCTCCTGCGCCAATCGCTCGCCGCGGTCAGGCCGCAAAGCGCCAAGGGCGCGCCGACCATCGCGGTGCTGACGCCAGGCTCCTACAACTCAGCCTATTTCGAGCATGCCTTCCTCGCCGACCAGATGGGCGTGCAACTGGTCGAGGGGCAGGATCTGCGCGTCGTCGATGGCCATGTCGCAATGCGCACGACCGAAGGCTACAAGCAGATCGATGTGCTTTACCGGCGCGTCGACGACTCCTTCCTCGATCCGCTGACTTTCCGCCCGGACTCCGCGCTCGGCGTGCCGGGCATCATGGATGTCTACCGCGCCGGCAACATCACCATCGCCAATGCGCCGGGCACCGGCATCGCCGACGACAAGGCGATCTATTCCTACATGCCGGAGATCGTCGAGTTCTACACCGGCCGCAAGGCCATTCTCGGCAACATCCCGACCTGGCGCTGCTCGGAGCCGGACAGCCTCAAATATGTGCTCGAGCACATCAGCGAACTGGTGATCAAGGAAGTGCACGGCTCCGGCGGCTACGGCATGCTGGTCGGCCCGGCCGCGACCAAGAAGGAATGCCAGGAGTTCGCCAAGAAGCTGCAGGCGAAGCCCTCGAACTACATCGCCCAGCCGACGCTGGCGCTGTCGACCTGCCCGATCCTGACCGAAAAAGGCCTGTCGCCGCGCCATGTCGATCTGAGGCCTTATGTGCTGGTTTCCGACCGTATCCAGATCGTGCCGGGTGGTCTGACCCGAGTCGCGCTGAAACAGGGCTCGCTGGTGGTCAATTCCTCGCAAGGGGGCGGGACGAAGGACACCTGGGTCCTTGATGATTGAGATGAGTGAGTAGGGAATAGTGAGTAGTGAGTAGTCAGTAGGGGACAGAGCAATGTCATATTCAATCGAAACTCGAATTTTCACTACTCACTACTGGCTATTCCCTACCCACTAGCCCGAAGGGCCTTCCCATGCTTCTCGGCCGCACCGCAAACGGTCTCTACTGGATGAACCGCTATATCGAGCGGGCCGAAAATATGGCGCGCCTCGTCGATGCCGGCCTGCGCATGGCGCTGACGCGCACGCAGAATGCGTCCGAGGAATGGAATTCGGTGCTGCTCAGCGCCGGCTCCGACATCGCCTTCAGCCAGAAGTATCAGGACTATACAGCCGCCAACGTCTCCGACTTTCTGCTGCGCGACACCTCGAACCCGTCGAGCACGATGTCGTCGATCGAGACGGCTCGCAACAATGCCCGCATGGTGCGCACGGCGCTGACGCGCGAGACCTGGGAAAGCATCAACGAGGCCTGGATGTCGCTGAAGCGCATGCTGGCGAGGCCGATCGACGAGCGCGACTTGCCGACGGTGCTCGATGCCATCAAGCGCGAGACGGCGCTGATCCGCGGTTCGTTCTACGGCACGATGCTGCGCAACGAGATTTTCGATTTTTCGCAGCTGGGCACCTATGTCGAGCGCGCCGACAATACGGCGCGCATCCTCGATGTGAAATATTATGTGCTCTTGCCTTCGCTGTCCTGGGTCGGCTCGACGCTGGACAACTACCAGTGGGAGTCCATCCTGCGCTCGGTGTCGGCGCATCGCTCCTATCGCTGGGTTTATGAGGCCGACTACAAGCCGACGAATATTGCGGACTATCTGATCCTCAATGTGCGCATGCCGCGCTCGCTGACCTTCTGCTATCGCTTTCTCGGCGAGCACCTGAAATTCCTCGCCGACGACTATGGCGAGCGCCATGCCTGTCACGCCACCGCCGAGAAGATCCAGGCGTTGCTCAAGAGGGGCTCGATCAAGGATATATTCGATCACGGCCTGCACGAGTTCCTGGCCGAGTTCATTCGCGACAACACCCGGCTGGGCGACGAGATCGCCCAGGATTACCGGTTCAATTGAGCGGGGCTGAGGGCGGGCGTCATGCGGCTCAAGATCACCCATCGCACCGAGTACCACTACGATGCGCCGGTGCAATATCTGCTGCAGCGGCTGCGCCTGCTGCCCCTGAGCGGACGTACGCAGACCGTCGGCTCCTGGGCGATCAAGGTCGAAGGCGCGCGCGAGGAGGTGCGCTTTACCGATCATTTCGGCAACGACACGCGGCTGGTGAGCGCCGAGAGCGGCCAGAGCGCGATCACCGTTGAGGCGGCGGGAGAGGTGACCACGCATGACACGGCGGGCGTGACGGGCCAGCATCAAGGCTTTGCGCCGCTCTGGCTGTTCGGCCAGCACACGCAGCTTACCGCCGCTGGCGAGGGCATACGTGAGGTGGCGGGCGCGGTCGGGCAGGGCACCGAGATCGAGCGACTGCACCGGTTGATGGCCGCTATCGGCGAACGGGTCGCCTACAAGCCCGGCACGACCAGCGTCGTGACGCCGGCGGAGGAGGCGCTCGCGCTGAAGTCCGGCGTCTGCCAGGATCACAGCCATATCTTCATCGCCGCGGCCGTCGCCCTTGGCTTTCCGGCTCGCTATGTCAGCGGTTATCTGATGATGGATGCCGCCGTCGAGCAGGCTGCAAGCCATGCTTGGGCCGAGGCCTATGTGGTAGGGCTCGGATGGGTTGCCTTCGATCCAGCGAACGGTATCTCTCCCGACGAACGCTATGTGCGGGTGGCGACGGGGCGCGACTATCGCGACGCCTCGCCGATGTCGGGGATACTGCTGGGGCAGGCGCAAGAGAAGCTTGCCGTCACCGTCACGGTGGAGCAGTAATTTCCGACGGGATTCGCTGTTAAAGAAGAATCATGACATATTGCGTCGGCCTCAAGATCGATCGCGGGCTCGTGTTCATGTCGGACACGCGCACCAATGCCGGCATGGATTCGATCTCGACCTTCAAGAAGATGCACATCTGGGAAGAGCCGGGCGAGCGCGTCATCGTGCTGATGTCTGCGGGCAACCTTGCCACCACGCAAGCCGTGGTCAGCCTGCTCGACGAACGCAACAAGACCGTTGGCGACCGCCATCCGAAGCTGCTCGAGACGCCGTCCATGTACCAGACGGTGCGGCTGGTCGGCGACACGGTCAAGGAAGTCATCGAACATGCCTCGCCGAACGGCGACAAGGCGGATTCCTACTTCAATGCCTCCTTCATCCTGGGCGGCCAGATCAAGGGCAGCCCGCCCAGGCTGTTCATGATCTACCCGGAAGGCAATTTCATCGAATCGACCGACGACACGCCTTTCTTCCAAATCGGCGAGACGAAATACGGCAAGCCGATCATCATCCGTGCCTATGACCGGACAATGGGCCTGGCCGAAACGGTGAAGCTGCTTCTGGTGTCGTTCGACTCGACGCTGAAATCTAACCTTTCGGTCGGGCTGCCGCTCGATCTGCTGTTCCTGGAGAAGGACAGCTTCAAGGTCGGGCTCAACAGGCGGATCGCCCAGGACGATCCCTATTACCGCACCATCTCCGACGGCTGGTCGAACGCCTTGAAGGCGGCCTTTGCCAGCCTGCCGGATTTCCCCGGTTAGGGTCCGCGCTTCGCGGCCGGTTGGGCATCTGTATTTAACGCGATTAATCAATATCGAAGCTGGCTTACCGGCTGCATTGCGGCTGGGCTCGGAGGATAGATGGACAACAAAACATTCCGCGACTGGTCGAGGCGGGCGGCCGACTGGGGCGTCGATTACCGCGCCGGCCTGCGCGATCATCCGGTTCGGCCGGCCATCGCGCCAGGCGAGATCTTCAGGAGCATCGAGGCTTCGCCACCCGAAATGCCCGAACCGATGGAGAAGATCTTCGCCGATTTCGAAGAAAAGATCGTGCCGGGCATGACGCATTGGCAGCACCCCCGCTTCTTCGCCTATTTCCCGGCCAATGCGGCGCCGGTCTCGGTCGTGGCGGAGTATCTGGTCTCGGCGATGGCAGCGCAATGCATGCTGTGGCAGACCTCGCCGGCGGCGACCGAGCTCGAGACGCGCATCGTCGACTGGATGCGCCAGGCGCTTGGCCTGCCCGAGGGCTTTTCCGGCGTCATCCAGGACTCGGCGTCGTCTGCGACGCTTGCGGCAGTGCTCACCATGCGCGAGCGGACGCTCGACTGGCAGGGCAACAAAAAGGGGCTCGCCGGACACGGCAAGCTGCGCGTCTATTCCTCCGACCAGGTCCATACCTCGATCGACCGCGCCATCTGGGTCTCGGGCATCGGCGAGGAGAACCTCGTCCGCATCCCGGCCTCAGGGCGTTTTCGCGCCATGGACACGGCCGCGCTTGAGGCCGCGATCGTCGCCGATCGCGAGGCCGGCCTGCTGCCCGCGGGCATCATCGCTTGTGTCGGCGGCACCAGCATTGGCGGCACTGACGACATCGCCGCGGTGGCCGCGGTCGCAAAGCGGCACGGGCTTTACCTGCATGTCGACGCCGCCTGGGCCGGATCGGCGATGATCTGCCCGGAATACCGGCATTTCTGGGCGGGCGTCGAAGGCGCGGACTCCATCGTCTTCAATCCGCACAAATGGCTGGGCGCGCAGTTCGATTGCTCGATCCAGTTCGTGCGCCAGCCGGAAGACCTGGTGCGCACGCTGGCGATCAGGCCCGAATTCCTGAAGACACATGGCCATGACGGCATCATCAACTATTCGGAATGGTCGGTCCCGCTCGGACGCCGCTTCCGCGCGCTGAAACTCTGGTTCCTGCTGCGTGCCCACGGCCTCGAAGGCCTGCGCACCATGATCCGCAATCACGTCGCCTGGAGCGAAGGGCTTGCCGCGCGGCTGGCCGGCGAAGCGGATTTCGAGCTCGTCAGCGAGCCGATGCTGTCGCTGTTCTCGTTCCGGCACAAAGCGCCTTCGGGTACCGATCCGGACGAGCATAATTTGCGGCTGGTCGACGCCATCAACACCGATGGCCGCATTTACCTGACGCAAACGCGGGTCGACGGGCGCGTGGCGATCCGCTTTCAGGCGGGGCAGTTCGAGTCGACGGCGGCCGATGTCGACGTGGCGTTCGACGTTATAACCGAGATTGCGCGGCGCTTATCCTGAGACGGCAGACGCATTCGCGCCGGTTTGCCTTTGCAATCAGCTGAGTTTCGTTAGCCGGCTTATACCTTTTCTTCGGTTTCGTTTTCCGATATAGACGGAAAAAACGAAAATGGAGGAACGCCGGATGTTTCTTTCGCCACGCCACGCCGAAATCATCCAGATGGCGAAAGACCACGGCCGGGTTCTGGTCGAGGATCTGGCTACGCATTTCAACGTGACGCCGCAGACCATCCGCAAGGACCTCAACGATCTGTGCGATCAGCGGCTGCTCACCCGCATCCATGGCGGCGCGCTGTTCCCGTCCGGCATCGAGAACATGGAATATGAGGCGCGGCGCAAGATCGCAGCCGACGAGAAGGAGGCGATCGGAGGCGCGGCGGCGCGGTTGATCCCGGACAATGCGTCGCTGTTCATCAATATCGGCACCACCACCGAGGCCGTCAGCAAGGCGTTGCTCGACCATAACGGGCTGATGGTCATCACCAATAACATCAATGTTGCCAATAGGATGCGCGTCTATCCTACGATCGAGGTGGTGATCGCCGGCGGCGTGGTGCGCGGTTCCGACGGCGGTGTTGTCGGCGAGGCGGCCGTCGATTTCATCCGCCAGTTCAAGGTCGATTACGCCGTCATCGGCGCTTCGGCGATCGACCATGACGGCGCGCTGCTCGACTTCGATTTTCGCGAGGTGAAGGTGGCGCAGGCGATCATCGCCAATGCGCGCCACGTCATCCTGGTCTCCGACCGGACCAAGTTCGAGCGTACGGCACCGGTTCGAATCGGCCACCTTTCCCAGGTGAATACCTTTATCACCGATCGTTGCGACATCCCTTCGATCCGCCGGATTTGCGAGGAGGCCGAGGTCCGGCTGATCGAGACGGCGCTCGAATAGGCGTGCATCATGGCAGTTTCACGCAGCGGTGATAATTTCGTTTGACATTCGCTTTGAGTTCGAAATAATTCCGCAACGGTTTCGTAAAACACAAAAATGGTGCAATGCGAAATCGTTGGAGGAAACTTTGGACGCATCACCGATCCATGACATTTTCGTCATCGGCGGCGGCATCAATGGCTGCGGCATCGCCCGCGATGCCGTGGGCCGCGGATTTTCGGTCTACCTCGCCGAGATGAACGATCTGGCGAGCGGGACGTCCTCCGGCTCGACCAAGCTTATCCATGGCGGGCTTCGCTATCTCGAATTCTACGAGTTCCGGCTGGTGCGCGAAGCGCTGATGGAGCGCGAGGTTCTTTGGAAGAACGCGCCACACATCATCTGGCCGATGCGCTTCGTTCTGCCTTACGCCAAGGGCCTCAGGCCCGCCTGGCTGATCCGGCTCGGGCTGTTCCTTTACGATCACATCGGCGGGCGCAAACTGCTGCCTGCGACGAAGACGCTGGACATGGCGAGGGACCCGGCCGGCAAACCGCTGAAACCATTGTTCCGCAAGGCTTTCGAATATTCGGATGGTTGGGTCAACGACGCTCGCCTGGTGGCGCTTAACGCTCGTGATGCCGCCGACCGGGGCGCCATCATCCGTACCCGCACCAAGGTCGTCAGCGCGCGCCGCGACGGTCCGACCTGGACCATCAAGCTGCAGAACGTGCTCACCGGTGATACCGAAGAGGTTCGCGCACGGCTTCTCGTCAACGCCGCCGGCCCCTGGGTCGATCACGTTCTGCAGACAGCCGTCGGCCAGAACGAAGTCCACAATGTCCGCCTCGTGCAGGGCAGCCACATCGTCGTCGCCAAGAAGTTCGACGATCCGCGCGCCTATTTCTTCCAGAACAAGGATGGCCGCATCATCTTCGCCATTCCCTACGAGGATGAATTCACGCTGATCGGGACAACCGACCGCGACTATCCCGGCGACCCGCATGATGTGAAGATCTCCGACGCCGAGATCGACTATCTGTGCGCCGCCGCAAGCGAATATTTCGCGGTCGCCGTGAAGCGCTCCGACATCGTCTGGACCTATTCGGCGGTGCGCCCGCTCTATGACGACGGCGCCTCCAAGGCGCAGGAAGCGACGCGCGATTATGTGCTGAAAGCCGATGGCGGGGAGGGTGTCGCCCCGCTTGTCAACGCCTTCGGCGGCAAGATCACGACCTTCCGCCGGCTGGCGGAATCGATGCTGGAGAAGATCGAAGGTTTTCTCGGCAAGCGCGGCAAGCCGTGGACGCATGACGCGCCTCTGCCTGGCGGCGATTTTCCGGCGACCGGTTTCGATGCCCAGGTCGCCAGGCTGAAGAACACCTATCCGTTCCTCGACCAGCGACTGGCGCGAAAGTTCACCCGGCTCTACGGCACGCGCGCGCAAAAGCTGCTCGGGCTCGCCAAGTCGAATGCCGATCTCGGCCGCAATTTCGGCGCCGATCTTTTCGAGGCGGAAGTCCGCTATCTCGTCGAGAACGAATGGGCGGTCACCGCCGAGGACGTATTGTGGCGCCGAACCAAGCGCGGCCTGCATTTCAGCCGGGAGCAGGCGGCGGCGCTGGAAGAGTTCATGCGCGGACTGAGCAACCGTCACGTCGCGGCGGCGGAATGAAGATCGACCGCTGATGCGCAAGGCCTGGGAGGAGGCGTGATGCTGGAACTGAGGAACGTTACGAAGACGGTCGGCGCGCAGGAGCATATCCGCGACGTGTCGCTGACGCTTCAGCACGGCTCGCTGAACGTTCTGCTGGGGCCGACGCTTTCCGGCAAGACCAGCCTGATGCGGCTGATGGCGGGCCTCGATGCGCCGACGTCCGGTTCGGTCTGGTTCGACGGCAAGGACGTGACCGGACAGCCGGTGCAGAAGCGCAACGTCGCCATGGTCTACCAGCAGTTCATCAATTACCCGGCGATGACCGTCTATGAAAACATCGCCTCGCCGCTTCGCGTGGCCGGCGTCGAGCAGGCCAGGATCGACAAGGAAGTGCGCAACGCGGCGGCGCTTTTGAAGCTGACACCCTATCTCGACCGCACGCCGCTCAATTTGTCCGGCGGTCAGCAGCAGCGCACAGCGCTTGCCCGCGCCATCGTCAAGAATGCCAGCCTGGTGCTGCTCGACGAGCCTTTGGCCAACCTCGACTATAAGCTGCGTGAGGAATTGCGTGCCGAATTGCCGAAGATCTTTGCCGCTGCCGGCACCATCTTCGTCTATGCCACCACCGAACCGCACGAAGCGCTGCTTCTTGGCGGCAACACGGCGACGCTCTCGGAGGGCCGCGTCACCCAGTTCGGCCCGACGGTGGAGGTGTTCCGCAAGCCGGTCGACCTGGTGACGGCAAGGACGTTTGCCGACCCGCCGCTCAACACCATCGTGCTGTCCAAGAAGGGCGCGGATTTCCTGCTCGAAGGCGGCGTCAAGCTGCCGGTGCCGCCGGAGCTCGCCGGCATTGCGGATGCGAGCTACACGATCGGCTTCCAGCCGCATCATCTGTCGCTGGAGCGGCCGAACGCGAGCGCCGTGCCTGTGCGGGCGAAGGTCACCATCACCGAGATCACCGGTTCGGAAAGCTTCGTCCATCTCGACTTCGCCGATGCGCGCTGGGTGATGCTGGCGCACGGCATCCTCGACTTCGAGACCGACGACGAGGTCGAGGTGTTCATCGACCCACGCCACATCATGGTGTTCGACCAGAACGGCCGCGCCGTTACGGCGTCGAAGCTGGCGGCCTGAGGAGGATCAGATGGCGCGCATCGAGGTCAATCACATCCGCCACTCCTACCTGCCCAATCCGCAGAAGGATTCCGATTTCGCGCTGAAGGAGGTGCACCACACCTTCGAGGATGGTGGCGCCTATGCGCTGCTCGGACCGTCCGGTTGCGGCAAGACCACCTTGCTCAACATCATTTCGGGACTGCTGCATCCTTCGCACGGCCAGTTGCTGTTCAACGGCCACGACGTCACCAGGCTGTCGACCCAGGAACGCAACATCGCGCAGGTGTTCCAGTTCCCGGTCATCTACGACACCATGACCGTCTACGACAATCTGGCCTTCCCGCTGCGCAATCGCCGCGTGCCGGAGACGGACGTCGACCGCAAGGTGCGCGAGACGCTCGACATGATCGATCTCGCTTCGCTGGCGAAGAAGAAGGCGCGCGGGCTCACCGCCGACCAGAAGCAGAAGATATCGCTCGGACGCGGCCTGGTGCGCTCCGACGTCAATGCCATCCTGTTCGACGAACCGCTGACCGTCATCGATCCGCATATGAAGTGGGTGCTGCGCTCGCAGTTGAAGCAGCTGCATCGCCGCTTCGGCTACACCATGGTCTATGTCACGCACGACCAGACCGAGGCGTTGACTTTCGCCGACCGCGTCGTGGTCATGTATGACGGGGAGATCGTCCAGATCGGCACGCCGGCGGAGCTCTTCGAGCGACCGCGCCACACTTTCGTCGGTTATTTCATCGGTTCGCCGGGCATGAACGTGCTGCCGGTTGCGCTCGAAGGCAAGACCGCGAAGCTCGGCGCGCAACGCATCGAGCTGCCGGGAGTCCCAAAGGCCGACAAAGGCGCCGTCGAACTCGGTATCCGCCCCGAATATGTGCGGCTCGGCCGCGAAGGCATGGCGGTGCAGGTCAGCAAGGTCGAGGATGTCGGGCGCCACAAGGTCGTGCGCGCCAATCTCGAAGGCAAGGAGATCGCGGCCGTCATCGGCGAGGACGACGAAGTTCCGGCCGAGGCGAAGGTCCGCTTCGATCCCGCGGGCATCAACATCTATGCCGATTCCTGGCGCGTCGAGATGGGGGCATAGATGGAAAAGACCTGGAACAACAAGGCGTGGTTCCTTGTCCTGCCGGTGTTGGTGCTGGTGGCCTTCTCGGCCGTCATCCCGCTGATGACCGTCGTCAACTATTCGGTGCAGGACACGTTCGGCAACAACGTCTTCTTCTGGGCCGGCACCGAATGGTTCGAGGAGTTGCTCGCCTCCGACCGCTTCTGGGAAGCGATGGTGCGCAACCTGATCTTCTCCTTCATCATCCTGGCGATCGAGGTGCCGCTCGGCATCTTCATTGCGCTCAACATGCCGAAGAAGGGCTGGGGCGTGCCAGTCTGCCTGGTCCTGATGGCGCTGCCGCTGCTCATTCCGTGGAACGTCGTAGGCACCATCTGGCAGGTGTTCGGCCGCAACGACATCGGCCTGCTCGGCTACTACATCAACGCGCTCGGCATCGACTACAACTACGTCCAGGATCCGATCGACGCCTGGGTCACCGTGATCATCATGGATGTCTGGCACTGGACCAGCCTCGTCGTGCTGCTCTGCTATGCCGGTCTGGTCTCCATTCCCGATGCCTTCTATCAGGCGGCCAAGATCGACGGCGCGTCGCGCTGGGCGGTGTTCCGCTACATCCAACTGCCGAAGATGCAGCGCGTGCTTTTGATCGCCGTGCTGTTGCGCTTCATGGATAGCTTCATGATCTACACCGAGCCTTTCGTCGTCACGGGCGGCGGCCCCGGCAATTCGACGACCTTCCTGTCGATCGACCTCGTCAAGACGGCGCTCGGCCAGTTCGACCTCGGTCCGGCGGCGGCGATGTCGCTGGTCTATTTCCTGATCATCCTGTTGTTGTCATGGGTGTTCTACACCGTGATGACCAACTACGACGCGGAGCGCTGAGATGGCGGGCGCCAACGAGACGACACGCGTGAGCGAGACGGCGGTCACCGAAGTAGGCAGCACGCTGTCGCAGGACCAGGTGGCGAAGCTGATGCGCCGCCGCGGCGAGGAATCGCGCTGGTGGTGGGTCGTGCCGACCCTCTACATCATCGTGCTTTTGCTGCCGATCTACTGGCTCATCAATATGAGCTTCAAGACCAATGCAGAGATCGTGTCGTCGCTGACGCTGTTCCCGCACAATCCGACATTGGCCAACTACCGCACCATCTTCACCGATCCGTCCTGGTATTCGGGTTATATCAACTCGATCACCTATGTGGTGATGAACATGGTGATCTCGGTCACCGTGGCGCTGCCGGCGGCCTACGCCTTCTCGCGCTATCGCTTCCTCGGCGACAAGCACCTGTTCTTCTGGCTGCTCACCAACCGCATGGCGCCGCCGGCGGTGTTCGCGCTGCCGTTCTTCCAGCTTTATTCGGCCTTCGGCCTCATCGACACCCATATCGCCGTGGCGCTGGCGCACTGCCTGTTCAACGTGCCGCTGGCGGTGTGGATCCTGGAAGGCTTCATGTCCGGGGTGCCGAAGGAGATCGACGAGACCGCCTATATCGACGGCTATTCCTTCCCGCGGTTCTTCGTGAAGATCTTCATGCCGCTGATCGCAAGCGGAATCGGCGTCGCCTGTTTCTTCTGCTTCATGTTCTCATGGGTGGAGCTTCTGATCGCGCGCACGCTGACCACGACGGACGCCAAGCCGATCGCCGCGACCATGACGCGCACGGTCTCGGCCGCGGGCATGGACTGGGGCCTGCTCGCCGCCGCCGGCGTGCTGACGCTGATCCCCGGCGCCGTCGTCATCTGGTTTGTCCGCAACTATATCGCCAAGGGCTTCGCCCTGGGGAGGGTGTGATCATGAACCTCGACCTCTCGTGGATGGCGTGGACCTGGCCAACGGCGGCTTTCTTCGGAACCATCTTGCTGCTGCTTTGCGGCATGGCGGCGTGGGAATACGCCTCGCCCGGCGGCAATCCACGCGTCGGCATCCTGCGCTTCGAGACGACGCGTGGCGATCGCCTCTTTCTTTCGCTGCTCGGCAGCGCCTTCATCCATCTCGCTTGGTTGGGTCTCGTTGGCCCCAACCTGTGGTGGGCTCTCGCTCTCTCCGTGATCTACGCCATTGGCGTGTTCCGATACGTATAGAGGGGGAATAGCCGGAGCGGCCGCGTGCTGGCGGCCGCCCCGGGTCACACTTGAAACCTAAGACTGGAGGAGACACATGCGACGGCAATTTCTTACATCGACGACCGCCCTTGTCCTGTTGCTGGGCGCGGGCCATGCCTACGCCGGAATGGATGAGGCAAAAGCCTTTCTCGACAAGGAGATAGGCCCCCTGTCGACGCTTTCGCGCGCCGACCAGGAAAAGGAAATGCAGTGGTTCATCGACGCAGCCAAGCCGTTTGCCGGCATGGAGATCAAGGTCGTTTCGGAAACCATCGCCACCCATTCCTATGAGTCGCAGGTACTGGCGCCTGCCTTCTCGGCCATCACCGGCATCAAGGTCACGCACGACACGATCCAGGAAGGCGACGTCGTCGAGAAGATTCAGACCCAGATGCAGACCGGTCAGAACCTCTATGACGGCTGGGTCAACGACTCCGATCTCATCGGCACGCACTGGCGCTACCAGCAGGTGCGCAACCTGACCGACTGGATGGAAGGCGACGGCAAGGACGTCACCAACCCGAACCTCGACCTGAAGGACTTCATCGGCACGTCGTTCACGACGGCGCCCGACAAGAAGCTCTACCAGCTGCCCGACCAGCAGTTCGCGAACCTCTACTGGTTCCGCTACGACTGGTTCAACGACGAGAAGAACAAGGCCGATTTCAAGGCCAAGTACGGCTACGACCTCGGCGTGCCGGTCAACTGGTCGGCCTATGAGGACATCGCCGAGTTCTTCACCGGCCGCGAGATCGACGGCAAGAAGGTCTATGGCCACATGGACTACGGCAAGAAGGACCCGTCGCTCGGCTGGCGGTTCACCGATGCCTGGCTCTCGATGGCCGGTAACGGCGACAAGGGCATTCCGAACGGTCTGCCGGTCGACGAATGGGGCATCAAGGTCGACGAAAATTCGCGTCCTGTCGGCTCCTGCACCGCGCGCGGCGGTGACACGAACGGACCGGCGGCGGTCTACTCGATCCAGAAGTATCTCGACTGGCTGAAGGCCTACGCTCCGGCCGAAGCGCAAGGCATGACCTTCTCCGAGTCCGGCCCGGTGCCGGCGCAGGGTGCGGTCGCGCAGCAGATCTTCTGGTATACCGCCTTCACCGCTTCGATGGTCGATGCCGGCGCCAAGGCCGTGATGAACGACGACGGTACGCCGAAATGGCGTATGGCGCCGTCGCCGCACGGCGTCTACTGGAAGGACGGCATGAAGCTCGGCTACCAGGACGTGGGTTCCTGGACGCTGATGAAGTCGACGCCGACCGACCGCGCCAAGGCCGCTTGGCTTTATGCGCAGTTCGTCACCTCGAAGACCGTCGACGTGAAGAAGAGCCATGTCGGCTTGACCTTCATCCGCGAGAGCACGATCCACGACAAGAGCTTCACGGAGCGCGCTCCGAAGCTCGGCGGCCTGATCGAGTTCTACCGCTCGCCGGCCCGTGTGCAGTGGTCGCCGACCGGCACCAACGTGCCTGACTATCCGAAGCTGGCACAGCTCTGGTGGCAGGCGATTGGCGATGCCTCGTCGGGCGCCAAGACCGCGCAGGAAGCGATGGACTCGCTCTGCGCCGAACAGGAAAAGGTCATGAGCCGCATCGAGAAGTCGGGCGTCCAGGGCGATATCGGCCCGAAGATGGCCGAAGAGCATGACCTCGCCTACTGGAACGCCGACGCGGTCAAGAAGGGCAATCTCGCTCCTCAGCTGAAGATCGAGAACGAGAAGGAAAAGCCGATCACCATCAACTACGACGAGCTGGTGAAGAGCTGGCAGAAGTAAGGCTGTCGATGCGGGCGTTCGCGCCCGTGTGAAATAGGGGGAGGCGGCGCATTGCCGTCTCCCCTGTTCGTATCAAGGCGGAGGAAGCCAAATGAGCGGTTTTGTGCTGGCGATCGACCAGGGAACGACCTCGACCCGGGCGATCCTGTTCGACGACAAGATGAAAGTCGCCGGCACCGGCCAGCAGGAATTCGCGCAGCATTATCCGGCCTCCGGCTGGGTCGAGCATGATCCGGAAGACATCTGGACGAGCGTTCTCGCCACGGTGAAGGCAGCGCTGAAAGCGGCCGGCCGCACAGCATCGGATGTGGACGCCATCGGCATCACCAATCAGCGCGAGACCGTCGTGATCTGGGACAAGGCGACCGGCAAGCCGATCCACAATGCGATTGTCTGGCAGGATCGCCGCACGGCGCCACTCTGCCAGAAGCTGAAGAAGCAGGGGCTGGAGAAAAAATTCACCAAGAAGACCGGGCTGCTGCTCGATCCCTATTTCTCCGGCACCAAGATCGCCTGGATGCTGGACAAGGTGAAAGGCGCGCGCAAGCGCGCCGAAAAGGGCGAGTTGCTTGCCGGCACGATCGACAGTTTCCTGATCTGGCGGCTGACGGGCGGCAAGGTGCACGCCACTGACGCCACCAACGCTTCGCGCACGCTGGTCTACAACATCGAGAAGAATGCCTGGGATGAGGAGCTGCTCGCGATCCTGAACATACCTGCCGCGATCCTGCCTGCGGTGAAGAACTGCGCCGACGATTTCGGCGTCACCGAGAAGAGCCTGTTCGGCGCTGAAATGCCCATCCTCGGCGTTGCCGGCGACCAGCACGCGGCGACCATCGGCCAGGCCTGTTTCGAGCCGGGCATGATGAAAGCGACCTATGGCACAGGCTGCTTCGCGCTGCTCAACACCGGCGCCGACCTGGTGCGCTCGAAGAACCGGCTGCTCACCACCATCGCCTATCGTTTGAACGGCAAGACCACCTACGCGCTGGAGGGCTCGATTTTCATCGCGGGCGCCGCTGTGCAGTGGCTGCGCGACGGCATCAAGGTCATCGGCAAGGCCGAGCAGAGCGGCGCGCTCGCGGCGGCCGCCGATCCAGCGCAAGCCGTCTATCTGGTGCCGGCCTTTGTCGGGCTCGGCGCGCCGCATTGGGATGCGGAGGCGCGCGGCGCGATCTTCGGCTTGACGCGCAATTCAGGCCCGGCAGAGTTCGCGCGCGCGGCGCTCGAATCCGTCGCCTTCCAGACGCGCGACCTTCTCGACGCGATGCGCAAGGACTGGAAGGGCGCATCCGTCAAGACGGTGCTTCGGGTCGACGGTGGTATGGTGGCGTCCGACTGGACCATGCAGCGGCTGGCCGACATTCTCGACGCGCCGGTCGATCGTCCCACGATCCTGGAGACGACCGCCCTGGGCGCGGCGTGGCTCGCGGGATCGAAGGCGGGTGTCTGGCCGAAGGCAAAGGAATTCGCGAGGAGCTGGGCGCTGGAACGGCGCTTCAAGCCGGAGATGGATGCGGCCACGCGCGGGGCGAAACTGGCCGGATGGCGCGATGCGGTGCGCAGGACGCTGAGTACGCAGTAGCGATCACTGGACCGGGGGGAGAATGCAACCGGATTGGTATCCTGCCTGGCGCGATGAGGCATTTGAACAGCTTGCCGCCAAGAACGCGCGCCTGGAACAGGATTTCCGCCTCGGCCACTGGATGCGTTACAACTACGACCTGGCGGCCGGGAAGCTGATTTTCTACGACAAAGCGGGCGCCAAGGTTATCTCGGAAATCCAGATTGCGGGCTCTACCAGCGCCAGGGCGGGCAATTGGCTCTGGGCTTGGGCCAATTCGAACTTACCGGGCGACCTCCTCGGCGACGCCCAACTGGTGCGGGCGTTCGGGGAGAAAAAGGGCGTGGACGACCTGGCCCAGGCCTATGTGGGCGATGCCAGCGGCGATTTGGATGCGCTCGGCTGGGAACTAACGGCAGCGATGGTCCGGGTTTGCAACGCGCTTGGAGCCTACCGCTCCTCGCGGGCGGAGGGCGGCGCCCTGTATCTGGTCTTCAAGAACATACGATGGGCGAACTGACACAGTCTTCGCCGCGAGGCATAGCGAGAGAGCCCGTGCCTATCGAGGCACCGGGCTCGGTCAAGGCCAAATTATGTGCGTTCCGCAATTCCGGACGAAAACCGCTACGCACTCTTCCTGGAATTGCTTTGGAGGCCGTCAGTAGGGCGACACGCACTGCCGACGCGGGCCGTTATTGGGCTGGAATGTATTGTCCCAGGCGCGATACGAACGATAGCGGTCATAGCACCACTGCACATGCGCATCGCCGCGATAGACACGGTTGTTCTCGCTGTTGACGATGGCGCCGGTGATCAGAGCGCCGGTAGCGAAAGCGGCAAGCGGGAACCAATAGTCGCCATGACGGCGATAACCGTGGCGGTATTCGCGATAGCCGCGATGGCCGTTCCAATACATGCCGTCATTGCGCGAGAAACGCTGCCCGCCACGCCAATTGCCATTGTGTCTCCAGCGCCAGTCGCGCTCGGCGACGTTCTGGACATCGGGCGACGCCGGCGAAGCCTGCGGGACGAACACCTGCGCGGCATTGGCGGGCACGGCGGCAGCGGCGGCGAACGAAACCGACAAGGTGGCGGCAAGCAAGCCCGATACGATATTTCTCATGGGTCTTCTCCTTGAAACGGTGGTTGGTGTCCCTGTGCCCGAAAAACGGAAAATCGCCGCGACGGTTCCCGTTTGAATCTCAAACTATTGTTATTCAAGGGATTTCTGAAATATGCGGGTGGTCATAGGCAACCGGCTGAGGCTTGCTTGAAGCAAGTGCCCGACCTCCGACAAGGGCGGCCGAAAACCCCGAAAATCTGCGGCGGGAAAGCCATCTTTTTCCGGTTGACCGGCCGCGGCACTCTCCCTATGTTCCGCGCAATTTCGAGGGCGGCGTTTCCAGCCCACGGGAGCGCGTAGCTCAGCCGGTAGAGCAACTGACTTTTAATCAGTAGGTCATGGGTTCGAATCCCATCGCGCTCACCAACAAATTCAAGCGGGATTTGATCCCCGTGTTGCACAATGGCGCTCAAGTGTCATGCTTGGCACCACTGAGCGGGGAGACAAAAGATTTTGGAAGAGCGGAGCCGAGTTCCCAATCCACATTCATTACAAAGGCTGGTTCGGCCCAAATTATACCGAAGAAATGAAGCTGAGGATTATCGATAGCGACACGTTCACCGGCTTCATGTGGGCATGAAAGGCCCAGGGAGCCAGAGCCGCCAGCCGCTCCCTCGTATTTTAGCAAATGTGAAACAGAGCGATCTTGCTAGCGTTGAAGCTCCGAAAAAGGATCTTCGAGCATGGACTCGTCTACAGCAGCAGTCATGGTTTTGCTTTTGTGCAGCCAAGGCGATGCGTCGGTCTGCAAACCGGTCAATGCGGCTTCGTCTCGTGTGTTCTCATCCCTCAGCGAATGCCGTTCTTCGTTGGCAAAAGAGCTAGCGCGGGCTCCCAGCGGAAGAATGGTCGGCCGATGCCAAGTCGTCGATCCGATCGTCACAGGCTCGCTGCCAGCCGGCTATACGACAGTTATCGTTTCGCGTGGCGGGAAGGCTGCCAGGTATGTTGTACCGCATATTGAAAAGCCCGCCACCCATTGAGGCAGCGGGCTAACTTTCCGCCTTGGGTCGAAAGCAGGCGCCACGTCAGCGTCCCCGGCAATCGGAACAAAAAGCCATGCGCGGCTGTTTCCCTGTCGAAGGGACCGCAATTGGGATGCGGATACAGTGGACGTACTGAACTTGGAGCTGGCAAGAGCCAGGCAGCGCGTCAAGCGCGCTGAGATTTCGCTCAATCACGCAAAAGAACTGCTGGACGAGGAATGCGGCGTCGGTATCAATCTTGTGCTGTGCGACCGCATTAGGTCGGAACAGCAGCGGGTCGCGGAGGCCAAGAAGCGGCTGGTGAAGATCGCTTCGACTGCCTCAGCCTGACGGTGTGACTTCCCCAAAGGTGATCCTGCCGCGTTGCCTTGTCCCTGGACAGGGTCATGGCTACACTCAGGCCCCGAGGGAGGCTCCAGGATGGCACTTGACCTTTCGGTAGAGACCACGGCCCGTAAAGCGGCGACGCAGCCCGGCAAATATCTCTTCGGTCCGGTCGCTGATTTCCTGATGCTCGGCGGCAGCGCGTTTCTGATCCTGCCCGTGCTGTTCTTTGTGCCCCGCGAATACGAAGGCCCCTTGGCCGCGACGATGGTCGTCGTGGCCTATCTGGTGAACTACCCGCATTTCGCCCATTCCTACCAGATCTTCTATCGCAATTTCGGCAGCAAGGCGCGCGGCGAGGGATACGACAGGAGCCTGCAGCTTCGCTACATTTTCGCCGGCGTCATCGTTCCGCTGATCATGGCGCTGTTCTTCGCCTATGGCGCGGTGACGTCGAACACGCGGCTGCTCGGCTTGGCAGCCAATGCGATGTTCTTCTTCGTCGGCTGGCACTACGTCAAGCAAGGCTACGGCATGCTGATGGTCGACGCCGTCTTGAAACGTAAATTCTTCGATGACCGGGACAAGAAGGTGCTGCTCGTCAACAGCTACGCGGTGTGGATCCTGGCCTGGCTACAGACCAACACGGCGGTGACACAGGGGCAGTACTACGGCCTTCAATATTACACCTTCGCGGCACCGTCCTGGATCACCGACATTGCGGCGCTGGCGGCCGTCGGATCGACGGCGGCCACGCTTCTGATGCTGATCAACCGCTGGCGACGGAATGGCGGCGGCCTGCCTTACAACGGCATCGTTGCCTATGTCGCCTCGCTCTATCTCTGGATCCTGATTGCCCGGATAAATCCGCTCTGGCTGCTGGTGGTGCCGGCGCTGCATTCGTTGCAATACCTTGCCGTGGTGTGGCGCTACCAAACCAATGTCGAGCGCGACGTCTCGGATGCCGCGAGCGACCCGGAGCCGAAAATCCTATCTGTGTTCGGGCCCCGCTACAGGCTGCGGGTGCTGGGGTTCATCATCGGGGGCGGGGCGCTTGGCTATCTCGGCTTCTGGCTGATCCCGTTCGTGCTGACGGCCCTGGTCCCCTACGACAAACAGGTGCTCGGTTCGTCGCTGTTCTTCTTCATCGTGCTGATCTTCATCAACGTGCACCATTACTTCCTCGACAATGTGATGTGGCGCCGCGGCAATCCGGAAGTGTCGAAATATTTGTTTCGATAGGGAAATTCGAGCCGACAGGCGACGCCGAGGTCACGCGACCAGTGATACATTTCCGCCGGCGTGACGCTCGAGTCGCCCGGCGAGGTCGAGTTCCAGAAGCACCATGGCAACCTGCGCGGCGCTCAGTCCGGTGTGGCGGATGATGTCGTCCACGGCGGTGGGTGTAGGCCCAAGCGCCTCCAGCACGTCGGCGCGGTCGTTTTCGCCGGGCGGCGGCATGGCAGACATGTCGGGCGCCTCGGCGAGCGGCGTGGTTCTTGGAGCGCGGGTGCCGGCAAGCGGTGCCAGCGCGCTAAGCACATCAGCGGCTTCGGTGACCAGCGTGACGCCGTCCTTGAGCAGGGCGTTGCAGCCGGCGGCGCGCGGGTCGAGCGGCGAGCCCGGCACGGCAAAGACCAGCCGGCCCATTTCATTGGCGAGGCGTGCGCTGATCAGCGAGCCGGAACGTTGCGCGGCTTCGACCACCACCAGACCGAGGGCCATGCCGGCGACAAGGCGGTTGCGGCGCGGGAAATCCTGGGCGCGCGGCTGCCAGGCGAAGGGCATTTCCGAAACGATGGCGCCGCCGCGATCGCCGATCTCGTCGCACAGGCCGGCATTCTCGGGCGGGTAGGGGACATCGAGCCCGCCGGCCAGAACGCCGATGGTTCCGGTCGACACGCTGCCTTTGTGCGCGGCCGTATCGATGCCGCGCGCCAGGCCCGAAACGACGGCGTAGCCTTCACGGCCGAGGTCGGTTGCCAGCATGCGTGCCATCTTGATTCCGGCCAGCGAGGCGTTGCGGGCGCCGACGATCGCCACCGCGGGCAAGCGGAAGGCCGCGCCTTCGCCTTTCACCGCCAACAGCGGCGGCGGGTTGTCCACCGTCTTCAGCATGGGCGGATAATCGGCCTCGCCAATGCCGACGAAGCGGGCGCCGGCGCGCCGCGCGGCGTCCAACTCGGCTTCGGCCTCGGCGGCGGAGGGGATGCGGACGATACGATTGGCACCGCCGGAGATCATCAGCTCAGGCAACATTTCAAGCGCGGCTTCGGCCGAGCCGAAGCGGTTGATCAACTCGCGAAACGAAGCTGGGCCGACATTGGGCGTGCGGATCAGCCGAAGCCAGGCAAGCCGCTGCCGGTCGCTGAGGCGCGGGCCGGCGGCCGGAGCGCTCATCCCTTCGCCCCGATCTTGCCCTCGGTGCCGGCCAGCAGCCGCGAGATGTTGGCATGGTGCTTGATGATGACGATCAGGCTCATCACGGCGAACAGGCCGGCGATCTGCGGCGTGCTGATGAAATAGAGCGCGATCGGCACGACCACCGCGGCCGCCAATGCCGCCAGAGAGGAGTATCGAAACAGAAAGGCCATCGCGAGCCAGACGACGGCGAAGACGAGCATGCCTTGCCAGGCAAGACCGAGCAGCACGCCGAGATAGGTTGCGACGCCCTTGCCGCCTTTGAAGCCGAGCCAGACCGGGAAGAGATGGCCGAGGAAGGCGCCGAAGCCGGCCAGCAGTCCGAGGTCCGGTGAAAAATGCCCGGCGACCAGCGCGGCGGCCGTCCCCTTCAGCGCATCGAGCAGAAGCGTGGCGGCGGCGAGACCTTTATTGCCCGTCCTCAGCACATTGGTCGCGCCGATATTGCCGGAGCCGATCTTGCGGACGTCGCCGAGGCCAGCAGCGCGGGTAATCAGGAGCCCGAACGGGATTGAGCCGAGCAGGTAGCCGAAGACGAGCGCGATCGCGTAACCCATCGTTTCCCCCATATTCTTTCGTCCGGGCTCTCGCCTTACGATTGCTGCAGTTTGCGTTATGCAACTCTAGTTTGCAATAGCTGGCGCTGCTCCGGGCATCAGTCGGGCATAATGGTAGAGTCGGGAGGGTTCGCCAAGCAACTCTGTGCCTGCAGGCTCGCCAGGGCCGAAAGCGATGGATGATCTATGCAGAAAACACCGTGCGGCCCGCGACCACCGTCTGCAGGACCTTGCCCTGAAGGCGCGCGCCTTCGAAACAGGTGTTCTTCGAGCGCGAGTGCAGGCCGCTTTCACTGACGATCCACGGCTCGTCGAGATCGACGACCGCGAGATCGGCCGGTGCGCCCGGCTGCAGCGTGCCGCCAGGCAGGCCGAACAATCTTGCCGGCGCCGTGGACAGCGTCTCGATCAGCCTGAGCAGCGGCACGTCGCCATTGTGGTAGAGCCGAAGTGCCGCGCCAAGCAGCGTCTCCAGCCCGATGGCGCCGGCGGCGGCATCGGCGAAGGGCAGGCGCTTGGTGTCGACGTCCTGCGGGTCGTGCGAGGAGACGATGATGTCGATCGTGCCGTCCTTGATCGCTTCGATCATCGCCAGCCGGTCGTCCTCGGCGCGCAGGGGTGGGGTCAGCCGGAAGAAGGTGCGGTATTCGCCGACATCGTTCTCGTTGAGCGACAGATTGTGGATGGCGACCCCGGCCGTGACATTGGCGCCGTCGGTCTTGGCCCGGTTCACCGCGCTGGCCGCCATCGCCGAGGAGATCTTTGCGGCGTGGTAGGCGCCGCCGGTCAGCCGGGCCAATGCCAGGTCGCGTTCGAGCGGGATGAGCTCGGCCTCGCGCGGAATTCCCGAAAGGCCGAGCCAGCTTGCATAGAGCCCTTCGTTCATGACGCCGGACGAGGCGAGGTCGGCATCCTGCGTCTCATGCACGATCACGCCGTCGAAATCGCGTGCATAGGTCAGCGCGCGGCGCATCACCAGTGCGTTGGCGATCGTGTGGCGGCCGTCCGTGTAGGCGACGGCGCCGGCCTCGCGCAGCAGGCCGAATTCGGTCATCTCGCGCCCTTCGAGGCCCTTGGTGATCGCGGCCGCGGGGAAGATGTTCACGCTTGCGGTGTCGCGGGCCGTGCGCAGCACGAACTCGACCAGCGCCACATTGTCGATCACCGGATCGGTATCCGGCATCATGACGACGGAGGTGACGCCGCCTGCCGCCGCCGCCACGCTTGCCGAGGCGATGGTCTCGCGATGCTCGCCGCCGGGTTCGCCGATGAAGACGCGCGCGTCGACAAGGCCTGGAATGATCGTCTTGCCGGCGCAGTCGACGACGGTGGCGCCTTCCGGCACGCCCTGGTTCAACGCGGCTTTCCCGGCCGCGGCGATCTTGCGGCCGTCGACGATGACGCTGCCGATCTCGTCCACGCCGCGCGACGGGTCGACGATGTGCGCCTTGCTGAAGACGGTTACGCTCATGCGCCACGCCCCTCATGGTTGCGGCGCGGGTCGAGCAGCGCCTCCATGACCGCCATGCGCACGGCGACGCCCATCTCCACCTGTTCCTGGATGACGCTTTGCGGTCCGTCCGCGATTTCGGAGGCGATCTCGACGCCGCGGTTCATCGGCCCGGGATGCATCACCAGCGCATCGTCCTTGGCGGCTTTCAGCTTTTCTGCATCGAGGCCGAAATAGCGGAAATATTCGCGGATCGACGGCACGAAGGCGCCTTCCATGCGCTCGCGCTGCAGGCGAAGCATCATCACGACGTCGGCATCTTTCAGTCCCTCGGCCATCGAGCGCGCGACGATCACACCCATCCTGTCGATGCCGGAGGGCAGCAGCGTCGAGGGCGCGACGACGCGCACCTGCGCGCCGAGCGCGTTCAACAGCATGATGTTGGAGCGGGCGACGCGCGAATGCAGGATGTCGCCGCAGATCGCCACGATCAGCTTCGACAGCGGGCCCTTGGCGCGGCGGATGGTCAGCGCGTCGAGTAAGGCCTGCGTCGGATGCTCATGCGCGCCGTCGCCGGCATTGACCACAGAGCAGCCAACCTTCTGGGCGAGCAGGGCGGCCGCGCCGGCCGACTGGTGGCGGATGATCAGGATGTCCGGGCGCATGGCGTTGAGTGTCATCGCCGTGTCGATCAACGTCTCGCCCTTCTTCACGGAGGAACTTGCCACCGACATGTTCATGACGTCGGCGCCGAGCCTTTTTCCGGCGAGCTCGAAGGACGACTGCGTGCGGGTCGATGCCTCGTAGAACAGGTTGATCTGCGTGCGGCCGCGCAGCGTCGAGGTCTTCTTTTCCGGCTGGCGCGAGATCGAAACGGCCCGATCGGCGCGATCGAGCAATAGCTCGATATCGGCCGGGGAAAGATCGCGGATGCCCAGAAGATGGCGATGGGGGAAGAGCGGCAGGGACGAAGCGTCGGTCATCTCAAGGCGCTGCTATAGGGTGCGGTCCGGCCTGCCGCAAGCGCCAGCTTTGGATTGCGGGCGTTCTCCCCGGTATTTTCGTCGCGCGTGCCGTAATGCTTGGGCTATAAACCGGATGGCCTCGGATTCGTAATCGCGGCCTTGGGATGTAAGGAAGACGCGTGACCGACGAGGTGACCAACCAGCCGCCGCCGCTGACGGGCGGCAACGCATGGCGGGGCGATCCGTTGCTCATCCAGCTTGCCGAGCGTTTTTCCGATCCCGTGCGCAAGGATCTCGACGGGCTTGGCCGGTTCGTGATGACGCAGGAGGCGCAGGAGCTTGCCCGCCTCGCCAACGCCGATACGCCGAAATTGCGCACGCATGACCGCCAGGGCCGGCGCCTCGACCTCGTCGAATACCATCCGGCCTATCACGCCTTGATGCGCCGCTCGGTCGCCGGCGGCCTGCATTCTTCCGTCTGGGAGAACGGCGATGCCGAGATCGGCCGCCGCCATCAGGTGAGGGCGGCGCGCTTCTATCTGACCGCCGAGCTCGAGAGCGGGCATCTGTGCCCCATCACCATGACCAGCGCCTCGCTGGCGGCGCTGATGGCGAGCCCAAAACTTTTCCGCGAATGGGCGCCGCGCGTGACGACGCGCAAATACGATCAGACGCAGAAGCCGCCGGTGCAGAAGACCGGCCTGACGCTCGGCATGGGCATGACCGAGAAGCAGGGCGGCACGGATGTGCGCGCCAACACCACCAGGGCGGAGCGCACCGGTAGCGGTTTTTATCGGCTCACCGGCCACAAATGGTTCATGTCGGCGCCGATGTCGGACGCTTTCCTGGTGCTCGGTCAGGCACCGGAGGGGCTGTCCTGCTTCCTCGTGCCGCGCATCCTGGGCGACGGTTCCGGCAACGGCTTCCGCTTCCAGCGGCTGAAGGACAAGCTCGGCAACCGCTCGAACGCCTCGTCTGAGGTGGAGTTCGTCAACGCGATCGGCGAGATGGTCGGCGATCCGGGCGCGGGCGTGAAGACCATCATGGATATGGTGACGTTGACCAGGCTCGACTGCGCGGTCGCTTCCTCGGCGCTGATGCGGGCCGGGCTCGCCGAGGCCGTGCACCACACGCGCCATCGCCAGGTGTTCGGCTCGAACCTGATAGACCAGCCGCTGATGCAGCGGGTTCTGGCCGACATGGCGCTCGACGTCGCCGCGGCCACGGCGCTGTCGTTCCGGCTGGCGCGCTCCTTCGACGAGGCGGCGAGCGATCGCGGCGAGGCGGCCTTTGCCCGCGCCATGACGCCTGTGGTCAAATACTGGGTCTGCAAGATCGCGCCGGCGCTGCTCTACGAGGCGATGGAGTGCCTCGGCGGCAATGGCTATGTCGAGGAAGCGCCGCTTGCCCGCTACTATCGAGAAGCGCCGGTCAACGCGATCTGGGAGGGCTCGGGCAATGTCATGGCGCTCGACGTGCTGCGCGTGCTTGGCCGCGCGCCCGGCCTGTTCGAGGAGGTGCTGGCCGGCATCGACCGCGATCTCGGCACCGGCGGACGCGGCACGATCGGCGTGCTGAAGGCGGCCATGCAGGTCGCCGCGACCGACCAGGGCTCGGCGCGCCTTTTGACGGAACAACTCGCGCTTTCGGCCGCCGCGGCGGAGCTGCGCAGGCTGGGAGCAGGGCGGATCGCCGACGCCTTCGTCGAAACCCGGCTCGGCGGCCAGTGGCGCACCACCTACGGCATGCTCGATTCGCGCCACGATGCGCGAATGATCATCGACACGCTCTATCCGCCGGTGACCTGATCCCGGCTCTAAATCAAAGGAGCACGATCCGAAAACTGCTTCGCACGTTCGGCACCATGCTCCAAAGCCAATTGCCGGCCTGTGGATAGCCGTTAACCTTAACGAATGGTTTCCATTGCGGCGGACCTTCGCAAAGCCCAATCTCCGCTTGCTGGAGTAGGGAAGAGTTAACCATAGCCGGGCTCCGCGAAGCAGGATGCGTATGCGGCACGTGTTGAGCTCAGTTCTGGCCTTGCATTGGGCGGTGGTTTTCGCCCTGCTTGCCTATGTCTGCATGGACGGCAGCCGGGGCATAGGAGCGGCCCTTGGCGTGCTTGGCCTCTCGATCCAGGGCGGCCGGTTTCCGCAGCTTGAAAATGTCGCCGTGGTCGCGCCGCTTTCGGTCGCGCTCCTGACCGTCGCGGTGTTGTTCTGCTGGGCCTTCGTCGAAACGCTGCTCAACGGCGCGGCAAGGCCGGACGCGGGTGAGAGCGTGGCGCGGGTCGCCTTCATCTTCGCATCGTCGCTGCTTTCGCTGATTCTCATCGGCGGCGTGGCGCAAGGCATCGACGGCCTGTTCGTGATCGTCGGCATCCAGATGACGGCCCTGCTTGCCTCCTATGTCGCGGTGACGGCCGAACGCCGCTCCGCCTTTGCCGCCGCAATGAATTTGCCCCAGGGCGACGTTCGTGTCGCCTCGCGCATGGCGATGGGGGCTGCGCACAGCTCCTTGCTTTCGCGCATATCAGGCCGTTCGGAAAACAAGCCTGGAGGCAGCCGCTGATGCGCACGCTGTTCACACTTTGGGCTGCTCCGATGGCCATCTTCTGGGGATGGTTCTTCCTGTCGGCCAACGACATGAATTTCGGCTATGTGATGCTGAGCCGACAGGTGCACGATTTCGCCTTCCAGCTTTATGGCCAGATGCTCGGCGTCGACCCGGCCATCATCCCGGGCATGGTGGCGCGGACCTGCGTTTTCGACTTTTTCCTGCTGATGGGGCTATGGGCCTTCCGCCGCCGGCGCATCATCGCCGAATGGATCAGGCAGCGCCGGCGAGGCAATATCAGCGAAGACCGTTTTGCCGGAGCGACTGAAGCCGGTCCAACGCTCCCTGCAGAATAAAGGCGGCGGCCGCCGAATCGATCTTGCCGGCGCGCTTCTTGCGCGAGAAATCCATCTCGATCAGCGTCCGCTCTGCCGCGACCGTCGACAGCCGCTCGTCCCACAGCACGAAGGGCAGGTCGGAAAGCGGAGCCATGTTGCGGACGAAGGCGCGCGATTTTTGCGCACGAGGGCCTTCAGAGCCGTCCATGTTGACGGGAAGGCCGAGCACGACGGCGCCGACATTGTCCTTCTCGAGCTGAGCGAGCAGCTGAGCGGCATCGAGCGAAAATTTCTTGCGCAGGATGACCGGGCGCGGATGGGCGAAGGACAGCCCGCGATCGGAGACCGCGACGCCGATCGTCTTGTCGCCGAGATCGAGCCCGGCGAGCGTCTTGCCGTTGGCAAGCCGCCCCGGCAGTTCCTCGATTGAAATAATGCCCAATGGCTTTTCCTGACATCCGGGCGTCACACATCCTTTCGACGTTTAGGAGCAGGGCGCCACTTTCAATTTGCCGCCAGCGTTCTATCTTCCGGCAACGGAAAAATCGAGGAAGCATTCATGAAACTGACCTGGTACGGGCATTCGGCATTCCGCGTCGAGACCAAGGACGCCACCATCCTCATCGATCCTTATCTGATCGGCAATCCGTCTTGGACGGGCGGCTGGGAGGGGCCGGCGGAAGGCGTTACGCATGTGCTCCTGACCCATGGCCATAGCGATCATGTCAGCGGCGCGGTCGAGGTGCTGAAGAAAAGCGGCGCCATGCTGGTCGCCAATTTCGAGATCTGCATGTATCTCGTCGGCCAGGGCGTCAGCGGCGACAAGATCAATCCAGGCAATATCGGCGGCACCGTCGATTGCGGTCCTTTCACCACGACCTTTGTCCAGGCGCTGCATTCGTCTTCTTTCGGCGGCCAAGGCGGCTCCAACACCTATCTCGGCAATCCGGGCGGGCTCGTCCTGCATTTTCCCGAAGACAAGACGCTCTACCATATGGGCGATACCGACATCTTCTCCGACATGGGGCTGATCAACGAACTGCATGAGCCCAAGATCGGCATCGTGCCGATCGGCGACCGCTTCACCATGGGCGGCGCGGTGGCGGCCCTTGCCTGCCGCCGCTTCTTCGGCTTCGACACCGTCATTCCCTGTCATTTCGGCACTTTCCCGATGATCGACCAGACCGCCGACAAGTTCGTCGCCGGCATGGAAGGCTCGGGCGTCAGGGTGGCGCTGCCCGAGATCGGCAAGGCGATCACGATCTAAGGCGCTTCGCTCTTCTGCGATGGGGTCGCACTGTCTTGGACGCCCCCTAGGCATCTCCGGGCCGATCGGGTCGACATGATCCATGTTGCGCGCTGAGCGCCGCGCCGCTATAGCCCGCACTGGTTTTCCCGAGGCGAAAAGAACATGTCCGTTGATCTTCAGACCGTGAAGCGCGTCGCGCGCCTTGCCCGTATCGCGGTGAGCGAGGAGGACGCCGAGCGCATGACCGGAGAATTGAACGCCATCCTCGGTTTCGTCGAGCAATTGAACGAGGTCGATGTCTCGGGCGTTGAGCCGATGACCTCGGTCACGCCGATGGAGATGAAGAAGCGCCAGGATGTCGTCACCGACGGCAACAAGCCCGCCGACATCGTTGCCAACGCGCCGGCGACGGAAGAGAACTTCTTCCTCGTTCCGAAGGTGGTGGAGTAGGCCGTGGCCGTCGAGATCGCCGTCGAGACGCCTTTGCAGGACGACGTGCGCGCGCTGGTCGCAGAACTCAATGCCGCGCTGCTCGAACTGACGCCGCCCGAGCATTGCTATCATCTGACCGTCGAGCAGATGGCGGGCTCGGATACGACGGTGTTCATCGCGCGCGACAACGGCCTTGCCGTCGGCTGCGGCGCGCTGAAGCGCCACGACGAGGCGATCGGCGAGGTCAAGCGCATGTACACGCGGCCGTCGCATCGCGGCCAAAAGATCGGTGCCGAAATCGTCGGATGCGTCGAGGCGCTTGCCCGCCAGGAAGGATTGACGCGGCTGGTGCTGGAAACCGGCGATCGCCACCCCGCCGCCTGGACCGTCTATGAGCGCGCCGGATTCACGCGTTGCGGACCGGTGCTGGATTATCCCGACTCCGAATGGTCGGTGTTTTACGAAAAGAGCCTTGCCTGATGAGCGATCTCACACATCTGACCATTTCCGAGGCCCGCGCCAAGCTGCGCGGCAAGGAGATCACCGCGGCCGAAATTACCGAGGCCTATCTCGCGGCGATCGATCGCGCCAATCCGGTGCTGAACGCTTATGTGACTGTCACCGCTGACAAGGCGCGCGAAATGGCAAAGAGCTCGGATGCCAAGCTCGCCAAGGGCGAGGGCGGCGCGCTGGAGGGCATTCCGCTCGGCATCAAGGACCTGTTCGCTACCGAAGGCATCCATACCCAGGCCTGCAGCCACGTGCTCGACGGCTTCAAGCCGCGCTACGAGTCCACCGTAACGTCGAATCTGTGGGCCGACGGCGCCGTCATGCTCGGCAAGCTCAACATGGACGAGTTCGCCATGGGCTCGTCCAACGAAACCTCCTATTACGGTCCGGTGATCAATCCGTGGCGCCGCTCGCGTGTCGACACGGTAGTGATGCCGACGACGCATCAGGGCGATGGCGGCTTCGTCTCCGCCGGCGGCACCAGGACCCAGCGCACGCTGGACAACGCCCAGCTGGTTCCGGGCGGCTCATCCGGCGGCTCGGCGTCGTCCGTGGCCGCGTTCCTGTGCGCCGGCGCCACCGCAACCGATACCGGCGGCTCGATCCGGCAGCCCGCCGCCCTGACCGGCACGGTCGGCATCAAGCCGACCTATGGACGCTGCTCGCGCTGGGGCATCGTCGCTTTCGCTTCCTCGCTCGACCAGGCCGGCCCGATCGCGCGCGACGTGCGCGACGCCGCGATCCTGTTGAAGTCGATGGCTTCGGTCGACCCGAAGGACACGACCTCGGTCGACCGCCCGGTACCCGATTATGAAGCTGCGATCGGCAGGCCGATCAAGGGCATGAAGGTCGGCATTCCGAAGGAATACCGCGTCGACGGCATGCCGGAAGACATCGAGGCGCTCTGGCAGAAAGGCATTGCCTGGCTGAAGGACGCCGGCGCCGAGATCGTCGACATCTCGCTGCCGCACACCAAATATGCCTTGCCGGCTTATTACATCGTGGCGCCCGCCGAGGCGTCTTCGAATCTCGCCCGCTATGACGGCGTGCGCTATGGCCTGCGCGTGCCCGGCAAGGACATCATCGACATGTATGAGAAGACGCGCGCCGCCGGCTTCGGCCGCGAGGTCAAGCGCCGCATCATGATCGGCACCTATGTGCTGTCGGCCGGCTATTACGACGCCTACTATCTGCAGGCGCAGAAGGTGCGAACGCTGATCAAGCGCGACTTCGAGAATGTCTTTGCCGCCGGCGTCGACGTCATCCTGACTCCCGCGACTCCGTCGGCCGCCTTCGGTATCGCCGACGAGGACATGGCCTCCGATCCGGTCAAGATGTATCTCAACGACATCTTCACGGTGACGGTGAACATGGCCGGCCTTCCCGGCATTTCCGTACCGGCTGGCCTCGACGGGAAGGGCCTGCCGCTTGGCCTGCAGCTGATCGGCCGTCCGTTCGACGAGGAAACGCTGTTCCAGACGGCTAATGTCATCGAGCAGGCGGCGGGTAGGTTCCAGCCGGAAAAATGGTGGTAGATCAATCCCATCAGGCTAGTGCCAACCCAGCGTCGTGAGTGATGTTTTTCTTCCTGTCGAAGCTCTTTTGGTTCGTTGCCAGGCCACTCAACTTGGCGATATTCCTGCTGCTGGCAGGCTTGGTTGCCGGCATGTTCGGCCGTCGGCGATTGGCAACCACCGGCAGTGTTCTCGCCTTTCTCATCCTTGTGCTTTCGACATGGTCGTCGATTGGCGTCATGATGCTCAACCCGCTGGAAGAGCGCTTTCCGAGACCGCCGATGCCGGCAAAGGTGGATGGTATCGTCGTGCTGGGCGGCGCCATGGACGGCGCGGTCAATATTGTGCGCGGCGGCTATGAATTGAACGCCAGCGGCGACCGCATCGTCGAGGCGGCGGTGCTGGCCCGGCGATTCCCGACGGCAAGGGTCGTCGTTACAGGCGGTCCGCTCGAAATGATCGGCGAAGGCGAGGGTGATGCGGACGCCGCGCCGCGCCTGCTTACAGCGCTCGGGGTAAGCGCCGATCGCCTGGTCCTCGAGAACAAATCACGCACCACCTACGAGAATGCCATATTCACCAAGAGGCTGGTGATGCCGAAGCCGGGCGAGACCTGGCTGCTCGTCACGTCGGCTTTCCATATGCCGCGCGCCAAGGCCCTGTTCGACAAGGCCGGCTTTCCTACTGTTCCCTGGCCGGTCGACTACTGGACCACGGGAAAGGAACGCCTGTACCGCACAAGCCCTGGGGACAATCTGGAAATCACCACCAAGGCGCTTCGTGAATGGACCGGGCTCATCGCTTATTGGATCGCCGGCCGCATCGATCAGCTCTTTCCCGGACCGGGTGGCTGACCGAGCACCGCCTGCCGCGCGGCGGAGAAGAACTGGCGGCGCACCAGCACCGCCAGAAGCACCAGCGTCGAGATCACGAAGACGACCGGGTCGACAAACCAGCCGAGATAGCCGATCGAGAAGAAGACGGCGCGCAGGCCGGAATTGAAGTGCTTGCCGGCAAGTACGTTCATGCGCGTCGCCCGCCACACCGCCGTTTCGCTGACCGGATTGCGTGAAGCCGGGCCATGCGGCGTCGGCACCGCGCCGATCAGGATCGAGCAATAGTTGAACAGCCGGTAGGCCCAGCCGAATTTGAAGAAGGCGAAGGCGAGAATGAGCACCAGGCCGAACACCTTGGTTTGGAAGGTTTCGCGCGACGCTGCCGCGCCGAAGGGCAGGTCGGCCAGCACCTGAAGCACGCGATCGGAGGCCCCGAGCAAAGCAAAGCAGCCGCCGAGCGCAATCAGGGAAGAGGAAGCGAAGAAGGCGGTGCCTTGCTGCAGGCCGCCCATGATGGCGGTGTCAACGATGCGAATCTCGCGCTCGGCCATATTGCGCATCCAGGCTTCGCGCTGGGCGTTCATGGCGGTTGTCAGCGAGACGCGGCTGATCAGTTTGCCGTCGGAGGCGAGGGTATGCAGCACCCAGACGACCAGGAAGAAGGTCAAAGCCGCCAGATCTGCCGGTGAAAGGTGGAGTGAGTCGCCCATGCGTTCTTGTAACACAGGCGAAGCCGGTGCTTCGACGAGGCAGGAGGCGTCGGCACTGCGATGTCGCTGGCGGAGCAAACAAGGTCGGCAGCCGCCGCGCCGCGACATGCAAAACAGCGGAAACATCGCGGGAGTTCCTATATGTAAGCCTTGATCGGCCCCCAGGAGACAATGGCCCGTGTTCCTTTCGGTTTTCGACCTGTTCAAGATCGGCATCGGGCCGTCGAGCTCGCACACGATGGGCCCGATGACGGCCGCGCGCCGTTTCCTCGACGAGATCCTGACCGGCGACTGGCCACGGCCGGCGGGCGTCAAAGTCGATCGTATCGGCGCCAGCCTGCATGGATCGCTCGCCTATACCGGTATCGGCCATGGTTCCGACCGCGCCGTGATCCTTGGCCTAGCCGGCCAGACGCCGCAGACGGTCGATCCGGACGAGGCCGACGGTATCGTCGCCAGCATCGGCGCGGAGAAGCGGATTTCGCCGCCTGGGCATCCGACATACCGTTTTGATCCCGCCAAGGACCTCGTGCTCGACCGCAAGACGCCGCTGACCGGCCATGCCAACGGCATGGCCTTTTATGCCTATGATGCCTCCGACCGGCTGCTGCTCAAGCGCATCTATTATTCGATCGGCGGCGGCTTCGTCGTTTCCGAGGAAGAGCTGCAGCGCATGAAGTCCAAGGGCTCAGTGACGACCGAAGGCAGACGAGTGCCGTACCCGTTCAAGAATGCCGTCGAGATGCTGGCGATGGCGGCAAAGAGCGGGCTCTCGATCGCCGAGATGAAGCGCGCCAACGAGGAAAAACATATGTCGCGCGAGGAGCTCGACAAAGGCCTCGACGCGATCTGGGACGCCATGAAAGGCTGCATCGACCGCGGCCTGTCGCAGGACGGCATCATGCCGGGCGGGCTGAAGGTGCGGCGCCGCGCGCGGCAGCTGCACGACAAGCTGCAGGAACAGTGGCAGCAGAACCGGCCCAACCCCTTGCTCGCCAATGACTGGCTGTCGATCTACGCCATGGCGGTCAATGAGGAGAACGCTGCCGGCGGCCGCGTCGTCACAGCGCCGACCAATGGTGCTGCCGGCACGCTGCCGGCGGTGCTGCGCTACTGGCTGCATTTCCATCCCGAGGCGGATCAGCCGAGCATCCGCGACTTCCTGCTGACGGCGGCCGCCGTCGGCGGCATCATCAAATCCAACGCCTCGATCTCAGGGGCCGAAGTCGGTTGCCAGGGCGAGGTGGGGTCAGCCTCTGCGATGGCCGCCGCCGGCCTGTGCGCCGTGATGGGCGGCACACCCGAGCAGGTGGAGAACGCCGCCGAGATCGCGCTCGAGCATCATCTCGGCATGACCTGCGATCCGGTTGGCGGCCTGGTGCAGGTTCCCTGCATCGAGCGCAATGCGCTTGGCGCGGTCAAGGCGGTGACCGCCGCTTCCTTGGCCATCAAGGGCGATGGCACGCATTTCGTGCCGCTCGACGCCGCGATCGAGACCATGCGCCAGACCGGCCTCGACATGAACGAGAAGTACAAGGAAACCAGCCTGGGCGGGCTGGCCGTAAATGTGGTGGAGTGCTGAGGTCTTACCGAGAACCCCAGGCTGGTCCTGTGGAGAAGTCTCTCAAGGCGTTGACGCATCAACCGTCGCGGCTAAATCTTGGGCCATGTCACTCAATCTCCTAAAATTGTGCGTCGGCTGCGACAGCGTCGAGGATCTCGAAGAGTGGATCGCCTTCCGCCTCGACGAGCGGCGCCGCGCCGGCGAGCCGGTCGAACATTGGCACACCACCCGCATGGTGCCGACGCGCGGCAGCGAGATCACGGATGGCGGCTCGCTCTATTGGGTGATCAAGGGCAGCGTGCAGTGCCGGCAGCTGATCACCGAGATCAGGCCCTTCACCGACGCTGAAGGTGTCGGCCGCTGTCATCTGGTGCTCGATCCCGAGGTCGTGCGCACCGACTGGCAGCCGCGGCGCGCCTTCCAGGGCTGGCGTTACCTCAAGCCCGCCGATGCGCCGGCCGATCTCGGCAAGGGCAGAGCGGCACTCGCCGAAATGCCACCGAAGCTGAGGCTGGAACTCGCCGAACTCGGTCTGCTCTAAAGCAGCTTGTGTATCGCCGTCCCGGCGCTGGCCCTTCGGCTCGCCCAGCGTGGGGCTTGCAAGCGCCGGACGTAGGTCCCATCCTATTTCCATGCTCAGTCATTCGTATGGCAGCGCAAACCGATGGGTGTGATCCTCGCATTGGCGGCAATCCTTGTGGTGCTTTTCGGCGCCGCGTTGCTCTTTGTGCGCGCGGATCCGACAAGGATGGCTGATAGTCTCAGGTCGCTTGGACCGGCCTTGCTGGGGCTGGTGGGCGCGCCCATGCTGATCTTCGGCCGCAGCCTCATTGGCGGACTGCTTTTGCTGGCGGCGCTCGCCTGGGTCGGCTGGATCCGGACGAGGCGACCTCCGGCGCGGGCCGCCGCTTCCAAGCATTCGACGGTGCGCACCGCCGCGCTCGAAATGGACCTCGACCATGACAGCGGCAGGCTCGAGGGGCTTGTTCTGGCCGGGCGCTATGAAGGCAAGATGCTTGGCGCGATGGGGCTGACGGATCTGCGCCAGCTTTATGGCGAGCTGAGCCCCGATCCGGAGAGCCGCCAGCTCTTAGAGACGTATCTTGACGGCCGTTTTCCCGTCTGGCGCAAGGACGCGCAGCCGCACGGTGGCGAAGGGCTGAGTGTTGCGCCAGGTGCGGGCGCCATGACTAAGGAGGAGGCCTACAAGGTCCTTGGTCTTGAAGCGGGGGCTGCCGCGGCGGATATCCGCAAGGCGCACCGCCGCCTGATGCAGCGCCTGAACGCTGATGTCGGCGGCACGTCTGTCCTGGCGGCGCGAATCAATGAAGCCAAGGACGTCCTGCTCTCCAATCACGATTAGTCTCCTTCGACGCCGGTACCTTCCGGGAGATTTCAACAGCCGCCTATTGCTCGACGGCGTAGCACGAGATTTTCTTGCGTTTCAGCGCATCGCAGGCCTTCCAGGCGGCATTTTTCGAGCCAAAGCCGCCGAAGCGGGCGCGGTAGTAGGTGGTGCCGTCCTTGTCGAAGGCGACGGTGAAGCCGGAAGCATCGGCCAGTACCTTCGGCGCCTGCTTGGCGGTCTGGTCGAGAAGGCTCTGAGCTCCGGATTTGGTGGGCGAGGAGGCAACCTGAACCACCCAGCCGGACGGAACCGACGACGTCTTGACAGGATCAACCGCCGGCGCGGCGGGTGCCGGTTCGGCATAGGCCGTTACCGCCTGCGATGTGGTCTCCTGCGGCTGAGGAGCCGGCGCCATGGCGGCCACGGCAACCGTCTTCACCTTCTTGACCTGGATCACGGGCTTCGTCTCTTCGGCGACCTGCTGGGTGTCGTCCTCAACGTCGTCAGCCGAGGCAACGACAGTGTCGTCCGTCGCCGGCTTTTCGTCCGGTGTTGGTGCTTCATGCTTGGGCAAAAAGACCTTGGCCAGCGTCTTGATCGGGTTGTCGTTGCCCTTGGCAATGAGATCACCGCCGCCGCGCGTCGAGGCGCGCGGCAGATAGGTGTTGATCAGCGCCGCCATCTGGTTGTCGCGGCTGCGGCCGGAAGCGCCGCCCATCACCACAGCGACGAGCCGACGATCGCCATCGGCGACGGAGGACACCAGATTGTAGCCCGAGGCGCGGGTGTAGCCGGTCTTGATACCGTCGACGCCCTTGATGCGCCCGAGCAGGCGGTTGTGGCCGTTGATGCGCTGGCGGCCGTAGAGGAACGAGCGCTGCGAGAAATAGCCGTAATATTGCGGGTAGTGCTCGCGCAGAGCGATGCCGAGCATCGCCATGTCATGCGCGGTGGTGAACTGGCCCGGATCGGGCAGGCCGTTGGCGTTGCGGAAGACGGTGCCGTTCATGCCGAGCTGGCGCGCCTTGGCCGTCATCATGCGGGCGAAATTGTCTTCGCTGCCGCCGAGCATCTCGCCAAGCGCTGTCGCCGAGTCGTTCGCCGATTTCGTCACGATCGAGAGAATGGCGGTCTCGACCGGAACCGAGCCGCCGGGGCGCACGCCAAGCTTGGTCGGCGCCTCGGCGGAGGCATGCGCGGAAAACGGAACCGGCGTGTTCTTGCTGATCCTGCCCTTCGCCAGCGCCTCGAAGGTGAGGTAGAGCGTCATCATCTTGGTGAGTGAAGCCGGATAGCGCCGGCCATTGGCGTCGGCCGAATAGAGCACCTTGCCGGTCTTGGCGTCGACGACGATGGCCGCGGACTTGGCGGCAAGGGCAGACGCGGCATCGGCGGCGACAATCGTTACCGCGAGCGCGGCAACCATGATTGCCTTGAAGGAGAATGCAGATTTGGAGACGAAGCCCGACAACGCCTGACGCACCGTTACTTACCCTGAATTTTCGTTGCCCCGGAGGCGGCAAAGGGAATGCCTGCCTCACTTCCGGCCAAGCTATCGCGCGCAGCGTTACCAATCCGTTTATGGTAACCGCCGCGTTCACCATTTTTCGGCAAATCGAGCTTCTCTTTAATCGAATTTTACCGGCCCGGTGCCGCTGGAGCCCCCGCTTACCCAAGGGATTCTTGACTTTTGTGCATCGCACAATATATTGAGGTGCATTGCACAAGGGCGCCCGGGGCCAAAAGGGCGTTTCAACCAAGGGAAGAATGAAATGACCCAGACCTATGAGGACTTCTCGAAATATGGCAAGGAGTTTGCCGACACCGGGCTGAAGAGCTTTGCTTCGCTCACCAAGGGCGCGCAGGCGATCGCCACCGAAGCCGGCGAATACACCAAGAAAAGCTTCGAGGCCGGCAGCGCCGCCGTCGAGAAGCTGTTCGCGGCCAAGTCGATCGAGAAGGCCATCGAGATCCAGACCGATTACGCCAAGCAGAGCTATGAGAGCTTCGTGGCCGAAGCCAGCAAGATCGGCAATCTCTATGCCGAGCTCGCCAAGGAAGCTTACAAGCCCTTCGAATCGGTGGTCGCCAAGGCGAAGTAATTTCGACCCATCACAGCCGATACGGCCAACGGGCCTGTGGAAAGGACCCGGTCGCGGAAACGCGGCCGGGTTTTTTCATGCGCGACGCAACCCGATGCACATTGCCGCATTCACGATTGAGAAATTCGCTGAGGTTTGCCCACCTAGCCATATTGTCAGCTAAACAGAAGGGCTTAAAATCGTCCATCGAGAACCTACATGTTGAACTCGCATGAGGATTCGAAAAGGCTGGACTACGTGACGATCGGTTTGACTGCCACGGCGGGCGTGGTGCGAATGCAAAGTGACGGGGACCGCAACGATCCCGGTCGCGGTACCGCTGTCATCACGCGCACCAAGACCAAAACCAAAAAGCCCAGTCTCTACCGGGTTCTCATTCTGAACGACGACTACACGCCCATGGAGTTCGTCGTTCACGTCCTGGAGCGTTTTTTCCAAAAGGACCGCGAGGCCGCCACACGCATCATGCTTCATGTTCACAATCATGGAGTGGGCGAGTGCGGTATCTACACATTCGAGGTGGCCGAGACCAAAGTGTCCCAGGTCATGGATTTCGCCCGACAGAATCAGCATCCGCTGCAATGCGTGATGGAGAAGAAGTGAGGTAACATGCCGGCTTTCTCCCAAGGCCTGGAAAAGGCGCTACATCAGGCGCTGACATTCGCCAACGAGCGGCATCACGAGTATGCGACGCTCGAACATCTGCTGCTCGCCCTCATCGACGACACCGAGGCGGCCGCGGTCATGCGCGCCTGCAACGTCGATCTCGACGAGCTCAAGCACACCGTTCTCACCTATATCGACACCGAGCTGGATAACCTCGTCACCGGTTACGACGAGGATTCCAAGCCGACGGCAGGCTTCCAGCGCGTCATCCAGCGCGCCGTGATCCATGTGCAGTCGTCCGGCCGCGAGGAAGTGTCCGGCGCCAACGTGCTTGTCGCCATCTTCGCTGAGCGCGAGAGCCATGCCGCCTACTTCCTGCAGGAACAGCAGATGACCCGCTACGACGCGGTCAACTACATCTCGCATGGCATCGCCAAGCGCCCCGGCGCTTCGGAATCGCGCACGCCGCGCGGCGCCGAGGACGAGCAGGGCGGCCAGAACGGCGCCGAGCCGCAGGAGGAAAACGGCAAGAAGAAGCAGCAGGACGCGCTGACGGCCTACTGCGTCAACCTCAACAACAAGGCACGCGCCGGCAAGATCGACCCGCTGATCGGCCGCGACAGCGAGATCAACCGCACCATCCAGGTGCTGTGCCGCCGCTCCAAAAACAACCCGCTCTATGTCGGCGACCCCGGCGTCGGCAAGACGGCGATCGCCGAGGGCCTGGCCAAGCGCATCGTCGAAGGCGATGTCCCGGAAGTGCTGCAGGACGCGACCATCTTCGCGCTCGACATGGGCACGTTGTTGGCCGGCACGCGCTATCGCGGCGACTTCGAGGAGCGGCTGAAGCAGGTCGTGAAGGAGCTCGAGGACTATCCGGGCGCGGTGCTGTTCATCGATGAGATCCACACCGTGATCGGGGCCGGCGCCACCTCAGGCGGCGCCATGGATGCATCGAACCTCCTGAAGCCGGCGCTGTCCTCCGGCGCAATCCGCTGCATCGGCTCGACCACCTATAAGGAGTTCCGGCAGTTCTTCGAAAAGGACCGCGCGCTCGTGCGGCGCTTCCAAAAGATCGACGTCAACGAGCCGACCATCGAGGACGCCATCGAGATCATGAAGGGCCTGAAGCCCTATTTCGAGGAGTTCCACAAGGTCCGCTACACCAGCGAGGCGATCAAGGCCTCGGTGGAACTGTCGGCGCGCTACATCAACGACCGCAAGCTGCCGGACAAGGCAATCGACGTGATCGACGAGACCGGCGCCTCGCAGATGCTGGTGCCGGAGGCCAAGCGCAAGAAAACGATCGGCATCAAGGAGATCGAGGCAACGATCGCTACCATGGCGCGCATCCCGCCGAAGACGGTTTCGGCCGACGACGAGAAGGTGTTGCAGGGGCTCGATGTCGAGCTGAAGCGCGTCGTCTACGGCCAGGATACCGCCATCACCGCGCTGACCTCGGCGATCAAGCTGGCGCGTGCCGGCCTGCGCGAACCGGAAAAGCCGATCGGCTCCTACCTGTTCTCGGGCCCGACCGGCGTCGGCAAGACGGAAGTGGCCAAGCAGCTTGCCGCCTCGCTCGGCGTCGAGCTGATCCGCTTCGACATGTCGGAGTATATGGAACGCCACACCGTCTCGCGGCTGATCGGCGCGCCTCCCGGCTATGTCGGCTTCGACCAGGGTGGCCTGCTCACCGACGGCGTCGACCAGCATCCGCATTGCGTGCTGCTGCTCGATGAGGTCGAGAAGGCGCATCCGGACCTGTTCAACATCCTGTTGCAGGTGATGGACCACGGCAAGCTGACCGACCATAACGGCAAGCAGATCGACTTCCGCAATGTGATCCTGATCATGACCACCAATGCGGGCGCGTCGGATGCGCAGCGCGCGGCGATCGGCTTCGGCTCGACCAAGCGTGAAGGCGACGACGTCGAGGCGATCAACCGGCTGTTCACGCCGGAGTTCCGCAATCGTCTCGATGCGATCATTCCGTTCGGTTCGCTGCCGGTGCCGGTCATCCATCAGGTGGTGCAGAAGTTCGTCATGCAGCTCGAGGCCCAGCTCTCCGAGCGTGGCGTCACCTTCGACCTGTCGCCGGACGCGATCGCGTGGTTGGCCGACAAGGGCTATGACGAGCGCATGGGCGCCCGTCCGCTCGGCCGCGTCATCCAGGAGCACATCAAGAAGCCGCTGGCGGACGAGGTGCTGTTCGGCAAGCTCAAGAAGGGCGGCACGGTGCGTGTCACCGTCGAGAAGAAGGAAACGGGCGAGTCCGGCCTGAAGCTCGAATCGCTCGCCGACGAGTCGCCCGTGCAGCCGAAGAAGGAAGAACCGGAAGACACGCCGAAGCCGAAGAAGGCAGTGGCCAAAAAGCCTGCGCCCAAGAAGGCGGTGGGGCAGAAGCCGGAGCCGAAGGGCAAGGACGGCAACAAGCGGAGCCTTGTGCCGCAACTGCCGCGCAAGGGCTGATCGGCTCTTATCCCGAATTGCAGAAAAGCCCCGGCGACGGGGCTTTTTTGTTGCGAGGAAAAACGTGGAAATGCCGCACGGATCTTGCCGGCGCTTTCGGGCAGGATTTGTGGCTGCCCGCGTAGCCGATGTCCTCCAACCGCCAATAGATTTTCCTGGATCAATGGAAGACGATGCGCCGCTTTCGGTGCGGTCGCATCCTATGGCCGCGCATGCTATGGCCGGCACATGTCGACTTGGACCTCGGACGCCACAACGCCTCGTTCCACCTGGTTCCTGCGTGGTGTCCGCGCGGCCTTTTCCCTGCCTGGCCTGATCCTCATCAGCTCGTTCATTGGCTTTGCCGCCTTGGCGAAAGACGCCGGGGTCACGGTCGTACAGGCCGCTTTCATGACCGGAACGGTGTGGGCGCTGCCATCGATGGTCGTGCTGGTGGGCGCAATCGCATCGGGAGCGGCGCTGCCGGCGGCGATGTTCGCCGTTACGTTGTCCGCCATACGTTTGATGCCGATGGTGATGGCGCTAGCACCCGAGATGCGCGCCGGGAAAACCCGGCAATGCGTGCTCTATCTCCTGGCGCATTTCGTGGCCGTGACCTCCTGGGTGCTGGCCATGGAGCGCCTCAAGCGCGTCCCGCCTCACATGCGTACGACTTACTATACCGGCCTCGGCGGCACGCTGGTGACGACGAATGTCATCGTCGTGACCGTCGTCTATGCAGTGGCGGATGCGCTGCCGTCCGCCGTTTCGGCGGCGTTGCTGATGTTGACGCCGATGTATTTCCTGACCTCGTTGTGGGGGTCCGCACGCGAACGGGCAGGGCATGTGGCAATGGTCCTGGGCCTCGTCCTCGGACCGGTCTTCCACATAGTGTTGCCGCAGATCGATTTGCTGGTTGCCGGACTGATCGGCGGCACGGTGGCCTATGGCTTGCACTTACGGCGGCGCAAGGTGCGCGTGGCGTGAGTTACTTTTCTAGCGGCGCCTGGTGGTGGCCATACATGTTCATTCTCGTCGCCGGTTTCGCCGCGACGGATATCTGGCGCTTCCTCGGTGTCTATCTTGGCGGCAAGCTTTCCGAAGATTCAGACCTGTTGGTACTGGTTCGCACCATGGCGACGGCGCTTGTTGCCGCCGTCATCGGCAACCTGATTGTCTTTCCAGGCGGCGCGCTTGCGCACACTTCGCTTGGCTTGAGGATTGGGGCGGTGGCCCTGGGTTTCGTCGCCTATCTGGTGTCGGGAAAGCGCATGGTCGTCGGCATCGCCACAGCCGAGTTTCTGCTGCTGGCGGGACTTTATCTGGGCTTTTGATTTCGCCCCATCTCAGCCCGCCAGAGCCGCCCGGACCTTGCCGGCATTCTCGGCCAGCACCTCTGGCTTCTCCATCTGCCCGGAATGCGGCTTCAGCGGCACGCCTTCGAAGCGCGGCACGACGTGGACATGTAGATGGTAGACGGTCTGCCCGGAAGCCGGCTCGTTGAACTGCATGATGGTGACGCCATCGGCATCGAAAGCCTTTTTCACCGCCACCGCCACCTTCTGCACGACCGCAAACAGCGGGGCGAACGTTGTCGGATCGGCGTCGAGGATGTTGCGCGACGGCGCCTTCGGCACGACCAGCGTGTGGCCCGTGCCTTGCGGCATCACATCCATGAAGGCGACGACCGCGTCGTCCTCATAGACGCGGTGCGAGGGGATCTCGCCGCGCAGGATTTTCGCGAAGATGTTGCCGGGATCATAGGCTTCGGCCATGGGTGACACTCCCAATTGCATTCGCCGTCCGGTGTAGCGAAGCCGCGGATAGGCGGCAAGGCGTTCAGGCGAGATCGACGATGCCCACGACGTACTCCCTGCTATTGCATGAGCGCCGGCATTTGCGGGAAGCCACTGACCGCGAGACCTTATTCCCCGAGGTCCTTGCGGAAGGGCGTGTGCTCTTCGAGATATTCGCCCATGCGCTCGACCTCGCGCCGCTCGCGCCTGAGATAGTCGGCGACGGCGTTGCGCAAGTCGGGATGCGAAATGTAGTGCGCCGAATGCATGGTCACCGGCCGGTAGCCGCGCGCCAGCTTATGCTCGCCCTGTGCGCCTGCCTCCACCACTTTGAGCTTGCGGTCGATGGCGAAGTCGATGGCCTGGTGATAGCAGACCTCGAAATGCAGGAAGGGGTGATCCTCGATGCAGCCCCAGTTGCGGCCGTAGAGCGCGTCGGAACCGATGAAGTTGATGGCGCCGGCGATATAGCGGCCGTTGCGCTTTGCCATCACCAGAAGGATGTCGTCGGCCATGCGCTCGCCGATCAGCGAGAAGAACTGCCGATTGAGATAGGGCCGGCCCCATTTGCGGCCGCCAGTGTCCATGTAGAAGGCGAAGAAATCGTCCCAGGCGCTTTCGGTGATGTCCTTGCCGGTCAGCCAGTCGATCGAGATGCCGTCGGCCAGCGCCTCGCGGCGCTCCTTCTTCATCGCCTTGCGCTTGCGCGAAGCAAGCGTGGCGAGGAAGTCGTCATAGGCCGAAAAGCCTTCGTTGAAGAAATGGAACTGCTGGTCGGTGCGATGCAGGAAGCCCGCCGCTTCCAGTGTCGCGACGTCGGGCTCGCTGGCGAAGGTGACATGCGCGGAAGAGACGCCGAGCTTGTCGGTCACGAGCTTCAGGCCTTCGGCGAGGCCGGCCTTCACTGCGCCCGCCTCCTCGCCTTTGCTGACCAATAGGCGAGGGCCGGTGACCGGCGTGAACGGCACAGAGCATTGCAGCTTGGGATAGTAGCGGCCGCCTGCGCGTTCGAAGGCGTCGGACCAGCCATGGTCGAAGACATATTCACCCTGGCTGTGCGATTTGAGATAACAAGGGACAGCGCCGAGAAGCCTGCCCTGCGCCGTTTCCAGCCGCAGGTGATGGCCCTGCCAGCCAGTGCGCCGGACAGCACAGCCGGAATCTTCCAAGGCGCTCAGAAAGGCGAATGAAACCAGCGGGTTGTAACCGTTTTCTTTATCGCCACGTGTGGTTCCGGCAAAGCCGTCCCATTCCTCGCAGCTGAAGGCGCCGATGCCTGCCGCAACGCGGATCGCATAGTCCGCGTTCGCTGCCCGTCCATCGTCGTCGTCGCCTTGATCCATGCGGCTTATTTAAGCGTCCTCAGGGCTGCTACAAGTCACGTTTCAGGCACCGCCTAGAGCATGATGCCGAAAAGTGTGAAGCGGTTTTTCGGACGACATCATGCTCTCTCTTTGATTAATTTAGAGGCGGATCCGATTTCAGGTCGCTTCGACCTGAAATCATCCGGCTCTAGGCGATCTTCACCAGGTCTGGCTCGAAACCCTCGAAGGTCATCTGATCGGCATATTTGAATGTGAGGTCGACCGCTGGCTGGTCATGCACCGTCCAGGTGATGACAGGCATCTTAAGCTTTTCGCGCACGAAGCTGACAAAGGGGTTGGGCAGGTCGCCGGCGGCGTAGGAGGTGAACGCAAGGTCATGCGCGAGCATGGCGAAATGAGCTTCGATCAACTGGTTCTCCGTGCCGTAAGCAGTCAGCCCTCCGGGGATGCCGGGCGCTTCGTTGGCGAAGTCGCGGATCAGCCAGTGGTCGAACGACATGATCGCCACCTTGCCCGTGTAGCGCTTGAGCAGCCGGCCGACGCTTGCCACTAGCCCCGCGTCATGGCCGGGAACGCCTTTCAGCTCGACCACCAGCGGCACGCGGCCGTCGATGAGGTCGAGCGCTTCTTGCAGCGTCGGCAGATGGTCCTTGGTGCCGCCCACCTTCAGCGACGTCAGTTCCGCCGCAGTGCGCTGCCAAATGAACCCGTCCTCGCCGGTCAGGCGCTTAAGGTCATTGTCGTGGATGATGATCGGAACGCCGTCGGCCGAGATGTGGACGTCGCATTCGATGGCGTAGCCGCGCTCGGCCGCCGCGGCGAAGGCCGACAGTGTGTTCTCCCAGCGGGTCTTGTTCATGTCGTGGAAGCCGCGATGCGCGACAGGGCGTGCAATCAGCCAGGAAAGATCCGTCATGTTGGGCATCACTCGACTTCGAAGATCGCTTCAATCTCGACCGCGGCGTTGAGCGGCAGCGAGGCGGTACCGACGGCGGAGCGGGCGTGCTTGCCGCGCTCGCCGAGCGCCGCGACCAGGAAGTCGGAGGCGCCGTTGGCGACAAGATGCTGCTCGACGAAATCAGGTGCCGAAGCGACGAAGACGGTGATCTTGACCAGACGCCGGATCTTCTCGAGATCGCCGAGGGCTGCCTTGGCCTGCGCCAGGATGTTGATGGCGCAGAATCTGGCGCCTTCCTTGCCTCCCGCCGTGTCGATGTCGCGGCCGAGCAGCCCGCTTGCCTGCAGCTTGCCGTCCTTCAGCGGCAGCTGGCCGGCGGTGAACAGCGTGTTGCCGGTCCGGCAATAGGGCACGTAGTTGGCGGCGGGCGCGGCGGCGGCCGGAATGGTGACGCCCAGATCGCTTAGCCGCTTTTCGATTGTTTCGCTCATTGGTTTTCCCTATTGCTGGAAGGCGCCGCGTTGGCCGGGCCGAAATTGCTATTTTTGCCTCGCTTCCGCCACGACTTTTTTTAAGCTGGACCATCTTTCCCTGCGGCCTGCCTCGCGGCCGCCACGATCGGAGCAACGTATGCGCGCAACGCGCCTTTTTCTTGCCGCTGCCTGTCTTTCTGCGGCATTCCCAATGGCGCCGGCCTTTGCGGTGCCCGCGCTGCAGGCTCATCGCGCCGTCTACGATCTCACGCTCAACAAGGCCTCCGATCGCTCGGGCATTACCGGCATCACCGGTCGCATGGTCTACGAGTTCAATGGCTCCGCCTGCGAGGGCTACACGGTCAAGTTCCGCTTCGTCACCCAGATCGTGACCAACGACAACACTAGGCTCACCGACCAGCAAACGACGACTTTCGAGGATGCCGAAGGCAAGACCTTTTCCTTCGTGACGAAATCCTTCGTCGACCAGAACCTCGACAAAGAGGTGAAGGGGGTTGCCACCAGGGAAGCGAAGGGCCTCAAGGTCGATATCGACAAGCCGGAGAAGAACAGCCTTGAGCTTGCGGCCACGCAGTTCCCGACCCAGCATCTGGTCGAGCTGATCGGCAAGGCCGAAAAGGGCGAGAATTTCTATCAGACCAACCTGTTCGATGGCTCTGAGGACGCCAACAAGGTGATGGCCACCACCGTTGTCGTCGGCAAGAAGACGGACGCGGAAAAGACGGATCCAGAAGCGCCGGCGCTGGCCAATCTCGCTTCCGACAAATACTGGCCGGTGGACATCGCCTATTTCGACGATACCGACAAAAGCGGCGAAGAGGTGCCGGAATACCGGATCAGCTTCAAGCTGCACGAGAACGGGATCACCCGCGACCTTGTCATGGACTATGGCGACTTCTCGATGACCGGCAAGCTGGTGAACCTGTCGCTGTTCGACCAGACCAAGCCTTGCCCGGCTTCGAAATAGCGATTCCCGACGATCGGCGACCCGGCTTGTGGGCCCGGCCTCAAGACGCCATGTGTGAAGCTTACCAAGTGCGGCGAGCCTGATGGTGGTCTATGTCGATGCGGCGATCTGGAAATGGGCCGGCCACCGCTGGTGTCACCTGCTTGCCGACGAGGTCGATGAACTGCATCGCTTCGCTGCCGAACTCGGCATCAAACGCTCGTCATACCAGGGGCCGCCCAAGACGTCGGCGCCGCACTACGATATAACCGGCTTCGAGCGCGACCGTGCGGTGCGGCTAGGGGCCGTCGAATGCAGCCGCGAGGAAATCGTGGCAGTCTTCCACCGTGTGCGGGTGCCGAATGGGAAGGTGAGACGATGACGGTGACGGCGTTCCTGGCCTATTGTGTCGCAATCACATTGGCAGCCGCCACGCCTGGGCCGGCGATGTTCGCGGTCATCACCAACGGTTTGTCGCGCGGCTTCGGCCGGGCGTTCATGACCGGTGTCGGCGTCGCCGCGGGCGACGCCGTGCTGGTCACCCTGGCTCTGCTCGGACTGGTGGCGCTTGCCCAGACGTTCGAATGGATTTTTCTTCTCCTAAAATACGCAGGCGCCGCTTACCTCGTCTTTCTCGGGATCAGGATGTGGCGAGGCGCCGCCAAACAACCGGACGAATCTCCTCGGTCGCAGGCGCGGCTGTCGCGGTCTTTCGTTCTCGGTGCTTCCATTGCGCTCGGTAATCCGAAGGCGATCCTGTTCCACGCCTCCATCATGCCATTAATCTTGAACCTCGATACCATGACCTTCGCCGATGGCCTGCTGGTGGTGCTTGTCGTGATCAGCGTGAATGTCATCACCATGGGCATCTACGCCGCGATGGCCGGCCGGGCAGCTGGCTGGTTCAACACCCCGAGGCGCATGCGCCTGATGAACAGGTTCGCCGGCGGCGCGATGATCGGCACCGGTGCGCTGATTGCCGCACGTTGAGCCGCGCAGCGATGCACGGCTTGCGTTTGCCGGACTTCCCCTCTATATGCGCGCTCATTCCACACACGGACTTTGGTGTCTGCCCGGGAGAAATCCGGCTGAAACCTCCGGTGGCATCAGGACATTCCGTCCGAAATGCCTGTGTCCGTGGAGGCCAACCGGAAAGGAACTAAAGAATGGCTCTGCCAGATTTCAGCATGCGCCAGCTTTTGGAAGCTGGTGTTCACTTCGGCCACCAGACCCATCGCTGGAACCCGAAGATGGCGCCCTACATCTATGGCGCCCGCAACAACATCCACATCATCGACCTGTCGCAGACGGTGCCGCTGCTGCACCAGGCCCTGAAGCAGGTGTCCGACACCGTCGCCAAGGGCGGCCGCGTGCTGTTCGTCGGCACCAAGCGCCAGGCGTCCGATATCGTCGCCGACGCCGCGCAGCGTTCGGCTCAGTACTATGTCAACTCGCGTTGGCTGGGCGGCATGCTGACCAACTGGAAGACGATCTCGAACTCGATCCAGCGCCTGCGCAAGCTCGACGAGACGCTGGCCGGCGAGGCCCAGGGCCTCACCAAGAAGGAGCGCCTGAACCTCGACCGCGAGCGCGAGAAGCTCAACAAGGCTCTCGGCGGCATCAAGGACATGGGCTCGACGCCGGACCTGATGTTCGTCATCGACACCAACAAGGAAGCGATCGCCATCCTCGAGGCCAAGCGCCTCGGCATTCCGGTCGTGGCCATCATCGATTCGAACTGCGACCCGGACAAGATCGACTTCCCGATCCCCGGCAATGACGACGCGGCCCGCGCCATCCAGCTCTATTGCGACCTGATCGCCAAGGCCGCCATCGACGGCATCGCCCGCCAGCAGGGTGCGCTCGGCGTCGACATCGGCGCTTCGGCCGAGGCTCCGGTCGAGCCGGCGCTCGACACCCCGGCCGCGGAAGCTCCGGAAGCTTGATAAGGAAGGCCGGATCCCGGCCTTCATCTTTCCAATAAGTTGGCGCGCTAAAGCGCTTTTGCCGAGCGCATCACCCGAGTCCCGGTTGGTGCGTCGGCGCATTTGAAACAAAGAGGCGACAATGACGATTTCGGCTGCACAGGTCAAAGAACTCCGCGACTTGACCGGCGCGGGCATGATGGACTGCAAGGCGGCGTTGAACGAGACCAACGGCGACATGGAAGCGGCCGTCGACTGGCTGCGCAAGAAGGGCATCTCGAAGGCCGACAAGAAGGCCGGCCGCACCGCCGCCGAGGGCCTGATCGGCGTCGATTCCGGCGTTCGTGAAGCCGCGGTCGTCGAAGTCAATTCCGAGACCGACTTCGTTGCCCGCAATGCGGCCTTCCAGGAGATCGTCGCCAACGTCGCCAAGGTGGCGCTCGCCTGCGGCGCGACCGAGGCGGTGGCTGCTGCCAAGTATCCGGGCTCCGACAAGTCGGTCACCGACACCATCAAGGACGCGGTCGGCACCATCGGCGAGAACATGGGCTTCCGCCGTTCGGCGAAGCTCACCGTGCCGCATGGCGCGGTGGCGACCTATGTCCACAACGCGGTTGCCGATGGCCTCGGCAAGCTCGGCGTGCTGGTGGCGATCGAGACCACCGGCAACGAGCACGCCGCCAACGCCTTTGCCCGCCAGGTCGCGATGCATGTCGCCGCCAGCAACCCGGTCGCGCTGAGCGCCGAGGAAGTCGATCCGGCGCTGGTCGAGCGCGAGAAGGCGATCTTCTCCGACCAGGCGCGCCAGTCCGGCAAGCCGGAAGCGATTATCGAGAAGATGGTCGAGGGCCGCCTGCGCAAGTTCTATGAAGAGGTGGTGCTTTTGAAGCAGGCCTTCGTGCTCAATCCCGACATCACCGTCGAGAAGGCGCTGAAGGATGCCGAGAAGGAGATCGGCGCTCCGGCCAAGATCACCGCCTATCTGCGTTACGCGCTGGGCGAGGGCATCGAGAAGGAAACAACCGATTTCGCGGCGGAAGTCGCGGCAGCGGTCAAGAAATAGCTCCGATCCGGGGAGCGCGCGGCGCTTCCTTAAGGTGAAGAGCTCACGAGCTCAGGCAACTCGGCCGGGTGTCCGCATGGATGCCCGGCCGATTTCTTGCGCGGTGTCGATAAAGGCCCTGAGCTTCGGCGCCATCGAAGCGCGGCGCGGGAAATAGAGGAAGAGGCCTGGCTCCTCGATCGCCGTCTGCGGCAGGATGTGGACGAGGCGGCCGGCGGCAAGGTCGGCACGCACCAGCGGCTCGAAGACGTAGGCGAGCCCGACGCCGGCCAGCGCCAGATCGATGGCGCCAAGCGAATCCGTGACGATGGCCGTGCCGCGCGTTTCGACAACGACATCCTTGCCTTTGTCGTTCAGGTCCCAGCGGTAAAGTGCGCCGGATCGGACCAGCCGGTAGCCGATGCAGTTGTGATTGGCGAGATCGGTCACGTTGCGCGGACGGCCGTGCTTTCCGACATAGGCGGGAGAGGCGACGATCACGGCTTTGAACGGCGGTGTCATCCTGACGGTGACCATGTCCTGCGCGATCATCTCGCCCAGCCGGATGCCGGCATCGAAACCTTCGCCGACAATATCGATAAGTCCCTGGTCGGCAATGATCTCGACCGTCACGTCGGGGTAGCGTTCTGCCATGGCCGCGACCACCGGCGTCACCGCCAGGGGGATCGCTATGTTGGAGGCGTTGATCCTGAGCAGGCCAGCCGGCCTTCCCTTCACGCCGCGGATGCGGTCCATCCGCTCGGCAATGTCCTGGAGCGCTGGGACCGCGGTCTCCACCAGCGCTTTGCCGGCCTCGGTCAGCGAGACGCTGCGTGTCGTGCGGGCAAAGAGCGGCTGGCCGATGCGCTCTTCCACCAGCCGCACCGCATGGCTCACGGCGGATGGGCTCATGCCGAGCTCAGCCGCGGCAAGCGCAAAGCCGCCGCGCCGTGCCACGGCGACGACGACCGGCAAATGTGTGAGCAAATCGCGATCCATTCATGAATGGTATCGCATGGTCTTTGCAAACAATGCAATCTTATCGTTGCCTGCAGGCTGGTCCACATTCTCCTCGAAACATCGGCGGCGGGCTGATGCTCAAGGAGAGACGAAATGAACACGTTGAGACATGTAACCTTTGCAGCGGGCGTGGCATTGGCGCCGGTCGATGCCGGCGGCGCCGAACTGGCCGGTTGGCAGGCGCTTGCCGACGAGCGCGCGGTGATCCGCATCGCCGACGCCATCGACCGGGCGGTGGATGCACAGGACTGGAAGCTCGCCCGCAGCTATTTCGCCGATCGCGTCACCGCCGATTTCAGCAGCCTGTCTGGTCAGCCCGCGGCCAATATCGCGTCCGACGACCTGATCGGCGCCTGGGCGGGCAACCTCAAGGGCAGCAAGACCAGCCTGCATTTGCGCACCAACCATCAGGTCGTGCTCGAGGCCAATGCCGCGACCGTTCATTCCAATGGCTATGCCTGGAACCGCATGGAAGGCAATGGCGACCCGCTCTGGGAGGTCTGGGGCACCTATGAGCACCATCTGTCGCGCTCGGCCGCCGGCTGGAAAGTCGATGGCTTCACCTTCCGCATGACGCATGAGCGCGGCAACCCCTGGATCAAGGCGACGCCTGGCCAGTAACACGGAGCCGCCATCGGACAAGGATCGGAAGCACCATGAGCATGACCTATTACACCCTTGGCAACACCGGGTTGCGCGTCAGCCGGCTGGCGCTCGGCACCATGACCTTCGGCACCGAGTGGGGCTGGGGCGCGGACAGGGACACCGCCCGCGCCATATTCGACGCCTATGTCGAGGCAGGCGGCAACTTCATCGACACCGCCGATCTCTATACCGGCGGCACGGCCGAAACTTGGCTCGGCGAGTTCGTCGCCGAGCATGGCCTTCGCGACAAGGCGGTGATCGCCACCAAATTCACCTTCAACGCGGAACCAGGCAACCCAAATGCCGGCGGTAATGGCCGCAAGAACATCATGCGCGCGGTGGATGCCTCGTTGAAGCGGCTCGGCACCGACTATATCGACCTTTACCTTCTGCATGTCTGGGACAGGATCACCCCGGCCGAGGAGGTGCTTCGTACGTTGGACGATCTCGTACGCGCCGGCAAGGTGCGCCATATCGGCCTTTCCGACGTGCCGGCCTGGTATGCCGGCCGCGCCCAGGCGATCGCCGAACTGCGCGGCTATGAGCCGGTCTCGGCGCTGCAGCTCGAATACTCGCTCGCCGAGCGCGCGATCGAACATGAATATGTGCCTTTCGCCACCCGTCATGGCGCGGGCATCATGGTGTGGAGCCCTTTAGCCAGCGGCCTGCTCAGCGGAAAATACAAACCGACACAGGACGGTAATGCCGGGCGGCTCGACGGCTTCCGCAACACCACGCATCCCGGCTTCCAGAAGTTCAGCGACCGCAACTGGGCGATCGTGGCGGAGCTCGAGAAGGTGGCGGCCGAGCTCGGCCGCAGCATGGCGCAGGTCGCGCTCAACTGGGTGGCGACGCGGCCCGGCGTCGCCTCCGTCATCCTCGGAGCGACCAAGCTCGCCCAGATCGAGGACAATCTTGGCGCGCTCGATTTTTCGATCCCCGCAGGGCTTCGCGCGCGGCTGGAAAAGGTCAGCGCCACGCCGGCGCCGTTCCCGCATTCCTATTTCGGCTCCGAGATCCAGGTGCGGGTGACCGGCGGCGCGGTCACCGGCGACAAGCCGGCCGGCTATTCGCCCGCGGTCATGATCGAAGGGGAAGCGGTCAGCATCTCAAGCGACTGATTGAAAAAGGGCAAAGATCAAAAGACGGCAACTGACCGAAAAAGCCTGGGATTTTGCACGAGGGCGCGGCGTGACATCGCCGCGCCCTTCGTGTATCGGGTCAGCCAGTCATGACAGCATCGCCAGGTGAAGCGGGGGCGGTTTTGCCTCCAAAATTGCCGCGCCGAGATTTTCGAGGATCAAGATGATGGATAAGCCCCTCTATCGACGTGTCGTGCTGAAAGCTTCCGGCGAAGCGTTGATGGGCGAGCAGCATTTCGGCATCGACGTCTCGGTGGTCGACCGCATCGCCGCCGACATCGCCGAGGCGCGCGCGCTGGGCGTGGAAGTGGGCGTCGTCATCGGCGGCGGCAATATTTTTCGTGGCGTCGCCGTCGCCTCCAAGGGCGGCGACCGCGTCACCGGCGACCACATGGGCATGCTCGCCACCGTCATCAACTCGCTGGCGCTGCGCACCTCGCTGAACAAGATCGGCGTCGACGCCGTCGTGCTGTCGGCGATCGCCATGCCGGAGCTCTGCGAGAGCTTTTCCCAGCGCCAGGCGACCGCCTATATGAACCAAGGCAAGGTCGTCATCTTCGCCGGCGGTACCGGCAATCCGTTCTTCACCACCGATTCGGCCGCCGCGCTTCGCGCCGCCGAGATCGGTGCGGATGCGCTGTTCAAGGGCACGCAGGTCGACGGCGTCTATTCGGCCGATCCCAAGAAGGACCCGAATGCGGTCCGCTTCGACCGCATCAGCCATGCCGAAGTCATCAAACGCGGGCTTGCGATCATGGATACGGCAGCGATTGCACTTGCGCGCGAAAACAACATTCCGATAATCGTCTATTCGATCCACGAAAAAGGTGGTTTCGGCGATATTCTGAGGGGCGGCGGCCACTGCACGGTCGTCACGGACAAGTAGCAGGCGCCCGGATCCGTCAAACGATTGCGGAACCGCCGACGAATAACGACAGAAGCAGTGAACCCGGCGAACGGGTCGAGGAGATGATCATGAGTGGCGAGTACGAAGATCTGAAGCGACGCATGGACGGAGCGATCGCCGCATTCAAGCACGACCTGGCTTCGCTACGCACCGGCCGGGCCTCCAGCAACCTGCTCGACGCCGTCCAGGTGCAGGCCTACGGCACGGCGATGCCGATCAACCAGGTGGCCAACGTGTCCGTGCCGGAGCCGCGCATGATTTCGGTGTCGGTCTGGGACAAGTCGATGGTCAGCGCGGTGGACCGCGCCATCCGCGAGGCCAATCTGGGATTCAACCCGATCGTAGACGGCACCACGCTTCGGATTCCGCTGCCAGAGCTCAACGAGCAGCGCCGCAAGGAACTGGTCAAGATCTCGCATGGTTACGCCGAGAACGCGCGCGTCGCGGTGCGCCATGTCCGCCGCGACGGCATGGATTTCCTCAAGAAGGCTGAGAAGGACGGCACCATCAGCGAGGACGACCAGCGCAAACGCTCCGACCAGGTTCAGAAGCTGACCGACGAGATGATCAGCACGATCGATCACCTGCTTTCCGATAAGGAAGCTGAAATCATGCAGGTTTAGGGTCGGGTTTTCCGGCTCGAAAGCGAGATTAATGGCAACGCCCGCGCATGTCGCGATCATCATGGATGGAAACGGACGCTGGGCCAAGGCGCGCGGCCTGCCGCGCCTTGCCGGGCATCGCGCCGGCGTCGAGGCCCTGCGCAAGACGGTGCGCGCCGCACCGGAGCTCGGCATTTCCTATCTGACGGTCTACGCCTTTTCCTCGGAGAACTGGTCGCGGCCGAAATCCGAGGTCAGCGACCTCATGGGTCTGTTGAAGCTGTTCATCCGCCGCGATCTTGCCGAACTGCATCAGAACGGGGTGCGGGTGAGGATAATTGGCGACAAGCAAGGGCTGCAGCCTGACATCAGGGGCCTGCTGCAAGAGGCCGAATCGCTGACCGCCGGCAATGAGGCGCTGACGTTGGTGATCGCCTTCAACTATGGCGGCCGCGACGAGATCGTGCGTACCGCCCGCAAGCTGGCAGAAGCTGTCGCGCGCGGCGACATGGCAAGCGAGGCGATCACGGCGGAGAGTTTCGCGGCGTCGCTCGACACAAAGGACATTCCCGATCCCGAACTGGTGATCAGGACCAGCGGCGAGCTCAGGTTGTCGAACTTCCTCCTGTGGCAGGCCGCCTATAGCGAGCTCGTCTTCCTGCCTTGCTACTGGCCGGATTTCAGTCGCGAACATCTCGCCGATGCCTTGCGCGACTTTGCCGGCCGCGAACGGCGCTTCGGCGGGCTTGCCGCCCGCGATGTCGCGCTTTAGGCGCCGCTACGCATGAGCAACCTCCAGCAGCGCGTCATCTCGGCAATCGTGATGGCGGCGCTGACGCTTGTGCTTACCTGGCTCGGCGGATTGCCGTTCCGGCTGTTCTGCGCGGGAATCACGGCGCTGATCTTCTATGAATGGACGCGCATGGCGCGTCCCGGGAATGGCGCGGCGCTCGGCTTCCTGCCGGAGGCGCTGATTTTGGTCTTCATCGGCGCGCTGATTGCCGGCGTTCCGGCCTTATGGCTGCTGCTCCTCGTCGTGATCCTTGTGGCGGTCACGGCCACTGCCGCCCGGATCAGGGGGGCTGCCCAGTGGGAAGCTTCCGGAGTGGCTTATGCGGCTCTTTCCGGCTTTTCGCTCGCCTATCTGCGCGACGGCAGCCATTCCGGCCTGATAGCGATTCTCTTCCTTTTCGCCGTGGTTTGGGCGACCGATATTGCGGCCTATTTCGTTGGCCGCGCGGTCGGCGGCCCGAAACTTGCGCCGTCGATTTCGCCCGGCAAGACGCAGAGCGGCGCGCTTGGCGGTGCCGTCGGAGGGGTTGCCGCCGGACTGCTGCTGGCAATTGCAGCCGGCGCCGGCGATCTCGTCCAGCTTGGCCTCGCCGCGCTGGCGCTCTCAATCGTTTCCCAGATCGGCGATCTGTTCGAATCCTGGGTCAAGCGCCGGCACGGTGCCAAGGATTCGAGCAACCTCATTCCCGGTCATGGCGGCATCATGGACCGGGTCGACGGGCTTGTCGCGGCCGCGTTCGCGCTGTACGTCATTGGTTGGGTCGCGGCGGGCGCCGAGCATCCGGCATTGGGGCTGTTTCCGAACTGAACGACGATACGGTCAAGGCGAAAAATGGCGCGCGCCACGGTTTCGCCCGGATTGATGCCACAGTCGCGGCGGAGTGTCGTGTGCGGGCGAATTTGAGGGCATGACTTGAACGACATTTTTCACGCGGTCTTCAGCACGCAAGGCTTCGTCCTTGGCACGCTCGTGCCGTTTCTGTTCGTGCTGACCGTCGTCGTGTTCGTCCACGAGATGGGCCACTATCTCATCGGCCGCTGGTGCGGCATCGGCGTGAAGGCCTTTTCCATTGGTTTCGGCCCCGAGCTCGTCGGCTTTAACGATCGCCACGGGACGCGCTGGAAGCTTTGCGCCATTCCGCTCGGCGGCTACGTCAAATTCGTCGGCGACATGAATGCGACGTCGAGCCAGCCGAGCGCCGAAGAGATCGAATCGCTGACCGACGCCGAGCGCGAGGTCGCCTTCCACACGCAGCCCATATGGAAGCGCGCCGCCACCGTCGTTGCGGGGCCGCTGTTCAATTTCCTGCTGACGATCGCCGTGTTTGCGGTGCTGTTTTCCCTCTATGGCCGTCCGGTTCTGGAACCTACGGTGGCCCAGGTCACCGCGGGCAGTCCGGCTGAGAAAGCCGGAATCCTGCCCGGCGACCGATTCGTCAAAGTCGACGGCAGCAAGGTGGAGACCTTCGCCGATGTGCAGCGCCTGGTTTCAGGCAGGGCAGGCGATGCCATCACCTTCACCATGCTGCGCGACGGCAAGGAAATCGCCGTCACGGCGACACCGGAGCCCATGGAGCAGCAGGATGCGCTGGGCAACAAGGTCAAGGTCGCGGTTATCGGCGTCGTCAACAATGCCGAACTCGGCCAGCCACGTTTGATCTCCTATACGCCGGCCGGCGCCGTGGTGGCGGCGGTCGAGGAAACCGGCCATGTGATCGAGCGCACCGGTCAGTTCCTGCAGCGCTTTGCGCTTGGACGCGAGGACAAATGCCAGTTGGGCGGCCCGATCAAGATCGCCAAGATGTCCGGTCAGGCGGCAAAGCTGGGCTTCGAGTGGCTGGTGCAGCTTGTTGCATTTCTGTCAGTCGGGATAGGATTTCTCAATCTCCTGCCGATTCCCCCCCTCGACGGCGGCCACCTGTTGTTCTACGGCGTGGAGGCCGTCATAAGGCGGCCCGTTTCGGAGCGAATGATGGAGATGGCCTATCGGACAGGGCTGTTCCTGGTGCTCGGCTTCATGGGCTTCGTTTTTTGGAATGATCTGTTTGGGTGCTGAAATCATGAAGAAATTTGGCTTCAGCCCCGCCCATATTGAGATGCCGTTTACCATGCGTGGGGATATGCGTGACGCGAAAGCCACGCGGTACGGTTAAGTAAATACAAATTAACCGGGAGCCTTGCGTGTAGGGAAAATCCGGTTAATACGGTAAGGGAAAATACCGCACGTCCGGTTTTCTCGCCGTGGGGACTACGAGAAAAAGGTACAAAAGCCCGATGAAGGCAGCATCCAAGTTTCTGAGCGCCGCTTCCGCGGCGGCTTTGTCCGCCGCTCTGGTCGTGCCAGGCGCGCTCGCAGTGCAGTTCGCTGCCACCTCGGTGGCCGAGGCCGCGGTCATTTCGCGTGTCGAGGTCAGCGGCAACCAGCGGGTCGATGCGGAGACCATCCGCAATTACATCTCGATCAAGCCGGGCAAGCCCTTCTCCAGTTCCGATATCGACGAAGCCGTCAAGGCGTTGTTCGGCACTGGGCTGTTTTCGGACGTTCAGATCAACCAGGTCGGTTCGAGCCTGGTCGTCAAGGTCTCGGAGTACAAGGTCGTCAATCAGGTCCTGTTCCAGGGCAACAAGAAGATCAAGGATAACGCGCTTCAGATGGGTATCCAACTGAAGCCGCGGGCGACCTTCTCACAGCAAACGCTCGATGCCGACGTCGAGGCGGTCAAGGCGGCATACAAGAGAATCGGCCGTGACGATGCCGCCGTGACAACGCAGATCATGGATCTCGGCGACAATCGCGTGAACGTGGTCTTCAACATCAACGAAGGCGGCCGCACGCAGATCGCGGCGATCAATTTCGTCGGCAACCACGCTTATTCCAGCCGCCGCCTGTCCGATATCATCAACACCAAGCGTTCGTCCTGGCTGTCCTTCGTGCTGCGCGACGACGTCTATGACGAGGACAAGCTGCGCGCCGACCAGGAGCTGCTGCGCCGCTTCTACTACAATCATGGCTATGCCGACTTCCAGGTCGTCTCGGCCGTCGGCGAGCTTGACGACGCCACCAACAAATACACGGTCACCATCACGGTGCAGGAAGGCGATCGCTACACGTTCGGCGACGTCAGCGTGGAAAGCACCATTCCGGAGGTCGATTCAAAGGCGCTGGAATCCGCCGTCGAAACCCACAAGGGCGATGTCTACAACGCCAAGGATGTCGAGGATTCGATCGTCGCCTTGACCGAGAAGGTAGCGGGCTCGGGCTATGCCTTCGCCCAGGTGACGCCGCGCGGCGATCGCAATTTCGAGAATCACACCATTTCGGTCGTCTACACCATCGACCAAGGCACCAAGGCCTATATCGAGCGCATCGAGATCCGCGGCAACGACCGCACGCGCGACTATGTCATCCGTCGCGAATTCGATGTCAGCGAGGGTGATGCCTTCAACCAGGTTCTCATCCAGCGCGCGAAGAAGCGACTGGAAAGCCTTGATTACTTCCAGTCTGTCGACATTTCGACGGTTCCTGGCTCGGCGCCCGACCAGGTCGTGCTGGTCGTGACCGTGGTCGAGAAGTCGACCGGCGAGTTCTCCATCGGCGCCGGCTATTCGACCGGTGGCGACACGCCCGGCCCGTCGGTCGAGGGTTCGGTCACCGAACGCAACTTCCTTGGCCGTGGCCAGTACATCAAGCTGTCGGCAGGCGGCGGCAGGCATTCGCGCGACTACGCCGTCTCCTTTACCGAGCCTTACTTCCTCGGTCGGCGCATCGCGGCAGGTTTCGATATCTACAAATCGACGCGGGAGTACGACCACTACGACACGGACACCACCGGCGCGACCGTTCGGTTCGGCCTGCCGATTACCGACAGCATTTCGACACAGCTGGCGTACAATATCTCGCAAGAGAAGTACTCGCTTGAGGACAATTGCACGACCAACGGGATCTACGATCCAACCAAGTGTACCATCTCCCAGGCGGTTCGCGATGGTGTGGCAGAAAGCCCTTGGCTCAAGTCGTCGGTCGGCCTAGGTCTGGTTTACAACACCATCGACGACATGAAGAATCCGCATGAAGGCCTTTATGTCACCGGCACGACCGAGTTCGCCGGTTTGGGCGGCGATGCCAAGTGGGTCAAGGTGACCGGGCGCGCAAGCGTCTACCAGACGTTGTCCGAACAGCTTGATCTCGTAGGTCTGGTTTCGGGCGGCGCGGGCTACATTGCTGGTTACGGCAATGGCGATCTGCGTATCTTCGATCTCTTCCAGAGCAACGATCGCATGATCCGCGGCTTTGAGTATGGTGGCATCGGTCCAGTTGCTGGTGATGGCAGCGGTGACCATCTCGGCGGCACGACTTATTTCAATGCCTCCGCGGAAGCTCAGTTCCCGCTGCCAGTCATTCCGGAAAGCTTCGGACTGCGTGGTGCCGTCTTTGCGGATGCGGCTACGCTTTATGGCAACAAGCTTGAGGGCGTCGATCCGGACTCGGTCGGCTCGAAACTGCGCGCTTCGGTCGGTGTCGGCCTGATGTGGGCTTCGCCGTTCGGCCCAATCCGCATCGACTATGCGATCCCGGTCAAGAAAGAGTCGACCGACGATGTGCAGGAATTCAACTTCGGCATCGCGACCCGTTTCTAATTTGTGGTTGCGATGGTTCCGGGCCGGCTGACGGCCCGGACTGGACTGATCCGACCCAGCTGGATATTGCTTCTGGAATGACCGATCCGGTGTTCTTCGCGCCTTCACGCCGGTATACGGCTGGCGAAGTCGCGAATCTGACCGGCGCCAGCTTGGCCGATTCCGCTCAGGCCGAAATTGCCATCGAGGCGCTGGCTCCGGCGAATGAGGGCGGGGATGGCGCGCTCGTCTTTGTCGACGGCAAGCGCAATTTCGTGCTGATGCAGTCGCTGAGGGCGGCCGCGGTCCTGTGCCCCCCTGATTTTGCCAGCAAGGCACCGCCAGGGGTCGCGGTGCTTATGCATCCTCGCCCGCAACAGGCTTTCGCGATGGTCGGGCGCCTTTTGTTTCCGCACGCCGCAACTCCGGGGCCAATGACCGGAGAAACCGGCGTCTCGGCGCATGCCTTTGTCGATCCGTCCGCACATATCGAGGAAGGGGCGATCGTCGAAGCGGGCGCCGTGATCGGTCCCGGCGTATCCATCGGCAGCGGCACGGTCATCGCGCCTCACGCCGTTGTTGGCCGCTCCTGCCAGATCGGCCGCGACGGGTTCGTCGGTCCGGGCGCCAGCATCCAATATGCGCTTGTCGGCAATCGTGTCATCATCCATGGCGGCGCAAGGATCGGCCAGGACGGTTTCGGCTTCGTGGGCGGCGCCAAGGGACCTGAACGCGTGCCGCAGATCGGTCGCGTCATCATCCAGGACGACGTCGAGATCGGCTCCAATTCGACCGTCGACCGCGGCGCGATGTCCGATACCATCATCGGCCAAGGCACCAAGATCGACAATCTGGTGCAGATCGCCCACAATGTTCGCATCGGCCGCAATTGCATTATAGCGGGCCTTTCGGGTATTTCCGGTTCCGTCGTCGTCGGCGACAACGTCACCATGGGTGGCGGTGTCGGCCTCGCCGATCATTTGACCATCGGGCCGGGGGCCAAGCTTGCTGCGAGAAGTGGATTCATGAACAACGTGCCGGCAGGCGAGATCTGGGGAGGCTATCCGGCACAGCCGATGGCGGAAGCCATGCGCGAGATAGCGATGCTGCGCAAGATGGCCAGGACGCGCAAGCAAGGCGACGGAAATGGCTGATATGGTGGCAACGACACTCGAGGCGGTCGACATCATGGGGCTGATGAAGCTCCTGCCGCACCGCTATCCGTTCCTGCTGATCGATCGCATCGTCGACATCGACGGCGACGAATCCGCCGTCGGCATCAAGAACGTGACCATCAACGAGCCGCATTTCCAGGGCCACTTTCCGCAACAGCCGGTCATGCCCGGCGTGCTCATCATCGAGGCGATGGCCCAGACCGCCGGCGCGATCTGCATCCGTAGCCTCAACACGGAAAAGCCGTCGCTGGTTTATTTCATGACCATCGACAACGCGAAATTCCGCAAACCGGTGGTTCCGGGCGATCAGCTCAGGATCCATGTCAAGAAGATCAAGAAACGCGGTAACCTGCTGAAATTCGCCTGCGAGGCGATGGTTGATGGCGCGAAGGCGGCAGAAGCCGAGGTTTCGGCCATGATGGTTACCGGCTGACGGTTCGAAATGCTCATGAAAGTCGCGACATTTATCCATCCTTCCTCGGTCGTCGAAGAAGGAGCCCGGCTCGGCGAGGGCGTCCGCATCGGACCCTTCTGCCATATCAGCGCCGATGCGATCATCGGCGACCGCGTCGAGCTGGTCAGCCATGTGTCGGTGATGGGCGCAACAACCATCGGAGCCGAAACAAAGGTCTATCCGATGGCGACGCTCGGCGCGCCGCCGCAGAACACCAAGCACAAGGGCGGGCACACCACGCTCGTCATCGGTGAGAACTGTACCATCCGCGAAGCCGTCACGATGCATGTCGGCACCGATTCCAGCCGCGGCGAGACGAGTGTCGGCGACAACGGCAATTTCCTTGCCTATGCCCACATCGCCCATGATTGCGTCGTCGGCAAGAACGCGACTTTCGCCAATGGCGCGACGCTCGGCGGCCATTGCGAGATAGGCGACAACGTCTATATCGGCGGGCTGACCGCCGTTCACCAGTTCGTGCGCATTGGCGACAACGCATTCATCGGCGGCTGCTCGGCGGTTGTCGGCGATGTCATTCCCTATGCGATTGCCGCCGGCAATCGCGCCAAGCTGCGCGGCCTGAACATCGTTGGACTGAAGCGTTCCGGCCTGCCGCGCTCCGAAATCTACCTGCTGCGCAAGGTTTACCGGTTGATTTTCGACCGTTCCCGCAGCGTCGCGGAGAATATCGATCTCGCCAGGGCGGAATTAGGCTCCTCGTCTCCGGCCGCCATGAAGATGATCGACTTCATCGCCAGCGGCGGCAAGCGGCACTATGCGGTCCCGCCGCTGAAGGGTGGCGGCGACGATGCAGATGACGAAGGCTGAGGCGGCCGGGACGAAGCTAAACCTCGCGCCGGGCGCCAGGATCGGCATCATCGCCGGCGGCGGCAGTCTGCCGGTGGAAGTCGCCGCGAGCTTGGCAAAGCAAGGGTACCCGCCTGTCATCATCGCGGCCGAGGGCGAAGTCGACCGCAAGTCGGATCTCGCCGCTTATGAAACCGAGAAGCTTGCTCTCGAAGACTTCGGCTCGCTGGTCCCGCTGCTAAAGCGCAAACGGATCAGCCATCTCGTGCTGGCCGGCGAGATCAGGCGCAGGCCGAAATTGACTGGCATGCGGCCGAGCCTTGGCCTGCTGGCCGTCGTGCCTACCGTGGTCATGGGACTGGCGCGCGGCGACGATGGCTTGCTGAAGATCCTGACGCGCTTTCTGGAAAAGCGGGGCATCAAGGTCGTCGGAGCGCACGAGATCGTGCCTGAACTGCTTGCGGGCGGCGGCCCGCTGACCAAGGCGGAGCCGCGCAAATCCGACTGGCGTGACATCGAGGCGGCGCGGGCTGCGGCGAAGGCGATCGGCGCGCTGGATATCGGCCAGGCAGCGATTGCTGTTGGAGGTCGAGCGGTCGCCCTCGAAGGCATTGAAGGGACCGCCGGCCTGCTCGACAGAATGCGCGAATTGCGCATCCATGGCAGGCTCGCCGGCAAGACGCGCGGCGTGCTGGTCAAATGCGCCAAGCCGGGTCAGGAATTGCGGGCGGACTTGCCCTCCATCGGCCCGCAGACGATCGAGGCTGCGCATGCGGCGGGCCTTGCCGGCATAGCCGTCGAGGCCGGCCGTTCGCTCATTCTCCAAGGTCCGGAAACGCTGGCGCGCGCCAATGCGCTCGGCCTGTTCATCGTCGGCCTGCCAGCAAAGGAGCTGGTCAACGGGGAGCCGGCTGATGGCCGCTGACAAGCCGCTCAAGCTCGCGATCGTCGCCGGGGAGGAATCCGGCGATCTACTCGGCGTCGATATCGTGCGGGCGCTCGAGCGTACGACCGGCCGCAAGGTTCAGCTTGTCGGCATCGGTGGCCGGCACCTGCAGCAATTGGGGCTGACCCCACTGTTCGACGGCGGAGAGATCGCGCTGATGGGTTTCAGCGCGGTGCTGCGCGACCTGCCGCGGCTGATGCGCCGGATCCGCCAGACGGCGGCGATGATCGCGACCGAGCGGCCTGACTGCCTCGTCACCATCGACAGTCCGGATTTTTCGCTGCGCGTCGCCAGGAAGGTCCGCGCCGTGGCACCGTCCATCCCGATCGTCCACTATGTCTGCCCGAGCGTATGGGCCTGGCGGCCGGGCAGGGCGGTGGCGATGAAACCCTATGTCGACCATATCTTGTGCATCCTGCCGTTCGAGGTGAAGGCGCTTGCCCGGCTCGGCGGACCACCGGGCACCTATGTCGGTCACCGCCTGACGCGGGATCCGGGCGTGCTTAGCGCCGCCAAGGCGCAGAGCCAGCCGCGCGACCTCTCCGACGCCCGCGTCAAGACGGTGCTGGTGCTGCCCGGCTCGCGCCGCAGCGAGGTCCGCCGGCTGATGGAACCCTTCGGCAAGGCGATGTCGGCGCTGCGCCAACGCGGCCATCGCCTGCGCCTGTTGTTGCCGACGGTGCCGCATGTCACCGAGCTGGTGAAGGCTTCGGTCGCCAGTTGGGACGACAAGCCGGAAATCATCACCGAGCCGGAGCGCAAATGGCAGGCCTTCGGCAAGGCCGATGCGGCATTGATCGCGTCGGGAACGGTGTCGCTCGAGTTGGCGCTTGCCGGCGTTCCGATGGTTTCCTGCTACAAGCTCGACCCGATTGCGCGCCAGCTGCTGCAGCATATGGTGACGACTTGGTCGGCCCTGTTGCCCAACCTGATTTCCGACCGCACGCTGGTTCCGGAATTCTACGATCAGTATGTCCGGCCGGAGAACCTTGCCCGGCAACTTGAGGCCCTGTTTGGCGACACCGGCATGCGTGCCTGGCAAAAGGCTGGCTTTGCCGAAATTGCCCGGCGCATGGCAACCGAGCGGCCGAGCGGCGATATCGCCGCCGAGGTGGTGATGGGGTGTATCAAGAGAGCGAATAGGGAGTAGTCAGTAGTGAGTAGTTTGGAGCGATAGCTCACTACTAACTACTAACTTTTTCACCACTCACTCAACGCTTAGCAATCGGCACGTAATCGCGTTCCGTGGCGCCGGTGTAGAGCTGGCGCGGACGGCCGATCTTCTGGTGCGGATCCTCGATCATTTCCTTCCACTGGGCGATCCAGCCGACCGTGCGGGCAACCGCGAACAGCACGGTGAACATGGTGGTGGGGAAGCCCAGCGCCTTCAGCGTGATGCCGGAATAGAAGTCGACGTTCGGGTAGAGCTTCTTTTCGATGAAGTAAGCGTCGGTCAGCGCGATCTTCTCCAGTTCCATCGCGATGTCGAGCAGCGGATCGTCCTTGATGCCGAGCTCGCCCAACACCTCATGCGCGGTCTTCTGCATGATCTTGGCGCGCGGATCGTAGTTCTTGTAGACGCGGTGGCCGAAGCCCATCAGCCGGAACGGATCGTTCTTGTCCTTGGCGCGGGCGATGAACTCCGGGATGTGATCGACATGGCCGATCTCGCCCAACATGTTGAGCGCCGCTTCGTTGGCGCCGCCATGCGCCGGACCCCATAGGCAAGCGATGCCGGCGGCGATGCAGGCGAAGGGGTTGGCGCCTGACGAGCCGGCGAGGCGGACCGTCGAGGTCGAGGCGTTTTGCTCATGGTCAGCGTGCAGGATGAAGATACGCTCCATCGCGCGCGCCAGCACCGGATTGATCTTGTACTCCTCGCAAGGCACGGCAAAGCACATGTGGAGGAAATTGGCCGCGAAGTTCAGCTCGTTCTTCGGATAAATGAAGGGCTGGCCGATATGGTATTTGTAGGCCATCGCCGCGATGGTCGGCATCTTGGCGATCAGGCGCATGGAGGCGACCATGCGCTGGTAAGGATCCGAGATGTCGGTCGAGTCGTGATAGAAGGCCGACAGCGCGCCAACCACGCCGCACATCACGGCCATCGGGTGCGCGTCGCGGCGGAAGCCGGTGAAGAAGCGCGACATCTGCTCATGCACCATGGTGTGGCGCGTCACGCGATAGTCGAAATCCTCCTTCTGCGCCTTGGTCGGCAGTTCACCGTAGAGCAGCAGATAGCAGACCTCGAGGAAGTCGCCATGTTCGGCAAGCTGGTCGATCGGATAGCCGCGATGCAGCAGGATGCCGGCATCGCCGTCAATGAAGGTGATCGCCGACTCGCAGCTCGCCGTAGACGTGAAGCCGGGATCGTAGGTGAAGGCGCCGGTCGTGCTGTAGAGCGCGCCGATATCGATCACGTCAGGCCCGGTCGACCCGCTTCGCACCTTGAATTCATGGGTCTTGCCGGCGAGTTCGAGCCTGGCGGTCGACTCATGCGCCTTGCCGCTCGGTTCCAGTTTTGTCGCAGCTTCGCTCATTCCCAAACTCCTTTATGTTTCCTCATGCCGGCAAGGCAATTCCTGCAAACGACACGTCGAAGGAATGCGCGAACTCGCCACCGCATTTTAGGAGGTGCGTGCCAGATTGGGCCAGGGCCTAATGTTGCACTGCGAAACACACCTTTCAATGCCAATCTTTTTGGACCAGTCCGCTCCTAATCGATTTGATCTCCAATGCGCGCCAGGCTTTCCTGGCGGCCCAGCACGGCAAGCACGTCAAACACGCCGGGCGACGTGCTGCGGCCTGTAAGCGCGGCTCTCAGCGGTTGGGCCACCGCACCCAGCTTGTGTCCGCCAGCCTGCGCAAACTCGCGGATCGAAGTCTCCGCCGAGGCGGCGCTCCACTCGCCCTGCACAGAAGACAAGGCGCCGTGCGCGCCGCGCAGAATCGCGCGCGCATCCGCGTTGAGCAAGCCCGCCGCCTTCTCGTCCAGGGGCAGTGGCCGCTCGGTGAACAGGAAAGCCGCGCCGTCGACCAGCTCGACCAGGGTCTTGGCGCGCTCCTTGAGGCCGGGCATGGCGGCAAGCAGCTGCGCCTTGCGCTTGTCATCGAGTTTCGCGGCAAGCGCCGGGCCGCCTTCGAGATAGGGCAAGGTGGCGACGAAGATGTCGAACAGCGCCTGGTCGTCCATCTTGCGCATATGCACGCCGTTCAGCGCCTCGAGCTTGGCGAAGTCGAAGCGGGCAGCGCCCTTGTTGACGTCGCCGATGTCGAACCAGGCGACCATGTCCCTGATCGACATCACCTCATCGTCGCCATGGCTCCAGCCGAGCCGCGCCAGATAGTTGAGCAAGGCTTCCGGCAGATAGCCCATGGCGCGATAGGCCTCGACGCCCAGCGCGCCGTGCCGCTTCGACAGCTTGGCGCCGTCGGCGCCGTGGATCAGTGGGATATGCGACATCGACGGCACCGCCCAGCCCATGGCGTTGTAGATCACCGTCTGGCGCGCGGCGTTGGTCAGGTGATCGTCGCCGCGAATGATGTGCGTGACGCCCATGTCGTGATCGTCGACGACGACGGCATGCATGTAGGTCGGGACGCCGTCGGAACGCAGGATGATGAAGTCGTCGAGATCCTTGTTCGGGAAGCGAACCTCGCCCTGAACGCGGTCGTTGACGATCGTCACGCCCTCGGTCGGCGCCTTGATGCGGATTGCGCCTTTGACGCCTGCCGGCGCCTCGGACGGATCGCGGTCGCGCCACTGGCCGTTGTAGCGCGGAGGCAGACCCTTGGCGCGGGCCGCCTCGCGCATTGCCTCAAGCTCGGCCGGCGTCTCATAGGCGTAATAGGCTTTACCTAGCCGCACCAGTTCCTCCGCCACCTCGCGATGGCGCGGCGCACGCTCGAACTGCGAGATGGCGTCGCCGTCCCAGGAGAGCCCAAGCCAGGTCAGACCGTCGAGAATGGCGGCCGTGGCGGCCTCGGTGGAACGCTCGCGATCGGTGTCCTCGATGCGCAAAAGCATCGTGCCGCCGGTGTGCTTGGCGTAGAGCCAGTTGAACAACGCCGTGCGAGCGCCGCCAATATGCAGGTAGCCGGTGGGCGAAGGGGCAAAACGGGTGACGACCTTGTCGGACATGGAACTCTCGAAGAAGCACTGAAAAAATGCATGTATCGCGAGGACTTCCACGCGATCGGCGTTCATGTAGCATAGGCGGTCTGGGGCGCAAGGGGCAGACCCGATGGCTGGGCGTGGCCGGGGTACGGAGGAGGGCGGGGGAACGACAGCTGGCGTCAGCGAGCGCCTGATGTTTGCCCATGCCTCGCCTGCCGAAGAAGCGCCGCTTTCGCTTCCGGAACTCCATCCGCCCGCCGAGCTACCGCCGCCCGGTGGCGGTGCGCTGCAGCCAGCCTCGCCAACGGCCATCGTCGGCAGGATCCGCAAACAGCTTGGCCGCGCATCGCTTCCCGCGTTGCGCCAAAGCGTTGCGGTCGCCGCCGCCACCGAGATCGACCGCGGCATCGGCTTCCTTTTGGTGCCGGTGTTCCTGGCCGCCGGCGTGATCTATTACTTCTCGCTGAGCGCCGAGCCGGATCTCTACAGGCCGCTTGCGGCGGTGGCTTTGATGGCTGTCTGCGCGGCAGTCTCGCGTTCCTGGCAGCGGACGCACCTTGTCTTCATGGCATCGCTTTTCTGCGCGCTCGGCTTTCTCGCGGCCAAGGTGGAGACCTGGCGGATGGCGACGCCGATGCTGGGGTCCGAAATCCAGACACGGCTGACCGGCCGTCTCGTCACTGCCGAGGCGATGGCCAATGGCCGTGTGCGGCTGACCATCGATCTCATGTCCACGGAGCATCCGACGCTGCGCTACGCGCCGGATCGCGTCAGGGTTTCGGCGCGCAGGATACCGCCCGGCATGACGGCCGGATCGATGTTGACCGGCTATGCCAAGCTGCTGCCGCCGACCGGCCCAGTCCGCCCGGACAGTTACGATTTTTCCTTCGACAGCTACTTTAGCGGCATCGGCGGTAGCGGCTTTTTCCTGGGCGATCCAAAGCTGTTAGCTCCGGCTTCGACTGCGCCAACGCGGGCACCCTTCGGCGCGCGCATCGCATCGGCGGTGGAAAATGCGCGCGAAGGGATCGCAGACCACATCCGGAGCAGCATCGGCGGGTCCGAAGGCGAGATCGCGGCGGCGCTGATCGTCGGCGTGCGCGCCGGCATTCCGGAAGCGGTCAACGAGTCGATGCGGCGCACCGGCATTTATCACATCATCTCGATCTCCGGTCTGCACATGGCGCTGGTGGCTGGCACGATCATGTTCCTGCTGCGCGGCGCTTTCGCGCTGTTTCCGGATTTGTCGTCGCGCCGCCCGGTGAAGAAATACGCCGCGGCGATCGCGCTTGCCTCGATTGCCGCTTACCTCGTCATCTCCGGCATCGTGGTGGCGGCCGAACGGAGCTTCATCATGCTTGCGGTGATGCTCACCGCCGTGCTCTTCGACCGCGCGGCGCTGACGATGCGCAACCTTGCGATCTCGGCGATTGCCGTCATCCTTGTCTCGCCGCATGAAGTGGTCGGCCCGAGCTTCCAGATGTCCTTCGCCGCCACCGCCGCCCTGGTTGGCGCCTATGCTGGCTTTGCCGATTATCGCGCCGGCAAAGCGACCGCGCCGCCGGCAAAGCGTTCGTTCCTCGGATACCTGTCGCGAAAACTGGCGGTTGGCGTTGCTGGCGCCGCGGTAACCTCGCTCATCGCGGGCAGCGCGACACTACTGTTTGCGATTTGGCACTTCCAGCGCATATCGCCGCTCAGCCTGCTCGCCAATCTGGCGGTGATGCCAATCGTCTCGCTGATCGTCATGCCGTTCGCCGTGTTGAGCGCGCTGGCCATGCCGTTCGGCTTCGACGGTCCCTTCCTTTATGTGATGGGCAAGGGGCTGACAGCGATGATTGGCATTTCGGCATGGATTTCCGAGCGCTCGCCGGTCGATGCTGTGGGATTGATCTCGATCCAGTCGGTGCTGCTGGCGACAATCGCGCTGGTCATCGCGACCATGGCCACGACCTGGCTAAGGCTTGCCGCTGTTCCCTTCGCTCTCGCCGCGCTGCTGGCGATCCCGCATGTGCGCACGCCGGATGTGCTGATCTCGGAGGACGCGCATCTGGTGGCGATGCCAATCGGCGGCGGCGAACTTGCCGTCAACCGCGAACGCTCCAACGAGTTCACCACCGACAATTGGAAGCGGGCGCTGAAGGCCGAGGAAATCGTGCCGCCCGAGAGATTCGCCAAGAATGCTCTCGATATCGCCGACCCGGTCGACCTGCCGCCCGGCTCGCCCTTCTATTGCACCGGCAACCTCTGCATTGGCCGGCATCCTTCCGGCGCGATCGTCGCGCTCGCCGAAAATCGCGACAGCGCACGGCCAGCCTGCGGTTTTGCCGACCTCATCGTCATCAACGATGCGACGGCCTACAATCCCTGCTGGGATCAGCGCGTGCTTGTCGTCACCAAGCGCCAGCTGGCGCGTGACGGCAGCGCAGCCGTCTTCTTCGATCCACAATCGGCAACCGCGCGCGCAGCCATCCAATATGCCGTCGAAAAGCCATATCGGCCTTGGCACGAGCAGCGCAAATACACGCGTGAGGCGAGGGGACTGCCGCCTTATGAAAAGCCTGAGAGGGCCAAACCCTCGCAGCCGGATCAGTAGCGCCTGATAAGCCCGACGAGCTTGCCCTGCACCTTAACCCGATCCGGCCCGAAGATGCGGGTCTCGTAGGCCGGGTTGGCAGCCTCCAGCGCGATCGAGGCGCCCTTGCGGCGGAAGCGCTTGAGCGTCGCTTCCTCATCGTCGACCAGCGCCACCACGATCTCGCCCGGGCTCGCCGTGCTGGCGTTACGGATGATGACGGTGTCGCCGTCGAAGATCCCGGCCTCGATCATCGAGTCGCCTTTAACCTCCAGCGCGTAGTGCTCGCCGCCCATGATCATATCCGGCGGCACTGAGATCGAATGCGTCTGGTGCTGGATGGCGTCGATCGGCACACCTGCGGCAATGCGGCCCATCACCGGAATGGACACGGCCGAAACGGCGTCGTCGTCATTGCTGGGTGTCGGCGCGCGCGAGGGCGCTGCCGGCTTGACCTGGCGGCTTAGATTACCCTGGCCGCCTTGAATGACGCTCGGCGAAAACTTCTTCGCGGCATTCAGGCCAGGTGCAATCGAGTCGGGCAGGCGCAAGACCTCCAACGCGCGTGCCCGGTTCGGCAGCCGACGAATGAAGCCGCGTTCTTCGAGCGCCGTGATCAGCCGATGAATGCCGGACTTCGAGGCGAGGTCGAGCGCTTCCTTCATCTCGTCGAAGGATGGAGGAATCCCGCTCTCCTTCAGGCGTTCATGGATGAACATCAGGAGTTCATGTTGTTTGCGCGTCAGCATTGGCGGCCCCCACGGGTTCCGAAACCAGAATCAGAAAAACAAACCCAGAACAAACACTATCTGTTCCAGTTGTGTTCCGCAACCATTTAAAGTTTAATGAATTTGTTAAGGCCGGCGAAAGAATGTTGCATCCGACGGTGCCCGGCCGCCACCGGTTGGGCTGTGTCATTGATTCCGCTCGATTTTGCAATTCTCCTTAAGCTGAAATTCGGAGGCGACGCCGTCGCCAAGGTGCTGAAGGGATCCGGTCAGCTGACCAACCATGTACCGCACCGTGAACGAAACGAACCCAAAATGCCAACCTGGCGCTGGTTCCGATCCTCAGCCTTTGCCGTCTATGGACCAGCTAACATAAGACAGAAGGTTCTTGCCGTGTCGTGGACGGTGATGAGACAACCGCCCTGGTCGCCGGGGGATGTTGCGGCCTGGCTCGAAACGGAGGCGGTAGCACAATGAGGGGAATTCCCGATCTTGCCGAGGTCGAGGCGATGGATGCCGCGGACCCGCTGCGCGACCTGCGCGATCGCTTCGTTCTGCCGGAAGGGGTGATTTACCTCGACGGCAATTCGCTGGGCGCCGCTTCAATCAATGTCTTCAACGAGATCGAGAAGTCAGCGAAGCAGGAATGGGCGCAGAATCTCATCCGCGCCTGGAACACCGCCGGCTGGTTCGACATGCCTGTCCATCTGGGCGACCGGCTCGGGCGTCTGATCGGCGCCGCGCCTGGCCAGACGGTGGTATGCGACACCACCTCGATCAACATCTACAAGGTCCTGCATGCGGCGCTCGCGATGCGGCCCGAGCGCCCGGTGATCGTTGCCGAGGGCGACAGCTTTCCGACCGACCTCTACATGGCGGAAGGGGTGGCCTCGACGCGGCCAGGCACGGTGCTGCGGCTCGAAGGCGTCGATGCCCCGACGATCGAAGACCTAGTCGACGACCGTGTCGCTGTCATCATGGTCAACCATGTCAACTACAAGTCCGGCCGGCTGCGCGACATGGCCGCCCTGACCCGCAAGGCCCATGACGCTGGTGCGCTGATCGTCTGGGACCTCTGCCACACGGCCGGCGCCCTGCCGGTGGATCTCGACGGCTCGAATGCCGATTTCGCCATCGGCTGCACCTACAAATATCTCAATGGCGGGCCGGGCGCGCCGGCCTTCCTCTATGCCGCTACCCGCCATCTTCCCGACATCAGCCAGCCGCTCAGCGGCTGGTGGGGGCATGCCCGGCCGTTCGCGTTCGAGCAGGGTTATGCCGCTGGCTCAGGCATCCGGCGGTTCCTGTGCGGAACGCAGCCGGTGCTGTCGATGCGCGCGCTGCAAGGCGCGCTGGATCTCTGGGACGAAGTCGACATGACGGCCGTGCGCGAGAAGAGCGTCGCGCTGACGGATCTGTTCATTCGCCTTGTCGAAGTCAGATGCGGCGCGTTTGGTCTCGAGCTGGAAAGCCCGCGCAACGGTGCCGAGCGCGGCAGCCAGGTGTCGTTCGCCCATCCGCACGGCTACCAGGTGATGCGTGCCTTGATCGAGCGCGGCGTGATTGGCGATTTTCGCGCGCCGTCGACCGTTCGTTTCGGCTTCACGCCGCTCTATGTCGGCTACAGGGATGTCTGGGACGCCGTCGAGGTGCTGGAAGACATCCTACGCACGGGCGCTTGGCGGGAGGCCCGTTATGCGGTCAAGGAGGCCGTCACCTGACTTCGAATGGCATGCCGAACAAAGACAACTTGAAATCGATCTGATCGCGGGAGGGGCTGGTGCTGGGACACCGCATTGTCGACTGGGATGATGCCTACGCCAACGGCGCGAACATCGCCGGCGGCGACCGCTGGCCGGCGGCCTGGGACGGCCCGGCTCAGGCATTTCGTGAAAAGTTGTTGGCAGAGGGTAGGGTGCGACTCGACATTGTCTATGGCGAGGCGCCGCGCAACCGGTTCGATCTCTTCCTCCCGCCTGCCGCGCCGAAGGGGCTCGTGGTGTTCATCCATGGCGGCTACTGGATGGAGTCACACAAGAACTCCTGGTCGCATCTGGCCGCCGGCGCCGTAGGTCGCGGCTTTGCCGTCGCCACGCCTTCCTACACGCTCTGCCCGCAGACCAGGATCAGCGGCATCGTCAATGAAGTCGCGGTCGCGATCGGCAAGGCGGCGGCCATGGTCGACGGCCCGCTGATGCTGACTGGACACTCGGCCGGCGGACATCTCGCCAGCCGCATGGTGACGTCGAGTTCGCCGCTGTCCTCCAATGTGGTGCGGCGGGTGCGCCAGGTCGTTTCGATTTCAGGCTTGCACGACCTCCGGCCGCTGATGTCGACCGCGCTGAACGAGACCCTGAACATCGATGAGCGGGAAGCGTTGAGCGAAAGCCCGACTTTGCTGCGGCCCCGGCAGGGGGCCCGCATCACCTGTTGGGTCGGCGGCGGCGAGCGCTCGGAATTCCTGCGCCAGAGCGCATTGCTCGCCAACATCTGGACCGGGCTCGGGGCCGCCACCGGTTCAGTTGTCGAGCCGGACCGGCATCATTTCAACGTTGTCGATGGTCTCGCCGATCCGGACCATCCCCTGACGCGAACGCTGGTGGACGAATAACGATCGGCTTCGCCGACGAACAACGGTCGACTTCGTCGTTGTATAAACGAGATCGGCGTTGTCGATGTATCAGCGCAGCATCAGCACACCGCATTCGGCGCCGACCTCCGCGACCGGCGCGAAGGGCTCGCGCACGATCAGGCCGTTGGCGTCGGCGAGCATCCTGAGCATCGAGGAGTCCTGGATGCCGAAGGGGGTCGCGACCAGGGTGCCGGCGTCCTCGCGAACCACGGCGCGCACATAGTCCTGCCTGAGATCGTTGGCCTGCATCGCGGCGCCCAGACGGGCCGTTCGCACGTCCTGCCTGAAATCGCGGCCGCCGAGCCGGGCAAGCAGCGGCTTCAGGAAGAGCTGCGAGCAGACGATGCTTGCCACCGGATTGCCGGGCAGGCCGATGCAGCGGATGTTGCCAAGCCGGCCGAACATCAACGGTTTGCCGGGGCGCATCGCGATCTTCCAGAAATCGAGCGCCATGCCTTCGCCGGTGAGCACGTCATGGATCAGGTCGTGGTCGCCGACAGAGGCGCCGCCGAGCGTGACGATAACGTCGGCGCCCGCCTCGACGGCTTTCCGGATCAGCGCGGCGATCGCTTCCTTGCGGTCAGCGGCGATGCCGAGATCGAGCGCCCGCGCGCCGACCGATTGCGCGGCGGCGGCAACGCCATAGGCATTGGAGGAAATGATCTGATCTGGGCCGAGCGTGCTGCCCGGCGGCAGCAATTCGTCTCCGGTGGAGATGATCGCGACCAGTGGCCGGCGCACGACATTCAAGGCGGGGTGGTTGGCAGAAGCCGCCAGCGAAAGGGCTGCCGCGTCGAGCACGCGACCTTTTTCGAGCAGCACGTCGCCCTCGCTGAAGTCGAGCCCGCGGCGGCGCACATTGCGTGCTTGCGCGGTCGGCTCCGTCACCTCGATCCGGCCATTGCCGAGGTCGCGGACGTTTTCCTGAATGACGATGGTGTCAGCGCCTTCAGGCAGCGGCGCGCCGGTAAAAATGCGCACGGCCTGGCCTTCGCCGACGGTTCCGGAGAAGCCGCGCCCCGCGGGCGCCATGCCTATGACCTCAAGCCGCGCCGGAGCTGAAGCGACGTCGGCGGAACGCGCGGCATAGCCGTCCATGGCCGAGGCATTGAAGGGTGGCTGCATGCGCAGCGCCGCAACCGGTTCCGCCAGTACCCGTCCGGCCGCGTCCGCCAGCGGCACGCTTTCGCCCGGCAAAGGCGCTGCGCCGTCGAGCAGGCGGGCGAGCGCTTCGGCGACCGGAACCAGCGCCATCAGGTATCCACCTTGTAGTCACCTGATTTGCCGCCGGTCTTCTCAACCAGCCTTATGCCGGAAATCGCCATGCCGCGGTCCACCGCCTTGGCCATGTCATAGATGGTGAGGCAGGCGACCGAGGCAGCGGTCAGCGCTTCCATCTCCACGCCCGTCTTGCCGGTGACGCGGGCGAGCGCTGTGACCTTGAGGCCAGGCAATGCACGATCAGGTTCGATCTCGACGGCCACTTTGGTCAGAAGCAGCGGATGGCAAAGCGGGATCAGTTCATGCGTCTTCTTCGCGGCCATGATTCCAGCGATGCGGGCGGTGCCCAGCACATCGCCTTTCTTGGCGTCGCCGGCGAGGATCATCTCCAGCGTTTCGGGCCGCATCGAGACAAAACCTTCGGCGATCGCCGTGCGGGTCGTCTCGGCCTTGTCGCCGACATCGACCATGTTGGCTTCGCCCTTGGCGCCGAGATGGGTGAGGGCCATGCTCAGACGGCCTCGGCCGCTGCCTTGCCCGTCAGCAGAAGCTCAGTTGCCGCCGCCACGTCGGCCTGCCGCATCAGGCTCTCGCCAACGAGGAAAGTGCCGATCCTGCTCTTTTCCAACCGGCGGCAATCCCGATGCGTGAAGATGCCGCTCTCGCTGACCAGCAGCCGGTCCGAAGGCACCATGGCTGCCAGCCGCTCGGAAACATCGAGGCTGGTCTCGAAGGTTCTTAAGTTGCGGTTGTTGATGCCGATCAGCCGCGACGACAGCTTCAGCGCCCGCTCCATTTCCATCTCGTCATGCACCTCGACCAAGGCGTCCATGCCGAGCTCGAAAGCGGTAGCTTCCAACTCCTTGGCCAGCGCGTCGTCGACGCTCGCCATGATGATCAGGATCGCATCGGCGCCCCAGGCGCGCGCCTCATAGACCTGGTAGGGATCGAACAGGAAATCCTTGCGCAGTGCCGGCAAGCGCACTGCCGCGCGCGCGGCCGTCAGGAATTCGGGCGCGCCCTGGAAGGAGGGCGCGTCGGTCAGCACCGAAAGGCAGGCGGCGCCGCCCTTCTGATAGGCTTTGGCGAGCGCCGGCGGATCGAAATCGGCGCGGATCAGACCCTTGGAAGGGCTGGCCTTCTTGATTTCGGCGATCAGCGCGAAGCCTCCGCCCCGGCGCTTGGCTTCGAGCGCCGCGAGGAAGCCGCGCGGTGGCTCGGCGTCCTTCGCCTTCGCCTTGATTTCGGCGAACGGTACGCGAAGCTTCGCCGCCGCGATCTCGTCGCGCTTATAGGCTTCGATCTTGCGCAGGATGTCCGACAAGGCCTTATCCGTTCGAAATCTCGACGAGCTTGTCCAGCACCGCAAGAGCGCGGCCACTGTCGATCGCTTGCGCTGCCGCTGCGATACCGTCGGCAAGCGTCGTCGCCTTGCCGGCCACGACCAGACCGGCGCCGGCGTTCATCAGCACCGTGTCGCGATAGGCGCCGGCGGCGCCACCCAACATATCGCGCAATTGCTTGGCGTTATAGGCCGCGTCGCCGCCGCGCAGCTCTTCCTTGGTGTGCCGCTTCAGCCCGACGGCTTCCGGCGTCAGGGTGAAGCTGCGGATCTCGCCGCCGGCAAGCTCCGCGACCTGGGTCTCGCCCGTGGTGGTGATCTCGTCGTAGCCATCGCCATGGACGACCCAGGCGTGCTCGGCGCCCAGCGCCTTCAACGTCTCGGCCACTGGCATGATCCACTCCGGCAGGAAGACGCCGACCATCTGGCGGCTTACGCCGGCGGGGTTCGACAGTGGTCCGAGCAGATTGAAGATGGTGCGGGTGCCGAGCTCGACGCGGGTTGGTCCGACATGCTTCATCGCCGGATGATGCGCCGGGGCGAACATGAAGCCGACACCGGCCTCGTGAATGCAGTGGCCGATCAACTCCGGCGAGATATCGATCTTGACGCCCAGCGCCGTCAGCACGTCGGCGGAGCCGGTCAGCGAGGACAGGCCGCGATTGCCATGCTTGGCGACCGGCACGCCGGCGGCGGCGATGACGAAGGCCGAAGCGGTCGAGATGTTGACCGAGTGCGAATTGTCGCCGCCTGTGCCGACGATGTCGATGGCGCCGTGCGGGGCTTCGACGCGCAGCATCTTGGCCCGCATCGTGGCGACCGCGCCGGATATCTCGCCCACAGTCTCGCCACGCACGCGCAGCGCCATCAGGAAGCCGCCGATCTGGCCGGGCGTCGCGTCGCCCGACATGATGATGTCGAACGCCTCGCGCGCTTCCTCGAAGGAAAGCGCGGTGCCGGTGGCAACCTTGGCTATGTGTGTCTTCAGCGCGCTCATCGTGTTTGTGCTTGCGAAACGGCGTTCGGATCGACGCGGACGTTGTATTGCGACTGCAGCTGCGCCACCAGCTGGTCGAGCAGGTCGTCGGACATGCCGGCGCCGAAGGATTTCTGCGCGTCGTCCGGTACGGTGCTGCCGTCGGCGCCAGCCGGCTCGAAGACCTCGGCGACCTTGAACAGGATCTGGCCGTCGCCGGTGGGCGAGGGGATCAGACCGGTGCCGCCTTCGCCGACGCCGAACATGGCGGCGGCACCCTCCTTGCCGAAATCGGCATCGTCGGCTTCGCGCTTCAAGCCGCGCTTGGTCTGTTTGTCGAGCTTGAGCTCGCCGGCGATGACGTCGAGCGTGGTGCCGGCCTTGAGGCGCTTCTCGAGCTCCTTAGCCTTCGCGTCGAGCCGCTTTTCGGTCTCGGCTTCCGTCCAGTCGGCCACGACCTTCTTGCGGACCTCATCCAGCGTGCGGTCGCGCGCCGGCGTGATCGACTGCACCTCGTAGAAGACGAAACCGTTGTCGGCGGTGGTCAGGGCTTCATTCTCGGTATTGGGCTCGGCCGCGAACACCGCCTTGATGAGATCGGCCGATTGCGGCAGGTCGTTGACAACGGTGCTGTCCGGCCGCAGGCCGGTGCGGTCGATGGCGTCGATGGTGACGACCTTGAGCTTCAGCTTGTCGGCGGCCTGGGCAAGCGAGGCGCCTGAGGCGCGGGTGTCCTCGTAGCTGTCATGCACGTCGAGCAGGATGCGGCTTGCCTCGCCGAGCGCCAGGTCCTTGCGGATCTGGTCGGACACCTCCGAAAGCGGTTTCACGACCTGCGGCTTGATCTCGGTGACGCGCAGGAGCACGGGGCCGAAGGCGCCCTGGACGACCTGGCTTACCTCGTTGGCATTGAGCGAGAAGGCCGCGTCGGCAACCGCCTTGTCGGCGATCTTGTCCTTGGACAGCGTGCCGAGCAGCGTGTCGGCCTGCGTCTTGCCTTCGGCGGTGACGAGCTTGTCGAAAGTGGCGCCAGCCTTCAGCGAATCCAAAGCCGCCTTGGCCGCTTCCGGCGTCTTGAACACCAGCTGCTCGATGGTGCGCATCTCGGGCGTCGTGTAGCGCGCGATGTTCTTCTTGTAGTCGTCGCTCACCTGCTGGTCGGTTACCGCTGACGGATCCGCGATGTCCTGCGGTTCGAGCCGGACATAGGAGAATTTGCGGTATTCCGGCGCGGCGTAGTTCTTCTTGTTGGCGCCGAAATAGGCGTTGAGGGCGCTGTCGGACGGCGCCTCGATCGGCTGCACCAGCGTCTTGGGCAACACCAGATAGTCGATCGTGCGATCCTCGCCGCGATACAGCGAGACCGCCTTCAGGAAGGTCTGCGGAACCTTGAGGCCGTCGGAGATCGCCTCGACGATCTGCTGGCGCACGGCCACCTGCGAGCGGTTCCTGAGATAGTCCTCCGGCCGCATGTCGAGCTGGCGAAGGAGATACTCGAAGGTGCGGCGATCGAACTGGCCGCTGGGGCCTTTGAAGGCCGGATCCTCGCGCGTCAGCTCCGCCAGCCGGTCCTTGGAAAGGCCGAGGCCCAGCTTGCGCGCCTGTTCATCGAGCACGGCGCCCGAAACGAGCTGCGCCAGCACCTGGTTGTCGACGCCGAGCAGCTTGGCCTGTTCCTGGGTGACGCGCTGGCCATATTGCTGGGAGAGCAGGCTGAGCTGGCGATTATAGGCCAGGCGGTACTCGTTGATCGAGACCTCGGTGCCGCCGGCGGTGATCACCGCGTGATGGCCGCCGAGAACGCCACCCACCATGCGCGTGGTAATGCCCCAGGCGGCAAAGCTCAGGACCAGCAACAACAGCAACGCCTTCGCGACCCAGGTACCCGCCGCGCTTCTCAATATACCAAGCATGCATACTTCCGAGTTTTGCGCATTTTCGCGTGCGCCGAGTCTGAAACAAGCGCAATAGCGCCCTTCCGGTCCACTGTCGATTGCTTTGTGACCTGATTTTGGTAGTGAGGGCGCTGCTTAATGTCGCTCGGAGAACGCGTCCCATGACCCTTGGAATCCGCCCGCTTGTCGCCGGCAACTGGAAAATGAACGGCACCAGCGCCTCCCTCAACGAGCTGCGGTCGATCGGCAATGGGTTCATGAGCGGACTCGACGCCGAGACCGAAGCGGTGGTGTGCGTGCCGGCGACGTTGCTCCAGCGCGCGGCCGAGATCCTGTCGCGCACGCCGGTGCGGGCCGGTGGAGAGGATTGTCATCCCAAGGAGAGCGGCGCTTTCACCGGCGAGATTTCCGCCGAGATGCTGAAGGATGCCGGCGCGAGCCACGTTATCGTCGGCCATTCCGAGCGCCGCGAGCTGTTCGGCGAGGACGACGCGATAGTCCATGCCAAGGCTTCGGCCGCCTGGCGGGCAGGGCTGGTGGCCATCATCTGCATCGGCGAAACGCGCGCCGAACGCGAGGCGGGCGCCACGCTCGACATATTGTCGCGTCAGCTCGAGGGCTCAGTGCCGACCAGCGCTACCGCGGCGAACACCATTATTGCCTATGAGCCGGTGTGGGCGATCGGCACCGGCCTGACCCCGACGGCCGCCGACGTCGCCGAGGCGCATGCGCATATCCGCGGCAAGCTGACCGGTTTGCTCGGCGATGCCGCGGCCAGGATGCGCATTCTCTATGGCGGCTCGGTCAAGCCGTCCAACGCGGTGGAATTGCTCGGCGTCGAGAATGTCGATGGCGCGCTGGTCGGCGGCGCCAGCCTCAAGGCTGCCGACTTCCTCGCCATAGCGGAAGCCTACATGAACATCTCCTAGAGATCGTCTCCCAGGCTTCCGCGGCATAAATCGTTGTATTGGCCGCATTGCTTCCCATATTCCCGGCCACGGGCTTGGAAATGCCACCAAAGCATTGTAAGGAGCCGCCTCCAAAACACCGGTCGTATGCGCGGCCGCGCAAGGCCTCGCCAGGATAAACTATGGAAACCGTACTGATCGTCATCCACCTCATGGTCGTGCTCGCCCTTGTCGGCGTGGTGCTGCTGCAGCGCTCCGAAGGCGGCGGCCTGGGCATCGGCGGCGGTTCCGGTTTCATGACCGCGCGAGGTGCTGCGAATGCACTGACCCGCGCCACCGCAATCCTGGCGGCTGCGTTCTTCGTGACCTCGCTGGCGCTGTCGATCCTCGCCCGCTATGGCGAAAAGCCGATCGACATCCTCGACCGTCCGGCGACGGGCGGTGGCGTGCTCAACCAGCTGCCGGGGTCCAATGGACCGGTGGGCACTTCCAAGCCCGCGGCTCCGGCTGGCGGCACGGCTCCCGCGGCTCCGTCGGGTGGTGCGACGACCACCACGCCTCTTGCCAACGGCACCGCGGCGCCTGCGCCGGCTCCGGCGACAACGCCTGCTCCGGCTGCGCCGGCGCCGGCAACCAACGGCGTCACCCTGCCGGTTACCCCGCAGGTTCCGAACCAGTAGCCGGCCAAGGACCGGGCCGCGACCTGTTGTTCTTTGAACACAGTCGCGGCAAATGCGCGTTCGATCACAAAGATTCAACTGGGCGTGGCGCCTGCCTCAGCTTGAGGCGGTGACGGCTAATCGATTATAGATTGCGCGCGGCACATTATCGGCGTCCTTGGGGGGCGCCGGGCGACGCCGTGGGCAACTTGCTTTTGAACAATCGGATCATCGCCATGCAGCTTCGCAGCTTCATCCTCCTGGGAGTCTGTGCCATCCTCGGCATGGGTTCCGCGGCCTTTGCCGGACCGGCAAACCTGGCCACTTCCCCGTCGGTAGAGACAACCGACGCCATTCCAGTCGTCGCCAGCAAGAGCGACGCATCGCAGCTGAAGCTGCTCAAGAAGAAGAAAAACCCGACCTCAGACGACCTCGCGCAGATCAGCAAGCTCGAGGCCAAGATCGCGGCCGATAAGGAAGGCGCCAAGGAAAAGGCGCTCGAAGCTCGCAAGACGGCGATGCGTGAAGCGGCCAAGGCCAAGGCGGATCAGGCGCGCCAGGAATGGCTCGCAAAGAAGGGCGGCAGCGCCGCTTCGACTGAAGTCGCAGACGCCAGACCGGCCAAAAAGACCACCAATATCCTCGCGCCGCTGGAGCCGATAGCGCTGCTCGGTCCGGTCAAGGCCGAAGAGGCGATCCCGGCCGAAGCCATGAACATCACCGCCACCGGCAACAATGGCGAGCTGCGCAGCGAAAACCCGGGGCAGAAGCAGACGAGCAGCGGCGGGCTGTTCGCAGGCCTGTTCGGCGGAGCCTCGGTATCTTCGATCAGCTATCTGCCGGAGACCCGCGCACTTGATTCGGCGCTCGCCAAGAAGGACGCCAAGCGGCCGTTCAAGGTGAAGCCCGAATTCGTGCCGCAGGACGTCACGTTCACCGGCTATGAGCCGGGCACCATCGTGATCGACACCAGCGCTCGCCGCCTCTACCTCGTCGAGTCGTTTTCCACTGCCCGCCGCTACGCCATCGCCGTCGGCCGCGAGGGCCTGCAGTTCAAGGGCACGGTCGCGGTCGGAGACAAGCAAGAATGGCCGCGCTGGATCCCGACGCTCGACATGCAGAAGCGCGAGCCGAAGCATTACGGCCAGTACAAGGACGGCATGCCCGGCGGCGGCGAGAACCCGCTCGGCGCGCGCGCCATCTATCTCTATGACGGCAAGAAGGACACGCATCTGCGCATCCACGGCACTATCGCGCCGCAGTCGATCGGAACCAGCGCCTCCAATGGCTGCTTCCGCATGATCAACGAGCACGTCATGGACCTCTACAGCCGCGTCAAGGTCGGCACCAAAGTTGTTATTATATAACAACTAGTCGTTATCATCTGACGCGTTGAATCACACTGCCGTAAGGGCCGGCACCGCCGGCCCTTTTGTTTTGAGTTTCTGTTTTGACGCATGTCGTTCTCCCAAACTGCTTAGCACTTTTGGGCGACATGCTTCGCAAAAGCCCCTGGCGGGTCCCGGCGCCATTTTGGGAAAAAGCCTTCGCGGCGGTTTTTTCTCTGGCGGAATCAATCAGGCCGCGTTAAGCGATGACTCCCATGGCGCGATATGTATTCATCACAGGCGGCGTGGTTTCCTCACTCGGAAAAGGCATCGCCGCAGCAGCTCTTGGGGCTCTCCTGCAGGCGCGAGGCTATCGCGCGCGGATCAAAAAGCTCGATCCTTACCTCAATGTCGACCCCGGAACGATGTCGCCATATCAGCATGGCGAAGTGTTCGTGACCGATGACGGGGCCGAGACCGATCTCGATCTTGGCCATTACGAGCGCTTCACCGGCCGCTCGGCGAACCAGCAGGACAACATCACCACCGGTCGCATCTACAAGAACATCATCGAGCGCGAGCGGCGCGGCGACTATCTCGGCGCCACCGTTCAGGTGATCCCGCACGTTACCGACGAGATCAAGCATTTCGTGCTGGACGGCAATGACGACTACGACTTCGTGCTGTGCGAGATCGGCGGCACGGTCGGCGACATCGAGGCGATGCCGTTCCTGGAAGCGATCCGCCAGCTCGGCAACGACCTGCCGCGCAACAACGCGGTCTATGTGCATCTGACGCTGATGCCCTACATCCCGACCGCCGGCGAACTGAAGACCAAGCCGACGCAGCATTCGGTCAAGGAACTGCGCGGCATCGGCATTGCGCCGGACATCCTTCTGGTGCGCGCCGACCGGCCGATCCCGAAGGAAGAACGCCGCAAGCTGTCGCTGTTCTGCAACGTGCGCGAAAGCGCCGTCATCCAGGCGCTGGACGTGCCGCATATCTATGACGTGCCGATGGCCTATCACCAGGAAGGGCTCGATTCGGAAGTGCTGGCCGCTTTCGGTATCGACCCGGCGCCGAAGCCGCGCATGGAGCCGTGGCAGGCGCTGTCCAAGCGCATCCACAATCCGGAAGGCGAGGTGACCATCGCCGTCGTCGGCAAGTACACGGGGCTGAAGGATGCCTATAAATCGCTGATCGAGGCGCTGTCGCATGGTGGCCTAGCCAACCAAGTCAAGGTCAAGCTCGACTGGATCGAGAGCGAGATCTTCGAGAAGGAGGATCCCGCTCCCTGGCTGGAAAAGGTGCACGGCATCCTCGTTCCCGGCGGCTTTGGCGAGCGCGGTTCGGAAGGCAAGATCCTGGCGGCAAAATTCGCGCGCGAGCGGAAAGTGCCTTATTTCGGCATATGTTTCGGCATGCAGATGGCCTGCATCGAGGCGGCACGCTCGCTGGCTGGCGTCGATCACGCGTCGTCGACCGAGTTCGGCCCGACGGATGAGCCGGTCGTCGGCCTGATGACCGAATGGCTGAAGGGGAACATGCTTGAGAAGCGCCGGGCTACCGGCGATCTCGGCGGCACCATGCGGCTCGGCGCCTACCAGGCCGAACTCGCCAAGGGCTCCAAGATCGCCGACATCTATGGCGACACGCAGATTTCCGAGCGCCACCGGCACCGTTACGAAGTCAACATCGACTACAAGCAGCGGCTGGAAGAGTGCGGACTGGTCTTCGCCGGCATGTCGCCCGACGGCGTGCTGCCGGAGACGGTCGAATATCCGGACCATCCCTGGTTCATCGGGGTGCAATACCATCCGGAACTGAAGAGCCGGCCGCTCGAACCGCATCCGCTGTTCGCCAGCTTCATCTCGGCGGCAGTGGACCAGTCGCGCCTGGTTTGAACCATCGGCTGGCGAACCAGCTATGCAAACCTATGTCGCGCTGCTCTACAGCATAGGCCTCGGCGAAGGCCGGCGCCTCGTTATGTCCGACTTCAAGGCGATGGCCGAAGGTCTCGGCTTCAACAATGTCCGCACGCTGGTATCGACCGGCAACCTGGTCTTCGAGGCGCGGACAGGTGAAATTTCAAAACTTGAGCGTCGGTTGGAAAAGGCCTTCGAGAAAACTTTCGGCCGCCATGTCGATATTATCGTGCGCCGCGCAGAGGATTGGTTGAAGCTTGCGGCGTCCAATCCGTTCCCTGCCGAATCGGCGGAAGCCGGCGACCAGGTCGCGATTCGGGTGATGCGCCAACCTGTTGCCGACGAAGCGCTATCGGGACTTCAGGCCCGCGCGGCCGACGATGAGAAGGTGCTTTTGGTCGACGGCGATATCTGGCTCGTCTTCTCGCGCGAGCGGCCGAGCTCGCGGCTGCTTGCAGCCGCCAATCACAAGAGCCTGGGCATCGGCACGTCGCGCAACTGGAACACGGTGCGCCGGCTGGCGGAGATGGTAGGCGGGGCCTTCCCTTCTCCCCCTGTGGGAGAAGGCGGCCGCGAAGCGGCCGGATGAGGGGTGTTCGGAACGCCAGCGTCTCACTCCGCTGGAACACCCCTCATCCGTCTCGGCGCTATCGCGCCGATCCACCTTCTCCCACAAGGGGAGAAGGGGAAAGTGTGCGCTCAGGCCTTGGCTGTTCTGGCACCCGCGCCAAGCGCCATAGTGCGCAGGACGTAGTAGACGGCGCCGGCGATCGCCACACCGAAGAACCAGCCATAGACGCCCCACCAGGACGGCAGCAGGTTGGTGAAATTGGGCAGGATCGAGGAGAAGATCGCGCCGATGCCGGCGGCGATGAAGGCATTGACATGCCAGCCGCCCTGGAAGCGGAATTCGCCGTCCTCGCGATAGAGCGCCGGTACATCGACCTCGCTTTTGCGGATCAGATAGTAGTCGACCATCATCACGCCGAAGATCGGTCCCATCGTCGCTCCGATGATGCCGACGAAATGCGCGGCGCTGCCCTCCCACGGCGCGAAGGGATAGAGCACCAGCGCGATCAATGCCGCGATGTAGCCGCCTTTCTTGAAGTCGATCTGACGCGGGAAGACGTTGGAGAAGTCGAAGGCCGGCGAGACGAAATTCGCCACCACGTTGATGCCCAGCGTCGCCACCGCGAAGGTCAGCGCAGCGAGGGCCGCCAGGAACCAGCTGTCGAACTTGGCCGAGATCTGGTCGGGGTGGAGCAGCACTTCATGGTAAACGTCGTAGGCGGCGATCGTCGTGACGCCGGCGACCAGCGAGAACAGGATGAGGTTGACCGGCAGGCCCCAGATATTGCCCTTGCGCAGTGCTGCAGTGTCCGGCGCGTAGCGGGCGAAATCGCAGAAGTTGAGATAGAGCGCCGAGAAATAGGTCACCCAAATCGCCGCGGCACCGAACAGCGCGGTCCACGACCCAGGGTCGCCTGGAATGCCGGCGTCGGCGGTCTTCTCGCGCAGCACGTCCATCGGGATGTCGCTGGTGAAGGCGAAGCTGCCCGATTTCACGCAGAGATAAATGGCCAGAAGCAGCATCATCACCCACACGGCGGGGCCGGCCCAGTCCTGGAAGCGGCGCACCGTCTCCATGCCTTTCTGGATGATCAACAGCTGCAATGCCCAGATGACGACGAAGCAGATCACCTCCAGGGTCGAATGTCCCAGAAGATGCGAGGTCTTGTTGAACTCGTCGAACCATTGCAGGCGCGTCAGCAGCGCCACGATGGCCCCCGACGCCGCGGCCGTCTGGGCACCGTACCAGAAGCAGGCGACGATGGCGCGCACCAGCGCCGGAATGTTGGCGCCCCAGATGCCGAAGGAGGCGCGGGCAAGCACGGGGTAGGGCACGCCGGTCTTCACGCCGGCATAGCCGACCATGTTCATCAGCGCGTAGATGATCAGCGAGCCGATGCCGATGGCGATGATGAAGTTGACGAAGCCGCCGCAGAACAGAAACAGGCTGGCCGCCAGATAGTAGCCCCAGAGGCTGTGGACGTCCGAAGTCCAGACATTGAAGATCGAAAACGGTCCCCAGTTCCTGACCGTTGCCGGAGCCAGATCCTCGTTATAGAGGTCAGGCGATGCGCCTTGGATGGTCATGTCGTTGTTCCCCTTCTTGCAAACGCGCCCTCACGCGTTTGACCGCAGAGGTTAAGCCTGACGCTGGGGAACCGGCAAGCAATCCATTTGCCGGCTTTCGCCTTAAAGATATTCAATGAGAATCGCCGTTATCCGCCGCCTCCAAGCCTGCATCGGGCTGAGTCGCCATGAGGCCTTATGCGGATGCCGGGTTCCGAACTTTTTCCATCGGCAACCAAATTTGTTTGGAACCAAGGCGCTGGACGTGCGTTTATGCTGGTTCGACTGCACTGCGGTCGGCCGGGAGGATAATCATGGATCGCTTGCATTTCTTTACCCCAGTGCGAATTGCGCGTGGGCAGGGATACCCTGTGGAGGAAGTCGATAGCGTCTCCGAGGCGATGGTGTTCCTGCGGAAATGGCCAACGGGCAGACGCGGCCCGGTTTATCAATGCGCCCTGAATTGCTGTGCGGCGGCTATGTCGGGCAAGATGTCGGCTGAGGAAGCGAGGAAAGCCTTTGTCGGCTTTGCCCGCATCACCCGGCTGCTCGACGACGACATGGCGCTGCCACTGGGTGGTGCGTCGATGGACAATGTCTACGCGCTGCGGCGCTAGTCGAAAAATCCTTTTGAAATCAAAGCTCTGCGTCGGCAACGGCGCGGCATGTGAGGCGTTGTTGGTTCCAGGCCCCGCCGTTTTGACTCGTCAAGAGCGCCATTTCCTTTTTGCCAATTTCTAGAAGCCAACGCTTTCGAAATAGCAAAAGCGTTGAAAATACTTATTCGATTTCCGCGCAAAGTATCTTTAAACCTGTTGGCGCTATTCCTACGTCATCTATTGTTATGTCTATCAAGGCAACACCGATGTAACATCGCTTACGGCCACGCTTGTCCTAACGGGGGACTCGGGACGCGCGGTCACTTCCCATGCAATGAGCAGCCCAAAGGTTCGACACGCCCTTAGCGCGGCGAGCGTGTGGGTGCGCGATCTCCCCGCTTTGTCAATCAACACCAAACGGGTGGCCGTCGGGTGGATCAACCCGTGCGCCCCATAGGAGACAAGAGATGGAAGTCCTGCAATATCTCGACCCGATCAAATGGACGGCGATCGAGGTAGCCGTGCTGGTCATCGTGCTGGCGATCCTGTTCCGGTGGAGCGGCGTGGTCCGCTACATCCCAAACGACAGGCTCGGCATCCTGGAAAAACTATGGAGTTTTCGCGGCTCTGTCAGCAATGGCTTCATAGCGCTCAACCGCGAGGCAGGCTACCAGCCGGAAGTCGTGCGCGGCGGCCTGCACTTCTTCATGCCGTTCCAATATTCGATGCATCGCGCCAATCTCGTGACCATCCCGCAGGGTCAGATCGGCTATGTCTTTGCCCGTGATGGCAAGCCGCTGCCTCCGACGCAGACACTTGCTTCCAACACCGACGCCGATGATTTCCAGGATGTGCGCGGCTTTCTCGAGAAAGGCGGACAGAAAGGACCGCAGCGCAAGATCTTGCGCGAAGGCACCTATGCCATCAATCTCGCACAATTCGTCGTGCTCACCGCTCAGTCGACGTATGCCGTCAATCTGAGCTCGTCGGAACAAAGCCTTTTTTCCAACATGTCCAGCTTGATCTCGGACCGGGGCGGCTTTGAGCCGGTCGTCATCCACAATGCCGAGGACATGATCGGCATCGTCACCATCCATGACGGTCCGGCCTTGCCGGACGGCGAGATCATCGCACCGACCGTCGCCAACGATCCGAGCGACCCGAACTTCCACAACAATTTTCAGGACCCGGAAAAGTTTCTCAATGCCGGTGGCTACCGCGGCCGCCAGCTGCAGGTGCTGGCCGACGGCAGCTACTTCCTCAATCGCATTTTCGCGACTGTTGAACTGGTCGAGAAGACGATCATCGACGTTGGCACGGTGGGTGTCGTCGTCTCCTATAACGGGCGCCACGGCACGGACATATCCGGGCAGGCATACCGTCACGGCGAGTTGGTCGAAGTCGGCGCACGCGGTGTCTGGTCGACGCCGCTGCTGCCGGGCAAGTATGCGTTCAATACCTATGCCGGCAATATCGTCACCGTGCCGACCACCAACTTCGTGCTCAAGTGGACGAAGGAACAGTTTGGCGAACACCGGCTGGACGAGAATCTGTCCGAAGTGTCCTTGATCACCAAGGATGCGTTCGAGCCTGTGCTGCCGCTCTCCGTCGTCGTGCATATTGATTATATGAAGGCGCCGCTCGTGGTGCAGCGTTTCGGCGACATCAAGCGGCTGGTCGAACAAACGCTCGATCCGATGGTTTCCGCTTACTTCAAGAATATTGCCCAGACAAAGACGCTGATCCAGCTCTTGCAGGAGCGCAGCGATATCCAGCACAAGTCGGGCGAGGAGATGCGCGAGAAATTCAATTCCTACAGTCTCGAGCTGCAGGAGGTGTTGATCGGTACGCCCCGTGCCGCCGATGGCCAGAACAGCATAGAGCAGATCCTGATCCAGCTGCGCGAGCGCCAGATTGCGGTCGAAAAGGTCGAGACCTACAAACTGCAGGAGAGGGCGGCTACGCAGGAACGCACGTTGCGTGAGAAGGAGGCGCTCGCCGAACAGCAAGCCAAGATCACGACGTCGGCACTTACCATCGAGATCAGTGAGAACGAGGGCAAGGCGCAACTCGCCCGCACCCGCCAGGAGGCGGAAACCATTCAGGTCACCGCCAAGGCAGAGGCAGAGAAGGTGCGCCTCTCCGGCCAAGGCGAGGCCGACATGATCAAAGCTGTCGCGCTCGCCGATGCCGAACGTATCAAGGCGACCGGTTTTGCGGAGGCCGAGAAGGTGCGGGCCATCGGCCTGGCGGAGGCCGAGGCCACCGAGAAGAAGGTCGCGGCCTTCGGCGGCCCGGACTATCAGCTCAACTCGCAGGTTCTCATGCGCTTTGCCGAGGCGATCGAGAATGGCAGGCTGCCGCTCGTGCCGCAGATCCAGATCGGCGCCAATGGCGGCGAGAAGGGAGCCGCCAACGGCCTTGTCGAGATGATGCTTTCGATGCTCGTCGCCGACCGGGTTGGACGGCAGACCCTGCCGGATGCGATCCCGGAACCGGCTGAGGAGGAATGATTGAGGATGGGCCGGCTGGACCGGCCCATTTTGCGCTCGGTCGAAACCTGGCGCGGCGACGCGCTCATGCCGGCCGCCTCGTCCTATCCGCTCAATTCTCCCTGAAGGAGCGGGTAAGGGAAGCCTGCACGGGGGCCAGCATATAGTCGAGAAAAGTGTGTTCGCCGGTCAGGATCATCACTTCGGCGGGCATGCCGGGCGACAGCCGGACGTCGTGCAGCTCCGCGAGATCGGCCTTATCGACCTTCACCTTCGCGAGGAAATAGGGCTCGCCGGTTTTCTCATCCGTCAGCCGGTCGGCGGACACCGAGACGAGTAGGCCATGGATCTGCGGCAGATGCCGGCTCGGATAAGCCGACAGCACGACGCGGGCGGGCATGTCCGGGTGGACCACGTCGATATCCGTAGGCCTGATGCGTGAATCGATGATCAGATTGGGCTCGTTCGGAACGATATCGAGAAGCGCCTGGCCGCTGGCAATCACGCCCGACTCGGTCGTCACGCGCAGGTTCATCACCGTTCCGGCGATCGGCGCGAGGATGTCTGTCCTCGCCAGCACATCCTGCCGGGAAGGCAACTGGCTGCGCAATTCGGCGAGATCGTTGCGTACCTTGGCAAGATCCTCATTGGCGCTTTCGCTGTCCTGCTGGCGCAGGTTGAGGAGCTGGAACTCGGTCTCGCCGATTTGCTGGTCGTTGTGGGCTACCTGGGCTCGGTTCGTCGCCTGATTGGCGCGGATGTCGGCCTGGGCGCGCTGCAGCGCCAATATCCGTGGCAGGCGTTCCAGGCCCTTCTTGTACATCTCCTGCGCGGAGGCGATCTCCTGGTCGATCAGTCCGAGCTGCTCGGCCTCGGCTGCCATGACGTCCCGCGCCCCGGTGCTTTGCTCTTCTATCTGGGCGATGCGTTTGTTCAGGATCTGGGTGCGCCCCTGACGGGTTGCCAGGCGGCTGTCGAGCAGCGCCTGTTCCTCGACGACCACCTTTCGCGCGATTTCGCTGTCGATCGACGTCAACTCCTTGGGGAAGGTGATCCGGTCCTGACCGGCAAGCTCCGCAACCAGTCGCGCTTCGGTCGCCAGCAGGCGGATATAGTGCCCCCGCAACTCGTCGTAGCGGCCTTGGGCCTGGGTAGTATTCAAGCTGATGAGAACCTGGCCGGCGCTGACTTTGTCGCCCTCTTTGACATGGATCGCCCCGATGATGCCGCCTTCCAGATGCTGGACGGTCTTGCGATAGCCCTCGGGGCTGACGACGCCGTTGGCGACGACGGCGCTCGCCAGGAGAGCAACGCCGGACCATGCGGCGGTGCCGCCGACGAAAAGGATGGCCGAAGCGTAGCCGAGCATCCGCGCGGGCCGCGTCCGCTGCCCCAGACTGCGCCTGCTGGCGCGGTAGGCGCGTGACCGTCCCGGGAGCAGCGCTGCAATCAAGATCAGGAAGATGCCGCCGCTCGCCGCCAGCAACGCGGTGCGAGACTGTTGGTCGATCCCATTCAACCAAACCGATACCACCGCACTGAGATCGCTGGCGGAGGCGGTCAGCTTGTCGGTAAGTTCGTGCACGCTGTCCGTCAGCCGGCCCAGCATTGCCGAGAACTCAGCAAATCGATCGCTCATAGCTCACTCCGCTGCCTTCAGGTTCGCCGGCGCATTGGCGGCGATCTTGCCCAGCATGGCCGCCGGCACCGGGATTCGCTTGGGCTGGCCTGCCAGCGCGCCGAGCACTTCGTCGTGCGTGCCGAACATCGAGATGGATCCATCCCGCAGGGCAACGATGTGATCGGCCGTGCGTAAAAGATTGATCTGATGAGTGACGAGAATTACGGTGCGGCCTCGCTCCTTCAGCTGCTGAAGCACACTAAACAGCGCGGTCTCGCCTTCGCTGTCGAGCCCGGTATTCGGTTCGTCGAGAACGATCAGCGGGGGATCGCCGAACAGCGCCCGGGCCAGAGCAATTCGCTGGCGCTGGCCGCGCGAGATCCTAGCCCCATGCGGACCGACGTCGGTGCGGTAACCGTTCGGGAGCCGCAGGATCATCTCATGGATGCCTGCGAGTTGCGCCGCGGCAATGATCGCTTCGCTATCGACGTCACGCAGGCGGCCAATGTTCTCGGCGATCGTTCCGGGGAATAATTCAACCTGCTGCGGCAGATAGCCGATATTCGGGCCGAGTTGATCCGAAGGCCAGTTCCAGACTTCCGCGCCATCCAGCCTGACATGGCCAAGCGAAGGTCGCAGCGCGCCGACGATAAGACGGCACAGCGTGGTCTTACCGGAGCCGGACGCACCGATCACGCCGCAGGTTTGCCCGGGCTCGACGCCGAAGCCTATCTTATTCAGTAGCGGCTGCGGCGTGCCCGGCGCGCAGTAATGCAGGTTTTCCAGCTTCAGCCGACCCAGCGGACGCGGCAAGGTAACGCCGGCATTTTGCGCCGACGCGGTTTCGGTGAAGAGCTTCATCAGGTTGCGGCGGGCGGCGCGTGCGCTGACCAGGCTGCGCCAGGCGCCGATCGAGCGCTCGATCGGCGCTAGCGCGCGGCTGAGCAGGATGGAAGCCGCGATCATCGAGCCCGCCGTCAATTCGCGGCGCAGGACGAGATAGGCGCCGAGCCCAAGCACGGCCACCTGGAGAGCGAGGCGCAGTGAGCGCGACAGGCTGCCGATGATGGTGGTGCGCCGGAAAACTCGGCACTGGAGGTGCATCAACGACTGCTGGTTTTCTTCCCAGCGCCGCAATGCCGGCTCGGACATGCCGAGCGAGCGCAATGTCTCGGCACCCTCGACATATTGACCGACCGCGACTTGGCTGCGGCGCAGCCCTGCCGCTGCCTCCTGTCCCTTGCGGCGGGTGAGGAAATCATTGGCGAGCGCGGCGCAGAACAACAGTGCCGCGCCGGCAAGGCCGACCACGCCCAACGCCGGATGCAACAGCCACATGAATGCCAGGAAGGCCGGCGTCCATGGCGCATCGAGAAAAGTCAGCATGCCGTCACCGGCAACGAAGCCGCGCAGATCCCCAAGATCCTTCGGGCCGGCCTCGATGCCGCTGCCGGCAAGGCGTGCCTCCATGGCTCGTTCGATCACCGGAACGCTGAGCTGATCGTCCAGCCATTGGCTGATATGGCCAAGCATCATGCGGCGGGCGTGTTCCAACATGCCGTAGACGGCGATGGCGCCGATCACGGCAAGGGTGAGCCACAACAGTGTGTCGATCGACCCGCTCGACAGCACCCGGTCGTAGATCTGCAGCATGTAGACGGTGCTGGCGAGCAGCAGAAGATTGGCGAGTAGGCTGAAGAGGAGGAGGGCGGGTGCCTGATGGCGCGCCAAGCGCATCACCTCCTGGAAGTTCGGTCTTGGCTGCATCACGGATACCCCCGTTTCCACGCCTTGCTGTTGTCGGGCCGGACGCCAGAGGAGGCGTCCGGCCCAAGTCGGTCAGGCGATGACGCCGTCCACGTGGTTGTCGTTGAAGATGCCCGTGCCATCGATGCCAATGGAGAAGCTGTCGTTTGCCGTGTCGCCGTCGGCATCGGCGATCTGCACGGTGAAGTCGAGCTTCTCGTCGGGCGCCGGCTGCGCCTGGCTGAGGCCGAAGCCGCCGATATCGAAGGTGTTGTTGTCGTTGCCCGAAATGCCGTCCGCGTTGCTGATGTTTTCGATCAGCACGCGGTCGTGGGTTCCGCTCGTCGTCCACGACACCTTGTCGCCGGTGCTCAGGCCGGTGATGATCAAGTTGCCGTTGGCGTCGATCGAGGCATCTGGAGTAAATTGCGTATTGCCTGTCTTGACGACGAAGTCGGTTAGCGAGAACGACGTGATGTTGACGTGTGTGTCGCCGGTGAGCCCGTCAACGAAATTCGCTCCCGGCTCCGCAGCGGTGCTGAAGGCCGTGATCTTGACGGTGACGGGTCCGACGCCCGGATTTGTCTGGTTGACGGTGAAGGAGGCCGAGGTTGTATTGAACACGTTCTGAAAGGCTATGTTCGCTTCGACATCGGCTTCGTTCTGGTCCAGATTCGGTACGAGGAAGTTCGTGTTTGCACCGGTGACGAAGGTGATGATCGCGCCCTCGGTGGGATTGATTGCGTTGCCGTTGACGCCGAACGAGGTGGTGCTGCCGGCTTGGCTGATGTTGAGCACATCCTTGGTCGTGATGTTTCCGCCCTGGGATTGGTTCAACGGGTCTTTCCCGATCACCACGATCTGGGTGGAGGTCGGATCGCCGAAGGTCATGAACAGGTTGCTGCCGGAGGGTGCCCCGGCGAAGCTGAAATTGAGCTCCGCAGGCGGCGGATTCTGGAGGACGTCGAAGGTGTAGTTGCCGCCCGATAGCGTCAGCCTGAAGAAGTCGATATCTCCGGCGGTGTGTGTGGAGCTGCCATCGACATCCTTGTAGTAGGTAGCGACAGTGTCGTTGCTGGTGAGGTCCCTGAGCAGGGTCAGCTGCGAGGACGTGCCGTCCAGTATCGTCAGGGTCGCCGGCGAGGCGGTGATGCTATAGGTTGCCGGATCATCCGCCCCGACCACTCCGCTGAGCGTCTTGGTCACCGTGCTGCCATTGGCGAAGTCCACCAGACCATCGGCGATAAGTCCGATGGCCGGGCCGTCGTCCTGGAACTGCACGGCATCGCCGATGCCGGTCGAGCTGGTCGCGGTGTCGCCGTCGCCGTCGGTGACGGTAACCACCGCCAGCAAGGCGCTGTCGGTAATGTTGACCGACTCGTCGTAGCTGCCACCCGGGGTCGGATGATGGATCGAGGCGTATTGCGCCACGCTGACGACGCCGCTGGTGCTGTTGATGGCGACGGCGAATGCCGCCGCGCCGGCGGCCGAGCCGATGCGGCCGACCACCAGGTCGCCTTCCTTGAACAGGAAGATGCTGGTGCCGTTGGTGGTGTCGAGGCCGGAATCCACGCCAGCGGCCGACACCGCCAGCGAGAATGCGGTCGTGCCGCCCTCCTGGTCGGCGCCATAGGAGCTTCCGGTGGAACTCACCACCGCGTTCGGATCCTGCGCGTAGCCGGTCGGGCTCAGGTCGGTGCTGACATTGGTGACGCCCGCGAACAGGCTGACGACGCCTGCCGCCGTGGTGTCGTCGGCATCGGCCTGGACGCCCGCGGTCTCGTCATGCGCCACCGTGGGAGCGCCCTGGACGATACCCGCCGTCGGGCCGTCGTCCTGGAACTGCACGGCATCGCCGATGCCGGTCGAGCTGGTCGCGGTGTCGCCGTCGCCGTCGGTGACGGTAACCACCGCCAGCAAGGTGCTGTCGGTAATGTTGACCGACTCGTCGTAGCTGCCACCCGGGGTCGGATGATGGATCGAGGCGTATTGCGCCACGCTGACGACGCCGCTGGTGCTGTTGATGGCGACGGCGAATGCCGCCGCGCCGGCGGCCGAGCCGATGCGGCCGACCACCAGGTCGCCTTCCTTGAACAGGAAGATGCTGGTGCCGTTGGTGGTGTCGAGGCCGGAATCCACGCCAGCGGCCGACACCGCCAGCGAGAATGCGGTCGTGCCGCCCTCCTGGTCGGCGCCATAGGAGCTTCCGGTGGAACTCACCACCGCGTTCGGATCCTGCGCGTAGCCGGTCGGGCTCAGGTCGGTGCTGACATTGGTGACGCCCGCGAACAGGCTGACGACGCCTGCCGCCGTGGTGTCGTCGGCATCGGCCTGGACGCCCGCGGTCTCGTCATGCGCCACCGTGGGAGCGCCCTGGGCGATACCCGCCGTCGGGCCGTCGTCCT
>NZ_NSGG01000009.1 GCF_002295065.1 Mesorhizobium sp. WSM3859
CTGGTGTTGCCAGAGCCAGGACCGCTGCGCTGACCAAGCAAGGTTCGGATCGGCGCCCAGTCCAGTTCCTTCGCTATCAGGTCGAAGATCGTCTCATCCGACGCCGCAAAACCGTCCGCTAGGCTCAGCTGACCAAGCACTCGATCGACCATCGCGAATCCTCCTTGCCGGATATCCGCATGGAATCACCGATCCGATTCTGTGCAAAGCCCTCCTTGCGGGAGAAGGTGGATCGGCGCGCAGCGCCGAGACGGATGAGGGGTGTTCCAGCGGAGTGAGACGTTGGTGTTCCCTGGAACACCCCTCATCCGACCTCGCTTCGCGAGGCCACCTTCCCCCACAAGGGGAAGAAATGAGCTCACCCCAGCGTCAGCCCCGCCTTCCTCGCTTCCTCGCGCAGGAACGGCAGGCCGACCTCGATCACGTCGCGCGGGTCTTCCGCCACCGGCCGCCACACCGCGAGACCGCCGGCGATGTCGACATCGACATGGTTCATGCTTTCGAGCGTGATCGCCCCCTCATAGCCGATGTCGGCGATCGCTTTCATGCAGGCCGCCCAGTTGAGCATACCGCGCCCCGGCACGCCGCGATTGGCTTCCGACACATGCACATAGCCGAGATAGGGCGCCGCCGCCTCGAAGCCGGCGGCGAAACTCTCTTCCTCGATATGCATGTGGTAGGTGTCGAGATGGATGAAGATGTTGTCGACGCCGACCCGCTCGATAATCCGCGCCGCGTCGATGCCGCGATTGATCAGATGCGTCTCGTAGCGGTTGCAGGGCTCGATGCCGAGCTTCAGGCTCCGCGACTTCGCCGACTTCGCTGCCCGTTCGAGGAAGCGGCACATGCCGTCGATCTCGCGCTGCGTCGGCGCCCGTCCGGTGGTCTTGCCGATCGTGCCGTAGGTGACGCCGCCAAGCACCTCGGCGCCGACCTCGTTGCAGACCTTGAAAGCCGGCTGCAGGAAGTCGAGCGCTTCGTCCGGCCGCTCGACCACGTCGAGCGCGCGCGGCAGGCCGAGCGACGGGATAAGCTGGACGCCATAGTGATTGGCAAAGCCGCGCGTGCGCTTGGTATCGATCTCCTCGGGGCGCAGCAGCGGGATTTCCATCAGGCCGATGCCGAGTTCCTTCAGCCGATCCATCTGCGGCTCGATGCGGGCAAGGTCCCAGACCGGAGCGATGGCGAAAGTGTGCAATCCGAAGGTATTCATATCAGCCTCGTTGCTCATGCGCCGCCGCGGCGGCAATGTCGCCGCCGCCGACGATGCGGCTGACGACTTCGTTCATATTGGTCCTGGCGGTGGCGAGATCGGCGTCCGCCCTGCCGTGCCGCAGCACCACGATGCGGTCGGTGACCGACAGCACATCGTTCAGCCGGTGCGAGATCAGGATGACGGCGATGCCTTCCGACTTCAGCCGCCGGATGAGGTCGAGCACGCTTTGCACCTCGCGCACGGCAAGTGCGGCCGTCGGCTCGTCCATGATGACGAGCTTCGGGTTGAAGGTGAGCGCACGGGCGATCGCCACGGTCTGCTGTTGGCCGCCCGAGAACGAGCCGACGGAACGGTTGATCGACGGCAGATGCGCGCCGAGCCGCTCGATCATTTTTGCGGCCTGGCGGTCCATCTCGCCTTTGTCGACGAAGCCGGGGAACAGGCCGAACAGCCGTTTCGTCGGCTCGCGCCCAAGGAAGATGTTCGACGCCACGTCCTGCTGCTTGGCCAGCGAAAGATCCTGATAGATCATCTCGATGCCGAGCTGGCGGCGCTGTCCGGGATCGAGGGCAAGAATGTCCTTGCCGTCGAATTCGATCGAGCCCGAGTCGGCGCGGTAGATGCCGGTGATGGTCTTCATCAGCGTCGACTTGCCGGCGCCGTTGTCGCCGACCAGCCCGACCACCTCGCCGGCCGCGACCGAGAGGTCGACGCCGTGCAAAACGTCAACCGCGCCGAAACTCTTGCGGATGCCGTGAAGCGAAAGCAGGGTCATACGCGTGACTCCTTCCGCACCTGGTACTGGTCGATGAACACGGCCAGGATCAGCACCGCGCCGATCGCCATCTGCTGGTAGTAGGATTGCACCGCAAGCAGCGTCAGCCCGTTCTGCAGCACGCCCATGATCAGCGCGCCGATCATTGTGCCGAGGATAGAAGCGCGGCCGCCGAACAAATTGGTGCCGCCAATGATCGCCGCCGTGATCGCGGTGAGCTCGTAATTGATGCCGGCGGTCGGATCGCCAGCGTTGACGCGGGCGGTGAAGAGCAGGCCGGCGAGCCCAGCCAGCGCGCCGGAGAGCGTGTAGATGATGCGACGGTGATGCTCGACGCGGATGCCGGCCGCGCGCGCCGCCCCTTCGCTGTCGCCTAGCGCCAGTGTGTGACGGCCGAAGCGTGTATAGGCAAGCACCGCATGCGCGACGATCGCCGTCAGCACCAGTATGATCACCGGCATCGGGATGCCGAACGGCCGCCCCTGGCCGATATAGACGATCTCGGGCGGCAGACCGTAGATCGCCCTGCCCTGCGAGATGACCAGCGCCAGCCCGCGCGCAAGGCCCAGCATGCCGAGCGTGACGATGAAGGCCGGGACGAAGGCGCGGGTGACCAACTGCCCGTTGATATGGCCGGCGATGCCGCCGGCCAGGATGCAGGCGATCACCAAGAAGACCGTCGGCCAGCCGAGATTGACGACCACGAATGCTCCCATAACACCTGCGAGGCCCATGACGGAGCCCAGCGACAGGTCGAGCCCGCCCGAGCCGATGACGAAGGTGGCGGCGATGGCCAGCACGCCGATGGTCGAGGTGGCCAGGAGGATATTGAGGAAGTTGCTGAGCGACAGGAAATAGGGCGACATCAGCGCCATCGCCGCGCTCAGCGCCAGAAGCACCACCAGCGACTCCAGCCTGATGTGGAGCCTTTCGACGGATGCGCGCTGCACTCGAGCCCAGAAGCCGGGCTGCGTCGTTTCGGAAGCCATCTTGCCTCGCTGTTCGCAAAAAGTTGGCTGGCGCAGGGTAGACCCGCGCCAGCCTGTCCGGGAGGACTATTTCACATATTGCAGCATCGGCTCCTTGCCGGCGTCGATCACGTCCTTGGTCAGCACCAGCGTGGGGACAGCGATGCTGTCCTCGACCTTATCGCCGGCCAGCGCCTTCTTGACGTTCTCGACTGCCTGCTTGCCGACGAGATAGGGAAGCTGCGCCACGGAGGCATTGAGGCGGCCTTCCTTGATCGACTTCACCGCGTCGGAATTGCCGTCGACGCCGATGATCGTCACCTGCTCACCCTTGCCGCCAGCATAGATCGATTCCACGGCGCCCAGCGCCATGGTGTCATTGGCGCAGAAAATCGCGACAAGATCGGGATGCGCCGTCAGCGTGTCGGTGGCGATCGAGGCCGACTTGTTGCGATCCCAATCGCCCGGCAGCGAAGCGACGATCTGCAGCCCCGGCGCCAGTTCTTTCAGCTTGTCGGCAAAGCCCTTGGCGCGCTTCTCGCCGGTGATGTTGCCCGACAGGCCTTCGATCACCAGCACCGGCCCCTTTGCGTCCTTGCCGAGCTTGGAGACGAGATATTCAGCCCCCTGTGCGCCGGCGGCCACGTTGTCGGAGCCGATATGGAAGGTAACCTTGACGCCTTCCTTGTCGAGCACCGCCTGATCGAGATTGTTGTCGAGGTCGACGATCTTGATGCCGGCGTCCTGCGCCGACTTCAGGCAGGGCAGAAGATTGGTCGAGTTGATGGCGGCGGTGATCATCGCCACCGGCTTGCGCTCGAGCATGGTGTTGCAGAGGTTCAGCTGCGGCTCGGCCGCCTGGTCGCTCTCTGCCGCCTGCTGGAAATATTTCACCCCGGCTTCCTTGGCGCCGTCCGCGACGCCCTGCGCCATCGCGCCCCAGAACGGATTGGCCAGCGTCTTCATCAGAACGCCATATTCGCCATCCTCGGCCTTGGCGACGCCGACGGCCGAAAACGCCAGAGCTACGCCCAATGCTAGGGTAAATCGATTTATCTTCAGGGTAAGCGATGTCATTCCAGTCCTCCTTCTGATCTGGCGTGCCGGATGCCTTGGCCAGGCCGGCACCGTCCTTCCGTTGTCGACAATGGGGGCTATTGTCGGTCTCCTCCCCCGGAATGCGGGACGCTGCCTGGCGAGCCAACCGATTCCCGCATCAACACCTTGCAAGGTTCGAGCCGCGCTCTCGGCGGTCCGCCCTCGCCTTCAATCCTGCGAAACAAAACCTCCATCGCGTTGGCGGCAATCTCGTGGACTGGCTGAACCACGGCGGCAATTGCCGGCCATGTCACCTGCATCCACTCGGCGTCGTCGAAGCCGACCAGCGAAATGTCGTTCGGGCAATGCCAGCCGCGTCGCCGGAATTCCGACAGCGCCACCAGCGTGCCCTTGAGGAAGAGCGAATAGACTGCCGTTGGCCGGTCGGCTCCTGCTTCGCGCTTGCTGAAGTAGTCGCGCAGCAGCATCCGCAAGGGCTCGACGTCGCTTTCACAAAGCACGACGTCGATGCGGATGTCGGGCACAAGCTCGAGCGCCGTGTTGCGAAACCCTTCGAGGCGGGCGCGAACGGTCGCCGCCTGCTGGCCGAGGCCGACGACAAGGATGTGGCGATGGCCCTGGACGATGAGCGCGCGCGCCACTTCGGCACTTGCAGCCGCGCTGTCTGCTGAAACGGTGTCGAAGGCATCGTCGGCAAGCACGCGATCGATCAGCACGCCAGTCATGCCGTTTGCTTTCATGAAGGCAGCCGCCGGCCCGTGCTCGTTGCGCACCGGCGCCAGCACGACACCGGCCACGCGCCAGTCATGCATGCGGGCGAGAATCTCCTTCTCGCGCTGCTCCGATTCACGGCTGGAGGCAGCGACCAGCGTATAGCCGCGCTGCTCGGCGAGGCCTTCGAGTTCGCTCACCATCTGGCCAAAGAACTCGCTTTCGAATTCCGGCATGATGGCGCCGATGATGCGGCGCTTGGCTCTGCGCATGTCGGAAGCGAGCGGGTCGACGCGGTAACCCAGAAGCTCGACGGCATCGAGGACGCGCTGCGCATTCTCCGGCTTGACCGTGGTGACGCCGGACAGCACCTTGGAGACGGTTGCCGCGGACACGCCGGCATGGCTTGCCACGTCGTGGATCGACGGGCGCCGCTGCGGGGCTTCCTGTTGCGCCATTGACCTCCTCCCGAGGGCAGGCAGCCGATTTTGCTGTCCCGCTAGCTAACCGATAAATCGATTTTTCGTTCTTGTAAATCGTTTCATCGTGGGTAAGACTCGAAGATGTGATTGACGCGATCCAATCGCGTCCGGGAGGAACGACATGTCCGACAAGGCCTTGCCGCTGGTCATCAGCGCACCCGAACCGCGCACGCTCGACCTGATCTTCACGCCGCCGCAACTGGCGCTGTTTCGCAAAAAATATCGCATCGTCGAGACAACGCCGGAAGGCGTCGCAAAGTTGCCGCCGGATGTGCTTGCCGAAGCGCGCTACATCGTTGGCCAGCCGCCCATCGCCTCGGAAACGCTGCAGAAAATGACGGCGCTGCGCTGCATCTTCAACGTCGAGACCAACCTCCTCAACAACATGCCCTATGAGACGCTGTTCGCGCGCGGCATTCACGTCGTCACCAGTGGTCTTGTCTTTGCCGAGCCGGTGGCCGAGCTTGGCCTCGCCATGGCGCTGAATCTCGCGCGCAACATCGTCGACGCCGACCTCGCTTTCCGGCAGGGCAAGGAACTGTGGGGCGGCGACGGCAACCAGACCGCGCGGCTCCTCTCCGGCGCCGATGTCGGCATCATCGGCTTCGGCGATCTCGGCCGCGCCCTCAATCGCCTGCTGAGCGGCTTCCGCACCCGCACGAAAGTCTACGATCCGTGGCTGCCGCCGTCGATCCTGGTCGACAATGGTGTCGAGCCGGCCTCGCTGGAGGAGGTGCTGTCGCAAAGCGATTTCGTCTTCGTCGTCGCTTCGGTCACCAGTGAGAACCAGGGTTTCCTAGGCGCGGACTCTTTTGCCAAAATGCGCAAGGGCGCCGCCTTCATCCTGCTCAGCCGCGCCGGCGTGGTTGATTTCGAGGCCTTGATGCAAGCGGTGAAGAGCGGCCACATCGTCGCCGCAAGCGACGTCTTCCCGGAAGAGCCGCTGGCGCAGGATCATCCCGTCCGCGCTCTACCCAACTTCCTGCGTTCGGCTCATCGCGCCGGCGCACTCGATATCGCCTTCAAGCGCATGGGCGACATGGTGTTGGAGGACATGGATCTCGTCGACCGAGGCCTGCCGCCGCTGCGCTCCAAGCGCGCCGAGCGCGAGACGGTCTCGCGGATGCGGTCGAAACCCGTCGACAGGAACTGAGGCTGCAGCGTCAGGCGACGAGATCACCTCTCGAGGCATGGCCTGCCGGCTGCCCGAAATTAGCCCTGAGCCAGGCGATCGCGCTGGCGACATCTTCAATGGCGAAGCGGGCAGCCGTCTCGCCCTGCGGCTTGACGCGGATCGAGATCCCGCCTGCGGCGTTGACCGTCTCGAAGCCGTTCTCGTCGGACGTATCGTCGCCGAGGAACACCGGACGCCTGCCGGTGAAAGCATCGAGTTGCATGAAGCGCCGGATCGCGGCGCCCTTGGCGGCTTCGAGCGGCATCAGCTCGACCCCGGCGTTGCCCGCGATCACGCGGTAGCCCTTCGGCAGGCGCTCAAGCGCAGCCTCGACCAGCTCCGTCGCGCGCGCAAGAAGCTGCGGCGCGGCTCTCGTATGGATGGCGAGCACCGGCCCCTTGCGTTCAACATAGACGGCCTGGCTTGCCAGCTCCAGTTCGATCTCGTCGGCAAGTGCCGCCATATCCGCCGGCGCGTCGGCGGCCTCGATAGGTCCGTCCGGCAGAAGCCTGTGCTCCAGCCCGTAGAGGCCGGCAATCCGGAGTTTCAAGGGGGCGAACAGATGGTCGACGGCCGCGATCGAGCGGCCGGTGATGAAGGCGAGCGCACCGTCCAACCGCCGCTCGATTGTCTGCAGGAGATCACGCAACTCCTCGCTGACCGAGACGGCGTCGGGATGCGCCGCGTGCTCCAGCAAGGTGCCGTCGATGTCGAGGAAAAGCGCCCACCGGCCTTCTGGAAGCGGCGGGGTGAGTTCTGCCTGGATGTTCATCGGAATCCGACTGCCTGTTTGCGTTCGAACATGGGGACGACATTGTCGCCGGTGGGGCCTGCCGGCCGCTCGTATAGGGCCGTGACTCGATCCAGGTCGCCGCGCTTCCTCAGCCGCGCCGCGTCGAGCAGCATGCTGCCGGCCCAGCGATAGACATTGTTGTCGCGCACGATCTCGCGCATGCGCCGCATGCGCTCGTGCTGCTCGTCCGACCCCATCGTCAGCGCCTGAAGCATCGCCTCGCTCATCATCGCCGCATCGTAAGGGTTGACGATCAGAGCCTCCAGCAGCTCGCGCGAAGCGCCGGCGAAGGTGCTGAGCAAAAGCACGCCCTGCTCGTCGTCGCGCGACGCGACGAACTCCTTGGCGACCAGGTTCATGCCGTCATGCAGGCTGGTGACAAGGCAGACGTCGGCGGCGCGATAGAGTTCATAGACCGCCGCTTGCGAATGATGCTCGGCCACCATGACCGCCGGCCGGTAGGTTTCGCTGCCGTAGCGCTGGTTAAGCTCCTCGGCACAGCGCAGACATTCCTCGTGCAGTTGTTTGTAGGCCGGCAACGTACCCCGGCTCGGCGCCGCGACCTGCAGGAACACGACTTTACCCACCATTTCAGGATGACGAATGAACAGCTCCTCCAGCGCACGGAAGCGGTCGAGGATGCCCTTGGTGTAGTCGAGACGCTCGACACCGACGCACAGCTTGGCGCCGGCTGGAATCCTGTGCCGCTTGCGCACGCGCAGCCGGCATTCCTCGACGCTGGGGAGCGCTTTCAGGAGATCGTCCGGCCATTCTATCGAGATCGGATAGGAATGCACCAGCGTCACCTGGCCGCCATAGGAAATGGCGGCATCGGCGCGCTCGATGCGGCTTTCCATGAAGCGGTCGACGCTCTCGGTGAAGTTGTTGGCGTGGTATTGGGTATGGAAGCCCACGATCGAACTGCCGAGCAGACCGTCCAGGATGCGCTCGCGCCACGGGCATATGCTGAACACTTCAGAATTCGGCCAGGGAATATGCCAGAAGGTGATGATGATCGCCTCGGGCAGACGCTCGCGGATCATTCGCGGCAAAAGCGCGAAGTGATAGTCCTGGACAAGCACGATCGGTCGCTCGTTGCGAGCTTCGGCAACCACCGTGTCGGCAAACTTGCGGTTGACGGCTTCATAGGCCTCCCAGTCCGACTCGCGAAAAATCGGCCGCGTGAAAGCGATATGGCAGAGCGGCCACAGGCCTTCATTGGCAAAGCCAAGATAGTAGCCCTGATATTCGTCGTCGCTCAGCCAGACCCGCCGCAGCGTATAAGAGGGATGGCCGGGCGGCACCTGCACACGGTCGTTTCCGTCGACCACCGTCCGGTCGGCTGTGCCGCCGCCATAGGCGATCCAGGTGCCGCCACAGGCGCGCGTGATCGGCTCCAGCGCCGAGACCAGCCCGCTCGCCGGCACGACGAGCTCGACCTCGCCGCCTTTGGTCTCGTTGTGGATATAGGGCTCGCGATTGGAGACCACGATGACCTGCGCATCCGGCAGGTCCTCGGCAAGGATCTTGCGCAGGGTATCAGGCGACCAGCTAACGAGAGCCGCATCGACCGACTGCCCATTCTTCTCGAATTCGCGCAGCACCTTGCGCGCGGCTTCGGTGCCGGAGTCGTCGCCGGAACCCGACATGGCCGACCCCCTTGGATGGCTGCGACGGTATCGGGATATCGAAATGAAAATCGCTAGTGCGGACAGTCCGAGGCTTGCGAGAATAAGGACCAATAGCAGGTCGACGCCATATTGTGTCATTGAAATGCCAGGTTGCCTCCGGCCATCCGTTCATTGTTTTCGTTCGTGCCGGCCGCGGACGGGCAGACCGGCTTAGGTCTGCAACGCACGAACCAGCGATCAGTTCCGACACTTTTCGATTGTTGGACGCGGGGTTGCAGCGCTTTATTTACGTTCGCACAATCAGCGGCACCTGGCCTTCATGCCTGTCTGGCAAGAAGGCGGCAACGCGGTCGCCGACCCGTTGGAAGGTGAGATCGACCGCTTTGTCGCCGACCGTCAGGTGCCTGATCGTGAGCGTGTCGATACCGATCGGGAGTCTTGGCCGCGTGACATGCAATTCGCCCTCCCAGCCGTCGATTTCGAGCCCAAGGCAGGCCTGCATCAGCATGAAGGTGGAACCGGCCGACCAGGCCTGTGGCAGGCAGGCCACGGGATAGGCGATGGGCGCCTCGCCCGGAGCCCGGGCGAAGCCGCAGAACAGTTCCGGCAGCCGCATGTTGAAATGCACGGCCGACTCGAACGTGCCGCTCATCAGCCGCACGACGCTGTCGCGCTCGCCGTAACGCGCCAGGCCGACGCCGCAGAGCGCAGTATCGTGCGGCCAGATCGAGCCGTTGTGGTAGGACATCGGGTTGAAGAACACCGCGTCGTCGGCAAGCGTCCTCAGCCCCCAGCCGGAATGGAAGGAGGCCGATAGGAGCTGGTCGGCGACCAGCCTGGCGCGCTCCGGCTGCGGCAGCCCGACGAAAAGCAGGTGCCCGGCATTCGACGTCCGGACCTTGCAGGGCTGGCCTTCGCCATCGATGGCCAGGGCGTAGAAATTCATGTCGTCCTGCCAAAAATCCCGTTCCACGGCCACCCGCATTTCCTCGGCACGGTTCTCCCAGTGCTCGGCGTCCGCGAATTCGCCGCGGCGGCGCGCGAGAGCCGCCAGGCCACGAAAGGCGGCAAAGACGTAGCCCTGCACCTCGACCAGCGCAATCGGTCCCTTGGGGATGCGGCCGTCGGCGTGGAACACTGAATCGAAACTGTCCTTCCAGCCCTGGTTGGCGAGGCCTGACTCGGCGGCGCGCTGGTAGGTGACGAAGCCGGTGGCGCGGCTCGCCTCCTCCGTCCATTCGGCGGCGGCCTTGAGCGAAGGCCAAAGCTTGTCGATGAAGGCCATGTCGCCGGTGCGGTCGGCATAGGCGGAAGCCAGATGGATATAGAGCGGCGTGGTGTCGACGCCGCCATAGTAGCGCCCGAACGGAAGCTCGCGCAGCGCCGCCATCTCGCCCTTACGCGTCTCATGCATGATCTTGCCCGGCTGGGAATCCGAGAAGGGCGACGTTTCGGTCGCCTGGTGCTCGGCCAGAAATGCCAGCACACCGCGCGCCAGTCCCGGATTGAGCCAAAGCATCTGCAGGCTGGAGATCACCCCGTCGCGGCCGAACGCCGTCGAGAACCACGGGATGCCGGCATAGGGATAAGGTCCTGTCGAAAGCTCGGTGGTGAGCAGTGCCACGTCGGCGCGGGCGCGCTCGACCCAGTCGTTGAAGACGCGGCCCGAACTGTGCACCGTGGCGCCATGCCTGCGCTTGGCGCGCATGCCGAAGCGCGCCCGCGCCGCAGCCGCGCGGAAGCGGTCGCGGTCGGGCGCATTGGCGACCTCGGGACCGACTTCGACATAGAGCACTTTTTGGCTGCGCTTGGTCACCGCGATGAGAAAATCGGCGCGATTGTCGCTCAGCTGGTCTGGCGCCTGCGAAAAGGAGATTGCGGAAAGCCGCGGCAGGCCGTCAAGGCCATCATAGCCGAGCAGCACCGAGGTCTTGTCGGTCTTGGCGACATGTGTCGTGCCGCGCTTCACCCGCGTCGAGCCGCGCACCTCGAACATGTCGCGAAAATCGGCGGCGAAATGCAGCGAGGCGGTGATCGTCGAATGCTCGCGGCTGTAGTTGGACAGCGTGATCCGCTCGAAAAGCCTGTCCTGCCAGATCAGCCTCACGCGTTCGATATGGATCGCGCCCTGCGGGATGTCGCGACCGGCGGCGCTCTGGATCGGCAGGTTGGTCAGGTTGGACGTGAACAACACATTGTCCTGGCTGAGCGAAGCGCCGAGCAGCGACATCTGCCTGCCGCCGATGGTCAGCCGGAATTCGGAGAGCACGCGCGTGTCGTCGCGGAAGAAGCCGTCGCCCGACCCCCTGATATCGCCATAGGCGTCGGCGACGGCAAAGCAATCGCCCTGCTTGAGGGCAAAAAGCCGGTGCGGTTCGCGCGGCGCCGTTTCGTCGAGTGAAGAAAGGGCTACGGCAGGATCGAGCTTGCGCTCGTCGAGCTCCATCATTCGTCACCTCTTCGTTTGCCCCGCCCTAGAGCATGATGCCGAAAAGTGTGAAGCGGTTTTCGGACGACATTATGCTCTGTCTCTTTGATTTAGAGCCGGATTGAGATTCAGGTCGAACAGACCCGAAACATCCGGCTCCAGGCATCAAGATCAGGAGGCCTTCGCCTCCGGCATGCCGGTCAGACGCATATAGGCAGCAACATAGTCGCTTGCCATTCTTGCCGCCGAGAACCTTTTCTCGAACACCGTCCTCACCTGCCGCCGGTCGAGATCGAGAAGCGCCGGCATCGACGCGACCGCGGCATCCACACTGTGCACGACGAAGCCGGTGACGCCATTATCGACGATCTCCGGCAAGGCGCCCTGGGCCCAGGCGATCACCGGCGTGCCGCAGGCCATGGCCTCGATCGCGACGAGGCCGAACGGCTCCGGCCAGTCGATGGGGAACAGCAGGCCTGCCGCATTGCCGAGGAACGCAGCCTTCTCGTCCTCGGTGATCTCGCCGACATAGTCGATGCGATCGCCGTCGATGAGCGCCTCGATGTTGTCGTGGAAATAGGCGCGGTCGTCGTCGCCGATCTTGGCTGCCAGCTTCAGCTTCAATCCGGTCCGGCGCGCGATCTCGATGGCGCGGTCCGGCCGCTTGTCGCGCGACAGCCGTCCGAGGAAGGCTAGATATGGTTCTTCGGCTCGCGGCTCGTAAGTCGGTTGGTAGGCATCGAGCGGCAATCCGTGATGGATCGTGGCGAGCCAGTTCGCGTCGGGCAGACCGCGCTTCTGGCTGTGTGAAATCGAGATCATCGGGAAACGCGGGAAGCGCTTATAGGCCGGCGCCAGATCCACATAGTCGAGCCGGCCATGCGGCGTCGTCACCGTCCGCCCCGCGATCTCTTCGAAGAACGGAAAATGCAGGAAGTGGCTGAGATGGAAATGGATGACGTCGAACTCTTGGGCGCGCGCGCGCACATCGGCGAGCATCGCCAGATGCGCGGCGATCTCCGATTTCTTCGGCCGCGGGTCGAGGCGTATGGCCTGGTCACGCGCGGATACCAGCCGCGCCGAGGTCTCGCTGTCGCCACTCGCGAACAGCGTCACATCGTGGCCAAGCCCGACCAGCGCCTCGGTGATGTAGAAGACGATCCGCTCGGTCCCGCCATAGAGTTTCGGCGGCACCGATTCATAGAGCGGCGCGACATGGGCAATGCGCATCGGGTCCCTCAGTTGTTGACGCGAAGCAAAATGCGTCAGCCGCCAGATCGTTCCTGCCCAATTTGTCGAGGTGCCGTTGGCCGCCGATTTTGCCGCGCCGCGCTTTACCCAGGGTCTCCGCGCCAGAAGCCACAGTCTCCTGCGCGGGATCTCACTGTTTCCGGCCGGATTATCGCGCCTCTACGACACCCGTTCAATTGACCGGCCAGGCCGGGCGGGAGTATCGAAGGATGCCTTTCCTTACGTCGACCCCGGCGCCGCCGCGGTGACCCGCCACACCGTGTTGCCGACATCGTCGGCAATCAGCAGCGCGCCGGATTTGTCGACGGCAACGCCGACCGGACGGCCTCTCGCCTCGCCCTTGTCGTTGAGGAAGCCGGTGACGACATCCTGCGCCATGCCGTTCGGATGCCCGCCGCTGAACGGCACGAAAACCACCTTGTAGCCATTGAACTGGGAGCGGTCCCAGCTGCCATGCTCGCCGACAAAAGCGCCGCCGCGATAGGATTGCGGCAGGTTGTTCGCTGTATAGAAGGCAAGCCCGAGCGGCGCGACATGCGAGCTCAGCGCATAGTCCGGCGGGATGGCCTTGGCCACCATGTCCGGCCGCTGCGGCATCACACGCGGATCGACATGCTGGCCGTAATAACTGTAGGGCCAGCCATAGAAGGCGCCGTCCTTCACCGACGTCATATAGTCCGGCACGAGGTTCGGTCCGAGTTCGTCGCGCTCGTTGACCACCGTCCATAGCGCCTTGCTTTCCGGTTCGAACGATAGCCCGTTCGGGTTGCGCAGCCCACTGGCGAAGATGCGCCAGCGGCCGGTGGCGCGGTCGACCTCCCAGATCGCGGCGCGGTCTTTTTCGGCCTGGATGCCGTTCTCGGTGATGTTGCTGTTCGAGCCGACGCCGACATAGAGCAATGAGCCGTCCGGACTCGCCACCAGGCTCTTCGTCCAGTGGTGATCGATCGGCCCGCCTGGCAGTTCCGTCAGCACCTTGCCGGGTGCCGTGATCTTCGTATCGCCCGGCTGGTAGGGATAGCGCACAATCGCGTCCGTGTTGGCCACATAGAGGTCGGTGCCGACCAGCGCCACGCCGAAGGGTGAGTTGAGATGGTCGAGGGACACGCCCTGATAATCCGGCTTGCCGTCGCCATTGGTGTCGCGCAGCAGCGTGATACGGTTGCTCGGCCCGGTATCGCCGCCGGAGGTGACCCAGCCCTCGACCCAGCCCATGACGATATCCTTCGGCCGCTTGACCGATGCTTCATCCGGTGCCTTGGACTCCACCACCAGAATGTCGCCATTGGGCAGCACGTAAAGCGAGCGCGGATGCTGAAGCCCCTTAGCCAGCGCCTCGATCTGCAGGCCTTGCGCGACGGTCGGCTTTTCATCGTTTTTCCAGCCGACCACCGAGGCCAGGTGCATTGGCGGGAACAGGTATTGATTTATCTCCGGCAGTTTCGGGTTCGGGCCGATCTGCGCGTTCGGATCGGTGTTGTCGTCGCTGCAGCCGGCAATGCTCAGCACCGCCGCACAGCAAAGGGCCGCGATCGGCCATCTGATCGCGCTGTCAAACCGTCTCATCGGCCACTCCTACGTGATGGCGGTAGACCAGCGCCCAGCCGAGCCAGCCCGTGAAGATCAGGATGATCACCACCAGCGCCGACAGGATCAGCCCGGTCGGCACCACGGATGTCCAGGCATCTCTCGTATGGATCAGCATGTTGAAGAAGGACAGAACAAGCGCGATGAGGTTGCCGACCATGTGCAGCCACGCAGTCGGCTGGGCGCGTATCCTGCGGCCGCCAAGAAAGTCGGTAAGCCCCGCTATGGCGGCCAGTATTCCGACGATGACGCCAACGGTCAGGAGCCAGGCCGAGAAGTTGGCCCAGGTCATTTCGGCCGTCCGCCAATAGGCGATATCGGTGAGCAAGGTCCCGACGAAACAGGCGATGGGGATGGTGACGAGCATGGGATGGATGGGATGGCCGGCTATGCTTGCCGTAGATCGCGGATTGTGCATGCGGGAGCTCCTTTCCGCGCTGCTGCTTGGGCTTAACAGCGCGAAAAGAGGAATGTTCCGCCGGAAATTCGCGCGCTCACCGGAAGGTGAACACCGATATCCCTTCAGTCACGGCTGACCCGGAATAGACTGTTCGATTGCGGCGGTGCGCATTCTGCAAATGTCACTTAAGACGGCTGGCATGCCACTTCAGATGATCGTCCATGAAGGTCGAAATGAAATTGTAGGAATGGTCATAGCCTTCCTGCATGCGCAGGGTCAGATCGATGCCTGCCTTCCTGCAGGCTTCTTCCAGCAGCCATGGCCTAAGGCCATCCTGCAGGAAACCATCTGCCGTGCCCTGGTCGACGAGAAATTCCGGGAAGCGCTTGCCGTCCTCGATTAGCAGCGTCGCGTCATAGGCGCGCCAGCTCCTTTCATCCGCTCCGAGGTACTTCTCTAAAGCGGGCCGCGACCAGCCGGCCGTCGAGGGCTGCACGATCGGTGCGAAGGCCGAGCAGCTCCGATAGCGCTCGGGATTTTTGAGCGCGATCGTCAGCGCGCCATGTCCTCCCATCGAATGGCCGAAGATGGCCTGGCGCGACATGTCGACCGCAAAATTGGTGGCAACGAGCGCCGGCAATTCCTCGGCGATGTAGGAATACATCCGGTAGTTCTTCGTATAAGGCTCTTGCGTCGCATCGAGGTAGAAGCCGGCGCCGCAGCCGAATTGCCAATTGTCCTTTTCGTCTGGAACATCCGGCCCACGCGGGCTGGTGTCGGGACAAACGACGATGAGCCCGAGTTCCGATGCCGTCCGTCGGTACTCGCCTTTGTCCATGACGTTGGCGTGCGTGCAGGTGAGTCCGGACAGATACCAGAGGACCGGCAGCAACCGGTCCTTGGCCTGCGGCGGCACGAACACCGCAAAGGTCATGTCGCAGGCGCAGACCTTCGAAGCGCGTGAATAGACGCCCTGGATGCCGCCATGCGATTTGGAGGTGGAAACGACCTTCATCAGTTCTGCCCTCGTCAGGAATCCGGCCCGGGCATAGCCGTCGGCCAGGGCCTGCGCAACCTCGCGCCTCGCAAAACCATAGGGACGGCGCGGCGGAGCCGTGCCGTCTACGGTTAGCCTGCCGGAGAAATCAGGTCCGGGCCGACCTGCTGAAAACCGGGGACCCCGCAAAGCTTCAGGCCAGTTGCGATTTCCTCGAGCAGGATATCAAGCACCCGCTCAACACCGGCCTGCCCTTCCACCGCACCGAACAAAGCGGCGCGGCCGACTGCCGAGGCCGTCGCTCCGCGGGCCCTTGCCTTGATGACGTCCATGCCCGTGCGGATGCCGGAGTCGATCAGGATCGGAGCCTGGCCGCCCACAGCTGCATGCACGGCTCCGATAGCGTCGATGCTCGATATAGCGCCGTCGAGCTGGCGGCCGCCATGATTGGACACCCAAACCCCGTCCGCGCCCTCCCCGATCAATCTCGCGGCATCGTCCGGATGCAGGACGCCCTTGACGATCAGCGGCCCTTTCCACCAGTCACGGATCGTGCGGAAGTCGTCCCAGTCGAAACCCGCATGGAGATTGCGGCCGACGCGCGCCGCGATCGTCAGCCCCGCGCTGGTATCGCCGAGGTAACCACGGACATTCTCGAACTGAGGCAGGCCGCCGCGAAGCAGGCGAAACGACCATCCCGGATGCGCGATCCCTTCGATCATGTGCCGCAAAGAAGGCCTGAGCGGGATCGAAATTCCGTTCCTCAGGTCCTTCTCGCGCTTGCCGCCCGTCTGCAGATCGACGGTGACGACCAGCGCCGAATAGCCGAACTCTTCAGCCTGCCGCACCAGTCGGCGATTGAAATCGAAATCCTTCAGCACATAGAGCTGGAACCAGAGCGGTCCCTGGACGGCCCTTGCCATCCGCTCGATGCCGGTCGTCGCCATGGTCGACAGCGTGTAGGGAATGCCGCGCGGCGCCGCCGCTTTGGCAATCGCGATATCGGCGCCAGGGCGAACCAGTGCGCAGGACCCCATCGGGCTGATCACCAGCGGCGTTGGATAGGTCCTCGACCACAGCGTCGTGGCCAAATCCGGGTGGGATACGTCGGTCAGAACGCGCGGCAGCAGGCGGATGCGTTCGAAGCCGGCGCGGTTGTCGCGCAGGGTCAGTTCCTGACCCGCCCCGCCATCGACGAACTCGAAGACGGATTTTGGCAGCCGGCGGCGCGCCAGCTGGCGGAAATCCTCCACCGAAACGTAGCGATCGAGCCGCCCCATCGCCTCAGGCCGCGAGCCGGTCGCAGACGTTTCCGGTGATCTCGGCGGTCGATGATTTTCCCTTCAGATCGGCGCTGAGCAGCCCGTTTGCCAGGCACGCTTCGGTCACACGGCGGATCTGTTCTGCGGCCCGCAGCAGCCTTTCGTCGCCATGTCCGCGGCCAAGCCAGTCGAGCATTGCCGCCGCCGACAGGATCGTCCCGTAGGGATTGGCGATCCCCTTGCCGGCAATGTCCGGCGCGGAGCCGTGCGCCGCCTGGAAGAAGCCATTCGCGTCGCCGACCTCCGCCGAGGGCGCCATGCCCATGCCCCCGACCGTCGCCGCCGCCAGGTCCGACAGAATGTCGCCGAACATGTTCTCGCTGACGATGACGTTGAAATGGCCGGGCTTCAGCACGAGGTGCATGGCCATGGCGTCGACCAGCGCATGTTCCGTCTCGATGTCGGGATAGTCTTTCGCCACCTCGTCGAAGACGGAGCGGAAAAAAGCGTAGCTGCGCAGCACGTTGGCCTTGTCGCAGCAGGTCACCCGGCGAACCCCGTCGCGCGGCGCGCCATTCGACTGGCGCGACAGCTCGAAGGCCTTGCGCACGATGCGCTCGATGCCGGCGCGCGTCTGCACAAGTGTGTCGACCGCCACTTCGCCGCGCAGCAGCGCCCCTGCCCCGCGCGCGGCGTAAAGCCCCTCGCTGTTCTCGCGCAGGATGACGTAGTCGATGTCGCCGGCCTTCACCCCGGTGAGCGGGCTGGTCACCCCTTCGAAGAGCCTGATCGGGCGGATGTTGGCATAGAGGTCGAGCTCGAAGCGGAGCCTCAGCGTGAAGTCGAGCCCGGCTTCCGTGCCGTCCGGATAGACCACGCCCGGCAGGCCGCCGGCGCCGTGCAGGATCGCATCCGCCGCCCGGCACGCCTCGAAGGTCGGCTGGGGAAAGCTCTGTCCGGTCTCCAGAAAATGCTCGGCGCCGGCCGGGTATTCGGTGAACCGCAAAGGGCAGCCCGGCCCGAGCGCGGCCTTCACCACCTCAACGGCCGCGGCGCAAACCTCGGGGCCGATGCCGTCGCCATGCACGACCGCGATCTGATAGACATCCTTCATCGCCAATCCCTCAGGAACCGCAAATATTCAGATGCATTTGCCGCCGTCGACATTGAGGTCGACGCCGGTGATCATGCTGGCTTCGTCGGAGCACAGGAACGCGGCGGCGTTGCCCATGTCCTGCGGCGTCGACAGCCGGCCGATCGGAATGGTGGCGACGACGCGGGCGCGGTTTTCCTCGCCCGAGCCGATGAAGGTGGACAGAAGCGGCGTGTCGCCGGCGACAGGGTTGATCGCGTTGACGCGGATGCCGAACGGCGCGAGTTCCACCGCCATGGCGCGGGTAGCGGCGATCGCCCAGCCCTTCGAGGCGTTGTACCAGGTGAGGTTCGGACGCGGCGAAACGCCGCCCGTGGAAGCGACATTGAGAATGGCGCCCGCTTTGATCGATTTGAAATGCGGCACCACGGCGCGGGCGCCGTTGTAGATCGAGCGCAGGTTGACGTTGGCGATGCGGTCGAACAGGCCTTCGTCCATCGTCTCCAACGGCAGCGGCGGCTGCGCGACGCCGGCATTGTTGACCAGTATGTCGAGCCCGCCGAAGGCAGAGCGCGCCAGGTCAGCGGCCGCGACAAAGCTCTCCAGCGTCGAGACGTCGCCCGTGATCGGCCGCACCTTGTCGCCGGCTTCGCCAGCAACGCGCGAAGCCGCGGCTTCGTCGCGGTCCATCAGCACGACCGATGCGCCTTCCTCGAGGAATTTCTTGACGATGCCTTCGCCAAACCCCGACCCGCCACCGGTGACGATGGCGATCTTGCCAGCAAGTCTCATATCTGTTCCTCCGTTGCCGGCAACATCGGGGAAGACGCGCGCGTTGCACAGTCCGATTATCTGAACGCCCTTTTAGCTTTCCTTGTTTGAGGTCACCCGAACCGGGAGTAATAGTCGCCTCGGAATTCGTGAGGAGGAGACGATGACGCTGAACTTCGACCCGAGGGCGAAGGCCACGACGCTCTATCATGGCGAATTCCGGCCGATGTTCATCGGCGGCAAGTGGGTCGCGGCGCAGTCCGGCGAGGTCATGCAGGCGCTGAACCCGGCGACTGGCGAGGTGCTGGCGACGGTGCCGCGCGGCGGAGCCGCCGATATCGACGCGGCGGTGGCCGCCGCGCGGGCCGCGTTCGAGGGGCCTTGGTCGAAATTCTCGCCCTACGAGCGGCAATGCGTGCTGCTCAGGATCGCCGACCTCTTCGAAAAGCATTGGGAAGAGCTCAGCGTCTCCGACACGCTCGACATGGGGCTGCCAATCACGCGTACGCTGGCCAACCGGCGCCGGGTCATCGGCATGCTGCGCTTCTATGGCGGCATGGCGACCGCGCTGCATGGCGAGGCGATCGACAATTCGATCCCCGGCGAGATCGTCACCTTCACCCGGCGCGAGCCGGTCGGCGTCGTCGGCGCGATCATCCCCTGGAATGCGCCGACCGCCGCCTCGATCTGGAAGATCGCGCCGGCTCTCGCCACCGGCTGCACCATGGTGCTGAAGCCGTCGGAGGATGCATCGCTGACGCCGCTCCTGATCGCGAAGCTGATGCAGGAAGCCGGCGTGCCCGACGGCGTCGTCAACATCGTCACCGGGATCGGTGCCGAGGCCGGCGCGCGGCTCGCCGAGCACCCGGACGTCAACAAGATCGTCTTCACCGGCTCGACGCTGACCGGCCAGGCGATCGCCCGGGCCGGCGTTGCCAACCTCAAGCGCGTTTCGCTGGAGCTCGGCGGCAAGTCGCCGATCATCGTCTGCCGCGACGCCGATATCGACAAGGCCGTGCCGGTCGCGGCGATGGCGGTGTTCGTGCATTCGGGCCAGATCTGCATCGCCGGCTCGCGATTGTTCGTGGCGCGCGAGATCCACGACGAGTTCGTGCGCCGGGTCGCCGAGTTCGCCGGCGAGCTGCGCATCGGCCACGGCATCGAGGCGGAAACCGAGATCGGCCCGCTGATCAATGCGAGGCAGGCCGGCAAGGTGGAAGGCTACATCAGGGCCGGCAGCGAAGAAGGCGCCAGGCTGGTCGCCGGCGGCTCGCGGCTGACGGGTGAGCTCTATGACGGCGGCAACTTCATCGCGCCGACCGTCTTCGGCGCGGTGTCGGACAAGATGACCATCGCGCGGGAAGAGATCTTCGGGCCAGTCATCTCGGCCATGCCCTTCGACACGCTGGACGAGGCGGTCGCGCGCGCCAACGCGACGCCTTACGGCTTGGCGGCAGGCATCTTCACCACCAACCTCGGCACCGCGCACAAGCTCGCGCGCCGCGTCAAGGCCGGCTCGGTCTGGGTCAACATGTACCACGCCATCGATCCGGCCGTGCCGTTCGGCGGCATGAAGATGTCCGGCTATGGCCGCGAGGGCGGCGTCGAGCATCTGCACGAATATCTGGAAACCAAGGCGGTCTGGATCCAGACCGACTAAGCATCCGCCCCGGAACAGTCAGTGCGCCAGCTCGCGCAGATTGGTGCGGATCAGGTTCATCAGCTGTTCTGAGAAGGAGTGGTGCACATAGCCGCGCGCGGTGATGATGCCGACGGCGCGGTGGGCGTCGCGATGGTCGATCGGCACCACCCGCATGCGCTCGTCATTGCGTGAGATGGCGATGCCCGGCACCACGCAGACGCCCAGTCCCGACGACACCAGCGCCACCGCCGTCTGCGCGCTTTCGACCTCGTATTGCGGCTTGAGCTCGATCCCTTCCGCCGCCGTCAGCCGGTCGAGAAGGCCGCGCACCGCCGTCTTGCGGTTGAGCAGGATCAGCGGGAAGCGCTTGAGATCGGACAGATTGAGCTTCTTTTCGCCGCCATAGGTCTCCGTCGGGATGCAGGCCATCAGCGGATCGTCGAGGATCGACTCGAACAGGAAGTCGTTGAGGTTCGGCAGTTCGGGACCGATGTAGAATTCGACCTCCTGCTGCTGCAACAGCGCGAGTGCCCCCTGCGGCGGGGTCTCGATGACCTCGACGATCGAGCGCGGATAGCGCAGCTTGAACGTCGCCAATATGTCGCCCAGCCGGCTCGCCGCAAGCGTCGGCGCGCAGGCGATCTGCACCTTGCCCTTGCGCCGCGCGGCGATCTCGGTCAGCCGGTCGAGGCTGGTTTGCACCTGCGACATCGCATTGGCGATCTCCTCGAACAGCACCTGGCCTTCCGGCGTCAGGCTGGCGCGTTGCGCCGTGCGGATGAACAGCGAGATGCCGATCTGCTCCTCGAGGTCGCGTATCTGCATCGAGACGGCCGATGGCGAGCGGTTGCTCTCTTCGGCAGCACGACGGAAGCTGCCGTTTTCCGCGGCAAGCAGGAACGTCTGCAGAAGTTTGAGGTTGATGCTGGACATGTCCGCTCGGGCAGGTGATCTGACATCCTGCCCTATTCAGACGCGGAAGCGATTGCAAGGCAATAGGCCGGCTCAGGCGCCGGTCGGGTTTAGCCAGCAAATCTCTTCCCGCTCAAGATGTGTTGAGATTCAGGTCAGGCCGAGTCGGAGTCAAAGACGGGCGCGAAGCGACCAAACAAGGTGGCTTCCGAGAACCGGAGCGGAGCGTACTTAAAGTATGTGAGCACCGGAAGCGCAGGAAGCCACCGTTTGCAGGCCGGCCTCACCTGAATATCAACACACCTTAGTGGACCGCGGCGAACATGACGCGTTCCTCGGTCGCGTCCGACAGCATCATCTCCTCGACCACGCGGCCGCGCTTGACGACCAGGATGCGGTCGGAAACCGCAAGGATTTCCGGCAGATAGGACGAGATGACGACGACGGCCATGCCCTGATCGGCAAGGTCGCTGATGAGCTGATGGATCTCGACGATCGCGCCGACATCGACGCCGCGTGTCGGCTCGTCAAAGATCACCAGCTTAGGCTTTTGGATGAGCGACTTGGCGATCACGACCTTTTGCTGATTGCCGCCGGAGAGCTCGATCATCCGGGCGCGATCGCTGATCTGCTTCAGCCTCAGACGCTCGCCCCACTGCTTGGCCAGCTCCCTGGCGCGCGACATCGAAACCATCGACACTGGGTTCGAGTTGTCGGCCAGCTCGCCGATCTGCAGGTTCTCGCCCGCCGTCATCGTCTCGAAGAAGCCGTCGAATTTGCGGTCCTCCGTCACATAGACGATGCCGTCGCGCACCGCCGGCCGGGGCACACGATAGCGTACCGACTTGCCGAGCAGGCGGATTTCGCCGCCATGGAAGATGTTGCGCTTCAACAGGCCGGCGACGACCTTGGCCATCTCGGTGCGGCCGGCACCGACCAGCCCGAACATGCCGGTGACCTGGCCCGAAAACACCGAGAAGGACGAGTTGCGCACCAGGCCGGCGCAGGAGAGGTTCTCGACCGAAAGCACCTTGTCGCCATAGGGCCGCGCGGTGCGCTTGACCTCGCCATGCAGCGTTTCGGTGAGCGTGCGGCCGACCATGGCCTGCACGATCGAGGCGCGGGTGAAACCCTTGGCCTCGCCCGAAGCGACGATCTCGCCGTCGCGCATCACGGTGATGCGATCGGCGACGGCGAGCGCCTCTTCCAGCGCATGGGTGATGAAGATGATGGCGATGCCCTCTTTCACCAACCGCTGCAGAAGGTTGAAGAAATGCCGCTTCTCTTCCGGCGTCAGCGTCGCGGTCGGCTCGTCGAAGATGATGACGCGGGCCTTGTGATGGACGGCGCGCGCGATCTCCACCATCTGTTTGTGCGCCGCGCCCAGCGTGCTCACCTGCGCGGTCGGGTCGACCTGGAAACCCATGCCGGCGAGGAACTGGCGCGCCTGGATGTAGAGGCCGCGCAGCCGGTTGAACATCTTCTCTTCGCCGAGATAGAGGTTCTGCGCCACGGTCATCGCCGGCACCAGGTTGGTCTCCTGGAACACCATGGCGATGCCGGCGCGCAGCGCTTCGGCGGGCGTGGCGAAGGACACTTCCTTGCCGTCGAAGAACAGCTTGCCCTCGGTCAGCTTGAACACGCCGGCCATGACCTTGGTCAGCGTCGATTTGCCGGCGCCGTTTTCGCCCAGAAGCGCGTGGATCTCGCCCTTGCGCAGGTCGAAATTGACGTTCTTGAACGCCGGGATGCGCGCGAACGCCTTGGTCGCGTCCTTGAGTTCGATGATGTTGGCGTACGACATCGCTTAACCCCGCTTGCCGCCGGCGGCCTTCGTCACGCGCACGATCCGCGACCCGCCGCGCGAGGCGACGAGCAAGTCGTCGTCGACCTCGCAGGCGCTGATCGTGCCGTGCACCGTGCCGTCCGCGCGCGAATGGAAGCTCGACAGCGGCTTCATGTTCTGGTCGCAGTGGACCACCAGCCCGTAGGACCTGGTGACCGCGTAAGGTTTGAGCACATTCATCTGCTTGAGCTGGCTGCCCTGCATCGGCTCGCGATAGTCGCGCCAAGAGCCGAGCGACGGCGCCATCCAGTAGGCTTCCGGCACCTCTGCCAGCATGCGCTTGCGGTAGGCTTCCTCACGCAGGATGAACTCCACCAGTTGGTTGCGCACGGAATAGAAGGCCAGCCAGTAGCCGGCATTGAAGGCCGGCGCGATGCGGGCCGGATAGGCCGGCAGATGGTCCAGCACCGGCGCTGTTGCCTTGGTGGCGAGATCGATCGCAAGCACGCGATGGCGCCAGGCCTCGGTGACGTAGACGCGGTTCGAGCCTGTGGTGGCGATGCCGGCCGGCCAGGCGAGGCCGTCGCGGATCAGCTCGAGCCGGCCGTTTTTCAGGTCGAGGCGCCAGACCGAGCCGGAAGCGTTCTTCTGCATCAGGTCGCGTCGCCAGCCGCTCGCCGGCAGCGACGCCGAGCCGTTGGCCACAAGCAGAGTGTTGCTGTCGAGGAAAGTGAGCGCGGTGACGCAGGACAGCCTGCGGGCATCGTCGCCCGTCGCCTCGCGCCCGTCATGCAGGCCGCCGCGGATGACGACGCCCTTGCCGTCGATAGCCAGGGCGGTCATCCCACGGGCATGGGCGAGCGCGGTGATTTCGCCTGGGAATTCCTGCAGAACCTCGGCCTTGCCGTCGGCGTCGAACCGCATCAGCCGGTCCGCGCTGCTCGCCAGCATACCCTTTTCGGTCCGCACCAGATTGTCGGCGTCCGCGAGGCCGGCGAAAGTCTCCGCCTCCTCCAATTCCTGGTTGGGCAGCAGCGGCCCGTCGAGCGTCGGCACCGTCACCGCCCAGTCGCCGCGGCCGAGGAACCGATCGAAAAACTGGCTCACTGCGCTCATGGCTTTTTGCCCCAGTAGGAATCCGAGCTGAACCAATTGGGATCGGCGCCCTTCAGCGGCAGCGTCCCCATGCGGTTGTTGAAGATGCCGCAGAGATAGAGGACGCCCTTGTGCTCGCGCATCGAGGTGATCATCGGATGCTTCTCGCCGGCCTGATCCCACAGGCTTTCCAGGATCTGGCCCTTCTCGTCGAAGCGCAGCACGCAGCCGGTGTTGAGGTTGGGCATCAGCCAGGCGTCTTCCGACACGCGCCGCGCCATGCGGCGGCGGAAGCCCGGCATTTCCAGCGACAGGTCCAGCGCCGGCGTGCGCATGCCCATCAGCGCCAGCCAATAGGTACCGTCGGAGGCGCGGTTGATGTTATCGGGATAGCCAGGCAGTCCCTCGATGACTCGCTCCACCTTGCCCTTCTTCGGCCCGTCGAAATAGTAGCGGCTGATGCGGCAGGCCCAGCTTTCCGCGAACAGCACCGATTGGCCGTCGAAGGCGGTACAGATGCCATTGGGGAAGACGAGGTTCGACAGCAGCGTGCGGGTCGAACCGGACTTGGGATCGTGGACGATGATGCGCCCGTTGCCGCGGCTCTCCAGCGCGTCCGCATACCAGTCGTGCATTTCGAAACGCACCGTGGCCTCGGAAAAGACGATGCGGCCGTCGGGGAGGATGTCGCAGTCATCGGCAAGCTTCATGGTCGAGTCGTCGACGACCGATGTCAGCGAGCGGTTGGTTTCGGCGGTGAGCAGCTTCACCTCGCCGTCCGGCGAGACCTGGTAGAGGCCCATGCCGGCGACGCAGATGACCAGATTGTTGTCGCGGTCGAAAGCCATGCCGAGCGGCGAGCCGCCGATATGGGCGAACACTTCGCTCTCGGTGTAGTGCGGCGGCTGGAAGCGCAATATGTCGCCCTGGCGGCTGCCGGTGTAGAGCCGGTCCAGCCGGTCGAAGATCACGTCCTCGGCGCCGTCGAGGAAGCCAAGGCCGATGACGCCGACATCCCGCAGCCGGTCGTTCACCGCCATCGGCGCACCGGGCGCTGTCGAGATCGCCTGCGGCATCTTGGCGAAGGTCGGCGAGATGTAGACGCTGCGCAGGATCTTATGGCGGTTCTTCACCCAACGAACGTCCAGCAGCACCGACAGAAGCAGCACGAGGCCAAGGATCAGATAGTTGACCGGGCCCGGCACTGCCAAAGCAAGCAGGCTGTTCGACAGGATGAGCACGAAGAGCGTGCCCATCAGCGCTTTGGCGACAGAGCCGCGTCCGCCGCCGAGCGAGATGCCGCCGAGCACGGTCGCGGTCAGCACCTGCAATTCGAGACCGGTGCCGATATCGGAAGCGGCACTTCCGATGCGCGCCGAGAAGAAAAAGCCGGAGAGCGCGACCAGCACCGAACAGAGAACATAGGCGCTGAACAAGGTGAAACGCACATTGATGCCGGCATTGTAGGCGGAGCGGCGCGCGCCGCCGACCGCGAACAGCCGCCAGCCATAGCGGGCGCGCGACAGCACCAGATGGATCACGATGGCAATGACCACGAAGACCGCGAAGGAGGTCGGCACGCCCCAGATCGTGCCAAAGCCGAGAAAATCATAGGTTGGCGAATCCGGGCCACTGGTGACGATCGCCGTCGAGACATGCGGGAAGACGATGTCGAAGGTGGATCGGTAGATGATGAGCGTGACCAGCGTGGTCAGGAACGCCCGCATGCGCAGGAAGCCGACCAGAAAGCCGTTGATGGCGCCGCAGACGACGCCGAGCCCAAGGCAGGCCAGCAGGCCGGTCCCAAAACTCCACTGCTCGACATTCATGCCGTAGAGCGTGACCAGCACGGCGAGCGCGAAGGTCGAGCCGACCGAGAGATCGATGCCGCCGGACACCATCACGATGGTCATGCCGAGCACGACCAGGCCCAGTTCGGCCGTCTGGCCGCTGAGATTGGTCAGCGTCGTCACGTCGAAGAAGCCCGGCACGATCGAGCCGAAGATCGCGCACAGGATCACCAGCGCCGTGAAGGGGATGACGCTGTCGATCCACTTCTTGGTCAGGATCTCCCCGACCACATGGTCGGGGAGCAGACGGTAGCGCCAGCGCACAAGGCTTTCGGCCATGCTCATCGGAAAGTCCGCTTACTTGATGTCTTCGGGCTTCCAGCAGTTCCGGCCGGTCGCGTCGGTCTTGTCGACACGGGTGATCGGGCCGAAGAAGATGGTCTTCTCGCTGCCGGCCTTGCGATCAGGGTGCTGCAGCAGTTCGGAAATCTGCTGCGCGGCGATTTCGCCCTGCGTCGGCGCATTGAAGTTGAAGATCACGTCGAGCAGCCCGTTCTTGATGCTCTCGCAGCCGGTGGCGGCACCCGCGCCATTGGTGACGATGGTGACCTGATCCTGCTTGCCGGCGGCCGCGACGGCCGCGCCCGCGCCGACTTCGGCATTGTCCCAGATGCCCATGATGCCGCAGAGATCGGGATGCTGCTGAAGCACCGTCTCGGTGATCTGGCGGGCCTTTTCGCTGATGTAGTCGGCCGGCTGGTCGGAGACGAGCTGCAGCTCGGGATTGGCCTTCAGCACCTCGTCGATGCCGGTGCGCATATAGATGTTGGCGGCGCCCGTCTGAACGCCGGCGAGCCAGACCACCTTGTGCGAGACGGCGTTCGGCCCGGTGCAGTGCTTGGCCAGTTCGCCCATCTCCAGGCGGCCCATCTCGATCCAGTCATTGCCGACATAGGAGTCGGTCTGGGTCGCCGACTGCATGTTGACCTGCAGCACCTTGATGCCTGCCGCCTGCGCCTGCTTCAACAGGCGCGCATAAGTCTGCACATCCGGGTTCTGCACGATGATCAGGTCCGGCTTCTCGGCGATGGCGCCCTGCATGGCGCGGATGCCGGCGTTGGTGTCGCCGTTAGGATCGCGCACCTCGAGCGTGAAGCCATAGCGGGCGGCGTGGCGCTGCCACACCATCACCCAGGCCTGATTGAGGTCCATGCCCTGCGAGATCGGCACGAAGATGACCTTCTTGCCCTTGACGCCGTCAATATAGGCGGCCCGGCCGACCTGATCGGTTTCCTGCGCGCTCGCGACCCGCGCCGTACCCAGCAGCGCAAGTGCGGCCAGGCCCGTGAACAGGCATTTCTTGAATATCCTCATGGGTTCCTCCCTGATTTGATGGTTCGGGTTCTTGTTTCAGATGTCGCCGCTCTGCGAGGTCTGCTCGTCGCGCGGATTGATGATGGCGTCGATGGCGAGCGCGCCGAGCAGGATCACGCTCTTGATCAGGTTCTGGCTGGTGTAGCTGAAGTTCAGGATCGTCATGCCGTTGGTCAGGATGCCGACCAGGACGGTGCCGGCGATCACGTTGCGCACACCGCCCTGCCCGCCGGACAGGCCGATGCCGCCCAGCACGACCACCAGCAGCACGTCGTAGATCAGGCTCGAATTGTAGAGGCGCGTGTCGATGCCGGTGACAAGGCCGGTCATGATGATGCCGGCGGTGAAGGCGATCAGCGCGCTGATGACATATTGCATCACGATGATCGGGCGCGTCGGCAGGCCGGTGGTGCGCGCCGCGTTCGGATTGTCGCCGGTCGCATAGACCAGCCGGCCGAAGCGTGTCTTCCTCAGAAAGAGACCCATCAGGGCCGCCACCGCTCCGAAGATGAGGACGGACATCGGTATGCCAAGTACGCTGCCATTGCCGACGAATTTCAGCCAGGCGATGTCCGGCGGGGCATAGAGCACGTCCGAGGCGAAGACGATGCGCCCCGAGCCGTAGACCGAGGAGGCGATGGCCAGCGTGGCGAAGATCGGCGGCACTTCCGCGACCGCCACCATAACGCCGGTGAACAGGCCGATGGCCGCGACCAGGAGGGCGCCGCAGATCACGGCCAGAGTGAAATCGATTCCCCAGGTGGAAATCCAAATGCTGAAGGCGACGCCGACGACCATCACCGCCACCATGGTGAGGTCGATGCCGCGGCCGACGACGACGAAGCCCATGCCGACGGCAAGCGTGCCGAGGATCGACACGTTCTTGAGGATGGCGATGATGTTGCCCTGGCTCAGGAAATTGTGGAGCGTCGCCGAGAAGACGACGAACAGCACGACCGAGATCGCGACGACGACGACTTCCTGCGACGCCTTGAAGCCAAGGCGCCTGTCGTTCGATTGGCCCGAACCAGGCATTTTCCTCCTCCCAGGCAGCCGATGGTCAGCGCCTTGCTTAGGCGACCAGCTGCTCCGGAATCCTCCCAAGAAACCCAGCCGTTCGCCTGGTTCGGACAATTACGGCTGAAGCGTCGGCGGACAATTTCGTTTTTCTGACACGCTGTGCAGTTTGCCTCCTCAGGCCTGCGGTGGCTCGCCAGCATAAGCGCGCGCGATAAGAGCCCGGATCGGTTCGCGTTCCAGCGCCCGCGGGTTCCAGTAGGGATTGGCCAGCGCGCGGTCCGTCGCGATATCGATCCCGTCGGGCGGCATACCTATCTCAGACAAAGCACGCTTAGCGCCGATCCGGCCGGCGAGGTCGTAGAGCGCCATGGCAGGATCGTCCGTCTTCAGCACGGCCCGCAGAGTTTGCATGACGGCCGGAACGGCGGGCGCGTTGTAGGCCAACGCATGCGGCAGCACGATCGTATGGGTCTCCGCATGCGGCAGGTCGAAACTGCCGCCCAGCGTGTGGCAAAGCTTGTGGTGCAGCGCCATGCCGACGGAGCCGAGGCAGATGCCGCAGAGCCAGGCGCCGTAAAGCGCCTCGGAGCGCGCGTCGCGGTCATGCGGGTTCCCGGCGATGACCGGCAGGGCGCTCACCAACGCGCCGATGGCTTCGGTCGCCATCAGGTTTATCACCGGGTTGCTTTCCCTGGCATAGAGCGCCTCGACGGCATGGGCGATGGCGTTCATGCCGCTTGTTCCCGACAACGAAGCAGGAAGCGTCATCGTCAGGTCGACATCATAGATCACCACTTCCGGCAGCACCCTCGGGCTCGATTGGGTGACCTTCACGCCATCCTTCGTCTCGCCGAGGATTGGCGTCATTTCCGAGCCGGCATAGGTCGTCGGCATCACGATCTGAGGCAGGTCAGTGCGCAATGCGATCGCTTTGGCGAGTCCCGTCGTGGAGCCGCCGCCGACCGCAACCAGCCCGTCGACCTCAAGCTCCGCCACGACCCGCAGCGCGTCCTCGGTGACCGACACCGGCGTATGCATCATCGCCCCAGCAAAGACGCCGGCTGCCGTGCCGCCGAGCGACCCGGCGAGACGCCGGGCATCGGCCTCTCGCGGCGGTGTGGCCAGCACCAGCACCCGTTTCAGCCCCAGACGGTCGATCTCCTCCGTGAGCCTTGCGATCGTGCCCGATCCGAATACGACGCGCGCCGGCTGGGCGTTATAGACGAAGCTTTTCATCGAGCCCCTCCCGTCAAGCCCGGTTGTCGACGCGCAGCAGGAAGGGATTGATGCTGACGCTCTGCCAGACATTGGCGGCATTGAACGGGTCGCCGGCGTTGAACGCCTTCACCTCTTCGATGCTGTCGGCGGAAAAGACGAACAGCGAGCCGATCATGGTTGCGCCGTCCGCCGCCACCAGCGGCCCGGAGATGACGGTCGCGACCGGGCCGGCGGCAAGATAGGCCTTGTGAGCATCGTAATTGGCAAGCCGGCGCGCAAGCGCGTCGGCATGGTCGAGACAGTGGACGGCAAAGAGCAAGATAGACCTCCCTGGCGGCGCGACGCTTCATCGATCGTCGCCTAGTTCTACTCCTCCCAGCCGGAACTTAAATCGACTACTGCCGAACAGACCGATCAATTGGTCCAAACTGGACGGATGTGAGCGCCGGATGCCGTCGTTCGGCTTGTCGCATTGAGGCACGCAAGGGCCCTGAGCGACATAGCGCGCGGTTCGGGCGGGCGGTCCGGGATTGTTCGTCAGCGGAAGCGGATATCGACCGATTGCATCGTGCCGTCGGAGGCGGGCGCAGCCGAAGATCGCGGTGCAGTTAAGCGATCCTCTGCTCGAACTGCATCACGCTCGCGCTCTTGCGCAATCCCGTCGCGACGACCGACACACGGAACTTTCCGGCCAGGGACTGGTCGAAGATGGCGCCGACGATGATGTCGGCATCGGCGTCGACCTCCTCGCGTATCCGCGTCGCGGCTTCGTCGACCTCGAACAACGTCATGTCCATGCCACCGCTGATCGACACCAGCAGCCCCCTGGCCCCCGTCATGGAGGCTTCGTCGAGAAGCGGATTGGCGATCGCCGCCTCGGCCGCCATCCTTGCTCGTCCCTCTCCGGAAGCCTCGCCGGTTCCCATCATCGCCGGGCCCATGTCCCGCATAACCGACTTCACGTCGGCGAAATCGAGATTGATCAGGCCTTCCTTGACGATCAGATCCGTGATGCAGCCGACACCGGCGTAGAGAACGCGGTCGGCCATGGCGAAAGCGTCGGCGAATGTGGTCCTGGCGTCGGCGACCCTGAACAGGTTCTGGTTCGGGATGACGATTACTGTGTCGGCGCTCTCGCGAAGGCGTTCTATCCCTTCCTCTGCCGCCTGGGTCCTGCGCTTGCCTTCGAACGTGAAAGGCTTGGTGACGACGGCGACCGTCAAAATGCCGGCGTCGCGCGCGGCACGCGCAATCACGGGCGCGGCGCCCGTGCCCGTGCCGCCGCCCATGCCGGCGGTGATGAAGCACATATGCGTTCCCGCCAGATGATCCATGATCTCGTCGATGGATTCTTCCGCCGCGGCGCTGCCGACCTGGGGCAAGGATCCGGCGCCCAGGCCCTCGGTGACATGCGCGCCCAACTGGATGAGCCGCGACGATTTCGACATGGTGAGCGCCTGGGCGTCGGTATTGGCGACGACGAACTCGACGCCCTGCAAGCCCTCGGCGATCATGTTGTTGACGGCGTTTCCGCCGGCTCCGCCGACCCCGACAACGGTGATCTTGGGTCTCATCTCCAGGATTTCCGGCTTGGCGGTCATTTCTTCATCTTTCTACGAAAGCGCCTGCCGCTCCGCCGCACAGCGATGCGAACCGAAGCAACGAACACACGAATCAGGTGATCCCCACCAAGCGTAGGGAATCAGAGCGGGCGCCTCCCTGCAAGGTCCGCCGATCATATGCAAGCGCGATGGCCACGGCGCAAAGCTGAAAAGCTTTTGAGCGTTGACTGTCCAAGGCAATGTCGTTCCAAACCGCGTTACTGCTTCACCGAGGTCGAGGTGCCCCAGGTATCCGACAGCACGTAACCCTGCGGATACGGATCCGTCGGATCGAGGTAATAATTGTGCTCTCCGGTGATCCAGGCCCTGCCCGTTATCTGCGGCACGATCGCCTTGCGTCCGGCGACTTCGGTGAGTTCGAGGATCTTGCCGGTGAAGCGCGAGCCGATGATCGATTCATGGATTAGCACCTCGCCTTCCTTCATCAGGCCGCGCGCCTGCAGCACGGCCATGCGGGCCGAGGTGCCGGTTCCCGTCGGGCTGCGGTCGGAGCGGCCGGGCGAGACGATGCAGGTGTTGCGCGTGACCTTGCCCGGTCCCTGGAACGGCATGGCGAACTGCACGATCGACACGCCGCGCACATTGTCGAACTCAGGATGCACGACATCGAGCTGCTCGCGCGCCGCGCGGCGAACCTTCTCGCCAGCCACGGCCAGCTCGCGCGCCTCGTCGGGCGTGACCGAGAAGCCGAGCGCCTTGGCATCGACGATGGCGTAGAACATGCCGCCATAGGCGATATCGACCTTCAGCGTGCCCAGCCCCTCCACCTCGATATTGGCATCGAGGCGCTCGGCGAAAGAAGGCGCATTGCGCAGCGTGATCGACAGGCATTTGCCGTCGCGGCATTCGGCGCGCACCTCGATGACACCGCCCGGCATATCGAGCTTGAAACGCGTTTCGGGCTCCTGCATCGGCACCATGCCGGTCTCGAGCAGCACCGTGGCGACGCAGATCGTGTTGGAGCCGGACATCGGCGGGTATTCCGTCGGCTCCATGATGATCGCGCCCGCGGCGCAATCCTCCCGCGTCGAGGGCACCAGCAGATTGACATGCCTGGCAACGCTGCCGCGCGGTTCGCAGATCAGCATGCGCCTGATATGGTCGTGATCGCGCTCCATCGTGATCATCTTTTCCATCATCGTGCGGCCCGCCGGCGGCAGCACGCCGCCGACGATGACGTCGCCGACCTCGCCCTCGGCGTGACAGCCCACGACACGAATGCTGGACTTGGTACGCATGGTTGCTCCCTGTGGCCGCCACTATCCGCTTGGCAAGCGGTGCTGCTTCGGGACAAACTGATCAATCTGCGTGCCAGCCTCAAGGAGAATCCGAAATGACCGCCAATGTTTTTTCCGGCTGCATGCCGGCGCTGATGACGCCTTGCACCAGCGACCGCCTCCCCGACTTCGACGCGCTGGTGCGCAAGGGTAAGGAACTGATCGCCGCCGGCATGTCTGCGGTCGTCTATTGCGGCTCCATGGGCGACTGGCCGCTGCTCACCGACGCGCAGCGCATGCAAGGCGTCGAGCGGCTGGTGAAGGCCGGCGTGCCGGTGATCGTCGGCACCGGCGCCGTCAACACGGCCAGCGCCGTGGCCCATGCCGCGCATGCCCAGAAGGTCGGCGCGCGCGGCCTGATGGTGATCCCGCGCGTTCTGTCGCGCGGTCCGTCGGTTACCGCGCAGCGCCACCATTTCAAGGCGATCCTCTCAGCCGCGCCCGACCTGCCCGCTGTCATCTACAACAGCCCCTATTACGGCTTTGCCACACGCGCCGACCTCTTCTTCGCGCTGCGCGCGGAACATCCGAACCTTGTCGGCTTCAAGGAGTTCGGCGGCCCGTCGGATCTGCGCTACGCGGCCGAGAACATCACCAGCCGCGACGACGAGGTGGCGCTGATGATCGGCGTCGACACCGCCGTCTTCCACGGCTTCGTCAATTGCGGAGCCTCCGGCGCGATCACCGGCATCGGCAACGTGCTGCCCAAGGAAGTGCTGCATCTGGCGGGCCTCAGCCAGGCCGCGGCGAAGGGCGACGCCGAGGCGCGCCGGCTGGCGGAGGAGCTCGATGCCGCGCTCGCCGTGCTGTCCTCTTTCGACGAGGGCCCGGACCTGGTGCTGTATTTCAAGCACATGATGGTGCTGAAGGGTAATCCTGAATACAGGCTGCACTTCAACGAGACCGATGCGCTGACCGACAGCCAGCGCGGCTTTGCCGAGGCTCAGCTCAAGCTCTTCGATACCTGGTACGCCCAGTGGTCGAGACAGCCCGCAACGGCAAGGTTCGCGGCCTGAACTCGCGGACCTGAGGCCGTGCGACCTCGCCTTTCACCAGGATGAAGGGCCGCTATCGGCGGGCGGATGGTCCGCGCCAGATGCGGCCCAATACCCAAACGGAGGGCTATCCGCCACTCGGTTCGCGAAAGCCATGATTTTTGTTCGATGAGCCGGCAGGGGCCCTCCCCTGCACGCCGAAAGCATTGTATTCCTTTGCTTTGCGGCCTTGAAAATGGCGCAGGCGGCGTGGAATGTTTCAAACGCCGCACCGGCTTTCGAAAGTGAAACTTTCCTTTTTGCTGGTTTTCTTGGTTTTGCGGCGCCGGCCCGCGCCGCACATTGAAAGCTAGGCAAATGGGGAAGCCTAAGTGACGACAGCCTTCATCACAGGTGCAACGAGCGGCATAGGGCGCGCGATCGCAATCGCCTTGAGCGATGCCGGCTACGAGGTCTACGCGATCGGCCGCAGTCAGGCGGCGCTGAAAGAACTGCAGGCCGAGCGTCCGGGCATCGTGCCGATTGCCGTCGACGTCACCGATCGCGAGGCGCTGGAATCGGTGCTGGCGGATCTCACCATCGATGTGCTGATCAACAATGCCGGCATCATGCCGCCGCTCGGCAATTTCGCCGACATGAAAATCGCCGACATCGACGCAACGCTGGAAGTGAACCTCAGCGCCGCGATCCTGCTCACCCGCCTCGTCGTGCCGCAGATGCGCGAGCGGCAGTCGGGGCACGTCTTGTTCATCGGCTCGGTCGCCGGCCACGCGGCCTTTTCCAACATTGCCGTCTATGCGGCCACCAAGGCGGCGATCTCCGGCTTTGCCGGCGCGCTGCGCGCCGACCTCTCCCCCTCCGGCATACGTGTCACAGAGATCGTCGCCGGCCGCGTCGAGACGCAGCTCTACCAGGACATTCTCGACGCCAAGGCGCGCGCCGCCATGTATGCCAGCAAAGTGGTGCAGCCCGATGACGTGGCCAGGATGGTCGTCGCCGTGCTCGCGCTGCCGGCATGGGCCGACGTCACCCGTTTCGACATTATGCCGACATGGCCGACCTCGCCGAGCGGCACCAAGTAAGGGATAGTGGAATGAAGGATCTTTCCGTTCTGGTCGTCGGCGGCGGCGCCGGCCTCGGCGCGCTCCTCGCCAAGATGGCTGTCGAGGCCGGGGCGGCAAAGATCGGCATCATCGACATCAACCGGGGAGCGGCCGAGAGCGCGCTCGAGCCGGCAAAGGCCAAAAGCCTGCCGACAGCCGCTGCCGCATGCGACATCCAGGTGGGCCCGCAATGCCACGCCGCCTTCGATGCCATCGTGGCTAGACTCGGGCGCGTCGACACGCTGATCAATTGCGCCGCCATCTACCCGCGCCGACCGCTGCTCGAGATCACCGACGCCGACTGGGATGCCTCGAACGGCATCAACATCAAAGGCACCTACCACATGATGGTGGCGGCCGTCCGGCATATGCAGGCACAGGAGCCAAAAGCCCAGGTGCGCGGCCGCATCGTCAATCTGACCTCGGTCGACGCCTTCAAGGCGCATCCCCAGAACGCCCATTATGCCGCGACCAAGGCAGCCGTCGTCAGCCTGACCCGGTCCTTCGCGCATCACGTCGCCAGGGACGGCATCCTGGTGAACTCCGTGGCGCCGGCCGGCATGGCCACGGAGAAGGCAAAGGCCCTCGGCTTCCTGGAGGAACTGGCCAAGGCAAGCCCGCTCGGCCGCGGCGCCGAGCCGACCGAAATCGCCGAATGGGTGTTGATGACCGGCGGTCCGAGGAACACCTATATGACCGGCGAAAACGTAATTGTTTCAGGTGGTTACATCTACGCCTAGAATCATTTCGGCAGCCGCTGTTGAGGTTCGGCAGTGCATGATCAACGGGTCTCGAACGAAGGAGGCGGACTTACGATGAGCGGCAAGCTTCGTCTTCCTTCGCTCAATGCGCTTCGCGTCTTCCACGCCGTCGCGCAGCACAAGAGCTTCCGCCAAGCCGCCGACGAATTGCTGGTCACGCCGCAAGCGGTCGGACAGCAGATCAAGCTGCTGGAAGACACGCTGCAGGTCACGCTGTTCAAGCGCAAGGGCCGTTCGATCGAGCTGACCGAATCCGCCATCCTGCTCTCGCACTACGTCAAGGCGGGCTTCGACGAATTCTCCGAGGGCGTTCGCCGCGTCACCAAGTCGAACCACCGCGACCGCATCAACCTCAACGCCAGTCCATACTTCGCCACGCACTATCTGCTGCCGAGGCTGTCGCTGTTCCGCGAGATCCTGCCGGGCGCCGACCTGCGCCTGACCACCATGGTCGACCTGCCCGACTTCGGGCGCGACGACATCGATATGACTGTGCAGTGGGGCTACGGCAACTGGCCCGACTACGAGGTGACACTCCTGGTGCCGGATCCGAAGATCATCTGCTGCACGCCGGCGATCGGCGAGAAGATCAAGTCGCCGCAGGACCTGACAAAGTTCACGTTGCTCGACACCGTCAAGTCGAAGCGGCTATGGCCTGACATATTGCGGCACCTGGGCGTGGAGCTGACCGACGGCGACCGCAGCGTCAGCTTCGACGACGCGGCGACGATGCGCCGGGCGACCCTGCAAGGCATCGGTGTGGGCTTGGTCTCCGTCATCGACGCCGAGGAGGACTTCCGCTCCGGCGCGCTGGTCGCGCCGATCGGCCGCGACGCAATTGCCGATATGAGGCCGGAGGAAGTGCCTGGCTTCTGTCTTGTCGTCCCGCGCGGGCATCTGCGCGTCAAGGCCGTAGCCGCGCTTCATCGATGGCTGGCCCAGCAAGCCTGGCGAAGCGACCTCAAGATTTCCCTGCCGATACCGACCCCGCTTTCCGACTGAGAAGCGGCTGCAGACAAGCGTTTGGCGCGGGAGACAGTAAAGCAGAACTTTCGAATGGGCCGCATTTCTTGATTTCGCACCGGTCCGCTGGAGTGCAGGTATAAGCCGAAAGGCAAGCTTGGTTCGCTTGCCAGCCAAATGCGCGACGCAGCATTCTCTTCCCGGAAGGCCAAGGTATGACCTCCAGATCAGACGGCATCCGCCTCGGCGCTGACATCGGCGGCACCTTCACCGACATCGCCCTCGATGTGCGGGGAACGCTGTTCTCGACCAAGGTGCTGACGAATTATGCCGCGCCCGAGCAGGCGATCCTCGACGGCATCGACGCGGTCATCCGCGATGCCGGCATTTCGGCGGCCGAGATCGGCATCATCATCCATGGCACGACGCTCGCCACCAACGCGCTGATCGAACGGCGCGGCGCCAGGACCGCGCTGGTCACGACGGAAGGGTTTCGCGATGTGATCGAGATGCGGACGGAGAACCGTTTCGAGCAGTATGATTTGAATCTGCAACTGCCGACGCCGCTGATCCCGCGCGAGGACCGTTTTACCGTCAAGGGTCGCATCGGCGCCGAGGGCCAGGAGTTGCAGCCGCTCGATGAAGCCGCCCTCAAAGTGATCGCCGACCGGATCGCCGCGGGCGATTTCGGCTCGGTGGCGATCGGTTTCATCCATGCCTACGCCAATCCGGACCACGAGCGCCGCGCCCGCGAAATCCTCTCGCGAAAACTGACCATCCCGATCTCGATCAGTGCCGAAGTCTCGCCGCAGATGCGCGAGTTCGAGCGCTTCAACACGGTCTGCGCCAACGCCTATGTGCGGCCGCAGATGGCCGACTATCTCGCGCGCCTGCAGACACGGCTGAAGGACATGGGGGCCGAATGCCCGGTCTTCATGATCCATTCGGGCGGCGGCCTGATCTCGGTGGAGACGGCTTTGGAATTTCCTGTCCGGCTGGTCGAGTCCGGCCCGGCCGGCGGCGCGATCTTCGCCGCCGACATTGCCCGTCGCTTCGGCCTGGAAAAGGTCGTCTCTTACGACATGGGCGGCACCACCGCAAAAATCTGCCTGATCGAGGATTTTGCGCCGCGCACGGCGCGGACCTTCGAGGTGGCGCGCACCTATCGCTTCTCGAAAGGCTCGGGTATGCCGATCTCCATTCCGGTGATCGAGATGATCGAGATCGGCGCCGGCGGCGGCTCCATCGCCTGGGTCGACGCCATGGGCCGCATCCAGACCGGACCGGAAAGCGCCGGCTCGGAACCCGGCCCCGCCTGCTACGGCCGCGGCGGCAAACGCCCGGCGATCACCGACGCCGACCTGGTGCTCGGCAAGCTCGACCCCGATAATTTCGCCGGCGGCGCAATCAAGCTCGATACATCTGCGTCTGAACAAGCGATCCTGCGCGACGTCGGCGAGCGGCTGTCGCTGAATGCCCTGGCGACCGCCTTCGGCATCTGCGAGGTGGTGGACGAGAACATGGCCAACGCCGCACGCGTCCACGCCGTCGAGAATGGCAAGAACATTTCCGACAATCTGATGATCGCCTTCGGCGGCGCGGCACCCCTGCATGCGGCAAGGCTCTGCGAAAAGCTCGGCATCGACCAGTGCATCGTGCCGCGCGGCGCAGGCGTAGGCTCCGCGATCGGCTTCCTCAAGGCGCCGTTCGGCTACGAGGCGCTGGCGTCGAAGCTGACGAGCCTGTCCCGGTTCAAGCCGGCTGAGGTCAACGCCCTGCTCGCCGACCTCAAGGCCTCCGCCGAGGGCTTCGTGCGCAGCGGCGCCAGCGGCAGGATCGTGTGCGAGATCACCGCCTTCATGCGCTATGCCGGCCAGGGCTGGGAAATCCCCGTGCCGCTGGCGGACGAGCCGTTCGGCGACGATGCGTTGGCCAAGCTCAAGGACCTGTTCCAGACCAGCTATCAGCGCTTCTTCGGCCGCGCCATCGAGGGGCTCGACGGGCTGGAGATCGAGATCGTCACCTGGTCGGTGAAGGCGACCGAGGTTCGTCCGTCCGTGACGCGGCACGAACTCACCGCCGGCAGGAAGACGAGCGAACCGACAACGACCCGCGCTGTGTTCGATCCGACGACCGGCGCGCCACAGATCTATGGCATCGTCGAACGCGACGCGCTTTGCGCCGGCGACAGGGTGGCAGGCCCTGTGGTCATCGTCGAGCGCGAGACATCGACCGTCGTCACCACCAGCTTCGACGCCGTCATCCAGAGCGACGGCGCGATCCTCTTGATCCGCAAAGGCAGCCAGGCATGAGCGACATCAGCGAAATCCGCATGCAGGTCATGTGGAACCGGTTGATCTCGGTGGTCGAGGAGCAGGCGCTGACCTTGCTACGCACCGCCTTCTCGACGTCGGTGCGCGAAGCCGGCGACCTGTCGGCCGGCGTGTTCGATCCGCGCGGCCAGATGCTGGCGCAGGCGGTGACCGGCACGCCAGGCCACGTCAACACCATGGCCGAAGCCGTGCTGCATTTCATGCACGCAATCCCGCGCGAGCAGATGTTCGAGGGCGACACCTATGTCACCAACGACCCGTGGCTCGGCACCGGCCATCTGCACGACATCACCATGGTATCGCCGTCCTTCCTGAACGGCGAGCTCGTCGCCTTCTTCGCCTGCACGGCGCATGTCGTCGATGTCGGCGGCCGCGGCTTCGGCGCTGACGGCAAGTCGGTCTATGAGGAAGGCATCCAGATCCCGATCATGAAGTTTGCGGAAAAGGGCAAGGTCAATCTCGACCTCGTCAGCCTCCTGCGCGCCAATGTCCGCGAGCCTAACCAGGTCGTCGGCGATTTCTATTCGCTCGCAGCCTGCAACGAGGTCGGTCACCGCCGGCTGGTCGACATGATGAAGGAGACCGGGCTCACTTCGCTCGACGGTCTCCGCGACTTCATCTTCTCGCGCACCCGCGACGCAATGCTCGAACGCATCGAGGCGCTGCCCAAGGGAAGCTGGTCGAACGAGCTGGTGACCGACGGCTATGACGCACCGGTGAAGTTGGCGGCGACGGTTTCGGTCCGCGACGACCATGTCGAGGTCGACTTCACCGGCAGCGACCCGATGAGCAGCTGGGGCATCAACTGCCCGATCATCTACAGCAAGGCCTATGCCTGCTATGCACTGAAATGCGTGGTGGCTCCGGATATTCCGAACAATGCCGCCTCGCTCGCCTTCTTCACTGTGTCGTCGCCGGTCAACATCCTGAACGCGGTGCGGCCAGCGCCGGTGGCGCTCAGGCACATCTTCGGCCACATGGTTCCGGATCTCGTGCTCGGCGCGATCTCCCAGGCCCTGCCCGGCAAGATCCTAGCCGAAGGCGCTGGCGCCTTGTGGAACATCCACATCTCGGCGCGCCCGGTGGGTGGCGCATCCGGCCGCCGCGCCGAAGTGCTGATGTTCAACTCCGGCGGCATGGGCGCCCGCCCCGAGCTCGACGGCCTGTCGGCGACGGCCTTCCCGTCGGGCGTGCACACGATGCCGATCGAGGCGACCGAGCATACCGGTCCGATCGTCATCTGGCGCAAGGAGCTGCGGCCGGATTCCGGCGGCGACGGCGAATTCCGCGGCGGCCTGGGACAGATCATCGAGATCGCCGCGACCGAGGGCCACGAGTTCGATTTTTCCGCCATGTTCGACCGCGTCAATCATCCGGCGCACGGCCGCGAGGGCGGCAAGCCGGGCGTCGCCGGCGCGGTCAAGCTCGATGACGGCACGAAGATGCGCCCGAAAGGCTGGCAGCATGTGCCGGCCGGGCGACGGCTGATCCTGGAGCTGCCGGGCGGCGGCGGCTATGGCGATCCGGCCAAACGCAGCGCCGCCGCGCGAGCCAATGACCGATCCAAGGGTTACATCACGGAGGACGACCGATGAGCTATGTTGCCTCGCGCCTATCGGTGGTGAAGCCGTCGTGGCGGATGGCGTCGGTGCCTGGCGTCGCCTATGGACTGTCACCCTATTTCCGCATCTCGACCGCGACCGGCGAAGAAGTGCTGACCGAGGCGATCGCGCGGATCAACGCCGCCGTTGCGCAAGTGGAGTAAAGAATGCCGCAATACGAACGTATCCTGATCACGGGCGCCGCCGGCCGCCTCGGCTCGGTGCTGCGCAAGGGGCTGGTGCCGCTCGCCAGGACCATTCGCCTGGCGGACCGCGAGCCCTTCGGCGACCTTGCGCCTCACGAAGAGGAAGCGGTCTTCGATCTCGACGACATGGAGGCGACGATCGCGGCCACCAAGGATTGCGACGCGATCGTGCATTTCGGCGGCGCGCCGCTCGAATGCGAATGGCAGACCATCTTGGATTCCAGCATCCGCGGCTCCTACCACATTTACGAAGGCGCCCGGAAACACGGCGTGAAGCGCGTCATCTACGCCTCGTCCGTGCATGCGATCGGCTATCACGAGATCGAGGCGCATATCGGCGTCGACGCGCCGGTGCGGCCGGACAGCCTCTATGGCGTTTCGAAGAATTTCGTCGAAAGCCTCAGCCGGCTCTATTGGGATAAGTTCGGCATCGAGACCGTTTGCCTGCGCATCTTCTCGTCCTTCCCCGAGCCGGTCGATCGCCGCATGCTGTGGTCGTATCTCTCCTTCGCCGACTGCGTGCGCCTGGTCGAGGCCTCGCTCACCGCGCCGCGCGTCGGCCACACCATCTCCTTCGGTATATCCGACAACAAGCTGAAGATGGTCGACAACAGCGGCGCCGACCATCTCGGCTTCATCCCGCAGGACAGCGCCGAGCCCTTCCGCGCCGCCGTCGAGGCGAAGACCCCTATTCCCGATCCGACGAGGCCCTCGGTGAAATATCTCGGCGGCTGGTTCTGCGAGCTTGACCACCCGGACGACAAGCCGGCAGAATAGCGCGGCACTCAGGCAGCGGGAGGCCGGCTGGCCTGAATGAAGCGATGCCAGGCCGTTTGCAATGCCACGCCGCGCCGCCGCCCGCTCCAGGTCTTGACGAAAACAGGCGCGCCTGTTTGACACAATGAGGCAAATGGCGACATTTGCCCCATGGGAGATGAGCAGGCGGTGGGCAAGCTTTGAAGTGCGTTTTTCTGTTGCTTGCCGCTATCATCATGGCGTCTGGCGTGACCGGATGCACCAGCATTTCCTACTATGCGCAGTCGTTGGAGGGCCATGTCGAGATCATGGCCGCGCGGAAAAATGTTGGAAAACTGATCGGTGATCCGTCGACGCCATCGCCATTGCGCGCCAAGTTGACGTCGGCCAGCGCCATCCGCCGCTTTGCCACGGAGGAATTGGCGCTGCCCGACAACAGCAGCTACCGCAGCTATGTCGACCTCGGCCGGAACGATGTGACCCTGGCGGTCTTTGCCGCGCCGCAATTCTCGCTCGCGCCGATAACATGGTGCTTTCCGGTGTTCGGCTGCGTTCCCTACAAGGGTTATTTTTCGCGCAAGGACGCGCTCGAAAATGCCGCCGCGCTGCAGCGGCAAGGGCTGGACGTCTATGTGACAGGCATCACGGCCTATTCCACGCTGGGCTGGTTCAGCGACCCGCTGCTCAGCACCATGCTGCGCCAGAACGACACCTATCTCGCCAGCCTTGTCTTCCATGAGCTGGCGCATCAGAAAGTCTATGTGAACGGCGACTCCGCGTTCAACGAGGCTTTCGCCGTTTCCGTCGAAACCACCGGCACGAGGAAATGGCTGCGCGTCACCGGCAATCGCGCCGGATTGCGCAGCTACGAGGCCGATCGCAAGCGCAAGGCGGATTTCCTCGGACTGATCTCGAAGACCCGGGACGAGCTGAAACAGGTCTATGGGAGTCCCCGCGGCCCGGAGCAAATGGCGGCCGCCAAGGCCGCTACGATCGACAGGCTGCGGATGCGCTACCGGCAGATGCGCGACAAGCGCTGGGGCGGCTACCGGGGGTACGACGCCTGGTTCGACAGCCCGATCAACAACGCGAAGCTCGCCGCCACTGCCGTCTACGGCGAACAGGTCCCGGCGTTTCTTCGCTTGTTCGACTTGTGCTCAGGCGACTATCCGAGGTTCTACGCCTCTGTTCGACGGATCGGAAATTTGCCCGCGCCTTCCCGTGCCGAAGCGCTCAAGGCTGCGGCGACGTGTGAGCTGAACCGGCTCTAATTCGCCGCCAGCGCCGTCACCTCACGCCGGAAGGGCAAGGCATCGCCTATATCGGCTTCGTCCAGCTCGCGGGCGAAGCGGTGGCCGGCATAGGTTGCCCAGGCGATGGGTCCCGGCGCTTCGGCGTCGCCGATCACCTTGACCGAACGGATGCCGTTGCCGGCCCACTCGTTCTCTCTTGCCTTGAGCTCGCGCCACACGGCGTCGTCCTGGTTGCGCGACGTGACCAGGACGACGGCATCGGCCGCCAGCTCCTGTTTCGCGCCGGTATAGACACAGGCGGTCACGACGCCGCCGGAGGCGATATTCGTGACGGTCCGGTTGAGGACGATATCGACGCCGAGCTCAGCCAGGCGGCGGTGGATAGCGCCCTGCTCCAGCGTGTTGCGGGTCCAGTCCGAGACATAGGCCGAAGGGGTCACCAGGGTCACCTTGGCGCCCTGCCGCGCCATCAGCTCGGCAAGCACGCCGCCCATGTAATAGTGGTCGTCATCGAACAGCACGACATTGCCGCCCGGCACCTTGCCGTCCATCAGATCGTCGGGCGTGTAGAGCGGCATGGCGGGATCGACCGGCATCGGCACGACATGGGCGCGCGCCACGCCGTCCCGCCGCCAGGTCGATCCGGTGGCGACAGCGACGTTCTGGAAGCCGAAGGACAGGATGTCGTCTGCCGTCAGCCGGCTTTCGAAATAGATGTCGACATTCGGCATCTGGCTGAGCTGATACTGGCGATAGTCGCGCACCCTGCCCCACGCCGACAGGCCCGGGAGCAGGCATTCGCGCGCCACGCGCCCGCCGAGTTCAGTGCCCGCTTCCGCCAAGGCCACCTGATAGCCGCGCAGGCCGAGCGCGCGGGCTGCCTCCAGCCCGGCAGGCCCGGCGCCGACGATCAGCACGCTATCGCTGCCGCCCTTGGCCTGCATGCGCTCGGGATGCCAGCCCTTGCGCCACTCCTCCATGAAGGTCGGGTTCTGCGTGCAGCGCGAGATCGACATGGTCATGTCGCCCGTGATGCAGATGTTGCAGCCGATGCATTCGCGAATGTCCTCGATGCGGCCCACCTCGACCTTCTTTGGCAGAAAGGGATCGGCGATCGACGGGCGCGCGCAGCCGATGAAATCGAGCGTGCCCGACTTGATCATCCTCACCATCACATCCGGCGAGGTGAAGCGGCCGACGCCGACGACCGGCTTCGACGTCAGTTTCTTGATGCCGGAGACCAGGCTTTCCTGCGCCGCCTCTTCCTTGAAGCGGGACGGCCCCGAGCAATCCTCCCAGGCGCCGTGCGCGAGGTCCCACAGATCGGGCAACTCGGCATGCATCTCGATCATGTCGCGGACTTCCGAATTGGCGAAGCCGAGCTCGCCGATCATCTCGTCCAGCGACAGCCTTAGCGTCAGGCCGCAGGTGTCGCCGATCGCGTCGCGTCCTTCCTCGATCAGCTCGCGCATCAGCCGCGAGCGGTTTTCCAGCGAGCCGCCATATTCGTCGCTGCGCTGGTTGGTGGCTGTCGACAGGAAATGCTGGATGATGCCGAAGCCATGCGCGCCATAGAGGCACACCAGGTCGAAACCGGCCTGCTTCGCGCGCTTGAAGGCATTGCGGTGCCAACGGCGCAAATCGCGAATATCCTGCCTGTCCATGGCGCGCGCCTGCACCGGATCGTTGGTGAAGGTGCGGATCGGCAAGGCCGACGGCCCGCGCGGCACCTCCTTGGTGTAGAGGTTGGGCCCATTGATGCCGGAATAGGCGAGCTGGATGCCGGCAAGCGCGCCATATTCGTGCATGGCCTTGGCCATCTTGGCCAGAGCCGGAATATCGGCGTCATCCCATAGTCGCAGCTCGATGAAGGGCGTGATCTCCGAGGTGTGGTGCATCTCCGTCTGCTCGGTGAAGATGACGCCCCATCCGCCTTCGGACTTCATGCGGCGCATCTCGGCCGCGGCCGACGGATCGCGGTAGCCGCCGCCATTGCAATGTGGAACCTGATAGAAGCGGTTCTTGGCGGTCACCGGACCGATCTTCATCGGCTCGAACAGGATGTCATAGCGTGGGTCGCGCATAGTAGCTTCCTTCATGCCGAATCGGTCCTGCCGATCGGCCGACATTACTCATAAGTTGGCGCCGGCGCGGGAAAACTACGGAATTCTTCTGTGCGGATTAGGCCGCGCCTAATCGCGAGTCCGGGGATTAGCCTGCGATGAACCGGGGCTGAGCCAAATGCGACTTCAGCGCCGCCGCGCCGCGATGCTACACAGCCGGTTGCGGCAATGGGAAAGAAAAATGGACAGCATCAGGATCCTCGAAAAGGTGATCGCCTTCCCGACGGTGAGCCGCGACTCGAACCTCGATCTCATCTTCTATGTGGCGGAGCTGCTCAAAACGAGCGGCATAGCCAGCCAGCTCATACACAGCGCCGACGGCCACAAGGCCAACCTCTTTGCCACCATCGGTCCGGCAGACAGGCCCGGCATCATGCTGTCGGGTCACACCGATGTCGTGCCCGTCGACGGCCAGAACTGGACGCTGCCGCCCTTCGAAATGACCGCGCGCGACGGCAAGCTTTATGGGCGCGGCGCGGCGGACATGAAGGGCTTCGTCGCCTCGGCGCTCGCCGCCTGCCTCAAGGCTTCGAAGATGGCGCTGCGCACGCCCTTGCATCTGGCTCTCTCCTATGACGAGGAGGTCGGCTGCCTCGGCGTGCGCGACCTGATCGAGATGCTGAGCGCGGCGCCGCAACGCCCGCTGCTCTGCATCGTCGGCGAGCCGACCAACATGCAGGTGGCCACCGGGCACAAGGGCAAGCTCGCGGCGCGCGCCGTCTGCAAGGGACGCGAGGGCCATTCGGCTCTTGCTCCGCTGGCGCTCAACGCCATCCATCTCGGCTGCGATTTTGTGCGCGTCTTGCGCGACGAACAGGAGCGGCTGGCCCGCGAAGGTGCCCGCGACGGCGATTACGACATTCCCTACACCACCGTGCATGTCGGCAAGATCAACGCCGGCGTGGCACTCAACATCGTGCCCAATCTTTGCGTGGTCGATTTCGAGATCCGCAACGTCGCCGCCGACGACGCCGCCGGCATTCTCGACCGGCTGCGCGGTGCCGCCGCGCGCATTGCCTCTGACGCCGCTTCGATCGCCCCCGAAGCCGCAATCGACATCGAGATCACCAACACCTATCCGGGCCTCGATACGCCGGCCGCTTCGGAGGCGGTCGCTTTCGTCAAATCGCTGACCGGCGCCAACGACACCGTGAAAGTCGCTTTCGGCACGGAGGGCGGTTTGTTCAGCCGCGATCTCGGCACGCCTTCCGTCGTCTGCGGGCCGGGCTCGATGGCGCAGGGGCACAAGCCGGACGAATATGTCAGCATCGAACAGTTGCGGCGTTGCGACGAGATGCTGGGCCGGCTCCTGTCGCGGCTCACCGAAGGCTGGCCGTGACCTTCCTCATTTGACGATGCGTTCGGTGCCGAAGACGCCTTGCTCGACCACGAAGCGCCGACAATGGTCGATGAAGGCCTGCACCGTCAGCGTGCGGTGCTCGGCATTGGGCAGCGCAATGCCCATGGTCAGCGGCCTGATGTCGCCCAGCAGGGGAACGAAGACCAGCAGCTTGCCATCCGGCGACATGGCGTTGAGCGGCCGCATATTAGCGATACCATAGCCGAAGCCGTTGGCCACCATCGAGCGCATCACGGCGATGTCACCGGTGCGCTCGGCGATCCTGGGCCGCAGTCCCTGGAACGCCGAGAGGAAGTATTCTCGGCTGTAGGGCAAATCGAGCAGCACCATCGGCTCGTCGACCAGCTCCTCTGGCGTGATGCCCGCCCTCCCCGCCAGGCGATGCGCGGCCGGCAGCATCACATAGGCCGGCAACTGGATGAGCGGCTCGAACGTCATGTCCTGCGACAATTCGAGATCGTAAGTGAGCGCGGCGTCTATCTCGCCACGCTGCAGCATCTCGAACAATTGGCCCTGGTTGCGCTCGAACTGGCGGACGCGCACATCCGGATAGGCTTCCTCGAACTTTCTGCGCAGCGTCGGCAGCACGATCTGCGCGAAAGTCAGCAGGCAGCCGACCGCTAGCGGTCCCCGCACCTTTTCTGCGATATCGCCGGCAATGTCGTGCAGCGCGTCCGCGTCGTTGAGCAGCCGCGCGGCTTCCTTGAGGAACAGGCGGCCGCCCGCGGTCAGTGCAAGCGCGTGCGAATGCTTGCGCACGAAGAGCTGGACGCCGAACTCGGCTTCGAGCTGCGCGATCGACGCCGAGATCGAGGGCGGCGAGACGTTCACCTGCTCGGCCGCCTTGGCGATCGAGCCGGCTTCGCCAACGGCGACGAAATATTCGAGCTGTCTGAGCGTGAAGCGGAGCGGCATGGGCTATATGATGCCCGTTTGGTCGCTGCAATCAAGTCGGGGCCGCTCCTTGCCGTCGATGAAGGCCTTGTCGCGAAAAACGGATCGCGGACGCTTTTGCGATCCAGTCCTTATGACTGAGTCCGCTCAGGCTTGTTCCGGATTGCCGGTATTACTCGTCACCGGGGACGCCGTAGCTCGGCGCGTCGGACGGATTGAGGGCGCGGGTGACATAGGCATCGAGCTGCGGTTTGTAGATCTCCCACAGCGCAGCCAGCTGCTCGATCGGACAGTCCTCCGTCCAGTCGCAGCGCAGGTCGGCGACGGGCCAGGAGACATCGCGCACCAGCTTCATGCCGGCGGAACGGACAGGCCCGGCTTCCCCGCCGGCCTTGAGCGCGGCGCGCATGGTCGCGATTAGCCGGTCCCCCAGATCTCCTTCGCAAGCGAGGAAGGCATCGACCATGGCCTGTGGGACGCCGTCATTTGCAAGCAAATTGCCGCCGCAGGCGACGTCATCGCCGCGCGCCTCGGCCCAGATGCCCAGCGCCTTCGGCCCGGAATGGATCGCGCTGCCGCCGGCCGCGTCGACCGCCAGCACCTGCCGGTATTCGCTGAAGGCCGCCGTGCGCTTGATGATCGCGATGGCCTCGGTGGCCGACGCGCCGCGCGCCATCAGCTCCAATGCCCGGACCCCGAGCGTCGGGTCGGTGACGTTCTGACTGGCGACCGCGCCGACGCCGGCCTGCGCATAGGCGCAACGCGCCGCGACCGCGGGGGACGACGAGGACACCGCGACCCCGAACATGCCCGTGCGCCGGCAGCGCGCGACGATGGAAAAGGTCATGGCGCTTTAGTCCGGAATGACGGCTGTGCCGTCGATCTCGACCAGCCATTCCGGCCGCGCCAGCGCCGACACGACCAGCCCGGTCGAAACCGGGTGGACACCCTTGATGTATTCGCCCATCGTCCGGTAGACGGCCTCGCGATGGCGGACATCGGTGATGTAGATCACCACCTTCACCAGATGCTCCATACTGCCGCCGCACTCCTCGATGAGCTGCCTGATGTTCTGCATGACCTTGTGCGTCTGCTCGGCCGGATCGTGGCTGTCGATGTTCTTGGCCGTGTCGAGGTCCTGCGGGCACTGGCCGCGCAGATAGACGGTGCGGCCGCCGCGCGTGACGACGGCCTGACAGAGATCGTTGTCGAGCTTCTGCTCGGGATAGGTGTCCTTGGTGTTGAATTTGCGAATTCGCGTATGCGCCATCTTGGTCTCCATGAGGGTCGGGCTCGCAGCTTTGGTCAGGCGTCCACGGGCTCGCGTTTCGCGGCTGCATGGTAGGCCAGATATTTGCGCTGCGTCGAAATACGGTCGGCGACATGCTTGGCATCATGCCAGACGCCCCAGATGAAGCTCGACCCTCTGCGCGACTGCCAGGGCAGGCCCAGGAAATAGATCCCCGGCTCGACCGAGACGCCGCGCTGATGCCGTGGCCGGCCCTTCTCGTCGAAGGCATCGACCTTCAGCCAGCTGTAGTCAACGGCGAAGCCCGTCGCCCAGATGATCGTCGCCACGCCGGCTCCGGCAAGATCCAGATTGAGGATGGGATTGGTCACGCAGTCCGGGTCCGGGCCGATTTTGCGGAGGGCGGGCTCTTCCGGAAGGTCGAGGCCGTTGCGCGCGACATAGGCGTCGGCTTCGTCCAGCAGCGACATCAGATTGGCGTCGCCGCGAGCGATGTTTTTCGCAAGGTCCGGCGCGAAGGTCATCACGCCATCCTGGTACTCCTTCGTCATGCCGACCAGCGTCAGTCCCTGCGTGGCCAGGCGGCGGAAGTCGATCGTCTCGCCGCCGCGCGCGCCGCTGACCGCGATCGTCACATGCTCCGTGCCAGGCCCTGGCGTTTCGAGGTCCCATTTGCCGAGCACGCCCAGCCACCAGCAGAAATCGCGCCCGCGATAGGAGCGCGGCGGACGGTCATGCGCGCCGACGGAGAGATAGACGCGCCTGCCTGAGCGCTGCAGTTCGTCGGCAATTTGCACGCCCGAAGATCCCGCCCCGACCACCAGCACCGCGCCCTTCGGCAATTGCGCCGGATTGCGGTACGCGCTCGAATGGATCTGCAGTATGCCGCTATCCGCGGAAACGAGAGGCGGGATGACGGGGACCTGGAAAGGTCCGGTTGCGGCGACGACACTGTTGGCCTCGATCACGCCATCCGACGTCTCGACGCGAAATCCCGGACGGCCGACATTCCTCTGCACGAGCTTGACCTCGACGCCGCAGCGGATCGGCGCATTGATCTGCTTGGCGTAGGCGACGAAATAGTCGGCAACCTCCTCCTTGGAGGGAAAGCCGTCGGGACCTGTCACGGGAAATTCCATGCCTGGAAACCGGTCGTGCCAGGCCGGCCCGTTGGCGACCAGGGAGTCCCAGCGCTGCGAGCGCCAGCGCTCGGCAATCCGGCCGCGCTCGAGCACGAGATGCGGCACGCCGCATTTGCTCAGGTGCTCGCTCATGGCCACCCCGGCCTGGCCGCCGCCGACGACAAGCGTGTCTACCTTCTCAACCGACATGCTCAGTCCTTTTTGACCATCCGACAGCTTCCGCTGCGCGGGTGAAACCGATCTTGGGCAGAGGGTGGATGCAGACAGGCTGCGCCATCCGACCGCTCCTTACTGGCGCTCACAAGTAGCAGCACGTGCCGGCGCGAGCCCATAACGAATCTCCGAAGTCACGCGTAACCATTTCCGAATTTCTCGCGCCCATGGACGCACCTAGAGTTCCGCCATTCTCGAGGGGCTGGGCATGCAGACTGAGAGCTTTGACTACATTGTCGTGGGCGCCGGCTCGGCCGGTTGCGTGGTCGCCAATCGGCTGAGCGCCGACCCGTCAGTCAAAGTGTGCCTGATCGAGGCCGGCGGCAGCGACAATAGCCTGCGGGTCAAGGTGCCGGCCGGCATTCTCTCGCTCTACGGCAATCCGAACTACGACTATTGTTTCGTCGGCGTGCCGCAACCGCATCTCAACAACCGCAGCATTCCGGTCAATCGCGGCAAGGCGCTGGGCGGATCGAGCTCGATCAACTCGATGGTCTATATTCGCGGCGCCGCCGAAGACTATGACGAGTGGGCCGGGCTCGGCTGCGCCGGCTGGGCCTACAACGACGTATTGCCGGTGTTCAGGAAGCTGGAGCGCAATCTCCTCGCCCAGGACCCGCGCTATCACGGCAGCGACGGCGAGCTTTTCGTCGACAATCCGTGCGATCCGAACGTGCTTTCCGGCATGTTCGTCAAGGCCGGCGAAAATGCCGGCCTGCCCGCCAATTCCGACTTCAATGCCGAGAGCCAGTTCGGCGTCGGAATCTACAACGTCACGCAGGATCGCGGACAGCGCTTCAGCAGTTTCAGCGCCTTCATGCGTCCGGTGCTCGACCGCGGGAACCTGACGCTGCTCAGCCAATGCGAGGTGATCGATCTGGTCATCGCCGAGGGTCGCGCCACGGGGCTGCGCGTGCGGTATGAGGGCCACCAGAAGACTCTCTCGGCCAGCCGCGAGATCGTGCTGTCGGCCGGCGCCATCAACTCTCCCAGGATATTGATGGCCTCCGGCATCGGACCGGCGGCTGAGCTGCGGCAGATCGGCATCACGCCGGTCCTCGACCTGCCGGGCGTCGGCAAGAACCTGCAGGACCATGTCGACGGCATGATCACCGTGCGCTCCAGGAGCACCAGGACGCTCGGCCTGTCGCTCGCCAACCTGCCCCGCATGGCGGCGGCACCTTTCCAGTATTTCGCGCGCCGCAAGGGCATGCTCACCACCAACTATGTCGAAGCCGGCGGCTTCGCGAAGACCAGGCACGCGAACGGCCTTCCCGACATCCAGTTCCACTTCGTGCCGGGCTATCGCAGCCATCGCGGCCGGCTGATCGAATACGGTCACGGCTACGCCATTCACACCTGCGTGCTCAGGCCGAAAAGCGTGGGCGAGATAAGGCTGTCGCGCGACAATTCCCGCCGCGACGTCCTCATCGACCACCGCTTCTTCACGCATGAAGACGACGCCATGGTGCTGGTCGAAGGCATCAAGATCGCGCGCCGGATCTTTGCCTCGCCAGAGTTCGACGCGGTGCGCGGCAAGGAGATGCTTCCGGGCAAAGACGTCCGCAGCGACGACGAGATTCTCGCCTACCTGCGCGCCGAGGCGCTGACCGTCTATCACCCGGTCGGGACCTGCAAGATGGGAACGGACGACATGGCCGTCGTCGATCCGGCAACGCTTAAAGTACGAGGCGTCGAAGGGCTTCGCGTCGCGGATGCTTCGGTCATGCCGAAGCTGATCGGCGGTAACACCAACGCGCCCAGCATGATGATCGGTCAGAAAGCTTCCGAGATGATCCTCGGCTCGGCGCGCAACGGCCAAAGGTAGGGATCCTTCGGCTTTCATACGCTGAGGGCAGTTCAACGCTTTGCCTGCCGAACTGCCATCAACTGTTTCTTTGAGGTCGCTCTCAGTGATCCTCGTCGATCTCGTCGTGCAGGAGGCCGAGGATGCGGCGCTTGAGCGCGATGAAATCGGGTTCGAGGATCACGTCCATCGAGCGCGGCCGCGGGATGTCGACCTTGATCTCGGCCTTGATCTTGCCCGGCCTCGCCGTCATCACCAGGACGCGATCGCCGAGAACCAGCGCCTCGTCGATGTCGTGGGTGACGAACAGCACCGTCTTCTGCTGCCGCTCCCAGACAGGCACGATCGGCTCGCCGAAGCCAACATCAAGGATCGGCTGATGCGGCGGGCCAACAGGCATCACCCTGAACTGCCGCCGCGCCAAAAGCTGCGCAACCGGCTGATCGCCAAGGTACGGGCGGCGGTGGAGCGGCCGTTTGCCGTGTTCAAGGAGCACTATGGCATGCGGCGCGTGCGCTTCTTCAACCTCGCCGCCAACCGCACGCAGTGCATGCTGGCGGCCTGTGCCTACAATCTAAGGACTATGATCGGCGCCCTCTTCCCACCTGCTGAGAGGCGAGCATGAGGAGGAGTGCGTCCGCAATCCAGCGGATCCGCCGCCTAACCCGACAATGCCCCGGAAAGCTGCCGAAAACCGCTCCTCACGCCTTCAAAAAACGCCTCACTAGCCCAACAAACAGAACTCGCTCCCCGTGCAAAACCCTCCGGTGGGGAGAGGAGATTGTCGACGCCGGCGCCAACTTCTTCTCCCCACCGGGGAGAAGGTGGCCGCGAAGCGGCCGGATGAGGGGGAGCGCCGCCGAAAGGCCAATAACTAGCGGCAACCCGCACCCATAGTCTCATAAGTCGTCCGGCGAGCCGTCAGCCGGAACGGCATGTCGCCGAGCTCGCGCTCGGACATGGTGTCGAGCACGGGATGCGACAGCGGATCGGTGACCCAGCGGGCGATTTCTTCCTCATCGCGCGGCCTGGCCTCGGCGCCGGAAAACCCTTTCAGCAAAGATAAAATCTTCATCGGACAAGCTCCTGCCGCTAGGCTGGTCCGGCTAAATTCTGGGTTTTACCACCGGGTTTCAATTGAGATTTCAGCACGAACGCTTTAGGAAAACTGAATGGCTATGCTGAACCGCGTCCATCTCAACGGCCTGCGCGCCGTGGAAACCGTCGCCCGGCTGGGATCGCTGGCGGCAGCGGCGGCGGAGCTGAATGTCTCGGTCAGCGCCGTCAGCCAGCAGGTCAAGCGCACCGAAAAGCAGCTGGGGCAGGCGCTGTTCGAACGCACGCCGGGCGGGCTGGTGCCGACCGAATTCGGCGCCGCCTTCACGGTGCGGCTGAGCGCCGGCTTCCGCGAACTTACGAATGCGGTGGCGCTGGCGGACGAGGCCAATGAGTGCACGCTGGTCGTCTCGGTGGCGCCGGCCTTCGCTTCGAAATGGCTGCTGCCCCGGCTGTCGCGGCATTTCGCGCGGCATCCGAATGTGCTTTTGCGCATCGACGCCTCGGCCAGGGTCGCCGATCTCGACCGCTCCGACATCGATATCGCCATCCGCCTCGGCGACGGCAAATGGCCGGGCGGGCGCAGCGAGCTTCTGCTAGCCCAGGAAGTGTTTCCGGTCTGCGCGCCCTCGATCGCGGCCAGGCTGCACTCGATCGAGGATCTGGCGCAGACCTGCGCCATCACCGATGAGCGGGCGATGTTCAGCTGGGACGGCTGGTTCGAGGCGGCTGGCGTCGAGCCGGTCACCTTCCAGAAGGGCGCGCGCTTCACCGATCCGATGCTGTGCCTGGAATCGGCAATCGCCGGCCATGGCGTGATGCTCGCCTGGCAGTTGCTGACCGCCGACGCGCTGGCCGACGGCCGGCTGGTCGCGCCGTTCGGCATCAGGGCCGAGAGCGGGCTGGGCTACTGGCTGGTGACCTCGGCCACCAAGAGCGAAAGCCGCAAGGTTCGCGACTTCAAGGCCTGGATCCGCGAGGAGATCGAGGCGACCATGGCGCAGTTCCGGGCGCTGGACAGCGCCGCATAAAAGCTGTGCACTTTCGCGGTCCGTCACGCTTGAGAGCAGGCCCAGTCGATCGCGGTGGAAAGGCCAATCGCAGCGGTCTATGTAAGGATGAGAACCCCAACACAACGGCAGGCAGGATCATGACCACACATTCGCGCGGCGTCTCGGCAAGCATCGACCCGGTGAAACTCGACAGGCTGGCCGAAGTCGCCATCAAGGTTGGGCTCCAGCTGCAGCCGGGGCAGGATCTGGTGCTGACCTCCTCGATCGCGGCGCTGCCGCTGACGCGGCGCATCGTCGAGCATGCCTACAAGGCGGGCGCCGGGCTGGTTACGCCGATCTTCAACGACGACGAGATCACGCTGGCACGCTTCCGCTATGGCGCCGACGTCGGTTTCGACCGCGCCGCCGGCTGGCTCTATGAAGGCATGGCGAAGGCATTCTCCAACAATGCGGCGCGGCTTGCGGTTCGCGGTGAGGACCCATCGTTGCTTTCTTCGCAGGATCCGGCCAAGGTGGCGCGCGCCAACAAGGCGAACTCGATGGCCTACCAGCCGGCACTGGAGAAGATCACCGGCTTCGACATCAACTGGAACATCGTCGCCTATCCCGATCTCGCCTGGGCAAAGCAGGTTTTTCCAGGCGAGCCGGACGACGTCGCGGTGGTGAAGCTCGCCGACGCCATCTTCTCCGCCTCGCGCGTCGACGTCGAGGACCCGATCGGCAATTGGAAGGCGCATAACGCGGCGCTGGCCGAGCGCACGAAATGGCTGAACGAGCATAATTTCCACGCACTGCATTTCACCGGACCGGGCACGGATCTCACCGTCGGTCTGGCGGATGGTCACGAATGGATGGGCGGCGCCTCGACGGCGAAGAACGGAGTCACCTGCAATCCCAATATCCCGACCGAGGAGGTCTTCACCACGCCGCATGCAAGGCGCGTTGAGGGTCACGTCTCCTCGACCAAGCCGCTCTCCTACCAGGGCACGCTGATCGATGAGATCTCGGTGCGCTTCGAAGGCGGGCGGATCGTCGAGGCCAAGGCCTCGAAGGGCGAGGACGTCTTGAAGAAGGTGCTCGACACCGACGAGGGCGCGCGGCGTCTTGGCGAGGTGGCGCTGGTGCCGCATTCCTCGCCGATCTCCAAGAGCGGGCTTCTGTTCTTCAACACGCTGTTCGACGAGAACGCCGCCTGCCACATCGCGCTCGGGCAGTGCTATTCGAAGTGCTTCGTCAATGGCGCCTCGCTCAGCCAGGACGAGATCTCGACGCGCGGAGGCAACAAGAGCTTCATCCACATCGACTGGATGATCGGCTCGGACAAGATCGACATCGACGGCGTCGCCAAGGACGGCAGCCGCGTGCCGGTGATGCGCAAGGGCGAGTGGGCATAAGCTCCTCGCCAGTGGAGGTGTGATGGCCTTCGACATTGCGGTGAAGCGTGTTTACGAGCCGCCGGCGAAAGCCGACGGCCAGCGGGTGCTGGTCGACCGCATCTGGCCGCGCGGCGTCGCCAAGAAGGACGCCGCGCTGACGCTCTGGCTGAAGGAGATCGCGCCGAGCGACGAGCTGCGCAAGTGGTTCGGGCACGAACCTGAGCGCTGGGCTGAGTTTCAGATGCGGTATCTGGCGGAACTCGGCCTGAACGAGGAAGCGGTGGCGCAACTGCGCGTCCTGTTGCGAGAAGGTAAGGTGACGCTGCTCTATGGCGCGCATGACGAAGCGCACAACAATGCCGTGGCGCTGGCGGAATATTTGCGGGGGGCGTGAGGAGTCTCACAGCGTTGGCGATTGGCGAAGGCCAAAGCGACGTCCAATCTCCCCCCTTGCGGGGGAGATGCCCGGCAGGGCAGAGGGGGGTGCTGTCCCTCCGGCCTCTCAACCATTCGCTGCCGCATACCAAGACAGATTCGCGCTGGAACACGTTCGGCCAAGGTTGCGTTCCTTCACACCCCCCTCTGGCCTGCCGGCCATCTCCCCCGCAAGGGGGGAGATTGGCAGCTTCGCCGTCCCGCCTCTACTTCACCGCCACTTCATATACATCGGGCTTGAACCCAACGAGAATACGATCACCCACCTCAAGAACCGGGCGCTTGATCATGGTCGGCTTGGCCAGCATCAGCTTCTTCGCCTTCTTCTCGTTGAGCTCTTCCTTGTCCTTCTCAGGCAGCTCGCGAAAGGTGGTGCTGCCCTTGTTGAGCAGTTTTTCCCAGCCGACCTTGCCGACCCACCCATTCAACCTCTCCGCCTCGATGCCTTCGGCCCCGATAGTCATGAAAACGGTAAGGCACGCCGTGGCTCTCCAGCCAGACGCGCGCCTTCTTGATCGTGTCGCAGGTGATGATGCCGTACATGGTGATCGTCAAGGCAGGCCTCGGTCGGGTGGGGTTGCGAATCCGGCCGAACCCTAGAGCATGATGCCGAAAAGTGCGAAGCGGTTTTCGGACGCCATCATGCTCTCCTTGATTTAGAGCCTGCCCTTCCCGCTTTGCGATCCCCGGATTTTGGCTCTTGTCAATACTAAGGTTTTTTCCTAAGTATTGTCCGAAGCCCATGGAGCCATGGCCAATGATTAATCTTGAGACCGCCAGCCAAAGCGTGCCGCCGATTGACGGCATTTTTCGCGCGCTTGCCGATCCGACGCGCAGGCGCGTGGTCGAAAGACTGAACAGAAGCCCGGCATCGGTCAGCGAACTGGCAGAGCCCTTCGAGATGGCGCTGCCTTCCTTCGTCGAGCACCTCAAGGTGCTGGAGGGCTGCGGATTGGTGCGGTCGGAAAAGGCCGGCCGAGTGAGGACCTACAGGCTCTCGCCCGAGCCGTTGAAGCTCGCGGAAAACTGGCTCGCCGAGCAGCGCGCGCTGTGGGAACGCCGCCTCGACCAGTTCGACGCCTATGTGATGAACCTCAAGGAGAGTGAAAAGTGAGCTATCCGTTCAAGCCCAATCCGAAGCTGGACCTGACGCTTGAGCGCTTCCTCGACGCGCCGCGCGAATTGCTGTGGCGTGCCTGTACCAAGCCGGAGCATGTCAAGCAATGGTTCACGCCAAAACCCTGGATCATCACCGACTGCGAGATCGATCTCAGGCCCGGCGGCCTGTTCCGCACGCGCATGCAGTCGCCCGACGGCAAGGAGGTCAGCGACCGCCATTGCTGCTATCTCGAAATCGTGCCGAACGAGCGGCTTGTATGGACCGACGCGCTGCTGCCGGGCTACCGGCCGTCCGGCGAGCCATTCATCACCGCTGTCATCGCGTTGACGCCCGAAGGCAAGGGCACGCGCTACACCGCCACCGCCATCCACCGCGACGAGGCGACCCGCAACAACCACGAGGAGATGGGTTTCTTCGACGGCTGGGGCACGGTGGCCGACCAGCTTGCGGCGTATGCGAAGACGATTTGAGATCGCAGACACATGGCGGCCAGGGTATTGTCCAGCCGCCATGCCTGGTCTTTCAATTCAGGTCGCGAAAGCAATGAGCCGCCTGAGGCCGTCCGGCTTCAATAATAAAAGCGCTCTTCGCTAATCTTGCCGTTCTTGACCGTGTAGAGGCCAACCTCGTCCATCTTGACGCGTTCGCCGGTGGACTTGGGCGTCACGTCGAAGCTGAAGCGCAAGGCGAACTGGTCGCTATTGACATAGGGACCCTCGACCGAACCACCGTGAACCTCATGGTTCGCTTCCCACCATTCACCCTTCTGCTTGACGGCCTCCTTGCCGTTGCACACGGCCGTTGGTCCCTCCATCGCTTCGTAGCTGACGATGTCGTCGGCATTGTATTTCGCGGCGGCGCCGTGGCTGTCGCCCCGCTTGAGAAGTTCGGTGAAATCCTTGGCAATGTCGGCAGTGGTCATGATTTCCTCCCGGTTTGGACCAGACCTCAAGTAGGAACCGATCGTTCGCTTGCCACTGCGGGGCCGTTTTGCAGGTGACAATTCGTGTCAGGATCGTCGCGTCTGGAACTATGACGCGGCCATCAGCCGGCCAGCGGTTGAGTTCCCTGCAGATCGTCAGGCCGCAAGCTGTGAATGAGGACGAACTCGCTATTAAGATCTTGTCCAGAACAAAACAGGAACATCGACAAGAGTCAAGGGCGAAGGATCTTCGCGTCTATGAAGTCAATAACATCCGCGCTCGATCGCCAGCCGCCGCACCAACGCCAGCACGCTGTCAATGGTCGGCGTCGGCTGGCCGGTCAGGCGTCCGAGCTCCTGCACGGCCGTGACCAGCGCGTCGATCTCCATAGGGCGGCCGCGCTCGAGGTCCTGCAGCATCGAGGTCTTGTGCTCACCGACATCGCCGGCGCCCTTGATGCGTCGGTCGACGGGGATGAGGAAGCGCACGCCGAGGCTCTCCCCGATCGCCTGCGCCTCCAGCATCATGGCGCGGGCGACGGCGCGCGTGGCTTCGTCGGCGACGATCGCGGCGAGCGTGCTGCCGGTCAGCGCCGAGATCGGGTTGAAGGTGAGGTTGCCCCAAAGCTTCACCCAGATCTCCGAGCGGATGTCCTCGCGCACCGGCGCCTGCAGCCCGGCTTTCACCATCTCGCGGGCCAAGGCGGTGGCCCGCTCGCTCTTCTCGCCCGACGGCTCGCCCAGCGAAAAGCGCGTGCCTTCGACATGGCGGATCAGGCCCGGCGCATCAACCTCGACCGCGGGATAGACGACGGAGCCGATGACGCGCTCCGGTCCAATGCGCTCCCAGATCGTCCCGCCGGGATCGACCGCATCGAGCCGCGTGCCTTCGAGCGCGCCGCCGGCCTTGTGGAAATACCACCAGGGCACGCCGTTCTGCATGGTGACGACGGCTGTCCCCTCGCCCAGCAGCGGTGCTATCTGGTCAAGGGCCGGCGCCAGCGAATGCGCCTTCAGCGCCAGAACGACATAGTCCTGCACGCCGAGGTCCTCGGCGCGCGCAGCCGTCCTCACCCGCGCGACTGTCTCGTTGCCGCCCTCGATCAGGCGAAGCCCATCCGCCTTGATCGCCTCCAGATGCGCACCCCGCGTCACGATCGACAAATCGACCGAGCCGGCGATCGCCAGCTTGGCGGCAAGGTAGCCGCCGATGGCGCCGGCGCCAAAGACCGTGATGCGCATCAGCCGAGCCCGAGTTTTGCGGCGAGACCGATGCGCTGCAGCTTGCCGGTCGCGCCCTTGGGAATCTCGTCGAGGATCACCACCTTACGCGGCACCTTGAAATCGGCGAGCCGGGTGGCGGCGAAACCGCGAATGTCGGCCTCGCTGGCGCTCTGGCCTTCGCGCAGCACGACGGCCGACGCCACCTCTTCACCCAGCTTGTCATGCGGCATGGCGAAGGTGACGACCTGCGCCACCGCCGGATGATCCATCAGCACCTCGTCGACCTCGAGCGGCGAGATCTTTTCGCCGCCGCGGTTGATGATCTCCTTCAACCGGCCAGTGACGCGCAGGTAATTATCCTCGTCGAGCACGCCCTGGTCGCCGGTGTGAAACCAGCCATGGGCGAAGGCGCTGGCATTGGCGTCCGGGTTCTTTTCGTAGCCCGCGGTGACGTTCGGGCCGCGAATGACGATCTCGCCGATCTCGCCAGCCTTGAGCAGCCGTCCGTCCGGCGCCATGACGGCGACTTCCGGGCCAGCCGACGCGCCGACGCTGCCGGGCTTGCGCAGTCCGGGCGGCAGGCGATTGGACGCCATCTGATGCGCGGCCTCGGTCATGCCGTAGGATTCGATCACCGGGCAGCCGAAGGTCGCTTCCAGTTCGGCCATCACTTGCGCCGGGAGCGATGCAGACGACGAACGGATGAAGCGCAGCTTCGCCTCGGCGAGCTGCTCCGGATTGCGGGCGGCGCGCGGCAGGATCGCCTGATGCATGGTGGGCACGGCCGTGTACCAGCTTGGCTTGGCCTCGCTGAGCCACTGGAAGAAACGCAGCGCGTTGAAGCCCGGCGTGCAGAAGACGCTGCCGCCGGCGGCGAGCGAGGAAAGCACCGCAGCGATCAGGCCGTGGATGTGGAACAGCGGCATGATGTTGAGGCAGCGATCGGCCGGCGTCAGGCCGAGCGTCGCGCCTATATGCGCGGCCGAAGCGGCGAGATTGGTGTGGCTGAGTGGAACCAGTTTCGGGCGCGACGTGGTGCCGGAGGTGTGTAGGAGGAGTGCAATGTCGCCGTCCTCGGCCGGTCCGGATGAAACCGGTGATCCAACCGGCTCGCCCTCGATCTTGAAAACGCCGGCCGGCGCGCCTTCCGGCACGACCAAACGCAGCACCGGGATGCCGAGGCGCTCGGCGACTTCGACCGAAGGGCCCTGCTCGTCCTTGCCGACCAGGATCGCCTTGACGCCGATATCGGTCAGATAGAAATCGAGTTCGTCGGCGCGGTAGGCCGGATTGAGCGGAGCGGTGGACGCGGCCGCCGCCAAGGCAATAAAAGCCGTCGCCATCTCCGGGCCATTCGGCAGCACAATGGCGACGCGGTCGCCACGACCGATGCCCAGCACGTTGAGCCGCGCCACAGTATCGCGGATCAGGTTGCGCAGCCCGCCATGCGAGAGGGCCGTCCGTTCGGGCGCGGCGATGGCCGGCGCGTCTTCAGCGCCGGATGCGAGGCGATGGGCGAGATCGGTGGCGTTTTCGCTGTTTATCATGGTTCCAGACTATGTTTCGAACGATCGGCTCATGTCCAGCAAGGCCGGCTCAATATCCGAGCGCCAGGCCGTCCTTGCGCGGATCGGACGCGCCGGTCAGCGTGCCCTTTTCCCAATCGATGAGCACCGCCTGTCCGCCGCCCAACGGGTGATCGGGCTCCACGACACGATGGCCGCGGCGACGCAAGCCCTCGATGGCATCCGCACGCACGCTTCGCTCGGCCTCGACGACGTCGTGGTTGTAGAAGACGCGTGCAGCGTCGATCGCCTGCTGCGGGTCCATGCCGAAGTCGATCATGTTGGTCAAAAGATGCACATGGCCGAAGGGCTGGTAGCCGCCGCCCATGACACCGAAGGGCATCATGGCGCGGCCGTCCTTCGTCATCATGCCCGGCATGATCGTGTGCATCGGCCGCTTGCCGGGCGCGATCGCGTTCGGGTGCTTGGGATCGAGGCGGAAACTGGAGCCACGGTTCTGCAGCACGACCCCGGTCTTCGGGCCGACGACGCCGCTGCCGAAGGAATAATAGGTCGAGTTGATGAAGCTCACCGCGTTGCGGTCGCGGTCGACGACGCTGATATAGACTGTGTCGCTGCCAGGGAGATCGAGACGCGGCAGGTCGGTCATGGCGCGCTCGGGATCGATCGCGGCGCGCAGCCGGTCGGCATAGGCGCTGGAAAGCAGCGCCTGGACGGGCACGTCGACATGATCCTGGTCGGCGAAAAGCGCATCGCGATCCTGGTAAGCGAGGCGTCCTGCCTCGATCTCCAGATGCAGACGTTCGGCGCCCTCGGGATCCAGCCTGCCGAGGTCGAAGCCCGAGAGCACGTTGAGCATCAGAAGCGCGGTCAGGCCCTGGTTATTCGGCGGCATCTGGTGGATGTCGTGACCGCGATAGGACGTGCTGACCGGGGTCCGGTAATCGCCCTTTGTGGCGGCGAAATCGTCGAGCGTGTGCAGCCCGCCGAGCGCACGAAGCCTGCCGACCAGATCGTCCGCGACCGCGCCTTCGTAGAAACCGGCGCGGCCCTTTTTCGCGATGATGCGCAAGGTCTCCGCCAGTTCCGGCTGGCGATGGATGTCACCCGCCTTTGGCGGCTTGCCGCCCGGCAGGAAGATGCGCGTTGCCACCTCGTCCGCCGACAGATCAGTCTCGGGGTCGTGCCAGTCGAAGGCGACACGGTCGTGCACGACATACCCTTCTTCCGCGTAACGAATGGCCGGAGTGAGCGCGTCGGCCAAGCCCTTGCGGCCATGATCCTCAAGCAGCCGGCACCAGGCGTCGACGGCGCCAGGGATGGTGACGGCATGCGGGCCCTGCTTCGGCAGTTCGCTGAACCCCTTGTCCCGGTACAAGTCGACGGTCGCAGCGGCGGGCGCACGACCCGAGCCGTTGAAAGCGATCACCTCGCCCTGCCCTTTCGGGCAATAGAGCACAAAGCAGTCGCCGCCGACGCCGGTCGACTGCGGCTCGACCACGGCCTGCACCGCGGCCGCGCAGACCGCGGCGTCCATCGCGTTGCCGCCGGAGCGCAGCATGTCGATGGCGGCAAGGGTGGAAAGCGGATGCGAGGTCGCGGCCATCGCCTCGGTGGCGCGGACCGGCGAGCGGCCGGGAAACTGGAAGTCACGCATGCTGTTTTAGGTATCCTTGAATCAACGTCCGCGGCCGAAAAGCTGGGCGGCGGACAACAAGACGATCGATAGCACGATCAGGCAAGTCGAAATGGCGGCGATCGTCGGATCGATCTGGTCGCGCAGCGCATTGAACATGCGCCGCGTCAGCGTCGTGGTCTCGCCGCCGGAGATGAACAGCGACACCACCACCTCGTCGAAGGAGGTGATGAAGGCAAACAGCGCGCCCGAGACGATCGAGAAGCGGATTTGCGGCATCGTCACCTGGAAGAAGGCGGAGAAACGGTTGGCGCCGAGGCTCCGCGCCACCATCTCCTGGTTCATGTCGTAGGACCGCAGCCCCGAAAGCACGGTCAGCACGACCAGCGGCAGCGCCTGCACGGTGTGCGCGATGACGAGGCCGGTCAGCGTGTTGTTGAGGCCGATGCGGGCATAGAGGAAGAAAGTGCCGATGCCAATCAGAATGACCGGGATGATCAGCGACGCCGTGAGCAGCGCGTTGATCAAGCCGGTCAGCCGCAGCGTGCGGGCGTTGATGGCGTAGGCGGCCGCGGTGCCGAGCAGCGTCGCGACGATCGCCGTCATCACCGCCGCCTTGACCGAGACGATGGTGGCATCTCGCCATTCAAGCGAGCCGAAATAGCTTTCGTACCAGCGCAGCGACCATTCCTGCGGCGGGAACTCCAGGAGCGAGGAGCCGGAGAAGGACATGATGACGATGATCACCGACGGGGCGATCAGGAACAGCATGACAAGGCCGCCGAGCGCGTAGAGCCAGAGTCGTTGCCGATGCGAGATGGGCAAGGCGTTTTCCATGCTCATCGCCGGCTCCAGACCCCGGTGGCGCGGGCGCCGAGCAGCCAGTGGAAGAGGCCGAGCAGCGCCAGCGTGACGCCAAGCAACACCACGCCGAGCGCTGCGCCCGCGCCCCAGTTGGAATAGAGGCTGGTGGTCTGCTCCATGCGCATCGCCCACATGATCACCTTGCCGCCGCCCATCAGCGCCGGCGTGACGAAAAAGCCGAGGCAAAGCACGAAGACGATGACCACACCCGAGGCCAGGCCAGGCAGCGACAGCGGGAAGAAGATCTGCCGGAAGGTGGCCGCCGGGCTGGCGCCGAGATTCATGCCGGCGCGCAGGCAGTCGACGTCGATGGTCTTCATCGAGGCGTAGAGCGGCAGCACCAGGAAGGGCAGCATGATGTGGGTCATGCCGATGACGACGCCGGCGAAATTGTTGGCGAGCGGCAGCGGCTGGGAGATGACGCCGAGATCCATCAGCCACGTGTTCACCAGCCCCTTGCGCTGCAGGATGACCAGCCAGGCATAGGTGCGCACCAGCACCGAGGTCCAGAACGGCAGGACGACGAAGATCAGGCAAATCGACGCCGCGCGACGCGGCAGCTGCGACAGCATATAGGCCAAGGGATAGCCGAGCAGTATGCAGGCGCCGGTGACGGTGAAGGCCACCTTGAAGGTGGTGACGAAGGTCTTGATGTAGGACGCCTGCTCGAAGAAGCGCGCGTAATTGGCGGCACTGAGCTGACCGCTCTCATCGAACAGCGAAAGCCAGAACAGCCAGCCGATCGGGACGATGATGACGGCGAAGACCAGGAAGAGCCCAGGCGACAGCAGCGCGAGCATGCCGCGCGCTTCCCGTCGCGCATCGGCGTTGAGCGCATCGCCATTGAGCGCCCCGTCGCGGCGGGAGGCATGATCGAGACTGGCGGATGCGAGGCTCATTGGTCGGCCACCAGAACGACGTCCTGCGCATCGATGCCGAGCGTGATCGGCTCGCCCGGCGCCGGCAGTTTCGCCAGCACGTCGGAACGGCAATAGTCGCGCAACGTCACCTGCCGGCCATCCCTGAGCGTCGCGTAGCAGACGAAGCTGTCGCCCTGATAGATGACGTCGCCGACGGTCGCCGGCAGCAGGTTGACGCCGCCGGCCTCGTCGGCGTCGGCGACCAGGCGCAGCTTTTCCGGCCGCACCACCATGAGATGCCGGCCGGCGGACGGCGCGGTCGTGGTCATGCGAAGCTTCCTGTCCTCGTACCAGACGCTGCCGTTGCGGCTCTCTACGGGAACGAAGCTGGACTCGCCGATGAAGCCGGCGACGAACTTGGTCTGCGGCCTGGCGTAAAGAACCTCGGGCTGGTCGATCTGCTCGATGCGACCGGCATTCATGACGGCGATGCGGTCCGACATGGTGATCGCCTCACGCTGGTCGTGCGTGACGTAGACCGTGGTCATGCCCAGCCTGCGATGCAGGTTGCGCAGCTCGATCTGCATGTGCTCGCGCAGGCTCTTGTCGAGCGCCGACAGCGGCTCGTCCATCAAAACGATGCGCGGCTCGAAAACGATGGCGCGGGCCAGAGCCACGCGCTGGCGCTGGCCGCCGGAGAGCTGGTCGACACGGCGCTCGCCAAGGCCTTTCAACTGCACCAGGTCCAATGCCCGCTCGACGCGTTCCGCCGTTTCGGCCGCCGATACGTGGCGCTGCTTCAGCGGAAAGGCGATGTTGTGGAAGACGTTCATATGCGGGAACAGCGCATAGTTCTGGAACACCATTCCGATGTTGCGCTTGTGCGGCGGCATGGTGATGATCTCCTCGCCACCGACCTTGATGGAACCGGCATTGGCCCGCACGAAGCCGGCCAGGATCATCAACAGCGTCGTCTTTCCCGAGCCGGACGGTCCGAGCAGCGTCAGGAATTCGCCCGCCGCGACATCGAGGCTGAGATCGCTGAGGATGGAGACAGCACCGAAGCGCTTCTCGATACCGCTTATGCCGATGGGCAGCGCGGACTGCGCGAGAGACAAGAGCATCTCCTTCAACTCCGGATCATTTTGCGAACGATGCGGAGTGGCGCCGCGAGGACGCCGCTCCAGTACGATCGTCATTGCTGGATCAGGTTGTTGAATTTCTCCGTCGCCTCGACGAGGGTGTCGCGCCAGAAGGCGGGATCCTGCAGCACCTGCTTCTTGACGTTGTCCGGCGCGGAATTGATGTCCTTGATGCGCTCGGGCGGGATCTTGCCGGTCTCGAAGGCCTTCTCATTCGCCGGGCCGTTGTCGACATAGAGCGGCAGGTTGGCCTGGAGGTCGGGGCTGACGAACTTTGCCAGCGCCTTCATGGCGAGGTCCTTGTTCTTGGAACCCTTCGGGATGACCATGCAGTCCGCGGTGAGCACGCCCTGATCGAAGGAGAAGCTGACCGGGGCACCGCTCTTCTTCAGCGTACCGGCTCGGCCGTTCCAGATGCTCGCCATGTCGACCTCGCCATCCTTGACGAGCTGCATGGCCTGCGCGCCGGAGGTCCACCACGCATCGATATGACCCTTGACCTTGTCGACGGATTGCAGCGCGCCGTCGATATCGACCGGATAGACCTTGTCGATCGGAATGCCCTTGGCCAAAGCGGCGACGCTCAGCGTTTCCGTCGCCTGGCTGCCGGAGAGCGCGCGGCGTCCGGGGAATTTCTCGACGTTCCAGAAATCGGCCCAGGTTTTCGGGCCTTTGTCGCCGAAAACATCGGTGCGGTAGATCAGCACGACGGACGTGTAGGAGATGCCGACCCAGTCGTCATGCACGAGCTTCGGGTTGATGCCGGTCTTGTCGATGACGCTGTAGTCGAGCTTTTCGAACAGGCCTTCCTTGGATCCGCGGGCGCATTCGTCGGCGCCAAGCTCAGTGATGTCCCATTTGACGGCGTTGCCGGTGACCTGCAGCCGCACATCGTCGAGGCCGTTGGTGGTGTCCTGCTTGATAGTGATGCCGAGTTCCTTGGCCGTCGGATCGAAGAAGGCCTTGGTCTGCGCTTCCTGATAGGTGCCGCCCCATGAGGCGACGGTGATGGTGTCGGCGGCCGATGCCGGAACGGCGGCCGATGCCAGCAGCCCGGCGAGCGCCAGGCCATTAATGCAAAGTCTCTTCGTCATTTTCGCTTCTCCAACCGGTGTTCCCGTTATCGTTGATTTGGTATGCGAATTTGTATACAATTTTGAGTGTAATTCGCCGAAAGCCGATGTCAACACGGGGCTTCGGTATTTTGATGGTGGAGAAGCAGGGCAGCTCGGAGCGGCCGCGCGTCGCGACAGGGTCTGTTCAAGCAGGCGCTAAAAGGCACTACACTGCGATTCCATGACTGACCGTTGGAGGCGGGACGTTTGAGCAAGGAGAGAAAGAACACGCTGCGCGACTCGGTGTTCGAGAAGCTGAAGGCGTTGATCATCACCGGCCAGATCCCGCCGGGCGGCCGCGTCACGGAAAACGAGATCGCCGAGCGCCTGAAGGTGAGCCGCACGCCGGTGCGCGAGGCCTTCAACCGGCTGGAACGCGACGGCCTGGTGATCGGGCGGCCTCGCCAAGGCTATGTCGTGGCCGAATTCAACATCACCATGTTTCGCGAGGCCTTCGAAATCCGCGAAATGCTTGACGGGCGGGCGACCGAGCTGGCGGCAGCCAACGCGACCGCAGCCGACAAGGCGAGACTGCATGAGATGCTCGCCGAATGCGAGCGGCTGGCGGCGATCCCGGATCGAAGCACGCGGGAAAAATTCGAGGAGCTTCAGGTCGGAATCGACCTGCACCGGGTGATCGCCGAAATCAGCGGCAATGAGATGCTCCACGGCATGCTTTGCGGCATCCTCGACAAGTGCCAGCAATATGTGTGGACCGAGCTTCTGTGGCTGAACGAATGGAAGCTTACCCGCGAGGAGCATGCCGGCATCGTCGACGCGATCTGCGCCGGCGATGTCGCTCTGGCCGGCGAGCGCGCCCGCGCGCATGTGCGCGCCTCACGCGAGAACATCCTGCGGCTGCTGCAGGCCAAGTCCGACTATCAAGGATTCTTCGCCAAGGCCTCGTGAGCCTTGGGCCCTGCCCGTCAGCTGGAAAGCATGGGGCAGTTGGCGCCACGGCGCAGGCTGACATGCGCCACGTCGCCGACGCTGAATTGCGAACCGTCGGCGCGCCGCGGGGCGTCGATGACGATCGATGTGCCCTGCCCGAGCTCGGCATGAAGGCGCAGCGTGCGGCCGTGGAAGACGACGCCGCTGACCCGCGCCGGCGCGGTGCCGTCGCCGGCTTCGCCTGCAACCAGAAGATCTTCCGGGCGCACGCCGATGGTGCGCGTGTCGCCGGCGGCCGGCGTCTCGCCACTGTCTGCGGTGGCCTCCAGCGGCAGCTCGCCGGCGGCGAAGCGCAGGCGCTCGCCATCACGGCCGACAAAGCACGACTGCAACAGGTTCATCGTGCCGATGAAGGAGGCGACGAAACGCGTCGCTGGACGGTCGTAGAGCATTGCCGGCGCGGCGGTCTGCTCGATGCGACCCTTGTTCATGACGACGATGCGGTCGGAGATCGACAGCGCCTCGGTCTGGTCATGCGTGACCATGACGAAGGTGGTGCCGAGCCGCGATTGCAGCCGCTTCAGCTCGACCTGCATCTGCTCGCGCAGATGCGCGTCGAGCGCCGACAGCGGCTCGTCGAGCAGAAGCACGCGCGGCTCGCAGACGATGGCGCGGGCTAAAGCGACGCGCTGGCGCTGGCCGCCGGAGAGTTCCGAGACGCGGGCGCGCAGCTTGTCGGCGAGGCCGACCATGTCGAGCGCGTCGCGGACGCGTTTTGCCTGCTCGGCGCCGGACATTTTGCGCAGCGACAGGCCGAAACCGACATTGGCCGCGACATCCATGTGCGGGAACAGCGCGTAGTCCTGGAAGACGGTGTTGACTGGACGATCGAAGGGCCTCAAGCCCGTGATGTCGCGGCCTTCGAGCAGGACATTGCCGCTCGACGGGCTCTCGAAGCCGGCGATGACGCGCAGGCTGGTCGTCTTGCCGCAGCCGGAAGGGCCAAGGAGGGTCAGGAACTCACCCGGAGCGATATCGAGATCGACGGCATCGAGGCCGACCACGCCACCTGGGAAGACTTTCGAGACTTTTTGCAGTCTTACGAGCGCGTCAGGCGCCATCGCGCACCTCGGACGGTTTTGTCGTGTTGACCCAGAGGATCTGGCAGCGCTCGGCGCCGGGGTTGCGGAAGGCGTGCAGCAGCGTGCTCTTGAAGGCAAAACTGTCACCGGCTTTCAGCACATAAGTCGTGGCATCGACCACCAGCTCGACCTCGCCAGTCATGACGAAACCGAATTCGTGGCCGGCATGGGCGTAGGCTTCCGCTGTGCCGCCGCCTGCCTCCACCGTCACCAGCATGCCGGTGAGCGTCGCCGCAGGTGGCGACAGCAGCGCCTTGGCGATGCCTTCGGATTTCACTGGAATCTGCCGCCGCTTGTCGGCGCGCACGCAATAAAGGTCGTTGACCGCCTCGTTGCCGTCGGTGATCAGCGCGGAAGGCTCGATGTCGAGGGCGGCGGCCAGCGGCCAGATCACCTTGACGCGCAGCGAGGACATGCCGCGCTCGATCTGGCTGAGCGCGCCGATGGAGATGCCGGCTTTTGCGGCAAGGTCGGCGAGCGAGAGGTTACGCTCAAGGCGCAACGCCCGCACGCGCCGGCCGACGCGGATGTCGGCATCGTCTTTCGACCTTTCGGCGGCTTCGTCAAAGACATCCATGCAATGGTCCTCGTTGTCTTTCCACCGACGCGGCGCTGCGCCGCCAGGCTCCCCCTTCTCCCCTTGTGGGAGAAGGTGTCGCCGAAGGCGACGGATGAGGGGTGCTCCAGGGAACGCCAACGTCTCACTCCGCTGGATCACCCCTCATCCGTCTCGGCGCTGCGCGCCGATCCACCTTCTCCCACAAGGGGAGAAGGTAAGAGCGCTCATCCCCCGGCCTTCACTTTCTCGAACATCTTGGCCACATCGTCATTCTGCTTCATCGGGCCGGTGAAGATGGTGCTCTTCAGCATCACGTCCGGGTCCGCCGGCAATTGCAGCTTGTCCAGTTCGTCCTTCGACACGCCGGCGAAAGCCGTGGCGAGCGAGCTGCCATAGCCGTAAGACTGGATCAGGAACTTGCCCGAGTCGGTGTCGAGCCGGCTGTTGATGAAGTCATAGGCGAGATCGACGTTCTTGGCGTCCTTGAGCATGACGAAGCCGCAGGCCCAGGTCAGCATGCCTTCCTTCGGCTTCATGAACTCGACCGGGACGCCCTGCTTCTTGAGCGACGTGGCCGACGCGTTCCAGGTCATGGCGGCGACCAGCTGGCCGCTGGCCAAAGCCTGCTCCACCGAGGTCATGTCGGTGGTGTAGCTCGACAACAGCGGCCGCTGCTCGCGCAGTTTTGCCGCCACCTTGTCCATCTGGTCCGGCGTCATGTCGAAGGGGTTCACGCCCGCCAGAAGTGCTGCGACGATGGGCGTGTCATGCACGGCGTCGATAGTCGCCATGCGGCCGGCATATTGCTTGTCCCAGAGAAGGTTCCAGCTCGCCTCGGGATTCTTCACCAGATCGGTGCGGTAGAGGATCGAGGTGTTGCCCCAGTCCCACGGCACCATCCACACCTTGCCGTCGCCAGCCTGCAGGTCGGGCAGGTTCTTGAACACCGGGAAGATCGAATCCCAGTTCTTGATACGCTTGGTGTCGATCGGCTGCAGCAGGCCTTCCTTGTTCCAGCGCGCCACCTTGTCATAGCAGGGATGCGCGATATCGGGCCGGAAGCCGGCCTTGACCTTGGTGAAGGCGTCGTCGTCATCGCCGAAGATCGACGCCTCGACGCCGTCCGGATGCGCGGCAAGGAAGCTCTTGTTGAAGTCGGGCAATTCATAGCCCGACCAAGTGAAATATTGCAGCTTGTCGGCGGCAAAAGCGACCGTCGACGACAGCGCCATGGCCAGGGCCGCGAGACCCGCCAGGGCCTTGCGGCCGGTTATCCATTTCAGGTGCATAGTCATTTTCGTTCTCCTCTTCTTTGTTGTGCTTCAGGCTGGATTGCGGCGCGCGGCGCCGAGGCCGCGATGGCGCAGGATTTCGGCGGTGCCGGCGATGATGAACGAGACAGTGAGGATCACCGTGCCCAGCGCCATCACGGTCGGCAGCGAGCGCGGAAAACGCAACTGGCTCCAGATGTAGAGCGGCAGCGTCGGCTCGGTGCCGGCGAGGAAGAAGACGACGATGAACTCGTCGAAGGAAATCAGGAAAGAGAGCATGAAGGCCGACAGCACGGCGGGCGCGCTCAGCGGCAGCATGACACGGCGGAACGTCGTCCAATCGGAAGCGCCAAGATCGAGCGCCGCCTCGCGAATGGTTTTCGGAATGGCAGCGAAGCGGCTGCGCATCACCACCACCGTCGTCGGCAGCGCGACGAGGATATGGCCGAGCACGATCGAGATGCGCGATGGGCCGAGGCCGATGAGGTTGACCAAGATCAGAAGCGAAATGCCGACGATGACGCCGGGGATCAGGATCGGCAGCCGGGCGATGGCGCTGATGGTGGCGGCGAGTGGCGAGCGGCCATAGAGGTCCATATAGGAGACGGTGATGCCGCAAAGAGTCGCCCCGGAAGCCGCGATGACGCCGATGACCAGGCTGTTGGCCAGGGCGCCGGAGAGCACCGGATTGCCGTAGAGCGTGCGGTACCAGTCGAGCGTGAAGCCCTGGAGCGGAAACGCCGCCTGGATGGAATTGTTGAAGGAAAACAGCGGGATCAGCAGCACCGGCAGATAGAGGAAGACGAGATAGGCGAGCACGTAAAGGCCGAGCCAGCGGCCGTCGCTGTTGGTGTTGGCCCGCGTGCTCATGTGCGGCTGCCGAACCGGCGGTCGGCGCCGCGCGCGACCAGCACGACGCATAGGATCACCAGCATGACGCAGACCGAAAGGGCGGCGCCAAACGGCCAGTCATTGGCCTTGCCGAACTGCGACTGGATCAGCGTGCCGATCATGGTGCTGGCCGGACCGCCGACCATGGCCGGCGTGACATAGTCGCCGACCGTCGGCACGAAGACGACGAGCGCCGCCGCCAGCACGCCCGGCATGGAATTGGGCAGCACGACGCGGCAGAACGATGTGAAGGGCCGCGCGCCGAGATCGGAGGCGGCTTCGAGCAGCGACTTCGGGATCGTGTCCAGCGCCACATAGATCGGCAGGATGGCGAAGGGCGCGTAAGCGTGGGCGAGCGTGACCACCACCGCGGCCGGTGTGTTGAGGAAGGCAAGCGTCGGCTCCTTCCAAAGGCCGCTTTCGATGAAAGCTGAGTTCAGCACGCCGTTATAGGCGAGCACGATCTTCCAGGCGAAGACGCGCAAGAGATAGCTGGTCCAGAAGGGCAGCGTGACCAGGAAGAGCAAAAGGTTGCGGCGGCGGCCGGCATGGAAGGCGAGGTAGTAGGCGACCGGATATGCGGTCGCAACGGTCGCGAGCGTCACCAGGCCGGCAATCACCAGCGAGCGCAGCGTCACCGTCCAGTAGAGCGGATCGGTGGCGACGGTGAGGAAATTCTGCGCCGTCAGGCCGACGCCGAGCAGCGAGCCGTCATTGCCCCTGAAGGCGAGGAAGACCACAAGGCCGAGCGCGAACAGGATCAGGAAGAAGGTGACCAGCCCGCCCGGCAGCAGCATGGCGAAGCGGAAGACCGGCGAGATGCGGTTTTCCGGCAACGGCCGTGCTGCAACGATGGTCGACATGTTCATGGCCCGTTTGGCGAAACTGCCCATCGGAATTCTGAAATCGCCTAATGTTTTTTCATATTCATGAAACTGTCAAGCTGAATCGCTTGTGCGCTGCACGCGTTCGGCGTCAGCGTTCGAATGCGTCGAGCATCCGGTACCAGGTGATGGCCGCCGCAACGCCGATCTGGCGAAAGGCGTGGAACGGCACCGTCCGGATCGGCGACAGCGGGAACGGCAATTGCCTGGTATCGCAGCTGGCAAGATAGTTCGCCATGCGTTTGCCGAGCGCGCTCATCAGGCCGACGCCCCTGCCCTGGCAGCCGACGACCGCGAGCAGGCCTTTCTCCGGTTCATGCAGATGCGGCAGGTGATCCGGCGTCAGCGCGACGCGGCCGAACCAGCGCTTTTCGATGGCGATGCCGTCAAGCGCCGGATAGAGGCGGATGAGCGCGCGCTCGCAATGTGCCCAGTCGGCCGCGCTTGAGGGCAGCGCCATGCGCCCGCGGCCGCCCAGCACCATGCGGCCATCGGGGCTTTTGCGATAGTAGACGAGGATGCGACGCGAATCGGAAACGGCTTGCCCGCCGGGCAGGATGCTTGCTGCAAGCTCCGCCGGCAGCGGCGCGGTCGCGATCTGGAAGGAATGCAGCGGCACGATTGTTTGCGCGAGGCCGGGCAACAGGCCGTCCGTATAGGCGTTCGTGGCGAGCACCACCGACTTCGCTCGCAATTCGATGCCGCTCTCTGTCGAAACCCTCCAGCCGCCGGCCTCCTTGGCGAGCTTCACCACCCGCTGTTGCTCGGCGATGCCGGCGCCAGCCGCCGAGGCCACGCGGGCCAGTTCGAGCGTGTAGGACAGCGGATCGATGACGCCGGCGCGGCGATCGAGCCAGCCGCCGAGATAACCCCTGGCGCCGGTCATCGCCGCGATCTCGGCCTTGTCGAGCAGCTCGACATTGGCGCCGCGCGTGCGCCATTGGCGATCGCGGTTGGCCGCCGCCTTCAGCGCGGTCTCGGTGTGCGCCGCCTGGATCCAGCCGTTGCGCGTGAACGGCACGGCCAGCTTCTCTTCGCGGATCAGATCGAACACGGCGTCGGCCGTCGAGGCGGCGAACGCGACCAGGGCTTCGCCGCGCTCCTTGCCGAAATGCTCGATTAGCCATTCCGGGTCGTATTTGAGGCCGGGAATGACCTGGCCGCCATTGAGGCCGGAAGCGCCCTGCCCGATCGCACCGGCGTCCAGCACCTGGACCGACAGACCGGCGCGTGCCGCATGCAAGGCCGTCGACAGGCCCATGATGCCGCCGCCGACGATGATCGCGTCCAACGTGCCGCCGGATGACAGTTCGGACCGGAACGCCGGCACCGTTTGGGGTTTTTGCCACACCGGATCGGAGAAGGCTGCGGGCAAAGATCACCTCGGCGCTAGGACTTCGTGAAAATCCTATTGGCGATTTCATGAATTTGAAAGAGCGCTCGATAGGCCAGACAGGTCCTGGCTATGTGACAGCACAGCCATTGGCCCATAAACCTTGGCATCGACGGGATAGACGTTCGCGCTAAATCCGGGGAAAGTGCCGCGCGACAATCGAGAGGAATGATGCCATGACCGATCCGACCCGCCTGCCTGCCGAGGGACTTTTCGTCGGCCGCGCCAGGACCAGCACCGCTTCTCATCCGCTGGTGGTGACGGTGCGGGACGGCGAGGTCATCGACATCACCTCGAGCGCGGCGCCGACGGTGCGCGATCTTTGCGAGTTGAAGGATCCGGCTGACTATCTGCGTTCGGCCAAGGGCAAGGCGATCGGCGCGCTCGCCGACATCGCCGCGAACAGTTTTGAGGCCACGCGTGACGCCACCAAGCCCGTCCTGCTGTCGCCCGTCGACCTGCAGGCGGTGAAAGCTTCCGGCGTCACCTTCGTCGTCAGCCTGCTCGAGCGTGTGATCGAGGAGCAGGCGCGCGGCTCGGCGGAGAAGGCCGACGCCATCCGCGCCGACATCGCCGGGCTGATCGGCCATGACCTCTCCAAGCTCAAGCCCGGCTCGCCGGAAGCGATGGAGATCAAGGCCAAGCTGATTTCGCGCGGCGCCTGGTCGCAATATCTGGAAGTGGGCATCGGCCCGGACGCCGAGATCTTCACCAAATGCCAGCCGATGGCGTCCGTCGGCTTCGGCGCCGATGTCGGGCTGCATCCCGTCTCCACCTGGAACAATCCGGAGCCGGAGATCGCCATGATCGCCGACAGCTCGGGCCGCATCGTCGGCGCCACGCTCGGCAACGACGTCAATCTGCGCGATGTCGAGGGACGCTCGGCGCTGCTTCTGGGCAAGGCCAAGGACAACAACGCTTCGGCGTCGCTCGGGCCGTTCATCCGGCTGTTCGACGAGACGTTTTCCATCGCCGACGTAAAGCGCGCCACCGTGCGGCTCAGCGTCGAGGGCGAGGACGGCTTCTCGCTGGAAGGCGCGAGCTCGATGGCGGAAATCAGCCGCTCGCCGGAAGAACTGGTCAAGGCGGCGATGGGGCCGCATCACCAGTATCCCGACGGGCTGGCGCTCTATCTCGGCACCATGTTCGTGCCCTCCAAGGATCGCGGCGAAAAGGGCAAAGGCTTTACCCACAAGGTCGGCGACATCGTCACCATCTCGTCGGAAAAGCTCGGCGCGCTCACCAATCGCGTGCGCCTGTCGCCGGATTGTCCGCATTGGACCTACGGCGCCAGCCACCTGATGCGCGACCTGGCCAAGGCGGGCCTTATCTAACGCCGCACCAGAGGGCCATTGCCTGGAGGTCAATCCGCGCGGCGGATGAGCCGATGGGGCCGCTTGCCCGCGAAAATCATCGCAGCTGATGCAATCTGATGGGATTGCTGATGGCGCGCGAAGCTGTGCCAACATCCATTGGCGATGGAGCCTTGCCATCGTCTGAAAAAGGGAATGCTCTGGACGTTCCGGTCGGCGCTGGCAGGAGACGTGGACAAAGGCCGCGTCGCGCCAATCCAGGAGGAGAGTTTCAACATGGGAGGAAATCGAATGCTTTCGCGGCTAAGACTGCTCGTGCTTGGCTTGATCGCGCTCATCGCCATTCCGGCGATGGCTGAGGCCAAGACGTTCTACTGGATTTCACATGGCGGTCCGGCCGACCCGGTCTGGACCTATTTCCTGGCCGGCGCCAAGCAATGGGCAAGCGACACCGGCAACAAGGTCAACACGTCGTTCCACAATGGCGACGTTGCCTCGCAGCAGGAGGCGATCCGCGCCGCCATCTCGGCCAAGGCCGACGGCATCGTGACCACCAGCCCCGATCCGGGCAGCCTGATCGAGCTGGCCAAGGAAGCGCGCGCGGCCAACATACCGATCATCAACTTCAACACGCCCGACCCGAAAGCCAACTTCAACGCCTATGTCGGCGGCGACAACGTCACCTTCGGCAAGCACTGGGCGCAATACCTGGTCGACAAGGGGCTAGTGAAGAAAGGCGACTTCGTCTGGATGCCGGTCGAGGTTCCCGGCGCCACCTATGGCGTGCAGGAAGAGGAAGGCATCAAGAGCGTCTTCGAGCCGCTCGGGATCACCTATGAGATCACCGAGGCCACGCTCGACCAGGCCGAAGTGATCAGCCGCATGGCCGACTACCTCACCGCGCACAAGGGCAAGGTGAAGGCGATCATCGGCCTCGGCGACCTCGTCACCGGCTCGATCAAGCGCGTGTTCGACCAGGTCGGCGTCAAGGCCGGCGAGATCCCGGTCGTCGGCTGGGGCAACTCGCTCGACACCACGCAGGAAGTGCTGAACGGCTACGTCAATGCCGCGCAGTGGCAGGACCCGCAGGCGACCAGCTATGTGGCGCTTTCGCTGGCCAACATGGCCGCGAGCGGCATTCCCCCGGGCTTCAACGTCATCACCGGCGCGCTCTATGAAAAGGACACCGCCGGCGTCTACGACAAGATCCTGTCCGGCAAATAAGTCCCCGCGCGATTGACCAGCGCCGCGCTTTCCACCTGAGGCGCGGCGCTGGATGCTACCGCCGCCGGAGCCGCCGCCATACGCGGCGCGTAACCCGGCCAGTTTCAATCATGTCGCGGGTATCTCGTGGAAAATCGTTCCTTCGTCCAGCGCCTGATCGGCAGGTCAGAATTTGGCCCCCTTGTCCTGCTCGTCGTCGAGCTGGTCGTGTTCTGGGCCATCAACCCGGACTTCCTGTCGCCGCAGAACATCTCCAACATCCTGGCCTTCACCGTCGAGCTCGGCCTCATTGCGCTGGCGATGACTCTGTTGATGACATCGGGCGAATTCGACCTTTCCGTCGGCTCGCTGTTCGGCTTCTCGCCAGTGTTGATGTGGACGCTCTACAACAGCGGCGTCACCTCGCTGGAGGTGGGCCTGCTGATCGCGCTGATCGTTGCCGCGCTGATCGGGCTGGTGAATGGCTGGTTCGTGACCCAGCTCAAGATCCCGTCCTTCCTCGTCACGCTCGGCATGCTGCTGGTCGTGCGCGGCACGGCGCTCTTCGTCACCGACGGTTTTCCGCAGCGGACCTGGAGCGCCGAAGGCAGCTGGCTGGCGAACCTCCTGGTCGGAGACTTCTATGTCGGTCCGTTCCGCATCTATGCCTCGCTGTTCTGGTTCATCGGCGCTGCGATCATCCTCGGCTATGTGCTGACGCAAAGCCGGACCGGCAACTGGATCCAGGCCGCCGGCGGCAATCCCAACGCGGCGCGTGCGCGTGGCGTCAACGTCAACCGCGTCAAGGTCGGCCTGTTCGTCCTGTCGGCGGTGATGGCCTCGCTCGCCGGCGTGATCTCGTCGCTGCGCACCTCCGCGGCCAACCCCAATAGCGGCACCGGCTACGAGCTCGAGGTCATCGCCATGGTGGTGATCGGCGGCACGGCGCTGACCGGCGGGCGCGGCACCATCATCGGCACGGTGCTCGGCATCCTGATCCTGCGCGTGATGCGCAACGGCATCGTGCTGATCGGGGTGCCGGGGCTCGCCTACAACATCTTCATCGGCGCGATCATCCTCGGCATGATGGCGCTGCACTCATGGCTCGAACGCCGGCACCAGGCAGGGACTTAAGACGATGGCCGAGCCTCTGATCCGCATGACAAACATCCGCAAGTCCTACGGGCGCGTGCAGGCGCTGGTGGACGCCAATTTCCACGTCAATGAAAAGGAAATCGTCGGCCTGCTCGGCGATAACGGCGCCGGCAAGTCGACATTGATCAAGGTGCTGTCGGGCGCCGTGCCGCTGACCAGCGGCGACATCTTCGTGCGCGGCAAGAAGGTCAATTTCCGCAGCACCAGCGACGCAATCGCTGAGGGCATCGAGACGATTTACCAGGACTCGGCGCTGGTCACACAGCTGTCGATCGCGCGCAACCTGTTCCTCGGCCGCGAGCCGATCAAGGCGCCGCGCTTCCTCAACCGCATGGATCAGGAGGCGATGAACGCGGTGGCGCGCGACCTTCTGCGGCAAGTCGGCATCACCAAGAACATCCCGCCGACGACGCCGATCGGCTCGCTGTCGGGCGGCGAGCGGCAGGCGGTGGCGATCGCGCGCGCCATGCATTTCGACAGCGATCTCATCATCCTCGACGAGCCGACCAACAATCTCGGCGTCGCCGAGACGCAAGGGGTGCTGAGCTTCGTGCGCAGCGCCCGCGACTCCGGTCATTCCTGCATCTTCATCGCCCACAACATCCACCACGTCTTCCAGGTGGTCGACCGCATCGTGGTGATGCGCCGGGGCAAGGTGGTGGCCGACGACATCGATCCGAAGAAGACGACGGTGGCCGAGGTCGAGCGCGTCATCACCGGCATGTCAGACAAGGAAATCCGGGATGCGATCGCCGACGGCCGGGAGTCGCATGGCTGATTTCGGCTGACATTGACTTGGCGTGACAGGGGCTCGCATCCCATCCTATGACTGGACCCATGAAAGCCACCGTAGCCGACATCGCCAGAAGCTGCGGCCTGTCGACCGCGACGGTCGACAGGGTGCTGAACAACCGCCCGGGCGCGAGCGCCGCCAACCGGCAGCGGGTGCTGGAGGCGGCCAAGCAGCTCGGCTATCTGCCGACGCTCGATCAGGTCGTGCTGCCGTCGAAGCCGGCGCATCTGGAATTCTTCCTGCCGATCGGCTCCAACGCCTTCATGGCCGACCTTGCCCATCACATCGAAGACTATGCGGCGCGCCTGCCCCTGGTCGCCTCCTGCCGCATCCACAACCTTGCCGGCATTTCGCCCGGCGCGCTGCAGGGCGCGGTGGAGAATCTGTCGCTCAAGGCCAATGGCGTCGGCGTCATCGCCGTCGACCATCCGCGCACACGCAACATCCTGCGCGAGCTGGTCGAGGCCGGGATCAGGCTGGTCACGCTGGTCTCGGACGTGCCGGCCGCGCCCCGTTCGGCCTATGTCGGCATCGACAACCGCGTTGCGGGCCGCACGGCGGCGCTGCTGATGGGCCGCTTTCTCGGCGGCCGCACCGGGCACCTGGCGATGGTGGTCGGCTCGCGCTCCTATCGCGGCCATGAGGAGCGCGAGATGGGTTTTCGCTCGGTGCTGAGCGAAGAGTTCCCCAACCTCACCGTGTCCAGCGCCGTCGAGATCAACGACGAGCCGGACGCCAGCTACCGCGCGACGATCAAGGCGCTGCACGACGAACCGGATCTGCTCGGCATCTACTGCGTCGGCGCCGGACGCTCCGGCGTCGCCAAGGCGCTGCTAGAAGCCAAGCCGCGCAGGAAGCCGGTCTTCATCTGCCACGACCTGACCAAGGAGACACGGCGCTATCTCGTCGATGACCTCGCCGACGTCGTCATCGACCAGAATGCGCGGCTGATCGCTGAGCAGTCCGTGATCCGCCTGCTCGGCTCGATCGCCTCCTCGGCCCCCTATCTGACGAAAAAATTCATCGAGCCGCGGCTGATCTTCAAGGAAAACGTGCCGGTGCAGTAGACCGGCGACCGGTCCCGGCGGATGGTTCCTCGGATTTGTCTGACGATTGATCTCGCGTTTCTGCACAGCAGCTATGCACGTTTCGCAATTGCCGAATCGTTAGGCACCCCGTATTTATCTGGGTGTCGGCCATCTCCTCCTCCCAGATGTGATGCTGACGCTGAGTGCGGTACACCTCCTCCCGTGCCGTATTCGAAATCAAGCCCGCTGCCACCTCCTCCCGGCAGCGGGCTTTTTCTTTGCGCCCCAAAGGGGGAGAAGCCAGCCCATCTGATGCTGAGCAGGCACGGGCTATCTCTTTGATTTAACGCAATTCCGGGCGGAAAACCGCTCACACTTTTCCTGGAATTGCTCTAGCCTTTCGCTGTCACCAGATTGGAGCTGAGCTCGAAAGCGACTCCCGATCCATCGGCGTAGGATTGCAGCACGGGCGCACTCCCGCTCACGATATCCTCCGCGATGCGCTCGCGTTCGTGAACGGCCATTGCCTTACCGGCAGCACTCATGCCGACCAGCGCCATCGTGTTCAATCGCAGAAGGGGTGCCCGGTCCTCAAAGCGTATCCTGCGCGATATTGTCCTTGATCGAACGTCGTGGAAGCCGGCGTCCCGGAGCAGCGCCTCGAGCAGCGCCGCATTGCCAAAGCTGTGGCGCAGGTCGGCGATTGGGCCGAGGAGCCGCTCGGCGACGCGGCGGAGTTCTCGAAAGAAGGGGATTTCCTCATCGGAGCGCCACGTGGCAGCTGCCAACCGGCCGCCCTGCGCCAAAGCTCGCCGCATCTGCGCAGCCGCGGCGGGCTTGTCGGGAAAGAACTGCAGCCCCTGCTGACAGACGACCACGTCGAACTGCTCTCTGTCGCGGAGCGGCAGCGCACCGGCGTTACCTATGCGCCAATCGATGTCTGGCGCCACGGTGCGCGCGACCGCAAGCATATCCGCGTTGATGTCGATGCCGACAACATAGCCGGCGGCACCGAGCCGTTCCCTGGCAACGCGCGCGACTATTCCCGTGCCGCAGGCGATGTCCAACACGCGGTGGCCTGGAGAGAGCTTCACCTCATCGAAGGTCGCTTCGGCCCAAGGGCGGAAGAGAGGCGCCACGAGCCAGCGCTCATACATCTCCGGAAAACTTGCCTGACCCATCGTCTAGCGCCCGTTTCCGGGACAGCATAACAGAATCAGGACGAGGCGAAGAGATCAGCGCGCCCGGAACGATGCGATCAGGCTTTCGGCCATGCGCACGAATTGCGCGCTCGGGCCTTCGGCGCCGACGCTCTGCATCGAGACGCGCGCGCCTTCGAGCAGCAGCGACAGCGTGTCGGCGAGAAGCTCGGCTTGGCCGATGCCGGCATCGCGGCAAAGCGCAACCAGCTTTTCGCGCTGGGCTTCCTTCAGCTCCTTGATGACGCGCCTGGCCGGGTGATCGGCCTCGGTGAGCTCGACGGCGGCATTGGCCATGTCGCAGCCACGGCTGTCGACGCTGAGCAATTCCGAAGCCTTCTGGACCCAGGCATGCAACTGGGCGAGCTTGTCGCCGGGATGCCTGGCCTCGAACTCGTCCCATATCCTCGAAGCCTTCGCCGCCGTGGCGCGCAGGCATTCGATGACCAGATCGTCCTTGGATTCGAAGTGACGGTAAAGCGTCATCTTGTTGGTGCCGGCAGCCTCGGTGATTGCGTCGACGCCAACGCCCTTGATGCCGTGCTTGTGGAACATGTCCTGCGCCGTCTCCAGGATCCGATCCCGGGGGCGGGAACGCTCCGCAACGCCGTCAGTCATCATGCTCTCCTTTCGTCGTTTCCAAAAAAACCGAGGTCACCTCTTGACTAGGGTGTTACCGGTCTGTAACTTTTAGATGTTACTTACTGGTAACACCTATATCACTCTCCGTCAAACGACAAGGCCCACCGATAGCCTGCCAGAGTGAGATAGGACGAAAAAATAGCCTGTCATGCGGCTCCGGCCGGTGAAAAAAGAGAAAAGCGGTCCGTGATCAATTGATGCGGACCGAGCAAGGAGCCGCTCCTATGCAAAAGCGCAAATACCTGACGATCGACGAAGCCGTCCGGGATCCGATGATCCGGCTGGTGATGAAGGCGGACGGGATCGACCCCAAAGCCTTCGAGCGGATGCTGCGCCAGCGCGCGGCGGAACAGGCGCCGGACGATGAAGTCCTGCCATCCTTCCTGGCGGATTCCGGCTCCGGCCGGGCCCGGCGCCTGCGCCATTTCGGAAAAACCTTCGGCGAGGCGTCCGCATCATGGTAAATTTCTTCGTTCACCGTCCGATCTTTGCATCGGCGATCGCCATCATCATGGTGCTCGCCGGCGCGATCGCTTATTTCCTGCTGCCGGTCTCGCAGTTCCCCGACATCACGCCGCCGCAGGTCGTGGTCAGCGCCCATTATCCGGGCGCCAGCGCGCAGGTCGTGGCCGATACGGTCACCACGCCGCTCGAGCAGCAGATCAACGGCGTGCAAGGCATGACCTACATGTCGTCGACGAGCTCGAATGACGGCTCCTCGACCATCACCATCACCTTCGATGTCGGCTATCCGCTGAGCACGGCGGCAGTCGACGTGCAGAATCGCGTCTCCCAAGCGGCATCCTCCCTGCCGGCAATCGTCAACCAGGGCGGCGTGACGATCAAGAAGCAGAACCCCAATTTCGTGCTGATCGTCGACCTGACCTCGCCGGACGGCTCGGTCGATCCGGTGGCGCTGAGCAACCTTGCCTATCTGCAGGTGGTCGATCCGCTGAAGCGCCTGGCGGGCGTCGGCGACGTGCAGATCTTCGGCGAGCGCCGTTATTCGATGCGCGTCTGGCTCGATCCGGACAAGCTGGCCAATCTCGGCATCACCGCCGTCGACGTGCAGAACGCCATCGCCGAGCAGAACGTGCAGGTGGCGGCCGGCAAGATCGGCCAGTCGCCGGCGCCCGCCGGCACCGCCTTCGAGATGCAGGTCAACGCGGTCGGCCGCCTGAGCGACCCCAAGGAATTCGGCGACATCGTCGTGCGCGCCAATTCGCAGAACGGCTCGCTCGTGCGGCTGCGCGACGTCGCCCGCATCGAGCTCGGCGCGCTGCAATATTCGTCATCCGCGTTCTTCGGCAAGGACCCGACCGTGGTGCTTGCCGTCTACCAGATGCCCGGCTCCAACGCGCTCGACCTGCAGCAGCGGGTCAAGGACAAGATGCAGCAGCTGTCGCAGCGGTTCCCGAAGGGCGTCCACTACGCCATGCATTACGACACGACACGCTTCGTGTCGGCCTCAATGCATGACGTGCTGATCACGCTCGGCGAAGCGCTGGTGCTGGTCGTGGCGGTGGTGTTCATCTTCCTGCAGAGCTGGCGCACGACCATCATTCCGACCATCGCCATTCCCGTCTCGCTGGTCGCGACCCTGGCGGTCATGTACATGCTGGGCTTCTCGCTCAACATGCTCTCCCTGCTCGGCATGGTGCTGGCGATCGGCCTCGTCGTCGACGACGCCATCGTGGTGGTGGAGAATGTCGAGCGACAGCTGGAGGCCGGGCTGAAGCCACTTGCCGCGACGCGCGCGGCGATGGCCGAGGTGACCGGGCCGATCATCGCCACCACGGCGGTGCTGATGGCGGTGTTCGTCCCCGTCGCTTTCATCCCCGGCGTTTCCGGCCGGCTCTACAACCAGTTCGCGCTGACGGTGGCGATCTCGGTCGGCATCTCGGCCTTCAACTCGCTGACGCTGTCGCCTGCGCTGAGCGCCGCGTTCCTGCGCCATCGCGGCGAAACGCAATTCGTGCTGTTCCGCTGGTTCAATGCCGGCTTCGACTGGCTGTCGCATGCCTATGCGCATGGCGTGCGCATCCTGATCAAGCTTCGCTGGATAATGCTCGGCCTGTTCGCGGCCGGCCTCGTCGCCACCTATTTCGTCTGGCAGAAATTGCCTTCGACCTTCCTCCCCGTCGAGGACCAGGGCTATTTCTTCGTCGTCATCCAGCTGCCCGACGGCGCTTCGCTCGAACGCACCGACGCGGTGGCCCAGAAGGCGCGTGACATCCTGCAGAACACGCCCGGCGTCGACATCGTCGGCTCGATCAGTGGCCTGAACTTCCTGACCAGCGCCGCGCAGTCGAACTCGGCCGTGGAATTCGCCATCCTGAAGCCGTGGGACGAGCGCGGACCTGACCAGAACGCCTCGAAGCTGGTCGCCGATGTGCGCAACAAGCTGTTGCAGATCCCGGAAGCCTTCGCGCTGTCCTTCGATCCGCCGTCGATCCCGGGCCTCGGCACCACCGGTGGTTTCGAGTTCCAGGTGGAGGATCTGTCGGGACGCGGTAGTGCCGCGCTCAACGACGTGACGCAGGCGCTGATTGCGGAAGCCCGCAAGCAGCCGGAGCTCAACCCGCAGCAGCTGTTCTCGTCCTTCTCGACCTCGACGCCGCAGTTCAACTACGACCTCGACCGCAGCAAGGCGAAGCTTCTCGGCCTCAACCTGCCGGATGTCTTCAACACGCTGCAGATCTATCTCGGCTCGCTCTACGTCAACGACTTCAACCTGTTCGGCCGCACCTTCCGTGTGACCATCCAGGCCGACAAGGACGCGCGCGCCGACGCGACCGACATCTCGCGGCTCTATGTGCGCAACGCCTCGGGCGGCATGGTGCCGCTGAGCACGCTGGGCAAGCTGGTGCCGATCGTCGGACCGGAGACCGTGCCGCATTACAACAACAATGCCTCGGCCCTGATCAATGGCGGCGCTGCCCCCGGCTTCTCGTCCGGACAGGCTGTTGCTGCCATGGAGCGGGCGGCGGCCAACGTTCTGCCGCGCGACTTCGGCTATGAATGGACAGGCATCACCTTCCAGGAGCTCAAGGCCGGATCGATCGCCTCGGTCGTGTTCGGGCTGGCGATTGTTTTCGTCTTCCTGATCCTGGCGGCGCAGTATGAAAGCTGGGCGATGCCCTTCATGGTGCTGCTCGCCGTGCCGCTCGCCCTGTTCGGCGCCTTCGTGGTGCTGCTGCTCCGCGGCATGCAGATCGACGTCTACTCGCAGATCGGCTTCGTCATGCTGATCGGCCTCGCGGCCAAGAACGCGATCCTGATCGTCGAGTTCGCCAGACGGCGACGTGAGGAAGGCCTGACCATCGTCGAAGCGGCGATGGAAGCGGCACGGCTGAGGCTGCGGCCGATCCTGATGACCGCCTTCGCCTTCATCCTCGGCGTGCTGCCGCTGATGTTCGCGACGGGCGCGGGCGCCGCCAGCCGGCAGTCGATCGGCACCACCGTCTTCGGCGGCATGGTGGCGGCGACCATCCTGTCGCTGGTCTTCGTGCCAGTCTTCTACGCGGTGATCGAACAGCTGCGCGAGCGCGGCGAGAAAGAACCAGCCAAGGGACACCACGACGCCCCTCAGCAGCAAGACATTGAACCGACCGCCGAGCCGGCGCTTCAGCCGCTCGCCCAGGCGGCTGAATAGCTCGCCCAGGCGGCCGAATAGGATTGGAGACCAAAATGCGTAAATGGAAAATCGCTTTAGGAACGGCCGTTGCGCTTGGCGCGATCTCGGTGGCAAGCGTCCACCTGCTGAATCCGGGCTATCTCGGCGGCGGCACGGCGGGCGCAGCGCCCGCCCCGGCGGCCTTCGTCATGCCGGTGCCGGTGGTGAACGTCGTGAAGAAGACGCTGCCGATCTATCTCGACTACGCCGCGCGAGTCGAGTCGATCCGCAGCATCACGCTGCAGGCGCGCGTGCCGGGCTATCTGCAGGAGCAGACCGCGGCCGACGGCAGCGACGTGAAGCAGGGCGACATGCTCTACCGCATCGCGCCCGATGACTATCAGGCCGCGCTCGACCAGGCGAAGGCGCAGGTGCAGCGCGATACCGCGACGCTCGAATACGCAAAGTCCAATCTCGGCCGCGGTAGCGACCTCGCCAAGGCCGGCTATCTCGACAAGGACAGCTTCGACCAGCGCACCAGCAATCTGCGCACGGCCCAGGCCGCCCTTGCCGTCGACCAGGCGGCGGTGCGGACGGCCGAGCTCAACCTCGGCTATGCCGAGATCAAGGCGCCGTTCCCGGGCCGCATCGGCCGCAACCAGGCCTCGGTCGGCACGCTGGTCAGCGTCGCCGGCACGGTGCTCAACACGCTGGTGCAGCTCGACCCGATCTATGTGACCTTCAACCCGAGCGAGACCGACCTGGTGCAGATCGAGCAGGCCAAGGCCAATGGTCCGGTCGCCGTCGACGTGCTGTTGCCCGGCGATACGGTGCCCAGCCAGAAGGGCGAGCTGACCTTCATCGACAACACGATCGACCACTCGACCGGCACGATCACGGCGCGCGCCACGATCGGCAACGCCAAGTTCACACTGCTGCCTGGGCAATATGTGCGGGTGCGGCTGCATGTGAAGGAGCAGCCCAACACGCTGATGGTGCCGCAGGTGGCGCTGGGTTCCAGCCAGCTCGGCAAGTACCTCTATGTGCTGGGCAAGGGCAACACGGTCGACCAGAAACTGGTGTCGCTTGGGCCGACCGACGGCGACCTGATTTCCGTGACCTCCGGCATCTCCGAGACCGACCAGGTGATCACGGGCAATCTGCAGAAGATCGGACCCGGAATGCCGGTTTCTCCCTTGCCGCAACCGAAACCGGCCAGCTGATAACCCCCATCAGTTCCGGTCCGACGGCGCCCTCGGCTCCCACGTCGAGGGCGCCGTTTCGTTTTGAGTTGTCAGGCGGCTCCCGATGCCGGTTCCGTGCGGGGCCTGCCGGGATTGCTCGCCAGCAATTCGACGAGGCCGGCAATGTCGGCGCGTTCCGCCTTCGCCGGCAGCATGAAGGCGCAATAAGGCTGACCGAGGCGGACGGAGACGGAAGACAGCGCGATCAATCGGCCGGCTTCGACATCCGCGTTTGCCATCACCTTCTGTCCCAAAGCTATGCCCAGGCCCAGCCGCGCGGCGCCGATCGCCAGGCTGGACAGGCCGACCCGGCGGCCATGCGACGGGTCGGGCGCGCGGCTGCCGCCGGCGGCCGCGAACCAGTCCGCCCAGCTCGGATGCGAGGCATAGTTCGGACCCCAGTTGGTGTGAATGAAATGGCTCTCATGCACATCGGCCAGATCGGCGGCGCCGTGGCGTTGCCAGAAGTCGGGCGACGCTACAGGCAGCACCTCGTCATGAACCAGCCGCACCATCTTCAGCGCCGGGTAGTGATAATCGCCATAGGAGATGCGCAGGTCGATGTTCTGGCGCACCACATCGACGGGATCGTCCTCGACCCGGACATCGATCGCCATTTGCGGAAAGCCGTCGAGCAGCACCGCAAGCCTTGGCGTCAGCCACAACTCGGCCAGGGAGAACGGCACGCTGACCACGAGGCGCGTCCGCAAGCCGCCTTCCAGCATGCGCCGGCCGACCGCAGCGATCTCGCCCAACGCCCGCGCCGTCTGCGGATAGATGGCATGACCGGCATCGGTCAGCGCGATACGGTTGCCGTTGCGCATAAAGAGCTGCTTGCCGAACCAGTCTTCCAGATTGCGGATCTGCTGGCTGACCGCGGCCGATGACACACCGAGCTCGGTAGCGGCAAGCGTGAAGGAGCCGGCGCGGGCCGCGACCTCGAAAGCCCTCATCGCATTCAATGGCGGAAGCTTTTCCACGTTTTGCCCCCGAAAGATTTTCTTGGCGGAGCCTAACAATTTTCCGCGTTGCGGCAAAGTTTTCCTTGCGGTAGTGATTTCAGATTTTTGGAGGACGCAATGATCGAAGACATTCTCGACCTGGACCGCTATCCCCTGAACCGCGAGGGCAGCCCTGAATGGCAGCGCCTGGTGGACGATTCCAAGGCGGCGCTCGCGGCAAACGGCATGTTCAACCTGGAAGGCTTCCTCCGCCCCGGCATCGCCGAAAAGGCGGTCGCGGAGATTCGGCCGGTGATGGACACCCGCTCGCATGTCCACAAGCGCATGCACAACATCTACTTCAAGCCGTCGATCCCGGAGCTCGCACCGGACCATCCGGCGCTGCGCAAGGTCGAGACGATCAGCCATACGGTCTGTGCCGACCAGATCCCGGGCAGCACGGTTTTGTCGATCTACGAATACGAGCCGATGGTGCGGTTCCTGGCGGCGGCGATGGACAAGCCGCAACTGCATGTCATGCAGGATCCGCTCGCCCGCGCCAACGTCATGGGTTACCGCGCCGGCGAAGCGCTCAACTGGCATTTCGATCGCTCGGAATTCACCACGACGCTGTTGCTGCAAGCGCCCGAGGTCGGCGGCGATTTCGAATACCGCACCGACCTGCGCTCGGACAGCGACCCGAACTATGACGGCGTGGCGAAGCTGCTCGAGGGGCGCGACCCCGAGGCAAAAATCCTGCGCATCAAGGCCGGAACGCTGAACGTCTTCCGCGGCAAGAACACCGCGCACCGCGTCACCACCGTTGAGGGCAATCGTGAGCGCATGATCGCGGTGTTCTCCTACTACGAACGTCCCGGCGTGATGTTCACCGATGAGGAGAGGATCGGGTTCTACGGACGTGCCGCCTGAGGCTGCGATTTAAAATCCGAGCTTGTGGAAATCAGCTCTTGTTAGATTGTCGACAATCTGCTTGTCTTGCGGAAATTCCTCCCGGGGGGTCGTCCCATGGCAAAGCTGGATTTCAGTCCGATCGCGGATACGACGCGCAGGGCGGAGATCGTCGCCCTGCTCAGGCGCGCCATCCTGACCGGACAGCTGGAACCGGGGCAGAAGCTCAACGAGCTCAGGATTTCCGAGCAGATGCGGGTCAGCCGCGCGCCGCTGCGCGAGGCGATGCGCGAGTTGGTGCAGGAAGGCATCCTGACCAGCATCGCCTATGCCGGAACCTTCGTCATCGACGTCACCGCCAAGGACATCATCGATGCCTATTCCCTCAACAAGGTGCTCGATGAATTCGCCATCGAACTCGCCTGGCCGCAGCGCGACGCGCGCTTCTTCGACGAGCTTGACCGCCGCCACGAGGCGGTGAAGCAGGCGACGCGCGCGAAGAACACCACGCGCCAGATCGAAACGGCGTTGCAGCTGCATGGGTTGATCTATGAGTGGGCCGACAATTCGGTGCTTCTGGAGACCTGGCAGCGGCTGACCAGCCGGCTGCAGATGTACTTCGCCCTGCATCAGCGCGCACGCAACGAGCCGGTGCCGGCCGAGGATGTGCACGAAACCTATGTGGCACTGCTCAAGGACTCGGACATGCGCGCCGCCCAGTGCCATGCGCGCGAGCATATCGACCTCGATTTCGAGGAGCTTCTTGCCTATGCGCGCGGCCTCGAAAAGCGCGCATCGAAGAACTGACAGACGGACAGCAAAGTGAAGATCAAGAGCATCAAGGCCTACCATGTCGTCCAGCCCTTCGTGGACGGGCCTTACCGCATGTCCAAGGGGCGCGTCGCCGACTGTTTCGACGCGGTGATCGTCGCCATCACCTCCGACAGCGGCGTGACCGGCTGGGGCGAGATGGCGCCGCTCGGCAACTTCTATTCGGCCGCGTTCCCGGCGGGCACCCGAGCCGGTGTGCCGGAAATCGCGCCGCATCTCATTGGCCAGGATCCGCGCGGTCTGGCCGGCATCGGCCGGCTGATGGACACGGTGTTCAAGGGCCACACCTACATCAAGTCGGCGCTCGACATGGCGTGCTGGGATCTCGCCGCTCGTGCGGCCGACGTGCCGCTGGTGACAATGCTCGGCGGCCGCGAGAGCGACATGGCGGAGACCTATCGGGTCGTCACCCACGGCACGCTCGACCAGATGGCCGCGCTTGCCAAGCGGATCATCGCCGAAGGCTGCCGGCGCCTGCAGGTCAAGGTCGGCGGCAATGTGCATGACGACATCGAGCGGGTGACGACGGTTGCCTCGGCGGTGCCCAAAGGCACGGTGATCTTCTGTGACGCCAATGCCGGCTGGACGCCCTACCAGGCCCGCCAATTCGCCGACGCCACGCGCGGCATCGACTACACCTTCGAGCAGCCCTGCACGACGCTGGATGAGAACATGTCGGTGCGCCGCATGCTCGACAAGCCGATGGTGCTCGACGAATCGGTCACGTCGCTAGGCGAGATGCTGGAAATCCATCGCAGGGGCGCCGCCGACGGGCTGACGCTGAAGATCTCGCGGCTGGGCGGCGTGACGCAGACGCGGCTGATCCGCGACGTCGCCGTCGATCTCGGCTTCATGATCACGGTCGAAGACACGGGTGGCGCCGAGATCGACACCGCCGCGATGGCGCATCTGTCGCTGTCGACACCGGCGGAGCGCCGGCTGCACGCCATCGCCTTCCACGAATGGGTGACGGTGCGCACGGCAAAGAATGCACCACCCGTGACCGGCAGCCATATGGGCATTCCTGACGGCCCCGGCCTCGGCATCGATGTCGACCCCGGCCTGCTCGGCGAGCCCTTCTTCGAGATCGGCTGACATGAAGATCAGGCGCGTCAAGGCGACACCGATCAACTACCGGCTGGAAGCGCCTTACGTTTGGGTCTTTGGCGAGCTCGACGGCTTTTCGCCGACCATCGTCGAAGTCGAGACCGAGGATGGGCCTGTCGGCATCGGCGAGGCGCCGACGCCGGGCGCGGCGGCGGTCATCAACGACGTGCTGGCGCCGAGACTCGCCGGTCGCGACGCCTTCGACATCGCCGGCGCCGAGGAAGTCTGCCTGCCGTTCTGGAGCGGCGTGCAGTCGATCAACGACCGCACCCGCATCATGGCCTTCGGCGCCATCGAGATGGCGCTGTGGGATCTGCGCGGCAAGGCGTGGAAGCAGCCGCTCTATCAACTGCTCGGCGGCGCGGTGCGCAAAGACATTCCCTTCACGGACTATTTCTCACTGCGCGGCGATGGCGCCAGGGTGAAGGGCGAGAAGACGCCGGAAGAAGTCGCCGACTATTGCTTCGAACTCCACGAGCGCCATGGCACGACCTTCTTCGAGGGCAAATTCTCGACGCAGGACCCGAGGGTCTCGATGAAGATGGTCGAGCTGATCCGCAGGAAGCTCGGCGACAAGCCGATGATCCGCGTCGATTCCAACCAGGCCTATTCGCTGGCGACCGCCAGACAGTTGGCGCGACCGCTGGAAGAGCTCGGCGTGCGCAACTGGGAAGACCCGGTGGCGACGATCGAGGAGATGCGGGAGTTGCGCAGGCATACCTCGATCCCGTTCTCGACCCACAACATCGACATCGCCCGCGCTATGGAGCTGAAGGTGCCGGACGCCTTCGTCGGCAACCCGACGGCGCATGGCGGCATCAACCGCATGCTGCGCTTCGTCGGCGCCTGCGAGCATGCCGGCATCGACTATTGGTGCTACAGCGGCGACACTGGCATCGGCAGCGCCTGCTACCTGCATCTGTGCGCCGCGCTCGGCTGGATCAGGGAGCCCAACCAGTCGCTGTTTCGCATGCAGCCGATGGACATCATCGAGGAAGGCCCGTTCGCGCCGAAGAACAATGTTGTGCCGGTGCCCGAGGGCCACGGCCTCGGGGTCACTCTGTCGCAGGAAAGGCTTGCCGCCTGCAATCGCGATTTCGTCGAAAATGGCCCCTGCAACAAATATCACGACCCGGAAAAGCCCGGGACCTACCGCCGACTGCCGCTGATTTAGGAGGACGTCGAAAAGCTAGCAGAACTTATCCGGAAAAGGGCGGCCACAAGTCGCCTGGCCGACAGACAATTCATCAAGAAAATCTGACTTTTCCATCCCAACCAGCGGATGGACCGGTCGGAGCCGCATGCTACTGTACGTCGACCGATACTGACGAGAGCGGGGAACAGGAGAACTCCACGGCACTCGTCAATTTGAAGGCACTCGCCAACCACAACAAACTGGGGAAAGGGCTCAGACCCATGAGCAAGAACTATCGCATTCTCGATCTGCTGCGGCGCGGCCGCACGCCACTTGAAAACCATCTCATCGACGGCCTTGTCGACGGCCGCATCAGCCGCCGCGAATTCGTGCGCCATGGCAGCCTGCTCGGCCTGTCGCTGCCGCTGCTCGGCCGCGTCGGCATGGCCGCGGGCTTCGGCGCGGCGCCCTCGCTCGCGCGCGCCGGCGCGCCCGGCGCCACCATCCGCATTGGCAGCAGCGTGCCGGCAGCGGCGATCGATCCTGTGACCATCGCCGACGCCGGCGGCCTGCTCGTCATGCAGCAAGTGGCCGAATTCCTTTGCGTCGACGGCCCGGACCTGGTGCTGAAGCCGGCGCTGGCGGAAAGCTGGAAGCCGAATGCCGACGGCACGGTGTGGACCTTCACGCTGCGCAAGGGCGTGAAATTCCATTCGGGCGGCGAGATGAAGGCCGAGGACGTGATCGCCAGCATCGACCGGCTCGCCGATCCGGCCAATTCGTCCAACGCGCTGTCGGTGTTCACCGGTATCCTGCAGAAGGGCAACACCAAGAAGGTCGACGATTACACCGTCGAATTCCATCTCGACGCGGCGAACGGCAACTTCCCCTACATGGTGTCGTCCGACAACTACAACGCCGTCATCATCCCGGCGAGCTACAAGGGCGACTACGAGAAGAGCTTCGACGGCACCGGTCCGTTCAAGCTGGAAAAATACACGCCCAAGGTCGGCGCCTCCTTCGTGCGCAACGACGATTACTGGGGCGACAAGGCCTTGCCGGATCGCACCGAGTTCACCTTCTTCACCGACATCCAGCCGCAGATCCTGGCGCTGCAGGGCGGCCAGATCGACATCATCAACCAGATGCCTGTGCTGGCCGGCGTCGGCCTGCTCAACGATCCGAATGTCGACATCATCAGCCTCAAGTCGGTGGCGCATCAGCAGTTGCACATGCAGTGCGATGCCGATCCGTTCAAGGATCCGCGCGTGCGCCGCGCGATCGCGCTCAGCATCGACCGCAAGAAGCTCGTCGCCGGCCTGATGAAGGGACGCGCCCAGGAGGGCAACGACAGCCCGTTCGCCGGCGTTTATCCGTCGACCGACCCGAGCGTGCCGCAGCGCGAGCAGGATATCGCGCAGGCCAAGCAGCTGATGGAGGCCGCCGGGGCCGGCAAGGGCTTCAAGGTGACGCTGACCACGGAGCGCTATCTGGAAATCCCGGAATACGCCCAGCTCATCCAGAACTGGGTCAAGGAGATCGGTATCGAGCTCGAGCTCAACATCCTCGACCAGGGCGCGTATTACGGCGATGCGGTGTTCGGCAAGTCGAACTGGCTGGATTCCGTGATGGGCATCACCGACTACGGCCATCGCGGCGTGCCGAACGTCTATCTCGCCGCGCCCTTGAAGAGCGAAGGCACCTGGAACGCCGCGCATTTCAAGAACAAGGACTACGATCAGCTGGCGACCAGCTATATCGCGGCCCTCGACCTCGAGGCGCAAAAGGCCACCGCGGGCAAGATCCAGAAGCTGCTGCTCGAGGAAACGCCTGTGATCTTCGGCTATTTCTACGACTACCTGACGGCGACGGCGAAAGGCGTGACGGGCGTGCAGCCCACCGCCATGTCGCAGCTGTTCCTCGACAAGGCGTCGAAGGCCTGACGAGAGCGAACAAGCATATCCCTGACAGCCGGCTCTCCACGGAGAGCCGGCTCCAATAGGAGTATTCGCCATCCTCGTCTTCCTCGTCCGGCGCCTGGCTCTGTCGCTCGTCACGCTGTTCCTGCTCAGCGTCATGGTCTTCCTTGGCGGCCAGGTGCTGCCGGGCAATGTCGGGCGCGCCATATTGGGGCCGTTCGCCGATCAGCGCGCCGTCGACGCGCTCAACCACTCGCTCGGCGTCGACCGGCCGCTGCTCGTTCAGTACGGCACCTGGATCTGGAATTTCCTGCATGGCGACATGGGCACGTCCTACATTTTTCGCGCGCCGGTCGCGCCCTTCGTCATCGATGCCTTGGGCAATTCGATGAAGCTGGCGCTGGTCGCCTTCGTGCTGGTGGTACCGATCGGCATCCTTGGCGGGGTCATTGCCGCGCTGAACCTCAACCGGCCGCTCGACCGCATCATCAGCCTCGGCGGCCTGTCGGTGACGGTGCTGCCGGAATTCGTCACCGGCATCATCCTGATCCTGATCTTCGGGGTGTGGCTGCGCTGGCTGCCGATCGCCGCCGCCTGGCCGAAAGGCGCCGGCTTCTTCACCCAGCTCTATTACCTGATCCTGCCCTCGCTGCCGCTGTTTTTGGTGCTGTTCGGCTATATCGCGCGCATGGCGCGCTCCGGCATGATCGAGGCGTTGGATTCCGACTACACGCGCACCGCGGTGCTGAAAGGCCTGCCCTGGCGTACGGTGATCTGGCGGCATGTGCTGCGCAACGCGCTGCTGCCGACCATCACCGTGATCGCCACCCAGACCGGCTATCTCATCGGCGGCCTGGTGGTGATCGAGACACTGTTCCGCTACCAGGGCATCGGCTCGCTGATCTTCACCGCCGCGCGCGGCAAGGATTTCCCGATGCTGGAAGCCGGCATTCTCACCATCGGCATCGTCTATGCGGTGGCGACATTGGTCGCTGACTTCCTTTATTCGGTGCTCAATCCGCGCATCCGGCTGGGAGCAGAACAATGAGCGCGACCGACACGCCCGCCAGCCTGCCGGCGCCTTCCGCGCCCGACACCACACGGCGCAGCCCCTGGGGCGAGGTGCTGCATTCGCTCTTCAGGTCCGGCACCTTCCTGACCGGGCTTTTCATCCTGTTGTTCTGGGTCGTCTGCGCGCTGTTCGGCCAGCACTTCGTGCCCTACGATCCGCTCGAAAGCGACATCATCAACTCGCTGACACCGCCGGCGGCCGACCACTGGTTCGGCACCGACCAGCTCGGCCGCGACGTCTTCTCGCGCGTCATCGTCGGCTCGCGCGACATCCTGACGGTGGCGCCGCTGGCGACGATCCTTGCGACCCTTGCCGGCACCGCGCTCGGCCTCGTCATCGGCTATTTCCGCGGCATCGTCGACGACATCGTCAGCCGCGTGCTCGAAGCCTTCATGGCGATCCCGGTGGTCATCATCGCGCTGCTCGCCATCGTTGCGCTCGGCACCTCGAAGATCACCGTCATCGTCGTCATCGGCCTGAGCTTCGCACCGATCATCGCACGCACCGTGCGCTCGGCGGTGCTGGCCGAACGCGAGCTCGACTATGTCGCCGCGGCAAAGCTGCGCCACGAAGGCGCGCTGCACACGATGTTCGTCGAGATCCTGCCCAACGTCATCCCGCCGATCCTGGTCGAGACGACGGTGCGGCTGGGCTACGCCATTTTCGCGGTGGCCACGCTCTCCTTCATGGGCTTCGGCATCCAGCCGCCCTCGCCCGACTGGGGCCTGTCGATCTCCTCCAATTACGGCATGATCGGCGGCGGCTTCTGGTGGACGGTGCTGTTCGACGCCTTGGCCATCGCCTCGCTGGTGATCGGCGTCAATCTGGTGGCCGACGGCGTGCATGGAGCGTTCAATGACTGAGCCAAGCCACCCCGCCAACGCGCTTGAGCTGAAGGACCTTTCGGTCGCCTATCGGGTCGGCCGCCGCGACCGCGCGGTGCTGCGCAACGTCAACCTAACCATCAAGGCCGGCGAGGCCTATGGGCTGGTCGGCGAATCCGGCTGCGGCAAATCCACCGTGGCGCTGTCGGTGGTGCGCTACCTGCCGCGCAACGGCTCGATCACCGGCGGCTCGATCGCGCTCGACGGCAAGGATGTGATGAAGCTCGACGCGGAAGCGCTGCGGCGCGCCCGCGCCGACAGCGTGTCGATGGTCTATCAGGACCCCGGCAAGGCACTGAACCCGTCGCTGCGCATCGGGCGCCAGCTGACCGAGATCTTCGAGCTTGCCGGCGTCACCGGACAGGCGGCCGAGGACAAGGCGCTCGCCATGCTGAACCGCGTGCGCATCTCGGATCCGGCAAGCGTCATGCAGCGCTATCCGCATCAACTCTCTGGCGGCATGCAGCAGCGCGTGGCGATCGCGATGGCCTTGGCCAACGACCCTTCGATGCTGATCCTCGACGAGCCGACGACCGGCCTCGACGCCACGGTCGAGGCCGAGGTGCTCGACCTGATCGGGCAATTGCGGCGCGAGCTGTCGGCCTCGATCCTGTTCATCAGCCACAACCTCGCCGTCGTGTCCAACATGTGCGACCGCGTCGGCGTGCTCTATGCCGGCATGCTGGTCGAGGAAGGCTCGACCAAGGACGTCTTCAACGATCCGCGCCATCCCTACACGGTGGCGCTGCTGCGCTGCCTGCCGCGCGGCGGCCAGCGCAAGGACCAGGGTCGCCTCGATACCATTCCCGGCTTCCTGCCCGGCATCGGCGCCACTATCGTCGGCTGCGCCTTCGCCGACCGCTGCGCTTTGGCCACCGAGCGCTGCCGCGCCGAGCCGCCGCCGCTCTACGATCCCGGCGGCGGCCGCCTGTCGCGCTGCCACTATCACGACAAGGCGCAGTCGCTGCCGCGCGCCACGCCCGCCGAGATCGTTGCCGCAGCACCCAAGCAGGCGCCACCGGTGCTGCAGGTCGAAGGGCTGAACAAGACCTATGCCAGCCACGGCCGCCCGCTGCGGGCGGTGAAAGACGTCTCGGTCAGCCTGAGGGCCGGCGAGACGCTTGGCCTGGTCGGCGAATCCGGCAGCGGCAAGACCACCTTCGCGAGGTTACTGCTCGGCCTTGTCCCGCCCGACGAAGGCGGCTCGATCGAGCTCGAAGGCAAGAAGCTGGCGCCGCGGCTTGCCAGCCGCTCGGAAGAGCAGGTCAAGGCGGTGCAGATCGTCTTCCAGAATCCGGACTCCGCGCTCAACCGCTCGCATTCGATCCGGCATATCCTCAGCCGTGCCCTGAAGCGGCTGGGCGGGCTCAGCGGCAAGACGCTGGACACGCGCCTCGAAGAGCTGGTCCGCTCGGTGCGGCTCACCGACCGGCATCTCGCGGTCAAGCCGCGCCAGCTGTCGGGTGGCCTGAAGCAGCGCGTGGCGATCGCGCGCGCCTTTGCCGGCGAACCGCGCATTGTGGTGTGCGACGAGCCGACCTCGGCGCTCGATGTCTCGGTGCAGGCGGCGATCCTCAACCTCTTAGCCGACCTGCAGTCGAGGCAGGATGTCAGCTACATCTTCATCTCGCACGACCTCGGCGTGGTGCGCTATCTCTCCGACAAGATCGCGGTGCTCTATCTCGGCCGCATCATGGAGTTCGGGCCGTCGGAGGCGGTGTTCTCCGGTCCGCATCATCCTTACACCGAAGCCCTTCTGTCGGCGGTTCCACAACTCGACCGCACCGAGAGCTCGCGCATCCGCCTCGACGGCGAGATCCCGAGCGCGGCCAACCCGCCGACGGGCTGCGTCTTCCACACCAGATGCCCGCGCAAGATCGGCGCCATCTGCGAGACACAGGAGCCGGAGCTGACGGAGGCCCAGCCAGGGCACACGATCCGCTGCCATATCCCTTACGCAGAACTGGCGCGGCTGCAGAAGCCGAAGGTGGTGGAGCCGGCGTAACAGCAATCAAGGCAGAGGCGCGTCCGCCATGCTGAGGGCGCGGTCGGCCTCGGCGAAGCCGCTTGCTTCGGACCAGTCCTTGACCAGCATGCGGAGACCCTTGAGTGCAATGTCGAGAGCATCGGACGATGCCGGGTTGGCGGGATAGGCGAGATAGATCGGGCGCTGGAACACCGGCGCATCCTCGACGCGCCGCAGCTCGCCGCGCTCGATATGCGCGCTCACCGCGCTGAGCGGCAGATAGGCGGCCGCCTTGCGCGACAGGACGTGCTGCAGGCCGATGAAGACCAGCCCGGCCGAAATCGCGGGCTTCACGACATCGGCAAAGGCGCGGTCGTGCTCGATGCGGAATTCCAGCCCCCAATCCATCAGGATGTAGTTGTCGGTCCATGATCCGGGCTGCTCGGCGTGCTGGACGAGCACCACCTGGTCGACCGCCAAGGTCTCATAGACGATGCCCGGATGCGGCTTGGGCAGATAGAGGATGCAGATGTCGAGCAGGCCTTCGGCGATCTGGTCGATCGCCAGATCCGGGAAGCTGCCTTCCAGCCTGAGCGCCACATTCGGCCGCCGCTGCCGCATCCAGTCGATCCAGGGCGAGGTGATGCTGTCCCAGAGATAGGCGGGCGCGGTCAGCCTGAGCAGCGTCTCATAGCCGTCGGGAACGGCGATATCCTGGCGCGATTGCTCCCAAGTGCGGGTGATCGTCGAGGCATGCGGCAGGAACTGCCGGCCGGCAGGCGTCAGCGTGACGCCGTCGCTGTCGCGCACGAACAGTTTTCGCCCCAGCTGTTCCTCTAGGCCGCGAATGCGCGCGCTGACGGTCGACTGGGCGAGGTTCAGCCGATGGGCAGCGACGGTGAAGCTGCCATGCGCCGCGACCTCCAGGAAACTGCGCAGATTTTCGGTATCCATGGTCCCCTGTCCTTGAGCTACCGCCATCGAAATCTTCGATGGCCTCAATCAAAAAATATCGCTTTCCGGTCGCGGTCAACAATGGCCTAAATGTCAACAAAGCCCCCGCGACAAAACAAGGAATGCCGCCATGCCCAAGCATTTCAGGATGATCGACGCCGCTCGCAAGCAACTCAGCGCAATCGAAAATTCCGCTATCGACGAATTGCTCACCGGCAGGATCGGCCGGCGCGAATTCCTGCGCCATGGCAGCGTGCTCGGCCTGTCGCTGCCCTTCCTCGGCGGCATCGCTTCGGCGGTCGGCCTCGGCGCTCCACAGGCACGCGCCGAAGGCAAGCCCGGCGGCACGGTGCGCGCCGGCGTCGCAGTGCCCGGCGGCGCCATCGACCCGGTTACTTACTATGACAGCGGCAGCTATCAGTTGGTCTTCCAGGTGGCCGAATTCCTGTGCGTGACGCAGCCCGACCTGACGCTGAAGCCGGTGCTGGCCGAAAACTGGTCGCCCAATGCCGACGGCAGCGTGTGGACCTTCAAGCTGCGCAAGGGCGTGAAATTCCACAATGGCGAGGACTTCAAGGCTGACGACGTGGTGGCGACCTTCGATCGTCTCGCCGATCCGAACGGCCCGTCCAACGCGCTGTCGGTGTTCAAGGGCCTCTTATCGAAGGGCGGCACGCGCAAGATCGACGACCACACGGTCGAGTTCCATCTCGACACGCCGAACGGCAGTTTCCCCTATTCGGTGTCGATCGACAATTACAACGCCGTCATCCTGCCGGCGAGCTACAAGGGCGATTACGAAAAGACCTTCGAAGGCACCGGTCCGTTCCGGCTCGAAAGCTATACGCCCAAGGTCGGCGCCAGCTTCGTGCGCAATCCCGACTACTGGGGCGACATGGCCCTGCCCGACCGGCTCGAGTTCAAGTTCTATGGCGATGTGCAGCCGCGGATTCTTGCGCTGCAGGCGGGCGAGGTCGACGTGCTCGACGCCATCCCGCTCGACGTCAGCCAGGTGGTGCTGGGCAACCCCGACATCCAGGTGCTGCGCGTCGCCTCGACCGCGCATCGCCAGCTGCATATGCGCTGCGACATGGCGCCCTTCACCGACAAGCGCGTGCGCCAGGCGCTGGCCTTGTGCATCGACCGTTCCAAGCTGGTCGATGGGCTCTGCCGTGGCATGGCCGCGACCGGCAATGACAGCCCCTTCGCGCCGGCCTTCCCGGTCACCGACAAGTCGGTGGCGCAACGTGCGCAGGACATCGCCAAGGCCAAGCAGCTGATGGAAGCGGCCGGCCTTGGCAGCGGCTTCGATATGACGCTGACGACGCTGCGCTATTCCGACATTCCGGGCTATGCACAGCTGTTCCAGAACTTCGCCAAGGAGATCGGCGCCCGCATCTCGCTCAACATCGAAGATCAGGACAAATATTACGGCAAGGCGGTATTCGGCCAGTCGGACTGGCTGGACAGCCCGCTCGGCATCACCGACTACGCGCATCGCAGCGTGCCGAACGTCTTTCTCAAGAGCCCGCTGGTCAGCGATGGGCCGTGGAACGCGGCGCATTTCAAGAACACCGCCTATGACGGACTGGTCGCCGGCTATCTCAAGGCGCTCGACCTCGACTCCCAGCGCAAGGCCGCTTCCGACATCCAGAAGCTGCTGCTCGACGAGACACCGGTGATATTCAGCTATTTCCCGGACCTCCTGGTACCGGTGCGCAAGACTGTCAGCGGCGTGCCGCCGATCGCCGCCGGCCTGCTGCTCGATCGCGTATCGGTGGCATCATGACCATGAGCGCGCGCAAGAGCCCGGCGGCAAACGACGAGAAGAGGACGACGACCATTCGCAAGCCCCATCTGCGCGGCCGCGGGCCGCATTTCCCGATCCTCGACAGCATCGTGCAGTACGAGTTCGAACCGGGCTATGTCGCCTTCACCCTGCCCTCGCCCAAGCGGATCAGGGTGCAGGTCGGGCCGATGATCGTCGCCGACAGTACCAAGGCGCTGGTGTTCCAGGAGAGCGACCACCTGCCGGTCTACTACTTCCCGATGAGCGACGTGCGCGAGGAGTTCCTGCTGCCCAGCCGCACGACGACGGAAGATCCGTTCAAGGGTGTCGCCACGCATTACTCGCTCAACACCGGCATCACGCTGGTCGAGGACGGCGCCTGGCGCTACCTCGATCCCGTCAAGGGCTGCCCGCCGATCCAGGACTACATCTCCTTCTACTGGCCGAAGATGACGCATTGGTATGAGGAGGACGAGGAGATCTTCGTCCATGCCCGCGATCCGTTCCGCCGCGTCGACTGCCTGCCCTCGTCGCGGCGCGTGCAGGTGATCCTCGACGGCGAGCAGGTCGCCGATTCACGGCGCGGCGTGTTCCTGTTCGAGACCGGACATCCGGTGCGTCACTATCTGCCGATCTCGGACACCAGGCTCGATATGTTTTCGCCTAGCCGCTACATCTCGCGCTGCCCCTATAAGGGCATCTCCAACTACTATCATGTGACGACGCCGAAGAAGCGGCACGAGAACCTGGTCTGGTACTATCCCGAGCCGGTGCACGAGGCCGAGCGGATCAAGGGCCTGGTCTGCTTCCATCACGAGCTGGTCGACAAGATCCTGGTCGACGGGGTGGAAATCCCCAAGGAAGCGACGGCGGCGTCGGACGGGTATTTCTGAGCCTCGATGCCTCCGGCCGGCCAGATCAGGCCGCTTGATCGAGGCGCCATTCAGCGCATACCTTCCGGCAATCAGGGAGGGTACGATGGATCTTTTCAAACTGGACGGCGGCGTGGCGCTGGTGACGGGCGCCGGCAGCGGCATTGGTCAGGCGATCGCGATCGGGTTGGCCGGGGCAGGCGCCGATGTCGCCTGTTTCGGCCATGCCTCGAACGGCGGGCTTGAACAGACTGCCGAGAAAATCAAGGCGCTCGGCCGCAAGGCGCTGGTGCTGACCGGCACGGTGACCTCCGAGACCGACCTCGCGACGGCGATCGATCTGGTGGAGGCCGAACTCGGCGCGCTGACCGTCGCCGTCAACAATGCCGGCATTGCCGGATCGGAAGCGGCCGAGACCATGCCGCTGGAAAAGTGGCGCAAGGTGCACGAGGTCAATGTCGCGGGCGTGTTCCTGTCCTGTCAGGCCGAAGCGCGCGTCATGCTTCCCCGGCGCGCGGGCTCCATCATCAACATCGCTTCGATGTCGGGAACCATCGTCAACCGGGGGCTGACGCAGGCGCATTACAATTCCTCAAAAGCCGCCGTCATCCATATGTCGAAGAGCCTCGCCATGGAGTGGGCGGACCGCGGCTTGCGCGTCAATGTCGTCAGCCCGGGCTACACGCTGACGCCGATGAACAAGCGGCCCGAGGTCGCGGAGGAAATAAAGATCTTCAAGCGCGACACGCCGATGGGGCGCATGGCGGCGCCGGAGGAAATGGTCGGGCCGACCGTGTTCCTGGCCAGCCGCGCGTCCAGCTTCGTGACCGGCCTCGACCTGATCGTCGATGGCGGCTACGTCTGCTGGTAGACTGGCGGGGTGTCCCGTGAGCCCCCCACCTTGCTGACTTAACGAATGTGGCGGAGGCGAAGCGTCTACTCGGCCGCGACGCCTTTCACCTCGAGATAGCTCTCCATGGAATCGTCCAGCGCCTGCAGCCACGGCGTGTGATGAACCGGCGCCATGGTGCCGGTCATCAGCGAGCGGTAGGCGTTGTCGCGGAAGGTCATGATGTTTTCCATCTTGTGGTGCTCCCACTCCATGAAGGTGTGGTTGACCGCCTCGACGTCGAAGCCCGGATAATCGGTCTGGTCCATCAGCTCCTTGGTGTAGTCGCCCTGGAACCAGATCATCTGCTCGGCATCCTCCAGCGTCTCCTCACGCGCCCGCCACTTGGCGCTGTGCTCGGCCATCGCCTCCGCCGAGGGCAGCTTGATGCGGCGCATGATGACGTCGCGCGCGTACCAGGCCTGCGCGTCGAACATGTTGAAGGTGTAGAACTGGTCCTGCATGCCGATGTAGAACAGCTTCGGGTTCTTCTCCCAGACCACACCCTCATAGAGATCGAGCGGCCACATGCGGTTGGCTGTCTTGAGTTTCAAGTCGTCGGTGAGGAAGGGGAAGGAATGCAGATAGCCGGTGCACAGGATGATGGCGTCGACTTCCTTGGTGGTGCCATCCTTGAAATGCGCCGTCTTGCCGACGACCTTCTGCAGCAGCGGGACTTCCTTCCAGTTCTCCGGCCATTTGAAGCCCATCGGCTTTGACCGATAGCTGGAGGTGATCGATTTGGCGCCGTATTTGTAGCATTGCGAACCGATGTCCTCGGCCGAATAGGAGCGGCCGATGATCAATATGTCCTTGCCTTTGAACTCCATGGCATCGCGGAAGTCGTGGCTGTGCAGGATGCGGCCGTTGAAGGTGGAAAAGCCCTCGAAGTACGGCACGTTCGGCACGGAGAAATGGCCGGAGGCGACGACGACATTGTCGAACTCTTCCGAGTAGGTGACGTCGTTGGTGCGATCATGCGCGGTGACGGTGAATTTCTTGGTCTCGTCGGAATAGGTCACCATGCGCACCGGGCTGTTGAAACGCACCCAGTCGCGCAGGCCGGATTTCTCGACCCGGCCCTTGATGTAATCCCACAAAACGGCACGCGGCGGATAGGAGGCGATCGGCCGGCCGAAATGCTCCTCGAAAGTGTAGTCGGCGAATTCGAGACATTCCTTCGGCCCGTTCGACCACAGATAGCGGTACATCGAGCCGTGCACCGGGTCGCCATGCTCGTCGAGGCCGGTGCGCCAGGTGTAGTTCCACAGCCCGCCCCAGTCGCTCTGCTTCTCGAAGCAGACGATTTCCGGGATCTCGGCGCCCTTGTCGGCGGCCGACTTGAAGGCCCTCAACTGGGCCAGGCCCGACGGTCCGGCTCCGATGACGGCGACACGAGATTTCATTGCGGGCCTCCTTATTGATTTCGACTTTTGTCTTGACGCAATTCCGGGCGGACAACGTTCGACAGTTTTCCTGGAATTGCTCTCACGAAACAAATTTCACTCACAGTGATAGTAATTGGGTCTTCGGTGCTGTCAACAAACATCTGCGGCAATGGCGTTTGCGTGAAACGGTTTTTGTGCGCAAAGGCGGCGGTGGTCACGTGCAAGCCGGCGCGTCCTGCAACATACGGTGGCTTGTCGTGGCGGTTGCGCTTCCGTATCGCCACCGCATATGTTCACCTTGAGTGAAATAAATCCGCGGATTCGGGAGCGACATGGCGAACAAGACTGCTGACACAAACCCCGCCGCTGCGGCAGCCCAGGGCAAGGTACCGCCGAAACGCGTTTCGGCCGACGGGCGCACGATCCGCACTCCGCTGACGCAGGACCCGCACGCCATCCGCGACACGCGCGAAAAAGTGCTGGAAGTGGCGATCGGCCATGAGGTTCGCGCCTTCCGCAAGAAGCTCGGCATCACCGTCGCCGATCTTGCCGCGGCAACCGATATTTCGCTCGGCATGCTGTCGAAGATCGAGAACGGCATCACCTCGCCGTCGCTGACGACGCTGCAGGCGCTGTCGCGGGCTCTGGGCGTTCCGGTGACCGCCTTCTTCCGCCGCTTCGAGGAAGAGCACAGCGCCGTCTTCGTCAAGGCGGGCGAAGGCGTCGATGTCGAGCGGCGCGGCACGCGCGCCGGCCACCAGTACAACCTGCTCGGCCATATCGGCGCCAACACCAGCGGCGTCGTGGTCGAGCCCTACCTCATCACGCTGACCGAGAATTCGGACGTGTTCCCGACCTTCCAGCATGCCGGCATGGAGTTCCTCTACATGCTCGAAGGCGAGGTCGTTTACCGGCACGGCAACAACCTCTACCCGATGAAGCCGGGCGACAGCCTGTTCTTCGATGCCGACGCCCCGCACGGCCCGGAAGAGCTGACGCAACTGCCGATGCGGTATCTGTCGATTATCTGCTATCCGCAGAACAGCGCGGGGTGAGACGCTTGGTTCCTCGCCCCACGAAAGTGGGGAGAGGTGGCTCGGCGAAGCCGAGACGGAGAGGGGAGCGCCCTACGAAGGCCCCCTCTCCGTCCGCTTCGCGGACACCTCTCCCCCGCTTTGCGGGGGCGAGGAACCCAAGTCCTCAATCCGGCCCAAACCCCGGTGACGTCGGGCTCCCGTCATCCAGCTTCGAAAGCCACTCGACCAGCGTCGGCCGGTAGCGCGTCAAGCCCTTGTAGGTGGCGAGCTCTTCCGGCAGGTCGCGGATGACGCGGTGCAGGCGGCGCGCCCATTTCGGCTGCGTCACCAGTTCGTCCATCTTGATCAGGTAGCAGCGGATCGGGAAGACGATGCCGTTGGAGCGCGGCAGCCGCCAGAAGCTCTGCAATTCGACGCGCAGATGCACCTTGTCGCCGACATTCTCGGGCGTGACGGTGGCGCGGTCCGGGCCCCATTTGTGATAGTTCTCGGGGCTGGTGTCGAGGCGCGGATTGATGGTCATCGTCCAGTTGAGGCGCCTTGCCGGCTTGCCCTGCTGGATGTTGGTCAGGAATTTCAGCGCCCGGGTGAAGATCCCCTTCTCATGCGCCAGCGGCACCGGCGCGTGCCATTCGAAGAAATTCATGCCGATGTCGAAGTCGAGCGACCAGTCGGCCTGGGTGGTGACCATGCCGGCATCCATCCACAGATTGCCGTCGCGCTGGTCGAGGATGCAGAAATCGCCCTGGCTCTGGCGGGTGATGTATTCCATCGGGCCATAGGGCAGCGTCGAGGTGTCGCCGAAGGTGAAGGTATCGTCGATGCCGAGCGGCCGGTTGATCCAGCGCCAGCGGTCGCCGTTTCGCTCCAGCGTGAAATGCTCGGGATAGCCAAGCGCTTGCTGCTCCATCAGAAGCTCGAGCAGGTCCCAGCCCGCCAGCGTCATATGCGGCAGCGACTGGCAGCGCAGCGGATCCTCGGCCAGCACCAGCGCGCGGTCCTGCATCTCGGCGACATAATGCTCGTCGACGTCGATCAGGTTCTCCAGCACTGAGCCTTTCGGCCCGACGACATGCGGCTCGATGTTGACCGCGTACATGTAGGCGTCTTCGTTGAACGGGAACGGAAAGCGCCTGATATGCTCCGGGCTGTTCCTGAAGGTGTAGTCGTCTCGGAAAGTTTCCTTGCGAAAGGTGATGCCCATTGACGCCTCCTATCTTTCCAGGACCAGCGACTTGCCCTCGAAGCGCGAGACGCAAGGCATGATCTTGCAGCCGGAACGGTGGTCTTCCTCGCTCAGCCAGTGATCGTTGTGGATGAACTTGCCGTCGGAGGAGATGACATTGGTCTCGCACTGGCCGCAGACGCCGCCGCGGCAGAGATAAGGCGGGTCGACGCCGGCGGCCTCGATGGCCTCGAGCAGGCTCTGCTGCTCGCCGACGCGGATCGTCTTGCCGCTGACGGCCAACTCGACATCGAACGGCGCGCCGGGCTGGGGCGCGGCGAAATGCTCGAAATGCACGGTTTCCGGCGGCCAGCCGAGCGCCGCGGCGCGATCGCGCACCCAGTTGATCATGCCAGCCGGGCCGCAGACATAGAGATGCGTGCCGAGCGGCTGCGAGGACAGCAACCGGTCGAGATCGATGCGCTCCTCGCGGTCGTCATGATAGAGCCTGACGCGGTTGCCGTAGCGCTGCTGCAAGACATCGGCATAGGTGCCCAGCGAAGCGGTGCGGCAGGTGTAGTGCAATTCGAAATTGCCGCCGGCGCCCGCCAGCTGCGAGGTCTGCGCCATGAAGGGCGTGATGCCGATGCCGCCGGCCAGCATCAGGTGCTTCTTGGCTCTGAGATCCAGCGAGAACAAATTGACCGGATAGCTGATCACCATCTCCAGGCCGGGCTTGACCTGCCGGTGCATGAACAGCGAGCCGCCGCGGCCGACATCGTCGCGGCGCACCGAGATCGTGTACTCGCGCGTGTCGAGCGGCGAGCCCATCAGCGAATAGGGATTGAGCCTGGTGCGGTCGCCGTCGCGCATCTCGACCACGACATGGGCGCCGCCGGAAAAGGTCGGCAGCAGTTCGCCGTCGCGGCGGCGGAAATGGAAGCGCGTGACGAGTTCGTTGACAGGAACGACGTCGCTGACGACGACGTCGAGCTTGGTGGTGCCGGTGCTCATGGGAAGGCCTCCTCCATCGGAGGTACCTCCGAGCGATCCTCGGCGTTGATGCACACGCCCTGGAAGGCGGCGAGGCGCCGCGAATAGTGATCGCGCACCAGAAGCAGCAGGCCGCAATGCGCGCAGAGCGCCGGCTGCGTCGTGACATTCTCGGTGATGCCCTTGCAGTGCACGCATTGCATGCGCCGCGCCAGCGAGCCGCGATGCTCGGTCTGCATCGAGGTGTGGTCCATGCCGGCTTCGAGCGCCACCTGCATGGCCTGCCCGATCAGCCCCTCGGTGCCGGAAAGATAAAGCCGCAATCCCATATGGGCGTTGGTCAGTGTCTGCTTCAGCCGCGGCAACAGGCTGGCGAAGGACGGCGCGATGTGGAGTTGCGCCGGCTTCAGCGCCTCAAGCGCGGCGATATGCTTGCCCTCGGGACCCGGAATGAAGACGATCTCGGTGCCGTCGAAAAAGCCGGGCGGCGCCTTGCCGGCCATGTCGATGATCGCCAGCGCGCCTTCGGCATCGGCGATGAAGAGATGATGCTTGCCCGGCTGCGGAGAGAGCGTTCCGTAAATGGGCCGGCTGATGATCGTCTTGGCTGCCATTCTACCTTAGATCAGTTGGAGCATGATCTTTTCCGAAAACCGGTTCCCACTTTTCGCTAGCGCGGTCCTTCGGTTCGGGATCATGCTCTGGTACCTCGAAACCCCTCCGCGCTGATGATGCCTCAACCCTTGGCGGTGCGCTTGGTCTTCTTCGGATCATCGAACGGCAGGGGCTGCGCCGTCGCCTTGATCGAGCCGCTCCTGTTGCGGATCTCGAGCTTGGTGTCCTTGACGGCGCAGTCGACGTCAAGACGGGCGATGCCCATGGATTTCTCGACCAGGGGCGAATACATGGCGCAGGTGACCACGCCGACCTTTTTGCCGTCGCGGTAGACCGGGGCGCCTTCGTCGGCCGGCTCCTTGCCGTCGAGCAGGACGCCGTAGATCTTGAAGCGCTCCTTGCCCTTCAACCGGTAATGCTCCTCAGCACCGCGGAAGCCGGTCTTGCCGGGGCTGACGGTGAAGTCGAGGCCAAGCTCCCAAAGCGTGTCGCCGGGGCCTTCGTTCTCGAACGGATATTTCTGCGAATTGTCGTAGGGGTAGAAGAGCAGGTAGCTCTCGACGCGCAGCATGTCGAGCGTGGTGAAGCGGCACGGGATAATGCCGGCGCTCTTACCCTCCTCAAGGATGCGATCCCAGATCGCGCCGGCGTCCTGGCCGCGGCAGAAGATCTCATAGCCGCGCTCGCCGGTGTAGCCGGTGCGCGAGATCATCACCGGGAAGCCGAAGAGCTGCGTCTGCATGTGATGGAAGTAGTTGAGATCGCGGATGCCGGGCACATGCTTGGCGAGATAGTCGACGGCGGTCGGGCCCTGCAGCGAAAGATCGTGCAGATTGTCGTCGAAGCGCAGCGAGACGTCGCGGCCCATAGCCGCCCGCTGCAGTTCCTCATGACCGGTGCCGGAGCCATGCACCACCATCCAGGAGTTCGGGCTGATGCGGTAGAGGATGCAGTCGTCGGTGAATTTGCCGGCCTCGTTCAGCATGCAGGCATAGGCCGACTTGCCGGGATAGATCTTTTCCACGTCGCGCGTGGTGGCGAGGTCGATCAGATGCGAGGCGTGCGGGCCGGTGATGTGGACCTTCTTCAGGCCGGAGACATCCATCAACCCGGCCTTGGTGCGGATGGCGACATATTCCTCGTCGGCATCCTTGTCGTAGGTCCAGGCGGTGCCCATGCCGCTCCAGTCCTCGAGCTTCGAGCCGAGCGCGCGATGGCGATCCGCCAGGGTCGAGAATCTCCAGGATGCCGTCATCCGATCGTCCTCCGTGCAATTTGGGTCGCTTTTAAGCGGTTGCTGTTCCCTGCTCCTGCTTGCTGGCGGAGCTTGGCCTGAATATTGACCGCAAACGGAGAAGCGCTGCAATCCCCTTGAAGCAAATAATTTCATTGTCAGGCAAATTTCTTGACTTGGAACAAACGGCTTACGACGCGTAAATGCGACTTGACAATTCCGGGAATCGGTCGGAATTTATGAAAAAAATTTCACTCTCTAGAAAGAGTGGACGCCCGGTCGATTTCGGGGCCGGACGTCGCCAGAAGGGGAAAAACCGATGTCCGACCTGCAGCAGCGCGTCGAAGCGCTGTACCGTTCCGACGTGCGTGGATCCGTGCTCTTGATCGTATGCCTGTGGGTAACGATCCTCTTCGTCCTGCTGATGACATGGCCGTATATCCCGGACGGCGGGATCAAGCTCGTGGTGGCGGTCGCGGCCGCCGCGGTGCTGATCTTCAACACCGCTGCGATCCTCGCCATGCTCAACCACTACAAGGAGGACAAGGATTTCATCTACGGGCTCGACATCAAGAACGCCGACGCGGCCCGCAACCGTCAATCCTGAGGGAGAAACCATGGCCCGCTACACCCCGCCGCAGCAGAGCAAGGCCGGACAGATCTTTGACATCGCGGTCGTGGTCGTCGCTATTTTCGTGGCGCTCTGGCTGCCGCTGAAGCTCGGCCTCGCCGGAGCGGCGAAGTCGATCGACCCGCTCGACGCCAAGACCTGGGACGCGCTCGGCCAGAACGCGACCATGGCCTCGATCTGGGAGAAGCTCGGCTACACGCCGGAGACGGCGCACGACGTCATCCAGAATCACTTCCACTACATCATCGACTGGCCGACGCTGATCATCATGGCGATCGTGCTGATCGCCTATTTCGTCTTCCTGTTCCGGGCCTCCGACAAGGAATATCGCGAGGTCATCAACGAGAAGTTCGACGACAAATAGATCTTCGACGACGACAAAGAGTCCGGGGAAAACATCATGTGGATGGGACTGTCTTATGTTTGCTGGGGCATCTCGGCCGTGCTTGCGCTGTGGATGCTCTACGACTGGTTCAAGGTCGACACGACCTATTCCGAGGACGTGCTGACCTCCTCGCGCGAAGGCGAACTCGAGGCCGTTTCCGAAAAGCACCGGATCTGAGTGGGGATTGACATGACGGCTGCGGTTGAAACGGCACAAACCACGACAATCCACGGCGACAGGGTCTCGCTGCTACGGGTGCTCGGCCCGGCCCATGTCTGGGCGCTCGGCGTCGGCATCGTGCTGGTCGGCGAGTTCACCGGCTGGAACTTCTCCGCAGACAAGGGCGGCGCGCTCGCCGCGCTGATCGTCTGCTGGATCGTCGGACTGCTCTACACCTCTGTCGCCATGATCGACTCGGAGGTGACGTCCACCGTCGCCGCCGCAGGCGGCCAGTATGCGCAGGCCAAGCATATCGTCGGGCCGCTGATGGCCTTCAACGTCGCGCTGTTCCTTGTGTTCGCCTACACCATGCTCGAAGTGTCCGACGCGATCCTGCTTGGCGACACCATCGTCGCCAAGGCCGGTGTCGAAGGGCTCACGCACAATTCCTTCATTGCCGCCACCATCGTGGTGCTGGCATGGCTCAACTATCGCGGCGTGCTGATGACGCTGAACGTCAACTTCGTCATCACCGCCATCGCCTATGTCTCGATCGTCATCCTCTTCTTCTCGGTCAGCCCATGGACGCAAGGCGCGGTGCTGAAGCTCAACGAGCTGGTCACGCCCGGCAACGCGCTGCCTTACGGCTGGATCGGCGTGATCGCCGCCTTCCAGTTCGGCATCTGGTATTATCTCGGCATCGAGGGCACGACCCAGGCCGCCGAGGAAGTGCGCTCGCCGGCGCGCTCCCTGCCCTACGGCACGATGGCCGGCATGATCACGCTTTTGATCGCCGCCGCCATGACCTGGTATGTCTGCGCCTCGATGATGCCGTGGGAATATCTCGGCATCACCTATTATCCGCTGTGGGACGCCGGCAAGCTGAGTGGCAGCCCGCTCTTGGAAAACCTGCTGTTCATCGCGACGCTTCTGTCGGCGCTCGCCTCGGCCAATGGCTGCATCAACGACGCGGCGCGCGCTTGGTTCTCGCTCGGCCGCGACCGCTATTTGCCGAGCTGGTTCTCGGCGGTGCATCCGAAATACCGCACGCCCTATCGCTCGATCCTGTTCCTGTTGCCGATCGCGCTGGCCTTCGCCTTCATTGCCGACCTCAACCAGGCGATCACCTTCTCGATTCTGTCGGGCGTGCTGCAATACACCTTCATGAGCATCAACATCATGATGTTCCGCAAGAAGTGGCCGCTTGGCTCGATCCGCCGCGGCTACACGCATCCCTTCCATCCGCTGCCGGCAATCGTGCTGTTCTGCCTGTGCATGGTGACGTTCTTCGCCATCTTCCTCGGCTTCGGCTCGCAGCTGATCGCGATGACGGTGTTCTATTTCCTGATCTCGCTCTGGTTCCACTTCTACCGGTACAAGTTCGTGCGGCGCGGCGACCAGTTCTCGATGCCGTGGCCGAAGCCGCAGGGTTATTGAGTGGAGTGAAGGCCCGCCTTTCGATGGCGGGCCGTGGCGTGTCGAAATGTCGGAGCTGACGTCGTTATTGCTTGCCGGGGCGATCGCATTGGCTGTCGTCGCCCATATTGCCTGGCTCGCGCACGCGAGCCGCAATAGGGCGAAGGTGGCCTTGGCCGCCGATTTGGCCAGCGTCCTCAGCGTCGTCGCGGATGCCGACGACATTTCCGACGGCACGGCCGGCGTCGTCACCTGGGCCGGCACGTGGAACAGCCAGCGAGTCCAAGTGCGCACCATCGTCGACACATTGGCGACGCGAAAGCTGCCGACGCGCTGGCTTAGCGTTTCGATCACCGAGCCGGTCGCGGTGCCGGGTATTTTCGACATGATGATGCGGCCGAATTCGGCAACGACGTTCTCCAATTTCGACCATCTGCCGCATACGCTGCCGAAGGTGCTCGGGTTTCCCGCCGACGCGGTGCTGCGCACCGACCGCAAGGGCGTCGCCTTCCCGCAGGATCTGATCGCCGCGCATACCGACATTTTCGCCGAAGGTCGCGCCAAGGAATTGCTGATCACGCCGAAGGGCGTGCGCATCGTCTGGCTGCTGGCCGAGGCCGAGCGTGCACGCTACGGCGTGTTCCGGCAGGCCGCGTTCGGCGACGCCAGGATCGGTCCCGCTGTGATCGAACGACTGCTGGAGGCGGCATCGGGCCTTCTCGAAGCGATCAACCGGCGCGAAAGGCAGGCGGCATGAGCGACGGAACCGGCACCTCTGCTCCCTTGAATCCCTATCTCGTGCTCGGCGCGGCGACCGTCTTGCCGGCAAGCGGCCACGTCATGCTCGGAGTGCCGGTGCGCGGCCTGCAGTTTCTGTTCTTCATGGTGATCCTTGGCTGGGTGACGACCAAGTTGGCGCCGGCCGACGCCAGCTTCATCGGCCGCCATGCCGGCGGCTTCTTGATCTATGCGCTGTCGGTCCTCGACGCCTACCGTATCGCACGCATCCGCCATGCGATCTGGGTTCACAAGGCGCGCCCGGACAGCGATAGTGCCGAGGGCGATGCGCCATCGAACATATAACGCCAGGAAAATTTCTTTCATACCATTGAATTAAGCAAACGCATTCGGTACATCATTTTGAGAGCCAGAAAACATCGGAGGCTGACATGTGCGGAATCGTCGGACTTTTCTTGAAGGACAAGGCGCTGGAACCGAAGCTCGGCGCTATGCTGTCCGAGATGCTGGTGTCGCTCAGCGACCGTGGCCCGGACAGCGCCGGCATCGCCATCTATGGCGCGGCCACCGGCAATGAGGCCAAGATCACCGTGCAGTCGCCGAAACCCGACAGCGATTTCCGCGGCCTCGACGCCGAGCTCGCCAAGGCGATCGGCGCGCCGGTCAGCGTCGCGGTCAAGTCCACCCACGCTGTCATCAGGACGACGCCGGACAAGGTCGACACCGCGCGCGAGGCGTTGCAGACGCTCAGACCGAACATCCGCATCATGGGCGCCGGCGAAGCCGTGGAGATCTACAAGGAAGTCGGCCTGCCGGAAGCCGTCGTGGACCGCTTCGACGTGCGCTCGATGACCGGCACGCACGGCATCGGCCACACCCGCATGGCGACCGAATCGGCGGTGACGACGATGGGCGCGCATCCCTTCTCGACCGGCGCCGACCAGTGCCTGGTGCACAATGGTTCGCTCTCCAACCACAACAATATGCGGCGCGAGCTGATCCGCGACGGCATGAAGTTCGAGACCGAGAACGACACCGAGGTGGCCGCCGCCTATCTCTCCAACCGGATGGCGCATGGCAAGAATCTCGGCGAGGCGCTGGAAGGCACGCTCTCCGACCTCGACGGGTTCTTCACCTTCGTCGTCGGCACCAAGAACGGCTTCGGCGTGGTGCGCGACCCGATCGCCTGCAAGCCGGCCGTGATGGCCGAGACCGACCAGTATGTCGCCTTCGGCTCGGAATATCGCGCGCTCACCAAGCTGCCCGGCATCGACAATGCGCGGGTCTGGGAGCCGGAGCCCGCAACCGTCTACTTCTGGGAGCACTGAGCCGATGCCGGCAAACACAATGTCGAAAGCCGAGCGCGATCAGAGCCATGCCCATAGTCAGGCATCACGCGTCTTCGACCTCTCGCAGCATTCGCTGCGCGAATTGAACGAGGCGCTGCACAAGCTGACGCCCGGCCCGAACGAGACCGCCTGGGAAGTGCTTAACCCAAAGGGCAGCCATTCGGTGGCCGTCGGCGTCGACCAGCCGGTCAGCATCGATGTGCGCGGCAGCGTCGGCTATTACTGCGCCGGCATGAATGACGGCGCCGCGATCACAGTGCATGGCTCGGCCGGCCCGGGCGTCGGCGAGAACATGATGTCGGGTTCGATCGTCATCAAGGGCGATGCCAGCCAGTATGCCGGCGCCACCGGCCGCGGCGGCCTGCTGGTCATCGAGGGCAACGCCTCGTCGCGTTGCGGCATCTCGATGAAAGGCATCGACATCGTCGTGCACGGCAATATCGGCCACATGTCGGCCTTCATGGCGCAGTCCGGCAACCTCGTGGTGCTTGGCGACGCCGGCGACGCGCTGGGCGATTCCATCTACGAGGCGCGGCTCTTCGTACGCGGCAAGGTGGAAAGCCTCGGCGCCGACTGCATCGCCAAGGAGATGCGGCCGGAGCATTTGGAGTTGGTGCAGGGGCTGCTCGACAAGGCCGGCGTCATCGGCGTCAAGGCATCGGAGTTCAAGCGCTACGGCTCGGCCCGCAAACTCTACAATTTCAACATCGATAACGCCGACGCGTATTGAGGCAAGATGACCTACCGCAACCCGCCGACGACGCCGCGCAAATCCGCGACCTTCGACGACTACACGCTTTCCGAAATCCGCCGCGCGGCCGCGACCGGCATCTATGACATCCGCGGCGCCGGCGCCAAGCGCAAGCTGCCGCATTTCGACGACCTCCTTTTCCTCGGCGCCTCGATCTCGCGCTATCCGCTCGAAGGCTATCGCGAACGCTGCGACACCTCCGTGGTGCTCGGCTCGCGCCACGCCAGGAAGCCGATCGAGCTGAAGATCCCGATCACCATTGCCGGCATGAGCTTCGGGTCGCTTTCCGGTCCGGCCAAGGAAGCGCTCGGACGCGGCGCCACGCTTTCCGGCACCTCGACCACCACCGGCGACGGCGGCATGACCGAGGAAGAGCGCGGCCACTCCAAGCAACTGGTCTATCAGTACCTGCCCTCGCGCTACGGCATGAACCCTCGCGACCTGCGCCGTGCCGACGCCATCGAAGTGGTGGTCGGCCAGGGCGCCAAGCCAGGCGGCGGCGGCATGCTGCTTGGCCAGAAGATTTCCGACCGCGTCGCCGAGATGCGCACGCTGCCCAAGGGCATCGACCAGCGTTCCGCCTCGCGTCATCCCGACTGGACCGGGCCGGACGATCTCGAGATCAAGATCCTCGAACTGCGCGAGATCACCGACTGGGAAAAGCCGATCTACGTCAAGGTCGGCGGTGCGCGGCCCTATTACGACACCGCGCTCGCGGTAAAGGCCGGCGCCGACGTCGTCGTGGTCGACGGCATGCAGGGCGGCACGGCCGCGACGCAGGAAGTGTTCATCGAGAATGTCGGCCAGCCGACGCTTGCCTGCATCAGGCCGGCGGTGCAGGCGCTGCAGGATCTCGGCATGCACCGCAAGGTGCAGCTCATCGTCTCCGGCGGCATCCGCAACGGCGCCGATGTCGCCAAGGCGCTGGCGCTCGGCGTCGACGCGGTGTCGATCGGCACGGCGGCTCTCGTCGCGCTCGGCGACAACGATCCGCGCTGGGAAGCGGAGTACAATGCGCTGGGCAGCACGGCCGGCGCCTATGACGACTGGCACGAGGGCCGCGACCCGGCCGGCATCACCACGCAGGACCCCGAATTGATGAAGCGGGTCGACCCGATCGCGGCCGGACGGCGGCTGGCGAATTATCTTAAGGTGATGACGCTGGAGGCGCAGACGATTGCCCGCGCCTGCGGCAAGAACAGCCTGCACAATCTCGAGCCCGAGGATCTCGTTGCGCTCACCATCGAGTCCGCCGCCATGGCCGGCGTGCCTTTGGCCGGCACCAGCTGGATACCGGGGAAGAACGGCTTTTAGGACAACTTCCAAGACCACATAAGCGAGGAACTATAATGGGGAACGATCTCGCCGCATTCGCCAAGGAGAACGGCGTCAAATATTTCATGATCTCCTACACCGACCTGTTCAGCGGGCAACGCGCCAAGCTGGTGCCGGCGCAGGCGATCGCCGACATGCAGAAGGACGGTGCGGGCTTTGCCGGCTTCGCTACATGGCTCGATCTCACGCCGGCGCATCCGGACATGCTGGCGGTGCCCGATCCGGACTCGGTGATCCAGTTGCCCTGGAAGCCCGAGGTTGCCTGGGTGGCGGCCACCTGCGTGATGGACGACAAGCTCGTCGACCAGGCGCCGCGCAATACGCTGAAGCGGGTGATCGACGAAGCCGCCCGCGACGGCATGCATGTCAAGACCGGCGTCGAGGCCGAGTTCTTCCTGATCTCGCCGGACGGCAAGGCGATCTCCGACGAATACGACACCGCCTCGAAGCCCTGCTATGACCAGCAGGCGGTGATGCGGCGCTATGACGTCATCGCAGAGATCTGCGACCACATGCTGGCGCTGGGCTGGGGCCCGTACCAGAACGACCACGAGGACGCCAACGGCCAGTTCGAGATGAACTGGACCTTCGATCACGCGCTGGCGACCGCTGACAAGCACTCCTTCTTCAAGTTCATGGTCAAGTCGATCGCGGAGAAACACGGCCTGCGCGCGACGTTCATGCCCAAACCCTTCCAGGGCCTGACCGGCAATGGCTGCCATGCGCATATCTCGGTGTGGGACGAGACCGGCAAGACCAACGTATTCGCCGACAATTCGGAAGAGCTCGGCCTCTCCGCCAAGGGCAGGAACTTCCTTGGCGGCATCATGAAGCATGCCTCGGCGCTTGCCGCGATCACCAATCCGACGGTCAATTCCTACAAGCGCATCAACGCGCCGCGCACCATTTCGGGCGCGACCTGGGCGCCGAACACAGTGACCTGGACCGGCAACAACCGCACCCACATGGTGCGCGTGCCGGGACCTGGACGCTTCGAGCTGCGCCTGCCCGACGGCGCCGCCAACCCCTATCTCCTGCAGGCGGTCATCATCGCCGCCGGCCTCGACGGCATTCGCTCCAAGGCCGACCCCGGCAAGCGTTATGACATCGACATGTATCAGTTCGGCCATACCGTCACGGATGCGCCGAAACTGCCGCTCAACCTGCTCGACGCGCTGCGCGAATTCGACAACGACAAATCGCTCAAGGCGGCGCTGGGTGAGGAATTTTCGTCGGCATATCTAAAGCTGAAGCAGCAGGAATGGAATTCCTATGCTTCGCACTTCACCCAGTGGGAGCGCGACCACACGCTGGATATCTAGCATCCAGCGTTGCGGGTGAGCGGCCTCGGAATGACGCAATGAAATATTCGATCTTCTCGCTCGCCAGCGCCGCCCTCTCCGGCCACAAGAACTGGAAGCCGACATGGCGCAACGCAGCACCCAAGGATCGCTATGATGTCGTGATCATCGGCGGTGGTGGGCACGGGCTCGCCACCGCCTGGTTCCTCGCCAGCGAGTTCGGCATCCGCAACATCGCCGTGCTGGAGAAGGGCTGGATCGGCTCCGGCAATGCCGGCCGCAACACCACCATCATCCGCTCCAATTACGGTCTGCCCGGCAATACCGGCTTCTACGAGCTGTCGATGAAGCTGTGGGAGACGATGGAGCAGGACCTCAACTACAACGCCATGGTCAGCCAGCGCGGCGTGCTCAACCTCTATCACTCCGACGCCCAGCGCGACGCCTTCGCCCGTCGCGGCAACACGATGCGCATCAACGGCATCGATGCCGAACTGCTCGACCAGGCGGCGCTCAGGAAAATGCTGCCATTCCTGAACTTCGACAATGCGCGCTTCCCCGTGCAGGGCGGACTGCTGCAGCGGCGCGGCGGCACCGCCCGCCACGATGCGGTCGTCTGGGGCTATGCGCATGCGGCGAGCGAGCTTGGCGTCGACATCATCCAGAATTGCGAGGTCACTGGCTTCACGCGCGACACCAACGGCAAGGTCACCGGGGTCGAGACCTCGCGTGGCAAGATCGGCGCCGGCAAGGTCGGCATGGCGGTTGCGGGCTCTTCCTCACGCGTCGCGGCGATGGCGGGGCTGCGCCTGCCGATCGAGAGCCATGTGCTGCAGGCCTTCGTCTCCGAGGCGATCAAGCCGCTCATCCCCGGCGTTATGACCTTCGGCGCCGGACATTTCTATGTCAGCCAGTCCGACAAGGGCGGGCTGGTCTTCGGCGGCGACATCGACGGCTACAATTCCTATGCTCAGCGCGGCAACCTGCCGGTGATGGAAGATGTCTGCGAAGGCGGCATGGCGCTGATCCCAATGATCGGCCGCGTGCGGCTGCTGCGCCAATGGGGCGGCATCATGGACATGTCGATGGACGGCTCGCCGATCATCGACAAGAGCCCGGTCGACGGCCTCTACATCAATGCCGGCTGGTGCTATGGCGGCTTCAAGGCAACGCCGGGCTCAGGCTTCGTCTTCGCTCATCTTCTGGCGCGCGACGAGGCGCATAAGGAGGCCGCCCGCTTCCGCCTCGACCGCTTCCAGCGCGGCGCCATGATCGACGAGAAGGGCCAGGGCGGCCAACCGAACCTGCACTGAGGACAGCCCGACACCATGCGTATTGTCTGTCCCTTCTGCGGCGAACGCGAACTCGGCGAGTTCACCTATCTCGGCGACGCCAAGCCGCAACGCCCCGCCCCCGATGCCGGCGAAGACGCCGTCTACGATTACGTCTATCTGCGCGACAACATCGCCGGGGTGATGGGCGAGCACTGGTACCATGGCGGCGGTTGCCGGACCTGGCTGAAGGTCACGCGCAACACGCTGACGCATGAGATTTCGGCCGTCGAGCCGGCGGCGGGCGCTGGAGCGGGGCAGGTTGTGAAATGAGCTATTGTCGCCAAGTCAGCGCTGCCCCTCACCTGCCTGCCGGCATCCTCTCCCCGTATAGTGACGGGGAGAGGGGCACTGTCGCCGCCGGTTTCGCCAATCGCCAGCGCTGCAGAAAGAAAGCCGGCATCGCGGCCAGCCTCCTTCTCCCCGTCTCTATACGGGGAGAAGTGCCCGGCAGGGCGATGAGGGGCAGCGCTGCCCTTCGCCATGACTTCGAATTGACGAGAGGCTGGACACTGTGACCTCTCAACCCAATCGCCTCCCGACTAACGGGCTCATCGACCGCTCGACCGCGCTCAGCTTCCGTTTCGACGGCAAGAATTTTTTGGGCTTCAAGGGCGATACGCTGGCTTCGGCGCTAGTCGCCAATGGCGTCAAGCTGGTCGGCCGCTCGTTCAAATATCACCGTCCGCGCGGCATCCTGACGGCGGGCTCGGAAGAGCCCAACGCGCTGGTCGAGCTGCGCAGCGGCGCGCGGCGCGAGCCGAACACCAAGGCGACGACGGCCGAGCTCTATGAAGGCCTGGAAGCCGCCAGCCAGAACCGCTGGCCGTCGCTCAATTTCGACGTCATGTCGGTCAACCAGCTGTTCGCGCCGATCTTCGTCGCCGGCTTCTACTACAAGACCTTCATGTGGCCGGCAAAATTCTGGGAAGCGATCTACGAGCCGGCGATCCGCCGCGCCGCCGGCCTCGGCCGCGCGGCGGGCGTTTCCGATCCCGACCACTATGACAAGGCCTGGGCGCATTGCGACGTGGTAATCGCGGGCTCCGGCCCGTCAGGTCTGGCGGCAGCGCTTGCCGCCGCGCGCTGCGGCGCGCGCGTCATCCTGTGCGAAGAGGATTTCGCCCTTGGCGGGCGGCTGCTTGCCGATGGCGGCACAATCGACGGATTGCCAGCCGCCGAATGGGTCACGCGCGCGGTTGCCGAACTTGAGGCGATGCCCGACGTGCGCATCATGACGCGCACGACTTTGTTCGGCGTTTATGACGGCGGCACCTATGGCGCGATCGAGCGGGTCAACGACCATCTGCCGGCGCCGCCGGAGCATCAGGTGCGCCAGCGCCTGTGGCGGATCGTGGCCAAGCGCTGTGTGGTCGCTGCCGGCGCGATCGAACGTCCGATCGTCTTTGCCGGCAACGACACGCCGGGCGTTATGATGGCATCGGCCATGCGCAGCTATATCAACCGCTACGCCGCCACGCCGGCGAGACGCATTGCGCTGTTCACCAACAACGAGGATGGCTGGCGCACGGCCGAAACGGCGATCGCCGCCGGATTGCAAGTGGCGGCGGTCATCGATGCGCGGCCGGATGTCTCGCCGGCGCATCGCTCGCTGGCCAGCAAGGGCGGCTTCCCGGTGCTGCACGGCTCCGTCAGCAGCGTCGACGGCGGCAAGAATGGCGTGCGCAAGATTTCCGTCGCGCTGACCGGCGGCGCCCGCGCCGAGGTCGAGGCGGACGGGCTTGCCGTGTCGGGCGGTTGGAACCCGGCGGTCGGCCTCACTTCCTATCATCGCGGCCGGCCGAAATGGCGCGACGATATCGCCGCCTTCGTGCCGGACGGCGCACCGCCCGGCATGGTCGCCGCGGGTGCGGCCAACGGCGCCTTCGGTCTCGGCGCCTGCCTGCGCGAAGGGTTCGAAGCCGGCGCTGCCGCCGCACGCGATGCCGGGCGCAGCGGCAGCACTGGATCGATGCCGGTCGCCGACGACGAAGCCTTTTCGATCACCCCGCTCTGGCATGTAGCCGGCAAGGGCAAGGCCTTCGTCGACCAGCAGCATGACGTCACCGCTTCCGATGTCGAGCTGGCGCAGCGCGAGGGTTTTCAATCGGTCGAGCATCTCAAGCGCTACACGACGCTCGGCATGGCGACCGACCAGGGCAAGACCTCCAATGTCGCCGGCCTCGCCATCATGGCGGCGGTCAGCGGCAAGTCGATCCCCGAGACGGGCACGACGATCTGCCGGCCGCCCTACGTGCCCGTCGCCATCGGCGCTTTCGCCGGCCACCACCGCGACGAGAATTTCCATGCGACGCGGCTGACGCCGTCGCATCACTGGGCGACCGAACAGGGTGCGGTGTTTGTCGACACCGGGCTTTGGAAACGCGCCCAATGGTACCCTCGCGCGGGCGAGAAGGACTGGCTGGAATCCGTGACGCGCGAGGTCAAGGCGGTGCGCAGCGGCGTCGGCTTCTGCGATGTCTCGACGCTCGGCAAGATCGATGTGCATGGTCCGGATGCCGGCGCCTTCCTCGACCGCGTCTACATCAACGCCTTCTCCAGCCTCGCCGTCGGCAAGGCGCGCTACGGGCTGATGCTGCGCGAGGATGGCATCGTCTATGACGACGGCACGACCTCGCGTCTGGCCGAGGACCATTATTTCCTCACCACCACCACGGCCAAGGCCGGGCTGGTGATGCAGCATCTGGAATTCTGCCGGCAGGTGCTGTTCCCCGAACTTGACGTGCACCTGACCTCGGTCTCCGACCAATGGGCGCAGTTCTCCATCGCCGGACCGAGTGCGCGGAAACTGCTGCAACAAATCGTTGATGAGTCCGAAGATCTGTCGAACGAAGGCTTCCCCTTCATGGGCGCGCGCGAGGTCAAGCTGCGCGGCGGTCTGAAGGCAAGGCTGTTCCGCATCTCCTTCTCCGGCGAGTTGGCGTTCGAGATTTCTGTGCCGGCGCGTTACGGCGAGGCGATGGCGCGAAACCTGATGATTGCGGGAGAACCATTCGGCGTGACGCCCTACGGCACCGAGGCGCTCGGCGTGATGCGCATCGAAAAGGGCCATGTCGCCGGGCCCGAGCTCAACGGAACGACCACTGCCGGCGATCTCGGCCTTGGCAAAATGATGTCGACCAAGAAGGATTTCATCGGTCGCGTCATGGCCGGCCGCGAGGCGCTGGTGGCGCCGAACCGGCAGGTGGTCGTCGGCATCAAGCCGATCGACAAGGCACGGCGCCTCCGCTCCGGCGCACATATCATCCCGAAGGGCGAGACGCCCGGGCCGGACAACGACCAGGGCTATGTCACCTCGGTCTGTTTCTCGCCGGTGCTCGACCAGTGGATCGGGCTCGGCCTCGTCGAGCGCGGGCGCGAGCGCATCGGCGAGATCGTGCGGGCGCATGATCCGCTGCGCGGCGAGGACTACGATGTCGAGCTCTGCAATCCCGTCTTCTACGATCCGGATGGAGGGCGCCAGCGTGGCTGATTTTTTCTGGAATGTCCGCAGTCCGCTCGACCGCGCGCTGGTCGCGGGTCCTTATGGCGCGCAGGGCGACGCCGGCGTGACGCTGACCGAGGTCCGCAATTTCGACCTCGTGCAGGTGATGGCGCGGCGCGGCAAAGCAGACGAGACGGCGAAGGCTGCGCAGGCGCGCTTCGGTGTTGCCGCGCCGGAGACGCCGAAGGCTGTCGCTGCGGCCGATGCGACGCTTATCTGGTCGGGACCGGACCAGTTCCTCGTGCTGTCCAAGGGTGGCAGGTACACGGTCGAAAGCCTGGCGCCAATCTTTGCCGGCTCGGCTTCGCTTTCCGACCAATCGCATGCGCGGGCGCTGATCAGTGTTAGCGGCAACAAGGCGCGCGCGATGCTCGCCAAGCTGTCGTCGATCGATTTGCATCCCGATGTGTTTACAGTCGGCGCGGGAGCCGCGACCTCGATGGATCATACGAGCATCACGCTCTGGCGCGGTGGTGATCGCAATGGCGAGGCGGTGTTCAACCTCCTGGTGTTCGCTACTTTTGCCGAGAGCCTGTGGCACACGATGCTGGACTCGGCCGCGGAATATGGCGTGACCGTCAGCCATTCGGAAGACTTGGCGTAGCGACGCGCGCCCTCTCCTTCTCCCCTTGTGGGAGAAGGTGTCGCCGAAGGCGACGGATGAGGGGTGCTCCAGGGAACGCCAGGGTCTCACTCCGCTGGAACACCCCTCATCCGTCTCGGCGCTGCGCGCCGATCCACCTTCTCCCACAAGGGGAGAAGGGAAGTCCTGCCTTGCCAAACGCATTCCCCCTGCTATTCTCTCAGCGAAAATAATTTTACCCTTAGGTAAACTTGTTTCTCGCTCGGAGGAGGGTTTGAGATGAGCCAGTCGCCCTACCCGGCCGTCCTATCCGGGCCACCGCGTCCGAGCCTGATATTCAGGCCCGGCGAGATCCGGCTGCCGCCGGGCCTGGAGCGCTACACTGTGCAGGGCAATGGCGCGGTGCTCATCGACGTCGAGGCGGGCGACAGCGTCAGCGTGACCAATGTCGAGGGCGGCCAGCCTTGCGAATTGCTGGCCTGGGACAAATCGGGCGTGACCGATCCCGGTATTTTCGGTGAACGGTCGAACAGCAACGCGGCCGGCATCAAGGCGCTGCTCGCCGAGGGCGACGACAGTCTGTCGGCGCTGCGTCTCAGCCTCGAGCGCCGCAAGGTAGAGCTCGACCAACCGAAGGCCGTGCGCGTGTTCGGCGGCGCCACACCGGCCGGCGCCGAGCAGAGTTTTGCTGTCCAGCGCGACGGCGCGCTGCTGATCGCGGCGCCCGGCGGACCGATGCTGGTCGACGGTCACAACACAGCGACGCCGCTCACCGTGATCGTGCGCCGTGCGACGATCCGGCTGAAGACAAGAGGCCAGCTTGCCGATCCGCTCGCCGATCCGGTGCTCGATCTTCGCGTGAAGTCGGCGACCGCCGAAGCCTATTTCGTCAAGGCGGGCGACTATCTGCAGATCATCGATGTCGATGGCCGGCAGTGCACGGACTTCCAGTGTTTTTCCGCGCGCAAGCTCGACAAGGGGCGCGACCTGCCGCTCGACGTGACGACGACCCGCACGCTGATGGGCTCGGCCTATCCGATGCCCGGCCTGCATTCGAAATATTATGACCAGGACATGGAGCCGCTGGTCGAGGTGGTGCGTGACACATGCGGCCGGCACGACGCCTTCGCGCTCGCCTGCGCCGCCAAATATTACGACGACATCGGCTATCCCGGCCACACCAACTGCTCGGAGAATTTCAACAAGGCGCTCGCCGACAAGGGTGTCACGTCCCGCGCCGGCTGGATGGCCATCAACTTCTTCTTCAACACGGCGATCGACGCGCATGGCGTGATGGTGTCGGACGAGCCCTGGTCGCGGCCAGGCGACTATGTGCTCTTGCGCGCGCTGACCGACATCGTCTGCGTGTCCTCGGCCTGCCCGGACGACACCACGCCCGCCAATGGCTGGGACCTCACCGACATCCATGTGCGGACCTATTCCGGCCAGCACAAATTCTCGCGAGCGATCGCCAGACGCATGAAGCCCGACTCGGAACCGAAAATGACCCGCGAGACAGCCTTTCATTCGAGCTTTGCCAAGCACACCCGCGACTTCGTCGAATACAGGGGTTATTGGCTCGCCAATTCCTTCGCCAAGGAAGGCGCCATCGCCGAATACTGGGCCTGCCGGCGGGACGCGGTGATCATGGACCTGTCGCCGCTGCGCAAGTTCGAGGTCACCGGACCCGATGCCGAGGCGCTGTTGCAATACTCGCTGACCCGCGACGTCAAGAAGCTCGGCGTCGGCCAAGTCGTCTACACGGCGATGTGCTACGAGCATGGCGGCATGATCGACGACGGCACGCTGCTTCGGCTCGGCAAGGACAATTTCCGCTGGGTCGGCGGCGACGATTTCTCCGGCGAATGGCTGCGCGAGACGGCCAAGAAGCTCGGCCTCAACGTGCTGGTGCGCTCCTCCACCGACCAGATGCACAACATCGCCGTGCAGGGCCCGAAGAGCCGCGACATCTTGAAGGAGGTCGTCTGGACCTCGCCGGTGCAGCCCTCGATCGGTGAGCTCGAATGGTTCCGCTTCGCGGTGGCGCGCATCGGCGGCGGCAACGGGGTTCCGGTCGTCGTCTCGCGCACGGGCTATACGGGCGAGCTCGGCTATGAAATCTGGTGCCATCCGCGCGACGCCGAAAAAGTGTTCGACGCCGTCTGGGAAGCCGGCCAGCCGCACGGGCTGAAGCCGATGGGCCTGCAGGCGCTCGACATGGTGCGCATCGAGGCCGGACTGATCTTCGCTGGTTACGAATTCTCCGATCAGACCGATCCGTTCGAGGCCGGCATCGGCTTCACCGTGCCGCTGAAGACCAAGGCCGACGACTTCATCGGCCGCGACGCGCTGATCCGGCGCAGGGAGCATCCGCAGCACAAGCTCGTCGGCCTCGACATCGAGGCCAATATCCCGGTCGGCCATGGCGACTGCGTCCATGTCGGCCGCGCCCAGATCGGCGTCGTCACCTCCGGCATGCGCTCGCCGGTGCTGGGCAAAAACATCGCGCTGGCAAGGCTCGACGTCACCCATGCCGAGATCGGCACGGAGGTCGAGATCGGCAAGCTCGACGGCCACGCCAAACGGCTGCCTGCGCGCGTCGTGGCCTTCGCCCATTACGATCCGCAAAAGACAAAGCCGCGCTCCTGATACCCCTCCGAAGGCCAGATCCGACCCTCGCCGGCCGCCACCGGCGGCGGTCGCACCAATGTTTCGCAAGCGTGATGTGCATGACATTCACAAAACGCTTGACGCGAAAGCGCGTCGGATCAATCTTCACTCTTAAGAAAAAAAAACGACTGAGTGGAAACACGACAGTCATGCCGATCATGTGCCGGGGAGCAAGCTTTGCGAGAGCCGAAGCATCGCTGGCGGGGAACAACAAAAAGGGGATACAAACATATGAGCACCATAAGCACGGCCCTGGAGCAGCCTGCCGAAAGCAAGCTGCTCAGGCATATCGACTGGCGTGGCGCCTTCTGGGTGGCAAGCGGCGTTCCGGCGCTCGTCCTGTTCTCGATCGGCGGCATTGCCGGGACAACCGGTAAGCTCGCCTTCGTGATCTGGACGGTGTCCATGATCATGGGCTTCCTGCAATCCTTCACCTATGCCGAAATCGCCGGCCTGTTCCCGAACAAGTCGGGCGGCGCCTCGATCTACGGCGCTACCGCATGGCTGCGTTATTCGAAATTCATCGCGCCGCTGTCGGTGTGGTGCAACTGGTTCGCCTGGTCGCCGGTGCTGTCGCTCGGCTGCTCGATCGCCGCCGCCTATATCCTCAACGCGCTGGCGCCGATCCCCCTCTTCTCCGAAACCTCGCCCGAGGTGGTCGCCTATATCGCCGCGCATGCCGGGACGGCGCCCGCCGATGCCATCACCGCGGTCACCGCCGCCGCAACGCCGGCGATCCGCACCTGGACGCTGTGGGGCCATACGCTCGGCCCGGTCTCGTTCACGCTCAACGCCACTTTCTTCATCGGCGCGGTGCTGATGCTGGTCATCTTCGCCATCCAGCATCGCGGCATCCTCGGCACGGCCAATGTGCAGAAATATATCGGCCTGCTGGTCATCATCCCGATGCTGATCGTCGGCGTGGTGCCGATCATCAGCGGTCAGATCGACTATGCCAACTTCTCGCCGCTGGTGCCGCTGGCCGCGGCTTACGCGCCCGATCCCGGTTCGTGGAACATCGCCGGCTGGACCCTGGTGCTGGGCGGCATGTTCATCGCCGCATGGTCGACCTACGGCTTCGAGACCGCGGTCTGCTACACGTCGGAGTTCAAGAACCCCGGCACCGACACCTTCAAGGCGATCTTCTATTCCGGCCTGCTCTGCATGCTGCTGTTCATCCTGGTGCCCTTCACCTTCCAAGGGGAGCTCGGCCTCAACGGCATGCTGGCGACGCCGATCGTCGACGGCTCGGGCGTCGCCGACGCGCTGGCCGGCATGGTCGGCGGCGGCAAGATCATCCATAGCCTTCTGGTCATGCTGATGATCCTGGCGCTGGTGCTCTGCATCATGACGGCGATGGCCGGGTCCTCGCGCACGCTCTACCAGGGCTCGGTCGACGGTTGGCTGCCGCGCTATCTCAGCCACGTCAACGAGCATGGCGCGCCAACGCGGGCGATGTGGACGGACCTGATCTTCAACCTGATCGTGCTGGCAATCGCCTCGGCCGATGCGACGAGCTTCTTCTTCATCCTCGCCGTGTCGAACTGCGGCTACATCATCTTCAACTTCCTCAACCTCAATGCCGGCTGGATCCACCGCATCGACAACGGCCATATCAAGCGGCCGTGGAAGGCGCCGACCTGGCTGCTCGGTATCGGCGCCATCTTCGCCTATGTCAACGCGGTCTTCATGGGCGCCGGTGCCAAGGTGTGGAACCCAATGGCGCTGTGGGCCGGCCTGGTCACGGCTGCCTTGATCATCCCGGTGTTCTGCTTCCGCCACTACATCCAGGATGGCGGCAAATTCCCCGAGCATATGCTGGCGGATCTCGGCATGGCGGGGGCAGACCTCTCGGTCAAGAAGGCAGGCATGCTGCCCTATCTGACGCTCGCCGCCGGCGTGATCGTGATGCTGATCGCCAATTGGGTGTTCGTCATCTGACGTGGCAACCTGAATGGAAACGGGCGCGCTTCGGCGCGCCCGTTTGTTTTTGGCGAGTTTGTCGAAGCTGAGATCAGCCGGCCTTGCGGACGGCCTCGCCTTCGAAGAACCGGTTCGGCGGCCGCTTCAGGCCAAGATTCTCGCGCAGCGTCGACCCTTCATATTCGCGCCTGAAGATCCCGCGCCGCTGCAGCTCAGGCACCACCTTCTCGGCGAAGTCGTCGAGACCGGCGGGAAGATAAGGGAACATGACGTTGAAGCCGTCGGAGCCTTCCGTCAGCAGCCATTCCTCCATCCCGTCAGCAATGGTTTTCGGGGTGCCGACAAAGGCAAGGCCGGAAAAGCCGCCGAGCCGCTGCGCCAGCTGGCGAACCGTCAGATCTTCATTGCGCGCGAGTTCGATGACGCGTTCGCGGCTGCTCTTCGACGCATTGGTTTCCGGAATGTCCGGCAACGGTCCGTCCGGATCGAAACCCGACGCGTCGTGGCCGAGCGCGATCGACAGCGAGGCGATGCCGCTCTCGTAATAGACGAGGCTGTCCAGCTTCGCGCGCTTGGCCCGCGCCTCCTCGACGCTGTCGCCGACGATGACGAAGGCGCCGGGCAGGATCTTGATGTCGTCGCGCGCCCGGCCAAGCTTTTGCGCGCGGCCCTTCACGTCGGCAAAGAAGCGCTGGCCGGATGCCAGGTCGGGCGGCGCGGCGAAGATCACCTCCGCCGTCTCGGCGGCCAGTTGGCGCCCAACGTCGGACGCGCCGGCCTGGACGATGACCGGCCAGCCCTGGATTGGCCGGGCGATGTTGAGCGGGCCGCGCACAGACAGGTGCTCGCCCTTGTGGTCGAGCACATGCAGTTTCGATGGATCGAAATAGAGGCCGCTTTCGGCGTCGCGGATGAAGGCGTCATCGGCAAAACTGTCCCACAGCCCGGTCACGACATCGTAGAACTCGCGCGCCCGGTGGTAGCGCTCGTCATGCTCGACATGCTCGTCGAGGCCGAAATTCAGCGCGGCGTCGGGATTGGAGGTAGTGACGATGTTCCAGCCGGCGCGCCCGCCGCTGATATGGTCGAGCGAGGCGAAGCGCCGGGCGATGTGATAGGGCGCGTCGAAGGTGGTCGAAGCGGTGGCGACCAGGCCAATGTGATCGGTGACGGCGGCAAGCGCCGAGAGCAGCGTGAACGGCTCGAAGGACGTTACCGTGTGGCTGCGCCGCAGCGCCTCGATTGGCATGTTGAGCACGGCCAGATGGTCGGCCATGAAGAAGGCGTCGAACTTCGCCGCCTCTAGCGTCTGCGCGAAACGCTTCAGATGCGCGAAGTTGAAGTTGGCGTCCGGATAGGCGCCCGGATAGCGCCAGGCGCCGGTGTGAAGACTGACCGGGCGCATGAAGGCGCCGAGTCGCAATTGCCGTTTTTCTGACATGGGAATGATCCAGCGATGACGAGCGTTGCCGCTCCGATATTAGCGCAGGATCGGCCTGCATCGCGCCGCTGAAAAGGAATTCTGTTTTGCCGAAGCCCTGCCGCGGAGCATTTTCGCCCGACTGGCCCTTGATGCGGATCATCCGCCACCGGCTTTCGCCGATGGCGGATGATCGCAGGTTGCCACCTTGTTCCTATTCCGCGGCCAGTGCCAGTTGCGGCCGTTCGATGCCTTCGATCTTCTCCGGCTCCGGCGCCTGCTCGTCGGTCTTAGCCTTCTTCGGCGCACGGCCGAAGAACAGCGCATAGCCGGCCGGCAGCACCAGAATGGTGAGCACTGTCGCGACCAGAATGCCGCCCATCATGGCATAGGCCAACGGCCCCCAGAAGACGGCGCGCGAGATCGGGATCAGCGCCAGCACGGCGGTGAGCGCGGTCAGCATGATCGGTCGGAAGCGGCGCACGGCAGCACCCACGATCGCCTCCGATCGGTCCATGCCGGCCGCTATGTCCTGATCGATCTGGTCGACCAGGATGATCGAGTTGCGCATGATGATGCCGAGCAGCGCGATGACGCCGAGGATGGCGACGAAGCCGAAGGGCGCGCCGCTGATCAGCAGCGCCGCGGCGGCGCCGATGATGCCGAGCGGACCGGTGGCCAGCACCAGCATCGACTTGCCGAAATGCTGCAGCTGGACCATCAGAAGCACGACGATGATCGCGAGCATGATCGGCGCCTTGGCTGCGATCGAGGCCTGGCTTTCGGCCGAGTCCTCGGCGCCGCCCTGGATCTCGACCTTGTAGCCGGGCGCAAGGCCGGCGCGCAGGTCCTTCATGTCGTTGTACATCTTGGTGACGACATCATTCGACTGCACGCCGTCCGGCAGCGTGGCGCGCACGCTGATCGTCGGCAGGCGGTCGCGCCGCCATTCGACGCCCTGCTCCATGACCGGCACGACCTTGGCCACCTGCGAGAGCGGCACTGAACCGCCGAAATCGGTCGGGACGTAGACGGAGTCGACCGAGGACAAGAGATGGCGGCTCGCCTCCGGCTCGCGGGCGACGATCGAGACCGTCTCCTCGCCGTCGCGGAAGTCGTCGAGCGCCGCGCCGGACATGGTGCCCTGCAGCACCTGGCGGATGCGCTGCGAAGTGACGCCAAGGGCGCGAGCACGATCCTGGTCGATCACCAGCTTCATCGCCGGCACCGGTTCCAGCCAGTCGTCATGAATGGCGCCGAGCAGCGGATTGGCCTGAAACTTCGCCTTCACCTCGTCGGCGATGCGGCGCACCTCCTTGCGGTCGGGACCCATGATGCGCATCTGCACCGGCCAGCCGGTCGGCGGTCCAAGGAACAGACGGTCGACCTTACCGCGGATCGACGGGAAGTCCTTGGCCAGGATGCCGCGCATCTTGACGATCAGCCGCTCGCGCGCCGGCTCGTCCTTGGCCATCACCAAAAGTTGGGCGAAGTTGGGGTTGCGCAGTTGCTGGTCGAGCGGCAGGAAGAAGCGCGGCGCGCCCTCGCCGATATAGGTGGCGATGAAGCGCTTGTCGGGATCGTCCATCATTTTTGCTTCCAGCGCCTTTGCCTGGTTCTCGACTTCCTTGATCGAGGTGCCTTCCGGCAGCCAGAGATCGACGAGGATTTCCGGACGCGAGGATTGCGGGAAGAAATTCTGCGGGATGAACTGGAAGGCCCAGAGGCTGGTGGCGAAGGTGACCAGCGTCATCACCAGAACGATGATGCGGTGGCGCACGGCCCAGGTGACCGTCGCGCGCAGGCGCCGATAGAAACCGGTGTCGAAGACATCGTGGTGGGTGCCGGCGTGCTTGCGCTGCTTCAGGATCATGTAGCCCAGCCACGGTGTGAAATAGACCGCGACGAACCACGACACGACCAGCGCGATGCCGACGACATAGAACAGCGTGCGCACATATTCGCCGGCGGTCGACGCCGCGAAGCCGACCGGGATGAAGCCCGCCGTGGTGATAAGCGTGCCGGTGAGCATCGGGAAGGCGGTCGAGGTATAGGCGAAGCTCGCCGCCTCGATCTTGACCAGCCCTTCCTCGAGCTTTCGCTCCATCATCTCGACGACGATCATGGCGTCGTCGACCAGGAGACCGAGCGCGATGATCAAAGCGCCGAGCGAGATGCGCTGCAGGTCGATGCCGATCTCGTACATGATGGCGAAGGTCGCGGCCAAGACCAATGGGATGGCTATGGCGATCACCAGGCCAGAGCGCCAGCCGATCGACAGCAGCGAGACGGCGAGCACGATGAGCAGCGCTTCGCCGAGCGCCTCCATAAACTCGCTCACCGCGTCCTTGACGACCTGTGGCTGGTCGGAGATCTGGTCGACCGAAACGCCATAGGGCAACCCTGTCTCGAAGCGCTGATAGGTCGCCTCGACATCCTTGCCGACATCCCTGACGTTGAAACCCTTGGCCATGACGACGCCGACCTGGACGCTCTCATGGCCGTTGAAGCGGTATTTGCGCTCGTAGGGGTCTTCGAGGCCGGACGAGACGGTGGCGATGTCGCCGAGACGCGTCACCTGGCTGCCGGAGCGCAGCCTCAGCTCACGGATGTCCGCGGCCTTGGTGACGTCGCCCTCGACCGAGATGCGCACCGAGCGCAGGCCGGTGTCGACCGAGCCCGCCGGATCGACGGCGTTCTGCCCTTTGACGGCGTTCTGCAGGTCAACAATGGTCAGGCCGCGCTCGGCCAGCGACTTGGACGAGACGTCGATATAGATCTTCTCCGGCTGGTCGCCGATGATGACCGCCTTCTCGACGCCCGGGGTCGTGAGCAGCATGTCACGCGCCTGGATGGCGAACTTCTTCAGCTCCGGATAGGTGAAGCCGTCGCCGCTGATCGAATGCAGCGTGATGAAAGTGTCGCCGAATTCGTCATTGAAATAGGGACCGAGCAGGCCCTGCGGCAATTCATTGGAAATGTCGCCAACCTTCTTGCGCACCTGGTAGAAGGCGTCCTTCACCTGCTCGGGATTGGTGTCGCCTTTTACCTGCAGCGTGATGATGGCGCTGCCGGCGCGGGTGTAGGAGCGCACGAAATCGAGATGCGGCGTTTCCTGCAGCTTGCGCTCGATCTTGTTGACGACCTGGTCCTCCATGTCCTGGATCGAAGCGCCGGGCCAGATCGCCTGCACCACCATGACGCGGAAGGTGAAATCAGGGTCTTCCTTCTGGCCCATGCGCATCAGGCCGAGCGCGCCGGCGAGGATGATCAACCCGAACAGGAAGCGCGCGATGCTCGGATGTCCGATCGCCCAGCGCGAAAGATTGAAGGGCCGCTTTTCGGTGCTGCTGTCAGTCGTGGTCATGGCGCAAGTCCAGTCCAATTAATCGGCAATGCCCGCTTGGCACTGCCCGCAAACTCTCGGTCGGGTTTCCGGGCGGCGAGACCCTCAAGCGGAGAGAGACTCGCAAATCACGCAGGACGACGCGGCACTGCCGCGGGGGGAGCCAACATGCCGGCATCCCGCGATCGGGCGTCCGCCGCCCGGAACCCATGCCCTTCCCCGGCTCGCGGCTCGATGCAGCGAGGGCGGGAAAGGCGTCTGTCGCGCCTGGTTAGTGCAGGCTGTTGGTGGTTGCGGCGTCCTCCGCCGAGGCGGATTGCTGGGCGTCGTTGGAAAGCTTGACCTTCAGGTTTTCGGTCATGAACTGGGTACCGGCCGCGACCACGACATCGCCCTGTTTCAGGCCGTCGGCCACGGTGACGCCGTCGGCGGTGAAGTTGGCGACCTTGATCGGCCGGGGATGCACGGTGTCGGAGGCGCGATCGACCGTCCAGACGATCTGCTTGCCGTTCTTTTCGGTCATCGCGGTCAGCGGGATCGACACGAGCTCAGCCTTGCTGCCGACGGTCGCCTGGACATTGGCGGTCATGCCGAGCAGCACGCGCGGATCGTTGGGCAGCGAGACACGCACCGCGAAGGTGCGCGACTGCGGGTCGGCGCTGCCGGCGACCTCGCGAACCTTGCCGTCAAGGGTAAGCCCTTCGTCCGACCAGAAGCTCGCCTTGACCTGCTTGCCGGGCTTGAAGCCTGCGATATCCATCTCCGGCACCGCGATCGAAACTTCCTTCTCGCCATCGACCGCTACGGTCATCACCGGCGTGCCGGCGGCGACCACCTGGCCGACATCGGCGGAGATAGCGGTGACGATGCCGTTCTTGCTGGCCTTCAGATCGGCGTATTGAACCTGGTTCTGCGCCTGGGCCAGCGTCGAACGAGCGGCATCGCGGGTCGCCACGGCCTGGTCGTAGGTCAGCCGCGCCTGGTCGAGCTGCGACTTCGGCGCGAAATTCTTGGCATAGAGCTGCTCGGCGCGCTTCCTGGCGAGGTCGACGGTTTCGACTTGGCGCTCGGCGGCGTCGAGGCTGGCCGCAGCGCTCTTGACCGACAGTTCGTAATCGACAGGATCGACGCGGGCGAGCACGTCGCCCTCATTCACATGCTGGCCGATATCGACCAGGCGCTCGGTGACCTTGCCGGCGATGCGGAAGCCGAGATTCATCTCGGTGCGGGCACGCACCGAACCGGAATAATCGAGCTGACGGGTGGTCTGCGCCTCGCCGATCTCGACCACCTTCACCGGCCGGACGACTTCCTGGACGACCTCGGCCTTCTCCTGGCTGCAGCCGGCAAGGCCGAGCACTGCCGCGACGACGGCGGCGGTTGGGAGGCCGGCGGCCGGCAGCTTGCGGAGGATGGAACTGGACAAAGACACCTTAGCACTCCCGAACTGGAGATGATTTGTCGAAACCGCGCCCGGCGGGCGGCGGCTATTTCAAGGCTCTGATTGCGTAGTCGATAAGTTCGTCGGGCATCGCCCGATTGGTCTTGGCAAGGCACTGCGCGACCATCTGCGGATGGCAAAGAATGACGGTCGCGGCGCCGAAGCAACGCGAGGCCGTTTCCGGATCCTGCTGCCTGAACTCGCCGGCCTCGATGCCCTCGCGTATCACCTCGGCGAACAGGTCGTGGATGCTGTTGACATGCTTGTCGATGACACCCCAGTCACGCTCCAGCGCGACGATGACCATCTCATGCACCTTCTCTTGGTCGAGCATGACCTCCAGAGTCATCTTGTACTGGGCATGGATGTAGCGCCGCAGCCGCTCCTCGGCGCTGATCGGCAGGTGCATGATCTCGTAGGCCATCTTGTAGCTGGCGCCGAGCATGCGGCCGCAGACGGCCTGGTGGATTTCGACCTTGGAGGCAAAGAAGCGGTAGATGTTGGCCGGCGACATGCCGAGCTCGCGGGCAATGTCGGCAACGTTTGTCTTGCCGTAGCCGTAATGGCGGAACAGCCGCTCGGCGCAGTCGAGAATGCGGGTCACATTCTCCTGCCTGGAGGGGTCTGCCACGATGTTGGCGACTTCTGACATGGCGCTTTCGTTTTGACGAGTGACGAATTTCAATTTTCGTCAGTCGTAAAACGAAAGCAGCGAGGAGTCAACGCGAAATCGACGTACGCGTATAATTTGGTGACAGATGGTGACAGTTGCGAGGGCCGGCATGGGTGACGAGGATGCTACCTCTAACGCAGCGATCCTTCGCGCCCCCCTCTGTCCTGCCGGACATCTCCCCACTTGGGGGGAGATTAGAAGCTTTGGCGCCGGCTCCATTCCTGCAACGTCGGCAATTGGCGAAAGCGGGCGCGACATCCAATCTCCCCCCTCGTGGGGGAGATGTCCGGCAGGACAGAGGGGGGCGCTGTCCCGCCGACGTGGCTTTTTCGCTCGCCGAACTACGCCCCCTTCGCCATCTCCCTCAACCTGAACTTCTGGATCTTCCCCGTAGAGGTCTTCGGAATCTCCGCGAACACCACAGCCTTCGGCACCTTGAAACGCGCCAGCAGCCCTCGGCAATGCTCGATGATCTCTGCCTCTGTCGCGGTCTTGCCGGGCTTCAGCTCGACATAGGCGACAGGCACCTCGCCCCATTTGTCGTCCGCGCGAGCCACCACCCCGCACGAGGCGACCGATGGATGCTTGTAGAGCGCGTCCTCGACCTCGATGGACGAAATGTTCTCGCCGCCCGAGATGATGATGTCCTTGGAGCGGTCCTTGAGTTGGACGTAGCCGTCCGGGTGCATGACGCCGAGGTCGCCGGAATGGAACCAGCCGCCGGCGAAGGCCTCGTCGGTGGCCTTGCGGTTCTTGAGGTACCCCTTCATGACGATGTTGCCGCGGAACATGACCTCACCAATGGTCTCCCCGTCGGCCGGCGTTTCGACCATGGCCTGCGGGTCCATCACCGTCAGGCCCTCGAGCGAGGCGTAGCGCACGCCCTGGCGCGCTTTCTTCCCCATCCTAGGCCCCTTCTCCAGCGCGTCCCACTCATTGTGCCATTCATTGACGACGGCCGGGCCGTAGGTCTCGGTCAGGCCGTAGAGATGGGTGACGGCAAAGCCTGCATCGGCCATGCCGGACAGCACCGCTTCCGGCGGCGGTGCCGCGGCGGTGTTGAAAGTGACAGTCTGCCGGAACGCGCGCTTGTCCTCGTCCTTCGCATTGATCAGCACCGACATGACGATCGGCGCGCCGCAGAGATGGGTGACGCCGTGGTCGGCGATCGCGTCATAAATCGGCTTCGCCCGCACCCAGCGCAGGCAGACATGCGTGCCGGCCTGCACGGCAAGCGTCCAGGGGAAGCACCAGCCGTTGCAGTGGAACATCGGCAGCGTCCAGAGATAGACCGCGTGCTTGGCCATGCCGGCATGAATGGTGTTGGTATAAGCCATCAGGGCGGCGCCGCGATGATGGTACACGACGCCCTTCGGGTTGCCTGTCGTGCCGGACGTGTAGTTGAGCGAGATGGCGTCCCATTCGTCGTCCGGCATCGACCATGCGAACGCCTCGTCGCCCGCGGCGACGAAATCCTCATAATCGAGCGCGCCGATGCGCCCGCCCTTCGGATAGGGAGCGTCGGCCGCATAATCGGGGTCGTCATAGTCGATCACCAATGGCTTGGCCTTGGCCAACGCCAGGGCCTCCTTGACCACGCCCGAGAATTCGCGGTCGACGATCAGCACCTTCGCGTCGGCATGGTCGATCTGGAAAGCGATGACGGCGGCGTCGAGACGGGTGTTCAGCGAATGCAGCACCGCCTTGGTCATCGGCACGCCGAAATGCGCTTCCAGCATCGGCGGCGTGTTGGACAGCATCACCGTCACCGTGTCGCCCTTGCCGATGCCGTGCCTCGCAAGCGCCGAGGCAAGCTTCAGCGAGCGGCGCCAGAACTCGCGATAGGTGATGCGCTGGCTGCCATGGATGATGGCGATGTGGTCCGGATAGGTCTTGGCCGCGCGTTCAAGATAAGTGAGCGGCGTCAGCGGCTGATGGTTGGCGGCGTTCCTGTCGAGGTCCTGTTCGTAGGGATTGGCCATCCCGTTCTCCCCAATGTTCTTTTCGAGCTTTCTAACCCTAGGCCCGCCGTCACGCCATCCCCCTTCCGCGGCTGAAAATGCTATGCTGCGCCGGCTTGGTAGAATGGCGATCCGGATTGGGCCGCGCCGCGAGGCGATCGCGGCCCCCGCGTGCAAATTTGACTTTTGTCGAGAGCCGTGACTAATGTCAGCCGAGGAGGCGGCATGGCGATCAGACCGGCAGAACAGCTCATCCACAAGGCCGCCTGGCTTTACTATGCGCACGGCCTTCGCCAGGACGAAGTGGCGAGCCAGCTCAACATTTCGCGGGCCTCGGTCGCCATGTATCTGCGCAAGGCGCGCGAAACCGGCATCGTCAATATTTCCACCTCGACGCAGCTTTTCACCAACGACGTCATGGCGCGCAATGTCGAAGACGCCTTCGGGCTCGACGCCGTCTGGATCGCGCCGGAAAATGCCTATCTCGCCGACCCTTCGACCGACATCGCGGTGCTGGCAGCGAGCGTCTTCCTCGAGCTGGTGAAGAAGGGCGACCGCATCGGCGTCGCCTGGGGCCGCACCGTCTACACCATCGCCGACATCATGTCCTTTGCCGACCTGCAGGATGTCACTGTGGTGCAGCTCTGCGGCAATCTCGGCGCGCCCTATTCCTACCGGCCAGACCAGTGCACGATGGAGATCGCGCGGCGGCTGAACGCCAAGGGCCTGAACTTCTACGCGCCGCTGGTGCTGTCGACGGAAGAGCTGGCAAAGAGCCTGCGCGCCGAGCCGGTGATCCGCGACCAGCTTGCCGGCATCGCCGACTGCGACCTTGCGCTCTATTCCGTCGGCGCGGTCGATGCCGACAGCCATCTGGTCAAATGCGGCGCGCTGTTGCCGGCCGAGATGGAAGGGCTGCGCAGCCAGGGCGCCGCCGGCGTCATCGCCGGGCAGATCATCGACGCCGGGGGCGAGGTGCTCGACTGCAGCTACAACCGGCGCGTCATCTCTGCCGAGCTCGCTTCGCTGCGCGCCATCGAGAAGCGGCTGATGGTGGTGCAGGAAGACACCAAGTTCGAGCCGCTGCTTTCAGCCATCGCCGGCAGGCTCTGCACGCATCTGGTGATCGGCGCGCATATGGCCGGGCGCCTGCTCCAGTACGCCGAGGCGGCAACCAAAAAGGCCTCTTAGAAAAACCAGCCTCGCCGCTTCTGTCATACAGGCGTCGCGGCTTTCTGTTCATGAGCAAAAAGACGAGTATCGGACGGAACGACATGAAGAATCTTTGGAACGACGCCGACGCGGAGAAGATGGTTGCCGACTATGCCAGGAAGGGCGTCGGCGGCGACCTTGCGTTGCGCGTCTACACGACCCGCCTGCTCGGCGGAGAGCCGCGGCTGGTGCTGCATGGCGGCGGCAACACCTCCTGCAAGACCAAGGCCACCGACCTGCTCGGCGACGAGTGGGATGTGCTGTGCGTCAAGGGCAGCGGCTGGGACATGGCCGTCATCGAGCCGCAAGGCCTGCCGGCGGTGAAGATGGGCGCGCTGCTCAAGGCGCGCTCTCTGGACAAGCTCTCCGACGAGGATATGGTGGCGCTGCAGCGCTCCAACCTGATCGATCCCGCCTCCCCCAATCCGTCGGTCGAAACGCTGCTGCATGCCTTCCTGCCCCACAAGTTCGTCGACCACACGCATTCGACGGCGATCCTCGCTATCGTCGACCAGGAGGACAGCAAGCCCCTGATCAAGGCCGTGTTCGGCGACAAGATGGGTTATGTCCCCTATATCAAGCCGGGCTTTGACCTCGCCAAGGTGGCGGCGGAAGTCTTCGACGCCGACCCGAGCGTCGAGGGCCTGATCCTCGACAAGCACGGCATCTTCACCTTTGGCGACGATGCCAAGCAGGCCTATGACCGCATGATCCACTATGTGACTATGGCCGAGGACTATGTCGCCAGGAACGGCAAGCCGCAGGCAGCCAAGGCGGCGCTGCCGGCAAAGCTCGCCAAGCCGGGCGATATCGCGCCGACGCTGCGCGGCGCCGTGGCCGTGGCACGCGGCGAAGGCCGTTTCGACCGCATGATCAGCGACTTCCGCACCTCGGACGCCATCGTCGATTTCATCAATTCGACCAAGATTGCCGAGTTGGCCGGCCGCGGCGTCTCGACGCCCGATCTGTCGATCCGCATCAAGACCGGGCCGATGGCGGTACCGGCGCCGGACGCCGACAAGTTCGGCGACTACAAGGCTGTGGTGCGCAGCCATATCGAGGCTTTCGTCAAGGACTACACCGCCTATTTCGAGACCAATGACGCGCTGGACGACGTCAAGCGCACCATGCTCGACCCGATGCCGCGCCTGACGCTTGTGCCGGGTCTCGGCATGTTCGGCCATGGCCGCACGCTGAAGGATGCGAAGATCGCTTCCGATGTCGGCGAGATGTGGATCGAGGCGGTGCGCGGCGCCGAGGCCGTCGGCAATTTCCATCCGCTCTCCAAGGCCGATCTCTTCCCGCTGGAGTACTGGTCGCTGGAGCAGGCCAAGCTCGCTTCCAACAAGCCGAAGCCGCTGACCGGCCAGGTCGTGCTGATTACAGGCGGCGCCGGCGCCATCGGTGCCGCGACGGCCAAGCTGTTCGCCGCCAATGGGGCGCATGCGGTGATCGTCGACCTCGATCCGGCTAAGGCCGCGGAAGCGGCGAAGGCCGCCGGCAACAACTCGATCGGCGTTGGTGCCGACATTACCAATGCTGCCGAGATGTGCGCCGCCTTCGACAAGGCGGTTGCCGTCTATGGCGGTGTCGACATCCTGGTTTCGAATGCAGGAGCGGCGTGGGAAGGCCGGATCGGCGAGCTCGACGACGCTACTTTGCGCAAGAGTTTCGAGCTCAATTTCTTCGCTCATCAGTCGGCGGCGCAGAATGCGGTGCGCATCATGCTGGAACAGGGCACGGGAGGTGTGTTGCTCTTCAACACATCGAAGCAGGCGATCAATCCCGGCCCGAAATTCGGCGCCTACGGGATTCCCAAGGCGGCGACGCTGTTCCTGTCGCGGCAGTATGCGCTTGACTACGGCGCCTATGGCATCCGCTCCAATGCGGTCAACGCCGACCGCATCCGATCGGGCCTTTTGACCGATGCCATGATCGCCAGCCGTTCCGGCGCGCGCGGCGTGTCGGAAAAGGAGTACATGTCCGGCAATCTGCTCGGGCAGGAAGTGACGGCCGACGACGTGGCGCAGGCCTTCCTGCATCAGGCGCTGGCCGAGCGCACCACCGCTGATGTGACGACGGTAGACGGCGGCAACATCGCGGCGGCGCTGCGGTGACGAGCACCGTTGCAGCGGTTCGTCGTTTCACGAAAACGACGAACCGCTCGCCTCGCGTTGACTCCTCTCAAAACGGAGCGCCTTTCGCGCTTCTGCTGAAAAACTGCTTCAACCGGTCAAAGTCCCACTCCAATCCTTCCTTACTACTGGAAGGGTTGAAGGGGACTAGCTGCTGTTTCGCATGCGAGCTCCAACCCTGATCATTGGTGGAGTTGTCGATGCCCGCAAAAAAACTTCGTATCGGCGTGCTGTTCGGCGGGCGCTCGGCCGAGCATGAGGTGTCGCTGCTTTCGGCGGCCAATGTCATGGCCGCGCTGGACCCTCTGAAATACCATGCCGTTCCGATCTTCGTCACGCGCGAAGGACTGTGGCTGCTGAGCCAATTCGAGAACGGCGCGCTGGCGACGCCGTCGGCTGGCACGCAGCTCTGCCTGGTGCCGGGCGGGCATGGGCGGATGCTGGCGATCCCCGCCGGCGGGGCGCCCCACGACCTTCCCGCCATCGATATCCTGTTTCCGGTGCTGCATGGCCTGCATGGCGAGGACGGGGCGGTGCAGGGCCTGGCCGAGGTAGCGCGCGTGCCGCTCGCCGGCTGCGGCATACTGGGGTCAGCAACGGCGCTCGACAAGGACATTGCCAAGCGCTTGCTGAAGGCGGCGGGCGTGCCTGTCGCACGCGCGGTGACAATCGATGAGGGCGCGGCGCCTTCCCTCGCCGAACTGGAAGAGCAGCTCGGCCTGCCGATCTTCATCAAGCCGGCGCGGCAGGGCTCATCCGTCGGTGTTGCGAAGGTCAATGCCAGCCAGGAATTCGAGCGGGCACTCGAGGAAGCCTTCCAGCACGATCGCAAGCTGCTGGCGGAGGAATTCGTTCGTGGCCGCGAGATCGAATTCAGCGTGCTGGAGAGTCCCTCGGGCGAACTCTTCGTCTCGCGACCGGGCGAGATCGTGCCCGCGGCGAGCCACGGCTTCTACAACTACAACGCCAAATATATCGACGAGAACGGCGCTGCGCTCATAGTGCTGGCGGAATTGCCGCCGGAGGTGGAGGAAGCCATGCGCGACATGGCCGCGAGGGCGTTCAGAGCGCTTGGTTGCGACGGCATGGCCCGCGTCGACTTCTTCCTGATGCCGGACATGACCTTCCTGATCAACGAGCTCAACACCATTCCCGGCTTCACCAACATCAGCATGTACGCCAAGGCGATGTCGGCGAGCGGCGTCAGCTACCCGGAGGTCATCGACCGCCTGGTGGCGCATGGGCTGGCGCGCGCGGGCCGGTGAAGAGCTCTGAGGATGAACCCTCGCAGTGGCCAGTAGGCCACGTCGCACCACTACGCCGGAAGACCTGCCTTCCTGAACCCGTCGACGAAATGCTCAAGCGTCGCGTCGTCGCGGAAAGGCTCCGTGTCGACCCATCGCTGCGTGGAGAAATGCGGGTTGCCGACGAGGAACAGCGCGACCTCGGTGCGCGCCTCGTCGAGGCGGTCGAGTTGAGCAAGGGCCGCCGCGAGGAAGCGGCGCGAGCTGGTGCGATAGGTCTCGTCGCGGCGCAGCGTCTCGACAGCCGCCTCGTAGTCGCGGGCCGCATACTGTGCCTGGCCGAGCGTCAGGTAATACCAGCTCGGCGGAAACGGATTGAGCCGGAACGCCTTGCGGATGTGTTCGAGACTTATCTCCACCTGGCCGGCCAGCACCTCGATGTCGGACAATGTCGCCCAGATATCGGCCTCGTTTGGATCGAGTTCGATCGCCTTGGCGAACTCAATCTCGGCCTTTTCGAAATCGCGTTCATAGGCAAGCAGGTTGGCGAGCACCCAGCGGCAGCCGGCGTCGTTGGGGTCGATCGCCACGGCCTTGCGCGCCAGTTCCAGCGAGGTGCTTCTAGCAGGCTCGAACGGCTCGCCCCAATGCACCCAGCCCATCCAGTGGTTCATTGCAAGCCAGCGATAGGCCTCGGCATAGTCCGGATCGAGCGAGATCGCGCGCGTCAGCATCAGATGCGCTTCGCGCGCCATTTGCGGCGACTCGTCGAACATTTTGCGTGCCCGCACGACGAGATCATAAGCTTCGAGGTTCTTCGGCCGGTTACGTTCCGGGGGCGCGCGCAGCCGCCCGAGCAGCGCCTCGACGATCTTGGCGGTCGCCTCGTCCTGAACGGCGAAGATGTCTTCCAGGCCGCGATCGAACCGCTCGGCCCACAGATGCTCGCCGCTCAGCGCGTCGATCAGCTGCGCGTTGATGCGCACGCGCCCCGCCGCGCGCCTGGCGCTGCCCTCCAGCAGGTAGCGCACGCCGAGTTCCCCGGCGATGGCGCGCACGTCCATCGCCTTGCCTTTGTAGGCAAACACCGAATTGCGCGCGATGACGAACAGGCCAGGGATCCGCGAGAGGTCGGTGATCAGGTCTTCGGTTAAGCCGTCGGCGAAAGACTCCTGCTCGCGATCGTTGCTCAGGTTGATGAAAGGCAGAATGGCGATCGACGGCTTGTTTGGCAGCGGCAATGTCTTGCGCGTGGTATCGGACTGTTCGACGGTGCCGGTGAAACGATAGCCGACGCGCGGAACCGTGGCGATCCATTCGCCGCCACCGGTCGCCGGGCCAAGCAGCTTCCTGAGCTGCGCGATCTGGACGGTGAGGTTGCCTTCCTCGACGGCGGTGCCCGGCCAGGCCGCGTCCATCAACTCGGCCTTGGCCAGGATTTCGCCGGGACGCGCGACAAAGGCCTCGAGGAGCTTCAGCCCGCGGTGACCGGCGGCAACGGGAACATCGCCCCGAAGCAGCGTTCCCGCGCCCGGATCAAGCACAAACGGTCCGAAGGCAAAGCGCGATCCCTGCATGCGGCGCATCTATAGCCGATTTGGAAGTTTTGAGAACTATTTGGCAGGGCTTAATTACGCCGCTCGCCGCCTGCGGCACACTGTAATCTCAATCAGGCCGAGGGCTTTCGGAACCCTCATTTCGATGGAGGTTGTCATGAACGACAGCTTTGCGCCTTCCACATGTCTGACGGCACCGGCAATGCACACGGGCCCCCGACGCTATAGCCTGGCCGCCTTGCGCAGCCTCATCGCGGAGCACCGCAAGCAGGCCTATTTCCGCTTCGAGCTCAAGCGCATGGCGAGGGACAATCCGCACCTGATCGACGATATCGGGCTGACAAAGAAAGAGGTCGACGTCGAGATCGCCAAACTGCCCTTCTGGCAGCGATGAGGCCGCAACAGCAGCCGTGGAAAGACAGAGAGCGGCCCATTGGACCGCTCTCTTCGTTTTTCGGCTGCCCGGACCTTACTTGGCGTTCGGGTTCGGCATCCAAGCGGGCATCGCGACATTGGCATGGGCGAACTGCGGCAGCTTGGCCGACAGGTCTTCCATGTTCTTGATGTCCTTGTCGATCAGCTCCTTCTGGGTGATCAGCGTCGGCGGAACGATGACGTTGTGGCCCGGATCCTCGCTGGCAAGCAGCTGCGCCAGCGCGCGCACCGAGACCTGGCCGACGACGGCCGGGTTGGTGGCGGCGGTCGCCGCCCAGGCGCTGTCCGGCTCCCGCATCGCGGCGATGTCCGAGGTCGAGATATCAGCCGAGTAGATCTTGATGCCCTTGTTCAGGCCAGCCTCGTCGACGGCGATCTTCACGCCCTTGGCGAACTCGTCATAGGGCGCGAACATCACCTTGATGTCGGGATGCGCCTGCAGCACCGAGCGCGCCTGGTTGGCGACGGAATTGGCGATCGGGTTGTCGAGCGTGCCGAACTGAGCGACCTCGCTGATGCCCGAATATTTCTTCTTCACATCCACCCAGGTCTCGTTGCGGCGATCGAGCGGGGCGATGCCGGCGACATAGACATAGCCGGCCTTCCAGCTCTCGCCATTGTCCTTGACGGCCTGTTCGAGCGCCAGCTTGGCGAGATCCTTGTCCGACTGCTCGATCTGCGGGATCTTCGGGTTTTCGACATTGACGTCGAAGGCGACGACCTTGATGCCGGCGTCGACAGCGCGCTGGGCGGCGTCCTTCATCGATTCCGTCAGGCCGTGCTGGATGATGATGCCCTGCACGCCGAGCGCGATGGCCTGGTCGACCATGTCGGCCTGGAGCGCGGCGTCCTGGCGGCTGTCCAGCACGCGCAGGTCGACGCCGAGCGCCTTGGCCTGCGCCTCGACGCCGGACAGATAGGCCTGGAAGAAGTCACCGGTCGACAGATAGCGCACCAGCGCGATCTTGACGCCGGGCTTGTCGAACGGCGCCGGCTTGTCTGCCGCCAATGCCGTACCCTGCATCAGCAGCGCCGCGCCGGCGAGGCCGAGTGCCGCCTTCCCCAAAAGTCTCCTTGTGATGCTCACTTTTTCCTCCGTTTGTGTTCTCATCAATGTCCCGGTCGAAACTATCTCTTGCCCCTGCCGGAAAGGGCGAAGGTGAAGACAAGGGCGACGACAAGCACCGCGCCCTTGACGAAATCCTGCGTGTAGTAAGGGGCGTTCATCATCGTCAGGCCCTGCAGCAGGACGCCGACGAACACTGCGCCGACGGCCGTGCCGAAGGCGTTGGGCTTGGCCGCGCCGAGCACTGCGTAGCCGATGAGCGCCGCCGCTACTGCGTCGAGCAACAGATTATTACCCGAGGCGATGTCGCCGCGTCCAAGCCGGGCGGCGAGCAAAATCCCGCCGATCGAGGCAAAAACTCCCGAAATGACATAAGCCCAGATTTTGTATGCCTTGACAGGCGCGCCGGCGAGTTCGGCCGCCCGCTCGTTGGAGCCAACCGCATACATCATGCGGCCGAAGCGGGTGTATTCGAGGAAGAACCAGATCAGCACCGCAAGCACGACCAGCACCACCACCGAGACCGGGATGAGGCTCGGGATGAAGAAGTCGATGCGGTGGCGGCCGAGCGCCAGGAAGGCTTCGGAAAACTTGCCGTTGGCGACCGAGCCATCGGGCATGGTCATGCCGGTGGCGATCGAGCGTCCCTCCGTCGGGATGCGCTGCAGGCCGAGCAGCAGGAACATCATGCCGAGCGTCGCAAGCAGGTCGGGCACACGCATATAGACGATCAGCCAGCCATTGATCAGGCCGACGATGACGCCGATGACCAGGCAGGCGATGACGGCGACGATGGCATTCTGCTCCAGCACCACCATGGCATAGGAAGCCGCCATCATGGCGCTGGTGGCGACTGAGCCGATAGAGAGGTCGAAGCCGCCGACGACGAGCGTCGCGGTGACGCCGAGCGCCAGCACGCCGGTGATGGCCACCGACTGGAAGATGAAGACCGCGCTTTGCGGCGAAACGAAACCGTCGGCAGCGCTTGCGAAATAGGCGATCAACCCGATAAGCAGGACGATGAAGCCGTAGCGGATGGCGTAGTCGCGCATCATTCAGCGCCCCGCCGCGCGGCTGTTCGGGAAAAGTTCATTCCGACTCCACTCCATGCAAATTTCCCGATCTCATGCCACGCTGTGAAGCGGTCCGCCGGCCACTTCCGCCAGCAGCCGGTCGAGGTCGATATCGGCGTTCCTGTGCTCGCCGACAATCGTGTGTTCCGACATCACCAGGATGCGGTCGGCGGTCTCCAGCGCCTCGTCGATCTCGGTGACGAAGATCAGCGTCGCGCGGCCGTCGGCGCTGGCTCGAAGCTTCGCAGCGATATCGCGGCGCGCCGAAATGTCGACGCCCTGGAACGGCTCGTCGAGAATGAAGAGCCGCGAAGCCTGCGACATCCAGCGCGCCACCATCACCTTCTGCTGGTTGCCGCCGGAAAGCGCCGACAACTCGTCCTTCTCGGAGCGGCAGACGATGCCGAGCTCATCGATCTGGCGCCGCGCAATAGCGCGCTCGGCGCGCTTCTTCATGACGCCAAAGCTCGACATGCGCTTGAGGAATGGCAGGCTGATGTTGCGCTCGATGTTGAAGCCGTCGACGATGCCGCTCTCGGCGCGGTCCTTGGCGACCAGGAAGACACCGGCGGCGATCGCCTCACGCGCCGAGCCCGGCGCGTAGGGCTTGCCGTCCATATGCATGGCGCCGGCAAGCGGCCTGCGCACGCCGAACAGCGTTTCGGCCAACGCCGTCTTGCCGACGCCGACAAGGCCGGTGATCGCCACCACCTCGCCGGCGCCGAGCGTCATCGAAATCGGTTTTGCGCCATGCGCGATCTGCAAGCTTTCTGCCGTGAAGACGGCGCGGGCCGAGCTTCTGGCGACGACCCGGTCGAGGTGGATCTTGCGGCCGAGCATGGCGTTGACGGCGCCCTCATAATCGAGCGGTTTTTGATCGAAGGCGCCGGAGATGACGCCGTCGCGCATCGACACGATACGGTCGGCGAGCCGCCTGATGTCTGACATGCGGTGCGAGATATAGAGGATGGCGACGCCATGGCCGCGCAGCCGGTCGATCAGCGAAAACAGCCGGTCGGCCTCGGCGCTCGACAGCGACGAGGTCGGCTCGTCGAGGATCAGCACTTTGGGCTCGTGCGCCATGGCGCGGGCGATGGCCACCATCTGCCGGTCGGCCAATGACAGATCGCTGACGCGCGCCTTGAGGTCGATGGTGAGCCCCATGCGGTCGGCGACGGCCCTCGCCTCGGCCCGGACATTGGCGGGCTTGAACAGCAACGACGCGCCCTTGCCGCTCAGCCGGTCGAGCGTCAGGTTGGTGGCGACGTCGAGGTCGGCGACCACGCCGTCATTGATATTCTGGTGCACGGTCACGACGCCGGCGCGGATGGCCTCGGCCGGGGTCTGCGGGTCGAACACCTCGCCAGCGAGCCGCATCGTGCCGGCACCGCGCGCGTAGACGCCACTGACGATCTTGACCAGGGTGGACTTGCCGGCGCCGTTGGCGCCCATCAGCACGGTGACCTCGCCCGAATGCAGTTCAAGCGAGATGCCGCCAAGCACCTCGTTCTGGCCGAAGGATTTCCTCAGCCCCTCCACATGGAACACGGCATCTGCGCCCATTCCTTCCTCCCTGGTCCCTGACGCTATGGGCTCATTCGGCAATTGTCAACACGATTGACATTTGCCAGAGTGCTTCCTAGCTTGGCCCCGCCGCCGTGGCTCCGCTATCGTCGGACACCACGAGCAGGAGGGGAGAGAATGACCGGGAAGTTCGAAGCATTGTCGGTGGAGACGCTGCCGAAGCGCCTTGGCGAGACCTCGGCGCTAACCGAGCGCATCGGCGACGACGCCAGCCGCTGGAAGGTGCGCGAGGTCGGCGACGGCAATCTGAACCTCGTCTTCATCGTCGAGGGCGACCAGGGCGCGGCGGTGGTGAAACAGGCGCTCCCCTACGTACGGCTGGTCGGCGACAGCTGGCCGCTGCCCCTAAAACGCTCCTTCTTCGAATATCATGCGCTGACCAGGCAGGAGCGCCGGGCGCCCGGCTCCGTGCCGGCGATCTACCATTTCGACGAAGGCCAAGCGCTGATCGTGATGGAATATCTGGCGCCGCCGCACGTCATTCTCAGGCGTGCGCTGATCGACGGGCGCGAATTGCCGAACATCGCGCGCGACATCGGCCTGTTCATGGCCCGGACGCTGTTCCGCGGCTCTGACCTGTCGATGGTGGCCAAGGATCGCAAAGCCGATCTGGCTTTATTCGCCGACAATGTCGAGCTCTGCGACATCACCGAGAACCTGGTGTTTTCCGACCCCTATTTCGACGCCAAGATGAACCGGCATACCTCGCCCCAACTCGACGGCCTGGTGGCGGAGCTACGCGCCGACCGTGATCTCAAGGTCGAGGCGCAGCGGCTGAAGCATCTCTTCGCCGCCAATGCCGAGACCATGCTGCATGGCGACCTGCATTCGGGCTCGATCATGGTGACGGACACAGAAACCCGGATGATCGATCCGGAGTTCGCCTTCTACGGTCCGATCGCCTTCGATGTCGGCATGCTGCTCGCCAATTTCTGGATGGCCTTCTTCTCGCAACGCGGCCACGAGGAGAAAGGCAGCAGGGACTCGATGTGCGCCTATCTGCTCGGCGTAACCGCCGAGACCTGGGCGACCTTCCGCGCCGAGTTCTCTCATCTGTGGCGCACCGAACGCACCGGCATGCTCTACCAGAAGAGCCTGTTCGAGGATCAGGGCGACAGGCTGGGTGCCGAGCAGGCGCTCGACCACACGCTGCATTCCATCTGGACCGACCTGCTCGGCTTTGCCGGCATCGAGGTGCACCGGCGCATCCTTGGGCTGGCCCACAATGCCGATTTCGAGACCATTGCCGATCAAGACCTGCGCGCCAGATGTGAGGCCAAGGCTTTGCGCTTCGGCCGCCACATCGCCGTCAACCGGCGCCAGATCCACAGCATCGACGAGGTCAACAATCTGGCCGCGCTGATCGAACAGGAGAAGAGCCTTTGAACGTCGGCCAACGCCACTATCGCACCATCTGGCTTAGCGACGACGAGCGCTCGGTCGAGATCATCGACCAGCGCTGGCTGCCGCATGAGTTCCGCATCGAAAAGATCGGAACCGTCGGCGGCATCGCCGCCGCCATCCGCGACATGTGGGTGCGCGGCGCGCCGCTGATCGGCGTCACCGCGGCTTACGGCGTCGCCATCCAGATGATGGACGATCCGTCGGACGAAGCGCTCGACGCGGTGTGGGAGACGCTCAACAAGACGCGGCCGACGGCGATCAACCTGCGCTGGGCGCTGGACGAGATGCGGCGCTCCCTCAAGCCGCTGGCGCCGGAGGAACGCGCGGAGGCTGCCTACAAGCGGGCCGCCGAGATCGCCGACGAGGATGTCGGATTGAACCGCGCCATCGGCGAGAACGGGCTTGCCATCATCAGAGAGATAGCGGCGCGCAAGAAGCCCGGTGAAACCGTCAACATCCTCACCCATTGCAATGCTGGCTGGCTGGCGACGGTCGACTACGGCACGGCAACCGCGCCGATCTACTTGGCGACGGAGGCCGGCATTCCGGTGCATGTCTATGTCGACGAGACCAGGCCGCGCAACCAGGGCGCCCAGCTGACCGCCTGGGAGATGGCCGGGCACGGCGTGCCGCACACGCTGATCGTCGACAATGCCGGCGGCCATCTGATGCAGCATGGCGACATCGACATGGTGATCGTCGGCACCGACCGCACCACCGCCAATGGCGACGTCTGCAACAAGATCGGCACCTATCTCAAGGCGCTGGCCGCCGCCGACAACGACGTGCCCTTCTATGTCGCGCTGCCCTCGCCCACGATCGACTGGACGGTGGCCGACGGGCTTGCCGAAATCCCGATCGAGGAGCGCTCGGGTGACGAGGTCTCCCTGGTCTGGGGCAAGACCTCGGACGGCAAGATCGCGCAGGTGCGGGTGTCGCCGGATCAGACGCCGGCGGCGAACCCGGCCTTCGATGTGACGCCGGCACGGCTGGTGACGGGGCTGATCACCGAACGCGGCGTGGCAAAGGCCTCGCGCGAAGGACTAAAGGCGATGTTCCCGGAGCGGGGATAATCTCCCCCCTCGAGGGGGAGATGTCGCCGAAGGCGACAGAGGGGGCGCCCCGCGTGAAGCACTGACGCCCTCGCGGACACGAAGAAGAAGTTGGCGCTCCACGCGAGGCGACCCCCTCTGGCCTGCCGGCCATCTCCCCCCTCAAGGGGAGAGATTCGCGCTTCAGCGGCGCCGCCAATTGACAACCCTGCGCCCGTCCCTCCATACCTGCACCGTTAATGTTCTCAGGGCGGGGTGAAAGTCCCCACCGGCGGTAAGGGTCTCGGCCCAAGCCCGCGAGCGCCTTCCAGAAATGGGAAGGGTCAGCAGATCCGGTGCGATTCCGGAGCCGACGGTTACAGTCCGGATGGAAGAGAACGTACGCAGGAGACGGTCCGCTCGCGCGGGCCGGTTTCTTGCGTCGTGCGTCCTGATTCTGGTTCGAAACGGAAGGAAGGACCCATGAATCAGCGTTTCCCCAAAGACCAAACTACCCTTCGTGTGGCCGTCATTCGCGCGCGCTGGCATGCCGATATCGTCGACCAATGCGTAGCGGCGTTCGAGGCTGAGCTTGCCGCGCTCGGCGGCTTCACCGTCGAGGTCTTCGACGTGCCGGGCGCTTACGAGATTCCGCTGCACGCCAAGACGCTTGCCGAGACCGGCCGCTATGCCGCGATCCTCGGCACCGCCTTCGTCGTCAATGGCGGCATCTACCGGCATGACTTCGTGGCGAGCGCCGTCATCGACGGGATGATGAATGTGCAGCTTGCGACCGGCTTGCCGGTGCTGTCGGCGGTGCTCACGCCGCACAATTTTCACGACAGCGCAGAGCATCACCGCTTCTTCCACGAGCATTTCATCATGAAGGGCAAGGAAGCGGCGAAGGCCTGCGTCGAAATCCTCGCCGCGCGCGCACGCATCGCGGCCTGAACCGCTCTGCGAGCGCTGCACTGAAACTAAACCGATTTGGATTTCAGGGCCGCAACTTGAGTGGTTGCGGTCCGTCGGAAATCCGGCCAGAAGCAGTCGGGTCAGGCCGTGGCGCCTGACGTGGTAACTTGCGCTTTCAACAGATACGGGAGACTATTCGTTGGCTCGCATCACACTGAGACAATTGCTCGACCATGCCGCCGAACATGGCTATGGCGTGCCTGCCTTCAACATGAACAACATGGAACAAGGCCTCGCCATCATGGAGGCGGCCGAGGAGACCAAGTCGCCGGTCATCCTGCAGGCCAGCCGCGGCGCGCGTGCCTATGCCAATGACGTGGTGCTGGCCAAGCTGATCGACGCGCTGGTCGAGATCCATCCCGACATCCCGGTCTGCATGCATCTCGACCACGGCAACAATGAAGCGACTTGCGTCACCGCGATCCAGTACGGCTTCACCTCGGTGATGATGGACGGCTCGCTGAAGGAGGACGGCAAGTCGCCGGCCGACTATGCCTACAATTCCGGCATCACCCGGCGCGTCGTCGACATGGCGCATTGGGGCGGCGTCTCGGTGGAAGGCGAGATCGGCGTGCTGGGCTCCCTGGAGAGCGGCGGCGGCGAGCAGGAAGACGGCCACGGCATCGAAGGCGCGATCAGCCACGACCAGCTTTTGACCGACCCGGTGCAGGCCGAGCAGTTCGTGCGCGACACGCATGTCGACGCGCTGGCGGTGGCCATGGGCACCAGCCACGGCGCCTACAAGTTCTCGCGCAAGCCGGACGGCGCGGTGCTGGCGATGAACGTGATCGAGGAGATCCATCGCCGCCTGCCCAACATGCATCTGGTCATGCACGGCTCGTCGTCGGTGCCGGAAGAGCTGCAGGAGATCATCAACAAATATGGCGGACAGATGAAGCCGACCTGGGGCGTGCCGGTCGAAGAGATCCAGCGCGGCATCAAGCATGGCGTGCGCAAGATCAACATCGACACCGACAATCGCATGGCGCTGACCGGCGCGATCCGCAAGGTGCTGACCGAGAATCCGTCGGAGTTCGATCCGCGCAAATATCTGACGCCGGCGATGGCTGCCATGAAGAAGCTCTGCAAGGAGCGTTTCGAGCAGTTCGGCACCGCCGGCAACGCGCCGAAGATCAAGCCGATTCCGCTGGCGGAGATGGCCAAGCGCTACAAATCGGGCAGCCTCGATCCGAAATTCGGCTAAAGCGAGATCTCCCGCGACCGGTTCAATCCCGGTCGCGGGCATTGCTCCTGCCGAAATGCGGCGGAACTTCACACCGACAAATCGGTTCCTGCTCAGAGACCTTCCGGATCCGTTCCAAAGGAAGGAGCAATTCATGAGCAAGGATCGCGACAGCGAAGGGCCGGTCTTCTCGGGCCAGGACGCGCGACAGGGTGAAATCATCCTGCGCACGCGCACCCGCCGCATCATCTTCATCGCTGGGCTGGTCGGCATCGTCGTGCTGGCGTTGCTGATGAGCATTGCCGCTCATTGAAGGCCGTGCCTTGCGGATGCCTCAGACGCACCGACTCAAGCGCGTCGCGATCTTTCAGATTCGCTCCATGCGCTTTAGGTTTTTGACTTTACGCATGTCTTTATCCCGAAACCGGTTCCCACTTTCGGGAGACATGCTTTAGGGAACCATTCCCCGCTCTGCCCGGTTGAACGTCGCGGACGAAATTGAGGCGCGGTGAATTTACATCCCACTGTCGAGACGATGTTCGAGACACTTTGCTGCGACATGCCGCTTCATCCGACCTGGCTGGACCTTGTCGGGCGGCTCTTGCTGACCTTGCTCGCCGGCTTCCTCATCGGCCTGAACCGCGAGGCGCGCGGCCATTCCGCCGGACTGCGCACGACCATACTGGTCGGTCTGGCGGCCTGCGTGGCCATGGTTCAGGCCAACATGCTGCTCGACGTCTCCGGCAAGACGCCGGACTCTTTCGTGCGCATGGATGTGATGCGCTTCGCGCTCGGTGTGCTGACCGGCGTCGGCTTCATCGGCGGCGGCGCCATACTGCGGCGCGGCGATCTCGTCACCGGCGTCACCACCGCCGCCACGATGTGGATCATGACCATGATCGGCCTTGCCTTCGGCGGCGGCCAGTATGGCCTCGGCATGATCGCGACCGTGCTGACGCTGGTGACGCTGCAGGCGCTGAAATGGGTCGATCTGAAAATCCCGCGTAACCACAAGGCGATCCTATCGGTCTCATGGCCGGAAAATTCACCGCCCGACATACGCAACATGGTACGGCCGCTCGGCTACGACGCGCGCTTCGTCGGCATGGAGCACGATGTCGACCGCAACTGCTTTGTTTTTTCCTTCGACGTTCAATGGAAGCAGCCCGACGCGGTCGAGCCTTCGACAGACATCCTGGCTGTGATTGCCGAGCACTGCGCGGTCGAGCGCTTCGAGGTGACCGGCGAGAAGCCGTTCTGAGTTCGGGCGGCAAGCCTACTCCGCCGCGCCCGGCGCCTCCGTATCGGCACGGATGAGCTTGATGTCCGCGCCTGCCGCCCAGGCGCCGATGTCCTCGCGGCGCAGCGCCGCTGCCATCATGTCGGGGAAATGGTCGGGCGTGCAGGCAAAGACCGGAATGCCGATCGCGGCGACCGACCCCGCCATCGACGGATCGTAGCCGGGACGGCCTTGGTCGGTGAGCGCCAAGAGCACGACGACGTTGACGCCCGACCGGACAAGTGCTGCCAGCCGTTGCAGGAGTTCCTTGCCGTTGCCGCCTTCGTAGAGATCGGTGATCAGAACGAAATGCGCCTTGGTCGGCCGCTCGATGCGCTCGGCGCAATAGGCGACCGCCTGGTTGATGTCGGTGCCGCCGCCGAGTTGGACGCCGAACAGCACCTCGACCGGATCGCTGAGCTCTTCGGTCAGATCGACGATCGCCGTGTCGAAGCAGACCAGCTTGGTTCGCACCACCGGAAGCGAGGCCATCACGGCGGCGAAGATCGAGGCGTAGATGACCGAGCTTGCCATCGAGCCGGACTGGTCGACGCAGAGCGTCACCTCGTCGAGGTCGACCAGCCGGCGCTGCCGGCGCATGAAGCCGACCAGCTTTTCCGGCACGACGGTCTTATGGTCCGGCTGGTAGTGGCGAAGGTTCGCCGTGATCGTGCGCGGCCAGTCGATATCGCGCTGGCGCGGCCGGTTGGTGCGCCGCGACTTATCGAGCGCGCCGCGGATCGCCTCTGCGGTCTTCTGCTCGAGGCGCTGCATCAGCTTGGCGACGATGTCGGAAATGATCGACCTGGCGATGTCCTTGGTCTTGTCGGGCATCGCCGAGCGCAGCGAGACGAGGTCGGCGACCAGATTGACGTCGGCCTCGATCGCCTTGAGAAATTCTGGCTCCATCAGCATCTGCTTCAGGTTCAGCCGCTCGAAGGCGTCCTTCTGCACCACCTGGACGACCTGCTCCGGGAAGAAGGAGCGGATGTCGCCCATCCATTGCGCGACGCGCGGCGCCGAACGGCCAAGCCCGCCGCGCCGCTTGCGCGGATCGCCGGCGGTGTCGCCGCTGCCGTCGCCATAAAGCGCATCGAGCACCGCCGACAGTTTTCGGTCCTCGGCCGAGAGCGCCGAGGAGGATTGATCGTCGGCGCCAATCGCCAGCCGCCAGCGGCGCTCGCGATTGTCCATGGTCGGATCAAGGTCCGGCCCGGTCGTTTCGTCAGCCATGATTGGCCTCCCCTGCCAGCAGCTTTGCGAGAAGACCAAAATGCCTGTTCCATGCCGCGCCGCCGTCCGGCGCCGGAATCAGCCCACCGGGCAGGCTTGCTCTTTTGCCAAGCACCGCCTCGATCAGGCGCCGGCGCTCCATGCTGTCGAGGTTGGAGAAGACGCGGCGCAGCAGCGGCAGATGCGCCACGAAAGCCTGCTCGTCGAGCGAGGCCAGCCAGGCATCGACAGCGCCGCGCAAACCCTCGTCATAGATCAGCCGCTGGCCGGCGCCGCTGAAGAAACCTTCGAAGAAGGCGGCGGCATCGAGAACGGGCGTCCCTGGCGACAGGCGTCTTGCCAGCAGATCGGCGGTGGCTTCGGCGGAGAGCTGGCCGGCCTCGTAGAGCAGATGCGCTGCGCAGCCGGCGACGAGCGCCGTCGAGCGCGAAGAGTCGAGCACGGCCGCCAACCCGTTGCGCCAGGCCTCCACAACATGCTCATCCGACTCGACCAATTTGATCGCCTCGTCGGCCTTGCGAAGTGCTGCCATCAGCGCGGCGGCCGCCTGCGCATCGAGATCGCGCGCCGCGTATGGGAGTGCGATGGAGCCTTCGATGACCAGCCGCTCCAGCAGGCCGGCGAGCCGTTCCGTCTCGGTCTTGCGCGCTTCGCCGTAGCGGATGATGTCGGCGAGCGGCGGCACCGAGGCCAGCAGCTCCAGGCACTCGCTGCTGTGCGCCGCCTTTTCCTCGAGCGCTGCGAGGCCGGCCGCGGATGCCTCGCTCAGGGCGGCGGTGATCGCGCTCTGCACCAGCGCGGCCAAAACATCGAGTGTCGCGGCGGCGCCGATCATCTGGATCAGCCGGCCATTGGCGGCCTTCTCGATGGTCGGGCCGTAGACCAGGTTCTCGACCAGGCGGACGGCATATTCCGGCTGCCAGGCGAGCATCCAGCGCTCACGGAATGTGCCGCGGCTGCGACCGACATCCGTCAGCCTGCCCCAGTTGACGCCGAGCACGTTCAGCCGGTGCAGCAAGGTCGAGCGAAACAGCCCGCTCTCGCTGCGCAGGTCGACGGAAAGCTCGCGCTCCAGCGCTTCGGGCTTCAGCCGCGCAGCCTTCTGGTTGCGCTGCAGATCGTCGATCAGCGGCGCGAGCGGCGTGTCGGGCGGGATCTCGCCGACATCGGCGCCAAGCAGCAGCTCGGCCTCGACCATCTTCCACAGCAGGGCCTCGCCGTTGAAGAGCGCCGAGACCGAGGCGTCGCGAAGTTCCTCGAAGCCCGGCTTCGGCCGTTCGCGGATTGCGGCAAGCGCGCGCGCCAGACGCTCCGCTTCGATCAGCGATGCAGTCGAGATCATGTGGCCCTTCGCCCTGAGCACCGTGGCGATGCGCGCCAACCACAGGACCGAGGCGTCGTCCTGCCCACGTGTCTGCCACAGATGCTTGCACCAGCCCGGCGCGACGACGCCGGCGCCGTAGCCATAGCCCAGAGCCAGGCGCGGTCCGGTCCAGGGCGCGAAGGTCATCGTGGTCTTGCGCCGGCCGATGCCCTTGAGCAGCGCCTGGTCGCTCTTCTGCGTATGCGCCGCTTGAAGGGCCGGCACGTGCCAGGCGCCGCAGACGACAGCCAGCGGGCCGTCGAATTCTTTCCGCGCGGCGGCGATCTCGAGGCGCATATGCGCCTCGCGCATCGCCTCGAACCTGCCGATCGTGCCCTCGCCGTCACGCAGCGTCGTCATCGCGTCGGCGATGGCCGCGAAGATCGGGCCGGGTTCGGGATTCTGCTCGATGATATCCGACCACCAGCTCTCGCCGTCCTCATAGCCGGCGGCGCGCGCCAGGGTACCGATCGGATCCTGAATGCGCGTGGGTTCTTCGCCCTGCTCGTCCGTGGCCCCCGACTCGGCTGCTTCGGCGTCCGCTGCCCCTTCAGGCGCCTTCTCCGCAAAACGCGCGGCCGACGGCAGGTCGATGAAGCGCGGCGCCGCCTTGTTGGCGACGGTCCAAAGTGCTGCCTGATATTCCGGCGAGAATTCGGCGAAGGGCCAGAAGCTGGTCGCGGCGGGATCATCCTCCGGATAGCAGAGCAACGCCACCGGCGGCTTCATGTCGGGGCTGGCGAGCAGCGGCAACAGCGGCGAGGCATCCACCGGCCCCTCGATCAGCACGGCGACGGGCTGCAATTCCTGCAACGCCTTGACCAGGCTCCCGGCGGAGCCCGGCCCGTGGTGGCGAATGCCGAAATAGCTGATGCCGCCCTGCGTCATGGTTCAGATGGCCGCGTTGAGCGCCGCATAATAGCCGGCATAGTCCGGCCGCTTCTTCAGCACCGTCTCAAGATATTCCTCCAGCACCACCTTGTCCTGCACCGGGTCCTTGACGATCGCGCCCACGAGGCTTGGCGCCAGCCCCTCGGCGTGGAGCTTGCCGTCGTCGAACCATGCCGCCTGGCTGAGCCCGCTGACCATGGTGGCGATCGCCTCGGCGGTCGACAGCGAGCCCGACGGCGTCTTCAGCGTCACCTTGCCGTCGGCGGTTGCGCCCGAGCGCAGCTCGCGGAAGATGGTGAGCACTCGCGCAATCTCCTCGCCGACATTCTTCGGCACCGGCAGGTCCAGCCCGCCGGCCATCTCGCCGACGCGCCGGGAGACGATGGAGACTTCCTCCGCCATATCGTCCGGCAAGGGCAACACCACGACGTTGAAGCGGCGCTTCAGCGCCGAGGAGAGTTCGTTGACGCCCTTGTCGCGGTTGTTGGCGGTGGCGATGATGTTGAAGCCGCGCTGGGCATAGATCGAGGTGTTGAGCTCCGGCACCGGCATCATCTTTTCCGACAGCACTGTAATCAGCGTGTCCTGCACGTCGGAGCCCATGCGCGTCAGCTCTTCCAGCCGGCAAAGCTTGCCGTCCTGCATGGCGCGGTAGAGCGGCGTCGGCACCAGCGCCTCCTGGCTCGGGCCCTTGGCGAGAAGCTGGGCATAGTTCCAGCCATAGCGGATCTGGTTTTCGTCAGTGCCGGCGGTGCATTGCACGACCAGCGTCGAATTGCCCATGATGGCGCCGGCGAGATGTTCTGAGACCCAGGATTTTGCCGTTCCGGGAACGCCGAGCAGAAGCAGCGCCCGGTCGGTCGCGAGCGTGGCGACCGCCGTTTCCATCAATTGCCGGCGGCCGACATATTTCGGCGAAATCACCGTGCCGTCGCTCGCCTTCCCACCCATCATATAGGTAAGCACGGCTTTCGGCGACAGGCTCCAGCCGGCAGGCTTTTGCCGGTCGTCGCCGCGCGCGAGCGCCTGCAGTTCGGCGGCGTAGACCTGTTCGGCCGGGAGGCGGATGGCTGCGTTCATGCGATCTTCTCCGGGTTGATCATCTGTCGGACTTGGAAGGGTTTTCGGTCAGTGCCGCGTTGAGCCGCAGCAGGCTGAGGGATGAAGACGCCGGCGGCAGGCCGGCTGCGACGACCTCATCGATCAATTTTTCCGCCGTCACAGAATTGGCCAGAAAGCCGATGGCTTCGAGATACTGCTCGGCGTTTCGTTTCGTGACGTCGTTGTCGCCCGAGACGGCGGATCGCAACGTAGAAAGCGTCTTGCCCTTTGCAAGGTCGCCCCACTCCAGCCAGCCTGCCTCAGCGCCTTCAACCATGTTCAGCGCGGCCAGATTTTGCGCGTCATGCAGGATCTGACTGATCAGGACACGCTTCCTGCCGCTGTCCAAACGCGCCGTGAGTTGGAGGCCGAGAATCGCCAGCCTGCCGCCGGCTGCGGCAAGCAGATCCGCCAGAGAGGCCACCGCCGCGTCGCCGCCGGACACCGAGACCATTCGAACCAGAAAGAGATCGGCGCCATCATCGACGCCGAACTGCCATGCGCCGATGAAATCGACCTCTGTCTTTCCGAAGCGGGCGACGAGATCGCCGAGGTAACAGGTGGCGAACAGGTCGGCGCGACGGGCTTGTTGCGCCTGTGACTTGGGTTTTATCGGCGCATAAGTGGTGCGACGGCGGATGAACCCGGATTTGCCTTCCTCGATGAAAGCGGCGAGCTCGGCTATCGGGTCTTCCGACCCGCCGCTAGCCGGACTTCCATGTTCCCCTAACCTTGCCAGCAGCCGGCCCGCCATTTCGCGCACTTTGCCTGAGCGATCGGCAGAGAGGCTTTTCAGGAACGGAACGTCATCGGCCCCCAGGCCGAAGCGCATAAGCTCAATGAACGCAAGCCTGACCTCGGCGGGCTCGCTTGCCCCTTTTGTCTCGATAAGGGTCCGCGCCAATGCGGGTGCGGAGCGCCGCAAATCGATGAGCGCGCTGCGGCGCGCGGCGGGATAGAAATCATCCCAGGTTGCCGCCGTCAGATGCTCGCGGCGGGACTGTCTTTCGCCATCCGCGCCTGCCTGCCAGTCGACCCAGGGAGCATAGACCTCCGGACCACTCTGATCCGATGCGGCGGGCATCCAGTCCATCGGATGGGTGACGAAGCCGCGGCTGGCGACGAGCGCGGCCACACGCGTCTTGAGCCTCGCATCGGCCGCATATTTCAATGCGGCACGCAGCAACGGCCGCAGGCGTTCAGGCAGCATCGGCAAGGCCAGCACCGGCAGCGGGGGACGGCGTCTCAAGATTTTCGGCGCCGCCGGGCGGAGCGCCACGTCCAGCGCCTGCCCGGCGATGGCCAACAGCCGCCGCTCCCGTTCGTCGGGGCTGGCAGCCGCGGCGACCTCCTTCCATTCGGCGGGCGCCAATTCGAAAGCGGCGCCGCCGGAAATCCAGCCGTCGCGCAACCTCGCCAGCCCTGCTTGGTCGAGCTCGTTCATGACAGATCGAGCCTCCCGATGCTGCTTTGCGAGGCCAGCAGCTCGAGCCTGGCGCCGTTCCAGAGTGCGGCGGTTGCCGCGAGATCGATGCCGAGCAAGGTCTGGTTGACGGAGCCTGCCACCGGCAGGGCAATGCCATGCGGATCGCTCGCCGCCTGCCACCAGGCGCCGTCCTTTTCGTCCAACGCGATCGCGCCGGCCGGCAGGATGATGGGGCAGTCCGACAGCCATGGGGCGCCGTCCTGAAAGGCGGCGTAGGCGGCCAGCGGGTCGCCTGCCGCATCAGGGGCGAATGCCGGCCACGCGCCGGGCGCCACGTCGCCCAGCCGTTCGGCGACCAGCGCCCGCAGCGGATAGCGCGACGGATAGAACGCCAGCCTCGCTCTGAAGCGGTCGCCCGCCGCGAAGGCGCCGGAGCGGCGTCCGGCCGAGGCGGGGAAGAAATCGAGCAGTACCGCAAATCGCGGCGTCGTGCTTTTCAGGTCGAGCAGCCAGGTCGCGTGACTGACGAGCCCGTCGCGGCGGGTCTCGATCTTTTCGCCAAGCACCTCCCAGTCGCTCTCTACCTGAACGGCGTCGGGGTTGGCGAGTATCTGTTCGCGCGTCTCCGATGTCGATACCAGGCGTTTCAGCTCGGCATCATCGGGTGCCGCGCGCCAGGCCTTGGCAAGCAGGACCAGCTTGCCGAGCTCGCGAATCGCGGCGTCCGGCCGCTCCTCGCCGCGCAGCGCCATCAGCTTGGCGGGCAATTCGTCGATGCGCCCGGCGAGCGCCGTCGCCTTCAGGTCGACCAGCCGTGCGGCGATGCGGCGGCAGCGCTCGCTCGAGGCATCGACAAAGCCAGCAAGGCCGAGCCGCAACTGGTCGGCGATCCACTGGTCAAGCTCGTCGAGCGCCGCCGAGACCGCGCTGCGCGTGTCCTCCGCCCGCTTACGCTGCGCCGCCTCGCGGCGTTCGGCGGCAGCGGCGTCCACTACCGGCGCGCTTTCCTCGGGTCGCGTGGCCTCGTCGATGCTCTTGCCTTCGGAACTGGCCGCCGCCGGTGTTGGAGATTGGCTAGGCTTGCGGCGCCGGCCGAGCCAGTCGTTCACCCAATCGGGCGTCTGGTCGACGCGGGCGAAGCTGTCGGATGCCGTGGCGCCGATCCAGGCCAGCGCCAGAATGTGCTTGCAGGGGAATTTCCGCGACGGGCAGGTGCATTTATAGCCGTGGTCGGAGGTGTCGAACGCGACCCGGTAGGGGTTGGAGCCGGAGCCCTGGCATTCGCCCCAGATCAGCGGCAGCTGTTCATGCGCTTCAAGCCTGGGCCAGTTCGACCGCTTGGTCAGCTTGGCGGCAGCACCAAGCGAGGCCTGATCGGGGGCCAAAGCCTCGACTGTTTTCAGATCCAGCTGCAAGCCGCGCGCCTCTCACCACCCCGAAGCTGACTTCGCGACGATTGATAGCCGTTTGCGGCCGGCTGGTGTAGCTCCAGTCGCCGCAAAATCGAGAGCTTGTCTAACGTTCCGTTGTTCTCCTGAACGCCGGGGTCGCGGGAAGCTCGCATTCAGGATGTTCTCGTTCGACAATTCGAGCCGTGAACGCTGTTCACTTTTTTCTTGAACGCCGTTCACGATGTGCTATGCTGCGACCGTGAACAATGTTCACTGGTCTGTATCCAGCCTGAAACAAGCCCACGCCGACGCAGCCTAAGCCTGAAACGAAAGGATCATATCGATGCTCACTGACATCCATGCCCGCAAATATTCAAGCGCCTGCAAGCCCTGGAGACCGATCGCGGACGACAGATGCGGGGCGCCAAGGGCAAGAAACAAATGGATTGGAATAAATCGCAGTAACGAAGTTTAACCGGTTCCCGGTAAACAAGGCTCAAACCGCGCAAGTGTCCGCTCAGTCCAAACGGATTGCCAGTCGGGCTTGCCCAATGGAAATTGCCATGAACACCCATCTCATGATGTCGCGGCGCTTCGCGCCTCTCTTCTGGACGCAATTCCTCTCGGCCTTCAACGACAATTTCCTGAAGAACACGCTGGTGTTCCTCATTCTCTTTACGCTGGCGAAGGACCAGGCGGCGTCGCTGGTGACGCTGGCCGGCGCCATTTTCATGGCCCCCTTCCTGCTGCTTTCGGCGCTTGGCGGCGAGATCGCCGACCGCTTCGACAAGGCGCTGATCGCGCGCCGCCTGAAATTCACCGAGATCGCCGCGGCCGCCGTCGCCGTCGTCGGCATCGCGCTGTCCTCGATCCCGGTGCTGATGACGGCGCTCTTGATGTTCGGCATCATCTCGGCGCTGTTCGGACCGATCAAATACGGCATCCTGCCGGACCATCTCGAGCGCAAGGAACTGCCCAAGGCCAATGCCTGGATCGAGTCGGCCACCTTCGCCGCGATCCTCGGCGGCACGATCGCCGGCGGCGTCGTCTCCGCCGACGGTATCGGTGTTGCGGTGTTCGGGCCGATCATGATGGCGCTGGCCGTCGGTTGCTGGTTCGTCAGCCGCTATATCCCCTCCACCGGTTCGGCCGCCCCTAACCTCACCATCGACTGGAACATCTTCCGCTCGACATGGCGGCAGGTCGCCGACTTGCGCACCGACACGCGCATCTGGCGCGCCGGCCTCATGACCTCGTGGTTCTGGCTGGTCGGCGCCATCGTGCTTTCGATCCTGCCGGCGATGATCAAGGATTCGCTCGGCGGCAACGAGATCGCGGTCACCGCCTATCTCGCGGTGTTCGCCGTCTCGATCGCCATCGGCTCGGCCATCGCCGCTTGGATGTCGCAAGGCCGCATGGTGCTGCTGCCGGCGCCGGTCGGCACCGCGCTGCTGGCGCTGTTCGGCCTGCATCTGGCCTGGACCATCGGCAGTATGCAGCCTTCGCCGACAGCCGCCAGCCTGTCGGCCTTCTTCGCCGGCCCGAACACCATCCGTGTCGCTATCGACCTCGCCGGCATGGCCATTGCCGCCGCCTTCTTGGTGGTGCCGACCTTTGCCGCCGTGCAGGCCTGGTCGCCGGAAGCACGCCGCGCCCGCGTCGTCGCCGCGGTGAGCATCGTCAATGCCGGTTTCATGACGGTCGGCGGCATCCTCGTCGCGGCCATCCAGGCGGCAGGCGTCTCGATAGCGGGCATCCTGTTCGGCCTCGTCGTCGCCAACGCCATCGCCGCCTGGCTGATGCTGAAATTCCTGCCGACCAATCCGTTCCGCGACTTCGTCTCGATCCTGTTCCGCGCCTTCCTGCGGCTGGAGGTCGAGGGGCTGGACAACCTCAAGGCGGCCGGCAAGGCGCCGATCCTGGCGCTCAACCATGTCAGCTTCCTCGATGGTCCGCTGGCGCTGACGCTGACCGACGAGGAGCCGGTCTTCGCCATCGACTACACGATCGCGCAGGCCTGGTGGATGAAGCCGTTCATGAAGCTCGCCCGCGCGCTGCCGCTCAATCCGGCAAAGCCGATGTCGACCCGCACGCTGATCAAGATCGTGCAGGGCGGCGATCCGCTGGTCATCTTCCCGGAGGGACGCATCACCGTCACCGGCGGCCTGATGAAGGTCTATGACGGCGCCGCCATGGTCGCCGACAAGACCGGCTCGATGGTGGTGCCGGTGCGCATCGAGGGGCTGGAGAAGAGCTACTTCTCGCGGCTCTCCTCGCAGCATGTGCGCCGCCGCCTGTTCCCGAAGGTCAAGGTGACCATATTGGAGCCGGTGAAGCTCGAAGTCGCCCAGGAGCTGAAGGGGCGCCAGCGGCGCGCGGCGGCAGGCTCGGCGCTCTATCAGGTGATGTCGGACCTCGTCTTCCGCACTCAAAACATCGACAAGACGGTGCTTCAGAAGATCATCGAGACGGCCCACGAGCGCGGCATGAAGGAGCTCGCCGTGCAGGATCCGGTCACCGGTTCGCTGAGCTACGGCAAGCTGCTCACCGCCGCGGCGGTGCTCGGCGAGAAGTTCGAGCATCTCTATGCCGGACAGCAGACGCTGGGCATCATGCTGCCCAACGCCAACGGCTCCTGCGCGACGCTGCTCGGCGTCATGTCGGCGGGCAAGGTGCCGGCGATGATCAACTTCACCGCGGGCGCGGCCAACATTCTGTCGGCCTGCAAGGCGGCAGAAGTGAAGACCGTGCTCACCTCCCGCGCCTTCGTCGAGCAGGCAAAGCTGGGGCCGGTGGTGGAGGAGATCGGCCGCTCGGTCGACATCGTCTGGCTCGACGACCTGCGCGCCACGATCGGCCTCAAGGACAAGCTGCTCGGCCTGTTGCGCAAGACGACGCCGCGGGTAGCGCGCAAGGCGGACGACCCGGCTGCGATCCTGTTCACCTCGGGCTCGGAAGGAACGCCCAAGGGCGTGGTGCTGACCCATCGCAACATCCTGGCCAACGCTGCCCAGGCGGCCTCGCGTATCGACTTCCACTCGGGCGACAAGGTGTTCAACGTGCTGCCGATCTTCCACTCCTTCGGCATGACGGCGGGCACGGTGCTGCCCCTGATCTCGGGCGTGCCGGTCTATTTCTACCCCTCGCCGCTGCACTACCGCATCGTGCCGGAGCTGATCTATGGGTCGAACGCGACGATCATCTTCGGCACCGACACCTTCCTCGCCGGCTACGCCCGCACGGCACATCCTTACGACTTCCGTTCGGTGCGCTATTGCTTCGCCGGCGCCGAGCCGGTCAAGGCCGCGACGCGCACGACCTATATGGAGAAGTTCGGCCTGCGCATCCTCGAGGGCTACGGCGTGACGGAAGCAGCCCCGGTGATCGCCATCAACACGCCGATGTACAACAAGTCGGGCAGCGTCGGAAAAATCATGCCCGGCATGGAGTACCGCCTGGATCCGGTGCCCGGCGTCGAGGAGGGCGGACGGCTGTTCGTGCGCGGTCCGAACGTCATGTCAGGCTATCTGCGCGCCGAGAACCCCGGCGTGATGGAGCCGCTGGCCGATGGCTGGCACGATACCGGCGACGTCGTCACCGTCGACGACGCGGGCTTCATCTCGATCCGCGGCCGCGCCAAGCGCTTTGCCAAGATCGCCGGTGAGATGATCTCGCTTGCCGCGGTCGAGGCGCTGGCCGGCGAACTCTGGAAGGGCTCGCTGTCGGCCGTCGCCACGGTGCCGGACGCGCGCAAGGGCGAGAAGCTGATCCTGATCACCGAGGCTGCCGGCGCCACGCGCGCGGAGTTCCTGGCCTTCGCCAAGGCAAATGGCGCCATGGACCTGATGGTGCCGGCCGAGGTGCGCGTCGTGCCGAAAGTGCCGGTGCTCGGTTCCGGCAAGCTCGACTTCGCCGGCGTGACCAGGATGGTGCGCGGCGCGGAAGAGCTGAAGGTCAAGGCGGCGTGACCCATGCCTGAGACAGGCCGGCGCGAAACGCCGGCCTGTTCGCATCTGGCTAACTCGGCGGTACGACGGTCTACATGTTAGCGGCGGTAGGCCTCACGATCACTTCGTTGACGTCGACGCCGTCGGGCTGTTCGAGGGCGAAGCGGATCGCCCGCGCAATGGCGTCCGGCGTCAGCGATTTCTGCCGCCACTCCTTCAAAGCCGCGGCCACCTGCGGATCGCTGATGTCGTCGCCCAGTTCGGTCGCGGTCACGCCGGGCGAGATGATCGTGGCGCGGATGTCGTCATGCTCCTGGCGCAGGCCTTCGGTGATCGCCCATACCGCATATTTGGTGCCGCAGTAGACCGCCGCGGTGGGCAGCACGAGATGCGCGCCGACGGACGCCACATTGACCACGTGCCCGTTTTTCTGCGCGACGAAGCGGGGCAGCACCGAAGCGATGCCGTTCAACACGCCGAAGATGTTGACGTTGATCATGCGCGCCCACTCATCGCGCTTCAGCGCGGCAAGCGGCGACAGCGGCATGACGCCGGCATTGTTGATCAGCACGTCGATCCGCCCGAATTGCGCATGAGCGGCATCGGCGAAAGCGGCGAAGCTTGCCGCATCCGTCACATCGAGTTCGCGCCAGGCAACCCCTTCACCGAGTTCCTCGGCCAGCGCCTTCAGACGCTCGGCGCGGCGGGCGCCGATAAACAGCCTGGCGCCTGCCGAGGCAAGCTCGCGAACCGTCGCTTCGCCGATGCCGCTCGAGGCGCCGGTGATCAATACAACCTTGTCTTTCAGTCCCGTCATGAACGTTTCCTTTTCGCTTGCAGTGACGGGACGCAAAATGGTGGCGCGAAGGCGGAGAGCGGTAGCGCGATCGTCCAAAGAGTTTGCACGATCCTCCAAATAAGCCGACCAAGCCTTGCAATATCGCGCGCGATGCAGATTTATGCGGCATGGACAAAATTGCCGATCTGGCTCAGCTGATCTCGCGGTTCGCACCGGTTTCCGGCATGTCCGGCACCGCGGTGCCCCGGCTGTCGCTCATTCGCGCCGACCATCCCAGCGCGCCGGTGCCGGCGGTCTATGAAGCTTCGCTTTGCATAATCGCCCAAGGGTCGAAGCGCGTCTCGCTGGCCGGCCAGAGCGTGGTCTATGATGCATCGAGCTATCTTCTCGTTTCGGTCGACCTGCCTCTGATCGGCCATGTTCTCGAGGCCAGTCCGACCGCGCCATATCTATGCTGCAAGATCGACTTCGACCCCGGTGCACTTGCCGACCTGCTAGTGACCGAGCGGCGGGTTTCTCCCGAGAAGGACTTGCCCGTGCTTGCCGTCTATCCAAGCGACCCGGACCTGATCGATGCCGCGTGCCGATTGGTGAAGCTGCTCGCTCGCCCCGAAACCATCGATGTCCTGGCCCCGCTCGTGGAGCGCGAAATCCTCTACCGTCTGCTCACCGGTCCGCATGGCGCAACGCTTCGTCAAATGGGAACCGTCGACAGCCACCTGAACCAGGTGAGCCGCGCCATTGCCACGATCCGGAACGGCTTCCAGGCGCAATTGCGCATCGACGAGATTGCCGCTGCGTCAGGCATGAGCGCGTCGTCGCTTCATGCCCACTTCAAGGCGATCACACGCATGACCCCGCTCGAGTATCAAAAGCAGCTACGCCTGCAGCAAGCGCGAAGGCTGATGCTGGCTGACGGGGCCAACGCCGGCACGGCCGGCTTCGCCGTCGGCTACGACAGCCCTTCGCAGTTCAGCCGCGAATATCGGCGCCTGTTCGGCGCCCCGCCCCGTCAGGACATCGAGCGCCTTCAGGCTATACCCGGCTCGGCCGCGGCCTATTAAGCCTTTGGCTGAGCGGGCAAAGCGCGCCTCAAACCACGACCACCACCTTGCCGAACTGTTCGCCCGCCTCGAGAAAGCGGTGCGCCTCGACGATCGCCTCGAACGGAAACGTCCTGGCGACGATCGGCTTCAGGGCGCCTGATTGGAGGCCGTCGAGAATGAAGGTCTTGGCGGCTTCCAGCCGGCCGGGATCACCGGTGATCTCGTGAACGAGGTAGCCGCGCAGCGTCAACGTCTTCGCCAGGACCTCGAACAGCGGGAACGGCGTCGGCTCGGGGCTGAGGCCGCCATATTCGATGAGAATGCCGCCGCGTGCCATCGCGGCTGCAAGAGGCGTGAAGATCGGGCCGCCGACCGGGTCGAGCACGACGCGCACGCCTTGTGGCGCGATCGCTCTCAGCTGCGCCTCGAGATCGTCTTCAGCCAAGGCCACCACATGCCCAGCGCCGGCATCGAGCAATGCCGTCTTCTTGGTCGATGTCCGGGTGACGGCGATCGGCACGGCGCCAATTCCATTGGCGATCTGGATGGCGGCGAGCCCGACGCTGCTCGACGCGGAGGTGATGACGACGGGCTCGTCACGGCGGAGACGGGCGATATCGATCAGCGCGCCATAGGCGGTGAGATATTGCATCCATGTCGCGGCGGCGGCCTCGAACGAAAGCGATGGCGGATGTTTGACGACGAGTTCAGCCGGAAAGATGACGAGCTCACCATAGGCAGGCCAGCGCGCCATCGAGCGCGGCGGGATGATGCTGACCGCATCGCCCGGCGCGAAACCACCGACGCCCTCGCCGATCGCCTCGACAATGCCGGCCGCCTCAAGACCGAGGCCTGACGGCAGCGATGGCGTTTCGATGTAAGTGCCGTTGCGCATCGAGGCTTCGGCGCGGTTCAAGCCCAGTGCCCTGACGCGGATCCGCACCTCGCCAGGACCTGGTGGAGGAACCTCTATTTCCTCGATGCGAAGCACCTCGGGGCCGCCGTGACTGTGAAAGCGAACAACCTTTGCCATCCATGCAACTCCAAATCCGATTGATGGAATTGACTATGAAGAGGCTTTCAAAAGGGATAAATCGCTCAATCGGCAGAACAGTCGAAACATTTGGTTTTGAATATGGATCGCCTCGAAAGCATGGAAGTGTTCGTGAAAGCCGTCGACCTCGGCTCGTTCACGGCCGCCGCGGCGGCGCTTGACCTTTCGGGGCCAATGGTCGGCAAGCATGTCCGCTTCCTTGAGGAACGGCTCGGCGCACGGCTCATCAACCGTACGACGCGCCGGCAGAGCCCGACCGATTTCGGGCGCGCCTATTACGAGCGCTGCAGGATCGTGCTGGCGGAAGCGAAGGCCGCCGACGCATTGGCAGCCGACCAGTTGTCCGAGCCGCGCGGAAGACTGCGCGTGACGATGCCGACGCATTTCGGCCGCCACTGTGTCACGCCGATCCTGCTCGCACTTGCCCGGCACTATCCGACACTGGAGTTGGACCTGTCGCTCAGCGACCGCTTCGCCGATCTCGTCGAGGATGGTTTCGACCTTGCGATCCGTACCGGCGCACTGGATGATCGGGCTGGCATCATCGGGCGCCGAGTCGCGCGCCAGCGCATGGTCGTCTGCGCTTCGCCGTCCTACATCGAGACCTTCGGCCGGCCGCTTCAGTTTGAGGACATCGCCAGCCACCAGGCAATTATTTACCGTCGTCTCGGCCAAACACTGCAGCCATGGCTGTTCCCGCGTGACAATGGCTCGGTGACAGAGATCGCGCCCGTCGGCAGGCTGCGGCTCGACGACCTCGACGCCATCGCTGATGCGGCGACCGACGGTATGGGACTGGCCTGGCTGCCATTTTGGCTGGTGCGCCAACGCGTCGAGGCCGGAACTCTAGTGCGGCTGCTGCCCGAGCAACCGGATTATCTCTATGACTGCCACGCACTCTGGCTGCAGGTGCCGCATCTGCCGCTGAAGGTGCGGCTGGCCATCGATGCGCTGGCGGCGGGATTGCCGAAGCTGATGAGCTAGGCCACTTTGGCGCGATCGGTATCGCCTTTGCCTAGTCGGGGCATCTCCGGCATTTGAAAGAAAAAGGCCGGGCGCGAAAGCGGCCCGGCCAAAGCATGAAGGTCATAACCTTCAGAGGGGAACATCGCCCGGCGCAATGGGAGGAAAACACCGAGCGACGCTATCTATTTGGGGTCTTGGGGGAGTATTTTCCACGAACGAAATTCCAAAAAAGATCGAGATCACGAAAAAATCTCGCTTAATCATCGTGAAGTCGTCAGCCGGCGGCCGATGCTTTTTCGAACAGGTCCGCATAATGGCGCCGCGCCACGTCGGGATGCGACCTCAGCCGGCTTTTCAGCACATTGGTGCCGACGTTGCGGAACAGCGGGTTATCCGGGTCGCTGGCCGGGCCGCGCGCCTCTGCCGCCAGTTCCTCCGGCAAGTCGAGCAGCGGGATCGTGGCGTCGAGCCTAGCGCTGAAGAAGAACGGCACCGAAATCCGCTCGACGCCGGCGGGCGGCGTTACGACACGATGCACGGTTGCCCTGAGATAGCCGTTCGAAGCGAGTTCGAGCAACTCGCCGATGTTGACGACCAGCGTCTGAGGGATCGGGTCAACATTCACCCAGCTGCCGTCATATTCGACCTGCAGGCCCTTGTTGCCATCCTGCAGCAGAAGGGTGAGGAAGCCGCCATCCTTGTGCGCGCCGACGCCCTGGTCGTCGCCGGTCGAGTCGCGGCCGGGGTAGCGCACGATCTTCATGCGGTGGTTCGGCTCGCCGCGATAGATGGCATCGAAGGCGTCCTCCGGCTGGTCGAGCGAGAGCGCGAAAGCCTTGAGCAGCCGGATCGCCACATCTGTCGCCTTGGCCTGCCAGGCGAGCAGCGCCGGCTTCAGATCGGGAAGCGCGGCAGGCCACTGGTTCGGACCCTGCAGCCGTGTCCAGGGCGGCACGCCCGGCCCTTGCGCAATGGTCGTGCGTTCAACGCCGATGTCGAGCTGCTCGCGCCAGTCGGCCTTGCCCCTGGTCAGTTCGCCGCCGGCGCGCGTATAGCCGCGGAACTGCGGCGACTTCACCATTTCGATGGCGAGCTTGTCGGCTTCCGGCAAGGCGAAGAAGCCACGCGCGGCGCCCAGCACTGCGTCGATCTCCGGCTGGGTGATGCCGTGGCCGCTCAGATAGAAGAAGCCGACATCGCGGGCGGCGGTGCGCAGATCAAACAAGAAAGTTCGAAGTTCGGATGGACCCTGCTCCAGGCGGTCGAGATCGAGCACCGGAATTATTCTTGGCATGGACAGGCTCCTGTTGGCGGCAACTCTTTGTCCTCGCAATCCGGACGGAAAACCGCTGCGCACTTTTCCTGGAATTGCCCGAGCAACCCCAGCCGCACGATGACATCAGCGCCATTGTTGGTGAAGAAACACACCGACCAATCTCATTCCAAACACAGCATATCGGCGCTCAATTCCCGGCTTTTGCGGCAAATTGCGTTCGGATGCCGCACATCATCCACGACGATCCAGACGAGCGACCAGCCGGTCGCCGATCCACTGGATGCCGCAGACCAGCACGATGAGCACGATGACAACGGCGACCATGACGCTGGTTTCGAAGCGCTGGTAGCCGTAGCGGATGGCGAGATCGCCGAGGCCGCCGGCGCCGATGGCGCCGGCCATGGCCGAGGCGCCGACCAGCGTCACCAGCGTCACGGTAAAGCCGGCGACAATGCCCGGCAGCGCCTCCGGCACCAGCACCTCGCGGATGATCGTCCAGCGATTGCCGCCCATGGCGCGCGCCGCCTCGATCAGCCCATGATCGACCTCGCGCAGCGACACTTCGGCAATGCGCGCATAGTAGGGCGTCGCCGCGATCGACAGCGGCACGATCGCCGCCCAGGTGCCGATCGAGGTGCCGACGATCAGCCGCGTCACCGGGATCAGCGCCACCAGCAGGATGATGAAGGGCACCGAACGGAAGCCGTTGATGATGGCACCCAGACCACAGTTCACCCAAAGGCTCTCGGCGATGCCGCCGCGATCGGTGGCGACCAAGGCAAGCCCGAGCGGCAGGCCGAAGACCAGCGAGATGAGACCGGACGCGCCGGTCATCAGCACCGTCTCCCAGATCGAGCGGAGCAGGAGTTCAAACAGAACCGGCGACATGACCAAGCACCTCCACCCGCGCGCCGCGGTCTTTGAGGAAAGCGATAACCGCGGCCAGATGCGCGGCGTCGGCTCCAGGAATTGCCACGAACAGCGTGCCGACCGGCTGCTGCTGCACGTGGTCGATACCGCCATGCACAAGCCGGAACGCGCCGGGCACGCTGGCGGTCAGTTCGGACAGCAGCGGGCGATGCGCCGCCTCGCCGGCGACATCGATCCGGAGGATCGTTTCGGCGCCCTCGCCCGCGGCGAGCCGGCTGGCGATCTCCGGCGGCAGCTGCGGCCGGATGCCGCCGAGCAGGCTGCGGGTGATCTCTGATTTCGGATCGGCGAAGACCTGCCAGACAGCGCCCTCCTCGACGATCCGGCCCGCATCGATCACCGCCACGCGATCGGCGATGGAGCGGATCACCTCCATCTCATGCGTGATGAGCAGGATGGTGAGGCCGAGCCTGGAATTGATGTCCTTGAGCAGCGCCAGAATCGAGCGCGTCGTCTCCGGATCGAGCGCCGAGGTCGCCTCGTCGGAGAGCAGCAGCGCCGGCCGCGCGGCCAAAGCCCTGGCGATGCCGACGCGCTGCTTCTGGCCGCCCGACAGCGAAGCGGGATAGGCCTTGGCTTTCTCCGACAGACCGACGAGCTGCAGAAGCTCGGCCGCGCGAGCCATGCGTTCGGCGCGCGGCCGCCCTTCGATCTTGAGCGGCAGCGCGACATTGTCCTCGACGGTCTTTGCCGACAACAGGTTGAAGTGCTGGAACACCATGCCGATGCGGCGGCGCAGCGGCTGCAGCTCGCGCTCGCCGAGACGGCTGATCTCGTGGCCCTCGATGAAGACCTCGCCGGAATCCGGCCGCTCCAGCCCGTTCAGGCAGCGGATCAGCGTCGACTTGCCGGCGCCGCTGCGGCCGATGATGCCGAGGATCTCGCCCTTTTTCACGGTAAGCGAGACGCCGTCGAGCGCCGCCGTCGCGCCGAAGCGGCGCCTCAGATCGACAAGGCGGACAACGTCTTGCGACGCGGCTGGTTCGATAGCGACCGGGTCGCCTGTTTCGGTCGTAACATGCTGATTCATCTCTGTTTCCGTACCGCTCAATGCGAGGGCGGCCCGCTCAACAGCGGACCGCCAACTTCCGACAGCCAGACGCCGGTCAATAGGCGCTGATCCCGGTGCCCTTGTAGACCTTGTCGAACTCGGCCTTGACCGTCTCGTTCTGATAGGAGGCGACCAGCGTCTTCACCCAGGGCTCGTTCTCACTTCCGGCCTTCACCGCGATGAAGTTGCGGTAAGGATTGTCCGCCACCGGCTCCTGCGCGATGCGGTTTTCCGGGCCGAGACCGCTCTTCAGAGCCCAGTCGGTGTTGACGACGGCGGCGTCGAGATCGTCGACCGAGCGGCCGACGATGCCGGCGTCGAGTTCCTTGATCTCGAGCTTCTTCGGGTTGTCGGCAATGTCGGCGGTGGTCGCCAGGATGCCGGTGCCGTCCTTGAGCTTGATCAGGCCTTCATGCTCCAGCACATGCAGCGCCCGGCCCTCGTTCGACGGATCGTTCGGCAGGCCGATGACAGCGCCTTCCGGCAGGTCGGCGACCTTGGCATGCTTCTTCGAATAGAGCCCGATCGGCCAGACGCCGGTATAGCCGACGGGCACGATGTGGTAGCCTTGCGTCTTGATCTGGTTGTCGAGATAGGGCTTGTGCTGGAAGGCGTTGGCGTCGATCTCGCCGCGCTCCAGCGCCTCGTTGGGCTGGGTGTAGTCGTTGAAGACGACGGTCTCGATCGTCAGCCCGTTCTTGGCCGCCTCGGCGGTGACGACGCGCCAGACATCCTCATCCTCCCCGCTGATGATGCCGACCTTGATCGCCTTCTTGTCCTCGGCGAAGGAGGGCGACGGCGCAGTCAGGCCGATGACGGCCAATGTCGTGGCGAGAAGTGCCGCCAGTCCGGCGCGCCTGGTGATTGACGTAACGAGAGAATTTGAAGCGCTGCCGCGTTTTGACATGATGCGTTCCTTGCAATCTTGAAATCATTTCGGCCTGGCGGGATGCGAAGCCTTGATCTCAAGCATCACCAATGCTGCCCGCTCGGGCAAAGAAGCGCATTTCCTCTCAGACGGGAGGCGGAAAATATTCTCTCAAAGATTTTATGACTTGGAGCACATCGGCCGCTGACAAGCGGTTATAGGCACAACGAGGCAATGGAGGCGCGAGCGCCTACGAAGCCCGCCGGGCGACGCGCAAGAGCGGCCGACCCGTCTGCCGGAGCGACGAGACAGTGCGCAGGCCGTCAGAACGTCTCGACCCAGGGCCTCAGCTCGACCTCGAAACTCCAGGCGCTGCGATGCTGGCGATGGACGGCGAGGTAGGTCTCGGCGATCGCGTCGGGCGAGAGGCGGCGGTCCGGACGTTCGGGCTCGGGCGCCTGACCGGCCGGCTCGATCTGGCCGTCAATGATGAAATGCGCGACATGGATGTTCTTCGGGGAAAGCTCGCGCGCCATCGATTGCGCCAGCCCGCGCAGGCCGAATTTCGGCATGGCGAAGCCGGCCGAGCCCGGAAAGCCTTTCAGGCTCGCCGTTGCCCCGGTGAACAGGATCGAGCCGGAACCACGCGCAAGAAGCCGGCGCGCCGCCTGCTGGCCGATCAGGAAGCCGCCATAGGCGCCGACGAGCAGGGCCTGCTTGACCGCTTCCGCGTCGAGCTCGGCGATCGGGCCGCGTGTGCGGCCGCTGGCGTTGAAGACGGCGATTTCGAGCGGGCCTGCCTTGTCGGCCGCCTCGAACAGCCGCTCGGCGGAGGCCGCGTCCGACACGTCGGTTTCCACCGCATGCGCGCCGGTTTCCTTGACCAGCGCGGCCAGTTTGTCGAGGTTGCGCGCGGCAAGGACGACGCGGAAACCCTCCTTGGTGAGAAGCCGCGCCAACGACGCGCTCAGCCCGGAGCCGGCGCCCGCGATCACTGCAACATTGGCTGCCATGGCATTTCCTCCTTGAGACAGGTCGGTGACGGTCGCGCAGGCTCGCGCCTTCAGTGGCAAGAGGCAAGAACGTGGTTGCTCGATTTTCGCCATTTGGCGCAAAACGCCGCCTGGATGGGCGCGGCGAAAGACTTGCCTGCTGGGCCGATCCGTCCGACACGTGGTTGGACGACGATTCGGGAACAAGACCATGGAACCAATCTGGGCCGTCGGCCTGATGACCGGCACGGTGCTCGACGGCAATATCGACGTGGCGCTGATCAAGACGGACGGCGAGCGCATCGCCGACACCGGCACCTACACGCTGGCCCCCTACCCGCAATCGATCCGCACGTTGCTCGAAGACACGCTGCGCCAGGCGCGCGCCTGGAATTTCGAGGGACCGGAGCCGATGATTTTTCGCGAGGCCGAGGAGGCGTTGACGCGGGCGCAGTCGGCGGCGGTCAGGGATCTGGTCGAGAGCCAGGGCATGAGCATGGCCGATATCGGCGTGGTCGGCTTTCACGGCCAGACAGTGCTGCATCGCGCGCCGCAGCCGGGCAAGATCGGAAGGACTCGCCAGCTCGGCGACGGCGAGTTGATGGCTTCGCTGCTCGGCACCAAGGTTGCCTACGACTTCCGCTCGGCCGATGTCGCGGCAGGCGGGCAAGGCGCGCCTCTTGCGGCCACCTATCATGCGGCGCTGCTGAAGGAGGCAGACGCCAGCGGCGACACCGCCGTGCTCAATCTCGGCGGTGTCGGCAACATCACCTGGTGGGACGGCAAGGACAATATCGTCGCCTTCGACACCGGGCCGGCCAATGCGCCGGTGAACGATTTCATCAAGGCGAAGGGCCTCGGCGAGATGGACCGCGACGGCAGGCTGGCGGCTACCGGCAAGGTCGACGAGGACCGGCTCGCGCGGCTGCTCCAGCATCCTTATCTGACGAAACCCTATCCGAAATCACTCGACCGGTTCGACTTCACCGCTGCGATGGCCGAGGGACTCAGCGCGGAGGATGGCGCGGCGACGCTGACGGCCTTCACCGTCTCCGCCGTCGGCAAGGCGCTCGACCTTTTGCCGCGCCGGCCGAAGCGGCTGGCGGTCAGCGGCGGCGGCCGCCACAACCCGACGATGATGGCGATGCTCGAAAGCCGCGCCGGCGTCGAAGTGGTGCAGGCCGAGACGCTTGGATGGAAGGGCGACGCCGTGGAGGCGGAATGTTTTGCTTTCCTCGCCGTGCGCGTGCTGCGCGGCCTGCCGATCAGCTTTCCAAGCACCACCGGCACGCCAAAACCGATGCGCGGCGGAAAGCTCGCGGGCTAGTTTGTTTTGCGCAATTCCGGACGGAAGGCTACGGCGAAGACGCCGAGCCTAACCACTCACACTTTTCCTGGCATTGCTCTAAGGCAGCTTCTTCTGCAGGAAGACGCGGCGGCGGCCGACCGGGAAATCCGGGAGCTCCCCGAACGGCTCATAGCCCTGACGCCGATAGACCTTCTCGGCGGTCGGATTGAAGGTGTCGATCCAGGCGCCGTGGCAGCCGCGCGCGATAGCCTCCCGTTCGGCGGCGTCGAGCATGCCCGCGGCAAGGCTTTGGCCGCGCAGCTTTTCGGCGACCCACAGCCACTGCACATAAAGCCAGCCCCAGGCGGTGTAGCCGGAAATGCCTGCGACGATGGCGCCATGCTCATCGCGCACGAGAACGGCCAGCGGCTTTCGACCTGACGCGCCGACATCGGCGTCGTTGAAAGCGGCGAGATTCCCGCTCAGGAAAGCGAGGTCCTGCGGCAAGGGCTCGGCGGTGATCTCGAGGCTCGTCTTCATCGGCTGCGACTCCGGTTCGCAAGCCAGCCTTAGAGCAATTGCAAGGAAACTGCGAAACGGTTTTCCGTCCGTAAGCGAGGAGGGAGGCAGACCTGTTACCGAGGACCGACTGATCGCCATGCCGCGGCCGATGCCGCCACCAGCATCAATCCCGCGGCGATCAGTGCGCAGTTGGCGAAACCGAGGCTCGTGTAGAGCGGACCGAAACCCGCGGTGCCGACGGTGACGGCGAGATAGGTGACGGCGCTGTTCAGGCCCATGATGGTGCCGCGCCGCGACGGATCGAGGGCGGTAAGGCGCATGACCAGCACGTTCAGACCGAAATGGTTGGCAAGGCCCCAGACGGCAATCGTGGCCAAGAGCAGGCCGAAACTTCCACTCGCCAGCGCGATCGCGACATAGACAGCGGCGACCAGCAGATAGGCGAAGGGCATGACACGGCGCGCGCCGAGGCGATCGATGACGCCATCAAGCAAGACGGCTGCGCCGAAGCCGAGGCCGTAGGCGACTGCCGCCAGGCCGTTGGCGCTGACCGGCTCGCCAAGGGCTTCGTGGAGATGGTCGCCGAGATAGCCGTAGACGCCGTAGAAGGCGGTCATGAAGGCGCCGCAGCCAATGAGCAGCGGCAAGATGCCGGGAACCGTGAGCGCGCCGAGCGGCGACGGCGCCGGGCCGCTTTTCCTGGCATCGTGCAGCGAGCTCGTCGCCAGGCCGGCAACGGCCGCTCCTGCGAGAAGCGCAACGGCGGCGAAGACGGCGCGCCAGTGGATGAGATCGGCGATCACCGCCGACAGCGAGACGCCGGCGACCATGGAGAGCGTCCAGCCGGTCAGCACGACGCCGATGGTGCCGCTCTCGCGGCCGGGCGGCGCGATCACGGCCGAACTGGCATAGATCGCCGGCATGGCGATACCGGCGGCAATGCCGGCGACGAGCTGGGCCGTCACGAGCAACGCGACGGTCGGTGCGAGCGCGCTGGCGACCAGCGCCAAAGCCAGCAACAGCAACGCACCCTGCAGCATGCGGCGCGCGCCGATGCGGTCGATGTAGCGGGCAAGGAAGAGCGCGCTGGCCGAGGTGCCGAGGCCGAAGGCGGCAGCCGCCGTCATCACCGCCGGCACGCTGGCGCCGAAGGAAGCCGCGACGGCGGGCGCGATCGGTCCCAGAACCAGCGAATTGGAGCCGATGACGGCAATGCAGCCGGTCAGCAGATAGGCGGCGGCCGGGATCGGCGCGCGGGGCGCCTCAGTCATAATTACTGATTGATTGCCGTTCGACATATCATCATAATGGCCGAATTAAATTCCGCATCAATGGAGAATTTCCATATGGACGCAGAAACAGATGACATTCAGCGGAACAAGCAACCGGCCCGTGAGATCGACCCGATCGACCGAAAAATATTAGGCGTTCTCGTCGAGGACGCGACCATCAGCTATGCCGATCTGGGCGAGCGCGTCGGCCTGTCGCCGCCGGCGGCGCATGAGCGGGTCAAGCGGCTGAAGCGCAGCGGCGCCATCCGCGCCACATCAGCGATCATCGATCCGAGGGCGGTGAAGAAGCCGCTGCTCGCCTTCGTGCATATCGACACTAGGGGTTGGGGCAAGACGCCGGAGCTGATGGCGGTGTCGAAATATCCGGAGGTCGAGGAGATCCATACGGTCGCCGGCGACACCTGCATGCTGCTCAAGGTGCGCACCGAGGACACGCGGGCGCTCGAAGGCTTGCTGGCTCGTCTCTACGACACGCCCGGCGTCTCCTCGACGCGCAGCTATGTGGTGCTGTCGACCTATCTCGAGCGTCCGGTGCAGCCTGAGATCACGAGCGAATGGCCGGCGCCCAAGCACATGGCAAATCCTATGTATTAGGCCGTTGCCGGCTGATGGCGCCTCGAACGCGCCAGCAGATAGAAGGCCGCCACATGGGTGATCATCAGCAGCGGCACGTAGATGACCGGAATCGCGTAGGTCGCGCCCAACTGGCCGGCATGGCCGGGAAGGTCGAGCATGACGCCGTGATAGTAGTCGCCGACAAGGTCGACCACGCCCACGACATTGAAGGCGACGACGAGCGGCCAGAAGATCGCGGGCCGCCTCACGCCAAGCAGCGCCAGCATGGCAAGCAGGCCGGTGGCGAAGTCGCCATAGGCGGCGAAGCTCGCGAAGCCGGGAGCAAGATCAGGGCCGACCACGCCCGGGACGAGGAAGACGAGACCGAAGAAGCGGAAGCTGTGCAGCATTGCGATGGCGCGTTGCGCCTCGATCGGCTCCATCGACCTCAGTCTCGGCCAGATATAGGCGGCAAAGCAAAGCAGCCATGGCACGTAGCCAAGCCCAAGTTGGATGTTCAGGATCATCGTCGGTGACATCCGCGCCTCCTATCAATGTTAGTTTTCGCAATTCCGGACGGAAACCGCCGAACACTTTCCTGGAATTGCTCAGCTGACAGGAACGGCTTCGAACACCGCGGTCAGGATGCCCAGCCTGCCCTGCATGAGATTGCGTCCGAGATTGGTGGTGAGTTCCGCGAAACCCTGCCCCATGACGACACCGAGATTGAGCGGCGGCGGACCGGAGGTGCGGAGTTCGGCGAACCAGGCTTTTGCGATGGCCGTGTCGTCGCGGCGCACGACGGTGTCGAAGCCGGCCGCCTCGATCGCCTCGCAGGTCGCTTCGGCGGTCAACAGGAAGCTTTCGCCCGGCGTCTTCGCCCATGGCACCGGATAGAGTGGATCGCCACCATTCAGCACGACGTCGAAGGTGGCGAATTTTCCGCCCGGCTTCAGCACGCGCCTGATCTCGCGGTAGAGCAGCGGCCGGTCGGTGATGTTCATCGCCACATGCTGCAATAGCGCGGCGTCGAAGCGGCCGTCCTCGAAGGGCAGCGCCAGCGCGCTGCCGGTTTCGAACGACACCTTGCCGTCCTGTCCGGTTCGCGCGGTCAGATAGCGCGCGGCCTCGACGAAGGGTTCGCTGAGATCGACGCCCGTCACCTGGCAGCCATAGGTCTCCTCCAGGAAGCGGGCCGGCCCGCCGACGCCCGATCCGACGTCGAGCACCGACATGTCGGCGTTGATGGCGGCAAGATTGGCAAGCTCCGCGGTCCGGCCAGGCCGCGGGTATGGAACTGGTCGAGCGTCGCCAGTTGCCCGGGCTTCAGCCGTTGTTCCTCAGGCCCAAATACCGCCAGCGCGGTCTTCAATCGATCGGTGAGGCCGGTCGCGCGGTAGTGATCGCGCACGCGATCGAGTTCGTCGGTCATTGCACTTCCCTTCAGGCTTCCAAGTCACGCAAGAGATACGGCCGCTTTCGGCCAGCGACTATCCGCGATAATGTCGATGGGTCATGAAGCAGAACTTCACAGTCAGGCACGGCGCGCTCGACGGCGTCGAGGCCTTCCTGAGCGTCGCAAGGCATCGCAATTTCCGCAAGGCCGCGGCAGAGCTCGCCGTCACACCGTCGGCGATCAGCCAGGCGATACGCACGTTGGAGGCGCGCATAGGTGCTGCGCTCTTCATCCGCACGACGCGCAGCGTCGGCCTCACCGAAGCCGGTGAGCGCTTTCTCGCGCGCGCCCGGCCGGCCTTCGAGGAGTTGATCGCCGCGAGCGAGATCGCCCGCGGGATGGGCCAGCGGCCGGCGGGGCTGTTGCGCCTTTCAGTGCCGCCGGCCGTGGTGCCGGTGCTGCTGGAGCCGATGATCGCCTCCTTCTGCCAGGCCTATCCCGAGATCGAGCTGGAGATCGTCGCCAGTGGCGAGCTGGCCGATCTCGCCGCCGAAGGATTCGATGCCGGCATCCGCATGGGCGATCTGATCGCGCCCGACATGGTCGCTGTGCGGCTGACGCCGTCCTTCCCGATGGTGGTCGTCGGCAGTCCCGATTATCTACGCCGGCGCGCGGCACCCGAGCGCATCGAGGATCTGCGCGACCATGCCTGCCTGCGCCTGCGCCGCTCCAACGGTTCGGTCGCGCCCTGGTCCTTTGCCGACGGCAACAAGGCCATCGAAGCGATCGTCTCGGGGCCGCTGATCGCGCATGACTATCCATCGCTACTCGGCGCGGCGATCCAAGGTGTCGGATTGGCCCAGGTGCCGAGCCCGATCGCCGAAGCGCCGATCGCCGATGGGCGCATGCAGGCGCTGCTCGGCCGGTTCGCGGTGACCACGCCCGGCGTTTTCCTCTATTATCCGGAACGGCACCAGGTGCTGCCGAAGCTACGCGCTTTCATCGACCACATCAGGCAGCCGGGCGGCGCCGATGCTTCCGGCAAACAATCCCCGGGCGGCGGGTCTGGCGCATCGGCGTGACCGAAGAAACCTGAGTTCTATGCCCTGGCGTGCCAGGCAAGAAAATGGCGGACTTCCTCCCGCTTGTCGTCCGACAGACCCGAAAGCTGGCTCTCGTTCAGATATCCTTCCTGGATGAGAGCGCCGAAAACGACGATAAGCTGCGAATAGCGATAGTCAAACAGCTGGTCGATCTTTCGCCGCTGCTGCCGCAGATAATCTTCGATCTCCCACATGTCGGAAGGCGATGTCATGGCGCCGGTCTTGCTCTTGAGCTCGGCCATCGTCTTGCCGAGCGCCACCTCCAGCGCTGCATCGAAGGCGCGGCGTGCGATCTTCTTTTCGGATGACGACCACCGGGATTCATTGGAGTTCACGTGTCTCTCCCTCAAAGAGTGCTGCAGAGAACATTCCAGTTCGCTAGCACAAGACTACCTTCGAATGCTGCTGCAGCACGGAAAACCGAACGCTGGCGGACAGGGATATGAAGCGCGGCACCTCACTCTGCAGCGCGAGATGCAATCAGCGATCGGATACGTTCCGCATCCGCCTGCGTCACGGGATTGTAGACGATCATGCCGAGCTCGGGCCGGCCGTCAACCGCAAAGACCGAGAACTCCAGCTCGATCAGTCCAATGTCTGGATGCCGCAGGCGCTTCACGCCTTCGCCATATGCCGGAACGACGTCATTGTCGCGCCAGAGCGCGGCGAATTCCGGGCTGATCCGGCAAAGCTCTTCGACGAGCTGGGTGATTTCCGCGCCCGCTCCGGCCCTCGTGGCATCCGCCCTGAAAGACCCGACCACGAAGCGGGCGACACTCTGCCAGTCGTCCTGCTTGTCCCGCACGCGCGGGTTGCCGAACATCAGGCGCAGGATGTTGCGCTGCCCGCGCGGCAGCTTGGAATAGTCGGTGAGCATCGCCGCGGCGGCACGGTTCCAGGCCACCACATCCCATGTCGCGGTCTTGATGATCGCCGGGCTGGGGTCCAAGGCGTCGAGGACGCGCTGCAGGCGCGGCGTGACGCTGTCGACATTCCTGTAGCGGACTTCCGGCGGCCGGCCGAGACCCAGCATGAACAGATGCTCGCGTTCGGGCTCGGTCAGCATCAGGCCGGTCGCGATGCGGTTCAGCACATCGGCGGACGGCGCGCCGCCTCGCCCCTGCTCCAGCCAAGTGTACCAGGTCGGGCTGATGTTGGCGCGTTGCGCCACCTCTTCGCGGCGCAGCCCCTGGGTGCGCCGGCGCCCCGTGGCGAATCCGAAGGTGGCCGGATCGAGGCGCATGCGGCGATCGCGAAGAAAGGTGCCCAGCTTGTTGGTCGTCTCTTTGTTGGCGGTCCCATGGGGCATTGCCGTCCTGTTGATTATTATACCATGATAGAGTCACTACTTTAACAGAATGAGTTCTAGCGCAAATAAGGCCTCCGAACAACCACAGGAGACCTCCCATGCGTGTATTCCTTACCGGCGCGACCGGTTTCATCGGTTCCAGGATCGTGCCCGAACTTCTCGCCGCGGGCCATCAGGTGCTCGGCCTTACCCGCTCCGATGCAGGCGCGCGATCGCTCGTGGCTGCCGGCGCCGAGCCGCATCGCGGCGACCTCGAAGACCTCGACAGCCTGCGCGACGGTGCGGCGAAATCGGATGCGGTGATCCACACCGCCTTCGACCACGATTTCTCGAACTTCGTCGCCAATTGCGAGAAGGACAAGCGCGTCATCGAAGCACTGGGCGGCGCGCTCGCCGGCTCCGACCGGCTGCTTATCATCACGTCGGGCGTGGGCATGGGCTCCGCCGAGCACGGACAGCCGGCGAGAGAAGACATCTTCAACACCGAACACCGCAATCCGCGCATCCTGTCGGAACTCACCGGCGCGGCGATGGCCGAGAAGGGCGTCAAAGTCGCGGTGGTGCGGCTGCCGCAGGTGCATGACACGGTGAAGCAGGGCCTGATCACACCGCTGATCGGGCAGACGCGCGCCAAGGGCGTGTCGGCCTATCTAGGCGAGGGCCGCAACCGGTGGTCGGCGGCGCATGTGCTCGATGTCGCCAAGCTCTACCGTCTGGCGCTGGACAAGCAGGAAGCCGGCGTGCGCTACAACGCCGTCGCCGAGGAAGGCATCCCGGTGCGCGAGATCGCGGAAGTGATCGGCGCCGGCCTCGACGTGCCGGTGGTCTCGCTGTCGCAGGAAGAGGCAGCGGACCATTTCGGATGGCTTGCCATGTTCGCCGGCCTCGACATGCCGGCGTCGAGCGAATGGACGCGTCTGCATCTCGGCTGGCAGCCGACCGGACCCCGGCTGATCGCCGATCTTGAACGGATGGATTATTCGCAGGCGGCCGCGGCCTAGCCAGTCCGCCGGCGGTTCAGCGACCCGGCTGGACCGCCGTCTGCAACAGATCGGCAAGGCTGTCGGATTTTTCCACCTTGTCGGTGAGGTCGAGACCGGAGAGCAGGTCGACCAGATGGCTGTTCATCAGGGCGGCGGCGTCGGCGCTGTCGCCGGCCTCGATGGCGTCGACCAGCGCGTGATGGGCGTGCTTCTCGCAGGTCGCGTCGCGGCGCTTCCAGTAAAGCGCGATGATCAGCGAGGAGTGCGAGACGAGGTCGCGCACGAAGTTGGTGAACACCGAATGTGCCGCGATCTCGGCGATGCCGACATGAAAGCGCGCCGATAGCATGATGGCGTCGCTGTCGCGGCCGTCATGCAGAGCCTCATGCTCCTTTTCGAGATGGTGGCGCAATTGCACGATGTCCGACGGCACCGCGGCCCTGGCGGCAAGCGCCGCCACCTTCGGCTCGATCAGCGCCCTCGCCTCGAACACTTCCCGCGCCTCGATCTTCGATGGCTGCGCGACGAAAGCGCCGCGATTGGGCTCCAGCCGTGCAAGCCGGTCGTGCGCCAACGCCTGCAGGGCGGCGCGAACGACGGTGCGGCTCACCGAATAGATCGAGGCAAGCTCGTCTTCCGGTAGCTTCGTGCCCGGCGCGAGGCGATGGCTGACGATGGCGTCCCTCAGCCCATAATAGATCGGCGACCAGCGTGCCGCCGGCTTGTCTTCTCGATCGTCTTCCCTGAGTACCGTCAACATGCTCTTCAACGCGCAGGCGTAGCACGCCTGATTTGCCTCCATTGGTAGAGGTCGGTTCAATCTAATATGGCTTGCGCGGTGGTCAATCCCGGGCAGCCGGCCTTACACGACCTGTCTCAGTCGGCCGGCGACAGCGAGGCGAACATACCGGCAAACTGCTTGCCGCGCGGCGCCGCATAGCCGCCGATCTTCGATGTTTTCAGGCCGACCCTGAACAGGCTCTCGGCCAGCGTGACAGCGCAGACCACACCGTCGAGAACCGGGACGCCGTGCTCCTCGGACAGGCTGTGCGCAAGATCGGCCATGCCGGCACAACCGAGCACGATCGCCTCGGCCCTGTCCTCGCTGATGGCGCGCGCAATCTCCTGCGAGATCCGGTGTCTTGCATTCGATCCCGGACGTTCGAGCTCGAGCACGGCGACGTCCGACGAGCGCACCTTGGCGCAGCGAGAGGCGAGGCCGTATTTGGCCAGATTGTGCTCGATCGCCGGCACCGAGCGGGCAAGCGTCGTGACGACGCTGAATTTGCCAGCGACGAGGCTCGCCATATGGAACGCCGCCTCGCCGATGCCGATGACGGGAGCCTCGGTGGCGCAACGGGCGGCATCGAGGCCGGTGTCGTCGAAGCAGGCGATGACATAGGCATCAGCTGGCGCCTTGCCCATCTCGGCGATGATACCCGGAATGGCGAAGACCTCGTCGAAATAACCCTCGATGCTCGGCGGGCCGTCGGCCGGATTGACGGCGAAGATCTCTGTGGCATCGGACGCGACGCTTGCCGCCGCCCCGCCGATCTTGGCGGTCATCGACGCTGTCGTGTTGGGGTTGATGACGAGAATGCGCATTCCAATCAGCCTCAGATCTCGCCGCCGAGATAAAGACGCTTGACCCGGTCGTCGGTCAGCAGTTCGGCGGAATTGCCGCTCAGCGCGACACTGCCGGTGGTCAGCGCATAGGCGCGTTGCGAGATGCGCAGCGCCATGCGCGAATTCTGCTCGACCAGAAGCACGCTGACCTTCTCGTCGCGGTTGATGGCGACGATCGAGCGGGCGATGTCCTGGACAAGTTTTGGCGCAACGCCCAGCGACGGCTCGTCGAGCAGCAGCAGCTTCGGCTTCGCCATCAGCGCGCGGCCGATGACCAGCATCTGCTGCTCGCCGCCGCTCATCGTGCCGGCGGCCTGCGAGAAGCGCTCCTTGAGCCGGGGAAAGCGCCCCAGCACCATCTCCATCGAGGCGGCGATCTCGGATTTGCTGGTGCGCGTGAAGGCGCCCATCAGGAGATTGTCCCTGACCGACATGTAAGGAAAGACGCGGCGGCCTTCCGGCACCATGGCGATGCCCATCTTGACGATCTCGTCCGGGGCGGCGCCGTCGATGCGCTTGCCGCCATAATGGATCTCGCCGGACCTGATCTTGCGCAGGCCGGTGATGGCGCGAAGGATCGACGATTTGCCTGCACCGTTGGCGCCGATCAGCGCGACGGTCTCGCCTTCATTGACTTCCAGCGAGACGCCTTTCAGCGCGTAGACATGGTCGTAGTAGAGCTCGACATTGCCGAAGTTGAGGATCCGGTTCATAGGCCGATCGCCTCGTCTTCGCTGCCGAGATAGGCTTCGATCACCTTGTCGTTGGCCTGGATTTCCGACGGTGTTCCCTCGGCGATCTTCTGCCCGAAATTGAGCACGACGAGCCTGTCCGAAATCTTCATCACGGCCGGCATGTCGTGCTCGACCAGAAGGATGGTCAGGCCGCGCTCGCGCAGGCGCCGCACCATCTCCACCATGCGCATGGTCTCGTCATGGTTCATGCCGGCGAAGGGCTCGTCGAGCAGCAGGATGGAAGGATTGGTGGCGAGACCGATGGCGATGCCCAGCGCCCGCAAATGGCCATGCGGCAGATTGCGGGCGATCTCATGGGCGAGCGACGACAGGCCGAGCAGCGCCAGGATCTCGTCGGCGGATTGGCCGAAGGCCGCTTCGTCGGCTTTGGCCGTACCCGTACCGAGGAAGAAACCGAAAAGGCTCGCCTTCGAGCGCAGATGGTGCGCGATGATGACGTTGTCGCGCACGCTCATATTCTTGAAGATGGTGGTTTCCTGGAAGGTGCGCACCACGCCCCTGCGGGCCGCGATGTGCGGAGCGAGACCTGAGATGCGTTCGCCCTTCAGCCGCACCTCGCCCGTTGTCGGCCGCAGGAACGACGAGATCAGCTTGAACAAAGTCGACTTGCCGGCGCCGTTCGGCCCGATCACCGACAGGATCTCCTTCTCGCGCACCGAGAAGGAGACGTTGTTGACTGCGACGAGGCCGCCGAAGCGCTTGGTGATGCCGGAGACTTCGAGCATTTCGGCCATGGCTCAACCCTTCTTCCGGGTCGTTTCGGCAAGGCTGAGCAGGCCGTTGGGCAGCACCAGCATCAGGACGATCATCAGGCCGGAATAGATGAGCAGCTGGAACCGGCCGGTCTGGAACAGGAGGTCCCAGCCGAAATAGAGCACCAGCGTGCCGAGCATCGGACCGAAGACATAGCCGAGGCCGCCGAGGAAGCAGTTCAGCATGAAGTTGACGGAATCGGTGACGGTAAAGCTCGACGGGTAGATCGACTGCGAGATGGCGGCGAAGATGGCGCCGGAAACGCCGCCGAAGAAGGACGAGACGGCATAGGCGATGACGCGCAGATAGGCGATGTTGACGCCGATCGAGGAGGCGAGCTCCTCGTTCTGCTGCAGCGACTGGCACAGCTTGCCGATACGCGAGTTGACCAGCCGGTACATGATGGCGAAGCACACCACCATCAACGTGACGGCCAGCAGATAGAAGGCGAGCCGCGAATTCTGCAGCGTGGCGAAATCGGGGATCAGCGTGATGCCGAAGACCGACAGCGCGCCGGGCAGCGGGATGCTGACGATGCCCTTGGCGCCGTTGGTGATCGGAAGCGCCAGCGCGAGGAGCCGCGCCACCTCGGTCAGCACCAGCGTGACCATGGCGAAATAGACGCCGCGCAGGCGCAGGATCGGCAGGCCGATCAGCACGCTGGCGGCGGCGCAGAACAGGCCGGCGGCCGGCAGTGTCAGCCAGAACGACCAGCCATGGTTCATCACCAATATGGCCGAGACATAGCCGCCCGTCAGCGCATAGGCGCCCTGGCCGATGTTGATGCGGCCGATGTAGAAGGTGAGCCATACACCGGCGCTGGCGATGCTTAGCAGCGCCACCGAGGTCAGCGTGTAATAGAGGTCGAAGCGGCCGCTCAACGAGATCACGGCCGGCACGGCGATAAAGACGATCGCCAGGAAAGCGACGACCGCGGCGATCCTGGTGTTGCGATTGAGGGTCATGGCGCGATCAACCCCACGGCTTGCCCATCAGCCCGTTGGGGCGGACCGACAGGAACACCATCAGGGCGGCGAAGATGACGAGGTAGGTCACGTCGCCATATTCGCGCAGCACGGTGAGGCCGACCGACTCCATCATGCCGAGGATGAAGCCGCCGGCGATCGCGCCGCCGACGACGCCGGCGCCGCCGATCATCACCATCAGGAAAGCCTTGATCGAGATCGGCCCGCCGATGCCGGAATTGACGCCGGTGATGGTGACCAGCAGCCCACCGACGACACCCGCGAGCATGGCGCCCATGGCGAAGCCGATCATCGAATAGCGGTCGACGCGGACGCCCATCAGCTGGGCGGCGACGCGGTCCTGGGCGAGCGCGCGCATAGCGCGGCCGACGCGGCTGTACTGCATGTAAAGGACGAAGGCGGCGATGAAGACGATCGCCAGCGCGCCGACGACGATGCGGTCGTATGGCATGATGATGCCGGCGTCGTTGAAGACGCCCTTGACGATCTTGGGAACGCCGCGCTGCTTCTCGCCGAAGAGAAGCAGGATGACGGCATCGAAGAAGAAGGCGGTCGCGGCGGCGAGCAGCATGGTGCTTTCCTCGCGGTGGCTGCGCCGGATGACGGTGCGGAAGAGGAATTTCTCCATCAGCGCGCCGATGACAGCGAGCGTCAAGCCCGAGGCGAGCAGCGCCACCACGAATGGCAGGCCAAGCTGGCCGTAGACGGTGTAGGTGATGAACCCGCCCAGCACATACATCTGGCCGTGGGCGAAGTTGAGCACGTTCATCAGGGCGAAGATCAGGGTGAGGCCCAGCGCGATCAGCGCGTATTGGGCACCGAGATACAATCCGTTGGCGATGACCTGTTCCATGGATACCTTCGATCTTCCGCGGGGTCCGGCCTATCGACCGGACCCCGTGGCAAGCTTGAGGAGGTGACGCTCGAAGGTAAACTAGTCAACGGAGCCGACGAACAGGGTCTGGAATGCGCCGTCCTTGTATTCGTTGACAACCATCGGCACCGAGAGCTGGCGCTTCTGGCCGAAGGACGTCGCGCCGACATAGCTGAGCTTCGCGTCGCCCTTCAGGAAGGGATTGGGCGCCGAGAAGCTGTCCATGGTCTTCTTGAATTCCGCGACGTCGTTGATGGCCGCCGGATTGGCCTTCAGCGTGTCGAGGATGTATTCCAGCGCATAGACCTTGGTGTTGGACTCGTCGTTGTATTCGCCGAACATCTTGGTGTAGCGGGCAACGAATTCCTTCATCTCGTCCGAAGCGATCTCCGGCGTCGAGGCGCCGCCGACGGAGATGAAGCCGTTGGCATATTCGCCGGCGCCCTCTTCCAGGACCTTGGCGTCCTGCGCGGTTTCGGTCGAGATCAGGCCTTCATAGCCGAGCTCGCGGGCGGCGCGGATGAGCAGCGGCGCGTTGGCTGGCGCGACGCCAGACAGGACGAGCAGATCGGGCTTCAAGGCGACGATCGGCGTCAGCACCGGGGTGAAGTCGCGGGTGTCGTTCTGGTAAGTGTCGTTCTGGGCGACGACTTCCAGGCCGAGAGCCTTTGCCGCCTCCACACCGCTGTCGCGCTGGCTAAGCGGATCGGATTCGTTGGCCGCGACAAAGGCGATCTTCTTCACACCCTTGTTTTCCTTGAGATATTTATAGATCGCCGGACCAGACTGGTAGTTGGCGATCATGCCGAGCACGGCATTGGAAGCCGGCTTCTGGTAGAGCGCCTTGGGGAAGGCGTAGGGGAAATAGATGATGCCGTTGGCCTCGGCGACCGGGCGCACCGCGGCGGCGCCGTCATCGACATTCGGGCCGACGACATAGTGGATGCCTTCCTGCGCCATTTTCTCCATGCCGGCGATGGCGCGCTTGGGATCCTTCTGGTCGTCAAAGGTGACAATGTTGATGTTGTAGGTGTCGTTGCCGATCTTGACGCCGCCGGTCTCATTGAGCCAGGCGGCGCGCGTCTGCATCGAGCGCACGTTTGAGGTGCCCCAGGCGGCGGCCGGGCCGCTGGTGACGCCGACAAAGCCGATCTTTAGTTCCTTGTTTTCAGCCTGCGCATGCGAAATGCCGACAGCGGCAATGGCCAGGGCCGAGACGGCGCCGAGCGCCATGGATTTCAGAGTCGAGCGACGGTTGATCATATTGGCAGTTCCCCTTGGTTATCGCGCTTTGTGTTTTGCTCATAGGCTGCGCGGATGGCGTTAAGGGAAACCGGCTGCGGAAGATTGTCAACATCTTTCTTATGTTTTGTATACAATGCGTCGAGGGAATGTGTTCGAACGTCCCCGACGCCAGCAGCGACCAGCGGAAGCCCTTGCTGACGGCATCAGTCGTCCGCGAACGCAACGAAATGGTCGAAGGCTATCTATCGCAGGCCAAGGCGTGGCGGACGACGGCTACTTCCCGCAATGGTGGTCGTTGATCTTGTTTATCGCATTCGCGTCCGGTCCGACGCGGTCGTAGGAACAAGAGCCTGCCGCGGCGGTGAACAGCTGCTGGTCGTAATAGCGCGGACCGCCGAACAGCTGGTAGAGGATATCGTCACTGGCCGGAACGTAGCGCTCATGCTCGACCTGCGGCTGATGACGATGGTAGCGATGATGATGCCATTCGCCCGCGACCGCCGAGGCGGACATGCTGGCGGCCGTGGCCAGCACGAGAGCAGAGAGGGCGAGGTACTTCATCATCGACGGCAACCTTCCGGCAGTTGGATTCGCAGCATATCCAAAATCACCAGCGACGCAAAAGTTCCCGTATGGGGCATTTCTCGCGCCGTACAGCCAGCTGAAGAAAGATAACGGCAATCGCGACGGCGGATTTTCGACAATGGCCGGCTCCGATACCGGATATCCTGCATTCGTTCGGCCACCATTCCCGGAGGCCCAAGGAATAGCCCGATGACAGCCAGAGTGATCGTCCTCGACGCCAAGCCGCTCAGCACGGAAGATGTCGCCGAGATCGCGCGGCGCAATGCCCGGCTCGTGCTCGGCGAGGAAGCCATGCGCCGCATCCGCGCAAGCCGCGCCCTGATCGAGCATCTTACCCAGCTCGGCAAGCCGCTCTACGGCGTCACCACCGGGCTTGGCGCCTGTGTCGACACGCCGCTCGCCGAGGCGGACCTTATCGCCTTCCAGCACAGCGTGCCGCTCAGCCACTCGATGGGCGCCGGCCCGTCGCTGCCGACCGAGGCGGTGCGGGCGCTGATGGTGGCACGCATCTGTGGCATGGCGGCGGGCGGCACCGGCACTTCGGAAGGCGTGGTGCTCGGCCTGCTCGGCGCGCTCAACGCCGGCGTCCATCCCGTCATTCCGAGCTGGGGATCGGTGGGCGCCGCCGACCTTGCGCCTCTCGGCCATCTGGCGCGGGCGCTGCGCGGCGACGGCGAGACGGACTATCAAGGCAGGATCATGCCGTCGGCCGAGGCGCTGAAGCTCGCCGGGCTCGAACCGCTCGACCTGCGCGAGAAGGACGGCCACGCCATCATCGTCGCCAACAGCCTATCGACCGGAACGGCATGCCTGGCGCTCGAAGAGGTCGCGTGCCTGATCGACTGGTCGCTGGCGGCGGTGGCGCTGAACTACGAGGCGTTCCGCGCTTCGCTCAAGGCGATCGACGCGGACGCGCTGGCGGCGCGGCCGGCCTTCGGCCAAGTCGAGATCGGCGCGCGGCTGCGGGCTGAGCTTTCAGGCAGCGGGCTGTGGCAGGACAACGCCGCGCGGCGCCTGCAGGATCCGCTCAGCTTCCGCTGCGTGCCGCAGGTGTGGGGTGGCCTGCTCCATGCCTACGAGCAGGCGAAGCTGGCGACGGAGATCGAGCTTGGCCACTCCGGCGACAATCCGGTCATCCTGCCTGAGGCCGAACGGGTCGTCTCCAACGGCAATTTCGACCTGACCGCCTTCACGCTGACCTGGGAAAATCTCGGCCAGGCGCTGGCGCATTGCGCGGTCGGCACCGCCAACCGCTCGATGAAGCTGATGTCGCCGACGGTCGCGGAGCTGCCGCGCTTCCTGTCGGCCAGGGGCGGCAGCCGCCAGGGATACGCGGAACTGCAGAAACCGGTCGCGGCGCTCGAAGCCGAGATCCGTCACCTCGCCAATCCGATGTCGCTCAGCCCGCTCGCGATCTCGGACGGCGTCGAGGACCAGTCGTCGATGGCGCCGCGCGTGGTGGCCAAGACTGCAGGGATCATCGAGCGCCTGCGCTATCTGGTGGCGATGGAGCTGATCTTCGCCGCCACCGGCGTGGAGCTGCGCGGCGTGCTGGACTCGATGGGCGAAGGCCCGCGGCACAGCTATGAAGCCGTGCGGGCGCTCGTCGCCCCCCTCGACGACGACCGCGAGATGAGTGCCGACATGGCGCGGGTCGCGCGCATGGTGGCGGGACCACGCCTGTAGGGTGCTCGCGAGGGCCCGTTACGAGCGTCAGTGGTAGTAGAAGCCGCCGTCGACGTTGAGCGCCTGGCCGGAGCTGGAGGTTTTCAGCTCCATGGCGCGAGCAGTTCCGCCTACCCTCTAACGCGCTCGTCCTGATTTATCCTTTTGCCGCTTTGCGCATCGAACAGGTGAACCTTCGAAACCAGTACCTCCAATCCAACTTCCTGATCCGGCTTGAACGGCGGCTGATCCCGAACTTCGCTCACGAGCTCGATCCCGCTTGTCCTCAATGTCAGTTCCTGAGCCTCCCCGGTCGGCTCCACGACCTGGACGCTTGCCCGCGCATGATCGCCGCCGACGATGATGTGCTGGGGACGGATCCCGTAAATCACCTCTTGTGCGACGTGGAACTGCAACCCTTTGGGCAGAGGCAGGCGAAGGCCTGAACCGGCTTCGAACGCACCGTTGTCGACGCGACCTTCGATGAGATTCATTTCCGGCGAGCCGATAAAGCCCGCGACGAACAGATTGGCCGGCTTCTCGTAGAGTTCGGAGGGGGCGCCGATCTGCTCGATACGGCCTTTGTTCAGGACCACGATGCGGTCGGCCAGCGTCATCGCCTCGGTCTGGTCATGCGTGACATAGATGCTGGTGCGACCGAGCCGTTGGTGCAGCTTCTTGATCTCGGCACGCATCTTCACGCGCAGCTTGGCGTCGAGATTGCTGAGCGGCTCGTCGAACAGGAAGGCCGAGGGGGCGCGCACGATCGCGCGGCCCATGGCGACACGCTGGCGCTGGCCGCCGGACAGCTGACGCGGCATGCGGCCGAGCAGGTCCTGCAGACCGAGGATTTCGGCAGCCGCCTTCACCCTGGAGACGATCTCCTCCCTGGGAACCTTGGCCAGCCGAAGCGCGAAGCTCATATTGTCGGCCACGCTCATATGCGGATAGAGCGCGTAGCTCTGGAACACCATGGCTATGTCGCGCGACTTGGCCGGCATCTCGTCGACGACGCGCCCGCCGATGCGGATTTCGCCAGTTGTATGCTCTTCGAGCCCCGCGATGATGCGCAGCAGCGTTGACTTGCCGCAGCCCGATGGGCCGACCAGGACCACGAACTCGCCGCTGGCGATCTCGATGTTGACGTCGCGCAGGACTTCCACCGCGCCGAAGCTCTTGCCGAGCTGTTCTATCTCGATTGCGGACACCTATTCTTCTCCCGTACCGGCGCGGCTCATTTTCCCTGGGCCTGCCGCCATGCGCGGTATTCGGCTTCGCCCTCGGAGCTCAACGGGTAGTATTTCCTCAGGTCTCCTCCTTGCGCGAGCCGCGAGCGAGAAAACTCCTCCCACTCGATATGCGCGCCGGCGAGCTCGACCAATCTGGGGGCAAGAGCGACCGGCACGACGACCACGCCATCGTCGTCGGCGACGATGATGTCGCCGGGGATGACCAGCACGTTCGAGCACGCGATCGGAACGTTGACGGCGAAGGGAACGATGTTGGTCTGGGCATGGAAATTCGGCGTGACGCCCCTCACCCAGATGCCGATGTCGAGCGCCGCCGCCTGAGCGGAATCGCGAATGCAGCCGTCGATAACGACGCCAGCGCCGCCCCGCCCGGCGAAATAGGTCAGCATCATCTCGCCGAAGATGCCGCTGCCCAGATCGCCGCGGGCATCGACCACCACCATGTCGCCAGGCTGGGTGGGATAAAGCACGTGCCGATGCAGTTGCCGCTCCGGCTCCTCATACTCCGTCTCATTGTACAGATCCTCGCGCTTCGGCATGCATTGGAGCGTGAGGGCCGGTCCCGCCGCCATGCTGCCAAGCCGCAATGGACGCGGCCCACGGATCTGCGGATCGCGAATCCCCATCTTGTGATAGAGCTCGCTGGCCAGCGTCGCCGAACCGATCGCCGCCAGCGCGTCGACCAGGTCTCGTGGCGGCCGGGAAATATCCGATATCGCCGGTATCTGGTCAGCTTGCATTCCGTTCCTCCAATCTACGCTGAGGTGCCAGCCTCATCGATCGTCAGTCAGTTAAGTTCAACCGTCGTCGAAGCCGTTCAGCCGCGAACCGCACCGGTCGTAAGGCCTTTGACCAGCAACCCCTGGGCAAACCAGACGAACACCAAAGTCGGGATGACCATGAGCACGCCCGCGGCCGACATGGCGCCCCAGTCGATGCCGAACTGCGAGACGAAATTGGTGAGCCCGACCGGCAGCGTCTGCGCGGCCTTGCTCGAGGTCAGGGTCAAGGCGAGCAGAAGGTCGTTCCAGGTGAAGAGGAAGGTGATGACGGCGCTGGCGCCAATGCCGGGCGCAATCAGCGGCGCGACGATCTGGACCAGCGTGCGCACGGTGCCGGCGCCATCCGACTGGGCAGCCTCTTCGATCTCTTTCGGCACATCCTGGATGAAGCCCAGAAGCAGCCAGATGGCGACCGGCAGCTTGGCCGCGGTATGGCTGAGGATCAGCGCCCAGACGGTGTCGAGCAGGCCCAGGGCGGCGAACACGGCGAAGAGCGGGATGGCCAGCGCGATGACCGGGATCATGCGCATGATCAAAAGCAGCCCGAAGATCAGCATGGCGCCCGGCATCCTGAAGCGCGACAGCGCATAGGCGCAGGGGATGGCCAGCAAGTGGACAAGGATGACCGTCGCCACCGAGACGATGACGGTGTTCCAGACATAGCCCATCGTGTCGTACTGGGCGAAGACCGCGACGTACTGCGTCAGCGTCGCGGTCTCGGGGATGATGTGCACCGGAACCGAGAAGATGTCGGCCGAGCTGCGGATCGAGGTCAGGAACAGCCACACCAGCGGAAAGACGGTGAGCGCGACGGTCACGACCAGCGCCAAATACTGACCGGCGATCCCCGCCGTGAACCGGCGGCGCCGGCGCTTTGGCATGGAGCGTGCGCCGACGATGACGGCTTCGGTCATATCGCCCTCCGTTTCGCAATCAACCACGGCACCCCGTAAAGCAGGCCGAGCACGAACAGCGACATGCCCAGCGCGATGTATGAGACCGCCGCCGCGTGTCCGAAATCCACCGCCTGAAACGCCAGCAGGTAGGAATAGACCGTGAGCAGGTTGGTGGCGCCGCCCGGGCCGCCCTGCGTCATCAGCCAGACGACGTCGAAGGTGCGGAACGTGTCGATGATGCGCAGCATCAGCGCGATCATGATGACCGGGCGCATCAGCGGCAGCACGATATGCCAGAAGCGCTGCCATGGCGTGGCGCCGTCCACGGTGGCCGCCTCGAGCGGCTCCTGCGGCAGGGATTGCAGGCCGGCAAGGAACAGGAGCACCATCAGCGGCGTGTTCTGCCAGACATCTGCGACGATCACCGAGACCAGCGCCCAGGTCGGATCGTTGAGCCACGGAATGTCGGGCAGGTTGAACATGCGCAGCAGCGCGTCGACCAGCCCGTACTGGGTGTTGAACAGCCAGCGGAAGTTCAGGCCGACGACGGCGGGTGCGATCATCGGCGGGACCAGGAGCAAAGTGCGCGCAAGGCGCATGCCGCGCAATTTGCCGTTGACGAGCACGGCGATCGCCATGCCGGCCACCACTTCGATCGTGATGGAAACGACGCTGAAAATGGTCTGGTTTCGCAGCGCCTGGTTGAACTGCCGGCCGAAGAGCTCGTCGGTGTAGTTCCCCGTTCCGATGAACGGCGCCGAGCCGCTCAGATCCCAGCGGAAGAAGCTCATGATGAAGGAATATCCGAGCGGATAGATTAGGATGGCCAGCATGACGAGAAGCGCTGGGCTCGCCAGGAGGTAGCCTCTCTGCCAGGTGTAGGGCAGCGGCGAACGTCGCCGGCGCCCCGACACCTGGTGCTGCACGACAGTCGACATTCTCAGTCGTAAGCTCCGGCCCGACGCATGATCTCTTCCGCTTCCGTCGCCGCCTGGTTGAGGGAGTCGGCGGGCGAAGCCTGGTCGGACAGGGCTTGCTCGATGGCCGAGAACATCAAGGTACAGACCTTCGAAAATCCGGCGAGCTTGGGCCATTCCTTGCCGTTCGCGATCGTCGTCTCGAGCTGCTGCAGCCATGTGGCCTGCGGGCCCTTGGCCGCGGCGATCACTTCCTTGGCCAGGCTCTGGCTGCTCGGGAAATTGGTGAACTGGTCGAACTGCAGCCGCTGAGCGTCGGTACTGACCGTGTATTTGATGAACTCGACGGCGGGTTCCTTGCGTGCGGACTGGCCGTTCAGCGCCATGGCATGCGAGATGGCGCATGAGATCGCCGCTTTGTCTCGCACATAGGGCGCCGTCGACCATTTGCCGACGACGCGCGAGGTTTCCGGATTGGACAGGGTGGCGAAGGCGCCCGGCCAGTCAAAAGTGGCATAGACCGTGCCGGACGAGAATTCGGTCGAGTTCTCGTTCCATTGATAACCAACGGCGTCGGGCGGCACGATTTGGTGCTTCTGGATCAGGTCGCGATAGAAGGTGAGCGCCTTGATGCCGGCTTCGGAATTGAAGGCCGGCTTGTTGGCCTGGTCGACCCAGTCGCCGCCTGCCTGCCAGAGCAGGTCGCTGAAGGTGCGCTGGGCGGGGTCGCCCTGCCCCGGCACGACAAGGCCATAGTGGCCATTGCCTGTGAGTTTCAGGCCGACATCGATCAGTTCTTCCCAGGTTTCGGCCGGCTTCAGGCCTTTTTCCTGGTAGATATCGCTGCGGTAATACTGAACGCGCGCATCCATGTTGCGCGGAATCGCCGCCAGATTTCCGGTCTTGGGATCGCGCAGGTATTTGACCGCGACGGGATAGAAGTCCGCCAATTCGGAGTCGCTGAAATAGCTGTTCAGCGGCGCGAAATGGTTGAAGTAGGAATCGATCTGCGCCGTGTGGGTGCTGTAGACGTCGTACTGGCTCGATCGCGCCGCGCTCAACGTGACCACCTTCGCCGTCAAGGGCGTGAATTCCAGGAGGTCGTAGCGAACCTTGATGCCGGTCTTGGCGGTGAAGTCCTGAACGATCTTCTCCCAGTATTTGGGATAGAGCGGACCGCCCGTGATCAGCAATGCGGTGATCTCTTTGGCGTCTGCCCTGGCAACCCACGGCGCGGCAAGCGAGCCGGCTGTCACTGCCGCGCTCGCGGCAAGGAATTTACGTCTCGATAAGGTTCCGGACATCACAATCTCCTCCTGGTTTGACTGGTCGGTCCATCCAGGGACGGCCGACGACTTTCAGCCTCGGCAGCCAGCGGCGTGCTCCTCCCGCCGCGAGACTGCCTGGATTGGTTCCCGGACGCTTGCGAGCCTCCGGGCGATCGGGCACTTGCGCTCCAACACGCCTCGCTCGGTTGCGAAGGCGTATCGATCGTGATCTCGGACGGCGGCAACGGGGCACGGCGGCTGGACACCGCTCGATCCTCCCTTCCCGCAGGCCGTGTTATAGGCTAGTGAGCGTTTTTATGAGATAAGTTGACTGCATATCTAGCTATCAGCCTATAAGCTTATCAGACAAGTGGATGTTAGTGATGGATACGGTTGAGGTCAAGCTTCAAACTTTGCCCAAGCAGGTGGCTGGTGTGCTGGCGCGTCGCATCGCCGGCAGCGGTGTCGCGGGCGCCCAGGGGCCGTCGGAACAGCAGATCCTCCAGGAATTCGGGGTCTCGCGCGCTGTCGCGCGAGAGGCGCTGAAGATCCTGGCGTCGCTGGATATGATCGAGATCGCTCAAGGGCGGCGCGTGGTGCTGCGCCCGGCCGAAGAGTGGGACTATCTCAGCCCATTGCTCATCGACTGGCTGCCGCATGAACAGATGCGCGAGATCCTGGCCGAAGCGCATGCGACGCGGATCATCATCGAACCGGCCATCGCCGCCATCGCGGCCAAGCACATGACCAAGGAAAAGCTCGAGCGTCTTGGCACTTTGCTGGCGGCGATGTCGGCCAGCGAGGACAATCCGGACGCCTATCTGAAGCTCGACCTCGATTTCCACATGGAGATTTGCCGGGCGGCGCAGAACAGGATCCTCGACCGCTTCATGTATTCGTCCCGGTGGTGGCAGATGGCGAGCAGGCGCATCAGCAACCAGATGCCTCATGCGCTGCCCTCCGCAACCGAAATGCACCGGGCGATCTACGAGGCGCTCGTGGCGCGCGACGAAAAGCGGGCCGAGGAAGCGATGCGCCGGCATCTCAAGAAAACCACCGCGGTCGGCCTGCCTCGGTGAAGGAGCGGCGCAGCCAGCATTCGCGCTGGCCGCGCCGCAGCGTGCCGGGAGGACACGGCTTGAGCTAGGCTCTTTTCGCTTGTTGTTCCTGGCGCTGGCGCGCGCGGAAACCGAACATGTCGCCCTTGTCCTTGATTTCCGCCCAGATCGGCGCGGTGATCCTGTCGATGGCGGCGATGTCCGCGTCCGAAATCATCCAGCCGGCGCTTTCGACGTTTTCCTCCAGCTCCTTGACGGTGCGGGCGCCGACCAGCGGCGAGCTGACGCCCGGCCTGCTGGTGAGCCACTGTATCGCAAGCTGCGGTACCGTCTTGCCGTAGCGCGCCGCGATCGGCTTGAGGCGGTCGACGGCGTTCACCGCCCGCTCATAGGTGCCCGGCTGGAACAGCACCGTCGTGCGACGCTCATCGCCCTCGACGAATTTGGTGTCCAATGACAGCGTGCCGGTGAGCAGTCCTTGAGCCAGGCCGCTGTAAGGCATGACGCCGATATTGTGCTTGCGGCAGTAGGGCAGCGTCTCGGCCTCAACCTCGCGCCACAGCATGTTGTAGGGCGGCTGCAGCACGTCGATGACGCCATGCCGGCGGGCGCTGTCCATGTCGGCGATGCTGAAATTCGAGACGCCAACCGCCTTGATGCGCCCTGACGCGCGCAGCCGCTCCATCATCTCCATGGTCGGGCCGATCGGAAAATCAGAGTTCGGCCAGTGGATGAAATAGACGTCGACGTGGTCGGTCTGCATGCGCTTCAGCGAACCGTCGAGCGCCGCCTCTATCGCGGCTGGTTCGAGATGATTGGGCGCGACCTTGGTCGCGATCACGGCCTTGTCGCGGCGGCCGGCCAGCGCCTGACCGACGACCTCCTCGGCATGGCCGTGTCCATAGGCCTCGGCGGTGTCGATCAGCGTGATGCCGAGCTCGAGCGCGCGTCTGATCACCCGGATCGACTCCTCGTCGTCGGCCGCGCCCCAAAACGCGCCCGACATGCCCCAAGTCCCGAGGCCGATTTCCGATACCTTGACCGGCGACGATCCGAGCTGTCGCTGTTGCATCCTGTTCCTCCCGATTGGCGGCACGCATGAGCCATAGGTCAGGCGTTCAGCCAATTTATACGCTTATATACTCGTCTAACAAGTGTGTAATTTGGGATTAGGGAGGGCTTGATCGATAACTCCAGATTTCTCAAATAATTCAACAGGCGGTGACACCTTGTATGCCCGCCGCAACGCAAAATTGCTCGAAAGGGGTTTACGTCTCATTGATCAATCTTGTATGCTTATTAGACAAGTTGTGCGGTTGTAAGTGTCGCGCCATCAGGGGGAGAAGGATCCGATGAAGATCGTGGACATCAAGACGGCGGTCGTCGCCTATCATGGCAAGGCGACCCTGATCCGGATCGATACGGACGCTGGCATCTCCGGCTATGGCGAAGCCAACCCCGATGCGGGCGCGGCCGCGATCGTCGGACTGATCTCAGAGCTGAAATCGGAATTGATCGGCCAGGATCCGCGCAACGTCGAATATTGCTGGGACAAGATCCGCCGTGATCATGTGTTTTCCGGCGCGCAGGCCGGCATCTTTCTCATCGCCCTCACCGGGCTCGAAATGGCGCTGTGGGACGTGGCGGCAAAAGCCGCCGGCCAGCCGCTCTACCGCATGTTCGGCGGCAAGTTCCGCGACCGGATAAGGCTCTATGCCGATTGCGGCGACGGCGATGACGAATCGGGATCGCCGCAGGGATGTGCGGCCCGCGCGCGCCGCATGGTCGCGGAGGGCTTCACCGCCCTGAAGTTCGACATCGACAATCTGCACCATCCAACCAAATTCGACCGGATGAACCACACCATCAACGGCGCCGAGTTGCGCTCCATGGTCGAGCGCGTTACGGCGGTGCGCGAAGCGGTTGGTCCCGACATCGATCTCTGCATCGACCTGCATGCGCGCTATGATGTGCTCAGCGCCAGCCGCATCGCCGCCGAGATGGAACGCTTCAATCTTCTCTGGCTCGAAGAGCCGATCCCGGCGGAAAACGTCGAGGCCCTGAAGCAGATCCGCATGCGGACCAAGACGCCGATCTGTGTTGGTGAAAATCTCTATCTGCGATGGGGTTTTCGGGAGCTGTTCCAGAATTACGGCGCCGACGTCATCATGCCCGACGTGCCGAAATGCGGCGGCCTTGCCGAGAGCCGCAAGATCGCGAACCTCGCCGAGATGTATTATGTGCCCTTCGCGCCGCATCTGGTGTCGACGCCGCTGGGCACAATGGCGACATGTCATGTCTGCGCCAGCGTTCCGAACTTCCTGGTGCTGGAATGGCACGCGCTTGAGGAACGGGAAGCCTGGGACAGCTATGTCCGCTTGCCGAACGGCGCCAGGTCCATCGTCGAAGACGGCCACATCGCGGTGTCCGATGTGCCCGGCATCGGCGTCGAGCTCAACATGGACGGTGTTCACAAACACGCCGTTCCCGGCTTCGGCATATTTGAATAGCGGACGACCGGCGGGTTCGCCGCTGGATCAGATAAATTCGCTCGGAGGAAGCCATGGGCAAGCGGATCGTCTTCACCGGCGGCAGCGGCAAGATCGGCCGGCACGTCATACCTTACCTGCTCAAGCGCGGGCATCAGGTTCTCAACCTCGACCTGACACCGTTGGATGTGCCCGGCGTCGACACTGTCATCACCAACCTTGCGGATGCCGGCGAGGCCTACAATGCGCTGACGCTGCATTTCGGCTTCAGCGAGTATTTCGGCGGCAAGGGCCGCGCCCCCGTCGACGCTGTCGTCCATTTCGCGGCGCTCCCGCGGATATTCCTGCGGCCGGACAACGCCATGTTCGCCGCCAATGTGCAGTCGACCTACAATGTGATCGAGGCCGCCACCAAGCTCGGCATCCGCAAGATCGTCACGGCCTCAAGCGAAACGGTCTACGGCATCTGCTTTGCCGAAGGCGAACGCGATTTCCCATCGTTCCCGGTGGATGAGGATCACGACGCCGATCCGACCGACAGCTATGGTCTTTCCAAGCTGCTGGGCGAGAAGATCGCGCGGTCTTTCGCCTCCCGCACGGGAGCCGACATCTATGCGCTGCGGATCGGCGGCGTCGTCGAGCCAAAGGACTATGCCCGCTTTCCGGAATTCCTGGCCGATCCCTCGAAGCGGCGGCGGGACGCCTGGACCTATATGGACGCGCGCGATCTTGGGCAGATCGTCGACCTGTGCGTCGAGAAGGACGGCTTGGGCTTCCAGATATTCAACGCCGTCAACGACAACATCGTGTCCGAATTGCCGACGGCGGAGTTCCTCAGGAAGCATGCGCCCGACATACCGGTCACCCGCGCCATGGACACATTCGAGGGACCGATCTCAAACCGGAAGCTGCGCGACGTCCTTGGATTCCGCCAAGAGCATGACTGGCGGACCCAGTGAGCTGATCCTTACGGGTCAGCTCAACGCCTATCGCTCAAAGGCGAGCGGCGACAAAGCTCAGTCGAAGAAGCCGGCATCCTCTTCCTTGACATATTTTCTCGCCGCCTTGGCGTCGATATCGAGGCCGAGCCCAGGCGCTTCCAGCAAGTCCACCATGCTGTCCTTCACGATCTGTTTCGGCAGGCCGATCACGAGGTCCCCCCACCACGGATCGGAGGCGCTCGGATATTCGAAGGCGATGTAGTTCGCGGGCAAGGTGGCGCAGACATTGATCAGCGCGCCGAGGCCGAGCAGGCCGTTCGCGGTGCCGTGCGGCGCCATCAGGATCGAGTGCATGTAGGCGTGCTCGGCGACCCATTTGAGCTCGGCGATGCCGCCGATATCGGCCGGATCGGGACCGATGACCCGCACCGCCTGCGTCTCGATCAGCTCCTTGAAATTGTGGCGCAGATAGATCTGCTCGCCGGTATGGATCGGCGTCGAGGTGGAGGTCGTCAGCTCCCGATAGGCCTGCGGATTGACCCAGGGCACATAGTCGCCAGTGAGCATGTCCTCCAGCCACATCAGATTGTGCTTCTCGACCGCGCGCGCGAATTTGATCGCATCGGGCAACATCCAGCCCGGGCCGCAGTCGAGCGCCAGGCTGACCTTGTCGCCCAGCACCTCCTTCATCGCCGCCACACAGTCGAGCATGTGATTGAAACCGCGCTCGCTGATCACGCCCTGGTCCATGGCGCCGTGATAGCCGGCCTTCTTCTGCGTCACGCCGTAGTGAAAACCCTCCACGCTGTCCTTCATGTTGGAGTGGAACGAGATGCCCTGCTTGACCATGAAGAAGTTCTGCGGCTGCTCCATCATCCACTTGACGTCGGCGGCGTAATCCTCCGGCCGATCGCCCGTGCGCTTGCGGCGGATCGAGCCGTTGTAGACGCGCACCTTGTCACGCACCTTGCCGCCGAGCAGCTTGTAGACCGGCACCCCCGCGGCCTTGCCGGCGATGTCCCACAGCGCGTGCTCGATGGCGCTCACCGCCGCGCCATAGGGCTTGAACGAACCGCGCTGGCGGATCTTCAGCATCACCCGCTCGACATCGGTCGGGTCCTCGCCGACCAGCGCCTCGCGAAAATGCAGCACGAAGGGTTTCAGGTAGGTCTTTGTGTATTCGACTTCGGCCAGGCCATAGAGGCCCTCGTCGGTGACGACGCGGACGATGGGGTGCTTGCCGATAACGGCGCAGCGCAGGTCGGTGATCTTCATGGCGCAGTCCTATTTCACAGACGAAAAAGTTGTCGGCGTGAGCAACTGGCTGCTGATATTGGCAACGAGCTGCCCGTCGCGCTCAGACTCGTCCCGGGCCCTGTGCCATGCCGGATCGGTGACGAAAGCCGTCCATTTCGCCTCACGCTCGGCCAGCGATTCCCAGGCGAGGAAATAGGTGAGCCGATTGTTGTTTTCGCCGATCATCGTAGTGAAGAACCCAGCCTGGCGGATGCCGTGCCTCTCCCAGATGGCCAGCGTTTGCTCGGAAAAGCGTTTGAGCAAAGCCGGCAGCCTGCCCGGCAGGCAGTCATAGATACGCAGTTCGTAGATCATGGTTTCCGTTTCTCTCTCTTCGCCTCTCTCTTGGGAGAGGTCGACACGAATGGTCGGTCGGTTGGGGGAATGAGGGCAAAGGGGCTGGCTAACTCCAGGTCCGGTCCCAGCTATATTCATTGTCCCAATGCTCGGTCGATTGCCATATCCCCGTGACACCGGGCTGCAGATGCTGGCTGATCACCTCGTCGACCACATCGTCGATACCCAGCCCCGGCTTGTCGGGCACGGTGATGAAGCCATCCTTGACGAGCGGCTTGGGAAGTCCTGTGACGATGTCGTCCCACCATTCGACATCGGCGGAGTGGTATTCGAGCGCCATGAAGTTTTCGGTCGCGGTCGCGACATGCGCCGCGGCCATCGCGGCGATCGGGCTTTCGGCCATGTGGATCGCCATGGCAACGCCGTGGTCCTGCGCCATGTCGCCGATCTTCTTGGTCTCGAGGATGCCGCCGCTGGTGAGCAGGTCCGGATGGATAATGGAGAGACCGCCGTTCTTCAGCAGAGGCTCGAACCCCTCCTTGAGATAGATGTCCTCGCCGGTGCAGATCGGCACCGAGGTCGCCTGTTGCAGTTGCCGGTACTGCTCGGTGTACTGCCAGGGGATCACGTCCTCGAGCCAAGCCGGCACGTATTTCTCGATACGGCGCGACAGGCGGATGCCGTCCTGCAGCGAGATGTGGCCGACATGGTCGATGGCTAAGGGAATCTCGTAGCCGATGACCTCGCGGACCTCGTGGATATATTGCTCAAGCAGGTCTATGCCCTTTTCGGTGAAATGCAGACCCGTGAACGGATGCTGCACATTCTGCGCATCGTAGGCGAGATTGCGGGCCTTGCGCTCCTCGATCGTGCCGCCGCGGCCGCGCGGATTGGCGTGAAACCCTTCGAGCGCGCCGGCGGGCGCAGTCACGGCGCCCGGAATGTGGGCGATCTGCATCAGGCCGAGATCCATCTTGAGGAAAGTGAACCCGCGCTCCATGCGCGCCTTGAGGCGCTTGCCGGTCTCCGTGCCGCTCGGCTTCTCGGCGTCGGTATCGCAATAGACGCGCACCTGGTCGCGAAACCTGCCGCCCAGCATCTGGTAGATCGGCACGCCATAGGCCTTGCCGGCAAGATCCCAGAGCGCGATCTCGACCGCCGACACACCGCCGCCCTGCCGGCCATGGCCGCCGAACTGCTTGATGCGGCGGAACAGCCGGTCGACGTCGCAGGGGTTCTCGCCGAGCAGCCGGCTCTTCAGCATCAGCGCAAAGGTGGCGCTGGCGCCGTCGCGCACCTCGCCAAGCCCGACGATGCCCTGGTTGGTGTAGATCTTGAGCAGCGCCGAGGTGAACGGCGCGCCGACGATCTCGGCCACCCGCATGTCGGTGATGCGCAGGTCGGATGGCCTGGAATTCGTGTTGATACGATTGAGAGCCTCGTCGGCTCCATCCGTCTTTGGCATGATTTGTCCTCGTTCCGCTGGGAGTGGCCTCGCGCGCCGGGCCTGCTTTAAGCAGCGCTAGCCCAGTTCGATCTCGTGGGTCTGCAGGTAGTCGCGGTTCATCTCGACACCGAGGCCGGGCTTCGACGTCAGCTTGAGGTTGCCGTTCGAGACATCGAGCGGTCTGTCGATGAGGTGATCGTATTTGGAGAGGTCCCACTCCGAGGTTTCGAGCTTGTAGAAGTTGGGAACCGTCATCATCACCTGCGCTCCCGCGACCACGTTGATCGGTCCGGCGGCGTCATGCGGCGAGACCGGGACGTAATAGGCTTCGCACAAGGCAGAGATTTTCTTGAGCTCGGTGATGCCGCCGGTCCAGGTGACGTCGGGCATGATGTAGTCGGCGAGCTTGTTCTCGAGCACCGGCACGAAATCCCATTTCGTGTGGCCGCGCTCGCCCCAGGAGATGGGGGCGCTGACCTTGTCGCGCACCTGCTTGAGGGCGTTGAGGCTCTCGGGCGGACAGGGCTCCTCGAACCAGTCGATCTGGCCGGCCTCCTCGAGGCTCCGGCAAAGGCGGATGGCGGTAGGAACATCGAAGCGTCCATGCGCGTCGATGAGGATGTCGACATCAGGCCCCGCCGTCTCACGGATCAGCGCCGTCAGTTCGGCAGCTTCACGCTCGTCCTTGCGGGTCATGCCGCCGTCGAGATAGCCGTCCCGCCTTTCGCGGGCCACGCCATCGACGCTCGGACCCTGGTGCGGGAACGGATCGAATTTGAGCCCGGTGTGGCCGGACTCCACGATGTCGCGAATTTCGCGGACCACGGCTTCCTTGCTGGTGAATTTGGCCTGGTTGGGATGGGTGTAAAGCGCGATTTCATCGCGCACCGGTCCGCCCAGCAATTCGTAGATCGGCTTGCCGAGAACTTTGCCGCGGATGTCCCAAAGCGCGATGTCGATGGCGCTCACGCATTCGACGGCGGCGCCGCGGCTGCCCATATAGGTGAAGCTGCGGAAAATCTTGTGCCACAGATGCTCGATGCGCGCCGGGTCCTCGCCTGCCACGGCGGCGCCGATCTGGCGCAGGATCGTGCACAGCGCGCGGTTGGCGAGCTTCGTCGTGGTGGTGATCTCGCCCCAGCCGCTGACCCCTTCGTCCGTCGTCACTTCGACGAACAGGTACTCTCCCCAGTAGGAAGCGTCGGACTTGATCAGCCACGGCCGAATGCTCGTGATTTTCATCTGGACTATCCTCCCTGAAATGGCCAGGCTGACGATGTTGCGGATCCGCTACCCTGCCCGGGCGGCGCTGCGCGCGCGCATGTGTTCGAGGACATGCCGGCCGGAGCCCTCGACATGGCGAGCAATGAGTTCGGCCGCCTTGTCGGCCTCTCCCGCTTTCACGAGCGCGATGAGCTCGCGATGCTCGCGGATGATCGCGGCGCGCCGGGCAAGCGTGAAATTGAACCGCCGGCTGACCGCTCGCAGCACCTCGCGGTGCTTCCACCAGAGCTCGGCGGCGTGGCGGTTGTAGTGCCGCTGGTACATCACGGTATGGAACGCGGTATCCAGCTCGCTGTGCCTGAACGTGTCGGCGAAGTTGTTCTCTTCGATCAGGCCCTGGAGACGTTCGAGCTCGGCGATGTCCTCCTCAGTCGCCATTCCCACGAACCAGCGCGTCAGGGCGGGCTCGATGAGAACGCCGATCTCGTAGATATCGCGCACGAAATCCTGATCTATGGGCCGGACGCGCGCGCCCCGGTTGGGAACGAAGGTGACGAAGCCCTCGCCGCGCAACAATTGCAGCGCCTCGCGCACGGGATTGGTCGAGGTGCCGTGACGGCGGGCGAGATCGGTGACCACGAGCCGCTCGTTGGCGGCCAGCCGCCCCTCGATGATGTCTTCCCTTATCTGCTCGTAAAGCGAGGCGCCCTCGCTTGATGCCCCGAGAGCGTCAATCCCGTCGGGTGGTTCTGCTTTGAAATCGCTCGTTTCCGCCAAGGCCATCCCCCTAGTCCAATACACGATCCGACCGATATCACGCACATCTTCGACAAACAATGTACGATTTGTTGCGTTGACAGCTATTCTGCGATCTGAAAACGTATAAAGTGATCGAAGGGATACATTAGGGCGGAGAAATATCCCGGCGATCGAAACGAGCAAGGACCGCTTGCCTAGGCGCAGAGCGGCACAGGAGAACCTGGGAGGAGACCTATGAGGAGGATCACAGTCGGCGGTGCCGTTCTGCGCGGCGCTGTTTCCACTGCTTTGACGATATCGCTGATGTCCGCTTCGGCGCTAGCCGCGCCGCCGGTCGACCTGAGCAAGTGGTCGCCGGAATATGTGCGCTCGATTGCCGGCACGCAGGATTTTGACACGGCTGGCGATTGCGCCAAGGTCACCCCGCTCGATTACAAGGGGCGACTGACTTTCTGGTACCAGGGCGTGTTCGAGGGCGACCCCGATCTCCTGCGCCAGTACTACAAGGATTTCTTCGCGACCTTCCGCAAGACCTATCCGAACATCCAGCTCGAGGAACAGGCCCTCACCTATAACGACCTTCTCGACAAGTTCCGCACGGCGCTCCTTGGCAATGCCGCGCCGATGGCGGTCCGCCTGCAGATCCTAGGTGGCACCGAGTTCGCCTCGAAGGGCTATCTGCAGCCGCTGAAACCCGAGGACGTCGGCTACTCGACCGAGGATTTCTGGCCCGGCGCCATGAAGGCGGTGACCTGGGACGGCGTGACCTACGGCATTCCGACCAACAATGAGACGATGGCCTTCATCTGGAATGCCGACATCTTCAAGCGCGCGGGCCTCGATCCGAACAAGCCCCCGGCAACCTGGGACGATGTCGTCAAATATTCCAAGCAGATCCACGACAAGCTCGGCATTGCCGGCTACGGCCTCGTGGCGCGCAAGAACGCCGGCAACACGCCCTACCGCTTCATGCCGCAGCTATGGGCCTATGGCGGCGGCGTTTTCGACGAAGCCACTGCGAACCCGACCTACAAGGACATCGAGCTCAACAGCGCGCAGAGCAAGGCGGCGCTGCAGGCATCCTACGACATGTATGTGCGCGACAAATCGGTTCCGGTCTCGGCGCTCACCAACCAGCAGGCCGACAACCAGCCGCTGTTCCTCGCCGGCCAGCTCGGCATGATGATCTCGCATCCGTCCGACTACAACGTCATGCTCGACCTGCAGAAGAAGGCGACGGGCACCGACAAGGACAAGGCCCAGACCGTCATCGACAACATGCGCTACGGCCTCATTCCGACCGGTCCCGACGGCAAGCGCGCCGTCGTCTTCGGCGGCTCGAACATTCACATCCTGAAGCCCGAATATGTCGAGGGCGGCAAGGTGGACGAGCCGGCGGCAAAGGCCATCATCTGCATGTGGACGAGCCCCGAATGGTCGCTAAAGATGGCCTATGCCGGCTCGAACCCCGGCAACCTCAACGGCTTCAAGACCAAATGGATGAAGGAGCGTCTGGACAGCATCAAGTTCCTCGATGTCACGACGTCGATGCTGCCATACGGCATCCCGTTCCCGGCGCTGCCGCAGTCGCCCGAGATCATGAACATCATCGTCCCGGACATGCTGCAGAATGCCCTGACCGGAGCGATGACCGTCGACCAGGCGGCGGACGACGCGGCCAAGAAGGTGAAGGACCTGATGGGCGGCGGACTCTAGTCCAGGCCTGAGCTGCGATCCGACCGGCTGCGCGTCGAGCGCAGCCGGTTCGTTCCGATGAACAAGGGCACGCCAAAGTGACGATCGTGAGCGGCAAGGCCGAGGCTCGCCGAACATTGCAATCCGCCAGGTCCGATGTGCTTCGCAAGATGTGGGAGCATCGCGCCGACTATGCCTATGTGCTTCCGGCGATCGCCGTGATGCTCATCGTCATCGCCTATCCGATCTACTACACGATCGAATTGTCGTTCTTCAACACGCCGCCCGGCCTGCAGCTCCGCGACAAAATCTTCGTCGGTCTCAACAACTACACCGCCATCCTGACCAGCGGCGTGTTCTGGCAGGTCACCTTCAACACCCTGATCTGGACAGTCGCATCCACTTTCTTCTCCTTCGTCCTGGGGTTTGCCGCCGCGCTGGCGCTCCATCGCGACTTCATCGGCCGCGGCGTCCTGCGCGCCATCCTCATCATTCCCTGGGTCATCAGCGCCGTCGCCGCCTCATACATCTGGAAGTGGATCTACCATTCGGATTTCGGCATCATCGGCGCGGTGCTGGTCGAGCTCGGATGGGCCGAGCGGCCGCCGAATTTCATCGACAGCGTCTCAACGGTGCTGCCCTCGCTGATCGTCGTCAACATCTGGCGCGAGTTCCCTTTCGCCATGATCATGATGACGGCCGGCCTGCAGACCGTCCCCGAGCCGTTGCTGCGCGCCGCCAAGGTCGATGGCGCCAACGCATGGCAACGCTTCTGGCACGTCACCTTCCCGCATTTGCGCAATGTCTCGACGGTGACGATCCTGCTGCTCGCGGTCGCGAACTTCAACTCCTTCATCATCCCCTGGATCATGACCGGCGGTGGGCCATCCAATGCTTCGCATATCTGGATCACCCACATCTATGAGCTCGCCTTCGGCCGCCAGAGGTGGGGTGTGGCATCGGCCTATTCGGTGCTTCTGTTCATCATCCTGATGACGCTCGGCTACTTCTACGTCCGCGCGCTGAGCGGCAACGAGCGGAAGGATGGCGGCGCATGAGCACGGTTTCCGAGACAATCTCACGGGGCCGGTCCGCCCGCCGCGTGCGCATCGATGGATGGCGGTGGGGCGGACGCGCCTTCCTGGTGTTCATGCTGCTCTATACAGCGCTGCCGATGATCTGGATGCTGCTCACCTCGATCAAGTCCGGCTTCGCGGCGATGCAGTTTCCGCCGCAATGGTGGCCCGACCAGCCTACCCTTGACAGCTACCAGAAGCTGCTCGATCCGCAGAACAGCGTCGGCCAGGATTTCCTGCGCTTCTTCTGGAACAGTCTCATCGTCTCCACCGCCACGACCATCCTTTCGGTGATCGTGGCGGTCCCCGCTGCCTATGCGTTCTCGCGCTTCACCTTTCCGGGCCGGAACTTCCTGTTCTTCGCCGTCCTGCTGCGCAACATGTTCCCGGCGGTGATCTTCCTCGTGCCGCTCTTCATCCTGATGCGCGCGATCGGACTGGTGAACACGCACGGGTCGCTTGTCCTCACCTACCTCACCTTCGGCCTGCCGCTGGCGATCTGGCTGTTGAAGGGGTTTTACGACAACATCCCAGTGCAGCTCGAGCAGGCGGCGCGCATCGACGGCGCAACGCGGTTCCAGGCCTTCGTCCTGATCGTGATGCCGCTCTCGGCGCCGGGCATCATCGCCACAGCGATCTATTCCTTCATCGGCGCGTGGAACGAGTACATCTATGCCTACACTTTCCTCTCCAAGAACGAACAGCTGACGCTGCCGGTCGGCATCCAGCGCTTCTTCTCGGAGAACACGACGGACTTTCCTGGCCTGATGGCGGCCAGCTTCATGATGAGCGTGCCCGTCGTGGTGCTGTTCCTCCTCCTGCAACGATACTTCGTACGCGCCCTCACCGAGGGCGCGGTCAAGCACTAGGGAGCTGCCTGCATGGCCCATGTGGTCCTCAAAGATCTCGTCAAGACCTATGGCAGCTTCAAAGCCGTCAACGACGTTTCGCTGACGGTCAATGACGGCGAGTTCGTCGCGCTGGTCGGCCCGTCCGGCTGCGGCAAGACGACCACGCTCAATCTCGTCGCGGGCCTGATCTCGGTCACGTCGGGCGACATTGTCATCGGCGACCGGGTCGTCAACGATCTCGACCCCAAGGATCGTGACATCGCCATGGTGTTCCAGAACTACGCGCTCTATCCGCAGAAGTCGGTCTATATGAACCTCGCCTTCCCGCTGCAGATGCGCAAGCTGCCCAAGGACGAGATCGACAGGAAGGTCAGGGAAGCGGCGCGCGTGCTGGACATGACGCAGCTGCTCGAGCGCAAGCCGCGCGAGCTTTCGGGCGGGCAACAGCAGCGCGTGGCGCTCGGCCGCGCCCTCGTTCGCGATCCGGCGGTGTTCCTGATGGACGAGCCGCTCTCCAACCTCGACGCAAAGCTGCGCGTGCAGATGCGGTCCGAGATCAAGCGATTCCACCAGGATCTCAAGGCGACGATCATCTATGTGACGCACGACCAGCTCGAAGCCGTGACCATGGCGGACAGGATGGCGGTTATGAATGGCGGCTATCTGCAGCAATATGATTCACCGGCGCAGGTTTTCGCCCACCCCGCCAACATGTTCGTCGCAAGCTTTGTCGGCAGCCCGGCGATGAGCCTCATTCCGCTGGAGGCATCGACGGCAAACGGCGGCGCCGTCCTGACGAGCGCGGAAGGCTGGAGCCTCGCGCTCTCGCCGCGCAACGCCCAGAAGGTCGCGCGAGCAACCACCAGGAAGGTCGTGCTAGGCGCCAGGCATTCGACGATCAAGCTGCACAAGAGCGCCATTGCCGACGCCATTCCGGCCAAGGCCTATACGGTCGAGCCGACCGGAGACGTCACCTTCGTGCAGGCGTTCCTCTCCGGCGCCATCGTCAACATCAGCGTGTCCCCCAACGTCGCCATCGCACCTGACGAGCAGATCTGGCTCGAGTTCGACCAGGAGCGCATCCACCTGTTCGACAGCGAAACCGAGGTGGCGCTCGAAGCCAGTTGAGACAGCGAACGCATGGGGCATGAGGGGGAATGACGACGAAGATGAAGATCACCGCGATCAAGCCCTATCCGGTGTGGGTCGGGACCCGTAACCAGATGCTTGTCAAGGTCGAGACCGACCAGGGCATCTCCGGCTGGGGCGAGAGCGGCTTGAGCGGTCGCGAGAAGGCCGTGGCTGGCGCGGTCGAGCATTATCGCGAGTTTCTCATCGGCCGCGACGCCATGCAGATCGGCCGGATCTGGCAGGAGCTCTATCGCAGCCAGTATTTCGAAGGCGGGCGGGTTCTGCAGGCGGCGATCTCCGCCATCGACATCGCCCTTCACGACATCAAGGGCAAGGCGCTGGGGGTGCCGGTCTACGAGCTGCTCGGCGGCAAGCAGCGCGACCGCATCCCGACCTTCGCCTCGACCGGAGACGAGGCCGAGGGCGACGCCGCCATAGAACGGGCGCGCGAGTTGCGTGCCGAAGGATGGCAGGCGATCCGCTTCTTCCCAACCGGGCAGAGCAGCAAGGACATTTTCGAGCCGTGCGAGTCGATCGGTCCTACCGCCACCATGCTGAACAAGGCGCGCGAGGCGCTGGGCGACGAGATCGTGCTCGGCATCGACTATCATCATCGGCTGTCAGTGGCCGAGGCGGCGAGCTTCTGCAACAAGCTCGGCCGCGGTGTGCTCGATTTCCTCGAGGAGCCGATCCGCGACGAGGCGCCGGAGGCTTATGAGAGCCTGCGCAGGATGACCGACATCCCTTTCGCCATCGGCGAGGAGTTTGCCAGCAAGTGGCAGTTCCTGCCCTACATCGAGCGCGGCATCCACCAGTTCAACCGGCTCGATGTCTGCAATGTCGGCGGGCTCACCGAGGCGATGAAAGTCGCCGGCTGGAGCGAGGCGCATTATGTGGACTTGATGCCGCACAATCCGCTCGGACCGGTCTGCACCGCCGCAACCATCCATCTCGGCGCGGCGGTCCCCAACTTCGCCTGGCTTGAAACCAGGGTGCCCGAGAAGAAGCTGGGCTTCGACAATTCCGAGTTCTTTCCCGTGCAACCGCGGCTGGACGGCACCCATTACCCGGTCGGCGACCTGCCGGGGCTCGGGGTCGAGGTCAACGAGGCGGCGATCCAGGCGCAGAGTTTTCGCTTCTGGGAAGCGCCGCATCTCAAGCGCCGCGACGGTTCCGTCACCAACTGGTAGTTCCATCTCACCCGGAGTCCGACAATGACGCATACAACCGACATCACCCGGCCGCCCAAGGACCTGATCGAAGCGCTGAAGGAGATCGGCGCCGCGACTGTTGCCGGCACGCTCGGCCATATGGGCTTCCGCAGCCCGCACATGGTCGGCCCCGTGGCGCAGAACCACGGCAAGTCGGTCGTCGGGCCGGCGCTGACGCTGCAATTCCTGCCGCAGCGGCCGGACCTCTTCAACGAAGGCGAATATGCCGATCCGGAAACGCAGTTGCACCGGCATGTGCTTTACCACGCGCAGGAGGGCGACGTGGTCGTGGTGGACGCGCGCGGCGACATGAGGTCGGGCGTCTTCGGCGATATGATGTCGACCTATTTCAAGGGCCGGGGCGGCGCGGGCATCGTCATCGACGGATGCATGCGCGACCGGCCCAATGTGGAGAAGCTCGATCTGCCGCTATGGCTGCGCGGCTGGACGCCCAACTATCACGTGCAGACCAGCATCTATCCCAATGCCGTGAACGTGCCGATCGCCTGCGGCGGTGTCACGGTGATCCCCGGCGACATCATCGTCGCCGACGATGACGGGGCCGTGGTGGTTCCAGTCTCGATGGCGCCCATGGTGATCGAGGAGGCGCAGAAGCATCATGATTGGGAAGAGTTTTCCCGAGAGAAGCTCATGCAGGGCGCGCCCTTGCAGCGCTACTATCCGCTGCACGACGATGCTCGCGGAGAGTATGAGGCGTGGCGCAAAACGAGGCGTTAAAGCAATTCCAGGAAAAGTGTAAGCGGTTTTCCGCCCGGAATTGCGTAAAAACAAGGAGATAGAGGGGTTCGCCGTTTCCGTGAAACGGTGAAACGCTCTAGCGCAGCCAAGCCAACGAAGGAACGCAGCCATCGTGACTTGGACCGGTGCACTTCAAGCCAGTCTAGACGGAACGAGATAGCGCCGCTCGGCATAGCGAGGCGCGCAGTCGTTGCCTGCTGGTCGGCGGCGATCCAAGCCTAAAGGATCGCCGCCGGGCGAGTAGATCCGCGTTACTGCAGCTTCGCCTGGAGCGCGTTGACGTCATCCGTCGTCATCTCGCCGTCGGTCGTCACCTTGCCGTCGACGATTTTCCAGAGCCGGAACGGGCCGGTGATATCGCCAAATTTGTCGAAAGAGACTGGGCCGATCACGCCTTCGTAGCGGATCGGCTTTCCGTCCTTGATCAGGCCGAGTGCCTTGGCGAATTCCTCCTTGCCGGCATAGATCGGTGTGCCTGCCGGATCGACCGCCTTGTACATGGCGTCCTTGATCTTGGCCGGGTCGTCGGAGCCGGCGATGGCGATGGCAAGCCCGACGATGGCCCCTGCGTCATAGGAACGATCGGCGGCCGGGTTCGATGGCTCGATGCCTGAGAATTCCTTGTAGTTCTTGTTGAAATAGTCGGTCGACGCGGTCGGGCTGGTGCCGGAGGACGTACCGTAGGCATCCTTGAGATAATCGGCTCCGACGGATTCAATGAAGTCGGGACTGTTCATGCCGTCATTGAGCAGGAACTTCTGCACGCCGCCTTGCGAGATCCAGGTGCGGGCGACGGTGGCGCCGTCGACCGGCGTGCTGACGAGATAGAGTCCGTCCGGTTCGCCGGCCATCGCCGCCGTCACTTCCGAGGCATAACTCGACTGCTTCTCATTGTAGGGCGTGTCGGAGACGATGGTGCCGCCGAGCGCCTTATAGGCGCGCGAGAACTCGGCCACCATGTTGACGCCGAAGTCGTTGTTGACGTGGATGATCGACAGCTTCTTGAAGCCCTTGTCGATGGCGTATTTAGCAGCGGCCACGCCCTGCAGCGCATCCGAGGTGATGGTGCGGAAGAAAATGCCGTTGGTCTTGCCGTCGCGGCCGAGCGCGGTCAGCGTCGGCGAAGAGGACGCCGGCGACACCTGGACGATCTTGGCCGGCGCGGTGACCGAGGTGAGGATCGGGATCGACACCGAAGAGATGATGCCGCCGATGATCACTGGCACTTTCTTGACCTGGACGAGCTGGGTCGCGGCGTCGACCGCGACATTGCCCTGGCTCTGGCTGTCGCGCGTGTCGGTTGCGAGATCGCAGCCGCGCACGCCGCCCGCGGCATTGATGTCGCGGAAGGCCATCTCGACCGACTTGGCACCCGCCTGGCCGTATTCGCCGGCCGGACCGGTCAACTCCATGACGAGGCCGACGGTGATCTTGCAGTCGGCGGCATGCGCTGCGCCAGCCAGCGCCACGAGAGCGAGCGCGGTGGTGAATTTCAGGATCGTGTTTCTCATTGTTGTTCCCCTTGATTTACTCGACTTTGGTTTGATCTCTTGAGCCTGTTTCAACCTTCCGGCACCTGCAGCCAGGTCTCATGCAGATGCCGCCATTCGACGCCGTTGGGCGCCGATGAACTGGTGGTGAAGACGGCGCTCGACTGGCGGCGGCTGAGCCTGCCACCGCGCAGCTGCGCCTCGACATAGAGGACGACGATGGTGTCGTCGGTTTGCCAGCCGGGCCGAATGTCCTCGATCGAGATGGCAAAGCCGTCATCGCAGGTGGCGCGGCTTTGCCTGACATGGTCGACGACCCCATCGCGACCAAGCACCGCCCCGCTCGGCGCGATCATGGTCAAGCCTTCGCCCATGGCGGCTTCGAAGCGACCGAAGTCGACCGCATCGGCGCGCGCGGCGACGAACCAGTCGACGAAGAAGCGATGCAGATCGACGATCTCGGTGCTGGCGCGGGAAAACAGCGAGGCCTCCTGGCTCATGGCGCTCACACCCGGCCCGCATTCAGATTGTAGTGCATGATTGAGCCGTGGCGGCCATGGCGGTCACGCTCAAGCGTGTAGACGTCGCCTTCGAGACCGGGGCTTTGCGCGATTACGGCGCCGATCGCCGCCTTGTCGTCAGGGGTCAGTTGGACGTCCATGATTGCCGCATTGGCAAGCGCGTGCGACTGGTTGCGGGCGCCGACGATGACGGCCGCGACCTGCGGCTGTTCCAGCACCCAGGCGCTGGCGATGGTGGCGATGTCGACGCCGTGGCGATCGCCGACCGTCTTCAATACCTGCAGCAGTTGCTGGAACAGGTCCCAGCCGCCGAAATCGTCGATGATCAGCTTGTATTTGACCAGCGAGCGGTTTTCGAGCGGCGTCGCCGGCTCGGCAGCGCCAAGCCATCGATCGCTGAGGAAGCCGCCGGCAACCGAACCGTAGCATAGGAAATGCATGCCATGTTTCTTCGCCAGCGCGGCAAGGCCGCGGGCAGGACGCTGGTCGAGCACGGAATATTGCAGTTGCTGACTGACCACCGGAATGCCCGCCGCCAGGATTTCGGCTAGCCGCTGCGTGTCGAAATTGGTGGTGCCGAGATTGCGAACCTTACCCTCGCGGCGGAGCTCGTCGAGCCAACCCATCGCCTCGACATAACGAGGCTGCGCATAGTCCCACCAGTGGAATTGCACTAGGTCGATGCGCTCGGTCTTCAGCCTGCGCAGCGACTGGTCGATGATGCCCCTGATATAGTCGCGGCTGATGCCGGCTAGCCGCTCAAGATCAGGCACCAGCTTGGTGTGTACCTTCATCCTGGCGGCGGCATCCAGGCCGCGCTCGTTGCCAAGCCGCAGACGCGCGGCGCCGATCAGCTCCTCGACACCGGTGTAGATGTCGGCGCAGTCATAGGTGAAGATGCCGGCGTCGAACGTCGCGATCAAATCGCTCACCGCCTGTTCGCGGTCTATCGCGCCGTGGCCGCCGGCCAATTGCCAGCCGCCGCGAATGACGCGCGAGATGGCGTAGCCTTGGGCAAGTTCGAAAGTCTTGGCGGTCATTTGCGCTCGGTCTCCCCCGGCAGCGGCACCGCCGTCGTTTCGGCATGGCTGAACCGCCGCTTGGCCACCCTGACGATCCTGAGCCGGCTGGCGCAGTTGGGATCTGGACAGGCGATCTCGGCGTCGGACGTCATCCAGTCATTGGCGTGCGTCGGCCGTTGCTTGGCCGCCAGCAGCGGCAGCACGGCGGCAATGGAATAGATCGAAAAGCCCTGCCCCGCCGGCAGCGACAGCATCTCGCCCTTCAGTTCGAAATAGTCGCCCGCCTTGGCGCCGCAATAGATCGGCTTGCCCTCGGGGACGACCGCCTCGACGCGAAGATCAAAGAGCTCGAAACTGTCATCGCGCTCGGCCATTTTCAGATCTCCGCTCGCGTGAAGGCGACGTCGCAGGCGCCATTGCGGCGAATGACGCCGCAGGCGACAGCGAACCGTTCCCGCTGCTCCGGCAGCACCTGTGCGACGACGCTTCCAGCGAGCCACCCGATCGGAAACAAGAGCCGCGCGCCCTGCCCGTAGAACAGGCCGATGTCGAAGATCGCGTTCGGATTGCCGCCCCACATGCGCGGCGGCACATAGGAGAGCACGATGTCGCCGGGCTGGGGCGTCAGCGTCGCATTCTCGGCCGGCAACGGCTGGGCATAGGCCTGGCCCTCCAGATGCGGCTGCGGCACCGGACAGGAGATTTCAGGACCGGTCCACATCGCGTGGATGCCGGCGACCACGCGCGGCTCCTCCAGATAGCTCCAGAGAAAGGCGGCATTGCCCGGCGCCTTTTCCGGCAGCAGCAGTGCCGTCGCCGACAGGCCGGAACGCGGTTCGGTGATTTTTATGGCGGCCTTTGTCATCTCACTCCGTTCGAGCCTTGGACTGCAGCTTGTCGCGAAGGAAGGCAAAGGGCCGGCTGATGTCGGCCACCAATGCCTCGCGTGCGGCCTGTGCGTTCTGCGCCGCAAGCGCGGCAACGATGCTGCGATGGTAATGCGCGGTGTCCACCTCGCCGGCTTCGGAAAAGGCGTAGATGGCGACGCGGATGCATGGGCCGGATTGCAGCCAGAGGCTCTCTATCATCGGTATCAGCACGGCTGACCCGCAGGCACGGTAGATCTCGAAGTGAAAGCTCTGGTTCAGCGTAACCTCGCGATCGACATCCTTCTTTTGCTTGAGCGCCCGAACCTCGTCCCATTCGCGCAGCAGCGCCTCGACGGTCACAATTCCACGCGGCCCCATGCGCGTTGCGGCGAGCGAGATCGCCTCCCCTTCGATCAGGATGCGCGCGCGCAGCAGGTCGTCGATCCGCTCCAGCGTGATCGGCGGCACGCGCACCGAACGGTTGGGCAGCGCCTCGAGCGCTTTTTCCGTGATCAGCCGTCCGAGCGCCTCACGCACCGGCATGGTCGACGTGACCAGCGCGTCGGCAAGGCCGCGAATGGTCAGCACCTGACTTGGCTCGAACAGGCCGCCGATCAGAGCGCGGCGCAGCTCCGAATAGACGCGGTCCTGCACAGTCTCGCGGCCGACCGGCGCAAGCTGCGCGGCGAAAACGTCATTGGTCCGCTCCACGGCTGCCTTGTGCATGCGCTCCCGACTCCAGCCCTTTTTCTGGCGACCGTTTTTGGCGGACCTGCCTGTTTTCGGCTTGCGGAGAAAATTAAAGCTGATTAGCGTGATCAAAGCAAGTGTGATCACATATCAAAATCAGGAAGCGACAAACGCTTCCGGCCCGAGGGACTGATGGGAGACACAGTGAAACGGCATGGGGCTGAAACCCAGCAGCCGGTGCTGGCGGCAAAAAATGTCGTCAGGCGCTTCGGCGGGCTCGTTGCCGTGAACAATGTCTCGTTCGACGTCCGCCCTGGCGAGATTCTGGGCCTGATCGGCCCGAACGGCGCGGGAAAGACGACAATGTTCGACCTTCTGGCCGGCAGCATCCTGCCATCCAGCGGCGAGATCTATCTGGGCGGCGTACCCGTTTCCGGCGAGGCCGCGCACCGCCGCATCGGACGCGGTCTCGGGCGTACGTTCCAGATTCCACGGCCTCTCCCCAATTTGACGCTGATCGAGAACGTCATGCTTGCCGCGCAAGGGCAGACCGGCGAGCGGCTGCTTGCCAATTTCCTCACGCCGTGGCGGGTCGCCGCCGAAGAGAAAGCCGCCGCGAAGAAAGCCGCCGAGCTGCTGGAGCTCCTCTCGCTGACCCGTCTGGCGCACGAGCCGGCGCGAGTGCTTTCCGGTGGCCAGCGCAAGCTGCTCGAGCTCGCCCGTGTGATGATGGCCGACCCGGCGATCATCCTGCTCGACGAGCCGGCGGCCGGCGTCAACGCCACGCTGCTCGAGGTCATCATCGACCGCATCCGCGATATCAACGAGAGCGGCATCACCTTCCTCTTGATCGAGCACAATATCGACATGGTCACGCGGCTTTGCCACCGCGTGCTGGTGATGGCGAGCGGCGAGCTCTTGTGCGAGGGCACCGCCGACGAGGTGGCGCGGGACCCGCGCGTCATCGAGGCCTATCTCGGAGGCGCGGCATGAGCGAAACCGTGCTGGACGTCAGCGATCTCGAAGCCGGCTACGAGCCTGGCGTGTCGATCGTGCGCGGCGCCTCGATCACCGTCGACAAGGGCGAGATCGTCGTGGTCCTCGGGCCGAATGGCGCCGGCAAATCGAGCCTGATCAAGGCCATCGCCGGCCTTGTCCCGATCAGCCGGGGCAAGGTGCTGCTCGATGGCAAGGACATCACCGCGGCGCCGGCCCACACCATGGTCCGCCTCGGCCTTGCCTTCGTGCCGCAGACCGAAAACGTCTTTCCACGGATGTCGGTGGAGGACAATCTGAAGGTCGCCTGCGGCATCCTCGAACGGCGCCAGGCGCCTGCCCGCATCGAAGAAATGTACGCGGCCTTCCCCGACCTTCTGCGCCAGCGGCGGACCCCTGCCGGCAACCTCTCGGGCGGGCAGCGTCAGATGCTCGCGGTGGCGCGGGCGCTGATCGTCCATCCGAAGGTGCTGGTGCTCGACGAACCCTCGGCCGGACTGTCGCCGAAATTCGTGTCGATGGTGTTCGAGATGCTTTCGGACATCCGCAAGTCCGGCGTCACCATCCTGCTGGTCGAGCAGAACGCCAAGGCAGCGCTCGCCATCGGCGACCGCGCCTACGTGCTGGTCGAGGGCAAGGAGCGGCACCAGGGAGCCGCCTCGACGCTGTGGGACGATCCGGTCATCGCGGAGCTCTATCTCGGCCAGCGGCCGCTCCGTAAGGACAGCGCACGGCATACCGAGACGGGAGGCGCGGCATGAGCCTGCAATTCGTCGTCGACGGGCTGCTCACCGGCTCGATGATCGGACTTGGCGCCATCGGCGTGACGCTGACCTATTCCATCCTGCGCTTCTCGAACTTCGCCCATGGCGATTTCATGGCCTGGGGCACCTATGCCACCTTGGCCGTGGTCGGCGCCATTGCCGCCATGTTCGGTAAGGTGGCGCCGATCGCGCCCTTGTCCTTCGGCTGGCCGCTCATCGTCGCGCTGGTCGTCGGCGCGGTCTTTACGGCCCTGCTTGCGCTGCTGCTCGACAAGGTGCTGTTTTCGCGGCTGCGCAAGCAGGAGCAGGCGATCATCGCGGTGATGGGAAGTTTTGGTGCCTCGATGGCGCTCAGAAGCCTGCTCGAATTCATCTTCACCTCGCGCCCGACCTATTTCAGCCGTGCCATCCAGATCGCGATGCCGGTCGGGTTCGGCATCCGCATCACGCCCGATCAGATCGCGCTCCTGCTTCTGACCGCGGCGCTGGTGCTGGGCGTGCATCTTCTGACGACACGCACCCAGACTGGCCGCTCCATGCAGGCGATGAGTCAGAACCCGGCGCTTGCCCGCGTCGCCGGCATCGACGTCGCCAGCGTCGTGCGCGTCACCTGGGTCATCGGCGCATCACTGGCCTGCGTCGCCGGCGTGATGATCGGCGTGTTGGTTCAGATCCGTCCACTGATGGGTTTCGACATGCTGTTGCCGATGTTCGCCGCCGCCATACTGGGTGGCATCGGCAGCATTCCGGGCGCGGTGCTGGGTGGCCTGATCATCGGCCTTGCCGAGGCCGGCGCGGTACAGCTGATCGGTGCTGAATGGCGCGCCGCGGTCTCCTTCATCATCCTGATGGCAGTGCTGATCGTGCGCCCCATCGGGCTCTTCGGGGTGCGTGAAAGATGATCGATCTTGTCGGTTACGGCGCCTTCTTCCTGACGACGGCATTGATCTTCTCGCTGGTGACGCTGGGCCTCAACCTGCAGTGGGGGCTGACAGGTCTGTTCAATGTCGGCCTCGCCGGCTTCGTCGCAATCGGAGCCTACACTTCGGCGCTGCTCACCACGCCCGACGACCCCGCCCGGCTGGGCGGCTTCGGCCTGCCGATCCTCATCGGCTGGCTGGGGGCGATGTTTGTTGGCGGGATTGCCGCCGCGTTGACCGGTATCGCCACGCTGCGGCTCAGATCGGATTATCTGGCAATCACCACTTTCGGTGTTGCGGTCGTCGTGCAACTGGTCGCGCTCAACGCGCAGAAGCTGACGGGCGGCCCATTCGGCATCGGCTTCATCCCGCGACCCTTCGGCGGCCTCGCCGAAACGCCGCTGCTCTTCAACCTGTCGAACCTGGCCATCGTCTCGGCGGTGACGCTCGCCGCATATCTGGCACTCGAACATCTGACGCGCAGCCCGTGGGGCCGCGTCCTGAAAGCGCTGCGCGAAGATGAGCGCGCCGCGATCTCGCTGGGCAAGAGCGCGCGTTTCTATCGCATCCAGGCCTTTGCCGTCGGCGGCGCGATCATGGCGCTTGCCGGCGCGCTGCAGGCGCATTTCATCGGCTTCATCGCTCCCGACAATTACCTGTCGATCCTCACCTTCCAGGTCTGGGTGATGCTGATCGTCGGCGGCTCCGGGAGCAACGCCGGCGCCATTGCGGGCAGCGTACTGGTCTGGGCGATATGGGCTGGCTCGGGCGCGCTCACCAGCGTGCTTTTCGCGCCGGAACAGCAGGCGCGAGCCGCATCCCTGCAGATCGTCGCCATCGGCGTCATGCTGTGCGTTATCCTGCTGGTCAGGCCGAACGGTATATTCGGTGAGCGGCCCCGGCGGGCGCGTTTCGGCAAGCGGACGAAGGCCACGGCCAGCGAAAGCGGATCCTGAACGCAATGGCGCAGCAAGAAGCGCATTCCCTGTGGCACGCGGTCAGCCGCGACCACCGCCTCCGACCGGCGCTGGAACATAGCCTCGATGTCGACCTTGCCGTTGTCGGCGGCGGCTTTGCCGGCCTGTCGACCGCACTGCACGCGGCCAGCAAAGGCCTTTCGGTGGCTGTGCTCGAAGCAGAGATCATTGCCTGGGGCGCCACAGGCCGCAACGCGGGCTTCGTCGTGCCAAACTTCGCCAAGATGGATCCGGACGTCATAGTGGCGCATCTCGGCGCGGAACGCGGCGAGCGGCTGATCGGGGTCGCCGCGGGCAGCGCCGACCTCGTGTTCAACCTGATCGAGCGGCACAACATCGCCTGCGACGCCGTTCAGAACGGCTGGATTCAAGCGGCGCACTCATTGGCTGCTCTCGAAAAAATCCGATCCCGCGCCAGGCAATGGGCGGAGCGCGGCAGGCCGGCGGTGATGCTCGACAGCCAGCAGACCGAGGCGCTGACCGGCGCGCGAGGCTATGCCGGCGGCTGGATGGACCGCTCGGGCGGCGTGCTCAATCCGGTCGCATTCGCGCGCGGACTGGCCGATGCGGCCGAAAGGGCCGGCGCGCGGATTTTCGAGCACACACGTGTCACATCGATCGACCGTTCGTCCGACGGCTGGACAGTGACGACGCCATCGGGTTCGTTGCGTTCCGGCAAGGTGCTGATCGCCACCAACGCCTATGGCGGAGCGCTCAACCCGACACTGCAGCGCACCTATTTCCCGCTGAAGGTTTTCCAGATCGCGACGGCGCCGCTGCCATCGAAGACGCGCCAGCGCCTGCTGCCTGGAGGTCAGGGCTTCTCCGACACCAGACGCAATCTCATCACCTTCCGCTTCGATGCCCAGAACCGGCTGATCAGCGGCGGCATGCATGTGGTAAGCGCGGGCTCCGACAGGCGCGTACCGCGGACAATCTGGCGACGGTTGGCGAAGCGCTTGGAACTGCCCGACCTGCCGCCGCTTGAGCATAGCTGGTCGGGAATCGCCGCCGTCGAACCGGATTTCCTGCCGCATCTGATCGACCTCGGCCCAGGTCTGATGGCGGCCCGCGCCTGCAATGGACGCGGCATCGCCATGACCACGGCCATGGGCAAGGTGCTGGCCGACTGGGCGGCCGGGACAGAAGGGCACTACCTGCCGCTGCCATTCGCGCCGCCGGCGCCGATCCCCTTTCACGGCCTGCTGCGCTACGCGCCCAACATGCTGCTGCCTTGGAGCATGTTGCGGGACCGGCTTGATCGCCCCGGTTAGGACAGTTCCGGATCAGAAGACTCTGGATTGTGTTTCGCAGCCAAAATTCAACCATCCCTCATCTCGAATGATGAACCGCTGCCAGTTTCAAGGGGAAGCCAAGGGGTGCCCTGAGCCCTCACCGCCTCGATGATGGTTATGAGTATCCGGGCGCCGGCACCGCGCTCATTGTGCCGTAGCTCCACATTCCTTGACATCGGGTATTTATCCGAAATTATGCAGGAAAGGAGGATCGCAAGCATGACGGGAATCGCGCTGTCGGGCGTATCAAAGCACTTTGGCGCGGTCCAGGTGATCCGCGACGTGAGCCTGGACATTGAGCCAGGAGAGCTGGTCGTGTTTCTGGGTCCGTCCGGTTCTGGCAAGACGACGCTGCTGCGGATGATCGCCGGCCTCGAAAGCATTGACGAGGGCACGCTGACGATCGACGGGGTGCGCTCGGAAAACCTTGCGCCGGGCAGGCGCAACGTTGCGATGGTCTTCCAGAACTATGCCCTTTACCCGCATATGACGGTCGCGGAGAACATGGCCTTCGGGCTAAGGAACATTCGGGTCGCGCCGGATGTCATACGCCAACGAATCGCTGAGGCTGCGCGTATCTTGGAGATCGAAGCGCTGCTCAACCGGCGGCCGTCGCAGCTCTCCGGCGGGCAGCGCCAGCGCGCGGCCATCGGGCGGGCGATCGTCAAGGAGCCCAAGGCATTCCTGTTCGACGAGCCGCTCTCCAATCTAGACGCGGCGCTTCGAGCCCGTACACGGGTCGAGCTCGCCGAATTGCATCACCGTTTGAAGTCGACGATGATCTACGTCACTCACGACCAGGTGGAAGCGATGACGCTCGCCGACCGTATTGTGATTCTCAATGATTGCCGGATAGAACAGATGGGAAGACCCGACGAGGTTTATGCACGTCCGGCGTCGCGATTCGTTGCGACCTTCGTCGGGTCTCCGGCGATGAACATTCTGCCTGTTACGGTTTCGGGCTCAGGCGACAGGCTCAATGCGCGCTTGACCGATGGATCGCTCGTCGGACTTCCTGGCGCGCCGGTCAACATGGATTGGCACGAACTCGGAGTGCGGCCGGAATCGCTGACCGTCGTCTCCGAGGGCAATGAAACATCCGCCACGGCCACCGTTGTGGAGCGCCTTGGCGAGCGAACGCTCGTCTATGCGCGGCTTGCGGATGGGACGCAAGTTACGGCACAGGATCGCGCGCTTTCGAGTGTCAAACCGGGCGACGTCGTTCGGCTGAAGTTCGACACCGACGCCCTGCATCTCTTCGCCGCTGACGGATCGACCTGGCACGCGCGCTGACGGGGCCCGAACCCATCAGGCTGAATCCGGTTCTGCGCGGCGCGTTTTAACCCTTGATGCCTGCCGAGAGCGTTATTGCTTCGGTTACTCGGCGCTGGAAGAAAAGATAGGCCAGTGCCACCGGAAGGCCGGCCAGCACGGCTGCCGACAGCTGGCGCGCATAATAGACACCGAAGGCGTCATTGACCTGCGTGATGCCGACGGTAATCGTCATCATCTCGGTGCGGGTCACGGAGAGGAACGGCCACAAAAACGCATTCCACGTCCAGATGAAGCAGACGATCGACAGCGCCGTCGTTACCCCCCAGTTCATCGGCATGTAGATCTTGAAGAGGATTCCGAATTCAGACGCATTGTCCATGACCGCGGCCTCGCGGAAGTCCTTCGGGACCTGATCGAAGAACTGCTTGTACACGATGATAATGACGGGGTGGATAAGCTGCGGCAACATGATTCCGGCCCAGCTGTTAATCAGGCCAAGGTTGGCGACCAGCACGAAATGATTGATGATAAGCGCTGAAATTGGCACCATGAAGGAGGCAAGGATCAGCCACCATAGCGCGATCCGCCCCGGGAACCGCAACTGCGAGATCGCGTAGCCGCACAGCATCGAGGTGAAGATGGTGATGACCGTTACGCCGACCGCGACCGCTACCGAATTGATGTACCAGAGACCGATCTGTGTGGTGGTCAGGGCGTCAATGTAGTTCTCCAGCGTCGGCGTCTCGGGCCAGAGTTCGATGTACGGCCGAACGACCTCGTCGTCCGGCTTGAGCGATGAGATCACCCCCCAATAGAGCGGGAACGCCCATAGGATGGCCCAGACGACCGTCAGCGCCGTGATTGTCCCGCCCCAAAAGTTCCAGCGTTGCGCAGCCATTACGTTCATCGGCGCCGCCTTTCGGCGAACCGGAGCAGTTGAAATTGCAGGACCGAGACGACGACCACAAGCACGAAAAGGGTCACGGCGACAGCCGCCGCCCTGCCTCCCTGATTCTGCTGGAAGGCCTTCTGGAAGACGTAGTAGACGAGCACCATGTTGTCGTTCGGCCGGCCGCCGATCGAGAACAGATAGACCTGGTCGAAGATCTTGAGCTGCAGGATCAGTTGGATGGTGAACACCAGCGAGGTGATCGGCCATAGCAGTGGCCAGGTGATGCGACGAAACGTGGTCCATCGCGTCGAGTTGTCGAGCGCCGCGGCTTCGTAGATCTCCGCCGGTATTGACCGCAGTCCGGCGAGGAAGAGGAGGATCGAGAAGCCCGCGGTCCACCAGATCGTCACCCCAGCCACAGCCGGCAAGAACCAGACGCGCGACTTAAAGACCGGCACGCGCGGGATTGCCAGCCAGTCCAGCACATGCATCGCTATCCCGAACTGGAAGTTGAGCGTCCAGTCCCAGATCAGATAGACCACGGACACCGGCAGGATGTAGGGCAGGAAGAACAGCGCCAGCACGATGGCCTGGAAGCGGCCCTTGAGGCGTGACACGCCAAGCGCGATCAACAGGGCGATGAGTGTCCCGGGGATGACCGTCATCAGCACGAAGTAAGCGGTGTTCCAGAGCGCTCGCCGGAACATCGGGTCGTTGTCGAGCCGCAGGTAGTTTTCGAGACCAACCCACTGGCCCGCGCCGATCAGCGGCGCATCAGTGAAGGAGATCCGGAACATCTGAACCGTCGGATAGACGAACGCCAGCAGGTAGATCGCCAGGAAGGGACCGACCAGCACCAGCGCGACAAGACGTTCAGTGCGGGAGTTGCGAAGCATGGTTCTTCCTCAAACAGGCTGGGACCGTTCCGGGCAGGATGGTCCCAGCCTTTGAGCTTCTACATGCTGTTCAGCTCTTCCTTGATGGATTTCACCGCCTCGGCCGGGTCCATCTCTCCGTTGAGGGTCGGCACGAAATAATTGGACATGATGTCGAAGATCGGCCCGGCGACACCAGCCTTGGGCGACCTTGGATCGAAGATCATGTTGGCCGTCAGCGTCGAGTAGGTCGCGTTGGGCTCCATTGCCTTGTATTCGGCCGTCTCGGTGACCGGCTTATAGGCAGGGATGTGGCCTGCCGTAGCCCAGAACAGCGAGTGCTTGTCCATCCATGAGATCACCTCGAGCACCGCGGCACGCTTTTGCGGGCTGATCTCCTTGCCCTTGTTCTTCGGGATTGCGAACGAGTGGCTGTCCGCATAGGTGCATGGTTTGTCGAAGATCACCGGGATCTCGACGGCACCCCAGTCGAACAACTTGCCTTGCTTGGCGAGGTCGGTCATCGTGGGAACCTCCCAGACGCCGTTGATCATCATCGCGGCCTTGCCCGAGGTGAACAGGGCGACGGTTGCGGGATAGTCCGTATAGGTCGACTGCAGCCCGGCCTTCGTCCACCCTTGCAGAACCGCTAGCGCCTTCTCCAGCTTTTCGGGATTGTCCCCGGCGAGGAACTCGTTGCCCGTCAGAAGCTCGCCGCCTTGCTGGCAAACCAGCGAGTAAATGGTTCGGTACATGAAGTTGCCGTCAGCGGTGACACTACCCAACGGGAACTCGACGCCGGCATCCTTCAACTTCTGCAGTGTCGCGGTAAACTCCTCCTTGTTGCCCATGCCCATGGGACGGCCGTCGCCGCCAAGCACGCCTGCCTTCTTCAGGAGGTCGCGATTGTAGTAAAGAACGATTGGATGGGTATCGAGCGGCACTGCGTATTGCTTGCCGTCGACCGTCACGGCGTCCATCGTCGTCTGGGCGAAGTCCGACGCCGAGAGGCCCATCTTGCTCATGTCGTCGGCGGTGATTTCTTCGAGGATGTCCTGGCTGACCGCCAAGGGGATGCGGCTGGCATGATAGGTCATGACGTCTGGCGCCTCACCGACCGCGGCCGAGGTCTGCACCTTCGTGTAGAAGGGCGTTCCCCACTCCAGTGTCGTGGCGTCGATCTTGATCTTGCCGGCGTGGGCGGCGTTGAAGTCGGAGATCATCTGCTTCATGCGCACACCGTCACCGCCGCCGAGGAAATCCCACCATGCGACGGTTTCTTCGGCCTGGGCCGCGACGACCCAGAATCCTCCGGCCGCAACCACCGCAACGGCCATCATATTGCGAAAGTTCATCTCAGCTTCCTCCCGAGCACGGCGGTTAGATCCGCCTTGAACGTTTCGATGCTACACCAAACCAATCCGCCTGCAACGGATTTTACGGTATATATCTGATAGTCGGATATTAAATCAGAGTGTCACGCGCACCATCGAGTAGGAGTGCGGCGGCAAGTTCAGCGTCATTCCCTTGCTGCTGAGCGCTGCTCCGTTGCCTTTGGCCGGCGACACGTTGTCCGGCGCGTCCTTCGTGTTGCAGGCCTCGAGATCGTCATGACGGATGATCGTATGCTCGATGGACTTGGCGGCAAACCGCTCGAGGGCGATTTCGGCCTCTATCGTCTCGGACCCATGCCGGTTGATTGCGAAGAAGGTCAGCGTGCCGGCGTTCGAATCGTGCACGCCCGCAATGTCGAGCCACGGCACCTTGTCGGCCGCGGCCGCGTCATAGGTAGGCACCTCGACCGCGAGCTGCAGCGCGGTGCCGCGGCCGTGCCTGGAGGCCAGCATAAAAGGCCAGTAGATCGTCTGCCGCCAGGCGCTGCCGCCGGGATCGGTCATGATCGGCGCGATAACGTTCACCAACTGCGCTATGCAGGCGATGCGAACGACATCCGACCGGCGGATGAAGGTGTTGATGATGCAGCCGACCTGCAGCACGTCCTCGAAATTGTAGATGTCTTCCAGAAGCCTGGGCGCCTCCGGCCAGTCCCAGGCGCGCATGCGCTCGGCGTCCTGCTTGCGCTGATGGTACCACACGTTCCACTCGTCGAAGGAGATCTTCACGTCCCGCTTCGAGCGGGTCTTGGCCTTTACGTAGTCGATGATGCCGGAGACCGTGCCGATGTAGCGGTCGAGCTTGGCCGGGAGGGCGAGATATTCGGCCGTATTCTTCTCGTAGTTCTCGAAATACATGTGGAGGGAGATGTAGTCGACCTGCTCGTAGGTCGCTTCCAGCACGGTTGCTTCCCACTGCGGATAGGTCGGCATATTGGAATGCGACGAGCCGCAGACGACCAGTTCCACCGTCGGGTCGAGGCCACGCAGCGCCTTGGCGGTCTCGTTGGCGAGATGGCCGTATTCGCCCGCCGTCTTGTGGCCAACCTGCCAGGGGCCGTCCATTTCATTGCCGAGACACCAGAGGCGGCAGTTCCAGGGTTGCGCGCGGCCGTTCTTGGCCCTGAGGTCGGACCAGTAGCTGCCGCCCGGGTGGTTGACGTATTCAACGAAGGCCCGCGCCTCATCGAGGCCGCGGGAACCGAGATTGACCGCAAGCATCATCTCGGTGCCGGCCTTTTCAGCCCAGTCGGCGAATTCGTGGATTCCAACCAGGTTCGGCTCCGTGGTGCGCCAAGCGAGATCGAGCCGCCGCGGGCGGTTCTCCTTTGGGCCTATGCCGTCTTCCCAATTGTAGGCCGACACGAAGTTGCCACCCGGGTAGCGGCAGATCGGAGTGTCGAGCGCGCGCACCAGCTCGATCACGTCCTTGCGCATCCCCTGTGCGTCCGCTTGCGGATGTCCGGGCTCGTAGATGCCCGTGTAGACCGCCCGGCCAAGATGCTCGAGAAAGGAGCCGTAAAGACGTTTGTCGATATCCGCGACGGCATAGGCCGCATTCGCCGTGACTCTGGCCTTCATTGATCCCTCCCACCCCGGATTGTCAATCCGACTTCCCGGTTTATATCCGGGTCTCGGGACCAGTTAATGGCGGAGTTCGCTCGCCCGTCAAGGGCCTAATGCATGTCGCCCAGAAGTGTGCGCGGTTCTGGGACAACGACATGCATCAAAACAAAGACTTAAAGCGCGTCGCCTGAATCCGGTTCAGCGCGACACGCTTTAAGATGCCCTCAAGCCTTCAGCAGGCGCAGAACGATGTCTTTGCTGTAATTGCCGAAGCCGCTGCCGAAAATATTGATGCCGCCGGGGTGACGCGCATCTTCCTTCACGCCGATTCGTATCCGGATCGAGCGGTGCCGCCCGAGTTCCAGATCAGCCAGCGAGCATTTGGAAACCTTCTCATTGTTGCGATAGGTGCCATTGTTCGTGACGCGCCAGTGTGCGAGGTCACCATATTGCGATCCGGCCAGTTTCCACCAGCCGGGCGTATGCTTGCCGCGCTTGTCCCCATAGTCGGCTGGCGCCGTCCAGGTATCTATCTCGTGTCCGTTGATCGCTACCGTGATGTCTGATGGCCAATCCTTCGATGTGCCCGGCACCTCTGACGAAAGCTCCATCGCTAGTTCCAACCCGCCGACCTTGGCATTGGCAAGCGTCGCATTGTTGGGAAACTGGTATTCGACGAAGCCGCGCGTGAACCACAGCAGCCCTGCCCGCATACGGTCAGGATCAAGGAAGGTGTCGGGCACATCGAGAAGTCCGATGACGCCGTCCTTTGAACACAGGCCGCAGGGAGCGGAAACTTCGCATCTTGTATAGAGTCCAAGCGGCATCGCCACCTCTATGACCCCGAGATCCTGCGCTGGGGCGCGGTCCTTAAAGACGACAACCAGCTCAGAGAAGGTCGAATAGCAAACCTTCTGGCTTCCCTTGCGCGCCTTCTGTGATTTCGTCTCGATCAAACCGACATCGACAAGAACCTGGATGTTGGCGGAAATCGTCGATTGCGGAAGACCGAGTTCCTCGGCCACTTGATTGACGTTTTTCGGCCCCTTGCGGTGCAGCAGATCGAGAATCCGGACCCGGACCTCGCTCGCGAGGCTCTTCAGCAAGTCAAGCTGCTCAAGCGGATCGACAACCATGATTTCATTCGACATATGGCCCCGCACTCGTCACACGGGGTTATGTATCAGCAGATCAGATACAAATAAAGACGGTTGGCATTATGATTGACCCCCCTAGCTGGCATATCTTTCGTAGCGACTTCGTCATTCAGTAGTTGACCAGCACGGCCACAACGGGCGGCGCTTCAGCCGCTCCAGGACCGCCGGATCGCGAGAGAAGTCCTCATTCTTCAGGCGCAGTACGTGGGCGTGCCTGCTTCCAAGCTGCCGATGAAAATAGTGAAAGATGGCTGAGTTGCCTACCGAGCATCCAACGTGATCACGCCTTGCTACGCGGGCAACATTCGCCATCCCGCCATATTAGGCGGACTTAGGCCGGCTCCTACCCCAAAGGGGTGCCGGCCACAGCAACTTTCGTCATCGACCGGGTAGCTAACGAGCGACTGAAGTCGGGCATTTGGTGGCATTGGTCCTACCGGCCTCCAGAAACGAGCAGGATGAGCTTAAAAGCCCCTTCCATCCGATCGAACTGACATGCTGGTTTGAATTCCAATGCGATTTTACTTCGATGCGTATGAGGACAGCACCTTGGTCCGAGATGAGGACGGCTTGGATGTGGCCGACCTCGTCGCTGCCAAACTGCAAGCAGCCAAAGCAGTGGTTGATGCAGCGAAGGACTTGGTCCCGAAGATGCAGATTGGGACAGTAGCAATTCATGTCAGGGACACTGAGGGTCGTGTGGTATACACGGCTGAAGTCAACTTCAAAGCGCGCAGCTTTTTGAAGCTCGCATACGACGAGACTGCACCTGCCTACTTGCCTGTTGAAGGTCAGGATTGAGCCCGTGTAGGAAACGATTGACTGACATCGGCGTAGCATCCTCTCATGGCAGGCCGGATAGCATTGATCTCACACAAATGATCGGGAACTTTCTGCAAAACGCTACGATGGAGGATGGTGACATCGATTCCTGCTTGCAGACTGGCCTAAACACCAACATCCGATCAGCTTAGACACGTCTTCCCCTTTTGGCCGAGCCCTCGACCCCCGAGTCGCATTGACGAAGGGCAATTGACCGATAGCTTGAGGCGAACCGAAAGCCGCCACCGGTTTGAAGCTATTGTTCGGGTTGCAACTTGCTGCATCTTTCCAACAGTCGAGGCATTGTGGGGCCGACAACTATTGCGACAGCTGGTCCCTCACCACTCGCCGGCGCAGCCGTCGGTCGTCTACTTTTTGAAAACTCGCTATCGATACTGAACAGGACCGGTGCTTGGCACATCGCCAAAGACCTTTGCCAGGAGTTCGTGCCCGAACACGCGCAGGCTCGGTACTGGCGCCTTGGTTCGCGTGGCCCCGAAGGCCTGGCCCGCAAAATCGCGGCTCGCCTGATGATGCTGGAAATCAGTTGGCTCAAGGACAGCCGACACTTCTTGATCGGCGGCAAAACCGCGGGGAGCGACACGCGGATATTTCTCGACCCTCTCTTTGTGCTGAGGTCAGAGCTCGCCGAAAATGACATTGTGCTTTGCCATGACGTCGGCCCTTTGAGCCATAGTTTTCTATACGATGCTGTGACCGTCCAAAATTACCGTGTCGCGTATGGAAAAATCCGCAGGCACAGGCCTGGAATCATTTTCGTGAGTAATTGGTCGAAGGATAATTTCGTTTCGCTCTTTGGATCGAACTTCCGGTTCCTGACCACGATTCCGCTATATGTGCGAACTGGCCTGTTCGACGGCGCACTGGAAGCCCCTCCTGGTGTCGACGGGCAATTTTTCCTGACGGTCGGCGCCTTTGAAACCCGCAAGAACCAGATCACCGCGCTTGAGGCGTATCGAGACGGCGAGTTCCACAAGCAAGGCATCAAATATGTGCTTTGCGGCTCGCGTGGCGAGGGCCGTGACAAGATCATTGATCTCGCGAAATCGATACCAGGGACCGTGTTGCCTGGTTATGTGTCAGACAGCCAGTTGCGCTGGCTCTACGCGAATGCAGAAGCATTCGTTCTGCCGAGTCTCTTGGAAGGGTTTGGCATGCCTGCCTTGGAGGCGGCCTATATGGGCCTCTTATCGATCGTCTCCGAGGGAAGTGCATTGGTGGAAGCGGTGGAAGGCGTCTGCGTGCAAGTCCCTCCAAAGGACACGACTGCAATCGGACAGGCGATGCGCCGCGCCCTTTCACGGAGTTCGGCGGAAAAGGCACAGACCAGCCGCGAGCTTCGCGGCGTTGCTTCACGCGCCTCGAAACAACGCTTCCTGCAGAGTTGGAGAGGCTTGCTCCTGGGCGGATAAGGCGAGCCCGGAACCCTGATCGCGCATGGGCATCTCTCGCCTATATGTTAGTTTCGCAGAATAACTGTCGCCACACGTTTCCCCATCGCAGAGCAGTTCGCTTTGGCGCCGGTCACCTAAGCAGGCTCGATAGCAGGCATGGGCCGCGCCGCCTGATAGGGATTGCTTCCTGCCGCCCTGCGTAAGGCACTGATCCTGGTGGCGGTGACAACGGCGATTGCAATGAAGAAGAGCACGCCGGGGTCGGCACTGCCGCCCGACACCGAGTTGGCAATGATACCCGCCAAGGCGGCATTCCTGATGCTCATTGCGACAGCAGCGGTCTCAGGCGCCACCCATTGTTGTACCCCGCCCAATCCCCTGGCCAGGACACCGAGTAGCATCGCCAGCATCAAAGACCCAAACAAGCCAAGCTGGGAGAGAACCGCGATCGGCCAGCTCGATGCCCTGGAGCTGCCGAAGCCGACGCCGAGGCCACTGGTGTCGGCGAAGGACTGCAGGCTCTTGAGGTTCCAATAGGTGCGCTCATGTCCCGAGGCGGAATCGGCTTTGTTGATGATGGTGTTGTTGAAGAGCCTGACGAAGGGATCAAGCGCGTCGGCCCGGTAGAGGCAGACGCCCATAACAACGGCCACACCCAGCCCCATCAGGACCGCAATCAATAGCTCCTCGCGCTCGACTCTTCCCCTGAGAAATGATGCCAACATCGAGAAGGCAACCGGAAGGCACAGCAAAGGGAGGCCGACATAGGCGGTCGAGGACGTCGACAGGATTGTCAGGAAAAGCAAGACGGCCGAAAGTCCTTGGGCGAGGCGGGACTTGGTCATTCTCCAATAAGTGTAGGAGAATGCCAGGCAGGCCAGGGAGGCGCCGGCAAACGATGAAGCTTCGGAAAAAGATCCGGTGATGCGTGCGAAACCGGCCTCGTAAGCGTTGCTTATAATCGCATAGTTGGCGGTTTTGATCGGTGCGAGTAGGTCGCCCACGCCGGCATTCTTGCCGGCAAAGTCAATCAGCCCCATACCGGCATGCAGGCCGCACCACAAGAAGAACCCACGGCGTAGCTGGTCTATCCTGTCGGCGTGCAGCAACAGGGTGCAGAGCGCGATGGTGGTGAGCCCGCCGAGAATAAAATAGCCCGTCTGAGAGGTATTGCCTGAAACCGGAGCCAGCGACGCTTCCACGACGGTACCGCGGATTTTCGACTGGACAAAGACGGCCGTCTGTCCGGCAAAGAATCTTGGGAACAGCCACGCTCCAATGACCGCGTAAACCATGAGGCTAGCGATAATCCAGATTGGGCGCATGCTCCCGAACACGCTTCCTAAGTCGAACCATATACGTCGTCTGGCGGCGACAGCGGCGACGAGCAGAGCCTCGAACACGGTGTAGATGAGTGGAGATGAACCGCCCAGAAAAGTCAGGGTCATGACGGCGGTTGCGCCGAATGCCTGGGAAGCAATCAGCCCGACTATCAGCATTCCCCGGGAATAGTATGCAATCGCCAAAATCGCCGCGCACACTAGCAGACCCGGTAAAGAAACCTGCATTTCTGATCGAGCCTCTCGCTCGGTTGGTCATGCCAATGTTGACGAAAGACGCTATCCGACAATGCATCTTTCGACAGGCCCATGGCTTGGGCAAGAGAGCCAAACGGCGTAGCCCTCATTCCGCAAGAAGCTGTAGGTCTTCGTGCGAAGCGAACGGCCCATCGTGGCTAGCACTAGGCCTGGAGTTTACATGCTAGTCCCGGTTCGCCAGTCACGCCCGCAAGGCGCCGTCGTTATCCGCCTGGATCGAGAAGCATGCTCGAACGGCTAGTACGTCCAGGAAACTTTCGGCACGTCTGCCTGCGGGATTCCGCCTACCCCTTCCTGCAAACGGCTAATTCGCCAACGCACACTAAAGAACGCCTCGACGCGGGGAAATGTCACACTTATACACAGGCTGCGGGCACGTTTCGGCTTACAACCATGAAATGTCGTGTTAATTGAGACTGTCGGAACTCTGGACAACGGGGTGGGTTTTCCAGAGTTCCAACATCAGGAGGATAAGCGGTATGGCCACCCTGGTTATACATGACGCATTTAGCCCCAAGCAGATGATGCAACTTAGGGAAATTTACGAACGGGCGCGGGCTGTGACCGCCCAGTATCCTGAAACCCACGTTGCCAACAAAGCCGCCAAGAAGTTGGTCGATGCCTTCGAAACCGTGACCCGCAATTATGAAGCGGGTGGCCTTTGGCTGAGCGAAACTGATCCTCAGGGAAACGCCTGAGGTCCAAGCGTCAATTGCAGGAACATCTATCCGCCTGTCAGCCATGCTGGCAGGCGGATTTTTTTATCGCCACTTGTGGTGCGCTACTCCTGCCAAGCGATAGGGGAGCCACTGGGGCGGGCGAGTGGCTCCCCTACCCTGTCTTCGCTTTTTCCGCAGACAGACCGCGTCAGCCCGGGCAAACGCTGGCAACCGATGTTCATCTTCGGCGATGTATGGCGTCAACGAAGCCTTTAGAGTAGGGCACCGCAAAGGATAGCGGTCCGACTTCCGCCTATCGGATAAGCGTGAAGGCGCTTGGTATTCTCGACCTTGAGGGTGGGAAATTCATGAGCCCGGCCAGAGGCTGAATAAAAAATTTCCAAAAAATTAACCTAGATTAGCTCACGCTTGTAAAGCATAAATTACTCAATTCTAGGTGGCGTTGGGGAGAAAACGATGAGCGTCCAAGCTGGGGGAACCCCAGCAGGAGCTCACGATGGGTTGGGTAGAGAATCTTTCAAAAAACGGGAATTTGAGGGGGTTATGTCGGCCGCCACGAGGCGGTCGTGTTGGGCAAAAGTTGGGGTACTGGGTATGGGTTCTACAATCGGACTGGACAATTTCGCTTCGACAAATCAACCAGAAATTCCGTCGAGTATCAGTTCAAGGGGCAACGAACTAGCAGAAAGTGAATGCCTCCTTATTCTGGACGGAAGGGCCTTGGATCGGGAATGTCTCGCATCGGCCCTCAAGGATCATGATCTTGGCATGGCCGTCGCTGCCATGGGAACGATCGAGGAATGGCGCATAAAGAAGGATGCGTACCCTCCTCTAGCTGCCATTTTATTTAATCTTGGCGGCCGCAAGGTTACCGATCACAGCATTGCTGATGAGATTCGTTTGATCTCTTCAGAATTCAATTCGTCCCCTCTAATACTGTTAGCGGATACAGAAGATCTCGCGCAAATACTGACAGCACTAGAGTGCGGCGCAAGGGGATACATTCCAACTTCTGTCGGCATCGATGTCTGTGTCGAAGCCGTCAACCTTGCGGCGGCTGGCGGCATCTTCGTACCGGCCAGTAGTGTATTGTCTATGCGGCATCTGATCGATTCAGGCAGCCGTGACACACGTCCGTTGACGACTATGTTCACCCACCGGCAAGCTGAAGTGGCTCAGGCCCTTCGACGCGGTAAGGCGAACAAGATCATAGCCTACGAACTGAACTTGCGCGAAAGCACAGTCAAGGTGCATATCCGAAACATTATGAAAAAACTGAAGGCGACCAACAGGACGGAGGTCGCCTACAAGGTCAACGACCTTTTCGGGGAAGGTGTCCCTGCCGGAGAATGATGGTGGTTTCAGGCGGCCCGCCGGGGTTAACCCTGGCGGGCCGTATTTTTTTGTTGACCGAGTTCCGCCATTGTCCGTTCCGCAGTTGCATCAAACGGCGTTTCGCCGCGGCCATCTCGTCGCCGTTGGCGTCAGCCATCCTTTCCGGCATTCCGGAGGTTGTTCGAAACCTCACGCTTCGGGTACAACGTTATCGGCAGCGTAAAGAATCTGTTCGACAGACCGATTCAGGATTGGTCCTTGACCCGTTCCGCGGGCGACCCTCCTGACGGATTCCTGCAAGAGGTACGACCGTCTTTGCAGGGAAAAGGCGCTGCTCATTGGCCACGGGATCACCAGATCGGGTGCACGTTGCCCAGAGCTCACAACACTATTGTAGTACGAGCCTGCCCGGCGGTGACATCAAGTTCTGTGGCGGAGGCCGGAACAATACGACGCCACCTATCATAGCTGGCGTCGTTGCCCTACTTAGAGCGTTTCACCGTTTCACGGAAACGGCGAACCGCTCTATCTCTTTGTTTTGCTCTTTATTTGTCGCAATTTCTTGACGGAAAACCGCACACACTCTTCCTGAAATTGCTCTAGCCGGGCGCGGGCACATCCGAGGCATCGCGCGTGGCGGCATGCCGGGATTTGAATTCGCTCGAGTTGACGATGCCCAAAGCAATGCTATCGCGCGTCATCGATCCACGCCGCAACTGGCGGGAATAAGTTTCCATCCCGTAGCTGTCTGCGGGGCGATCCAGCAACAGCTTATAGAGAAAGGCGATGTAGGCGCGGTCGCTCAAGCCGATCGTGGCATATTTGGCTTTGAATTCTGCGGAGCGGACCATTTCCATAACAATGTCGGTCGTCCTGGCGTCTCTGTTCTCGAGCGCCGCCGACCAACGATCCAAGCCTGCGGCATCGGCGTCACGGCCAAGGACGAGGCAGTAGGCGAAATTTACCTGGCGGGCATAGGTGAACCCGTCGACAAACTTGGCATCTGCATCGCAATTCCGGTTCGGCACAGGTAGCGGCTGCGGGCCGCGGGTAATATCGCGAACAGCCATGTAGGCAGGTTTCGGTTCACCGGTTACCCATTTGCCGTTGTTATCCTTGGTGAGCCTGACCAAACCCATATTGGCCTCGAAGCTCGGAGCCCAATAGGTTTCATCCAGCAGTTCATAGATATGCGCTGCCTCCACCTTGTACTTGCCCTGGAGCTCGCGGAGCCGCATCATCGTCTGCTTGACGCCCTCACTCTGCTGACGCTCGCCGTGCTGACTTCCGTAGGGATTGTTGAATTCGGTGACCCAGATCGGTTTGCCATAGGCGGAAATCTCGCGAAGAGCCCACTCCGGATCTTCACCATACATGTGCCAAACGGAGATATCCCAGGCGATCCCGTCCTGCTTCATCCGCCCGAAGGCGGCCGTATGGCCCCATCCGGCCGTGCCCATTGCTTTTTTTATGCTCGGGTCGACTGCCGTCATGCCATCGGACAGTCCTTTGAGGACAGCGCTTACCTTCACCCAGCGCGGACCGTAGTAGTCGAGCACTCCAGTTCCACCTGCCGGCCCCCAGCCGCATGGATATTGCGATCCGTCATCGCGCTCTTCGCAGGGCTTTATGATGGCGTAGTTCTCCATCTCGTTGCCCAGTTCCCAAACGCGGATATCGTTCTTGAACCTGGTGCCGAGCGCAACCGCCAGTTTGCGGGCCTCAACATAAAGTTGGTCCGGTTTCTCCTTGTCCAGGTCCATCCCGGGTGTAATCACGGGGAGGATTTCGATCCCCCGTTCTTTTCCGGCATTCACGACCTGAGCTAGAGTATCTGCCTGGTCTTCGGCCGTGATGTTGACCCGATATGATTTGAGGCCGAGATTCTTGACGTAGTCGAGTTGTTTTTCGATCGGAACACCCGGGTAGGAAACTATCGGATGGCCGTTCACGCCCCAGAGCAAATCTGCGGATGAGGGCACTGCCGTTGTCAGTAACAAAGCTGCGGCGACTGCGATACGAAACGACATGGCAATCATGCCTCCCTGCACGGCTTTTGATGTCCGAATAGTCGGAACTGGAGGAGACGGAGGCAATTTGCCCATACGTGGATGCGAAGCTTCGCATTACGTCTTTTGAATGCCCCAACCTAGCCGTCAGGCGGCATGGCCATTTGATTGCCGCTGCGCTGGTGCCGTATCCAGATGGTCGTGGCGACTGCCGAGGATGTACCGAATGATACGAGCTTTGTGCGGCAACAAACCGGCTAGAATAATTCCAGGAAAAGTGTGAGCGGTTTTCCGCCCGGAATTGCGTAAAAACAAGGAGATAGAGTGGTTCGCCGTTTCCGTGAAACGGTGAAACGCTCTAGCGCCACTCGCGGTCGACTGCCCGCAATTCTCCGAAATCCGCATCGACCTGGACCATCAGTTCAAGATATTTCCACGCAATCCAGCGCCAGGAATAGCTGCTCGCCCTAATATGGCCCTTGCTGACCATTCGCGTGCGTAAATCCGGGTCGAGCGCCAGTTGGCGAACATTTTCCGCCCATGACTGAATGTCGTCGGGATCTGCATAGAGCGCGGAATCTCCGCAAATTTCAGGCAGGCAGGGCGAAGTCGAAGCTACGACCGGGCACCCCGACGCCATCGCCTCGACAGCGGGCAGCCCGAAACCTTCAATCCGTGATGGAAACAGGAAGCAAAGCGCGCCTTCGAGCGTCTTTTTGAAATCGTGGTCGTTTATGCGCCCGAGAAGGATGATGTTCGTCGGCATTTCCGGGACGTGCCGCAAGATCGTTTCCTCCTCGACATCTCCTGGCATCCAGAGGTCGAGACCCATCTCATCCAGAAGCGGGGCTAGTTTGGCGAGGAGTCCCATGTTCTTGTATTCTTGGTCCCCCCGACCGAGACAGACGACATATGGTCTGCCTCGATCGACGGCTAAGGACGATCTTGTCGCATCCCACTTCTTCGCATGGTCGCTGCCATTGTAGGTAACGACGATGTTTTCCTGGCGTGCGATCCCGAACTTGATCAGATGGCTGCGGGAGAGTTGCGAAACCGTGGTTATCCGTGCGGCACGCCTGCCAAGCAATGGAAGGATCAGGCGATGCGCCCAACGGAATCCTCGCGCATAGCTCGACGGCATCAGCCTCGTATGCATATCATGGATGCATGCAATCTGGCGCCTCAGCATGACCGGTGCGAGGTTGCAAAAGCTCAGCAGTCCTCCAGGCACATGCCAGGGTAGTTGCGCCTGCACCCAGAACTGAGGAAGTCGGGGTCTGTTGAACTCCGGAACGACCCGGACCGATATAGCCTTCAGATGAAGAGGTTCGGCAAGCGGGCGCGGCACCACGAGATCGATCTCCAGATCTCGGCCAAGCGGATGCCTTTCCGAAATGAGCGCGTCTAGAGCCATCGTGACTTCCAATGCGTAGCGCGCTATTCCATTGCGTCGGAGCGTGGTGAAGTCGCCATTGATGGTCCAGCGCCGCTTCGGCGGCTCAACACCCACCAAGCTCCTCCCAGGATGGCCGATCAGGTATTGCGGGCTTTCGGGAAGCGATCGCGCCACCACCGCGGCAGTGCTGTGTCCGTTCAAATGCCCTGGCCGTCCGGCCGGCGCCGCATTGAACTCAGATTTGCCCATAACCTTCTCCGCCTTACCGGAACCGGGAGCCAGATTAACACTCTCGGAGACGCAACGGCCCTCAAACGTTTGAGGTAGTTCCAACACCTGCCCTGGCCTGCTGGATGATGCTGCGCGCGTCCGGATGACCCAACGGCCGTAGTGACCGCACGCGTTCGCGGTTTCAAACTAGGGACATCGAGAGGGTGACATGGTACGGCACTGGGCGATCAACGGACGTTTTCTTTCTCAACCGACAACCGGCGTCCAGCGTTATGCGAGAGAGATCGTCTGCTCACTTGATGCCTTGATCGCCGAGGGGGCGCCGCTCACCCGTGGGCTCGAGATCAGACTTCACTGTCCACCGGACAGCTCGGATATTCCGCTCAATTGCGTCGAGCAGGTCGAGGTAGGCAACACGGGTGGGCATCTGTGGGAGCAGACCCAACTAGCCACTTCGTTGCACGGCAGCGGCCTGCTTAGTCTATGCAATACCGGGCCGCTTCTGCCTCGCAAGCATATTGTCTGCATTCATGATGCAAACGTGTGGAATGCACCCCAAAGCTATTCACTTCGCTTCAGGGCCTCTTACAAAGCGCTGCTGTCATGCCTCGGCAAGACGGCGTGCAACATTTCGACTGTCTCCAATTTTTCACTGGGCGAACTGGTTCGCAGAGGCATTGTACCGGCGCAAAAGGCGTTTGTTGCCCCTAACGGACATGAGCATGTCTTGCGGTGGAAGCCCGAACACTCGACCGCGACGCGGTTGGCCGCCTCGCGGGATACCATCGTCTTGATCGGCAGCGCCGCGCCCCACAAAAATGTGGATCTCATTCTCGGCATGGCTGATCGCCTCGGCGAAGCCGGACTGAGGATAGCGGTAGTCGGCATGTCGGGCTCGCATATTTTCAAAAGGGGATCGGCTAGGGCTGAAGCCGGAAACATCCATTGGCTCGGACGTATTTCGGATGACGAGCTGGCAGCGCTGCTGATGGACTCGCTTTGCCTGGCCTTTCCTTCGCTCACGGAAGGCTTTGGTCTTCCGATTGTCGAGGCGATGGCCCTCGACTGCCCCGTTGTGGCGTCCGAACGCGCCAGCCTGCCGGAGGTCTGCCAGAACGCGGCCCTTTATGCAGCCGCCGACAATCCGCAGGCGTGGTTCGATCGCTTCATGGGGCTCCGCAATTCCAAGGTCGTTCGCCAGCAGTTGGCAGCGAAAGGAAAAGCCAGAGCCTCGGCATATAGCTGGAGAGCGAGCGCCTTGCGATACTTGCAGGCGATGGCCGTTGCGGACGGCATCGACACAGAAGCCAAGGTCGTCAGGTTACGCGAACTCACATGATCCCGTGAAGCGCCTGGACGGCGCCGATCGACTCCAGCATGGCCCGGTCGAAATTCTCTTCCGAGAAGCGCTGCGCGTTCCTGGCGCAGGCCTGCGGTGTGATGAGGTGAATGTTTTCCTCAAACCGTTCGACCGCTTCCTTGAGGTGCGCGATTGTCTGAGCCTTGAACAGGACTCCGGTCGGCTCGGGATCTGACCCGAGGCGCCGTGCGATATCGACCGCACCGCCGCGACCAAGCGCGATGAGCGGTGTCCCGCAAGCCTGTGCCTCGGCAAGCGCGATGCCGAAGTCCTCGCAACCTGCAAAGACCATCGCCTTCGCCCGGGCAAGGATATCGACATACTCCTTGCGAGGAAGGAATCCCGAGAATGTGACGTTCGGACCTGCCAGCGACCGAAGGTCGGCCGATTGCTGTCCTTCGCCGACGATAACCAACCGCCGAGACGGCATCTCATTGAAGGCCTTGATGACGAGGTCGGTGCGCTTGTAGGGAGCCAGGAACGACGCCGAGACGTAGTAGTCGTCTTTGTCTTCAACGCAGGGCAGTTCCTTCAGCGAGACGGGCGGGAAAACGACCCGAGCGTCACGTCCATAAATGTGCTGAATTCGGGAACGGACATAGTTCGAATTCGCCAGCATCAGATCCGGACCGTGAGCGGTTCTCGTATCCCACGTCCTCAATCTGTGCAGCATGTAACGGTACAGCATTCCCTTCGGACCGAAACCGAGCTTGCCTTGCTGCAGATAAGAAAACTGCTCGTCCCAGGCGTAGCGGACGGGGCTGTGCACGTAGCACAGATGCGGCTGATCGGGCCTTGTGATCACGCCCCGCGAAAAGGCGGCTGAAGAGGAGATCACCGCGTCATAGCCGGTCACGTCGAACTGTTCGATCAGGAAGGGGCAAAGGAAGAAGAGGGAACGGTAGAATTTCTGGATCATCGGTATCCGATTGGCCGCGGAGGTGTGAAATTCCACGTCGCGGAAGTATTGCTCTTTCACCTCGGCCGGCAGGAAATCGAAAAGCGTGAACACCTCCGCATTGGGAAACTGTTTGCAGATCTGCGCCAGCACCCTTTCGCCGCCCCGGAAATTTGGGCACCAGTCGTGGACGACAGCTATCCTTGCATATCTGTCGAAGTCTGGCGCCGGAGCAGCCGAAAACTCCTCGATGGGCATTTCGACCTTGGCTGCGATAGCCAGGTCGGAAGAGCGTTCCTGGAGCATGTTCTCCCCTTCCTACTCGAGGCCTCAGTTTTTGTTTCGTCAGATGGCCCTCGCAAGTTGTCCGATCGGTCACGGAGTGCACCGGGCGATCGGCCGCCTACCGCTTATGGTCGCAAGCCATTTGCGGGAAATACTTCGAAAGCAGGTACCCGGGGGTAGGCCTCGCCGGCCGAGCCCACTTTTATGCAGGCTGTTTGGATCCTCGCGTCGTCATAGGGTCAGGGGAAGCGACGCCTGGATCCAAAATGAAACTTGCAGTGATTATCCCAACCCTCGGCCGAAGCGAGCAGGTCGCTCGCCTGCTGGGATATTTGGGCGGCCAGACAAGACTGCCCGATGAAGTCATACTGTCGGCACCCGACGCGACGCACGTCGAACTTCCGCACGGTTGCCTTTTCCCGGTGTCGAGCGTCTTCGGACCAAAAGGATTGGCAGCGCAACGCAATTCGGCGCTCGTGCCCTCCCTGGGGCGGTTCGACATCATAACATTCTTCGACGACGACTTCGTTCCGTCCACCCGATACCTGGAACAGATCGAGCAGGCCTTTGCCCGAAATGACAGGTGGGCGGTTGTAATGGGCAGGGTTGTCCGGGACGGCGCTACCAATGCCGGTCTCACCTGGAGCGATGCAGAAGCCGCCTTAAGGGACTCTGAAGGACAAGAACCGGGTGGACCATCCGTCGTCGACCATGTCGGTGCCTACGGCTGCAACATGTCGTTCCGCTCTTCGATGATTGGCGATTTGCGATTCGATGAGCGCCTTGTCCTCTACGGCTGGCAGGAAGACATCGATTTCACCAGTCAAATGAGATCCAAGGGTCGCGTGGTATGCGTGACGTCGATCACGGGCGTTCATCTCGGAATCAAGACGGGCCGTGTCAGCGGAAAGCGATTCGGCTACTCCCAGGTCGCCAATGCGATCTACCTGATAAGGAAAGGGACGGTGCCGGCCTCCTTCGCCCTTCCCCTCATGTTCAGGAATATAGGAGCCAACCTCGCAAAGAGCCTTTGGCCCGAGCCGTATGTCGATCGGAGAGGCCGGCTCGTCGGCAACGCACTTGCAATCCTCCATATCGCCATGGGCCGGATCGAGCCCGAATACATCCTGAAGATCTGACGATGGTGAAGACAATGCGCAAATGGCTTTCGACAGCGGCAGCGATTTCATTGGCGACGGCATCTGCCTGCCCGTTGCCGGCATCAGCTGCGGAGTACCTCCTTGGACCACAGGACAAGGTCAGGCTTAAGGTCTATGAATGGCGCGCGTCGCGCGATGTGATCTTCGAGTGGACGGCTCTCAATGACACTTTCACCGTCGGCGCCGACGGCACGCTTTTTCTTCCTTTTGTCGGGCAGATACGCGCCGAGGGTACCGCTCCCGCGGATCTAGCTCGCGCCATAGGCGATCGGTTGATGCAGCGCATGGGTCTTGGCCGCGAGCCGGACGTGGCTGCGGAGATCGCCCAATACCGGCCGTTCTATATTGTCGGCAACGTCAAGCAACCTGGCGAATTTCCGTATCGACCCGAACTGACAGTGCTGCAGGCACTGGGGATCGCCGGCGGGCTACCCATACGCGAGGATGATTGGTCCCGTCTTGAGCGAGAGGTGATTTCGGGCCAAGGGGATGTTGGACTGCTGGCTCTGAACAATGTCAGCTTGCTCGCGCGCAAGGCGAGGTTGCAGTCAGAGCTGGCTGGCAAAGACAACATCACTTTCCCCTCGGAATTGACGGACAGGGCGTCGAACGAGACCATTGCTCTGGCAATGGATCAGGAGCGCAAGATTTTCGCCATCCGGAAGGATTCGCTGGCAACTCAGCTCCGTTCACTGCACGAACTCAAGGACTTCCTGCAACAAGAGCTGGTTTCTCTCGAACAACAACTGACTTTTCATGACAAACAAATCCAGCTCATCCAAAAGGAGCTTGCAGGTGTTTCGAACCTTGTGCAGAAAGGCCTCGCGGTCGCGCCGCGGGAACTTTCGCTGGAGGGCACTGTCGCCCAGATGCAAAGCGAAAGACTGGCGGCCGAGACCTCGATGCTGCGTGTCAGGCAAGAGATGAGCAAGACCGACATCGAAATCCTCAACCTCAACAACCAGCATTCCAGCGAGGTTGCGGAGAGCTTGCGAGAAACGCAGCAGCAGCTCAACGAGGTCACCAGCAAATCCAACACTGCGGTGCAGTTGTTGCACGAGACGCAAGTTACAGCACCCGCTTTGCTGGCGCTCAGGCAAAACGCGGCAAAGGCAAAGCCGATCTTCACGATTGTGCGGCCGAAAGATGGGAGCACGGAAGAGCTTCCCGCCCAGGAGACAACCCTTGTCGAACCTGGTGACACCGTGAAGGTCGAGATCCCGTTGCCGCAATCAGGTTTGGATGGCTTGCCTGCAGAGAATGCCAGCATTGAGGCGGACACAACTGCCGCTCGCAACACGAACTGAGCATATCCTCATTGAAACCATATTCGTGACGGGCGCTTTGCCAGCTCGGAGGCGGCCGTTGAACCGCCACAGCCCAAGTGGTGATGCCCTGATGGTCGAAAGGCTCGACAGAGCTGGATTTTGACATTCTGAGCGGCATTTCCCAACCACGATTTCTAGCACTTGCCTTGCACTTCGCGGCCGCATATCAGTTGGCGCATGCTGGGCTCTGGGGCCCTGACGAAACTCCCTGCCGCGGCAAGCCAAATGGTTTTGCGGGTGCCACTGGAGATATCGGTGCTTACGAGCATACTCGCGGTGTCGGTGGCAGGGATATTACTCGGTTTACGGTTCAAGGCGCCGGCTCTCCTAGCTGCGACCGCCCTGCTTCTGATCGGAATCGTTGCTTGGAACAGCCTTGGAATGCCAGGTCATCCGGGCCTGGGCAAATCTTTGATCCTGCTATTTTTATTGGCTTGCGCCTATATCGTCGGTTTGTGTCTATCCGATTGCAAGAATCGAAACTAAGGCCGACCCGTTCGGGGCATCAGGAAGCCCTGTCGACCCGCATGACTGCGACGATGGTCCGGAGCAAGATCATCACATCGAGCCAAGCCGACCAGTTCCGCACATAGTGGCTGTCCAGCGCAACGCGATTGTCGTAGTCCAAACTGCTTCTTCCGCTCACCTGCCAAAGACCGGTGAGTCCGGGTCTCGTTCGAAGATACTCCGCCTGGTGATCGCCATAACGACTGAGTTCGTCCTTGACGATTGGCCTTGGGCCTACGCAACTCATGTCACCACGCAGGATGTTGATGAGTTGGGGGAGTTCATCCAGGCTGGACTTGCGAAGCAGCCGCCCGAAGAACGTGACGCGGGGATCGTTCCTGATCTTGTGGGTCTCTTCCCACTCCTTGCGTGCGTTGGGGTTGGCATCGAGATATGTCTTCAGAGCTTCGTCTGAATTGGCGATCATCGAGCGAAATTTGTAGCAGTTGAATGGCTTTCCGCCGAAGCCGACACGGCTGTGCGAGAATACCGCCGGGCCCCCGGTCACGATCTTGATAAGCAAGCAGATGACAATCATGACGGGCGCGGCCAAAATGAGCGCTGTACCGGCTATGATCAGATCCATGGCCCGTTTGAAGAGGCCTCCAATCGGAGGGTTCGTCGTTCCCGTATTGATGGCATTCGAGAGGTCATCCAGCACCGTTCCGGCACTGGCGTAGTCGCGCGTGGAAACAACATGCAGGACCGGCCGGCTCTCAACCGCCGCCGGCGCAACTGGCTGGCCCCAAATCGAGCCCCCCTGGTGCGACTGCTTTTCGAAGGCGTTTGTCATGTGACGGTCGCTGTTTCCAGTTCTGTGACTTGGACAGTCTTCCAAGGACGGAACTTGCCGGCAAGAAATGCAAAGGAGGTAGCGCGCTACGTCCGGGGCTTACCCCTAATCCTCACGTATGATCGCTCTTCACGCTTTGCCGACTTCCGAAAGCATCCTGCCTGGCCGCGACCCGACGGTGCTTCGACGTGATTGCCCGCGCCTTTGTGAGAAGCACGCCAAGTATCTGCGTCCTGGAGGCCTGGAGTGTTCTCACGAGTTCCCGCAGCGTGTCGACGTGCGTTTTGCCCCACTCCGCAACGACCACGACGCCGTCGAGCACGGATCCAATGATTAAGTCATCCGCCCCGGATTCAAGCGTCGGCATATCGACAATGACTATGTCGTAGGCGGCCAGTTCGTCGGTTGCCGGATCGTCGGAGCTGATTTCGGAGAGGAAAGCCTGCATGTTCCTTGGCACGAGCAGGTTTTTTGCATCCACTACGGAACTTGAAAGCACGTCGAAACGCCGGCCAAGACCGCGGACGATGTTGAGTCGAACAGGCTCCATGCACTCTTCGCCCAATATCTCCGAGCGCCCAACCAGCCGTGTGGTGATCGTCGATCTCCGGACATCGGCATCGATGACCAAAGTCTTCAGACCAGACATCGAGTAGAGGGTGGCGAGATTGCTCACGACAGAACTTTTCTGGCTATTGTTGGAAACAGCTGTGAGCCCGAGGTACCTCACCGGGTGGTTCGTTTCCGCCAGGCTGATTTCAGTTCGCGTTTTGCGCAGACTCTGGCTGTATCGCGACCAGGGATGGCGGGCCACCTCGTCGACGTTTCCGAATTCCCTGTGCTTGAATGTGTACGGCAATTCTCCGATGCACTCTATGCCCAGATTATCGCGGATATGACGTGGCGACCGCACGCTCCAATCGAACGAGTGCCGTGCAAAAGAAAGGCCAATGCCGATAATGAGGCCGGCAACCGCCGCGAAGGCCAGCACCAGCTTCGGCTTCGGTGCGCTCGGAGAAAGCGGCGGCGTAGCGACAGTGATCACTCTCGCATCTGCAACGGGATAGGATTGCTGGCTTACAGAGTTGGTGTAAGCCTGCAGGAAGCTCTCATACATTTTTTTAAACGTGTCAGCAGTCACCTCGAGTTCTTCGAGAGTAGGTTCGGAATTGACGCCGCCACCATCACTTGAATCGCCGTTTACACTATAGTCGTGTCGAGAGCGGAATGCCTGCGCCCTGGCCATGGCCTCGTTCATCTGGGTGCGCAGTTGCTGGAGGCGTTGTTCCAGCCATGCTCCACCCTCTCTTGCCGCCTCAGCCTTGGTGTCGATCTGTTCATGCACGAAAGCGTCAGCCGTTGCATTCGCAACCTTGGCTGCACGCTCGGGATCGGCGGAAGTGAAGGATATCTCTATCGCATAGGAGACACCAACCCTTCGCACATCGAGGTTGTTGCGGAAAATCAGCATGCCGAGACGCGACTTCTGATAGTCGGTCAGCTTCGTGGTCGACTCCGCGGCGCCCAGACCGATATGGTCCCAGAGCGCGTTCAGCCAGGCGCTTTTCTGAACCCCTAAAGCCTCCACTATTATATCTTTTATTTTTCTAAACCGCTCCTGCAAGATCGGCGTCTCAGGATGATTGAAATTCCTGTCCTCGATCAGATTCAACTGATCGATTACCATCGAAGCGATCTTTTCAGACTGCATGACTGCGATCTGACTTTCAATCTGCGCAGTGTCCAATGATAAATTGACTTCACCGCCGTCTTGCAAATGTTGCGGCAACCTCGGTTCGATCAATATTTGTGTGGTGGCAGTAAAGACCGAGTCGGTCGTCGAATTGTAAAACCATGCCACCAACAGGGCCGCGGCAAGGCATGCAGCGATTGTGCCGACGTAATGCCTCAGAAATCCCGTTATGTCCGAGAGGCTGATGAACTCCTGTCCGGCATTGACCTGCTGATTGGTTGCCAAAGGCCATTGACTGGCGAACAAGCGGTTCATTCAACGTCTCCGGCGCGCATGAAGGAGGAGTCTTCGTGCACGCCGCCCTGACACGGCAGCTTCATGGTATTCGGCCCCCATCCCACCCTTTGAAGAAAGACTACGCCGGCGCGGAGGCAGGTAAACGCCACCAATTGGCGTAGGCCTACACCCTATGGAAGCGCTGAAGGGTTGGCAGACCAGCTCTTACTCCTCCCACGAATGACATCTGATGCTCCGGCAGCAGCTGTCGTGCCCGGTGAGCCGCAAGCTCGCGCGCGCAAGAGTATCGAGCTTCGCCGACATGCGTTCACTTCGCTCGCCGTTTTCCATCGCCTCCAGGGAAAATGCCGCACAGTCCATCATCCGCTTCCGGCGAAGTTGCTCGGATTCTTTTTTCGATCTCCGGCTGAACGCGATCGAGCGTACGTGCCAAGCCTCTGAAGCGCCTGTCGTCGACGCTCTTCCGACAAGCTGGCTTGAGAAATGTCAGCGGCATCATGCGGGCCACAATTGAGACCGGCACCCGACGCGAGCCTACCCCACGATGCCTAATGGCCATGAGCCGGCGAGACATCCTTTCGATCACCGATCGGTATCACCTATTGGATGATGGGGCGCGAACCGGGGTGCAGGGCTACCCGAATTCATGAAGGGGCCCGGGCCTGCCGCCATGCTAGGAATGTCGAGCAATTTCGGAGCGGTAGCGTGACCCTGAAGATAGTCAGCCAAGCCAAGCCGAACACATTTGCATTCGAGAGCAATGCGCTCATCAAGGCCACCGGCTTCCGGGAGTATGACGCGCGCTGGTGGTTCGGCCATCCTGGCTCGGAGAAAGAGCCCGAGCTCAATCTGATGGGCGCCCAGGCGCTCGGCATGGGCCTCGGCACTCTGATCCGCCGTATGGGCGTCGGCCCGGAGATCGTCACCGGCCACGACTTTCGCAGCTATTCGATGTCCATAAAGATGGCGCTGGTGTCGGGGCTGATGGCGGCTGGCGCGCGTGTCAAGGACATAGGCCTGGCGCTCTCCCCCACCGCCTATTTCGCCCAGTTCGCACTCAACGCCCCGTCTGTTGCGATGGTAACGGCCTCTCACAACGAGAACGGCTGGACCGGAGTTAAGATGGGCGCACAGAGACCTCTTACCTTTGGGCCCGACCAGATGACGGCCCTCAAAGCGATTGTTCTGAGCGGCGATTTCGATCTGACAGGCGGTGGAAGCTACGAGTTTGTGTCCGAATGTCGTGAGCGATACATCGAGGACCTGACGGCCGGAAAGAGCATCCGCCGAACGCTGCGCGTGGTTGTGGCCTGCGGCAACGGGACGGCCGGGGCCTTTGCACCACAGATGCTGGAGAAGATCGGCTGCGATGTGGTCCCCCTGGACGTTGAACTCGATCACACGTTTCCGCGCTACAACCCCAATCCTGAAGACATGCGGATGCTGCATACCATCCGGGACAAGGTTCTGGAGACCGACGCTGACCTGGGCCTCGGCTTCGACGGCGACGGCGACCGTTGCGGCGTGGTGGATAATGAGGGGACTGAGATCTTCGCGGATAAGATCGGCGTCATGCTGGCGCGAGACATCTCCAGCCTGCATCCAAAATCCACCTTTGTCGTGGATGTGAAATCAACCGGACTTTTTATGACTGATCCCGTGCTCGCGCAAAACGGCGCCCGCACGGACTACTGGAAAACGGGCCATTCCTACATCAAGCGACGGGTTGCCGAGCTCAATGCAATCGCAGGCTTCGAGAAGTCGGGGCACTTCTTCTTCAACGCGCCGATTGGGCGTGGCTATGACGACGGCCTTGTCACCGCAATTGCCGTCTGTGAGATGCTCGACCGGAATCCACGAACGACGCTGGCCGACCTCTACCGGTCCCTGCCAGTGACCTTTGGCACCCCAACGATGTCGCCTCACTGTCCCGACGAAGTCAAATACGGTGTGGTCGACCGGGTTATGGACGATTTCGTGAAAATGAAGGGAAGCGGGACCGAGTTTGCGGGCCAGCCGCTTGCCGACCTGGTGACCGTCAACGGCGTGCGTGTCGTGGCTCAAGACGGCACCTGGGGTCTGGTCAGAGCATCGTCGAACAAGCCCGAAATCGTCGTTGTCGTCGAAAGCCCGGTCTCTTCGGAGCGGCGTCGACAGATGTTCGAGGCGATCGACGCGGTCCTGCGCCGCAATCCAGAGGTTGGAACCTATAACCAGACATTCTGAAAGGCACTGAAGCATGGCCAGCCGGATCGTAAGTTTTGTAATGAGCGGGGGTGTCGGATCCCGCCTGTGGCCGCTCTCGCGCGAAGACAATCCCAAGCAATTTCACGATCTGTCGGGGGATGGCTCCATGCTGGCGAAAACGGTCCGCCGCCTGAAGGCGTGGCCGAGCAGCGAAACGCCGATCTATCTGATAGCGTCCGAACGCCATGCCGAACGCGTTATCTCGGACATAAGTCCGCTCGGACTGAACGGTGGAAAGCCGATCTTCGAACCCCTGGGCCGCAATACCGCGGCGGCGGTCGCAATAGCGACACTGCAGACGATTTCCGAATACGGCAAGGATGCGCTTGTCCTTGTGGTTCCATCCGACCATCAGATATCAACCGAGGCGCAATTCTGGGAAACCATCGAAACCGGCACGCCTGCCGCTACCTCAGGAAGCATTGTCGTGTTCGGCATCAAGCCCACTCATCCGGAGACCGGATATGGGTACATCGAGGTTGCCGCCAATGACGATGGCGCGGCCGTGGTTTCCCGCTTTGTAGAAAAGCCGAACATCGAGACCGCGCAAAAATATTTGTCGTCGGGAAGGTTCTACTGGAACGCGGGCATCTTCCTGTTTCGTGCCGACACGATGCAAAGAGCTCTGATCGAATTCCAGCCGGAGATCTGGGATACTGCGGAACGCGCCTTCAGGGCAGCCAGAGCCGACGTGTCAGGCCTCTACTTGCCCCAAGGCTTCTATTCGGCGGTCCCCTCCACGTCGATCGACTATGCCGTCATGGAACATGCGCAGGGCATCGCGATGGTGACGGCTTCCTTCCGCTGGAGCGACCTGGGATCGTGGCAATCGTTACTGGAGTCCAGTCCCGCGGATGGCAACGGCAACGTGGTGATGGGTGATGTCGTCGCCATGGATTGCGACAATTCCTACCTCCGAAGCCAGGGGCGCCTGCTCAGCGTGATCGGAATGAAGGATGTGGCGGTGGTCGCCACGCCGGACGCTATATTCGTCGCACCGGTAAGCCACAGCCAGAATGTGAAGAAGGTCGTCGAACAGCTCGAGAAAAGCGGCCGCCTCGAGACTAAATTCACGGCTTCGGAAGACCGGGTCATTATCAGCGGCTCATGGCGCAAGCGCGTGGAACATTGGCTCTTCAACGAGACGCTTCCTCTATGGTCGACGGCAGGGGTCGACACTGTGCACGGAGGCTTTCACGAAGCGCTCGGTTTCGATGCGAGGCCGTTGGGCAAGCCCAAGCGGATGCGGACGATGGCCCGCCAGATCTATGCTTTCGCCGTGGCCAAGGAACGTGGCTGGACCGGGGCCGCGGACGAGCTCATCGATCACGGCATCGACTTCATCGCAAAATGCGGCCGCACCGACCGAGGCGGCTGGGTACGCGCCCTCAATTCCAATGGAAGCGTGGCCGATCCGATGGAGGATGCCTACGACCATTCCTGCGTGCTCCTTGCGCTTGCCCACGCCTACCGATGCGGTCATCAGGCAGCTCTGCAACTCGCACAGGAGACATTTCATTTTATCGATTCCCACCTCGAGGATGGCAGCCTGAATGGCTTCCTGGAGACACCCGGCTGGAACGGCGTCCGATCCTCGAACCCGCACATGCACATGCTTGAATCGTTTCTTGCCTGGCATGACGCAACCGGCGACCGCACATATCTTCGTCGAGCCGCTCGTGTGATCGATCTCTTCCGATGCCATTTTTTCGACCAGGAAAGTTGGACGCTTGGCGAATATTTCGATGCCGACTGGCTGCCGTTGCCCGGAGACAAAGGACAATGGACCGAACCGGGGCACCATTTCGAATGGGCCTCCCTGCTCGTGGATTTCGCGCGGTCCAGCGGACAAAAAGACTTGGCTGCTTACGCCAGGAAACTCTATTCATCAGCAGTTGCCAGCGGATTGAATCGAGCCACAGGGCTGGCATATGCGGCCGTGTCGCGACAAGGGATGCCTCTCGACAGACTCTCTCGCAGCTGGCCGCAATGCGAGGCTGTCAAAGCGGCGATCGCGCTGGACAATATTGGTGGGCCTGATCTGAAACCCGAAATCGAGGGCCGCGTCGCGCGCCTTTTCAGATGGCATATCGATCCCGCACCTCTTGGCTTATGGGTGGACAGGATCGACGAGCGCGGCCGGTCGCTTGCGACTGAGGTTCCAGCCAGCATCTTCTACCATCTGGTGACGGCGTTGATGCAGTATCTCGACAAGACTGAGGGACAGGTCGAGCCGTTTCCGCTGCCTTCCCCGAAAACGGACAGCCCTCTACCGAAGCAGGTCTACGGCTGAAGAAGCGACGGCTCTCGCTTCACAACGGCAGTGGATCCCCTGGCGGGATGTCCTTCACTGGTAATGCCGAAGAACACCAGCTACCGCTAATTCGGTATCCCCTTGCCTCTGGGTCACTGCTGCAAACTGGGTTACCGTTACCATTGGCTACACCTTAAAGAGAAGGGTCGTCTCGACCTCTCTGTCTCTTGGACTGCGCACACTCGTCAAGATGTTGGAAATAGGATCTTTTGTCCGGGTAGTTAAGACGACGATGGCGAAAAAGAAATCGAGAAACAGGCGTAGCGGCGATCTCCTGAAGTTGCTGGCAACAAGGCCGCGGGCGGTTGCGCTCGCCGCGCTGCATGTGAGTGAATCGGTTCTTTTGGAGCTCGAAGCGTCAGAAGTGTTGTCGGCGGCGGAGATCAGGGGACTGCTGAGGGACGCGTCGCTGACTTTGCGAAATGCTGCCGACCAGGCGGACAACCGAAGCTGTCTGGTTGCCAGCGAGATAGTTGAGTCAATGCGAGAGAATTTTAAGAGAAGTAAGTCATAGATGACACCAAACCTAGCCAATACGACTCGGATCACAACTCGTTTGGAGCCAGAGTTAGTGCTCGATTCAATATCGCGATACCTTCCCGCACCGGCCTCTGAAAGGGTTGCTCATCACGTGAAGTTTCATATACATGATGAAGTTGAGGGAGGTATGCATTCACTTGGGGGCGAGGGGTACGGATGACGTTTGCTTCACGTTCTTTTTCGAAAGGGGACGAGCACCGTTCGTCATACATTGGACTTAACGATGACGACGCTGCGTTGATGAAGACGCTCGGGTTCGCTGCCAAGCGATATCCAGCCGACGCGGTAATCTTCAGTCAGGGCGACAGCAACGATCGTATATACATCGTCGAGTCCGGCTGGGGCTGCATTTCTCACGAGCTCCCGGGGGGACAGCGGCAAATTCTCGATTTTGCTCTGACTGGCGATGTGGTCCTGTCTCAACCGTATGGAAGCGGCACCGTCGAAACGTTCGTGGCCCGGACCGACCTCTCGTTGCTTGTGGCGTCCACAAAGACATTGACGCTCGCCGCTATGAAATCGCCTCACTTGTTCTCGTTCATCGTTGAGGCCCTCGCACGCAATGGTGCTGTGATAGCTCAGCATCTCGCCAATATAGGACGACGTACCGCCCTGGAGCGGACGGCGCATTTGCTGCTCGAACTGACGGGGCGTCTGCAACGAGTTGGCGCGGTTGACCGCAACGGCTTTGACTGTCCGCTCACGCAATACGACCTCGCTGACGCCCTTGGCCTTACTCCGATCCATGTCAATCGAATGTTGCGGGAACTCCGCGAGCGCAGGTTTCTCGAATTCCGCCAGGGCCATGTCCGCCTGCTCGATCCTGCTGGCCTGACGAAATTCGTTGGGTTCGACGGGGGCTATATCAAGAACTGAGCGCCAGGCGCCTTTTATCCAAACGCTTTCGCGAAGACTCCGGACTTGAAGCCTCGGCCTGGCTGCCGCTCCAGCGTAGGTGAGCTTCTAGAGGCTGTCCCGCGGAACCAGTGAGACGCGCAGTTTAAGGAGTGACGTCAGCGTTGCTGTCGTTAGCAGTACGCCTGCACGTCCACATCGACGTTTCAAATCGGAAATAAGCAGGCGCCAATCGTGCTCCGCCGTCCTACTCCTCAGTTATTCATTTGGATGAATTTCTTATACAATCAATGGCATATATCTCTACGCCACCGGCGCGCAGAATTTTGAGGATCCTGCCGGTCAGGCCCGGCGCCGTCAGCCCCAACCCAACCGGCGCCGGGCCTCGCGCGCCTACTCGGATGGGAAAGTCTACGCTAGCGGCCCGACAGCCCGTTGGGGTACAATTGTCTGACCGTCGGGCCTAGCCGGCCTTGGGTGACGTAGCCGACTGGCAGCAGCCATAATATTAGCGACTTTGAAATAAAACCCGACGGCACAGTTTTCCCCGGCTTTTTGGCCAACGGCCTGGGCTTGAGCGACCTTCCAGCGCAAGTCACATCAGTTGGGGTCTACGAAATGTCTTTTTAGCCACCAGCCTTTGGTCAGCCCAACGTCGCGACCTTTCTGGCAGATATGGCGATCGGAATGCGCCGTGGACGGGAGGCCAAGCTTTCATTTGGGCGCTCTGAAATAGAGCCTTAGCATTTCACCTGCAACGTGCACGCGGAAGCCCTGACGTTGTGGCGGGCCGCACATCATATATACTTAACTAATAATATATCGCATTGCCCCACAATGGAACAACGTAGCCGGTGCCCCATCGGCTGCGCGGGCGGCTCTGGCACTCAGGCAATTTTCTCACGCCAAGTCGGAGCCGCCACCTTGATACCAATTATTTCCGCGTCGCCCGACCCATATGTCATTACTCGCCCCTGGCAGACGAGGATTCACTTCCAAGCAGCGTAAGGATGCCGAGTTCCTCCAAGGTCAAGATTATCTCGTAGCGCTGCGTTGAGTTCTTCGTATAAATATCAACGGCTGTTATAGAGATGGTAACTTCTCCATTTTCGTTGGTTTGTACATTCCTGACGTGAATCGGCTCGCAAAATATGCATTTAGGCAGGCCTACCCTTCGGCCTGGCTGAGTGTTTATGCGCATCTTCACAACCCCCAATTTTTGCCCTCGCAAGGTTGGGACGCAAGATAGATGCCAGAGTCCCTGTAGACCCACCCTCAGCTACTCCCAATTGCTGAATTTCATAATATTAGCGTTAATGTAATCCTCTCAAGGCCGGCGCTCTGGCCGTACACGGAGCTACCCTACCGGTAGGCCCGACACATGTCGGCTTCCCTCCGAAGTGTCGGGCCGCACGCTTGCAACGCTATCTGAAGGTTGTACAGGGAACCTTTGCCCCGAATTCATGCCGCCGTGTTGTCAAAAAAAGGCGGCCAGCGGCTTTAAGTTTCGGACATACTGAGACCCCGTCCAGCTCTGCCTCGAGTTGGTCATCCTGATCTACACGGTCCATGTAGCCCACGGGACGCGTATCACCGGTTCGACGCCCTGGAACATCAGGCTTGAGTGACCTGTCCGCTGACCGAAAGCGGTATGCCTGTCGTCGGTCACCCCCCAATATCCTAATACGCCCGGCCCGCCGAGTCAGCGTTTGCATCCCACAATAGGACAAGGTGAGCGACCGGCTTCGCCATGATACGACAATCGCAACTTCTCGCGCCGAGGTAGGCTTTCGTTCCAGCTAAGGATCCTCGCATGATTCCGATCATCAAGCCTACGATGGATGAGGCCGAAGCCGAGGCGGCGCGCCGCGTCATCCTGTCCGGCTGGGTCACGCAAGGTCCCGAGGTCGCGGCCTTCGAGGCGGAGTTCGCCACCTTCACGGGCGCGCCACACGCTGTGGCTGTTTCGAACTGCACGACAGCCCTGCACCTGGCCCTGCTGGCCGCCGGGGTAAAGCCCGGCGACGACGTGGTCACGGTCAGCCACTCCTACATCGCCACGGCCAACGCGGTGACCTATTGCGGCGCGACTCCGGTCTTTGTCGACATCGATCCGGCCACCTACAACATCGACTCGGCCTTGATCGAGCAGGCGCTTTCGGCCAAGACCAGCGCGATCCTGGTCGTCCACCAAATGGGCCTGCCCTGCGATATGGCCGCGGTGGTCGACATCGCCAGGGCCAAGGGCTTGCCCGTGATCGAGGACGCGGCCTGCGCCAGCGGTAGCGAGATCCTCTGGGACGGTCAGTGGCAGAAGGTCGGTAAGGCGCATGGCGACGTGGCGTGCTTCTCTTTCCACCCACGCAAGATCATGAGTACCGGCGACGGCGGTATGTTGACCACCAAGCACGCTGACTGGGCCGCCAAATTCAAGCTGCTGCGCCAGCACGGCATGAGCGTGCCCGACACGGTCCGCCATGGCTCGGCCCAGGTCATCCTCGAGACCCACCCGGTTCTTGGCTACAACTATCGGATGACCGACATCCAGGCCGCTGTCGGCCGCGAGCAACTCAAGCGCCTGCCCGGCATCGTGGCTCGCCGCCGCGCGCTGGCCGCCCGATACACCGAGTTGCTCTGCGGGGCGCAATGGCTCGGCCTTGTGAGCGAACCGTCGTATGCGCGCACCAACTGGCAGAGCTTTTGCGTCCGTCTGCCGGAGTCAACCGACCAGCGCACCGTCATGCAGGCTATGCTGGATGCCGGTGTCGCCACTCGGCGCGGTATCATGTGCGCCCACCGTGAGGACGTGTATGCTTCTCAACCCCTGCGCATGTCCCTGCCCGAGTCGGAGGCAGCCCAGGACCATGCCATCGTCCTTCCGCTCTATTCTCAAATGACCGACGAGGATCAACAGAAGGTTGCCTCGGCCCTGATCGAGGCCACTCGGTTCAAAATCCACAGCGCAAGACTCCAACTCCGGGATTCGGGGCGAGGTATGGTGACGGTCCCGCATCGGGGCCAGTCTTATCGAAAGTGAGCGGCAGGAATGGCGAGCGTTCGGCGCGCGGTGGTCGCGGTCTATTTCGAGAAGTACGCCACCCTCATCCTTAATTTCGCGACGCTCTATGTTTCGTCGCGGCTGTTGACACCCAACGAAATCGGCGCTGCCTTTCTTGGCGCCAGCCTGGTCGCGCTCGCTGAGGGTCTGCGGGACTTCGGTGTCACCAATTACATCGTCAGCGCCGAAAACCTCTCGAAGCAGGAAATACGCACCTCCTTCACCATGATGCTGGCGGTCGCCATCGTCCTCACGACCGCCTTCCTCGCGACCGCCGGCCTCTACGCCGAATTCACCCACGAACCGCGCCTGGAGAACTTCGTCCGCACCGTGGCGTTCGGCTATCTGTTTTCCAGCATCGGTTCACCAATCGTGGCTCTGCTTCGCCGCGATCTGAAGTTCTGGAGCATCGCGGCCATCAACCTGGGCTCGGCCCTGGTCGGCAACATCACCACCATCGCGCTGGTGATGATGGGCTTCGGCTATATGAGCTTCGCCTGGGGCTCACTGAGCTATCCGCTCTCCACCTTCCTGTTTGCCATCCTGATGCGCCCGGACCTGTCCATCTTCCGGATCGAGTTCGCCAAATGGCGCGAGATTCTGGCTTTCGGCGGCTTCAACACCGCGACCGGCCTCCTGACCTCACTCGGCGCGGTCATTCCGGCTTTCGTGCTGGGTCGGGCCAGTGGCAGCACCGATGTCGGGCTCTACAGCCGAGGCCAACAGGTCACTGAAATGCCTAGCCGTCTGGTCATATCGGCCATCTCAGCGGTGGCCCTGCCGGGCTTCGCCGCCCATGCGCGCACCGGACGTCCCCTCAAGGACCCCTATCTTAAAGCCGCCGCCAACCTGACAGCGTTCCACTGGCCCGGCCTGGCTATGGTCATCCTCTTCGCCCATCCCCTGGTACATACCCTACTGGGGCCGCAATGGGAGACCTCGATCCCGCTGGTGCAAGTGATGGCAGCGGCGACCATGCTCTACTTCCCCGTCCCCCTGATGTTCCCGGCGCTGGTAGCCGCCGGCGGGATCCGCGACACGGCCAAGGCCTGGATCATCTCCCTGCCGATCACCAGCCTGATCATGATCTTGGCAGCTCAGCATGGCCCCTTCGTCCTGGCGCTCTCGATCTTTGCCACCACACCGATCCAGGTAGGAGTTGGTCTGTGCTTTCTGATGCGCCGGCTGAAATTGAGTGTCGGCGAATATCTGCGTGCGCTGGTGCCCAGCGTCGCCGCCACTCTTGCCGCGACGCTCGGCCCGGTCGTCGTCATCGGGCTAAACGGCCTCGACATGAACGTATCGATCCTGCAGGCGGTCCTGGGCGGCGGGCTTGGCGGGCTATTCTGGTTCCTGGCGATGGGCTGGAGCCGCCATCCGTTCGCCGGTGAACTGGCCTATCTGCTGGGTAGGGTCCAAGCCTTGACGCCCGCGAGCCTGCACGCCCCCCTCGCCGCCATCCGACGCTTCCTCGGCGAGAACACCGGACAGGGACAGGCGCTTGAGCGCCCGGGTGGGGTGCAATCTGTCCGGTCTTTGGTCAAAGGGCGGATCGGCCGCCTTATCGAAAGATCGCCTGAATGGCCGACAAGCAGGGAAGGAAGGGGGAATCGGTGATGAGCCACTCTGAAGCCATGGATTCCGTTGGCGCGAGCCCCGCCGGCTCGGGTTTTGAGCGTGCGCTGGGCTATGTCGCCGCTCCCGCCGTGATCTCCGCTGCCCGCATCGTCACGCGCTTGACGACGCGGGGCGTCAACATCACCTGGTTCGACGTCTGGAACTCGACACTCGACCAGGCCCTGGATGCCCTGCCTGCCATTCCCGGTTGCGGCCGCGACCTTTATCGCGAGCTCACCCAGCCCACGAGCGTCCGCAAGCGCCACGCCCTGGCGACTGAGAACGGACAACCGACCGCGCTCATCTCCTTGCGCCGCCGCCGCCAATACTGGGAGCCTGTCGCCTATCAGGCGCTTCCAGGCGTGATCGCGCCGTCGTCTTCCCCGTCCGCCCTCAGCCGGGCCCTGCATGCCCTGGGCACGGAGGTTCGGATTGAAGGTGGGCTGAAAGCCGACGTCGCCGATCTTCGCCCGCGCACCTTTTGGTCGCAGGAACGCCGGCAAGTCGATCTTCAGTCCGACTATGAGGCTCTGTGGACCAGCAAGCACCGCAACAATGTGCGCCGGGCCCGCAAGCGCTGCGACGAGTTCATGCAGCTTCGCATCGACGACGAGGACGACCTGGAATGGTGCTGCGCCCAGTGGGGCCGCATGTGGGAAAGCAACGACGCCAACGAGACAGTCGCCGCCGAGGATCGTCTGCGGTTCTGGCGTGCGTTCATGAAGTCGCAAACCCGGGACAGCCCGATCCAGTTCCACTCCCTGCACCTGCTCGATGGCGATCGGCGCACGGCCGGCAACATCCTGATGTGCCAGGACGGCGTCGTGCTCGGCCAGTGCATTGTCCGCGACCCCGAATACGACCATTGCTCCGTGGGTGTGCGCTCCATGGACTCGGCGATCCAGTGGTCTGCCAGCGTCGGCCAGCGCTGGTTCGATCTGGGTGGAGGGAGCGACTACAAGCGCCTATGGGGCGAATCCCTGAGCCTTGGCTACGGCGCGATCTTTCGGCCCAAGGCGGTCAGCGCGCTCTATCGGTTCGGACTTCTATGACTTGGCTGCGCGCATCAGTTCGATCTGTGGAGCATCGGCTCGAGTATTGATCCATGGCAACGGTTGATCAGAATGCGATTTTCGCGGCCCAGCCCGCTAAGACGGTTGCCCGGTCGGCGGAAGACCGCATTGCCGGCTTCGACGGTGTGCGAGCAATCGCTGTCCTGATGGTCTTCATCAGCCACAAGACGACCCTGCCGCACCACGATTCCTATGGCTCCGTCGGCGTCTGGGTCTTTTTCGTGCTCAGCGGCATGCTCATCTCCTCGATCCTGTCGGAGATGCGCGGAAAGGTCGAGGCCGGGACCCAGTCGAGCTGGCGGTCGATGGGTGACTTCTATGTGCGCCGCAGCCTGCGCATCTTCCCGCTTTACTACGCCTGTCTCGGCGTTTTCGCGCTGGGGTCGCTGTTCACCTCATTCGTCGGCTTCTCACGCGTGGAAGCGACGATCTACACCCTCTATGGCACCAACATCTATTTCGAGATGACGCCGACTGGGGACTACGGCCATTTCGGTCACTTCTGGTCGCTGTCGGCAGAAGAACAGTTCTACCTGCTCTTCGCGCCAATCCTGCTGTTCACCCCCCGCAAATACCTGGCCCGGATCTGCATCGGCTTCATGCTCGCCGGCGCGGCCATGCTGGCTTGGCTAGTGTCGGTGAAGACCCACCCGAACGCCATCCACGTCGATCCGCTGATCGCCTTCGGCATGCTCAGCGTCGGCGGCTTCGTCGCATCGTTGAAAAACCTCAAGGCGCCCGCGTGGCTGGTGGGTGCGCAAGCCCAAGCGGCGGCTGGCGTGGCGCTGATCGCGATCCCGCTGGTCTTCGGATACTTCCGGGACACATGGAACATCTGGGGACCGCTGACCTGTACGGTTGCCGGCCTGTTTCTGTTCCAGATCGCCCGCAACCAGCAGACTCCGGTCGTGGCTTTCCTCAACCTGTGGCCGCTGCGCTCGCTCGGCCGGGTGAGCTATGCCTTCTATATCCTGCACCAGTTCGTCCATTTCTACAACGTCCAGACGGTGTTCCATAAGCTGCACATGGACATCGACGCGCCGCCTATCGTGCAGCCGGTCGTTGAGCTTTTCATCACCCTCGCGCTGGCGACGCTCTCCTGGCATTTCTTCGAGCGACCGCTTCTGCGGTTGGGCGCGAGATTGACCGCGCGGGAGGGCGCTGAGGCCAGCAGCGCGACCGCCGCCTTGTCCCCCGGCTGGCAAAGGGCCACGCGATAGATCGTGGCGGAGCTACGACCGATGAAACTCGACGACGAACGCCGCATCAAGGGTTTCGACGGCTTGCGCGCGATCGCCTTCATGTTCGTATTCATCAGCCACAAGTTCCATCAAGGGACGTATGGATCCCTCGGCGGCGACGGGGTAATGCTCTTCTTCGCGCTCAGCGGCCTCTTGATCATCCGTATCCTGGCTCGCGCGCGGGTGGCGGTCGAGGCGGGCGAGACGACGGAGCTTGCGGGCCTGGGGCGCTTCTATATTCGGCGCTCGGCCAGGATATTCCCGGTCTACTACGCGACAATCGGTTTCTTCCTCATGGCGTCGCTGTTCGTTCACTTCGATGGCTTCGAAGGCGGCGCGCCCCTGGCCATGCTGCTCTACGCCACGAACATCCATGTGCTTACGACCGGTCACTGGGTGGGCCATTTCAACCACTTCTGGACGCTGGCGATCGAAGAGCAATTCTATCTGTTGTTTGCACCCTTGCTGCTGTTCACCCCCAGCAAGGCCGCCAGACACATCTGCGTTGCCTGCGTGGGTCTGGGTCTCGTCACTCAGGCGGGCCTCGAATGGGCCGGAGCCTCGACCAAGATCATTGGGCTGAATCCCATGACCGGCTTTGGTTATCTCGCCTTGGGCGGCCTGGCAGGACTGAACCTTGACCGGCGGGTGCCGGCATGGCTGGTCTCCATGCCGGCCCAGACCATCGTCGCGCTCGCCCTTCTCATCGTGCCCCTCACTGTCCTCAAGGACGAGATCGTCTGGCGCTTCTATGCGCCGGCAGTCGCGGCTGCAGCCGCGCTTCTTGTCTTCGAGATCGCGGAGAACCAGGCCTCGCGCTTCGTTGCCCTCCTGGAGACCTGG